>NZ_LT629756.1:5550000-6113381 GCF_900104975.1 Pseudomonas sp. Z003-0.4C(8344-21) | reverse complement strand
GCTGCTCGGCCCGCTCAAAGTGCAAAAACGTCAGCGCGGCGAAGCGCAGCAGCAGGCCGAAGCCTTGCTTGCGCGCGTAGGCCTGGCGGACAAGCGCGACGCCTTCCCGCGTCAGCTCTCCGGTGGACAGCAGCAACGCATCGCCATCGTCCGTTCGCTGTGCATGAACCCGCGGGTGATGCTATTCGATGAAGTCACCGCGGCGCTTGATCCGGAAATGGTCAAGGAGGTACTGCAAGTGATTCAGGGCCTGGCACGCGAAGGCATGACCCTGCTGATCGTCACCCATGAAATGGCCTTCGCCCGCGCGGTGGCCGACCGCATCGTGTTCATGGATGCCGGGCGCATCCTCGAACAGACCCCGCCCGAGATTTTCTTTACGAACCCGCAAACCGCACGCGCGCAGCAGTTTCTGGAGAAGTTCTCCTTCGTGGCAACACTGCCGAAAACGAACCCGACCAAGGAACTGGAACTGTTATGAAAACTGCCGTTTTGTTACTGCCCCTGTTGAGCCTGGCCTTGCTGGCCGGTTGCAGCAAAACCGAAGAACCGGCGAAACCGAAAGTCGCCAGCGAGAGTGCTGCGCCGGCCGGTTATCTGGAAAAGATCAAGGCCCGCGACAAGCTGATTGTTGGCGTGTTCACCGACAAACCGCCGTTCGGCTTTGTCGACGAGAGCGGCCGTTACGTCGGTTTCGATACCGACATCGGCCGGCGTTTTGCCAAGGATCTGCTCGGCGATGAAAACAAGGTCGAATTCGTCGCGGTGGAACCGGCCAGTCGTATTCCGTTTCTGCAAAGCGACAAGGTCGACCTGATCCTCGCCAACATGACTGTGACACCGGAGCGCAAGGAAGCGGTGGAATTCACTAACCCCAATCTCAAGGTTGCGGTACAGGCCTTGGTGCCGCAGGGCAGCTCGGTGAAAAAACTCGATGATCTGGCGACTCGTACCACCATCGTCACAACCGGTACGACCGCCGATATCTGGCTGACCAAGACTCATCCGGACTGGAAGTTGCTCAAGTTCGAGAAGAATTCCGAGTCGCTGCAAGCCTTGGCCAACGGTCGCGGCGATGCCTATGCACAGGACAATCTGGTGCTGTTCAGCTGGGCCAAGCAGAATCCGGGCTATCGCGTGCTGGAAGAAAAACTCGGGGCCGAAGCGCCAATTGCGCCGGCGGTGAAGAAGGGCAATACCGAGCTGCGCGACTGGGTGAACAGCGAGCTGGCGAAACTGGGCGAGGAGAAATATCTGCTCAAGCTGTATGACCAGTATGTGCGCAAGGAGCTGAGCGATGACACCCGGCCTGAGAGTGTGATTGTCGAGGGAGGCAAGTGGCAGGGGTGATTGCCTGTGGGATCGGCGGTGAGGCTTGTCCCCTCACCCCAGCCCTCTCCCCAGGGAGAGGGAGCCGATCTTTGTGCTTTTCAAACCTGAGTTCGACCCGAGATTTTCAGGTAGACGCAACTCTCATAAACAACTCGGTCAGTCCCCTCTCCCTCCGGGAGAGGGTTAGGGTGAGGGGGTTTTTCGCTGGCACAGCTCAATCCGGCCAGTTCCAAGCCGGCTCATCCAGCACCCGCTGCCCAACCAGCCCGGTCTGCCCCAGCGTTTTCTCCAGCACGATGCAATTGCACTCGGGATCTTCCTGCAACGCCGAAATCAGCCGTCGTGCATGCGACACCACCCACACCTGACACTGCTCCGAGGCGCGAATGATCAGTCGTGCCAGTGCCGGCAGCAGATCCGGGTGCAGACTGGTTTCCGGCTCGTTGAGCACCATCAATGACGGCGGTCGCGGCGTCAGTAGCGCCGCGACCAGCAGCAGATAACGCAAGGTCCCGTCCGACAGCTCTGCCGCCGACAACGGCCGTAGCAAGCCTTCTTGATAAAACTCGATGGCGAAGCGTCCACCAGCCAGCGGTGCGATGTTCAGCCGCGCACCGGGGAAGGCATCACTGATCGCTGCGCGCAAGGCTTCGGGGTCGCCGATTTCGATGATGGTCTGCAAGGCTGCCGCGAGGTCGCGCCCGTCGTGGTGCAGCACTGGCGTGCGGGTGCCCAGTTGCGGCTGACGCACCGGCGCCTCGGCATCGCTGCGAAAATGATCATAGAAGCGCCAGCGGCGAATGAACTCGCGCATCTGAAACACTTCTGGCGAGCTGCGCAGGCTGCCAATCTGGTCAAACAGGCTGTCGAAGTTCGGCGTGTGCTGCGCCAGAACATCCCATTTGCGCTCGTTACGGGCGCGGATCATCGGCCCATCGCGATCCACCAACAGGCTCGCCGGGCGATACAGCGGTCCGGCCCAGATGCATTCGCGCTTGATTTGCGGGTCGAGGCTGAAACGCGAGGGAATTGGTCGCGAATGTTCTGGCAGCATGAAATGGCCATTGGAATCAGGCAGACCAAGGCTGATCGAATAACTGAAATCCTCCCCGGCAAACCCCAGGCGCAATCGCTTCACGCCCTGACGCACCGTCGGTTCGATCGCCACTTCACCGTTGCGCATGCGTCGGCTGATGGTTTCCGGCCCGGCCCAGAAGGTCGAATCCAGCCCACCCTCGCGGGCCAAGGCATTGACCACGCCACCCTGCGCGGTTTCCGCCAGCAGGCGCAGTGCGCGGTAAAGGTTGGATTTGCCACTGCCGTTGGGCCCGGTGATCAGGTTCAGACGCCCGAGCGGGATCACCAGTTTGTTGATCGAGCGGTAGTTGGCCACCGCCAGGGTGTTGAGCATGAAATCCTTCTCCAGGTGACTGCGGAACGTTCGCAGCATACCCGCAATGAGATAAATCTGTGCTTGACCCCTGCAACCGTGGAACCCTGTTCTAAGCTCTGAAGTCGTATCGTCTCGACAGCAGCATTAAAGGCCAAGGAGTGTGCATGGCGGGTCCCGGATTGAAAGTGCTGATGGCGTTGAGCGCCATGGTCTTGCTCACCGCTTGCGGCGACAAGAAACCCGCTCAGGAATACTTGCCACGGGTCTTTGTGCAAGAGGTCAAGCCCCAGAATTATGCGGCAGCGGTGACCCTCACCGGTGACGTGCAGGCGCGCGTGCAGACGCAATTGTCATTTCGCGTGGGCGGCAAGATCATCCAGCGCATGGTCGACGTCGGTGACCGCGTCACTGCCAAACAGGTGCTGGCCAAGCTTGACCCCAAGGATCTGCAGACCAATGTCGATTCGGCCCAGGCTCAGGTCCTCGCCGAACAGGCCCGCGTGAAACAGGCCGCGGCGGCCTTCGTCCGCCAGCAAAAACTGCTGCCCAAGGGCTACACCAGCCAGAGCGAATACGATTCCGCCCAAGCGGCGTTGCGCAGCAGCCAAAGCGCCCTGAGCGCCGCGCAGGCACAACTGGCCAACGCCAAGGATCAACTCAGCTATACCGCACTGATTGCCGATGCCCCCGGAGTGATCACCGAGCGTCAGGCCGAAGTCGGGCAAGTGGTGCAGGCCACCGCACCGATCTTCAGCCTGGCCCGCGATGGCGACCGTGATGCGGTGTTCAACGTGTATGAATCGCTGCTGGCCGAGCGCCCTGCGGACAATTCGATCGTGGTCAGCCTGCTCGATAATCCCGAGATCAAAACCACCGGCACCGTGCGTGAAATAACCCCGGCGGTATCGGCGCAATCCGGCACTGTGCAGGTCAAGGTCAGCCTCGACAAACTGCCGCCGGGCATGCAGCTCGGCTCGGTCGTCAGTGCCACAGCGAAAGGTGCGGGCAAGTCGGCGGTGGAGCTGCCGTGGTCGGCGCTGACGAAAAACATCAGCGAGCCAGCAGTCTGGATGGTCGATGACAAGGGCGAGGCGCAGTTGCATACGGTCACGGTCGGTCGCTATCTGACCGGCAAGGTGATCATCAGCGAGGGCCTGAAGGGCGGCGAGAAAGTCATCGTCGCCGGCGGGCAGCTGTTGCACCCCGGGATGAAAGTCGAAATCGCTGAAAACACTTACAAAGACCTGCAACCGGGAGCGCAGCCATGAAGCGTCTCGGACTGTTTTGCCTGGCGCTGCTGCTGGGCGCCTGCTCGGAAAAGGAAACGCCGCCGGAACCAGTGCGTCCGGTTTTGTCGGTCAAGGTCGAAGCGTTGAGCGAGGAAAATCTCGGGCGTTTCGCCGGCAGCATTCAGGCGCGTTACGAGAGCAATACCGGTTTCCGCGTTGGCGGGCGCATTGCCAGTCGTAATGTCGATGTCGGCGCCGAAGTACAGAAAGGCACGTTACTCGCCACCCTCGACCCGTCCGACCAGCAAAACCAGCTGCGTTCGGCCGAGGGTGATCTGGCCAGGGTTCAGGCGCAATTGATCAATGCGCAGGCCAACGCGCGCCGGCAGCAGGCGCTGTTCGATCGCGGCGTGGGTGCACAGGCGCAACTGGACGTTGCCACGACCGACCTGAAAACTACCCAGGCTTCGCTGGATCAGGCGCGCGCGGCGGTCAACCAGAGCCGGGATCAACTCGGCTACACCGAACTGCGCGCCGATCACAAAGCCGTGGTCACCGCGTGGAACGCCGAAGCCGGGCAGGTGGTGACCGCCGGCCAACAAGTCGTGACGCTGGCTCAGCCGGACATCAAGGAAGCGGTGATCGACCTGCCGGATACCTTGGTCGATCAGCTTCCGCCCGACGTGGTGTTTTCGGTGGCCGCGCAACTCGACCCGAGCATCAACACCACGGCGATCATCCGCGAAATCGAGCCCCAGGCGCAGAGCGCCACACGCACGCGCCGGGCGCGTTTGACCTTAACCGACACCCCGGACGGTTTTCGCCTCGGCACGGCGATCAGCGTGACCCTCAGTTCGGCGATCAAACCGCGCATCGAATTGCCCGCCACCGCGTTGCAGGAGGTCGAAGGCAAACCGCGGATCTGGGTGATCGACACGCAAAGCAAAACCGTCAGCCCCCGCGACGTCACGGTGATCAGCCGCACCGACAGCAGCGTGGTGCTGGCCGGCGGCGTGAAGAACGGCGAGCGCGTGGTCAGCGCCGGCGTCAACAGCCTCAAACCCGGGCAATCGGTAAAACTTGACGAGGACAGTCAATGAAAGGCTCTTTCAACCTCTCCGAATGGGCCCTCAAGCATCAGTCATTCGTCTGGTATCTGATGTTCGTCGGATTGCTCATGGGGGTGTTCTCCTATTTCAATCTGGGCCGTGAAGAAGACCCATCGTTTACCATCAAGACCATGGTCATCCAGACCAAATGGCCCGGCGCGACCCAGGACGAAACCCTCAAGCAGGTCACCGACCGCATCGAGAAAAAACTCGAGGAACTCGACTCGCTCGATTACGTGAAAAGCTACACGCGCCCCGGCGAATCGACGGTGTACGTGTACCTGCGCGACACCACCAGCGCCGAAGACATTCCGCAAATCTGGTACCAGGTGCGAAAGAAGATCGATGACATTCGCGGGCAGTTTCCCCAAGGGATTCAAGGGCCGGGGTTCAACGACGAGTTCGGCGATGTGTTCGGCTCGGTCTATGCGTTTACTGCCGACGGCCTGACCATGCGCCAATTGCGCGATTACGTGGAGCAGGCCCGCGCCGAGATTCGCAGCGTGCCGGGGCTGGGCAAGATCGAAATGGTCGGCCAGCAGGACGAAACGATTTACCTGAACTTCTCCACGCGCAAACTCGCCGCGCTGGGCATCGATCAGCGTCAAGTGGTGCAAAGCCTGCAGTCGCAGAACGCGGTAACGCCGGCCGGGGTGATCGAGGCCGGGCCCGAGCGGATTTCCGTGCGCACGTCGGGGCAGTTCGCTTCGGAGAAGGATCTGGCCGAGGTCAATCTCAAGCTCAACGACCGTTTCTATCGTCTGGCCGATATCGCCGACATCCGTCGCGGCTACGTCGACCCGGCCACGCCTGAATTCCGCTTCGACGGCAAACCGGCCATCGGTCTGGCGATTGCGATGCAGAAGGGCGGCAACGTTCAGGAGTTCGGTAAAGCGCTGCACGAGCGCATCGACCAGCTCACCGCAGATTTGCCGGTGGGCGTCGGTGTGCACACGGTGTCCGATCAGGCGGTGGTGGTGGAAGAAGCCGTCGGCGGCTTCACCAGCGCCTTGTTCGAGGCGGTGATCATCGTGCTGGTGGTGAGCTTCATCAGCCTTGGCGTGCGCGCTGGGCTGGTGGTGGCGTGCTCGATTCCGCTGGTGCTGGCGATGGTATTTGTATTCATGGAGTACAGCGGCATCACCATGCAGCGGATTTCCCTCGGGGCGTTGATCATTGCCCTCGGCCTGCTGGTGGACGATGCGATGATCACCGTGGAAATGATGGTCACGCGTCTGGAAATGGGTGAAACCAAGGAGCAGGCGGCGACGTTCGCCTACACCTCGACGGCATTTCCAATGCTCACCGGTACGCTGGTGACGGTGGCCGGGTTCGTGCCGATCGGCCTCAACGCGAGCTCCGCCGGTGAATATACGTTCACGCTGTTTGCGGTGATTGCCGTGGCGATGATCGTCTCGTGGGTGGTGGCGGTGTTCTTTGCGCCGGTGATCGGCGTGCATATCCTCAGCGACAAGGTGAAGGCGCATGACGCCGAACCGGGTCGCATCGGTCGCGCCTTCAACGGCGGCCTGTTGTGGGCGATGCGCAACCGTTGGTGGGCGATCGGCGTCACCGTACTGTTGTTCGTGCTGGCGGTGTTCTGCATGCGCTTTGTGCAGAACCAGTTTTTCCCCGCTTCGGACCGTCCGGAAATTCTCGTCGACCTCAACCTGCCGCAAAACGCTTCGATCGATGAAACCCGCAAAGCGGTGGACAAGCTCGAGGCCACGCTCAAGGGCGACCCTGACATCGTGCGCTGGAGCACCTACATCGGTCAGGGCGCGATTCGTTTCTATCTGCCCCTCGACCAGCAATTGCAGAACCCGTATTACGCGCAACTGGTCATCGTCAGCAAGGATTTCGAGGCCCGCGAAGCGCTGAGCCAGCGCCTGCGCGAGCGCTTGCACAAGGACTTCGTCGGCATCGGCAGCTACGTGCAGGCGCTGGAAATGGGCCCGCCAGTCGGGCGTCCGATCCAGTACCGGGTCAGCGGCAAGGACGTCGATCAGGTGCGCAAACATGCGATCGACCTGGCCACTGAACTGGACAAGAACCCGCATATCGGCGAGATCATCTACGACTGGAATGAGCCGGGTAAAGTCCTGCGCGTTGACATTGCTCAGGACAAGGCCCGCCAGCTCGGGCTGTCGTCGGAAGACGTGGCGAACCTGATGAACAGTATCGTCAGCGGCTCGCCATTGACCCAGGTCGATGATGATATCTACCTGATCAACGTGGTCGGCCGCGCGGTGGACTCCGAACGCGGTACGCCGGAGACCCTGCAGAACCTGCAGATCGTCACGCCAAGCGGCACCTCGATTCCGCTGCTGGCGTTCGCCACCGTGCGCTATGAACTGGAGCAGCCGCTGGTGTGGCGTCGCGACCGTTTGCCGACGATCACCATCAAGGCTTCGGTGCGCGATGAGATCCAGCCAACCGATCTGGTGAAACTGCTCAAGCCATCGATTGACGCTTTCGCGTCGAAACTGCCGGTCGGCTACAAGGTTGCCACCGGCGGTACCGTCGAGGAAAGCGGCAAGGCCCAGGGGCCGATTGCCAAGGTCTTGCCATTGATGCTGTTCCTCATGGCGACCTTCCTGATGATCCAGTTGCACAGCGTGCAAAAGATGTTCCTGGTGGCCAGCGTCGCGCCGCTGGGGCTGATCGGCGTGGTGCTGGCGCTGGTGCCGACCGGCACTCCGATGGGCTTCGTGGCAATTCTGGGGATTCTTGCGCTGATCGGCATCATCATCCGCAACTCGGTGATTCTGGTGACGCAGATCGATGAGTTCGAGCAGAAAGGCTATGCGCCATGGGATGCGGTGGTGGAAGCGACCGAGCACCGGCGCCGGCCGATTCTGCTGACCGCCGCCGCGGCGAGCATGGGCATGATCCCGATCGCTCGCGAAGTGTTCTGGGGGCCGATGGCCTACGCGATGATCGGCGGGATCGTAGTGGCGACGTTGCTGACGCTGCTGTTTCTGCCGGCGCTGTATGTGGCCTGGTACAAGATTCGCGAGCCGCAGAAGGAAACAGAGTAAAAGCGAGCGCTGCGCACTCATCGCGAGCAGGCTCACTCCCACAATTGCAATGCGCGCTCCTGTGGGAGCCAGCCTGCTGGCGATGGCGTCTTGATGGACTATGCAGATTTACGCCAAACACTCGCCAACCAAGGCTGTTGCTCGCGCGGCAGCCCCGCTGGCCGGTAGTAATGCTCCAGCTCGACAAACCCCGCCGCCGTCAGCAAACCTTGCCAGGCCTGGAGATCGTGATACGAGCCATAGCGCGGCCCGTTCCAGCCCTCCCGGTTATCCCCGCGTGGATTGGAGCTGAACAACACACCGCCCGCTTTCAACGCACCGTGCAATTGCTTGAGCACTCGCGGTAATTCCTGCAACGGCACATGAAACAACACCGCGTTGGCGAAGATCCCGTCGAAGCGCTCCGCCGGCAGATCCAGCTTGAGGAAATCCTGCTGCAATACCTCGCAGCCGCTGTCCTCACGGGCCATGCGGGCAAATTCCTCGGAACCGTCCAGCCCGACAGCGATGTGCCCCATACGGGTAAACGTCTGCAAATCCCGCCCCGGCCCGCAGCCGAAGTCCAAGATGGTAAACGGCGCCAGGCCCTGGATATGCCGCAGCAACGCATCGATGTTCTGACTGACATCGTGGTCGCGGGTGCCTTCGCGGAAGTCTTCGGCCACCGCGTTGTAATGACCGAGCGTCGTGGCGGTGATCTGTTCGAGGTCGCTGGGCGTTTGCTTCATCATCGATGCTGCTTTAGGCGGAGGAAGAAAGCGGACTATAAGCTTTTTCGCCGGCAAAAAAACGCCGCCTGCGCTGCTGCCAGCGCCGGCGGTGATTGAAAGCCTGGACTCAGTGCTGCTTCGCGCCCAGGCAATCGATCGAGCGGTCCATCATCGCTTTGGCCATCTCCAGCAGATGCCAGACCGAGAACACCATGGCTCGATCCGCGCCCCCGAGCTGATCGCCGCATTGATGGACAGTCACCGAAGCGCAGCGCAGCAGATCGGCGACATACAACTGGGCGTCCTCCAGCGTTACGTCTTCGCTGATGCTGTAGACACGTTTCTGTCCGGCTACCGTGACGTGATTGCCGGCCAGATGGGAGTCAACGGCGCGGCACAGTGCAGAGCGATCCTTGAGCAAATCCTCGGTGAACCGCTTGGTGGAGGTAAGGCTGAGTGGCGGATCGGCAAGATTTTTTTCCACGGGTAAACTCCTGACTTCAAGTGGGGAGCCAACCATTTCGCGACTAAACGAGCAGGACGGCGGCTGCACGCGGATCAGTCGCCGGCCGCCGGTTATCGGCGCACCCGAAAGTGCCCTGCGCACAGCCAACATCGGACAGCTTGAAGCTCTGCCGAGGTCAGGCCTGACCGCACGCCCAGCGAATCCGGACAACTGAATCCGGTCACCGCCAAGCAGTGACGAGCGGAGATTAGCTACAGGATATTTCGGGTACAAGCGGGCAAATCATTCTAGGAAGCGTCCTGCAAACCCGCGTGGATCGGGCTGGCGAAACGATAAATATTGCGTAGGACGGGTCTGATTTTTACGGAGGGCATTGCCCAAATGCGTGCGATCACATGGATCTTCTTGATGGCCACCTGCCGCCATCGAACATAGCGCTTATTCAGCCACCGCGCCAGCCCTGTCCATATACGATACGTGCGCGCATAAGCCGGAAAACCTGGCTGAAAGCAACTGGTAGTTCTTACAGTATCGGGCCAGAGAAAACAGGTTCAGTCTTGGTGCATGGCGCCAGGGACTCGCGTAGCCGTGAACACTCACCATCACACCGCCACTCCGACCTTGTCGGTCCTTGACTCGCGCGCATTGGCGATTCGCGGCGTTGCCTACTACCGGCATCCGGAAAAACCGGACATCGAATCGCGCATCACTCGGCAGAGCTTCGATGAGGCGGGGCGGCAGGTGGCGTCGTGGGATCCACGTTTATATGGCGCTGCGCCGAAGCCAAATCTGGCCGCTGTCTACGCGTTGAGCGGGCAAGGGCTATTCACAGACAGTGTCGACGCCGGATGGCAGGCGTGCCTGTTGAACGAAGCGGGTTCGTTGTGTGCTGTCTGGGATGCGCGGGGCAGTCAGAGCCATCACCAATACGATGAGCTGCAACGGCCGGTCGCCCTCACTGAGCAAGCGCACAACGGGCCGTCTCGCGTAGTCGAGCGCTGGACCTATGGAGAAGCCACCGATGATGCCGCCCTGCGCAATCAGTGCGGTCAACCGATTCGTCATGACGACCCGGCCGGCAATCGACACTTCGATGACTACGGCCTCGGCGGGTCAGCACTGGTGGAATCGCGACGCTTTCTGATTGAACTGGAAACACCGGACTGGCCCCTCGATCCGGACCGCCGAGATGAGTTTCTCGAGGAGAAAAACTACGTCACTCGACAGTCTTTCAGCCCCACAGGCGACCTGCAGCATCACACCGACGCGGTGGGTAATATCAGAACGCAGCATTACAACATGGCCGGGCAATCTGCCGCGATCTGGCTGTTACAGGCCGGCGAGGGCAGGCAGCCGCAGTGCCTGGTCAGCGCCATCCGTTACAACGCGCAGGGTCAGATCGAAAGCGAAACGGCCGGCAACGGCATCGTCGCCCGCTCCGAATACAGCCGCGATGATGGCCGGTTACTCAGATTGGTCGCCAGTGTCGGTGCGCAAGAGCCGTTGCAGGATCTGAATTACACCTATGACCCGGTGGGCAATGTCACCAGCCTGGAAGATAAAACCCAGGCTGTGTCTTACTTCAACAATCAGCGGATCGAGCCGGTCTGTCGATATCGCTACGACAGCCTTTATCAACTGGTCGAGGCCCGGAGTTGGGAAGTCAGTAATCCGAGCCACGGCCCGGCATTGCCGGATCTGTTACCTACACCGCTGGACCCCAATCAGCGGCGCAACTACACACAGACATTCGACTATGACGCGGCGGGTAATCTGATCACCCGTCATCACAGCGGTGCGCCTGGGTTTTCGATGTTTACTTCGGCGTACAACAACCGAAGTCTGGGCCAGCGCGATGACGGTAATTTGCCCGGGGAAGCGGATATAGCGTCGGGATTCGATGCGGCGGGTAATCAGCTCGAGTTGCAACGCGGTCAGGCGATGACGTGGAACGAGCGTAATGAGCTGAGCCAGGTAGTACTGGTTCAACGCGAGGCAAAAAACGGTGACGCCGAATGCTTCAGTTATGAGCGTCCCGGACATCGATCGCGCAAAGTATTCATCCGACAGACTACGGTCCGAATTTTGAATAGCGAGGTTCGTTATTTTTCCGGTCTTGAATTACACCGTAGTGCCGAAGGTGAAGAGCATCAAGTGATCGAAATCGGAGTCGGTCGATCTTCTGTGACACTGTTGCACTGGCCTGGCGGCAGACATCCAGACCAACTGCGCTTTGGCTATGACGATCTCGTCGGCTCCTGCACTCTGGAGCTTGATGCGCAAGGCTGTGTTCTGACACTGGAACAGTATTATCCGTTTGGAGGCACCGCCTGTTGGGCTGGAAAAAATGCGGCTGCGGCGGCATACAAGAGCACTCGATACTCTGGCAAGGAGCGAGACGCCACGGGGCTTTATTACTATGGCTACCGATATTACGCGCCCTGGCTGCAGCGATGGATCAGCGCGGATCCGGAGGAGGACGGATTGAATTTGTACGCAATGGTCACAAACAATCCGACAACCGCTGTTGATCCCGACGGTCGCAAGCGAAGCGATGCGCAGGATCGTTGGCGCAGAGCTTATGCGGGAGTAGTGGCTTCAAGAGACGGTGTCTGGGTACGCACCGTGGCGAAGGGGATTATTGCAGTCGATATTGTCGGCGGTAATGAACTGTTCAAGCGGATGGGAATGAATTTGAATCGCCCTGTCATTGGCGATAGAACGCTTGCCTACCTGTCGCTTGATTCGACATTGCAAAGCAAAGTTGCGGGAGCAAAAACAGGATTTCGTCTGAATACTGCGCCGGGGCAGGACATCAAGGCGCAAGCAGCCATTCAGGATGCGGGTGTCGTTGCCTATGTAAACGGCGGCTTTTTCAATATGGGTAACCAGGCCAGCAGGCACGTTTCCCCCTTTGCGCCAATTGGCCCAAGCAAGATTGGTGGTAAAAGCCGGATTTACGTCCCGGTGCCTTCAGACTATCGAGAGCATTTCGTGACGGTTCAAATGAGAGACGGATCGAGTATTGAATCCGGGCCCGTGGTCTCACGAGGCGGTACAGCTGTTTTCCCTGAAAGCCTGTTAGGTCTTACCAAGTTTCTCTTCAACCCGAAAAACAATCAGCCGGGGAAGTTGGGTCACGCAGGTTCACCCAACATTCGCTCCGGTATCAGTAGGCCCGGCGGATCAGAGCACGGGCAGCGTACGCGTTTGGCATGGGGCGGCAGCACCGGGCGCAGCGAAGCAGCAACAGGCTATACCATGCCCGAATGGTCCAGGGTAATGGCCAGACTTGATGGGATGAGCGGGGCTAATGGATGGTCAGTGAACCTCGATGGCGGTTATTCGGCCGGAATCGGCGTGGTTGGAGCACAGGGCGAATTGCTTTACAGAAGACCACAGGAAGGATCGTCCGACAGATCCATCGCCAACTTCATCGCTTATTACGAAAAGCCCCCCAAGCAGAACTTTTTCAAAAAATGGTTCACCTGAATGGCGACGCCCGACTTGTGTAGGTACGCCGCCAAGGGGCGGCCCATTTCCAAAAAGATAACTGACTTTGGTTAAAGGGCTGCGACCATTGATCTCGCCTCAACGCTTGTTCAACCCCCGAGCTAACCGATCCCCACCCAACTGAATCACCGCCACCACCGCCACCAGCAACACAATCACCGTCAACATGATCTGGCTGTCAAAGCGCTGATAGCCGTAGCGATAAGCGATATCCCCCAGGCCCCCGGCGCCGATCGCCCCGGCCATCGCTGACGAGTTGATCATCGTCACCAGGGTAATGGTGAAGCCACCGACAATCCCCGGCAGCGCCTCGGGCAACAGCACATGCCAGACGATGTGCCAGCGCCGGCAACCCATCGCCTGCGCGGCTTCGATCAAGCCATGATCGACCTCGCGCAGACTGACCTCGGCAATACGCGCAAAGAACGGTGTTGCGGCGATGGTCAGCGGCACCACGGCGGCCCAGACTCCGTAGGTGGTGCCGACAATCAGCCGGGTGAACGGAATCAGCGCGACCATCAGAATCAGAAACGGGATCGAGCGGAACAGATTGACGAAGGCGCCCAATGCACGATTCAGCATCGGCGCTTGGTAGATGCCGCCCTTGTCACTGGTGACCAGAATCACCGCCATGGGAATGCCCACCAGCAATGCGATCAACGACGACACACCGACCATCAGGAACGTGTCGATAAAACCCTGCCACAAGCGCTCAACCCACATAGCCCATTACCTCCACGCGTTGTGCCCATGGCGCGGCGCGTTCGCGCAATTGCTCGGCGCTGTACGAGGAACCGCTGACTGCCAATAACAGTTGCCCCAGCGCATGCCCCTGAATCCGTTCCACGCCGCCCTGCAACAGCTTGACCCGACCGCTCAATGCAGCGAACAAGGCCGCCAGATCCGGTTCGTCGCTGGCGCTGCCGGTGAACTGCAAGCGCAGCACTACAGCGTCGCTGGCGGAAGTCGATTGCGCGAGCAAACGGCTGTGCAATTCTTCCGGCAAGGCGTGTTGCAGCGGCGCAAGCAGGGTCTGGCTGACCTCGTGCTGCGGATTACCGAACACCTGCCAGACCGGGCCTTGCTCGACGATCCGACCATGCTCAAGCACCACGACGCGGTCGCAGATCTCGCGGATCACCGCCATTTCATGAGTGATCACCACAATGGTCAGGCCGAGGCGTTTATTGATCTCGCGCAGCAGGGCGAGGATCGATTGCGTGGTCTCCGGATCGAGCGCCGAAGTCGCTTCGTCGCACAGCAGAATGTCCGGGTCGTGCACCAGCGCACGGGCGATACCGACGCGCTGTTTCTGTCCCCCCGAAAGCTGTGCCGGATACGCCTTGTGCTTGCTCTGCAGGCCGACCAGCTCGAGCAGTTCGCGGACCTTTTGCTCGCGTTGCCGTTTCGGTACACCCGCGACTTTCAGCGGCAACTCGACGTTCTGCCAAACGGTCTTGGCCGACATCAGATTGAAGTGCTGGAAGATCATGCCGATGCGCCGGCGCAACGCGACGAGACGGTCTTCGTCGAATTCGCCGATGTCGACCTGATCGATCAGAACGCGCCCCGACGTTGGTTGCTCAAGGCGATTGATCGTGCGGATCAACGACGACTTGCCGGCGCCGCTACGGCCGATGATGCCGAACACTTCGCCGCGCTGAATCGCTAGGTCAATGCCCTGCAAGGCGGCGACCGGACCTTGACGACCGTTGTAGGTTTTGCCCAACCCGATGAAGCGCACATGGGCACGGTTCAGCTCGGGATGCAGCTCGGTTTGTTCAGCAGTGTGTGGCTCTGGAGTCTCCAGTCGCCGTTGGATCGCGGCGGTCATGCTCAGCTTTCCCAACCGGCTTGATAGAGCCTGCCGTGGGCTTTATCCAGCGCTGCGCGAACGGCCGGCGAATGCTGGTAGATGTCGACGAATTTGATCAGGCGCGGATCGGTTTTGCTCTTCGGCTGAATGACGAACTGAATCACGTATTCCTTGTGATCGAGGCCGTCGAACAGCAGCGCCGAACCGGCATCGAAGGTCTTCGCCAAACGAATGTAGGCCGGGTAGCCCTGGACCAGATCGGCGTCATCGTAGGCGCGCACCAGTTGCACGGCTTCGACCTGGAGAATCTTGATTTTCTTCGGATTGGCGACGATGTCATCCTCGGTGGCTTTGTAGCCGACGCCTGGTTTGAGCGTGATCAAACCGGCCTTGGCCAGCAATTGCAGACCGCGACCGCTGTTGATCGGATCGTTGGCGATGGCAACGCTGGCGCCCTCCGGTAACTCGGCGAAGCTTTTGTATTTTTTCGAGTACAGACCGACGTTGTTGATGATCCCCGGCGCGAACGGCACCAGATCAAAACCCGACGCGGCTTTGGCGTTTTCCAGAAACGGAATGTGCTGAAAATAGTTCACGTCGATATCGCCGGCAGCGAGGCTGACGTTGGGCGCGATCCAGTCGGTGAACTCCACCAGCTCTACCTTCAGACCCTGTTTGGAGGCCTCTTCGACGGCCGCTTCCAGCGGAATGGCGAAGGCGGCGGTGGTGCCGATTTTCAAGGGTGCATCGGCGGCAAATACTGCCGAGCTGAACAGGCCGAGGGCCAGGGCCAGTGCTTTGACTGGGTGGGAGAGCAGATTCTTGGTCATGATGAGTTATCCAGTCCGTGCATGAATTTGTGGTGTATTGGATGGCATCATCGCTGGCAAGCCAGCTCCCACAGGTTTTGTGAACGGCACAGACCCTTGTGGGAGCTGGCTTGCCAGCGATGCTTTTAGCGGCGAAACGCGGAGCCTGTGTGTCGCTCGGGCAACTGCGCCCCTTCGTGAAACAGCTTTTCGCGCAAGGTGCCGCTGTCATACGCGGTCTTGTACGAGCCGCGCCGCTGTAGTTCGGGAATCACCAGGTCGATGAAATCCACATAGCTTTCCGGCGTGACGATGCGGGTCAGGTTGAAGCCATCCAGCCCGGTTTCGGCGATCCACGACTCCAGCTCGTCGGCCACTTGTTCAGGCGAGCCGACCACGGTGATGTAGCGGCCACCGAGGGCGTGCTGGTCGAGCAATTTGCGCCGGGTCCAGTCGTTGTTCTGCAGGGTTTTGGTGGCCGACTGGATCGCGTTGCTTTTCACGTACTGGATCGGTTCGTCGATTTCGTACCGGGAGAAGTCGATGCCGGTGGAGGCGGAAAAATGCGCCACGCCGGCCTCGGCGCTGGCGTAGCCGAGGTATTCGGCGTGCTTGGCCCAGGCCGCTTCTTCGCTGGCGCCGACAATCACATTAAGGCCCATGAACACCTTGATGTCTTCGGGGTTGCGTCCCGCAGCAACCGCACTGGCGCGGACCTTGTCCACTTGTGCCTTGGTCGACGATTTGTTCTGGCCGCTGATGAACACGCACTCGGCGTGGCGCCCGGCGAACTGCAAACCGCGCTCGGAACTGCCGGCCTGAAACAGCACCGGCGAACGCTGCGGCGACGGTTCGCACAGGTGATAACCCTCGACCTGGTAGAACTCGCCCTTATGCTCGACCTTATGGACTTTGTCCGGCTGCGCGTAGATGCGCTGCGCGCGGTCGTTGAGCACCGCGCCATTTTCCCAACTGCCTTCCCAGAGTTTGTAGAGCACCTGTAAATACTCGTCGGCCTGGTCGTAACGGCGGTCATGTTCAACCTGCGCGCTGAGGCCCATGGCTTTGGCGGCGCTGTCGAGATAGCCGGTGACGATGTTCCAGCCCACCCGGCCACGGCTCAAATGATCGAGCGTCGACAGACGCCTGGCGAACAGATACGGCGCTTCGTAGGTGAGATTGGCGGTGAGGCCAAAGCCGAGATTTTTCGTCACAGCAGCCATTGCCGAGACCAGCAGCAAAGGGTCGTTGACCGGCAACTGGATCGCCTCTTTCAGCGTCACGTCGAGCGAGTTCTGGTAGACGTCATACACCCCGACGATGTCGGCGATGAACAAGCCGTCGAACAGGCCGCGTTCGAGCAATTGCGCCAGTTCGGTCCAGTATTCGATCGTGTTGTAACGGGTCGAGGTATCGCGCGGATGCGTCCACAATCCGTGATTGATATGGCCGATGCAGTTCATGTTGAACGCGTTGAGCAGAATCTTCTTTTTCGCCGCGCTCATCAGATCGTCCCTCGCAGCGGAGGCTTTTCGTCGTTGAGGTAATAATTGCCGACCGCGTGATATTTCCAGCGCACTGGGTCATGCAACGTGTGCACCCGGGCGTTGCGCCAGTGGCGGTCGAGGCCGTGCTCGGCGAGGGTGGCCTGGCTGCCGGCCAGCTCGAACAATGTGCTGCCCGCCGCCAGCGATATTTCCGTGCTGATCGCGCGTGCTTCGGCGACGGCGATTGAGGCCGCTGCAACGGTTTCGGCGTTGGTGTCAGCCTGTGCGGCATCAAGGAATTCGCCGGCACGTTCAAGCAGGGCTTCGCTGGCGTGCAGGCGGATACTCAGGTGACCGAAGCTCTTCAGGGTCAGCGGGTCCTCGGTGGCTTTGTCATTGCCGGAGTCGATCCACGGCCGCGTCTTGCTGCGCACGAAATGCAAGGCGTCCTCGTAAGCGGCGCGAGCGATACCGGTATCGATGGCGGCGTGAAGAATTTGTGCCAGCGGGCCGACCGTGGTCGGCCGTTCGAAAGCACTTTGAAACGGAAGCACGTCTTCAGCCGCGACGTATACATCTTCGAAGACTACCGAGCCGCTGCCAGTGGTGCGCTGGCCGAAACCACTCCAGTCGTCGATCACGCTCAGACCTTTGCTGTTACGTGGGACAAAGGCCAGTTGCTGCACGCCATTTTCGTCCACCACCGAGGTCGGAATGCGCTGCGCGTAAATCGCCCCGGTCGCGTAGAACTTGCGGCCGTTGATGCGATAACCATCGCCGTCGCGCTTGAGACTGGTTACGCGGTCGTGAGCGGTTTTAGTACCCAGTTCCGCCAAGGCATTGCCGAAACGCTGGCCGACGAGAACATCGGCGTACAGGCGCTGTTTTTGCTGCTCGCTGCCGTTGACCCGCAGCACTTCCAGTGCGTAGAAATGGTTTTGCGGAATCTGCCCGAGCGAACCGTCGGCCTGCGCGATCAGGGCGATGACTTTGGCCAGGGTCACGTTGGAC
This sequence comes from Pseudomonas sp. Z003-0.4C(8344-21), assembly GCF_900104975.1. Taxonomy (NCBI): domain Bacteria; kingdom Pseudomonadati; phylum Pseudomonadota; class Gammaproteobacteria; order Pseudomonadales; family Pseudomonadaceae; genus Pseudomonas; species Pseudomonas sp. Z003-0.4C(8344-21). The sequence goes on along the minus strand of NZ_LT629756.1, from coordinate 6,095,465 downwards.
ACGCCAGCGCCGCCGTACGCCTTGGGCACGCTGATGCCCCACAGGCCGGAGCGGGAAAACCCCTCCAGCTCGGGCAGCGGCAGGCGCCTTTCACGATCGCGCAGGGCGCTGTCGCGTTGGAAATCTTCGGCCAGGTCGCTGGCGACGATCAGGGCTTGCTCATCGCTGGTGATGAGCGCGACGGGTTGGGAAAAAGTCATGTGCTTCTCCAGAGATCTGGTCAAAAGTGTTCTGGTCGTCAGATCCAGGAGTGACGAGCAGGCAGCGTGCCGTTGAGGCGATAGGCGCCGACCGCGTGGTATTTCCAGCGCACCGGGTCGTGCAGGGTGTGCACCCGGGCGTTGCGCCAGTGGCGGTCGAGGTTGAATTCGGCGAGGGTCGCGCGGCTGCCGGCCAGTTCGAAAAGCTTTTCGCTGGCAAGCAAGGAAATCTCGGTAGTCAGCACTTTCGCTTCGGCCACGGCGATCGACGCACGCGCGGCGGAGGCCGCGGTGATCGGTGCGGCGTGCACCTGATCGAGCACTTGGCCTGCCTTGCGCAGCAGCGCTTCGGCGGCATGCAATTCGATCTTCAGTTTGCCGATATCGGCGATCACGTAGAGGTCATCGCTGGCGCGATCGACCTTGGCGTCGATCCACGGCCGTGCACGGGTTTGGACGAATTCGATGGCATCGTCAATCGCGCCACGAGCGATGCCGGCATCAATGGCTGCCTGAATCAACTGCGACACGGCGCCCTGGGTGTTCGGCGTTTCGTTGATCTTCCAGTTGTCGATGACCAGGCTCGACTCGACGCGCACGTTGTTGAGCAAAATCGTGCCGCTGGCGGTGGTGCGCTGACCGAAGCCCGACCAGTCGTCGACGATGCGCAAACCCGGCGTGCCGCGCCGGACGAACGCCAGCACTTGCTTGCCTTCATCGTTCAGCGCTTTCACCGCCACCCAGTGCGCAAACAGCGCGCCGGTTGAGTAGAACTTCTGGCCGTTGATCAGATAGCCATCGCCATCGGCGGTGATCCGCGCTTTCAATTCCAGGGTATTTTTGCTGCCGCGTTCCGGGCCGGCGTTGCCGATGCGCCAGCCTTGCAGAACACTGTCGAACAACTGCTGTTTCTGCGCCGCGCTGGCGCAGCCGAGGACCAGATGAATGATGCCGAACTGGTTCTGCGGGATTTGCCCCAACGCCGGGTCGGCGGCGGAGATGATGGCGAAGACTTCCGCCAGCGTGACGAACGAAACCTGCGGGCCACCGTACTCGCGCGGGATGGCAATGCTGCCCAGGCCGCTGCGGGTGAACTGCTCGATTTCCGACCACGGCAACTTGCGCTGACGATCGCGTTTCGCCGCCTGAACGCGGGCGACCTGCGCCAGCTCATGGGCAGCCTTGATGGCCTGGGCGTCGTTGCGCAAGACCTGCGCGGGCAACAACAGCGGGGCGATGTCCAGATCCGACTGGACGTTTGCATCGGCCAGACTGGACATCAGTGCCACTCCCTGGCTGCACGCAATGCCCTGGCGATCTGCACTGGGGTGATTGACTTCCGGACCATACGACCTACCTCACATCTCATTGAAAACGCCGCAAGGTGCGGCGAACGAAGGAATGTCCGGTGGTCCGGTGTATATACCCTAAGCGCGTATAAATATTAAATAAACTAACTTTTAGGAATATGTATAGAAGGAGGGGGCGAACCCTCGTCACCTCGCGACAGCATCAATGCTCACGTGCTTCGGCCGCTTCGAATTCCTGCTTCAACGGGACTTTCAGGTAGGGATTGACGCAGCCAATTTTCAGCGTGCGCGGCGGTGCCCAGCGGGAGTTGTTGCCGACCCGATCGAGGATGCAATAGGTCACGTCCAGTCGCAGATCTTCGCCCGCTTCGACAATCACCGCCGGCGGCACCCAGACCTGGATCGGCAAGCCGATGTCGGCTGCGGTGATCGGTGCCAGGTCCATCCGCACATCACCCCAGCGCAAGGTGATGGCGTCATCTTCGGCCATGTTCAGGTACGGCTCGATGCTCAGCGGCACGCCGCGTTTGATCTGGTTCGGGTTGACGCCCTGGCGGCGAATGACCTCGGGTATCGTCACCGGCGCCAATTGCTGGTTTTCGTCTGCGCTCAGGGCCGACGGCTGGCCGCCCGGGCAATCAAGTTTGACCTGCACTCGCGTTGTCGCCGATAACGCCGGCCCCTGGCCGACCTGCATCAGCCGGTAATGGATACGCGCAGTGCCGTTTTCGATGAAGCTTTCCGGCACCCGCAGGCTGACCGCCGTGCCGACATCCTCGGCAGTCAGAACCCTGGAGGCGACGTAACACTTGTTCCAGAACAATTCGATAAGGTCGCCGCTGTCCATGTCGGGGTAGGGCGCCACCTCGATCAACAGGTGAGCAGCGGCGGCCAGATTGATGCCGGTTTTCTGCGCGGGCGCCAGGCTCGGCGCTGCCAGTTCGGGGGTATGCGAAGTGCGGTTCATCTATTTCTCTCCTTGAAGCCTTGCAGCGAAGTCCGTTTCTGAAAGAACAAAAGGCGTGAATAAACCGGCAATAAAGCGTCAAACTTTTATTCAAGTTGAAGACGGCGTGACTGAACTGGGTGGAGCCGGTTGTCGACTAGATAAGAGTGTGCCGGGAGGAGTGTCAATAGACGAAATTAGTTAATCGGCGAATTACAAGTTAATCAGAAAGGTCCTACGGCGCGGACGCCGAAAGCCTAGGTGTCGAGGCGAATCGGGCCACGAGCTCCGCGGCTTCTGGTCCGTTTCTACTTGGGTTTATGGGGGCGTGATCAAATCGAAGGGCTCAGCTTACAAGCGCTATTCAACTGTTGCACAATGTTTGCAGATGCGCTCGTCCAAGTATTTTTGATATTGCTTTATATAGATCTTGATAAGGCATCTTCCATCCCTGGAAGTTGCCGATACGCACTTGAAAGAGACTCAGGCGTGATTCAGGAACTTGCTGAGAAACTGTTGTGTGCGCTGTTCTTTCGGATTGGCAAACAATGCCTTGGCTTCACCTTGTTCGACAATCACGCCCTTGTCGAAAAACACCACACGGTTGGCCACGTCGCGAGCAAAACCCATCTCGTGCGTGACGATGACCATGGTGCGTTTCTCTTCAGCGAGGCCGCGGATGGTCGCCAGCACCTCCCCGACCAGTTCCGGGTCGAGCGCCGAGGTCGGCTCATCGAACAGAATCACTTCCGGCTCCATCGCCAGGGCCCGGGCAATTGCGACGCGCTGCTGCTGACCACCGGAGAGACGACGCGGGTAAGCATCCTCTTTGCCGGCGAGTCCGACCTTGGCCAAGAGTTTTTTGCCGAGCGCAACAGCCTCGTCGCGCGGGATCTTCTTGACCACGATCGGGCCTTCGATGACATTTTCCAGCGCGGTGCGATGGGGGAACAGGTTGAAGTTCTGGAACACGAAACCCACGTGCTGGCGCAGATTGCGCACCAGGCTCTGTTGCTGGTTCAGCGGGCGGCTGGTATCGATTTCGATGTCGCCAACCTTGATCCGGCCGCTGGTGGGTTGTTCAAGGAAATTCAGGCAACGCAGGAACGTGGTTTTCCCCGAACCGCTGGGGCCGATGATCGCCACGACCTCACCTTCCTTGACCTCCAGATCGATGCCGTCAAGTACGACCTGACTCTTGAATTGCTTGGTCAGTTTTTCCACGACAATCATGGGCTCAGGACTCCTGGTCGTGCCGATTGACCCGCTCTTCCAACTTGTTCTGCAGGTGCGACAGCACCGTGGCCAGAATCCAGTAGATCAGCGCGGCGGCAAGATACATGGTGAAGACTTCAAAAGTCCGGGCGGTAATCAGTTGCGCCTGGCGGAACAGCTCCGGCACCTGAATGGTGGCGGCGAGCGCGGTGTCCTTGACCAGCGAAATGAAGCTGTTGCCCAGCGGCGGCAGCGCCGTGCGCATCGCTTGCGGCAGGATGGCCCGGCGCAAGGTCTGCGCGCGGGTCATGCCGATGCTCGCAGCCGCTTCCCACTGACCACGTTCGATCGAACCGATCGCGGCGCGGAGGATTTCACAGGCGTAGGCGGCCATGTTCAGCGAGAAGCCGATCAATGCCGCCGGCAGCGGATCAAGCTCGAGACCCAATTGCGGCAAGCCGTAATAGATCACGAACAGTTGCACCAGCAACGGCGTGCCGCGAAAGAACGACACGTAGATGCGTGCCAGCCAGCTGACCGATTTGAAGCGCGACAGGCGCATCAGCGCCAGACCGAAGCCCAGCAGCAGGCCGAAAAACATGCCGCCGAGGCTGAGGACTACCGTGTAATACGCGCCCTTGAGCAGGAAGGGCGCGGAATCCAGGGCGAGTTGGAAAGCTTCTTCCATTATTGAGTGACGTCAGCGTTGAAGTATTTCTTCGACAGCTTTTCCAGCGTGCCGTCGGCGCGCAGTTCGTCGAGGGCCTTGTTCACCGCAGCCAGCAGTTCCGGCTCGCCTTTGCGCAGGGCGATCCCGGATTCCTGACGCGAGAACGCTTCACCCGCGGCGACGGTTTTCGGGGCTTTCTTGGCATATTCCAGCGCGGCCAGACGGTCGATCAGGATCGCATCGGTGCGGCCGTTGTTGAGGTCGGCGAATTTGGTCGGATCATCATCGTAGGTGCGTACGTCAGCACCTGGCACGTTGGCGCGAACCCATTGTTCATAGTTGGTGCCCAGGCCGACGCCGACTTTCTTGCCGGACAGGTCAGCAGCGGTCTTGATGTTCAGCGCTGCTTCCTTGTTCTTCAGCACCAGCGCCTGGATCCCGGAAACGGTATACGGTTTGGAGAAGTCATACTTCTTCTTGCGCTCGTCGGAGATGGTCACCTGATTGACTACGATGTCCAGACGCTTGGATTCCAGCGCGGCGAGGATGCCATCCCATTTGGTCGGCTGAACCTTGGCTTTGACACCCAGTTTTTGCGCCAGCGCTTCGGAGAGTTCGACTTCGAAACCGGACAGCTTGCCGTTCTCGTCGACGAAACTGAACGGTGGATAAGTGCCTTCCAGGCCGACGTTGAGTACGCCTTTGTCCTTGATCTGTTGCAGTTGCTCACCGGCCACGGCCTGGCCGATCAGACCGGCGCCCAGCGCAAGCCCCAGCGAACCGACCAGCAGAGTGCGACGTAGTGCGGAAAAATTCATGACAAGCCCCTGTGTTTTCTTATGGAAGACGCTTAAGGAATGTAGGCACATTCGGGAATTTGACGACAGCGCTATCCTGCCTCAAAGCAGCTTATGCGTCTCGCCCGAAATTCGCCCGCGGCGTGACTATAGGATGTCGGATATAGACTTGAAAATACTCAATATCTGACTGGTTATTCTTTTCCTGCATATAAGTCGTCCCCACGCTCGGCGTGGGAATGCCTCAAGGTGCGCTCCGCGCTCCAGCTCTGGAAAGAACGCAGAGCGCCCCGGGCTGTGTTTCCGTGCGGAGCGTGGGAACGATCAGTTACAGAAAATCCTTATAGGCAAACAACGCCGGCGCACCGCCGGTGTGGAGGAAAATGATCGGTCCGTCATCAAAGCGCTGGCGCCCGATGCCATCGAGCAACCCGGCCATGGCCTTGCCGGTATAGACCGGGTCAAGCAACAGACCTTCCTGACCCGCCAGCAGTTTCACCGCTGCCAGGGTTCCGGCGTTCGGCTCACCATAGCGCGGGCCGAAATACTCGTCCCACAGTTCGACTTTGAAACTGGTCGGCAACTCGACACCGAGCAGCCCCGCGGTGCGCTCGGCCAGGCTCTGGACCTTCGGCCGCTGATCTTCTTCGCTGCGCGACACGGTCACGCCAATCACTGGCAGTTGCGGCAACGCCTCGCTCAGCGCCAGGGCCAGGCCGCTATGCGTACCAGCGCTGCCCGATGCCAATACGACGGCAGCGAACTCAAGTCCGGTGTCTTTGATCTGTTCGGCCAGTTCCAGCCCGGCGCGCACGTAACCTAACGCACCCAGTGCATTGGAACCGCCGATCGGCACCAGATAGGGCTTTTTGCCGTTGCTGCGCAGACGCACGGCGAGGGCGGCCAGTTGTTCGTCAGCGTTGTCCAGATTGTCGACCAGCTCGACCTTGGCATCGAACAGGTCCAGCAGCAGGCGGTTGCCATTGCCGATGTAATTGCTGTCCTCGGTACCCAGCGGATTTTCCAGCAGCGCCACGCAACCAAGACCTAGACGGGCGGCCAGCGCAGCCGTCTGGCGAACGTGGTTCGATTGCAGCGCACCGGCGGTGATCAGCGTGTCGGCGCCTTGTGCCAGAGCATCCGAGCCGAGGTATTCGAGTTTGCGCAGCTTGTTGCCACCCATGGCCAGCGGCGTCAGGTCATCGCGTTTGATGTACACCTCGCGGCCGAGCCATGTGGACAGACGCTCGAGTTTTTCCAGTGGCGTAGGATGGCCGAGCAGGTCGAGACGGTTAAAGCGTTCCAGCTGATTCTTGATCATGGGTCCGTACTGGCGGAGGAAGATGAAACGACTATAGGCACGCGCTTTTGCAGGGGCAACCGCCAATCGCTTATAGCCAACTGGACTTACGTCAGCACTATCGGTTCTTAATTTGCCCTCGCGGTCATGCCGTAAAGTGGGCGCCGTTGACGCGGCCAGACAGTCCGGCCGCCCGTGAGGAGTCTCTACCGTGAGCGAGCGTTCCAGTCATTGGCAATTGCACACCATCGTCGGCCGGTTGCGCAGCGCGCGCGATCAGTGGCGGGCACAGAATGGCCGGGCTTCCGGTGAGCAGGGTGGTCGCGAGTTGCCTTCGCGCGCAGCAATGGCGGAGATTCTTGAAGCACTGTGCGGCGCGCTATTCCCGATGCGCCTGGGCCCGGTGGATCTGCGTGAAGAAAGTGAAGACTTTTATGTCGGCCACACTCTGGACGTCGCGCTGAATGCCTTGCTGACGCAGACCCGTCTGGAATTGCGTTACGTAGCGCGGCACAGTGCGCAGGACGACAGCGAGGTCGAAGCCCGCGCGATTCAGATCGTTCAGGATTTTGCCTTGGCTTTGCCTGGCTTGCGCACCTTGCTCGACACCGATGTGCTGGCGGCCTATCACGGTGATCCGGCCGCGCGCAGTGTCGACGAAGTGCTGATTTGCTATCCGGGGATTCTGGCGGTGATTCACCATCGCCTTGCGCATCATTTGTACCGCGCCGGTTTGCCGCTGCTGGCGCGGATCAGCGCGGAAATCGCCCACTCGGCGACCGGTATCGACATTCATCCGGGCGCGCAGATCGGCCGCAGTTTCTTTATCGATCATGGCACGGGTGTGGTGATTGGCGAGACGGCAATCATTGGCGAGCGGGTGCGGATTTATCAGGCCGTGACGTTGGGGGCAAAGCGCTTTCCGGCGGACGAGGACGGCCAGTTGCAGAAAGGCCATCCGCGCCATCCGATCGTTGAGGACGATGTGGTGATTTACGCCGGGGCGACGATTCTCGGACGGATCACCATCGGCAAGGGCTCGACCATCGGCGGCAATGTGTGGCTGACCCGCAGTGTGCCGGCGGGGGCGAATCTGACGCAGGCGAATCTGCAGCATGATGACGGGACGCAGAAATAAGGACGTGGAATCCTTTTCCCCTCACCCCAGCCCTCTCCCAAAGGGAGAGGGAGCCGACGGAGGTGTTTCGGGTTATCCATCGACCTGAGAGACCGAGACGATTATGGATTCGCTACAGCAGGTTCGCCTCGGCGTATCTCTTAATATCCCCCGATCAGTCCCCTCTCCCTCTGGGCGGTCCGACGTTTCGGGAGGGCTAGGGTGAGGGGCTTTTGATTCTGCAACCGGAGCAATGAACGAATCCCCCGAATCCCGCGTCATACCCCTCCTCGGGCCGCTATAGGAAAACTACCGCCCAGCCCTGCGATTAGTCCTTACCACCCTATCCATGTTTAACTTGAACGTTCATTCAAGTTAAACCGGTGGTTCGCTGCCCGCTCACAACAGGAGGCTTGCCTTTGCTGAGTCCGATCATTTCAGCCATGTTTCAATCCCTCGAGGTGCACGTTTCATGAGTGCATCGTCTACCCCCGCCAGCGGTCTGGTGCGGATGAATCCGCCGGTGTTCTACTTCGCCGCAACGGTCATTCTGTTGTTTGGCCTTGTCGTTATCGCCATGCCCGAGCAGGCTGGCGCCTGGCTGCTGCAAGCGCAGAACTGGGCGGCCAACACGGTCGGCTGGTATTACATGCTCGCGATGACGGTGTATCTGATCTTCGTTGTGGTCACCGCCTTATCCGGCTACGGCAAGATAAAACTCGGTGCCGACCACGACGAGCCCGAATTCAGTTATCTGTCCTGGGCCGGCATGCTGTTCGCCGCCGGGATCAGCATCACGCTGTTTTTCTTTTGCGTGTCCGAACCACTGACGCACATGATTCAGCCGCCGCAAGGCGAGGCGGGCACCGCGGATGCGGCGCGTCAGGCGATGCAGATTCTGTTTCTGCACTGGGGTCTGCATGGATGGGGCGTGTTCGCCTTCGTCGGCATGGCGCTGGCCTATTTCGCTTACCGTCACAACCTGCCGCTGGCGCTACGCTCGGCGCTGTATCCGCTGATCGGCAAACGCATCAACGGGCCGATCGGTTACGCGGTCGATGGCTTCGGAATCATCGCCACGGTGTTCGGTCTGGGTGCCGACATGGGCTTTGGCGTGCTGCACCTCAACTCCGGTCTCGACTATCTCTTCGGCATCGCTCACACCCAGTGGATTCAGGTCGGCCTGATCACATTGATGATGGGCGCAGCGATTATCGTCGCCGTCTCCGGTGTCGATAAAGGCGTGCGGGTGATGTCCGACATCAACATGCTGCTGGCCTGTGCGCTGCTGCTGTTCGTGTTGTTCGCCGGGCCGACCCAGCACTTGCTCAACACCCTGATCCAGAACCTTGGCGACTATCTCGGCGCCCTGCCGATGAAGAGCTTCGACCTCTACGCCTACGACAAACCGAGCGACTGGCTCGGCGGCTGGACGGTGTTCTACTGGGCCTGGTGGATTGCCTGGTCGCCTTTCGTGGGCCTGTTCATCGCACGGATTTCCCGTGGCCGCACCATCCGCGAATTCGTCTTCGGCGTGCTGTTGATTCCGCTCGGTTTCACCCTGGCGTGGATGTCGATTTTTGGTAACAGCGCGCTTGATCAAGTGCTCAACCATGGCATGAGCGCGCTGGGCATGTCGGCCATCGACAACCCGTCGATGAGCATTTATCTGTTGCTGGAAACCTATCCGTGGAGCAAAACCGTGATCGCGGTGACGGTGTTCATCAGCTTCGTGTTCTTCGTCACCTCGGCGGACTCCGGCACTGTCGTGCTTTCGACGCTGTCGGCCAAGGGCGGTAACCCGGACGAAGACGGACCGAAATGGCTGCGGGTGTTCTGGGGCGCGATGACTGCGCTGATCACCAGTGCGCTGTTGTTCTCCGGCAGCATCGATGCACTGAAGTCAGCGGTGGTACTCACGTCGTTGCCGTTCTCGCTGATTCTGCTGCTGATGATGTGGGGACTGCACAAGGCGTTCTATCTGGAGTCGCAGAAGCAGATTGCGCAGTTGCATTCGCTGGCGCCGGTTTCCGGTTCGCGGCGTGGCACCGGTGGCTGGCGCCAGCGCCTGAGCCAGGCAGTGCACTTCCCGTCGCGCGACGAGGTGTATCGCTTCATGGACACCACGGTGCGCCCGGCGATTGAAGAAGTCACGGCAGTGTTCGTCGAGAAAGGCCTGAACGTGGTCACCCAGCCAGACCCGGCGCATGACAGCGTCAGCCTGGAAATCGGCCATGGCGAGCAGCATCCGTTCATCTATCAAGTACAGATGCGCGGTTACTTCACGCCGTCATTTGCGCGCGGTGGCATGGGCTCCAAACAGCTCAACAACCGCCGCTATTACCGCGCCGAAGTGCATTTGAGCGAGGGCAGTCAGGACTACGATCTGGTCGGCTACACCAAAGAGCAGATCATCAACGACATCCTCGACCAGTACGAACGGCACATGCAGTTCCTGCACCTGGTGCGTTGATCGGCGGCTGAGCGTCGGGTCTGTTCAGGACTCGGCGCTCAGCACCATGAACAACACCATCGCCGCCATTGGCACGCCGAACACCGCACTGCCAACCGCTATTTCCGAACCAACGGACTGGCTGGCATGCACCACCCCCACCGCGCCATTGATCAACGTCAACGCCAGCCACAGCGCGGCGAAGCCGTAGGCCATGGTCTGCCGACCGAAGCCGATGCGCTCACCGATGTAGAGCATCAGCGCGAGCAGGACCAGGCCGAAGAAAATCATGATGGCGGTGTGCATGGCGGGTTCTGTCTGGTGGAGATGTCGTGCCGGGAAGAGCGCCTTCGCGGTGTCACCTTGAGCATAGTCAATCGCGCCCTCGCTATTGCGCATAAGGTTGTTCTAGCGACACATTTTGCGACTCGTTTAAAAATGCCTGGCGGTTGACATGTTTTGCTCGCCGGCCCTTACCTACCGATGATCCACCCCATACCCACACGCCTGCTCCGTAAGCTAATATTTGTCTGCGTGTGTATCGTGTGTATGAAAAGCGCCTGGTCCACCTATTGTAAGAAGCTCTAGCTGTCGAACAGGGCGAAGGAAATGCGAAGTCGGGAAGTGATCAGGAGGATCGAGAACGATGGTTGGTATCTGGTGGCGGTGAAAGGCAGCCATCCTCAATACAAGCATCTGTTTAAGCCGGGGAGGGTGACGATCAAGCACCCTGACTCAGATCTTCCCAAGGGGACGATTAATAGCATATTGAAACAGGCGGGCTTGAAATGAGGCTCACCATTGAAAACGAAGGCCCTTTGATTGGCCTGGCAGAGGAAGGACTCATCCACATGAAATTCCCGGTCGTTCTGCACAAGGATGCCGACTCGGACTACGGAGTGATTATCCCGGATGTCCCCGGCTGCTTCTCCGCAGGCGCTACGGTTGCTGAGGCTTTTGAAAGTACTCGGGAGGCGTTGGCGCTTCACTATGAAGGTCTGGTTGCCGACGGAGCGCCGCTGCCGCAGGTACAAGACATTGATGCGCATCTTGATAATCCGGATTACGCAGGAGGGATCTGGGGCGTGGTCGATTTTGATATCACGCCGTATTTTGGCAAGTCAGTGCGGTTCAACGCCACACTGCCTGAGCAACTGTTGGAGCGTATCGATCAAACAGTCAGGCGTGATCAGCGCTACAACTCGCGTTCAGGGTTCCTGGCTGCGGCTGCCTTGCGCGAATTGTCGAGCTGAGCGAGAACTGCAGGACAGGTGCGTTTTCCCGCTCGATAACCTGGCAGTGCCTGGAGTTTTTTATCGTGGTCGGCCGACTGAAGCGAAAGCGCAGGAAAAGTGTGAAACGTTTCAGCAATCAGTCGAACCGGAGGTGGGCGTGGCCTTGCTTGGGCGTATGCTGGGCAACTTCGATTTGTCGAAGTTTGTGCCAAACCTGCCGGACGGGCTCGAAGACTTCACCAACGCTGTGGTTCCGGAACTGCAATGGCGTGGACTGTTCAGAACGGAGTATGAGGGCCGGACGTTGCGCCAGAACCTGGGGCTGGCGCACCGGAAAACAGATTTGCGTGACCGCTTCGCGGTCAATCGCCAGCAGGCTGGCTCCCACACTGGATAGCAGCCTGCTCGAAGGGGTTGGTTTTCCAACGGTAATGCGGTCCCCTGTGGGAGCCAGCCTGCTGGCGAAAAGGTCTGCACGACCTTGTAGAATTCAGACAAGACAGACAAGAGAGCATTCGATGACCTACACCGCTGCCGAAAACCGCTACGACTCCATCCCTTACCGCCGCGTCGGGCGCAGCGGTCTGGTACTGCCGGCGCTGTCGCTGGGCCTGTGGCACAACTTCGGCGACAGCACGCCGATCGACACCCAGCGCGCCCTGCTGCGTACTGCGTTCGATCTGGGCATCAACCACTTCGATCTCGCCAACAACTACGGCCCGCCGTACGGCAGTGCCGAAGTCAATTTCGGTCGTCTGCTGCGTGAAGACTTTCAGCAGTACCGCGATGAGCTGATCATCTCCAGCAAGGCCGGTTGGGACATGTGGCCCGGCCCGTATGGGCAGGGCGGCGGTTCGCGTAAATACGTGCTGGCCAGCCTCGATCAGAGCCTGCAGCGCCTCGGTCTGGATTATGTGGATATCTTCTATTCGCACCGCTTCGACCCGGACACCCCACTGGAAGAAACCGCCAGCGCTCTTGCCACGGCGGTGCAGCAGGGCAAGGCTTTGTACATCGGCATCTCGTCGTACTCCGGGGTGAAAACCCGCGAAATGGCCGCGCTGTTGAAGGAGTGGAAAGTGCCCCTGTTGATTCATCAACCAGCGTACAACCTGCTCAATCGCTGGGTGGAAAAAGATCTGCTCGACACCACCGATGAACTCGGCACCGGCGTGATTGCCTTCACCCCGCTGGCGCAAGGTCTGCTCACCGACAAATACCTCAACGGCGTACCGGCGGATGCGCGGGTCAACCGTCCGGGCGGTGGCTCGTTGCAGTCTTCGCACCTGTCAGAGGAAAACATTGCTCACGTACGGGCGTTGAACGAGATCGCCAAACGTCGCGGCCAGAGCTTGGCGCAACTGGCGCTGGCGTGGACGCTGCGTGATCCACGGGTGACCTCGGCACTGATTGGCGCGAGCCGGCCGGAGCAGATCATCGAGAACGTCGGCGCATTAAAGAATCTGAATTTCAGCGCTGAGGAACTGGCGGAGATTGACCGGTTCGCCCAGGAGGGCGGGATCAATCTGTGGGAGAAGCCTTCGACGGCGGAGTGATGAAGATTGGGTTGGGTCAGCAAGATCCAACCCCCTCACCCCAGCCCTTCCCCCAGGGGGGCGAGGGGGAAAGGGAGCCGATCTTCATGATTTTCAATACTTGACTTCAACCCGAGATTTCAGGCCGATGTAGCTCGTACAATCACCTCGGTCAGTCCCCTCTCCCTTCGGGAGAGGGTTAGGGTGAGGGGCTTTTCTGCTGTTCAGGGCTCAGCGAAAAAACGGCACATCCCCCAACACCGTCGCCCGCTGCATCACCCGCCGTGCCGGGCGGTAATCGTCCACCGCGTAATGCTGGGTCACGCGGTTGTCCCAGAACGCAATATCGTCTTTCTGCCAGCGCCAGCGAATGGTGAACTCCGGCCGCGTCGCGTGGGCGAACAGAAACTTCAGAATCGCTTCGCTTTCGGCCTCCGCCAGTTCATTGATCTTCGAGGTGAAGCCCTCGTTGACGAACAGCGAGCGCCGGCCGCTGACCGGATGCGTACGAATCACCGGGTGCGACAGCGGTGGATTCTTGCGTCGCGCTTCTTCCCACTGTGCCAGCGCCTCGGGCGTGTTGCCGTAGCGTTCCCGCGGAAACGAACGCGTGAAATCGTGAGTCGCGGTCAGCCCTTCGAGCAAGCCTTTCATTGGCGTCGACAGCGCCTCATACGCAGCAATGCCGCTGGCCCACAAGGTGTCGCCACCAAACTCCGGCAGCAACTTGGCGCTGAGCACCGCGCCCATCGCCGGGGTCGGCAGGAACGTCACGTCGGTGTGCCAGATGGCGTTGTCGCGTACATCGGTGACGGCCGTATCCAGGATCAGAACTTCTGGCTGTTCGGGCACATTCGGGTAGATCGGATGAATGTGCAGGTCGCCGAAATACGCGGCGAAGCGTGCCTGTTGCGGCGGTTCGATTGGCTGGTTGCGGAAGAACAGCACTTGATACTTGAGCAGCGCCTGCTCAATCGCATCGCGATGTTCCAGGCTCAGTGGCTGGCTGATGTCGACGCCACTGATCTGCGCGCCGAGGGCCAAGCTTAAGGGGGTGATGGTAAGGCTGCTCATGGTTGTTCTCATCAATTCGGGGTTCAAGCTTTTGCAGGCGAAGGCCTACAGAGAATTCGCAGGGAATTTGTCAGTGCGCCTGACCATGCCATGGCACCAGCTTGCGCTGCAGGGCGCGCAGGCCCATTTCCATGGCGAAGGCGATCAGGGCAATGACCAGAATCCCCAGCACCACCACATCGGTGACCAGAAACTGTGCGGCCGACTGCACCATGAAGCCCAGACCACTGGTCGCCGCGATCAATTCAGCGGCGACCAGGGTCGACCAGCCGACACCCAAACCAATGCGCACCCCAGTGAGAATGTCCGGCAGGGCGCTGGGTAAAATCACATGGCGAATCAGTTGTGCACGGGTCGCCCCCAGCGACTGCGCGGCGCGCAATTTCGCCGGATCAACCGTGCGCACGCCGGTCGCGGTGGCGATGGCAATCGGCGCAAAAATCGCCAGGTAGATCAGCAGCACTTTCGACAACTCGCCGATGCCGCACCAGATCACGATCAGCGGCAGATAAGCCAGCGGCGGAATAGGGCGGTAGAACTCGATCAGCGGATCGAGCACGCCACGGGCGATGCGGTTGGCGCCGATGGCGATGCCCACCGGCACGGCGGTCAGAATGGCAAAGCCGAGGCCCAGACCGATGCGGCTCAGGCTCGCGCCCAAGTGTTGCCACAGGGTCGAATCCATGTAGCCAGTGGTCGCCAGCAACCAGCCTTTTTGCAACACCGCAGACGGTGGTGGCAGGAACAGCGGTTCGATCAATCCAGTGGCCGTCACCGCCCACCAGATCGCCAGCAACGCGAACAACGTCAGCAGGCTGATCCAGCGTGTACTCAGGCTGCGGCGCACCGGGGTGACCACCGAGGATGTTTTCACCGCCGCCGCGGAAACGTCGTAACTGCTCATGCGCGCTCCTGCCGTTGCTCGGCGCTGCGTTGCGAGAACACTTTGCTCAGCACGTGTTCGCGGGTTTCGATAAAGCGCGGATCGGATTTGATCGCGCGGGCCGACTCGCCAGCGGCATAACGCTGACCAAAATCCAGGTGCAGGCGCTCAACGATCTGCCCCGGATTCGGCGCCAGCAGAATCAGGTCAGTGGCGAGAAACACCGCTTCTTCAATGTCATGGGTAATCAGGAAAACCGGCTTGGCTGTGCGCTGCCAGACTTGCAGCAGCAGCTCTTGCATCTGCTCGCGAGTGAACGCGTCGAGAGCGCCGAAAGGCTCGTCCATCAGCAACACGCGAGGATCGGCGGCAAGAGCGCGGGCGAGGCCGACACGTTGTTTCTGGCCGCCGGAAAGTTGCCAGATACGGCGGTTTTCAAACCCCGAGAGATCCACCAGCGCGAGCATTTCACGGGCGATTTTTTCGCGTCTGTCCCTGGCGACACCGGCCAGTTCCAGACCGAATGCAACGTTGGCCAGCACGTCCTGCCATGGCAGCAAGGCGTCGTCCTGAAACACCATACCACGCTCGGCGCTCGGGCCTTTGACCGGCACGCCGTCAAGGGTGATGCGCCCGGCACTCGGTGCGACGAAACCGGCAATCAGGTTCAACAGCGAAGTCTTGCCACTGCCGGACGGGCCGAGGGCGACCAGCAACTGCCGGGGCCCCAGGGTCAAAGAAATATCCGCCAGCACCGGCTCAGGGCTGCCCGGGTACTGTGCGCTGATGCGCTCCAGCTGTAGCAAGGCCATCGCTGTCTACTCCCGATCAGTTGGTGATGTATTTGGCGCTGACGTACGGCGCGTAGTCCGGCAGCACAGCTTCGACCTTGCCTTGCTCCTTGAGGAACGCGGCGGTGTCGGTGATGGCTTTGGTGGTCGGCGCGCCGAGGTCGCTGACCTGATCCGCCGCCAGCGGGTAGACGTTGCCTTGCAGCAACAACGGAATGTCGCTGGCCTTGGCGCCCGACAGCTTGACCAGCTTGTCGACGTTGGACTGATTTGCCAGCCAGGCTTGCGGATCCTTGCGGTAATCGGCGTAGGCGTCGAGGGTGACCTTGGCGAACGCGGTGACGATTTCCGGATGCTTCTCGGCGAAGTCTTTGCGCACGATCCACGCATCGAAAGTCGGCGCGCCGAATTTGGCCAGCTCGCCGGAGGTGATCAGCACTTTGCCGTTCTCCTTGGCGACGCCGAGTGCCGGATCCCAGACGTAGGTGGCGTCGATGTCACCACGTTTCCAGGCGGCGATGATCGCGGGCGGGGCGAGGTTGAGCACGGTGACTTTCGACGGGTCGATGTTCCAGTGCTTCAGCGCGGCGAGCAGGCTGTAGTGCCCGGTGGAGACGAACGGCACGGCGATTTTCTTGCCGATCAGATCCTGCGGCGTCTTGATGCCGGAGCCATCGCGCGCAACCAGTGCTTCGGCGGCGCCGATCTGCGTGGCGATGAGGAATGTTTGCACCGGAACCTTACGCGTGATCGCGGCGGTCAGGGGACTCGAACCGAGGTAACCGATCTGCACGTCACCGGAGGCGATGGCGGCGATGATGTCGGCGCCGTTGTCGAACTTGCGCCAGGCGATATCGGCGTTGGTGGCTTTTTCGTAAGTGCCGTCGGCCTGGGCGACTTTCGCCGGGTCGACGGTGGTCTGGTAGGCAACGGTGAGGTCGGCAGCCTGCGCCAGAAAGCTTGCGGCAGCCAGAGTGGCAGCGGCGAGCAGGCGAAGCGGGACATTCAGTTTCATTGAAGAGCTCCATATCAGGCGACCGAGCGTCGGCGTGGATGGAGACTAAATGATCTAAGAATCTTGAAATAAATAACTTTTTAGAATGAGCTTATGAGCGGAAAAATCTAAGCGCGAGGAGGTTGTGGGCGGTTCGGATTTATTCGTTCGACGTTAGATCTTTGCCCCCTCACCCCAGCCCTCTCCCCCAGGGGGGCGAGGGGGAAAGGGAGCCGATCTTCATGTTTTTCAAGTCTTGAGTTCGGCGCGGTATTGCAGGTTTACGTACGTCGCACCAACACCGCGGTCAGTCCCCTCTCCCTCCGGGAGAGGGTTAGGGTGAGGGGCTCTTCAAGGGGCTCTTCAGTTGCTGATTGCGAGGATGCTTGCCTGATACGAACCGACAAACACATCAAAATCCCCCACCTCGTTCTGCTCCAGCTCAGCCTGCGCTGCCAAAGAAGTGCGGGCCACCTCCTCGAACTTCGCCTGCTCATCCGCCGGTAATGGCTCGCCGCGGAAGAACTCCGCATGGGCCTGGCTCTGACGCAGCGAGAACTGCGCAAAGCTTTCCTTGTGCTCGGCCATCGCCGCCAGCACCTGCGCGGACGGCGTCAGGGACGGATCGCTGACCTTGGCCAGTTGCGCATCCAGCGCCTTGCTGTGCGCATCGCCGCCCTGGCTCTGATCGAGCAGCGCCGCCAGCGGAGCGATTTGCTCGAGCAGTTCGGCAGCCCAGGTCTTCATCTCGACCGCTTGGCCGTCACGCTGCAGTTGCAGGCCCGGACGCCGACCTTCCTTGACCACACTGAGGAAGTTCGAGGTCGCGTTACCGCACGAAGTGTTGGTTAGCAGCGGGCTGTCGTTCAACGCGCAGTACAGCAGGAATGCGTCGAGGAAGCGCGACTCGGTCAGGTCGATGCCCATCGGCAGGAACGGGTTGATGTCCAGGCAACGCACTTCAACGTATTGAATGCCGCGTGCCATCAAGGCCTGGATCGGCCGCTCGCCGGTATAAGTCACGCGTTTCGGGCGGATGTTCGAGTAGTACTCGTTTTCAATCTGCAGGATGTTGGTGTTGAGCTGCACCCACTCGCCATCCTTGTGCGTGCCGACTTCAACGTATGGCGCGTACGGCGTGGCCACGGCTTTGCGCAGGCTGTCGGTGTAGCTCGCCAGATCGTTGTAGCACGGCGTCAGACCGGCCTGGGCGTTGCTCTGGTAACCGAGGTCGCTCATGCGCAAGCTGGTCGCGTACGGCAGGTACAAGGTGTCCGGGTCGAGCTGTTCGAGCTGATGCGAACGACCGCGCAGGAATCCCGCATCCAGCGCCGGCGAGGCACCGAACAGGTACATCAGCAGCCAGCTGTAGCGACGGAAATTACGGATCAGCGCAATGTACGACACCGACTGGAAATCGCGGTCGGTGCCGACGAAGCCCTCGGACTCGCGCAGCAGCGGCCAGAGCTGTTCCGGCAGCGAGAAGTTGTAGTGAATCCCGGCGATGCATTGCATGGTCTTGCCGTAACGCAGGGCCAGACCCTTGCGGTAGACGTATTTGAGCTGACCGATATTGGAGGTGCCGTAATAGGCGATCGGGATATCTTCCTCGGCCGGCAACGGGCACGGCATCGACGGACTCCACAGGTACTCGTCGCCGAGTTTGCTGTAGGCAAAGCGATGAATCTTGTCCAGGCTCGCCAGGGTGTCGGCCGGGTCGGGCAGGGCGGGCGTGATGAATTCCAGCAGCGACTCGGAGTAGTCGGTGGTGATCTGTTCGTTGGTCAGCGCGGAACCCAAGGCTTCGGGGTGCGGCGTTTGCGCCAGGCGACCTTCGCTGGTCACGCGCAGGCATTCACGTTCGATACCGTGCAGGCACTGCTCGAGCAGAGAGAGGTTAGCGCGCTCGCCGAGCAGAGCCAGGCGGCGGTTGAGAAGTTCGCTCAATTTGGATTCCTTCACGCGTCAGTCGCCCCAATATGGGGGTGGGCAGGACGGTCTACAAGGGTGAAGTTGAAACTGGCGTTATCGCCTGGTTTAGTAGCGGCAGGCCATTTGCCGGTCAGTCAGGAACTGCACAATCCTTGTGGGAGCGAGCCTGCTCGCCGCACTGTCGCTCCCACAGGGTTCGTTGCGCCGAAATTAACTCAAAATGATGGCCAACATCTACAGGACAGCGAAGGTGCCTTGCGCTTTTGCGACCAGTTTGTCGCCCTGCATCACCTCGGCCTCGACCACCAGCGTGCGCCGGCCCGGGTGGATCACCCGCGCCGTGCACAGCACCTCGCCGTCGGAAACGGCGCGGATGTAGTTGATCTTGCATTCGATGGTCGCGCTCTGCTGATCGAAACCGTGGGTGCTGGAACAGGCCAGCCCCATGGCAATGTCGACCAGGCTGAACAGCGCGCCGCCGTGCAGTTTGCCGCCGCGATTGCGCAGCTGCGGCTCCAGCACCAGGGCGACTTGCGCCACCCCGGTTTCCAGACTGTGCAGGCGGCAGCCCAACAGCTTGAAAAAGGCGCTCTCGACAAGCCCGGCCGGCAGCTCCATCAGCGTTTCTTCAACTGTTTGGCGTTGGCGAATAGCGAGGCCATCGCATTGTTCACCGGCGCTGCGGTGACGGTTTCCTTGCGTGGCGCGTTGTTCGACGGCTGGCGTTGCGCCGAGCCCGGACGCGAGCCACGGGCGCCGTCGATTTTCTCGCCCGGCGTGTCGCCCATGCGCATCGATAGGCCCACGCGTTTGCGTGGGATGTCGACTTCCATGACCTTCACTTTCACCACGTCACCGGCCTTCACCGCTTCGCGCGGATCCTTGATGAATTTTTCCGACAGCGCCGAAATATGCACCAGACCATCCTGGTGCACACCGATGTCAACGAATGCGCCGAACGCGGTCACGTTGGTCACCACGCCTTCGAGGATCATGCCCAGTTGCAGGTCCTTGAGATCTTCGACGCCTTCCTGGAATTCGGCGGTCTTGAATTCTGGACGCGGATCGCGGCCGGGTTTTTCCAGTTCCTGAAGGATGTCGGTCACGGTGGGCAGACCGAAAGTTTCGTCGGTGAATTTCTTCGGATCGAGACGCTTGAGGAACGCGGCATCGCCGATCAGCGAGCGAATGTCACGGTTGGTTTCGGCGGCGATACGCTGTACCAGCGGATACGCTTCCGGGTGCACCGCGGACGAATCCAGCGGATTGTCGCCGTTCATCACGCGCAGGAAGCCGGCGGCCTGTTCGAAGGTTTTCTCGCCCAGACGCGCGACTTTCTTCAGCGCCGCACGGGTCTTGAACGCACCGTGTTCGTCGCGGTGTGCGACGATGTTTTGTGCCAGTGTCGCGTTGAGGCCGGAGATGCGCGCCAGCAGCGCCACCGACGCGGTGTTGACGTCAACGCCGACGGCGTTCACGCAATCCTCGACCACTGCGTCCAGACCCCGCGCCAGCTTCAGCTGCGATACGTCGTGCTGGTACTGGCCGACACCGATGGACTTCGGATCGATCTTCACCAGCTCCGCCAGCGGATCCTGCAAGCGACGAGCAATCGACACTGCGCCACGGATCGACACGTCGAGATCGGGGAACTCCTTGGCCGCCAGTTCCGATGCCGAATAAACCGATGCGCCCGCTTCGGACACCATGACCTTGGTCATCTTCATCGCTGGATATTTCTTGATCAGCTCGATCGCCAGCTTGTCAGTCTCGCGGCTGGCGGTGCCGTTGCCGATGGCGATCAGGTCCACCGAATGCTTGGCGCACAGCGCGGCCAGAATGGCGATGGTCTGGTCCCATTTGTTGTGCGGCACGTGCGGGTAAACCGTGGCGTGATCGAGCAGCTTGCCGGTCGAATCGACCACGGCCACTTTGCAACCGGTACGCAGGCCCGGGTCGAGGCCCAGGGTCGCGCGCGGGCCGGCCGGTGCGGCCAACAGCAAGTCATGCAGGTTGTGCGCAAACACGTTGATCGCTTCGGTTTCGGCGCCATCGCGCAGCTCGCCGAGCAGGTCGGTTTCCAGATGGGTGTAGAGCTTGACCTTCCAGGTCCAGCGCACCACTTCGCCGAGCCATTTATCCGCCGCGCGGTTCTGGTTCTGGATGCCGAATTGCTGGGCGATCATGCCTTCGCACGGGTGCATGGTGCCCGGCAGTTCGTCGCCGACCTTCAACGCAGAGCTGAGGATGCCTTCGTTGCGGCCACGGAAAATCGCCAGCGCGCGGTGCGACGGCATGCTTTTCAGCGGTTCATCGTGTTCAAAGTAATCGCGAAACTTGGCGCCTTCCTCTTCCTTGCCGGCGATTACGCGGGCACTGAGGGTGGCTTCCTGTTTCAGGTAGTTACGCAATTTCTCCAGCAGGCTGGCGTCTTCGGCGAAGCGCTCCATGAGGATGTACTTGGCGCCTTCCAGCGCAGCCTTGACGTCCGCCACGCCTTTTTCGGCATCGACGAAGCGCGCGGCTTCGGCTTCGGGGGCCAGAGTCGGGTCGTTGAACAGGCCGTCGGCCAGTTCGCCGAGGCCGGCTTCGAGGGCGATCTGGCCCTTGGTGCGGCGCTTCTGCTTGTACGGCAGGTACAAGTCTTCGAGGCGGGTCTTGGTGTCGGCGAGCTTGATGTCGCGCTCAAGGGCCGGGGTGAGTTTGCCTTGCTCTTCGATGCTGGCGAGGATGCTGATGCGCCGTTCGTCGAGTTCTCGCAGGTAGCGCAGGCGCTCTTCCAGATGACGCAACTGGGTGTCATCGAGGCTGCCGGTGACTTCTTTCCGGTAACGGGCGATGAAGGGAACGGTAGAGCCTTCATCGAGTAGCGCGACGGCCGCTTCGACCTGTTGTGGGCGTACACCGAGTTCCTCGGCAATGCGGCTGTTGATGCTGTCCATAAAACCACCTGACATAGTGTGAAAGCAGGCTCGCGGGCACGGAAATAAAGGCCCGGAGTCTGGTTGAACGGCTAGAGAATTGCCGCTGCCTGGATCAAGAGGCAGCCCATTGACCCGTGAAATCGAACGATTACTGCGCGGGGCGGGGAAAAAAGCCTGCCACCTGCGGTAACGATTCAGACGTTGCCTGGCACAAAACGCCGCGCATTATAACCAGCGTTCTGTCGTTCGGGGGCGTTGCAGTCTGTAGGCATAAACCCCGGTTTTCTGGCAGTGAAGGAAAAATCTGCTAACAATGCACACGGTGCGTATAACGGCAGCTACGCCATAATGCGCGCCGAGCTAAAAGGAGCATCCAATGAGCAGCACTGCACAAACTGCTGAAGGCGAAAAAATTCTCATCGTTGACGACGATCCGGGGCTGAGCAGCCTGCTGGAACGTTTTTTCGTCAGCAAGGGCTACCGTGCCCGGACCGTACCGAACACCGAGCAGATGGATCGTCTGCTGTCGCGTGAAGTGTTCAATCTGGTCGTGCTCGACCTGATGCTGCCGGGCGAAGATGGCCTGACCGCCTGCCGCCGTCTGCGTGGCGCAAACAATCAGATCCCGATCATCATGCTCACCGCCAAGGGCGACGAGCTGAGCCGCATCAAAGGCCTGGAACTGGGCGCCGACGACTACCTGGCCAAGCCGTTCAACCCGGACGAGCTGATGGCCCGGGTCAAAGCCGTGCTGCGTCGCCAGGCTGCCCCTGTACCGGGCGCGCCGGGCAGCGAAGACGAAAACGTCACCTTTGGTGATTACGTGTTGTCGCTGGCGACCCGCGAACTGAAGCGCGGTGACGAAGTGCACATGCTCACCACCGGTGAATTTGCGGTGCTCAAGGCGCTGGTGATGAACGCCCGTCAGCCGCTGACCCGCGACAAGCTGATGAACCTGGCCCGTGGCCGCGAATGGGATGCCCTCGAGCGTTCCATCGATGTGCAGATCTCCCGTCTGCGCCGGATGATCGAACCTGATCCGTCCAAACCGCGTTATATCCAGACCGTCTGGGGCGTTGGTTACGTGTTCGTACCGGATGGCACCGCCAGCAAGTGATCGGTGATTTGTAGGAGCGGGTCTGCAGGGCGGGTCGAGAGGTCACGTCCGCAGACTCGCAATCCGCAATATGCGAGCATTGCTCGCTCCTGCAAGTGTGTAGCGGTTAAAGATGAAAACCCCCGTCTGGTTCCCCCAAAGTTTTTTCTCCCGCACCCTCTGGCTGGTGCTCATCGTCGTGCTGTTTTCCAAGGCGCTGACCCTGGTTTATCTGTTGATGAACGAGGACGTGCTGGTGGATCGCCAATACAGCCACGGCGTCGCCCTGACGCTGCGTGCCTATTGGGCCGCCGATGAAGAAAACCGCGCGAAAATCGCTGATGCCGCGACCCTGATCCGCGTGGTCGGCGCCGGTGTGCCGGAAGGCGAACAGCATTGGCCGTACAGCGAAATCTACCAGCGGCAGATGCAGGCGGAACTGGGCGCCGATACCGAGGTGCGCTTGCGCATGCATTCGCCGCCAGCGTTGTGGGTGCGCGCGCCAAGCCTGGGCGATGGCTGGCTGAAGGTGCCGTTGTACCCGCACCCTCTGCGCGGTCAGAAAATCTGGAACGTGCTCGGCTGGTTCCTCGCCATCGGCCTCCTGTCGACGGCCTCGGCATGGATTTTCGTCAGCCAGCTCAATCAGCCTTTGAAACGTCTGGTCTATGCCGCGCGCCAACTCGGTCAGGGCCGCAGCGTGCGCCTGCCGATCAGCGACACACCGAGTGAAATGACCGAGGTTTATCGCGCCTTCAACCAGATGGCCGAAGACGTCGAACAGGCCGGACGCGAGCGTGAGCTGATGCTGGCCGGCGTGTCTCATGACTTGCGCACACCGTTGACCCGCCTGCGGCTGTCGCTGGAATTGATGGGCGACCGCAACGATCTGACCGATGACATGGTCCGCGATATCGAAGACATGGACGCAATTCTCGACCAGTTCCTCGCGTTCATTCGCGACGGACGCGACGAGTCGGTGGAAGAGGTCGATCTCAGCGATCTGGTGCGTGAAGTTGCGGCGCCGTACAACCAGAACGAGGAGAAGGTGCGCTTGCGCCTGGAGCCGATCCAGCCGTTTCCGCTGCGTCGGGTATCGATGAAACGTCTGCTCAACAACCTGATCGGCAACGCCTTGAACCATGCCGGCGGTCACGTCGAAGTGGCGGCTTACGTGTCCGGAGACGTCAGCGCGCCGTACGTAGTACTGAGCGTGATGGACCGCGGCGCGGGGATCGATCCGTCGGAGCTGGAGGCGATCTTCAATCCGTTCACCCGTGGCGACCGTGCACGGGGCGGCAAGGGCACCGGGTTAGGCCTGGCGATCGTCAAACGGATTGCTTCGATGCATGGCGGCAACGTCGAACTGCGCAATCGGTCCGGAGGTGGACTGGAGGCGCGGGTGAGATTGCCGTTGGGATTGATGTTGCCGCGGGATGCGGTATAGAAGCAGCTGCAAGTTTCAAGCTGCAAGCGGCAAGCGGCAAGCAAGAGCGACTTTGCTTGCAGCTTGCCGCTTGCCGCTTGAAGCTGGCTTCAGCCCTTACCCTTGGTCCGGGTCATATTCGGCCCGCCATTCTTCTCAAGATGCTCGATAATGATCCCCGCCACGTTCTTGCCGGTGGTGGTCTCGATCCCTTCCAGACCCGGCGACGAATTCACCTCCATCACCAGCGGCCCATGGTTGGAGCGCAGGATATCCACGCCCGCCACCGCCAGGCCCATGACCTTGGCCGCACGCAACGCGGTCATGCGTTCTTCCGGGGTGATCTTGATCAGGCTGGCGCTGCCGCCACGGTGCAGATTGGAACGGAATTCACCCGGTTTGGCCTGGCGCTTCATCGCCGCAATCACCTTGTCGCCGACCACGAAACAGCGGATGTCCGCGCCGCCCGCTTCCTTGATGTATTCCTGCACCATGATGTTCTGCTTCAGGCCCATGAACGCCTCGATCACCGACTCGGCAGCGGTCGCGGTTTCACACAGCACGACACCAATGCCCTGAGTACCTTCCAGCACTTTGATCACCAGGGGCGCGCCGTTGACCATGTCAATCAAGTCGGGAATGTCATCTGGCGAGTGCGCAAAACCGGTCACCGGCAAACCGATACCGCGGCGCGACAGCAGTTGCAGCGAACGCAGTTTATCCCGCGAGCGGGCGATGGCCACCGATTCGTTGAGCGGGAATACCCCCATCATTTCGAACTGGCGCAACACCGCGCAGCCGTAGAAAGTCACCGACGCGCCGATCCGCGGAATCACCGCATCGAAGCCTTCCAGCGGTTTGCCGCGATAGTGGATCTGCGGCTTGTGGCTGGCGATGTTCATATAGGCGCGCAAGGTGTCGATCACCACCATTTCATGCCCGCGCTCGGTTCCGGCTTCGACCAGACGGCGGGTGGAATACAGACGCGGATTACGCGACAGCACAGCGATCTTCATGCAACACCTGTGGAAAAGGTAGATACCGGGAACACCGGCTTGTCTTGTACATATTTGATGCCCGGATTGACCACCAGGTGGCCATCGATCAGGGCTTTGGAACCGAGCAACAGGCGATAGCGCATGGACTTGCGGCAGGCGAGGGTGAACTCGACCCGCCACACTCGATCGCCCAGGGCCAGGGTGGTGCTGATCACGTAGCGCACCTGCGCATGGCCGTTGGAGCTTTTGATGGTCTTGCGCGTCACCAGCGGCGCTTCGCAGCGACGATGACGCAACTGCACCACCGTGCCGAGGTGCGCGGTGAAACGCACCCATTTCTCGCCGTCACGTTCGAACGGCTCGATGTCGGTGGCGTGCAGGCTGGAGGTGCTGGCGCCGGTGTCGATTTTCGCCCGAAGGCCGGCGACTCCCAGATCCGGGAGCGCCACCCACTCGCGCAGACCGACAACGGTCAAATGATCAAATGTCTTCAAAGAAAGAAACCAACGATTAACGCGTCCAGGCTTCAGGTGTGACCTGGGCCAACGCTTTGAATGCAGGTCTGGCGAACCAGTAGCCCTGCATCAGAAATATTCCACAGTCCGCCAGGAAATCCCGTTCACCGGCGCTCTCGATACCTTCGGCGATGACTGTAACGTTCAACTCCGCACAGATTGTGACAATCCCCCGAACGATCGCCTGACGAACACGGTCGCGATCGACATCACGGATCAGCGCCATGTCGAGTTTGATCAGGTCCGGTTGGAAATCCGCCAGCAGATTGAGCCCCGAATACCCGGCACCGAAATCGTCGATGGCGGTCTTGAAGCCGAATTCGCGGTATTCACGCAGAATATTGGTCAAATGGCGATAGTTATCTACGTGCTCGCTTTCCAGGGTTTCGAAAATCAGCCGGTCGATCGGAAAATTGTGTTTTTTCGCCGCCTCCAGGGTGCTGCGAATGCATAACTCTGGACGATAGACGGCGTTGGGCATGAAGTTGATCGACAAGTATGTCTGCATGTTTAGCGCTGCCGCGCCTTCGATGGCGCGGGTCCGGCAGAGCTGGTCGAAGCGGTAGCGGCTTGCTTCTGTAACCTGATCTAACACGGACATCGCGCCTTCACCGGCGACGCCGCGCACCAGCGCTTCATGGGCGAACACCGATTGGTCGCGCAGGTCGACAATCGGTTGATAGGCAAAGGCAAAATCGAAATCCAGCGGCTCGCTTTGCTGGCAGCCCTGGCAACCGCTCTTGGGCGCGGTCAACGAAGAGGGGAAAATTGTAGTCACTCGAACACTCCATGCCGCATAGCCGGCCTAGATCACAGTCTATCTGGAGGGCCGAGTTCTTGCGCCCGACAGAAACGGTAGTACAGTTCCGACTACTGGCTGAACGAGGAATTCATATGGCGCAAAAACAGGAAGAGGACGACAAGGTCCGTCTCGACAAGTGGCTGTGGGCAGCGCGCTTCTATAAAACCCGCGCGTTGGCGAAAGCCGCGATCGAAAGCGGCAAAGTGCATTGTCGTGGTGAACGCTGCAAGCCTGGCAAAGAGCCGCGGATTGGCGACGAATTCCAGATTCGTACCGGTTTCGAAGAGCGCACTGTGAGGGTTGAAGCGTTATCGATTGTGCGGCGCGGGGCGCCGGAAGCCCAGACGCTTTACAGCGAGACCGAGGCGAGTATTGCCAAGCGCGAAGCCGCAGCAGCGATGCGCAAAGCGGGGGCGCTGGGCGTCAGCACCGACGGCAAGCCAAGCAAGAAACAGCGGCGGGATTTGTTCAAGTTTCGTGGCAGCAGCAACAACGATTAACCCGAGGTTTGTGCTGTCAGTGCCGGCCTCATCGCCAGCAGGCTGGCTCCCACATTGACCGCATGATGCTCAAGCAACTCGGTTTACTGTGGGAGCCAGCCTGCTGGCGATTCGAGTGCGCAGCACTCGCTGAAGGCGACGCGGAATCACGCGCTACGCACCACACTCATCCGCGCAACCACCGGCAACTTGCCGAGCAACGCAAAAATCGGCGCAGTCACCTTCAGCCAGAAATTTGCCGCGTGATAAGCGAACGGCGTGTAATAACCCCAACCCAACGCCCACACCGCCAGCAATACGCCGCCGATGTAATCGTCCTGACCCCAATGCGCACCGGCCACCAGGCGCGGCAACATGAACAACAGCGCCAAGCCCCAGACCGTCAGAAACTGGCCCACCGTGCGGCTGAACACCGCCATGAACAACGCCCAGATCAACAGCACCGAAGCGTGATCACCGGGAAAACTCTGCCCGGAGCGGTCCTTCAGCTCCCAGGTCTTTTCCAGATGCGGGAAGTAATCGCTGATATGTACCGCGCCTTCAAGGACCATCGATGGGCTGTTGTGCTGCCAGCCCATGTGATCGGCGAATCTGGAAAACAGCGCGCGGATCACCACCATCAGCAGCAGGATCGAGAAAAAACCGAAAAATGCGCGGCGAACGTCGATCGCCTTGAACACCCAGTCGCCCTTGATAAGCAGCGTCAGCAAAATCAGACCGACAACGATGTCGAACGGGCGCAGACTTGCAATTGCCCAGATGTGGAGCCATATCGGGTTGCTGGCCAGTGGTGTGTTGAGCGAGCGGAACAGCCGCTCGTCGAAAATCACACACAGCATCTGGCCTGTAGGCCATAACCAGAAAGCCAGTAGCGCCAATGGCACTACGTTACACAGAACCAGCCGGCCGAGGTTCCACCTTGATTGGAACAAACCCGGATTGTTCATAAAATGCCTCCCATGGCCAAAACGCCGGCACCAAAAAGGGTGCCAAGAAGCGCAAATTTTCACGTTTTGTAATCATTTTGTCATCACCTTCAGATACCCGGACCTATGACCGACCTAACGGATACCGATTTCACCCAACGTTTCATCTTCGACGACAGCGACACTCGCGGCGAACTGGTCGCGCTCGAGCGCAGCTACGCCGAGGTTCTTGCCAAGCACCCGTACCCGGAGCCGGTGGCGCAGTTGCTCGGCGAATTGATGGCGGCGGCATCGCTGATGGTCGGCACTTTGAAGTTCGACGGTCTGCTGATTTTGCAGGCGCGCTCCGAAGGGCCGATTCCGCTGCTGATGATCGAATGCTCCAGCGAACGCGAAATCCGTGGCCTGGCGCGCTATGACGCCGAGCAGATTGCCGCGGACGCCACCCTGGCCGACCTGATGCCCAACGGCGTACTGGCCCTGACCGTCGACCCGACCGTTGGCCAGCGTTATCAGGGCATCGTTGATCTCGACGGCGAAACCCTGTCGGATTGCTTCACCAACTATTTCGTCATGTCGCAACAGGTCGGCACTCGCTTCAAACTGTTCGCCGACGGCCGTCGTGCCCGCGGCATGCTGCTGCAGCAATTGCCTGCCGACCGCTTGAAAGACGAGGAAGATCGCGCCGCCAGTTGGCAGCACCTCACCGCGCTGGCCAGCACTCTGGGCGCCGATGAGTTGCTCAGCCTGGACAACGAAACCGTGCTGCACCGCCTCTATCACGAGGAGCAAGTGCGCCTGTTCGATGTGCAGCATTTGCGCTTCAACTGCAGCTGCTCGCGGGAACGCTCCGGCAATGCGCTGGTCAGTCTTGGGCTGGAGGATGCGCTGGCGCTGGCGGCTGAACAGGGCGGCAAAGTGGAGATCGACTGCCAGTTCTGCAATCAGCAGTACGTGTTCGACTCGGCCGATATCGCTCAATTGTTCGCTGGCGCGGGTGTCGACACGCCGTCAGATACCCGGCACTAAAACGGTTCAGCGCAGGTAAATTCACTGCGTAGCGACGGAATTTCGCCGTTACGACGGGAGGACCCTACTCTTTTTGGGCTTTTCTGGCATAATCCGGCCCACTTTTTTCGCGGTAGTAGTGCACGACTTTCTACTACAAAACGTTTGGAGCACACTCGGCCACTGGCCGACGGGGAACCTCATGACGCAAGCCAATAACGCCGTGTACACCGATCTGAGTGTTGATGATCTGGTAAAAGAAGCCCTGCAACGCGGTGAGGGCGAGCTTGCCGATACCGGCGCTCTGGTAGTCCGCACCGGTCATCGCACCGGCCGTTCGCCAGTCGACCGTTTCATCGTTGAAGAGCCTTCCACCCAGGCTGCAATCGCCTGGGGCCCGATCAATCGCAAGTTCCCGGCCGACAAGTTCGATGCCCTGTGGGCTCGCGTAGAAGCCTTCAACAATGCGCAAGAGCACTTTGTCTCCCACGTGCATGTAGGCGCTGCGGAAGATCACTACCTGGCCGTGAAAATGACCACCCAGACTGCCTGGCAGAATCTGTTCGGTCGTTGCCTGTTCATCAATCCGGCCCAGTACAACCCGGCTGGTCGTGATGAGTGGCAAGTGCTCAACGTGGCCAACTTCGAGTGCGTGCCTGAGCGTGACGGCACCAACTCCGATGGTTGCGTGATCATCAACTTCGCGCAGAAAAAAGTCCTGATCGCTGGCATGCGTTACGCCGGTGAAATGAAGAAAGCCATGTTCTCCGTGCAGAACTTCCTGCTGCCGGCCGCTGACGTGCTGCCGATGCACTGCGCTGCCAACATCGGCGAAGAAGGCGACGTGACCCTGTTCTTCGGTCTGTCGGGCACCGGTAAAACCACCCTGTCGGCCGATGAAAGCCGTTACCTGATCGGTGACGACGAACACGGCTGGGGCGAAGGCGTGGTGTTCAACATCGAAGGCGGTTGCTATGCCAAGTGCATCGACCTCTCCGAGAAGAACGAGCCGGTCATCTGGAAAGCCATCAAACACGGCGCGGTGCTGGAAAACGTCGTCATCGACGACGCCAAGCACGCCGACTACGCCGATGTCAGCCTGACCCAAAACAGCCGTGCTGCTTACCCGCTGGAACACGTGGCCAAGCGGTCCGAGAAGAACCTCGGTGGCGAGCCGAACGCGGTGATCTTCCTGACCTGCGACCTGACCGGCGTGCTGCCGCCAGTGTCGATCCTCAACGAAGAACAAGCGGCGTACCACTTCCTGTCCGGCTACACCGCACTGGTGGGCTCGACTGAAATGGGTTCGGGCAGCGGCATCAAGTCGACCTTCTCCACCTGCTTCGGCGCACCGTTCTTCCCGCGCCCGGCTGGTGAATACGCAGAGCTGCTGATCAAGCGCATCCGCGGCTTCGGCTCCAAGGTCTACCTGGTCAACACCGGCTGGACCGGCGGCGGCTACGGCGTCGGCAAACGCTTCAACATCCCGACCACCCGCGCGGTGATCGCAGCGATCCAGAGCGGCGCACTGATCGGTGCCGCCACCGAACACCTCGACACCATCAACCTCGACGTGCCACTGGCCGTCCCGGGCGTCGACACCGTCCTGCTCAACCCACGCAACACCTGGGCTGACAAGGCCGCATACGACGAGGCTGCGAAAGCACTGGCCGGTCTGTTCATCGAGAACTTCAAGAAGTTCGAAGTGAGCGACGCGATCAAGGCTGCAGGGCCGAAGTTGTAAGATTGGTTTGTTGTGAATGAAAAAGCCGCCCTTTAGGGGCGGCTTTTTTGTGGGTGGTGTTTCGGGATTCATTGGGCTTAACTTTCTTAATCATGAAATGCACTGATCATTTTTTCTTGCTCGCGTCTCGATAGCCCTAGCGTGTCTGCCAAGGCCGACCATTGCTTGATCGTTTCTTGAAAGTTCTCAATGATTTCCTTTGTATCGCTGCGACTGACGCGAAAATACTCTGCTACTTCCCTCGCCAGCTCCAAATCCAGCGCATTGTCAGAATCAGTGATGCTCAGCTTCAACCCATCCGCGTGTGCCACCGGATTCATGTCGTAGGCTGCCGACAATCGCCATCCCCGACCAGGATCCAGAATAAAACCGTGGTTTCGCAGGTGGTCGTCAGTGTTGGAGACCAGGATGTTGAAGACGATTCGTGACCACAGTTCGCGAAGGTCTGCATTGGGTTCCGAGCCGTGTTCCATGATGACTTCCGCCAACTCTAGATAGCTGGCGCCGGTTGAGGCGTCGTCCCCGTCCACGCGGTTCGTCATGGTCATGGCTGATGCGAAGTGGTGTCGGCCACGGTGTTCGGTTCGGTCGAAACGCTTCACCAGGAAGCAGTGGTGATCGCTTGCGTAGCGTCGGGCCATGCCGGTGGCAACACGTAGGCCACAATTGACTGCCAAAGCGTTTACTACAAATTCCCAACCACCTACATCGTAGTCATCTCTCGTACTTGGGAATTTGGCGATCCACAGTTGGCCGAACTCGTCGACGACGCTGGCTTTCGGCCTGGCGCCGCCCAGCGAGCCGCCTGGTGCGATGAGCATTCTTAGCCATTCGCGGCCATCGAGGGCTGTGTTGTCCCTATCGTTTTCCAGGGCGAGACTTGCCTGTTCCAAGGCACGTAGCTCGACAAAGGGTGGGGCGGCAACACCGTCGCGGTCGTCGAGGAAGTTGCCTTCGTCATTAAGTTTGTAGCGAAGGGCGCCGACGCGGAACAGGTCGTGCACGCCAAGCAGGTAATCGGATTCAAACAACTTGCTGTTGCGGGGAAGCAAACCGTCGCGAATGTCCCTCTCCAGACGGCGCTTCATAAGCATTTGGCCCCAACGATCAGGACTCGAGTCTGCAAAGACGCCAAAGCGGCTCTGATGTTCTCCGGGGAATTGGCGGCCTTCGAAGGGGCCGATGCGCGGGTCCAGGGTTATGAAATTCAACTCGGGATCGGCCAGCGCCTTGGGGTCGTATTCAAATTCGAACACGTTGGTGTTGCGTGTTTTTCTTGCATGTAGAAATCCGAGGCGTCTGGCGCCTTTCAAGGACTCCCAATCTGCATAAACAGCAATCAGCGTCATTCTTCACCTGTTGGGGGGCCGGCCTTTTTCTTCTTGTTCAAGAGGCTGGAGAGTGAGTGTGTGTTGAGTGGGAAGTCAGCCGGAATTTTCGTGGTAGTGGCGGCATCGGTAACGTTTGAAGTCCCGAGGTATTCGGATGCGCCCTTTTTTACCGCACTGGCTGCTCGTACTCGCTGGTTTTTTTTTACTGCGGATCGTGTTGCAGGCATTAACTGCGCATCCTGCAACTGGCGTCCCATCTCATCGGCTGCAGCGAGTTTGTTCAGATCCTTCTCCAATCCCAACACTTGCATGACCGAAAGGTAGGCGCCGATGGTTACTCCTGATCGTCCCGTCTCCACATTGCGCAAGGTTGTCAGTGACATGCCAGATCGTTCGGCGACTTGCTTGGCCGTCAATTTGCGGCGCAGGCGAGCCAGCTTCAGGCGTTCGCCAAAGTCGACCAGAAGTCGAGCAGTGGAGGGCAAAAGCGGCGCTGTTTTCTTGGCCATGTGGCAGTATTCCTTCATTTTTTAAACTTAACTGCCATAATAATATCACTTAAGCGGAAGGATGCTTGATTGGGTAGATCTGCAGTGTCCAAGTTTTTAAATGGCATTATTCCAATTGTATCCACGCAATACGGCTAGAATACTGCCGCTTATACGTAGTGTGGTTTCTAATCAGTCTTTGTTTTCACGATGCTTTTCGAGGGCTGACTCACGCGAAGGAAGCGGCTTGTCGGCATCGGTGCGGTGGGTGTCACAGCCCTCGATATGAAGGCTGGCCAGGTAATTCGAGCGGCGTACCTTGTCGTAGCAGGCTTGTTTTTGCTCAAACGACAACGCGGTTTTGTCGTCTGTTGTCGGTGAAAAGGGTGGACTGGGAGTGGGACGCTCACTGCGTAAAATCTCGTCCATTTCCCGCACGCTTTCCATCAGCTCTTCAAAGAATTTGCTCATGATTACTCCGGTGGTTGATTGCCCTGGTTACCGCTCTCGACGGTTAGTTGAGAGCGGTGTAATCACTCAAGCTCCGGTCGGTGCTTTCCAGTTGAGCATCCGCTGCTGCGCGACCTGCAGCAGGTCACAGCCGTCCTGCGTCAAGAGATAAAGCGCGTGGGTGATGTGGGGGATGTCTTCGACGTCGGCTTGTTTGAAGTTGAGGCAGTACAGGGTGCGGAGCAGGTCGCTGGAAGCGCGCAGACGCTGGACTGCACATTCGAGGATGTCTTGCGGGTTGGCGGCGGTGTCGATGAGCAGGGGCTTGGTGTCGGTGAGGCTGGATTCTAGTGGGTGGTAGCGATCGGTGAGAAACTCATTCCATGTTTTCATTTTTTTGACATCTCTGAAGGCAACGAAAACCGCTGCTACCGTGACCAAGCGGTGGAGGCGGACTGTGTTCAAGTTGGTCAAACCGGCAGAGATAACCCGGTACGCCGAAGCGTCCCAAACACAGCCGCCATTAAGCGTGCCGACAGAATGTGCTGGCAGCATACAAGGGCATGCATCAGTTATCTCTGTTTTCAGGTGACCAAACCTGAGCCGCTAAGTGAACAGCGACAGCCACGACTATAAGTTCGCATCCCCCAACCCCGATAGAAGACAAAGAGTCCGCCTGCGTAGGACCGGTATGAAGATCTCATCGGACGTTGCTATCAACGGCTATTCACTTTTCAACGCAGATGTTTATACGCCGCCAACTCCAGCACGCTGGTCGTCAATCCGGTTGCGGGCGTATAGATCGAACCTTTCACCGCCGAGAACGGCACGCCTTTGCTGCCCAGCGACACATAGCGTTCGCCTTGATCCAGTTCGGTGAAGTAGGTGTAGGAAACCTTGTGCATCAGTTTGTAGCGCGCTTCGGCGCTGGCAATGGCGCCGGTGAGGCGCAGCAGGTCGGCTTCGCTGAGGTTCAGGGTCTTGTTCAGTCGCACGCCCCAACGTTTGAGGCAGGTTTCGGCGAAGTGGCGGACGACGCGGCCCGGTTCGATGAAGGTTTTCAGATCGCTGCTGCTGGTCGGTACGCCGCCGGCGGCGGTGGCGTTACCGGCCATGGTCGCGTGACGGCCGGCCATGGGGTAGATGCTGGTTTTGGTGCCGACCGCGGTTTGGGGAATGACGCAGCTGAAGCCTTTGGAGCGCTCATCGCGGGCAAAGAACGCCACGTATTCTTTGACGTTGGCACCGAGCCTGACCCGTTGGTCCTGGAAGTTGCCAATGCCCGGTACAGGATCAAGCGCAAAGACATTCACCGGAATATGTTTCAGCTGCGGATCATTCAACATCGCATTCGCCAACATATGGCAGCTGATCCCGCCACGGCTCCAGCCTACCAGATTGACTTGAGTCGGGATTACGCCGTCCTTGCGGAACGTCTTGATGATTTGCTCTTGTAACGTTTGCTGGGTCACGCTGCGCTCGCCGTAGTTATATTTACGCCAGAACCACGAGCCTTCGACTTTTACATCGTCGATAGGAATGCCGGCGGCTTTCAGACGGTTGTATTCTTGTTCGGTAAGTTGTTCGCGCTGCCAGTTGCATTTGCCTTTGATGATATTCACGGCGTGCCGCACGTTTTCTTCCCAGCCTTTGCCGAACAGTGTGCCGGTGAGGCCGTACTCCTTGGTTTTGGTAAACAGATCGTCGGCTTGCAGGTTGCCACTGCCCGGCCCGTCGACCACGATCCATTCGGCGAACTCCCGGCCCGCATGGTTCGCGGCCAGTGTCGAAACCAGTTCACCGTCCCAAAAGTTTTCATGGGTGACATCAAACTTGTTCGAGCCGGTGCCGCAAAAGAAAATGGTTAAAACAGTCATGGTGTTGCCCTTGTTTAGTTGTAAGAGCAAACAAGTTAGTGGCGGTTGCATGGATAAATAAAGCGTTCTGTTGTTTCTGTATTTGTAGTGCTGGTTATTTATAACTTGTTTGTGGCGAGTTCTGTTTGGCGACTTCCAGCAAGTCGCAGCCATCTTG
Source organism: Pseudomonas sp. Z003-0.4C(8344-21) (assembly GCF_900104975.1). Lineage (NCBI taxonomy): Bacteria > Pseudomonadati > Pseudomonadota > Gammaproteobacteria > Pseudomonadales > Pseudomonadaceae > Pseudomonas > Pseudomonas sp. Z003-0.4C(8344-21). Next base: position 6,060,772 of record NZ_LT629756.1, on the reverse strand, counting down.
TACCAGTAAATAAAGCGCGTTGACGATATTGGGAATGTCTTTCACATCTGCCTGTTTAAAACATAGGCAATAGAGTGTTTCCAGCAGGTCACCGGCCGCGCGCAAGCGCTGATCGGCGGCGTCGATAAGGTCGCGCGGGCTGGCATGGCTGTCGATGAGCAGGACCGGGTTTTCGCTGTAGCGAGTTTTGAGCGGGCGGTAGCGGTTGATCATGGTCAAGCGTGTCCTGTGCTGAGGCGTTCGGGCGGGCTGGAGTTATATCAGGCCGCGCCGGTCACTATAGAAGGGCGTTTCGCGGTGAAACAAGACAGCCGCAGTGGACAGCTTTCGTAGGCACTTTTTCGTCAATTGAGCGATCTTTCCTACAGGTTTTCGCGGTTTGTTTTGGCAAAGACTCGACCAGTGAATATTCCTACTTTTGCGGCAGACGATTCGTGATGGAACTTCATAACGTGTACCTCGGATTCAGTAGGAAGTTTCCAGGCGTCTGACACTCGTTTGAACGGAAACGGCGCTTTTCAATCGCATTCCCCGTGCGCTTGCGTTGAGCATTCCACCACGCGGTATCATCCCGAATCGATTTGACCCCGACCTTTTCTCGACTCGCTGCAATCGCCCGCTAGGCTGTTGGCATGGCAGCGGTCAACGGAGTGACAGCGAATGCACAACACCCTGGAACAGGTTTTTGGTTTCTCACAGTTTCGACCCGGACAAGAAGCCGCGATCAGTGCGGTACTGGCCGGGCGCTCGGCCGCGGCCATTTTCCCCACCGGTTCCGGCAAGTCGATTTGCTATCAACTGCCGGCGCTGTTGTTGCCGCACCTGACGCTGGTAGTGTCGCCGCTGCTGGCGCTCATGCAGGATCAACTGGCCTTTCTGCATCGCCATGGCATCTCGGCCGGCAGCATCGATTCGGCGCAGAATCGCGATGACGCCGGTGCGGTGATGGCTCGCGCCCGCTCAGGTGAATTGAAGATCCTGATGGTCTCGGTGGAGCGCTTGAAGAACGAGCGCTTTCGCAACTTTCTGCAGCAGGTACCCATCTCGTTATTGGTCGTGGACGAGGCGCACTGTATTTCCGAGTGGGGGCACAATTTCCGTCCCGACTACCTCAAGCTGCCGGACTACCAGCGCCAGTTCAACATCCCGCAAGCCCTGCTGCTGACCGCTACGGCAACGCCGAATGTGATTGCCGACATGCAGGCCAAATTCGATATCGCCGCCGAGGACGTGGTGAGCACCGGCTTCTACCGGCCCAACCTCAATCTGCTGGTCGAACCGGTGCGCGGTGAGGACAAGCGCCGGCGTCTGGTCGAGTGGATGAGCGCGCGAGCGGGCCAGCCGAGCATCGTCTACGTGACCTTGCAGAAAACCGCCGCACACATCGCCGAGTACCTTGAACGCAATGGCATTCAGGCCGAGGCGTATCACGCCGGCCTGCCTCACGACCAACGCGAAGCGATCCAGAAACGCTTCATGGCCGGGCAGTCCAATTGCATCGTTGCGACTATCGCGTTCGGCATGGGCATCGACAAGAGCGACATTCGCAACGTGGTGCATTTCGACCTGCCCAAATCCATCGAAAACTACAGTCAGGAAATCGGCCGCGCCGGTCGTGACGGGCAGCCATCCGATTGCCTGGTATTGGCCAATCGCGACAGCCTCAACGTGCTGGAAAACTTTGTCTACGGCGACACCCCGGAGTGTGCAGGCATTCGTTACGTGCTGGATGAAATCAAGGCCTCGGCAGTGCAGGGGCAGTGGGAGTTCATGCTCGGCCCGCTGGCGGACCAGAGCAATATCCGCTCGTTGCCGTTGAAGACTTTGCTGGTTCAGTTGGAACTGCGCGGCTTGATAGCGCCGCGCTATGCCTATTACGCCGAATACCGATTCAAATACCTGCTGGAGCCGGAGGTTCTGCTTGAGCGTTTTGACGGCGAACGCCGGGACTTCGTTGCCGCACTGATCCAGACCTCAACCCGTGCACGTTCGTGGGCCACGGTGAATTTCGACGCAATGTACGCGCAGTATTCTGCCGAGCGCAGTCGGGTGGTGAAGGCGCTGGATTACTTCCAGGAAAAAGGCTGGATCGAGCTGGAAAGCAAGCAGATGACCGAGGTGTACAGCTTGCTGCGCAGTGATTTCGATAGTGAACATTTGAGTACCGAGCTACACGACTATTTCACCCGCCATGAGCAGGCTGAAATCACCCGCATTCACGCCATGCTTGCGATGTTCGCCAGCGAACGCTGCCTGGGTTATCGCCTGGCCGAATATTTCGGCGACCGCAATGCCCCGCAACAGTGTGGGCATTGTTCGGTGTGTCACGGCCACGTTGCACGGTTGCCAGCAGCGCCGGAGCTGCCAGCGCTTGTGGATGAAAACTTTGCGCAGCTGTGTGGCGAATTTATCCACAAGCACGAGCAGCACACCGGTGCGATGCCAACGGCCGAGCGGTTGACGCGGTTTTTGTGCGGGATAAGCGTGCCGCTGTTCACCAAACTCAAGGCGCGGACGATTTCCGGGTTCGCGGCGCTGGAGGAATATCCCTTTGCCGAAGTGCGCAGTTGGGCTGCTGACAATCTAACTGGGTGACCGGGACTTTTGCGGGAGCGAGCCTGCTCGCGAAAACGCAGGATCAGGCACCTTGATTTCAAGCCTTTGGCCCCTTCGCGAGCAGGCTCGCTCCTACAAAAAACGCGCCTGTATCCATCCGCTGAATACCAACCATCACGGTAATAAACTTCAAAAAACCTCATTGGCTGACTATGGTGATTCCAGTCTTTGGATCGCCAACAAGAGAACAACATGAGCCAGACATCCTTCGATATTCAGCAAGCCGCGGTGATCGGTGCGGGGACCATGGGCCGCGGCATTGTCATGTGCCTGGTCAACGCCGGCGTTGCGGTGCAATGGGTGGATAACAACCCACAGATGCTCGAACAGGCGCTTGCCGCTGTCGCCGAAACCTACGCGCACAATGTGCGCCAGGGACGGATCGATCAGGCGGAGGCTGACGTGCGTATTGCCCGGGTCAGTGCCGCCGCCGACTATGCGGCGATTCGCAATGTCGATCTGGTGATCGAAGCGGTGTACGAAAATCTTGAGCTCAAGCAAAAGATCTTTCGCGAACTGGATGGCCTGCTCAAGCCTGAAGCACTGCTGGCCAGTAATACTTCGGCGCTGGATATCGATGCGATTGCCGCGGCCACGCGCCGTCCGGAGCAAGTGCTGGGCCTGCATTTCTTTAGCCCGGCGCACATCATGAAACTGTTGGAGATCATCCGCGGTGCGCAGACTTCACCGGCGGCCCTTGAGGCAGCTCTGGCGCTGGGCAAGCGCATGGGCAAGGTCAGCGTGGTATCGGGCAATTGCCATGGCTTCATCGGCAATCGCATGTTGCACCCGTACGTGCTGGAAGCACGCAAGATGCTGCTCGAAGGCGCCTACCCGCATCAGGTTGATGCAGCGCTGCAGGGTTTCGGATTCGCTATGGGACCCTTCCGCATGTACGACGTGGTCGGTATCGACCTGGAGTGGCGTGCCCGCGAACTGGCCGGCAAGGGCCAGGATGCGCCAGAGGTGCAGGTCGACAACTGTCTGTGCGAGCTGGGCCGCTTCGGGCAGAAATCCGGCAACGGTTATTACCATTACGAACCCGGCAGTCGGCAGGCTGAGCATGACCCCGAGGTTGACGCACTGGTGTTGCAGGTCAGTGAAGGGCTGGGTTTCCAGCGCCGCGAGATCGGTCCTGAGGAAATTCGCGAGCGCTGCCTGCTGGCGCTGGTCAACGAGGGCGCGAAAATTCTCCAGGAAGGCATTGCCGAGTCGGCCCATGACATCGATCTGGTGTACCTGAACGGCTACGGCTTCCCGGCCGACAAGGGCGGGCCTATGGCCTGGGCGGATCAGCAAGGGCTGGCGGATATCCATCAGCGTCTGCTGGCGATGGAGACGCGCCAGGGTGATCAGTGGAAACCGGCGCGGTTGATTGGCGAACTGGCGGCGCAGGGGAAGGGGTTTGCTGATCGTTGAAATATTGCGGCTTTGCTGACGTCTTCGCGAGCAGGCTTGCTCCCACATTTTGAATCGCGGTCTCTGGTGGGCGCGAGCCTGCTCGCGAAAGCCGTCGCACAGTTTTGACTTAGACTCGCCAAAAGACCTTCAGGAATCGCTGATCAAATGTCCAACCCGACACCCCAACGCACCGACTACCCACACTTCCAGCCCATCACCACACGCTGGCACGACAACGACGCCTACGGCCACGTCAATAACGTCACTTATTACAGCTTCTTCGACACCGCCGTGAACACGTATCTGATCCAGGTCGGCGGGCTGGATATCCATGACGGCGAAGTAGTCGGTTTTGTCGTCAGCTCAGCCTGCGATTATTTCGCCTCGATCGCCTTCCCGGATCTGATCGAAATCGGCATGCGCGTGGGCAAGCTGGGCAACAGTTCGGTGCAATACGAATTGGCTGTGTTCAAGGTCGGAGAAGTGGAGGCCTGCGCAGCCGGGCGCTTCGTTCATGTCTTCGTGGACCGGGCGAGCAATCAACCGGTGCCGATTCCGCCCGGGCTGCGCGCAGCGCTGGAACGTTTGGCCGTCTGAAACAGGCAAAAAAAATCGCAGCCCTCGGGCTGCGATTTTTGTTCAAGCCTGCGCCTTAGCGGTGGCGATAGTGCTTGTGGTGCTTGCGGTGGCCGTAAGCATGGCCGCGGCCTGGGTGACCACGATCGCGGTAGTAACGGCGATCATCGTAGCGGCGATCGCGATGACGATCATCGTCATCATCGCGGCCCATGTAGTTACCCAGTGCGCCACCTGCACCGCCACCTGCCGCGGAGCCGATCAGGCTGCCGGTGGTGCCGCCCAGACTGCGACCTACGACGTTACCGCCGGCTGCGCCCAACGCACCGCCAATGGCGGCTTCGCCACGGCTGTGGCGGTCTGCGCCGACTGCGCTACCACCTGCGCCGCCCAAGGCTGCGCCAATGGTGGAACCTGTATTGCCGCCTATAGACTGACCGACGACCGAGCCAAGAACCCCGCCCAATGCGCCGCCCACACCTGCTTCGGTGGTGCCGCCGGCAGAAGCGAAGCCACTGACCAGGCCAAGGGACAACAAGAGAATCGAGGAGAACTTCATAGAGGATGAGCCTCAAAGGGATGACGGCGCCGATCCTGAGGCTCTGCAATGGGCGTGACAATCAAAATCCGACGAATAACACGACTTGTATACAATATTGCAAGTTACTGTTTTTTCACTGGAACTTAACCGTTTTTCGCCGGTCTTTAGCTACTTCGGACAGGCCGTTTTTATGTAAAAACGGCCTTTTTTGTGGGCGTTGGAAAAGCGTCCGGCCCAGCAGGTAAGTGGGCACTTCCATTGCTTTCGCGAGCAGGCTCGGTCCCACTTGGAATGCAATCCCATGTGGGACCGAGTCTGCTCGCGAAGGGGCCAATGCAAGCGCCGATTAAGCGGTTTTGGCCATGATCAACCCGCTCTCACTCGCCGCTTCCAGCCGGATCGCAATGAATTTCGATGTCGGCGTGTGGCTGCCATCACCGGTACTTTCCAGCGGCACCAGCGGATTGACTTCCGGATAGTACGCCGCCGCTTGGCCGGCAGGAATATCGAACGCCAATAATGTAAAACCTTTCACCCGGCGCTCCCGGCCATCGTCCCACAGCGACACGATGTCGGCCTTCTGCCCCGGACGGAAACCCAGGCGAATGATGTCGGCCTCGTTGACGAACAAAACGTCACGCTGGCCTTTGACGCCGCGATAACGGTCGTCGAGACCGTAAATCGTGGTGTTGTACTGATCGTGGGAACGCATCGATTGCAGGATCAGGTCCGGTAGTTGCCCGGTGGCGCGGGTGCGTTCGTGCACCAGATCCACGGGCAGCAGGTTCGGACGGAAATTGGCCCGGCCCGACGGCGTGTTCCACTTGCGCGCGCCAGCGCTGTTGCCGAGGTAGAAACCACCCGGGTTTTTCACCTTCTCGTTGAAGTCCTTGAAGTTCGGGATGGTGTCGGCAATCAGTTCGCGAATGCGTGCGTAATCGGCGACCAGCCAGTTCCAGTCCACCGGTTTGCTGCCCAACGTCGCGGCGGCGATGCCGGCGATGATCGACGGCTCCGAGCGCATCTGGTTCGACAGCGGCTGCAACTGGCCGTTGGAGGCGTGAACCATGCTGAACGAGTCTTCCACGGTGACCGCTTGCGGGCCTTCGCTCTGGATATCGATGTCGGTACGACCCAGGCACGGCAGGATCAGCGCGTCTTTGCCGTGAGCCAAGTGGCTGCGGTTGAGCTTGGTGCTGATCTGTACGGTCAGGTCGCAGTTGCGCAGCGCCTGGAAGGTGCGTGGGCTGTCCGGCGTGGCTTGGGCGAAGTTGCCGCCCAGACCGATGAACACCTTGGCGCGGCCCTCGGCCATCGCGTGGATCGCCTCGACCACGTTGTGCCCATTGTGGCGCGGCACCTTGAACTGGAAGCGCCGCTCCAGCGAATCGAGGAACGCCACCGGTGGACGTTCGTTGATGCCCATGGTGCGGTCGCCCTGCACGTTACTGTGACCACGCACTGGACAGAGACCGGCGCCCGGCTTGCCGATGTTGCCGCGCAGCAGCATCAGGTTGGCGATTTCCTGGATGGTCGGCACCGAATGGCGATGCTGGGTGATGCCCATCGCCCAGCACATGATCACGTTCTTGCCTTTGGCGTACATACGCGCGGCTTGTTCGATTTCCACCAGAGTGAGGCCCGACTGCTCGACGATCTGCTCCCACGACGTGTCATCGACCACACCGAGGTATTCCAGCACGTTGGCGCTGTGGGCATTGAGGAAGTCGTGATCGAACACCGCCGGCTCGCCGGCCTTCTGTGCGTCGCGTTCCCATTGCAGCAGAAACTTGGCCATGCCGCGCAGCACCGCCATGTCGCCGCCCAGTGCCGGACGGAAATACGCGGTGTTGGTCGGTTTGTCGCCGTTGGTAAGCATTTCGATCGGGTGCTGCGGGTGCTGGAAACGTTCCAGGCCGCGCTCTTTCAACGGGTTAATACACACCACCTGCGCGCCGCGCTTCACCGCTTCACGCAATGGCTCGAGCATCCGCGGATGGTTGGTGCCAGGGTTCTGGCCCCAGACAAAAATCGCATCGGCGTGCTCGAAATCATCGAACGTCACCGTGCCCTTGCCGACGCCGACACTTTGCGCCAGCGCCACACCGCTGGCCTCGTGGCACATGTTCGAGCAGTCAGGGAAATTGTTGGTGCCATAGGCGCGTACGAACAACTGATACAGATACGCCGCTTCGTTACTGGCACGACCGGAGGTGTAGAACTCGGCCTGATCCGGGCTCGGCAGATTGCGCAAATGCTTGCCGATCAGGGCAAACGCATCTTCCCAACTGATCGGCTTGTAGCGATCGGTTTCAGCGTCGTAGACCATCGGCTCTGTCAGCCGGCCCTGATATTCCAGCCAGTAGTCGCTCTGCTCCAGCAACGCAGTTACGCTGTGCTTGGCGAAGAACTTCGCATCGACGCGGCGCTTGGTTGCTTCCCAGTTCACCGCTTTGGCGCCGTTTTCGCAGAACTTGACCATGCCGCTTTCCGGCGAATCACCCCAGGCGCAGCCAGGGCAGTCGAAGCCGCCGTTCTGGTTGGTCTTGAGCATCATGCGCAGGTTCTTCAGCGCGTTGTCGCTGGTCAACCAGGCCTGAGCCACACTGATCAGGGCGCCCCAGCCGCCGGCGGCACCTTTGTAAGGCTTGTAGCGCGGGACAGGTTTCTGGTCGGCTTGATGATGTTGGCTCACGCTTGATTCTCCATCGCGGGGCTGTACACCCGCGGCGCACTTTTCTGCGGCAGGTGGATGAGATTGAGGTTGTGGCGCCGTGCCCATTGCACGGCAAGGCCGGTCGGTGCCGACAGACTGACAAGGGTCTGGATACCGGCACGCAGGACCTTCTGGATCAGTTCGAGACTGCAACGGCTGGTGACAATCGCCAGGCCGCCCTCGGTCATAATCTTCTGGCGGATCAGTCCGCCGATCAGCTTGTCGAGGGCGTTGTGCCGGCCGATGTCTTCGCGACCGAGCAGCAACTCGCCGCTGGCATTCATGAACACCGCGGCATGCACCGCGCCGCAATGCTGGCCCAGCGGCTGATACGCGCCGATGCGCTGGCGCAGGCCGTCGAGCCAGGCGATCGGCGGCAGCGGCGCACCGGGCAAAACCTTGAGATCGGGCAGCGCCTGTTCCACCGCTTCGACACCGCACAAACCGCAACCGCTGGTGCCGGCCAATTGCCGACGCTGTTGCTTGAGGTTCCAGAAAGCGCGATTGGCGATGGTCACCTGCGCATATTGCGCCGAGCCCGAGCCGGTCAGTTGCAGGTCGTAGATATCGCTGGCGTCTTCAATGATGCCGCTGCCGAGGCTGAAGCCGACAATGAAGTCTTCCAGATCCGTTGGCGTCACCAGCATCACCGCCTGGCTGATGCCGTTGTAGGCAATCGCCAACGCGACTTCTTCGGCCAGCGCAGTGCTGGCCGATTCCTCACGGGGCAAATCGCTGTAGCTGTAGGTCTGGCTGGCGGCGGGCGCGGGCGTTTCGAGGGCTGGCGCCGCGCAGGCTGGACGCTTGGCGTTCATGGCATCACCGACGGTTTGATCTAGGTCAAGACTAGGCGCGGCAAGTTGTCGCGTCTAATCGCTATTACCGATCTACCGATAGATGCCGTCGATCAAGCCTCTTTGGGCGATTTCTGGTACAGCGCGAAACAGGCTTCCGCCAGCGCTGAACGCGGCGCGCCACGGCGCATGATCAGGCCCAGCGGCGCCAGCGTGCGGGCATTTTCGATCGGTTGCAGGCGCAGGTGATCAGCCAGGGTTTCCGCACCGCCATCCAGCGGCATGATTGCGCAGCAAAAGCCGCCGTGTACGGCCTGTAACAATTGATGCACGGCGTCGGTTTGCAGCAGGGGTTGTGGGGTCAGGCCGCGGCTGTGGAAGTTGTGGTCGATGGACTGGCGAAAATGCATGCCGCTGGTGAGCATGCACAGCGGCAGTTCGATCAGCGCTTCCCAGCTCAGCGGTTCTTCGCCAAAGGTAAACGAGCGCTGATCGTAAAGCAGGCCCATGCGCGTTTCGTCGAAGGCCAGAGAATCAAAGCGCTCGCCGTCCAGACGTTCCAGATAGGACACGCCGATGTCGATGCGATTGTTGGCCAGGTGTTCGAGGACCTGCTCGGAACTCAGCGACGACAATTCGAAGCGCAACTCCGGGTGCGCAGCGTGCAGGCGTTGCATCAGCGGCAGCGGGTCGAAGCTCGACAGCGGCACCACGCCCAGGCGCAACGTACCGATCAGATTGCCGCGACAGGCCGCCGCTTCTGCCTGCAAGCCGTCATAAGCCGCCAGCACCGTGCGCGCCCACGCCAGCACGCGTTCGCCCGGCGCGGTGAAACCTTCGAAGCGTTGGCCACGGTTGACCAGCGGCAGGTCGAGTTCTTCTTCGAGGCTGCGCAGACGCATCGACAAGGTCGGCTGGGTGATGTGGCAGCGCGCAGCGGCCTGGCCGAAGTGACGGGTTTCGTCGAGGGCGATGAGGAATTTCAGTTGCTTGATGTCCATCTTCGCTCCGGGAAAGGTTGGCGGGGTGGGCGATTCTACCGCGTGCGTGCGCACAGGGTCATTGGTCGGACTGGAACCGGGTTTGGCCGGGGTGGTCTAGGCTTGGGCGTCTGGAACCCAAATCAAGGAGTGTGCGCTATGAGTCTTTTGAGCTTTGTGAAGGAAGCCGGTGAAAAGCTGTTGGATCTGCTGACTCCCGGTAATGCCAATGCCAGCGAGCAATTGAAGGAACACATCAACAAGGTCGGGCTGGGCAATCCCAACGTACAGGCGACCGTGGACGGCGACAAGGTGACGGTGACCGGTGAAGTCGCCAGTCAAGAAGAGAAAGAGAAAATTCTTCTGGCGGTGGGCAACATTCAAGGAGTGGGCAGCGTCGATGACCAGATCACCGTGACCGGGCCGGTGGTAGTCGCCGCCGAGTTTGTCGAGGTCAAAGCAGGTGACACCCTCAGCGCGATTTCGCTGCGCGTCTATGGCAACGCCAATCAGTACCAGAAAATTTTCGACGCCAACAAGCCGATGCTCAAGGATGTGAACAAAATCTATCCGGGGCAGAAGCTTCGTATTCCGAAGTAAACCCCATCTGATCGCCAGCAGGCTGGCTCCCACAGGTGACCGCATTCTCCTGTGGGGAGCCAGCCTGCTGGCGATTGGGGCAACCCGGCTTCACAGCCCTGCAATCAAATCCCGATAATCCTCGACCGCAGCAAACTCGGCGGTGTCTTTCGGTCCCTTGCGGCTGTCCGGCTCTTTCACCGCGAGCAAATGCGCCACGCCAAAATCCCGCGCACTGCGCAGAATCGGCAAGGTGTCGTCGATGAACAGGCTGCGCGCCGGATCGAACCCGATATCCGCCTGCAAGGCATCCCAGAATTGCGGATTTTCCTTGGGATAACCGTAATCGTGGGAGCTGATCAGCCGTTCGAAGTACGGCGCCAGTTCGATCCGCTCCAGTTTCAGCGACAGCGAGTCGCGGTGCGCATTGGTGATCATGATCACCCGCTTGCCGGCGCGTTTGATCGCCTCGAGAAAGGTGTCGGCATCCGGGCGCAACGCGATTAGATGCGCGCTTTCCTGTTTCAGTTCGCGCACCGACAGTTTCAGTTCGGCACTCCAGAAGTCCAGGCAGTACCACTGCAACTGGCCGGCGTGGCGCGCGAACAGCGGCTGCAGTTCCATCTCGGCCATGGCCCGGCTGACCCCGTGCAGGTCGGCGTAACGCTGGGGCAGGTGTTCGAGCCAGAAGTGGTTGTCGAAGTGCAGATCCAGCAACGTGCCGTCCATGTCGAGCAGGACGGTATCGATGTCGGACCACGGTAATGAAGGCATGGCAACGTCTCGAGCGGTGAAAGGATATCCGAGGTAAACAATCGGGAAAGCCGCGTTATAGTAGCGCGTTCACGCCAAGGAGCTTTGCATGCGCCAGAAACCCACCGTACTTGCCCGCGAGATAGTCGCCACCAGTCGTCTGTTCGCGGTCGAGGAACTCAAGCTGCGCTTTTCCAATGGCGTGGAACGCACGTATGAGCGGCTGGTCGGCAAGGGCGCGGGCTACGGCGCGGTGATGATCGTGGCGATGCTCGATGCCGAACATGCGGTGCTGGTCGAAGAGTATTGCGGTGGCACCGATGCCTACGAATTGTCCTTGCCCAAAGGCCTGATCGAGCCGGGCGAGGATGTACTGGCAGCGGCCGAGCGTGAGCTTAAGGAAGAGGCCGGTTTCGGCGCCCGACAACTGGAGCATCTGACGGAGCTGTCGTTGTCGCCCGGTTACATGAGCCAGAAGATTCAGGTGGTGCTGGCCACCGATCTGTATGAAGAGCGCCTGGAGGGCGACGAACCAGAGCCGATGCGAGTCGACAAGGTCAACCTGCGCGAACTGTCGGCGCTGGCGCTCAATCCGCAGTTTTCCGAAGGACGTGCGCTGGCGGCGCTGTATCTGACGCGTGATCTTCTGACCCAGCGCGGCTCTTTCAATCTTGAGTGAGATGACGATGAATTTCCCCCACCCGTTGATGGCGCCTGTTGTTGCTTTGGCATTGCAGGCTGGCGAGGCGATTCTGCCGTTCTGGCGTGCGGGCGTTGAAGTCACGGCCAAGCCCGATGATTCGCCGGTGACCGCAGCCGACTTGGCCGCGCATCACCTGATTGTCGCTGGGCTGACAGCGCTGGACCCGAGCATTCCGGTGTTGTCGGAAGAAGACGCCAATATCCCGCAAAGCGTGCGTGCTGGCTGGCAGCGCTGGTGGCTGGTGGACCCGCTGGACGGCACCAAGGAATTCATCAGTGGCAGCGAAGAGTTCACCGTCAACATCGCTCTGATCGAAAACGGTCGGGTGGTTTTTGGTGTGGTGTCGATGCCGACCAGTGGTTGCTACTACGTCGGCGGCGCCGGGCTTGGGGCGTGGCGTTGCGACGAGCACGGTACGCCGGTGGCAATCCAGGTGCGTGAAACGCTGAAACCGGGCGAAACGTTCACCGTGGTTGCCAGCCGCCGACACTCGAGCCCCGAGCAGGAGCGTTTGCTGGCCGGGCTGAGTGCCAGTCTGGGCGAATTGCAGTTGGCCAACATTGGCAGCTCGCTGAAGTTCTGTTTGCTGGCGGAAGGCGCCGCGGATTGTTATCCGCGGCTGGCGCCGACTTCGCAGTGGGACACGGCGGCAGCGCAGGGCGTGCTGGAAGGCGCGGGGGGCGAGGTGCTGGATTTGCGCGGAGAAGCGTTTTGTTATCCGGCGCGGGAATCGCTGTTGAATGAGTTCTTTCTGGCGTTGCCGGCGAGGGCTTCGTGGCGTGGGCGGTTGTTGGAGTTGGCCCGGGGTTAGGGTTCTGATCCGGAATTGCCCTCACCCCCAGGAGAGGGAGCCGATCGCGGGATATTGGCGAGCCGCGTCGACCTGGTCGAGTTTTGCTGAATCCGCAATCGCTGCGGTCTTTCAGGTCGATGAACAACGCAAGTCACTTCGGTCAGTCCCCTCTCCCTCCGGGAGAAGGCCAGGGTGAGGGGCCGTTGATCTTCAACGGTGCAAAACGTACTGCCCGGTAAACGTCACGGCGTGCTCTTCACTGCCTTGATTGACGATCCGCGTATCAAGCGTCAACCGCGCCCGTCCATAACGCCGATACATCGCTAGAAACTTCTTCCACACTGCCGCGTCAGCCGCCGGGCAAATTGCCGTGGCATCACCGGTCACCGGCAGCGGATAACTGATCTGCCCTTCCTGAATCACAATGTGCCCGTCGGTAATCCCTTCTTCCTTCAGGCGCAAATGCAGCCAGCCCCAACCGGCCAGCACCGCGCCGCAGTAGAGGCTGCCGCCAAACATCGTGCTCTTGTGATTGACGTTCGGCGCGAGCGGCAAATGCAGGCTCAGTCGCTGTTCACGCCACTCGAGTACCGTCAGGCCCATCTCGGCGGTCAGTGGGATGTCGTGGTGCAGCACCGATTGCAGATGGTCAGTGTGGTCGCTCATTCGTTTTCGTCCCCCTGACTGTTATCGCCGAAGTTGAGGCCATGTTTGCGCAACTTGTCGTGCAGGGTCTTGCGCGGAATGCCCAGGGCTTCGGCGAGGCTGCGCACCGAGCTGTGCGAGCGCGCCAGTTCTGCGGCGATCAGGGTTTTCTCGAAGTTTTCCACTTGCTCGCTAAGCCCGCCGCTGACGACTTCGACCGGTGCGCCGGCGCTGCCTTCGGCGCCGTTGTCCAGCGCCAGCTCCAGACCGAGGGCAAAGCGTTCGGCGGCGTTTTGCAGTTCGCGCACGTTGCCCGGCCAGGTGTGACGCAGCAGCAAGGCGCGTTGTGCCGGTTGCAGTTCATGGGGTGGCAGTCCGTGGCGGGCGCTGGCTTCATCGGCGTAGTGCTGGAACAGCAGCAGCGCATCTTCGCCGCGTTCGCGCAGCGGCGGAATGCGCAGCGGCGCAACGTTTAGACGGTAATACAAGTCGGCGCGGAAACGGCCCTGATCGGCAGCCTGGCGCAGGTCTTCCTTGGTTGCGGCGATGACGCGGATGTCCAGCGGGATCAGTTGATTGCCACCGAGTCGTTCGACGACGCGCTCCTGCAACATGCGCAGCAATTTGACCTGCACGTCCAGGCTCATGCTCTCGATTTCATCGAGAAACAGCGTGCCGCCGTTGGCGAATTCGAACTTGCCGATCCGGCGCTTTTGCGCGCCGGTGAATGCGCCGGGTTCATGGCCGAACAGTTCGCTTTCCACCACCGATTCGGCCAGTGCACCGGCGTTGATCGCCACGAACGGCCCGTTGCGGCGGCTGGACAGGTCATGCAGCGCGCGGGCGACCACTTCTTTGCCAGCGCCGGTTTCGCCAAGAATCAGCACATCAGCCTTGGTCGCCGCCAGCGCGCCGATCTGCTCGCGCAGACGCAACATTGGCGTCGAATGCCCGACCAGCCGCGCGCTCAGCTCATTGCGATCGCTGAGGGCCAGACGCAGGCTGCGGTTATCCAGCACCAGACGGCGCAAGGCGAGAGCGCGGCGCACGCTGTCGAGCAGCGCGTCGCTGGCGAAGGGTTTTTCAAGAAAATCGTAAGCGCCAGCGCGCATCGCCTGCACGGCCAGCGGTACGTCGCCGTGGCCGGTAATCAGCAACACCGGCAGCTCCGGGTCTTGTGCGTGCAATTCGCTCAGCAGTTCGAGGCCATCCATGCCCGGCATGCGAATATCGCTGACCACCACGCCCGGCCAGTCACGCTCCAGTTGCGCAGCCAGACCCTTGGCTTCAGACAAGGGCAGGATTTTCAGGCCGGCCAGATCCAGCGTCTGGCCGAGGGCCTGACGCAGGTGCGGATCGTCGTCGATCAACACCACCTGAATGCGATTGTCGATGGTCATGCACTTCGGTCCTCGGAGGGTTGCAGGCTGACCCCGGGCGCGCCGGCGCGCAGCCGCAGGGTAATCAGAGCGCCACCTTGCTTGTGGTTGGCGAACGACAGTTCACCGCCGAAGGCGCGCATCAGCGTTTCACAAATGGCCAGGCCCAGACCCAGCCCCTGCGTGCGGGTCTTGGTGGTGTAGAAGGGCTCGCTGGCGCGGCCAAGGGCTTCCATGCAGAACCCCGGGCCGTTGTCGCGAATGTACAGATTGACGCCGTCGGCAGTGGATTCGGCACTCAGCCAGAGTTTGCGCGGCGGACCTTTTTCCGTCAGGGCGTCGAGGGCATTCGCGAGCAGGTTACCGAGGACTTGGCGCAGACGGGTTTCACCGGCCTCGACCCACAGTGTGGCGGCGGGTAGATCGCGGATCAGTTCGACTTCCATGCTGCGCCGACGCTTGGCGAGCAGGGCCAGCGCATCGTCGAGCGCCGGTTGCAGGGCGACGCTTTCCGGGGCGTGGCGGTCGCGCCGGGCGAAGGCGCGCAGGTGGGCGATGATCGAGGCCATGCGCCCGGTCAGTTCGCTGATCAGCTTGAGATTGCCGCGCGCGTCGTCGGTGCGTTGATGATCGAGCAACACCTCGGCGTTTTCCGCGTAGCTGCGGATCGCCGCCAGCGGCTGATTGAGTTCGTGGCTGATGCTCGCCGACATCGTCCCCAGCGCCGACAGTTTGCCGGCCTGAACCAGATCATCCTGCGCGCGGACCAATTCCTGCTGGGCGGTTTCGCGTTCGAGCACTTCCTGCTTCAGCCGTCGGTTGAGGCCTTCGAGATCGCTGGTGCGCTCGGCGACCCGGCCCTCCAGCTCACGCCGCGCCTTGGCCTCGAAGGCGATGCGCTCCAGATAATGCCGACGGCGCTGCATCATCAAACCCACCAACAGCATCACCACCAGCAACGTAGCGCCGCCAATCGCGACGACGGTGCGCACCGGGCGGTCGATCAGTGTCCGTGGTGCGAGGATGCTGACGCTCCAGCCGGTTTCGGCGATGTCGTGGGTCTGGATCAGCCAGGCGTCGGTGCTGAGGTTCAGCGGCCGCGGCTCGCGCGTCGGGTACGGCTGAATCGCGGTGATTGCCGAGCGTTCGCTGTCGCTCAGAATGCGTGTCGAGCGGAATCGCCACTCCGGCCGCGAGGTGAGGATGACCACGCCATTGTGGTCGGTGACCAACAGTTGTTCCGGGGTTTTGCCCCACAGGCTTTCGGTGTGGTCGAGGTCGACTTTGATCACCAGCACGCCGATGATTTTTTCGCCGTTGCGCACGGCAGCAGCGAAAAAGTACCCGCGTTTGGCCGACGTCGTGCCGAGGCCGAAGAAACGCCCGAGGCGCCCGGCCATGGCTTCACTGAAATACGGGCGGAAGGAGAAATTGCGGCCGACGAAGCTGTCATGTTTATCCCAGTTCGACGCCGCCAGCGTCTGGCCGCTGGTGTCCATCAGGTACATCACTTCCGCGCCGGTCTGCGCGGCGATGTTCTTCAGCAGGCGATTGGCATTGCCTTGGGTGACACCGTCATCCGGCGCGCCAAGCACGGCACGCAGCGCCGGCAAGTCGCCGAGAATCTGCGGCAACACCTCGTAGCGGTGCAGGGTGCCGAGCAGGTTGGCGACATACAGATCGAGGGTCTGGCGGTTCTGCCCGGCCAGTTCGCTGCGGTAATAGCGCTCGGCGAGATGTTCCAGCGGCCACAACAGCGGCGCCAGACACAGCGCAAGCAGGGCAAGGCTGCGCCAGCGGGGTCTGCGGGGAAGAGTCGGTTTCATGAGCCGGTTGCGCCTGAAGTAACAGGCGCATTATGCCCGGGCTCAGGCGAAGACGTCAGCGTCCTTGAGCAGCACGGCGGCCTGGTCCTTGGCCGACAGTTTCGGCGCTTCGTCCAGTTGCCAGTCGATGCCCAGCGCCGGGTCGTCCCAGCGGATGCTGCGTTCGGACGATGGATCGTAGTAGTTGGTGGTCTTGTAAAGAAATTCGGCGAACTCGCTCAGCACTACAAAACCATGGGCGAAACCTTCCGGCACCCACAACTGACGATGATTTTCCGCCGACAGCCGCACCGCAACCGATTTGCCGAAGTGCGGCGAGCTGCGACGGATATCAACGGCCACGTCCAGCACTTCGCCGACAGTCACGCGCACCAGTTTGCCCTGGGTGTTCTGCAATTGGTAATGCAGGCCACGCAGCACGCCTTTTTGCGAGCGCGAGTGGTTGTCCTGAACGAATTGTGTATCGAGGCCGGTCGCGTCCTGGAACGCTTTGGCGTTGAAACTCTCGTAGAAGAAACCGCGCTCGTCACCAAACACCTTGGGTTCGATGATCAGAACACCGGGCAGATCGGTGGTGATTACACTCATGAGGATTTCCGTAGTCAGGTGTGAATGGCCGCCATTCTTGCGCAAAGTGCCGGATGGCGCGAGTGCTGGCATTCAATTCGCCGTGAAGCCTTTGTGCGCTTGGGGGTTGCGCAACCTTTGAAGCAATGGCGATATAAGCGCCTAATAAAATTTCAGGGGTCGTTCCATGCCGCTTGCCACGTTGATTCACCGCGCCAGTTTGCCCAGCCCGCAGGTTTCGCAGGAGCAAGCGCAGCAATGGCTGGCGGAGCATTACGGGCTCAGCGGCGCTCTGCACGCACTCGGCAGCCAGCAGGATCTCAATTACCGCGTCGACAGCCCGCGTGGGCGCTTTGTGATGAAAATCTGCCGCGGCGATTACGCACTGGTGGAGTTGCAAGCCCAGCACGCGGGTCTGAAATATCTGGCCGAGCACCCGGCGATAACGGTGCCGCGTGTCATTGCGGCAAAAAACGGCGAGGACTTGCTGACGCTGCAGGCCGGCGGTGAAGCGGTGCACGTGCGGCTGCTCGATTACATCGAGGGCCAGTCGCTGACGCACCTGGATCATCTTGGCCACAAGGTCGTGGCAGACTTCGGCCGGCTGTGCGGTGAGATGGATCTGGCCCTCGCCGGGTTCGACCATCCCGGCCTTGCGCGTACCTTGCAATGGGACGCACGCCACGCCAGTGCCTTGATCGAGCATCTGCTGCCGGTGATCAAGGACGCGCAGCAGCGCACCTTGATCGCCGAGGCTGCCGAACAGGCCGAGCGCCGCTTGCAGCCGCTGCAGGACAAGCTGCCGGTGCAGGCGATCCACATGGACATCACCGATGACAATGTCGTCTGGGCGCGCGATGCCCAGCGTCACTGGCAGTTGCAGGGCGTGATCGATTTCGGCGATCTGGTGCGCACCTGGCGCATCACCGATCTGTCAGTCACTTGCGCTGCGTTGCTGCATCACGCCGACGGCGATCCGTTTGTCATCCTCCCGGCGGTGCAGGCCTACCATGCGGTCAATCCGCTGCAATATGAAGAATTGCAGGCGCTGTGGCCGTTGACCGTCGCACGCGCGGCCGTGCTGGTACTTAGTGGCGAGCAGCAGGTCAGCATCGATCCGACCAACAGCTACAGCCGCGACAACCTCAGCCATGAATGGGAAATTTTCCGTGTCGCCAGCTCGGTGCCGTTGGCGCTGATGGAAGCGGCGATCCTGACCTTGGTGAGGCACAGCCTGCCGGCGATCGACAGTGGCGATTTCGCAACGTTGCTGCCGGGACTGGTCGGCCGCGAGTTTGCCCTGATCGACCTGGGTGTGCTGAGTCCGCATTTCGAGTCCGGTAATTGGGAACAGGCGGGCGTTGACCAGCGCCTGCTGGACGAAGCCGCGGCCGTGCATGGCCTCGCGGCGAGCCGTTACGGCCAGTATCGATTGTCACGCACGCAGCCTGACAGCGCCGTCGAGCCGCAGACTTTCCCGCTGCATGTCGAACTGCGTGTTCCCCGTGGCTGCGTCGTGCAAGCGCCGTTCGCCGCTGTCCTGCGCGAGACGGCTGACGGCGCGCTGTGTCTGGACGGCCCGCAGCTCAGCGTGCGGCTGTGGGGCGTGACGGCCTCGCTGCCAAGTGGTTCGACGCTGGCCAAGGGGCAGGCGCTGGGCTCGGTCAGCGGACCGCTGCTGGTGCAACTTTGCCGTGACGCACAAATGCCGGCGCCGTTGTTCTGTACACCATCGCGTGCAGAGGCATGGCAGGCCCTGTGTCCTTCGCCGGCCGCTGTGCTGGGGCTGGCCTGTGATGCCGAGCCGGAACTGGACGGCAAAACCCTGCTTGAGCGTCGCGACGCCAGTTTCGCCCGTACGCAAAAACACTATTACGTCGACCCGCCGCGCATCGAGCGCGGCTGGCGCAATCATCTGATCGACATGCAGGGCCGTTCCTATCTCGACATGCTCAACAACGTCGCGGTGCTCGGTCACGGTCACCCGCGCATGGCGGCGGTGGCGGCGCGGCAGTGGTCGCTGCTCAACACCAACTCGCGGTTCAACTATGCGGCGGTCGCCGAGTTTTCCGAACGCCTGCTGAAGCTGGCGCCGGAAGGCATGGATCGGGTGTTTCTGGTCAACAGCGGCAGCGAGGCCAATGACCTGGCGATTCGCTTGGCCTGGGCCTACAGCGGCGGGCGCGACATGCTTAGCGTGCTGGAGGCCTACCACGGCTGGACGGTGGGCGCCGATGCGGTATCGACTTCCATTGCCGACAACCCCAGAGCCCTCGAAAGCCGTCCGGACTGGGTGCATCCGGTGACCGCGCCGAATACTTATCGCGGTGAATTCCGTGGCCTCGATTCAGCGCCGGATTACGTGCGCAGCGTTGAACAGCAATTACACAAACTGGCTGAGCAAAAGCGCCAATTGGCCGGGTTCATTTGCGAGCCGGTGTACGGCAACGCCGGTGGCATCTCGCTGCCGCCGGGGTATCTGCAACAGGTCTATGCATTGGTGCGCGCCCGGGGTGGCGTGTGCATCGCCGATGAAGTACAGGTCGGTTACGGGCGCATGGGCCATTTCTTCTGGGGTTTTGAAGAACAGGGCGTGGTGCCGGACATCATCACCATGGCCAAGGGCATGGGCAACGGCCAGCCACTGGGCGCGGTGATCACGCGCCGGGAAATCGCCGAGGCGCTGGAGGCCGAGGGCTATTTCTTCTCGTCGGCGGGCGGTAGCCCGGTCAGTTGCCAGATCGGCATGGCAGTACTGGATGTCATGGAAGAAGAAAAACTCTGGGAAAACGCCCAGGTGGTCGGTGGCCACTTCAAGGCGCGGCTCGAAGCGTTGATCGATAAACATCCGCTCGCGGGAGCGGTGCATGGTTCGGGGTTTTATCTGGGGCTTGAACTGATCCGCAACCGCGACACGCTGGAACCAGCGACCGAAGAGACCGCGCTGCTGTGCGATCGCTTGCGTGAGCTGGGGATCTTCATGCAGCCGACTGGCGATGATCTGAATATTCTCAAGATCAAACCGCCGATGGTGACATCGCGCCAGAGCGTGGATTTCTTCGTGGACATGCTCGACCGGGTGTTCAGCGAAGGCCTGTAAGCGTTGCGAATCTCCTGTGTGCGAGCCTGCTCGCGAAAGCTATCAATCAATCGACATCATTGTTGACTGTGAGACCGCCTTCGCGAGCAGGCTAGCTCCCACCGTTATTTTAGGTTGTGAGTTCGATTTGTATCGGTATTTTTAGGTTTTATTTCGACATAAGGCGTTTCAAGTGCTTCTAAAGCCGATATTTATCGGCTATAAAGTCGCTATTGCTCCGGCATGGCGATCTATTGTCCGGCGCGCGCGTTTACTTTTCGGTCGACTTTCCGACCGTCGAAGCACCTGCCCGGAGATGATTCATGAGCCGTATCGTTACCGTTGCTGCCACTCAGATGGCCTGTTCGTGGGATCTGCACGCCAACCTCGAAATCGCTGAAAGACTGGTGCGTGAAGCTGCTGCCAAAGGCGCGCAGATCATCCTGATTCAGGAATTGTTCGAGGCGCCGTACTTCTGCCAGAAACCCAACCCGGATTACCTGCAATTGGCGACGACGGTCGAGGACAACGTTGCAATCAAGCATTTCCAGAACATCGCCAAAGAGCTGCAAGTGGTACTGCCGATCAGCTTCTACGAACTGGCCGGCCGTGCGCGGTTCAACAGCATCGCGATCATCGATGCCGACGGCAGCAACCTCGGGATTTATCGTAAAAGCCACATTCCGGACGGTCCCGGCTATCACGAGAAGTATTACTTCAACCCCGGCGACACCGGTTTCAAAGTGTGGAACACCCGTTACGCAAAAATCGGCGTGGGCATCTGCTGGGATCAGTGGTTCCCGGAAGCCGCGCGCAGCATGGCGTTGCAGGGCGCGGAGATCCTGTTTTATCCGACCGCGATCGGCAGCGAACCGCACGACCAGACGATTTCCTCGCGCGACCATTGGCAGCGTGTGCAACAGGGCCACGCCGGGGCCAACCTGATGCCGCTGATCGCCAGTAACCGCATCGGCCGCGAAGAACAGGACGGTTATGACATCACGTTTTACGGCTCCTCATTCATTGCCAACCAGTTCGGCGAAAAAGTGCAGGAGCTGAATAAAACCGAAGAAGGTATTCTTGTGCACACTTTCAACCTCGACGAGCTCGAACACATTCGCAGCGCGTGGGGTTCATTCCGTGACCGCCGTCCGAACCTGTACGGTGCGTTGAAAACCCTCGACGGTTCCCTGGAGTCCTGATCCCGATGACCACCTTGAAAAGCACCCCGCGCGCCGACGGCTTCTACATGCCGGCCGAGTGGGCAGCGCAAACCCAGACCTGGATGATCTGGCCCGAGCGCCCGGACAACTGGCGCCTGGGCGGCAAACCGGCGCAGGCCGCACACGCCGCGGTAGCCAAAGCCATCGCCCGTTTCGAACCGGTGACGGTGGCGGTCTCCGCCGGCCAATATGAAAACGCCCGCGCGCGCCTCGACGTGCCGAATATCCGCGTCGTCGAGATGTCCAGCGACGATGCCTGGGTGCGCGACAGCGGCCCGACGTTTGTCATCAACAACAGCGGCGAAGTGCGTGGTGTGAACTGGGATTTCAACGCTTGGGGCGGCTTTGATGGCGGCCTGTATGCGCCGTGGAACCGTGATTCGCAGGTCGGCGGCAAGATCCTCGAGATCGAGCGCAGCCCGCGTTACCGCACCGAAGGTTTTGTGCTGGAGGGCGGTTCGATTCACGTCGACGGCGAAGGCACGCTGATCACCACTGAAGAATGCCTGCTCAACCGCAACCGTAATCCGCACCTGAGCCGCGAAGAAATCGAAGCGGTGCTCAGCGCCAATCTGGCTGTGGATAAGATCATCTGGCTGCCGGATGGCCTGTTCAACGATGAAACCGACGGCCATGTGGATAACTTCTGCTGTTACGTGCGTCCGGGCGAAGTGTTGCTGGCCTGGACGGACGATCCGCAGGATCCGAACTACCCGCGCTGCCAGGCTGCGATGAACGTGCTGCAAAGCAGCACCGACGCCAAGGGCCGCCCGTTCACGGTGCACAAGATGCCGATTCCTGGGCCGCTGTACGCGACCGAGGAAGAGTGCGCCGGCGTCGATCAGGTCGACGGCACTCAGGAACGCAACCCGTCCGCGCGCCTGGCCGGTTCCTACGTCAACTTCCTGATCGTCAACGGCGGCATCATCGCGCCGAGCTTCGATGACCCGATGGATGCGCCAGCGCGGGAAATCCTGCAGAAGCTGTTCCCGCAGCACGAAGTGGTGATGGTGCCCGGCCGCGAACTGTTACTGGGCGGGGGCAATATTCACTGCCTTACCCAACAGCAACCGGCGCCGCACAAAGAGTGAGTTGAGTCGTAACAGCCTGAGTTGACAGGTAAAAAAACCTGACGTTTTTTAACGTACCGGTCAGGAACGCCAGGCCCGCGGCCCGAAAGGACCGCGGGCTTTTTTTGTCTCCATTGGTCGCCCGGGCAAAAAGCTTGGCATAGCTCTTGTATTGCTTCTGATGCACTAGGGAGGGAGAAGAACTTCAACAGTTCTGTCATGAATCTTGGATAACGTAGCCGCTCACGAACGGGAGAGAGCGCTGAAATGAACGCCGAAGTGAACGTAATCAGCGAGCGGACTTTGCATCCCATGGCCGCTAACGGCGAAACGCTCCAGCGTGTGGCGCACTGGTTGAAATCCAATGGAACGCGTCAGATCAGAGAACCTGATCCGCGCCGGATGATGATCGAGCGCTATCCCGCTGACCTGTTCAGCGAGGCCGAACTGGATGCGTTGTGGGCTGTGATGGAAGGATAAGAAGAACAACAGGGATCGAAAAAAGCGCTGCCGGGAAGGCGGCGCTTTTTTATGCCCGACACAAAACGAGTGTAGGAGTGAGCCTGCTCGCGATAGCGGTCTGCCAGTCGACAATATTGCAACAGACAGACCGCTATCGCGAGCAGGCTCACTCGTACAGTTTAAAACTCCCTGCTCAACCTTGGTTTTCTGCAACAGCCTAGCTAATAATTTACGTTTCTTAGACGATTTCTGCCTATTTAAAGACGATTCTTGAAATTGACACATTGTTCAGGCCGCGGCTACGATTCGGCCCAACGCCTGTGGCTAACCGCCATGACTCAAAATAAGGAGCAGGCCCGCCATGACTTGTCGTCGGCGGGTCTTTTTGTTTCGGGGTGAATACAAGAGTGCAAAAGCGCCGTTTCAGCCGTTCGACACAGCGCGTTTCAACCCGTAATAAGGAAAACAAAATGTTGAACAAGCGAATCAGTCTGATCGCACTGGGGATGTTGAGTGCTACACAGGCCATGGCTAACGACCAGGCCGAATCCAAGGGTTTCGTTGAAGACAGCAGTCTGAAAGTGCTGCTGCGCAACGCCTACATCAATCGTGATTACAAAGACGGTCGTGCGGACAAAGCCGAGTGGGGCCAGGCGGCGATCGGGACGTTCTCGTCCGGCTTCACCCAAGGCACCGTGGGTGTCGGCGTTGACGCCTTTGGTCTGTACGCGCTGCGTCTGGACGGCGGCAAGGGTCGTACCGGCGCGCAAGGTATCGACTTCTTCAAACAGGAAAACGATGGTCGCGCGGCCCATGACATCGCTAAGGGCGGCGCAGCGGTCAAATTCCGTGTGTCCAACACCGTGCTGACTTACGGTGACCAGATGCCGGCCTTGCCGGTGCTGAGCTACGACAACGTGCGACTGCTGCCGGAAAGCTACACCGGTACCTTGATCACGTCGCGCGAGATCAAAGGTCTGGAACTGAACGCCGGGCGTTTCACCGCCGAATCGCGCAAGAGCGATGAAGGCCGTGACAGCGGCGGTCTGAAAGCGATCAACGTGTTGGGCGGCAGCTATCAGTTCACCGAACACTTCAAAGGCGCGCTGTACGCCTCCGATGTTGAAGACGTCTTGAAGAAACAGTACGTGAATGCCAACTACGTGTTGCCGTTCAACAAGGATCAGTCGCTGACCCTGGACTTCAACGGTTATCGCACCAAGCTGGACAACTCGTACGTCCGCGAAAACGGCGTAACCGGCGACGACAACAAGATCTGGAGCCTGGCAGCGACCTTCGCCACCGGCCCGCACTCGTTCACCGTGGCGCACCAGCGTTCGACTGGCGACAGCAATCTCGGTTACGCCTATGGCGGCTACCAGAAAGATCAGGGTCGTGTCGGTGACGGTGGTAACTCCATCTACCTGGCCAACTCTTACTGGTCCGACTTCAACGCCGAAGACGAACGCAGCTGGCAGTTGGGCTACGGCCTGGACTTCGGCGCATTCGGCGTACCGGGTCTGAGCTACAACTTCGCGTACGTACGTGGCGACAACATCACCACGTCGACCAGCGAAGGCGGCACCGAGCGCGAGATTTTCAACCAGGTCAAGTACGTCGTGCAAAGCGGCCCGGCCAAAGACCTCAGCGTGAAACTGCGCAGCTCGATCCTGCGCGTATCGCAGAAATCCAGCGAATACAACGTCAGCGGCAACGAGCTGCGTGTGTTCGTCGACTACCCGATCAACATCTTCTGATGATCGGGCTGTAACGAAAATGAGAAAACCCCGATTCGTTCGGGGTTTTTTTTCGCCGGTTTTTCGACAAAAAAACGAAAAAACCCGTGTTTCAGTCATGTAAAAGTTGTTTTTCAAGCGCTGCAAGTGCCGTTTCAAACAGCGCTTCAAATGCCTGAAATTCTTTCTCATGGACGCAAATTCTCCACCTAATAGATTAGGCCGCTCAACGCAGCGGAGATTTGGGTAATGATCGTTTTGAACAGAGAAGTGGGCGAATCGCTACGGCGCGACAAATATGTCAACGTCCAGGGTGGTGACTTCAATCTCTACGGTCATTTTGCCGACTTCGTCAGATTGACCAAAAGTTGGGAAAACATGGAGCCTGACAGCTACTACGGTCAGGCCGAAGCCGGCATGCGTTACCGTCGTTACAGCGACTTCGAATACAACCCGAAGACTCGCGAACTGAAGCAACTCGAACATCGCGCTTACGTGCAGTCGAAGGAAAACAATGCCTACGTCGGTGGCGTTGTGCGGCACTTCCAGGATTTTTCCGAGGAGGTGATGAATTCGCCGGTGATGCGCAGCCTGATCGACACGGACTTCGAAGTGTATAAAAGCGTACTGCCGGAAGAGCTGCACGATGAAATCTGGCAGTGCCAGATCCATCAGATCCGCATCGAGATCAAACCCGGCAAACAACTGGAAATCACCCCGGAAGGTATTCACTGCGACGGCTACCCGTTCAGCGGTGTGCATTTCTGGGGGCGCAATAACGTCGAGGGTGCGGAGAGTCGTTTGTACGACATCCACGAGCATCAACTGGCGTCGACCACTTACCAGGAAATTCTCGACACCACCTATTTCCTCGACCGTGACATGCGCCACTACGTGACCCCGGCGCGCAATACGCACACCCATGCCATGGCATTCCGGCAGATTCTGGCGATTTCCTTCTCGCGGCCCGGGACCGCTTTCGACATTGTTCGCTAATCAGATCACCCCAATCGATGGCGTCGAATGCTCAACGCCCGTGGTGTTGCGCCGCGCCACCGCCAAGGATGCGCAGCGCATGGAGCGCTTTTTCCGTCAGTTCGACGAAGTGTCGTTCTGCGAATGGCAGGACGCCAAGTGCCTGCGCGGCGTGTTGATCCAGAAAACCACCACCGCGTACCTGGCCTTCGACATTGCCGGCGAAATCGTCGGCGCGGTGTTGGGTGGCATGCTCGGTAGCCGCGGCACCATCAATCACTTGGCGGTCAGCCCGCGCTATCGCAGCCAGGGCGTCGGTCAACGGCTGGTTGAAGCGGCGTCATCCGACATGAAACGGGTCGGGGTGTTGCGGATGTTTCTGTTCGTCGACGATGCTAACCTCGCGGGCAAGCGTTTTTGGGCCGCCCAGGGTTTTTGCGAGCCTCACGGCGAACGGACATTTGAGAGGGACCTATGAATGAAACGTCCGGCAGTGCGCCGTTGATGGCCGACCATCAGCCGTCGCGCACGTTTGCCGAAGCCAGCCCGGTGGTCGCCGGGTATTTCACGGTGGCGTTCGTGTTCGGCCTGATGGCCGTGAATGCCGGGCTGCCGATGTGGCTGCCGGTAGCGATGTGCTTGTTCGTGTATGCCGGCGCTTCGCAATTCGCCGCGCTGGCGCTGATCTCCAGCGGCGCATCGCTGACCACCATCGTGCTGACGACTTTTCTGATCAATGCGCGGCACATGCTGATGTCGGTGTACATGGCCAAAGCCTTGCGTGCGCTCGGCCTGAGCCGCATGGAGCGCTGGTGTTACGCTGGTGGCCTGACCGATGAATCCTTTGCGTTTCACAGCGTCAAGCTCGGCACGGGCGCCCCGGTCAATGTGCGTTATCTGATTGGTTTCAACCTGTTCTGCCACACCTCTTGGGTACTCGGTGGCCTGCTCGGCGCGGTGTGCGCGCAATACGCCGCGCACCTGATCAAATATCAGCTCGACTACGCCCTGACTGCCATGATGCTTTACGTGCTGGTGTCGCTGTGCAATACACGCAACAAACTCATCGCTGCCGCTGCTGCGGTGGTTTGCATGGGCGCGTTGAGCCTGATGGGCAGTTCGCCGTTCAATGTGTTTATCGCCACGTTTGTGGGCTGCGGAGTCGGTGTATGCCTGACCAAACGTTCCTGATCCTGGTGGTCGCGCTGATGATGGCCGTGACATTCCTGCCACGCGCGCTGCCGCTGCAAATCAACACCGAACACTGGCCGCCGTTTATCGCGCGGGCACTGGAATACTTGCCGGTGGCGATCGTCGCCGCGATCAGCCTGACCCCCTTGTTGATCAAGGACCGGCAGATACAGCTCGATCGCCCGGAATTCTATGCCGCAATTCCGACGTTGCTATGTGCGTATTTCAGCAAAAACCTCTTTCTCAGTGTGGCGGTGGGGACGGCCGCGTACATTGCGCTCGGCTCGTTCATGTAACGGCAAGTCGACGACATCGCTCAACGCCTGGCTCGACAACTCCGGATTGTTCACCGCCAGGCGCACTTCGAGGAAATCCTCGAAACCGGGGAAAATCGTCAGGCCGTTTTTCTGCGCGGCCTCACGCGAAACCATGCCCACCGCGTCCATTTGCGTGATCAACGACAGCGTCAAAGTTTCACTGCACGAATAAACCATGCGCTGGCCATTCTCGTGATTGCCCAGACCTGCATCGAGAAAGCGCAAAAAGCTGTGGGAATACGGACAATCTTCCGCAGGACGCACCTGAAACTTGTTGCCCAGCAAGGTCAGCGGATCGTTTTCCTGGCCACAATGCGCACCGACCACCTGGACCTGCACCTCCGGCAGCACAATGCTCGGCAAACCCGGGCGCTGCGGACCGATCAACACCGCCAGATCGAAATCTTCATTTTTCAGCTTGCTGAGATTCTCCATCGACTCGGCGTAGCTGAACTCCATCTGATAATCCGGAAACACCTCAATCAGCCGCCCGATCATGCGCCGGTTGAAGTCAGGCGCCAGGGTATTGTTCAACGCCACCTTCAACGTGCGCTGCCCCGGCACTTTCAACGCCGCGACTTTTTCTTCCATCTGTCGCGTCGCGATCAACACCTTGTCGATGTAAGGCGTGAGCTCCGTGCCTTGCGGCGTCAGCGTCAGACCTTTGTTGGAACGTCGAAACAAACGAAAACCGAACTGTTCTTCGACCTTGTTCAACTGCGCGGCCAACGCCTGCACGGTCAGACACGAATGGTCCGCTGCGGCCGACAACGAGCCGGTCTGCACGATGCGCATCAGGTTGCGTAAGGTTCTGCTATCCATGGGTAATGCCCTCTGAAATGGGCTGGGTATTGTTGTGTACGAGACGACCGAACCGGCGCCATATGCTGGCTATATTCCTGTACCTGAGCATAGTTGTCGCGGATTTAGTAGCGAATTGATTTCCCCGCCGATGGCTGGAGGCTGACACAGGATCGGGGTTTTTGATGGGGTGGGGGTGATGGGGGTCAAGAAAAGTGAATGGTTTTGGTGTAGAGCGTTGAGCTTTGGCTGGGAAAAGGCTGACAGCGTCAGTAGTTTTGGCATGCTAAATACATACATCCGAGGTGAACCAGCGACCGAGCTGATAGCGGGCATTCAGTAAAAAAGTGAAGTAGTGGCCGGTAGGGGCTGGGAAATTGGCAACAAGCGGCTCCAGGCATTGGCGATTCGAGCGCGGCCGTTCATTGCCCGAATCCCTATCGACAAGACTGTTCAAGTGACGTTGAAAGCACGAACTATTCGTCAGTGGTTCGAGGCGGTCACCGAAATGTTAAAAAATCCGGGCAATAAAAAACCGACATCACTGTCGGTTTTTACTCCCTAAACAGGGAAAGAGGTCTCACCCGGACGCTGATCATCAGGTTATCAGCGGGGTTCCTAACGCCGACTGTTGCCACCTGATAGCAGTCGGTTTCGCGCTCTTCGGCCGATTCTCGCCATCGCGGGAGAAACTGTCAATTCGCGGTCGGTCTATCGCAACTACGCTTGCGGAGTATATTTATAGCTTGGTTCATATCTGTACTAGTATCCAAGCATGACGAATCAGGAGAGTCTCAATGACTACCTTATCTCCAGCCCACACGCCCCGTGAACAACTCGACGCCCCCGAAGCCGGCCGCGTTGCGCTGAAGTTCTTCTTCAACCTCATGGAGCACTGGGGCTGCAGCGCCGAGCAGCAACGTACCTTACTCGGCGGCGTCGGCAACACCACGTTCTACAAATACAAGCACCTGCCGTCCAACATCCGTTTGCCCCACGATACCCTTGAGCGTATTTCGTACCTGATGGGCATTCACAAGGCGTTGAGCATCATCTTCAGCAACAGCCGCGAACGCGCCTACACGTGGGTCAGCAGCCCGAACACGGCAGCACCGTTCAATGGCAAAACGGCGCTCGATTACATGCTGGCGGGGAGGGTGATCGACATCGCCGATGTGCGCCGCTACCTCGACGGAGTGCGCGGTTGAAAACCCCGGCGCTGGTTGATGTGCCATGGCCGCGGGCGTATCGCATCGTCAACAGCAGCTTCCCGCCGATTGCCCTGTTCGAAGACGTCCTCGACCCCGAAGACCTTGAAGTCGCCTACGCCATCGAAGCACTGACCAACGATCGCCTGATCGAACAGGCCGGCGTACTCGCCCGCGTACGCCCCGAAGACCGCCTGTCCGGCCCCGGATCCAGCCCGGTGATGGCCGCCTTCACCCACGTCGGCAAACGCAGCCGCTTCAGCGACGGCACCTTCGGCGTCTACTACGCCGCGAGCAGCCAGGCAGCGGCGATTGCCGAGACCTGTTTTCACCAGGAGCGTTTTCTCGCTGCGACGCAGGAAGCCGATCTTGAGTTGACCATGCGCACTTACGTCAATCGAGTGGTCAAGCCGCTGCATGATGTTCGCCATGGCTTTGAAAGCCTGCATCAGCCTGACCCGGAAGCGTACGGCCCATCGCAAGCGTTCGCGCGGCAGCTGCGCGACGCCGAGTCGTGGGGCTTGCTCTATAACAGCGTGCGATTGGCTGGGCACGAGTGTATTGCAGCGCTTCGGCCGCCGGCGGTTTCGATTCCGAAGCAGGGGAAGCATTTGCGGTATGTGTGGAGTGCGAGCGAGCGCAAGATTTCGATTGTGTTTGAGATTAGTCAGGTTTGAGCGCAAAAAGCCCTCGCATTGACGCGAGGGCTTAGTGTTGCGAATTACGTCAATGGCTGACTGGCGGCGCATCCAGCACTTTCACAACATCATCGATCAGCGCCCTGCTCAATTCCTGCAGATACTGCGAGGCGTAAGCGTGCAGATCAGGATCACGAGAAATCGTGGAGTCCGCAGTGAGAAGCTTTGAAATGTGTAGCAGGTGCGAGGCATGTGACAGAGCGGCAACCACCGGTACGCCTCGGTTGGTGCGGAACATCGCCTGGTTGGACTTAAAGGAAAAATGCGTGAGGCCGGGTAATTTCAGATCAAGAAGATTGGTCATTTCGCTTCACCGTTCGATTGAAAGTGAGGCGAGGTGAACGGTTTCGCGAGGCAGCGGATTGTGGATGGATCGATGGCATTCATCTGTAAAACTCCCTGTTTCAAATGAGAGAGCTGCCATTTCGTTCTCAGGCGAAAGGGTGGCAGCTATGCGCAGGCTGAGAAACCGGAGATACAGGAACCCGGCAGACCCGAAGGTCTCCCACGCACAGCCGCCATTGCACGTTAAGACGGACACAAAAAAGCGCCGGCAATCGTGGGTTGGGGCGCTGGTGCGCCTGCATCTTACGCGGGTTCTCAGGCCCGGTCGCTGAATTGGCAGCGACGGGATTGACGGTAGCTTTGTGACAGGCAGATGAGCAACAGTGGCAAGTGGTGGCTTCTCGTTACAGCAGATTTCATAAGGTTTCGTGCCGCGCATTTCGTCGGTCTGTTCCCATAAAAGTTTATGGTTTGTTTATACGGCATGGCCGTATAGTCCGATTCATGTATACAATCATCGAAACGGAAATGTTCAAGCGCTATGCAGACGCCATATGGGTTGATGGTGAACGCCACGAATTCATAAATTGGCTCGCTGCAAATCCTCTGGTTGGCGATGTCGTGCCTGGCAGTGGAGGTTTGCGCAAGGTGCGTTGGACTCGCAGCGGCATGGGTAAGCGAGGCGGTACACGTGTCATTTATTACAACACGCTTTCTGAAGGCTCGATTTGGTTGCTCATTGCCTACACCAAGGCAAAGCTCGACAACTTGCCCTTAGCCTTCCTTAAGCAACTGAAGGAGGAAATCAGCGATGGTCGATGAACTGGAGCAATTCCAGCAGGACTTGCTGGAATCTGTACGTCAGATGAAGGCCGGCAAGGCCGCGCGCGTAACGCAGGTGCCGCTCTCTACGGCAGCAGAAGCACGCGCCAAGGTAGGTGTTTCTCAAAGCGCGTTTGCCAAACTGATCGGTGTAAGTCTGCGGACTTTGCAGGACTGGGAGCAGGGGCGCCGGCAGCCGACGGGTGCGGCACAAACCCTCTTGAGGGTCGCAAGTCAGCATCCTGAGGCGTTAAGGGATTTGTTTCCTGCCTGATTCCATCTGGGGCTTCTTGGCTGACTCACAAACTACACAGCCCCTGCGATTCTGCGGGGGCTTTGTTTTGGGAAAAACAGGGTCAGACTACGATTTTCGATATTAATTGGAAACGTGGTCTGACCCCTATTTCCCCCCAGTCCAACTGATGCGAAGGAATTTTCCGCAAAAGCATCTCAAGCCTTAGCGCTAGCTGCGAAGTTGAAGCAGATTACTCTTTAAATAGAGAATGAGTTCTCTGTAAATAGAGTGAAATATAATTTAACAGCGCTATGTGTGGTGTGCGTATTTGGCCCGGGCGCAACACTTTTGTTGCCTGGACTGAAATATACTTCCCCGGGCGCAACACTTCTGCTGCCCGGGGGGAAGTATACTTTCCCGGGAGCATACCGTTCGTCGGATCATTTTTCTTGCATAGTGTTTACTTGTGTTGTCGCAACTTTATTGCGCCGCAACAAAGTATCCCCGGACCGGGCGCAGCAAACCCGCTAATTACCGAGCTTTCGCTATTCTCGAGTGTGGGGCCCGGGCGATTTTCTTTTTTGCCCGGGCGCAAAACGACGAAAGGCCCGGGGAAGCCCGGGCCTTTCGTGTGTGAGTCTGGTGGTTTCCAAGCCTCAATCCTGTGATAGATTGATCTCCAGCATTCGACGCTCTACAACTTTTGAATCTAGACAACTCGAAAGGTTAGGGCGTAGCCATAAAGCAGTCAACCCTACGGTTATCCAAATTCCGTTGATAGTTGCGCTAAAAACTATATTAGTTGCGGTATAAGCATATTAATTGAATGTTGGTGCAGCAGTTTAACTGCTCCGGTGAGTGCTTGCGTTTAACCGCTTTATTTTTTATGAAGCAAAGCATCTAACCTAAAGGAGTAAAAAAATGATTCGTTTCGTTTCACGATACATTCCAGAAGAGCTAATCCGCTTGCTACAAGCAGCCTATTGGTCAATCCGATTAGTGAGGCTTATTCAGCAGGTGGCATAGTGGTGCTGTGGATGGGGCTCAAAAGGTAGCCCCCAATAAAAAACCCGCCCTAGCCGAGGCTAGGACGGGTCCCCAAGAAGATGCCGGTTACAGCAGGTCTTCCCAGTTGTCGCGGATGGGAAAACAGGGTCAGACTACGAATTTCGATATTTAATTGGAAACGTGGTCTGACCCCCTATTCCCTTCGGGGAACCAGTCCGCAACCTAACTCCCCCCAATCAAAGCCCGCTCTTCCAGCCAGATCTCTTGAACAAACTGATCTGTAATCGCATAAATCCCGTGCCCGCGTCGCATGATGATGTTCTCGGCAACCAGCGCAATCACCACCGGTTGAATCTCTTGGACGCGCACCTCTCGCCCTACTGATTTTGAATACTCCGCTGCTGCATCAGTGGAAAAGATCCCGCGAGCGTCACCTTCCGTTGAGGCGATTTTGTTGAAGATGGCTTGGGCCAGGCTGCCCAGTTGTTCGACTTTTTCGAGCTCAATGCTCGCCGCTGCCGAGCGTAGTGTGCTGGCGATGACGGGCAGGAAAACATCGGGTTCGCCCTCTTGCTGCAATAGCTGGCGAAGGGCTTTGAGCATCTCTTCAGGTCTGTTTCCCAAGGTATCGAACGCATCGATGGCGACTTCGAGGGAAGGCAGCTTCTCCTTTTTCACTGTCATTGCGAGTCGGTTGAGCAGGAATTCAACGTAATCGCCTTTCAGCAACGGGTAGGCGGCTGACGTGGCGCCGGAGAAGGCGTGGTTGCGTTTGGCGGTCAATTCGCTGACCTGCGCCCTGTGGGAGCCGGTCCCGATGAACAGAAAATAGCCCGGTGTATGTGGGCGTGGGTTGATTGCGTCTCGAGCTGCTTTGAGCGCCAGCAATAACTGGTTGCCGTCATCGGAAGAAATGGCGTGATGCACTTCATCGATGATCAATACCAGATCTGTCTTCGCTTGATCCACGACTCCTGTGAGTGCTTGCGCCAGTGTCGGGCCGTGGGGGCTGCCAATGCTGTCGAGTTTGAAGCCGAACTTGAATCCTGCGGCGCCAATTTCGACATTGCTGACTCGTCTGAATGTTTCCAGTACCGAGGAGCCCGGCGTTTGCAGATCTTTCAGGGTTTTTTGGATGGCGTTGTGTAAGAGCGTGGCTGGCTTAGCGAGAGTATTGCTCCACAAGTCGACGTAAATTACCAAAGCACCGCGATCTTCCAGTGCCGGGACAAGATCGTTCCTCAGAAATGTGGTTTTGCCTGTACGGCGCGGGCTGGACAGGAATAGACCTGAGCGCAGACCTTCATCGAGTACGCTCGGACTCAAAAGCTGGTTTGCCATCTATTCAGCCAACTCAGAGCGCTGAAAGATGTTGCTCATTCAATGACCCCTGCTTGTGGGCAAGCCATAATTATTGGCTGTTCATAATTCATTATAAAAATTGAGATTTGAACCGTTTGCGCAGATGCGGCGTTTGCCATTTATGACGGAAACATGCCGAGCAGTAGAGCTTTAACTAAAGAAGGCTGGATCAGGTCGTATCAAGGCGAGATGTCGCCCAAAAATATGAACACCCCAGAAACAACAAAGCCCCTGCATTTCTGCAGGGGCCTCGTTTTGTATGGTGCCGGCACCAGGAGTCGAACCCGGGACCTACTGATTACAAGGCAGGTGCTTCAAACATACAAATCAATGGCTTACGCGATTTCTTGTTACGTGCAGATGCGCCAGAGCCCGCATAGATGGCGGGCTCTGGGACGCTTGTTACGTGGGTTTTGCTCAATCTGCGGAAGGGGAAACGGTCGGTATGCTGTGATCGTAGACGTCCATCATCTTCGCGTCTCGGTGGCCACTGGCTTCCTGCTTATCCGCTCGCGTGCCGACCGTATCAGTGATGCCGCGCCGTTTCAGATCGTGAAGGGCGAACCGCTGCTCAGGCGTGATGATGTCGTCGGCGATCGCCAAGGTGATGAAGCGTTGCCAGGCCGTATCCAGGCTTGACTTGCGAAGTGGGCCGCCATGGCTGGCGACGATGATGTTTCGTCGTGATGGCGCGATCGGTATCGCGGTTTTGCGTTTGGCCCACACTTTGGTGCGATAGGCCTTGGCATGGTCCCAAGCTTTGCGCAGGCGAGGCGTCCAGCGAACGATGTTGTCCCGGCTGCCTTTTCGGCGGTTGGTCAGAACTCCGCTCTCCAGCTCGTTCGCGTCGGTCAGGGTAACGACTTCGATTCCGCGCAGCCTGCAGAGGTAGGCCAGCTCCATGACGTAGCCGAGGTATTCGGGGCAGCCTCCTTTCTCGCCGCGTATCAGCAGGCCCCGAGCAATTGCCCGATCGATAAGTGTGTCCATGACCTGATGATTTGGTAGGCGGCGTTGCTTGCGTTCGACGGGGGCCTCGACGCCAAGCGCCGGGTTCACTTCCAGAAAGCCGCGGTTGCGGCCCCACTGCAGCACCCGGCGCAAGTAGCGAAGGGCGTGCGCGGCTTTTGAGGGAGTGCCTTCGTCTGCCAATCGATCAACAATTCGTTGCACCAGGGCAGAGGTGAATTTCTTCACCGCCAAATCACCTAGTGGCTTGCCCAGCTTGGTAGGTAAGGTCAGCAGGACGTCACGGGAGTAGCAGTAGTCGCTATGGGTTTTTGAGCTGAGCTTCTTGTAACGATCACTGTCATGGAATTGCTCGCACACATAGCGGAGCGTCCCCCGATCGACGTTCGACGCTTCATCCATGATCTGATGCAACTCAGCCAGCGAAACGTCCGCCGGCGCAATGTTGCGCCGGCGCTGCTTGCCTGCCTCGTCACGGTGGAGTGTGTACCAAACTCCCTCATTTCTTTGGTCAAAGTAAACGGCCGCTGGGAGAGCGGCCTGGTCAATGTGAGCGGGGATGTGCGGATTATGCGCCCGCTTCCGTGCTTTCCTCATAGGATGTCGGCTTCGTATCGCTCTGCTGCTGCGGGCTTCATACCTGCTGCTTGGTTGATGAGGTCCAGCGTTGTCCAAGGCCCGGTGCGGCCACGGAACAAGCGAACGCCCTGGTCAATCAGCGTTCTCTCGACGTCGGAGCGGCGCTGGTAGCCTGTGATGCGCTGCAGGTCTTCAAATATCAAGACGTTGCTCGACATGGTATTCCTCTGCGGTATTGCGCCCCAGGCAGTGTAGTACTTGCACTGGGGCATTGTTGTTAGAACGTCCTGGACGGCTTACTGGCTGACCGGTGGATTAGCGTGTATAGCGTTTTTCGCGGGCTGCTCGAGCAGCAAGTTTTTCTGCCATTAGCGAAGCCCATTCATCCGCCTTCCTTTGCTGAAGTAGCTTGGGTACGCGAAAGGCGGCGCAGCAGCTTGGCCGGGATCAACAGCTCAATGACCTCAAGGCGCTGTTGGCCGGAGGTTCGGCCGACACCAGCATGCGCGCGCGTCTGATCGGCCCGGGCGATGTCAATGAACTGCGCCGCTCGCTGCTCGAGGGCGAAGCACCGGGTCATGAGTGGGTGCTGTCTGCAGGCGTGCTGCTTGTGGGATCGCTGGAAGGCTTGAGCTTCGTGCGGGAGCTGGTCGGCCTATGACGCTATTACTCGACGGCGAGCAGGTCCTGGGCAAACGGATGAAGATCACCGCCAACCTGCGCATCGAAGCGGACGACATGTCCGGGCAAACCAGCAATACAGAAACCGCTCACAAAGGCTTCAAGCCAAAAACCCTGGCGGTGTCGCTGATGATTCCCTTCGTCGACGGGGTGCAGCTGCGCACGCTCATGCGCTTGGCCGAGGCCACGGCCGGCGGTGGCCAGCTCAAGATGTACCGGATCGTCAACGATACCGCCGCAGCGTTCGGTATCCGCGAGGTGCAGTTTTCGGATGGCGTCAGCGCCCGGGAAGATGACACGCTTGCCGCTTGGTTGGTCCAGTTCACACTGTCGGAAAAGGCTTCGAACCCCGAGAAGGTCGAGCAGCGACGCAAAGCGAACGGCGTCAGCGCGCAGTCGGCACCCGGCCAAGCGGTTGGCGGCGGGGCAAGCGGCGCCGGTGGTGGGGCGGGTAGTGAAGCCCAAGAGATGAGCGGCTTTGAGAAAACCCTCAAGAAGCTCGACGACTACTTGGCGCCGAAAACATGAAGCTGCATAAGGTTTTGACGATCGCTGGCCAAGTCTGCCCGCTGATCAAGGACGAAGTGCGGCTGGACATCAAAAGTCCCGGCCGGGCTACGTTTACGGTGCAGGCCGGCGAATCTTTGAAAGGGCTGGTGACGCTGGATATCGGCTACAACGAGCGCACGCTGCAGCGTCACTTCCTTGGCTACGTCGAACGGTCGACTGCCGCCAACAGCACGCAGCAGGTGGTTGCCTGCCGTGAACTGTCCTCGATCCTGGCCAACCCGTTACCGCTGAACCTGCGTCATGTCGATCTGCAGGCGGTGCTGGCCGAGATCAGCGAGAAAACCGGGCTGGGCTTCCGAGTTCCGGACAAGGCTTACGCCAAAGTCAAAGCGCCGTATTTCTACAGCCTGGCGGCGGGTTATCTGGCGATGGACAGTCTGGCCAGCGTCTTCAACATCCCCGATTTCATCTGGCAGCAGCAGGGCGACGGAGAAGTATTTGTGGGCAGTTGGGCCGACAGCTTCTTCGGTACCCGGGCTGCGCTGCAACTGCCCCTCGAACTGTTCGACGGCTACCAGAGCAATCAAAGTGCGATGATCGCGCCCCTTCCGGGGCTTCGACCAGGCGCAACCATCAACCAGGGCGAGCGGATCACCAGTGTGACCCTTGCCGGCAATCAAATGGCGATCAAATGGACGACGCAATAAAGCGCAGCGTAGCGCGCCAATTTCCTGAATTGAGCGGCGGCTACCACCTGCCGCGCTTTGGCCGCGTGGTTGCGGTACCGGATGCGCCGGCAGCGCCCGGGCTGTGCGACGACTTCCGGCCGCGCTTTGGCGTCGACGTCGAAGTGCTGCTGGCCGATGGCGAGCCTGATCCGGATCTGCCGATCCTCGAAGGCCTGCCATTGCCGGCGCCGATGGGCGGGCAAGAAGCGGGCATGTTTGGCTTTCCGGAGGAGGGCACAACGGTTGTGATCTGTTTCGCCTATGGCCTGCCGCACAAGCCGTTCATCACGCAGATCCTGCCGCACGGTCTGAGTCTGCCCCGAGTGCCGAAGGGCGACCAGGTGTGGCAGCACAGCGAGGCCTGCCAACAGCGCGTCGACGCGGACGGCAACTGGCTGCGCCAGACTGACGGCAAGATTCGGGACAAGGCGATCGAGCGCGAGGTGGAAGCCTTGGACAACACCGAGGCCTTTCAGAATCACACCAGGACAGTGGACGATCATTCGACCGAGTCAGTGGGTGGCATCAAGAAGATCGAAGCGCTGGGCGCGCTCAAGCTGATGTCGGGCGGATCCGCGAGCCTGGCGGCAGTCGATGACCTGCACCAAGCGACCGGCCGAGATCTGAACGTGGTAGTGGGTCAAAAGCACAACGCCACGGTTGGCGGGAATATGCATGAGCGGATCAAGGGGTTGCGTCAAAGTGTGGCCGACGTCAGTCAGCGGATGCAGGCGCCGAAAAGCTGGATCGGGTCCGAAGGTGTGAACCTGTTTCAGGTGGTATGCGACGTGCTTGATCTGCTGCAGCACATGAACGCACAGCTTGCTGCGCACACGCATGTGCCTGGGCCGTCGCCGAGTCCGACCGATGCGGCGGCATTCGCTTCTGATGCAGTAAAGGCCAGATCGCTTTCCGAGTCATTGAAAGCGGTGACCTTGGAGCAACTGACCTAAAGCAGCTGCAGAATTGCCACCGTCCCAAAGACGACTGTTGCCGCGATGAGCCCAACGACGCCATAGAATACAGGTCTGCCGATCCAAGGATGGCAGAGCATCAGTATGCCGAGATGGGTTTTTGGCTTGTTCTGATCCCAATCGGATTCAATAATTGACCCATTTTCGATAAACGGCTTCCAGTACGTTTCAATATGCTTATATTTTGGTTCGAAAAAATCACTGTGGCCATAATCAAAGTATCTATCTTTGACGTGCGGGTTTTGGAAGCCCTTTCGTCCAGAACTGCCATAGCCAACAGTAGTAAAGGTCGCCATGACTGGATAAAAGTCTTTCGTTCCGACATCGTTTATCACTGATTTCGGGGTCATGCCGCGCGTGTAAAGTCCCCATTGAAAATTAATAGGGATGATACAGCCGCAGAGAATTATTTTCTCAAATTGAATGTCCGTAGCGTTCGGTAGTATACGACTAAGTATGTAACTTCCAAAGCTGTGAGCAATTACAACGAACTTTGCTGAACGTTCCTGCCGCTGAGCATCACGTATATCTTGTTTGATCTTGTCTACTGGCGTCCCTCTGAATGGCAGGGCAAGCTGTAGAGGAGATACAACATCGTATCCCAAGCCAATAACGTTAGTGTGCGAGAGTGAGCCAACTTCTTTTTGTACTAATTGATGCCACGCGCCGTCTGTTTGAATTCCGTGTATCAACAAAACTACGGTCGCATTGGGACTGTCAGTAACGCCAGCTAGTTTGGCGTCCAGCATTCCATCAAATAATTCAAGATGTTCGCTAGGGATTTGTTTTCGCACTAACTTAATCTGGGCAACTCTCTTTTCGGGAAGAGTATTTTGCCAAGTATTATCGAATAACTCAAATACCTCAACCGATTTCATTGGTCACCAGTACATAAGAAGCTTCGATATTGTCCTGCGTCACTTCGACATCTATATCTCTATCTGGGTCTCTAATTACGTTCGGCAACTCAGCGTACGACGGAAATGTGATACCACTGCCTGACGGGAACCGAACCAAGACCTGCCGCCTAAATACTCTGCCTTCGATCAAAATTGCAACGAGCCCAGCCAAGCGTGATGTGCTTCCCGCTTGCAGGATTTCAAACATTCGAGAGGGATCAAGTCGCATATTACGCACAGCGTTACCCCTGCGAGACTCGAAGTCTCCCAGGTATGCTTCCATGCGACGCAATGCCTCTGCGTGCTGGGGGAAGTTATCAATTAAGGGAGATAACTTTTCCGCGAACATATGAGTATTCCTCTGCGGAGCAGGCAACTGGCACAGCGAACTCGTTTACTTCACCACCAATAAGCAAGTGAATTTCACGCTGTGGGCTCGTATCAGGTATCTTAACGTAAACATTCGTTCCCGTCACATGGCCATCGCTTGCTAAAAAGCTATCTAACGCTGCCATTGAACCGTCATCAGACGAAAGGTTGTCCTCTTGGGAGGAGGATGAAATTTGCATTACGGCACCAAGATCGTTTCTAGCGGTCGAATGGCTATATCTGATTTCATCAGCAAGTTTAACACGATCTTTTAATATCTTGGTTTTGGCATCGTTTAGCGAAACTGTAGCGAAGCCATCCAGTGGGATGAATTTTCGAACTTTTAAAAGTAACTCTCGCACGAGATTAGTATACTTTGACTGGTTGTCTTGTGATGCTATACGTAACTCTAAATTACCTTCGTGATTCAAGATTGCAATATTGACAGCTCGCTTGACGGTAAATTTATATTGTTTAGTTATAAGTCCCGCTGCTTCGTCGATATTCTCAGAATCGAAAGTTCGTGTAATTCTTTTTTCTACAACTTTAATAGTAAGGCTAGCGGGAATCAGATTCGGGTCTGGTTGATGCAGCCGAATATCTACAATCGTTGGATGATCTGGTAATTCGAGATCTAGTGGAGTCTCGAGCAGAGCTTCCACACCCTCTTCGCGGGCAATGCTTCTGATGCGATTAGGTGCCATCAACGCTTGTGCATGCGCTGGGGTACATTTGAACAGAAAGGTATGCTGTCGACCGAATTCCTCTACGCGTTGTAAGAGCGTCCGAAGATCAACAACTGAAAGCTGCCCAGCGTTAAGCGCCGGCTCAATACGCTTCTCATAAAGATCATCCCAGTTTGCGGCTGAAATTTTGACGCCCTTCGTGCGCAAAAAATTTTGCACAACCTTGAGGCTTGTAGCCTGTTTGAGCAGACGAAAAATTATGAGTGACAGTTGCTTGTCGGCGTCGCTTAGCACAAAAAACTCCCCAGTCGTCGGTCTACACACTTTGCATGAAGCGCATAAATAAAGATTCGAACGAGAGCCGAGGTAGGTTAAGCGTGGGATTCAAGCGTCCTAGCTACCATTTTTGTCCTTCGTTCCCTTGGTCCATTTTTCCTCATCCATCTCCGGTACACAACACAAATAAACACAAACGAACTCAGTCTTTTTTATCCTTCGTGGGGTAATCGCCCGAGATGGCAAGGGTGAGTTTCAAACGACTTTGTCCCCGGCCAGAAGGAGGACGCAATCCAAGCAAAGCCCTTGCCTAATAAAAAAACGGATGAAAAAGCACTTATCCCCCTCCCGCCGACGGGCTTTGTGTCCTTTTTTTGTGCAAATGCGGATGTAGTGCAAACGAAGCTGCAGCCCAGGCGGGCCGTGGGGCTCTGCAGGAGATCGGCCATTTCACAGAATGCAAAGTTTTGCAGGGAAGTGCAGTGCGGTTGCACGGCTACGCAAACGGCGCGCACGGAAGGGATAAAGCTCGAATGCCCGGTTTCATTGGGCGGAATCTTTTAAAACAGGGAATTCTGTGTGTTTTCAAAAACGCGCACGTTCTTTCTCAGGCGGTGATCTGCTGCGTGCAGGAGGAGGCAGAATCGCCTACAAGCCAAGCGGGGCAGGGCTTGTAGGTGGACCGCACCATTTCCAATGATTTCACGCCTCTTTAGCGTCAATCATTCGAATGTGAGGAAGGTTGTTCATGTTCTGAAGGCGAGTGAATTCCTTAGTCACTATCGGGATCAGCACGCGCTTCAAAGCATCACGCAACCTCACAGCCTGGTCTTCGTTCAGCTTCTTCACGGTTCCGGTCTGTCCGCTGGCACAACACACGTTGTCGGGGTGAATGTCCAAGTCGTCCATGGTGCCGTCGATATAGCCACGCAGGTATTCGCCGCGGTGGAACAGAATCGAGCTTTCGGGTGCTTCCTGATAATCCCAATGCACCTCCCAAGCCCCGCCGCGCTTGATTACTTCGATGATGGGTACTGCTGCTTGGGACGCTGTCTTAGGCATGGTTATTTTTCTCGAGCACTGCGCGCAGGGGCATTTTGAAGAATAGCCTCGGGGTGCCGGATTAAAGTTTATTTAGGTTGACCCCCAAATCCCTGTCAGATCATGGATAACTGTCAGCCAATCGTCTGGAGGCCCCGTATTTGCTGGGTTTCAGGTCTGACACTCGGGATGGATGTTTGTGTCAGTTTCGCCATCAAGAAAATAAAACCCTTATAAATCAATGGCTTGAGCAGTTGAAATCTGACACTGCTGTTCTGTCAGGTTTTGACAGGTCGCTGACACAGTTCTGACACCTACCGAAGTCGCTGAGAGGCTTGAATTAGAAGGGTTAGAGAGTAGTTAGATTAGAATCTGACAAAACTGACAGGCTTTCGAGGGGTCAACCTAAATTTTTTTCCGCCTCGTGTAACGTGGGTATCTGACGCGTGGACACTCACTGTAGGCTTTAAGAAATCGGGGCTCTGAGACTCGCCGACTCACCACACTCTCAACCTTCGTCTTTCGTCAACGGCAGCGCTGCATTCAGTCGCTCTATCAGCCAGGAGCATGAACCCCACATCATCGTGGCGTCTTCGTACCCCATCTCCCGATCTGACAAATGCACCGCGTCGTTGCGGACCTTCGACAGCTGTACAAAGGTTGTGTACATGAGAGGGTCTATTACTTGCTCATCAAGCAGCGTCCGCATTTTGACGAAGGGGCTGGTTTTCGCCGGAAACGCGACGCCTACCTCGTTGGTCAAGTTT
Organism: Pseudomonas sp. Z003-0.4C(8344-21); assembly: GCF_900104975.1. Taxonomy (NCBI): domain Bacteria; kingdom Pseudomonadati; phylum Pseudomonadota; class Gammaproteobacteria; order Pseudomonadales; family Pseudomonadaceae; genus Pseudomonas; species Pseudomonas sp. Z003-0.4C(8344-21). The sequence goes on along the minus strand of NZ_LT629756.1, from coordinate 6,018,952 downwards.
TCTACGGCCGCTTCAACTTGAAGCCACGAATGCAGGATGGCACCGCGTGGGGATACCGCAGCAAGCTGAAGAGCAACAGGAATTGGCTGGGGAGCTTTTTCATCACTTGGAGGTAATTGAGGCTTGTCCGGAAGACTTTCCTGGACTGCCTTCAATTCTTCCGTGAGATCGACGTGAAGCTCGCCGTATTTGAAGCTGCGGATTTTGGGAATGAGCCCAAGAATGGGATTTTTAAGTAGGCAAACAACCGTAACAACTGCGGCCGGCCACGCGAGGGCGGACACCATCGCCGAAACAAACTGCATCCAATCCATGGTCACACTCCAAAAGCGGGCGCTTGTTACGTGGCTTGTTACGTGTGACACAAAAAACAAAGGCCTGCATCGCTGCAAGCCTTTGATTTATATGGTGCCGGCACCAGGAGTCGAACCCGGGACCTACTGATTACAAGTCAGTTGCTCTACCAACTGAGCTATACCGGCGTGTGGGCGACGATTATAGCGATTGGGAAGATCCTGTAAACCCCTGAATTCAGACTATTTTTGCGTTGCCACAAATCAGGCCCTGCGCAGTACTTTTCTCAGCTTTTGCACGGCTCGAACCGTGCGGCTGTTTTGCAGCGCGTGCAGTTGGCTTTCAGCCTGTTCGGCGCGGTGCAGGGCTTCGGCGAGCTGTGTGGCGGTGTCGGGTACGGCGGGGCTAAGCGGATGCGCGAGGGCGTGGCCGTGGCAGAGCTGGAAGTTGTCGAGCGTGCAGGGTGGAATTTCGAACGCCGGTTTGAGGTTGAGGTGTTCGTCGGCGAGGAACCAGGTGTTGAGGCCGTCGAACATGACGGACTGATAGCCGGCGTCGGTGACCAAGTGTTCCCAGGTGTGATCGCGCAGCCATGGGGTTTCGATCAGGATGATCCAGGGGCGGAAGCGGTTGAAGTCCATGCCGCGCAGGACGGTTTCTTCGTGGCCTTCGACGTCGATCTTGAGAAAGTGGATGGGCCGGTCGGCGGCGTGTTGTTCGCAGATCGAGGTGAGGGTGCGGGCCTCGACCGTGAACTTGTGCACGTTCATGCCGAGGTCTTTGCGTTGTTGGGCAACGACGGGGTCGGCGGTGGACAGGCCGGTGTCTGGAATGCCGTAGAAGGTTACGGCGCCCGGCTGGTCGCTGGCGATGCATTGCACGGTGGTGTCGCGGGGGCGCTGCAGGCAGAGCGCGTCGTAGTAATCCTGCATCGGTTCGACGTTGATGCCATGCCAGCCATGGTCGTAGAAAGCTTTGGTGACCGAATCGTGGCTCGGGTCGTTGGCGCCGACGTCGATGTAGAAACCGTGTTCGAACTGCTTGAGCGCGCGCCACAGGCGGACGTCTTCGAAGTTCTGTGCATAGGAGATGAACGTCACGGTCGCTTCCTGTCGGTCGATTTATTATTCAGGCATGTGCCGGCGAGGCGGTGAAGCTTTGTATAGCAAGGCTGGCGGATGCTCGCAATTATTCGCTTTGCATGCCCGAAATTCGGCGGTTATGCCGTTTTGATTGGCGTCTTATGCACAACGCGAAGCCTCGATTGTCTGCTTAGGCCGGTTTTCTAGCACCCATTCTCATTTTGTATGCAAATCGCTGTTTTGCCGGTTTTTTATTTATGTGAACAAAAAATGACCAGGGCGGCAGAAGGGTCGAAACAGGCGGATATATTGGATCCACGCGAATTTCATCAACAGAGTTATCCACAGGTTGGCGGGCTGTTATCCGCGCTCGGCCAAGAGCAGCAGATTACGCGGCGTCAGCGCCGTTTCGCAAAATGTGCCGAGACGCACGACATAGCCGTGCTCGACCAAAAAAAGCGCTCGATCCAGATCCAGCCAAAGCTCCAGCGGTCGGCGGAAAAGCCCGCGCAGCAATTCCAGATTGCGAACTTCGGCCAGACGCTGCCAACCGGCGGCTTCCAGACTCTCCCAATCCATCGAGTCAACTGTGGATAAGTCTTTGAGGGCTGCGAGATCGCGGCAATAATCGGCGAACGGTTTATCCAGCCAAGCGCTCGGCAGTGACGGAATTGGCAAGTATTCGTCGACACCGCGCAGCTGCCTTTGCAGCAAGTCGAAGGCCAGGCGTCGCGCCATGGACGTGTCGCGCTGGCGTCGGACTCGTGCACCGGCGGTGACGGTTTCGCTCATCGGCAGGGCGAGATCTTCCAGCGATAACCCTAGGAAAGATCTCAGGCCGGAGGAGGACAATGCCTGATATTCGCTGTGAACGGTGCGGTTGTAGCAGCACGGCGCAATCGCCATCTGCTGGCACCCGGCCGCGCTGGCCAGTTGCATCAAGCGGACGTGCAGATCGCCGCAAGCGTGGAGCGCGACGGGGGTGTGGGCAACGTTCAACACGGCGGAAGCGTCGGCCGCCAGCACGTCCTGTTCGATATGCAGAGCATGCAAATGGTGACGCTGACTGAGTGCCTGACCGCTGGCGACCAGCGCAGGATCGTACTCAACACACGTCAGTTGCTGTCCTGCGTTGAGTAACCGCCGGCCCAGATGACCTTTGCCCGAACACCAGTCCAGCCAATGCGTCGGCGGCAATGAAAAAGCCAAGCGGCTGGCAAACGCCTCGATCTGTTGCCATTTGCGCCCCGGCACATCGACATTCAATCGATGGCCGGCGGTTTCCAGCGCATGCCCCGGCAGCGAACCGACCGCGCTCAATTTAGCCGATAACTTTGCCAATGAGGCGAACGGCTCAGGCGCATCGGCAAGGTCAGCAGGTTGGTTATGAGCGTTCTCCGCGTCGTCCAGTGATCGCCCGCGTAGCCATGAAGCCAATTCGGGGTAGGACGCTTCCCAAGGAAGCGAAAGATGAGTGAACGGTCGAGGCTTCCACAACGCCTGATGCTCAACCAAAAAAGCATCCAGCGCACTGAAGCGGGCGAGTAGGGCCTCGCCCGTCAGTACGTCGGAAGATTCAGCGGCCCTGGCAGGCATCGACGCGCAGCCAACGCTCCAGCAGCTTGAAGCCGCGCACCAGCACGTAGGCCATGACCAGATAGAACACGCCGGCGGCGAAGAAGATCTCCACCGGCAAATAGGTGCGGGCAATGATCGTGCGCGCCATGCCGGTCAGCTCGAGCAAGGTCACGGTGCTCGCCAGCGCGCTGGCCTTGAGCATCAGGATCACTTCGTTGCTGTAGGCCGGCAGGCCGATGCGCGCGGCTCGGGGCAGGACGATGTAGAACATCGCTTTGGGTCTGGACATGCCCAAGGCCCGCGCGGCTTCGATTTCGCCCGGTGGAATCGCCTGAATCGCGCCGCGCAGGATTTCGGCGATATACGCCGCGGTGTGCAACGTCATGGTCACGGTTGCACACCAGAACGGATCGCGCAGGTAGGGCCACAACGCGCTTCCACGCACCGCGTCGAACTGTGCCAGGCCGTAATAAACCAGGAACAGCTGCACCAGCAGCGGCGTGCCACGGAAAAAGAAGATGTAGGCATAAGGCAGCGAGCGCACGTACCACCGCTTCGAAGAGCGGGCGATGCCCAGCGGAATGGCGAGCAGCAGGCCAGCGATTACCGCGATGGCGACCAGCTCCAGCGTCAGGGTCGCGCCCTGCGCCAGCTTCGGTAGCCATTTGATGATCACTTCCCAGTTCATTAGGCGCTCCTCGCAAAGCCGCGGGCGGCGCGTTTTTCCAGGAAGTGCATGCCGGTCATCGCCAGCACCGTCAGGCCCAGATACATGACGGCCGCGACCATATAAAAGGTGAACGGCTGTTTCGACACGGTCACGCCGATCTGCGCGTGACGCATGATTTCTTCCAGGCCGATCACGGAAACCAGCGCGGTGTCTTTCATCAGGATCATGAACAGATTGCCCAGACCGGGCAGGGCGATGCGCCACATCTGCGGCATGATCAGGCGGGTGAAGATCCGCCATTTCGACAGGCCCAGGGCCTGGCCGGCTTCACGATGGCCCTTGGGAATGGCGAGGATCGCGCCGCGAAACACTTCCGTGGCGTAGGCACCGAAGCACAGGCCCAGGGCGATCACGCCGGCGGCGAAGGCATTGAGTTGCAGGTCGGGGTTGCCGAAGTACTCGCCGAGGGCGCGCATCAGGTTGACCGTACCGAAGTAGATCAACAGCACCCAGAGCAATTCCGGAACGCCACGTACCAGCGTCGAATAAGTGCCGCCGAGCCATTGCAGCGGCTTGTACGGGGAAGTCTTGGCCAGGGCGCCAAGCAGGCCGAGCACCAGGCCCAGGCACAGGGCGGTGAGGGCCAGTTGGACGGTCATCAGCGCGCCGGCGGCAAGCGCCGGGCCGAATCCGTAGAGGTCGATAATCATGGATTTCTGTTCAAATTGCGGCAGGCAAAGTCGGGAGCCGGCGCCGCTTGGTCACGGCGCCAGTCCCACAGGTCAGATCAATAGATGCTGAACGGGAAGTACTTGTCGTTGATTTTCTTGTAGGTACCGTCAGCGACGATTTCCTTCAGCGCGGCGTTCAGCTTGTTGCGCAGTTCGTTGTCACCCTTGCGCACGGCGATGCCGATCTTGTCGCTTTCGACGACCGGGTCGCCCTTGAACTCGTAGTTCTTGCCAGCGTCGGTTTTCAGCCAGTCGTAGTTGGCGTACTTGTCGGCGAGGATCGCATCGACACGACCGGAAGTCAGGTCGAGATAGGCGTTTTCCTGGGTGTCGTAGAGGCTGACCTTGATGTCGTCACCGTAGGTGTCTTCCAGCCAGGTACCGGCCAAGGTCGCACGCTGGGTACCGATGGTCTTGCCTTTGAGCGAGTCCTTGTCGGTTTTGAAATCGACGTTTTTCGGCGCGATGAATTGCAGCTTGTTCGAATAGTACGGGTCGGTGAAGTCCACCGCGCCCTTGCGCTCTTCGGTGATCGACAGCGAGGAGATCAGGAAGTCGAACTTCTTCGCGTTCAGGGCCGGAATGATGCCGTCCCAGTCGGAAGTCACGACGGTGCACTCGACTTTCATCTTCGCGCACAGGGCGTCGCCGATTTCCTTGTCGAAGCCGACCACCTGGCCGCTGGCGTCTTTGTTGTTGAACGGTGGGTAGGCCGCTTCGATGCCCATCTTCAGGGTTTCAGCCATGGCACCGGCGCTGAACGCCAGGGTGACGGCGGCAGCCAGGAAGACCTTTTTGAAATTCTGCATGCATGTTGCTCCGTTAGCGGTTGCTGGACATGAATTGTTTGCAGCGCGCCGAAAGCGGGTTTTCGAACACCTGCTGTGGCGATCCTTGCTCTTCTATAAGGCCCTGATGAAGGAACACCACTTCGCTGGAAACCTGACGGGCGAAGCCCATTTCATGGGTCACGAGCAGCATGGTGCGGCCTTCTTCGGCCAATGCGCGGATGACACTAAGTACTTCCTGAACCATTTCCGGGTCAAGCGCGGAGGTGGGCTCGTCGAACAGGATCACCTTCGGCTGCATCGCCAATGTGCGGGCGATGGCCGCGCGTTGCTGCTGACCGCCAGACAGTTGCGCCGGATAGGCGTGGCGCTTGTCGGCGATGCCGACCTTGGCCAGCAGCGCTTCGGCGACTTCGATGGCTTCGGCCTTGCTTTGGCCGAGTACGCGGCGCGGGGCTTCGATGACGTTGTCGAGCACGCTCATATGCGGCCACAGATTAAAGTTTTGAAATACAAAACCAATCTCCGAACGCAGGCGATTGATCTGTTTGCCATCGGCGGCAACCAGTTCGCCGTTCTTCGCGGCTTTGAGCTTGAGTTCTTCGCCGGCCACCAGAATCTGGCCCTGGTGCGGGTTTTCCAGCAGATTGATGCAGCGCAGGAAAGTGGACTTGCCGGAACCGGAGGAGCCGAGGATCGAGATCACGTCGCCATCGCGGGCGGTCAGCGATATGCCTTTGAGCACCTCAAGCTGTCCGTAGCGTTTGTGCAAGTTGCGGATTTCCAGCGCGGGCGTGGCCTCAGCCATGTGCGTTCCTCATATATGTTGCGCTTCTGCTGTTGGCGGGCCTTCCAGGCGAAGCGGCCAACCTAGCATAGCGTTTCAATGGCAGCCAACAGCGCTACGAGCGGTAATCGGGTGGCCTGTGGCAGGGTGTCGCATCGGCGCAGCAGACTGTCGCCCCATCAACAACCGAACGGGTGTTTGATCAAGCCCGCCCGTGGGTGTCGCGTAAAAAAAGGCGCGATGTTGCCAGCTTTGGCGGGGTGTTGGAAGCGCTATCCGGCCGAACGTTCTTGTTTTGCCCTTTTTCTGTGCGTCGCGGGCTTTTTCTGTGTGTTTCTGGTGCGTGGATTCGTTCTGAAAGTGAGTCGCAGGGTAACGCTCTGGCGAATAGCCATTAAACTCAAGGACTTGCATCGAGCACTGGCATTGACCGCAAGTCCCCGGCGTCCAAGGGTATGAAACATTTTGGCGTAAATATTGCGTGCAGAATAAGGAACAGCCCGTTGGATTCTTTTTACGAGAAAGAATTTTCAGACCGGCCGGATGCACCCGCTTTCCTTGCAAAGGTAGTCTCTATGAGCAGTACCCCAAGCTCCAATGGCCTCGAACAGGGGCTCAAACCGCGTCATGTGACCATGTTGTCGATCGCCGGTGTGATCGGCGCCGGTCTGTTCGTTGGCTCCGGCCACGCCATCGCTGCTGCTGGCCCGGCCGTGCTGCTGGCTTACGCCGCTGCCGGTACGTTGGTGGTGCTGGTGATGCGCATGCTCGGCGAAATGGCCGTCGCCTCGCCGGACACCGGTTCTTTCTCGACTTACGCCGACCGCGCGATCGGTCATTGGGCCGGTTTCACCATCGGCTGGTTGTACTGGTGGTTCTGGGTACTGGTGATTCCACTGGAAGCCAACGCCGCAGCGACCATCCTCCACGCGTGGTTCCCGGGCGTGGATATCTGGGCATTCGCTCTGGTCATTACCCTGCTGCTGACCGTGACCAACCTTTTCAGCGTGAAAAACTACGGTGAGTTCGAGTTCTGGTTCGCTTTGATCAAAGTGTTGGCGATCATCGGCTTCATCGGCCTCGGCCTTGCGGCGATTTTCGGCTTCCTGCCGACGAGTCAGGTCAGCGGCGTTTCGCACCTGTTCGACAGCGGCGGCTTCCTGCCCAATGGCATGGGCGCCGTGCTGGGCGCGATCCTGACCACCATGTTTTCGTTTATGGGGACCGAAATCGTCACCATCGCGGCGGCGGAATCGAAAGACCCGGGCAAACAGATCTCCAAGGCCACCAACTCGGTGATCTGGCGGATCGGCCTGTTCTATCTGGTGTCGATCTTCATTGTCGTGGCTCTGGTGCCATGGAACGATCCTACGCTGGCCAACCTCGGCTCCTACCAGACTGTGCTCGAGCGCATGGGCATCCCGAACGCCAAGATGATCGTCGACATCGTCGTGCTGGTCGCGGTGACCAGTTGCTTGAACTCGGCGCTGTACACGTCTTCGCGCATGCTGTTCTCGCTCGGCAAGCGCGGCGATGCCCCGGCCATGTCGACCCGCACCAACAAGAGCGGCACGCCCTACTGGGCAGTCATGTTGTCGACCGGCGCAGCGTTCCTCTGCACCTTCGCCAACTACGTCGCTCCGGCTGCGGTGTTCGAATTCCTGCTGGCCAGCTCCGGCGCCATTGCCCTGCTGGTGTACCTGGTGATCGCCTTCTCGCAACTGCGCATGCGCAAGCAGCGCGTGGCACGCGGCGAGAACATCGTCTTCAGCATGTGGCTCTTCCCGGGCCTGACTTACGCGGTGATCACCTTCATCATCGCGGCCCTGACCATCATGCTGTTCCAGGAAGCCCATCGCGTCGAAATCCTCGCCACAGGCCTGCTGAGCTTGCTGGTGGTGGCTGCCGGCCTGCTGGTATCGCGCCGTCGCAAGCTGGAAAAACGTGGTGCGGTGGTGTTGAACTGAGTCGCAACGCGTGATGTGAAAACGGCCGCTGTCAGGGATGACGAGCGGCCGTTTTTGTTTTTGCGCAGGATTTATTCGCTCTTTTCTTCCGGCGAGTCCACCGACTTGCCATAAGCATCCAGCGCCACCCCGAAATCGGTGATGAACTGCGGTTCGCTCAGCCAGGCCTGGGCCTCTTCGATCGTCATGCCGTCGGCCCACATGCGGTAGTCGATCAGCATGTCGGCGGCCAGGTGGGTGGCGGCCATGCCTTCGTTGTCGGCGTTTTCCATGTCCAGCAGTTCAGGATGGTCGACGATGATGAAGGCCAGCTCGCGCAGCAGTGTCAGCAGCATCTCGTTGCGGCTGACGGCTTCGGCGTCGCGCATTTTGCTGAACATCGCCAGGGTGTATTCCGGGATCGGCTCGGCGAGGTGGCCGAGGTCTTCGTCCTGATCCAGCGGTTTACGACCGACCATGCGGATTTGCCTGGCTTTGGCCTTGGCGCGTTTGGCGCGTTTCTGTTGCTTGTTCAGGGATGCCATGGGAACTCAGTTCTTCTGTTGGGTTTGCGCGGCGATCGCGTCGGACGCGGCCACATAGTCGGCCTGGAAGGCCGGGGACTCGATCCACGCCAGCGCGCCGGCCTCGTCGGTTTCCTGCGACCACTGGCGATACTCGATCAGCGCGGCGAGGATGAAATCCATCGCGCCTTCTTCGCCTTCCTGCTCATAGACCAGTTCCAGCAGCGGGTCTTCGAGGAACGCGCTGCACATCGCTTGCTGGCTGATCTTTTCGGCGTCGATCATCTTCTTGAACAGCTCGGTGAGGTCCACCGATTCGAAGTCGATGCGGTCGTCGTTCGGGTCCAGTTCGACCGGCGCCTCGGCGCGTTTGGTGCGGTTCTGCCTGGCCTTGGTCTTGGCCCGGGCGGCGCGTTTTTGCTGCTTGTTGGCGGAGGCCATGGTCTGTTCCGTCTTGCGTTGGGAAGGGCTCAGCTGCGCGGGACTTGCCGGCCGGATGTGTCGGGGGCCAGTGCGCCGGTCTGCAGCCAGGTCAGAGCGATGGGCCATAGTGTGGCTTGGTATGCGCTGCGAAAAAAGGCGAAATGTCCGACTTGTTGTTCGCCGATGTCCCGCGGCTCGATACGCAGGTGAATTTTTGTCGCGTTGCTGAAGTAGTCGAGCAGGCGTTCGATGGCCGGGATCGTGCCGTAAGGGTCGTCGCTGATACTGATGGCCAGGGTTTGTGCATGGACGTTGGCGAAGGGTAGGGAACCCGTCTTCTGCAACAGAGCGCGACCGCTCGGGCGCTGTTCGAAACGCGCGGCAGGCGTGCTCCAGTCGCGTACAACGCCTGTTGGCGTATCTTCCAGCCAGCCGAGGCGCTTGCCGGGGAAATAGCCACACAGCAGCGTCAGCAAGGGCATCGCCACATGCCATTTGCCGAACATGCGCCAGCGCTGTTCGGGAGCGTAGTCGCGCCAGTACGCGAACTGTGCGCCGACGGTGACCAGTCGTCGGATCACTCTCCCGGATTCAGCCAGTCCCGCCGCGCAACCGCCGAAACTGTGGCCAACCACATCGATCGGCTGCCCGGGAAACTCCCGCTGCGCACGTTTGAGCATCGCTTGGAAATCCAGCGCGCCCCAATCAGTCCACGAGGCGGGCAGCCCTTTGATCGATTCGCTGCGTGATTCGCCGATGCCGCGATAGTCGTAAGTCATCACGTCGAAACCATGGCTGAACAGATACGCCGCGAATCGCGAATAGTGACGGCAACGCACGGACGTGGCGGCGTTGATGATGACCACCGGGCGTTGGGGGTCGGACGAGGTGTGGCGCCAGGTGAAACCGCCGAGTGCATAGCCGTCGTTGGCGATTTCGTTGAAGGGAGTACCTTCGCTTGCAGTCAGAACCGGTTGGCTCAATTCGGCGTCTTCCAGTTCGGTTGTTTGCTGACTGCTCATGGCGCTCGACCTCGACGGAGATTCGCCAACGATAGTCTCAGTGCTGTCTGTGAACAATCCAGCCGGTTTATTCAGGGGATTGGGTGAGCAAGCGTTCTTCAATCAGCGCCTGTTCGCGGTTCAGCTCGGCCCGTAACTCTTCTTCGCTCGGCAGTATCGTCTTGTAACTGCTGGCGAACAGTTGCTCATTGCCTTTGAGCATCGAATAGCGCGCAACCGAGTCGTTGCTCTCGGCGCTCAGAATGATGCCGACAGTCGGCTTGTCGCCCTCGCTGCGCTTGAGCTCGTCGTACATGCGCACATACATGTCCATCTGCCCGACATCGCGGGCGCTGAGTTTGCCGCGTTTGAGGTCGATGATCACGAAGCACTTGAGCAGGTAGTTGTAGAACACCAGATCGATGTAGAGATCAACGCCGTCAGTGCTGATGCGTTGTTGCCGAGCGACAAAGGAGAAGCCTTTGCCCAGTTCAAGCAGAAAGCTTTGCAGGTGATCGATGAGAGCTTGTTCGAGGCCGCTTTCCCTGACTTTTCCCGCCGAGGGCAGGCCAAGGAACTCGAGCATGACCGGATCGCGAATGAATTCCCGTGGGTTGCATTTCATTGCGTTGATATTGGTGGTCGCTTCCTCGACCACCTCGGTTTTGTCCTGACTCATGAGCAGGCGCTCGTAATAGAGCGTCAGGATTTGCCGATCAAGGGCACGGCTTGACCAGTTGAGGTCGGCACATTCGTTCATGTACCACAGGCGCGCTTTCTCGTTTTCGACGCGTAGCAGGCGGCGGTAATGGGTCCAGCTCAATTCGTGACGCAGTGCGTCACGAATTGGAAACGCCTGATAAAAGAGGCGCATGTAGCGCAGGTTGGAGGCATCAAAGCCCTTCCCGAACTGCTCCGTCAGATCTTTCGCCAGTAGCGCCAGCAACTGCTGGCCATAACCCGCACGCTGAGCGCCTTTTTGCTCGAACTCGACAATATGCCGGCCGATTTGCCAACACGTCTGCACTTGAATCGTATCAACCGCGCGCAGCACTTTTTGCCGCGCCTGGCGAATCAACTCGCCCAGCAGTGAATCGATTTTCGGGTCTTGCGTGTCAGCAGGTTTTAGCTGGCTCATCGGGTCTTCCGCGTCAGGGTGAACAGACGCAAAAGCATGACGATTGTCGCCGTTTGAGTATGTCGGGGGAGACGGTGAAGTCCGCAGGAAGAAGAGATTGCCATTGCAGGACGTTGCCGAGGACCGAAGCTTTGCCGGGCTGACGTCTGTAGTCCATTTCGTACGCTTGAGGACAACCGTTAACGCGAACGCGATTTGCGTTGGGTTCTGGCCGCAGGTTTGTCGATGCGCGTCAGTCTTTGCCACGCCAGGCCTGCGGCCAGCAGCAAGACGCCGAACAGACCTTGAAGTACAACGTGAAACCAGTACATGCCCGGCTGCCCGGCGAGGGTGTAGACCTTGGCCGGCCCGCCGCGCGTGGCGGTGGTGATCGTCTCGTGGATAACGCCGTCGATGGCCGAGTAGCCCAGCAGCGCGCCGGTACCGATCAGAAACAGGCAAATCATGATTGCCAGTCCTCTGGACACCAGACCTTCCTGGTGCGGCGGCGGATGGGGCAGTGGGACTCGCGTTCGTTTTTGGTTCATCGCGGGGATAGCCCTCTTCCGTAAGGGGTGCTGATGGTAGCGCGGATCAAGAGGTGGGAAACCAGCCTCACTAAATCGCAGGCATAAAAAAACCCTGAATCTTGCGATTCAGGGTTTTCGGTATTTGGTGCCCAGAGACGGAATCGAACCGCCGACACGGGGATTTTCAATCCCCTGCTCTACCGACTGAGCTATCTGGGCAACGGGGCGCATTAAAAGGGTTTTTCGGATTTACGTCAACGACTTTTTGAAAATTTCTTAAATTAATTCCGTCGCTTACGAAAACCCCGGGTTATTCGGATGGCGGCACGTAGCCTTCGGCCTTGGCGTATTCCTCGCCGGAGAAGTACTTCTCCATTTCGCCCTGAAGGAATTTGCGGTCTTCGGCGTTCATCATGTTCAGGCGCTTTTCGTTGATCAACAGGGTCTGGTGTTTCTGCCAGTCGCCCCAGGCCTTGGCGGACACGTTTTCGTAGATGTCCTGGCCCTTGGCGCCGGGGAACGGTGCTTTCTCGAGGCCTTCGAGTTGTTCTTTGTACTTGCGGCACATTACGGTGCGGGTCATGGCGATACTCCTGCATTCAAGACGGCGGCCGCGCGTTCGAGCAAGGTCTTGACCGGGGCGGCGAGGCCCAGGCGCGGCGGGGTGGCGAGGTTATACCAGAGCCAGTCGGCCTCGGCCACGTGATGGGCGGCCTCCTGCACCTGAACCAGCCAGGGTTCGATGGACAACTGGAAATGGCTGAAGGTGTGGACAAGGCTTGGCAGCGCCTGCTGCTGGCCCATGGTCAGCGAGTGTTGGTCGGCCAGATGTTGCAGATCGTCCAGATCATCCAGCTCCGGCAGGCTCCACAAGCCGCCCCACAGACCCGTCGAAGGGCGGCGATAAAGCAGAATCGCGCCTTCACCGTTGGCGAGCATCGGCATCAGCGTGCGCTTCTGCGGGATGGCTTTGCGCGGCTTGGGGATCGGATAGCGAGTTTCCAGGCCCAGCATGTGGGCTTCGCAGCCACGCTCCAGCGGGCACAGCAGGCAGCTCGGTTTGCTGCGCGTGCAGAGCGTGGCGCCAAGATCCATCATCGCCTGGGTGTAGGCGTTGACCCGATCGTGCGGGGTAAAGCGCTCAGCGTTGGCCCACAGCTGTTTGGCAACCTTCGGCTCGCCGGGGTAACCCTCCTGCGCGGTAAAACGCGCCAGAACGCGTTTGACGTTGCCGTCGAGAATCGGCGCGCGCAGGCCCATGCTGATGCTGGCAATGGCGCCAGCTGTGGACAGGCCGATGCCCGGCAGTTCGGTGAGTTTTTCGACGTCGCGTGGAAACTCGCCGCCGTACTGGCTGACGACGATCTTCGCGGTCTTCTGCAAATTGCGCGCGCGGGTGTAGTAACCCAGCCCGGTCCACAGATGCAGAACCTCGTCTTCGGGTGCGGCGGCCAGCGCTTCGACGGTCGGCAGCGCGGTCATGAAGCGATCAAAATAATTGAGCACCGTGCTGACCTGGGTCTGCTGCAACATGATCTCCGACACCCACACCCGATACGGGTTGATGTTCTGTTGCCAAGGCAGATCGTGGCGGCCGTGGCGGTCGAACCAGTCGAGCACCGCGCTGGAAAACTGCTCCGCTGTCATCGCTTGAACAGCCCCTTCAATGCGTTCTTCAGTTCCGGGCTGACTTTGTCGCCCAGTTTTTCGTCGATCTTTTCGCTGAGCTTGTCGCCGGCCATTTTGCTCGCGACCTGGCCGAGACGATCATTGTCGATGCGGCAGGCCTTGGCGCCGAGTTCCAGCGGGCCGCGGCAGCGCAGCGGCCATTCGACGCCGACGAATTTTTCGCCGACCTGGCAGGCCGGGTCAGGCATGGCGCTGGTGTCGCCTTCGACGATGATGCCAACGCGATAATCCATCCCGAGGACGCGCAGGTCGATGTCGCCGTCACCGTTGACGGTCATGCCGGGGATGCGCACTTTCAGGTCCGGGTTGCTGGCGACGCCGTTGCGCACGGTCAGGTTGCCCTTGAGTTCTTCGAACGGCGTGTCCTTGCCCCGCGGCTCGCCGCTGAGAGTCTTGCGATTGAGCGTGGCGATGCCCTTGCACAACTGCTGCTCAAGGTTGGCATTGAGCAGTACGCCATTGTTGATGACGAAACTGGCATTGCCGTTCAGCGTATCGATCAGCGCCTGCTGGCTGTTACCGCTGCCGGTAAAGCTGCTGGTGAGTGTCACCAGACCTTTGACCGGCGGATTCTTGCCTTGGCTTTCAATGATTTTTTCTGCGGGGACGCGATTGAGTCGGGTCTGCAGATTCAGCACCGGTGCGCTCGGGCGCACATCGAGCGTGCCGTTGGCGACGAATCCACCGTTGTACAGATCGCCGCTGAGGTTGGTCAGGGTCAGCAGGCCGCCCTGACCGCTGGCCTTGAGCGCGGCGTTGTCGATCGGCAGCTTGTCGAGGGTCAGTTGGCCGAAGCTAAGGTCAGCGTCTACATCGAGCTTGGCCAAGCGTTCGATTGGCAGCAGGCGCTCGGTGCTCCAGGCGGTTTTGCTCGGTTTGTCCGGCAGCGGCGTGGTGCCTGCGACGGCACCGGCCTCGGTGCTGGCGACTTCGGCCTGACGCGTTTGCGTGGCGCTGTTGGCCTGTGCCGATTTCGGCGGCAGATAACGGTCGGCGTTGAAGGTGTCGGCTTTGAGGATCATCCGCAACGATTGCTTGGCGAAGTCTTCTACGGCAATGCGACCGCTGATGCTGCTGTCGTCGAGCTTCAGGTTGATGTTGTCGAAGGAGATGCTGCTGGGCGTGGCCGCGATGCGGCTGACCAGTTCGACCTTGCTCAGACTGCCTTCGGCCATGGCCGGCAGAGTCTGCCCGACGCTGTCGACGAATTTCGCCAGATCGAACTGGGCAATCGAAATGCCACCGCTGATCTGCGGCGTCTTGTCGAGGTCGTTGGCTTTCAGTTCGCCCAAGGCGCGCAGCTGGTTGGCGGAAATCTTGATGCCGGTCCATTCGGCGACATTCGCTGCTTTGTCCAGCAATAGCTGCCCCTGCGCCGAGAAAGTCATGGTCTTGCCCTGCAGCGGATCGCCGGCCAGTTCGCCGGACAGCTTCAAGTCTTCGAACTTGTAGCGCTGCACGGCCCGTTCGAAGCGCAGCTCGCCGCTGAGCTCGGTGCGCACGCGCAGCACCGGTTGATTGGTGCCGAGAAACGCGGTGGCTTTTACCGGAATATTGGTCGAGTCGTGGACCGGGCCGGTGCTCAACTGGATGCTTTCGGCGCTGAATTGCTTGCCGGTCAGCTCGTCGGTGTACTCAACGCGGGCGTTGTTGACGGTCAGGCTGTCGATGTCGAGGCGGATCGGCTGCGCCGGTTTTTCCACGGCTACGGTCGGTTCGCTGGCAGGCGCGTCGGTTTTGGCCGGCGGCGTTGTACCAGGCGCAACCGGCACCTTGCCGATGTCTTCCCAGTTGCCGTGACCGTTCTTGTCGCGGTTCAGACGCAGGTTCAGGCCTTCGACGCGGACATCGCTCATTTGCACTTCGCGGCGTAGCAGCGGCAGCACGCGTACCGACAGGCCGAGCATCTGCAGGTCGGCGAACGGTTCGGCAGGTTTTGCCAGGGTGGCGACGCTGGCCTCGTGCAATTCCAGGCCGAGCCACGGGAACAGGCTCCAGCCGATATCGCCATTGAGCGTCAGCTCGATGTGGGCCTTGTCGCGAGCTATCTGGCGGATCTCGTCTTTGTAGTCGTTGGGATCGAAGAGGTGGGTCAGGGCAAAGCCTGCCGCCACGATGATCAGCAACAACCCGAGAAGCACCAGACCCAGGATTTTGCCGAACGCTTTCATGGGCGAGTCCTTGTAGTGAGTCGAATTCGTAAATTTAGCCGGGGAGTATAGCGCTGCAATGGCCCGGTTCGCTGTGGCGTCCTGTTGCCAGTACGTCCAGCGTCATGTGCAATTTGGCCGCGAGGGCTTGCGCCTCGATCTGCCCGGCAGGCGCGAGCAGGCGCAGTTCGGCCCCCGCTTGCGACGCCATTTCCTGCGCTTGGTTCACTAGCCGCTCGGCGACTCCGCGACGGCGGGTAACTTTTCGTACGCATAAATGGGACAAGTACCAGACATCGTGGTGCCTTTGCAGACGCCCGGCACCGAGCAAGCGATCGTTGAAGCGCCCGGCAATCAAAGAGCCGTCGGCGAGGCTGCTTTCGATCAGTCCGCTGTCGCCGGAAAACGGCGCGAACAGCCATGGCGGCGCGTCGCGATAGATCTTCTGCAAGTCCTGCTGATCCTGATAACTGGCGTCTTGTAGCACCTGGACGGTGATCGGCATGGTCGTTTCCTGAGTGGTACGAGAACAGATGACTTGAAAAAAAGGTGATATCAGTTTGGTTTTTCTGTCACCTGAGAATGGTAACCTTCGCCAGTTCGTCCGCCCGTCTGCGACTTAACGTCGCGCCTTCAAGGAGCTTCACCTGAAAAAAACGGTCATGCCTGCGTGCATAAGGCCGAGGGTGAGCAGTGGCTGGCGAACCATACTAACAATTGGGGGATACACAATGAGCACGAGCATCACGGCGGACGGCCTGCGCGCCGACCAGCCTGCGTTCCTGTCCAAGGAACGCATCATCGCCAAGCCCGGTTTCAACCGCTGGCTGGTTCCACCGGCCGCTTTGGCCATTCACCTGTGCATCGGCATGGCCTACGGCTTTTCGGTGTTCTGGTTGCCGTTGTCCAAGGCGCTGGGCGTTACCGCTCCGGTGGCTTGCGCACCGGACATGAGCTTCATCGCACAGGTATTTTCTTCGAACTGCGACTGGCCGATCTCCATGCTCGGCTGGATCTACACGCTGTTCTTCATCTTCCTCGGCTGCTCGGCAGCGATCTGGGGTGGCTGGCTCGAACATGCCGGGCCACGCAAGGCAGGCGTGGTTTCGGCCCTGTGCTGGTGCGGCGGTCTGTTGATCTCGGCGTTGGGTATCTATACCCACCAGATCTGGCTGATGTGGATCGGCTCCGGGGTGATCGGCGGTATCGGTCTGGGCCTGGGCTATATCTCGCCGGTGTCGACCCTGATCAAGTGGTTCCCGGACAAGCGCGGCATGGCGACCGGCATGGCGATCATGGGCTTCGGTGGCGGCGCGATGGTCGGTGCACCGTTGGCCACTGCGCTGATGAGTCACTTTGCTTCGCCCGAAGGCGTGGGCGTTTGGCAGAGCTTCGTGGCCATGGCTGCAATCTACTTCGTGTTCATGATCGGTGGCGCACTGTCCTACCGCGTGCCGCCAACCGGCTGGAAGCCTGAAGGCTGGACCGCACCGGCGAAGAAAGCGTCGAACGCGATGATCACCAATCGTCACGTGCACGTGAACGTAGCGTGGAAAACCCCGCAATTCCGCTTGGTCTGGCTGGTGCTGTGCCTGAACGTATCTGCCGGTATCGGCATCCTCGGCATGGCTTCGCCGCTGCTGCAGGAAGTGTTCGGCGGCAAGTTGCTGGGCGTTGACGTGCCGTTCGGTCAGCTTGACGCCGGTCAACTGGCTTCGATCGCCGCGATTGCTGCAGGTTTTACCGGCCTGCTGAGCCTGTTCAACATCGGTGGCCGGTTTTTCTGGGCTTCGTTCTCGGACTACCTGGGTCGCAAAAACACCTACTTCGTGTTCTTCGCCCTGGGTTTTGCCCTATACGCGCTGATTCCGAACATGGGTCATCTGGGCAACGTTGCGCTGTTCGTGGCTGCGTTCTGCATCATCCTGTCGATGTACGGCGGTGGTTTCGCCACGGTACCGGCCTATCTGGCGGACCTGTTCGGTACGCAAATGGTCGGCGCGATCCACGGTCGTCTGCTGACTGCCTGGGCTGCTGCCGGTGTGCTGGGTCCGGTACTGGTGAACTACCTGCGTGAATATCAGTTGAGCATCGGCGTTGAACGCGCCGCCGCTTACGACATCACCTTGTACATCCTCGCCGGTCTACTGGTGCTGGGCTTCCTGTGCAACCTGATGGTGCGCCCGGTGGCCGACAAGTACTTCATGACCGACGCTGAACTGGCGGCCGAACAGGCGCTGGGCCACGACAAGGGTGCTGATGCCAGCACCGTCCTTGAGTGGAAAGCGGCACCGGGCAGCAAGCCGCTGGCCATCGCTGCGTGGCTGGTGGTCGGTATTCCGTTGGCGTGGGGTGTGTGGGTGACCCTGCAGAAGACGGCGGTACTGTTTCACTAAGTAAAAACGCTGTACCCCTGTAGGAGTGAGTCTGCTCGCGATAGAGGTCTGACAGTCACAAGAATGGTGACTGGAAGGCCCTCATCGCGAGCAGGCTCACTCCTACAGTTGTTTTGTGTGTCTGTAATGGCTTGTATGGACATGTCTACCCGCGACCGCCGGGCATTCTATCCGTCAGCCATCTCACCTCTCGTGTTTCTGTTTGCTTGCTGCGTGCCTATAATGGCTGCCTTTTTCGCCCAATGATTTTGCGGAGCTGGTGATGGCCGAACGTAAGGCGTCTGTCGAGCGCGACACTCTGGAAACCCAGATCAAAGCCTCGATCAACCTTGATGGCACCGGAAAGGCCCGATTCGATATCGGTGTCCCTTTTCTTGAGCACATGCTGGATCAGATCGCCCGTCACGGGTTGATCGACCTGGATATCGAATGCAAGGGCGATCTGCATATCGACGACCACCACACGGTGGAAGACGTCGGTATCACCCTCGGCCAGGCGTTTGCCAAAGCCATCGGCGACAAGAAAGGCATCCGTCGCTACGGCCACGCCTACGTGCCGC
This sequence comes from Pseudomonas sp. Z003-0.4C(8344-21), assembly GCF_900104975.1. Taxonomy (NCBI): domain Bacteria; kingdom Pseudomonadati; phylum Pseudomonadota; class Gammaproteobacteria; order Pseudomonadales; family Pseudomonadaceae; genus Pseudomonas; species Pseudomonas sp. Z003-0.4C(8344-21). Next base: position 6,000,686 of record NZ_LT629756.1, on the reverse strand, counting down.
TCGATGAAGCGCTGTCACGCGTGGTGATCGATTTCTCCGGTCGCCCGGGTCTGCAGATGCACGTGCCGTACACACGCGCCACTGTTGGCGGCTTCGACGTTGACCTGTTCCAGGAATTTTTCCAGGGCTTCGTCAACCATGCACTGGTCAGCCTGCACATCGACAACCTGCGCGGCACCAACACTCACCACCAGATCGAAACCGTGTTCAAGGCTTTCGGCCGCGCGCTGCGCATGGCCGTCGAGCTGGACGAGCGCATGGCCGGGCAAATGCCTTCGACCAAAGGCGTGCTGTAATGCAGACGGTTGCAGTTATCGACTACGGCATGGGCAACCTGCACTCGGTGGCCAAGGCGCTGGAACACGTCGGCGCCGGCAAGGTGCTGATCACCAGCGATGCGGACGTGATCCGCGAAGCCGATCGTGTGGTGTTTCCCGGTGTGGGCGCGATTCGCGATTGCATGGCGGAGATCCGTCGCCTCGGTTTCGACTCGCTGGTGCGTGAAGTCAGCCAGGATCGCCCGTTCCTCGGCATCTGTGTCGGCATGCAGGCCTTGCTCGATACTAGCGAAGAGAACGATGGCGTCGACTGCATCGGCCTGTTTCCGGGTGCGGTGAAGTTCTTCGGCAAAGACCTGCATGAAGACGGCGAGCACCTGAAAGTCCCGCACATGGGCTGGAACGAGGTAAAGCAGATGGTCAGCCACCCGCTGTGGCATGACATTCCGGATATGGCGCGTTTCTATTTCGTGCACAGCTACTACATTGCCGCCGCCAACGCGCGGCAGGTGGTCGGTGGCGGTCACTACGGTGTCGATTTCGCAGCAGCGCTGGCCGATGGCTCGCGTTTCGCCGTGCAGTTCCACCCCGAAAAAAGCCATACCCATGGCCTGCAGTTGCTGCAGAACTTCGCCGCGTGGGACGGTCGCTGGTAAATGGCCGCCAAGAAGTCCAAACCGCCGATTCTGACCCTCACTCCCGAACAGGAGGGCGAGGCCAATCGCAAGATTCAGCGGTTCATGGAAGACCGTTTCGAACTGGACCTGGGTTCGTTCGAAGCGGCGGAAATTCTTGAGCTGTTTACCCGCGAAATTGCTCCGCACTATTACAACAGGGCGATTTTCGATGTGCAGACCCACCTCAAAGAGCGGTTTGAAAGCATCGAAAGCGACCTGTGGGCGCTCGAAAAAAATTAGGAGCAGCGGCAAGCGTCAAGCTACCAGCTGCAAGAAACAGCCATACATGCGTGCTTGCAGCTTATAGCTTGCAGCTTGCAGCTCTTTGACGAAGGAAAAAGCATGCTGATTATTCCCGCTATCGATCTCAAGGACGGTGCCTGCGTACGTCTGCGCCAGGGCCGCATGGAAGATTCCACGGTGTTCTCCGATGACCCGGTGAGCATGGCTGCCAAGTGGGTGGAGGGCGGTTGCCGCCGTCTGCATCTGGTCGATCTGAACGGCGCTTTCGAAGGCCAGCCGGTCAATGGCGAAGTGGTCACTGCGATCGCCAAGCGCTACCCGAACCTGCCGATCCAGATCGGCGGCGGCATCCGTTCGCTGGAAACCATCGAGCATTACGTCAAGGCCGGCGTCAGCTACGTGATCATCGGCACCAAAGCCGTGAAAGATCCAGCCTTCGTCGCCGAAGCCTGCCGCGCCTTTCCGGGCAAGATCATCGTCGGTCTGGATGCCAAAGACGGTTTTGTCGCCACTGACGGCTGGGCTGAAATCAGTACCGTGCAGGTCATCGACCTGGCCAAACAGTTTGAAGCCGACGGCGTCTCGTCGATCGTTTATACCGACATCGCCAAAGACGGCATGATGCAGGGCTGCAACGTACCGTTCACCGCTGCGCTGGCTGCGGCGACGAAGATCCCGGTCATTGCGTCCGGCGGCATCCACAATCTGGGTGACATCAAGTCGCTGCTCGACGCCAAGGCACCGGGCATTATCGGCGCCATCACGGGTCGCGCGATTTATGAGGGCACGCTGGATGTGGCAGAGGCTCAGGCTTTCTGCGACAGCTACGCGACCAGATAAAAGCAGCTTCAAGTTGCAAGCTGCGAGCTGCAAGTTAGAAGCGCGACCGCAATCCGCCCTTTCTTGCAGCTTGAAGCTTGAAGCTTCTTAATCGGAGATTAAGTCTTATGGCGTTAGCCAAGCGCATCATCCCTTGCCTGGACGTGGACAACGGCCGGGTCGTCAAAGGTGTGAAGTTCGAGAACATCCGCGACGCCGGTGACCCGGTGGAAATCGCCCGTCGCTACGACGAGCAGGGCGCCGACGAAATTACCTTTCTCGACATCACCGCCAGCGTCGATGGCCGTGATACCACGCTGCATACCGTCGAGCGAATGGCCAGCCAGGTGTTCATCCCGCTGACCGTCGGCGGTGGCGTGCGCACCGTGCAGGACATTCGCAACCTGCTCAATGCCGGTGCGGACAAGGTGTCGATCAATACCGCCGCCGTGTTCAACCCGGAATTCGTCGGTGAAGCAGCGCAGCATTTCGGCTCGCAGTGCATCGTCGTTGCCATCGACGCGAAAAAGGTTTCCGGCCCCGGCGAAACCCCGCGCTGGGAGATTTTCACCCATGGCGGGCGCAAGCCAACCGGCCTCGACGCCGTCGAGTGGGCGAAGAAAATGGAAGGCCTCGGTGCCGGTGAAATCCTCCTGACCAGCATGGATCAGGACGGCATGAAAAACGGCTTCGACCTCGGCGTGACCCGCGCAATCAGTGACGCGCTGGGTATCCCGGTGATCGCTTCCGGGGGTGTCGGCAACCTGCAGCATCTGGCCGACGGCATCCTCGAAGGTCACGCCAGCGCCGTGTTGGCGGCGAGTATTTTCCATTTCGGCGAATACACCGTGCAGGAAGCCAAGGCGTATATGGCCCAACGCGGCATCGTGATGCGCTGATCACGTTGAGGCTGCATTTTGCCGGGCGGAACCCATGCGGGTTACTCACCGCCCGGCTTGCAGCCGACGGGTCAAGGTTTTTGCAAGATCTCCGTGCGTACGGCAGAAGTATTGAAATCGCGATCCATGGTGTAGCTGCACAGCGTCAACGGCAGGGCTTGGTTGGGTACCAGAAAGCTGTCGCCTATCTTGGTGTAGCTTCTCGATTCGATGCCGGCGCAGTCTGTTGAACCGACTGCCCCAACATAGATCTGAGTCCAGATATTGCGCCCCGTGTTCTGACGATATTCCACCAAAAGCTCTTCAGTGCCGTGCTTGATCTCAGGTGCTGGTTCAGGCAATGAAATCCCGCCTGGCTTGACCAGGCGCGCTGGCAGGATCTGTGTGTTGCGTAATTTCCCCTCGCTGAGTTGATGATCAACTGAGTCGACACCCACCAGGCACAGATAGTACAAGCCTGCTTCACTGCCGATCGGTGTATCAACAAGACCAGTGCTGATATCTATCGGGTTGCTGTAGCGCTCTGGCAAGTAACAGGCGTGTGCGTCACGCACGGTTTTGAATCTGAAAAAGTTCGTGTTCATTGAAAACCTGACGTCCCAGTCTGGCCTCTTTTCATATTCGTTCTCAGGCGCTTTATAAAGCGTAACGTCTGAGTTGGTTCTGGCTCTGAAATTGAAGTCGGGTTTTAGCGAGCAGGCGGGAGCATCGATATTGAAGTGTCCGTCAGAAAAACAGGGCATCAGATAGTCGATCGGGAAACTCTGGCTGGCCTGATCAGGCAAAACGGATTGACGACCAGGGGTTGCACAGAGCCCATGCCAGAAGCACAGGTCACTCGCTGTGATTGCGTAGGTAGTTCCCGACATGACACCGATGACTTCCCCTGTAGCGATGTCCACGACCGGGGAGCCGGATGAGCCCGGTTCGATGCCTTTGCAATCCTGTTTCTGGTAACCGGTATGAACGGTCAGATACTTGATCAGCGTCGTGTCGGCTGGCTCCTGGGTGCAGGACGACAGCCTCAGACCTGGCGCGCTTGAGGGCGCGCCGATGACCCTGACCTGAATGAGTCTGTCAGGCGCTTTGGATGCTGCCTTGAGCGGGTTGATACCGTCGGCCATCACCGCTTGCAGCGAGCTGTTCAGTTCCATGACGGCGATATCAGTGCCAGCCAGGCTGGCCCAGTTGACCTTTTGAATGTTGTAACGCTTGGCGTCCAGCAGGGTGTCTTGAAAGTAATTGAACTGTATCTGGCCCTGATAGGCCGTGTCCGCAACTGTTCCAATCCAGATTGACGCGCAATGTCCACTGGTCAGGATATACGCGGGGCCATTTGCATCATTATCAGCGTCGCGGCTATCGATGAGAAAAGCCGTGCAGTAACGACGGTCCCCTTTGATGATCTGTCCGATGCCGTTCAAGTGATTATTCTGCTGATGAGAATTATGCAAAATAATGGGCTCTGCAGGTTCCGGGAAAGTATATGCACAAGACGCTAGAGCGAAGGTGGTGGTCAGAAAAGCGAGTGCCGCTGCCACTTTTGATTTGTAGTTCATGACCGGTCCTTGGTCGAAAGTTAAAAGAGAGAAGTTGGTTTCAGTAACTCTATTTGGATTTTCTGCAGTGATGTTTTTTGTGCTGTGGCGAGATGTAAAACGAATACTATTTGAAAAGTTTTTCAAATTTTTAATAAGCAAGAGTGATTAGGCTGCTCTGAACAAACACCTGCTGCTGGCGCTTCCGACAGTGCCGAAGTGCATTGATTTCGTGCCGGCCAGTGGACACCATGGCGCACCCAAGGCACTCTTGGGCACGCCATGGAACCCGGTAGCCCGACATGATCAAACGCCTGCTTCTCGTTCTCGCCAGCGCCTCGATGTTGCTCATCCACACCGCTCGCGCCGAAAACGCTCCCGACACCGATCTGGTGCTTCTCACCGAAAACTTCCCGCCGTACAACATGGCGAAAAACGGCAAGAATTTCGCCCAGGGCGAGAACATCAGCGGCATTGCTACCGATATCGTGCGCGAAATGTTCCAGCGTGCCGGCCTCACCTACAGCCTGACGCTGCGCTTCCCTTGGGAGCGGGTGTACAAACTTGCCCTGGAAAACCCCGGTTACGGCGCCTTCGTCATGGCGCGTCTGCGTGACCGGGAAAACCTGTTCAAATGGGTCGGTCCGATCGGGCCGGATGATTGGATTCTGTTGGCCAAGGCTGACAGCAAGATCACCCTCGATACGCTGGAAGACGCGCGCAAATACAAGATCGGTGCCTACAAGGGCGACGCCATCGCCGAGACCCTGGCCAAGCAAGGTCTGAAGCCGATCGTAGTGCTGCGCGATCAGGACAATGCAAAGAAACTGGTCAACGGGCAGATCGATCTGTGGGCCACCGGCGATCCCGCCGGGCGTTATCTGGCCCGGCAGGAGGGTGTCAGCGGCCTGAAAACCGTGCTGCGCTTCAACAGCGCAGAGCTTTATCTGGCGCTGAACAAGGATGTTCCCGATGAAGTCGTCGCCAGGTTGCAGGCCGCGCTGGATCAGTTGCGCAAGGAAGGCGTGGTTGACGAGATCATGGGGCGATATCTGTAGTGGCGGACTGATCTGGCGTTGATAGCGGAGCGCTGGGTTCGTCCTCTGCCAAGGGCGCTTGCACTGTCTGCTCTTCGGCCGCCTCGGATACCGGCACGACGATGATTTCGGGCTCGGGTGACGCGTACTGGCTGATGTGCAAGCTACTGCCATCGGTGTAGCTGAAACCCTCGGTCACTGATGTACCGTCTGCACGTACCAGTGTGTAGTCGCTTTGCACCAGATAGGCGGCAACCGACCTGTTTGGGTCCACGACCGCAACCACTTCGATGGGCGCCATATTGCCCCACTCGTTCGAATGTATTTCGCATTGGGTGAAATCGTGGCCCAACCGTGCGGAAAACGTCAGTGCGTCGTGCTGATGGGTTTGCCATTGGGCTCCGAATTCAATGGAAGTGGTGTGGGAAAACGTTCGTAAACTGGCGGTTCGCTGGGCGCGAGGCGCTGACCACCTGAATATCTGGCTGTCGTTGCCGGTGTTGCGCGCATGGCCGACCAGAATGTAGCGATCCTTGCGTTCCAGCTGATAGAACGGGGAACGACGCAATTGCTCAGTCGCTGGGTAACGCGGATCCTTGATCGTGAACCAGGGCAGGCTGGCGGTGTAACAAGGATCGTCTGTAGTGTCCGAAGACGTCGGTGTCTCTCCGCACAGGACAGGGGGTGATGGGCGTGTATTCAGTTGCAGCCCGATCTGCAGGCGCAGACAGTAAACCGGAAAACTGGCCGGTCGGGTGTAGTTACTCAAGCCGAAAAAACTGCCTGATGCCAAGTGAACCTCACCGGGTAAAGCGGCTGGAGGTACTGCGCTCCAGGTACTGACACGCTGACGGGCTCCGCTGCCCTTGTCATCCCAGATCATGTCGCTGGTATTCGATGGAATAACCAGGTCCGCGCGAACGCAGCGGACAGCGTTGAGTGACGGCTTTTCATGATCGCTCGAACACACCGTCCCCAGCGCCACGTAGCCTGCGGGAGGGCGTGGACGCCAGATCGACAGATCTCTTTTTGAGCCCGACCCGGAGTCTTTCCAGATCAGTTCATAATCATCGGGACGACGCAGTGCCCTGCCTTTGGTGGAGTCAGTGCTGGCAATGTCTGCTTCGCAAGCAACGGCTACCACCTTTTTACCATTGATGTTGCTCAGGCCTCTGGTGACGACATCGCCCAAAGGAAAATAACCGGGTAGCGCATCGGGGGCCGGGGTAGGTCGCCAGAAGGACGCAGATTTGGCTGACAAGCCGTCGGTATCCCAAATGCGCAGAAACTCTGTTGTGAAATTGATCAACAGGTTATCGATTCTGATGGGTTCGGTCCGTTCAATGGCCGGGGTAATCGGGGTGTTTGTTGTCATGGGAACTCCTGATAGCTGAAAAGCGACTCGTGGGAGTCGCGACCTGTGGCAGGTCGCACTATCGGAAACGGGGCGGGGCGTGCGGTGGTAACTATGTATTGCTTAGCGTGACCGGCTATTACCGATAAGTGCCGTCTTTGCCGTGAGCGGCCATGGCGCGGTTGCTGCGCACACTGATCATCTGCCGAATATCGATCCAGTCGATGCCCTGCGCCTTCAGTTTCGGCAATTCACGCTCGAGCACCGCGAGGGTTTGCGGATACGGATGACCGATCATCACTGCTGAGCCCTGCTTGTGCGCCAGGCTGATCGCCGTCTGCAACTGCGTAGCGATCGCCGCTTCGGTGCGTTCGTCGTCAAGGAACACGTCCCGCGAGACGCTCGCCAGATCGATCTTCTGCGCCTGCTGCGCGGCGACGGTCTGGGCGCTGGTGCGGCTGTCGACGAAAAACTTGTGCCGCCGCTGCAATTCAGCCATCAACCACGCCATCGCCGCGGGTTGTGCGGTCATGCGGCTGCCCATGTGGTTGTTGATGCCGGCGGTAAACGGGACTTTCTCGAAGGCGGCGTTGAGGCGTTTTTCGAGTTCTTCAATCGGCAGTTCCGGGTGCCAGGCATAAGGCCCGGTGGCCGGGTCCATTGGCATGTGCAGGATGACGATCTTGCCGGCGCGATGGGCCTCGCGGGCAAACTCGGTGGCGTGCGGGGTGTCCGGCATGATTGCCGTGGTCACCGGGCCGGGCAGGGCGAGCACGCGACGATCCCGGGGCAGGTTTTGCCCCAGGTCATCGATGATCAGCGTCAGGTAGGCTTTGTGCGGTTTCGGGCTGGCGGGCTCTGCGTGAACAGCACCCGCCAGGCAGCACAACAGAACGAACAGAAAACGCAGCGACATCCTCAACGGCCGGACGTGATGCTCAGCCCTTTGAGCAGGCTCAGGGCCTGGGCCAACTGGTAATCATCATCCTGTGGCATGGCTTTGGCCTTGCCGCCGGAGCCGGTCGGTTTGTCCGCGCCGCCGTTGCCGTTGCCCAGGTGGCCCTGCAGATCGGCCTCCTTGAAGTATTCGCTGTCGGCTTCGTTGGTGATCTTCGCGCGGCGCACTTCGATGTCCGGCACGATGCCCTGCGCCTGGATCGAACGGCCATTGGGCGTGAAATACAGCGCGGTGGTGATTTTCAATGCGCGGTCGTTGTTCAGCGGCAGCACGGTTTGCACCGAGCCTTTGCCGAAACTGGTGGTGCCCATGACCACAGCGCGTTTCTGATCCTGCAGGGCGCCGGCGACGATTTCCGACGCCGAGGCACTGCCGCCGTTGATCAGCACGACCATCGGCACTGCTTCGCTTTCGTCCTTGCCGGTCGCGGAGAAGCGCAGTTCGGAATTGGCGATGCGGCCCTTGGTGTAAACGATCAGGCCTTTGGTGATGAAGTGGTCGACCACTTCCACCGCCGATTGCAGCACGCCGCCCGGGTTGTTGCGAAGGTCAAGAATGATGCCGTTGAGCTTCTTGCCGTTGTCCTTGCGCAGCTTGGCCAGCGCCTTGGAGACTTCGTCACCGGTCTTGACCTGGAACTGGGTAATGCGGATGTAGCCGTAACCCGATTCGAGCAGCTGTGCCTTGACGCTCTTCACTTGAATCACAGCGCGCGCCAGGGTCACGTCGAACGGCGTACCGCCATCGCGCACCAGGGTCAGGGTGATTTTTTGACCGATCTTGCCGCGCATCTTGTCGACGGCTTCGGTCATGGTCTGGCCGCGTGTCGGCTGGCCGTTGATCTTGACGATGAAGTCGCCGGCCTGAATGCCGGCCTTCGACGCCGGAGTGTCATCGATCGGCGAGACGACCTTGATGAAGCCATCCTCGGCGCCGACTTCGATGCCCAGGCCGCCGAATTCACCGCTGGTGCTTTCCTGCAATTCGGTGAAATCTTCCGGGCCCAGGTAAGCCGAATGCGGATCGAGGTTGCTGAGCATGCCCTTGATCGCGTTTTCCAGCAGGGTCTTGTCGTCCACAGGTTCGACGTACGCGGCTTTGATCCGGTCCATGACCTCGGCGAAGGTGCGCAGCTCTTCCAGCGGCAGCGGGGCCTTGGCGGTCGCGGCAGTGCCTGCCGGAGCGACGGTCGGGGCCGGTTGCGCGGCGAACGCCAGAGGCGCGCCGATCACCAGGGCGATCGTCAGGGCCAGCGAGGTAAGGCGGGACAAATGCAGCATGTCGAACGAACTCCTGAATTAGGTGGTGCGCTTATCCTTGCGCACGACACCATTGCGCCGGATCACTCGGGTGACCCTGCTGACGAATTGCGAAATACAGCGCTGGCGTGTCCTGACCGCCACTGTTACCGACAGTGGAGATCGACTCACCCGCTTTGACCACATCACCCGCCGACTTGAGCAGCGTCTGGTTGTGGCCGTACAGACTCAAAAAACCGTTGCCGTGATCGAGGATCACCAGCAGCCCGGCACCGCGCAGCCAGTCGGCGAACACCACGCGACCGCCGTGGACGGCATGCACCTGACTGCCAGCGGAGGCGCTGATCATCACGCCGTCCCACTTGGTGCGGGCATCGTCGCCGCGGCTTTCACCGAAGCGTGCGAGTAATCGACCATCAACCGGCCACGGAAGTTTTCCCCGGGTTGCAGCAAAAGGCCCGCCAAATGTCTCGCCGCTGCTCGATACGAGGGCGCCGGGGCTTGATCTGGCGGGTTTTCGTGGGGCGTCGCTGTTGTCAGCCTGCGCCTCACGCAAGCGCTTTTTTTCCGCTTCCTGCTGGGCGATCAGCGCTTTCTGTCGCGCTTCCTCTGCCTCACGAGCCTGGCGGGCCAGGGTTTCTTCGATGGTTTTAAGGACTTTAGACAGGTCTGCCTGATCCTGCTCGCGAGCAGCGAGTTTCTGATCGCGTGCTTTTACGTCGTCATTAAGCTTGGCGAGAACCTGCTGGCGCTCCTTGCGCACTTTCTCGAGTGCTTCGCGCTGAGTATCGAGGTCGCTTTTCTGTACCAGCAACTGCGCCTGCTGCAGACCGATGTCCTTTTCGACATTGGCCAGTTGGCGCAGGGTTTCGTTGAAATTCTTCAGCTGTTCCAGGCGGGCCTGGCTCAGGTAGTCGTAATAGGTCAGGGTGCGGGCGAATTTCTCGGGGTTCTGCTGGTTGAGCAGCAGCTTGAGGTATTCCTGCCGGCCGTTCTGATAGGCCGCTCGGGCCTGAATGGCGATCAGTCGCTGCTGTTCAGTGCGCGCGCTCTGGAGTTTTTTTTTCTCTGCATCGAGCCGCTGCAGCTCGGATTCGCTTTTCTGCAGTTCTTTCTGCAGGGCGTCGACCTGCTTCTGCAGCTTGCCCATCTCGGTTTCGGTGCCTTTGAGCTCTTTCTGCACGCCGGATTTTTCTTCCTGCAGCTTGCCGAGGAGCTTTTTCAGCTCGGCGATATCCTGACGCGTAGCGTCCAACTGCTGTTGGGTTTGCGCGCGCTCATCGGCGAAGGCCGGCTGGAGCAGACAGGTCAGAGCAAGGGCGATCAGGACGCGAAGCATAGGGGCGGGCGGCACCAGGGTAAGGGACGGCCTAGTATGCCCGCCCGAGGCTGCAAAAAAAACGCCCAATTGGGGCTGTGTGATAACTGGCTGGAGATACAGCTGAAAATAATCTTCGAAACCAGCATAACCCACTGTGGGAGCTGGCTTGCCAGCGATGGCGGCTGCACATTCAACATAAATGTTGGCTGTCAGATTGCTATCGCTGGCAAGCCAGCTCCCACAGGGTTTTTGCGGTGTTTCCGGATTCGGATCAGACCAGAATCGAAGTCCCGGTCATCTCCGCCGGTTTTTCCAGGCCCAGCAGCATCAGCATGGTCGGCGCTACATCCGCCAGTACGCCGCCTTCACGCACCTTGAGGTCGCGCTTGCCGACATAAATGAACGGCACCGGCTCGGTGGTGTGCGCGGTGTGCGCCTGGCCGGTGGATTCGTCGGCCATCTGCTCGACGTTGCCGTGGTCGGCCGTGATCAGCGCTTCGCCGCCGACTTTTTCCAGTGCTTCAACGATGCGCCCGACGCAGGTGTCCAGGCATTCGACCGCTTTGACCGCTGCGTCGAACACGCCGCTGTGGCCGACCATGTCGCCGTTGGCGTAGTTGACCACGATCACGTCGTAACGCTGGTTCTCGATGGCGTCGACGATGCGGTCGGTCACCTCGGGTGCGCTCATTTCCGGCTGCAGGTCGTAGGTGGCGACTTTCGGCGACGGGATCAGGATGCGCTCTTCGCCGGGGAACGGTTCTTCACGCCCGCCGGAGAAGAAGAAGGTCACGTGCGCGTATTTTTCGGTTTCAGCGATGCGCAGCTGGGTCTTGCCGTTTTTCGCCAGATAGTCGCCCAGCACGTTTTCCAGGCTGCCAGCGGCGAAGGCCGATGGTGCCGGGATGCTTGCGGCGTATTGGGTGAGCATGACAAAACCGGCCAGTTTTGGCTGACGGGCGCGTTCGAAGTCCTTGAAATCGTCCTCGACGAACACTCGGGTCAGCTCGCGGGCGCGGTCGGCGCGGAAGTTCATGAACACTACGGCGTCGCCGTCTTCGACTTTGACCGGTTCGCCGACGGTTGTGGCTTTGACGAATTCATCGCTCTCGCCGCGTGCGTAGGCAGCTTCCAGACCTTCCTGAGCGGTGGCGGCGTGGAATTCGCTGTTGCCGTCGGCGATCAGGTTGTAGGCCTGAGCGACGCGATCCCAGCGGTTGTCACGGTCCATGGCGAAATAACGGCCGATGATGCTGGCGATGCGGCCCTTGCCGAGTGCCTGGAAAGTCGCGTCGAGCAGTTCGATCGACGAGGCAGCGCTTTTCGGCGGCGTGTCGCGGCCGTCAAGGAAGGCGTGCAGGTAGATTTTTTCAGCGCCGCGCTTGAACGCCAGTTCAGCCATGGCGATCAGGTGGTCCTGGTGGCTGTGCACACCGCCATCCGACAGCAGGCCCATGAAGTGCACGGCCTTGCCGGCGGTAACGGCTTTGTCCACCGCGGCGCAGATGGTCGGGTTGTCGAAGAACTCGCCGTCGCGGATCGCTTTGGTCACGCGAGTGAAATCCTGATACACCACGCGCCCGGCGCCGAGGTTCATGTGGCCGACTTCGGAGTTGCCCATCTGCCCGTCCGGCAGGCCGACGTCCATGCCGCTGCCCGAGATCAAGCCGTTCGGCACCGTGGCCCAGAGGCGATCGAGAACAGGTTTTTTCGCCGCGAACACGGCGTTCGATTCGGGGCTGTCGCTGTGACCGAAGCCGTCGAGAATCATCAGGACCAAAGGTTTAGGCGTAGTCGTCATGGAATCCACTCGTGGCTAATAAAGAAGAGGGCGATGCAAAACGGAGTTGGAGTTTAAAGCGAAGTTCCGACCGCGTCACCGCCGGACGGGGTTTGGCCGACCATAGTGGCTGTGTATACTGGCCGACATTTTAACGCCCTGGAACCTCCTTCGATGGTTGCTCACCTGATTGAATTTGCCACTAACCACTACATTCTTGTCGGTATCTTCGTCGTACTGCTGGCTCTGTTGCTGGCGCACACGATGCAGGGCGGCGGTAAAAGCCTGAGCACCGGCGAACTGACCGCACTGGTCAACAAGGACGCAGGCCTAGTGGTGGACATCCGTCCGGCCAAGGATTACGCCGCTGGCCACATCGTCGGTGCGGTGAACATTCCGCAGGACAAACTGGCTGCCCGTACCGGCGAGCTGGAAAAGCACAAGTCCAAGACCATCATTCTGGTCGACGCTCTCGGTCAGACTGCTGGCACTCACGCCCGCGAGCTGATGAAATCCGGCTTCACTGCGGCCAAGCTGTCCGGCGGGATTTCCAGCTGGAAAGGCGACAACCTGCCATTGGTGAAGTGATATGAGCCACGTCGTCGTCTACTCCAGCGATTACTGCCCTTACTGCTCGCGCGCCAAGCACCTGCTCGCCAGCAAAGGCGTGGCCTTCGAAGAGATCAAGGTCGATGGCAAGCCGCAGCTGCGTGCCGAAATGACCAAAAAGGCCGGACGCACGTCCGTGCCGCAGATCTGGATCGGCGAAAAGCACATCGGCGGTTGTGATGATTTATATGCTCTGGAGCGCGCCGGCAAACTCGACGCACTGCTCAAGGGCTGAACGGCTGCACCCACGTACAGCACTCCCTAAAAGACCCAAGATCGATAAGGATCTGAGATGACTGACCAACAGAACACTGCAGCCAGCGAAGAAGAAACCGCACCGCAATTCTCCTTGCAGCGCATCTACGTACGCGACCTGTCCTTCGAAGCCCCGAAAAGCCCGGCGATCTTCCGCCAGCAGTGGGACCCAGCGGTCGCGCTGGATCTGAACACCCGCCAAAAGGCGCTGGAAGGCGATTTCTTTGAAGTCGTGCTGACCCTGTCCGTGACCGTGAAAAATGGTGAGGAAGTCGCCTTCATCGCTGAAGTGCAGCAGGCCGGTATCTTCCTGATCAAAAACCTCGACGCCGCTTCGATGAGCCACACCCTGGGTGCGTTCTGCCCGAACATCCTGTTCCCGTACGCGCGCGAGACCCTGGACAGCCTGGTCACTCGGGGTTCGTTCCCGGCACTGATGCTGGCCCCGGTGAACTTCGACGCCCTGTACGCGCAAGAACTGCAGCGCATGCAGGAAAGCGGCGAGACGCCAACCGTTCAATAACGGTTCAGCCTCACCCATGTGGGAGCGAGCCTGCTCGCGATGGCGGTTTGTCAGACATATCGATGTCGCCTGACACTCCGTCATCGCGAGCAGGCTCGCTCCCACATTTGTTTTGCGGTGTTATCTAAAGTCGTTCTGGCGCCAGGCTTCGTACACGGCGACCGCGACGGTGTTGGACAGGTTCAGGCTGCGGCAGCCTTCGCGCATCGGCAGGCGCAGGCGCTGTTCGGCGGGCAGGGCATCAAGCACCTCGGCGGGCAAGCCGCGGCTTTCCGGGCCGAAGATAAACGCATCGCCCGGCACGAACGCCGCGTCGTGAAACGGTCGCGAGCCCTTGGTGGTAAAGGCGAACAAGCGCGGGTTGCCGAGACTTTCCAGACAACTGGCGAGGTCCGCATGGCGTTGCAGCGTGGCATATTCGTGGTAGTCGAGACCGGCGCGGCGCAGGCGCTTGTCGTCCATCTCGAAACCCAGCGGTTCGATCAAATGCAGGTGGCAGCCGCTGTTGGCGCACAGCCTGATAACGTTGCCGGTGTTCGGCGGAATTTCTGGTTGAAAAAGGATGACGTGAAACATGCACGGCTCCGAAGGTAAAGATGAGCGGCATTCTACGCCGCCTGTGGACAACCGTTCGAAACTATTCCCGCGGGTGATCGGTTCATTGGCGATTGTCGGCCTGATGGTCGGTCTGATGATCGGTCGCCTGACCACTCCGGACTCCAGCGTGCTGCAGCAGGTCGAGGTGATCGATGGCGGCCTGGTCGTGTGGTTCAACAACGAACCGAAACTGCACGGCGAGATCATCGACGGCAGCGTAGCGCTGCTGTTTCAGGCCGAAGGCCCCTCGCAAAAAGGCCAGCTCAAGCTCAACGGCCGGGACGTCAACTGGCGCACACGCAAGAGCGATGGTGGCTTGCTGCTGACGGTGCTGGCGGCACGGCCGCTGAAAGGCGAGTGGGTCGGCAGCGAGGTGGACGACCGCTGGCGCCTGGAGATCCGCTTGAGCGAGCCCTAGCGGATAATCTTTTCTCGCTGTTCGCTCCGACGCCTTATGGCGTCATTTCCCACTGCAAGCGTCTCTCTTTCCCGTCTCCAACGAACACCGGCTCGCGCTATCGTTCGCTCCCTCAAACGGCAGGATGCCGAAACCCTCACCTCTTGCATGAACGCAGAGCGACTTTTCAAGGAAGAAAAATATGCCAGTCAAACCACCTCGCGGTGGCGGTAGCCACGCAGATGTCCTCGGCAGTTCGCGCTCCACGGACGCGGATAACGCTCAGCCCGGCGTGTCTGGGCGCAGAAACGTCGACACAGGCATGGCTCACGATCCTTTGCAGCCGCAGCCCGGACCGTCCGGCGCCTCAACTCTGGATGACGTTCGCGCTGTCGCGGCTGTTGTAGTTCACGCGACCTCCGCTGAGGTTCATCGTCCCGCCCCCCTGCCGTCGCTGGACGATTACGCCACCAATGCCCGGGCGATCCTTCCACAAATCAATGAAGACGGTCTGCGGGTGATCAGCCGCCGCACGTATGCTGACCTTGCCAATGGCGATCTGGTTCTTGTCGCTGCGGACCCCGTGACCGGTTTATATCGCGCCCGGCGCCCAAGCGAGTTGCTGCCATCGGGCCCAGTCTTGCTACGCGACGTCGCCAGCGGTCATTGGTATCCGCGCCAGTTGGTTGAGCGAACCACGCGCGCGCAGGTCCAAAAGTACCTTTCGCAAGCAAGCGATCTCGATGCGGACGCTTTTATCGCCCGGTTCGATGACAAGGATGTGGCGGATGCCGAACTCCAGCGTATCCAGCGTGGTTCGTCTCAGCTGGACATCGAACACATCAGCATCCCGTACCACGAGCCTCGTATAGGCCATAGCGGGGAGATGCAGCAGGCGTTGGATATGTGGGGCAAGCTGCGGCAAGTGTACGAGTGGCACGGCCAGCCTGATCAGCGAGTCTATAGCGACGGGCGACTGTCAGGTTACAAGCTGGATATCAATCTCACGTTATGGCCGGTCGACAAGCTGCTTTCGTTGAGATTCAGCGCAGTCGTTTCTCTCACTTTGAAGGGGCATGCTCCGCTGGATGCAGCGGTTTTTTTCAGGCAGTTTCCCAACATTGAAAGTCTGACGGTATCAAGCCTGGCGATGACCAGCAGAAATGACGGGCGCGGGTTGTTCATGTTCCAGGCAGCTCAATCAAGATTCAGTATGGATTCAAGCTTTGCAGGGCAGTTGACAGGGCTTACCCGGTTACGGGAACTGAATCTGCAGAATTGCGACTTGCCGGCAGATTTTTCGTTGAGGGGCCTGAGCAGACTGCAGGTGTTGAGGTTGGTTGATACCCGGGTCAAAGTGTTGAACGCCCAGGCCGGTCCGTGGCGCCCAGGGGAGCCTGTGCAACACTGGGCTAATTATTCAACAGTGGAACCGGATTTGACCGGCATGACCGAGTTACGTGTGTTGGATCTGACGCGGACTGGAATACGCCGTCTTCCTTCCGGGCTTGACGCCGGCAATGGTCTGTCGAAGCTGGAAGTTTTAAAACTGGGTGACAATGCGCTATTTGCCGGACCCTCAGTCAAAGCTATGACAGCGCTGCAGGAACTGGATCTTTCCAACATGGGGCTAGACGGATTTCCCGAGGGCATTACCTCGACGATTCCAGAAAAAGTATTGAATCTGGCGAACAATCGAATCACAGCGATCCCGGCATCCGTTGAAATCAGAGCCGGTTTCAATCTCATCGGCAATCCAATAACTGATCCGGTCTCCCTCCGTCGGCTGCTATATGCACGTAACCAGACAGGTAACGACATTTGGCTGGGAACAGAAAGTTTTGATTTGTCGGCCAATCTTTGGCTGCAACATGTCCCGGCAGAGCAATTGGCTCGAAAGCTACAACTCTGGGGCAACATTAGCCATCTTGCCAGAGGTCTGAAGAAACTGAGCCGTACGCCGGAGTTTTACGTTGAGCGGCCGCTTTTGCAGCGGCGCGTCTGGTCGTTTCTCGAGATATACCACCACGCTGATGTAGACGAGCAGTTGCGACTGAATCGGATCTTGGCTGAAGAACCGAGCCCGGGAAGAATGCTGGACAGGCTGGAAGAAGAAATACGCACATACGACAGTACACGGCAGAATCAGCCCCTGCATCATCTGCCCAAGCGTCCGAAGCTCGATTGAGCCTCGAACCGGGGGGGGAGTAAAAGCGGGAATCCCTGACCTGCCTGTATCAGGGTTCCCAAAAGGGGCGGACTTCGCTGTGAGCGTCGGTCCGGTGTAAAGAGGGAACCCCCGGCCTGCCTGTACCAAGGATCCCAAAAGGGTGAGCTCGTCGCGTTGCGACATGGGCCCGATGTAAAGAGGGGAATCCCCGGCCTGCCTGTACCAAGGTCCCCGAAAAGGGTGGTGAAACGAATCACCTGCAAGGGTTATTGCAGGGGGCGTGCCAGGTTTTAATCTGCTGTAACAAAAAGGCTGTTCAGAAATACGAAAGCCCCGGCTTTCGGGGCTTTCGCTTGTACGGCTTGTGAGGGTTTCAGCTTTTTCGATGGCAAGCGTGGCGAGGTCGCTATGCGCGATCACGGGTCATTGTGCATTGATGCGGTGCACGGTGGCCCTCACCCTGACCCTCTCCCGGAGGGAGAGGGGACTGACCGAGTTGCCTGGTCAAGTTACGCCGACCTGAGATACCGAGCCGAACTCAAGCTTTGAAAACGCTCGGGATCTGCTCCCTCTCCCATTGGGAGAGGGCTGGGGTGAGGGGGCTGGATCTCGAATACACCGACAATCTCAAGCGAACGAAGCTTTATCCTTCTTCCCCCTCATCATCATCGCCACCATCAACCTTCATCCCCAATTCCTTGATCTTGCGAGTCAGGGTATTACGCCCCCAACCCAGCAATACCGCAGCATCACGGCGGCGGCCGGCCGTATGTTTCAAAGCCGTCTCGATCATGATCCGCTCAAACGCCGGCACGGCGCTGTCGAGCAGACTCGACTGACCACGCGCCAAGGCCTGATCGGCCCACTGACGCAGCGCCTGTTCCCAGTTGGTCACCGGCGCCGAATCCTGCGGCAGGTTCAGCAGTTCTGGCGGCAAGTCGCTGATGTGCACTTCGCGCCCGGAAGCCATCACCGTGATCCAGCGGCAGGTGTTCTCCAACTGACGAACGTTGCCCGGCCACGGCAGGTTTTTCAGGTATTCCTCGGTCTCGCTTTTCAGCAGCTTCGGCTCGACCGCGAGTTCCTGGGCGGCGCGGCTGAGGAAGTGTTTGGCCAGGGTCGGGATGTCTTCGCGACGATCCGACAGGCGCGGGATGTGAATGCGGATCACGTTGAGGCGGTGGAATAAGTCCTCACGGAATTTGCCGGCATGCACCAGGGTTTCCAGGTTCTGGTGCGTCGCGGCGATGATGCGCACGTCGACCTTGACTGGCACATGCCCGCCCACCCGATAGAACTCGCCGTCGGCCAGCACGCGCAACAGACGCGTCTGGGTGTCGGCCGGCATGTCGCCGATTTCATCAAGGAACAGGGTGCCGCCATCCGCCTGTTCAAAACGGCCGCGACGCAAATTCGCCGCTCCGGTGAACGCGCCTTTTTCATGGCCGAACAGCTCGGATTCCATCAGATCCTTGGGGATCGCTGCCATGTTCAGCGCAATGAATGGCGAAGCCGCGCGTGGGCTGTGACGATGCAGGGCGTGGGCGACCAGTTCTTTACCGGTACCCGACTCACCGTTGATCAGCACGGTGATGTTGGAATGGCTCAAGCGGCCGATGGCGCGAAACACTTCCTGCATCGCCGGCGCTTCGCCGATGATTTCCGGGGTGCGGGTCAGTGCCGGTACGACTTCCAGTCCTTGCTGTTCCTGAGCGTGCTGATTGGCACGCTTGACCAGCGAAACGGCCTCGTCGACATCGAACGGCTTGGGCAAGTATTCAAACGCGCCGCCCTGATACGAGGCGACCGCGCTGTCCAGATCGGAGTGAGCGGTCATGATGATGACCGGCAACCGCGGGTGCTGTTCACGAATCCGCGCCAACAGGTCCAGACCGCTGGCGCCGGGCATGCGGATGTCGGAGATGATCACGTCCGGCTGCTGCCGCGCCAGACGACTCATCACGCCGTCGGCGCTGTCGAAGCTCTGCGTGGTCATGCCTTCCTGTTGCAAGGCCTTTTCCAGAACCCAACGGATAGAACGGTCGTCATCGACGATCCACACGGTTTCACTACGGCTCATGTCGATGTGGCTCCTTGTTCCAGTGGCAGGAAGATCGAGAACGT
Organism: Pseudomonas sp. Z003-0.4C(8344-21); assembly: GCF_900104975.1. NCBI lineage: Bacteria > Pseudomonadati > Pseudomonadota > Gammaproteobacteria > Pseudomonadales > Pseudomonadaceae > Pseudomonas > Pseudomonas sp. Z003-0.4C(8344-21). The sequence continues at coordinate 5,981,848 of NZ_LT629756.1, read as the reverse complement.
GGTGTGGCCTGGATGGCTCTCACACTCGATCAGGCCCTGATGCTGACTGATGATGTTCTGGGTAATGGCCAGGCCCAGCCCGGTACCGTCCGGGCGACCGCTGACCATCGGAAAGAAAATGGTTTCCTGCAGTTCCGCAGGGATGCCCGGGCCGTTGTCGATGATTTCGATCTTGGTCACCAGGCGATGGCGGATATGGCCGATGGTGAACTGGCGCATGGCACGGGTGCGCAGGCTGATGCGGCCCAGACGCAGCTCATTCTGGCTGCTGATCGCCTGCATCGCGTTGCGCACGATGTTCAATACCGCCTGGATCATCTGCTCGCGGTCGATCAATACGTCAGGAATGCTCGGGTCATAGTCGCGCACCAGGGTGATGCAACCCTGGCTTTCGGCCTCGACCAGTTGGCAGACGCGTTCGAGCACTTCGTGAACGTTGCACATCGCCAGCGACGGCAGCTTGTTGGAACCGAGCATGCGGTCGACCAGATTGCGCAGGCGGTCGGCCTCTTCAATGATCACGTTGGTGTAGTCGCGCAGGCTGTCTTCCGGCAGTTCGCGGGCCAGCAATTGCGCGGCACCACGAATCCCGCCGAGCGGATTCTTGATTTCATGGGCGAGGCCGCGCACCAGCATCTTGCTGGTTTCCTGCTTGGACAACTGTGCCTCTTCCTTGGTGATCCGCAGCAAGCGGTCACGCGGGTGGACTTCCAGCAAAAGCAGGGTTTCGCCATTGCTGAGGATTGGCGTTACCGCGTAATCCACGGTCAGCGTCTGGCCGGTCAGCGCGGTGAGCATCGCTTCGCGCTTGGTAAACGGATGCGCTTGCTCGACTGCCTGGCGCAGGGAGTTGAGCGCCTCGGGGGATTCGGTGAACAGTTCGCTGATGAACTGGCCATGGCTGCGCTGACCGCTGACGGCCAGCAGCATTTCCGCCGCCGGGTTCATGTACTCGAGGCGCAATTGCGCGTCGAGCAGGATGGTCGCGGTGGTCAGGTTGTCGAGCAGCAAACGATGGATTGCGTCGCTTATGGTCATCTGGACCCCTTTTGGAGCAAGGCGTGCGCGAGAACTAAGCGCTGATACCGGGAAAATGCAAAAACCAAACCAAGGCTCCGAAAAGAAGCGTTTAACGCCTGAAACAGGCGTTTGACGCGCGTTTGTATGGCACGAAGCCAGCTCAATCGGGAAGATTCGAACCAAAATGGGTTGGAATTTGAGTAGGGTGCAGCTTAGCGCACCAATACAGTGCGCTTCGCTCGGTAGCGTCAGAAGAAGCGCAGGAAGGGGTTTTTCGGTTCTTCAGGTTTGTCTTTCAGCGGGCATTCCGGCCGCACGCCGTAATCGTCTTTGGTACAGGGTTTGACTTGGCGTTTCTGTGCCAGGGAGATGCGCAGCATGTGGAAGGGTTGGTTGGCGGTGCGTTCGACGGTGCGCCCGTCAGCGTCGAGAATTTCTGCCGACAGGTGGTGGCTGCCGCGATCGATATTGCTCAGCGGGAAGACCGGGCTCAGGCCGGGCTCGCCAGTGGGCTGGCCGTCCAGCAACAAGCGGTAGCGGTGACCTTCTTGAAGGGCCGGCTCGCTGGTGATGCTGACAATCAGTTCCCCGGCACTGCTGCGGATGGTCGCATCGGGCTCGGGCACCAGAACGCGCAGCATGTCGTAATGAAACGGTGGCTGCGGCGTGGCGTTCCTGGTTTGGCGGCTCGGTGCAGAGCCGGTCGGGGTGGCAGGCATACGATTGCTGGTGGCGATCGGCACACGCTTGGCGTTGCCGCGCGGTTGGTCGGTGTAGACGCGATTGCCGTGGGCATCGATATAGGTGAACACCTCCGCCGAAGCGGGCAGGGCGAGCAGGCAAAGGATCAGGACCACACCTTTCATGGGCGGTGCACCCGCTGCACGGTGAAGACCGCGGGTGGGCTTTGCTGAATGATGGTCTGGCCGTCGATCACCTGCACCGCGAGACGATGCTCGCCACGGTCGACATTGACCAGTTGCAGGCTCGGCACGTTGCTCGGTTGGCCGTAGGGTTCGTCGTCGAGTACCAGTCTTAATTGATGCGGCGACTGCAGGCGCGGCTTGATCAGCACATTGACGGTGAAGGTGCCGTTGTTGGCGCGCAAGGCTTCTTCCGTGGGCAGGCCGGCCAGTTCAAGGATTTCGTAGGCATTGCGCGGAGGCTGTGGCGTCTCGGCCTCTGGCAGGGGCGGCGTACCTGGCGCTTGCGGCTCGACACGGTTCAACGGCGGCAGCTCAACCGGCTGCGCCTTCACGCCGTCCGGCGAATGATCGCTGTAGACCGTGTTGCCGTTGGCGTCGGTGTATTTGTAGATCTGCGCAGCGGCGGGCAGGGCGATCAGCAGCAGAATGTAGAGAAAGATGCGACCCATGAACTCGACCGGGATTGAAAGCGATGGGTAGCAGCATAGGACAGGTGGGGCGGTTGGCCCAACTTGCGACACATCCAAAGATCATTCAAACACCACAAATCCCTGTAGGAGTGAGCCTGCTCGCGATCGCGGTGGATCATCAAGAAAATTGGCGACTGACACGCCGCCATCGCGAGCAGGCTCACTCCTACAGGGGACGTGGTTGGCCGCAAAATCGAGGCAATAAAAAAGGCCTCCCGAAGGAGGCCTCTTTTTGTCACGCCGCGTTACGCAGCGCTACCGGATCAGCAGCTGTAGTACAGCTCATATTCCAGTGGGTGTACGAAGGTGCGAACCTTGATTTCTTCTTCCGATTTCAGCGCGATGTAAGCGTCGATGAAGTCGTCGGAGAATACGCCGCCCTTGGTCAGGAACGCGCGGCCCTTGTCCAGCTCTTCCAGTGCTTCCTTCAGGCTGCCACAAACCTGTGGGATCTCTTTCGCCTCTTCAGGCGGCAGGTCGTACAGGTTCTTGTCGGCGGCATCGCCTGGGTGGATCTTGTTCTGGATACCGTCCAGACCGGCCATCAGCAGTGCTGCGAAAGCCAGGTACGGGTTGGCAGCCGGATCCGGGAAGCGTGCTTCGATACGGCGGGCTTTCGGGCTCGACACGTAAGGAATGCGGATCGAAGCGGAACGGTTGCGAGCCGAGTAGGCCAGCATGACCGGCGCTTCGAAGCCTGGTACCAGACGCTTGTACGAGTTGGTGGCCGGGTTGGTGAAGCCGTTCAGAGCCTTACCGTGCTTGATGATGCCGCCGATGAAGTACAGGGCGGTATCGGACAGGCCGGCATAGCCTTCACCGGCGAAGGTGTTCTTGCCGTCTTTCCAGATCGACATGTGTACGTGCATGCCCGAACCGTTGTCGCCGTACAGTGGCTTCGGCATGAAGGTCGCGGTGCGGCCGTAAGCGTCAGCAACGTTGTGGACAACGTACTTCAGGGTCTGGGTTTCGTCGGCTTTCTTCACCAGGGTGTTGAACTTGACGCCGATTTCGTTCTGGCCGGCAGTCGCCACTTCGTGGTGGTGAACTTCAACGGTCAGGCCCATTTCTTCCAGTGCGTTGCACATGGAGGTACGGATTTCGTGGTCGTGGTCGAATGGCGGAACCGGGAAATAGCCACCCTTGACGCCTGGACGGTGACCTTTGTTGCCACCTTCGACGTCCTGGTCGGACATCCACGAACCTTGCTCGGAGTAGATCTTGAACATCGAACCGGAGATGTCCGACTTGAATTTCACCGAGTCAAAAATGAAGAACTCAGGCTCTGGACCGGCGAATACGGTGTCACCGATACCGGTGGCTTTCAGGTGTTCTTCGGCGCGCTTGGCGATCGCACGTGGGTCGCGGTCGTAGCCTTGCATGCTCGAAGGTTCGATGATGTCGCACACCAGGATCAGGGTAGCGTCTTCGGTGAACGGGTCGAGAACGGCAGTTTCGTCAACCGGCATCAGGATCATGTCGGAGGCTTCGATGCCTTTCCAGCCAGCGATGGAGGAACCGTCGAACATCTTGCCGACTTCGAAGAAGTCGTCATCCAGCGCATCGCGAGCCGGCATGGTCACGTGGTGCTGAGTGCCTTTGGTGTCCGTGAAGCGCAGATCAATCCATTTGACGTCATGATCTTTGATGAGTTGAACCGTCTTCGACATACTGTCCTCCGGGTGGCTTAGGGCTAGTAGTGGATGCCCTTAAAGTTGGGTGATGCCGGCGCGAATACTCTGCCAAGGCAACCTGCCTCACAAGGGAGCAAATTGCATGCCAGTGCCCCAGCATGGGTTTTTTGCCCCAATTTCATGCTTATAAAGGCTTCAAGCGGCCTGATTGCGAAAATATCGCCCTTTAATGTGGCGGTGCAAATCGAAAACGACCCGTTTTGGTGCATGCAAAACGTTCTGCATATTAACTGGTTAAACCTTGAGCAATTTCCGCTATAATCCGCGCCCCCCTTTTTCGGCTGGCCGTGCGCGCGCTGTTTTCATGAAACTAATCGTAAAAGTCTTCCCCGAGATCACCATCAAAAGCCGACCTGTCCGGACGAAGTTCATCCGCCAGTTGGCCAAGAACATCCGCACCGTGCTCCGCGACCTGGACCCGGCAGTGGTGGTGAACGGCGTGTGGGACAATCTCGAGCTGGAAACCCGCGTTACCGACCCCAAAGCCTTGAAAGAGATGGGCGAGCGCCTGACTTGCATGCCGGGTATCGCGCATTTTCTGCAGATCGACGAGTACCCGCTGGGCGACTTCGACGACATCACCGAGAAGTGCAAACAGCATTACGGCGCGGCCCTGGCCGGGAAGATTTTTTCGGTGCGCTGCAAGCGCGCCGGCAAGCATACGTTCAGTTCGATGGACGTCGAAAAATACGTCGGCAGCAAGCTGCGTCGCGAGTGCGGTGCGGCCGGAATCGACCTGAAAGCGCCGGAAATCGAAGTCCGCATCGAAGTTCGCGACAAACGGTTGTTCGTCATCCACAGCCAGCACAACGGCATTGGCGGCTACCCGCTCGGTGCGCTGGAGCAGACGCTGGTGTTGATGTCCGGCGGCTTCGACTCGACCGTGGCGGCCTACCAGATCCTGCGTCGTGGCCTGATGACGCACTTCTGCTTCTTCAACCTGGGCGGTCGTGCCCACGAATTGGGCGTGATGGAAGTCGCGCATTTCATCTGGAAGAAGTACGGCAGCTCGCAACGCGTGCTATTTGTCAGTGTTCCGTTCGAGGAAGTCCTCGGCGAAATTCTCGGCAAAGTCGATAACAGTCATATGGGCGTGGTTTTGAAGCGTATGATGTTGCGCGCGGCGTCGAACATCGCCGAGCGCCTGCACATTGATGCGCTGGTCACCGGCGAAGCGATCTCCCAGGTATCGAGCCAGACGCTGCCGAACCTGTCGGTGATCGACTGCGTGACCGACAAGCTGGTCCTGCGCCCACTGATCGTGGCGCACAAACAAGACATCATCGACACCGCGAACGAGATCGGCACCGCCGATTTCGCCCGGCACATGCCGGAATACTGCGGGGTCATTTCGGTCAACCCGAAAACGGCCGCCAAACGCGGTCGGGTTGAGCACGAAGAGCAGCAATTCGACATGGCGGTGCTCGAGCGTGCGCTCGCCAATGCCAAACTGGTGCCAATCGATCGGGTAATCGACGAACTGGGCCAGGACGTACAGATTGAAGAAGTCAGCGAAGCACTGGCCGGCCAGATCGTGATCGACATCCGTCACCCGGATGCCGCCGAGGATGAGCCGCTGGAACTCGCTGGCGTAGAAGTACAGACGATGCCGTTCTATGCAGTGAACGCTCGTTTCAAGGAGCTGGATCCGACTCGCCAGTACCTGCTGTATTGCGACAAAGGCGTGATGAGTCGCCTGCATGCTCACCATTTGCTCAGTGAGGGGCATGCCAATGTGCGCGTTTATCGACCGAGCTAAGTGCCCGGGGCTGTTTGCCTGTGGCCTGCGTCACCGGCCCCCCGACACCGCCGTCAAGCTGTAACGGCCATGCCGGACACTACTGCTAATCGCTGCCAAGACTTGTCAGCAAACCGAATCCTCTGATCGAGATACACAAGTGATCGAAAATCTACGCAACATCGCCATCATTGCCCACGTTGACCACGGTAAGACCACCCTGGTAGACAAACTCCTGCGTCAATCCGGCACCCTGGAGCGCAACGAGCTCAACGACGAGCGCGTGATGGACTCCAACGACCAGGAAAAAGAGCGCGGTATTACCATTCTGGCGAAGAACACCGCCATCAACTGGAACGGCTACCACATCAACATCGTGGACACCCCGGGCCACGCCGACTTCGGCGGCGAAGTTGAACGCGTAATGTCGATGGTCGACTCCGTTCTGCTGCTGGTTGACGCTCAAGACGGCCCTATGCCGCAAACCCGTTTCGTGACCAAGAAGGCTTTCGAAGCCGGCCTGCGTCCAATCGTGGTGATCAACAAGGTTGACCGTCCAGGCGCGCGTCCGGACTGGGTTCTGGACCAGATCTTCGACCTGTTCGACAACCTCGGTGCGACCGAAGAACAACTGGACTTCCAGGTTGTTTACGCTTCGGCCCTGAACGGTATTGCCGGTCTGGACCACACCGCCATGGGCGAAGACATGACTGCGCTGTACCAGGCAGTCGTCGATCACGTTCCGCCTCCGGCCGTTGACCGTGACGGTCCGTTCCAGATGCAGATCTCCGCTCTGGACTACAACAGCTTCCTGGGTGTTATCGGTGTTGGCCGTATCGCTCGCGGTCGCGTCAAGCCGAACACTCCGGTTGTGGCGATCGGTGCCGACGGCAAGCGCCGTAACGGCCGTATCCTGAAACTGATGGGTCACCACGGTCTGCACCGCGTTGACGTTGAAGAAGCTGCGGCAGGCGACATCGTCTGCATCAGCGGTATGGACTCGCTGTTCATCTCCGACACCCTGTGCCACCCGGACACCGTCGAGGCGATGAAGCCGCTGACCGTCGACGAGCCAACCGTTTCGATGACCTTCCAGGTAAACGACTCGCCATTCTGCGGTAAAGAAGGCAAGTTCGTGACGTCCCGTAACATCAAGGACCGTCTGGACAAAGAGCTGCTGTACAACGTTGCACTGCGCGTTGAAGAAGGCGACTCGGCTGACAAGTTCAAGGTTTCCGGCCGTGGTGAGCTGCACCTCTCGGTACTGATCGAAACCATGCGTCGCGAAGGCTTCGAGCTGGCCCTGGGCCGTCCTGAAGTGATCATCCGTGAAGTTGACGGCGTGAAGCAGGAACCGTTCGAAAACGTGACCATCGACATCCCTGAAGAATCCCAGGGCAAGGTCATGGAAGAGATGGGCCTGCGTAAGGGCGACCTGAGCAACATGGTGCCGGATGGCAAGGGCCGTGTTCGCCTGGAATACAACATCCCTGCTCGCGGTCTGATCGGTTTCCGTAACCAGTTCCTGACCCTGACCAACGGTGCTGGCATCCTGACCTCGATCTTCGACCGCTACGACACCGTCAAGTCGGGCCATATGTCCGGCCGTCAGAACGGCGTTCTGGTTTCGGTTGAAACCGGCAAGGCACTGACCTACTCGCTGGAAACCCTGCAGGCTCGTGGCAAGCTGTTCGTAGAACACGGCCAGGAGATCTACAACGGTCAGATCGTTGGTCAGAACAGCCGCGACAACGACCTGGGTGTAAACCCAACCAAGGGCAAGAAGCTCGACAACATGCGTGCTTCGGGTAAAGACGAAACCATCGCTCTGGTTCCACCGGTGAAGTTCACCCTGGAACAGGCTCTGGAATACATCCAGGAAGACGAGCTGTGCGAAGTCACGCCTAAGTCGATCCGTCTTCGCAAGAAGATCCTCGACGAAAGCGAGCGTACCCGCGCTGCCAAGAAAGCCAAGGCGTAATTTAGCCCGCGCTTGAAAAAACGCCCCCGGTCGCGAGACCGGGGGCGTTTTTGTTTGTCTGGAGGAAATGCAGGTTGGGCCTTGAAGATCAAAAGCCCCTCACCCTAGCCCTCTCCCAGAGGGATAGGGGACTGATTGGGGATGCTCAAGGGATACGCCGGCCCGTCCGTGCTGCAGCGAATCCACAATCGACCGGGTATTTCAGGTAGATGGAGAACGCAAGGCACCTCGGTCGGCTCCCTCTCCCTCGGGAGAGGGCTGGGGTGAGGGTAAGCGTTTAAAACTTCTCGATCGCGCGGAAATTCTGTTCGCGCACCACTTCCTTCGGCTTATAAGCGCAATACCCCGGCCGCGGGCCGATTTTCGGGTGGTTGCGGCAGGTGTCCGGGCGCTTGTCATAAATGGTGCACAGGCGGCTCTTACGATCCAGGTAATAGCAATCGTTGTTGCTCATGCGCTGGAGGGTGAAGATTCCCGACTTCTGATTGAAACGCTCAACCAGGCCTTCCTTTTGCAAACGCTTGGCGATGTTCTTCGGCGGATCGCCCAGTTCGAACTCGTCGACCACACCGATGCGCACCAGATCCTTGATCTTCACCTCAACCGGCAGCGTGCAGCAGCTGGACATGCACGAGCCGCACATCGGCGCCGAATATTTGGCCCACGTATCGAGACGATCGATCTCGGCGGCGGCGATCAGGTTGGGTTTCATCATCGGGAGTTACCAGAGGTGTATGCATCAGGGCGCGCGATCATACCGGGACCGGTGGATTTTTGAACAACCTTTCGCCAGATTTTTCTTGATGCCGGCACTTTGCCGGGCAACTCGGCACGGCCCCTGCATTCATTGGTTCATCCGCCAAGGTTATGCCGGACTACCTCACAGTCTCCGGAAATACAGCCGAACCAGAGCCGTTACCGTCGGTCAGACCGTCTAGGCTCAGACAATTCCCCGCTCGCTCGAGGTCCTATTGATGACTCAAGAACCACTAGTTCGCGAAGCAGAGGTGGCCGCATTCCGCGACGCCGTCCTGACCAAACTCACCTATGCAGTGGGCAAGGATCCCGATCACGCCTTTGACCATGACTGGTTCGAAGCCATCGCCCTGGCGGCGCGTGATCACATGGTCGAACACTGGATGGACCACACCCGGCAGATCTACCGCAAAGGTCAGAAGCGGGTGTATTACCTCTCGCTGGAATTCCTCATCGGCCGCTTGCTCTACGACAGCCTGAGCAACCTTGGTCTGCTCGACGTCGCCCGTGAGGCCTTGACCGAACTGGGCGTCGATCTGGAGCGCATCCGTTTGCTGGAGCCCGACGCAGCGCTCGGCAACGGCGGCCTCGGACGTCTGGCGGCGTGCTTCATGGAAAGCATGTCGACCCTCGGCATTGCCGGGCACGGCTATGGCATTCGTTATGAGCACGGCTTGTTCCGTCAGGCGATTGTCGATGGCTGGCAACAAGAGCAGACCGAACACTGGCTGGATTTCGGCAACCCGTGGGAATTCGAGCGGCCGGAAGTGGTGTACCCGATCGGCTTTGGCGGCAGCGTCGAAACCGTCACCGACGCCAATGGCAAAACCCGCCAGGTCTGGTCGCCGGCGGAAACCGTGCGCGCAATTGCTTATGACACCCCGGTGGTCGGCTGGCGCGGCGCCAGCGTCAACACCTTGCGCTTGTGGCGTGCGCGGGCGATGGAAGAGTTGCATCTGGAGCGTTTCAACGCCGGTGACCACCTCGGTGCCGTGGCCGAAGTAGCTCGCGCCGAAAGTATTTCGCGCGTGCTCTACCCGGCGGACAGCACCGAAGCAGGCCAGGAACTTCGCCTGCGTCAGGAATACTTCTTCGTCGCCGCGTCGCTGCAGGATCTGCTGCGCCGTCACCGCAACATGCACACCTCGGTGCTGACGCTTGGTGATCATGCGGCGATCCAGCTCAATGACACCCACCCGTCGATTGCCGTCGCCGAACTGATGCGTCAATTGGTCGACGTCTACGACGTGGCGTGGGATGCGGCATGGCAGGTAACGGTCGACACGCTGTCGTACACCAACCACACCTTGCTGCCCGAGGCGCTGGAAACCTGGCCGGTCGGCCTGATGGAGCGCATGCTGCCGCGGCACATGCAGATCATTTATCTGATCAACGCCCAGCACATCGACTCGCTGCGGGCCAAGGGCATTCACGATTTCGACGTGCTGCGCGCGGTGTCGCTGATCGAAGAAGACAACGGCCGCCGCGTGCGCATGGGCAACCTCGCGTTCCTCGGCTCGCACAGCGTCAACGGCGTGTCCGGGCTGCACACGCAACTGATGCGCAAAACCGTATTCGCCGAATTGCACAAACTCTACCCGGAGCGGATCAACAACAAGACCAACGGCATTACCTTCCGCCGCTGGCTGTTCCAGGCCAACGCCGAGCTGACGTCGATGCTGGTCGATGCTGTGGGTCCGGAGATACTCGACCATCCCGAAGAACGTCTGCTCGAACTGGAGCCGTTCGCTGAGAAAACCGCGTTCCGCAAAGCTTTTGCCGAACAACGCCTGCACAGCAAAAAGGCCTTGGCCTACCTGATTCACGAGCGTCTGGGCATTGCCGTCAACCCGGCGGCGATGTTCGATGTGCAGGTCAAACGCATCCACGAATACAAGCGCCAGTTGCTCAACCTGTTGCACACCGTCGCGCTATATCAAGCGATTCGTGCCGAGCCGGAAGTCGACTGGGTGCCACGGGTGAAAATCTTCGCCGGCAAGGCCGCAGCGAGTTATCACCAGGCCAAACTGATCATCAAACTGACCAACGACATCGCCCGGGTGGTCAACAACGACCCGACGGTGCGCGGCTTGCTCAAGGTGGTGTTCCTGCCTAACTACAATGTCAGCCTGGCGGAGAGCATCATTCCGGCGGCGGACTTGTCCGAGCAGATCTCCACCGCCGGTTTCGAGGCGTCGGGCACCAGCAACATGAAGTTCGGTCTCAACGGCGCGTTGACCATCGGCACCCTCGACGGTGCCAACGTGGAGATGGCCGAGCGCATCGGTGCCGAGCACATGTTTATCTTCGGCCTCAGTGCGCAGCAGGTTGAAGCGCGCAAACAGAACCACGAGTTCAGCGCCTTGCCGGACATCGCCGCGTCGCATCGTCTGAACGATGTGCTGCAAGCGATCCGCAGCGGTGTGTTCTCGCCCGACGACACCTCGCGTTACACCGGGCTGATCGATTCGTTGATCGACTACGACCGTTTCCTGGTCTGCGCCGATTTCGATTCGTACTGGGAAGCGCAGAAGCGCGTGGAAGCGCACTGGCACGATTCCAATAACTGGTGGCGTTCGGCAGTGCTGAACACGGCGCGCATGGGCTGGTTCTCGTCTGACCGGACCATTCGCGAGTACGCCACCGATATCTGGAAAGCGCTGGAGTAACTTTCCGCAACAAATTTGCGCAAGGCCCAACGTTTGTTGGGCCGGATCGATATACTGAGCGCCGGTTACCGGATGCATCAGTCACCACCCATGCCCTGTGGGGGGCGAGCCTGCTCGCGATAGCGTTGTCACATTAAACAGAAATGTTGACTGACAAAGCGCTTTCGCGAGCGAGCTCGCTCCCACGGGGTTTGTGCCTAGACTGAAGCCATCGCCGGACTCGCCCCGCCCCGGGGCTGCTTAGGGATATCGACCATGCAATGGATGTTCATGTTGATCGGGCTGATGCTCGGTGGACTGCTCGACGAGTCGTTCAGCGCTGCGCTGTTGGGCGCGCTGCTCGGGCTGGCGATTGCGCAGACGATGCGCATCGCGCGGCTCGGTAAGTTGACGGCTGCGCAACAGCAGCAACTCGAGCAAGCGGAAGTCGCCTTGCAAGGCGTCGAGCAGCGGCTGTTTCTGCTCGAAGGCGCGCCGCTTCATGCTGCGCCACCGCCGTCTCCTGCGCCCGTCGCTGAGCCTGTCGCCGAGTCTGTCGAAGTCTTCGAGCAAGCCGCGGCGCCTGAACTTATCTGGGAGCTGCCGCCCGAACTCGAGCCGATCACCGCCGCCAACCGTGAAACCAGCCAGCCGCTGCCGGACGATGTCTGGCGCGCCGAACCGGCCCCTCGTGAACCGCACATTCCTGCCGAACCCCGTGGGCCGAACCTGATTGAGCGTGGCATCAGTGCGGCACGCAACTGGCTGTTCGGTGGCAACACAGTGCTGCGCGTGGGCGTGGTGCTGCTGTTTTTCGGTCTGGCGTTTTTGCTGCGTTACGCCACCGAAGGCATGGTGGTGCCGATCGAGTTGCGTTACGCCGGGGTTGCGGCTGCCGCGTTGGGCCTGCTTGCGCTGGGCTGGTGGCTGCGCCGGCGCAACACACACTATGCGTTGATGCTGCAGGGTACCGGGATCGCGGTGCTGTACCTGACGGTGTTCGCGGCGATGCGCTTGCATCCGCTGCTCGATCCTTCCGCCGCGCTGGGCCTGCTGGTGGCGGTGACGGTGTTCTCGGCCATTCTGGCAATCACCCAGGATGCGCTGGGGCTGGCCGCTGCGGCAGCCTTGGGCGGTTTTGCTGCGCCGATCCTGACCTCAACGGGGGAAGGCAATCACGTCGCGCTGTTCAGTTATTTCGCCCTGCTCAACGCCGGCATTCTGGCGATTGCCTGGTTCAAGGCCTGGCGCCTGCTCAATCTAATCGGCTTCGTGGGCACCTTCGGCATCGGTTTCGCCTGGGGGCTACGTTACTATGTTCCGGAGCTGTTGTGGAGCACCGAGCTGTTCCTGATTCTGTTTTTCCTGATGTACCTGGCCATCGGCTTGCTGTTTGCCCGACGCAAGCTGCTCGACCTGAGCGATACCCCGGCGGACGCCGATCGCGAGGCGTTGTTGCGCTGGTCGGCGCGCAAGGGCGATTACGTCGACGGCACGATGTTGTTCGGCCCGCCGATCATTGGTTTCGGTTTGCAGTTCGCCATCGCCCAGCACCTGGAATTTGCGGCGGCGTTCAGTGCCTTGGCGCTGGGCATGCTCTATATGGGACTGGCCAAAGTATTGATGGGTGGGCGCGCAGTGTTGCTGGGCGAAACCTGTCTGGCGCTCGGGGTGATTTTTGCCAGCCTGGCGATTCCGTTGGGGCTCGATGCGCGCTGGACGTCAGCGGCATGGGCGGTGGAAGGGGCGGGGATTTTCTGGCTTGGCCTGCGCCAGCATCGACCGTTCGCGCGGGCCTTTGCGCTGTTGCTGCAATTGGGTTCGGCGTTGGCCTTCCTGAACGAATTGCGTTTTGGCGAAAACAGTTTGCTCGACGGTTCTCCATTGGGCGCGTTGATGCTCGGCGGTGCGCTGCTGTTCAGCTTCTACCAATTGCGCAAAACAGTAGTGGAGCAGACCGCGCCGTGGGAGCGCCAGGCGTTGCCAGTGCTGGCGAGCCTGGGCCTGACATTCATGTACCTGCTGGCGCCGCTGTTCTTCTTCATACAGGGCACGGCGATCAGTTGGGCGCTGGCCGGACTGGCGACGTTGTGGGTCGGTCTGCGCATACAATCGCGCACGTTCCTGTTCAGCGCGTTCGCGGTGCAATTGCTCGGTGGCGCGTTGTTCCTGTTACGCCTGCAAGGCGCGGGCGAGGATTCGTCAGCAGTGTTCAGCGCGGGCTGGAGCGGATTGCTCAGCGCATCGCTGATCGGTCTGGCACTGATCGCCGGCATGTTGCTGGCGGCACGCGATGACATGGTACGCAGCGACGTGCGTCTGCTGCGCGGCCTGTCCGTGGTGCTGTTGGCCGGCCTGGTGTTGATCAATCTGGCCGTGCTGTTTGTCCTGCCGTGGCAAACCGCGAGCGCGGTGTGGGCGGCCAGTGGTCTGCTGATTATCTGGCTGAGCCTGTATCTGCAGCAGCGCGTCAGCTTCGTGTTCGGTCTGCTGTTGCAGGTGATCGGCGGCGCAGCATTTTTGTTCGCTGGCCCGGAGCTACTGGGTCCGTTGTCCAGCGAAGGCTTGAAACCGCTGGCCCATGGTGGCTTCTGGACGCCGCTGGTGCTGGGGTTGGCGGCGATGATCGGTGCGTGGCGCTTGCAATTGGGCAACCACGCTTCGGCGTTTGACGTGTTGAGTTTGCAGCGCCTTTCCGAAGTGTTGCTGGTATGGGGCGCCGCTTGGTGGGCGCTGGCGTGGATCAGTGAAGTGCTGCGCTTTGCACCGGCCAATCTGCAAGTCACTTTACTGCTGTTGGTGGCGGCGCTCAGCGTGGCGCTGTGGACGTTGGCGTCACTGCGGCTGAAATGGCCGGCGCTGGGCTTGCTTTGCACCTTGCTGATGCCGGCGGCAGCGCTGGTATTGCTCGGCGCATGGCAGTCGCGTTATCACCCGGCGGCCGACTTCGGCTGGCTGGCCTGGATGCTGGTATTCGCCGTGCATTTCTTCAGCCTGCGCCGCCTCGCGCCGATGCTTCCGGCACGCGCTTCAAGTACCGCGCATGTACTCGGTTGCTGGCTGCTGATCGGCGTGCTGGCGCTGGAGTTGCGTTACGGTCTGCTGCTGTTGTCCGAGCAGTACAACGCTTGGCGCTGGCTGGGCTGGGCGATTCTACCGAGTGTCTATCTGTTGCTGGCGGCGGCACCGCGCGCCTGGCCATGGCCGGTATCGGCATTTGCCCGCGAGTACCGCTTGTACGCCGCTGCGCCGCTGGCCGTGTTGATGCTGGCGTGGTTCTGGCTGGCCAACGGTGTCAGCGATGGCAACGCCGAACCGCTGCCTTATGTGCCGCTGCTCAACCCTCTGGAGCTGGGGCTGCTGTTTGCCTTGTTCGGCGTTTATGTGTGGTCGCGCAGTGCGGTGGCACAACTGTCGATACGCCGGGACTACGCCGACACCGCCACACAACTGATCGCCGGGGTTTCGCTGTTTGCCTTCTGCACGGCGCTGGTGACCCGCGCCGCGCATCATTGGGCCGGCATCCCCTTCGAACTGGACACGCTGCTCGCCTCGATGCTGGTGCAGGCCGGCTTGTCGATCGTCTGGACGCTGATGGCGCTGGGGCTGATGATCGGCGGTCATCTGCGCCATCGGCGCGAAGTGTGGCTGATCGGCGCGGCGCTGATTGCGCTGGTGGTGGCAAAACTGATTTTTGTCGAACTGAGCAACCGTGGCGGCCTCGCCCGGATCGTCTCGTTTATCGGCGTCGGCGTGTTGCTGCTGGTGGTGGGCTATTTTGCCCCGTTGCCGCCCAAGCGCGTTGAAGCCGAACCGGCGGCGGACAAGCCCGCCACGGAAACCGAAGGAGTTGTCTCTTGAGTCGCATGCTGAATCTGGGTTGGTTGGCGTTGGGCGTGGTGTTGGCTGCCGGCGCCCAGGAAAAACCTGCGGACTTCGCCACGCAGGTGCCGCTGTCGGTCAGCGGCAACGGCCCGTGGTATCGCCTCGAATTGCCGCTTAGCGTGCAACTGCAGGCACGCCAGACTGACCTCGGCGACTTGCGCGTGTTCAACGCTGCCGGTGAACCGCAGGCTTACGCGCTGGCCCGCGAATCCGCGCAGACCCGCGATGACGGTCAGTTGCACGACGTCAAATGGTTCCCGCTGTACAACGCCGCAGATGCCGGCGAGCGCGCACCAAACGTGCGCGTGCAATCGACCACCAGCGGCACGCTGGTCGAAGTGCAGCCGTCCAGTCAGCTGGAAGCCGGGGAAGAAGTGCTGCGTGGCTGGCTGCTCGATGCCAGCGCGATCAAGGCACCCTTGCAGCAACTGGTCCTCGACTGGACCAGCGAGCGCGACGGCTTCCAGCGTTTCAGCATCGAAGCCAGCGACGACCTGCAACATTGGCAGGCATGGGGCGAAGGCCAGGTTGCTCGGCTGACGTTCTCCGATGAGCGCATCGAACAGCACGAAGTGACCCTGCCGGGGCTGACCGCGCGGTATGTGCGCCTGCTCTGGGAGTCGCCGGGTTCAGCGCCAATCCTTACTTCGGCGCAACTGAAGAGCAGCGACCCGCGTCATTTACCGCTGCCGTTGGTCTGGTCGCAAACCGTGGCCGGCAGCAGCACCAAGGCCGGGGAATACACCTGGCAGTTGCCGATGGGGCTGAATGTCGAGCGCGTGCAGGTCGAACTGAAGCAGCCGAACAGTCTGGCGCCGGTCACGTTGGCTGGCCGCCGCGAGAGCAGTTTGCCGTGGCAGATGCTGAGCAGTGGCTTGTTGTATCGCCTGATCCAGAACAATCAGGACGTGGTGCAGAACGAAATCCCTCTCGCCGGGCAGACCGTGCAGCAATTGAAGCTGACCGTGGATGAGCGCGGCGGCGGGCTGGGTGAGCAGGCGCCGGATCTGAAATACGCAGTGCGCGCCACGCAGGTGATTTTCCTCGCCCGGGGCGATGGGCCGTACAGTCTCGCCTTGGGCAATGCCACGGTGAAAACGGCGAACCTGCCGTTGACCACGCTGATTCCGGATTTCAAACCGCAGATGCTGGCGACGCTGGGCAAGGCCTCTGTGCAGAGCGAAACCGTGGTGACGCAGACCTCGACGGCGACCACGGCGGCGGTGGCCGGGACCAACTGGAAGAAGATCGGACTGTGGGCGGTATTGCTGTTGAGCGTGGTGTTTCTGGGTGCGATGGCGTTCAGCCTGTTGCGCAAGCCGTCCGCCAACAACTGAGAAGGGCTGGCGCCGCGCACCATTCGTGAGCAGGCTCGCTCCCACAAGTGACCGCATTTCTTCATGTGGAATGCGGTTCTTGTAGGAGTGAGCCTGCTCGCGATAGCGGTCTTCCAGCCTACAAAAATCTTCAAACTGCCGCATCAGCCAGGCACCAATAGTCCCGAACCGGTCTACGCTGAAATCCACCACCTGAACTCTCCACCGACAATCACGTCTGATGCAGGCAAATACGCCCGACGCACGTTAGCGGGCGTCTTCGCTCGCTAGGTTTTCAGACTCCCTGTAAACTGCGCGGGTTTTTAGCCCCCCATTCCACCGGAGCCGTCCATGTCCCGCGTTACCTTGAGTCGCTATTTGATTGAGCAGACCCGCAGCAACAACACTCCTGCCGATCTGCGCTTTTTGATCGAAGTGGTGGCGCGTGCCTGCAAGGAAATCAGCCACGCCGTGTCCAAAGGCGCCCTCGGTGGTGTTCTGGGCAGCATGGGCACTGAAAACGTCCAGGGCGAAGTGCAGAAGAAGCTCGACGTGCTGTCGAACGAGATCCTGCTCGAAGCCAACGAATGGGGCGGTCACCTGGCAGGCATGGCATCCGAAGAAATGGACAATGCCTACCAGATTCCAGGTAAATACCCGAAAGGCGCCTACCTGCTGGTATTCGACCCACTGGACGGTTCGTCGAACATCGACATCAACGCTCCGGTCGGCACCATTTTTTCGGTACTGCGTTGCCCGAACGAATACCTCAGCCAGAACGAGCCGCTGAACGAAAAGGCCTTCCTGCAACCTGGCACTCAACAAGTGGCCGCCGGTTACGCGATCTACGGTCCGCAGACCATGCTGGTGCTGACCCTGGGCGACGGCGTCAAAGGTTTCACCCTCGACCGCGAAATGGGCAGCTTCGTACTGACCCACGAAGACATCACCATTCCTGAAACCACTCAGGAATTCGCCATCAACATGTCCAACCAGCGTCACTGGGAAGCCCCGGTACAGCGCTACGTCGGCGAGTTGCTGGCCGGTGAAGAAGGTCCGCTGAAAAAGAACTACAACATGCGTTGGGTCGCAGCGATGGTTGCTGACGTGCACCGCATCCTCACCCGTGGCGGTCTGTTCATGTACCCGCGCGACAGCCGTGAGCCGTCCAAGCCGGGTAAGCTGCGCCTGATGTACGAAGCCAACCCGATGTCGTTCCTCGTCGAACAAGCGGGCGGCGCGTCCACCGATGGTCACCAGCGCATCCTCGACATTCAGCCTGAAGGCCTGCACCAGCGTGTAGCGGTATTCCTCGGCTCGAAAGAAGAAGTCGCGCGCGCCACGGCTTACCACAAGGAATAACCGTGACTGCGCCCTGGCAGCCGTTGCTTGACTGGTGGTTCGGACACGCCGAATCACCCGACGCAGTAGCGGCTGACAAGGGCAAGTTGTGGTTCGGCAAGCGAGCCAGCCAGGACCTCGAAGCGCAGACGCGTTTCGGGGTCTTTGTCGATCAGGCCCTGGCCGGCGAATTGACCGAGTGGACGCAATGTCCCGAAGGTTGGCTGGCGGTAGTGCTTTTACTCGATCAACTGCCGCGCATGATCCATCGCAACACCCCCAAAGCCTACTCCGGTGATTTACGCGCGCAGAAACTCGTCGCCCAAGGCATTGCGGCGGATTTTGATCGGCAGCTGAAACCGATCCAGCGTGTGTTCATTTATCTGGTATTCGAACACTGCGAAAACCTCGCAGTGCAGAACGAAGCGGTGTCGCGATTCATCGAACTGGTGGCGGAACAGCCTGAGGATGAGCGGGCGGTGTTCGCCGATAATCTGGATTACGCCGAGCGGCATCGCAAGGTGATCGCCCGGTTTGGCCGGTTTCCGCATCGCAATGCGATGTTGGGGCGGGAATCTACGGCTGAGGAATTGGTGTTTCTTTCTGAGCCTGGGTCGCGGTTTTAAAGGCTTTCCCTCACCCTAACCCTCTCCCGGAGGGAGAGGGGACTGACCGAGTTGTCTGGACTTGATACATCGACCTGCAAACTTCGAGTCGAACTCAGGTTTGCACAGCATGAAGATCTGCTCCCTTTCCCCCTCGCCCCCTTGGGGGTGTATGTACCGGACACATGGTAGACACATGTTCGGAGACATGGTGGACACTTTTAAATAGACACATTGCTCATCGCGAAGGAGATGGCCTGTGTCTTGGGAAGAGGTGTCCACCGTGCAGCTTCGTACAGAATTTGTACTTTTGGCTCGGAAAGAAGGAGCCAATGTTCGGCAGCTTTGCCGCCGATTCAATATCAGCCCAAACACTGCCTACAAATGGCTCAAGAGGTTTGAAACCTCAGGTGCAGAGGGATTGATCAATCAGTCTCGACGACCCAAAACATCACCCAAACGCTGCGCTGATGAGGTTGAGCAGCAGATTCTGACCGCGAGTCAGGAGTACGCGGCTTGGGGCGCTCGCAAGCTCAAGCGCGTGCTGGAAAACAGCGGCGCAGTGATGCCTTCTGTCAGTACTGTGCATGCGGTTTTGCAGCGTCATTCGCGCATTGATCCAAAGGCCGCTGAGATCAAACCGTTTATCCGGTTCGAGCATGAAGCGCCCAATGATCTTTGGCAGATGGACTTCAAGGGGCATATCAGCCTGGCTCGGGGGCGTTGCCATCCGTTGACGATATTGGACGATCATTCACGGTTTTCGCTGTGCATCGCGGCATGCATCAATGAGCAGCGTGAAACCGTCCAGGAGCATCTAATCCGGGTCTTTCAGCGTCATGGCCTGCCTTTGCGCATGACGATGGACAACGGTTCGCCCTGGGGTGACCAGACGGGCGTTTATACCGCGCTGGAGGTCTGGCTGATGAGCCAAGGCATCAAGGTCGGCCACTCTCGTCCTTATCATCCGCAAACCCAAGGAAAGCTGGAACGCTTCCACCGCAGCCTGAAAAATGAAGTCCTGCGAGACCGGCACTTTATCGATCTCAACGACGCGCAACGGGCGTTTGATATCTGGCGTGATATATACAACCAGAAGCGCCCGCATCAAGCGCTGGACATGCAGGTTCCCGCTACTCGTTACAGCAGCAGCTCACGGGAATATCAGGAGCAACCTGCGGCCCCGGAGTACGACGAGGGTGATGTGGTCAGGAAGGTTCAGGCGAAGGGCGAGATTTACTGGGGGAATCGTGAATACGCGGTCGGAAAGGCGTTTCACGGGAGATCAGTTGCTATCCGGGAAACGATGGAAGACGGCATCCACGATGTCTACTGGAGTAGACATCGTATCGCCCGAATCGACTTGAACTTGCAGATCGTGACGGCAGGTAAGAAGATCTAAACCGTCCACCATGTCTCCGAACATGTGTCTACCATGTCTCCGGTACATACAGGGGGAGAGGGTTGGGGTGAGGGGGTATGCTCTTGATCTTCAGATCCTGAAACTACCCACCAAATGTTTGAGGCGCGCCGCCTGCTGCTCCAGGTCCGAACACGCGCGCAAGGTCGCCTGCAGGTTTTCCACCCCTTCCTGATTCAGCGTGTTGATCTCGCTGATATCCACATTGATCGACTCGACCACTGCCGTTTGCTCTTCAGTCGCGGTGGCGACCGACTGGTTCATGCCGTCGATCTCGCCGATACGCTGGGTCACACTGCCGAGGCGTTCGCCGGCCTGGTTGGCGATGCCGACGCTGCTTTCGCTCTCGCGCTGGCTCTCGGTCATGATGCTCACCGCCTGACGCGCGCCGACTTGCAGTTCTTCGATCATCTTCTGCACTTGCTGCGCCGAATCCTGAGTGCGGTGGGCGAGGTTGCGCACTTCGTCGGCGACCACGGCGAAACCCCGACCGGCCTCACCGGCGCGCGCCGCTTCGATCGCCGCGTTGAGGGCGAGCAGGTTGGTTTGCTGGGAAATGCTGGTGATCACTTCGAGAATCTGGCCGATGTTCACCGTGTTGTTGTTGAGGGTTTCGATGTTGCCGCAGGAATCGCTGATCTTCGCCGACAGCTGCTGCATGGCGTGGATGGTTTTATCCACCACTTGCTGGCCTTCGACGGCGAGGCCGCGCGCATCACTGGAGTGCTGCGAGGCGAGGGCGGCGTTCTGGGCGATTTCCTGGGCGGCGGCGCCGAGCTGGTTGATCGCGGCGGCGACGCTGTTGGTGCGGGTGGCTTGCTGGTCGGAGTTGTACATCGACGAATTCGACGCGGCGACCACGCGCAGGGCGACTTCGTTGACTTGGCCGGTGGCCGAGGACACTTCGCGGATCGAGGTGTGAATACGCTCGACGAAGCGGTTGAACGAGGTGCCCAGCGCGCCGAATTCATCGTTGCCGTGAATCACCAGACGCTTGGTCAGGTCGCCTTCACCTTCGGCAATATCGTGCATGGCGCGGCCCATGGTCAGCAGCGGTTGCATCAACACGCGAATCAGCATACCCAGCAACGCCAGAATGATGACCACGGCAATGGCCATGGCGATCAACGCCGACGTGCGGAATTCGCTGAGCATGGCGAACGCGGTGTCTTTGTCGAGCACTAGCGCCACGTACCAGTCAGCCGACGGCACGCCATTGACGCGGGTAAACGAGATCAACTGGGTCTTGCCGTCGAATTCGACTTCTTTCAGGCCCGGGCTGACCTTCGGCGCGCCATTTGGATAGGCCTCGGCGAGGGTCTTGAGCACCAGTTTGTTGTCCGGGTGGATGAGGATCTTGCCCTCGGCGCTGACGATGAACGCATGGCCGTGACCGCCGAAGTTCAGCGAGTTGATGATTGCGCTGACGCTGGTCAGATCGATATCTGCGCCGGCGACGCCGAGCATCTGGCCCTGGCGTTGCACCGGCGTGGCCACGGTAATCACCAGCTTGCCCGAGGAGGCGGCAATGTACGGTTCGGTGACGATGGTCTGTTGCGCGGAGTTGGCCGCTTTGTACCAGCCGCGGGCGCGCGGGTCGTAATCCGGCGCGCGATTGCCGGCCGGTATCGAGAACATCACGCCGTCCGCGCCGCCAAAGTAGCTGAGCTGAAAATTGCCGGTGTAGGCGGGCAGGTCGATGATGCGTTTGAGGCTGGCCGGCGCGTTGCCGTCAACCGCCACTTGCTGGGATAACGATTGCAGCAACTGGATGCGGCTTTCCAGCCAGGTCTGGATGTTGCTGGTGGTCAGGCTGCCCAGTTCCTGCATGGTCGCTTCGGTACTGCTGCTCAGGGCCTGACGTTGGCGATAGTCGTTGAACAGAATGAAACAGGCGAACGCAACGGCCACCACAAGGGCGGCAGCCAACAAGATTTTATGGCTGAATTTCAGGTTTCTGGTCATCGAATGAACTACCGAGCAAGGGCTGGTCAGGAAAGGGCGGCAATTTGCCATATTCCCTAGCGTTCCGCTGCTCTTATTTCGACCGGCGCGCGCTAAAGATTAGGCGTGCTGGCGGAAAATCGACGAAATGCTCTATAGCCCTACAAAGTGTCTGATTTAACCGATAAATGCCGGACGGGCGGATGAACAAATAGCCATCTCGTCAGGGAACCAGAGGAGGGTTTTCTCTTCTAAGCTTCTGGTTGGCACCATGCCAGCCCCCTTCCGCTCCAGGAGTTACACCATGTCGCTGCGATCTCTCGCCCTTCTGTGCTTTTGCGTGCTGCTGGCCGCATGCAGCAAGGTCAATCAGGAAAACTACTCGAAGCTCTCGGCCGGCATGGCCAAGGCCGAAGTCGAGACCCTGCTGGGCAAACCGACTGATTGCTCGGGCGCGCTCGGCATGTCAAGTTGCACCTGGGGCGACAAGAACAGCTTTATCAGCGTGCAGTACGCCGGTGACAAAGTGCTGATGTTTTCCGGCCAAGGCCTGAAGTAAACCGGGGCGTCGCGCCCACGGAGAAAAAAATGAAGCGGTTATTGTTAGTTCTTTTTGCCGGCCTGGTTTTGGCTGGCTGCGCCACTTCCGGCGTCGACTCGTTGGCACCGAAGACCGTCAACAGCGTCAATCTCAAGCGTTATCAAGGCACCTGGTACGAGTTGGCGCGTCTGCCGATGTACTTCCAGCGCAACTGCGCGCAATCCGAAGCGCATTACTCCCTCAAGCCTGACGGCAACGTCGCGGTGCTCAACCGCTGCCTGACCCCGGACTGGCAATGGGAAGAGGCCAAGGGCACGGCTTATCCGCAAGTGCCGGGCAAGACCGACAAGTTGTGGGTCGAGTTCGACAACTGGTTCTCGCGCCTGCTGCCGGGCGTGGCCAAAGGTGAATACTGGGTGTTGTACGTCAGCGACGACTACAAGACCGCCATCGTCGGCGACCCGAGTCGCAAGTACATGTGGCTGCTGTCGCGTACACCGACCGTCAACGGAGTGGTGCGCGAGGACTTGCTGAGCAAGGCGCGTCAGCAAGGGTATGACACCACGCGGCTGATCTGGCGGGCGACGGATCGGCAGATGGCCAAGACTTCGAACTGAAGAACACTGCAAAACCTTGTAGGAGTGAGCCTGCTCGCGATAGCGGTGTGTCAGAACATGAATATGTAACTGACACACCGCTATCGCGAGCAGGCTCACTCCTACATGGGTTTTGTGTCAGCCTAAAAGATCGCGCAGGACTTGAGTGAAGGCTCGGGCGCTGTCTTCTTCCCCGGCATGCCTGCCGCCTCGCACCACCCATTGGCCATTCACCATCACATCTCGCACCTGCCGATCGCCACCGGCGAACAACCAGCGATTCAAAATCCCGTCACCGCTCGCCGTCGCCAAGTAGGGATCGTTGCCATCGAGCACAATCCAGTCGGCCCGCTTGCCGATTTCCAGCACACCAATCGGCTGCCCCAACGCCTGCGCTCCGCCGTCCAGCGCAGCGTCATACAACGTGCGCCCGACCATCGGCTGATCCGCGCCATACAAGCGATTGCGGCGCTGGTCACGCAGACGCTGGCCGTATTCCAGCCAGCGCAATTCCTCCACCACGCTGAGCGACACATGGCTGTCCGAGCCGATGCCCATGCGCCCGCCCTGAGCGAGGAAATCCACTGCCGGGAAAATCCCGTCGCCCAGATTCGCTTCGGTGGTCAGGCACAATCCGGCGATGGCGCGACTCCTGGCCATCAGCGCGACTTCTTCCGGGTTGGCATGGGTGGCGTGGACCAGGCACCAGCGCTGGTCGACCTCGACATTTTCATACAGCCATTGCAGCGGCCGGCGACCGCTCCAGCTCAGGCAATCGTCGACTTCTTTTTGTTGCTCAGCGATGTGGATGTGCACCGGGCATTGTTTGTCGCTGGCGGCGAGTACTTCGCTGATCTGTTTCGGCGTCACCGCGCGCAGCGAGTGGAAGCACAGGCCCAGCGATTGCGCCTTTTGCTGCGCCAGCATTGGCTGCAGGCGCGATTGCAGATTCAGGTAGTTTTCGGTGCTGTTGATGAAGCGGCGCTGGCCGTCATTCGGCGTTTGGCCGCCAAAACCTGAATGGCTGTAGAGCACCGGCAGCAGGGTCAGACCAATGCCGCTGTCACTGGCAGCCTGGCTGATGCGCAAGGCCAGTTCGGCCGGGTCAGCATACGGCTGGCCGTTACTGTCGTGATGCACATAGTGGAATTCGGCGACCGAGGTGTAACCGGCCTTGAGCATTTCGATGTACAGCTGACGGGCGATGACGCCGAGCTGATCCGGGCTGATCTTTCCGACGAGCCGGTACATCAGATCGCGCCACGTCCAGAAACTGTCGTTGGGATTGCCGGCCACTTCGGCCAGCCCGGCCATCGCCCGTTGGAAGGCATGGGAATGCAGATTCGGCATGCCCGGCAGCAACGGGCCGCTTAACCGTTCGGCGCCGTCTGCGCTGGAATCGGCCTGGATTAGGGTCAACAAGCCATCGGCGCTGACCTCGAGACGTACATTGTTGGCCCATCCATTAGGCAGCAGTGCGCGTTCAGCAAAGAAAGCGGACATGGTTCGGCACCCCCATCGCGTGTTATTTGTATATACATATACAGACGTTTGCCTGCCCGGTAAACTCCGGCAAGCTAGCCACTTTCATCCAAGAACAGGGATCCACCGTGCCGACTCCGCCTCCAGTCTCCCCGTTGGCCGCGAACATGGGCGACAGTCCGGCGCCCTTGTACGCCCGCGTCAAACAGATGATCACCCAGCAGATCGACAGCGGTAACTGGCCGCCGCATTACCGCGTGCCGTCCGAGAGCGAACTGGTCAGCCAACTGGGTTTCAGCCGCATGACCATCAACCGCGCCTTGCGCGAGATGACCGCCGACGGCTTGCTGGTGCGTATGCAGGGTGTCGGCACTTTCGTTGCTGAACCCAAAAGCCAGTCGGCGCTGTTCGAAGTGCACAACATCGCCGACGAAATCGCCTCCCGCGGCCATCGCCACACCTGCCAGGTCATCACCCTTGAAGAAGAGGCAGCCGGTTCCGAGCGCGCGCTGGCGCTGGACATGCGCGAGGGGCAGAAGGTGTTTCACTCGTTGATCGTGCATTACGAAAACGACATTCCAGTGCAAATCGAAGACCGCTTCGTCAATGCGCTGGTCGCCCCGGAATACCTCAAGCAGGACTTCACCCTGCAAACCCCTTACGCCTATCTCAACCAGGTCGCGCCGCTGACCGAGGGCGAGCACGTGGTCGAGGCGATTCTCGCTGAGCCGTCCGAGTGCAAATTGCTGCAGATCGAAAAGGGCGAGCCGTGCCTGCTGATTCGGCGCCGCACGTGGTCGGGCCGTCAACCGGTGACCGCTGCGCGCTTGATCCATCCGGGTTCCCGTCATCGTCTGGAAGGACGCTTTCATAAATGAGTTACGAAATGAAGGTTCTGCGCGCTGCAGGCTATCCGCGCATGCCATGGAAAAACGGCGGCGGCAGCACTGAAGAAATCAGCCGTGACGCCGGCGCCGGTCTCGACGGTTTCGGCTGGCGCCTGTCGATTGCAGATATCGCCGAGTCCGGCGGTTTTTCGACGTTCGCTGGTTATCAGCGGGTCATCACCGTGTTGCAGGGTAACGGCATGACCCTGTGCGTCGATGGCGAAGACAGCCGGCCGCTGTTACCGCTCGACCCGTTCGCTTTTCGTGGCGAAAGTCATGTGTCATGCACGCTGCTGGGCGGCGCGATTCGCGATTTCAACCTGATCTATGCGCCGCAGCGTTACAGCGCGCGGTTGCAGTGGCTGAACGGTGAGCAGCGGTTTTTCAGCTCGGCATCGACGGTACTGGTATTCAGCGTTAGCGACGCGCTTCAAGTGCAGATCGGTGACGACGCTTCGCAGTTGGCGCGACATGATTGTCTGCAACTGGGCGGTAACGCTGGCCTGATCGAACTCTCGATAAATGCAGCGTGCTGTGTGATCGAACTGACTGCTCACTAATTCCTTGCGTGGTGATCGTTACCACGCAGAGCGTGGGAACGATCCCGAAACCTGTTTCCTGCACGCACCAACTTGTTACCGAACGCCCCAGCGTGGCGCAAAACCTCGCTCTCGTCATAATCCCCAGCTCCACCAATCCATACCCTCGAAATATTTCATCCACGCCTGAGCCCTTGATTCAGGCGCTCTCCAGGCCTCTGCGCATTTTTTCTCGAACGCCCCTCCAACAAGTTGGCCGCTTGATTGCATATGCTTGTATGTACAAGTAAAGACGTATGCGTATGAGTCGCTTGAGACTCTCCGCAGCGTCCACTGATTCGCTTGTCGCGCATCGAAGCGCACAGGCTGCTTGCCCACTGCCAGGGTTGGTTTGAATTGATCGCTGAGGAGTCTTTTTCGTGACTGACAATAAGCCTACTAAGGTTCGTAACGTCGAAATCCGTGCATCGCGCGGCAACAAGCTGACCGCCAAGAGCTGGCTGACCGAAGCGCCGCTGCGCATGCTGATGAACAACCTCGACCCGGAAGTCGCCGAGAACCCGAAAGAGCTGGTGGTCTACGGTGGCATCGGTCGCGCTGCGCGTAACTGGGAGTGCTACGACAAGATCGTCGAAAGCCTGACCAATCTGAATGACGATGAGACCCTGCTGGTGCAATCCGGCAAACCGGTCGGCGTGTTCAAGACCCACAGCAACGCCCCGCGCGTACTGATCGCCAACTCCAACCTGGTGCCGCACTGGGCGAGCTGGGAACACTTCAACGAACTCGACGCCAAAGGCCTGGCCATGTACGGCCAGATGACCGCCGGCAGCTGGATCTACATCGGCAGCCAGGGCATCGTGCAGGGCACCTACGAAACCTTCGTCGAAGCCGGTCGCCAGCACTACAACGCTGACCTCAAAGGTCGCTGGGTGCTGACCGCCGGCCTCGGTGGCATGGGCGGCGCGCAGCCTTTGGCCGCGACACTGGCCGGCGCCTGCTCGCTGAACATCGAATGCCAACAGGTGAGCATCGATTTTCGCCTGAAAAGCCGTTACGTCGACGAGCAGGCCAAAGACCTCGACGACGCGCTGGCGCGTATCGACAAATACACCAAAGAAGGCAAAGCGATCTCCATCGCTCTGTTGGGTAACGCCGCAGAAATCCTCCCCGAACTGGTCAAGCGCGGCGTGCGCCCGGACATGGTCACCGACCAGACCAGCGCCCACGATCCGCTCAACGGTTACCTGCCTGCCGGCTGGAGCTGGGACGAGTATCGCGCCCGCGCCAAGACCGAACCGGCCGCTGTGATCAAAGCCGCCAAGCAGTCGATGGCCGTGCACGTCAAAGCCATGCTGGAGTTCCAGAAGCAGGGCATTCCGACCTTCGACTACGGCAACAACATCCGTCAGATGGCTCAGGAAGAAGGCGTCGAAAACGCCTTTGATTTCCCGGGCTTCGTGCCGGCCTATATCCGTCCGCTGTTCTGCCGTGGTATCGGCCCGTTCCGTTGGGCGGCGTTGTCGGGTGATCCACAGGACATCTACAAAACCGACGCCAAGGTCAAAGAGCTGATCCCCGACGACGCGCACCTGCACAACTGGCTGGACATGGCCCGCGAGCGCATCAGCTTCCAGGGTCTGCCGGCACGTATCTGCTGGGTCGGCCTGGGTCTGCGCGCCAAGCTCGGTCTGGCGTTCAACGAAATGGTCCGCAGCGGCGAGCTGTCGGCACCGATCGTGATCGGTCGCGACCACCTCGACTCCGGCTCGGTCGCCAGCCCGAACCGCGAAACCGAATCGATGCAGGACGGTTCCGACGCCGTGTCCGACTGGCCACTGCTCAACGCCCTGCTCAATACCGCCAGCGGTGCGACCTGGGTTTCGCTGCACCACGGTGGCGGCGTCGGCATGGGTTTCTCGCAGCACTCGGGCATGGTGATTGTCTGCGACGGCACGGACGAAGCGGCCGAACGCATCGCCCGCGTTCTGCACAACGACCCGGCGACCGGGGTCATGCGTCACGCCGATGCCGGTTACCAGATCGCTATCGATTGCGCTAAGGAGCAGGGGCTGAACCTGCCGATGATCACCGGCGGCAAGTAACACAAATCCCTGTGGGAGCTGGCTTGCCAGCGATAGCGGTGGCACTGCTGGAAATGATGTTGACGGTACCGACGTCATCGCTGGCAAGCCAGCTCCCACAAGGTCCGAGTAGGCCCGAGAGAACTATTAAAACAATCCACAGAGGTTGAATCATGGCTGTCAACACCGATCGTGCAGGCAACAAACCGTTGATCGAGAGGCGTTCGATCGACTACATCCCGGAAGCGGAAAGACACGGTCGTCTGTTCAGCCAGTTCACCCTGTGGATGGGCGCCAATCTGCAGATCACTGCGATTGTCACCGGGGCCTTGGCCGTGGTGCTGGGCGGTGATGTGTTCTGGTCGTTGATCGGCTTGCTGATCGGCCAATTGCTCGGCGGTGGTGTGATGGCGCTGCATGCTGCGCAAGGGCCAAAACTCGGTCTGCCGCAAATGATCTCCAGCCGCGTGCAGTTCGGCGTTTATGGTGCGGCAATTCCGATCGTGCTGGTGTGCCTGATGTACCTGGGTTTCACCGCGACCGGCACCGTGCTGTCCGGGCAAGCGCTGGGGCAGCTGTTTGGTGTCAGTGACAGCGTCGGTATTCTGATTTTTGCCAGCGTCATCGTGCTGGTGACGGTGCTCGGCTATCGGGTGATCCACTTTATTGGCCGGGTCGCCAGCCTCATCGGCGTGATTGCTTTCGTCTTTCTGTTCTGGCGGTTGATGAGCCAGACCGATGTCGGCGCGCTCCTGCAAATCCGTCACTTCAGCTGGAGCAGCTTCCTGCTCGCAATGTCGCTGGCCGCGTCCTGGCAAATCGCGTTCGGCCCGTATGTCGCAGACTATTCGCGCTACTTGCCGAGCAACACCTCGGCGGTGAAAACCTTTTTCGCCGCCGGTGCCGGTTCGGTGATTGGTGCGCAGGTGGCGATGATTTTCGGCGTGTTCGCGGCGGCTTCGGCCAACGGCCAGTTCGCCGGGCATGAAGTGGCCTATATCGTCGGTCTGGGCGGCACCGGTGCCACTGCGGCGTTACTGTACTTCAGCATTGCCTTTGGCAAGGTGACCATCTCCACGCTCAACTCCTACGGCAGCTTCATGTGCATCGCGACGATCATCAGTGGTTTCAAAGGCCACCTGACCGTTACGCGCATGCAGCGCCTGGTGTTTGTGCTGGTCATCGTCGGCGCAGCCACGCTGATTGCGCTGCTCGGTCAGCACTCGTTCCTCGGTGCGTTCAAGTCGTTCATCCTGTTTCTGCTCGCATTCTTCACCCCGTGGAGCGCGATCAATCTGGTCGACTACTACTGCATCACCCGCGAGCGCTACGACGTGCCGGCGCTCGCCGATCCGAAGGGACGCTACGGTCGCTGGAACCTGTTGGGGATCAGCGTCTACGTGTTCGGTGTGCTGGTGCAACTGCCGTTCATTTCGACCAAGTTCTACACCGGTCCGCTGGTGGCCGCCCTCGGTGACGTGGATATCTCCTGGATCATCGGTCTGGTGCTGCCTGCCGCCGTCTACTACGTGTGCGCAAAAAAATGGCACAGCGCTGTGCCCGATCAGCTGATTCTGCCAGTCGTGCAGAGCAGCGAAGTACAACCCGAAACAAGCGGGGCCGGTCGCGCTGCGGCGCAGGCCTGATCTGGACGTGGACAGGGCTGGATGCCTCTTGAACTGCCGTAAGCCCATTCATGATTAGGAGCGTCATTACAATGAAATCGAACAAGACCCTGCTGACCACATTGCTGTCCATGGGCCTGTTGGCCAGTGCCGGTGCGACCCAAGCCGCCGGCTGGTGCGAATCGGGCAAACCGGTGAAATTCGCCGGGCTGAACTGGGAAAGCGGCATGCTCCTGACCGACGTGCTGCAAGTGGTGCTCGAGAAAGGCTACGACTGCAAGACCGACAGCCTGCCGGGCAATTCCATCACCATGGAAAACGCCTTGAGCAGCAATGACATTCAAGTGTTTGCCGAAGAATGGGTCGGCCGCAGCGAGGTCTGGAACAAGGCCGAGAAGGCCGGCAAGGTGGTCGGTGTCGGCGCGCCGATCGTCGGTGCAATCGAAGGCTGGTACGTGCCGCGCTACGTCATCGAGGGTGATGCCAAGCGCAAACTCGAACCAAAAGCCCCAGACCTGAAAAACATCGCTGACCTGGGCAAATACGCCGCAGTGTTCAAGGACGCCGAAGAGCCGTCCAAGGGCCGTTTCTACAACTGCCCGGCCGGCTGGACCTGCGAGCTGGATAACAGCGAAATGCTGAAAAGCTACGGCCTGGAAAACAGCTACACCAACTTCCGTCCGGGTACCGGCCCCGCGCTGGATGCGGCGGTGCTGTCGAGCTACAAGCGGGGCGAGCCGATCCTGTTCTACTACTGGTCGCCTACCCCGCTGATGGGCCAGATCGACGCGGTCAAACTCGAAGAGAAAGCCGGCGTCGACAAGAGCGTGAGCATCAAGGTCGGCCTGTCGAAAACCTTCCACGATGAAGCCCCGGAGCTGGTCGCCGTGCTGGAAAAGGTCAACCTGCCGATCGACCTGCTGAACCAGAATCTGGGACGCATGGCCAAGGAACGTATCGAGTCGCCGAAACTGGCGAAAATCTTCCTCAAGGAACATCCTGAAGTCTGGCATGCGTGGGTCAGTGCAGACGCAGCCAGGAAAATCGACGCGGCGCTGTAGGTCGATACCTCCCGGTCAACCGTGAGGCTGGCCGGGAGATATGCCGTAAACGCTTGATTGAGATTGCTGACTGAGAGCCGCTTATGTTTCCCGAGAGCTTTACCTTTTCCATCGCCGACTGGGTCAACGGTTGGGTCGATTCGCTGGTCACCAACTACGGCGATGTGTTCCGCCATATCTCCGATACGCTGCTGTGGGCCATCGTCAACCTCGAAGGCCTGCTGCGCGCAGCGCCATGGTGGCTGATGCTGGCAATCGTCGGCGTGGTCGCCTGGCACGCCACGCGCAAAGTCGTGACCACGGCGGTCATCGTCGGGCTGCTGTTTCTCGTGGGCGCCGTCGGCCTGTGGGACAAGCTCATGCAGACGCTGGCGCTGATGATGGTCGCGACGATCATTTCGGTGCTGATCGGCATCCCGCTGGGGATTCTCTCGGCGCGCAGCAATCGCCTGCGTTCGGTGCTGATGCCGCTGCTCGACATCATGCAGACCATGCCCAGTTTCGTGTACCTGATTCCGGTGCTGATGCTGTTCGGCCTGGGCAAGGTGCCGGCGATTTTCGCCACAGTGATCTACGCCGCGCCGCCGCTGATTCGCCTGACCGATCTGGGCATTCGCCAGGTTGATGGCGAAGTGATGGAAGCGATCAACGCGTTCGGCGCCAACCGCTGGCAGCAACTGTTCGGCGTGCAACTGCCGCTGGCCCTGCCGAGCATCATGGCCGGGATCAACCAGACCACCATGATGGCCCTGTCGATGGTGGTAATCGCCTCGATGATTGGCGCCCGTGGCCTGGGTGAAGATGTGCTGGTGGGGATTCAGACCCTCAACGTCGGACGTGGCCTTGAAGCCGGTCTGGCGATCGTGATTCTCGCAGTGGTCATCGACCGTATTACTCAGGCGTATGGTCGGCCACGGCATGAGGTGAGCAAATGAGCAACGCAACCGTGAGCAAGATCGAAGTCAAAAACGTCTTCAAGATTTTCGGCAACCGCGCCAAGGACGCCCTGGCGATGGTCGGCCAGGGCAAGACCAAGGATCAGGTGCTGAACGAAACCGGTTGCGTGGTCGGGGTCAACGACCTGTCGCTGAGCATCGGCACCGGCGAGATCTTCGTGATCATGGGTCTCTCCGGCTCGGGCAAATCCACCCTGGTGCGCCACTTCAATCGTCTGATCGATCCCACCAGCGGGGCAATCCTCGTCGACGGCGTGGACATCCTGCAATACGACATGGACGCGCTGCGCGAATTTCGCCGGCACAAGATCAGCATGGTGTTCCAGAGCTTCGGCCTGCTGCCGCACAAGAGCGTGCTCGACAACGTCGCCTACGGCTTGAAAGTGCGCGGCGAGAGCAAGCAGATGTGCACCGAGCGCGCGCTGCACTGGATCAACACCGTGGGCCTCAAAGGCTACGAAAACAAATACCCGCACCAGCTCTCCGGCGGCATGCGCCAGCGCGTCGGCCTGGCCCGCGCTTTGGCGGCGGACACCGACATCATTCTGATGGACGAAGCCTTCAGTGCGCTCGACCCGCTGATCCGTGCGGAGATGCAGGATCAGTTGCTGGAGCTGCAAAAGACCCTGCACAAGACCATCGTGTTCATCACCCACGACCTCGACGAGGCCGTGCGCATTGGTAACCGCATTGCGATTCTCAAGGATGGGAAGTTAATTCAGGTCGGTACGCCGAGAGAGATCCTGCATTCGCCGGCGGATGAGTATGTCGACCGGTTCGTGCAGCGGCGGGCGGCAGTAGTCTGAAAAAATGTGCGGTGACTGAACTGGCGCCATCGCGAGCAGGCTCACTCCTACAGTTGAAATGCGTACCGTTGTAGGAGTGAGCCTGCTCGCGAAGGGGCCGGTGAAGCTGCATCAATATCAAGGTTGAGGTTTTAGATGTCCCAGGCTGAAAAAATCATCATCACCGGCGACCACCTGCGTTGGCAGGACGTGGTCGCCGTGGCCCGTCACGGCGCGCAACTGGAGCTGTCGGAGGGCACCTGGGCGCGTATCGACAACGCGCAGGCCATCGTTCAGCGCATCGTCGAAAGCGGCGAGCGGGCCTATGGCGTTAACACCGGTCTGGGCGGACTATCCAACGTCTCGCTCAAGGACGAACAGCTCAGCCAGCTATCGCGCAACACCTTGCTCAGCCATGCCTGCGGCGTCGGCCCGGTGCTCAGCGACGAACAGACTCGCGCGATCATCTGCGCGGCCATCCACAACTACAGCCACGGCAAATCCGGCATTCATCGCCGTGTGGTCGAAGGCCTGCTGGCGCTGCTCAATCGCGGCATCACCCCGCAGGTGCCGTCGCAAGGTTCAGTGGGCTACCTGACGCACATGGCGCACGTCGGTATCACGTTGCTCGGCGTCGGCAACGTCAGCTATCGCGAGCAGATTGTGCCGGCGCAACAGGCGCTGGCAGCCGAAGGCCTGCAACCGGTGCAACTCGGCGCCAAGGACGGCCTGTGCCTGGTCAACGGCACGCCGTGCATGACCGGCCTCAGTTGCCTGGCGATCGCCGATGCGACGCGGCTGGTGCAGTGGGCCGACGTCATCGGCGCCATGAGTTTCGAAGCGCAGCGTGGCCAGATCGACGCCTTCGATGCGCAAATCATCGCACTGAAACCGCACCCGGGCATGCAGCAGGTCGGCAGCAATCTGCGCGCGCTGCTCGATGGCAGCGAAGTGATCGCGACGAGCAAAGGCATTCGCACCCAGGACGCCTTGAGCATTCGCTCGATCCCGCAGGTGCATGGCGCCTCGCGTGATCAACTGGAGCATGCGACCAGACAGGTCGAGATCGAACTCAACGCCTGCACCGACAACCCGTTGCTGCTGGGTACGCCGGAGAACTTCCGGGTGATGTCGCAGGCCAATCCGCACGGGCAATCGGTGGCGATGGCCGCCGACCTGCTGGCGATTGCCATGGCCGAGATCGGTTCGATCGCCGAGCGCCGTCTGGATCGCCTGATCAACCCGCACGTCAGCGGCCTGCCGGCGTTTCTGGTGGCCAATCCGGGGGTTAATTCCGGGATGATGATCGTGCAATACGTCGCCGCCTCGCTGTGCGCGGAAAATCGCCAATTGGCGCAACCGGCAGTGCTCGATAACTACATCACCTCAGGCCTGCAGGAAGACCATCTGAGCATGGGCACCCATGCAGCGCTGAAACTGCATCGCGCCGTGGAAAACTGCACGCAGATCCTCGCCATCGAATACTTGCTGGCGGCCCAGGCGTTTGAATTTCTCAAGGAGCAACGCTTCGGCGCCGGCACCGATGTCGCCTGGCGCCTGCTGCGCGAAAGTGTCCCGGCCTACGATCAGGACCGCTGGCTGGCGCCGGACATCGCCGCCGCGGCGAGCGTGCTGAAAGACCCGAATCTGCCACACAACGTTTTACCGAATCTGCACTGACACTACCCTGCCAGCGTGCCAAGGCGCGGCTCTCCAAAAGATGAGCGGCGACGGACAACGGACATTTCCGGAGCGACTGGTCAGTTAATAAGAAACTCTCAAAAGGAGCACAAACATGACTGCGCTGAACCTGATTCCCGGCCAACTGAGCCTGGCCCAACTGCGTGACGTCTACCAGCACCCGGTCAAGCTGAGCCTCGACGACAGCGCCGCCGCGCAGATCGAGGCCAGCGTGGCCTGCGTCGAGCAGATCCTCGCCGAGAACCGCACCGCGTACGGCATCAACACCGGTTTCGGTCTGCTGGCGTCGACACGCATCGCCAGCGAAGACCTGGAAAACCTGCAGCGCTCGCTGGTGCTGTCCCACGCCGCTGGTGTCGGTGAGCCGATCAGCGATGCGCTGGTGCGGCTGGTCATGGTGCTCAAGGTCAACAGCCTGAGCCGGGGTTTCTCCGGCATCCGCCGCGTGGTCATCGATGCGTTGATCGCGTTGATCAATGCCGAGGTCTATCCGCACATTCCGCTGAAGGGCTCGGTCGGTGCATCGGGCGATCTGGCACCGCTGGCGCACATGTCGTTGGTGCTGCTGGGCGAGGGCAAGGCGCGCTACAAGGGCGAGTGGATGCAAGCCACCGAGGCGCTGAAGGTTGCCGGCCTGACCCCGCTGACCCTGGCGGCAAAAGAAGGTCTGGCGCTGCTCAACGGCACTCAGGTGTCCACCGCGTTTGCCCTGCGTGGCCTGTTTGAAGGTGAAGATTTGTTCGCCGGTGCGCTGGCGCTCGGCAGTCTCAGCGTTGAAGCCGTGCTGGGCTCGCGCTCGCCGTTCGACGCACGCATTCATGCCGCGCGTGGCCAAAAAGGCCAGATCGACGCCGCGGCCGCGTACCGCGATCTGCTCGGTGAGCGCAGCGAAATCTCCGATTCGCACCAGAACTGCGAGAAGGTCCAGGACCCGTACTCGCTGCGCTGCCAGCCGCAAGTCATGGGCGCCTGCCTGACCCAGTTCCGTCAGGCTGCTGAAGTGCTCGCCGTCGAAGCCAACGCGGTGTCGGACAACCCGCTGGTGTTCGCCGCTGAAGGCGATGTGATTTCCGGCGGCAACTTCCACGCCGAACCGGTGGCCATGGCCGCTGACAACATGGCCCTGGCCATCGCTGAAATCGGCTCGCTGAGCGAACGCCGCATCTCGCTGATGATGGACAAGCACATGTCGCAACTGCCGCCGTTCCTCGTCGCCAATGGCGGCGTGAACTCCGGTTTCATGATCGCGCAGGTGACGGCGGCGGCACTGGCCAGCGAGAACAAGGCACTGTCTCACCCGCATTCGGTCGATAGCCTGCCGACCTCGGCCAACCAGGAAGACCACGTCTCGATGGCCCCGGCAGCGGGCAAGCGTCTGTGGGAAATGGCCGAGAACACTCGCGGCATTCTCGCGGTGGAATGGCTGGCGGCGGCGCAGGGGCTGGACCTGCGCAACGGTTTGAAGACCTCGCCGAAGCTGGAACAGGCACGGACGATTTTGCGCAAGGAAGTGCCGTTTTATGAGAAGGACCGGTTCTTTGCGCCGGACATTAATGCGGCGACTGAGCTGTTGGCTTCGCGGTGTCTGACCGAACTCATTCCGGCGAAGTTGCTGCCTAGTTTGTAAGTGGATTTTCAGGGGGAGCTTTGTTGTTGCTGAAATCGATCCCCCTCACCCCAGCCCTCTCCCCCAGGGGAGAGGGGGAAGGGAGCAGATCTCTGTGCTTTTCAGAATTTGAACTCAGCTTGATAGTCAGGTTGGCATATCTCGACAGAACTACCCGGTCAGTCCCCTCTCCCCCAGGGGAGAGGGGGAAGGAAGCAGATCTCTACGCTTTTCAGAATTTGAATTCAACTTGATAGTCAGGTTGGCATATCTCGACAGAACTACCCGGTCAGTTCCCTCTCCCTCCGGGAGAGGGCTAGGGTGAGGGGCTTTTCAAGGCCGCCCACCAAACCAACCCTAAACGGAGGCCAACAGTGAAAACCCTCTGGCAACACTGCCACGTCGCAACCATGGCCCAGGGCGTCTATTCGATCATCGAGGACGCCGCCATCGTCACTTCCGGTGCGCTCATTGAGTGGATCGGCCCGCGCCAGCAATTGCCGTCCGGCGAATACCCGGCGGTCAATGACCTGCAAGGCGCCTGGGTTACGCCCGGGCTGATCGACTGCCACACCCACACGGTGTTCGGCGGCAACCGCAGCGGTGAATTCGAAAAACGTCTGCAAGGTGTCAGCTATGCCGAGATCGCCGCGCAGGGCGGTGGTATCGCCAGCACCGTGCGTGCGACTCGCGACGCTACTGAAGACGAATTGTTTGCCAGCGCTGCCAAACGCCTGAAAAGCCTGATGCGCGACGGCGTGACCACGGTCGAAATGAAATCCGGTTACGGCCTCGATCTGGCCAACGAACGCAAGATCCTGCGAGTGATTCGTCGTTTGCAGCAAGAACTGCCGATCAGCGTTCGCAGCACCTGCCTGGCCGCCCACGCATTGCCGCCGGAATACAAGGATCGCGCCGACGACTACATTGATCTGGTCTGCAATGAGATGCTCCCGGCGCTGGTCGCCGAGGGCCTGGTCGATGCGGTCGATGCCTTCTGCGAATACCTGGCGTTCTCGCCGGAGCAGGTCGAGCGCGTGTTCGTCGCCGCGCAAAAACTCGGTTTGCCGGTCAAGCTTCACGCCGAGCAACTCTCATCGCTGCACGGCTCCAGCCTCGCTGCTCGCTATAAGGCGCTCTCCGCCGATCACCTGGAGTTCATGGACGAAGCCGACGCCATCGCCATGGCCGAAGCCAACACCGTGGCCGTGCTGCTGCCGGGCGCGTTCTATTTCCTGCGCGAAACCCAGCTGCCGCCGATGGACGCCCTGCGCAAGCACAACGTGAAAATCGCGATTGCCAGCGACCTCAACCCCGGCACCTCACCGGCATTGTCGTTGCGCCTGATGCTGAACATGGCCTGTACCTGTTTCCGCATGACCCCGGAAGAGGCCCTCGCCGGCGCGACGATCCACGCGGCGCAGGCGCTGGGCATGGCTGCGACCCACGGTTCGCTGGAGGTCGGCAAGGTCGCCGATTTTGTCGCGTGGCACATCGATCGTCCGGCGGATCTGGCTTATTGGCTTGGCGGCGATCTGGACAAGCGCGTCGTGCGTCACGGCGTTGAATCAAATCTGTAGGAGAGCGGTTGTGGATAAGGTTCTGCATTTCAAACAAGGTCGCGTGCCGTTGCTGATCAGCATGCCGCATGCCGGGGTACGCCTGACGCCTGCGGTCGAGGCCGGCTTGATACCGGCGGCGAAAAGTCTGCCGGATACCGATTGGCACATCCCCGAACTTTATGACTTCGCTGAAGCGCTGGGCGCCAGTACCCTGGCTGCGGAATATTCGCGCTTCGTCATCGACCTCAACCGGCCATCCGATGACAAGCCGATGTACACCGGCGCCACCACCGGCCTGTATCCGGCGACGCTGTTCGATGGCATTCCATTGTTCCGTGATGGGCTGGAGCCGTCGAAAGAGGAACGCGCGAGCTATCTGAAGCAGATCTGGACGCCGTATCACCGCAAGCTGCAAGAGGAGCTGGCACGGCTCAAGGCTGAATTCGGCTACGCGCTGCTGTTCGACGCGCACTCGATCCGTTCGGTCATCCCGCACCTGTTCGACGGCAAACTGCCGGACTTCAACCTCGGCACGTTCAATGGCGCCAGCTGCGATGCGCAACTGGCCGCGCAGCTGGAAGCGATCTGCGCACGGCATGGCAACTTCAGCCATGTGCTCAACGGTCGGTTCAAGGGCGGCCACATCACCCGCCACTACGGCAACCCGGCCGAACACATCCATGCGGTGCAGCTGGAACTGTGCCAGTCGACTTACATGGAAGAATTCGAACCCTTCCGCTACCGCGCTGATCTGGCGGAGCCGACGCGGGTGGTGCTCAAGGAGTTGCTTGAGGGCTATCTGGCCTGGGGCCAAAGCCATTATGCAAAATAAGGCCTGGCGCCTACCCCTGTAGGAGTGAGCCTGCTCGCGATAGCGTCGGTTCAGTCCCATTTCAGTGACTGGCACACCGTTATCGCGAGCAGGCTCACTCTACAGGGGACACGGCTGAAAAATTGCGAGTAACCTGGAGCATGCTCATTGACGTAAATCGGGTTTATGATGCCCAACGGCAGAATAATAGAAGTCCC
Organism: Pseudomonas sp. Z003-0.4C(8344-21); assembly: GCF_900104975.1. Classification (NCBI taxonomy): domain Bacteria; kingdom Pseudomonadati; phylum Pseudomonadota; class Gammaproteobacteria; order Pseudomonadales; family Pseudomonadaceae; genus Pseudomonas; species Pseudomonas sp. Z003-0.4C(8344-21). The sequence continues at coordinate 5,943,650 of NZ_LT629756.1, read as the reverse complement.
CTCAGGGATGACCTCGACCCCTTACGGAGCGCGCAATGCAGACTTTGTTTCCGCAGATCAAACCCCACGCCCGGCACGATCTGGCTGTCGATGACACCCATACGCTGTACGTCGATGAAAGCGGCTCGCCAGAAGGTCTGCCGGTTGTGTTCATCCACGGTGGCCCCGGCGCCGGGTGCGACGCGCAGAGTCGCCGCTACTTCGATCCGAACCTGTATCGCATTGTCACCTTCGACCAGCGCGGCTGCGGACGCTCGACACCTCACGCCAGCCTGGAAAACAACACCACCTGGGATCTGGTCGAGGACCTCGAGCGCATCCGCAAACACCTGGGCATCGACAAATGGGTGCTGTTCGGCGGCTCATGGGGCTCGACCCTGGCGCTGGCGTACGCGCAAACCCACCCGGAGCGCGTCCACGGTCTGATCCTGCGCGGGATCTTTCTCTGCCGCCCACAGGAAATCGAGTGGTTCTATCAGGCCGGCGCCAGCCGTCTGTTCCCCGATTACTGGCAGGATTACATCGCACCGATCCCGCTGGACGAGCGCGACGACTTGCTCAGCGCTTTCCACAAACGCCTCACCGGCAACGACCAGATCGCGCAGATGCACGCGGCCAAGGCGTGGTCGACCTGGGAAGGGCGCACCGCGACTCTGCGGCCCAATCCGCTGGTGGTCGATCGTTTCTCCGAGCCACAGCGCGCGCTGTCGATTGCGCGGATCGAATGCCATTACTTCACCAACAATGCTTTCCTGGAGCCGAACCAGCTGATCCGCGACATGGCCAGGATTGCGCATCTGCCGGGCGTGATCATTCACGGTCGCTACGACGTGATCTGCCCGCTCGACAATGCCTGGGAGCTTCATCAGGCCTGGCCGAACAGCGAACTGCAGGTGATCCGTGATGCCGGCCACGCGGCGTCCGAACCGGGCATCACCGATGCGCTGGTGCGCGCGGCGAGCAAGATGGCTCAGCGCCTGCTCGATCTGCCGCCTGAAGAAGCATGAAGGGGCTGTTACAGCGCGTGCGTGGGGCGCGAGTGGAGGTCGGCGGTGAAGTCGTCGGTGCAGTCGATCAAGGCTTGCTGGTGCTGGTCGCGGTAGAACCCGACGACACGCGTGTCAGCGCCGACAAACTTCTGCATAAGCTGCTTAACTATCGGGTATTCAGCGATGCCGAGGGCAAGATGAACCTGTCCTTGGCAGATATCGACGGAGGGTTGCTGCTGGTCTCTCAGTTCACCCTCGCGGCTGACACCAAAAGCGGCTTGCGCCCGAGCTTTTCGAGCGCGGCGCCGCCGGCCCTTGGCGAGGAATTGTTCGATTATCTATTGAGCAACGCGAAACAGATGCATGGCACTGTGGCATCAGGTAGATTCGGCGCCGATATGCAGGTGCATCTGGTCAACGACGGCCCGGTTACCTTTTTGTTACAGACCTGAAAACGCTTGAAACACCTTCTTTAGGATATTTCGACTGTTTTTCGGGTGTTTTCGCGATAAATACTTTGTTACCCCTGATGCGTTGTCATGCGGGCTACTAGATAATCGCGCGCTACGGGGATCGGCGTTCGTTGGTCCGTTTTGACTTAGGTAGAGACTTGTCCGGATCCGATTGGGGAATCATTTTGCCCCAGCGGAGTCGGAACAATGCTCGCCAACTTGGCAAGGGTGCGCTGGAAGGTCGGTTTTTTATCGCCGAAATCCCCACAGGCACTTCATCTGGCCGTTGGTTTATTGATCTGTTTTCGGCGAGGGTTGCTCGTGATTGTTAGTCCCTGTAATGCAGCAAAAATGTCTGCCAAACGCATGCGAAGTGCCCTGGTAGCGGGTTCGGCGCTCCTGTGCCTGCTCAGCGCCGGTCAGCTTTGGGCGTTCAATCTTGACGATGTGTCGGCCAAGGCCAAAGAGCTGGCCGGGCAGAAGTTCGAAGCCCCGCGCAGCAACCTGCCGAACGAGTTCCGCGATATGAAGTTCGCGGACTATCAGAAAATCCGCTTCCTCACCGAAAAGGCTGAGTGGGCCGATCAGAAGACCCCGTTCAAGCTGTCCTTCTATCACCAGGGTATGCACTTCGATACACCGGTGAAAATCAACGAAATCACGGCTAACACCGTCGAAGAGATCAAATACGATCCGACGCGCTTCGATTTCGGCGACCTGAAATTCGATCCGAAGGCCACCGAGCAACTGGGTTATGCCGGTTTCCGTGTGCTGTACCCGATCAACAAGGCCGACAAGCAAGACGAAATCATGACCATGCTCGGCGCGAGTTACTTCCGCGTTGTCGGCAAGGGTCACACCTACGGCCTGTCGGCCCGTGGTCTGGCGATCGACACTGCGCTGCCGTCGGGTGAAGAATTCCCGCGTTTCCGCGAGTTCTGGATTCAACAGCCGAAGCCGGGCGACAAACACCTGGTGATCTTCGCGCTGCTGGATTCGCCGCGCGCCACCGGTGCCTACCGCCTGATCCTGCGTCCGGGCAGCGACACCATCGTCGACGTCAAGGCGCAGATGTTCCTGCGTGACAAGGTCGGCAAACTGGGCATCGCGCCGCTGACCAGCATGTTCCTGTTCGGCGCCAACCAGCCGTCGAAAGTGCTCAACTACCGTCGTGAACTGCACGATTCCAGCGGTCTGTCGATCCATGCCGGCAATGGCGAGTGGATCTGGCGTCCGCTGAACAACCCGAAACACCTGGCCGTGAGCAACTTCAGCGTCGAGAACCCGCGTGGTTTCGGTCTGCTGCAACGTGGCCGCGACTTCAGCCACTACGAAGATCTCGACGACCGCTACGACAAGCGTCCAAGCGCCTGGATCGAGCCGAAGGGCGAGTGGGGCAAGGGCACCGTCGATCTGGTGGAAATTCCGACTGCCGATGAAACCAACGACAACATCGTTGCGTTCTGGAGCCCGGAAAAAATGCCGGAGCCGGGTCAGCCACTGGACTTCGCCTACCGCCTGCACTGGACCATGGATGAAGCCGCGCTGCACGCACCTGACAGTGCCTGGGTTGCACAAACCCTGCGTTCGACCGGTGACGTCAAGCAATCGAACCTGATCCGTCAGCCGGATGGCAGCGTTGCTTATCTGGTCGACTTCGAAGGTCCATCGCTGGCCGCTCTGGCCCCGGACGCCGATGTGCGCAGCCAGGTCAGTGTCGGCGACAACGCCGAACTGGTCGAAAACAGCGTGCGCTACAACCCGGAAACCAAGGGCTGGCGCTTGACCCTGCGGATGAAGATCAAGGATCCGAGCAAATCCACCGAGATGCGTGCCGCACTGGTTCAGCCTGTCGTGACGGCTGATCTGGCGAAATCGGTGCCAGCGTCCAACTCGTCCGTTGCCAAAGCCGACAAGGTTGCCGCCAAGCAGCAAGAGAAAATCGACAAGGAAGCCAAGGCTGCCGAGGCCAAACAGGCTGAAGCCAAGCCGGTAGAAGAGGCCAGGGACAAGGCCAACAAAGACGCCAAGCAGCCAGCCGCTGCGGACGCGGCCCCAGCCACACCGGAATCGGCACCGACTGAAGAAGTCCTGACCGAGACCTGGAGCTATCAGTTGCCTGCCGATGAGTAACTCTCAAGTACGGCCAGAGACTCTGTCCGAGTATCTGGCGCATCTGCCGATGACCGACGAGCAGCGCGCGGAACTCGCGGGCTGCCAGTCGTTCAGCGAGCTGCATCAACGCCTGTCGTCCTCGACGTTCGACGCGCCTGCCGAAGCCGCCCAGGCTTCGGTGGGCAAGCGCCTGACCCTGAGCACCGCCGAAGAGCTGGAAGAAGCGGAAATGCTGGTGCTCGACGCCAGCGGCCGGATCAGCATGAAAGCCACGCCGCCGATCCGCCGTACCAAGGTCGTGCCGGAGCCATGGCGCACCAATATCCTGGTGCGTGGCTGGCGCCGTCTGACCGGCCGCACCAACCCGCCGCAGCCGCCCAAGGACGAAAACGTCCTGCCGGCCGCGCGCTGGCGCACCGTCGGATCGATCCGTCGCTACATTCTGCTGTTGCTGATGCTCGGCCAGACCATCGTCGCCGGCTGGTACATGAAAGGCATCATGCCGTACCAGGGCTGGTCGTTCGTCGATCTCGAAGAAGTCCTGCACCAACCGTTGCTGCAGACCGCCACTCAAGTGCTGCCGTATGCGCTGCAAACCAGCATCCTGATTCTGTTCGGGATTCTGTTCTGCTGGGTCTCGGCCGGTTTCTGGACCGCGCTGATGGGCTTCCTCGAGTTGCTCACCGGTCACGATAAATACCGTATCTCCGGCAAAAGCGCCGGCAACGAGCCGATTGCCAAAGATGCGCGTACCGCACTGGTCATGCCGATCTGCAACGAAGACGTACCGCGCGTATTCGCCGGTCTGCGGGCGACGTTCGAATCGGTCGCCGCTACCGGTGATCTGGATCGCTTCGACTTCTTCGTCCTCAGCGACAGTAACGACACCGACATCTGCGTCGCCGAGCAACAGGCCTGGCTGGACGTCTGCCGCGAAGCCAAAGGCTTCGGCAAGATCTTCTACCGTCGCCGTCGCCGTCGTGTGAAACGCAAGAGCGGTAACCTCGACGACTTCTGCCGTCGTTGGGGCGGTGACTACAAGTACATGGTCGTGCTCGACGCTGACTCGGTGATGAGCGGCGAATGCCTGACCAGTCTGGTACGCCTGATGGAAGCCACGCCGGACGCCGGGATCATCCAGACCGCGCCGCGTGCGTCGGGCATGGACACCCTGTATGCGCGCATGCAGCAATTCGCTACTCGCGTATACGGCCCGCTGTTTACGGCCGGTCTGCACTTCTGGCAGTTGGGCGAATCGCACTACTGGGGTCACAACGCGATCATTCGCATGAAGCCGTTCATCGACCACTGCGCCCTGGCGCCGTTGCCGGGCAAAGGTGCGTTCTCCGGTGCGATCCTCTCTCACGACTTCGTTGAAGCCGCACTGATGCGCCGTGCCGGTTGGGGCGTGTGGATTGCCTACGACCTGCCGGGCAGTTATGAAGAGCTGCCGCCGAACCTGCTCGACGAACTCAAGCGTGACCGTCGCTGGTGCCACGGCAACCTGATGAACTTCCGCCTGTTCTTGGTCAAGGGCATGCACCCGGTGCACCGTGCGGTGTTCCTCACCGGCGTGATGTCGTACCTGTCGGCGCCGTTGTGGTTCTTCTTCCTGGTGCTGTCGACCGCGCTGCTGGCGGTGAATACGCTGATGGAGCCGCAGTATTTCCTTGAACCGCGCCAGCTCTATCCGCTGTGGCCACAATGGCACCCGGACAAAGCCATCGCGCTGTTCTCGACCACGATCGTGCTGTTGTTCCTGCCGAAACTGCTGAGCATCATCCTGATCTGGGCCAAGGGCGCGAAAGAGTTCGGCGGCAAGTTCAAGGTGACCCTGTCGATGCTGCTGGAAATGCTGTTCTCCATGCTGCTGGCGCCGGTTCGGATGATCTTCCACACCCGTTTCGTCCTCGCCGCGTTCCTCGGCTGGGCCGCGACCTGGAACTCGCCACAGCGTGACGACGACTCGACGCCATGGAGCGAAGCGGTCAAGCGTCACGGCCCGCAGACCCTGCTGGGCTTCTGCTGGGCGCTGCTGGTGATCTGGCTGAACCCGAGCTTCCTCTGGTGGCTGGTGCCGATCGTTGGTTCGCTGATGCTGTCGATCCCGGTGTCGGTGATTTCCAGCCGCGTGGGCCTGGGCCTGAAGACCCGTGACGCGAGCCTGTTCCTCATTCCTGAGGAATACAATCCGCCACAGGCGCTGCTGGCGACCGACCAGTACACCCACGAGAACCGCTACCACGCCCTGAACGACGGCTTCGTCCGCGCAGTGGTCGATCCGCAGCAGAACGCCCTGGCGTGCTCGTTGGCGACCTCCCGCCACGGTCAGGCCGAGCCGATCGAATGGCTGCGTCAGGAGCGCGTGCGGCACGCGGTCAAGGTTGGCCCAGCGGAGCTGAGCAACCATGATCGCCTGCAACTGCTGAGCGATCCGGTGGCCTTGGCGCGTCTGCACGAACAGGTCTGGGCTGAAGGCCTGACCGAGTGGCTGGACGCCTGGCGGGCCTCGGTGAAAGCCGACCCGCATGCACCGCTGCTGCCGTTGCGACCGGCGACGATGCAGGCGCAACTGGCCTGATGAAAAAACCCCGCTGAGTCAGCGGGGTTTTTTTATGCGTGTGATTCAAAAGCCCCTCACCCTAACCCTCTCCCAGAGGGAGAGGGGGCTGAGTGCGGGATGCTTGAGCGATGCGACGGTATCTATTGACGTCGCCGAATCCAGATGCGACGCGGTATCTGAGCCTGATGCATCGCGTAAAGACAACTTGGTCGGCTCCCTCTCCCAGAGGGAGAGGGGACTGACTGCGGGATGCTTGAGAGACACGACTGGTCTTATTGACATCGCCGAATCCAGATGCTGCGCGGTATCTGAGCTTGATGCATCGCGTAAGGACAACTTGGTCGGCTCCCTCTCCCTCGGGAGAGGGCTGGGGTGAGGGGCGGGTTTTCAGTCATCACACCGCCAATCGCTAGCAGGGCTAGCTCCCACAGGGGTTTTGTAGGGTGGCCGAGTATCGAGGTGCACCACCGAACCATTGTGGGAGCTGGCCTGCCAGCGATAGCCTCACCTCGGTCCCAATCGAACCCAGGCGATCAATCCCTCAAACCTTGAACCGGCCCACCAGCGTCTGCAAATGCGTCCCCAACCGCGCCAGCTCAACGCTCGACGCTGCTGTCTCTTCACTCGCCGCCGAAGTCTGATCGGACACATCGCGTACATTCAGCACGCTGCGGTTGATCTCTTCGGCCACGGCGCTCTGCTGTTCTGCCGCTGCGGCGATCTGTTGGTTCATCGCCTGAATCGCCGAGACGGTGCGGGTGATGCTTTCCAGTGAGCCGCCGGCGCGGCGGGTCAGTTCGACGCTGCTGTCGGTCAGGGTGCGGCTGTTGTCCATGATCGTTGCCACTTGCTGGGTGCCGTTTTGCAGGCCGACGATCAGTTCTTCAATCTCTTCAGTGGACTTCTGCGTGCGCTGGGCGAGGCTGCGCACTTCGTCAGCCACCACGGCGAATCCACGACCGGCCTCACCGGCACGGGCCGCTTCGATAGCCGCGTTGAGCGCCAGCAGGTTGGTTTGCTGGGCCACGGATTTGATTACGTCGAGGACGCTGCCGATCTTGTCGCTTTCGCGCTTGAGTTCGCCCATGGCCTCGGTGGAGTGGCTGACTTCAGCGGCCAAACGCTCAATCTGTGCAATGGCTTCACCGACCACCTTGTCGCCTTCGCGGGCCTGCTGGTCGGCCGCGACAGCGGCTTCCGAGGCTTCTTCGGCGTTGCGTGCGACTTCCTGCACGGTGGCAGCCATTTCGTTCATGGCGGTGGCGACCTGGTCGGTCTCGATCTTTTGATTGTTGACCCCGGCGCTGGTCTGCTCGGTCACCGCCGACAGCTCTTCGGCGGCGCTGGCGATCTGCGTGACGCCGTCGCTGATGCCGCCGATCAACTCACGCAGGCCTTGGGTCATGCTTTGCATCGAGCGCTGCAACTGGCCGAGTTCGTCGCGGCGCAGCGAGACCAGATTGTGGGTGAGATCACCCGCAGCAACGCGTTCGGCGACCTTCAGGGTCTGGTTCAGCGGAATGATGATCTGCCGGGTGATCGCCAGAGCGGCAATCAAACCGAAGATCAACGCCAGCGCAGTGGCGACCAGCAGCATGTTCTTGGCGTGTGCGGCATCGGTATCACGCACCACGGTTTGCGATTCGGTGAGCTTCTTGCTCACGGCGATCAGAATGTCGCCCTGGGCTGACATGGCCGTCAGTGCGGCGGCGTTTTTCACCTGCGAATCGCGGAACTGACTGACGGCGGCGCGGTAGGCCTTGAGCGAATCAGTGGCTTGCTGCAGGTTGGCAATGTGCTGTTCCGGCACGCGGCTTGGCAGGCTTTCGAGATTTTTGAGGGCGTTTTCAATCGCGGTCAGTGCCGGTTGCTCGGCATCGGCCTTGCCGCTGTAGGTGTAGCCGCGCACCTGATAGCGCGCTTGCTGCAACAGTTTGCTCAGCTCGATAACCGCGTTGTATTGCGCCACGCTGTCACCTTGCAACAGCGCCTTTTCGACTTCGCCGACCCTGGCCACGGCGTTGTCGGCATTCGCGCCCAGCTTGCTGCGAGCGTCTTCACGCTGCACGGTGGCCTGGGTCATTTCGCCGAAGGCGCGCTTGTACTCGGCCACGGCGGCCAGCTGCTGGTCAACCATTGCCGCATCGGCGGGCTGTTCGATCATGCCGCGCGCTTCTCGAAGGCCGCTGTCCAGTTTGGCCAACAACTCATTGACCGCCCCCGGCCCTTGATCGCCGCGGCGCATGTCGTAGTCCATGCGCGCCAGGCGCAAGTCCTTGGTCAGCTCATTGAGGCTGGAGATGAAACCGAGTTTATCGCCGCGGCTGATGATGCCGCTCATACCGGTCCAGCCGGTGAACGTGATCAACAGCGTCAGTAACAGCACCAGGCCGAAGCCGATGCCCAGCTTGCGTTTGACGCTGACGTTCCCAAGACTTTCGGCTAACCAACGGTACATGCGACCACTCCCTTCGGACCACTAAATTGGACTTATGGGGACTGTATCGGCTGCATGATGGCAATCTGTAACACCATCTGTCTGGCACGTCGGCTCAGAACAGGCGGGCGAGCAACGCGGTGACGGCGGTTTCGACGCGCAGAATCCGTTCGCCGAGCTGCACCGGTTGCAGACCGGACTTGGCCAGCAGATCGATCTCGTAAGGGATCCAGCCGCCTTCCGGGCCGATCGCCAGGGTCACCGGTTCACTCAGCGCGCGAGGGCAGGGCGGGTAATTGCCCGGATGGCCGACCAGACCGAGGGTGCCGTCGCTGATCGCCGGCAGCCGATCTTCAACGAAAGGCTTGAAGCGCTTCTCGATGATGATCTCCGGCAGCACCGTATCGCGGGCCTGTTCGAGGCCGAGGATCAGTTGTTCACGAATCGCCTCGGGCTCCAGAAACGGCGTCTGCCAGAAACTTTTCTCGACGCGGTAGCTGTTGACCAGAATCACCTTCGAGACGCCCATGGTCGCGACAGTCTGAAACACCCGGCGGAGCATTTTCGGCCGTGGCAGTGCCAGCACCAGGGTCAGCGGCAGTTTCGTCGGCGGCGGTTGATCGAGGCTGACGCGCAGCTCGGCTTCACCTGCGTCGAGGCGCAGCAGCTCTGCCGAACCCATCAAGCCATTGATGCGCCCGACGCGCAGGCTGTCACCGACTTGCGAGCGATGGACTTCCTGCATATGGGTCAGGCGCCGATCACGCAGCACCACACGGTCGGCCGCGATGAAGTCGGCTTCTTCGAGCAGCAGCAGGTTCATGCCTGGGTCGCTGGCGGCTGGTCGTTGTGGTCGTCGGCCGGGCTGTCTTCGGGGCGTTCGCGCTTGCTGATCAGGCCGCCGAACAGAATGCCGATCTCGAACAGCATCCACATCGGCACGGCCAGCAGAGTCTGCGAGAAGATATCCGGCGGCGTCAGGATCATGCCGACCACGAAGCAGCCGATGATCACGTACGGGCGGATCTTTTTCAGGTAGGCAACATCGACCACGCCGATCCACACCAGCAGGACCACGGCCACCGGGATCTCGAAGGCAACGCCGAAGGCGAAGAACAGCGTCATGACGAAATCGAGGTAACTGGCGATGTCAGTCATCATTTCCACGCCGGCCGGGGTGGCAGCGGCGAAGAACTTGAAGATCAGCGGAAAGACGAAGTAATAGGCGAACGCCATGCCCGTGTAGAACAGCATAATGCTGGAGACCAGCAGCGGCACCGCGATGCGCTTCTCGTGCTTGTACAGGCCCGGCGCGATGAAGCCCCAGATCTGATGCAGGATCACCGGGATCGCCAGAAACAGCGAGACCATCATCGTCAGTTTCAGCGGCGTGAGGAACGGCGACGACACGTCGGTGGCGATCATCGTCGCGCCGACCGGCAAGTACTGGCGCAACGGCGTCGAGACGAAGGTGTAGATCTGCTGGGTGAAGGCGAACAGCCCGGCAAAAATAATGAAGATCGCCGCGACGCAACGCAGCAGGCGGGTGCGCAACTCGGTGAGGTGCGAAACCAGCGGCATGTGCTGGTCGTTTTCGGGGAGATCGCTCATGGGGCTCGCGGCGGCAGAGTAGGGTCGTGAGGCGCTGGTGCGATCGGCGCGGCGGTTGGAGCTACGTGTTCAACCGACGTTGGCGCGACAGCAGGTACGGGTTCGGTTATCGCTACGGCAGGTGCAGGTGCAGGTGCAGGCGTCGGTGCAGGTGCAGCAGGCGCATGAATCGTCTGCTCGCCCACGTGCTCAACCGGCGTCGGCTCTTGCTGAACCGGGCTGAAAATCTTCCGCGCCTCCTGCTCCAGCGAGAGGATGTGCTCGTTGTGCAGTTGCCGACGGATTTCGTCGGCACCGATTTCACGTTCAACTTCCTGTTTGATCGCATTGAAGCTGCGCTTCAGCCGACCGACCCACAGGCCGGCGGTGCGCGCAGCGCCCGGCAGACGCTCGGGGCCCAGCACCAGCAGGGCGACGAGGCCGACGAGCAGCAGTTCAGAGAAGCTGATACCAAACATTAGTCAGTGCTCACACGTCTTTGCGGATCGGCTCTTCGACTTTCTGCGCCTGCACGTCGATGGTGTGCGGCGGGTTGGCCTGCGCGGTGGTCTGCGGCTGCACCGGCGGCACTGGCTGCGCCGGCGGGGTCACGCTCGGTTCGGCCGGTTTTTCGTCGTCGTTCATGGCCTTGCGGAAGCCCTTGATCGACTCGCCAACGTCGGTGCCGAGGTTTTTCAGTTTCTTGGTGCCGAACACCAGCACCACGACAACCAGGATGACGATCCAGTGTTTCCAGTCAAAAATGCCCATGTTGCTGTTCCTCTCGAATAGTTGTTCAGGCGGACGGACGCGAGGCTTTCTCGACGTGTCCGGACAGGCCGAAGCGGCGATCCAGTTCATCCAGCACGGCCTGCGGATGCTGCCCCAGTTGGGCAAGCATGACCATGCTGTGGAACCACAGGTCGGCGGTCTCGTAGATGACATCGCTGCAGTCGCCGCTGATGGCGGCATCCTTGGCGGCGATAATGGTTTCGACCGACTCTTCGCCGACCTTCTCCAGAATCTTGTTCAGCCCCTTGTGGTACAGGCTGGCGACATACGAGCTGTCGGCGGCTGCGCCTTTGCGCTCTTCGAGCACTTCGGCCAGACGGGTGAGTGTGTCACTCATGCTTGTGTCCTGCGGAGTAAATGGCGTGCGGGTCTTTGAGTACCGGGTCGACCGTTTTCCAGTCGCCGTTTTCGAAGACGCGGTAAAAGCAGCTTTGACGGCCGGTATGGCAAGCGATGTCGCCGATCTGTTCAACCATCAGGATGATCACGTCGGCATCACAGTCCAGACGCATCTCATGCAGGGTCTGCACATGGCCGGACTCTTCGCCCTTGCGCCACAGCTTGCCACGGGAACGTGACCAGTAGATTGCACGATTCTCCGCGGCGGTCAGTTCGAGCGCTTCGCGGTTCATCCAGGCCATCATCAGTACGCGTCCGGTCTTGTGATCCTGAGCAATCGCCGGCACCAGGCCGTCAGCGTCCCACTTGATCTCGTCCAGCCAGTTTTTCATCTTCAAATCTCGAAAAGCAGCAGCAAGCCATGAGCTTCAAGCTGCAAGTAAAAGCAGGTTGCGGTGTACCTGTGTCGTCAAGCTTGAGGCTTGCAGCTTATAACTTGCAGCTCAATCGTGCTATCGGCGAACGACCAGATACAAGCCGACAGCCACCATGATTCCCGCTGGCCAGTGCGCCCAATCGGTTAGTGGGCCGCCAGCGGCGAGGATTGCTCCGCCGGCCAGATGCGCGCAACCGAGCAGGCGCAGGAACCAGTCATCCTTGCGTCGATGCCATGGCGGCGGCGGGTCGTTGGCGTGCGGCTGCGACATGCGTTCGAGCAGGTCGCGGGCCATGTTGGCCAGGTGCGGAATCTGCTCGAACTGGCTCTGCACGTTGCCCAGCAGGGCTTTGGGGCTGACACGCTCGCGCATCCAGCGTTCGAGGAACGGCTGCGCGGTGTTCCACAGATCCAGATCCGGATACAGCTGACGCCCGAGGCCTTCGATGTTGAGCAGGGTCTTTTGCAACAGTACCAGCTGCGGCTGCACTTCCATGTTGAAGCGTCGCGCCGTCTGGAACAGGCGCATCAGCACCTGACCGAATGAAATATCTTTTAACGGTTTTTCGAAGATCGGTTCGCACACTGTGCGGATCGCCGCTTCGAATTCGTTGAGCTTGGTTTCCGCCGGCACCCAGCCCGAATCGATGTGCAGTTGTGCCACGCGACGGTAATCACGCTTGAAGAAGGCAAACAGGTTGCGCGCCAGGTAATCCTGGTCTTCCGGGGTCAGGCTGCCGACGATACCGCAGTCGATCGCGATGTACTGCGGGCTCCACGGGTTGACGGTGCTGACGAAGATGTTGCCCGGGTGCATGTCGGCGTGGAAGAAGCTGTCGCGAAACACTTGCGTGAAGAAGATCTCCACGCCACGCTCGGCGAGCATTTTCATGTCGGTGCGCTGGTCGGCAAGGGTCGCCAGATCGGTGACCTGGATGCCGTAGATACGCTCCATTACCAGCACTTTCGGCCGGCACCAGTCCCAGTAGACTTGCGGCACATAGAGCAGTGACGAACCTTCAAAATTGCGCCGCAGCTGGCTGGCGTTGGCCGCCTCGCGCAGCAGGTCGAGTTCGTCGTAAATGGTTTTTTCGTAATCCAGCACCACGTCGACCGGGTGCAGCAGACGCGCGTCGGCCGAGAGTTTTTCGGCGGCGCGGGCGAGGATGAACAGCCACGCCAGATCCTGCGCGATGATCGGTTTCAGACCCGGACGGATTACCTTCACCACCACTTCTTCACCGGACTTCAACTGCGCGGCATGCACCTGCGCCACCGAAGCCGAGGCCAGCGGCTCGACGTCGAAACGGCTGAACACTTCGCTGATCTTCTTGCCCAGCTGTTCTTCGATGAGCTTGACCGACAACTGCGAATCGAACGGCGGGACCCGGTCCTGCAGCAGCATCAGCTCATCGGCGATGTCTTCGGGCAGCAGGTCGCGGCGGGTCGAAAGAATCTGCCCGAACTTGATGAAGATCGGCCCCAGATCCTGCAACGCCAGACGCAGGCACGCGCCGCGGCTCAGCTCCAGGCGTTTGCGCGGCAACCAGCGCCACGGCAGCACAAAGCGCAGCGCCAGGAGAAACCAGGGCAGCGGCAGGGCGAACAGCAGGTCATCGAGGCGGTAGCGGATCACGACGCGCTGGATGCGCAACAGACGGCGGACGGCAAGCAGCTTCATGCGTTATCGCTTGGGTCGAGGGATCGGGAAAGGCGCTCGAAACGCGCCTCGAGTCGTTCCAGATCAAGTTTGATCCGGTCCAGTTCGCTGAACCGCGCTTCGGCTTCGCGCTGCCCGACGAGGGTGCGTGATTCTTCGGCGAGGTATTCGGCGAGGTTCTGGTTGAGGCTGGCAAATCCTTGCTGATACCAGCGCGCGCGGCTGCGCAGGTGGCCGCCGAGCAGTTGCGTGGCAACCGGGCCGAGCCAGCGCGAGAGTTCGTACTCCCAGTCCAGCTCGAGATCCTGCAGCACACCAGCCAATTCCAGCAGCACGCCGCTGTCGCCGTCGAGCTCGACTTCCGGCGCGTGCAGCACAGCGGTCTTGTCTTTGCTCAAGGCCAGTTTGACCAGGCTTGAGGCCGGCGCACGCAGGGTGCAGTCGACGCCGGCTGCCCACTGCGAAGCAAGCATCAAGCCTTCGTCACTGGGCAGAATGAACAATTGCAATGCCGGGCTGCGGCAGTCGACGGCAATCACCTTGCCGGTCAAATGCGCCAGCCGCGGCAGCGCCGTGCTGTCGAGACGCAGCACCCGGTTGAGGCCGAGTTCAACGCTGGCGAGCAGCCCGGTGAGCAACATCAGGGCTTGATGCCGCGGTGCAGGGCAACGATGCCTGCGGTCATGTTGTGATAGGTCACGCGGTCGAAACCGGCATCGACCATCATCGACTTCAGGGTTTCCTGATTCGGGTGCATGCGGATCGATTCGGCCAGGTAGCGATAGCTTTCCGAGTCATTGGTGATCAGCTTGCCCATCAGCGGCATGAAGGCGAACGAATAGGCGTCGTAGGCTTTCGACATCAGCGAGTTGGTCGGCTTGGAGAACTCCAGCACCAGCAGACGGCCGCCGGGCTTGAGCACGCGCAGCATCGAGCGCAGGGCGTCCTCTTTGTGCGTCACGTTGCGCAGGCCGAAGGCGATGGTCACGCAGTCGAAATGGTTGTCCGGGAACGGCAGTTTTTCCGCGTCCGCCTGAACGAACTCGACGTTGCCGGCGACCCCCAGATCCAGCAGGCGGTCACGACCGACCTTGAGCATCGACTCGTTGATGTCGGCCAGCACCACCTGACCGGTCGGGCCGACCAGGTGCGAGAATTTGCGGGTCAGGTCACCGGTGCCGCCGGCGATGTCGAGCACGCGGTTACCGCTGCGCACGCCGGACAGTTCGATCGCGAAGCGCTTCCACAGACGGTGCATGCCGCCCGACAGAAGGTCGTTCATCAGGTCGTATTTGGCGGCTACCGAGTGGAAAACCTCAGCGACTTTTTCCGCTTTCTGGCTTTCCGGAACGTTTTTGAAGCCGAAGTGAGTGGTGGGTTCGGCATCGCTGCCTTTGCGCTGATCAGTCATATCGCTGTCACCAAAAGAGAATGCGCGACATTCTAATCCCCAAGCCATGCTTTGTCTTCGAATGGCTAAAGGTAAGATGGGCCACCTTCGGGACGATTTGCCGCAGTGGCGGTCAAGATCTACCGACACACCTTCATCTATCAGGAGTCATTCGATGGCCAAAATCAGTGTTGAGCGTGCCCACACCCTGGGCAAGGAAGCCGCCCGCGAGAAGGCCGACAAACTGGCCCAAAAGCTCAATGAACAATACGGTCTGGAGCCGCAGTGGTCCGGCGACACCCTGAAACTCAAGCGCTCGGGCGTGAAAGGCGCCGTTCACGTGGCGGACGATTCGATCAAGGTCGACGTCGAACTGGGCCTGATGATGTCGGCCATGAGCGGCATGATCAAAGCCGAGATCGAAAAGGCCCTCGACAAAGCGCTGGCCTGATTCTCATGTAAAACGCGATCCCCTGTAGGAGTGAGCCTGCTCGCGATAGCGGTGTAGCAGTCAAGAATGATGACGACTGACACACCGCTATCGCGAGCAGGCTCACTCCTACATTTGTTTTGTGATGCTCCCACTGGTTAGGGTGCCCTTTCTAATTTTTCTACCTACTTTGTGCCTGAGCCCGACACCCGTCCGGGCAGTTCCTCAAACCTTCTGCGCGTGAGGTGCACCATGGCCAAAGTTATTTTGAAGAAAAAAATCGACGCTCCGACTTCGACGCTGAACGACGTCAGGTCCTATGCCCGCAAGATCTGGCTGGCTGGCCTGGGTGCCTACGCCAAGGTCGGACAAGAGGGTAGCGAGTACTTTCAAGAGCTGATCGAAGCCGGTCAAATCGTTGAAAAGAAAGGCAAAAAGGCAGTCACCGAAAAACTGGTCGCGGCCAATGTCGAGATCGATGAGGCCGCCACTCAGGTCAGCTCTTTCAAAGGTCGTGTCGAAGTTCAACTGGACAAGGTCGAGAAGGCCTTCGACAGCCGCGTAGCAAGCGCCTTGAATCGCATCGGCATTCCGTCTAAACATGACGTTGAGACACTCTCTGCTAAGCTCGATGAGCTGACGGCATTGCTCGAACGCGTCGCGCGTAAATCTTAAGGAGAACGGGATGGCTGGTAAAAAGAACACCGATAAAGAAAGCAGCTCGTGGGTCGGGAAGGTCGAGTCGTACTCCCGCAAAATCTGGCTGGCGGGTTTAGGCGTGTACTCGAAGATCGACACTGACGGCAGCAAGCTCTTCGACACATTGGTCAAAGACGGCGAGAAAGCCGAGAAGCTCACCAAGTCTGCGGTTGGCAAAAAAGTCGAGGACTCGACCTCTTCGGCGAAGTCGCGCATCAGCGGCGTGAAAGACCGCGCCATGGGCAAGTGGGACGAGCTCGAAGGGGCTTTCGACAAGCGCCTGAACAGCGCGATTTCACGCCTCGGTGTGCCAAGCCGCAATGAGGTCAAGGCGCTCAACGCCAAGGTCGATACGCTGACCAGACAGATCGAAAAACTTACCGGTCTGAAAGCCCAGCCTGTAGCGGCGAAAACCGCTGCGGCGAAACCGGCAGCCAAGACTGCAGCGGCCAAGCCTGCGGCGAAAACCGCAGCCAAGCCACTGGCCAAAGCGGCGGCCAAACCCGCAGCGAAAGCCGCCACCAAACCGGCAGCGAAAACGGCCGCCGCCAAGCCAGCAGCTAAAGCTTCCGCCAAACCGACGGCCGCTAAAGCTGCGGCGAAACCGGCAGCCAAACCCGCGGCTAAAACAGCAGCGAAACCAGCCGCGAAAGCCGCTGCCGCCAAGCCTGCAGCCAAGCCAGCCACCAAACCGACTGCGGCGAAAAAGCCTGCGGTGAAAAAAGCGGCCGCACCGAAAGCCACTGCGCCGAAACCGGCCGCTGCGGCATCGACTGCTCCAACCGCTCCGGCCAACGCGGCAAACTCCGCTGCGGCACCCACGGCAGCAGCCACTCCGACTGCAGCATCGACCCCGTCGACGCCATCCAGTCAGTCCTGATTCATCAGGGCAAAACAAAACGCCCGGCCTGTGGAGGTCGGGCGTTTTTGTTTGTGCATTCCAAGTCTGCCCTCACCCCAGCCCTCTCCCGGAGGGAGAGGGGGCCGACCGCGGTGTCTTGCGTTATACATCGACCTGAAAAATCCACTCGATTATGGATTCAACGAAGCTCGCTCAGGTCGGCGTAGCTCTTGAAAATCCCCCGATCGATCCCCTCTCCCTCTGGGAGAGGGTTAGGGTGAGGGGATTTTGCAGGCAGACCGGATTTTGAGAGCAGCCTGATCATGGATTCAACGAAGGTCGTTCAGGTCGGCCTGGCTCTTGAGCATCCCCTGTCCGGTCCCCTCTCCCTCTGGGAGAGGGCTAGGCGGGCGGCGTTCCGATGAGGGGCTTTTGCAATCAATCGTGATCCTCAAGGTATTGCAGCGCCATCCGCTCCGTCGCCACTTTCACCGGCGGCAACAAATGCGGCGCCACCAGCATCATGATCTGGTACACCACCAGCCGCACCTCGCCCTCACGATCGAGAATTCGCTGGTAATCCAGGGAAAACAGCAGCGTCAGGGTGATCTGCTCCACCAGTTGTCCCAATGCCTGCGTATCGCTGACCAGTTGCCCCGCTGCCTTCAGCCGCGCCAGCAATGAAGCCAGCGTGCGTTTCAGCGCGTTGAGCAGATGACGTATGCCCTTGGCCAGTTTCGGCAGGCGCCCGGCGAGGTTCGACAGGTCCTGGAACAGGAACCGGTATTGCGCCAGGCGCTCGACGATCAGGTGCAGAAACAACCAATAATCCTCCGGCGCGAGTTCCACGTCCGACGGCGGATCGAGCAGTGGTGCCAGTTCCTGCTGGAAGTGTTCGAACAAGCCGAGGATCAGCGGTTCCTTGCCGTGGAAGTGGTAGTAGAGGTTGCCGGGGCTGATCCCCATTTCATTGGCGACCTCCATGGTCGAAACGTTCGGTTCGCCCTTTTCGTTGAACAGGTGCAGCGCACATTCGAGAATCCGGTCGCGGGTTTTCATCCAGTCTTCTTAGAAAATTGTCGTTGAACGTCAGCGCACTCGCACGTAAGTACCGGGTGCTGCCTCCATCGGCGGATAGTTGGGGTTGCCGAGGGCCATGCGGGTTTCGTGCTGCGCGCCCGAGCGCTGTTGAATCCACTCCAGCCACTGCGGCCACCAACTGCCGTCAACACGTTTGGCGTCGTAGTACCAGGCGCGCGGGTCGCTGCTCATCCTGGCGTTTTCGA
This sequence comes from Pseudomonas sp. Z003-0.4C(8344-21), assembly GCF_900104975.1. Taxonomy (NCBI): domain Bacteria; kingdom Pseudomonadati; phylum Pseudomonadota; class Gammaproteobacteria; order Pseudomonadales; family Pseudomonadaceae; genus Pseudomonas; species Pseudomonas sp. Z003-0.4C(8344-21). Next base: position 5,925,631 of record NZ_LT629756.1, on the reverse strand, counting down.
CGTAGTTGGCTTTTGGGTTGCTCGGCGGGTTGAGGATGCTTTGTACGTGGCCGCTGTTGGACAGCACGAAGCGCTTGTCGCCGCCCAGCAGCAGGGTCGAGCGATACACCGCGTCCCACGGCGTGATGTGGTCGTTCATGCCGGCCACGCTGAAACTGTCGACGGTGACTTTCTGCAGATCGATGGGCGTGCCGCAGACTTCCAGCCCGCCAGGATGGGTCAGCGGGTTGTGCTTGAAGAAATCCAGCAGATCGCCGTGCAATGCCGCCGGCAGGCGCGTGTTGTCGTTGTTCCAGTAGAGAATGTCGAAGGCGGGCGGCTCCTTGCCCAACAGGTAGTTGTTGACGAAGTAACTCCAGATCAAATCGTTGGGGCGCATCCAGGCGAAGACTTTGGCCATGTCGCGACCGTCGAGCACGCCCTGCTGATACGAACGCCGCTTGGCCGCTTCGAGAGTCTGTTCATCGACGAACAGCGTCGCCGGGGTTTCGATCTGGCTGTCGAGCAGGCTGACCAGATAGGTCGCACTGGCGACACGTCGCAGCTGCCGCTTGGCCTGCAGATGCCCTTGCAGCGCCGCGATGGTCAGGCCGCCGGCGCAGGCGCCCATCAGGTTGACCTCGCGGGCGCCGGTGATCGCCCGGCAAATGTTCATCGCTTCTTCCACAGCCTCGACGTAGCTCGACAGGCCCCATTCGCGATGGCGCACATCCGGGTTGCGCCAACTGATCATGAAGGTCTGCAAGCCGTTTTTCAGCGCGTACTGGACGAAGCTGTTGTGCGGGCTCAGGTCGAAAATGTAGTACTTGTTGATTTGCGGCGGCACCACCAGCAGCGGCTTGGCGTATTGCTTTTCGCTCATGGGCCGGTACTGGATCAGTTCGAGCATTTCGTTGCGAAACACCACCGAGCCGGTGGTGGTGGCGACGGTCTTGCCGACTTCGAATGCCTGTCGTGTCACCTGGCGTGGCAGGCCGTCGTTGTGCAGCAAATCGTCGAACAGATGGCTGAGGCCGCGCACCAGGCTGTGGCCGCCGGAATTGAACAGCTCTTTGACTGCCAGCGGATTGAGCAGCGTGTTGGACGGTGCCACGGCGTCGTTGAGCAGGGTGAAGACGAATTGCGCGCGGGCGCGGTCTTCGGGGCTCATGTCGCTGTCGTCGATCCAGCTCTTGACCTGCCTCTGCCAGGCGAGATATGCCTGCAGGCTGCGCCGGTAGAACGGGTTGAGGCTCCACGCCGGATCGGCAAAGCGGCTGTCGTTCGGATGGGTCGGATGCAGGGTTTCGCCGAGCAGCACGCGGCCCAGTTGGCCGCCCAGCTTCAAGGCATGCCTTGCCGTGTGGACCGGGTTGCGCAAGCCATGGGCGGCGACGCTGCGCAGGGTCGAGAGCAGGTCGCGACCGCGCAGGCCGGTGATCGCACTTTGTGCGTTGATAAACACGGCGGGGCTGGGCACCACGCCCGTCGCTGGTTTGTCGCGCATGACTCAACACTCCTTCGTCTTCAGGGCAAAAACAAACTCACCGAACCAGAACACCATAGACGCTGTTACGGGTTGCTGCCTGCGCGGCGTCCTGCCGCGCACTCTTGGGTAAAGCCCTGCATAAAGCCTGCCGCTGCGTTCAGCCGCCGAGCGGGGTCGGATGCGGATGCATCACCGCGCGCTGACGCTCCTCCTGGAGGAATTTCATGATGATCGGCGCCACCGCCTCGGCGCGGGTGATCAGGAACAGGTGGCCGTCATCGATGATGTGCAACTGCGCATTGGGAATGCGCCAGGCGAGCACGCGCATGTTGATCAACGGGATCAGCGGGTCGTCATCGCCGGCCAGCACCAGCGTCGGCTGATGGATCTTGTGCAGCCAGTGAATGCTGGTCCAGCCGAGGCCGGCGAACAGTTGCCAGTAGTAACCGAGCTTGCCCGCCGAACGCACTTTCGCCGCATGGCTGGCCGCCAGCGTCGGGTCGCGCCGGAACGAGCCGCCGTAGATCATCGGCGCGATGCGAATGACGTGGGACGGCTGAATGTAGCGCCGCGGACTGGCCATCATCCACAGCACTTTCGGTTTGCCCGGCACCATCACCGCACCGGCGGCGGTGGCCGCCAGTACCAGTTTCTTGCAGCGCTCGGGGTAGTCGTAGGCGAACTGCTGCGCCAGCGCGCCACCCCACGACACGCCGATGACGTTGACCTGACCGTAGTCGAGGTAGTCGAGCATCCGCGCCGTCAGCTTGGCCAGCCCGGGAAAGCGATACGGCCGGTTCGGCGTCGAGGAACCGCCGACTCCGGGAACGTCGAAGGCGATCACTTCCAGGTCCGGGTCCAGCGCCGCGACGAACGGAAATACCAGCTCCAGGTTGGCGCCGATGCCGTTGAAAATCAGCAAGGGCGTCAAGTGCGGCTTGCCGGGACGCACAGCCGTGCGGAGGGTCTGGCCATCCAGATCGACGGTGCGGAATATGAACGGTTGCGGCATGGGTCAAACCCTTCGGGTCAGTTGGGAGCAGCTGCAAGCCGCAAGCTTCAAGCAGAACCCGCTCAGCTTGTGGCTTGTCGCTTGTGGCTTGCCGCTATCTTTCATGAACATAAGTGCCCGGCGCAGCCTCGCCCGCCGGATACGCCTTGTTGCCCAGTTTCACCGGGGCCTTTTTCAGGTTGCCCGAGCGCTCGGCCAGCCACGCCTGCCAATGCAGCCACCAGGAATCGGTGTGCTTGGTCGAGTTCTCTTGCCATTCATCGGCATTGGCGGCCATTTCTTCACTGGTCATGTAGCGCGATTTCGGATTGCCCGGCGGATTGAGAATGCTCTGGATATGGCCGCTGCTCGACAGCACGAATTCAACTTTTCCACCGAATAGCTGCGCCGACTTGTAGCAGGACTTCCACGGGGTGATGTGGTCGTTGGTGCCGGCCAGCGAAAAGATGTCGGCGGTGACCTGCTTGAGATCGATCGGCGTGCCGCACACTTCCAGTGCGTTGGAGCGAATCAATGGATTGTTTTTGAACATCTCGATCAGGTCGCCGTGGAACGCCGCCGGCAAGCGCGTGGTGTCGTTGTTCCAGAACAGAATGTCAAATACCGGCGGCTCGTTGCCGAGCAGGTAGTTGTTGACCCAGTAGTTCCAGATCAGATCATTCGGGCGCATCCAGGCGAAGACCTTGGCCATGTCTTTTCCCTCCAGCACGCCAGCCTGGTAGGAGTGGCGCTTGGCGGTCTCCAGGGTCTGCTCATCGACGAACAGGGCGACGTCGCTGTCCAGGGTGGTGTCGAGCACGCTGACCAGCAGGGTGAGGGCGTTGACCTTGTTCTCGCCGAGTGCCGCGTAGTGGCCGAGCAGGGCGGTGCAGGTGATGCCGCCGGAGCAGGCGCCGAGCATGTTCACGTCTTTGCTGCCGGTGATCGCGGTGACCACGTCGACCGCTTCTTTCAGCGCCTCGATGTAGGTCGAGAGGCCCCACTCACGCTGAGCCTTGGTCGGGTTGCGCCAGCTGATGATGAACGTCGGGACGTTATTGCGCAGGCAGAAACGCGCCAGGCTCTTGTCCGGGCTCAAGTCGAAAACGTAGAACTTGTTGATCTGCGGCGGCACCACCAGCAAGGGGCGTTCGTGGACCTGCTCGGTGACCGGCCGGTACTGGATCAGCTCCAGCACATCGTTGCGAAACACCACCGCGCCTTCGGTCACGCCGAGGCTCTTGCCGACCTCGAACGCACCCATGTTGACCTGGCTCGGCATGCCGCCGTTGTGCACCAGATCCTTGGCCAGATGCGAGAGGCCATCGAGCAGGCTCTTGCCGCCGGTTTCGAAGAAACGCTTGACCGCTGCCGGGTTGGCCGCGGTGTTGGTTGGCGCCATGGCTTCGGTCATCAGGTTGATGACAAAGTGGCCGCGGGCGATATCTTTGGGAGTCAGGCTGCTGTCGTCGATCCAGGCATGGAGTTCCTTGCGCCAGGCCAGATAGGTTTGCAGATAACGTTTGTAGAGCGGGTTCTGGCTCCACGCGGGATCGGCAAAGCGACGGTCGTCACCGGCCGGTTGCAGTTCGGATTTGCCGAACAGCACGTTCTTCAGCTCGAGGCCGAAATGGGTCACGTGTTTAACACTATGGATCGGTTGTTTGATGGCCTGTTTCAGCACCATCCGAGCAGAGGCCAGCAGATCCTTTCCGCGTAGCCCAACGACGGGATTAAGCCCCAGGGTGTTTTCCGAGGCTTGATACTTCAGGTCATCGTTATTCTTGTTACTCATCTACGACGCTCCATTGTCCTGAGACGAGTACCCGGTTTGCGGCTGTGCAGTTCCACAGCCAATGCCAGGTACTACTGCTCGGGTGACCGTTGATTCTGCATAGCTGCTTTACAGTCGTAGAGCATTGCAGGGAACTTGCCAGCTCCATTGGTTACCCGAGTTTAATTTTTTTCGCAAGCAGGCCGATCCTCGGCCATACAGCGGAGCATTCAAACAGATGAAGTTAGAAAATGCCTTCTAATGAGCGCAAGGCTCGGGCTAGAGCATCAGCTTGACGAACGACTCGTTCGGATCGCGGGTTTTTCCGGCGGCACGCAACTCGGCGAGATAATCGTCCCAGAGTTCTTTCTGGCGTTTGCCGAGTTCGTAGAGGTAATCCCACGTGAACAAGCCGCTGTCATGACCGTCATCGAAGGTCAGTTTCAGTGCGTAGTTGCCGGCCGGCTCCAGCTTGCTCAAGCCAACGTTGAGCTTGCCGAATTGCAGGATCGGTTTGCCGTGGCCCTGGACCTCGGCGGAGGGCGAATGCACGCGCAGGAATTCGGCGGGCAGGGTGAATTCTTCGCCGGACGCGTAGGTCAGCGTCAGGGTTTTCGAGGCTTTGTGCAGTTTGATGTCGGTAGGAATCATAGGAGAAGCCTTCAGCTGCGAGCTACAAGCGGCAAGCTTAACTCAGCTTGCCGCGCGTAGCTTGTAGCTTGCCGCTTTACAGAATGTAGCGGGACAGGTCTTCATTCTGCGCCAATTCGCCCAGGTGGCTGTTGACGTATTCGGCGTCGATCAGAATCGGCTTGTCGTCGTGAGCGCTGGCCAGATCGCCGGCACTGAACGACACCTCTTCGAGCAGACGTTCAAGCAACGTGTGCAGGCGACGGGCACCGATGTTCTCGGTCTTTTCGTTGACCTGCCAGGCGATTTCCGCCAGACGCTTGATGCCTTCCGGCTGGAACTGGATATGCAGCCCCTCGGTTTTCAGCAACGCGCAGTATTGCTCGGTGAGCGAAGCGTGCGGTTCGCTGAGAATGCGCTCGAAGTCTTCCGGGCTCAGCGCCTTGAGTTCGACGCGGATCGGCAGACGGCCTTGCAGTTCCGGCACCAGATCGCTCGGCTTGCTCAGGTGGAACGCACCGGAGGCGATGAACAGGATGTGGTCAGTCTTGACCATGCCCAGCTTGGTGTTGACGGTGCAGCCTTCGATCAGCGGCAGCAGGTCGCGCTGCACGCCTTCACGGGAGACATCGGCGCCGCCAACGTTACCGCGCTTGGCGACTTTGTCGATCTCGTCGATGAACACGATGCCGTGCTGCTCGACCGCTTCCAGCGCCTTGGCTTTAAGTTCTTCTTCGTTGACCAGACGCCCGGCTTCTTCGTCGCGCACCAGTTTCAGCGCTTCCTTGACCTTGAGCTTGCGCGACTTCTTCTTGCCCTTGCCCATGTTGGCGAACAAGGACTGCAGCTGGTTGGTCATCTCTTCCATGCCCGGCGGCGTGGCGATTTCGATGCCGGACACTTCGGCGACTTCGATCTCGATTTCCTTGTCGTCCAGCTGACCTTCACGCAGACGCTTGCGGAACAGCTGGCGGGTATTGGAATCGCTGGCCGGCGCCTCTTCATTGCTGAAGCCCATGCGTGCCGGTGGCAGCAGTGCATCGAGGATACGATCCTCGGCAGCGTCCTCGGCACGGTGGCGCACGCGGGTCATTTCCTGCTCGCGGAGCATCTTGATCGCCGCGTCAGCCAGGTCACGGATGATCGACTCGACGTCACGGCCGACGTAGCCGACCTCGGTGAATTTGGTCGCTTCGACCTTGATGAACGGCGCGTTGGCCAGTTTTGCCAAGCGACGGGCGATCTCGGTTTTACCGACACCGGTCGGGCCGATCATCAGGATGTTCTTCGGCGTCACTTCAACGCGCAGCTCTTCAGGCAGCTGCATGCGGCGCCAGCGGTTGCGCAGGGCAATCGCGACGGCGCGCTTGGCATCGTCCTGGCCGATGATATGGCGGTTGAGTTCGTGGACGATTTCGCGGGGAGTCATGGACATAATGGTTAACGGTCCTCAAGCACAAACAAGCCGTGGCACACAGGCCGCGACAGGCTTATTCGGCGAGATCCTGCTCCTCAATGGTCTGGGTGTGGTTGGTGAATACACAGATGTCGCCGGCGATGCCGAGTGCAGTCTCGACGATCTCGCGGGCCGACAGGTCGGTCTTTTTCAGCAGGGCGCTGGCCGCGGCCTGGGCGAAGGCGCCGCCAGAACCCATGGCGATCAGGCCATCTTCGGGTTCGACCACGTCACCGTTGCCGGTGATGATCAGCGAGGCGTCCTTGTTGGCGACCGCGAGCATCGCTTCGAGGCGGCTCAGGGAACGGTCGGTGCGCCACTCTTTGGCGAGTTCGACGGCGGCGCGAATCAAGTGGCCCTGATGTTTTTCCAGCTGGCCTTCGAAACGTTCGAAGAGCGTAAAGGCGTCGGCGGTGGCACCGGCAAAACCGGCGATGACCTGGCCGTGGTACAGGCGACGGACTTTTTTCGCGTTGCCTTTCATCACGGTATTGCCGAGAGAAACCTGGCCGTCGCCGCCCATGACGACTTTGCCGTGACGGCGGACTGAAACGATGGTGGTCAAGGGAAGAGTCTCCACACAGCGGGGCGAAAGTGCCTTATGCCCATTCATATGGGGGTGCTGGAGAGGATTTCAACCTTGGTGCGGGAGAGGGGACGAGCGGCGTGTCGCACCTGATCGTTCCCACGCTCCGCGTGGGAATGCAGCCCGGGACGCTCCGCGTCCCTTCGCTGCCGGGGACGCAGAGCGTCCCTTGAGGCATTCCCACGCAGAGCGTGGGAACGATCAGCGGCGGAGTCAGCAGTGGATCAGCGGCTCTGGCGTTGTTGTAACAGCAGGTTGCTGAAGCCGGCGCCGGCCAGTTGTTTCTGCGCGGTGGTCAGTTGTTCACGATTGCTGAACGGGCCGACCAGAACGCGGTACCAGGTTTCGTCTTTTACCGTGCCGGATTCAACCGCCACCGCCTGGCCGAGCAGAATGATCTGCGCACGCACCTTGTCAGCGTCCGTCTCCTTGCGGAACGAGCCGGCCTGCAGGAAGAACCTGGTCACCGGCGCCGCTTTGCTCACCGGTGGCGCGGGTGGCGGAGTAATCCCGGCCAGTGCGGCCTGAGCGCGCGCGGTGTCGATCTTCGCCGCTTCCGCCGGGGTGACCGGCGTGGTCGGGATGGCCGGCACTTGTGGCGTCGGCAGGGTCTTCTCCGGAACGGCATCCGGCGGCACGATCACTTCCGATTCCGGCAGCAGCGTGTAGAAGTCGTACTTCGGCTTGACCGGTTGCGTCGGGCTCGGCGGGGTCTTGTTAGCTTCGGCGATCTTCGTCGCTTTCTGCTGTTGCGCCTGCTCGACCTTCTCACGCTTGACCGTGTCGCTGCCCTTGCCCGGCTCCAGCTTCATCAAAAACACGATGAACGCGCCGACCGTCAGGCCGATGGCCATCCACAGCCAGCCCGGAATCGGTTGCTTCGCCGGAGCCTGATAGCGGCTGGCGCCGCGCTTGGGTGCAGGTTTTTTCTTGGCAGCCAACTTACATACGCTCCAGAGTTTCCAGACCCAACAGCTCCAGGCCTTGCTTGAGGGTGCGACCGGTCAGCGCGGCCAGACGCAGACGGCTCTGCATCCGGGCCGGGGTCTCGGCGGCGAGGATCGGGCAGTTCTCGTAGAAGCTGGAGAACAGGCCAGCGACGTCGTACAGGTAAGTGCAGAGAATGTGCGGCGTGCCTTTGTCGGACACGTTGTTGAGCACTTCACCGAACTGCGCCAGTTTCGCCGCCAGCTCCAGTTCATGCGCCGCTTCGAGGACGATCTGGCCGTCGACTTCGCTGAAATCCTTGCCCAGTTTGCGGAACACACCGGCAACGCGGGTGTAGGCGTACAGCAGGTACGGCGCGGTGTTGCCTTCGAAGTTCAGCATCAGGTCGAAGTTAAAGCTGTAGTCGCTGGTGCGGTGCTTGGACAGGTCAGCGTATTTCACCGCGCCGATGCCGACGACCTTGGCGATGTTGCGCAATTCGTCTTCGGCAAGCTCCGGGTTTTTCTCTTTGACCAGGCTGTAGGCACGTTCCTGCGCTTCGGTCAGCAGGTCGATCAGCTTCACGGTGCCGCCATCACGGGTCTTGAACGGACGGCCATCGGCGCCGTTCATGGTGCCGAAACCCATGTGTTCCATTTCCATCGGATGGGTGACGAAACCGGCCTTGCGCGCCACGGCGAAAACTTGCTGAAAGTGCAGGGCCTGGCGCTGATCGACGAAGTACAGCGCACGATCGGCTTTCAGCTTGCCACTGCGGTAGCGCACGGCAGCGAGGTCGGTGGTGGCGTACAGATAACCGCCATCCGCCTTGACGATGATCACCGGCAGCGGATCGCCATCGGCATTCTTGAACTCGTCGAGGAACACGCACTGGGCGCCGTTGCTCTCGACCAGCATGCCCGCGGCTTTCAAGTCGTTGACCACATTGATCAGGTCATCGTTGTAGGCGCTTTCGCCCATCACGTCGGCCATGGTCAGTTTGACGTTGAGCAGTTCGTAGATCTTCTGGCAGTGCGACAGCGAGATGTCCTTGAACCGGGTCCACAGCGCCAGGCACTCGGCATCGCCGGCCTGCAGCTTGACAACCAGACCGCGGGCGCGGTCGGCAAATTCTGCGGACTCGTCGAAACGCTGTTTGGCGGCGCGGTAGAAGTTTTCCAGATCGGACAGCTCGTCGCTGGTGATCGGGTTTTCCTGCAGATAGGCCATGAGCATGCCGAACTGCGTGCCCCAGTCGCCAACGTGGTTCTGGCGGATCACTTCGTCGCCGAGGAATTCGAGGACGCGGGCCACGCCGTCGCCGATGATGGTCGAACGCAAGTGGCCGACGTGCATCTCTTTGGCCAGGTTCGGCGCCGATAGGTCGACCACCGTGCGCTGCGCCGGGCCAGCCTTGCGCACGCCGATATGGGCGTCGGCCAGCGCGGCATCGAGGCGGTTGGCCAGGGCCTGGGTGTTCTGAAAGAAGTTGATGAAGCCCGGGCCGGCGATTTCCGCCTTGGTGACGTTCTCGTCAGCCGGCAGCGCGGCGATGATTTTTTCCGCCAGATCGCGCGGTTTCATCCCGGCCGGCTTGGCCAGCATCATCGCGATGTTGCTGGCGAAGTCGCCGTGAGTCTTGTCGCGGGCGTTTTCCACTTGAATCGCCGGCGACAGGCCTTCAGGCAACACACCTTCGTTGACGAGTTGGGTGAGGGCTTGTTGGATCAGCTGGCGAATGGTGTCTTTCATGGTCTTCTCTTTCGACCGCAAGCGCGGCGGGCGCATCGGTGCGCGGGTGGAAAAACTGGGCATTATCCGTGGCGAAGCCGGGCTTGCCAACCTTAGCAGGCTGGTTGTGGATATGTGGTGACAAATAGATCAATCAGTACAAGTCGACGGGATCGACATCCAGCGACCAGCGCACCGCCCGCCCGCTCGGCATCTGCTCCAGCGCGAGCAACCAACTGGCCAGCAACCGATGCAGCGGTGCCCGTGCCGTTGCCTGCAACAACAATTGCGCGCGATAACGCCCGGCGCGACGTTCCATCGGCGCCGGCACCGGCCCGAGCAGTTCGATGCCGCTCAGATTCAGTTCGCCGAGCAAGCGCTCAGCCTCGCTGCAGGCTTCATCAAGAAACCCTTCAGCCTGTCCAGGTTTGTGCGCTTCGGCGCGCAACAGCGCCAGATGGGCGAACGGCGGCAGTCCGGCGGCGCGGCGCTCGCTCAACGCCTGTTCGGCAAAGGCGAAATAACCCTGCTCAGTCAGTTGCACCAATAAGGGATGATCGGCCAGGTGCGTCTGAATGATCACTTTGCCCGGCTCTTCCGCCCGTCCCGCCCGACCTGCGACCTGAACAATCAACTGCGCCATGCGCTCGCTGGCGCGGAAGTCGCCGGAGAACAGGCCGCCGTCGGCGTCGAGGATCGACACCAGCGTCACCCGTGGAAAATGGTGACCCTTGGCCAACATTTGCGTGCCGACGAGGATGCACGGCTGGCCCTTTTGAATCGTCGCGAACAGCTGATTCATCGCATCCTTGCGCGAGGTGCTGTCGCGATCGACGCGCAGCACCGGGTAATCCGGGAACAGAATCGCCAGGCGTTCCTCAGCACGCTCGGTACCGGCACCCACCGGGCGCAAGTCGACCTTGTTGCACTTCGGGCACTGGCGCGGCGTGCGTTCGACGTTGCCGCAATGGTGGCAGCGCAACTCACCGTAGCGCTGGTGCACGGTCATCCGCGCATCGCAGCGCGAACACTCGGACATCCAGCCGCAATCGTGGCAGAGCAAGGTCGGGGCAAAACCGCGGCGGTTGAGGAACACCAGCACCTGCTGGCCGTTGGCGAGGGTCTGGCCGATGGCTTGTTGCATCGGCCCGGAAATGCCGCTGTCCAGCGGCCGGCTTTTCACGTCCAGGCGCAGAAAGCGCGGCTGTTTGGCGCCGCCAGCGCGCTCGTTCAGGCGCAACAGGCCGTAACGCCCGGTGTAGGCGTTGTGCAGGCTTTCCAGCGACGGCGTGGCCGAGCCGAGCACGATCGGGATGTTCTCCTGACGTGCTCGCACCAGCGCCAGATCACGGGCGTGGTAACGCAAGCCTTCCTGCTGTTTATAAGAGCCGTCGTGCTCTTCATCGATGATGATCAGCCCCGGGTTTTTCATCGGCGTAAACAGCGCCGAGCGGGTGCCGATAATAATGTCGGCCTCGCCATCGCGGGCAGCGAGCCAGGCGTCGAGGCGTTCACGATCGTTGACCGCCGAGTGCACCAGGGCGATGCGTGCATTGAAACGCTGTTCGAAGCGCGCCAGAGTCTGTGGACCGAGGTTGATCTCCGGGATCAGCACCAGCGCCTGTTTGCCGGCCTCGAGGGTTTCACGGATCAGCTGCAAATAGACTTCGGTCTTGCCGCTGCCGGTAACCCCGGCCAGCAAAAACGCGTGATAACTGTCGAAACCGGCGCGGATGGCTTCATACGCCGCGCGTTGTTCGCTGTTGAGCGGCAGTTCCGGTTGCGCCAGCCAGTGTTCATGGCGCGCGCCGGGGAGGTGGCGGCGGATTTCCACTTGCACCAGACCCTTGGCCAGCAGCAGGTCGAGGCTGTCCTTGCTCAGCATCAGTTTGCTCAGCAACTGATGGGCGACACCGTGCGGATGCTGGGCCAGCGTTGCCAGGGCTTCTCGCTGGCGCGGGGCACGAGCGATGCGCGGATCATCGAGGCTGGCGCCGGGGGCCGCCGACCAGAAACGCTCCTGACGGGCCTCGGCCAGTTCGCCCTGACGCAGCAGCACCGGCAACGCCCAGCTCAAGGTGTCGCCGAGGCTGTGCTGGTAGTACTGCGACGTCCACAGACACAGCTTGAACAGCGCCGGCGGCAGTGGCGCGGTGGTATCGAGCAGGGCCAGCGCCGGTTTGAGTTTTTCCACCGGCACTTCGCTGGTATCCGCGACCTCGACCAGAATCCCGATCATCTCGCGCCGCCCGAACGGCACCCGCAGGCGCATGCCCGGCTGCAATTGCTCGCGCCGCACCCCGGCCGGCGCCCGGTAATCGAACAGGCGGCGCAGGGGCGAAGGCAAGGCAAGGCGCAGAATGGCGTCGGGCACGCGGGGGGATCTCTATCAGGGCGGTAGGACTCAGCGCATAACCCTGTAGGAGTGAGCCTGCTCGCGATAGTGGTTCGTCATTCAACATTTATGTCGACTGATGTACCGCTATCGCGAGCAGGCTCACTCCTACAGTGGATAGCGTGTTGGGCCGGGAGCCTAGCAGACGGTCGGTCTCGGTGACAGCTTGCGCGATTGAAAAGGTCTGGTAGAATCCGCGGCCTAATTACGTGCGGTATTCAACAATAGTGTTGGGTGGCGGCACGCTAGCCTGAGGAAGACACCATGAAAGCCGAAATCCATCCGAACTACCCGGAAATCGCTGTTACCTGCAGCTGCGGTAACAAGTTCGAAACTCGTTCGACCTACGGCAAAGCCCTGGCGATCGACGTTTGCAACGAATGCCACCCGTTCTACACCGGTAAGCAGAAGACTCTGGACACCGGCGGCCGCGTGCAGAAGTTCGCAGACCGTTTCGCTACTTTCGGCGTCGGCAAAAAAGCCTGAGGCTGATCATTTTGGAAAGTCGTATCGACTTCTCCAGACTGATGAAAAAGGCGTCCCTTGCGGGCGCCTTTTTTGTGTCTGCGATTTGGCTGTCCGCCGCACAGGCGTTCTGTCCAACCCCCACCGGGATGATCAGCGTCAGCGTGCAGCGGGTGGTCGATGGCGACACGCTGCGCCTGAGCGATGGTCGCAGCGTGCGGATGATCGGCCTCAATACGCCGGAGCTGGGCAAGCAGGGGCGCAGCGACGAACCGTTCGCCGTGGCCGCGCGCAAACGCCTCGAAGCGCTGGTGGCGGACAGCGGCGGGCGTGTCGGCTTGCGTCCCGGACGGCAGGGAAAGGACCACTACGGCCGCACGCTCGCGCATGTCTACAGCGACAGTGGCGCCAATCTCGAAGCGCAAATGCTTGCCGATGGCCTCGGTTTTCAGGTGGCCGTTGCGCCGAACGTCGATCTGGTTGCGTGTCAGCAGGCCGCCGAAACCTCGGCGCGGCAGGCTGGGCGCGGCGTCTGGCGGCAACCGCCGGTACTCAAAGCACAACAGATTCAGCGTTCCGGCTTCGCCGTGGTCAGCGGGCGGGTGAGCAAGGTGCAGCGCAATCGCGGTGGAATCTGGATCGAGTTGCAGGACGCGCTTGTACTGCGCGTTGCACCCAATCTGGTCGGACAATTCGACAATGCCCGCTTGCAGGCGCTGAAAGGCCAGCAGATCGAGGCGCGCGGCTGGATCGTTGATCGCTCGCGGCGCGGCGGTTTGCAGTCGGGGCAGGCGCGCTGGCTGTTGCCATTGACCGATCCTTCGATGCTGCAGGGTTCGCGCTGAAGAAAAATTGTAGACATTTTTCGCATCGATTGTGAACAGTCCAGCCCTTGTGCGCCGTGGCTCTTGGCCCAAAGTCGTAGGGCAGGGCGCTTGACAGTGGTGACTGCCCAGTCTTGTGGGGACTTTGCGAGGCGCGTATCCTCGCTGACCAGTCTGTCCAACAGTAAAAAGCGGAATGCCAAAATGTCTGATCTGAAAACTGCCGCTCTCGAATATCACGCCAATCCTCGTCCGGGGAAGCTGAGTGTCGAGCTCACCAAGGCCACTGCTACCGCTCGCGACCTGTCGCTGGCGTACAGCCCCGGCGTAGCTGAACCAGTGCGTGAGATCGCCCGCGATCCCGAACTGGCCTACAAGTACACCGGCAAGGGCAACCTGGTTGCAGTGATTTCCGATGGCACCGCGATTCTCGGCCTGGGCAACCTCGGCCCATTGGCTTCCAAGCCCGTGATGGAAGGCAAGGGCGTGCTCTTCAAGCGCTTCGCCGGTATCGACGTGTTCGACATCGAAGTCGACTCGGAAAGCCCGCAAGCCTTCATCGACACGGTCAAGCGCATCTCCATCACCTTCGGCGGCATCAACCTCGAAGACATCAAGGCACCAGAGTGCTTTGAGATCGAGCGCGCGCTGATCGAACAATGCGACATTCCGGTATTCCACGATGATCAGCACGGCACCGCGATCGTTACCGCGGCCGGCATGATCAACGCCTTGGAAATCGCTGGCAAAACCCTGCCAGAAGCGAAGATCGTCTGCCTGGGCGCCGGCGCTGCGGCCATCTCCTGCATGAAATTGCTGGTGAGCATGGGCGCGCGCATCGAAAACATCTTCATGGTTGACCGTACCGGCGTGATCCACTCCGGCCGTGACGACCTGAACCAGTACAAAGCCGTGTTCGCCCACGCCACTGAGAAGCGCAGCCTGGCTGACGCACTGGCAGGCGCTGACGTGTTCGTCGGTCTGTCCGGCCCGAACCTGCTGAGCGCTGAAGGCCTGCTGTCGATGGCACCGAACCCGATCGTGTTCGCCTGCTCCAACCCGGACCCGGAAATCTCCCCGGAGCTGGCTCACGCCACCCGTAGCGACGTGATCATGGCCACCGGCCGTTCGGACTACCCGAACCAGGTCAACAACGTGCTGGGCTTCCCGTTCATCTTCCGCGGTGCCCTGGACGTTCGCGCCAAGCGCATCAACGAAGAAATGAAAGTCGCGGCCGCCAACGCCCTGCGCGAACTGGCCAAGCTGCCGGTGCCACAGGACGTCTGCGATGCCTACGGTGGTGCTCCGCTGGAATTCGGCCGTGAGTACATCATTCCGAAGCCAATGGACAAGCGCCTGATCACCCTGATCTCCGACGCAGTGGCCAAAGCGGCGATCGAGACCGGTGTGGCAACTCTGCCGTATCCGAAGAACTACCCGCTGAAAAGCGTGGATGACGTGTTCAACGGCTAAGCCGTTGTAGCGCTTCAAACGAAAGCCCCGACTTGTGAGAGTCGGGGCTTTTTTTGTTTTCGGGAGTTCCAGGATCGCATTTCATATCGACAAGGACCCTCACCCTAGCCCTCTCCCAGAGGGAGAGGGGATTGACCGAGGTGTTCGGCGCCCTTCATCGACCTGAGAGAGTGGTGTCGATTATGGATTCGGCACAACACTTTCAGGTCGATGTAGCTCCCCAAGCATCCCCCGATCAGTCCCCTCTCCCTACGGGCGGTCCGACGTTTCGGGAGGGTTAGGGTGAGGGGCTCTTGATCTTCGGGCAATAAAAAGCCCCGCACTTCTCACGAAGGCGGGGCTTTTCAATGGCTGCCGGATCAGAACAAATCGATCGGCGCCTGTTCATCCGCCGGTAGCGGGCTGCCCGGTACGACGCCGTTGCCCAGCTCATTCATCGACGGTGGGGAGTCCTCAGCCTTGAACAGCTCGAAGTACGCGCCCGGTGTGCTCGGCGACGCTGCACGGCCACTGACCGGGTCCACGCGCAGGCTGAGGATGCCTTCCGGTTCTGGCTGGACATGCGGTGGCTTGTCCTTCAGTGCGGCCGACATGTAATTCATCCAGATCGGCAGCGCCACAGTGCCGCCGAACTCGCGGCGGCCGAGGCTTTCCGGCTGGTCGAAACCGGTCCACACCGTGGTCACGTAATCGGCGTTGTAACCCGAAAACCACGCATCTTTCGATTCGTTGGTGGTACCGGTCTTGCCAGCGATGTCGCTACGGCCCATGGCGAGGGCGCGGCGGCCGGTGCCGAGCTTGATCACGTCCTGCAGCATGCTGTTGAGGATGTAGGTAGTACGACCATCAACAATCCGCTCGGCCACGGCTGGCGCTTGAGGCACTGCCTGATTGCCTGGCGCTTCGCCGGGAGCCGGTGCGGCATTGACTGTGAACGACTCGGTGTCCGGCGCGGCGATACCGTCCGTCGCCGAGCCACCTTGCGGAACAGTCGGCGGGTTGGCCACGAACAGCGTGTCACCGTTGCGGCTTTCGATCTTGTCGATGATGTACGGGGTGATCTTGTAACCGCCGTTGGCGAAGGTACTCCAGCCGGTGGCAATCTCCATCGGCGTCAGGGTTGCGGTACCCAGTGCCAGCGACAGGTTCGGCGGCAGGTCCTGCTTGTTGAAGCCGAAGCGGGTGATGTAATCGATGGTTTTACCCACGCCCATCGCCTGCAGCAGGCGGATCGATACCAGGTTACGCGACTTGTACAGCGCCTCGCGCAGACGGATCGGACCGAGGAAGGTGTTGGTGTCGTTCTTCGGACGCCAGACCTTGTCCAGGTACTCGTCGACGAACACGATCGGCGCATCGTTGACCAGGGTTGCAGCGGTGTAGCCACTATCCAGTGCGGCGCTGTAGACGAACGGTTTGAAGCTCGAACCCGGCTGACGCTTGGCCTGCATGGCGCGGTTGTAGTTGCTCTGCTCGAACGCAAAACCACCGACCAGCGAACGGATCGCGCCGTTCTGCGGATCCAGCGACACCAGCGCACCTTGCGCCTGCGGGATCTGGCTGAACTTCAGCGAATTGTCTTTCTGGCGCTGCACACGAATCAGATCGCCGACCTGCGCGACGTCCGCCGGCTGACGCGGATTGGCGCCCATGCTGTTGGTGTTGAGGAATGGTCGCGCCCACTTCATGGTGTCCCAGGCGACATGTTCTTCGCCGGTACGGGTCAGCACTTGCAGACCGTTCTTGTCGACCTGGGTGACGATTGCCGGTTCCAGACTGCTGATGGTGCGTTGCTTGGTCAGTTCGCTGGCCCAGGCTTCGCGGGTCTTGCCCGGCAGGCGCGACTCAGGGCCGCGGTAGCCGTGGCGCTGGTCGTAGGTCATCAAGCCTTCGTGCAGCGCGGTGTTGGCCATTTCCTGCAGGTTGCTCGGCACCGTGGTAGTGACGCGGAAACCCTCGGTGTAGGCGTCGCTGCCGTAGCGGCCAACCATTTCGGCGCGGGCCATTTCAGCAATGTACGGCGCGTTCACTTCCGGGGTCGGTACGTGGTAGCTGGCATTCAGCGGCTCGTTGATCGCAGCGGTGTAATCGGCCTCGGTGATCTTGCCGAGCTTGTACATGCGCCCGAGGATCCAGTCACGGCGCTCTTTGCTGCGCGCCGGGTTGGCCAGCGGGTTGAAGCGCGACGGGGCTTTCGGCAGGCCGGCGATCATCGCCATCTGCGCCAGGCTGACGTCGCGAATCGATTTGCCGTAATACACCTGCGCCGCTGCCTCGATGCCATAGGCGCGGTTGCCCAGATAGATCTTGTTGACGTACAGCTCGAGGATCTCGTCCTTGGTCAGCTGCCGTTCGATCTGCAGGGCCAGAAGAATTTCCGTGGTTTTACGCGAGAAGCTGCGTTCGCTGGTGAGGAAGAAGTTCTTCGCCACCTGCATGGTGATGGTGCTGCCGCCAGACTGGATGTGCCCGCTTTTGACCAGTTGCGTTGCGGCGCGCATCAGACTGCTCGGATCGACGCCGTAATGGTTGGCGAAATTGTCGTCTTCAGCACTTAGTAACGCATTAATGAAATTGGGCGGAATGTCGGCGAAACGGATCGGTGTGCGGCGCATTTCGCCAAACTCTGCGATCAACTTGTCATCGCTGCTGTAGACGCGAAGCGGAATCTGCAACTGAATGCTTCGCAGAGCCTCCACAGACGGCAAACCCGGACTAAGGTAAAGAAACGCGCCGCTGAGACCTAATAGCAGTCCGCAGAAAACGGCGACGATGGACCAACCGAAAAATTTCAGCAGACGAATCAAGGCTTTTGGACATCCAGAGCAAAGAATGAATTTGGCGACGGGGTTCCGGTAACACACAGAACGGTCCGCGCGGGCAGTAAAAAGCGGAAAAAAACGCTGGGCATTATAAGCACTTTTCCGCAGGGGGCGTCATTTGCGCTTCTGTCAAGACGGGGTGAAGGAACGCAATGCGTATTACAGAGTCCGTAACTCACGGAAAGTCATAGGGAATTGGTAGTGCTGGGACTCTTCAATAAAAAAGCCAATACATTACTGGGGATCGACATCAGCTCCACGTCAGTGAAGCTGCTGGAATTGAGCCGTCAGGGCGAGCGCTACCGGGTCGAGGCCTACGCCGTCGAGCCCTTGCCGGCCAGCGCGGTGGTCGAAAAGAACATCGCCGAACTCGAAGGCGTCGGCCAGGCCCTCAGTCGCGTGCTGAGCAAGGCGCGCACCGGGCTCAAGGGCGTGGCGGTGGCGGTGGCCGGCTCGGCGGTGATCACCAAGGTCATCGAAATGGACGCCGGGCTTTCCGACGACGAGCTGGAAAATCAGCTGAAGATCGAGGCCGACCAATACATTCCCTATCCGCTGGACGAAGTCGCCATCGACTTCGAAGTCCAGGGCGTGTCGCCGCGCAATCCCGAACGAGTCAATGTCCTGCTGGCGGCCTGTCGCAAGGAAAACGTCGAAGTGCGCGAGGCGGCGTTGGCCCTGGCCGGGCTGACGGCGCGCGTGGTGGACGTCGAAGCTTACGCGCTGGAACGCTCATACGCTTTGCTGGCGACGCAACTGGCGGCATCCCAGGAGCGCCTGACCGTGGCCGTGGTCGACATCGGCGCGACGATGACCACCCTCAGCGTCCTGCACAACGGCAAAATCATCTACACCCGCGAGCAATTGTTCGGCGGTCGGCAATTGACCGAGGAAATTCAGCGGCGTTACGGCCTGACCGTCGAGCAGGCCGGGCTGGCGAAAAAACAGGGCGGTCTGCCCGATGATTACGTCAGTGAAGTCCTGCAGCCGTTTCGCGAGGCGCTGGTGCAGCAGGTGTCACGCTCGCTGCAGTTCTTCTTCGCCTCCGGGCAATACAACGCTGTCGATCACATCCTGCTGGCGGGCGGCACAGCCTCGGTGCCGGGTCTGGATCGCTTGATCGAGCAGCGCCTGAACACGCCAACGCAAGTGGCCAACCCGTTTGCCGATATGTCTTTAAGCAGCAAGGTCAATGCCGGTGCGCTGGCCAGCGATGCGCCGGCATTGATGATCGCCTGCGGGCTCGCGCTCAGGAGTTTCGACTGATGGCGCGGATCAACCTTTTACCCTGGCGCGAAGAGCGTCGCGAGGAACGGCGCAAACGCTTTCTGCTGGCATTGACCGGCGTGCTCGTCGGTTCGATCGGTGCGGTGCTGATTGCCGATCAGATCATCAGTGCCGCCATCGACCGGCAAGTGGCGCGCAATGACTACATCAGCAAGCAGATCGCCGTGGTCGACGAGCGGATCAAGCAGATCAGCGAACTCAAGGCACGCCGCCAGCAGTTGGTCGAGCGCATGCGCATCATCCAGGACTTGCAGGGCAACCGGCAGATCAGCGGGCGAATCTTCGACCAGTTGGCGCGCTCGCTGCCGGACGGTGTGTATTTCACCGAAGTGAAAATGGCTGGCAAAGCCCTGTCGATCAGCGGCGCTGCGCAATCCAATAATCGCGTCTCCGACCTGATGCGCAACCTGGAAGCATCGGACTGGTTCGATGCGCCGAGCCTCAACGAAGTCAAAGCCACTACTGCCGGACAAGTCGATCAGGCCAACACCTTTGAGCTGACCGTGCGCCAGACCCGGCCCAAGACTGCCGAGGACGACCAATGAAGCCGTCCGAATGGCTGGAAAGCCTGCGCAGCGTCGATTTCAACGACCTCGACACCAGCAACATCGGTTCCTGGCCGGCGGCGGTGAAGTTCATTGCCGGCGCGCTGTTGATGGTGCTGGTATTGGCGCTGGGCTATAACTTTTTTCTCAGCGACCTGGAGAATCAACACGACCTCAAGCGGGAGGAGGAGCTGACGCTCAAGGAACAGTTCGCCAGCAAGGCGCGCCTGTCGGCCAATCTCGAGCTGTACACCCAGCAGATGAAGGAGATGGAAAATACCTTCGGCGAGTTGTTGCGGCAGTTGCCCAGCGACACCGAAGTGCCGGGCCTGCTCGAAGACATCACCCGCACTGGCCTGGGCAGCGGCCTGGAATTCGAAGAGATCAAGTTGCTGCCGGAAGTCACCCAGCCGTTCTATATCGAGCTGCCGATCCAGATCACCGTTACCGGCGCTTACCACGACCTCGCCACGTTCGTCAGCGGTGTAGCCGGATTGCCGCGCATCGTTACCCTTCACGATTTCGATCTCGCACCCGCCAACAAGGAAGGCGGGCCGAAGCTGCGCATGAGCATCCTCGCCAAGACGTACCGCTATAACGACAAGGGGCTGCAGAAATGACCCCGATTCGTTACATGGCGTGGGCGATGACGCTGCTCGCTTTGGGCGGGTGTGGTGGCAGCGACGACTTCAGTGATCTCGACGCCTACATGAATGAAGTGCGCCTGCGGCCGGCCGGCAAGATTGAACCAACGCCGACATTCCGGTCTTACCCGACATTCACTTACAGCGCAGCCAACCTGCGCAGTCCGTTTTCACCTCAGGTGCGGGTTGATCTGGCCGGGCGCAAACACGGCTCGCGCAACATCAAGCCCGACCCCAACCGGGTCAAGCAATACCTGGAAGGTTTCAACATCGAGCAGTTCGAGATGGTCGGCACGATTGCCAATGCTTCGGGCTCGTTCGCGCTGCTGCGCGGGGCGGGCGGGGTGCATCGGTTGAAAGTGGGCGATTACCTGGGGCGCAACGACGGGCGCATCGTCGCCATCAGCGCGACACAGGTCGACGTCGTCGAAATCGTGCCCGACGGGCAGGGCGCCTGGCTCGAGCGGCCGCGCACCATTCCTTTGAAAGAGCACTCATAGTGGAAGTCGAACAATGAACAGGATTTTCTCCACCCTCGGTTTTTCGCTATGGATAGCGCTGATGTCGCCGATGGTAAACGCGGCCAACCTGAAAGCGCTGGATGTGGCGGCGCTGCCGGGTGACCGCGTCGAACTGAAGCTGTCGTTCGATGGCCCGCCACCGGCGCCCAAGGGCTATACCACGGAATCACCGGCGCGCATCGCGGTGGATCTGCCCGGTGTCGCCAGTCAATTGAGCAACAAGAATCTGGATCTGGGCAGCGGCAATGCGCGTACCGCCACGGTGGTCGAGGCCAAGGACCGCACGCGGCTGATCGTCAGCCTCACCCAGCTTGCGCCTTACACCACGCGCATCGAGGGCAATACTCTGTTCGTTGTGGTCGGCCAGGGTGCACCGGCGCCTGCCTCGCGTCCCGCCGCCGTTGCGCCCCGCACGAGCACGGCAGCTGCGCCAGCGGCCAAGGCATTCGTGCCGAAAAACCGCAGCATTCGTGGCGTCGACTTTCAGCGCGGCACCGAGGGTGAGGGTAACGTCGTCATTGATCTGTCCGACCCGACCATCGCCCCGGATATCCAGGAGCACGACGGCAAAATCATCCTCAGCTTCGCCCGCACACAGCTGCCGGAGAAGCTGCGGGTGCGCCTTGACGTCAAGGATTTCGCCACCCCGGTGCAATTCGTCAATGCCGCCGTCAGTGGTGATCGCACGGTGATCACCGTCGAGCCCAGCGGCACCTACGACTATTCGACCTTTCAGACCGACAACAAACTGACCGTCAGCGTCCGCCCGATGAGTGTCGATGACCTGCAAAAGCGCAACGCCGAACGTCAGGCCTACATTGGCGAAAAACTCTCGCTGAATTTCCAGGACATCGATGTGCGCTCGGTGCTACAACTGATCGCCGACTTCACCAACCTCAATCTGGTGGCCAGCGATACGGTGCAGGGCGGCATCACCTTGCGCCTGCAAAACGTACCGTGGGATCAGGCGCTGGATCTGGTGCTGAAAACCAAGGGGCTGGATAAACGCAAGATCGGCAATGTGCTGCTGGTCGCGCCGGCCGATGAGATCGCTGCCCGCGAACGCCAGGAACTCGAGTCGCAGAAGCAGATTGCCGAGCTGGCGCCGCTGCGTCGTGAACTGTTGCAGGTGAATTATGCGAAGGCGGCGGACATCGCCAAGCTGTTCCAGTCGGTGACCAGCGCCGAAGCGAAAATCGATGAGCGCGGTTCGATCACCGTGGATGAGCGGACCAACAATATCATTGCCTACCAGACCCAGGATCGCCTCGACGAACTGCGGCGGATCGTGGCGCAACTGGATATTCCGGTGCGTCAGGTGATGATCGAGGCGCGCATCGTCGAGGCCAACGTCGATTACGACAAGAGTCTGGGCGTGCGCTGGGGCGGTTCAGTGCAGAACAAGGGCAACTGGAACGCGTCCGGGGTCAACGGTTCATCTTCCACCATCGGCACGCCGGGGAGCACCAGCACCAACTCGCCGTTCGTCGACATGGGCACTGTCAACAATACTTCCGGGATCGGCATCGCCTTCATCACCGACAACGTGCTGCTTGACCTTGAGCTGACGGCGATGGAGAAGACCGGCAACGGCGAAATCGTCTCGCAACCGAAAGTGGTCACCTCTGACAAGGAAACCGCGAAGATCCTCAAAGGCACGGAAATTCCCTATCAGGAAGCCAGCTCCAGTGGCGCGACTTCGGTGTCGTTCAAGGAGGCCTCGCTGTCGCTGGAGGTCACGCCGCAGATCACCCCGGACAACCGCATCATCATGGAGGTCAAGGTCACCAAGGATGAGCCGGATTACCTGAACAAAGTGCAGGATGTGCCGCCGATCAAGAAAAACGAGGTCAACGCCAAGGTGCTGGTCAATGACGGCGAAACCATCGTGATTGGCGGTGTTTTTTCAAATACTCAGAGCAAGGTTGTAGATAAGGTGCCATTTCTTGGCGATGTGCCGTATCTTGGCCGCCTTTTCCGGCGTGATGTGGTTTCGGAGAAAAAATCCGAGCTGCTGGTATTTCTCACTCCGCGTATCATGAATAACCAGGCGATTGCTGTGAGTCGTTGATTCTGTGCGAAATTTGATACTTGTAGGACCGATGGGTGCTGGCAAAAGCACCATCGGCCGATTGCTGGCCAAAGAGCTGCGCCTGCCGTTCAAGGATTCCGACAAGGAAATTGAGCTGCGCACGGGTGCCAATATCCCATGGATCTTCGACAAGGAAGGCGAGCCCGGCTTTCGCGACCGTGAGCAGGCGATGATCGCCGAGCTGTGCGCGTTCGACGGCGTGGTGCTGGCGACCGGCGGTGGCGCAGTAATGCGTGATGCCAATCGCAAGGCCCTGTTCGAGGGCGGGCGAGTGGTGTACCTGCACGCGTCCGTCGAACAGCAGGTCGGCCGCACCTCGCGCGATCGCAACCGGCCGTTGCTGCGCACCGCCGATCCGGCGAAAACCCTGCGTGACCTGTTGGCGATCCGCGATCCGCTTTATCGGGAAATTGCCGATCTGGTGGTGGAAACCGACGAACGGCCGCCGCGCATGGTGGTGCTCGATATTCTCGACCGCCTGGCCCAGCTTCCGCCCCGTTAAAGCCGCGCGCGAAATGCGCTATCCTCGGCGTCCTGTCACAGCCTGCCGAGGTGTGGCGGATGACCGGCAAGCGGCGTCACACCCGCTACAGGCCACAGATAACCGATAATTCAGGGCAGGACGCCTGCTTCCATCTTCACTGTGGGGACACATGCAGACACTCAAGGTCGACCTGGGCGAGCGCAGCTACCCGATTCATATTGGCGAAGGTTTGCTGGATCAACCCGAACTGCTGGCGCCGCACATCCACGGGCGGCAAGTGGCAATCATCTCCAATGAGACTGTTGCGCCGCTCTATCTCGAACGTCTGACCCGCAGCCTGGCGCAGTACTCGGTGATTTCCGTGGTGCTGCCGGACGGCGAAGCGTTCAAGAACTGGGAAACCCTGCAGTTGATCTTCGACGGTCTGCTGACCGCTCGGCATGACCGCCGCACCACCGTCATCGCTCTGGGCGGCGGTGTGATCGGCGACATGGCCGGTTTCGCCGCAGCCTGCTATCAGCGCGGCGTCGACTTCATCCAGATTCCGACCACGCTGTTGTCCCAGGTCGATTCGTCGGTGGGCGGCAAGACCGGCATCAACCATCCGCTGGGCAAGAACATGGTCGGCGCGTTCTATCAGCCGAACGTGGTGCTGATCGATACCGCGTCGCTGAAAACCCTGCCGGCGCGCGAGCTTTCCGCAGGTCTGGCCGAAGTCATCAAATACGGTCTGATCTGCGATGAGCCGTTCCTGACCTGGCTCGAAGACAATGTCGACGCCCTGCGCGCGCTGGACCAGAAAGCCCTGACCTACGCTATCGAACGCTCCTGCGCGGCCAAGGCTGCGGTAGTCGGCGCCGATGAAAAGGAAACTGGCGTGCGCGCCACGCTCAACCTCGGCCATACCTTCGGGCACGCCATCGAGACTCATATGGGCTATGGTGTGTGGCTGCATGGTGAAGCGGTCGCGGCTGGCACCGTAATGGCGCTGGAGATGTCCGCGCGGCTTGGCTGGATCAGCGAGCAGGAGCGCGATCGCGGTATTCGTCTGTTCCAGCGCGCCGGTCTGCCGGTGATTCCGCCTGAAGAAATGCGCGAAGCGGATTTTCTGCAACACATGGCAATCGACAAAAAAGTGATCGACGGTCGTCTGCGCCTGGTGCTGCTGCGCCGGATGGGCGAAGCGGTCGTGACCGACGATTATCCGAAAGAGGTTCTACAGGCCACGCTGGGAGCGGACTACCGCGCCCTGGCTCAGCTTAAAGGTTAATAAGATTCCGATGACTAGTTTGCATGCCGACGAGGCGTTTCTCGGCCATTTCCAGTTAAGTCACGACCCGTTCGCGCCGCGGGTGCCAGGCTTCAAATTTTTCCCGGCCCAGCGCAAACCGGTGCTCGGTCAACTGCATCATCTGGCGCGCTACAGCCAGTTGCTGCTGGTGGTCACCGGCCCGCAGGGCAGCGGCAAGACCTTGCTGCGTCAGGCGCTGGTCGCCAGCACCAACAAACAGTCGGTGCAGAGCGTGGTGGTTTCCGCCCGTGGCGCCGGCGATGCTGTCGGTGTGCTGCGCCAGGTCGCGCAGGCGCTGGATGTCGCCCAGGCTGAGGTCGGTGCGATTCTCGAACAGGTCGTCCAGCTCGCCCTGACCGGTCAGGAAGTCTATCTGCTGGTGGACGACGCCGAGCAGCTTGACGAATCCGCTCTCGAAGCGCTGATGGCGCTGGGTGCCGGCACGCCAGAAGGGCGTCCGCATGTTTTCCTGTTCGGCGAGTCGTCGCTGATCGCTCAACTTGAGGCGTTGCAGCTTGAAGAAGAGCGTTTCCACGTCATCGAACTGCAGCCGTACACCGAAGAAGAAACCCGCGAATATCTCGACCAGCGGCTCGAAGGCGCGGGCCGGGGTGTCGAACTTTTCACCGCGGATCAGATCTCTGATATTCACGAAAGCTCCGAGGGTTGGCCGGGCAACATCAACCAGGTCGCTCGCGATGCTCTGATCGAAGTCATGATTGCCAGCCGCTCCGCGGTGAAGCGTCCAAGTATGGGGTTCAACATGCCGAAGAAACACGTATTGGCGATTTCCGCCGTCGTGGTGGTCGCGGTCGCTGCCGCCTGGCTGATGCCGGGTCGCAACAAGGCGCCGACCACCGGCGCGCCAGCCAATGAACAGGCGCAGTTGCCTCTGGGTCAGGCGCCCGCCAATGGCGCGGCACCCAACGTCGAATTCGCCGGCAACACCCAGCCGATGCCGCTGCCGTTGGTCGGCAACTCGCAACCGGTTATGCGCGGGCCGTTGGCCGAAGCGGCCGGTGGCATCACCGAAGGCGACGACGGCGTGCCGCTGGAAGGCTCCAGTGATACCCCGCCGACCGTGACCACCTCCGCGCCGCCAGCCGGTGTGCCGGCCGGTCCTGCGCCGACTCCGGTGCCGTTGCCAGCCGCCAAGCCGACGCCAGCCCCGACGCAAGTCGCCACGGCCAAGCCTGCTCCGGCCGCGCCAGTCGCCAAACCGGCGCCAGCACCGGCCGCGCCAGTCGCCAAACCGGCGCCAGCACCGGCCAAACCGGTCGCTGCGGCGAAACCGGCCGAGAAGCCTGTGACCGTCGCCAAGGCTGCCGGTGGCAGCTGGTACGCCGGTCAGCCGACCGGCAACTACGTGGTGCAGATCCTCGGCACCAGCTCGGAAACCGCCGCGCAGAACTTCGTCAAGGAGCAGGGCGGCGAGTACCGTTATTTCAAGAAGGTTCTCAACGGCAAGCCGCTGTATGTGATCACCTATGGCAATTTTGCCAATCGTGATGCGGCCGTTTCTGCCATCAAGGCCTTGCCAGCGAAGGTTCAGGCTGGTAAACCTTGGCCTCGCACTGTCGCCAGCGTCCAACAGGAACTGGCAACAACTCGCTGAAGATTCGGCGGCCTTACCCAGGCCGCCTCTCCCGGCACCTCAAAATCTCCATAAGTGCGCGCTTTCTGAAAAGGATGCGTGCCTTTTGGTGTCTGCGTCACAGTAGTCTTTGAGTCGTTGCAGTCATAATTTAAAAAAGTTTTGACTAGCACAGCAGATCGCTTTAAACCTTTCACAAATGCGACATGAATTTGCGACAGTTCGTCGTCAAATTTGTGAGCCTCTGTGTCGCTGTGTACAATGACCACCCTTTTGCCCCCGCGAAGCCGGCGTACGTTCGGCGCGGTACGCAAGTGGTTGAATTGAAAAGAAATTTGCCTCGAATAGAGGCAGCCTGGTGAGAAAGTGTCTATGAAAGCAGGTCTGTACCAACCAGATGAATTCAAGGATAACTGCGGTTTCGGCCTGATAGCCCATATGCAGGGCGAGCCCAGTCATACCCTTTTGCAAACGGCCATCGAGGCCCTGACCTGCATGACCCACCGCGGTGGGATTAATGCCGACGGCAAGACCGGTGACGGTTGCGGTCTGCTGATACAAAAGCCTGATGCGTTCCTGCGAGCCATTGCCCAGGAAACCTTCAGCGTCGAGTTGCCCAAGCAATATGCTGTGGGCATGGTGTTCTTCAACCAGGATCCGGCCAAGGCCGAAGCCGCTCGCGAGAACATGAACCGCGAGATCCTCGCTGAAGGCCTGCAACTGATCGGCTGGCGCAAAGTGCCGATCGACACCAGCGTCCTCGGTCGTCTGGCCCTTGAGCGCCTGCCGCAGATCGAGCAGGTCTACATCGGTGGCGAAGGCCTGAGCGATCAGGACATGGCCGTGAAGCTGTTCAGCGCCCGTCGCCGTTCGTCGGTGGCCAATGCCGCCGACACCGATCACTACATCTGCAGCTTTTCGCACAAGACCATCATCTATAAAGGCCTGATGATGCCGGCCGATCTGGCCGCGTTCTATCCAGACCTGAGTGACGAGCGTCTACAAACCGCGATCTGCGTGTTCCACCAGCGCTTCTCCACAAACACCCTGCCGAAATGGCCGCTGGCGCAGCCGTTCCGCTTCCTCGCGCACAACGGCGAGATCAACACCATCACCGGTAACCGCAACTGGGCGCAGGCCCGTCGGACCAAGTTCAGCAACGATCTGATGGATCTGGAAGAGCTCGGCCCGCTGGTCAACCGTGTCGGTTCCGACTCCTCGAGCATGGACAACATGCTCGAACTGATGGTCACCGGTGGCATCGACCTGTTCCGTGGCGTGCGGATGATCATTCCGCCTGCGTGGCAGAACGTCGAAACCATGGACCCGGATCTGCGTGCGTTCTACGAGTACAACTCGATGCACATGGAGCCGTGGGACGGCCCGGCCGGCGTGGTCATGACCGACGGTCGCTACGCGGTGTGCCTGCTCGACCGTAACGGTCTGCGTCCGGCACGCTGGGTTACCACCAAAAATGGTTTCATCACCCTCGCGTCGGAAATCGGTGTGTGGAACTACCAGCCTGAAGACGTGCTCGCCAAGGGCCGCGTTGGCCCGGGTCAGATCTTTGCCGTGGACACCGAAACCGGGCAGATCCTCGACACCGATGCGATCGACAACCGTCTGAAATCCCGTCATCCGTACAAGCAATGGCTGCGCAAGAATGCCCTGCGCATTCAGGCGACCATGGAAGACAACGACCACGGTTCGGCGTTCTACGACGTCGATCAGCTCAAGCAGTACATGAAGATGTATCAGGTCACGTTCGAAGAGCGCGATCAGGTATTGCGCCCGCTCGGCGAACAAGGCTACGAAGCCGTGGGCTCGATGGGCGACGACACGCCAATGGCCGTGCTGTCGCAGCGTGTGCGCACGCCGTACGACTATTTCCGCCAGCAGTTCGCCCAAGTGACCAACCCGCCGATCGACCCGCTGCGTGAAGCGATCGTGATGTCGCTGGAAATCTGCCTCGGAGCCGAGCGCAACATTTTCCAGGAGTCGCCGGAACACGCCTCGCGGGTGATCCTCAGCTCGCCGGTCATTTCCCCGGCCAAGTGGCGCTCGTTGATGAACCTCGACCGTCCGGGTTTCGAACGGGCGATCATCGACCTCAACTACGACGAAAGCCTCGGCCTCGAAGCGGCGATCCGTAACGTTGCCGATCAGGCTGAAGAAGCCGTGCGCGCCGGGCGTACCCAGATCGTCCTGAGCGACCGCCATATCGCCCCGGGCAAACTGCCGATCCACGCATCCCTGGCGACCGGCGCGGTACACCACCGCCTGACTGAAAAAGGCCTGCGTTGCGATTCCAACATCCTTGTTGAAACTGCCACCGCGCGCGATCCGCACCACTTTGCGGTGCTGATCGGTTTCGGCGCCTCGGCGGTGTACCCGTTCCTGGCCTACGAAGTGCTGGGCGACCTGATCCGTACCGGTGAAGTGCTGGGCGACCTCTACGAGGTGTTCAAGAACTACCGCAAAGGCATCACCAAAGGCCTGCTGAAGATCCTGTCGAAGATGGGCATTTCGACCATCGCTTCGTACCGTGGTGCGCAGCTGTTCGAGGCCATCGGCCTGTCCGAAGAAGTCTGCGACCTGAGCTTCCGTGGCGTGCCGAGCCGGATCAAGGGTGCGCGTTTCGTCGACATCGAAGCCGAGCAGAAAGCGCTGGCCGTCGAAGCCTGGAGTCCGCGCAAGCCGATCCAGCAGGGCGGTCTGCTGAAGTTCGTCCACGGTGGCGAATATCACGCCTACAACCCGGACGTGGTCAACACGTTGCAAGCCGCCGTGCAGCAGGGCGACTACGCCAAGTTCAAGCAATACACCTCGCTGGTCGACAACCGCCCGGTGTCGATGATCCGCGACCTGTTCAAGGTCAAGACCCTCGATACGCCGCTGGACATCAGCGAAATCGAGCCGCTGGAATCGGTGCTCAAGCGCTTCGACTCCGCCGGTATCTCGCTGGGCGCGCTGTCGCCGGAAGCTCACGAAGCCTTGGCCGAAGCCATGAACCGCCTGGGTGCGCGTTCCAACTCCGGCGAAGGCGGTGAAGACCCGGCGCGTTACGGCACCATCAAGAGCTCGAAAATCAAGCAGGTTGCCACTGGCCGTTTCGGCGTGACCCCGGAATACCTGGTCAACGCCGAAGTGCTGCAGATCAAGGTTGCCCAGGGGGCCAAGCCGGGCGAGGGCGGGCAACTGCCGGGCGGCAAGGTCAACGGGCTGATCGCCAAGCTGCGTTATGCAGTGCCGGGCGTGACCCTGATTTCGCCGCCGCCGCACCACGACATCTATTCGATCGAAGACTTGTCGCAGCTGATTTTCGACCTCAAGCAGGTCAACCCGCAGGCGCTGGTTTCGGTGAAACTCGTAGCAGAAGCGGGCGTCGGCACTATCGCTGCCGGTGTGGCCAAGGCCTATGCGGACTTGATTACCATCTCCGGCTACGACGGTGGCACTGGTGCCTCGCCGCTGACCTCGATCAAATACGCTGGCGCACCGTGGGAGCTTGGTCTCGCTGAAACCCACCAGACCCTGCGTGGCAACGACTTGCGCGGCAAGGTCCGGGTGCAGACCGACGGCGGCCTGAAAACCGGCCTCGACGTGATCAAGGCTGCGATCCTCGGCGCCGAAAGCTTCGGCTTCGGCACCGCGCCAATGATTGCGCTGGGCTGCAAATACCTGCGTATCTGCCACCTGAACAACTGCGCCACCGGCGTCGCCACTCAGAACGAGAAGCTGCGCAAGGATCACTACATCGGTACCGTCGAAATGGTGGTGAATTTCTTCACCTACGTCGCCGAAGAAACCCGTGAGTGGCTGGCCAAGCTCGGCGTGCGCTCGCTGGAAGAGCTGATCGGTCGCACCGATCTGCTGGAAATCCTCGAAGGCCAGACCGCCAAGCAAAACCACCTGGACCTGACGCCGCTGTTGGGCAGCGATCACATCCCGGCCGACAAACCGCAGTTCTGTGGGGTTGAGCGCAACCCGCCGTTCGACCAGGGCCTGCTGGCCGAGAAAATGGTCGAGATGGCATCGTCGGCGATCAACGACATGAGCGGCGCCGAGTTCGACCTGGACATCTGCAACTGCGACCGTTCGATCGGTGCGCGGATCTCCGGCGAAATCGCCCGCAAGCACGGCAACCAGGGCATGGCGAAAGCGCCGATCACCTTCCGTTTCAAAGGCACGGCCGGTCAGAGCTTCGGCGTGTGGAACGCTGGCGGTCTGAACATGTACCTCGAAGGCGACGCCAACGACTACGTCGGCAAAGGCATGACCGGTGGCAAGCTGACCATCGTGCCGCCCAAGGGCAGCGTCTACAAAACTCAGGAAAGCGCCATCATCGGCAACACCTGCCTGTACGGCGCCACCGGCGGCAAGCTATTCGCCGCTGGCACCGCGGGCGAGCGTTTCGCCGTGCGTAACTCCGGTGCCCACACCGTCGTGGAAGGCACTGGCGATCACTGCTGCGAGTACATGACCGGTGGTTTCGTCTGCGTACTGGGCAAGACCGGTTACAACTTCGGCTCAGGCATGACCGGTGGTTTCGCCTACGTGCTCGATCAGGACAACACCTTCGTTGACCGGGTCAACCACGAACTGGTGGAAATCCAGCGGATCAGCGGCGAGGCGATGGAAGCCTATCGCAGCCACCTGCAGAACGTGCTGAACGAGTACGTCGCCGAAACCGACAGCGAATGGGGTCGTGAACTCGCCGAAAACCTCGATGACTATCTGCGTCGTTTCTGGCTGGTCAAACCTAAGGCGGCGAGTCTGAAATCTCTGCTCTCCAGTACGCGGGCAAGCCCACAGTGAAGCAGCTGCAAGCTTCAAGCGACAAGCTAGAAGCTTGCGCGGTGAGGCGGATTAATTTGATTTTCTTGCAGCTTGAAGCTTGTAGCTTGAAGCTGTCGTGTACGAGGTTTTGAAGATGGCCGAACGTCTCAATAACGACTTCCAATTCATCGATGTCGGGCGCAAGGATCCGAAGAAGAAACTGTTGCGTCAACGCAAGAAAGAGTTCGTCGAAATCTACGAACCGTTCAAACCCCAGCAGTCGGCCGACCAGGCCCACCGCTGCCTGGGTTGCGGCAACCCGTATTGCGAATGGAAGTGCCCGGTGCACAACTTCATTCCCAACTGGCTGAAGCTGGTAGCCGAGGGCAACATCCTTCAGGCCGCCGAGCTGTCGCACCAGACCAACACCCTGCCGGAAGTCTGTGGCCGGGTTTGCCCGCAGGATCGTCTGTGCGAAGGTGCGTGCACCCTCAA
Source organism: Pseudomonas sp. Z003-0.4C(8344-21) (assembly GCF_900104975.1). NCBI lineage: Bacteria > Pseudomonadati > Pseudomonadota > Gammaproteobacteria > Pseudomonadales > Pseudomonadaceae > Pseudomonas > Pseudomonas sp. Z003-0.4C(8344-21). The sequence goes on along the minus strand of NZ_LT629756.1, from coordinate 5,894,357 downwards.
CGACGGTTTCGGCGCGGTGACCATTGGTTCGGTCGAGAAGTACATCACCGACACCGCGTTCGCCATGGGCTGGCGCCCGGACATGTCCAAGGTCAAACCGACCGGCAAACGTGTCGCGATCATCGGCGCGGGCCCGGCGGGTCTGGGCTGTGCCGACGTGCTGGTGCGTGGTGGCGTGACGCCGGTGGTGTTCGACAAGAACCCGGAAATCGGCGGTCTGCTGACCTTCGGCATCCCCGAGTTCAAGCTGGAAAAGACCGTGCTGAGCAATCGCCGCGAAGTCTTCACCGGCATGGGCATCGAGTTCCGGCTGAATACCGAAGTCGGCACAGACGTGACCATGGAGCAACTGCTCGGCGAATACGATGCGGTGTTCATGGGCATGGGGACCTACACCTACATGAAGGGTGGTTTTGCCGGTGAAGATCTGCCGGGCGTTTACGACGCGCTGGACTTCCTGATTGCCAACGTCAATCGCAACCTGGGCTTTGAAAAGTCGCCGGAAGATTTCGTCGACATGAAAGGCAAAAAAGTCGTGGTTCTCGGCGGCGGCGACACGGCGATGGACTGCAACCGCACCTCGATCCGCCAGGGCGCCAAGTCGGTGACCTGCGCTTATCGTCGTGACGAAGCGAACATGCCCGGCTCGCGCAAAGAGGTGAAGAACGCCAAGGAAGAAGGCGTGAAATTCCTCTACAACCGCCAGCCGATCGCCATCGTTGGTGAAGACAAGGTCGAGGGCGTGAAAGTGGTCGAGACCCGTCTCGGCGAACCGGACGCCCGTGGCCGTCGCAGCCCCGAGCCGATCCCCGGTTCCGAAGAGATCATCCCGGCCGACGCCGTGGTCATCGCCTTCGGCTTCCGTCCGAGCCCGGCGCCGTGGTTCGAACAGTTCGAAATCCAGACCGACAGCCAGGGCCGCGTCGTTGCGCCTGAGCAAGGCCAGTACAAGCACCAGACCAGCAACCCGAAAATCTTTGCGGGTGGCGACATGGTGCGCGGTTCCGACCTGGTGGTGACAGCGATCTTCGAAGGGCGCAATGCGGCTGAAGGGATCCTCGATTACCTGGGCGTCTAAACCCGTCCGGCTGACTGCAATGCAATACCTGTGGGAGCTGGCTTGCCAGCGATAGCATCACCTTGGTTTACCTGACGAACCGAGTTGTCTGCATCGCTGGCAAGCCAGCTCCCACAGTGTTTTGTTGTGTTGCAAAGTCAGTGTTCCAACGCGATAAATTGACCCGATAGACAAAAGGCTGACCCACATCCGTGCCTTTTGCCTCGCGCTCTGAGAAAATGCCCGCACTTTTTTTCCGGATGCCGACATGACTGCCCTGAAGAACGACCGCTTCCTCCGCGCCCTGCTCAAGCAACCCGTTGACGTCACCCCTGTGTGGATGATGCGCCAGGCCGGTCGCTATCTGCCGGAGTACCGCGCCAGCCGCGCCCACGCCGGCGACTTCATGAGCCTGTGCATGAATCCGCAATTCGCCTGCGAAGTCACGATGCAACCGCTCGACCGCTATCCGCAACTGGACGCGGCGATCCTGTTTTCCGACATCCTCACCATCCCCGACGCCATGGGCCAGGGCCTGTACTTCGAGACCGGTGAAGGTCCGCGCTTCAAGAAAGTCGTCAGCACGATGGCCGACATCGAAGCCCTGCCGATCCCTGATCCGCATAAGGATCTTGGCTATGTGATGGACGCGGTCAGCACCATCCGCCGCGAACTCAACGGCCGCGTACCGCTGATCGGCTTCTCCGGCAGCCCGTGGACCCTGGCGACCTACATGGTCGAAGGCGGTTCGTCGAAGGACTTCCGCAAGACCAAAGCGATGCTCTACGACAACCCGCAAGCCATGCACCTGCTGCTGGACAAACTGGCGCAGTCGGTGACCTCGTACCTCAACGGCCAGATCATGGCCGGTGCGCAAGCGGTGCAGATCTTCGATACCTGGGGCGGCAACCTGTCCGCGGCTGCCTATCAGGAATTTTCCCTGGCCTACATGAAGAAAATCGTCAGCGGCCTGATCCGCGAGAACGATGGCCGCAAGGTGCCGGTGATCCTTTTCACCAAAAACGGCGGCCTGTGGCTGGAGAGCATCGCCGAGGCCGGCGCCGACGCCCTCGGTCTGGACTGGACCTGCGACATCGGCAATGCCCGCGCCCGTGTCGGCGACAAGGTCGCGCTGCAAGGCAACATGGACCCGACCGTGCTCTACGCCAAACCGGAAGCGATCCGCACCGAAGTCGGGCGTATCCTGGCCAGCTACGGCAAGGGCAGCGGGCATGTGTTCAACCTTGGCCACGGCATCACGCCAGAGGTTGACCCGGAACATGCCGGCGCATTTTTGCGCGCGGTGCATGAGCTGTCGGCGCAGTATCACGAGTGATCGCGTGCCAATAAAAAACGCCCGGCAGATGCCGGGCGTTTTTGTTTCCGCGATCGTATGTCGAACGCCGATCAAATGTAGGAGTGAGCCTGCTCGCGATAGCGGTGGGTCAGCCAGCACTTTCAACGACTGACTCACCGCTATCGCGAGCAGGCTCACTCCTACAAGGGTTTTGTATCAGGCTTTGACACCGCCCAGCGGCGGCAACTTCGCCAGCTTCAACGCCACCCCAAGCGCAATCAGCAATAGCACTCCAATAAACAACCCGATTCCGCTCCACCCGCCCAAATGCCAGAACACCCCGCCCGCCGTGCCGGCAATGCTCGACCCGGCGTAATAGCTGAACAGGTACAACGACGATGCCTGGCCCTTGGCCTTGGTCGCGCGGCGGCCGATCCAGCTGCTGGCTACCGAGTGCGCGCCGAAGAAGCCGAAGGTGAAGATCAGCATGCCGACGATGATCAACAGCAGCGGTGCGAACATCGTCAGCGCGAGGCCGACGAACATCAGCGCAATTGTTGCCCAGAGCACTTTGCGCCGCCCCAGTTTGTCCGCCAGTGAACCGATCTTCGCCGAGCTGTAGATTCCTGACAGATACACCACCGAGAGCAAACCGACGTACACCTGATCGAGGTGGTACGGCGCCGCCAGCAGGCGATAGCCGATGTAGTTGAACAGCGTGACGAATGCGCCCATCAGTACGAACGCTTCAAGAAACAGCAGCGGCAGCCCGGCGTCGCGAAAGTGCATGGTGAAACCATCGAGCAGGCTGCGCGGGTGCAGTGAGCGTGAGCGGAAGTTGCGCGACTCGGGAAGGATCTTCCAGAACACTGCCGCCGCAATCAGCGCCAGACCGCCGATCACCAGCATCGCCGTGTGCCAGCTGACGAAGTCGATCAGCACCCCGGTAATCAAGCGTCCGCTCATTCCGCCAATCGCGTTGCCGGCGATGTACAAGCCCATCGCCAGACCGATGTGTTGCGGATGAATCTCTTCACTCAAGTAAGTCATCGCCACTGCCGCCAGGCCACTGAGTGACAGGCCGATCAGGGCGCGCATGATCAGAACGCCGTGCCAGCTCGGCATCATCGCGCTGGCCATGGTGCACAGCGCAGCGGCGAACAAGGCGGCGACCATCACTGGTTTGCGCCCGACCCGATCGGAAATCGGCCCGGTGATCAGCAGACCGAAGGCGAGCATGCCGGTAGCCACCGAAAGGATCAGGCTGCTCTGCGCCGCGTTGATCCCGTATTCATGGGACAGCAGCGGCATCATCGGCTGCACGCAATAGAGCAAGGCGAACGTTGCGAAACCACCGCAGAACAGCGCCAACACCGTGCGCATGAACGCCGCTGTGCCTTTTTCGATAAAAATGTCCTGCAGCTCGGCGATGGCATCGTCCGCTGCAGCAGGCGGGACTTCATGGGCTAATGGCGCAACGGCAGTTTTCACTTCAGACCTCGGGGGAGCACAGCCAGGCAGGCAATGAAAAAATCATATAGCTGGCTAATGTTTCTATCCAATATATTGTTCGACCTGTTTGATAGCTTTAACGACCTGATGAGAAATCCATGGAACTGCGCCATCTACGCTACTTCATCGCCGTCGCCGAAGAACTGCATTTCGGCCGTGCGGCACAGGTGCTCGGCATTTCCCAGCCGCCCCTGAGCCAGCAGATTCAGGCGCTGGAGCAAGAGGTGGGCGCGCGCCTGTTTGAGCGGACCAATCGTCGGGTCGAACTCAGCGAAGCCGGGCGGCTGTTTCTACAGGAGGCGCGGTTGGCGCTGGCGCAGGTCGATAAGGCCGCCGATGTCGCGCGCCGCGCGCAATTGGGTGAACTGGGCGAATTGAAGATCGGTTTCACCTCGTCGGCGCCGTTCAACTCGACGATTCCGCAGGCGATCTTTGCCTTTCGCCAGCGTTTCCCGGCGGTGCATCTGAACCTGCGCGAGATGAGCAGCACCATGGTCGCCGACGCATTGGTCGACGAGTCGATCGAGGTCGGCATCATGCGTCCGCTGGGGTTGCCGGATTCGTTGAGCGTGGTTGAATTGATGCGCGAGCCGTTGGTCGCGGTGCTCAGCTCCACGCATCCATTGGCGCAGGGCTCCGAGCAAGGGCTGTTTCTCTCGGCACTGGCGCTGGAACCGTTCGTGTTCTTTCCGCGCAGTTATGGCAGCGGCTTGTACGCACAGCTATTGAGCCTGGCTCGAGACGCCGGGTTCAGCCCGCACTTCGCCCAAGAGGCGGGGGAGGCGATGACCATCATCGGTCTGGTCGCAGCGGGGTTGGGGGTTTCGGTGCTGCCGGCGTCCTATCAGCGGATGCGCATCGACGGCGTGGTCTACCGACCGTTGCTCGATCCGCAAGCGGTGTCTGCGGTGTGGCTGGTGCAGCGCAAGGATCAGAAATCGCCGATGGCCAAGGCGTTCGTAGATTTGCTCACGCGCAAAGTCGACTCTACGTGAAGGCTTCTGGCCTTTTCGCGAGCAGGCTCGCTCCCACAGGGGAACGCATTCCAAGGTGGGAGCGAGTCTGCTCGCGAAGAGGCCAGAAGCAGCGCCAAAGACATCAGAGCGCTGACTAAGGCAACCGCACCAAATCCCCCTTCAGCGCCACCCGCGTCACAAAAATCCCCGCCCGACACTCGTAGGTATTCAAATCTTTGCGCACACGCTGGTCGTAGTAACTGACGATATTGACCACCGCATTCGCCCCGACCCGCTTGGCATCGGCCTGTAACTTGATCAGGTTCGACTGCAACACCCACTCGCAGGAATGGTGATCGCTCTTGTTGAAACCATTGGTCTTCAGATCACTGACCACGCCGCGCCGCAACAACTGCTGAGTGCCCTTCGGCCCGTTGCCGATCAGGTAGAACTTCACACTGCCATCCAGCCGCCCGGCGCGAATTGCATCCGACAGCACGGTTTCGAAGGGCATGTACATCAGGTTGGTCGCGTGGCTGGCTCCAGGCAGCAGCGTGAAAAGCGCAGCGGCGAGCAGGGCTTTCGCTTGCATGGTCATCTCCTTGACGGTGAAAGGGAGCGGCGAGTGCTTGACGAAGCCTTCTGTCCCGGCAGGCTTGAGTCGAGGCCTGTATGAGCGAGTGTAGATGCTGTTTAGAAGCGATCAGGCCTATGAGGCGTTTTACCTACATTTGCGGTTACGAAGTGTTTTAGTGAGTATTTGTTTTCCTGCGCAAAATCGTTTCTTTTCAGAGAGTGCGATGGATGCCGCTTCGATACCAGCCCAAGGAGGGCAGCGTTCTGATTTGCGATTTCAGAGGTTATGAAGTGCCTGAGATGATCAAGGTCCGACCTGTAGTTGTGATACGCAAACACCGGACAAACAGTATGCTGGTGACGGTCGTGCCACTCAGTACAACTGCGCCGGATTGTTTACTTGATCACCATTTCGAACTCCCCAGCCATCTACAAGGCGCTCGTCCGAGATGTTGGGCAAAATGCGATATGGTCGCTACCGTTAGCCTCTCCCGGCTGGACCGGATCAAAAGCAAAGACCGGACAGGAAAACGTGTCTACCTCATTTCACAACTTGCAACAGAAGAGTTCTGCGCGGTTAAAGCTGCGGTCAGACGGGCGCTTGGGCTGTAGTGGCTTTGAGAGTGGCACTGCAAGGCCAAACGCCAGCCGTTGCCCGGGAGCGGCGATTCGAGCAATACTGAGGCCGTTCCCGCAAGGGGCTTGTGAGACTCTGAGGATCCTGGATACCAGCCATCGCGGAGCCAGACAGGTAAGCGGCGATGACAAGCCAACCTGTTTGTGAAAGGGCGCCGAAAGGCGCCCTTTGTCGTTTCTACAATCCACTCAATCCACGTGCGCCAGATCCCCGCGCAACGCTACGCTCGACACCAGTGTCCCGGCACGGCACTGGAATTTTTCGGTGTCTTTGTACAGGTCGCGCTGGTCGACGCTGGCGATGTTGATCACGGCGTTGGCGTCGGCGTTTTTCGCGGCGTTCTGCAGGGTCGCGAGGGCGGATTGCAGAGCCCAGAAGCAGGCGTCTTCGTCGGATTTGTTCGAGCCGTTGGTCTTGCGGCTGCTGCTCACGGTGTCGAGTTTGCGCACTTGCTTGGGTAGGGTTTCGCCGGCCAGATAGAACTTCACGCTGCCATCGAGCAGGCCGGCGTCGGTGGCGCGTTTGACGCCTTCGCGAAAGCTCAGGTAGGTCGGTTCGTCGGCGCCTTGCTTGATGATGCCGAGGTTGTTGACGGCTTCGATGTCCGGGTTGATCGACAGTTCTTTCAGCACGTTGTCGCGCAGGCGGTTGACCCAGCGGTTGTAGTTACCGTGGATCTTCCCGTCCTTGGCATTGAGGCCGTAGCTGCTGCGGTAGTCGATCTCGAACGAGGTCGGGCTGAACGGAATGTCGACTTCGGCGTGATGGCGACCACGCACGGTGATCGCTGCTTTGATCATGCCCGGGCGCACCGATTGCACCACCCATTGCCGATCGTTGAGCGCGGTGACGATCGCGCGGCTCATCTGTTGCTGGGTGAAGCCCAGGTTCGGCGAGAACTCTTCCTTGGCGTTGTACACCGGTTTGCTGGTGCACCCGCCGAGCACCAGGATCAGTGCCAACAAAGCGGCGATGCGGTGAAACTGAGTCATTCCCTTCACTCCAAACGTCTTGCGGTCAGTGCCAGCGGCGGAAAATCAACGAGGTGTTGACGCCACCAAAAGCGAAATTGTTGTTCATCACGTAGTCGTGATGCATCTGGCGGAATTCGCCGCGCAGGTAATCGAGCTTGCCGCAGTGCGGGTCGACCTCGTCGAGGTTGAACGTGTGCACGTACAGGTCGCGGTTGAGCATTTCGATGCTGAACCACGACTCCAGCGCGCCACAGGCGCCAAGGGTGTGGCCGAGAAAACTTTTCTGCGAGCTGATCGGCATGCGTTCGCCGAACAAACTGCTGGTTGCCAGTGTTTCGGCAATGTCGCCCTGTTCTGTAGCGGTGCCGTGACCATTTACATAACCGATCGCATCCGGCGTCAAACCGGCGTCTTCCAGTGCCAGCTCCATCGCGCGGCGCATGGTCACTTGCTCCGGGCGCGTGGTGTGCTGGCCGTCGGCATTGCTGCCGAAACCGACGATCTCGGCGTGTATGCGCGCGCCACGGGCGAGGGCGTGATCCAGTTCTTCAAGAACCAGCATGCCGCCACCCTCACCGATTACCAGACCGTCGCGGCCCTTGTCGTATGGGCGCGGGCTGGTCTGCGGCGCATCGTTTTTCAGGCTGGTGGCGTAGAGCGCATCGAAGACCATGGCTTCAGTCGGGCACAGCTCTTCGGCGCCGCCGGCGAGCATCAGCGGCAGGCGACCGAACTTGATCGCTTCATAGGCGTAGCCGATGCCTTGGCTCCCGCTGGTGCAGGCGCTGGAGGTCGGGATCAAGCGACCGGTGAGGCCGAAGAAGATGCTGATGTTGGCCGCCGTGGTGTGCGGCATCATCCGCACGTAGGAGTTGGCGTTGAGCCCCTCGGCTACCGAGTTGAGCAACATGTTGCCGAACGCCTTGATCTCATCGGTGCTGCCGGTGGACGAGCCGCACGCGACGCCCATGCGGCCGTCCTTGATCGATTCGTTGCCGAGCAGCCCGGCATCGGCCAGCGCTCTTTCCGAGGCACCGACCGCCAGCCGCGACACCCGGCCCATGCTGCGCAGTTGCTTGCGCGTCCAGTGCGCGGGCACTACGAAGTCGTCGATGGGGCCGGCCAGGCGCGTGTTCAGTTCGCTGAAGCGGTCCCACTCGTGCATGCGACGGATGCCGCTGCGGTTGGCGGCGAAGTGGCCGGCGATGGTGTCCCAGTCGCTGCCCAGCGAGGTGATGCCGGCCATGCCGGTGACGACGACGCGCTTCATCAGCACAAGCCTCCGTTGACCGCCAAAACCTGACGGGTGATGTACGAGGCTTCCGCCGACATCAGGAAATTCACCGCAGCGGCCACCTCTTCCGGGGTGCCCATGCGTTGCGCGGGGATCATTTTCATTAGCTCTTCCACCGGCACGTTTTCATCGAGCATCGCCGTGTCGATCAGGCCCGGGGCGACGCAGTTAACGGTGATTTTGCGCTTGCCCAGCTCGATCGCCAATGCCTTTGCCGCGCCGATCACGCCCGCCTTGGAGGCGCTGTAATTGACCTGGCCACGGTTGCCGATCAGCCCGGAAACCGAAGTGATGCAAACAATCCGCCCAGCGGCGCGGCGGCGAATCATCGGCATCATCACCGGGTGCAGGACGTTGTAGAAACCATCCAGGTTGGTGCGCAGGACCATGTCCCAATCGTCATCGCTCAGCGCGGGGAAGGCGCCGTCACGGGTCAGACCGGCATTGAGCACCACGCCGTAATAGGCGCCATGGGTTTCGACGTCGGCTTCAAGAATGGCTTTGCAGGTTTCGCGCTCGGCCACGTCGAATTGCAGGATGCGTGCATTGCGCCCCAGCGCCTGGATTTCAGTCTGAACGGCTTGCGCTTGCGCCAGGCCGCTACGGCAATGCAGGACGATATCGTGCCCGGCTTGCGCCAGGCGCAGGGCAATGGCGCGGCCGATGCCACGGCTGGAGCCGGTGACCAGTACCGATTCAGTCATCGTTCGACTCCTTGGTTTGTTGCAGATATTGAGTGGCCTGCGGCGGACGAAACACATTCAGCCGCGCACTGGCGTGGATGCCGTCGCCGTGGATATGGCATTCGAACACGCCCATGCCGTTGTCGTCTTCCAGCGAGCGCAGGCCGTGGACGGTCAGTTGACTGCCGGCGGGAAAAGCTTCGACGTTGCACTCGAACTTGCGCGTGCCGAGCAGGAAACCCAGCTCGACCGGATTGCCTTTCTGCCGCGCGTGACAGCCGGCGAACGCGGCGACGCTTTGCGCCATCAGCTCGATACCGACCCATGCCGGCAGGCTGCCGTCGGCGAGGCTGAACAGGCCGTCCGGCTGGACCGTGAGGCGGGTGAAAATCTGCTCATCGTCGAAACGCTCGATCGCGTCGATCAGAATCATGTCGCCGGCATGCGGCAACAGTTCGGCGAGCGGCCAGGGGGTCATGGGGCGTCTCCGATAATCAGGCTGACGTTGTTGCCGCCGAAGGCAAACGAATTGCTCATCAGGTAGCGCGGTGCAATGGACGACAGGCGTGTGCTCGCGGTCACCCAGTTCAGCGCAGGCAGAGCAGGATCGGCCGCGCCGTCCCAGACGTGCGGGGGCAAGGCGTGCTTGTGGTTGTCGACGCTCAGGCTCAGCCAGCAAAACGCCGCTTCCAGCGCGCCGGCAGCGCCGAGGGTGTGGCCGGTCAGCGGCTTGGTCGAGGAGCAGGCGACGCCTTCGGCAAACAGCGCCGCGACCGCCATACTTTCCATGGCGTCGTTGTGCTGGGTCGCCGTGCCGTGCAGGTTGAGATAGTTGATTTGCGCTGCTTGCAGCTGCGCGCGGCTCAGGGCTTTCTGCATAGCTTGCAGGGCGCCGCGACCGCTCGGTTCCGGGGCGGAAATATGGTGCGCATCGGAACTGGCGCCAGCACCGAGCAGCGCGATAGCCGGGCCTGCGCCTGGCTGTCTGCTCATCACGAACAGCACCGCCGCTTCACCGATATTGATGCCATTGCGGTTGGCCGAGAACGGATTGCAACGCTCGTCCGACATCGCTTCCAGTGAGGAAAAACCGTTCAGGGTCAGTTTGCACAGGCTGTCGACACCGCCGCACAGCACGGCGTCGCACAGGCCCAGATCGAGCAGGCGCTGAGCGCTCATCAACGCCCGGGCGCTGGAAGTACACGCAGTGGAAATCACATACGCCGGGCCGCTGAGTTGCAGCCACTCGGCGAGAAAATTCGCCGGGGCACCGAGTTCCTGTTGCCGATAATCGTATTCGGCCGGGAAATGCTGCTCACGGATGTAGTGCGCCAGACCCCGGCTGGCCTCGTCGATGCCCGAGGTGCTGGTGCCGAGCACCACGCCGATGCGCTCGTGGCCGTAAGTCTGGATCGCTTGCTCGATGTCGTCGCGGATCTGCAGCGCGGCTTCGAGCAGCAATTGATTGTTGCGCGTGCTGTGCTCGGCCAGTTCCGCCGGGATCGGCGCCAGCTCACCGGGCACGGCGGCCACCGGCAGCGCGCGCTGCGGCACCCAGGCCGATTCACGGCGCAGGCCCGAGCAATCGCCGGCAAACAGCTTGCGCGCGACTTCATGTTTGTCACGGCCCAGCGCGCAGATCACACCGAGGGCATTCAGATAAGCGGTCATGGCGTGGGATCACCGAGCGGGGAAATGCGATAATGCGGGCCTTGCGGCAGATTCAATTCGAAGCTCAACGGTTGTGCATAATCAATGGTCCAGCGCGCTGGCAGGGAGCGTTGCTCGTCCTGTTGCTGCGCGGCGGGGTAGTTGCGCAGCAGTTCGCCGGACGGGGTCAGGGCGAACAGCAGCGCGGCAAACAATTCCCGCGCCTCGGGGTTCGGCGGCAGCAGACCATCGGCCTGCCACTGGCCGTTGATCAATTGCTGACGGGCTTGCGGGATGCCCAGCGGATCCATCATCGACCAGCGGATGCCCGGGCCTTCGCGCTGGATCACCAACAGCCAGTCCTGACGCTGCCCGGCCTGCTGGCGTTCGATGTGCAGTTGCAGCGGCAGGGGCAAAGTCGGGTTGGCCGCGGGCAGCGGCGCCTGACTGGCGCAGGCACTCAACAACAGCATCACGCCGATCACCAACAGTCGCAGCGCTGCGGTCACTGTAGGAGTGAGCCTGCTCGCGATAGCGATCAAATATTCAACACACAGGTTGGCTGACCCGGCGCTATCGCGAGCAGGCTCACTCCTACAGGATAGAGAGTGCATCAGGAAGTCCCTGCCAATGGCTTGCGCGCCACAACATTGACCAAGGTCTCTTCCCGTTGCCCAAACGGCTTCGGCTTGCGCAACCCCAAGCGCTCCAGCAAACCGAAATCCTTCGACCGGCTCCACCACAGGTACGGGTAAGACACATTGCGCTCGGCGAACTCAAAGCCCTGCTCGCGAATCATCTGCAGATACTGCGCTGCGCTTTTTTGCACGTGCATCGGATGACGGAACAGCCAGCGGATCACCCAGGTATCGATGTAAGCCTCGGTGGACTCGGCGAACAGCAGATAGCCGCCCGGTTTCAGTACGCGATAAAACTCGGCGAGGGCTTTTTCCTGCTCGACCAGGTGATGGAACGTCTGGTGGCAGAACAGCAGGTCGACACTGGCGTCCGGCACATTGAGCTTCGCACAGTCGCTGCCGATCAACTCGACGTCCAGCTCCAGACGTGCCGCTTCAGCAGCACTCAGTTCGAGGCTGTGTCGATCGGCGTCGATACCGATCAGGCGCTGCGGGGCGAAGGTCTGGCGCAGATGAGCGAACGACTTGCCCTGGCCGCATCCGGCGTCGAGCAGCACCGGTTTTTGCGGCAGCGCCTCGGAGAACAAACCCCGCAGATCATTGATCGCCACGCGCAGTACATGGTGCTGCCAGGTGTGGCTGCGCAGGAACCAGAAACCGAAGCGGGTTTCCTCGACGTAGCTGTCGCTCAAGTGGTTCATGTGGCGTCCTTTGCACAGAGTTCGGAAATCATGTTCAGGCGTCTGCGCGCTTCGCTGACGAACGGGTTGCGTTCGTCCCAGGCGTAACCGGCAAGAATCGAGCAGATCATCCGGCGGATATCCGCTTGACCATTTTCATAAAAGATCACGTCCTGAAAGGTGCCGGCGTACCAGCCCTCAACGTAGCAGCGGAAGGTGTCGACGCCGCGCTTGAGCGGCTCGGCAAACTCGCTTTGCCAATCGACCGCTTCACCCTGCAACTGACGGTGCAGCACCGCAGCGGCCATGCTCGCCGAGCGCATGGCGATGGTCACGCCGGAGGAAAACACCGGGTCGAGAAATTCCGCGGCATTGCCGAGCAAGGCAAAACCCGGCCCGTGCAGGGTTTTCACATTCGCCGCATAACCGCCGAGGGTTCGTGCCGGGGTATCCCACACGGCATTGTTCAGTACGCGGGCCAGGCTCGGCGTTTCACTGATGAAGCCGCGCAGGCAGTCGTCCAGATCAGCGTCGCGACCTTCGAAGTGTGCAGCTGCCGCCACCACGCCCACCGAGCAACGGCCATTGCTGAACGGAATCGTCCAGAACCACACGTCGCGGTGTTCAGGGTGGGTGGTGACGAGAATTTTCTCGCGGTCGAAGGCTGGGTTGTCGATGTGATCTTCGACATGCGTGAACACTGCCTGACGCACAGGGAAATTCGACGGTGCCTCGAGATCCAGCAAGCGCGACAACACCCGGCCGTAGCCGCTGGCATCCAGCACGAAATCGGCTTCGACGCGGTACTCGCTGCCGTCCTCGCGACGTACATCAAGCTGTGGTCGGGTTCGCTCGAAATCGACGCTGACGATGGCATCGCCGTAGCGGATTTCCGCACCTTGCAGCGCCGCTTGATCGGCCAGCAGTTTGTCGAAATCGGCGCGCTGCACCTGAAAGGTGGTCGGCTTGCCATCGGTGAAGGTGTCGCTGAAATCGAAGGCGCTGTAGCGCTCGCCCCAGGCGAAGGCGGCGCCGGTCTTGCGCTGGAAACCGGCGGCATTCACCGCGTCGAGCATGCCGGCCTCTTCGACGAAATCCAGACAATGGCTAAGCAGGCTTTCACCAATGGAAAATCGTGGGAAATGCTGGCGTTCGATCACCAGCACATCGTGGCCCTTGCGCTTTAGCAGGGCGGCGGCGATGGCACCGGACGGGCCGGCACCGATGATCACTACCTGACGCGATTGCAGTTCAGCGATTGGCACGGGAACTCCGGGGCAAATGAGAGTTGATAGTCAGTGGTGCGCGGTGCAGACCGATCAGCGCCGGCAACAGCGTTGCGATCAGGCCCATCAGCATCAACGCAAAGTACAGCGCCGGGCTGATCAATTGTTGCTGCAACAGCAGATTGAGAAAAACGATTTCGCTCAGGCCGCGAATGTTCAGCAGCACGCTTTCGCGCCAGCGGCTGGCGCCTGCGAACGAAGCTCCGGCCCAGCCCAGGCCGAGCCAGTTGCCAAGCAGTTTACTGGCAATCGGCAACAGCAGCAGCGCCGCCCATTGCAACGCGTCGAGGCTGGCGAACGCGCTGTGCACATCGATCTGGACGATGCCGAAGGTCAGGATCAACGGAATCGCCAGCAACGTCTGCAAACGGTTCATCCACAGCGCGGGCAATGGCAATACCAACGGCACTTTCAATGCGGCCATGCACAGCAGGTAACCGATGCCGAGAATCAGCGCGTTGAGTTTGTAGTGCTCGGCCATCACCAGCAGCGCAAAGAAGCCGAGGCTGAACGTCAGCGGTCGACGTACACCGAACAGGCGCAGCAGCAACGGCACGCCAGCCAGGGCCAGCGGCAGCAGCAGACTGCTCAGGTGCAGACTGCCCTGAGCGAGGCCGAAGAGCGTCCAGCAGGTCAGGTCGATGAGGATGGCGGTCTGTACCAGGCGGCGCGTCGCGGCGGGCGGGTAATCGATATGGCGCAGATACAGATACAGCACCGGGATCGCGGTAATCGCGAACACCAGCCCGATTGCCAGCGAGCTCAGCCACGCTTGTGCCGGCAACAGCCAACAAGCCGCCGCCAGACCCGCAGCAAAAGGCACAGCGAAACTCGGTACGGCGATCTTCAGGCTTTGCCGATCCAGTTTCAGATCGATGACATCGCTGAGAATGTGTCCTAGCAGCAAGGCAAAACTCAAGCTGTACAGGCTCTTCAACCAGTCTGGTGCGATCAGTTGCGCGCCGCTGAGCTGCCAACTCGGCTCGACCCAAAAGTACATCAACAACGGCAGGCCGAAACTGGCCAGCAGCAACTGACTGACAATCGGGATCAGGCCGAAGTGGCGGCCTACGCGAGTCGCCACGGCGAACAAGGCCAGCGCTAACAGCCAGAAAACCGCGATCATCATGCGTGCGGCTCCGTGGCAGTGTCGCTGTGCGCATGGCGTCCGGCCCACGGCGCCAGCATGAAGCTGAACGCCAGACCGAGGCTCACCGACAGACCGAAGTTACTCACCGCCGGGGTGCTGGACACCGCCAGCAGACCGAACGACAGCCAGGTCGTCACCGCTGCCAGCAAGGTGCCAAGCAGGCTCACTGCCGCGCCGCCGACCTGTTCACGCATGAGAATCGCGTAGTCGACGCTGATCGCCGTCACCAGCAGCAGGCCGAACAGACTGAACAGCGTCAGCGGCTGACCGAGCCAGCCGAGGCTGGCCAGGCTGCACAGCGCCGCCAGCAGTGGCAGGGCGACGATGCGCAGCGCGCCACCGAGGCCGAACGGCAGCATCAGCACCAGCACGATCAGCACGCAGGAGGCGAGCTTGAGTTCGGCGGCGCTGATTTGCGTGGCGGCGAAGACTTCATTCAATTCGCCGAGACGGTCGACCAGTCGCACGCCCGGCAAATCCAGCGCCTGCACCCGCAACAGTGCCGGGTTGTTCAGGCCTTGCAGGCTGGTGATCGCCGCGACGCCATCGTCGGTCGGGCCGAGCCACAGCGTGCGGTACGGCTCGCCGAGCGGGCCGGCCAGTGCGGCATCGATGTCCTCGGCAGGCACGGTCTGCAACTGCTGCAGCTCGGCTTGCAACGCCGCGAGCGGCACGCCGAGGTCGAGCAGTGGCTGCCAGTGCTGCGGCAGTTGATTCAGCGCGGCGCGCACCCGCTCTTGCTGAGTTGGGGGGCTGACCAGTTGATCGAGCGCCAGATAGCCTTGCAGCTTGTCGAGATTGACCAGTTGCTGCAGACGCTCGCTGAGCGCCGCCTGACGTTCGAGCAACTGCTCCTGATTGGCAGCGCGAACGAGGAAAAACTGGCTGGTCGGCTGATAACCGGTGATGCGCGCAATGGTCTGGGCTTCATCGGTCAGCTGTTGCGGTGCGCCGACCCACTGGCGGATGTCGTTCTTGCTTTGCAGCTGCATCAGACCGCCGGCGCAGAAGGCAATCAGCAGCGCCAGCAGCACCGGCGTACGGACGCGTTCGAGCAGTCTTTCGCGCAGCGTGACCAAGCGTTCGGCCAGTTGCAGCGGCCATTGCGCCGGGCGCAGTTCGAGGTTGTTCAGCAATGCCGGCAGCAGGCACACGGCGGATAAATAGGCGCCGAACAATCCGGCCGCGGAGAACACGGCAATCTGCGTCAGCGCCGGGAACGGTGTCCACGCCAGCGCCAGATAGCCGATGGCACTGGTCACCAGGCTCAAGGTCAGCCCGGAAAGCGTCAAACGTAGCGCCGGCCAACTGCGCCACGGCTTCAGGCTCCAGCTCTTGGACAGGTAGTGCAACGGATAATCCACCGCCACGCCGATCAGGCTGGAGCCGAGCACCAGGGTCATCACGTGCATGTGGCCGAACAGCGCGACACACGCAACCGCGCCGAAGAGCATGCCGACCAGCACCGGGACGAACGCCAGCAACACCCGCCAGCGGCGGAACGCGAGCAACAGCAGCAACAGGATGCCAACCGTGGCACCGCCGCCAACCCAGGTCATTTCCCGGGTCGCCTGTTGTTGGCCGTTGGCGGCATACAGCAAGCCGCTGGCGGCCAACAGTTTCACGTCGGACTTCGTCGCTTGGGCGCGACTCTGCGCGAGCAGATCGGCGACTTGCAGCGGCAGGTTCATGTCGAAGGCGTTGCCGCGGGTACGCGCCCGCAGCAGTACCCAGCTCTTGCCGTCGGCGTCGGCGATCAACGCGCCGCTGCCGATGTCCAGTTGCACCGCGCCGTGTTGCGGCTGGCTGTTCTGGATGCGCCCGGTCAGGCCCAGCCAGTCCTCTTGACTCGACACCAGACTGAAACCGCTGAACGGGTCGAACAGCGCTTGAACCCGTTGCTGGATAAACGCGTCGGGATGTTCGATCAGCAATTGCCGATCATCGGCCGAGAGCATCGCCAGCCGCCCTTGCAGCAGTTGCGCGCGCAGGGCCGGCAGATCGGCTTGCAGGTTCCACTGCACGGTCTCGAACAGGCCGCTGGCCTGCCATTGCTCGCCGAGCGTCTGCGCCATGGCCACCGCTTGCTGGCGATCGGCGTGGCCGACCAGCACCAGCATCTCGCGGTTGAGCGGTTCCTGCATGCGCTGTTCGGCGCGCTGTTCGAGGGCGTCAGGCTGAGTGCCGGGCACCAGTTCCATGAGGTTCGCCGACAATGGCGGACCGGCGCGCCACTGCCAGCCGGCCAGCGCAACGACCGCCAGCAGCAGGATCAGGAACAGCCACGGCAGCCTGCGTTCACTCGGCAAAGTCATGTTGCTCCGCGTCGCTCAATGGCTGGTCGGCCGTGCTGTCCTGCATGCGCAGCACCGTGCTGTCGCCTTGGGTTTCCAGCAGTTCGATGGTCTGCACCAGCGCGCCGCCGTCGATGTTGATCTGCTTGAATACTTGCTGGAGCAGCAGCGAACGCGGGGTCAGGGTCAGTTGCCAGCGCTGCGCATCGCCGCTCAGGGCCAGCTCGAAATCCCGTTGCAGGCCGCTGCTGTCACCTTGCAACACGGCAAGGAACAAACGGTTCTGCTCGGCACCGGCGCTCTTGTTCGGCAACAATTGCCAGCCCGCGCCGTCACGCCGGGCGATGCCTTTGGCGCTGATGCGGTAGTCCTGCTGCAACGGGGTCTTCAACAGCCACAGCAAACCGTGATTTTTTGCCAGAACGAAGCTGCCCTTGCTGATCAGCGGCTGGGGCAGGGCGCGCAGGTGTTTTTCCTGAACGAACTGGCCGTGGATGACTTCCGGCTTCGCCAGTTGTGCGCTCAGTTGTTGCAGGTCGAAGGCCTGGGCCAGTGACGAGATGAGCAGCAGCGCCAACGCGCTGAGGCTTTTAACCAGAACGTTCATCGCAGCATCCTTTCTACGGCGTCGGTAAAGACTTTCGGCGACACCAGTTGCATCTCGCGGCGGCTGACTTCGACGGCGACTTGCACCGAGCTGGCGCGGGTCAGGCGCTCACCGGTTTGCAGGTCGGTGATCAGGTAGTGGATCTTCAGACGGTTCTCCCACTCGACCAGGCTGGCGCGCACGTTCAGGCGCTGGCCGAACACCGCGCCACGCACGTAGCGCAGTTGCAGGTCGATCACCGGCCAGGCGTAACCGGACTCGACCATGGCCGCGTAGTTGTGGCCGATCTTGTCCAGCAGCGCACAGCGCGCCACTTCCAGGTATTTGACGTAATGCCCGTGCCAGACCACATGCATGGTGTCGACGTCAAAGAACGGCACGAGGATTTCCGTGTCGGCGTGCAGCACTCCGGCGCTACGCATGCAGCCTCCAGTGTTGCGCGGCAATGCGTTGCAGACACAGGCGAAGTTCGCCTTCCAGCGCGCGGTCTTCGATGACCGGCGGGAAGTCTTTGCTCAGCTCTTCATGCATGGCGGCCAGCGCTGGCGGCAGCGGCCGCGCATCGTCAGCTTGTGCGCGCAACCACACGCCCTGGTTGGCGGCGAGCAAGGTGGCGGCGGCGACCTGTTCGGTCAGCTCCAGCACGCGGATCGCATCGCGGGCGGCGATGGTGCCCATGCTCACCTTGTCCTGGTTGTGGCACTCGGTGGAGCGCGAGAACACGCTGGCCGGCATGGTGTTTTTCAGCGCTTCGGCGGTCCATGCGCTGGTGCCGATCTGCACCGCTTTGAAACCGTGATTGATCATCGCCCGATCCGCTGGAGCGCCGGAAAGGTTGCTCGGCAAGCCATGGTTGTAACGCTCGTCGACCAGCAACGCCAACTGTCGATCAAGCAGATCGGCGACGTTCGCCACCAGATTCTTCAGGCTGTCCATGGCGAAGGCGATGTGCCCGCCGTAGAAGTGCCCGCCGTGCAGCACGCGCTCGGCTTCGGCGTCGATGATCGGGTTGTCGTTGGCGCTGTTCAATTCGGTTTCGATGAACGAACGCAGCCAGTTCAGGCTGTCGGCCAGCACGCCGAGCACGTGCGGGGCGCAGCGCAGCGAGTAGCGGTCCTGCAGGCGATGCAGCGGCGGGGTCGGTGCGTCGATCGCCAGATCCTTGCGCAACCACGCGGCCACCTGCATTTGCCCCGGATGTGGTTTGGCCGCGAACAGCCGCTCATCGAAATGCTCGGGATTGCCTTGCAGCGCCACCACGTTGAGCGCGGTGATGCGCGCGGCCAGTTGCAGCAGATAGTCGGCGCGGGCGAAGGCGAGGCAGGCGAGGCCGGTCATCACCGCAGTGCCGTTCATCAGCGCCAGCGCTTCTTTCGGGCGCAGCACCAAAGGTGTCCAGCCGAGTTCGCGGTGCACATCGGCGGCCTGACGGCGCTCGCCACGCAGCAGCACTTCACGCTCCCCGGACAGCGTTGCGGCGACGTACGACAACGGCGTCAGATCACCGCTGGCGCCGACCGAACCCTCTTCAGGAATCAGCGGCAGAATGTCGTGTTCGAGGAACGCTTGCAGACGCTCGAGCAACTCGACCCGTACCCCCGAAACGCCGTGGCACAGCGACTGCAAACGCGCCGCCAGCACCGCGCGGGTGGCTTGCGCGTCGAGCAGTTTGCCCAGGCCGCAGCCGTGGAAGGTGTAGAGGTGACGCGGCAACGCTTCGACGTGATGCAACGGCACCGCTACTACGCAGGAATCGCCATAACCGGTGGTCACGCCGTAGATGACGCCTTCCTTGTCCAGCAGCGAATCGAGAAACCGCGCGCCTTTGGCGATGCGCTCGCGGTAATCGGCATCGTTCTGCAACTGCACGGGCACCTGACGGTTGGCCAGGGCCAGCACGTCTTCGATGCGCAAGGGGCGTTCGCCGAAGGTTACCGGCTCAGGAATTGGCGTGGTCATCGGTTTTCCAGAAAGGGTAGAAATTGAACCATTGCTGCGGCGCTTCGAGGCAATAGTGACTCAGGCGCTGCGCATAAAGACTGGCCCACTGATGAATGACCTGCTCGCGTTCGCGGCGCGTCCACACCACGGCGTCGGCGAACGGTTCGAGGGTCAGGCGATAGTGGCCGTCGGGTTGTTTCAGGCACATCAAAAGATTGACCGGGCACTTCAACAGGCCGGCCAGCAACCACGGCCCTTGCGGGAATGGCGCCGGGTGGCCGAGAAAGTCGACGGTGACGCTGCGCCCGCCATGCAGCGGCACGCGGTCGCCGGCAATCGCCAGCCACTCGCCGCGCTCCAGCCGTTCGTGCAGTTGCAGCATGATCAACGGGTCGAGTTCGCTGACCTGGATCAGTCGCAGATTGGTCGCCCCGGCCTCGCCGAGCAAACGGTTGAACTGCTCGGCGTGCTTGGTGTGCACCAGCACGTTCATGGTGACCTTTTCGCCGATCTCGGCCAGCGCGCGGCAGACCTCGAGGTTGCCCAGGTGCGCGCCGACCAGCAGCTGACCACGACTGCCGCGCAACTGTTTGCGCAACAACGCCGGGTCGATGATTTCGATCTGCTCGATGCGCAGCTTGCCGTTCCACACGTCGAGCTTGTCGAGCAGCGAATCGGCAAACGTCATGAACTGGCTGAAGACGCGCCAGTGGCTCGGGCGCAGATCGTCGCGCTGGCTCCATTCGGCCAAGCGCTGCTGGTACTGCCAGGCGCTGCGCCGGGCGATGCGGCCGAACAGGAAAAAATACAGCACGATGCCATACAGCAACGGGCTGAGCAGGCGACGGCCAAGGACCTTGGCGGCCACCGCGGTGAATTTCATCAGCAGGAAGCTGCCGCGCTCTTCGCGGTCGGCCCAGTGCTTGTTGTCGGCTTCTTCGCTCATGGTTTGCACCGGCGCCAGAGGATCACCGGCAAGCGCAGCAACATGCCGAAGAACAGCCGCGTGTGCATGCTGGAAATCAGCGCGTTGTCATGGAACAGGCGAAAGTGCGACACCCCGTCCAGCGGGTAATGCACGCTGGTTTGCAGCCAGCGCATCGGCTGATTGCGCCACGCCAGACGCACAAGGATGTCGGAATCGAAATCCATGCGCTTGCCGACTTTCGCCGAGTCGATCACCGCCAGCGTCGGCGCCAGCGGATACACGCGAAAGCCGCACATCGAATCGCGGATCTGCAGCGACAGCGTGTTGATCCACACCATCACATGCGTCAGGTAACGCGCATACAAACGGCCCTTGGGCACGCTTTCATCGAACAGCGGATAACCGCAGATCATCGCCTCGGGATGCGCACGGGATTCGGCGACGAACCGGGCGACATCCTGCAAATCGTGCTGACCGTCGGCGTCGACCTGCAGGACATGGCTGAAGCCCAGCCGCGAAGCTTCGCGCAACCCGGTCATCACCGCGCCGCCCTTGCCTTGATTGGCGGTCAGACGCACCAGAAACACGTCGTCACGCTGGGCCAGGCCATCAAGCACGCGCGCGCAGGAAGGTGCGCTGGCGTCGTCGACCAGAATGCACGGCAGGCCCTGGCCGAGGAGGGCGTCGACCACGGTGCCCACCGCGGTTTCATGGTTATAAACGGGGATTACCGCGCAGGGTTTATGCATGCCTGTTCTCCCCTGACCCACCGCAAACCCTGTGGGAGCGAGCCTGCTCGCGATTGAGTGCGCAGCACTCACCGAAATCAACCATGTTCAACACCCAGCAAGATCCGCCCACTGGAACACGTCGCCGTGTCATTGCGATAAGCAAAATACAACTTGCGCCGCTCGGCATCGAAACGCAGGTGCAGCTGAATTTCATCCCCGGGGCGCACCAGTTGCTGGAATTTCAGCACTTCCATGCCGGCGAACGCACCGTCGAGCTTCAGTAACTGACGGCCGAGATTCAGTGCCCATTCCACCTGCACCACACCGGGCAAAACCGGCGCTTTGGGAAAGTGCCCGCTGAAGTAAGCCAGGTCTGGCGGCACGCTGAGTTGCAAGCTCCACTCACCGCCCGTTTCGACTTGTTCCAGCAGTTCAGGCGCTTTCGGGCGCGGCGCAATCAGCAGGGCGTCGACTTCGGCCTGGGGCAGTTTGCCCTGGCTATTGAGCGGTAACTGCCGCAGCAGCCGCCAGCGCCGCGGCAGGGCAAGCACTTCGCAATGTGTCTTGAGGTGTTCGCGCAGTGACTCGGTCAGACCGCGGCGGCCGTGTTCGCGCAGCGCGAACAGGCCGGCGTCGCTCAGCACCAGCAAAGCACCGAGGGACGCGCGATTTTCCTGCACCACGCCCAGACGTGCTTCGGCGACCCACTCGTGGGCAACCAGGGCCTGTTCGAGCATGGGCAGGGAGATGCGTTTTTCTTCGAGTTTGACGATCCGGTCGAGGCGCCCGAGCAGTTCGAAACGCCCATCAGCCGCGATGCGTGCGGCGTCGGCGCTGTGCTCGACATGCCCGGCCGGCAAATAAGGTGAGGCGATCAGCAGCGCGCCGTCGCTGTCCTGGCTCAGCTCGACGGCGGCGAACGGTTGCCACAATGCGTCGCCCTGACGCCAGGCAATACCGCCGGTTTCGGAGCTGCCGAGAATTTCCGTCGGCCATTGCTGCAAGCGTTGCTCGAGGCTTTGCGCGGCCTCAAGCGGCAGCGCGCCGCCGGAGGAAAATACCCGGCGCACCGCGCTCAGTGCTGGCCAGTCGAGGTTGTCGCCCATGCGCTTGAGCAATGCCGGGCTGGCGACCCAGGCGAAGGCCGGATGTTCGCGGCTGGCGCGCTGCATGTCCTCGGGGAATGCCAGTTGTTTGCGCACGAACGGGCGCCCGGCGCACAGCGGCCATAGTACGCGAAACAGCAAGCCGTAGATGTGCTGGGTGGCAACGCTGCCGATAATGCACGCTTCGCCGAGGTCTGCGCCCCACAATTGCTCCAGCGCCTCGACTTCATTGGCCAGTTGCCGCAGGGTCTTGTCGATGCGCTTGGGTTCGCCGCTGGAGCCCGAGGTGCATAGGCTCAGTCGGCATTGATCGAGATCCAACGCGGCGCCCGGCAAGGGTGGCTGCTGAAGTTGATCGAGTCGGGTATCGCCAGGCTGATCGGTCAGCCACAGGTCGACCTCGTCCGCCCAGCGCTGGCGCGTCTGCCCTTGCAGGTCGGCAGGCAACAGCACGCTGACGCCTGCGCGCCAGGCACCCAGCAGCGCGATGGCCAGTTCGGCGGCATCTTCCAGATGCACGGCCAGATGGCGCACGCCTCGTGCCTGCAGCGCGGCGGCGACGCTCAGCGCCTGCTCGCACAGCGCGGCATGATCAAGTGCCGGTGCGTGGCTGACGGCCCGCAGCGGTTGGGCCTTGAGCAGCAGGTGCTCAAGTTTTATCCAGTTCATGTACGGCCTCTTACCCGTTGTCGTATCAGCCATTCAATGGCAAACATCAGGCCGATCAATCCATAGGAGATCAGGCCGGTGTACAACATCCACCAATCCAGCGGCGCCCACAGGGTCAGGAGCGCGGCGCACAAACCGTTGCAGAAGAAAAACACACTCCAGGCCAGCGTGACCTGGCGCGTATAGCGAATCGCCTCGGGTGGCAGATCCGGCTCACGCAAGCGCGCCAGCCGCTCGACCATCGGCATGCCGAACGTCAGGCTCGAGGCGAACAGCACCAGCATGAAGCCGCTGATCAGCACCGGGTACCAGCGCAGCAATTGCGGGCTGTCGAACAGCGCCAGCAACACGCAAAAGGCGATCGCCACGCCGGCCATCCAGACGCTGCCGGGTTTGCGCTCGCCACTCAGCACCCGCGCCAGCCACAGACTGCCCAACAGCAGGCCGAACTGCCACGGCGCGAAGTGCTCCATGCCGAAATACACCGCAAAGGGGTACAGCAGGCCGCCCAGCAGCAGGCCGAGGCCGATCAATCGGCTCATGCGGCCGGTTGAACCAGACGGTAGACCGCCTCGACCACGTCACCGACGGTGCGCACCGACTTGAATTCTTCGGCGGCGATTTTCTTGCCGGTCTGGCGTTTGATGTGATCGATCAGATCGACCGCGTCGATGCTGTCGATTTCCAGATCCTGATACAGATTGGCGTCCATGCTTACGCGGGCCGGATCGAGCTCGAACAGCTCGACCAGGGCATCGCGCAGGGTGTTGAAAATATCGTCACGAGTTTGCATGGTCCGGTCTCAAGCTGCCTGTCTGGCCGTGACAAAAGCCGCAAGGCTCGCCACGTTGGTGAAATGGTTGCGGGTGTCTTTGGCATCGGCGTCGATCTTGATGCCGTATTTTTTCTGAATGGCCAGGCCCAGTTCCAGCGCGTCGACCGAGTCCAGGCCCAGGCCTTCGCCAAACAGGGTCTGCTCGTCACCGATGTCGTCGGGGGCGATGTCTTCGAGACCGAGGGCATCGATGATCAGCTGTTTGATGTCACGGTGCAGATCGCTCATCTTCGGCGAGCTCCTTAATGAAATAGTCATGCAAATAATCGTTGAGCTTGCGCGAGGCCTGCGGGGCAGGCCCTTGCGCGGCGAAGGTCTGTGGGTCTATATCGGCCCCCACGCGAAAACTGAAGTGCACGCGGCGCTTGGGGATGCGGTACCAGGGTTCGGCTTTGGTCAGGGTAGTCGGGCTGACCTTGATGATCACCGGCGTCACCATTTTCGCACCGCGCAGGGCAATCGCAGCGGCCCCCCGATGAAAGGCCGGCGGCTGCCCCGGCTGGGTGCGCGTGCCTTCGGGAAAAATGATCAGGGTCTGGCCGTTTTGCAGGGATTGGGCGGCGGCGTCGAGCATGTCCATGCTGCCGTCATTGCTGATGTATTCGGTGCTGCGCAGCGGGCCACGGGTGAAGGGGTTTTCCCACAGGCTTTTCTTCACCACGCAATTGGCCTGGCGCACCAGACCGATCAGGAACACCACGTCGATCAGCGACGGGTGATTGGCGATGATCATCTGCCCCGGTCGACCGAGGCGCTCGGCGCCCTGTATTTCATAGGTCAACACACCGGTGCGGGCCATGAAACGCACGAAAAACCAGAACAACCGGCTGACGGTTTTGCGCGCACGATGCCGGTGCGCAAGCGCATCGCCGGGCAGGCAGTTGAGCAATGGAAATACCAGCACGCGCAGGCAGAGGCCGCCCAACCCGAACAGGGCGAAGCTTGCGGCGGTGGCCAGCAAGCGCCAGTAATAGGCGTCGCGGTTTTTCTCGCTCACGGGTTGCGTTGCCAGGTCCATACACGATTTTTCCACGCATGTTGGCAATGGGATTGCTGGCCGAGCAGGGTTCGCAGCAGGTTCAGCGCGTGTGGCCAGTGCGCCTTGGACCGTGTTTGCGGGGCGCTGTTCAAGGTCAGCCGCCAGTCGGTACCCGGCGTGAGCAGCAGCCCGAGCGCATAGGGGAACGGCACGTCATCGACCCACGCCGAATAGGCCGCTGGCGGTTGCTCCTCGGTAATCACCAGCAGCACCGCCGGGGCGCCTTCCGCCAGCAGGGCAGCCGCTTCGAGCATGCCGTGTTCAAGACCGTCGCCAGCGGCGGCGAGGGCGGTCATTTCACTGGTTTCGCCGCGCATGATCGACCACAGACCGATGATCGCGTTGTGCACCGAGAGGCTGAACTGGGTGGGCGACAGCGGCTGTTCATTCGCCAGATCGCAAAGGATGTCGAAGGTGCGCGGGGTTTCGCCGTGGCGCGAGACGAACACCAGCGGCAGATTGTCCCGTCCGTCGGCCAGCGGCCAGCCGACGCTGAAGGCCATCCGCGCCAGGCGGCTCAGGCGGCGGCGCTGCATGGCCGGCAAAAACGACACATCGGGCGCGGCATCACTGCTCTGGAGCACGACCGGTTGCCGGCTCCAGGCCTGCCAGGCGTCCACGCTGTCGAGCCCTGGAGCCCACGCGCGCCATTGGGCGATGTTGAAGTTGATCACGGACATTCATCCCGCCCCTGCGGGCAATTGTTGACGCGTTGAATCGCCCAGGCCGCGGCAGACCTGACGTGGCGCTCGGCGCCGGGTGGCGCGCATTATCCCGGTGCGACGGGTGTGTAGCAAATGCTGGTTACATTTTGCCCAACGAAATGTACCGACCGGTTCGCCGGGACGACTGTCATATGGCCATTATCCTGATTCCCACCTGGGTGTCTGTCGGCCTTATCGGCGATCAGTGGCGGTTATCGCGCTTACTGACCGCGGATTTTTGCACCTCTGGTTGTAGTCCGCGTCCGTGAAGGTAGCGAAGCGAGGTCGCGCGCATCTACACTCGGTCATTCTTTGATACACGGAGGTTTTGTCATGCGGCGCGTGGTGTTCAATCAGAAAGGTGGCGTAGGCAAGTCGAGCATTGCCTGCAATCTGGCGGCGGTCAGCGCCAGCGAGGGTTATCGCACACTGTTGGTCGACCTCGATGCCCAGGCCAACTCCACTCAGTATCTGACCGGGCTGACCGGCGATGACATTCCGATGGGCATCGCCGATTTCTTCAAACAGACCCTGTCCTCCGGGCCGTTTTCAAAAAAGAACCAGGCCGACATCTACGAAACCCCGTTCGACAACCTCCATATCATCACCGCCACCGCCGAACTGGCCGACTTGCAGCCCAAGCTCGAAGCCAAACACAAGATCAACAAGCTGCGTAAATTGCTCGATGAACTGGCCGAAGACTACGACCGAATCTACCTCGACACGCCGCCAGCGTTGAACTTTTACGCGGTATCAGCGCTGATCGCCGCTGATCGGGTGCTGATTCCCTTCGACTGCGACAGTTTTTCCCGTCAGGCCCTGTACGGCCTGATCGCCGAAATCGAAGAACTCAAGGATGACCACAACGAAGGCCTGGAAGTCGAAGGCATCGTGGTCAATCAATTCCAGGCCCGGGCCAGCCTGCCGCAGCAGATCCTCGATGAACTGATTGCCGAAGGTCTGCCGGTGCTGCCGGTGTACCTGTCCAGCTCGGTACGCATGCGTGAATCCCATCAGGCGAGCATGCCGCTGATCCACCTCGACCCACGGCACAAGCTGACCCAGCAGTTCGTCGAACTGCATGACCTGCTCGAAGGCCACTGACCCCCCGAACCGCACGCAATCCCCCCTGTAGGAGTGAGCCTGCTCGCGATTAGGCCGTTACATTCAAAGCTTGTGTTGAATGACACGACGCCATCGCGAGCAGGCTTACTCCTCCACTTGGATCTGTGGTGGGTCAGATCCCCTGGCTGCGCAACCAGGCCATCAACTGCGGCAACGGAAACGCACCACTTTGCCGCGCCACTTCCCTGCCGTTCTTGAACAGAATCAGGCTCGGAATCGAGCGAATCCCCAACTGCGCTGATAACTGCTGATTGGCCTCGCTGTCGAGCTTGGCCAACCGACACTTGCCCGCCAACTGCGCCGCCGCCTGTTCGAACACCGGCGCAAACGACTTGCACGGCCCGCACCAGTCCGCCCAGACATCCACCAGCAGCGGCAGATCGCCCTTGATCTGACTGGCGTAATCGCCTTGCTTGAGTTCGAACGGTTTGCTCGACAACACCGCCGATTTGCAGCGTCCACATTTGGGCTGGTCAGCGAGGCGCTCGGCGGGGATGCGGTTGAGACCGTTGCAGGACGGGCAGGGGATGAGGAGTGACGTGGTCATGAGCGAAATCCTGAAGGGAGCTGATTAGAGGTAGTTTGAGACGTTTGCTCATATTTTCAATCGTGCAGTCTTGTCTGCTATGCCTAGGCTGAAAACGTCACAGGCGAGCCGCCGGTCCGCCCGCCAGTATCGCAACTTGCGATATTTTTGATTTGTGATTAACTCCCCCATAGCAGAATGCGATAAGGATGTTGCATGCATGTGTTTAGTGAAAAACCCATTCGAGAGGCCAAAACACGTTGGCCGCACGCAGCAAACGCTCTGGCCCAGTGGTTTCGGCTGGCAAGCAGGATTTATCCAAGGGATTTCTCGGCAATGAAGTCGATATTTCCCGCAACCGATAAGGTTGGCGAATTCCACGTCTTTGATATCGGCGGAAATAAACTGAGGTTAATTGCTTTTGTCAGTTACCGATCTCAACGGCTCTACATAAAGCACGTAATGGATCACCGCGAATATGATCGCGGCAAATGGAAGGAGGGAGGGGTATGAGCATTTTGATAAAAACGGTCGCTGAGCATTGGGAGTTTGTTTCCCCAGTGGTTCGAAAACCCAAGAGCGAGGACGACTATGACTGCTTGGTAAAGGCAGTCGATGAGCTACTTGAGATTACGGGCGACGATGAGTCGCATCCTTTGATGAGCCTTGTCGATATCATCGGTGACTGGATCGAGGAGTGGGATCACACCCATCACCCCATGGCCCAAGCGAGTGGCGAAGAGGTTCTCGGTTACATGATGCGCGAACACGGCCTGACCCAAAGCGATCTGCCGGGCGTCGGTCCTCAATCCGTCGTTTCGGAAATTCTCAGTGGCAAGCGCAAGCTGAACCTGCGCCAGATTCGCTGGTTGGCTGAGCGCTTCAATGTGCCCATCGACGTGTTTACCTGATTCTGCCTCAGGAAGAACAACTGATCTCCAGATGCTTGCCCCACTCCGGCGGCCGTTCGGCGTAACTCTCCATCCCCGGCTGCTGTTCAAACGGGTTGCTCAGCACTGCATGCAGTCGGCGCACTTCGGCGTAATCGCCTTGCTCGGCCGCGTCGATGGCTTTTTGCGCCAGGTAGTTGCGCAGGATGTACAGCGGATTGACCGCGTGCATCCGGGCGCGGCGCTGCTCTTGATCGGTATCGCCGTCACGAGCGACGCGGGCGATGTAGCGTTCGCCCCAGGCATCGAAACCCTTGATGTCGACGAAATCGTCCCGTAAGCGGGCGATGGCCTGTTCGGCTGATTCTTCACCGAGGCGGCGGAAGAACAGCGTGTAGTCGACCCCGCTGTTCTGCATCAGTTGCAGGAGGTTTTCCAGCAGTTGCTGGTCGTCGTCTTCGGCAGTTGTGAAGCCGAAGCGGCGGCGCATCAGGTCGAGGTAATGAGCCTGAAACAGAGGCAAATACAGGCCCAGGGTTTCGCGCAGGGCTTCGACGCTGATGAACGGCGTCAGAGCCTGGGCGAGGGCGCTGAGGTTCCACTGGCCGACCGGCACCTGATTGCTGAACGAGTAACGGCCCTGATCATCCGAGTGGTTGCAGATGAAGTTGGCGTCGAAATCATCGAGAAAGGCGAACGGGCCGAAGTCGAAGGTGATGCCGAGGATCGACATGTTGTCGGTGTTCATCACGCCGTGGCAGAAGCCGTAGGCCTGCCATTTGGCGATCAGTTCGGCGTTGCGCTCGACGATCTCGCGGAACATCGCCAGATACGGTTCCGGTTGTTCCAGACATTCGGGGAAATGCATCGCCAGAACGTGCTCGCCGAGCTGCTTTTGCTGTTCGGGACGCTTGGTGTAGTAGAAATATTCGAAATGGCCGAAGCGGATATGGCTCGGAGCCAGGCGCAGCACCATCGCCGCGCGTTCCTGTTTCTCCCGCCAGACCGGCGTGTCGGAGCCGATCACGCAGGCTGCGCGCGAGGAAGGAATGTTCAGCGCGTAGAGGGCTTCGGAAGCCAGAAATTCGCGGATCGATGAACGTAGCACCGCACGGCCATCGCCCATGCGCGAAAACGGCGTCTGCCCGGCGCCCTTGAGGTGCAGGTCCCAATGTTCGCCAGCGTTGTTGTAGACCTCGCCGAGCAGCAAACCACGACCGTCACCCAGTTGCGGTGTGTAGCCGCCGAACTGGTGGCCGGAATAAACCATCGCCCGTGGCTCGGCATCGGCCCACAGCTTGTGGCCACCGAACAGTTCGGCAAATTCCTCGGTGTCGGCCGTCGCCGGGGCCAGATCGAGCAGGGCCAGTGCGGCCGGGCTGGCCACTACCAGCCGTGGATTATCGATCGGCTCGGGCAGTACGTGGGCGGAGAAGGCGTCGCCCAGGCGGGCGAAGCGATTGTCGAATATCAGTTCGTCGAGGGCTTTCACGGGCCGGCTCCAGCAGAATGTCCGAGCATTCTGCTGGGACCATAGCGGTTAGTCGAGTTTGCTCGGTGGCGGTTCCGGCAACGGTTTCTCTGCGTCGACGACCGGCGCGATGGTTTTGTTCTCTGGCTCCACCGGCACCATCTTGTATTCCTGGCCCTGAAGGTTTTTCAGATAGACCTCCATCTGCCGGAACGAGATGTTGATGTGCTGCTTCTTGAACTCACGGTTGATGAAGCGGTTGACCTCATCAAGCACCGGGTTGCGGTCGCCGAGGTCGCGCACGTGCATGCGCAGCTCGTGGTCGAGGGTGCTTTCGCCGAAATTGAGGAAGTACACGTGCGGCTCCGGTTCCTTGAGCACGCGCGGGTTCTCCCGGGCGGCCTTGAGCAGCAGTTCCTTGACCAGATCCAGGTCCGAGCCGTAGTCCACGCCGAGTTTCAGTGTGACGCGGGTGATGGTGTCGGTCAGCGACCAGTTGATCAACTGGCCGGTGATGAAGGTTTTGTTCGGGACAATGATGTCCTTGCGGTCGAAGTCGGTGATGGTCGTGGCGCGGATGCGGATCTTGCTCACCGTGCCCGACAGGTTGCCGATGGTGATGGTGTCGCCGATCCGCACCGGGCGTTCGAACAGGATCATGATGCCGGAGATGAAGTTGGCGAAGATCTCTTGCATGCCGAAACCGAGGCCGACCGACAGCGCCGCCACCAGCCATTGCAACTTGTCCCAGCTCACGCCAAGGGTCGACAGGGTCGAGACGAAGCCGACGCCGGCAATCACATACGACAGCAGAGTCGTGGTCGCGTAGGCGCTGCCCTGGGCCAGATCGAGCTTGGACAACACGAACACTTCAAGCAGACCGGGCAAGTTGCGCGCCAGAGCGAAAGTGATGCCGATGATGATCAGCGCGCCGAGCATGTCGCCGATGCTGATCGGCACCATGCTCATGTTGGCGCCGGTACCGCTGGTGTATTCGTAGAGGGTGATGTTGTCGAGGTACGAGAACACCGAAATCAGGTCCGACCAGACCCAGTACAGCGCGGCGATGAAGCCGCCGAGCAGGGCCAGACGGATCAGGCGCAGGGACTGTTCGTTGACCTTTTCGATGTCCAGCGTCGGTTCTTCGATCACCGCTTCGCCGTCGCCGGCCTCTTTCGCCGCTTGCCGTTTGGCCAGCGCGCGCTGGTAAGCCAGGCGTCGTGCGGCAACGCTCAGACCGCGGACGAATGTGGCCTCGATCACCAGCCAGAACATCAGCAGGTACAAGGTGTTGATCAGTCGGTCGCTGAGTTTCAATGCGGTGTAGTAGTAGCCGAAACACACCGCGACAAACAGGGCGATCGGCAGCAGGGTAAACAGCACGCCGACGGCCTTGCGGAACAGCGAAGTGTTTTCGTGGGTCGGGCTGGCAATCAGCAAGCGGCTGAGCAGCCACGCCATCAGGGCGTAGCAGGTCAGCACCACCGGCATGCCGAGCACATCGTCGGCCAGCGCGGCCGGTTGCAGTTCGGCGACGGCAACGATGGTCACCAGCGCCATCACCACCAGACCGAGGCGACGGATCCAGCCCTGGAGGAATTCGACCTGCGGTTTTTCCCAGCGGAAGTGCAATTCAGCCACGCCGCCCGGCGCCAGAATCCGGTAGGCGGTGTAGAACACCAACCACGCCTGACCCATTTGCAGCAGCGCCGCGCCCATGTTGGCGTTCTGCCCGCGCGCGTCGATCTGCAAGGCCAGCCCACACAGCGCCAGCCCCAGCGCCACCGGCATCGCCAGCAGAATGTTGATCAGGATCGCCTGCGGTGTATGCCACTGGCTGTCGCGTTTGAAGTGACCGATGTCCTGGTGGACCTTGTTCAACCGCGCATAAAGATTCTTGCGCCGCCACAGCAACGCGCCGATCAACAGCGCCAGCGGCAGGAACAGCAGCGGTCGCTGAGTCAGGCCGTCGACCAGCTCACTCAGGCTCGATGCCCAGGGCAGGGTGTTGACCTGACGCTCCAGACGCTCCGGCACGCCGCGCATCCATTCGACGTCCAGCGGTTTGTTGCTGGGGATCCAGAACATCTGTTCATCGAGGGTGGCGCGCAGGCTCTGCGCGGTGCTGAGCAATTGCTTCTGGTTGAGCTGCAGAGTGATCGATTCGTTGAGCACGGCGCTCAATTCGCGGTTCAGCCGTTCGAGCAGATCGGCGCGGGTGTTGGCCAGATCCAGCAGGCTCTTGCGCAGTTGCGGGGTGACCTGTTCCGGCGGTTGCGTGGCCAGCAGGTTGTCGACGTAGGTCGCCGGGTTGCTGAGCAATTCGCGCTGCTGGCTGACTTCGAACTGATACAGACGAATATCGGCGATCTGATCGGCCAGATCGCGGTCGACCTTGAGATGCGGCAGCGCCTGTTTTTGTTTATAGAGAATCTTCGACAGCAGCAGGCTGCCCTTGAGCACGTTGATCTGCTCGTCGAGCGCTGAATCGCTCTGGGTCAGGCTGTCGAGTTGCTGTTTGGTCTGCAGGTTCTGCTGGGTGACTTCGTTGAGCCGATCAGTGCTTTTGAGCAGATAGTCGGAAAGTTTGAGGTTGGCCGTACTTTCACTGGCGAGCAGGCTGCTGCCGCCGGCCTTCTGCGCTTCGATCGACTGCTGGGTCACGGTTTCCTGCGACTGCGCCAGACGCTTCTGGTTGATCAGGGTTTGCAGTTCCTGAATCTCGCGGTCGAGGCGGTCGGATTTTTCCGAGAGGAGGTCATGTTGAGCGTTGCCCAGATCCTGCAACTGGCTGTTGCCGGCCAGTTCCTGACGGCGCAGCGGGATCAACGCATTCAGCGCTGCCAGCTCGGCATTCAACTGGTCGCGCTGCTCGGCGCTAACGGTTTTACCCGCATCCTTGCCGGATTTGAGGATGTTGTTGATCTGCTGAATACGCGTCTGGCTGGCAGAGATCTCTGCCTGGGCGCGCTCGGGGCGGGTCTGCGCGGTGATGATCAGACTGTTGGCGTCGGCCAGGGCCTTTTGCAGGTCGCTTTGCTGGGTCGAGCGCTCGGTGAGAATCTGCTCCAGCTGCGGAATCGATTCCTTGGCGAAGCGCTGTGCCACCGGCACCACTGCAGTGGCTTTGAGGCGTGCCAGCTCGCGGGTGTTTTCGATGGTCTGCTTGGGGGCGCTGGCCAGTTGCTGCTTGAGATCGACCAGTTTCTGCTCGTAATCCCGGCGATTGGTCAACTGCGTGAGGGTACTTTGCAGCACGCCCTGCAACGTTTTTTTATCAGCGTCCGGCAGTTTGCTGTCGGCAAGCTTGTCGAGGCTTGCCTGCACGGCATCGCTGGACGGTGGTTCGGCGGCGTACAACGGGCCGACAGTGAGACTCAGGCCCAGCAGGGCCGCGGCGAAAAAGGAGCGCAGGGTAGGCATAGAGACCGGTCAAGCAAGTGAGAGTGAACGCAGTTTAGAGGAAGAGCCCGGGGCCCGGGCGACTTCCTTCGGGGAATCTGACGCCCACTTTGCCGATCTTGTTCCCGTCCATGACCGCCACGGTCCAATGGGTGTTGTTCCACTCCACCTGGTCGCCGACGATGGGCGCGCCACCGACTTTCTGCGCAATGAAGGCGCCCAGGGTCATGTCCGGATCGATGCCCTCGGCCGGTAAGCCATAAAGCGCCGCAACCGCTTTAAGCTGGGCGTCTCCTTCGAGCACGAAGTCGCCGAAAAAGCGCAGATCGAGGCCGCGCTGCGGCGCCTGACTGAACAGTTTTCCGAGCGCGCCGAGGTTGTGTTCATGGCCAATAACACACAGCAAATCATCGACTTCCAGCACCGTACTACCCGACGGATGGAGCAGTTGCTGACCCCGAAACAGGGCTGCGATGCGGGTGCCTTCGGGCATTTTCAGCTCGCGCAGGGGCGAGCCGATGCACCATTTCTCCGCGCCGAGCTTGTAGACGAACAGCTCCCACTCACTGGTGACATGGACTTCCAGTGCCGAGCGGGAAATCGGCGCCGGCTCCGGCGGCACCGTCACCTTCAACAGTTTCGCCACCCACGGCAGGCTCGTGCCTTGCAGCAGCAGCGACACCAGCACGATGAAAAACGCCAGATTGAAATACAGCTGCGCATTCGGCAGCCCGGCCATCAGCGGGAACACCGCGAGAATGATCGGCACCGCGCCACGCAGGCCGACCCAGGAAATAAAGGCTTTTTCGCGACCATGGAAAGCCTTGAACGGCAGCAGGCCGACCATCACCGACAGTGGCCGCGCAAACAGAATCATCCACAGCGCCAGAGCAAGCGCAGGCACGGCGATCGGCAGCAGATCGTGCGGGGTGACCAGCAACCCCAGTACCAGAAACATGCCGATCTGTGCCAGCCAGGCCATGCCGTCGAGCATGTGCAGGATGCCATGACGGCTGCGCACCGGACGGTTGCCGATCACCAGACCGCACAGATAAACGGCGAGGAAGCCGCTGCCGTGCAAGGCATTGGTCAAGGCGAACACCACCAGCCCGCCGGCGATCATCAGAATCGGATACAGACCGGTCGCCAGGTTGATCCGGTTGACCAGTTGCAGCAACACCCAGCCGCCGCCGAGGCCGATCACGCCGCCGATGCCGAATTCGCGGATCAGGTGGGTCAGCAGGCTCCAGTGCAGGCCGGTCTGGCCGCTGGCAAGCATGTCGATCAAGGTGACGGTGAGAAACACCGCCATCGGGTCATTGCTGCCGGATTCGATTTCCAGCGTGGCGCTGACCCGTTCGTTGAGGCCCTTGCCGCCGAGCAGCGAAAACACTGCTGCGGCGTCAGTCGAGCCAACGATGGCGCCGATCAGCAGGCCTTGGATCAGATTCAGGTCAAACAGCCAGGCTGCGGCCATGCCAGTGAGCCCGGTGGTGATCAACACGCCGACAGTGGCCAGCGATAGCGCTGGCCATAACGCCACGCGGAAGCTCGACACCCGTGTGCGTAAACCGCCGTCGAGGAGAATCACCGCCAGCGCGAGGTTGCCGACCAGATAGGCTGTCGGGTAGTTATCGAAAATGATCCCGCCGCCATCGACCCCGGCGGCCATGCCCACCGCGAGAATGATCACCAGAATCGGAATGCCGAGACGCGAAGACAGTGAGCTGACCAGAATGCTTGCGCCTACCAGCAACGCGCCGATCAAGAACAGGCTGTTGATGGTCGTCGCATTCAAAGGCAGTACTCCAGAAGCGTAAAGACGGGCACAAACTGACCATGCAGTCTGCGTGCCAGCGATTCTAACCTGTTGAAATGTGATGCTGTCAAAAAGCTTTTGCAGCGGCGTTGCGGGTTTGGTGTACGGCTCAGGATCGCTGCCCCTCACCCTAGCCCTCTCCCGGAGGGAGAGGGAACTGGCCGTGGCGGATGTGAGAGATCCGCTGACTTGGGATATCGAGTTGTACTCAGGTTTTGAACAGCCCGCAAAACGGCTCCCTCTCCCTCTGGGAGAGGGCTGGGGTGAGGGTGCTCTTGATCCGATGATTAGAGGCTGAATCGCCCAACCATGTTGTTCAGATCCAGCGCCAACCGCGACAACTCATTGCTCGCCGCGCTGGTCTGGTTCGCCCCGGTCGCCGATTGCACCGACAGATCACGAATGTTGACCAGATTGCGATCAACCTCACGCGCCACTTGCGCCTGCTCTTCGGCGGCGCTGGCAATCACCAGGTTGCGCTCGTTGATTTCGACGATGGCGCTGTTGATGGTGTCGAGCGACATACCGGCACCACGGGCGATGTTCAGCGTCGATTCGGCGCGCTCGGTGCTGTTGCGCATCGAGTCGACGGCGTGTTCGGTGCCGCTCTGGATGCTGCCGATCATCCGCTCGATCTCGCTGGTCGACTGCTGCGTGCGATGAGCCAGCGCGCGGACTTCATCGGCAACTACCGCAAAACCACGCCCGGCCTCGCCCGCGCGGGCCGCTTCGATGGCCGCGTTCAGCGCCAGCAGGTTGGTCTGATCCGCGAGGCCGCGAATCACGTCGAGCACCTTGCCGATATCGCGGGACTCATTGGCCAGATCGCCGATCAACGAAGCGGTGCTTTGCACGTCGGCGCTCATGCGTTCGATGGCGCTGACGGTTTCCTGCACCAGATCGCGACCGTCGCCAGCCGATGTGGTGGCATTCTTCGAGGCTTCCGAAGTGCTGACGGCGTTGCGCGCAACTTCTTCGACGGCGCTGGTCATCTCGTTGACCGCGGTGGCCGCCTGTTCGATTTCGTTGTTCTGCTGGGTCAGGCCACGGGCGCTTTCGTCGGTGACGCTGTTCAGCTCTTCGGCGGCAGAGGCAAGTTGGGTGGCCGAGCCGGAGATGCGCTGCAGGGTGTCGCGCAGTTTCGTTTGCATCTTCGCCATCGCCGCCAGCAGACGCCCGGCCTCGTCACTGCCATCGACATGGATCGGCTGGGTCAGGTTGCCTTCGGCGATGGTTTCCGCCGCATCGAGTGCCTTGGCGATCGGCTTGGTGATGCTCACGGTCAGCAGCCACGCGAACAGCATTGTCAGGCCGGAGGCGATCAGCAGCAGGCTGACCACCAGATTGAAAGACATCGAATACTGATCCTTGGCCCCCTGGTCGATGTCGGCGATCTGCTGAGTATTGATGTCCAGCAAGCGTGCCAGCGCGGTGTTCACCGCTTCCGAATTGGACAACAGGTCGGTGTTGAGCAGTTGCTGCAACGCATCGATCTGATTGTTGCGCGAGAGGGTTTTCATCCGCTCTTCGAGCTGGCGGTATTGTCCCAGCAACTGCACATACTGATCGTACGCCGAGCGTTCTTCAGGGCTGGAGATCAGCGGCTCGTAAGCACGTTGCGCCTCGGTGATCTGGCGGTTGCGCATGTCGAACAGCTCGATGGTTTTCTGCTGCACGTCCGCTTCGCGGTTGATCAGCAGGCGATACGACAGAACGCGCAAGCGCAGGGTCAGCTGGGTGAATTCATCCAGCGCCTTGATCGACGGCACACTGGTGTTGGCGATGTCTTCGCCCGCCGAGCGGATCTTGCTCATCTGATTCAAGGCGAAGACGCCGAGAATCAACATCAGGCCGCCGATCAGGGCGAAACCGGTGAACGCCCGGGGGGCGATATTCATATTGCGGAGGGACATGGGCGGATACCGAAAAGGGCCGCATCCATGCGGGTTGAGCTGCTGTATGGCTGACTTATCGGTCATACGACTAAAGTCTTGAGTCGGTGTGCGCATTTGTCGCAGCGGGAACGGGGCGACGAAGTGCAGGAACCAGATCGGCAGAACACAGTCTTTTAAACTCGCGGGAACGGTCAGCCGCCAGGAAAATCAAGGCCTTGCACCGGTTTAACCCTGGCATCTGTGGTGACTTTTCTTTATCGTACGCGCCCTTTGAAAAACGCTTGGAAGATCAAAATGTTGGAAGCATCCCTCAGCCAATTGGAACAGCTCGTCAGCGACCTGGTGCAACAGAACCAGACCCTCGCGCAGACCAACCAGACCCTGTCCACGGAACTGGCCCAGGCCAAGGATGAAAACGAAAGCCTGCAACTGAACCTGATGGAGCAGGAAGAAAAACACGGCGCCACCGCTGCCCGCATCCAGGCACTGGTTGATCGCGTCAATGCCGGCCCTGTCAGCGCATGAACCATGGCACAGCAGGGGTAAAAGTCATCTCCATTCTCGGGGAGGACTATTCGATCAAGGCACCGGCCGGGGAAGAACAGACCCTGCTGGACGCGGCCATGATGCTCAAGGCCGCGCTCGAAGATACCAAGCGCAAATACCCGACCCTGATCGGCGACCGCTTGCTGGTGCTGGCGGCGATGAATCTGTGCTCGCAGCAGATCGAAATGAAGAAGCAGCACCAGGAAGAACTCGACCGTTATCAAGAGCAAGTCAGCGCCACGGTCGACACCATCGCCAAGACCATCAATCAGGGTTGACGGGTCGCCAGAATCTCGTCGCCCCTCAACGGAGCGCTCTGTTCAGGGGCGCTTCAGGCGATGACCAGTTCGCAGTGATATCGACCGCCAGACTCGAAAATGTTTTTTGCAGTTATGGTGCGTTTGCTTCCGTTGAAATCAAACGTTTCGTCCTTGCTGGCAGCCCAAAGCATAGCGTTATGGGGGACAGGTTGCTCAGACACCAGCGTTTCATCTTTCAAAGACACTTCAATTTTGTAGTCGAAATCGCTGGCGGCGAAGTGTTTTGCGGTCACTACCGCGTCGTTTTGACCTCTTCGTAGCGTATCGCCGATTTTTATGTGCAACAGCATGAGGTCAAGAGATTCGCTTTTTGTCGACTTTAGCTTGTCCATATCCGTATCCGTTGTGTGGTTTACCATATGAAGGTTCAAGGATACGCGGCCATTGCTTCGGCGGAACCTGTCAGGTTTTACAGGTGACAGGACAAGCGTTTTATGGGTGTGCAGCAAAGCAACTGGATGTGATCAGGCTGAACTGATGCGTGATCAATCTGGCTCCTGCGCAAGCAAGCCACTCGCACCGGGATCACGCCCAGAGACCCTGTGAGAACGGACTTGCCTGCGAAGAGGAAATAAGCCGCTACGCACGTTCGAGATCAGAACCACTCCTCCCGCATCCCCAGACACGTATCATCCCGCGCCTCGAGCAAGTCCAGTTCATGCTGGCAACCCGGCACTTCCCACGTCAGAAAATACCGCGCGGCCTGCAACTTGCCTTTATAGAAGTCGACGTCTGCCGCATTGCTCCGGGCCAACCCTTCTTCGGCACGAATCGCCTGCTCCAGCCAGCGCCAGCCGATCACCGTGTGCCCGAATACCTTCAGGTACAGCGCCGAGTTCGCCAGACTGCTGTTGACCTTGCCGTGCGCCAGATCGGTGAGCAAACCGAGGGTCACGGTTTGCAGGCGGGCCACGAGTTTTTCCAGCGGCTCACGCAGCGCGGTCAGCGATTCATGCGCGGTTGCACGTTCGCCCGTAGTGGCGATCAGGCGAATCAGTTGTTTCAAGCCTGCGCCGCCGTTCTGCGCCAGTTTGCGCCCGAGCAGATCCAGCGACTGAATGCCATGAGTGCCTTCGTGAATCGGGTTCAAACGGTTGTCGCGGTAGTACTGCTCGACCGGATATTCGCGGGTGTAACCGTGGCCGCCGAGAATCTGGATCGCCAGTTCGTTGGCCTTCAGACAGAACTCCGAGGGCCAGGATTTAACGATCGGCGTCAGCAGATCCAGCAACTCATGGGCCTGTTTGCGCTCGGCTTCGGTTTCAAGCGTGGTGGTGTCATCGAACAGGCGCGCGGCGTACAGACCGAGGTCAAAGGCACCTTCGACGTAGGATTTCTGCGTCAGCAGCATGCGTCTGACATCCGCGTGCTGAATGATCGCCACCGGTGCGGTGGTCGGGTCCTTGCTGTCCGGCACCCGGCCTTGCGGCCGTTCGCGGGCGTACTCCAGCGAATACAGGTAACCGGCGTAACCGAGCATCACCGCACCCATGCCGACGCCGATACGCGCCTCGTTCATCATCTGGAACATGTAGCTCAAGCCCTGATGCGGCTTGCCCACCAGATAGCCGACACACTCGCCTTTATCGCCGAAGTTCAACGCTGTGGACGTGGTGCCCCGCCAGCCCATCTTGTGGAACAGCCCGGCCAGCAGCACGTCATTGCGTTGGCCAAGGCTGCCGTCATCGTTGACCAGAAACTTCGGCACGATGAACAGTGAAATACCTTTAACTCCCGGCGGCGCGTCCGGCAGCTTGGCGAGGACCATGTGCACGATGTTTTCCGACAGCGGATGGTCGCCGCCGGAAATGAAAATCTTGTTGCCCTTGAGGCGATACGTGCCGTCGGACGCAGGCTCGGCTCGCGTGCGAATATCCGACAACGACGAGCCGGCATGCGGCTCCGTCAGGGCCATGGTGCCGAAGAAGCGCCCGTCGATCATCGGCTGCAGAAAGCGTTGCTTCTGCTCCTCGGTGCCAAAGCTTTCGATCAGGTTCGCCGCGCCCATGGTCAGGAACGGGTACGAGGTCGACGCCGCGTTGGCCGACTGAAAATGCGCGAAGCACGCTTGCGACAACAGCGTAGGAAGTTGCATGCCGCCGGCATCGAAACTTCTCGCAGCGTTGAGAAATCCGGCTTCGAGGAAGGCATCCACCGCCGGTTTCACTTCGGGAATCAGAATCGCCCGACCGTCTTCGTAGCGTGGCTCGTTCTCGTCGCCCTTGCGGTTGTGCGGGGCGAAATATTTCTCGGCGATGCTGCGCGCGGTACCGATGGCAGCGTCGAAGGTCTCGCGATTGTGCTCGGCAAAACGTTCACGCCGGGTCAGGCCCTCGGCATCGAGGACTTCGTACAGCTCGAAAGCCAGATTGCGGGAACTGAGCAGCGTCTCGGACATGATGGCTTACCTGAAAAGGAGGTTGGGCCGAGTCTAAGGCGGGGCAATAGAGGCTGAACAGGATGATTGATGGCGGTGATGTTGGAGCCGAGCGCCGACTTAACAAATACACAAACCACAGTGGGAGCTGGCTTGCCAGCGATGACGGCAGGTCAGTCACATTGATGGTGACTGAAAAATCGCTATCGCTGGCAAGCCAGCTCCCACAGGGATTGTTGCTATGCCGGGCACCTATGCGGGCTGCCCGGTTTAACGGTATCAGCCGATGGTCATCAGGCTGGCATTACCGCCCGCTGCTGCGGTGTTTACACTCAACGCCCGCTCGATCACCAGACGCTCCAGCGCAATATTGGTCTCGCCTTGGGACAGGCCCTGAACGCCGACAATCGCGCCAGCGCGCTTGGCGATCTGCTGGCAGACCCCGCGCAACTGGTCGGAGTGGCCGTGATGCAGAACCGCATCGAACACCACTTCGTCCTTGTTCCAGTCGGAAACCAGTTTGATCCGCGCCTGAATCTCCTTCGGCAGGCGTGCGAACAAGGCCTTGCTGATGTCGGACTCCGGCCACACCGCAGAACCGCCCACCGCCAGTACCGCGGCCAGTTGCGTCAGCAGATCACCTTCGACTTCCGCCAGGCACAGCACGTGTTCGCGCGGCAGGATGGCGTAGCTGTTGCGCTCGCCGGTCGGGCCGGCCAGTACGCGGGTGACGCCGCTCTGCGATTGCGCAGCGTACTGCACGCACAGAGTGCTCAGGTCAGCGTATTTGTTGCTCTCAGCCCAGGTTTTCAGCGCGGTCAGCGGTTTGCTCATGGCGTCGCGCAGGCGAACGTCCGGCGCTACAACGGCATCACCGCGAGCGAAGGATTGTTCGATAGCGTCGGTAGGACGTGTCGACAGCAGACGGTACAGGTACAGCGGGCCACCGGCCTTCGGACCCGTCCCCGACAGGCCTTCGCCGCCGAATGGCTGCACGCCGACCACGGCACCGACGATGTTGCGGTTGACGTAGACGTTACCGGCGTTGACGTTGTCGATCACCTTGGCGATGGTCTCGTCGATGCGCGTGTGCACACCCAGCGTCAGTCCGTAACCGGATGCGTTGATCTGACCGATCAGCTGATCCAGCTCTTTGCGCTTGTAGCGCACCACGTGCAGCACTGGCCCGAAGATTTCGCGTTGCAGTTCGTCGAAGCTTTCCAGCTCGATCAAGGTCGGCATGACGAAGGTGCCGCGTTTGACTTCTTCGCTGTCGGCGATCGCCACTTGATACACGGTGCGACCTTTGTCGCGCATGGCCTGGATGTGCTTGTCGATGCCGGCCTTGGCTTCGGCGTCGATCACCGGGCCAATATCCACGGACAGACGCTCAGGGTTGCCGAGACGGCTTTCCGCCATGGCGCCTTTGAGCATTTCGATGACGCGATCAGCGGAATCTTCCTGCAGGCACAAAACCCGCAGCGCCGAGCAACGCTGACCGGCGCTGTCGAAGGCCGACGACACCACGTCGATCACCACTTGTTCGGTGAGTGCCGAGGAGTCGACGATCATCGCGTTCTGGCCACCGGTTTCGGCGATCAGCGGAATCGGACGGCCCTGGCTGTCGAGACGCCCGGCAATGTTGCGTTGCAGCAAGCGCGCGACTTCGGTGGAACCGGTGAACATCACGCCTTTGACGCGCTCATCACCGACCAGACCGGCGCCGACCGTTTCACCGCGACCCG
The DNA here is from genome assembly GCF_900104975.1 of Pseudomonas sp. Z003-0.4C(8344-21). Lineage (NCBI taxonomy): Bacteria > Pseudomonadati > Pseudomonadota > Gammaproteobacteria > Pseudomonadales > Pseudomonadaceae > Pseudomonas > Pseudomonas sp. Z003-0.4C(8344-21). Next base: position 5,852,997 of record NZ_LT629756.1, on the reverse strand, counting down.
GCAGCAGTTGCAGCACGCCTTCCGGAATCCCGGCTTCAAGCATCAGGCGCACGGCTTGAGCCGCGACCAGCGGAGTCTGTTCGGCCGGTTTGGCCAGTACCGGGTTGCCGGCAGCCAGCGCCGCAGCGACTTGACCACTGAAGATCGCCAGCGGGAAGTTCCACGGGCTGATGCACACCACCGGACCCAGTGGGCGGTGGGCGTCGTTGCTGAAATCGTTGCGTGCCTGCACCGCGTAATAACGCAGGAAGTCGACCGCTTCGCGGACTTCGGCGATGGCGTTGGCGTAGGTCTTGCCGGCTTCGCGAGCGAGCAGGCCCATCAGCGGCTGGATCTCGCCTTCCATCAAGTCAGCGGCACGTTCCAGAATCGCCGCGCGCTCGGCCGGCGGGGTGGCCTGCCAGATCGGTGCGGCGTTGAGAGCGTATTGGATGGCGTTGTCGACGTCCTCGACGGTGGCTTCCTGAACGTGACCGACCACATCGCGATGATCCGACGGGTTCAGCACCGCGGCCGGCGTTTCGTTGCTCGACGCGCAGCCGAGCATCGGTGCGGCTTTCCAGTCGTTGTGTGCCGTGGCGAGCAAGGCGCAGGACAGCGAGGCCAGACGATGTTCGTTGGCCATGTCGATGCCGCTGGAGTTGGCGCGCTCGGCACCGTACAGGTCACGCGGCAGCGGAATGCGCGGGTGCGGCAGGCCGAAACCGCCTTCCACGGTCGCCATCTGCTCGATCTGTGCCACTGGATCGGCAACCAGTTCCTGAATCGAAATCGACTGGTCGGCGATGCGGTTGACGAACGAGGTGTTCGCACCGTTTTCCAGCAAGCGACGCACCAGATACGCCAGCAGCGTTTCGTGTGTGCCGACCGGCGCGTACACGCGGCACGGACGGTTCAGCTTGCCTTCGGCGACTTTGCCGACAACCTGTTCGTAGAGCGGTTCGCCCATGCCGTGCAGGCACTGGAATTCGTACTGGCCCGGGTAATAGTTCTGACCGGCAATGTGGTAAATCGCCGACAGGGTGTGGGCGTTGTGCGTAGCGAACTGCGGGTAGATGGCTTCCGGCACCGACAGCAGTTTGCGTGCGCAGGCGATGTAGGAAACGTCGGTGTACACCTTGCGGGTGTAGACCGGATAGCCTTCCAGGCCTTCAACCTGGGCGCGCTTGATTTCGCTGTCCCAGTAGGCGCCTTTCACCAGGCGGATCATCAGGCGGTGACGGCTGCGGCGTGCCAGATCGATCACGTAGTCGATCACATACGGGCAACGCTTCTGGTACGCCTGAATAACGAAACCGATGCCATTCCAGCCGGTCAGTTGCGGCTCGAAACACAGGCGCTCGAGCAGATCCAGCGACAGTTCGAGACGGTCGGCTTCTTCGGCATCGATGTTCAGGCCGATGTCGTATTGCTTGGCCAGCAGGGTCAGCGACAACAGGCGTGGGTACAGCTCGTCCATCACACGCTCGTACTGCGCGCGGCTATAACGCGGGTGCAGTGCCGACAGCTTGATGGAGATGCCCGGGCCTTCATAAATCCCACGGCCGTGGGAGGCTTTGCCGATCGAGTGAATGGCTTGTTCGTACGACGCCAGGTACTTCTGCGCATCGTGTTCGGTCAGCGCCGCTTCACCGAGCATGTCGTAGGAATAACGGAAACCCTTGGCTTCGAACTTGCTCGCATTGGCCAGGGCTTCGGCGATGGTTTCGCCGGTAACGAACTGCTCGCCCATCAGGCGCATGGCCATGTCGACGCCCTTGCGGATCATCGGCTCGCCGCTCTTGCCGATGATGCGGCTCAGCGACGACGTCAGGCCGGCTTCGTTGTGGGTCGAGACCAGTTTGCCGGTCAGCAGCAGGCCCCAGGTTGCGGCGTTGACGAACAGCGACGGGCTGTTGCCCAGGTGCGGCTGCCAGTTGCCGGTGCTGATCTTGTCGCGGATCAGTGCATCGCGAGTGCCCTTGTCCGGGATACGCAGCAGCGCTTCGGCCAGGCACATCAGCGCCACGCCTTCCTGGGACGACAGGGAAAATTCCTGCAGCAGACCCTGAACAATGCCGGCACGGCCGCCAGCACTTTTCTGGTTACGCAGTTTTTCCGCAATGGTTGCGGCAAGCTTGTTGGTGGCTTCGGCCATCGCTGCCGGCAGACGTGCCTGCTCGATCAGCATCGGCACCACTTCCGGCTCAGGGCGACGGTAAGCGGCGGTGATCGAGGCGCGCAGCACCGATTGCGGCAGGATGCTTTCGGCGAATTCGAGGAAGCACTGGTGGGCGTGATCGGTATGGACTTCACCGGCGTCGTCGGCGTCCTTGGCGGTCAAACCGTTCAGCTCGGTCAGGGTTGCACCACCCTCGAGTTTTTCCAGGTAATTGAAAATTGCCTGCTTGATCAGCCAGTGCGGCGTGCGATCGATCGAGGTTGCGGCAGCCTTCAGGCGTTCGCGGGTCGGGTCGTCGAGTTTGACCCCAAGGGTGGTGGTAGCCATATTTTTATCCTCATGGTTGCCACAGTTGCGTGGCATCAGCTGGCGGCAAGATTAGCCGTGCGTCGAATGAGGTGCAACCGGGTGCAACCCTTTTTTGTCGGAAAAATCCGCAACTCGTCAGGAAATAAATTCCGCGATGAAATCCCTGCTCCTGCTTGGTGCTTTTGCTTCTAGCAAAGGGCCATGACTGCTACAAAAGGGAGCAAAAACAAGGCGATTGTCGGTAATTCCGACTGGGTGCAACTTATTCTCATGAAATTGGTTGCACCTCATTTGATTTGTTGCATAGCATTCGCGCCCAAGGTGCAACCGGATCGAATCCGGTGTACCGGCTGATGGCTTTCCTGGGGAAACATCAGTCATAAATGCGCGGGATCCCGGATCGTCTGCCAAACGTCGTCGTTTGCGTGCGGTTCATCACCGCCGCTACATAAAAACAAAGCCAGGGCGTAACTCAATGAGCGTAAGCAATCCAACCCTGATCACGTTCGTGATCTACATCGCAGCAATGGTGCTGATCGGCTTGATGGCCTATCGCTCCACCAACAACCTTTCTGACTATATTCTCGGTGGTCGCAGCCTCGGCAGCGTCGTCACCGCGCTGTCTGCCGGTGCCTCCGACATGAGCGGCTGGTTGCTCATGGGCCTGCCGGGCGCCATCTACATGTCCGGTCTGTCCGAAAGCTGGATCGCCATCGGTCTGGTCATCGGTGCCTACCTGAACTGGCTGTTCGTTGCCGGCCGTCTGCGTGTACAGACCGAGCACAACGGCGACGCCCTGACCCTGCCGGACTACTTCGCCAGCCGTTTTGAAGACAAGAGCGGCCTGTTGCGGATCATCTCGGCGATCGTGATTCTGGTGTTCTTCACCATTTACTGCGCTTCCGGCATCGTCGCCGGTGCCCGCCTGTTCGAAAGCACTTTCGGCATGTCCTACGAAACGGCGCTGTGGGCCGGTGCGGCGGCAACGATTGCCTACACCTTCATTGGCGGTTTCCTCGCGGTGAGTTGGACCGACACCGTGCAAGCCACGCTGATGATCTTCGCGCTGATCCTTACGCCGATCATCGTCCTGCTGGCCACCGGCGGCGTCGACACCACGTTCCTCGCCATCGAAGCCAAGGATCCAAGCAACTTCGACATGCTTAAAGGCACCACTTTCATCGGCATCATCTCGCTGATGGGCTGGGGTCTGGGTTACTTCGGTCAGCCGCACATCCTCGCGCGTTTCATGGCCGCGGACTCGGTGAAATCGATTGCCAAGGCGCGTCGCATTTCCATGACCTGGATGATCCTGTGCCTGGGCGGCACCGTGGCTGTGGGCTTCTTCGGTATCGCTTACTTCTCGGCGCACCCGGAAGTGGCGAGTGCGGTGACTGAAAACCCTGAGCGCGTGTTCATCGAACTGGCCAAGATCCTCTTCAATCCGTGGGTTGCCGGTGTCCTGCTGTCGGCGATTCTGGCTGCGGTGATGAGTACTTTGAGTTGCCAGTTGCTGGTGTGCTCGAGCGCCCTGACCGAAGACTTCTACAAAACCTTCCTGCGTAAATCCGCCTCCCAGGTGGAACTGGTCTGGGTCGGTCGCGCCATGGTGCTGCTGGTTGCACTCATCGCGATCGCGCTGGCCGCCAACCCGGAAAACCGCGTACTGGGCCTGGTGTCCTACGCCTGGGCTGGTTTCGGTGCCGCGTTCGGCCCGGTAGTGCTGATTTCCGTGATCTGGAAAGACATGACCCGCAACGGCGCGCTGGCCGGCATCATCGTCGGTGCTGTCACCGTGGTGGTGTGGAAGCATTTCGAACTGCTGGGTCTGTACGAAATCATCCCCGGCTTCATCTTCGCCAGCCTGGCGATCTACTTTGTCAGCAAGGCCGGCGAGCCGACTCGCGGCATGGTCGAGCGCTTCCAGGCAGCGGAAAAAGATTTCAATCTGAACAAGTAAGGCGCTGAGCTTCGGCTCACATCAAACGGCCCGTTTCCGAAAGGAGACGGGCCGTTTTTTATTGCCTGTGATTTCTCACATGCATTGGAGAACCCTGTGGGAGCTGGCTTGCCAGCGATAGCGGTGCGTCAGTCAATGATTAAGTTGAATGTGCTGACCTCATCGCTGGCAAGCCAGCTCCCACAGGGTTTTGTGGTGTTTGTTCGGATTTGTCTGTAGTCGGATGTGCCAATTTTCAGAGGTTTTTCGACAATAGAAGTAGGGAAAATCTGATTTTCCCGTCACCCGCTCACCACCCCTTGCCCCTCATGCAGAATCGCCCGCCCTCAAACTGCAGAGAGACATCGGATGTTTGCGCCTGCCAATCAACCGCGTTTCACGTTGACCCTCGAAGGCGCCCGGGATGAGCTCAAAGTGCTTGAGTTCACGGGCAAGGAAGCCATCAGCCAACCCTATCGTTTCGAGCTGGAGCTGGTCTGTGAACGGCCGGATCTCGACCTGGAAAGCCTGCTGCACGGTCAGGCGTTTCTGAGTTTCGATGCACGCGGTGGCGGTATCCACGGTCAGATTGATCAGGTCGGGCAGGGTGATTCCGGGAAACGTCTGACGCGCTATCACGTCAGTCTGGTGCCGCGGCTGGCTTATCTCGGCCACCGCATCAATCAGCGGATTTTTCAGCATCAGACGGTGCCGCAGATTGTTGCGCGGGTGCTCAAGGATCACTCGATCCTGCGCGATGCCTTTGAATTTCGCCTCGGCAGTGAATACCCGGTGCGTGAATATTGCGTGCAGTACGCCGAGAGCGATCTGGCATTCATCCAGCGCTTGTGCGCCGAGGTCGGCATTCATTATCACTTTCAGCACAGCCCGCAGGGCCATCTGCTGGTGTTCGGCGACGATCAGACGGTGTTTGCGCGTTTGCCCGAACCGACGGTGTACCGGCCGGGCAGCGGCATGTCCGCTGGCGCGCCGGCGGTACAGCGCTTCAACGTGCGCGTGCAAACCCGCACCAGCGTCGTCACTCGGCGCGACTACAACTTCGAAAAGCCGCACCTGCAATTGCACAGCCGTGTCGACAGCGAACAGCGGCCGGTGCTGGAGGATTATCACTTCCCCGCCAATTTCACTGACCGGGAAACCGGCAAGCACCTTGCTCAACGGGCGCTGGAACGCCATATCGCCGATTATCGTCAGGCCGAAGGCATCAGCGATGAATCCGCGCTGGTCAGTGGACATTTCCTGAAACTGACCGAGCATCCGCGTCAGGACTGGAATGATCTGTGGTTGCTGACTGCCGTCGAACACCATGGCCGCCAGCCGCAGGTGCTGGAGGAGTCGGTAACCAGCGATGGTGATGGCTTCCAGGGTTACCGTAATACTTTTCTCGCCACGCCGTGGGATGTGTTCTTCCGTCCGGCGCTGGGGCCGGACAAACCGCGCATGCTCGGCTATCAACCCGCTGTGGTGACCGGGCCGAAAGACAGTGAAATCCACTGCGACGAGTACGGTCGGGTCAAGGTGCAACTGGCCTGGGATCGTGACGGTGAACTGAACGAGCATTCCAGTTGCTGGCTGCGCGTTGCCAGCCATTGGGCCCATGATCGTTACGGCAGCGTGTTGATTCCACGCGTCGGCATGGAGGTGCTGGTCGGTTTCATTGATGCCGACGCCGACAAACCTTTGGTGATGGGTTGTCTGCCCAATGCCGCGACGCCGGTGCCGCTGGATCTGCCGGCCGACAAGACCCGCAGCATCTTCCGCAGCCAGAGCAGCCCCGGCGGCGCTGGCTATAACGAACTGCGCATCGAAGACCGCAAAGGCGCCGAGGAAATCTACCTGCGGGCCCAGCGCAACTGGACCCAGCATGTGTTGCACGACCAGCAAGTGCAGGTCGACAACCAGCGCAGCATTGTCGTCACCGGCACCGCCCGGCACGAGCTGAAGGCCGATGAACAGCGCATTACCCACGGCCATCGGCAGACCGAAGTCAGGCAGGACGATCATCTGAGCGTCAGCGGCGAACGGCATATTCGGGTCGGCAGCCAAACCCTCAGCGCCAGCGCTCAATTTCACGTCAGCGCTGGCCAGCAAGTGGTCATCGACGGTGGTGCGAACGCCACGATTCAGGCGGGCGGGCAGTGGATCAACATCGGTCCCGGGGGGATTTTCAGCAGCGTGCCGATCGTCGTCGGTGGCGCGCCGATGGCAGCGCTGAGCGCCGCGCCGGTCGTGCCGGGGTTGCCGGAAAAACTCGCCGCCGCGCCGGCTGCCGTGCTGACCGCCGCACAGATCATGAGCTTCAAAGGCGATGCGCCATTCTGCGAAGAGTGCGAGCGCTGCAAGGACGGTGTCTGTGCAGCCTGATTTGCTGTCACCGGCCGATTGGCTGGCGCACGCGCCGTTGCAGGCCGGCGAGCAATTGTTCGCGGTGTTCAGCCATGCCAGCGCCGCCAAACCGCCCGGGGCCTGGCTCGATGCGGCTAGCCCGCTGTGGGCTGAGACGGTTTATGCCGAGTGGGATGCGGTGATGCCTTGCGTGGGAATTGTCAGCGTCGACAGTGAGTTTTTGCATTGGGTCACCGATACCGAGTCGCGCGATTGGGGTTGGCTGATGGTGTCTTCGGCAAGTCTGGAGGTGCTGATCGAGCATCTTCGAAGCCTGACTCAAGTGCTGATGCCGAACGGCAAAACGGTGTTTTTTCGTTTCTGGGACGGGCGTTATTTATTGCCGCTTTTGCAGTCTGATGAGGTGGATGCACGGCAACTGTTCCCTGTGGTCAGCCGCTCCCTGATCAACGGCCAGGCGCTGCACATCGGTGGCGCGGTGCAGTCCTCGGGCAAGGTCTTTCCTTGGTGGCGGGTGCCGGAATCGGTGCTGGTGCAGGAGGGCAACGCCGTTCGCACGACCAACGCGATGCAGTGGCTGAGCGAAGAAAACCCGGTGATATTTGAAGCCTTTCCCGAGGCCGTTCTGTGCTGCAAGGTCGGGCAGTTTTTTCAGCTTTCAATGTCGGAAGATTCTTCGCAATCGGCGTTGCTGGCGTATTTGCTGGCAGAGCTGGAGTGACATTTCGGGGCAATGGCCTCGGAGATTTCCTTCGAGCTGCGGCGGATTGCATGAACTGGTGGGCGGTGGGTTGCAGGGATAGTCTTTTCGTTGTCACTGCGGGAGTGGTGACAGGGTGTAGGAACCCTTTGGAATTACCGTGCACCAGCCATTACGTTGATTGCGCACGCAAATCGTGTCCGCAACATCTTTCGCGGCGGCTGTGCGCGGGAACGCTTCGGCGTAGCTGAGTTTGGTGGGTTTCTCAGTTTCCTACTCTCGCGTACGGCTGCCACCCAAACCTGTAGGAAGGTCGTTGGCCGCCTCTCTTAAACCTATTGAGGTGCAACTGATATGGCTACGCTTAAACCCGATCCATCGTACGAAAAATCATCCCTCACCCGGACAACCGCTTCATGGCGCTGACCGACAATTGCAGCGACATGCCAACGCTGTTCATCGACACCCACGTCCCCCTCGACATCCTCATGGACGCGGCCAACCACCGCCTGCGCGCCGTGATTCAGGTCCTGGAAAACATGTGCATGCGCGGCTCGGTCGAATGCGACTCCGTCATCCTCAGCGACTTCGCCCGGCTCTGCGTGATTCCGTTGCGTGATGGTTGTGATGTGCTGGATGTGATCGGCTCGCGCTTGCGCTCGATGCCATAAAAGCAAAGCCCCTCACCCTAACCCTCTCCCAGAGGGAGAGGGGACTGATCGAGTTGTCTGGGAGGCGTTCGCTGACCTGCGACTTCAGTGGTGAACTTGGCTTGGCCAGGCTTGGATATTGTTCTTTCAGAAGACTGACCGAAGTGGCTTGGTGATAGTGCCGAACTGCGACTTGCGCTGATCTTCGATTGGCCAAGCCTGAGATCACGCTGATATTTCAGGTCGATGTAACTCGCAAGCTCACCACCGTCAGTCTCCTCTCCCTCCGGGAGAGGGCCAGGGTGAGGGTATGGCTTTTGTCCGCTCGGCCGCCAACCCCTGACTTGCCACGCGGTAAAAGGTAAACTTTGCGCCCTTCGCAGGAGCAGCCATGAATTATCGTCACGCCTTCCATGCCGGCAATCACGCCGATGTGTTCAAACACCTGACCTTGACCCGCCTCATCGCCCTGATGTCGCGCAAGGAGCAGCCGCTTGCCTATCTCGACAGCCACGCCGGCATCGGTCTGTACGACTTGCAGGGCGATCAGGCCAACCGTACCGGCGAGTACCTGGAAGGCATCGCGCGCTTGTGGGATCAACCGGATCTGCCGGCGCTGACCGCTGACTACATGAACGTGCTGCACGAGATGAACCCCGATGGCCAGTTGCGCTATTACCCCGGTTCGCCGGAGCTGGCGCGGCGTCTGACCCGCCCACAGGACCGGGTGATGCTCAATGAGAAGCACCCTGAAGATGGTGTGCTGCTCAAAGACAACATGGCCGGTGATCGCCGGGTGAAAGTGCATCTGGGCGAAGGCTGGCATGTCGCGCGGGCGATGTTGCCGGTGCAGGAAAAGCGTGCGGTGATGTTGATCGATCCGCCGTTTGAACAGCTCGATGAAATGCAGCGCTGCGCAGCGTCGATGAAAGAGGCGATCGGCCGCATGCGCCAGACCGTGGCGGCGATCTGGTACCCGGTCAAGGATCAGCGCGCGTTGCGGCGTTTCTATCAGGACCTGGCCGGCACCGGTGCGCCGAAGTTGTTGCGCGTGGAACTGCTGGTGCATCCGCTGGATACGCCGAACAGCCTGAACGGCTCCGGTCTGGCGATAGCCAATCCGCCGTGGGGGCTGGAGGAAGAATTGCGCGAGTTGCTGCCGTGGTTGTCGAAGAAGCTTGGCCAGACTCAGGGTGGCTGGCAGATGGACTGGCTCATAGCTGAATGAAGCTGCGAGCTACAAGCTACAAGCTACAAGCTACAAGCTACAAGCTACAAGCTACAAGCTACAAGCTGAAGCGAACACAGCACTTGCAGCTTGAAGCTTGCCGCTCGCAGCTTTAGTTAGGCATACACACGCCGGTGCCGCCGATCCCGCAATATCCTTCCGGATTCTTCGCCAGATACTGCTGGTGATACGCCTCGGCAAAATACACGGTCGGCGCCTGGTCGATTTCGGTGCTGATTTCGCCCAGCCCGGCCTTCGCCAGTTCCGCCTGGTACAGCGCTTTGCTTTTCAGTGCGGCGTCCAGTTGCTCGGGAGAGGTTGCGTAGATCACCGAGCGGTACTGCGTGCCGATGTCGTTGCCCTGGCGCATGCCTTGGGTCGGGTTGTGCAGTTCCCAGAACATCGCCAGCAGTTCTTCGTAGCTGACTTTGGCCTTGTCATACACCACCAGCACCACCTCGGCGTGGCCGGTCAGGCCTGAGCAGACTTCTTCGTAAGTCGGGTTCGGCGTGAAGCCGCCAGCGTAGCCGACCACCGTGCTGACCACGCCTTCGCGCTGCCAGAAGCGCCGTTCCGCACCCCAGAAGCAGCCGAGGCCGAAGATGGCGAAGTCGACGTCCTGAAAGAACGGGCCGAGCAGTGGGGTGTCTTCGAAGACGAAATGCTTTTCAGGCAGGGTCATCGCGGTTTCGCGGCCGGGCAGGGCTTGTTCTTTGGTTGGAAGCACGTTTTTGTTCACCAGAATTTCCGAGCGCAGAACCATGATCGTTCCTCTCAGTCAGGTTGGATGTGAAAAGTCAGACCGCCAGTGTGCCCAATGATGCCCGGTTAATCACTACCCAAAATGTACGGGTACTCAACCGCTCTTGTAGGAGTGAGCCTGCTCGCGATAGCGGTGGGTCAGTCAGCAGAGAAGTTACAGACAGACCGCTATCGCGAGCAGGCCCACTCCTGCAAGGGGGCCGCGGTGGATCAGAGGCAAAGCGGCCCGCGCGGATAGCGCTTGAGCGCCGGGATCAGTTCGGCGCCGGGAATCGGCCGGTCGAACAGGTAGCCTTGGCCGACATCGCAGCGGTGACGACGCAGGAATGCCAGTTGCTCGGCGGTCTCGATGCCCTCAGCGACCACCTTGAGTTTCAGGTTGTGGGCCATGGCGATCACCGCTGAGGTGATTTCCATGTCGTCCTGATTGTCGGGGATTTCGTGGATGAAGCTGCGATCGATCTTGATGATGTCGATCGGAAATTTTTTCAGATAGCTGAGCGATGAATAGCCGGTACCGAAGTCGTCCATGGCCAGGGTCAGGCCCAGACGCTTGAGCTGATCGAGCTGCAAGTGCGTGTCTTCAGTGGCCTCCAGCAGCAGGCCTTCGGTCAGTTCCAGCTCGAGCAGATTGGCCGGCAGCGCTTCTTCCTTGAGGATGTTGGCGATGGAGGCGACCAGGTCTGGATCGGAAAACTGCTTGGGTGACAGGTTGATCGCCACTTGCAGATTGCCCAGGCCGGCAGCGGTCAGGGCTTTGCTCATACGGCAGGCCTGACGGGCGATCCATTTGCCGATCGGAATGATCAGGCCAGTCTCTTCGGCGACGCTGATGAATTGATCCGGGCGAATCATCCCGCGTTCCGGGTGATTCCAGCGCAGCAGCGCTTCCATGCCCAGCAGGCGACCGCTGCGCAGGCACAGCTTGGGCTGATAGAACACGTCGAGTTCGTTCTGGGTCAGGGCGCGGCGCAGGTTGTTCTCGACAAACAGTTTGTAACTGGCCTCGGCATTCAGCGCTTCGGTGAACACCTGCAACTGGTGTTTGCCGTTGGCCTTGGCCTTGTGCAGCGCCAGACCGGCGTTACGCATCAGCGTCTGCGGGTCGCGCCCGTGCAGTGGTGCGCAGGCCAGGCCGACCGAGCCGGTGACGCTGATCAACTGGTTATCGACGAACATCGGTTTGTCGAGGGTCAGCAGCAACTGGCTGGCAATCCGCTGCCCCGCTTCGAGGTCGGTATTGTCGAGCAATACGGCAAATTCGTTACTGGCGAAGCGCGCCAGACTGCCGCTCGGGCTGAGGCTGTTGCGCAGGCGTCGGGCCAGGCTGATCAGCAGTTTGTCGCCGGTCTGATGGCCGAGGCTGTCATTGATGCGCTTGAAGTTGTCGATGTCCACCAGCAGCAGGCTGATCGGCGTATCGCTGTCACGGGCGAAGCGCTCGTCGAGGTTGCGGATGAAGGCCGGACGGTTGCCGAGGTTGGTCAGGTTGTCGGTATAAGCCAGGCGCTCGATGCGCTGCTGCGCCAGTTTGGTCTGGGTGATGTCTTCGTAGATGCCGATGTAATGCGTCAGCTCACGGTTGTCGCCGTACACCTTGGAAATCGACAACTGGCCCCAGTACGGTTCGAGATTTTTCCGGCGGCTTTTGAATTCGCCCTGCCAGCTGTTGCTCTGGGCCAGCGCCGAGGGCGCGTCGAACAGCAGTTCGCTGAGGTTTTCCAGTGCCGGCAGTTCCGACAGGCGCTGGCCGTGGACTTCTTCGGTGGTGTACTGGGTGATCGCGGTGAAGCTCGGGTTGACGTACTCGACCACACCGTCGCAGTTGACCAGCAAAAAAGCGTTGGCGCTTTGCTCGACCGCCCGCTGGAACAGGTGCAGGGCGCTGGTGGCGGTGCGGCGGTTGTGGTTGTTGATGACTTGCGCGAACTGATCGGCCAGCTCACCGGCAAACGCGATCTCGTCGGACTGCCAGGCGCGGGTGACGCCAGTCTGCTCCAGACAGAGCACGCCGACCACCTGGCCGTCGACGCGGATGCTTGCGTCGAGCATGGCATTGACGTCACGCGGGCGCAGGGCTTCGGCCATCTCGCGGGTACGCGGATCGCGCATCGCGTTGTGGGCGTCGATGGCGCGGCTGCCATGCAGCGCTTCCAGGTAGTCGGGGAAGTTGCCGATATCGATCACGTCTGGAAGGATGTATTCCTGGGTCGCGCGATGGTAAGCCGAGATCGGCACCAGCAGATTGCCCTCGAGATTCCACAGGCTGGCGCAGTCGATTTCATAGATATCACATGCGCAGCGGGTGATCAGCTCGGCAGCTTCCTGCAAGGAATTGTGCGTGCTGTAGCGCTGACGGGCGAGCAGCAGAATCAGCTCCTGCTGGGCGCGCACGCGCTCCAGATGCTGCAGTTGTTCCTGCTGCGCACGTTGATTGAGTTCAAGGGCGATCTGCAGCCGCGAGTTCTGCGTCTCGAGGTCGACAGAGGGCAGTAGCGGCGGCTCGCTGAATACGTCGTCGACCGCCAGCAGGTAACCGCGCAGCAGATGCCGATTGTGCTGTTTATAGGCTTCACCCAGCTCCAGAATGCTCAGCACCCCTGACGCGGTGTGCAGGGTGTAGCGCACCAGATAATGCGGGCTGACGGTGAGCTGTTGCTGGATCGCATCATGCAATTGATAGCGCGCTTCCGGTTCCATCAGGCTGGCATACGGCGAGCCGACCAGCGCACACAGCTCGACCGCCGGCTGGCCGAACTGGCGTTCGCAGTTGGGATCGAGAAACAACATGGCCCAACTGGCTTCATTCAAGCGCTCGAAACGCAGCATGCCGAGCCGCGAGGGCACAGGCAACTGCGTCACTACCTCGGCCGCCATACGGCTGGCGGCATCGGGTTGGCTCTTCATGAAGGGAACTCGCTTGGAAATATGCTGAACGCGCCGGGCTCGCGCCCTCTTAACTGTTGCCTGCGGCAAGGTTGCATCATTGCGGCCCCGACTGACAAGAGAGATGAAGGCCAAGTGCTATAAGAATATGTCGGCTGGACTGAACATTTCTCCAGCCAGTGCACAAAACTAATGCGCGGAGCATGACAGAGCGCCGTTCCAGAGCGGTTGATGCTCAGCAACGGCGCCCAGTGCACCCACTGATCAGCGTAGGGAAATGACGATTGATTGCAGGCGTTTGCCGTCACGGTCGTGATAGTTGACCTGGATCTGCCTGGCCTCGACCACCAGGTGGGCAAAATTGTCCTCACTGACCACCGTGCTGGTCAGCTCATGCCGATAATCCCCGGCGGCTGTGCGCACCAGTGGCTGATCGAGAATGAACGTCGACGCTTTGGCATACGGCAGCAGTTTGCTGTTGCACAGCGGCGATGACACTACCGTGTGCACCTCGAAGTCCGGGTCTTCGCTGTGGCTCAGGCGCGCGGTCAGCGAACCGTGAACATCACCCGAAATGAACACAACGTTCATGATCCGTCGAGTGCGAATCGTTTCCAGCAGGCGCAGGCGTTGTTCCGGAAAGGCTTTCCAGGCGTCATCGCCATGAAGTTTGCGGTCCGGATAGAACATCACGCTGGTCACCACAAACTTGACCCGCGCTTCGCTGTGGATCAGCCATTTGAGCAGGGCCTGTTCCTGAGCTTCATCGAGAATGCGCCGATCATCGGCCGACAAGTTGCGCCGGGTACGACTGTCCGTCACGAACCATTCGATATCGCCGTCGCTGAACTGATACCAGTAATGCTCAAGCGAAGAGCGATTGATTTCGCCGTTAGTTGTCAGTGGATGTACCGGGCTGTGACTGGCCTGATACAACTCATAGGCCGCCATCGCGTTGCGGAACAAGTCAACGTCGGATTTATTGGCATTGGCCGGCCAGTTATCTTCGATTTCGTGATCGTCAAGAATCATGTAAGTCGAAGTGCCGGACATCAGCCGTTTTATATTAGGTTGCGATAACGCCGCACGGTATTTTCTGAGAATATCCTGATACTCACGATCCGGCGCAATGCGATTCAGATCGTCGACATAGATCTGGTCACCGGTCATCAATACTGCACTGATCGGTGGCTCAATACCCTCGATCACTTGATTGATCGAAGCAAAGATCCGGTCGCCCAGCTGTGGCAGTGAGGCAATCCCCGCGGTCATGCGCAAATAGCGACACGAACCGACAATATAGGCCCGGGGCTGCATCGGCTTGCTGGAGCGGGTACGCAGGCGATAGATCTCGCGCGGCCATTGCAGCGGCAACTCGGCGACGCTGTCCGGTGTATGTACCGGACTCATCGGACTGAACCAGCCGGCCTGATATTCATATTCGGTGTCTGTACTCAAGTTGTTGAGGGCAAACACATGTGACATGTCGCGTGTAGCGCTCAGATGCGCAAAGATACCTTTTGACCAATGTTGTGCACCGGCTGGGCGACAACGTACTGCGGCAAACACTCGCGAATTGTTCTGACGGTCGCCACGCAGGAATACACGTGCATGATTGGTTGTAACGTGGCCGACGATCGGCCCGATAGTTGGTTTTAACATGTCGAATCCATTCGAAGTAACTTGAATTAACTGGGTTTGCTAACTTTTATTAGTTGCGGTGGCTGTGCCTAGGTTAGTTGCGTGCCGGACATAAAAGATCGGTGACAAGCCGACCAGTGCTGTGGCCGATATCAACGCGACTTGTAGGAAAAGGAAGGAAAAGGTTTTTCTTCAGGCAAAAAAAAGCCCCGCCAGATGACGGGGTTGAGGTACGAGCGTGTGGCGCTCGAAAGGGTGCAGCAAGCGGCCCTCCGTTGCCGGAGGGCCGTTTGGATTACAACAGGATGGTGCGGATGTCGCCCAACAGGCTGCCCAGACGCTGGGTGAAGCGCGCGGCAGCGGCGCCGTTGATCACACGGTGATCGTAGGACAGCGACAGTGGCAGCATCAGTTTCGGCTGGAAGGCTTTGCCGTCCCAGACGGGCTGGATGGTTGCCTTGGACACACCGAGGATCGCCACTTCCGGCGCGTTGACGATCGGCGTGAAGCCGGTGCCGCCAATATGGCCGAGGCTGGAAATGGTGAAGCAGGCGCCTTGCATCTCGTCCGAGGACAGCTTCTTGGTGCGGGCTTTTTCAGCCAGCGAAGCCGCTTCGGCTGCCAATTGCAGCAGGCTCTTCTGGTCGACGTTCTTGATCACCGGCACCAGCAGGCCATCCGGAGTGTCGACGGCGAAGCCGATGTTCACGTATTTCTTGCGGATGATCGCTTTGCCGCTTGGCGCCAGCGAACTGTTGAAGTCCGGCAGCTCCTTGAGCAGATGCGCGCAGGTCTTGAGCAGCAGCGGCAGGATGGTCAGCTTGACGCCAGCCTTCTCGGCCACGGCTTTCTGCGCCACACGGAAGGCTTCCAGCTCGGTGATGTCTGCCGAGTCGAATTGCGTGACGTGTGGCACGTTCAGCCAGCTGCGGTGCAGGTTGGCAGCGCCGACTTGCATCAGGCGAGTCATCGGCACTTCTTCGATTTCGCCGAAACGGCTGAAATCGACGACCGGAATCGGCGGGATACCCGCGCCACCGGTTGCGCCAGCAGCAGCGGCCGGTGCTTCCTTGGCCTTCTGCATCATCGCTTTCACATAGGTCTGCACGTCTTCTTTCAGAATACGACCGTGCGGGCCGCTGGCGCCGACAGCGCTCAGCTCGACGCCGAACTCGCGGGCCAGTTGACGCACCGCCGGACCTGCGTGAACTTTCGCGCCTGGCTTGGCCGGTGCGGCAGCTGGAGCGGCAGCAGCAGGTGCGGCAGCAGCGGCAGCAGCGGCAGGTGCCGGAGCGCTCGGTGCTGCAGCGGCCGCCGGAGCTGGAGCTGCAGCAGGCGCAGCGCCTTTGACCTTCAGCTTGAGGATCAGATCGCCGGTACCGACTTCATCATCCAGCTTGATCGAAACGCTTTCGACCACGCCAGCGGCAGGCGATGGAATTTCCATGCTGGCCTTGTCGGATTCCAGGGTGATCAGCGACTGGTCGGCTTCGACGGTGTCGCCGGCCTTGACCAGCACTTCGATGATCTTGGCCTTGCCGGCCGAACCGATGTCCGGCACGTGGATGTCCTGAACGCTGTCGGCGACCGGTGCCGCCGGAGCAGCAGCAGCCGGCGCTGGCGCAGCGGCGGCAGCAGGCGCGGCAGCCTGAGCCGGAGCGGCCGCAGCAGGCGCCGCAGCACCCGCCACTTCCAGGTCCAGAATCAGGTCGCCAGTGCCGACTTCGTCGTTGAGCTTGACGCTGATGGCCTTGACCACGCCGGCGGCAGGCGACGGGATTTCCATGCTCGCCTTGTCGGATTCCAGAGTAATCAGCGATTGATCAGCTTCGACGGTGTCGCCGACCTTGACCTGAATCTCGATGATCTGCGCCTTGCCCGACGAACCAATGTCCGGCACGTGCACTTGCTGTACCGAAGCGGCAGCAGGTGCAGCGGCAGGTGCGGCAGCAGCAGGTGCCGCAGCCGGTTTTTCTTCAGCTTTGGCAGCCGGAGCCGCCGCCGGAGCAGGTGCCGCTTCAGCAGCGCCCTCGACTTCCAGCTCGAGCAGTTCGTCGCCTTCTTTCAGGCGGTCGCCCAGCTTCACTTTCAGGCTTTTGATGACGCCGGCTTTCGGGGCCGGCACTTCCATGCTGGCCTTGTCCGATTCCAGAGTCAGGATGCTCTGGTCGGCTTCGATGCGGTCGCCGACCTTTACAAACAGTTCAATTACTTCACCTTCACCGCTGCCGATGTCAGGTACGCGAATGAGTTCGCTCACAAAATGTCTCCTCAGCAGTCCAGTGGGTTGCGTTTTTCCGGGTCGATGCCGAACTTGACGATGGCCTCAGCCACGACTTTAGGTTCGATATCACCACGGTCAGCCAGTGCTTCCAGGGCTGCCAACACCACGAAATGACGGTCGACTTCGAAGAAATGACGCAGTTTCTTGCGGCTGTCGCTGCGGCCGAAACCGTCGGTGCCCAGGACTTTGAATTCCTTGGACGGTACCCACTGACGGATCTGCTCGGCGAACAGCTTCATGTAGTCGGTAGAGGCGATGACCGGACCTTTACGACCGTTCAGGCATTCTTCGACGTAGCTCAGCTTAGGCTTCTGGCCAGGCTTGAGACGATTGCTGCGCTCTACGGCCAGGCCGTCGCGACGCAGTTCGTTGAAGCTGGTAACGCTCCACACGTCGGCGCCGACGTTGAACTCTTCACGCAGGATCTTTGCCGCTTCACGCACTTCACGCAGGATGGTGCCGGAGCCCATCAGCTGCACGTGGTGCGCCGCGTCGCGGGTGTCTTCCTCGAGCAGGTACATGCCTTTCTTGATGCCTTCTTCGGCACCGGCCGGCATGGCTGGCTGCTGGTACGACTCGTTCATCACGGTGATGTAGTAGAAGATGTCCTGTTGCTCTTCGGTCATCTTCTTCATGCCGTCCTGAATGATCACCGCCAGCTCGTAGCCGTAGGTCGGATCGTAGGTGCGGCAGTTCGGGATGGTCGCGGCCAGCAGGTGGCTGTGACCGTCTTCGTGCTGCAGACCTTCACCATTCAGGGTGGTACGGCCGGCGGTGCCGCCGATCAGGAAGCCACGGGTACGGCTGTCGCCGGCAGCCCAGGCCAGATCGCCAATACGCTGGAAGCCGAACATCGAGTAGAAGATGTAGAACGGCAGCATCGGCTGGTTGTGGCTGGAGTACGAAGTACCGGCGGCGATGAACGAGCTCATGGCGCCTGCTTCGTTGATGCCTTCTTCAAGGATCTGACCTTTCTGGTCTTCCTTGTAGAACATCACCTGGTCTTTATCGACTGGCTCGTAGAGCTGGCCGACGGACGAGTAGATGCCGAGCTGTCGGAACATGCCTTCCATACCGAAGGTACGGGCTTCGTCCGGGATGATCGGCACGATGCGCGGGCCGATTTCCTTGTCCTTGACCAGTTGCGCGAGGATCCGCACGAAGGCCATGGTGGTGGAGATTTCACGGTCGCCGGAACCGTCGAGGATAGCCTTGAGGGTGTCCAGATCCGGGGTCGGTACGCTGAAGCTCTGTGCGCGGCGCTGCGGTACGAAACCGCCCAGTGCGGCGCGACGCTCGGCGAGGTAGCGGGCTTCGGCGCTGTTTGGCTCAGGCTTGAAGAACGGCAGGTTCTCCAGCTCTTCGTCACGGACCGGGATGTCGAAGCGGTCGCGGAACAACTTCAGGCTGTCGACATCGACTTTCTTGGTGTTGTGCGCGGTGTTTTTCGCTTCGCCGGCACCGGTGCCATAACCCTTGATGGTCTTGGCGAGGATGACGGTTGGCTGTTCCTTGTGGTTGACCGCTTCGTGGTACGCCGCGTAGACCTTGTACGGGTCGTGGCCGCCACGGTTGAGCTTCCAGATCTCGTCGTCGGACAGATCGGCAACCATTGCCTTGAGTTCAGGCGTGTTGAAGAAGTGCTCGCGAACGAACGCGCCGTCTTTGGCTTTGTAGTTCTGGTACTCGCCGTCGATGACTTCGTCCATGCGACGCTGCAGGATGCCGTCGACGTCCTTGGCCAGCAGTGGGTCCCAGAAACGGCCCCAGATGACTTTGGTCACGTTCCACTGTGCGCCGCGGAACACGCCTTCGAGTTCCTGAATGATCTTGCCGTTGCCGCGAACCGGGCCGTCGAGGCGCTGCAGGTTGCAGTTGATGACGAAGATCAGGTTGTCCAGCTTCTCGCGGCCGGCCAGGGAGATTGCGCCCAGGGATTCCGGCTCGTCGCACTCGCCGTCGCCCAGGAAGCACCAGACTTTCTGTTTGCCCGGCTGAATGAAACCGCGGTGTTCCAGGTACTTCATGAAACGTGCCTGGTAGATCGCCTGGATCGGGCCCAGACCCATCGATACGGTCGGGAACTGCCAGAAGTCAGGCATCAGCCACGGGTGCGGATAGGACGACAGGCCTTGACCATCGACTTCCTGACGGAAGTTGTTCATCTGGTCTTCGGTGATGCGGCCTTCCATGAAGGCACGGGCGTAAACGCCTGGCGAGGTGTGGCCCTGGAAGTAGATCAGGTCGCCGCCGTGTTCGTCGGTCGGGGCCTGGAAGAAGTAGTTGAAGCCGATGTCATACAGGGTCGCACTGGAAGCGAAGCTGGAGATGTGACCACCCAGGTCAGAATCTTTCAGGTTCGTACGCATTACCATGGCCATCGCGTTCCAGCGTACCAGCGAGCGAATGCGGCGTTCCATGAACAGGTCGCCAGGCATGCGTGCTTCGTGGGTAACGGGAATCGTGTTGCGGTAAGGCGTGGTGATGGCGTAAGGGAGCTGCGAACCGCTGCGGGTCGCCAGTTCACCCATACGGGTCATCAGATAGTGAGCACGGTCTTCGCCTTCTTTGTCGAGAACCGATTCCAGGGCGTCCAGCCATTCCTGGGTTTCGACGGGATCGAGGTCTTGCATGGCTTGCTCCAGGGCGGAAAGGCTTCCAGAATCGGTTGCCTGAGTTTGCGACTGGCCTTGTGGGCAGACGATTTAAAATTCTTGGATTGCCGACAGGTTGTTCCGGCGGCGTGTAGTTTTACTACAAATCTTCCGGCATTTCAGCCTTTCGAATGTATAGACGAGTAGTAAAACTACAGAAGAATGGCTCGTGGCCTCCAACTGCGTTGTGAGAATAATCGTTAAGGTTGGTCTTTTGCCATCCGAAAAAGGTGAAACTTTGATATTCGCTGCCAACGACAATGAAATTTCAGCTATTTCTAACTTTTGTTCGACACTCCGGCGGGTAGCGGCTTTTCGCCAATCACTACAAGCGGCCATTTACACGCCGATCAAGGATAGACCATGACCCTGCCCGTGCTTGCCGAACTGCCCGCCATTCTCCTGCCGTTGGTCAATCGATCCGAGCAGTCGTTCCGTACGGCCGTCGCCACGCTGGATGACGATCACGGTCTGGCGAACTGGACGCCCGAGCGCTGGGCGCAGTTCGCCCGCGTCAGCGCTGCCAGCGAGTTTGTCATTGAACAGAGCATTCGTGACCCTTTGATGTTGCTGTCGCTGGTGCAGTCCGGTGAACTCGACCGGGCGTTTGCGCCGGGCGAACTGTGCACGCAAATTGCTGCTGCGGTAAATGCCGCGCAGAGCGAAGATGAACTCGGCCGCGCCCTGCGCCGCCAGCGCGCCCGGCATCAGGTGCGGATCATCTGGCGTGACCTCACCCGCCAGGCCGATCTGGTGCAGACCTGTCGCGATCTTTCGGACATGGCCGATTCCACCATCGATCAAGCCTGTCAGTGGTTGTACAGCCGTCATTGCGAACAGTTCGGCACGCCTACCGGGCGTCGCAGCGGTCTGCCGCAACAAATGGTCATTCTCGGCATGGGCAAGCTCGGCGCCGTCGAGTTGAACTTGTCGTCGGACATCGACCTGATTTTTGCCTATCCCGAAGGCGGCGAGACCGTCGGGGTGAAGCGCTCGCTGGACAACCAGGAGTTCTTCATCCGTCTCGGCCAACGCTTGATCAAGGCGCTCGACCCGATGACTGTTGACGGCTTCGTGTTCCGTGTCGACATGCGTTTGCGTCCGTACGGTTCGTCCGGCGCGCTGGTGCTGAGCTTCAACGCGCTGGAGCAGTATTACCAGGATCAGGGCCGCGACTGGGAACGCTACGCGATGATCAAGGCGCGGGTGGTGGCCGGCGATCAGGTCGCGGGGGCGCAATTGCTCGACATGCTGCGGCCGTTCGTTTATCGGCGTTATCTGGACTTCTCGGCGATCGAAGCGCTGCGCACCATGAAACAGTTGATCCAGCAGGAAGTGCGGCGCAAGGGCATGGCCGACAACATCAAACTGGGCTCTGGTGGTATCCGCGAGGTCGAGTTCATCGCCCAGGCCTTTCAGTTGATCCACGGCGGGCGCGACCTGAGCCTGCAACAGCGCCCTCTATTAAAGGTGTTGAGCACACTGGAGGGGCAGGGTTATCTGCCACCGGCGGTGGTCAGTGAGCTGCGTGAAGGCTACGAATTCCTGCGTTATACCGAGCATGCGATCCAGGCGATCGCCGACCGCCAGACCCAGATGCTTCCGGACAGCGCACAGGATCAGGCGCGCATTGCCTTCATGCTCGGTTTCGCCGATTGGGACGCTTTCCACGAGAAACTGATGTTCTGGCGCGGCCGGGTGGCCTGGCATTTCGCCCAGGTGATCGCCGATCCCGACGAAGAAGAGGGCGCCGAAAACGAAGTGGTGGTCGGCGGTGAATGGCTGCCACTTTGGGAAGAGGCGCAGGACGAAGAAGCAGCCTGCCGTCAGTTGCAGGAAGCCGGTTTTGCCGATGCGAGCAAAGCCCTGAAAGCCTTGGCCGGGTTACGCAGCAGTCCGCAATTGCGCGCGATGCAGCGTTTGGGGCGAGAGCGACTCGATGCGTTCATTCCGCGTCTGCTCGCACAGGCGGTGGAGCATGACAATCCGGATCTGGTGCTTGAACGGGTGCTGCCGTTGGTCGAGGCGGTGGCTCGGCGTTCGGCTTATCTGGTGCTGCTGACCGAGAACCCCGGTGCCCTGCGGCGTTTGTTGACGCTGTGCGCGGCGAGTCCCTGGATCGCTGAACAGATCACCCGCTTCCCGCTGTTGCTCGACGAGTTGCTGAATGAGGGCCGCCTGTTCAAGCCACCCTTGGCGCCGGAGCTGGCCGCCGAGTTGCGCGAACGGCTGACGCGGATTCCCGAAGACGACCTCGAGCAGCAGATGGAAGCCCTGCGCCATTTCAAACTGGCGCACCGCTTGCGCGTCGCCGCCTCGGAAATCGCCGGCAGCCTGCCGCTGATGAAAGTCAGCGATTACCTGACCTGGCTGGCTGAAGCGATTCTCGAACAGGTACTGGCTCTGGCCTGGCGCCAGACGGTGGCCAAATACGGCACGCCGCTGCGCACCGACGGCACCCCGTGCGACCCCGGCTTCATTATTGTCGGTTATGGCAAGGTCGGCGGTCTGGAACTGGGGCATGGTTCGGATCTGGATCTGGTGTTCATTCACGACGGCGATCCGCAGGCGGAAACCGACGGACCGAAGTCGATTGACGGTGCGCAATTCTTCACGCGGTTGGGGCAGCGGATCATCCATCTGCTGACGGCGCAGACCAACTCCGGCCAGCTTTATGAGGTCGACATGCGGCTGCGGCCCTCCGGTGCGGCGGGGTTGCTGGTCAGCTCGCTCGGCGCTTTCGCGCGCTATCAGGAAAATGAAGCCTGGACCTGGGAACATCAGGCCTTGGTGCGGGCGCGGGTGCTGGTCGGTAGTCAGGATGTCGGTCAGGCGTTCGAGAAAGTCCGCGCGCAGGTATTGGGCAAGGTCCGTGATCTGGCGAAGCTGCAGCAGGAGGTCAGCGAGATGCGCGCGAAGATGCGCGACAACCTCGGCACCAGGAGCACCGCGGCCGGCACGGCGGCCAATGCCTTCGAGGCCACAGCCTCGTTCGACCTCAAGCAGGACGCCGGAGGTATCGTCGATATTGAATTTATGGTGCAATACGCGGCTCTGGCGTGGTCGCAAAGCCACCCGCCGCTGCTGCGCTGGACCGATAACATCCGCATTCTGGAAGAGCTGGAACACGCAGGGCTGATGCCTGCCGAAGATGCCAGCCTGCTGCGCGAGGCCTATAAAGCCTACCGCTCGGCCGCGCACCGGCAGGCCTTGCAAAAGGACGCCGGGGTGATCCCGGGCGACCAGTTTGTCGAAGAGCGCCGACAGGTCATGCGAATCTGGCGTGAGTTGGGGCTAAGCTGAAACGCGCCAGTGCAGCGATGAGTTTCGAATGTGGGAGCGAGCCTGCTCGCGAAGGCGAAGTGTCAGGCGACGTCAATGCTGGATATGCCGGCCCCTTCGCGAGCAGGCTCGCTCCCACAAGGGATCTATCGTGTTCAAGGTTTTGCGGCAAAACGAATAACCCTGTGGGAGCGGGCTTGCCCGCGATAGCGGAGTATCAGACGACAATAATGTTGGATGTGAAGACCCCATCGCGAGCAGGCTCGCTCCCACAGAAGATCTACAGTGTTTGTAGAATTCTCGAGGCGGGGAGGCGTAATTGCCTCCCCGGTTCGTTTTTGGAAAGCACATGAATATTTTGATCGTTGGGCCCAGTTGGGTCGGTGACATGGTGATGGCGCAGACACTGTTTCAGTGTCTCAGGCAGCGCCACCCGCAATGCGCAATCGACGTGCTGGCGCCCGAGTGGAGCCGGCCGATCCTTGAGCGCATGCCCGAAGTGCGCAAGGCCTTGAGTTTTCCGCTCGGCCACGGCGCGCTGGAACTGGCGACGCGTCGGCGCATCGGCAAATCCCTCGCCGGGCAGTACGATCAGGCGATCCTGTTGCCCAACTCGTTGAAGTCGGCGCTGGTGCCGTTTTTTGCCGGCATTCCCAAGCGCACCGGCTGGCGCGGCGAGTTTCGTTACGGCCTGCTCAACGACGTGCGCACGCTGGATAAAGAACGTTATCCGCTGATGATCGAGCGCTTCATGGCCCTGGCCTACGAGCCGAACGCTGAATTGCCGAAACCCTACCCGCGGCCGAGCCTGCAAATCGATCCGCAGACCCGCGAAGCGGCGCTGGCCAAGTTCGGCCTGAGCCTCGACCGCCCGGTGTTGGCCCTGTGCCCCGGCGCCGAGTTCGGCGAATCCAAGCGCTGGCCGTCCGAGCACTACGCCAAGGTCGCCGAAGCGCGCATTCGCGAAGGCTGGCAAGTGTGGCTGTTCGGCTCGAAAAACGATCACGCGGTCGGCGAAGACATCCGCGCGCGTTTGATTCCGGGCCTGCGCGAGGAATCGGTGAATCTCAGTGGTGGTACTTCGCTGGCCGAAGCCATCGACCTGCTGTCGTGTGCCGACTCGGTGGTGTCCAACGACTCCGGCCTGATGCACGTCGCCGCTGCGTTGAACCGCCCGCTGGTCGCCGTCTACGGTTCGACTTCGCCGGGCTTCACCCCGCCGCTGGCCGAGCAGGTCGAAGTGGTGCGCCTGGGCATCGAATGCAGCCCGTGCTTCGACCGTACGTGCCGATTCGGCCATTACAACTGCCTGCGCCAATTGATGCCGGACGCCGTCAACGACGCCTTGCACAAGTTGCACGGCTCCGTGGTCGAGGTTCATTAAGTTGCGGGTACTGTTGATCAAGACTTCATCGCTGGGCGACGTGATTCACGCGTTGCCGGCGCTGACCGACGCGGCCCGGGCGATCCCCGGAATCAAGTTCGACTGGGTGGTGGAGGAAGGCTTCGCCGAGATTCCGACCTGGCACCCGGCGGTCGGCAAAGTGATCCCGGTGGCGATCCGCCGCTGGCGCAAGAATCTGTGGAAGACCCTCACCAGCGGCGAATGGAAGCGCTTCAAGCAAAGCGTGCGCGCCAATAAATACGATCTGGTGATCGACGCTCAAGGCCTGCTGAAAAGTGCCTGGCTGACCCGCTACGTCAAAGCCCCGGTCGCCGGCCTCGATAAAACCTCGGCCCGTGAGCCGCTGGCGGCGCGTTTCTATGATCGCAAACTGGCCGTGGCCCGTGGGCAGCACGCCGTCGAGCGGGTACGGCAACTGTTCGCCATCGCGCTGGGCTATGACCTGCCCAAAGGCCTGGGCGATTATGGCCTCAACGTCGAGCGCCTGGTCGAGCTGCCGCGCAAGAACGCTTTCGTGGTGTTCCTGCATGGCACCACCTGGGACACCAAGCACTGGCCGGAAATCTACTGGCGCGAGCTGACCGAACGGGTCGGCTACCTTGGCGTCGGCGTGAAGCTGCCGTGGGGCAATGAGCAGGAAAAAGCGCGAGCCGAAAGAATCGCCGCTGGCTTCAAACATGCCGAAGTGCTGCCAAAGCTGAATCTGGCCGGCGTCGGCAAAGTCCTTGCCGGCGCGCAAGCCTGCGTCGCAGTGGACACCGGCCTCGGTCATCTGGCCGCGGCGCTGGACGTGCCGACCCTCTCGCTGTTCGGCCCGACCAACCCGGGCCTGACCGGCGCTTACGGCAAACTGCAGATTCACCTGGCCAGCGATTTTCCGTGCGCGCCGTGCATGCAGAAGAAATGTACCTATCAACCGACCGCGCAGGATGCCCGTCAGTTTGACCTCAAGCGTGAACAGCCACTGTGCTTCACGCGTGTAAACCCCGAGCGTGTCGCCAGCCGACTGAGCACGTTGTTAATGGCTGAGGAGCTGCGCTGATGCAATTGGCATTCGTCCTGTACAAATATTTCCCGTTCGGTGGCTTGCAGCGCGACTTCATGCGCATCGCCCTCGAATGCCAGCAGCGCGGCCATCAGATCCGCGTCTACACGCTGATCTGGGAAGGCGACGTGCCGCCGGGCTTCGAAGTGCTGGTAGCGCCGGTCAAGGCATTGTTCAACCATCGCCGCAACGAAAAGCTCAGTGCGTGGATGCAAGCAGATCTTGCCAAGCGTCCGGTCGACAGGCTGATCGGCTTCAACAAGATGCCCGGACTCGACGTCTATTACGCGGCCGACGGCTGCTTCGAAGACAAAGCACAGAATCTGCGCAACTCGCTGTACCGCCGTTGGGGCCGTTACCGCCACTTCGCCGAGTACGAGCGCGCCGTGTTCGCGAAAGACGCGAAAACCGAAGTGCTGATGATTTCCGAAGTGCAGCAGCCGCTGTTCATCAAGCATTACGACACCCCGCTCGAACGCTTCCATCTGCTGCCGCCGGGCATTGCCCAGGACCGTCGACGCCCGGCGAATGCCGATGAAATTCGCGCCGGGTTCCGTGCTGAATTCAATCTCGGGGACGACGAGCTGCTGCTGGTGCAGATCGGTTCCGGCTTCAAGACCAAAGGCGTCGATCGCAGCCTCAAGGCGCTCGCCGCGCTACCCGCGGAACTGAAGAAACGCACCCGGCTGTTTGTAATCGGCCAGGATGACCCCAAGTTATTCCAGATGCAGAGCGCGACGTTGGGCCTTGGCGACAACGTGACGTTCCTCAAGGGCCGCAGCGATATCCCGCGTTTTCTGCTCGGCGCCGACCTGTTGATCCACCCGGCGTACAACGAGAACACCGGCACTGTGCTGCTTGAAGCGCTGGTCGCCGGCCTGCCGGTACTGGTCAGCGCGGTCTGCGGTTATGCCCATTACATCGCCGAGGCCGACGCCGGGCGAGTACTGGACGAACCCTTCGAGCAGACGCAGTTGACGCAATACCTGACTGACATGTTGAGCGACGACGCTGCACGGGCGGCCTGGAGCCGCAATGGTCTGGCCTTCGCCGAGACGGCCGACCTCTACAGCATGCCGCAGCACGCGGCCGATGTGATTCTGGCGGAGCACGCTTAATGAAGTTGATGCTGGCTGAACCGTTCAAAAGCCTTTGGGCCGGACGCGATCCGTTCGCCGAAGTCGAAGGCTTGCAGGGCGAGGTATACCGCGAGCTGGAAGCGCGCCGGACACTGCGCACGGAAGTCGATGGCCACGGATTTTTCGTGAAGATCCACCGTGGCATCGGCTGGGGCGAAATCTTCAAGAACCTGCTGACGGCCAAGCTGCCGGTGCTCGGCGCGGGCCAGGAATGGCAGGCGATTCAGCGTCTGCAGGAAGTCGGCGTGCCAACCATGACCGCTGTCGCCTATGGCGAGAAGGGCAGCAACCCGGCGGATCAGCATTCGTTCATCGTTACCGAAGAACTGGCGCCGACCATCAGCCTGGAAGATTTCAGCATCGACTGGGTCAAGCAGCCGCCCGAGCCAAAACTCAAGCGCGCATTGATTGCCGAGGTCGCACGCATGACCGGCATGATGCACCGTGCCGGCGTCAATCACCGCGATTGCTACATCTGTCACTTCCTGCTGCACACCGATAAACCGGTGACGCCGGAAGATTTCAAGCTGTCGGTGATCGATCTGCACCGCGCGCAGACCCGCACGGCGATTACCCAGCGCTGGCGCAACAAGGATCTGGCGGCGCTGTACTTTTCTGCGCTGGACATCGGCCTGACCCGCCGCGACAAGCTGCGTTTTCTCAAGGACTATTTCCAGCAGCCGCTGCGCCAGATCCTTGCCGAAGAAGCGCCGCTGCTGAACTGGTTGCAAGGCAAGGCCGACAAGCTCTACGCACGCAAACAGCGTTACGGGGATGCGCTCTGATGGCGGGGTGGATTCTGGAGCCGGCCTACAGCGACCTCGCCGAAGATTTCGGCAGTCTCGAAGCGGTGTTTGCCCTGCAAGGTGAGCGCCTGACCCGCGACCCGTTGTCCGAGGTGATTCGCGTGCAGCGCAACGGCGTCAATTACTACGTCAAACGCTACGTCGGCGCCGGTAAAGGCTTGCGCCGTTACCTCGGCAAGCCGCGGGTGAAGATGGAGTGGCAGAACCTCAAGCGCTTCGCCAAGTGGGGCATTCCCACTGCCGAAGTGGTCGCCTGGGGTCTTGAGCGACGCGGTGCAGCGTATGATCGCGGCGCGATGATCACCCGCGAACTGCCGCATACCGAAGACCTCTCTGCGCTTGCCGAACGCAAGGACCCGAAACTCAAGGATCGCGCCTGGGTCGACGGCATCAGTCAGCAACTGGCCGGTTATACCCGGACAATGCACGATCACCGTTTTACCCATAACGATCTGAAATGGCGCAACCTGTTGATTGACGATCAGGCGCACATCTTTCTGATCGACTGCCCCAATGGCGAGTTCTGGCGTGGCTTCTGGCTCAAGTATCGGATCACCAAGGATCTGGCCTGTCTCGACAAGCTCGCCAAATATCACCTGTCGAACACCCAGCGCCTGCGCTTTTACAAGCAGTATCGCCAGTGCGATCGGCTTGATAGCGCCGACAAGAAGCGGATTCGGCACGTGGTGAGATTTTTCGAGGGACGTGAATGACTGATTTTCTGGCCGAAGATGACCGCGCACTGCTGGCGCGTCATGGCCTGGACACTTTTGATGCGCTGTGGGCAAAAGAGCTTGAGGCCGTGGACGAACCCAATACCGCCGGCGGTGGCTGGAGCAGTGTGTTTCGTCTGAATCTGGAGGGGCAGGGGTATTACCTCAAGCGCCAGAGCAACTATCTGACGCGCACGCTGCATGCGCCGTTCGGCGAGCCCAGTTTTGCCCGCGAATTTCGCAACATCAGCCGCTATCGCAAGCTCGGCATACCGGCGCTGCAAGCGGCGTTTTTCGGTGAGCGCAAGGTCAACGGTGAGGTTCGCGCGATTCTGCTGACCCGCGCGCTGGACGGCTGGAACGATCTGGATTCGCTGTTGCAACGCTGGGCGCAACTCGACCGCGCGCAGCAGTCGGCGATCCTGCGTGCCTGCGGGCAGCTGGCGCAGCGCCTGCATGGTGTGCGTCAGGTGCACGGTTGTTTTTATCCCAAGCATATTTTCTTGCGGGCCGTGGGTGACGAATACCAGGCGCAATTGATCGATCTGGAAAAGACCCGGCCGTTGCTGTTTGGCGTGCGCGACCGCATCAAGGATCTGGAGCCGCTGCAGCGCCGTGCGCCGCAGTGGACCGAGGCGCAACTGCGCGAGTTGCTGGCCGCTTATCTGGATCAGCCTGGCGACAGCTCGCTGGTCGACAGCTGGCTTGCCCGGCTGACCGCGCGTCGCACGCACAAGGAGACGCGCTGATGCGATTGTCCGAACTGGCCAATGTAGGGCGTACCCCGGCGCTGCCGCTGACAGTAACGCTGGCCGATGCCGCCGGCAGTGCCGACTTGCAACTGTTGAGTCTGCTGCGGGTATTGCCGGGGCAGCGTTATGTGGGCGCCGGCGTCTGGCGCGGCCGGCCGGTGCTGGCCAAACTGCTGGTTGGCAGCAAGGCCGCGCGGCATTTTCAGCGTGAGCTGCAAGGCGTGCGTCTGCTGGCTGAGCAAGGCATGACCACACCGCTGCTGCTGGCCGATGGGTTGACCAGTGGCGAGGGCGGCTGGCTGCTCTTCGAGTTTCTTGAAAACGCTGAAAGCCTTGGCGACGCCTGGGCGCAAGTCGAGTCCCTGCCGGTTTTAGCTGACGAGCAGTCCGCGGTGCTGGCCGAGGCGCTGGGCGCGATTGGCCAATTGCACGGCAAAGGCCTCTGGCAGGAAGACCTGCACCTGAACAATCTGCTGCGCCATGGCGGCCAGTTGTACTTGATCGACGGCGCCGGTATTCGCGCGGAAACCGCCGGGCAACCGTTGTCGCGGCAAAAGGTTCTGGAAAACCTCGGGGTGTTTTTCGCCCAGTTGCCCAAGACGCTTGAACCGTTCACCGAAGAGTTGCTGGTGTATTACCTGCTGAGCAACAGCGAGCACGCGTTGCCGCTGGAAGCCTTGCAGAAACAGATCGACAAAGTGCGCCGTTGGCGACTGAAGGACTTCCTGCTCAAGGTCGGCCGCGAATGTACGCTGTTCAGCGTACGACGCGGCGCATTCGGCCTGCGGGCGATCCGCCGCGAAGAAGAAGCGGCGATGGTGCCGGTGCTGGAGCAGGCCGATGCATTGCTTGATCAGGGGCATCTCTACAAGACCGGCGGCGCGGCGAGCGTCGGCAAGGTTCAGGTGGGCGAGCGCACGCTGGTGATCAAGCGCTACAACATCAAGGGATTCGCGCACTGGCTCAAGCGCTTCTGGCGGCCGAGCCGTGCGTGGCACTCATGGCGCGAAGGCAATCGCCTGGCGTTTCTCGGGATCGCCACACCCAAACCACTGGCCGTGCTGGAAAAACGCTTTCTTTGGCTGCGCGGTCGCGCCTGTCTGGTGACCGAGTTCCTGCCGGGACCGGACATCATCGAGCGCTTTGCGCCTTATGTCGAAAGTGGCGAAGCCCCCGAGGCGGAACTGCAGGCACTGGATCTGCTGTTCGCGCAATTGATCAGCGAGCGCATCAGTCACGGTGATTTCAAGGGCCACAACGTATTCTGGCAGGAGGATCGCTGGGCATTGATCGATCTGGACTCGATGTGCCAGCACGGCTCTGTCGGCAGTTTCGCGCAGGCTTACGTCCGTGACCGCGCGCGATTCATGCGTAACTGGCCGCAAGGCAGTGCATTGTATCGGGTCATCGATCAGCGGTTACCGAATGAGGTGGCCGATTCATCCTCGGCCAATCGCACAGGGTAATTCCCCTCTCGTTTACGCTATAATCCCGCGCTTTAGCTGTCTCTCGCCTGTGCGGGGATACATCAATTTTTCAAGGCGCATCGCGCCTGTACGCAGACTTAAGAGGCTAGACCCCTGTGGCATTGACGATTCTTGGCCTGTCCGGCGCCCTTAGCCATGACCCTTCAGCAGCCTTGTACATCGACGGCAAGCTGGTGGCGGCGGCTGAGGAAGAGCGCTTCGTACGCGATAAGCATGCAAAGAACCGCATGCCCTACGAGTCGGCGAAGTTCTGTCTGGAACAGGCCGGCATCAAGCCGTCCGATGTTGACGTGGTCGCGATCCCGTTTGCCCCGATCAGCCTCTTCGGCAAGGCCCGCTGGCACTACGCCAAGCGCTACTGGTACGCCCCGGATCGCGCCCTCGATGCGATCCTGATGGGCAACCGCCGCTACAAGCGCTACCGCAACAAGATCGTCTGGTGCCTTGAACAACTGGGTTTCGATCCGAAAAAGATCAAGATCGAGCCGGTCGAGCATCATCTGGCCCACGCCTCCAGCGCTTACCACTGCTCCGGTTTCAAGGAAAAAACCGCGATCCTCGGGATCGATGGCAAGGGCGAGTACGCCACGACTTTCTTCGGCTATGGCGAAAACGGCAAGATCCACAAGATCAAGGAATTCTTCGATCCGGACTCCCTCGGCGGTCTGTACGGGGCGATCACCGAGTTCCTCGGCTTCGAAATGCTCGACGGCGAATTCAAGGTCATGGGCATGGCGCCCTACGGTGATGCCAGCAAGTACGACTTTTCACGTCTGGCCTCGTTCGAGAACGGCGAGCTGGTGATCAACACCGACTACGCCAACGTGATCGGCCTGCGTCGCTACAAGGAGAAGGGCAAAGGCTTTTACTTCTCACCGAAGCTGATCGAATGGCTGGGCCCGAAGCGCGAAGGTGATATCGCTGACGAGCCTTACATCCATTACGCCGCGAGCATGCAAGCGCTGTTCGAGAAGCTGGCGTTGCAGATGATCGACCACTATCTGGGCGACGTGCTCAAGGAAACCGGCAAGCTGGCGTTCGCCGGTGGCTGTGCGTTGAACGTCAAGCTGAACCAGAAAATCATCGCCCGCGACGACATCAAGGAGCTGTTCGTGCAGCCTGCCTCCGGCGATGCCGGCACCGCAGTGGGCGCCGCCGCCTACGTGTCGCATGCCCGTGGCGTACCGGTGGAGAAGATGGAACACGTCTATCTCGGCCCGTCCTACAGCAACGAAGACGTGATCGCCGCGTGCGCCCGTCACGCCAACAAGCCGGCCTGGCGCAAGCTCGACAACATGCCGGAGCAGATCGCCAGAATCATGGTCGACGGCAACCCGGTCGCCTGGTTTCAGGGGCGCATGGAGTTCGGCCCGCGTGCCTTGGGTGGTCGTTCGATCATCGGTTGCCCGAGCGTCGCCGGCGTGGCCGACCGGATCAACCACCAGATCAAGTTCCGCGAGCGCTGGAGGCCTTTCTGCCCGTCGATGCTCGACACCGTTGCGCCGCAGATGATCAAGATCGATCATCCGGCACCGTTCATGACGTTCACCTTCGAAGTCGCTGAAGAGTGGAAAACCCGCGTACCGGAAGTTGTCCACGAAGACGGCACTTCTCGCGCCCAGGTACTCAAACGCGAATACAACCCGCGCTACTACGACATGATGAAGGCGCTGGAAAACCTCACCGGCAACGGTGTATCGCTGAACACCTCGCTCAATCGTCGTGGCGAGCCGATGATCTGTTCGCCGACCGATGCGCTGAACATGTTTTTCGGTTCGGATCTGGAATACCTGATCATGGAAGATATTCTGGTCGTGAAAGAGGGTGTGAAAGGATACGAACTTGACTGAGACACTGATCAGCGTCGTCATTCCGGTCTACAACTACGCGCGAACGCTTTCACGTGCAGTGGAGTCGGTGTTGGCGCAGCTGGACGAGGCGGTGGCGGATTTACTGGTCATTGACGATGGGTCGACGGACGACACGCCTCAGGTCGTCGAACAGCTCTTGCTCAAGCATGGCGGGCGCTTTCGTGCGCTGCGCAAAAGCAATGGTGGATTGTCCTCGGTGCGCAATCTTGGCATCGAGGAAACCACCGGGCAGTTTCTGGTGTTTCTCGATTCCGATGATGAGATGGCGCCCGGCGCATTGGCGGCGCTGTCGCAACACATCACCGGTAACCCGCAAAGCCGGATGGTGATCGGGTCGCATTGGTCAGTGTTCGCTGATGGCAAGCGTAGCTTGCAGGCCGTCAGGCCACTGCCGGCGGCGCCGCGACAGCGGTTGCAGGGTTACTTGCTGGACAAGACCGTGTCTATTTCAAATGGCGCGTGTGCGATGCATCGCAGCGTTTTCGGCCCGGGCAATTATCCTGAGCATCTGCGCAACGTTGAAGACTTGCCGGTATTTGCCCAGGTTCTGGCGCGTTTTCCATGCAGCGTCGTGAACGAACCGTTGGCGCTCATTCACAAGCATGCGGACAGCATGCGCCATGATTTGCGCCAAAGCCTTGCGGCCGGCACCGATCAGGTGGTCAACGAAGTGTTCTCCCGCCGGCGCATGCCTGAACAGATGCAGGATTTGCGTCAGGCATTTCTGGCACAGCGTTGTCTGTCCTTGTTTCGCGATTGCTACTCGCACGGCGAATACCAATTGGCCAAGGACTTCTATTTAAAGGCCTTGCGTGCTGACTGGCGCACGATCAAGCGTTGGTCCTACGCGCGCAAGGCATTGCGATCATTATTTCGGTAAATCGCAGGGAAGAGTGTGTACCTGATTATGGATGAGGTGGCTGGGTGAGGGTTGTGAGCATGAAGATTGGGGCTCAAGTCTCCCGGATCATCGATGGATATCCTGTAGGGCTGGCATTCTTTGGCAGTGTGCTGTTATCGCTGATCGCTGTGTTGGGCACGGCGACGGTGGGGCGTGATGCCGCGCTGTACATCGATATTGCACAACAGGTCACCGAGCTCGGGCCCAATGTGGCGTGGGCTACGTTCGACTGGCCGTGGTTTTCGTTATTGCTCGCCGCCACGCACAGTGTTTTGCGTTTGCCGCTGGAACTGAGTGCATATCTCTGGTGCGGTCTGTTTTTCGCCGGTACCAGCGCGTTGATGGTCGATTGCGTGCGCCAGCGTTCGCCTGATCTGGCGCGGTGGGCCTGCCTTGTCGTGCTGGCGATGCCGGCGGTCAACGCCTTTCGAAACGACATCATCCGCGAATGCGGCTTCTGGTTTTTCTGCACCTTGACGCTCTGGCTCGCGTCGCGCTGGCAATCGCGCGGCGGTTGGCTGTGGGCGGCCGCCATTCATCTGGCGATTGCTGCTGCAGCGCTGTTTCGCCTTGAGGCGCTGCTGCTGGTGCCGGCTCTGGCACTCTGGCAACTGCCCAATCTGTGGACGCCGAACCGTCGCATGCAATTCGTGCAGTTCTCGATTCTGCCGATGGCAGGCCTGCTGTTGGTGGTCGTAACGGGTGTGTTGATGTCGGCGCGGGTCGTGCTTTATCTGGACATGATCGAGCCTCGCGGAGTGTTCGCCTCGTTTCAGATGTTGTGCGATCAGTTCGGCAATTCGCTGATCAACAAATACTCCCGGGACGAAGCTGGCCGTATCATCTTTTTTGGCATCCTGGCGACGATGACTATCTCGTTCGTCAAGTTGATGGGGCCGTTCGCTGTGCCGTTCGTACTGCGCCGCAATTGGGGCGTGCTCGGCACTTACTGGCGCGATTACCGCCCGTTCGCCTGGGCGGCGTTGTTGTATGTGGTGGTGCTGGTGCTGTTTTTCATCAAGCAGCAGTTCATGAACGCCCGCTACTTGAGCTTCCTCAACCTGTTGTTCGTGCCGGTGATGGCGATGGGGCTGGCGGCGTTCGTTCGCCAGTTTCCGCGGCTGGGCAAGGCTCTGGTGGTTCTGGGCTTGCTGATGATGCTGGCGAACGTGGTGTCTACCGGGGCCGGCAAAACGCATTACGTTGCCGCTGGGCGCTGGGCCTCAAGCCACATCGAGCGCGGCGTGCCGACCTACTTCGAAGACGGCCGGATCAGTTATTACGCCGGTCGCGGTTATGTGCTACCCAGCCTGACCCGCGAAGAAGCGATGTCGCCGACGCATGCAGCAAAATTCCGCTATTTCGTGATCGAGGCGAAGGGCGATGAGCCGTGGCTGAAGGAGTGGCTGGCGGCGCATCGGATGCGCGTGCTCGAACACTTCGAGAATCGCAAGGGTGCTGCGATCGTGGTCATCGGACGCTGAGGCTTACACCAGCAACGGCCGCAGGCGCGAGATCAGTGGCGCCTGGCGGTTGCTCGGCAGCGCCTGGCGGTAGCCTTCGATAAAGCTGTCGCCGGCATCGTCGCCGAGCAACCACTGACGGTCTTCCTTGTAGCGCAGCAAGTGCGCGAAGTTGCGCAGGCGTTTGCTGTCACTCAGGGCTCGTTTTTGGCAGCGCAGATCGGCGATGTCGATCAGGCCCAGTTGGTTGTCCGGGGTCAGCACCACATTGCCGAAGTGCAGCGATCGGAAATACACGCCTTTTTCATGCAGCAGGGCGAAGTAGCTGCCCAACTGCTTTCTCAGTGAATCGCCATCCTCGGCAGAGCCTTGTAGCTGGCGCACCGTGCTGCCTTCCAGTGGACTGTAGTAAACACCGTCGCGCTCGATACTCGGGATGCGATAGACCGCGATGACTTGCGGGCAAAGAATGCCGCGTTGCTGAAGCGCCCGGGTGTTGTTGGCAAAGCGCTGCGCGTAGGGGAAGAACAGCGCCGAGCTGAGCAAGCGCTTGCGACGGAACAGTTTGAGCATGCGGCCGTCGGCCAGCCTCAGCACCTTGTCGCCGGAACCGTCGGCCTCCAGAACCTGTGCACCTTTGCGCAGTGCCTCGTAAGTGCTGTGGTCAATCGATTGCATAGCGGGCTCCCCATCGTTAGCGGCGTATCTTAACCGACTTGGTCA
Organism: Pseudomonas sp. Z003-0.4C(8344-21); assembly: GCF_900104975.1. Classification (NCBI taxonomy): domain Bacteria; kingdom Pseudomonadati; phylum Pseudomonadota; class Gammaproteobacteria; order Pseudomonadales; family Pseudomonadaceae; genus Pseudomonas; species Pseudomonas sp. Z003-0.4C(8344-21). The sequence continues at coordinate 5,817,829 of NZ_LT629756.1, read as the reverse complement.
AAGGCTGGCGCGCCGTCATGTTTATCGGGGAAAAAAGGCCTGTGATATCATCCCCGCCTCACTGAATTGTGCGGATCACCATGAGCAGTCCTGAACCGAAAGCCCAGTCAACGCTGGCGATCTACTTCCGCCTTTTGGCTTACGTGCGGCCCTATGCCGGTCTCTTTCTCCTCAGCATCGTCGGGTTTCTGATTTTCGCATCGACCCAGCCGATGCTCGCCTACATCCTCAAGTACTTCGTCGACGGGCTGGCCAATCCTGAAGCCAGCCTGTTCCCGGGCAACCCTTATCTGGGCGATTTGCAATTGCTGCAAACCGTGCCGCTGATGATTGTGTTCATCGCCCTGTTGCAGGGCGTGGGTTCGTATCTGGGTAACTTCTTTCTCGCCCGGGTTTCTCTGGGACTGGTGCATGACCTGCGGGTGGTGCTGTTCAACAAACTGCTGGAGTTGCCCAACCGCTTCTTCGACAAGAACAACTCCGGTCATCTGATTTCGCGCATCACCTTCAACGTGACCATGGTCACCGGCGCGGCAACGGACGCGATCAAAGTGGTTATCCGCGAAGGCATGACCGTGATCTTTCTGTTCTGCACGTTGTTGTGGATGAACTGGAAGCTCACCCTGGTGATGGTGGCGATCCTGCCAGTCATCGGCATCATGGTGAACAGCACCAGCAAGAAATTCCGCAAGCAGAGCAAGAAGATCCAGGTGTCGATGGGCAACGTCACGCATGTGGCCTCCGAGACCATCCATGGTTATCGCGTCGTGCGCAGCTTTGGCGGTGAAAGCTATGAGAAGCAACGCTTTCGCGATGCCAGCCAGAGCAATACCGACAAGCAACTGACGATGACCAAGACCGGCGCGGTGTACACGCCGATGCTGCAATTGGTCACGTACAGCGCCATGGCCGTGGTCATGTTCCTCGTGCTTTACCTTCGCGGCGATGCCTCGCCTGGCGATCTGGTGGCCTACATCACCATGGCGGGCCTGTTGCCCAAGCCGATCCGGCAGTTGTCGGAAGTCAGTTCGACGATTCAGAAAGGCGTGGCCGGTGCCGAGAGCATTTTCGAGCAACTGGATGAGCCGGCCGAGGTGGATCAGGGCACCGTCGAGCGCGATCGTCTCGAAGGACGCCTGGAAGTGCGCAACCTCAGCTTCCAGTACCCGGACACCGACAAACCGGTGCTCAACGACATCAGCTTCAGCGTCGAGCCGGGGCAGATGGTTGCGCTGGTCGGGCGTTCGGGCAGCGGCAAGTCGACTCTCGCCGGGTTGATTCCGCGCTTCTACCAGCACGAGCACGGGCAGATTCTGCTCGATGGCGTTGAAGTCCAGGACTTCACCCTGCGCAGCCTGCGCCGCCAGATCGCACTGGTGACCCAGGCCGTGACGCTGTTCAACGACACGGTCACCAACAACATCGCTTACGGCGACCTCGCCGGTGCGCCGCTGGATGAAGTCAAACGTGCGGCTCGCGAGGCTTACGCCGACGAGTTCATTGCCAAGATGCCTCAAGGTTACGAAACCATGGTCGGTGAAAACGGCGTGCTGTTGTCCGGCGGTCAGCGTCAACGCATCGCCATCGCTCGCGCCTTGCTCAAGGATGCGCCGTTGCTGATTCTCGACGAGGCCACTTCGGCCCTCGACACCGAATCGGAGCGGCACATTCAGGCGGCGCTGGATCACGTTGTGCAAAACCGCACCACGCTGGTCATCGCGCACCGCTTGAGTACCATCGAAAAAGCCGACCTGATTCTGGTCATGGACGAAGGGCGAATCGTTGAGCGTGGCTCCCATGTGCAATTGCTTGAGCAAAACGGCTATTACGCGCGACTGCACGCCAAGGAATTCGAAGAAGGTGACGAGCCTCAGCCGACCCACGCGACCGACGTATGCTGACGGTGTTTCGCAGCTTTCGTGAGCGTGGCTGGACCGAGATCGACCGCGACAGCTATGCCCGGGCCTGGCAGCGTTTCGGCGGCAGTTTCGCGACGCATCCCGACGTGGTCGAACGCTTGTCGAGCTTCGTGGATATCGAGTTGCGCTATCTGGGCTGGCTGGTCGGCGGAGAAATCGTCGCCGCCGTGCCGTGCTGGGGCCGGCATGTGGCGTTGTCCAAGGAAGTGCTCAAGCGCGAGGGCAAGCGCGGCTTGCTCGACATGGGCAATGCGGAAATCATTCTGCCAATTGCGGCTGAGGTGGTGGTGCCGGTGCGCCAGCGCATGGCTTACGTGTCGCAGCTCAATGCCACGCAGATCAGCACGTTGAAACCGCAGCCTGAAGGCTTGGCCCTTGCGCGATTGCCGGAAGAGTATTCGAAGAAATTCCGCTACAACCAGCGCCGCGAGCAGCGTCTGCTGGAAGAAGCGGGCGGGTCACTGGTGCCGATGTCCGACTTCACTGCGCAGGAGCAGGCCGCCGCTTACGGCGATCTGTTTCAGCGCCGCTGGGGTTTTGAAGTGCCGGGCAAGGCCGGGCTGGTCGAAGTGTTCAGCTTGTTGCGCGAGTTCATGACCGGCTCGGTGGCGATGCTCGATTCGGCACCGGTGGCCATTCAGGTGTTGTATCGCGTCGAGGCCCCACAGTGGGTTTCGCTGGAGTACATCAACGGTGGCGTCGATCCGCAAAGCCGCGAATTCAGCCCCGGCAGCGTGCTGAGTTTCGTCAACACCCAGCAGGCGTGGGCGGATGCCCAGGCGCTGGGCAAGCCGCTGCGTTATTCGTTCGGCCGTGCCGATCGGGAATACAAGGATCGCTGGTGCCACACGGTGCCGGTCTACAAGGTCTGAATCGATGAGCGCACGCAAGCAGCAACTCCTCAAGGCCCACCGGCGCAACAAGCGCCTGTTCCTGTTCGGCTTTTTGCTGGCGCTGTTGCTGATCGGGGTTCTGGTCAAATGGTGGCTGGTGCCGCTGTTGCTGGTGCTGGCGTGGATCGCTCATGAGGCGTGGTTCGCCGATCATCTGTTCTATCGGCCGTCTGACGACTATCAATACAACTTCCCCCCACAGACCGCGCGGCAAACCGTGAGCGTCGACGGCGGTTTGGTGCGCCTGAGCGAGCCGTTGGCACCGGGCGAGACGCTGGTGCTGGAACTGGAGCTGAAGACGACCTGGCTGGGGCGCTGGCTCGACCCGTATGTTCAGGTCGGTGATGACCGTCAGGAATTCGAGCGCGGAGTGCGTGGCCGGCGCTTCCTCAATCTGTCCGGGCAGGAGATGGCCTTGGCGCAAGGTTCGCTGACCCTGCGCGGCCACCATTGCGTGCCAGGGAGCACGGGTGTGCTGTGGATCATGGTCAACCCCGATTTCAGCCAGCAACGGGTAATGGTCATCGCGCCGCATGCCGATGACGCTGAACTGGCAGCGTTTGGCCTTTACAGCCGTTGCGATGACGTCAGCATCGTCACGTTGACCCAAGGCGAAATCGAGGCCGAAGACTACCAGCGGCTGGGGCTCGATCAAGCCGCAGCGGCGCGCCTGAAGGGGCGTTTGCGCAGCTGGGACAGCCTGGTGATTCCGCTCTGGGGCGGCGTGCCCGCAGAGCGCTGTGTGCAACTGGGTTATTACTGTCTGCAACTGCCGGCGATGGCCGCAGCGCCAACGACAGCGTTCGGCTCGCGCGAATCGCAGGAAAGCGACGTGCGCAGTGTGCGGCGGCACAATCCGTTGCGCCTGCCCGCCGATAGCGACGGTCAGCCGACCTGGGAGAATCTGCTCGGCGATCTGACTGCGCTGCTTGAGCACTATCGACCCGAAGTGCTGGTGACACCGCATCCCGAACTCGATCCGCACAGTGATCATGTCGCGTCGACGCAAGCGTTGCTCGAGGCGGTCAGCCGCAGTCAGTGGAAGCCAAACACGCTGCTGATGTACGCCAACCATCTGCACGACAACGATCGCTGGCCGATGGGCCCTGCAGGTTGCGGTATTGCGCTGCCGCCGGCCATCGAGCCATTGCCGGCCGATCGCTTGTGGAGCCCGCAGCTGTCGGCGCCGGTGCAACTGGACAAGGCCATGGCACTGGCCATGGAGCATGATCTGCAGGGCGCCGAGGTGTTCAAGCGCAAACTGCGCCGCTGCATCCAGCAGGGTCTGGCGGGCCGGCGCTGGCCTGTCACAGGCAGTAACGAGTTTTTCCGCAAGGCTGTGCGGCGTCATGAATTGTTCTGGGTGCGCGACCTTTCAGAATGAGGCGGACGGCGCTTTACCCTGTGGTAATATCGCGCCCCTGTTCATTTTGTATGTGGGTTGCTCCATGAAGTTGTCCATGCCGCGTTTCGATCAAGCCCCGGTCTTGGTAGTCGGCGATGTCATGCTCGACCGCTATTGGCATGGCGGAACCTCACGGATTTCCCCTGAGGCGCCGGTGCCGGTGGTCAAGGTCGAGCAAATCGAAGACCGTCCAGGCGGTGCCGCCAACGTTGCCCTGAACATTGCCGCGCTGGGTGCGCCGGCCTCGCTGGTGGGTGTGACCGGCGACGACGAAGCCGCCGACAGCCTGAGCAACAGTCTCAAGGGGGCGGGCGTACGGGCGCTGTTCCAGCGCATTGCGCACCAGCCGACCATCGTCAAGCTGCGGGTCATGAGCCGGCACCAGCAATTGCTGCGTATCGATTTCGAAGAGCCCTTCGCCACCGATGCTTTGGCCCTGGGCTCGCAGGTCGATGACTTGCTCGAAGGCATCAAGGTGCTGGTACTTTCCGATTACGGTAAAGGCGCGCTGAAAAATCATCAGGCGCTGATCCAGGCCGCCCGCGCGAAGAACATTCCGGTGCTGGCCGATCCGAAAGGCAAGGATTTTTCGATCTATCGTGGTGCCAGCCTGATCACTCCCAATCTCAGCGAATTCGAAGCCATTGTCGGCGGCTGCGCCGATGAGCATGAGCTGGTGAGCAAGGGCGCCACGCTGATGCACGACCTCGAACTCGGTGCGCTGCTGGTGACCCGCGGCGAGCACGGCATGACCCTGCTGCGCCCGGACCAACCGGCGCTGCACCTGCCAGCGCGAGCCCGCGAGGTATTCGACGTCACCGGTGCCGGTGACACGGTGATTTCCACTCTGGCCGCAGCGATTGCCGCCGGTGAAGACCTGCCCCATGCGGTCGCGCTGGCCAATCTGGCCGCCGGCATCGTGGTCGGCAAGCTTGGTACGGCCGCCATCAGTGCCCCGGAACTGCGTCGCGCGATCCAGCGTGAAGAGGGTTCCGAGCGCGGTGTATTGGGCCTTGAGCAATTGCTGCTGGCGGTAGCCGATGCCCGCGCGCACAACGAGACAATCGTTTTCACCAACGGCTGCTTCGACATTCTGCATGCCGGGCATGTGACCTATCTGGAGCAGGCGCGAGCGCAGGGCGATCGTTTGATCGTCGCGGTCAACGACGACGCCTCGGTCAGCCGCCTCAAGGGGCCAGGCCGGCCGATCAACAGTGTGGACCGGCGCATGGCGGTCCTTGCCGGGCTGGGTGCGGTGGACTGGGTGATCAGCTTCTCCGAAGGCACCCCGGAAAACCTGCTGCGCGAAGTCAAGCCGGACGTGTTGGTCAAAGGTGGCGATTACGGCATCGATCAGGTGGTCGGCGCCGATATCGTCAGCGCTTACGGCGGCACCGTGAAGGTGTTGGGACTGGTGGAAAACAGCTCGACGACTGCGATTGTCGAGAAGATCCGCAGTCGCTGACCCGATGAATCTTTACCGTTGTGTACTGCGTGTGAACGGATTTTGCCTTGGGGATCTCACCGTTTCCGTTGAAGTTGGCAGGTTTGAATCCGCTGCGCGTGCCTGCCAATGTCGCGTGGTCAATAACCTATGAAAGTCATGCTCCTGGTGATGGACGAACAGCGGGTCATTCTTGACCGGCTCTACGACATCGTGCAGCAGAACTGTGATGAATGTGTCATCCATCGTTTGACCAAACAGCAGCAGATGAACCTGGGGCCGTTTCTGGCCTCGGTGGAGTATCAGACCTTCGATCGTGTGGTGATTTTCTCCCGTGTCAAACGCCTGGCCCCGCAGTTGCGGGTGCTCAAGTGCATTCCGGGGCTGGTTTTCCTTGAACACGACGCCTATCAGAACTACATGCCGGCCAGTAAATACCGCGGTGTGTATTCGCGGTTGTACCGGCGGCTGCCGAGTTGCCGGGCGCTGGTCTCCGGGGCGGTGGTCGCACGCAAGATGCTCGCCGAGGGCATCGATACGGTGTTCGTCTCCAAGGGTTATGACGAGCAGATGCTGCACAACACCGGCGTCGAGCGCGACATTCCCATCGGTTTTCTCGGCAGCCTGAAAAGCACCGAGTACGCCGAACGCAAGGCCATGCTCGAGTCGCTTTCACGGCGGACCGGAATGCTGGTGACCCGAACGAAGTCCGGTGAGGAATACCTGCAAACCCTCAACCGCATCCGCATTTTCGTCAGTGCCGACATCGGCATGAACGAGTTCATGATCAAGAACTTCGAGGCCATGGCCTGCGGCTGCGTGCTGCTGGCCTGGAGCCAGGGTGAAGAAGACCGCTTGCTCGGTTTCGAAGACATGCACAACACCGTGTTCTATCGCAGCGAAGAAGAAGCGGTGGAGAAGATCAAGCTGCTGCAGGGCGATCCCGAGCTGGCCGAGCGCATTGCCCGCAATGGCCAGGCGTTTGCCGAGAGCCGCTATTCGTTTGCTCGTGTCGGGCAAGCCCTGGCGGCAGAAATCCAGCGCGAAATGCGCCCATGGCAACCACCGTCGGCATTCACGCAATGGTGGGTGAAGGTGCGTTACGGAATGAAGGTGCCGGTCTGAAATGAAGGAGCAACCCATGGCGCTGGATGCGCTGCCTGGTGGCGATCAGGCGGTCTTCGAGGCATTGCCGGCAGAGCTGCGCGCCTGCCTGGGTCGTGCGGCGCGGGTGGTGCTGATCGCCAATAACCCGGCCATCACCGCGGCGGATTTCCAGGCGCTGAACATCGGTGCCGATGACGTCGTGGTCAGCTTCAATACCTGCATCAAGGCAACGCTGCTCAACGAGCAAAGCGTCAATGTCTTCGTGCACGGTTACAACGCCCCGGACGCGTACTTTTTTGGACTGCCCTACGGGCCTCACGTACAGCACATGTTCGAATGCTCGGGCGAACGCTGTTTCAGCATGCTGGTGGGCTGCGCCGCGCCGATGTGCCCGTTGCCGCGCGTGGCCATGTACCGGGATCGCATCCCGCTGCCGCCGCTGTGGCACTATCCGGTTGACCGTCCGGGCGGCAAACGCTATGTCGGGCCATCTACCGGGTTCAATACGCTGGTGCTGTTTGACTGGCTACGGGGCGAGGCCGGCTATGGCTATGAGTTGCTGACCCTGGGTTTTTCCAACGAGGCCGGGAAACTCTGGGGTGGGCACGCCTGGGACTACGAGCGCGACTGGCTGCGCCAATCGAATATCGTCGCCATAGCGCTACAACCGCAGCGCTGGTGGCAAAAGCTGTTTCGACGAAAGTAAGCGACATCGTGTATCCGGATGCCGGCAGGCCCGAACGACTATCAAAAGGTGCTGTTGAGTGTTGAAAATCGCCGTGGCTTTTTTCGGAATCCCGAGAAATTCGCAGATCTGTTTTCCCTCCATTGAACAGAATGTCCTGGCGCAGTTGCCGGCAGGCAGCGAGGTCCAGTGCTTCTACCATCTGTACCAGGTTGATGAAGTGCAGAACGCGCGCTCCGGTGAAAAAGGCGCGCTGACCGCTGACAACTACCAGCCTTTCGAGGCGATGACCGGCACGCTGACGTCGACCGAAGGCGTGCTGGAACGCTGGGATTTTGAACGGGTCAAGTCGCTCGGTGACACCTGGGCCGATGGCTATGCGTCGCTGCGCAATCTGATTTACCAGCTCAATTCGCTGCACACCGTGACTACGATGATCGAAGCCTTCGACCCGGACTTCGTCGTTTACGTGCGCCCGGACAATTTCTTCCACACGGCATTGCCCGGCTACGTGTTCAATCACGCCCAGGCTCGGCGGCACCACGCCTATATTCCTGACTGGCAGTGGTGGGGCGGGCTGAATGATCGATTCGCGGTATGCGGACGCGATACGTACGTTGCGTATGGCAAACGCATCGAGCGGATCTTCGACTTCTGCAAGGCCACCGGCAGAAAACTGCATTCCGAACGCTTGCTCAAATACGCGCTGCAGCAGGCCGGCGCGAAAATCTGCACGCTGCCGACGCAGGCGTCACGGGTACGCATTACCGGTGCCTTCGCCGAAGAGTCGTTCTCGCCCAAGCGCGGCATGGGCAAGCGTGAGAACCGCTACTTTCATTTCTTCGCGACCCTGCGCACCTGGTTTGATCGCCGCCGATAGTTCAGGACTTGGCCGGTTTCTTTTTGCCCAGGCCCACCAGCCGCAGCGCCTTGATGCTCAACTGCTTGAGCCCTGAACGCGGCGCTTTGGCCGGTTGCAGCCCTTGTTGCACCAGCCAGTCCTTCCAGCGAATCCGCTCCTCGCGCACCACCCAGCCTTGCTGAGTGGCAAAGCTCTCGGCCAGATAAAGCCCGCGGGTACTGGCCGGAACCAGCTTGTCGCGCTTGAGCGTGTACAACTCGGCCACTGGCGCGCCGTCCTTGAGCGGCATCAGGTAGAGGTCGGGGCGCTTGCGATCGAGGCGGGCCACCAGTTGATCACCTTCCAGCCGTTCATCGACGTGGAACAGGCTCAGAGACTTGGCTTCCTTGGGCACGTCCAGGCGCAAGTCGTAGATCAATTGCAGGGAAGCGGTCGGCAGGTGCACATAGGCCCGCGGTCGCTCGAGCAGTTGCAGGCTGGCGCAACGCACCGGACGTGCCGAGCCGGACAGCGGCGTCAGGCGAAACGGCAGGGCCTCGCGATAATGCAGAGCCGCCGAGTAAGGGGCTGGTAGCCAAGTGTCGTTGAAACGTCCGCCGAGCCAGCCTTCCGGCGTTTCCAGCAGACACTCCTCAGCAATTTCCTGGATGGCGGTGTGCAGCGGGAGGTTCAGTTCGTGGGCCGGTACGTAACCGGAGATCAATTTCAGCACCACGTCGCCACGATCCTGCCGGCGTTGGCGCACCAGCACCCAAAAATCGCGATTCTGCCAGTGCAGGGTCAGGCGCACCGAGACGCCAAGGTTGGCAAGTTCCAGCGAGAAGTGCTCGGCATCGGCCACGCTCACCGGTTTGCGTCGCTGCAGGGTCTGCGCGAAATTCAGCGGCATGCCGACGCTCTGGTAGCTCAGGCCTTCGGCAGTGGCTTCGACGAACAGCGGCAGGGTCTTGAAGTTGCTCGGGTTCTTGCGGATGAGCGTGCGCGGCATATCGGCTCCTGCTTAAGGCCGCGAAGCGGCGTCAGTGACCACGAAGGACCTGGGCAACGGTCGCAACGTTGTGGGCGAGGTGCAGCGGATTGATCGTGCCGACAATAGCACTGGCTACGCCAGCTTGCGCGAACAGCAACTCGAAACTGGCCCGCACCGGATCCACGCCCGGACTCAGACAGACGTGACCGCTGGCCAAGGCTTTTTTCACCAGAATGGCTTTGCCGTGGGCAGCAGCATAGTCAATGACTGCCTTCTCGTTTTGTTCGTTCAGATTGTAGGTGACCATGGCGCAGTCGCCTTGCTCGAGTGCCTTGAGACCGCCTTCGACGGTTTTGCCGGAAAAGCCGAAGCCGCGAATCTTGCCTTCCGCCTTGAGCGCCCTGAGCGTTGCGTAAACCTCTTCGTGCTCAAGAATCGCCAAGTCGTTACCGTCGGAGTGCACCAGCACCAGATCGATAAAATCGGTTTCCAGACGTTGCAGGCTGCGTTCCACCGACATTCGCGTGTGCGCTGCGCTGAAATCGTGGCGCGACAAGCCGTCGGCAAATTCCTCGCCGACCTTGCTGACGATCACCCAGTCCTGACGCTGGCCGCGCAGCAACGGGCCGAGGCGTTCTTCGCTGCGGCCATAGGCCGGGGCGGTGTCGATCAGGTTGATGCCCAGCTCGCGGGCCTGACGCAGCAGCATGCGCGCCGCATCATCGTCGGGAATCTGAAAGCCGTTGGGGTATTTCACCCCTTGATCGCGGCCGAGTTTGACCGTGCCCAGACCCAGCGGCGAAACCGTCAGGCCCAGGCTGCCCAATGGACGATGTAAATCATGCAGGGTGGCGATGGTCATGGCAGCAATTGCTCCCAGGCCGGGACGCCCAGCGGCGGTTTTGGCAGTGGCGGCAATGGCTCGGTGGCTTGCGGCGCGATACCGTCGCGTTCCAGTGCGGCGATGACGCGATCGGCAAAGTCCGGCGCCAGCGCCAGTTTGGTCGGCCAGCCGACCAGCAATCGGCCCTGTTCGGCGAGAAACGCGTTGTCTGGCCGCGTCAGCCCGGTTTGCAGCGGCTCGGCGCGGTCGACGCGCAGGGTCGCCCATTGCGTGGTGCTGAGGTCGATCCACGGCAGCAACTGAGCAATTTCCTTTTGCGCGGTGGCGATCTGCTCGGCCGGCTCGCGATGCACGCCTTCGCTCTCGGCGATATCGCCACCCATGTACCAGACCCACTGACCATCAGCGGCCGGGTGGGTAGTCACGGTAATACGGGGTTTGGTCCCGCCGCCCAGGCAGTGGGCGTACAGCGGTTTCAGGCCCGGGCCTTTGGCGAGGATCATGTGCAGCGGCCGGCGTTGCATCGCCGGTTGGCTGAGGCCGAGCACTTCGAGCAACTGCGCGGTGCCGGCGCCGGCACTGAGGACGATGCGTTGCGCGTGAATGGCGCGACCGTCGACTTTCAGGCCGACCAGCACGCCATCTTCAAGCAGCGGCTCGATGGATTGCCCGGCGAGCAGGCCATCGCCGGCCAGGTCGGCCAGCCGCTGGATCAGGCTCGGCACGTCGACCACCAGTTCGGCGAGACGGTAAACCTTGCCTTTGAAGCGTTTGTCTCGCAGGGCCGGCGGCAGTTCATCGCCCTTGACCTGATCGACGCGGCCACGCACGGCTTTGCTGGCGAAGAAACTGGTGAGGTTGCCGGCAAGTGTGCCCGGTGACCACAGGTAATGGGCTTCGGACAGCAGGCGCACGCCAGTCAGGTCCAGCTCGCCGTTGCCGGCCAGGGCTTCGCGCCAGCGCCGCGGCATATCAGCGATCGCTTCCGACGCCCCGGTCAACGCGCCGTGCAAGGCATATTTGGCGCCGCCATGAATGATTCCCTGCGACTTCACGCTTTGCCCGCCGCCGAGGCTGGCGCTTTCCACCAGCACGGTCGAAAAACCCTGACGGCGCAGACGCGCGTTCAGCCAGAGGCCGGCGACACCAGCGCCGACAATCAGAACGTCGGTGGAAATAACGGATGGCATGCAGCGACCTCAGGGTATAGAGAAGCTGCAAGTTTCAAGCTTCAAGCTGCAAGCTGCAACCTGAAGCGTCAAATCGGTCGCTTGCGGCTTATTGCTGGAAGCTTGTTGCTGCCCTCAGTGGCCGGCGGTTTTGGAAAACAGCTGGATGACGACCACGCCCAGTACGATCAGCGCCATCCCCAGCATCGCCGGGATATCCAGTTTCTGCCCGTACAGAAACAGCGCTGCGACACTGACCATCACGATGCCCATTCCCGCCCACACGGCGTAGGCCACGCCGACCGGCACGGTGCGTACCACCAGCGTCAGCATCCAGAACGCGATCGCATAGCCGACGATGACCAGAATCAACGGCAGCGGCGTGCTGAAGCCTTTGACGGCTTTCATCGACACGGTGGCGATCACTTCGGCGCAGATTGCGATGGCGAGGTAGGCGTAGGCGTTCATGGTTTCAATCCTCGATAAAATTTTGCTCACTGAGGCGGCATTCTAGGGATTCGCCAGATGCGGTAAAGTCATTACCTATCTGTTCTGTAGATGGGTTGGTAAGCCACATGCAATGGAATCTGGACCAGTTGCGCGTATTTGTAGAGGTCGCCGAACAGCGTTCGTTCTCCGCCGTGGCGCGTCAGCAGCGCAAGGCGCAATCAGCTATCAGCAGCACGATCGCCATGCTCGAAGCTGACTTGGGCGTGAGCCTTTTCGAACGCAGCAGCGGGCGTCAGCCGACGCTCACCGAGGCGGGGGAAGCGTTGCTGGAAGAAGCCCGGGAAGTGCTGCGCCAGTGCGAACGTCTGAACGGCCGCGCCATGGCGATGCTGCGCGGCCAGGAAGCGCAGTTGCGCGTGGCGCAGGATGAGGCGATGCCGTATCAGGCGCTGGTGGAAAGTTTCGGTGAGTTGGCCGAGCAGTTTCCCAGTCTCGAAGTGCAACTGACCAGCGCTGCCCAAGGCGAAGTCGCACACAAACTGGTCGAGCGCCGCGCCGATCTCGGCCTGTTGTTTTATCACGATGAAATTCCCGAAGCGCTCGAACGGCGTGTGCTCGGCAGTGTAGAAATGGTCACGGTGTGCGGCATCCATCATCCATTGGCGTCGCAGCCTTACGTAACCTGCCAACAATTGGCGCAGCACCGGCAATTGCTGATGTCGACACAAACCAGCGTCTACCCCGGCAACGAAGCGGCCAGCCCGCAAGTGTGGCGCGCCGACAGTTTCTATGTGATGTCCGAATGGCTGGTGCGCAACCTTGGCTGGGCCTGGTTGCCGCGCCATGTGGTGCAGTATTCGGCCTATCAAGGGCAAATGGTCGAACTGGCCAGCGAATGGACCCCGCCGGCACTGGTGGTGGAACTGGTCTGGCGCCGTGACGAGCCGCTCGGCCCGGCCGCGCGCTGGCTGGCCGAACGTTTTGCCGTGCACTTGCGCGCGATCGGCGACAAAAGTCGATAAACTCCGCCGCCATGAATAGAACTCTCTACACCGCGCTGTTTTACCTGGGGCTGCCATTGGTGGCGATTCGGCTGTGGCTGCGCGCGCGCAAGGCGCCGGCGTATGCCAAGCGGATTGGCGAACGTTTCTCCTGCAACATGCCGACACTGCAGCCCGGCGGCATTTGGGTTCACGCCGTGTCGGTGGGCGAAAGCATTGCCGCCGCGCCAATGATCCGCGCCTTGCTGCAGCGTTATCCGCAGTTGCCGATCACCGTGACCTGCATGACCGCGACCGGTTCGGAGCGGATTCAGGCCTTGTTCGCCAATGAGCCGCGCATCCAGCATTGCTATCTGCCGTACGACCTGCCGTGCGCGGCGGCGCGCTTTCTGGATCGCGTCCAGCCAAAACTTGCGGTGATCATGGAAACCGAGTTGTGGCCCAATCATATTCACCAATGTGCCAAGCGCGGGATACCGGTGGCGTTGGCCAACGGACGCTTGTCCGAGCGCTCTGCCAAAGGCTACGGCCGCTTCAGCAAACTGACCGCGCCGATGCTCGCCGAAATGAGTTTGTTTGCGGTGCAGACCGAAGCCGAGGCCCAGCGTTTTCGCGATCTGGGCGCGCGGCCGGAAACCGTCGAAGTCACCGGTTCGATCAAGTTCGACCTGACCATCGATCCGCAATTGCTGCAACGCGCCGCCGAATTGCGTAGCCAGTGGCAGGCGCAGGATCGTCCAGTGTGGATCGCCGCCAGCACCCACGAAGGCGAAGACGCAGTGGTGCTCGACGCCCATCGTCGCCTGTTGGCCAATCATCCGGATGCATTGTTGATTCTGGTGCCACGCCACCCCGAACGTTTCAATTCGGTGTTCGACCTGTGTCAGCGCGAAGGTTTCGCCACGGTACGCCGTTCGACCGGCGCCCATGTCGATGCGCAGACCTCGGTACTGCTCGGCGACACCATGGGCGAGCTGCTGTTTCTCTACGCCCTGGCCGACAGCGCCTTCGTCGGCGGCAGTCTGGTGGCCAACGGCGGGCACAATCTGCTCGAGCCGGCAGCGCTGGCGAAACCGGTCATCAGCGGCCCGCACCTGTTCAACTTCCTCGACATCGCCGCGCAACTGCGCGAAGCCGGGGCGCTGGCCGAAGTGGACGATGCTGAGGGGTTGGCGGTCGAAGTGCAGCGTTTGTTCGAATTGCCGCGCGATGCGCAGCGCATGGCCGAGGCCGGGCTGGCGGTGATGCGTCGCAATCAGGGTGCGTTGCAGCGGCTGCTGGAAGGGTTGGACAGGCTGATCAAATAAGCGGGGCGTAAAAAAAGATCGTCCGGGGCATGCCTCGGACGATCTTTTTTCATTCAAGGCCGGGCTTTCAATTGCGCCTCGGCCGCCGACGCCAGATCCGGCGGGAGGAAATCCTTGTCCGGGTTGTAGTCGGCTTTGAGATAGCGCCGCAGGTCTTGCAGGTCCCCCGGGTTCAACGTGCCCGCCGCCTGTTTCAGACGCAGATTGTCGAGGATGTAGTCGTAGCGGGTGTTGTTGTAGTTGCGCACCGAGGTGTACAGCTGACGCTGGGCGTCGAGCACGTCGACGATGTTGCGCGTGCCGACCTGATAACCGATTTCCGTGGCTTCCACCGCGCTCTGGTTGGAGATGATCGACTGGCGGCGCGCCTGCACCTGCTCGACGTCGGTATTCACCGCGCGGTGCAGGTTGCGCGTGTTTTCCACCACCTGACGGCGCAGCGATTCGCGCTGCTGCTCGCTCTGATCGAGTTGTGCGTAGGACTGACGCACTTGCGAACTGGTCAGCCCGCCGCTGTAGATCGGAATGCTCAGTTGCAGGCCCAGGGTGCTCTGTTCGACGTTGCCGCCATAAGGCGCACCGAAGGAGTTCGGGTTGGCAAAGCCCAGCGCGTCGTTATCGCCTTTTTCGTATTTGGCCACGGCATCGAGGGTCGGCAAGTGCCCGGCCTTACGCTGCTTGAGGGTTTGTTCGGCGGAGCTGACCGCGTAGTTGCTGGCGAGCAGATTGAGGTTCTGCCGCGCTGCGGTGTCGACCCAGGATTTTGCGTCGTTCGGCGCCGGCGGCAGAATCGGCAGCGTGTGGACGATGCCCTGAATCGAGTTGTACTGGCGGTTGGTCAGGGTGATCAACGCTTCGAACGCATCATCGACCTGGCGCTGCGCGACGATGCGGTTGGCCCGCGCGGTGTCGTAACTGGCTTGCGATTGCAGCACGTCGGTCTTGTCTGACAGGCCGACATCGAAGCGCTCGTTGGACTGGTCAA
Organism: Pseudomonas sp. Z003-0.4C(8344-21); assembly: GCF_900104975.1. Taxonomy (NCBI): domain Bacteria; kingdom Pseudomonadati; phylum Pseudomonadota; class Gammaproteobacteria; order Pseudomonadales; family Pseudomonadaceae; genus Pseudomonas; species Pseudomonas sp. Z003-0.4C(8344-21). The sequence goes on along the minus strand of NZ_LT629756.1, from coordinate 5,802,788 downwards.
GCTGACGCTTGAACGCGGCTTCTTCAGCCTTGGTCGAGGCGAGGTTGTCCTGGCTGCGCAGCACATTGAAATAGCTTTCGGCGGTTTGCAGGATCAGGTTCTGCTCGGTCGCCGAGAGTTGCAGGGCGGCCTGTTCATTGACGTCCTTGGCGGCCTGATACTGGAACCAGCGATCGGCGCGGAACAGCGGCTGGGCGAGGGTCGCCTGATACGAATGAGCGCTGCGATTGGCAATCGCCGAAGGCTGGTCGATCGAGGTGCGCACGTCGGCGACTTCGGCGCCACCGGACAGATTCGGCAGCAAGCCGGCGCGGGCCTGTGGCACCACTTCTTTTTGCGCGCCGTACTGGGCGCGGGCGGCGGCCAGATCGGCATTGTTGTCGACCGCTTCCTGATAGACGCTGACCAGATCGGTTTTGGTCGACAAGGGCGCTTCGGCTGCCCAGGCCATTGCGTTGGACGCACAAGACACGGCCATAGCCAGTGAAAGTTTGCGCAGCATGAGGCGATCCCTAGCATTAATATTATGGAAATAATCCGGGCGCCAAAGGTAAGGCGCGGCCTGCACAGCGTCAAGGCGGGGCAGGGCAAGGCGAGTGTAGTTGCGCAAACGCATCACAACAATCGGCCGAGCCCCTGTATTTATGCCATTGATCATGGCGTTTGCCGCGGTGTTGGCGTTCTTTGCCAGTTGTGTCTAGACTGGCCGGGTTCTTGTCGGGGTGCCTTGCTATGAGGCTGAGATCGAATAATTTCGGATCCCGTTGAACCTGATCAGGTTAGCGCCTGCGTAGGGAACAAGATTTCTCGTCACCCGGCGAGTCCTCTTGTGCTTCGTCCGGGAAATTGTTCGACAATCGAACGCCCCCATGACGAATGCACAGCACCGGTTCTGGTGCGTCCGTGCCTCTCAGGTTCTGCTCCGACAATCCACTGCTGGATGCTGTCTGGAGAGCCCGTGATGACGACAAAAGAAAAAAACGCGATCAACCTCAGTGACTCGGCCAAGGTCGATGAGCAATCGGTCAAGCCGTTCACCCGTTCGCAAAAAGTCTACGTTCAGGGCTCGCGCCCGGACATCCGCGTGCCGATGCGCGAAATCAGCCTGGACGTGACCCCGACCGACTTCGGCGGCGAAATCAACGCGCCGGTCACCGTCTACGACACCTCCGGTCCCTACACCGATCCGAACGTGGTCATCGATGTGCGCAAAGGCTTGGGCGATGTGCGTTCGGCGTGGATCGACGACCGTGGCGACACCGAGCGTCTGCCCGGCCTGAGTTCGAACTTCGGTCAGCAGCGTCTGGCCGATGCCGAGCTGACCAAGCTGCGTTTCGCTCACGTCAACAACCCGCGCCGGGCCAAGGGCGGGGCCAACGTCAGCCAGATGCACTACGCGCGCAAAGGCATTATCACCGCCGAGATGGAATACGTCGCCATCCGCGAAAACATGAAGCTGCAAGAGGCCCGCGCGGCTGGCCTGCTCAAGCAGCAACACGCCGGCCACAGCTTCGGCGCGAGCATCCCGAAAGAAATCACCCCTGAGTTCGTCCGCGAAGAAATCGCCCGCGGCCGCGCAATCATTCCGGCCAACATCAACCACGTCGAACTGGAACCGATGATCATCGGCCGTAACTTTTTGGTGAAGATCAACGGCAACATCGGCAACAGTGCGCTGGGCTCGTCGATCGAAGAAGAAGTGGCGAAACTGACCTGGGGCATTCGCTGGGGCTCGGACACGGTGATGGACTTGTCCACCGGCAAGCACATTCACGAAACCCGCGAGTGGATCATCCGCAACTCGCCGGTGCCGATCGGTACCGTGCCGATCTATCAGGCGCTGGAAAAGGTCAATGGCGTCGCTGAAGACCTGACCTGGGAGTTGTTCCGCGACACGCTGATCGAGCAGGCCGAGCAGGGCGTCGACTACTTCACCATCCATGCCGGCGTACTGCTGCGTTATGTGCCGCTGACTGCCAAGCGCGTGACCGGCATCGTTTCCCGTGGCGGATCGATCATGGCCAAGTGGTGCCTGGCGCACCACAAAGAGAACTTCCTCTACACGCACTTCGACGAAATCTGCGAAATCATGAAGGCCTACGACGTCAGCTTCTCGCTGGGCGATGGCCTGCGTCCGGGCTCGATTGCCGACGCCAACGACGAAGCGCAATTCGGCGAACTGGAAACCCTCGGCGAGCTGACCAAGATCGCCTGGAAGCACGACGTGCAATGCATGATCGAAGGCCCGGGCCACGTGCCGATGCAGTTGATCAAAGAGAACATGGACAAGCAGCTCGAGTGCTGCGACGAGGCGCCGTTCTATACCCTCGGCCCGCTGACCACCGACATCGCCCCGGGTTACGACCACATCACCTCGGGCATCGGTGCAGCGATGATTGGCTGGTTCGGTTGCGCGATGCTCTGCTATGTGACGCCGAAGGAACACTTGGGCCTGCCGAACAAGGATGACGTGAAGACCGGGATCATCACTTACAAGATCGCCGCGCACGCTGCCGATCTCGCGAAAGGCCATCCGGGTGCGCAGATTCGCGACAATGCCTTGAGCAAGGCGCGTTTCGAATTCCGTTGGGAAGACCAGTTCAACCTTGGTCTGGACCCCGACACCGCTCGTTCGTACCACGATGAAACCTTGCCGAAGGACTCGGCCAAGGTCGCGCATTTCTGCTCGATGTGCGGGCCGAAATTCTGCTCGATGAAAATCACCCAGGAAGTCCGCGAATATGCGGCCAACCAGCGCATCGACGCAGTCGACGTGGACGTTGCCAAAGGCCTGGCGGAACAGGCCGAGCGGTTCAAGCAGGAAGGCAGTCAGCTTTATAAAAAAGTGTAAGCGGCAAGCTGCAAGCTGCAAGATAAAAGCAGTTGCGAAACCTGCTTTTTCTTGCAGCTTGTGGCTTGCAACTTGTAGCTATCACTACTGTGAGATTAACCCCCCTTGAGCATTCAACCCGGTACCTATTCTCCCGACCTCGCCGTACCCGCCGACAAGCGTGTCTTCGGCGGTCGCGATCTGTTTTCCCTGTGGTTTTCCCTCGGCATCGGCCTGATGGTCTTGCAGACCGGTGCCTTGCTCGCTCCCGGTCTGGGCCTGTCCGGCTCGCTGCTGGCGATCTTCCTCGGCACGCTGGTCGGCGTGCTGTTGCTGGCCGCTGTCGGCGTGATCGGCAGCGACACTGGCTTGTCGTCGATGGCTGCGCTGAAGCTCAGCCTCGGCAGCAAAGGTGCGAGCCTGCCGGCGCTGCTCAATCTGCTGCAACTGATCGGTTGGGGCTCGTTCGAAATCATCGTCATGCGCGACGCCGCCAGCCTGCTCGGCACCCGCGCGTTCAGCGAAGGTTCGCTGTGGGCCAATCCGATTCTGTGGACGCTGTTTTTCGGTGCGCTGGCGACCTTGCTGGCAGTGAGTGGACCGCTGACGTTTGTGCGGCAGATCCTGCGCAAGTGGGGCATCTGGCTGTTGCTCGCGGCCTGCCTTTGGCTGACCTGGAACCTCTTCGCCAAAGCCGATCTGGCTGCATTGTGGGCGCGCGCCGGCGACGGTTCGATGCCATTTGCCGTGGGCTTCGACATTGCTATCGCGATGCCGCTGTCGTGGCTGCCGCTGATCGCCGATTACTCGCGTTTCGGCAAACGCGCGAAGAACGTCTTCGGCGGCACCGCTGTGGGTTTCTTCATCGGCAACTTATGGCTGATGAGCCTCGGCGTTGCCTACACTCTGGCCTTCGCACCGAGCGGTGAAGTCAACGCGCTGCTGCTGGCACTGGCCGGTGCGGGGCTGGGCATTCCGCTGCTGCTGATCCTGCTGGATGAGTCGGAGAACGCTTTTGCCGACATTCATTCGGCCGCGGTATCGAGCGGGATTTTGTTACGCCTGAAAGTCGAGCATCTGGCGCTGGCCATCGGCGTGATCTGCACGCTGATCGCACTGCTGGCGCCGTTGGCGCAGTACCAGAATTTCCTCTTGCTGATCGGCTCGGTGTTTGCGCCGCTGTTCGGCGTGGTGCTGGTCGATCACTTCATCCTGCGCAAGCGCAGTGCCCAGGTGGCGTCAGCCGCGTTGCGCTGGCCGGCGTTGCTGGCGTGGCTGGGTGGCGTGAGCACTTACCACTTGCTGGCGAATCTGTATCCGGATGTCGGCGCGACCCTGCCGGCGCTGGTGCTGGCAGGGCTGTTGCAACTGGTGCTGGGCCGGGCCTTCAGTTACGGCCGGGAAACAGCTCAGGCTTGAGAATGCCGTTCAGGCGCGGATAAGGAATCTTCAGTTCGACGTGGCCCAGCGCGTAAGGCGCAATGGTGGTCACGTCGTACTTGAGGATCACGCCGCCGTAGGTCAGCGCCACGTTCGGCGTTTTCACGAACGGCCAGTTCGCCACGAATTCCGGCTCCTGATCGAGCTTGGTACTGATCAGCCAGCTGTTGTGCGCAACCTGCGCAGCTTTCCAGAAAGCCTCTTCCTGGCCCGGCAGCAGCATGTCGGACAGGTTCAGCACCTTGTGCTGCTGGCGCGAATAGTTGATGAAACCGCGACCCGGCGTGCCATGGGCACCGCCGGTGTCGAGGTAGCTCGACAGCTCGATGATCACCAAGCCGTCATGCTGCTCGCGTACTTTCGCTTGCAGGTAGCTGCTGTAGCGCGGGCCGGCGCTGGCCAGAAACTGATCGCGATAAGCCGCCAGTGTCGGCGCGACCGGGGCGTTCTTCTCGGTGCGGGTCATCTGCAGCAGGCGTTTTTCGATGATGCCGTCCAGTGCCGGCTCGTCCGGGAACCGCAACGTATCGATGTTCACCAGTGGGCATTCAGGGTTGGCGCAGCCGGGTTTGAGCTGTTCCGAGGCATCGCGTTTGGTTTCCAGCGGCGTACGGTAGTTGGGCTGGAACAGGCTGGCACAGGCGCCCAGAGTCAGGGCGATTGCGGCCACAGAGGCAATTTTGAAAAGCGACATGGGCGTCCTTTCGAAAGCAGGGGAAGGCAAAAAAGTTACCGCTTCGACTCTCAACGAAGCAGTCAGTTCGCCACTAAGCTAATTAGAGTGGGTTTCGCCGTCACCGTCCATCCCGCTGACGGTAAAGGGGCTGCATCAAACGGTGCGGGCGCGTTAGGATGGCGCGAAGTCGAGGTCGCCCGGTCACCCGGCGCAACCTCGTCATGGACTTGTAGTAGAGAGGATGCTCATGACCGATTTTGCCAATGCCATTCCGACCGCCGTCGATATCGTGCGGCGCGAAAAATGCTACGAGGGCTTCTACAAGCTTGATCGTGTGCACCTGCGCCATGAGCTGTTCGCCGGTGGCATGAGCCGCGAGATCAACCGGGAAATTTTTGTTCGCCACGACGCCGTGTGCGTGCTGCCCTACGATCCGCAGCGCGACGAAGTGGTGCTGATCGAGCAGTTTCGCGTCGGCGCCATGGGCAAGGCCGACAATCCGTGGCTGGTCGAACTGGTTGCCGGTCTGATCGACAAGGATGAACAACCGGAAGAAGTTGCTCACCGCGAAGCGCAGGAGGAAGCTGGTCTGGACATCAAGGCGCTGTGGCCGATGACCAAGTATTTCCCCTCGCCGGGTGGCAGCAACGAATTCGTGCATTTGTATCTGGGGCGTTGCAGCACCGAGGGTGTGGGCGGTCTGCATGGCCTGGAAGAAGAGGCAGAAGATATCCGCGTCACGGTCTGGGCTTTTGAAGATGCCTTGCAGGCCGTCCGTGACGGACGCATTGCCAATGCGGCGAGCATCATCGCCTTGCAGTGGCTGGCGCTGAACCGCGCCGAAGTGAGGGGGTTATGGTTGTAAACAAGTTGCGCGATCGTTATCGAGTCGACCTCGTGGGCCTGCAAGCCGCCTGCGAGGCCAACTACGCGCGCCTGATGCGCTTGCTGCCGGACATGCGCAGCGAGCCCGAAGCACGGCGCATCGCCGTGACCCAGGGCGAGCAGATGCTCGGCGTGCTCGCCCTCGAAGTACTGCAGACCTGCCCGTACACCACGACGTTGCAGGTGCGTCAGGAACACAGCCTGCCCTGGCTGCCGGTGCCGCAGCTGGAAGTGCAGGTCTATCACGACGCCCGCATGGCCGAAGTGGTCAGCGCCGAACATGCACGACGCTTTCGCGGCATCTATCCTTACCCGAATGCTTCGATGTACCAGCCGGATGAAAAGGCTCAGCTCAATCTGTTTTTGGGGGAGTGGCTGAGCCATTGCCTGGCGTTGGGGCATGAGTACGAAGTCGTACGCTAGTTGTGAACTGCGTCCGGTTCGCCGGTTTCCTCTTTGCCTGAACCCCCAGCATAATTGCGGCACCTGACCGATTCCGTGCTTTTGCCTTGGGAGAACGCCTTTGCCGAGCGTATCCACGTTGACCACCGCCGATCCGGCGCTGCTGGTGCAGTTGTCCGACAGCCATCTGTTCGCTGAAGCGGACGGTGCGCTGCTGGGCATGAAAACCCGCGAGAGCCTGCAACAGGTCATCGATCTGGTGCTGGGGCAGCAGCCGCAGATCGATCTGCTGCTGGCCACCGGCGATATTTCCCAGGACGGCACGCTGGAGTCGTATCAACAGTTTCGCCAGATGAGCGCGCAGATCGACGCGCCAGCGCGCTGGATTCCCGGCAACCACGATGAACCGGTGATCATGGCGCAGGCAGCGGTGCAAAGTACGCTGCTGGAGCCGGTGGTCGATATCGGCAACTGGCGGGTGACGCTGCTCGACTCAGCCGTGCCGGGATCGGTGCCGGGCTATCTGCAGGACGATCAATTGCAACTGCTGGCCCGCTCGCTGAGCGAAGCGCCGGAGCGCCATCATCTGGTGTGTTTCCACCATCATCCGGTGTCGATTGGCTGCGCGTGGATGGAACCGATCGGCTTGCGCAATCCCGAGGCGTTTTTCGAAGTGCTGGATCGCTTTCCGCAGGTGCGGGCGGTGTTGTGGGGGCATGTGCATCAGGAAATCGACCGCGAGCGCAATGGCGTGCGCTTGCTGGCCTCGCCCTCGACCTGCATCCAGTTCGAGCCGGGCAGTGTGGATTTCAAGGTCGGTGAGCAGGCGCCGGGGTATCGCTGGTTGCGGCTGTGGCCGGATGGGCGGCTGGAAACCGGGGTCGAAAGAGTTACCGACTTCAAGTTCACAGTCGACTACGGCTCCAACGGCTACTGAGCCGACAATCAAAAGCCCCTCATCGGAACGCCGCCCGCCCAGCCCTCCCGAAACGTCGGACCGCCCCGAGGGAGAGGGGGCCGACCGCGGCGTCTTTGGCTATGCATCGACCTGAAACAGCGGTGGCGATTATGGATTCACAGCAAAGCGTTCAGGTCGGTGTAGCTCTCGAATATCCCCCATTCAGTCCCCTCTCCCTCCGGGAGAGGGCTAGGGTGAGGGCGGCTCTTGCGGTCACACCAAATTATCGAGCCCACCCCCAATCCCGGCGCTTCTCCCTGTAAACTCCGCTATCTTTCGCCGACAGCCAGGGAGCTCAAATGTCCGGTTCGATCCTCTATATCCACGGTTTCAACAGCGCGCCGGCCTCGAAGAAGGCCTGTCAGCTGGTAACGGTGATGGAGCGGCTGGGTTTGAGCGAGCAACTGCGGGTGCCGGCCCTGCATCATCATCCGCGCGAAGCCATCGGTCAGTTGCAGCAAGCGATTGCCGAACTGGGCCGGCCGCTGCTGGTGGGAAGTTCGCTCGGCGGCTACTATGCGACTCACCTGGCCGAGCGCCATGGCCTGAAAGCCCTGCTCGTCAACCCGGCGGTCAGCCCGCACCGGATGTTCGACGGCTATCTGGGCCCGCAGAAAAACCTGTATACCGATGAAACCTGGGACCTGACCCACGACCACGTTATGGCGCTGGCCGAACTGGAAGTGCCAGCACCGCAGGATGCGCAGCGCTATCAGGTCTGGTTGCAAACCGGCGACGAAACGCTGGATTATCGCCTCGCCCAGCAGTATTACCGCGCCTGTGCCCTGCGTATCCAGGCCGGCGGCGATCACAGTTTCCAGGGCTTTGCCGGGCAATTGCCGGCATTGCTGAGTTTTGCCGGCATTGGCGCCGATATGTATCAGGCAATCGATTTCACCGCACTGTGAAGTCTTGCCCCTATTCAATGAATGACTGACGACGAGACCCTATGGCCACTCCCAGCGCTAGCTCTTATAACGCCGACGCCATCGAAGTCCTCTCGGGCCTCGACCCGGTGCGCAAACGCCCCGGCATGTACACCGACACCAGTCGGCCGAACCACCTCGCCCAGGAAGTCATCGACAACAGCGTCGACGAAGCCCTGGCCGGCCACGCCAGATCGGTGCAGGTCATCCTGCACGCCGACCACTCGCTGGAAGTCAGCGACGACGGCCGCGGCATGCCGGTCGACATCCACCCGGAAGAGGGCGTGTCAGGCGTCGAACTGATCCTGACCAAGCTGCACGCGGGCGGCAAGTTTTCCAACAAGAATTACCAGTTCTCCGGCGGTCTGCACGGGGTGGGTATTTCTGTGGTCAACGCGCTGTCGACCGAAGTGCGCGTGCGCGTCAAACGCGACGGCAATGAATACCAGATGACCTTCAAGGACGGCTTCAAGGCCTCCGAACTGGAAATCGTCGGCACCGTCGGCAAGCGCAATACCGGCACCAGCGTGTACTTCGCGCCGGACCCGAAATACTTCGATTCACCAAAGTTCTCCATCAGCCGCCTCAAGCATGTACTCAAGGCCAAGGCTGTGCTGTGCCCGGGACTGCTGGTCAGCTTCGAGGACAAAGGCACCGGCGAAAAAGTCGAATGGCATTACGAAGACGGCCTGCGCTCGTATCTGGTCGACGCGGTCAGCGAATTCGAACGTCTGCCCAACGAGCCGTTCTGCGGCGCATTCGCCGGTAATAAGGAAGCGGTCGACTGGGCGCTGTTGTGGCTCCCGGAAGGTGGCGACGCGGTGCAGGAAAGCTACGTCAACCTGATCCCGACGGCGCAGGGCGGCACCCACGTCAACGGTTTGCGTCAGGGCCTGCTCGATGCCATGCGCGAATTCTGCGAATTCCGCAGCCTGCTGCCGCGAGGCGTGAAGCTGGCGCCGGAAGACGTCTGGGAGCGCATCGCTTTTGTCCTGTCGATGAAAATGCAGGAACCGCAATTCTCCGGCCAGACCAAAGAGCGTTTGTCGTCGCGTGAAGCCGCGGCGTTCGTCTCCGGCGTGGTCAAGGACGCGTTCAGCCTGTGGCTCAACGCCAACCCGGAAACCGGTCTGGCCCTGGCTGAACTGGCGATCAACAACGCCGGCCGTCGCCTCAAGGCGAGCAAGAAAGTCGAGCGCAAGCGCGTCACCCAAGGCCCGGCGCTGCCCGGCAAACTGGCCGACTGCGCCGGGCAGGACCCGATGCGTTCCGAGCTGTTTCTGGTCGAAGGTGATTCCGCCGGCGGTTCCGCCAAGCAAGCGCGGGACAAGGAATTCCAGGCGATCCTGCCGTTGCGCGGCAAGATCCTCAACACCTGGGAAGTCGACGGCAGCGAAGTGCTCGCCAGCCAGGAAGTGCACAACATCGCCGTGGCCATTGGCGTCGATCCGGGTGCGGCGGACATGAGCCAGCTGCGCTACGGCAAGATCTGCATCCTCGCCGACGCCGACTCCGACGGTCTGCACATCGCCACGCTGCTTTGCGCGTTGTTCGTCCAGCACTTCCGCCCGCTGGTCGATGCCGGTCACGTCTACGTAGCGATGCCGCCGCTGTACCGCATCGACTTGGGCAAGGAAATCTACTACGCCCTCGACGAGGCCGAGCGCGACGGCATTCTCGATCGTCTGGTCGCCGAGAAGAAACGCGGCAAGCCACAGGTCACCCGATTCAAGGGTCTGGGTGAAATGAATCCGCCGCAACTGCGCGAAACCACCATGGACCCGAACACCCGGCGCCTGGTGCAATTGACGCTCGGCGAAGATTTCGCCGAGACCTCGGAAATGATGGACATGCTGCTGGCGAAAAAACGCGCCGGCGACCGTAAATCCTGGCTCGAATCCAAAGGCAACCTCGCCGAGGTGCTGGCCTGATGCGTTGTGGCTGGGCCCTGGCGTGTGCGTTGCTGCTGAGTGCGATGAGCGTGTCGGCCGAGCCGTTGCAGGAGCTGCGCGTGCTCTCCGAGCATGTCGTTGAGGGCATGCGCGGCGGCAATCTGTCGGGGCTGGCGATGTGCGGCGGTGCACTGTGGGCGGTGTCGGATCGCGATGACGATCAGATCTATCGACTCGATACCGGCGCTCAGGTCTGGCAGGCCGAAGCCAAGCGCATCGACGTGCCGCTGGTGCCGGATACCGGTTTGCCATGGGGATTGCGCTCGCGCAACTGGGCGGCGTCGTTCGTGCGCGGTGGCGATCTGGACTTTGAAGGCATCAGCTGCGACAGCGCGGGCAATCGCTATCTGGTCAGCGAAGGCCATGCGGCGGTTTTGCAGGTCCCCCTCATCGGCCCCGCGAACTGGCTGAAGATTTCACCGTTGATGGTTCGTGAAGCGCGGGCCAGCGGGATGTTGCTGCACTTCAACGCGATTTTCGAAGGTCTGGCGATCAACCCGGCAGGCGATCAGATGTGGCTGGCCGCCGAACGACAAAGCCGCGGCTTGCTGTTGATCAAGCGCCAGCAGACGGTGTGGGATTGCGAGGGTCGCTGCGTGCTGCTCAGCGAGGGCGGCAAAGAGATGCAGCCGCCGCAGTTTCCCCACGCCAGAGCGGTGAATCGCGACTTTTCCGACATCGCGTTGTTCAACGGCAAGCTGTTTACCCTTGAGCGCAACGCGTTCCAGATCTGTCGTCGCGATGCGCAGACCGCCAAGGTCGAACAGTGCTGGTCGTATGCCGCCGAACTCTTGCAGGCCAATCGCCGTTACTCGCAGAACTACGGGCTGGAGGAAGCGTTGATCATCGACGCCGATGGAGCCTGGGTAGGCGTCGACAATAATTTCGGACCGCGTGCCGACGGTGAGGTCCGCCCGATCGTCTGGCGTTTCGCCGCGCCTGATGGCGGCTGGGGTGCCCGGCCATGAGCCAGCAGCCACCGGGCAAACGCGCCGGGCGGGTGCTGATGGTGCTCGCCTGGTGCGCGGCGCTGTTTCTGGCCACGCGTTTTTTCGGCCAGTGGGAACAGCGCCAGCAGAATCCGAACATCGTCGTCACGTCGGAGCAGGGCGAAGGGTTTATCGAAGTGAAACTGGCGAGCAATGCTCAAGGGCATTTCGTCGCCAGCGGCCAGATCAACGGCGAACCAGTGGAGTTCATGCTCGACACCGGTGCGACCGATGTGTCGATCCCGGCGGATCTGGCCAAGCGTTTGAAACTGGAAGAAGGTTTCGGTGTGACCCTGAGCACGGCCAACGGCCTCAGCCAGGGCTACCGAACCAAAATTGCCCGCCTGCAACTGGGCGACATCGTTTTGCGCGACGTTCGCGCACTGGTGGCGCCGGGGCTGCATGGCGATCAGGTGCTGCTCGGCATGAGCGCCCTGAACAGACTTGAATTTACTCAGCGCGGTGGCACCATGCTGCTGCGCCAGACAACGAACCGATGAGGCCCGCATGAGCGACATCCTTGCAGACAGCTTAGACGGCGTAGAACGCCGGTCGCTGGCTGACTTCACCGAAAATGCCTACCTCAACTACTCCATGTACGTGATCATGGACCGCGCGCTGCCGCATATCGGCGACGGCCTGAAACCGGTGCAGCGGCGTATCGTCTACGCCATGAGCGAGCTGGGGCTGGATGCCGATTCCAAGCACAAGAAGTCGGCGCGTACCGTCGGTGACGTGCTCGGCAAGTTCCACCCGCACGGCGACTCGGCGTGCTACGAAGCGATGGTGCTGATGGCCCAGCCGTTCAGCTATCGCTACACGCTGGTCGACGGCCAGGGTAACTGGGGCGCGCCGGATGATCCGAAGTCCTTCGCCGCCATGCGTTACACCGAAGCGCGGCTGTCGCGCTATTCCGAAGTGCTGCTCAGCGAACTGGGCCAGGGCACTGCCGACTGGGGCCCGAACTTTGACGGTACCCTGCAGGAACCGCTGGTGCTGCCGGCGCGCCTGCCGAACATTCTGCTCAACGGCACCACCGGTATCGCCGTCGGCATGGCCACCGACGTACCGCCGCACAACCTGCGCGAAGTCGCCACCGCCTGCGTGCGCCTGCTCGACGAACCGAAAGCCACGGTCGAACAGCTCTGCGAGCATATTCAGGGCCCGGATTATCCGACCGAAGCGGAAATCATCACGCCGCGTGCCGACCTGCTGAAGATGTACGAAACCGGCAAGGGCTCGGTGCGCATGCGCGCCGTGTACCACGTCGAGGACGGCGACATTATCGTCACCGCGCTGCCGCATCAGGTCTCCGGTGCGAAAGTGCTGGAGCAGATCGCCGCGCTGATGCAGGCGAAACCGTCGAAAGCGCCGCAGATCGCTGACTTGCGTGACGAGTCCGACCACGAAAACCCATGCCGCATCGTGATCATCCCGGTCAACAGCCGCGTCGATCACGACGCGCTGATGCAGCACCTGTTCGCCAGCACCGAGCTGGAGTCGACCTACCGGGTCAACGTCAACATCATCGGTCTGGATGGCAAGCCGCAGTTGAAGAACCTGCGCGCGTTGCTGGTCGAGTGGCTGGAATTCCGCGTGCTGACCGTGCGTCGCCGCTTGCAATTCCGCCTCGACAAGGTCGAGCGCCGCCTGCACCTGTTAGACGGTTTGCTGATTGCCTACCTCAACCTGGATGAAGTGATCCACATCATCCGTACCGAGGAGCACCCCAAAGCCAAGCTGATCGAGCGCTTCGCCCTCAGCGAAATCCAGGCGGACTACATTCTCGATACCCGTCTGCGCCAGTTGGCGCGACTGGAAGAAATGAAGCTGCGCGACGAGCAGGACGAACTGCTCAAGGAACAAGCCAAGCTGCAAGCGCTGCTGGGCAGCGAAGCCAAGCTGAAGAAGCTGGTGCGCACCGAACTGCTCAAGGACGCTGAAACCTACGGCGATGACCGTCGTTCACCTATCGTCGAGCGCGCCGAAGCCAAGGCGCTGACCGAGCACGATCTGCTGCCGAACGAGAAAGTCACCGTGGTGCTGTCGGAAAAAGGCTGGGTGCGTTCGGCCAAGGGCCACGACATCGACGCCACTGGCCTGTCGTACAAGGCCGGTGACGGCTTCAAGACTTCGGCAGCGGGGCGTTCCAACCAGTTTGCGGTGTTTATCGACTCGACCGGCCGCAGCTATTCGGTCGCCGCGCACACCTTGCCGTCGGCCCGTGGTCAGGGCGAACCGTTGACCGGTCGTCTGACGCCGCCGCCGGGTGCCTCGTTCGAATGCGTGCTGATGCCTGAAGACGACGCGCTGTACGTGATCGCCTCCGACGCCGGCTACGGCTTCGTGGTCAAGGGCGAAGACCTGCAAGCCAAGAACAAGGCCGGCAAGGCTTTGTTGAGTCTGCCGAACAACGCCAAGGTCATCGCCCCGCGTCCCGTCGCCGACCGTGAACAGAACTGGCTGGCATCGGTCACGACCGAAGGTCGCCTGCTGATCTTCAAAATCAGCGATCTGCCACAATTGGGTAAGGGCAAGGGCAACAAGATCATCGGTATCTCCGGTGAACGTGTCGCCAGCCGCGAGGAATACGTGACGGACATCGCCGTCCTTCCGGAAGGCGCCACCCTGGTGTTGCAGGCCGGCAAGCGTACCCTGTCACTGAAGGCCGATGACCTCGAACACTACAAAGGTGAGCGTGGGCGTCGCGGAAATAAACTGCCGAGGGGCTTTCAGAGGGTCGATGCGCTGCTCGTCGAAAACCTCAATCAGGCGTCCTAGAGAGCTCGATCTACGATTTAACGCGTAGATCGACACTTTGGCGCTGGAGTCGGAACGCATATTCACGGATGATATGGCCTTTCAAGCGCCGGCGTGGCCGAGCGTTCTTCATATTTATTGAGTATTTTCACTGTGGTCAGCCTTGTGGCGGCCACCTGGACGGGATGATGACTGCTCTGCGCCTTCCTCTTTTTTTGTTGCTTGCCGGCGTTCTTGGCCTGGCGGGTTGCAGCGTACACCAGCCGGTGTCGCTGTATCAGCTGGACAGCGGAAGTCCGGCTCAGCCTGCGCAAAGCGCGGGTATGGCAGTTTTACTGGGGCCGGTAGTCGTAGCCGACTACCTGCAGCGAGAGACTTTGCTGCAGCGCCAGCCCGACGGCAGCCTGCAGGCAGCGACGGACGGTCGCTGGGCCGGCAGCCTTTCGTCGGATATCGATCAGTTGCTGATGCGTCAGGTTGCCGGTCATCTGGACAGCCAGCGTGTGGTGCTGGCGCCGGCGACGACCGGTTTCAATCCGGATGTGCAAGTCTTGCTGACCATCACGCGACTGGATTCCGGTGCCAAGCAACCGGCGATTCTCGACGCGCAGTGGCGCTTGATCGACCGTCGCGGTCAGGTGCGCGATAACCGCATCGTTCATCTGCAGGAGCTGCATGCCGGCAGCACCGCGTCGCAGGTGCAGGCCCAGGGCATCCTGCTGCAGCGTCTGGCCGAGCAGTTGTCGGTGGCGCTCAAGCCGTTGGCCAATCAGCCACCGGTGGCCGAAGCACCGCGCAAGCGGGACGCCAAACCGGCGGCACCAGCGGCCGAAGCTGAAAAGCAGCCGAAGATTCCGATGGCATCGCCGATTCGTACGGATATGGAAGTGTTTCGCTTCTAAGCCTGATTCGAGTCAAAACAGAGCCCGCCTTGTGCGGGCTTTGTTGTGTCTGGGGTTTGGTAGACAGGATCAAAAGCCCCTCACCCTAGCCCTCTCCCAGAGGGAGAGGGGACTGACCGAGGTGTCTTGCGTCATACGTCGATCTGAAAGATTTTGGCGATATAGATTCACAGTCAAGCGTTCAGGTCGGCGTCATTCTCGAATATCCCCCAATCAGTTCCCTCTCCCTCTGGGAGAGGGCTAGGGTGAGGGGCTTTTTGAGATGAACAAGACTCTAACAAACGCCACCCACAAAAAAGCCCGCAGACAATCCCTCATCTGCGGGCTTTTCGTATTTCAGGCCGGAAGCTTAAGCCCGGCGCTCATGCATCCGCGCCAGTTGCCGCTCGAGCATCGACGGATACGGTTCCATCAACCGTTCGACGCAGCAAGCACCCTCAGGGCTGGCGATCGGGCGGATCCGTGCACGCTGACGGATCAGCGCATCGTCACTGATCTTGCGCTCGACCAGCAGCAGGTTGCGGCTGTGTTGCGACAGCGCCAGGGCATCCTGCGCCGAATCGGTCAGCAGCAGGTCGATCTGGCTCAGGCCGAACAACTCGTCGCCCAGCGTCAGGCCCAATTGCAATTGCAGGGTGATGCCGCTGTCCGCGACCTCGATCTGCAACTGATGACCGAGTGCGCGCAGCAGTTCGCCGCAGCAGATCGCGTTGGTCAGGTAGTCGTCGCCGCAATCTTCGGTGTGGAACAGCATCAGTGTGCTGCCATCGTTCAGCGTTTCAATCTCGCCCTGATACAGCGAAGCGGCCTGCTCGAGGCAATCACGGTAGCGTTCCTGCAACTCTTCAAGACGCGCACGCGGCAAACGCCGCAGTTGCTCTTGCGAACCGAGCTGCACGGCCAGGACGGCGCTGTGCTGCGGCACGCTCGGCGTGGGCTTGCGCACAAGCGGTTGCGCCGGGGTATCGAGCGATTCGTCGCGCAGATCGGCAAACGCATCATCATCGTCATCGTCCTCGACGGTGCTGACCAGATGGCGCGGTGCAGGCTTCTGTGCGGCCATCGGGCGAGTTTCGTCGAAGCTTGGGTCGCGCAGATTGCGCACCTCGAATTCCGGCTCGTCTTCTTCGTCTTCGAACACCGGCTCCGGCTCCGGTTCCGGCGCGGGCTCCGGGGCGTAGCTGGCGTGCAGTTGCCGCGCCAGATCGCCGATTTCATCCTGACGATCGATCCCCGGCGTGTGTTCGTCGATCCGCCGCAGCCATACGCGCAACTGCAGCAAGGGTGTCGACAGATGCCGGCCCATGCGCAAGCTCAGGGCCAGCGACAGCGCCAGCAGAATCCCGCTGAGAATGCCCATGCTTTGCAGGCTGATGGTCATCGGCTGCTGGAACTGATCCATGTCCAGGCTGATGCGCAGTTGCCCGGCAGTCACGTCCTGGAAGGTGATCTTGCTCTCGTACAAACCTTCGGCTTCGCCCAGCAGGCTGTGCTTGGGGCGTTGACCGGATTCGGCGAGGATACGGTTATCCACGCTGTAGATCGCCGCGTGGGCCACCAGTTTGTTTTTTGTCAGGTTGTTGAGCAGCACATTGAGGCTGAGGATGTCGTTGGACACCAACAGCTCGGTGGCCGAAGTCGCGGTCTGCGTGGTCAGGCTTTCGCCCAGCGCATCGGCCTGCTGGTGCATGGCCTGCTTGAATTGCAGGCCCATCACCGCGGCATAGATCACCAGGGCCAGAGCGACCAGGATCACGTTATGGCTGGCAATGCGCAATGCAATCGGTACACGGCGGTGACGCAGTGCACGGAAGATCAGCAGGAAGAAGTTATCGGTTTTAACAGGCGTGGGCCGGTTCACTGAGCTCGGCTCTTTGTCCGTGAAGTTGACGCGCAGTATAGCGACAGGCCCCAGACCGGCAAAGCGCTGGCGGTGCCCGATGGTCACTGAAAGTGCGTAGAATGCGGTTTTTTTCCAGTTGCGGGGGTGCGCGTTGCGCGAAATCGTCCTGATTAACATCACGGGAGTCGACCGACCGGGTCTGACGGCGGCCATTACCGGTGTTCTGGCCCAGGGTGGCGTGACCATTCTCGACATCGGTCAGGCGGTGATCCACGACACCCTGTCGTTCGGCATCCTGGTTGAAATCCCCGACTCCGAGCAAGGCAAAGCCGTGCTCAAGGACATTCTGTTCAAAGGCTACGAGCTCGACCAGCAGGTGCGCTTCACCCCGGTGTCCGAAGCGGATTACCAGCAATGGGTGGGCAATCAGGGCAAAAAACGCCACATCGTCACGCTGTTGACCCGCAAGGTCACCGCCGAACAACTGCAGGCGGTCAGTTCGATCACTGCCAGATACGGTTTGAATATCGACCACATCGACCGTTTGTCGGGGCGGATGGCGCTGGACACTCCGGCCGATCAGGGCAAGGGCTGCATCGAGTTTTCCGTGCGCGGTGAGGCCGCCGACCCGCAAGCGCTGCGTGCGGAATTCCTCAGCGTTGCTCAGGAATTGAACGTCGACATCGCGTTCCAGGAAGATTCGCTGTTCCGCCGCAACCGGCGTCTGGCCGTGTTCGACATGGACTCGACGCTGATCGAAGCCGAGGTAATCGACGAGCTGGCCAAGGCTGCCGGTGTTGGCGATCGCGTCTCGGAAATCACCGAACGCGCCATGGCCGGGGAACTGGATTTTCGCGCCAGCTTCAAGGAGCGTCTGGCCTTGCTCAAAGGTCTGGACGTCAGCGTGCTCGATTCGATCGGCGCTTCGTTGCGTCTGACCGAAGGCGCGGAAACGCTGTTCGCCGAACTCAAGCGGCTGGGCTACAAAACCGCCATTCTGTCCGGCGGCTTTACCTACTTCGCCAAGCAACTGCAGGCCAAACTCGGCATCGACTACGTGTTCGCCAACGAACTGGAAGTGATCGACGGCAAGTGCACCGGCGTGGCAATCGAACCGATCGTCGATGCCCAGCGCAAGGCCGACCTGCTCAAGGAACTGGCGCACAAGGAAGGTTTGCGCCTGGAGCAGACGATCGCCGTGGGTGACGGCGCGAATGACCTGCCGATGCTGGCGATTGCGGGTTTGGGCGTGGCGTTCCGTGCCAAGCCGCTGGTCAAGCAGTCGGCGAAGCAGGCGATCTCGACGCTTGGTCTGGATGGCGTGCTGTATCTGCTGGGCTTTCGTGATCGTGACGGGCAGGTCTGAGTTTTCCATCGCCTGAATGGGCGCCATCGCTTGCAGGCAAGCTCCCACATTGGATCTTTGACAGTCCCACAATTCCTGTGGGTGCATGAGAACCAATGATGCTCACACAACCCTGTGGGAGCAGCTAGCGCTGCTAGCGATTGCATCGCCGCCGATCTGGCGGCGAGCATTCAAAGTGATTTCCACAACGAGTCAAAATCCTCTTCGCTACCGCCATTCTGCGCGGCTTCCAACGAGCGGTAGGCGAACTGGTTGAAGCTGTGCGTACTGGCCACGCGCCGATCCAGCCCGGCGCGATGCTCTTCGCCGTGGGTGTTGATCAGCACTTTCTGACCTTCCTGGAACGGCAGGCGCGGAGTCAATAGCGTGGCCGGCAAGTCGATTGCGCTGATCTCCGGCAATAGCAAACCGCGTAGATACTGGCTGTGGTCATCCTGTGAACGCACCAGTTGCAGCCCACAAGGCTGGGCATGCGGTGCGACCAGTTCGATGCCCATCTGCGTGCCGCTACCGCGCACCTGGCGGATCCAGCGAATCACCGCAATGCTCCAGCTTTGGCTCGCACTGTCGCGAATGCCGAGCATTTCCCCGGCCTGCAATTGCGCAGGCACTTCATTCGGCCATGCCAGGCAATAACCACCGGGGCTGTGATTGATCACCGGCAAAGCGTAGGTCGGATAATCCGCTGTGGCTTCGCTGCCCTCATCTTCGATCAACTGGTCGTACTGGATTTCTTCGTAGGGCAGAT
Organism: Pseudomonas sp. Z003-0.4C(8344-21); assembly: GCF_900104975.1. Taxonomy (NCBI): domain Bacteria; kingdom Pseudomonadati; phylum Pseudomonadota; class Gammaproteobacteria; order Pseudomonadales; family Pseudomonadaceae; genus Pseudomonas; species Pseudomonas sp. Z003-0.4C(8344-21). The sequence continues at coordinate 5,784,111 of NZ_LT629756.1, read as the reverse complement.
ATTCATCATTGCTCTGCGGCGCCGCATCGAAGGCCTGGCTCCAGCTGTCCTTTTCGCCTTTGGCGACCACCTGGCTGAAATTCGCCGGACGCGCTCCGGGGTGCTTGAGCAGTTCGCTGAAGGTGCGTCCGCCACCGAGATAGAAGTGCAGCGCGCTCATGCCTACGCATACGGTCAGATTGCCCTGGCCGGCGGTGCGTTGAAAGCTGCGCTCGGCGGTCTGGCCCCAGGTGGCGTGCAAATGTTGCAGAGTATCGAGGCTGAGCCCGGCAGGGATCGGCAGTGCCGCGGCCGTTGGCTGATTCAGCTGCGCCTCGATGGCGCTCACCAGTGGTTGCGGATCGAAGCTGAGCAGGCTGCTGCGCTGCTCGCTGCGAAACATGCTGCGGTAACGCGGGCCGACATCCAGTTCGGCGCTGATCGCAAACAGACCGGTGTCCGGCCCGGCGGGCTGCAACTTGAGCAGCGCACTCCACGGCTCCAGCGCTTCGCCCAGCCGTGCAATCTGATTCTGGCGCAACTGATTGCACCGGGCGCTGCCCAGCAGCAGCGCGGCGATGTAGGTCTGTTCCGGGCTCAGTTCAGGCGTGAGGCTGGCCAAATCGTCGCGCACGCGTCGGTGTTGCAAATGCAGGTCAACCGCGCTGCGATAGAGCTGATGCAGTTCAAACCACAGCTGCTCCGGCGGCGCGCTGTACAGCTGGGTGGCGCGCAGCAGTTGGCCTTTCAAGGCATGCGCGGCCCGTTGCAGGGCGGTGCTGACCAGGGCTGCGCGCTCCTTGCGGTACTTCGTCGCAATGCGCAGGACGATCTGTATATAGCCGATCGCCAGATGGCCTTGCAGGGCCTGGCACAGATTGCTGATCTTGCGCGAACGCTCGTCGAGCATGATCGCCTGATGCAGAAAGTGCCGCTCCAGATGCTGACAGACGAAATACACCTCGGGCCGCAGCAATTCGAGCAAGGCGAGGCGGTTGTCGCTGGGCGTGAGCAGTTGGTTCAGTTCGCCAAGGCCCTGATACAACTGGCGCGCGGTTTCGCCGATGTTGGCTTTGGGCAGGCTGGCGATCCAGCGCTTGAGGTCGCGCGGGTTCGCTTCGCAAAATGACAGGCGCGGCTGACTTGGAGTCGGGGCACGCAGCCGGAGTGGGGAATTGGTCTGGCTCATGCCAAAAACCATAGCAGCAAATGGCGGGGTGCGGGAGCAGCGCAATGCTGCACCCGCTGCGCTCGAATCAGGCTTTTGGCAGTGCCAGACCCTGGCCCATTTGCACTGGCGAACCGGCCACCAGCTCTTCGGCCCATTTCACTTGATCCGGGCCAAACAGCACAATGGCGGTCGAACCGAGCTTGAAGCGCCCAAGTTCCGCGCCTTTTTCCAGATAAATAGGCGCACGCGCGGCTTCGTCGTAGCGGAAGGTTTTCAGTTCGCGCTTCGGCGGCGTGACCAGGCCGGCCCAGACGGTTTCGATCGACGCAACGATCATCGCGCCGACCAGGACGACGGCCATCGGCCCGCGTTCAGTGTCGAAAATGCACGCTACACGCTCGTTGCGGGCGAACAGTTCCGGCACATTTTCGGCGGTGGTCTGGTTGACCGAGAAGATCCGCCCCGGGATGTAGACCATTTCACGCAGAGTACCGGCCAGCGGCATGTGCACGCGGTGGTAATCCTTCGGCGACAGGTAAATGGTGGCGAAGTCGCCGCCCATGAACGGCGCTGCGTTGGCCGCGTCACCGCCGAGCAGCTCCAGCACGCTGAAACTGTGGCCCTTGGCCTGGAACACGCGACCGTGCTCGATCGGGCCGAGCTGGCTGACCGCACCGTCGGCCGGGCTGAGGATCGCGCCCGGGGTTGGGTCCAGCGGACGCGCGCCGTCTTTCAGGGCGCGGGTGAAGAAGGCGTTGAAGTGTTCGTACGCGGTCAGGTCTTCGACCAGCGCTTGCGACATGTCCACCTGATAGCGCTTGGCGAACCATTGGGTGAAGGCATTCTTGAACCAACGCACGCGGCACTCGGCAATACAGCCGGCCAGGCGCGACAGCAGGTGATGCGGCAGCAGGTACTGGCTGAGGATAAACAGACGCTCTTTCATTGATTTTCCTTGGAAGCTTGAATCTCGACAGGCGTGTCGGGGTGGTTGCCCCATTCGCCCCAGGAACCGGCGTAGCCCTTGACCCGCGGATAACCGAGGGACTTGGCCACCAGATACGTGAAGCCCGACCGGTGATGGGTCTGGCAGTGGGTAATGATTTCTTTGTCTTTGCTGATGCCGAGCTGTTCGAGGATCTGCGGCATGTCGGTGCGGATGCGCAACTGGCGCGCCTTGTCCATGCCGGCAGTCCATTCGAAATTGACCGCACCGGGAATGTGTCCGCCCTTGGCCGCGAGGACTTTTTCACCGGAATACTCCAGCGGGCCGCGCGCATCCCAGATCGCCAGATCGGCAGCGCCGAGGCGGCTTTGCAGGTATTCGCGAGTGGCCGTCGGCCCTTCATGCAGGGTCAGCGCCACCGGGCCACCGACGGCTGGCGGTACCTGAATCGACATCGGCAGACCGTCGGCCAGCCATGCCGGCAGGCCGCCGTCTATATAGTGGTATTTGTCGTGGCCGATGACATCGAGCAACCAGATGAAGCGCCCGGCCCAGCCGCCGCCCTCGTCGTCATACACCACGTACACCGCATCCGGGCGATGGCCGAGCTCACCGAACAATGCTTCCAGGTCGGCTTTCGCCGGCAGCAGGCCCGGCGCTGGCGGCTGGCCGAACTGGGTGCGTTTCGGGTCGACAAAACGTGCGCCGGGCAGGTGACCCTCGGTGTAGCGCGCAGGGCTGGTCAGGTCCACCAGGATCAGTTCCGGGGACTCGAGCCGCGGGAGCAGGTCGCTCGGCTCGATGACGAGCGGCAAGCCAGAGAAGTCAGACATGCGAGGTCTCCAGAGCACAAAGGGGAGGATTGTAGCGCAGCCTCATCGGCCACGGCTGCTAAAGCTGTGCAGGGCTTTTTCGATGCACTGCGCAGTCTTGGCGAAGGCTTGCACGGTGATGTCGGCGAATGGCCCGCCGCCCTGGTCGGCGACGACGATCATGATCACTCGGCCATTGTTGACCAGTGAGCGCAGGAATAGATGTTCGCCACGGAACAGCGTGCGCAGGCTCGCTGGCAACAGCGCGGAAAACTGCGCATTGTTTTCCGGGGTGATCCGCACCTGCGCCTGTTGCGTCAGCAGGCGTTGCAGCACTTTGCTTTGACTGACGACGAAACTCAGCGCGCCGGCCTCCTTCGGCAGGCCGGCAGTTTGCTGCACGCGCAGCGTCGAGTGCGTGCGGTCGGCCATCAGAATCATCACCCGGCGCATGCCGCTGGCCACCAGCGCATTGCGTGCGGCGACGGTCAGGCTCATGGCGTTGGTGAAACGGCTGGGTTCGGCGAGCAGTTCGGCGCATTGCCGACGCCACTGGCCGAGGTCGTCCGACGACGGTGCTGCCGCGGGCAGCATGCCTTCGGGCAAGCGTCGCGTGCCCCACGGCCAGAGCAGCGCAACTGCCGGGTGCCACAAATCCGGCATGGCGTGCTGCCGCGCGCTGTTCGCCGCTTGCTGGTGCAACTGCTGTTGCACCTCGTCCATGGACATCTGCAGGTAAAGGCTGGTCAGGTACTGCCAGCGTTCGCTGTGCGGACTGTCCCAGGCCTGATGCGCCGACAGCGCCAGCCCATTGGCCAGCAGCACGGTATTGGCCGGCTGATTGAGCCAGCGGCGCAGGGTCGGGTCATCGTCGAGGCGGTTTTGCTGGCGCAACGGATGTTCGCTGTCGCGGGCGATACGCAGCACCTGCACCAGTTCACGCTGTTCGTTGAGCAGCAGTTTATAGCCTTGCTGGACCCAGATCGGCAGACGCCAGGCCTCGACCAGCGCATCGGCAATTTTCAGCAGGCGTACGCCAAACAATTGCCTTTCGACGAGGTGCGCCGGTTCGCGTTTATGAATCACCCGCAGCTCCCATTCCTCAAGCAGTTGCGGAAAGGTCAAGGCCAGCGGCCACAGCGGCGAGAGAAACAGCAGGCTGCCCCAATGGATGTCCTGCCACAGCCGCGCCAGGCGACTGGCAAAAAAACCGTTGGCCTGTTGCGTCGCGTGCTGACTGATCAGCTGCAACTGGCGCAGGGCCTTGGGAATCTGCATCTGTGGTTCGGCGGGCAGGCGTGCGAGCAGTTCTTCGGTACGAGCAAGGCCGAGGCGGTTGATGGCGACCTCGAGATTTTCCGCCGGCGTGGCCATGGTGCCGTGGGTGTGACGATTGGCCTCACGCAGGATGCTCAAGGCCAGCGCCGGGCTGTCCTGCATAAGATCGGCGATGTCACGCAACGAGCTGCGATTGTCGCGGATCGCCCGGCAGACTTTGTCGTGCGCCGCTTGCGGGACGGGCAGACGGACGCTGTCGAGCAGCTTGACCCAGCCGTCGAGGGTGGTCGGTTTTGCGTGTGGGACGTTCGTTTCATTAGCCATGTCTGGACGGGATCTTCACTGACTGTAGACGCGCCCGGCATGGGCTAAATTGGCTTTTCGCCTGAACTGGCTATAGTCTGGCGCAGTTTTGCCGATAAGTAGAAGAAGAGATTTTTTAACTTCCGAATATGACCTTGAACCCGACTTAAACAAGTACCTTCTACCTATGGCTAAAATTATCGGCATCATCGTCGTATTCGCGAGCGTGCTCGGCGGATACGTGCTCTCCCACGGCAAGATTGCCGCCCTGATCCAGCCCTTCGAGGTGATGATCATCGGCGGTGCGGCCCTCGGCGCATTCCTCCAGGCCAACCCTGGTTATATGACGATGCACGTGCTCAAGAAATCCCTGAGCATGTTCGGTTCGCGTTTCACCCACACCTTCTATCTTGAAGTGCTCGGGCTGATCTACGAGATCCTCAACAAGAGCCGCCGCGAAGGCATGATGGCGATCGAAGGCGACATCGAAGATGCCGCCGCGAGCCCGATCTTCGCCAAGTACCCGGCGGTGCTCAAGGATGAGCGCATGACGGCGTTCGTCTGCGATTACCTGCGCATCATGTCCTCCGGCAACATGGCTCCGCACGAACTGGAAGGCCTGTTCGACATGGAGCTGTACAGCCTCAAAGAAGACCTCGAACACCCCTCCCACGCGGTCAACGGCATCGCCGACGGCATGCCCGGTTTCGGTATCGTCGCGGCGGTACTCGGTATCGTGGTGACCATGGCCTCGCTGGGCGAGGGCGACCAGGCGTCGATCGGTCTGCACGTCGGTGCGGCGCTCGTCGGTACGTTCTTCGGTATTCTCGCGGCGTACGGTTTCTTCGGCCCGCTGGCGCACTCGCTGGCTCACGATGCCAAGGAAGAACTCAACGTCTACGAAGCCATCAAGGCCTCGCTGGTGGCCTCCGCTTCCGGCATGCCGCCGTCGCTGGCGGTCGAGTTCGGTCGCAAGGTTCTGTATCCGGCCCACCGTCCAAGCTTTGCCGAGCTGGAACAAGCCGTTCGCGGTCGTTAAGAAATGGAAAATAATCAGCCGATCATAGTCAAGCGCGTCAAGCGCATTGCCGGCGGGCACCACGGCGGGGCGTGGAAAATTGCCTTCGCCGACTTCGCCACCGCGATGATGGCGTTCTTCCTGGTGCTGTGGCTGCTGTCCACGGCGACGCCGGAGCAGAAAATCGCCATCGCCGGTTACTTCAAGGACCCGGTCGGCTTCTCCGAAAGCGGTACGCCGTACATCATCGATCTGGGCGGCACGCCGACCCTGGCGCCGGAAAACACCCTCAACCCGGAAGTGAAGTCGCAGCCGCAGCCCGACAAGGTCACGGTCGACACCGAGCAGGTTGAAGGCATGGCCGAGCAGGTCGAGAAAGAGCGTCTGGAGCTGTTGTTGCAAGAATTGCAGAACAAGGTTGACGAGAACCCGCAGCTGCAGAAATTCAAGGACCAGATTCTCTTCGAAATCACGCCGAACGGCTTGCGCATCCAGATCATGGACGCCGAGAACCGGCCGATGTTCGACTCAGGTTCCGCACGCCTGAAGCCGTACTTCGAAGACATCCTGCTGGCGATGGCCGACACCATCAAAGCGGTGCCGAACAAGATCAGCATCAGCGGTCACACCGACGCCAAGCCTTACATCGGCAGCGGCGACTACGGCAACTGGGAGCTGTCGGCCAACCGCGCCAACGCCGCCCGGCGTGCCTTGGTCGCTGGCAGCTACCCGGATGCGCAAGTGGCGCGGGTGGTCGGTTATGCCTCGTCGGCGCTGTTCGACCGCGAGAACCCGTTCAACCCGGTCAACCGCCGTATCGATATCGTCGTGCTGACCAAGAAGGCCCAGGCGGCCATCGAGGGTGCGCAAGGTGCCGATGCTGCCAAGCCGGCGGATCAGAGTCAGAACGGTGCTGCACCGGCGGCGCCTGCTGATCCGAACGCGTTGCCGGCGGATCAGCAACCGGTGCCCGCGCATGAACTGCGTGAGCGGCTGAATCTGTTTGATGATGCCGCGCCGAAGCCGGCTGAGCCGGGTGGGGCGGTGCCAGCGCCGAAGCAGTGATTGTTAAAAAAACCGACAGTGATGTCGGTTTTTTTTGCCTGATTGTTTCGGCTTGAGGATTACTGTGCCGCGAAGATCGCAGCCCCTCACCCCAGCCCTCTCCCGAGGGAGAGGGAGCCGATCTCCGGTATCTCAGAACCAGAGTTCGACCGTGATATCTCGGGTCGGCGTACCCCTTGAGCGCGGCGCGGTCAGTCCCCTCTCCCTCCGGGAGAGGGCTAGGGTGAGGGGCTCTTCAGGCATGACAATGGTCTAGAACCCGCGCCGAATCCGGTTCTTCAGCTGTTCATGAAAGAACTCGGCATTGCGCTTGTAGCTGCCCTTGATCGATTCATTGATCGAATCCAGCGCCATCGAGCGTTTGCTCATGACTTCATCGCGATAGGCGTCGATGAAAAAATCCAGATCGCTGTTGGTGCTCAACTTCGGCCATTTATCCAGATACAGCGGCAGCTCCGCCGGGCCGGTCTTGAACGAGCAAATCCGTCGGTTGCTGATGGTCGCTTCGCCAATCTCGAACGGCACCCACCACGACAGCGCCGTCTTCTCTGAAACCACTGCCAGCAAATGCGTGCACTCGGTGATGTTGCGCGTGATCACCCCGGTGATGTCATCGGTGGTCTGCGATTCCGGGTCGAGCACGTCGAGGTAAGTCTTGATCTTCGCCTGGGTCAGGCGGGTATTGATAGCGATCGCGTGGGCGCGGTCCATGTGGCGGTAGCTGATGAATACGGGCATCAGAAATGTCCTTTAATGGCGAGTTCACGGTAATACGCACCGAGGGCCGTCAGGCGGCAACCGGTGGAGTGGAGGGCGGCGTAGTACATGTGTTCGGCGTCGACCGGCTCGATCAGGCTGTGGCGGTTGCATTTCTGCAACTGAGCGAAGATCTCGCCATGCTCGGCCACGAACGTCGCTTCGGTGGGTTCGTAGCTGGGGTCCAGTGCGAACACCGACTCGGCTTCGGCGAACCAGTCCGGCAATTTGCGCAGGATTTCCTTGGGAATCAGCGGCGAGACCTCGCGCAGGGAAATGAACTGCGAAACATTGGTCTTGAAGACCGGCCGCTGCTCCCAGGCATCCAGAGCGTTGTCGACAAAGGAATACAGGCTGCCGGGGGTGATCTTGCCAAGAATGTTCGCCGCGCCTCCGTGCAACGCTTGCAGCAGCAGACCGGTAAACACCCCATGCTGCGCGCCTTCCATGGCCGGCTCCTCTTTCTTGCAGGCAGTCAAAATGCTCATGCCTTCGCCGATGGTGCTGCTTTCGCTGCGCAAGGCGCGCACTTCGCCGGCCGAACCGCTCTGACAGCAGTCGAGGATGATGACCTTGTTTTTGATGCGCGTGGCTTTGGTCGCCCAGTTGAGAATGTCGCTGATGCGGATGCCGTCTTTCGCGTTGCGGTAGTCCTGCGGTATCAGCATGCCCTCATCGGTGCCGGCATCAAAGCCACCGTGACCGGCGAAATACAGCAGGGCGACATTGCAGTCGCCGGAAAACAGCTCGCGGATCTGATCCTCGAGTCTCTCGCGGCTCAGATAATCTTCGGCAGACGTCAGCACGACATTCTTGAAATTGGGGTCGCCATTGGCGTTGGTCTTGAGCACCGAAGCCATGGCCATGGCGTCGTTGCAACAGCCGCTCAATCCGGAAATATTCGAGTAATCGTTGATGCCGATAAACAGTCCCTTGCGCATGCTCACACCGCCGTATGCAGGCGAATCGCACTGACGATGCTGTTGGTGTTCCAGGCGCATTCGGCGTGTGCGGCGTTGCGCACCACGGTCGAGATGCGCTCGGCGCCGAACGGTTTGATCGCAATGATCACTTTGCCCATGCGTTTGGCGATCTCGATTTCCTTGTTGATCCACTTGCTGTAGGTCGAATACATGCCAGCCATGATCAGCACCGCCGAGCAGGAACGAATCTTGTTTTCGATGGCTTGCTCAAGCTCCTGATCGGTGCGGGCATCAAGAATCGGATTGTGCGTAGGCACTGAAAAATTCTTGTAGGTAAAACCCGGTTTCGCATTGAGCAGGCGCACCAGATTGTCGTGGGCGTGGGCGTAGCTCCACGAATGGCTGATGAACAGGTGATAGGTTTGCATGGCGTTCCTCGGAGATCGCAAGAAGCGAGAGAGGAACCGAATGTAGGCATCTGGAACGCGCTCACAAGGTCTGCGCGGCAAAACAGAAACGTCTTGCAAACAGGCGTGCGAACGCCCTACAGCCAAGTCTGACGTTTAAAAGAAGCGGTTGAGATCAGGCTCAGACTGACACGCGGCAGCCCCGCGCAAGGGGCTGCCGACAGGCCTGTTTAATAGCCGTTTTCAGGCAGGCTGGCGATGATCGAGCGGTAGCTGTTCATCCGTTGCTGCTGGATGCGCCCGTCTTCCAGCGCCTTGAGCAGCGCACAGCCCGGTTCGCGGTCGTGCTTGCAGTCGCGGAAACGGCAGGTGCCGAGCAAATCGTCGAATTCGATGAAGCCGGCTTCAACATCGGCACGGCTGACGTGGCCGAGGCCGAATTCGCGGATGCCCGGGGAGTCGATCAGTTCGCCGCCGCCAGGGAAGTGGAACAGCCGCGCGGTGGTGGTGGTGTGCGTGCCCTGGCCGGACAACTCGGACAACGGCCCGACCCGGGTTTCCACCTCGGGCAGCAAGCTGTTGACCAGCGATGACTTGCCGACGCCGGACTGGCCGACGAATACGCTGATGCGCCCGTCGAGCTGTTTCTGCAGCTGTTCCATGCCGTTGCCGTGGTGCGCGGAAACCTCCAGCACTGGATAACCCAGCGTGCGATAGACCGCCAGCAACGCGTTGAGCGCAGGCGCGTTCTGCTCGTCGATCAAGTCGAATTTGTTCAGCAGCAACAACGGACGGATGCCAGCGTGTTCGGCGGCCACCAGATAGCGGTCGATCAGGTTGGCATGCGGCTCGGGCAGCGGCGCGAAGACGATGACGATCATGTCAACGTTGGCCGCTACTGGTTTGAGCTGGCCACGGCTGTCCGGGCGGCACAGTTCGGTGCTGCGCGGCAATTGCGCGACGATCACGCCGATGCCCTGGTTGCCGGCGCGCCAGACGACTTTGTCGCCGGTTACCAGCGCCGGCAGGTTGGCGCGCAGGTGGCAGCGAAAGACCTGGCCCGCCAGTTCGCCGTCAACGGCTTCGACTTCGACCTGCACGCCGAAGTGCGCGATCACCAAGCCGTGTTGTTCAGGGCCGAGGTCGCCGCCCTCGAGGGCTTCGACCGCCGAGGACTCGCGTTTGGCGGCGCGGGCGGCGCGCTCGCCCTGAATCTTTTCGATGCGCCAGTTTTGACGACGATTGAGTTGGCGTTTGGCCATGGGTGTTCCGTCTGAAGAATGCAGCGATTAGGTAAAACGGCCGCGAGTTTAGCACGCCCGGGCAACGGCCTAGGCTAAACTGCGCAGCATTGCCTAGGAGCCCGAATATGCAAAACCCGCAGAACCTGATCTGGATCGACCTGGAAATGACCGGTCTGGACCCGGACAACGACGTCATCATCGAAATGGCCACCATCGTCACCGACAGCGACCTCAACACGCTGGCCGAGGGGCCGGTGATCGCTATCCACCACAGCGACGAAGTCCTCGCGCGCATGGACGAGTGGAACACCCGCACCCACGGCAACTCTGGCCTGACTCAGCGTGTGCGCGACAGCCGCATCAGCATGGCCGAAGCCGAAGCCGAAACCATCGCCTTCCTGGAGAAATGGGTACCGAAAGGCAAATCGCCGATCTGCGGCAACAGCATCTGCCAGGACCGTCGCTTCCTCTATACCCACATGAAAGCGCTGGAAAGCTACTTCCATTACCGCAACCTCGATGTCTCGACGCTCAAGGAACTGGCCGCGCGCTGGGCGCCGGACGTGCGCGACAGCTTCAAGAAGGGCAGCACGCACCTGGCGCTGGACGACATCCGCGAATCGATTGCCGAGTTGCAGCATTACCGCAAGCATTTCATCAAGTTCTGATGGGGTTTGTGCAGGAGCTGCCGCGGGTTGCTCCTGCATTGGAACGTGTCGCTCGCGCCGTGTCGTGCCAGCGTAAAACGGGTTGGTGGCGCTTGCCGCTGATCGTCGCATTTGTCGCAAATGGCCTGCCGTAAAACTTTCGAAGCAGTTGTTATCTATTATTACTGTTGTGAAAGGCTGTGCTTGAGTGTTGAACGGAGTTTAATTCGCATCGAACTGTAAGTTCAGGTTCGTCATTTTCAAAAAAAAAGTGATGATCGGTTTTTTTGTTTTTTATTACACATTTCCAATGCGGGTCAGATTTGCCTCGTGCTATTACTTTCGCTCTATTTCGAGTTGCGAAGTGTTCGAAACTCAAGTCTGGCAAGGAAGAAATTCATGAGTGAACAGTTGGATTCATTACAAGGTCAATCCGACCAGTCGGGTGCGGCGGAAAGTATCGGTAGTTTGGCCGTGAAGTTTGACGCAGGTGGATTCAGTCGAAACAAAGTTCTATATGCCAATGGGCGCATGCAGGTTAAAGTCCAGGTCGTAGTCTCTGGTCTGGATCGCGATGGTGATGTCGTTGCGGTTTCCGACGAGGTCATGGAGAGTATTCGTCTCATTCACTATGACAGCGGCAGGACCTTGCGCAACGGTTGGCAAGCCAGCACGGAGCAGGGCCGTTTCACCCTGGCGGTAACGCAGACCGCCACCTCCACCGTTGCGGATGATGAGGATAACGGAGGCGAGGATTCTTCGGGCCAGCGCCGGGTCCGCACGTTTTGGGTTTCCAGCGAAAATGTCGAAACCATCCAGATCGGTGCGTCCATAAAGTTTGATAACACAATTATCCGCAGCAACGGCACAACGCTTTCGAGCAGGCATGACAGCAGCGTCAGCGTTGAGGCCATCCTGCCAGTTACCTATGCGGTGGAGCAATTCCGTTGGGAGGGCGTCTGGTATGACGGTGGGTTTAGAAACCAGCGTATTTACAAGTACTACCTCGGCCTGTATCCAGGTTCGCGACAAATAAAATTGGTGGACTGGATTGCTGAGGGGTCTGACAAGAACGTTGTTTTTGCCTTTGGTAATAAAACCAAAGGATGGAACGCAGCGTTCCAGGCAGGCATTATTGTCCGCCCTGACCGGCAAAGTATTGACGTGTCGTTACCGTATAGCGACGTCGTCGGATGGACGCCAGACTCCATCAGAAATATTTATCATGAGAAGGACTACGAGGTTCGAGTCAACGACCGCATCGGAGAACTGACTGTTGTCCAGTTACTGTCTCCAACTGCACGAGACCAACCGCCGGTCGATAGATCGGAAGTTTTCCGCTTTACCGCTCTGGATCAATTTGGTACGGAGCATAAGCTGGCTATCCGCACTGACTTCAAAGAACGAAGCTTCAGGCTGGAACGAGGCTAACGTCATCTCTTTTGATACCGGTGCGAAGTGGCTAGACTGCGCGCCTCTCTGCCGGGATCGCCGCCATGTTGCTGATGCTCTATCTGATTGCCATTACCGCTGAAGCCATGACCGGGGCTTTGTCTGCCGGTCGTCGCGGTATGGACTGGTTTGGTGTGGTGCTGATTGCCTGCATCACAGCGTTGGGTGGCGGTTCGGTTCGTGATGTGCTGCTGGGGCATTACCCGCTGACATGGGTAAAACACCCGGAATACCTGGTGTTGACCTCGGTTGCGGCAATGTTCACCGTGTTCACCGCGCGCTGGATGCGCCACCTGCGCTCATTGTTTCTGGTGCTCGATGCAGTCGGTCTGGTGGCGTTCACCCTGATCGGCTGCATGACCGCGCTGGAAATGGGCCACGGCATGCTGGTGGCATCGGTCAGCGGGGTAATCACCGGGGTATTCGGCGGCATTCTTCGCGATATTTTCTGCAATGATATTCCATTGATCTTCCGGCGCGAACTTTATGCGAGCGTGTCGTTTGCTGCGGCGTGGTGTTACATGCTGTGTCTCTATCTTGACCTGCCCAGCGAACAGGCCATTCTCATCACTTTGTTTGGCGGATTCCTGTTGCGTCTGCTGGCGATTCGTTTTCATTGGGAAATGCCCAAGTTTATTTATAACGATGAGCACTGAGTATTCCTATTTGCAGGCATAACGCCGTAGCTCGTCGAAGATATTGCAAAGGTATGTTTCTTACATTTTTCATTTTGCCGATTTTTTTAAAGTGATGTATTTCTCGGTGTGGCATCTGCGATGTCAGCCGTTAATGCATCTCTTAAAAGGATTTTCGTCATGAGTGAAAGTATCGAAACTGCAAGCGACCAGCCAGATATCCCTCCCGTACTCGAAGCTATTGCCCGTTTCAGGGTCAAGTTCGATGCCAGTGATAGTAGTTACAACAAAACGCTGTTCGGTAATGGCCGAATGCAGGTCAAGGTACAAGTGCTGGTTTCCGGGGTGGACGTCAATGGCAGCGCAGTACACATACCCGCCGATGTAATGGAAAGTATTCAGCTGATTCATTACAACACAGGGAATACCTTGCGCGACGGTTGGACGGCCAGTACCGAACAAGGGCAATACACTCTTGAAGCGCCAGGCTCGTCCAATAATGCAAATGTTGTGGACGACGGATCAGAAGATGACAGCCTGCATCCGCAGGTCCGCACGTTCTGGGTGTCCTCAGCGGTCGCCGGCACCACCCAGGTTGCTGCCCGCTTGCTCCTGAATGGGGAAAAGATTCTCAGTAACGGCACCACGCTTTCCAGCGTTCATGACAGCAGTGTCACCCTTGAAGCAAAAGCGCCTGTGACCTACGCCATTGAACAATTCCGCTGGTACCAGACCCGTCGCGGCAATGAGCACTATGGCAATCGTATCTTCAACTATTATCTGGGACTCTATCCGCATGGGCAGCAGATCAAACTGGTCGATTGGATAGTAGATGGAGTCGAAAAAGGTGCCAATCATCTGTTTGCAGGGGGGAATAAACTCAACGAACCGAAAACAAATTATATGAAGGTCTTTCTGGTTAGCCCTGAAACGAAATCCTTATTTGTATCCTTGCCGGCGAAAGGTGATCCTTTTGCGTATGCCTTTTTCCCTGATGCCCCGTCCTGGAATGACGAGAATTATCAAGTAAGGGTCAATGATCATGACGGTGAGCTGACCGTCATGCAGGCCCTTTCCGAATATTCGATAACGACCGGGAAGGCAAGCAAGTACGGAGGCTCCCTTCACTTCATTGCCATTGATGAACACGGTACTGAGCATAAGCTCTCGATCCGAGTCAACTTCTACGAGCGTAACTTATACCTGGAACGAGGCTGACCCCAGACCTCGCTGATGCAATGTCGGCGTATGTAATAGATGTATATATCCTTGATTGCTCCAGCTGTCGGTAAGCTGTGATGTTAAATGACCGGGTATTGCATCAATGGTGCTTTACTTATATCCGGCGCTGGCCCCTCTGTTTTGGGGGCCAGCGCAACACCCCTCAAGGATGAGCACTCATGGCTGGAAAACCGCCAAAAAACAAACCTGTTTCTCTCCCCATCAAAACGCCCGACTCAATTGCGGACGGGCTGCATAGGCCTCCGGTGGCTTCCGCAACTTCACCGCTTCCAATACCGCATCATTCGCTGCCATCGCCACCCTCACCGAGGCCAGGCAGCGTCACGGTGCGGCCTGCAAACCTTATGGTCACGGCCCCTATTGATCCGGTCATGAGCGAGGGTGTCATGCTGACCGCGAAGTCTTCGCTGGGAACTTACGGGCTACCTACACCTGAATACTTTGGCCAAGCGGATGCACAGGGCATCCTGTCACTGAAACAGCGCCAATATGTTGCTGTTACCGATGACATTATTGTGCAAGTGGTGGTGGACGCCGAGACCGGTCTGTTTCGTGCTAAACAGGCGCGAGAGCTGAAGCCTTCCGGTCCATTGATGACGCGCGACAGCGAGGGGCGATATTGGCTTGCGCTGGAAAGTGGCGACGTCATCTTGCCGAATTCCTCAGTCGCGCAAATCGCAGAGCTGTTTCGCCGTGCAGGAGGTTCCGTCACGCAATTTTCAGACATTACCGTTGCACGCGTGCTCGCAGTCACCGGAGTTGACGTACCCGTGTTAAGTGATGTGCTCGCTCGCAAGCTTCCTGCGCCATTTTTGCTGGAGGACTCCGTCAGACGATTCGAGCTTGACCAGCAAATTCAGGCAATAGCGCGAACAGCCGATGAGCGCTTGACGCGCTTCAAATCCATTGAAGATGCGTTTGAGGCCGACTGTGATGAAGTTACCTTGCGCATGCGCCGTTTTTTTCCGGAACTGCCGAAAACCGCCGCTCAGGCAATCTGGCGCGATACCAGTGCTGCCGAGCGTTTGCATATGCACAACCAACCGGGCCTGCCGCGATCAGTAGCAGAACAGGCACTGTTGGCGTTGCGAGACGTGCGGCTGGCGAGAGCGTGCGAAGGCATTTATCTAGACTCGGTATCGAGCCTGGACAGTGACCTGCTGGTATTGCAGATGATCGGGCGTCTTGCTGCCTGGCCCCCGACGGTGCGTGTGGAGATCAGGCAACGCGTGGATGGCGACGTTTTGAGTGCTATTGGCGACGCCCGATCAGCGACTCGTCATGTACTGATCCGTCAACAGGAAGGCTATGTCACCCAGCACAGCGGAGAACGGTTACCTTTTCAAGTGAAGGATTTGTACTCAGTGGTCTGGGGGCTGTTGCTCCCTCACCAGCGTCAATTGCTGGGCATCAGTGACGCTCCGGCGATGCGGCGGTTGATCCGTGCACAGCCGTTGCCATCACGCCAGGCTGTGAGCGAATGGCTGGGGCTCGGGCCGTTGCCGAGCGATGTCACTCGTGCCACTGCGCAGCACAGGCAAGCGGGACAGTTGCGAGGCGGTGGCGGCGGCGACCCTGAATCACCGAAGTCCTTTGAGGATCGTGTACGCGATCTTTATCCGCAGCTTTCGGATGAGGAGGTGAGTTCGTTTGTCGCAGAACGCTTGAAAAGTAATCCAGCCGGCGTATTGACCCGCCTGGAAAAAGAATTTGCGACATTGCGTGATGAATTGGCGATATGGAATGCCAATGGGGCATCACCTCATGCGCAAACGTCGGGACCAGAAGGCGCGCCAGCCGCCGCCGGACAACGCCAGGCTCGCGAGCAGTTCAGCGCAAAGCTGCAGGATATCTGGCAGCGCAAGTCGGTTTCGAAGTGGGGGTACGGTGACTTTCATTTCTCTTATCATGTCGATTTTTCTGATGAGTTACCAACGTTGTCCGCCAGATTTGAGTATGTAACAGAGTTAATCTTGACCGTAAAACAACCGGGTGCACGGATCGGTGAGTTTCTTGACAGTTTTCCAGGTATCCAATATTTGATGGTTACAGGCGTAAAGATGGAGGCGTTTCCATTAGGGATATTTCAAATGCGCCAGTTGCGCCAACTTACGCTGGGCGAGTGCTCGCTCAAACTGTCTGAAGCCACGGCTGAGGGTTTGTCCAGAATCGAAACACTCAATTTGTTGAATCTTGCGAAAAACCCTCTGACAGTCGCTCCGCATGTAGGCTACATGACAGGTTTAGCCGAATTGATGCTGTATGACGCAAATCTTTCCAGCATTCCTACGGGCATAGACAGGCTTAAGGAACTTCAGGTCCTGGCATTGCAGGGTAATAATATTTCCGACGTCGGAAATGAATTGTTCGAGATTCCGGATACGCAGGATTTATACGTTGGCTTATTCAATAATCCGCTCAGTAGCGTAACCAGGCAACGGATTAATCATTATCTGGAGAATTCCAGCCTGGATCGGAAGCTGGAAATCCAGACCGAGGATGTGGTTTCAGATTCTGACTCCGAGAGTGAGTCCTCGGAGAGCGGATTTTCCACAGGTTCGGACAGCGACTGAACATTTGTGAAAGTAACGGGATCTTTTTCTCATAACATACCCCGACAAGATTAAACTGTATGGCCGCTCCCTTTCTGATTCGGTACGCTTGAATTCAGGAGGGGAGAGTGAGCCTCGAGAACCGAAATCAAAGGGGCAGGAATGGCGTTGTTGAATTCTGTATCGTAAGTTTCGCGATTTTTAGATCCATAAGCTTTTGTAAATGTTGTTGGTGGTGATGTTGAGTTATTACCTGATCACAATTTGTCGAATGTCGCGGCTGTTCTTATTTAAATCGAGCCTCAATACTTTGCTGAGTCCCTAAAGGATCAAATCTATCCGTCAGCAAGGTGGTGTTAAATGTTTGATGATCAAATTGGTATTTCCCGTATCGAGGTGAAACTCGACTCCACACGTTCAGGCCAGCACAAAGTGCTTTATGCCAACGGTCGGATGCAGGTGCGTGTATTGGTGCTTCTGCACGGCGTCGATAACAATGGCGACGGCGCGTCGCTGTACGGGCATCCCGGCTTGCAATCACTGCGATTGATTGCCTATAACGGCGCGCGGCCGCTGGAGGGAGACTGGAGTGTATCGCTTCAAGAGAATCGTTATGCTCACGAAATGTCGGGTGGGCAAACGCGCCTGACAGAAGTTCCGCGCAGCACGGACCACCGGATAAGCGACCCCTCTGATCCGGTACAGATCTTTCAGTTCTGGGTGTCGGCTTCCAGACCTGGAATCATGGAAGTGGCTGCCGAGATTTCCATGGATGGCGTGGTATTGCGAAGTAACGGAATCGGTTTTGACAGCAGTGTTACGCTGGAGGCGATCCCGCCGAAGAAATTTACCCAGAGCAGTTTTTCTCTTCATAAGTACGGCACGTTCAGCGAAAGGGTGTACGAGGAGCGAATTCAATATTTTCATCTCGGACTTCACGCTGATGGCCGTCAGATCAACTTGCTTGATTGGTACAGTAATGCCATAGCGCTTAATCCGTATGATGCTGAAGATGCGGTAATGGTGTACTCGTCAGGTACGATCAATCACAACAGTGGCGGCGGCAGAAGTTTTTATGGTTATCTGGCGCCGATCTATGGGCGATCGGCCTCGGTCAAGACTCCTCTCGGTTATATCACTTTTCCGATTAACGATGTTCCGGGGGTATTGACCCTCGTGCAGCGCACTACGCTTCAGACAGAGGAAAAGCCGGGCAACGACGGTGCGTTTGAACTTGCAGTTATTGATGAGTTCGGTTCGGAGCACTGGATTGCTATTGATGGTGATATAGAACAGCGGACTTTCATTTTGGGTGAATCGAAGCGGTCAACAAAGCAGTTTTCCTGATTTTCAGGTGTGTGGTCAGCGATTGTCAGCTGATCAACGTGATCTGCCATATCTACATCTGAAATAACGGAGATTTTTTCTATGGAAAGTAATTCATCTTCCGCTGTTCAATCAAACGCTTTCAACTTCGGTGAGTTTGTTTCCGGAGGCGTTGATCCCCGCACGGGCATGTACACGTGCGCCTTTTCGTTGGGGAAATTGCATTCGGCAGATCTCAATGGTCCTGAGCTTGCACTTTCGCTGGGCTTCAATCCGCTCAATCAGGCGGATGCCGGCTTCGGCATTGGCTGGTCTTTGACCATGACCAGTTACGACGTGCTCAGCAAAGTCATGACGCTGTCCAGCGGCGAGCGCTATAAAGCCGTAGAAACGCCTGGCAGTCTGCACTTCAAGGAAATGAAACTGCAAACGGCAAAGGTTCTGGTGACCGGACCAGGACGCTATGAAGTTCGATACAAGGATGGTCGGCGTGAACTGCTCAAAGTTCTGGCTGGCACTCAAGTCGCCGTAGCGGAAAAAATAATAGCGGCGAACGGTGTGAGCATCACGTTGAAGCACGAGTTGTTCAACCGGTTTCCCAGGTTGAGCGAAGTCCGTGACGCCAAGCGATGCCTGCTGAAAATTACCCGCAATGCAGGTCAGGTAACATTGACCCGGCACCCCGATACTTCTTCCAGTTCCGCCTACAAATTGATTTTGAGGAACGCTCGGGTAACGTCAATCGAGCTTCCGGTCGGTAAAGGTTGGGAGCTGGAATATGAAGTCATCGATGAAGCCAGCTATCTGTACCGCGTCGTCAACCCATTGCGTGGCGTGGAAATCATTCGCTACAAGCGACAAGGTCATCGTTTCGTAAGTGATGGGGAAAAGACGCTGCCGTTTGTCATTGCTCACGATGCTTACCCTGGGCGCGGCCAACCCAGACTCTGCAAGACATACACGTACTCCGACCATAACTTCCTTGGGCAGGGCCTCCTCCCGGCCAAGGGTAATGACCTGGACCCTCTCTACCTGGCGCCCGGCCACTATGTCTACACCTCGGACGAGCACTTGTTGGTAAAAGGCAAAGTACATACGCGCATTAAACGCACCTACAACAAATTCCACCTGTTGGTGGCTGAAGTCACAACCTGTGGCGATGCCCAGGTCGCCACCGCTACCGAGTATCACTGCTCGGTCACCAAGCCTTTCAATGAGCAGGTGGCTCAGTTCCGCATGCCGAAAGTCCATACAGTGACTCACCTTGATCGGCTCACCCAACAACAGCGTGTGGAAACCACCGTCACCGAGTTTGACCAAGAAGGCAATTTGCTCAAGCACGTCGAGCCAAGTGGAGTGACGACCACGACAGAATTTTATCCGGCAAGTGGTGGCGATGATTGCCCGGAAGATCCGCTGGGTTTTTCCAGATTCCCTAAAAAGAAGACGGTCACCGCTGCGGCGTCGGATGATGCTGCGACAGTCACGTATTACGACTATGCCCTGCATCCCGCGCTGGAAGGCGCGGAATTGGCCTTCGTGTTACCGGTCGGGGAGCGTTTTTTTGAAGTGGTGGACGGTGTTGAGGTATTACGTTCGAAAACCGAACACAGTTATCTGAACTCCCCAAAGGACCCCCTCAAACACGGGGCCACGAAAGAGCAAAGTTTCACCCGCAATGATAAAAAAACCTCTACCGCATTTTCCTATGAGCTTGAGGGCGACGGATTGCGGGTCAAATCCAGCACGCGCGGGTTTGACGATGCACTGCAGATCAGTGAAAAGGTGCTCTCGACGCTAACCGGGGTGCAAGTGTCGCAAGTCGGTGTCGACGGCGAGCACATCGGGTATGAGTACGATGCGATCGGCCGGGTAGTGCGCAAAACGGTTGCGCCCGGCACGCCCTATGAGGCCGCTACGCAATTCGCCTATCTGGCCGCCAGTCTGGTGCAGCCGGCGACGGTGGTGACCACCGATCCCGCCGGCGGCGAACAGCGGGTGACTTATGACGGTCTGGAGCGGGTGATCACCGTTCAGGAAAAGGACTGCGACCATCCAGACAAGGACGGGCTCATCCACACTCGCACGCTTTATTGCGCCCTGCATGATGCAGTGGGGCACAAGGTGCAAGTGACATTGACCGATTGGCGTGATGGCAAGGCCTGTCCGGTCAGCACCCGCTACGAATACGATTCCTGGGGTCAGGTCAGAAAGACGCTGCATGCCGATGGCCGAATTGAACACAGCGAGGTGGATCCGGTTCTTCGCCAGCAAACCAGTTGGCTGCAGGGAATGGGCAAGACCATCACTCTCGTCAATGACTTCGGTAAACCGACTAGTGTTGAAGGCTTCAATCTGAAGAACAAGAGTCTGGGCAAAACCGTTTACGCCTACGACGGATTCGGCCGCACAACCAGCGAGACAGATCCTGTCGGCAATACCACTCGATATGAGTACGACGTTTTTGACCGGATAATCCGCACTGTCCTGCCGGATGCCAGTGAGGTGGTTACTGATTACGCCGAGCACAGCGACGAACAGTTAGCGATCGGCATCAAGGTCGATGACAAAACATTGGGGCAACAAACGTATGACGGTTTGAGTCGTTTGATCCAAAGTACCGTGGGCGGACGAAAGTCCGAGGCAGGTTATGAGGCGGGCTTCACTCAACCTCAGTGGTACAAGACGGCTGATGGCAAAAAAACCGAATTCACCTATTTGCGCGATTTGGGCGGTTTGCTGACGGAGCGCAAGGCAGGGGAACTGGTCACCACCCTGACTTATGACCCCGTCAGTGGCAATCCCTTGAGCTGTACCGAAAGCGGCAGGCAACGCAGTTTTAGCTATTACCCTTCCGGGCGTCTCAAGTCCGAAACGACGACCTTCGGCGATATCACGAGAGCAGCGTCCAGTACCTGGTCCCTGCATGGGCGGCCGATCACCCATGTCGATGTACTCGGAACCGAAAGCACATCCGCGTACGACGCGCACGGTCGCCTGCTGGCCACCACGCAGGGTTCGTTGAAAACCGAATTCCACTACGACATCCAGACCGGGATGCTCGGCTGGACGAAAACCGAAGACACATCGATCAAGCGTCAGATGATCACCCGGTTTGCCTATGACGATATCGGTCGAGAAGTCCGCCGTACATTCGAGATCCAGGGCCAGCCTGACCAGACGCTGGAATCGACTTACACGCTTGCGGGCAAACTGGCGCAGAAGGTGTCCAGGCGCGGCACGCAACTATTGTGTGATGAGCAATTCACCTACGATGTGCGCGGGCGTCTGAGCCAGTACGACTGTGCCGGTACTCAAAAGCCACACGATCCGTATGGCAAGGAAATTGTTCAGCAGAAATTCACCTTCGATGCACTGGATAACATTCTTGCCGTGCAGACCAAGTTCCCGCTGGGCGTGAATCTGACGACTTTCAGTTATGACAATCCAGATCCCGTACAGCTCAGCGCCGTCAAACATTCCCATGTCGACTATCCGCCGGCCGTGACGCTGGAATACGACGCCAACGGCAGGATGATCAAGGACGATCAGGCGCGAACTCTGGCCTATGACGCGTTCGGACGTCTTGAGCAATTATCCGGCACAGGGGAATCAGTCATTCGTGGCTACCATTACGACGGTTTCGACGATCTGGTTGAACTGTCGCAACCTGACAAGGTAACTACGCAGCGTTACTACTATGCCGGCCGGGTCGCCAATGAGGTGAGTGGTGAGGATTCATCCATTGTCGTGCGTCACGGTGGCGCGCTTGTAGGGCAACAGCAACTCGGCTTGAACGCCGGAGCGCAGCTGTTTGGCACCGATCAGCAGCAAAGCGTGCTGGCGACGCTGGGCAAGGAACAGCTCACCGATTGCGCCTACAGCCCTTACGGCCATCGTCCTGCCGAGGGTGGCTTGTTCAGCCTCGCGGCGTTCAACGGCGAGCAGCTGGATCCGGTGACCGGGCTTTATTTGCTGGGTAACGGTTACAGGGCCTACAGTCCGACACTGATGCGTTTTCTCGCCCCCGACAGCATGAGTCCGTTTGGCGCGGGCGGATTGAATGCCTACAGTTATTGCCTGGGCGACCCTGTCAATCGTGTCGACCCGACCGGGCATATCTCCTGGCAATCAATATTGGGCATCGGGGCGAGTATTCTCGGGATTGTTGCCAGCGTGTTGACGATGGGCGCGGCGACGCCATGGGCAGTGGCGGCGTTGGGGCTGGCGGTTGCTTCAGGCCTGGCGAGTATTGCCAGCGAGGTGGTCAATGAGCTGGCACCGGATTCTCAAGCAGGCGAGATATTGGGCTGGATCAGTTTCGGTCTTGGCCTGGCTTCGCTCGGTGCAGGTCTGGCGGCGGGTGCAAAAGCTGCGGTGAATGCTGGCAGGAAACTGGCAGGCGCCTTCAAGCAAGGGCTGAGTGGTAAAGGTGCGGGCAAAAGTTTTGCCAATGGAAAAGGCGCCAAGGCTGCGCAAAAGGCAAAAACTGCGAAAGCCAGTGCGGTGGCAGAGGAAGAGGTCGAAACGAAATGGACGCTGGTCAGGCCCAAAGACAAGCTGAACTATCTCAGGATAGAGGCGCGTGAAGCCTCGTTGGCCAGAGCAGAGCAATTCATGAGCCATATCGAGGAGGGAAACTCGCCGACATCGGCTGCCGCGCTCATTCACGCTGAATATACGCCAATGAAAGGTCCATCCAGTTCAACGTCAAAGTCGATGCATCTTTATTTGTCGAAGGGCGATCGCGTGTATCTGACGGAAAATGCCAAAGACCGGATTGCCACCATTAAACAGCTGGGTGGCCACTATAACGAAAAAAAATAGGCATAAGTCGTCCAATCAGATAGCCCCAAGTGTGAGGCCGAGGACCTCACTGTCCCGGCCAGGATTTGGGCATTGTACTTGTCCGTTCTGCGTGAACACGTCGGGCGTGCTGTTCCAGCGCCCACTCCACATGCTCTCTAACCAACTCTGACGGATAATCCCGTCGCGCCTTCAACGCTTCCAGCACCGGGATCGTTGAAGGCGCATTGCCCAGCCCCACCGCCAGATTGCGCAACCAGCGCTCATACCCCGCCCGCCGCAACGGCGAACCTTCAGTGCTGCTCAAGAACTTCTCTTCATCCCACAAAAAAAGCTCAGCCAGTTCGGCATTGTCGAGATTGTGACGTGGCTTGAAATCGCTTTCCCCGGAAGGCTTGGCGAAACGGTTCCACGGGCAGACGATCTGGCAGTCATCACAGCCGAACACGCGATTGCCAATCAACGGCCGCAGCTCTTCGGGGATGGCGGATTTCAGTTCGATGGTCAGATAGGAAATGCAGCGCCGTGCGTCCAGCACGTACGGGCCGACGAAGGCGTTGGTCGGGCAGATATCCAGGCACGCAGTGCAACGGCCACAGTGCTCGGTGCTGTGCGGTTCATCCACCGGCAACGGCAGATCGACGAACAATTCGCTCAGGAAGAAGTAGCTGCCAGCCTTGCGATTCAACACTAGGGTGTTCTTGCCAATCCAGCCCAGCCCGGCCTGTTCGGCGATGGCTTTTTCCAGCACCGGCGCGCTGTCGACGAACGCACGAAAACCGAACGGGCCGATTTCGGCCTGAATTTTGTCAGCTAATTGTTGAACACGTTTACGGATCAATTTGTGGTAATCGCGGCCCAAGGCATAACGCGACACGTAAGCTTTTTCCGGTTGCGCCAGACGTTTGGCCATTTCGGTATCGCCCGGCAGGTAGTCCATGCGCAGCGAGACCACGCGCAAAGTCCCCGGCACCAGTTCCTCGGGATGCGAGCGTTTGCTGCCATGGGCGCCCATGTAGTCCATTTCGCCGTGGTAGCCGGCCGCGAGCCAGCGCTCGAGGTGCTGCTCATGCTCGGCGAGGTTCAGGCCGCTGATGCCGACTTGCTGAAAGCCCAGCTCGCGCCCCCAGTCCTTGATGGATTGGGCGAGGGCGGGCAGGTCTGTGGTGATGGCGGACATGAGGCGAGAGAAACCGGAGCTGAGGTGCGTATAATTCTGCCAGACATCGGAGCCCGAAGACGCATGCCGCAGACGAAAGATGAATTACCCGACGCACTGTACGGCGCCGCCCAGGTACGTGAGCTCGACGCGCGGCTGATTGCCGCCGGCACGCCGGGCATCGAATTGATGCAGCGCGCGGCCCGGGCGACCTGGCGCGCGCTGGTGCGGCAATGGCCGGACGCGAACGAACTGACAGTGCTGGCCGGGCATGGCAACAATGCCGGCGACGGTTACCTGATTGCCGTTCTGGCGTTGCGCGCTGGTTGGGCTGTGCGCGTGCTGGCGGTGGGCGATCCGCAGCGCTTGCAAGGGGATGCGGCGCTTGCTCATGCCGAGGCACTGGCCGTCGGTGTTGATGTGCAGCGCTGGGCTGTTGAGCGCGAGCTGCGTGGCGTTGTCGTCGATGCCTTGCTGGGCACAGGTTTGAACGGCGAGGTGCGCGAGCCTTACGTGGCTGCGATCAGCGCTATCAACGCCAGCGGTCTGCCGGTAACGGCGGTCGATATCCCTTCCGGACTCTGCGCCGACACCGGGCGCACCCT
Source organism: Pseudomonas sp. Z003-0.4C(8344-21) (assembly GCF_900104975.1). NCBI lineage: Bacteria > Pseudomonadati > Pseudomonadota > Gammaproteobacteria > Pseudomonadales > Pseudomonadaceae > Pseudomonas > Pseudomonas sp. Z003-0.4C(8344-21). The sequence continues at coordinate 5,759,785 of NZ_LT629756.1, read as the reverse complement.
GGGTGTCGCGGTACGCGCTGATCTGACGGTGACGTTTATCGCTCTCAAGGTCGGCCTGTTCACTGGCGATGCCGCCGATCACATAGGTGAGCTGGTTTTCAATGATCTGCAGGCCAGCGCCGACATTTATAGTGACATTGCTGTCCGCGCCCGACGCCTCAGCCCGTCTAATCTTCCGCTGCCAGCCCCGCGCGCACCGACGGCGCACAAGGGCCGCTTTGGCCATGTGCTGCTGATCGGTGGCGATCACGGGTTTGGCGGGGCGATCCTGCTGAGTACGGAAGCGGCCCTGCGCAGCGGCGCGGGCATGGTGTCGCTGGCGACGCGTCCCGAGCACGTTCCGGCTGCGCTGACCCGGGTGCCTGAAGCCATGGCCCTCGGCACCTCGTCGGCCAATCAGTTGATGGGCCTGCTGGAAAAGGTCTCGACGCTGGTCGTCGGTCCCGGGCTGGGGCAGGCCAGTTGGGGGTGCGCGTTGTTGTCTGCGGCGGCCAACGCACCCTTGCCACAGGTATGGGATGCTGATGCGTTGAACCTGCTGGCCCGCGTTTTCGTTCAATTGCCCAAGGATTGCGTGATCACCCCGCATCCGGGTGAGGCGGCGCGGTTGTTGGGCGTCAGCACTGCCGACGTGCAGGCGGATCGTCCGACGGCGACGCTTGAATTGAGCAAAAAATATACAGCAGTGGTGGTGTTGAAAGGCGCAGGCAGCCTGATCGCGCATCCCGACGGGCGTCTGGCGCTGTGTCATCAAGGCCATCCGGCAATGGCCACGGGCGGCCTCGGCGATGTGCTGGCCGGTTTGATCGGCGCACTGCTGGCGCAGGGCATGCAGGCTTTCGATGCCGCAAGCCTCGCCGTGTGGCTGCATGCCAATGCCGGCTTGCAACAAGGCAAATTCGGCCGTGGGCTGGCGGCCAGTGATCTGATTCCAGCCATTCGTCAGTTGTTGGAGGAGCAAGCACCGTGTCTGAAGTAACCCTGTACCTGGCCGATGAACAGGCGATGAGCGACTTTGGCGCACGGATCGCCCGCGTCACCCAGGGCCATGGCCTGATTTTTCTTGAAGGCAACCTGGGCATGGGCAAAACCACGCTCTCGCGTGGCATCATTCGCGGGCTTGGGCATGTCGGCGCGGTAAAAAGTCCGACCTTCACCTTGGTTGAGCCCTACGAGATCGGTGACGTTCGTGCCTTCCACTTCGACCTGTACCGACTGGTCGATCCGGAAGAGCTGGAGTTTCTCGGTATCCGTGACTACTTCGAAGACGATGCGCTGTGCCTGATCGAGTGGCCCGATAAAGGTGCAGGCTTTTTGCCAAAGCCTGACCTGACCATTACCATTAGCCCGCAAGACAGCGGGCGTTCGCTGAAAATTTTGTCCCAGGGCTCGCGTGGCGAGGCCTGGTGTGCCGCTTTGGCATTGGAATCCAATTAAATGATGGGGTTTGGTATGCGCTTTCGCGCGTTGGTGGCTGCCGCTGGACTGATGTTGATGGCAGTAACCGTCAACGCTGTGGCCGATTCAAAGGTCAACAGCGTGCGCCTGTGGCGGGCGCCGGACAACACGCGACTGGTCTTCGACTTGAGCGGCCCGGTACAGCACAGCGTATTTACTCTGACTGCACCGGACCGTTTGGTCATCGACATCAATGGTGCCACTCTCGGTGCACCCTTGAATGTACAGACCGCCAACACGCCGATCACCGCCATGCGCTCGGCCCAGCGCACGCCCACCGATCTGCGGGTGGTCATCGACCTGAAGAAAGCCGTCACCCCGAAAAGCTTCTCGCTGGCGCCGAACGCACAGTATGGCAACCGGCTGGTGGTCGACCTGTTCGACAACCCGGCCGATGCCGCGCCGCCTCCTGCGCCAACGCCTTCGGTGGCAACCGTGCCGGCAGTGCCGGTGACCCCGACGGAACCGGCAATCAAACTGCCGCCAGCCCCGGCCGGCAAGCGCGACATCATTGTGGTGATCGACGCCGGCCACGGCGGTGAAGACCCCGGTGCCTCCGGCTCGCGCGGCCAGCGTGAAAAAGACGTGGTGCTGCAGATCGCTCGCGAATTGCAGCGTCAGGTCAACGGCATGAAAGGCTTCCGTGCCGAGCTGACGCGTACCGGCGACTACTTCATTCCGTTGCGTGGGCGTACCGAAATCGCCCGCAAGAAGGGCGCTGACCTGTTCGTCTCGATTCACGCCGACGCCGCGCCATCCGCTGCAGCGTTTGGTGCTTCGGTATTTGCACTGTCCGATCGCGGCGCTACGTCGGAAACCGCCCGTTGGCTGGCCGACAGCGAAAACCGTTCCGACCTGATCGGTGGTGCCGGCAACGTCAGCCTGGATGACAAGGACCGCATGCTCGCCGGCGTGCTGCTCGACCTGTCGATGACGGCCTCGCTGACCTCCAGTCTCAACGTCGGCCAGAAAGTTCTGACCAACATCGGCCGCGTTACGCCGCTGCACAAACAGCGCGTGGAACAGGCGGGGTTCATGGTACTGAAATCGCCGGACATCCCATCGATTCTGGTCGAAACCGGTTTTATCTCCAACGCCAACGAGGCCAACAAGCTCTCGGCATCGAGCCACCAGCAAGCGCTGGCCCGCTCGATCAGCAGCGGCGTGCGCCAGTTCTTCCAGCAGAACCCGCCGCCGGGCACCTACATCGCCTGGCTGCGTGATTCCGGCAAGATCGCCCAAGGCCCGCGCGATCACCGCGTCGGCCCCGGTGAGACGCTGGCGATGATCGGCGTGCGCTATCAAGTGTCGCCGGCGACGCTGCGTGCGGCGAACAACCTGAAAACCGATGAGCTGAAAGTCGGCCAGCACCTGACCATTCCCGGCACTGAACTGGCGTCGAAAGAATGAATCAGGTACTGAACAGCGCCCGCATCGAACTGCTCAGCCCGCGGCTGGCGAACCAGATTGCCGCCGGTGAGGTGGTTGAGCGTCCGGCCTCGGTAATCAAGGAGTTGCTGGAAAACAGCCTCGATTCCGGCGCCAAGCGTATCGATGTCGATGTCGAGCAGGGCGGCGTCAAGTTGCTGCGGGTGCGTGACGACGGTAACGGCATTTCCGCCGACGACCTGCCGCTGGCGCTGGCCCGTCACGCCACCAGCAAGATTCGCAACCTCGAAGACCTCGAGCAGGTCATGAGCCTGGGTTTTCGCGGCGAGGCGCTGGCGTCGATCAGCTCCGTGGCGCGCCTGACCCTGACCTCGCGCACCCGCGACGCCGATCAGGCCTGGCAGGTCGAGACCGAGGGCCGCGACATGGCGCCCCGCGTGCAACCGGCCGCGCACCCGGTCGGCACCTCGGTGGAAGTCCGCGACCTGTTTTTCAACACCCCGGCGCGGCGCAAATTCCTCAAGACCGAAAAAACCGAATTCGATCACCTGCAAGAGGTGATCAAGCGTCTGGCGCTGGCGCGTTTCGACGTGGCCTTCCATCTGCGCCACAACGGCAAAACCATCCTCAGCCTGCACGAGGCCCACGATGATGCGGCCCGCGCCCGGCGGGTGGCGGCTATCTGCGGCTCGGGTTTCCTTGAGCAGGCGCTGCCGATCGAGATCGAACGCAATGGCTTGCACCTGTGGGGCTGGGTCGGTTTGCCAACGTTCAACCGCAGTCAGGCGGACTTGCAGTATTTCTTTGTGAATGGCCGCGCGGTGCGCGACAAACTGGTCGCCCACGCGGTGCGCCAGGCCTATCGCGACGTGCTGTTCAATGGTCGCCATCCGACGTTCGCGCTGTTTTTCGAAGTGGATCCGGCGGCGGTCGACGTCAACGTGCACCCGACCAAACACGAAGTGCGCTTTCGCGACGGGCGCATGGTCCATGACTTCCTGTATGGCACCTTGCACCGTGCGTTGGGCGACGTGCGTCCGGAAGACCAGTTGGCCGGCTCCGTGACCACGGCCATCGTGCGACCCAGCGGAATCGAGGCGGGCGAATTTGGCCCGCAAGGCGAAATGCGACTTGCCGCGAATGCGTTGCTCGAGCAGCCGCAGGCGCAACCGGCGTTCAATACCTCGTCCGGTGCCAGTGCTGGCGGCGCTTATCAGTATCAGTACACGCCACGCCCGCAGTCGGCCCTGCCCGCTGCCGAGGCTCAAGCCGCTTACAAAGAATTTTTCGCGCCGCTGCCCGAGGCCAATGCCAGCGCGCTACCGACCGGCCAGGAAGATATTCCGCCGCTCGGCTATGCGCTGGCGCAGCTCAAGGGCATCTACATTCTTTCCGAGAACGCCCATGGCCTGGTGCTGGTGGACATGCATGCTGCCCATGAGCGGATCATGTACGAACGCCTGAAGATCGCTATGGCCAGTGAAGGCCTGAGCGGTCAGCCGTTGCTGGTGCCGGAGTCGCTGGCCGTGAGTCAGCGCGAAGCCGATTGCGCCGAAGAGCATGCCGCGTGGTTCCAGCGGCTTGGCTTCGAATTGCAGCGGCTGGGCCCCGAGACCCTGGCGATCCGGCAGATTCCGGCGTTGCTCAAGCAGGCCGAGGCCAACCGTTTGGTCGGTGACGTGCTGTCGGACCTGATGGAATACGGCACCAGCGACCGCATTCAGGCGCACCTCAACGAATTGCTTGGCACCATGGCCTGCCACGGCGCGATTCGCGCCAACCGGCGCCTGGCCCTGCCGGAAATGAACGGCCTGCTGCGTGATATGGAAAACACCGAGCGCAGCGGTCAATGCAACCATGGCCGACCGACCTGGACCCAACTGGGTCTGGACGATCTGGACAAACTGTTCCTGCGCGGTCGTTGATGAGCCAGCTTCCTCCAGCGATTTTCCTGATGGGCCCGACCGCTGCGGGCAAGACCGACCTGGCCATCGAGCTGACCAAAGTGCTGCCGTGCGAGCTGATCAGTGTCGATTCGGCGCTGGTCTATCGCGGCATGGACATCGGCACCGCCAAGCCTTCAAGAGCGCTCTTGGCCGAACATCCGCACCGCTTGATCGACATTCTTGATCCGGCCGAAGCTTATTCGGCTGCGGATTTTCGCCGCGATGCCCTGCCAGCCATGGCCGACATCACCGCACGCGGCAAAATTCCGCTTCTGGTGGGCGGCACCATGCTCTATTACAAGGCTTTGGTCGAAGGTCTGGCCGACATGCCCGCCGCCGATCCCGAGGTCCGCGCGCAGATCGAAGAAGAGGCCGCGCGCCTTGGCTGGCAGGCCCTGCACGATCAATTGGCAATCATCGACCCGGTGTCGGCGGCGCGGATTCATCCGAACGATCCGCAGCGCCTGAGTCGCGCCCTCGAAGTTTATCGCGTCAGCGGTCGCAGCATGACTGACCTGCGTCAGCAACAATCTGCGCAAAGTACCGAAGCAGCCGCTTCGGGACTGCAACAATTGCCCTATACTGTCGCGAACCTGGCCATTGCCCCGGCAGATCGCCAGGTACTGCATGAACGCATCAAACAAAGATTCACAAATATGTTGGAACAGGGATTCATCGACGAGGTCGTAGCCCTGCGTAATAGAAGTGACCTGCATGCCGGGTTGCCGTCTATACGTGCGGTAGGCTATCGCCAAGTCTGGGACTACCTGGATGGCAAGCTGACGTTGGCCGAAATGCAGGAGCGCGGCATCATCGCCACGCGCCAATTGGCCAAACGCCAGTTCACCTGGCTGCGCAGCTGGGAAGATTTACACTGGCTGGACAGTCTTGATTGCGACAATCTGCCACGCGCCTTGAAATACCTTGGGACCATCTCCATATTGAGCTGAGTCCTTGCAATTGCCGTCTATCCTTGGGGGTGTGGCGGCCAAAGCCATCTGAATTACCTATTTTTTATTATTGAATCCTTAAAGGAGTGCGGCACATGTCAAAAGGGCATTCGCTACAAGACCCTTACCTGAATACTTTACGTAAAGAGAAAGTCGGGGTTTCCATATACCTGGTCAACGGTATCAAACTGCAAGGCACGATCGAGTCGTTCGACCAATTCGTGATCCTGCTGAAGAACACCGTCAGCCAGATGGTTTACAAACACGCTATCTCGACCGTAGTGCCGGTTCGTCCGATTCGTCTGCCTAGCGCAACCGAAAACGAACAGGGCGACGCAGAGCCAGCTCCGGGTAACGCCTGATAGGAGTCTCCTTTGTTCTTTGAGCGCCACGGTGGTGGTGAACGAGTGATCCTCGTTCACTTGGATGGACAGGACCCTGAGGCGCGCGAAGATCCGCAGGAGTTTCAGGAGTTGGCTAATTCGGCCGGCGCCGAGACCGTTGCGTTTTTTAACGTGCCGCGTCATCGGCCAACCGCCAAATACCTGATTGGCAGCGGCAAGGTCGAAGAGCTACGCGACCTGGTCAAGGCTGAAGAAGCCGATCTGGTGATTTTCAATCACGTCCTCACGCCCAGCCAGGAACGCAACCTCGAACGTGTTTTCGAGTGTCGCGTGATCGACCGCACCGGTCTGATTCTCGATATTTTCGCCCAACGCGCCCGTACCCATGAAGGCAAGCTCCAGGTCGAACTGGCCCAGCTTGACCACATGAGCACCCGGCTGGTCCGCGGCTGGACGCACCTTGAGCGTCAGGGTGGCGGCATCGGCATGCGCGGTCCGGGTGAAACCCAGCTCGAAACCGACCGGCGTCTGCTGCGGGTGCGCCTGCGTCAGATCAAGGGGCGGCTGGAGAAGGTGCGCAGCCAGCGCGAGCAATCGCGTCGCGGCCGTTCGCGGGCAGAGATTCCGACCGTATCGCTGGTCGGCTATACCAACGCCGGCAAGTCCACGCTGTTCAACAACGTGACGAAATCCGAGGTCTATGCGGCTGACCAGTTGTTCGCCACGCTCGACCCGACCCTGCGTCGTCTGGATCTGGATGACCTGGGGCCGATTGTCCTGGCCGATACGGTAGGTTTCATTCGGCACTTGCCGCACAAGCTGGTTGAAGCATTTCGGTCTACCCTCGAAGAGTCGAGCAACTCGGACTTGCTGTTGCACGTCATCGACGCAGCGGAGCCGGATCGCATGTTGCAGATCGAGCAGGTGATGGTGGTGCTGGGCGAGATTGGTGCCCAGGACTTGCCGATCCTCGAGGTCTATAACAAACTCGATTTGCTCGAGGGTGTCGAGCCGCAAATCCAGCGCGACGAAGACGGCAAGCCCCAGCGGGTCTGGTTGTCGGCACGTGATGGCAGCGGTCTGGAATTGCTCGAACAGGCGATTGCCGAATTGCTCGGCAGTGATCTGTTTGTCGGTACCTTGCGTTTGCCGCAACGCTTCGCGCGACTGCGTGCGCAGTTTTTCGAACTCGGCGCGGTGCAGAAAGAAGAGCACGACGAAGAAGGTGTCAGTCTGCTGACCGTTCGTTTGCCCCGGATCGAGTTGAATCGACTGGTAAGCCGCGAAGGATTGCAGCCGATGGAATTCATCGAGCAACACACTTTGCAATAAAAGCCTGAAAAAGCGGTTGTGCCGCAACGGCAGGCATTCTGTAGCATTGGTCGGCGCGCCGTGGGTGCGTCTTTGCTTTATCAGATGGAGAGCGCTATGGCTTGGAATGAGCCGGGTGGCAACTCGAACAATCAGGATCCCTGGGGCGGCAAGCGCCGCAATAACGGCGACCGCAAGGGGCCACCGGATCTCGACGAGGCCTTCCGAAAGCTGCAGGAAAGCCTGAACGGGTTGTTCGGTGGTGGCAAGAAACGTGGTGATGACGGCGGTGGTTCGGGCAAGAGCAGTGGCGGCTTCGGCGGCCTGCTCGGCATCGGCCTGGTCGTGCTGGCGGCCGTCTGGCTGTACAGCGCCGTCTACGTGGTGGACGAGCAGGAGCAGGCCGTGGTGCTGCGCTTCGGCAAGTACTACGAGACTGTCGGCCCGGGCCTGAACATTTATTTCCCGCCGATCGACAAGAAGTACATGGAAAACGTGACGCGTGAGCGTGCGTACTCCAAGCAGGGCCAGATGCTCACTGAAGACGAAAACATCGTCGAAGTGCCGCTGACCGTGCAGTACAAGATCAGCAACCTGCAGGACTTCGTGCTGAACGTCGATCAGCCGGAAATCAGTCTGCAGCATGCGACTGAAAGTGCCCTGCGCCACGTGGTCGGTTCGACCGCCATGGACCAGGTGCTGACCGAAGGGCGTGAATTGATGGCCAGCGAGATCAAGGAGCGTCTGCAACGTTTCCTCGATACCTATCGCACCGGCATCACCGTTACCCAGGTCAACGTACAGAGCGCAGCGGCACCGCGTGAAGTGCAGGAAGCCTTCGACGACGTGATCCGCGCCCGTGAAGACGAGCAGCGTTCGCGCAACCAGGCCGAAACCTACGCCAACGGCGTGGTGCCGGAAGCCCGTGGTCAGGCCCAGCGCATCATCGAAGATGCCAACGGTTACCGCGACGAAACGATCTCCCGCGCCAAGGGTGAGGCCGATCGCTTTACCAAACTGGTCGCCGAGTATCGCAAGGCACCTGAAGTCACCCGCGAGCGTCTGTACCTGGACACCATGCAGGAAGTCTTCAGCAACACCAGCAAGGTACTCGTGACCGGCAACAAGAACGGCCAGAGCAATCTGCTCTATCTGCCGTTGGACAAGATGATCCAGAACAGCTCGGGCAACGCACCGATCACCGGTTCGGCCGCCAGCAACAACACGGACGTCACGCCGCATGTCACTGACGTGCCGCAGACACGTACAAGGGAGACCCGCTGATGAGCAATAAATCGCTGATCGCCCTGATCGTTGGCGTCGTTGTGGTACTGGTGGGCTGGAATTGCTTCTATATCGTCGCTCAGACCGAGCGTGCGGTGCTGCTGCAATTCGGTCGCGTGGTTCAGGCGGATGTCCAGCCGGGTCTGCATGTGAAGGTGCCTTACGTTAACCAGGTGCGTAAATTCGACGCACGCCTGTTGACGCTGGACGCACCGACGCAGCGCTTCCTGACCCTGGAAAAGAAAGCCGTGATGGTCGATGCCTACGCCAAGTGGCGAGTGAAAGATGCCGAGCGCTTCTACACCGCGACTTCCGGTCTCAAGCAGATTGCCGACGAGCGTTTGTCGCGTCGTCTGGAGTCGGGCCTGCGTGACCAGTTCGGCAAGCGCACCCTGCACGAAGTGGTGTCGGGTGAGCGCGATGCACTGATGGCTGACATCACTGCATCGCTGAACAAGATGGCGGAAAAGGAGCTGGGTATCGAAGTCGTCGATGTCCGGGTCAAGGCCATCGATCTGCCGAAGGAAGTGAACCGCAGCGTGTTCGAACGTATGAGCACCGAGCGTGAGCGTGAAGCTCGCGAGCACCGCGCCAAGGGTAACGAGCTGGCCGAAGGCATCCGTGCCGACGCTGATCGTCAACGCCGCGTGCTGCTGGCTGAAGCCTATCGTGAATCCGAAGAGGTTCGCGGTGATGGTGACGCCCAGGCCGCTGCGATCTATTCCAAGGCCTACGGCCAGGATCAGGAGTTCTACGGTTTCTACCGTAGCCTGCGTGCCTACCGTGAAAGCTTCGCGAACAAATCCGACGTCATGGTCCTCGACCCAAGCAGCGACTTCTTCCGTTATCTGGAAAAAGCCAAGCCTTGATGCGACGTTGACCTGAATCGCTCCGCCCGGCGGCTAAATCCTCGGGCGGGGTGATCCTTTGGGAAAACGTGTGTATGATGCGGCAGCCGGGAAATTCCCGGCTTTTTTGCGTCTGCACGTTTGATTGCTGTTTTTTGTTGCAGGCATCGGGTTGAATGGCCCGAACGTTTTTCGAGGAAAGTGGTGGGCGAAGCCGGTAACAGGCCTTTTGCCGCGTCGTTCATGCGCGTGCGTTTTGAACGGGTCAACCATTTTCTGCTTCACTCAAGGCTCGCCCGCAGGCTGGCCGCCCGGATCAAAGGGGAATGGCGTAATGGCAACGGTAGACCGCTGGCTGCTGCCAGATGGCATCGAAGAAGTACTGCCACCGGAAGCGGCGCGCATCGAAGTCGCGCGTCGTCAGGTGTTGGATCTGTTCCAGAGCTGGGGTTACGAATTTGTCGTGACTCCCCATATCGAGTACCTGGAATCCCTGCTGACCGGTGCGGGCCAGGACCTGGATCTGCGCACCTTCAAGGTCATCGACCCGCAGTCGGGTCGGCAGATGGGATTCCGCGCCGACATCACACCGCAAGTCGCGCGCATCGATGCGCACACCCTGCGCCGCGAAGGCCCGAGCCGCCTGTGCTACGCCGGCAGCGTGCTGCACGCCCAGCCGCGGGCCTTGTCGTCCTCGCGCAGCCCGATCCAGTTGGGTGCCGAGTTGTACGGCGACGCCAGCCCGAGCAGCGACGTTGAAGTGATCAGCCTGATGCTGGCCATGCTGCAACTGGCCGACGTGCCGGACGTGCACATGGACCTTGGTCATGTCGGCATCTATCGGGGGCTGGCACGCGCCGCCGGTTTGTCGGGTGAAGTCGAACAGCAGTTGTTCGATGCGCTGCAACGCAAGGCCATCGACGAGGTCATTACCCTGACCGAAGGCCTGCCGGCGGATCTGTCCGACATGCTGCGCGCTTTGGTAGGCCTGTGTGGCGGTCGCGAAGTGTTGAGCGCTGCGCGCGAGCGTCTGGCCAATGCGCCGGCGCCAGTGCTGGCGGCCCTGGAAGACTTGCTGGCGATTGCCGAGCGTCTTTCGGTGCGCTTCCCTGATCTACCGTTGTACTTCGACCTGGGAGAATTGCGTGGCTACCACTACCACACCGGTGTGGTGTTCGCCGTGTTCGTGCCGGGCGTGGGTCAGTCCATCGCTCAGGGCGGTCGTTACGATGACATCGGCGCCGATTTTGGTCGTGCCCGTCCAGCGACCGGTTTCTCTACCGATTTGAAAACCCTGGTGACCCTGGGGCGTGCTGAGATCGAGCTACCGTCTGGCGGTATCTGGATGCCTGACAGTACGGATGCGGCACTCTGGCAGCAGGTTTGCCAGTTGCGCAGTGAGGGTCAGCGTGTCGTTCAGGCCTTGCCTGGACAACCTTTGGCCGCCGCCCGTGATGCGGACTGCGACCGGCAATTGATTCAGCAGAACGGGCTTTGGCAAGTATCGCCACTGGCTTCTTGAGTTTTCCTGCCGGCCTTCGCCGGCACCAAGTTTGCGCGAATGAGGACAAGTGTTATGGGTAAGAATGTCGTAGTCCTGGGCACCCAGTGGGGTGATGAGGGCAAAGGCAAGATCGTTGATCTGCTGACCGAACATGCTGCCGCCGTAGTGCGCTACCAGGGTGGCCACAACGCGGGCCACACGCTGGTGATCGACGGCGAGAAAACTGTCTTGCACCTGATCCCGTCGGGTGTGCTGCGCGAAGGCGTGCAGTGCCTGATCGGCAATGGCGTGGTCGTCGCACCTGATGCCCTGCTGCGCGAGATCACCAAGCTGGAAGAGAAAGGCGTACCGGTGCGTGAGCGTCTGCGTATCAGCCCGTCCTGCCCGCTGATCCTGTCCTTCCACGTTGCGCTGGACCAGGCCCGTGAAAAGGCCCGTGGCGAGCTGAAGATCGGCACTACCGGTCGCGGCATCGGCCCAGCGTACGAAGATAAGGTTGCCCGTCGTGGCCTGCGTGTCGGCGACCTGCTGAACATGCCGCGCTTTGAAGACAAGCTGCGTGAACTGGTGGATTACCACAACTTCATGCTGGTTGGTTACTACAAAGAGCCGGCCATCGAGTTCGAAAAGACCTTGGCCGAGTGCAAGGAATACGCCGAGCTGCTCAAGCCGCTGATGCTCGACGTCACCGCTGAGCTGCACGACCTGCGCCGTGCCGGCAAAGACATCATGTTCGAAGGCGCCCAGGGTTCGTTGCTCGACATCGACCACGGTACCTATCCGTACGTGACCAGCTCCAACACCACCGCGGGTGGCGTGGCAACTGGCTCCGGTGTTGGCCCGATGTTCCTCGATTACATCCTCGGCATCACCAAGGCGTACACCACGCGCGTCGGTTCGGGTCCGTTCCCGACTGAGCTGTTCGACGACGTTGGTGCTCACCTGGCCAAGCAAGGTCACGAGTTCGGCGCCACCACCGGCCGTGCCCGTCGCTGTGGCTGGTTCGACGCCGTCATCCTGCGTCGCGCTATCGATGTGAACAGCATCTCGGGCATCTGCCTGACCAAGCTGGACGTACTCGACGGTCTGGAAACCATCAACATCTGCGTCGGCTACAAAGACGCGCAGGGCAACGCTGTTGCTCCGACCGATGCTGACAGCTACGTCGGCCTGCAGCCGGTCTACGAAGAAGTGCCGGGCTGGAGCGAATCGACTGTGGGTGCCAAGACCCTGGAAGAGCTGCCGGCCAATGCTCGCGCCTACATCAAACGCGTTGAAGAGTTGATCGGCGCACCGATCGACATTATTTCGACGGGCCCGGACCGCAACGAAACCATCGTTCTGCGTCATCCGTTCGCTTGACAAGTTGTTGATGTAAAAAACAAAGGCCCCTTAATCGGGGCCTTTGTCGTTTATGCCTGTTGGACGGCATGACCTTTGCTGTGAATCTGTCTACAAGAGTGCCATCAAATTAATGGCGTCAGACGTAGAGGGATTTCAAAGTGTCGGCCGTTCTCTCACTGTTACAAAGCCGTTTGCTGCGGCCCGTGTTCGTTACCTTGGGTATCGCCCTTTTGGTGCAAGTGTTGGTGGCCGTTGCCCTGACGCGGAGCACCGTCACGGCGCTGGAAGCGGATCTGGCGACGCGCCTGGGAACCGACAGCCAGAAGCTGTCCGGCGAACTGGAGCAGGCCGGGCGGGAAGTCACTTCCAGCCTCGACGCTTTGTCTGCCAGTACCCGGCAGCGACTCACCGCTGGCCTGTCTTCACGCCTCAAAGAAGAGCAGGCGCAACTGCGTGCCACGCTGGAAAAGGACCTCAAGGATTCGGCCAATGACATGGCGCAGTTGCTCGCCTCCGTTGCTCCACGGGCGATGTGGGACAGCGACGTACCGACCCTGTCGGAATTTGCCCGCCGCGCCCAGCGCAATCCCAACGTGTTGTTCGTGGTGTATGACGATGCCACCGGCCAGCACCTGACCCGCTACCTCAACCGGGAAAACCCGATCAACAAGGCCTTGCTGGAAAAAGGTCAGGGCGAGCGGGCGCTGGATAAAGTCCTCGATGCAGCAAAAAACGATCCCTCGGTTTATTACCTCGAAGCGTCGATCAATCCCAATGGTGTGGAGATCGGCAAGGTGCTGATGGGCGTTTCCACAGCCTCGGTGGAAACCGACCTGGTCGAACTCGACAAGCGTTTCTCGGCGCTGATCGCCAGCAGCGATCAACTGGTCGGGGACAGCCTCAAAGGCGCCGCGGCGGACAGCGCAAAAGCCATGCAGGCGCGCCTGCAGTCGGCGCAGTCCACGGCTGGCGAGATGAAAGCCAATACCGCGCAGACCGTTCAAGAGGCGGCGGCGACGCTGCGCTGGCGCATCGGCCTCGGCCTGGCGCTGGTCGGTTGCGCGGTGCTGCTGTTGCTGGCGGTGGTGCTGGGCCATCGCGTAGTCAATCGCCTGAAAATGCTCAACGCGGCGATGGACGACCTGGCGGCGGGCGAGGGCGATCTGACCAAGCGTGTGCAGATCAACAGCAAGGACGAAATCGGCGACATGGCCTCGGCAGTCAATCGCTTTGTGGACAAGTTGCAGCCGATCGTGCGCGAAGCTGGCGATGTGGCGCAGCGTACTGGCGTGGAAATTGGCGCGATGACCCTGCGCAATGCGGGCGCCGATGCGGCGGCAGGCATGCAGCGTGATGAAGTTGCCGAGAGCCTGCGTGCGTTGTCGCAAATGGCCGACGAGGCGCAATCGGAAAGCCATGCGATGCAGGCTGCACTCAAGCAAGTGGTGGAAATCCGTCAGGCGACCGATGAAAACACCCGCACCTCGGCCAAGGTTGGCGGCCTGATCGAAGCGCTGGCCGGGCAGGTCGACACCGGGGCGAAAGTCATCGAGCGGCTGGCGCAGCAGAGTGAACAGATTGAAGTGGTGCTGACGGTTATCCACGGCATTGCTGAGCAAACCAACCTGCTGGCCTTGAACGCGGCGATTGAAGCTGCGCGTGCAGGCGAGACCGGTCGCGGTTTTGCGGTTGTGGCAGACGAAGTGCGCGCATTGGCGAGCAAGACGCAAAGCTCCACCGGCGATATCCAGGCGCACATCGTCGCGTTGCAGCAGGGCGCGCGCGAAGCGGTCGAGGCGATCGGCCAGGCCGGGCGTCAGGCCAGTGAAGGCTTGCTGGTATTGCGTGACAGTGCGCGACTGCAGCAATCGGTGCAGGCTTCGGTTGAACAGGTGCACGCAGCGATTGGCCTCGCGACACAAGCCGCAGCACATCAGGCGCAGGGTGCGCAGGCGGTGCGCGGGCGGGTCGAAACCATTCATGCCCAGGCTGAAAAAGCCGCGCAGGCGGTGGTGGAAACCACGGCCAGTGGCAAGGTGCTGGATGGTCTGGCGGCGCAGCTCAAAGCGAGCCTGGGGCAGTTCAGGGCTTGATGTTGATTGGGCTGGCCTCATCGCGAGCAGGCTCACTCCTACATTTGGAATACGTTTCCCTGTAGGAGTGAGCCTGCTCGCGAAAGCGGTATCAACGGCTCAGATACATCCGCGTAGTAAGCAGATAAACCGGTAACCCCGACACCACAATCAACAACGCCGCATAAGGCGCCGCCGCCGCGAACTCGACATTCGCCGTATGCGCCCAGACCTCAGTCGCCAGCGTATTGAGCCCGGTCGGACTGAGTAGCAGCGTCGCCGTCAATTCCTTCATCGCATCGAGAAACACCAGCGCAAACGCCGCGCCCAGTGCCGGGAAAATGATCGGCAGCGTCACCCGGCAAAACGCCGTGAACGACGAAGCTCCGAGCGTGCGCGCAGCCTCTTCCAGCTGTGGGGCAGCCTTGTTCAGCGCGGTGCGAATCGGCGCCTGCGCCAGCGGCAGAAACAGCAGTGCATAAGCAATCAGCAGCAGTCCCGAGGTTTGATACAGCACTGGCACGTAGTGCAGAGCGAAATACACCAGCGTTAAAGCAATCACCAAGCCCGGCAGCGCGTGCAGCAGATATGGCAAACGCTCGGCCCAGATCGCCAGTTGGCCTTTGTAGCGCACCACCAGCAGCCCAACCGGAACCGCCAGCAGCAGGCAAAGAGCAGCGCCACCCAGTGACAACGCCAGCGATGACAGCAGCGCTTCGGTAATCGCCGCTACCGGGAACGCAGCCGATGAGCCGACCGCCAGCCAGTAAGCGAGCATCCCCAAAGGAACCCCGCTGCCGACAATCGCCAACGCCAGGCAGTACAGCTGACCGAGCGCAGTCCATGGTCCCAGGCGGACCTGTTCAGCCTGACGCGCTGCGCCTTGACCGGTGCGCACATGCCGGCCCTTGCCGCGCACGCGCAGTTCCAGCCACAGCAACAGCAGGCACAGCGCGAGCAATACCGCCGAGAGCATCGCTGCGTTGGCGTTGCTGAATTCCAGCTCGAACTGCTGATAGATCGCAGTGGTGAAAGTTTGCAGGCCGATGATCGACAGTGCTCCGAACTCGACCAGCATATGCAAGGCGATCAACAGCGAGCCGGCCAATAGCGATGGCCAAAGCAGTGGCAGGGTCACTCGGAAAAACACGCCCCAGCGATTCTGCCCTAGCGTGCGAGCGGACTCTTCAAGGGAAGGGTCAAGGTTGCGCAACGTCGCGGCGACCGGCAGAAAGATAAGTGGATACTTTGACAGGCTCATCACCAGAATCGCCCCGCCAAGGCCTTCGAACTGTGCGCTCAGCGAAACCCAGGTGAAGCTGCTGACAAACGCCGGCACCGCGAACGGCAGGCACAGGATCACGCCCCACAGGCGCCGCCCCGGCAGATTGCTGCGCTCCAACAGCCAGGCCAGCGACAAGCCGATCACGCCGCAAGTGATCGTTACGCCGACCATCAGCGCCAGGGTGTTACGCAACAATCCAAACACATACGGGCGCCACAGCAAATGCAGCGCTTCGGCCCAACCCGCCTGCCACGCCTTGAGCCCGACATAGGCCAGCGGCAACAGGCTCAACACCACCAGCAACAACACGGGCAGCAGCAGCCAGACCGACGGCCGTTTGCGTTTCGGCACGTAACCCCCGCGCGCGGCGGGGGCGGATAACGATGCGCTCATCAGTTCAAGCCAACTTCGCGTTCCAGTTCCAGCGCTTCCTCAGCATTGCCCAGATCGGCCGGCGTCACATTCGGTGCTTCCAGTTCGCTGAACGGCTTGAGCCCGCGATCCGACTCCATGCCTTTGTGCAGCGGATATTCGGCGGTGGTCTGGGTGATCACGCGCTGACCTTCTTCGCTGGCCATGTAGGCGAGGAATTGCTGGGCTTCTTTTGGATGTTTGCTGGACTTCAGCACGGCAGCGCTGGACACGGTGATCAGGCCGCCAGCGTCACCGCCGGTGAAGTAGTGCAGTTTCGAATCGAGCTTGCCTTTTTCGCGTTGCAGGGCGAACCAGTAGTAATTGTTCACCAGCACGGTAGCGACCTCACCGTTCTCCACGGCTTTGAGCGCGACCATGTTGTTGCTGTAAGTCTTGCCGAATGCGCGCAGGCCGGTCAGCCATTCTTCGGCGGCGTCACGCCCGTGCAGCTTGATGATCGCCACGGCCTGTTCCTGGAATGCGCCGCTGGTCGGCACGAAACCGACCTTGCCTTGCCATTGCGGCTCGGAAAATTCCATCACCGATTTCGGCAGGTCTTTTTCGTCGATCAGTTTCGGGTTGAACGCAACCACGCGCACACGAGCGGTGACGCCGATCCAGGTGCCGTTGGCGGCTACGTATTTTTCCGGTAGCACCGCCAGGGTTGCGGTGTCGGCCTTCGCCAGCAGGCCTTGTTCGCCGAGGTTGTTCAGCGGCGGCGACTCTTCGGTGTAGATCACGTCAGCGGGGGAGCGGTCGCCTTCTTCGATGATCTGGCTGGCGAGCTGATTGCTGCTGCCTTTACGAACGTTGACGTGAATGCCGGTCTTGGCTTCGAAAGCCTTGGCAATCGCATCGCCGACTTCCTTGTGCTGGCCGTTGTACAGAGTCAGGGAAACCGCATCGGCTGCCTGGGTGAGGGGAGTGGCGAGCGCCAGGCCGAGGAGGGTGAAGGTCAGGCCTCGGCGCAGGGTATTTCGAAACGTCATTCGCAGGGTTCCTCACTGTCGCATTGCAAAAACTTGCAACAATGATAAACGATATTGGTTCTCAGATGCGCCTTGCGCGAGCATTGGCGTTTTGATAACTGCTGAGGCGATTGACGTTTCCGAAGGCCGGAAACGCAAAAACCCGCTTTCGCGGGTTTCTGTGGAATTCAAGGCCTGACCTTGAATTTGAATTGGTGCCCAGAAGAAGACTCGAACTTCCACGACCGTAAGGTCACCAGCACCTGAAGCTGGCGTGTCTACCAATTTCACCATCTGGGCAATCATCGCGAGCGTTGCCGCTGTTGATGTGGCGCACTATACGGAGCGCATTTTGATCTGTAAACCCCTGATTTAATTTTAATAAATCGGTTTTAAGAAAATCCGGGCTTAGAATGCACAAAACCCGCTTTCGCAGGTTTTGTGTGAGCCTTGAAACTGATCTAGTCTCAAGCTCGAAATTGGTGCCCAGAAGAAGACTCGAACTTCCACGACCGTAAGGTCACCAGCACCTGAAGCTGGCGTGTCTACCAATTTCACCATCTGGGCAATATCGTCAGCGCATCTGCGTCGTCGATGGCGCGCACTATACGGAGGCTCTTTTTGACTGTAAACCCCTGCTGGCAAAAAATATGATTTTTTTTACCAGCGGTGGTCAAAATGGCTTTCGGACGGCAGATCATGGCATCAGTTGCGCCTTATATAGCCGGAAATTTCCCGTTTCATGGCGCCTATGCCAAACTAACCCGCATATAGACAAGGTGAAAACTCTCTAATGGCCGATTGGCAGTCCCTCGATCCCGAGGCCGCTCGTGAAGCGGAAAAATACGAAAACCCTATTCCTAGCCGCGAACTGATCCTGGCGCATCTCGCCGATCGTGGTTCGCCGGCTGCCCGCGAGCAACTGGTCGAAGAGTTCGGTCTGACCACCGAAGACCAGATTGAAGCCCTGCGCCGCCGTCTGCGCGCCATGGAACGCGACGCTCAACTGATCTACACCCGCCGTGGCACTTATGCGCCGGTGGACAAGCTGGATCTGATCCTCGGTCGCATCAGCGGTCACCGTGACGGTTTCGGCTTCCTGGTGCCGGACGACGGCAGC
This sequence comes from Pseudomonas sp. Z003-0.4C(8344-21), assembly GCF_900104975.1. Taxonomy (NCBI): domain Bacteria; kingdom Pseudomonadati; phylum Pseudomonadota; class Gammaproteobacteria; order Pseudomonadales; family Pseudomonadaceae; genus Pseudomonas; species Pseudomonas sp. Z003-0.4C(8344-21). The sequence goes on along the minus strand of NZ_LT629756.1, from coordinate 5,741,548 downwards.
GACGATCTGTTCATGAGCCCGGCGCAAATGCGTCTGGTGTTCGATGGCGACCGTGCGCTGGCCCGCGTTTCCGGCCTCGACCGTCGCGGTCGTCGCGAGGGTGTGATCGTTGAGGTGGTGTCCCGCGCTCACGAAACCATCGTCGGTCGTTACTTCGAAGAAGGCGGCATCGGTTTTGTGGTTGCCGACAACCCGAAGATCCAGCAGGAAGTGCTGGTCACGCCGGGCCGCAACGCCAACGCGCAGATCGGTCAGTTCGTCGAGGTGAAAATCACCCACTGGCCGACGCCACGCTTCCAGCCGCAAGGCGATGTGGTCGAAGTGGTCGGCAACTACATGGCGCCGGGCATGGAAATCGATGTTGCCCTGCGCACCTACGACATTCCGCACGTCTGGCCTGAAGCCGTACTGAAGGAAGCCGGCAAGCTCAAGCCGGAAGTCGAAGAAAAAGACAAAGAGAAGCGCGTCGATCTGCGTCACCTGCCGTTCGTCACCATTGACGGCGAAGATGCCCGCGACTTCGATGATGCGGTTTACTGCGAAGCCAAGCCGGGCAAGCTGCGCCTGTTCTCCGGCGGCTGGAAGTTGTACGTGGCGATTGCCGACGTCTCCAGCTACGTGAAAATCGGCTCGGCGCTGGACAACGAAGCGCAGGTGCGCGGCAACTCGGTGTACTTCCCCGAGCGCGTGATTCCGATGCTGCCGGAGCAACTGTCCAACGGCCTGTGCTCGCTGAATCCTCACGTTGATCGTCTGGCCATGGTCTGCGAGATGACCATCTCCAAGTCCGGCGAAATGACCGACTACTGCTTCTATGAGGCGGTGATTCACTCCCACGCCCGTCTGACCTACAACAAGGTCAGCGCGATGCTGGAAACGCCGAAGGTGGCCGAAGCGCGCAAGCTGCGTGGCGAGTACACCGACGTCGTACCGCACCTGAAGCAGCTTTACGCGCTGTACAAAGTGCTGCTGGCAGCCCGTCATGTGCGTGGCGCGATCGATTTCGAAACGCAGGAAACCCGGATCATTTTCGGTTCCGAGCGCAAGATCGCCGAGATCCGTCCGACCATCCGCAACGACGCGCACAAGCTGATCGAGGAATGCATGCTGGCGGCCAACGTGGCCACCGCCGAGTTCCTCAAGAAGCACGAAATTCCTGCGTTGTATCGCGTTCACGCCGGTCCGCCGCCGGAGCGTCTGGAAAAACTGCGCGCGTTCCTGGGCGAGCTTGGCCTGTCCCTGCACAAAGGCAAGGACGGTCCGTCACCGAAGGATTACCAGGCCTTGCTGGCGGGCATCAAGGATCGTCCGGATTTCCATCTGATCCAGACCGTCATGCTGCGCTCGCTGAGTCAGGCGGTGTACAGCGCTGAAAACGACGGCCACTTCGGCCTGAATTACGAAGCCTATACCCACTTCACTTCGCCGATCCGTCGTTATCCGGACCTGCTGACGCACCGCGCGATCCGCAGCGTGATCCATTCGAAGCAGGATACCCCGCACGTTCGCCGTGCCGGTGCGATGACGATTCCGAAGGCGCGCATCTATCCGTACGACGAAGCGGCGCTGGAGCAGCTCGGCGAGCAATGCTCGATGAGCGAACGCCGTGCCGACGAAGCGACCCGCGACGTAGTGAACTGGCTCAAGTGCGAGTTCATGAAGGACCGCGTCGGCGAGTCGTTCCCGGGCGTGATCACCGCAGTGACCGGTTTTGGTCTGTTCGTCGAGCTGACCGACATTTATGTCGAGGGTCTGGTCCACGTTACGGCGCTGCCGGGTGATTACTACCACTTCGATCCCGTGCATCACCGTTTGGCGGGCGAGCGCACTGGGCGCAGCTTCCGTCTTGGCGATACGGTTGAAGTGCGGGTCATGCGCGTCGACCTCGACGAGCGCAAGATCGACTTCGAGATGGCAGAAAAAACCATCAGCGCGCCGATCGGCCGCAAAAAGCGGGGCGCTGAAACCGCCGTACCGGCTGCCAAGGCTGCTGAAGACAAGGCGCCGTCGAAAAGCGCCAGCCGTCGTCCGGCCAAGGAAAAAGCAGCAGAAGCCTATCGCCCGAGCGATGCCGTGGCGAAAAACGCCGAGCTGCGTAAAAGCCGCGAAATGAAGAAGGCCTTGCTCGCCGATGCAAAAAGCGGTGGTAAAGCGGCGTCTGGGGGAAAGGCCGGACGGTCGGCGCCTGAAAAGGCTTCCGGCGGCAAGCCAGCCAAACCGAGCAAGCACCGCAAGGGCCCGCCAAAAGCGGGTTCCGCTCCAGCCAAAAGTGGCGGAGCCCGTAAACCGAAGGCGAAGTCATGAGTCAGTTGGAAAAAATCTACGGCGTTCACGCGGTAGAAGCGTTGCTGCGTCACCACCCAAAACGCGTCAAGCAGATCTGGCTGGCGGAAAGCCGCAACGATCCACGGGTGCAGACCCTGGTTGAGCTGGCTAACGAAAATCGTGTTCAGGTTGGTCAGGCCGAGCGCCGCGAAATGGACGCCTGGGTCGAAGGCGTCCATCAAGGTGTGGTAGCGGAAGTGAGCCCGAGCCAGGTCTGGGGCGAAGCGATGCTCGACGAGTTGCTCGATCGCACCGAAGGCGCGCCGCTGTTGCTGGTGCTCGACGGTGTAACCGACCCGCACAACCTCGGCGCCTGCCTGCGCTCGGCCGATGCGGCCGGCGCGCTGGCAGTCATCGTACCGAAAGACAAGTCGGCGACTTTGACGCCCGTGGTGCGCAAAGTCGCCTGCGGTGCGGCGGAAGTGATTCCGCTGGTGGCGGTGACCAACCTCGCCCGTACGCTGGAAAAACTTCAGCAGCGCGGTCTGTGGGTGGTCGGTACGGCGGGCGAGGCCGAGGTCAGCATTTATGACCAGGACCTGACCGGCCCGACCATTCTGATCATGGGCGCCGAAGGCAAAGGCATGCGTCGCCTGACCCGCGAGCACTGCGACTATCTGGTGAATCTGCCGATGGCCGGTAGCGTCAGCAGTCTCAACGTCTCCGTGGCTACAGGCGTTTGCCTGTTCGAAGCCCAGCGCCAGCGTGGCGCCAAAGCCAAGGCTGCCACGAAGAAGTCCTGAGCCACTGCAAATCCCCTGTAGGAGTGAGCCTGCTCGCGATAGCGGTGCAACATTCATCATCAAAGTTGAATGTTGCACCGCTATCGCGAGCAGGCTCACTCCTACATTGTTTTGTGTCTCGGCGAAGATTGGTGGTTGTTCAAATATTCACCAATTACCTTGCACCCCCGCAGTCCCTTCTCTACAATTGCGCCCCTTGCTGTGGCGGCAGGCACGCATGTGCCCCGGGCCGGCAAGTCCATAAGTGTCATTCACTCCTTGTCTGACCGTTTTTGAGCGGCAGGCTACAACCCGTAAGGAGCATTCATGCGTCATTACGAAATCATCTTTCTGGTCCACCCGGATCAGAGCGAGCAAGTCGGCGGCATGGTTGAGCGTTACACCAAGCTGATCGAAGAAGACGGCGGCAAAATCCACCGTCTGGAAGATTGGGGCCGTCGTCAACTGGCCTACGCAATCAACAATGTTCACAAGGCTCACTACGTGATGCTGAACGTTGAGTGCACTGGCAAGGCCCTGGCCGAGCTGGAAGACAACTTCCGCTACAACGATGCAGTGATCCGTAACCTGGTCATCCGTCGCGACGAAGCCGTTACCGGCCAGTCCGAGATGCTCAAGGCTGAAGAAAACCGCAGTGAGCGCCGTGAGCGTCGCGACCGTCCTGAGCACGAAGGCGCCGAAGGCACCGACAGTGATGACAGCGACAACAGCGATAACGCTGACGAGTAATCCACGGACCTTATTAAGGAGCCTATCAAATGGCACGTTTCTTCCGTCGTCGTAAATTCTGCCGCTTCACCGCTGAAGACGTGAAAGAGATCGATTACAAAGATCTCAACACTCTGAAAGCCTACGTATCCGAGACCGGCAAAATCGTTCCAAGCCGCATCACCGGTACCAAAGCTCGTTATCAGCGTCAGCTGGCCACCGCTATCAAGCGCGCCCGCTTCCTGGCCCTGCTGGCCTACACCGACAGCCACGGCCGCTGAGACCGGGCAGTCGACAAGTAGCAAAGGATTGAATGCATGCGCGCCTTAGCTGAGTTCATCATGCGCGGCCGTATGCAGGCCACTCTCGTGGTGGCCGGATGTGCAACATTGCCGTTGTTGTATTGGTTGGGTGCTGCCGCAGGGAGCCTTGTGCTGCTGCGGCGCGGACTGACGGACGCCCTGGGTGTTCTGTCTCTGGGGCTGCTGCCGGCGTTGATCTGGTGGCTGTATGCCGATGACCCACGGGCGCTTCTGGTGCTGCTGGGGTCTTCGGGGCTTGCGCTGGTTTTGCGCGCAAGCGAGTCCTGGGTCCGTACGCTGCTGGTCAGCGTAGCAATGGGCGTGGTGTTTTCAGTGGTGCTCGGGGCCGCGTTTGCGGCCCAGATCGAGATGCTCGCGCAAGCCTTGATAAAGGTCATGCCGGCGCTTCTTGGGGAAACCTACAAGCAATTGTCGGTGGATGAGCAAGCGCGTTTTGCGTCCCTGATTGCACCGGTCCTGACCGGACTGATTGCGGCATTGTTGCAAATCGTCAGCGTGCTGAGCCTGATTGTCGGGCGGCATTGGCAGGCGTTGTTGTACAACCCGGGCGGTTTTGGTCGCGAGTTTCGCGCCATCCGCATTCCGCTGGGGCCGGCGATGTTACTGCTGGCGTTGATGCTTCTGGGCCCGAATCTCGGTGCACAGATGGCCATGTTGACGCCGTTGTGCAGTGTACCGCTGGTGTTCGCCGGGCTGGCCCTGATTCACGGGCTGGTCGGGCAGAAGCGACTGGCCGGTTTCTGGCTGGTGGGGTTGTACGTCACGCTGCTGTTGTTCATGCAGCTGATCTATCCGTTGCTCGTGGTTCTGGCCATTGTCGACAGCCTGATTGATTTTCGCGGTCGTCACGTGTCGAAAGACACCGACAGCGCGAACGGTGAAGGTTAAAAGTTAGAGGATTTTCACATGCAACTGATCCTTCTGGAAAAAATCGCCAACCTGGGCAACCTGGGCGACAAAGTAAACGTTAAGGCCGGTTACGGCCGTAACTACCTGCTGCCTTTCGGCAAGGCTACCGCTGCGACCGCTGCCAACCTGGCTGCGTTCGAAGAGCGTCGCGCCGAGCTGGAAAAAGCCGCCGCAGACCGTAAGGCATCGGCTGAAAGCCGTGCTGCCCAACTGGCCGAGCTGGAAGTGACCATCACTGCCACCGCTGGCGACGAAGGCAAGCTGTTCGGTTCGATCGGTACTCACGACATCGCTGACGCACTGACCGCTTCCGGCGTTGAAGTGCAGAAGAGCGAAGTTCGTCTGCCGAACGGCACCATCCGCAACGTGGGTGAATTCGACGTAGCCGTGCACCTGCACGCCGAAGTTGAAGCCACCGTACGCGTTGTCGTGGTAGCAGCTTAAGCAACACCGGATCGGCTGGCGGCTTGTCCGTCAGGCGGTTAACATCGGGCACGATCCTGTTTACAGGTCGTGCCCTTTGTCTTTCTGAATCCCCTGCTTTTCACCTAATTCTCAAGTGGCCATGAACGATATCTCCGCTCCCGAGCAATACGATCTGCAAACCGCTGCCCTGAAGGTGCCGCCACACTCCATCGAGGCCGAACAGGCCGTACTCGGTGGTTTGATGCTGGACAACAACGCCTGGGAACGCGTGCTCGATCAAGTCTCCGACGGCGATTTCTATCGACATGACCACCGTCTGATCTTCCGTGCGATCGCCAAACTGGCCGATCAGAACATGCCGATCGACGTCGTGACCCTGTCCGAGCAACTGGACAAGGAAGGCCAGACGTCTCAGGTTGGCGGTCTCGGTTATCTCGGCGAACTGGCGAAAAACACGCCGTCCGTCGCCAACATCAAGGCCTATGCGCAAATCGTCCGCCAGCGTGCGACGTTGCGCCAACTGATCGGCATCAGCACCGAAATCGCCGACAGCGCCTTCAATCCTGAAGGCCGCACCGCCGAAGAAATTCTCGACGAAGCCGAACGGCAGATCTTTCAGATCGCCGAAGCGCGGCCAAAGACCGGCGGCCCGGTCGGCGTCAACGAACTGTTGACCAAAGCCATCGATCGCATCGACACCCTGTTCAACACCGACAACGCGATCACTGGCCTGTCCACCGGTTACACCGACCTCGACGAGAAGACCAGCGGCCTGCAACCGTCCGACCTGATCATCGTCGCCGGTCGTCCGTCGATGGGTAAAACCACCTTCGCAATGAACCTGGTGGAAAACGCGGTGTTGCGTAGCGAAAAAGCCGTGCTGGTTTACTCCCTCGAGATGCCAGGCGAATCGTTGATCATGCGTATGCTTTCTTCGCTCGGTCGTATTGACCAGACCAAAGTGCGTTCCGGCCAACTGGAAGACGATGACTGGCCGCGCCTGACCTCGGCGGTCAATCTGCTCAACGATCGCAAGCTGTTCATCGATGACACCGCCGGCATCAGCCCGTCGGAAATGCGCGCGCGGACGCGGCGTCTGGTGCGTGAGCACGGTGACGTTGGCCTGATCATGATCGACTACCTGCAACTGATGCAGATCCCGGGCTCCAGTGGTGACAACCGCACCAACGAAATTTCCGAGATCTCGCGATCCCTGAAAGCGCTGGCCAAGGAATTCAACTGCCCGGTAGTGGCCCTGTCGCAGCTCAACCGTTCCCTCGAACAGCGCCCGAACAAGCGTCCGGTGAACTCCGACTTGCGTGAATCCGGTGCGATCGAGCAGGACGCCGACGTGATCATGTTCGTGTACCGGGACGAGGTGTACCACCCGGAAACCGAGCACAAAGGCATCGCCGAAATCATCATCGGCAAGCAGCGTAACGGTCCGATCGGTTTCATTCGGCTGGCGTTCATCGGCAAGTACACGCGCTTTGAAAACCTCGCACCGGGCAGCTACAACTTCGACGACGACGAGTAAAGACTGGCCGAAAACCGTCGGCCAGCACTCGCCTCATTCAGCTTGCACTTGTGCCAGCGGCTTCCTCCTCAGTGCCGCTGGCCTTGTATTGCGCCAGCTCCTGGCGGCTCAGCGTTTCGATAAGCGCCGCTTCCTCGATCATCCACTCTGCCTGCATCGTTTTTGATTGCGCGTCGTAGTCGGCAAACGACAATTCATTCGCCTTGAATGCATCATCCAGGTCCGCCTGCCGATCCTGAAATGGCTGACGCCGGGTTTCGAAGACTTCCTGATAGTGAGTGGTCAGGTATGTTTGCCAGAACTCCCTCGACACCAGGGCCTGAAACTCCTCGGCTGAGTTATCCCGCGCAATGACGGTTTGGTAGGCGCTTTCCAATTGCGCTTTGGAGACGCCGGCCAGGTGGGCAAACCCCATTTGTTCCGGTTGCCCGGGCAGTTGCAGGCGGTCTTTGAGGCCGTGGCGATAGAACAGCCTGATTTCGATTTCTTCCGCCACATGTGGCGCAGGCATATTCGCGACTTCGTTGGGCGTTCGGGCTGCGGCGATGGCTGCCTCGCGTTGGGCGATGTCCGCCGAGGCAATCTTGTCGACTTCATGCAAGCGGAACAATGCCTTGTTCAGCTTGAACAGTTCTGGCCCCTGCGTCTTGTCACCGGCGCGGGCTGTCGCGCTGTGCATCATTGACAGGACTTCGAGGTTGGCGAAGGTAAAGGCTGCCCGGTCACAGCAGGCCGCTTCACCTGCGCGATCGAACACCTCGTTGCGCAGGCGTTCGGACTGCGGCGTGTTTTCGGTGATGCTGTCGATCAGCCTCCAGACCCGGCCCTGAAGTGCCAGATGGCCGGTGGGAGTATCAAGCAGGCGTTCCAGTGTGTTGAACAAACCGTCCGAGCGCGGCTGCCCGCGCAGGGTTTGCCATTGGCGTCTGCGGTTAGCTACTTGCACGTCGGAGAATCCCGCTGCCCAACGCTCCATTGGGTCATTCACCATCGGGCGAAAGCGTGCAGGGCGTACGATGGCCGTACTGATGATGTTCCTTGCGCCTGTCAGCGGGGTCCTGGCTGCTAACAGGCGATTGTTGTATCGAAACAGACGTTCGTCGGTCGCGTCCGACAATGGATTATTCGAAATATCGGTGATGTTGTTGATGCGCACGGTGTTCGCCAGTTGATCATTCGGCGGCGCGATGACGGCGTCGGGAATTTCCGTGATGCGGTTGCTGTTCAGCTCGATGGTGTCCAGCAGCGGCTGATGGATGAGGCCAGAGGGAAAGGTGTCGATCCCTGTGTGGGCCAGACTGATGGAACGCAGGTCGACGATCTGGCTCAGATCCGGGACGATGCCCAAGTGCCGGTTGCCCTGCAGCTCCAATGCTCGCAAAGTGGTACGGCCCGCGAGAACGCGGGCAGTATCGGCGGTCAGGGTAATCTGGTTTCTTTCCAAAGACAGGCGCGTCAGGCCATGCATTTCGCCAATGGCCGGGGGAAGCTCGCGCAGTTGATTCAGCCCCAGGTCTAGCCAGCGAATATGGCGGAAACGCGTGAGAAAACCTTCCGGTGAAGTGCTCAGGTTCATGCTCCTGAGTCTGAGCGAGCCGACGTGAGTGAAGTCGACGTCAATGTCTGGAAGGCTTGGCAGGCGCAAGCCGCTGAGGTCCAGTTCGAGCCCGATTGGCGTCCGGTCGTGGGCCAGTTTCTGCGGCGTCTCGCGCCGCCAGCAACTGATGATCCGGTTGCTGGCGGTGACCCGGTCAGCGCGGGTTTGTGCATTGAGCGCCAGTTGGTCTGCGCGAATATACCCACCAAGATTGCCTCCACCGGAAAAAACCCAATCGTCGAGCTGGCGTTTCAGTACTTTGAATTCTCGTTCGAGACTACGCACCTTGGTAACTACGACGTCCGCGTCGAGGCTCCACAGGTATTCTCTGCATTGCTTCATGTTCTTGCCTGGAAACAGCCGTTGGTAACGCTGCGCAAGCGAGTTGTCGCTGTCGAAGTTGGGGTGAGCCAGCAGATCGGGGGCGACTGTACTGACGCGCTGCCAGAAGGTGTCGAATTTCTTCCCGTAACCGGCGGCAAAACGGTTGCCGTTGAGTACAGTCGCGGCGTTGATTCGAGCGATCGTCAACAACTGGTCCGCCGGCGGATCAAGGAATGTCGGCGGCACTTCCTTCAATCGATTGTTGCTTAAATCCAGCATGATCAGCTCGGTCTTGTCCTGTAACCCGATCGGCCACTGATCGATGCCCGTGTTGTTGAGCAACACTTGCCTTACCCGGGTCATAGCGCTGAAATCGGGCATCAAACCGAGGGCCGGATTGTCGCTCAGGTTGATCGCTTCGAGCTGACTCATGGCACTGAGGGCTGTCGCGCTGTCCTCCGTCAATTGCATACGGTTGCTGGCCAGATCCAGGTTAGTCAGGTTATGCATGGCGGCAATCGATGCGGGCAGACTTTTCAGCCCGCAGTGATTGATGACCAAGCGTTCGAGATTGGGGAAACCGGACAGGAAAGTCTCGGCGTCGCCCGACCATATAGCGGCATTGATAAACAGCGATTTGACATGGCTGAAGTCGGCGCTGAGCTTCGGCAGGGGCGCCTTGATCAGCGGCAGCCTCAGCGTGTGTGTCGAATCCAGCCAACTGGCTTTGATGATATCCCCGATACGGCGCGCCTGTATTTTTGCCGGCGTGTCAGCGCCGGATGAGTCGGTCTGACTGCCGTTGACATAGGTGTCGAGCTGGGACTCAAGTGAGTCCAGCGCTGCAACACGGCGTGCCAGTTGCGCTTTACCATCGTCATCCAGAGCCAACAGAAACGCGCGCAACTGCTTCGGGTTTTTATCGGGGTAGACCCGCTGCACGCTGGCGGACTCTGGCATGTCGGTGGGGAGTCTGAACGCATCAGCTACGGCGTTATTGCCCAGCTCCGGCTGTTCGATCGCCACTCGCTGCCAAAAGGTTTCGAGTTTCGTCCAGTAGCCGGCCGGGAATGGATTGCCTTCAAGCAGGGTGACACTGTTGATGCGCGCGAGCGTTTCGAACTGGTCAGCGGGTGGATTGAGGATTGTCTCCGGCACTGCAGTCAAGCGGTTGTTGCGCAAGTCCAGCTGCGTCAGCCGGGACTGCATGTGCAGCCCCGCAGGCCACTGATCCAGTTGTGCGTTGCTCAGGTTCAGGGTCTTGAGATTGGGCATGGCGGAAAAATCCGGTGTTTGACCCAAAGGGTTGTCGGACAGATCCAGATGCTTGAGTTTGCTCAGCGAACCCAGTTCAGCCGTCGTTTGTTCGTTGAGGGCGATACGGTTCGAACTCAGATCAAGGCTGTTCAGGCTGGACATCCGGGCAAGGGGCGCGGGAAGCGTGGCCAGTGTGGATCCGCTGATACGCAGCCCCTCCAGTCCGGAGAAATTGCCGAGCAAAGTACTCGCGGCATCTGACCAGTCGACCGATTGCAGCGTCAGGTGGCGGACATGGCTGAAGTCCGCTTGCAGCGTTGGCAGCGTGCCGTTGCCGGCCTCAAGCCACAGAATGGCACCGGTCTGGTGGCGCCAGCAGCGCTTGAGGCTTTGCGAGATCTGCCGCGCATGGACCGGCGAAGTGCCCGGCGGCGCTGCGTTGGCGGCTTGCCGCAGCCAGGCATCAAGCTCGGTTTTCAGGGATTTGTAAGCGCTCTCGCGCTGGGTCAGACCGCCAGCAACGTCATTGCCCAAGGACTCGATGTAAAGGCCGATTTCTTCATCGGTGTGGTCCGGAAACAATTTTCGCGCCCGCGATTGCGGGTTGCGCAAGCGGTTCAGGGTCTGCGACAGCCGCTCGCGCATGCTCGAACGCGCCGGCACGTTGGCGCCGTCGCCGCGCATCATGCCACCGGCGCCAGCCACGCGGATGCCAACCCAGCCATGGAGGGCATCGAACACAATCGGTTCCGAACGGCCGGGACGCGTCGCGACGTAAAGGTTGGCGCTGTCGCTGGCAACGGGGTCATCGCTGCGCACGATGCGCATTACGCTGGCCACTGGCGTCGAGGCGTCCGGGTCGTGCAGCACTTGATAGGCATGGTTGTCGATCAGGGCATAGAGTTTGCCGTCAAAGCGGTGGAGCCCGTCGCTACCGGGTTCGACGTGGTTGAACGCAAGCGTTGTGCGAAACGCTGCCAGCCGGGTATCGCTGAGCGGGAAAGTGACTGGTTCGAAATTTTCCAGCGGATGCCACAGTCCGCTGTCAGGATCGCGTAGCAGAACCGGGCCGGAAGGTTTCGATTCGCTGGGCAGTCTGGCCCGGAACAGGTCAGTCTCAGCGTCCTTGCCGACCTGCACGATCCCGACGTCGACCACGTCTGCGTATTGGCGCCCTTTGAATATACGCAAGCCATCGGCGTTGACTACCGGCAAACCGGCAGCGGCCGTGACTCGGTAATGCTCCAGCGGCAGACCGACCGCGCGTGGTATTTCGTTCGGCGCTGTCGATGGATGCACGGTAACGGTCGGCGCCGGAGTGATCGCATCGAGGTCGGCGTCGCCCGCGGGTTGATGGGCGCGTGACGGCAGGCCAAGGCTGTCAAAGCCCGGTCGCAATGTCGTATCGGTACGCGGTGTGGTGACGTCCGGAGTCGGGGTCGGGCGAACATGGGTGTTGCCTGAAAGGGTGCTTTTTGGCGGCGATTTGATTGGCATGGGTAACTTCCCTGTAGTACTTGCCAGCCACTGCCGCAAACGGGCAGTGGCGGGTCGGTTTGGCGTCATTGCCGGTTTGATTGAATCAGCAGGTTTGCTGCGGCTGCTTCACTGGCGAGGGCGAAAATCCTTTTCGCGGTCCTGCCATCGAAGGTCTGGCGCCAGATGGCCACGTGGGGCAGCCCGGCCTGCTCGTCGCGGCGTTGCGACTCGCTGCCGCGCTTGCTCTGTTCCAGGGTTTTCAGGTGGCTGCCCTTGATGGTGAAACTCAGCGGCTCGCTGATGTGTTTTTCATAGTGAAAATGTGCTTCCCATAGTGGCGCATCGTCAGCGCGGTCCCTGATCGAGTAGACGTCGAGAAAGGATTTGTCTCGGCCTTTGCCCAGCTGTTTGCGGTCCACCGTTTTCAGTGCTTTGAGTTCGGCGTGATCGATCAGCCAGTTCAGGCGCATGATGTCCAGCACGTCTTTGTTCTTGTACATGCGCACCAGCACACCATGGCCTTGCGCGGACAAGGTATCGGCGGCGCTTTGCAAGCGCTCGATCAGGCCTTGGACTTCAGTATCCTGCTGTGCATTTTCGAGGTTCTCCAGGCGTCTTGCCTGTTCCCTTAGCGAGTCGACGGCTTTTTCCAGACCTTCAAGAATCTCTGTCGGGTTGTCTTTTTGTACTTCTCTGGCTCTGGCATCGGCGCTGTGTTTTTCGACATCGACCAACAGACGGTTGGCCTCGGCAATCAACTGCGGTTTTGGTGTACTGGACAGCGGTGGGCGAACCGGCAGCCACTCACCGTGGCGCTGCTCATAGCGTTCGGCCGGGCCATCGGGTTGCAGCGGGTTGGCGACCTTGATGACGATGCTGCCGTCTGCGGCGGCTTCGGTGTCGCCAATCAGAATTCTTGAGGTGCCGTGGCGGCGAGTGCGAAAGACCTTGCGGGTCACTGGCGGCGCGGCTGTCACGCTGTCGCTTGGCCGGGGCGGCAGGAAACCGAGGTCGATGTTCTGATCCAGGCTCGGCAGTTCTGTATTGCGATCGAACGTGGCAAAGAGGTCGTTCAGCCGGGTTTCGATGCGCGTTTCGATCGGTTCGACCAAGGCGATGATTTCCCGGGCGTACTCTGCTTTGGCGCCCTCTATAGGCAACTGTGCAGCGAAAAGGCTTTTGTCGCTTCTGATCTGATCAAGCGTCAGCATCAACGCCAGCGGGTGCGAGCGTTCCGGGATGTTCTTCAACTCGCCGGTGATCAAGTCAATGGACGCGAGCGAAGGCATGGTGGCATTGGGCGAATGGTCTGGCGCGTCGGCAAACAGGTGCACGTACAGCGTCAGTTTGTTGAAGTTGATACGCTCGGCCGAGGGCACTTCCTGGCTGAGTTCGATCAGTGTGGGCTCCGCGCCGGGTGAGGCTTTCCTGACCTGTTCCATAACGCCCTGGCGGTCTTCGATCAGCTTCAGTTTCTTGTTCAGGTGCGTGATCATTTTTTTACAGTTTTCTGTACTCATCTTCGCGAACAGTGGAGCGATGCGAAAGTCCATCACGGCCATGAGCCGATTCAAATACCGCACGCGGTCCAGGCGGAACGTGTGCAGTTCTTGCTTGTAGACCCCGCCAGCTTTCACATGAATCAGCCAGTCCTTGTTATCGACAAGGGACTGGATGAACTCAGTCTGCTTTTTGATGTGCTTGAGCAAATGGACTTCAACGGCAATCAACGCTGCTGTTCTCCCGTCGTTGTCTTCCGCTTGCGCATGTACCTCGTTCCAGAGGCTGTCGTAACGTGTCACGGAGTCGACCAGTTCCTGGTGCGCGGCGGCGAACGGTGCATAGCGTTGCAACAATATCTCGCGGTTGGCCTGAGCCATCTCGCGGCGGCGCATGCCTCCGGTCAGCCCTGGGGAAACCAGCACCCAGGCGTTTTGCGCATTGCGCGTGATGGCACGGGATGCGCCGCTGCGACTGGCGTGGTAAACGTTTTCGCTGTCCGTGGCCACTGGGTCCGTGGCCTTGACGATACGCCAGACTTTTTGCGCAGGCGTCGACGCCTGCGTATCGAGCAGCGCCTGATAAGCATGGTTATGGATGACCACGAAGCGTTTGCCGTCGTGGCTGAACAAGCCGTCGCTGTCCGGTTGGCCTGTGCTGAAATCGAGCTCCGTGCGCCAGTCGCGCAGGCTGGTTTCGGTCAGCGGCACGCTGATCGCTTCGCCGTCATCGGCCGCATGCCAAAGCCCGCTGTCGGCATCGCGCAGCATGACCGGGCCGGAAGCGATCCGCTCGCTGGCAAGCGCCGCGCGCAGCAAACCGCTGTCAGCATCCCGCCCGACCAGCACGATGCCGCCGTCGCTCAGGTCGGCATAGCGGCGGCCTTTGTGTGTGCGCAAGCCCGATGCGTCTGCTGCTGGCAGCGCGTCAGAAGTGGCCAGGCGGTAATACTCGATCGGCTGCGTCGTGGGTGTCGGGCTTTCAGTCACGAGGGGCGCGGGCTGTACCTTGATGGCGAGTGCAGGAACCGGGCGGATTGCGTCGAGGTCACCGTCGGCCACGGATCTGCCCGGTTGGCTTTCTGCGCCTGGAGTGAATCGCAGCGTGCCGTCGGGGTGTAGCGCCGGCCCCCGTGGTGATGAATCCGGGCGTGTGTGGACATCGACCGATACGGTGCCGCGAATGGGCGGTTTTGCAGGCATGTTTTCCATCCTTGATCATTAATCCCCGGCAGAGGTCGGGGAGGGTTGTCGTTTGGCTTCCTGCCAGTGGACGCGGTCATGCAGGCAGCGTCTTGCGCTGCAAGGTGCGTCAGGTGCAAACGGCGGGTCGAAAAATGCTTTACTGACGCATGACGCAGTTCGCGAGAGAAACCGACCGCCGTCGTCGGAATTGGTCAAAATTTGTGCTATATTCCGCGCCCGCGATTTTTCACTTCAACACCGGTCGTCGACATGCAAGCAGCCAAGCCGTTATTTGACTATCCAAAATATTGGGCCGAATGTTTCGGACCAGCGCCATTCCTGCCGATGAGCAGGGAGGAGATGGATCAGCTTGGCTGGGATTCGTGCGACATCATCATCGTGACCGGGGATGCCTACGTCGATCACCCGTCGTTCGGCATGGCGATCATTGGCCGGCTGCTGGAGTCGCAAGGCTTCCGCGTCGGGATCATTGCCCAGCCGAACTGGCAGTCCAAAGACGACTTCATGAAGCTTGGCGAGCCGAACCTGTTCTTCGGCGTCGCAGCGGGCAACATGGATTCGATGATCAACCGCTACACCGCGGACAAGAAAATCCGTTCCGACGACGCTTACACGCCCGGCGGCATGGCCGGCAAACGTCCGGACCGCGCGAGTCTGGTCTATAGCCAGCGCTGCAAGGAAGCCTACAAGCACGTGCCGATCGTACTCGGCGGCATCGAAGCTTCGCTGCGCCGCATCGCCCATTACGATTACTGGCAGGACCGGGTGCGCAACTCGATCCTGATCGACGCCAGCGCCGACATCCTCCTGTACGGCAACGCCGAGCGGGCCATCGTTGAGGTCGCCCAGCGTCTGTCCTACGGCCACAAGATCGAAGACATCACCGATGTGCGCGGCACGGCGTTCATCCGTCGTGACACGCCGCAGGGCTGGTACGAAGTCGATTCCACGCGCATCGACCGTCCGGGCAAGGTCGACAAGATCATCAACCCGTACGTCAACACTCAGGACACTCAGGCTTGCGCCATCGAGCAAGAGAAAGGCCCGGTTGAAGACCCGCAGGAAGCCAAGGTCGTGCAGATCCTGGCCAGCCCGCGCATGACCCGCGACAAGACCGTGATCCGTCTGCCGTCGATGGAAAAGGTCCGCAACGACCCGGTTCTGTACGCCCACGCCAACCGCGTGCTGCACCTGGAAACCAACCCGGGCAACGCCCGCGCGCTGGTGCAGAAGCACGGCGAGATCGACGTCTGGTTCAACCCGCCGCCGATTCCGATGACCACTGAAGAAATGGACTACGTGTTCGGCATGCCTTATGCGCGTGTTCCGCACCCGGCGTACGGCAAGGAGAAAATCCCCGCCTACGACATGATCCGTTTCTCGGTGAACATCATGCGCGGCTGCTTTGGCGGCTGCACCTTCTGCTCGATCACCGAGCACGAAGGCCGGATCATCCAGAACCGTTCCGAAGAGTCGATCATTCGCGAAATCGAAGAGATCCGCGACAAGGTTCCGGGCTTCACCGGGGTCATTTCCGACCTCGGCGGGCCGACCGCGAACATGTACCGCATCGCCTGCAAGAGCCCGGAAATCGAATCCGCGTGCCGCAAGCCGTCGTGCGTGTTCCCAGGCATTTGCCCGAACCTGAACACTGACCACTCGTCGCTGATTCAGCTGTACCGCAGCGCCCGCGCCTTGCCGGGTGTGAAGAAGATCCTGATTGCTTCCGGCCTGCGTTACGACCTCGCGGTCGAGTCGCCGGAATACGTCAAGGAACTGGTGACCCACCACGTCGGCGGCTACCTGAAGATCGCCCCGGAGCATACCGAGGAAGGTCCGCTCAACCAGATGATGAAACCGGGCATCGGCAGCTACGACAAGTTCAAGCGCATGTTCGAGAAGTACACCAAGGAAGCGGGCAAAGAGCAGTACCTGATCCCGTACTTCATCGCCGCTCACCCAGGCACCACCGACGAAGACATGATGAACCTCGCGCTGTGGCTCAAGGGCAATGGCTTCCGCGCCGACCAGGTCCAGGCGTTCTACCCGTCGCCGATGGCCACCGCCACCGCGATGTACCACTCGGGCAAGAACCCGCTGCGCAAGGTCACCTACAAGAGTGACGGCGTGACCATCGTCAAGAGCGAGGACCAGCGTCGTCTGCACAAGGCGTTCCTGCGTTATCACGACCCGAAAGGCTGGCCGATGCTGCGTGAAGCGCTGATTCGCATGGGCCGTGGCGATCTGATCGGCCCGGGGAAGGATCAACTGATCCCGGCCCATCAGCCGGCCACCGACAGCTATCAGAGCGCGCGTCGCAAGAACTCGACACCGGCCGGCAGCCACAAAGTGGCGAAGGAAAGCAAAGAGAAGACCACCAAAATCCTCACCCAGCACAACGGCCTGCCGCCGCGTGCCAGTGATGGTGGCAACCCTTGGGACAAGCGTGAACAGGCCAAGGCCGCGGCATTCGCCCGCAACCAGCAGGCCGCCAAGGAGCGCAAGGACGCGGCAAAAGGCAAAGGGCCGAAGCCGACGCGCAAACCGGTCGTACCGCGCTAAAAGAAAACGCCAACCTTCGGGTTGGCGTTTTGCGTTCCTGCCGTTGGATTTATGTAGGCCGCTAGATCCATCCCCCTCACCCCAGCCCTCTCCCCCATGGGGGCGAGGGGGAAGGGAGCCGATCGCTGTGCTTTTCAGAATCGAAGTGCGACTCGAAGTTACAGGTCGGTGTAGCTCGCATAATCAACTCGGTCAGTCCCCTCTCCCTCTGGGAGAGGGCTAGGGTGAGGGGGGGCTTTTAGCAACATTTACGTGCAAACTCCCCAAACCATTTCCTACCCTCGCCCGATTTTGGTGCTGTACTGCCCTGAGCATTCCGCGAAAGTGCGCAAGCCTGTGCATGGCATAAGTCTTGCGCGCTTTCCAATACGCCCAGGCTCGCAGGAGGCACGCCGTGTCGATTCATGTCGCATTGCATCACGTCACGCATTACCGCTACGACCGCGCTGTCGAACTCGGCCCGCAGATCGTGCGTCTGCGCCCGGCTGCCCACAGCCGCACGCGGATTTTGTCGTATGCGCTGAAAGTCTCGCCCGAGCAGCATTTCATCAACTGGCAGCAAGACCCCCAGGGCAATTACCTCGCGCGTCTGGTATTCCCCGAGAAAACCCGTGAGCTGCGCATCGAAGTCGACCTGCTCGCCGAGATGGCGGTGTTCAATCCGTTCGACTTTTTCCTCGAGCCTTACGCCGAAAAAATCCCGTTCGCCTATGCCGCCGACGAGCGCAAGGAGCTGGCGCCATACCTCGAAACCCTGCCATTGACGCCGAAATTCAAAGCGTATCTGGACGCCATCGACCGCACGCCATTACCGGCGGTGGACTTTCTCGTCGCGCTCAACCAGCGCCTGAGTGAGGACATCGGTTACCTGATCCGCATGGAGCCGGGCGTGCAGACCCCCGAGCACACGCTCGAACATGCCTCCGGTTCCTGCCGCGACTCGGCATGGCTGCTGGTGCAATTGCTGCGCAACCTCGGGCTGGCGGCGCGGTTCGTTTCCGGTTACCTGATCCAGCTCACCTCCGACGTGAAAAGCCTCGACGGCCCGTCCGGCACCGAGGTGGATTTCACCGACCTGCATGCCTGGTGCGAGGTGTATTTGCCCGGTGCCGGCTGGATCGGCCTGGATGCAACGTCAGGCTTGTTTGCCGGTGAAGGGCACATCCCGTTGGCTTGCAGTCCCGATCCGTCTTCGGCGGCACCGATCAGTGGCCTGGTGGAGCCGTGTGAATGTGAGTTCAGCCATGAAATGTCGGTCGAGCGCATCTGGGAAGCGCCGCGGGTCACCAAGCCTTATACCGACGAGCAATGGCGGGCGATCGAGGCGCTGGGCCGGCAGATCGATGCCGACTTGCTTGAGGGTGACGTGCGCCTGACCATGGGCGGCGAACCGACCTTCGTCTCGATCGACGACCCGGACGGTGCCGAGTGGAACACTGCCGCGCTGGGGCCGGCCAAACGCCGGCTCTCCGCCGAACTGTTCGCCCGCATGCGCACCCACTACGCGCCGCAGGGTCTGGTGCATTTCGGTCAGGGCAAGTGGTACCCCGGCGAGCAATTGCCGCGTTGGTCGCTCAACTGCTATTGGCGCCGCGACGGCGTGCCGATCTGGCACAACACCGCGCTGATCGCCGATGAACAGCAAGACTACGGCGCCGACGGAGAACTGGCCGGGCGCTTTCTGGCGAGCGTCGCCGAACGGCTGAAACTGCCGCCGCGCTTTGTCTTTCCGGCCTACGAGGACAATTTCTATTACCTGTGGCGCGAGGGTGCGTTGCCGAGCAACGTCAGCGCCGAAGATTCACGTCTGGAGGAGCCGCTGGAACGCGCACGCCTGCGCAAAGTCTTCAGTCAGGGCTTGAACAAGGTGATTGGCCAGGTGCTGCCGCTGGCGCGTACTGCCAAGGGCGATCAATGGCAGAGCGGGCGCTGGTATCTGCGCGAGGAACATTGCCGTCTGGTACCGGGGGACTCGCCGCTCGGCTACCGTCTGCCGCTTGCTTCGCAGCCGTGGGTGAAGGCGGCGGAGTATCCGTTCATTCATCCGCAGGATCCGAATCAGGACTTCCCCGAATTGCCAGACGCCGCGCAGCTCAGCCAGCCCGGCGAGCCAGCGAGCACTGACGAGCGCGCGCCGGGCATCGACGAATCCGCCGACTGGCTGACCCGCACCGCATTCTGCGCCGAGGCGCGTGAAGGGCGTTTGTACCTGTTCATGCCGCCGCTGGAGCGGGTCGAGGATTATCTTGAACTGGTCGCGGCCATTGAGGCCACTGCCGAAGAGCTGCATTGCCCGGTGCTGCTCGAGGGCTATGAGCCGCCGAGCGATCCGCGCCTGAGCAACTTCCGTATCACCCCTGACCCCGGCGTGATCGAAGTCAACGTGCAGCCCTCGGCGACGTGGAGCGAGTTGGTCGAACGCACCGAATTCCTTTACGAGCAGGCGCGGCAAACCCGGCTGACCACCGAGAAATTCATGATCGATGGTCGCCACACCGGCACCGGTG
Organism: Pseudomonas sp. Z003-0.4C(8344-21); assembly: GCF_900104975.1. Taxonomy (NCBI): domain Bacteria; kingdom Pseudomonadati; phylum Pseudomonadota; class Gammaproteobacteria; order Pseudomonadales; family Pseudomonadaceae; genus Pseudomonas; species Pseudomonas sp. Z003-0.4C(8344-21). Next base: position 5,722,146 of record NZ_LT629756.1, on the reverse strand, counting down.
GCGGTAACCATTTCGTGCTCGGTGGCGCGACGCCGGCGGACTCGCCGTTCCTGCGTCGCCCGGACCTGCTGCGCAGCTTGATCAGTTACTGGCACAACCATCCATCGTTGTCGTATCTGTTTTCCGGTTTGTTCATCGGCCCGACCTCTCAGGCGCCGCGGGTCGACGAGGCGCGCAACGATGCGCTGTACGAGCTGGAAATCGCCTTCGCGCAGATGCCCGCACCGGGCGAAGCCTGCGCGCCATGGCTGGTCGATCGTCTGCTGCGCAATTTGCTCATCGACGTCACCGGCAATACCCATCGCGCCGAATTCTGCATCGACAAACTGTATTCGCCGGACGGCGCCACCGGGCGCCTCGGCCTGCTGGAACTGCGCGCCTTTGAAATGCCGCCGCACGCGCGCATGAGCCTGGCGCAGCAATTGTTGCTGCGGGCGCTGGTGGCGCGGTTCTGGCGCGAGCCTTATGCACCGCCGAAACTGGCACGCTGGGGCACAGAATTGCACGACCGTTTCCTGTTGCCGCACTTTATCGAGCAGGACTTTGCCGACGTCGTTGTCGAACTCAACAACGCCGGGTATCCGTTGCGCGCTGAATGGTTCGCTGCGCACCTGGAGTTTCGTTTCCCCAAGGTCGGCGATTATGCAGTCAACGGCATCGAGCTCGAGCTGCGCCAGGCGCTGGAACCCTGGCATGTGCTGGGCGAGGAGGGCGCGGCGGGCGGCGCGGTGCGCTATGTCGATTCATCGCTGGAGCGTTTGCAGGTCAAGCTCAAAGGCCTGCCACCGCAGCGCTATCTGCTGACCTGCAACGGCGTTGCGGTGCCGCTGCACCCGACTGGGCGCGTCGGTGAGTTCGTCGCTGGCGTGCGTTATCGCGCCTGGCAACCGGCCAACTGCCTGCAACCGACGATCCCGGTGCACGCACCGCTGGTGTTCGACCTGCTCGACACCTGGATGAGCCGTTCGCTGGGCGGTTGCCAGTATCACGTTGCTCATCCGGGTGGGCGCAATTACCAGACGTTGCCGGTCAACGCCAACGAAGCGGAGAGCCGGCGCATGGCACGGTTTTTCCGCGTCGGACACACGCCGGGGAAACTTCCGGCACCCCCAGTCGAAATCACTGACGAGCTGCCGATGACCCTCGATTTGCGACGTTTCCATGTCGTGGGCGACGAGTAGATTTTTCGTCTATCCGGGCGTCATGTGCCTGCGTTAGTCTGACCGTTCCTTGCTGTCTGCCGAGCTTTCCATGCCTGACCTGCTAGACCGCTACCCGCTGAATGCGGGCACTTATCACGAACTGCTCGATGGCAGTGGAGCGGTGCGCGCGCATTGGCAGCGGCTGTTCGATCAGTTGCAGCGCAGCACCCCGGCACAGTTGATTCAGCGCCAGGCACTGCTCGCGCGGCAGATTCAGGAAAACGGCGTGACCTATAACGTCTATGCCGACCCAAAAGGCGCGGATCGGCCGTGGGAACTGGATCTGCTGCCACATGTGATTGCGGCGGATGAATGGAGGCAATTGTCCGCCGGCATCGCCCAACGCGCCCGGCTGCTCAACGCGGTACTGGCCGACCTGTACGGCCCGCAGCGGTTGATCAGCGAAGGGCTGCTGCCTGCGGAGCTGGTATTCGGCCACAACAACTTCCTCTGGCCGTGCCAGCACGTCGCAACCCCGGAACAGACCTTTTTGCACTTGTACGCGGTGGACCTGGCGCGAACTCCGGACGGGCGCTGGTGGGTGACGGCTGATCGCACCCAAGCGCCGTCCGGCGCGGGGTATGCGCTGGAAAACCGCACCATCGTCTCGCGCGCATTCCCTGAGTTGTACCGCGATCTCAAGGTGCAGCATCTGGCCGGGTTTTTCCGCACCTTGCAGGAGACCCTCGCGCGGCAGGCGCCGTGTGACGATGACGCGCCGTTAGTGGTGCTGCTCACACCGGGGCGCTTCAACGAAAGCTATTTCGAGCATTTGTACCTGGCGCGCCAGCTCGGCTATCCCCTGGTCGAGGGCGGCGATCTGACGGTGCGCGATGCCACGGTCTACCTGAAAACCCTGAGCGGCCTGCGCCGGGTGCACGCGATCATGCGCCGGCTCGATGATGATTTCTGCGATCCGCTGGAGCTGCGTACGGATTCGGCGCTTGGCGTGCCCGGTCTGCTCGAGGCAGTGCGGCAGGGCCGTGTACTGGTGGCCAATGCGTTGGGCAGCGGGGTGCTGGAGTCGCCGGGATTATTGGGGTTTCTACCCAAGATCAATCAATACCTGTTTGGTGAAGAACTGATATTGCCGTCAATTGCCACGTGGTGGTGCGGCGAAGCGCCGGTGCTCGCGCAGGCGCTGGAAAAACTCCCGGAGCTGCTGATCAAACCGGCGTTTCCCTCACAAAGTTTTGCCCCGGTGTTCGGTCGCGATTTGACTGAAGCGCAACGTCAGGAACTGGCCACGCGCATGCAGGCCCGACCGTATGCCTATGTTGCGCAGGAATTGGCGCAGCTGTCCCAGGCGCCCGTCTGGCAAGCCGACGAAGGCCAGTTGCAGCCGCGTGCCATCGGCATGCGCATGTACGCGGTGGCCAGCGCTGATGACTATCGGGTGCTGCCCGGCGGTTTGACCCGGGTCGCCGCCGAAGCCGATGCCGAGGTGGTGTCGATGCAGCGTGGCGGGGCGAGCAAGGACACCTGGGTGCTTGGTGATCGGCCGCCGAGTGGCGAACAGTGGAAGAGCCAGCGCAACCTCGGCGTTCACGATCTGGTGCGGCGTGATCCGTACCTGCCGTCACGGGTGGTAGAGAATCTGTTCTGGTTTGGTCGCTACTGCGAGCGCTGCGATGACAGCGCGCGTCTGTTGCGGATCATGCTCGCCCGCCATGTCGATGGCGATGACCCGCAAGCGCTGCAGGCCGCCGTTGACCTTGGCGAGCGGCTGTCGCTGCTGCCCGACGAAGGCGAACTGCCGGAACGCCTGCTCGCAGCCTTGCTCGGCGACGACTGGTCATTCAGCCTGCGTTCCAATCTGCAACGCTTGCAGTGGGCGGCGTCGCAGGTGCGCGGCAAGCTTTCGCGGGAGAACTGGCAAGCGCTGGTCGAATTGCAGCGCGAAGCGATGGAGTTGGAGACCGATGCGCCGGACTTTGCCGAATTGCTGGATTTCCTCAACCGTCTGGTGATGTCGCTGGCGGCGCTGTCCGGTTTCGCCCTGGATGACATGACCCGCGATGAGGGCTGGCGGTTTTTGATGATCGGCCGGCGCATCGAGCGTCTGCAGTTTCTCAGCAGCAGCCTCGCCGCATTTTTGCGCGGCGCCGGGGCTTTTGATCAGGCCGGGCTGGAATGGCTGCTGGAACTGGGCAACAGCAGCATCACTTATCGCTCACGCTATCTGGCCGTAGCGCAGTTGATCCCGGTACTCGACTTGCTGCTGCTCGATGAGCAAAACCCGCACGCGGTGTTGTTCCAGTTGAAACTGGTCACACGCACGCTGAAACGCTTGAACGATGATTTCGGCGCGCCACGGGAGGCCGGCCTGGCGGAACTGGTCGAGCGTCTGGCGCGGTTCGATCTGGGCTGCCTGGAAAATCCGTTATTCGGTGAGTCCAGCGTGCGCGCGGCGCTTGAGGGGCTGGCCGATCTGCTGCAGGACATCGCTGAGGCCAGCGGGCAGGTCTCCGATCGCCTGGCGCTGCGGCATTTCGCCCATGTCGATGATGTCAGCCAGCGCACGGTGTCCGTCTGATGAGTGCTCGCTACCAGATCTTCCATGACACCTGTTATCACTACGACAGCCCGGTTTCGCTGGCGCAACAACTGGCGCATCTGTGGCCGCGTGAATGCGCCTGGCAGCGCTGCACTGAACAGCAACTGCTGATCAGTCCGCAGCCTACGTCGCGCCGCGATGAACGGGATGTATTCGGCAATCCGCTGACCCGCCTGGCATTCGAGCGTCCGCATGACCAACTGCAGGTCGGCGCCCGGCTGACCGTCGAGGTGCTGGTGCGACCAGCGCTGGATTTCAACCAGTCGCCTGCCTGGGAACGGACCCGCGACGAGCTGACCTACAGCAGCCAGCCGTTGCCCGCCGATGTGCTCGAAGCGTGCCGTTATCGGTTCCAGTCGCCTTACGTACATTTGAAACGCAGCTTCGTCGAGTTTTCACAGAGCTGTTTTCCGCCGGGCCGGCCGTTGCTGTTGGGCGTGCAGGACTTGATGGAAAAAATCTTCAGCGAATTCACCTTCGATGCCGAGGCGACCCAGGTGGCGACGCCGCTGGTGGAGGTGCTGGAGCGCCGGCGCGGGGTCTGTCAGGACTTTGCGCATTTGATGCTCGCGTGTGTGCGCTCGCGAGGGCTGGCGGCGCGCTACGTCAGCGGTTATTTGCTGACTCAACCGCCACCGGGACAGCCGCGGCTGATCGGCGCCGATGCTTCGCATGCCTGGGTGTCGGTGTTCTGCCCGGTGCTGGGCTGGGTGGATTTCGATCCGACCAACAATGTGCAACCGGCGCTGGAGCACATCACGTTGGCGTGGGGGCGGGATTTCTCGGATGTCTCACCGCTGCGCGGGGTGATTCTGGGGGGGGCAATCATGACCCGGAAGTGAGTGTCACGGTGATGCCGTTGGACTAACGCAGATCAAACTGTAGGAGTGAGCCTGCTCGCGATGGCGGTGTGTCAGCGATGAATATCATGACTGACACACCGCCATCGCGAGCAGGCTCACTCCTACAAGGGAATCGGGGGGTTGCGCGAAGGGGGCTGTGAGGGCCGGCAGCATAACCGCCAGCCCTGTCACAAATCCGCTGGGTTCGATGCACTGATCAAACCCGGTGGGGCTCAGGCGTCGGGCGCCTGGTCTTTCGGTGCATCGGGTGCATCAACATCATCTTGCGTCGCCACTTCACCGTCAGGGTTCAGTGCCGCTTCTTCAGCGGTTTGTTTCTTGCGCTGAAGCTTTTCCTCTTTCTTCTGTTCCTTTGCCAGGTCTCGTTGACGTTTGGCGAAGGAGTAATTGGGTTTGGCCATGGGCGATCCTCTAGGTCGAAGGTGAGGTTGAGCGGCGCATATTCTGCCCTGTATCGGTGCCCGAGGGTTAACCGGGTTTTTGGTCAACCCACTTGGGCGTGACGGTCGGCCGCCATTGATCAAGGGCGTCGAGCAGGGTTTGCGGCGATTCGCTCACTTGCAGCATGTCACGGTGTGGCGCGCGAACGAAGCCTTCGCCGACGATATGGTCGAGAAAATCGGTGAGTTTGCTGTAGAAAGCGTTCACTTCCAGCAGGCCAAGCGGCTTGGGATGGTAGCCGAGCTGGCCCCAGGTCCAGACTTCGAACAGCTCTTCAAGCGTGCCGAGGCCGCCGGGCAAAGCGATGAATGCATCGCTGAGTTCGGCCATTCGGGCCTTGCGCGCATGCATGCCATCGACCACTTCCAGACGCGTCAGGCCTTTGTGACCGATTTCCTTGTCCATCAGGCTTTGCGGAATGATCCCGATCACTTCACCGCCAGCAGCCAGCGCTGCATCGGCAACAATGCCCATCAAACCCACGGCACCGCCACCGTAAACCAGCGTCAGCTGCCGTTCGGCCAGCGCCTGGCCGAGGGCCACGGCGGCTTCGCTGTAAGCCGGATCAGCGCCCGCATTGGCACCGCAAAACACACAAACGGATTTCAGAGACATGCCTTACTCCTGAGTCGATCCGTCACAGGGTAATGGCTGGCACGCCTCGAACCAAGGGCTAAACTTCGCGCTCAGGCGATTCAAACGTGCCGCTGGCGCCACAGGCGTAGGCGGCGAGCAAGCTGCGTAACAGACCGTTGATAAACATGATCGTACTCCGTCTCGGTTGATGGGCCGATCATAGGTGCAGCCGCCTGAATTGGCCGTTAGATTGTGTCCATGAGTGTCATAGCCTGAAAGTTGTATACAATTTTTGACACAAGTCATAGGAACTTGCGAAGATTTCAGGCAGTCTTTCCACCACTAGTGCTTTTGTTAACCCTGCCTTGGAGATTCACCATGTTTTCCAAAGTTGTTGCGGTATCCCTGCTGGCGCTGGCCAGCAGCCAATTGATGGCCGCCGAGTGCAAAACCACCGTTGACTCCACCGATCAGATGTCCTTCAACACCAAGGAAATCGTGATCGACAAGAGCTGCAAAACGTTCACCGTCGAGCTGACTCATTCCGGCAACCTGCCGAAGAACGTCATGGGCCATAACCTGGTGATCAGCAAAGAAGCTGACATGCAGCCAATCGCTACCGACGGCCTGGCAGCGGGTATCGACAAGAACTACCTGAAGGAAGGCGATGCGCGCATCATCGCGCACACCAAGATCATCGGCGCCAAGGAAACCGACTCGCTGACGTTCGACGTGTCGAAAGTGGCTGATGGCGGCTACGGTTTCTTCTGCTCGTTCCCGGGCCACATCTCGATGATGAAAGGCACCATCGTCGTCAAGTAATTCTGTGCGAGCCTGCTCGCGAAGAGGCCATCAGCCTCACTGAATATCGATGGCCAAAGAAAAGCCCGCTGAGGATCACTCCCCAGCGGGCTTTTTCATGCCTTCACAAGATCAAGGCGCAAACGGCATGACCCGCTTGTGGTGCGTCTTGTGGTACGTATCGACAATGATCTTCGCCGCTTCGTCACGTACCGTTTTACCGTGCAGAAACGCGTCGATTTCAGCATAGGTCACGCCATGCGCCGCTTCGTCCGGTTTGCCCGGCGAGAGATCTTCCAGATCCGCCGTCGGCACTTTCTCGACCAGCGACTCCGGTGCACCAAAGCTACGGGCAATTGCGCGAACCTGATTTTTCACCAGACCGCTGAGCGGGGCGAGGTCGCAAGCGCCATCGCCGAACTTGGTGAAGAAACCCATCACCGCTTCGGCCGCATGATCGGTACCAATCACCAAACCGCCAGCCACGCCGGCAATCGTGTACTGCGCAACCATGCGCATGCGCGCCTTGGTGTTGCCCAGCACAAAATCCACTGACGCCGCCGGCTTGCCTTCAAACGCACCCACCTGCGCGGCCAGCGCCTTGACGGCCGGGCCGATGTTCACAGTCTGAATTTCATCCGGGGCGATGCAGTCGAGCGAAGCCTGTGCATCATGCTCGTCGAACTGGGTTTCGTACGGCAGGCGTACGGCGATGAATTTGTAGCCAGTGTCGCCGGTCTTTTCGCGCAGCTCACGCATGGCGCGCTGGGCCAGCAGGCCGGCGGTCAGCGAATCGACACCGCCGCTGATGCCGAGCACCAGGGTCTTGAGCCCGGAATTGACCAGGCAATCCTGAATGAACGTCAGGCGCCGGGCGATTTCGGCCTGCAGAGCCTGATCATCGGCGAATGGCGGTTGCACCTTGAGCTGCTCAGCAATCTCACGCTGTACGGCTTGCATGAATTCACTCCTTGCTAGATAGACTGGAATCGGCAGGAACCTGGAACACGTGTCGCAAATAGGCGACGAAATTCGGGTCTTTGCAGTGGGTCTTGCCTGGCTCGTCGGAGATCTTCGCCACCGGCTGGCCGTTGCAGGCGGTCATTTTAAGCACGATGCTCATCGGTTCGACACCCGGAATGTCGCAGGTGAAGTTGGTACCAATGCCGAAGCTCACATTAATGCGACCGTGCAATGCGCGGAAAATCTCCAGCGATTTTGGCAGCGTCAGACTGTCGGAAAACACCAGGGTCTTGCTCATCGGGTCGATCCCGAGCTTGTGGTAGTGGGCGATGCATTTCTCGCCCCAGGCCACCGGGTCACCGGAATCATGGCGCAAGCCGTCGAACAGCTTGGCGAAGAACAGATCGAAATCGCCGAGGAAGGCATCGGTGGTGATGCAGTCGGTGAGGGCGATGCCGAGCAGGCCGCGGTACTCGCGGACCCAGCAATCGAGCGCAGCGATCTGGCTATCAATCAGGCGCGGACCGAGTTGCTGGTGCGCCATGATCCATTCGTGGGCCATGGTGCCCAGTGGTTTCATGTCCAGCTCGCGCGACAGGTGCACGTTGCTGGTACCGACGAAGCGGCCGGGGAAGTCGTGTTTGAGCACATTGACCACTTCGGCCTGCACGCCATAGGAGAAGCGCCGGCGGGTGCCGAAATCGGCGACTTGCAGCTGCGACAATTCGTCGGGCGAGGCGTTGGCGCTCAGCCAGTCGAACTTGCGGTACAGCTGCTCGCGTGCGCGCTCCAGCGACATGTCGTGATAGCGATGGCGGTTGCGCACTTCGCTGACAATCGCCAACAACGGTACTTCATAGAGGATCACATGCAACCACGGCCCGCGCAGGCGGATGAACAACTCGCCGTTCTCGATGCCGGTCTGCACGTAGCGCAGGTTGAAGCGAAACAGCCCGAGAAAGCGCAGAAAGTCCGGTTTGAGAAAACTGATGCGTTCAAGGAAATTCAGTTGGTCGCCGCTCAGGCTGGTTTCGGCCAGGCGCTCGATCTGAAAGCGGATCTCGGCCAGATACGGGCGCAGGTCCTCGCTGTTACGGCAGCGGAACTCCCATTCGACCTCGACGTTGGGGTAGTTGTGCAGCACCGCCTGCATCATCGTCAGTTTGTAGAAGTCGGTGTCGAGCAGGTTCTGCACGATGCGATCGGCAAACACACTCTCGCTCATAACGGGGTCTCCAGGTGCGCCGCGCCGTGGCGCGGTCTATATCGATGGCGCTAGTGGCGCATATCAACGGTGGGGATTGCCAGCATTTTTTAAGCACATCGCAGAACCCATGTGGGAGAACCCATGTGGGAGCGAGCCTGCTCGCGAAAGCGTCGGGTCAGTCACATCATCTCTAGCTGATAAACCGATTTCGCGAGCAGGCTCACTCCCACAGGGGCACCGGTGGATTTCAGGTTGGACTGTCGATCTGCTCCAGCATCCACTTCACGAAATCGCGCACCTTGGGCACTTCCGCCGCGTGTTCCGGATACGCCAGGTAGTAGGCATCCGTGCTGGGCATGGCATGCGCCCACGGAATGACCAGTTTGCCGTCGGCCAGTTCCTCTTCCACCAGAAACCGCGGCAACAGCGCCACGCCGCAGCCGACTTGCGCTGCGCGGATGCACATATAAAAGGTTTCGAAACGCGGCCCGTGGTAGCTGTGTTCGGTCTGGTAGCCCTGGCTGTCGAACCAGTCGTGCCAGGCTTGCGGGCGCGAGGCATTTTGCAGCAGGACCAGATCGGTCAGTTGCGTCGGATCAGTCAATGGCGCATCTGGCAGGCTGCCCGGTGCGCAGACCGGCACCAACTCCTCGCCGAACAGTTTCAGGCATTCAGTCCCCGGTCGCGCGCCCTGGCCGAAATAGAATGCAAGATCGCTGCGCCCTTGCAGCAGATCGTCCGCTTCCTGCTCGTTGCAGAGGTCCAGATGAATAGACGGATGGCGCAGTCGCCAGCCTTTCAGGCGTGGCACCAGCCAGCGCGCGCCAAAGGTCGACGGAGTGGAGACGCGCAGGACTTCGGTTTCGCCGCCGTAGGAGCGCAGGTAATGCGTCGACATCTCGACCTGGGTGAGGATTTTTCTCACTTCCACCAGGTACAAATCCCCGGCCGGAGTCATCTGCAAGCGCCGACGCACGCGGCGGAACAGCAAATGCTGCAGCAACTCTTCAAGCTGCGCGACCTGTTTGCTCACCGCGCTCTGGGTCAGGTTCAGTTCTTCCGCCGCGCGGGTGAAGCTCAGGTGTCGGGTCACGGCCTCGAAGCACTGCAACGCAGTGATCGAGGGCAAGTGGCGTTTGTTCAGCATGGCCAGTCCTTTTCTTGTCTTTCTATGCTCAGCATGAATAAACGGAATGATATCTGGCGTAAAGGTCGTTTGTTGCCGCCGTGATTGGACGCTACAACTAAAGGCCTGCCCGGTCGTGAAAAGGCGACCGCACACATTCAGTTTTTCGCTTGAGGAGTGACCCATGGTTGCCGCATTGCTTGATCGTCTCGGTGTGAACCCGGCCCTGTATCAGAACGGCAAAGTGCCGGTGCATTCACCGATCGACGGCAGTCGCATCGCGGCGGTGAACTGGGAGGGCGCGGCGGAAGTCGAGCAGCACATCAGTCGCGCCGATCATGCATTCGAACAATGGCGCAAGGTGCCGGCCCCGCGTCGCGGCGAGCTGGTGCGCCAATTTGGCGAAGTGTTGCGCGAATACAAGGCCGACCTCGGTGAGCTGGTGTCGTGGGAAGCAGGCAAGATCACTCAGGAAGGCCTGGGCGAAGTGCAGGAGATGATCGATATCTGCGACTTCGCCGTCGGCCTGTCTCGTCAGTTGTACGGTTTGACCATCGCTTCCGAGCGTCCGGGCCATCACATGCGCGAAACCTGGCATCCGCTGGGCGTGGTCGGGGTGATCAGTGCGTTCAACTTCCCGGTCGCGGTGTGGGCGTGGAATACCACCCTGGCGCTGGTCTGCGGCAATCCGGTGGTATGGAAACCGTCGGAAAAAACCCCGCTGACCGCGCTGGCCTGTCAGGCCTTGTTCGATCGCGTGGTGAAGAATTTCAGCGATGCGCCGGCGAGCCTTTGCCAGGTCATCATCGGTGGTCGCGATGCCGGTGAAGCGCTGGTCGATGACCCGCGTATCGCCTTGATCAGCGCCACCGGCAGCACCCGCATGGGCCGAGAAGTGGCGCCAAAAGTCGCCGCACGGTTTGCTCGCAGCATTCTCGAGCTCGGTGGCAACAACGCGATGATCCTCGGCCCGAGCGCCGATCTGGACATGGCCGTACGCGCCATTCTGTTCAGCGCCGTCGGCACCGCCGGGCAGCGTTGCACCACGTTGCGCCGGCTGATCGCCCATGAGTCGGTGAAAGAAGAAATCGTCACCCGCCTTAAAGCGGCGTATTCGAAAGTGCGCATCGGTCATCCGCTGCAAGGCAATCTGGTCGGCCCGCTGATCGACAAGCACAGCTTCGAAAACATGCAGGACGCGCTCGAGCAAGCGTTGAGCGAGGGCGGTCGGGTGTTCGGCGGCCAGCGTCAACTTGAAGATCAGTTCCCCAACGCCTACTACGTGTCGCCGGCCATCGTCGAAATGCCCGAGCAGAGCGACGTGGTCTGCAGTGAAACCTTCGCGCCAATTCTCTACGTGGTTGGCTACAGCGATTTCGAGGAAGCACTGCGCCTGAACAATGCGGTGCCGCAAGGCTTGTCGTCGTGCATCTTCACCACCGATGTGCGCGAGGCCGAACGATTCATGTCGGCGGTCGGCAGCGATTGCGGCATTGCCAACGTCAACATCGGCCCGAGCGGTGCGGAAATCGGCGGCGCGTTCGGTGGTGAAAAGGAAACCGGTGGCGGCCGCGAATCCGGCTCCGACGCCTGGCGCGCCTACATGCGCCGGCAGACCAATACGGTCAACTACTCGCTGGAGCTGCCATTGGCGCAGGGCATTACATTCGATTAAGCAGCGGCAAGCATCAAGTCCCAAGCTACAAGCAGATCGGCTTGCTGCTTGTAGCTTGAAGCTTGCAGCTGCTCCGACAGGAGCTTGGCAATGCCGTTACGCGAAGAATGTCTGTGGGAAAAGCTCACGCCACACCGCCCGGATCACACCGCGCTCAGGGGCGAGGTCAAGGTCGATGTCTGCGTGATCGGCGCCGGGTTCACCGGGTTGTCGGCGGCGCTGCACTTGCTGGAAAAAGGTAAAAGCGTCTGCATTGTCGAGGCACATCGCGCCGGGCATGGCGGGTCCGGGCGCAACGTCGGGCTGGTCAATGCGGGCCTGTGGATCCCACCGGACGAAATCGAAGCCGGCTTCGGCGAAGCGGTCGGCAGTCAGCTCAACCGCATGCTCGGTGCGGCGCCGGCGCTGGTGTTCAGCCTTGTGGATAAATACCGCATCGACTGTCAGCTGCGCCGCGAAGGCACTTTGCACATGGCGCACAACGCCAAGGGCGAGGCGGACCTGCGCAGTCGCGAGCAACAATGGCAGCGCCGTGGCGCGCCGGTCGAACTGCTGACCGGCAAGGCCTGCGAGCAAGCCACCGGTACGCAGAAAATCGCCGCCGCGCTACTCGACCGTCGTGCCGGCACGCTCAACCCGATGGCGTATGTGACCGGGCTGGCCAACGCCGTACTGAAGCTCGGCGGGCAGATGTTCGATCATTCGCCGGTCACCCGTCTCGAACGCGTCGGCCAGCAATGGTCGGTGCAGACCGGACAAGGCTCGGTGCTCACCGAGCAAGTGGTGATCGCCTCCAATGCCTACACCGAAGGCGACTGGACCGAGCTCAAGCGCAATTTTTTTCCCGGTTATTACTATCAGGTCGCTTCCGTCCCGCTGAGTGAAGACGCCGCACAGGAAATTCTCCCCGGCGGGCAGGGTTCGTGGGACACCCGTCAGGTCCTGAGCAGCATTCGCCGTGACAGGGAAGGGCGTCTGTTGCTGGGCAGCCTCGGCAATGGCAATCAGAAACCGACCTGGTTTCTCAAGGCCTGGGCCGACCGGGTGCAGCAGCATTACTTCCCCAATCTGAAGCCGGTCGAATGGGAATGCACCTGGACCGGGCGCATTGCCTTTACGCCCGATCACCTGATGCGCCTGTTCGAACCGGCACCGGGGCTGGTGGCCGTCACCGGCTACAACGGCCGCGGCGTCACCACCGGCACGGTGGTCGGCAAAGCTTTCGCCGATTATTTGTGCAATGGCGACCCGCAGTCATTGCCGATTCCCTTTGCACCGATGCAGCCCTTGGCCGGCGTCGGCTTGCGCAGTTGCCTGTACGAGGCCGGTTTTTCGCTCTATCACGCGGGCCAGTGCCTGCGCATCGTCATTTGAGTGTTGAAATTTGTTGCCGGAAGCGGCGCTTTTGCATCGAGCGACTAGCCTGTAATGGTGCGGGTTGTAGCAGTCCCGCACCAGCAGTGTGCAGTTCGGTGACGCGGGCTGTTACAGGCTGGTTGCACGTCGTTTGCCGCTGCGGTTGCAATGATGGCGCACAAGGGTTGCGCCTGAAAAAAACAATGGTTTCACCTTCCGCGGTTTAGACGGTTGCACGCCCAATGAAAATGGGAACGAAACAGTCGAAATAACAAGAAAGCAGCGACTTTTTGAAGAATAAAAAACCGCTGGCACGGGCCTTGCTCTGAGCTTTGAGTGAAGTGAAGTCGCAGTGCCAACTAAAAAAAACCTTGGAGCACCACCTCATGTCCCAGACGTTTTACAAGAAAGGCTTTCTGGCCCTCGCAGTAGCTGCTGCGCTGGGTGTTTCTGCGTTTGCTCAAGCTGATATCAAGATCGGTGTAGCGGGTCCAATGACGGGCGCCAACGCGGCGTTTGGCGAGCAGTACATGAAAGGGGCACAGGCAGCGGCTGATGCAGTCAACGCGGCGGGCGGCGTCAACGGCGAGAAAATCGTTCTGGTCAAGGGCGATGACGCCTGTGAGCCGAAGCAGGCCGTGACGGTTGCCAAGGACCTCACCAACCAGAAAGTCGCCGGCGTGGTCGGTCACTTCTGCTCTTCTTCGACCATTCCAGCCTCGGAAATCTACGACGAAGCCGGGATCATCGCGATCACCCCGGGCTCGACCAACCCGCAAGTCACCGAGCGCGGTCTGAGCGCCATGTTCCGCATGTGCGGGCGTGACGACCAGCAGGGCATCGTCGCCGGCGATTACATCGTCGACATGCTCAAAGGCAAGAAAGTCGTCGTGCTGCACGACAAGGACACCTACGGCCAAGGCCTGGCGGATGCCACCAAGGCTCAACTGGAAAAACGCGGCGTCAAACCGGTGCTGTACGAAGGCCTGACCCGTGGCGAGAAAGACTTCAGCACCATCGTCACCAAGATCCGTGGCGCCGGTGCCGATGTCGTCTACTTCGGCGGCCTGCATCCGGAAGCCGGTCCACTGGTTCGCCAGTTGCGTGAACAAGGCCTGAAAGACGTCAAGTTCATGTCCGATGACGGCATCGTGACCGACGAACTGGTGACCACCGCTGGCGGCCCGCAATTCACCGATGGCGTGCTGATGACCTTCGGCGCCGACCCGCGTTTGCTGCCTGACAGCAAGACCGTAGTGGATGCTTTCCGCAAGGCCGGCACCGAGCCTGAGGGCTACACCCTGTACGCCTACGCCTCGGTCCAGACCCTGGCAGCGGCGTTCAACGGTGCGAAGAAAAACGACGGCGAAGCGGCCGCGAAGTGGCTGAAAGCCAACCCGGTGAAAACCGTGATGGGCGAGAAGACCTGGGACGCCAAGGGCGACCTGAAAGTCTCCGACTACGTGGTTTACCAGTGGGACAAGGACGGCAAATACCACCAGCTGGAAAAACAGAAGTAAGGGCTGAGGTGATCAGTCGTCTCACTTGAAACCCTGTGGGAGCGGGCTTGCCCGCGATGGCGTCAGGTCAATCGACACACAAGTTGGCTGATCCACCGCCATCGCTGGCAAGCCAGCTCCCACAAGGTTCAGTGGTGGTCGAACTGTTCACACTCCGACATTGCTCCGACGTAAATCTGTATTTTTCCTAGAAGAACCGCGCGCCCAGGGTGCGCAGGTTCTCACTGCGTGAGATTGCGTTATGGATGGTATTTTCCTGCAGCAACTGGTCAACGGCCTGACCCTCGGGTCGGTCTATGGCCTGATCGCCATCGGCTACACAATGGTCTATGGCATCATCGGCATGATCAACTTCGCCCACGGCGAGGTTTACATGATTTCTGCTTACCTGGCGGCAATCAGTCTGGCTCTGCTGGCTTACTTCGGTATCGAATCCTTCCCGCTGCTGATGCTCGGCACCCTGATCTTCACCATCGTGGTTACGGCGGTGTATGGCTGGGTCATCGAGCGAGTCGCTTACAAACCCCTGCGCAACTCGACTCGATTGGCACCGCTGATCAGCGCCATCGGTATTTCGCTGATTCTGCAAAACTATGCACAGATCGCCCAAGGCGCCAAACAACAGGGCGTGCCTACCCTGCTGACCGGTGCCTGGCGTGTCGAAGTCGGGACCGGCTTCGTGCAACTGACCTACACCAAAGTCTTCATCCTGATCGCCGCGTTTGTCGGCATGGGGCTGCTGACCTACGTGATCAAATACACCAAGCTCGGCCGTATGTGCCGCGCAACCCAGCAAGACCGCAAGATGGCCTCGATCCTCGGGATCAACACCGACCGGGTGATTTCCTACGTGTTCATCATCGGTGCAGCCATGGCCGCACTGGCCGGCGTGCTGATCACCATGAACTACGGCACTTTCGACTTCTATGCCGGCTTCATCATTGGCATCAAGGCGTTTACCGCAGCGGTACTCGGCGGGATCGGTTCGCTGCCCGGCGCGATGCTCGGCGGGATCATCCTCGGCATCTCCGAGTCGTTGTTCTCCGGCCTGGTCAACTCCGACTACAAAGACGTGTTCAGCTTCTCGCTGCTCGTACTTGTTCTGGTCTTCCGACCGCAAGGTCTGTTGGGCCGTCCTCTTGTGTCGAAGGTGTAAGCGATGTCTTCAACAACCACTGAAAAATCCATCGATATCAAAAAAAGCCTGGTCGAAGCGATTCTCGCCGGCCTGATCGCGCTGATCGTGTTCGGACCGATTGTTGGCGTGGTGCTTGACGGCTACAGCTTCAATCTGGAATCGACCCGCGTGGCGTGGATCATTGCCATCGTCATGGCCGGCCGCTTCGCCCTCAGCCTGTTCCTGCAAACCCCCAAGGGCCTGAAAATCCTCGACAGCTTCGAAAGCAGCGGCTCCGGCGTGCACGTGCTGCCGCCGGATTACAAGTCGCGGCTGCGCTGGATCATCCCGCTGATGATTGTGCTGGCGATCATCGTGCCGTTTGTTTCCAACTCCTATCTGCTGGGGGTGGTCATTCTCGGATTGATCTACGTGCTGCTGGGGTTGGGCCTGAACATCGTGGTCGGTCTGGCCGGTCTGCTTGATCTGGGTTACGTGGCGTTCTACGCCATTGGCGCCTACGGTCTGGCGCTGGGTTACCAGTATCTCGGTCTGGGTTTCTGGACGGTGCTGCCACTGGCGGCAATCACCGCGGGCCTTGCCGGTTGCATTCTCGGTTTCCCGGTATTGCGTCTGCACGGCGACTACCTGGCGATCGTGACCCTGGGCTTCGGTGAAATCATTCGTCTGGTGCTGAACAACTGGTTGTCGCTGACCGGCGGCCCGAACGGCATGCCGGCGCCTCTGCCGACGTTCTTCGGTCTGGAGTTCGGCAAGCGCGCGAAGGATGGCGGAGTACCGTTTCACGAGTTCTTCGGCCTGACCTACAACCCGGACGTGAAGTACTACTTCATCTACGCGGTGCTGTTCCTCGTGGTGCTGGCGGTGCTGTACATCAAGCATCGTCTGGTGAAGATGCCGGTCGGCCGTGCCTGGGAAGCGTTGCGCGAAGATGAAATTGCCTGTCGCTCTATGGGCCTCAACCACGTACTGGTCAAACTGTCTGCCTTCACCATCGGTGCGTCGACCGCGGGGCTGGCCGGGGTGTTCTTCGCCACCTATCAAGGCTTCGTCAACCCGACCTCGTTCACCTTCTTCGAATCGGCGCTGATCCTCGCCATCGTCGTGCTCGGCGGCATGGGCTCGACCATCGGTGTGGTGATCGCCGCGTTCGTGCTCACCGTCGCTCCGGAACTGCTGCGTGGCTTCGCTGAATATCGCGTGTTGCTGTTCGGCATCCTGATGGTGCTGATGATGATCTGGCGACCACGCGGGCTGATCCGCATCAGCCGCTCCGGGGTCAAACCACGCAAAGGTGCCATTCACTACGAGAGGGCTGCGCCATGAGTGAAGTCGTACTCTCCGTTGAAAAACTGATGATGCACTTCGGTGGTATCAAGGCCTTGAGCGATGTCAGCCTGAAGGTCAAACGCAACTCGATCTTCGCTTTGATCGGCCCCAACGGTGCCGGCAAAACCACGGTGTTCAACTGCCTGACCGGTTTCTACAAGGCGTCGGGCGGCAAGATCGAACTGAACGTGCGCGGCCAGCAGACCAACGTCATCCAGTTGCTGGGCGAGTCGTTCAAACCGACCGACTTTGTCTCGCCGAAATCTTTCCTCAGTCGCCTGTACTACAAGATGTTCGGCGGCACCCATCTGGTCAACCGTGCCGGTCTGGCGCGGACGTTCCAGAACATTCGCCTGTTCAAGGAAATGTCGGTGCTGGAAAACCTGCTGGTGGCCCAGCACATGTGGGTCAACCGCAACATGCTCGCCGGCATCCTCAACACCAAGGGCTACCGCAAGGCCGAAAGCGATGCGCTGGACTGCGCGTTCTACTGGCTGGAAGTGGTCGATCTGGTCGACTGCGCCAACCGCCTCGCCGGGGAATTGTCCTACGGCCAGCAACGCCGTCTGGAAATCGCCCGGGCCATGTGCACGCGGCCGCAGATCATCTGCCTCGACGAGCCGGCAGCCGGCCTCAACCCTCAGGAAACCGAAGCGCTGAGCGCGATGATCCGGCTGCTGCGCGACGAGCATGATCTGACCGTGGTGCTGATCGAACACGACATGGGCATGGTAATGAGCATTTCCGACCACATCGTGGTACTGGACCACGGCATCGTGATTGCCGAAGGCGGGCCCGACGCGATCCGCAACGACCCGAAAGTGATCGCGGCCTATCTGGGCGCCGATGAAGAGGAAGTGGCATGACCCAACCCATCCTCGAACTGAAAAACCTCGATGTGTTCTACGGCCCGATCCAGGCGCTCAAGGGCGTTTCGCTGCAGATCAACGAAGGCGAAACCGTCAGCCTGATCGGCTCCAACGGCGCCGGCAAATCAACTTTGCTGATGTCGATTTTCGGCCAGCCACGCGCAGCGGGCGGGCAGATTCTCTATCAAGGCGTCGACATTACGCACAAGTCATCGCACTACATCGCTTCCAACGGCATCGCACAATCGCCGGAAGGGCGGCGGGTATTCCCCGACATGACCGTCGAGGAAAACCTGCTGATGGGCACTATCCCGATTGGCGACAAGTACGCCAGAGAGGACATGCAGCGCATGTTCGAGCTGTTTCCACGGCTCGAAGAGCGGCGCACCCAGCGGGCAATGACCATGTCCGGTGGCGAACAGCAGATGCTCGCCATCGCCCGGGCGTTGATGAGTCGGCCGAAGTTGTTGCTGCTCGACGAGCCAAGCCTGGGGCTGGCGCCGATCGTAGTGAAGCAGATCTTCGCAACGCTGCGCGAGCTGGCGAAAACCGGCATGACGATCTTCCTCGTCGAGCAGAACGCCAATCATGCGCTGAAGCTGTCTGACCGCGCCTATGTCATGGTCAACGGCGAAATTCGCCTGTCCGGCACCGGTAAAGAGCTGCTGGTGAATGAGGAGGTGCGTAACGCCTATCTGGGCGGGCACTGATTAATCACAAGTTGTCCACAAACCCCGACATGCGAATGTCGGGGTTTTTTTATCTCTAGAATCCATCACAACCCCTGTGGGAGCTGGCTTGCCAGCGATAGCGGTTCATCATTCAACCTGATGCCGGGCGTGCCGGCCTCATCGCTGGCAAGCCAGCTCCCACAGGTAAAGCAATGCCCCCCAGCAGAATTGTGGAAAACAAATCCACCAAGCTGCCAAAGCGCGACATATAGACGCTGCAAACGCCTGTTTTTCCACGGTTTTGACTTGTCCCCGTTTGCTGTGGAGCTGGCTGTGAATAACGTGGGTGTAGTCGGCTGAAGGCCTTGTATGACGGGGCTTGTAGGCGATTGATCGTTTTTTGATCGGGTGATTTTGAGGGAGCGGCAAGCGCCATTGTCAACCCTTTTATCGTGCCGCGAGCACGGCCTCTCTGCTGCACGCATGCCTGTGGATAAGTCTGTGATTAAACTCTGGAAAGACTTCGCCAAGGGCCGTCAGCACTGGCCTTGCGCAATCACTGCGCTGAGCGCTCTATCGTGAAGAATGCCCTGTCCGGCATAACTGGTACTGCCGGGTCAAGCAAAAAAATTTCTGTTTCGCCCGCAAAGCCTTGTGTGGCGTGGCTTTGCGCATGTCCACTTGCCCCCGGAAACTGTGGAACCGACTGTGGATAACATGCGCGTATATGGCTGCAAGCCACGCTGGCCGCGGCGTCGACAGGTTTGGTTGTTTTTTATACAGCTTGTGGCAGTTGCCCGTAAAAGCGCGGGCGGGCATGCTGCCTGCTGATTTTCTATTCCAAGGGCTGCCGCGGTGGCCGAAGCAAGGAGAACACGATGTCCAACACCCTGTTTATCACCGGCGCGACCTCCGGTTTTGGTGAAGCCTGTGCCCGTCGTTTTGCCGAGGCTGGCTGGAAACTGGTGCTGACCGGCCGTCGTGAAGAACGCCTCAATGTGCTGTGCGCCGAACTGTCGAAGCAGACCGAAGTGCATGGTCTGGTGCTCGATGTGCGTGATCGCAAGGCGATGGAGGCGGCGATCGCCAATCTGCCGCCGTCGTTCGCCACCCTGCGCGGCCTGATCAACAACGCCGGGCTGGCCCTGGGTGTCGACCCGGCGCCGAAGTGCGATCTGGACGATTGGGACACCATGGTCGACACCAACGTCAAAGGCCTGATGTACGCCACCCGTATGTTGCTGCCGCGTCTGATCGGTCATGGCCGCGGCGCTGGCATCATCAACCTTGGCTCCATCGCCGGTAACTACCCATATCCGGGCAGCCACGTGTATGGCGCGACCAAGGCCTTCGTCAAACAGTTCTCGCTGAACCTGCGCTGCGACTTGCAGGGTACCGGCGTGCGGGTCAGCAACATCGAGCCGGGGCTGTGTGAAAGTGAGTTCTCGCTGGTACGTTTCGCCGGCGATCAGGAGCGCTACAACGCGACCTACGCCGGTGCCGAGCCGATCCAGCCGCAGGACATTGCCGAGACAATCTTCTGGGTGATGAACACCCCGGCGCACATCAACATCAACAGCCTGGAGTTGATGCCGGTGAGCCAGACCTGGGCTGGATTTGCCATTGAGCGGAACAAGGCTTGAAACTGCGCCACTGCTGATCGCCAGCAGGCTGGCTCCCACATTGGAATATGTTCACCTGTGGGAGCGAGCCTGTTCGCGAAAGCAATTTATCGGTCAGCGCAGATATTCAGCCAGACCGCTGTAGCAAGTCGCCAAATGATAGGGCGTGGTGGAAGGCATGTCCTTGCGACTGACTTCCCCCTGCTCATCCCGACACTCATACCAGCCGCCGGCATGCAGGAACCGCTGCTGCAACGCCTGCAATTGGCGCAGCACCGCCGCTTCACTGTCCGGGCGCAATGTCAGCGCGCGCAGGTATTCCGCCTGAGCCCAGATCCGCTGAGTCGAATCCCGCGGCCGGCCGTTGCTTTCCAGATCAAGCATGGCGCGCACCGCGCCGCAGGCATCGAGCACACCGTACTGCTCTGTAAAGGCAAATGCGCGATCCAGTGCCCGGTGCAATTTCGAGTCACGTAGCAGCGGCGAGGATTGCAGCAGGAAATACCATTCGAATTGATGGCCCGGCTCGTACCAGTTATCCACAGCGCCGAGCGGCTTTTCCATCAATACGCCATATTGCGGATCGACGAAGTGCTTGTGCATCGCTGTGCATAATTCGAGCAGGTCCTTTTGGGTCTGCGGGTCTTCGCGCACGGCCAGCGTCGCGAGGAACGCTTCGGCCAGATGCATCAGCGGGTTTTGCAGCGGACCGGTTTGCAGCGTCATCCAGTCTCGATCCAGACACGCCTCATACAAACCATCGCCGGTGGCGAAGCGACGGCCGATGATTTCCAGCGCGGCATTCAATGTCGACTCGACCAGCGGATCAGCGGACTTTGCCCAGTAATGCGCGCAGGCGAACAGGATGAAGGCGTGGGTGTAGAGGTCCTTGCGCTGATCGAGCGGCTTGCCCTGGGCATCGATGCTGTAGAACCAGCCGCCGTGCTCGGCATCGTGAAAATGCCGTTGCAGCGAACGGAACAGCGCTGCAGCGCGAACTTCAGCGTTATCCACAACCCCGATCAGGCTGGAAAACAGGTACAGCTGCCGCGCGCAGGCCATGGCCCGATAGCGTTGCACGGGCAGCGGTTGCTGTGCGGCGTCCAGCGCTTCGAAGGGCAACGCCATGTCGGCGTTCCAGCCCGGACCTTGCCAAAGGGGCACGATCACGTTGACGAAGTGCTGTTGCACAGCGCCGAACAGGGCGGTCAATTCAGGCAGGGCGGTGGAGCGGCAAGCGTGGGGCATGAGCGGACGTCGTCACGGGCAAGGGCGATTGCGCGACATGGTAGCAGAGCAGCGGCCTTTAAAGGTTTGGTGTCTGATCGGCCGTCATCGCTGGCAAGCCAGCTCCCACAAGGATATTGGGTGTTCACACAATTGTGGACTTTCCCAATAACCTGTGGGAGCTGGCTTGCCAGCGATGAGGCCGGTTCAGGCGATACAGATTAGCCTGCCAGCAGCCAGGCGCCTGTGATTGCTGAGGCCGCACCCGCCAACCGCACCAGCGGCGCCGCAGCCTGCGGCAACACGCGCACCACGCCATAACCGGCGGCATGCAAAGCGGCCGTGGCGACCACGAAACCCGCTGCATACGCCCACGGACTGCTCATTTCCGGCAGTTCCAGCCCGTGCGCCACGCCATGGAACAACGCAAACAGCGCAGTCGCGGCCACCGCCATGACCAGCGGCGGACGCACCGCCAATGCTACCGCCAGACCCAGCGCCAGCACCGAGGCGGCAATGCCGCTTTCCAGCGCCGGCAACTCCAGCCCTTCAAAGCCGAGCAAACCGCCGAGCAGCATGGTGCCGACAAACGTGCACGGCAGCGCCCAGCGTGCCGCGCCTTGCTGTTGCGCCGCCCACAAACCAACGGCGAGCATTGCCAGCAAATGATCGAGGCCACCGATCGGGTGGCTGATGCCCGCGATCAGACCGCTGTCGCCATGCCCGGGATGGGCAAAGGCCAGCGCCGGGGCCAGCAGCAGCGCAAGCGCGCCAAGAATGCGTTTGAGTGTCATGGATAAGCTTCCTTGTTGATGAGTGAATCAGGCTGCGCTCAGCAGGCCCTGGCGTTCGATGAAGGCGATGATCTGCTCAAGGCCTTGGCCGGTTTTCTGGTTGCTGAAGACGAATGGCTTGCCGTTGCGCATGCGCTGGGTGTCGCTGTCCATCATTTCCAGCGAGGCGCCCACGAGCGGCGCCAGGTCGATCTTGTTGATCACCAGCAGGTCGGACTTGCAGATCCCCGGACCGCCCTTGCGCGGCAGCTTGTCGCCCGCCGAGACGTCAATCACGTAGATGGTCAGGTCGGACAGCTCCGGGCTGAACGTTGCCGAAAGGTTGTCGCCACCGGACTCCACCAGAATCAGATCGAGGCCCGGAAAACGCCGGTTCAGTTGGTCGACCGCTTCGAGGTTGATCGAGGCGTCTTCGCGGATCGCCGTGTGCGGGCAGCCACCGGTTTCCACGCCGATGATCCGCTCCGGGGCGAGGGCTTCGTTGCGCACGAGGAAATCGGCGTCTTCGCGGGTGTAAATGTCGTTGGTCACCACGGCGAGGTTGTAGCGCTCGCGCAGGGCCAGGCACAGCGCCAGGGTCAATGCGGTTTTGCCGGAACCGACCGGGCCGCCGATGCCGACGCGCAGAGGTTGTGTATTCATTTGATGTTTCTCCTAAGAGCGGAAGAGGCGGCTGTACTGGCGCTCATGGGCCATGCACGCCAGTGACAGGCCGAATGCGGCGCTGCCGAGGTGATCAGGATCGATGCGGGTCGCGTCCTGCTGCGCTTGTTGCAGCAGCGGCAGCAGTTCGCTGGTCAGGCGCTGCGCGGCTTGCTGGCCCAGCGGCAGGGTTTTCATCAGCACCGCGAGCTGGTTTTCCAGCCAGCTCCACAGCCACGCGGCGAGGGCATCCTGCGGGCTGATCTGCCAGGCACGCGCGGCCAGTGCCCAGCCGAGGGCCAGATGGGGTTCGGCGCATTGCTCAAGGAAGCAACGCGCGGGTGCGTCGAGCTCCGGCAGGCCGTTGAGCAATTGCTGCAACGAGTAGCCCATCTGCCGGCTCTCCAGATGCAGCTCGCGGGTTTCGCGACTGGCGCGATGGCGTTCGCAAATCTGCAGCAGCTCGGCCCAGTGTTCATCGGCGGCCGCCTGACAATGCGCAAGCAGCAGCGGCGCTTCGAAGCGCGCGAGATTGAGCAGCAACTGATCGCTGATCCAGCGGCGCGCGCTGTCGGGGTTGTTGACCCGGCCGTTGTCCACCGCCATTTCCAGGCCCTGCGAATAGCTGTAACCACCAATCGGCAACTGCGGACTGGCCAGGCGCAGCAGCGCCCAGGCCGGATTCACAGGCGAACGCCGAACTGATGGAGTTTCGGCGCGTAATTGAAGTCTTCGTCGCCATGGCGTGAATGGTGATGGCCGCCGCCGTAGGCGCCGTGTTCCGGTTGGAACGGTGCTTCGATGGCAACGACCTGCGCACCCAGTTGTTCGAGCATGGCCTTGAGCACGTAATCGTCGAGCAGGCGCAACCAGCCATCGCCGACTTGCAGGGCAACATGACGATTGCCCAAGTGATAGGCGGCGCGGGTCAATTCAAACGCGTTGGCGCAGGTGACGTGCAGCAATTGCTCGGGGCGGGCGCAGACCCGCACGATGCGGCCGTCTTCGGCTTGCAGACACTCGCCGTCAAACAGCGGCGGCTGGCCGCGCTCCAAAAACAACCCGACGTCTTCGCCTTCGGCACTGAAACAGCGCAAACGGCTCTTGCTGCGCGCTTCGAAGGTCAGGTGCAACTCGGCGGCCCAGACGGGTTGAGGGTCGATTCTGCGGTGAATCACCAGCATCGGAAATCTTCCAGCAATGGACAATGATCAGGCTAGAGCAAGGGCCGCGCCAATCGGCCGATCTGTAGGAAATGACTGTCGGCGCGTGGCTGATCTTTCAACAGGCGGGAAGTTTCTGGAAGGTTTTGGTGCGTGAAGAATTTGTCATGCACCAAATCAATGCGGCGCTGCTGCACCTTTGTAGGAGTGAGCCTGCTCGCGATAGCGGTGTGTCAGATAGAGATGCTTCGCTTGGCATACCGCTATCGCGAGCAGGCTCACTCCTACATGGAGATGGGGGTGGCTGCGGTTATTCGGTACTGCCCAACCCCTGCCAGTGCTTGAGGCCGATAAAGATGAAGCGCAGCTGCTGGGTGATCTTCGCCTGCGGCGTCAGATGCTCGGGCAAGGCTTCGGCGGGCGGGTCGATGATGTCCGGCAAGGTGGCGAATACTGATTTGACGATCAGGTCGGCCATCACACTCAGACCGGCGATGTCCAGATGTTGGAGTTTGGGCATCAACGCCAGGTCTGCGGCGAGGTCGGCGCTGATGTTCTCGCGCAAGCGGCCAATCGCCTGACGCACCGGCAGCGAGCCGCCGTATTGTTCGCGGGCCAGAAACAGGAATTGCGAGCGATTGGCGCTGACCACGTCGAGAAAGATCCGCACCGAAGCATCGATAATGCCGCCCATGACGAATTCGTTGTGGCGCACCAGGCGGATGGTTTCGCGGAAGGTCTGGCCTACTTCGCTGACCAGCACCAGACCCAGTTCGTCCATATCGGCAAAGTGTCGATAGAAACCGGTAGGTACGATGCCGGCGGTTTTACTGACTTCACGCAGGCTCAGGCTGCCGAAACCGCGGCCGCTTTCCATCAAGTGGCGGGCAGCGTCCATCAGGGCGTTGCGGGTCTGTTGTTTCTGTTCGGCGCGGGGCAGCATCGCAGGGCGTGTTCTTTGGCAGGACAAGCGTCGCACTCTAGCAAATCGGCTTTGCCGGCGTCGAACGGGAGAAGGTGGGGCAGGCGTTGCAGCGGGGCAGAAAAGTCAAAAGCCCAATCCGGGGATTGGGCTTTTTTTCGAGGCCGCCATGGGCTTAGCTCAAGGCACTGTTGCGTTCGATCACACGGTCACCACCGCCTTCGGCGATTGCCTGACCCAGTGGGGTTTTATCGAAACCGTCATCCGCCAGGGTCTGACCTTGTGGAGTGCGGTCGCTACCGTCGGACGCCAGGGTTTGGCCTTGTGGGGTACGGTCGCTACCATCGGACGCCAGGGTCTGACCTTGTGGGGTGCGCTCGCTACCGTCGGAGGCCAAAGCTTGACCTTGTGGGGTGCGATCGGAACCGTCTTGCACCAGGCCTTTTTCTTCCAGACGATCACGGCCGCCTTCAGCCAGGGTCTGGCCTTGGGGAGTGCGGTCGGAACCATCGGCGGCTACGGTCTGGCTGAACACCGAGTGGCTGGATTTTACTTGCGGAGTGGCCTGATCGGCAGCGGGCAGGGCGAAAGCAGTGCTGGCTAGCATCGACAGGGTAAGGCTGAGCAGTAATTGGCGTTTCATGATGGGTTGCTCCTTGGAAGGGCGATAAAGTGGGTACGAGGGCAATGCTACTCTCGATAAGTCGATATAAAAGTTCATAAACGCAATGGTAATAATCAACAGAATTGATTGTTCGCTTCGAGGGCTCTAGATCGGGCCTTTCCGGCCGGCGGTTTTGCACCGAGGTGGGTATTTTCGACTCACTCGCGCCTCGCAAAAGTGCGGGCCGCGGTAACACTGCCCGACCGATCGGTCAGTTTTGCGGGCCTTTTTATGGCTTAAACTGCCTTTCCATTAAACCTGCGGGCCTTTCGCCAGTCACAGACTGCATGAGGGCCGCTTCGGTCTGCCGTTTCAAACTGTACGTCGGGATCCAGGCGTGCGGTCGTGATCAGGAGCTTTGTGCATGACGCGCACTGGAAAAATCTTCAGCTGGACCTTCGCCACTCTCGCACTGCTCTTGGCAGTGCTGATTCTGATCATCGTGTTTTTCGACTGGAACCGGATCAAACCCACCCTCAACAGCAAAGTCTCCGATGAGCTGCACCGCGCGTTTGCCATTAATGGCAACCTGGCGGTGATCTGGCAGCGCGAGCCGGATGAAGGCGGCTGGCGCGCCTGGGTGCCGTGGCCACACGTGGTTGCCGAGGATCTGAGCCTGGGCAACCCGGACTGGTCGAAACAGGCGCAGATGGTCACCCTGAAAAAAGTCGAGCTGCGCATCTCGCCGCTGGCCTTGTTGACGCAGCGCGTGGTGATTCCGCGTATCGACCTGACCGAACCCAATGCCCAGCTGCAACGCCTGGCTGACGGTCGCGCCAACTGGGTGTTCAAGTTTGATCCGAAAGACCCCAACGCCGAACCGTCGAACTGGGTGGTCGACATCGGCGCCATCGGTTTCGACAAGGGCCATGTCACCCTTGATGATCAGACCCTCAAGACCCGCCTCGATGTGCTGATCGATCCGCTCGGCAAGCCCATTCCGTACAGCGACATTGTCGGCGCCAAAGCGGCGAAAACCGCGCAGGACAAGGGCGGTGCGCCACAGGATTATGCCTTTGCCCTGAAGGTCAAAGGCCAGTATCACGGCCAGAACCTGACCGGCCAAGGCAAGATCGGCGGGCTGCTGGCGCTGCAGGATGCGCGCAAGCCCTTCCCGTTGCAGGCGCAGGCGCAGATCGGCGACACCCGCGTCGAACTGGCCGGCACCCTCACCGACCCGCTCAACCTCGGCGCCCTCGACTTGCGCCTGAAACTGGCCGGCGCCAGCCTCGGCAATCTCTACCCGCTGACCGGCGTGACCCTGCCGGACACGCCGCCGTACTCCACCGACGGCCATCTGATCGCCAAGCTGCATGACGAGGCCGGAGCGAAGTTCACGTACGAGAAATTCAACGGCAAGATCGGCGACAGCGACATTCATGGCGACCTGACCTATGTTGCCAGCCAGCCCCGACCAAAACTCAGCGGCGCTTTGCTCTCCAATCAATTGCTGTTCGCCGATCTCGCGCCGCTGATTGGCGCCGATTCCAATACCGAGCAAAAGGCCCGTGGCGGCGCGAGCAAGCAGCCGACCGACAAGGTGCTGCCGGTCGAGGAGTTCAAGACCGATCGCTGGCGCGCGATGGACGCTGACGTCGAATTCACCGGCAAGCGCATCGTGCACAGCGAAAAGCTGCCATTCACCGACCTTTACACCCATTTGAAACTCGACGACGGCGAACTCAGCCTTGAGCCGCTGCGCTTTGGCGTGGCCGGCGGCAATCTGGATGCGCAGATCCGCCTCAATGGTCGCACCGAACCGCTGGAGGGCCGGGCCCGCTTGACCGCGCGCAAGTTCAAGCTCAAGGAGCTGTTCCCGACCTTCGAACCGATGAAGACCAGTTTCGGTGAACTCAACGGTGACGCCGATATCAGCGGACGCGGCAACTCGGTGGCCAAGCTGCTCGGCGGCGCCAACGGCAAGTTGAAGATGTTGATCAACGACGGCGCTATCAGCCGCGAGCTGATGGAGTTGGCCGGGCTCAACGTCGGCAATTACGTAGTCGGCAAGATCTTTGGCGACAAGGAAGTGAAGATCAATTGCGCTGCTGCCGACTTCGATATCAAGACCGGGCTGGCGACCACGCAGCTGTTTGTCTTTGATACCGAGAACGCAATCATCTACATCGACGGCACGGCAAACATGGCCACCGAGCAACTCGACCTGACGGTGACGCCGGAATCCAAGGGCTGGCGCCTGATCTCCCTGCGGTCGCCGCTGTATGTGCGCGGCAAGTTCATCAAGCCGGATGCCGGGGTGAAGGCTGTGCCATTGATGTTGCGTGGCGCGGGCATGGTTGCATTGGGTGTGATCGCTGCTCCGGCGGCCGGGCTGTTGGCGCTGGTCGCACCGAGCGGTGGCGAGCCGAACCAGTGTGCGCCGTTGCTGGAGCAGATGAAGCAGGGCAAGGCGCCGGTTACTGTTAAACCTACCCGGTAATTTTCAGCGCATACAAAGACGCCATCGCGAGCAGGCTCACTCCTACAGGGGAACGCATTTCAACCTGTAGGAGTGAGCCTGCTCGCGATGGCGGTATTGAATGGTTACAGGTCTTTCAGAATGTCCGCCATGTCATCGGCGTGTTCTTCTTCCTGGGCCAGGATGTCTTCGAAAATGCGTCGCGTTGTCGGGTCCTTGTCGCCGAGGTACTGGATGATCTCGCGGTAACTGTCGATGGCGATCCGCTCGGCCACCAAGTCTTCGTAGACCATTTCCTTGAGCGTATTGCCCGCCACGTATTGCGCGTGAGACAGCCGCGACAGTACGTCCGGATTGAACTCCGGTTCACCGCCCAGTTGCACGATGCGTTCGGCCAGGCGATCAGCGTGCTCGGCTTCCTGGACTGCATGCTCGAGGAATTCATCGGCGGCTGCTTTGGCTTTCAGGCCGGTGGCCATGAAGTAGTGACGTTTATAGCGCAAGGTGCACACCAGTTCGGTGGCCAGCGATTCGTTGAGCAGGCGCAGCACTTCTTCGCGGTTGGCGCTGTAGCTCTCGGTGACGGCGCCGTTTTCGACGTGTTGCCGCGCACGTTCGCGCAGGGTTTGTACATCTGACAAATGCAGGTCGTCGCTCATGTGAATCTCTCCTGGAGGCTAATCCGATGGGCGCCACGTTCTGCTGACGCGGTCGCTACCCATGCTGTGAGTGACGCGCGCGGCGAAAAGTTTTACGCGATTTGCGCCGACCGTGGCGTCAACCCGGAGCGCTGCGCTTCTTCACGCAGCCAGGCGAAAAAGGCCCGCACCGGCGGATGCCGCTCGCGGCCCGGCACGCACAAGGCGCTGTAGCCGGCGCCATCGACCTGCACCTCGCCGCGGTACGGCACCAGCACACCGCTGGCGACGCTTTGCGAAACCAGAATATTGCTCGCCAGCACCAGGCCTTGTCCGGCGATCGCCGCTTGCAGGGCGTAATGCTCTTCGTCGTATTCGCGGATGGCCGGTGTCGGGCTCAGCCAGTTCTCGCCAGACTTTGCGCACCACGCCTGCCAGCCATGCGCGTAGAGCTTCGAGTTGTACCAGTGCACGCTGATCAGCGTCGGCGTGCGCCGCGCGGCCAGCGCCACCTGCTCGGGCGAGCCGTAGACGCCGAACGACTCATCGAACAGGCACAGGCCATACAGGTTCGGGTAGTCGTCGAGGCTGTAGCGCAGCACCAGATCGACGCTGGCGTCCTGATGCAGATCGATGACTTCGCAGTGGGTGTCGAGGCGCACATTGATATCCGGATGCTGCGCATAGAAACGCCCGAGCCGCGGCACCAGCCACAGCGCGGCGAACGCCGCAGTGGTCGAGAGCGTCAGGCTGCTGCCGCTGCGTTGCGGGCGCAGGGTATCAACGCATTGCGCCACCTCCAGCAGCGCGCCGTGCAGGCTGCGAAACAGACGTTCGCCACCCTCGGTCAGGCGCACCTGGCGCGGCAGACGCTCGAACAGCGCCACACCAAGCCAATCCTCCAGGGCGCGGACCTGATGAGAAATCGCAGTAGGCGTGACGCAAAGCTCTTCGGCAGCAGCCTTGAAACTCAGCAGCCGGGAGGCTGATTCAAAAGCACGCAGGGCGGTCAGCGGCAACGAGGCGAACATGGGCAACTCCATGGGTGAAATCAATTCATCCCGACTGATTTTTGCTCATTTGAGATGAAGCAGCGGCCAGCTTCAAGCTGCAAGCGTCAAGTGGTTAAATTCTAGTCAGGAGATTTACAGATGAGCAGGATTCTTGTGGTGCACAGCAGTCCACGGGGTGAGCGGTCGACTTCGCGGCGGCTGGCGGAAGGGTTTTTGAGTGCCTGGCAGACGCGTCATTCGGGGGCGCAGGTGACTCGCCGTGAGGTGGGGCGAGCGCTGATTCCGGCGGTCAGCGAGGCGTTTGTGGCGGCGGCGTTCTATCCGGAGCCCGAGGTGCGACCGTTGGTGATGCAGGCGGATCTGGCGTTGAGTGACGCCTTGGTGGGTGAACTGTTCGACCATGATCTGCTGCTGATTTCCACGCCGATGTACAACTTCAATGTGCCCAGCGGCCTCAAGGCCTGGGTCGATCAGATTGTGCGTCTGGGGCTGACCTTCGACCACACGCTGGACAACGGCGTCGCCCAGTACACGCCATTGTTGCAGGGCAAGAAAGCCCTGATCGTCACCAGTCGCGGCGGATTTGGCTTCGGCCCCGGCGGCGAGCTGGAGGCCTTGAACCATGCCGATCCGTGGCTGCGCACGGCACTGGGTTTCATCGGCATCAATGACGTCACGGTTGTCGCCGCCGAAGGCGAGGAGTCTGCCGAGCGCACCTTTGCGGTGTCGGTGGCCGCGGCCGAGCAACGGCTGCTCGACCTGGCCCGGACATTCTGATGGCCTGGCTGTTCTTGCTGATCGCTGCCGGGTTTGAAGTGACGTTCGCCATGGGCCTGCAGTAGGCTGGTGGTCGAGTTGTCATGATCCACGTGGATGCTTGGCGGGCGTTTTGCACATCTTGCATCCACTCACGACTACAAGGATGTCCGCCGATGTCGACACGTTATCCACTGGTGCTGGTGCCGGGCATGCTCGGGTTCGTCCGGCTGGTGTTCTACCCGTATTGGTACGGCATCATCAAGGCGTTGCGCCGCACGGGGGCGACGGTGATTGCCGTGCAGGTGTCGCCGCTCAATTCAACTGAGGTGCGTGGCGAGCAGTTGCTGGCGCGAATCGATGAAATCCTGCGCGAGACCGGTGCGCACAAGGTCAATCTGTTCGGTCACAGCCAAGGGGCGCTGACGGCGCGTTATGCGGCGGCGAAACGCCCGGATCTGGTCGCCTCGGTGACGTCCGTGGCCGGGCCGAACCACGGTTCGGAACTGGCTGACTATCTTGAAACCAACTATCCCGCCGACAGCGCCCGGGGCCGCCTGCTCGAAGCCCTGCTGCGCCTGGTCGGCTGGGTCATGGCCTTGCTCGATACCGGCTACCACGGGCCGAAACTGCCGGTGGATATTCATGCCTCGCACCATTCGCTGACCACGGCGGGCGTAGCGCTGTTCAATCAGCGTTATCCACAGGGCTTGCCGCAAACCTGGGGCGGGCACGGGCCGGAAGAGGTCAACGGTGTGCGTTATTACTCGTGGTCGGGCACGTTGCAGCCGGGCAAGACTGATCGGGGCGGCAATCTGTTCGACGGGACGAATCGCAGCTGTCGGCTGTTTGCGAAAACCTTCGTGCGCGAGCCGGGGCAGTGCGACGGCATGGTCGGACGTTACAGCTCACACTTGGGTACGGTGATTGGCGATGACTATCCGCTGGACCACTTCGACATCGTCAACCAGTCGTTGGGGCTGGTTGGCAAGGGCGCGGATCCGGTAAGGCTGTTTGTCGAGCATGCGGCGCGGCTGGAGGCGGCCGGGTGTTAGCAGGCAGACCGGGTTATCGTTCATCGCGAGCAGGCTCACTCCTGCAGGGAGCGCATTTCAACTGCAGGAGTGAGCTTGCTCGCGATAGGGCCGGATCAGACGACGCCGATTTTGCGCCCCAGCACCGTGGTCCAGCGCTCAGACAACACCACCCCACCCAACGTCAGCAACCCGCCGACCAGGTGATACATCGCCAACTGCTCCTTTAACACCACTGCCGCAATCAACGCGGTAATCAACGGCAGCAAGTTGAAAAACAGCGTCGTGCGGCTCGGCCCCAGACGCTGCACTGCCTGCATCCACGCCAGCGGCGCGAGCATCGATGCCAGCAGGCAAGCGTACAGCACCAGCGGAATGTTCTGCGCGGTCAGCCCGGTTTTCGGCGAAGCGGCGTACAGCGGAAACAACACGACGATCGCCACCAGTACCTGCAAATACAACAGCACCAGCGGTGGCAAACGCAGCTGCCATTTCTTCAGCAGCGTGCTGTAGATCGCGTAGGCCAGCGTGGCGATCAGCATCATCGCATCACCCAGATTCACCCCGTGTTGCAGCAGACTGCCAAGGCTACCGGACGACACCACCACCAGCACTCCGGCGAATGACAGCACCGCGCCAACCAGCGCCCCGGCGGTCAGGCGTTGCCCGAGGCTGATGATCGCCATGGCCAGCGACATCAAGGGCATCAGCGAGAGGATGATGCCCATGTTGGTCGCAGTGGTCAGGGTCGCGGCAAAATAGGCGAGGCTCTGATAGACCGCCATGCCCAGCACGCCGAGGATGAAAATCCTGCCCAGGTTCGGGCGAATCTGCGGCCAGTGCGCAATGACTGTCTTGAGCATGAACGGGGTGAACAGCAGGCCGGCCAGCAGCCAGCGGTAGAAACCGATCTCGGCCGGGAAAATCGCCCCGACCGCCAGTTTGTTGATTACGGTATTGCCGGCCCAGATAAAAATCGCCAGCAGTGGAAACGCGTATTGCATGAGTTGAAACCAGTACGTTAATGAACGGCAATTATCCCTTGTCCGGATGCAGCCCTATACTGCGAACCGGACAAATCGCCACTGCAACCGGACAGCATGAACAGCAAACACATCGATCTGCTGGATTTCAGCGAACTGCCGTCGGCGGTGTACTTTCGCTACGCCGATTTCAATGCTCACGAATTTGCCGCGCCGCATCGACACCCGTGGGGCACGCTGGAATACGCGGCGCACGGTGTGCTGCACATGGATGTCGACGGCAACCGCTTCATGTCACCGCCGCAATACGCCGTGTGGGTGCCGCCGCAGGTCGAACACAGTTTCTATAGCCATCAACCGGTCAACTATCGCGCGGTGTGCCTCGATCCCAAGGTCTGCGCCGAGTTGCCGGCGCGGGCTTGTACTCTGGCGATCAGCGATATTCTCAAGGCGATCCTCAAGGACTTCGCCGCCCGAGATGTGAAGATCCCGCAACTGGATGCCGATCAGCGCCTGGCCCAGGTATTGGTCGATCAACTGCAGCAGGCGCCTGTGCACGAATGCTACCTGCCGTACGCCAGCAGCCCCGGCTTGCTGGCGATTCTCGACATGCTGCAAGCTGAGCCGGGCAATAATCAGCCGCTGGCCCACTGGGCGCTGCAGGTGCATGTCAGCGAGCGCACGCTGGCCCGGCAGTTTGTTCGCGAGCTGGGGATGAGTTTCGGTGAGTGGCGCCAGCGCTTGCGTTACCTCGCCGCCATCGAGGCGCTGGAAACTGCACGGAGCGTGCAGGAAATCGCTTTTGATCTCGGTTACAGCAGCGGCTCGGCGTTCATCGCCATGTTCGCCCGTCAGGCTGGGTGCACGCCGGAGCAATACCGCCGCAGCCACCTGGAAGGCAGGAAGGTGTAACAGGATTTGGCTACACTCCAGCCGAGGCCGCATCCATCGGTGCGGCAACCAGGAGAAAACTCCATGAAGATGTTGCGTGTGCCTTTGTTGATGATCGGTCTGCTCCTGTGTTCCCAGGGTTTCGCCGCCACGGCGCAACAGAACAAGATGACCACCTGCAATGCCGATGCGACCGCCAAGAGCCTGAAGGGTGACGAGCGCAAAACCTTCATGAGCACCTGCCTCAAGGCCACCCCGGCAGCGAACGACGGCAAGGTCCTGACCCCGCAGCAGCAGAAGATGAGTACCTGCAATGCCGACGCGAAAACCAAGGCGCTGACCGGCGATGCGCGGAAGGCGTTCATGAGTGATTGTCTGAAGAAGAAATAAGCGGTGCGATGGGGCGCCCAATAATGTGATCGTCTCCAGATTGACCCTCACCCTGGCCCTCTCCCAAAGGGAGAGGGCCAGGGTGAGGGAAAAATTCGCAAGCCATGCGCGAAAATCCGAAACCCCGCATATCCCTAGTGCTCTCCCCGGATCGCTGGCAGACTGCCCATCCTTTTACGCCGTTCGTTTTGAGGCTGTATGCCAACGTTTTCTCAGCGTCATGTCGTGTTCTGGGTCAGTTGCATCATCATTTTCGGCGGTCTGCTGCTGGTGCTGCCGCTGCGTTTGTTGCCGAGTCTGTTGGCCGGGTTGCTGGTGTTCGAGCTGGTCAACATGCTGACCCCGCAGTTGCAGCGCTTGATCGAGGGCCGGCGTGCGCGTTGGCTGGCGGTGGCCTTGCTGGGCACTCTGGTGGTGAGTGTGCTGGCGTTGATCTTCGCCGGCGCGATCAGTTTTCTGTTGCACGAAGCGGAAAATCCCGGCGCTTCCCTCGATAAGTTCATGGGCGTGGTCGATCGTGCGCGCGGGCAATTGCCGCCGTTCATCGATGCTTATCTACCAGCCAGTGCGGCGGAGTTTCGCGTAGCGATTGGTGAATGGCTGGGCAAACATCTGTCCGACCTGCAACTGGTCGGCAAGGACGCCGCGCACATGTTCGTCACGCTGCTGATAGGCATGGTGCTCGGTGCGATCATTGCGCTGCAACGCATCCCCGACGTGACCAAACGCAAGCCACTGGCTGCGGCACTGTTCGATCGTTTGCACCTGTTGGTGCAGGCGTTTCGCAACATAGTTTTCGCACAAATCAAGATTTCCCTGCTCAACACCTTCTTCACCGGGATCTTTCTTGCGGTGGTTCTGCCGCTGTTCGGGATCAAGCTGCCGCTGACCAAGACCCTGATCGTGCTGACTTTCCTGCTCGGCCTGCTGCCGGTGATCGGCAACCTGATTTCCAACACGCTGATCACCATCGTTGGCCTGTCGCTGTCGATCTGGGTGGCCGTTGCGGCGCTGGGCTATCTGATCGTTATCCACAAGCTCGAATACTTTCTCAACGCGCGCATCGTCGGCGGGCAGATCAGTGCCAAGTCGTGGGAGTTGCTCCTGGCAATGCTGGTGTTCGAAGCCGCATTCGGTTTGCCGGGAGTGGTGGCGGGGCCGATTTATTATGCGTACCTGAAGAGCGAACTGAAGCTCGGAGGAATGGTTTGAAAAGCAGCTTTCAGTTGCAAGCTTCAAGCGGCAAGTAAAAGCAAAGGCAAAAGCTGCAGCGGCTCTTGTTTTTGCTTTTGCTCTTACTTGTAGCTTGCAGCTTAAAGCTTGCAGCTGGCGCTAAACGCCATACCGTTTACGGGCTTCAATCGCCAGGCCGCTGCCGATGCTGCCGAAGATATTGCCTTCGACATGCCGCGCGTTCGGCAGCATCGCCGAGACGCTGTTGCGCAGTGCCGGGATGCCGCTGGAGCCCCCAGTGAAGAACACCGTATCAACCTGATCGACTGCTACGCCGGCGTCATTCAACAACTGCGTAACGCTGCCGCGCACGCGCTCGAGCAAGGCTTCGATCGCGGATTCGAACAGCGTGCGGCTTAGCTCGACGCTCAGCCCCGCTTCAATGCGATCCAGCGGCACATGGCGGCTGTCGGTGTGGGTCAGCTGGATCTTGGTTTCTTCGACTTCCATCGCCAGCCAGTGCCCGGCGCGTTGTTCGATCAGCTTGAACAGACGGTCGATGCCGCCGGTGTCTTCGATGTCGTAGCGCATGCTGCCCAGCGCCAGCGTCGACTTCTGCGAGTACACCGAGTTGATGGTGTGCCAGGTCGCCAGGTTCATGTGGTGGCTGGTCGGCATGTAGGCGCCGCTTTTCATCCGGCTGCCATAGCCGAACAGCGGCATCAGGCCTTGCAGACTCAGCTGTTTGTCGAAGTCGGTACCGCCGATGTGCACGCCGCCTGTGGCGAGGATGTCGTCGTGACGGTTATCAAGCGCGCGCCGCTCGGGCGACAGGCGCACCAGCGAGAAGTCCGATGTACCGCCGCCGATGTCGACGATCAGCACCAGTTCTTCTTTCTCGATAGTCGACTCGTAGTCGAACGCTGCGGCGATCGGTTCGTACTGGAACGACACCTCTTTGAAACCGATCTTGCGAGCGACCTCGACCAGAGTGTCTTCGGCTTCCTGGTCGGCCAGCGGATCGTCATCGACGAAGAACACCGGGCGCCCCAGCACCACTTGCTCGAATTCGCGACCGGCGGCGGTTTCGGCGCGGCTCTTGAGCTGGCCGATGAACAGCCCGAGCAGGTCCTTGAACGGCATCGCCGTGCCGAGCACGCTGGTGTCGTGCTTGATCAGCTTGGAACCGAGCAGGCTTTTCAGCGAGCGCATCAGCCGACCTTCGTAGCCTTCCAGATACTCGTGCAGCGCCAGGCGTCCGTAGACCGGACGGCGTTCCTCGATATTGAAGAAGACCACCGAGGGCAGGGTGATCTTGTCGTCTTCCAGCGCGATCATGGTGTCCATGCCGGGGCGCAGCCAGCCGACGGTGGAGTTGGACGTGCCGAAGTCGATGCCGCAGGCACGGGCTGGAGAGGCGTCTTTCATGTCTTTCGGTTCCGGTCAAAAAAACGGCCGCGCAGTGTATGTCAGTGCGCGCCAGATTCGAAGGCCGGTCATCTGCTATTTCGCATCCCGGTTGCCTTGAAACCTCGCGGTTCGCCCCAAACTTGCTGGCATGGGCCGGCAGATACACCGGCGGTCAGCAGAACCGCCGTCCACTGCCGATAAACTTCTGCGGCGCCACCCGGTCACAATCTTGAGATCGGTCAACCCGGCACGTGCCAATCGGGCGCAGGCTGGCAACGGCGCGAAATCGATAACGGATGGTGATCCTTCAATGGACTTCAAAGACTATTACAAGATACTCGGCGTGGAGCCGACAGCGGACGACAAGGCGATCAAGGCGGCCTATCGCAAGCTGGCGCGCAAATACCACCCCGATGTCAGCAAGGAAAAGGACGCCGAGGCCAAATTCAAAGACGCCTCGGAAGCCTATGAAGCGCTGAAAAGCGCCGACAAGCGCGCCGAATACGACGAACTGCGCCGTTATGGTCAGCACGGTCAGCCCTTCCAGGGGCCACCGGGCTGGCAGAGCCGTGGCGGCTTCGGCGGCGGTGGTGCCGATACCGGCGACTTCTCGGACTTCTTCAGTTCGATCTTCGGCAATCGCGGCCCCGGTTTCGGCGGCGGCGAAGGCCGGCAATCCCGTGGACGGCGAGGGCAGGACGTGGAAATGGAATTGCCGGTATTTCTTGAGGAAACCCTGTCGGACGAGTCGAAGAAAGTCACCTTCCAGGTGCCGCAATACAACGCGCACGGCCAGCACGTCAGCAACACCAGCAAGAGCCTCAACGTGAAGATTCCGGCGGGCGTTGCCGATGGCGAGCGCATCCGCTTGAAGGGCCAGGGCGCGCCGGGCGTCGGTGGCGGGGCGAATGGTGATCTGTATCTGACCATCCGCTTTGCGCCGCACCCCAAGTTCGATGTTGAAGGCGACAACCTGATCATCACCTTGCCGCTGGCACCGTGGGAGCTGGCGCTGGGCACCGAAGTGGCGGTACCGACCCTGACCGGCAAGATCAATCTCAAGGTGCCGGCCGGCAGCCAGAACGGCCAGCGCATGCGTGCCAAGGGGCACGGTTTGAAGAGCAAGAGCGGCGAGCGCGGCTATCTGTTCGTGCAACTCAAGGCTGTGATGCCGAAAGCGGCCGACGATGAGGTCAAGGCGCTGTGGCAGGAACTGGCGAAAAAAGCCGCGTTCAACCCGCGCGAGAACTTCTGAATTCGATGACGGAGTAGCCCATCATGAGCACCCCCCTGAGCGTTCAACTGGACATGGCAGAATTCTGTGAGGCGGCCGATCTGTCGGACGTCTACGTGATCGAGATCGTCGAACACGGCATTCTCGAACCTCAGGGCGGGCCGCCGCGCGAATGGCGCTTCACCGATTACGAACTGGCCCTGGCCAAACGCGCCGCCAAGCTGCGACGCGACCTGGAGCTGGAGTGGGAGGGCGTCGCCCTGGCGCTGGACCTGCTCGAAGAAGTGCGCGAGCTGCGCGCCGAAAACCGCATGTTGCGCCAGCGTCTGGGGCGCTTGCTGGTCGAATAGAGCCGCCATCCACAGTTATTGTGTGCACATGTTTTTCTGGTTTGAACGGGCGGATCGGTCTGCTAGTTTGCGCTGAGGGTCGGCATTGGACGCCGATTCCCGCGGCGCCACTGCATGCCGTGGCGCTGCGCCGTTCTTACAAGGAAACGTACTCATGCCAGTCAAACCCAAACCGCCAACGCCCGGCACGACCCGTGTCGATGTACCCCCTCGCCCGCGCACGCCGGCTGATTCAACGCCGTCCGGAGCAGAAACAACCCGGTTCACGCCTGACCCCGTGACGCGCCGAACACCTGGCGATACGCCTGAAGCTGCCGGCAGCACCGCCGATTCCTCGCAGGCAACGACCTCGAGGGTGCAGGTGCACGTATCGACGTCCGCTACCGCTGAAACCGTCAGCGCCGACCTCTCCGCGTTGCAGCAATACCTGATTCCCGCCTCGATCACCTTGCCCGATGCCGATGCGGAGGGCATCCGCACGTTCAAGGGGCGCAGGTACGCCGACATTCAGGGTGGCGGCACGGTGTTGCTTGCCGTCGATGCGCAAACCGGGCTGCACCGGGCCCGCCTGGCGAGCGAACTGCAAG
The DNA here is from genome assembly GCF_900104975.1 of Pseudomonas sp. Z003-0.4C(8344-21). NCBI lineage: Bacteria > Pseudomonadati > Pseudomonadota > Gammaproteobacteria > Pseudomonadales > Pseudomonadaceae > Pseudomonas > Pseudomonas sp. Z003-0.4C(8344-21). The sequence goes on along the minus strand of NZ_LT629756.1, from coordinate 5,683,940 downwards.
CCTCGGGGCCGGTGCTGGCACATGACGCAGCCAGCAACCACTGGTATCCATTGCAGGATTTCACCATTTCCACGCCGCAGGCTGTCATGCCGCGCAAGAGCCGTCGCTCGCCTCGCCGCAGTGACGACGAGTTTGAAATGGCCCTGGAGGAATTGCCGCGCACTGATGACGGGGAATCGGAAGAGTTTTTCCTCGCCTCCGAATCCATGCCGATCAAACCCTATACGGCTCAGGAGTTGAGCACGATGCGCAGCGAAACGCGCTATTCGTTTCTCGGTAACCAGTTGGGCACTTACAACCGCGCCAACAATGGCAAATATCCGCTACGTGACGTTGCCGGCAGACCGATCCGCATTCGAAAGTTGCAGACCAAAGTGCGCTTTGAAAACGGCGATCTGTTCACCTCCGAACATATCAAGCCCTACATCAAGTACGAAGGTTATGAAGATGTGGCGATGCTCTACGAAGAAAAGTTGCAGTGGCGAGTGTTTACCGAGGCGGACATGAAAGTCCCCGGTGAAAAGGCCTTGATCGGCCAGTCCATGGTGGTGGCCAACCGGCGCATCGCCAAGGGCGAGGCCATCGGCGTCTACGGCGGTGTCATCACGCCGGCAAGGTTCGTACGGCCTTATGAACAGACGTTCAGCATGCTCGCCGGGATGCGTCTGCAATATGGCCCGGGGCGAATGCTGCCTGATCCGCTGGCGGTCCTGGGCGACAACATCATTTCCCGGATCAACTCCAATTTCGAATACAACGAAGCAGGCAAGCCGATTCGCCAGGCACCGAATGGCTATAACGTAGAAACCGTGCCGTTCGATATCGAGGCGCAACAATGGGTTGGCGATAAACAGGTGACCCGCGACTTTATTCTGAACACGCTGTTCGCTTCGCAGGACATCCCCGCAGGCACCGAGCTGCGTCTGGATTACAACTACAGCGAACAACAGATGTCGTGGGCGTTCCCTGACTGATCAGGCCGCGCTGCCGGGAATGGACGAGCGTCCGTTTCCGACAGCGCAACCGCCATCAGAACAGGAAGTAACGCTGCGCCATTGGCAAGGTTTCCGCCGGCTCACACCACAGCAACACGCCGTCGGCCTTGACCTGATAGGTTTGCGGGTCGACATCGATGTCCGGCAGGTAATCGTTGTGGATCAGGTCGGTTTTCTGCACGTCACGGCAACCTTTGACCACGGCGATTTTCTTTTTCAAACCCAATGCTTCGGGCAATCCGGCGTCTTGCGCCGCCTGACTGATAAAGGTCAGGCTGGTGGCATGCAGCGAGCCACCGTAACTGGCGAACATCGGGCGGTAGTGCACCGGCTGCGGGGTCGGAATCGAGGCGTTGGCATCACCCATCAGGCTCGCGGCAATCGCGCCGCCCTTGAGAATCAGCGTCGGCTTGACACCGAAGAATGCCGGACGCCACAGCACCAGATCAGCCCACTTGCCGACTTCCACCGAGCCGACTTCATGGCTGATGCCATGGGTGATCGCCGGGTTGATGGTGTACTTGGCGATGTAGCGCTTGGCGCGGAAGTTATCGTTGCCTTCGCCGTCCTGCGGCAGCGGGCCGCGCTGTTTTTTCATTTTGTCGGCGGTCTGCCAGGTGCGCGTGATGACTTCGCCGACACGGCCCATGGCCTGGCTGTCGGAGCTGATCATCGAGAATGCGCCGAGGTCATGGAGGATGTCTTCGGCGGCAATCGTTTCGCGGCGGATGCGGCTTTCGGCAAACGCGACGTCTTCGGCAATGCTCGGGTCGAGGTGGTGGCAGACCATCAGCATGTCGAGGTGTTCGTCGATGGTGTTGCGGGTGAACGGGCGGGTCGGGTTGGTCGAACTCGGCAAAACATTGGGGAAACCACAGGCCTTGATGATATCGGGCGCGTGCCCGCCGCCGGCCCCTTCGGTGTGATAGGTGTGGATGGTGCGGCCCTTGAACGCGCCGAGAGTGGTTTCGACAAAGCCGGATTCGTTGAGGGTGTCAGTGTGGATCGCCACCTGCACGTCGAACTGATCGGCGACGCTCAGGCAGTTGTCGATACTCGCCGGGGTGGTGCCCCAGTCTTCGTGCAGCTTGAGGCCGATGGCGCCGGCCTTGACCTGTTCGATCAACGGTTCCGGCAGGCTGGCGTTGCCCTTGCCGGTGAGGCCGATGTTCATCGGGAACGCGTCGGCCGCCTGAAGCATGCGCGCCAGGTGCCAAGGGCCGGATGTGCAGGTGGTGGCGTTGGTGCCGGTGGCCGGGCCGGTGCCGCCGCCAATCATCGTGGTGACGCCGCTCATCAGTGCTTCTTCGATCTGCTGCGGGCAGATGAAATGGATGTGGGTGTCGATGCCGCCAGCGGTGAGGATCATGCCCTCGCCGGCAATCACTTCGGTGCCGGCACCGATGGCGATGGTCACGTCGGGCTGCACGTCGGGGTTGCCGGCCTTGCCGATCGCCGCAATGCGCCCGTCCTTGAGGCCGACATCGGCCTTGACGATGCCCCAGTGGTCGATGATCAGCGCGTTGGTGATCAGCGTGTCGACCACTTCCGCAGCGAGCAACTGGCTTTGGCCCTGACCGTCGCGGATGACCTTGCCGCCACCGAATTTCACTTCTTCGCCGTAGGTGGTGAAGTCTTTCTCGACTTCGATCCACAGCTCGGTGTCGGCCAGGCGCACCTTGTCGCCGACGGTGGGGCCGAACATGTCGGCGTAGGCGCTTCTGGAAATTTTCATGCTGCGTCCTTCAGGAAAATGGTGGTGAGCCATGGACCCTCACCCTAGCCCTCTCCCGGAGGGAGAGGGGACTGATCGCGGTGAGGCGGTTATCGGTGATCGGCTCTCTATCTCGGGAGAGGGGACTGATCGCGGTGATCGGCTCCCTCTCCCTCGGGAGAGGGCTGGGGTGAGGGGCGGCGGTGCACGCCGATGTCAGAGATCACCCATGATGCGTCCGGCAAAGCCGAACACCCGCCGATGCCCGGCGTAATCCACCAGCTCGACTTCGCGGCTCTGCCCCGGCTCGAAACGCACCGCCGTGCCGGCCGGAATGTTCAAGCGCATGCCGCGGCTGGCGGCGCGGTCGAACAGCAGTGCGTCGTTGGTCTCGAAAAAGTGATAGTGCGAGCCGACCTGAATCGGCCGGTCGCCGCTGTTGGCGACTTTCAGGCTGACGGTGCGGCGGCCGACGTTGAGTTCGATGTCGCCGGGCTGGATCTGGTATTGGCCAGGAATCATCACTGGGCTCCTTGCAGAATCTTGTAGTAGAGAGCGGTCGGGCGATACGTGCCGTGGGGGTCGCAGGCGTAGTCGGGGATTTCCCCGGCGCGGCTGTAACCCAGGGCTTGATAGAAATTTTCCGCTGGCGAGCCGGCTTCGGTATCGAGATAGAGCAGGCCGCGCTGGTGTTTGCGCGCTTCGAGCTCCAGCGCCTGCATCAGCTGCTGACCGAGGCCGCGCCGCCGCGCGTGTTCGCGCACCAGCAGTTTCTGCACTTCGGCGCGATTGCGGCCGTTGGCTTTCTGGCACAGGCCCAATTGCACGCTGGCCAGCACTTGCTCGTCCTTGACCACCACCCAGAGCAGCACGCTGCCCTTGTTGACGCTGTCCTGCACCTCATCGAAATAGACGCGCGCCTGCGCTGCATCGAGGTCAGCCATGAAGCCGACGCTGGCGCCATAACCGACGGCGTCGAGCAACAGATCGATCAAGCCCTGGCGGTAATGCGCGAAGCTTTCAGCGTTGACGCGGCGCAACTGGGCGGCGTTCATCGGTGTCACTCCTTGTGAGCGTCAGGCGGCTGCGCGCCAGGGTTGAGAGTCAGTTGCATGAAGGTCAGGTCGAGCCAGCGGCCGAACTTGGTGCCGACCTGCGGCATCTGCCCGGTGATGCTGAAACCGGCGCGTTCGTGCAGACGAATCGAGGCGGCGTTAGCGCTTTCAATTGCGGCGACCATCACATGCTTGCCGCAGGTTTTCGCGCGCTCGATCAGCGCTGTCATCAGTTGCGGGCCGAGGCCGTTGCCGCGCTGATCGCTGCGCACGTAAACCGAGTGTTCGACCGTGTGGCGGAAACCGTCGAAAGGCCGCCAATCGCCGAATGAAGCGTAGCCGAGCACAGCGTCGTCGCTGTCGACGATCACCAGAATCGGATAAGCCTGAGCCTGCCGCGCGCTGAACCACGCCTGGCGATTGCCGAGGTCGACGGCTTGCTCGTTCCAGATCGCCGTGGTGTTGAGCACCGCGTCGTTGTAGATATCGCGGATCGCCGGCAGGTCGGTGTGGAGCGCATCGCGAATGAAGTAGGTCATGGCGCGCCTCAGACGATCGGTTGGTGAACGGTGACCAGTTTGGTGCCGTCGGGGAACGTCGCTTCGACCTGGATTTCCGGGATCATTTCCGGGATGCCTTCCATTACTTGCTCGCGGCTGAGCAGGGTGGTGCCGTAGTGCATCAGCTCGGCGACGGTCTGGCCGTCACGCGCACCTTCGAGCAGCGCGGCGGAGATATAGGCCATGGCTTCCGGGTAATTGAGTTTCACGCCACGGGCCAGGCGCCGCTCGGCAACGAGGCCGGCGGTGAAGATCAGCAGCTTGTCTTTTTCGCGTGGAGTCAGGTCCATGGTTCGGGTTCCATCAGGGCAGATTTGTGTAATGTCCGTGCAGGGCGGGGTGCCAGTCAGAGCGGCCCCTCACCCTAGCCCTCTCCCGAGGGAGAGGGGACTGATCTCGGTTGTTTTCAATGGCCAGTTCAGTCAGCAGTATTGTTCAGGCAGATGAATACATTTCAGACGACTCGGTCTGGCTCCCTCTCCCTCCGGGAGAGGGCGGGGGTGGGGGTCTGGATTTCAGGTGCTCCATATTCTTGGCGCGACAGCCTCACGACCGAGCAACGCAGGTCTGAGCAAGCGCCACAAATCAATCAGCCAGGCACGGGCGAGTAATGCTTCAGAAGCCAGACACCGAGCCACCAACAACCCCGGCAACTGCGTCAGATCCCCACGCACTGTATGGCCCAGCGAACGACAACGCTCCAGCAGTTCAGCATCAATTTCACCGCTCACCAGCAACGTCGCAAACACCGGATGGCCATCCAGACCGATCGGCGAATCGAGCAAGCCATCGGCGCCGACGATGCGCTGGCGTTCATGCCAGAGCAAGCGGCCGTCGCGGCGGATATCCAGATGCGCCTGAAAGTGCCCCAGGTCGAAGCGCTCGCCACTGGCCGGCCTTCCCAGCGCCACGATATCCCAGTAGAACACCCGCGCATCGCCTTCAAGGTCGATGGTTGTGCTCAGTTCAGCCTGCGCGGCGCTGTAGACGATGGTTTCCTGCGGCAGCCATTCCAGTGTCGCCCCGGCTGCCACGTGCAGATCGAGTTGTTGATAAGCCGGCCCTCCGGCGCGGTACCACTTGGCTGCGCCGGGGCTGGTGATCTGCGCCCAGGCGTTGGCTTCGACGCGGGCACTGATGTCGAGGCGATCGCCGCCGGCAATTCCCCCCGGCGGATGGACGATGATGTGCTGGCAGACTTCCGGGCCTTCGGCGTACAGGTGCTTCTGCACGCGCAGTGGGCCGAGGTGCCGGCGCAGGGTCGGCCGCGTGCAGTCGCCGAAACGCGCGTAGGCCAGCTCCAGCTCGGCGTGCCAGCTCGGGGTAAACAGGGCAGGTGAGGCAAGTGAATTCATGGTGTGTGATTATCGTTAGGAAGCTACAGATTAGACCGGCGCGTTAGATCGTGACCAGCCCGCGAACACCTTCGGCCTCCATATTTTCACCGCGACCCTGCTGGACGATCTCGCCCCGCGACATCACCAGATACTGATCGGCCAGTTCCGCAGCGAAATCGTAGAACTGCTCGACCAGCAAAATCGCCATGTCGCCGCGTTCCGCGAGTTTCTTGATCACCGCGCCGATCTCTTTGATCACCGAAGGTTGAATGCCTTCGGTGGGCTCGTCGAGAATCAGCAAACGCGGACGACTGGCCAGTGCGCGACCAATCGCCAGTTGCTGTTGCTGACCACCGGACAGATCACCGCCGCGGCGCTGCTTCATTTGTAGCAGCACCGGGAACAACTCGTAGATGAACCCCGGAACCTCTTTGGCTTCACTGCCGGGAAAGCGCGACAGGCCCATCAGCAGATTTTCTTCAACGGTCAGGCGCCCGAAGATTTCTCGACCCTGTGGCACGTAGGCGATCCCGGCATGCACGCGCTGGTGCGGCTTGAGCGTGGTGATCGGTTTGCCTTCCCAGTTCACCGCGCCTTCCTTGGCCGGCAGCAGGCCCATCAGGCATTTGAGCAGGGTGGTCTTGCCTACGCCGTTACGCCCGAGCAGGCAGGTGACTTCGCCAACCTTCACGTCAAACGAGAGGCCGCGCAGGATGTGGCTACCGCCGTAATACTGATGAAGTTGTTGGACCTGTAGCATCTGAACTCCGTTAGTTGAGCTGCAAGCTTTAAGCTTTAAGCCGCAAGCAAGAGCAGGGCGGTGTACCACTTGGCTTTTACTTGCTGCTTGAAGCTTGCCGCTAGCAGCTGGCCGATTCATCGCCCCAAATAAACTTCAATGACTCGCTCATCGGCCTGCACCTGCTCCAGCGAGCCTTCGGCCAAAACGCTGCCTTGATGCAACACGGTGACATGGTCGGCAATGGAGCCGACAAAGCCCATGTCATGCTCGACCACCATCAGCGAATGCTTGCCGGCCAGTGACTTGAACAGCTCGGCAGTGAACTCGGTTTCGGCGTCGGTCATGCCCGCCACCGGCTCATCGAGCAGGAGCAATTGCGGGTCCTGCATCAGCAGCATGCCGATCTCCAGGAACTGCTTTTGCCCGTGGGACAACAGGCCCGCCGGACGATTGACCGAGGGGGTCAGGCGAATGGTTTCCAGCACTTCGCTGATGCGATCCTTTTGTTCGCCACTGAGGCGCGCACGCAAACTGGCCCACACCGACTTGTCGGTTTTCTGCGCCAGCTCGAGGTTCTCGAACACGCTCAAGGCTTCAAACACCGTCGGTTTCTGAAACTTGCGGCCGATCCCGGCCTGGGCAATTTGCACTTCGCTCATCTGCGTCAAATCCAGCGTTTCACCAAACCACGCCTTGCCGTGGCTCGGCCGGGTCTTGCCGGTGATCACGTCCATCAACGTGGTCTTGCCCGCGCCGTTGGGGCCGATGATGCAGCGCAGCTCGCCGACGCCGATGTACAGGTTGAGATTGTTCAGCGCACGGAAGCCGTCGAAGCTGACGCTGATGTCTTCCAGGGTCAGGATCGTGCCGTGACGGGTGTCGAGGCCCGGGCCGACGCGCTGGCCAAGGCCGATCGAGTCGCGGCTGGTGCCCTCGTCCTTGTTCGGTTCGACCGGGAAGAAGGCCGGCTCGAGCATGAATTCAGCGCTCGCGGTTACTCTCATTGTTCACCTCGTTTCTTCAGCAGGCCGATCACGCCTTTGGGCAGGTACAGCGTCACGACGATGAACAGCGCGCCGAGGAAGAACAGCCAGTATTCCGGGAAAGCCACGGTGAACCAGCTCTTCATGCCGTTGACTACGCCGGCGCCGAGCAGCGGTCCGATCAGTGTGCCGCGTCCGCCAAGAGCGACCCACACCGCCGCCTCGATCGAGTTGGTCGGCGACATTTCGCTCGGGTTGATGATGCCCACCTGCGGCACATACAAGGCCCCGGCCAGACCGCACAACACCGCGCTCAACACCCACACGAACAGCTTGAAACCACGCGGGTCGTAGCCACAGAACATCAGACGGTTTTCCGCATCGCGCAGCGCTGTCAGCACACGGCCGAACTTGCTCTGCGCCAGACGCCAGCCGATGAACAGACTCGCCACCAGCAGCAACACCGTGGTCAAAAACAGCACCGCACGGGTGCCCGGTTCGGTGATGCCGAAACCGAGGATCGTGCGGAAATTGGTGAAACCGTTGTTGCCGCCGAATCCAGTCTCGTTGCGGAAGAACAGAAGCATGCCGGCGAAAGTCAGGGCCTGGGTCATGATCGAGAAATACACGCCTTTGATCCGCGAGCGGAAGGCGAAGAAACCGAATGCCAGCGCCAGCAGACCCGGCGCCAATACCACCAGACACAGCGCCCAGACAAAGCTGCTGGTGCCGGTCCAGTACCACGGCAATTCGCTCCACGACAGAAACGTCATGAACGCCGGCAAGCCATCGCCGGCGGCCTGACGCATCAGGTACATGCCCATCGCATAACCGCCGAGGGCAAAGAACAAACCGTGGCCCAGCGACAACAGCCCGGCGTAACCCCAGACCAGATCCAGCGCCAGCGCGACGATGGCGTAGCAGAGGATTTTGCCGACCAGCGTCAGGGTGTATGCCGAGACCGACAGGGCATTTTCCGCCGGCAATAACGACAGCAGTGGCAAGGCGAGCAGCAGGGCGAGTACCACCGCGCCGACCGCGATCGTGACTTTCGGCCCGGCCTTTTGTGTGGCCGTGACTAACAGAGGCTGGTTCATCAGTCGATCACCCGTCCTTTCAGTGCGAATAGGCCTTGCGGACGTTTCTGAATGAACAGAATGATCAGCGCGAGGATCAGGATCTTGCCGAGCACCGCACCGATCTGCGGTTCGAGAATCTTGTTGGCGATGCCTAAGCCAAATGCCGCGAGCACGCTCCCGGCGAGTTGCCCGACGCCGCCGAGTACCACTACCAGGAACGAGTCGATGATGTAGCTCTGTCCCAGATCCGGGCCGACGTTGCCGATCTGGCTCAGCGCTACACCACCGAGGCCGGCGATGCCCGAGCCGAGGCCGAACGCGAGCATGTCGACACGCCCGGTCGGCACGCCGCAGCAAGCGGCCATGTTGCGGTTCTGGGTGACGGCACGCACGTTCAGGCCCAGTCGGGTCTTGTTCAGCAGCAGCCAGGTCAGCACCACCACGAACAGTGCGAACGCGATTATCACGATGCGGTTGTACGGCAGCACCAGGTTCGGCAGCACTTGAATACCGCCCGACAGCCAGGCCGGGTTGGCGACTTCAACGTTCTGCGCACCGAACACCAGACGCACCAGTTGGATGAGCATCAGGCTGATGCCCCAGGTTGCGAGCAGGGTTTCCAGCGGGCGGCCATAGAGGTGGCGAATCACCGTGCGCTCCAGCGCCATGCCGATCGCCGCCGTGACGAAAAATGCCACCGGCAACGCGATCAAGGGATAGAACTCGATGGCCTGCGGTGCGTAGCGCTGGAACATCAACTGCACCACGTAGGTCGAGTAGGCGCCGAGCATCAGCATTTCGCCGTGGGCCATGTTGATCACCCCGAGCAGGCCGAAGGTGATCGCCAGACCGAGCGCCGCGAGCAGCAGAATCGAGCCGAGGGACATGCCGCTGAATGCCTGACCGAGGACTTCGCCGATCAGCAGTTTGCGTTTGACCTGGGCAAGGCTGGTTTCAGCGGCGGTGCGCACGCCGGCATCGCTTTCCACACCCGGTTCGAGCAGGCCTTCAAGACGTGTGCGCGCCAGCGGATCACCGGTTTCGCCGAGCAGGCGCACGGCGGCCAGACGCACGGCCGGGTCGGTGTCGACCAGTTGCAGATTGGCCAGTGCCAGACTCAGGGCGGCGTGGACACTTTCATCCTTTTCACCAGACAGTTGTTGGTCGAGGAATTTCAGCTGCGCGGGTTTCGCGCTTTTCTGCAATTGCTGCGCAGCGCTCAGACGGATTTTGGCGTCGGCGGCGAGCAATTGATGGCTGGCCATCGCGGTGTCGATCAGACCCCGCAGGCGATTGTTCAGGCGCAGGGTTTTGGTTTGGCCGTCGATGCTCAGTTCGCCTTGTTGCAGGGCACCAAGCAATTCGATACGCGCCGGATCGGGCTGCGCGGCCCAGGCTTCCAGCAGTCTGGCCTGTTGCGTCGGGTTGGCCGCGACGAAGTCTTCGGCGTCGTCGGCGTGGACGGCCATCGGCAGGAAAAGTGCGATAGCTAAAAGCAAGCGGTGTATGGCAGTGAGCATGGGTGGTGTGTCCTTTCTTGCGGTGGCCGATTGAGCGGTGTCCGGCTGTGAATCCGCCCCTCACCCTAACCCTCTCCCAGAGGGAGAGGGGACTTACCGAGTTGTCAGGTCATCCGGCGTCGACCTGACATTCCTGCGTCGAACTCAGGTTCTGAAAGCGATAGAGACCAGCTCCCTTCCCCCTCGCCCCCTTGGGGGAGAGGGTTGGGGTGAGGGGGAAAGGATCTCCGCCCCACGTCAAAACCCAAGTCAGACTCAGTTGCTCTTCACCGCATAATCGGGCTTCTTGTCGTTGCCCTGAATGAACGGGCTCCACGGTTGGGCGCGCACCGGGCCTTCGGTTTGCCATACGACGTTGAACTGACCGTCGCTCTGGATCTCGCCGATCATCACCGGTTTGTGCAGGTGGTGGTTGGTCTTGTCCATGGTCAGGGTGTAACCGGACGGCGCGGCGAAGGTCTGGCCGGCGAGGGCTTCGCGGACCTTGTCGACGTCGGTGGATTTGGCTTTTTCGACGGCCTGCGCCCACATATGGATGCCGACATAAGTAGCTTCCATCGGATCGTTGGTCACCGCTTTGTCGGCGCCCGGCAGGTTGTGTTTCTTCGCGTAGGCTTTCCAGTCTGCGACGAACTTCTGGTTCACCGGGTTCTCGACGGATTCGAAGTAGTTCCACGCCGCGAGGTTGCCCACCAGCGGCTTGGTGTCGATGCCGCGCAGCTCTTCTTCACCGACCGAGAACGCTACAACCGGCACGTCGGTGGCCTTCAGACCCTGGTTGGCCAGCTCTTTATAGAACGGCACGTTGGAGTCGCCATTGACTGTCGAAATGACCGCTGTCTTGCCGCCGGCCGAGAACTTTTTGATGTTGGCAACAATGGTCTGGTAGTCGCTGTGACCGAACGGCGTGTAGACCTCTTCGATGTCCTTGTCAGCCACGCCTTTGGAATGCAGGAACGCGCGCAAAATCTTGTTGGTGGTGCGCGGGTAGACGTAGTCGGTGCCGAGCAGGAAATAGCGCTTGGCGCTGCCGCCTTCTTCGCTCATCAGGTATTCCACCGCCGGGATCGCCTGCTGGTTCGGCGCCGCGCCGGTGTAGAACACGTTCGGCGACATCTCTTCGCCTTCGTATTGCACCGGATAGAAGAGCAGACCGTTGAGTTCTTCGAACACCGGCAGCACCGATTTGCGCGACACCGAAGTCCAGCAGCCGAACACCACAGCGACCTTGTCCTGGGTCAGCAGTTGCCGGCCCTTTTCCGCGAACAGCGGCCAGTTGGACGCCGGGTCGACCACCACCGGCTCGAGCATCTTGCCGTTCACACCGCCCTTGGCGTTGATCTCATCGATGGTCATCAGCGCCATGTCCTTGAGCGACGTTTCGGAGATCGCCATGGTCCCGGACAACGAATGCAGAATCCCGACCTTGATGGTCTCGGCGGCCTGGACAGTCCAGGTCATGCCCATCGCGGCAATGGATGCCGTGAGTGTGAAAGCCTTGATCAAACTGCGACGCTTCATTGTGCGATCTCCATGAACATTGAGTTTTTATGGTTGGCAGATGCGGACGACTGAAGGGTGTTTTGCAAGGGCTGTGCCCGGTCAGGTTTCAGCAAGAAAATGTCGTATCAGAGCGGTTGCTGGAAGGGACGGGCGCACCATCAGGGGACGCTCATGGCGCGTCGGTGCACACGGCTGCGCCAGATTGGGGCGTCGATGTCGATGTCGATATGGATACACAAACGATAAACATATACCGCGGTTGACCCGCCCCGCCGACACACACTCATCCGCTCATCCCGATTTCTGCGCAGGTTTTTTATGAGTGATGTGTCTGGCCGGTCCGGTCGCACCGCAATTTCTCCGGCAGCGTTCAAGCTACCGCCCTTGAGCCCGGCATTTCTGAGCGAAGAAGACGCCGCCTATTGGGTTCATACGCGAGTTCCGCTTAATCCCGACAAGGAGTACGGGAGCGTGGTGCTGCTGCGCCCGGACGGAAAGTTTGTGGCCACCTCACCTGCGGCAGGTGAAGCGACAGGCTTCGACTTTGGCACCATTGTCCAGACCGATGCACTTGGCGCAATGCTCCATCCGTTGGGCTACCGCTGCATCGCCAGCGTCCACAGCCACCCGCCCATCCATGACCAGGTCCGCGTGGGCCATTCGTTATCCGATGAAATGCTGGTCAGGCTGTTCATCGGTTTTTACTCCGAGGGCGATTTCATCGGTGATGCAGTAGCGCGGGATTTTTTCCGCAGCGCTTATCTGTCGGGCCCTGACGGCACCCTGCTCAAGTACGTGTCGAGCGGATCGCCAGAGGAGCGCAATTTCTCCCTCCAGTTGCAATTCGGTGCGCCGTCGGCAACTTCCGATGTCGTCGCTTTGATCCGTACACTGGCGACAGTGGGCGAACTCAAAGTCATTGTTTCGAATGCCGATTGGGGCCACTCGGTGGGACGGGTGCCCAGGGACTGGAAGCCGGGCAAGGCGTTTTCCACCGGTGTGCCGAGCGAGTTGCCACTGCTTACGCGGGTCTGTGTCAACGCCGAGCGCGCCGTGCTCGCGGCATTGAAATCCAGAGGCGCACAGGCTGCCGGTTTGCTGTTGAAAAAGCTCAACGGCAAAGCCTATGTCGCGACCCATGCACGCCCGGCCGGATTGGCTGCCTGGGATGCGCAAAGGATTTTCCCGCTGGACGCCGATGGTCAGCTGCAATTGCCGAAAGGTTACGTACTGGAAGGCTTTTACTGCGTCTCGCACCCTGAGTCCGAGCGGGTGCCGTCGGCGCAAGCCTGGCTCTACGAAAATTTTTTCACGCCTCAGGATATCGCCCTGGCCATCGCAGCCAATGGTCGCAACCAACGATGGTCTGACAAGCGGCAGTTGTCGCTGTACCTTCGGACACGCGATCAGGCGATGTTGCAGTACGTTTTCAGCGCAAGTGCGATTGAAGCGGCGCTGAGCGTCGAGCATGCCGACGGCAGCATTGGCGACAACGGCGTGCAAGCCAGGTTGATGGCGGGCACTCTTCGCCCACGTGTATTCGTCTCGATGCTGGTGCTGGCCGGCAGCCTGAGCGTTGTGCGCGGCAGCGCTTTATGGGCGCAACTGGGGCCGGTGGGCCTGGATTGGCAGCCGTTCGCGCATTTTGACTGGCCGGTGCTGAGCCAGGCTTTTCTCAGCGCCGATGACGCGGCCCGTTACGCGCATGAACAAATCGGCATTCGCCGTGACCGCCAATTCGCCGGGTATGTTTTCCAGCGCAATGACCAGCGTTTTGTCGTGACCGAACCGCGGGAAGGTGACATCGATTCGCTCATTCAGGCTCGGCTCTATCCGGTCGACAACCACGGCCGGACGATTTTCCCTGACGATCATCAACTGCACGCCCGTTACGTCTCCCATGTGGCGTTGTCGCGACTCGATCCGGTGCAGGTCGACTATTACCGCTGGACGCCCCAGGAGGCGCTGCTGAGTCTGCAAATGTTAAACGCCGCAGAAGTACGCCAGGCACTCCAGGACGGGATCACACTGTATTGCTCCGGCGCGCGCAACAGCCTGGTCAGCTTCAAGTCTTCACCGAGCGCGGCGGCCAGGAATCTGGCCAGTCGCCTCGGCACCTCTCGGCAGCCGGGGACATTGGCACGGGAACTGGACACCGGCACTCAACGACCGCAGGCATTCGTCCGTGAGCAAGCGGGGGCCGGCGAATTGTTCAACCTGATCGACGACCCGACATGGGGCTATCGAGGGCGCATTGCAGCGCACTGGAACCTGCCGGTCTCGCCTGTGCCAACGTCCAGCGAACTCCCAACGCCGACACCGGTCACGCACGTACCGACGTTGCCTGCACCGTCCGGTTCCGAGTTTGAGTCGCCGCACAATCGCGAATCGACGCTGCCCCGGCCGCCCTTGCTGTTGCCACTACCCTGGCGGCGTCCGGCGTTCGTCGTTTATGGTGCGGTCTGTGCCTCGGCAGACGAAGCTGCACACAGTCAGTACGCCCGCGACACACGCTTGCAGGACGACAAGCGCGCGTGGTTCGGCTTTATTCTCAAGCACAGGGCGCACGAGCAGTTCATCGCCACTGAACTGCTGCCGGTCAGCGAACGGCGCGACAATCTGTTCGACCTCAATAGCGTGTTCGACTCACTGACCGCCGAGCCTTGGTATCGCTATCCCGAAGGCTTCGAACTGTTTGGCAGCTTCTATTGCCATCAGCGAGTGAAAGATCCATCCGACCGGCCCATGGACTGGCTGGCGCATTATTTCATCACCCCCGATGACTTGATCGTTGCGATGTATTACTCGCCGCGGCGTCCAGTGGTCGCCTCGGACTTGCCCGCAGCGCTGTACATTGCCAGTCGTGAAGGCGCGCTGTTGAAGTACTGCCACGGCAAGACCAGCAAACTGTTTCACGATGACACCTCGCAAACGACGCTCGACAAGCTCAAACGCGATCTCGTTTCCGGTGTCAGGCTGCCGACGGATTTTGTCCAGGTTGTGGCCAGTAGCGGCGAACTGTCGGTGTTGCGCACGAGCCTGTGCTGGGATCGCCAAGGCCTGGTGAAACCGACCTGGCAGCCTTATGCCAACCTCGAGCGCCGGTGGCTCAGCCCGGCATTTCAAAGCGCAGATGACGCAGCGGTGTATGTCCGGTCTCGGTTGCCAAGCGCTGCCGACAAGACCTGGGGCGGGCTGATTCTGCGTCGAGCCGATGGGCTGTACGTGGCCACGCTACCGGTCGAAGTGTCGCGGGAAGATTTTGACAGTACCGAGATCCTCCCGGAGGAGGAGGGCCGTGGCGTCGGCGTGTTTCCTTCCGACTGCAAAATCTCGGCGCGTTACCGATCGCGTGTCGTACGAGAGCTGTCGGTGGCGTTTTCCGCGGTCCAGAAAGAGATCTACCTGAACATGTTGTCGGTCGACACCGTTTATTCGGCGTTCACCCGCCGGCTGAAAAATTGGGACGAATACCTGTTCGCACCGGATGGGGCATTGATTCGTTACCAGGCAGGTGCCTGGCAGCGCTTTCGTGCTGATGTGCTGGCAGCTTTGTCGGACAACCAGAAGGTGCCCGTCACTCTCGACGCCGATCTGATCAAACAACGCATACACAGCGGTGAGTTGAAACCGATTGCCTGGATCGACTCTCTGGCCAGAATCGGCTACTTGCACGTTGTGGTCGGCAGCGAAGTCTGGGGCTCGCCCCGCGCGGTCCAGCAGTGGGTACCTTATGCCCAAGACCTGCAACCCTCGGCCGATTACGTCAAGGCCACGAGTGAACCACCCTGCAGCCCGGTCTTCATACAGGCCGATGCCGCCGCCCGGTATGTGCACGAGGCAATGGTCAGTCGCGACACGCTGACATTCGGGGTCATCCTGAATGCTCGCGAGGGCGTATTCCTCGCCACGTTGCCACTGACCGCGCAACGTTCCGGGTTGGCGCTGGATCGGCTTTTCGTGCAGGGCCAATGGCTGCGCGGCTATGCATGGGACGCGTTGTATCTGCGCGCACCGTTGCCTTCCGTCGGCGTGCGCGCCAATGACGTGCGCCATTCTTTTTTTACTCCCGACGACGTCCAGCAGGCGTGCAGGCGCGCCATCACGCCCCAAGGATACAAGCCGCTCTATTTCTCCTGTGCCGACGGTGCGTTGTTGAAGCTGCAATTGCACGCCTTTGAGCCCGGTGAGTTTTTTGACCGGTTCGGCCAGATCGAATTACGCCCCAACGCCTTCGTATCGCGCGTGCAGGCAGCGGTCGATGAGCGTGCTATGGCCCGAGGCCGCTTCGGGTTCCCCGAATACGTGCAGCGAATGGCCAGGGCCGGTCGGCTTGAGGTCATTGAAACCAGTGAGTGCTGGTCGCGTCATGGGCCGGTGGATGAAGACTGGCAGCCGCGCCTTGCCGACACGCCACCTGAGCAACGCTGGCAAAATCATCCGGTGCCGGCCCTGGGCCCGATCTTCCATCACCTGGACGATGCCGCGCGCTACGCTCACCAGCGTGTCGACAGCGAAACGCTGACCCGAAGCGGCTATGAGGGGGCAATTCTGGCGCGTTCGAAGAGCCAGCGCTTTGTGCCGCTCGAGCCGGTTGCCGTTTTCAACAATGCCGCCAGCCTTGTTGCACAGCTGTTCCGTACCACCAAAGACGCGCAGTCGCGCAACCCGCCACTGAGCCTGTTCGAGGGCTATACCTGTGTCGCCAGCCACCAGTTCAACCTGTCAGCGAGCACCAGGCTGACGGCCGACTTCGAGCAGATCGGAGCTGATTTCCCCAGTTCCGATCGCATGCATGCCCACACCCATGAATTGAAAAATCGGGGGATCGATGTTCAGGCTTATTACTACTCGACACCCGATCAGGCACTACTCAAATACGTACCTGATTATTCAGCCACCGAAAGCGCGCTGTTGCTGTCGGCGCATTCGCTGGTATTCAGGAACGGGCGCTGGATAAGCCGGTTGAGTCCGGCGGAGTTCATTTCGCAGCTCAGGCTGTTGGGCGAACTGCGGGTACTGCTCAGCGGACGCTATTGGCGTCAGACCGGGCGCTTGGGCAGCCGCTGGAAAAACCGCCGGCAGCAGCCCTTGCTTGAGACAACCCTGCGCGCCAGAGACGAGCTGTGAACCGGCGGCGCGGGCAGACGAGACTGCCCGCGCCTATTCGGGCTCAAGGCGCAATATCTGCCGTGCGCTGGCCCAACCGTGCCAGTAACAGCCTGTCGAGCAACCACACCACCACCAGCGATGCCCCCACCAGCGGGAATATCACCGCCAGCGCCAGCATGATCGCCACGCCGGTTTTCCATTTCGGCAGATCATGGCGCAGCGGCGGGACACCGAACCCGCCTTCGGGCCGACGTTTCCACCAGATCACCACGCCGCTGACGGCGCTGAGCAGAATCATCAGGCAGATCAGCAGCACGACGATCTGATTGAAGGTGCCGAACATCTTGCCTTCGTGGAGCATCACGCCGATTTCCGTGGCGCGGGCCACCGTGCCGTAATGCTCGAAACGTACATCGGCGAGGACCTTGCCCGTGTACTGATCGACATGCAGAGTGGCGTCGTTGCGTGGGTCATCGGCGAAAACGGCGATGGTGAATACGCCGGTGGCGGTAGTCGGCAGGGTGATGCTGTAGCCCGGTTCGACTTTGCGTTCAGTGGCGATGTTCTGTACGGCTTGCAGGCTGACGGCCGGTGCGGCAGGCCCGGCATGGGCACCCGCATGCGCCATGTGTTCGGCATGGTCACCGGACATCGGCATCGGCGTGTTTTCCATCGCCCATGGCACGGTCTGGCGCGTGGCGCTGTTGAGGCTGCGCGCTTCAACGTCGGAGGTCGGCACGTTGTTCCACATCGCGGCCGGGAACACGTTCCATACCGCCGCATATTGTTTGCCCCAGAAACCGGTCCAGGTCATACCGCTGAGCAGCATCACCAGCAACAACGTTGCGCCCCAGAACCCGGTGACGGCGTGCAGATCACGCCACAGCACGCGACCGCGGGCGTTCAGCCGCGGCCACAAAATGCCCGCTGCCTGACCGCGCGGCCACCACAGGAACAGCCCCGACACCACCAGCACCACGCCCCAGCCGGCGGCCATTTCGATCAGCCGGTCTCCGACGGTGCCGATCATCAATTCGCCGTGAATGGCGCGGGCGATGGCTTGCAGGTTCTGCTTGGCATCCTGCTCGCCGAGAATGTCGCCGTGGTACGGATCGACGAACACGTTGAGTTCGTGGCCGGCGTTGTTGACCACGAACTGTGCGCTGCGCTCGGCGTTCAGCGGCGGCAGGTACTGGGTGACCTGGCCTTGCGGATAGGCGTTTTTTATCCGTTGCAGCAGGTCGTCGGCCGGCACCGTGTGATGACCTGCGGGAACGTTCAGCAGGCTGCTGTACATCAGCGAGTCGAGTTGCGGTTTGAACAGGTAGATGATGCCGGTCAGGGCCAGCATCACCATGAACGGGGCGACGAACAGACCGGCGTAAAAATGCCAACGCCAGGCCAGGTTGTAGAAATTCGGTTGGGGCTGGTTCATCAGGTTTGCTCCGCTTGGCTTGGATCTTCTGGTTGTCTTTGGCGGTTGCTGTGCAACCGATCGCCAGCAGGCTGGCTCCCACAGGGTTAGTGTTGAACCTGTGGGAGCCAGCCTGCTGGCGCTGCTGTCAGAAACTCATATCGACTTTGGTCCAGAGCGTGCGCCCCGGTTCATTAATGGCTCGCGGATCGTTGGCCGGGTAGCCAAATCCGGCGTTGCCCGCCAGGTTCAAGTGTTCGGCGTACGCCTTGCCGAAAAGGTTGTCGACGCCGCTGCTGACCTTCCAGTGCTTGTTGATCCGGTAGGCACCGTTGACCGAGAACACGCCGAAGCCCGAACTCTTGTCGTAATCCTTGCCGACCACGTTGCCCTTGTTTTCATCGATACGGTGTTGCGCGGCGACCACTCGCCAGAGGGCTCCGGCGCTCCAGTCGTCCTCGCTGTAGGTCAGGCCGAAACGCGCATCCAGCGGCGGCATTTGCGGCAGCGCCGTGCCGTCACTGCTGTTCTTGCCCCAGGCGTAGGCGAGGGTCGCATCGGCTTTCCAGTGGTCGGTGAGCTTGTAGGCCGCGCCGACTTCGCCGCCCATGATTCGCGCGTCAATGTTCTCGGCGCGTGAGGTGCTCATGCCCATCTTCGCCGGGGTGTAATCGAAGAGGATGTAATCGCGCACCACGCCGACGTAACCGGACGCCCAGGCTTCGAGGTCGGCGCTTTTGTAGTTCAGGCCGAAGTCGAACTGGGTGGTCTTTTCCGGTTTGATAGCATCGAATGCATTGACCGAGCCCACCGGGCCGCGGCTTGCGGAAAACAGCTCCCAGTAATCCGGGAAACGCTGCGCGTGGCCCAACCCTGCGTAAAGCGTGGTAGGGCTGTCGGCGAGGTCATGTTCATAACGTATGAAACCGCTGGGCAGGGTGTCGGCGCGCGTATCGTCGGCGGTTGGGTTGGGCCGTGACATCATTCCGGAACCGGTGGTTTGCCGGTAATCCTTGGCCGAGGCGCGGTCGAGCCGGGCGCCGCTGACCAGCCGATCACGCTCGGCGGCGTACCAGGTCATTTCGCTGAACACGCCATAATTATGGAAATCGGCGTCCTTGCTGTACGGCAGCGCCTTGTAGGTGTCGATGCCCATTGCACTGCGCTGACGGTGTTCGTTGGTCTGCGCGTCGAGGCCGGTGATCAGCTGGATATCGGCCCAGCGCCAGGTCGCCTTGATCCGCGCGCCGAGGGTGCGGCGGTCGACGTTCGACGCCATCGGCCCGGCCATCATGCCGGTGCCGGACGGTGTGCGCAGGGTGTAGTTGTCCATCACATGGTCGGCGTAGTTGTAATAGACCTGCGCTTCGAACTTCTCCAACACGTCAGTAATGTTTGATTTCTCGAAGCGCAGGCCGAGGCTTTCCCGCAGAAATTGCGCACCGTCCATCCCTCGTCCGGCATAACGCGCTTCGCCATCGCCCTTGCCGGCGGTGAGCTCGATCAAGGTGTCGGCGTCCGGGGTCCAGCCGAGTGCGATATCGCCGTTCCACTTGTCATAGCGCGAGGCGACGATGTCGTTGTTGCCGTCGCGATAGTCGTCGGAATGCGCGGTGTTGCCGATCACCCGCACGTAACCCAGCGGGCCGCCGGCAGCGGCGTCGATGACCTTGTCGAAGCGCCCGTGGGAGCCGGCCAGAATGCTTGCGTTCAGCCGCGTGCCGAGCTCGCCGAAGCTTTCCGGTTCACGCTCGAACAACACCGTGCCGGCCGAGGCGCCCGGGCCCCAAAGTACGGTTTGCGGACCCTTGATCACCGTGAGCTGATCGTAGGTTTCCGGAGATATGTACGAGGTTGGCGCGTCCATCCGGCCGGGGCAGGCGCCGAGCATCATGCTGCCATTGGTGAGGATGTTCAGGCGCGAGCCGAACATGCCGCGCAGCACCGGATCACCGTTGGTGCCGCCATTGCGCACCAGGGCAAAACCGGGAATGGTTTTCAGGTAATCGCCACCGTCGCTGGCCGGCACCGGTTGGCGCGGGTCCCTGGGGTTGGTGACGATGGTCAGCGGCGAACTGGGTGCGATCGCGGTAATCACCGTCGGGCTCAGTTCTTCGTTGTGGCGGGCGTGTTCATCGGCCAGTGCCAGCGGGGCCAGCAGGACGCCGCAAAGCACGGCGATGGCATGCCTGAAACGAATCGATGATTCGTGCAAAGCGAAAGACACCGGGGCAGCACCCGGGCGGGAAACAGCAACAAACCTGGACATGACAATTTCCATCGAACAGTCGTAAACGACACGGCCGGCAGCCTGAAGCTGTCTTCTCAACCGTGTGCAATCAAAGGTGCGTGTTTACGCGGCGATGGGCGGGGCGCGGGTGCGGGCGCCGGGAAAGAAGGGGAGCCGGGCGTGGCCCAGGCGTGGCGAGGGCGGGGTGAAGGTGTTCAGCGGCGGGACGTTGAACGCGACGAAGTCGCCGCTGCCGGTCAGCGCCGGGCAATTGAACAGCAGGCTGCAGTAGCCGCATTTTTCCCACAGCACATGGTGCGAGGATTGCGGCGGGCAGTGTTCGGCAGCCGGTTGCGCGTCATGGCGGCTGTGATCCATGCCGGGCATGTCCATCGACATGCCCATGCTCATCGGCATCAAGGTCGAGGCGTGTTGATCCATCGGCATCGACTGAGAGACCAGTGGGCCGATGAAGATCATCAACATGGCGAACAGGGCGATCCAGCTGCCGCGGGTCAGGTGTTCAGTCTGACGGCGTTGCCGGGTGGGCCTGCTGCTTGTCGAGCGCATGGGCGAGGTGTGCCGGATGGCTTACTGAGCGTGCGCGTGCGTTTGCGTGGTTTCCGGCGGTTTTTTCTGCACAGCGACTTCGACGGTGACGTCACCGGCCTTCTCGAAATGCAGCGTCATCGGGAAGCGTTTGCCATCGCTGAGCAGGCTGCGATCGCTCGGGTTGAGCAGCATGACGTGGTAGGCCATCGGTGCGAAGGTCACGTTGCCACCCGCCGGAATCGCCACGCTCGGCACCTGCTGCATCTTCATCAGATCGCCCTGCATGACGTGTTCGTGCAGTTGCGCGTCCGGAGCAATCGGCGAGTCGACGCCGAGCAGGCGATCGTCGGTCTTGCCGGCGTTGTGAATGATGAAGTACGCGGCAACCGTCGGTGCATTCGGCGGCAGTTCCTGCGACCACGGATGCGCGATTTCCAGCGCGCCGGCCTTGTATTCGTGGGCATGGGCAAAGCACGCCGGCAACAGCAGCGCAGCGACGACGATGAGTTTGTTCAACATGGCAGTTCTCCAGAACGATTTGAAACGCGGGTTATTGCGCGAACAAATCAGACCAGAGGGGAGGCCCGGGGATTGAGACTTGGCCATTGCTGGCGCGGCGTTGGTGTTTGCAGTGAGGCGGGCGGGACGCTGCGATTGCTCTCAAAGTGGGCGAAATACAACTGCGGCGAGTGCCCCGGCAGCGCGACCAAGGGCGCCGAGCCGGAGCAACACCAGCAATGCTGCATGTTCGAATGGCTGTCGTTTTGCGGGGCCTTTTGATCGCCGGCGCCGATGTCAATCGCCACCATCTTCATCCCGCTGCCGGTGCAGAAACTGCTCCAGAGCAATTGTTCGGCCGGTGAACTGGCCGCCTGCGCCATCGCCCCGCTCATCGGCATGGCGAGCATGTTGAACAGCACTGCAAAGCAGGCGATCCAGGCAATTGCTAGCCGGCGTCGGTTCATGGGACAGATCCGTTGGAGTGGGCGATCAGGCGCGGACTATTTAGCCTGATCAGCGCCGATAAGTAAAAAAGCGTCGTGCGGCTTGGTGTCGCAGTGCTTTTAAAGTCTTACGGCATGCAGTCTCAAGCCAAGAGCCTTCATGACTTTCATGATAGTTGCGAATTCGGGATTGCCAGTGCTGCTCAGCGCTTTATAAAGACTTCGCGGCCCAAACCTGCATCCCGTGCCACTTGTGTCATGCCTTGAGCCCGGGCGAAGTCATTGAGCGCTGCACGGATAAGGACGCCGTCGCCTTCATCGTCGTCAAAACAGGCATCCAGATACGCCGCCAAGTCCTCGGGAGTTTTGAGGTACTCAGCGGCATCAAAACGGGCGAATTCTTCTGACATTGAATGGGTACGCTCTTGGAATCAAAGATGAGCGTAGAGGTGGACGCTGACTGCCAATAGTCAATGATTCGTTAAGTTGTTGTGGGCAGTGTCCGGCGCGGTTGTAGGATTCAGGTCATATGCCACAAGACCAGACGTCTTCGCTGGCAAATCGGATCGTTGCTCCCGTTTATCACCCAGGTCAGATATTCAGTCGAGCCTGGGACATTGTAGGAGTGAGCCTGCTCGCGATAGCGGTGTGTCAGGCAATTAGGTGCTGGTTGTGCTGACGTCATCGCGAGCAGGCTCACTCCTACAATGGTCTGTGTCGCTCACATAATCTGTGTAGACCGGAGCGACGGTGCGACTTATTTAAATACGGCAGCAGGTTGCGAGGGCGGTGAGGATTGCTTCGACCGAGCCAAACTCCCGATCAACCGCCGGCAACCCCGGCCGCTGCAACACCAACACCGGCACCCCACGCTCGCGCGCGACTTCCAGCTTCGGCTCGGTGGCGCTGCTGCCGCTGTTCTTGCTGATCAGCACATCGATCTGCTGGCGCTCGAACAGCGCTCGCTCGTTGTCCAGCAGAAACGGCCCACGGGCGCCAATCACTTCGCAGCGTTCGTTGCCGGGGTAAACGTCGAGGGCGCGCAGGGTCCAGAACTGGTCGGCGGGGATTTCATCGAGGTGCTGCAGTGGTTCACGGCCAAGGGTGAACAGTGGCCGGCGGAACGGTTTGAGCGCAGCGATCAACTCGGCCCAGTCCCTGACATCGCGCCAGTCATCACCGGGCTGTGGCCGCCAGGCCGGGCGACGCAAGGCCCAGCAGGGGATGCCGGTCAGTTGCGCGGCAGTCGCGGCGTTCTGGCTGATTTGCGCGGCATAGGGATGCGTGGCGTCGAGCAGCAAATCCACGCCTTCATCAGTGATGAATCGCGCCAGACCTTCGGCACCGCCATAGCCGCCAACGCGCACCTGACAGGTCAGATCGCTCGGCACCCGGCCGACCCCGGCGAGGCTGTAGATGTGTTCTGGCCCGAGGGTCCGGGCAATCGCCAGCGCTTCAGTCACGCCGCCCAGCAGCAAAATCCGCTTCATGCAAAACCTCCGGCATGCCCGACAATGCCGCCCTGACGATCGATCGCAAACACCTCCACCTGCACCTGCGCGGGGACCACGCTGCGCGCAAAGTTCAGCGCATGCCGGCACACCTCATCACCGAGTGCGACCCCAGCTGCAGCCGCCATGGCCAGCGCCTGCTGACTGGTGTTGGCCGTGCAGATGCCTTGCTGCAACGCGTCGTCTGCGCCGATTGCCGCCGCCCAGTCGGCCAGTTGCGGCAAATCGATGCTCGAGTGCCGCGAATGCAGGTCCATGTGCCCGGCCGCCAGTTTGCTGATCTTGCCGAAACCGCCACACAGGCTGAGTTTGTCTACTGGCACTTTGCGCAAGTGCTTGAGCACCGCACCGACGAAGTCGCCCATTTCGATCAGGGCGATTTCCGGCAGGTCGTAGACCCGGCGCATGGTGTCTTCACTGGCGTTGCCCGTGCAGGCAGCGATGTGCAGGTATCCGTTGGTTTTTGCCACGTCGATGCCCTGATGAATCGAAGCGATGTAGGCCGCGCAGGAAAACGGCCGGACGATGCCGCTGGTGCCGAGGATCGACAGTCCGCCGAGAATGCCCAGGCGCGGGTTCATTGTTTTCAGCGCCAGTTCTGCGCCGCCTTCGACATTCACCGTGACTTCGAACCCGCCGCCGTAGCCGGTTTCTGCAGCGAGCAGGCTCAGGTGATCGCTGATCATTTTGCGCGGCACCGGGTTGATCGCCGGCTCGCCCACCGCCAGCACCAGACCCGGGCGGGTCACGGTGCCGACGCCAGCACCGGCGATGAAGCGCACGCCCGGCTCGGCCAGCAGCCGCACCTGCGAATAAAGCAGTGCGCCGTGGGTCACGTCGGGATCGTCGCCGGCGTCCTTGATCGTGCCGGCTTCGGCGCCGTGCGCATTCAGTCGGCAGAACTCCAGACGCATCTGCACCTCTTTGCCTTTGGGCAGGACAATCTGCACCGCATCGGCCGAGGTGCCGCTGACCAGCAGGCGCGCGGCGGCGAGGCTGGTGGCGGTGGCGCAGCTGCCGGTGGTCAGGCCGCTGCGCAGGGGCGCGGGTTGTTCGGCGGTTTCGTCACGCATCGAGGGGTTTGACCAGGTCGAGCAGGGTGATCGGCAAGGCCTGACGCCAGGTATCGAAGTCGCCCAGCGGCTGGGCCTGTGCGACATGAATGCGCGTCAGCTCGCCGCCGTAGCGCTCGCGCCAGTTCATCAGCGTCAGTTCGCTTTGCAGCGTCACCGCGTTGGCGACCAGACGGCCACCGGGTTTGAGCTGTTGCCAGCAGGTTTCGAACACACCTTCACGCGTCACGCCGCCACCGATGAAAACCGCGTCCGGGCGCTCCAGTCCGTCCAGGGCCTGCGGTGCCTTGCCGCGAATCAGTTGCAGGCCCGGGATCCCCAGCGCATCGCGATTGCGTTCGATCAGTTGCTGGCGACCAGCATCGGCTTCGATGGCCAGTGCGCGGCAACTCGGGTGCGCGCGCATCCATTCAATGCCGATCGAGCCGCTGCCGGCGCCGACGTCCCAGAGCAGTTCACCGGGCGTTGGCGCGAGGCGGGCGAGGGTGATTGCGCGTACGTCGCGTTTGGTCAGTTGACCGTCATGTTCGAATGCCGAATCAGGCAGCCCGGCCAGACGCGACAAGCCCCGCGTACCGGCATCCGCCAGGCACTCGAGCGCGATGACATTGAGATCGGCTATCGGCGCATCGATCCAGGCGCTGGCCATCGCGTCGACGCGCCGCTCGGCGTCGCCGCCCAGATGCTCGAACACGCTCATGCGACTGGCGCCGAAACCCCGCTCGCGCAACAACTGCGCGACCGCCGCCGGGCTCTGGCCGTCGTTGCTCAGCAACAACAGACGCACGCCACTGGACAGATGCGCATTCAGTGTCGCCAACGGTCGGGCCACCAGCGACAACGTCACCACGTCCTGCAACGGCCAGCCGAGGCGCGCGGCCGCCAGCGAACAGGACGACGGTGCGGACAGGATCAGCATCTCGTCGCTCGCCACCTGCCGCGCCAGACTGGCGCCGACGCCGTAGAACATCGGGTCACCGCTGGCCAGCACGCAGACTGCTTCACCACGACGTTCCAGCACGGGCGCGAGGGAAAACGGGCTCGGCCATAATTGCCGCTCGCCTCCAATGCAAACCGGTAGCAGATCCAGCTGGCGCTGGCCGCCGACGATCCGCGAGGCGCCCATCAGGGCACGCCGGGCATGTTTGCCCAGGCCCTTGAAGCCGTCTTCACCGATTCCCACAACCGTCAGCCAAGGGCTCATTCGATCCTCATTTATGCACAGTATTACCGGCCGACATGATAACGCGATGGCTGTGCACTGACTGCATTCTCTTTGCCAGTCGATAGAAATCAAATGTATCGGTTGT
The DNA here is from genome assembly GCF_900104975.1 of Pseudomonas sp. Z003-0.4C(8344-21). Classification (NCBI taxonomy): domain Bacteria; kingdom Pseudomonadati; phylum Pseudomonadota; class Gammaproteobacteria; order Pseudomonadales; family Pseudomonadaceae; genus Pseudomonas; species Pseudomonas sp. Z003-0.4C(8344-21). Next base: position 5,658,306 of record NZ_LT629756.1, on the reverse strand, counting down.
TTTTAGAAACTTCGTTTTCTTGTTGTTAGTTTTGCTGAAGCGCCTACGAACAAAGTCAGGCAGATATAACAACCTGGTCAAGGAGGTTTTCCGTGAGTGAGATTAATAAGGTTTTGTCCGATGAAAGTAATAGTGTGGTACAGGATGGCAATCTTTTATCTTTTTTTTCTGAAGTGAGCAGGGAAGACAAGCGCTTCATAAAAAACAGCATGCGCTGGGCAGAGCATAATGCAGACCTGCGCTTCAATAGAAAGCTGGAGTCCGCCAAGTGGTTTGAATTTTATTCGGGCCATCTCTGGTCGGTGGGTTGGGGGCTGGAGCATGAGCCGGTTATTTTCTCTGACAAACGCTTCTCCGGCGATGTTGTCGAGATCTGGGCGAATTCACTTTCCAAGCTATTGAGTCGAGAAAAAGTAAGAGCCATGAAGGCATCATTTCAGTTGCTGGAATTCGACCCGGTGGCTATCGACGTGTTTACCAGCAGTACACGCAAGTTTGGTGATTTCCGGTTTTCTCCGGCGCAGTACAACCGTTACACGGAACTGGAGATAGTGATCAGCAACGTACGTTTTGTGAGTTCAGAGTGGGCCTCGACCTATCTGTTCTGGAATCTGCAGCACAACGGCTCGCAACTGGACATCCAGTCCAGACGTTTCGTTATCAACCGAGCGCAGATCGACAAGTACCGAGAACGTCTGAATGCCGCAGTAGCCGAACTGCGAGTGAGGGAGATTGAATTGGCAGGTTGATACGTTAGTTGCGTGATATCTGCGCCATGGAAACAAGTTGAATGAAGTGTGGTTTGATTGTTCTGTGCTTGGCAGGTAGTTTTATTTTGCGCCATAGGGGTGCGTTGAAATTTAAAAGGGATATAAGTAATGAATATGGAAGTCGAACACGTAATGTGCGCCGCAGAGCGTATTTCCTTGATTGAAGAATGCAATGCGTTTATCGCCGCGCAGCCTGTGCGGAGTGCGCGAACCGCTCGTGTGGGTATTGCACTGCCGATCGATAAGGACGAACTTAATGCGGCCATCATGGGTACCGGTATCGCCGGTTTTGATGCAAGCATGTCCAAGCGCAGTAAGCGGATCGTCAAGAATACTTACATGTATGCCGATCTCGCAGCGTTGTTCAAGTATCCGGCGGCCTCGCAAAAAGAGCAGCGCTACAATGAATTCATGCGTCTTATGAAACTGGCGGGCTGGTTCGCGTTCAGCCAGCCCTATAACCGTTATCAGGCCGAGTCGCAAAAAGTGACGATGGACAATATTGCGCTGTCGATTATTCACGGCGCGGTGGGTGCTGCTGTCGGCCAGGGGCAGGCAGCCCTGAAAGTGCTGTCGACCGTGGCGGACTCGACCATGGAGGCGCTCAAGAATGAGCCGGAAGCGCTGGCACTGTTCGAAAAAAACTCGAAGAAAGCCGAAGGCGGCAACTTCTGCATGACCAGCGCTGTGCAGGATGCCGAGGGCGGGATCACCATGGCGGTTGCGGCAGTACAGTATTTCGCCAGCGCTCAGCAGACCAAAGTGCTGTTCGTGGAGTGGGCGCCGAGCAGTGTCGAGGTTTACAACGGCGCGGCCACCATGGAAATGGATGAAGAAGACTATCTGATCGCCGAGCCCCTGATCGTCAAGGCGCTGACCGCCTTGCGCGAGAAAGCGTTGAGCATCGAATTTGGCCCCAAGGCCTGATTACGCTTAAGGCCAGAGGTGAAAACCTCTGGCTTTTCAGGAGTGGCCAAATGAGCACCGGACTTGGTTGTAATGCATTCGTTTGCGCTGGAACGTTGGTTCTGGTGGCGAACGAGTTGCCAGATGCACAGAAGACTGACGTACTGAATGCGCTGCTTTACGCGCAAACAGTGGCCGACCGCAAGGTAGCAAACATTTCAGCTATCGCTTCGTGGAATCAGGCCAGAAACAGAGCGATGAGCGTGACCGGGGCACTGCTGCTGGGAGAACCGGAGATACATTTTCCAGTGCCCGCGCCGGCCAGTTTCACCTTGCTGACATTGGCGCAGCAGGCCATGCACCGTTTGAATCCGGATATGGTTGTTATTGCCGATGGCTGGCTTCAGGGGTTGCGACTGGAGCAGACACCTGCTGCGCTCCAAGTGCTCGAAAAGCATGTCGTGAAAGAGGAGAAGTGGGTCCGGTTCTTGCTCACGCTCGTCTCTGCGCAAGGTGGCATCAGCACGGTGGTCATCTGCTTTCAGGCAGCCGACCTCAGGGAGGCGTCGGTTTTTCAGCGCCGTTTCTGGGCTGAAGCCTTACTCGGAAACATGTCTATTAGCGCAAGCAAGGCGTTGCTGGAGTCGGAAGACTATGATTTTTCGCGGGCGGCGATACTTTCGTTATTGGGAGAAAGGTGTCTTGAACAAATCGTTGGCTTGACCTGAGCCGCTGTCACTCGAGCCTTCAGCCTGTGCATCTGCCCGTCCCTGTTGCGTTCCGACGGGCAGACTTTTCATGCCGGCGGACAAAGCAGGCATAATACTGCGCCTTCGCTTGCGAAGCGCCTATGCCACGCAACCGGTCAGCCCCTTGAACGAACGTCCGACATCCACCGCTGTACGCCCCTCGGCCTGTCCGGGGTTGCTGCGTATCGTCCAGGCGCTGGATGGCGGGATCTGCCGAATCAAACTCAATGGCGGTTCGATCAGTGCCGATCAGGCCGACGCCGTGGCAGACGCCGCCGAACGCTTTGCCAGCGGTGTGATCGAGGCGACCAATCGCGCCAATCTGCAGATCCGCGGAATCGGCGCGCAGTCGGCGGCATTGATCGACAGCCTGCTCGCCGTCGGTCTCGGTCCACGCACGCCAGTTGGCGACGACGTGCGCAATCTGATGCTCAGTCCCGCCGCCGGGATCGATCGGCAGATGCGCTTCGACACCCGCGCCCTTGCCGAGCGCATCCTCGACACCCTGCAACGCCATTCGCGTTTCCATGAGTTGAGCGCCAAATTCGCCGTGCAACTGGACGGCGGCGAAGCGCTGGCGATGCTCGAGCATGCCCATGACCTGTGGTTGTCGGCGTTTGAGCACGGCGGCGAAACCCGGCTGGCCTTCGGCCTGGCCGGCTGCCCGACGGATCGCGCGCTGGGTGCGGTGGCGGTGGAAAACGGCCACGCATTGGTGGTGGCGGTGCTGGAACTGTTTCTCGAGCTGGCGCGTCCCGAGCAAACGCGTATGCGCCATGTGCTGGAAGAACTTCCCGTGCTGGCGTTCCTTGAGCAGTTGGGAAGCCGCGTGCCGGTCAAAGCCATCAGTGGCTGGAAGCGCCAACCTGCGCAGGACGATCTGCACATCGGCGTGCATGCGCAAAGCATTGCCGGACGGGTTTATATCGGTGCGGTACCGCCACTGGGGCGGCTCAATCCGATGATGCTGCGCGGTGCCGCGCAACTGGCTCGCCAGTTCGGCGACGGCAGCCTGCGCTTGACGCCGTGGCAGACTCTGCTGCTGCCGAATGTCATGGCGGCGGATGCCGGCGAGGTGCTGCGTCGATTGCAGACATTGGGTCTGTTGACCGAGGCCTCTGAGCCGCTGGCGCGGATGATTGCCTGCACCGGTGCCGGCGGTTGCGGCAAAGGCCTGGCCGACACCAAGGGCGACGCCCGACAACTGGCGACGCTACTGCCCACAGCGGTCGATGTACATCTGAGCGGCTGCATGCGTTCCTGCGCGGCGGCACACTGTGCCCCGGCGACGCTGCTGGCCGTCAGTCCCGGTCATTACGATCTCTATTTTCGCGATGCAGCGCTGCCGGGTTTTGGCGCGCTGCACGCCTGCAACCTTACTATTGAAGCGGCCGCGACCTTGCTCGCCGCCCGGAGCCCCCTTGATGCTTGATTACATCCGCGACGGTCAGGAGATTTATCGCAACTCCTTCGCGATCATTCGCCGCGAGGCCAATCTGGCGCGCATCCCGGCCGACCTGGAAAAACTCGCTGTGCGAGTGATCCACGCCTGCGGCATGGTCGAAGCCGTCGACGGTCTGCAATTTTCCGAGGGTGCCGGCAAGGCCGGGCGCGATGCGCTGGCCGCCGGCGCGCCGATCCTGTGTGATGCGCGGATGGTCTCCGAAGGCGTAACCCGTGCCCGCCTGCCGGCCAACAATGACGTGATCTGCACCTTGCGTGACGACAGCGTGGCTGATCTGGCCCGCGAAATGGGCAACACCCGTTCTGCCGCGGCGCTGGAGCTGTGGCGTCCGCACCTTGAGGGCAGCGTAGTGGTGATCGGCAATGCGCCGACTGCACTGTTCTATCTGCTGGAAATGCTCGACGCCGGTGCACCGAAACCGGCGCTGATTCTCGGCTTTCCGGTGGGCTTCGTCGGCGCGGCCGAATCCAAAGCCGCACTCGCTGCCGACAGTCGTGGCGTGCCGTTCGTGATCATGCAGGGCCGCCTCGGCGGCAGCGCCATGGCTGCCGCCGCGGTCAACGCGCTCGCCACGGAGGTGGAATGATGCAGGCCAAGGGACGTTTGATCGGCTTGGGTGTCGGCCCTGGTGATCCGGAACTGATTACCGTCAAAGCCCTGCGCCTGCTGCGCGAATCGCCGGTGGTGGCGTACTTCGTCGCCAAGGGCAAAAAGGGCAACGCGTTCGGCATCATCGAAGCGCATCTGGTCGAAGCGCAGAACCTGCTGCCGCTGGTGTACCCGGTGACCACCGAAGCGCTGCCGGCGCCGCTGTCCTACGAGCAGGTGATCAGCGATTTCTACGACGAAGCGGCCGTGGCGGTCGCCGAGCATCTGGATGCCGGGCGCGATGTGGCAGTGATCTGCGAGGGTGATCCGTTCTTCTACGGCTCCTACATGTATCTGCATGATCGCCTCGCCACTCGTTACGAGGCCGAAGTGGTGCCGGGTGTGTGCTCGATGCTCGGCGGTGCTTCGGTGCTCGGGGCGCCGCTGGTTTACCGCAATCAGAGCCTGTCGGTGCTCTCCGGCGTGTTGCCCCATGAAGAATTGAAGCGACGTCTGGCCGATGCCGACGCGGCGGTGATCATGAAGCTGGGGCGCAACTTTCCCAAGGTGCGTCAGGTGCTCGAAGAACTGGGTCTGGCCGAGCGCGCGCTGTATGTCGAGCGGGCGACCATGGCGAACCAGAAGATCGTGCCGATGGATCAGGTCGAGCCGATGTCCTCGCCATACTTCTCCCTGATCATCGTGCCCGGTGAACGGTGGCAAGGCTGATGACGCAGATCACCCCCGCCATCGTCATTCTCGGCCAAGGCAGTCTGGCCACCGCACGGCGCATTCAGCAGGTGTACCCGGCGTCGCAGATTCACGGTCTCGCCGGGCGCGTCGAAGGTGCTGACTTCGTCTATCAGGAATTCGGCGCGACCCTGCGCGCGCTGTATCAGCAGGCCACGCCGATCATTGCCCTGTGTGCGGCCGGGATTGTCATTCGTACGCTGGCACCGCTGTTGCTGGAAAAGGGCGCCGAGCCGCCCGTACTTGCAGTCGCCGAGGATGGCAGCGCGGTAGTGCCGTTGCTGGGCGGCCTCGGCGGGGTCAACGTCATGGCACGCGACATCGCTGCCGGGTTGCAGGTGGCAGCAGCGATCACTACCAGTGGCGAGTTGCGCTTTGGTACCTGCCTGCTCAATCCACCGAGCGGTTATGCATTGGGCGATCTGGAATCGGGCAAGCGCTTTGTCTCCGACCTGCTCGCCGGCCACAGCGTGCGCGTCGAAGGCGTGGCGCCGTGGCTGGATCAGGCGCAGTTGCCGCAGGACCCACAGGCGCAACGCACGATTCATGTCGGCAGTGCCGAGCGTCCAGCGAGCGCCGATGAATTACTGATTTACCCGCGCAGCGTCGCAGTGGCGGTGCGTGCAGAGACAGCCGACCTGGCGCATGCCGTGCGCAGCGCATTGCAACAGGCGAGCGTCGCCTTGCAATCGCTGGCGTGCCTGTTGGCGGCTGACAGTGAGATGGCATCGGCAACCTTGCGCGAAGCGGCGCTGGAGTTGGGCGTGCCGTTGCGCTTTGTCGCGACTGCAACTGATGTGCAGGCAATCGCGCTGGCTGCCGTACCGCAAGCGCAGCTTCATCTTGTGCAGAATCTGGCCATTGCAGTGGCCGCCGAGCCGCTGGACATCCAGCACATCGGCCGCCCTCGCGGTCGTCTCGCGGTGATCGGCCTCGGTCCCGGTGCTGCTGAATTGATGGTGCCGGCGGTGAAGGCCGAACTGGCCCGCGCCACCGACGTGCTCGGCTACGAAACCTACGTGCGCATGGCTGGCCCCTTCCGCGACGATCAGGTGCAGCATTGCACCGACAACCGCGAAGAGATGCAGCGCGCCCGTCACGCCTTCCGCCTCGCTGCCGAAGGGCGTTCGGTGATCGTCGTGTCCTCGGGTGATCCCGGTGTGTTCGCCATGGCCGCGGCCGTGCTCGAAGCGTTGCACGAATCGAGCGACCCGGCGTGGCACAGCGTCGATCTGGAAATTCTGCCCGGCGTCTCCGCTTCGCTGGCTACTGCCGCGCAAGCCGGTGCGCCACTGGGCCATGACTTCTGCGTGATGTCGCTGTCGGACAACCTCAAGCCGTGGTCGATCATCGAAAAACGTCTGGACCTCGCTGCACAGGCAGATCTGGCGCTGGCGTTCTATAACCCGATTTCCCGTGCGCGCCCCTGGCAGTTGGGCAGGGCGCTGGAGATCGTTGCGCAGCACCGCACCCCGGAAACACCGGTCGTGCTGGGGCGCGATATCGGCCGCCCGGGCCAGACCTTGCGCACCACTACCCTCGGCGCGCTGACGGCGTATCAGGTCGACATGCGCACGATGGTGCTGATCGGTTCCTCCACCACCTGCACGTTTCCCCGTGCCAGCGGTGGTGAATGGGTTTACACACCGCGTTGGTACGGCGAAAAGCCGCTTGCCTGAATTGCACGCCGAGGCAAGTTGTAAGCAACTTGTCTCGGCGTGACATCCGGTCAAAGTTCCTGTCTGAATCTTTCCCTTTGAAACCGGACGATGCTTGCGTCAAGAACGCCGCTTTGGCTGTCTGACCAATGACTGGCGGGCAACTTATCTGTTGCCGGATAGTGCGCGTGAGCAATATGACTGTTATTCGATGTTTCTCCGGTAATTATTTGAGTTTTGTGTTTTTTGAAGTCACTGCAACAGCGGCATAACTTCGTCCAGGTTCACTTTAATGAATCAGGGATGAAGGCTTATGGGTGTCATGGAACAGTATGTCGGCGAAGCGGATCTTATTTCTGCCGAAGATTATTCAGCGCTGCAACGCGCCTTGAAGGAGTTTTCCGCTACTGGCGAATATGCCGAGTTGGCAGCGCTTTACGAGAGTGCCGGCAGGGCCTCGGATTTCACTGAAAAACTGCAAGTCGTAACGCTTTTCCTCGACAACTTCGAGCGCCTGGCCAAGCGCAAGACGGCGCCCATGCCGGTGGCCATTGATCGAATCGAGAATGGGTTGCGCGATTACGCGGCGCGCCTGGCGGCAACGGTGAGCATATTCAGTGACGTACCCGCGCCAGTGCCAAAAACAATGCACTTTGTCTGGGTCGGCGGCAGCCAGGTCGGCGCTATCCAGCGTGATTACATGAATGTCTGGCGCCAGGTCCTGGCCACAGAGGGCTACCAGTTCAATCTCTGGTACGACAGCGATGCCTTGCTGGCTTTCGAAATGAATCGGGTCATCTCCGACAGCGCCCGCGTCGATGCGATGGAGTCGGGTGGTGACACCGTGAGCAAGCCCGGCGAGTTGGCGAAGATGATCGAAGACCGGGCGCGAGTATTGAAGCACGAGATGTTCACGTTTCTGCAACAACCGCAATGGCAAGGCAAAGCCGATCAGGCCCGTATTGAATTGATGGTGCGCGCCTACGGTAAAGACCGGGCAACACTGGAGAACTTTCGGCAGGAATGTTTGCACAGCCATCAGCAAATGGCCGGCAGCGACTTGCAGTTGCGCGATGTCCATCGTGAGTTTTCCGGACATTTTCTAGAGGATGTCTATCAGCGTGAAGTGGCGATGCGCGGCAACTTCGCAGCGGCCAGTGATGTTGTGCGCTTGCAGGCTGAATATCTGGAGGGTGGTCGTTACAGTGACATGGATTACTTGCCACCGCTGGCCGACAAATTGGGTGGCGTGGATATCAGCGGTTACAGCGAAGAACGACGTATTGGCGTACTACAAGTGTTGCTCAATAACGATGAAACCTTGATGCCGGGTCGTGACCGGCATCGCTATGTCGACAGAGTAGAGACTATTGCTGCTGCAGACCGGGAGGCGTTGCAGACGTTTGCTCGCAACAAGCATCCTCCAGGGGAGATCTTCGTCGCCCCGCAGGAGCATTCGGTACCACGGGATGCGATGCGTCTGGGAACGGCTCATGGGGTATCCGTTGCGGGGGAAATGAACGCGCATATGCTCGCCCACGCAGGCAGTGGCATGACCATGGCCTACATGCAGATGATCCGTCTGAATTATGACTGCCTGCTGCAAGTGGAGCGTCGTGCGATCGCCGCCGGTATCGATATGAACGACGCGGGGCGTTTGATCGCGGTTATTCAGAACGTCGTGAATGAAGTGCTCGCGCAAAAGAAATTCCCGTCTTCAACGATCCATTTCGCCGCAGGCAGGCTCATCGAAGCCATCCATTCCTATTATCAGGACGGCATTCGGGTCGGTGCTCGAAGCACGATCACCCTTACCGGACCGGGGGCAGCGGCCGCCGGGCTGACCAAATACATCGAAGAACATTTGCTGCCTGAGCAGATCGACCGCATCCGCAATCATCTGAAACTGGTTGAGGGCTATAACGTTTTTACCGAGGAGGAAATGATCTCCGGCTGGACCGTCAATGACGATGAGGCGCAGTGGCTGGCCAAAGAGCAGGAAAAATGGCGCAGCGGCAAACTCAAGTCGCGTTATACCGGCCAACTGGCGGATCTGCTCAAACCGCAACAGACGCTGACGTTCAAGCAGGGCTGGCCGGTGGTGGGCGGTAAACCGGTATTGCTGACGTCGGTCCTGCAGCAATGGATGGATGACCTCGGCGAGCCCTTTGTCCGGGCCATGCGCGAAAAACTCAGCGGTGAGATCACCTTCACCGATGCTTTTGCCATCGGCTTCGACACGCGGCAGTTGATTGCGGCGCAACCGCAGGGCGAGCTGCCGGTTTCCCACGGCGCCGAAACGTCCAGCAATCTCAACGAACTGTTCAGTCGGATTGCCCATGACGCGCTGCCGCTGCAACAACTCAGTCCGCTGGTGCGGGTCATGCTCGGTGGGATTTTCGGAGCGGACAGTCTGGACGATGCGGGTTTTGCGGGCGTCTGGCAGACCGTGCGTGAGCTTGCCGTGGCAACCGATGGCGACGGCACTTTCGCGCGTTTTGACGCCATCGAAAAAGCCCTTCACCAGCGGCCGGAATTCGCGACGGCACTGACGCGGGGTGAGGCGCATGAAGTGCTGACTGCGCGTGAACTCAAGGTCCAGGCGCTCTTCGAAGCGCTGACGGTGCGGCAATGGAGCGAGCGTATCGGGCAGATCAAGCGCACCGCGCAGCGTGAATACCGCACCCGGATCATTCAGCGCAGTGCGCAGGTGCGGGAAATGTTCATCAGCGCCGGCGCGACCTCGGCCCGGCAATTGTCGCAGGACTTACTCATGCAGGGAGCGAGCGACCCAGGGCGCCGCTGCTATCCGCTGGCATTGTTGGTGGGCGCCGCCGTGGCTGCCGGCGAGTCGGCCGAGCGCACGCTGGTCGGGCATGTCGCGACGGCCAGCATCAGTCCTGAACACACCAGCTCACGGGCTTTGCTCAGCGCGTTGAACGAATTGCGGACGTTGCCGACGAGTGCCATCGGGGAGGCTCGCGGCTTGCAGAGTCTGGATACGCTGATGCAGGCGCTGGAAGCAAAAAGTACACCTGCAGTCCTGTTGCTCGACACCGGCGATCACGCGTTGCTGTTGGCAAAGGTGCAAGTGGGCGACCGGTTCGTCTACCGCTTCTATGACCCCAACTTTGCCATCTATGCGTTCGCCGAAGGTGCCCAGGCGAAGCTCGGCGTGGAGCGTTATCTCAGCGCAGGCGATAGCGCACTGGCCAGGCTCTACGGTCTGGGTGACATGGCCGGTGCACAATTCAATGTGGTCGAGCTGAACACGGATGCCATCGTCACGCGCAAGCTGTCGGCGGGGTTGCCTTTGGACAGCTTTCTGCACTCGCCTTCGAGCGATTCGCGCCGTGCCTCGGTCTGGGCCAGACAAGCACTGGCGCGCCAGCGCTCGCTCAGCGAAAACGCGCGCATGGGCACAAGCCTGGCGCAAGTGGATGCACGGTACTGGGCGCAGGCATTCGGCGAGGCCACGCAGCAATTGCGCAGTGAACACTCGCTCGGGCGCGAATATCTGCCGTTGCTCGACACCCTCAAGCCGCAGGCGGACGGCGCTTTTTCGCTGACCCTGGTCGATGCGCAAAACCCCCGTCAGGCGCGAACGGTCAGTACAATCGACCCGCGATTCAACACGCTCAAAGAGCATCTGCAGCGGTTGGTCAAAGCGGCCAAACCCGCGGCCCCCGCTGAGTCTGACGGCGGCAGTCGCTTGAGCTTTGCCTTTGCGATCCAGACCCTGGTCACCGAAATGCGCCAGCGCGATTACCAGGCTGGCGATCAGTTGCCAACCCTGTCAATTGCCCTGCAAGTGCAGGTCTACGTCAGTTATGCCCAACTGGGTTTCGGCGTGGTCAGCGATACCGTTCAGGTGATCAACCTGGTGCGGCAGGTGGCAGCCAGTGAGCAAGCGCTGCTGTTGCGTCAGTCGTCACTGGTCGGCCGTGTGCTCGGGCCGGCAGCCACTGGTGTCGGCTTTGCGTTCTCGCTGGTCAACATCGGCTTCGACATCTACAACCTTTCGCTGGCGCAGAACCACGAGCAGCGCTCACGTTTTTCCACGTCGCTGGCGTTCAATGTGGCGGCACTGGGGCTGGACATTGCCGCGCTGGCAGTCGGTGGAACGGCCGGCGCGGCGGCAGCCATTCTGTCGGTGCCGTTGCTCGGTATCGGCATCGGTGCCACCGCGATTGCCAGCAATCTGGGGCAAATCGCCGACAAGGCTACGGCGGTCGGCAATCATTTGCGTGCCATCCACAACGCTTACCAGCCAGGCGCTTTTACCTTTGCCGACGGGACGCTGCAGTTCCCGCCCGAAGCCGTCATTACCCAGCTTGATCTGCAAGACCGGCAGGTTCGTTTCGACAGCCAGCGGTTCTATCCATGGGGCGGCGGCCCGCTGGAGCTGCCGCAGTACAACGATGATCCGAAGCAGATCCACCGATCGCTGAACATTCGCCAGGCCTTCGGTCTGGCCGAGAGCGCACCGCTGGATATCCGCGACGATGTTGCGCTGCATACCGTGGTGCTGCCCTGCACGCCGCTTTGCTATTACGGTTACGAATATCAACTGGGGGGCGCCGGCTATGTCTACGAGGCCTTGCCGGGAGAGCAGGTTGAACCGCGTAGCGCCAGTGAACATCCCGACCCGAACTGGTTGTCGTATTTCAATCCGCTCATGGTATTGGGCGATACCCTGAGAATACAGCTCGATGAGCGTATCCACACCCGCTACCCGCAGTTGCGCAACAGTGTGGCAGACAAGCTCGAATACGATGAGCGAGGCAACCGGCGTTTCTATCTGCACAGCACGCCGTCGCTCAAACACATTCTCTACAAGCTGCATCCGGTCTATAAACCGACCACGATTCGTGTGCAGCTCAACGAGCATGTTCGTCAGTTGGCGGTGCCGACGTTGCCGGTGGAATGGCTGCACAAAATTTCCTATGAAATCACCTCCATGCCCGGTCACTGTCAGTTGCGCCTGACTCGCGGTCTGAGCGAGGTGAAATTTAACGGCTTTGGCAAATGGCTGGTGCATGCGCCCTGGGTCAATCTCGAGCAGGTCCGCTTTGCTGATGCAGTGATTGCGGATGACGACGGCCCACGGTTATATCTGGCGGGGCGTCAATTGACGATTGACGGCATCGTGCTGTCGGCTTTCGAGGGGCTGATCGAACTGGCCGGAGGTGAACTGTACGAGCTGGACTGGCAGCACAATGCATTGCGCCTGGTGTCCGTTACCCTTGGCGATACCCACCATTCCCGCGATGTCCTTGCGCGACTAAGCAAACTCGGTGACGAGGATCGTCTGGCCGCCGGCTATCTGAGGCTTGAGCGATTCAACGTGCCGTTCACCCCGGCCAGCCAGCCGCTGAGGACCACGGCTTTTTACGATGGCCCGCGCAGACGCCTGTTATACGCGCGCAACCTGCCTGGCGCGGTCAACGATGGCTTGCTGCTGGGCGCCGCCACGGCAGATGAAGCGTGGTTTTATCATCCCGATCACGCCACCGTCTGGCGCGTCAATGTGCTCAGCGGGCTGGTCGTGCAGCGCTATCGTTTGCTGAGTCTGGAACCCGGCACGAAAATCAGCGCTTTCGCGCAGCTCGCAGACGGCACTCTGCGCGTCTCGCAGCAGTTGGTCGAGCGGAAAAACCTCAACGTGCAAACCACGCTGGAATTTCATCTGGCTGACAAGGACGTGACACTGACCGACATCACGCTAAGGTCGCGCGGGTTGGAAAATTCCCCCCTCAAACCTGAAGAAGGCAGCCGGATCGTGTTTTTCCGTCATCGCCAGAAACAGCCTCGCCCCTATGCCGACGAAACCCCCGGCATGGCTCCGGCCATCAGCACATGGCGCTACGCACCGTATATTCATGCGCAGGCTTATTCCTTCGATCAACTGCTCGAGCGAGCCTGGATCGGCGCGGAAAACGGCCGCTACTTCCGCGCCGACCCGCTCAGTGACGCGGACAGAGTGTTGCTCATGCCGCGATCCGCTGATCCGGCCACGGCACGGCTGTTCTACAGCAAGCAGAGCCAGATGCTCAGCCATGGCATCGAACCGCGTGACAATGTTTTCATGCAGCAAGCGCTGGCGCGGGATGTGGTTGACATCAGACGTGTCGGTGACAGCTATCTCGCCACGTTGAGCGATGGACGACTGTTCGAGATCGACCTCGGTGCCCGTGAGGATAACTGGTTGTCCGAGATAGACAGGGATGTGCTGCAGTTCGTCGGCCTCAGCCAGCGCTGGCTGCAACAACATCCCGACTGGCTGGCCGCACTGCCGGCGCTGGCCAGGCAATACAACAGCGCAGCATTTGCGATCATCGGCTTGCGCGCCCAGGCAGGCCAGCCCTTTCTCGCGGCGTGGTGCGTGGACGAAAAGCTGGTACTGGCGCAAACGCCTGGCATCCGTGAGCTGACGTTACTGGGCCTGACGCCGGACCGGCAAGCCGTCTGGCTGCTGGATTCCGATGCCGGAGCAATCTGGCGGCAGACGCTGGTGTCATTCGAGGAAGCTCGCGCGGCGTTCGGCAACAGCAGCGTCGTGCAGCATCGCCAGGCCTTGCCACAGGCCGAACCGGTCTGGTCATCGTGGACATTCGGCGAAGTCCTGCCGCAGGGCGATGGCCTGCTCGGACGCACCCGCGAAGGCGTGACGCTGCAACTGCAGGATCAACAACCGGCGCGGATTGTCGGCACGGAAAATCGCTGGTCCTGGCGCCTCGGCGAAACGCCCGCACAATTGTGCGAGCGTTTGAAGCAACTGCTGCACGGGCAAGCCCATGCCGCTTTCCTGCCCGTAGAAAATACCGGCAATCGTTACCAATATTACGTGCCAACGCTGAATCGGCTGTTCGATGTGTCCGCCCGGGAGGATGGCCGGTGGGCGACGTTCCTCGGTACGCGCGATACCGATAATCCGCTGTTGCTCGACTCGATCGACGAGCTGGTTTTCAGTGCCGGAACGACCGACAGCGTGTGGTTGCCGGGCAGCCATGCCGAGCGTGATGCGCAGGTCATGACGCTGCAAGTGAGCGATGACCTCACCGAAGTCCAGCCGCTGCTGGTTGACGGTGTGGACACGTTGATCCTGAGCTTCGGTTCGCACACGGAGGGCTACCGGATTTCGGCCGATAGCTGGCAGCGTCTGGATTGCATCGTCGTCGATGTGCGGCGTCCGTCTTCCAGCGAAGCGTCGGAGCCAGGCTTGCTCGCGCTCGACGTGGGGGAATGTGGGCATTGGTTAATGTCGCGGGTCGATGACGAGCTGCTGCTTGCCGATCCGGACAATGGTTGCAGTCTGATCGTGCGCTACGCCCAGGAGCAGAGCGCCTGCGAGTTGGCGCTCAGTGTCTCGGGTCGCCTGTGTCTGGTCGCGCTGGAGCAATGGTTGCTGGCGTTCAAGGCCGCACAGGACAGCGACGGCACCGCTACGCTGGCGGCTGTGATTGAACAGTTGCCTTGACGGGTTGAGCCTGCACACAAAAACGCCGCGAACGTTGCCGTTCGCGGCGTTTTTCTTGTCCTGTGCGTACAGCTGCCAGCGCTCAAGGCACCAGATAGCCTTTGACGCCGGTAAAAATGATCTGCGCTGCCAGCGCGCAAACAAACAGGCCCATCAAGCGGCTGACGATCTGCAAACCCTGATCACCGAGAATTCGCTCGATGCGGTTCGATAGATAAAGCACCACGCCCACCGTGAAACTGGCCAGCGCAATACTCATGATCGCGGTGAGCTTGTCGTCCCAATGCGGTTGGCTGACACCCATGACCAGTAACGCACCGATGGTGCCGGGGCCGACCGTCAGCGGAATGGTTAGCGGCACGATGGTGACGTCCTGCTGTACGTTATCGGCCTGTACTGCCGGCTTGCCCTGCGCCATGCCCAGCGCGGAAATGAACAACACGCTGCCGGCACCGATGCGGAACGCATCAACCGTGATGCCGAACACATCGAAGATCACCCGCCCGAACAGGTACAGCAAGACGCTCGACACCAGCGTCGCCACCGCGACCTTCCAGGCCAGGCGCCGTTGTTCCTTGCGCGAATAACCGCGGGTCAGGCTGATAAAGCAGGACAACACGAAGAATGGGCTGTAAAGCACCAGCATCTTCAGGTAAACGCTGAACAACACATGGAGCATGGGTGCAGGCTCACTGGCGGGGGATCGTAAGGAGTCTATCAGGCACCGCAAAGCCTGTCGGCTTACGAAGGTTGCGTCGAGGTGCGGTTCTGTTGGTCGCGCTGGGCCACCCAATGCTCGATCAACTCGCGCAACTGCGACAGCTCGACGGGTTTGGACATGTGCCCATCCATGCCGGCCTGACGCGCGCGTTCCTTGTGTTCAGCGAGAATATGCGCGGTCAGCGCCACGATCGGCGTGCGAACACGCTGGTTGCTGACTTCCCAGGCGCGCAATTGCTGAGTCGCCGAGAAGCCGTCGAGGATCGGCATCTCGCAGTCCATCAGCACCAGGTCGTAACGCTGGGCCTTCATCGCTTGCAGTGCTTCTTCGCCGTTGGCGGCAGTGTCCGGTTGCAGGTTGAGCTTGCCGAGCATGCCGCGAATCACTTTGGTCGAAATCGTGTTGTCCTCGGCCACGAGGATGCGGAAATCGCTGGGTACTTTCGCCGCCGTGGCCGCTGTGAGCACTTGCGGCTGAAACACAGTCTGGCCTTTGTTGCGCTGGTTCAGCTCGTCGGCCAGGGTGGTTTTCAGGGTGTAGCCTGCCACCGGTTTGGCGAGGATGCGTTTGATCCCCGAGTTGCGTGCAATGATCTTGCTCGGCGCATTGCTGATGCCGGTGAGCATGATCAGCAGGATGTCGTGATTGAGGCTTGGATCTTCCTTGATCTTGGCCGCGAGCTGCATGCCGGTCATGCCCGGCATGTTCTGATCGAGCAGCACCACATCGAAATAGTCACGCAGGTGCGCCTTGGTTCGCAGCAGGGCCAGCGCTTCCTTGCCCGACGGCACGGCGCTGACATTCAAGCCCCAGGCACTGCACTGCTGGACCAGCACTTTGCGGCAGGTGTCGTTGTCATCGACCACCAGCACCCGCGCGCCTTGCAGTGGGCTGTCGAGGTCCGAAGTCGGGTGTTCGAGGCGATCGGGATCCAGCGGCAGTGTCAGCCACAGGGTACTGCCCTGCGTGGCGCCGCTCTTGATGCCGAATTCGCCATTCATCAGGCGGATCAGTTGCCGCGCGATCACCAGCCCCAGATTGCCGCCCAGGCGGTTGGCCGACAGGAAGTGCTTGCTGTGCAGTTCGGCGTGCATCAGCGCGTCGCGTTCTTCCTGCTCCATCGGCTGGCCGCTGTCCTGCACGGCAATGCGCAAACGTGGCTTGTTGCTGCGCTCGTCGAGGGCGACGACGATCAGCACTTCGCCTTCATCGGTTTTCTTCAGGGCGTTTTCCAGCAGGCTCAGCAATGTCTGGCGCAGACGGGTCGGGTCACCGCTGATGACCCGCGGCACTTGCGGCTGAATGAAGCTGATCAGCTCGACGTTCTGCTGTTCGGCCTTGGCGCGGTAGATGCTCAGGCAGTCATCGATCAAGGCGTTGAGGTCGAATTGCACGTCGTCCAGTTCGATCTGTCCGGACTCGAGTTTGGAGATGTCGAGAATCTCGTTGATCAGCGTCAGCAGTTCATTGCCGGCGCTGTGGATGGTCTGCACATAGTCGCGCTGCTTGACCGACAGCGGCGTGCCCAGCAACAGTTCGGTCATGCCCAGTACGCCGTTCATCGGCGTACGGATTTCGTGGCTGATCTTGGCGAGGAACTCGGCTTTGGCGTTGATCTCGGCGTTGCTCGCGGCCAGATCGCGACTGACGCTGAAACGGCTCTCGGTGATGCTTCGCTGACGCTCGCCCAGGGCGACGCTCATCAGCAAGCCGCTGATGCAGATGAACACCATCAGAATCATGATCAGGCCTTGCGGCGATACCAGTGTCAGCCCCAGCAGCGCCGGCAGAATGATCAGCGTGCCGATGTTGAACACCACCATCGCCGCAACAAACAGCCGCGCCGGGCGGTAGCCTTTCTGCCAGTGGTAGAAGCCGACGAACAACATGCTCAGACCGGCCAGCGCCACCAGCGCATACGTGATGATGTTCAAAGGCAGGGTGTTGACGAACAACAGAAGCAGGCTGCACGTGACGATGAGCAGGATGTCGCCAAGCAGCAGTTTGTTCAGCGGGTGCGGCCCGAGCGGGGCGAAGTAACGGTAGGCGAACATCAAACCGGCCGGCGCGGTCAGCAGCAGCGCCAGGTACGCGCCAGGGGTCTGCACCGCATGCCAGTTCGGCAGCCACGGACCTGCCAGATTGAGCAGCAGCAACAGGCTCAGCCCCAGCAAACCCTCGCAGACCGCCAGCCACAGGCTGCTGCGCGAACGCGAATAGGCGTAGCGCACCAGATTGTGCAACAGCAGCATGGCCAGACAGCCGAAAAGCATGCCGAACAGTAGCGTCTGATGGTGGTCGGCCGCACTCGTCACCGCCGATTGCAGCGTCACGTGAGGGCGCAATTGATGATCGGAAACCATGCGCAGGTAAACGTCGAGCGATTTTTCGCTCTGCGGCAGCGGCAGCATGAAGTCGCTGCTCGGCAGCGGTCGTTCGGCCTGAGGCTGGTCGGTGCCGGTGTTGCGTTGCTCGATCAGCCTGTCGCCATCGAGCACATACAGATTGAGCTGCGAAAGGTCCGGGGCAAAAATGCGCAGCACCTGTTCATGCTTTCCCGGCGCCAGCCTGAAACGCAGCCACAAGGCGCCATCGGGCGCGGCCGCAGTGAGGCGGTCGAGTTCGATGGGGCTGAATTGATTGGTGTAGCGGGCAGAGCGGATATCGCTCAGTTGCAGGTTGCCTTGATCGTCAAGCAATACCGACCAGCCACTGCCTTGACCGGCGAGGGCCGGAAGCATGCAGAGCAAGGTCAGCAGCGTGACGGTGAAGCTTATGGCAATCCTGAGCCAGCGCACGGCGAAATCCCTTCGTAGGTTGATGCCAGAATATAACGACGCGCGGCGGCAGAACAGCCCGGCGAGGAAGGACATTCCACGCCGGGCATGACTCAGCTTATTGCTGGGTTTCGCCACGTTCACGGGCAATGGCACGGTAGCCGATGTCCTTGCGATAGAAGCAGCCTTCCCAGTCGATGGCCGCAGCCAGCTTGTACGCCTGCTGCTGCGCTTCACCCACGGTTGCACCCATGGCCGTTGCGCACAGCACACGACCACCGGCGGTGACGACGGCGCCGTCTTTCAGTGCGGTACCGGCGTGGAACACTTTACCTTCCAGGCTTGCCGCTGCTTCCAGGCCGTTGATCGGCGCACCCTTGGCGTAGTCACCCGGGTAGCCACCGGCGGCCAGCACGATACCGACGCTAGGACGCGGATCCCACTGCGCTTCAACCTTGTCCAGCGCTTGCGCCAGTGCGGCTTCGACCAGCAACACCAGGCTCGATTGCAGACGCAGCATCACCGGTTGGGTTTCCGGATCGCCGAAGCGGCAGTTGAACTCGATGACTTTCGGATGACCGGCCTTGTCGATCATCAGACCGGCATAGAGGAAACCCGTGTAAACGTTGCCTTCGTCGGCCATGCCTCGCACGGTCGGCCAGATCACCTGGTCCATCACGCGCTGGTGCACGTCGGCGGTGACCACCGGGGCAGGGGAGTAAGCACCCATGCCGCCGGTGTTCGGGCCGCTGTCGCCGTCGCCGACGCGTTTGTGGTCCTGGCTGGTGGCCATCGGCAGGACATTCTTGCCGTCGACCATGACGATGAACGAGGCTTCTTCGCCGTCGAGGAATTCCTCGATGACCACCCGCGAACCGGCGTCGCCGAACGCGTTGCCGGCGAGCATGTCGCGCACGGCGTCTTCGGCTTCAGCCAGGGTCATGGCGACGATGACGCCTTTACCGGCCGCCAGGCCATCGGCCTTGATCACGATCGGCGCGCCTTTTTCACGCAGATAAGCCAGCGCTGGCTCGATCTCGGTGAAGTTCTGGTAGTCGGCGGTCGGGATCTTGTGGCGCGCGAGGAAATCCTTGGTGAAGGCTTTCGAGCCTTCGAGCTGCGCAGCACCGGCGGTCGGGCCGAAGCAATCCAGGCCGCGGGAGCGGAACAGATCGACAACGCCGGCGACCAGCGGCACTTCCGGGCCGACGATGGTCAGGGAAACGTTTTTCTCGGCAAAATCGGCCAGTTGCTCAAGCGCCAGCACGTCGATGGCGACGTTCTCGCACTTGGCTTCGATTGCCGTACCGGCATTGCCCGGCGCGACGAAAACCTTCTGCACGCGCGGATCCTGAGCCACTTTCCAGGCCAGAGCGTGTTCACGGCCACCGCTGCCAATGATCAAAACGTTCAAAGAAAGACTCCTTCGGAGAAAGCTGCAAGCTATAAGCTGCAAGCAAGAGCGAATGTGTGGCTCTTAACTACAGCTTATGGCTCTGAATTAATAAGGCTGCATCTGCAAGAAAGAGCGACACATGCCTGCTCTTTCTTGCAGCTTGCAGCTTGAGACTTGTAGCTGCCGTATTTCAGTGACGGAAGTGGCGCATGCCGGTGAACACCATCGCAATGCCCGCTTCATCAGCAGCGGCAATCACTTCGGCATCACGCATCGAACCACCCGGCTGGATCACCGCAGTGATGCCGACCTTGGCCGCGTTGTCCAGGCCGTCGCGGAACGGGAAGAACGCGTCCGAGGCCATCACCGAACCGGCGACCCGCAAACCGGCGTGCTCAGCCTTGATCGCGGCGATACGTGCCGAATTTACGCGGCTCATCTGGCCGGCGCCGACACCGATGGTCTGACGGTTCTTCGCGTAGACGATGGCGTTGGACTTGACGTACTTGGCGACTTTCCAGGCGAAGATCAGGTCGTGAATTTCCTGCTCGGTCGGGGCGCGCTTGGTCACAACCTTCAGGTCATCGGCGCTGATCATGCCGATATCGCGGCTCTGCACCAGCAGGCCACCGTTGACGCGCTTGTAGTCCCACGCGGCGGCGCGGTCTGCCGACCACTCGCCGCAGGCCAGCAGGCGCACGTTGGCTTTGGCAGCGACGATGGCGCGGGCTTCTGCGCTCACGCTCGGAGCGATGATCACTTCAACGAACTGACGCTCGACGATCGCCTTGGCGGTCTCGGCATCCAGTTCACGGTTGAACGCGATGATGCCGCCGAATGCAGACTCGGTGTCAGTCGCGTAAGCCAGTTCGTAGGCCTGACGGATACCGCCTTCGGCGTCCGGGCTTACGGCAACGCCACACGGGTTGGCGTGCTTGACGATCACGCAGGCTGGCTTGACGAAGCTCTTCACGCATTCCAGCGCGGCGTCGGTGTCGGCCACGTTGTTGTACGACAGCTCTTTGCCCTGCAGTTGGGTCGCGGTGGCGATGCCGACTTCGGCAGGCCTGGCCTCAACGTAAAACGCCGCGCTCTGGTGCGGGTTCTCGCCGTAGCGCATTTCCTGGGCCTTGGTGAACTGGCTGTTGAAGGTGCGCGGGAATTCGCTGCGGCCTTCAGTGCTGAGGGTTTCAGCCGCCTGATTCACCGTGCCCATGTAGTTGGCGATCATGCCGTCGTAGGCGGCGGTGTGTTCGAAAGCCTTGAGCATCAGGTCGAAACGCTGCGCGTAGGTCAGGCCGCCGGCCTTCAGGCTTTCCAGCACGCTGGTGTAATCGCTGGCATTCACCACGATCGCCACGTCTTTGTGGTTTTTCGCCGCCGAACGGACCATGGTCGGGCCGCCGATGTCGATGTTCTCGATGGCGGTCGGCAGGTCGCAGCCTGGCTTGTTGATGGTGGCTTCGAACGGGTACAGGTTGACCGCGACCAGATCGATCGGCTGGATGCCGTGTTCGCTCATGATCGCGTCGTCAATACCGCGACGACCGAGAATGCCGCCGTGGATTTTCGGGTGCAGGGTTTTCACCCGACCGTCCATCATCTCGGCGAAACCGGTGTAATCCGCGACTTCCACTGCGGCAACGCCGTTGTCACGCAGCAGCTTGAACGTTCCGCCGGTGGAGAGGATCTCGACGCCGAGAGCTTCCAGCTCTTTGGCGAATTCGAGGATCCCGGTCTTGTCGGAAACGCTGATCAAGGCGCGGCGGATCGGCAGGCGGGTAGTCTGGTCGGTCATCTCAATTTCCATCAAAAGCAAAGGAAGTCAGCAAAAAAGGCGACCGTTTTTTACGCGGGCGCCTTTCTGGTTTGATTGAATGCTTACAGCAGATCGTACTGCTTGAGTTTCTTGCGCAGCGTGCCGCGGTTAAGTCCCAGCAGCTCACTGGCCTTGGTCTGGTTGCCCTTGACGTAGTTCATCACGCTTTCGAGCAGGGGAGCCTCGACTTCGGAGAGCACCAGGTTGTACACATCCGTGACGGACGCGCCCTCAAGGTGGGCGAAATAATTGTGCAGCGCCTTCTCGACACTCCCGCGAAGGGTCTGGCCTTCTTCGCTCGGCGTGTTGAGGTGCTGTTTCAAATTCACGTTGTCGCTCACGGGTGTTGTTCCACTCACTAAAGTCTCGGTCATCATCGTCATGCGGCCACCCCTTCTTCGTCCCCTGTCAGGCTCTTGTAACGCTCGGCGAAGAACTCCCGAACGTTGGCGCATTGTGTTTCCGTACCATCCAAACGATTGAAACGGGCGCGAAACTCCCTGGCGCCCGGCAAGGTTGCGAGATACCAGCCCACATGCTTGCGCGCAATACGCACGCCCATCACGTCCCCATAGAAGGCGTGAAGGGCGGCCAGATGCTCCAGCAGAATGCGTTCCACCTCGATCAGCTTCGGTGCCGGCAATTTCTCGCCGGTACGCAGGAAGTGCTCGATCTCGCGAAAAATCCATGGCCGTCCTTGAGCGGCACGACCCACCAACAGGCCATCGGCACCGGTCGCATCAAGCACGTAACGGGCCTTCTCTGGCGAATCGATATCGCCATTGGCGAAGACCGGAATCGACACCGCCTGCTTGATCAAGGCAATCGTGTCGTACTCGGCTTCCCCGGTGTACAGATCGGCGCGCGTGCGGCCATGCACGGCCAGCGCAGTGATCCCGGCCTGTTCGGCGATTTTCGCCACGGTCAGGCCGTTCTTGTTCTCGCGATCCCAGCCGGTGCGGATCTTCAGGGTGACCGGTACATCCACCGCAGCCACCACGGCCTGCAGGATCTCGGTCACCAGTGCTTCGTCCTTCAGCAACGCGGAGCCGGCGGCCTTGTTGCAGACCTTCTTCGCCGGGCAACCCATGTTGATGTCGATAATCTGAGCGCCCAGCTCGACGTTGGCCCGGGCCGCCTCCGCCAGCATCTGCGCATCACCACCGGCGATCTGCACCGAGCGTGGCTCGGGATCACCTTCGTGGATCATGCGCATGCGCGACTTGCGGGTGTTCCACAGGCTCATGTCGCTGGTAACCATTTCCGAGACTACAAGCCCTGCGCCCAGACGCTTGCACAGCTGACGAAAGGGCTGATCGGTGACGCCCGCCATCGGGGCAAGAATCAAGCCGTTCTGCAATGTGTATGGGCCGATGCGTACCGCCGACATAGGACTTCCCTGAGGTGGGGCCGGATCATGAGAGTTCGAAAAAGGGTGGGCATGATACCCGCTCTCGATGACTGGTTAAAGGCTGAATTGAACAAAATCTGAACAGTAATTTTGTTATCGCCGCTGGTTTGGTCGTGCACGGCGAAGTCAGAAAACCGCCGTCAATCCACAAACCTCGCGGGCTTCACTCGGGTGAGTGGAAACTCAGGCTGTAATTCACCGCTTTCGGGCCCGGATCGAGAATGTCCAGTGCAATGTGGATCGGCGTCTGCGGCGGCATCTCTGGCAGGCCTTCAAGATCGCCCTTGAGATATTCGCCGGGTTTGAAGCGACGACTGGCGATCAGATGACCATTGAGATCGGCAAAGCGCAGTTCCAGCAGCGGGAACGGCTGGGAAAACGTCGCCCGGTTGTAGATGATCGCATCGACCACCAGTGCACCGTTGAATTCCGGATGGCTGCGCACCACCAGATTGCTGCTCTTGATTCTGGCGATGTCGACCTTGGACGGCACCGTGCAGCCGATCTGCGGGCAGATTTGCTGGAACCACGGGCGGTATTGATCCTGCCGGGCCAGTTCGTCGAAATGATAGGCGATGTACTGCGCCGCCAGACAACCCGCCGCGATCAGTACCAGCAGCAGCCAGAGCAGGCGTCGGCCCCAGGGCGAGCGGCGTTTTTGCCAGTCGAGTTGCAGCGGATCGTCGGTCAGGTCTTGCAGGACTTCGGCACGTACGCCGGGTTCTGCGCGTTCGCGCTTTTTGCGCAGCGGCGCGATCGACGGCAAATCGTCATCATCGCTGTCGTCGCTGGCCGACAGCCGTTCACGGCGGGCATTCGGGTCGATCGGGTCGTGCAGGCGCAACTGCGGAATGCGCGGCTCGTCATCCAGATCCACCGGTTCCAGCGACAGCGAGGGTTCGGTGCGTTCGGGTTCGAGGGTTTCGATGGCTTCGATGTCCGGCTCGCCATCCGGCTTCGATGTGCGCTCATCGGCCGGTTCGCTGAACAGGCTGCCCGGCCATGCCGCGTCATCCGGTTCGGGGCTGTCGCGGCGTGCACTCAGAGATTCCTCGCGAGTGCGCCCCGGTTCGGTGACCGGCTGAATTTCGCGTTGCTCGAGACGGGCCAGTTCCTGATCCAGGTCGAGGCTGTCGAGATCCAGTTCCGAAGCGTTCCACTGCTTTTGGCTGATCGCGCGTGGCGCTGGTGTTTCACCGACGACAGGTGATGGTGCTTCAGCCTGCGCCGGCGCGATGGGCGTCAGTGCATCCTTGCCGGCGTGTTGTTCAAGCAACTGTTTGGCGGCGTTGAACACTTGCAGGCAGGAGCCGCAGCGAACCACCCCGCGGGCCACGCTCAATTGAGCATGGCTGACGCGGAAACTGGTTTGGCAATGCGGGCACTGAGTGACGAAGCTGTCGGTCATGCGGCGATCCGGTTTATGCAGGCGCTCATATTAGCGCCGACGGCCAGTGATGCGCACCCAGCCGTCGCGATTGGCAATCGGGTCGAGATCGAAGTCCTGTGCATAAGCGGCGGCGACTTCGTCACCTTGTTCGGCGAGGATGCCCGACAGCGCCAGACGCCCGCCGGGCTTGACCAGGCCAGACAGTTGCGGTGCCAGCGAAACCAGCGGGCCGGCGAGGATATTGGCGACCAGCACATCGGCTTTGACCTGCGGCAGGTCTTGCGGCAGGTACAGCGGGAACAGTTCGTCGGCGATGTGGTTGCGCCCGGCATTGTCGCGCGAAGCTTCCAGCGCCTGTACGTCGATGTCGGTGCCGACCGCTTGTTTCGCGCCCAGCAGCAGCGCCGCGATCGCCAGAATCCCTGAGCCGCAACCGAAGTCGAGCACGTCGCAGTCTTTCAGATCCTGGCCGTCTAGCCATTCCAGACACAGTGCGGTGGTCGGGTGCGTGCCGGTGCCGAACGCCAGGCCCGGGTCCAGCAGCAGGTTGACCGCGTCAGGTTCCGGTGCGGCGTGCCAGCTCGGCACGATCCACAGGCGCTGACCGAAGCGCATCGGCTGGAAGCCGTCCATCCAACTGCGCTCCCAATCCTGATCTTCGATCACTTCACTGTGGTGCTCGGGCAGCGGGCTGCCGGTCAGCAACTCCAGATGAGCCAGAACCGGTTCCGGTTCAGTGCCACCCTCGAACAGCGCCAGCAAATGCGTGTGCGACCACAGCGGGGTGGTGTTGAGTTCCGGCTCGAAGATCGGCTGGTCTTCAGCGTCCATGAACGTCACCGACACAGCGCCCACCTCAAGGAACGCGTCCTCGTAGGTTTCGGCTTGTTCCGGGGTGATGGCGAGACGGACTTGCAGCCAGGGCATGGCGGTTACCTTTGAAATCTGTGGGGCAGCCCGAAGCTGCAAAAGCGCGCAGTTTACGCCAGGTCGCCAGCAAAGTGGACAAGCCGGTCTGCTGTTACACATTCGCGGGCGCGATATACCGGTGTATCGCCTGAGCGCGCTGGTCGGCAAATACAGTGGAGGCTCATTTCTACGCAACGACGGGCCGGGAATATGGCGACTCAACAAGGGATTGTAGAAGAAACCGCAGCCACCGCTGCGTCTGCAGGGACGGTGCAGGAGGTTTTGCTGCGGATTACGCGTTGGCAGGTGTTGATCGACAAGCGCCTGAGCAGCCAGATGAGTTTGCTCGAGGCCATGGAAGATTTCGCATTGACCGAACTGCGCAGTCATTACTCTGACGGCAATATCGATCCGGGTTTTGTACAGGTCCTGCTTGATGCGATTGTGCAGAAAATGATCGATGGCAAGCCTCTTATGTACCTGGCGATCCGCGACGCTCCGTATCGCTGGCCGGGTGGTGCCGATCAGGGACTGCCTGCCAGCCATCGTGAAGGGGTCATTCAGACAGTGGATAGCGTTGCCGAGCATTTCCTTGTTCAGTACAAAAACTACCTGCAAGAGCATTGGCAAACCAAGGGGCAGGAGGCGGCGTTCGATCACCTCGTCGTGCGCAAGCTGCAGCGGTTTATCGACGATATCGACGCGTTGTTCAACGCAGACCGGCTCGCGAACCTGACGCTGGATCGATTGCGCAGGCAAATCGAAAAGATTGAGGACCGAAACGCTCGCCGGTATCGGTTGACCGCGCTGGCAACCGGTGCGGAAAAGAAAATTCTTCAAGCGCAGTCATACGCGAGTTTGCCGCACTGGCTGCGAGTCCTGAACGAACCGGACCGCGCCAGATTGCGCCAGTATCAGCAACAGACGTCACTGGCCCAGGCCGCGCTTGATGACCTGCTGGAAGGCTATGGATCGCTGCGCGCCTTCGCCCGTCAACAAGCAATCGATTACATTCTGCTCAAGCTCGACATCGAAGTAGAACCGGACCGCATCGAGGTGCGCTTGAAATGGCGCTCGGCGGTTGGCGAGCCGACGCAGAACCGCAGCCTGAGCGAATTGCTCGCGGCGGGGCCGATCGGTAAGGATTTCGCTGCGGTGCTGGACGTTACCAGTGGTCCCGCGCAACGTAATCAGCCTCTGACGCCGACATTGGTTGCCGACATGCTGGCAGAGCTGGACTGTCCGGCGGATTACCTGCAAGTTCTGGCCCGGCAGTACAAGCGCGAAGACGTGCAGCAAGCCTCGTTCGACTGGCTTGTCGCGCGGCTCAAACAAAGCGCGTTCGTTGCGCGTTGCGCTGGGCATTTGACCGTGGCCGACCATGACCGTCTCGGTCAGGCGTGGGCGACAGATGACACAGAAAAAACTCTGCGATTCGCTGCGCTGACGTTGCCCAACGGCATGCAGTGTGCTGACCTGCTGGTGTGTTATCGCCAGGAGACTGCGCAAAAGGTAGAGGATCTCTTGCTGTACGCGCCGAACAAGCCAGACGGCCAGGAGTGGGTGCGCTTGCGTTCGCTGGCGGCGTTGACCGGAGAAGTCTGGAGCTGGACGCAGAGCGAATCCGGGCGCGAATACCTGTTGCAGCAACTTTCGCCAACGGCACATCGCACGGCGCGCGATTACCTGTTAGCCGTGTCGGCGAGCCCGCCTCTCTGGGGAATGACCAGCGACATCCGTCGTGGCCCGACCTCGTTCGCCGAATGCATCAAGGCCGTGGTCGAAATGGGCCTGGCAAAAAACCTGCAGCGTGTCGAGGAAGACAACTCGCTGCGCTGGTACACAACGCTTGGTCTCGAGGCACGCCGGCGCATCAGTAGCCTGAATCAGGAGCTGGTAATGCATCAGCAGGCTTTCAATGAATTACTGGGCGGTTTCGAAGTTTTCGTCGACTTCGCCAGGCGCACGGTTGCCGCAGCGATTGCGCCGTATTTGCGCAGCAAGAATGTGCTTGAGCCGGTCGACCCAGCGACCGTGTTGATCGATTACAGCCCCGGCATTGCCGACCGCAGGAAGCAGCCGTCAGCCAGTCTGCTCGATCTGGCGATCTACGGCTACGATGACAACGCTGGCATCGAACATCCGAAAAGAGGTGTGCGCTCGTCAGTTGGTCAGGATTTGAGTCAGGTGCGCAGTGCCGATCTGGCGCGGTACATGCGTGGGGCCTGGCTGGGTGAACAGTACGCGAAAGAGATTCGTGGCCAATACCTGGACGCTCGCGATGAAGCCTACGAGTTGCGTCGGTTCGGCTACCGCAATGTGCTGTTGTCGAAAATGGATCGTGACCTGCGCATTGCCAGAAGTCAGGCGCGCTTGAGCGATGCGGTGTATTCGGCGCTGGTCCGTCAGGTCTCGCTGCTCAGCCAACCGTCAACGTCGGGAGCGCATGTGCCGGGTGCCGACATTGCTGCGAGCGACGGCGTGTTCAAGTTCACCGTGCGCCATAACGTCGTGCTGGGGGTATACGTTTTTATCTGTTGCCAGCCCGAACCGTCCCGGTGGCTATACACGCCGGATGCTCCCGACGGTCTGACGGTGCGCCCGTATCTGTCACTGGAGGGCGAGGTCGCCGGTACATTGCATGACTATCTGATGGCGCGCTGCCCCGTCGCTGCGCGCAATACCGTGTCACGCTCATTGCGCGCGATAGCGGCAAAGAAACAGCGCGTCGATACGCTGTACGAAGCGCAGCGAGTGATTGACGCGCGCAATGAGTTCAACGCTTACATCGAGCGCACGGTCACGGACGTGGAGGACATCACCACCAGCCGTGCGGAAATGATCGAAAGACAAGTGGTGAAGGGACTGATGTTCGGCGCGGCGCCGTTTTGTATGGTGTTTCCGCCGTTTGCCTTGCTGCTGGATGTTGTATTCATCGCGATCAGCGCCGGCCAGGCAGTCGCGGCACACCTGGAGGGCGATGTTGATGGCGCGCTCGGTCATTGGCTGGAAGCATCCTGGGGCGCGCTGTTTGCCATGGTGGGTGTCGGCAGCGCGGTCAAGTTGCTCGCCGGCACGGCCAGAAGCCTGAGACGCACGACGAGGCCGGTCTCATTGTTGGCCGAACGCCTTGAGACGCTGGCGCCGATTCGCAAGGAAACGCTGCCGGCGGTCCGGGAGGTGCGTTTTCGCGCCGGGCAGGCCGTTGGCAAGGCGCCCGAACAGTTGCAGCGGGTCACTGAAGAAACGGTGTTTTTCGGTACCTGGCGCAGTCCGCCAAGCGCCGGGCAGCCTCAACCAAGCTATTACATCCGCAATAAAGGCAAGTATTTCCAGGTCCGGGAAAATCCGCATTTCGGTGGGCTCAGCCTGATTGATGCCCGTCGCCCCGCGGCCATTTATCAGCGGCCCATACGTTTGACAGCCAGCGGTAAGTGGACCCATGACCGTGTCGGGCTGCGCGGCGGCAATGATCGGGTGCGCAATCTTGGCCATGTGAACAATCTTCGCAACGCGTTTCCCGGGCGTCTCGAGCCGGTGCTCAACCGGGGCGCAATGCAGGGTGAGGCTGTGGTCGCGAAGTTCGTTGCCGGGTCGAAGGACAATTATCTGTTTTCGCTGAACGCGCAGACCTGTGTCATCGCCTCGATGTACAACCCGCTGACGAAGGTTGGCGCGGTCGTCCATTTCGATCACAACATTCGCTCGCTGATCGAACGCACCGTTCGGGACGTGATGAAACGATTGGGAGGCTCGACCAAGGATGTTCGCGCTACGCTGGTCGGCGGCGACTGGTTGACTGGCACGGATATCGGCGGATCGGTCAGGCGCGTATTGCGCCAGCAAGGGCTGCGACCGACCTGGGATTACTGGTCCTATTCCTCTTGTCTTGGCAACAATTACGCCGTGTCGTTGAATCTGCACAACGGTGTATCGACCGTGTTCAAGACATCCGCCAGTCAGGTTGAGCGGTTGTATACGCCGGTTTTGCAGCGGGCGCGGTATGCCGACGATGCGGTTTCGACGCGCGCGACAAGCTTCATGCAGCGGGTGCGCAGCAGGCCGTTGTATCAGAACGCCTCGGGCGATGTAGTCGATCAGGCCGGCCGCCGGGCTACCGCTGCGATGATCGAGGAGCAGGCTTTCTCGACGGTGTTGATGAACTGATGTTTTTGTTGCGGGCATAAAAAAACCCGATCACAGGGATCGGGTTTTTCACGCCAATGCAGTCTTACGATTGCTTGGCCAGCTTGTGCTCAAGGTAGTGAATGTTCACACCGCCTTTGCAGAAGCCTTCGTCGCGGACCAGATCACGGTGCAGCGGGATGTTGGTCTTGATCCCGTCGACCACGATTTCGTCCAGGGCATTGCGCATGCGCGCCATGGCTTCTTCGCGGGTCGCGCCGTAAGTGATCAGCTTACCGATCAGCGAGTCGTAGTTCGGCGGAACGGCATAACCGCTGTACAGGTGCGAATCGACGCGTACGCCGTTGCCGCCCGGGGCGTGGAAATGCTTGACCGTACCCGGGCTCGGCATGAAGGTTTTCGGGTCTTCGGCGTTGATCCGGCACTCCAGCGAGTGACCGCGAATCACCACGTCATCCTGAGTGAACGACAGCTTGTTGCCAGCGGCGATGCTGAGCATCTCCTTGACGATGTCGAGACCGGTGACCATCTCCGAAACCGGGTGCTCCACCTGAACACGGGTGTTCATTTCGATGAAGTAGAAGCGACCGTTTTCGTAGAGGAACTCGAAAGTGCCGGCGCCGCGGTAACCGATGTCGATGCACGCCTTGACGCAACGAGCCAGGACTTCCTGACGCGCTTTCTCGTCGATGCCCGGTGCCGGCGCTTCTTCGAGGACCTTCTGGTGACGACGCTGCAGCGAGCAATCGCGGTCGCCCAAATGGATGGCGTGGCCCTGGCCGTCGGACAACACTTGCACTTCGACGTGGCGCGGGTTGGTGAGGAATTTTTCCAGATAGACCATCGGGTTGCCGAACGCCGCGCCTGCTTCGGTGCGGGTCAGTTTGGCGAAGGCGATCAGGTCTTCTTCCTTGTGCACCACACGCATGCCGCGACCACCACCGCCGCCAGCGGCCTTGATGATCACCGGGTAGCCGACTTCGCGACCGATGCGCAGTGCCGTTTCTTCGTCTTCCGGCAGTGGGCCGTCGGAACCTGGAACGGTAGGAACGCCTGCTTCGATCATTGCGTGCTTGGCCGAGACCTTGTCACCCATCAGGCGAATGGTTTCGGCTTTCGGGCCGATGAAGGCGAAGCCGGAGTTCTCGACCTGCTCGGCAAAATCGGCGTTTTCCGCGAGGAAACCGTAGCCTGGGTGGATGGCGGTAGCGCCAGTCACTTCAGCGGCGGCGATGATGGCCGGGATGTGCAGGTAAGACTGAGAGGCAGACGCCGGGCCGATGCAGACGGATTCGTCTGCCAGACCCAGGTGCATCAGCTCTTTGTCGGCCTTGGAGTAAACGGCGACGGTCTTGATGCCCATCTCTTTGCAGGCACGCAGAATCCGCAGGGCGATCTCACCGCGGTTCGCGATCAGAACTTTTTCCAACTTCGCAGTCATCAAAGGCTCTCCGCAGTTCAAACGATGGTGAACAGCGGTTGGTCGTACTCAACCGGCTGGCCGTCTTCGACGAGGATGGACTCGATCACACCGCTGGTTTCAGCTTCGATGTGGTTCATCATCTTCATGGCTTCGACGATGCACAGGGTGTCGCCTTTCTTCACGGTCTGGCCGACTTCAACGAAGGCTGGCGACGCTGGCGAAGATTTGCGATAGAACGTGCCGACCATCGGCGAACGGGCAACGGTGCCGTTCAGCGCCGGGGCAGCAGCGGCAACCGGGGCGGCAGCAGCGACTGGAGCGGCGGCAGGTGCAGCGGCCGGAGCCTGCATCGGGGCCGGCGCGTAGTATTGCTGAGCCGGGGTCTTGCTGTGACGGCTGATGCGTACGGACTCTTCGCCTTCCTTGATCTCGAGCTCGTCGATGCCGGACTCTTCCAGCAATTCGATCAGTTTCTTAACTTTACGGATATCCATGAATCATCAACTCCCAAGGGTCGGTCAGGGGCGTTTAACGCTTGTTGTTCAAGTCGTTGCCTGTGTTTCAAGCTGTTCTAGCGCGGCCTCCAGGGCCAGTCGGTAACCGCTGGCGCCAAGGCCGCAGATCACTCCCACCGCTACATCGGAGAAGTAGGAGTGATGGCGGAAAGGTTCGCGTTTGTGCACGTTGGACAAATGCACTTCGATGAATGGGATGCTCACTCCCAGCAGCGCGTCACGTAATGCGACACTTGTGTGCGTAAAAGCCGCCGGATTGATCAGAATGAAATCGACACCTTCGCCGCGGGCGGCGTGGATGCGCTCGATCAATTCGTACTCGGCGTTGCTTTGCAGATACAGCAGATGATGGCCGGCTTCTCGGGCGCGGCGCTCCAGATCCTGGTTGATCTGCGCCAGCGTCGTCGAACCGTAAGTGCCGGGTTCGCGGGTGCCGAGCAGGTTCAGATTGGGGCCGTGCAGCACCAGTAGGGTCGCCATCTGCGGAGTCCTTGTCATGAATGAGCAATCGTCAGAACCCGGCGACTATGCCGCAAAGCCTTTGTGACTGTCCAGTTCCATGCAATAGCCAGCACGATGGCCGATGTTTGCGCGAAGTATGTGACTAATGTGTCGAATCCGGTCATTCAGTGGCGGCTGGGCTGACGCCATCGCGAGCAGGCTCACTCCTACAGGGGGGACGCGATCCAATGTAGGAGTGAGCCTGCTCGCGATAGCGATTTGTCAGACGCGAAAGGCCTTAACGGCGGTATGCAGTTGCCCGCCCAATACCAGCAAGTTCTCGCCTTGTTCGCGACCACGACCGATGCGCAGCAGATTTTCCCCACCCAGCTGATGAATTCGCTCGCTGTGATCGCGGATTTCGCTGACTGCGCCGCTCTGCTGTGCGGTGACGTCGGCAATGCGAATCGCAGTGTCGGAAATGGTCTGGATTGCCCCGACAATCTTGTCCAGTGCACCGTCGGCCGCTTGCGCCTGATTGGCGGTGGCCTCGGCGTGTTCGACCTGGGCACGCATGCCTTCGACCGATTGCCGGGCGGCGGTTTGCAGGCCGGCAATCAGCGTCTGGATCTCTGCCGTGGCGCCAGCCGTGCGTTGCGCCAGCGAGCGTACTTCTTCGGCGACCACCGCGAAACCGCGACCCATTTCCCCGGCGCGCGCCGCTTCAATCGCCGCGTTCAGGGCGAGCAGGTTAGTCTGGTCGGCAATCGAGCGAATCACCGTCAGCACGCCGCCGATGGTGGCCGACTCTTCGGCCAGGTGCTCGATCATCTGCGCGTTGCCTTGCACTTCACCGACCAGCGCATGCAGCCCGGTGAGGCTCTGGCCGATCACCGTCTGACCATGCTCAACGGCAAGGCCCGCGTGGCGGCTGGCGTCCGCTGCCTGCTGCGCATCGCCGGCGACCTGTTGAATGGTCGCCTCCAGTTCGCCCAGCGAATCGCGGATCAATGCGGTGTCGCCAGCCTGATGCTCAGCGCCGCTGTGCAGGTCACTGCTCAGCTCGGCCAAGGTGCGGCTGCTGCCCGCCACTTGCTCGGCATTGCCGCGAATGGTCCCGACCAGATCCACCAGATACGCACGCAAGCGATTGAGCGAGGCTTCGATGTCATGCAGTTCGCGGTTGGTCTTGCCCAAGCGGATGTCACTGCTGAAATCGCCCTCGGCCCAGGTCGACAGCGCCGGGGCGAGATTGGTCAGGGTGCGCGCCAGGCGACGCTGCAAGGTGTCGATCAGCAGCGCGATCAGCAGAATCAGGCCGATCATCACGCCTTGCATCAAGCGAACTTCGCCCTGGATCTGCCCGTGCTGGGCGCGCACCGCCGGTTCCAGAGCCGCGATGGCTTGTTGCACCGCAGCGATTTTCTGATGGGTCGCGACACTCAAATCAGTGCGTTTCTGAATTTGCTCACGGGTGCGCTCAAGCTCCGCCGGATAACGACCGAGCAGGCTGTTGAGTTCCCGTTTGAGGCCGACACCAGCGTCTTCGGCGACGGTTTTTTCGCTGTTCTCGATGCCCATCATCGCGGCGAAGTCGTCGCTGCCGGAGGCGCTCTGGCTGACCACGCCGAGCAGGGACAGGGCGTCGATGGCTTGCGCCTGGGCGCGGATGTTGCTGACTTCGCGCTCGACATCCGCAGCCAGTTCGCTGCGTCCGCTGCTGACCAGTTTGTCGCGTGCCAGCGAGAGCTTGCCCAGATGCTGTGACGCCACCAGCAGCGGCGTCAGGTAGCTCGCGTTGCCGTTGGCGTACGTGCTCAGTTGTTCGAGGCTGGCGCTCAATTCGCGCTCGGCTTGTAGCAGCAAGGCCTGCGGATCACCGGCCAGTTTGCCGGCGGCGAGCAGGTCAGTCTTGCTGAACTCGGCCAGCCCGGACAGGCTCGGGCGCAGCGAATCGGCCAGCGTCGGTGGTAGATCAGCCAGTTGCGTTTGCAAGTCGTCGATGGCCTGGCTGGCGCTGCTCAACCGCAAGGCGTCGCCGCTGGCGAGGTAATCCTCGACGTTGCGTGCGACTTCGTTCTGAAATTGCTGGGACAGGCCCAGATATCGCTCCATCAGCAGATAGGGACGTTCGAGGGCTTTTTGCGACCACCACAGCGTGGCGCCGAGTGCCAGGCACACAGCGACCAGCAGCAGCGTATTGAGATTGGTGAGCAACTTCAGGCGCATGACGGCTACCAACGGCAGAAATGGTAAGCGCCTGAATTTATTGCGGTTCTGTTACAGGGTTATGACCGAATCAGTGGATTCCGATGAAAAAGTGGCACTTTGCTTTGAGTGTCGTGCGGTCTGCACCCGATTGCGTCCGGCACCCTTGGCACGGTACAGCGCTTCGTCGGCCTGACTGGCCATCATCAGGCTGTCGCAGTCGTCGTGCATTTCCACCACGCCGGCGCTGAAGGTGCACCACAAGTCCTGCGGCTGCGCCGGATAGTGAATTTCGGCGAAGCGCTGGCGGATCTCATCGAGCACATTGTGTGCGGCTTCGATGTCTGTGTCGGGCATGACGATGGCGAACTCTTCACCGCCGTAACGGCCAATGAAATCGGTCTTGCGCAGGCGCTGCTTGAGAAACAGCGCCAGGCTCTTGATCACCCTGTCGCCCATCGGGTGGCCGTGGCTGTCGTTGACCCGTTTGAAGTGGTCGATGTCGAGCATGGCAAAACTCAGCGGCTTGTTCTCGCGGCGGGCGCGGAACGAGCAGTCCTCAAGCAATTGCAGGATGTGCGTGTGGTTGTACAGGCCAGTCAGGCTGTCGCGCACCATCCGCGCTTTCAGATTGCGCGCGCGGGCAGCACGGTTGCGCACCGTCGTAATCAGGTGGCGTGGCTTGATCGGCTTGGTCAGGAAGTCATCGCCGCCTTCGCTCATGGCGTCGAGCTGCTTGTCCAGATCGTCCTCGGCCGACAGATAAATGATCGGCACACTGACATAGCGGTCGTTGTGACGGATCACCTTGGCCAGTTCGGTGCCGGTGCAGGCCGGCATGTACATGTCGAGGATGATCAGGTCGGGCTGGAAGTCCGCCAGTTCGGCCATCGCCTGGATCGGCTCGATCAAGGTGCGCGTGACGATCCCGGCGCTGTTGAGCAGGCGCTCGGTGTGCAAGGCCTGGGCGCGCGAGTCATCGATGATCAGTACTTTATAGGGTTCGTACTGCGCAACGCAGGTGAGCACTTCGATTTTTTCCAGCAGGCTCGACGCTTCGAGGGTGCCGGTGAGAAATTCCTGGCCGCCGGCGCGCACGGCGGCTAGGCGGGTCGGGGTGTCGGTTTCATGCAGGCTGAAAAACAGCAGCGGCAACGGCTCGTCGAGACCGACCTGGGCTTCAGCGGCAAGTTTCAGGCCGACGCCGGGCCCGCTGAAGTCCACGTCCATGACAATCGCCGCCGGCAGGCGCTCGACCATCGATGAGCGAAACGCCGAAACGCTGTCCAGCGCCTGCGCGCTCAAACCGAAAAACTCCAGTTGTTTGGCCAGCCGTTCAGCGCGGTCATAATCTTGCAGCAGCACATAGATCGGCTTGCGCAGCGGCGGCAGAAAGGTTTGCTCGAGCTGATCGCCATGCCGCAGGCCGGTGCGCGACAGGCGCTGCATCAACCGGTTGAGGTCGGTGATCAGCCCGCTGCTGAGGCGCCCGCGATTGGCGTCCACCGCTTCCAGCGACTGGCTGATATGCCGCGCCAGTTGCGTGTGCTCAGGCTGTTCGAAACGCTCGGCAAAACGCAGCAGGCGCAGGTTGGCCTCGCTCAGTTCGGCGAGGTCGACGGTTGACCATTCGCTGCGCTGCAGGCGCTGCCATATCTCGAGAATCTGACGCGCCTGATGAATTACCCGCTGGGCAAAGTGGTGCTTGAGACGCTCACGGCTGGGGTCTTCTGGCTCGGTCATATCCTGACTACTAGTTAGGCTGCATGCTGAGATCGACTGGTGGCTCTATGCTAGCACCTCTTTTCCCTTAGACGAGTGTCGTACGTCAATAATCTGATGTGCGACACCATTCAGTTTCTGACCGGTTGGTTTCGTGCCCGGCCTGCCGGGCGCATGCTGCGCCGTGTGCGGGCGTCGCCGATGTTGACCCAGAGCGCTTTCCAGCGGTGGTGCTCGCCTTGTGCGTCGTACAAGTGTGAGCTATGACTCAGGGATTCCCCTAGGGCAAGCGTCACTCGCCCGCATCATTTGCGGCTTATCGCAACCGGCCAGTGCTAGGCCTTGGCACGTTGTTGTATGGTTGTGGTCGAACCGTTGAACTCAAGTGATTGAAAGGATATCGCCATGCTGGACTGGAAAAACCGCGCGGGCAGCGCGCCTGAACGTGCCGCCGAGCCCAAGTCGGCCACCCGCAGCTACGTGAGCGGGCTGTTGTTCAGCCGCGCGCTGGCCACACTGGTCGGCCTTTATCTGCTGGTGACCATTGGACTTGGCTGGTACTGGAGCCAGGAGCCGGCGCTGTTTCCGGTGGCGCAAAATGCCCAGGTCGCGGCCGAGAAAGAAGGCAAGCAAATGGTCGTCGGCTACACCACGGTCGAAACCCTGAAGACCGTCGCCGGCACCTTGCTCGACAAGCCGGGCGGCTACATTTCCAACGACCGTTTCCCGCCGGGCCTGTGGATGGACAATACGCCGAGCTGGGAATACGGCGTTCTGGTGCAGGTGCGTGACCTGACCCGTGCCCTGCGCAAGGATTTTGCCCGTTCGCAATCGCAGTCGGCCGAAGACGCCGATCTGGCCAAGGCCGAACCGCGTTTCAACTTCGACAATAAAAGCTGGGTGCTGCCGTCCAGCGAGTCGGAATATCAGGAAGGCATCAATTCCCTGAGCCGCTACCAGTCGCGCCTGTCCGATCCGAACCAGAAAAACGCATTGTTCTACGCGCGCGCCGACAACCTCAATAACTGGCTGGGCGATGTCGGCACCCGTCTCGGGTCGCTGTCGCAACGGCTGTCGGCCAGCGTCGGTCGGGTCAAACTCAATACCGCGCTGAAAACCGAAGTACCCGCGGTTGGCGAAGTACCGCAGGTCGACGAGGAGGTCGTCGAGACACCGTGGATGCAGATCGACAACGTGTTCTACGAAGCACGCGGTCAGGCCTGGGCGCTGTCGCACCTGCTGCGCGCGATCGAAGTCGATTTTGCCGATGTGCTGGCGAAGAAGAACGCGACGGTCAGCGTGCGTCAGATCATTCGCGAGCTGGAAGCCTCGCAGGAACCGGTATGGAGTCCTATGATTCTCAATGGCAGCGGCTTCGGAGTACTGGCCAACCACTCGCTGGTGATGGCCAACTATATTTCCCGGGCCAACGCTGCGGTGATCGATTTGCGTCAACTGCTCAATCAGGGCTGATCAATGAGCCACAACGCCAGGGAGGCAGCCCATCGCGCCGCTTCCGATGCTGAACGGATCGCCTGGGTCGACGAGCACGACAACCTGCTCGGCGCCCTGGTGCGCTCCGATTTGCGCGAGCGCGGGCTGATTGGCCGTGGCACCTACATCATGCTGTTCAATTCCGCCGGTGAGCTGTGCGTGCACCGGCGCACGTTGAGCAAGGCGATCTATCCCGGATATTGGGACGTCGCCGCGGGCGGCATGGTCCAGGCGGATGAAAGCTATGCCGAGTCGGCGGCTCGCGAGCTGGAGGAGGAGCTGGGCGTCAGCGGCGTCGAGCTCACCGCCCACGATCATTTCTACTTCGAAGACACCGGCAACCGTCTCTGGTGTTCGGCGTTTTCCGCTGTCTGGGACGGTCCGCTGAAACTGCAGCCGGAAGAAGTCCTTGAAGCGCGCTTCATTCCCGTCGATCAGGTCATGCAGGAAATCTTGCACAAGCCTTATTGCCCGGACTCTTTGGCCGCTTTGCAGCGCTATCTCAAGGCGCAGCAAAGCAACGTCGCAAAGAACACATGAATTGGCGCCGATTGGCACTTAGCAATCGCGATTTTTGCCGTTACACTGCGCGACCTTTTCAAGCTGCGCCGAGTCGTTTTCATAAACATTCGTTGCAGTAGCGCTGCCCCTGCCTGAGTGGGGCTTCGCGGTCGCGGACCTTGCCCAGGGTCGCGATCAGTCTTTGTCCTCCCGAGAGGATTGCCGGTGGCCAAAAAAGCCGCATCCTTCGCCGCCCTGGGCGGCCTGGTATTTTCTACCGACGCAGGTCGTCACTGTCCGGAATGCAGCAAACCGGTGGACGCCTGTATCTGCAAACAAACCGTGATCCCGGCCGGTGACGGCATTGCCCGCGTGCGTCGCGAAAGCAAGGGCCGTGGCGGCAAGACGGTGACCACCATCACCGGCGTGCCGTTGGCCGAAGACGCCCTCAAAGAGTTGGCGACGACGTTGAAAAAACGTTGCGGCACCGGCGGGGCGCTGAAGGACGGCGTCATCGAAATCCAGGGTGATCATGTCGAGCTACTCCTGGCTGAGCTGATCAAGCACGGTTTCAAGGCGAAGAAGTCCGGCGGCTAGCAGCCTCTGTGAAACCCTCCGGCGGCTTGATCCGGTTCTGCAGCGTTGCAGATCCGGCATCGTCGCCATGGTTTTCACAGAGCCTGTTCATGACCGGTTTCTAAACTCCACGCAGTCAGTGCGGTCTACCGCCGCACTGACGAACCGTCATTTTCATTCTTTAGACTGCGCCGGCCTGAACGACAGGCGACGCACTCTGACTTCTTTATAGGGGACTTCGATGTCCGTACGACGCACACGTAAAGACGATGGCAGCCAATGGACAGTTGCGGACAGCCGCAGCGTTTACGGGATTCGCCATTGGGGGGCCGGGTATTTCGCGATCAATGAAGCCGGTCGCGTCGAAGTACGTCCGAACGGTCCAAGCAGCTCGCCCATCGACCTGTTCGAGCAAGTCGACCAACTGCGCAAGAGCGGTTTGTCCTTGCCGTTGCTGGTACGTTTCCCCGACATCCTGCAAGACCGTGTCCGTCAGTTGACCGGCGCTTTCGATTCGAACATCGAACGCCTGGAATACCAGAGCAAATACACCGCGCTTTACCCGATCAAGGTCAACCAGCAAGAAGCGGTGATCGAGAACATCATCGCCACCCAGAATGTCTCCATCGGTCTGGAAGCCGGCTCCAAGCCTGAGCTGCTGGCGGTGCTGGCGCTGGCGCCGAAGGGCGGCACCATCGTCTGCAACGGTTACAAGGACCGTGAGTTCATCCGCCTCGCGCTGATGGGCCAGAAACTCGGCCACAACGTATTCATCGTCATCGAGAAAGAATCCGAAGTCGGCCTGGTGATCGAAGAAGCCGCCTCGCTCAAGGTCAAGCCACAGGTTGGCTTGCGCGTGCGTCTGTCTTCGCTGGCCTCCTCGAAGTGGGCGGACACCGGTGGCGAAAAATCCAAGTTCGGTCTGTCCGCGGCGCAACTGCTGTCGGTGGTCGAGCGTTTCCGCGCCGCCGGGCTGGATCAGGGCATTCGCCTGCTGCACTTCCACATGGGCTCGCAGATCGCCAACCTGGCCGACTACCAGCACGGCTTCAAGGAAGCGATCCGTTATTACGGCGAGTTGCGCAACCTCGGTCTGCCGGTCGATCACATCGACGTCGGCGGTGGCCTGGGTGTCGATTACGACGGTACCCACTCGCGTAACGCCAGTTCGATCAACTACGACATGGACGATTACGCCGGTGTCGTGGTCGGCATGCTCAAGGAGTTCTGCGATGCACAGAGCCTGCCGCATCCACACATCTTCTCCGAAAGCGGCCGATCGCTGACTGCTCACCACGCCATGCTGGTGGTGCAGGTAACCGACGTCGAGAAGCACAACGACGAAATCCCGCTGATCGAGAACAAGGAAAGCCTGCCGGAAACCGTGCAGTGGCTCGTTGACCTGCTCGGCCCGACCGACATCGAAATGGTCACCGAAACCTACTGGCGCGCCACTCACTACATGAGCGACGTTGCCGCGCAGTACGCCGACGGCAAGCTGACCCTGGCGGAAAAAGCCCTGGCCGAGCAGTGCTACTTCGCCGTGTGCCGGCGCCTGCACAACTCGCTTAAAGCGCGTCAGCGTTCGCACCGTCAGGTGCTCGACGAGCTCAACGACAAACTGGCCGACAAGTACATCTGCAACTTCTCGGTGTTCCAGAGCCTGCCCGACACCTGGGCGATCGATCAGGTGCTGCCGATCATCCCGCTGCACCGTCTCGACGAGGAGCCGCTGCGCCGCGCGGTGCTGCAGGACCTGACCTGTGACTCCGACGGCAAGATCAACCAGTACGTCGATGAGCAGAGCATCGAAACCAGTCTGCCGGTGCACGCCTTGAATGAAGGCGAAGATTACCTGCTGGGCGTGTTCCTGGTCGGCGCCTATCAGGAAATTCTCGGCGACATGCACAACCTGTTCGGCGACACCGATTCGGTGAACATCTACCAGAACGCCGATGGCAGCGTGTACCACGCCGGCATCGAGACCCACGACACTATCGAAGACATGCTGCGTTACGTGCACTTGTCGCCGGAAGAGCTGATGACGCATTACCGCGACAAGTGCGCCAGTGCACGCATCAGCGCCAGCGAGCGCACGCAATTTCTCGATGCCTTGCGTCTGGGCCTGACCCGCTCCTCCTACCTGTCTTCCTGAGGCCAGGTGGCGATCTCGCCGGGTTGTCTGAAACTTTCCCGCAAGCTGCGGAAAATTCGGATGATCCGGTGGGATGTCTCCCAAAATCTGCGCGAAATGCTTGCCGGTCCCGGCCAGCAAAGTCATCCGGTCTGCTTTTCGCGTAGGTCATTTCCTAAGTTGTACTTCAGCTCTCTACTCGGCCATGGCTCTCGGCGAGAATCGCCGGCCGCCCCTCCTGTAGAGATCCGCCCATGTTCGATCCAGTCAACGAGTCGTCGTTTCGTCTCGATGTAGCGGGCCTGTCCGACCCTTTCGAAGTCCTGGCCTTCACCGGTACTGAAGCTCTCAGCGAAGCCTTCACGTTCGAGATCGATGTATTGATCGACGATCCGCACCTGGACCTCGCCGGCCTGCTGCATCGTTCGGCTTTCCTCTGTTTCGGGCCGTCGGGGGAGGGCGTGCACGGGCAATTGCAAAGTCTTGTCCAGCATGAGCATGACCCCGGCCTGCGCTTGAGCCGGGTGCGGCTGGGGCCGAAACTCGCCTGTCTGGCCCTGCGCCTGAGTCAGCGTATCTTTAGTGGCCGATCGGTGCCGCAGATCCTCGAACAAGTGCTCAGGGAACACGGCATCGTCGGCAACCAGCGCCGCTTCGAACTGCGCCGCGACTACCCGACCCGCACGTTCTGCACGCAATACCGCGAATCGGATCTGCAACTGCTGCAGCGTATGTGCGCGCAGGCGCAAATCCACTATTACTTCGAACACCAGCGCGACCGGCATTGTCTGGTGTTCACCGATGACCCGGCGCAGATGCCACTGGCCGGTGCAGCGCGGTATCAGTGTGAAGACGACGAGCAGCACGCTGCACCGGCACTGCGCCAATGGCGATTGCACAAGGCGTTGCAGTCCGGACAGTCAGGGCTGCAAACCGTGGAGCACGCCGAGGGTCATAGCGACCTGGCCGCGTTGCGCAGTGGGCATTGGCTGCGTCTGGCCGGCCATCCCTTCGCCGAATGCAATCGCCAATGGTTACTGACGCGCATTGAGCATCGCGCCGATCCTGCCCTCGAACCGCCTTATACCAACCGCGTATTCGGCGCGGTGCAGTTGCCGAGTCCAGCACTCAGTACAGCCTCGCGCGTGCGCATGCACAGCCTGCAACGGGCCTGGGTGGTGACGGTCGATGAGCCACAGCCCGATCATCAGCGACCGGTAGCCGTGCAGTTCGACTGGCTCTATCAGGGTGAAGGCGCTGCGCCGAGCCACTGTTGGCTGCCTCTGGCACCCTCGCTGGCGCAGTCGTCCATGCCCGCGCTGAACGATGGCGTCGAAGTGGTGGTGAGCTTTTTCGAGGGCGACCCGGATCAACCGATGATCAGCGGTGTGCTGCAGCCATCGCTCGCCGCGGTGGAGGATGACGCTGACCCACCGCCGCTGCCTGACAGCCTGGAAAGTCATGGGCTGCTGCAACTGCTGATGAGCGCTGAGCCATTGCTGTTGCTCTGCCTGATCCCGGGAGGCGGAAGTTTCAGTCATTGTGCGCAGGCGGTGTGCAGTTGTCGGCTGGTCACGGCGCTTGAACAGAGCGGCGCAACATGACGGGCGCCCAGCCCCAGACGCAGTGGCTGTTGCTCGACAGCCTGGATGCCCCGCAGGCCTTGCCAGTGTTGCGCCAGGCGTTCAGCGCCGTGCGCCGATTCAGTCTGTTCGACGGCACCGAGTTCGAACCGGTCAGTGGGCACGGGCCGCTGCTGATCGATCTGAACGAATGCCCGGCCCTGACCGCATTGTGTCACCGCGACCCGAATACGTGGCGCGGGCTGTTGCTCACCAGCGAGGTGTCGGCGCAACAGCTGCTTGGCCATTTGCAGCGCATGCTCACCGTGTCGTTCGGCCTCAGCCACCGCGCCTTGCTCAGCTATTACAACCGGCAGACCGCGAGCTATTTCTTCGATGCCTGCGACGCTGCCGAACTGAGCCGCTGGCTTGGGCCGATCCGCCAGTTGCGCTGGTTCGGCGGCACCTGGGCCGACCGGGCGATCGGCAGCCAGGGCTGGCAACAGTTGCGCAATCCGGGGCTGGCCGTCGAGCCACTGAACATCGAAGAAAACCTGACCCGGCGCCAGCGCGAGCGCCTGCAAACCTGCCTGCTCGAACAGCACATCTGGCGCTGGAGCCAATCGCTGGGAACCGAATACGCCACCATGGCCTCCCATGTCCAGCAAGGCCTGGCGCTGGGCTTCAGCGACCGCAGCGTGCTCGATGGCTGGTTGTGGCTACGCTTGTTGCATCCGCGGGCGGCGCTGGTGCCACCGCCGGTGGGGCTGACCCAGCAACAACGGCTTGACCATGTGCGGCGCCAGTGGCGCGGTGATCAGCCCTGAGACGAGGTTCTGCGCAGATGGCAGGTTTATTCCGGCAAGGGCTTGGCGCAATGCTCGGCAGCCTGTGGCTGCTCGCGCTGTGCGCGTGTTCGCCGGTGCAAGTGCTCAATGCATTGACGCCGGACAGCAGCTACAGCAAAACCGCAGGCATCGCTTATGGCGACGATTCGCGACAGAAGCTCGATGTTTATGTGCCGCGTACGGCATTGCCGGATGCGCCAGTGGTGGTGTTTTTCTATGGTGGCAGCTGGAACAGCGGCTCACGGAGTGACTACGCTTTTGTCGGCGAAGCGCTGGCATCAAAAGGCATCGTCGCGGTGGTGGCGGATTACCGTTTGTACCCACAGGTGCGTTATCCGCTGTTTCTGCAGGACGGGGCCCGCGCCGTGGCGTGGGTTCGCACGCATATCGGTGAGTTTTCCGGTAACCCGCAAAACCTCTATCTGATGGGGCATAGCTCGGGCGCCTACAACGCGGCGATGCTCGCGCTGGACGGCGAGTGGCTGGCGGCGGTGGGCCTGGCGCCCACGGATTTGCGCGGCTGGATCGGGCTGGCCGGGCCGTATGATTTTCTGCCAATCAAGAACCCTGCCGTGCGCCCGGTGTTCTTCTGGCCGGATTCACCGCCTCAGTCGCAGCCGATCAACCACGTCAGTCGCGGTGCGCCGCCTGCGTTGCTGATTGCGGCCCGTGAAGATGATCTGGTCAACCCGACGCGCAACACCGGCGGCCTCGCCGACAAGCTGCGCGCCGCCGGTGTTCCGGCGCAGGATCTGTATTACGCGCGACCCAACCACAT
The DNA here is from genome assembly GCF_900104975.1 of Pseudomonas sp. Z003-0.4C(8344-21). Lineage (NCBI taxonomy): Bacteria > Pseudomonadati > Pseudomonadota > Gammaproteobacteria > Pseudomonadales > Pseudomonadaceae > Pseudomonas > Pseudomonas sp. Z003-0.4C(8344-21). Next base: position 5,615,169 of record NZ_LT629756.1, on the reverse strand, counting down.
CACTTTGGTCGCGAGCCTGTCACGGCCGTTGCGGCGCCTGGCGCCGGTGCTCGATCAGGTGGTCGGCTTTGTCCGCCATACGCCGACTCAGTGAACGCCGCCGTTGAACCAGCCATCGTTGCGCTTGAGCCACCAGCCCTGCGCGCCGAGGGTGAGGCTGCGCAGCACCATGAACAGCAGGAAAGATATCCACAGCCCGTGATTGCCCAGACCCTGCAACGCCCAGGCGAACGGCACAAGCAGCACAACCGTGATCAGCATACCGTTGCGCATTTCCCGCGCGCGGGTCGCGCCAATGAACAGGCCGTCGAGCAAATAGCTCCACACCGCAATCAGCGGCAGCACGGCGAGGTACGGCAGGTAGATGAACGCGGTGTCGCGCACGCTCTGAATGTCGGTCTGCATCTCGATGAACAGGTGCCCGCCGAGCAGAAACAGCACGGCAAAACCGAGGCTGGCGATCAGCGACCAGCCCCCGGCGATCACCAGTGAACGCCGCAGGGCGAGCCGGTCGCGGGCGCCGATGGCGTGGCCGCACAAGGCTTCGACGGCATGGGCGAGGCCGTCGAGTGCATGAGCGGTCAGCAGCAAGCCATTGAGCAGCAGCGCATTGGCCGCCACGGTCGCATCGCCCAGTCGCGCGCCTTGCACGGTGATCATGAAAAACACCGATTGCAGCGCCAGGCTGCGAATGAAGATGTCGCGGTTGACTGCCAGCAACGGGCGCCAGCTCTGCCAGCGTTTCAATGCGGGCCAGACGATGTGCCCCGGATACGCGCGCAGCGCCTTGCGCGTCAGCAACAGGCCGAGCAGGGCGCCGCTCCATTCAGCAATCACCGAGGCCCGCGCCGAACCGACCACACCCCAGTCCAGGCCCATGACGAACCACAGATTAAGCACGATGTTAATCAGATTGGTGGTCAGTAGAATCGCCAGCGGCGCCCGAGCATTCTGCGTGCCGAGGAACCAGCCGACCAGCGCATAACTGGCGAGCGCCGCGGGCAGGCCGAACAGCCGCGTATGGAAGAATTCGCGAGTGAGTTGCTCCAGCTCTGCCGAAGGTTGCATGAAGTGCAGCGCGACCCCGCTCAACGGCACGCCCAACGTGCCAAGCAGCAGCGCCAGGCCCATCGCCAACAGCAATCCCTGCAACAGGATCTGCCGCAACGCCGCGCCATCGCTGCGCCCGGCGGCCTGCGCGGCAAACCCGGTGGTGCCCATGCGCAGAAAGCCCATGGCCCAGGCCAGAAGCGTATAAAGGCTGGCGCCCACCGCCACCGCGCCCAGTTGATGAGCGTGCGGCAAATGGCCGATGACGGTGCTGTCGACCAGCGCCACCAGCGGCACGGAAATATTGGACAAAATCATCGGCGCGGCAAGCGCCCAGACCTTGCGGTGGGTCAGGCGGTCGCGCCAGTCGGCAATCAGAGTGGACATGCAGGCTCCTTCGGGGAGCCGCATTGTAGCGATTCATGAGACCTGAAACGCGATCCCGTGTAGGAGCGAGCCTGCTCGCGAAGGCGTCAGTTCAGGCGAATCATTGGTGACTGACCCACCGTTATCGCGAGCAGGCTCGCTCCTACAGGCGTTGTGCTTTCAATGAATAATCCAGCTGAGCAACCACAACCCCAGCAACAGCCAGATGATCCCGGCAATGATCGACGCGTTCATGAACGCGCGAATGGCCGACCACAACAGCATCAAACCGACGATCAAGGCAATGATGCTGATGATCGAGGTATCCATCCCCAGCGTGCGGGAGAGCCCCTCGACGAAGTTGCCTCCGGCGTTGCTCAGCAGGTTGAACAGGCCGCTGAGCCCATCGACGATAAAGCGGATTACCGAACCGAGCACCTGCCCGAGCCATTCGAAAAAGCTTTCTACCTGCATGTGTGCGTCCTGATGAAAGAGCTGAGCCTTGGGCCACAACGGTAGTGGCCGAGTTCCCTGCATCATAGAAGGTTTACCACAATCCTGTAGGAGTGAGCCTGCTCGCGATGGCGTCGTGTCAGGCAAATCAATTTCAAAGACACGACGCCATCGCGAGCAGGCTCACTCCTACAAAGATCAAGAGCGCCGCGCTTGCCTTCAGCCGTTATCCCCCCGAAGCTATACGCCTTCAGGAGAGCCCGATGAACCTTGTTGAACTGACCGAACGCCTGCACGCCATTCGCGACCGCAATGACTGGCGACAATTTCACAGCCCGAAGAACCTGGCGATGGCTGCCAGCGTCGAGATGTCCGAGCTGGTGGAAATCTTCCAGTGGCTGACTGAAGACCAGTCGCGCCAGTTGCCCGCCGACCAGCTTGCCCACGCCGGGCAGGAAATCGGCGATATCGTCCTGTACCTGTTGTTGCTGTGCAGCGAGCTGGGGTTGGACATGAATGAAGTGGTGCGCGCCAAGCTCGCCGACAGCGAACGGCGGTTCAGTTGATGGGCGACCGGCATTTCGATCAGTTGGCGACGCGTTTCGCCGAAAAAATCTACGGCGGCGCCAAAGGCGCGATTCGCCTCGCGGTGTTGCAGGCCGATCTGGCCGAAGCGCTGCCCGACCGTCCGTTGCGCGTGCTCGACATCGGTGGCGGGCTCGGCCATATGTCGCTGTGGCTGGCCGAACGCGGGCACGACGTCACGTTTACCGAACCGGCCGAGCCGATGCTCGAAGGCGCCCGCCAGCGTTTCGCCGATGCCGGGCAACGCGCCACTTTTATCCAGGCACCATGGCAAGCGCTGCCCGACCAGCTCAGCGAACCGTTCGATCTGGTGATCTGCCACGCCGTGCTCGAATGGCTTGCCGAACCTCACGCCATTCTGCCGGTGCTGCATCAACTGACCCGGCCCAGTGGCTGGCTGTCGCTGGCGTTCTACAACCGCGACGCGCTGATCTACCGCAACCTGCTCAAAGGCCATTTCAAGAAAATGCGCAAGAACGTCATGGCTGGCGAAAAGCAGAGCCTGACCCCGCAGCAGCCGCTCGATCCGCGCGAGTTGGCAACGCAACTCGACGGTCTGTGGCAGGTCGAAAGCCAAAGTGGCGTAAGGGTTTTTCACGATTACATGCCGGTGGAGTTCCAGGCCCGCGCCGACCTTGCGGACTTGCTCGAGATGGAACTCGCCCACCGCCGTCATCCAAGCTTCGCCGGGCTTGGGCGGTACTTGCACTGGATCTGCCGGCCGATCTGATCGGAGCGCGTCATGAAAGCTCAATCCGGGTTGTTGCTCATGTGTCTGGGGTTGGCCGCCTGTCAGGGCAGCAACCCATACGTGGCTCAATCGCGGCCATTGCCGCCGGCACCACCGCAAGCCGCCAGCACCTTCGACCGCAGTGCCTATCCGGCGCCGCCGCGTGATTACGCGCGCTACCGCAGTTGGGCCTGGCGCAACGGCCAACTGCCGCCGGGCACGGTGTGGGCGGACTCGGCGCAAGTCGCCGAAGCGGTCAGCAATGCTCTGGATCAGCGAGGTCTGCGCCCGTTGCGCGACAACCGCCCGGCGGATGTGCTGGTCAGCGCGAACTTGCGCATGGAAACCCGCTTGCGTCAGGTCCGCGACGACTACGGTTATTACGGTGGGTATGGCGGCTACGATCGCTACGGGCGTGGTTACGGCATGTACAACAGCGTGCCGATCGTGCGCACGTATCAAGAGCAGGTCGTGGTGGTCCAGGTCGATCTGTTCGACGCCGGCAACGGTCAGCCGGTGTGGAGTGCCAGCGCCGAAACCGCCGCCACCGGTAATCAGATCGAGCGCAGCGATGCGATTCGCGAGGCTGTGGAAAAGGCCTTGGCGGCGTATCCTCCAGGTTAACTTCGCAGCATTCGCAATTCCCGCAGGTTCATGTCTTCATCCGGAGAAAAACCATGTTCCGCCGTCTCGCTCTACTCGCCATGGCCGCATTGCTCAGCGCTTGCGCGGCTAACCAGGTCAATCACGATTTCGACGCCAGCCGCGACTTCGCCGCCTATCGCAGCTGGAGCTGGAAAGACCCCGCCCTGCAATATCGCCCTGACGATCCGCGGATCAAGAGCGACCTGACCGAGCAACGTATCCGCCAGGCGGTGGCCGATCAACTTGATCAGCGCGGTTTGCGCCCGGCGCCTGCGGGCGCCAGGGCTGATTTGAACGTGCAGACCTACTTGATCGTCGAGGACCGCCAACAACAAGTGACGACCAACTATGGCGGCGGTTGGGGTGGTCCGTGGAACGGCTACTGGGGCGCGCCGATGTACAACGAAACGCGCAACATCACCTACAAGGTCGCGACCGTCCAGGTCGATCTGCTCGACGGCAAGGACGGCAAACTGGTGTGGCGCGGCAGCGACGAGCAGATGCTCACCAGCCGACCGAACCCGGAAGACCGCAGCAGTGCAATTCGCGAAACGGTGACGCGGATTCTGAGCAACTATCCGCCGCGTTGACCCAAGATCGACATTCCCAATGTGGGAGCCAGCCTGCTGGCGATGACGGCGGCACATCCTGCAGCGATGTGCCAGATCCACCGCCATCGCCAGCAGGCTGGCTCCCACAATGTTTTAGGGCGCAGCGCAAAGTGCGCAGCCTCCAGCCCCGTCTACACTCACAAGCACCCACAGGAGGTCACGGCAAAGGAGTGCGCCATGTCGCCTCGTTCGCGATTCAACGGCCCGGCCCGGCAACGCGGGGCGATCGGGTTGATGGCGGCGGCCACGCTCAGCCTGGCGGTGGTAATGCTGTTGCTGGTGGTCGACAGCGGCCGCTTGTATATGGAGCAACGCAAGTTGCAGCGCGTGGTCGACAACGCTGCGCTTGAAGCGGTCAGCCGTGGCGGCACTTGCCTGCCGGGCCTGAGCGCGGCCAATTACGCCGGGCAAAGCGCGCTGCGCAATGGCTACATCGTCGACGCCAGCAACACCCTCGCCACCACCTGCGGCACCCTGCTCACGACAGCGACCGGGCTGCGCACCTTCAGCGTGGATGCCACGCAAGCGGTCGCGGTGAAAGTCGCCGCCAGTCGCACCGTCACCAGCAGTTTTGCCGGTGGCGTGCAGGCGTTGTTCAGCGCCAACCCGGTCAGCCTCAATACCACGCTGAATGCCTCGGCAGTGGCCGCCAAGCCGCAGCCGACCGTGGCCCAGCTGAATATCCGCAGTAACCTGGCAACGATTGACACGGCGCAATCGAACATTCTCAACCCGCTGTTTTCCGGCCTGTTGGGCGGTAACGTCAACCTCACTGCGCTGGGCTGGGAAGGCTTGCTCAACACCGATATCAACCTGCTGAAATACCTCGATCAGTTGGCGATCAATCTCAACGTCACCGCCGGTGATTACACGCAATTACTCAATACCCAAACCAGCGTCACGCAACTGATTCAGGCGGCGGCGACGGTGGTGCAACTCGGCGGCGCGACTGCCCAGGTGACTACCGCACTGGGCCAGTTACAGGTGGCGGCGATCAACGCGGCACCGGTCAGACTCGGCGACATTCTGCAATTGCAGACCGGCACCACGGCGGCGGGGCTGGACGCCAATCTGCAACTGCTGCAACTGGTTCAAGGCGTGGTGCAACTGGCCAATAGCAAGAGCGCGGTGGCGGCGACGTTGCCGGTCAGCGTGCTGGGGCTGGCGAATGTCACGGTGCGGGTCAAGGTGATCGAGCCGCCGCAGCTTTCCGCGATTGGCGATCCGGCACGCGCCAGGCTCAATCCGCTGGGAGCTGACAGGATTTATGTGCGCACGGCGCAGGTGCGTACGATGCTTTCGGTGAATCTTCCGGTGCTCTCCGGTGTGACTGGACTGACCAATGCGGTGCTGGGACTCGTTGGCGGATTGACCCCGACACTCAACGCGCTGCTGAGTCTGAATCTGGTTGGCACGCTTAATTCAGCGCTGTGCCTGCTGGGCGCGGGTTGTGAGCAACTTGATCCACTATTGCTGCCATCGCCACGGATCGACATCAGCCTCGACGCCGGCGGCGCGAAAAGTTATGTAACTGATTACAGCTGCCCGACAGGCACCAGCGGCACCAAGAGCCTGACCGCGCATACCGTCACCTCGCTGGCCGACCTCAAACTCGGCAAGATCGACCCGATCAACGCTTTTTCTTCCGCCGCCCAGCCGACCGTCGCGCCCTTGCCATTGATCGATCTGGGCATCGTCACCTGTCACAAGATCCTCTTGCTCGGCACCTGTAATCCCGCCACTCACGTTCCATTTGGGGCAGGGGGCATCGGCATCAAGCTCGACACCAGCGTCGCGCAGAACTCGCAAGACCTGGTGTTCTCCAGCAGCACGCCGTTCGCCGCGCCGGCCAACCTGAAAATGCCGCCGAGTGTGCTCCCCGCTGTGCCGACCAGCAACATCGTCGGCAGCCTGTCGAATACGCTGGCGGGGATCAATCTGATTGTCTACAAACCAGTGGGCAGCAACCCGCTGGGTGCGATCATTACCGGCGTCGCTTCGTTGATCAGCGATGTCACCAACCGTTTGTTGCCAGTCGTGACCAGCACCATCAGCCCATTGCTCGATCCCTTGCTCAACAACCTGCTCAAAGGCCTGGGCATCAACCTGATGGACGTCAAGGTCGGCGCCAACATGACCTGCGGCCAGACCGGCAAGGCCTATCTGGTGATCTAGGCGTCGCTGACAATCGGCAATTCTATGCAGAACCGCGCGCCCTCCACCGAGTTGCGCACGCTCAAGCGGCCACCCATGTTGTCGATGATGCCGTAGCTCACCGAGAGCCCCAGCCCGGTGCCGACGCCGATCGGCTTGGTGGTGAAAAACGGTTCGAAAATGCGTTCGAGCAAACGCGCATCGATGCCGCCGCCGTTGTCCTCGACCCACAGCCGCACATGCTGCTCATCGCGTTCGACATACACCGAGATCCACGGCTTGAACGCTGATTCCTTCTCGTGCTTGCTGAGCAATGCGTCACGCGCGTTGACCATCAGGTTGATCAGCACTTGCTCCAGTTGATCGACGTAGCCGCGCACCTGAACCTCGAACGTGGTCTCGCTGATGCGCAGGTCCACGCCTTTGCCACGCATGCCTTCGGCCAGTAGCGATAACGTACCTTCGATGGCGTAAGCGGGGTTGAACAGTTGTTGCTCGATTTCCGAGCGCCGGCCAAACACGCGCATGTGATCGACCACTTTCGCCGCGCGCTGCACTTGCGCGTCGATGCGGTTGAGCTTGTCGGTCAGGTAGTCGATCTGCACGTCACCGTTGCCCAGGCGTTTTAGTACGTTGACGATGGCCATGCGCATCACGTTCAGCGGCTGGTTGATTTCATGGGCCAGGCCGGTGGCCATTTCGCCGAGGGTGGCCATTTTTGCGCTTTGCGTGAGTTGCTGTTGCGAGCGGCGCAGCTCGGTGTTGTCGCGGCCCACCGCTTGCACCTCGATCAAGCGACCCTGTGCGTCGAACACGCCGCGATCGGACCACACCCACCAGGCGTGTTCGCGGCCGGGCAGTTGCAGGCTGATCTCAGCGGTGCTTACCGGTTGCTCCGGGGTCAGCGCAGCGAGACGTTGAATGAACGCGCTGCGCTGCTCGTCGGACATCCAGCTGCCGAGATCGACCCCCGGCAGTGCCTGCGGCGCGCATTCCAGATACGTCGCCAACGGGCGGTTGCCGAAGGTCAGAATCAGGTCAGGGCGATAGCGACAGATCATCGCCGGCGAATCCTCGACCAGAATCCGGTAGCGCTCTTCACTGCTTTTTACCTGCTCGGCGGCCAGCGTCGCCTCGGTGACGTCCAGCCACAACCCCACCGCTTCGACCGGCAGGCCAAGGTCATCGCGCAGCAGTCTCGCTTCGTCGAGCAGCCAGTGATAACTGCCGAGACGGTCACGCAGTCGATAACGCCCACGCACCGACCCTTCGCGCAGCAGCTGACGCGTGCGCTGAAAATACAGGTCGCGATCGTCAGGATGGATCATCTCGATCAGCGCGCCATCGCTGCAATCGGCCAGGCTCCAGCCGAGCAACGGTTGCAGGCTGGCGCTGAAAAACGTCGGGATCAGTGCGCCTTCGCTGTACTGCTGAACGTAAATCACCGCGGGCGAACTGGCGATCAGGTTGTCCAGCCGCGCGTGTGCGGCGGCGGCGCGTTGCTGCTGGTTCTGGATGTCGCTGATGTCGAGCATGAACCCGACCACCCGCCGATGGGTGCCGTTACCGATGGCCTGGCCTTGCACGCGATACCACGTCGCGGGCTGCGCAGGCTCGCGGCCGGCCAGGCGCACCGACAGCGTCAGGGTCTCGCCGTGCTGCTGCAAGGCGTGCAGGCGGCTGCGCAACTCGTCGCGGTCGGCGGGATGGATCTGCGCCAGCCAGTCTTCAAGGGCTGGTTCGCCAGTGTCCAGCTGCAGCGCGGCGGCCAGCGTGGGGGCCAGTTGCACGCGCTGGCGCTCGGCGTAAATTTCCCACCAGCCGCTGCCCAGCAGGCTTTGCAAGGCTTCGACGCGCTCCAGTTGCAGCTGATGCTGGTGTTCGCGCAGACGCCCCAGCAACGGGCCGGCGAGGGCGCCGAGCAGCGCCGTCCAGTCGCGTTCGTTCAGGTACGGCGCGGCTGTCTCGACAGGGTAAAAAGCGCAAAGCAGCCAGGCGACCACGCCACGTTCATCGCTGTACGGCACGGCGAAACCTTCGGCATTGCCGAACAGCGCCTGCACCCGCGAGTGCTCATCGAAACCCGGCTGCCCGCCGATCCGCTGCGGCGTCGCGCCGCTCAGGCTGTCTAGCGGCGTGCCGAGATGCTGGCCGTCGTCCCAGAGGTTCGGCGCATCGTGAGCGCGATACTGTCGATAAACCTGCCAGCCCTCTTCATCGTCATCGAGCAAGGCCAGCGCTACACAAGGGATGTGCCAACGCTGCGCGATCACTTGCAGTTGTTCGACGACGACCTCCGGCAAACGCGTCTGGCTGCAGGCACGCACCTGCTCGCTGATTCGCGCGGCAATCGATTGGCACGCGTCGCGCTGACGCGCTTGCTGGCGTTCAAGCAACAAGTCGCCGATATCGATCAATTGCAGCAGCCAGCCTTCGCCCAGCGGCTGCACCCAGCCGCGCAGGTGCAAGGTCTGCTCGCCGAGGCCGGAGAAGTCGAGATCGAGCAACACGCCTTGCCACTCCCTGGGGCGGCCTTCGATAGCCAGCGTGCTTTGCGCTTGCACGTAAGTGCTCAGCGGCAAGGGCTTGTCGTGGGGTTTGTGCTGCGCCAGCAGATGCCGCAGCGGCCCGGCCATTTGCACCACGCCACCGTCGTCGTTCAGGTAAAGATGCAAACCACTGGCGGGCGAGCCGAGCCGGTCGGGCAATTCGTGGGCGGCGAATGTGGTGCGTTTAAGCAAGCGCCCGAAGAGCTTGTCGCCCGAGGTCAAAATTGCAGGCTCGAGGTAGCGGTCAGATGACTGGGCAGACTGGGGACCGGGCCGATGCCCGGCACCAGCAGAAACGGCATGACCTGATTGAGCTTGCTGACCGGGTAACTTACTTGCACTGTCAACAGACCGGTCCCGCTGTATTGGGCGCTGGTATCAACGCCAACCACCAGATTGAAGACCGGCGGAATCCAGGACAATTGCTGGGTCAGCGTCGCGTTCGCGGTATTGATCACCACGGTTGAATAGTTGGGCGTGTTCGGATCGACCGCAACACTGCGGCGTACCGCTTCGGCCGTGGCCTGATTGAACGACTGCATCATCACCAGCGGCAGGCTGTAGCTGACCAGACCGTAAAACACCGCAAAAAAGATGATGAACACCAGAGCGAACTCAATCGCCACCGCACCTGTTTGCGACTTCCGGAAGGCGTATTTCATGAGTGCGTCTACCCTGACTGTCACTGCGTAGTATCAGCATAGAATCATTCAGCAAAAACGGACGGCTTTTCGCGGATGCACAGTTTTATCCTGTTGCTTTGGCTGGTGTTGTGCGCTGCGCAAGATGCGCGTCAGCGGCGCATTGCCAACGTGCTCACTTTGGGGGCTGCTGCGCTGGCGCTGGTTTATCTGCTGGTGACCGGCAACACTTGGCTGGGCGCGGAAGCCGGGCAGGGTGGCTGGGCGGTTCTGATAGCGCTGGGGCTGACTTTGCCAGGCTTTTTCATGGGGCGCATGGGCGCTGGCGATGTGAAATTAATGACAGCTCTCGGCCTTGCGACGAACGGTCTGTTTATTCTTTGGGTGTTTATCGGCGCTGGGATCGCCAGTGTGATGTGGATGCTGCTGGCGCCAAGACTCTGGCTTCATATGAGTCAAGGGCTTAGAGAGCGTTTGCGCTATCTGGCGCCAGACAAGTCAAAAAAGCTGCCATTTGCACCGTTTGTGCTGGCCGGGGCGATGTCTGTGCTGCTCTGGATTCATTGATCGCCAAGCGCCACTAGTCCTATGTACATAGTCGGAAAGTAGGTCTACTTTCAACTGGAACGGGTTATACCGCTAAACGCTGGCAGTACAGGAATGGTCAGCTTTGGCCCAGGGCAATGGAGTGGCACGTGAACAAGCTTACGTCTGCGGTGAAAATCCTTGTGGTCGACGATCAGCCGTTGGTGGTCGAGGAACTGTGCGAATTTCTGGAAAGCAGCGGTTACCGCTGTGTGCCGTGCCAATCCAGTCTGCAAGCGATCGAGCGCTTCAGCGACGACGCCGAGATAGGCCTGGTGCTGAGCGATCTGCACATGCCGGACATGGATGGCATTCAGCTGATTCAAGAGTTGCAGCGGCTGGCCGGCAAGCATCGGGTGTTCGAGGCGATCATGCTCACCGGGCGCGCGGACAAGCAGGATGTGATCAAGGCGTTGCGTGCCGGGATTGCCGATTACTATCAAAAGCCGATCAATCTGGATGAGTTGCTTGAGGGCGTGCAGCGTCAGGAAGCGGCGCTGCAGGAGCGTCAGAAGAATCTGCATCTGGGGCATCTGAATCAGAAATTGCAGTTCTTGTCGGAGTCGATCGACGATCTTTATCAGGATCTGGACAAGGTGCGGCGCAGTCCGGCTACGGTTCGCGATGTGTTGGGCGGTGAGCCTGACGGCGGTGAGGCGCAGGAGACGCCGGCGCTGTTCAGTCAGTTGTCGCCACGCCAGCTCGATGTGGCGCGGTTGGTGGGCAAGGGGCAGACCAATTATCAGATTGCCTGTGAGTTGGGGATTACCGAGAACACGGTGAAACTGTATGTGTCGCAGGTGTTGCGGTTGACGCATATGCATAATCGTACGCAGTTGGCGTTGGCCTTGGCGCCCAGTGGTTCTGCGTTGCGGCAGCGGGTTACGGCGCATTGACCTTGGCGGCCTCAGGGCCGACCAGGCTTTGGTTGTTTTTGGGTGAATATCCGTTTTTTGGGGTGTGGCTGCTGGCGGTTTCGCCCTTACGGCGACTTACTTTTTTACAAGCGCCTAAAAAAGTAAGCAAAAAACGCTTGCTCCTGCGTTCGGCCCTCGCAGGCTCGGGTCCCTTCGCTCCGGGATCGATCCGGGCGCAGCGGCTACGGTTTGCTTCGCTGCACCTACTTCCGCTGTGTCTGGCTGCGCCAGACGGTCGCTGCGCTCCCACGCCCGGATCGATCCCTCCACTCAGCCTTCCGATGTCGCTGGTTAGGCAAGATCAAGATCAAAAGCACTCGAGCTGGCGCTCATTGTTGAGTGGTTAGAAGCGGGTGGTGGGCTTTGGATTTGTGGTGTGGCTGCCCCTCATCGGAGCGCCGCCCGCCCAGCCCTCTCCCCCTGGAGAGGGAGCCGATTTTGGTTGGATTCGAAATTCGCATTCGACTCCGTATCACAGGGCGACGTAACTCTTGAATCCATCACGGTCAGTCCCCTCTCCCTCGGGGAGTGTATGTACCGGACACATGGTAGACACATGTTCGGAGACATGGTGGACACTTTTAAATAGACACATTGCTCATCGCGAAGGAGATGGCCTGTGTCTTGGGAAGAGGTGTCCACCGTGCAGCTTCGTACAGAATTTGTACTTTTGGCTCGGAAAGAAGGAGCCAATGTTCGGCAGCTTTGCCGCCGATTCAATATCAGCCCAAACACTGCCTACAAATGGCTCAAGAGGTTTGAAACCTCAGGTGCAGAGGGATTGATCAATCAGTCTCGACGACCCAAAACATCACCCAAACGCTGCGCTGATGAGGTTGAGCAGCAGATTCTGACCGCGAGTCAGGAGTACGCGGCTTGGGGCGCTCGCAAGCTCAAGCGCGTGCTGGAAAACAGCGGCGCAGTGATGCCTTCTGTCAGTACTGTGCATGCGGTTTTGCAGCGTCATTCGCGCATTGATCCAAAGGCCGCTGAGATCAAACCGTTTATCCGGTTCGAGCATGAAGCGCCCAATGATCTTTGGCAGATGGACTTCAAGGGGCATATCAGCCTGGCTCGGGGGCGTTGCCATCCGTTGACGATATTGGACGATCATTCACGGTTTTCGCTGTGCATCGCGGCATGCATCAATGAGCAGCGTGAAACCGTCCAGGAGCATCTAATCCGGGTCTTTCAGCGTCATGGCCTGCCTTTGCGCATGACGATGGACAACGGTTCGCCCTGGGGTGACCAGACGGGCGTTTATACCGCGCTGGAGGTCTGGCTGATGAGCCAAGGCATCAAGGTCGGCCACTCTCGTCCTTATCATCCGCAAACCCAAGGAAAGCTGGAACGCTTCCACCGCAGCCTGAAAAATGAAGTCCTGCGAGACCGGCACTTTATCGATCTCAACGACGCGCAACGGGCGTTTGATATCTGGCGTGATATATACAACCAGAAGCGCCCGCATCAAGCGCTGGACATGCAGGTTCCCGCTACTCGTTACAGCAGCAGCTCACGGGAATATCAGGAGCAACCTGCGGCCCCGGAGTACGACGAGGGTGATGTGGTCAGGAAGGTTCAGGCGAAGGGCGAGATTTACTGGGGGAATCGTGAATACGCGGTCGGAAAGGCGTTTCACGGGAGATCAGTTGCTATCCGGGAAACGATGGAAGACGGCATCCACGATGTCTACTGGAGTAGACATCGTATCGCCCGAATCGACTTGAACTTGCAGATCGTGACGGCAGGTAAGAAGATCTAAACCGTCCACCATGTCTCCGAACATGTGTCTACCATGTCTCCGGTACATACAGGGAGAGGGCTAGGGTGAGGGGCTTTTGATTTTCAAAACTCGAGTACGATTCGGTATCACACGTCTGCGTAACACTTGAATCCCCCGCGGTCAGTCCCCTCTCCCTCGGGGAGAGGGCTAGGGTGAGGGGCTTTTGATTTTCAAAACTCGAGTACGACTCGGTCACACGTCTGCGTAACACTTGAATCCTCCGCGGTCAGTCCCCTCTCCCACCGGGAGAGGGCTAGGGTGAGGGGCTTTTGATTTTCAAAACTCGAGTACGACTCGGTATCACACGTCTGCGTAACACTTGAATCCCCCGCGGTCAGTCCCCTCTCCCTCCGGGAGAGGGCTAGGGTGAGGGGCTTTGATTTTCAAAACTCGAGTACGACTCGGTATCACACGTCTGCGTAACACTTGAATCCTCCGCGGTCAGTTCCCTCTCCCACCGGGAGAGGGCCAGGGTGAGGGGCTTTTGATTTTCAAAACTCGAGTACGACTCGGTATCACACGTCTGCGTAACCCTGCGGTCAGTTCCCTCTCCCATCGGGAGAGGGCTAGGGTGAGGGGCTTTTGATTTTCAAAACTCGAGTACGACTCGGTATCACACGCCTGCGTAACACTTGAATCCCCCGCGGTCAGTTCCCTCTCCCATCGGGAGAGGGCTAGGGTGAGGGGCTTTTGATTTTCAAACTCGAGTACGACTCGGTATCACACGTCTGCGTAACACTTGAATCCCCCGCGGTCAGTCCCCTCTCCCACCGGGAGAGGGCCAGGGTGAGGGGCTTTTGATTTTCAAAACTCGAGTACGACTCGGTATCACACGTCTGCGTAACACTTGAATCCCCCGCGGTCAGTTCCCTCTCCCACCGGGAGAGGGCCAGGGTGAGGGGCTTTTGATTTTCAAAACTCGAGTACGACTCGGTATCACACGTCTGCGTAACACTTGAATCCTCCGCGGTCAGTCCCCTCTCCCTCTGGGAGAGGGCTAGGGTGAGGGTTGGCTTTTGGCTTTGCCATCAGGCGCCCCATTCCTGACTGAACATACCCAATCCAAATGTGGGAGCGAGCCTGCTCGCGATAGCGTCCGCAAGCTCACCACCGCACTAATTCTTGGTCTCAACCTTCCCACCCGCATCCGGATCATAAAAATCCGGTATCTCGTATTTGTACTTTTTCAACCAGCGCTGCATCGCCAGGTCGCGTTCGGTCGCGGTGGCCGTTTGCGGTTTTGGTGAGGCGGCTTTGTTGCGGCTTTGCAGGAGCAGCCAGCCTTCGGTTTCCTGTTGTTGCGCCGAGGCGGGGCCGGCGTCGATGGCGGGGGCGCTGAGGGGCAGGGTGAGCAGGGTCAGGTAGCACAGGCCTTTGAGGGGATGCATGGCTGTCTCCTTATTTGAGCGACGGCGGCAGTGGGTCGGCCACGGCGGCGACCTGATTGCCAGTCGGCGGTTTGGCTTTGCCCGGCGCTTTGAGTTGTTCAGCGCGTTGTTGGGCCTGGGTGAATTGTTCCGGGGTCAATTTGGTGCGGCTGACGATCTCGGCGGCTTGCGGCCAGTCGTTCTGGTACAGCAGCAGGGTGACCATGTTCAGCGTCGCCAATTCGTTGTTCTGCTTGAGTTCGATGGCGGTGAGGAATTCGAAACGCGCGTCGTTGAGACGCAACTGGTTGAGGTAGACCACGCCAAGGTCGTTGCGGATTTTCTCGTCGGTGGGCGCCAGGCGGGCGGCGCGTTGCAGGTGGGCCTGAGCCTGGCCGTAGTCGCCTCGCGCGGCGTGGAGCTGGCCCAGGCCATGTTCGGCCTGGGCGGTCAGGCAGCCGCCGAGCAGGCTGCGATATAACGGTTCCGCCTCGCTGCGGCCGAGCAGGCGGTAGACCTTGGCTTTGCGCAGGCGCACTTCGCTGAGGTTGTCCGGCAGGCTTTGCAGGTTGGCCAGGCTGGCGTGCAGTTTGCCGTCGTTGGCCAGATCGTCGGCGAGGTTCAGCGCCAGTTCCTGCTCCTGGGTCATCTTGCTGCAACTGCTCGGTGACAGCAGCGCCGTCCACGGCGCCTGGCCGTCGGTGGCGCAACCGCCGAGCAGCAGCAGACTTGCCATGACTATCAGTACTTTCATCAAACGCTCTCCATGAGCCAACGTCAGTTTGCGAACGCCCGGGCAATCGCGGTGAAGCCCGGGCCGGCGAGGACGATCAGCAAGGCCGGAAACAGAAACAGCATCATCACCACCGACATCTTTGCCGACATTTTCGAGATGTATTCCTGCAAGCGGGTCAGGCGTCGGTCATCCAGCAGTTGCTTGAGCGCCAGCAGCGATTTCATCGCGCCGCCGCCCTGGTGAATCAATTGTTCAAGAATCACGCAGGTGTCGCTGAACTCGTCGACAGCGAGCATCACCGCCGCTTTGTGCAGCTCCTGGCCGAGTTCCAGGCCGCTGTCGACGCGCGCTAGAATCAAGCGCAGTTCGCCGGTCAGCTCCGGCAGCAGTTTTTGCGCTTCGTTGCTCAGTACGCGCAATGCCTGTTCCACCGCCATGCCGGATTCGAAGAGGATGCGCAGCAGCGGAATGAAGGTGGATATCTCCACCGCGAGGGTGCGCTGGCGTCGCGCCGAGGCGTAGGCGAGCACGCGTTTGGGCAGCAGATAGCCGCCACCGGTGGCGAGCATCGGCACGATCCAGCGGTTGTCGGCCTGGGGCAAGAACACCTGCTGCAGAAAGATCGCCAGGCCCAGGGTCAGCAGCGGCGTGCCGATCTGGCAGGCGGCGTACAACGAGCGCTCGCTGGCACGGCGCCAGCCGATGCGGTTGAGCAGGGTCTGGGTTTCGCTGTCGATGCTCACCGAGCGCTGGCCGAAGCGGCTGTTGCCCACCGCGCGCAACCAGCTGCCGAAGCGGTTTTCGCGCAAGGTTTGACCTTGCAGGCGCTGGTTGATTTGCCGTACCCGGCGCCGCTCGACCAGCAGGTGATTGATCACCAGCAACAGCGCGCCGAGCAGCAGCATGAGGGCAGCGAGCCAGATCATCTCAGACGCTCCGCAACATGCGCCACAGCGCCAGACTGCCGACCACTTGCAACGCGGCGGCGCTGATCAGCATCTGCCGTCCGCCCGCGTCGTTCCACATGCCCAGCATGTAGCCGGGATTGGTCAGCATGAAGTAACTCACCAACAGCAACGGCAATGTGCCGAGCACCCAGGCGGTCATGCGTGTTTCGCCGGTCAGGGCGCGCAGTTGCCGCGCGCCCTGATCACGTTCGCGGATCAGTTTGATCAGGTTCTCCAGCAGCTCGCTGGCATTGCCGCCGTAGCGGTGATTGACCTTGAGGCCAAGCGCGAACATGCGCAGCTCGTCCTGTTCATACAGCTCGGCAAAATCGCTGACGGCGTCGGGCAGATTCACGCCCAATTGCACGTTGCGCTGCACCCGGCCCATGGCGGCTTTCAGCGGGTCCTCGCTGGCGTCGATGCTGCCCATCACCGCATCGCTGAGGGTGCGCCCGGATTTCAGGCTGCGGACGGTGTGATCAAGCAACTGCGGCAGTTGCTCGATCATGCGCTTGATCCGCCGCTGGTACAGAAAGGCGATGTACAGCCGCAACGCCAGTGGCGGCACGACGATCATCAGCAGCAGGCCGAACCAGTCGGCGAGTACGAAACCCAGCCCCATCGCCACTGCCCACAGACTCAGCCACAGGCCGAAACGTTCGGTCGGGCGGCCCAGCCCGGCGCGCAGGAACATCCGCTCCAGCCCGACCCAGACGGGTTTCTCCGCAGCCAGTTGCGGTTGCCCGGCGGCCAGTCGGTTGAGGACTTTTTCCGTGGCGGTCTTGCGCAGGCCTTGCAGGAACAGGCGAATCGACAGCCCCAGCAGGGCCAGGCAGACGAGGATCAGAATCAACGGTGCCCACATGTTCGCTGCTCCTCGCCGTCAGACCGAATGCGCATCAAAACGCAATTTGTCGCCGGCCGGATTCACTGCTTCGCGCAGAAAGCCAAAACCCGTGCGGCGGTCGAGGCGGAACAGGGTATTGGTGACGTAGACGTCTTCGCGAATGCCAACCACTTCCACCACTTCGCTGACGCAGCGGCGCCCATCGGGCATGCGCGTCAACTGGATGATCACGTCGAGAGCGGCGCAGATCATCTGGCGCAGGGTGCGTTCGGCGATGGAACGACCGGTCAGACCGACCAGGGTTTCCAGCCGCAGCAACGCATCCTGAGCATTGTTGGCATGCACGGTACTCATCGAACCGTCATGGCCGGTGTTCATGGCGGTGAGGACGTCGACCACCTCAACGCCGCGAATCTCGCCGAGGATGATCCGGTCCGGACGCATGCGCAGAGCGTTGCGAATCAGGTCGCTGGCTTTTACTTCACCGTGCCCTTCGGCATTTGGCGGGCGGGTTTCCAGGCGCACCACATGCGGGTGGCCGAGCTGCAATTCGGCGACGTCCTCAATGGTCACCAGACGTTCGTGGGGGTTGATCAACTGGCTGAGAATGTTCAGCAGCGTGGTTTTGCCGGTGCCGGTGCCGCCGCTGATGAGGATGTTGCAGCGCTGGCCGACCGCGTTTTGAAAAAACTCGAAGATCGACAGGTCGATGGTCTGCATCGCCATCAGATCGCTGCTCTTGAGCATGTCCTTGCGAAATTTGCGAATCGACAGGCACGGGCCGTCGAGGGCGATCGGCGGAATGATCGCATTGACCCGGCTGCCATCCGGCAGGCGCGCATCGACCATCGGCGAAGACTCGTCGAGGCGCCGCCCGAGCGGCGCAAGAATCCGCTGCATGACCCGCTCGACATGATGCGCATCGATAAAACGCAAATCGCTTTGATGCAGCACGCCGTCGCGTTCGATGAACACCCGGTGCGGGCCATTGACCAGAATTTCGGTCACCGAAGGGTCGCGCAGCAGCACTTCCAGCGGGCCGAAACCGGTGAGTTCGTCGACAATTTCTTCCGCCAGCCGCTCCATCTCATAGCGGGAAATCGCCAGGTGCAGACGGGCGATGTACTCGGCAACCTTGTCGGTGACGAAATGCGCGAGCTGCTGCCGCGAGCCTTCCAGCAGGTTTGTTCCCGACTCCTCGAGGGCATCGATGATGTAGCGATGCAGGACCAGTTTCAGGCCTTCGTGATCGCTGTTGCCGTTACCGGCGCGCTGTGCGCTGCCGAACAGTTTCTCCGTGCTCATGAGCTGCCTCGCAAGCGGTCGAACCACGTGACTTTGGGTTTCGCCAGCCCCTCGGAGCGTTTCGCCAGACGTTCGCCAAGAGCGCGCAGGCTCTGCGTGAGTTTCTCCCGAGGGGCCAATTCGAACAGGCTGACGCCCTGGTTTTTTGCGTTCAGGCGCACTTCCGGGGTCAGGGCCAGGGTGGCGATCACTTCGAGGTTGAAAGTCTTGCCGAGGGTTTCCGCGTTCGGCGCGACGCTGCTCAAATAGCGGTCAACCAGCAGGCGGGCATGGTCGAGCTTCATGCCTTTTTCGCGCCACAGATTGAGCACCGCGAGATTGCGTCGGCAGTTGAGCACGTTCTGGTCGGTGTACCAGAGCAGCTTGTCGCAGTGGCTGACGAAGGTGCGCAAGGCTTCGCTGTCGCTCTGCCCGGTAAGGTTCACGACGATGTGCTGAAAGTGCTGACGCAGGGCGCTGAGCAGCATGTACAACTCGGCGGCGCTGGTGTTTTCCAGCGGCTCGTCATTGCTTGCATAGGCGAGGATGCGCAGGCCGGCTTCGGTGCTGGTGAAGGCGCTGTCGATCAGTGTCGCGTCGAGCCGGCGCAAGTGGCGCAAGGCGTCGCCAAAATGAAACGAACTCTCCAGCCCGAGCAGCGCCAGGCTGTCGCCGCGCGGCAGACCGAGGTCGAGCAGCAAAGTCTGCTGGCCGCTCTTTTGCACCACCAGCGCCATGTGGTTGGTCAGCAGCGCGCCGTCGGAACTGCTCTGCACGCCGTACATCACCGTGAGCCCGCCCAGTTGCGTGTTCGGCGCCACCGGCGGCAGACGTTTGCTCAAGCGCCGTACCAGCCCGGCGACCTCACTGGAGCGCGAACCATAGGCGACAAAATCCCGCGCACCGGCGCGCATGGCATTGAGCACAAGCTGATTGTCCATGCCGTCGCCGAGGGCAACGATCGCCAGCATCGGTTTGGCCTCCAGCGCGCCTTCGATAAGTGCACTCTGCGCGACCACATGTTCACGATCGAGACCGACAAACACCAGGCTGGCGAACGTGACGTCGACCAATGCCAGCAACTCGTCGAGGCTGCCGCCCCCGGCGCTGACCACTTGGCCGAGCGGCGCGAGCGCACCTTGCAGCCACTCCAGATCAGTGCTGTTGCGGGTGATGGCGAGGAAGGTCTGGCTGAGGTTCTGGCTCATTGCGATAACCCGCTGCGCTTGTCGAAATTGCCGTTTTCAAGGAAAAACATGCGGTAGAAATTCGGGTCATAGTTGCGCAGCTTTTCACCGGGCAGCGACGGCAATTGCGCGTCCGCCGCCAGTGGCTGCACCAGATGCGGTGTGACGATCATCAGCAGTTCACGTTCTTCGCGCTTGATCTGCGAGCCTTTGAAAAATGCGCCGAGCACCGGGATGTCGCCCAGGCCGGGAAACTTGTTCACCTGTGAGCTGTTGGTAGTGCTGATCAAACCGCTGATCACGAAGCTTTCGCCATCGCCCAGCGACACGCTGGTGTCGGTGCGGCGAATGGTCAGCGCGGGCACCGTGGTGCCGGCAATGTTCACCGCGTTGGCGAAATCCAGTTCGCTGACTTCCGGGGCGACCTTCAGGGCGATGCGATCACGGCCGATGATGGTCGGCGTCAGGGTCAGGCGGATGCCGAATTCCTTGTACTCGATCGACACGCTGTCGCTGCCGGAGCTGGGCACCGGAATCGGGATTTCACCGCCCGCCAGAAAGCTCGCGCTCTGCCCGTTCAGCGCCACCAGGCTCGGGCGAGCGAGCGTGTAGGCAAAACCACTGGTTTCCAGCGCATTGATGATCGCCATGGTCTTGCCGCCAACCCAGGAGAAATTGAACAGCGAGTTATCCACCGGCAGGCGTGGCTGCGGCACCCCGTCAATCGGCGGCAGGGTGCCGGGCGAGCCGAAAAGAAAATTGCCGCGCGTGCCGATCAGCGAGGCGGTGGCTTCCTTGAGTTTGGTCCTGCTGACTTCGACAAAACGAATATCGGTCTGCACCTGCGAGGGCAGGCTCGGATCGTCCGAAGGCAGGCTGCCGGTCATCGCCGCAGTGGCGGCGCCTTGCACAAAGACCATGCTCTGGCGCGGCTCGCTTGAGCAGGCCGTCCAGACCATCAGGCTGGTCGCGCCGGGCGCCACGCCAGTGAGCAAAAACGATGAATTGCCGTTAGCGTGCACGTCGGCGATTTTCGGATCGCCGATCGCCAGACGGGTGATCGCCACGGGTGACTGCACATCCTGCTGAAAGCCTTCGCCGATCTCGATGACTGGCGGCAATCGGCCGAGGGTCGAGCAACTGCCAACGGCCGCGGATGCCGCCCCCGTCGACAGTCCCATCACCATCAAGACGCGGAGCATGTGTTTCCCTGTCGACCTGCAACGACTCTGCATGCACCTGGATCCTTGCGCTGTCATGGGGTTTGTTGGCTGAGCTGATTGCCGCGGATGATTTCCACCGCGGGGCGCGCGATTGTGTTTGAGCTGCTGCTGGACGGTGTTTTCGGTCCGCTGCCCATGGCCAGTTGGGTGAATTGGAAGAGCTGACTGTTGGCGTTATCGAGGTGCGCGGAGGACTGTTGTTCGCCAGCCCAATATCTGGCCAGACGTTGTTCTTCGCTGCTGCGTACGGCCAGGCGCAAGGTGCCGGCCTGGGTCGCAAGCATCAGGCGGCTCAGCAATTGCTGCGGCACCGCGAGCACCACGGTGCGTGCCGCGAGGCGGCGTTGATCCTGTTTGAGTTTGTCTTCGGTGCTGAGCGTCGGCGTGGCCGGTTGGCCATCGTTGGTCAGGCCGTACTGCTCGCCGACGCCGAGCACACGCATCGCCGGCAGGACAATTTGCGCCGACTGCTGCGGGTTGCTGGCGTCCTGACGCAGGTAGAGCAACACATCGACGTAATCGCCGGGCAGCAATTGCCCGGCCGCGCCGATCACTTCATCAACCGCCACGGTCAGCGCGCGTTCATCGCTGCGGATCATCCGCGCCAGCGTGCCGCCGGCGCTGAAACTTTCATCGGTGAGCCAGGTGCCCGCGCTCAAGGAACGCCAGGGTGTGCGACCGATGGCCTGATCGACATTGCTCAAGCTACCGGCCGGTGCGCTGCGCAATTTTTCTACTGTCACATCTGCCGCCGTCAGTGCGGTGAAGGGCGGCACATCGTGCAGCAGCACCACCACCGGTTGGCGAGTCTGGTCTTCGGCAATCGCGACAGTGTTTTCAACGCTGACCGCCGGGGCGATCGGTGCTTGCGCGACGGGGGCCGGATGGCGACTGAGGATCAATCCCCAATAACCGACAAAAATCGCGCCCAGCAAGAGGATGGCGGCGAGGGCCATGGTGACGCGACTGTTCATGACGGCTCTCCCTTTCCTGCTGCACTACCCGTCGAACTTGTTAACGAGAGAAATTCCCGATTCTGCAGCTATGAACATGCAACTATTTCGCTATTTGCACGCTAGCTGATCTGTACAAAAGCGCCATTAATGACAGGCAAATAACCCACGAAAGTATGGGTCCTGGCCAATTAACAGCTGGAAATGGCGTACATAGGCATGGATTAATGCTTTGTGATTAATCCGTTCTTACAGTTGTTGGGTGGGGGTTTGTTGACAATGCTCAGCTAGCACGGTGGAACCATGCCGCGGTGGTGGTGTCGGCGCCAGAGGCGCGAAGGAGCAGGCGTATGTTTGATATGAATCTGGAATTTCTGATGGCCAAGGCCCGTTTGTTGTTCAAGAGCGAGGAGGGCGCTTCGGCGATTGAATATGCGATTGTCGTGGCGATGGTCGCGGTGGTGGTTGTGGCGTTTGTTACCCCGTTGGGCGACCGGGTGCTGGCGATCTTCAACAACATTCTGACCAGTCTGGATGGGACTGCTGTAACCAGGCCGACGCCTTGATCGCGGTGTGGATCGCCGTTGGCTGATCTCGGGCTACACTCTGGTTTACTTTCAGTTTTCAGGGATTGCCCATGAATTCTCTCCCTATGCCCCGCCAACAGTTGCTTCTGGTTGACGATGAAGAGGACGCGTTGCTGGAGTTGGCGGAGTTGCTGGAGGGGGAGGACTTTGTCTGTCATACCGCGACTTCGGTGAAGCAGGCGTTGCATCACCTGACCCGGCATCCGGATATTGCGCTGGTGATTACTGATCTGCGCATGCCGGAGGAATCGGGGATGTCGCTGATCCGGCGCTTGCGTGAGCATACGGCGCGGGAGCATTTGCCGGTGATTGTGATGTCGGGGCATGCGGATATGGAGGATGTCAGCGATATGTTGCGGTTGCAGGTGCTGGATCTGTTTCGCAAGCCGATTTATCACGTTCGGCTTTTTGAGACGCTGGATAATTTGTTTCCCAAGGTTCGGGGTGGGTGACGCGGCGGCCTTTGGGCCGACCGGGTTCTTGGGGTTTGGGGGTTTATCCGTTGCTTCGGGTGTGGCGGCTGGCGGTTTCGCCCTTACGGCGACTTACTTTTTTACAAGCGCCTAAAAAAGTAAGCAAAAAACGCTAGCTCCTACGTACGGCCCTCGCAGGCTCGGGTCCCTTCGCTCCGGGATCGATCCGGGCGCAGCGGCTACGGTTTGCTTCGCTGCACCTCCTTCCGCTGTGTACGACTTCGTCGTACGGTCGCTGCGCTCCCACGCCCGGATCAATCCCTCCACTCAGCCTTCCGATGTCGCCGGTGACGCAAGATCAAAAGCAGGCGAGCTGACACTCGGCCTATTGAGTGGTGAGAAGCGACGCATGGCTTGGGATTTTCGGTGGATTCGCCCCTCACCCCAGCCCTCTCCCCCTGGAGAGGGAGCCGATTTGTGGGCCGTTCAGAACCTGCGTACGACTCGGTATCCCAAGTCGGCGTAGCTCTCGCATCCAGCTCGGTCAGTCCCCTCTCCCTCCGGGAGAGGGCTAGGGTGAGGGTTGGCTTTTGGCTTGCCAGGCTGATCGGCAGCACCACCGCATTATCGTTCATCGCCAGCAGGCTGGCTCCCACACGTCATGCGCCGATCTTGAAATCAGCGCAAAACCTGTGGGAGCTGGCTTGCCAGCGATGGCGCCCTCACAGCCAACGAATATTATGCAGAACTCACCCCATTCAAACTGTGGGAGCCAGCCTGCTGGCGATTGGCGGCCTCACTGCCACCTAATCTCTAAGTGCAAACACACAGTCCAATTGTAGGAGTGAGCCTGCTCGCGAATGCGGTTGTTCAGCCTGAACAAGCTTATTGTCGAACCGCCATCGAACACCCTCACCCCTACAACTGATAACTGAAACTGACGCTATACCGCGGTTTGCGATTCAACGTGTCCAGCGCTTCATCGGACATGGCCTTTGCCACTTCGAGCGATATGTTGTAGTACCTGGCGTCGCCAAACCTCAGCCCGATGGCTGTCGAGGAGAGGTTGTTGGCCTGTACCGGCAGTTGGTTGAACCAGCTGCGTGAGCGGTCGAGGACGACGTACGGTTGCAGGATGCGCAGCCAGTTGCCGTCGCGGTTGAAGCTGTAGTTGACTTCGTATGCCACGCCCCGGCCCTTTTAGAAGCGGGTGGTTGGCTTGGGATTGGTGGTGGATTCGCCCCTCACCCCAGCCGTCTCCCCCTGGAGAGCCGATTTGTGGGCCGTTCAGAACCTGAGTACGACTCGGTATCCCAAGTCGGCGTCTCTCTCACATCCACCTCGGTCAGTCCCCTCTCCCTCCGGGAGAGGGCTAGGGTGAGGGTTGGCTTTTGGCTTGCCAGGCTGATCGGCAGCACCACCGCGTTATCGTTCATCGCCAGCAGGCTGGCTCCCACAAGTCATGCGCCGATCTTGAAATCAGCGCAAAACATGTGGGAGCTGGCTTGCCAGCGATGGCGCCCTCACAGCCAACGAATATTATGCAGAACTCACCCCATTCAAACTGTGGGAGCCAGCCCGCTGGCGATTGGCGGCCTCACTGCCACCTAATCTCTAAGTGCAAACACACAGTCCAATTGTAGGAGTGAGCCTGCTCGCGATAGCGGCCTCACAGCCCCCCATGTTTTCCAGAACGCACCCATTCCAATGGTGGGAGCCTGCTCGCGAATGCGTCAGGTCAGCCAAAATAATCTGTGTCTCAGACCATCATCGCGAACATCCTCCCTCCTACAACTGATAACTGAAACTGACGCTATACCGCGGTTTGCGATTCAACGTGTCCAGCGCTTCATCGGACATGGCCTTGGCCACTTCCAGCGATATGTTGTAGTACCTGGCGTCGCCAAACCGCAGCCCGATGGCTGTCGAGGAGAGGTTGTTGGCCTGTACCGGCAGTTGGTTGAACCAGCTGCGTGAGCGGTCGAGGACGACGTACGGTTGCAGAATACGCAGCCAGTTGCCGTCGCGGTTGAAGCTGTAGTTGACTTCGTATGCCACGCCCCAGCCCTTGTCGCCGGAGGCTTGGTCGTCGGGGTAGCCGCGTCCGAAGTTTTGTCCGCCGAACACCGCGCGTTCGCTGTCGGGCAGGGTGTCGTCGCTCCAGTACAGCGCGGCCGAGAGGACGCCTTGCCAGTTGTCGAGGAATTTATCGCTCTGCACCCCGGACAGGCGTACGCGGAAGAAGTCCAGGTCGATGTCGTCGTAATTGGTGTGTGCGCCGAGGCTGTCGAAGCCTTGATAGACACCGGCGCTGAGGATGCGCAGTTGGCGAGCGTCGGCCTTGCGCCAGTCGCCTTCGAAGGCGAGGGCGCGGACATCGGTGCGCAACTCGGTGCTGAACGGGAAGTTGATGCCGTCGTAGCGGGTCTTGTCGTCGACCGCGTAGAGGCGTGAGCCGGCGGTCAGCAGTTCGTTGGCGGAGGTGATCAAGGGTGTGCTGAAGCCGATCGAGTAGCGGTCGTTTTCGCGGTGGGTGCTGAGCCGTCCGCCGCCGTTGACCAGCACTTCGGTATCGGGATCGGCGCGGTAGCGTGAGGCCGAGACGTTCAGTTGGGTGCCTTCGCTGTCGAGGAACTGGCTGTAATCGAGTCGGTAGTAGTGCTCTTGGTCATCGCCCGGTGGAAACAGGCCGCTGAGGCTCAGTTGCTCGCCCAGTGACGTCTGCGAATTGCTGCTGACGCCGAGCAGGGCCTGGGGGCCGTTGCGGTTGTCTTCGGTGGTGCTCAGGGTGCTGGTGAATGGTTTGCGGCTGGCCTGGGCGATCAGCGTGGTGGCGCCATCGGTGGTGCCCGGCGGCGGCACCTGGGCCTGGATCGTTACGCCGGGTATACGCGTCATCAGCGTGGTGTAGCGCTCGAAGGTCTTGCGGGTCAGCGGCCGTTCGGCCTGGATCTTTGCCGCCAGTTTATCGAGCAGACCTTTGACCCGGCCGACATCGCCCTGCATCTGGATATCGCGCACGTAGCCCTCCACCAGCACTACCCGGGCGACGCCGTCGTCGAAGTTCTGTTGCGGCAAAAACGCGTAGGACAGCAGATAGCCGTCCTGTTGATAGCGGCGGGTGATGTTGCGCGTGGCTTCGATCAGATCGGCGAGGCTGGTCTGTCGGCCGATCAGCGGTTTGTAGACTTCGGCCAGTTCGTTGAGCGGATAGATCGTGCCGCCTTCGATCTGCACGGTCTTCAGATCAACTTTGGTTTCCATCAGTAGCGGCTGCGCGGCAGTCGCGCCCGGATCCGGCACTTGCAGCGGCGTGGCACTCGGGCGATAGGCGTCGGCCGGCAGGTTCGGCTGGGGCAGGTTGCGGAGGGTTTCGTTGCTGTTGAGAAAGCTGGGCAGGGTGTCGGCGAAGGCGGTGGAAGTGAGACTGAGCAGCAGCAGGGATGCCATTACGCGCATAGGACACTCCATGGTCAGATCGCAGCACTGGGCGGATTTTTCCTGAGAAAAAAGGCGGAAGACTCGTGGGAGTCTTCCGCCCTCAACCAAGCGTAGGCGCTGTAGGTAAGGCCGTCGAATCGGCCAGGTGCAATTTAGCGTTGAGTGCCGCTCAAAGCGCCGGTCAGGCCACCGAGTACCCCGCCCAGACCGCCAGTGGTGCCACCGGTGGCAGTGCCGCTGTTGACCAGACCACCCACTGCCGCCACGGTGCCGCCGACATTGGTGACCAGACCACCGACCGCTGTAGTGACCGGGTTGTTGGTCGCGGCAATGGTGTTGCCGAGGCTGCTGACCGCGCCGCCGACCTGACCGGTGAGGCCGGCAACGGGTGAGCCAAGGCCAGTGGCGGCGCCGACTTGCTGGGTGACGCTGGTGACGGCGCTGGTGACCGGATTCAGGCCTGCGCCGACAGCAGCGCCAACCGTGGCCAGGGGTGATGTAGTGGCGGTGATCGGAGTACCAGAGCCACCGAGCACCGTGTTGAGCGAAGCGATGGTGTTGCCTAGCCCGCCAGCGGTCACACCACCGGCACTGACCACGCCATTGGTGTTGCCCGCGTTGAGGCCTGCGCCGACGTTGACCACCGCGCCACCGACAGTTTGCAGCAGGCCGGTGCCGCCGAGGCCGCCACCCAAACCACCGCCAGTGCCGGAACCGGTGCCGTTGGACACCAGACCACCGGCTTTGCCGACCGCCGTGCCAGTGTTGCTCAGCGCACCGCCAAGGGTATTGGTCAGCGCATTGCCGTTACCGGCGCCGGTGACTTTACCGCCAAGACTGTTTACCGCGCCGCCCACTTGCGCTACGGCGCCTTTGAGCGGATCGCCGAGGCCGGTGGCATCGCCGAGTTTGTCAGTAGTGCTCTCGACCATGGCGATCACCGGGACCAGGCTGCTGCCGACTTTATTGGTCAGATGGCTGGTCGGGCCATTGCTCAGGGTGGTGTTGAGGGTGTCGCCGAGCATGGTGACTTTCACCCCGACTCCGTCGAGAACCGGCGCCACTTTGGTGACCACGCCGCCGACTACCGGCACGCTGCTGGTGGCGCTCGCCAGTTTGCCGCTCAGGTCCGAGACACCGTCGCCGACATCCGACACCACGCCGCCGACCGAGGCCACGGTGGTGGTCAGGCCTTTCGGGTCGGTGGCCAGTTTGCCGATGCCGTTACTGACGCCATCACCGAGGGTGCTGACCACATTGCCCGTCGTGTTGGCCACACTTTGCACGATGCCGCCAGCCACTGGAACGCTGCTCAGGGAGTCGCCGATCTTGCCGACGCCATCGCCGACACCGCTGACGGTTTTGCCGACATCCTGCACCAGCGTCGTGGTCACGAGCGCTGGTGTGGTCGGGTTAGTCGGATTGGTGGGATCCGTCGGGGTCGTAGGGTTTGTCGGATCGGTGCCGCCGCCGGTTCCGCCAGTGCCGCCACCCGTCCCACCAGTGCCGCCGCCAGTGCCGCCAGTGCCTGCGGTATCACCCCCGCCTGCGGTGCCGCCAGCGCCGCCGGACCCATCGGTGCCCGCCGTGCCGTCTGCGGTCGAACTGCCCGAACTGCTGCGATGGCCGCCACCACCGCTGCTGCAGCCGGCGATGCCGAGGGAGAGGATCAATGCCAGAGCGATTGCCGATTTGGACCACATCACTTGAGTTTTCATGATCGAGATTCCTGCACCTGTCACAACGTTACGTTGCCTTCGATGGCCCGCCGATCTGTTGTCGGCGATGCCTCGTCCATGGCTCTAATCTCAGTCGATCAGTCATTTCGCACCATTCTCAAGTTGGTATTAACGCCTTGATACGAAGGACGCGGCGCTCTGCCTAAGGACTAATACTCAGGTCATAACAACGCAAAAAAAAGCCTTGAAAATCAAGGCTCGATATTTTTCGGAAGCGGGCAGTGGTATGTAAAAAACTTAAGTTATATACATACAATTGACGGTTTTTTGCGCTCGATTCTTCAGGCAATCGGCTGCCACTGGCCGACCATGTGCTCCAGATCTCCGGCGCCGACCAGTCGCAACTCGCCGCTGGAACCCGGCGCACTCGCCAGCAACGTCACTTCGCTGGGCAGGCGCACCGGTTTGCGAAAATGCACGGCGATCTCCAGATTGGCTTTGGGCAGGTGCTCGGAGAGTGCCGCCAGCGTGCGCGCCTTGTTCCATAAACCGTGGGCGATGGCGGTGGGGAAACCGAACAGTTTTGCGCTGGCGGCGCTCAGGTGGATCGGGTTGTAGTCGCCGGACACTTTCGCGTATTGCCGGCCGATATCCACCGGCGCGTGCCAGTGCGCCACCTCCAACAGCGCTTGCGCGGGTTGCCAGATTGGTTCAGCGGGCTCGCCGTCGAGTTTCACCCCGCGACAGAGCATCTGGCTCTGCGCCTCCCACAACGGCCCGAGCTGATCATCCAGTGTGGTCAACAGATCGAACGTCGCGCCTTTGGCATGCGCTTGCAGGTTGTGCACACGCACGCTGAGCTGCGCCCGGCTGATTGCGCCCAACGGTCGCAGCACGCGAATGCGATTGCTCAGATGAACCAGTCCCAGCAGCGGGAACGGGAATTCTCTGTCAGTGAGCAACTGCATCTGCAAGGCGAAGGCAAGAATGTGCGGATACGTCGGTGGCAGCAGGCCGTCGTCGCTGAAGCCGCAGACCTTGCGATACGCCGCCAGACGTTTGCCATCGATGTCGACCCAGCAGCGCAAACCTCGGTCGGGCAATTGCGTGCCAGTGATCTTGCGCCGCGTTGCCGCCCTGGCGTACAGCGCGGGCAGGTTCGGTTCGCGGTCCAGCGTGTGCCATTCGATGCTCATGCCTAGGCCCCCAGAACGCTTTGACCGCAGACCCGCAGCGCCTGCCCGGTGAACGCGCCACTACCGGGTTGTGCCAGCCACGCCACTGCTTCGGCGACATCCTGCGGCAAGCCGCCCTGGCCCAGCGAACTCATGCGGCGCCCGGCCTCGCGCAGGCCGAAGGGAATGTGTGCAGTCATTTGCGTTTCTATGAAACCCGGCGCGACGGCGTTGATACTGATGCCGCGTGGCAGCAGAGTCGGCGCCCAGGCTTGCGCCAGGCCGATCAACCCGGCCTTGCTCGCGGCGTAGTTGGTTTGCCCGCGGTTGCCGGCGATGCCGCTGATCGAGGCGAGCAGAACCACCCGCGCGTTGTCACGAAGGGTGCCGCTGTCGAGCAGGGCCTTGGTCAGCACCTGCGGGGCATTGAGATTGACCGCGAGCACCGCGTCCCAGAATTCCGGGGTCATGTTGGCCAGGGTCTTGTCGCGGGTAATCCCGGCGTTGTGCACCAGAATGTCGAGGCCGTCCGGGAGCTGTTCGATCAGTTGCGCGGCGGCGTCTTCCGCGCAGATATCCAGGGTGATGCTGCGCCCGCCGAGGCGGGCGGCGAGGGCTTCCAGATCGGCTTTGGCCGGCGGCACGTCGAGCAGAATCACTTCGGCACCATCGCGAGCGAGGGTTTCGGCAATCGATGCGCCGATGCCGCGCGCCGCGCCGGTGACCAGCGCTTTACGTCCGGCCAGTGGTCGCGTCCAGTCGCCGACCGGCGTGGCGCAGGGGCTGAGACGAATCACCTGACCCGAGATGAACGCGCTCTTGGGCGAGAGAAAAAACCGCAGCGGGCCTTCCAGCTGATCTTCGGCGCCTTCGCCGACATAGATCAGTTGCAGCGTGCCGCCGCTGCGCAGCTCCTTGGCCAGCGAACGGGAAAAACCTTCCAGCGCACGCTGTGCACTCGCCGCGAACGGATCGCTGAGGGTTTCCGGCGGGCGACCAAGAATGATCAGATGTGCGCTGTGTTCGAGGTTCTTCAGTAACGGCTGGAAAAACTCGCGCAATTGCTTGAGCTGGTCGGTGTGCTGCAATGCGCTGGCATCGAACACCACCGCCTTGAGTTTCGGCCCATGCCCCGGAATCCATTCGCTGGCGCTCGCCGGTTGCTCGCCGTAGCGGTAGATGCCATCGGTCAAGCGATTGGCAAAGGCACTGATGCGTTCGGTCAGTGGCCCGCCACCGATCAGCAGCGCCCCCTCGACCGGACGCAGGCGTCCGGCCTGCCAGCGTTCCAGCCGCACCGGCGACGGCAGGCCCAACGCCCCGACCAGACGATGGCCGAGGGACGAGTTGGCGAAGTCGATATAGCGGTCAGACATGGAACGCTCTCCAGAAGTTGGGGTTCAAAGTGTGGACTGCCGAGGGCAATCAATCGTTCGATCAGCGCAATAAGGCCTACGCTGCAAAGCAGAGTAGACCACCGACCCTGTGGGAGCTGGCTTGCCAGCGATGGCGTAGTGTCAGCCACCGAAGATATTGGATATGCCGGCCCCATCGCTGGCAAGCCAGCTCCCACAGGGCTCCATGTGTATTGTGAAAAGGAGTTGTTCATGACCCAGCTGCGCCGCGTCGCGATCATCGGCGGTAACCGTATCCCCTTCGCCCGGTCCAACGGACCGTACGCCACGGCCAGCAATCAGGCGATGCTCACCGCCGCCCTCGAAGGCCTGATCGAACGCTATAACCTGCATGGCCAGCGCCTCGGCGAGGTGGTCACGGGCGCGGTGCTGAAATTGTCACGGGATATGAATCTGACCCGCGAATGCGTGCTCGGCTCGCGCCTGTCACCGGCCACCCCGGCCTACGACATCCAGCAAGCCTGCGGCACCGGTCTGGAAGCGGCGATCCTGGTGGCAAACAAGATCGCTCTCGGCCAGATCGACTGCGGCATCGCTGGCGGCGTGGATACCACGTCGGATGCGCCGATCGGCGTCAGCGAAGGCTTGCGCAGAATTCTCCTGCAAGCCAACCGCGCCAAGAGCACTGGCGACAAGCTGAAGTCCTTTCTGCAGTTGCGGCCTCAGCATCTGATTCCGGATTTTCCGCGCAACGGCGAGCCACGCACTGGTCTGTCGATGGGGCAGCACTGTGAGCTGATGGCGCAGACGTGGCAGATCCCCCGCGAAGAACAGGATCAACTGGCCCTCGAAAGCCATCACAAACTCGCCGCGTCCTACAGCGAAGGCTGGCACAACGACCTGATGACACCGTTCCTCGGCCTGACCCGCGACAACAACCTGCGCCCGGACCTGACCCCGGAAAAGCTCGCCAGCCTGAAACCGGCCTTCGAGAAAAGCGCGAAAGGCACGCTGACCGCCGGCAACTCCACACCGCTGACCGATGGCGCCTCGGTGGTGCTGCTCGGCACTGAAGAATGGGCCAGAGAACGTGGTCTGCCGATCCTCGCGTACCTGCGCGACGGCGAAGCGGCGGCGGTGGATTTCGTCAACGGCGCCGAAGGTTTGCTGATGGCCCCGGTGTACGCGGTGCCGCGTTTGCTGGCGCGCAATGGCCTGACCTTGCAGGATTTCGATTACTACGAAATTCATGAAGCGTTCGCGGCGCAAGTGCTGTGCACGCTCAAGGCCTGGGAAGACCCCGACTACTGCAAAACCCGCCTTGGCCTCGACGCGCCGCTGGGCTCGATCGACCGCAGCCGGCTGAATGTGAAAGGCAGCTCACTGGCGGCGGGGCATCCGTTTGCAGCAACGGGTGGGCGGATTGTGGCGAACCTGGCGAAGTTGCTGGATGCGGCGGGGAAGGGGCGCGGGTTGATCTCGATTTGTGCGGCGGGTGGGCAGGGCGTGACTGCCATTGTTGAACGCTGAGAGAGCTTTCCCTCACCCTAACCCTCTCCCGGGGGGAGAGGGGACTGATTGGGGGATATTGGGGAGATTCGCCGATCTGAGAGACTCGTGTTGAATCCAGAATCGAACCGATTTGGAGAATTCCATATTCGACTCGGTATTTCAGGTCGATGGACAACGCCAGACCCCGCGGTCGGCCCCCTCTCCCTTTGGGAGAGGGCTGGGGTGAGGGGGCTTTTAGGACCGCCACAAACTTAGGTCCGAAACCGTCTGACCAACCCATCCAACTCATTCGACAACCCCGCCAGACTCTGCGAATCCAGCCGTGCCGAATTAGCCAATTCCGCCACCAACTGCGCATCCCCATGAATCTGGCTGATGTGCCGATTAATGTCCTCAGCCACCTGGTGCTGCTCTTCCGCCGCCGTGGCGATCTGCGTGTTCATGTCGCGGATCACGTCGACCGATTCGCGGATCTGCCCGAAGCTTTCCCGCGCCTCGCCAATGCGCGTCACCGATTGCTGCGAGACCTGCAGGCTGGCGTGCATTTGTTGGGTGACCTGACTGGTGCGCTTGGCCAGGTTGCCGAGCAAACCATCAATTTCCGCCGTCGAATCCGCGGTGCGTTTGGCCAGCGCGCGAACCTCGTCGGCGACCACGGCAAAACCGCGGCCCTGTTCACCGGCACGCGCGGCCTCGATGGCGGCGTTGAGTGCCAGCAGGTTGGTCTGCTCGGCGATCGAGCGGATGGTGCCGAGGATCGACTGGATATCGGTGCTGTCGCGCTCCAGTTGCTGCATCGACTGCGCTGACTGCTCGAGTTCTTGGCTCAACTGATCGACGCTGTGCACCGCTGCATCGATCTGTTGCTGGCCTTGCCGCGCCTGGCGCTGGCCGCTGTCGGCAGAATCCGCCGCCTGACTGCACGAGCGTGCGACTTCGTTGGCGGTGGCGACCATTTCATGGAAGGCCGTCGACACCATATCGACCGCCTCGCGCTGACGCCCGGCCGCTTCGGCCATGTCACTGGACACCTGAGTCGAGCTCTGCGAGGTGGCGAGAATTTTTCCCGCCGCGCCGCCGATGTGCTGGATCAGGCTGCGGATCGCCGTCAGGAACTGGTTGAACCAGTTGGCCAGTTGCGCGGTTTCATCGCTGCCACGGATATCGAGGTTTTTGGTCAGGTCGCCTTCGCCCTGGGCGATGCCTTCCAGGCCACTGGCGACGCTGCGGATCGGCCGCACGATGAGGCTGGCGAAACTGGCGCCGACCACGGCGAACAGCACGGCGAGCACGGCGGCAATGATTGCGATCAGCCAGGTCAGTTGCGTGGCGGAACTCATCACATCGCTCTGCTTGATCAGGCCGACAAAGGTCCAGCCCAGTTGCTCCGATGGCCAGACGTTGGCCATGTAGCGTTCGCCGTTGAGCTCGACTTCGACCAGCCCTTTGCCAGCCTTGGCCAGTTGCGCATAACCCTCGCCGAGGCTGTCGAGCGGCTTGAAGTTGTGTTCTGGCTGTTTCGGGTCGACCAGTACCGTGCCACTGTTTTCCAGCAGCATCAGGTAACCGCTGTCGCCCAGTTTGATCTGCTTGACGATCTCGGTGAGCTGCTTGAGCGTCACGTCGATGCTGACCACGCCGCCGTTGCTGCCGAGTTTGTTGTCGATGGTGCGCACGGTGCTGACGTAGGTGGCATCGTCCTGCGCCCAGTAATAAGCCGCGGTGCGAAACGGTTTGCCCGGTTTGGCCTGGGCGGCCTTGTACCACGGGCGCTGGCGCGGGTCGTAGTTGTTCAGCTTGGGATCGTCCGGCCACGACACGTAACCGCCGGCAGCGGTGCCGACAATTGCATAGGCGTAGGCGGGGTGGGCGTTGCCCAGGTCCTGCAGAAACGCAAAGACCTTTTTGTCCATCTCGCCCTGCGGGATGGTTTCGGCGTTGGCGCTCATGTAGGTCTTGAGGCTGTCGTCGGTGTTCTTGATCAGCGGTTGCGACGCCAGGTAATCGACGTTCTGGCTGATGCCGTCAAAAAACAACTGCATGGCGTTGCTGACCTGACGGATCTCGCGGCCGCTGCTGTCGACAAAACTGTCCCGGGCATCGCTGCGCAGGTTCATCACCACGAGGGTAGCGACCAGCACCACCGGCAAGCAGGCGATGATTGCAAACGCCCACGTCAACTTCTGTTTGATGTTCATCCGCGCTCCAGATTTTCTTGTAGGCCCACGCAGTGCAGATGACTTGTGGTTTATTGGCAGCCGAAAACGTTGTGGATCACCCGTTTCCCTGGGCGCGGCATCGCAGGTTGTTGTGGAACGATTGTCGAACAGATCCCTCTGTCATTCAGGGCTTCGGCTGCGCAAACGGGAAATTGAGGCGGCGCGGAAAAAATCCGCCGAAGGGTCGCCGGGCGCTCATGTCAGATTCTGTCGCAAATGCCCTTGCAGACGGAGGCCAACATATTCGCCGGGCTCGGCTATGATTCGCATCGGTCGATGCGCGAGCGCAGAGTTGGCCCTGTAATCCGGCACAGTGTGTGCATTCTCGACGTTCACAGGTTGGCACCCCCTCCCCGTGATGCGAGGATTGCCGTATAACGAGTGACATTCGCGTGTTTGGTAATAAAGGACCCACAATAAAAGCTGATGAAGACTCCAAAACGCATTGAACCCCTGATCGAGGACGGTCTGGTCGACGAAGTGCTGCGCCCACTGATGAGTGGCAAAGAGGCAGCTGTTTATGTGGTGCGCTGCGGCAATCAGTTACGTTGCGCCAAGGTCTACAAGGAGGCGAACAAACGCAGTTTCCGCCAGGCGGCCGAGTATCAGGAAGGTCGCAAGGTGCGCAACAGCCGACAGGCTCGCGCGATGGCCAAGGGCTCCAAGTTCGGCCGCAAAGAGACCGAAGACGCCTGGCAGAACGCCGAAGTGGCGGCGCTGTTCCGTCTGGCCGGTGCCGGCGTACGCGTGCCCAAACCCTATGACTTCCTCGACGGCGTGCTGTTGATGGAGCTGGTGGCCGACGAGTTCGGCGACGCTGCGCCGCGTCTGAACGACGTGGTGCTGGAGCCGGATCAGGCGCGCGAATATCACGCGTTCCTGATTTCGCAGATCGTGCTGATGTTGTGTACCGGTCTGGTGCACGGTGACCTCTCGGAGTTCAACGTGCTGCTGACCCCGACCGGCCCGGTGATCATCGACCTGCCGCAAGCGGTCGACGCCGCCGGCAACAACCACGCATTCAGCATGCTCGAGCGCGATGTCGGCAACATGGCTTCGTACTTCGGTCGCTTTGCCCCGGAGCTGAAGAAGACCAAGTACGCCAAGGAAATGTGGGCGTTGTATGAAGCCGGCACCTTGCACCCCAACAGCGTGCTGACCGGTGAGTTCGACGATCCGGAAGACCTGGCCGATGTGGGCGGCGTGTTGCGCGAGATCGAAGCGGCGCGCCTCGACGAGGAACGCAAGCAGGCCATTCGCGCGGCCGACGACGAGCCTAAAGGCAAGTCCGAGGAACCGCCTCCACCGCCGTGGATGCATTGAACGCGTGAACACAAACCCGGCTTC
Source organism: Pseudomonas sp. Z003-0.4C(8344-21) (assembly GCF_900104975.1). NCBI lineage: Bacteria > Pseudomonadati > Pseudomonadota > Gammaproteobacteria > Pseudomonadales > Pseudomonadaceae > Pseudomonas > Pseudomonas sp. Z003-0.4C(8344-21). The sequence continues at coordinate 5,579,828 of NZ_LT629756.1, read as the reverse complement.
GGCCGGGTTTTTTGTGCTTGCTCCGTTGCCAATGCACCACGATTCCCCTGTAGGAGTGAGCCTGCTCGCGATAGCGTCAGCACAGTCAGCATCTCCATCGGCTGAACCGCCGCAATCGCGAGCAGGCTCACTCCTACAGGGGTTGTGGTGTTGTTGGAAGTTGTATGGGACTCTCACCGGCTCCAACCACACTCAAGGACTGAATGTGCCCACCCCCCGCAATCTCCAGCTGATCGTCAGCGCGCGGCTGATCTCCGATTTCGGCGCTTTCCTCAACATGGTCGCGTTGGCCACTTACGTCTACCTGCTGAGCAACAGCGCCATGAGCGTCGGCATCTTCCTCGCCAGCCGCGTCGGCGGCGGGATTTTTGCCAGCCTGATCGGCACCGCGTTCTACCGCCGCTGCAGCGGCCGCGTGCCGTTGATCGCTTTTGATTTACTGCGCGCTGGCGCATTGGCGTTGCTGCTGATTGTGCCGGTCGGCCAACAAGCGCTGCTGCTGCCGCTGATCGCCTTCGTGCTCGGTTTGGGCAACTCGATGTTCGCGATTGGCGTGAACAGCCAGCTCCCGCGCTTGATCGAGCCGGCGCAATTGCTCAAGGCCAATGCCTGGATCACTTCAGCCTCGTCGGCAGCAATGGTCGGCGGCAGTCTGGTGTCGGGATTGCTGGTGGCGGGGTTTGGTTTTGCAACGGTGTTCGCCCTGAATGCGCTGACCTATGTACTGGCCGCGCTGTTGATTGTGCCGCTGCGTTTTGCCGCCACGACCGTCAACGATGTACCCGAACGCGGCGAATGGACCGCCCTCAAAAAAGGTCTGCGCGGTGCCCCGGTGGTCGCGGCGATGCTCGCCGTGACCATGGCCGATACCCTCGGCAGCGCCGCACACAACGTCGGCTTCCCGATCATTTCGAAACTGCTCACGCCCGAGTCGGCAAGCACGACGCTGGGCCTGGCACTGGCGGTATGGGCCTGCGGCAAGCTGCTCGGTGCGCGTATCGCCAGTCGCTTCAAGGCTACGGGCAACAGCGATTTGCAGCGTCGATATTTCCTCGGCGTGGCCGTGATGTCCTGTGGGTTCATCCTGATGTTCCAGCAGCACAGCCTGTATGGCTTGCTGTTGTTTGCCCTGCCGGCCGGCCTCGGTGACGGGATTTCCGAAGTCAGCCTGATGTCGCGCCTGCAACGCGAGCCCGAGTCACTGCGCCTGCCGATCTTCAGCGTCCTCACTCTGCTGCAAATGACCGGTTTCGGCATCGGCATGCTCGTCGCCGCACCGTTCTATCAATGGTGGACGCCGGGAGCCGTGGTTTCGCTGTTCCACGGCATTCCCCTCGGCACGCTGCTTGTGCTGAAAGTGCTGGCGCTCAGGCGCGCGCGGGTTGCGCGCAGCAGCCCGACGCCAGTTCCTTGAGAATCGGGCAGTCGGGGCGCTGGTCGCCGCTGCAGTGTTCGACCAGATCCTGCAGGGTGTCGCGCAACTCGCCCAGCTCGCGGATCTTCTGATTCAGCTCGTCGATGTGTTGGCGCGCCAGGGCCTTCACATCGGCGCTGGCGCGCTGGCGGTCCTGCCACAGGGTCAGCAGCTTGCCGACTTCTTCGAGCGAAAAACCCAGGTCCCGCGAGCGCTTGATGAACGCCAGGGTGTGCAAGTCATCGCTACCGTAGACGCGGTAACCGGCGTCGGTACGATGGGCCGCTTTGAGCAAACCGATCGACTCGTAATAGCGGATCATTTTTGCGCTGAGGCCACTCTGCCGGGCCGCTTGGCCGATGTTCATCGCTGTTCCTCCAACTCATCGGGTTTCCAGGTTTTCAACAGTAGCGCATTGCTCACCACGCTGACGCTCGACAAGGCCATGGCCGCGCCGGCCAGCACCGGATTGAGGAAGCCGAACGCCGCCAGCGGAATGCCGATCAGGTTGTAGACAAAGGCCCAGAACAGGTTCTGGCGGATCTTCGCGTAGGTCTTGCGGCTGATCTCCAGCGCCGCCGGCACCAGTCGCGGGTCGCCGCGCATCAGGGTGATGCCGGCGGCGTGCATGGCGACATCGGTGCCGCCGCCCATGGCGATACCGATGTCGGCGGCGGCCAGGGCCGGCGCATCGTTGATGCCGTCGCCGACCATCGCCACCACGCCGGCCTTCTTCAGTTCGGTGACGGTAGCTGCCTTGTCTGCCGGCAACACTTCGGCGTGGACATGGGCGATGCCCAGCGCCTCAGCGACCACCCGCGCACTACCGCGGTTGTCGCCGGTCAGCAGATGGCTGTGAATATGGCGCGCGGCAAGTTGCTGTACGGCTTGCAGCGCGCCGGGTTTCAGCGTGTCACCGAAAGCGAACAGTCCGAGCACGCGCGGCTGCGGGCTCTGCTCGATCAGCCACGACAGGGTCCGGCCCTCGGTTTCCCAGGCCGTGGCACTGTCGTTCAGTGGCGCGGCGTTCAATCCGCTTTCTTCGAGTAACCGTCGATTGCCCAAGGCCAGGCGGCGACCGTCCAGTGTGCCGGCGATGCCGCGCCCGGTCAGGGACTGGCTGTCGCTGACATTCGGCACATCCAGGTCGCGTTCAGCGGCGGCATCCAGCACCGCTTTGGCCAGTGGATGTTCGCTGCCGCGTTGCAGCGCCCCGGCCAGTTTCAGCAGGGTGTCTTCGTCGCCATCGATTGCACTCATATGGGCAATACGCGGCGTGCCTGACGTCAGCGTGCCGGTCTTGTCGAACACCACGGTGGTGACGGCATGGGCGCGCTCCAGTGCTTCGGCGTCCTTGATCAGAATGCCGTAGCGCGCCGCCACGCCGGTGCCGGCCATGATCGCGGTCGGCGTGGCGAGGCCGAGGGCGCAAGGGCAGGCGATGACCAACACCGCGACGGCATTGATCAGCGCGGTTTCCATCGGCGCGCCGTAGAGCCACCAGCCGATCAGCGTCGCCAGAGCAATCAGCAGCACCGTCGGCACGAAAATCTGGCTGACTTTATCCACCAGCTTCTGGATCGGCGCTTTCGCCGCTTGCGCGTTTTCGACCAGACGGATGATCCGTGCCAGTACGCTTTCCGCACCCAGCGCTTGAGTGCGCACCAGCAAGCGCCCCTCACCGTTGATCGCGCCACCGGTCACCGGGTCGCCGGGTTGTTTCGGCACCGGCAGGCTTTCGCCGCTGATCAGCGCTTCGTCGGCGTGGCTCTGGCCGTCGATGACTTCGCCGTCGACCGGAAAGCGTTCGCCGGGTTTGACCAGTACCACGTCGTTGAGACGCAGGGCGCTGATGGCGACGTCCTGCTCGCGGCCGTCGATCACCTGAATCGCGCGTTCCGGGCGCAACGCTTCAAGGGCACGGATGGCGCTGGCAGTCTGGCGTTTGGCGCGGCTTTCCAGGTATTTGCCGAGCAGCACCAGGGCGATGACCACCGCCGAGGCTTCGAAATACAGATGCGGCATGCGTCCGGCGGCGGTAGCCCATTCATAGAGGCTCAAGCCATAACCGGCGCTGGTGCCCAGGGCCACCAGCAAGTCCATGTTGCCGGCGCCGGCGCGCACGGCTTTCCACGCGGCGACATAGAAACGTGCGCCGAAAATGAATTGCACCGGCGTGGCGAGGGCGAATTGCGCCCACGCCGGGAGCATCCAGTGCAGGCCGAACGGTTGCAGCACCATCGGCGCCACCAGCGGCAGAGCCAGAGCAATCGCGCAAATCAGCGTCCAGCGCTCGTGCTTGAGGCGCTGTTGCTGGTTATCGGTTTTCGCCGCTTCGGCTTGCCAGACGCTGGCGGAGTAACCGGCCTTGCTCACCGCGTCGAGCAGCGTTTGCTGATCGATTTGGCCGAGCATTTCCAGGTGCGCACGTTCGCTGGCGAGGTTGACGCTGACGCTTTTCACCCCGGCGACTTTGTTCAACGCGCGCCCGACGCGGCCGACGCAGGACGCGCAGGTCATGCCGTCGATACTCAATTCGAGGGTTTGCTGGGGGACGCTGTAACCGGCGCGCTCAACGGCTTCGAGCAACGCCGGCAAGCTGTCGCCCGGCGCCTGCACGCGGGCCTGTTCAGTGGCGAGGTTGACGCTGACGTCGCGGGCGCCGCTGACTTTGCTCAAGGCGCGTTCGACACGTCCGGCGCAACTGGCGCAGGTCATGCCGGCAATCGGCAGATCAAACGTGGTGGAATCGGACATTGGTCGTACTCCCTGCAGTAGAGGCCTGCAAGGATCAACCTTGCCATGCGGGCAAGGTCAAGCACCAATGTTCGAATCGCCGCAGAGCAGAAAAAAGCGGGAGCCAGCCTGCTGGCGATTGCGGTGTGTCATTCAGCAATGAAGTCCGCAGACACACCCTCATCGCCAGCAGGCTGGCTCCCACAGTTTCAGGTCGGCTCAGTAACCGAGATCGGCGCGCTTGAGGTACATGCCTTCCTGATTCATCGCTATCCGGTATTTCTGTATATCGCCCGCTTGCAGTTTTATTTCCTGCGAGCCGGGTGCGAGCAAGCCCGGATTGCAACCGGGTACTTGTCCCGGCAACAGCTTCAAGCGCAACGAAACCTTGCCCGGCGGCAGGTTGAACGAAGTGCTCTGCTCCTGAAACAGCCGCGCCGACAGCTGATCCTGGATGTACACGCCAATTTCGCACGAGGTCGCCACTTCCAGGCGCTCGCGGGAAATGATCAGTACCGCGTAATCTTCCCCGACAGCCTGCACAGGCGCGGCGGCGGCGAAAAGACCGAGAAAGCCAAACAGGCTGAAAGCTGACCAGCGCATGGCTGCATCTCCTGCAATTTAAGTCATTGATGTACGCAGCTTGGCCGAGCGCGGCGCCGATTGCCAGCCCGGCAGTTTTTGCCAGAACTTGACCTTGCCATCGTGGCAAGCTCGAAACTGCCGGCAACCTCACTCAAAGGACATCGCATGCAAGTGTTCAACGTTCAAAACATGTCTTGCGGCCATTGCGTCAAAGCCATCACCAACGCCGTGCAGGCCAGGGATCCGGCGGCCAGCGTGCGCGTCGACCTGGCCGCTAAAGAAGTCGGCGTCGAAAGCCAGCTGGATGCCGCGCAGATCATCGAAGCGATCAGCGAAGAAGGTTATCCGGTGAAGCTCGTCTGAATTTTTTTCGTTAGCGAGCTATCGGAATGTTCAAGGCGTCCGGGCGCAGCTAGACTGTCGGGCTGCGACCCGCCCACCTGGATGCCCGATGAACTTTCGTACCATTTTGATACTTGGCGCCTTGAGCGCTTTCGGTCCATTGGCGATCGACTTTTATTTACCCGCATTTCCGGCCATGGCGCTGGCGTTCGGCACCGATGAGCAGCATGTACAGCTGACGCTGGCGGCGTACTTCCTCGGCCTGTCGCTGGGCCAACTGGCGTACGGGCCGATTTCCGATCGGTTCGGCCGGCGGATTCCATTGCTCAGCGGCGTCGGCCTGTTCACCTTGGCGTCATTGGGCTGTGCCTATGCGCCGAGTCTGGAATGGCTGATCGGCGCGCGTTTCGTCCAGGCGCTCGGCGGATGCGCGGGCATGGTGATTTCCCGTGCGGTGGTCGCCGACAAGTGCGATGCGGTGGGCTCGGCGAAGGTTTTCTCGCAACTGATGCTGGTGATGGGCCTGGCACCGATTCTGGCGCCGATGCTCGGCGGGCTGCTGGTCAATACCAGCGGTTGGCAGTCGATCTTTCTGGTGCTGACCGGTTTCAGCGCCCTCGCGGCTCTGGCCGTGGCGCTTGGCCTGCCGGAAAGCATGCCGGCACACGTACCGCGCCAGCCACTGTCGGGCGCGCTGCGCCAATACACGCGACTGGTCAAGGACAGGGTTTATCTGGGCCACGCACTCACCGGCGGTATCGCCATCGCCGGCATGTTCGCCTACATCGCCGGTTCACCGTTTGTGTTCATCAAGTTGTACGGCGTGCCTGCCGAGCATTTCGGCTGGCTGTTCGGCACCAACGCGGCGGGTTTCATTCTGGTGGCGCAGGTCAATGCGCGGCTGTTGGCCAAGCGCGGCCCGGCGTTTCTGCTGGTGCGTGCGGTGTGGGTGTACTTTCTCGCAGGGCTTACCTTGCTGGCGGTCGGCGCGATGCGGCCGGAAGCCTTGTGGCCGTTGCTGATTCCGTTGTTCATCTGCATCGCCAGCCTCGGTTGCATCATCCCCAACGCATCTGCCTGTGCGATGAACGGCCAAGGGGCGCGGGCCGGCAGCGCGTCGGCAATGCTCGGTTGTCTGCAATTCAGCATCGCCGCCGGTGCGGCCGCGCTGGTGGGTGTACTGCACGATGGCAGCGCCGTGCCGATGGCCATGGTCATCAGCCTGTGCGGGTTGCTGGTAGTCAGCGTCGCTTTGCTCACCCGCCGCCTGCAGAATGCCCGGGCATTGGCGCAAGCCCAGGCCGAGGCGTAAACAGTCTCAGCCGGCAGCGCGCTGCTGGCTGTATTCGGGAATGCGATGGGGCGCGCACAGTCGCGCTTCGAGGGTGCGAGTGAAAGCCAGTGCTTCGGCTTCACTGCGAAAGGTCACGACATGCTGGTCAAGGCGAACCTGCCATTGAGACTTTGCCACTTCTTTTATCAGGATCTTCATTGCTGACCTCCCTTGCGTAAAAGATGTATCGCAGAGGCTTCGATTGTAGACCTGAATACGATCGCAATTGTGACAACGCCTGGGCATCGGACTGACGGCAAAAAACCTCGCAGCCCTGCCAGCCGCTCTAGCGCTGGCACAGGCTGCGAGCTCCGGTTTTCTCAGAAACCTTCTAAAACAATTTTTCCCTTGGCCTTGCCGCTTTCCAGCAGTTCATGGGCGCGACGCAGGTTGGCTGCATTGATGGTGCCGAAGTGTTCGCCGACAGTGGTTTTCAAAGTGCCGGCATCGATCAGTTGCGCGACGCGGTTGAGCAGATTGTGCTGCTCGAACATGTCCGGCGTCTCGAACAGCGAGCGGGTGTACATGAACTCCCAGTGCAGAGACAGGCTCTTGCGCTTGAGTTTGCTCACGTCCAGCGACTTCGGATCGTCGATCAGCGCCAGTTTGCCCTGCGGCGCCAACGCCTCGACCAGTTGCTCCAGATGCTGGTCGGTCTGGGTCAGGCTGGCGACGTGGGTCACGCTGTCGAGGCCGGCGCGCTTGAGTTCTTCGCTCAACGGCTGACTGTGATCGATCACTACATCGGCGCCCAGCGCCTTGACCCAGTCGCGGGTCTGTTCGCGGGACGCGGTGCCGATGACCTTCAGGCCGGTCAGTTGCTTCGCCAACTGCGTGAGGATCGAACCGACCCCGCCGGCCGCGCCGACGATCAGCAGGCTCTGGCCTTCGTCGGTGTTGCCTTCGCTGATTTGCAGACGCTCGAAGAGCAATTCCCAGGCAGTGATCGCGGTCAGCGGCAGCGCGGCGGCTTCGGCAAAACCGAGGGTTTCCGGCATGTGACCGACGATGCGCTCATCAACGACATGCAACTCGCTGTTGCCGCCGGCACGGGCGATGGAGCCGGCGTAGAAGACTTTGTCGCCGGCCTTGAACAGCGTCACGTCGCTGCCCACTGCCTTGACCACACCGGCGACGTCCCAGCCCAGCACTTTCGCAGCGCCGTTTTCCGGCGCTACGTTCTGCCGCACTTTGGTGTCGACCGGGTTGACCGAAATGGCTTTGACTTCCACCAGCAGGTCGCGCGGGCCGGCGACCGGTTCCGGCAGTTCGGTGTCCTGCAGGGCGTTGGTGTCGCTGATCGGCAGGGATGCGTAATAGGCGATGGCTTTCATGAAAGGCTCCGTACGTTAATGGAAGAAGAAATCAGGCAATCGCGCCGAGGCGCTTGAGCTGGAAGTGTTCGATGGTGTCGCCGGCATTGCGCTGAAACTGCTGGAAGTGCGCACTGGCGTTGTGCGCCTGTAGCACCTCTTCACTGGCCCACTGCTCGATCACGTAAAAAACCTGAGGGTCGGCGAGGTCGCGGTGCAGGTCGTACTGGCCGCAACCGGCCTCGGCGCGGCTCGGTGCAACCAGCGTGCGCAGGGCTTGTTCGAGGGCGTCCTGCTGGCCGGGTTTGGCGGTCAGGGTGGCGATGGCCGTGAAGGGCTGGGACATGTTGGGCTCCATTTGCGCGGCGAGAAAATCGATGGAGAGATGATTCGCTATTTCTGTTGGCGATAAAACCGGCTAAAACAGCAGTCTCTTTCAATTTTATTTTGATAATCGAGGCTGAGGATGCTGCGTTTCGATGACCTGCAGTTGTTTGTTCGCGCGGCGGATCTGGGCAGCCTGTCCGCAGCGGCGCGGGTGATGGACATGTCTGCCGCGGTGGCAAGTGCGGCGTTGAAGCGCATCGAGCAGCAATTGGGTGCTCGTTTGCTCGCGCGCTCGACCCGCAGTCTGCGCCTGACCGCCGAGGGCGAGGGATTTCTTGAATACGCACGCGCGGCGCTGAGCAATCTCGATGAAGGTCGGCGCCTGCTTGCCAGTGGCCAGGATCAGGTCAGCGGGATTTTGCAGCTGTCCGCGCCGTCGGATTTCGGCCGCAACCTGCTGCTGCCTTGGCTCGACGAGTTCCAGCGCGAGCACCCGCGGTTGACCGTGCGCTTGCTGCTCGGCGACCGCATCGCCGATCTGTTCCGCCAGCCCGTGGATATCGCCTTGCGGTACGGCGAACCGGAGGATTCCAGCCTGGTCGCGCTGCCCATTGCTGCGCACAACCGGCGTGTGCTTTGTGCATCCCCGGCATACCTCGCCCGGCATGGCGAGCCGCGCCAGCTCGAACAACTGGCTCAGCACAACTGCCTGCTGTACATGCTCGGCAGCCGCGTTCATGACCATTGGAGTTTTCATGACGGCAAGCGCGAAGTCGGCCTGACGGTCAACGGCGACCGTTTCAGTGACGACGCCGACGTCGTACGCTTATGGGCACTGGCGGGTGCCGGGATCGCCTATAAATCCTGGCTCGACGTTGGCACCGATGTACTCGCCGGGCGCCTCAAGGTGCTGCTGCCGGAACTGCTCTGTGAGCGCGCACCGCTGAATCTGTTGTGCGCTCATCGCGCACAATTGAGTAAGCCGGTGAACCTTCTGCGCGACATGCTCGCCAGCCGTTGCGCTGAATTGAGTAGTCAATTTCGCGTTTTTTCAAAAGTTGATCATTAGTCGCAGGTAAATAGAGAAATTTCTCTCAGCAACAATCACCAACTGTGCAGGCCCGAGCGCAGGACGCGGCGCCTAACCCGCTTATACTAGCGCCCGCCTCATGCCAGCACCGCCACCCCGGCCCGGAGACCTTCGCACCCCGTCGCCCGTACTGGCGTGACGGTCGCGCATCTGCTGCGGGTGCTGTGCCGAGACAGGCTGCGTCAGTGGCTTGCCTCGCCCCGGTTCATGGCGATTTTCGCGTCTTGGCCGACGACTGATTACCGGCCAAGATGTCTCCGAGCAGTAGACGATACGATTCAACAGGGAGTGAACACATGGAACATGCACCTTGCATCAGCCAGATCGCCACGTTGCTGGCCGACCCCAAGCGCAGCGCGATGATGTGGGCGTTGATGGATGGCGCGGCGCGGCAGACCGAGGAGCTTGCGCTACAGGCGGGGCTATCGCCGTCCTCGGCCAGTGCGCACCTGACGCGCCTGGCCACCGGTGGTCTGTTGAGGGTCGAAGTCCGTGGTCGCAAGCGGTTTTTCCGCCTCGCGGCGCCCGAGGTCGGCGCGGCGATAGAAGCTCTCGCCAGCGCCACCATCGCCAGTGCGCCGCGCGAGGTTCCCGAGGTGTTCAAGCGCAGCACGCCGCTGGCCAAACCGCAGACCGCACCGTCGTCGCTGTTGCGCGCACGGTTTTGTGACGATCACCTGGGCGGTACGCTGGCCGCCGATCTGTACCAGCGCCTGCTCGATGCCGGCTGGGTCGAGCAGTTGGAGCATCGCGTCGCGGTGACCCAAAAGGGCGCCAGGTTGCTGGCCGACCGTGGCGTGTTCATTCAGGCGTTGGCCCATCGCAACGTGCAAGTGGCTTGTGCCTGCCCGGACTGGAGTGAGCGGCGTCCGCACATGGGCGGTTCACTCGGCGCGGCATTGCTGCAGTTGTTCATGCAGTCCGGCTGGCTGACGTTGCCCAACGACTCCCGAGCCTTGCAACTGACGGCCACCGGGCAACGCGAATTGCACCGTTTCGCCAAAGACACCGAGCTGGAACTGGCGTAGCAGAGCGGTGTACGCAGGCTGCCCGAATTGCACCTGCGTATCTCGCGTCGTTGATGGCTGCGAACAGGTCGCATCCAGCAGCAACGCCGAATCGCTATCGCGCACACTCGTTCCGGGGATATTTCGGAGGGGGGAAGCAGCATGCAAACACAGCGCTACAGCGCGGCAGAACGTCTGGAACGCCTGCCGATCAGCGGTTATCACCGGATCATTTTCATCATCATCGCCCTGGCGTTTTTCTTCGACTCCATGGACCTGGCGATGATGACGTTCCTGCTCGGCTCGATCAAAGCCGAGTTCGGCCTGAGCAGCGCACAGGCCGGACTGCTCGCCAGTTCGAGTTTTTTCGGCATGGTGCTGGGCGCCTCGCTGTCGGGGATGCTCGCCGATCGCTTCGGACGCAAGCCGGTATTTCAGTGGAGCATCGTGCTCTGGGGCGTGGCCAGTTATCTGTGTTCGACGGCGCAAACGGTCGAGACACTGACCCTGTTCCGTATCCTGTTGGGGATCGGCATGGGCATGGAATTCCCGATTGCCCAGTCGATGCTGTCGGAGCTGATTCCGGCGCAACGTCGCGGGCGCTATATCGCCTTGATGGATGGTTTCTGGCCGCTCGGTTTCGTCGCGGCCGGCGTGTTGTCTTACTTTCTGCTGCCGGTGATTGGCTGGCGCGACATCTTTCTGGTGCTGGCGGTGCCAGCGGTGTTTGTTTTGGCGATCCGCTTTTTCATTCCCGAGTCGCCACGCTGGCTGGAACAGGCCGGGCGCGACGCCGACGCGGACAAGGTGTTGAACGGTATTGAAGCGCGGGTGCGTGCTTCGCTTGGCGGTGCGGCACTACCTGAACCGCTGCGCTTGCCGCGCACCGTGACGCCACCGGGCAATTTCTTCGCTGCGCTGAAGCAGATCTGGTCGCCGCAGTATCGCCAGCGCACGACGATGATCTGGAGCCTGTGGTTTTTCGCCTTGCTCGGCTTTTACGGGCTGACCTCGTGGCTCAGCGCGTTGCTGCAACAGTCGGGGTTTGCCGTGACGCAGTCGGTGTATTACACGGTGCTGATTTCGCTGGGCGGGATTCCGGGCTTTCTCATGGCCGCCTGGCTGGTGGAGCGCTGGGGGCGCAAACCGGTGTGCATCGTAACGCTGCTTGGCGGGGGCGTGATGGCGTTTCTGTACGGGCAGAGTGCGGTGTTCGGCGGCAACGTCGCGCTGCTGATCAGTACCGGGTTGCTGATGCAGTTCTTTCTGTTCGGCATGTGGGCGGTGCTCTACACCTACACGCCCGAGTTGTACCCGACGTCGGCACGCGCCACCGGTTCAGGCTTTGCCTCGGCGATTGGCCGGGTCGGCTCGCTGCTCGGACCTCTGGTCACCGGGCTGGTATTCCCGATTACCGGGCAGGGCGGGGTGTTTGCGCTGGGCGCGGCATGCTTTGCAATCGCGGCGGGGGTGGTGTGGCTGTTCGGAATGGAGACGCGGGGCAAAACCCTTGAGGAGCTGACTGAAACCCAAATCCCAGGCTAAACACAGATCCAATTGTAGGAGTGAGCCTGCTCGCGATAGCGGAGTGTCAGATAAAAATAATCCAACTGACACACCGCCATCGCGAGCAGGCTCGCTCCTACAAGGGATTTGCGGTGAGGCTTAGGGTTTTACCAGGCGCGCATCCAGGCTGTTCTGCGCCAGGCGCTTGGCCTGATCCTGGGTCATGCCGAGGTGTTCATGCAACGCATGGAAGTTCTCGGTCACATAACCACCGAAGTACGCCGGGTCATCGGAATTCACCGTGACCTTTACGCCGCGCTCGAGCATGTCGAGAATGTTGTGCTGCGACATGTGATCGAACACGCAGAGCTTGGTGTTCGACAGCGGGCAGACGGTCAGCGGAATCTGCTCGTCGATGATCCGCTGCATCAGGCGCTCGTCTTCGATGGCGCGCACGCCGTGGTCGATGCGCTGGATTTTCAGCAGGTCGATGGCTTCCCAGATGTACTCCGGTGGGCCTTCTTCACCCGCATGGGCGACGGTCAGGAAGCCTTCATGGCGGGCGCGATCAAACACGCGCTGGAACTTGCTCGGCGGGTGGCCCATCTCGGAACTGTCCAGGCCGACCGCAACGAACGCATCGCGGAACGGCAGCGCCTGATCGAGGGTTTTCTCGGCTTCTGCTTCGCTCAGATGGCGCAGGAAGCTCAGGATCAAACCGCTGGTAATGCCCAGTTGCGTCTCGCCATCCTTCAGCGCCGCCGCGATGCCGTTGAGCACCACTTCGAAGGGAATGCCACGGTCGGTATGGGTCTGCGGGTCGAAGAACGGTTCGGTGTGAATCACGTTCTGTTCTTTGCAGCGCAGCAAGTAGGCCCAGGTCAGATCGTAGAAGTCCTGCGAGGTGCGCAGCACGTCGGCGCCCTGGTAATACAGGTCGAGAAATTCCTGCAGGTTGTTGAAGGCATAGGCCTTGCGCAGGGTTTCCACGTCGTTCCACGGCAGGGCGATCTTGTTGCGCTCGGCCAGGGCGAACAGCAGCTCGGGCTCCAGCGAGCCTTCCAGATGCAGGTGCAGTTCAGCCTTCGGCAAGGCGTTGAGCCAGTCGTACATAGTCTTTTCTCATCAGGTGCAATGACGGCATTCTACAGATGCTCGCCGAAACAATTGGCAAAACCTGACCAAGCGATCCATCACACCGCCTCTTGCTCACGCCGGTAAGCGTAAGTATCGGCAAAGCGCGACAGCAGGAATTCGGCGCAGGTGGTGGTCGGATATTTCGCCGGGTGCTGTGCGTCCTGGCAACCGGGCAGGCATTCGATGCGGGTGTCCGGATGTGGCTCGGCAAAGAACGGCATCGAATAGCGGTCGACCCCGAGCGGACTGATCACCCGGTGCGGTGTCGAGCGATAGCGGTCGTTGCTCCAGCGCGCCATCATGTCGCCGAGGTTGACCACGAAGGTACCGTCAATCGGCGGCGCGTCGATCCATTCGCCCCTTACATTCTTGACCTGCAAGCCGCCGGCGCTGTCCTGATAAAGCAGGGTGATGCAGCCGTAATCGGTGTGCGCGCCGGCACCTTGCTGCTCGGCAGAACTGGCGGTGTGGCGCGGCGGATAGTGGATCATGCGCAGCACGCTGACCGGGTCAACGAAACGGTTGTCGAAAAAGTCGCGCTCGATCCCCAGCGCCACGGTCATCGCCCGCAACAGCGTCTGCGCCAGCGCCTGCATGTCTGAGTAATGCTGCTCCATCAATTCAACCCAGCCTGCCTGCGCCGGATGGCGGTTAGGCCCGCGCAACGGTTTTTCGGCGAGTACCTCGGGATGATCAGCGGGCAGGTGCAGGCCCATGTCGAAGGTTTCTTTCAGATCGCTGGGTTTGTCCGGGTCGAGCTGTTCGGTGGCGATGGCGCCGTAGCCGCGGTGATGGCGAGTCTGGGTAATGTCGATCTGGAGTTTTTCCGCCGCGGGCCGGGCGAAAAAGCGTTGCGCATGATCGAGCAGGGCCCTGATGCGCTGCGCGGAAATCGGGTGACCCTTGATGTAGAAGAAGCCCCACTCGCGGCAGGCCTGATCGATTTGCGCGGCGACGGCGGGCCAGGCGTTTTCGTTGTCGGCGTAGAGCGGGCTGATGTCGATGATCGGAAGCTGATTCATACGCAATCCTTGAACACGCTGAAGATCAGATGTAGGAGTGAGCCTGCTCGCGATAGCGGTGTGTCATGAGCGGATACCTAGACTGACACACCGCTATCGCGAGCAGGCTCACTCCTACAGGGGAATGGTGGTGGGGCTGAGATTACTTCGGCATTTCGGCCTTCATGCCTTCCACGTAGTAGTCCATCGATGCCAGTTCGGCATTCGTTGCACTCACACCCGCCGGGATTTTCTCCACGCCGGCCTGATCCTTGATCGGCCCGGTGAACGGCTGCAGCGCACCGCTTTTGATGTCAGCGATGATCTGCTCGGCTTCGGCTTTCATCGGTGCCGGCACCAGGTCGCTGATCGGCAACTCAACCGTGCCTTCTTTCAGCCCGCCCCAGTAATCCTGGGGTTTCCAGGTGTGATCGATCACGCTTTGCGTCGCCTGGATGTAGTGCGGCGCCCAGTCGTTGACGATCGAGGTCAGCACCGCTTTCGGCCCGAAGTGCGCCATGTCCGAGGCGTAGCCCACTGCATACACGCCACGGCGTTCCGCGGCCTGAATCGGCGCTGGGCTGTCGGTGTGCTGGAACACCACGTCGACGCCCTGATCAATCAGCGCGTTGGCTGCATCGGCTTCCTTGCCCGGATCGAACCACGAGTTGACCCAGACCACTTTGATCTCGGTGCCAGGGTTGTATTTGTTCAGGGCCAGTTGAATGGCGTTGATGTCGCGGATCACTTCCGGAATCGGGAACGAGGCGACGTAGCCGATCTTTTTGCTTTTGGTCATCTTTGCCGCAAGGAAGCCGCCGACGTAACGCCCCTCATAAGTGCGCGCCAGATAGGTGCCAAGGTTCTTGTCCTGCTTGTAGCCGGTGGCGTGTTCGAAGGTCACCTTGGGAAACTGCTTGGCGACTTTCACGGTGGGGTTCATGTAGCCGAAGGAGGTGGTGAATATCAGGTCGTACTTGTCCTTGGCCATGTTGCGGATCACCCGTTCGGCATCGGCGCCTTCGGCGACGTTCTCCACATAGTTGGTGGTGATCTGGCTGCCGAACTTTTCCGCCAGCGCCTTGCGCCCCTGTTCATGCTGATACGTCCAGCCGTGGTCACCGATCGGGCCGATGTAAACGAAACCGACTTTCAGCGGATCGGCAGCGCTGGCGCTCAGGCTGATGCCCAGACCGATGGCGGCGCACAGCAGTTTGTGCAGCGGACGTATTTGCATGAAGTGGAGCTCCGTTTTGTTGTGTGTGCCCAGGGCCAATGCAAATTGCTGACCAACAGGACAACAAACAATCCGGAACTGTGTGATGGCTATCGCGAGCAGGCGAAGGCCTACAGGGGAATGCATTTCAAATGTAGGCCTTCGCCTGCTCGCGATAGGGCCATCAGGGCCGATAAAGGTGCACCCGCCGAAGCACCGCCATGGCTTGGTGCGCGAAGATGTAACGAAACGTTAGCGCCGCCCGGCAGTCAGTAGCTTCATCAGCTCCTTTCGGCAAAAGGCCCGCCATGTTCTCGATCCTCAAACAAGAAAGCTTTCTGCTGCTGGCAATCATTGCCGCGTGCATTGCTTATCCGCTGGAACACTGGTTGCTGCACAGCGGCCAGATCGTCGCGCTGGTCGGCGGGCTGGTGCTGATCGGCTTCATCGTCGCCGCGTCGATGCGCGTCGCCCATCACGCCGAACTGCTCGCGGAAAAAGTCGGCGATCCTTACGGCACGATGATCCTGACCCTCGCCGCCGTGCTGGTGGAAGTGGTGATTCTGGCGATCATGATGAGCAACGAAGCCTCGCCCACGCTGGTGCGTGACACGATCTATTCAGCGGTAATGCTCGACATCAACGGCATCCTCGGCCTCGCTGCGCTGATGGGTGGGATCAAGCATGGCGAACAGTCCTACAACGACGACTCGGCGCGCAGCTACAGCGTGATGATTCTCACCGCGATGGGCGTGTCGATGGTGGTGCCGGAGTTTATTCCCGAAGCAAACTGGAAGCTCTATTCGGCGTTCACCATTGGCGCGATGGTGGTGCTTTACGCCTTGTTCCTGCGCATGCAGGTCGGGCCGCACAGCTATTTTTTCAGCTACAGCTACCCGGACAAGCGACGCAAGAAAGAACCGATCGAGCAAGAACCGAAACCGCTGAGCCTGGGCCTGTCGATCGGCATTCTGGTCGGCGGTGTGGTGGTGATCGGTGCGCTCGCCGAGATCATGTCCAAGACCCTTGATCTCGGCCTGGAAGGCACCGGGGCGCCGCCGGTGATCACGGCGATTCTGGTGGCGGCCATTTCGGCGGCGCCGGAAATCCTCACGGCATTGCGCGCGGCACTGGCAAACCGCATGCAGTCAGTGGTCAATATTGCGATGGGGGCGTCACTGTCGACGGTGATCCTGACTGTGCCGGTGATGGAAGCCATGGCGCTGTACACCGGCCAGCCGTTTCAGATGGCGATGACCCCGGTGCAGACGGTGATGATCTTCATCACCCTGATCGTTAGCGCAATCAACCTCAACGACGGCGAGACCAATGCCATCGAAGGCATGACCCACTTTGTGCTGTTTGCGACGTTTATCATGCTGTCCCTGCTCGGCCTCTGAAACACCACAAACAAATGTGGGAGCCAGCCTGCTGGCGATAGCGGTGCATCAGTCAACATTTCTGTTGCTGACCCACCGCTATCGCCAGCAGGCTGGCTCCCACAGGTTTGATCAGTGTTGAATCAGGTCCCGGCGATCAGCTGCCGCGCCGCCTGGCTGTGATCGGCGATCAGGCCTTTGAGATCCAGCCCTTCAACCTGACCATCCACCACACGCCACTTGCCACCAATCATCACCCGATCGGCACGGTCCGCGCCGCACAGCAGCAGCGCCGAAATCGGGTCGTGGCTGCCGGAGAAGCGCAACTCGTCGAGCTTGAACAACGCCAGATCGGCCTGCTTGCCGACCGCCAGTTCACCGATATCGCTGCGGCCCAACAGGCTGGCCGAGCCCTTGGTCGCCCAGCCCAGCACGCGCTCCGGGGTGATCTTTTCGGCGCCATAACGCAGGCGCTGGATGTACAGCGCCTGACGCGCTTCGAGGATCATGTTCGAGGCGTCGTTGGACGCCGAACCGTCAACGCCCAGACCGAACAGTGCGCCGGCGTCGGTCAGGTCGATACTCGGGCAGATGCCCGACGCCAGGCGCATGTTCGAACTCGGGCAGTGGCAGATGCCAGTGCCGGCCTGGCCGAGACGGGAGATTTCGTCCGGGTTGAAATGGATGCCGTGGGCCAGCCAGGTGCGCGGGCCGAGCCAGCCGACGCTGTCCAGATAATCGACGGTGCGCAGGCCGAAACGCTGCAGGCAGAAATCTTCTTCGTCGAGGGTTTCGGCCAGGTGCGTGTGCAGGCGCACGTCGAGTGTGTTCGCCAGTTCGGCGCTGGCCGACATGATTTCCGGCGTTACCGAGAATGGCGAACACGGTGCGAGGGCGATCTGGATCTGCGCGCCGTCGCCGCGTTCGTGGTACTCGTGAATCAGGCGCTGACTGTCATCGAGAATCACCTGGCCTTCCTGCACGGTCTGCTGCGGAGGCAGGCCGCCGTCCTTTTCGCCAAGGCTCATCGAACCGCGGGTGAGCATGGCGCGCATGCCCAGTTCGCGCACGGTTTCGACTTGCACGTCGATGGCGTTTTCCAGGCCGTCCGGGAACAGATAATGATGGTCAGCGGCGGTGGTGCAGCCCGACAGCAGCAGCTCGGCCAATGCCACTTTGGTCGCGAGGGCGAGTTTTTCCGGAGTCAGTCGTGCCCATACCGGGTACAGGGTTTTCAACCACGGGAACAACGGCTGATTGACCACCGGCGCCCAGGCGCGGGTCAGGGTTTGATAGAAGTGGTGGTGGGTGTTGATCAGCCCCGGCAGGATCACGTGCTCGCGGGCATCGAACACTTCGCTGCACGGCGCCGAGGGTTGCTGGCCGGCGGCAAGCACTTCGACGATGACACCGTCTTGCAGGACCAGACCGCCACGGGCGTCGAGCGCGTTGGCCGTGAAAATGGCGAGGGGGTTTTTTAACCAGATACGGGTCGCAGGCATGGTCGCCGGCTCCTCTGAAAGTTGGGTTCAGGGTTGCCAGCTCAGTGTTGCCCTGTCTGCTGATCCAGGTTCGCCGCGACGGCGAGGCGCGCAGTTTCAAACAAATCGCCGCGCCGGGCAAGCCCGACCCGACCAGACAACCCGATCCCTTGTAGGAGTGAGCCTGCTCGCGATTGCGATGTGTCAGACATCAATGCTCCAACTGACATTGCGCAATCGCGAGCAGGCTCACTCCTACAGGGATTATCAGGGCTTACCAGGGAATCGTCTCACCCTTGTAATTGACGAAGTGATGCCCGCCCTTGCCGCTGAACGCGTTGACCTGATCGATCAGCCCGCGGGTACTGGTCTCTACATCAAGGTCAGCGCCGTCGCCGCCCATGTCGGTTTTCACCCAGCCCGGATGCAGCGACAGCACGGTCAGTTTCTGCTCGCCCAGTTGCGTGACGAAGGTGTTGGTCATCGAGTTCAGCGCAGCTTTGCTCGCCTTGTACAACGCCAGCTCCGGTGCATCGGGCACCGTCACGCTGCCGAGTCCGGAACTCATGAACGCCAGCACGCCGCTGCCGTCACGGATCTGCCCGGCAAAGCGCTGGGCCAGATTGATTGGCGCCACTGCGTTGGTGAAAAACAGCTTGCCGACTTCGGCCAGTGTCGCGCCGCCCGGGGTCTGTACATCCGGGCCCTTGACCCCGGCATTGACGAACAGCAGGTCGAACGTTTCGCCCTTCAATTGCTGACTGAGAGCGATCACTGCCTGCTGATCATCCATGTCGAGCTTCTCGATCCGCACGCCGCCCAGCGCTTGCAGCGCCTCGGCGTTCTGCGGATTGCGCACAGTGGCGGTGACTTGCCAGCCATCGGCCAGCAGGGTTTTCACCAGCCCGAGGCCCAAACCCCGAGAGGCACCGATGATCAGTGCGTTTTTTGCCTGAGACATGATGGGTTCCTTGATTGTCAGCGTTCAGGATTTAATGGACAGGCCTGCCCGAGCCGAAGTTGCAGCGCCCGGCGCAAAAGAGGCAGCGACCGGAGCATACCCCAGCCTTTGCCGTGCTTGCTTCCTGAAGTTCTCAAGATTGTTGGGTATGGAGCAGGCGTGATTCAGGTGTTGCCTGTGCGGACGCTATCGCGAGCAGGCTCACTCCTGCATTGGATCGGGTTCGCAGGCCCCCTGTGGGAGTGAGCCTGCTCGCGATGGGGCCATTGAATTCACCTCTTAATGCCCTGTTTGCCACGGCTGCCCCAACGACACCGGCGCATACAACCGCGTACGCAACGCATCCCGCGACAACAGCACCAACACGATAATCGTCGCCACATACGGCAGCATCGCCAGCAGGCTTGAAGGAATCGCCAGCCCCAAGCCCTGCGCCACCAGATGCAGGATGCTGGCGAGGCCGAACAGATACGCGCCGAGCAACAACCGCCACACCCGCCAACTGGCAAACACCACCAGCGCCAGGGCAATCCAGCCGCGCCCGGCGGTCATGTTTTCCGCCCACATCGGCGTGTACGCCAGCGACAGATAGGCCCCGGCCAGTCCTGCCATCGCCCCGCCAAACAGCACCGCCAGCGCGCGCACGGTCAGCACCGGTAATCCCATCGCACTGGCCGCATCGGGATTTTCGCCGATCGCTTGAATGATCAGCCCGACACGACTCTTGATGATCACCCACGCCACCAGCGCAAACAGCGCGAACGACAGGTACACCAGCAGATCCTGGGCGAACAGCATGCGCCCGAGCAGCGGAATGTCACTCAGGTACGGAATCGCCAACGGCTCAAACCCGGCCAGCGGTTTGCCCACCCAGGCCGCGCCGACAAACGTCGATAGCCCGACACCAAAAATCGTCAGCGCCAACCCGGTCGCGACCTGATTGGCGTTGAACACCAAGGCGACCAGGGCAAACAGCGACGAGAGCAGCATCCCCGCGAGCATCGCCAGCAGCACGCCCAGCCACAGGTTGCCGCTGCTGAGCGCGACGATGAAACCGATCACCGCACCAAACAGCATCATCCCTTCCTGACCCAGGTTGAGCACGCCGCTCTTTTCGCAGATCAGTTCACCCAGCGCCACCAGCAACAGCGGCGTGCCGCAGCGCACCATGGCGTAAAAAATATTGCTCAACAGATCGATGTCCATCACAGCGCTCCGGCAGTTACGGCGGTGGTCGACGTGCGTCGGGTCCAGCGCCGATTCAGGCGCGGCCGATAGAGGATCAACACGTCACAGGCGAGCAGGAAAAACAGCATCATTCCCTGAAACAACTGGGTGATCGCCTGCGGCAAATTTAGGCTCATCTGCGCGCTCTCGCCGCCGAGGTACAGCAGCGCCATCAGCAGACTGGAAAACACGATGCCGATTGGATTGAGCCGGCCGAGAAACGCCACGGTGATCGCCGCATAGCCATACCCCGGCGAGACCTGCGGGACCAATTGGCCAATCGGCCCGGTGACTTCGCTGACTCCGGCAAGCCCCGCCAGGCCGCCGCTGATCAGCAGCGCCAGCCAGATCAAACGTTTCTCGCGAAAACCCACGAATCCTGCCGCACGCTTGTCCAGACCGAGCACTTTGATCTGGAAACCGATAAAGCTTTTCTGCAACAGCACCCACACCGCCACCAACGCGAGCATGGCGAAATACACCCCGGCATGCACGCGGCCATCTTCGAGCAACAGTGGCAACCGGCTGGCGTCGCCGAACATCGCCGACTCGGGAAAGTTGAACCCGGCCGGGTCCTTCAGCGGCCCGTGCACGCAGAACAGCAGCAGGTTCAGTGCGATGTAGTTGAGCATGATGCTGGTGAGAATTTCATTGGCGTTGAAGCGCGTGCGCAACCACGCCGTCAGCCCGGCCCAAGCGGCGCCGGCGAGCATGCCGACGATCAGAATCAGCACCAGCGCCCAACGGCTTTGCCAGTCGATGATGTGCACCGCCACGGCGCTGCCGGTGAGGGCGCCGAGGAGCAATTGACCTTCGGCGCCGATGTTCCAGATTCGCGCCTGATAGGCCACCGCCAGACCGAGTGCGCAGAGCAGAATCGGCAGCGCCTTGACCAGCAATTCAGAGACGCCGTACAGATCGCTGACCGGCACGATCAGCAGCGTGTGCAAGGTTTGCAGCGGGTCGTGGCCGAGGGCGATGAACAGCAGCGAGCCGCACGCCAGGGTCAGCACGGCGGCCAGTAACGGCGAGCACCAAAGCATCAGGCGCGATTGCTGGCCACGCGGTTCGAGGGAAAGCAGCATGTCAGGAAAGCTCCGTTAAACCGTGGCTGATGAAGGTGAGTGCGCGAACTGCCCGGCCATCCAGCCGCCGACGTCGCTGAGCTGCGTTTCGCCGGTGTCGTGCAGCGGCGACAGACGCCCGCCGCACAATGCGCCGAGGCGGTCGCTGATCTGGAACAGCTCGTCGAGGTCTTCGGAGATCACCAGGATCGCCGCGCCGGCATCGCGCAGCGCGATCAACGCGCGGTGGATGGTCGCGGCAGCGCCAACGTCGACGCCCCAGGTCGGATGTGCGGCGATCAACAGTTTCGGTTGCTGGAGAATTTCCCGGCCGAGAATGAATTTCTGCAGATTGCCGCCAGACAGGCTGCGCGCGGCTGTCTGCGTATCTGGGGTTTTCACGCCGAAGCGCTGGATGATTTGCTCAGCAAAGGTTTCAAGTTTGCTGCGCTTGATCATGCCGAGGCTGAGCAATCCCTGCTGAAAAGCGGTCAATAAAGCGTTATCGGCCAGGCTCAATTCCGGCACTGCGCCGTGGCCAAGACGTTCGGCCGGGACAAACGCCAGACCGAGTTTGCGCCGCGCATCCGGGCGCAGATCGGCGACGTTTTGCGCGCCGAATCGAATGGTGGCGGCGTCTGTTCGAGGCAAGCGCTGTTCGCCACTGAGCAGCGCCAGCAATTCATCCTGACCATTGCCGGCCACCCCGGCGATGCCGACGATTTCTCCGCTGCGTACCTGCAAGTCGATATCGCGCAACGAGCAGCCGAATGGGTCCGGGTTGTGCCAGCTCAAGCCGTTCACCTGCAAGAACGCCGCGCCGCCGCTGGCCTTGGGGTATTCACCGATCGACGCCGCCGCTTCGCCAACCATCAATTGCGCCAGTTGCTGATCCGAGCATTCGGCCGGTCGGCAATGCCCGGCGACACGTCCGCCGCGCAATACCGTAGCGCTGTGGCACAGGGCGCGAACCTCACCGAGCTTGTGGCTGATAAACAGAATGCTGCAGCCCTCGGCGGCGAGGCGGCGCAGGGTGACGAACAGTTCGTCGGCCTCCTGCGGCGTCAGCACCGAGGTGGGTTCATCGAGGATCAGCAGACGAATGTCCTGCATCAGGCAACGCACGATCTCGACGCGCTGACGCTCGCCGATCGACAGGCTGTGGACAAGTCGTTCCGGCTCCAGCGCCATGCCATAACGGCGCGACACTTCGGCAATCTTCGGTGCCAGTTGTTGCGGAGTGCCAGCCGCCGCGCCCATTGCCAGTGCAATGTTCTGCGCCACGCTAAGCGTTTCGAACAGCGAGAAATGCTGGAACACCATGCCGATTCCCAACTGCCGCGCCTGCGCCGGGTTGCGGATTTTCACCGACTGACCTTGCCAGAGCATGTCGCCCGCATCGGCTTGGGTGACGCCGTAGATGATCTTCATCAAGGTGCTTTTGCCGGCGCCGTTTTCGCCGAGCAAGGCATGGATTTCCCCGGGCGCAATGCTCAGGTCGATGGCGTCATTGGCCAGACAACCGGGGTAGCGTTTGCTGATATGGCGTAGTTGCAGGCGCGGGACGGGCGGAGCGATTGGCATGACAGGCTCGACTGCTTGGAGTTGTGCCTGTGGATAAAGCAATTTCCTGGCCATTGAGTCAGGAACGCTCGCGGGCCGCGTTCGGCGGCGCCTGATGTAGAGCTTCGGATTAATAAAAGTACGCAAACACAGCACCAATTCGGCGCAAAGGTATTGATCGGGCTCCAGTTTTGCTCATGAGTAACTGATCAAAAAACGAGCAAACCGTTGCGAAGCAGGCAGAACCTGCGACAGCGCCGGTCATGAACGGGTTATCCACAGGTTGTTCCACAGTTATTGTGCGCAAGCCAGAAAGCTCGGCATAAGCACTGCGGTGCTTTGTTCTAATGGTGCTAAACATCGCTAACTGATTGTTTGGACTTGGAATTTCCGTTTCGTCGGAGAAATTGAACGAAAAGTGAACAAACTGCGCAAAGCCGCGTGACAGAAGGGTTACAGGCGAATGTACTCAGGTTATCCACAGTCGGGTGCACAGCGCATGTGGGCAACTTGGCGGAATAAGGGGAAACGGCTGCGCCCTAAAAGCTCGCAGCGTTCTAGCGCTGCAGCAAAATCCGCCCGCGACTCAGATCGGCCAATTGGCTTTGCAGCAAATCGATGTGGGCCGCCCCCAGTGCCAGCCGCAATTCGACGCCGTTGGCGGTGAAATTTTCTTCCAGCACCAGGCCGCCAATGTCCGCCACGCGCAGCTTGACCAGGGCCAGTTCGGAAAATCCACAGGCACAGCTCAGCGGCACACGACTGATCAGTTCGATCTTGTCCGCCGCTTGCAGGCATTTGTTCGCACCACCGCCGTATGCCCGCGCCAAACCTCCCGTGCCCAGTTGAATGCCACCGTACCAACGAATCACCAGCACCGCGACCTGATCGCAATCCTGTGCCTCGATCGCCGCCAGAATCGGCCGCCCGGCGGTGCCGCCGGGCTCGCCGTCATCGCTGCTGCGGTATTGCGCGCCGAATTTCCACGCCCAGCAATTGTGCGTGGCATTCAGATCGCTGTGCTGCTCGAAAAACGCCTGCGCATCGTTTGGGCTGTCGATCGGCGCGGCGAGGGTGATGAAGCGGCTTTTGCGAATCTCTTCGCGGTACTCGCAAAAACCGCTGAGGGTAAAAGGCATAAAACGTCTTATACAGAAGGAGTGAGGCCGCAGCCCTTGAGGATAATGCGGATCAGGTTGTTGCCGGCGTCTTCCATGTCCTGTTTGGTCAACTTGCTGCGCCCGCTGACCCGGCAAATCTGCGTGGCGAAGTCGGCGTAATGCTGGGTGCTACCCCACAGCAGGAAGATCAGGTGCACCGGATCGACCGGGTCCATTTTGCCCGCATCGATCCAGGCCTGGAACACGGCGGCGCGGCCCTGGAACCAGGCGCGATAGTCCTGATTGAAATACTCGGTCAGGCATTCGCCGCCGCTGATCACTTCCATCGCGAAGATTCGCGAGGCCTGTGGTTGGCGGCGTGAGAACTCCATTTTGGCGCGGATATAGCGGGTCAGCGCCTCAGCCGGATCGTCCTCGGCGGTCAGGGTGTTAAAGGTGCTGTCCCACAACTCGATGATGTTGCTCAGCACCGCCACGTACAAACCGAGTTTGTTGGTGAAGTAGTAATGCAGGTTGGCTTTCGGCAACCCGGCATTCTGCGCGATGGTGTTCATGCTGGTGCCTTTGAACCCGTGACGGGCGAACTCGTCTTCGGCGGCTTTGAGAATGGTCTCTTCGTTCTTCTGACGAATGCGGCTGGCGGGCTTGCCGCCGTGAGCGGGGACTTCAAAGGTCATAGGCACTTCCGGATTTGTCTGTGGGTGCAACCAGTTGCGTTGATAGCGCACCCACAGGCATCCGACAAGTCCTTGCGCGATAAAACCGTTACGCCTGTTCGATCTTGTTCAGCGTGGCCGGCACTTCAGTGGCCGCGGTTTGGCTTTCCGGCAGCAGCAGGCACAGGACGATGGCGGTCAAACCGCCGCTGGTAATCGCCGAGTCGAACAGGTTCTGCACCAGCTTCGGCAACAGGTGCAGCAGGTTCGGTTGCGCAGCGATGCCCAGGCCGACACCGAACGAAGTGGCAATGATCAACATGCTGCGCCGGTCCAGCGGCGACTGCGCAAGGATGCGCACCCCGGCCGCTGCAACGGCGCCGAACATCACCAGCGTCGCGCCACCCAGCACCGGTTTCGGGATCTGCTGCAGCACCGCGCCGATCATCGGGAACAGGCCGAGGCAGAACAAAATCGCGCCGATGTACAGGCCGACGTAACGGCTGGCGACTCCGGTCAACTGGATCACGCCGTTGTTCTGCGCGAAGGTGGTGTTGGGGAATGCGCTGAACGTCGCGGCGATCATGCAGCTCACGCCATCACCCAATACGCCGCCGCGCAAACGGCTTATATAGGAAGGACCGCTGATGGGCTGGCGAGCGAGCATGCAATTGGCGGTGAGGTCGCCGACGGTTTCGATGGTGCTGATCAGATAAATCAGCGCGACTGGCAGGAAAGCTGTCCAGTCAAAGCTGAAACCGAACTTGAACGGCGTGGGAAAACTCACCAGCGGCACGTCAGGCAAAGGCTGCGGCAGCAGTTTTCCGCTGAACCACGCGGCCAGACTGCCCAGCACCAGACCGATGATGATTGCCGACAGGCGCACCCACGGCGTGTTCGAGCGGTTGAGCAGAATGATCGTCAGCAACACGAATACGCCCAGCGCCAGATTACCCGGCGCACCGAAGTCCGGCGCATTGAAACCACCGCCCAGATCGGTGATGCCGACCTTGATCAGGCTGATGCCGATCAGGGTAATGACGATACCGGTCACCAGCGGCGTGACGACCCGTCGCAACTGGCCGATGAAGCGGCTGAGCACGATTTGCACCAGTGCACCGAAAAAACACACACCGAAAATCATCGCCAGAATGTCTTCCGGACTGCCGCCACGCTGCTTGACCAGAAACCCGGCATAGAGAACGGCGCCAAGAAAGGCGAAACTGGTGCCCTGCAGGCAAATCATCCCGGCACCAATGCCGAACGGCCGCCGCGCCTGGATAAAGGTGCCGACGCCGGAGACCATCAGCGCCATGCTGATCAGATACGGCAGGTGCGCGGTCAGGCCGAGCGCCGAGCCGATCACCAGCGGCGGGGTGATGATGCCGACGAAGCTGGCGAGCACGTGTTGCAGTGCGGCAAGGATCGCGGCGAGAGGTTTTGGACGGTCGTCGAGGCCGTAGATCAGTTCACTGGGCGAATCGGAATCTGGCTGCATGGCGCTGGGCTTCTTGTTCAGGGATCGGGTTGATCCTGCTCTGCAAAAAGCTGTCCACTTGCTCAGGTTATTATGATTTTTTGTCTGTGCGGCCCAGCGCTTCCGGGCCTGGCAGGTGTTTTCAGCGCGTCGCCGCCAGGCTCTCGAGAAAGCTTTCCAGCACCAAATGAGGGCGACGCCCCTTGCGCGTGACCGATGCGAGGCTCAGGTCATAGAACCGTGTAGTGGATTTCAGCGCACGCAGACGACCTTGCTGAACCCAGAGGCTGGCGTAGTGATCCGGCAGGTAACCGATGTAGCGCCCGGTCAGGATCAGGAAAGCCATGCCCTCACGGTCCGAAGCGCTGGCGGTGCAATTGAGCGCCTGATAATGCGCCTGGATGTCCGCCGGTAAACGGAACGTCGGCGCGATGGCGTCCTGGCTGTTCAGGCGCTGGTCATCGAGTTGTTTGTCATCGACATAAAACAACGGGTGCCCCACCGCGCAATAAAGCAGTGATCGCTCGCTATACAGCGGCTGATACTCCAGGCCCGACAGCGCGCTGGCCTGCGGCACTACGCCGACATGCAGACGGCCATCGAGCACGCCTTGCTCGACTTCATTGGGCGCGATCATGCGGATCTGAATCTGCACATCCGGCCCGCGCTCCTTCAACTGCGCCAGAGCGTGGGTGATGCGCATGTGGGGCAGGGTGACGAGGTTGTCGGTCAGGCCGATGATCAACTCGCCACGCAAGTGTTGATGCAGGCCGTTAACCTCGGTGCGGAAACTTTCCAGCGCACTCAGCAGTTGCAGCGCCGATTGATAGACCTCGCGGCCTTCTTCCGTCAGGGAAAAGCCGGCGCGACCGCGTTGGCACAAGCGCAAACCGAGGCGCTGCTCCAGATCGCTCATCTGCTGGCTGATCGCCGAGCGACCTATGCCCAGCACAGTTTCCGCCGCGGAAAAGCCACCGCATTCGACCACGCTGCGAAAAATCCGCAGCAAGCGAATATCAAAGTCACTGACCTGGGCCAGCGGATCGGGGCGGCGGCTGCTCATTTATTGGGCTCTTTGTTTAGCAGTGTTCTAACTGAAGGTTAGAAAAGTTGAATTTCACGGACTTTATCGCCGTGGCAACTTAGCTGCAATAACGCTTTTTATCTCCCTGCCGCTTATGCCCTGCGAGGTTTTGCCCGATGAACATGCCTGAAAACGCGCCGTCGCCACTGGCCAGCCAACTGAAGCTGGACGCGCACTGGATGCCGTACACCGCCAACCGTAACTTTCAACGCGACCCGCGGCTGATCGTCGGTGCCGAAGGCAGTTGGCTGTTCGATGACAAGGGCCGCAAAATCTACGATTCGCTGTCCGGTCTGTGGACCTGCGGCGCCGGGCACACCCGCAAGGAAATTCAGGAAGCGGTGGCCAAACAGTTGGGCACCCTCGATTACTCGCCGGGCTTTCAGTACGGCCATCCGCTGTCGTTTCAACTGGCGGAGAAAATCACCGAGCTGACCCCGGGCAATCTCAACCACGTGTTCTTCACCGACTCCGGTTCCGAGTGCGCCGACACCGCGGTGAAAATGGTCCGCGCCTACTGGCGCCTGAAGGGCCAGTCGACCAAAACCAAAATGATCGGTCGTGCCCGTGGCTATCACGGCGTGAACATCGCCGGCACCAGCCTCGGTGGCGTCAACGGCAACCGCAAGCTGTTCGGCCAGCCGATGATGGATGTCGATCACCTGCCGCACACTTTGCTGGCGAGCAATGCCTTCTCCCGTGGCATGCCGGAGCAGGGCGGTATTGCGTTGGCTGACGAGCTGCTGAAGCTGATCGAACTGCACGATGCGTCAAACATCGCCGCAGTCTTTGTCGAGCCGATGGCCGGTTCCGCCGGTGTACTGGTGCCGCCGCAGGGTTACCTCAAGCGCCTGCGCGAGATCTGCGATCAGCACAACATCCTGCTGGTGTTCGACGAAGTGATCACCGGCTTCGGTCGCACCGGTTCGATGTTCGGCGCCGACAGTTTCGGCGTGACCCCGGACTTGATGTGCATCGCCAAGCAAGTCACCAACGGCGCGATTCCGATGGGCGCAGTGATTGCCAGCTCCGAGATCTACCAGACGTTCATGAACC
Organism: Pseudomonas sp. Z003-0.4C(8344-21); assembly: GCF_900104975.1. Taxonomy (NCBI): domain Bacteria; kingdom Pseudomonadati; phylum Pseudomonadota; class Gammaproteobacteria; order Pseudomonadales; family Pseudomonadaceae; genus Pseudomonas; species Pseudomonas sp. Z003-0.4C(8344-21). The sequence goes on along the minus strand of NZ_LT629756.1, from coordinate 5,551,752 downwards.
AGCCGACCCCGGAATACGCGGTCGAATTCCCCCACGGCTACACCTACTCGGCGCACCCGGTGGCCTGCGCGGCTGGTCTGGCCGCACTCGATCTGCTGCAAAAGGAAAACCTGGTGCAAAGCGTCGCGGAAGTCGCACCGCATTTCGAAAATGCGCTGCACGGTTTGAAAGGGGCGAAGAACGTCATCGACATTCGTAACTACGGTCTGGCCGGCGCGATCCAGATTGCCGGTCGTGACGGTGACGCCATCGTGCGTCCATTCGAAGCGGGCATGGCGCTGTGGAAGGCCGGGTTCTATGTGCGCTTCGGCGGCGACACCCTACAGTTCGGCCCAACCTTCAACAGCAAGCCGCAAGACCTTGACCGTCTGTTCGACGCGGTCGGCGAAGTGCTGAACAAGCTCGACTGATTTTTCCTTCTATATAGATGCACAAATGGCAGGCGCTCCTTGCGGGCGTCTGCGCACCAGAATTCAGGAGTGTTCGATGAGCGTTATTCCGCATTTGATCAATGGCGAACTGGTGACCGAGAACGGTCGCGCGGTGGATGTGTTCAACCCGTCGACCGGTCAGGCCATTCACAAACTGCCCTTGGCCAGCCAGGCCACCATCCAGAAAGCCATCGATGCTGCCAAGGCTGCGTTCCCGGCGTGGCGCAACACGCCACCGGCCAAACGTGCGCAGGTGATGTTCCGCTTCAAGCAACTGCTGGAGCAGAACGAAGCGCGCATCTCACAATTGATCAGCGAAGAACACGGCAAGACCCTGGAAGACGCGGCCGGTGAGCTGAAGCGCGGCATCGAGAACGTCGAGTTCGCCTGCGCCGCCCCGGAAATCCTCAAGGGTGAATACAGCCGCAACGTCGGCCCGAACATTGATGCCTGGTCGGACTTTCAACCCTTGGGCATCGTGGCCGGGATCACCCCGTTCAACTTCCCCGCCATGGTGCCGCTGTGGATGTATCCACTGGCGATCGTCTGCGGCAACTGCTTCATTCTGAAACCGTCCGAGCGCGATCCAAGTTCGACGCTGCTGATCGCTCAACTGCTTCTGGAAGCCGGTTTGCCCAAAGGCGTGATGAGCGTGGTTCACGGTGACAAGACAGCGGTGGACGCGTTGATCGAAGCGCCGGAAATCAAGGCGCTGAGTTTTGTCGGCTCGACGCCGATTGCCGAATACATCTACGCCGAAGGCACCAGGCGCGGCAAACGCGTCCAGGCACTCGGCGGCGCGAAGAACCACGCGGTGCTGATGCCGGATGCCGATCTGGATAATGCGGTCAGCGCATTGATGGGCGCGGCGTACGGTTCTTGTGGCGAGCGCTGCATGGCGATCTCCGTTGCCGTGTGTGTCGGTGATCAGGTGGCTGATGCGTTGGTGGCCAAACTGGTGCCGCAGATCAAGGCGCTGAAAATCGGTGCTGGCACTTCCTGTGGCCTGGATATGGGGCCGCTGGTGACTGGTCAGGCGCGAGACAAGGTCAGCGGTTATGTCGATGACGGCGTTGCGGCGGGCGCGACGTTAGTGGTTGATGGCCGTGGTCTGAGTGTGGCCGGTCACGAAGACGGCTTCTTCCTCGGTGGCTGCCTGTTCGACAACGTCACCCCAGAGATGCGCATCTATAAAGAAGAGATCTTCGGGCCGGTCCTTTGCGTGGTTCGGGTGAACAGCCTGGAAGAGGCCATGCAACTGATCAACGATCACGAATACGGCAACGGCACTTGCATCTTCACCCGTGATGGCGAAGCGGCG
>NZ_LT629756.1:960000-5547500 GCF_900104975.1 Pseudomonas sp. Z003-0.4C(8344-21) | reverse complement strand
TGATAAGGGTGAGGTCGGCAGTTCGAATCTGCCCAGACCCACCAATTTTGTTATGGGGCCATAGCTCAGCTGGGAGAGCGCCTGCCTTGCACGCAGGAGGTCAGCGGTTCGATCCCGCTTGGCTCCACCATATAAACTGCTTCTGAAAGCTTAGAAATGAATATTCCGAGAGAATATTGATTTCTAGTCTTTTGATTAGATCGTTCTTTAAAAATTTGGGTATGTGATAGAAAGATAGACTGAACGTTACTTTCACTGGTAACGGATCAGGCTAAGGTAAAATTTGTGAGTTCTCTTAATTGAGAAATTCGAATTTTCGGCGAATGTCGTCTTCACAGTATAACCAGATTGCTTGGGGTTATATGGTCAAGTGAAGAAGCGCATACGGTGGATGCCTTGGCAGTCAGAGGCGATGAAAGACGTGGTAGCCTGCGAAAAGCTTCGGGGAGTCGGCAAACAGACTTTGATCCGGAGATGTCTGAATGGGGGAACCCAGCCATCACAAGATGGTTATCTTGTACTGAATACATAGGTGCAAGAGGCGAACCAGGGGAACTGAAACATCTAAGTACCCTGAGGAAAAGAAATCAACCGAGATTCCCTTAGTAGTGGCGAGCGAACGGGGACTAGCCCTTAAGTGGCTTTGAGATTAGCGGAACGCTCTGGAAAGTGCGGCCATAGTGGGTGATAGCCCTGTACGCGAAAATCTCTTAGTCATGAAATCGAGTAGGACGGAGCACGAGAAACTTTGTCTGAATATGGGGGGACCATCCTCCAAGGCTAAATACTACTGACTGACCGATAGTGAACTAGTACCGTGAGGGAAAGGCGAAAAGAACCCCGGAGAGGGGAGTGAAATAGATCCTGAAACCGTATGCGTACAAGCAGTGGGAGCCCACTTTGTTGGGTGACTGCGTACCTTTTGTATAATGGGTCAGCGACTTATTTTCAGTGGCGAGCTTAACCGAATAGGGGAGGCGTAGCGAAAGCGAGTCTTAATAGGGCGTCTAGTCGCTGGGAATAGACCCGAAACCGGGCGATCTATCCATGGGCAGGTTGAAGGTTAGGTAACACTGACTGGAGGACCGAACCGACTACCGTTGAAAAGTTAGCGGATGACCTGTGGATCGGAGTGAAAGGCTAATCAAGCTCGGAGATAGCTGGTTCTCCTCGAAAGCTATTTAGGTAGCGCCTCATGTATCACTGTAGGGGGTAGAGCACTGTTTCGGCTAGGGGGTCATCCCGACTTACCAAACCGATGCAAACTCCGAATACCTACAAGTGCCGAGCATGGGAGACACACGGCGGGTGCTAACGTCCGTCGTGAAAAGGGAAACAACCCAGACCGTCAGCTAAGGTCCCAAAGTTATGGTTAAGTGGGAAACGATGTGGGAAGGCTTAGACAGCTAGGAGGTTGGCTTAGAAGCAGCCACCCTTTAAAGAAAGCGTAATAGCTCACTAGTCGAGTCGGCCTGCGCGGAAGATGTAACGGGGCTCAAACCATACACCGAAGCTACGGGTATCATCTTCGGATGATGCGGTAGAGGAGCGTTCTGTAAGCCTGTGAAGGTGAGTTGAGAAGCTTGCTGGAGGTATCAGAAGTGCGAATGCTGACATGAGTAACGACAATGGGTGTGAAAAACACCCACGCCGAAAGACCAAGGTTTCCTGCGCAACGTTAATCGACGCAGGGTTAGTCGGTCCCTAAGGCGAGGCTGAAAAGCGTAGTCGATGGAAAACAGGTTAATATTCCTGTACTTCTGGTTATTGCGATGGAGGGACGGAGAAGGCTAGGCCAGCTTGGCGTTGGTTGTCCAAGTTTAAGGTGGTAGGCTGAGATCTTAGGTAAATCCGGGATCTTAAGGCCGAGAGCTGATGACGAGTTACCCTTTGGGTGACGAAGTGGTTGATGCCATGCTTCCAAGAAAAGCTTCTAAGCTTCAGGTAACCAGGAACCGTACCCCAAACCGACACAGGTGGTTGGGTAGAGAATACCAAGGCGCTTGAGAGAACTCGGGTGAAGGAACTAGGCAAAATGGCACCGTAACTTCGGGAGAAGGTGCGCCGGTGAGGGTGAAGGACTTGCTCCGTAAGCTCATGCCGGTCGAAGATACCAGGCCGCTGCGACTGTTTATTAAAAACACAGCACTCTGCAAACACGAAAGTGGACGTATAGGGTGTGACGCCTGCCCGGTGCCGGAAGGTTAATTGATGGGGTTAGCTAACGCGAAGCTCTTGATCGAAGCCCCGGTAAACGGCGGCCGTAACTATAACGGTCCTAAGGTAGCGAAATTCCTTGTCGGGTAAGTTCCGACCTGCACGAATGGCGTAACGATGGCGGCGCTGTCTCCACCCGAGACTCAGTGAAATTGAAATCGCTGTGAAGATGCAGTGTATCCGCGGCTAGACGGAAAGACCCCGTGAACCTTTACTATAGCTTTGCACTGGACTTTGAATTTGCTTGTGTAGGATAGGTGGGAGGCTTTGAAGCGTGGACGCCAGTTCGCGTGGAGCCATCCTTGAAATACCACCCTGGCAACTTTGAGGTTCTAACTCAGGTCCGTTATCCGGATCGAGGACAGTGTATGGTGGGTAGTTTGACTGGGGCGGTCTCCTCCTAAAGAGTAACGGAGGAGTACGAAGGTGCGCTCAGACCGGTCGGAAATCGGTCGTAGAGTATAAAGGCAAAAGCGCGCTTGACTGCGAGACAGACACGTCGAGCAGGTACGAAAGTAGGTCTTAGTGATCCGGTGGTTCTGTATGGAAGGGCCATCGCTCAACGGATAAAAGGTACTCCGGGGATAACAGGCTGATACCGCCCAAGAGTTCATATCGACGGCGGTGTTTGGCACCTCGATGTCGGCTCATCACATCCTGGGGCTGAAGCCGGTCCCAAGGGTATGGCTGTTCGCCATTTAAAGTGGTACGCGAGCTGGGTTTAGAACGTCGTGAGACAGTTCGGTCCCTATCTGCCGTGGACGTTTGAGATTTGAGAGGGGCTGCTCCTAGTACGAGAGGACCGGAGTGGACGAACCTCTGGTGTTCCGGTTGTCACGCCAGTGGCATTGCCGGGTAGCTATGTTCGGGAAAGATAACCGCTGAAAGCATCTAAGCGGGAAACTTGCCTCAAGATGAGATCTCACTGGAACCTTGAGTTCCCTGAAGGGCCGTCGAAGACTACGACGTTGATAGGTTGGGTGTGTAAGCGCTGTGAGGCGTTGAGCTAACCAATACTAATTGCCCGTGAGGCTTGACCATATAACACCCAAGCAATTTGAGTCGAACAGACCAGATTGCGGTGTGTGAAGACGAAACGAACCGAAAGTTCGATGTTCACAAACACCGAAAGCTGTCACATACCCAATTTGCTGAAGCGAGGCCATCTGGCCACGACTCAGTACCCGAATTTCTTGACGACCATAGAGCGTTGGAACCACCTGATCCCATCCCGAACTCAGCAGTGAAACGATGCATCGCCGATGGTAGTGTGGGGTTTCCCCATGTGAGAGTAGGTCATCGTCAAGATTAAATTCCGAAACCCCAATTGCGAAAGCAGTTGGGGTTTTGTTTTGCCTGCGAGAAATTTCCTACAGCATTCGCCGACACTGCCCGGCTGTCACAACCTGCCGACAATGCTAAGGTTCTGCCTTAGCTTTTGTACTCTCCAAGGAAGCCTCTATGCCGGACGCCCAGTCCCTCAACGCTGCATTCATGGTGGTTCAGAGCAATAGCCTGGACGAGCTGCGCAGCCTTGTGATCAGCATCATGCGGCGCTACCCACTAGCGCCCCTGGAGAACGAGATTGCGCTGGTACAAAGCAACGGCATCGCGCAGTGGCTCAAGTTGGCTCTGGCAGAAGATCCGCAGGAAGACGACTTGGGCGGCTGCGGTATCGCCGCAGCGATCGATGTGCAATTGCCGGGCAGTTTCATGTGGCAGCTATACCGTCTGGTATTGGGTCGCGATGAAATCCCACCCAAATCCCTTCTCGATAAAGCGCCGCTGACCTGGCGCCTGATGCGCTTGTTGCCGCAGCTGATCGACCGCCCGCATTTCGAACCGCTGCAACGTTTTCTGACTCACGACACGGACTTGCGCAAGCGCTACCAACTGTCCGAGCGACTGGCGGATCTCTTCGACCAATATCAAGTATATCGGGCTGACTGGCTTGAGGACTGGGCCGAGGGTCGCCACCAGTTGCGCAATGTCCGGGGCGAGGTAAAAGCGCTCCCCGCCACCAGTTGCTGGCAAGCTGAATTATGGCGGGCGCTGCTGGACGATGTAGGCGAAAAGGGCATGGCGCAAAGCCGGGCCGGTGTGCATCAGCGATTTATCGAGCGCATCAATAAGCTCGCAGAGGCCCCCACCGGCTTACCGCCGCGAGTGATCGTTTTCGGGATTTCCTCACTTCCCGCACAAGTCCTCGAGGCGCTGGCCGGACTGGCGCGTTTCAGTCAGGTATTGCTCTGCGTGCACAACCCGTGTCGTCATCACTGGGCCGATATCGTCGCCGACAAGGATTTGCTCCGTCACCAGTACAAGCGGCAATCGCGCAAGAGCGGCATGCCGGTCGTACTGGACGCTGAAACCCTGCATCAACATGCGCACCCGCTACTGGCCGCTTGGGGTAAACAAGGCCGAGACTATATAAATTTGCTCGATAGTTATGACGACCCAAACAGTTACCGGGCAGCCTTTCGTGACGGGCGCATCGACCTGTTCAGCGAGACCCAGCCGCAGAACATGCTCAACCAGCTTCAAGACGACATTCTTGAGTTACGTCCGCTCAATGAAACTCGCGAGCAATGGCCCGCGGTCGATCTGTCACAGGACGAGTCGATCCGTTTTCACATTGCCCACAGCGCGCAGCGCGAAGTCGAAATTCTGCATGACCAGCTACTGGCACGTTTCAGTGCCGACCCGCAGTTGCGTCCACGCGATGTGATCGTGATGGTGCCGGACATCGACAATTACGCGCCGCATATCCGAGCGGTGTTTGGTCAACTCGATCGCCATGATCCGCGTTTCATTCCATTTACATTGGCGGATCAGGGGCAACGCGGTCGTGATCCGTTGCTGATTGCGGTGGAACATCTGCTCAAGCTCCCCGACAGCCGTTTTCCGGTCAGTGAGATCCTCGACCTGCTCGACGTTCCTGCATTACGTGCCCGCTTCGGAGTTGAGGAACGCGACCTGCCAACATTGCATCGTTGGATTGAAGGTGCGGGCGTACGCTGGGGGATGAACGCAGAGCAGCGAGCTGGCCTTGGTTTGCCCGACGAGCTAGAACAGAACAGCTGGCATTTCGGCCTGCGTCGGATGCTGCTGGGATACGCCGTCGGCAGCGCAAGCGCCTGTGAAGGTATTGAGCCCTACGATGAGATCGGTGGGCTGGATGCCGCGCTGATTGGGCCCCTTGTGGCCCTGCTCGATGCGCTGGAACTGGCCCACCAGCAGCTCACTCAACCGGCACAACCCGCCGAGTGGGGGTATCGCTTGCAAGCGCTAATGCAGCTGTTTTTCAAAGCGAGCAATGAGCATGACGACTACTTGCTGACGCAACTTGAGGAGCTTCGCGAAACCTGGCTGGAGACTTGCGAAGCGGTGAATCTCACAGATGAGCTGCCGCTCACCGTGGTTCGCGAGGCCTGGCTCGCCGGGCTGGATCAGGGTCGCCTGTCCCAGCGTTTCCTCGCCGGTTCGGTGAATTTCTGTACGCTGATGCCCATGCGCGCCATTCCGTTCAAACTGGTCTGCCTGCTGGGCATGAACGATGGCGACTATCCTCGCGCGCAGCCTCCGCTGGACTTCGACCTCATGGGCAGCGATTACCGCCCCGGCGATCGCTCGCGACGAGAAGACGATCGCTATCTTTTGCTCGAAGCGCTTCTGTCTGCGCGCAATCAGCTCTACATCAGTTGGGTGGGCCGCAGCATTCGCGACAACAGCGAGCGGCCGGCATCTGTGCTAATCGGCCAGTTACGCGATCATCTGGCCAGCGGTTGGCGATTGCTCGATGAGCACGGCGATTTGCTGGAGGCCATGACTGAAGAACATCCGCTGCAACCGTTCAGTGCGCGCTATTTTCATGAAGGCGATCAGCTGTTCAGTTATGCCAGCGAGTGGCAGGTGCTGCATCAAAAGCACCAGCCTCAGACCGGTGTCGAGTTGCTTGCCCCTTATGTACAAGAAGAACCGTTGACCCTGGCTTTGTTGCAGGACTTTTTGCGCAACCCGGTTCGACATTTCTTCACCCAGCGACTCAAGGTGTATTTCGAGGCTGCTGAAGCACCACTGGCGGACGAAGAACCCTTCGTGCTGGACGCGTTACAGCGATATTCGCTCAGCGAAAGCCTGCTCGAAGCGGCGCTGAGGCAACCGGAAAATATCGATCAAGCGCTCGACGCACAGGCCCGTCGGCTGCAAAACAGCGGTCTGTTGCCAATGGCAGGATTCGGCGAATGCCTGCAGCGGGAATTGATCGAGCCGTTGCCGGATCTGCTCAAGCGCTATCAACAATTGCTGACGCTCTGGCCTGTTCCGCTGACCAGTGCGTTGCCTGTCAATCTGGAGCTGCACGGTCTGCGTCTGGAAGGCTGGCTCGCCGGTTTGCATCAGCGCGCCGACGGCGGTCTGTTGTCCGTCACGACCATTCCCAACAGCATCGGCTCGATCAAAAACCGTAAATGGCATCGTCTGACCAAGCCTTGGGTCAACCATCTCGTCGCGTGCGCCAGTGGCCTTTCGCTGACGACCGCTTTGGTGGCCAGCGATGACACGCTGCTGCTTGAACCGCTGGAGCCTGCACGGGCGACGCGTTTTCTTGGCGATCTGCTCCTCGCCTGGCAGGCGGGCATGCGCCAACCGCTACCGATAGCGGTGAAAACCGCGTTCGCGTGGCTGTCTCAGTCCGACCCGTTGAAAGCCGAAGCTGCCGCTTGCAAGGCGTATGAAGGTGACGGGCAGACCACTGACGGTGAGCGCCGCGAAAGTCCCGCATTGCTAAGGCAGTTCGCTGACTTCCAGTCACTGCTGGCCGACGAAACATTTTCCGGCTGGTGCGATGCCTTGTACCGCCCGCTTTTCGAAGCGCCATGGCGTTCGCTGTCCACCGAGGGGGCACGCACATGAGTACCAAAGCACCCCTCGCGCTGGCATTTCCGTTACATGGCAGCCAGTTGATCGAAGCCAGCGCCGGTACTGGCAAGACCTTTACCATTTCTGCCCTCTATCTGCGGCTGATCCTCGGGCATGGAGACGAGTCGAGCGGATTCGGTCGTGAATTGCTGCCGCCACAAATACTCGTGGTGACATTCACCGATGCCGCAACCAAGGAACTGCGTGAACGGATACGCAAGCGTCTGGCGGAGGCGGCCCGATTCTTCCGCGACGAGATGCCGGCCCCAGACGCACTGATCGCCGAATTGCGCGATCAATTCGAACCCCAGCAATGGCCAGGCTGCGCGAACCGCCTCGATGTCGCCGCGCAGTGGATGGATGAGGCCGCCGTTTCGACCATCCACAGTTGGTGCCAGCGCATGTTGCGTGAGCATGCGTTCGACAGTGGCAGCTTGTTCACCCAGTCGCTGGAAACCGATCACAGTGACTTGCTTGGCGAAGTGCTGCGCGATTATTGGCGTCTGTTCTGTTATCCAATGCAGGGCGACGCCTTGAATTGGGTTCGCAACAACTGGGGCGGGCCTGCGGCCTTGTTGCCACGAGTCCGTGGCTTGTTTGCCAGCGAACGCGACAGCGATGAAACAAGGGCTCCCGCCGAACTTATCAACGAGTGCCTGCAAGAGCGCCGCGTGGCCTTGCTTGAATTGAAAATGCCCTGGCGCCTGTGGGCAGACGAATTGCTCGCCATCTGCCATCAGGGCGTGGCCGGCAAAACGGTCGACGGGCGCAAGATGCAGGCACGCTATTTCGAACCGTGGTTCGAAAAGCTCAAGGCATGGGCTGAAGACGAGTCCCTGGAACAACTGGACATCGGCACCGGATTCTCGCGTCTGACGCCTGACGGTATGGCCGAAGCCTGGAAGGGGCCGCCGCCATCGCACCCGGGTCTGGATGCCATGTCGGCTCTCAAGGCGAGCCTCGATGCGCTGCCAACGCCCGATGCTGCGGTTCTGCAACACGCCGCCCAATGGGTCGGCACACGTTTCGAAGAAGAGAAGCGTCGTCGCGCCGAAATGGGCTTTGACGACATGCTCTTGCGCCTCGATGCCGCATTGCAGTCCGACGGTGGCGAACGACTGGCGACATTGATCCGTGAGCAATTCCCGGTCGCGCTCATCGACGAGTTTCAGGACACCGATCCGGTGCAGTACCGGATCTTCGAGAGCATCTATCGCATCGAAGAGAACAGCGCCGAAACCGGCCTGTTTCTGATCGGCGATCCGAAACAGGCGATCTACGCCTTTCGCGGGGCGGATATCTACACCTATCTGCGCGCGCGTCAGGCCACCACTGGCCGACTGCATACGCTGGGTACCAACTTCCGCTCCAGCCATGGCATGGTCGAGGCGGTCAATCATGTCTTTGCACGCGCCGAATCTCGCGAGCAGGGACGCGGTGCGTTTTTATTCCGCGAGAAAACCGGCAACAACCCGGTGCCATTCCTCCCCGTTGAGTCTCAGGGACGCAAGGAACGCCTGCAGGTCGACGGGCGAGACATTACAGCCTTGAATGTCTGGCAGTTGTCTTCCGACCAGCCATTGTCGGGCCTGGTTTACCGTCAACAATTAGCGGCAGCGTGCGCCAGCGAAATCACTGCGCTGCTCAATGGCGGGCAGAGTGCGCGCGCGGGATTCATTCAGGATGGCAAAGACTTCAGAGGCTTACGGCCGTCCGACATTGCGATTCTGGTTCGCGATGGCAAGGAAGCTCAAGCTGTGCGCAGTGAGCTGGCCGACCGTGGCGTGCGCAGCGTGTATCTGTCGGACAAGGATTCGGTATTCGCAGCGCAAGAAGCCCACGACCTGTTGGCTTGGCTCAAGGCCTGTGCCGAACCGGATGTCGAGCGCTTGCTCAAAGCCGCACTGGCCTGTGTCACGCTGAACCTGCCCTTGGCCGAGCTCGAACGGCTGAACCAGAATGAGTTGTTCTGGGAAACCTGCGTCATGCAGTTTCGTGGCTATCGCGAACTGTGGCGCAAGCAAGGCGTGCTGCCGATGTTACGGCGCCTGTTGCACGATTTTCACTTGCCGCAAACCCTGATGAAGCGCAGTGATGGCGAGCGCGTGCTGACTAACCTGCTACATCTATCCGAGCTGATGCAGCAAGCCGCTGCGGAACTGGACGGCGAACAAGCGCTGATCCGTCATCTGGCCGAGTTGCTGATGCTGTCCGGGCAGGCGGGTGAAGAACAGATCCTGCGCCTGGAAAGCGATGAGCAATTGGTCAAGGTCGTGACCATTCACAAATCCAAGGGCCTGGAATATCCCTTGGTGTTTCTGCCGTTCATCTGCTCGGCGAAGCCTGTGGATGGCAGTCGCTTGCCGCTGCATTACCACGATGCCGAAGGCAAGGCCCGGGTTAGCCTCAAGCCAACCGCCGAGCTGATTGCGCAAGCGGATGATGAGCGCCTCGCTGAAGATCTGCGTTTGCTCTATGTCGCTCTGACGCGTGCGCAGCATGCCTGTTGGCTGGGCGTGACGGATCTCAAACGCGGCAATAACAACAGCTCGGTGCTGCATCTTTCCGCACTGGGCTACTTGCTCGGCGGTGGTGCTGCATTGAGTGAATCCGGCGAACTCAAGCGTTGGCTGGAAGATCTGCAACAGGACTGCGCGGCAATCAACATTATGGAGATGCCGCAACCCACCGACGAGCATTACCGTCCGCCACGCAATGAGGCGGTACTCAGTGCCATCCGTGTGCCCAAGCGCAAGGCCAGCGAAAACTGGTGGATCGCTTCCTACAGTGCGTTGCGGATCAGCGACGTGTTGAGCGTCGGCAGCGATGAGGCGCCGGACAGTCCGCAAGCGCAAAAGCTGTTCGATGACGAGCGCCTCGATCCGGATGCGCCGCGCGAGATGATTGCCGGTGGCGCCGATATCCATCGTTTTCCTCGCGGCCCCAATCCGGGCACGTTCCTCCACGGGTTACTTGAGTGGGCCGGCGAAGAAGGTTTCGCCGTTTCCCGTGAGGCCCTGGAAGATGCGATCGCGCGGCGCTGCAATCTGCGGGGCTGGGAGGGCTGGATTACCACGCTCAGTGACTGGCTGCAGCATTTGCTCAAGCTGCCGCTTCCTGTTGCGGACGGGCACCCGCCCGTGGTGCTGGAGGAGCTGAAACAGTTTCGCGTCGAGATGGAGTTCTGGTTCGCCAGCCATAAAGTCGATGTGCTCAAACTCGATGAACTGGTGCGTCAGCATACTCACCAGGGCGTCGCCCGGGTCGCGGCAGAACCGGTGCAACTCAACGGCATGTTCAAGGGGTTTATCGACCTGACGTTCGAACACAATGGCCGTTATTACGTCGCCGATTACAAATCCAACTGGCTCGGCCTGGATGATCAGGCGTACACCGAAGCAGCCATGGAGCAATCGATTCTCGACAACCGCTATGACCTGCAATACGTGTTGTACCTGCTGGCCTTGCATCGACAGCTCAAGGCGCGGCTGGCGGATTACGACTACGACCGACACGTCGGCGGTGCGTTGTATCTGTTCCTGCGTGGCACACGCGCCGACAGTCGCGGCGTTTACTTCGCTCGTCCGCCACGCGAACTGATCGAGCGCCTGGACCGAATGTTTCAAGGCAAACCCGAACCCAAGACCGAACCCGCCTGGGAACAGGGAGTCCTGCTATGAGTCGCACCTTTGCCGATTTGCTTCCCACGCCGCTGGCAGCCGACAGTCTGTCGAAGCTCGCGCCGCTGAGCCGTGCCGATGATCTGTTGCTGTTGCTCACGCGCTGGGTCGAGCGCGGTTGGCTGCGTGCGCTGGACAAGGCATTCGTCGCCTTCCTTCACGAACTGGAGCCGGACACCGATCCATTGGTGTTGCTCGCGGCGGCACTGACCAGCCATCAACTCGGCCACGGTCACGTCTGCCTTGATCTGTTCGAAACCCTGAAGGCGCCCGATTTCGCGTTATCGCTGCCACCGGAGGGTGATGTGCAAGGCGGTGTGTTGTTGCTGCCTTCGCAACTGCTGGACGCGCTGGAGGGTGCGCACTGGTGCAAGGTTCTGGCGAGCAGTTCGTTGGTGGCATTGGCGGCGGATCCCAGTGATGCAGCGCAGCAGCGTCCGCTGGTGTTATCCGGCAAGCGCTTGTACCTGCGTCGATACTGGGCGTACGAACGGCGCATCGATGCGGCGTTGCGTCAGCGCCTGGAGCAGGTCGAGCCGACGCCTGCTGACTTGCCGCAGCGCTTGAACGGGTTGTTCGAGTCGGGCGGGCCTGGCGAAGTGATCGACTGGCAGAAGCTCGCCTGTGCCCTCGCCACGCGCGGTGCTTTCAGTATCGTTACCGGCGGGCCAGGTACCGGCAAAACGACCACGGTGGTGCGTTTGCTGGCCTTGCTGCAAGCGCCAGCCGTGGAGGCCGGTCAGCCGTTGCGCATTCGTCTCGCGGCGCCGACCGGCAAGGCGGCGGCGCGGTTGACCGAGTCGATCAGTCAGCAAGTGCAATCGCTGAAAGTCAGCGAAGAGGTCCGCGCGAAAATCCCTTGCGACGTGACCACCGTGCACCGCTTGCTTGGCAGTCGTCCGGGCACTCGCCACTTCCGCCACCATGCCGGCAATCGCTTGCCACTGGATGTGCTGGTAGTCGACGAAGCCTCAATGATCGACCTGGAAATGATGGCCAATCTGCTCGATGCCCTGCCGGCCCATGCGCGACTGATTCTGCTCGGCGACAAGGACCAACTGGCATCGGTGGAGGCGGGTGCGGTGCTGGGCGATCTGTGCCGCGACGCCGAGGGTGGTTGGTATAGCCCACAAACTCGACAGTGGTTGGAGGCGGCCAGTGGCGAGACGCTACAAGACAGCGGCCTGCATGAGGACGTCGACGGTTCTCATCCCTTGGCTCAGCAAGTGGTGATGCTGCGTCATTCCCGGCGCTTCGGCGAAAGCAGCGGCATCGGTCAGCTCGCGCGGCGGGTCAACCAACAATTGCCGGAGCAGGCGCGGCAGTTGCTGGTGGCCGGTGACTACGCCGATGTGTATTCGTTGGCGCTCAAGGGCGAACACGACCACACGCTGGAGCGTCTGTTGCTGGAGGGCCACGGCGACGGTCCGCAAGGTTACCGCCATTACCTGAATGTGCTGCGCGACAAGCGTCCACCGCCGGGCAGGCCGCTTGAGCACCCGGACTGGATCGTCTGGGCGCGGGATGTTTTGCAGGCGTTCGATACGTTTCAGCTGCTGTGTGCCGTGCGTAAAGGACCGTGGGGTGTCGAAGGTCTGAATCAGCGGATTACCGCGGCATTGCTCAAGGCACGCCTGATCGAAAACGATCAGCAGTGGTACGAAGGCCGTCCGGTATTGATGACGCGCAACGATTACGGTCTGGGTCTGATGAATGGCGATATCGGTATCGCTCTCAAGCTGCCCGAGGGCGAAGGATCTGATGCCGGCAAGCCTGTGTTGCGCGTGGCCTTCCCGCGCAACGACGGCCAGGGCGGCGTGCGTTTCGTATTGCCCAGCCGGCTCAACGATGTCGAAACCGTCTACGCGATGACCGTGCATAAATCCCAGGGCTCGGAGTTTGCCCACACCGCGCTGATCCTGCCCGATGCCTTGAATCCAGTGCTGACCAAAGAACTTGTCTACACCGGCATCACCCGAGCCAAGCACTGGTTCACCTTGATCGAATCCCGAGCCGGCGTGTTCGAGGAGGCGGTGCAGCGCAAGGTCAAGCGGTTGAGCGGATTGATGCTGGAACTGGAGGAAAACGGCATCTTTCAGGATTGAAGTCTTGCACTGGCGGTGGGGCGGTTATTGACCAACCGGTCAGTGCTCGCCGCCTCGCTGGCCCTTCGCCGCTGTGCTACCGTTGCGGCATCATTTCGCTACGATCCAAGAGAGTTTCCTGCATGAAGGTGTCTGTCTGGGAGGCAGGGCGCATCGTTGTCTGCAAGCAAGCCGTGCTGGTCGGCCTGTTCTGGCTCATGACGGGCGTGGCTATGGCGCAAGCGCCCGCAGGTATGGCTGAACAACGGGCCAAATCCGTCACCCAGGTCGTGCTGGGGATTCTCAGTTATGCGCGCTGGCCGGTCGAACCTGCGCAGTTGCGCCTGTGTATCGTCGGCCCCACCGAATACACCGATGATCTGGTCAAAGGCACCGCTCAGGCCACTGGCCGGCCGGTGCTGGTGCGACGGCTTTTGGCCGACAACCCGGCGATCGTCAGCGAATGCAATGCGGTCTATATCGGCAAGCTCACCAACGATGAGCGCAGTCGCTTGTTTGCTTCGCTGATCGGGCATCCAGTGCTGAGCATCAGCGAAGGTGGCGGTCAATGCACGGTTGGCAGCCTGTTCTGTCTGCGTGTGGGCGATGAACAAGTGTCGTTCGAAGTCAATCTCGATTCCGTCGCCCGCAGTGGCGTGCGCATTCACCCCAGCGTGTTGCAATTGTCGCGACGCAAAGCGGCTGCACCATGAGGCTGTTCAGACCGAATAGCCGCCCGACGCTGGGCTCGGTGATTGGCCGAGGGCATTTGATTGTCGCGCTGGTCGCCGTGGCGATGGCCAGTGTCTCGCTGACCTTGCTCGGTGTGCTCGCATTGCGCGTGTATGCCGATCACAACCTGCATTTGATTGCGCGTTCAATCAGCTACACCGTTGAGGCCGCGGTGGTGTTTAACGACAAGGCTGCCGCCACTGAAGCGCTGGCGCTGATCGCCTCGACCGAAGAAGTGGCTGATGCTCAGGTGCTCGACAGCCAGGGACAACTGCTAGCGCAATGGCAGCGCCCGGAAAACGGTTTGATTTCCGAGCTGGAAATGCAGATCGCCCGCGCGATCCTGGAAAAACCCGTCAGCCTGCCCATTGAACATCAGGACCGAGAAATCGGCCGGGTGCTGCTCACCGGGCATGGCGGCAGTCTGATGCGCTTTCTGCTCAGCGGTCTGGCAGGCATTATCCTGTGCACGGCGATCAGTGCCTGGGTGGCGCTGTATCTGGCCCGGCGTCAGTTGCGCGGCATCATCGGCCCGCTGCGCGGCCTCGCCGCCGTGGCGCACGCCGCCCGCAGTGAACGAGCGCTGGATCGGCGGGTGCCACCGGCGCAAATCGCCGAACTCGATAATCTGGGCAATGACTTCAATGCGTTGCTCGACGAGCTGGAGTCGTGGCAGACCCACCTGCAAAACGAAAACGAAACCCTCGCCCATCAGGCCAGCCACGACAGCCTGACTGGCCTGCCCAATCGCGCGTTTTTCGAAGGGCGCTTGATCCGCGCGTTGCGCAGCGCGAGCAAGCACGATGAACGCGCTGCTGTGCTGTTTCTCGACAGCGACCGTTTTAAAGGCATCAACGATAACTTCGGTCATGCTGCCGGCGATGCGGTATTGGTGGCAGTGGCCAACCGCGTTCGCGCGCAATTGCGTGAAGGCGATCTGGTCGCGCGGTTGGGCGGCGACGAGTTTGCTGTACTGCTCGCGCCGCTGCATGCGATCGAAGATGCCGAGCGCATTGCCGACAAGATTCTCGCCAGCATGGACA
Source organism: Pseudomonas sp. Z003-0.4C(8344-21) (assembly GCF_900104975.1). Taxonomy (NCBI): domain Bacteria; kingdom Pseudomonadati; phylum Pseudomonadota; class Gammaproteobacteria; order Pseudomonadales; family Pseudomonadaceae; genus Pseudomonas; species Pseudomonas sp. Z003-0.4C(8344-21). The sequence goes on along the minus strand of NZ_LT629756.1, from coordinate 5,532,824 downwards.
TGCCCATCGCGCTGCCGGGTGACACCCGCGTGGTGACGTCGCTGAGTATCGGCATTGCGGTGTTCCCCGACCATGGCGCCAGCCCGAGCGCCTTGCTCGATGCCGCCGATGCGGCAATGTACCAAGCCAAGCGCCTGTCGCGTGGCGCCCAATTCACTGCCGGGGCGGAGCACCCGGTCGATTCCGAACCCTCCAGGAGCTGATAGCCGTGTCCAATTTGTCCATTCGTTCTCTTTACGCTGTGTTGTTGCTGGCCGTGCTCGTTCTGAGCGGTTGCCAGAGCGCGCCGCCAAAAGGCCTGACCCCGGCGCAAGTCGCGGTGCTCAAACAACAGGGATTCGAACTGACCGACGAGGGCTGGGAATTTGGCCTGTCGGGCAAAGTGCTGTTTGGCAGCGACGTCGAAAGCCTCAATCCGCAAAGCACCGAGATCGTCGAGCGCATCGGCAAAGCCCTGTTGGGCGTCGGCATCGAACGCGTGCGCGTCGACGGCCACACCGATGCCTCGGGCAAGGAAACCTACAATCAGCAGCTCTCGTTGCGCCGGGCCAAGAGTGTTGCCAATGTTCTCGGCACGGTTGGCATGAAGCAGGAAAACATTCAGCTACAAGGCCTGGGCAGCAGCGAGCCGGTAGCGTCCAACGACACCGCGACCGGCCGCACGGAAAACCGCCGGGTCGCGATTGTGGTCAGCGCCGATTAATCGGCGAACTGCATTACCCGTGTCCGCCCCATCAGCAGCCCCTGATTACGTTCCGTTACCTCCCTGATGTAATCCCACAACAAGGTGATCCGCTTCAACTTGCGCAGATCCTCCCTGCAGTACATCCAGAACTGCCGGGTGATATCGATTTCCTCCGCCAGCACCGGCAACAAACGCGGATCCTGCGCCGCAAGAAAGCACGGCAGGATCGCCAGTGATCGCCCCTGCTGCGCCGCGACGTATTGGGCAATGACACTGGTGCTGCGCAGATGCGCGTTGGCGCCGGGCAGGACGTTCGCCAGGTACAGTAGCTCCGAGCTGAACGCCAAGTCGTCGACATAACTGATGAATTGATGCTTGCTCAAATCTGCCGGGCGGCGGATCGGTGGGTGTTGGTCGAGGTATTCCTGAGTGGCGTAGAGCTGCAAGCGGTAGTCGCAGAGTTTGCAGCAGACGTACGGCCCATGTTCCGGCCGCTCCAAAGCAATGACGATATCGGCCTCGCGCTTGGACAGACTGATGAAGTGCGGCAGCGGCAGGATATCCACGGAGATCGCCGGGTAGGCGTCGACGAAATGGCTCAGCTGCGGGGTGATGAAAAAACTGCCGAAGCCTTCGGTGCAGCCCATGCGCACGTGCCCGGAGAGGGCCACGCCGGAGCCTGAAACCTGCTCGCAGGCCATGTGCAGCGTGCTTTCGATCGACTCGGCATAACCGAGCAGACGCTGGCCTTCGGTGGTCAGGACGAAGCCGCTGGTGCGCGACTTTTCAAACAGCAAGGTGCCCAATGCCGCTTCCAGCGAACTGATGCGCCGCGACACCGTGGTGTAGTCGACGGCCAGGCGTTTGGCGGCGGTGCTGGCCTTGCGGGTGCGGGCGACTTCGAGGAAAAACTTCAGGTCGTCCCAGTTCAGCGAGCCTAACGAGGTGATGTTTTTTTGCATGATGGACGGGCTTATATGTGCGTTCTTATTAGAAGTTTGCACATCTATACTCCAAAAACCGTCCGACAACCATTCTGGACACACGCCTCATCTCAAGGCGAACCTCTCGCCTTGGCTCCTCCGATAAAAACAAGTTCTGGAGACCAGCATGAACGCATCGCTTACGCCCAACGACACCACGCTGCAGAAGGTCAAACTGTTGATCGACGGCGAGTGGGTCGAGTCGCAGACCACTGAATGGCATGACATCGTCAACCCGGCGACCCAGCAAGTGCTGGCCAAAGTGCCATTTGCTACCGCTGATGAAGTCGATGCGGCGGTCAGCGCCGCGCAGCGCGCCTTCCAGACCTGGAAGCTGACCCCGATCGGCGCGCGGATGCGCATCATGCTCAAGCTGCAAGCGCTGATCCGCGAGCATTCCAAACGCATCGCCGTGGTCCTCAGCGCCGAGCAGGGCAAAACCATTGCCGACGCTGAAGGCGACATCTTCCGCGGTCTGGAAGTGGTCGAGCACGCCTGCTCGATCGGCACCCTGCAAATGGGCGAGTTCGCCGAAAACGTTGCCGGCGGCGTCGACACCTACACCCTGCGCCAGCCGATCGGCGTGTGCGCCGGCATCACCCCGTTCAACTTCCCGGCGATGATTCCGCTGTGGATGTTCCCGATGGCCATCGCCTGCGGTAACACCTTCGTGCTGAAGCCTTCGGAACAGGATCCGCTGTCGACCATGCTGTTGGTCGAACTGGCAATCGAGGCCGGCGTGCCCGCGGGCGTGCTCAACGTCGTGCATGGTGGTAAGGACGTGGTCGATGGCCTGTGCACGCACAAGGACATCAAAGCCGTGTCGTTTGTCGGTTCGACGGCGGTCGGCACCCACGTCTATGACCTTGCCGGTAAACACGGCAAACGTGTGCAGTCGATGATGGGCGCGAAGAACCACGCCGTGGTCCTGCCGGATGCCAATCGCGAGCAAGCGTTGAATGCGCTGGTCGGCGCCGGTTTCGGCGCGGCCGGGCAGCGTTGCATGGCGACCTCGGTGGTGGTGCTGGTCGGTGCGGCGAAACAGTGGCTGCCGGATTTGAAAGCGCTGGCGCAGAAACTCAAGGTCAATGCCGGCAACGAGCCGGGCACCGACGTGGGGCCGGTGATTTCGAAAAAGGCCAAGGCGCGAATTCTTGAACTGATCGAAAGCGGCATCAAGGAAGGCGCCAAACTGGAGCTCGACGGTCGCGATATCCAGGTGCCGGGCTACGAGCAGGGCAACTTTGTCGGCCCGACCCTGTTTTCCGGCGTGACCCCCGCCATGCAGATCTACACCCAGGAAATCTTCGGCCCGGTGCTGGTGGTGCTGGAAGTCGACACCCTCGATCAGGCCATCGCTCTGGTCAACGCCAACCCGTTCGGCAACGGCACCGGTCTGTTCACCCAAAGCGGTGCGGCGGCGCGCAAGTTCCAGACCGAAATCGACGTCGGCCAGGTCGGCATCAACATCCCGATTCCGGTGCCGGTGCCGTTCTTCAGCTTCACCGGTTCGCGCGGCTCGAAACTCGGCGACCTCGGCCCGTACGGCAAGCAAGTGGTGCAGTTCTACACGCAGACCAAAACGGTTACGGCGCGCTGGTTCGATGACGACAGCGTCAACGACGGCGTGAACACCACCATCAACCTGCGCTGAGGATTCGATCATGAAAATCGCATTTATCGGTCTTGGCAACATGGGCGCACCGATGGCGCGCAACCTGATCAAAGCTGGCCATTCGCTGAATCTGGTCGATCTGAACAAGACCGTGCTGGCCGAACTGGAGCAACTGGGCGGCACCATTCGCGCTTCGGCGCGCGAGGCTGCCGAGGATGCCGAACTGGTGATCACCATGCTGCCAGCCGCCGTGCATGTGCGCAGCGTCTGGCTCGGTGAGGAAGGTGTGCTCGCCGGCATCCGTCAGGGCGTGCCGGCGGTCGATTGCAGCACCATCGATCCGCAGACCGCACGCGACGTCGCAGCCGCTGCCGCCAAACACGGCGTAGCGATGGCTGATGCGCCGGTATCCGGCGGTACTGGAGGTGCGACGGCCGGGACGCTGACCTTCATGGTCGGCGCTACCCCGGAACTGTTCGCCACCCTGCAACCGGTGCTGGCGCAGATGGGCCGCAACATCGTGCATTGTGGTGAAGTCGGCACCGGGCAGATAGCCAAGATCTGCAACAACCTGCTGCTGGCGATCTCCATGGTTGGCGTCAGCGAGGCGATGGCGCTGGGCGATGCGCTGGGTATCGACACTTCGGTGCTGGCCGGGATCATCAACAGCTCGACCGGCCGCTGCTGGAGTTCGGAAATGTACAACCCTTGGCCGGGCATCGTCGAAACGGCGCCGGCCTCGCGGGGTTATACCGGTGGCTTCGGGGCGGAGCTGATGCTCAAGGATCTTGGCCTGGCCACCGAAGCAGCGCGTCAGGCGCATCAGCCGGTGATACTCGGCGCGGTGGCGCAGCAGTTGTATCAGGCGATGAGTCAGCGCGGTGATGGCGGCAAGGATTTCTCGGCGATCATCAACAGCTATCGCAAACCGCAATAGAAAGCCCTGGTGCAAAACCTGTGGGAGCGGGCCTGCTCGCGAAGACGGCGTCAGCCTCAATACATCATCGCCTGACAGTTCTCCCCCTCACCCCAGCCCTCTCCCGAGGGAGAGGGAGCCGATTGCAGCGCCAGCAGGCTGGCTCTCACAGGGAATTGGGGTGTACTTGATAATGTTTGCCGGGAAATCACGTCGGGTGATTCCCCGGCTTTTTTGCATCAGGCGAAAACGAAATATTTGCGCACGGTCTCGACCACTTCCCAGGTGCCTTTCATGCCCGGCTCGACCACGAAGATATCGCCGGCACGCAGGTGGATCGGCGCCATGCCGTCCGGGGTGATCACGCAGTAGCCTTCCTGGAAATGGCAGTATTCCCACTTCACATAATCGACGCGCCACTTGCCCGGAGTGCAGATCCAGGTGCCCATGATCTTGCTGCCGTCTTCGCTGGTGTAGGCGTTGAGGTTGACGGTGTGCGGGTCGCCTTCGAGTTTTTCCCATTTGCAGGCGTCGAGTACCGGCAGCGGGTGGGTGTCGCGCAGAACGGTGATAGGGGCGGTCGCGGTCATGAGGACTCCGGGGCAGGTGGACTTGAGGAATGAAGTCGCACCCTATAGCGCGCGGTCGCCGTTCAGTTGTCTGGAGTCGACATCGAACTGCTCAGAAACGCGCGGATCGGTCAGCGCGTGTAACAACGCCTGCTCGTAGGGCGGCAGTGCGCTGAAATCTCTGGCGCACATCATCAGAGTCCGGCGCGCCCAGGGTTCATTCAACGCTACGCTTTTGAAGGTTCCGGGCGCCGCGCGTTCGACTGCCGCCAGCGGCACGATCGCCAGCCCCGCGCCCCGGCCGACCATGCGCATTACCCCATCAAAGCCCTCGGCGCGAATGCGCACTTGCATGCGCGCACCGCTGTGCAGCGCTTGTTCTTCGAGATAAATCGCCAAGGCGCTGTCGGCGCTGAGTCCGACAAAGTGGTGCTGCAACGCCGCACTGAAATTGACTGCGACGGCGTCAGACAACGGGTGGTCGAGCGGCAGAATCAGCACTAAGGGGTCGTGGCGAAACGGCTGAGTCTGTAAGCCGCCAGTGTCGACTGCGTCAGACACAATCCCGAGATCTGCTGCGCCTTCACGCAAGGCGTGGGTGATCCGTGCGCTGGGCAGTTCCTGCAGCTCGATGTCGAGATTGGCATGGCTGCGCAGAAAATCCGCGAGCAGTTCCGGCAGGTATTCGGTGATCGCCGTGGTGTTGCACAGCAGGCGCACCTGGCCTTTGACGCCTTGGGCGTAATCGGCCAGATCCTGTTGCATGCGCTCGGCCTGTTGCAGGATGACGCGAGCATGGCGGGCGAGGGCGTTGCCGGCGGGCGTCGGCGTCACGCCACGGCGACCGCGTTCGAGAAATTCGGTGCCGAGTGAGGCTTCCATCGCGCGGATTCTGGCGCTGGCGGCGGCCAGGGATAAATGGCTGCGGACGGCGCCGGCGGTGATGTTGCCGGTATCCAGGATGTGCAGGAAGAGGCGCAGGTCGGTGAGGTCGAAGTGCATGGGGTGCCTCTGATTTTTATGGTGTCTGGGCTGGCCCTTTCGCTGGCAAGCCAGCTCCCACAGGTTTCATTGTTGGTCTCTAAATGTGATGAACAACCGAGATCCTGTGGGAGCTGGCTTGCCAGCGATGAGGCCAGATGCATCACTGCAAACATCAGCCTCTTGCAAAGGGTGAGGCAGCCTCAGTATATGGCAGATTTTCAGCCAGCCCCGACTGGTGCAAAGTAGCATCATGCATACCCTCACCGACTTCTATCAAAACCTCGGCCCAGCCCTGTCCCTGCTGGTCATCCTCACCTTCCTGCTCGCCGGCCTGGTCAAAGGCGTGATCGGCCTCGGCTTGCCCACCGTCGCCATGGGCCTGCTCGGTCTGGCTATGGCGCCGGCGCAGGCAGCCGCACTGTTGATCATCCCGGCGACCTTGACCAATCTCTGGCAACTGGCATTCGGCGGGCATCTCGTTGCGCTGATCAAACGCCTGTGGCCGATGCTTCTGCTGATCTTCCTCGGCACTGCCATCGGCACGCTATGGATCGGCATGGTCGGCGGGCATTGGGTGGTACGCGGGCTGGGCGCGGCGCTGTTGCTCTATGCGTTGAGCGGATTGTTCCTGCCGACACTGCGGGTCAACCCGCGTTATGAAACCTGGCTTGGTCCGATCTGCGGTTTGATCACCGGCATCATCACCTCGGCCACTGGTGTGTTCGTGATTCCGGCCGTGCCGTACCTGCAAGCGCTGGGCTTGCGTCGCGATGAACTGGTGCAGGCGCTGGGCCTGTCGTTCACGGTGTCGACGCTTGCCTTGGCCGCAGGCTTGCTCTGGCGCGGTGCGCTGGGAAGTGGCGAACTCGGTGCGTCGTTGCTGGTGCTGATGCCGGCCCTGCTCGGCATGTGGCTCGGCCAATGGCTGCGCCAGCGCATCAGCGCGGTGCTGTTCAAGCGGGTGTTTTTTATCGGTCTGGGCGCGCTCGGCGCCCATTTGCTGATCAGCGCTTAGCCGAGGAAGCGCTGAGCATGTCGATCGGGCGGATGTCGAAATCGCGCTCCAGATATTCCATGCGTCGGGCGAAAAAATCCTTCATGTGCGGCAGATTCGAGTGCTCGTCCAGGTGCGCCCGCGACTCCCAGATCTCGTAGAAAATGAACAGCGTCGGATCTTCCTTGTCGCGCAACATGTGGTATTCGATGCAACCGGGCTCGGCGCGACTCGGTTCGACATAAGCGCGAAACAGTGCCTCGAAAGCCTCGGCGCGTTCCGGGCGGGTCTTGGCATGCAGGATAAAACCCTCGCGTTGACTCATCACAACGTCCTCGTATTCATGAAAGCGCCGAATGCTACGACAACAATCACGGTTCGATTCGTGCGTTTTGCTCAAATGTATTTTGCGCGGGCATGGCTTATTCCGCGCGACGCGAGCCGTTAATCTGCCGCCATTCCATTTCCACTTTCCATCCAGCCCAATGGCTGCGCTGAGGCTTTGTCATGAAAAAAGTACTGTTGCTCAATGGCGGTAAAAAATTCGCTCACTCCGACGGTCGCTACAACGCCACCCTGCACGAAACCGCGCTGAGCGTGCTGGACCGTGGCGGTGTCGATGTGAAAACCACCTTCATCGACGAGGGCTACGACGTCGCCGAGGAAGTGGCGAAATTCCTCTGGGCCGACGTGATCGTTTATCAGATGCCGGGCTGGTGGATGGGCGCGCCATGGACCGTAAAAAAATACATCGACGAAGTCTTTACCGAGGGCCACGGCAGTCTCTACGCCAGCGATGGCCGCACCCGTTCCGACGCGTCGCAGAAATACGGCAGCGGAGGTCTGATCCAGGGCAAGCAGTACATGCTTTCGCTGACCTGGAACGCACCGCAGCAAGCCTTCGATGACCCCAGCGATTTCTTTGAAGCCAAGGGCGTCGATGCAGTGTACTTCCCGTTCCACAAGGCCAACGAGTTTCTTGGCATGACCGCGCTGCCAACCTTCCTCTGTGTCGACGTGATGAAGCGCCCGAACATCGAAAACGACGTGGCGCGTTATGAGCAGCATTTGACCGAGGTGTTTGGCCTCAAGGGCTGATGCTCGGCTACTATCGAGGGCCTGCGCCTGCGTGGCAGGCCCATCGAGCAGAGGACACCCGTGAAAGCCAGATCCGATGAATTGCAGATTTTCGTCTGCGTGATCGAGTGCGGTTCGATTTCCGCCGCGGCCGAACAGGTCGGGCAGACGCCATCGGCGGTCAGTCGCACGCTGTCGCGGCTGGAAGCCAAACTCGAAACGACGCTGATCAACCGCACCACGCGGCGCATGGACCTGACCGAGGAGGGCCGGTACTTCTTCGAACAGGCCAAGCTGATTCTCGATCAAATGGACCAACTCGAAGAACGCCTGTCCTCGCGCCAGCAAACCCCGTCCGGGCGACTGCGAATCAACGCCGCCTCACCGTTCATGCTGCACGCCATCGTGCCCTACATCGACGAGTTTCGCCGGCTCTACCCGGACATTCAGCTCGAACTCAACAGCAATGACCTGATCATCGATCTGCTGGAACAAAGCACCGACATCGCCATTCGCATCGGCAATCTCGCCGATTCGACGTTGCATGCGCGTTCGCTCGGTTGCAGTCCGTTGCTGATCGTCGCCAGCCCGACCTATCTGAAACAGCGCGGTACGCCGCGCCAAGTGGCCGATCTCAGCGAGCACACATTGCTCGGTTTTACCCAAAACGAAGGTCTCAACCAGTGGCCGCTGCGTTACGTACACGGTGACCGTTGGCCGATCACTGCGGCGATCAGCGCCTCCAGCGGTGAGACCGTGCGCCATCTGGCGCTGGAAGGGCAGGGCATTGCCTGTCTGTCGCACTTCATGACCATCGATGACATTCGTGCCGGGCGCTTGAAAGTCCTGCTGGGTGAATTCAACAGCGGATATCGCCAGCCGATCAATGCGGTGTACTACCGCAACTCGCAACTGGCGCTGCGCATTCAGTGCTTTCTGGATTTCATTCAAGGCAAACTTGCGGCGTACGCCAGCGCGGATTTCAAGGGCTGATTCGTGATCCCTGCGCAAGAGTGATTTGGGTGCGGGCGGGTTTTTCGATCGAGTTCAGCGGTCGATACTCGCCTCATCACTTATTCACGCAGGGAGTTTCTCCATGAACGTATTCGTTACCGGCGCTGCCGGTTTCATCGGCGGTTCCATTGCCACTGGCCTGGTCCAGGCCGGGCATCAGGTCACCGGGCTGGTGCGCAGTGCCGAACAGGCTGATGAACTCAAGGCTCTGGGGATTAACGCCGTCATCGGCACCCTTGACGATCAGGCATTGCTCGCCGAACGGGCCCGCGCGGCGGATGCGGTAATCAACGCCGCCAGCAGCGACCATCGCGGCGCGGTCGAAGCGTTGCTCGACGCTTTGCGCGGCTCCAACAAAGTGTTCCTGCACACCAGCGGTTCGAGCATTGTCGGCGATGCGTCGGGCGGTAAGTCCAGCGACGTCATCTATTACGAAGATAACTTGCCGGAACCGACCGTCGACAAAGCCGCCCGCGTGGCGATCGACAACCTGGTGCTTGCCGCGGCGAAGGATGGCGTGAATTCCGCTGTCATTTGCAACACGCTGATCTACGGTCATAGCCTCGGCGTCAAACGCGACAGCGTGCAGTTGCCGCGTCTGCTGAAGCAGGCGCGCAAAAGTGGTGTGGTGCGGCATGTTGGTACCGGGCAGAACATCTGGTCCAACGTGCACATCGAAGACGTCGTGGCCCTTTACGTACTGGCGCTGAGCAAGAATGTGCCGGGCACTTTCTACTTCGTCGAAAGCGGTGAAGCGTCGTTCATCGACATGACTACCGCCATGGCCGCCGCGCTGAATCTGGGCCAGCCACAAGACTGGCCGCTGCAGGACGCCGAAGCCGAATGGGGCTATGAGATGGCCAACTACGGCCTCGGCTCCAACAGCCGCGTCCGCGGCAAGAAGGCCCGCGAACTGCTGGGCTGGGCGCCGAAGCGTACTTCGGTAGTTGAATGGATTCGTCACGAAATGGTGTGATCCGTACGCTACGTCCCACAGGTTTTGCGCATTCTGTCTGGAGGAATGCGATCAAACTGTAGGAGTGAGCCTGCTCGCGATAGCGGTCATTCAGCCAATGATGATATTGACTGTTACGACACAATCGCGAGCAGGCTCACTCCTACAGGGGGCTGTGTTGGCTGTAAAAGCATGTAAATCCCACCCCACGATTTTCATTCATCACGACAACCCATACCCATCAGCGACACACCTTGCCTTTCCACGAAAATTACTTTCATGCGGTTTGAAATCTCGATCTCGAAATGATTTATGAGTTTCACGACCCATTCGAACGTGACCCTTTCGAGGAGTACCGCATGACGCCTTCTTTCGGCTACTGGCTGTTGATCTATGCCGCTGTCGCCATCATCGCGCTGATCGTGTTGATCGCCCGTTACCGGCTCAATCCGTTCATCGTCATCACCCTGATTTCCATCGGCCTGGCTCTGGTCGCCGGCATGCCACCGTCGGGCGTGGTAGGGGCATATGAGGCCGGGGTCGGCAAGACGCTGGGGCACATTGCGCTGGTGGTGGCGCTGGGGACGATGCTTGGCAAGATGATGGCCGAGTCCGGCGGTGCCGAGCAGATGGCGCGAACCTTGATCGATAAGTTCGGTGAGAAGAACGCGCACTGGGCGATGGTCTGCATCGCCTTTCTGGTGGGGCTGCCGCTGTTCTTCGAAGTCGGTTTCGTCTTGCTGGTACCGATTGCCTTTACCGTGGCGCGGCGAGTCGGTGTGTCGATTCTGATGGTCGGGTTGCCGATGGTTGCGGGCCTGTCGGTGGTGCATGCACTGGTGCCGCCGCATCCGGCGGCGATGCTCGCGGTGCAGGCGTATCAGGCCTCGGACGGGCAGACCTTGCTCTACGCGATCGCCATCGGCATTCCGACTGCAATCATCGCCGGCCCGCTGTACGCCAGATTCATCGTGCCGCGCATTCAATTGCCGGCGGATAACCCGCTGGAAAAACAATTTCTGGACCGCGAGCCACGCGACAAACTGCCCGGTTTCGGCATCACCATGGCAACCATTCTGTTGCCGGTGGTACTGATGCTGATCGGCGGCTGGGCCAATCTGATTTCCACCCCGGGCAGCGGGTTCAACCAGTTCCTGCTGTTCATCGGTAACTCGGTCATCGCCCTGTTGCTAGCGACCTTGCTGAGCTTCTGGACACTCGGCATCGCCCAAGGCTTCAACCGCGAATCGATCCTCAAGTTCACAAACGAATGCCTCGCGCCCACCGCCAGCATCACCCTGCTGGTCGGCGCCGGCGGTGGCTTGAACCGGATTCTGGTGGACGCAGGCGTGACTGATCAGATCGTCGGCCTCGCCGATGAATTTCATCTGTCGCCGCTGCTCATGGGCTGGCTGTTAGCCGCGTTGATGCGCATCGCCACCGGCTCCGCAACCGTTGCGATGACCACCGCATCCGGGGTGGTCGCGCCGGTGGCCATTGGTCTGGGTTATCCACACCCGGAGCTGCTGGTGCTGGCGACCGGCGCCGGGTCGGTTATCTTTTCCCACGTCAACGACGGCGGCTTCTGGTTGATCAAGGAATACTTCAACATGAGCGTCGCGCAGACGTTCAAGACCTGGACGGTACTTGAGACGCTGATCTCGCTGGTCGCTTTCGGCCTGACCGTTGGCCTTTCTTACCTGCTGTAACCGGAGCCCGCCGCCCATGGATATCCTCTACCAGATCCGCGCCCGCCAGGATTCCTTCAGCGCAGGCGAAGGGCGTATCGCCCGGCTGATGCTCGACGACGTCGGTTTCGCCGCCAGCGCCAGCCTCGAAGACCTCGCGCAACGCGCCGAAGTCAGCACCGCCACGCTGTCGCGCTTTGCCCGCACAGTCGGCTGCCGCGACCTGCGTGACCTGCGCCTGCAACTGGCCCAGGCCAGCGGCGTCGGCAGCCGTTTTCTTGATCCGGCGGGCACGCCTGAACAGTCGGCGTTCTACGGCCAGATCGTCGGCGACATCGAAACCACGCTGCGCCAGCATCTGGCCGGTTTCGACGAATCGCGCTTCGACGATGCGGTGAAAATGCTTGGCCAGGCGCGGATGATTCATGCGTTCGGCATGGGCGGATGCTCGACCCTGTGCAGCGATGAATTGCAGGTGCGCCTGGTGCGCCTCGGCTATCCGATTGCGGTGTGTCATGACGCGGTGATGATGCGCGTCACCGCGGCCAGCCTGAACGCCGAGCAAGTGCTCATCGTCTGCTCATTGACCGGCATCACCCCGGAGTTGCTGGAAACGGTCGAACTGGCGCGCAACTACGGCGCGCGCATTCTGGCAATCACCCGCGCCGATTCGCCGCTGGCCGAACTGGCCGATGTCGTCCTGCCGCTGCAAGGCGCGGAGACCTCGTTCATCTATAAACCGACGGCGGCGCGCTACGGCATGCTGCTGGCCATCGACGTGCTCGCCACCGAGCTGGCGCTGGCCAGTCCTGAAGACAATCAAGAACGTCTGCGGCGGATCAAACTCGCCCTCGACGAATACCGTGGCGGCGACGATCACCTGCCGCTGGGAGACTGACATGCTGTACGACACGCTGATTCGCAACGCCTTGCTCATCGATGGCAGCAATACCCCAGGCTATGAAGCCGACGTGGCGATTCTCAACGGCCGCATCGAGCGCATCGGCGACCTGCACGACGCCAGCGCCAGGGAAGAAATCGACGCCGCTGGCCGCGTGCTGGCGCCGGGTTTCATCGATGTCCACACCCACGACGACACCGTGGTCATCCGCCAACCGCAGATGTTGCCCAAGCTCAGCCAGGGCGTGACCACGGTGATTGTCGGCAACTGCGGCATCAGCGCTTCGCCGGTCACGTTGAAGGGCAATCCGCCGGACCCGATGAACCTGCTCGGCAATCAGGCCGCGTTCGTTTACCCACGCTTCAGCGATTACCGCGCGGCGGTGGAAGCGGCCAACATCACGCTGAATGTTGCGGCACTGGTCGGCCACACGGCGCTGCGCAGCAATCACCTCGACGACCTGTTCCGCACCGCAACGGCGGAGGAAATCGCTGCGATGCGCGTGCAGTTGCGCGAAAGCCTGGAGGCCGGTGCCTTGGGTTTATCCACGGGCCTGGCCTACGCCAGTGCCTACAACGCTTCAACCGATGAAGTCATGCAGCTGACCGAAGAACTGACGGCATTCGGTGCGGTTTACACCACCCATTTGCGCAGCGAATTCGCCCCGGTGCTCGAAGCCATGGACGAGGCGTTTCAGATTGGCCGTCACGCGCAATCACCGGTGATCATTTCCCACCTCAAATGTGCCGGCGTCGGCAATTGGGGGCGCAGTCCACAGTTATTGGCAGCGTTGGAGGAGGCAGCAAAAAGTCACCCGGTCGGTTGCGATTGTTATCCCTACGCGGCGAGTTCGTCGACCCTGGATCTCAAGCAAGTCACCGACGCCCACCGCATCACCATCACCTGGTCGACACCGCACCCGCAAGTCAGCGGGCGCGACCTGATCGACATCGCCGCCGAATGGAATCTGTCGCTGCTCGACGCCGCGAAACGTCTGCAACCGGCAGGCGCGGTGTACTACGGCATGGACGAGGCTGATGTCAGAAGAATCCTCGCCCATCCACTGTCCATGGTCGGCTCTGACGGCCTGCCCGAAGACCCGTTCCCGCATCCGCGCCTGTGGGGCGCTTTCCCACGGGTGCTGGGGCATTTCAGTCGCGACGTCGGCCTGTTTCCGCTGCACACCGCCGTGCACAAGATGACCGGCCTGTCGGCAGCGCGCTTTGGCTTGAAAGAACGGGGCGAAATCCGTGAAGGCTATTGGGCGGACCTGGTGTTGTTCGACCCGGCGACAGTGCGCGATGTGGCTGATTTCAACGACCCGCAACGGCCGGCGCAGGGCATTGACGGGGTGTGGGTCAACGGCGTGTTGAGCTATCGAGAGGGCCAGGCGAATGGCAGTCGGGCAGGGCGGTTTCTTGCGCGACAGGGGGATTTGCGCGACAACTTTCGTTGACGATTCGTGGTCTGCGTCACAGTGATGGCACATTGCGACTAAAGAAAGCCGGCAGCAGGCCGACTTGCTGACATCCACCCCGTCTACACTGTGGGGCCAATCAGTCAGGGAGCACCCCATGAGCTTCGGCAAAACCACACCGATCCTGCGGATCTTCGATGAAGCCAAAGCTGTTGAGTTCTACGTCGATTTTCTTGGTTTCAAGATCGACTGGCAGCATCGCTTCGAAGCGAATTTTCCGCTGTATCTGCAGGTGTCGCGCGGCGATTGTGTGCTGCATTTGTCCGAGCATCACGGCGACGCGTGCCCGGGTTCGGCGCTGCGCATCGAGACGGATGAGCTGGAAGTTTTTCAGCAACAACTGATCGCCAAGGACTACACGTTTTCACACCCGCAGATTCAGGCGATGCCGTGGGGCAGCCAGGACATGACGATTGCCGATCCGTTTGGCAATCGGCTGGTGTTTACCAATGCGATCAGTCTCTGACGCGGGAAAAAAGCCCCTCACCCTAGCCCTCCCGAAACGTCGGACCGCCCAGAGGGAGAGGGGACTGACCGAGGTGTCTTGCGCTATACACCGACCTGAAAAATCGAGTCGATTGGGGATTCACCGCCGCTCTTGCAGGTCGGCGCATCGTTCGAGCAACCCCCGGTCGGCTCCCTCTCCCTCTGGGAGAGGGCTGGGGTGAGGGGAAACGGGGTAAACACCAAACTCGCGACCAACCACGATCAACCGTGGGAGATTCTATGGTTCATGCCTAGCCCCTAAACGCCTTTGGGTGAGTATTCGCTCTGGTTTTTCAACAGAGCAAATACCACCCGTGCAAGCTTGCGGGCTAGTGCGACCAGTGCTTGGGTAGTGCTCAAACCACGCCCTCTCATAGCCTCATAAAACCCTTTCCACACCGAGGTCCGACTGGCCGCCATTGCAGCGTTGTGCAGCAATCGACGTGCCTCAGGGTCGCCTCGTTTGGTCAGGCAGCGCCGGCCTTTCTTTTTGCCTGAGTCCGCTATGCGCAGATCCATGCCTAGAAAAGCGATGAAAGCGTCGGCATTCCTGAAGTCCCCACGCTGAAAGGATGCGAGCAAGCGGGCGCCAGTCAACGTACCGATGCCTTCGACCTTCATGCAGCGCTTGAGCTGTGCGCCCAAACCGGCTTCTTCTATCTGCGTCAGGATCGTTTTTTCAAGCAAGGTTTCCAGCCTTTGCATGGCGCTTATCTGATTCTTGAAAGCGGTTTTGAGCAGCGGCTCATTCTCCCAGCTCTGCTTGAGGCTGACACGAGCCTGAACCAGAGCCGCACGACGCCGGAACAGACTGATGAGCCGGCAATACAGCGGAGACGGCGGTGTCCAAGGGCGCAAATGGTCCCCTTCGTTTGTCAGATAGCGGGCCAATAAACGAGCATCCAGCGCATCAGTTTTAGCGCGAACGTTCACGCCTTTGCGGTAATGACTGAGTTCATAACCGCCAACCATATAGATCCTGCAGCCATCCGCGTGCGCCAGCTCGGCGAACTCCTGGTGATAAATATTGGTGGCTTCGATGGCGATTGCTACTGGTTTGGCAACGGTCTTGAGCCATTTCTTGATCGCCGTTTTGGTATTGGAGATTGTCTCGAGCCGATCTGATTCGACGTGATAAATCACCAGTTCGTCTTTGGCGACATCAACCCCGACAATCGACTGGGTAGTAGCGACGGGCATTGCCATGAGAAATCCTCCGGGCTAAGGTTTGAACACTTGAAGGGTTCACCCAGAGGCGCAGGCTTGTTCCTATCGTCGGTCTAGGCCAGATGCATTCTTTATCGGCGCTTGGGTGAAAGGAGGAGGGTGAAAATCTCCCACGGTCTGTACTGCGCTAACAGTCAGAATCGAGCCTTGTCCCTCCTCCTCCCTTCAAGTCCTACCATACAAGCGAGCCCGCTCGCGAAGAGACCCGACCCATCACCGCCGATGCATCTGCCGAAACTCCCCTGGCGGCATCCCCCTCTGACTCTTGAACGCCCGGTGAAATGACCGCGGTTCGGTAAACCCGAGATACTGGGCAATCTCCTGAATCGGCAAATCACTGTTGAGCAAATAATGCTCCGCCAGTTCTTGCCGCAACTCATCGAGCACCTGCTGATACGACGTCCCCGCCTGCTGCAACTGTCGCTGCAAGGTGCGCAGCGACACATTCAGCTGTTCGGCCACTTGCTCCTTGCGCGGCAAGCCCTGCTTGAGCAGACCGCGCAGAATGTTTTTCACCTGCTGCGCCAGCGGCGCGTCCTCCAGTGTCGCCAGCAAGCCCAGCGCGTGTTCCTCCAGCGTGCGCAACAACTGCGCATCGGCCTGACGCAACGGCAATTGCAGATAGGCCAGCGGCACGATCAACGCCGAATACGGCTGATCGAACAACACCGGGCAACCGAAGAAGCTCTGGTATTGCGCCGGCGTCACCTCGGCCGGGCAGCAGTGTTCCAGCCAGACAGCGGCCGGCGACAGCTGCGTGTCGGCAATCCAGCGCGCATAGTGCAGCCACGAACCGAGCACGTTTTCCACCAGATGCCGCCGGATTCGCGGGCGCTGATGACGGCAATCCCAGATCAAATGCACCTGACCGTCGCGCATTTCGGTGCGGCTGACGCCCATGTCGCCGACCAGTTTTTCAAACGGCATGATCCGGCTCATCGCATCGCCCAGCGTCGCGCAGTTCATGGTGATGTAACCGAGCACGCTCCAGGAATTGGGCAGGACGAAATTCGCCGCGTTGAGACCAAACAGCGGATCGCCGGAATGCTCGCAGAAATAGTCGAGCAAACGCTCATGCGCCTCGCCTGGCAAGCGCAAGCTGTTGTCGCTCAACTGCTGCGTCTGCAACCCGGCCGCCGCCAGCGCCGGCTCGATGGCCATGCCCAGTTGCCCGGCATGGCGCAGGTACTTGAGCAGCGGCGGAACCGAAGTGAAACCGAGCGATTGCATGATCGCGTTCCTTTGAGCAACGCCTGAGCGAAGGGATGGCCGAAAGGTACGGTGAAACCCCGGCGAAAGTAAATGACCGTATCTGGCACGCCGGTTGACTCAATTAGCTACCCCGATTGGCCGGATACGACCGTGACACTCTTGCGCCGCTGGCTAGTATGAGGACTTGAAGCCGCACTGATTCGACGGCTCATAAGGACACACGCATGCGACGCTGGAACGGCTGGGGAGACGCAACCACGGTGGTCGAGTTACCAGCGCAGGGCGCAAGCTTTCTTGCGCAGCGAGTGGGCGAGGGCCGCGCGCTGCCCGACGCCTCGCTGGACACCGCGCTGGCCCGGGTGCCCGCCTCGCGGTTGCCGGCGCACGCCTTGTACAGCATCGACGCCCATGAGCGTTTGCTGCATGCGCGCGGTCAGAGTCTGCCGGACTGGCTGGCGCTGCGCGAAGGCACGCTGGGCGTTTATCCCGACGCCGTGGCATTTCCGGAGAGCGCCGCCGCCATTCGCCAATTGCTGAAGCTGGCCGAGGAGCAGGACGTGTGCCTGATCCCTTACGGCGGCGGCACGTCGGTGGCCGGGCACATCAATCCGCCGAATTCGGCACGGCCAGTACTGACCGTTTCACTGGCGCGAATGAACCGCTTGACCGACCTCGACGAACAGAGTCTGCTGGCGACCTTCGGCCCCGGCGCGAGCGGCCCGCAGGTCGAGAGCCAGTTGCGCGCGCGCGGCTATACCCTGGGGCATTTTCCGCAGTCGTGGGAGCTGTCGATGCTGGGCGGTTGGGTCGCCAGTCGCTCGAGTGGCCAGCAGTCGTTGCGCTACGGGCGCATCGAGCAATTGTTCGCCGGCGGAACGCTGGAAACCTTCGCCGGACCGCTGCAGATCCCGACCTTTCCAGCCTCGGCGGCTGGCCCGGACCTGCGCGAAATCGTGCTCGGTTGCGAGGGCCGTTTCGGAATCATTTCCGAGGTCAAGGTGCGCGTCAGTGCGCTGCCTGCCGATGAACATTTCTATGGCGTGTTCCTGCCGGACTGGACGCAGGCACTCGGCGCCATTCGCCAACTGGCCCAGGCGCGCGTGCCGCTGTCGATGCTGCGCCTGTCCAACGCGGTGGAAACCGAAACGCAACTGGCCCTGGCCGGTCATCCGCAACAGATTGCCTGGCTGGAAAAGTACCTGAGCCTGCGCGGTGCCGGCGAGGGCAAATGCCTGCTGACCTTCGGTGTGACCGGCAATCGTCAGCAGAACGCGCTGTCGTTGCGCCAGGCGCGGCAGAATCTCAAAGCGTTCGGCGGTGTGTTCACCGGCACCTTGCTCGGCAAGAAGTGGGCGCAGAACCGCTTCCGTTTTCCCTACCTGCGGGAGAACCTGTGGAACGCCGGTTACGTGGTCGACACCCTGGAAACCGCGACCGACTGGAGCAACGTCGACCACTTGCTCAACCTCATCGAAAACAGCCTGCGCGACGCCCTGGCCGCTGAAGGCGAGCGCGTGCATGTGTTCACCCACCTGTCCCACGTCTACGGCGAAGGCTCGAGCATCTACACCACTTACGTGTTTCGCCCGGCGGCGGATTACCCGGCGACGCTGGCGCGCTGGCAGGCGCTCAAACATGCGGCCAGTCAAACCATCGTCACCCACCACGGCACGATCAGCCATCAGCACGGCGTCGGCAAGGACCACGCGGCGTATCTGCTGCGCGAGAAGGGCGCGCTGGCGGTGGAAACCTTGCAGGCGTTGAGCAGACATTTCGATCCGGCCGGGCGCCTCAATCCCGGCACGTTGCTGCCGGAATGACTGCCGTGAATGAGAACTGGAACGCCGCATGGCGCGAGCAGATGCTGCCAACCCTGGCGGACGAACGCTGGGATCTGATCGTGATCGGCGGCGGCATCAGTGGCGCCGGGATAGTGCGTGAAGCGGCGCGGCGTGGCTGGCGCTGTCTGTTGCTGGAGCAGCGGGATTTTGCCTGGGGCACCTCCAGTCGTTCTTCGAAAATGGTCCATGGCGGTTTGCGCTACATCGCCAAGGGCCAGTGGCGGCTGACCCGCGATTCGGTGCGCGAACGCCAGCGCCTGCTCGACGAGGCGCCGGGGCTGGTCGAGCCGATGAGTTTCCTGATGCCGCACTATCGCGGCGGCTTTCCCGGCCCGCGTGTGTTGAGCGGTTTACTGAGTATTTACGACGCCTTGGCCGGGCGCCGCAGCCATCGTTTCCATGACGCGCAGCAGCTGCGTTTTCTGACGCCGGGGCTGAAGGAACATGACCTTGTCGGCGGCACCCGTTTCGTCGATGCATTGACCGACGATGCCCGGCTGGTGATGCGCGTATTGCACGAGGCGCGCGCCGATGGCGCCGTGGTGCTCAATGGTTTGCGCGTGACGCAGGTGCTGCGTGAAGACGGGCGGGTGTGTGGCGTTGAAGTTGAAGATGGCGAGTCGGGTAACGCATTGCAATTGCGCTGCGCTGTGCTCGCGGTTGCCACGGGCGCATGGGCCGAGCGCCTGCGTCCAAGCGATTCGCCACGGCAATTGCGCCCGCTGCGCGGCAGTCATTTGCTGCTGCCGGGTTGGCGTTTGCCGGTGGCGCAGGCGCTGACCTTTCTGCATGCGCGTGACCGGCGGCCGGTGTTCGTTTTCCCGTGGGAAGGCGCGACTGTGGTCGGCACCACTGATCTCGATCATCGTGAAGATCTCGATCAGAGCGCGAGCATCAGCGGCGAAGAACTCGACTATCTGCTGGCCGCTTGCACGCAAGCCTTTCCCGCTGCCGAATTGACGGCGACGGATGTGCTGTCGACCTGGGCCGGCGTGCGTCCGGTGGTCGGCGCTGCTGGCGAGCATCAGGGCAAACCGTCGAACGAAACCCGGGAACATGTGCTGTGGCAGGAGCCCGGCTGCGTCACCCTGGCCGGCGGCAAACTGACCACGTTCCGTCCGCAAGCGATTGAAGTGCTCAAGGCATGCGCGGACATGCTCGGCCGCGCTTTTGAAGATGACGCCGCGCCGGTGTTTGCCGCGGTGCAGCCATCGCCGATTCCTGGCCTCAGCCCGCAGCAATGGCGACGCCTGGCCGGGCGCCATGGCCGTGATCTGCCGAGGCTGGCGCAACTCATTGCCGAAGTCGGGCAGGAAACGGTCGGCGCCACGGATACGTTGTGGGCCGAACTGGCGTTTGCCTGCGAGGCGGAAATGGTCCTGCATCTGGATGACTTGCTGCTGCGTCGCACTCGTCTGGGGCTGTTGCTGGCGCGCGGTAGCGAGGAGCATTTCGCCGCGATCCGTACGCTCTGCCAGCCGCGCCTGGCCTGGAGCGACGAGCGCTGGCAGGCGGAGATTCAGCGTTATCGTTTGCTGTGGCAACGCGATCATGGCTTGCCGGAGGTCACGCCATGACGGCTAAAAAATACCTGCTGGCGATCGACAACGGCACCCAGAGCGTGCGCGCGCTGCTGTTCGATCTGCAGGGCAATCTGCTCGGCAAGGGCAAGGTCGAGTTGCAAGCGTATTACTCGACGCAACCGGGCTGGGCCGAGCAGGATCCGGAATATTACTGGGCGAAACTCGGCGAGGCGTGTCAGCAACTCTGGCAGCAGACCGGGATCGACCGTGCGCAGATTGTCGGCGTTTCCCTGACTACGCAGCGCGGCACGGTGATCAATCTTGATGCCGATGGCAAACCACTGCGCCCGGCAATTGTGTGGCTCGATCAGCGTCAAAGCGAAGTTGCTGGCGGCATCAAAGGGCCGTGGGGCTGGCTGCTCAAACTGGTCGGCGCGAAAGCCACCGTCGACTACTTTCGCGCCCAGGCCGAGGCCAACTGGATTGCCCGGCATCAACCGCAAGTGTGGGCGGCGACCGACAAGTTTTTGCTGCTGTCGGGGTTTCTCAGCTATCGACTCTGCGGGCGCTTTGTCGACTCGGTGGGCTGCTGCGTCGGCTACCTGCCGTTCGATTTCAAGCGGCTGAAGTGGGCGGCGCTGCGTGACTGGAAATGGCAGGCGCTGGCGGTGCGTCCCGAGCAGTTGCCGAGCCTGCACAAGCCCGGCGAAACCCTCGGCCACATCAGCGCTGAAGCCAGCCGTCATACGGGTATTCCCGAAGGGTTGCCGCTGATTGCCGCCGGTGCCGACAAGGCCTGCGAAGTGCTCGGTGCCGGCGTGGTCGATACAAGCACCGTGTGCCTGTCCTACGGCACCACGGCGACCATCACCAGCACCCGTTCACGCTACCTGGAAATCGTCCCGCTGATCCCGCCGTACCCCGCGGCAGTGCCCGATCAGTACAACTGCGAAGTGATGATCTACCGCGGCTACTGGATGGTCAGCTGGTTCAAGAACGAGTTCGGCCTGCGCGAAATGCAGCAGGCGCAAGAGCAGGGTATCGAGCCCGAGCAACTGTTCGACGCGCTGGTCAATGCGGTGCCACCGGGTTCGATGGGATTGATGCTGCAACCCTACTGGTCGCCGGGCATTCGCGAACCGGGCGTGGAGGCCAAAGGCGCGATGATCGGCTTCGGCGATGTGCACACTCGCGCGCATATCTACCGGGCGATTCTGGAAGGTTTGGCTTATGCGCTCCGCCAAGGCATGGAAAACATCGAGAAACGCTCGAAGGTCTCGATCAAGCGCCTGCGCGTGGCCGGGGGCGGATCGCAAAGTGATGCGGCGATGCAACTGACCGCCAACATCTTCGGCCTGCCGGCAGAGCGCCCGCACGTCTACGAAGCCTCCGGCCTCGGCGCCGCGATCTGCTGTGCAGTAGGGCTGGGCCTGCATCCCGACTTCCCCAGCGCCATCGCCGCGATGACCCACGTGGGCACGGTGTTCACCCCACAACCTGAGGCGCAGCAGGTTTATCAGCGACTGTATGCAGAGGTGTATCTGCGCATGTATCGGCAGCTTAAACCGCTGTATCAGAGCATTCGGGAGATTACCGGGTATCCGGCGTGAAGCCGCTGAATGTGGACAACTCACAAACTGAGCGAGCCTGCTCGCGATAGCGCAGTGTCAGCCAGCATCGAATCGCCTGACACAACGCCATCGCGGGCAAGCCCGCTCCCACAGTTATGTAGGAAACTCAAACTATGCTAGCCTGCAATCAGTGATTTCATTGATTACAGGAGGGCGGGTATGGCCAGCATCACAATTAGAAATCTGGATGAGAAGCTAAAGGAGCAGTTGAGAATTACTGCTGCGCACAATGGACACTCTATGGAAGAAGAGGCTCGCCTGATATTGGGTAGAGCATTGGCAGCCGTTGATCGAGCCGGAGGACTTGGCAGTCGGATTCGCGGCCGGTTCAGCGCTGTCGGCGGAGTCGATCTCAAGCTGCCCGAACGTTCCGAAAAAGCCACTGCGGTGGATTTTTCTGAATGATAGTGCTTGATACCAATGTTCTTTCGGAGTTTATGCGAGTTGAGCCTGAATCCCGTGTACTGGCTTGGGTTGATGCTCAGCCCGCAATGGAGTTGGCAGTCAGTGCAGTTACGGTGGCAGAAATACTTCATGGCATAGCAAGGCTGCCGTCTGGCAAGCGCAAACAGAAACTTGAAGCCCATGCTATGGCAATGTTCGAAGAGGACTTTGCCGGACGAATCCTGCCGTTCGATGCTCATTCAGCCGTTGAATACGCAACGCTCGTAGCTGGTGCGGAGGCGAAGGGAAGGGGAGTCGCGATGGCTGACGCGCAAATCGCTGCAATCTGCCGAAGCTGCGGTGCTGCAATAGCGACGCGAAATATCAGGGATTTCGAGTTTTCCGAAATCGAAGTGATCAACCCGTGGGAAGCATGAGGCGCTTTTAACCATTCGAAATGACATCGCGGGCAAGCCCGCTCCCACAGTTTTCGAGGCGAACACATCATCTGTGGACGACCCAAAAACCTGTGGGAGCGGGCTTGCCCGCGATTGGGTTTTAGCTTCAGCGCAACATGAGCATCAAACGCGGAAGTGGCTGACCATCTGCTGCAACTGACCACCCAGACGCGCGAGTTCAACGCTCGACGCGGCCGTTTCATCACTCGCTGCGGCGGTCTGTTCAGATACATCGCGCACGTTGATGATGCTGCGGCTGATCTCTTCGGCCACGGCGCTTTGCTGTTCGGCAGCGGCGGCGATCTGCTGGTTCATCGATTGGATGTTCGACACCGTGCGGGTGATGTTTTCCAGCGACGCACCGGCCTTGCGGGTCAGGGCGACGCTGCTGTCGGTCAGCGCGCGGCTGTTGTTCATCACCGCAGACACTTGTTGAGTGCCGTTCTGCAGACCAGCAACCAGACCCTCGATTTCCTCGGTGGACTTTTGCGTCCGCTGGGCCAGACCACGGACCTCATCGGCAACCACAGCAAAACCACGACCGGCCTCACCGGCGCGGGCGGCTTCGATGGCGGCGTTCAGCGCCAGCAGGTTGGTCTGTTCGGCTACGGCTTTGATCACGTCCATGACGCTGCCGATCTTGTCGCTTTCCTGTTGCAGCACGCTCATCGCTTCGGTCGAACGCACCACTTCGCTGGCCAGACGCTCGATCTGCGCGATGGCTTCGTTCACCACCTTGTCGCCTTCACGGGCTTCACCGTCCGCCGCCGCAGCAGCTTGCGAGGCTTCTTCAGCGTTGCGCGCGACTTCCTGCACGGTGGCAGTCATCTCGTGCATGGCAGTGGCGACCTGATCGGTCTCGACTTTCTGGCTGTTCACGCCGGCACTGGTCTGTTCGGTCACGGCCGACAGTTCTTCGGCGGCGCTGGCAATCTGGGTCACGCCATCGCGGATACCGCTGATCAAGTCACGCAGGGTCACGCCCATGCGAGCAATGCCTTGTTGCAGCACGCCGAGTTCGTCGCGACGCGTGACGGTCACGTTCTGGGTCAGGTCGCCGCTGGCGATGCGCTCGACCACGGCCAGGGTCTCTTGCAGCGGACGGGTGATCTGGCGGGTGATGATCACCGCAGCGATCACGCCCACCAGCAACGCCAGCAGGGTACTGATCAACTGAAAGGTGCGGGCCTGAGCACTTTCGACGTCACGACGGTCGAGCTGAATCTGGTACAGCTGCTCGCTCAGGGACACGATGGTGGTGCCCTGGTCAGTCATTTCCTTACGCGCCTGCACCGCTTCGCTGTTGGCATTCTTGAACGCCATCAGCGAGCTGCGGTAGTTGACCAGCGCGGTCTCCAGCTGACGCAGCGCGTCTTGCTGGGTCGACGCAAAATAGCTGTTCAGTGGCTTGAGGCTGGCAAGCGCCGCATCGATCTGGCCGACGGCTTTCTGCTCGGTTTCGGCATTGCTGGTGGCGGTGTAGCCGCGCACTTCGTAGCGCGCGAGGATGAACGCTTCCTTGGCCGCCGTGACCGCCTGGAACTGTTCGAAACGCTGCTCGCTCAGCTCCATCTGCTGCACACGCTGGCTGATCGATTCGATCAAATCGTACGCGGTCGCGGCGTTGACGCTCATGCTGTCGCGGGCGCTGTTGCCGGTGCGATAGGCGTTGCGCATCTTGTTCAGGGAAATCTGATATTCGGCAATGGTCGCAGCCTGCTGTTTAAGCAGTTTGACGTTTTCCGGGCTCTTGAATTTGCTGATCAGCGCTTGCTGCTGAGCGGCGAAACCATCGAGGGTGGTCTGCACGTTCTGCGCGGCGGTTTCATCGCCATTGGTCAGCATGTATTGCAGGCGCACCACGCGCAGTTTGGTCAGGCCGCTGTTGAGCTGAGTGATGTCGCTCATCCAGTTGCTGCGGTCGATCAGCCCGCCGAGGCTGGTCCAGCCGGTCAAGGCCAAAACGCACGTCAGGGCCAGCACCAGTCCGAAGCCCAGGCCCAGTTTCATGTTCACGCTGATGTTGCCGAACCAGCTATTCATCAATAATCCTCCAGAAACGTTGGGTTTCTTGGTCGTCAGTTAAGCTGGAAGATTGTTGTTCTTTTGAGCCAGCAGGGGTGTAAGCAGGACTGTATCGGCCGCAAATCCGAGAGCTGAAAGGTTTTTTGTCCTGCGGTACGGGGCGCCCGCTGCCAAGACTTTTTTCACATGGGTTTCACCGGTCGCCGACGCCGGGCTCGGTACCCTCGCCGCATCGAATGACAGCAGATGCATTGCGGCGAGGCGGCTTTTTGTGGAATTGAGACTGAACCTGTTTGGCGTCAAACGCGCGATCGATTTGCGCGTACTGGCGCGTTTTCGCGACACCTGGGTGGTGCTGGCGGCATCCATACTGGTCATCCCGCTGACCCTGTGGTTGCTGGCGCCGACAGCGGTGCCGGACCTGGCGCACGGCAACGTCGCCGGCGCGCAGGCATTGGCGCAGGACTGGGCCCAAGGCGACGTGATCGCCCTGGTGCGCCACGTCGAGCGCTGCGATCACTCGCGAGCGCAATGCCTGAGCGGCCACGACGGTATCACCGAGCGCTCGCGCAGTGTCGCCGTCGCGGTCGGCGCGCGTTTCGAGCAACTGGGCTTGAGCAACGCCGACATCTACAACAGCCCGTCGATGCGCACCGTGCAGACCGCCGGCTATATGTTCAACCACGCCGCCAGCGGTGATGACTGGCTGATCAATTGCCGCGGACGAATGCTGCAAGACGCGCTGGCGCACAAAGTGCCGGGCCGCAATCTGATCCTGGTGACGCACAGCGAGTGCATGGCGCAAATTGAAAAAGACTTGAAAGTACCGACCTCCAACCCAGATTACGGCGCGTCTCTGTTCGTTTCTGCTGCCAACACCGCCGCGCCAAAAATGCTCGGTTTTATCGAAGCCTCCGACTGGCGCACGGTGACCACCCGATGAAATCTCGTTTCTACGCGTACAACTTCGGCATTCCACTGCTCTGCGCAGCGCTGGTGTTCCTGATGTTCGACATGACCGGTATCGACATCGCGATCAGCAACCTGCTGTTCGATCCGCAGACCCAGACGTTCCCGATCGACAAGATCCCCTTCTTCGAAAAACTCACCCATAAATGGGCGCGGATCATTCCCGACTGGACGGCAGAAATCGCCCTGATCGGTGCGCTGCTCTCAGTGATCTGGCCGCTGGTAAACCCGCAAAAGCGCCCACGCCTCGGCGCATTTCTGCAACGCAGCAAAGTCGCACCACTGCTGCGATTCTGCGCAGAACACCGTAGGGATTTTCTCTTTGTGGTGGTCGCTTTTGCGGTGTGCACCGGGGTGATCCATTTCCTCAAGTACCACACCAGCGTGTACTGCCCGATCGAAACCACCTTGTACGGTGGAAAAATGCCCCACATCGAGTGGTACCAAAACTTCCAGCTGTTTCACGAGGCAGGCAGTGGTCGGTGTTGGCCGGGGGGACATGCGTCGGGCGGCTTCACCATGCTGGCGCTGTACTTCGTCGCACGCCGCTATCAGTGGCGTTTGTCCAAGGCCATCCTGTGGGGCTCGCTGCTGCTGGGATTCATCTATGGCACCACCCGCGTCCTGCAAGGCTGGCACTACATGTCCCACACGCTGTGGGCGGGCATCTTCGTCTGGCTCGCCTGTTTGCTCACGGCGCTGGCCTTCTATGGATGGGCGCGGTTGGCGTTGCCAGTGCTGGAGCGGCGCGAGCCAAACGCTGTCGGCGCGCAACCCGAGGTTTCCCTCTGAGCCGATCTAAAAGAAGCGCAAAACCCGCCATCGGCGGGTTTTTTGTGCGCTGCGCGACCTCAATAACTGACGAAATAATACGCTTGGCGCCCGACCTTCAGAGTCTTCAGCACTTTGAGTGGCGCAACGGGTGCGCTGTCGCCGGCCATCACCGCGACGTGGGCTGACGAGGCCGCGAGAAAATCACGCAGTTGCACATCGGTATCCAGGCCCTTGAGCACTTGCCGGGTGTAGAAAACGCTGGCGCCGCCGACCCGTTCGTTGGCTTGAAACAGCGCCACCTGGCGACCTTCGGATTGCAGCTGCTGAATGTGTTCGCTCAACGGCAGGAACGAGAGTTTCTTGTCGGCATGGGGCAGCGCCCATTGTGCGGCGACCAGATAACTTGCGATCACCAGCGACAGAATACCCACAGCCAAAGTCTGACGATGACGGGCGATTCGGCGTACCCACTGCTCGGTGGACTCGTACGCCTTTAACCGCTCGAACAGCACGTTCGCGTATTCTGCCGCAATCACCGCCGCGGCCGGCGTCATCGACATCAGGTAAACCGTGCGTTTACTCGACGCCAGCGTCAGCATCAAAAATTGCGCGACGATCCACAGGCTGAAGAACAGCAGATAACGGTTGGCCTTCAACTGTTGGCGAAAATGCCAAAGGCCCAGGTACACCAGAATGTTCCACGGCAGGAACGCTTCCGGCAGCTTGGCGAGGTAGTAATAGAACGGCTCATAGTGCCCCGCCTCGACGAACGAACCGCTGAAGCGCCCGACACTGTTGGTCAGCAGCACTTCGCGCACAGCCTGGGCACTGCCGTGCTGAAACAATATGATCAGCCAGATCATCAGCGGAATCAGCCCGACCAGCGTCCACAGCGCAGGTCGCAGCCAATCGGCGATTTTCAGGAGTCGGTCGATCAGGTTGTCAGCCAGCAAATAAGCAAAGATCACCACCCCCGGCATGGCCAGGCCCAGTACGCCTTTGCTCAACGTGGCGATGGCAATCCCGACTGCGAACAACAACGAGTTAGCCACAGTCGTGCGGCGTTGCGCCTGAAAGAACGCCAACAGCGCCGTGGTCACGCCGAGCGCCAACAATGCATCCTCGCCGACGCCACGCACGTTGCTCCAATAACTGGCCATGGTCGCCAACAGAATGCCTGCGGTCCAGGCGACCGTTTTCGGCCGTTCGAAACGCCGCAACATGCCGTACAGCAGCAACACGCTCAACAGCCCGGCCACCGCCGAAGCCAGCCGTACCGCCCACGGCGACTCGCCGAACACGCGCATGGCACCGGCGTCCAGCCACAGGCTCAGCGGTGGTTTTTCCAGAAACGGCTCGCCGAACAGACGCGGCGTGACCCAGTCATCGTCCAGATGCATTTCCATGGCGATGCCGGCAACGCGGGCCTCGGTGGAGCCTTGCAATTGATGACCACCAAGGGCAAAGAAAAACAGCAGGGCGGCAAGCAGAAACAGCGAAGTGGCGGCACGCGACATGGCTTCAGGCAACCGGAAAGGACGGAAGGCCCGAGCATACGTCGGCAATGCTTAACAAATTGTGAAACTCAGGTCAGCGGGCGCGACCAGCGTTTCTCCGGCGTCTCGAACCGCGCATTGACCAGCGCCGTCAGCACATGATCCTGCCAGCGCCCGGCAATGTTCAGGTACGCCTTGGCGTAGCCTTCCTTCTCGAAACCCAAACGCTCAAGCAGCCGCGCACTGCGCTCATTGCCGGGAATGTAATTGGCCATGATCCGGTGCAGATTCTGCGTATCGAACATATAACCAATGCCAGCCTCCAGCGCCTCGGCCATCAAACCCCTGCCCTGATGTTTTTCATCCAGGTGATAACCCAGATAACACGCCTGAAACGCCCCGCGAATAAGACCACTGAAATTGCACGCACCGATCATCTGCTGACCATCCAGCGTCAACAGCGCGAAATGCATCGCCAGCCCGGCTTCGAACGCACTGGCCTGAATATCGAGACGCCGACGAATCTGCTCGGTGGAAAAATACTCAGTGGTACGAATCGGCGACCACGGCGCGAGGTGACGCTGGTTGCGCTGGTAGAACGCACTTTCCAGCTCAGCCTGATCCGGATCGAGAATCGCAAGCGTCAGGCGCTCGCAGGGCAGGGTCAATAGCGGCATCGGACGCTCCGGCGCGAGGAATCTGCTCGCAGAGTCGCGCAATCACGGGGTGACGGCAAGTCGGGGCGTGGCAGGGACTTTCTTCAAGGCAAAAAAAAGCCCGCAGGAGCGCGGGCGAACCGTAGTTTCTTGAATGAGCGAGAGGACTGTACAAGGGTTGGCGGCGCAGGAGCAGTGAATAAAAATTCATCTCGATAGGTGGCTGACAACGCGGTCCCCAGGCTTTGGAAATCAACGCGTCTGACCGACTCAGTGGCAGGTTTCCGGCCCGGCAGCCGACGGATCAAGATTGTCCCGCGCCCGGCAAACCAGCATCTCCGCCATCGCACTCAACTGCTTGATCGCCACTGCCACATGATATTTCGAACCATCGAACTCATCGGCGAACGTGGCGCTGATGGCCACGAGGGAATCGAGAATCTCACTGGCATGGTTGAGCAACGTCAGCGTGTCGACATCGTCACGCACTCTGATCAGTTGGTTGAGCGGCAACGCCCGCCGCCGGCTCGACGCTTCGGGGCGGGCGGTGGCAGTGGAGGGGGCGACAGGACTGGCGGACAGCGCATCGGCCGTGGCCGGGCCAACCAGCGTGAGCCGGGTGATTTTCTTCATGATGGAGCTCCGTGGGTGAACATTCACAGCGATTCAACTGCCAGACCGTCCGCTGGATGGCAGGAATGGAGGAGGGTAACGGCGAGGGGGAGGGAGCGCCAGTTCATGGGAGTCGACGCGGGTTGAGGGAAAAGTCCTAGGATGGTTTTTTTGTAGGATGGAGATTTGGGAATAGAGCTTCGGGTATGTGTTCGTGATGGGAACTGCAGATACGACAAGGCCCGCACTTGGCGGGCCTTGTTGATGAGAGTTGGTGGGCCGGGGTCATTTGAACTGGTATGAATATGTCCCGAAAACATTGGTCTTCGTATGGTTCGAAAATTTTAGGGATACAGAATGGGATACAAAAAGCGTGGCCTGCTATCCCTAAGAGGTAATTCACTTCTTCGAGTTGGTGTCCTCCTCGGCACGCAGCTCGGTTTCGCGAATGACTCGACCAGTGGTTCCATCAATTTTGAAGACCGTTCTGTCAACAAGCAGGAAGGTGTTTTTGCTATCCGCCAGAATCAGGTGGCCTTTGATCTTGTTACCTTTGTCTGTCAGAACTGTGTGGGTACTCTCCAAAGCATTAGGTTGGGGCAGACCTGTGTACTCACTGAATTTTTCCAAGCCCATACCTTTGCCTTTCTGAACACCAACTGCTGGGGCAAAAAATATTAAGAACATGGAAAAACCGATCCAGGTGGAGAGGCCAACAATTACCCCTGCCTTCAGGCGTTTTGTGATGAGTCCAATGAAGGCCGCCGCAACACCAATAAATACTGAGGCTAGTAAGGCTGGCCCAATGATAGGAACACGACTTGCTGCTGTTAAGGCCCCGCTAAAAACATTCACGTATCCGTGGAGCAATAGGGTCGGAGTACCCAGCGTGAGCTCGTTTGTATCAATACCAAATTGCTCGTAGTAACCAACGAGCACCGAGTATCCGGTGACTATAAGGGCTGCCTGTAAGACCAACGCCCCGTAGATGAGCAGCTTAAAGGCTAAGTCAGTATTCGTTTTTGCGTCTTGGGGATCGGCTGGTTCGGGCACGTCACGAATGGTTTTCAACGGACTCAAGGAAATGTTGACCGGTGTCGTCAGCTCGACCTTGAGTTTTTTTTCTCTGTTCCAGAACACGTTTACTTCCTTGTTAGCTATAGAAGGGGAAACATACTCAGTCATGAAGTCTCTTGCTAGTGGGGCGTTGAACGAGAAATTGCCGGGGGCCCCTGAGGGTTTTACGGAGGTACGGGGTCGGAAACCCGCGGGTTCTTGGTAGTGGGAGGCCTCCCAGCTTACTGAAATTTCAGTCATTGAAATCGAAAGCATTTGCTTGAAATAAGACCATCGTTACTGCTTCGGTAATGATGGTCTTTTGTGTTGCTGATTCCTCATGCCCTGAGCTGCCAACCGAGTCAACCTGTCAACCAATCTAAAAAAGTCAGCCACTACCAAGATCCCGCGGGTTTTATGCCCCGTGTCATTCAGAAATGCTCAGGGTCCCCGGCGACCTCCCATCATCTTGTGCAATTGCACTGGTGAACTGGGTGTTCACCCGGTTCACCTGTTCACTAAGCTGGGCACCTGTCCGCTAACAAAGTCCGGCGGGTTTCCGACCCCGTATATGTCGCTTTAGCGCAGGGGCCCCCAGCTCCCGCGGAATCACCCCGCTGGTGGAATTGATTTCTGACGGGGAGTGGGGTAGATGCTTTAGAAACGAGGTGTAATAAGTGTTACAGGTGTAACGATACCTCCTAAGTCATTGATTTTATTACATATATTGCGCGTTACACAGGCCGTTATTGCGAAGGGCATGAGGTGTATCAGGGACGCAGTGTGTAACGTTTTCAGTCCCTCTGGTGAGCCAAAAAAGCTCGTGCCGCGCGTCAAACAGAACGCTCGCATTGATCCCTTAGCCATCATCCTGCCATTCATGCCATCATGCCGCCAATGCGATTGTAGGAAAGGTTCAACGTCACTGTTTTCACTTATTACCAAGATAAGAACATAAGCCAATACTAAAAGGATTTAATATGCTGCAAAATTTGAAAATCGCTCTCCTCACTCAAGAACAAAACGTATGGTTTATACGTGCAGAAAAAGGGAAGTATGCTAAACACTTTCGTGCAGGAGGCGTAATAGCAATCGAACACTTGGAAAGAGCTTATGGTGGAATCATTCCTAATGAATTGCCAACTGAGGAATTTATTAGAGCTCAATTACTAACCAACGAAAAATACAGTGAATTTCGCGATAATACGAACGGGAAAGAGAGTCGTAAACTCAATAGGTCTGGGTTTAATGTCTTGAACCAAATCAGAAGATTTGCTAATGATATTAAATGCGGAGATCTTATTGTTACCCGAAACGAAAAAGATGATGGTTATAGTTTTGGGATCTGTAGCGAAACTACTCCGTATATCGATCAGGCACCCATTCGCATACCAACAATAAAAAAAGATGGTACACCAGGCTTTGAACGTTCCTCCTTAAGTTATAAACTGCGAAAACATGTGGTCTGGGGGCCCTCCATCTCTCGATCTGAGCTCCCGGGTGCGGTTAGAAAAGCTACAAGCGGCCAACAAACAGTTACGTCCCTAAATAATCACAAAGAAAAAATCTTTCACCTGATTTATCCATTTTTCACAGATGGCGAATCGCTGTTTTTCTCGAATAAAATAAAAACCAGTCATCGTGTAAATGCGCTTGCTGTAGGCAAGCTATTTCAAAATGTCGCGCTAATCAAAAGCCTTAGCGAGACACTTCTTGGTGAAGAGTTTTCCGATTTAAGTCAATTAGCACGGTTAATCGAAAGTGCGATACTTTTGGGTAAGAGTGACATAGTCACCTGCCAAGCTGAATTTATGTCTCCGGGTGATATGTGGTGCCGAATACCACTCATTGGCGACTCCCTTACTAATCAAATTTTTGCTTGCGTTTTGGCTTGTCTTTTACTTACTGGTCAGGTGAAGGCGGAGGAGATAGCGAGCCTGACAAACAATGAGGCAATACCGACACTTACTGTTAAAAAAGATACGGGCGACATATTTAATGATAGATATAAAACGCCAGTAGTATCCCAGAAGCTAAAGTCAATTGCGAAGGCAGCTGGTTCTCAAGCTGAGGTTATTGAAAGTCAAGATCACTCAATCACTGAGGTCAAGAAAAGTCTGAATTTAAGCATTACAAAGGTGGATACTGAAAAGCTCGAAGGCTTCGAATTTGGCATAAACGTGTTGGAGATAGGAAAATCCCATGAAAATCGTTGAGCCAATTAGTAGCGCCCTGCTAATAACTGGCTGTGTCTATGCTGCTGGCACAGGCCAAAATAGTGCATTCATGCGAGAGTTTGGTATTAATCCAGAATTCAGTCAGCCATCAGTCGACAAGATATTATATGACGGTGGTCTTATTACATTTGAGATTTTTTATCACCATTTAAAGGTTATTGCTCTAACATCATTTGTCGTAATTATTGTTTTAGCTGCCATATGGGCTGCAGCAAAATTCATGAAGCCAAATTCAGCGATTGCGAGAGCGCCGAGCCACTTCAGTAAAATAAAAAGCGCGTTGCAGTATACCCCGGCTGGACTGCTACTACTGCTCTATATAATATTTCTATGCTTTTCGTCATACCAAAAATCGCAAGACGTCGGTGTGAAGCTTTCGGAGACATTTATGGAGAGTTGTCACTGGGTGATTTTAAAAGACAAGGAAAATACTACCAAGGCTTGCGCCTTCAGAAAGGATAAAGACTCCATCTGGTATTACAATATCAAGGATGGGGGGTTAAATATAAACTCCAAGTTGTTGACAGAGTTAGGGCAGGTCACTTATATGGAGCCTCAGAAAAATTCGATCACATCAGAGTCCGCTAAAGACAAAAAAGATGGATCATAATTTCCGAATAACTTTGAGCCTATATCTTTACATTCCGCAAATTTGAATCGGCTAATTCCAGTTTTGTTCAATTGGCTAGTTGATTGTGGCCGTCAGCGCTCGATGTAGGTCGGACGAGCTTAGGGTGCTTGTGTCTCGCATTAAGCCAAACTCCCTGAAGCAGGTGGCTGACAATATCTACGCCAGACACGTCTACCTCTGTTGTCCAAATCCGAGTACTATCTGAACGGAAAATTCGCTAAATTTAAGTCTGATGAGTGAACTATGACGCAAAAAGCTGAAGCTTTGAATTTATTGGAACAGACATTGAGGGATTTGGACTCGCCCAAGAGCTCGGTCTTCTCGTCAGTACAAAAATTATCTCGGGCAGCAGTGCTAGTAGATAATCTTGATGTTCAAATATGGTGCCAGATTCAATTTGGTGATCACAAGTACGTAGGCGAAATACAGAAGCTTTTAGCCACTCTAACTAAAAATGACTATTCAAGTGATGAGGTCAAGCAGCAAGAAATAGATAAGGATATAAGAAGGCTCGAAAAACTTGGTTTGAAGCGAGGCTTGCACTTGGTCACCGAGGAGTTGACTTTCAAAAATCATGTTGCAGGTGGTGGTTTTTTGAGCGTCGGAGTTATCGAAGAGCGATATTCTGATCTTGCAAAAAACAAAATTGGCAATGACGGAACTTATTATAAAACACCTCTTTACAATCATCTTAGCTATGTTCGTAGAAAGGCGCATGAGTTTGCTTCAGAGCTCTATAATAAGCTAAGGTTTTCCGGTACGGTCAGTAGTAGCTTTGATGTGTTAAAAACAGTTGTCGATGACAAACTTCTGGACCTAAACCCGTTGTTGGCTGAGCAGTTAATGATAGTTTTCCGCTCAGTATCCGCATCTAACGCGGAAGAGTGGTCCCAAGCCCTCACATCTTGCCGACGGCTTCTCGAGGGTTTAGCTGACGAGCTTTATCCATCGAATCAGACCTCCGTTAAAGGACGGACGCTCGGTCAGGGGCAATATGTCAATAGGCTTTGGGCATTTATGGATAGCGCTATTGAATCAGAAAGCAATCGAGATTTAGCTAAAACGCATGTCGATTTTCTGGGTGCTTGGCTTGAAAAAACGAATAAAATAACAAATAAAGGGGTTCATGCTGAGGTTGAACAGGTAGAAGCGGTTAAAGCAGTTTTTCATACATATCTTGTAATTGCAGACCTCCTGGAGTACATGGGGGAGTCGCATAAAATCGCAACTTGCATTGACGTCAATACGGCGACAATTGACGAACTTGAAGCGTTACTTGACGTGAGTCGAAATACTGCTAAAGAAATAATCAAGGCGCGAGTTCAGCATGGATCGCTTGATAAAAGTTCTTTGTCTAAGGTTAAAGGTGTTGGTGCCAAGACGATGTTAAAAGCGGTCGAGGTATTTAACCTGTAGCAGAAAATCTTATTACTTTGTGGGTTTCTAAGAATTGGGAGGTGCGTTTCCACTGCTTTCTTAGAGGGCTATCTTTCGCCGGCAACTCGCTCATTGCCTGTGAGGGGGAGTCGCGTTTTGAGCTGACTATGTGGTTCCTTTTATACATTCTTAAGGTCAGACAAGCCTTTTCTCGTTAGAATCATCGATCCAAGAGTGGCCAAAGAACCGCATTAACATGTCACCAACTATTTCATTCGCAGCGCCACATCCCGCCCTCTCGCACCTTTCGATTACTCAAATTCTCGAGCTGCACACCCGGTTTATGAACGGGGAGAAAGTGAAAGACCTGCTTGTTGAGTATCACGTTGAGACCTCCTATAAGCAGTTACAGCCGCTTTTGCCATTGAGGGTTCTAAACGACAGCCCGTGTCCCAGTTGCGGTTCTCCAATGCAGCAGAAATGGCAAACCAAGAGCTATGGCATGCCAGCACCGTTCTGCAAGCCATGTGGCCACGAACAAGGCAGCCATTGTTGCTGTCATCATTGTATCGAGCAGCGAATTCGCCGCGCTAATAAAGAATGGGCTGGGCAGCGGCTGCCTTATAGTCGTCTCCTCCTCAAAGACAAGATTCTCCTCACGGCCCTGCTTCTCACCCATGTTGGCGGTGTAGCCAGCGTAGCGGGGACCGGTGACTTAGGGGCATTTGCACCAAGTATCAACGGTACCCAATCCTTCATCGGCGCGCTGTGGGGTGCAGGAGCAATAGTTATGGTCAGTGCCCCTCATTGGGTAACCGACAGCTTGCGCTCTGAATGGATTTACGCCGCGGAGGAGTATGGTTGGTCAAACAATGTGAGCGCTGACACCGCCGATGACGCGGCATTGTCTGCATCGGAGCTATTGCTACGACTACGCGCAGACTTAGCCTCGAGCTTGGCGTCTTCGGATGAAACGGCCTTAGTCGGCATGATCAGGGAAGTGGCAGAAGACTACGCCTTTAGTTATCTAGACTTGCAGATGAGTAAGCAAAAGTTAGATATCACGTCAGAATCCGCTACTCGAAAAGTGTTGCGAGCGCTGATTGAGGTCTTGTCTCTGGCGGATATCTGCGCTATCGGCTGGCAGGCCGCCAGGGACTGCGGAAATGCATACGAAAATAAAGTTGCCACGAGCCGCAAACATGCAGCGAATATGCTACCCGGTGCAATGACTAGGATCGCAGAAATGAGATCGCGTAAAGCCGATCCATGGAAAGTTGAACGAGCACTTAATCGGGTGTCACGCATTGAGCGAGTCTTGCACGATCTGCTCTTCGGCGGCCACGACAGTTTTTTCAACTGGCCGCTGAATACCTACTACACGGACGTCGTACTGCCGCGAATTCAGAATGGTCGTATTGTAACTCCGAGCAAGTTCCCGTACCAACCGCCGAGGTAACTCGTTTTCGCTAAAGTGGGAATCGCTGATCGTGAGAGGTCCAGCAACAAGGCTCCGTAGGCATACCAGTCGAGCGGATGACTTTAATATTTACGGTTGCCGCGCTTCTCCTAGACGACCTGTACGATAAGCAGTTCATTGGCTGGAAATCTGCAACTGTGGACTGATGTCAGGCCTTTTCTTTCGTAACAAAAAGGGCCCGACTGGGCCCTTTTTCAGGTTAAGCAGAGTTAGTTCTTCAGCCATCCTTCGACGACGTTGGCTCCGTGTTTCGCTTTCCACTCTTTCAGCGCTTTGTGATTCCCGCCCTTTGTTTCGATGACTTCACCAGTGTTCGGATTTTTGTAGACCTTGAGTTCGCGTGGTTTACGTGTGCTGGCTGCTGGAGCTGCACCTTGACGCTTCGCCGTGGTCTGCGGTTCTAGAATGTTGATGATGTGCTTCAGACTGAAACCATAGTGTTCAAGCAGCTTGCGCAGCTTGGTCTCGAACTCGATTTCTTTCTTCAGTCCGTCATCACCTTTTAGTGCTTCCAGTGCCTGGAGCTGCTCAGCGAGGTGTTTTTCCAGCTGGCGGTACTCTGCGAGTTTGGACATTGTCTTTCCCTTGAGTGATCGTGAGTAGTTATTAAGATAAAACGAGTTAGTTATAAGTTCACCGCTATTTTCGACGGTTCAGTTGGTTGTCAATGTGGGTCATTTCCGATTTGATCGCGTTAATCGTCAGCGTTTGTATTGGACTGGATTTGCCCGGGCCTGCGTTGATGGTCTTCAAGAGGGCATTGAGATGGGCCTTCCGAGTTTTGAGCGTGTCAGACCAACTGGCGCTGTTCTGTATCGGCTTGTTCATTACGTTCATCCTTGCGTCGTTCTGGATTGTTCATATCTTCGAGGTACTGCGGTATCGTCAGGCTGTCGAGCTGATTAAGTCCCGCGCGCGATATTGGCGCGAACGAGCTGATAGCTCTTCCCACGTCCAATTCCCAAAGTTCTCACCTTGCTCTGGAACGGCAAGCTTCATAAGTCCAATCTGGTCACGGTCAAGCAGGTTGTAATTGGCCCACAATTTTCCGCCCACCTCGAACAACGCTTTTGCGGCCTCGTTCCACTTCTCTTCGAGTACCGTTTGCGATAGCAGCAGGGCGGTGCGCTCTATCCCCTTATGCTTTACGTGTGCTTCTGCGATGTATTTATCTACGGTGACCAGCTCCTGCTCTAAAGCCTTCATGATCAGGTGTTGGCGACGATTGTGTTCGGTGGCCACCGTGAGGTTCTTCGCCGCCTTCTGCGCATCAGTGTTGGCGGTCTTCTCGCCTTCGGTATCACCCCAGGCGACTGCCTGCGCGTAAGCCGTGGCAGCGTCCGTCTCGGCCTGACGAGCTCTCGCCATGTCCTCTTCCGCCTGCTGCTGAATCTGCTCCAAACGGTTGCTGAGGCTTTGGCGCTTCTCCCTCAACTCCTGTTCATCAGCGGTCCAGTTATCCATCGCTTCGATGTATCCCGCCATCAGTGAATCGCAGTAGGCAAGGTTCTCGCGGCGACTGATCTTCCTGTCCAAAAGGTCGGCGTTGTTTTTGCGCGAATCGAAACTCCGTTTCAGCTCGTTGTACCTGTTGCGGAGTTCGCGCTCCTGAGTCGGCTCGATGGTTTCCTCGCCTTCCAGCACAGCCTCAAGAGGCAGTAGTTCGGCATGCAGTTGGTCGGCCTCGCTCAACAGATGGTCGCGACGGTCTTTCAGGTTTTGAATCTCGTTCATGTGGTTGGTCTCTGTTCAATTCGATTGTGGGTTTGCTGAGTGGCTGGCGAGGCCGGGATTTAGCCGGCGCTACCTCGATCAGCAGAGATGCCCTCAGGCAGCCCGAGCCTCGCTCTCATCCATTCCCGGAATCGTCTTCACGATGTAGCAACGTTGCGTACCGAGGCCTGGTAACCGGATCAGGCTCGACGCCTTGCCGTCCTTCCCCGGTTCCAGAACACCGCGCTGCAGCAGTTCCTTGTTCACCGCGTTGATGTTCATGCCTCGGAAGATTTCCGAGCGCCATAACTCGGGGAGCACGTAGTAGGTGTTGGTTGTGTGCAGGGAATCACCAAGACCGTGCTCCAACGTCTTACGAAAACCGAGTCGGTCGATGGTGCGCGGACCGTGTTCGTCGATCTTCGCCGCCGTCGACTCCCAACGCGTAAAGCGGCTCTCACCGAAGCGCTCGATGATCTGTCTAAGTCGCGCCACGATTGCATCGCCCTCGAAGTTGCCGGCGCCGCCACGCTCGTTCATCCATGCGTTGAGGCACACGCGAGCAGCGATGGTTGCGGTCCCGTCGGGCCAGCCGGTGATCCCCATCGCGGTTGCCAACTCGCCCGCTGCAGCGGCGAGACCGAAGCGAGCGGCGGCACGGTGCGCTTGTCCACTGGCCGACGCCGGTAACGACTGGGCGATAAAACCTTCCAGCGTGCGGCGCAGGATGGCTGCCCAGCCGTGACGCTTACCGGGTTCACACAGCGCGGTAAGGAAGGCTGTGAGCGGCGTGCCGTAGTACTTCGCTACGCGTGCTTTGAGCGCGTCGGACAGTGCCGCTGCATCTTCAAAACCGTTAAGCACATCGAACATGCCGAGGCCTTTGCTGGCATCGGCCGGGACAGCAAGCATGCGCACTTCCATACCCGCTTTTAGTTCCTTGTTCGCTTCGGCCATGTGCTGGGCCAACGTCTTCTCGCCGGTGGAGAGAAATAGCAGGCGCCACTCCTGTACCTGTCGGCCAGCTTGGCCTCGATCGTTGGCGCGTGCCTTGCCTGTGCCGTTGCCGAGCATGTACACCGTCTCGCCGATGATGCGCGGGTCGCACATGCCGATTTCATCCAAGACCAGAAGGCCGTCGGAATGCGCGGCGGCGATAGACTCCAGCGCGTTGTCGGTGGAACGCCACGAACGCACCAGTCGCGGTCCGCCGTAGATCGAGGCGGCGACCTGCAAATGGGTGGTCTTGCCGCCGGAGCTGTCGCCGTACAAGTGAAAGCCGCCCGACTCATGACCAAGCATGTGCAACAGCGGCCCCGCGAAGGCCACGCCGACGACAAATGCCAAACGATGATTGCCGACGCACAGCGCGCCGATCTGCTCTTGCCATTGTTCAAGCGTGCCCGCTTCGCTGATTGGCGGAAGTTGCGAACCGGCTTCGTAGAAGTGTAGGTGCTCGCTGTGCGCACCAACCTGCTGCTCGGGCAGTAGAAACGCCGTGTCATGCCAACCTAAACGCGTGACCAGTCGAGCCCGTTGGGCGCTGTCGAAGCCGCCGAGATAACTCTGCAGATCATTGCGTGCATTACGCCCTGACCGACTTCCGGCGAGACGTAGCCCCATGTCCACCAGCGGGCCGAGCACGTCTTTGCCAAAGTCACCGGTCATGGTGCGCGCCGGAATGTTCCAGCGTTTCTTGGCGCCGTCGGGATCGTCGAATTCGACTAACAAGCCCCAGTTCTGACCTTTGTCGTCGCGAGTACGGGCGAGGATCTCCAATGGCGAGCACACCGGACGCGCCTCACCGTCATCACCGGCATAAAACACACCTTCTGACGTGAGTCGAAAGCCGCCGGGCATCAGGTCGGTTTTCGATTTTGTCGGGCGCTTGGCTGCGGGTTTCGTCTTCGCGTCCGGCTTGGCTTCAGTTTGCTCCGGGGATGGTTTTTCCTCGACCAAACCAAACAGCTCGCCGCTGCTTTGCAGCTCAGCGAAATGCGCGGCTGTCCAATTTTTGGTGAGCGCATCGGCAGCGTCATCACCATCATCCCATTGACCACCTTTGGCGAAAGCGGCGCGGCCACTCTTCAGCGTGGGCTTGCGTTTGAACAAGTCCAGAGCGATGAAACGGACCGAGGCGGCTCCGATTTCGCGCAGCTTTTCGGCGACGGTTTTCATGCAAGCTTTGCCGCTGTCGTCGTTGTCAGGCCACAACAGCACATCGCGACCCTTAAGTGGTGTCAGGTCAGCTTTATGCCAAGAGTTGGAACCGTTCGGCCAGCAGGTGGCCACGTGGCTCGGCAGCAGTTCGGCGGCAGCGTCGGCAGCTTTTTCGCCTTCGCATAAAACCACTGGCGCGTCACTGCGCTGAGCGAGTTCATCAAGTCGCAACAGCGGACGTGGATCGGGCAGACCCTGCCAGCGCCATTGCGTGGTTTGGCCATCGGCGCGCTCGCACCATGTAAGTGGTGCAAAAACCTTTTTCGGCTTGCCGTCCTCATCGGGCGTCAGGTCGAAGCGGTAGAGCGCCATAAGCGGCTGGCCTTTTGCATCACGGTAGATCCACACCTTGGACGGTGCGCCGTGCTGCCGATGCTTGGCAGGGCATTTGTTCATGGCCTCGCCTGGGATCGGCTGGATGGCAATCCACTCAGGAGCTTTTGTCTTGGCAGGCGTTGTCTTCGCCTGGGCACCGCCGGGCGACACGTTGAGCAATTCTGCGAGTTGGTTGCAGGCCTCGATGTCGGTGCCGCCGTCCAGATAGCGCACCAGATCGATCAGGTCGCCGCCCTTGTCGCCGGTGGCAAAGTCGGACCATGTGCCTTTGCTCAAACTGATCTTGAGCGAACCGGCGCGCTTATCGCTGCGGGTTGGGTTGGGTGCGGTGTATTCCTTGCCTCCGTCGACGCGCTTGCCATTGGGCAGCCAGTGAGACAGAACGCGATCAATGTCTTTCAGTGCGGCGGCTTTCACGTCGGCAAAGCTTAGACGCTTTGCGGAGGTGCTCGGGCGTTGGCTCATGCGTCAGCCCTCGGCAGAAACAATGCGTCGTTGATGTCATCGATCAGAGCTTTAGCCATCTCGCCTAGGTACATGGCAGGCCAACTGAAACGCTCACCGCTGTCACTCATGGCGGCGTCGAAATTAAGTTGGTTGGCGTGATGCTGCAGCAGGGAAACCATCTCCAGTGCGTCTTCGACCGGTACTCCGGCATTGACCCGGAACAACTTCAAATCGGAGGCGTTCACGCGAGTGAACGTGGCATGCCCGAGGGTGGTGGAGGTGGTCATAGCGCACCGCCTTTCTGCGCAGCAGGCATCGAGGTGGAGTCGCCGTGCAAGGTCAGCGTTTTGATCAAGCCAAGTGTGCCGCGCACGTCCCAGAGGACGGCCGCGATGACGTGATTAGCAAGGCGCGAGGAGTCGTTTTCGAAGTGTTCTTCAAGCAGCGTCAGCACCGAGTCGGCGCGAGCAATGGCGCAGGTGATGGCGTCGATGGGCACACCGGCTTCTGCGGTCGGATTCACGCAGAGCAGGTCTTCGGGCAGGGCGAAACTCAAAGCGTTGTTCATTGGGCACCGCCTGCGGTTTCGAGTGCGCGGGCTTTGGCCATGTGAGCGTTGTAACGGGAGAGGCGTGTAGCGAGGCTGGAGTTGGCGTGTAAAGCGGCGAGAGCCATTGCACGGTGTGCAGCGGCGCGAATTTTGGACGGATTGATAGCGGTCATGTAGAGCTCCTTTTGCTGAGGAGCTGCCACCGCTTGCGGCCAAGCAAGGAAAGGTGACAGCTGTACGCGGGTTGGCCGACCGGGGCAAAAGGGACCCGGCACACCCGAAGGTGTCCCACGCACAGCCGCCATAACACGATACGGCGGGCACAAAAAAAGCGCCTGCGTTCGGATGGAGGGCGCTTGTGCGCCTTTTGCGGTTCGGACGGCCAAGTCCGGTCACTGAATTTGCAGCGACGACCAGAGAGTAACGTCCGTCTTTCGAAAGTGCAACTGCGCTGATGGCTTGCGGTTTTTTCAGGTGCGGCATAAATTGTTTGTGCATGTAGATTGACCTCAACGCCTCCGGATCGCCCCCGGAGGCGTTTTCGTTTCAGGCATGGGCTTCCCAGCGCAGGGATAGGAGGGGTAGGAAGCCGCCGCTGAGCATCGAGCGGGCGTCTTCATAGGCTTGGGTTTGCTGGCCTTCGTCGACGACCACCGCGCCGGTTTTTTCGCAGTAGAGGGAAAGGGCGCACCAGGTGCCGTCGGCCCAACTCATCACGCTAACTACGCGGCCTCGCTTTTCCTGTCGGCTGCGGTGGCGTTCGAGGCGCTGCATGAGACGAGTAGAAAATCCGATCCGGCGCAGTACGGAGAACGGATGCATCAAGGCGTTATCAGCGATCTTGCGATTCATGCTGCCTCCTGCGTACTAGCGAACAGTGGAGGAGGTGTTTCGCCTTTGAGCCAAGCGAGGATCTTGCTGTCTTCAGCACAGCGGCGACGGTGTACAACGGCCATTTGCTCGCGGCGTTGTGCAACACACTCCTCGACATAACCGTTCAGGTCGGAGGTCAAGCGCATATGTTGATGAGCGCGCTCGCTTGTCGTCTTCTCGACGGCAAGATCCTCATCCATGATCCGTTGCCATACCGCCGGATCGTTCGCGAATCCCGCTGATTGATCGACGAGCCAGTAGGTAACCCAGTCGGTCATGCCCCGCGATTTCAACGAGGCGAGGCGGCTTTCGCTCATAGCAAAATAGCCGGAGCCGTGAACGCTCGAAAACTCTCTGCGCACCGTATTTTTGCGGATGAGTTCGGGCAGTTCCCAAGGATTGGCTTTTAGTGGAAGCACGAGACCGTCAGGGCTGAAGAAGTACGCATCTTGCTCTTCGCCGTTCCAGCTCACGCCCGCAATAGTGCGATGACGCCAGTTAATTTCACCAGGTTGATAGAGGCGGAATCCGATGCTGTACGAGTCAAAGAATGGTCCCTTGAAAGGGCAGTAATTGCGCTTCATGCGGCCACCTGATTCCGGGCCTCGATGCGGCTTTTGACCCAGCTCTGGACTTCAGAAAGAACCCACGCGACAGGAGCTCCGCGTGCGTTGCTATTGCTCAGTTTTACCGGTCGTGGAAAACCACTTTCAGGGCACTGCATCAGCTTGTAGAGAGTCGAGCGCTTGAGTCCCGTAGCTATCTCAAGACGCGGCATGCGAATGAGGGTAGTGGCGGGATCAAACGGAGTGGCTAGATCTGGTACGGCGGAAGGAGAGTCGAAACGATTAGCAAGATTTGAAAAGGTTGGAGCGGGGAATTGGGTGAGGTTCTTTGTCATTGGTATTGCTCTCGATTGGTT
The DNA here is from genome assembly GCF_900104975.1 of Pseudomonas sp. Z003-0.4C(8344-21). Classification (NCBI taxonomy): domain Bacteria; kingdom Pseudomonadati; phylum Pseudomonadota; class Gammaproteobacteria; order Pseudomonadales; family Pseudomonadaceae; genus Pseudomonas; species Pseudomonas sp. Z003-0.4C(8344-21). Next base: position 5,489,830 of record NZ_LT629756.1, on the reverse strand, counting down.
TGGACGAGAGCAATGGTCTAGAGATTGGGCGCCGGTGAGCAGTTCACTTCCATTTGAAATTTCAGGTTTACACCACGAAGTTGCGCTTGAGAATTGCCTCGACACTTTTACGAGACAACGCCTTTTCGGTTTCAAGGGCGATCCACTCAGGGCGCTGCGCGGGTGGCTTTGCGACTTCCTGCTCGAGCCAGGAATGTACCTTCGAGGTGATATCCCTGTGTGACATGCCGCTCGCCAAGTAATGAAGGGCCTGCTTAGTGATAGCCGCATCGCGAGTGGTCATGTCTTGAGCTCGCCCTATCCCACTGACGACGCCACCTTTCTTGCGAATGGCGTTTTTGATAGCTCTATCTGCAGTCGGGGTCAGCTCATCATCGATAAGGCAGGGGAGTGAAGTAATCGGCTCCAGATGAAGCACATATTGCTCGAGCGCCTCAATGCGTTCCCGCGGATCAATCTGAGTCTCGACGAAATTACAATAGAAGCTCCAAGGCCAGTCGGTCGGATGCTTCGACACGTATGACCAGACCTTCTGATCGGCTTCACGCATCCAGTCGCTCAAAATCCCGAGTGCCTTCACAGCGCATGCCATGATGTAGGCCGCATGTGCCTCTCGATCCGAAGCAGCGTGACAACCGCTGTATTGACGAACCCAGTGCGCGAGGCGCGCTCTGTGGTCGGTAGAGGCGTACTGGAAAATGGTTTCCTCATGCATAGTCGCCTTGATGCACATACTGCTGAGATCGCTGCTGATGCCGCTGCTCTGGATGCGCTGGCAACACTGATCGATCAAGTAACACACGTCATTGAGCTGTTCACGGCACAGGGCATAAAGCGACTGGTCAGATAGGAAGCCCCTCAAGCCAGACGTAAGTGCCGAATGCGCGATGCTTTGGTTAGTAGTCATTGGTTAGTGGCTCGCGCATCGTCTCCGCTTTGATCCCACGCCCTATATTTTGCGAGCGTAACCAGCGAAACCCCTCTTTCAGTACGCGGTAAGCAGCGGCCCGCAGTGGGGAAAGGGCTCGTTTTGGCGTTACACATTTGTGCCGAGTTACATGGGGTGTACGAAGATCCGCGCAATCGTGTAACAAGCCTTAGAGTCAATGAATTCAGGCGTTTGGTAGCGGTCGTTACATGCGTAACACCTGTAACACCGATTTTTGGTCGGATATGGAAACGCACGTTCATACCACTTCTTCAAAATGCCCGTGAACGACATTTCCGGCAGCTAACTGGTCCAGGTAATCCGCGTACCACTGCATCATCGTCGTACGTTGTTTAACGTAGACCGCTTTGTTGTAAACACCTGCAACTCCATCCTTCACATGCGAAAGTTGGGCCTCGATATGGTTCTCATCAAAACCGTGCTCGTTGAGTATCGTGCTGGCGATGTGTCGGAATCCGTGGCCAGTTTGTCGACCTTCATAACCGAGGCGACGTAACGCCATTAGGAAGACAGTGTTGGAGCGTGCTTTGGTTGTGTCGCTGCGGCCTGGGAAAAGTAACTGGTAGCTGCCGGTCAAAACATACAGCTCTTTCAGCAGAGTTACTGCTTGGTGCGGAAGTGGCACTAGGTGCTCTCGGCGACGTTTCATTCGCTCCGCCGGGATTGTCCATAGCGCTTTTTTTAAGTCGAATTCTGACCACCGAGCCTCCCGAATTTCGGACGGACGACATGCCAGCATGGAAAGCAGATGCAGGCCGATACGGATATCCATAGCACTTGGATACGCTCGGATTGCTCGGAGCAGCGGAGGCAGTTCTTCTTGGGATACATGGGCGTAGTTTTCCGCCGGTTTCGTCTGAAGAAATTTGTGAAGGCCTTCCAACGGATTGTGGGTTGCCCGGCCGGTTACCCTAGCAAGATCGTATATCTCTCGACACATTCCTCGTACACGGCTGGTCTGCTCAATGATCCCTTTCCGTTCCATCGAGCGAAGAAAGTCCATCCACTCCATCGGAAGGATTTCGCGATAGGAGCGCGTTCCGAAAACTGGGAAGACGTGAAGCTCTAAAGCGCCAATGGTTCGAACGGCGGTGCCGTTGGTCCAGCCTTTTCGTTTGGACGCGTACCACTCCCGAGCAAGTTTCTCAAAGGTATTACTGGCGCTTTCCAACTCCGCAGCTTTCCTGGCTCGCATCGTTGCCAAGGGGTTGCTCCCTTCAGCTGTACTAGCCCGCAGTTCGGTCGCTTTCTGTCGTGCAGCAGATCCAGTAACTGCCGGGTAACTGCCTAGCCCTATCCAGGACCACTTACCGTCAGCCTTCTTGTATCGAAGCTGCCATGACTTTTTGCCATCGGGCCGCACTCGGAGATACACGTTGTTTCCATCGTGCTCGCGGTACTCCTTGGAATCGGGTTCCAGAGTCGCTACGACCGTGTCAGCCAGAGGACGACGTTTGATTTCAGTGCGCTTCATTTCCTTGTACCCATCAGTTTCAATTTACATCCGTGGTACACGGGAGGATACAGCGCATGATGGGATAGGGGTAGACAGGGACGGATAGCCAGAAACAAGAAAGCCCGCACAGGGCGGGCTTCTTGGGGAGTTTCGTAGACTGTCTGAGACAGGTCTAGATTGCTATTTGGTGGAGCCGGGGGGATTTGAACCCCCGTCCGCCAGTACTCCGCTGTCGGTACTACATGCGTAGCCGTGTCTATTAAGTTAACCCTCAGCGACCCGACGGGCAGGGTGCTTTGGGCGAGTTGTGTAAGTTTTAGCCGCTTCGTCCACAACGTACTGCACGGCGATTCTGTTCTATATGACAATCATTTCGGGTTTACAGACATCCCCTGATGATTGCTGGACCCGAAGGTACCAGGAGCATTGTCAGCTGCAATTAAGCAGCGAGAGCAACACCGTATTGGTCGTCATTGGCAACTATAAGTAGTTGCAACAGTGGATTTACGACTTCTGTTACCAAGTCGGCATGCACCTAGAGTTTCGCAACCGGCGTCGAATCCTAAACGGCCCCGAACTCATTGCTCAGCGAATCTGTTTGAGCAACAAGCCTGCACAGTGTACGTCAATCAGCCCGCGAGGCCAACCCGCAGGTTGGCCCGGCGTTGATCAATTGTTGGTGCCGGTGGCTTTGCGCATTTCCACGATGAGTTGCGAGGTTTCCGCAACGCAGTCGTCGATTTTGCCTTCGGCTTTGAGCGACTGGGCTCTGGCCACGCTGGTCTCAGCACGCTGCACCAGCTCTGGTTTAGACGCCAACTGCGCCTTGGAATTGTTGATCGTCTGAATATTGGCATCACACAGATCGGCTGGCTTGTCAGCGGCGAACGAAGTGGAGGCCATCATCGAGGCAGTAACGAACAGACCTAACAGTACAGAACGCTTCATGTGTATCTCCTTGAACTGAGGGATCCAGGCTTCGCTGACCGTAGGGACGGGCCACCGAATGGAGGAAAAGCCCCGATTGTTCGGGGCTTGTTCTGTGGACTGCCGTCTCGCTCAAGGGTTCTATTTTTCTTCAGACGGCTTTTGCACGGGTCACCCGGTCCACCAGATAGACCAGGCCGTGGTAGTCGATTCCCCCGTGTTGCGTCAGGCCGATTTCGCACGTGCGGCTGGTCGAGATGCCTTCGCTGCACTGCTGCACCGCATCCTTGAGCGTGCGCAGCGAGTGGCTGTTGAGCTCCGGTGTGGTGAAGCCCTTGTCGCCGGCAAACCCGCAGCAATGAATGCCTTCGGGGATGACCACGTTTTTGCTGCACTTACGCGCCAGATCGATCAGCGCCTGGCTTTCGCCCAGATGCTGGGTGCTGCAGGTCACGTGCACGGCAATCGGTGCGTCTTGCGGGGTGAAGTCCAGGCGATCCGCCAGATGAGTGCGGATGAAACGCACCGGATCGTACAGATCCAGGCGCGATTCGCCGACGTCCTGCACCAGTCGCAACGTACACGGGCTGGTATCGCAGTAGATCGGGTCGAGCCCGCCGCGGCTGGCATGCAGCAATGCGCTGATCAGTTCCTGGCGCTTGTGTTCGGCCTGTTCGGCGTAGCCTTTGGAGGCAAACGGCTGACCGCAGCAGAGGTTGTCGAGATTCTCCGGGAACACAACCTGGTAACCGGCCTTTTCCAGCAGACCGCGAGTTTTGTCGTAGAGCGACATCTGTTCTTTGTCGCCCGCCGCCGGGCCCATGACCCGCGACACGCACGCGGCCAGATACACCACGCGCGGGCGCTCGTCTGCGACGTTCGGACTGAAGCGAATGGCTTTTTCCGGTTGCGGCATCGCGTTGGTCCACAGCGGCACCTGGCCTTTGGACAAACGGGTCAGGGTCGCCGACAGCTTTTCCAGACGCGGTGCGCCAAGCAGCATCCGCGCACCGTTGGCGACGTGCAGGGTGAAGCGTGCGCCTTGCAGGGTCTTGTCGAAATTTCCTTCGATCCAGTCGGCGGTTTTCTGATGGGTTGCGTGTCGGCCGCGGAGCTTTTTCACCAGCTCGCCAGTATTGATGCCGACCGGGCAGCGTTGTGCGCAGAGCCCAGTCGCCGCGCAGGTTTCGATGCCTTGGTACTCGTAGGCTTCTTCCAGTTCGCGGGTGTCGATGCCGGCGCGTTTTTTCGCCTGAATATCGCGCCAGATAACGATGCGCTGACGCGGGCTCAGGGTCAGGCCTTTCGACGGGCAGACCGGCTCGCAGAAACCGCATTCGATGCACTTATCCACAATCTCATCGGCGGCGGGCAGTGGTTTCAGGTGTTTGAGATGGATCTGCGGATCTTCGCTGAGGACCACGTCCGGGTTGAGAATGCCGTTGGGGTCGAGCAGGCGCTTGAGCTGCCACATCAACTGATAGGCGTCGCTGCCCCATTCCAGTTCAACGAACGGCGCCATGTTGCGGCCGGTGCCGTGCTCGGCTTTCAGTGAACCGCCAAACTCGACCGCCACCAGTTGCGCGACGTCGTCCATGAACGCTTGATAGCGTGCGATTTCTTCCGGGTTGTTGAAGCCTTGGGTGAAGACGAAGTGCAGATTGCCTTCCAGCGCGTGTCCGAAAAGGATCGCTTCGGCGTAGACATGTTTATCGAACAGCTCGATCAGGCGATTCACGCCGATGGCCAGTTGCTCGACCGGAAAGGTCACATCTTCGATGATCACTGTCGTGCCGGTTTTGCGCACGGCGCCGACGGCGGGGAAGGTGTCTTTGCGGATCGCCCACAGCCGGGCGTTTTCCACAGGATCCTCGGTGAAGTCGACCTGCTTCTCGACGGGGAATCCGCTGAGCGACGCCATGATTTGCGCCAGTTGTTCCTGCAGCAAAGCGGAAGATGCCGCGCGGGATTCGATGAGCAAGGCGCAGGCATTGTTCGACAGCTGTTGTACGAAAGCAGGCATGCCCGGTTTGTCTTGCACCGAGCGCAGGCTGCGCCGGTCGAGCAGTTCGACGGCGGACACCGGTTGGCTTTTCAGCACGGTGACCGCGTTGCAGCAGGTTTCCACATTTGGGAAGACGATCAGCGCCGAGGCTTTGTTCGGGTGGTCGATAACGGTGTCGTAGGTCACTGCGCTGATGAAGCCGAGGGTGCCTTCGGAGCCGACCAGCAAGTGGCTCAAGATATCCACAGGCTCGTCGAAATCCACCAGGGCATTGAGCGAAAGGCCGGTGGTATTTTTCAGACGGTATTTGTGGCGGATTCGTGCGGCCAGTTCGGCATTGGCGCGGGTCTCGCGGCCCAATGTCGCCAATCGCTCGAGCAGCTCGCCGTGGCTTGAGCGAAACGCTGCGACACTGGCCGCGTCTTCGGTGTCGAGGCAGGTGCCGTCGGCCAGCACCAGACGAATTCCGGCCAGGGTGTGATAGGTATTTTGCGCGGTGCCGCAGCACATGCCGCTGGCGTTGTTGGCGACGATGCCGCCGATTTTGCAGGCGTTGATCGACGCCGGGTCCGGGCCGATCTTGCGTCCGAACGGCGCCAGCCAGGCGTTGGCCTGCGCGCCGATAACGCCCGGTTGCAGACGGATCTGCGTGCCTTGGCCACGGATCTCACGGGCGTTCCAGTTATCCCCGAGCACGATCAACACCGAATCGCTGATCGCCTGACCGGACAGACTGGTGCCCGCGGCGCGGAAGGTCACCGGCACGCGATCACGCTGGGCCAGTTTCAGCAATGCCACGACTTCGTCTTCGGACTCGACGCGGATCACCAGTTGCGGAATCAATCGATAGAAACTGGCATCGGTGCCGAAGGCCAGAGTCGATAACGGATCGTCAAAGCGGCGCTCGGCCGGGATCAGTTGCTCGGCATCACGCAGGAAAGCGGCAGGAAGACTCATTGATCCTCCAGAATCAGCACGACCAGATCTTTCGGGCCATGCGCGCCATACGCCAGCACCTGTTCAATATCGGCGGTTTTCGAAGGCCCGGAGACCAGTAGCGCGTTAGTCGGCATGCCTTGCGCCCATTCAAATTCCGCTTGCACTTGGTAGAAGTTGTCGCGGATCTCGCTGGCCTTGAGCAGGGCGAAATGCACCGGCGGTACCAGGCTCATCAAGCGCGGCTCTTCGCGGGTAGGCCAGATAATCAGGCTGCCGGTCGCAGCGATGGCACCGAGGGTGCCGGTAAGGCTGGCCGGGGTGTCGTTGAACAGCTCGGCTTTCCATTCCTCCACCGGCCGGTCGTAGGATTTCAGTGCAGGCAGCCCGGGATTGTTCGCCCAGTGTTGTGTGATGCGTTGCCCGTGCGGTGTCGTCGGTGCGATCAGCAGGCTGGGCAACTGGCGATCGCGCAGTAATTGCGCGAGCAGCGCCGGCCATGCTTCGGCCGAGGTCAGATGGATTTCGGTGTGCACCGCTTCCATCAATTTGCGCAGTTGCGGAATGCGCTGTTCGGCGCTGTAGGTGTAAGGCTGCGTCACCAGTTCGACATCGAAGTTGTCGGCGATCGGCGTGGTGCCGGTCAGACTTTTCCTCAGTTTGCCGAGGATATTTTGCTTGGCGCTCATCAACGATCTCCCTGTTTGGCCAGATGCTCGCGGGCCATGTCGTGCAGTGAGCGAGCGGCGGGTTTCGGTGCGCTGTGGTTTTGCGTCCACGGGCCGACATTGTTTGGCGTGAGCGCGCGCAGGCGGGTGGCGAAGAAGCCGAACAGGCGATACAGAGTTGGCGAGCTGTTGAGTTTTGCCCAGGCGTTCCAGATCAAGCGTTCCTTGCGCGAATACTTGCTGCCTTGGCCGCGCATCACTTGATGCGGCGAGTCCGGCGCTTTGACGTTCTCTTCGCGTAAGCGGCGCAGAATCGCCGGGATCGGAATTTTCACCGGGCACACTTCACCGCAGGCGCCGCACAGCGAGGACGCGCTCGGGTGGTCCGGGACTTTCGCCAGGCCGACCATGTGCGGGGTGATGATTTTGCCGATCGGTCCCGGGTAGACCTCGCCATAGGTGTGGCCGCCGACGCGGGTGTACACCGGGCAATGATTCATGCAGGCGCCGCAGCGGATGCAGTTGAGGGTCTGGCGCAATTCACTGTCGGCGAAGGCCTGGCTGCGGCCGTTGTCGAGCAGCACCAGATGCACTTCCTGCGGGCCGTCGAGTTCGTGTTCCTTGCGCGGGCCGGAGATCATGTTGACGTAGGTAGTGATCGGAATGCCCAGTGCCGAGCGGGTCAGCAGGGACAGCAACGGCACCACGTCGCGCAGGTTTTCCACGACTTTTTCGATGCCGGTGACGGCGATGTGCACCGGCGGCACGCTGGTGGTCATGCGGCCGTTGCCTTCGTTTTCCACCAGCAGCAGGGTGCCGGTTTCAGCCACGGCGAAGTTGACGCCGGAAACGCCGATGTCCGCTTCGAAGAATTTCTGCCGCAAGACTTTGCGACCGATCTGAATGAGTTGGTCAACGTCCTTGGTGTACTCCACGCCAAGTTTGTCGTGGAACAAGGACGCGACCTGACCGGCATTCTTGTGGATCGCCGGCATAATGATGTGTGAAGGCTTCTCGTGGTCGAGCTGGACGATGTATTCCCCCATGTCGGACTCCAGACATTCAATGTCCCGAGCCTCGAGGAAATGGTTCATCTCCATCTCTTCGCTGACCATCGATTTGCCCTTGATCACTTGCCGCGCCTCGTGAGCGCGGATGATCGAGAGGACGATGCCATTGGCTTCGTCCACCGTTTCCGCCCAGTGCACTGTCACACCGTTGCGGGTCAGGTTCTGTTCCAGTTGCTCGAGCAGCTCGGGCAATTTGGACAATGCGCGGGCCTTGATCGAATTGCCCAGTGCGCGCAAATGTTCTCGTTCATGGGCATCACTGAAAGCGGCGGCGCGCTTGGTCATCAGGGAGTCCATGGCAGTGCGGAAGTTGTTCCGTAGCTGCTGGTCACCCAAGGCGTTGTGCGCCCGGGTGCGGAAATCTTCTTCTACGGCGACCGTAGGAATAATCGTCGAGGTGCTCATTGCGCACCTCCGGTTCGTTGCCAGAGGAAGCTCGCCAGGTGTTGCCCGCGCAGCGCTTCCCGTTGTTTCTCCAGTGCGCCGTTGATGTTCATCAGGCAGCCACAGTCGGCACTGAGAATCTGATGCGCGCCGGATTCCTTCAAGGCCCGGGTCTTGTCAGCCACCATCGCCCCGGAAATGTCTGGCATACGGACGCTGAATGTTCCGCCGAAGCCACAGCATTCGCTTTCGTGGTCGTGGTTGACCCGTTCCACGTTGCTCAACTGCGCCAACAGCTCGCGGCCGTGCAGGTGGGTGTTCATTTCGCGGCGTGCCGAACACGAGGTGTGCAGCGCGACTTTCACCGGTTCGCCGCTGTCTTTGAGCTGCACCTTGCAGACGAACAGCAGAAACTCGGCCAGTTCATAGGTGCGGGCTGCGAGGGCCTGTACCTGTTTCAGCGTTTCCGGCTCGTCCTTGAACAAGTCGGCGTAATGTTCACGCAGCATGCCGGCGCAGGAACCCGACGGCACCACCACCGGATAATCCCCGGCAAACAGCGCCAGTTGCGAGCGCGCCACGGTCCGCGCCTGCTCGGTGTAACCCGAGGTGTAGGCCGGTTGCCCGCAGCAGCTCTGCCCTTGCGGGTACTCGACCCGAATGCCTTCACGCTCCAGCAAGTGGATCGCGTCCATCCCGGCTTCGGGGTAGAACAGGTCGACCACACACGTGCCGAACAGGTACACCCGCGACGGTTTCTCGCTGGGGTATTGCCGAGGTTCGGGCAGTGGCGGCGCCACGCGGGTAGCGTTTGGCACAGCATTGTAAAAAAGCTCGCTCATCAGGCGTGTCTCCGGGTGGTCCCGGTTATCCGTCTGCGGCGGCTGCTGAATATAGAGCGCATTGCTTTTAGCAGCCTTACAGACCCGGTGGTGAATGGCTGACGCCGGATCACGGGCCGGCGTCGGTTATTGCTGTATTGCTTGTAGGCTTAATGCACCAGTATGCCGGTGAACCAGTAGGCCTGAGCCAAGGTGATCAAACCGACGATCGTTGCAAAGAATAGGCTGTGCTTGAGGGTGAAGCGGAACAGATCCGACTCCTTGCCCACCAGCCCGGTCGCGGCGCAGGCCACGGCGATCGATTGCGGCGAGATCATTTTGCCGGTCACGCCGCCGCTGGTATTGGCGGCCACCAGCAAGGTGTCGTTGACGCCGATCTGGTGCGCGGTGGTCGCTTGCAGCGAACTGAACAGCGCGTTCGACGAGGTATCGGAGCCGGTCAGGAACACGCCCAGCCAGCCAAGGAACGGCGAGAAGAACGGGAACGCCGCGCCGGTGCCGGCCAGTACCAGGGCCATGGTCGACGACATGCCTGAGTAATTGGTGACGAAGGCGAACGCCAGCACCATGCCGATCGACAGAATCGGCCAGCGCAGTTCGTAGAAGGTTTCCTTCAAAGTGGTCAGACCAGTTTTGAAATTGATCTTCAGGACCAGCATCGAAATCAGCGCAGAGAAGAAAATCGCCGTGCCGGTCGCGGAAATCGGGTCGAGTTTGAATACCGCTGGAATGGCCGTTGGATTCGCCACGATCGGCGCAGTCTTGATCACCAGTTGATCAAGATGCGGAATCGCGAAGTTGAACACCCAGCTGTACATCGAGCCGCCCGCAGCGAACATCGCCTTGAAAGGCTTCAGCGTCCAGATCGTCACCAGCACAGTAAGAATCAGGAACGGCGACCACGCCTTGAAAATTTCCCCGAGGCTGTAAGGCGACGCCACGGTAGTGCGCTTCTGGCCGAAACCGCCGACGCTGGCGCTCACCACCGAAGCAGAAACGGCGCCGGCGATGTGTTGGCCGGCTGCACGTTTTGGCTGCCAGATTTTCAGGAACAGGGTCAGGGAAATCAGGCTGGCCAACGCCGAGGTAATATCCGGCAGTTCCGGGCCGATGAAGTTCGACGTGAAGTACTGCGTGATGGCGAAGCTCAAGCCTGCGACCAGCGCGGCCGGCCAGGTTTCGCGCACGCCGCGCAGGCCGTCCATCATGAACACCAGCCAGAACGGCACGAACAGCGACAGCAGCGGCAGTTGGCGACCGGTCATGGCGCCGATCTTGAAGGCGTCGATGCCGGTGACTTGACCGGCGACGATGATCGGAATCCCCAGCGCACCAAAGGCAACCGGTGCAGTGTTGGCAATCAGGCACAAGCCAGCGGCGTAGAGCGGATTGAAACCAAGACCCACCAGCAGCGCAGCGGTGATCGCCACGGGCGCGCCGAAACCGGCGGCGCCTTCGAGGAACGCACCGAAGCAGAAACCGATCAGCAGCACTTGCAGGCGCTGGTCGTCAGTGATCGACAGCACCGAACTGCGGATGACCTCGAACTGGCCACTCTTGACCGTCAATTTGTAGAGGAACACCGCCGCGACGATGATCCAGGCAATCGGCCACAGACCGTAGGCGAAGCCATACCCGGCCGCAGCGAACGCCATATCGATCGGCATCTGGAAGGCGAAGATCGCCACGGCAATCGACAGTGCCAGCGTGATGCTGCCCGCGACATGGCCCTTGAGGCGAAACACCGCCAGGGCGAGAAAGAAGAACACGATGGGGATGACGGCCGCGAGTGCGGAGACGCCGAGACTGCCGAGCGGGCTGTAGAGCTGTTGCCAGGTTTGCATAGTGGGGTGGCCCCTAATTGTTGTTGGTCAGGCACTGTCAGCGTTCTTGGTTAATTGGTAAGACCAATTTACAATCGCTGTTGGCTAGGGTAAAAGCCTTGATATCGGTGTGTCAATTTGTCGCCCTAAAACTTTTGTCGAACATGCGGTGCAGATCGCATCTGCTCCGCTTTCGGCAAGTGACGTCTGCCAGGTGCCGGCAGGGCGCCGATAGGCCAGAATAGAGAGCCCGGCGAGCGGTCGGGATCGTGGAGAAATGAGTTATGGGGTTTGATCAGATACGTTCGCGCCGTTTGTCTGACGACATTGTCGAGCGGCTCGAGGGGATGATTCTCGAGGGCACGCTGAAGTCCGGTGAACGGCTGCCGGCGGAGCGCACGCTGGCCGAGCAATTTGGCGTATCACGTCCGTCGCTGCGCGAAGCGATCCAGAGACTTGCGGCCAAGGGCTTGCTGGTCAGCCGTCAGGGCGGCGGCAACTACGTGGTCGAAAGCCTGGGGTCGACGTTCAGCGATCCGCTGTTGCAACTGCTCGAAAGCAACCCCGAGGCGCAGCGGGATCTGTTGGAGTTTCGCCACACTCTGGAAGCATCGTGTGCCTATTACGCTGCATTGCGCGCCACCGATGTGGATCGCGAGCGCCTGACCGCCGCGTTCGAAGAGCTGCAGGACTGCTATTCGCGCCACGAAGAAGTGAGTCGGGCGGAGGAGGGGGCGGCCGATGCGAAATTCCATCTGGCGATTGCCGAGGCCAGCCATAACGCGGTGTTGCTGCACACCATTCGCGGGCTGTTCGATTTGCTCAAGCGCAACGTCGTGACCAACATCGGCGGCATGTACAAGCAGCGCACGGAGACTCGCGACATGCTGATCACTCAGCATCGGGAATTGTATCTGGCGATTATCGAAGGCCGTGCGGAGCAGGCGCGGGAAGTGTCCAGCCGACACATTCTGTATGTGCAGGAAGTGCTGGAAGAGGTTCGGCAGGAGGTTCAGCGGATGGCGCGGGCGGAGCGGCGCAAGGGGGTGTGATCAGGTGTATTTGTGTTGATGCTGAAATAGCTTTCGCGAGCAGGCTCGCTCCCACATGGAAATTCATTCCAAGGGTGGGAGCGAGCCTGCTCGCGAATACGCGCCAGAGGCAGAAGAGGTTAGTCTTCCTTGCCCTTGTTGCGCACCGCGCGCTGCAATTCGCGACCGGCATCGCGTTCGCGCTCGGTGTCACGCTTGTCGTATTCCTTCTTGCCCTTGCCCAGAGCAATCTCGCACTTGACCATGTGCTTGCTCCAGTACCAGGACAGGCAGACGCAGGCGTAACCCTTTTGCTGCACGGCGGCGGCGAGCTTGTCCAGCTCGCGGCGGTTGAGCAGCAGCTTGCGCGTGCGCACCGGGTCGGCGATGACGTGGGTGCTTGCGGTCATCAGCGGCGTGATGTGGCTGCCGAGCAACCACGCTTCGCCATCCTTGAGCAGCACGTAGCTGTCGACCAGCTGTAGCTTGCTCGCCCGCAGACTTTTTACTTCCCAGCCGGCCAGGACCAGACCAGCCTCGAACTTGTGCTCGATGAAGTAATCGTGTCGCGCCTTTTTATTTTGCGCGATGGTCCCTGTTGGGTGTTTCTTCTGTTTAGCCATAGGGGCGGCATTATATGGAGTTGTTCGGCTGTCGGCTACGGTGATGCTGCGTGCTTGAGCAGGTTGAGTGAATCCCGGACAATGCGGCCTCTTTTTCTAACGCTTGGGCGTGATAAACGATGTCGACAGACAAGGTTTCTGTCCACGGCAGTTGGGCTAGCCGCTGGGTATTCATACTCGCCGCGACCGGTTCGGCCGTGGGACTGGGTAGTATCTGGAAGTTCCCCTACATGGTCGGGGTCTACGGCGGCGGCGCCTTTGTGCTGATGTTTCTGGCCTGCATCGCGCTGATCGGCGTTCCGGTGATGCTCGCTGAAACCCTGATCGGCCGGCGCGCCCGGCAAAGTCCGGCGAACGCTTTAAAGGTGCTGGCGCTGGAAGCCGGGCACTCGCCCAAGTGGTCGTGGGGCGCCTTCGCCGGGATGATCACGGCGTTGCTGATCCTGTCTTTCTATAGTGTGGTCGGCGGCTGGTCGCTGGATTACATCGTCGACATGGGCCGCGGCGACTTCCAGGGCGCGACACCCGACCAGGTCGGCGCGTATTTCGGCAACGTCATCGCCGATCCATGGCGGCTGACACTTTGGCACACGATTTTCATGCTGCTGTCGGCGTTCGTTATTGCCAGAGGCGTGGTTGCCGGCCTGGAACGCAGCCTTCGGATCATGATGCCGCTGTTGTTCGTGATGATTCTGGTGCTGCTGGGCTACAGCATGACCACCGGGCATTTCATGGAAGGTGTGCATTTCATGTTCGACTTCCATCCGGAAAAGGTTCTGGATGGCTTGCTGCCGGCGATGGGGCACGCGTTCTTCTCGCTGAGCGTCGGTGTCGGCTCGATCATGATCTACGGCGCCTACATGCCAAAGAACACCTCGCTGTCGCGTACCGTGGTGGGTGTCGCGTTGCTCGATACGTTTGTGTCGCTGGTCGCCGGTCTGGCGTTGTTTCCGATTGTGTTCGCGGCCGGCCTGAACCCGAGCGAAGGGCCGGGGCTGATGTTTGTCAGCCTGCCGTTTGCCTTTGGTAACGTGGTTTTCGGCCAGTTGATGGGCGTGGTATTTTTCGTGCTGGTGGCGGTCGCGGCCTGGAGTTCGGCGATTTCGCTGCTTGAGCCGATGGTCGCCTACCTGGTCGAACGCACGAAAATCAGTCGCGCGTGGGTCACGTTCTGGCTGGCCTTTACCTGCTGGTTCGTCGGTCTGGGCACGGTGTTTTCCTTCAATATCTGGAAGGAAGCCAAGTTTTTCGTGAACGAAGGCGGAGTGTTCAGTCTCTACCAATGGGGCGCGAAGAGTGGTCTGGATTTCTTCGGCGTGATCGATTTCTTCACCTCGCGGATCATGTTGCCCGTCGGTGGCTTGTGTTTCGTGTTGTTCGCCGGATGGGTCGTGGGGCGTGAGGCGGTGCGCGACGAGTTGTCGATCCGCAACCCGGCACTGTTTGCCCTGTCCCTGTTCTTGATGCGCTACGTGGCGCCTATCGGCATTCTTGTAGTATTTGCCGCTCAGCTCTGGAAGTAACGCTTACATGACGACACATATTCAACGATCCGCGCTGCTGCCTTACCCGGCGCAGTTTCTCTACGACCTGGTCAATGATGTGGCGCGGTATCCGGAATTCCTGCCGTGGTGTTCGGCTGCCGAGGTGCTGGAAAGCTCGCCGGAACACATGCGCGCCAGTGTCGGCGTGGCCAAGGGCGGCCTCAGCCAGCATTTCGTGACGCGCAATACCCTTGTGCCTGGGCAGTCGATTGAGATGAACCTGGAAGAAGGCCCGTTCAATCAGTTGCACGGCGTCTGGGTGTTCAAGGCGTTGAACGAGAAAGCCTGCAAGATCAGCCTCGACCTTTCGTTCGATTATGCCGGGCCGCTGGTGCGCGCTACGTTGGGGCCGCTGTTCAATCAGGCTGCCAACACACTGGTGGACGCGTTCTGCCAGCGCGCCAAACAGATGCATGGTCAGCCCAGTGCTTGAGATTGAAGTGGTGTATGCCGCGGTTGATCGCCAGGTGCTGCGTTCGGTCAATGTGCCGGAGGGCATGACGGTTCGTGCGGCGGTGCAGGCGTCGGGAATCGCTGCTGACTTTCCTGAGCTCAATCTGGATGAGTGCCCGTTGGGTATCTTCGGTAAAGCGGTCGCGGACACGCGTGTGATTCAGGCAGGCTATCGCATAGAGATCTATCGGCCGCTGCTCGCCGATCCCAAGGAAGTGCGCCGTTTGCGAGCGGCCAAAGCGGCAGAGGCCAAGGCCCGAAATCTTTGAGGCGAACAAAACGCAGGCAATAAAAAACCCGGAATGTCCGGGTTTTTTATTGCCTCGCAAAATTATTGCGGCGAGGTGTCCAGCGGTTCTGGCGTTGGCACCGGAACGGTTTCTACGCCATCGACGTCCTTCTGGATCTGATCCAGCAAGGAGCCGGGCTTGGCTGGTTTTTCAGCTTCTGGCTTCTCGGCGTTTTCAGCAGGCGCGGTGACGGTGGTGCCACTGTCCTTGCCGAGAATGGCTTCGTCACGGCTCACGCCCGGCATGAAGTCACCGGACAAGCTGACAAGCTGGTCGTTTGAATTGAAGATAACGCTGACGCGTTCCTGTTGGCGTTCACCGCCACCCGGTTGCAGGCTGTACAGATAATCCCAGCGATCGGCATGGAACGTGTCGGCAAGCAGAGGGTTGCCCATGATAAACCGTACTTGCGGCCGGGTCATTCCCGGGCGTAACTGGTCTATCATGTCCTGCGTGACGACATTGCCCTGCTGGATGTCGATTTTGTAAACCCCGGGGAATGAACAACCGGCGAGTGCGAGCAGTCCCACAAAGGTGAAACTGGTTAGCAAGAGCTTGGTGTTTTGCATCGGTGGGCGACTTCCACTATCTTGGCTGGGACAACGTAAACGCCGATCATACCCGCATTAAGAGAAGCTGCGAAGCAGCATCGCGAGAAAGCTGACCATGGTTGAAAATAGCGAACTACGCAAAGCCGGCCTCAAAGTGACCCTGCCACGGGTCAAGATCCTGCAAATGCTCGACTCCACCGAGCAGCGTCACATGAGTGCCGAGGACGTCTACAAGGCGTTGATGGAAGCTGGCGAGGACGTCGGTCTGGCCACGGTTTACCGTGTCCTGACCCAGTTCGAAGCGGCCGGCCTCGTGGTCCGCCACAACTTCGACGGCGGCCACGCGGTCTTCGAACTGGCTGATGGTGGTCACCACGACCATATGGTCAACGTGGAATCGGGTGAAGTGATCGAATTCTTCGACGAAGAAATCGAAAAACTTCAGAAGTCGATCGTCGAGAAGCATGGCTTCGAAATGGTTGATCACAACCTGGTGCTGTACGTACGCAAGAAAAAGTAAGCATGTCGCGCGAATTTCACATTCGCGAAACGAACGAAGGCGACCCAAGGGTCGCCTTCGTGCTTTCTGCTGCGGGTCAGGCCTTGGCCGTTACCACCATTTTTTTCGCATGGGCCAAGGATTCCTTGGTCAGATCGATACCGCCGAGCATGCGCGCGACCTCTTCGATACGTTCGTTCTTGCTCAGCTTCGCCACAGCGGTGTGAGTCGCTTTTTCATCGCGTACCTTGTGCACGAACAGATGCTGATGCCCTTGCGCTGCCACTTGCGGCAAGTGCGTCACGGTCAGCACCTGGCCGCGCTCGCCGAGACGGCGCAACAATTGGCCAACAATTTCCGCCGTTGGCCCGCCAATACCGACGTCCACTTCGTCGAACACCAGCGTCGGCACGCGTGATGTCTGCGCTGTGATCACCTGAATCGCCAGACTGATTCGTGACAACTCGCCGCCAGAGGCTACTTTCGCCAGGGCTTTCAACGGTTGACCGGGGTTGGCGCTGACCAGCAATTCAACCTGCTCCAGGCCGTTGGGTTGCAGTTCGTCGCCGCTGTTGGCTTTCAATTCAATGGTAAAGCGACCGCCGGGCATGCCCAGGCGCTGGATTTCCTGTTCCACCGCGCTGGCGAGACTGCCGGCGGCCTGATGGCGAAGATCGCTCAGCTCGCGTGCTTTCTCCTGATAATGACGGGCATACGAAGCCAGCTCTTCACCCAGGCGCTCGACGGATTCGTCATTGGCATTCAGTGTTTCGATTTCATCCAGCAGTTTCTGCTGCATTTCTCCGACTTCGGTGGGCTGGATGCGGTGCTTGCGCGCCAGCGTGTAGATGGCGTCGAGACGTTCTTCCAGATATTGCAGGCGCGCCGGGTCGGCATCGAAGTTATCGAGAAAGCGGTTGAGCTCGCCGACAGCTTCTTCGACCTGGATCTGTGCACTGGTCAGCAGGCTGCTGGCTTCGCCCAGCGCGCCGGCGGAATGGTTCACGCTCGACAGGCGGTTGAGGCTGGCGGTCAGCGCATTCAGCACATTCCCGGAATCGCTTTCGCTGCATTGTTCGACCACCTGGCGACAGATGCCCAGCAAGGTTTCGGCATTGGTCAGGTTCTTGTGTTCCTGCTCCAGTTGCTCCAGTTCGTTCTCGCCGAGGCCGAGGTTTTCCAGCTCTTCGAGTTGATAGCTGAGCAGCTGATGCCGGGCGCGTTGTTCGTCGCCGGAGTTGGACAGACGCTCCAGTTCCTGACGAGTCTGGCGCCAGCGCTGGGCGGCAAGCTGCACCTGACGGGCCAGATCGGTGGCGCCGGCGTACTCATCCAGCAAGCGGCGGTGGGTATCGGTTTTCAGCAGCGACTGGTGTTCATGCTGGCTGTGGATATCGATCAGCAGTTCGCCAAGCGACTTGAGGTCGCCAAGCGGGCAGGGCGTGCCATTGATATAGCCGCGCGAGCGACCTTCGGAGGTGATGACCCGACGCAGAATGCACGGGCCGTCGATGTCCAGATCGCGCTCGGCCAGCCAGGCGCTGGCTTCCGGGATGTCGGCCAGATCGAAGGTTGCCAGGATATCGGCCTTGTCGGCGCCCGGGCGTACTACGCCGCTGTCGGCGCGATCGCCGAGAGTCAGGCCCAGCGCGTCGAGCATGATCGACTTGCCGGCGCCGGTTTCCCCTGTGATCACGCTCATCCCGCGATCGAGTTCGAGATCGAGATGTTCAACGATGGCGTAGTTGTGTACGGACAGGTGCACCAGCATAGAGGCCGCTCCCAGGCTTGAGGTCTGGTTATTTATACAGTGTTTTGTTTGGGCCTGACAATGCCCCTGCTTAGCTCGATTCGCTTGGTCGAATAACTTTCTTAGCGCATTCGAGAATGACTAATCAGCACTTTTTTGTAGGGACAATCGAATCCAGCCCTTGAAGCCTGATTTTGCGGCCCCATATATCGGGGCAGAAGCGCGAGTCAGGCTCGCGGACGTAATTGAAAGGAGAATTTCTATGGCTGACGAATCGACAGTAGATCCGCAAAACCCAGAAGCCAATCAGGCGCCCGAAGGTTCGGGTGACGACCTGGCGACCCGTGTACAAGTGCTCGAAGAGCAATTGGCCGCCGCGCAGGATCAGTCTCTGCGTGTTGCTGCCGATCTGCAGAACGTCCGTCGCCGTGCCGAACAGGACGTCGAGAAGGCGCACAAGTTTGCTCTGGAGAAATTTGCCGGCGACTTGCTGCCTATCGTTGACAGTCTGGAGCGTGGCCTCGAGCTGTCGAGCCCGGACGACGAAAGCATCCGCCCGATGCGCGAAGGCATCGAGCTGACGCTGAAAATGTTCCACGACACCCTCAAGCGTTATCAGCTGGAAGCGATCGACCCGCATGGCGAACCGTTCAACGCCGTTCAGCATCAGGCCATGGCCATGCAGGAAAGCGCTGACGTCGAGCCGAACAGCGTGCTGAAGGTGTTCCAGAAAGGCTACCAGCTCAACGGTCGCCTGTTGCGCCCGGCCATGGTTGTGGTCAGCAAGGCGCCTGCGCCAGTTTCGCCTTCTATTGACGAGCAGGCTTGAAATTAGCCGCAAGGCCCCCATTTAGAAGTCAAGCGTTTAAGTATTACCGCAGTCAGCCACCACTGCTGCGGCAAAAAAATCAAAGTTTCGGGAGAGTGAACATGGGCAAAATTATCGGTATCGACCTGGGGACTACCAACTCCTGCGTCTCCGTGCTGGAAAACGGCAAGGCTAAAGTTATCGAAAACGCTGAAGGCGCGCGTACCACGCCGTCGATCATCGCTTACGCCAACGATGGCGAGATTCTGGTAGGTCAGTCGGCCAAGCGTCAGGCTGTGACCAACCCGCACAACACCCTGTACGCAGTCAAGCGTCTGATCGGTCGTCGTTTCGACGAAGAAGTTGTGCAGAAAGACATCCAGATGGTCCCTTACAAGATCGTCAAGGCTGACAACAATGACGCCTGGGTTGAAGTGAACGGCCAGAAAATGGCTCCGCCACAGATCTCGGCTGAAATCCTGAAAAAGATGAAAAAGACCGCCGAAGACTACCTCGGCGAAGCAGTGACCGAAGCGGTGATCACCGTTCCGGCCTACTTCAACGACAGTCAGCGTCAGGCGACCAAAGACGCCGGCCGCATCGCTGGTCTGGACGTAAAACGTATCATCAACGAACCAACCGCAGCGGCTCTGGCTTACGGTATGGACAAGGCCAAGGGCGATCACACCGTGATCGTTTATGACCTGGGTGGCGGTACTTTCGACGTTTCCGTGATCGAGATCGCTGAAGTTGATGGCGAGCATCAGTTCGAAGTGTTGGCCACCAACGGCGACACGTTCCTGGGCGGTGAAGACTTCGACATTCGTCTGATCGACTACCTCGTTGACGAGTTCAAGAAAGAAAGCGGCATGAACCTCAAGGGTGACCCGCTGGCCATGCAGCGCCTGAAAGAAGCCGCTGAGAAAGCCAAGATCGAGCTGTCGTCCGCTCAGTCGACCGATGTCAACCTGCCGTACATCACTGCAGACGCCACCGGTCCTAAGCACCTGAACGTGAAGATTTCGCGTGCCAAGCTCGAAGCACTGGTTGAAGACCTGGTTCAGCGCACCATCGAACCTTGCCGTATCGCCATGAAAGACGCCGGTATCGACGTTGGCGCGATCAACGACGTGATTCTGGTCGGTGGTCAGACCCGTATGCCGCTGGTGCAGAAGCTGGTAACCGATTTCTTCGGTAAAGAAGCTCGTAAAGACGTCAACCCGGACGAAGCTGTCGCAATGGGTGCCGCAATCCAGGGCGCGGTTCTGGCCGGTGATGTTAAAGACGTTCTGCTGCTCGACGTCAGCCCGCTGACCCTGGGTATCGAAACCATGGGTGGCGTGATGACCGCGCTGATCGAGAAAAACACCACGATTCCTACCAAGAAATCGCAAGTGTTCTCGACTGCCGACGACAACCAGGGCGCTGTGACCATTCACGTTCTGCAGGGTGAGCGTAAACAAGCCGCACAGAACAAGTCGCTGGGCAAGTTCGACCTGGCCGACATTCCACCTGCTCCACGTGGCGTGCCGCAGATCGAAGTGACCTTCGACATCGATGCCAACGGCATCCTGCACGTAGGTGCGAAAGACAAGGCCACCGGCAAGACTCAGTCGATCGTGATCAAGGCCAACTCCGGTCTGTCCGACGAAGAAATCGAGCGCATGGTGCGTGACGCCGAGGCGAATGCCGAGGAAGACCGCAAGTTCGAAGAGCTGGCCGCTGCCCGTAACCAGGGCGACGCACTGGTTCACTCGACTCGCAAGATGGTCGCTGACGCCGGTGACAAGGTGACTGCCGAAGAGAAGACTGCAATCGAAGCTGCCGTGGTTGCCCTCGAAGCCGCTGTTAAAGGCGACGACAAGGCTGCCATCGAAGCCAAGGTTGAAGAGCTGTCGAAAGTCTCCGCTCCGGTTGCGCAGAAGATGTACGCCGAACAGGCTCAGCCAGCTGATGGCGCAGCCCCGCAAGGCGAGTCGGCCGAGAAGGCTGATGATGTTGTCGATGCAGAGTTCGAAGAAGTAAAAGACCACAAGTAAGTTGTTGGTCGTCCGGTTGACTGCCTTGCGGCGGTGACTGGTAGGATGTCGCCGCGCGGGAGCTTGCTCCCGCGTTGGCGTATCTGGAATACGCGAATTTTTACAGCATGCGACAACGCTCGGATGTTGGCGGTATGGACGAAAATGCTCCTGCTTTTCGCGCCGCAGATACCGCACCAATCAAGACCAGGATCGTTGAATTGACGTGAGTTGGGTCCGGGCCTTCATGGGGGCTCAACGAGTTTGGCGAGGCTCAGGAGGGGTTTGCCGAACGTCCTTAAGAGTGCAAAGAACTTATGGCAAAGCGTGACTATTACGAAGTATTGGGTGTCGAGCGAGGCACGAGCGAAGCGGACCTGAAGAAGGCCTACCGCCGCCTGGCAATGAAGCACCACCCTGACCGTAATCCGGGCGACAAGGCTTCGGAAGAGGCGTTCAAGGAAGCCAACGAGGCTTATGAAGTGTTGTCCGACGCCAGCAAGCGCGCGGCGTACGACCAGTACGGTCATGCCGGCGTGGACCCAAGCATGGGTGGCGGCGGTGCCGGTTTCGGCGGGCAGAACTTCTCCGATATTTTCGGCGACGTCTTCAGCGACTTTTTCGGTGGCGGTCGCGGCGGTTCCCGTGGCGGCGCTCAGCGTGGCAGCGACTTGCGCTACACCCTGGAGCTGAATCTGGAAGAGGCGGTGCGCGGTACCTCGGTGAATATCCGTGTGCCGACGCTGGTCAACTGCAAGCCGTGCGATGGCTCGGGGGCGAAGAAAGGCTCGTCGCCGTCGACCTGCCCGACCTGTGGCGGCATCGGTCAGGTGCGCATGCAGCAAGGCTTCTTCTCGGTGCAGCAAACCTGTCCGCGCTGCCATGGCCAGGGCAAGATCATTTCCGACCCGTGCGATTCATGCCACGGTGACGGTCGCGTTGAAGAGTACAAAACCCTGTCGGTCAAAGTGCCGGCCGGCGTCGACACCGGCGATCGCATTCGTCTGTCCGGCGAAGGCGAGGCGGGGACGCAGGGTGGCCCGACGGGCGATCTGTACGTGGTCATCAATGTCCGCGAACACGACATCTTCCAGCGCGACGGCAAGCATCTGTTTTGCGAAGTGCCGATCAGCTTCGTCGATGCAGCGCTGGGCGGCGAGCTGGAGATTCCGACCCTCGACGGTCGGGTCAAACTGAAAATCCCGGAAGGCACCCAGACCGGCAAGCAGTTCCGCGTGCGTGGCAAAGGTGTGGCGCCGGTCCGTGGCGGTGGTGCAGGCGACTTGATGTGCCGCGTAGCGGTCGAGACGCCAGTCAACCTCAATCGTCGTCAGCGTGAACTGCTGGAAGAGTTCCGCAGCTCGCTGGCCGACGACAACAGCCATTCGCCGAAAACCACTGGTTGGTTCGATGGTGTGAAGCGTTTCTTCGGCGATCTGTAAGGAGTCAGCATGCGACGTATAGCTGTGATGGGCGCTGCTGGGCGCATGGGCAAGATTCTGGTCGAAGCCGTGCAGCAGCGCGCGCCGCTGACCGGTCTGACGGCCGCGGTGGTGCGTCCCGGCAGTACGCTGATCGGTGTCGACGCCGGTGAGCTGGCTTCGCTGGGGCGCATCGGTGTGCCGCTGTCCGGGCATATTGAGGCCGTTGCGGAAGAGTTCGACGTGCTTATCGACTTCACGCTGCCGGAAGTGATGCTGAAAAATCTGGCATTCTGCCGCAAGGCCGGCAAAGCCATGGTCATCGGCACCACCGGGCTGGACGCCGCGCAGAAGCAGTTGCTGGTCGAAGCAGGCAAAGACATTCCGATCGTCTTTGCGGCCAACTTCAGCGTCGGCGTCAATCTGTCGCTGAAGCTGCTCGACATGGCAGCACGTGTCCTGGGCGATGAAGCGGACATCGAAATCATCGAAGCGCATCACCGGCACAAGATCGACGCGCCGTCGGGCACCGCGCTGCGCATGGGCGAAGTCATCGCCAGTGCGCTGGATCGTGATCTGCAGAAAGTTGCGGTCTACGGTCGCGAAGGTCACACCGGCGCCCGTGAGCGTGAAACCATCGGGTTCGCCACCGTGCGCGGTGGCGACGTGGTGGGTGATCACACCGTGTTGTTCGCCTGCGAGGGCGAGCGTCTGGAGATCACGCACAAGGCCTCGAGCCGCATGACATTCGCCAAGGGTGCGGTGCGTGCCGCGCTTTGGCTGGACGGTCGTGAGCCGGGCCTTTACGACATGCAGGACGTGCTCGAACTGCGTTGATGCAGTGCTGAACCCGGTGCAAACGCCCTGTTTGCACCGGTTTTTCTCCGCTTGGCGACGACCTGTCGCATTCTCCGGCCTTTAGGGCTCTTTAGCGGTGGACCAAAAAAGCCTTTTTCTGTAAGCTACAGCTTTAGTGTGTCCACTAAAAGCGCGCAGAATAATTCAGTGAAGAAGCGGGGTGACGTGTCCATACGTCACTCCGCTTTTTTACAACCTGCGATCGCCCTTTCATGCGTTATTTACGGGAGGTCTTCTTGACTAAGCCAGCCATACTTGCCCTTGCTGATGGCAGCATTTTTCGCGGCGAAGCCATTGGAGCCGACGGTCAGACCGTTGGTGAGGTGGTGTTCAACACCGCAATGACCGGCTATCAGGAAATCCTTACCGATCCTTCCTACGCCCAACAGATCGTTACCCTGACTTACCCGCACATCGGCAACACCGGCACCACGCCGGAAGACGCCGAGTCCGACCGCGTATGGTCCGCTGGCCTGGTCATCCGTGACCTGCCGTTGGTAGCGAGCAACTGGCGTAACACGATGTCGCTGTCCGATTACCTGAAAGCCAACAATGTCGTGGCGATCGCCGGTATCGACACCCGTCGTCTGACCCGCATCCTGCGTGAAAAGGGCGCGCAGAACGGCTGCATCATGGCCGGTGACAACATCTCCGAAGAAGCCGCCATCGCCGCTGCGCAAGGCTTCCCGGGCCTGAAGGGCATGGACCTGGCAAAGGTCGTCAGCACCAAGACCCAATACGAATGGCGCTCGACGGTCTGGGATCTGAAAACCGACAGCCACGCGACCATCGACGCTTCCGAGCTGCCGTATCACGTGGTGGCCTTTGACTACGGCGTCAAGGTCAACATCCTGCGCATGCTGGTCGAGCGTGGCTGCCGCGTCACCGTGGTGCCTGCCCAGACCCCGGCTGCCGATGTCCTGGCGCTGAAGCCGGACGGCGTGTTCCTGTCCAACGGCCCGGGTGATCCGGAGCCATGCGACTACGCGATCCAGGCGATCAAGGACGTGCTGGAAACCGAAATTCCGGTCTTCGGTATCTGCCTCGGTCACCAGCTGCTGGCTCTGGCCTCCGGCGCCAAGACCGTGAAGATGGGCCACGGCCACCACGGTGCCAACCACCCGGTGCAGGATCTGGACACCGGCGTTGTGATGATCACCAGCCAGAACCACGGTTTTGCGGTCGACGAAGCCACCCTGCCGGGCAACGTTCGCGCGATCCACAAATCGCTGTTCGACGGCACCCTGCAAGGCATCGAGCGCACCGACAAAAGTGCGTTCAGCTTCCAGGGCCACCCTGAAGCGAGCCCGGGCCCGAACGACGTCGCGCCATTGTTCGACCGCTTCATCAACGAGATGGCCAAGCGACGCTAAGCGTTCGCCTTGAGACTGTAGAGAGAAGCCCTCGAGGGCGGCCCCGGCACCGGTGGCCCCTTCGGGACTTCAGAAATCGATCAAGACGGCTTGCCGACTGACCTGCGGATTTGAGTGACAACCCATGCCAAAACGTACAGACATTAAAAGCATCCTGATTCTCGGCGCTGGCCCGATCGTTATCGGCCAGGCCTGCGAATTCGACTACTCCGGCGCCCAGGCCTGCAAAGCCCTGCGCGAAGAGGGTTACCGCGTCATCCTGGTGAACTCCAACCCGGCCACGATCATGACCGACCCGGACATGGCCGACGCCACCTACATCGAGCCGATCAAGTGGCAGACCGTTGCCAAGATCATCGAGAAAGAACGTCCGGACGCCGTCCTGCCAACCATGGGCGGCCAGACCGCTCTGAACTGCGCACTGGACCTGGAGCGCGAAGGCGTTCTGGAGAAGTTCGGCGTGGAAATGATCGGCGCCAACGCCGACACCATCGACAAGGCTGAAGACCGTTCGCGTTTCGACAAGGCGATGAAATCCATCGGCCTGGCGTGCCCGCGCTCCGGCATCGCGCACAGTATGGAAGAAGCCAACGCCGTCCTCGAGACGCTGGGCTTCCCGTGCATCATCCGTCCGTCCTTCACCATGGGCGGCACCGGCGGCGGTATCGCTTACAACCGTGAAGAGTTCGAAGAAATCTGCGCCCGTGGTCTGGACCTGTCGCCGACCAAAGAGCTGCTGATCGACGAATCGCTGATCGGCTGGAAAGAATATGAAATGGAAGTTGTCCGCGATAAAAAGGACAACTGCATCATCGTCTGCTCGATCGAAAACTTCGACCCGATGGGCGTGCACACCGGCGACTCGATCACCGTGGCGCCGGCACAGACTCTGACCGACAAGGAATACCAGATCCTGCGTAACGCCTCGCTGGCGGTACTGCGCGAGATCGGCGTCGAGACTGGCGGTTCCAACGTGCAGTTCGGTATCTGCCCGAACACTGGCCGTATGGTCGTGATCGAAATGAACCCGCGGGTATCGCGTTCCTCGGCGCTGGCTTCGAAAGCCACCGGTTTCCCGATCGCCAAAGTCGCGGCCAAACTGGCCGTGGGTTACACGCTCGACGAACTGTCGAACGACATCACCGGCGGCAAGACCCCAGCGTCCTTCGAACCGTCGATCGACTACGTCGTGACCAAGCTGCCACGCTTCGCCTTTGAGAAATTCGCCAAGGCTGACGCACGCCTGACCACTCAGATGAAGTCGGTGGGTGAAGTCATGGCCATCGGCCGGACTTTCCAGGAATCCCTGCAGAAAGCCCTGCGCGGTCTGGAAGTCGGCGTTTGCGGTCTGGACGAGAAGCTCGACCTGAGCAACCCGGAAAGCATGAGCGTGCTCAAGCGCGAGCTGACCGTGCCGGGCGCCGAGCGTATCTGGTACGTGGCTGACGCGTTCCGCGCCGGTCTGTCGGTCGAAGATATCTTCGGCATGAACATGATCGACCCATGGTTCCTGGTGCAGATCGAAGACCTGATCAAGGACGAAGAGAAGGTCAAGACCCTCGGTCTGTCTTCGATCGACCGCGACCTGATGTTCAAGCTCAAGCGCAAAGGCTTCTCCGATCAGCGTCTGGCCAAACTGCTGGGTGTGACCGAGAAAAACCTGCGCACGCACCGTCAGAAGCTCGAAGTGTTCCCGGTCTACAAGCGCGTTGATACCTGCGCCGCCGAGTTCGCCACCGACACCGCTTACCTCTACTCGACTTACGAGGAAGAGTGCGAAGCCGCGCCGTCTGGCCGCGACAAGATCATGATTCTGGGCGGCGGTCCGAACCGTATCGGCCAAGGCATCGAGTTCGACTATTGCTGCGTTCACGCCGCTCTCGCTCTGCGTGAAGACGGCTACGAAACCATCATGGTCAACTGCAACCCGGAAACCGTTTCCACCGACTACGACACCTCCGACCGTCTGTACTTCGAACCAGTGACCCTGGAAGACGTGCTGGAAATCTGCCGCGTCGAGAAGCCGAAAGGCGTGATCGTCCAGTACGGCGGCCAGACCCCGTTGAAACTGGCTCGCGCGCTGGAAGCCGCTGGCGTGCCGATCATCGGCACCAGCCCTGACGCCATTGACCGTGCCGAAGACCGCGAGCGCTTCCAGCAAATGGTTGAGCGTCTGAACCTGCGTCAGCCACCGAACGCCACCGTGCGCAGCGAAGACGAAGCTGTTCGCGCTGCCGCGAAAATCGGTTACCCGTTGGTTGTGCGTCCGTCCTACGTACTGGGCGGCCGTGCGATGGAGATCGTCTACAAGGAAGACGAGCTCAAGCGCTACCTGCGTGACGCGGTGCAAGTGTCGAACGACAGCCCAGTGCTGCTCGACCACTTCCTCAACTGCGCCATCGAAATGGATGTGGATGCGGTCTGCGACGGCAAAGACGTGGTGATCGGCGCGATCATGCAGCACATCGAACAAGCGGGCGTTCACTCCGGTGACTCCGCGTGCTCGCTGCCGCCGTACTCGCTGCCGGCGCACATCCAGGACGAAATGCGCGAACAGGTCAAGAAAATGGCCTTGGAACTGGGCGTTGTCGGCCTGATGAACGTGCAGCTGGCCTTGCAGGGCGAAGATATCTACGTCATCGAAGTCAACCCGCGCGCTTCGCGTACCGTGCCGTTCGTGTCCAAGTGCATCGGTGTTTCCCTGGCGATGATCGCTGCGCGCGTGATGGCCGGTAAGACTCTGAAAGAGATCGGCTTCACCAAGGAAATCATTCCAAACTTCTACAGCGTGAAAGAGGCGGTATTCCCGTTCGCCAAATTCCCTGGCGTTGACCCGATCCTCGGCCCAGAGATGAAGTCGACCGGTGAAGTGATGGGCGTCGGCGACACCTTCGGTGAAGCGTTCGCCAAGGCTCAGATGGGCGCCAGCGAAGTGCTGCCGACCGGCGGTACTGCGTTCATCAGCGTACGTGACGACGACAAGCCACTGGTTGCAGGCGTGGCCCGTGATCTGATCAACTTGGGTTTCGAAGTGGTTGCCACTGCCGGCACTGCCAAGCTGATCGAAGCCGCAGGCCTGAAAGTGCGCCGCGTAAACAAGGTGACCGAGGGTCGTCCGCACGTGGTCGACATGATCAAGAATGACGAAGTCACGCTGATCATCAACACCACCGAGGGTCGTCAGTCGATCGCCGATTCGTACTCCATTCGTCGCAATGCCCTGCAGCACAAGATCTACTGCACCACCACTATTGCTGCGGGCGAAGCGATCTGCGAAGCGCTGAAATTCGGTCCGGAAAAGACCGTGCGTCGCTTGCAGGATCTACACGCAGGATTGAAGGCATGAGCATAACCAAGTACCCAATGACTGTTCAGGGCGCTCGCGCCCTGGAAGAAGAACACGCTCACCTGACCAAGGTCGTTCGTCCGAAGCTCAGCCAGGACATCGGTACGGCCCGCGAGTTGGGTGACTTGAAGGAAAACGCTGAATACCATGCCGCGCGCGAACAGCAGGGCATGGTCGAGGCGCGGATCCGTGACATCGAAGGCCGGATTCAGAATCAGGTCGTCATCGATGTCACGACCATCCCGCACACGGGCAAGGTGATTTTCGGCACGACCGTTGAAATCGCCAATGTCGAGACGGATGAAAGCGTCACTTACCAGATCGTGGGTGAGGATGAAGCTGACTTCAAACTCGGCAAGATTTCGGTCGGCTCGCCGTTGGCCCGTGCCTTGATTGGCAAGGAAGAGGGTGACGTAGTCGCCGTCAAAACGCCAAGCGGCGTGATCGAGTACGAGATTGTCGAAGTTCGTCACATCTGAAAGAAGGCGTCCGCTGCATGCGGGCGCCATGCTTTGGCAGCTGGCCCAGATGCTTTGGGTTGGCGGGCTATGGCTGATCCATCTCGGTTTGCAGCCGGCCTTGGGCCAGATTGGCCTGGCGCCGCTGCTGATCGACGAAGTCGCCAGTGCGTTTGAAGTCCTGGTCGTGGGTTTCGCTGCAGTCTGCGTGATTTTTCAGGCTTTGGTGCTGGTACAGGCCGAGGGCCATGGCAGTCTATGGCGGGATTTTCGCGGGCAGGTGCTGATGATGGCGTTGTACGCGTGTGCGATGTATGTCGCCGTGCGTGTCGGCTGGCCGGATGCGCAGCGCTGGCAGGTGTTCAGTTATCTGGTGCTGGGGTTTTCCGGGCTGGTGCTGGTCATGCAGCCGGTGCCGGGCTGGAGTGGCAGGGTGCGCGAAGCACACCCTTGACCCTTGTCATCACTTGAAGCGATGAACGTTCGACAGCTGCTTGTTGACGCTGAAGTTCTTGCGATACACCAGTGCCATCTTGCCGATGACCTGTACCAGGTCCGCTTTGCCGACCTTGCACAGTTCTGCAATGTGCGCCAGGCGCGACTCGCGATCGAGGATGTTGAGCTTGATCTTGATCAGCTCGTGATCCGCCAGGGCGCGTTCGAGTTCGGCTAGCACACCTTCAGTCAGACCGTTGTCAGCCACAGTCAGAACTGGTTTCAGATGGTGGCCAATGGATTTGTACTGTTTCTTCTGCTCTGGAGTGAGCGGCATAATCTGACCCTTTCGTCTGGATTCTGTAAAATGGCGGCCATTTTACCCGAGGGTTCGTGGATCCGCCCAACTAATCACGACCCTTATCATCGAGGTGCCCAATGGCGCGTTCCAAGACAAGCCTTGGTTGGCTGAAAAGACATGTCAACGATCCCTATGTGAAGCAGGCGCAGAAGGATGGCTACCGCTCGCGTGCGAGTTACAAGCTTCTGGAAATCCAGGAAAAATACAAACTGATCCGTCCGGGCATGAGCGTTGTCGATCTGGGCGCGGCGCCCGGTGGCTGGTCGCAGGTCACCAGTCGACTGATCGGTGGTCAGGGACGTTTGATCGCCTCGGACATCCTGGAAATGGACAGCATTCCAGACGTCACCTTCATTCATGGGGACTTCACCGAGGACTCAGTACTTGGTCGAATCCTTGAGGCTGTCGGTAATTCGCAAGTGGACCTTGTGATTTCCGATATGGCCCCCAATATGAGTGGTACGCCTGAAGTGGATATGCCCAAGGCCATGTTCCTGTGCGAACTGGCACTGGACCTGGCGGAACGGATACTCAAGCCGGGTGGCAATTTCGTCATCAAGATTTTTCAGGGCGAAGGGTTTGATGTTTATTTGAAGGATGCCCGTCGCAAATTCGACAAGATCCAGATGATCAAGCCGGATTCTTCGCGTGGCAGCTCCCGCGAGCAATATATGCTGGCCTGGGGCTACCGTGGCAACGGCGAATAATGTGGTTTTTCAGCGGGGCGATAGCTTTTTCATATTTTGCCCCGCGTGCATAAACGAATATTGTGTAGAAAGTGTTTCACAAAGGGTTACAGACGGCGCCTGCCAGAGTTGTAGGTAATGTAGTAAGTTAGGCCGGTGAATATCATGCGAAGCGCGCGCCAGTAGCGGAGCTTGCTTCAGAGGGTAGTTAATTGAACGATATGGCAAAGAATCTGATCCTGTGGTTGATCATCGCGGCTGTCCTGGTGACGGTGATGAACAACTTCTCCAGCCCTAACGAGCCGCAGACCCTCAACTATTCCGACTTCATCCAGCAGGTCAAGGATGGCAAGGTCGAGCGCGTCGCCGTTGATGGTTATGTGATTACCGGCAAGCGCACCGATGGCGACAGCTTCAAGACCATTCGTCCGGCAATCCAGGACAATGGCCTGATCGGCGATCTGGTCGACAACCATGTCGTGGTTGAAGGCAAGCAGCCCGAGCAGCAAAGCATCTGGACGCAACTGCTGGTGGCCAGCTTCCCGATCCTGGTGATCATCGCGGTGTTCATGTTCTTCATGCGCCAGATGCAGGGCGGCGCCGGTGGCAAGGGCGGGCCGATGAGCTTCGGCAAGAGCAAGGCGCGCCTGCTCTCCGAAGATCAGGTGAAAACCACACTGGCTGACGTCGCCGGTTGCGACGAAGCCAAGGAAGAAGTCGGTGAACTGGTCGAGTTCCTGCGTGATCCGGGCAAATTCCAGCGTCTGGGCGGTCGCATTCCTCGCGGTGTGCTGATGGTCGGTCCTCCGGGTACCGGTAAAACCTTGCTGGCCAAGGCGATTGCCGGTGAAGCCAAGGTGCCGTTCTTCACCATTTCCGGTTCTGACTTCGTAGAAATGTTTGTCGGTGTCGGTGCCAGTCGTGTTCGTGACATGTTCGAGCAGGCGAAGAAGCACGCGCCGTGCATCATCTTCATCGACGAAATCGACGCCGTCGGTCGTCACCGTGGCGCCGGCATGGGCGGCGGTCACGACGAGCGTGAGCAGACTCTCAACCAGTTGCTGGTGGAGATGGATGGCTTCGAAATGAACGATGGCATCATTGTCATCGCTGCAACCAACCGTCCAGACGTACTCGATCCGGCACTGCTGCGTCCGGGCCGTTTCGACCGTCAGGTGGTGGTTGGCTTGCCAGACATCCGTGGTCGCGAGCAGATTCTCAAGGTCCACATGCGCAAGGTGCCAATGGGCGACGACGTTGCGCCGGCGGTGATCGCGCGTGGTACCCCGGGCTTCTCCGGTGCCGACCTGGCCAACCTGGTCAACGAAGCCTCGCTTTTTGCTGCACGCAGCGGCAAGCGCATCGTCGAGATGAAAGAGTTCGAACTGGCCAAAGACAAGATCATGATGGGCGCCGAGCGCAAATCGATGGTCATGTCCGAGAAAGAAAAACAGAACACCGCTTATCACGAAGCCGGCCATGCCATTGTGGGTCGAGTAGTGCCTGAGCATGATCCGGTTTACAAGGTCTCGATCATTCCGCGCGGTCGCGCGCTGGGTGTGACCATGTTCCTTCCGGAAGAAGATCGCTACAGCCTGTCCAAGCGTGCGCTGATCAGTCAGATCTGCTCACTGTATGGTGGTCGTATCGCTGAAGAAATGACCCTTGGCTTCGACGGCGTCACCACCGGTGCCTCCAACGACATCATGCGTGCCAGCCAGATCGCACGGAACATGGTGACCAAGTGGGGGCTGTCGGAAAAACTCGGTCCGTTGATGTATGCGGAAGAGGAAGGTGAAGTGTTCCTCGGTCGCGGCGGCGGTGGTCAGGCAGCGAGCTTCTCGGGTGAGACTGCCAAGCTGATCGACTCCGAAGTGCGCAGCATCATCGATCACTGCTACGGCACGGCCAAGCAGATCCTGACCGACAATCGCGACAAGCTCGATGCGATGGCCGACGCGCTGATGAAGTACGAAACGATCGACGCTGAGCAGATCGATGACATCATGGCGGGGCGTACACCTCGCGAGCCGCGCGACTGGACGGGTGGCACGGGTACTCCGCCACCACCAGTAGTCCGTGACGAGCGTCCGGAAACACCGATTGGCGGTCCGGCTGCTGACGTTTAAGGCTTGAAATGACTTCTGTACAGTCCCTGACCCGGTTGCCTTGCGGCAACCGGGTTCTTGATTTGGCCCGGACACATGTCATGGGCATTCTCAATGTCACTCCCGATTCCTTTTCCGATGGCGGCCAATACAGCCAGCTGGACGCTGCATTGCGTCACGCTGAAGCCATGGTGGCTGCCGGCGCCACGCTGATCGATGTCGGTGGCGAATCCACGCGCCCAGGTGCAAGAGCGGTGTCACCGCTGGAAGAGCTTGAGCGCGTGGCGCCGATCGTCGAGCTGATCAATCGCGAGCTCGACGTGATCATTTCGGTCGATACCTCGACGCCAGCGGTCATGCGCGAAACTGCGCGACTCGGCGCTGGCCTGATCAATGATGTCCGTTCGCTGCAGCGCGATGGTGCCCTGGACGCAGCGGCGGCGACCGGTTTGCCGGTGTGTCTGATGCACATGCTCGGCGAGCCTGGAAACATGCAGGACAACCCGCAGTATCAGGATGTGACTCGCGAAGTGGGTGAGTTTCTCGCCGAGCGCATGGCGCAGTGTGCGGCGGCCGGCATCCCTGCCGAGCGCATCATTCTCGATCCCGGTTTCGGTTTCGCCAAAACCCTGCAGCACAATCTAAGCTTGTTCAAACACATGGAAGCCCTGCATGCGTTGGGCAGGCCGTTGCTTGTGGGTGTTTCGCGAAAGAGCATGATCGGGCAGGCCTTGAATCGTCCCGTGGGCGAGCGTCTTCATGGCGGTCTGGCCCTTGCTGCGCTGGCATCGGTAAAAGGTGCGTGTATATTGCGCGTCCATGATGTGGCGGAAACGGTAGATGTGGTGCGAATGATCACAGCCGTAGAATCAGCCGAATAAGAATGATGGAGCGTTTATGAGCAAAAAATACTTTGGTACCGACGGCATTCGTGGCCGGGTCGGTGTGTACCCGATCACTCCTGACTTCATGCTCAAGCTCGGCTGGGCCGCCGGCATGGCGTTCCGCAAGATGGGCGCCTGCAAGGTGCTGGTCGGCAAGGACACGCGTATTTCCGGATACATGTTCGAATCGGCTCTCGAGGCCGGCCTGACATCGGCAGGCGCCGATGTGATGTTGCTCGGTCCGATGCCGACCCCGGCGATTGCCTATCTGTCGCGCACATTCCAGGCTGAGGCCGGGATCGTGATCAGTGCATCGCACAATCCGCACGACGACAACGGCATCAAGTTCTTCTCCGGCAAAGGCACCAAGCTGCCGGATGAGTTGGAGTTGATGATCGAAGAGTTGCTCGACGCGCCGATGACAGTGGTTGAGTCGAGCAAGATCGGTAAAGTGTCGCGAATCAACGATGCGTCCGGTCGTTACATCGAATTCTGCAAAAGCAGTGTGCCAACCGGCACCAGTTTTTCCGGTATGAAGATTGTCATCGATTGCGCACACGGCGCGACCTATAAGGTTGCGCCAAGCGTGTTCCGCGAGTTGGGCGCAGAAGTGACCGTGCTGTCGGCGCAGCCTAACGGTCTGAACATCAACGATAACTGCGGCTCGACCCACATGGGGCCGTTGCAGGCTGCGGTGCTGGCTGAGCACGCGGATCTGGGCATCGCATTCGATGGTGATGGTGATCGCGTTCTGATGGTCGATCACACCGGCGCCATTGTCGATGGCGACGATTTGCTGTTCATCATCGCACGTGACCTGCATGAGCGCGGCAAGTTGCAGGGCGGCGTGGTTGGTACCTTGATGAGTAATCTGGGGCTTGAGCTGGCGCTTGCCGATCTGTCCATCCCGTTTATCCGGGCCAATGTCGGTGACCGCTATGTAATCGCCGAGCTGCTGGAGCGCAACTGGCTGGTGGGTGGCGAGAATTCGGGGCATGTTGTCTGCTTCAATCACACGACGACCGGTGATGCGATCATTGCCGCCTTGCAGGTCCTGATGGCGTTGAAGAGCCGCAATGAAGGTCTGGCGCAAACCCGTCAGGCGCTGCGCAAGTGTCCTCAGGTGCTGATCAACGTGCGTTTCGGTGGTGGCGAAAGCCCGCTGGAGCATCCTGCTGTCAAAGAGGCGAGTGCGCGTGTAACCCAGGCAATGGCCGGTCGTGGTCGAGTGCTTTTGCGCAAGTCGGGAACAGAGCCTTTGGTGCGCGTAATGGTCGAAGGCGAGGACGAAACTCAGGTTCGCGGCTATGCCGAAGAACTGGCAAAACTGGTAACTGAAGTTTCTGCCTGATTCGGCTTGCCAGCCTTCATTCTCTTGGGTAACATCTGCGCCCACTTTGACCGACGAGGTACAGCATGCGTCGCCCTATGGTAGCTGGTAACTGGAAGATGCACGGTACCCGCGCCAGCGTCGCTGAGCTGATCAACGGCCTTCGTCACCTGGCCTTGCCAAGCGGTGTTGATGTCGCGGTATTCCCGCCTTGCTTGCATATCAATCAAGTGATTGATGGCTTGAAAGGCAAGTCGATT
Source organism: Pseudomonas sp. Z003-0.4C(8344-21) (assembly GCF_900104975.1). NCBI lineage: Bacteria > Pseudomonadati > Pseudomonadota > Gammaproteobacteria > Pseudomonadales > Pseudomonadaceae > Pseudomonas > Pseudomonas sp. Z003-0.4C(8344-21). Next base: position 5,455,683 of record NZ_LT629756.1, on the reverse strand, counting down.
TCGGTCGGCGCGCAGAATTCTGCGGTGGAAGCCATGCAAGGTGCACTGACCGGTGAGATTGCTCCCAGTCAGTTGGTGGATGCAGGTTGTTCCCTGGTGCTTGTCGGGCACTCCGAACGCCGCCAGATAATGGGCGAGCGCGACGGGATGCTGAATCGCAAGTTCGCAGCGGCACAGGCATGCGGCTTGATTCCGGTGTTGTGTGTAGGGGAAACCCTCGAGCAGCGTGAAGCCGGTAAAACTCTTGAGGTTGTCGGGCGTCAGCTGGGCAGCATCATCGAGGAGCTGGGTGTCGGTGCCTTTGCCAAGGCAGTCATTGCTTACGAGCCTGTCTGGGCCATTGGTACCGGACTGACTGCAACGCCGCAACAGGCTCAGGATGTGCATAAAGCCATTCGCGAGCAGTTGGCGGCAGAGAATTCTGAAGTCGCACGAGGTGTGCGGCTTCTATACGGCGGCAGCGTGAAGGCGGCCAATGCGGCCGAACTGTTCGGCATGCCGGATATCGATGGGGGGCTCATTGGTGGAGCTTCCCTGAATGCAGATGAGTTCGGTGCGATCTGTCGCGCCGCGGGAAACTGAGAAAATGCTGGAAACAGTCGTAGTCGTTTTTCATCTGCTGGGTGCATTGGGCGTAGTTGCTCTGGTTTTGCTGCAGCAGGGTAAGGGTGCGGACGCTGGCGCGTCTTTCGGAGCAGGTGCTTCAAATACTGTGTTCGGAAGCCAAGGTTCCTCTACCTTTCTTAGTAAGTTTACTGCTATACTTGCCGCCGGTTTCTTCATAACCAGCTTGGGGTTAGGTTACTTTGCTAAAGAGAAGGCTCATCAGCTGACTCAAGCAGGTTTGCCAGATCCAGCAGTGTTGGAAGTACCTAAGCAACAACAACCGGCTTCTGATGATGTCCCGGTGCTTCAAGAGCAAAGGTCGGCTACTCCAGCGACTGACGTACCTCCAGCTCAAGAGCAGAAGTAAGAAGGGTTTCAAACGTAGTTTTGCCGAGGTGGTGGAATTGGTAGACACGCAACCTTGAGGTGGTTGTGCCCATAGGGTGTAGGGGTTCGAGTCCCCTTCTCGGTACCAATTAGTCAGGAGAGCCCGCTGTTGCGGGCTTTCTTGCAGGTGGAAGGTTACATTGACCCTATAAGGGATCGGTCGTATACTTCCGCCCCAGCTTTGTCGCGGGGTGGAGCAGTCTGGTAGCTCGTCGGGCTCATAACCCGAAGGTCGTCGGTTCAAATCCGGCCCCCGCAACCAGTTTAAGGAGCCCCTTTTCAGGGGCTTTTTGTTAGCTGGACACTTTCAACGCCGCTGTTCGACGGCGTTTCAAGGATGGGCGTTATGCCCATTTTTTTATTTTGCAAAGCATGCACATATCATGCACTAGGGGGTTCAGGTGTCGAGCAAGCTAGAAGAGTTGCAGGCCTTGCTGGCCCCGGTGGTCGTGGCCCTGGGCTATGAATGCTGGGGTATCGAGTTTTCGGCTCAGGGTCGGCACTCGATGTTGCGCGTTTATATCGATAAAGAGGGCGGCGTGCTGGTGGACGATTGCGCCATTGTCAGCCGTCAGATCAGCGGTGTACTGGATGTTGAAGATCCGATCGCCGTTGAATACACCCTTGAAGTTTCCTCGCCAGGCATGGAGCGCCCACTGTTCACTCTTGAGCAGTTCGCCCAGTTCGTTGGTGAACAAGTGAAGATCAAGCTGCGCTCGCCTTTTGAAGGTCGACGCAACTTTCAGGGCCTTCTGCGCGGTGTAGAAGAGCAGGACGTCGTGGTGCAGGTAGATGACCATGAATTCCTGTTGCCGATCGATATGATCGACAAGGCCAACATTATTCCCAGTTTTGACTGAGACGCGGATCCCGCGGATCCAATGGCTTGCGAAAGGCGAGGCGTACGATGAGCAAAGAAGTACTGCTGGTTGTTGAGTCGGTATCCAATGAAAAGGGCGTACCGGCAAGCGTAATTTTTGAAGCGCTGGAGCTGGCTCTGGCCACTGCTACCAAAAAGCGTTTTGAAGACGAAGTTGACCTGCGTGTGGAAATTAACCGCCACACCGGTTCTTACGAGACTTTCCGTCGCTGGACGGTCGTTGAAGAGGATGATCTCGACGATCCGGCCATCGAAACCTGGCCAAGCAAGGTTGCCGAAACGCATCCGGGTGCCAAGGTCGGCGACGTCGTCGAAGAAAAAATTGAATCCATCGAGTTCGGCCGCATCGCTGCACAGACTGCCAAGCAGGTCATCGTGCAGAAAGTTCGCGAAGCCGAGCGCGCTCAAGTGGTTGACGCCTATCGCGAGCGCCTGGGAGAAATCATCTCCGGCACCGTGAAAAAAGTTACCCGCGACAACGTGATCGTCGATCTGGGCAACAACGCTGAAGCGTTGCTGGCCCGTGAAGACATCATCTCTCGCGAAACCTTCCGTGTCGGCGTGCGTCTGCGTGCGCTGCTCAAGGAAATCCGCACCGAGAACCGCGGCCCGCAGCTGATCCTGTCGCGTACCGCGCCGGAAATGCTGATCGAGCTGTTCCGCATCGAAGTGCCGGAGATTGCCGAAGGCCTCATCGAAGTCATGGCAGCGTCCCGTGATCCGGGTTCGCGCGCCAAGATCGCCGTTCGCTCCAAGGACAAACGCATCGACCCGCAGGGCGCTTGCATCGGTATGCGCGGTTCGCGCGTCCAGGCAGTGTCGGGCGAGTTGGGCGGCGAGCGTGTTGACATCGTGCTGTGGGACGATAACCCGGCCCAGTTCGTGATCAACGCCATGTCCCCGGCCGAGGTTGCGGCAATTATTGTCGACGAGGATGCCCATGCCATGGACATCGCCGTTGGCGCAGATAACCTGGCTCAGGCCATTGGTCGCGGTGGTCAGAACGTGCGTCTGGCCAGCCAGTTGACTGGCTGGACCCTGAACGTGATGACCGAATCGGACATCCAGGCCAAGCAGCAAGCGGAAACCGGCGACATCCTGCGCAACTTCATCGACGAGCTGGAAGTCGACGAAGAGTTGGCGCAGGTGCTGGTTGACGAAGGCTTCACCAGCCTGGAAGAGATTGCCTACGTACCGGTGGAGGAGATGCTCAACATCGACGGCTTCGACGAGGATATCGTCGACGAGCTTCGCGCTCGTGCCAAGGATCGTTTGTTGACCAAAGCCATCGCTACTGAGGAAAAGCTGGCAGACGCCCATCCGGCCGAAGACCTGCTCTCGCTTGAGGGTATGGACAAGGATTTGGCGATGGAACTGGCGGTGCGCGGCGTAATTACCCGCGAAGACCTGGCCGAGCAGTCTATTGACGACCTGCTCGACATCGACGGCATTGACGATGATCGTGCCGGCAAGTTGATCATGGCCGCCCGAGCCCACTGGTTCGAGTAATTAGGCGCGGCCTGAGGAGAGAAGTGCATGACGCAAGTCACGGTGAAACAACTGGCCGATGAGGTCAAAACACCGGTAGAGCGCCTGTTGCAGCAGATGCGTGAGGCAGGTCTGCCGCACACCGCCGCCGACGAAAATGTGACTGACAGTGAGAAGCAGTCCCTGCTGACTCACTTGAAAAGCAGCCACAAGGCGAAAGTGGAAGAACCACGCAAGATCACGCTGCAGCGTAAAACCACCAGCACCCTGCGGGTGGCTGGTAGCAAGAGCATCAGCGTAGAAGTTCGCAAGAAGAAAGTTTTCGTACAGCGCAGCCCGGAAGAAATCGAAGCCGAGCGCAAGCGTGAACTGGATGAGCGTCGCGCAGTAGAAAATGCTGCCCGTCAGAAGGCTGAAGAAGAAGCCAAGCAGCGCGCCGAAGAAGAAGCGCGTCGCCAGCCTGCTGCTGCGCAAACCGCTGCCAGCGACGCCGTTGCGGCACCGGCTGCTGTGGCCGAGCCTGTGCGCGAAAGCGCGCCGGTGGCTGCTGCTCCAGCGCCGTCTGCTGACGTTCGCAACAAGCAGAACGAACAGCGCCGTCCGGACAAACCGCGTGCCGACGACAACAATCGTCGCAGCGGCGGTGGTGATGGCGAGCGTAAAAACGCTCCGCATCGCGCATCGGTCAAGGAAAAAGCCCCGGCTCCACGCGTGGCGCCACGCACTACCGACGAAGAAAGCGATGGCTTCCGTCGCGGCGGTCGCGGCAAGGCCAAGCTGAAGAAGCGCAACGCCCACGGTTTCCAGAGCCCTACTGGCCCTGTCGTGCGTGATGTGCAGATCGGCGAGACCATCACGGTTGGCGATCTGGCCAATCAGATGTCGGTCAAAGCGGCTGAAATCATCAAGTTCATGTTCAAACTGGGTACCCCAGCGACCATCAACCAGGTGCTTGATCAGGAAACTGCTCAACTGGTAGCCGAAGAACTGGGCCACAAAGTGACCCTGGTCAGCGACACCGCCCTGGAAGACTCCCTGGCCGAGTCCCTGAAGTTTGAAGGTGAGTCGTTCTCCCGTGCTCCTGTCGTGACCGTAATGGGCCACGTTGACCACGGTAAGACGTCCCTGCTCGACTACATCCGTCGTGCCAAGGTAGCTGCTGGCGAAGCCGGCGGTATCACCCAGCACATCGGTGCGTACCACGTTGAGACTGATCGCGGCATGGTCACCTTCCTCGACACCCCGGGTCACGCTGCGTTTACCGCAATGCGTGCCCGTGGTGCCAAGGCGACCGACATCGTGATCCTCGTGGTTGCAGCCGACGACGGCGTGATGCCGCAAACCATCGAAGCAGTCCAGCATGCCCAGGCAGCTGGCGTGCCTCTGGTGGTTGCGGTGAACAAGATCGACAAGCCGGGCGCCGATCTCGATCGCATCCGCAGCGAACTGTCGGTTCACGGCGTGACCTCCGAAGATTGGGGTGGCGACACACCATTCGTTCCGGTATCCGCGAAAATGGGTACTGGCGTGGACGAGCTGCTTGAAGCCGTCCTGCTGCAGGCCGAAGTTCTCGAACTGAAAGCGACTCCATCGGCTCCTGGCCGTGGTGTGGTGGTTGAATCGCGTCTCGACAAAGGTCGTGGCCCGGTAGCCACCGTGCTGGTTCAGGACGGTACCCTGCGCCAAGGCGACATGGTTCTGGTCGGTTCGAACTATGGCCGCGTGCGTGCCATGCTCGACGAGAACGGCAAGCCGATCAAGGAAGCCGGTCCTTCCATCCCTGTCGAGATCCTCGGCCTGGACGGTACCCCGGACGCTGGCGACGAGATGAGCGTGGTTGCCGACGAGAAGAAAGCCCGTGAAGTGGCTCTGTTCCGTCAAGGCAAGTTCCGCGAAGTCAAACTGGCTCGCGCTCACGCCGGCAAGCTGGAAAACATCTTCGAAAACATGGGTCAGGCCGAGAAGAAGACGCTCAACATCGTCCTCAAATCCGACGTCCGTGGTTCGCTGGAAGCGTTGAACGGTGCCTTGAATGGCCTGGGCAACGACGAAGTTCAAGTGCGCGTAGTGGGCGGCGGCGTCGGTGGTATCACCGAATCCGATGCCAACCTGGCACTGGCTTCCAACGCTGTACTGTTCGGCTTCAACGTGCGTGCCGATGCTGGCGCACGGAAGATCGTCGAGCAGGAAGGTCTGGACATGCGTTACTACAACGTGATCTACGACATCATCGAAGACGTCAAGAAAGCCCTGACCGGCATGCTCGGCAGCGATGTTCGCGAGAACATCCTGGGTGTGGCCGAAGTGCGTGACGTGTTCCGTTCGCCGAAGTTTGGCGCGATCGCCGGTTGCATGGTGATCGAAGGTGTTGTGCACCGTAACCGTCCGATCCGTGTACTGCGTGAAGACATCGTTATCTTCGAAGGCGAGCTGGAATCCCTGCGCCGCTTCAAGGATGACGCTTCCGAAGTACGTGCCGGCATGGAATGCGGTATCGGCGTGAAGAGCTACAACGACGTCAAAGTCGGCGACAAGATCGAAGTCTTCGAGAAGGTTCAGGTTGCTCGCAGCCTCTGACTCGCGCACTTCAAGGGCCACGATGCGCCGTAGCATGCAAATGCGCGGTGCAGCGTCCGGACTCTAAACGCAACGCCCGGTCTGGCATTTGTCAGGCCGGGCGTTTGCCGCTTTCAGACCTTGCGGGTTTCACCGCTGGGCAGTAACAGGTAACAAATCATGGCAAAAGAATACAGCCGTACCCAACGTATCGGCGATCAGATGCAGCGCGAGCTGGCTCAACTGATCCGTCGCGAAGTCAAAGACCCACGCGTGGGTCTGGTCACCATCACTGCAGTGGAAGTCTCCCGTGACGTCGGTCACGCGAAGATCTTCATCACCGTGATGGGGCAGGACAACGCCGAAGACATCGCGCAAAGCATCAAGGTGCTGAATGCCGCCGCAGGTTTCCTGCGCATGCAACTGGCCCGTGAAATGAAGCTGCGCAGCGTGCCGCAATTGCACTTCCACTACGACGAATCCGTCGTGCGTGGCGCGCATTTGTCGGCGTTGATCGAGCGCGCCGTGGCTGAAGACAATCAGCACGTCGCGGCGCCTGCACCTGAAGACACCAAGGAGTAACTCGGTGGCTCAGGTCAAACGTATCCGTCGTAACGTCAGCGGCATCATCCTGCTCGACAAGCCGCTGGGGTTCACCTCCAACGCCGCGTTGCAGAAGGTGCGCTGGCTGCTCAATGCCGAGAAGGCCGGTCACACCGGCAGCCTCGACCCGCTGGCCACCGGTGTGCTGCCGTTGTGCTTCGGCGAAGCGACCAAGTTCTCGCAGTACCTGCTCGATTCCGACAAGGGTTACGAAACCCTGGCGCAACTGGGCAAGACCACCACCACGGCGGATGCCGAAGGTGAGGTTTTGCAGGAGCGCCCGGTGACCGTTGGTCGCGCCGATGTCGAAGCGGTTTTGCCGAAATTTCGCGGCCAAATCAGTCAGATACCGCCGATGTACTCGGCGCTCAAGCGTGATGGCCAGCCGCTGTACAAGCTGGCCCGTGCAGGCGAAGTAGTGGAGCGCGAACCGCGTTCTGTTACTATTGCGCGCTTGGAATTGCTGGCCTTCGAAGGCGATACTGCGCGTCTTGCGGTGGACTGCAGCAAGGGCACCTATATCCGCACCCTGGTGGAGGATATTGGCGAGCAACTCGGTTGTGGTGCGTACGTCGCAGAATTGCGCCGTACCCAGGCCGGGCCTTTCACCCTCGCGCAGACGGTGACCCTCGAAGAGCTGGAAGCGGTACATGCCGAAGGCGGCAACGAAGCGGTCGATCGTTTCCTGATGCCATCGGACAGCGGCCTGCAGGATTGGCCGTTGCTGCATTTTTCGGAAGCGAGCGCGTTCTATTGGCTCAACGGCCAGCCGGTACGTGCCCCGGATGCTCCGAAGTTCGGCATGGTACGGGTACAGGATCACAATGGTCGCTTCATCGGCATCGGTGAAGTGAGCGAAGACGGGCGCATTGCGCCACGTCGTTTGATTCGGTCGGAATGACCGGAACCGGCCTGCGTCACAGCAGGTCGGCGAGTGTGGCTGTCAACAGGCACGGTCACGACTCATTTATAGATACAGGGATTTGTCCCTGGCCTGTTGAAACTGTTTTTTTGAAACAGTTTCCTGATAAGGAAGGATTGCCTCATGGCTCTCGACGTTCAAGAAAAAGCTCAAATCGTTGCTGACTACCAGCAAGCTGTTGGTGACACTGGTTCGCCAGAAGTGCAAGTTGCACTGCTGACCGCCAACATCAACAAACTGCAAGGTCACTTCAAGGCCAACGGTAAAGATCACCACTCCCGTCGTGGTCTGATCCGCATGGTTAACCAGCGTCGCAAGCTGCTGGACTACCTGAAAGGCAAGGACGTGAGCCGGTACGCCGCTCTGATCGCTCGCCTGGGTCTGCGTCGCTAATCAGCGATTGCGCTATGAGGTTGGTTGTCTGCAAGTCGTCAGCGGTTCGCCGCTGGCGCCTTGCAGGCTCCCAGCCTCAAGTTTTATCTGCGGCATGGCTTTACCTGTAGCACCCGGACAATCCACATCGGGCCGATTCCCGAGATTGCCCAAGAATTCGCAAGAAACCGTTTCCCCCAAGAGCCACAAAGAAGGTAGGACACCGTGAACCCGGTAATCAAAAAATTCCAGTTCGGTCAGTCGACCGTTACCCTCGAGACTGGCCGTATCGCCCGTCAGGCCTCCGGCGCAGTGCTGGTCACCGTTGACGACGACGTCAGCGTATTGGTGACCGTTGTCGGTGCCAAGCAAGCCGATCCGGGCAAGGGCTTTTTCCCTCTGTCCGTTCACTACCAGGAAAAGACTTACGCTGCCGGTAAGATCCCTGGCGGTTTCTTCAAGCGTGAAGGCCGTCCTTCCGAGAAAGAAACCCTGACTTCCCGACTGATCGACCGTCCGATCCGTCCGCTGTTTCCTGAAGGCTTCATGAACGAAGTGCAGGTTGTCTGCACCGTCGTTTCCACCAGCAAGAAGACCGATCCGGACATCGCTGCGATGATCGGTACCTCGGCTGCCCTGGCCATCTCCGGCATTCCGTTCGACGGCCCGATCGGCGCCGCGCGCGTGGCTTTCCATGAAAGCACCGGCTACCTGCTGAACCCGACTTACGAACAGCAAGCCGCTTCGAGCCTGGACATGGTCGTTGCCGGTACTTCCGACGCCGTGCTGATGGTTGAATCGGAAGCCAAAGAGCTGACCGAAGACCAGATGCTGGGCGCGGTACTGTTTGCCCACGACGAGTTCCAGGTGGTGATCAACGCTGTCAAGGAACTGGCCGCTGAAGCTGCCAAGCCAACCTGGAACTGGGCTCCACAGCCTGAAGCCACCGAACTGCTGGGCGCTATCCGTGCCGAGTTCGGCGACGCGATCTCCCAGGCTTACACCATCACCATCAAGGCCGACCGCTATGCGCGTCTGGGCGAGTTGCGTGACCAGGTGGTTGCCAAGCTGTCCGGCGAAGAAGGCCAGCCTTCGGCTGCTGAAGTCAAAGCTGCTTTCGGCGAAATCGAATACCGCACCGTTCGCGAAAACATCGTCAACGGCAAGCCACGTATCGACGGCCGCGACACCCGCACCGTACGTCCGCTGAACATCGAAGTCGGCGTTCTGCCAAAAACTCACGGTTCGGCACTGTTCACCCGTGGCGAAACCCAGGCGCTGGTTGTTGCAACACTGGGCACCGCCCGTGACGCACAACTGTTGGACACCCTGGAAGGCGAGAAAAAAGACCCGTTCATGCTGCACTACAATTTCCCGCCGTTCTCGGTAGGCGAGTGTGGTCGCATGGGTGGCGCTGGTCGTCGCGAAATCGGTCACGGCCGTTTGGCCCGTCGTTCGGTTTCGGCCATGCTGCCAGCCGCTGACGTGTTCCCGTACACCATCCGTGTGGTTTCGGAAATCACCGAATCCAACGGTTCGAGCTCGATGGCTTCCGTCTGCGGCGCTTCCCTGGCTCTGATGGACGCCGGTGTACCGATGAAGGCGCCGGTTGCCGGTATCGCCATGGGTCTGGTTAAAGAAGGCGAGAAGTTCGCCGTCCTGACCGACATCCTCGGTGACGAAGACCACCTCGGCGACATGGACTTCAAGGTAGCCGGTACCGCCAAAGGCGTGACCGCGCTGCAGATGGACATCAAGATCAAGGGCATCACCGAAGAGATCATGGAGATCGCTCTGGGCCAGGCCCTGGAAGCGCGCCTGAACATCCTCGGTCAGATGAACCAGATCATCGGTCAGTCGCGTACCGAGCTGTCGGCCAACGCACCGACCATGATCGCGATGAAGATCGACACCGACAAGATCCGTGACGTCATCGGTAAAGGTGGCGCGACCATCCGTGCGATCTGCGAAGAAACCAAGGCTTCGATCGACATCGAAGACGACGGTTCGATCAAGATCTTCGGCGAAACCAAGGAAGCTGCAGAAGCGGCTCGTCAGCGCGTTCTGGGTATCACCGCCGAAGCCGAGATCGGCAAGATCTACGTCGGCAAGGTTGAGCGCATCGTCGACTTCGGCGCGTTCGTCAACATCCTGCCGGGCAAGGACGGTCTGGTGCACATCTCGATGCTGAGCGACGCTCGCGTAGAGAAAGTCACCGACATTCTGAAAGAAGGCCAGGAAGTGGAAGTGCTGGTACTGGACGTGGACAACCGCGGCCGTATCAAGCTGTCCATCAAAGACGTGGCAGCTGCCAAGGCTTCGGGCGTTTAATCACCCCCAGCCTGTAGCGCAATGAAAATGCCCCACCGTGCAAACGGTGGGGCATTTTTTTGCCCGCGAAATACTCGGACATTCTGCGAAGTTGCCGGACCACAAGAGCGGTGCTAGTTTTAGCCCACCGCCCGTGTAGCTCAGCCGGTAGAGCAGCGCACTCGTAACGCGAAGGTCGCAGGTTCGATTCCTGTCTCGGGCACCATCCTCGCTTATTTCACCTTGCGACTCAGATCCTCGACGGTACGTTTGAGCTGATCCATGGCTCGATCCTGATCGTTGACCTTCTGCTTCAAGCTGGAAATCTCGCTGCTGCTGGAATTGGAACTGGAGCCGCTGTTGCGCTTGAGGTCTTCAACCTGACGGCCAAGGGATTCGAGTTCACGGTCCTGTTCCTTGACCTTGTTCTTCAGTTCGTCCAGCTCCCTGCCGCTGGAGCTTGAGCTGGAACCGCCGCTGCGCTTGAGCTCTTCGATCTGCTGTGATTGATCTTTGAGGGTATCGCGCATCTTTTGCAACTCATCGATGCTGATATCGCTTTTGATCACGACGGTCTTGCCATAGTCGTTGTGGATCAGTGAAACCTTGTCGCCATAGGACGGGCTGCTGGAACTCAGCTCAACGGCCATGGCGCTGGCCGGCAGGGCCAGGGCAGCAATCAAAGCGGTAGTGGAGACAACAGCGGAGATTTTCGAGAAGCTGCGCATCACTGGTTTTCCTTGTGAACAGCGTAAGTGAGTGCCGATGTGGCACATCGCTATGACTCGAGATCGGCATTTATGTTCCGCAAGTCAGCTTTTTGTGCGAGAGATGTAAAGAGCCGTGTAATTCGTCATGCAAACGTCCTATATTCGGTGCCTGCATGAGCATCGCTTAGCAGTTTTCAGATGATCCCGAATGGTTCCGAAGGCCGGCCAAGCCGCGTCAGAGAGATCCTTGATGATCCAGATCCATCCTCCATTCCCAGATCAACGAGAACGCCATGACTGAATTAACTCAAGAGCAGCGTCACCAACAAGCGCTGGAACAATACCTTCTGGACGTGCCCGATCTGAAGGAAGAGATCAAGGACCTGAGTCCCGATGATCAGAAAGACCAGATTCAGTGGGCCTTTGAAGACGAAGCCGAGGCTCAGGGCTTGCAGCCTTGGGAGTTGACGCTCAAGTACACGAGCACGCCGGAAGAGTTCGAGGCCCAACGCCTCGTACTGCATAAAGAGGCGGCTGAAGTATTGGGTGTCGAATGGGATGAGTACTGCGAGATGAACAACCTCGTCGTCTAAAAGCAGCTACAAGTTTCAAGCGGCAAGCTACAAGTCAAAGCAAAAGCGCTGTGGCTTGTAGCTTGAAACTTGCCGCTGCTGTTAGAGGCTGAGGCGCATCGACAGGTCCACTGCTTTCACATCCTTGGTCATCGCACCAATCGAGATGTAATCCACCCCGGTTTCGGCGATCGGCAGCAGCGTGCTTTCGTTGATGCCGCCGCTGGCTTCCAGCTTGGCTTTGCCGCCGTTCAGGCGCACGGCTTCGCGCATGTCGTCGAGGCTCAGTTCATCGAGCATGATGATGTCGGCGCCGGCATCCAGTGCTTCTTTCAATTCCTGCAGACTTTCCACTTCGATCTCGACCGGTTTGCCCGGGGCGATCTTGTGCGCGGCGGCGACGGCTTCGGTGATGCCGCCGCTGGCAGCAATATGGTTTTCCTTGATCAGGAACGCGTCGTACAGACCGATGCGGTGGTTATGGCAGCCGCCACAGGTCACGGCGTATTTCTGCGCCAGACGCAGGCCCGGCAGGGTTTTGCGCGTGTCGAGCAACTTGACCTCGGTTTGCCCGACGAAGTCGGCGAGGTACTGCGCGCGCGTCGCCACGCCTGAGAGCAGTTGCAAAAAATTCAGCGCGCTGCGTTCACCGGTCAGCAGCGAACGCGCCGGGCCTTCCAGATGGAACAGCGGCTGATTGGGTTTGACCCGTTCGCCATCGATCACTTGCCAATGCACGGCGACGCGCGGATCGAGCTGACGAAATACCGCATCGACCCACGCCGTGCCGCAAATGACGGCGTCGTCACGGGTAATGATGGTGGCTTTGGCCAGACGTTCGGCCGGGATCAGTTGTGCGGTGATGTCGCCGCTGCCGACGTCTTCGAGCAACGCACGGCGCACGTTGGCTTCGATTTCGGCGGTCAGATCGGCGAGACGTAGATTCGGCATAACGGGCTCCACAAACAAAGTGGCCCGATTATAGGGGTACGGCGCGAGCCAACCCAAGGTGAGAACAGGCGTGCCGGCCTGCAGCCGGTCGATTTTCTTTGAGCAAACCGGCGATATCGTGGTCATTGAAGGGGCGTTGCTAGGGGAAACCCTGACGGCTATGGCGCGGGTGACACGTTATGAAAGATAATCCGCCTTGCATTTGACGTCATGGCATTGACGTCTGATGTCGCCAGAATGGGCTGGGACTTGTGGGAGCGAGCCCGCTCGCGAATGCATTTTTTCAGTGACATTGATGCGGCTGACACACCGCCATCGCGAGCAGGCTCGCTCCCACAGGGGATCGGGGTTACTTGATCGAACGAATCACCGTTTCAGGAGGCTTGGATGCACAGCGACGGAAAAGTAGTGCCTTTGCACAAGGCTGCTATCGATCAGGCGAATCACTCGCCGCTCGCCCGCCTGCCGGTGATTCTGCTTCAGGTCCGCGACAAGGCCGCCCAGCAATTGCGCCACGGTTTGCAGGAGCTGTTCGATAACGCCGATGACACCCTGTTCGAAATGGCCGATCGGGCGCGCAACGATGTCGAGCAGAACATCTTTTTCGAAGCCATGCGTGACCTGCGCCTCAAGCGCAAACACATCGAACGCGGCTTTCTCGAACTGTTTTTCGGAGCCTTCGTCGGCCTGACTCAATACGACCCCACCCAGAATGCCTTGCCGCGCACGCTGCTGTTCGACGAGGCGGCGGCGCGCACCGACGACATGGAGCGCAGCGTGGCGATCGAGACCATGGTCCGTCGCGTGCTCAAGCGTGACGGCTTCGCCCTCGATCAGTTGACGGCGCGGCTCAACGCGTTGCTCGGCAAGACCCTTGACGATCAACACAACCCCCTCGGCCCGGCGCTGCTTTGCGAATTCTTCCTGCAGGCCGGACGCAATCTGGGCGTGGAAATCAAGGTCAAGCTGATCCTGCTCAAGCTGTTCGAGCGCTATGTCCTGGCCGAAACCGAGCAGTTGTACGCCGAAGCCAATCAACTGCTGCTCGCCACCGGCGTGCTGCCGGAACTGAAACCAGCGCCGGCGCGGCGTGCGCTGGATCGAGCGGCCGCCCAGGTCGAGCGCGACGAGCGTGAAGATTCGCCGCCCGCCGATGACGATGTGCAGGAAGTTTTCGCCGCGTTGCAGCAGTTGCTCGTGCAGGTGCGTGGCACGGTCGCGCCAACCCTGGAGCCGAGTGTCGCGGCGCAACCGATCTCCACCCGCGACTTGCTGCGGCTGCTCTCGCATCTGCAACACTACGTGCCGGCACTGGCGACTCAGGATGATTTCGACTTGCGCAATCAGCTCGAACAGCTGCTCACCCGGGTCAGTGTCAGGAGTGGCAAGTCGCGGATCGTCGGCGATGCGGATGAAGACGTGATCAACCTGATCGCCATGGTTTTCGACTGCATTCTCGAAGACCGCAATGTGCCGGATTCGCTCAAGGCGCTGATCGCCCGTTTGCAGATTCCGATGCTCAAGGTAGCGGTGCTCGACAAAAGTTTCTTCAGCCGCGGCACGCACCCGGCGCGGCGCCTGCTTAACGAAATTGCCGAGGCGGCGATGGGCTGGGGCGATTGCGACGGCGACGCGCGCGACAGTCTGTATCTGCGCATCGAACAAGTGGTGCAGCGCTTGCTCACCGATTTCGTCGATGACCCGGCAATTTTTTCCGAACTGCTGGCCGACTTTCTCGCCTTCACCAGCGACGAACGCCGCCGCAGCGAACTGCTGGAACAGCGTTTGCGCGATGCCGAAGAGGGCCGGGCCCGAACCGAACTGGCGCGGCGCCGGGTCGAGCAGGTGTTGAATCAGGCGTTGCTGGGCAAAACCCTGCCGCCGTCGGTGGTCACGTTTGTCGAGAACGCCTGGAGCAAGGTCCTGCTGCTGACCTGCCTGAAACATGGCGACCAGTCCGCGGAATGGCAAGCCGACGTGCAAACCATGGAACAACTGATCTGGAGCGTGCAGCGTCATGAAGACGCCGAATCCAGTCTGCGTCTGTTGGCGTTGGTGCCGGGGTTGCTCAAGTCGTTGCGTGATGGCTTGAACAGCTCAGCATTCGATCCGTTCGCCACCAGCGAGTTTTTCAGCGAACTCGAAGCGCTGCACGTCAGTGTGCTGGAGCGTTCCGCCGAAGCCGATCAAGCCGCGCCCATGGTCGAGGTGTCGCAAAAGATCGTGCTGCCCGCCGCCGACGAGGGCGACACCACGTTGCCAACGGTGCGCCTGCCCCACGATGACCCCGGTCTGCGGCAGGTCGAGCAATTGCGAGTGGGCAGTTGGGTGGCGTTTACCGAAGACGACGAGCATACCCTGCGCTGTAAACTCGCCGCGATCATCGAAGCCACCGGCAAATATGTTTTCGTCGATCGCACCGGAATGAAAGTGCTCGAGCGCAGCAGGACCGCGCTGGCCCTGGAGTTGCGCCGCGGTGTTGCACGTGCGCTGGACAATACCTTGCTGTTCGACCGTGCGCTGGAGTCGGTGCTGGGCAATCTGCGCCGACTCAATCGCGCCAAGTGATCGCGCGCCGGTGGCCGATCACGGCATACTGGGCGCCAACACAGTCGGCGTTGAAGGAATCGGTATGCAGTTGGATCCCGCTAGCGGGTGGTGTCACGGGGTGCAGGTCTGCCCATCGCCCAACTTCAATGAACGCCCGAGCGGCGAAATCTCCTTGTTGGTCATCCACAACATCAGCCTGCCGCCGGCGCAGTTCGCCACCGGCAAGGTCCAGGAGTTTTTCCAGAATCGTCTGGATGTCACCGAACATCCCTACTTTGCAGGGATTGCCGACTTGCGCGTCTCGGCGCATTTTCTGATTGAACGTGACGGCACGGTCACCCAGTTTGTCTCCTGTCTGGAGCGGGCGTGGCACGCGGGCGTCTCGGTCTTCGATGGGCGGGAAACCTGTAACGATTTTTCCGTGGGCATCGAGCTGGAAGGCACCGATGATCAGCCGTTCACCGATGCGCAGTACCAAGCGTTGATTGCCTTGACCCGGCAGTTGCAAAAGGCATTTCCGGCGATCACCGACGCACGCATCTGCGGCCACAGTGATATTGCCCCAGGGCGCAAGACTGATCCTGGCCCGGGGTTCGACTGGGCGCGTTACCGCGCGGCCCTGGCACAAGAGGAAGGACAATGAGTTTTCTGGTGTTACTGCTGGCGCTGTGGATCGAGAAGTTTTCGGCCTTGCGCCATCGGGTTCAACGCGATGGCGGATGGATCCGCGAGCTGCACAAACTTGAAAGCAGCCCGCGCATGGCGGGCAAACCGTGGCTGGTGCTGACCATACTGGTGCTGTTGCCGGTGGCGCTGCTGGCGCTTTTGCTGGTGGTGCTGGAGCCGGTGGCGTATGGCTTGCTGGCCTTGCCCGTGCATTTGCTGATGGTGATTTACAGCCTGGGGCGTGGCGATCTGCTCGGCGGGCTCGGGCCGTTTCGCGATGCCTGGCGCCGCGAGGATCTGCAAGCGGCGGCGCATGTGGCCAAGCGCGACCTGAACATCTGCGCCGACAGCGGCGAGCAGTTGCTCGAACGCGTGCAGGCGCATGTGTTGTGGCAGGCCTATCAAAGCTTCTTCGCGGTGATCTTCTGGTATTTCGTCCTCGGCCCGGTGGCAGCACTGGCGTATCGCTTGCTGGCGCTGGCCCAGGAACACGGGCAAAACCCGGCGCTGGTCGAGCGCGCCGCGCAACTGCGCCATGCCTTCGACTGGTTGCCGGTGCGTTTGCTGGCGGCGAGTCTGGCGCTGGTCGGCAACTTCGTCGCGGTCAGTCGGGTGATGCTGCATGAATTGCTCAACTGGAACATCAGCGCGGCGCAGTTGATCAACCGGGTCGGCCTGGCCGCCGGAGAAATCCCGCCACCGGCGCTCGGGCCGGAAGGCATCAACACCCTCGACTGCCTGTGGGAACTGCTGCTGCGCGCAGCCGTGCTGTGGTATGCCGGTTTTGCCCTGTGGACCGTGCTGGTGCACTGATCCCGACGTGCCGAGGGCGTCATGCCCTCGGCATCGCTGCCGTTAACCTTAAGTTACAAAAACTCCCTTCGATTTGAGCTATACAGAGATAGCGCCCGATAGTGGCTATCTGCTGTCGCTGCGCGACTGCCAATAAAAACAAGAAAAACCAAGGGAGACTTCCAGTGAAGAGCTTGCTCTATCCCGCCGTCTCGCTGATGAACCGCTTGAGCTTCGGCATGAAGTTCAGCCTGATCAGCGTGCTGTTTCTGGTGCCGATGCTGGTGACCAATTTCTATCTGGTGCGCGATTCCTATCGCGAATTCCAGGGCACCCGGATCGAGCTGCAAAGCCTCGACCTGCTGGGCAGCAGCCTGGCCCTGCGCCGCGATCTGGAAACCCTGAACAACCTGGTGCAGATCAACGTCACCCTCGGCCAGTCCGGCAAAGCGGGAAATGTCGACGCGCAGATCACCACGCTCGAACAAGCCGTGCTGACGCGCCTGCAAGGGCTGGAGGCGATGACCGACGACTCGGAGCAGATCAAACTCTTCGATAGCAAGCGCGACGAGATGATCGCCGCGTTCAAGTCCCAGCAAGCGGAAAGCTCGCTGCAGAGCAAAAGCGCACTGATCGGCAAACTGCTTGCGAACGCGCAGATTTTCAGCCAGATCATCAGCAGTCAGGCGGGTTTGAGTCGCGACAACCAAGGCGATATTCGTCAGCTCGCTGAACTGGTGACGCTCGTGACGCCCAGCGTCACGCAAACCCTCGGCGAAGGCCGGGCGATGGGTTCCTACTCTCTGGGCCAAGGGTTTCTCAATAGTGCGTCGAGCACCCGTTTCGATGAACTGCTGGTGCAGATTGAAAAACTCCAGGCCGAATATGCCTTGAAACTGCAGGACGCCCTCGCGTCCAGCAGCGCCGCGCGTGAGTTCCTCAATGCCCCGGCCGAGAGCAGCAAGGCATCGTTGAAACAGGCCAGCGAACTGTTCGAAGAGCAGGTGGTGATGGCCGATACCCTCGATGCGCCGTGGCAGGCGTTTTACGACCAGGTCACTGGGCTGATCGATAAGACCTACCAGCTCAATGACGCCACGCTGAAATTTCTCGACCGGCAATTACAGCAACGCCTGAGCGAGAACCGCACGCACATGGTCCTGCAGGCCGTGGCGCTGTCGCTGGTGTTTGTGCTGATTTTCTATCTCTACGGCGGCTTCTACGCCTCGACCCGCACCACGCTCAAACGCCTCGGCGCGATGATGGACAAAGTGGCGGCCGGCGACATGACCGTCAACTTCAAGGCCAGCAGCCGCGACGAGCTCGGCGAGTTGGGCGAGGTGTTCAATGGCACCGTGAAGAAGATTCACGATTTGATCGAGCGGGTCGGTCAGACTGTCGCTGAAGTCGAGCGCCAGGCCGGGCAGGTGGAAAACGTATCGGCGCAAAGCAATCAGGCGGTTGCCGGTCAGCGCACGCAAATCGAGCAAGTGGCGACGGCGATGAATCAGATGTCGGCCACCTCGCTGGAAGTCGCGCGCAGTGCCGCCGCCGCCGTGAGCAGCGCCCACAGCGTCAATGAAGAGACCGTCAGCGGCCGCGGTCTGGTCGAGTCGCAGCAGGGCAGCATTGCCGCGCTGGCCAGCGAAATCGACCAGTCGGTAATAGTCATCAATCAGTTGGCCAGCGACAGCCAGTCGATCAGCCGCGTGCTCGAAGTGATCAAGAGCATCGCCGAACAAACCAACCTGCTGGCGCTCAACGCGGCGATCGAAGCCGCCCGTGCCGGCGAGCAGGGGCGCGGTTTTGCCGTGGTCGCCGACGAAGTGCGCACGCTGGCCAAGCGCACCCAGCAATCGACCGAAGAAATCGAACAGATGATCGCCAAACTGCACGGCGGCGTCGGCGCGGCGGTGAAAGCCATGGGCATCAGCCATCAGATGGCCAACGGCACCGTCGACCAGTCGGCCAAGGTGCAGCAGGCGCTGGAAAACATCCTCGGCGCGGTGGGCATGATCGTCGATCAGAACCAGCAGATCGCCGCCGCGGTTGAACAGCAGACCGCCGTGGCCCACGACATCGACCAGAACATCGTCGAAATCAACCGCGCCGGCGAGCGCACGGCGCAAGGTGCACACCAGACCGAAGATGCCAGCCGGGCGCTGTCGGCGCAGGTGGTGGAGCTTAAACAGCTGATCAGCGCGTTTCGCGTCTAGGCCCACGCAGATCCCCTGTAGGAGTGAGCCTGCTCGCGATAGCGGTGTGTCAGTTACAATTTTTTATCTGACACACCGCTATCGCGAGCAGGCTCACTCCTACAGGGGGCGATGTGTCACCAGCCAAATATTTCGCAGCAGTTGGCGGTGCTGCCGGCGGCCAGTTGTTCAGGTGCGATGTGCATCAATTCGGCCAGCGCCACACAAATCGCTGGCAAGTGCGCCGGGCTGTTGCGCTGGCCCGGATACATCGCCGGCGCCATGTCCGGTGAGTCGGTTTCCAGCACCACCGACTCCAGCGGTAACTGCGGCAGCACGCGGTGCATGCGCAACGCCTGCGGCCAGGTCGGCGCGCCGCCAAGGCCGAGTTTGAAACCGAGCTTGATGTACTCGCGCGCTTCTTCGCGGCTGCCAGCAAAGGCGTGGATGATCCCCGCGCGTTTGAGCTTGAAGCGCTTGAGCGTTGCGATGACCGCCGCGTGGCTGCGGCGCACGTGGATCAGCGCCGGCAGTTCGAAGTCCGCGGCCAATCGCAGTTGCGCCTCGAACAGCGTCTGCTGGCGCTCGCGGTCGAGGGTTTCGATGAAGTAGTCCAGACCGATCTCGCCCACCGCGCACAGCTGTCGATGACCGTGCAGGCGCGTCAGCCAGTCACCCAGGCTTTGCAGGTCTGCGGGCTGGTGCTGATCGAGAAATACCGGGTGCAGACCAAACGCCGCGTACAGATCCGCATCGCTCTGCACCAGATCCCACACCCGCTGCCAGTTACCGGTGTGCACGCCAAGCACCACCATTCGCCGCACGCCGAGGGCGCGGCTTTCGGCCAGCAACGCCGAGCGATCGGCGTCGAAGTCGGGGAAGTCCAGGTGGGTGTGGCTGTCGATCAGCTCCACGGTTCAGTCCCGGTGAATACGCTGCTTGAACGTACGCGCGATGGCTTGCACGCCGGGGGCGTACTCCGATTGTTCGACGGCGGCGAGCGCCAGTTCCAGCGCCTTGTCGGCGATCAACTGGTGCTGCTGGGCCATGGCATTGACCGGCAGCGGCAGGAAATCCAGCAGCTGCGTGTCGCCGAAGGTGCCGAGACGCAGCGGCCGCGATTTCAGCGGGAAGTCGTGCAGCGCATCGAACACACCCTGCAGCAAAACGTAGGATGTGGTGATCAGCGCGTCGGGCAAATGCCCCAGACGTTGCAGGAGTTCTTCCATCAGTTGCTGGCCGCATTCACGGCTGAATGCCTCGGCGTGCTCGACCAGCACTTCGCCTTTGAAGTCACTCAATGCCTGTCTGAAACCGGCGGCACGTTCCTGGCTGATGCTCAGTTCCGGGCGCGCGCCGAGCAGCACGATCTGCTTCGGCTGCGGATCGAGCAGGCTCTGGGTCAGGTGCAGGCTGGCTTCGCGGTCGTCACTGATCACCGAGCAGAAATGCTCCGGCTCCATGACCCGGTCGATGGCGATGATCGGCAACCCTTTGGCCTGCAACTGCCGATAACTGTCATCGCTGGCTGGCAGGCAACTGGCGACGATCAACGCGTCGCAGCGCCTCGCGCGGAACAGTTGCAGCAACTGCCGTTCGCTCTCCGGCGCATCGTCGGAACTGGCGATCAGCAACTGATAACCGCGGGCTCGCGCGCCTTGCTCCAGCAGCTTGGCGATTCGCGCGTAACTGGGGTTTTCCAGATCCGGCAGAATAAAGCCCAGCGTGCGCGTATGCCGGCTGCGCAGGCCGGCCGCTTGCGGGTTTGGGGTAAAGCCGTGCAAGTCCACCACCGCGCGCACGCGCTCGACGGTCGCATTACTGATGCGTTGCTGTTCGGCCTTGCCGTTGATGACGTAGCTGGCGGTGGTCACGGACACGCCGGCCAACCGCGCGATATCACTGAGTTTCAACCCGGGATTTCCTTGTTTTTTCGAGCTTGCCTCGACATTTTCGCCAATCCTACCCGATTCGGGCAGACGACTTATGGCCTACGCACTTCCGACAAGTTGGACTTCAACGATGAGAGATTATCGAGTAACGTGCCGATCAATCTAGATTAAACGTTTCAGCAAGCGTATTTTCTACGTTTTAGACGCCTTTGCCCGGTTCTGCCGTAAAACCGCCAAAACTGCCGCTCAAAAAGCGCGGCCGAGCGCCTAAGCTGTGACCATCAAAACAATACCTGGCCTGTATCGGGCCAAAAAGGAGATTGCATGCTCGAGCTCACTATAGAGCAGATATCCATGGGCCAGACGGCCGTGGATAAACCCGCCGCCCTGCAACTTTTGGCCGATCATCTGGTTGCCGATGGCCTGGTCGCCGATGGCTATCTCGCCGGCTTGCAGGCCCGGGAAGCCCAGGGCTCGACCTTTCTCGGCCAAGGTATTGCCATTCCTCACGGCACCCCGGAAACCCGCGATCAAGTGTTCGCCACCGGCGTGCGCCTGATGCAGTTTCCCGAGGGCGTCGATTGGGGCGATGGGCAGATCGTTTATCTGGCGATCGGCATCGCGGCCAAATCCGACGAACACCTGCGCCTGTTGCAACTGCTCACCCGCGCCCTCGGCGAAACCGACCTGGGCCAGGCCCTGCGCCGTGCCAGTTCGCCGGAAGCGCTGCTGAAATTGCTGCAAGGCGCGCCGCAGGAACTGGCGCTGGATGCGCAGATGATCGGCCTCGGCGTTTCCGCCGACGATTTCGAAGAACTGGTCTGGCGTGGCGCGCGTCTGCTGCGTCAGGCCGATTGCGTCAGCAACGGTTTTGCCGGCGTGTTGCAGCAGGTCGAAGCGCTGCCGCTCGGCGATGGCCTGTGGTGGCTGCACAGCGAACAGACCGTGAAGCGTCCGGGTCTGGCGTTCGTCACCCCGGACAAACCGATGCGTTACCTCGGCCAGCCGCTCAGCGGTCTGTTTTGCCTCGCCAGCCTCGGCGAGGCGCATCAGGCGTTGCTCGAGCGCTTGTGTGCGCTGCTGATCGAAGGTCGCGGTCATGAATTGGGCCGCGCCACCAGCAGCCGTAAAGTCCTCGAAGTGCTCGGCGGTGAGTTGCCTGCCGACTGGCCGAGCGCGCGTATTGCGCTGGCCAACGCCCACGGCCTGCATGCGCGGCCGGCGAAAATCCTCGCGCAACTGGCGAAAAGTTTTGACGGCGAAATTCGTGTGCGCATCGTCGACAGCCAGGACAGCGCCGTGTCGGTGAAGAGTTTGAGCAAACTGCTCAGCCTCGGCGCCCGGCGTGGTCAGGTGCTGGAGTTGATCGCCGAGCCAAGCATCGCCGCCGATGCCTTGCCGGCACTGCTCGCCGCCATCGAAGAAGGCCTCGGCGAAGAAGTCGAGCCGCTGCCCGCCGTCAGTCAGCAGCGTGAAGTGATGGCCGACATTGCCGAGGTGCTGGTCGCCCCGGCCTCAGGCAGCCTGCTGCAAGCGATTCCGGCAGCGCCGGGCATTGCCATCGGCCCGGCGCATGTTCAGGTTCAGCAGCACATTGATTACCCGTTGCGCGGCGAGTCTGCCGCGATCGAGCGTGAGCGCCTGACGCAGGCGCTGAGCGACGTGCGCACAGACATTCAGGGCCTGATCGAACGCAGCAAGGCCAAAGCCATTCGCGAGATTTTCATTACCCATCAGGAAATGCTCGACGATCCGGATCTGACCGACGAAGTCGACACCCGCCTCAAGCAAGGCGAGAGCGCCGAAGCGGCGTGGATGGCGGTGATTGAAGCCGCGGCGAAACAGCAGGAAGCGTTGCAGGACGCCTTGCTCGCCGAGCGCGCCGCGGATCTGCGCGACATCGGTCGCCGGGTGCTGGCGCAGTTGTGTGGCGTGCAAACCGCGAGCGAGCCTGAGCAGCCGTACATTCTGGTGATGGACGAAGTCGGCCCGTCCGATGTTGCGCGCCTGGACCCGGTGCGCGTCGCCGGGATTCTCACCGCCCGCGGCGGCGCCACCGCGCACAGCGCAATCGTTGCTCGTGCCCTCGGCATTCCGGCGCTGGTTGGCGCAGGCGCGGCGGTGTTGCTGCTGGAGCCGGGCACGCCGTTACTGCTCGACGGTCAGCGCGGGCGCCTGCATGTCGACGCCGATGCTGCGACGCTCAAACGTGCCGCCGAAGAACGCGACACCCGCGAGCAACGCCTGAAGATCGCCGCCGAGCAACGCCATCAACCGGCACACACCACCGACGGTCACGCCGTTGAAGTGTTCGCCAACATTGGCGAAAGCGCCGGTGTGACCAGCGCGGTGGAGCAAGGCGCCGAAGGCATTGGCCTGCTGCGCACTGAACTGATTTTCATGGCCCACCCGCAAGCGCCGGATGAGGCCACGCAGGAAGCCGAATATCGCCGCGTTCTCGATGGTCTCGCCGGTCGTCCGCTGGTGGTGCGCACGCTGGATGTCGGCGGCGACAAACCGCTGCCGTATTGGCCGATCGCCAAAGAGGAAAATCCCTTCCTTGGTGTGCGTGGCATTCGCCTGACCTTGCAGCGCCCGCAGATCATGGAAGCGCAACTGCGCGCCTTGCTGCGTTCGGCGGATAACCGGCCGCTGCGGATCATGTTCCCGATGGTCGGCAGCGTCGACGAATGGCGCCAGGCCCGCGCCATGACCGAACGCCTGCGTAAGGAAATCCCGGTCGCCGATCTGCAACTGGGGATCATGATCGAAGTGCCGTCCGCCGCGTTGCTTGCGCCGGTGCTGGCCAAGGAGGTCGACTTCTTCAGCGTCGGCACCAACGACCTGACGCAATACACCCTGGCCATCGACCGTGGTCACCCGACTTTGTCGGCACAGGCTGACGGCTTGCACCCGGCGGTGCTGCAACTGATCGACATCACCGTGCGCGCGGCCCATGCCCATGGCAAATGGGTCGGCGTCTGCGGCGAGCTGGCGGCCGATCCGCTGGCAGTGCCGGTGCTGGTCGGCCTCGGTGTCGACGAACTGAGCGTGTCCGGCCGCAGCATTGCCGAAGTCAAGGCGCGCATCCGCGAACTCAGCCTGACCCAGGCGCAAACCCTTGCTCAGCAGGCCCTGGCCGTGGGCAGCGCCAACGAAGTGCGCGCATTAGTGGAGGCCCTGTAATGCCCAAAATTCTTACCCTGACCCTCAACCCGGCGCTCGACCTCACCGTCGAGTTGCCGCAGCTGGAGGCCGGTCAGGTCAATCGCAGCGACGAGATGCACACCCACGCCGCCGGCAAAGGTGTAAACGTCGCGCAGGTGCTCGCCGACCTCGGCCATCAACTGACGGTCAGCGGTTTTCTCGGCGAGGACAACCTGCAAGCGTTCGAAACCCTGTTCGCCAAACGCGGCTTTGTCGACGCGTTCATCCGCGTGCCGGGTGAGACGCGCAGCAACATCAAGATCGCCGAACAGGACGGCCGCATCACCGACATCAACGGTCCCGGGCCGGTGGTCGATGCAGCGGCGCAGCAAGCGTTGCTCGACCGTCTGCTGCAGATCGCGCCGGGGCATGACGCGGTGGTGGTCGCCGGCAGTTTGCCGCGCGGGGTCACGGCGCAGTGGCTGCGTGAGCTGATCGAAAAACTCAATGCGCTCGGCCTGAAAGTCGCCCTCGACTCCAGCGGCGAAGCCTTGCGCGCGGCGCTGCAAGCCGGGCCTTGGCTGATCAAACCGAATACTGAAGAACTCGCCCATGCGCTCGGTTGCGAAGTGGTTTCCCCGCTCGCCGAAGCGCAAGCCGCGGCACAGTTGCACGCTCAAGGTATCGAGCATGTGGTGATTTCCCACGGCGCTGACGGCGTGAACTGGTTCAGCGTCGGCTCGGCATTGCATGCGACGCCGCCGAAGGTCAGCGTCGCCAGCACGGTCGGTGCCGGTGATTCGTTGCTGGCCGGCATGCTGCACGGTTTGCTCAGTGCCGATACGCCCGAACAAACCCTGCGCACGGCCACGGCGATTGCCGCAATGGCGGTGACCCAGATCGGTTTCGGCATCAACGACGCCGCGCAACTGGCGCAGCTCGAACAGGGCGTGCGCGTGCGTCCCCTGACAGAACAATAAGAGGGTTTGTGATGAAGTTAGCCATTGTTACGGCTTGCCCGAACGGCATGGTCACCAGTGTGCTGTGCGCACGCTTGCTTGATGCCGCAGCGCAGCGTCAGGGCTGGAGCACCAGCGTCGAAGTGGTTGATCCGGCACACCCGGAGCGCGAGTTGTCGGCGGCGACCATCGAAGCGGCGGAGTGGGTTTTGCTGGTGACCACCGGTCCGGTCGACATGAACCGTTTCGTCGGCAAGCGGGTGTTCCAGATTGCCCCGGCGCAGGCGTTGCAGGATGTGGAAGCAGTGCTGCGCCGTGGTGCTGAAGAGGCCGAGGTCTACGTTGCCAGTGAAGCACAACCGGCGGCAGACACGTCGCGTGCGCCGCGCATCGTCGCGATCACCGCGTGCCCGACCGGCGTCGCCCACACCTTCATGGCGGCCGAAGCGTTGCAGCAGACGGCCAAGCGTCTGGGCTACGAATTGCAGGTCGAAACCCAGGGCTCGGTGGGCGCGAAAACCCCGTTGAGCGCAGCGGCGATTGCCGACGCCGACGTGGTCCTGCTGGCGGCGGACATCGATGTCGCCACCGAGCGTTTCGCTGGCAAGAAGATCTATCGCTGCGGCACCGGCATCGCCTTGAAGCAGTCCGAGGCCATGCTGAAAAAGGCCCTGGCCGAAGGCGTTGTTGAAAGCGCGGCAGGCGAGGGCACGGCCCCGGCCAAGTCAGAGAAAACCGGCGTCTACAAACACCTGCTGACCGGTGTCTCGTACATGCTGCCGATGGTCGTGGCGGGTGGTTTGCTGATCGCTCTGTCGTTCGTCTTCGGCATTACCGCGTTCAAGGAAGAGGGCACGCTGGCGGCGGCGCTGATGCAGATCGGCGGCGAGACCGCGTTCAAATTGATGGTGCCGCTGCTGGCCGGTTACATCGCCTACTCGATTGCCGACCGCCCGGGCCTGGCGCCGGGGATGATCGGTGGTTTGCTGGCGGGCACGCTGGGGGCCGGGTTTATCGGCGGGATCATTGCCGGTTTCATTGCCGGTTACGCGGCGAAAGCGATCAGCCGTTATGTCTCGTTGCCGCAAAGTCTGGAGGCGCTGAAACCGATCCTGATCATTCCGTTGTTCGCCAGTCTGATCACCGGTCTGGTGATGATTTACGTGGTCGGCAAACCGGTCGCCGGCATGCTCGCAGCGCTGACGCAGTTCCTCGACAGCATGGGCACCACCAACGCGATTCTGCTCGGCGTGTTGCTCGGCGGGATGATGTGCGTCGACCTCGGCGGGCCGATCAACAAAGCCGCGTATGCGTTTTCGGTAGGGCTGCTGGCCTCGCAGAGTTATGCACCGATGGCCGCAACCATGGCCGCCGGCATGGTGCCGCCGATCGGCCTGGGCATCGCCACGTTCATCGCCCGACGCAAGTTCGCCCAGAGCGAGCGCGAGGCGGGTAAAGCGGCCTTCGTGCTCGGCCTGTGCTTTATCTCGGAGGGGGCGATTCCGTTTGCCGCGAAAGACCCGTTGCGGGTGATACCGGCGGCCATCGCCGGCGGTGCACTGACGGGCGCGCTGTCGATGTACTTCGGCTGCAAGCTGATGGCGCCGCACGGTGGCCTGTTCGTGCTGGCGATCCCGAATGCGATCAATCATGCGCTGCTGTACCTGCTGGCGATTGTCGCGGGGAGTCTGGTGACGGCAGTGGTGTATGCGCTGCTCAAGCGGCCTGAGGTGGTTGAGCTGGTGGTCGATCCCGTCAATGCCTGACACCGCGATCCCCTTGTAGGAGTGAGCCTGCTCGCGATAGCGGTGTGTCAGATGCATTGATGTTACTGACCCACCGCTATCGCGAGCAGGCTCACTCCTACATTTGTTTGCGGTGTGGCTGATGTCATGGCGAGTTCATACAGCCATGCTTAAGTTTTCCCTTTTGCAGGGAGAACACCATGAGCGATTTCAACCTCGGGCGCCGTCGGGTCATGCAAGCGGTCGGCGCCGGGCTGTTGCTGCCGGGGCTGGCGCCGGCGGTGATTGCCTCGGTCAAGGATCGTCCGCAACTCACCGATGGCGTGCAATCGGGCGACCTGCTCGGTGACCGCGCGATGATCTGGAGCCGCAGCGATCGCCCGGCACGCATGGTGGTCGAGTGGGATACCCGCAGCCTGTTCGGCAACCCGCGCAAATTCGTCTCGCCATTGGCCGACGCCCGCAGCGACTTCACCGCCCGCGTCGAACTGACCGGGCTGCCCGCTGATCAGGCGATTTTCTATCGCGTGTACTTCGAAGATGCCCAGACCGGCGTTGCCAGCGAACCGTGGTTCGGCCACCTGCGCAGCGTCCCCACGGCGAAGCGCGATATCCGTTTTGTCTGGAGCGGCGACACCGTTGGCCAAGGCTTCGGCATCAACCCGGACATTGGCGGCATGCGCATCTACGAAGCCATGCGCCTGCGCCTGCCGGACTTCTTCATCCACAGCGGCGACACCATCTACGCCGACGGCCCGGTGCCGGCGCAACTGACCACTGAGAATGGCCGCATCTGGCGCAACCTCACCACTGAAGCCAAGAGCAAAGTCGCGCAGACCCTCGACGACTATCGCGGCAACTACCGCTATAACCTGATGGACGAAAACATTCGCCGCTTCAACGCCGAAGTGCCGCAGATCTGGCAATGGGACGATCACGAAGTGGTCAACAACTGGTCGCCGGGCAAACAACTCGATGAGCGTTATCAGGAAAAAAATATCCACACCCTGGTCGGGCGCGCACGGCAGGCGTGGCTGGAATATGCGCCGATGCGCTTGCAGGCGGCCGATGGTGGCGGGCGGATTTATCGCAAGCTGAGCTATGGGCCGATGCTCGATGTATTTGTGCTGGATATGCGCAGTTACCGCGAGGCCAACGACGACAACCTCGGCGCGGCGAAACCGTTTCTCGGGCGTGAGCAACTGGACTGGCTCAAGCGCGAATTGCAGGCCTCGAAGGCGCAGTGGAAAGTCATCGCTGCCGACATGCCCATCGGGCTCGGAGTGCCGGACGGCGAGGTCAAACCGGGCGTTGCGCGCTGGGAGGCCGTGGCCAATGGCGATCCTGGCCCGGCGCAAGGGCGAGAGCTGGAGATCGCCGAACTACTCGGCTTCCTGCGTGCGCAGCTGGTGCGCAATTTCGTGTTTCTGACGGCGGATGTGCATTACTGCGCCGCGCATCACTATCACCCGGATAGGGCGGCGTTTCAGGATTTCGAGCCGTTCTGGGAGTTCGTTGCCGGGCCGTTGAATGCCGGGAGTTTCGGGCCCAATCCGCTGGATAAAACCTTTGGGCCAGAAGTGGTTTTCGAGAAAGCTCCCTCCGCGCAGAACACCTCGCCGTTTGCCGGGTTTCAGTTTTTTGGCGAGGTGAACATCGAAGGGCAGAGCGGGGAGATGAGTGTGGTGTTGCGGGATCTCGATGGGGTGGCGGTGTTTGAGCAGAAGTTGCAGCCGGTTTGATTCGAGTAACACCGCAGTCCCCTGTAGGAGTGAGCCTGCTCGCGATAGCTATCTGTCAGAGAAATTGATGCTGACTGACACACCGCTATCGCGAGCAGGCTCACTCCTACAGGGATCGGAGGCGTTAGTAAACGTCGCGGCGGTAGCGGCCCTGTTCGATCAGGCGTTCGACTTCGGCGCTGCCGAGGATATCGGTGAGCACCTGATCCACGCCTGAGGCCATCCCGTGAAGGCTTCCACAGACGTAAATCACCGCACCCTCCGCCAGCCATTGCTTCAGCTCTTGCGCCGATTCACGCAAGCGATCCTGCACATAAACCTTCTCGGCCTGATCGCGGGAAAACGCCAGGTCCAGTCGCGCCAGATCGCCATTGATCAGCCATTCTTCCAGCTCAGTGCGGCAGAGGAAGTCGTGCTCGCGATTGCGTTCGCCAAACAGCAGCCACTGGCGTTGCTGGCCGTCGGCAATCCGTGCCTTGAGCAAACTGCGCAAGCCGGCGAGGCCGGTGCCGTTGCCCAGCAGAATCATCGGCACGGGCTCGTTCGGCAAATGGAAACCGCTGTTGCGGCGCACGCGCAGGCTGATGCTGCCGCCCACGGGTGCGTGTTCGGTCAACCAGCCGGAACCGATGCCGAGAGTGCCGTCGGCGTGCTGTTCCTGACGCACGATCAGTTCCAGCACGCCGTCGTCGGTGATCGAGGCGATCGAGTATTCGCGCATGGCCAGAGGCACCATCGCATCGACCAGTGATTGCGCATGCAGGCCGACCAGATGTGCGCGGTGTTCCGGCAATTGCCGCGAGGCCAGTGCCACTTCCAGCGGCTCGCTGAGGCCGTTGATTTTCACCGTGGTCTCGCCACGAATGCCGAGGCCGTCGAGGAAATGTTCAATCGCCCATGGGCAATTGCGCGGCAGCACTTCGACCAGATCGCCGGCCAGCCAGCTGCTGGTATCGGGAGCTTTGAGGCCAAGCAGATAAACCGGCGCGCCGCTGCTGTCGGGGTTCATCAGTTCGCGCCGCACCAGCGTCCAATTGGCGTAGCTCGGCGCCTGCCAGGTTTCGGTCGGCGCCTGTCCGGTGAGCTGGCCGAGTTGGGTTTGCCAGTGACGCAAAGCGTAGGGATCGCCGCTGTCGACTTCTACCGGCGCGAACAAGGTCTTGCCGCCGTGCTCGCTCAGCCATTGGTGCAGGCGTTTGGCGAAGCCGCAGAAGTGTGCGTACTGGCGGTCGCCGAGGCCCAGCACCGCGTAGTTCAGGCTGTCGAGGGTTGCGGCCCGGCTCAGCACCTTGCGCTCGAAACCGCGCGCGCTGTCCGGGGCTTCGCCGTCGCCAAAGGTACTGACCACGAACAGCGCATTGCTCGATGCGCGCAGATCCTGCTCGCTGACATTGGCCAGTGGCTGCACGTTGACCGGCAAACCGGCGGCTTGCAATTGGCCGGCGGTCTGCCAGGCCAGTTGCTCGGCAAAACCGCTCTGGCTGGCAAAGCCGACCAGCCACGCCGAGGCATCGCCGGCCGGTTGCTCAAGCCCTTTGCGCGCATCCTTGATCTGCTTTTTCTTGCGTCGACGGTCGAGGTACAGCAACCATCCCGTGATAAAGAACAGCGGCATGCACACCGCCGCAACGGTCACGATGATGCGCCCGACGAGGCCGAAATAGCTGCCGACGTGCAGCGCATAAATGCTGGTCAGCAGTTGTGCCTTGAAGCTTTTGTCGGCGTAGCGGTCGACGCGTTTGACCAGACCGGTCGCCGGGTCGAGGGTGATCTGGTTAAGCGCACGATCATGCGGCGAGCTGTCGAGCAGATAGAACACCGTCGCCGGTTGGCCGGCCACGGGCGGCATGCGGATGTTGTAGGCGGACAGGCCCGGGCCGGCGGCGCTGTAGATGCTGCTCCACATCGCTGCGTAATCGGCGGTCGGCGCCGGGCCTTCGGGGGCCGGACCACGACCGCCGCGCACGCGCTCGTTTTGCGGGGCGTCGGACAGCAGGCGGGTCAGGCCTTTGTTGTACCACTCGTAGGACCACGACAACCCGGTCAGCGCCAGCAGCAGATACACCAGCAGGCACCAGGTGCCGGCCACCGAATGCAGATCCCAGTTGAACGCCCGACCTTTTTTCTTCCAGTCCAGGGTCAGCCACACGCGCCAGCTGTTCCACTGCCGTGGCCAGCGCAGATACAAGCCCGACAGGCAGAAAAACAGCAGCATCAAGGTGCAGGCGCCGGTGATGTTGCGCCCGGTGTCGCCCATCGCCAGGAAGCGGTGCAGTTGCAGCATCAGGCCGAAGAAATCCTGGCCGACGGCATCGCCCTTGAACTCGGCGGTGTACGGGTCGAAGTAGCGCATTTCGCCGCGCCGCTCGCCTTTGGGCGGCGTGAAATACACCCGCGCCGCGTTGCCACTGTCGGTTTCGACCCAGAGCATGGCGACTTTCTTGCCCGACGCACCTTCGATGCGCTCCACCAGTTCGACCGGCGGCAGCACCCCGGCGACCTGTTTTTCCACTTGCAGGACGGACGGATTCAGCGCCCGCAGGATTTCGTCCTGAAACGAATAGGTCGCACCGGTGATGCCCATCAAGGCCAGCACCAGCCCCGCGGTGATGCCAAAAAACCAGTGCAACTGGAACAGGGTTTTCTTCAACACGTCACTCGCCGTCCGTTCGAAAGTTGTCATCACGGCGCGCATTATGCCGTGGGTTGTCGTGAAGCGTTTTTCGTAACACGCAAAAGCCCCGTTCAATTGAATGAACGGGGCCAGGCCTTGCGGCATATCCCTGTGTAGGAGTGAGCCTGCTCGCGATAGCGGTGTGTCAGTCAGCATTAATTTCTCTGACAGATAGCTATCGCGAGCAGGCTCACTCCTACAGGTTCCACTGTTATCAGAAGTGGAAATTGGTGCTCAACAGTGCCGTACGGCCCGCCGCCTGGTTGGCGAAGTGGGTCGAGAAGGCTTTGTCGTAATAGGTTTCGTCGGTCAGGTTCTGCACGTTGAGTTGCAGGTCGACGTTCTTGGTCAGCTTGTAGGCGGCCATCGCGTCGTAACGTACATAGGAATCGACCATCGTGGTGTTGGCGACACTGCCGTAGACGTCGTCGACATAGAACGCGCCACCGCCGATCGTCAGCTTCGGCGTGACCTGATACGTGGTCCACAGGCTGGCGCTGTTTTTCGGTGTGTTCGGCAAGTCATTGCCGTCGTTGGCGCGGCCCAACGGACCGCCGTCAACCTGTTCGCTGTCCATGAACGCGTACCCGGCGAACACCTGCCACTTGTCGGTGAGCTTGCCGCTGGCCGACAGCTCGAAACCTTGTACGCGGGTCTTGCCGGCGTTTTCGTACGAGCTGGTATCAACCTGCACGCGGGCGTTTTCTTTCTCGGTACGGAAGATGTCAGCGGTCAGCGACAGGCGATCATTGAGCAGATCCCACTTGGTGCCGATCTCGTAGTTCTTGGTGGTTTCCGGCTCCATGTCGCTGCTCAGCAGGTTGCCGCTGCGATCCGGCGTGCCGCCCAGCGGATTGCCTTCCTGACCTTCGCCCAAGGTGTTGCCCGGCGGGGTGGCCGAGGTGGCGTAGGAAGCATAAATGCTGCCGTTTTCCGCCGGCTTGTAGACCACGCCGAACTGGCCGGTGACGAACTCGCTGGTGTCATCGCCCTTGGAGGTGGTGCGACCGGCTGCGTTGTAGGTCTTGTAGTCGGTCTCGAAGTGGTCGTAACGCAGGCCCATGTTCACCAGCCACTGCTCGGACAGCTCCAGGGTGTCGAACACGTACAGTGCGTAAGTGTCGGCCTGGGTGTCCGTGCCGGCGTAGTTGCGCGAGATCGCGCCGTTCCACGGATCGTTCGGGTTCGGATTCGACAGCGAGGTGCAGTTGTAACCGCTGGCTGCGCCGATCAGGCCCGGGTTGCAGTTGGTCGTTACGGCGCTGGTGCGCGGCGTGGTATCGGTGTTGACGTTGTACGAGGATTTCTCGCTCTGCTCGCGGGTGTATTCGACCCCGGTGGAGAAGCTGTTCTTGAAACCGGCCACGTAGAAGGTGCCAAACAGGTCGGTCTGGTTGGTGGTGGTTTCGGTGTTGCTGACCCGCGTATTCGCTCGACGCCAGACGCTGCCATTGTTGACGTTGCCCTTGCTGTCGTCCGGCTGAGTGAGGATGTAATCCTGCATGCTGGTGCCGTGGCGCAGGGTGTTCTTGAGCGTCAGCGAATCGTTCAGGTCATGCTCGATGGCGAAGGTCGCGGTGTCGGTGCGGCCCTTGCGGAAGTCGCGGTCCAGACCGTAGAA
Organism: Pseudomonas sp. Z003-0.4C(8344-21); assembly: GCF_900104975.1. Classification (NCBI taxonomy): domain Bacteria; kingdom Pseudomonadati; phylum Pseudomonadota; class Gammaproteobacteria; order Pseudomonadales; family Pseudomonadaceae; genus Pseudomonas; species Pseudomonas sp. Z003-0.4C(8344-21). The sequence goes on along the minus strand of NZ_LT629756.1, from coordinate 5,423,343 downwards.
GTTGCTGTCATCGCCACCGGCGTACGGCTTGTCCGGGTTGGACTTGGTGCGCGGGTTCGACAGGGTATAAGGGATGCCCGAATCCGGCGTGTCGTTGCTTTCCAGATGGTAGTAATCGAGGTTGACGCGGGTGTCGGTGCCCAGGCCAAACGCCAGCGATGGCGCGATGCCCCAACGGTCGTAATCGACCTTGTCACGGCCGGCGACGTTGCTCTCGTGGCTCATCAGGTTCAAACGGCCAGCGGCGCTGTCGCTGAACTGATAGTTGCCGTCAAGGGTGTAGCGCTGGGTCTGGTCGGAGCCGTAGGTGAAGCCGCCATCGAACGAATTACCCAGATGGGCTTTCTTGCTCACCAGGTTAATGCTGCCGCCTGCCGCGCCACGACCGCCGATGGCGGAGTTCGGGCCCTTGCTGACTTCGATGTTCTCGACAGCGAAGATCTCGCGGCTTTGCGAGCCGGTGTCACGCACGCCGTCCAGGTAGGTGTCGCCCTGTGCATCGAAACCACGGATGAACGGACGGTCGCCCTGCGGGTTGCCACCTTCACCGGCGCCGAAGGTGATGCCCGGCACGGTGCGCAGCGCGTCCTGCATGTTCAGGGCACCGGTGTCTTTCAGTACTTGTTGCGGAATGACAGTGACCGAGCGCGGCGTATCGACCAGCGGCGCGGTGTACTTGGGCGAGGAGGCCTTCTCGACCTGATAGGACGTCGGATCCTGAGCTTCGCCAGTGATGGCGGTGGCGTCCAGGGCGATGGCGTTACCGGAGGCTTTGCTCTCGGTCTTTTCGGCGGCGAATACCATCTGGCCTGCGGAGCCAGCGGTGATTGCCACACCGATTGCAGAGGCGAGCAGACGTGGTGAACTGACCGGTAATTGTGCGTGTTGACGTGCCATTTTTATTCCCCTCCCCAAGGATTTGAGGCGGCGGAATATAGGGTAAACAGGTATTTGTATCAATTGCGAAAAATTACTATTCGCGACAAATTTACATTCTTTACAATTTAACCTTACGGTTTTTGCCAGTTCGTTCGTCCCGCGGGTTTTACACGGTCAATAAGAATCAATACCATTGCCGCCTCTTTGCCATCAGGTGACATCGCCATGCTGCTGCACATTCCCGGACTGTTCGCCAAAGAAGAGGTGCAGCGCATTCGCCAGGCGTTGGAGCAGGCCGACTGGGCCGATGGCAAAATCACCGCAGGCTTTCAATCGGCCAAGGCCAAGCACAATCTGCAACTGCCCGAAGGCCATCCGCTGGCCAAGGAGATCGGCGCAGCGATGTTGGAGCGGCTGTGGAAAAACCCGTTGTTCATGTCGGCCGCGCTGCCGCACAAGGTCTTCCCACCGTTGATCAACTGCTACACGGCCGGTGGCAGTTTCGATTTCCACATCGACAACGCCGTGCGCCAACCCAAGGGCAGCATCGAGCGCGTGCGCACCGATCTGTCGGCCACGCTGTTTTTCAGTGAGCCCGAAGATTACGACGGCGGCGAGCTGGAGATTCAGGACACCTACGGCACCCAGCGAGTGAAGCTGCCCGCCGGCGACATGGTGTTGTATCCGGGCACCAGTCTGCACAAGGTCAACGCCGTCACTCGCGGCGCGCGTTATGCGTCGTTTTTCTGGACGCAAAGTCTGGTACGCGAGGACAGTCAGCGCGCGTTGCTGTTCGAAATGGACGGCGCGATTCAGCAGCTCACCAGTGACGTGCCCGACCATCCCTCGCTGATCCGCCTCACCGGCACCTATCACAACCTGTTGCGACGCTGGGTCGAGGTATGAGCTTCCAGCTGCGCCGCGAGGAAATGCTGGACGTTGCTGATCTGGCAGTGATGCTCGAAGAAAGCCCGGGCCGTGCTGCACAGGCGATTCTGCTGGCAGCAGGTGAAGGCGAAGTCGAAGCGCAAGCGTTGCTGGGGCAGATTTTGCTCGATGGCCGAGGCATCGCCCAGGATCAACCGCTGGCGCTGCGCTGGTTCGGCATCGCCGCCGGGCGTGGGCATCTGATGGCGCGCAACATGCTCGGGCGTTGTCATGAGCATGGCTGGGGTTGTGGGGCGGATGCGTCGATGGCGGCGCAGCATTATCGTATCGCCGCCGAGGCCGGGCTGGATTGGGCGATGTACAACCTCGCCAACCTTCTCGCCACCGGTCGGGGCATCGCGCAAAACCAGGAGCAGGCCTTGGAGCTGTACCGTCGTGCTGCCGAGTCGGGCCACGCCAAATCGATGAATCTGTTGGGTCGTTATCTGGAAGAAGGTCAGCATTGTCCGCAGGACTTGCGGGCGGCGAGCGAATGGTATCGCTGTGCGGCTGAGTCCGGAGATTTTCGCGGACAATTCAGTCACGCCGCCCTGCTCGCCGAAGCGGGGCAAATAGAAGATGCGCTTGGCTGGCTGGGCAAAGCGCTGGTTGCAGGTAACGAAAAATTCCTGCGAGTTGCCGGTGAGTCGCTGATGAGTGCACGGCACCCGCAGCTTCGCGCAATGGGCGAGGCTTATCGTATGCGCTTATCAAGTTTGATCGGCGTGTAATAGCTTGGTTTTGTTGCAAGTCAGTAAGTTAAATTTTCTAGATAATCAAAGGCGGCTGCTCGGCTTGGTAGTCGTCTCGTAGTGATTGTTCACATATAACGGCTTGTTGGTTTTTAGCTTGTTGTCATAAGGTGTTTTTGCGATGCCGCTGTTCGATTAATTGAAATGTTCTTGTAGCGGATATCGAAAATAATTTTTGTTGAATGTCCGGAGAAACAAGGAGTTTCTTATGGGAATCAGAATGGATAATAAGATTGTCGAGGCTGCCGTAAACGCACCTCAGGTATTTATCGCTGCGTCAGTCGGCGAGGGCCAGGAATACCATCGGGGTGTTGGTATTCAGTTGACCAAAGAGCAAATCATCAGTTTAAGAAAGTATGAAGTGCTTGGTTTGTCTCTGCCGATTCGGTTGCAGGATGTTATTGCCTATTTGAATTATGGCGCCGGTGATGGCGGCGGTACAGGCCTGAAGCCCGAGGAATTTCTATCAACTTTCACCATGGTCTATGATCACGCCAAAGGCTGGTCCACATTGCGTGAGGACATCAAACTCACTGGCACCCATCTGAATATCTTCGCGGGCAGCATCATCCGTATGGGTCGGGATATTGTCGAGGTCTATGAAGATCTGAAAGTTTCCCGGTACCTGGAAGAACACAATATCAACACACCGGAAGAGTTTCTGAAACTCAAGCAAAAGTTTCCCGATCTCCCCGACCTGAACGTGCCCGCTGCCGACGTTAAAGAGATCGGTGAATACCTTAATGGTTTGCTCAACAAGATCAGCGAGTGCCATCGGAAAGCCCAGGAGGTCCGCGGCAAGCTGGACACGTTTGGTACCGACATGCGCACTAAAGTGTTACCGGAAATCCGGCGCCGACTGGAGTTCGTCTCGAGAAATACCTATCAGGCGGACATTCAGGCGCTACAAGACGTGATCGACCAGCGCTCGAAGGAGATCGATGAACTTAACAAACGATATGATCAAATGGTTGAGGAAGCGATCAAGTCTGCAGCGACGCTGAATATTGGCGGATTGATTCTCGGTATTTATGGGGGCATAAAAGCAGAGGGAATTCGCAAGGATCGAAACAGGCTTAAAGACGAGCAACAAGCGGACAATCAGAAAATGGCCAGCAAGAACCAGACACTGAGTTCGTTGAACAAAGTGCGCGACGACTTGCAAAATCTAAACTATGTAGCGATCGAGGCTGAGCTGGCGACGCAAAACCTGATGTTGGTGTGGAATGCGCTGAGTGCTTACATCAGTGCGTCGGTCAGCGATGCCGATCTCCTTGGAGAAGCAACTTCTTTGAGGCGTTTTAAAAATCAGCTTCTTGGGGTGATCGATCCGTGGGAGCAGATCCAAATCAGTGCCGATCAACTTGTAGGTGTCTTCGCGGCAGCTGAACAAGAGTATGGAAACAGCCTTCAAACATTCAGGAGCAGGACGCTCATGCTATCACCAAAAAATTATTCAGCTTATCCAGAAGTAAACATGGCGGCTTTGCGTAATTACGCTGGCCTGATTCAGGCAGAAAATACCACGGCGCAAGTGCTGTTTGAACAGTTCGATTATCAACCGGGAACAGTCAGCAGCATGAATGCCATCTGCCTCGCTGTTCAGAAAGCGGTATTCGATATTCGTGATCAGGCACAGAAGAATGTTATGCATCTGCAACGTGCACAATCCAAACTCATGGATCTTCAGGCGGAGCTTGGTGCGCCAGATGATGAGCAAGATATTCACGAAGATATGGAGTTACAACTCAAGGACATCTTCAACAAGCTTTCGGAGCGATATCAAAACCTCAAGGGCTCGCGCAACGGAATGAGCTCTGCTTATGATCGGGCCACTTCGCAGGGTTGGGTGGTGACGTTGCAACAGGATAGTGAGGCATCGCAAGCATTGAAAATCAATGCTGAAGAGAAACTGATCGATCTCGAAGCAGAGATGAAAGTGGTTTCCGATGGTATCGATTTGATCGGCAAGGCCGGCGTGGAGAAGATCGGTGAGCAAGCGCAGCTAACGCTGGACCGCCTGCAAGCCCTGGGTCTGGCCCCACCTCAGGTTCAAATTGCACTGCTGGCCATCGATACCTTGAAAAAAATGATCTCGGGTATCGGTGAGGCGATTTCTTTCTTCAACATGCTGGCGTTCTACGACAGGCTCAAGGATAAAGCGGCCGACTTGCGCACACGGGTGAGAAATTACCAACGAGAGATCACCCGGATCGACGGGAAGATTCGATTGGTCACCGTGCTGGATCGACTGGACGACGAGCGCTGGAAGTATGTGGATGAGTACTCGAATCTGGAAGCCGTTTCTTATTCGTTATGCCGAGACTTCGAGCAGAACAAGGCACAACACGTCGAGGAGCGAGCGGCTACTGCCATCGCCCGTATTGACGACGTGGTCAAATATCTAAGGCAGATTCAATAACAAGGAGTCGGGAGCGGTGGGTTGCTTGCCCATCGCTTTCGAATAATCATGAATTTATTCGCCTATGAGTTTTCTGCAGAGCAGCGGCGCGCTCTGGATCGCTACACTGCATTTCTCGGCTCTGTTCACACCGTCACCGCCAATATCCCAGTGGTTTTCGAGCGCCGTAGGTCCAGCGGTCATGCACTGGCGGTATTGGCCAGCGACTCGCGCCTGAACAATATCCCGTTCAATGAACGCTACTTGCGTGACTTCTGGAGACGCACTGAAGATGTCGAGCAAAAGTGCAGTGCTTTCGTCTCGGAACTGCTGACGTTTACACGCGAGTCATTGGAAATCACCAAAAATAACTCACGACATTCACTTCTCAGCGAGGTGGACTTCAACTTGTACAGTTTGTCCCGGTCGCCGACCTGGATATTATTTCCGCCAACCAATGTGTCGGATCTGGTTCACGAACTGGTGCTTCGCCTGTACAGGCTGAGGGCAATGATACGCCAGCTCAAATATACAATGGTCGAAGTACATGACGAGTCGTTCGGCATTAAATCGGTATTTGCCAGGGCAATGGATCACCGCTCCTGCCAGTGTCATCCCCAGCCGACAGTCGTCCAGGAGTTGTTTAGCGAGAGGCGCACCCAACCGATGTGGGATACGGCGTACTCTTCAGCGGATCCGCTGATCCGGGCCGGGGAATACAAGGCCGGTGTTACCGGATTGTTCAACGCCGTGGCGTCTGTCAGCATGCAAATCTGCATGAATCTTGAGGAAACAGGAATACGCATGGACACGGCCATTCAAGAGCTGTTAACGGCAGAGCGTGTGTCGACCCTCGGCCAGCTGAATTCCAGACTGGCTGCGGCGAAAGAGCAAGCCGAAGCGTTCATGGCGATGCTCAACCACCTTGAAACATGGCTGCGTCATTAAAAAAGGCCCTGTGAGGGCCTTTTCATTCAGAGCATTGATTTACACGTAATAGGACTTCAACGGCGGAAAGCCGTTGAACTCCACGGCGCTGTAACTAGTGGTATACGCACCGGTCGACAACCAGTACAGACGATCACCAATCGCCAGGTTCAGCGGCAGACCGTACTTGTAGTTCTCGTACATGATGTCAGCGCTGTCGCATGTCGGGCCGGCGATGACCACTTCTTCCATCTCGCCTTTCTTCTCGGTCCAGATCGGGAACTTGATCGCTTCGTCCATGGTTTCGATCAGGCCGGAGAACTTGCCCACATCGGTGTACACCCAGCGCTCGACCGCAGTGCGGGATTTACGCGCCACCAGTACCACTTCGCTGACCAGAATGCCGGCGTTGGCGATCAACGAACGGCCTGGTTCCAGAATGATTTCCGGCAGGTCATCACCGAAGTCTTCTTTAAGGAAGCGGATGATTTCTTCAGCGTAGGTTTCCAGGCTGTTGGTGCGGGTGATGTAGTTGGCCGGAAAGCCGCCGCCCATGTTGATCAGCTTGAGGTGGATGCCGTCTTCTTCTTTCAGGCGCTCGAAGATCACTTTGACCTTGGCGATTGCCGCGTCCCAGACGCTGATGTCGCGCTGCTGCGAACCGACGTGGAACGAGATGCCGTAGGGCACCAGACCGAGGTCACGGGCGAGGATCAGCAGGTCCATGGCCATGTCGGTCTGGCAACCGAACTTGCGCGACAATGGCCAATCAGCGGTGGTCGAGCCTTCGGTGAGAATACGTACATAGACTTTCGAGCCCGGCGCGGCCTTGGCGATGTTGCGCAGGTCGGCTTCGGAGTCGGTGGAGAACAGCCGCACGCCCTTCTCGTAGAAGTAGCGGATGTCCTTGGACTTTTTGATGGTGTTGCCGTAGCTGATACGGTCGGCGCTGACGCCGCGGTCCATGACCTTGTCCAGCTCGTAGATCGAAGCGATGTCGAAGCTCGAACCCTTGTCTTTGAGCAGATCGATGATCTCGACCGCCGGGTTGGCCTTGACCGCGTAGTAGACCTTGGCGAATTCGAAACCGGCGCGCAGGTCATCGTAGGCCTGGGCGATCATCGCGGTGTCGATCACCACGAACGGGGTTTCCTGTTTGTCGGCGAACGCCTTCATTTTGTCAAAAGTGGCGCGCGCGAAATAATCTTCGACCTTGATCGACATGCTGGAGAGCTCCTATCGGCAAACTTCATTAAACAATGGGTGCATGAACGTCCTCCGTATCCCCACTTTGGTTCGCCTACTTCCCAAGGCATTGCCGCCGAAAGCAAAAAGGCCATCCAGATCGTTTGAGAGCTACTGCGCTTGACAATACTGCGTTGGGAAGAGGCTCGGAATGCTCATTTACAACCAGTAAACTCCGCTTCCTCGCCTCTTCCCGCCTTGTCTTGTCTGCGCTCGCTACGCTCTCAAACGATCTGGACCAAATTCCCTTGGCCTTGCTGTCTCGTCGTCAGTACTTGAGCCGGATGGATCGTTTCCAGCATGGACGTTCGGCGCGAACTTTAGGGCGTGAGGGGGTTGAGATCAACTAAAAATGTCGCGTTTTTGCACGCTTCTGACGTGCGACGCGTTCATCACTCCTTGTAGCCGACCGAGATGACGGAAAGATGTTCCCGGCGATTTTTCGAGTGTTAAACATACCTGCACGTTCGCGGCTTTTGGCGGCGGATTCGCTGGTAAGTGTGATGACTGCAACATCGGCGATGTTAGCGGCGAGAGGGCGGTGTGAGGGGGATTTTGACTGTTTGGGATGGTCGGTCCGAGAGCCAGTCAGCGGGGCGGTGTTGAGATTCTTTTCCGCCTTGTGAAGGCCGGAAATTCGCACCGATCCCTGTAGGAGTGAGCCTGCTCGCGATAGTTTTTTTCCAGACAACATATCGTCGACCGGGATTACGCCATCGCGAGCAGGCTCACTCCTGCATGGGATTGCATTTGAGCAGATGGAATCAGGCAACTACCGCCTCAGCCGGCGAGACGATATTGGTCTTCATCCCCCGTGAACGCCCCGAACTCAGGTACGCCGCAATCGACTCCTGCGTCACCTCGCCGAGGAACACCCGTTCGGCATCCATCACCGGCAGCCACGCGCGGTTGAACTCGTACATGCGCGACAGCAGGATGCGCAAGTGCTCGTCGTACGCCGCGGTGGCGTTGAACTCACGCAGGAACTGCGCGCAGGTGCCGGTCTGGCGATGCAGGTCGCGACGACGCACATAGCCCAGCGCCTTGTTCTCGGCGCAAGTCACCACGACGTAACGACGGTCATGTTCGTCCATCAACTCCAGCGCATCGGCCACGGGTGTTTCCGGGCTCACCGATGGCGCGTTGTCTGCCGCGTCTTCGGCTTTCACCAACAGCAGGCGCTTGAGCGTGCTGTCCTGACCGACGAAGTTGCTGACGAAATCATCCGCCGGGTGCGCGAGCAGCGTGTCCGGGTGATCGATCTGCAGCAGTTTGCCGGCGCGGAAGATCGCGATCTTGTCGCCGAGTTTGATCGCCTCGTCGATGTCATGGCTGACCATGATCACGGTCTTGTTCAGCGCGCGCTGCATTTCGAAGAACTCGTTCTGGATCATCTCGCGGTTGATCGGGTCGACCGCACCGAACGGCTCGTCCATCAGCAGCAGCGGTGCATCGGCTGCGAGTGCGCGGATCACACCGATACGCTGCTGCTGACCACCGGACAATTCACGCGGGTAGCGATGCAGATACTGCTTGGGCTCGAGCTTGATCATGCTCATCAGCTCGCGGGCGCGGTCGTGGCATTTCTGTTTGTCCCAGCCGAGCAGTTTCGGTACCACGACGATGTTCTCTTCGATGGTCATGTTAGGGAACAGACCGATCTGCTGGATCACGTAGCCGATGTTGCGGCGCAGTGTCACTTCGTCGAGGTCGGTGGTGTCTTCGCCGTTGATCAGGATCTTGCCCGAGGTCGGTTTGATCAGGCGGTTGATCATTTTCAGCGTGGTGCTTTTGCCGCAACCCGATGGCCCGAGGAACACGCAGATCTCGCCTTCATTGACGGTCAGACTCACCGAGTCCACGGCTTTGACATCTTTGCCGTTGCTTTGGAAAGTCTTGCTGAGGTTTTGAAGTTCGATCATTTCAAGAGTCCTTTTGGAGTCAGCGAGCGTTGCAGCCACTGCAGGAAGAGGTCGGCGAAGATCGCCAGAAGACTGACCAGCAGCGCGCCGACGATGAGCATCGACATGTCGCTGCGGCTGATGGAGGCGAGGATCAACACACCGAGGCCGCCGGCGCCGATGGTCGCGGCGATGGTCATCACGCCGATGTTCATCACCACGGCGGTGCGCACGCCAGCGAGGATCACTGGCACCGCGATGGGCAGTTCAACCATGCGCAGGCGCTGGCCGAAGGTCATGCCGATGCCGCGCGCGGCTTCACGAATGCCCGGCTCGACGCCGGTGAGGGCGAGGTAGGTGTTGCGCATGATCGGCAGCAGTGAATACAGGAACACTGCGGTGATCGCCGGCAGCGGACCGAGGCCCTGGCCGAACTTCGAATAGAACGGCAGCAACAGGCCAAACAGCGCGATCGACGGCACGGTCAGCAGCACCGTGGCGCTGGCCTGCAACGGACCGGCGAGGGCCGGAAAGCGCGTCATCAGAATGCCCAGCGGCACACCGATGACAATCGCCAGGGTCACGGCGATGCCGACCAACGTAATGTGCTGCCAGGTCAGGTGCATCACCTGCTGCCAGTCGAGATGGGAAAAGGCGTTCAGAAATTCCATGACTTCTCCTCTCTTAATTCAGTGGGTGCTGACGCAGGAAATCGGCGGCAACGGACGATGGGCTTTCATGATTGACGTCAACCCGCGCGTTGAGCTGGCGCATGGTCTCGTCGTCGAACAGTTCGGCCAGCGGCTTGAGTTGTTCGGCCAGTTTCGGATTGGCGTCCAGCGTGGCCTGACGCACTACGGGCGCGGCGGTGTAGTCGGGGAAGTAATGCTTGTCGTCGGCCAGCAACTTCAGGCCAAAGGCATTGAGGCGGCCGTCGGTGGTGTAGACCAGACCGGCGAATACCTGACCATTGCGCAGCGCGGTGTAGACCAGGCCGGCGTCCATCTGGCGGATGTTCTTGCGGGTCAGGTTCATGTTGTAGAGCTTGACCATGCCGTCGAGCCCGTCGGAACGGTTGGCGAACTCGGTGTCCAACGCTACCAGGTGATTGCTCTTGGCTTCGGCGCGCAGCACGTCGTTGAGCTGGCTGATGTTGCCGATCTGCGGATATTTCTCGGCGATTTTTTTCGGCAGGGCGAGGGCGTAGGTATTGCTGAATTTCGACGGCGTCAGCCAGATCAGGCCTTTCTTCGCGTCGAGTTCCTTGACCCGGGCGTAGGACTGCGCGCTATCGAGTTTTTCGGTGACATGGTTGTAGGCCACCAGCGACACGCCGGTGTATTCCCAGAGCAGGTCCAGTTGTCCGCTTTCGTGGGCGCTGCGGGCGAGGTTGCTGCCCAGACCGCCGGTGATCTGCGCGTCGTAGCCTTTGCTGCGCAGGTATTGCGCGGTGATTTCGGCGAGCAGGGTCTGCTCGGTGAAGACCCGGGCGCCGAGGCGAATCACCGGTTTTTCGGCGGCTTGTGCGATTCCTGCGAACAGCAGGAAGCAGCCTAGGATCAAGCTGAGTCGTTTCATAAATATTCCTCGCAAAGCCTTAAGACGGGCGCAAGCCGCGTTCCAGCCAGAGACGGCTGGCAAGGGTGACCACGCCATCGAGCAACAACGCCAGCAACGCGGTGCACGCGGCGCCGAGCAGCAGTTGCGGCTGATTGTTCAGGGCGATGCCGGGGAAGATCAGGCTGCCAAGGCTGTTGGCGCCGATCAGGAAGGCCAGCGGCGCAGTACCGACATTGATCGCCAGCGCGACACGCACGCCACCGACAATGATCGGTACAGCGTTGGGCAATTCGACTTTCCACAGCACCTGGCGCGGGGTCATGCCGATGCCGACGGCCGCTTCTTTCAGCGAGCCCTGGACATTTTTCAGGCCTTCGTAGGTGTTGCGCACAATCGGCAACAGGGAGGCGAGGAACAAGGCGAAGATCGCCGGGCCGCTGCCGATGCCGAGGATGCCCAGCGCGATCGCGAGCACGGCCAACGGAGGCACGGTGTTGCCGATATTGAAGATCTGCATGAAGCGTTCGGCGCGGCCGACCATGTTCGGGCGGCTGAGGAAGATACCGGCGGGGATGCCCACGACGAGGGCGGCCAGCATGGAAGCGAGGACGAGAACCAGATGAGCTTGCAGGTAAAACAACAAATCGTCGCGGTAGTGTTCGATCGTGTTGATGCCGATCCAGTGGACCAGCAGGGCCAGGAGCGCGATCACCACCGCACCTCCCATCAGCCCTTTGCCATAGCGGATAGCCACAGGCGGACTCCTTTTTTTGTAGTCGGCGAGCGCTGCTCCGCGTGGCAAAACCATTCCTGGCTGCCGGAGTCAGCGTTCGCGAAAAGTAGCCGTTTTCCAGCACCGGCCAAGCGGTGCGAAAGCGAGCCATGAGCGCAGCCTCGTCAGGCTAACTTGCTGATTTTTCAGCCCCTGACGAAGATTCGTAACAGGGGATGGACGTCTCCTTGCTTTAAAAGGTTCCCATCTGAGGCAGCATTTGGCCACCCTTAATGTGCTCAACGGTTCGGTTATTGTCCTGAGTTGGGCTATAATCGCGGCCCTTTTTTGAATCACCGCCAGGCGATTTCCCATGACCCAACAGGCCGCCGAAGTCGCGAAACGCCGCACTTTCGCCATTATTTCCCACCCCGATGCCGGTAAAACCACGATCACCGAAAAGCTCCTGTTGATGGGCAAGGCGATTGCGGTGGCCGGTACGGTGAAATCCCGTAAATCCGATCGCCATGCGACATCCGACTGGATGGAGATGGAGAAGCAGCGGGGTATTTCCATTACCACGTCGGTCATGCAGTTCCCGTATCGCGAACACATGATCAACCTGCTCGACACCCCGGGCCACGAAGACTTCTCCGAAGACACCTACCGCACCCTGACCGCGGTGGACTCGGCCTTGATGGTTCTCGACGGCGGTAAAGGTGTCGAGCCACGGACCATCGCGCTGATGGACGTCTGCCGTCTGCGTGACACGCCGATCGTCAGCTTCATCAACAAACTCGACCGCGACATCCGCGACCCGATCGAACTGCTCGACGAGATCGAAGCTGTTCTGAAGATCAAGGCTGCGCCGATCACCTGGCCCATCGGCTGCTACCGCGACTTCAAGGGCGTGTATCACCTGGCCGATGACTACATCATCGTCTACACCCCAGGCCACGGTCACGAACGCACCGAAACCAAGATCATCCAGAAACTCGACTCCGACGAGGCGCGCGCGCATCTGGGCGACGAGTACGAGCGCTTCATCGAACAACTGGAACTGGTGCAGGGCGCCTGCCACGAATTCAACCAGCAGGAGTTCCTCGACGGTCAACTGACCCCGGTGTTCTTCGGTACCGCGCTGGGCAATTTCGGTGTCGATCACGTGCTCGACGCCGTTGTGGATTGGGCGCCGCGTCCGCTGGCCCGTGTCGCCAACGAGCGTACCGTCGAGCCGGTCGAAGAGAAGTTCTCGGGCTTCATCTTCAAGATCCAGGCGAACATGGACCCGAAACACCGCGACCGCATCGCCTTCATGCGTATCTGCTCCGGCAAATATGAGAAAGGCATGAAGATGCGCCACGTGCGTACCGGCAAGGACGTGCGCATCGGCGACGCCTTGACGTTCTTCTCCTCCGAGCGTGAACAGCTGGAAGAGGCCTACGCCGGCGACATCATTGGTCTGCACAACCACGGCACGATCCAGATCGGCGATACCTTCAGCGAAGGCGAAGTCCTGGGTTTCACCGGTATCCCGCACTTCGCCCCGGAACTGTTCCGTCGTGTGCGTCTGCGTGATCCGCTGAAATCCAAGCAACTGCGTCAGGGCTTGCAGCAGTTGGCGGAAGAGGGCGCGACGCAGGTGTTCTTCCCGGAGCGCAGCAACGACATCATTCTTGGCGCCGTCGGTGTGCTGCAGTTCGATGTGGTCGCGAGTCGTTTGAAAGAGGAATACAAGGTTGAGTGCTCGTATGAGCCGATCACTGTGTATTCGGCGCGCTGGATCGAGTGCAGCGACAAGAAAAAGCTTGAGGAGTTTTCCAACAAGGCTGTGGAGAACCTGGCATTGGATGGCGGTGGGCATTTGACCTATCTGGCGCCGACGCGGGTGAATCTGGCGTTGATGGAAGAGCGTTGGCCGGATGTGAAATTCCGCGCGACGCGTGAGCATCATTAAGGTTTGATTTGTTTTTCTGAAAGCTCCTGAGGTGTAGGCCTTGGGGGCTTTTTTTTGCATTGGTATTGGCGGCCTTTGGGCCGACCATGCTCTGGTTGTTTTGGGGGCATATCCGTTTTTTGGGGTGTTGCGGCTGGCGGTTTCGCCCTTACGGCGAGTCCCTTTTTCAAACGCCAAAAAGGAACCAAAAGGCTTTGCTCCTACGTACGGCCCTCGCAGGCTCGGGTCCCTTCGCTCCGGGATCGATCCGGGCGCAGCGGCTACGGTTTGCTTCGCTGCACCTCCTTCCGCTGTGTCTGGCTGCGCCAGACGGTCGCTGCGCTCCCACGCCCGGATCAATCCCTCCACTCAGCCTTCCGATGTCGCCGGTGACGCAAGATCAAAAGCACTCGAGCTGGCGCTCATTGTTGAGTGGTGAGAAGCGCCGCATGGCTTGGGATTTTCGGTGGATTCGCCCCTCACCCCAGCCCTCTCCCCTTGGAGAGGGAGCCGATTTTTGGGTGGTTCAAAACCTGAGTTCGACTCGGTATGTCATGTCGGCGTACCTCGCCCATTCACCACGATCAGTTCCCTCTCCCTCCGGGAGAGGGCTAGGGTGAGGGGCTTTTGATCTTCAAAATCCGGGTTCGACGCGGCATCGCACTTCGGGGCGCCTCGCTCAAACACCAGATCTGGCTGCGCCAGACGGTCGCTGCGCTCCCACGCCAGGATCAATCCCTCCGCTCAGCCTTCCGATGTCGCTGGTGGATCAAGATCAAAAGCACTCGAGCTGGCGCTCATTGTTGAGTGGTGAGAAGCGCCGCATGGCTTGGGATTTTCGGTGGATTCGCCCCTCACCCCAGCCCTCTCCCCTTGGAGAGGGAGCCGATTTTTGGGTGGTTCAAAACCTGAGTTCGACTCGGTATGTCATGTCGGCGTACCTCGCCCATTCACCACGATCAGTTCCCTCTCCCTCCGGGAGAGGGCTAGGGTGAGGGGCTTTTGATCTTCAAAATCCGGGTTCGACGCGGCATCGCACTTCGGGGCGCCTCGCTCAAACACCAGATCTGGCTGCGCCAGACGGTCGCTGCGCTTCCACGCCCGGATCAGTCCCTCCGCTCAGCCTTCCGATGTCGCTGGTGGATCAAGATCAAAAGCACTCGAGCTGGCGCTCATTGTTGAGTGGTGAGAAGCGCCGCACGGCTTGAGATTTTCGGTGAATTCGCCCCTCACCCCAGCCCTCTCCCGAGGGAGAGGGAGCCGATTCGTGGGCCGTTCAAAACCTGAGCACGACTCGGTATTGCACGTCGGCGTGGCTTTCGCATTCACCTCGGTCAGTTCCCTCTCCCTCCGGGAGAGGGCTAGGGTGAGGGGCTTTTGATCTTCAAAATCCGGGTTCGACGCGGCATCGCACTTCGGGGCGCCTCGCTCAAACACCAGATCTGGCTGCGCCAGACGGTCGCTGCGCTCCCACGCCCGGATCAATCCCTCCACTCAGCCTTCCGATGTCGCTGGTGACGCAAGATCAAAAGCACTCGAGCTGGCTCTCATTGTTGAGTGGTGAGAAGCGCCGCACGGCTTGGGATTTTCGGTGAATTCGCCCCTCACCCCAGCCCTCTCCCGAGGGGAGGGAGCCAGATTGATGAGCTGTTCAAATCCTGAGTTCGGCTCGGTATTTCAGATCGGCGTACCTTCTCCAAGCAACTCGGTCAGTCCCCTCTCCCTCCGGGAGAGGGATAGGCGGGCGGCGTTCCGATGAGGGGTTTTTTGTTGCTGCTTGAAAATGGGGAACTGTCAGGCATACAGAATTTTCTGTAGGCAGTTTTCTTCAGCAACGTAGCCCGACTCTGTTTTTACTTCGCCAGGCCTTTGCCTCGCGACATTGCGCTTGATCCGGTTTAGTGTTCAAAGAACCCTCGCCCACAGCGGACGTTTCATGCTCAAAGGACTGACCCATCTCCTGCACCCCAACGGCTATTTCGCCCCGATGGCCTGGGTGCTCGGCGCGCTTTTATTTATCAATCGCCTCAGCGCCATGGTCAAGCTATTCATGGCGTTGTATCTGCGTCAGGAGCTGGGTTTTGCGATTGAAACCGTCGGCTGGTTACTCTCGGCTTATGGCGCGGGTTTGCTGGTCGGTTCAATGCTCGGCGGTTGGCTCAGTGATCATGTGCGCACGGCGCGGCTGACGGCGGCGCTGTTTTTTGTTTCGGTGTGGGTGCTGATGTTGCTGGGGCTGGTGACGCAGGTGGCGTGGCTGGCCGGTCTGTTGTTGCTCAGTGGTGTGATTGATGGGGCGATTCGTACGCTGCATCAGCGGCTGATCATGGAGTACTGCGAAGTTGCGCAGCGTTCGCGGGCGCAGGCTTTGAGTCGGGTGGCGCGTAATCTGGGCATGGCGGCTGCCGGGGTGGCGGGTGGGGTGTTGGCGCAGGCGGATTTTCGCTGGGTGTTTTTTGTCAGTGCGGCGATGACGATGCTGGCCTTGTTGTGGTTTGTGCGCACGACGTGGCGGCGGCCGATCATTAAGCAGGATGGAGCGCGGGAGACGGTTTCAGGCTCGCCGTATCGCGATAAACCGTTTCTATGGCTGCTGGCCGCGACCGCCATGCTCGGTATCGCGTTCGATACGGTTTACAGCACGCTGGGCAATTATCTGCGGGATTACTACCACCTGAGCACCGAAGTGATCGGCTGGCAATTCGGCCTCAATGCGTTGCTGGTGATTGCGCTGCAGATTCCGCTGTCCCACTCGATCGAACGCTGGGGCGCGCGCTGGCAGATGCTGGCCGGGAGTGTGCTGCTGGCGTGCGGGTTGGGGATGTTGCCGTTCGGTTCGGGGCTGTTTTACGTGTGTCTGTCGACGGTTATCTGGACGCTGGGCGAGGCGCTGTTCATGCCGCCGCTGAATGTGCTGGCGATGCAGTTTGCCCAGAGCGGCAGAAGCGGTCAGTACTTCGGATTGTTCTTCATGAGCTGGAGTGCCAGCGCGTTGTTATCACCGATGCTCAGCGGGCAGCTCTATGGCGAATTTGGCGGGCACAGTGTCTGGCTGATGAGTGCGCTGCTGGTGCTGATCTCGATTCCGCTGACCTGGCAGGCCACGCGCGCAGCTTAGCTGTTTCGGTTATGACCTTTATTCGAAAGCAATCTGTCTATCAAGGGCATTTCTGCCTTTGCCGTCGCGTCCTAAGTGGTGAGTCGGGCGGTTCGCAACTAGATTTCACACGGAGCCAGTCCGGCAAGCATGTCTTAGCGCAACAGGATGGAGTCGGCCATGAAAAGCAGATTGCTACGGGTTTTGATGTTGTTGAAAGTGATGGTGATGCTGTCTCTTGGCACCGCTACGGCGTGGGCCGAGTGTGAGGATCACGATTCGCAGGCGTTCAATGGGCAGGTCGGGCACAGCGGGCTGATGATTGCCAAATCGGAGTCGGAGCCGGGGGACATGAATCAGGGCGGCAGCGCCGATGATGACGACTCGACGACCGGTGATCCGGACAGCGATGACCCGGATGATGAGGGCGATAGCCAGACGTAGATCGCAGGCAAAAGAAAACCCCTTCGGCCTCGACTGATGCGCAATCGGGGTGGAAGGGGTTTGTTAACACGTCACTCTGGTTGAAATGCGATCCCTGTAGGCCTTCGCCTGCTCGATATCGGTGGATCAGTCGATGAGGATGTTGACTGAAATAACGCTATCGCGAGCAGGCGAAGGCCTACATTGGTTTTGTGTTGGCCTCCGGAGCTGCTTACGCTGCGCCGTCGAGGAATTGCTCGGCGTAGTGGCAAGCCACCTGCCGATTATCCAGCTCGCGCAACAGCGGCTCTTCGGTGCTGCAACGCTCGGTCGCATACGGGCAGCGCTTGTGGAAAGCGCAACCTGGTGGCGGGTTCAGCGGGTTGGGCAGTTCGCCGACGATCTTGATTTTCGGCTTGTTCGGGTCCGGGTGAATGGTCGGGGTCGCCGACAGCAGCGCCTGGGTGTAAGGGTGCAGCGGGCGCTCGTAGATGTCGTTTTTCGGGCCCAGTTCCACCGGGCGCCCGAGGTACATCACCATCACGTCATCGGCCACGTGCTGCACCACCGCGAGGTTGTGCGAGATGAACACGTAGGCAGTGTTGAACTCCTGCTGCAGGTCCATGAACAGGTTCAGCACCTGAGCCTGAATCGACACGTCCAGCGCCGAAGTCGGTTCATCCGCCACCAGCACTTTCGGCTGCAGCATCATCGCCCGGGCCAGGGCGATACGCTGGCGCTGACCGCCAGAGAACATGTGCGGATAGCGCTGGTAGTGCTCGGGACGCAAGCCGACCTGCTTCATCATCGCCTGGACTTTCTCGCGACGCTCGGCGGCGGAGAGGTTGGTGTTGATCAGCAGCGGTTCGCCGAGCTGGTCACCGACTTTCTGCCGTGGGTTCAGCGACGCGTACGGGCTTTGAAAGACCATCTGCACGTCTTTGCGCAGTTGCTTGCGTTGCGCCTTGTCGGCACCGGCAACTTCCTGGCCGGCGATTTTCAGCGAGCCTGACGATGGCTCCTCAATCAGTGTCAGCGCGCGGGCGAGGGTGGATTTGCCGCAGCCCGATTCGCCCACCACGGCGAGGGTCTTGCCGGCTTCCAGTTCGAACGACACACCGTTGAGTGCGCGCACGGTCGCATGGCCCTTGAACAGGCCACGGGAGACTTCGTAGTGACGGGTCAGGTCGCGGGCGGTAAGTACGACGGCCATTACGCCACCTCCTGGTTCAGCGGGTAGAAGCAGCGGGCGAGGCTGTTGCTTTTCGGGTCAAGGCCGGGACGCTGCGCGCGGCAGTTGTCCTGCACGTACGGGCAGCGCGGCGACAGCAGGCAACCTTGCGGACGGTCGTAACGACCCGGGACGATGCCCGGCAGGGTCGACAGGCGTGAGGCGCCGAGGCTGTGCTCGGGAATCGCCTTGAGCAGCGCTTCGCTGTACGGGTGCGCCGGGATGTCAAACAGTTGCGGGACTTGGCCGACTTCCACAGCCTGCCCGGCATACATTACGCAGACGCGCTGGGCGGTTTCGGCGACGACCGCGAGGTCGTGAGTGATCAGCACCAGGCCCATGTTCTGTTCTTTCTGCAACGCCAGCAGCAGATCCATGATCTGCGCCTGAATCGTCACGTCGAGCGCGGTGGTCGGTTCGTCGGCGATCAGCAGTTTCGGCTCGCCGGCAATCGCCATGGCGATCGCGACGCGCTGGCTCATGCCACCGGACAGTTGATGCGGGTAGGCGTCCATACGGCTGGCGGCGCCAGGGATTTCGACTTTTTCCAGCAGTTCGATGGCACGCTTGCGCGCTTGCTTGCCGGACATTTTCAGGTGCAGGCGCAGCACTTCTTCGATCTGGAAACCGACGGTGTAGCTCGGGTTCAGCGCGGTCATCGGATCCTGGAAGACCATCGACAGGTCCTTGCCGACGATCTGCCGACGCTGACGGTTGCTCAGCTTGAGCATGTCCTTGCCGTCGAAGCTGAGCGAGTCAGCGGTGACGATGCCGGGGTGCTCGATCAGGCCCATCAGCGCCATCATGGTCACGGATTTACCCGAGCCCGACTCGCCAACGATGGCCAGCACTTCGCCTTTGTCGACTTTCAGGTCGAGGCCGTCGACCACGGGTGTGGCGTTCTTGTCGCCGAAGCGGACGTTGAGATTCTTGATTTCTAGCAGTGACATGGGAATCTCCTCAGGCGGCGTTCTTGAGTTTCGGGTCCAGCGCATCGCGCAGGCCGTCGCCCATCAAGTTGATTGCCAGCACGCTGAGCAAAATGGTCAAGCCAGGCAGACTGACTACCCACCAGGCGCGTTCGATGTAGTCGCGGGCCGAGGCCAGCATGGTGCCCCACTCAGGGGTTGGCGGTTGTACGCCGAGGCCGAGGAAGCCCAGGGCGGCGGCATCGAGGATCGCCGACGAGAAGCTCAGGGTCGCCTGCACGATCAGCGGCGCCATGCAGTTAGGCAGCACGGTGATGAACATCAGACGCGGCAGGCCGGCACCGGCCAGGCGCGCAGCGGTGACGTAGTCGCGGTTCAGTTCGCCCATCACCGCGGCACGGGTCAGACGCACGTAGGACGGCAGCGAAACCACGGCAATCGCGATCACGGTGTTGATCAGGCCAGGGCCGAGGATAGCGACGATCGCCACGGCCAGCAGCAGCGACGGCAAGGCCAGCATGATGTCCATCAGACGCATGATGGTCGGGCCGATCATCTTCGGGAAGAAACCGGCGAACAGACCCAAAAGGATCCCCGGAATCAGCGACATCACCACCGACGACAAGCCGATCAGCAGCGACAGGCGCGAGCCTTGGATCAGGCGCGAGAGCAGGTCACGGCCAAGCTCATCGGTGCCGAGCAGGAATTGAATCTGCCCGCCTTCGAGCCACGCCGGTGGTGTCAGCAGGAAGTCGCGGTATTGCTCGCTCGGGTCATGCGGCGCAACCCACGGCGCGAAGATCGCGCAGAAAATGATCAGCAGCATGAACAGCAGGCCGGCAACGGCGCCCTTGTTTTTCGCGAAGGCTTGCCAGAATTCTTTGTACGGCGACGGGTACAGCAGGCTTTGATCCACGGCGGACGTGGCGGTGGCTACTGAGGATGTTGGAGTGCTCATGGTATTGACCTCAGCGCTGATGACGGATGCGTGGGTTGGCAAAGCCGTAGAGGATGTCCACCACGAAGTTGACCAGAATCACCAGGCAGGCGATTAACAGGATGCCGTTTTGCACCACCGGATAGTCCCGGGCGCCGATGGCTTCGATCAGCCATTTGCCTATGCCGGGCCAGGAGAAGATGGTTTCGGTCAGAACCGCACCGGCCAGCAGCGTGCCGACCTGCAGGCCGACGACGGTGAGTACCGGAATCAGTGCGTTACGCAGACCGTGGACGAACACCACGCGCGACGGCGACAGACCTTTGGCCTTGGCGGTGCGGATGTAGTCTTCGCGCAGCACTTCGAGCATCGACGAACGGGTCATCCGCGCGATCACCGCCAGCGGAATGGTGCCGAGCACGATGGCCGGCAGGATCAGGTGATGCAGCGCATCGAAGAACGCGCCGACGTCATCGGCCAGCAGCGTGTCGATCAGCATGAAGCCGGTTTTCGGCTCGATGTCATACAGCAGGTCGATCCGCCCGGAGACCGGCGTCCAGCCCAGGCTCACCGAGAAGAACATGATCAGGATCAGGCCCCACCAGAAGATCGGCATCGAATAGCCCGCCAGGGAGATGCCCATCACCCCGTGGTCGAACAGCGATCCTCGCTTGAGTGCCGCGATTACCCCGGCCAGAAGGCCGAGGATGCCGGCGAACAGCAGGGCGGCCATGGACAGTTCCAGGGTCGCCGGGAAGAGGGAGGTGAATTCGGTCCAGACGCTCTCACGCGTACGCAGTGATTCGCCGAGATCGCCTTGGGCCAGTTTGCCGATGTAGTCCAGGTATTGGGCGTACAGCGGTTTGTTCAGACCGAGGCGTTCCATTGCCTGAGCGTGCATTTCGGGGTCGACCCGACGTTCGCCCATCATCACTTCCACGGGGTCGCCCGGAATCATGCGAATCAACGCGAAAGTCAGCAAGGTGATGCCGAAAAACGTGGGGATCAACAACCCCAGTCGGCGGGCAATAAAACTAAACATCTTGTGTGGTACCTCATCAGCCGGTTAGGCGTGTCCGGCGTCCCTCAGGTCAGGGACGCCGGGCGTTTCTTATCTACTTCACCTGGGTGGTGGCGAAGTTATTAGTGGTGAGAGGGCTGATGTGGTAGCCCTCTACATTTTTGCGCATTGCGGTAAACATCCGAGTATGAGCCATGCTGATCCATGGCTGGTCCTGATTAAACAGCACTTGCGCCTGTTCGTAGAGCGCGGCGCGTTCGGCCGGATCTACTTTAGCCCGTGCTTCTTCCAGCAGCGCCTGGAATTTCTCGTTGCACCAGCGCGCGTAGTTTTCGCCGTTCTTGGCGGCCTCGCAACTGAGCATAGGCGTCAGGAAGTTATCCGGGTCGCCGTTGTCGCCCGCCCATCCGGCCGACACCATGTCATGCTCGCCGGCCTTGGCGCGCTTGAGCATTTCGCCCCATTCCATCACGCGGATGTCGATCTTGATCCCGACTTTCGCAAGGTCAGCCTGCATCATCTGCGCGCCGAGCATCGGGTTGGGGTTGGTCGGACCGCCGCCGTTGCGAGTGAACAGGGTGAATACGGTGCCATCCGGTACGCCGGCTTCCTTGAGCAGCTTGCGCGCGGCGTCGAGGTCGCGTGGCGGGTTTTTCAGGTCGTGGTTATAACCGAGCAAGGTCGGCGGGTACGGGTTGACTGCAACCGACGCGTTGCCTTTGCCGAACAGCGCGTTGACATAGGCTTCCTTGTCGAAAGCAATGTCGATGGCTTTACGCACACGCACGTCACTCATGTATTTGTGCTGGGTGTTCATGGCGATGTACGAAACGGTCATCGCGTCCAGTTCGTCGACTTTCAGGTTGCTGTCTTTCTTGATGCTCGGAATGTCGTCCGGCTTCGGATACAGGGCGATCTGGCACTCGTTGGCCTTGAGCTTCTGCAGGCGCACGTTGTTGTCGGTGGCAATGGCCAGGATCAACGCATCGGCCGGAGGCTTGCCGCGGAAATAATCCGGGTTGGCCTTGAAGCGCACCTGCGCATCCTTGGCGTAACGCTGGAAGATGAACGGGCCGGTGCCGATCGGCTT
This sequence comes from Pseudomonas sp. Z003-0.4C(8344-21), assembly GCF_900104975.1. Classification (NCBI taxonomy): domain Bacteria; kingdom Pseudomonadati; phylum Pseudomonadota; class Gammaproteobacteria; order Pseudomonadales; family Pseudomonadaceae; genus Pseudomonas; species Pseudomonas sp. Z003-0.4C(8344-21). The sequence goes on along the minus strand of NZ_LT629756.1, from coordinate 5,401,375 downwards.
GTTGTTCAGATCGCCGGTCTTGTTGGCCTTGAGCAACTGGTCGGCGTATTCGGCCGGGTAGATCGACGAGAACGCCATCGCGATGTCTGCCAGGAACGGCGCTTCGCGGCGGGTCAGGGTGAATTTGACCGTGTTGTCGTCGACTTTCTCGACGCTTTTGAGCAGTTCCTTGAAGCCCATGCTTTCAAAGTACGGGAAGCCCACGCTCGACAGTTTGTGCCACGGGTGATTCGGGTCCAGTTGACGCTGGAAGCTCCAGACCACGTCGTCGGCGTTCATGTCGCGAGTCGGCTTGAAGTATTCGGTGGTGTGAAACTTGACGCCTTTGCGCAGATGGAACGTGTAGGTCAGGCCGTCTTCGCTGATGTCCCAGGACTCGGCGAGTGCCGGGATCACTTCGGTGGTGCCGGGTTTAAAGTCGGCCAAGCGGTTGAAGATGGTTTCGGCCACAGCATCCGCCGTGACTGCAGTCGTGTACTGGACCATATCGAAGCCTTCCGGGCTGGCTTCGGTGCAGACCACCAAGGGTTTGGCCGAGACGCCGACAGCGACACTCAGCAACGCAGCCGCGATGGCCGCACGTAGGGGAAGCATTTTCATCGATAACCCTCTGCAATCGGTTGAAGACAAAAAACCAAACGGCCGACTCATCATGAGTCAGCCGTCGGTTGGCGTTTTTACAGAATGTTGAACGGAATCGTAGTCACCAGACGGAACTCGTTGATGCTGCCGTCCGCCTGGTTTTCGCTGGCGCGGTGCGCGGTGTAAGTGCCGCGAATGGTCGTCGCTTTAAGCGGGCCGCTTTGTACCGCGTAGGTTGCACCGACGCCGTATTCATAGTGGTGCTCGCCGTCCATCGCCTGCACGCCGTCATAGCCGCCACCCTTGTAGTGAGTGCCGTCGATGCCCCAGCCGCGCGCCTGGTAGATGTTGAATTTCAGGCCCGGCACGCCGTATTCGGCCATGTTGATGCCGTAGGAAACCTGGAAGGATTTCTCGTTCGGGCCGTTGAAGTCCGAGAGCAGGGAGTTGGCCAGGTAGATACCGTTGGTTTCGTGCAGGTAGTCGAAGTACTCGTTACCGTTCACTTCCTGATACGAGAAGGTCAGGGTATGCGCCAGGTGGGTCAGGCCGAACGACAGCGAGTAGGTGTCGTTGTCGATGTCGCCCAGCAGCTTTTTACCTTCGTCGACGGTCTTGTAGTAGTTCAGGCCGGTGGTCAGGCTGAGGATCGAGCTGTCACCCAATACGTGGGTGGCGCCGAAGTAGTACTGGTTCCACAGGTCTTCGGCCTGGGTACCCCACAGGCTGGTGGTCAGGCTGGCGAACGGCTGGTACGAGATACCGGCGGTGTTGACGTGATCGGCTTCGGCGTTGATGTCGCCGTACTCGGAGCGGAACTTGCTCAGGCTTTCTTCGGTACGTGGCGAAACGCGGTCGAAGGTCGCGATGTCGAACGCCAGGTTGTTCAGCTCTTCGCTGTGGATCGCGATACCTTCGAAGCTCGATGGCAGCGGACGGTTACCGATCACATCGACCTGCGGGCTGCTGAAGTTCATGCGGCCGGCGGTCAGGGTGGTGTTGGAGATGCGTGCCTTGACGTTGGCCAGGCCCAGCTTGCTCCACTGGCCGACAGCGTCGCCGCCTTCGCGGGTCAGGGTACGGTTGTTGCCGGCGCCAGGACGGGTGCCCGGTGCGCCACCATTATTGGCAGCGAGGTTCTCGCGGTCACGCTCCAGGGCGATGGCGTTGTATGCGGCCACTTCGGTGCTGAAGCCGACCGTACCTTCGGTGAAACCCGAGTTGTACTTGATGATCGTGCCTTGCACCCAGTTGATGCGACGGTCGGTTTCGTTGGACTGACCGTTCTTGCGGTAAGCGAACTTGCCGCCGCGCTTGAGTTGTTCGTTGGCATACCAGTTACGGGTCGAACCGCTGATCGATTGCCCTTCGAGGAAACCGGTGGCTTCGGCCTGGGCGCTCTTTTCGTTGACGGTCACTGGCGTGAACGCCTGGCTTTGGGTTTCCGCATAAGCCGTGGCGGTGATGCTGCTGATGGCCAGGGCCAGTATCGCGGTGCTGCTCAGTTTCATGGGTGAAGCTCCTTTACTTTCTTTTTATCCCGGCTTTTTTTGGTAGACCGGTTATTGGTTTAGAACTCGTTCACACATCGCAAACGTTTGCAAAAGGCCGGATTGACGAATTTCGGCAAAGCGCTTGCGTGAGGGGAGTTCACGGCTCCCCTCAGCGTTGCGGCTAATCGGTAGGTTTAATCGATACTGACGCCCGAAAATACGTTGCGACCGAATGGGCTGACTTTGAAGCCCTCGACCTTGGTGCTTAACGGCTGGTTGACCGTCGAGTGGGCGACTGGCGTGATCGGCACTTGCTGTTTAAGCAATTGCTGGGCCTGTTTATAAAGCACGGTGCGCTGTTCGCGGTCGGTAACGACCTTGGCTTGTTTAATCAGCTTGTCGTACGCCGGATCGCACCACATGGAGTAGTTGTTGCCGCCAATCGCATCGCAGCTGTACAGGGTGCCGAGCCAGTTGTCCGGGTCACCATTGTCGCCGGTCCAGCCGATCAGGCTGACGTCGTGTTCGCCATTCTTGGTGCGCTTGATGTACTCGCCCCATTCATAGCTGACGATCTTCACTTTCAGACCGATCTTCGCCCAGTCGGCCTGCAGCATTTCGGCCATCAGTTTGGCGTTCGGGTTGTACGGGCGCTGCACCGGCATGGCCCACAGGGTGATCTCGGTGCCTTCTTTCACACCGGCAGCCTTGAGCAGTTCCCTGGCTTTTTCCGGGTTGTAGGCGGCGTCCTTGACGGTGTCGTCGTAGGACCACTGCGTCGGTGGCATCGCGTTGACGGCCAGTTGACCGGCGCCTTGATAAACAGCGTTGAGAATCCCTTGTTTATTCACCGCCATGTCCAGCGCCTGGCGCACTTCGAGCTGGTCGAAAGGCTTGTGGCGGACGTTGTAGGCGATGTAGCCGAGGTTGAAACCGGGCTTGGAGATCAGTTGCAGTTTCGGGTCGGCCTTCAGCGCTTCGACATCGGCCGGACGCGGATGCAGGGTGATCTGGCATTCGCCTGCCTTGAGCTTCTGCACCCGCACCGAGGCGTCGGTGTTGATAGCGAAGATCAGATTGTCGAGCTTGACCCGGCTCGGGTCCCAATACTGTTTATTAGCCGTGTAACGGATGTTCGAATCTTTCTGATAACTCTTGAACACGAACGGCCCGGTGCCGATCGGTTTCTGGTTGATGTCGCTCGGCTTGCCTTCGGCCAGCAGCTTGTCGGCGTATTCGGCGGACAGGATGGAGGCGAAGCTCATGGCGATGTTCTGAATGAACGCGGCGTCGACGCTGTTGAGCGTGAACTCCACGGTCAGTGGCCCGGTCTTTTCGACCTTGGCGATGTTCTTGTTCAGGCTCATCCCGTTGAAATACGGGAATTCGGTCGGGTAAGCCTTACGAAACGGCTGTTGCGCATCAAGCATGCGATTGAACGTGAACAGCACGTCGTCGGCGTTGAAGTCGCGGCTCGGTTTGAAGTAAGGGGTCGTATGAAATTTCACACCTTCACGCAGGTGGAAAGTGTATTTCAGACCATCCTCGGAAATATCCCACGTTGTTGCCAGGCCAGGTACGACATTGGTCGCGCCCTTTTCGAACTCGACCAGGCGGTTGTACAGCGGTTCGGCGGCGTCGTTATCGGTGGCCGTCGTATATTGCGCGGTATCGAAACCCGCCGGGCTGCCTTCCGAGCAGAACACCAGGCTTTTCTGTGCGGCGAAACTGGCGGACGACGCGGCCAACAGGCCAGCACCCAGCAAAGCGGACAATTTCAAGGTATGGCGCATGACGCTCCCTCTTTTTTTAATGGTGTGCAATGCGCTTTGGCCCCGATCCCGGGACGTTCATGGCGCATTGAGCTCAATCCAATACGTACGGCAAAACCGGTGGCCCACGCAGACACTGGTCAGTACGCGACGGTAGGCACCGTGCTTCTGGCAGTAAATACGTAAAAGCCTTAATGCTCGTAGGAAAAGTCGACGCGCCTATACCGAAGCAATCATCTACTACGGATTTTGGTGTAGGCCTTTTCCTGTTTGCCCGGTAGAAAAAGCAACGGCGACGTCAGAAACGCCGCCGTTGCAATGCCTTACTTGCTGACGCTGACGCCGTAGAAAGAATTCAAGCCGAATGGGCTGATCTTGAAATCCTGCACGTTGGCGCGCATGGGTTGGTACACCGTCGAGTGAGCGATAGGTGTCATCGGAACTGCATCTTTGAGGACGTGTTGCGCCTGTTTGTACAGTTCGGTGCGCTTGCCCTGATCGGTCGTGCGTTTGGCTTCTTTCACCAGACCGTCGAACTTCTTGTCGCACCACTTGGAGAAGTTGTTGCCGCTGAGCGAGTCGCAGCCGAACAGCACGTTCAGCCAGTTGTCCGGATCACCATTGTCACCGCTCCAGCCAATGATCATGGCCTGGTTCTCGCCACCTTTGGAACGCTTGATGTACTCGCCCCATTCGTAGCTGGTGATCTTCACTTTCAAGCCGATCTTGGCCCAGTCGGACTGGAGCATTTCGGCCATCAGCTTGGCGTTCGGGTTGTATGGACGTTGTACCGGCATCGCCCACAGCACGATTTCGGTACCTTCCTTGACGCCGGCTTCCTTGAGCAGCTGTTTGGCTTTCTCAGGGTCGTACTTGGTGTCTTTGATGGTGGTGTCGTAGGACCACTGGGTCGGCGGCATGGCGTTGACGGCCAGTTGACCCGCGCCCTGGTAAACCGAATCGATGATCTGCGGCTTGTTCACCGCCATGTCCAGCGCCTGACGCACGCGCAGGTCAGCCAGTGGGTTGGCTTCGTTGCTGCCCTTGACCTTGTCCATCACGTTGTAGGCGATGTAGCCGAGGTTGAAACCGGCCTGATCCGGCATCTTCAGCGCTTTGTCTTCTTTCAGCGCCTTGAGGTCGGCCGGACGCGGGAACAGGGTGACCTGGCACTCGTTCTTTTTCAGCTTCTGGATACGCACCGACGGGTCGGTGGTGATGGCGAAGATCAGGTTGTCGATCTTCACGTCTTCCGGCTTCCAGTAATCCTTGTTGCCGGTGTAACGGATGTTGGAATCTTTCTGGTAGCTCTTGAACACGAACGGACCAGTGCCGATCGGCTTCTGGTTGATGTCGGCGGCTTTGCCTTCCTTGAGCAGCTGGGCCGCGTATTCGGCGGACTGCACGGAAGCGAAGCTCATCGCCAGGTTCTGGATGAACGCGGCATCGACTTCTTTCAACGTGAACTTGACGGTGTGGTCGTCGACTTTATCGATCTTGGTGATGTTGGTGTCCATCCCCATGTCGGTGAAGTACGGGAATTCGGTCGGGTACGCCTTACGGAAAGGGTCGTCCTTGTTGATCATGCGGTTGAAAGTAAACAGCACGTCGTCGGCGTTGAATTCACGAGTCGGCTTGAAGTACGGCGTGGTGTGGAACTTGACGCCTTCACGCAGGTGGAAGGTGTACGTCAGGCCGTCATCGGAAATGTCCCACTTGGTCGCCAGCCCAGGAATCACGGCGGTGCCGCCGCGCTCGAACTGGGTCAGACGGTTGAACATGGTTTCGGCTGAGGCGTCGAAGTCGGTTCCGGTGGTGTACTGGCCTGGGTCGAAACCGGCCGGGCTGCCTTCGGAGCAGAACACCAGGTTAGTCGCAGCGGATGCGAACGGTGCGGAGGCTAACAAGCCTGCGCCGACTAAAAACGGAATGACCGCGTGTTTAAGCATGTTGGCCTCATGATTTGTTGTCATTTTTTAGTAGTGAGGTACGACCTCGTGAGTCGTGCCTGCGGATACTTATGCAGGGGCCATACCCAATGCAAGATCCAGAGCGGTCGGCGGCGTCAAAGCGTGGCACGAACGTACCTTAATGTCGCATCCGTATAACTTCTGACGCATTTGACCGTTTGCGGGTGGTTTTTACGGTGCAAATCGAGCCCCAAAACAGTGCGCCGGTCACGTTGTGCGCGCTGCGTTGGGGCTCGGTGTTACCTATTTATACCCACGCCATAGAAGGGGGTGAGACCGAACGGGCTGATACGGAAATCAGTGACTTCCTTGCGCAGCGGCTGGAACACCGTGGAGTTGGCAATCGGCGTGATTGGCACTTGTTGTTTAAGGATCAGTTGCGCCTGTTGATACAGCTTTATCCGTTGCGCCTTATCAGTCGCAACTTTGGCTTGCTGAACAAGCTTGTCGTAGGCCGGATCACACCATTTGGCGTAGTTGCTGCCCTTTACCGCCGCGCAGCTGTAGAGCACGCCGAGCCAGTTGTCCGGGTCACCGTTGTCGCCGGTCCAGCCGTAGATCATCGCGTCGTGCTCGCCGTTTTTCGCGCGTTTGATGTACTCGCCCCACTCGTAGCTGACGATGTTGGCCTTGATGCCGATCTTCGCCCAGTCCTGCTGGATCATCTGCGCCGACATGCGTGCATTCGGGTTCGATGCGCGCTGCACTGTCATCGCCCAGAGGTTGATGGTTGTACCCGGCGCAACCCCTGCTTCTTTCAGTAGCACCCGGGCTTTTTCCGGGTCGTATGGCGCGTCCTTGATGTTCGGGTCGTACGACCATTGCGCGGGCGGCAAGGCATTGTGTGCCAACTGGCCGGCACTTTGGTAAACGGCCTTGATGATGGCCGGCTTGTCGATGGCCATGTCCAGAGCCTGACGCACCTTTAGCTGGTCCAGTGGCGGGTGCGTGGTGTTGTAGGCGAGGAAACCGAGGTTGAAACCGGGCTGCTTGAGCACGCGCAGGTTCGGGTCTTTTTCCATCACATCGATATCCGCCGGGCGCGGGTAGCCGCTGACCTGGCATTCACCGGCCTTGAGTTTTTGCAGACGTACGGCCGCGTCCGGAGTGATCGAGAAAATCAGGTTATCGATCTTCACGTCTTCGGGTTTCCAGTAGGCCTTGTTCGCGACATAGCGGATCTGCGAATCCTTCTGGTAGCGCTTGAACACGAACGGGCCAGTGCCGATGGGTTTCTGATTGAGGTCGGCGGCTTTGCCTTCCTTCAATAGCTGCGCGGCGTATTCGGCCGACTGCACCGAGGCGAAGCTCATGGCGAGATTCTGCACGAAGGCAGCGTCGACGTTGTTGAGATTGAAGCGCACGCTGTGCTCGTTGAGTTTTTCCACCGATTTGATCGTGGTGTTCAGGCCCATGTCGGTGAAGTACGGGGACTCGGCGGGGTAGGCTTTGCGGAAGGCGTTAGCCGGGTCGAGCAGGCGCTGGAAGGTGAATACGACGTCGTCGGCGTTGAAGTCGCGGGTCGGGGTGAAGTAGTCGGTGCTGTGGAATTTCACCCCTTCGCGCAGGTGGAAGGTGTATTGCAGGCCGTCGCTGGAGACGTCCCATTTTGTCGCCAGGCCGGGCTCGATGTCGGTGCCGCCGCGCTGGAATTGGGTGAGGCGGTTGAAGACGGTTTCGGCGGAGGCGTCGAAATCGGTGCCGCTGGTGTATTGGCTGGGGTCGAAGCCGGCGGGGCTGGCTTCGGAGCAGTAGACCAGGGTTGTGGCGGCATGTGTGATCGGGGCTATGGTCGTTAGTGCGAGCGTGATCAGTAGTGGTTTCAGGGTGAATCTTGGCATGGAGTCCCCGGGGAATTTGCTGGTTATGCTTTTCAGGGTAGCGGGGATTTGGGGGGCTTCGGAAATATCGTTTTTTGTGTTGGGGTGTCTGTCTCGGTATATAGCGGCTTATGTTGTGTTGTTTTGGGTGTATATCCGTTGCTGCGGTAACGGCGGCTTATGGTTTCGCCTGACGGCGACTCACTTTTTTTACAAACGCCTAAAAAAAGTAAGCAAAAAAACGCTTGCTCCTACGTACGGCCCTCGCAGGCTCGGGTCCCTTCGCTCCGGGATCGATCCGGGCGCAGCGGCTACGGTTTGCTTCGCTGCACCTACTTCCGCTGTGTCTGGCTGCGCCAGACGGTCGCTGCGCTCCCACGCCCGGATCGATCCCTCCACTCAGCCTTCCGACGTCGCCGGTGACGCAAGATCAAAAGCAGGCGAGCTGACACTCGGCCTATTGAGTGGTGAGAAGCGACGCATGGCTTGGGATTTTCGGTGGATTCGCCCCTCACCCCAGCCCTCTCCCCCAGGAGAGGGAGCCGATTCGTGGGCCGTTCAAAACCTGAGTTCGACTCGGTATTTCAGGTCGGAGTGGCTTTCGCATCCACCGCGGTCAGTCCCCTCTCCCTCCGGGAGAGGGCTAGGGTGAGGGATGGCTTTTGGCTGTTTAAAGCTGTGTCAGATAACCAGAACCTTCCCACAAGGTTTTCAGGTTGTCCGTCGGACGCTCGCTCTCTAGGCTCTGGGTGTCGCTGAATGTTCAGTGATCGGGTGTGAGAACCCGCTGAGCTTGAAACTGGCACCAGTAAGACCATAATTGCGGCCGGCTTATCAGCTGTCGCGATGCCTTATGGCGGCTGTGTGCGGGCAGACTTCGGTCTGGCCGGTTTTCTGCTCACCGGTTTCTCACTCCGCACATAGCTGCCACCCTTCGTCACGTGAGAAATGGCTAAGGGCGGCTCGAATTACGAGCAGATTTGTATGAAAGATAAAATTGTCCCCGACCCACCCCTTGAACCCACAACCCCTCTCGAAGACGCCGTCCGCGCCGACGATCAAATCAAGAACCGCGAAGCCATAAAGCGTGCCCTCGATTTCTATCTCTGCCCTCCACCCAGCAAACCGCATCCACCGAGCACGATGTTTTTGATCCAGCCCGACATCGACACTGAGAGCCTGCTGGCTCACGCCTGCGAATCCCTGGCTTCGGCGAATACCCTTGCCGGAAACTTTGCCGATCAACTGGGCCGGCCCGAGCGCAATACAGCGCTGGCGATTCAGCAGATCATCATGCTGGCGGAGCTGGCGGTGAATCGGGCGCTGGATCGGGTTGATCCGCAGGCTTGAGCCCGAGTCATCGTTTTTCGCGAGCAGGCTCACTCCTACAGGGGAATGCATTTCAAACTGTGTGCGAGCCTGCTCGCGAAAGCGGTGGAACATTCACCACAAATCCCCGGCATAAAAAAACCGCCGATCATTCACCGATCGGCGGTTCTTCATTCAGCCAAGCTCAATTCACTGCATCAACACTTCAATCGAGCCATCGGCGGTCATGCTGACCTGACTGGTGCCGGCTTCAACTTCTGGTGTCACCGGTGCTGAATCCATGGCGGCGGCTTTCATCATCATTGGGCCGCGCAGGTACGGTTGTGGGTAACCGTTGCTGTTGAGGTTCAGGTTGACGATTTTGTAGCCTTTGCCGCCCAGGGCGTCGGTGGCCAGTTGTGCGCGGGCCTTGAAAGCGCTGACGGCTTCTTTGAGCAACTGGTCTTCGCTGGCCTTGCGGGTCGGGTCGGCGATGGCGAAGTCCATGCCGCCCATTTTCAGGTCGGTCAGCAGCTCGCCGGTGAGTTTCGACAGGGCGGCGAAGTCGGTGCTTTCCAGGCGCAGTTCGGCGCGTTCGCGCCAGCCGGTGATTTTCTGGCCCTTGGTGTCGTAGATCGGGTAGCTGTTGCGGCTGCCCGTGCGCAGGGTGATGTCCTTGACTTGCTTGGCCTGGGCCGTTGCCTTGTTCATCGTGGTGCTGATGGCGGCGGCGAGTTTGGCCGGGTCGGTGTTCTGGTCTTCGGTGTAGAGCGTCACGATCATCTGATCGCGAGCCACTTCCTGGCTGACTTCGGCGCGCAGGGAAATCTGGTTGTAGTGCAGCTCATCGGCGGCCAGGGCCGGAAGGCTTGCGATGCTGCCGACGGTCAGGGCGAGAAGGGCGGCGCTGCGGCGAACTGTGTGCATGAAAGCTCCTTGAGGGGGCGCAGGTGTTGGTTCGAGCCTGCGTGAACCATCAGACTCCAGAAAGCAGCTGCAAGTTGCAAGCTTCAAGCTTCAAGCTGCAAGTAAAAGCAAGAGCAAGAACTGCGTCGCTTTTGATCTTGCTTGCCGCTTGAAGCTTGCAACTTGCAGCTGCCTTCCTGTGGTCGTTTGCCGCACTTTCGCCTCTCACGCCCGCGCCTTGGTTATACTCCCTGCGATCCGCCTGGAGCGCTCATCAGGAGAGCTCATGCTCGCCCCCGTACAACTGACTTCCGCCACTCGCCAGAACCTCTGGCGGCTGACGTTCATTCGCACCCTCGTGCTCGCCGCGCAGGCCGGTTCTGTGGGGCTGGCGTATTGGCTGCAATTGTTGCCGTTGCCGTGGGTGCAACTGGCGATGACCCTCGGCTGTTCGACCTTGCTCTGTGTATTCACCGCCGTGCGTCTGCGCACATCGTGGCCGGTGACCGAGCTTGAATACGCGCTGCAACTGGCGTGCGATCTGGTGATTCACAGTGCGCTGCTGTATTTCTCCGGCGGCTCGACCAACCCGTTCGTTTCCTATTATCTGGTGCCGCTGACCATCGCCGCGGTGACGCTGCCGTGGCGCTATTCGGTGATCCTGTCGGGCATTGCGCTGGCGTTGTACACGGTGATGCTGACGCGTTTCTATCCGCTGGAGACCTTGCCGGTGGCCCGCGAGAATCTGCAGATCTACGGCATGTGGCTGAGCTTTGCATTGGCGGCGGCGGTGATTACCTTTTTTGCTGCGCGCATGGCCGAAGAGTTGCGCCGTCAGGAAGAGTTGCGGGCGATTCGCCGTGAGGAAGGTTTGCGCGATCAGCAGTTGCTCGCCGTCGCCACTCAGGCCGCAGGCGCTGCCCATGAACTTGGCACGCCGCTGGCGACCATGAGCGTGTTGCTCAAGGAAATGCAGCAGGACCATCCCGACCCGATGTTGCAGGACGATCTGAAGGTGCTGCAGGATCAGGTCAAGCTGTGCAAGGAAACCTTGCAGCAACTGGTCCGTGCCGCCGAGGCCAACCGGCGTCTGGCGGTAGAAATGCAGGACGTCACCGACTGGCTCGACGAAGCGCTGAACCGCTGGCATCTGATGCGCCCGGAGGCCAGTTATCGCTTCCAGCGTCTCGGCCAGGGCAGCGTGCCGCGCATGGCTCCGCCGCCGGATCTGACCCAGGCGCTGCTCAATCTGCTGAACAATGCCGCCGACGCCTGCCCGGAAAACCTCCAGGTCACCCTGGATTGGGATGCGGAAACGCTGACCATCAGCATTCGCGACCACGGCGCCGGTGTTCCGCTGGCCATTGCCGAGCAGATCGGCAAACCGTTTTTTACCACCAAGGGCAAAGGTTTCGGCCTGGGCCTGTTTTTGAGCAAGGCCAGCGTGACACGCGCCGGCGGCTCAGTGAAACTCTATAGTCATGAGGAAGGCGGCACGCTCACCGAGCTGCGCCTGCCCCACGGCGCCCGAGGAGACCTAACATGAGTGACGAAATCCAAGTCGAAGGCGAAGAACTGCCGCATTTGCTGCTGGTCGATGACGACGCGACCTTCACCCGCGTGATGGCGCGCGCCATGGCCCGCCGTGGCTTTCGCGTCAGCACCGCCGGTTCCGCCGAAGAAGGCCTGACCATCGCTCAGGCCGATCTGCCGGATTACGCCGCGCTCGACCTGAAAATGGACGGTGACTCCGGTCTGGTGCTGCTGCCCAAGCTGCTGGAGCTGGACCCGGAAATGCGCGTGGTGATCCTCACCGGCTATTCGAGCATTGCCACTGCGGTCGAGGCGATCAAGCGCGGTGCCTGCAACTACCTGTGCAAACCGGCCGACGCCGACGACGTGCTGGCCGCGTTGCTGTCCGAGCACGCCGACCTCGACAGTCTGGTGCCGGAAAACCCGATGTCGGTCGACCGCCTGCAGTGGGAGCACATCCAGCGCGTGCTCACCGAGCACGAAGGCAACATCTCCGCCACTGCCCGCGCCTTGGGCATGCATCGCCGCACCCTGCAGCGCAAACTGCAGAAGCGCCCGGTTCGTCGCTGAACCTGCGCTGAACGACTATCGCCAGCCCTCGCGATGAAACGCACCGATCATCTATGATCGGTGCGTGTCTGTTCTTATCTTTATCGAGCCTTATCCATGAATCAGAACGCTGAATATTCCGCGGTCAACGATGCTGTGCGCGGGCAGTTTTTTCGCAAAGTCTGGGCGATGACCACGCCTTATTGGCGCAGTGAAGAGAAGGGCAAGGCCTGGACGTTGCTGATTGCAGTGATTGCATTGACATTGTTCAGCGTGGCCATCTCGGTGTGGATCAACAGCTGGTACAAGGACTTCTACAACGCCTTGCAGAAAAAGGACGAGGCGGCGTTCTGGCAGTTGATCCTGTATTTCTGCGGCATCGCGGCGGTGGCGATTCTTGGCGCGGTGTATCGCCTGTACCTGACGCAGATGCTGACTATCCGCTGGCGGGCGTGGCTGACCGAAAAGCACTTCAAGCGCTGGCTCGACCACAAGAACTATTACCAGCTGGAGCAGGGCGGTTACACCGATAACCCCGATCAGCGAATTTCCGAAGACCTCAACACCTACACTGCCAACACCCTGAGCCTGGGCCTCGGGCTGCTGCGCACGATTGTCAGCCTGGTGTCGTTCTCGATCATTTTGTGGGGCGTTTCGGGCAGCATCGAGGTCTTTGGTATCGAGATTCCCGGCTACATGTTCTGGTGTGCGCTGCTCTATGCGGCTGTCGGCAGTTGGCTGACGCACCTGATCGGTCGCCGCTTGATCGGTTTGAACAACCAGCAGCAACGCTTCGAGGCCGACCTGCGTTTCTCCATGGTGCGGGTGCGGGAAAACGCCGAAAGTATTGCGCTGTACAACGGCGAGCCGAATGAAAATCGCCGTTTGAGCAGCCGCTTCGGCCTGGTCTGGCACAACTTCTGGGACATCATGCGCGTGTCCAAGCGTCTGACGTTCTTCACCTCCGGCTACGGCCAGATCGCAATCATTTTCCCGTTTATCGTCGCGGCGCCGCGCTACCTGTCCGGCAAGATCGAACTGGGCGAGCTGATGCAAATCAACTCGGCGTTCGGCAACGTGCAGGAGAACTTCAGCTGGTTCATCACTGCCTACGCGGATCTGGCCGCGTGGCGTGCGACCTGTGATCGTCTGCTGAGCTTCCGTCAGGCCATGAGCGACAACGAAGAGCGGGCTCCAGCCATTGATGTGCAGAACCAGGGCAGCGAATTGCAGGTGCACAACCTCGGGCTGGATCTGGCCGACGGCCGTCATCTGTTGACCAACGCCGACATGACCGTGGAACCGGGTGAGCGAGTGATGCTCAGCGGGCGTTCCGGCAGCGGCAAGTCGACGTTGCTGCGGGCGATGGGGCACTTGTGGCCGGCGGGGCATGGCAATATTCGCCTGCCAGCGGCGCGTTATCTGTTTCTGCCGCAGAAACCGTATCTGCCGATCGGTACCTTGCGCGAAGCGCTGAGTTATCCACAACCGGGCGACACTTACGCAACAGAGCGTTATGCCCAGGTACTGGAAACCTGTCGCCTGCCGCATCTGGTTGCACGGCTCGACGAAGCCAATCACTGGCAGCGCATGCTGTCGCCGGGCGAACAGCAGCGCCTGGCCTTCGCCCGCGCGCTGCTTTATGCACCGCAATGGCTATACATGGACGAAGCGACCTCGGCGATGGACGAGGAGGACGAAGCGACGCTGTACCAGGCGCTGGTCGATCAGATCCCGGGGTTGAGTATCGTCAGCGTCGGCCATCGCAGCAGTCTGAAACGTTTCCATCCACGGCATGTGCGGATCGATAGCGGGCACTTGATAGAGCAACCCGTGACGGCCTGACACCATGCATTCCCCTGTAGGAGTGAGCCTGCTCGCGATAGCGGTATGACAGTCAAAGAGGATGCCGACTGAACTGACGCCATCGCGAGCAGGCTCACTCCTACAAAGGGCATTGTGATCTGGGCGGTGATCGTACAACCCGCTTGAGCTATGATGGCCGCAAGCCGAACTTTCGAGACAAGATGCAGATCATGGAAAAGCTGATGGACACCCCGCGCCTACCGCGCAAGCGCCGCAGTCTGGCTCAGGAACTGGTGACGGTGCTGAGCGAGCAGATCCGCGATGGTCTGCTCAAACGTGGTGACAAGTTGCCCACCGAGTCGGCGATCATGGAAGCCCATGGCGTCAGCCGCACCGTGGTGCGTGAGGCGATTTCCCGTCTGCAGGCCGCAGGTCAGGTGGAAACCCGCCATGGCATCGGCACCTTCGTCCTCGACACGCCGAGCCCGAGTGGTTTCCGTATCGACCCGGCGACCGTCGTCACCCTGCGTGACGTCCTGGCTATCCTCGAATTGCGCATCAGCCTCGAAGTCGAATCCGCCGGCCTCGCCGCACAACGTCGCACTCCCGAGCAACTGGCGACCATGCGCGCCGCCCTTGATGCGTTGAACGAAAGCGCCTCGCATGCCAGCGACGCGGTGTCGTCAGACTTTGCCTTCCACCTCGAAATTGCCCTGTCCACCGGCAACCGCTATTTCACCGACATCATGACCCACCTGGGCACCAGCATCATTCCGCGGACGCGGCTGAACTCGGCGCGCCTGGCCCATGATGATCAGCAACATTACATGGGCCGTCTGAGCCGTGAGCACGAAGAAATCTACGATGCGATCGCCCGTCAGGATTCAGATGCAGCCCGCGCCGCGATGCGTCTGCATTTGACCAACAGCCGTGAGAGGCTGCGCCAGGCTCATGAAGAGGCGCAGGCGCAGCGAGGGTAAGTATTACGCCTCTATTCGCAGCCTCAGCGGCAGTGAATACGGCTCCATACTCGACTCATCCCGAAACTTGTAGCGCAGCTCCACCTCGCGGCCCAGGTACGGTTGCAGCGCTTCTTTCGGCAACTGCACCTCGATGTCGAACAGCTTTTCCATTTCATCCTCGGCATCGTCCCAGGTGCCGGTATCGACTTCGTCTCCCTCCCATTCGGGCTCTTCGGCATCGCTGCCGAGGATCGCGTAGACGGTCCAGTTCGCTGCGAAATCGCTGGAATCCGGAACCTGCACAGTGAGGATGTCCGGCAATTGCGAAAGATGAACGGTGACGCAGTCGTCCTTCGCAGGGGCTGCGTGGGTGAGGGTGGGGGCGGAAAAATGCATCGACATAACGGCTTCCTTTGAGTGGTCCGCCACGATCCTTCGTGGCAGTCGTCCCACTTTACGAGCCGCTCGCCCTCAATGACTTAAACGAATCCAGACCAGATATTTCTGTGAACGGACGCCGTAAAGACGGGCCTCGCAGCGATTTTTGCCAGGTCCAGAGCCAATCTTGTCCGACAAAAAAGTGCCGACAACGATGAAATGCAGTTGACGGTTATCTTTTAAGTTGTACGATGACCTACAACTTCAGCCAAGGCTGAACGGTCCACTCACAATAAAACGTTGCTACCAGGGTGTTCGAATAATGAATCCACAAGAACTGAAGTCCATCCTCTCTGCCGGCCTGCTGTCGTTCCCGGTGACCGATTTCAACGCGCAAGGCGATTTCAACCGCGCGGGCTATATCAAACGCCTGGAATGGCTGGCTCCGTATGGCGCTTCGGCCCTGTTCGCAGCGGGCGGCACCGGTGAGTTCTTCTCCCTGGCCGCCAGCGAATACTCGGAAATCATCAAGACTGCCGTCGACACCTGCGCGACCAGCGTGCCAATCCTCGCCGGCGTGGGCGGTTCGACCCGTCAGGCCATCGAATACGCTCAGGAAGCCGAGCGTCTGGGCGCCAAAGGCCTGCTGCTGCTGCCGCACTACCTGACCGAAGCGAGCCAGGACGGCGTTGCCGCTCACGTTGAAGCCGTGTGTAAATCGGTGAAAATCGGCGTGGTCGTCTACAACCGCAACGTTTGCCGCCTCAACGCGCCGCTGCTGGAACGTCTGGCCGAGCGCTGCCCGAACCTGATCGGCTACAAGGACGGCCTGGGCGATATCGAGTTGATGGTGTCGATCCGTCGCCGCCTCGGTGATCGCTTCAGCTACCTGGGCGGCCTGCCGACCGCTGAAGTCTACGCCGCGGCCTACAAGGCGCTGGGCGTGCCGGTCTACTCCTCGGCGGTATTCAACTTCATCCCGAAAACCGCGATGGACTTCTACCACGCGATCGCCCGTGAAGATCACGCCACCGTTGGCAAGATCATCGACGACTTCTTCCTGCCGTACCTCGACATCCGTAACCGCAAGGCCGGTTACGCCGTGAGCATCGTCAAGGCAGGCGCGAAAATCGCCGGCTATGACGCAGGTCCGGTGCGTGCGCCGCTGACCGACCTGACCGGCGAAGAGTACGACATGCTCGCCGCGCTGATCGACAAGCAGGGCGCGCAGTAACACCTGAGTAGAGCGAGGCCGCTGAGCAATCAGCGGCTTTTTGCGTAAAGGCTTTTAGAGTTGAGGGCTGCCCTGTGACAACTGCAAAACGCTACGACAACTACATCAACGGCGAGTGGGTCGCCGGTGCCGATTACTCGGCCAACATCAACCCGTCCGAATTGAGCGACAACATCGGCGACTACGCCAAGGCTGACCTGAATCAGGTCAATGCTGCCATCGACGCCGCCCGCGCGGCATTTCCGGCGTATTCCACTTCGGGCATTCAGGCCCGTCACGATTCGCTGGACAAGGTCGGCACCGAAATCCTCGCCCGTCGCGAAGAACTTGGCACGCTGCTGGCTCGCGAAGAAGGCAAGACCCTGCCGGAAGCCATCGGCGAAGTGACCCGCGCCGGCAACATCTTCAAGTTTTTCGCCGGCGAATGCCTGCGCCTGTCCGGCGACTACGTGCCGTCGGTACGCCCGGGCGTCAACGTTGAAGTCACTCGCGAAGCGCTGGGCGTGGTCGGCCTGATCACCCCGTGGAACTTCCCGATCGCCATTCCTGCCTGGAAAATCGCCCCGGCCCTGGCCTACGGCAACTGCGTGGTGCTCAAGCCTGCCGATCTGGTGCCGGGCTGCGCCTGGGCCCTGGCGGAAATCATCTCCCGCGCGGGCTTCCCGGCCGGTGCGTTCAACCTGGTAATGGGCAGCGGTCGCGTGGTTGGCGAGGCGTTGGTCAACAGCCCGAAAGTCGACGGCATCAGCTTCACCGGTTCGGTAGGCGTTGGCCGGCAGATCGCAGTCAACTGCGTTTCGCGCCAGGCCAAGGTGCAGCTGGAAATGGGCGGCAAGAACCCGCAGATCATTCTCGACGACGCCGACCTCAAGCAAGCCGTCGAGCTGTCGGTGCAGAGTGCGTTCTACTCCACCGGTCAGCGCTGCACGGCGTCGAGCCGTCTGATCGTGACCGCCGGCATCCACGACAAATTCGTCGAGGCCATGGCCGAACGCATGAAGTCGATCAAGGTCGGCCACGCCCTCAAAGCCGGCACCGACATTGGTCCGGTGGTGTCCCAGGCGCAGCTCGAACAGGACATGAAGTACATCGACATCGGCCAGTCCGAAGGTGCGCGTCTGGTCAGCGGCGGTGGTGTGGTGACCTGCGACACCGAAGGCTACTTCCTCGCGCCGACTTTGTTCGCCGACAGTGAAGCGTCGATGCGCATCAGCCGTGAAGAGATCTTCGGCCCGGTCGCCAACGTCGTGCGCGTGGCGGACTACGAAGCGGCATTGGCGATGGCCAACGACACCGAATTCGGTCTGTCCGCCGGCATCGCCACCACTTCATTGAAGTATGCCAACCACTTCAAGCGCCACTCCCAGGCCGGGATGGTAATGGTCAACCTGCCGACCGCCGGTGTCGATTACCACGTACCGTTCGGTGGCCGTAAAGGTTCGTCCTACGGCTCGCGTGAGCAGGGCCGCTATGCGCAAGAGTTCTACACGGTCGTGAAGACCAGTTACATCGGCTCCTGACCCTGTAGGAGTTTGCCTGCAAGCGATAGCCTCACCGCGGTGTGACTGAAACACCGCAGTGTGCCATCGCTGGCAGGCCAGCTCCCACCAAAGCAAGACCAAAGAAGCTTCACCCCGCATAAAAATAATCAGTGGGAGTACATCTACATGCAATCGTCCAAGCCGACTCACGTCCGCTATTTGATCCTGCTCATGCTGTTTCTGGTGACCACGATCAACTACGCCGACCGTGCCACGATCGCCATTGCCGGCTCCAGCCTGCAAAAGGATCTGGGCATCGACGCCGTTACCCTCGGCTACATCTTCTCCGCATTCGGTTGGGCCTACGTGGCCGGGCAAATCCCCGGTGGCTGGCTGCTCGATCGCTTCGGCTCGAAAAAAGTCTATGCGCTGAGCATTTTCACCTGGTCGCTGTTCACCGTGCTGCAAGGCTTTGTCGGTGAATTCGGCATGTCCACTGCGGTGGTTGCGCTGTTCATGCTGCGTTTCCTTGTGGGCCTGGCCGAAGCGCCATCGTTCCCTGGCAATGCGCGCATTGTTGCCGCGTGGTTCCCGACCGCTGAACGCGGCACCGCCTCGGCGATCTTCAACTCGGCGCAGTACTTCGCCACCGTGTTGTTCGCGCCGCTGATGGGCTGGATCGTCTACAGCTTCGGCTGGGAGCACGTGTTCATCGTCATGGGGATCCTCGGTATCGTGTTCTCGCTGGTCTGGCTGAAAGTGATCTACAGCCCGCGCGAGCATCCACGCATCAATGACGCCGAATTCAAGCACATCGCCGACAACGGCGGCATGGTCGACATGGACCAGAAGGGCAAGAAGGCCGACGGTCCGAAGTGGGATTACATCCGTCAGTTGCTGACCAACCGCATGATGCTCGGCGTGTATCTGGGCCAGTACTGCATCAACGGCATCACGTATTTCTTCCTGACCTGGTTCCCGGTGTATCTGGTGCAAGAGCGTGGCATGACCATTCTCAAGGCTGGTTTCATCGCTTCGTTGCCGGCGATCTGCGGCTTCATCGGTGGTGTGCTCGGCGGGGTAATTTCCGATTACCTGCTGCGCAAAGGCCATTCGCTGACCTTCGCCCGCAAGGCACCGATCATTGCCGGTCTGCTGGTGTCGAGCAGCATCGTGGCGTGCAACTATGTCGAAGTGGAATGGATGGTCGTTGGCTTCATGGCCCTGGCATTCTTCGGCAAAGGCGTGGGCGCACTGGGCTGGGCGGTGGTGTCCGACACCTCGCCGAAGCAGATCGCCGGTTTGAGTGGCGGCCTGTTCAACACCTTTGGCAACATCGCTTCGATCACCACCCCGATCGTGATTGGCTACATCATCAGCTCTACCGGTTCGTTCAAATGGGCGCTGGTGTTTGTGGGTGCCAACGCACTGGTCGCGGTGTTCAGTTATCTGGTGATCGTCGGCCCGATCAAGCGCGTGGTCCTCAAAGAGCCGCCTGCCAAGGGCGGTAATGAAGCCACCGGCAATTTGTCTCAAGCGCATTCCTGAGGAGCGGCGTCATGCAGTTGATTGAACATTCCGACTCGCCGCGCTACATCCGCCTGCACGAGCGGGACAATGTTGTAGTGGTGGTCAACGACCAGGGCGTACCGGCCGGCACTGAATTTGCCGATGGTCTGGTGACGGTGGATTTCGTTCCGCAGAGCCACAAGGTCACCCTGGAAGACATTCCCGAGGGCGGCGCGGTGATTCGTTACGGGCAGATCATCGGTTATGCCTTGCAGCCGATCCGTCGCGGCAGTTGGGTCAAGGAAGATCAACTGCGCATGCCGACCGCACCTCCGCTGGACAGCCTGCCGCTGTCCACCGACGTGCCGGACGCGCAGGCTCCACTGGAAGGCTTCACCTTCGAGGGTTATCGCAACGCCGACGGCACCGTCGGCACGCGCAACATTCTCGGCATCACTACGACCGTGCAGTGCGTCACCGGCGTGCTCGATCACGCGGTGAAAAGGATCAAGGAAGAGCTGCTGCCCAAGTACCCTCACGTCGATGACGTGGTGGCACTGACCCACAGCTACGGCTGCGGCGTGGCGATCACCGCCACCGACGCCTACATTCCGATCCGCACCGTGCGCAATCTGGCGCGCAACCCGAACCTGGGCGGCGAGGCACTGGTGATCAGCCTGGGCTGCGAGAAATTGCAGGCCGGACAGGTGATGCACGAGGACGATGCGTCGGTCGATCTCAGCGACCCGTGGTTGTATCGCTTGCAGGACTCCAGCCACGGCTTCACTGAAATGATCGAGCAGATCATGGAACTGGCCGAGGTCCGTTTGAAGAAGCTCGACCAGCGCCGCCGTGAAACCGTGCCGGCGTCCGAGCTGATTCTGGGCATGCAGTGCGGCGGCAGCGATGCCTTCTCCGGCATCACCGCTAACCCGGCGCTGGGTTTTGCCTCGGATCTGCTGCTGCGTGCCGGGGCGACGGTGATGTTTTCCGAAGTCACCGAAGTGCGCGACGCGATCTACCTGCTGACCTCTCGCGCACAAACGCAAGCCGTGGCTGAAGAGCTGGTGCGCGAAATGGACTGGTACGACCGTTACCTGGCCAAGGGCGAGGCCGATCGCAGTGCCAACACCACGCCGGGCAACAAGAAGGGCGGCTTGTCGAACATTGTCGAGAAGTCGCTGGGTTCGATCGTCAAGTCCGGCAGCAGCGCGATCAACGGCGTGCTTGGCCCGGGGGAGCGCTTCAAGCAGAAGGGTTTGATTTTCTGTGCGACACCGGCCAGCGATTTTGTCTGCGGCACCTTGCAACTGGCGGCGGGGATGAACCTGCATGTGTTCACCACCGGGCGTGGCACGCCTTACGGGCTGGCGATGGCGCCAGTGGTCAAGGTTTCGACGCGAACCGAACTGGCGCAGCGCTGGCCGGATCTGATCGACATCGATGCCGGACGCATTGCTACCGGACGCGCGACCATCGAGGAGTTGGGTTGGGAGCTGTTTCACTACTATCTGGATGTGGCGAGCGGCAAGCAACAGACCTGGGCGGAGAAGCACAAGCTGCATAACGATATTACGTTGTTCAACCCGGCGCCGATTACCTGACGGTTTGGGGGAGGGCGGTCAACAGCTACCCTCACCCCAGCCCTCTCCCAAAGGGAGAGGGGGCCGGTCCGGGGATATTTTAGAAGTACACCGACCTGCAAGAGCTGTGTTGAATCCATAGTCGACTCGATTTTGCAGAGCGATGTAATGCAGCAAGACACCTCGGTCAGTCCCCTCTCCCTCCGGGAGAGGGTTAGGGTGAGGGGCTTTTATAGCTTTTGGCTTATCATTGCCCCTAATCGACGCTCACCCAAGGCACCCCGGCATGCTGGCAATCTTCCTCGAAACCCTGAACATCACCGCGCCGGTATTCGCCATGCTGTTTCTCGGTGTGCTGCTCAAGCGCATCGACTGGATCAACGACAACTTCATTCACACCGCCTCCTCGCTGGTGTTCAACGTGACCATGCCGGCGCTGCTGTTTCTAGGCATCCTGCATGCGGACCTGCACGCCGCCCTGCAACCGTCTCTGCTGATCTACTTCTCCCTCGCCACCCTGGTGAGCTTCGCCGTGGCCTGGGGCTGGGCGATTTTCCGTTGTCCGCGGGAAGATCGCGGCATCTACACCCAAGGCGCGTTTCGCGGCAACAACGGCGTGATCGGGCTGGCACTCGCAGCGAGCATGTACGGCGATTACGGGATTTCCCTCGGGGCGATTCTCGCGGCGCTGGTGATTCTGTTTTACAACACCCTGTCGACCATCGTCCTGGCGGTCTACAGTCCGGTGATCAAGTCTGACCCGTGGAGCATCTGCAAAAGCGTGTTCAGCAACCCGCTGATCATCAGCGTGATTGCCGCGGCGCCGTTTGCCTATTTCAAGATCGGTTTGCCGGGCTGGCTGGAGACGTCGGGTCAGTATCTGGCGCAGACCACATTACCGCTGGCGCTGATCTGCATCGGTGGCACGCTGTCGCTGGCGGCGTTGCGCAAGAGCGGCAAGATGGCGCTCAGTTCCAGTCTGGTGAAAATGGTCGGCTTGCCCATACTGGCGACGCTGGGCGCGTGGCTATGGGGCTTTCGCGGGGCGGAGCTGGGGATTCTGTTTCTCTACTTCGGCAGCCCGACGGCAGCGGCGAGTTTCGTCATGGCGCGGGCGGCGCAAGGCAATCATGAACTGGCGGCGGCGATTATTGTGCTGACCACGTTGATGGCGGCGATTACCACCAATGTCGGGATATTTGTGTTGCAGTGGGGTGGGTGGATCTGACCTGGATTGTGCGGTGCTGCTGATGACCCCATCGCGAGCAGGCTCACTCCTACATTTGGAATGCGTTCCTCTGTAGGAGTGAGCCTGCTCGCGATAGCTATTTCAGCCGCGCCGAATCATTCCGGCTTCTGGTAGGTATCAATCACTTCCTGCGCCGCGCGAAACGCGTCGATCGCCGCCGGCACTCCGGCGTACACCGCACAATGCAGCAGCGCTTCACGAATCTCCTCCACCGTGCAGCCATTGTTCAGCGCGCCGCGCACATGGCCCTTCAGCTCTTGCGGACACTTGAGTGCGGTCAGCGCGGCGAGGGTGATCAGGCTGCGGGTTTTCAGCGGCAGGCCTTCGCGATTCCACACCCCGCCCCAGGCATGTTCATTGACGAAATCCTGCAACGGCTGGGTGAACTCGGTGGCGTTGCCCAGTGCGCGATCAACGAACGCGTCGCCCATTACCTGACGGCGGATTTCAACTCCGGACTGCTTCGATTCGGTCATGGCATATCCTTCTTGTGATGTTGGCGGCGCCAGGCGCGTATCGACGTGAACAACAGAAACATCAACAGCGGCGGCAAGACGTAAAACAGCATCAGTCGCTCGAGCCGGCCGGCCAACGGCATGCCGGTGGTGAACGACACCACATGCAGCCCGTAGACCAGGTACAAACCGAGTAACAGCAAACCTTCGGCGCGGGTTACGCGGTAGCCGGAATAGAACACCGGCAGGCACAGCGCCGCAACCCCGAGCATCACCGGCAGGTCGAAATCCAGCGCGTTCGGCGAAACCGACAGTGGTGTCGGTGCGATCAGCGCGGTGAGGCCCAGCACCCCGAGCAGGTTGAACAGGTTGGCGCCAATCACGTTGCCGACGGCGATGTCGCGTTGCCCGCGCAATGCGGCGATCAATGAGGTGGCCAGTTCCGGCAACGAAGTACCGACCGCGACCACAGTCAGGCCGATCACCCGTTCGGAGAAACCCAGATCGGTGGCGACCACAACCGCGGCGCCCAGCAACAGATGCCCGGCAAACACCAGCATCGCCAGCCCGACGCTGATCATCAGCAAACTGCCGAACCACGACGCCTGGGCGACGTCAGGTTGCTCGGAATGCGGCCGTGTCGAGTGACGTGACTGACGCAACAGCAGACCGAGGTAGAGCGCCAAAGCGGCAAGCAACAAGATGCCGTCGAAGCGGCCGATCTCTTTGTTCCAGGCCAACAGAAACACCAGCAGGCTGGCGCCGATCATCAGCGGAATATCAAGTCGCACCAGTTGCCGCGAAACGCGCAGCGGAATGATCAGCGCCGACAGTCCGAGCGTGACGAGGATATTGAAGATGCTGCTGCCGACCACGCTGCCGACGGCGATGTCCGGGTTGTGCGCCAGCGCTGCCTGCAGGCTGACGGCCATTTGCGGTGCGCTGCTGCCGAGGGCGACGATGGTCAGGCCGATGATCAGCGGGCGTACATGCAGACGTGCCGCCAGACGCACCGCCGCGCGCACCATCAGTTCGGCACCGAAGATCAGCAGGCACAGGCCGGCGAGCAGTTCGATCAGGCTGATCAGGGGTAGGTCGGCTAATCCGAAAATGGTCGGCGCTCCATTAATCGAGGGCCTGTACGCGAACCCGCGCGGTGCCGCTGCGCAGCATACCGATTTCTTCGGCGGCCTCGCGCGACAGATCGATCAGCCGGCCACGGGTGTGCGGGCCGCGGTCATTGATGCGGACCACCACCGATTCATCGTTTTTCAAATTGGTGACTTTCACCCGCGTGCCGAAGGGCAATTGGCGGTGGGCGGCAGTCAGGGAATGCTGGTTGAACGCTTCGCCGCTGGCGGTGCGTTTACCGTGGTGTCTGGCTCCGTAATAGGAGGCGACGCCGCTTTGGTCGTAACCGTGCGGGTCGATGGTGTCGGTGCTGGCGCAACCGGCCAACAAGGAGAGCAGGGCGCTGCTCAGGAACAGACGCTTCATTCAAAGGTATCCCGAATCAAATGCAGGAGTGAGCCTGCTCGCGATAGCGGTCCGACAGTCAACTTTTCAGTGTCTGACATTTCGCGATCGCGAGCAGGCTCACTCCTACAGGGGATGGAGCCAGGCTTTGGATCTGGCTCCATTTGTGGTCAGCCTTCGAGCTTGCTTTTCAGCAGTTCGTTCACTTGCTGCGGGTTGGCCTTGCCTTTGGAGGCTTTCATGGCCTGGCCGACGAAGAAGCCGAACATCTTGCCGCGTTTGGCTTCATCCGCTGCACGGTACTGTTCGACCTGCTCGGCGTTGGCCGCGAGCATTTCATCGAGCACCGCCGAAATCGCGCCGGTGTCGGTGACTTGCTTCAGGCCACGCTTTTCGATGATCTCGTCCGCGCTGCCTTCGCCGTTGGCCATTGCTTCGAACACCACTTTGGCGATCTTGCCGGAGATGGTGTTGTCCTTGATGCGCTGCAGCATGCCGCCCAATTGTTCGGCGGAAACCGGCGATTCGTCGATGTCCACGCCTTGCTTGTTGAGCAGGCTGCCCAACTCGACCATCACCCAGTTCGCCGCCAGTTTCGCGTCGCCGCCGATAGCGGCGACTTTCTCGAAGTAATCCGCTTGCTCACGGCTGGTGGCCAGCACGTTGGCGTCGTAGGCCGACAGACCGAACTGGCTCTGGAAGCGCTCGCGTTTCTGCGGTGGCAATTCCGGCAGGGTGGCGCGCACCTCGCCGAGGAACGACTCTTCGATGACCACGGGCAGCAGGTCTGGATCGGGGAAGTAACGGTAGTCGTTGGCTTCCTCTTTCGAACGCATCGGACGGGTCTCGTCCTTGTTTGGATCGTACAGGCGGGTCTGCTGGATCACTTTGCCGCCGTCTTCGATCAGCTCGATCTGACGCTGGATCTCGGAGTTGATCGCCTTCTCGATGAAGCGGAACGAGTTGACGTTCTTGATCTCGCAGCGCGTACCGAACTCGACCTGGCCTTTCGGACGGACCGACACGTTGCAGTCGCAACGCAGCGAGCCTTCGGCCATGTTGCCGTCGCAGATGCCCAGGTAACGCACCAGCGCATGGATCGCCTTGACGTAAGCCACGGCTTCCTTGGCGCTGCGCATGTCCGGCTCGGAAACGATTTCCAGCAGCGGCGTGCCGGCACGGTTCAGGTCGATGCCGGTGGCGCCGTTGAATTCTTCGTGCAGGCTCTTGCCGGCGTCTTCTTCCAGGTGCGCGCGGGTGATGCCGACGCGTTTGACCGTGCCGTCTTCCAGTGCGATGTCCAGGTGGCCTTTACCGACGATCGGCAATTCCATCTGGCTGATCTGGTAGCCCTTCGGCAGGTCCGGGTAGAAGTAGTTCTTGCGCGCGAAGACGTTGTGCTGACCGATCTCGGCGTCAATCGCCAGACCGAATATCACTGCCATGCGCACCGCTTCCTGGTTGAGCACCGGCAGCACGCCGGGCATGCCCAGGTCTACGAGGCTGGCCTGGGTATTCGGCTCGGAGCCGAATGTGGTGGAACTACCGGAAAAGATTTTCGACCGGGTGGTGAGCTGAGTGTGAATCTCCAGCCCGATCACGACTTCCCATTGCATGTGTGTCTCCTCAGAAGCCGGTTGGGGTGCGGGTGTGCCAGTCGGTGTTGAGCTGGTACTGGTGCGCCACATTAAGCAGGCGACCTTCCTGGAAATACGGCGCAAGCAGTTGCACGCCCACCGGCAGACCGTCGACAAAACCGGCCGGCATCGACAGGCCCGGCAGGCCGGCGAGGTTGGCGGTGATGGTGTAGACGTCTTCCAGATAGGCCGCGACCGGGTCGCTGTTCTTCGCGCCGAGCTTCCAGGCCGGGTTCGGCGTGGTCGGGCCGAGGATGATGTCGACTTCGTTGAAGGCCGTCATGAAATCGTTCTTCACCAGACGACGGATCTTCTGCGCTTTCAGGTAGTAGGCGTCGTAGTAACCGGCCGACAGCGCGTAGGCACCGACCATGATCCGGCGCTGCACTTCAGGCCCGAAGCCTTCGCCACGGGAGCGCTTGTACAGGTCGATCAGGTTTTCCGGGTTCTCGCAGCGATGGCCGAAACGCACGCCGTCGAAACGCGACAGGTTCGAAGAGGCCTCCGCCGGCGCGATCACGTAGTAAGCCGGAATCGCGTGCTGCATGTTCGGCAGGCTGATTTCCTTGATCACCGCACCGAGCTTCTGCAACTGCTGGATGCTGTTCTGGATCAGTTCGGCGATGCGCGGGTCGAGACCGGCGCTGAAGTATTCCTTCGGCACGCCGATGCGCAGGCCTTGCAGCGAATCGCCGAGGCTGGCGGAGTAATCCGGCACCGGCTCATCGATGCTGGTCGAGTCGTTTTGATCGAAACCGGCCATGCCTTGCAGCAGGATCGCGCAGTCCTCGGCGGTGCGCGCCAACGGGCCGCCCTGATCGAGGCTGGACGCGTAGGCGATCATGCCCCAGCGCGAAACGCGACCGTAGGTCGGTTTCAGGCCGGTCAGGTTGGTGAATGCCGCCGGCTGACGGATCGAGCCGCCAGTATCGGTAGCCGTCGCGGCAGGCAACAGGCGAGCAGCGACAGCGGCGGCCGAACCACCGGACGAACCGCCCGGTACGTGTTCCAGATTCCACGGGTTTTTCACTGCGCCATACCAGCTCGACTCGTTGGCCGAACCCATGGCGAATTCGTCCATGTTGGTCTTGCCCAGGGTGACAGCGCCGGCAGCAGCCAGCTTCGCCACCACGGTGGCGTCGTACGGCGCCTTGAAGTTGTCGAGCATCTTCGAGCCGCAGCTGGTGCGAATGCCCTGGGTGCAGAACAGGTCTTTGTGGGCGATCGGCGCGCCGAGCAGGGCGCCGCTCTCACCGTTGGCGCGGCGCGCGTCGGCAGCTTTCGCCTGCTCCAGGGCCAGCTCTTCGGTGAGGCTGATGAAACTGTTGAGCTGTGGATCGAGCTGGGTGATACGCGCCAGCAGGACCTTGGTCAGCTCTTCGGAGGAAAACTTTTTATCGGCGAGACCGCGGGCGATCTCGGCCAGAGTCATTTGATGCATTGCAGGCTCTTTCCCTTTAGTCGATGACTTTCGGAACCAGATACAGGCCGTTTTCGACCGCTGGTGCGATGGACTGGTAGGCCTCGCGGTTATTGGTCTCGGTCACAACGTCGGCGCGCAGGCGCTGACTGGCTTCCAGCGGGTGGGCCAGAGGCTCGATTCCGTCGGTATTAACAGCCTGCATTTCGTCGACCAGACCGAGAATGCTGTTGAGGGCGGAAGTAATGTGTGGAAGATCGGCATCATTGAGGCCAAGGCAGGCCAGATGAGCGATTTTTTCCACGTCGGAGCGTTCTAGCGCCATCGGGATTCTCCTGTGGAAAACAGAACGGACGGCGTCCGTGTGTTAGATTGTCGGAACACTACCGCACTTCTACGGTCATAAGGCCGCGATTGTGGGGCTTGGTGCACAGAAAAGCGGCCAATTTAACATATTGGCGCCTTGCCCAAAATCCCTGTCGTTGTTAGAGTTTGCCGCACTTTTTTACCCACGCGTTGCCTAGGGTCCCTTTCCCATGTTCAAGAAACTGCGTGGCATGTTTTCCAGCGATCTTTCCATTGACCTGGGCACTGCCAACACCCTTATTTACGTGCGCGAGCGCGGTATCGTCCTGAATGAGCCATCGGTTGTGGCCATTCGGACACACGGTAACCAGAAAAGTGTCGTCGCTGTCGGCACCGAAGCCAAGCGCATGCTCGGCCGTACGCCGGGCAACATTGCTGCCATTCGTCCGATGAAGGACGGCGTGATCGCCGACTTCAGCGTCTGCGAAAAGATGCTGCAATACTTTATCAACAAGGTTCACGAAAACAGTTTTCTGCAGCCCAGCCCTCGTGTGCTGATCTGCGTTCCATGCAAATCCACTCAGGTTGAGCGTCGCGCCATCCGTGAATCGGCCCTCGGTGCCGGTGCCCGGGAAGTATTCCTGATCGAAGAGCCGATGGCCGCTGCCATCGGTGCCGGCCTGCCGGTGGAAGAAGCACGCGGTTCGATGGTGGTCGATATCGGTGGCGGTACCACTGAAATCGCATTGATCTCCCTGAACGGCGTGGTTTATGCCGAATCCGTACGTGTGGGCGGCGACCGTTTCGACGAAGCGATCATCACCTACGTGCGTCGCAACTACGGCAGCCTGATCGGTGAATCCACCGCTGAGCGCATCAAGCAGGAAATCGGCACGGCCTACCCGGGCGGCGAAGTTCGCGAAGTCGACGTTCGCGGTCGCAACCTGGCCGAAGGCGTTCCTCGCGCATTCACCCTGAACTCCAATGAAGTGCTGGAAGCTCTGCAAGAGTCGCTGGCAACCATCGTTCAGGCCGTGAAAAGCGCGCTGGAGCAGTCGCCGCCGGAACTCGCGTCCGACATCGCCGAGCGTGGCCTGGTGCTGACCGGTGGTGGCGCGCTGCTGCGTGACCTCGACAAGCTGCTGGCGCAGGAGACGGGTCTGCCGGTGATCGTTGCCGAAGATCCGCTGACTTGCGTTGCTCGCGGCGGTGGCCGTGCGCTGGAAATGATGGATAAGCACACCATGGATCTGCTTTCGAGCGAGTAAGTTGCCGATCGCAATACGTGGGTGAACGCACAGGCAGCACTTTGCAGTGCTGCCTGTTGGCGTTTATCTTCTGTCAGTCTTCATCCAGGCCGGTTTGATGCCGTATGAATAAACAGAACATTTGCCTGGGAGGAGCGGCTTATTAAACCGCTTTTCACCAAAGGCCCTTCGTTGGGTGTGCGCCTGTTGGTGCTGGCCGTGCTGTCGGTCGCGCTGATGGTGGTCGATGCACGTTTCGACCTGCTCAAGCCCGCGCGTAAACAAGCGTCGCTGGTGCTCATGGATGCCTACTGGATCACCGATCTGCCCGGCAGATTGTGGGAAGGGGTCGCCAGTCAGTTCGGCAGCCGCACCGAGCTCGTCGCCGAAAACGAAAAACTCAAGACCGAAAACCTGCTGCTGCAGGGGCGCATGCAAAAGCTTGCCGCCCTGACCGAGCAGAACGTTCGGCTGCGCGAGTTGCTCAATTCCTCTGCGCTGGTCAATGAAAAGGTCGAAGTGGCCGAGCTGATCGGCATGGACCCCAACCCCTTCACCCATCGCATCATCATCAATAAAGGTGAGCGCGATGGCGTGGTCCTCGGTCAGCCGGTGCTCGATGCGCGCGGGCTGATGGGCCAGGTGGTTGAGTTGATGCCCTACACCTCGCGTGTATTGCTGTTGACCGACACCACCCACAGTATTCCCGTACAGGTCAACCGCAACGGTCTGCGAGCGATTGCCAGCGGCACCGGCAACCCGGAACGTCTGGAGTTGCGCCATGTCGCCGACACTGCGGATATCAAGGAAGGCGATTTGCTGGTCAGCTCTGGCCTCGGTCAGCGATTCCCGGCCGGTTACCCAGTGGCCACGGTGAAGGAAGTCATCCACGATTCCGGCCAACCGTTCGCGATTGTCCGTGCCGTGCCGACCGCCGCGTTGAATCGCAGCCGCTACCTGCTGCTGGTGTTCAGCGACAGCCGCACCGCCGAAGAGCGCGCCAACGAAGCCGCCCAGGCTCAGGAACAGCTCGATGCCCACGGTGGCGGTCCGATGTTGCCGGTCAACATACCCAAGCCCTTGATCATGGCCACACCGGCGGCCCCGGCTGCTGCGCCAGCCAGCGAAGCGGCGGCGCCCGCAGCCGCGCCTGCCGCCACACCTGCCAAGCCTGCGGCGAGCAAACCGCCCGCCGCCGCCAAACCACCGGCCGCGACAAAGCCACCGGCGAAACCGCCAGCTACCACCGGGGGACGAGAATAATGGTCGGGGCCAAAGCTTCGGGGAATGGCTGGATGATCTGGCTGACGTTCGTCATCGGCATCCTGCTCAGTGTGTCGCCGTTGCCGATTTTCATGGAAATCCTGCGCCCGCTCTGGCTGGCCTTGCTGGTGACGTTCTGGGCGTTGTACATGCCGCACACGGTCGGCATGGTCACGGCGTTCTGTCTGGGCCTGGCCGAAGACGTGCTGCAAGGCGATCTGCTCGGGCAGAACGCGTTGATCCTCACACTCATTACTTTCCTGGTGCTGTCGTTGCAGCAGCGTCTGCGCATGTTTCCGATGTGGCAGCAGTGCCTGGTGATCCTGGTGATTTTCGGTCTCGCGCAATTGGCCCAATTGTGGCTCAGCGCCCTGACCGGCAACCGCCAGCCAACCCTCGCCCTGGTCTTGCCGGCGTTGGTCAGTGCCTTGCTCTGGCCGTGGGTCAGTTTCGCCTTACGCGGATTGTGCCGACGCTACAGAATTTATTGAGCCGGTGAAGCAGGGCACTGAACAGGGAGATGTTTTGATGAAGCCGCTTTACCTCGCCTCCGGATCGCCGCGCCGGCGTGAATTGCTCACGCAGATCGGCGTGGCGTTCACCGCCATCAGCGCGGACATCGACGAAACCCCTTTAGCCGAAGAATCGCCCTCGGCCTATGTCGAACGCCTCGCGCGCGGCAAGGCTGAAGCCGGGCGCCGCAGCGTCGTGTCCGCTCAGAGCTTTTGTGTGTTGGGTGCCGACACCGCTGTGGTGCTCGACGGCAAAATTCTTGGCAAACCGGTGGACGAAGCCGACGCATGCGCCATGCTGATGATGTTGTCCGGCAGAGAGCATGAAGTGCTGACCGCCATCGCCGTGCTCGAAGGCGAACGCTGCGAGTCGCGGGTGGTGCGCAGTCTGGTGCGCTTTCGCCCGATCAGCCGCGAGGAAGCCGCCGCCTACTGGGCCAGCGGCGAACCGCGAGACAAGGCCGGCGGTTATGGCATTCAAGGCCTCGGCGGGGTGTTCGTCGCCGGCCTCAATGGCAGCTACTCGGCTGTGGTCGGTCTGCCCGTTTGCGAAACCTGCGAGGTGTTGGGCCATTTCGGCATACCCTGTTGGCAAAACCTGAGCGCGTCATAAGCGTCGTACCCATCCAGATGCGGCCATTATCGTGAACATGCCTGAACGAGATCCTGCCATGAGTGAAGAGATTCTGATCAACATCACGCCGATGGAGTCGCGCGTGGCGGTGGTCGAAAACGGTGTGCTGCAAGAAGTCCACGTTGAGCGCACGCAAAAACGCGGGATCGTCGGCAACATCTATAAAGGCAAGATCGTGCGCGTATTGCCGGGCATGCAGGCCGCATTCGTCGATATCGGACTGGACCGTGCGGCATTCATTCACGCTGCGGAAATTTCCCTGCGCGAAGGCCCGGCGGTCGAGAGCATCAGTTCGCTAGTGCACGAAGGCCAGAGCCTGGTGGTGCAGGTGACCAAAGACCCGATCGGTTCCAAAGGTGCGCGCCTGACCACGCAACTGTCGATCCCGTCGCGCTATCTGGTGTACATGCCACGCACGGCCCATGTGGGCATCTCGCTGAAAATCGAAGACGAAGCCGAGCGCGAACGCCTCAAGCAGGTGGTCAGCGACTGTGTGGCCAAAGAAGGCATCAAGGAAGCAGGCGGCTTCATTCTGCGTACCGCGGCCGAAGGTGCCGGCGCTGATGAAATCCTTATGGACATCCGCTACCTGCGACGCCTGTGGGACCAGATCAACGAACAGATCAAAACCATCTCCGCGCCGAGCGTGATCTACGAAGACCTCGGCCTCGCGTTACGGACCCTGCGCGATCTGGTCAATCCGAAGATAGAAAAGATCCGCATCGATTCCCGGGAAACCTTCCAGAAAACCACACAGTTCGTCGCTGAACTCATGCCGGAAATCGCCGATCGCCTGGAGCACTATCCGGGCGAGCGGCCGATTTTCGATCTGTACGGCGTTGAAGACGAAATCCAGAAAGCCCTCGAGCGCAAGGTGCCGCTGAAATCCGGCGGCTATCTGGTGGTCGATCCGGCGGAAGCCATGACCACCATCGACGTCAATACCGGGGCGTTCGTCGGCCATCGTAATCTCGAAGAAACCATTTTCAAGACCAACCTCGAAGCGGCGACCGCGATTGCCCGGCAACTGCGCCTGCGCAATCTGGGCGGGATCATCATCATCGATTTCATCGACATGGAAGATGAAGAGCACCAGCGTCAGGTATTGCGTACGCTGGAAAAGCAGCTGGAGCGCGACCACGCCAAGACCAACATCATCGGCATCACCGAGCTGGGCCTTGTGCAGATGACTCGCAAGCGCACCCGCGAAAGCCTCGAGCAAGTGCTCTGCGAGCCGTGCAGCAGTTGTCAGGGCCGGGGCAAACTGAAAACCGCGGAAACCATCTGTTACGAGATCTTCCGCGAGATCCTGCGCGAAGCGCGTGCCTATCAGGCCGAGGGCTATCGGGTGCTGGCCAACCAGAAAGTGGTTGATCGCCTGCTCGACGAAGAATCCGGTAACGTCGCCGAGCTTGAAGGGTTCATTGGCCGCACCATACGCTTCCAGGTGGAAACCATGTATTCCCAGGAACAATATGACGTGGTGCTGCTCTGAACCCCTGCATCACCCTTAATCCAACGCGGCTGGCCTCAGCTTTTCGCAGTATTTTTGCCATGGGAGCCACCTGACATGGAGCGTCCGACACGCATTCTGGCCGCACTCACCCGTTGGGGGCTGGGCCTGTGCGCGTTGGTTCTGGTGTTGATGGCGTTGTATGTCAGTCTCGGCCGCGAACTGACCCCCCTTGTGGCCGAATACCGTACCGATATCGAAGACAAGGCCAGCGCTGCCCTCGGCATGCCGTTGCAGATCGGTGAGCTGGAGGGCAACTGGAGCGGTTTTGCGCCGATCCTGCTGGCGCATGACGTGATGGTCGGCAGCGGCGCCAATGCGCTGCGTCTGGACCGGGTCCGCGCGGTGCCGGATCTGTGGGCCAGTCTGCTCGCCCGCGAAGTACGCATCGCGCATCTTGAATTCAATGGCCTGAAGATCAGCCTCAAGGAAGGCGAAGACGGCCAGTGGGCGCTGGAAGGCCTGCCGGTGCACAACGATCAGCCGTTCGATGCCGCGCAACTGTTCCAGCGTTCGCAGATGATTCAGCAGCTGTCGATCCTCGACAGTCAAGTCACCCTGCAACCGCTCGATCACCCGCCGATGACCCTGACCTATGTCGGGTTCAATCTGAAGACCGGCGCCAGTCGCCAGCGTCTCGATGCGCGCCTGACCTTGCCGGACGGCCAGCCTGTGGCGCTGAACCTGCGTACGCGGCTGCGGCCCGATCAATGGCAGAACAGCACGGTCGACGGTTACGCCAGTCTGCCGCAGAGCGACTGGTCGAAGTGGCTGCCCGAGCGCCTGACCCAACAATGGAATTTTTCCGAGATCAAGGCCGGAGGCGAGCTCTGGGTGAACTGGGCCGAGGGCACCCTGCAAAGCGCGGCGTTGCGCCTGAATGCCCCGCAAATCACCGGCGCCTACGCTGAGCGCAAGCCGATCCAGATCAACAATCTGGCGCTCAACGCCTACTACCGCAACAGCGCCGAGGGCGCGAGCGTGATCCTCGATTCGCTGGCGATGAGCTTCGGCGAAACCCGTTGGGAATCGCGCGTGCAGGTGCAGCAGACCCGCGCGACCGACAAGGTCGAAGAGCTCTGGCATTTGCAGGCCGATCGCCTCGACCTGACGCCGCTCACCCCGTTGCTGAACGCGCTGGGGCCGTTGCCGCAGGGTTTCGCCACGGTCGTCGAGCGGCTCAAGGTGACTGGCGGCTTGCGCAATGTTCTGCTGGACTTCCGCCCGAACGCCACCGACGGCACCAAATTCGGCTTTGCTGCCAATCTGGATAACGTCGGTTTCGATGCCTATCACGGCGCACCGGCGGCGCGAAATGTCAGCGGCAGCCTGAGCGGCAATCTCGACGGCGGCGAGTTGCGTCTGGACAGCAAGGACTTTGTCCTGCATCTGGACCCGATCTTCACCAAGCCCTGGCAATACCTGCAAGCCAACGCGCGGTTGACCTGGAAACTCGACAAGGACGGTTTCACCCTGATTGCGCCGTACCTGAAGGTGCTGGGCGAGGAGGGCAAGATCGCCGGTGACTTCCTGATTCGCCTGCACTTCGACCACAGCCAGGAAGACTACATGGACCTGCGTGTCGGCCTAGTCGAGGGCGACGGTCGTTACACCGCTAAATATCTGCCGGCAGTGCTCAGCCCGGCGCTCGACGAATGGTTGCGCACGGCGATTCTCAAAGGCGCGGTCGATCAGGGCTTTTTCCAGTATCAGGGCTCGCTGAGCAAGAATGCCGGGGAAGCCGATCGCAGCATCAGTCTGTTTTTCAAGGTGCACGATGCCGAACTGGCCTTTCAGCCGGGCTGGCCACATGTGAGCAAGGTCAGTGGCGATGTGTTCATCGAGGACAGCGGCGTGCGGATCTGGGCCGACAAAGGCCAGTTGCTGGACACTCAGGTCAGCGATGTCTTCGTCAATATTCCCCATGTGCCGGCGGGGCAAAACACCCACCTGTTGCTCGATGGCGCATTTGCCGGTGGTCTGGGCGACGGGCTGAAAATCCTGCAGGAAGCGCCGATCGGCACGGCCGACACGTTTGCCGGTTGGGAAGGCGCGGGTAACCTTACCGGCAAGCTCAAACTCGACGTGCCGCTGGCCAAGGGCGAGCAACCGAAGATCCTTGTCGACTTCAAGAGCGCCAACGCCCGCCTGAAACTGGCCGAGCCGAAACTGGAGCTGACGCAACTCAAAGGCGATTTCCGCTTCGACAGCGCCAAAGGCCTGAGCGGGCAGAACATCGCTGCGCGGGCGTTCGACAAACCCGTCACCGCGCAGATATTCGCCGATGGCAGCCCCGGCAAGCTCAAGACCCGGGTCGCTGCGACGGGGCAGGTCGAAGTCAGGAAACTCACTGACTGGCTGGGCGTGACCCAGCCGTTGCCAGTGTCCGGGACGATTCCCTATCAGTTGCAGTTGAATCTGGACGGCGTCGACAGTCAGTTGATGGTCAGCTCGAATCTCAAAGGCGTGGCGGTGGATCTGCCGGCGCCGTTCGGCATGGCGGCGGATGTCGGGCGCGACACTGTATTTCGCATGACCTTGCAGGGGCAGGAGCGTCGTTATTGGGTCAATTACGATCAACTGGCCAACTTCACCTTTGCAGCGCCGCCGAGCAATTTTGCCGAGGGCCGTGGCGAGTTGTTCCTCGGTGCCGGCGAAGCCGTGCTGCCGGGCGCCAAAGGCTTGCGCGTTCGTGGCGTGCTGTCGGAACTGGACGTCGCGCCCTGGCAGGATCTGGTCAACCGGTACGCCGGGCAGGATCCGGGCGGCAGCGCCAAGCAATTGCTCAACAGCGCTGACTTCAAGGTCGGCAAGCTCACGGCAATGGGCACAACTCTGGATCAGGCATCGGTTCAGCTCAATCGCAAGTCTGCGGCATGGAATCTGGCCCTCGACAGTCAGCAGGCCAAAGGCACGGCGAGCCTGCCGGACGCCAAAGGCGTGCCGATCGCGGTCAATCTGCAATACGTGAAACTGCCGGCGCCGGACCCGGCAGTACAGGCTGACGAAAATGCGCCTGATCCACTGGCTTCGGTCGATCCGACGAAAATTCCGGCGCTGGATATCACCCTCAACCAGTTGTTCCTTGGGCCCGATCTGGTCGGTGGCTGGTCGCTGAAAATTCGCCCGACCGCCAAGGGCATCGCCCTGAACAATCTCGACATGGGCCTCAAGGGCATTCTGTTGCAAGGCAACGGTGGCTGGGAAGGCGCGCCGGGTTCGACCAGCAGTTGGTACAAGGGGCGTATCGGCGGCAAGAATCTAGCCGACGTGCTCAAGGGCTGGGGTTTTGCGCCGAGCGTGACCAGCGAAGAGTTCCACATGGACGTCGACGGCCGCTGGCCGGGTTCGCCGGCCTGGCTGGCGACCAAGCGTTTCTCCGGGACGCTGGATGCCTCGCTGAACAAGGGCCAGTTTGTCGAAGTCGAAGGCGGCGCACAGGCCCTGCGGGTGTTCGGTCTGCTCAACTTCAATTCGATCGGCCGCCGTCTGCGCCTGGACTTTTCCGACCTGTTCGGCAAAGGCTTGAGTTATGACCGGGTCAAAGGCCTGCTGGTGGCAAACAATGGCGTATATGTGACGCGTGAGCCGATTCGCCTGACCGGCCCGTCGAGCAACCTCGAACTGGACGGTACCCTCGATCTGGTTGACGACAAGGTCGATGCGAAATTGCTGGTGACCTTGCCGGTGACCAACAACCTGCCAATTGCCGCGTTGATCGTCGGCGCACCGGCAGTCGGCGGTGCTTTGTTCCTGATCGACAAACTGATCGGCGACCGTGTAGCGCGCTTCGCCAGTGTCAAATACACGGTCAAAGGCCCATGGAAAGAGCCGAAAATCACTTTCGACAAGCCTTTTTGAACGGCCCGGCCTTGAAGCGATGGAGTAGCATGGCCAAATACCTCGTTGGGAGTTCGCCATGTCTTTAGCGGTGATTCAAATGGTCAGCCAGAGTGACGTGCTGGCCAATCTGGCTCAGGCCCGGCGCCTGCTCGAACAGGCCGCGGCCGGCGGCGCGAAGCTGGCGGTGCTGCCGGAGAACTTCGCGGCGATGGGCCGTCGCGATGTCGCTGATATCGGTCGCGCCGAAGCGCTGGGCGAAGGGCCGATCCTGCCATGGTTGAAACAGACCGCCCGCGACCTCACCTTATGGATAGTGGCCGGCACGTTGCCGTTGCCGCCGGCGAATCAGCCGACGGCCAGGGCGCATGCCTGCTCGCTGCTGATCAATGATCAGGGCGAAATCGTTGCCCGCTACGACAAGCTGCACCTGTTTGATGTGGATGTCGCCGACAATCGCGGACGTTACCGCGAATCCGATGACTATGCTTATGGCGGCAATATAGTGGTGGCCGACACGCCGGTAGGACGGCTTGGTCTGACGGTATGTTACGACTTGCGTTTCCCCGAGCTGTACAGCGAATTGCGTGCTGCCGGTGCCGAACTGATCAGCGCACCGTCGGCGTTCACTGCGGTGACCGGTGCGGCGCATTGGGAAGTGTTGATTCGCGCGCGGGCCATCGAGACGCAGTGTTATCTGTTGGCTGCGGCGCAGGGTGGGACTCACCCGGGGCCGCGAGAAACCTTCGGCCATGCAGCGATCGTTGACCCATGGGGACGTGTGCTGGCCAGCCAGGATCAAGGCGAAGCGGTGTTGTTGGCCGAACGCGACATTAATGAACAAGCGTCCATCCGGGCGCGCATGCCGGTGACGAATCATCGGCGGTTTTTCTCGCAGGGCGCTCAGCGGCCTGCTTCAGAACACGAATTTAAGGCGTAAACCCATGAGCGAGTTGTTGTCCTCAGTCAGTGATCACCTGTTGGCGCCCGGCGGCGTGACGATCGAGAGCCTGCAAGGCGTGCTTGGCGATCTGGCCGGCCCCGGCATCGATGCCGCCGATCTGTATTTCCAGGGCCAGATTTCCGAGTCCTGGGCGCTGGAAGACGGCATCGTCAAGGAAGGCAGCTTCAACCTCGACCAGGGGGTCGGCGTACGTGCGCAGTCCGGTGAGAAAACCGGTTTCGCCTACAGCAACGCGATCACCCTCGAAGCCCTCGGCGCAGCTGCTCGTGCGGCGCGCTCGATCTCCCGTGCCGGGCAGAATGGCACGGTGCAGGCGTTCAGCACTCAGGATGTCGCGCAACTGTACGCTCCGGACAATCCGCTGGAAGTGCTCAGCCGCGCCGAGAAGGTCGAGCTGCTCAAGCGTATCGACGTGGCTACGCGCGCGCTCGATCCGCGTATCCAGCAGGTCAGCGTGAGCATGGCCGGGGTCTGGGAGCGGATTCTGGTGGCGTCCACTGATGGTGGCCTGGCCGCTGATGTGCGGCCGCTGGTGCGCTTCAACGTCAGCGTCATCGTTGAGCAGAATGGCCGTCGCGAGCGCGGCGGGCATGGCGGTGGCGGGCGTACCGACTACCGCTATTTCCTCGCCGAAGACCGCGCCATGGGCTACGCCCGTGAGGCGCTGCGTCAGGCGCTGGTCAATCTGGAAGCGATTCCGGCACCGGCCGGCACCCTGCCGGTGGTGCTGGGTTCAGGCTGGTCCGGCGTGCTGCTGCACGAGGCGGTCGGTCACGGCCTGGAAGGCGATTTCAACCGCAAGGGCAGTTCGGCCTACAGCGGGCGCATGGGCGAAATGGTTGCGTCGAAGCTGTGCACCATCGTCGACGACGGTACTTTGAGCGGCCGCCGCGGATCGCTGAGTGTCGACGACGAAGGCACACCGACCGAGTGCACCACGCTGATCGAGAACGGCGTGCTCAAGGGTTACATGCAGGACAAGCTCAACGCGCGTCTGATGGGCGTGGCCCGCACCGGTAACGGTCGTCGCGAGTCCTACGCGCATCTGCCGATGCCACGCATGACCAACACTTACATGCTCGGCGGCGAAAGCGATCCGGCGGAAATCATTGCCTCGGTGAAAAAAGGCATCTATTGCGCCAATCTCGGCGGCGGTCAGGTTGACATCACCAGCGGCAAGTTCGTGTTCTCCACCAGCGAGGCGTACCTGATCGAGGACGGCAAGATCACTGCGCCAGTCAAAGGCGCGACGTTGATCGGCAACGGTCCCGAGGCGATGAGCCGGGTGTCGATGGTCGGTAATGATCTGGCGCTGGACAGCGGTGTCGGCACGTGCGGCAAGGATGGGCAATCGGTGCCGGTGGGTGTAGGCCAGCCGACGCTGAAAATCGATGCGATCACCGTGGGTGGCACGGGCGCATAAGAAGTGATGGAGCCTCGGGTGGCGCGCAGGGCGGCCACCCGGTGGCGAAGATCAGCGCAGGCCGCGTTGAGTTTCGTCCAGCTCACGGATGTACTTGAAGATCTTGCGGCTGGAAGCAGGAGGTTTGTTTTGCGCAACCTCGTGCTGAGCCTGACGGATCAGGGAACGCAATTGCTGGCGATCGGCGTCCGGGTACTCGACGACGAATTTCTCCAGCACGGCGTCATCGCCGCCGATCAGGCGGTCGCGCCAGCGTTCGAGATTGTGGAAACGCTCGTTGTACTGGCGGGTCGAGGCATCGAGTTGATCGAGCAAGGTCAGAATCGCGTCAGTGTCCTGATCGCGCATCAGCTTGCCGATGAACTGCAGGTGCCGTTTACGCGCGATGTTCGCGGTGTGCTTGGGCGCATCGGCCAGCGCCCGGCGCAGGGCGTCGGTCAATGGCAGTTTTGCGATCAAGTCAGGCTTGAGTGTGGTCAGGCGCTCGCCGAGGTCAACCAGAGCATGCAGCTCGCGTTTGACCTGAGATTTGCTTTTTTCTCCCGTATCGAGGGAGTCGTCGTAAGAATCAACCATGGTGGCAGTCCGCAAAGAAACGCCGCCATGATAACCAGTCGGGGGCCGCTTGTCCGGCCCGGTCGCTCGATGGCCCCAGCCGAAAGCAGAATTTGAGTGGAGATGAGCATGAGTGCAGTTCAAAGCGTCGGCCCGCAGGCATTGCCGGCACTGCAGGAACAGGTCGAGCAGATCATCGCCGAAGCCAAGCGTCAGGGCGCCAGCGCCTGCGAAGTGGCGGTGTCGCTGGAACAGGGTTTGTCGACGTCGGTGCGCCAGCGCGAAGTCGAAACGGTCGAGTTCAACCGTGATCAGGGCTTTGGCATCACCTTGTACGTCGGCCAGCGCAAGGGCTCGGCCAGCACCTCGGCGACAGGCCCGGACGCCATTCGTGAGACCGTCGCCGCCGCGCTGGCCATCGCCAGACACACCTCCGAAGACGAAGCCTCGGGCCTTGCCGATGCAGCGCTGATGGCCAGGGAGCAGCACGATTTCGATCTGTTCCATGAGTGGGATATCACTCCGGAGCAGGCGATCGAGAAGGCCTTGCTGTGTGAAGCGGCAGCATTCGATGCCGACGCGCGCATCAAGAACGCCGACGGCACCACCCTCAGCACCCATCAGGGCTGCCGCGTGTACGGCAACAGCCACGGCTTCATCGGCGGTTACGCTTCGACCCGGCATAGCCTGAGTTGCGTGATGATTGCCGAGGCTGACGGGCAGATGCAGCGTGATTACTGGTATGACGTCAATCGTCAGGGCACGCTGCTGGCCGACCCGGTGAGCATCGGCCAAAAAGCCGCGCAACGGGCGGCGAGCCGTCTTGGCGCGCGTCCGGTGCCGACTTGCGAGGTTCCGGTGCTGTTTTCTGCCGAGCTGGCGGGTGGTCTGTTCGGCAGCTTTCTCTCGGCGGTGTCCGGCGGCAGTCTGTATCGCAAATCGTCCTTCCTCGAAGGCACGCTGGGCCAGAAGCTGTTCCCGGAGTGGATGACCATCGATGAGCGTCCGCATCTGATGCGCGCCATGGGCAGCGCTTCGTATGACGGCGACGGTCTGGCGACCTATGCCAAACCGTTCGTCGAGAACGGCGAATTGGTCTCCTACATTCTCGGTACTTATTCCGGCCGTAAACTGGGTATGCCGAGCACGGCAAACGCGGGTGGCGTGCACAACCTGTTCGTCACCCATGGCGATGAAGACCAGGCGGCGCTGTTGAAACGCATGGGCCGCGGACTGCTGGTCACCGAGCTGATGGGCCATGGTCTGAACATGGTCACCGGCGATTACTCGCGTGGCGCGGCAGGTTTCTGGGTCGAGAACGGTGAAATTCAGTTCGCCGTGCAGGAAGTGACCATCGCCGGCAACATGCGCGACATGTTCAAGCAGATCGTTGCCGTCGGTAATGATCTGGAGCTGCGCAGCAACATTCGCACCGGTTCGGTGTTGATCGAGCGGATGACCGTCGCGGGTAGCTAAACCCCGGTCCGCTAAGCGAAAAGGCGCGTCATCCGCACTGGATGACGCGCCTTTTTTATTGCTCTCGCCACAGACCCGTTGTGGGAGCGAGCATCTCCATAGCTGACACGCTTGTGTTGCGTCTTATTATCATTTAATAATCAATCCCATCTGGTCGTTGGAAGAGCTACTCAACCCTTGCAAGCTCACCGCCGGCGGCGTGTAAACCCCGCAATCGCTTTGGAGGCTCACCATGGAGCACTGGAAACGCACGATCGAACGGGCCAATCGCTGCTTCATGCTCGGCGAATTGATCGACGCCCGTGAGGCTTACCTGCAAGCGCTGGCCCTGGCGCAAGTGTTGTTCGAGCGCTGGGCGGACGCCGACGAAGCGGTGGCGGCTTGCGTCATCTCCCACCACAACCTCGCGGATCTGCACCTGCGTCTGAATCAGCCCGAGGAGAGTGCCGAATATATGTGCGCCATCCATCAGCGGCTGCTGCAGACCATGCAGGACGAACGGCTGCGCCCAGCCCTGCGGGAAGCAGCATTGCGTCAAAGCAGCAAGACCTACGTCGAGCTGCTGAATTTCATCAGCGAGCACGGCGAATACCCGCGCACCCAACGCCTGCTGCACCCGGATACCGGCAATGCACGCCGCGCGCCTGCTTCACACCACTATGGAGTCCACTGAAATGGCTTTTACCTTGCCTGTCTTGCCTTATGCCTACGATGCCCTGGAACCGCATATCGATGCGCAGACCATGGAAATCCACTACACCAAGCATCACCAGACGTACATCAACAACCTCAACGCTGCCGTAGAAGGTACGGAATATGCCGAGTGGCCGGTGGAGAAACTGGTCGCCAGCGTCCAGCAACTCCCGGAAAAACTGCGGGCGGCGGTGATCAACCAGGGCGGCGGTCACGCCAACCACTCGCTGTTCTGGGAAGTCATGGTGCCAGGCGGTGGCGGCAAACCGGATGGCGCGCTGGCCAAGGCTATCGATG
Source organism: Pseudomonas sp. Z003-0.4C(8344-21) (assembly GCF_900104975.1). NCBI lineage: Bacteria > Pseudomonadati > Pseudomonadota > Gammaproteobacteria > Pseudomonadales > Pseudomonadaceae > Pseudomonas > Pseudomonas sp. Z003-0.4C(8344-21). Next base: position 5,359,529 of record NZ_LT629756.1, on the reverse strand, counting down.
AGCAACTGGGTGGGCTCGACAGTTTCAAGGAAGCGTTCACCAAAGCGGCGCTGACCCGTTTCGGGAGTGGCTGGGCCTGGCTCAGCGTCACCCCGGAGAAGAAACTGATCGTCGAAAGCAGCGGCAATCAGGACAGCCCGCTGATGAACGGCAACACGCCGATTCTCGGTCTCGATGTCTGGGAGCACGCCTACTACCTGCGCTACCAGAACCGCCGCCCGGAATACATCAACGCGTTTTACAACGTGATCAATTGGCCCGAAGTCGCGGCGCGCTATCAGGCCGCACTGGTTTAAGCCTTCTATAAAAAAACATCCAGGGCAGATTATGGGCACGGAGACACTGGCGACTGGCAGTGGGCGAATGTTTCGTTACGCAGTGGGATCGCTGTTGCTGTTGGCGGGCATGACCTTGCTGGTCGCTCACGGGCTGCAATGGCTGAATCTGGAACCGCGCCTGCTGCGTGCATTGCAGGGCGGTGCTCTGTGCGCGCTCGGCACGGCGCTTGGCGCGGTGCCGGTGCTGGTCATCCGGCGGATGCCGCAGGCGCTCAGCGACACCTTGCTGGGGTTTGGCGCCGGGGTGATGCTGGCGGCAACCGCGTTTTCGCTGATCGTGCCGGGCATCGCGGCCGCCGAAGGTCTCGGTCTGACCCCTTGGGGCGCCAGTGGCCTGATCTGCTTCGGCATCCTGCTCGGCGCGTTTGGCCTGTATCTGGTCGATCGCAAGGTTTCCGGCGCTTCTCCTGAAATGCTCGTTGGCACCCTCGAGCGCCCGGTGATCCCGCCGCGGATCTGGCTGTTCGTTTTTGCCATCATTGCTCACAACATTCCGGAAGGCATGGCCGTCGGCGTGTCCGCCGGCGGCGGCATGCCGGATGCCGACAGCCTGGCCATGGGCATCGCTTTGCAGGATGTGCCGGAAGGTCTGGTGATCGCACTGGTATTGGTCGGGGCGGGGATGTCACGGGTGAGGGCGTTTCTGATCGGCGCGGCGTCAGGTCTCGTCGAACCGGTGTTTGCACTGCTTTGCGCGTGGCTGGTCAGCCTCGCGCAGATGTTGCTGCCATTGGGGCTGGCGCTGGCGGCCGGGGCGATGTTGCTGGTGGTGACCCACGAAGTGATCCCGGAGTCGCGACGCCATGGTCATGACAAACTCGCGAGTCTGGGTTTGCTGATCGGGTTTTGTCTGATGATGGTGATGGATACCGCGTTGGGTTGAGTTGTCGCGACGAGGAATGCTCCGTCGCAAAAGGCTTATTCACCCTCATCGAAGTAGTTGTTGATCAGCGCCACCAAGGCGTCCATGGCTTCCTCGGCTTGTTCGCCTTCGGTGCTCAAATGAATTTTGGTGCCCTTGCCTGCCGCGAGCATCATCATCGCCATGATGCTTTTACCATCGACCGTGGTCTCGGGTGTACGGCCTACTCTGATCGTAGTCTCCGGAAACTTGCCCGCCACGCCGACAAACTTGGCAGACGCTCGGGCATGCAAACCGAGTTTGTTGATGATTTCGATTTCACGAGCAGGCATCGCGGTGTGGATCCTTTAGGTGAGGTCGCGGTGGCGGACCTGGACGTTTTTCAAGGTTTTCTGCAGGGCCTGACCCAGACGTTCGGTCAGGTAGACGGAGCGGTGATGCCCGCCGGTACAGCCAATGGCAACGGTCACATAGGCGCGATTACTGGCAGCAAAGCGCGGCAGCCACTTGTGCAGGTAGGCGTAGATGTCCTGGTACATTTCCTCGACATCCGGCTGTTGCGCCAGATACTCGGCAACCGGTGCGTCGAGACCGGACTGCTCGCGCAACTCCGGCTTCCAGTACGGATTGGGCAGGCAGCGAACGTCGAAGACCAGATCCGCATCCACCGGCATGCCGCGCTTGAAACCGAATGATTCGACCAGAAACGCCGTACCCGGCTCAGGCTGATTCAGCAGGCGCAACTTCAAAGTGTCGCGCAGCTGGTACAGGTTGAGATGGGTGGTGTTGATCTTCAAGTCAGCCAGGTCGGCGATCGGGCCGAGCAGGGCGGTTTCATCGTGAATCGCCTCGGCCAGTGAACGATTGGCGTTGCTCAACGGATGGCGCCGGCGCGTCTCGGAAAAACGCTTGAGCAGGGTCTCTTCGTCGGCGTCCAGGTACAGCACATCGCACTGGATATGCTTGGCACGCACCACTTCGAGCAATTCGGGGAAACGCGACAGATGACTCGGCAGATTGCGTGCATCGATCGACACCGCGACGAGCGGCTGCGCCAGTTCGGTGTGGATCAGCGCACGTTCGGCCAGTTCCGGCAGCAAACCGGCCGGGAGGTTGTCGATGCAGTAGTAGCCGTTGTCCTCAAGGACATTCAGCGCGGTACTCTTGCCCGAGCCCGAGCGGCCACTGACGATGATCAAGCGCATGATTAATGCCCGTTCTGCTCGTCCAGTACAACCTGGTACAAGGCTTCGTTGCTCGGTGCGCTGCGCAGTCTTTCACGCACTTCCTTGCGATCGAGCATGCTGGCGATCTGGCGCAGCAGTTCCAGGTGTGCATCGGTAGCAGCTTCCGGGACCAGCAGCACGAACAGCAGGTCTACCGGGGCGCCATCGATCGCGTCGAAATCGATCGGGGCTTCAAGGTGCATCAGCGCACTGATCGGCGCGTCGCAACCCTTGAGGCGGCAGTGGGGGATGGCGATGCCGTTGCCAAAACCGGTGGAACCGAGTTTTTCACGGGCGACCAACGCCTCGAAGACATCCTGCATCGCCAGATCCGGCACTTCGCGGTGGATCAGGTTGGCAATCTGTTCGAGGGCTTTTTTCTTGCTGCCGCCCGGCGCGTTCACTTGGGAACGGCCGGGGGTCAGGATGGTTTCAAGTCGGATCATGGATGAGGGTGTTAACGACCGGTCGCGCCCTGGAGGAGGCTCTGGGTCTTTTCCTTATGCTTTTTGAGTTGGCGATCCAGCTTGTCGGTCAGCAGGTCAATGGCGGCATACATGTCGTCGTGCTCGGCATTGGCGACTACTTCTCCGCCGGGAATATGCAACGTGGCTTCGATTTTCTGCTTGAGCTTCTCGACATTCAATATGACTTGCACGTTGGTGATCTTGTCGAAATGCCGCTCCAGCCGGTCGAGTTTCTCGCCGATGTAGGTGCGCAGAGGTTCGGTCACTTCCAGTTGGTGTCCACTGATGTTGACTTGCATACAGCTTCTCCTTCGTTGCCAGTGCATAAAGCGGCAGGCCGAAAAGCCTGCCACTGGAACGCTGTAACGTGGCTTACATCAACCGCTTGCGTTCGCTCGAAGGCGCGATTCCGAGGGATTCGCGGTACTTGGCGACGGTGCGGCGAGCCACCTGAATGCCTTGTGCCTCCAGTAAACCAGCGATCTTGCTGTCACTCAACGGCTTTTTCTGATTTTCCGCGGCAACCAGTTTCTTGATGATCGCGCGGATCGCCGTGGACGAGCATTCGCCGCCTTCGGAGGTACTCACGTGGCTGGAGAAAAAGTATTTCAGCTCATAAATACCGCGCGGGGTATGCATGAATTTTTGTGTGGTCACTCGGGAAATCGTCGATTCGTGCATGCCCACCGCCTCGGCGATGTCATGCAGGACCAGCGGTTTCATGGCTTCGTCGCCGTACTCCAGGAAGCCGCGCTGATGCTCGACGATCTGCGTGGCGACTTTCATCAGCGTTTCGTTGCGGCTCTGCAGGCTTTTGATGAACCAGCGAGCTTCCTGAAGCTGATTGCGCATGAAGGTGTTGTCGGCGCTGGTGTCGGCGCGTTTTACGAAACCGGCGTACTGAGCGTTGACGCGTAGACGCGGTACCGATTCCTGGTTCAGCTCGACCAGCCAGCGCTCGTTGTCCTTGCGCACGATGACGTCAGGTATGACGTATTCGGCTTCGGTGGACTCGATCTGCGAACCCGGTCGCGGATTGAGGCTCTGCACCAGTTCGATGACCTGGCGCAGCTCGTCTTCCTTGAGTTTCATGCGCCGCATCAGCTGACTGTAGTCGCGGCCGCCAAGCAGGTCGATATAGTCGCTGACCAGGCGTTTGGCCTCTGCCAGCCATGGCGTTTTTGCCGACAACTGGCGCAGTTGCAACAGCAGGCATTCGCTGAGGTTGCGTGCGCCGATGCCCGCGGGCTCGAACTGCTGGATGCGGTGCAGGACGGCTTCGATTTCGTCCAGTTCAATGTCCAGTTCCGGGTCGAAGGCGTCGAGGATTTCTTCGAGGGTTTCGTCCAGGTAGCCCTGATTGTTGATGCAATCGATCAGGGTCACGGCGATCAGGCGATCGGTGTCGGACATCGGTGCGAGGTTCAACTGCCAGAGCAAATGGCTCTGCAGGCTTTCGCCGACGGAAGTGCGGGTGGTGAAATCCCACTCGTCATCATCGCTGCTCGGCAGACTGCTGGCGCTGGTCTGGTAAACATCCTCCCAGGCCGTGTCTACCGGAAGCTCGTTGGGGATGCGCTCGCTCCATTCGCCATCGTCGAGGTTGTCTACCGTCGGCGCGGCTTCCTGGTAAGAAGGTTCCTGAATGTCGGTGTTGGGCTTTTGCTCGACGTTGTCGGCCAGCGGATCGGAATTGTCGAAGTCGTCGCCTTCTTCCTGGCGTTCGAGCATCGGGTTGGATTCCAGAGCCTCCTGGATTTCCTGTTGCAGATCCAGGGTCGACAATTGGAGCAGGCGGATGGCCTGTTGCAGCTGCGGTGTCATCGTCAGCTGCTGGCCCATTCTCAAGACTAGCGATGGTTTCATGGCAGGGGCTTAACACCTTATTCGCCGGCGCTATGCGCCATCCACTACAGGGCGCCGAAGCGCCAAACTTAAGCAAATTATATGCCTGAAACTGAAGTGTTTGCCTAGAGCGCTGTAACAATTAAGCGCTATAAAAAACGGCTTGATCGATACAGCACCCGCGCAGCTTGTCGAACAGCTCGCGCTTACAGGCGGAACTCGTGACCCAGATACACTTCCTTCACCAGATCGTTGGCCAGGATAGTCTCGGCGTCACCTTCGGCGATCAATTGACCGTCGTTGACAATGTAAGCGGTTTCGCAGATATCCAGCGTCTCACGCACGTTGTGGTCGGTGATCAGCACACCGATGCCTTTGGCCTTGAGATGGTGAATGATCTGCTTGATGTCGCCAACCGAGATCGGGTCGACACCGGCGAACGGCTCGTCGAGCAGGATGAATTTCGGTGCGGTGGCCAGGGCGCGGGCGATTTCCACCCGGCGGCGCTCACCACCCGACAGGCTCATGCCGAGGTTGTCGCGAATGTGGCTGATGTGGAATTCCTGCAGCAGGCTCTCCAGCTCTTTGCGGCGACCGGCCTTGTCGAGTTCCTGACGGGTCTCGAGGATGGCCATGATGTTGTCGGCCACCGACAGTTTGCGGAAGATCGACGCTTCTTGCGGCAGATAGCCGATGCCGGCTTTGGCGCGGCCGTGCATTGGCTGGTGGCTGACGTCCAGATCGTCGATCAGCACGCGACCCTGATCGGCCTGCACCAGACCGACGATCATGTAGAAGCAGGTCGTCTTGCCGGCGCCGTTCGGGCCGAGCAGGCCGACGATCTGGCCGCTGTCGATCGACAGACTGACGTCCCGCACGACCTGGCGGCTTTTGTAGGCCTTGGCCAGGTGCTGAGCTTTCAGAGTTGCCATTACTGGGTTTTCTCGTCGGTTTTCTTCTTCGGCTGGATCACCATGTCGATGCGCGGACGCGCCTCGGTGACCTTGCTGCCGGTAGCGCGACCGGCGCTGGCGAGTTTCTTCACGGTGTCATAGACGATTTTCTCGCCTTGCGTCGTGTTGTTGTCCTTGTCGACCACTTTGGCCTTGTCGATCAGGACGACGCGATTCTGCGCGGCGTGGTACTGGATCGTCACGCCCCAGCCTTGTACAGGCTTGGTGTCGCCGGCGGTCTGCAGCTGTTCGAAGTAGGCCAGGTTGCCGACCGAAGTCACCACATCGATGTCACCGGCCTGAGTGCGGGTGATGGTCACCGTGTTGCCTTTAACGATCATCGAGCCCTGAGTGATGATCACATCACCTTTGTAGGTCGCGATGCCGTTCTTGTCGTCCAGTTGGGCGTCGTCGGCCTGAATGCGGATAGGTTGCTGCTGATCGTTCGGCAGAGCCCAGGCGCTCACGCTTCCCAGTGCTGCGCCCAGACTGAGCAAAATAGGGAGGGTTTTAACGAGCCTCATACTGTCCTCTTACGTTCGATTGCAGGTGTATCCTGCTGTCCTTCAGGTACGCTTTCATTCCGACGCCAGTCGACACACCGCCAGCGCCCTCGATTCTAACGGGTTGCGCGGTCTGCGCATATTCCTGCTGCGGGAACACGGTCATGCGGGTGCTGGTGATCAGGGTGTCGCGTTTCTTTTCGTCGGTGCGCTTCACGCGCACAGAGTCGATCAGTTCCACTTCGGTGCCGCCGGAATTCACTTCGCCGCGCTCACTGGTCACGTGCCACGGAAAGTCCGTGCCGCGATACATGTTCAGGTCGGGTTTGGTCACCAACGTGATGTCGGTGGCCTTGACGTGTTCGGCCTTGTCCGAGGTCATCTCGTATTGCACCTTGCCGTCGGGCAGGTACTGAATGGTATGCGTATTGGTCGCGTACCAGTCGATCGGATTCTCGGCGGTCGAGACCGGCGGCTTGTCGAGAAAGCGTTCCGGGCTGATGTTCCAGTAGCCGACCGCGGCGAAAATCGCCGCGATGCAGCCGAACAGCAGGAAGGTGCGAAATTTTTTACTGAACATGGCTTGGCTCACAGGTACGCGGCATTGGCCGCATCGAGGCGGCCCTGGGCGCGCAGGATCAATTCGCAGAATTCGCGGGCGGCACCTTCGCCGCCACGGGCGCGGGTCACGCCGTGGGCGTGTTCGCGGACGAAGTCGGCGGCGTTGGCCACGGCCATGCCCAGACCGACGCGGCGGATCACCGGCAGATCAGGCAGGTCGTCACCGAGGTAGGCAACCTGTTCATAGCTTAGGCCCAGTTGCTCGAGCAGGCCGTCGAGCACCACCAGTTTGTCTTCGCGGCCCTGAAACAGGTGCGGGATGCCGAGGTTTTTCGCTCGACGCTCAACCACCGGAGTCTTGCGACCGCTGATGATGGCAGTTTCCACGCCGGCGTTCATCAGCATCTTGATGCCCTGGCCGTCGAGGGTGTTGAAAGTCTTGAATTCGCTGCCGTCTTCCAGGAAGTACAGGCGCCCGTCGGTGAGGACGCCGTCGACATCGAAAACCGCCAGTTTGATTGCTTTGCCGCGTTGCAGCAGTTCGTTGCTCATTACATGACTCCTGCGCGCAGCAGATCGGAGAGGTTGAAGGCGCCGACCGGGCGGTCCTCCTCATCGACGACCACCAGTGCGTTGATTCGATAATCTTCCATGATTTTCAGGGCTTCGGCAGCCAGCATTTCCGGGCGCGCGGTTTTGCCGTGCGCGGTCATGACCTGGTCGATGGTGGCGCTGCGAATGTCGATGGCGCGATCCAGGGTGCGGCGCAAATCGCCGTCAGTAAAGATGCCGGCGAGTTTGCCGTCGGCTTCCAGAATGACGGTCATGCCCAGACCCTTGCGGGTCATTTCCATCAGCGCGTCCTTGAGCAGCGTGCCGCGTTGCACCTGAGGCAGCTCCTGGCCGGCGTGCATGACGTTTTCGACTTTCAGCAGCAAGCGACGGCCGAGGGCGCCGCCCGGATGAGAAAAGGCGAAATCTTCGGCGGTGAAGCCGCGGGCTTCCAGCAGCGCCACGGCGAGGGCATCGCCCATGACCAGTGCCGCGGTGGTCGAAGAGGTCGGTGCCAGGTTCAGCGGGCAAGCTTCATGCTCGACGTGCACGTTGAGATTGACCTCGGCTGCCTTGGCCAATGGCGATTGCGGGTTGCCGGTGACGCTGATCAGCTGGATGCCCAGGCGTTTGATCAACGGCAGCAGGGTGACGATTTCGTTGGTCGATCCGGAGTTCGAAAGGGCCAGAATCACGTCATCGCGGGTGATCATGCCCATGTCGCCGTGACTGGCTTCGGCCGGGTGGACAAAAAAAGCCGGGGTGCCGGTGCTGGCCAGGGTCGCGGCGATCTTGTTGCCAACGTGCCCGGACTTGCCCATGCCGACCACGACTACACGGCCTTTACTGGCCAGAATCATCTCGCAAGCGCGTACGAAATCGGCGTCGATATGGGGCAGCAAGCCTTGTACGGCTTCCATTTCGAGGCGGATGGTGCGTTGTGCCGATTGAATCAGGTCGCTGGATTGGCTCATGTCAGAAATCGTATAGCCCGATGAAAAGGCGGCGATTATAGCGGTTATGTTGCAAAGCCTCACGCAAGTTCGTCGTGCTTTGTCATTCCTCGTTACCAAAAGCCGGAAAAAGCCGCTGCAGACCTGTCACATCGCTGAATACGGGCTGGCACAAGCCTTGGGCGCGCGGCCGTTGCAGTGATATAGTTCGCCGCCAGTTCGGCCTGCCCGGGATGTATGTACTTTTTAACCAAAGACAGGCGTCCGAGTGAGAGGCTGCATCGCAAGGAGTTTAGATGAGTGCCGATAACGCCTACGCGGTCGAGCTGAAGGGAGTCTCCTTCAAGCGCGGTGCGCGCAGCATTTTCAATAACGTCGATATCCGCATCCCGCGCGGCAAGGTCACCGGCATCATGGGGCCTTCCGGGTGTGGCAAGACCACGCTGCTGCGGTTGATGGGCGCCCAGTTGCGCCCCGCCAGCGGCGAAGTCTGGGTCAACGGCCAGAACCTGCCGACCCTGTCGCGCAGTGATCTGTTCGATGCGCGAAAGCACATGGGCGTGCTGTTTCAGAGCGGCGCGCTGTTCACCGATCTCGATGTGTTCGAGAACGTGGCTTTCCCCCTGCGCGTGCATACCGAATTGCCGGAAGAGATGATCCGCGACATCGTCCTGCTGAAATTGCAGGCGGTCGGTCTGCGCGGAGCCATCGAGCTGATGCCGGACGAGCTGTCGGGCGGCATGAAGCGTCGCGTCGCGCTGGCCCGGGCGATTGCCCTGGATCCGCAGATCCTCATGTACGACGAACCGTTCGTCGGCCAGGACCCGATTGCCATGGGCGTGCTGGTCCGCCTGATCCGTCTGCTCAACGATGCGCTGGGCATCACCAGTATCGTGGTGTCGCACGATCTGGCCGAGACCGCGAGCATCGCCGACTACCTTTATATAGTCGGTGACGGCCAGGTCTTGGGGCAGGGGACTCCGGACGAGTTGATGAACTCGGACGAACCACGGATCCGGCAGTTCATGACCGGCGATCCCGATGGCCCGGTGCCGTACCATTTTCCAGCGACGGATTACCGCGCAGATCTTCTGGGGAAGCGCTGATGCGCAGAATTTCATTGATAGAGCGCGTGCGCCGATTCGGCGAAACGGCGATCGACGCCGTTGCGGTGTTCGGGCGCGCCACGCTTTTCCTGTTTCATGCCCTGCTGGGACGCGGCGGCATCAGCGGCGGTTTCAGCCTGCTGGTCAAACAACTGCATTCAGTCGGCGTCATGTCGCTGGTGATCATCGTCGTTTCGGGGATTTTCATCGGCATGGTCCTGGCGTTGCAGGGCTTCAGCATCCTGTCGAGCTACGGCTCGGAGCAGGCAGTCGGGCAGATGGTCGCCCTGACCCTGTTACGTGAACTGGGGCCAGTGGTGACCGCGCTGTTGTTCGCCGGGCGCGCCGGTTCGGCATTGACCGCAGAGATCGGCAACATGAAGTCGACCGAGCAACTGTCGAGCCTGGAAATGATCGGCGTCGACCCGCTCAAGTACATCATTGCCCCGCGTCTGTGGGCCGGTTTCATTTCCCTCCCGGTGCTGGCGATGATTTTCAGCGTGGTGGGCATCTGGGGCGGTTCGTGGGTGGCCGTCGACTGGCTGGGTGTGTATGAAGGCTCGTATTGGGCGAACATGCAGAACAGCGTGACCTTCACCAGTGATGTGCTCAACGGCATCATCAAAAGCATCGTTTTCGCCTTTGTCGTCACCTGGATCGCCGTATTCCAAGGCTATGACTGTGAGCCCACTTCCGAGGGGATCAGTCGTGCCACCACCAAGACCGTAGTGTTTGCCTCGCTGGCAGTGCTGGGTCTGGACTTTATTCTGACCGCTTTGATGTTTGGAGATTTCTGATGCAAAACCGCACCCTGGAAATCGGTGTCGGCCTGTTCCTGCTGGCAGGGATCCTGGCTTTGCTGCTGCTCGCCTTGCGGGTCAGTGGCCTGTCTCCGACTGCGTCCACCGACACTTATAAACTTTATGCGTATTTCGACAATATCGCCGGTTTGACGGTCAGAGCCAAAGTGACCATGGCCGGTGTGACCATCGGCAAGGTCACGGCCATCGATCTGGATCGCGACAGCTTCACCGGTCGGGTCACGCTGCAAGTGGACAAGAAGGTCGACAACCTGCCTGTCGATTCCACAGCGTCTATCCTTACCGCGGGTCTGCTGGGCGAGAAATACATCGGTATCAGCGTCGGCGGCGAAGACACCCAGTTGAAGGATGGCGGAACCATCCACGACACGCAGTCGTCTCTGGTACTGGAAGACCTGATCGGTAAATTCCTGCTCAATACCGTTAGCAAAGACGCCAAATGAGGAGCTTTTGAATGATCTCTACCTTGCGACGTGGCCTGTTGGTGTTGCTCGCGGCACTGCCACTGCTGGCTAACGCGGCACCTGGGCAATCCGCACACGATCTGATTCAGGACACCACCAACCGGATGCTTGCCGACCTGCAGGCCAACAAAGAGAAGTACAAGCAGGATCCGCAGGATTTCTATGCGGCGCTGAACAACATTGTCGGCCCGGTGGTGGATGCCGAGGGCATCTCCAAGAGCATCATGACCGTCAAGTATTCGCGCAAGGCTACGCCTGCGCAGATGCAGCGCTTTCAGGAAAACTTCAAGCGCGGCCTGTTCCAGTTCTATGGCAACGCTCTGCTGGAATACAACAACCAGGGCATCACTGTTGACCCGGCCAAAGACGAATCGGGCGACCGCACCAGCGTCAACATGACCGTCAAGGGCAGCAATGGCGCGATCTATCCAGTGCAGTACACGCTTGAGAAGATCGGCGGCGAGTGGAAACTGCGCAACGTGATCATCAACGGCATCAACATCGGCAAGCTGTTCCGTGATCAGTTCGCTGACGCGATGCAGCGCAATGGCAACGATCTGGACAAGACCATCGATGGTTGGGCCGGTGAAGTGGCCAAGGCCAAGCAGGAAACCGACAAAGCTGCTGCGAAGCCAGCGCAATGAGTGAGGCGGCAGTGCGTATGAGTGATGTCGATGAGCTTCTGCTCAGTGGCGTGCTGGACTATCGCACCGGGCCGGACCTGAGAAGGGAAGGCCAGGCGCTGATCAAGTCGAGCAAGGCAAGCTCGTTGGTCATCGATTGCTCGGCGGTGAAGAAGTCCAGCAGCGTCGGTCTGTCGTTGCTGCTGTGCTTCATGCGCGATGCGCAGGCGGCCGGCAAGGCCGTCAGCATCCGCGCCATGCCGGAAGACATGCGCGAAATTGCCGAGGTCAGCGAATTGACCGAGCTGTTCGCGGCACACTGATTCCGCATCGGCAACAAAAGCCCCCCGTCAGAGTCCTGCATTGCGGGGTTCGCAGGCGCGGGGCTTTTTTGTATGATGTCCGACCCGTGCGCACAGGGCGCCGATTGAGGTTGAGCATGCAGGCCGTAGAAGTGAAAAACTTCCTTGAAGGGAAGCTGCCAGGAATTCAGGTAGAAGTTGAAGGCGAAGGCTGCAACTTCCAGCTGAACGTGATTAGCGATGAACTGGCGGCGTTGAGCCCGGTCAAGCGTCAGCAAAGCATCTATGCCCATTTGAACCCATGGATCGCCGATGGCAGCATCCACGCGGTCACCATGAAATTTTTCAGCCGCGCGGCCTGGGCCGAGCGCACCTGAGCCCTAGGGCGTCGAGATACTAATGGATAAATTGATTATTACCGGTGGCGCGCGTCTTGATGGCGAGATCCGCATTTCCGGCGCGAAGAACTCCGCTCTGCCAATCCTGGCCGCCACCCTGCTGTGCGATGGCCCGGTGACCGTTGGCAACCTGCCGCACCTGCACGACATCACCACCATGATCGAGCTGTTCGGTCGCATGGGCATCGAGCCTGTGATCGACGAAAAACTCAGCGTCGAAATCGACCCGCGCACCATCAAGACCCTGATCGCCCCGTACGAGCTGGTGAAAACCATGCGTGCGTCGATTCTGGTACTGGGCCCGATGGTTGCCCGTTTTGGTGAGGCCGAAGTTGCCCTGCCTGGCGGTTGCGCCATCGGTTCGCGTCCGGTCGACCTGCACATCCGTGGCCTCGAAGCCATGGGCGCGGTGATCGACGTCGAAGGCGGCTACATCAAGGCCAAGGCGCCTGAAGGTGGCCTGCGCGGTGCGCACTTCTTCTTCGACACCGTCAGCGTGACCGGTACCGAGAACATCATGATGGCCGCTGCTCTGGCCAAGGGCCGCAGCGTGCTGCAGAACGCCGCCCGTGAACCTGAAGTGGTCGACCTGGCGAACTTCCTCAACGCCATGGGCGCCAAGGTTTCCGGTGCTGGCACCGACACCATCACCATCGATGGCGTCGAGCGTCTGGGTTCGGCTTTCTACAAGGTCATGCCTGACCGTATCGAAACCGGCACCTACCTGGTCGCCGCTGCCGTCACAGGTGGTCGCGTCAAGGTCAAGGACACCGATCCGACCATTCTTGAAGCGGTGCTGGAAAAACTCCGTGAAGCCGGCGCAGAAATCACCTGCGGTGAAGACTGGATCGAGCTGAACATGCACGGCAAGCGTCCGAAAGCGGTCAACGTGCGCACCGCGCCGTACCCGGCTTTCCCGACCGACATGCAGGCACAGTTCATCTCGCTCAACGCCATTGCCGAAGGCACCGGTGCGGTGATCGAGACAATCTTCGAAAACCGTTTCATGCACGTGTACGAATTGCATCGCATGGGCGCCAAAATCCAGGTTGAAGGCAACACCGCCATCGTGACCGGTACCGAAAAACTCAAGGGCGCGCCAGTGATGGCGACCGACCTGCGTGCTTCGGCCAGTCTGGTGATCTCGGCGCTGGTTGCCGAAGGCGACACACTGATCGACCGCATCTACCACATCGACCGTGGTTACGAGTGCATCGAAGAAAAACTGCAGATGCTGGGCGCCAAGATCCGTCGCGTTCCGGGCTGATTGCCGCATCGGGACACACGGACGTGTCCACTGAATTCGTTTCGAGTCGAGGGTGTGCGCACCCTCGATGTGTGTCCGGCGCCGATTGTGACCGGGCATGAGTACCTTGATAAGGACTGACGTTTCCCATGTTGACCATCGCACTGTCCAAGGGCCGCATCCTTGACGACACGCTGCCGCTTCTCGCTGAAGCGGGCATCGTGCCGACCGAGAATCCGGACAAGAGCCGCAAGCTGATCATCCCCACGACCCAGGACGACGTGCGTCTGCTGATCGTGCGGGCCACCGACGTGCCGACCTATGTCGAGCATGGCGCGGCCGACCTCGGCGTCGCAGGTAAAGACGTGTTGATGGAATACACCGGCCAGGGCCTGTACGAACCGCTGGATCTGCAGATTGCCCAATGCAAACTGATGACCGCCGGCAAGATCGGCGCCGCCGAGCCCAAGGGCCGTCTGCGCGTGGCGACCAAGTTCGTCAATGTCGCCAAGCGTTATTACGCCGAGCAGGGCCGTCAGGTCGACATCATCAAGCTGTACGGCTCGATGGAGCTGGCGCCGCTGATCGGTCTTGCCGACAAGATCATCGACGTGGTCGATACCGGCAACACCTTGCGCGCCAATGGCCTGGAACCCCAGGAACTGATCGCCACGATCAGCTCGCGTCTGGTCGTCAACAAGGCTTCGATGAAAATGCAACACGCCCGAATCCAGGCGTTGATCGACACCCTGCGCAACGCAGTGGAATCGCGACACCGCGGCTGATCTACCTGCGCGGCCCGAGGCCGCGCCGTCTATCCGCCTCATAGCCAGAATTCTCAGGTGCCCAAGCGGATCGAATGATAGTTTCGGGCGCCTGAGTTTTTGCCAATTCCTATGAGGCTCTCGCTATGACCGCACCGACTGCAATTCGCCGACTCAACGCTGCTGACCCGGATTTCGCGCATCATCTGGATCATCTGCTGAGCTGGGAAAGTGTGTCTGACGACTCGGTCAATCAGCGCGTGCTGGACATCATCAAGGCCGTGCGCGAGCGCGGTGACGCGGCGCTGGTCGAGTTCACCCAGAAGTTCGATGGCCTTGAGGTCGCTTCGATGGCTGACCTGATCCTGCCGCGCGAGCGCCTGGAACTGGCCCTGACCCGCATCACCGTGGCGCAGCGCGAAGCGTTGGAAAAGGCCGCTGCACGGGTGCGCAGCTACCACGAAAAACAGAAGCAGGATTCCTGGAGCTACACCGAGGCCGACGGCACTGTGCTGGGCCAGAAGGTTACGCCGCTGGATCGCGCCGGCCTTTATGTGCCGGGCGGCAAGGCCTCGTACCCGTCGTCGGTGCTGATGAACGCGATTCCGGCGAAAGTCGCTGGCGTCACCGAAGTGGTGATGGTCGTGCCGACGCCGCGCGGTGAAATCAATGAACTGGTGCTGGCCGCCGCGTGCATCGCCGGCGTTGACCGTGTGTTCACCATCGGCGGCGCACAAGCGGTTGCCGCTCTGGCGTATGGCACCGAAAGCGTGCCGCAAGTCGACAAGGTGGTGGGGCCGGGCAACATTTATGTCGCCACCGCCAAACGCCACGTATTTGGTCAGGTCGGCATCGACATGATCGCCGGGCCTTCGGAAATCCTCGTGGTCTGCGACGGCCAGACCGACCCGGACTGGATCGCCATGGACCTGTTCTCCCAGGCCGAGCACGACGAAGACGCGCAAGCGATCCTGGTCAGCCCGGACGCCGAGTTCCTCGACAAGGTCGCCGCCAGCATCGATAAACTGCTGCCGACCATGGACCGCGCGACCATCATCGAGACCTCGATCAATGGCCGCGGGGCGCTGATTCAGGTCAACGACATGGCCCAGGCCATCGAAGTCGCCAACCGCATCGCCCCGGAACACCTGGAGTTGTCGGTTGCTGACCCGCAAGCCTGGCTGCCGCAGATCCGCCACGCCGGCGCGATTTTCATGGGCCGTCACACCTCCGAAGCGCTGGGTGACTACTGCGCCGGTCCGAACCACGTGTTGCCGACCTCCGGCACCGCGCGGTTCTCGTCGCCGCTGGGCGTGTATGACTTCCAGAAGCGCTCATCGATCATCTTCTGCTCCGAAGCGGGCGCCTCTGAGCTGGGCAAAACCGCCTCGGTGCTGGCCCGTGGCGAATCGCTCAGCGCCCACGCGCGCAGCGCCGAATACCGCATCAAAGACCAGGACTTTCTGAAAGGGCAGGGGGAATGAGCATGAGTAGATTCTGGAGCCCGTTCGTCAAGGACCTGGTGCCGTATGTGCCGGGCGAACAGCCGAAGCTGACCCGACTGGTCAAGCTCAACACCAACGAAAACCCGTACGGCCCGTCGCCAAAAGCCCTGGCGGCGATGCAGGCTGAACTCAATGACAACCTGCGCCTGTACCCGGACCCGAACAGCGATCTGCTGAAAAATGCCGTGGCCGGTTACTACGGCGTACAAAGCAATCAGGTGTTCCTCGGCAACGGTTCGGACGAAGTGCTGGCGCACATCTTCCACGGTCTGTTCCAGCATGAGCAGCCGTTGTTGTTCCCGGACATCAGCTACAGCTTCTATCCGGTCTATTGCGGTCTGTACGGCATCCAGTTCGACGCAGTGCCGCTGGACGCGCAGTTCCAGATCAACCCGGGCGACTACGCCAGGCCGAACGGCGGGATCATTTTCCCCAACCCGAACGCGCCGACTGGTTGCCTGCTGGCACTGGAGGCGGTCGAGCAAATCCTCAAGGCCAGCCCGGATTCGGTGGTGGTGGTTGATGAGGCGTACATCGACTTCGGCGGTGAGACAGCGATCAGTCTGGTGGATCGCTATCCAAACCTGCTCGTCACGCAAACCCTGTCCAAGTCGCGTTCGCTGGCCGGTCTGCGCGTCGGGCTGGCGGTCGGGCATCCCGATCTGATCGAGGCGCTGGAGCGGATCAAGAACAGCTTCAACTCCTATCCGCTGGATCGTCTGGCGAATGTCGGCGCGGCGGCGGCGTTTGAAGATCGCGAGTATTTCGACAAGACCTGTCGGCTGGTCATCGAGCACCGCGACTGGGTGGTTGCGCAGTTGCAGGCCAAGGGCTTTGAAGTGCTGCCATCAGCGGCAAACTTCATCTTCGCCCGGCACCCGCAGCACGACGCGGCGGGGCTGGCGGCCAAGCTGCGTGAGCAGGGCGTGATCGTGCGGCACTTCAAGCAGGAGCGGATTGCGCAGTTCCTGCGGATCTCGATTGGGACGCCGGAGCAGAATCTGGCGTTGATCGAAGGCCTCGGCGACCTCTGATTACCGCTGCACCTTGTAGGAGTGAGCCTGCTCGCGATAGCGGTTGGATATTCAACATCGACGTTGGCTGACCCGGCGCAATCGCGAGCAGGCTCACTCCTACAGGGGATTTGTGGTGTTATTCGTGATGCGGTTCGCCAAGAAATGTCAGCGAACTGAACAACCCGCGACTGTCCACATCCGCGCTGTTCGTCACCGGCACCTCAACCTGCGCCGCAATCACATTCAACCCTTCATTCCTCACCAGCACCTGCGCGCGGCCGTCCTTGTCGGTCTCGGTGCTCAGCGTGTTCGGCGCGCTGCGATAGTCGCCAACCAACTTGACCCCGGCCGCCGGTTTGCCATCGAGCAATACCCGCACCGGCAGTGAATTACCCGGCCCGACGGTCAGCGGATCCACTTCCGGCAGGATCAACAGTTTGATCTGGTCGAGCTTCGGCAGCTTCGCGCCGGGCTGGTAAATCGCCAGGCTGTACTTGAACGTCTCAGTCGCTTCGATTGCGCCCGGTACTTTGCTGCGTCCTTGGTTGACCCACTTCTTGTCCGCAGTTTGCGACCACATGCCATTGTTCAAGGCGACGACCATCACCGCCGGCGACTTCAACGGTTTCAAGCGGGCGTGGTCCGCCAGACGCTCGACGCTGACCGGAATCATCTTGCCGCCCGCGTCGTAGGCCCAGGCACCGCTGATCTTTTGCGCTTTGAAAGCATTGTCTTCGGCGCCGTGACCGTAGACCACTTCGATGTTGCCGCGCCGTTCTTCTGTCCACAGACCATGGGCCGAAACGTGCCCGGCGAACAGGGCTGCGATCAGTACGAGGGTTTTGCCGTGTTGCATGGTGACGTCCTTTTACAGGTTGAGTGTCAGGCTGACGGTGAAGTTGCGCGGCTCGCCGGGGTTGACCCAGTAGTTGCTGTAGGAGCGCTCGTAATACTTTTCGTCGAAGAGGTTGTTCAGGTTCAGGCCGACTGTGACGTTGTCGCTGGCCTTGTAATGGGCCAGCAGGTCGACGGTGTGATAGGCCGGCAATTCGAAGTCGCTGCCGGATTCGCCCGAGCGGTCGCCGACATACGTGAACGCTGCGCCAAAGTCCGAGCCGCGCAGATGGCCATCCTGAAATTCATACACGCCGAGCAGGCTGCCACTGCGTTTGGCGACGCCGAGGATGCGGCTACCGGTGGGAATCGTCGCGTCGCCCTTGGTCACTTCGGCATCGATGTAGGCGAACGCGCCGATGACCCGCACCGCATCGGTCACCTGCCCGGTCACCTGCCAGTCGAAGCCCTGACTGCGCGCTTTGCCCATGGCGCGACTGGTGTCGGTGGCCGGGTCGAGCGCGAGAACGTTTTCCTTGTCGATGTGAAAGAAGGCGAGGGTGCTGCTCAGGCGGTCGTCGAACAATTCGTTCTTGATACCGATCTCGTAGCCGACGCCTTCTTCCGGGTCGAATGATTTGCCGGCGGCGTCAAGGCCGTTGTTCGGTTTGAACGAGGTCGAGGCGTTGGCGAACAGGCCGGTGTTCGGCGTCAGTTGATAGAGCAGGCCCGCGCGTTGGGTGAGGGCGTCGTGACGCTGGCTGCTGGTCGCGTTGCGGCTGTGGTCGTCGATGTGCTGATCGAAATGTTCGAAGCGCGCGCCGATCATTCCGCGCAGCTTGTCGGTGAAAATGATCTGGTCCTGCACATTCAGTGCATGGCTTTCGACGTGTTCGAAGAAGTCAGTGCCCGAGCGGGCGCCGTTGGGTTTTGGCTGGCCGTAGACCGGGTTATAGATGTCGATGGCGTAGGGGCCGCCAGCGAGGGTGGTGACGCGTTCGTTCTTGCGGAAGTTTTCATACTCGGTACTGATCAGCAATTCGTGTTGCCAGGGACCGAGGTCGAACAGGCCGCGCAATTCCAGTTGGGTGATGCTGTCGTGCCAGTGGGTGTCGCGCTCGCGATAGCGGCGGTTGACGGTGTGGCCGTCGGCGTTCAGCGCCCGTTGTTCCGAGGCGTCGCCCCAGAGTTCGCCTTCCTTGTAATGACTGGCCAGGCGCAGTTTCCAGTTGTCGTTCAGGTGATGCTCAAGGGTCGCCTGCAGCAGATTGTTGTGGTTGTCGATGTTGCCGTCGTTAGGTTCTCCGAGGAAAGTCGAGCGCGAGACACCGCTCCATTTGTTGTTCGGCGCGACGATGCCGCGATCGAAGGTCGAGCTGTGCCGGACGATCTCGCTCTCTACGAGCAGCGAGGTGTCCGGGCTCAATTGCCAACTGATCGAGGGCGCAACAAACACGCGCTTGCTGTCGACGTGGTCGCGGAAGCTTTGGTTGTCTTCGACTGCGAGGTTGATTCGCGACAGTACATCGCCCTGCGCATCGAGTGGGGTGTTGACGTCCAGCGCGGTGCGATAGCGATCCCAGCTACCGGCGCTGGTCTGCAGGGTGGTAAACGCTTCGGGCTGCGGCTTTTTCGTAACGATGTTCACCGTGCCGCCCGGATCGCCCCGGCCATACAGGCTCGCGGCGGGGCCTTTGAGCACTTCGATACGCTCGATATTGGCGGCGTCCGGTGTGCTCGGGTAGCCGCGATTGGCGCTGAAGCCGTCCTTGTAGAACTCCGACGTGGTGAAGCCGCGCACGCTGTATTCGTAGAGCGTCAGGCCGCCAAAGTTGTTCTGCTTCGACACGCCGCCGGCAAAATCCAGCGCCCGCTCGACGCTGCTGCTGCCCAGATCCTTGAGCACACTGGCCGGTACGACGCTGATGGCTTGCGGGATATCGCGGATCGCGGTGTCGGTTTTGGTTGCGCTGGAGGAGCGGGTAGCGCGGTAGCCTTTGACGGGGCCGGTAGGCGATTCATAGTCGGAAACGACGCTGATCGCTTCCAGCTCAAGGGACTGCGGTTCATCGGCGAAAGCGGGATCGCAGAGCAAGCCAAGGGTCAGGCCGAGCAGCGAGGCCTTTTTGCGAGACGACATGTTATGTTGTTCCAATTACCAGAATTGAAACAATATAACATGCCTTTTGAGAATGTCTGTTATTCGCGCCATTGGCGCGAATAAAGTTCTATTCTTCTTTTTCTTTCACCGGAGCGGGTGGCGGACGCAGGCCGATTTCAGCGGTGAGCTTCAACTCTTTGCCGTTGCGCATCACCTGAATCGTGACCTTGTCAGTCGGCTTGATCCGCGCCACCTGATTCATCGAACGGCGGCCATCACCGGCCGGCTCGCCATCGATACTCAGAATCACATCGCCCAGTTGCAGGCCTGCTTTCTGCGCTGGACCGTCACGGAAAATCCCCGCGACCACAATGCCCGGGCGCCCGGACAAGCCAAACGACTCGGCCAGTTCCTGAGTCAGCGGCTGCACTTCGATGCCCAGCCAGCCACGAATGACCTGGCCGTGCTCGATGATCGACTTCATCACTTCCATCGCCAGCTTCACCGGGATCGCAAAACCGATGCCCTGCGAGCCGCCGGATTTGGAAAAGATCGCGGTGTTGATGCCAGTGAGGTTGCCGTTGGCATCCACCAGTGCGCCGCCGGAATTGCCCGGATTGATCGCCGCATCGGTCTGGATGAAGTCTTCGTAGTTGTTCAGGCCCAACTGGTTACGCCCGGTGGCGCTGATGATGCCCATGGTCACGGTCTGGCCGACGCCGAACGGGTTGCCGATGGCCAGCGCGACGTCACCGATGCGGATGTTGTCGGAGCGGCCGACGGTGATCGCCGGCAGGTTTTTCAGGTCGATCTTCAATACCGCGAGATCGGTTTCCGGGTCGCTGCCGATCACGCGAGCGAGGGTTTCGCGGCCGTCCTTGAGCGCCACGACAATCTGGTCGGCGCCGCTGGTGACGTGGTTGTTGGTCAGGATGTAGCCTTCCGGGCTCATGATCACCCCGGAACCGAGGCTCGATTCCATGCGTTTCTGTTTCGGCGAGTTGTCACCGAAGAAGCGCCGGAACTGCGGATCCTCGAACAGTGGATGCGCCGGTTTGTTGATGACCTTGGTGGTGTACAGATTGACCACCGACGGTGCGGCAATGGAAACCGCATTGGCGTAGGACACCGGCCCCTGCTGCACGCTGGTGGTCTGCGGCGCCTGTTGCAGGTTGACGTCGAGGCTCGGCAGCCCGACCCACTCGGGGTAACGCTGAATAATCAGCAGAGCGATAAGCACACCGGCCAGCAGCGGCCAGCCAAAAAAACGCAGCGCCTTGAGCATTAAGCACGTCCTGGAAAAGTTGCAGGCGGGGTCAGACCGCCCATAATGTCGCGCATTATACGAGGCCGCGCGTGCCTCTGAACGGGATATTTAGGAGTCTTTCATGGCCGTTGCCCTCAGCACCCTCGTCGAAGAAGCCGACCGTTACCTGGCCAGTGCGAAAATCGCCGATTATTGCCCTAACGGTTTGCAGGTCGAAGGTCGTCCGCAAGTGATGCGCATCGTCAGCGGCGTCACCGCCAGCCAGGCGTTGCTCGATGCCGCCGTCGAGGCCGAGGCGGATCTGATCCTGGTGCATCATGGTTATTTCTGGAAGGGCGAAAACCCCTGCGTCACCGGGATGAAACAACGTCGATTGAAAACCCTGCTCAAGCACGACATCAGTTTGCTCGCCTATCACTTGCCGCTGGATTTGCACCCGGACGTCGGCAACAACGTGCAATTGGCGCGTCAGCTCGACATCACCGTCGAGGGGCCGCTGGACCCGAGCAATCCGAAAGTCGTCGGTCTGGTCGGTTCGCTGAATGAACCGATGACGGCGCGGGATTTCTCCCGCAGGGTTCAAGAGGTGATGGGCCGTGAGCCGCTGTTGATCGAAGGCAGCGGGATGATTCGCCGGGTCGGCTGGTGCACCGGTGGCGGCCAGGGTTACATCGATCAGGGCGTTGCCGCAGGTGTCGATCTGTTCATCAGCGGTGAAGCCTCCGAACAGACTTTTCACAGTGCCCGCGAAAACGACATCAGCTTCATCGCCGCCGGCCACCACGCCACCGAACGTTACGGTGTGCAGGCGCTGGGCGATTATCTGGCGAAACGTTTCGCCCTCGAACACATCTTCATCGATTGCCCCAACCCGATCTGACACACCGCGTTTCCCCTGTAGGAGTGAGCCTGCTCGCGATAGCGGTGAGTCAGTCACCGCTATGTCGGATATGACAACGCTATCGCGAGCAGGCTCACTCCTACAGGGGTTCATCGGCCGAACTGGCAGGCATATTCATATGCCCTTTCGTTCTAGTAGGCGTCCTGATTAGAAGAGGTCGCTGTGCTAGTATTCCCCGCTCGAACACGGCCCGCTGGCCGTTCATAAGAAAGCTTTCGTGAGTAGCCATGGTCGACAAACTGACGCATCTGAAACAGCTGGAGGCGGAAAGCATCCACATCATCCGCGAGGTGGCCGCCGAGTTCGACAACCCGGTGATGCTGTACTCCATCGGTAAAGACTCCGCCGTGATGCTGCACCTGGCACGCAAGGCGTTCTTCCCGGGCAAACTGCCGTTTCCGGTGATGCACGTCGACACCCGCTGGAAATTCCAGGAAATGTACAAGTTCCGCGACAAGATGGTCGAAGAACTGGGCCTGGACCTCATCACCCATATCAACCCCGATGGCGTGGCGCAGAACATCAACCCGTTCACCCACGGCAGCGCCAAGCACACCGACATCATGAAAACCGAAGGTCTGAAACAGGCCCTCGACAAGCATGGCTTCGACGCAGCATTCGGCGGCGCCCGTCGTGATGAGGAGAAATCCCGCGCCAAAGAGCGCGTCTACTCGTTCCGCGACAGCAAGCACCGCTGGGACCCGAAAAACCAGCGCCCGGAACTGTGGAACGTCTACAACGGCAAGGTCAACAAGGGCGAATCCATTCGTGTGTTCCCGTTGTCGAACTGGACCGAACTGGACATCTGGCAGTACATCTACCTCGAAGGCATTCCGATCGTGCCGCTGTACTTCGCCGCCGAGCGCGAAGTGATCGAGAAGAACGGCACGCTGATCATGATCGACGACGAGCGCATCCTTGAGCACCTGTCCGATGAAGACAAGGCGCGCATCGTCAAAAAGAAAGTGCGGTTCCGCACCCTTGGCTGCTACCCGTTGACGGGCGCGGTGGAGTCCGAGGCCGAAAGCCTCACGGACATCATTCAGGAAATGCTCCTGACGAGAACTTCCGAGCGCCAGGGCCGGGTCATCGACCACGATGGCGCAGGCTCGATGGAAGACAAGAAACGTCAAGGCTACTTTTAAGCTTCGAGTTACAAGCGGCAAGCTGCAAGTTAAAGGCGGTATGCGTAGCTTTGCAGTTTGGCGCTTGCAGCCGGTTGCTGCGAGCCGGAATCGGATGACTCGTAATGGATTTCGAGAGACTGGTTGTATGGCAGCGAAGCAAATGTCTGGCGGTGAGGATTTTCAAAGAGTTTGCGCGGTGCGGGGATTTTGGATTCAAGGATCAGATCACCCGTTCTGCACTTTCAGTGCCTTCCAATATTGCTGAAGGCATGGAGCGTCGGAGTTGCAAAGAAAAGGTTCATTTTCTTTGGATTGCGAAAGCTTCTTGTGGAGAGCTGCGCACCCAGATTCTGATAGGCCGAGATATCGCTTACATCGCAGAACCACTGGCTGAAAATTGGATTATGGAGACCCGAGAGCTTTCTAGGATGCTGGTTGGGTTGATCAACAAAATTTCTGACTAGCTGTACGCCGACAAGCTTGCCGCTTGAAGCTTACAGCTTGGAGCTTGAATGCAATGAGCCATGTTTCTGATTTGATCAGCGAGGACATCCTCGCCTACCTGGGCCAGCACGAACGTAAAGAGCTGCTGCGCTTTTTGACCTGCGGTAACGTCGATGACGGCAAGAGCACCCTGATCGGGCGCCTGCTGCACGACTCGAAAATGATCTACGAAGATCACCTCGAAGCGATTACCCGCGACTCGAAGAAAGTCGGTACCACCGGTGACGACATTGACCTTGCGCTGCTGGTCGACGGTTTGCAGGCCGAGCGTGAGCAGGGCATCACCATTGATGTCGCGTATCGCTATTTCTCGACTGCCAAACGCAAATTCATCATCGCCGATACCCCCGGCCATGAGCAGTACACCCGCAACATGGCCACCGGTGCGTCCACCTGTGACCTGGCGATCATTCTGGTCGACGCGCGTTACGGCGTGCAGACCCAGACCCGTCGCCACAGCTTCATTGCATCGCTGCTGGGCATCAAACACATCGTCGTCGCCATCAACAAGATGGACTTGAAGGACTTCGACGAGGGTGTGTTCGAGTCGATCAAGGCTGATTACCTGAAGTTCGCCGAAGGCTTGAAGATGAAGCCGACCAGCATGCACTTCGTGCCGATGTCGGCCCTCAAGGGCGACAACGTGGTGAACAAGTCCGAGCGCTCGCCGTGGTACACCGGTCAGTCGCTGATGGAAATCCTCGAGACCGTGGAAGTCGCGGGCGATCGCAATTTCAGCGATCTGCGTTTCCCGGTGCAGTACGTCAACCGGCCGAACCTGAACTTCCGTGGTTTCGCCGGTACGCTGGCCAGCGGCATCGTGCACAAGGGCGACGAAGTCGTCGTGTTGCCGTCGGGCAAGAGCAGCCGGGTCAAGTCCATTGTCACCTTCGAAGGTGAGCTGGAGCATGCCGGCCCTGGTCAAGCGGTGACGCTGACCATGGAAGACGAAATCGACATTTCCCGTGGCGACCTGCTGGTGCATGCCGACAACGTGCCGCCGGTCACCGACAGCTTCGAAGCGATGCTGGTGTGGATGGCTGAAGAGCCGATGCTGCCGGGCAAGAAGTACGACATCAAGCGCGCCACCAGTTACGTGCCGGGCTCGATCGCCAGCATCGTCAACAAGGTCGACGTGAACACTCTGGAAGAAGGCCCGGCGAGCGCGTTGCAGCTCAACGAAATCGGCAAGGTGAAGATTGCGCTCGACGCGCCGATCGCCCTCGACGGTTACGACAGCAACCGCACCACCGGCGCGTTCATCGTCATTGACCGGTTGACCAATGGCACCGTCGGCGCCGGCATGATCGTCGCCCAACCAGTTGCGCACGGCACCGCCACGCACCACGGCAAACTGGCCCACGTTGCTACTGAAGAACGTGCTCAGCGCTTCGGCCAGCAACCGGCTACGGTGTTGTTCAGCGGCCTGTCGGGCGCGGGCAAGAGCACCCTGGCGTATGCGGTCGAGCGCAAGCTGTTCGACATGGGGCGCGCGGTATTTGTGCTGGACGGGCAGAACCTGCGTCATGACCTTAATAAAGGTCTGCCACAGGACCGTGCCGGCCGTACCGAGAACTGGCGGCGTGCCGCGCATGTGGCGCGTCAGTTCAACGAAGCGGGCTTGCTGACTTTGGCTGCGTTCGTTGCGCCGAGTGCCGAAGGTCGCGAGCAGGCCAGGGAGCTGATCGGCAAGGATCGTTTGCTGACGGTCTATGTGCAGGCTTCGCCAACTGTTTGCGCTGAGCGTGACCCGCAAGGTCTGTACGCTGCTGGCGGTGACAACATCCCGGGCGAATCCTTCCCGTACGACGTGCCGTTGAATGCCGATCTGGTGATCGACACGCAGTCGCTGAGTCTGGAAGACAGCGTCAAGCAAGTGCTGGAGCTGCTGCGTAAACGCGGCGCGATCTAAGCAAAAAACAGCGGCGAGCTTTTAGCTTCGAGCTGCAAGAAAAAGCCCGCCGATGAGCAGTCATCGGCGGGCTTTTTTATTCGGGTCAACCCGGTCGATTGTAGGAGTGAGCCTGCTCGCGATAGCGGTGCTTCAATCAACATCGATGGTGGCTGATCCACTGCTATCGCGAGCAGGCTCACTCCTGCAGGGGGTTAGCGGCGGTCGGGATATTCGCGGTGCAGTTGCTCCAGCAACGCATCCTTGTCCAGCCACAGCTGATTGATCCAGCCCTGAAACTGCAAACGATACTCGCCGTCCTGGTCGTAGTTCTTGCCGATGAAGGCCGGTGGAATTTTCAGCTCTTCAAAGTGCACCACCACATCGCGCACATTGCCGCTGAGCAAGTCCCAGAACCCCGGGCGTCCGGCCGGGTAGTGGATGGTCACGTTGACGATCGATTCCAGTTGCTCGCCCATCGCGTCCAGCACAAAGGCGATCCCGCCGGCCTTCGGCTTGAGCAGGTATTTGAACGGTGATTGCTGCTGCGCATGCTTGCCTTCGGTGAAACGCGTGCCTTCGACGAAGTTGAAAATGCCCACCGGGTTATTGCGGAATTTCGCGCAGGTCTTGCGCGTGGTTTCCAGGTCTTTGCCTTTTTTCTCCGGGTGCTTGGCCAGGTAGGCTTTGGAGTAGCGTTTCATGAACGGAAAGCCCAGCGCCCACCACGCCAGACCGATCACCGGGACCCAGATCAGCTCTTGCTTGAGGAAGAATTTCAGTGGCTGAATCCGCCGGTTGAGCACGTATTGCAGTACCAGAATATCGACCCAGCTCTGGTGATTGCTGGTGATCAGATACGAATGCTGATAGTCCAGACCTTGCAGACCGCTGATGTGCCAGCGAGTGCGCCGGACCAGGTTCATCCAGCCCTTGTTGTTGCTGATCCATGCCTCGTGAGTGTGGCTCATCAGCCAGCCGGCGATGCGTTGCGTCAAGGCAAACGGCAACGCCTTGACCAGCGCCACGCAGAACAGGAACGAGCACAGCAAAATCGTATTGAGCGCCAACAGCAGCGAGGCGATTACGCCACGCAGCGGTGCAGGGAGAAAGTCCAGCATTTACACATCCATAGGTCGGTTGGCGGCTTGAATCGCGGTGAGCGCGATGGTGTAGACGATGTCATCGACTTGCGCGCCGCGCGGCAGATCGTTCACCGGTTTGCGCAGGCCTTGCAGCATCGGCCCGAGGCTGACGCAATCGGCGCTGCGTTGCACCGCTTTGTGCGTGGTGTTGCCTGTGTTCAGATCCGGGAACACAAACACCGTGGCGCGCCCGGCAACCTGACTGTTCGGCGCCAGTTGACGGGCCACTTCGGCATTGGCGGCAGCGTCGTATTGCAGCGGGCCGTCGATCAGCAGCGAGTGCTGTTGCTCGTGAGCGAGCAGGGTCGCTTCGCGGACTTTCTCGACTTCTTCGCCGCTGGCCGATTCGCCGCTGGAGTAGCTGATCATCGCCACGCGCGGCGTGATGCCGAACGCCGCGGCGGAGTCAGCGCTTTGCAGGGCGATCTCGGCCAGTTCGCTGGCGCTCGGATGCGGGTTCATCACGCAGTCGCCGTACACCAGCACTTCTTCCGGGAACAGCATGAAAAACACCGACGACACCAAGGTGCAGCCCGGCGCAGTCTTGATCAGTTGCAGCGCCGGGCGAATGGTATTGGCGGTGGTGTTGATCACCCCGGATACCAAGCCGTCGACTTCGTCCAGCGCAAGCATCATGGTGCCGATCACCACGGTGTCTTCCAGTTGCTGCTCGGCCATCGGCGCGTTGAGGCTCTTGGTCTTGCGCAGGGCCACCATCGGCTCGACGTAGCGCTCGCGAATCAGGTCCGGATCCAGTATCTCCAGCCCGGCAGGCAAGACGATGCCTTGCGCGCGCGCCACCGCTTCGACGTCTTCCGGCTTGGCCAGCAACACGCAACGGGCGATCCCGCGTTCCTGGCAGATCGCCGCCGCTTGCACGGTAAACGGCTCGCTGCCTTCGGGCAGGACGATGCGCTTGTTGGCCGCTTGCGCGCGTTGAATCAGCTGATAGCGGAACACTGCCGGCGACAGACGCATCTCACGCGGCGTGCCGCAACGCTGGTGCAGCCAGTTGGCGTCGAGATGGCTGGCGACGAAATCGGTGATGATCTCGGCGCGCTCGCGGTCGTCGATCGGAATTTCCTTGTTCAGGCCATTCAACAGGTTGGCGGTGTCGTAGGAGCCGGTGCTCACCGACAACACCGGCAGGCCGGCCTGCAATGCGCCACGGCACAGATCCATGATGCGCGGATCGGGCAGGGTGTCGCTGGTCAGCAGCAGCCCGGCCAGCGGCACGCCGTTGATCGCTGCAAGGCTGACGGCAAGGATGATGTCGTCGCGATCGCCCGGCGTCACCACCAGTACACCGGGCTTGAGCAGCTCGACAGTGTTGCGCATGGTCCGCGCGCAAATAATGATGTTGCTCATGCGCCGGGTTTCGTAGTCCCCGGCATTGAGCACTTGCGCGCCCATCAGATCGGCGACGTCGCGGGTGCGCGGCGCGTTGAGTTCCGGTTGGAACGGGATGCAGCCGAGCAAGCGGAAATCACCGCTGCGCAGCAACGGCGAGTGTTCTTTCAGGCGCGCGGCAAAAGCTTCCATGCTCTCGTCAGTCTTGACCTTGTTGAGGATAACGCCGAGCACTTTCGGGTCTTTCGGGCCACCGAACAATTGCGCCTGCAACTCGACGCGGCCGGACAGTTCGGCCAGCACTTCGTTTTCCGGTGCCGAAACCAGAATCACCTCGGCATCGAGGCTCTTGGCCAGGTGCAGATTGACCCGCGCGGCATAACTGGCGCTGCGGGTCGGCACCATGCCCTCAACGACCAGCACGTCTTTGCCGACCGCCGCTTGTTGATACAGGGTGATGATTTCTTCGAGCAGTTCGTCGAGCTGGCCGTCACCGAGCATCCGCTCTACGTGCGCCAGGCCCAGGGGTTGCGGCGGTTTCAGGCCATGGGTGCGCGCCACCAGCTCGGTGGAGCGCTCCGGGCCAGTGTCGCCGGGGTGCGGCTGGGCGATCGGTTTGAAGAAACCGACTTTAAGCCCCGCGCGCTCAAGCGTACGCACCAGCCCGAGGCTGATGGAGGTCAGACCCACGCCAAAATCGGTGGGGGCGATAAAAAAAGTTTGCATGGGAATTCTCTATGCAAGGGTGTCGGCCTATGGCTGGCCGACTACCGAAATTCAGTCGCCAAGGTTATCGCTAACCGAGCCTTGTGCGCACCAGCCACAGGCAAAAGGTTGACCTGTTTTTTCAATACGTTGCGCCGGGTCGAGCACCCACGCCCGCGATTGCCACGGCGGCTGGTGACGCAGGTGCTGGGTGTGGCCACAGGAAAGTTCGACCACCCAATGACCCTCTTCGTCCTGATGAAAGCCTTTGATCGTCGAAACCCGTTTGTCCGGGTTGTGTTCGCTTTCGTGCGATTGCTTCGCTAAACTTGGCCTTTCTATATTCTTATGCAAAAGGTCTCGCCCCATGCTGATCGCCGCCAATAAGGCTGTCTCCATCGACTATACCCTGACCAACGACGCTGGTGAGGTCATCGACAGCTCCGCCGGCGGCGCTCCGCTGGTTTACCTGCAAGGCGCGGGCAACATCATCCCGGGCCTGGAAAAAGCCCTGGAAGGCAAGGCTGTCGGCGACGAGCTGAAAGTAGCCGTCGAGCCGGAAGACGCTTACGGCGAATACGCCGCCGAGCTGGTCAGCACCCTGAGCCGCAGCATGTTCGAAGGCGTCGACGAGCTGGAAGTCGGCATGCAGTTTCACGCTTCGGCGCCGGACGGTCAGATGCAGATCGTGACCATCCGTGACCTCGACGGCGACGACGTGACGGTTGATGGCAACCACCCGCTTGCCGGCCAGCGTCTGAACTTCCAGGTGAAGATCGTCGACATCCGTGACGCCAGCCAGGAAGAAATCGCTCATGGCCACGTCCATGGCGAAGGTGGCCATCACCACTGATTTTCTGCGCTAAGCTTCGAGTACTGGAGAGGCGCCTGCGGGCGCCTTTTTAGTCCGCGGCTGTCTTTGGTGGCCACGCCAAGTGGCTGTTTCGAGAAGAACAGAGAATCCTGGAGTTCGTCATGAGTGCTTTTCACGACCTTAAGTTGACAGCCCTGGATGGTCAGGAGCTACCGCTGGCGCCGTTCAAGGGCCAAGTCGTGCTGGTGGTCAACGTCGCCTCCAAATGCGGCTTGACCCCTCAGTACGCGGCGCTGGAAAACCTTTATCAGCAATACAAAGGCAAAGGCTTCAGCGTGCTGGGCCTGCCGTGCAATCAGTTTGCCGGACAGGAACCGGGCTCGGAGCAAGAGATTCAGGAGTTCTGCAGCCTCAACTATGGCGTGACGTTTCCGTTGTCGAGCAAGCTCGAAGTCAACGGCCACGAGCGTCATCAGTTGTACCGTCTGCTGGCGGGCGAGGGCGCTGAATTTCCTGGCGACATCACGTGGAATTTCGAAAAATTTCTGCTCGGCAAGGATGGCCGCGTCCTGGCGCGGTTCTCGCCGCGTACGACACCGGATGATCCAACCGTGATTGCCGCGATCGAGAAAGCGTTGAGCTGAACCATAAATATCGCAGCCAACCGGCTGCGATTTTTTTTGCCTGGCTTTTGACCTTTAATCATTCAGATCAATAGTGGTATCGGATTACGCTGCGCGCACATATTATCCCCGTCATATGAATTCATGACCTGTCGATCATTTTCGTGGAGCCTTTCGATGCCCGTTCAAGCCTTGTTCAAACCGTTCCACCTCGGTGCCCTCGAACTGCCGACCCGTGTGGTCATGGCGCCGATGACCCGCTCGTTCTCTCCCGGTGGCGTACCGAACTCAAAAGTCATCGAGTACTACCGTCGCCGTGCAGCAGCCGGGGTTGGCCTGATCATCACCGAGGGCACCACGGTTGGCCACATCGCCTCCAACGGTTATCCCAACGTCCCGCAGTTCTTCGGTGAAGCGCCATTGGCCGGCTGGAAAAAAGTCGTCGATGCGGTCCACGCCGAAGGTGGCAAGATCGTTCCGCAACTGTGGCATGTGGGCAGCGTGCGCCGCATTGGCACCGAGCCAGATGCCAGCGTGCCGGGCTACGGCCCGTCGGAAAAGCTAAAGGATGGTCAGGTCGTGGTGCACGGCATGACCAAACAAGACATTCAGGAGGTGATCGCCGCATTCGCCCAGGCAGCTAAAGATGCGCAAAGCATCGGCATGGACGGCGTCGAGATCCATGGCGCCCACGGGTACCTGATCGACCAGTTTTTCTGGGAAGGCAGCAACCAGCGCACTGACGAATACGGCGGCAGCCTGGCCAACCGTTCGCGTTTCGCCATCGAACTGATTCAAGCGGTGCGCGCCGCGGTCGGCGAAGGCTTCCCGATCATCTTCCGTTTTTCGCAGTGGAAGCAGCAGGATTACACCGCACGCCTGGTGCAAACACCGGAGACGCTGGGTGAATTCCTCAAGCCTTTGTCTGATGCGGGCGTGGATATTTTCCACTGCTCGACGCGGCGTTTCTGGGAGCGGGAATTCGACGGCTCCGACCTTAACCTGGCCGGCTGGACGCGCAAACTCACCGGCAGACCGACCATTACCGTTGGCAGCGTCGGTCTGGATGGCGAGTTCCTGCAGTTCATGGTCAATACCGACAAGATCGCGCAACCGGCCAGTCTGGAAAACCTGCTGGAGCGTTTGAACAAAGAAGAATTCGATCTGGTGGCGGTGGGCCGTGCGCTGCTGGTCGATCCGGACTGGGCGCAGAAGGTTCGCGAAGGGCGTGAGCAGGATATTTTGCCGTTCAGCCGTGAGGCGTTGATGACGCTGGTTTAAACGGCGCCTGTCAGGGCCTCATCGCCAGCAGGCTGGCTCCCACAGGGAATCGTGTTCACAACACAGCCCCCGTGTAGGAGCGAGCCTGCTCGCGAAAGCGGTATCTGCTTCGATGGACATCTAAGGTAGTGTCTGAGCCCCAGGCACCACCTGCTCCCCCAGACAAGCCCCGCGCAAATGTCCCTCAAACTGCTCGATGATTGCGCCCCAACCCTGGCGACTCGCATGCTGCCGCGCATTCAACCGCACACAGCGCAACCGCTCATCCTCCTCCAGCAACCACATCGCCGCCTCGCAAAACGCCTGCTCATCGCCGGGCATTGCCGAGACGCCGTTGTAACCATGGCGAATATGCTGCGCCGCGGCTGCCTGATCGTAAGCCACCACGCCAAGGCCGGAAGCCAGCGCTTCAAGTACCACGTTGCCGAATGTCTCGGTCAGGCTGGGAAATAGAAATACATCGCCTGACGCATAGTGCGCGGCCAGCGCTTCCCCGCGCTGTGCGCCGCAGAAAATCGCCTCGGGCAAATCCCTTTCCAGCGCCGCCCGTTGCGGTCCGTCGCCGACAATGATCAGTTTCAGATTGCGTTGTGGATAAGTTGCCTGGAGTTGTTCGAAGCAGCGTTTGAGCAGACCAAGGTTTTTCTCCGGCGCGAGTCGTCCTACGTGAATCACGGCAATGTCGCGCTCGGACAGTGCCCATTGCTCACGAAGTGCGTTCAGCCGTTTGCTCGGATGGAACAACTGGCTGTCGACGCCCCGCGACAGCAACGCCAAACGCTCGAAATGCCGTCGTTCCAGTTCCAGCCGCTGACTGACACTGGGCACCAGAGTCAACGCCGAGCGGTTGTGAAACCAGCGCAGATAATGTGTGAGCATCCGGGTCAGCAAACCGAGGCCGTACTGGCTGGTGTATTGCTGGAAATTAGTATGAAAGCCGCTGACCACCGCAATGCCCAGGCGCCGTGCCGCTCGCAGCGCCGACAAACCCAGCGGGCCTTCGGTGGCGATGTACAACACGTCCGGCCGCTGGCGCTTCCAGCGGCGCAGCAGTTTGTGCATCGACGACTGACCCCATTGCAGCCCCTGATATCCCGGCAATGGCCAGCCGCGACACAACAGCAACGCTTCGTCTTCACTGCGCTGCGGATCACTGGCCTGCCGCGGTCGCACCAGCTCGACCTGATGCCCGCGGGCGCGCAAGCCATCGCACAAACGGCCAAGGGTATTGGCCACGCCGTTGATTTCCGGTGGGAAGGTTTCGCTGATCAGGGTGATGTTTAGCGCTGTCGTCATGACCTCAGTGTCGGCTGAGGCCATGTCGAGGTTGTGACGTTCAGGTGATGGATTTGTGACGGGGTCAGCGTTGGGTCACAAGGTTTTCGGCGCCACGCTCACGCACCCAGAACAATGTCGCCCCGGCCACCGCCGCCGGCATCATCAGGATGTTGACCACCGGGATCAGCAGCACCAGATAAACGATCCCGCCAAAACTCATGCTCTGCCAGCGCTTTTCCCGCAGCCAGGCGAGCATTTCGTTCCAGCCCAGTTTGTGGTTGTCGGCAGGGTAGTCGATGTACTGGATCGCCATCATCCACACGCCGAACAGCAGCCATAGCGGTGCGGCGACGATGTTCACCACTGGAATGAACGACAGGATGAACAGGCCGATCGCTCGGGGCAGGAAGTAGCCGAGCTTGCGCATTTCCCGGGCGAAGGTGCGCGGGATCATTGCGATCAGTTCGCCCCAGCTGAAGGCCGGGAAGTCGTCGGTTCCGCGTACCACCACTTCGACTTTTTCAGCGAGAAAGCCGTTGAAGGGCGCGGCGATCACGTTGGCCAGCATGGTGAAAGTGAAAAACACCATCAGCGCCACGAGTACCACAAACAGCGGCCAGAGAATGTAGCTGAGAAAACTCAGCCACTCGGGCAACGAGGGCATCAGTGTGTCGACCCACAAGCTGAACTGATGGCCTGCCAGATAGATCAATCCGACGAACAGCATCAGGTTGATCGCCAGTGGCAGCAGCACAAACAGGCGCAGGCTGGGGCTGAGAACCAGTTTGAGGCCTTCGCGCAGGTATTGCGGGCCGGACAGAACAGGGGCGGGCATAAGGTGCTCCGAGCAAGGGAAAACGCGCCGACCTTACCGGCTTTGCCGTGACCGGGAAAGCGCGGCAAAGCGATCGACATTCACTGTAACAAAGACGTCCATCACATCAGCGCTTCGGCATAGAGACCACCTATGAGCTGGATTGTTAAACCGTATTTCCTTAATCTTGCCCCCCTCGATACGCTTCACCCAACTTTTTACAGGACTGTCGAGTTCAAACCTTCCCCAAGGTGTCCACGGTCCTTTTTTATTCCCGCCGGCAGTCCGGCGATCCGCGCCAGTGTTTCGGCCCGGTCAACAGGAGCAGGTCATGTCTGAAGTCCGTCATTCGCGAGTGATTATTCTCGGTTCCGGCCCTGCCGGTTACAGCGCTGCGGTCTACGCGGCCCGTGCCAACCTCAAGCCACTGCTGATCACCGGCATGCAGGCCGGCGGTCAACTGACCACCACCACCGAAGTCGACAACTGGCCGGGCGACGTCCATGGTCTGACTGGCCCGGTGCTGATGGAGCGCATGCGTGAGCACGCCGAGCGCTTTGAAACCGAGATCGTTTTCGATCACATCAACGCCGTCGACTTCGCTGCCAAGCCGTACACCCTGACCGGCGACAGCGCCGTCTACACCTGCGACGCGCTGATCATCGCCACCGGCGCCAGCGCTCGCTACCTGGGCCTGCCTTCGGAAGAAGCGTTCATGGGCAAAGGCGTGTCGGCCTGCGCGACCTGCGACGGTTTCTTCTACCGCAACAAGCCGGTCGCCGTGGTCGGCGGCGGCAACACTGCCGTTGAGGAAGCGCTGTACCTGGCCAACATCGCCAGCACCGTGACCCTGATCCACCGTCGCGAAACCTTCCGCGCCGAGAAGATCCTGATCGACAAGCTCAACGCCCGTGTGGCCGAAGGCAAGATCATCCTCAAGCTCAACGCCAACCTCGACGAAGTGCTGGGCGACAATATGGGCGTGACCGGTGCGCGTCTGCGCAACAACGACGGCAGCTTTGACGAGATCAAGGTCGACGGCGTGTTCATCGCGATTGGCCACACGCCGAACACTTCGCTGTTCGAAGGTCAGTTGACGTTGAAAGACGGTTATCTGGTCGTGCAGGGCGGCCGTGAAGGCAACGCAACCGCGACCAGCGTCGAAGGTATCTTCGCCGCCGGCGACGTGGCAGAC
Source organism: Pseudomonas sp. Z003-0.4C(8344-21) (assembly GCF_900104975.1). Lineage (NCBI taxonomy): Bacteria > Pseudomonadati > Pseudomonadota > Gammaproteobacteria > Pseudomonadales > Pseudomonadaceae > Pseudomonas > Pseudomonas sp. Z003-0.4C(8344-21). The sequence continues at coordinate 5,325,194 of NZ_LT629756.1, read as the reverse complement.
CACGTTTACCGTCAGGCCATCACCTCGGCCGGCGCCGGCTGCATGGCGGCACTGGACACCGAGCGTTACCTGGACGGTCTGCAGAACGCTACGTTCTAAGATCGCAGGCACAAAAAAACCGGCCAGATTGGCCGGTTTTTTTATGCCCGTTATTCCTGCTCCACCGCAATTCATTGCAGGAGTGAGCCTGCTCGCGATAGCGGTGTACCAGTCAATACAGGAGTCGACTGATACACCGCTATCGCGAGCAGGCTCACTCCTGCAGGGAAGGCGTTGCGGCGGGAATCAGCGGCGGGTCAGCGGCTGGGCGGTGAATTTGACGCCGGCCAGGCCGTGCTTGATCAGCGCACGGATATTGCCGTGATCGCTGCCTTCAGGCGTCGCCAGCACCGAGCGGTAGTGCTCGCCAAACGCCAGCAGCGCTTCGTCATCGCTCAGGCCTTCCAGCAACGCCAGGCCCAGAGTCTTGCAGGAACCTTCGTTCTGCCCGGCGGCGTTTTCCACGCCGCCGTTGTTGAATGCCTGCGGCTGATAGTCGTAAGCGGCGGCAATCAACGCCAGGGTGTCAGCGAAGGCATGTTCGCCGCTGTCGAGGCTGGCGCGCAGGGTGTTCAGATCAGTCATGGGTCTTTCCTTTGGCAAACGCGGCTTGCTGCTCGGCGCTGGCTTCTTGCTGATATTGGGCTTTCCACTCGGCGTACGGCATGCCGTAAACCACTTCGCGGGCATCGTCGAGGCTGACCTCGATCTGGCGCTCGTCGGCTTCGGCCTTGTACCACTTCGAGAGGCAATTGCGGCAGAATCCGGCGAGGTTCATCAGATCGATGTTCTGCACATCCTTGCGGCTGTCCAGATGGGCGACCAGCCGACGAAAAGCGGCGGCTTCGAGTTCGAGGCGTTGTTGATCAGTCATGGGGGTCTCTGCGAGACAGCTTTGAGCGGCAAGCTTGAAGCTGCAAGATGGGTCGGGTTGGCCGTTAGCTTAACGCTTGAAGCTTGAAGCTTGAAGCTTGAAGCTCAGCGGCTTGCCGCAAGCGTTATTGACACCGATTCGGCAAAGCGCAGCGCATGGGGCTTGTCGACTTCGACTTCGGCGTACAGCACCGATTCATTGGTCATCACCAGATCCAGCAATTCCTGGGTCAGGCGTTCGAGCAGGGCAAAGCGGTTGCCTTCGACATGGGCGATGATCGCCTTGGTGATCGTGCGGTAATTCAGCGCGTGGTCGATGTCGTTGTCACGTACCGCTTCCTGCGCGGCATACAGGATGGTCAGGTTGATCAGCACATCCTGCTTGTTGAGGATTTCGTCCTCGTTGATCCCGATAAAGGTGCGCAAGCGCAAATCCTTGACCCGGATGCGCGCCATTCCCGGTTGAAGTTGTGGCATTTACTTGCTCCGTCCAATCAATTGCAGAAACTCCTGGCGGGTGGTGTTCGAATCGCGGAACGCGCCGAGCATGACCGAGGTGTTCATTGTCGAGTTCTGTTTCTCGACACCGCGCATCATCATGCACATGTGTCTGGCCTCAATGACCACGGCAACGCCAGCGGCACCGGTGACCTGTTGCACCGCATCGGCGATTTGCCGGGTGAGGTTTTCCTGAATCTGCAGGCGCCGGGCGAACATGTCCACCAATCGCGCGACCTTCGACAAACCCAGCACCTTGCCCGTCGGAATATAAGCCACATGAGCCTTGCCAATGAAGGGCAGCAGGTGATGTTCGCACAACGAATACAACTCGATGTCGGCGACGATGATCATTTCGTCCGTGTCGGACGCAAACAGCGCGCCATTGACGATTTCCTCGACGCTTTGCGCGTAACCATGACACAGGTATTGCATGGCCTTGGCCGCGCGCACCGGGGTGTCGAGCAAGCCTTCGCGATCGGGGTTTTCACCGAGCCCGAGGAGGATTTCACGGTAATTCTCAGGCAGTGAGCGGGTCATGGAAATCCTCGCGATCCGGCTTATTTAAGGTGCCGTCCGCCGTTGACGGTCAGGGTCGTACCGGTGACATAGGGGTTGTCGAGCAGATAGCGCAGGCTCTGGTAGATCACTTCGCTGCCGGGCTCGATGCCCAGCGCCGATTTGGCCAGCGCCTTGGCGCGGTACGCCGCGTTGTCGTCGGGATTGAACAATAGCAGGGCCGGGGCGATGCCGTTGACCTTGATGGCCGGCGCATAGCGCGCCGCGAAAGACAGGGTCAGGCTGTCGAGCCCGGCTTTGCTCGCGCAGTAACCAATGTGCTTGCTGCTGCCTTCGCGGGTGACATCGTCGCTGATGTGGACAATGTCGGCGGGCGTTGAGCGTTGCAGCAGATAGGCGCAGTGCAGATTGATCAGATACGGCGCGAGCATGTGCAGATTGATCGTGCGTGTGAAAGCTTCGGTCTCGCTGCCAGGCGTTTCGGCGAGCCATTCGGAGGCGTTGTGCACGATCGCGCGCAGGCTGTCGGTATGGCTTTTCAGTTCGCCGATGAACGCCAGAATCCCGGCCTCAGTGGCGAAATCCGCAAACAGGCCGATGGCGCCCAGATCGCGCAAGGTCTGTACGCCGGGGCGTTCAGTGCGGTAGGTGAAAATGACCCGATGACCGTCTTCAAGCAAACGCTGCGCGCAATGCAGACCGACACGTTGTGCGGCGCCAGTGATGAGAATCGGGGCGGCGGAATCAGGCATGAACGGCTCGCAACGCTGGGAAAGCAAAAACTATAACAGCGAGCGCAGCCGCACACCTATTACCGCAAAGACCAAGACCTGTGAGCGAGCAGGCTCGCTCTCACAAAAGAATCAGTGATGTTGCGTAGAGGGTGTCGCCGGCAACCGTCGCGCCGGCGTGCTGTTCAACCAGTTCGCCAGCAAACGCGTCGACAGCGGAATGAACAGGTACACCATCAATGGCGTCAGGCACGCGGTGCTGATCAGCACCCGTGGCAGCAAGCTAACTTCGCCCAGCAGTGGGCCAAGCAAAAAGTTGAAAATCAGTGACACCGGGAAAAACGCCAGCCAGATCGCCACGGCCTGCTTCCAGCGCGGCGGACGTTGTCCTGCAGTGCCGAACCAGCCTTCGATACCGCTGACCCGATGTTCCTTGGGGTGGGCGAACAGCTCGCTGCCACGGCTCAGCCACGCGGTACGCGATGCCGAATGTTCCCAGGCGTGCAGGGTTTGCTCATCGACAAAGCGGAAGATGATCTGGAACTCATTATCGCCGGGCGGCGGAGCAAGTACGCCGGAACCCAGGTAACCGGGAAAATCCGTGGCCAGTTGCTCGCCTTCGCGCAGCCAGACCATCAGGTCCTGATAACGGCCGTCGGCGACGCGACGGGCAACCATCAGCGTGACGGGGGAAGTAGACATTTTGTATCTCCATATTTCAATTGCGTCGCTCCGGGTAGGAGGTTCGCCTGACGCAGCGCCGGGGTAGAGGGCTGCGCTTTTCATCAAGCGAGGATTATTCCGGTTTTTCCCGATTAAACCAGCAACATTCGTCGCATTTGCCTACTTGAACGCGATCGGCGGATAAGCGTTAGAATGGGATCCAAATTTCTGACATGGAAGTTAAGTGTTCTATGCCTGTGATCACGGACGCAAACCCTGCTTCGCAGGTATCAGAGGCGCTGCAACGCGCCGAGCTGTTCCCCATTCGTGAAGTCGCCCGGCTCACTGGCGTGAACCCGGTAACCTTGCGCGCCTGGGAACGGCGCTATGGCTTGATCCAGCCGACACGCACCGAAAGCGGGCATCGGCTCTACTCGATGAGCGAAATCGAGCGTGTACGCAGCATCGTCGACTGGATCGATCGCGGCGTCGCGGTCAGCAAGGTCGGCAAGATTCTCGCCAAGACCGAACCGCTGAAAGCCCTGGCGCATATCATTCCTGACGATCTGGTTCAGGCTGATTACCGGCAATGGCAGGAACAGATCCAGCAGGCAGTCAGTGCATTCGATGACCAGCAACTGGATCGGGTCTATGGGCAGATCTTCTCTTCTTATGCCTTGGCGGTGGCGTTCCAGGACATCCTGATGCCGTTGTGGCGGCACATGCTGCAACGTCAGGACGCGTTCGGGCAAACCAGCGAGTGGCTGTTCTACGACGGATTCCTGCGCGCGCGGGTGCTGCAACGGATTGTCATGCTGCGCGGCGCGCAACCGCGGCGGGTGATCGTCAGCGCGCTGGCCGGGCAATGCCGTGAGCTGGAACTGCTGGTGGCGGCGCTGTTTCTCAGCGGCAACAATTCCGGGGTTCGGGTGTTGACCACCGGCCAGCCGTTCGATGAACTGACGCTGGTCTGCGAAAAGGTCAGACCCGATGCGCTGGTGCTGTTTTCCAACCATGCGCCCACCACCGATTTGCCGCGGCGTCTGAATCGCCTGGCGTTGGGTCTTGATTGCCAATTGATGCTGGCCGGGGATGCAGCGGATCTGGCGGAGGACAGTCTGGCCGGATCTTCGGTTGCCTGTCTGGGTAATGAAGGCACGAACATGCGTCAACGCATGATGCAATTTCTAGCGGGAAATCTGGATACCTGATCAGGTATGCAGGGCAGGGTGAGTCAGGCGATGTTGCTGCAGAATGAACTGGCGCAGACGTTCGGTTTCGTCGCTGTCGGTCTGACTCAGTTCATAGGCATAAAAACCGTTTTCGGTTTCCCGTTCGAAATGCCCGCGCAGTGAAATCCGCTCGTATCCGGAAGGGCTGAACCACAACGCGAAATGCTTGGGTGGCTTGGTCTTGTTGCGCACTTCCAGCAACACACCTTTGTGCGACACCTCGTGTACCCACAACGTCCCCGGCTGTCCTTTGGCGTTTTCCAGCGCTACCGGCTCTTCCAGCACCAGTCGCCATGGCCTTACCGATGGGCCGTCTTCGTAGATGCTCGGGACGCCGAGGCGCAGATGCAGCGCGTGGAATTCGTCTTCGACCAGATGCAACGGGAAGGTCATTTGCTGGTTTTCGAAGTTGGCCTGGATGGTCACTTGCTCATGAGCGGCCAGCCGCGTGAGCAGATCGCGGATCTGCGAACCGCCGTTAACCAGCAGACTCGACGTTGCATCCCGCACGTTCAGTTGCGGGTTGTGCTGCATCTTCTGGATGAAATCCAGCTCATCCTGAGTGAGAAGGGCGTCGCGCTGCATGGCTAACTCGAAAGATATAATTACAAAGTCATTGGTGATTGTAGTTAATGACCATCGGTTCGCGGTTTTGTTTTAACCGTTGGTCGCTTTCAAAGCATTCAGTTCCGCCTGCAAGGCGGCAACCTGGGCTTCCAGTTGCGCCACGCGTTGCTGAGCCTTGACCTGGACGGTCACGTCTTTCTGCACACCGACGAAGTAGGTCTGGCCATCGTCGGCATTCTTCACTGTCGATAGCGACAGTTCGTTCCAGAATGGCGTGCCGTCCTTGCGATAGTTACGCAGGATCTCCCGACACGATCCACCGTCCCGCAGAACGTCACGAATCAGACTCAGACTCTCCTGGTCACGGTCACCAGCCTGGAGAAAGCGGCAGTCCTGATAGAGAATCTCTTCGCTGGTATAGCCGGTCAGACGTTCGAACGCCGGATTGACGTAAATGAGAATGTTGTCCTGCTCGCCTTCCTTTTCCGCTACGACGATTCCATCGTTGGAAGCGTTGATCACCATTTGCAGCAGACTGGCATTGATCATCCCTGAATTCCTTATAATTAGTTGGCGTTTGGCATTCTAGAAGAACCTTGGCGGCTGTCTACTGGCCATTAACGCCAGTTGAGATTCAATCGCAGCCTTGCGCGACGGACTGTTACTATCGCCGACCTCATTTTCAGTTTTCAGGATCAGATTGATGAAAGTCGCCATCCTCTCCGGTTCGGTCTACGGCACCGCCGAAGAAGTCGCCCGTCACGCCCAGAACCTGTTGAAAGCCGCCGGTTTTGAAACCTTCTATAACTCGCGCGCCACGCTTGCTGACATTGAGACATTCGGCCCGCAAGCATTTCTTGCCGTCACCTCGACCACCGGCATGGGCGAGCTGCCGGAAAACCTGCAACCGCTATATTCGACCCTTCGTGACCAGTTGCCGGCAGCCTGGCGCGGGTTGCCGGGCGCTGTGATCGCGTTGGGCGACGCCAGTTACGGCGATACGTTCTGCGGCGGCGGGGAACAGATGCGTGAGTTGTTTGCTGAGCTGGGCGTAAACGAGGTGCAAGAAATGTTACGGATCGACGCCAGCGAAAGCGTCACCCCGGAATCCGATGCCGAGCCGTGGCTGGCGCAGTTCATCGAAGCGCTCAAGGGCTGAGCGGATCCTGACAGCTTGCATGGCTGACTCGATCAGTCATCAAGCTGGCTGCCAATGCAACTACGCGAACACCTGCGTCTGACTAGACTGCGCATACGTGCAGAACAACAAGAACGCAGAGGTGCATACAGTGAGCGTAGCCCCCGTCCCATCGTCCCTTGATGTCAAAAGCCAGGTCAGCGCCGCCGAATGGCAGGCCCGTGTCGACCTTGCCGCCTGCTATCGGCTGGTTGCAATGCATGGCTGGGACGACCTGATCTTCACGCACATCTCCGCCAAAGTCCCCGGCACCGAAGACTTCCTGATCAACCCGTTCGGACTGATGTTTCATGAGATTACGGCCTCGAGCCTGGTGAAAGTCGACCAGGCCGGCAACAAACTCATGGCCAGCCCCTACGAAATCAATCCGGCCGGTTACACCATCCACAGCGCAGTGCATGAAGTGCGCCACGATGTGGTGTGTGTGCTGCACACCCACACCGCTTCCGGTGTCGCGGTGTCCGCGCAAAAGCAGGGCGTGTTACCGATCAGCCAGCAATCGCTGTTCGTGCTGTCGAGCCTGGCTTATCACGCCTACGAAGGCGTGGCGCTGAATCACGAAGAGAAGGCGCGCTTGCAGGCCGATCTCGGTGACAGCAATTTCCTCATGTTGCACAACCACGGCCTGCTGACCTGCGGCGGCACCATTGCCGATACCTTTCTGATGATGTTCACCTTCCAGCGTGCCTGCGATATTCAGGTGATGGCGCAAACCGGCGGCGCTGAACTGATCGCCATCGAGCCGCAGATTCTGGCGGGTGCCAAAGCGATGATCGTCGGCGTTACCAAAAGCGCCCAAGGCATGGGCGGCGCGCTGGCCTGGCCGGCGCTGCTGCGCAAACTCGATCAACAAGACCCCGGATATAAACTCTGATGCCACTCGCCGAGATCCCTCTGTGTATCTGGCGCAAGCGCAGCCGGACCTTTGTTTTTCGCGGTCAGCCGATTCGCTACTGGACAGCGGGGCAGGGTGAGCCGTTGTTGCTGATCCACGGTTTCCCGACCGCCAGTTGGGACTGGCATTACCTCTGGCAGCCATTGGCCCAGCGCTATCGTGTGATCGCCTGCGACATGCTCGGTTTCGGCGATTCGGCAAAACCGCTCAAGCACACCTACAGCCTGCTGGAACAGGCCGATCTGCAGCAGGCGTTGCTCGCGCATGTGCAGGCTGAACAACCGCTGCACATTTTTGCCCATGACTACGGCGACAGCGTTGCCCAGGAATTGCTGGCGCGGCATTACGAAGGGCGCATCGACGTCGCCAGTTGCGTGTTCCTCAATGGCGGTTTGTTCCCCGAAACCCATCGTCCGGTGTTCATGCAGAAACTGCTGCTCAGCCCGCTGGGCTGGATGATCGGCCGCGCGTTCAGCCGTGATGCGCTGGTTAAAAGTTTTCGGCAGATTTTCGGCCCGAAGACCGGCCCGAGCGAAAGTGAACTGGATGATTTCTGGAGCTTGGTCGAGAGCAATCACGGGCCACGGATCATGCACAAACTGATCAACTACATTCCCGAACGACGGGTGCAGCGTGATCGCTGGGTCACTGCGATGCAGCGCGACGAGATTCCGTTACGGGTGATCGATGGTGAGTTCGATCCGATTTCCGGAGCACACATGGTCGCGCGTTACCGCGAACTGATTCCGAATGCCGACACCGTGCTGTTGCCGGGGATTGGTCATTACCCGCAGACCGAAGCGCCGGTGCAGGTGCTCAAGCATTACCTGGAATTTCGCGAGCGTCTGGTACTGCCGCCGCGCAAGGTCGCGTATTCCTGATCGGGCCGGGAGGCATGCAGCCTCTCGCTGGCCCAAGGCCTTTCATCATCCCCCAGCCTTATCGCGCACCATTCAGCCGCAGTCGTATTCGTTGTGACCCAAAGCGCTGTGCCTGACACTCCCGGTCAATGTTCCATTGGCCTGTTGGAGTTGCCGCGATGAATGAGTCTGTGCGTTTCGAAGATAAAGTCGTAATCGTCACCGGGGCCGGTGGTGGCCTGGGACGCGCTCACGCATTGCTGTTCGCCAGGCAGGGCGCGAAAGTGCTGGTCAACGATCTGGGCGGCTCGACACAAGGCGAGGGCGCCAATGCCTCCGCCGCTGATCGTGTCGTCGCGGAGATCCGCGCGGCCGGCGGCATCGCCGAAGCCAACCACGACTCGGTCACCGATGGCGACAAACTGGTGCAGAACGCCCTCGATGCCTTTGGCCGCGTCGATGTGGTGGTCAACAACGCCGGTATCCTGCGCGACAAGACCTTTCACAAGATGGACGACGCCGACTGGGACCTGGTTTACCGCGTTCACGTCGAAGGCGCCTATAAAGTTACCCGCGCTGCGTGGCCCCACTTGCGCGAGCAAAACTACGGCCGCGTGATCTTCACCGCCTCGACGTCCGGCATCTACGGCAACTTCGGCCAATCCAACTACGGCATGGCCAAACTGGGTCTCTATGGTTTGACCCGCACCCTGGCCATTGAAGGGCGCAAGACCAACATCCTCGTCAACGCGATCGCCCCGACCGGCGGCACGCGCATGACCGAAGGCCTGATCCCTCCGCAAGTCTTCGAGCAACTCAAACCGGAACTGGTCAGCCCGTTGGTGGTGTACCTGGCCAGCGAGCAATGCCAGGAAACCTCCGGGTTGTTCGAGGTCGGTGGCGGCTGGATGGGCAAGGTGCGCTGGGAGCGCAGCCTCGGTGCCGGGTTTGATCCGCGGGTAGGGTTTTCACCGGAAGATGTGGCAGCGCACTGGCAGCAGATCTGCGATTTCGAAGGGGCGGCGCATCCGCAGGACAATATTGAAGCGTTGAAAGAGATGATGGCGAATTTGCAGAAGTATTCTCTGTAAGACGGAGGATGAATCGCGGATGGAATAGGTAATAAGGCCGCCAAGCTTGCGCTTGGTGGCCTTGATCGCTGGCTTTCGAAGAAATAATAACGGCACTGAGCGACCTTCCGCCAAAGCCGACATGCATCCTTAGGCTCCCTGTCGGTTGGAAAAACGTGCAGTGCCTGACTTCAGAGGTATCTTCTTTCTGTCATGTACGCCGGTGGCTTCCAGTTTGGCCCTTTCACTGCGAGCCCATGTTTACCATTAGCCAGCACGCCGGCATTGATGAGTCGCGCATAGGCATCTTCAAGCGCACCATACTCTTCGAGGAGTTCGCGATTGTAAATTCTTATCATCATATCCAGATGTGGTGTTGCTTGTATCAGAGCAAACACAGTGACGATATCGTCAAGGGTTTCGTTTTTGACAATCATCTCGAAGGTGCTCATTGCCACATCTCCCCGAGAAGTTTTTGATACTCACGGTCCACCTGCTGCGCTGCGGCAGTGAGAGCTTCGGAAGTATAAAGAAGTGTATGGTCATCTTTCAGTTGGAAATCTTCCAGAGTAGCGGTATGAACGTTATTCCAGATCGGAGAACCGGCATCTGGACTCTGGGTGTCGCTAAAGCCTAAAGCTTTGAATCGTTCAAACTCTCTTAGTTCGTGAGTATAGAAACGTTTGTCGGTGTCCGTAGCCTCGAGTTCGCCACGAGCAATTCGTTCGAGACGACTAAGCATTACGTCATTGGCATCCGATTGTGTGAATTTCGAAATATGTAGCTTCACGATATCTGTTCCTTTCGTTGAAATGTTGGCTGACGCCCACTGCAAACTTAGAATTTCACCTCCGACTTGATCAGGGTTGAAATCACGCCCGCTGTGTTTACCCTTGGTGGTGGCTCCTGCATAAGGACTGCTAATCACCACGTAAAGCGGCGCAATCCCCGAGTCAGCGGGAAACACGATGATGAATCGATCCCAGCCTTCAACCAGAATCGGATTCAGATCCAGTCGGCCTGCGACCGCAACGATGGTTGCGCCGGAATAGTCGGGTGGTTCGATGTTCACCGCAGGCGATTCGGTTGAGGTTTTCCCCGGTGAAATGGCCGGTGTCCAAGTCAGGAAATCCGTAGGCGAATCTGGCAGCGCGGTTTCATAAACGTCATTGAGCAGGTCATACGTTGCCTGTAAAACCGGCACGTCCGAGCGAATGTGGAAATCGTCGGTCGTGGCGACAAATACTTCCGCCACTTCACCCAGCGGCCTTACGCCCAAACCGACGGGCAGGTTCAACATGCCTCGGCGGTCTGCCAGCTCTCGCAACGTCTGTGGGGATTGCGCTGAAAGTTCGGCCAAGGGAACGCTCACGGAAAAGCGTTCGCCGTTGCCCAGGCGGGACGGCGCCAACAGTGCTGCGAAGCCGATCAGTGCCGGGGTAATCAGCCCGGCGCCAGCCGCTGCCAGCGTCGGCAGCGCCGCTCGCAGTGCGGCCAGTATCGCTGAGGAGGTAGAGGGCGCCAGAACGATAGCCGTCGATGCGAAGGAAAAGGCAGGGCTGGAAGACGCCACGGCTCCCGACGCCGGGTAAACCCGTTGAAACTCAGAGGGATGCGGCTCCTCGCCCCGTTGCTGCCGCTCAGCTTGAAGCCGGTCCTGTTCGGCGGCCTCTGCCGCTGCTTGCGCTTGAGTCAACGCGTTTTCCAGTGCCGCCAGGCGTTCTTTTTCTTGAGCCTCGGCCTCAGCCAGCGTCACCTTAAGCGCCTCGATCCGGGCTCTTTCCCGCTCTCGAGCTTCAGCTTCGATTCGTGCCTTTTCTGCAGCAAGGCGCGCGTGTTCAGCTTCCTGACGATGTTTTTCGGCCAAGGCAACGAGGCGTTGCTGCTCATGAACTCGCGCCTCCTCCCGCTCGCGTCGGGCCTTTTCGGCAAGGGCTTGCTGGCGATGTTGCTCGGCGGCGATCCGGGTACGTTCGGCGGTCTGTCTGGCCAGCTCCCGATCGTTGGCCTGGGAGGCGGCAAGCCAGGTGTAGTAGTTGGTTTTCTGCACACTGAGAATGTCGATGGCCTGAGACAACAGCCTGATCTCATGAGCCGCTCGATAGGACTCGGTCCAGGCGTGCATGGCTACGCCATAGGGTTTGACGAGCGGCTCGATCAGCGAAGCTCTCTGGTAAAACTGCAGCAGTGTCTTATTGGCTGGGTCGCTGCCGAAAAACTGATTGGCCAGGACTGTTTTCTGCTGAAGTTCCGCGGTCTTGCGCGCTATGAGTCTGTCGCGCACTTCAAGTTCGCGAATTACCGCTTGCGTCGGCGGCAAATAATGATTGGCTCCCTCCTGCTGCAGGGTTGTCAATTCCTGTTCGATGGTTTGCGGTAATTGATTCGTGCGGATTTTATATTCGTATTCCAGAACCTGGATATTTGACTGTATGGCCTGGGCGGTCATCAGAATGTTCTGGTTTGGCCCGAACATACCGCTGCCGGAGGGAATTCTGCTTGAACCGGACGGGATCAGGACAGGTACATTGTCTGGAGCGACGCCCCTTATATGAACGCCTTCATCTACTGTCCATTCCCATGTCGGAGGTTTTGCCATATTCACATCCTTTTTGAATAAGGTAATCAATGTTATCGGCGCATTAGTCCTTGGCGCACACAATTATTTGCTTGGCTTAAGTTACAGCAATGCGGGTTGGCTTGATTCTGGTTAGGTTGTAGTTAATTGCGATTTGATAAGTATGAAAGTTGATCGCGAATTGGGGTCGCCGGTCATTTTCCATTTGAGATATGGAAATTTCTGACAATGCGTTGGGCATCGTCTTTCAGTGCAACGTCTTTTTCTTACAGGCATAAAAAAGGCCGCTGCAAACGCAGCGGCCAAGGCAAGACGTTGGATCAAGGAGCTACAAATCAACGTCAGTGAACAGCGGGTTGATCAAACGAAACCTTCGATTGATCTGAAATCTGTCTGCCATGGCCCGAATTGCTCAAAGGCCAAGGCTTCATGCTTTGCGGAGATCCCGTGAAAGCGCACTCAGAATACGGCGTTGGGTCTGTAGGAAAAATACCGATTCCGGACATGCACTGTTGCGGAGCATGTAACAGTGTCGTGCGCTGAACGGCACCATGCGTAGCGCTGATGATCATTCATCCAGCCGGTCCATGAACGGCGCAACGCCCCGCGGTGCGAGGGCATTCATCCTTTCGAGCGACAACGCGAATACCTCCTTGGTGCGCTTATCGACGCGGTTGCGCGGCAGTAGGGTGGGGCCTTCTGTCACTCACCGGGGAAGACGCATGACAAAAACAACAATGCGCGCCATCTTCACACCGCAGGCGCTGGCTGCCGCGGTAGCTTTGGGTTGCTGCGCCCAGGCGCAAGCGGTTGCATTCAACATCGGCGAAATCGAAGGCACGTTCGACTCGTCCCTGTCGATCGGCGCGAGCTGGGGGTTGCGCAATGCCGACGACTCGCTGGTCGGTACGGTAAACGGCGGCACCGGGCAATCCTCGACCGGTGATGACGGACGCTTGAACTTCAAGAAAGGCGAGACCTTCTCGAAGATCTTCAAAGGCATTCACGACCTCGAGCTCAAGTACGGCGATACCGGCGTGTTCGTGCGCGGCAAGTACTGGTACGACTTCGAACTCAAGGATGAGGACCGCGAGTTCAAACAGATCAGCGACAGCGGCCGCAAGGAAGGCGCCAAGTCCTCCGGCGCGCAGATTCTCGATGCCTTCGTGTATCACAACTACGCCATCGCCAATCTGCCTGGCACCGTGCGCGCAGGCAAGCAAGTCGTGAGCTGGGGTGAAAGTACTTTCATCGGCAATTCGATCAACAGCATCAACCCGATCGACGTCTCGGCGTTTCGCCGCCCCGGTGCGGAGATCAAGGAAGGTCTGATTCCAGTCAACATGCTGTTTGGCTCGCAGAGCCTGACCGACAAACTCTCGGTTGAAGGCTTTTATCAACTGGAGTGGGACCAGACCGTTCTCGACAACTGCGGCACCTTCTTCGGTGTGGACGTCGCGGCAGATGGCTGCAATAACGGCTACACCGTCGGCAGCCCGGCAGTGGCGCCACTGGTGCCGCTGACCACCGCGTTCGGCCAGGGCATTCAGGTCACCCGCGAGGGTGTGGTCATTCCCCGTGGTGGCGATCGTGATGCGCGCGATTCCGGGCAGTGGGGCACGGCGCTGCGCTGGCTCGGCGAAGACACCGAATACGGCCTCTACTTCATGAATTACCACAGCCGCACGCCGACCGTCGGTACCACCACCGCAGGGCTGTCGACGCTGGCGGCATTGCCCGGCATGGTCGGCATTGCCAACCGTCTGGCCCCTGGCAGCGGTGCGGGGCTGGCGCAAAGCGTGATGCTCGGACGCGGCCAGTATTACCTCGAATATCCCGAAGACATTCGGCTCTATGGTGCAAGTTTTTCCACCACGCTGCCTACCGGTACCGCATGGACTGGCGAGATCAGCTACCGGCCCAACGCCCCGGTGCAGGTCAACACCAACGACCTGACGCTGGCGCTGGTCAACCCGATTGCCGGCGGCACCGCTTCGCCACTCGCGACCTCGCCGGGCGCCGACAACAAGGGCTATCGCCGCAAGGAAGTCACGCAGGTGCAGAGCACGCTGACGCACTTCTTCGATCAGGTCCTGGGCGCCGAACGTCTGACTGTGGTCGGCGAAGCGGCGGTGGTGCACGTCGGTGGGCTGGAGTCGCGTAGCGACCTGCGTTACGGCCGCGATTCGGTGTACGGGCAATACGGCTTCGGTGGCGACACCGACGGGTTCGTGACCTCGACCTCGTGGGGCTATCGCGCCCGGGCCATTCTCGATTACGCCAACGTGATCGGCGGAGTCAACTTCAAACCCAACCTGTCGTGGTCGCATGACGTCGCCGGTTATGGCCCCAACGGCCTGTTCAATGAAGGCGCGAAAGCGATCAGCGTCGGTGTCGATGCCGACTACCGCAACACCTACACCGCGAGCCTCAGTTACACCGACTTCTTCGGTGGTGACTACAACGTGCTTGAGGACCGTGACTTCGTCGCTTTGAGCTTCGGTGTGAACTTCTGATCTGCCCGAGAAGGATGAATGCAATGCGCAAAATGATTCTGCAATGTGGCGTGCTGGCCCTGAGTCTGCTGGCGGCCAATGTGATGGCGGCGGTGTCGCCGGATGAAGCGAACAAACTTGGCACCAGCCTGACCCCGCTCGGCGCTGAGAAGGCGGGCAACGCCGATGGTTCGATCCCGGCCTGGACCGGCGGTATTCCAAAGAATGCCGGTGCGGTGGACAGCAAGGGTTTCCTCGCTGACCCGTTCGCCAGCGAAAAGCCGCTGTTCACCATCACCGCGGCCAACGTCGATCAGTACAAGAGCAAGCTGTCCGACGGTCAGGTAGCGATGTTCAAGCGCTACCCGGAAACCTACAAGATCCCGGTCTACCCGACGCATCGCACGGTGGGCGCGCCGGCGGAGATCTACGAATCGGCCAAGCGCAGCGCGTTGAACGTGACCTCGATCAACGACGGCAACGGCCTGGCGAATTTCACCGGTAATCGCTACTACGCCTTCCCGATTCCGAAAAACGGTGTCGAGGTTCTGTGGAACCACATCACCCGCTATCACGGCGGCAACCTGCGGCGGATCATCACCCAGGTTACGCCGCAGACCAACGGCAGCTACACGCCGATCCGCTTCGAAGAAGAGGTGGCGGTGCCGCAGTTGATGAAGGAACTCGATCCGGAAAAAGCCGCCAACGTGCTGACCTTTTTCAAGCAATCGGTCACCGCGCCGGCCCGTCTGGCCGGTAACGTGCTGCTGGTGCATGAAACTCTCGATCAGGTGAAGGAGCCGCGTCTGGCCTGGATTTACAACGCCGGACAACGCCGCGTCCGACGCGCCCCGCAAGTGGCCTATGACGGCCCGGGTACGGCCGCCGATGGTCTGCGTACTTCGGACAACTTCGACATGTTTTCCGGCGCGCCGGATCGCTATGACTGGAAACTGGTCGGCAAGAAGGAAATGTATATCCCGTACAACAGCTACAAGCTCGACTCGCCAAAACTCAAGTACGACGACATCGTCAAGGCGGGCCACATCAATCAGGACCTCACCCGTTATGAATTGCACCGGGTCTGGGAAGTGATCGGCACGGTCAAGCCGAACGAACGCCACATCTACGCCAAACGCCACATGTACATCGATGAAGACAGCTGGCAGGTCGCGCTGGCCGATCACTACGATGGTCGCGGGCAACTGTGGCGCGTTGCCGAGGGCCACTCGCAGTATTACTACGATCACCAGACCCAGGCGTACACCCTCGAAGCGCTCTACGACATCATTGCCGGCCGCTACATCGCGCTGGGGATGAAGAACGAAGAGAAGCACAGTTTCGAGTTCGGCTTCGAAGCCAAGGCTGCCGACTACACACCATCGGCCTTGCGCGCCGAGGGCGTACGGTAACGGTTTGGATACCTGGGCAGTACAAAAGGCGACCGCACGGTCGCCTTTTTTATGGCCGTCAATCAGCGCGCTGAATGTTTATCAACAAGTGCCGGGGAGAGGACTAGGGTGACGGCACAATGATAAAAAGGCTCAGCCGATGACCGCCATGACAGCGTGCCTGGATCGACCCGGATTTCTGCCCAGACTCTCCTGCAAACATCAGCCACGCGAGCGTTTGAGCGCACCATTACTTGCGTCGACGGCGCGCGTCCGGTTGCTGTGTGCTCCCGCCGGAAGCGGTAAAACCGCGCTGCTTGCCGAGTGTCTGTTGCAGGCTCCTGAGCATTGTTCGGTGCACTGGTTACCCTTGGCTGGTAGCGCTTTGAGCGTCGACGTTTTTTACCAGCGGTTGGCGGATACGCTGGGGCTGGACGACGCAACCGAACCCGGGCTCATCTCGGCCCTGACGCGCTGGTCGATGCCGACCTGGCTGTTTATCGATGATTACTGCCGACATCCCGAACCAGCGCTGGACGCCTTGCTTGATCGCTTGCTGGCAGTGAGCAGCCCGGCGCTGGTCTGGTGGATCAGTTCGCGTCGACGCCCCCTCTGCAACTGGCCGCGGCTGCTGCTCGACGATGCGTTGTACGAATGCGAGAGCGCAACGCTGGCACTGACTCAGGATGAAGTCGCCGCAGCCCTCGGGCATTTACCTCTGGAACAGGCTGCGAGCGTCGCCGCACGAATCATCCAGCGCACCGCCGGGTGGTGCGCCGGGGTGCGCATGGTTCTGCTGCAAAAATGCGACTGGGCCCAGGGTCAGCCAGCTGCGCAGCGAGCGGACACCCTGCTCGATTATCTGCAGCACGAATTGTTCAGCGGTCTGACGCCGGAGCTGATTGAGGCCTGGCGGGTGCTTGCGCACCTGCCGCGCTTCAATGCGCAATTGTGCGATCACCTTTTCGGAGCCGGGGAGGGCGCTGAAGGTTTGCGCACGTTGCAGACGCTCGGTTGCTTCATTGAGCCCTGGCAGGCGTCCGTCGACTGGTGGCGGGTCTTTCCACCGTTGGCTCAAGTGATGCAAACCGAACCCTGGCCCGCAGGTCGATCATGGCATCGCCGCGCCTGTCAGTGGTTTGCGGCCAGGGAAGACTGGCGTTGCGCGTTTGAACAGGCGCTGCTTGCCGAGGAATACGAAACGGCGGTGAGCCTGTTGCAGCATTTCAGCTTCGAGCAATTGTTTGAAGAGCAGACCGTGGTGCTGCTGTTGCGTTTATACGGATCCCAGGCCGGAGAGCTGACGACCAGTACCCCGCACCTGGTCGGGTTGATCGCCAGCGCATTGCTTTTTGCCGGGCGTTTCGAGCAGGCGCGTCAGTGCATACAGCATTTGTCGAGGTTCTCGCCTCAGCCCTGCATGGCGCAGCAACGCCAACTGATCGCGCAGTGGCAAGCGCTGCAGGGCTGGTTACTGCACCTGGAAGGACGTATGGCCTTGGCACATGCGCATTTCAGCCAGGCGCTGGATGAACTTGATGTCGACCGTCAGGTTGCCCGGATCATGTGTTTGTCGGGGTTGACTCAGCAAGCTCTCTTGCAAGGCCAGCTCGACGTCGCGCAGACCTTCAACCGACAGGCACTGTGTTTGGCGCGGGCGCAAGGTTCGCTGGTGTGCGAGGCATTGCTTGAACTCGATCATGCGCAATTGCTGGAACAGCGTGGCGCGGCATGCCGGGCCGAGAGTCTGCTGGCCGGCGTCGATGACCTGCTTGGCCGACAACTCAACCGGCTGACCCCGTTGCGTGGAAGAATCGCGCTCCGTCGCGGGCGCCTCGCCTTGAGTCAGGGACTGGACGCGGCGGCCGCAGAATTTTTCCGCTCAGGCCTGGATGACTGCCGACGCAACCACGACAAGCGTGCCTTGTATGGCTATCTGGGGCTGGCGCAGTTGGCGGCGAGTCAGACCGATTATGAAAAGGCCTTCGTCTGGCTGCGCGATGCCGAGCGACTGATGCAGCAGCGACAGATTCCGGATACGGTTTACCGCGGCGTCATGTTGCAAGTGAGCAGTCTTATCTGGCTGCAGCAAGGGCGTGCCGACCTGGCCTGCGAGGCGATGGCACGTCTTTTGCGCCATTACCAAGGCGCCGATGCGGTGCAGGCTCCACCGGCCACGCTTGAATTGATTCCCCGGGTCGAATACTTGTTGATCATTGCGCGAGTCGGGACAGACACGGCGTGCGATCCGATAGCCGACCTGCAACGTCTCCTTGAAGCGGCGCAACGATTCCGCATGGTCTCGCTGGAAACCGAATTACGTTTCGCGTTGGCGCAAGTAGCGTTTTTGCTCGGCGACCGGCCTACTGCCTGCGAGCAATTACAGCAAGGTCTTCAATTGGTCGGTCAGCACGACTTGTATCAGGCGTTGCGCGAACTCAAATTGCGTCAACAAGATCTTTTGAACGCGTTGGGCAATCCTGTTGAAAGCAGTTGCGCGCAGAACCCAAGTCGTCACGAAGTGCTCAGTCAACGCGAACGGGAAGTGCTTTGTCTGATCGCACGAGGTCATTCCAACCAACAAGTTGCCGATCAATTGTTTATTTCTTTGCACACGGTGAAGACTCACGCACGGAGGATAAATGCAAAGTTGGGTGTCAAGCGTCGTACCCAGGCAGTGGCGAGCGCGAAGTTTTTGGGGCTTGAGCTGAATTGAGTCAGCGGATCAACGAGTGGGAAGCCGTGTGTCCGTTTCATACCCCATGCGCCAACTAACGGCCCGCGTCGCCGCCAGCAAGCGCTGCGCCGCCGGGCCGTTTTCGTCGGCGTGAAACAGCGAGGTCGGGCCAACGATGGTCAGCACTGCGGCGATCTGTCCGACCGCATTGAACACCGGTGCCGACAGCGCATCCACCCCCGGCATCAACAAACCGTGCACATGATGCAGACCGCGCTCGCGGATTTGTTCGCACAGTTTCGTGTAAGCCATCTCGTCCTTGAGCGGATGCTCGGCGGCGGCGACTTCCATTTCGCGCAAGTCATCGGTTTCCCGATGCGGCAGGTAGGCGCTGAACACCAGCCCGGTCGAGGAGCTGAGCAGCGGCAATACCGAGCCCAATTGCGTTACCACCGTCACCGCGCGCACAGCCGGTTCGATATGCACCACGGTCGCACCTTGGTTACCCCATACCGCCAGAAAGCAGGTTTCATTGAGTTCGTCGCGCAACTCGGACAAGGGCAGGGCGGCGACTTTCAGCACGTCCATGCTGTTGAGGGCGGCGAGGCCGACGCGCAGCGCTTCCCGGCCCAGACCGTAATGGTTGGTCGCAGCGTTCTGCTCGGCAAAACCTGAAGCGATCAACGCTTGCAGATAACGATGCACCTTGCTCGCCGGCATCTGCACGTGCTCGGCCAGGCGCGACAATGACGTCGATGGCGACAGCTCGGCCAGCGCCTTGAGGATGTCAGTGCCGACCTCGGCGGAGCGGACTTTCTGTTTGCCGTTGCTGTCGCTGGTTTTTTCCATGGGGCTGGCGGTTCCGGTTCGAATGGGCGTCTTTATAGCTTGACGCTGGATAGCGAGCAAATTACGTTATGCGTAATCTGATTACGATAATAACAACCCCGGCGTGCCGAGACCTCTGAGCCAGAGCGATGGGCCACTGCCGACTCCCTGTTCAGGAGGCTCCATGAACTCCGATTCAACCGCTCAGGCCTTGGCGTATCAGTCCGGGTTCGGCAACGAATTCAGCTCTGAAGCGTTGCCCGGCGCGCTGCCCGTTGGCCAGAATTCTCCGCAAAAAGCCCCGTACGGCCTCTACACCGAATTGTTTTCCGGCACCGCGTTCACCATGGCCCGCAGCGAAGCGCGGCGTACGTGGATGTACCGGATTCAGCCGTCAGCCAATCACCCGGCCTTCGCCAAACTCGAGCGGCAAATCGCCGGCGGCCCGTTGGGTGAAGTGACGCCCAATCGCCTGCGCTGGAACCCGCTGGATATTCCCGCCGAACCGACCGATTTCATCGACGGGCTGGTGAGCATGGCCGCCAATGCCAGCGCGGAAAAACCGACCGGGATCAGTATCTACAATTACCTCGCCAACCGTTCGATGGAGCGCGTGTTCTTCAATGCTGATGGTGAATGGTTGGTGGTGCCGCAACTCGGCCGTCTGCGTATCGCCACTGAATTGGGCGTGCTGGAAGTCGCACCGTTGGAGATCGTCGTCCTGCCGCGCGGTCTGAAATTCCGCGTTGAACTACTCGACGCGCAGGCGCGTGGCTATATCGCCGAAAACCATGGCGCGCCGCTGCGCCTGCCGGACCTGGGCCCGATCGGCAGCAATGGGCTGGCCAATCCGCGGGATTTTCTCAGCCCGGTCGCCGCTTACGAAAACCTGCAGCAACCGACCACGCTGGTGCAGAAATTCCTTGGCCAGTTGTGGGGCACGGAACTCAATCATTCGCCGCTCAACGTGGTCGCCTGGCATGGCAACAACGTGCCGTATAAATATGATCTGCGCCGCTTCAACACGATCGGCACGGTCAGCTTCGATCATCCCGATCCATCGATCTTCACCGTGCTGACCTCGCCAACCAGCGTGCACGGCTTGGCCAACCTCGACTTCGTGATTTTCCCGCCGCGCTGGATGGTCGCCGAGAATACCTTCCGTCCGCCGTGGTTCCACCGCAACCTGATGAACGAATTCATGGGCCTGATCCAGGGCGAATACGACGCCAAGGCCGAAGGCTTCGTGCCGGGCGGCGCGTCATTGCACAGTTGCATGAGCGCCCACGGCCCGGATGGCGAAACCTGCACCAAAGCGATCAACGCCGAACTCAAACCGGCGAAGATCGACAACACCATGGCCTTCATGTTCGAGACCAGCCAGGTACTGCGCCCCAGTCGCTTCGCCCTCGAATGCCCGCAATTGCAACCTTCTTACGACGCTTGCTGGGCCACGCTGCCCGCCACGTTCGACCCGACCCGGAGATAACCCATGACGCAGAATTCCATCACCCGCAGTTGGGTCGCCTCGGCCAACGGCCATGCTGATTTTCCGTTACAGAACCTTCCGCTCGGTGTGTTCAGCCGTGAAGGTTCTGCGCCGCGCGCTGGGGTTGCGATTGGCGCGCACATCTTCGATCTGCAAGTAGCGCTGGAAGCCGGGCTGTTCGATGGTGCTGCGCGCAGTGCTGTCGAAGCCATGCACGGCGGTCAGTTGAATGCGTTTTTCGAACTCGGTCGCGAGGCACGGATTGCCTTGCGCACGCGTTTGCTGGAATTGTTCAGCGAAGGCAGCACCGTGCGCGGCAGTATCGAAGCGCAGGGGGCAAAACTGTTGCCTCTGGCTGCCGATTGCCAGATGCACCTGCCAGCACGCATCAGCGACTACACCGACTTCTACGTCGGCATCGAACACGCGCAAAACGTCGGCAAACTGTTCCGCCCCGACAATCCGTTGCTGCCCAACTACAAGCACGTGCCGATCGGCTATCACGGCCGCGCCTCGACCGTACGCGTATCCGGCACCGACGTGCGGCGCCCGAAAGGCCAGACCCTGCCGGCCGGTCAGACTGAACCGGTCTTTGGCCCCTGCGCGCGTCTGGACTACGAACTGGAACTGGGCATCTGGATCGGCCCGGGCAACGAGATGGGCGACTCGATCGCCATTGGCGATGCCGCGCAGCATATCGCCGGTTTCTGCCTGCTCAACGACTGGTCGGCGCGCGATATCCAGGCTTGGGAATATCAGCCGCTGGGGCCGTTTCTGTCGAAGAGTTTCATCACCAGCGTGTCGCCCTGGGTGGTGACGGCCGAAGCGCTGGAGCCGTTCCGCACCGCGCAACCA
Source organism: Pseudomonas sp. Z003-0.4C(8344-21) (assembly GCF_900104975.1). Lineage (NCBI taxonomy): Bacteria > Pseudomonadati > Pseudomonadota > Gammaproteobacteria > Pseudomonadales > Pseudomonadaceae > Pseudomonas > Pseudomonas sp. Z003-0.4C(8344-21). The sequence continues at coordinate 5,303,736 of NZ_LT629756.1, read as the reverse complement.
GCGCGTCCGCAAGGCGATCCGCAGCCGCTGCCGTATCTGTTCGATAAACGCGATCAGGACGGCGGAGCCTTCGACATCGAGCTGGAAGTGCTGCTGCTCACCGAAGCCATGCGCGAGCAGAACCTGCCGGCCCATCGTCTGACCTTGAGCAACACCCGCTACATGTACTGGACGGTCGCGCAGATGGTCGCGCATCACAGCGTCAACGGCTGCCAGTTGCAGGCCGGTGATCTGTTCGGCTCGGGCACCTTGTCCGGCCCCGATAGCGGTCAGTTCGGCAGCCTGCTGGAAATCACCGAGGGCGGCAAAAAACCGATCGAACTGGCGTCTGGCGAGGTACGTAAATTCCTTGAAGACGGTGACGAGATCATTCTGCGCGCACGCTGCGCCCGTGACGGTTTTGCCTCGATCGGCTTTGGCGAGTGCCGCGGCAAAGTGCTGGCGGCGCGCTGACGGGAGCAGCTCATGGATCTCTATACCTATTACCGTTCGACCTCGTCGTACCGGGTGCGCATTGCGCTGGCGCTCAAGGGCCTGGAATATCACGCGCTGCCGGTCAACCTGATCGCGCCGGCGGGCGGCGAGCATCGGCAAGCGGCGTATCTGGCGCTCAATCCGCAGGGCCGGGTGCCGGCCTTGCGCACCGATGGCGGCGCCTTGCTGATTCAGTCGCCAGCGATCATCGAATATCTCGAGGAACGTTATCCACAGGTGCCGTTGCTGCCGGATGATCTCGTCGCCCGTGCGCAAGTGCGTGGCGTGGCGGCGGTGATCGGTTGCGATGTGCATCCGCTGCACAACGTCAGCGTGCTCAATCGCCTGCGCCAGTCGGGGCAGGACGAGCCGCAGGTGATCGAGTGGATCAGCCACTGGATCAGTCAGGGCCTGGCGACGGTGGAGCAGTTGATCGGTGAGAGTGGCTTCTGTTTCGGTGAATGGCCGTGTGTGGCGGATGTCTATCTGATCCCGCAGTTGTATGCGGCTGAGCGCTTCAATGTGAGCCTTGAGGCATTTCCGAAAATCCGCCGGGTTGCGGCGTTGGCGGCGGAGCATCCGGCGTTCCTCAAGGCGCATCCGGCCAACCAGCCCGACACCCCATGACCCTGCAGGAGTGAGCCTGCTCGCGATGGCGGTGTGGCAGTCAGAATAATCTCGCCTGATACACCGCTATCGCGAGCAGGCTCACTCCTACAGAGATCGGCGGCGTGCAAAAGAATCATAAAAACAAGACAGGTACCTTGCGATGCACAACCAGATTGCCAGCTTCCGCGCGGCACTCGACGCCCGCCCCGTGTCCCGTTATCAATGGTTGCTCTTGATCCTGCTGGCGCTGCTGCTGGTTACCGATGGCTATGACGCCCAGGTGCTCGGTTATGTGGTGCCGGCGTTGGCCCAGGACTGGGGTCTGGAGAAATCGGCGTTCGGGCCGGTGTTCAGTGCCAACCTGCTCGGTCTCACCCTTGGCTCTCTAGCGGTGACGCCACTGGCTGACCGCTTTGGCGTGCGGCGCATTCTGCTTGCCTGCGTGTTGATCTACGCGACGCTGACTGTGCTGATGGTCTTCGCCGACTCGCTGAACAGCCTGATGATCGCGCGCTTTATCTGCGGCATCGGCATGGGCGGGGCGATGCCCAGCGCCATGGCGCTGATGTCGGAATATTCGCCACCGCGCTTGCGCACCTTGATGGTGACGCTCGCGGCCTGCGGCTTTTCCTTCGGCGGGGCGGCCGGCGGTTTTGTCGCCGCCGGGTTTATCGACCGGTTCGGCTGGCAAGCGGTGTTCCTCGCCGGTGGCGTCACGCCACTGCTGCTGTTTCCATTCCTGTGGTGGATGCTGCCGGAGTCACTGCCGCGTCTGCTGCGTGACGCACCACCGTATGCGCGGCTGCGCAAAGTCAGCGCGCGGATGCTGCCGGACTGGCAGCCGCCGGTAGCCAGCGTCGAGCAGAACGAGCGCGAACAGGGCAGCAAACTGACTGTCGTGGAGTTGTTTCGTAACGGCTACGCACGGCCGACCTTGCTGATCTGGGCCACGTTTTTCGTCAGCCTCATTCTGCTGTATTTCATGATCAGTTGGCTGCCTTCATTGCTGCTGGAAAGCGGCCTGAAGCTCAACGAAGCCAATCTGGTGACCTCAATGTTCCTGTTCGCCGGCACGCTTGGCGCGATCTGCATGGCCTGGTTCGCTGATCGCTTGAAGCACAAAGTGCGTCTGTTGTCCGGCGTGTTGGCCGGCGCGGCGCTGTGCACGATCCTGCTCGGTCTCAATCACGACAATCCGCGCTATCTGGTCGCCTGCGTATTCGCGGCCGGGTTCTGCATCATCGGCGGGCAACTGACGCTGAATGCGTTTGCCAGCAATTTCTACCCGGCGCACGTGCGCGCCACCGGCACCGGATGGGCCTTGGGCGTGGGGCGCTTCGGATCGATTCTCGGGCCGTTGTTCGGCAGCCTGTTGCTGGCGATGCACATACCGGTGGCGCAGATTTTCTTTTTCTGCGCGATTCCAGCGGTCATCGCCGCACTGTTGATCATCCAGGTTCGCGCGCCTTCCGAGGCCAGGCAAAGTCCTGCGGGAGCCAGCCTGCTGGCGAAGAGCGATAGCGCGGTCTGACGGATAGACCGAGTCGCCCGCATCGCTAGCAGGGCTAGCTGCCACATGAAATCGCGCATAACCATAGGTCGAGTGTCAGCTCGCCAGCCCTTCAAATCAAAAGCCCCTCACCCTAGCCCTCTCCCAGAGGGAGAGGGGATTGATCGAGGTGGATGCGAGAGCTGCGCCGACCTGAAATACCGAGTCGAATACAAATTCCAAGCCAACACAAATCGGCTCCCTCTCCTGGGGGAGAGGGCTGGGGTGAGGGGCAGCCACACCACAAATCCCAAGCCAACCACCCGCTTCTAACCACTCAACAATGAGCGCCAGCTCGAGTGCTCTTGATCTTGCCTAACCGGCGACATCGGAAGGCTGAGCGGAGGGATTGATCCGGGCGTGGGAGCGCAGCGACCGTACGACGAAGTCGTACACAGCGGAAGTAGGTGCAGCGAAGCAAACCGTAGCCGCTGCGCCCGGATCGATCCCGCAGCGAAGGAACCCGAGCCTGCGAGGGCCGTACGTAGGAGCAAAGCCTTTTGGTTCCTTTTTGGCGTTTGAAAAAGGGACTCGCCGTAAGGGCGAAACCGCCAGCCGCAGCACCCGCAGCAACGGATATGTACCCAAAACTCAGCGCCGGAAAGCAAGCCATCGCGAGCAGGCTCACTCCTACAAAAAACGACGTTTCAGTGAACGACAGAGTTGGGCGGCAAATGCCCGAGCCGCTCGGTCAGGCGCAAGCGCTGGATCGGGTCGTCACTGAGCAACAGCGCATGCTCCAGATCAAAGCGCTCGGCATTCGGGCAATCAAGGCGCTGATACAGACTGGCGCGGGCCAGATAGTCAGCGGCCGAAGCGTTACCCAATTCCAGCACCCGTTCGGCGTCGATCAGCGCGGCGATAAAGTCATCATGGCTCAAGTGCAACTGACGCAGATTGCGCGACAGGCGCTGCAACATTTGCTGCGGGCTGGCGGTCAGCAGATGCTCGGCACTGAGCCTCATGTTCGGACCGTACTGGCGCTGCAACAGCTCACGACAATCATTGGGATACAGACGCCGGCCCCCGCACGGATCAAGCAAATGATCGGCGCCCGGCACGCGCAGCAAAAAATGGCCCGGAAAGTTGACCCCGACCAGCGGAATCTCCAGACCCCGCGCCAACTCCAGCGCAATTATCGCCAGCGCCAACGGTTGCCCGCGACGGTTGTGCAAGACTTCAGGCAGCAAGGCCGCCTGCGGGCGCAGCGGCAAAAAGTCGTCCTTGGCAAAACCCAGATCGTTCATCCGCCGTAACAACGGTTGCGCCAACTCACTGACCGGCAGCATCGGCAAGCCATAACTGATCCGTTGCTGCAGCTCCTTGAATTCCTGCAACAGCGCTTGCGGATCGACGGCTTTTTCGTGCTCGGCCGCGATCCACAACGCCGCTTCCAACAGTGCGGGCGGTGTGCGGTGCAGGCAATCAAAAAAGCGCTGACGCGGGTTCATCGAAATCTCCGGGCATTGCCTCGTTTTTAGCCTCCTCTGCGGGATTCGTCCAGTACCCCGCATTGCCGGCACGGAGTTATGCCGCAAAGCGCTTGTCGGCGCGGGCGCTTATTCCGGCGCGCTCCAGCAATTTTCACGGGCAAGCCTATACTGGCGTTCTACAAGAAGTGATTCGGGAGCCTGTCGATGTTCGCTCTCATGCAAAGCACTCGCCTGGAATCGCTGCACCTTAGCGTCGACCCGGTTTCCGGGTTGAGGGCGGTCATTGCCATTCATAACAGTCGCCTCGGGCCTGCCCTGGGCGGATGTCGTTACCTTGCCTATCCCGATGACGAATCAGCCATCGAGGACGCCATTCGTCTTGCTCAGGGCATGAGTTACAAAGCCGCACTGGCCGGGCTGGAGCAGGGCGGCGGAGTGGCGGTGATCGTGCGGCCGGCCCATGTCGAAAACCGTGGCGCACTGTTCGAGGCCTTCGGTCGTTGCATCGACCAGCTCGACGGCCGCTACATCACCGCCATCGACAGTGGCACTTCCGTGGCCGACATGGATTGCATCGCCCAACAGACCCGCCATGTCACCAGCACCACCTCGGCTGGCGACCCGGCGCCGCATGCGGCAATGGGCGTGTTCGCCGGGATTCGGGCCACCGCCATGGCGCGGCTGGGCAGCGACAATCTCGAAGGCTTGCGCATCGCCATTCAGGGCTTAGGCAATGTCGGTTTTGCCTTGGCCGAGCAACTGCACGCGGTGGGCGCCGAACTGCTGGTCAGCGATATCGACCATGGCAAGGTGCAATTGGCGATGGAGCAACTCAACGCCCACCCGATTGCCAACGATGCCTTGCTCAGTACGCCCTGCGACATCCTCGCGCCGTGCGGTCTGGGCGGCGTATTGAACAGCCACACGGTCAGCCAGTTGCGCTGCGCGGCGGTGGCCGGCTCGGCGAACAATCAGCTGACGCACCTGGACATGGCCGACCAACTGGAGCGACGCGGCATTCTTTACGCGCCGGATTATGTGATCAACGCCGGCGGCCTGATCTACGTTTCGCTGAAACATCGTGGGGAAGAACTGCCGACGATCACCGCGCATCTGTCGAAGATCAGTTCAAGGCTGACCGAAGTTTTTGCTCACGCACAGGCGGAAAAACGCTCGCCGGCGCGGGTCGCCGATGAACTGGCAGAAAAAGTTTTGTATCGCTGAGTTTCACGGGCATTAAAAAGGCCCCGAGTCGTTCGACTCGGGGCCTGTTCAATTCAGGCGTTTATCACTTCGCAGCCTTCGCCGCTTTGGCCGGTTTCACCGGCGCTTCAGGCGCTTCCACGCCCTCGCCAGGCTCGTTCGCTTCGACCGTTTCGGCCGGTGCGTTGATCAGTTCAGCCAGCGCGTCTGGCTGGCTCTTGAACGCCCGGGCGAACACATCGCGATTTTTCGCCATGTAGATCCCGGCTTCTTCCACTTGCTGCTCAGTCAGAGACGGAACGGCTTTTTGCAGAACATCGGCCAGATATTCGGCCAGTTCGAGCATTTTGTCATGACGGTCAGCTTCGGCTTTATCCATGAACAAGCGCTCCAGATCTCGGCTGCTGCGGTATACCACTTCGACGGCCATTCACCACCTCACATGCCTTCACGTTAAGTTGTCTTGTCGACTACTGTATCCATATACAGCGAAAAGGATAAGCGAATCCCTGCGCCATGGGTAGTGGCTTTTCAATGTAGACCGGATTTTCGCTTTGTCAGTGGGGCGCGTGTCGGCGGCATTCGCGAGCAGGCTTGCTTCCACACAGGCACCGACCGTGCGACGAAACGCCACGGGGCGGGGTTGGCGGCGGTTCGCCATGATGGCGTGGCCTCGTTTCTGCATGACAACCAGGGCATGCGGCAAACCGTAACGTCCAACACGCATCATCCGCTCGAATCGGGCTAAGGAACATCATCGTGAAAATCAACTGGGCCGAGAAACTGCGGCAGAACGTGCATCAACTGGCCGAGTCCCTGGGCAACCTGTTCGTCGAAACCTTCCACTACCTGGCGCTGTTCGCCATCGGTGCGGTGACGGCGTGGGCGGCGGTGATGGAGTTTCTCGGCATGCTCGAAGTCGGGCACATCAAGATCGACGACATTCTGCTGCTGTTCATCTACCTGGAACTGGGGGCGATGGTCGGGATTTATTTCAAGACCAACCACATGCCGGTGCGTTTCCTGATCTATGTGGCGATCACCGCACTGACGCGTCTGCTGATCTCCAACGTCTCGCACCACAACCCGCCGGACATGGGCATCATCTACCTGTGCGGCGGCATTCTGTTGCTGGCGTTTGCGATCCTGGTGGTGCGTTACGCCTCGTCGCAATTCCCGTCAGTGAAGATCGAGAACCCGCAGCGCAAGATCGGCACGGGTTCGAGCGAGCATCCGGAAGTCGAAAAGGGTGAACTTTAAAGTCCCGCCGTCTGGCTCGGCGGGCTCTTGACTGATGGCGGCGGGGTGAGCCCGGCGCTGTTGGTCATGGCTTCGAGAATCGACATGGCGCTGTGGCCCTGCTCGATGGCGATGCCGAACTGGATGCTTTGCACCAGTCGCTTCAAACGCTCGGGATCATTGCGCTGTTCGGCGCTGATCATGCGTTTGGCGACGATCCGGCCGCCGTTGGACAGGGTCAGCATGATGCTGCCGTCCAGCCCCTGAATGCTCAGGTTGATCTGATAGTCCGGCGCGAAAGCATCGGTAATGATCTGAAATGGGTTGTCCATGATGCGTCACCGCCTGATTGAACGTGCAGTTGTTGACCGGCCATGATCGGGTTGGTTCGCCATTCCAGACCATTGGCATCTCGTTCGCTGAGGTTCGCAAAGTCCGTTTGCCTCACAGGGGTTACAGCAAGGGTCATGCCGGAAAAATTGTCGAACAATAAACACGGCAACAAAAAAGGCGAGCGCTGCGGCTCGCCTTTTTTTATGGCGCGTTTTCAGGGCAGGAACGCGTCGATGGTCGCTGACGGTGCAGGCCGCTCGATCAGCATTCCACCCAGTTCACGGCGAGGCCGCCGCGCGAGGTTTCCTTGTATTTGTCGTGCATGTCGGCGCCGGTGTCGCGCATGGTGCGGATCACCCGGTCGAGTGAAATGAAGTGATTGCCATCGCCGCGCAGGGCCATTTGCGTGGCATTGATCGCCTTGACCGCGGCTATCGCGTTGCGCTCGATGCACGGCACCTGCACCAGTCCGCCGACCGGATCGCAGGTCAGGCCGAGGTTATGCTCGAGGCCGATTTCAGCGGCGTTTTCCAGCTGCTCCGGAGTAGCGCCGAGGATTTCCGCCAGACCCGCCGCAGCCATCGCGCAGGCCGAACCCACCTCACCCTGACAACCGACTTCGGCGCCGGAGATCGAGGCGTTTTTCTTGCACAGAATGCCGACGGCGGCCGCGCCCAGAAAGAACGCGACGACATCATCATCAGACGCGTCCGGGTTGAATTTCATGTAGTAATGCAGCACCGCCGGAATGATCCCGGCGGCACCGTTGGTCGGCGCGGTGACCATGCGCCCGCCGGCGGCGTTCTCTTCGTTGACGGCGAGGGCGAACAGGTTGACCCACTCCATGGCCGACAGCGTTGAACTGATCACATTCGGCTTGCCGATCTCCAGCAGGCTGCGATGCAGCTTCGCCGCGCGGCGCGGCACATTGAGCCCGCCCGGCAATATGCCTTCGTGGCTCAAGCCTTTTTCCACGCACTCGCGCATCACCGCCCAGATGTGCAACAGGCCCTGACGGATCTCGGCATCGCTGCGCCAGGCGCGCTCGTTAGCCATCATCAACTCGGACACGCGCAGGTTGTGCTGCTTGCACAGCGACAGCAATTGCGCGGCACTGGAAAAATCGTACGGTAATTCAACGTCGCCACTTGGGGCCACGCCGGATTCGGCTTCAGCGGCTTCGATGATGAAACCGCCGCCAACCGAATAATAGGTTTGCTCGAACAACTCGCCGGTCGCGCCAAAGGCTGTGAGCGACATGGCGTTGGGGTGATAGGGCAGGCTTTCATCCAGCAAAAGCAGATCGCGCTGCCAGTCGAAAGCAATGGTTTGCTGGCTGGCGAGGGACAGTTGGCCGGTTTCTCGCAGTTGTCGAATGCGGGCGTCGATGGTCGACGGATCGATGCTGTCCGGCCACTCACCCATCAGGCCCATGACCGTGGCGCGATCAGTGGCGTGACCGACGCCCGTGGCCGAGAGCGAACCGTATAACCGGATTTCGACGCGGCGTACGTCATTGAGCAAATCCTGATCAATCAAGGCCTGGGCAAACGTTGCCGCCGCACGCATCGGACCCACGGTATGGGAACTGGACGGCCCGATGCCTACTTTGAACAGATCGAAAACACTGATAGCCATGCTAAACCCTTACAAGCAATGGAGGAGGAATCGCTGCCATTTTTTGTCGGACAAGCGCAATTTCGGCGATACTGCCTGCCTCGGTCCGAGGTGACCAACGAAACTTCCTAAGAAAGCCTTTAGCAGGACTAAACGATGAGCCGTCAATTGCATGCGCAGACTTATGTCTGGCTGCAGGTGTTTTCCTGTGCCGCACGGCACCTGTCCTTCACCCGTTGTGCCGAAGAACTGCACATCACCCCCGGTGCGGTCAGCCAGCAGATCCGCCAACTCGAAGAGCGGTTGGGGTTTCGTCTTTTTCATCGGCGCGCGCGCGGCGTGGAGCTGAGTGCTGAAGGCCAGCGCCTGGCGATTACTGTCAACGAAGCCTACGGCAGCATCGATGCGGAATTGCGACGGCTGGATGCCGGGATGATCAGCGGAACGCTGCGTGTGCGCTCGATTCCGTCGTTTCTCAGCAAATGGCTGACGCCGCGTCTGCCACGCCTGCAACAGCGTTATCCGGACATTCAGTTGCGCCTCGTTGCCGAGGACAGCAGCGTGCCGCTGCACGAAGGCGAATTCGATCTGGCGATCGATCTGAACGACGGCAGCTACCCCGGATTGTTATCCACAGCCTTGCTCGACGAGCAGATTTTTCCGGTGTGTGCGCCGAGCCTGTTGCGCGGGCGGCCGCCGTTGCACGGGCCGGCGGATCTGCTGCATTTCCCGCTGCTGCACGATATCACTGCGTGGCGCGGCAGCTATGAATACGCCGAGTGGGAGTTTTATCTGAACGCGATCGGCTTCGAAGGCGCGGATGTGCGGCGCGGGCATACCTTCAATCGCAACCACCTGACCATCGAGGCGGCAATTGCCGGCATGGGCGTGGCGATTGCCCGACGTACTTTGCTCAACGACGAACTGGAGCGCGGCGCGCTGATCGTGCCGTTCGGCCTGTCGGTGCCTAATCACAAACGTTACGTGCTGCTTTATGCGCCGGGGGCGCTGAGCCATCCGGGCGTACGAGCAGTGCATGACTGGCTGGTGGAGGAGGCGGGGATTTTCCGCAGCTTGCACCCGCTGAATGACGGGCAATTGTGAGCAAACCTTGCCGGGGCGCAGGGCGACCCAACTCCCGACCTTACCAGCGCTTCGCTCGGTTGTCCGGCTTTTTTTGCGAATCAATATTTATCTTTTTTCAGGGGTTGAAATGTTCGCCGCTCGGGCCGATTGTTGTAATCAAGGGGTCACGAAATCCTGTTCCAGGCCCCTTGCGAGCTAGCTGAAATAAGGGATGAACTATGCAAATCCAAGTCAACAGCGATAACCATATTCAAAGCAGTAAGCGACTGGAGGAGTGGGTACGTACAACTATTGAGAGCACGCTCGACCGTTATGAAGAAGACCTGACCCGTGTCGAAGTCCACCTGAGCGACGAGAACGGCGAGAAACCAGGTCCCCATGACTTGCGCTGCCAACTGGAGGCGCGGCCAAAAGGCCATCAACCGATTTCCGTGACCCACAAAGCCGATTCGCTGGAACAGGCGATCGACGGTGCTGCCGAAAAACTCGAGCACAAACTGGATCACCTGTTCGGCAAACTGCGAGGTAAACCACGCGCTGCGGTAGTGCCATTCACCGGCAAAGCCAACGACAAGTTGCTGGCAGAAGAATTTGACGAGAATGAACAGGCAGCGATCAACAGTTGATGCGCTGATTCCATAAGCCACCCCAATGAGAACGGGCCTGCGAATGCAGGCCCGTTTTTGTTTGTGGCTGATTTGGTGTACGGCGTGAGAACGCAGCCCTCACCCCAGCCCTCTCCCGGAGGGAGAGGGGGCCGACCGCGTTGTCAGCGGGATGTATGTCGACCTGACATACCGCGTCGATCATGGATTCAAATTAGAACTCTCAAGTTGACACACTTCTGAAATATCCCCCAATCAGTCCCCTCTCCCTCCGGGAGAGGGCTAGGGTGAGGGCTTTTTCAGACGCGCCGCAATTCTGATTCGCCCATCTGCTGCATCACCTCAAGATTACTGAAGCGCACGACTTCAATGCCTTTTTGGTTCAGATATCGCGTCCGGCGCTGGTCATGAATCAGTCCCGGCGACTTATGGTGTTGTCCACCATCCAGCTCGATCCCCAATTTCAATTCAATACAGTAAAAGTCTAGAACATAGGGTGGGCAGGGATACTGACGGCGAAATTCAGATTGGCGATTTGACGGGAGCGAAGCTTTTGCCAGAGCAGGTGTTCGCAGTCGGTTTGTTTGGCGCGGAGCTGGCGGGCGAACTGGGCGAGGGTGGGGCGATTCTGCATGCTTCACGATCCTTGTGAAGTGGGTTTGATAACTCACTGTAGCCGAGAACCCTCACCCCAGCCCTCTCCCGGAGGGAGAGGGAGCAGATCTCGATTGGTTTCAAAACGTAAGTTCGGCTCGATATTTCATGTGGGCGTAATCCGCTAAAACAACTCGGTCGGTTCCCTCTCCCTTTGGGAGAGGGTTAGGGTGAGGGCTTTTTCAGACGCGCCGCAATTCTGATGATCTGCTCCAAAACATCGCCCATCTGCTGCATCACCTCAAGATTACTGAAGCGCACGACTTCAATGCCTTTTTGGTTCAGATAGCGCGTCCGGCGCTGGTCATGAATCAGTCCCGGCGACTCATGGTGTTGCCCACCATTCAGCTCGATCGCCAATTTCAATTCAACGCAGTAAAAGTCCAGAACATAGGGTGGGCAGGGATACTGACGGCGAAATTTCAGATTGGCGATTTGTCGGGCGCGAAGCTTTTGCCAGAGCAGGTGTTCGCAGTCGGTTTGTTTGGTGCGGAGCTGGCGGGCGAACTGGGCGAGGGTAGGGCGATTTTGTATGCTTCACGATCCTTGTGAAGTGGGTTTGATAACTCACTGTAGCCCAGAACCCTCACCCCAGCCCTCTCCCAGAGGGAGAGGGAGCCGAACTCGATTGCTTCAAAACTTGAGTTCGGCTCGATATCTCATGTCATCGTAACTCGCTAAAACAACGCGGTCAGTCCCCTCTCCCTCCGGGAGAGGGTTAGGCGGGCGGCGTTCCGATGAGGGGCTTTTGACTTTGATCAGCCAAGTCAGAACGCCACCGACGTCTGCACATAAACCGTCCGCGGTTCCCCCACATACTTACCCTTGTTGTTGTCATCGAACGAACGCGTGAAGTACTGCGTGTTGAAAATGTTCTTCACCCCCACCGCCACATTCAGGTCGGACAACTGCGGCCCGAAGTCATACCCTGCACGGCTGCTGAACAGCATGTAGCCGGGGATCTTGCCGGTGTTGCCGTCGGCGCTTTCCTTCGTAGTGTTGGCGTTGTCGGCGAACTGGTCGCTCTGGAAGGTGCTGTCCAGATTGAGTTTCCATGGCCCTTCGGTGTAGCCAACGCCCAGCGTGCCTTTGTGCTTCGAGGAGAACGGTACGCGGTTGCCCTTGTTCGGGCCGTCTTCGCGGATGGTCGCGTCAACATAGGCGTAGCTGGCGTAGACATCGAATCCAGTCAACGCCGGGTTCAGGTCGTCGAGCTCATAGTTGATGCTGGTCTCGATGCCCTGATGGCGGGTTTCACCGCGGGCGATCACCGAATCGTTGGTCTGGTTGCTTTCGTACTGGTTGTCGAAGTTGATCAGGAACGCGCCGATCTCCGCACGCAACGCGCCGTTGTCGTAGCGCGTGCCGACTTCCCAGGTGCGTGCCTTTTCCGGTTTCACTTCACCGCTGGTGACGCGGTTGGGCATCTGGCTGTACTGCACGCTGCCGAACGAGCCTTCGGTGTTGGCGTACAGGTTCCAGCTGTCGTTCAGGTGATAAAGCACATTCAGCGCAGGCAGCGCAGTGTTGTAGTCGCCCTTGTATTTGACGTTGGTCAGCTTGTTCGTCTGCTGCGACTCGATCATTTCGTAGCGCACGCCGGGGGTGATGGTCCATTTGCCGATATCGATGCGATCGTCGACGAAGAACGCATTGGCCTCGGTGCCACCACGGGTGTCGCGGTCATTGCGGCTGTTGGTGGTCGGGTACTCGTTGCTGGCGATCGGCGTGCGATAGCGCAGTTCGTGGCCGGCTTCGTTGATGTAGCGGTAGCCGACGCCGACTTCATGGCTGGTCGGACCGAGGTCGAAACCTTGGGCGAAACGGGTTTCCAGACCGCGCACCCAGTACTCGCGCGGCGACAGCGACAGGAACGTGCCCTGGTCCAGATAACCGCTGCGCAGGGTTTTGGTGAAGAAGGTGTTGGCAGTGAATTCGCGGCGATCTTCCTGATAGCGATAGCCTAAGTTGAACATTGTGCGACGGCCCCAGAACTGGTCTTTCGGCCGCGTCGACTGGTACGGATCGGCGTCGTAATCGGCGACGTTCAAACCACCGGGCATGTCAGCCTTGCCTTCGTAATATTGGGCCATGGCGTTGAAGCTGTTGGCCTCGTCGAGCTGGTATTTGCCCTTGAGAATCAGGTCGTCGATTTCAGTGTCGCTGTGTTCGCGCCAGTCGCCGCCGCGAGTGCCGGAGTAGAGCAACGCACCGCCGAGGCCATTGGCGTTGGTGCCACCGGCCAACAGGTTGGCGCTGGTCTTGAAGCCGTCGTGGCTTGACGAAGGGCTGGTTTCGGTCTGGAAACCGCCTTTCACAGTCGGCTCATCGGGAATCGCCCGAGTCACGAAGTTGACCACGCCGCCGACGTTCTGCGGGCCGTAACGCACCGCGCCACCGCCACGCACCACGTCTACCGCGTCCATGTTGCCCATGCTGATCGGCGCGAACGACAACTGCGGTTGGCCGTAAGGCGCGAACGGCACCGGAATGCCATCCATCAACACGGTCGAGCGCGCGGCCAGACGTGGATTCAAACCACGGATGCCGAAGTTCAGCGCCATGTCATGGCTGCCGGTGCCGTTGTTTTCCGGGGCGTTGACGCCGGGGATGCGGTTGAGCACATCGCGCGCCTGTGTGGCGCCCTGGCGCTCAAATTCTTCGCGGCGGATCACGTCGCGAGCGCCGGGATGTTCGAACACGTTGATCTGCGCCGCATCGCCAAGCCAGTCGCCGACGACTTTCGACGTGTCCAGCTCCAGCGCCGCGTCTGCCTGCGGTTGCAGGCTGAAGGCGTTGTCGCCCTCGGCGCGGGCCTGCAGACCGGTGCCTTCGAGTAAGGCATCGAGGCCTTGCTCGGTGGTGTAGTTGCCCTCCAGGCCTCGGCTTTGCAAACCACCGGTGACCTGCGAGCCAAAGGAGATCAGCACCCCGGCCTCGCGGCCGAATTGATTGAGCGCGTTTTCCAGCGACGACGGCGCAATGTGATAAGCCTTGGCATCAGCGGCCAGCGCCGCGGGCAGGGCGCTGAAGCTCAGGCTGGCGCCAAGGACGACGTTGCGCAGGGTGCGAGCCAAGGGTGTGAGGCGGGTGGGATGCATGGCGGATGATCCTGAGAAGGTTGAATCAAGGGGGCTTTCCTTCTCTGTCACGCCAGATCTGAAAAACGGCTCATTTATTTTTCAGGTGCTTCGGACCCGCGCTTCGACGCTCACCCAGTAGCGGGTAAACCGCCGGACTTTGACCGGCAGACTGATTTGCAGCAGGTCGAGAATCTGCTCGCTGTCGTCCAGTGGATAAGTCCCGGAGATCAGCAGATCGGCGACTTTCTTGTCGCAATGCAGCTGACCGCGACGGTAGCGGCCCAACTCGTCGAGGAAGTCGCCCAGGCGCATGTGCGCGGCGACCAGCATGCCGTCAGTCCAGGCGCCGCTGTTGGCATCCAGCGGTTTGGCGTCGCTGATGACACTCGCAGTAAAACTCAGCTGGCGCGCGACCGGCAGCAGCACGGGCGCGCGTTGATCGAGAGTCAATTCGACGCGCCCGGCAAACAGGGCGATCTGCGTTCGATCGGCAAACTGACGCACATTGAGGCGCGCGCCTTGAGCGTTCAGAACGCCTTGCGCGGTGCGGATTGCGAACGGTTTGGCAGTACTCAGGAGCATTTCGCCCTCGAGCAGGCGAATAAGGCGTTGCGCGCCATCGATATCCACGGCACTCGCGGTGTTGAGCTGCAACAGATCGTCGCCACCCAGCGACACCTTGCGCCGCTGCCCCAGCGGCGTGCGGTAATCGGCGAGCAGCGACGGCAGCGGCGTGTGCTCGCGCAGGCCCCAGGTCATGGCCGAACCGGCGCCCAGAATCAGCAACAGTTTCAGCGCCTGCCGACGGCTGGCGGACTTCGGCCCGTTCAGCGCCGCATGGGCCAGCGGCGACGCCACACCGCGCAAACGCTGATTGACCCGCTGCATGTGTTCCCAGGCGCGGCGATGTTCGCTGTGGGCGTCCAGCCATTGCTGCCAGGCCTGTTGCTGGCGCGGGCTGAGGGCGCCTTGCTGCATTTCCAGCAGCCAGTGCACGGCCTGCTCGGCCACTTGCGCGGAAAAATCCGGAGTGCGGTTCATAAAGCGAAATAGCAGCGCAGCGCCGCTTTGTGCAGGTGTCGTTTGACCGTGGCCACGGAGATGCCCAGTTCTGCGGCGATCTGTGGATAGGTCAGGCCATCGACCTGCGCCAGCAGAAAGGCGCGTTTGACCGCACGCGGCAGTCCGTCAAGCAACTCGTCCAGCTCCATCAGGGTTTGCAGGATGATCGCTTTGTGTTCTTCCGACGGCGCGACGATCTCCGGCATCTGCGCCAGGGTTTCGAGGTAGGCGCGCTCCAGATCCTGGCGGCGGTAATGGTTGAACAGCACGCGTTTGGCGAGGGTGGTCAGGAACGCGCGCGGCTCGATGATCAGTGGCGGCTCGCGCGCAGTCAGCACTTTGATGAAGGTGTCCTGTGCCAGGTCCGCCGCGCTATCCGGGCAGCCGAGCTTGCGTCGCAACCAGCCGTTGAGCCAGCTGTGATGAGCCTGATAAAGCGATTCGACGGAGTGGGCGGACGACAACGGAATGACTCCGGACGCAAAGCAGGCGTCGAGAACGTGCGTTAGAGAACAAGAACGGTTCGCATTGTAGGGCCGAGTGCATCGTCCGGCAATCAGAAGCTTTTGCGTATGAGAATATTTATCATTAATATCGCTTGCTTGATCCGGCTCGTCTGCCGGACGTTTTTCGTTTCAGGGTCGAAACATGAAAGACAAACTCGCCACATTGCCCATGTCCTATCGCCTGGCCGTCACCTCACGGGTGTTGGCGGCGGTGTTCGGTGGCTATCTCGTTGCCGCGCTGGCCAGCGTGACGCTGACCCTGTGGTTGCCGCTGGGCCGTGCCGACGCGCTGGTGACCGGCATGGCCGTTTCGTTTCTGGTCTATCTGGTCGCCGTACTCTGGTGCATTGCCTGTCGTACGGCGTGGTCGGCGTGGGTCGGCTTGCTGGTGCCAAGCGTGATTCTGGCGACCGTTTCCGGCGTCGTGCGGGGCTTGGGGCTGGCATGAAACAAGGCTTTCATCAGGTCACCGCCTGCCTGCAGACATGGGCGCAGCGCTGAAATGCTGATCGGTCTGCCACCGGAGTCGCGCGACGACGAGCCGCATGGCGCGCGTGCGCATTTTCTCCAGGTATTTCTGTCGCAGCGCTCGCAGATGGAAGCGCTGGTGAACCGTCGTGTCGGTTGTCGCGCGACGGCGGCGGATCTGGTACAGGACCTGTTTTTGCGTTTCTGGCGACGGCCGCTGGTGCAGGTCGAAGAGCTCAGCACCTACCTGTTGCGCTGCGCCGGCAACATTGCCATCGACCACCTGCGCAGTGAAGGCACGCGCACGCGCGCCAACGAGGGCTGGCAACCGGACGAGCCGCACAGCCAAGGCAGCGAGCCGCAAGCCGCGCTCGAAGCCGGCAATGACCTGCGCCATGTCGAAGCGGCGTTGCGCGCCTTGCCCGAGCGCACCCGGCAGATTTTCCTGCTCAACCGCATCCACGGGCGCAAGTACGCGGACATCGCCAAAGCCATGGGCTTGTCCCAAAGTGCCGTGGAAAAACATATGATGCGCGCCCTCGAGGCCTGCAAGGCCAGCCTGCGCAACCCCGCGCCACGTCTGCCAGGGAAAGCACCGTGAACCCCGCCGATAACATCGTTCCGACGCCCGCCCAGGAACAGGCCGCTCTGGCCTGGCTGAGCCTGCTGCATGATCGGCCCAGCGCCGGCGACCAACTGACCTTCAGCCAGTGGCTGCGTGCCGACCCGGCCCACGCTGAGGCGTATGCGCAGGCGCAGGTGCTGTGGGAGCTGAGCGAAGGCCCGGCACAAACCCTGGCCGATGAAGAGGCGTTGGCGTTGCAGGGTTATCTCGAAGCGATGGACCGTCCGCGACGTTCGCCGGTTTTGCGCTGGTCCGCGGCGCTGGCCATGGCGGCGTGTCTGCTGCTGATGGTCAGCCTCGGCACGGGATGGCAAGCGCAGCGCTGGCTCGATGATCTGGGCGCCGATCATGTGTCGGCGCCGGGCGAGATCCGCACGGTGACGCTGGCCGATCAATCGCAAGTGACGCTGGATGCCGACAGCGCGATTGCCGTGGATTTCAGCCACGGCGAGCGGCGTGTACAACTGCGCCGTGGCGCCGGATTTTTCAGCGTCAGCCACACCGGCGAGCCGTTTATCGTCGCGGCGGAGAACGGTGAGGCGCGGGTGCTCGGCACGCAATTCGAAGTGCGTTTGCAGCCTCATGGCGCGCAGGTCACGGTGCTGTCAGGACGGGTGGGTGTAACGGCGAGCCGCGATGGCGAGCAGCAGATTCTCACGGCCGGGCAGCAGGTGGCTTATGGCGAGGGTGCGGCGGAAAAACTTCATGGCGTCGACAGCGAGGCGCAACTGGCTTGGCGTCAGGGTTGGCTGACGTATTACAAATCGACGCTGGCCGAGGTGGTCGAGGATTTGCGCCGCTACTACCCGGGACGGATCGTGTTGCTCAACGATGAATTGGCGGCGCGCAAGGTCAGCGGCAGCTTTCCCAGCAAGGACCCGCAGGCGGTGCTCAATTCGTTGCAGGGGGTGTTGGGGTTTGAGCAGCATCGGGTGTTGGGGCAGCTGATTATTTTGCGCTGAGCCGTCTGACGCCATCGCGAGCAGGCTCACTCCTACAGGGGAAACGCATTCCAGATGTAGGCGTGAGCCTGCTCGCGATGGCGCCGTATCAGTCACCGCAAAAAAAATTTCAGATTATGAGTGAGGTAAACCCCAGCCCCATCCGTGTAGTGACTGAAACTGCGAGTCATTCGCATCCGTTGCGGTTCTACACAGGTCATTGAGTCATGAAGTCCAGGGCAAAATCGGGTTCGGTCAAACAGTGGTTGGGCAGGTCGGCGTTGAGTTTTTCGGCACTGGCGCTGTTGCCGGTCAGCGTTGTATTGGCCGCTGAAACGCTCAGCAGCCAGGCGCAACAGCAGTACAGTTTTTCGCTGGACGCCAAGCCGCTGCCGCAAGCCTTGAGCGACTTCAGCCGCGTGACCGGGCAAAGCGTGGTCTACACCGACGAAGCCCCGTACGGGCTGACGGCACCGGCAGTCAACGGCCAGATGAGCGCCGAACAGGCATTGCAACGCTTGCTCAGCGGCTCCGGCCTGAACTTCCGCCGCACCGACAGCCACACGCTGGCGCTTGAGCCCAAACCCACCGAAGGCGCGCTGAACCTCGGCGCCACTACCATCACTTCGACGCGTGACGACTCGACCAGCTATCAGCCACCGGAAACCAGTTCAGTGATGCGTTCCTCGGCGTCGTTGCAGGAGATTCCGCAGACCGTCAATGTCATCCCGGCCCAGGTGATCCGCGATCAGGCGCCGCGCAATCTTGACGATGCGCTGGCCAATGTCAGCGGCATCACCCAAGGCAATACTTTGGGCAGCACTCAGGACTCGGTGATGACCCGCGGTTTTGGCGACAACCGCAACGGCTCGATCATGCGCGACGGCATGCCGATCGTGCAGGGTCGCGGCATGAACGCCACGGTTGATCGCGTCGAAGTGCTCAAGGGCCCGGCCTCGTTGCTCTACGGCATTCAAGACCCGGGAGGGGTGGTCAACCTGGTCAGCAAGAAACCGGAACTTACGCCCTATAACGCGCTGACTCTGCGTGGCTCGACCTACGGCGAGGGCAAGAACGGCAGC
Organism: Pseudomonas sp. Z003-0.4C(8344-21); assembly: GCF_900104975.1. Lineage (NCBI taxonomy): Bacteria > Pseudomonadati > Pseudomonadota > Gammaproteobacteria > Pseudomonadales > Pseudomonadaceae > Pseudomonas > Pseudomonas sp. Z003-0.4C(8344-21). Next base: position 5,285,167 of record NZ_LT629756.1, on the reverse strand, counting down.
GGCGGCAGCTTCGACAGCACCGGTGCGCTGGGCGATTCCGGGCTGGCCTATCGCATGGTGGTGGATCACGAAGACGAAGATTACTGGCGCAACTTCGGCACTCATCGCGAAACCCTGATTGCACCGTCGCTGGCCTGGTTCGGTGAAGACACTCAGTTGCTTTTCGCTTACGAGCACCGCGAATTTCTCACGCCATTCGACCGCGGCACGCTGATCGACCCGCGCACCAATCACCCGTTGGACATCTCGCGCAAACAGCGTCTCGACGAGCCGTTCAATGATATGGAAGGGCGCTCGGATCTTTATCATTTTGAAGCCGATCATCAACTCAACGACGACTGGAAAGCCCATTTCGGCTACAGCTGGAACCGCGAGACCTACGACGCCAGTCAGGTGCGGGTAACCGCGATCGACACGAAAAAAGGCACGCTGACCCGCAGCATGGACGGCACTCAAAACGCGATCAGCACCGACCGCTTCACCACCGCCAGCCTTGAAGGCAAGGTCAACGTGTTGGGTATGCAGCATGATCTGGTGTTCGGCGTCGATGACGAGTACCGCAAGATCTACCGCGAAGACCTGATCCGGCAGAAAAGCCTGACCACCTTCAGCTACGTCAATCCGGTGTATGGCCGCGAAGTGATGGGCACTACGGTCAGCGCGCCCGACAGCGCACAGACCGATGAGCTGCGCAGCGATTCGCTGTTCGTGCAGGACTCGATCCACCTCACCGATCAATGGATTCTGGTCGCCGGTGGGCGTTTTCAGGAGTACGACCAGTACGCCGGCAAAGGTGTGCCGTTCAAGGCCAACACCGACAGCAACGGCCAGAAATGGGTGCCGCGTGCCGGCCTGGTATATCGCTACACCGACGCCTTGTCGTTCTACGGCAGCTACACCGAATCGTTCAAACCCAACTCGACCATCGCCCCGCTGAGCGGCAGCAGCACTGTGCTCGACGGCAGCATCGCGCCGGAAGAAGCCAAGTCGTGGGAGCTGGGCGCACGTCTGGATTTGCCGGGGCGCATCACGGGCAACGTCGCGGTGTTCGACATCAAGAAACGTAACGTGCTGGTGGCCAATGCCGAAGGCCCGACGACGCGTTACAGTGCTGCCGGCGAAGTACGTTCGCGTGGTCTCGAGGTGGACTTGAGCGGTCAGCTCAGTGACCGCTGGAGCATGATCGGCAGCTACGCCTACACCGATGCCGAAGTCACCGAAGACCCGGAATACAAAGGCAAGCGCCTACAGAACGTAGCGAAGAATTCCGGCTCGTTGTCGGCGGTGTACGACTTCGGCAGCGTGCTGGGCGGCGACCAGTTACGCATCGGCGCGGGCGCGCGTTATGTCGGTGAGCGCGCGGGGAACGCGGTGAATGATTTTGATCTGCCGAGCTACACCGTGGCTGATGCGTTTGCGACTTACGACACGAGGGTTGAAGGGCAGAAGGTCAAGTTTCAGCTGAACGTGAAGAACCTGTTTGACCGCACGTATTACACGTCTTCGGCGAGCCGGTTCTTTGTATCGATGGGGGATGCGCGGCAGGTTTCATTGTCGAGCACTCTGGAGTTTTGAATCAACGTCAAAAGCCCCTCACCCTAGCCCTCTCCCAGAGGGAGAGGGGACTGACCGTGTGTTATTCGAAAGTTACACCGACCTGAAAGTCATACATGGAATCCATAATCGACTCGGTGATTGAGGTCGATGTATGACGCCAGACACCGCGGTCGGCTCCCTCCCTCCGGGAGAGGGCTGGGGTGAGGGAAACAGGCTCAACGCAAAAACACCTGCCGATACTCACCCGGTGTCCCACCCAAAACCTGCTTGAACCGATTAGTGAAATGACTCGCACTGGCAAACCCGCACGCCAGCGCAATCTCACCCAGCGGCAGCATGGTCCCGCGCAACATCTGCCGCGCCCGATCCAGGCGCCGCGCCAGCACATATTGATGCGGTGGCAACCCGAAACTCGCACGGAACATCCGCGCGAAATGGTATTCCGACAGCGCACACAATCCGGCCAGTTGCCCCAGGCTGATCGGCTCTGCCAGTTGGCTGTCGATGTACGCCATCAGCTGTCGGCGTTGATGCGTCGCCAGCCCGCCCTTCAAGCGCAAACCCTGCCGCGCGCCGACCTGACTGAGCAAGGTGTGGCTGATCAATTCATGGGCGATGCTGCTGGTCAGCAAGCGCTCGGCGGGTTCGTCCCAGTTCAGCGCCAGTAATTGGCGAAAACGCTGTGCCTGTTGCGGGTCTTCGAGGAAGGTATGCTCGCGCAACTGCATCTCGCGCGGCTCGCGGTCGAGCAGGGTCACGCAGCCGAGGGCGAATTGTTCGGCGCTGAAATACAGGTGCGCCAGGCGAATGTCGCCGTTGACCACCCAGCCCGACTCATGCTCGGCCGGCAGGATGCACAGCTTGTCCGGTGCACCCTTTTGCTGCGGTTGGCCGCGACGAAACGTGCCGGTGCCACCGGCGATGTAGCAGGACACGGTGTGGTGACCCGGCGCTGAATATTCGCGGGCGTCGTGGTGATTGGTCCATACCGCGGCGGACAAGCCGTCGCCGAGCTCGGCGCTGTGCACCAGGCGGGCGTTCGGCGAGCTGTTGAGCTCTTGAAAGACTTGCAGGGTATCGATTGCGGCCATGGGTGATTTTCTCCGACGCCTTGCATGCTACTCCGTAGACACCCGGCTGCCAGCCCGTCACCCGAGAAAAGCGCAAGAATCTGCAAGCGTGCGCAGCGGCGCCGGACCGACACTCATGGTCTATCGAGGAGAATGCACCATGAACCTGTCGTTGTATTTGTTGACCGTACTGATCTGGGGCACCACGTGGATTGCCTTGAAATGGCAATTGGGCGTTGTGGCGATACCGGTATCGATCGTCTACCGCTTCGGCCTCGCTGCGCTGGTGTTGTTTGCGCTGTTGCTGCTCAGCCGCCGTCTGCAGCCGATGAATCGCCGCGGGCATCTGATTTGTGTGGCGCAGGGGCTGTGCCTGTTTTGCGTCAACTTCATGTGTTTCCTGACTGCCAGCCAGTGGATTCCCAGCGGGCTGGTAGCGGTGGTGTTTTCCACGGCGACGCTGTGGAATGCCCTCAACGCGCGGGTTTTCTTCGGCCAGCGCATCGCACGCAATGTGCTGACGGGCGGCGGGCTCGGTTTGTTCGGCCTGGGCCTGCTGTTCTGGCCGGAACTGGCCGGGCATCAAGCCAGCCCGCAAACCCTGTTGGGCCTGGGGCTGGCGCTGTGTGGAACCTTGTGTTTTTCGGCGGGCAACATGCTCTCGAGCCTGCAACAAAAGGCCGGCCTCAGACCGCTGACTACCAATGCCTGGGGCATGGCCTATGGCGCGGCGATGCTGACGCTGTGGTGCCTGGTCAAAGGCATCCCGTTCGACATGGATTGGAGCTCGCGTTACGTGGGCGCGCTGCTGTATCTGGTGATTCCGGGTTCGGTGATCGGTTTCACGGCCTATCTGACGCTGGTCGGGCGCATGGGCCCCGAGCGGGCGGCGTACTGCACGGTGCTGTTCCCGGTGGTGGCGTTGAACGTCTCGGCGTTTGCCGAAGGTTATCAATGGACAGCACCGGCGCTGATCGGTCTGGTTCTGGTGATGCTGGGCAACGTGCTGGTGTTTCGTAAACCGAAAACAGTGGCAGTCCCTGCGCAGGAACAGTTGGCTTGAATAATCGAGCACTGAACTTCAGTGCTCTAATTTCAATGTGATGTAAATCATCACCGGTAAAATGAAATCGACAATGTGCCGGGCCCAATCCTTGGCATTCCACGATTGCGAAGTGTCCATGTCGAACCATTCGACGCCCACGGTTTGCAGGCAAACGTAATAAATAAAAATCGCCACCAAAATACCCATGATCGAAAACTTTTTCGCTTCGTGGAACACTTCGGCGGGGGAGTTGATATGCCGATACAGCTGATAGGTGCCTACCAGGCAGAGCACGGTATAGGTGACTTCCATCGTGATGATGAACCAGTAGATCCGGTGGTGGACTATAGGCGAGTCAATGGCTCGATACCTGAGATTCTCGCTGGCGGTGGTGGTATCCATACTCAGGATATGAGCCACGTAAGTGTAATTGGATTCGTAGTCGGTAAAGTTGTGAAGTATCACCAATATTCCAAAAAAACTGATGTAAGCCATCAGCATGACTTTGCTGTAACGGATCAGTTTTTCTGTGGTCAGGGTATTCAGGGTATTCAAGGTGTTGGCTCTCCATGGCGTATGTCGTTAGATAGACGGATGTGGAGAGCTTATAGTGCGGCTGTAGAATTTTGGTCAGTGTTAAATTTCAAGTTGTGTAATGGTAAATAACGGACAAGTGGAATGTGCACTTGCCCGTTGTTTTTCAGCCGCGCCAGACTTGCGGGTTGACCAGATCCTGCGGACGTTCGCCGAGCAGTGCGCTGCGCAGGTTGGCCAGTGCGCGATTGGCCATGGCCTCGCGGGTTTCAGTAGTGGCCGAGCCGATATGCGGCAGGGTCACGGCGTTACTCAGCTGGAACAGGGGCGACTCGGCCAGCGGTTCCTTTTCGTAGACGTCCAGCCCGGCGCCACGGATGCGCTGGTTTTGCAGGGCTTCGATCAGTGCCGGTTCATCGACAACCGGGCCGCGCGAAATGTTGACGAGAATTGCGCTCGGTTTCATCAGCGCCAGTTCGCGATGGCTGATGAGGTGGCGGGTCTTGTCGCTGAGCGGCACCACCAGGCAGACGAAGTCGGCTTCGGCGAGCAGTTGCTCCAGGCTGCGAAATTGTGCGCCGAGTTCCTTTTCCAGTTCGGTCTTGCGGCTGTTGCCGCTGTAGATGATCGGCATGTTGAAGCCGAAGCGGCCACGGCGGGCCACGGCGGCGCCGATGTTGCCCATGCCGACGATGCCCAGGGTTTTGCCATGGACGTCGCAACCGAACAGGGGCGCGCCGACGCTGGCTTGCCATTGGCCAGCCTTGGTCCAGGCGTCGAGTTCGGCGACGCGGCGGGCGCTGCTCATGATCAGGGCAAAGGCGAGGTCGGCGGTGCTTTCGGTGAGCACGTCCGGGGTGTTGGTGAGCATGATCCCGCGTTGGTTGAAGTAGTCGAGGTCATAGTTGTCGTAGCCGACAGAGACGCTGGAGACCACTTCGAGTTTTGTCGCGCTTTCGAGTTGTGCCTGGCCGAGTTTGCGGCCGACGCCGATCAGGCCGTGGGCGTGGGGCAGGGCTTCGTTGAATTGCATGTTGATGTCACCGGCCTTTGGGTTGGGGACGATGACGTCGAACTCCTCTTGCAGGCGTTCGATCATGGGCGGGGTGATGCGGCTGAAGGCCAGGACTGTTTTTTTCATTGCTTGGGGCTCGTCGTGCGGCTTGATTGAAAGCACGCTAACATTTTCTGGGTTGGGTTGTCTTGGCGGCCTCTGGGCCGACCATGCTCTGGTTGGTTTGGCGTGTATATCCGTTGCTGCGGGTGTGGCGGCTGGCGGTTTCGCCCTTACGGCGAGTCCCTTTTTCAGACGCCAAAAAGGAACCAAAAGGCTTTGCTCCTGCGTTCGGCCCTCGCAGGCTCGGGTCCCTTCGCTCCGGGATCGATCCGGACGCAGCGGCTACGGTTTGCTTCGCTGCACCTACTTCCGCTGTGTACGACTTCGTCGTACGGTCGCTGCGCTCCCACGCCCGGATCAATCCCTCCACTCAGCCTTCCGATGTCGCTGGTTAGGCAAGATCAAGAGCACGCGAGCTAACGCTCATTGTTGAGTGGTTAGAAGCGTGGCGGCTGGCTCTGGTTTTGTGGTGTGGCTGCCCCTCACCCCAGCCCTCTCCCGAGGGAGAGGGAGCCGATTCGTGGGCCGTTCAGAACTTGAGTACGACTCGGTATCCCAAGTTGGCGTATCTCTCCAAGTCACCACGGTCAGTCCCCTCTCCCTCCGGGAGAGGGCTAGGGTGAGGGGCTTTTCAGTTTTGGCAGGGAGTGGCTGGCTTGGTCAGACTTTACGACCCTTCACCCCTCGATAATCTCAAGGCCTTGGACATCAATATGACCATCATGAACTTGATGCAGCTCCCCTGTATCGAAATCCATGAACGTGAAGTTGAACGATGCCTTGAAAAGGCCTTCGGCAATATTGAACTCCTCTACAACAATAAACCCTGCATTCTTAGCGCTTGTATAGCCTTTTGTATGTGAGCCCGACGTATACGAAAATCTGAATGGGGACGGAAAGTGCGTAGTGCTGAATTCATGCCTGCCGTGCTGAATGTTTGCATCAAACTCGAGGTGGATAGTGAATGAGGTGGTAGTGGTTTTTTGGTAAGTTGCTTGTAGCGCGACTACAGTGTTGTCGGTAACAAAATGGTCGGGTGTTCCTTCGAATTTGTCGGTGACGTAGTCTTTGTTTAGTTTGGCACTCACAGTGCCTTTACCTGATTTCTTGAGTTTGTCGAGTTTCAGATCTTTAGTGGACATGTCTTGCTCCTTCAAGTTAGGTCGGGGTCACAACATCCATTGTTCGACTGAAACGATTAAATGAGTACTGTCAGATATGACAGGTTTTTATAGTATTTGGCTATTAAGATTGCCCGTTTCTGGTTTGTGGCGATTGAACGATACGAACAGTGTGTCCGACCTCACCTCGTATCATTCAATGGGGGAAGAAGTGGATTTTGGTATCAGAATCTGAGTTCAACTCGGTACTTCTGCGTTGGTGTATCTCTGCCAGACACCACGGTCAGTCCCCTCTCCCCCCGGGAGAGGGTTAGGGTGAGGGGCTTTTCGCCGTGAGGCGGAGGAACGGGTTGTTTCGTGTTTATTCAGCACGCGATTCGAGGCCAGTTAAAATCAGTTCGCAACCCGTGCTCCAGCCAGACTTCCGCTCAACTCATACGCCGCCAGTTCCGCCTGATGCGCTGCCAATATTTCCGGCAACGAGCCGCGCAGATATTCGACCCACGTTTTGATCTTCGCATCCAGGTACTGCCGCGACGGGTAGATCGCATACAGGTTCAGCTCTTGCGAGCGGTAGTTCGGCATCACTCGCACCAGCGTGCCGTTGCGCAAGCCTTCGATGGCGGCGTACACCGGCAGTACGCCCACGCCCATGCCGCTGATGATCGCGGTTTTCATGGCGTCGGCGGAGTTCACCAGAAACGGCGAGCTGTTGATCGTGACCATTTCCTGGCCGTCCGGGCCGTCGAAGGCCCATTTTTCCAGGGGGATCACCGGGCTGACCAGGCGCAGGCAGGCGTGGTTGAGCAGGTCGCTGGGTTTTTGCGCGGCGCCGTTGGCTTTTACGTAGGCCGGTGAGGCGCAGACGATGCTGTAGGTGATGCCCAGGCGTTGCGAGACGAAACCCGAGTCCGGCAGTTCGCTGGCGAGCACGATGGACACGTCATAGCCTTCGTCGAGCAGGTCCGGCACGCGGTTGGCCATGGTCAGGTCGAAGGTCACGTCCGGGTGGGTCTTGCGATAGCGGGCGATGGCGTCGATGACGAAGTGTTGGCCGATGCCGGTCATGGTGTGCACTTTCAGCTGCCCGGCGGGGCGGGCGTGGGCGTCGCTGGCTTCGGCCTCGGCTTCCTCGACGTAGGCGAGGATCTGCTCGCAGCGCAGCAGGTAGCGTTTGCCGGCCTCGGTGAGGGCGATGCGTCGCGTGGTGCGGTTGAGCAGGCGGGTTTGCAGGTGGGCTTCGAGGTTGGAAACCGCGCGCGAGACGTTGGCGGTGGTGGTGTCGAGTTGCACTGCCGCGGCGGTGAAGCTGCCGGCTTCGGCGACGCAACTGAAGGCGCGCATGTTTTGCAAAGTGTCCATGGGGTGCTCTCAAGGGAGATGGCAAATTGTGACACGAAGTTTCAGGGGCTGAGACCCCAGACTTAAGGATTATCGCGTTAACCGTAACAAAGATTCACAGAAAACCCAGCTTATCGCCGTAAAGGCGCCCCCCTAGAATTGCGCCGTTGTGGCAGTCGAGGCGCACAGGCCGGTTGTTCAGTCCGAACCCAAGTGCTGCTTTCCCGAGCAGTCTCGCTACCACACAGTCCCGGTTTATCCCCTTTTCAGGAATTCGCAGCTGTGCCGCGTCGCATCAACAGAGCGCTTTTGTCGCTCAGTGTTCTGGCTTTCACCCTGGGTCTTGGCGGCTGCATCTCAACGCAAGGAATTGCCCCGCACAGCGAGGCACTGGCGGCCAATTCGCTGGCCACCGACGAGGCCATCGCCCACGCCGCCCGTGACGCCCATTGGCCCAGCGCGCAATGGTGGCAAGTCTACGGCGACCCGCAACTCAACCACTGGATCGACCTCGCCGTGCAAGGCAGCCCGACGATGGCCATGGCCGCCGCGCGGGTGCGCCAGGCCAAGGCGCTGGCCGGTGTTGCCGAGGCGGCGGAGTCGTTGCAGATCAATGGCGAGTCGACGCTCAAACGGCACAATTGGCCGACGGACCAGTTTTATGGCCCCGGCGAGCTGGCCAACACAACAACCTGGGACAACAACGCCGCGCTCGGTTTCAGCTACGCGCTCGACCTCTGGGGCCGTGAAAGCAATGCCAGTGAGCGCGCGGTGGATCTGGCGCACATGAGCGTCGCCGAGGCGCGGCTGGCGCAATTGGAATTGCAGAGCAACATCGTGCGCGCCTACATCGAGCTGTCGCTGCATTACGCCCAGCGCGACATCGTCGCGGCGACGCTGGCGCAGCAACAGCAGATTGTCGATCTGGCGCAGAAACGCCTGGACGGCGGCATCGGCACGCACTTCGAAGTCAGCCAGGCCGAAACGCCGTTGCCGGAAACCCATCGCCAGCTCGATGCGCTGGACGAAGAGATCGCCCTGAGTCGCAATCAGATTGCCGCGCTCGCCGGCAAAGGACCGGGTGACGGCGCGCAATTGCAGCGCCCAACTCTGTCGCTCGGTGCAGCGTTGAAATTGCCTTCGGCCTTGCCCGCCGAACTGCTCGGCCAGCGTCCCGACGTGGTCGCCAGTCGCTGGCAAGTGGCGGCGCAGGCGCGCGGCATCGATGTCGCTCATGGCGGTTTTTACCCCAACGTCGATCTGGTCGGCAGCCTTGGTTACATGGCCACCGGTGGCGGCGCGCTGGAGTTTCTGACTGGCAAGAAGCTCAACTACAACGTCGGCCCGGCGATTTCGTTGCCGATCTTCGATGGCGGGCGATTGCGAGCCGAGTTGGGCGAAGCCTCGGCCGGTTACGACATTGCCGTGGCGCACTACAACCAGACGCTGATCAACGCGCTGAAAAACATCTCCGACCAGTTGATCCGCCGCGAGTCGATGGACAAGCAGCAGGGCTTCGCCGCCGAGTCGGTGGCCACGGCGCAGAAGACTTACGACATCGCGATGATCGCTTACCAGCGCGGCCTCACCGATTACCTCAACGTGCTCAACGCGCAGACCTTGCTGTTCAAACAGCAGCAGGTGCAACAGCAGGTGCAGGCGGCGCGGTTGAGTGCACATGCCGAACTGGTGACGGCGTTGGGCGGTGGCCTCGGTGCCGGCAGCGATGTGCCAAGTGCCGAGCAGACCCTGGCGCCGAAAACCCCGGCACTGCTGCGTTGAACACACATCCCCTTGCAGGAGTGAGCCTGCTCGCGATAGCGGTGTATCAGCCGACAGACTTGTTGAATGTGAAATCGCTATCGCGAGCAGGCTCACTCCTGCAGGGGCCGCGTTTTGCCTGATTATTTTGAGTACTACCAATGACGCCTTTGCCCGCTCCCATACGCTGGCTCTACGCCTTGGAATGGCGCCGCGGTTTCTTTGACTGGGCGCGCAGCGATGGCGTGACCTGGGTCTACATTTTCAAGGTGTTGATCGCCGCGTTCCTGACCTTGTGGCTGGCGATGCGTCTGGAATTGCCGCAACCGCGCACGGCGATGATCACCGTGTTCATCGTCATGCAGCCGCAGAGCGGTCAGGTGTTCGCCAAGAGTTTTTATCGCTTTCTCGGCACACTGGCCGGGTCGGCAATGATGGTCACGCTGATCGCTTTATTTGCGCAGAACACCGAATTGTTCCTCGGCTCGCTGGCGATCTGGGTCGGCATCTGCTCGGCCGGTGCGGCGCGTTGCCGTAACTTTCGCGCGTACGGTTTCGTGCTGGCCGGTTACACCGCGGCGATGGTCGGTTTGCCAGCGCTGGCGCACCCGGACGGCGCGTTCATGGCGGCAGTGTGGCGTGTGCTGGAGATCTCGCTGGGGATTCTCTGCGCCACCCTGATCAGCGCGGCGATCCTGCCGCAGACTGCCAGCGCCGCCATGCGCAATGCCTTGTATCAGCGCTTCGGGGTGTTTGCCCTGTTCGTCACCGACGGCCTGCGCGGGCGCAGCCAAGCCGAAGCCTTCGAGGCCAGTAACGTGCGCTTCATTGCCGAAGCCGTGGGCCTGGAAGGGCTGCGCAGCGTGACTGTGTTCGAAGACCCGCACATGCGCCGGCGCAATGGTCGGCTGAGCCGTTTGAACAGCGAATTCATGGGCGTCACCACGCGCTTCAACGCCCTGCATCAGTTGCTTGAACGCTTGCGCGGCAATGGCGAGGAACATGTGGTCGCGGCGATCAAACCGGGTCTGCAGGACCTTGCCGAAGTGCTCGACGGTTTCAGCGGCCGTGCCCTGACCAGCCCCGATGCCGCACGTCTGGCGACAGCGCTGGCGATCTACAAGGAAGGTTTGCCGGCGCGGGTGCGCACCCTGCGCGGGCTGTTTCAGGAGACCGCGCCAAGCGAGGCCGAACAACTGGATTTCCACACCGCGTACGAATTGCTTTATCGCTTCGTCGATGACCTGCACGGCTACGCCCAGACCCATGCCTCCCTCGCCGAGCACCGCCACGAACGCGAGCGCTGGGACGAGCCGTTCACGCCGCAGACCAACTGGTGGGCGGCCGCCGCTTCCGGGATTCGTGCGTCGTTCATCCTGCTGTTGCTGGGCAGTTATTGGGTCGCCACCGCGTGGCCAAGCGGCGCGACGATGACCCTGATTGCCGCCGCCACCGTGGGCTTGTCCGCTGCGACGCCGAACCCCAAACGCATGGCGTTCCAGATGGCCTGCGGGACGTTTCTTGGTGCGTTGGTCGGCTTCGTCGAGATGTTTTTCCTGTTCCCGCTGATCGACGGTTTCCCACTGCTGTGCGTGATGCTCGCCCCAGTGATCGTGCTCGGTTCGTTCCTCACCTCGCGGCCCCAATACGCCGGGGTCGGCCTCGGTTTGTTGATCTTTTTCAGCACCGGATCAGTGCCGGACAACCTGACGATCTACAACCCCTACAACTTCATCAACGACTACATCGCCATGGTCATGGGCATGCTTGTCTGCGCGGCGGCGGGGGCGATTATTCTGCCGCCGAACAGTCGCTGGTTGTGGCAACGGCTGGAGCAGGATCTGCGCGAACAAGTGGTCTACGCGATCAGCGGCAAACTCAAAGGCCTGGCCTCGAGTTTCGAAAGCCGCACCCGCGACCTGCTGCATCAGGCCTATGGTCTCGCCGCCGGCCAGCCGAAGGTGCAGCAAAATCTGCTGCGCTGGATGTTCGTAGTGCTGGAAGTCGGTCACGCGATCATCGAACTGCGCAAGGAACAGGCGATTCTGCCGGTGCATCCGGCCTATGCCGAATCGCAGCCGTGGCGTCAGGCAATCCGCGTGATGGGTCGGGCGCTGGTGCGGCTGTTTCTGCAACCCAATTCGAGCAATCTGGAGCGTGCGCTGGTTGCCGTCGATCATGCGATCAGCCGCGTCGCAGCCACCGACGAGCCGTTCGCGCCACACTTCGATACCTCGGCGCTGCGCCGGGTGAAGAGCTATCTGCACTTCATCCGCACCTCGCTGCTCGACCCGCAATCTCCGCTCGCCGAATACGCCATCGCCCGCCCCGAAGGACCTGCCCGTGCCTCGTGAAATCGCTTTCCACGGCGTGTACATGCCGACCATGACACTGATGTTTTTCATTGCTGCGGCGCTGGCCTGGGCGCTCGACCGGTTTCTTTCGGGGTTCGATCTGTACCGCTTTTTCTGGCACCCGGCGCTGCTGCGTCTGAGCCTGTTTACCTGTCTGTTCGGCGCGATGGCGCTGACGGTTTACCGTTGACTCTCGCTAAAAGAAGGCATTGATGAAAAAGTTTTTCAGCCTGCTCGCAACCCTGCTGGTGCTGGCTCTGGCGCTGTGGATCGGCCGCACGTTGTGGCAGCACTACATGAACACGCCGTGGACTCGCGACGGCCGCGTCCGCGCCGACATCATCAATGTCGCCGCCGATGTCACCGGCGAAGTGGTCGAGGTGCCGGTGCGTGACAATCAGTTGGTGAAGAAGGGCGATCTGCTGATGCGCATCGACCCCGAGCATTACCGCATCGCAGTGAAACAGGCGCAGTCGCTGGTCGCTGCGCGCAAGTCGACATGGGAGATGCGCAAGGTCAACGCGCATCGCCGGGCCGACCTCGACAATCTGGTGATCTCCAAAGAGAACCGCGACGACGCCAGCAATATCGCCGACGCAGCACTCGCCGATTATCAACACGCGCAAGCGCAACTGGAGGCTGCCGAACTCAACCTCAAACGCACCGAAGTGCGCGCGGCGGTGGACGGCTACGTGACCAATCTCAATGTGCATCGCGGCGACTACGCGCGCATCGGCGAGGCGAAAATGGCCGTGGTCGACATGAATTCGTTCTGGGTCTACGGCTTCTTCGAGGAGACCAAACTGCCGCATGTGAAAGTCGGCGACAAGGCCGATATGCAGTTGATGAGCGGCGAAGTGCTCAAGGGCCATGTGGAGAGCATTTCACGCGGCATCTACGACCGTGACAACCCGGAAAGTCGCGAGCTGATCGCCGATGTCAACCCGACGTTCAACTGGGTGCGCCTGGCCCAACGGGTGCCGGTGCGGATTCACATTGATGAGGTGCCGGAAGGGGTGTTGCTGGCGGCGGGGATTACTTGCACGGTGGTGGTGAACCAAGCCACCGCGGACCTCTGACAGACCGAGTCATCCCCTTCGCGAGCAGGCTCGCCACAATGGAGATGCGTCACACCGCAGATACCTGTGGGAGCCAGCCTGCTGGCGATGGGGCAACGCGGCCTCAACCTTTACGCGCTGCCCGAAGCGCTTTATCCCATGGCTTTGCTCATGAAGTGAGGCGTAATCGGCGTAATCAATAGTGAATTTGATAACGATACAGTCCGCCGAGATCGCTCCGAGGGTTCAGGTTCACCCCGCAGTAAAGTTGACGGTTCCTGGCGTTGTAATGAAGCGATGGAGCACCGAGCGCTGTGGGTGTTTCATCAAGGAAACCGCTGCCAGTGGGGACGAAGTCGCCCTCCAGATATCCTGTCGTGTTTATACAGCCGATGTAACTTCCTTCCAGATTTCCACCCGCGGCTAAAATATGTCCGTCGAGGAATACCAGATCCTCCCAGTTTACCGGTATACGGCCTTTGTCCCGGTTGGATATCAGCAGGCGACCCGCGTTGAATTCATCATCGAGCCTGCCTGACGTGTCGAAGCCCATCAGCAGTCCGCTTCTGAGAAACTCGTCGTTTTTATCGCTGTAACCGCCAGCGACGAACGTGTTTGCCGTTCTCTGTTTGACTGCGTTGAAAGCTGCATCGACGGGTTCTGGCGAGACCAGCATTACGCCTGGCGTCTGGCGATCTCCAAATTGCAGGTGAGTGGAGCCGTTGGCGTTAAGCATCGCAAGCAGGGCCTTTTTCGTCTCGCCGGGAGCTTGCGCATAACCCGCTATCAAAATCCGACCATCATCGAGAATGCAGCAGTCATTCAGCGAAGTGGCAGTGGAGGTGTCGGCTAGCCGGACTTCGATACGTCCCTTCTTGCCAAAGTCGGCCGCAGGCTGGCCGAATTCATCAAACTTCAGCAAGGTCGCCGTCAGGACCCTCAAGGGACCCACAACGTAATCGACGCCGACGAAAAAGCTGCCATCGCTCTGCGAACACACCCACACCGGGGTGTCGACCGGGTGACGTTGTTCAGAACTGAGATCTACGATCAACTGCCCATCGCTGCCGAAGTCGGCAACCCTTTTACCCGTCTGGTCAAGGCAAAGTATGGCCGGCAGGGGATTCGCGCATGTCGCTGTCCATGTGCTGCCGGCCATGAGCAAGCGCCCATGTTTTTTGTCCTCGGTGATTGGCCCCCCATACGCATTGATGCCAGGCAAAAACGTGCCCGTGACGCGCCCGTCCACACCAAAGGTGTCGTCCACCTCACCCTGTTCGTTCAGCTTCGCTAAGAGAAAGACGGGGCGTGAGAAACTATCAAAAGAGCTGGTTACGATTAGTGAGCCGTCCGCCAGAGGCGTCGAGCCTGTCAAGGGACGGCCTGTCGCCGGGTCATCGCGGAAAATTTGGGCTAGCGTCAGGACGCCGTTGCGACGCGGACCCCAAGTGACATCACGATGAGCGAAGAGATAGGTTTGATAATGGAGAACGTTGCTGCTATCCATAGTAGACCCTGTTTTCTGCAATCGAAAAATGGTGAAGTCGACCAAGCGGTTACTTCCTCGGCCAACGATCTGGTCAGGGCTATCAGCGTATGAATATTTTGCGTGGGGGCACACTGTCAACTCTGACAGGTTCGGCTACCGACTGTCGCTTTTCGCGGATTACAACGGCTTGCCAAGGCCGAAGCGCTTCATCAGCGTCAGCTCCAGCAACCCCTTCGGCAACATCGCCGCCAACAAAGGCAACGCCCGGCTGCCATTGCCTATGCGGATCAACCGCGGCGGTTTGCTCTGCTGCACGGCGTTCAACAACACCGCAGCAAACTCTGCGGCCGGGGTCGGTTTGTCCTGCGAGGCCCTGGCCCGCGCGCGAATGCCTTCACGCAACGGAAACCACGGCGATTGCTCGTTGATCAACTGCTCGGCTTCATGCCCGGCATTTTTCGCGAAACTCGACTCAATCGCGCCGGGCTGAACTTCCATTACACGGATACCGAACGGCGCCAGTTCCATGCGCAAGGCATCGCTTAATGCATGTACCGCCGCTTTCGACGCGCAATAGGCACCGGCAAATGGCGTGACCAGTACACCGGACACACTGCCGATATTCACCACCAATCCTTTGGCCCGGCGCAGCACCGGAAACAGTGCGCGAGTGACGCCGACAATCGAAAACACATTGGTCTCGAACTGCCGCTGCATGGCCGCCACGCCGCCGTCGAGCAGCGGACCCATCGCGCCGTAACCGGCGTTGTTGATCAGCACGTCGAGACCGCCATGCTCGCGGCTGATGCGCTCGCCAAGTTGTTCCAGCGCAGCGTTGTCATTGACATCGAGTTGCACGGCGGTGAAGCCAGCGCTGGCTAAAGTCGCCACGTCTTCGGCCCGGCGCGCAGTGGCCCAGACCTGGTAACCCGCCGCTTTGAAGGCGTCGGCGAGGGCGCGGCCGATGCCGCTGGAGCAACCGGTAATCAACGCAACGGGCATAGCGCATTCCTTGTGCAGAAAGTTAAGAAACAGGTCAGTCGGAGAAACTACCCTGCAATCGCTCGGCGCGAAATTCCAGGGTTTGTGGCCGATAGCCGGGGCGTAGCGGTGGCAGTGGCAAGCAGTCTTCCCAGGTTGCGCCGGGCTGCAGTTCGCCAGGACCGCGATAGCGTGGGGCAGTGTACTGATTGTCGGCCAGGTTGACCGTATCGCCGGGCGCGTACGCGGCGATGCGCCAACGCAGTTCGGTAAGCGGCACATCGTTGCCATTGTTCATTTTCAATTGCAGCGGACGGTCGGCCGGGCACTGCTCGGGAGCGTAAGCCATGCGCAGTTCCAGGCGCGCCAGTTGCTTGATCTCGCGGTTGTCCAGCCACACCACCCACATCGCCACGAAGCCCAGACCGATGGCAGCGGCCACCGACACCGGCAAGGCCTTGGCCGGATAGCGCAGCAGCAGAATCAGCCAGGTGATGACCAGCAGGATGCCGATGAACATGCTTGAGCGCTCCAGGGGGGGAATGAGCCCATCCTACCGAAGGCTTCGCGCGATGGGTATTCGGGACCCGGTCAAGCGCACCGTTGGTCGGGACTGTAATTTCTGACAGTAGGCATCCAGGGCCGCGCTTGGTCCCATGCGCGAAGGCACACAGCGGCGTTGACGCACTATGGGCATCCACAGCAAAACACCATCGCTTGCCGTGAACGATCCGCGCGGGTTGGCCATACTCACGGTCAATTACTGGCGGGCCGATGCGGGAATGGCCAGTGAGCTGCGAATCGAGCGGACGTTGCGCGACGTTGCCGGGCGTGCGGTCAAACAATGGGATGCTCGACTCTGGGCGCTGCAAGCGACTGACCCGCAGGCGCCTGCCAGTCTCACCTCAGTCCACGCTCTGAACGATAGTGCGCTGCGCTCGGACAGCACCGATGCGGGGGTCCAGGTCCAGTTGCCGGGTCTGGCTGGCGAGACGCTGTTCAACTGGGACAGCCGCGGCACACGCCGCGAAATTGAATACGACGATCTGCTGCGCCCGGTCGCGGTGTTCGAAGAGGGCACCGGCGTGCCTCGGCGGTGTGCAGAACGTTTGGCCTACGGCCGCCCCGGTGCGGGTGATGCGCAGTGCAATCAGTTCGGTCAGTTGATCCGCCATGACGATCCGGGAGGCAGTGTTCTGTTCACGCAGTTTGCGATCACCGGGCAGTGCAGTGAAAACACCCGTCACTTCACGCTTGAGCCGGTCGCGGCGGATTGGCCCGAGGCCATCGTCGATCGACAGAAGTTGCTCGAGCGCGAGGGGGCAACCACACAATGGCGTCATGCGCCGCTGCAATCTGTGCTGGAACAACTCGATGCTCGTGGTCACCGGCAGGTGTTCGCGCTGACGCTGGACGGGCGGTTACGCGGGGTGGATGTACGTCTGGACCTTCAGGCCCAAAGCCATTCGGTGGTCAGCGATATTCGTTACAACGCGCAGGGGCAAGTCATTCAGGAGACGGCGGGCAACGGCGTACTGACAGCGCTGAGCTATCGACCCGAAGACGGCCGCCTGCTCACGCGCCACGTTCAGGACAAGCTGGGCAATGTGCTGCAGCATCTGCTCTATGCCTACGACCCGATGGGTAACGTAACGAGTATCGAAGACCAGGCATTGCCCGAGCGCTGGTTCGCCAACCAGCGCATCGAGCCGATCAGCCGTTATCACTACGACAGTCTTTATCAGCTGTCCCGCGCCTCTGGCTGGGAGGCAGGCGCCGCCGGAGGCGGGCCGACAGCCCTGGCCAATTACACGCAGGACTATCGTTACGATGCCGGCGGCAATCTGCTGAAGCTGATTCACGTTGGCGAACAGAATCCCTGTCATGATCTGCAGGCCGCGCGCTACAGCAATCGTTGCCTGCCCTGGCGAAATGGTGTGCCGCCCGATGAGGCAGCGATCGGCGCAGCTTTCGATGCACGGGGCAATCTGCTGTTGCTGGATCAGGGACGCCAGTTGCAATGGAACCTGCGTAATCAGCTGGATTCGGTAGTGCTCGTATCACGCAGATCAGACGCCGATGATCGTGAATGCTATCTCTACGATGGCGCCGGTCAACGTGTACGCAAAACGGGGGTATCGCTGACAAATTCACGCAGCCTGCTCGCGGAAGTCCGTTATTTGCCAGCGCTGGAGTTGCGTACGAACACTGGCACGGGCGAGAGCCTGCAAGTCATCACCGTGCAGACCGGCCTCAACAGTGTCCGCGTTCTGCACTGGCAAAGCCCGCCACCGACGGGCAGCAACGATCTCTACCGATACGGTTTCAGCGATCATCTGGGTTCGACCAGTATTGAGCTGGACGCTGAGGCGAACCTGATCAGTCGCGAACATTTCTATCCGTCCGGTGCGACTGCATGGGTTGATGAACCCGAGGTCAGTTATAAAACCGTGCGTTATTCAGGCAAGGAGCGCGATGCGACGGGGCTTTACTACTACGGATATCGTTATTACGTGCCTTGGTTGCAACGCTGGTTGAATCCTGATCCTGCAGGGATTGTGGATGGCCTGAATGTGTTCCGGATGCTAAGGAACTCCCCGATTAACCGTCATGACGAAAATGGGACGAGTAGTTATGACGTTTTGAATGAACAGGAATCCTTTGCAAAAAAAAAGAATATTAAAATTATTTCCAAGGGACTTGATTCATTCCCGGCAACACAAAGGGAGGCAACGAGCGAAGCATTAGAGTTAGGACTTGAATGGGTAACAAATGCGGAGAAAGCGTTGTCGCAGCCTTCGTTAAGCTCCTCCACGCAGAAAATTTTAACAATGATGTTTGATGAGCATGACTTTTCGTCTGCGGGGGAAAAAGACAGTTTTACTTCCCTGCTGCTGGCAGATATGCAGGAGATCAAGTCTTTCATGACGATGTTGCTGGACAAGCGCAACCAGCAAGTAGTTCTTGTCGATCAGCTTCCGGGTGCGGATGCATTGGCGTTCAATACGGCCAATGACGGGAATTTCATATGGGTGAGCCAAAGTTATATCGAGCGTAGCCACGGGGTTTCTCAGGCACGAACAATGGTTCATGAGGCCGCCCATGCCATGCGTAGAAATAACGCACTGAACTTTGTAAACGACTTTATGTATCTGAATTTTGGAGAGGAAGGGCGGGCCGCATCGAAGGAAGAAATTAATGACTACGTTCTGCTTGGACGTTTGTCCTCCCGCGAGAGCATGGGCAGCGCGCCTGATGAGAGCACCTTTAAGGCCCGTACACTTGCTCATTACAAGAATGCAGTGAATACAGTCTTGGAAAAATTGGGTAAAAGTCCGGCAACGTCGCCGCGAAAACGTGCAGATGCCTACATCGGACAAGTAAAGGTCCGGCAAAACGTTGCTCGACGCAACGCAGATTCGCTGTCTGTATTCGCCATGCAGTTCCGACGTTGAGTTGTTGACTGAGCACGGAGCAGAAAAAACCCCGCCCAACCCTCTGCGGATAGGGGACGCAGTAGGCTGGACGGGGCTTCTTGTTTCAGCGAGCGATCACTGCGCGATGGTTTTGACCGACACGCCGCGTTCGATCGGGGTGGAGCGACCGTAGATATCTTCGAAGCGTTCGATGTCGTCCTCACCCAGGTACGAACCCGACTGAACTTCGATGATCTCCAGCGGGATCTTGCCCGGATTGCGCAGACGGTGCACCGAGGCGATCGGGATGTAGGTCGACTGGTTTTCGGTGAGCAGGAACACGTTTTCGTCGCAGGTCACTTCGGCAGTGCCGCTGACCACGATCCAGTGTTCGGCGCGGTGGTGGTGCATCTGCAGCGACAGGCACGCGCCCGGCTTCACCGAGATGTGCTTGACCTGGAAGCGCCCGCCCATGTCCACCGAGTCGTACGAGCCCCACGGACGATAGACTTCGCAGTGGTTCTGGGTTTCGCTGCGGCCCTGCTCGTTGAGCGTGTTGACCATCTGCTTGACGCCCTGAACCTTGTCCTTGTGGGCAATCATCATGGCGTCTTTGGTTTCGACCACGACGATGTTTTCCAGACCGATCACCGAGACCAGTTTGCCGTTGCCATGGATCATGCAGTTCTTGCTGTCCTGAATGACCACGTCGCCTTTGCTGACGTTGCCGTTGGCGTCTTTCTCGTTGACTTCCCACAGCGACGACCAGCAACCGACATCGCTCCAGCCAGCGGTCAGCGGCACGACGCAGGCGCGCTGGGTTTTTTCCATCACCGAGTAGTCGATGGAGTTGTCCGGGCAGCAGGCGAAGGTGGCTTCGTCGAGGGTCACGGTGTCGGCGTCCTGCTGGCTGCGCTCAAGGGTCAGCAGGCAGGTGTCGTAGATGTCCGGATCGTGCTTTTTCAGTTCTTCGAGGAAGCGGCTGGCGCGGAACAGGAACATGCCGCTGTTCCAGTAGTAACCGCCGGACTCGACGTATTCGGTGGCGCGCTTGACGTCAGGTTTTTCGACGAAGTGCGAGACACGGCTGACGCCTTCCGGCAGCAGCGAATCGCCAGTGGACTTGATGTAGCCGTAACCGGTTTCCGGTTTGGTCGCCGGCACGCCGAACAGCACCATTTCGCCATTTTCAGCGGCAACGGTGGCCAGGGCGAGCGCGCGTTGCAGGGCTTTCTGGTCTTCCAGAACGTGGTCGGCCGGCAGCACCAGCATCAACTCGTCACGGCCTTCATTGACCAGCATCATCGCGGTCAGCGCCACGGCCGGTGCGGTGTTGCGGCCGAACGGTTCCATCAGGATGCGCTGGCATTCCAGATTGCGATTGGCCAGCTGCTCGTTGACGATGAAGCGGTGATCCTTGTTGCAGACCACGATGGGGGTGTCCATGCCTTCGAACACCAGGCGCTCCAGGGTTTGCTGGAACAGTGTGTGTTCGCCGGTCAGGGCCAGGAACTGTTTAGGGAACTGCTTACGCGAAAGGGGCCACAGACGCGAACCGCTACCACCTGACAAGATCACCGGAATCATAATGTTTACTCCATAAAATGCAGTTGAGAGCTGCAAGCTGCAAGTGGTGAGTTAGAAGCACTTCACTTGCAGCTTGAAGCCAGTAGCTGATAGCTCGAGCGATTAGCGAGTCGACACTGGGCGTTTCACCCAGACTGGCGACAGGTTGCTGCCGTTACCGGTGACGTACAGCACTGCTGCTTCACCGCGCTCCAGAGCGACGGGTTTGACGTCGCCGACTTTCTTGTCTCCTTCGTACAGCGCCAGGCTGACTTTCACCGGGTTGATTTCACGTTCGCCACGGCCCTTGGCAGCCACGTTCGGCACCACTTCGGTTTTGCCGTCAGCGGTCTTCAGGGTCAGCGGCTTGTCGCTGAGGTTCTGCACGCGAACCAGCGATTTCTGCTTGTTCTTGAACGGCGGCTCTTCGATCAGTTGCGGCGCGCCGGAAGCGTTGTTGACCAGGGTGTAGTAGTGGTCACCGGCCAGTTTCACCGGCAGGGTCTGGCTGCCGACCTTGGCGCTGTAGTCGCCGCCCGGCATGAAGCTGAAATCGCTGCTGGCCAGTGGCGCGATGTCGCTCAGGTTAGTGCTGCCGACGGTGGCGCTGACTTCAGCGTTGCTGGCGTTGTAGACGCGCACGAAGGTCGAGCCTTTCGGTGCGGTCGGGCCATACAGCGCGGCGTCGCCACCGGCGAAGGCAGGTACGGAAAGCACGCTGAGGCCAGCGACCAGAGCGAAGCTTTTAGCGAGACGACGAGGAGTAGTAGTGAAAGTCATGGTGTACCTCTCTTTCAGTTTTGCGCCCGATCGGGCGTCTCGGATTTAGTGTTGATGGCTACGTTTTGTTGGCGGGCGCCGGCTTGTTTGAGCTCTGCGACCCACTGTGGGTCGGCGTCGCCGATTTCGTTGTTCACAGGCAGATATCGTTCAGGAAACTCCCAGATCAGCACCTGTGGCGGGCTGTTCTTGAAGTCATCGCTTTTCAGGTAGCTGAGCATCGGCAGGATCGGGCCATGGCCGTCTTCGGCGTAATTGACCACGTCGCTGTGCAGCGCTTGCTTCAGCGCACCGACGAAGTTCCAGTTCGGGTTGGCGCTGTAGCTGGTGCCGATCAGTGCGACCGGTACTTCGCTGTTGGCGAACAGGGCGTCGTCACCGGCAGGCTGCTCGGCGGCCACGGTGTTGCGCTTCTGCAGTGGCTCCGGCGCCGGCATCATGTTTTCGAACAGCGGATCGAGCGGCAGGAACAGACGCAGATCGCCCTTGTGCGTGACCTTCTCGGCCGGCGTGGTGACGAAGCGCTGCGGCTCACCGCTGAGCGGGAATTTCTCGGCAATGGTTTTGGCCAGGGTGTTGGCGGCGATCTCGGCGCCTTCCGGTGTCCAGTGGGTGTCGGTGCGCAGGAACACTTGCTGACCATTCTGCTTGGCCTGTTGCAACGGGCCGAGCAGGTCAGGGGCGAGGATCTTGTCGCCGGCAACGCGAGCGTGGAAATCCTGATATAGGTTTTCGTGGATGCTCGAAGGTTTCACCTCATCCAGATGTTCCGGATACAGGCGCGCCTTGGCAGGGACGATCGCCATCACCAGTTTCACGCCTTTGTCTTTCAGGGTCTGGCGCACGCCTTCAACCAGCGCGTAGTTGCCTTGCAGGTTCAGCTCTTCGTTGACGATCGGGTTGAATTCCTCGTCGCTATACAGCCACTGATCGCGACCGAGCACCACGCCCGGACGACCTTCGTTGAACAGTTTGAAATCCAGCGCGGCCCAGAGGTTGGTGCCCAGACGCTTGATCGGGAACTCATCGTCGTAGTGTGTTTCCACCGCTTTGGCCCAGCGGCCGTTGAGCACCGTCGCATCGGCGTTGGTGCTGAAGCCGAAGAAGCTGCGAACCGACCACAGACCGAGGACCAACAGCGTCACCAGGAACAGGGCGATGTAGAAGATGCGTAATGAGCGGGTCATGTCAGATCCCTCAGAACTGGAAGTAAAGGAACGGCGAGAAACTTTGCGCCGAAAGTTTGAGAATCGAGGCAATGAACAACAGCAGGATCAGCCCGCGCATCACGTAGCGCGACCAGTCAGCGGTCCAGTAGGCCGGTTGCACCTGGGCTTCGACGCCGACGGTGTAGCCAGGTTCATGGATGCTCGCCGGGTTTTCGCCAGGCGCTGCCTTGATCATTCCAGGCGTGGCGGTGGCCGGGCCATCGGCCTCGACGTTGACCGCAGGTTTGGTCTTGGCCGGTGGCTGATTGGTGTACAGATCACGCAGGCCAAAGAACGCCAGGGTTACGTAAGCCACCACCAGGGTTGCCACTTGCAGACCGGTCAGGCTGGCCTGATTGAGTTCCGACAGCGACCAGTCGCCGAAGCTGAACATTGCGCCGTACATACGCCCGGCAACGTGCAGGTTCTCGGCACGGAAGATCACCCAGCCCATCACCACGAGCAGGAAGGTCAGCGCCCAGCGGATCGGGTTGAGGCTGCGCGGCGAAGTGTTCAGGCCCAGCGCTTTTTCGATCGCCAGCCACATGCCGTGCCAGGCGCCCCAGATGATGTAAGTGATGTTCGCGCCGTGCCACAGACCACCCAGGAGCATGGTCAGGAACAGGTTGCGATAGGTCATCAGCGTGCCTTTACGGTTACCGCCGAGGGTGATGTACAGATAGTCACGCAGCCAGGTCGACAGGCTGATGTGCCAGCGGCGCCAGAACTCGGTGATCGACTGGCTGATGTACGGCTGCTTGAAGTTTTCCATGAAGCGGAAACCCATCATCAAGCCCAGGCCGATGGCCATGTCGCTGTAACCGGAGAAGTCGAAGTACAGCTGCGCGGTGTACGCCAGCGCGCCGAGCCAGGCATCGCCGGTGGTCGGGTTTTGCAGGGCGAAGCAATGGTCCGCAACCACGGCGAGGGTGTCGGCGATGAAGACCTTCTTGATGAAACCCTGCATGAACCGGGTGCAGCCCTCGGAGAATTTGTCGAGGGTGTGCGTGCGGTTGTTGAACTGGTCGGCCAGATCGCGGAAGCGCAGCACCGGGCCGGCAATCAGGTGCGGGAAGATCGCCACGAACGCTGCGAAGTCGATCAGGTTGCGCGTCGCCGGGGTGTCACCACGGTACACGTCGATGATGTAGCTGATCGATTCGAAGATGTAGAACGAAATACCGATCGGCAACAGCACGTGCGTGAGGATGAACGGCTCCAGACCCACCGACGTCATCATCGCGTTGATGCTGTCGACACCGAAGTTGGCGTACTTGAAGTAGCCAAGGATGCACAGGTCGACAGCCACGCCGAGCAGCAGCCAGCGCTGGGCCGGTTTGGTCCTGACGCCGGCGGCGCCGACTTTCAGGCCGATCCAGTAGTTCCACAGCGTGACGGCCGCGAACAGCGCAAGGAAGTCCACACGCCACCAGGCGTAGAACACGTAGCTGGCGATCAGCAGCAGCAGGTTGCGATAGCGTTGCCCGCTCAAGTAGTACAAGCCGAGAAAGATCGGCAAGAACAGAAACAGGAACACGTTGGATGAAAATACCATCCCGATCTCTCCATGTTTGAACCAACAGTCAAGGGCCAAAGCCCCCCCAAACCCCCCGTGGTAGTGGAGGGGTGACACAGTGTTTGCTTGAGGTCGGGGCTGGCCTTCAGACCGCGCCCCTCACCCCCCGCCCTCTCCCGGAGGGAGAGGGAGCCTGATCTCCATGATTTTCAGAAAAGGAGATCGACTCGGTATTTCTTTTTGCCGCCAATCGAGTTGTTCAAAACCTGCGACGACCCGGTATTTCATTTCGGCGTAACTCGCATGGCCACCTCGGTCAGTTCCCTCTCCCTCCGGAAGAGGGCTAGGGTGAGGGGCTTTTGCTCTTCGCCTGTCAGGAACCCTTATTGCCCTTTTCATGAGACGGGTCATAAACCTTGGTCAGGTCCCCGCCGAGGCGGAAGGTCTTGAACGGTTGCATGTCGCGTTTCTTCTCGATCACATCCGGCGCGCAGGTGTAGAGCGTGCAGAACGGTTCGAGCCAGGCGAATTTCATGTCCTCTTTCAGGTCGGTCATGTCCTGCTCTTTGCCGTTCTTCTCTTCGAACTCATCCGGGTCTTTCACCCCGGACAACACCCGATCACCGAGACGCTTGAGCGCTGAATTGTTTTCCTGACGCAGATCGACCCCGTTGACCTGGGCGAAACTGGCGATCATCGCCAGTGGCGGCAGGGCGTAGTTGTGATAGGCGAGGGCGCGTTGCTGGCGCTTGAGCTCATTGGGCAGGTAGCCGTCGGCATCGACCTGATTGACGCCGACCTTGTATTCCTTCACGGCCCAGTCGAACAGGTCGCGGCGGTTGGTGGCGACGGCGGTGGCCATCACCGACCAGGCAGCCCAGTACGAGTGGTTGTTGGTTTTTTCCAGCGGCAGGTTGTCCCAGTCGCTGACCACCTGATCGGCCATTTTGCTGAACCACGCCTCGATCAACTGCGCTTCCTGCTGATGCTGCGCGAGTGGATGCGAGTCGGAGAACTTCAGGCGAATGTACGAAGACGCCATGCTGCCCAGCGCCCATTTGCGCATCGACTTGCCGGTGTGGTTGAAGTCTTTCGACATCAAGGCATCAGCCTTGGCCCACGCGGTCAGCCAGTTCAGCGTGCATTCGAGCTGTTCCGGGCGACCATCGCGCATGAACTGCATGACGCGCTTGGCGGTGCCGCGCTCCAGCGTGGTGATGTCTTTGGTGGTGTCGCGAAAGGCTTTTTCCGACTGCACGTTCAGCGTCGCGCGGGCCTTGTCCGACCCTTCGTACTTGCTGCGAAATTGCAGCGGCCCGGTGTACGGCGCTGGCATCGCATCGCAACCGTCGCTTTTGTCGCCGCTCTTGAATTTATCCACCGGGGCGAAGTAGCCCTGTGGCGGACGCAGTGGCGCGGCGGCCTGGGTGGCCCCGGCGAACATCGCCAGGGTCAGCAGGGAAGGCGCGAGCAGGTGTTTGATCGTTCGATTTCGCATAGCAGACCTCATTGCCCAAGCTGCGCGGTCTGTTGACCGACGCCCGGGAATACGTTGCGTTTGCAGATTTTCGCTTCGACTTTCTGTGGCGCGGCGCCGGGCTTGGCTTCAGGCCCCTGGACTTCAACGGCCAGCAGGTTTTGCGAGGCCCAGTCTTCGTCCGTGCGCAGCTCAAAGGCGAAACGACCGTCGGTGTCGGAGGTTTCCGGTTTCTCGATCTTGATGTCCTCGTGGCGACCGTTCATGTACCAGAGGGTGGCTTGCAGGGTTTTCACCGACGTGTCGGCGAAGCGGATGTCGACCTGATGGTTGGCGTTCTGCAGATTCAGGTTCTTGCTGTTGACCATCAGTTCCTGTTTGCTGCCCGGCTTCAACGTGGCGCTGCCGGTCATCTGTGCGTCTTTGCCTTCGCAGCCGTTATCGAGCAAGGCCATCATCTGGCGATAGATGGTTTCCTGGTCGAGGCGATACAGCGGCGAGAATTCCCAGATGAGAATCTTCGGTGGCGACTTCTGGAATTCCTCGCTGCCCAGGTATTGCAGCATCGAACCTTCAAAACCGCCGCCGGGGAAGGCGACGTTGAGGATGTCGGCGCCGATGGCTTCTTCGAGGAAACCGGCGAAGTTGTAGTTCTTGCCGCTGTGCGAAGTGCCGACCAGAGTGATCTGCGGATTGCCGGAATCGCCGAACAGGTCGCCGTCACCCGCTTCGCCTTTCGGCTCGGTGGTGAACTGGTCCATGTACTGGATCGCGTAACTGGTGCCACACAGTTGCCCGGCCATGTTGTGCAGGGTGCCGGTCTTGCCCATGCGCCCGGACTTCTTGGTCTCGAACTCACGCTTGGGAATGTCGGCGAAGGCCGGGATCTGCTTGACCTTCTCAGCGACGATTTTTGCCGTGCGCTGGGCACCATAAGGCGTCCAGTGCTGGTCGCCACGGAAGTAGAAATCGTGGGCGGGCAGGGTGTCCGGCAGCGATTCGTTGGTCAGCGGCGACAGGTCCGGCACCACGTAACCCATCTTGGCGAAACGGCCGAGCATGGTCTTGTAGTTGCCCAGCGCTTTCTCGTAATCGAACGCGGCTTTTTCCTGCGGGTTGAGCTTGTTGCGGTTCACCAGGCCACGGGTCGGCTGGTAAACGATCACCAGCTCGACGCCTTTGCTCTTGAACGCATCGTGCAGTTGCTGCAGGCGCTTGTAGCCGGCCGGCGTGGTGTTGAACTCGGTGCGCAGGTCTTCCTGGGTCCGGAACAGCCAGTCGCCCTGGGCCTGCACCAGCGTGGTGAAATTCTGCTGATAACGCGTGGTGTAGTTCTTCGCATCATGGGCGGCCGGGCACAGGTTGCAGCATGGCTCGGCGGTGAATTTCGGCGGCGCGGCCGTTTCACTGCCAGCGTCGGCACGCGCGTTGCCGGCGGCGAGAATGCCAAGGGTCAGGGCCGAGAGGCTGAGCAGTTTGATCATGTGTGGGTGCATAAAAATTATCCTCAGTCCCGCATTTCGGTCTGGCGTTCGACAGGGTCGATCAGCACGGCTTTCTGCTGGCGCACCAGCAAGTCGAGAATTTCATCCTGGCGCTCGCCGAGGATGCCGTTGAAGCTGATGCCGCTGGATTTGGTCGGCGCCAGCATCGACACGCGATACAACTCGACACTCAACGGCGAATCGATCGACAGCGGGCCGCTGCCATTGGCCGCCAGTTCGCCGCCGACGACGATCAGCGAGACCTGGGCATCGAACGGGTCGAGCTTGATGTCACGGTCGGTGTCGGTCAGGTCCTTGATGTGCCCGTAGACGCCGGTCAGGCCGTTGGCCATGGCGATGTTTTCGTAGAGGCGAATGTTCACGCTGTTACGAATACGGATGCCGTGACGCCGGTTGCTGATGACCTTGTTGCCCCACAACAGGTTGTCGGCAGACTCATAGAGCGTGATGCCGTCGGTGTGGTTCTTGTAGATCTCGTTGTAGGCAATGATGTTGTTGATGCTGTTACGGTCGATCACCAGGCCCGACAACTTGTTGTCGTAGCTCTTGTTGTTGAAGATGAAGCTGTCGTTGACCTCACGGGAAATAATGATCCCGTGCTTCTTCTTCGTACCGTACACGGTGTTCTCGGCAATGATCAGCCGGTGCGAACGGTCGTGCGGGTCGATGCCGTAGACGATGTTGTCTTTGTAGGTGTTGCCCTTGACCACAAAGTCGCTGGTTTCGTAGCAGTAGAAGCCGTACCACATGTCCGAGAACTCGGAGCCGACGATCCAGCCAGTCGGTTCAGGACGCTTGAGCACCTTGGCCATGTTCGGCGTGTACTGGGAAATACTCACCCCGTACGACTTACTGTTGGCGTAGCCGAAGCTGGCCATCTTGCTGTTGACGATGTAGGTCTCGGTGCCACCCCAGGCGAGCAGGAACGGACGGAATTCCTTCGGCGAACGGAAGGTTGCCGGGCCGTTGTCCTTCTCGCGCCAGCCAGTGACTTTGGTGTCACGCACAAACAATTGGCCGTCGTTGACCAGGAACGAACCGGCCTCTTGGGACAGACGCAGTTCCTGGGTCTGACCGTCGATTTCGAGGATGCCTTTCTCGCCGACCACGATCGGCAGTCTGGCCAGGTACACGCCTGGAGCGGTCTCGCTGAAGTACTGCTTGGGCAGTTTCTTCGCCAGATCCTTGAGGTTCATGTAGCCGTCGTCGATGAAGATCGCCTGCGGGATGCCGTGCTGACGCACCACCCATTCGGCCATCTTGTTATCGCCGCCGATGAAGTCCTTCAGGGCGTTTTCCTGCATCATCCGGCGCACGCTGATCTTGCCCGGCTTGCTGCGCACGATCTTCGCCGCAGCGGCTTCGGCGGTGAAACCGGAAAGGTCAGGCAGGGTCGGTTTGGCCAGTTGCAGCGCCTCGGTCGGCGCGCTGCTGACGGTGTAGGTCTTGGCCTGTTGCAGCTCTTTGGTCACAGTGGCCGGCTTGCCCGCCTGGGGCGCGACCGGTTCCACGTTGGCAAAGGCGCCAGCGCTGGCCAGCAGCATCGCGCCGGCCAGCAGGCTGAGTGAGCCTGTTCTGGTGCTGATCATGTCGGGCACTCCCTTGGCGGTTTGCATCAGAAGCGCCAGATCACGTCGATGAATGCGCGGTGCATGTACGAATCGACCTGGCTGCCATAGGCATCGCCCGGCTTGAACACACCGCCACGGAAACGCACCAGCGCCGAAGGCTCGTCGATCGACTGGCTCAACGCCGCTGGCAACAGGCCCTGCTTGAAGTACTTGGTGACGACCAGGTCCATCTCCTGACCCAGATCCTTGTTGCCGTCTTCAAGCGGCAGCGAGGTGCTGGAAAGGATCGCGCCGGTGACGTCGTCGGTGTTGTTTTCCACGGCGTTGATGCCGTTGCTGCCCACCGGCTTGTTGCCGTCGACACGCCAGAACTTGTGGTAGATCAGGCTGGCGTCGTATTCGTCGTTGACCATCCACGAACCGAACAGGGTCGCGGTCTGCATGTTGTTCATTTCGCCGCGGAACGCTTCACCGAAACGGTGTACGCGCGAACGAGTACCGGTGTAGTTGGAGCGGTTGCTCTCCAGACCGTTCTGTTCGTAATCGGCGCTGGCGCGGGCATAGGCACCGCCGACTTGCCACTGCGGATCGAGGCGCAGACGCACACCGACATCGGCCGCCCAGCCGCTGATGTCATCGCTGCGCTTGGCTTGTGCAGGACGGCTGCCATCGGCGTTCAGCGCGTTGACCGTGTCACGGTCGCCGCTCATGCCGGTGATGCTGCCCCAGTAGTTGACGGTGTTGGTGTTGCGCCAGTTGTAGGCGTCGCTGTCGGCGGTCAGGCCGATCCAGCTGATGTCGCCGTTTTCGGTCTTGTCCAGCGAATCACGCGCTACACCCGGTTCGGCGTAATCGAGCTTGCCGTCATCGTGGGTGTGGTGACCGCGAATGCCGACCCACTGGCCCGGCGTCCACTGGTAAGCGGCGTCGGCGTAGGCGTGCAGGCGATCCTTGTCTTTGGGCGCCAGCTCTTTCAAATCGGTGCGGTATTCGCTGAAGCGCTCGGCAACACCGGCGTTGGCACGCAGCAGGGTGGTGTCGAAGGTCCAGTTCAGCGCTTCGATGTTGGTGTCGCGCCATTGGCCGTCGTCATTGCGCAGACGCTGCCGACCGAACTTGAGGATCTCGCCAGGATAGGGCGTGAAGCCGCTGTAGCCGACCCAGAATTCGCGCATCGCCAGGTAGTTTTTCTTGGTTTCGCGATCACCGCTGTCGGTGGTTTGTGCACCGTCGGATTGTTGCAGGGTGTCGGTCTCGATGATGTCGGTCGAGGTCACAGCCTGGCCCATGGCGTAGGCGCTCCACGCGCCGCTTTCGCCGTAGATCCACGGACGCAGATCAAGGCCGACGCCGTTGACGTCGCCGCCACGGGCGGTGCCGAGGTCGCGGTCGTCTTCGGACTGGCCGGTGAGTTTCACTTCCAGGCCGAAGTTCTTGCTTTCAGTCATCGCGGCCAGTGTCGGGCAAGACCAGATCAGCGCGAAAGTGAGGCCAATGCCGGCCTTCACGAATGGGTTCAGCTTCATAGTTTTTCCTCGCCGTCTTCTTCTTGCAGGGCGTGCAGTTGCAGCGTGTTCGGGTTCAGCGAGCCACGGCTGGCTTGCTCTTGTTGCAGCAGGCGGCGAGCTTCAGGCAGACGCTCGGGCGGCAGCTGCGCCTCAAGGGTCGCTGCCAGCTCAGCGGCTTGCGGAGTGTTTTGCACCTTGGCCAATTGGCTGAAGACGTAGGCGTTCAGTGGGTCGGGCTTGGTGCCTTTGCCTTGGGAAAACAGTTGGGCAATGGCGAAGTCGGCGCTGTTCTGACCGTTGCGCGCAGCGGTCAGCAAATGGTCGAGGGCCTTCTGCGGATAGACCTTGCCCAGGTAGCCACGGCGATAGATCTGGCCGAGGTAGTAATCGGCGGCGACCTCACGGCCCACGGCTTTCTGGAAATGTTCCTCGGCGACTTTCGCGTCGGCCGGGACCAGTTTGCCTTCGTAGTAGACCTTGCCCAGCAAAAGCTCGGCGCGTGGCTGGTCGGCGGCGCGGCCGTTGTCCAGGTACTTCATCATCTGATCGACGTCGCCCAGTTCCGGGAAATCGTAGAGCAGTTGCGCGAGGCTGACCCACGCCGCCGGGTAGCCCGGAGCGATCGGTTCGAGCAGTGACTGCGCGGTTTTCTCGTCAGTCTTGCCCAGGGTCGAATCGGCGAGCACGCGGGCGACCGAGTCAACGCGCTGGGCGGTGACGGTGCCACGGCTGTAACCGGCCTGCATCTGCTTGATCAGCTCGGCCTGTTGGTCCGGCTGGCCACGTTTCTGGTAAACGGTGGCCAGTTCGACGTAGCAGATGTCGGTGGTGTTGAGCGCGGCCTTGCAGATTTTTTCCACGTCATCCAGGTGCTGGTCGTAGGTGCCCTGGGTGCGATACAGCAGCACCTGGGCCAGACCGGCTTCCGGGTAACCGGCCTTGCGCCACTGATCGATCTGCTGCTGAGCGTTGATGTTGGGGAAGCTGTGCGGGTATTGCAGATACAGCATCGCCAGCGGGATCAACGTGTTGCCTTCGCCATTGGCGGCGGCTTTTTTCAGCAGGGTTTCAGCTTCGTGGTGCTCGGCTTCGGTGGAGCCCGGTTTGGCCACCAGCAGACGACCGAGACGGGCCTGGGCACGCGGCGACACGCTGGCCGCGGCGCGGTAAGTCGCTTCGGCCTGTTTCATTTGTGCCGGGTCGCGGCTGTCGACCTGGATATCCGCCAGGCCGACTTGCGCCTCGCTGTAACCCAGGTCGGCCAGTTGCTGGTAGTTCTGCGCAGCGGTGGCGGTGTCGCCACGCTTGAGCGCTTCGTTGGCCAGACGCTGGTCGGGCAGACCGGCGCAACCGGCCAGAGAAACTGCCAATGCCAGCGAGCACACCATCAATCCCTTGTGGGAGCCAGCCTGCTGGCGATTCAGGCGACGCGGTGTTTCAGCTGTACCGCGCTGATCCAATCGCTGGCAGGCCAGCTCCCACAGGGATCGCGGTGTGTTCAGGATGGGTGGAGTAGTCACAGGCATGTCCTCGACTTAAAGACCGGCAGCCATGGCTTTGTCGATCAGCCAGTTCAGGTTCGGGCCACGGTCGCTGTTCACTTCCACCGGGCGGCCGGCGAAGCTGCTGTCGAGCGGCTCGTCAGGCTGGATCTGCACGCGGATGTCGGAGGACAGGTCGGCGCTCTTCAGGCTGGTGCTGCTGACGATCTTGCCGGTGCGGGTCTTGTCTTCGCCGGCGATCTGGAAGCTCACTGGCGTACCCGGACGCACGTCGCCGAACTGGCGATAGGAGAAGCGTGCATCAACGGTGGCCTGGGTGTTGCGCGGCACCAGTTGGAAGATCACGTCGCCCTTGCTCGCGTACTGACCGTCGGCGACCAGTTGCTGGGCCACGGTGCAGTCGCACGGCGAGGTCAGGGTGCCGGTCATCTGCTTGCCGAACAGTTCTTCAACCTTGGCCGGGGCCAGTTGGTCTTCGGCCAGATGACCCTTGAGCACATCGAGCATGCTGGTGCTGAAGGTCGCCAGCGGCGCGCCTTTGGCGGCAACGCCGTCGGATTTGACCAGGCTCTGCACGGTGCCGTCACGCGGCATGGTGATGTTCATTCCTGGCACGCTGACCAGACCAGCCTGGGCGTGGCTGACGAAGTACATGCCGTACACCGATTTGAAGATGAAACCGGCTGCGACCAGACCGACAGCGAAAATACCGGCGCTGAACGTCACCGCTTTCAGACGGCCGAACGCGGTCATGCCGGTGTCGTTGCTCTTGTTCTTGCGTGCCTTGGTGAAGTTGTCGCGCTGCAGGGTCGCCAGCACTTCGCCGATGCTGACGATGTCGCCGGCCAGATGCGAAGTGATCAGGTGGCGCAGGGTGGAAATGTCCTGCGGCTCGAGGTTCTGGAACTGGCAGCCGGCGCGGCCGGTGGCGCGATCGAAGGAGCGCACCTGCAGTTCAACGTCCATGGCCAGGCCGAGGTTGTCGATGACAAATTGCAGACGCGCCTTGTACACCTCGCCGATGGTCAGCGGCATCTGCCCGGCGTTGAACGCCAGACCGCCAGCCGACAGGTCCAATACCCGCGCTTCGACCGGAGTCCGGTCAGGGCCGAAGAAACGCAGCTTGGCCGGGATTTTCACGCGAGCGTGCTGGCGCTGGGCTTCGGATTCATGCACTACGTTGACGTTGACGGCGGTATTCATAGGGGCGATTTCCTTGTTAATTCAATAGGAGCGGGTCAGACCATCATCAGCAGCACGGCGACAAAAATGCTGCCGGCGGAGAAGGTCATGGTCCGAGACGACCAGGTGTTGAACCAACGTTGAAAGCTGGCGAGGTCACGGGTCAGGGAAGTGGGCTGGCGAGTCCACGATTGTTGGTCGAGGCGGAAGAACACGTAGATCTTCACCAGCGCGCCAACGATCTGGTTGTAATACAGAATCGCCGGGTAAGCCGGGCCGATGCGGTGGCCGGAACACGACAGCAACAGCGTCAGGATCAGGCGGGTGATACCGATCCACAGCAGGTACACGAGGATGAACGCGGTGCCGTACTTGAAGCTGGCGATCAGCGCTACGGTCAGGCCGAGCAGCGAAGTCCACATCGACACACGCTGGTCGAACAGCACCACCGAAGTGAATGCGCCGAGACGACGGATACCCAGGCCCAGTGCACGCGAGTTCTGCCGCAGGTTGTTGCCGTACCAGCGGAACATCAGCTTGCGGCTGGCCTTGATGAAGCTCTTTTCCGGCGGGTGTTCAACGGTGTTGATCGCCGCGTCCGGCACGTAGAAGGTGTCGTAACCCAGGCGCATCAGGCTGAACCAGCTCGATTTGTCGTCACCGGTCAGGAATTTGAAGCGGCCCAGGCGCCAGTGTTGCAGCGAGTCGCTTTCAACGTCGGCGATGAATTCCGGATTGGTCACCACGGACGCTTTGAACACCGACATACGACCGGTCATGGTCAGTACGCGCTTGGACAAAGCCATCGAGCACATGTTGATGTGGCGCTGGGCGAAACGCAGCTTGTGCCATTCGCTCATGATGTAGCCGCCGCGCACTTCGCAGAATTCGTTGGTGGTCAGGCCGCCGACGTTGCCGAACAGCTGGAACCACGGCACGGTCTTGCGCACGACGCCTTCACCGAGCACGGTGTCGCCGTCGATCACGGCCACTACGGCACGGTCGTCCGGCAGGTGACGGGAGATCGCGCGGAAACCGAAGGCCAGGCCGTCGCGCTTGCCGGTGCCGGGAATGCGCACGAAGTCGAGCTTGACCCGCTCCGGCGGGTTCATCCGTGCCCACAGCGCCTTGACCAGCAGCTCGTCGGACATTTCCACGATCGAGCAGACAATGGTGGTCGGCAGATCGCAGTCGATGGCTTCGCGGATCACCGAGCTGTAGACCTGCGCTGTGGTCAGCGCGTCAATACGGAAACTGGTGACCATCAGAAACACATGCGATGGATCGGCGGCCTTGCCCAGCTTGCGCACTTTGCGGCGCAGGTGCGGGTAGACGATGTAGAGAAAAATCATGCCGCGCACAAAGTGCGTTGCACCCATCGAGTAGCGCCAGATACCCACGGCGCCAATCAGGAAAATGAAGTCCTTCGACTCGGAGTCGAATGTGGACGTGGGCAGCATCAAGGCCAGGCCCATCAGCAGACTGAGATAAAAAAGCCAGCCGGCTGATTGCAGAAAAAAATGTTTGAGCTTGGTCATAACCGTCATCCGAAGGTAAGGGAAGCCGCAAGTTGCAAGCTTCAAGCTGCAAGCCAATCGCGTTGACTTGCAGCTCGACGCTTGTCGCTTGGCGCTGCGTTACCAGCAAATACCTTCGGTGCGGCTACCGGCGCTGGTGGCCTTGGACATGAAGCCCACCAGGTCGATGACTTGCTTGCCCTGCGGCGCTTCCTGGGCCAGCGAACGGAATTTCTCGTCGCGGTTGCCGAGGATGATCACGTCGGAGTTGTCGATCACCGAATCGAAGTCCGAGTTGAGCAGGGACGATACGTGCGGGATCTTCGACTCGATGTAGTCTTTGTTCGCGCCGTGAACACGGGCGTACTCGACGTTGCTGTCGTAGATGCTCAGGTCGTAACCCTTGCCGATCAGCATTTCGGCCAATTCGACCAGCGGGCTTTCGCGCAGGTCGTCAGTGCCGGCCTTGAAGCTCAGACCGAGCAGGGCGACTTTGCGTTTTTCATGGCTTTCAACGATGTCAAAAGCGTTCTGCACTTGCGATTCGTTGCTGCGCATCAGCGAGTTCAGCAGCGGCGCTTCGACGTCCAGGGAACCGGCGCGGTAGGTCAGGGCGCGGACGTCTTTTGGCAGGCACGAGCCGCCGAAAGCGAAGCCTGGGCGCATGTAGTACTGAGACAGGTTGAGGGTCTTGTCCTGGCAGACCACTTCCATCACTTCACGGCCATCGACGCCGACCGCTTTGGCGATGTTGCCGATCTCGTTGGCGAAGGTCACTTTGGTCGCGTGCCAGACGTTGCAGGTGTACTTGATCATTTCGGCAACGGCGATGTCCTTGCGGATGATCGGTGCGTCGAGTTCTTCGTACAGCGATTGCAGAACGTCACCGGAGGCGGTGTCGAACTCGCCGATGACCGTCATCGGTGGCTGATCGTAGTCGGCGATCGCAGTGGATTCGCGCAGGAACTCAGGGTTGACCGCAACGCCGAAGTCGACGCCGGCTTTCTTGCCCGAGCAGTCTTCGAGAATCGGGATCACCACGTTGGCAACGGTACCCGGCAGAACGGTGCTGCGCACGACGATGGTGTGACGGGTGGTTTTTTCACGCAGAACAAAACCGATCTCGCGGCATACCGCTTCGATGTAGTTGAGTTCCAGGTCGCCGTTCTTTTTGCTCGGTGTACCGACGCAGATCATCGACAGGTCGGTGTCGCGAATGGCTTCGGCGAAGTTGGTCGTGCCGCGCAGACGACCGGTCTGGATTCCCTGTTGTAGAAGTTCGCCCAGACCCGGTTCAACGATCGGCGATTTACCGGCGTTGATCATGTCGATCTTGTCTTTGGCAACATCGACGCCAACTACGTCATGGCCCCGTGCAGACAGGCAACCGGCACATACTGCGCCAACGTAACCCAAACCAAATATGCTGATGCGCATCGCAATTACCTCTGTATATATCAGGCCTTAGAGGCCGGAGTTAATGGTGTTCAGCGGACACTAGTGCACTCGAAAGTGCGGCTTACAGGCGCCACAATGCCGTGTGCAGGCATACTAAGTTTCGAGTGTCTAAATAAGTGCACTCAAGATGTGCGCAACCAGGCCTTATTGTTATGACTTGCCCTGTTATGCAGCGGATCTTCTTTCTGAAGACTCTTGTGCAATCGTCTTGCGCGCTTGATGCGGAGATGAAAATCCCTGTAAATCAAGCGGTTCAGTGCTCAGGCGAGCACGTTTAAAGGGTACGACCATGGCCTTTGCAGGGGATATCAATGGTGCGTATCGCCTGTCCATCGTTTCGTTTTCAGACCCGTTAGTCATCTAGTCAAGTTGCTGTGACAAGTTGGTTACATGGCTATCAGTCCTGCGTAAGTTATCTCGTACAAACTCGCCGAGAATCGTTACCGGTGGTATGAGCTACGCATTTGGACATAGTTCCAGCCCGCTCATCGTGCCACCTGAAATTTTTTGAAATATTGGTAAAGATGGCACTGCTTTCAATTTGATAGCACTAGCGATTTCGCCCTTTAGTTCTGGGGCTATAAGCGTGCTAGATAGTTTTGTGCCACTACTGCAAAAAAATTTAGGTGCCACTACTGAAAAAACTGACGAGTGTCGAGTGAAAGAATTCTTAGAAAAGACAGGGGTATTTTTTTGGCGCCATTAAACTGGCGAAATGCGGCGGGGGATTTCTGACATCGTGCGAGG
The DNA here is from genome assembly GCF_900104975.1 of Pseudomonas sp. Z003-0.4C(8344-21). Lineage (NCBI taxonomy): Bacteria > Pseudomonadati > Pseudomonadota > Gammaproteobacteria > Pseudomonadales > Pseudomonadaceae > Pseudomonas > Pseudomonas sp. Z003-0.4C(8344-21). The sequence goes on along the minus strand of NZ_LT629756.1, from coordinate 5,248,786 downwards.
TGCACGACTCTGGATGAAAAGAGTCGTGCATTGGGCATGCTTTATTCCGGGGCGTGATCGCGCAGAAATACCAGATTGTCGGGTTTCGACTGCTCGGCGCTGTAGCGATAACCCTGCACATCGAAGTGCTTGAGTTGCGTCGGATCGTTGATCTTTTCCTGGATCACGAAACGGCTCATCAGACCGCGGGCTTTTTTCGCGTAGAAACTGATGATCTTGTACTGGCCGTTCTTCTGATCCTTGAACTCGGTATTGATGATCCGCGCGTTCAGGGCGGTGCGTTTGACGGCCGAGAAGTACTCGTTGGATGCCAGGTTGAGCAGCACATCATCGCCTTGTTCGGCCAGCGCTTCGTTGAGCCATTCGCTGATACGCGTGCCCCAGAAGGCATACAGGTCTTTGCCTCGGGCGTTGGCCAGTTTGGTGCCCATTTCCAGGCGATAGGCTTGCATCAGGTCGAGGGGGCGCAGCAAACCATAGAGGCCGGAAAGCATGCGCAGGTGCTTTTGCGCGTAATCGAAATCGGCTTCGCTGAAAGATTGCGCGTCCAGACCGGTGTAGACGTCGCCTTTGAAGGCGAGCAATGCCTGCTTGGCATTCTCTGGCGTGAAGGCCGGCGTCCAGCTACCGAAACGCGCGGCATTGAGGCCGCCGATCTTGTCCGATACGTGCATCAGCTCGCTGATCTGCGCCGGGCTCAGCTCGCGCAATTGCTGGATCAGTTCCTGGGAATGGTCCAGGTATTGCGGCTGGGTAAAGCGCTGGGTCGCCGGCGGTGTTTCGTAGTCGAGGGTCTTGGCGGGGGAAATCACCATCAGCATGAAGTCGTCTCCTTTAATCGTGGGGCGATTCTAGGGGGTTGGCGGGGTTGACTCCAGCTATGGGGGTCATAGGTCGGTGCAAGGGCCCAGGATTTGCGACGGTCGGTGGATCTTTTCCCTCACCCCAGCCCTCTCCCGGAGGGAGAGGGGGCCGATCTTCGCTGGTTTCTAAATTTGGGTTCGACTCGGTAGTTCAGGTAGGCGGATATCGAAAGAACGACTCGGTCGGCTCCCTCTCCCCCGGGAGAGGGCTGGGGTGAGGGTAGCGACCTTGAGCCGTGCACATCAGCTATAGTGCCGCGCGGGTTTTGTTATGGAGACGTCCCCTTGCGCATTGTTCTTTTATTCACCGCCTGGCTGTTGAGTTTCGCTGCCGTCGCCGCGCCCGGCGATCCGGCGACGCTGGACCGCAGCACCTGGCCAGAACAGCTCAGCAGCCCGACGCTGTTTGACGTCGCGTCACGCGCAGAAATTCTGATGTTTGCCCGTGGCCTGCTCGGCACCGAGTCGATCGACGAGGCCGCGCTGGCCCAGCGCCTTGGGCTGCGCACGGTCAATATCGACGCGGTCAATCAATTGCGCCAACGTCTCTGGCAGCGCCTGCTCGCCAATTACAACCATGCCCAGCAAAGCTGCGACCAGGACGCCTCGTTCTGCTTTCTCGTCGAGGACCTGCCGACGCTGCGTGAGCAAGCCGCCAAGTTCGTGGTCAGCGACGACAGCTATTACACCAAGTGGGCCGAACCGAGCCGGATCTTCCATCTGCAATATCTGGATGAACTGCTGCGCAAGGCTGCGCTGTTTCCGCAAACCAGCAGCGAAGTCGATCGTTTCGGCGACTATGAGCGCAACGGCGACGACATGCACGATCGCCTGTTTCTGCTGACCTTCGACAGCGCCGCCAACGTCCAACCGGACAACACCGACTGGCTCACCGAGTACCTGCGCAAATCCAATATGAGCGGCACGTTCTTCGTATTGGGCAAGGATATTCAGGCGCGGCTGGCTGATCGTTCGGTCAGCAGCCTGCAAGCGAGTTTTTCGACCCAGTGCGTAGGCGTGCAAGGCTGGGAGTTCCGCTCCCACAGCCACTGGCAGGACTGGCAGGACTCGGTGCGGCGCAGCGCCGATCTGGTGAAAAACAAACTGCCGGAAAACTACGTGCCGCTGTTCCGCCCGCCCGAAGGCCAGCGTCGCAGCGATGCGCAAGGCTTCTTCAACTCCCAGGGCCTGCAAGTTGCCCTGTGGGACATTGATGCTCAGGACGGCGCTGGCAGGCTCAAGGGCCCGGCGAGCGCGCAGCGAGTCCTGACCCTGATGCTGTTATGGCGCCACGGTGTGATCAATTTCAACATGAAACAGGATGCGGTGAAGACCTCGTTGCCGTGGCTGATCACGCAAACCGCGCAAAGCGGCATCGGCTGGGAAGACTGTCAGGACGCGTTTCGATGAAAATGGCAAGGGGCCCGGAAACATGGGGCTTAGGGCGATTTTCAAGAGGAATTCGATGCAGGCGGACTTCCGACTTTAGCGGTGTCTGGTGAGTCCGCCAAGGGCTTTTCGTCACTCTGCAAAATAAACTTAAAAAAACCGTCAAAGTACTTTTTTATGTCATCGGTTTTGGAGTATTACGAAGACAGACCGCCGAAACCTGCAACACAGGTGGCGTCTTCCAAGACCCGTTTGTTTGCAGTCACTTGAATCTCCGCAGGTGAGATTTCGGCAGTCACTTCGAGGCGCAGCACCGCTCAGGTATTGCGTCTACTGGCTCTGACATAGGTGACCGAGTATGGATGATCACGGACGTAGCCCTTCCTCCAACCAGCCAATCCTGTATGTACTCGATACCAACGTATTGATTCACGATCCAAACGCCCTGCTGAATTTCGAAGAACACCACGTTGCCATCCCGATGACCGTGCTCGAAGAGCTCGACAAGCTCAAGAGCGGGCACCACAGCGTTGCCGCCGAATGCCGCCAGGCCATCCGGCTGATCGACAAGACCCTGGGCGATGCGTCTCCCGAAGACGTCGAACTGGGCGTGCCGATCCAGCGCGGCAAGGGCGGCCCGAAGGGCTTGCTGTCAATTCTGATGAGCAAGCAGGCCGAATCGAACCTGATTCTGCCCGAGCATCTGAACGACAACAAAATCATCAACCAACTGATCGACCTGCACGCCCGCGACCCGCAAAAGCCAGTGGTGCTGGTCACCAAAGACATCAACATGCGCCTCAAGGCGCGCGCCTGCGGCATCGATGCCGAGGATTACAGCACCGACCAGTTGGTCGATGACGTGTCCCTGCTGCCCAATGGCTACCACACCATGACCGGCTCGTTCTGGGACCGCGTGAGCAAGGTCGACACCCGCCAGGATCACGGCCGCACCTGGCATCAAGTGCAACTGATCGACAACCTGCCGGCAGTGCACATCAACGAGTTCATCATCGACGAACAGGGTTTCGTCGGCTGGATCAAAGAGATCGATGAAGCCAAGTTGCTGATCCTCGATTTGCATCAGGAACCGCTGTTGCACCAGGAAGCCTGGGGGCTCAAGCCACGCGACATCTACCAAAGCCTGGCGCTGTACGCGCTGCTCGACCCGGACATTCACCTGGTCAACCTGTCCGGCGCTGCCGGTTCCGGTAAAACCATTCTGGCCCTGGCCGCGGCGATCGAGCAGACCATGGTCAGCAAGCGCTACCGGCGCATCATCGCCACCCGCAGCGTGCAGGGCCTGGACCAGGAAATCGGCTTCCTGCCCGGCACCGAAGCGGAAAAAATGGAGCCTTGGCTGGGCGCCATCACCGACAACCTCGAAGCCTTGCACATGGATGACGAAAACACCCATGGCAGCGTCGATTACATCCTCAGCAAAGTGCCGTTGCAGTTCAAATCGCTCAACTACATTCGCGGTCGCAGCTTCCAGCAGAGCCTGATCCTGATCGACGAATGCCAGAACCTGACGCCGCACCAGATGAAAACCATCATCACCCGTGCCGGCGCCGGTTCGAAAGTGGTGTGCCTGGGCAACCTCGCACAGATCGACACTCCCTACCTGTCCGCGACCAGTTCCGGGCTGACCTACCTGACCGAACGCTTCAAGGATTTCCCCAACGGTGTGCACATCACCCTGCAAGGGGTGCCTCGCTCGATTCTGGCCGAATACGCCGAATCTCATCTGTAACGCCTCAAACGAAACCGGGCGGCCCTCAAGCCGCCCGGTTTTTTTATGCCGAACACAAAACCAATGTAGGAGTGAGCCTGCTCGCGATAGCGGTGCATCAGCCACCATGAATGCTGAATGTCATACCGCTATCGCGAGCAGGCTCACTCCTACAGGGATTTAGGGTGAGGCGGTAATCGCGCTCGCGGATATCTGACCCACGGGTTTACAATCCACGCTCCTGATCAGGAGTAATTCCGTGCTGACTCATCTCGATTCCCAAGGTCGCGCCAACATGGTCGACGTCACCGAAAAAGCCGTGACGTTCCGTGAAGCGACAGCCCAAGCGCTGGTGCGCATGCTCCCTGAAACCCTGCAGATGATCGTCAGCGGCGGCCATCCCAAGGGTGATGTATTCGCCGTGGCGCGCATTGCCGGGATTCAGGCGGCGAAGAAAACCAGCGATCTGATTCCGCTGTGCCATCCGCTGATGCTCACCGGCGTCAAGGTCGAGCTGAGCGCCGAAGGTGAAGACAGCGTGCGCATTATTGCCCGCTGCAAGCTCTCCGGGCAGACCGGCGTGGAGATGGAAGCGCTGACCGCCGCCAGCGTCGCCGCCCTGACCATCTACGACATGTGCAAAGCCGTGGACCGCGGCATGACCATCGAAAGCGTGCGCCTGCTGGAAAAAGTCGGCGGCAAGAGCGGCCACTTTCAGGCGGAGCAGCCATGAACCTGACCGTGAAATTTTTCGCTCGATACCGTGAAGCGCTGGGCGTCGACTCGGTAAAGGTTGAAGGCGATTTCGCCACGATTGACGACGTGCGCAGCCTGTTGGCGCAACGTGACGGCGCCGAGGTGTTGCGCGAGCAGAACCTGATGTGCGCCCGCAACGAAGATCTCTGTCAGCTCGACGAGCCGGTAGCCGACGGCGACGAAGTGGCGTTTTTCCCCACCGTGACCGGAGGCTGAGCCATGGCGATTCGCGTGCAGGCCACGCCGTTCGATCCAGGTGCTGAGGTCAATGCCATGCATGCGGCCAACGTCGGCGTCGGCGCGGTGGTGAGTTTTGTCGGTTATGTCCGCGACTTCAACGACGGCCTCGACGTGGCAGGGATGTTTCTCGAGCACTATCCGGGCATGACCGAAAAAGCCCTGGGCAAGATCGCTATCGAAGCCGAACAGCGCTGGCCGCTGCTGAAGCTGGAAGTGTTGCATCGCATCGGCGCGCTGGAGCCGGGCGAGCCGATCGTCTTCGTCGGCGCCGCCAGCGCTCATCGCCAGGCCGCCTTCGACGCCTGCGCCTTCGTCATGGACTACCTGAAAACCCGCGCGCCGTTTTGGAAGAAAGAAAACACCAGCGACGGCCCGCGTTGGGTGGAGGGGCGGGACAGTGATCATGCGGCGGCGGATCGCTGGAAAAAGTAACTCCTCTAGCGCCTTCAAATCCGCCATCGCTGGCAAGCCAGCTCCCACAGGGTTTGCGTCGTGCACCTGTTTTTTATGCACTGCTGCAACTGTGGGAGCTGGCTTGCCAGCGATTGCGCCATCTGCAACACCAAAAACCTCGAAGACACTCTCTCGTACCTGATTGACGATTTGTACCTTTGAGTCCAGTATGGATTTCCAAGTACAAAAAAGCTGCTGTCTTGCCGCTTATTGCCCGTCGCTTGTAACTGCTCTTCTTCGCCAAACCAACAACAACCCCGCGAGAGAACGAACATGAAGAAACTCCCCCTCATCACCGGCCTGGCCCTCAGTCTGTTGGCCTGCGCCAGCGCCTTCGCCGCCGAGAAAACCCTGCGCATCGGCATTGAAGCCGCTTACCCGCCATTCGCCTCGAAAACCGACAAGGGCGAAATCGTCGGTTTCGACTACGACATCGGTAATGCCCTCTGCGCGCAAATGAAGGTCAAGTGTGTATGGGTCGAGGGTGAATTCGACGGGCTGATTCCATCGCTGAAAGTGAAAAAGATCGACATGGCCCTGTCGTCGATGACCATCAACGAAGATCGCAAGAAGTCGGTGGATTTCACCCACAAGTATTACTTCACGTCTTCGCGTCTGGTGATGAAAGAAGGCGCCAGCGTCGATGATCAATACGCCAGCCTCAAGGGCAAGAATGTCGGCGTCCAGCGCGCGACCACCACTGATCGGTTTGCCACCGAGGTGTTCGAGCCCAAGGGCGTCAACGTCAAGCGCTACAGCAACAATGAAGAGATCTACATGGATCTCGCGGCAGGGCGGCTCGACGCGATTTTTGCCGACACCATTCCGCTGAATGACTTTCTATCGATGCCTCGCGGCAAGGGCTATGCGTTTGTAGGGCCGGAGCTGAAGGATCCGAAGTATGTCGGCGAAGGCGCGGGGATTGCGGTGCGCAAAGGCAACTCGGAACTGGTCAGCCAGTTGAACGGGGCCATCGATGGCATTCGTGCGAGTGGCGAGTATCAGAAGATTTCCGAGAAGTATTTCAACACCGATATCTACGGCGATTGATAGTCCGCTATCGCTGGCAAGCCAGCTCCCACAGGATTTGTGAACGCCACAAAACCCCTGTGGGAGCTGGCTTGCCAGCGATGGGGCCGCACCTGCCAATGCAGATATCTAGCCCTTCACTTCCTTCAAATGCTTGTACACCGTCGCCCGCCCCATATTCAGCACATTGGCCACATAGTTCGAGGCGCTCTTGCCCTTGAACGCACCCTCGGCGTGCAGCGCCAGCACCAGTTCACGTTTGTGATCGCGGTTCAGCACATTCAGGCTCAACTGGCGTTCGCGCAGCCAGGCATGCAGGAAGGTGTTGATGCGTTCCTGCCAGTCATCGCGAAACAGTGAGTCCGGTTGCGGGATCAGTTTGCTCGGTGAGAGGAACAGATCGAGCGCTGCCTTGGCATTTTCAAACAATGAAATATTCAGGTTGATGCACAGCACCGCCAGCGGTGCGCCTTCGCTGTCGCGCAGGACGCTGCTCAGGCTGCGGATCTTCTGACCGTCCCAATTGAGCTTTTCGTACGGGCCGATGTTGCGATCGCTGACATCCTCGCTGAGCATGTCTTCCAGTGACGAATCGTCGCCGATCTCGCGTTTTGACAGGTTGTTGGCGATGTAGTCGACCTTCTGCGTTCGCAGGTCATGCAACACCACTTCGGCATGCGGGAAAAACAGCGTGGCGATGGCATCGGCGATGGCGCGGAAGTTATCCAGCGCCGGGTCGAGTTCGGGGGCGGTCATGACAGTGGAGCTCCAGGCAGCGTCAACGCCTCCGTGATCAGGAGGCGCAGGGAGTGTGCCGCAATCCGTGGCGCGCGTCACCGCAGGGATTCAGCGCAGGCGAGCAGGGGAGAGCATGGCGCTGTTCAGCCCGAATTGCTGCAGGTGTTCGGGCAGTGGCTGGCCACGCACCAGTGCCGCGCTGGCCTGGCCCATCGCCGGCGACGTCTGAATGCCGTAGCCACCCTGCGCCGCCACCCAGAACAACCCCGGCACCCGCGGATCGAAACCGCTGAGCAAATCGCCGTCGGCGACAAAGCTGCGCAACCCGGCCCAGGTGCGGGTCGGGCGGCGAATGGTCAGGGTGGTGGCTTCTTCGATCTGATAGATGCCCATGGCGATGTCCAGTTCTTCGGGCTGGACATCATGCGGTTCGACCGGATCGGCGTTGGCCGGCGAGCCAAGAAACATCCCAGCGTCGGGCTTCATGTAAAAGGACTCGTCGAGGCTGACCAGCATCGGCCAGTGATGAATATCGACGCCCTCAGGCCCGGCGAAGATGAACGCGGCACGGCGTTTCGGTTGCAGGCCCAGCGCAGTTGCACCGGCCATAGTGCCGATCTTGTCGGCCCAGGCGCCGGCGGCGTTGATGATCACCGGGGCGCTGAACGTCTGGCCGTTGGTTTGAACGTGCCACAAACCTTCGGCGTCGCGGCTCAGGCCGAGCACTTCACAGTCGGTGTGCACTTCGCCGTTGTGGCGGCGGATGCCGCGCAGGTAACCCTGATGCAGAGCATCGGTATCGATATCGCTGGCGCTCGGATCGTAGATTGCGCCGTGGACTTTTTCCCGGCGCAGAATCGGCAGGCGCGCGCAGGCTTCGTCGGCGCTGAGCAGTTGCATCTGCGGCACGGTGGCTTTGGCGCTGAGGTATTGGTTGTTCAATTCGGCGGCGTCACCGGTGAAATCCACAGTCATTTCGCCGCGTGGCGTCAGCAATGGGTGTTCGCAGAAACCGGCCGGTGGATGGTCGAAAAACGCACGGCTGGCTTGAGTCAGCGCGCGCACCTGTGGCGTGCCATAAGCCGCGGTGAACAGCGCGGCGGAGCGGCCAGTGGAGTGATAGGCCGGATGGGATTCACGCTCGAGGACAATGACTTTGGCGTGTGGTGACAGCCAGAAACCGGTGGAAGCGCCAGCAATTCCGCCGCCGATGATGATGAAATCTGCCTGGTTCATAAGGGGCTCCGGTGTGTACACCATATTCAGAAATTGCACTGTCCCCTGTAGGAGTGAGCCTGCTCGCGATAGCGATCTATCATTCAACGATGCATCGTCTGATATACCGCGATCGCGAGCAGGCTCACTCCTACAGGGGCTTTGTGCGTTCAGTGATGAAGGTGATAAATGGCATTGGCCAGGGCAATGTCCTCCAGCCCCAAACCGATCGAGCGAAAAAACACATGACGCCGGTAATCGGGACGCTGCACCTTCTCGCTGAGCAGATCCGCCAGGTCGCCCACAATTGAATCTTTGCTCCAGCCATGCTGCTCAGCCGCAATCAGCATTTCACCCGCCGAACCTGGTGTGGTCAGACGATAGTCGCAGAACACCAGCATGTCGTTGAGGTTTTGCGGCGGCACTTCGTGCGCGCGCGGGGCGTTGGTGCTGATCGAGGTAATCAGTGCCGGTCTGCTCAACTCGGCCGGCTCGATCACCGGCCCGGCGGACGACGTGCACAGCATGATGACGTCTGCATCAGCGAGAGCGGTTTCGCGGCTAGCGGCGATTTTCAGCCTCGGCGCGATGGCTTTCAATGCGGCCTGTGTTTCAGCATCTTCCAGCAAGGAGGGCGAATACACGCTGATGCTTTGCCAGTCGCGCAACGGTTTCACATAGTGCAGATGCGCCTGGGCAACCTTGCCGCTGCCGATTATTGCCAGCCGTGTAGCGTTTACGGGGGCAAGGGCGTCGATCGCCACAGCGGTGGTCGCCGCAGTCCGCGCGGTGGTCAGTTCGCCGGCATCGCACAGCAACAGTGGCTGGCCGGTTTGCATCGACATCAGCAGTGTCCACGCTGTCACCAGCGCGCCTTGCTCGCGGACGATGTACGGCGAAGTCTTCACGCCGTACACGCCGTCTTCGGCCAGCACTCCCAGATAGTTGATGAAATCGCCGGCGCCTTGCGGAAATTCCACCCATTGCTGCGCCGGCTGCACGGCGCTGCCGGCCGCAAGATCGCGGAACAGCTTGCGCAAAATCTGCGGCACATCGATCTGGGCCAGCAGTTCACGAGCCTGGGCCTGGTCGATCACGTAGGGCGTGCTGGACATGATGCGCTCCGAAATTAAACTTATTTTTCCATTATGGACTTTTAGTTCTTTCGAGCAATACGCGGGCGAAAAAAAAGCGCAGTCCGTTGCCGGCTGCGCTTTTTTGTCGAGCGTCGCTTACTGCGGACGCTTTCGCTCAACCGGGCGCAACAGATGCGTCGGCGGCGTTTCACAGCTGATCTTGCGGCCGAGCTTTTCTTCGATGGACGGCAACTGGTAGGAGTCGTCCTCGCCGGCGAAGCTGATCGACACCCCATCGGCCCCGGCGCGACCAGTACGGCCAATGCGGTGCACGTAATCGTCCGGGACTTCCGGCAGGGTGAAGTTGATCACATGGCTGATGCCATCGATGTGAATGCCGCGACCGGCCACATCGGTGGCGACCAGTACGCGAATCTTGCCTTCGCGGAAACCTTCCAGGGTCTTGATGCGCTTGTGCTGCGGCACGTCGCCGGACAGTTGCGCGGCATTGATGCCGTCGCGCACCAGACGCTCTTCGATACGGCGCACTTCGTCCTTGCGGTTGGCAAACACGATGACCCGTTCCCAGCCGTTATCGTTGACCAGGTTGTAGAGCAGTTTGTATTTGTCGGCAGCGGCTACGGCGTAGATGTGCTGCTCGACATTCTCGTTGGCGACGTTGGTGATTTCGATTTCGACAATCGCCGGATCGGTGGTCCACTGCTTGGCGAGGTTCATCACGTCTTCGGTGAAGGTCGCGGAGAACAGCAGGGTCTGGCGCTCGGACTTCGGCGGGGTCTGGCGAATGATCTGCCGGACTTGCGGGATGAAACCCATGTCGAGCATGCGGTCGGCTTCGTCCAGCACCATTACTTCGACCATGTCCAGGTGCACGTCGCCACGCTGGTTGAAATCGAGCAGGCGGCCCGGGGTCGCCACGAGAATGTCGCAGTGCCGCGCTTCGAGGTGCTTGAGCTGCTTGTCGAAATCCATGCCGCCAACGAAAGTCATCACGTTGAGGCCGGTGTATTTGGTCAGGTCAGCGGCGTCCTTGGCGATCTGCACCACCAGCTCACGGGTTGGCGCGATGATCAGCGCACGGGGTTCACCCATGTAGCGTTCTTTCGGCGGTGGCGTCTGCAACAGCTGGGTAATGATCGAGATCAGGAACGCGGCGGTCTTGCCGGTGCCGGTCTGCGCGCGGCCGATGGCGTCTTTGCCGGCGAGGGTGTAACCGAGCACCTGCGCCTGGATCGGCGTGCAATACGGAAAGCCCAGATCCTGGATCGCGTGCATCAGTTCTGGGGAAAGTTTGAAATCGTGGAAGCGGGTTTTGCCTTCCTGGGGCTCGACGACGAAGTCTTCGAGTTTCCATGGAATCACCGGGGCCTTGGGCTTCGGTTCGCGGCGTGGTCTGGCCGGTTTCGGCGCTTCGCTGCGTGCGGGCTCGGCGGCGATTGGCGCGGCCGTGGCGGGTTGCGGCGGTTGTTTCGGTTCTGGCTTCGGTGCCGCTACGTGAGCGGTGCGGTCGGCCTGCGCGGCATCGTTGCGATGACCGGCGGCGTGCGACGGCGCACTGGGAACTGGCGCGAGCTGCTCAGCCTCGCTTTTACCGAACATCTTCTTGAGTGCTTTGAGCACGGTCATCTCATCAGTTGGTTAAGGAATGTACGCCGGCCAGTGTAATGCAAGAAACGGGCGCGGCGTAGGGGGAGGCGCAAAGGCTGCCAATAAAGCCGACGCTTAGCGCAGGCGTTCGCTCAACCAGACACCGATGTCGCGAATTTCTTCGGGTAACACTTCGTGCTCCATTGGGTATTCCTGCCATGTCACGGTGACACCATGCTTCAGCAAATGCTCGTAGGCGCTGCGGCCCATCGAGTTCTGCACCACGCCATCGAACTGGCCGTGCAGGCACAGCGCCGGAATCCGCTGCTGACTGGCGGATAATTCCAGTTCATCGCTGAACGTCGGCGCGTAGGTCGACAACGCCAGAACCCCACCCAATGGCCCCTGCCACTTCACAAAAGCGGTGTGCAGCACCACGGCGCCACCCTGGGAAAAGCCGGCGAGAAAAATCCGCGAGGCGTCTATTCCGCTGGCGCGCTCGGTTTCGATCAATTCAATGATGCGATCCGCTGACGCTTCCAGCTGGTCACGGTCAATCGCCCGGGCCGGGCTCATGGCTTTGATGTCGTACCAGCTGGGCATGGCATATCCGCCATTTATCGTCACCGGAAGGGTCGGCGCCTGCGGGAGCACAAAGCGTGTGCTCAGCAGACTTTCCTGCAGCGCCTCGGCCACCGGCAGGAAGTCATAGCGGTCGGCGCCGAGGCCGTGCAGCCAGATCACGCAGGCATCTGCGGGCTTAACAGGCTGAAGAATCAAGGGCTCGGTCATGGCTGCTCCAAAAATGTGCGGGCGCTCTCATTGAGTGCGTGATGGAAGTGCGCGCCCGGTTGATCCGTTAAGAAGATGTCGCAAGGTTACAAGTTTTGCTATTGACGTGTCGCGCAAACACTTTGGCAAGCGGTGTGGTACGGCGTTTGCTATGGAGGTTTCTGTACGAAGCGTCCTACGCGTGGCGGTAACACTATCAGTCTACGTCGCGCGATGGGACAGCAACGAATCCGGTGATGGATGTTCGCCAATGGCCGCTACGGGCTTAGCGAACGTGAAAGGGCTACAGCCCGTTCGGCCGATTGGTGAGAAGTGAGTGATCCATGATGTGGATTTTCTCCTACTAGACTCATAGCGAAGGTCTTACGTCGGTTGACCCCAAAAAAAGCCAACACGGGTCAACAACGCCTCAAAAGGGTGCGACTGGACTCAAGCTCCGACACAACAAGAGCAAAACTGGAGGTTTGAATGAAGATGTTGAAATCCACTCTGGCGGTCGTGACTGCTGCAGCAGTACTCGGCGTCAGCGGGTTCGCTCAGGCGGGTGCAACCCTGGATGCGGTACAAAAGAAAGGTTTCGTGCAGTGTGGCGTGAGCGACGGTCTGCCAGGCTTCTCGGTACCGGACGCAACCGGCAAGATCCTCGGCATCGATGCTGACGTCTGCCGCGCTGTGGCCGCCGCCGTTTTCGGCGACGCGAGCAAGGTCAAGTTCAGTCAGTTGAACGCCAAGGAGCGCTTCACCGCGCTGCAATCGGGCGAGATCGACATCCTCTCGCGCAACACCACCATGACCAGCTCTCGCGACGCGGGCATGGGCCTGAAATTCCCGGGCTTCATCACCTACTACGACGGTATCGGCTTCCTGGTTAACAACAAGCTGGGCGTGAAAAGTGCCAAAGAGCTGGACGGCGCGACCATCTGCATCCAGGCCGGTACCACCACCGAGCTGAACGTTTCCGACTACTTCCGTGGCAACGGTCTGAAATACACCCCGATCACTTTCGACACCTCCGATGAAAGCGCCAAGTCGCTGGAATCCGGTCGTTGCGACGTGCTGACCTCCGACAAGTCGCAGCTGTTTGCCCAGCGCAGCAAGCTGGCCTCGCCGAAGGACTACGTGGTTCTGCCGGAAACCATTTCCAAAGAACCTCTGGGCCCGGTCGTGCGTAACGGCGACGACGAGTGGCTGGCCATCGTCCGTTGGGTCGGCTACGCACTGCTCAATGCAGAAGAAGCCGGCATCACTTCGAAGAACGTCGAAGCAGAAGCCAAGTCGACCAAGAACCCGGACGTAGCCCGTATGCTCGGCGCTGACGGCGAGTACGGCAAAGACCTGAAACTGCCGAAGGACTGGGTAGTACAGATCGTCAAACAAGTCGGCAACTACGGCGAAATCTTCGAGAAAAACCTCGGCAAGAGCACTCCGCTGGAAATCGACCGCGGCTTGAACGCCCTGTGGAACAACGGCGGCATTCAGTACGCACCACCAGTGCGCTAATGGTTCTATCGCCCGGCGGGCCAACCGCCGGGTGATGTTCTTGTTCCATTTCTTCCGGGGCACTTCATGCAAAATTCAATCGGCGCACCAAAGCAGAGGCTCAGCCTCAGCGATCCACGAGTGCGTGCGTGGCTATTCCAGATCATCACCGTTGTGGCGGTGGTCTCGCTTGGCTGGTACCTGTTCGACAATACGCAAACCAACCTTCAGCACCGGGGCATCACCTCCGGCTTCAGCTTTCTGGAGCGCAGTGCCGGGTTCGGCATCGCTCAAACCCTTATCGACTACACCGAAGCGGACAGCTACGCGCGGGTGTTTGTCATCGGCCTGCTCAACACCCTGTTGGTGACCTTTATCGGCGTGATCCTGGCGACGATCCTCGGTTTCATCGTCGGTGTAGCGCGGCTGTCGGAGAACTGGATCATTGCCAAACTGGCGACGGTGTATGTGGAAGTGTTCCGCAATATTCCGCCGCTGCTGCAAATCCTGTTCTGGTACTTCGCGGTGTTCCTGACCATGCCGGGGCCGCGCAACAGCCACAACTTCGGCGATACCTTCTTCGTCAGCAGCCGTGGCCTGAACATGCCGGCCGCACTGGCTGCCGATGGCTTCTGGGCCTTCGTGATCAGCATTGTGGTGGCGATCATCGGCATCGTGCTGATGACCCGCTGGGCCAACAAGCGCTTCGAAGACACCGGCGTGCCGTTCCACAAGTTCTGGGCCGGCCTGGCGATCCTGCTGGTGATCCCGACCTTGTGCGCGCTGATTTTCGGCGCTCCGCTGCATTGGGAAATGCCTGAGCTCAAGGGCTTCAACTTTGTCGGCGGCTGGGTGTTGATCCCGGAACTGCTGGCGTTGACCCTGGCCCTGACCGTGTATACCGCAGCGTTTATCGCCGAGATCGTGCGTTCCGGGATCAAGTCGGTCAGCCACGGCCAGACCGAAGCGGCACGTTCGCTCGGCCTGCGCAACGGCCCGACCCTGCGCAAGGTGATCATTCCGCAAGCCCTGCGCGTGATCATCCCGCCGCTGACCAGCCAATACCTGAACCTGGCGAAGAACTCTTCGCTGGCGGCCGGTATCGGTTACCCGGAAATGGTTTCGCTGTTCGCCGGCACCGTGCTCAACCAGACCGGTCAGGCGATCGAAGTGATTGCCATCACCATGAGCGTCTACCTGGCGATCAGTATCAGCATTTCCCTGCTGATGAACTGGTACAACAAGCGCATTGCGCTGATCGAGCGGTAAGGAAAAGCGCATGAGTACTCATACTTTCAAACCCGACATGCCACCACCGAACAGCAGCATTGGCGTGGTCGCATGGATGCGCGCGAACATGTTCTCCAGCTGGCTCAATACCCTGCTGACCCTGTTTGCGTTCTATCTGATTTATCTGGTTGTGCCGCCGATCCTCAGCTGGGCGATTGTAGATGCCAACTGGGTCGGCACCACGCGCGCCGACTGCACCAAGGAAGGCGCCTGCTGGGTGTTCATTCAGCAGCGCTTCGGCCAGTTCATGTACGGCTATTACCCGACCGAACTGCGCTGGCGCGTTGACCTGACCGTGTGGCTGGCGGTCATCGGCGCAGCACCGCTGTTCATTTCGCGGGTGCCGCGCAAAGCGGTCTACGGGCTGTGCTTCCTGGTGCTGTACCCGATCATTGCGTTTACCTTGCTGCACGGCGGGTTTGGCATGACCACCGTGCCGACCAGCCAGTGGGGCGGCCTGATGCTGACCTTGGTCATCGCTACGGTTGGTATCGCCGGGGCCTTGCCGTTGGGCATCGTACTGGCGCTGGGCCGGCGCTCGAACATGCCGGCTATTCGCGTGGTCTGCGTGACCTTCATCGAGTTCTGGCGCGGCGTGCCGTTGATCACTGTGCTGTTCATGTCCTCGGTGATGCTGCCGCTGTTCCTGCCCGAAGGCATGAACTTCGACAAGCTGCTGCGTGCACTGATCGGCGTGATCCTGTTTCAGTCGGCCTATGTTGCCGAAGTGGTGCGCGGCGGCCTGCAAGCGATCCCTAAAGGCCAATACGAAGCCGCGGCGGCGATGGGCCTCGGTTACTGGCGCTCGATGGGCCTGGTGATTTTGCCGCAAGCCCTGAAGCTGGTGATTCCCGGCATCGTCAACACGTTCATTGCGCTGTTCAAGGACACTAGCCTTGTGATCATCATCGGCCTCTTCGACCTGCTCAACAGCGTCAAGCAAGCCGCTGCCGATCCGAAATGGCTGGGCATGGCCACCGAAGGCTACGTGTTCGCCGCCCTGGTGTTCTGGATTTTCTGTTTTGGTATGTCGCGCTATTCCATGCATCTGGAACGCAAGCTCGACACTGGCCACAAGCGTTAGGAGTTCTCTGTAAATGAGCGAAGCAATCAAAAAGCCTGTGGGCGCTGAAGGCATCATCCAGATGCAGGGCGTCAACAAGTGGTACGGCCAGTTCCACGTACTGAAAGACATCAACCTCAATGTCAAACAGGGCGAGCGTATCGTCCTGTGCGGACCGTCGGGCTCGGGCAAATCGACGACGATTCGTTGCCTCAATCGCCTCGAAGAACACCAGCAGGGTCGCATCGTTGTCGATGGCGTGGAGTTGACCAACGACCTCAAGCAGATCGAAGCGATCCGTCGCGAAGTTGGCATGGTGTTCCAGCACTTCAACCTGTTCCCTCACCTGACCATTCTGCAGAACTGCACCCTGGCGCCGATGTGGGTGCGCAAGATGCCCAAGCGCAAGGCCGAGGAAATCGCCATGCACTACCTGGAACGCGTACGCATTCCAGAGCAGGCGCACAAGTACCCGGGGCAACTGTCCGGTGGTCAGCAGCAACGTGTGGCGATCGCTCGCGCGTTGTGCATGAAGCCGAAAATCATGCTGTTCGATGAGCCGACTTCAGCGCTCGATCCAGAGATGGTGAAGGAAGTGCTCGACACCATGATCGGCCTGGCGGAAGACGGCATGACCATGCTTTGTGTAACCCACGAAATGGGCTTTGCCCGCACCGTGGCCAACCGCGTGATCTTCATGGACAAGGGCGAGATCGTTGAGCAGGCCGCGCCGAACGACTTCTTTGATAATCCGCAGAATGACCGGACCAAGTTGTTCCTGAGTCAGATTTTGCATTGATGATTGATGAGTGAAACCAACCCGGCCATGTGCCGGGTTGGTTTTTTTTGGGTCAGGAAACCGAAAGGGATTCATGCTCTTTGTGGACGATGTGCTCGAAACCTCTCAAATCTGCACCTTCGCCAAGAGTCTTTGCATCGGTTAGCAAATACGGGTAACGATCCAATAAACGCATCAACAGTATGAGTGCCTTGGGCGGCAAGATTTCGCCGCGCTCGTAGCGAGAGAATGCGTTATGCCCACCACCAGACAGCAGTTGCACCGTCTCTTTTTGCGTCAGATGCAATTTGCGGCGAATTCTTCTCATCTCGTTGCCGACCATTTTCCTGCTGGCGATAACGAGTTCATCGCATGCATCTGAATAACGTTGCCCGCACATTTCATCGAGCTCGACCTCTCCGCACTTTTGACATTCCCACCCCGACAGGTTGTCAATCCGGCGCTCCATCCCTTTGACGCTCACCGTTTCGCCTCGGCCGTCGAAATGCACCATGCCTTCAGCGGCACCGCAACTGAAACACTGTTGCGTACTCATGAGTTGTTCTCCTTGAAAGAGATCACAGGTGGGCGCTTGTCGTAGTGATATGACACCTTTACGTAAATCTCCAGACCATGTGAATTGATGTGATAGACATCCTGCCAAATACGGTGGTTGTCATAAGTCGTCATCGACTTGTAGAGCATGCTGCGCTGTAGCCTGAAAACTACTTCCTGCATGTCTGCGAGCGTCAGCTCCAGCTCAGATCCGCTTCTTCTGGCAGTGTGCGTGAACGCTCTCCAGCCTAGCCTCCTGACATCCGCCTTGATCACCGCCAGGTCGTAATGGGGTGTGTTCTTTTCCATAAGAAGCCAAAAACCCTGTCCCTGAAATTACCCTTAAAGGGTAATTTTGACCAATCGAAAATGCCGCTCCATGTGTCTCGATTGACCCTAGGTGGTTGCCGTCCTACATGGGTCTGACTAACATGTCGGAAAATTCATCCCATGATTGGATGAAAGGACGAGGCCTATGTCAGACATTTCTCCACTCATCAAACGGTCGCTGGTCGATCAGGCGCTGGATCAGTTGCGTCAGCGCATCAACAGCGGCGCATGGCAGGTCGGCGAACGCTTGCCGACCGAACCGGAGCTGTGCGCCGAGCTGGGCATCAGCCGCAACACCGTGCGCGAAGCCATGCGCGTGCTGGCGTTTTCCGGGCTGATCGAGATCCGTCAGGGCGACGGCAGTTATCTGCGCGCGCTGGTCGATCCACTGGATACGCTGAAGGCGTTGTCGCGGTGTTCGCTGGATCAGGCGCGGGAAACCCGGCACATCCTCGAAGTCGAGGCTATCGGCCTGGCAGCGTTGCGCCGCACCGACGAGGATCTGGCGGCACTGCGCGAAGCGCTCGGCACCAGCGGCAGCCATTACCATGGTGACCTCGACACCTACATTGCCTGCGATCTGGTGTTCCACCGGCGTCTGGTCGACGCTGCGCACAACCCGACCCTCAGCGAGCTGTATCGCTATTTCTCCAGCATCGTCGGCGCGCAATTGCGCCAGACCCTGAACATCGTCCCGCGCCGTCAGGAAGTGTTCGATCTGCACATCGCCCTGCTCGATGCGGTCGAACAACGCGACCCGGAACGGGCCAAAGCCTTGTCGAGGCAGTTGATCAATGAACCTTGAAACCGAGAAAACCATGTCCCGCAGTGAGTTATCCACAGCGCCGAATCGCACCACCGAACTCGAAGAACTGCTGATCGATGCCGAGGCGGATGACGAGCAAGTGCAGCAAAGTCATCCGCTGGTGAAGCGTCCGTGGCTTTTGCTGCTCGGGTTGATTCTGGTAGCGCTTAACCTGCGCCCGGCACTGTCGAGCATGGCGCCGCTGCTCAGCGATGTCTCCAGAAGCCTTGGATTGTCTGCGGCGCAGGCGGGTTTACTGACGACGTTGCCCGTACTGTGCCTGGGTTTGTTCGCACCGCTGGCACCGATTCTGGCCCGGCGTTTCGGTGCTGAACGGGTGGTCCTGGGGATTCTGCTGACGCTGGCTGGCGGGATTATCCTGCGCAGCAATTTTGGTGAGATCGGCCTGTTCGCCGGCAGCGTCCTCGGCGGCGCCAGTATCGGCATTGTCGGCGTCTTGTTGCCCGGCATCGTCAAGCGCGACTTTGCCAAACACGCCGGGACCATGACCGGCGTCTACACCATGGCCCTGTGTCTGGGCGCGGCGATGGCGGCAGGTTCGACCGTGCCGTTGAGTGAGCACTTCGGCAACAGCTGGGCGATGGGGCTGGGCTTCTGGGTGATTCCGGCGCTGCTGGCCGCGGTGTTCTGGCTGCCGCAAGTCGGCTCCAAACACGGCGCGCACAACGTCGCTTACCGCGTACGCGGGCTGTTGCGTGACCCACTGGCCTGGCAAGTCACCTTGTACATGGGCCTGCAATCGTCGCTGGCCTATATCGTGTTCGGCTGGTTGCCGTCGATCCTTATCGGTCGAGGGCTGACGCCGACCCAGGCCGGTCTGGTGTTGTCCGGTTCGGTGATCATTCAACTGGCCAGCTCGCTGGCCGCGCCATGGCTGGCGACGCGCGGCAAGGATCAGCGTCTGGCCATCGTCGTCGTCATGGCGCTGACCCTCGGCGGCCTGTTCGGTTGTCTGTATGCGCCAATCGAAGGCCTGTGGGGCTGGGCGATCCTGCTCGGCCTGGGGCAGGGCGGCACGTTCAGTCTGGCGCTGACGTTGATCGTGCTGCGCTCGCGTGATTCCCATGTCGCGGCGAACCTGTCGAGCATGTCCCAGGGTTTCGGTTATACGTTGGCCTCGATGGGGCCGTTTGCGGTCGGCGTGGTGCATGACTGGACGGGTGGCTGGAATGCCGTGGGCTGGATTTTCGGCATCGTTGGTACCGGCGCGATCATCGCCGGCCTCGGTGCCGGGCGAGCGCTTTATGTGCAGGTGCAAAGCGAGCGAATCTGACACGCTTCAACTTGTAGGAGTGAGCCTGCTCGCGATGGCGGTGGATCAGTCAGTACGATGTTGACTGCCAGGACGCTATCGCGAGCAGGCTCACTCCTACAGGGTTTTATGTACTGCCGATATTCGGTTTGCGAATGCCGATAGTGTTTCCGCGCTCGGCAGATTATGGTGCTGGCAATCTGTACCCTTTCTTTGGAGACTGCCTTGAGCGAAGCCCACAGCGCCCTGATCACCCGCTTCTACGAAGCCTTCCAGCGCCTCGACGCCGAAGCCATGGCCGCCTGCTACACCGACGATGTAGTGTTCAGCGATCCGGCCTTCGGTGAACTGCGCGGGCGCGATGCCGGCGACATGTGGCGCATGCTTACCACTCGGGCCAAGGATTTCTCGCTGACCTTCGACAACGTCCGCGCCGATGAGCGCAGCGGTGGCGCACATTGGGTCGCTACGTATCTGTTCAGCCAGACCGGCAACATTGTGATCAACGACATCCAGGCTCGTTTCGTCTTCCGCGACGGCAAGATTTGCGAGCACCACGACCACTTCGATCTGTGGCGCTGGTCGCGGCAGGCGTTGGGCTTCAAAGGCCTGCTGCTGGGCTGGACGCCGCTGGTGCGCAACGCCGTCCGCGCGCAGGCGCGCAAGGGATTGAAGGCATTCCAGGCCGGGCGCTGATAAGATCGCCGCCTGTTTTCCTACACGTCCCGATCCCGAAGTGACCAGCCTCAGCGAAAATTCTGTCGATGTTGCCGAACCGGTGAGCAAATCCTGGTTCGTCTATCTCGTTCGCGCCGCCAATGGCTCGTTGTATTGCGGAATCAGCGACGACCCTGTGCGCCGTTTTGCCAAGCACCAAAGCGGCAAGGGCGCGCGGTTCTTCCTTTCCAGCCCGGCGAGGGCGCTGGTCTATACCGAACGGTGTCGTGACAAAAGCGATGCGTTGCGCCAGGAACGGCTGATCAAAAAGCTGCGCAAGAGCGCCAAGGAATGTCTGGTCGCATCTTATCAATCTGACTGATAGGTTCCCATCAGGCGGATCTGTAGGCTGCTAAGCAAATGCGCGCTAAGCTGCGGGCTCATTATCTGAGCGGCGGAGCCGAGCATGTCCGAGTTGATTCTCCATCATTACCCGACCTCCCCATTCGCCGAGAAGGCCCGCCTGCTGCTGGGTTTCAAAGGTTTGTCGTGGCGCTCGGTGCATATCTCGCCGGTGATGCCAAAACCGGATCTGACCGCCCTGACCGGTGGCTATCGCAAGACCCCGGTGTTGCAAACTGGCGCGGACATTTATTGCGATACCGCGCTGATCGCCCGTCGCCTGGAACAAGAGAAAGCCCTGCCTGCGTTCTTTCCTGAAGGCCAGGAAATGGTCAGCGCCAGTTTCGCCGCGTGGGCCGATTCGGTGGTGTTTCAACATGCCGTGAGTCTGGTGTTTCAGCCGGAATCGGTGGCGGTGCGTTTCGGCAAGTTGCCGCCGGAAGCGATCAAGGCGTTCATTGCCGACCGCGCCGGGCTGTTCAGCGGTGGTAGCGCGACGCGCCTGAGCGCCGAGCAGGCCAAGCATCAATGGCCAACGATCATGGCGCGTCTGGAGCAGCAGTTGCAGCGCGAGCAGGGCGACTTCCTGTTCGGTGAGCCATCGATTGCCGACTTCGCGCTGGCGCATCCGCTGTGGTTCCTCAAGGCCACTCACGTGACCGCACCTCTCGTCGATGAGTATCCGGCTGTCGTAGCGTGGCTGGGGCGGGTGCTGGGCTTTGGTCATGGCGCGGCGAGCGAAATGTCCTCCGCCGAGGCGCTGGAAGTGGCGCGTAACGCCACGCCGGCCGCATTGCCGGATGAGCAGTTCGTTGATCCGAATGGCTTTACGGCCGGGCAGCAAGTGGCGATCGCGGCAATCGACTATGGCGTCGATCCAGTGGTCGGTGAATTGCTGTTTGCCGGTCGCGAGGAATTGATCATCCGCCGCGAAGACGAGCGCGGCGGCGTGGTGCACGTGCACTTCCCGCGTTTCGGTTTCCGCATCGAAGCACGCTGAATTATCGAGTCTGTTGCAAAACCCTGTAGGAGTGAGCCTGCTCGCGATCGCGGTGTGTCAGTTGATAAATCCGCCGACTGACACACCGCTATCGCGAGCAGGCTCACTCCTACAGGTTATTTCAGGGCGGCGAGGATTTCATTCGGGTCAAACCCGCGAATCAGCATACCGTTCACATCGATCAGCGGAATCCCGCGTCCACCCAATGCCTCGTACGCCTTGCGCGCCTCGGCATCCTTCTCGATATCGAATTCCTTGAACGGGATGCCCTTGCTGTCGAGAAAGCGTTTGGTCTGTTTGCAGTAGCCGCACCAGTCGGTGGCATAGAGCACGACATTGGCCTGCACGCGGGTCTGCTCAGAAACCATTTGCGACGGATTGAAAACTCGCTCGATCTTGCCCCAGTTCTGATAGACCACAACGACCAGCAGAACCAGGACAACCTTCTTCAGCACATTGCCGAGCATCAATTGCGTCGCTTGAGCTGATCGGTCAGCGAAGTCGGCAGGCCTTTGATGATCAGGGTGCCGTTCTCTTCGTCGTATTCGATCTTCGAGCCCAGCAGGTGCGCTTCGAAGCTGATCGACAGGCCTTCGGCGCGGCCGGTGAAACGACGGAATTGATTGAGGGTGCGCTTGTCCGCCGGGATCTCCGGCGACAGGCCGTAGTCCTTGTTGCGGATGTGATCGTAGAAGGCTTTCGGGCGTTCCTCGTCGATCAGCTCCGAGAGCTCTTCCAGGCCCATCGGCTCGCCAAGCTTGGCCTGGCTGCTGGCGTAGTCGACCAGGGTCTTGGTCTTCTCGCGGGCTGAGTCTTCCGGCAGGTCTTCGCTCTCGACGAAGTCACTGAAGGCCTTGAGCAGTGTGCGGGTCTCGCCCGGGCCGTCGACGCCTTCCTGGCAGCCGATGAAGTCGCGGAAGTATTCCGAGACCTTCTTGCCGTTCTTGCCCTTGATAAACGAGATGTACTGCTTGGACTGCTTGTTGTTCTGCCACTCGGAGACGTTGATCCGCGCCGCCAGGTGCAACTGGCCGAGGTCGAGATGGCGCGACGGGGTCACGTCCAGCTCGTCGGTTACCGCCACGCCTTCGCTGTGGTGCAGCAGAGCGATCGCCAGGTAATCGGTCATGCCCTGCTGATAGTGGGCGAACAGCACGTGGCCGCCGACCGACAGGTTGGATTCTTCCATCAGCTTTTGCAGATGCTCGACCGCAACTTTGCTGAATGCGGTGAAGTCCTTGCCGCCGTCCATGTACTCCTTCAGCCAGCCGCTGAACGGGAACGCGCCGGACTCCGGATGGAACAGACCCCAGGCTTTGCCCTGTTTGGCGTTATAGCTCTCGTTGAGGTCGGCGAGCATGTTTTCGATGGCTGCGGACTCGGCCAGTTCGGTGTCACGGGCGTGCAGAACTGCGGGCGTGCCGTCGGGTTTCTTGTCGATCAGGTGGACGATGCAATGACGGATCGGCATAGGCTTCTCGGCTGTTGGAAGGGAGGAGGGCAGGCTCCCCCGAAAAAGCGCCCAGTGTACCGCAACCACTGGTTTTGGCGCGGGTTGCAGGGCAAAACCGGGGGGAGCGCCCGGCCTTATGCGGTTTTTTACCGGTTTAGAGCAATAAAGCTGACCAAATGGGTAGCTAGAGGCGGATATTTCCTTGTCGCTGTGCTAGTTTTGCCCGGTCTTACGCGAAGTCACTGCGTTAAGCGTGCATTCAGCATTTGTCAGGTCGAACCAAACCCTGATTTCGGCATCTATAACCCGACTCGTCGTGGTTATCGCCGAGGGTGCCAGATCCAGAAGATCGGGCTCGATGGCTGACACTGCACTCTGCAATCCATATGAATTTGATAGGGAAGGAACACTACATGGCTCTTACTAAAGACCAACTGATCGCCGACATTGCTGAAGCTATCGACGCGCCGAAAACCACCGCGCGTAACGCTCTGGACCAACTGGGCCAAATCGTTGCCGATCAGCTGGAAAATGGCGGCGAAATCACCTTGCCAGGTATCGGCAAGCTGAAAGTGACCGAGCGTCCTGCCCGCACCGGCCGTAACCCATCGACTGGCGCTGCCATCGAAATCCCTGCAAAGAAAGTGATCAAGCTGGTTGTGGCCAAAGGCCTGACCGACGCTGTGAACAAGTAAGACGCAGCGATAAAAAAAACCGTGCTCCGGAGCGATCCGGGCACGGTTTTTTTGTGGCTGTGATTTGTCGATGCACCTTGAACCTTTGTAGGAGCGAGCCTGCTCGCGAAAGCGGTGGGTCAGTCAATTTGATGTCGGCTGATACACCGCTATCGCGAGCAGGCGAAGGCCTACAGGGGCTCTGCTGTGTGTCAGCGGGTCCAGCGCTCACGCCGCCAGATCTGCTGCTCGGACTTGGTCTGAAACGTCCAGGCCACGAAGCGGCTCTGCTTCTGCCCCTGGGACATCTCCACCACCTGGCTTTCCAGCACTCCCGCTTTCTTCAGCGCGGTTTCGATCGCCGGCAGGTTCGATGCCTTTGAGACCAGCGTGCTGAACCACAAGACCTTGTGCTGGAAGTTGGCGCTCTCGGCAATCAGTTGCGTCACAAAGCGCGCTTCACCGCCTTCACACCACAGTTCCGCCGACTGGCCGCCGAAGTTCAGCACCGGCAGTTTGCGTTTCGGATCGGCCTTGCCCAGTGCGCGCCATTTGCGCTCGCTGCCCTTGGTCGCTTCGTTCATCGAGGCGTGGAACGGCGGGTTGCACATGGTCAGGTCGAAACGCTCGCCCGGTTCCAGCAAGCCGATGAGGATGTGCTTGCGGTTCTCCTGCTGACGCAGCTTGATGACCTTGCTCAGGTCGTTGGACTGCACGATGGCGCGGGCGGCAGCCACGGCAGTCGGGTCGATCTCCGAGCCAAGGAAGTGCCAGCGGTACTCACTGTTGCCGATCAGCGGGTACACGCAGTTGGCGCCCATGCCGATGTCCAGCACGTTGACGATCGCGCCGCGTGGAACCTTGCCGTCGTTCATGCTTGCCAGCAAATCGGCGAGAAAATGCACGTAATCGGCGCGGCCCGGCACGGGCGGGCAGAGGTAGTCGGCCGGGATATCCCAATGCTGGATGCCATAGAACGACTTGAGCAGCGCCCGGTTGAACACGCGCACCGCGTCCGGGCTGGCGAAGTCGATGCTTTCCTTGCCGTACGGGTTGGTGATCACAAACTTCGCCAGTTCCGGCGTGGTCTTGATCAGCGCCGGGAAGTCATAACGACCCTGATGGCGATTGCGCGGATGCAGGCTGGCCTTTTCACGCGGCTCGACGGCTTTGCTCGGGGACGCAGCGTCGGGCTTCTTGCGCGCAGGTTTGGGGGTGCGGGGGGCGGTCATGGGCGTGGTCGATTCGGGTATGGCTGAAAGTGGCGGGTATTGTCCCACATCTGAAGGCAACACCGTTCAAACCTGTGGGAGCGAGCCTGCTCGCGAATGCGCTTTCACGTCCGGCAGATTTGTCGACTGAGCCACCGCTTTCGCGAGCAGGCTCGCTCCACAGGGGATTTGTGGTGTTTGGGAATAAAAAAGGGAGGCCATTGCGGCCTCCCTTTTTCAGTGCGAAATACCCGTTACAGGCTGGCAATCCGCGCATGCTGCTCGGCCAGCTTGCCCAGGGCCTGTTCGGCCTCGGCCAGCTTGGCGCGTTCCTTATCGATGACTTCGGCCGGGGCCTTGTCGACGAAACCGGCATTGGACAGCTTGCCGCCGACGCGCTGGACTTCGCCCTGCAGACGCAGGATTTCCTTGTCCAGACGCGCCAGCTCCGCCGCCTTGTCGATCAGACCGGCCATCGGCACCAGCACTTCCATCTCGCCGACCAGTGCAGTGGCGGACAGCGGCGCTTCTTCGCCAGCGGCGAGTACGGTGATCGATTCCAGACGCGCCAGTTTTTTCAGCAGCGCTTCGTTCTCGGTCAGGCGACGCTGGTCTTCAGCGCTGACGTTTTTCAGGAAAATCGGCAGCGGCTTGCCCGGGCCGATGTTCATCTCGCCACGGATGTTGCGCGTGCCGAGCATCAGTTCCTTGAGCCATTCGATGTCGTCTTCGGCGGCCGGATCGATGCGCTCTTCATTGGCCACTGGCCAAGGCTGCAGCATGATCGTCTTGCCCTGAACACCGGCCAGCGGCGCGATGCGTTGCCAGATTTCTTCAGTGATGAACGGCATGAACGGATGCGCCAGGCGCAGCGCCACTTCCAGCACGCGAACCAGCGTACGGCGGGTGCCGCGCTGACGTTCGACCGGCGCGTTCTCGTCCCACAATACTGGCTTGGACAGTTCCAGATACCAGTCGCAGTACTGGTTCCAGATGAACTCATACAACGCCTGCGCCGCGAGGTCGAAACGGAACTGATCGAGCTGACGGGTCACTTCGGCTTCGGTGCGTTGCAGCTGCGAAATGATCCAGCGATCGGCCAGCGACAATTCGTAGGCTTCGCCGTTCTGGCCGCAGTCTTCGCCCTTGTCCAGCACATAACGTGCGGCGTTCCAGATCTTGTTGCAGAAGTTGCGATAGCCTTCGACGCGGCCCATGTCGAACTTGATGTCGCGACCGGTGGAGGCCAGCGAGCAGAACGTGAAGCGCAGGGCGTCGGTGCCATAACTGGCGATGCCGTCGGCGAATTCTTCGCGAGTGGCTTTCTCGATCTTTTTCGCCAGTTTCGGCTGCATCAGACCCGAAGTGCGTTTTTGCACCAGGGTTTCCAGATCGATGCCGTCGATGATGTCCAGCGGGTCCAGAACGTTGCCCTTGGACTTGGACATCTTCTGGCCCTGGCCGTCGCGCACCAGACCGTGTACGTAAACGGTCTTGAACGGAACCTGCGGCGTGCCGTCTTCGTTCTTCATCAGGTGCATGGTCATCATGATCATCCGGGCAACCCAGAAGAAAATGATGTCGAAACCCGTCACCAGCACGTCGGTGGAGTGGAATTTCTTCAGGAACTCGGTCTGCTCAGGCCAGCCCAGCGTGGAGAAGGTCCACAGGCCGGAACTGAACCAGGTATCGAGGACGTCGTTGTCCTGTTGCAGCGCAACGTCCGGGCCGAGGTTGTGCCTGGCGCGCACTTCGGCTTCGTCGCGGCCGACGTAAACTTTGCCCGACTCGTCGTACCAGGCCGGAATCCGGTGGCCCCACCACAGCTGACGGCTGATGCACCAGTCCTGGATGTCGCGCATCCACGAGAAGTACATGTTTTCGTACTGCTTGGGCACGAACTGAATGCGGCCGTCTTCAACGGCAGCGATGGCAGGTTCGGCCAGAGGCTTGGTCGACACGTACCACTGGTCGGTCAGCCAAGGCTCGATGACGGTGCCGGAGCGGTCGCCTTTCGGCGTTTTCAGGTTGTGATCGTTGATGCTCACCAGCAGGCCGGCGGCATCGAACGCAGCGACGATCTGCTTGCGCGCTTCGAAACGCTCCAGGCCAGCGAATTCGGCGGGAATCTTGCCGTCGATGCTCTCGTTCAGCGTGCCATCGAGGTTGAATACCTGTGCGGCAGGCAGCACGTTGGCGTTCTTGTCGAAAATGTTCAGCAGCGGCAGGTTGTGGCGCTTGCCGACTTCGTAGTCGTTGAAATCGTGGGCCGGGGTGATTTTCACGCAACCGGTGCCGAATTCAGGATCGCAATAATCGTCGGCGATGATCGGGATGCGGCGGCCAACCAATGGCAGCTCGACGAACTTGCCGATCAGGGCTTTGTAGCGCTCATCGTTCGGGTTAACTGCGACGGCGGAGTCGCCCAGCATGGTTTCCGGACGGGTGGTCGCGACGATCAGGAAGTCATGGCCCTCGGCGGTTTTTACGCCGTCGGCCAATGGATATTTCAGATTCCACAGGAAACCTTTCTCTTCGTGGTTCTCCACTTCGAGATCGGAAATCGCCGTGTGCAGTTTGGTGTCCCAGTTGACCAGGCGCTTGCCGCGGTAGATCAGGCCGTCTTCGTGCAGACGCACGAACGCTTCCTTGACCGCTTCCGAGAGACCGTCGTCCATGGTGAAGCGCTCACGGCTCCAGTCAACGGACGAGCCGAGACGACGGATCTGTCGGCTGATGTTGCCGCCGGACTGCTCCTTCCACTCCCAGACTTTCTCGAGGAATTTCTCGCGACCCAGGTCGTGACGATTCTGGCCCTGGGCTTCCAGTTGGCGTTCCACCAGCATCTGCGTGGCGATACCGGCGTGGTCGGTGCCCGGCTGCCACAAGGTGTCGCGACCCTGCATGCGGCGGAAACGGATCAGTGCGTCCATGATCGCGTTGTTGAAACCGTGACCCATGTGCAGGCTGCCGGTGACGTTCGGCGGCGGGATCATGATGGTGTAGGACTCGCCCGCGCCTTGCGGGGCGAAGTAGTTCTCGGACTCCCAGGTCTTGTACCAGGAAGTTTCAATGGCGTGCGGCTGGTAGGTCTTATCCATGCGCGGCGGGACCCTATTGGCATTTATTCAGGAAAAGCCGGCAAGTATAGCGGGGCATGGTGAGTAGGGCGAGCGGGGCGCGACCGGTCAGCAGCGCGCGGGCGGTGGTGCAAGTTGTCTGCTAGTACTTTTCCAACAGGGAACGAAGGGCAGATCAAATGTGTGCATCTCCAACATCGCTGCATGCCAACACTCCATCGATCACGGTACTGGATAACCGCTGCCTTCGTGTGCGGGATGTACGTTACCACCGCCATCCCGATTCACCCGCTGTTACAAGCGAACGCATCAGCCGTCACCATTACGATGGTCGCGGGTTCCTGATACGCAGCGCTGACCCCCGATTAAGCGAAGGCGGATTGGCCAATTTCATTTATGTCAGCAGTCTGTCCGGGCGCGTGTTGAGTCAGCAGGGTGTAGACAATGGCGGCAGCGTGGCGTTACCTGACGCTTTCGGTCGTTCTTACAGCGTGGCAAGCAATATTCCAGACCCTGACCACGAACATGGAAACACTACTCAGGTTGTTACCAGCACCTACCAATACGAAGAAAGCGATCTTCTCGGTCGTCTGACCAGCATTTGCGAACAGGTGGGGAACGAGCGCCCGAAAATCAGCGAGCGAAGGGTCTATGCCGCAAACACTGAGGCTGAAATCGCGCTGAACCTGGCCGGCCGGTGCGTGAGCCACTACGACACGGCCGGTCTGACGAAGACTGATAGCGTGGCGCTGACAGGTGTGCCGCGCTCGATTAGCCGTCGTTTCTTCAAGCGCGCAGACAACCCGGGCGAGGTGGTCGATTGGCAGGGTGACAACGCCTCCGACTGGAATGACGGCCTGGATGACGAGACCTTCACCAGTCTGGTTACCACCGATGCGACGGGCGCGCTGCATAGATCTACGGACGCAGCGGGCAACCTGCAGCGCGTTGCTTACGATATGGCAGGAGCAATCCGGGGGCACTGGGTGACGCTCAAGGGCAGCGCGGAACGGGTTGTCGTGAAGTCGCTGACGTATTCGGCGGCGGGTCAGAATCTGCGTGAAGAGAGCGGCAACGGTGTGGTAACCACTTGGAAATACGAGCAGGAAACCCGGCGCCTCTCGGGAATCAGAGTGGAACGACCGCTCGGGCATGCGGCGGGAGCTAAAGTGCTACAGGATCTGAAGTACACCTATGATCCGGTTGGTAACGTCAGCGTTGAGCGCGACGATTCGCAGACACCATGCTTCTGGCGAAATCAGAAGATGCTGGCGCAAAACACTTATATCCATGACTCGCTCTATCAACTGACCAGCGCAACCGGACGCGAGATGGCGAATGCCGAGGGGCCATGCGGCTCCCCTCTGGTCTGCGGTTCTGACGACGCCGCTTACACCAGTTACACCCGCACTTACCGCTACGATATGGCCGGCAATCTGATTCAGATACGCCACATCGCACCAGCCTCGCAAAATAATCACACCACCAGGGTCACGATCAGCAACCGCAGCAATCGCGGTGTGTTGGACACCCTGGCTACAAATCCCGAGGAGGTGGAAGCATTTTTCTCGGCGGGCGGGCAGCAGACCACTTTGCAGCCCGGGCAGCGGCTTGTCTGGACCCCGCGCAACGAACTTTTGCAAGTGACCCCGGTGATGCGTAATGGCGCGATGGATGACCATGAGACGTATCGCTATGACAGTGCCAGTCAGCGAGTGCTGAAGTTCAGCGCGCAGAAAGTGTGTGGTTGCATACACAAGCAGCGGGTCGTTTACCTGCCGTCACTGGAGCTCAGAACGAAGGGTATCAGCGCAACAGTGGCGGAGCGTCTGCACGTCATCAACGCAGATGCGACAGGTCGATCCCGACTGCGAATCCTGCATTGGGACAGTCCGAGGCCGCCGAACGCCGATAATGACCTGCTGTATTACAGCTATGACAATTTGATTGGCAGTAGCGCAGTGGTCCTGGACGGTGAGGGGAAGCTTGTAAGCCAAGAGGAATATTACCCATTCGGCGGCACAGCCATATGGATGGCGCGAAGTGCCATTGAGGCGGACTTCAAAACCGCCAGATACTGCGCAAAGGAACGCGATGCCACGGGACTTTACTACTTTGGCTGGCGCTACTATCAGTCCTGGGCAGGGCGCTGGTTAAGTGCTGATCCGGCAGGAACGGCGGACGGCATGAACCTGTTCATGATGGTCGGCAATAATCCCGTCACGTTTTTTGATAGCAATGGTTTGTACAAGGAAGGGCAAGAAGCCAGGCAAATGGTTGGCGAGTCATTTATCCATCCATTGCATATGCCTGCCTTCGAAAAAATATCGAAAGAACACAATGTAGCAATAAGCGTTAGAGAGTCCGGAAGTTACACCATCAAGGCTTTGGGCGAAGGTGCCGCTGCCAAGGGCCATAACATTCTTGAAAAGACCATCAAACCGTCTTCCTTGAAAGCAGTTTACGGGGATGGCGCTGAAGCGATGCTCGCGCAGGCAGAAAAAAGCGGGTTGGTCGGGCGAGTGGGGCAGTGGGGCCGGGCTGGTGTTCGAGGACTTTATGCGCGCAATAGGATCAGCGATGAAGATGTTTCCTACAGCGTTAATCTGCAAAGTCCCATCGAACACGAACTCCTGGATGCCTGGGTGAAGTTCAAAGTCGTCACGCCCTATACGGGTGACTACGATATGCACGATGTTATTCAGTCAAGACAAGGAAAAGGTAGTGTTCCGCGCTCGGGAAGTAGCGAGGAGGCGCAAGTCATGAATTTGATCAATCATGCTATCGCCGAACTGGATTCCGCGAGACCGTTCGATAACACTCCGATGAATGTGATCCGTCATGGTCCGCAAGTGAACTTCGTTTCACATATGTGGAGTCATGAATTCGACAAGGTCAAACAGGACAACGGATATTTGGAGGCGGTTGCCCGGCCAGGCCCGTTTCCGATAGCCATGGTGCACCAGGGGCAGTGGTCGATTATCGAAAACACCCGCGAACTGTTCGATTTTTACGGGGCGTTGAACACCGCAGTTCCGGAGCACTGGGCGCGAGAGTTTGTGAGTCGGGGAAAAGGCATGGTTGCCACGCCCCGACATGCCAGAACACTGGATTGGCATCGCAGCAACACCGTCTAGAAGTCAGGTTTGCCGGGTTGCCAACTCAGTGCTGATCGTGGGGTGGCAAGGCTACTCGTACTGGCTCAGCAGCCGCTCCATTCGCGCATCGAGACGACGTTTGATCTCGGTTTCGATGTGCGGGGCGAAGTCGTCGATCACGTCTTGCATGATCAATTGCGCGGCGGCGCGCAGTTCGCTGTCCAGATGCAGCAGGGCGTCCGGGCCTTTGTCGACCGGTGCGGCCGGTTGTGCAGTGGCTGTCGGCGCGGGTGCGGCGGGCGGTGCGACGGCGGGCGGCTCGTTGCCGACCGGGTCGAACAGCATTGGAATCTGTTCCTGTTCGCCTTCGTCGACCGTATCGGTCAGCAAGGGCGGTTGCAGGTTGTCATCGCCGAGCAACTGGCGGATCGATTCGAGATCGTCCAGCAGGTGTGCGGACTTCTGTTGCGGTTTCGGAGTGTCCATTGGAGTGCTCAGAGTCGCTGTAAACGGTGGTCTTGCAGAGAATAGCCCTGTTCGCGGTAGAAGCGGAAACTCTCCCGCGCGGCCGCTCGAATCGTCGAGTCTTCGACCACTACTTCCGCCACTCGGGCGAATTTGTTGGCGAAGGCCGGGACTTTCAGGTCGAGATTGACCAGCAAATCCTGATGCTGACCGCAATCCTCACCCAGGCCCAGTACGATCAAACCTTCCGGTTCGCTGTCTGCCGGGCCGTGCGGCACGAAGCTTTCGCCCTTGAACGCCCACAGACGCGCATCGAGATCGTCACGCTGGGCGGCATCACTGCAATGCAGGTAGATGCGGTGGCCCATGCGCCAGGCTTTCTCGGTGAGCTTGCAGGCAAAGTCCAGGCGAGCCGAAGGATCGGCGCTGGGCAGGATATAGAAGTCGACTTTGGTCATTACGGGTCCAGGGCAGCAAGCAGCGTCACCCGAGAGTGACGCCACTTGTCAGCGGGTTCAGGCTTTGGCGCGATCCAGCAGGTATTGGGTCAGCAACGGCACCGGACGGCCTGTTGCGCCCTTGTCCTTGCCGCCGCTGGTCCACGCGGTGCCAGCGATGTCGAGGTGCGCCCAGTTGAGGTTCTTGGTGAAGCGCGACAGGAAGCACGCGGCGGTAATGGTGCCGGCTTTTGGCCCGCCAATGTTGGCGATGTCAGCGAACGGGCTGTCCAATTGCTCTTGGTACTCATCGAACAGCGGCAGTTGCCAGGCGCGGTCGTCGGCGGCCTGACCGGCGCTGAGCAACTGGCCGATCAGTTCGTCGTTGTTGCCCAGCAGGCCCGAGGTGTGCGCGCCCAAGGCTACGACGCAAGCGCCGGTCAGGGTGGCGATGTCGATGACCGCTTGTGGCTTGAAACGCTCGGCGTAGGTCAGCGCGTCGCACAGCACCAGACGGCCTTCGGCGTCGGTGTTGAGGATTTCCACGGTCTGGCCGCTCATGGTGGTGACGATGTCGCCTGGACGCGAAGCGTTGCCGCTCGGCATGTTTTCCGCGCAGGCGAGGATGCACACCAGATTGATCGGCAGTTTCAGCTCGAGCACGGCGCGCAGGGTGCCGAACACGCTGGCGGCGCCGCCCATGTCGTATTTCATTTCGTCCATGCCGGCGCCCGGCTTCAGGCTGATGCCGCCAGTGTCGAAAGTGATGCCTTTACCGACCAGCGCGTACGGCTTCTCGGATTTCTTGCCGCTGTTGTATTGCATGACGATCAGGCGCGGCGGCTGGGCGCTGCCCTGGCCAACGGCATAGAACGAACCCATGCCGAGGGATTTGATCTTCTTCTCGTCGAGCACTTCGACTTTCAGATCCTTGAACTCTTTGCCGAGGTTCTTGGCCTGTTCGCCCATGAAAGTCGGGTGGCAAATGTTCGGCGGCAGGTTGCCCAGATCGCGGGTGAAGGCCATGCCGTTGGCAATCGCCGTAGCGTGATTGACCGCACGCTGTACTTCGGCCTGCGCCGCCTTGATGGTCAGCAGGGTGATTTTCTTCAGAGCGCGCGGTTCGGCTTTCTGGCTCTTGAACTGGTCAAAGGTGTAGCCGCCGTCGACCAGGGTTTCTGCCAGCAGACGGGTCTTGCCGTAGCTGTCGCGACCTTTGACGATGACTTCGTCGAGCGCCAGTACCGCATCGCCGCCGCCCAGACATTTAAGGGTGTTGAGGATGCCGGCAGCGATTTTGCGGAAGGGACGGTCGCCCAGTTCTTCGTCCTTGCCCACGCCGACCAGCAGCACGCGCTCGGCTTTCAGGTTCGGCAGGCTGTGCAGCAGGAGGCTCTGACCAACCTTGCCGGCCAGATCGCCACGCTTGAGGACCGCGCTGATCGCGCCGCCGCTCAGTTCATCGACTTGGCTGGCGGCCACGCCGAGTTTGCGGCCTTCGCCGACGGCAACCACCAGGGTGGCGGTTTTCAACGTTTCTGGGCTAACGCTTTTTACAACCAGTTCCATGTCCGGATCCCTGAATGAATGGTCAACACGCAGGCGTTCGACGCTGTCCGCAGTCGCCTGCTTATAGATAGAAGAGACGCAGGCCAAAGCCTGCGACAAGGGCCGCAGTTTGAACCTCGCTCCCCGCGCCTGACAACCCTAGGGGGCGTTCTCAATTAGTTTTCACACCGCGTTGTCGCCTTAAAGCCAGCCAGGCAAGGCGCAGGCCGCTGGGAATGGTTGTTCCCTTTCCAAGGCCTGCAACGCAGACTGGCCGGTTTTAAGGCACAACCCGAAGGGCCGGGCCTGCTGTTGTGCAGGGCTGCGTTGCTCGAAGCTTATTTGGAATGACCAAACCACGCTTCTCGCGCCACGCCCTGCACAACAGCAGACTCGGCGCGGTGTGAAAACTAATTGAGAACGCCCCTAGGTTGTACGATCAGCAAAGGATTACAGCGAAGGATGAGTGTGCGCAGTGACAGGCGCACCCAATCACAGGATAATGCCGCATCTTTTTTCGACCGCTCTGCGTTGCGGGCCGGTCGATGTGCTTGCTTGTTTGGCCGCCTTAGCCTGACAACCCTGGAGTGTCTGGTTTGATCGTCTTCCGTTATCTGTCCCGCGAAGTCTTGTTGACCCTCAGCGCCGTAAGTGCCGTGCTGCTGGTCATCATCATGAGCGGTCGCTTCATCAAATATCTGGCTCAGGCCGCTGCCGGCCAGCTCGATCCGGGCTCGCTGTTCCTGATCATGGGCTTTCGCCTGCCGGGTTTCCTGCAACTGATTCTGCCGCTGGGCCTGTTCCTCGGGATCCTGCTGGCCTACGGTCGCCTGTACCTTGAAAGCGAAATGACCGTGCTCTCGGCCACCGGCATGAGCCAGCAGAAATTGTTTCGCATGACCCTGTTCCCGGCGACCCTGGTGGCGCTGGTGGTGGCATGGCTCAGTCTGGGCCTGGCCCCGCAAGGCGCAAACCAGTTCCAGCTGCTGCTGAACAAGCAGGATGCGCTGACCGAGTTCGACACGCTCGAACCCGGGCGTTTCCAGGCGCTGCGCGACGGTACACGGGTGACCTACACCGAAACCCTGAGCGACGATCGGGTCAATCTGGGTAGCGTGTTCATTTCGCAGAAAAACCTCGGCGCCGATCAAAAGGATCGCGGCATTTCCGTGCTGGTCGCCGAATCGGGCCGTCAGGAAGTCCGCCCTGACGGCAATCGCTATCTGATCCTCGACAACGGTTATCGCTATGACGGCAGCCCGGGTCAGGCCGATTACCGCGCCATTCACTACGAGACCTACGGCGTGTTGCTGCCCAAGCCGGACGTCAGCGAGGAAGTCACCGACCGTGACGCCATGCCGACTTCGTCGCTGCTGGGCAGCGATGACATCCGTTCCCGAACCGAACTGCAATGGCGTTTGTCGCTGCCGCTGCTGGTATTCATCGTGACCCTGATGGCGGTGCCGCTGTCGCGTGTCAACCCGCGCCAGGGGCGTTTCCTCAAGCTGCTGCCGGCGATTCTTCTTTATATGGCTTACCTGACCATCCTGATTGCCGCGCGCGGCGCCCTCGAGAAGGGCAAGATCCCGCCGGCGCTCGGTTTGTGGTGGGTGCACGCGATTTTCCTGCTGATTGGCCTCGGCCTGCTGTACTGGGAGCCGCTGCGCCTGAAAATGGCCAGCCGTCGCTCCGCTGCGCTGGAGGTGGCCCGTGGTTAAACTCGACCGCTACATCGGCAGCAGCGTGTTCATGGCGATCATCGCTGTGCTGGCGATCATCCTCGGTCTGGCGACGCTGTTCGCCTTCATCGATGAAATGGGCGACGTCAGCGATACCTACACGCTGCTCGACGTGCTGAGCTTCGTGCTGCTGACCGCGCCGCGCCGTCTCTATGAAATGCTGCCGATGGCCGCGCTGATCGGTTGCCTGATCGGCCTCGGCAGTCTGGCCAGCAGCAGCGAGCTGACGGTGATGCGCGCCGCTGGCGTGTCGATCGGCCGTATCGTCTGGGCCGTCATGAAACCGATGCTGGTGCTGATGCTGGCCGGCGTGCTGATCGGCGAATACGTCGCTCCGGCCACCGAAAGCATGGCGCAGGCCAATCGTTCGCTGGCGCAGGGCAGCGGCGATGCACAAAGCGCCAAGCACGGCATGTGGCACCGTCAGGGTGAGGAATTCATCCACATCAACGCCGTGCAACCGAACGGCCTGCTGTATGGTGTGACCCGCTACCACTTCGACAAAGAGCGCCACCTGCTCAGCTCGAGTTTCGCCAAGAAGGCCGAATTCGATGGTGATCACTGGCAGCTCAGCGAAGTGTCCACCACGCTGTTCAAGGATCGCAGCACTGAAGTGGTGAATACGCCGACCGAGCGCTGGGACGTGTCGCTGAGCCCGCAATTGCTCAGTACCGTGGTCATGGCGCCGGAATCGCTGTCGATCAGCGGTCTGTGGGGTTATATCCACTATCTGGCCGAACAAGGCTTGAGTAACGGCCGTTACTGGCTGGCATTCTGGGTCAAGGTGTTGCAGCCGCTGGTTACCGCCGCGCTGGTGCTGATGGCGATCTCCTTCATTTTCGGTCCGCTGCGTTCGGTGACTCTCGGTCAGCGAGTTTTCACAGGTGTACTGGTGGGGTTCACCTTCCGGATCGTCCAGGATCTGCTTGGGCCTTCGAGTCTGGTGTTCGGTTTCTCGCCGCTGTTTGCGGTGCTGGTACCAGCTGGTGTGTGTGCCTTGGCGGGTGTCTGGCTGCTCAGGCGAGCGGGCTGATGAACAAGCTTTCATTCAGCGCTTGAACCCTGAAAACGCCCCGCTCGCAAGAGTGGGGCGTTTTTGCATGCAAACCGGATGACAGGCGAACGTGACGCTTGCGCGGACTATCAGGTACAATTCCCGGCTATTTTTCGGCGGGCCATGCCTGCAGCCTTTTTGAGTGTTGATCCGTGAGTGATTTGAGTCATATCCGCAATTTCTCCATCATCGCCCACATTGACCATGGCAAGTCGACGCTGGCCGATCGCTTCATCCAGATGTGCGGCGGCCTGGCCGAGCGTGAAATGGAGGCACAGGTCCTCGATTCCATGGACCTTGAGCGTGAACGCGGGATCACCATCAAGGCCCACAGCGTCACCCTTTATTACACCGCCAAAGACGGCATCAAGTACCAGCTGAACTTCATTGACACCCCGGGCCACGTCGACTTCACCTACGAAGTCAGCCGTTCCCTGGCCGCGTGTGAAGGTGCATTGCTGGTGGTCGATGCCGGTCAGGGCGTGGAAGCCCAGTCCGTAGCCAACTGCTACACCGCGATCGAGCAGGGCCTGGAAGTCATGCCGGTGCTGAACAAGATCGACCTGCCGCAGGCCGATCCCGATCGCGTCAAGGACGAGATCGAGAAGATCATCGGCATCGACGCCACCGACGCCGTCACCTGCAGCGCCAAGACCGGCCTGGGTGTCGACGAAGTCCTCGAGCGTCTGGTGCACACGATTCCGGCGCCGACCGGCAACATCGAAGATCCGCTGCAAGCGTTGATCATCGATTCGTGGTTCGACAACTATCTGGGCGTTGTCTCCCTGGTACGTGTGCGTCACGGCCGGGTGAAGAAGGGCGACAAGATCCTCGTCAAGTCCACCGGCAAGATCCATCTGGTCGACAGCGTCGGCGTGTTCAACCCGAAACACACCGCCACCACTGACCTGAAAGCCGGTGAAGTGGGCTTCATCATCGCCAGCATCAAGGACATTCACGGTGCACCGGTCGGTGACACCCTGACCCTGGCCTCGACCCCGGACGTTGAAGTGCTGCCCGGCTTCAAACGCATCCAGCCACAGGTTTACGCCGGTCTGTTCCCGGTCAGCTCCGACGACTTCGAGGATTTCCGCGAAGCGCTGCAGAAGCTGACCCTCAACGACTCGTCGCTGCAGTACACCCCGGAAAGCTCCGACGCCCTGGGCTTCGGCTTCCGTTGCGGCTTCCTCGGCATGCTGCACATGGAAATCATCCAGGAGCGTCTCGAGCGCGAATACGACCTGGACCTGATCACCACCGCGCCGACGGTAATCTTCGAGCTGGTGCTGAAAACCGGTGAAACGATTTACGTCGACAACCCCTCCAAGCTTCCGGATGTGTCGTCGATCGAAGACATGCGCGAGCCGATCGTGCGCGCCAATATCCTGGTTCCGCAGGAACACCTGGGCAACGTCATCACCCTGTGCATCGAAAAACGTGGTGTGCAGGTCGACATGCTGTTCCTGGGCAATCAGGTGCAAGTGACCTACGACCTGCCGATGAACGAAGTGGTCCTGGACTTCTTCGACCGTCTCAAGTCCACCAGCCGTGGCTATGCTTCGCTGGACTACCATTTCGATCGTTACCAATCGGCTAATCTGGTGAAACTGGACGTGCTGATCAACGGCGACAAGGTCGATGCCCTCGCATTGATCGTGCACCGTGACAACTCGCACTACAAAGGTCGCCAGTTGACCGAGAAGATGAAAGAGCTG
This sequence comes from Pseudomonas sp. Z003-0.4C(8344-21), assembly GCF_900104975.1. Taxonomy (NCBI): domain Bacteria; kingdom Pseudomonadati; phylum Pseudomonadota; class Gammaproteobacteria; order Pseudomonadales; family Pseudomonadaceae; genus Pseudomonas; species Pseudomonas sp. Z003-0.4C(8344-21). The sequence goes on along the minus strand of NZ_LT629756.1, from coordinate 5,210,789 downwards.
ATCCCGCGGCAGATGTTCGATGTAGCGATTCAGGCCGCCATTGGCGGGCAGATCGTTGCGCGGACAACCGTCAAGGCACTCAGAAAGAACGTATTGGCCAAATGCTACGGTGGTGACGTCAGCCGTAAGAAGAAACTGCTGGAGAAGCAGAAGGCCGGTAAGAAACGCATGAAGCAGGTCGGCAACGTGGAAATTCCACAGGAAGCCTTCCTTGCCGTGCTCAGGTTGGAATAGTCAGGTCCTATGTCACTAAATTTCCCGCTGTTGCTGGTCATCGCCGTGTTCGTCTGCGGCCTGTTGGCGTTGCTCGATCTGTTGATTCTGGCGCCGCGTCGCCGGGCGGCCATCGCGTCCTATCAGGGCAGCGTCAGCCAGCCAGATGTCGTGGTGGTTGAAAAGCTCAACAAGGAACCGTTGCTGGTCGAATACGGCAAGTCGTTCTTTCCGGTGTTGTTCATCGTGCTGGTGCTGCGTTCGTTCCTGGTGGAGCCGTTCCAGATTCCTTCCGGCTCGATGAAACCGACCCTGGACGTCGGCGACTTCATTCTGGTGAACAAGTTTTCCTACGGGATCCGCCTGCCGGTGATCGACAAGAAAATCATCGAAGTCGGTGATCCGCAGCGCGGCGATGTGATGGTGTTCCGCTACCCGAGCGACCCCAACGTCAACTACATCAAGCGTGTGGTCGGCCTGCCGGGCGACACGGTGCGCTACACCGCTGACAAGCGTCTTTTCGTCAATGGCGAATCGATTGCCGAGCAGATGGTCGGTTCCGAGCCGGGCACGCTGGGCAGCGCTGAACTCTACAAAGAGAAACTGGGCGCCGCCGAGCACCTGATCCGCAAGGAGATGAGCCGCTATCGCGCCACGCCGGACCGCTCATGGACTGTGCCTGCCGGGCACTACTTCATGATGGGCGACAACCGCGACAACTCCAATGACAGCCGTTACTGGGATGATCCAAACATTCCCAGGAACCTGCTGGGCATGGTTCCCGACCAGAATATCGTCGGCAAGGCCTTTGCGGTCTGGATGAGCTGGCCGGAGCCAAAACTCAGCCACCTGCCGAATTTCTCGCGGGTTGGCCTGATCAAGTAATCACACACGGCGCTGTTGACCACAGCGCCGAATGCATTTCTGGAGCCGGTACAATCGGCTTCACAATCGCCAGGATTTAATTTTTGAACACAGCGTTAATTGTCCCAGGCCTGCGCCGCACCCCGGCGATGGCAGTGGAATCCAGCCACGAACTCAGCGTGGGTAAACCGTGAGCGTTTCTCTAAGCCGTCTCGAGCGCCAGCTCGGTTACACCTTCAAGGATCAGGAGCTGATGCTGCTGGCCCTCACGCACCGCAGTTTTGCCGGGCGCAACAACGAACGCCTGGAATTCCTCGGTGATGCCATCCTCAATTTCGTCGCCGGCGAGGCATTGTTCGATCGCTTTCCGCTGGCCCGCGAAGGCCAGTTGTCGCGTTTGCGCGCACGCCTGGTAAAAGGTGAGACGCTGGCCGTACTGGCGCGCGGTTTCGACCTTGGCGATTACCTGCGACTGGGTTCCGGTGAGTTGAAAAGCGGCGGCTTCCGTCGCGAGTCGATTCTGGCCGATGCCCTCGAAGCGTTGATCGGTGCGATCTACCTCGATGCCGGCATGGACGTCGCCCGCGAACGCGTACTGGCCTGGCTGGCCGGCGAGTTCGAAGGCCTGACGCTGGTCGACACCAACAAGGACCCGAAAACCCGTCTGCAGGAACACTTGCAGTCGCGCGGTTGCGAACTGCCGCGCTACGAAGTGGTGGATATCCAGGGCGAGCCGCACTGCCGAACCTTCTTCGTCGAATGCGAAGTGGTCTTACTGAATGAAAAAAGCCGAGGTCAGGGTGTGAGCCGTCGTATTGCCGAACAGGTAGCGGCCGCCGCAGCACTGATTGCCCTGGGCGTGGAGAATGGCAATGACTGATACAAACGCAACTCGCTGTGGCTACGTTGCCATCGTCGGCCGTCCCAACGTCGGCAAGTCGACGCTGCTCAACCACATCCTCGGCCAGAAGCTCGCGATCACCTCGCGCAAGCCGCAGACCACCCGCCACAACATGCTCGGGATCAAGACCGAGGGCGATGTGCAGGCGATCTACGTCGACACCCCCGGCATGCACAAGGGCGGCGAAAAGGCCCTGAACCGTTACATGAACAAAACCGCTTCGGCGGCGTTGAAAGACGTCGACGTGGTGATCTTCGTGGTCGACCGCACCAAGTGGACCGAAGAAGACCAGATGGTCCTCGAGCGTGTGCAATACGTCACCGGCCCGCTGATCGTCGCGCTGAACAAGACCGATCGCATCGAAGACAAGGCCGAGCTGATGCCGCACCTGAGCTGGTTGCAGGAGCAGTTGCCGAACGCCCAGATCATCCCGATTTCCGCGCAGCACGGGCATAACCTCGAGGCGCTGGAGAAGGTCATCGCCGACCACCTGCCGGAAAACGATCACTTCTTCCCCGAAGACCAGATCACCGACCGCAGCAGCCGCTTCCTCGCCGCTGAACTGGTGCGTGAAAAAATCATGCGTCAGATGGGCGCCGAGCTGCCATACCAGATCACCGTCGAGATCGAAGAGTTCAAGCAGCAGGGCAAGACCCTGCACATCCATGCGTTGATCCTCGTCGAGCGTGACGGCCAGAAGAAAATCATCATTGGCGACAAGGGCGAGCGCATCAAGCGCATCGGCACCGAAGCGCGCAAGGACATGGAGCTGCTGTTCGACTCCAAGATCATGCTCAACCTGTGGGTCAAGGTGAAGGGCGGCTGGTCGGACGACGAGCGTGCGCTGCGTTCGCTGGGTTATGGCGATCTGTAAGCACCAAACCTGATAACACCGATACCCGCTGTGGGAGCGAGCCTGCTCGCGAAGGGGATGTAACATTCAGCATTGATGTTGACTGTCACTCCGCTTTCGCGAGCAGGCTCGCTCCCACAGTAGTTTTGGGTTGTGTATAAAAACTGCGTTTGTTCATCGAGAACTCAATGTCGCAAAACCCGCCTCCCGCCCAACCTGCCTACGTCCTGCATTCGCGCGCCTACCGCGAAACCAGTGCGCTGGTCGACTTCCTCACGCCGCAAGGTCGGCTGCGGGCGGTGTTGCGCAGTGCGCGTGGCAAGGCCGGCACGCTGGCGCGGCCGTTCGTGGCGCTGGACGTCGAGTTTCGCGGCAAGGGCGAGTTGAAGAATGTCGGGCGCATGGAAAGCTCCGGCACGTCGGCGTGGCTCAACGGTGAGGCGTTGTTCAGCGGTCTCTATCTCAACGAGCTGTTGATTCGTCTGCTGCCGGCCGAAGATCCGCACCCTGCGGTGTTCGATCACTACGCCGCGACATTGCTTGCACTGGCTGAGGGGCGGCCGCTGGAACCGTTGCTGCGTTCTTTCGAATGGCGCCTGCTCGACGACCTCGGCTATGGCTTCTCGCTGAACACGGATGTGCACGGCGAACCCATCGCCGAAGACGGCCTCTATCGTCTGCAAGTGGATGCCGGGCTTGAGCGGGTGTTCCTGCTGCAACCCGGCCTGTTCAATGGTGTGGAACTGCTGGCGATGGCCGAAGCCGACTGGTCAGCCACCGGCGCGCTGTCAGCGGCCAAGCGCCTGATGCGTCAGGCATTGGCGGTACATCTGGGCGGTCGACCGCTGGTAAGCCGCGAGCTGTTTCGCAAGCCCTGATATGCTGTGCGCCGAATTCTTCCCTTCAGGAGCGCACTCGTGACCAACAGCAATCGCATTCTTCTCGGCGTGAACATCGACCACGTTGCCACCCTGCGTCAGGCTCGTGGCACGCGTTACCCTGACCCGGTCAAGGCAGCGCTGGACGCGGAAGAGGCGGGCGCCGATGGCATCACCGTGCACCTGCGCGAAGACCGCCGTCACATCCAGGAGCGCGACGTCCTGCTGCTCAAGGAGGTGCTGCAAACGCGAATGAACTTCGAAATGGGCGTCACCGAAGAGATGATGGCGTTCGCCGAGCGCATTCGCCCGGCGCACATCTGTCTGGTGCCGGAGACGCGCCAGGAACTGACCACTGAAGGTGGCCTCGATGTAGCGGGACAGGAAGAGCGCATCAGGGCAGCGGTTGAGCGGCTGTCGAAGATCGGCAGCGAAGTGTCGCTGTTCATCGATGCGGATGAGCGGCAGATTGCCGCCTCCAAACGCGTCGGCGCCCCCGCGATCGAACTGCACACCGGGCGTTACGCCGACGCCGAAACTCCGACGCAAGTGGCTGAAGAGCTCAAGCGTGTCGCCGATGGCGTGGCGTTCGGGCTGGCGCAAGGCCTGATCGTCAACGCCGGGCATGGCCTGCATTACCACAACGTCGAAGCGGTGGCGGCGATCAAAGGCATCAACGAACTGAACATCGGCCATGCGCTGGTGGCGCATGCGTTGTTTGTCGGGTTCAAGTCTGCTGTTTCCGAAATGAAAGCGCTGATCCTGGCTGCCGCCAAGCACTAAGCCCCACCGCAATCTTCTGTAGGAGTGAGCCTGCTCGCGATAGCGGTGTGTCAGACACCATCACATTGGCTGACACACCGCTATCGCGAGCAGGCTCACTCCTGCAATGGATTTGTGGGGGCAGTTAGAGCGGGGCTGGCTCTTGCGCCGGTTTCGACTTGTCGATCCCCGGCACATGCAGATTACCCTCGGCCACCTGATCGCCTTCAAGCTGCGGTTGGGTCACCCAGGTGAGGATGTCGTAGTAGCGACGGATGTTCGCCACGAAATGCACCGGCTCGCCGCCGCGGGCGTAGCCATAGCGGGTCTTGCTGTACCACTGCTTTTGCGACAGGCGCGGCAGGATCTTCTTTACGTCCAGCCACTTGTCCGGGTTCAACCCTTCCTTGGCGGTCAGTTTGCGTGCGTCGTCGAGGTGGCCGCTGCCGACGTTATACGCCGCCAGCGCGAACCAGGTGCGGTCCGGCTCCTTGATCGAATCGTCGAGCTGATCCTTCATGTACGCCAGGTACTTGGCGCCGCCCATGATGCTTTGCTTGGGGTCGAGACGGTTGGACACGCCCATTGCCTGCGCGGTGTTCTGGGTCAACATCATCAAGCCGCGCACGCCGGTTTTCGAGGTAACGGTCGGCTGCCACAGCGATTCCTGATAACCGATCGCCGCGAGCAAGCGCCAGTCGACTTTTTCTTTCTTCGCGTAATTCTTGAAGTGCTGTTCGTACTTCGGCAGACGCTGCTGCAAGTGCTGGGCGAAGGTTGTGGCGCCCATGTAGCCGAGCACGTCGACGTGGCCGTAATAACGATCCTTCAGCCGTTGCAAGGTGCCGTTTTTCTGCACCTTGTCGAGGTAGGCGTTGATTTCGTTGAGCAGGCTGTTGTCTTCGCCCGGCCCCACCGCCCAGCTCTGGCTGCGCGCATCGCCAAGGTCGAAGGCCACACGAATGTTGGTGAAGTACACCTGGTTCATCGCCACTTCGTTGGAATCGACCAGGGTCAGATCGATCTGCCCTTCATCGACCATGCGCAACAAATCGACTACCTCGACGGCGTCAGATTCTTCGTACTCAATGGCGGGAAATTTCTGTTTCAGCTCGGCCAGTTGTTCGGCGTGGGTGCTGCCCTTGAGCACCATGATCTTCTTGCCGACCAGGTCACCAGGATCGGTCGGCCGCGACTGGCCGTTGCGATAGATGATCTGCGGGGTGACTTCAAGGTAGGAGTGGGAAAACCGCACCTGTTTTTTGCGTTCATCGCTGCTGACCAGACCGGCCGCGGCGAGCACCGGACCATTGGGCTTGCCTATCTGGTTGAACAGGTCATCGAGGTTGTCGGCGGTCTCGATCTTCAGCTCGACGCCCAAATCGTCGGCAAAGCGCTTCACCAGCTCGTATTCGAAGCCGGTTTCACCGCTGCGATCCTGAAAGTAGGTGGCGGGGCTGTTACGGGTGATTACCCGCAGCACACCATCCTCCTTTACGCGCTCGAGGGTGTTGGGTTTATCAACACAGCCACTGAGCATCAGGAAGAGTCCGGTTGCGATCAGCCATTTGGCGTACCGCGGACGCAAAGCCGTTGGAAAAAACATCTGCGCAGTATACGCAAACGGCCACGGGCGCCATATCTCGACAGCGCGCGAGGAGTCTGCTAAAGGTCACAAAATCGAACGAAACCCCATGAAAACGGGCGGATCAGGCTTTTTGTTGCAGTAAAAATAAGCGGTTGTTACAAGGGTGATTTACCTGACCCCGGAGGCAGAAACACAGAAGGGCAGGCGAATGCAACCGCGCGTAGCGTTTCGGGTGATGTTGAGGGCGGTTTAGGCTAGAATGCACGGCCTCAAAGCACACCCCTTCCCGAGGCTGTCCCGAAGATGTTGATCCTGCGCGGCGCTCCTGCCCTTTCTGCCTTTCGCCACAGCAAACTCCTTGAGCAACTGAGCCAGAAGGTTCCAGCTGTCAGTGGCCTGTATGCTGAATTCGCTCACTTCGCCGAAGTCACCGGCGTCCTGACCGGCGACGAACAGCAGGTGCTTGCGCGCCTTCTGAAGTACGGTCCAAGCGTTCCGGTTCAAGAGCCGACCGGCCGTCTGTTTCTGGTGTTGCCGCGTTTCGGCACCATCTCGCCCTGGTCGAGCAAGGCCAGCGACATCGCTCGCAACTGCGGCCTGAGCAAGATCCAGCGTCTGGAGCGCGGTATCGCCTTCTACGTGGCTGGCCAGTTCAGCGAAGCCGAAGCGCAGTTGATCTCGGACGCCCTGCATGACCGCATGACCCAGATCGTGCTGGCCAACCTCGAACAGGCTGCCGGTCTGTTCAGCCACGCCGAGCCGAAGCCGCTGACCGCGATCGACATCCTCGGTGGCGGCCGCGCCGCGCTGGAAAAGGCCAACACCGAGCTGGGCCTGGCCCTGGCCGAAGACGAGATCGACTATCTGGTCAACGCCTTCAACGGTTTGAAGCGCAACCCGCACGACATCGAACTGATGATGTTCGCTCAGGCCAACTCCGAACACTGCCGCCACAAGATTTTCAACGCCAGTTGGGACATCGACGGCCAGAGCCAGGAAAAAAGTCTGTTCGGCATGATCAAGAACACCTACGTGATGCACAGCGAAGGCGTTCTGTCGGCTTATAAGGACAACGCCTCGGTGATCGTCGGCAACGTCGCCGGCCGCTTCTTCCCGAACCCTGAAACCCGCCAGTACGGCGCGGTGCAGGAGCCGGTGCACATCCTGATGAAGGTTGAAACCCACAACCACCCGACTGCGATCGCTCCGTTCCCGGGCGCATCGACCGGCTCCGGCGGCGAGATCCGTGACGAAGGCGCTACCGGTCGTGGCGCCAAGCCAAAGGCCGGCCTGACCGGTTTCACCGTATCCAACCTGCAGATCCCCGGCTTCGAACAGCCATGGGAAGTGCCGTACGGCAAGCCTGAGCGCATCGTTACCGCGCTGGACATCATGATCGAAGGCCCGCTCGGCGGCGCTGCGTTCAACAACGAATTCGGCCGTCCGGCACTGACTGGCTACTTCCGTACCTTCGAACAATCGATTACCACCCCGCACGGTGATGAAGTGCGCGGTTACCACAAGCCGATCATGCTCGCCGGCGGCATGGGCAACATCCGCGAAGAACACGTCAAGAAAGGCGAGATCGTTGTCGGCTCCAAGCTGATCGTGCTCGGCGGCCCGGCGATGCTCATCGGCCTGGGCGGCGGCGCAGCGTCCTCGATGGCCACCGGCACCAGCTCGGCGGATCTCGACTTCGCTTCCGTACAGCGTGAAAACCCTGAGATGGAGCGTCGCTGCCAGGAAGTCATCGACCGTTGCTGGCAACTCGGTGACAAGAACCCGATCAGCTTCATCCACGACGTCGGTGCGGGCGGTCTGTCCAACGCCTTCCCGGAACTGGTCAATGACGGCGACCGCGGTGGCCGTTTCGAACTGCGCAACATTCCCAACGACGAGCCGGGCATGGCCCCGCACGAAATCTGGTCCAACGAATCCCAGGAACGTTACGTCCTGGCGGTCGGCCCGGCTGATTTCGAGCGTTTCAAGGCGATCTGCGAACGCGAGCGTTGCCCGTTTGCCGTGGTCGGTGAAGCCACTGCCGAGCCGCAACTGACCGTGACCGACAGCCACTTCGGCAACAACCCGGTGGACATGCCACTGGAGGTGTTGCTGGGCAAGGCCCCGCGCATGCACCGTTCGGTGGTTCGCGAAGCTGAATTGGGCGATGACTTCGATCCGTCGAACCTCGACATCACCGAGTCCATCGAACGCGTTCTGCATCACCCGGCCGTGGCGAGCAAGAGCTTCCTGATCACCATCGGCGACCGCACCATCACCGGCCTCGTGGCCCGTGACCAGATGGTTGGCCCATGGCAGGTGCCGGTGGCCGACGTTGCCGTCACTGCCACCAGTTTCGACGTCTACACCGGTGAAGCCATGGCGATGGGCGAGCGCACGCCGCTGGCTCTGCTGGACGCCCCGGCATCCGGCCGCATGGCCATCGGTGAAACCATCACCAACATTGCCGCTTCGCGCATCAACAAGCTTTCCGACATCAAACTGTCGGCGAACTGGATGTCGGCAGCCGGCCACCCGGGCGAAGACGCGCGTCTGTACGACACCGTGAAAGCGGTCGGTATGGAACTGTGCCCTGAGCTGGGCATCACCATTCCGGTGGGCAAGGACTCGATGTCCATGGCCACGCGCTGGAACGATAACGGCGAAGACAAGACCGTGACCTCGCCGATGTCGCTGATCGTGACCGGTTTCGCGCCAGTGGCTGACATCCGTCAGACCCTGACCCCTGAACTGCGCATGGACAAGGGCACCACCGACCTGATCCTGATCGACCTCGGTCGCGGGCAGAACCGTATGGGTGCGTCGATACTTGCGCAGGTCCACGGCAAACTGGGCAAACACGCGCCGGACGTCGATGACGCCGAAGACCTGAAAGCCTTCTTTGCGGTGATCCAGGGCTTGAACGCCGACGGTCACCTGCTGGCGTACCACGACCGTTCCGACGGCGGTCTGCTGACCTCCGTGGTGGAAATGGCCTTCGCCGGCCACTGCGGTCTGAGCCTGAACCTGGACAGCGTTGCCGAATCCGCCGCGGAAATCGCCGGGATTCTGTTCAACGAAGAACTGGGTGCGGTGATCCAGGTGCGTCAGGACGCCACGCCGGACATCCTCGCGCAATTCAGCGCAGCGGGCCTTGGCGACTGCGTGTCGGTGATCGGCCAGCCGATCAACAACGGCCAGATCAATATCACCTTCAATGGCGACACCGTATTCGAAGGCCAGCGTCGTCTGCTGCAGCGTCAGTGGGCCGAGACCAGCTACCAGATCCAGCGTCTGCGCGACAACGCCGAGTGCGCCGAGCAGGAATTCGACGTGCTGCTGGAAGAGGACAATCCGGGCCTGAGCGTCAAGCTCAGCTACGACGTCAACCAGGACATCGCCGCGCCGTACATCAAGAAGGGCATCCGTCCACAGGTGGCGGTGCTGCGTGAGCAGGGCGTCAACGGTCAGGTGGAAATGGCCGCCGCGTTCGACCGCGCCGGTTTCAACGCGATCGACGTGCACATGAGCGACATCCTCGCTGGCCGTGTCGACCTCAACGAGTTCAAAGGTCTGGTGGCCTGCGGTGGCTTCTCCTACGGCGACGTCCTCGGCGCCGGTGAAGGCTGGGCCAAGTCGGCGCTGTTCAACAGCCGCGCCCGCGATGCGTTCCAGGGCTTCTTCGAGCGTAACGACAGCTTTACCCTCGGGGTGTGCAACGGTTGCCAGATGATGTCCAACCTGCACGAACTGATTCCGGGCAGCGAGTTCTGGCCGCACTTCGTGCGCAACCGCTCCGAGCAGTTCGAAGCGCGCGTGGCGATGGTGCAGATCCAGGAGTCGAACTCGATCTTCCTGCAGGGCATGGCCGGTTCGCGCATGCCGATCGCTATCGCACACGGTGAGGGGCATGCCGAGTTCGCCAGCGAAGAAGCACTGCTGGAAGCCGATCTGTCCGGTTGCGTGGCGATGCGTTTCGTCGACAACCATGGCAAGGTCACCGAAGCCTATCCGGCGAACCCGAACGGCTCGCCGCGCGGGATCACCGGTCTCACCAGCCGTGACGGCCGCGTGACGATCATGATGCCGCACCCTGAGCGGGTATTCCGCGCGGTGCAGAACTCGTGGCGCTCGGAAGACTGGAACGAAGATGCACCTTGGATGCGTATGTTCCGTAATGCGCGAGTCTGGGTAAACTAAAAGCGGGTTAATTAAGGCCTGTGTACAAGCTCGCGTTTTTCGTTCCCGACAGTCATGTCGAGGTGGTCAAGGGCGCTGTGTTCGCTGCCGGTGGCGGGCGGATCGGTGACTATGACCACTGTGCGTGGCAGGTGCTCGGCGCTGGTCAGTTTCGGCCGTTGGATGGCAGTCAGCCGTTCATTGGCGAGGCGGGGCAGGTTGAGCGGGTCGAGGAATGGAAGGTTGAGCTGGTCGTTGCGGATGATTTGATCGTTGCTGTTGTGGCAGCGTTGAAATTGAGTCATCCGTATGAGACGCCGGCTTATGAGGTGTGGCGGCTGGAAGATTTCTGATCTTTGTGGCGGCTGAAAAGGGAAACCCGCAGATGAGTGATTGTCTGCGGGTTTTTTGTTGGCCCCGGTTTTGTGGATGGATTCATTTCACTGTGGGAGCCAGCCTGCTGGCGATGGCTTACTTTCAGACGCTGATTTTTGGGGACATATCCGTTGCTGCGGTCACGGCTACTTAGGGTTCCGCCCTGACGGCGGGTCACCTTTTTCAAACGCCGGAGTGCCGGCCCAGCAAAAAGGTAACCCAAAACGCTTGCTCCTACGTACGGCCCTCGCAGGCTCGGGTCCCTTCGCTCCGGGATCAATCCCTCCGCTCAGCCTTCCGACGTCGCCGGTGACGCAAGATCAAGAGCACTCGAGCTAACGCTCATTGTTGAGTGGTTAGAAGCGGCGCTTGGCTTGGGATTTGTTTTGGATTCGCCCCTCACCCCAGCCCTCTCCCCTTGGAGAGGGAGCCGATTGATGGGCCGTTCAAAACCTGAGTTCGACTCGATATTTCATCTCGGCGGATGTCTTCCAATCCCCACGATCAGTCCCCTCTCCCTCTGGGAGAGGGCTAGGGTGAGGGTGGCGATTAGAAGTCTGTTAAAGCAATTTCTGAATCGGCAGAACCTTCCCGTCTGCTGCCCAAGCGCTGCGGACAATCACAGCTTTTGGGCATAAAAAAACCACTGGGCTTGCAAACCCAGTGGTTTCCACAACCTGCAAGCGAACCCGCGTTATTTCACCTGTGTCAATTTGACGTCCTTAACAAGCATTTCGATCAGCGTGCGCAGGTATTTGAAGCCCTGATCTTTCTTCTCCCAACGATCGACGAACAACAAGCCTTTGTCATTCACCTGGACCGGCGTGACAACGATGTCGCCGGTTTTGGATTTATGCACCAGACGAGTCCCGCTGGTGCCTTCATTTTCGATCAGAAACATGCCCGGTTGAGTCAGCTTGCTGCGATTGACTGGCGGTGCGGAGCCAATTTCCTTCCAGCCGACCACCGCGATGTTAACCGTGAAGTCACTTCGCAACGCCCGTGCGCTGATGGCGTTTTCCGGGATTATTGTCGCCCACGCGCCCGGTTGGACTGCGCTGGCCAGTTCAGGCGTGCTGTCGCGTACATGAAGGCTGACCGCGCTCAGCGTCTCGCCGAGCCCCGGTACGCCCATGCTGTAATTGGTATGGGTTCTGTCAATCAGGGCCATCCATTTATGCGGCCCGTGGAGCAGTTGGTCGGCTTTGATTGCCTCGGTGGCGAAATAGCTGAACATCTCTTGCCGCGACAGTTCCGGATCAGGCAACCCCTTGACGTTATAGCTGGCGACGCAATCAAGGGCCCTGATACGGATGTTGTATTTGGCCGCTGCCTCGCAGACTTCGTTGTAATTGTCGGTACCCACATAAGTGCTCGGTCGGTCCGCGCTCAGCGTTTGCAGATGAGCCTTGACTCGCTCGGGCATGCGTTGGGTCAGGTGAAAAATGTCCAGCTCGGCCTGATGCAGATCGGTATAGATACGCGCCAGGTACAATGTGTCATAACCCGAATCCTTGAATGCCTTCATGTGTTTCTTCAGCAGCGCCTTGGCTGACACCTCGGTTGGATTTTCACCCAACAGCAGATTCAATCGGCCGTCGGCCATTTTCTGCAAAAATGTCTCGAAAGTCTCGCCGGCGGTAAGGGTCGGGAGCGCCGCTGCTGGTGCAGGTTTGAAGGCAGTGAATCTGTCTCTGGCCGCTTTGCCCAAGCGCTGGCGCGCGCCAACAAATGCGCTGAATAGCAGTCGGTCACTTTTTGCCGGATCGTAGAAACTGTTCAAACCGTTACGGTCGCGCATGAGCCGGACAACATCCCCGTGAAACGACGGCGCCATATCGTAGTCGCCCAATTGACTGGACGTCGTGGCCGTTGGCGCTGGCTTCGAGACCGGTTGGGGTGCCTTGTACGCGGTCGGTGTCTGTACAAGGTAGTCGCCCTTGGCCGCCGCATCCCCGGCGATTGAGCCTGGCGAATCCAGTCCGACACGTTGCGGCTGGTACAGGTCGATGTCTTCAACCCGTACGGCAATGGCGTCGTGCAGGTCGGCCAGGCCGGGCGTCTCGTCGAAGGTGCTCATGCGGGTCTGTTCGGTGAGGACGATCCAGCGTTCGCCGGATGCATCGGCGCTATCGGCGGAAAGCGTCTTGTGCGAATAGTAATTTCTGACGCTGTTGCTGCGTGGGGTCAATGGCGAGATGTCGGCGAGCACCATGGCGTGTTCCAGCTGATAACTGGTCGAGGCGTCCAGTGCATGGATCGTCAAACCTTTTTCCCGAGCTGTACGCACCAGTGCCAGATAGGAATATGGCGCGTCCTTCTCGTGCCCCAGGGCGCGGTCAACAGCTTTGAGGTGGGCTTTGATGTGCTTCCAGGTTCCACCCTTGTTCATTTTCGCAAGCTTGGGGTAAAACACATCCCCCGCCAGATACTCGACATAAAGGCGTTTGAAGCCACTTGCCACGTAATCGTCCAGATGATCGATCAACATTTGTTTGCTGGCGATAGAACCGGGCTGCGCGCCGATCACCAGGTTTTTTCCTTTGAATGCATCGCTGGCGATCAGCTGTGCAATGGAAATATCGGCGGCAACTGCCGGGACTTCGGCGCGGGCGGGCAGGGAGGCCAGCTCGGCGAAATGACGGGTGGCATCGGTAGTGAGTTTTTCGACCTGTTTCAGGTAGGCGGCGCGTGTCGAGGCGAGTTCATCGGCTGCACTGACCATGGTCGCAAGGGGGCTGGTGCCCATGTAATCCTGACCGCGCCGGATAATGTCGTCTCGGGTTTGCGGATTCATCACCGTTTCGACGCGCTGGCGGTACTTGTCCGCCACGCCATAATCCCTGTACGGGCCCGGAGACTCTGGCACGGCATCGTACTTTGGCGCACCGCCGGCCATGCCGCTGCGCACCATCATGCCGTTTGCATCGGGCACCACCAGAATGCCGGTCGAAACGAGGTCAGGGGAATTCGGCTTTCGTTTGTAAAGCAAATGACGTCCGAGTGCGTCGGGGTTTTTCTCTGTGTAGTAAAATTGGCTTCTGAAGACCACTACACGCATGTTGTCCCACTCGGGTTGGGGCGCGACCTGGTCGACCAGCGCCACGACATTCTGCTGTTCATTGCCGGCACTGGCGAGCGCCTGGCGCACCGGTCGACGCACGTGGTTGAGTGACCTCACCGCGGGGCGCAAATCGGTCAACACGGCGCCGACGCTGTTGAACATATAACCGAGCAAATGCCTGAAGGCTTCGCCATTGTTGCCTTGGCGATAAGCGTGCAAGGCGAGCATCGCGTCCTTGAAGGCCAGCAGCAGGCCGGTGCTCAAACTCAGTAGCGGGAACGGCGCGGTGGCAATCGCGGCGAGCCATTCCACACTGGTCCAGATCAGCCCGGCGATCATCTGCGCGCGACTGGTGGTAGTGGCGTGGACGTTGTCGATCCGGCGTTGCAGCTTCATGTTGTACAGCGCCGCGCGCAAATCGTTGACGGCAGCGGTGGCCGGTGTTGCATCGTAGCGCGCCGGGCTGGGCGTGGTTTTATTGAGATCTTTGGGCAGCTGTTTTTTCGCGTTTTCGAGGAACGTTCGCACCCGTGTTTGCGCACTCACGCCAACCCGGGATGTGAAGTATTCGATCATCCCGGCCTGCTGCTGAAGCAGGTAGTTGAACAGCCGCGCTTCGCGAAACCTGACGCCGTCGGGCGCGTCCGGGGTATAGAGCAGCACCGGATTATCCGCATGGCTGAACAGCCATGTATCGATCACCCATTCGCCGTCGATCATCAAGCGATGGATGGGAAACTTCGTGCGAGTCGGCCCAGCGTTTTCGTCCATGCTGTCGATGCTTTGCTCCAGCCATTGCAGGTCGCTGCTGGCGATATGGCCTTGCAGTTGGCACTCCAGCGCGGCACTTTTCATCTGACGCTGAGTGATCGCCAATGTCGTATTGCGTCTGAACTCGTAGCCTTCGCTCGTCGAACTTTGCAGATCACTTTTGACCTTGTTGGTGTAGCGCTCTCCGATCCATATACCTGTGACCGAGCGCGCCACATTCTGCGCGGTCAGACTGCTGACATCGACGCCTGGCGGGCCTTTGAAGCGCGCCGAACGGGAGAATTTTGCATCGAGAAAACCGACGCCATCGGCATAACCGTCGCGATACAGCTGTGTGTACGACAGTGGTTTCGGAGTCAATGCGGGCACGATGGACATCGGCGAGTAGGCCCATACGGTATCCGGGTCGACGTCATTGGCCGGACGCTTGAGCAGGCGATTCAGACTGATCCTTGCGTGCTGGTGGACGTAGTCATCAAATGCCGGAAAGTGGCGGCCGGACAAGGCATGCTGATTGAACGCACGCAACGCGCCTTCGGCTTCTTCGCTCAGGGTCGCCAGCTTTCTGCGATTGGCTGCGGTGGTCGAGCGATACCACAGTGGTGTGCTGAAATCGTAGTCATCAACGCGCGTAGCGAGCACGTGTTCGGCCATCGCTTTCAGGCAAGCAAGGTGGTCGCCACAGTTATCGAGAGTGACCTTCTGGTGCTCCAGCGCTTCAGGCTTGAAACTCAGGCCCGCCAGTACTTTGCGCAGTGTCGGACGGAAACGCATCGGTACGCGGCTGATCAGGTAGCCCGCCATGCTGTCGGCGACATCGCTGTGCTTCGCCCAGCCCAACAAATGGGTCTGGCATTCACGCTCACTGTCGAAGGCCTGAAACTGTTGCTCGCGAGGGGCTTGTGGCGTGCACAGCAAGATGCGCTTGATGGCGCCGCTGGCATCGCTCTGGCGCAGAATCCACAAATCCTGCAATTGTGCTCCGTGCAGCGACAGGGTGGCGGCGCGCAGGTGCGGATCGCTGCCGCTGCGCAAGCGCTCGATCAGTGCCAGATCACTCTCGACCAGGTGCCCTTGCAGCACCGCGGTATGGGCGAGGGCGACGATACGTTGATCAAGCATGCGCTCAAGCGCTGGTTTGATGGCGGCTCCTGAGTGCATGTCTTTTTGCAGGCCATTGAAGTCGATGCGCGGTTGCAGACGTATCGCTTGCTTGACCAGCCATGCCGGCGTCAGGTCAGCATGGTCTGGCGACAAAGGTTCGCCGTCATAGGTGAGGGTGGTGTAGCTCAGAAATTGCGAACCCGGCAATTCATCGCCGGTGTGGGGGCCGCGCAAGGACAACTCAAGCAGATTGCATTGATGGATGTAAACGCCATAGCCCGGCACTCGGCGATCGGTGCTGATCTGCAGTTTTTCCGGCTCGAGATCGTCGATTTCCAGATCATCGCTCAGGCGTTCCAGCCATTGCTGGCGAGCCAATGCCAGCGGACTGCCCAACGGCTCCATCAGATCGAGCAAGTGTTGCCGCGCCTGCTGGTAGTTGCTCAGGTGCTGCGCCAGTTCGAGCTGCTTTGCGCTGCTGGCGCTGCGGTACCAGTCCGGTGCGCTGTAGCGCAGATGGCGTTCGAACAGGGTTTGTGCGCGCAGCTCCAGGCGTGGCGTCAGATCCGGCAGGGCGGCGGCGATCGCTTTATCGAGCGCCGCAAGCAACAGCTTGGGGGCTTGCTGCGGGTTGTCGGCGAAGCTCAAGGCACGCTCGATATCCTGCGTGCGTTTTTCGATCAGGGCGTCGTAAATATGTTCGAACAACGGTTTGCTGTCGATGGGCGTGAGCGACAGCGGCCAGATTCCTGCGGCACCGACATCGTGGTATCGCGTCGGCAGCAAATGCATGAAATCGTCGTGGCCGCTGCGCGAGTTCAGCGACTCGCGCAGGTAGGTGTCGAGATCGGCCAGGGAATTGAAGAGCTCGATGCCTCGCGCGGGAGTGAACAGCACGGCGTAGCCGGCGCTCTGGTCTGTCAGCAAGTCGCTGACTCGCGGGCTGTCTTTCTCCGTGACAACAAACGCGCCGGCGAGGTCGACTGTGTTGTTCTGATAACTGAATTGCAGCGCATAAATGGCGGGGCGCAGCATCGGTCCCAGATCAAGTTTATTCAGCAGTTTGCCGGCTTGCGGGTGGAGCAGGCGATCACTGACGGCTTGCCGCGCTTCGTGGCCGATGGCGGTGAATCCGGCATCGTAGTTCAGGAAGGTTTTCGCCGGTTTGCCGCCGATCTGGTCGCGCAGGTCCAGGTTGATCAGTTGGGTGTTGAGGCGGATCTTCAGCGTCGCGATGAGCTTTTTCCCTGTGACGCTTTGCAGGTCGCTCGTTTCCAGCGTCTGGTAGAGCGCGCGGCTGCGTTGCAGGTAGCCGGTGCGGTAGGTTTTCAACTGCTCGTTGAGTTTTTTCAGGTAGGCCTGTTCGGTGCTCGGCGGGTGCTCGGGAAGCAGTGGATCAGGTGTCTGGAACAGGTAGTCGCCGATCTGGTTGAGATCACTTTTGATCTCTTCGGGTGTGGGGGCTTTGGGCGTGCTCATGGGCACTTTCTCCAGGCTGGGGATGAGGGGCCAGCATGGCGAGGGGGATGTTTTGAGGGGTGGTATATATGTAGGGTTTTTGGCGTACACCTCGTTGCGAGGAGAGCGAGCCCCTCACGAAGAGGCCCGCCGTGACGCTAGAAATTCAAGCTTGCGCGTTGATCTCTCGGCGACTCGCCAAACGCTCGATTGCCTCACTCAGACTTGCTGCCTTGTCCCCTACCAGCAAATGCCAGACCCCGCCCTGAAGTTGGCTGACGCCCTGACATCCCAGCGCTTTGAGATGCGTCTCGGACAACGCCTCACCATCGGCCAGTTGCAGACGAATCCGGGTCAGGGCGATGCAATCGAGCTGCAGCACATTGTCGCCACCGCCCAACGCCTTCAGCCATTGCTGCGCCTCGGCACTGGCGACTGTCAGCGATTTCGGCTCATCGACAACCGCCGTCGGCGAGGGGACCGGAGCGCGACCCAACGTCGGCAGAGCGAGGCGAATTTCGTCGGCAATGCTGTCGGCCAGCGGCCCGACCACCACCTGCAAACTGCCGCCCTTGCCGGGGCGAACCACGGCCATCGCGCCGAGTGCTTTCAACTCGCTATCCAACGCCTTGTTGCGATCGACCATCTCCAGGCGCAGGCGCGTTGTACAAGCACCCACCGTCAGCAGGTTCTCGGCGCCGCCCAAAGCCTTGATGTAAGCACTGGCGCGCTCGTTGTCACCGAGGACGGCTTTTTCGGCAACCGCCACATCTTCGCGTCCCGGTGTTTTCAGGTTGAAACGACGAATGCAGAAATCGAAAACGCAGTAATAGACGACCGCATAAGCCAGCCCGACCGGAATCACCAGCCAGCCATTGGTCGAGCGACCCCAGCCGAGAATCATGTCGATGAAACCACCGGAGAAAGTGAAGCCGAGGTGGACGTTCAAGCCATTCGTGATCGCCATCGACAGGCCGGTCAGCAAGGCGTGCAGGAGGAACAACAGCGGTGCGAGAAACATGAAAGCGAATTCGATCGGCTCGGTCACCCCGGTCAAAAACGAGGTCAGCGCCATCGACAGGAAAATCCCGCCCATGACCTTGCGCCGCTCTGGCAGGGCGTTGCGGTACATCGCCAGGCACGCCGCCGGCAGGCCGAAGATCATCATCGGGAACATCCCGGTCATGAACTGGCCGCCCTTCGGATCGCCGGCGAAATAGCGCGACAGGTCGCCCGTCACCAGCGCGCCGGTGCTCGGGTCAGTGAAGTTGCCGAAGACGAACCACGCCATGTTGTTGAGGATGTGGTGCAGACCGGTGACGATCAGCAGGCGGTTGAACACACCGAAGACGAACGCGCCGATACTGCCGCTTTCCATCATCAGCGCGCCAAACGCGTTGATGCCGTGCTGAATCGGCGGCCAGATGTAGCCGAACAGCACGCCCAGTCCGACGGCGGCGAACCCGGTGACGATCGGCACGAACCGCCGGCCGCCGAAGAACGCCAGATACTCCGGCAGCTTGATGTCCTTGAAGCGGTTGTACAGCGCACCGGCCATCAGACCGCTGACGATGCCGGCGAGCATGCCCATGTTGATGGTCGAATCAAGGACCTTCAGGGTCGAGATCATCACCAGATAGCCGATCACCCCGGCCAGGCCCGCCGTGCCGTTGTTGTCCCTGGCGAAACCGACGGCGATGCCGATGGCGAAGATCATTGCCAGGTTGGCGAAGATCACCTGCCCGGCGTCATGAATGATGGCGATGTTCAACAGGTCGGTATCGCCCAGGCGCAGCAACAGGCCGGCGATCGGCAGGATCGCGATCGGCAGCATCAGCGCGCGGCCGAGGCGTTGCAGGCCTTCGATGAAGAGTTGGTACATGTTGATTCTCCTGCTCTTTAGCGAGAGCTTGTTGTTAGGGCAGCGGCCAATGCTGCTGGCAGGCGTGACGCACGGCGGCGGCGCTGCCGAGCTTGACCAGGTCGTGGCTCAGACGCTGGCATTCGCCTTGGTGCACCTGCCGTACGCGGTCCTTGATTTCACCGATCTGCACCGGGCTCACCGACAGTTCGGTCACGCCCAGACCGATCAGCACCGGCGTTGCCAGCGGGTCAGAGGCGAGGGCGCCGCAGACGCCGACCCAGCGTTTGTGCACTGCCGCACCGGCGCAGGTCATGGCGATCAACCGCAGCAATGCCGGGTGCAGGGCATCGACGCGCGCCGCCAGACCGGCATGGTCGCGGTCCATGGCTAACGTGTATTGCGACAGGTCGTTGGTGCCGATGGAGAGAAAGTCGGCGTGCTCGGCCAGCTGTTCGGCTTGCAGCGCGGCCGCGGGCACTTCGATCATTACGCCGATTTCCGGGCGCGCAGTGATGTTCAGTTCCACACATAACGCATCGACCTGCTGACGAATCTGCAGCAGTTCGTCGACTTCGGTGACCATCGGCAAGAGGATCCGGCAGCGGCGCAACGGGCGGACCTGCAACAGCGCGCGCAATTGCTGATCAAGGATTTCCGGGCGCGCCTGCGCCAGACGAATGCCGCGCAGACCGAGCACCGGGTTGGCTTCGGCGGGCAGCGGCAGGTAGTCCAGTTGCTTGTCGCCGCCAACGTCGATGGTGCGGATGATCACCGACTTGTCGCCCATGGCGTCGAGCACCGCTTGATAAGCGCTGCGCTGCTCCTCGACATCCGGCGCAGTCTGGCGGTCGACGAACAGAAACTCGGTGCGCAGCAGACCGACGCCATCGGCGCCGTAGGCGAAGGCGTCTGCGGCTTCGCTGTCGGAGGCGACGTTGGCGACGACTTCGATGGCCACGCCATTGCGCGTTTCGGCGGGCAAGTGAGCCTTGGCCTGTTGCGCGTCGCGACGCTGCTGGCGCTCGATTTGCGCGTGCTGCACATCGGCCAGGCGCTCGTTGTTGGGCGCCAGTTCGAGGCGACCGCCATCGGCATCCAGCACCACCGCCTGGCCTTGCGCCTGATCGAGCAAGGCCGAACCCAGTGCGACCACGCACGGCAAGCCTTTGCCGCGAGCGAGAATCGCCACATGTGAGGTTGCGCCGCCCTCGGCGATGCACAACCCGGCGACCCCTTGCGCGCTGAGTTGCAGCAGATCCGACGGGGTCAGTTCATGCGCCGCGACAATCGCAGCGGCCGGTATATCGTAGTGCCAGGCCTCGCCGAGCAGGACGCGCAGCACTCGTTGCTTGAGGTCGCGCAGATCATTGGCGCGCTCGGCCAACAATGGGCTGCCGGTGCCTTGGAGCATGTCGCATTGCGCGTCGATCGACTGACTCCAGGCGTGAGTCGCCGCGCTGCCTTGCTGGATCAGTTGCTCTGCGGCGTCGAGCAGTGCCGGGTCTTCGAGCAGAGCCATGTGCGCGGCGAAGATGGCTTCTTCGTCGGCGTTGTTGTGCTTTTTCGCCTGGGCGAGAGTGGCGGCGATGTCGCTGCGCACCGCGTTCAATGCCGCATCGAGAGTGTGTTGTTGCTGCACTGGATCGTGGTTGCCCGCGTCCGCCGGCAAGCTGATTGCGTTCAAGCGAAACAACGGCCCGGCGACCAGCCCCGGCGCCGCGCAAACACCGTGCAACACACCCGCCTCGGCCGGGCGTTTCAGCGGCGCCGTGCTGACTGGCGCCTTAGCGTAATGATCATCCGGCAGTGCGGTGGACAATGCGCTGAGCAAGGCTTGCAGCGCCGCTTCGGCATCCGCGCCCTGACAGCTGACCTGGATCTCGTCCTGCTCGCCAATCGCCAGGCCCATCAGGCCGATCAGGCTGTTGCACGGCGCCGACTTACCGGCGAAGTGCAGCTTTGACTGACTGTTGAAACCCTGCGCAGTCTGGCGGATCAGCGCCGCCGGACGGGCATGCAAGCCACCGCGATGGGCCACGCGCACCTGCCCGCGAACTTCGGGGCCAGCGCTGGCTTCAACACCTGCCACTGAGTCGTTGCGTGCGACGATGTGCAGCAACGGCTCGCCGACTTTTACCGCTTTGAGCGTGATCGGGCGCACCTGAAAGTCGTGGCTGTTGGTCAGGATCAACAGGCTGACCAGACTTTTACAGTGCTGGCCGACCTGGTCCTGGTCATAGCGCAACAACGGCTGGCCGACGCTGACCCGCTGATTTTCGCTGACCAGCATCGAGAAACCGGCACCGTTCAACTCAACGGTATCGAGGCCCAGGTGCAGAAGAATCTCCGCACCGTTGTCGGCGCGCACGGTAACGGCGTGAGCGGTGCGCGCGACGTGAATGATCACCCCGGCGCACGGCGAATACAGCGTATCGTTGAGCGGGTCGATGGCGATGCCGTCGCCCATCGCGCCGCTGGCGAACACCGCGTCCGGGACTTTGGCGAGCGTCAGCACCGGCCCGCTGAGCGGGGCGCTGAGGGTCAGCTCTTTATTGTTGTTGTGCATGGCTCGGTCTCATCAGGTATGCAGTCAGGGCACTCAGTGGGTGCGGGTCACTTTGCTCAGGTGGCGCGGCTGATCCGGGTCCATGCCCCGGGCCACGGCGAGGCCTGCGGCCATGACGTAGAAGCTCTGGATCGCCAGAATCGGATCGAGGGCCGGGTGTTCGGCGCGGCTCAGGGTCAGGTCACGCTCGGCCACGTCATCGGGAGCGGCCAGCAACACGCGGGCGCCGCGCTGGCGCATTTCTGCCGCGAGGCTCAAGAGCCCGGCCTGTTCCGCACCGCGGGGGGCGAATACCAGCAGCGGATAATGTTCGTCGATCAGTGCCATCGGGCCGTGACGGACTTCGGCGCTGCTGAAGGCTTCGGCCTGAATCGCCGAGGTTTCCTTGAATTTCAGCGCCGCTTCCTGAGCGATGGCGAAACCGGCGCCACGCCCGATGACCATCAGCCGCTGGCAATCGCGCAGTGCATCGATGGCGGCGCTCCAGTCCTGGATCGCGGCTTCGCGCAGTCCTTCGGGCAGGGCGTTGTGTGCCTGCAACAATTCGTCGTCCTCTTTCCAGTGCGCGACCAGACGGGCGCTGGCGCTGAGGGTGGCGATGAAGCTTTTGGTCGCGGCGACGCTGCTTTCCGTTCCGGCGAGCAGCGGCACGCTGAATTCACACGCCGCTTCCAGCGGTGAATCGGCGGCGTTGACCATCGACACGCTCAGCGCGCCACGTTTGCGCAACAGGCGCAGGCTGTTGACCAGGTCGGGGCTTTGTCCCGACTGGGAAAAGGCAAACGCGACCTGACCGCTGACCTTCAATGGCGCCTGCTGCATGGTCACCACCGACATCGGCAACGACGCCACCGGCACGCCCAGTTGCTGCATGGTCAGGTAGGCAAAATAGCTCGCCGCGTGGTCGGAGCTGCCGCGCGCGACGGTCATCGCCACTTGCGGCGGCTGACGGCGCAGACGCCCGGCGATCTCGATCAGCTGCGGGTCGAGCTGTTGCAGCTGAGCGTGCACGGCCTCGAACGAGGACAGTGCCTCCTCAAGCATTTTTGAAGTCAATGTCTTCTCCTTCGACCATGACGGCGGTCAGTGTGAGTGAGCGATCGAGCCGCACGCAGTCGGCCCAGGCGCCGGGGGCGAGGCGCCCGCGTTCGTTGAGGCCGAGGTAATCGGCGGGGAATTGCGACAGGCGCTGCGAGGCTTCGCTGATCGGCAGACCGATCTTCACCAGATTGCGCAGGGCCTGATCCATGGTCAGCGTACTCCCGGCCAGGGTGCCGTCGGGCAGGCGCACGCCGCCCAGGCATTTGGTTACGGTGTGGCTGCCGAGCTTGTATTCGCCGTCGGGCATGCCGGCGGCGGCAGTCGAATCGGTCACGCAGTACAGGCACGGGATCGAACGCAACGCGACGCGGATCGCACCGGGGTGCACGTGCAGCAAATCCGGGATCAGCTCGGCGTACTGCGCGTGGGCCAGGGCCGCGCCGACGATGCCCGGCTCGCGGTGATGCAGCGGGCTCATGGCGTTGTACAAATGGGTGAAGCTGGTGGCGCCGGCGTTCAACGCGGCAACCCCTTCTTCATAGCTGCCGAGGGTGTGGCCGATCTGCATGCGGATACCGCGGCTGCTCAGTTCACGGATCAATCCATCGTGACCGGCGATCTCCGGCGCGATGGTGATCACCCGGATCGGCGCCAGGGCCAGATATTCTTCGACTTCAGCCATCAACGCGGTGTGAGCGAAGTTTGGTTGCGCGCCGAGTTTGCCGGGATTGATATACGGGCCTTCGAGGTGGACGCCGAGGACCCGCGCCGCGCCTTGCGGACGCTGTTCACAGAATTCTCCGACCTCCTTAAGTACGCTGGTGATCTCCGCACTCGGCGCGGTCATGGTCGTGGCCAGCAGCGATGTCGTGCCGAAACGAACGTGGGTTTTGCTGATGGTCTCGAAAGCGCTGGCGCCTTCCATGATGTCTTTGCCACCGCCGCCGTGGACGTGCAGGTCGATGAAACCCGGCAGCAGGTACGGCAGGTCGTTATCGGTCGGATCGCAGGGCTCGCCTTCGATCGCCACGACTTTGCCGCGGGCGTGGATCAGCCGGCCGCGAATCCAGCCGTCAGCGGTGAGGATGTTGTCTTCGGACATGATGTTTTCTCGGTTCCGGCGCCGCTCTCAGCGGCGCAGCTCTGCGACAAAGTCGTAGTAATCGTTGCGGCAATAGGTGTCGGTGACTTCGATCGGCGTGTTGTCTTCCAGGTAACCGACTCGGGTCATCAGCAACATGGCGGTGCCGGGGGCAATGCCCACCAGTGCGGCGAACTCGTCCGAGGCATTGATCGCCTGGATGTGCTGCAAGGCGCGGACGATCGGCTTACCGATGCCGTCGAGGTATTCGTAGAGCGAATCACCCACCGCTTGCGGTTTGGGCATGATCGAGGCGGGCAGGGTGCTCATCTCGATGGCCATCACGGTGTCGTCGGCTTTGCGCAGACGCTTCATGCGCGCCACCTTGTCGTTCGGCGACAGGCCGAGGCGGATCAGTTCTTCGTGGGTCGGCAGGGTGATTTCGCGCTCCAGCCAGTGCGAGCTGGGGACGAAGCCCTTGAGGCGGAGCATTTCGCTGAAACCGGAAAGGCGCGACAGCGGTTGTTCCAGGCGCGGGGTGATGAACGTGCCAGAACCTTGCAGACGGCGGATCAGGCCTTGCTCCAGCAGGACTTCCAGCGCCTTGCGTGCGGTCACCCGGGAAATCCCCAGCCATTCACTGAGATTGCGCTCCGATGGCATCGCCTGTTCGGCTTTCCATTGCCCGGCATGGATCGCCGCTTCCAGATTGCGCGCCAGTTGCAGGTACAGCGGCGTCGGCTGGGCGTCATCGGGGCGTAGGGCGAGGAGATCGTTCATGTAGGGCATTTCCGGCGCTGATATAGGATTGTTGTCGCTCGGCAGTCGGGCGGAAACTAATACCACTTGCATACCATGTCAACGCGAGGAAAGCCGGTTTTAGCGCTTGCTGGGGTCTTGGCTGGAGGGTGGGTTTCAAGTGGTATTAGTGGTGAGCAGGGGGCACAAAAAAAATCGCAGCCTGGATCAGCCCCGCCGGTGAGAGTGGTATCACCGGACAGACGCTGAAGCACGCTGCGATTTTTTTGATTTATTTTTCGGGCCGACCGGCGGTCGCGCTGAAATTACGGACGAATCTCGATCATCGTGCCGTCCGGCACCAGATTCCACACTTCGCGCATGTCGACGTTACGCATGGCGATGCAGCCGTCGGTCCAGTCGAGGGTGTGGAACAACTGCTCCGGGTTGTCTTCGGAGTCCGGCGTGCCGTGGATCATGATCATCCCGCCGGGCTCGACGCCTTCGCGGCGAGCGCGGGCCGAGTCGCTGATGTTCGGGTAGGAAATGTGCATCGACAGGTTGAATTTGTCGCTGGTCTTGCGCCAGTCGATCCAATAGAAGCCTTCCGGCGTGCGCTTGTCGCCTTCGATCAGTTTCGGACCTTTCTTCGCGCCCTTGCCCAACGAAATGCGATAGGTCTTCAAGGGTTTACCGTCGGTGATCAATTGCAGTTGATGCGCCGATTTGAGCACCAGGACTTTTTCGATCAATGGCGTATTCGACGGTGTCACGGTGGTCACGAATGACGCTTGCGAGACTGTGACGAATGACAGGCAAAACAGGGCAAGCAACCAGCGCATTGAAACGATTCCCCAAAAGTGACGCAGATACAGGTTGGACAGCGGTGTGTGGTGTTATCGGCCGGTGCGCGACGAAATCAAGTGATGGCTGGTTGCGTCAGCGGTGGAATCGATTCCGAACGCACCGGATAACTTTCGACGCGCCGATCCGCGAAGAAACACTCCAGTGTGCGCCCCACTGTGCGGAAGGCCAGATCGTCCCAAGGGATGTCCGCTTCGTCGAACAGCTGCACCTCAAGGCTTTCGGGACCGGCGGCAAAATCCAGATCGACCAGTTCGGCGCGGAAGAATACATGCACCTGGCTGATATGCGGTACGTCGATCAGCGTGTAGATGCTCAGGTTGCGCACGCGGGCGCAGGCTTCTTCGGCGGTTTCGCGCACGGCGGCCTGCTCGATGGTCTCGCCGTTTTCCATGAAACCGGCGGGCAGGGTCCAGTAGCCCAGGCGCGGTTCGATGGCGCGGCGACAGAGCAGCACCTGGCGGCCCCAGGTCGGCACACACCCGGCGACGATATTGGGATTCTGATAATGAATGGTCTGACAGCTTTCGCAGACATAGCGCAGTCGCGAATCGCCTTCGGGAATGCGCTGGGTGACCGGGTTACCGCAGTGGCTGCAAAATTTCATGCTGAGGTTCCTGAATGCTGCGCCTATCTTGGCGTGCAGCGGTGCCGGTCGGCAAGTTGTCGTTTCGCGACACGTCGGGTTTCGGGGGCTTGGGCGCTCGCATCGATTGGTGCATGATGCCGGGTAAGGTACCGATCGAGAACACTCATGCTGGATGAGCTACTGCATAGGGTAAGCAACCACACACCGCGCACGCTGGAGACCGACGCACGCTTTCCCGAGGCCGCCGTACTGGTGCCGATCACCCGCAGCGACGAGCCGGAGCTGGTCCTGACCCTGCGCGCCAGCGGGCTCTCGACCCACGGCGGCGAAGTCGCCTTCCCGGGTGGTCGACGTGACCCGGAAGACCCGGACCTGATCTTCACCGCGCTGCGAGAAGCCGAAGAGGAAATCGGCCTGCCACCGGGGCTGGTGGAAGTCATCGGCCCGCTCAGTCCGCTGATCTCCCTGCATGGCATCAAGGTCACGCCGTACGTCGGGGTGATTCCCGATTTCGTCGAATACCAGCCCAACGATGCCGAAATCGCTGCGGTGTTCAGCGTGCCGCTGGAGTTCTTCCGCAAAGACCCGCGCGAGCACACCCATCGCATCGACTATCAGGGCCGCAGCTGGTACGTGCCGAGCTACCGCTTCGACGAGTACAAGATCTGGGGACTGACGGCGATGATGATCGTCGAACTGGTCAATCTGCTCTATGACGCCAGGATCAACCTGCACGAGCCGCCGAAAAGCTTCATCAATACCTAGCCATCGTTCGAATGGCCCATCACCGCAAGCCCTGAGGACCACACCATGAAATACCGCCTGGGCGACGCCCGTGTCGAAACCCATCCACAGAGCTGGGTCGCCCCCAATGCCGTGCTGGTGGGCAAGGTCAGACTGGAAGAGGGCGCCAACGTCTGGTTCAACGCCGTGCTGCGCGGCGACAACGAACTGATCCTGATCGGCAAGAACAGCAATGTGCAGGACGGCACGGTGATGCACACCGACATGGGCTACCCGCTGACCATTGGCACCGGCGTAACCATCGGCCACAACGCCATGCTCCATGGCTGCACGGTCGGCGATTACAGCCTGATCGGCATCAACGCGGTGATCCTCAACGGTGCGAAGATCGGCAAGAACTGCATCATCGGCGCCAACTCGCTGATCGGCGAGGGCAAGGAGATTCCCGATGGCTCGCTGGTGATGGGCTCGCCGGGCAAGGTTGTACGCGAACTCACCGAGGCGCAAAAGAAGATGCTCGAAGCCAGCGCCGCCCACTATGTGCATAACTCGCAGCGTTATGCCCGCGATCTGGCCGAGCAAGAACAATGACTAGCGCTGAACGACCTGTTGCCTCGCCCTGCGTCAATATCTGTGCGCTGGATGAGGCTGATGTCTGTACCGGGTGCCAGCGTACCGTGGAAGAAATTACCCGCTGGAGCCGCATGAACAATGACGAGCGCCGGGTGGTACTGGGGTTGTGTCATGAGCGGGCGAAGGCTAGTGGGTTGGTGTGGATGTTGCCGGCGAAATCGTCGTGAACCTTAGAAGCCCCTCACCCTGACCCTCTCCCGGGGGAGAGGAGACTGACCGAGGTGTTTTTTGCTGTACGCCGACCTGAAACACCGAGTCGAACCCAGATTTTGAATAGCCCCCGATCTGCTCCCTTTCCCCCTCGCCCCTTGGGGAGAGGGCTGGGGTGAGGGGGTGGCTCTTGACCTTGCGGTCCAGTAACCTGTGCGCCAAATTCACAGGCCGCCCCCATGATCTTTCTTATCGCCTACATCAGCAGCGTAGTGCTGATCAACTTCGCCTTCTCCACCGCGCCGCACCTGGACATCATCTGGTCGGCCTGGGGCGGGCTGGTGTTCGTGCTGCGTGACATGGTGCAAACGCGCTTCGGTCACGGTGCAATCGTGGCGATGCTGGCGGCCCTGGTGCTGTCCTACGTCACCTCCGATCCCTCTATCGCCCTGGCAAGTGCCACGGCGTTCGCGGTCTCCGAGTGCATCGACTGGCTGGTGTTCAGCATCACCAAACGGCCGTTGCGCGACCGCCTGTGGATAAGTTCGGCGCTGAGCATTCCCCTCGATACCTTCATCTTTTTCGGCATGATCGATCTGCTGACCCCGCCGGTGATCATCACCGCCCTGGCCTCGAAATTCGCCGGCGTTACCGCCGTGTGGCTGATCATGGCCTGGCGCGAGCGCAAACAGGCTGTCGCCAGCTGAAGCCAAACCCTCGGGTTCATGTAAAATGCCGCGCTTTCTCCCCATGGAAAGCGCGGCTGGCGTTGCTTTCCTCGATGATCCGCTGCTTTGAGGACCTGAGATGACCCGTATCGGAACTCCACTGTCGCCAACCGCGACCCGCGTATTGCTGTGTGGCTGTGGTGAGTTGGGCAAGGAAGTGGTGATCGAGCTGCAGCGCCTGGGCGTTGAAGTGATCGCCGTCGACCGTTACGCCAACGCGCCGGCCATGCAGGTTGCGCATCGCAGCCATGTGATCAACATGCTCGACGGCGCCGCCCTGCGCGCCGTGATCGAAGCCGAGAAGCCGCACTTCATCGTGCCGGAAATCGAAGCCATCGCCACCGCCACCCTGGTCGAGCTGGAAGCTGAAGGCTTCACCGTGATCCCGACCGCCCGTGCGGCGCAGTTGACCATGAACCGCGAAGGCATCCGTCGTCTGGCCGCTGAAGAACTCGACCTGCCGACCTCGCCGTATCACTTTGCCGATACCTTCGAGGACTACAGCAAAGCCGTTGAAGACCTCGGCTTCCCATGCGTCGTCAAACCGGTCATGAGCTCGTCGGGCAAAGGCCAGAGCCTGCTGCGCAGCGTCGATGACGTGCAGAAGGCCTGGGACTACGCGCAAGAGGGCGGTCGCGCCGGCAAAGGGCGGGTGATCATCGAAGGTTTCATCGACTTCGACTACGAAATCACGCTGCTCACCGTGCGTCACGTCGGCGGCACCACGTTCTGCGCGCCGGTCGGTCACCGTCAGGAAAAAGGCGATTACCAGGAATCCTGGCAGCCACAGGCCATGAGCCCGATTGCCCTGGCTGAATCCGAGCGCGTGGCCAAAGCAGTCACCGAAGCGCTGGGTGGCCGTGGCATCTTCGGCGTCGAGCTGTTCATCAAAGGTGATCAGGTGTGGTTCAGCGAAGTGTCGCCGCGCCCGCATGACACCGGTCTGGTCACGCTGATCTCCCAGGACCTGTCCCAGTTCGCCTTGCACGCTCGCGCGATTCTGGGCTTGCCGGTACCGCTGATCCGTCAGTTCGGGCCATCGGCTTCGGCGGTGATTCTGGTGGAAGGGCAATCGACCCAGACTGCCTTCGCCAACCTCGGCGCCGCGCTGAGCGAGCCGGACACGGCGTTGCGTCTGTTCGGCAAACCTGAAGTCAACGGTCAGCGCCGCATGGGCGTGGCACTGGCGCGGGATGAATCGATCGAGGCCGCGCGAGCCAAGGCGACCCGTGCGTCTCAAGCGGTTGTTGTAGAGCTCTAAACCGCATCGCGGCCATCGCCAGCAGGCTGGCTCCCACATTGGATTGAGTGATCACAAAATTTGTGGCCAACCGATTACCCCTGTGGGAGCCAGCCTGCTGGCGATGCTGTTGAATCAGGCAACCCGATTCAGATCGTTATTCTTCGTTTCCTTCAGGCACAGCACCGCAATCAAGCTCAGCACCGCGGCCGCCGACACATACCCGCCGACATAACTCAAACCGCCCATTGCCACCAGTTTCTGCGCGAAGAACGGCGCCGCCGAGGCTCCGACAATTCCACCCAGGTTATACGCCGCCGACGCGCCGGTATAACGCACATGGGTCGGAAACAACTCCGGCAGCAGCGCGCCCATCGGCGCGAACGTCACGCCCATCAAGAACAGTTCGATGCACAGGAACAGCGCCACGCCCCAGGTCGAGCCCTGAGTCAGCAACGGTTCCATCAGAAACCCGGAAAGCACCGCCAGCACGCCGCCGATGATCAATACCGGTTTGCGCCCGTAGCGGTCGCTGGCCCAGGCCGACAACGGTGTCGCAGCGGCCATGAACAGCACGGCAAAACACAGCAGGCCGAGGAAGGTCTCGCGGCTGTAACCCAGGGTGGACACCCCGTAGCTCAGAGAAAACACCGTCGAGATATAGAACAGCGCGTA
Organism: Pseudomonas sp. Z003-0.4C(8344-21); assembly: GCF_900104975.1. Lineage (NCBI taxonomy): Bacteria > Pseudomonadati > Pseudomonadota > Gammaproteobacteria > Pseudomonadales > Pseudomonadaceae > Pseudomonas > Pseudomonas sp. Z003-0.4C(8344-21). Next base: position 5,180,866 of record NZ_LT629756.1, on the reverse strand, counting down.
GCACACCACCATCGCCGCTGCGCCCAGCAACGTCGGCGCCCAGTACTGGCTGAACAGTTCAACCAGCGGCACTTTCACCCGCTCATGACGAGCAATCGCGTTGGCGAACACCGGCGTTTCGTGCAGCTTGAGGCGTACATACAGGCCGACCATCACCAGCGCGGCGCTGAGCAGAAACGGAATGCGCCAGCCCCAGCTCCGGAACTGCTCGTCATCGAGGGTCATGGCCAGGGTCAGGAACAGACCGTTGGCGGCGAGAAAACCGATCGAAGGCCCCAGTTGCGGGAACATGCCGAACCAGGCGCGCTTGCCTTTCGGCGCGTTTTCCGTGGCCAGCAACGCAGCTCCGCCCCATTCGCCGCCCAGCCCCAGACCTTGGCCGAAGCGCAGCACGCACAACAGGATTGGCGCCCATGCGCCGATGCTGTCGTACCCCGGCAACACGCCGATCAATGTGGTGCAGACGCCCATCAGCAGCAATGAGGCGACCAGCGTCGATTTGCGCCCGATGCGGTCACCGAAGTGGCCGAACAGCGCCGAGCCGAGCGGGCGGGCGAGGAAGGCGATGCCGAACGTCAGAAACGCCGAGAGCATCTGTGCGGTGCCCGATGTTTGCGGAAAGAACACCGGCCCGATCACCAGCGCGGCTGCGGTGGCGTAAACATAGAAGTCGTAGAACTCGATGGCGGTGCCGATAAAACTTGCCGTCGCCACGCGGGTGGCGGAATTGGTCGGCTGGGCAGGCGCGTTGTCGCGCAAAGCGGTCGTGGTGGTCATGCGGTGATCCCTGACAGTCATGAGCTCCGTTGGAGCGAATTATTATGGTCGAACACCCAGGGATGTGGGGTAGGGCGCGAGCGCTGTTTCGAGTAGGAACAGTCGTCGGTTTGCGGCGAAAACAGTCGCGATCCGTGGCGTGCCGGGTAAGCACAGGGGTCGTCGGCGCTTGGGTAAGCTCGGCGATTATAGGAAGGGGGCTAACGCTTGAACAAGAGGCGATCTAGCGTGCCGGTATCAAGACTGGCACAGAGGAGGTCAGCCAGATCAGCACCTTGCTCACGCGGTTGTCTTCGGTCTCGAGGATTTCCAGGCGATAACGGCCGATCTTCAGGCAAACCGCGCTTTCCGGAATGGTTTCCAACGCCTCGGTCACCAGCCCGTTGAGGGTTTTCGGCCCGTCGCTGGGCAGGTGCCAGCCCAGGCATTTGTTCAGTTCGCGGATCGACGCGGCACCATCGATCACCATGCGCCCGTCGGCTTGCGGGTGGATGTGCGGGTTATCGAGGCTGTGCTCGCTTTCGAATTCGCCAACGATCTCTTCGAGAATATCTTCCAGCGTGACGATACCGAGCACTTCGCCGTATTCGTCGACCACCATGCCCAGGCGCCGCTGTTGCTTGTGAAAGTTCAGCAGTTGCAGTTGCAACGGGGTGCTTTCTGGAACGAAGTAGGGTTCGTAGCTGGCTGCCAGCAGGGCTTCTCGCGTAAGTTCGCCGTTGCTCAGCAAGTGGCCGACCTGACGGGTGTTGAGTACCGCTTCGACCTGATTGATGTCGCTGTGAAACACCGGCAGGCGCGTGCGTTCGTTATTTCGCAGTTGCTCGATGATCGCTTCGATCGGATCGTCGAGGTTGATGCCGTCGACGTCACTGCGCGGCACCAGAATATCGTTGACGGTGATGTTGTCCAGCGCGTGGATCCCGGAGACCGGGTGCGCACGAACCGGATGTTCGGCATCGTCATGACGGTCGGCGGGCGCTTCGTCTTCGCTGTGTTGCACGACTTGGGCCTTGCGCACGAACGGGCTCATCAGCAGGCTGCTGAGGCGGCTGAACAGCCAGGCAAACGGATAGACAATCTTCAGCGGTACCGCCAGAAGGGTATTGCCGAGCCCCAGCACTGCATCGGGATAACGCTGGGCCACGCTGCGCGGAAAGTAATCGGCGAACACCAGCAGGATGGCGCCGACGCCGAGGCATGCTGCCCAAGGGCCGTTTTCCGCACAAAGGAAAATCGCCAGCAAGGTGGCAATCACCACCGCCAGCGCGCGGCACAGGGTGTTGCACAGGATCAGACTGTCGAGCGGAAAGTTGAGCTTGGCCAGCGGCTTATCGCTGGCGCGCGAGGCGGTGCGCTGCGCGAGCAACTGCTGTTGCGCGATTTCGACGGCGGTAAACAGCCCTGACCACACAATCAGCAGAGCGAATACCGCGAGCATCGGCCCTATGGGCAAACCGTCCATTTATACGCCCGTCAGATGTGCAGAATGTATTCGCGAACCAGTTTGCTGCCGAAATACGCCAACATCAGCAGGCAGAAACCGGCGAGCGTCCAGCGAATCGCCTTGTGGCCGCGCCAGCCGAGGCGATTGCGCCCCCACAACAGCACGCTGAACACGATCCACGCCAGGCACGCCAGCAGGGTCTTGTGCACCAGATGCTGGGCGAACAGGTTCTCGACGAACAGCCAGCCGGAGATCAGCGACAGCGACAGCAGCGTCCAGCCGGCCCAAAGGAAACCGAACAGCAGACTTTCCATGGTTTGCAGCGGCGGGAAGTTCTTGATCAGCCCGGACGGGTGCTTGTGCTTGAGCTGGTGGTCTTGCACCAGCAGCAGCAAGGCCTGAAACACCGCGATGGTGAACATGCCGTAGGCCAGGATCGACAGCAGGATGTGGGCGAGAATGCCCGGCTCTTCATCGATGATCTGCACCGTACCGGTCGGCGCGAATTGCGCCAGCAGTACGGTGATTGCACCGAGCGGAAACAGCAGAACCAGCAGGTTCTCCACCGGAATTCTCGAACAGGCCAGCAGGGTCAGCGCGATCACCGCCGCAGCAATCAGGCTGGAAGCGCTGAAGAAATCCAGGCCCAGGCCGATCGGCGTCAACAGATGAGTCAGCAGGCTGGCGCCGTGGGCGATGACGGCGAGCACGCCGAGGCTGACCAGCAGGCGCTTGTTCGCCTTGGCGCCAGTGGCCAGACGGGTGCTTTGATACAGGGTCGCAGCGGCATACAGGAGGGCGGCGGCGAGGGTGGTCAGTAAGCTGGGTGACAAGGGGAGCATAAATCCTGATGGGCGGGCCCGAAAGACGCTGAGTTTGGCATAGAACCGCCGCGACACGAAAGACTCGGCAAGCTGACAGCGAGGTGTGCGCCGGGCGCAGTCTTCGCTATAATCCGCGACCTGCCCACGCCGCAGGCTCGCCGAGCACATGTTGATTCCGGTCTGGGCCGCCATTATCCCGGTCTGTACAGGGCCTGAAAGGATCGCGCAATGTTTGAAAACTTAACCGACCGTCTCTCGCAGACGCTGCGCCATGTCACCGGCAAGGCGAAGCTGACCGAGGACAACATCAAAGACACCCTGCGTGAAGTGCGCATGGCGTTGCTCGAAGCCGACGTCGCGCTGCCGGTGGTCAAGGACTTCGTCAATTCGGTCAAGGAACGCGCCGTCGGCACCGAGGTGTCGCGCAGCCTGACGCCGGGCCAGGCGTTCGTGAAGATCGTCCAGGCCGAACTCGAAAGCCTGATGGGCGCCGCCAACGAAGACCTGAACCTGAGCGCCGTGCCGCCAGCAGTCATTCTGATGGCCGGTCTGCAGGGTGCCGGTAAAACCACTACCGCCGGCAAGCTCGCGCGCTTCCTTAAGGAGCGCAAGAAGAAGTCGGTCATGGTCGTGTCGGCGGACGTTTACCGTCCTGCGGCGATCAAGCAGCTGGAAACCCTGGCCAACGACATCGGCGTGACGTTCTTTCCGTCCGACCTGAGCCAGAAGCCGGTCGACATCGCCAGCGCCGCTATTAAAGAAGCCAAGCTGAAATTCATCGACGTGGTCATCGTCGATACCGCCGGTCGTCTGCACATCGACGAAGAGATGATGGGCGAGATCAAGGCGCTGCACGCGGCGATCAACCCGGTCGAAACGCTGTTCGTGGTCGATGCCATGACCGGCCAGGACGCCGCCAACACGGCCAAGGCATTCGGTGATGCGCTGCCGCTGACCGGCGTGATCCTGACCAAGGTCGACGGCGACGCCCGTGGCGGTGCTGCGCTGTCGGTACGCGCGATCACTGGCAAGCCGATCAAGTTCATCGGTATGGGCGAGAAGAGCGAAGCGCTCGATCCGTTCCATCCCGAGCGTATCGCCTCGCGCATCCTCGGCATGGGCGACGTGCTCAGCCTGATCGAACAGGCCGAAGCGACCCTCGACAAGGACAAGGCCGACAAACTGGCCAAGAAACTGAAGAAGGGCAAGGGCTTCGACCTCGAAGACTTCCGCGATCAGTTGCAACAGATGAAGAACATGGGCGGCCTCGGCGGGCTCATGGACAAACTGCCGAGCATCGGCGGTGTCAACCTGTCGCAGATGGGCAATGCCCAGAACGCCGCTGAGAAGCAGTTCAAACAGATGGAAGCCATCATCAACTCGATGACCCCGGCCGAGCGCCGCGATCCAGAGCTGATCAGTGGTTCGCGCAAGCGCCGCATCGCCATGGGTTCCGGCACTCAGGTGCAGGACATCGGCCGCTTGATCAAGCAGCACAAGCAGATGCAGAAGATGATGAAGAAATTCTCCGCCAAGGGCGGAATGGCGAAAATGATGCGCGGCATGGGCGGAATGTTGCCCGGCGGCGGCATGCCGAAAATGTGAGACAGGACACCAAGACTTCGCCGGTCGTCGCACCGGCGCAGACCCTGCAAGGACGCAGGATCAACAGCAAACCCGCACTCGGCGGGAGCTGACTGGCCGTTTTCATCGACGGCTCTCCATGCAAATCTGCACGGCATGCCACAGGCGCCGGAAAAAGTCATTTGCAAAAGTCCGGATATTCCTTAGAATATGCGGCCTTTCGGGCACCCATGCCCGCTGTGCATTTAGATTTGCAGCACCGACTACAGGAACGATGTTCACATGCTAACAATCCGTCTTGCCCTTGGCGGCTCCAAAAAGCGCCCGTTTTACCACCTGACCGTAACCGACTCGCGTAACCCGCGTGACGGCTCCCACAAAGAACAGGTTGGCTTCTTCAACCCTGTTGCCCGTGGTCAGGAAGTTCGTCTGTCCGTGAACCAAGAGCGCGTAGCCTACTGGCTGAGCGTTGGTGCACAGCCTTCTGAGCGCGTTGCTCAGTTGTTGAAGGAATCTGCCAAGGCTGCGGCCTGAGCAATATGAACGCGACGCCTGCTGTTGCCGATGATTTGATCGTTATTGGCAAAATTTATTCTGTTCATGGCGTTCGCGGCGAAGTGAAGGTGTATTCCTTTACTGATCCGACTGAAAACCTGTTGCAGTACAAAACCTGGACGCTCAAGCGCGAAGGCAATGTCAAACAGGTCGAGCTGGTCAGTGGACGCGGGAGCGACAAGTTCCTGGTCGCCAAGCTCAAGGGTCTTGATGATCGTGAAGAAGCTCGTCTTCTGGCCGGTTACGAGATCTGCGTGCCGCGCAACCTGTTCGCTGAATTGACCGAAGGCGAGTACTACTGGTACCAGCTGGAAGGTCTGAAGGTCATCGACACCCTTGGGCAATTGCTCGGGAAAATCGATCATCTTCTGGAAACCGGCGCCAATGATGTAATGGTCGTCAAGCCTTGCGCTGGCAGCCTGGATGATCGCGAACGCCTGTTGCCGTATACCGGGCAATGCGTGTTGGCCGTCGACCTGGCCGCGGGCGAGATGAAGGTGGATTGGGACGCGGACTTCTGACGTGGCTAACTTGCGCGTTGAAGTGATCAGTTTGTTTCCCGAGATGTTTTCCGCCATTGGCGATTACGGCATCACCAGTCGTGCGGTCAAACAGGGGCTCTTGCAGCTGACCTGTTGGAATCCGCGAGATTACACGACGGATCGGCATCACACTGTGGACGATCGCCCGTTTGGCGGTGGTCCGGGCATGGTGATGAAGATCAAGCCCCTGGAAGATGCTCTGGTTCAGGCCAAGGCAGCAGCCGGGGAGGCGGCGAAGGTGATTTACCTGTCCCCCCAAGGCCGTCAGCTGACTCAGTCGGCGGTACGCGAGCTGGCACAATCGGATGCATTGATCCTGATTGCCGGCCGCTATGAAGGCATTGACGAGCGCTTTATTGAGGCTCATGTCGATGAAGAGTGGTCGATTGGCGACTATGTACTGTCTGGCGGCGAGCTGCCGGCCATGGTCCTGATCGATGCGGTTACACGACTGCTGCCTGGAGCTTTAGGGCATGCGGATTCCGCTGAGGAAGATTCCTTTACGGATGGTCTGCTGGATTGCCCGCACTACACCCGACCGGAGGTGTATGCGGATCAGCGTGTTCCCGACGTGTTGCTGAGTGGCAATCACGCGCATATCCGGCGTTGGCGTTTACAGCAGTCCCTTGGTAGGACCTATGAACGACGCGCCGATCTTCTGGAAAGCCGCTCGCTTTCTGGAGAAGAGAAGAAGCTGCTCGAGGAATACATCCGCGAGCGGGACGATAGTTAACAACGTATCGATGGTAGATCGAACGATTTACCTTAGGAGCACAGCATGACCAATAAAATCATCCTTGCACTCGAAGCAGAGCAGATGACCAAAGAAATCCCTACCTTTGCCCCGGGCGACACCATTGTCGTTCAGGTGAAAGTGAAGGAAGGCGATCGTTCCCGTCTGCAAGCGTTCGAAGGCGTTGTCATCGCCAAGCGTAACCGCGGCGTGAACAGTGCGTTCACCGTTCGTAAAATCTCCAACGGTGTTGGCGTAGAACGTACTTTCCAGACCTACTCGCCGCAAATCGACAGCATGGCTGTCAAGCGTCGCGGTGACGTACGTAAAGCCAAGCTGTACTACCTGCGCGACCTGTCGGGTAAAGCAGCTCGCATCAAGGAAAAACTGGCTTAAGTCCAGCTTCCGATGCAGAAAAAAGCAGCCTTCGGGCTGCTTTTTTGTTGCCTGCGTTTTGTGCTGCACAGGGCCTTCAGTCTATCCGTGAGCGAGCCGCGGCTTTTCGCGAGCAGGCTCGCACAGAGGAGTGCGTTCCAAATGGGGAGGGTTGCTCCCACAGGAATATGCATTCCAAATGTGGGAGATTCTATGGTTCATGCCTAGCCCCTAAACGCCTTTGGGTGAGTATTCGCTCTGGTTTTTCAACAGAGCAAATACCACCCGTGCAAGCTTGCGGGCTAGTGCGACCAGTGCTTGGGTAGTGCTCAAACCACGCCCTCTCATAGCCTCATAAAACCCTTTCCACACCGAGGTCCGACTGGCCGCCATTGCAGCGTTGTGCAGCAATCGACGTGCCTCAGGGTCGCCTCGTTTGGTCAGGCAGCGCCGGCCTTTCTTTTTGCCTGAGTCCGCTATGCGCAGATCCATGCCTAGAAAAGCGATGAAAGCGTCGGCATTCCTGAAGTCCCCACGCTGAAAGGATGCGAGCAAGCGGGCGCCAGTCAACGTACCGATGCCTTCGACCTTCATGCAGCGCTTGAGCTGTGCGCCCAAACCGGCTTCTTCTATCTGCGTCAGGATCGTTTTTTCAAGCAAGGTTTCCAGCCTTTGCATGGCGCTTATCTGATTCTTGAAAGCGGTTTTGAGCAGCGGCTCATTCTCCCAGCTCTGCTTGAGGCTGACACGAGCCTGAACCAGAGCCGCACGACGCCGGAACAGACTGATGAGCCGGCAATACAGCGGAGACGGCGGTGTCCAAGGGCGCAAATGGTCCCCTTCGTTTGTCAGATAGCGGGCCAATAAACGAGCATCCAGCGCATCAGTTTTAGCGCGAACGTTCACGCCTTTGCGGTAATGACTGAGTTCATAACCGCCAACCATATAGATCCTGCAGCCATCCGCGTGCGCCAGCTCGGCGAACTCCTGGTGATAAATATTGGTGGCTTCGATGGCGATTGCTACTGGTTTGGCAACGGTCTTGAGCCATTTCTTGATCGCCGTTTTGGTATTGGAGATTGTCTCGAGCCGATCTGATTCGACGTGATAAATCACCAGTTCGTCTTTGGCGACATCAACCCCGACAATCGACTGGGTAGTAGCGACGGGCATTGCCATGAGAAATCCTCCGGGCTAAGGTTTGAACACTTGAAGGGTTCACCCAGAGGCGCAGGCTTGTTCCTATCGTCGGTCTAGGCCAGATGCATTCTTTATCGGCGCTTGGGTGAAAGGAGGAGGGTGAAAATCTCCCACGGTCTGTACTGCGCTAACAGTCAGAATCGAGCCTTGTCCCTCCTCCTCCCTTCAAGTCCTACCATACAAGCGAGCCTGCTCGCGATTCGATCTGTCAGGCGCTGGAAACTTCCGGTTGAATCAACGCCAGCAACGTCCACCCCGCCCCTGGCTTCAATGTCGTTTCCGGCGTCACTACATGCACCCAGCCACTGTCATCGCGCATGAACAACAAGGTGGCTCGATTGCGGTGCAGCGCGCGGTAGTCCTCCCAGCCGAAGCCGTCCGTCAACGTTGTGCTGTATAGCTCGGCACCCTGGCCCATTTGCCCGGCCAGTTTCGAATAGGTCAGCGCCTCACTGCCCAATTGGTTGCCGCGATGTTCCAGACTCGCCCGATGCTTGTCGCTGCGCCGGCTCTCATGCCCGCTGGCCAGACCAAACAAGCGCTGATGGCCGAAGTCATGACGAAAGCGCATCGCCGCCAATGTATTGAGTTCACCCGAGGGTGAGAGCGCCAGCAAATGCCCCAGCCCGACCAGATCCAGATGTGCATCGGCGTGCTGTGAGGCCGGGTTGCCGAAGTAGGTCGGCAGACCTTCCATACGCGCCGCACGAATGTTTTCCCAGCTCGAATCGGTCAGCGGTACGCGACTGCCCAGTTGTTGCAGTGATTTGCCCAGTTCTCGCGCCGGGCTGTTGGCGCCGACGATCAGGAAGCCACTCGGTGCCGGCTCCGCGACCTTGAGCAGGCGTGCCAGCGGGCGCGCCGTGGCACTTTGCAGGACCACCGTGCCGATAATGACCGCAAAGGTCAGCGGCACCAGCAACAGCGCACCTTCGTGGCCGGCTTCGTCCAGGCGAATGGCGAAAATCGCCGACACCGCAGCCGCCACGATTCCGCGTGGGGCAATCCAGCACAGCAGCGCGCGTTCACGCCAGCTCAGGCTGGAGCCCGCCGTACTGAGCAGCACGTTCAATGGCCGGGCGACCAACTGGATCACCAGCAGCAGAATCAACACCAGCGGCCCCAGCCCGATCAGCGCATTCAAATCAAGCCGCGCCGCCAACAGGATGAACAATCCGGAAATCAGCAACACGCTGAGGTTTTCCTTGAAGTGCAGGATGTGCCGCACATCCACGCCTTTCATGTTCGCCAGCCACATGCCCATCAGCGTGACCGCCAGCAAACCGGACTCATGCATCACCGCGTTGGCGGCAATAAAGATCCCGAGCACCGCTGCCAGCGAGGCGAGGTTGTGTAGATATTCCGGAAGCCATTGTCGACGGATCACCGTGCCGAGCACCCAGCCGCCGACAATGCCGAACGCTGCACCGCAGACAATCACCCCGCCGAAAGTGAACAGGCTCTGCTTGAGGCCGTGCCCTTCAACGCTGGCAATGATGAAGCTGTACACCACCACGGCGAGCAGCGCGCCGATCGGGTCAATGACGATGCCTTCCCAGCGCAGAATATTGGCGATCGAGGCTTTCGGCCGCACCACCCGCAGCATCGGTACGATCACCGTCGGGCCGGTGATCAGCGTCAGGCTGCCGAACAGGATCGCCAGCATCCAGTCGAAACCGAGCAGAAAATGCGTGGCGACGGCGATGACGATCCAGGTCGAAATCGCCCCGAACGTGACCAGTCGATGAACGACGCTGCCGATCTCTTTCCATTCCGACAGGTGCAGGGTCAGGCTGCCCTCGAACAGAATCAGCGCGACCGCCAGCGACACCAGTGGCATCAACAGTGGGCCGAACATTTCCTGCGGATCGAGCCAGCCAAGCACCGGGCCGACGAGGATGCCGCTCAACAGCAGAAACAGAATCGCTGGCAACTTCAGGCGCCAGGCCAACCATTGGCAACCGAGCGCTGCCGCGCCAATCCCGCCAAATGCCAAGAGAATTTGCTGCTCGTTCATTGATGCTCCCTGTTCCTTGATCTGGCTGGCTATGAAAGACTAGCGGCCATTCCCGACGTTCACTGTCTATTTGCGCGCAGTGTGAAAAACTGCCTGCCATGAGCACCCATGCCTGCCATCGACCACCCGCTGATTGACCAATTCCTCGACGCTTTATGGCTGGAAAAAGGCCTGTCGGATAACACCCGCGGCGCCTACCGCAGCGATCTGGCGCTGTTCAATGGCTGGCTGCAGGAGAAAAACCTCGAACTGATCAACGCCGGCCGCGAGCTGATTCTTGATCATTTGGCCTGGCGCCTGGAGCAGAACTACAAGCCGCGCTCCACCGCCAGATTTCTCTCCGGCGTGCGTGGCTTTTATCGCTATCTGCTGCGGGAAAAGCTGATCAGTGTCGACCCGACCTTGCGCATCGACATGCCACAGCTGGGGCGGCCGTTGCCCAAGTCGCTGTCGGAGGCCGACGTCGAGGCGCTGCTCAAGGCACCGGACCTGAGCGAAGCCATCGGCCAGCGTGATCGCGCCATGCTCGAAGTCCTGTATGCCTGCGGCTTGCGCGTGACCGAACTGGTCAGCCTGACGCTGGAGCAGGTCAACCTGCGCCAGGGTGTGCTGCGGGTGATGGGCAAGGGCAGCAAGGAACGGCTGGTGCCGATGGGCGAGGAGGCGATTGTCTGGGTTGAGCGCTATATGCGCGACGGACGTGGCGAATTGCTCAGCGGGCGGCCCAGCGATGTGCTGTTCCCCAGTCAGCGTGGCGAACAGATGACCCGTCAGACCTTCTGGCACCGGATCAAACATCAGGCCAAAGTTGCCGGGATCAACAAATCGCTGTCACCGCACACCCTGCGTCATGCGTTCGCCACGCACTTGCTCAATCACGGCGCGGATTTGCGCGTGGTGCAGATGTTGCTCGGCCATAGCGATCTGTCCACAACGCAGATCTACACCCATGTCGCGCGCGCACGTTTGCAGGACCTGCACGCCAAACACCACCCGCGCGGCTGAACAACAATCCCCTGTAGGAGTGAGCCTGCTCGCGATAGCGGTGTGTCAGTCCCCGTTGCATTATCAGGACTACCGCTATCGCGAGCAGGCTCACTCCTACAGATTCTTCAGTGCTCTCGAAATCCATGGCGACCGGCGCATTCGGCCACCGTGACCTTATGTGTTAGGCTTTGCCGGTTTGCACGATGGGCGGTTATGACCCGGTGTTCCGGCACGGGCGTTCTGATCGTTCCATTTGTCCGCCTTCAGGAGTTCTCATGCGTCTGACCCAGATTTTCGCCGCCGCAGCCCTTGCGTTGGTCAGCACCTTTGCCGCCGCCGATGACGCGGCCGATAAAGCCATTCGTCAAAGCCTCGAAAAGCTCGAACTCGAGGTTCCGGTCGAAAGCATCAGCGCCAGCCCGCTGCCGGGCATGTACGAAGTCAAGCTCCAGGGCAGCCGCGTGCTCTACGCCAGTGCCGATGGCCAGTACATCGTTCAGGGCAATCTCTACCAACTGGCGAACGGCAAACCGGTCAACCTGACCGAGAAGACCGAACGCCTGGGCATCTCCAGGCTGATCAATGCCATTCCGGTGGCCGAGACCGTGGTTTATCCGGCGGTCGGCGAAACCAAGTCGCACATCACCGTGTTCACCGATACCACCTGCCCGTACTGCCACAAGCTGCACGCCGAAGTGCCGGAGCTGAACAAGCGCGGCATCGAAGTGCGTTACGTGGCGTTCCCGCGTCAGGGCCTGAATTCGCCAGGCGATGAACAGCTGCAAGCGGTGTGGTGCTCGAAAGACAAGAAAGCCGCCATGGACAAAATGGTCGATGGCAAGGAAATCAAGGCCGCCAAGTGCGATAACCCGGTTTCCAGACAGTTCGCCCTTGGTCAGTCGATCGGCGTGAACGGCACACCGGCCATCGTTTTGGCCGACGGGCAAGTCATTCCGGGCTACCAGCCTGCGCCACAAGTCGCCAAACTGGCGCTGGGCGCGAAGTAATTCGCATCGTCACGGTCCGCCGCTGACGATCATGGTCCGGCAGCCACATCGCCGGGCCATCAATAGAGAGCCGCGAGCACGCGGTTGTTTTCCGGCCGACCCTGCGTCGGCCGTTTTATGGGGAGTTCACAGTGAATCCGGTCAAAGTAGGCATCTGTGGGTTAGGGACCGTCGGTGGCGGGACCTTCAACGTACTTCAGCGCAACGCCGAGGAAATTGCTCGTCGTGCCGGGCGTGGGATCGAAGTGGCACAAATTGCCATGCGCACGCCAAAGCCTCAGTTCCAGACGACCGGTATTGCGATTACCAACGATGTCTTCGAAGTGGCCACGAACCCTGAGATCGACATCGTCATAGAGCTGATGGGCGGCTACACCGTTGCCCGCGAGCTGGTACTCAAGGCCATCGAGAATGGCAAGCATGTGGTCACCGCGAACAAGGCGCTGATAGCCGTTCACGGTAATGAAATTTTCGCCAAGGCACGCGAGAAAGGCGTGATCGTGGCATTCGAAGCAGCGGTGGCCGGGGGTATTCCGGTGATCAAGGCGATTCGTGAGGGCCTGTCGGCCAACCGCATCAACTGGGTCGCGGGGATCATCAACGGCACCGGGAACTTCATCCTCACCGAAATGCGCGAGAAGGGCCGTACGTTCGAAGACGTGCTGGCCGAAGCGCAGGCGCTGGGCTATGCCGAAGCCGATCCGACCTTCGACGTCGAAGGCATCGATGCGGCGCACAAGCTGACCATCCTGGCCTCGATCGCGTTCGGTATTCCGCTGCAGTTCGACAAGGCGTACACCGAAGGCATCACCAAACTGACCACCGCTGACGTGAATTACGCCGAAGCGCTGGGCTACCGCATCAAGCACCTGGGCGTAGCGCGCAGCACCGCTGCCGGTATCGAGTTGCGCGTACACCCGACGCTGATCCCGGCCGATCGCCTGATCGCCAACGTCAACGGTGTGATGAACGCGGTGATGGTCAACGGTGACGCGGCCGGTTCGACGCTGTTCTACGGCGCTGGCGCCGGCATGGAGCCAACCGCTTCGTCGGTGATCGCCGATCTGGTCGACGTAGTGCGTGCGATGACCTCCGACCCGGAAAACCGCGTACCGCACCTGGCCTTCCAGCCGGACTCGCTGTCGGCGCATCCGATCCTGCCGATCGAAGCCTGCGAAAGCGCTTATTACCTGCGCATTCAGGCCAAGGACCACCCGGGCGTTCTCGCTCAGGTGGCAAGCATCCTGTCGGAGCGCGGCATCAATATCGAATCGATCATGCAGAAGGAAGTCGAAGAGCATGACGGCCTGGTGCCGATGATCCTGCTGACTCACCGCGTGGTCGAGCAGCGCATCAACGATGCGATCGCCGCACTTGAAGCGCTCGCAGGCGTTGACGGCCCGGTCGTACGAATCCGCGTCGAACATTTGAACTAAAAAAGCAGCGGCAAGCTTCGAGCTGCAAGCGGCAAGAGAGAAGCAGTCTGGCTTTTACTTGCGACTTGCAGCTAGCAGCTTGCAGCTCAAACCGAAGGTTTGAAAAAAATGCGATATATCAGTACTCGCGGCCAGGCACCCGCCCTGAATTTCGAAGAGGTTCTGCTGGCCGGTCTGGCCACGGACGGCGGTTTGTACGTCCCGGAAAACCTGCCACGTTTCACCCAGGAAGAAATCGCTTCCTGGGCTGGTCTGCCGTATCACGAGCTGGCCTTCCGGGTGATGCGTCCGTTCGTGGCCGGCAGCATTCCCGACGCCGATTTCAAAAAGATTCTTGAAGAAACCTACGCGGTCTTCGCTCACAGCGCAGTGGCGCCGTTGCGTCAGCTCAACGGCAACGAATGGGTGATGGAGCTGTTCCACGGCCCGACCCTGGCGTTCAAGGACTTCGCCCTGCAACTGCTGGGTCGTCTGCTCGACTACGTGCTGGAAAAGCGCGGCGAGCGCGTGGTGATTGTCGGTGCCACCTCCGGTGATACCGGTTCGGCGGCCATCGAAGGCTGCAAGCATTGCGAAAACGTCGACATCTTCATCCTGCATCCCCACAACCGGGTTTCGGAAGTGCAGCGCCGGCAGATGACCACGATCGTTGGCGAGAACATCCACAACATCGCGATCGAAGGCAACTTCGATGACTGCCAGGAAATGGTCAAGAACAGCTTCGCCGACCAGAGCTTCCTCAAAGGCACGCGGCTGGTAGCGGTGAACTCGATCAACTGGGCGCGGATCATGGCCCAGATCGTCTACTACTTCCACGCCTCGCTGCAGTTGGGCGGGCCGGCGCGTTCGGTGTCGTTCTCGGTGCCGACCGGCAACTTCGGCGACATTTTCGCCGGTTACCTGGCGCGCAACATGGGCCTGCCGATCAACCAGTTGATCGTCGCCACCAACCGCAACGACATCCTGCACCGCTTCATGAGCGGCAACCAGTACGTCAAGGAAACCCTGCACGCCACGCTGTCGCCGTCGATGGACATCATGGTCTCGTCGAACTTCGAACGCTTGCTGTTCGATCTGCACGGTCGCAACGGTGCAGCGATTGCCGGGTTGATGGACTCGTTCAAGCAGGGCGGCGGTTTCAGCGTTGAACAGGAGCGGTGGACCGAAGCGCGCAAACTGTTCGATTCGCTGGCGGTGGACGATGCGCAAACCTGCGAGACCATCGCCGAAGTCTATGCGCAGACTGGTGAGGTGCTGGATCCGCACACCGCGATCGGCGTCAAGGCCGCGCGCGAATGCCGTCGCAGCCTGGACATCCCGATGGTGATTCTCGGCACTGCGCACCCGGTGAAATTCCCGGATGCAGTAGAGAAAGCCGGTGTAGGAAAAGCGCTCGAACTGCCTGCACATCTTTCTGATTTGTTTGAGCGAAACGAGCGCTGCACCGTTTTGCCGAACGAGCTGAAAGCCGTACAGGCCTTTGTCAGCCAGCATGGCAACCGCGGCAAGCCACTGTAAGCCCATAAAAGCTGTCACATTTTGAAGCCCGTCTCCTGACGGGCTTTTTTGTTTTCGCTGCCACACTGCCCGGGTTTTCACCCACGCAGGACGGGTGAGTCGATCACGAAGGAAGTGGCAATGCTGTTTGATAGAGGTTTGAAACCGGCACTGGTTGGGGTGTTGTTGTGCGGATTGCTGGGGTTGATGCGTTGCAGCGTGGCGGCGCAACTGGCGCTGCACGGCGATGCCGCGACGCACAACGTACAGCCCGTCGAACTGGCTGCACACGAGCGCGAGTGGATTCGCGACAATCCCACGGTGACCGTGGCGTCATTGCAATATCCGCTGTACCTGTTCCAGGACGAACACGGGCAGTGGAGCGGTTTGAACAATGATGTGCTCAAGCGGGTGACGGCGATGACCGGGTTGCAGTTCGTGCACCAGGAATCGTTCTCCACCGATCACATGCTCGAGCGCCTGAAGAGCGGTGCGGCGGACATCAGTACGACGTTGGCCATCAGCGAGGAGCGCAAGGCGTTTCTCGATTACAGCCACGCCTTTGGTGGGGCGGGGTGGGTGTTTGTCGGGCGTGCCGACGCGCCGCGACTGGAATCTTTCGAGCAACTGGCCGGACGCAGGCTGGTGCTGCCGGCCCGGCATGCCCTGGAGGACACGATAAGACGCGACTTCCCGTCCATCGTGATTCATTCGGTCAAGACCTACGCCGAGGCACGGGCGCTGGTCGAAAGCGGCGAAGCCTATGCCACCATCGAAAATGAAATCGGCGCGCAGCTTTATCCGTTGGGTCCGCTTAAGGTCGGCGGGCTGGTCGAGGGCAAGTGGGAGGCGGACAACCTCGCGGTGCGCAAGGGCATGCCCGTACTACTGGGGATTCTCAACAAGGCACTGGAAGCCTTTCCGCCTGCCGAGCTGCGCGCGATCCGCCTGAAATGGCTGGAGGGAGTAGCGCCGGCACCGGCACCGACTATCGGCCGGCAACTGTTTGAATGGGCTTGCTGGGTCATGGGCGGGCTCGGCGTGTTCGGCTTGCTGTCATTGGTATGGAATCGGCGGCTGAGGGCGGTGATCAAGCTGCGCCTGGTGGCAGAAAAGGATCTGGGCGATCAACTGGCGTTTCAGCATGCATTGATCGACGCCTTGCCTGACCCGGTGTTCGTCCGCGATCTGCACGGTCGACTGATCACCTGTAACCGCAGCTATGAAGAGGCGTTATCGGTGCGTCTGGATCAGGTCATCGGGCGCTTGCTGATCGAGCTCGACACGCTGCCCGAAGCCACGGCGTTGATGCTCCATGAGGAGTTCATGCTGCAGTTGCGCACGCGCAAGTCGCGCTTCAGCAAACGCCGCTTGCAGTTCAATAACGGCCCGCGCGAGGTCTATCAATGGACCGTGCCGTTCTACAGCGCCGACGGTAAATTGCGCGGGTTGTTGGGCGGCTGGACGGACATCTCTCAGCGCCGGGCGGAGAGCGGGTGTCAGTGTCCGCAATGAAGATGGGAAATGTCCTATAAGACGCGGCTACTTTTCCGATGGGAGGCTTAGGACGGCTGGCCTAGAGTGAGAACCACTGCGGTGAGAGTCCGCGATTGTCGCTCCAGAGGTCGCCTATGCGCTCGCTTAAAGTCCTGATACTTGAACCCAATCCGTTCCAGCTGATGGCGTTGCACCAGATGCTCAATGCCGTCGGCATCTATGACGTCCTCACCGCACCGTCGCTGGCAGCGGCCTTGTCGTCGCTGGAGTACCGCGGTGCAGTCGACATCGCCATCTGCGATCCGCAACTCAAGGGCGGCGATGGTCTGGCGCTGATGCAGCACCTGGCGGCTCGCCAGCAAGCGCGTGCGGTGATTCTGCTGGGGACGGTTGCAGCGAGTCTGCTCAACGATCTCGAGCCGCTGTTGGACGAGCACGGCGTGCGTTTGTTGGGGCGCCTGCAGACGCCGGTATCGGCGGTGCTGATGCGCGGTTTGCTCGACAGTTATCTGAGCGCCGCTGCGGCGCCACTCGGCGTGTAAGGCGTACGGCAGTTTTTCTGTCATCTTCGCCGTGCATGCTCTGTCAGACCGGTGACCCTGCGATCTGGAGGCAATCGAAACGCAGAACTTTCTTCTCGGGCCGGTGGTCATTTATGGTGTACACGCCCCAGGCGCACAGTTTTCGGACTATTGAGTGGAGATCGAGATGGAAAGTATCAGTCTATTGCTCGGTGAGGCTCTGAGCCCGTATCAGGTTTCGTTGACCCCCAGCGGCCGTGATGGCCAATGCCTGGTGACGCTGAAGAACAGTCACGGCGCCATCGTGGTGGAGCGCGAATTCAATCAGGCGCAATTGACCGACAAGCGTCTGCTGACCGATGTCGTCGATGGTCTGCACCGCGACGTGCTGATCGCTGAAGGCCGGCTTGAACCCTGCGTGATCGCGGCCTTGCGCAACGCAGCGCTGGACAAGCGGGCAGCGCTGTAAAGATGAAATATTTTTTGTGGGAACCTTCCTGCATCCCTGTCAGTCAGACCCCATAACAGCAGGATCAAGCATTGTGCTCCGGTGCTTGTCGCTTGCTGCTACGGGTCTTTATGTAGGCCACGTTTAACCCCGAGTTGTCTCCCCACTTCTCGGGGTTTCTTTTTGCCCGCGATTTTTCATTGCGCGGCCTGGTGGTCGAAAAATACGCGGGCCTGTTGCAGATAGTCCGCCCGCCGCTCCGGGTCGAGCCAATCGGCGTACAGCTGATTGAGCGGTTCGTGGGGCAGGGTGCGCAGCAGACCGTCGATCTCGGCGATGGCCTGACGTCCCTCGGCGGAGTTGGAGCAAGCCACATGCCCCGAGAGATATTTCTGCGTACCGCGAATCGGGTAGAACGCCAGTTCATCCTCGGCAATCTGCGCCTGCGTGGCCTGATAGCGAATCTCCGGCCAATAACCGAGCACCACCTGCAAACGACCCAGACGCTGCATCGATAGCAGGTTGCTCAGCGCGTCGTTGCCGTAGTGTGGCGTCAAGGCGCCGCGCGGCGCCTGCTGCAAAAGGTTGTCGATGAACTCGCCATAGCTGCGTTCGGCGACGATGCCGACCTTGCGCTCAGGCGCCGCAAGCAAAGCCGCCAGATCAACTTCACCTTCCACCAGGTACGGCGCGAGGACGCCGCGATCCTTTTTGCGCACCACCAGGCCGTTGCTCACGGCGCGGATCGCCGGTATCGAATAGACAATCCACTGCGCACGCTCCTTGCTCCACAGCAGCGCCGGATCGCAGGCAAACGAGTTTTCCTGAAGCATTTGCAAACCGCGGGCGCGATTGACCCGCAGCATTGTGTGCTCGTATTGCGGCATCCCGGCAATCAGTTGTGGCAGCAAGTGATCAATGACGCCCTGACCCTTTTTAGGGCCCTCGAAAATGGTCATCGGCGGCAGGTCGCGCAACAACCAGATCAGCGTCGGTTTTGCCTGCGCTGCGCCTGACAGAGTAAGCAGGCACAACAAGCCGAACAGCCGCCACGTCCACCCGGATCGGGCGCGATTGGTGGGCGAGGGCAGTCGACGCTTCAGCTTAAATGGCTCCGTCTTCGCGTAACCTGGCGATCTGCGTTTCGTCGTAGCCAAGGTCGTGGAGTACCTGCGTATTGTGCTCACCCAGTTGCGGTCCGACCCATTCGGAACTACCGGGTGTCTCTGACAATTTCGGCACGATGCCGGGCATCTTGAAATCCTTGCCGTCGGGCAGTTTCGCATGCAAGAACATTTCTCGCGCCAGGTACTGCGGATCGCTGAACATGTCCTCGGCGCTGAAGATCCGGCTGGCCGGCACTTCGGCCTGATTGAGCAGGTCGAGTACGGTCTGCAGCGGCAATGAATTGACCCAGCGATCGATCACGCCGTACAGCTCGTCGCGGCGGCTGTCGCGCCCGTCGTTGCTGGCCAGCGTCGGGTCGTTGGCCAGGTCTTGACGACCGATGATCAGCATGAAGCGTTTGAAGATCGCATCGCCGTTGGCACCAATCTGCACATGCTTGCCATCGGCGCTGGTGTGAATGGAGGAGGGCGTGATGCCCGGCATGATGTTGCCACTGCGCTCGCGGATGAAGCCGAACACATCGAACTCCGGCACCATGCTTTCCATCATCGCGAAAATCGCTTCATACAGCGCGACATCGACGACCTGGCCAAGGCCGCCGTTGACTTCGCGGTGCCGCAGCGCCATCAGCGCGCCGATCACGCCCCACAGCGCAGCAATCGAATCGCCGATGGAAATCCCGGTACGCACGGGCGGCCGGTCTTCGAAACCGGTGATATAACGCAAACCGCCCATGGACTCGCCAACCGCGCCGAAGCCCGGTTGATCTTTCATCGGCCCGGTCTGACCGAAACCGGACAGGCGCACCATCACCAGTTTCGGGTTCAGCGCGTGCAGAGTTTCCCAGCTCAGGCCAAGCTTTTCCAGTACACCGGGGCGGAAATTCTCGATGAGGATGTCCGCTTCACTGAGAAGTTTTTTCAGGATCGCCAAACCGTCAGGATGCTTGAGATTCAGCGTCAGCGATTTCTTGTTGCGCGCCTGGACAAACCACCACAGCGAGGTGCCTTCATACAACTTTCGCCATTTGCGCAGGGGGTCGCCACCGTCGGGCGATTCGATCTTGATCACTTCGGCGCCGAACTCGCCGCAAATTCGCGAGGCAAACGGCCCGGCAATCAATGTTCCCAATTCAATGACTTTCAGGCCCGAGAGCGGTTTGCTGGTGAACGGCATGCGAAATCCTGTAGGACAAGGCTGAGCGGATACAGCGTTTTAACATAGCCGGCCGTCAGACGCCGCAGCTTGATCGCCATCAACTCGATGATTGCCCACGGCATCGGTTAGACTTGCCGACTTTCCTCGTATCAAGAAGCCCGTTCATGGCCCAGCCGTCCACTACCTATAAATTCGAACTGAACCTCACCGACCTCGACCGCAGCGTCTACGAGAGCGTCAAGCAGACCATCGCCCGTCACCCTTCGGAAACCGAAGAACGCATGACCGTGCGCCTGCTGGCCTACGCCCTCTGGTACAACGAGCAGTTGTCGTTTGGCCGTGGTTTGTCGGACGTGGATGAACCGGCCTTGTGGGAAAAGAGCCTGGACGACCGCGTTCTGCACTGGATCGAGGTCGGCCAGCCGGACGTCGATCGCCTGACCTGGTGCTCGCGTCGCACCGAGCGCACCAGCCTGCTGGCCTACGGCAGTCTGCGTGTTTGGGAAACCAAGGTGATCCCGGCGATCAAGAACCTGAAAAACGTCAACATCGCCGCCGTCCCGCAAGAAGTGCTGGAAACCCTGGCAAAGGACATGCCCCGCGTTATCAAGTGGGACGTGATGATCAGCGAAGGCACGGTCTTCGTTACCGACGACCGTGGTCAGCACGAAGTCCAGTTGCAATGGCTGCAAGGTGAGCGCGGCTGATCCCGCGCCTACACCGGAATAATCCCACGTAACCAAGAGAAGTCTCCGTCACCCCATGCGCATCGAACCTCGTCAACTGCCCGCCACGCTGCCCTTTCTGGGTGATCTGCCACCGCTGCTGACCCGCCTGTACGCGGCGCGGGGCGTGCAGTCCGAGGCCGAGCTGGACAAGAGCCTGGCGCGGTTGATTCCGTACCAGCAACTCAAGGGCATCGATGCCGCCGTCGACCTGCTGGTGACCGCGCTGGAGCAACGCCAGCGCATCCTCATCGTCGGCGACTTCGATGCGGACGGCGCGACGGCCAGCACCGTTGGCGTGCTGGGTTTGCGTCTGCTGGGTGCGGCCCATGTCGATTACCTGGTGCCGAACCGTTTCGAATATGGCTACGGCCTGACCCCGGAAATCGTCGACGTCGCGCTGACCCGCGAGCCGCAATTGCTGATCACCGTCGACAATGGCATCTCCAGTGTCGAAGGGGTGGCCGCGGCGAAACGCGCCGGCCTGAAAGTGCTGATCACCGACCACCACTTGCCCGGCGATGAGTTGCCGCAGGCCGATGCGCTGGTCAACCCGAACCAGCCGGGCTGCGAATTTCCGAGCAAGGCGCTGGCCGGTGTCGGCGTGATCTTTTACGTGCTGATGGCGTTGCGTGCGCGCCTGCGCAGCCTCGGCTGGTACGAGAGCAAGGCGCAACCGAACATCGGCGAACTGCTCGATCTGGTGGCGCTGGGCAGCGTCGCCGACGTGGTGCCGCTGGACGCCAACAACCGCATTCTGGTGCATCAGGGACTCGAGCGAATTCGCGCCGGCCGCGCCCGGCCGGGGATCAAAGCGATTCTGGAAGTCGCCAAGCGTGACGCCGCGCGTATCACTTCTACGGATCTGGGCTTTATTGTCGGCCCGCGTCTCAACGCGGCCGGGCGTCTGGATGACATGAGCCTGGGCATCGAATGCCTGCTCACCAGCGATGCCAATCTGGCCCGGGAAATGGCCGCGCAACTGGACGGCATGAACCAGGACCGTAAATCCATCGAGCAAGGCATGCAGCGTGAAGCGCTGGCGCAGCTCAAGGACCTGCCGGTGGAGTCGATGCCGTTTGGTCTGTGCCTGTTCGATCCGGAGTGGCACCAAGGCGTGATCGGCATCCTCGCCTCGCGAATGAAAGAACGTTATTTCCGTCCGACCATCGCTTTTGCCGATGCCGGCGACGGCCTGCTCAAGGGCTCGGGGCGTTCGGTGCAGGGTTTCCATATTCGCGATGCGCTAAGTGTGGTCGCCGCGCAGCATCCAAACCTGATCGCCAAATACGGCGGTCACGCGATGGCCGCCGGTCTGACTTTGGCGCAGGAGAATTTTCCGTTGTTCGCCGAGGCCTTCGACGCCGAAGTACGCCGGCAACTTCGTGAAGACGACCTGACCGGGCGCATGCTCACCGATGGCACCCTGGCGGTCGAGGAATTCCACCTCGAACTGGCCCGCGCGTTGCGCCATGCGGGGCCGTGGGGACAGCACTTTCCGGAACCGGTGTTTCATGGCGTGTTCCAGTTGGTCGAACAGCGCGTGGTTGGCGAGCGGCATTTGAAAGTGGTGCTGAAAAGCGAATGTGGCTCGGTGAAACTCGATGGCATTGCGTTTGGTATTGATCGGGATGTCTGGCCGAATCCGACGATTCAGTGGGTGGAACTGGCTTATAAGCTCGATGTGAACGAGTTTCGAGGCAATGAGACTGTGCAGTTGATGATTGCCCATATCGAACCGCGTTAACGCCAATCGCGAGCAGGCTCACTCCTGCAGGTCCGGTGTCGTCCTTGGCGGAGCGTGCCTGCTCGCGAAAGCGTCCTTCACATACTGAATCACTCTGAACCCTGCTTCTTCCCGCGTTGTCGACTAGGCTCTAAGCACTGCTTGATTGGCCTTGTGACGTCTTGTCGATTTTTTGCCCGCGGGGGCGGGTGCTGCACCTTTTTCTGTCACTCGTCGACTTTTCAAACAGAACCCTGGAGCCTGCCCACTGATTCGAGAGGTGCCCCATGAGTCTGCTGCTTGAACCTTTTACCCTGCGCCAACTGACCCTGCCCAACCGCATCGCCGTCTCGCCGATGTGCCAGTACTCAAGCGTCGACGGCCTGGCCAACGACTGGCACCTGGTGCACCTGGGCAGTCGCGCGGTGGGCGGTGCCGGTCTGGTGTTTACCGAAGCCACGGCGGTTACGGCCGACGGGCGGATCACCGCCGAAGACCTTGGCCTGTGGAACGACGAACAGATCGAACCCCTGCAACGCATCACCCGCTTCATCACTTCTCAAGGCGCAGTCGCCGGCATTCAATTGGCCCACGCCGGACGCAAGGCCAGCACCCATCGGCCGTGGATCGGCAAGCACGGCAGCGTCAAGCCCGAAGAGGGTGGCTGGACCCCGGTCGGGCCGTCTCCGATCGCTTTCGATCCGCAGCACACGCAACCCAAACAACTGGATGAAGGGCAGATCGCCGCCGTCATTCAGGCCTTCGTCGATGCCGCCAAACGTGCATTGACGGCGGGTTTCAGCGTGGTCGAGGTGCATGCTGCGCACGGTTATCTGCTGCATCAGTTTCTCTCGCCGCTGAGTAATCAGCGCCAGGATCAGTACGGCGGTTCGTTCGAAAATCGTATTCGGCTGGTGCTGCAAGTCACCGAGGCGGTGCGGGCGGTGTGGCCGGAAGAACTGCCGGTGTTTGTACGAGTGTCCGCCACCGACTGGGTGGAAGACGGCTGGAACCCGGATGAAACCGTCGAGCTGGCGCGGCGCCTGCACACGCTGGGTGCTGACCTGATTGATGTGTCCTCGGGCGGTACGGCGGCCAATGCGGAGATTCCAGTCGGGCCGGGTTATCAAACGCGTTTTGCCGAGCGGGTGCGTAAAGAGTCAGGCATTGCCACTGGCACCGTAGGCATGATTACCGAGCCGGCGCAGGCCGAGCACATCCTGCGCACCTGTCAGGCCGATATCATTTTCCTTGCCCGGGAATTGCTGCGTGATCCGTACTGGCCGCTGCATGCCGATGATGATCTGGGCGGGCGCAAAGCGGTGTGGCCGGCGCAGTATCAACGCGCGACGCACCGGGATCAGCCGATTCATGAGTCTGATTTGCGAGATTGATTGAGGCAGAAAAGCAAAAGCCCCGAGCCGGTGAGGGTCGGGGCTTTTTGGTGACTGAAAATCATCGGTGCCTGGTCTGGCGCTATCGCGAGCTGGCTCACTCCTACGGTTTGAAATGCGATCCCCTGTAGGAGTGAGCCTGCTCGCGATGAGGCCCGAACTGGCGCCTCAAATCCTCAAGGATATTTGCGCTTGTCCGGCGCCGGCGGGAAGTACTGGTACAACCAGGTCTCGCTCAACGTGCGGTCATTGGTGCGGATAAACAGGCGCAGTTCCACCGGCTCGACGCTGTCACTGGTCGGGTACCAGTCGAACAGGATCCGGTAACCCTTGATGTCATCCAGCACCAGCACGCTGAAGTCCTGCACCTTGCCGTTCGAACAGGTCACCACCGGTTCGATCCCGGTGCCCTGCGGCAAGCGCTCGAGACCGCCGCCGGTGAAGTCTACGGCAAAGCGTCGCGCCCACACCTTCGGGTAATGCTCGCCCGGTGCCCAGCCCTCTGTGAAACCACCCATGCCGGAACGAGTCGCGTGCACCCGTGCCAACGGCGTGCCCACGGGCGGCAAGGCGCTCCAGTAGAGCTTGTAGCCATAATTCAGCGAATCGCCGGCGGCCACCGGTTTTTTCGGCGTCCAGAACGCCACGATGTTGTCCAGCGTCTCGCCGGTGGTAGGGATTTCCAGCAAGTCGATCGAGCCTTCGCCCCACGGGGTAGTCGGTTCGACCCACAGGCTTGGACGTTTGCTATACCAGTCGACGGTGTCCTGATAATTGGCGAATTCGTGGTCGGTCTGCACCAGACCGAAGCCCTTCGGATCCTTGTCGGCAAAGGCGTTGAATTGCAGGGTGGCCGGGTTGTTCAGCGGGCGGCAGATCCACTCGCCGTTGCCGCGCCACATGGCCAGGCGATCCGAGTCGTGGATTTGCGGGTGAATGGTGTCGCACATACGCCGCTCGTGGGTGCCACAGCTGAACATGCTGGTCATCGGCGAAATGCCCAACTGTTCAATGGCGGTACGCGCATTGATGTGCGCGTCGATTTCCATCACCACGCGTTCGGCTTGGCAATCGATATCAAAGCGATAGGCACCGGTGGCGCTCGGCGAGTCGAGCAAGGCGTAGACCACAAAACGCGTGGCGTTCTTTTCCGGCGTCTCGAACCAGAATTTGGTGAAGTCGGGGAATTCTTCGCGTTTCTTGGCGTAGGTGTCGATCGCCAGCCCACGCGCCGAGAGGCCATATTGGCCAGTCGCATCGACGGCACGGAAATAACTGGCGCCGAGAAACGACACCACGTCATGCCGATCAAGTTCCGGTGCCTTGAACAGTTTGAACCCGGCAAAACCCAGATCGCCTTTCAACTGCTGGGTGTCGACCGAAGTGTTCTCGTAGTTGAACAGCGCCGGACGGAAATGCACCTCGCGCGCCATGCGCGTTTTCGGATCAACGCTGTACATACGCACCGGCTGGCGGAAACCCATGCCGACGTGGAAGAACTGCACGTCCAGCTGGCCCTTGTTTTCCTTCCACAGGGAGTGCTCGCCGTCGTAGCGGATCGCGTTGAAATTCTGCGGCGTCATCGTCGCCAGGGTGGGCGGCAACACCTGTTTCGTATCCTGATAGGCGCTGCCGGCCAGTTGCTTGGCCTGACGCTTGAGCGCTTCGAAATCGAACGCCTGCGCCTCGCCATCGGCGGCGCCGCCATTGGCCGCCCAGGCACGGGTGGCCAGCAGGCCAGTGGCCGAAAGACCGGTGTAGGCCGCAATGGCCATGGACGCTTTGAGCAAATTCCTGCGATGCATATATACAACCTGTCGTGTGCAATCCCGTGCCGTTCCTGGCACGTAGCGGATCGGAAATTACGGTTCGGTCATGCCTTCGGCCAAACGCAACGGACTATAAACAGATGCCCGCTAGCTTAATCGGTTCGATTGTCGAGCAAAAAGCCTTGTTTGCAAGGCATCAGCTGGCAATGAAACAAGACATGTCTGTAATTTTTCTGACAGGGCCCTCTGATTTAGACGGCATAACTGCTTTTTTCGATTAATTACTCTAAAAACTGCTTTTCAGCGCCGATTTAATTCCTATTCTATGGGCAAGACCGGATACAAGCCTTCGTGTCGGCGGGGCACACGACACTGCTCAAAAGAGGCAGGGCGATGTGAGGTTCAGCAGTTTCTTGACTCATCAGAGAAGGACATCGTCCATGGCAAAAATACACGGCATCACCGAAATGTTAGGGATCTTTCCATGCTTGGGTGGCGGGCGCAGAAGACGCCGGCTCAGTTCGGAAGAGTTGAAGCTGGTTGAACGTTATCGAGAGCTTTCCGAGAATGACCGGATTGCAATGAGGTATCTGGTGGATGCGATGCGGAGTGTTTCGCGGTTCTAACGAGAAAAACTGAAAAGGGAGCGGGCTGCAAAGCCCGCCCCCTTTTTCGAAGCGAACACATCGCGCGTTAGCCACAGTTCAATGGAGGGCATGCAGGCAGGTTTTGAAGTAGGCGTTTCCTTCGAGTTGAGGGAAGAATTCCTACAATATGTGGCGGTTGCAGATCCCGGTAACAGGTATTACGTTGTTCATACGAGTAATACTCTTGGAGCACCACATGACGACAACCATGACGAGCAAGGGCCAGGTCACTATTCCGAAACCAATACGTGACGCCCTTCAGCTGACGCCGGGCTCGGCCGTTGAGTTCAGTGTCAATGAACAGGGCGAAGTGGTTTTGCACAGTGCCAGACACGCTGGAGAGCAGACAACGGCACCGGATCGATTTGATGCGGTTCGTGGCAAGGCGGACATCAAGTGGCGAACCGATGATTTGATGGCGTTACTTCGGGGTGATGATTGATGGTTCTGGTCGACGCCAACGTATTGATCGACGTTCTGGAGGACGATCCTGTTTGGGCTGAATGGTCTATTCAGCAACTCCGGTCGCAGTCATTGATCCATGATCTGGTGATTAACCCAATCGTTTACGCAGAACTGTCGCAGACGTTCTCAACTTTCGAGACCCTGGATGAGGTGGTTAATCAGCTAGGGCTGGTCGTGCAGGAAATTCCGCGGCCTGCTCTTTTTCTGGCCGGCAAGGCGTTTGTACGCTACCGGAAAGTGGGTGGTGGCAAGCAAAACGTGCTGGCGGATTTCTTTATCGGAGCACATGCAGCGGTGAAGAAGCTGCCGTTGTTGACCAGGGATTGCAAGCGGTATCGTAATTACTTCCCCTCGGTCCAGTTGATTACGCCCTCCTGATTATTTAATGGGGGGCTGCCGCAATCGCCAGCAGGCTGGCTCCGGCATTAGAATGCGTTTCCTCTGTGGAAGCCAGCCTGCTGGCGATGCTTGTTTCAGTGCTTGAACATCACATGCCGAACCGTGGTGTAGTCCTCCAGCCCATACATCGACATGTCCTTGCCGTACCCGGACATTTTCTGACCGCCGTGGGGCATTTCGCTGACGAGCATGAAGTGCGTGTTGACCCAGGTGCAGCCGTACTGCAGCCGAGCTGACAGACGATGCGCACGGCCTGTGTCGGCGGTCCAGACGGAGGAGGCGAGGCCGTAGTCGGAATCGTTGGCCCACTCCAGCGCTTGTGCTTCATCGGTAAATTTGGTCACCGAAACCACTGGGCCGAACACTTCACGGCGGACGATTTCGTCATCCTGCTGCGCGTCGGCCAGCACCGTCGGCTCGAAGAAGAACCCATTGCCTTCGACAGCCTTGCCGCCGGTGATCAACCGGATGTGCGGCTGCGCCACGGCGCGCTCGACGAAAGCGGCGACCCGGTCGCGGTGTTGTGCCGTGATCAGCGGTCCCAACTCGGTGGAGGGATCATCCTGCATGCCGTGTTTGATTGTGCTGACCGCCGCGCCGAGTTTTTCAACGAATTTGTCGTAAATCCCTTGTTGCGCGTAGATCCGGCACGCGGCGGTGCAGTCCTGCCCGGCATTGTAGAACCCGAAGGTACGAATGCCGTCCACCGCCGCGTCGAGGTCGGCGTCGTCGAAGATGATCACCGGTGCCTTGCCGCCCAGTTCCATGTGCATGCGCTTAACGCTGTCGGCGGTGCTGGAAATGATGTTCGACCCGGTGGCGATCGAACCGGTCAGCGACACCATGCGCACTTTCGGATGGCTGACCAGTGGACTGCCGACGGTAGCGCCCCGGCCGAACACCAGATTGAGTACACCGGCCGGGAATATGTCCGACGCCAGTTCGGCTAGACGCAACGCCGTCAACGGGGTTTGTTCCGACGGCTTGAGCACTACGGTATTACCGGCGGCCAGCGCCGGGGCGATTTTCCAGGCGACCATCATCAGCGGGTAGTTCCACGGCGCGATGGAGGCGATCACCCCGACCGGATCGCGACGGATCATCGAAGTGTGACCGGGCAAATATTCGCCAGCGGCCGAACCGCTCATGCAACGGCTGGCGCCGGCGAAGAAACGGAACACATCGGCAATCGCCGGGATCTCGTCGTTGAGTGCGGCATTGTAGGGTTTGCCGCAATTGTCGGATTCGAGTTTCGCCAGTTCCTCGCCATGGGCTTCGATGGCGTCGGCGAGTTTGAGCAACAGCCGCGAGCGGTCTTTCGGCGCGGTTTGCGACCACTCGGCAAAAGCGTTGTCGGCGGCGCGCACGGCAGCATCGACCTGGGCTTCGCTGGCTTCATTGATTTCCACCAGTACTTCGCCCAGCGCCGGGTTGAGCACCGATTGCGCAGGGCCTTCGCCGTTGACCAGTTGTCCGTTGATCAAGAGTCGGGTTTGCATGGGTTTGTCCTCTATAGTTCTGCCGAAACCGGTTTGAAAACTGTGGGAGCGAGCCTGCTCGCGAAGGCGGTGTGTCAGGCGACATCACTGCCGGATGTGACGGCCTCTTCGCGAGCAAGCTCACTCCTGACGACGGTCTCGTCGACCGACAACCCGGTCACAAGAGCGTGGTCGATCGGGCGCATCTCGACAACGGCGATGGAAATTTCGCGCTGGGCTAAAGTGTAGATCGGATTTTTCAAGGTCAGACGCGAGCGCGAGCAACATCTCGAAGCACACTCGCACCGCCGTTTCGGGCACTTTCGCACTAGGCTGAGGGCCTTATAGATCCGGTTAACCCCAGTTTGGAGGCGGAACATGAACACCCGTGGATTGCTCGATCAACTGCTCAAATCCGGCCAGGATCTGCTGCAGAACAAGGCTGGCGGTGCATCGAACAAATCGGCTGCCGGCGGGCTGGGGGGCCTGCTCGGCGGCTCGTCAGGCGCCAGCGGTCTCGGCGGCCTGCTCTCCGGCGCAGGCGGAGGCGCACTGGCGGCCGGCGCCATGGGCCTGCTGCTCGGTAACAAAAAAGTGCGCAAGGTCGGCGGCAAAGTCGCCATCTACGGCGGCCTCGCCGCACTCGGCGTGCTGGCCTACAAGGCCTACGGCAACTACAACGCGCAAAAAGGCAGCGCCCCTCAAAACGAACCGCAAACCCTCGACCGCCTGCCACCGGCGCAAGTAGAACAACACAGCCAGGCCATCCTCAAAGCCCTGGTCGCCGCCGCCAAAGCCGACGGCCACATCGACGAGCGCGAGCGCGAATTGATCGAAGGCGAATTCACCAAACTCGACAACGACCAGGAACTGCAACACTGGCTCCACGCCGAACTCAACAAACCCCTCGACCCCACCGACGTCGCCAGCGCCGCGAGCACGCCGGAAATGGCGGCAGAGATGTACATCGCCAGTGTGATGCTGGTGGATGAGGAGAATTTCATGGAGAAGAGCTACCTGGATGAACTGGCGCGGCAGTTGAAGCTGGAGCCGGGGTTGAAGGTGGAGTTGGAGAGGCAGGTGCGGTTGGCGGGGGGGTAAAGTTCTTGGGGGAAATCGCAGCGTTGAGTTGCGATTTTCCTGTGTCGTTGAATTGGGGCTTAAACGGAGGCCGAAGTTTGTAATTCCCTTCTGAATCGGGTTCGATTGTAAATTACGAGGTGACCAATTTGTGGGGGTTTTGTTTGGATCGTAGCGAGAGAGCGATTACATCTATATAAAACGCAGCACTATAAGTGAGATGCAATGGCGGCTCGGATGTACCGTTAATAGCCTTTTAAATTGTTGGCTTTATGGGGGCGTAGACCATTATTTGGCTTTCACGCCTCGATCATGAATTCTTCAATTTTTTCAATAAATGCACTTTTGCTTTTAGTTCTGAACTCGCCTAAGAAATTTTCGGAGCCTCTGATGGGCTCGCCTGTTTTGTCATATTGGATCGTTAGCATATCAATGACAAAATCTCCGCTGGGGTCCCCTTCAGGCTCGACTCTAGTGTCAAAGCAATGCCCGGTGCTTCGGCGAACTCCTCCAATCAGTACCGAGCTGGAAAACCAGTCGATGGTCTCCGGTGTTAGCTCAACCTCGAACAGATTGTTGATTGTTATAGTCCAGCCGCTTGGCACTCGGATTGGCTGGAGGTGGTATTTGAGTTTCTTTCTCATTTCTCTATAGTTTCTCCTATAAGACATAGCGGATTGTTTTGGGGTCGCAATGATCGCTATAAAAACTTTCCCTTCAAATCCTCAAAAATTTTATCTAGTTTTTTATCTCTGATATCGCCATGATGATTGTACCAGTCCAACATATACAAAATGGCTTCTCTGAACGGTAAGGTAACGTGGCTATCCATAAATTCGAATGCAATGCCTTCAGTTAAATAATCTGGTATGTTTTCCGGGTCGTTATCGGTGCTAATGTATATGCCAGACATCTCGATCCCGAAACCTTGCGAATGAAGAAGGCTTTCGAGCGCTTTGGGTAGAAAACTAGAAATTTTGATTGAAGATGAATCTGAAAGGTCTAGCAGGCAATTGTCGATAATGCTTTTTTGAGCGCTGTTGATATTTATGTTCATGACTATTTCATCGTTGGGTGGAAGTTTGTAACTGTTGTCAGGGTTTCGTCTAAATAGATTCGAAAATTTATTCCGTCATGAGACGCGCTGTAAGCTCGATTGCCGTCAGCTTGAGCTTGGTGGTAACACTTGGCTGCCGCTTCTCTACCCGTATCGAACATTTTCTCTGTGGAAATTATAGATGAGTCGTAGAAAGTTTTTTGAATGCCGAACTCTTTTATTTCTACAGTTTTTCCTGTTTGGTCCAAAGAACCGTGTCTGTAAGTTGTTCAGACAATTCGTGAGTTTTTTGAATGTTGAGTCTGTGCAAAGAAAAGGGGGCGAAAAAGCGGACAGATTGATTTCAATTTTGCAGTTGGAATAAATCTGTCCACTTTCGCTCTAGGGAGTGACCCATTGGACTAATGTGGCGGGTGAATAATTTTAATTCGCCTCAGATTGATTTGTTGTTTATGTTTTTTTGACTTTTTTGAGCAGGTTCGATAGCTCTGGGTATGAATCGATTTCATCAGGTGGTAGTTGGGCTATGATTCGTTTTATCTTTTCGAAGTATTCGTGTTCAATCATTGTTTCTGTTCAATCCAATTCTGATGCTGCAGCGATTGCCACCCCGATGAAGTCCGAATCAAGAAGCTTTTTTAAAACCTCTATTGCGTCAGGCGATCGCAACTCGCCGAGCGCCGCAGCACTTCGTTCTTGCCAGTACTCTTCCTTCGTGAGAATTGTTTCGTGCAAAAATTTCCAATCTTCTACGTCAAACTTTTTTAGCACTCCTTGGGCTACCTGCTCAGTAATGTATTCGTTCCAGCTTGAGTCTTCATCCTGTCCAAGCCAGTGACAATATTCTTTGTAAGCCTTGCTGTTCATTTATCTATCCCATTAGGTTGGCGGTGACATAGGCGCGTCGCCCGCCGGGAATGAAGACGTCACGACACCATTGTCTTTAAGTACCTGCCACTGAACAGCGTCGACCATTTTTGGTGTGTAGAGTGGTCGGATCGATTTCGTTGACGTCCAGCGCGGCGAGGTTGCCCTAGGCGCGGTACTTCGTCGACCACATGATTTCGCCACTGTAATCGGTGAGTTCCTGCGGTGTGTTGAGGTGGCCGAGTTGGTAGTAGTAGAAAAGGGGACAGATTTATTTTCATTTGAAGAAAATAAATTTGTCCCCTTTTTTTCAGATTTAAGAATTAGGTTTGATCCAATTTTTTTGTTTATAGGTTGTTTGGATAAAATGAAATGTCCGTCGATATCATATCGACGAACAAAGGGAAAGTCTGGTTTTGTTTTTCGACAGATATTAGGGCTATACAATCGCCAATTTTTAATACGCCGCAGCCGTCATCTTCAATAGTCAATAACTCTGCTGTAATAAAGGTTTCACCATTTTTGTAATATATGGAGGGCGCTTTTTTTTGGGATATTGTTAAATTTTTCCCCCAGGAAAAATTGTCATTGATATCGATTTCAACGTCAAGTGCTTGGTCTTTTTTAGGTGGTGGACCTATAAATGTGGAAACTCCGGTTCCGTAGGCTGACGAATATTCTATCTGTGTTTCGTTAGCACTGTTTCTGATTATCTTGGTTATTGTGATATTCATTTATTTCGATCCTAGCGGAACTCGTATCACCGTATTGTCGACGTTCATCACGTTATTGATTAAATCCAGGGTCCATGTTTCTTCATGGTAATGGTGCTTGTTGGGTTTGCTATTCATTTCATGCGCACCATATCGAATACTCCTCTTGCCGTCGGCCGAAACGATCCTGTCGTTGTCCGGCAGTCCGGTCCTCGGATGGATATTGGTGTAGGGCCCGTCACCTAAAAAATCTTCCCATCGCTTCACCGCATCTTGTGGTTTTACAGGTTTGCTACCATAAACTTCGTTGTGATAGCCCTGACCAATAGGCGGTGGCTCCGGAGGCGCCGAAGGTCCTGCCTGTTTTACAACGTTATCCGTAGTAGACCCAGGGCTAGCTGCCTGCGGTTGTTTATTATCATCCGGGCAGTTACTACTCAATCCTAACGGATCCACCCAACCCGTCGGATTAGGCACGTACTGGTAGCTATTCAACCCACCCGCAAGCTTGATCGGATCCGGCGTCAAGAACCGTCCAGTCCCCGGATTGTAGTAGCGGTGGCGGTTGTAATGTAACCCTGTCTCGGCGTCGAAATACTGTCCTTGAAAACGCAGCGGGTTATCGATTTCGCTGACGTCCAGTGCCGCGAGGTTGCCGTAGGCGCGGTACTTCGCAGACCACATGATCTCGCCGCTGTAGTCGGTCAGTTCCTGCGGTGTACCGAGGTGGTCGAGTTGGTAATAGAACGGGGCCGCTTTTAGCGGGCCTTCGCCGTCGAGCATTGCCAACGGGCGGAAGGTGCCCGGTTCGTAGATGTAACTGCGGTAGCGGTTCTCGGCACTCTCGGCGATCAGGCGTTCGCCTTGCCAGAGGAATTCAGTATTGTGGCCGTCGACGTTTTTTTCGATGCGGCGACCAAAGGCGTCGTATTTGTAGGTCGCTGTGCTGCCGCCCGGCAGACTGACGCCGATCAAGCGGTGCTGGCAATCATAGCGGTATTCGGTGACGAGCTTTTGTCCGGTGCCGCGACTTTCGCGGATCAGGTTGCCATAGGCGTCGTAATCGTAGTGGCGATCGCCTTGCATCAGCAGGCGATTGCCTTTGACGTTGGCGAGGTTGGCGACGGGCAGGTCATTTTGTCCTAGCAGGTTACCTGCCGGGTCATGGGCGAAGCTCTCTGGCATGGCGCCGCGCACCCTGATCAGGCGGTCCAGCGGGTCGTAGTGATAGCTGCGGTTGCCTTTGCGGCTGTCATCGATGCCGGCGAGGTTGCCGTTGGCGTCGTAGTTGTAGCGACGCTGGAACAGGTGCTTGTCCCGTTGGCTGACGCTGTGCGCTTGCAGACGTCCCTGTTCATCGTAGTGGTATTGGCTGAGCAGCAAGCCTTGCTGGCGCTGCTGTTCACGGCCGGCGTTGAATTGATGAGTGGTCAGGCGGGAGCCATTGAGGTCGATGCTGCTGAGTTGCCCGCCAGGCTGGTGGCGGTAATCGAGTTTGCTGCCATCGGGCAAGCGGCAGTGCTTGAGCTGGCCGACGCTATCGTATTCGTAGCGCAGGGTGCCCCAGCCTTGGTGTTCCTCGATGAGTCGGTCTTGCAGGTCGTATTTGTAGGCGAGCGGCCAATGGCCGTCGTCAACGTTAACGAGGCGGCCAAGCGCGTCGTAGCTGTAGTGAATCTCTTCGCCGTCGGGTAGCGTTTTTACGAGCAAGCGGCCTGCGGCATCGCGCTGATATTCAGTGACCAGTTCGCTGCCGTCGTCGCCGAACTCGGTTTTCTTCAGCAGTTGGCCGTTGAGGTAGTACTCGTAGGCAGTCCGACGACCATCGAAGCCGGTCTCCTGTTGAATCAGGCCGTTGGCGTAGTAATCAAGGTGATAATGCTCGCCGCGCTCGTTTTCGATTTCAGTGAGCAACAGACGCGAGTTGTCGTAGCGGTAGCGTAGTTGGCTGCCGTCGGGATTGATTCGACGGCTGACGAGGTGGAGATTGTCGGCGTATTCGTAGCGGGTGATACGGCCAAGTTCGTCACGTTCAGCAGTGACATTGCCGTAGGCGTTGTAGTTGAATGCGCGAGTGGCGCCGCCGGGCAGCGTTACTTGGGCAAGGCGATTGGCAGCATCCCATTGGTAATGAGTGATCGCGCCGGACTCTTCCTGGCGAGTGATCTGCCTGCCTAGTGCATCGTAACGGTACTTGCGCTGACCGCCGTCGGAAAGGCGTTCTTCAAGCAGTTGACCGAGATTGTTCCAGCCGAGTTGATGACGGCTGCCGTCCGGGTGACGAATTTCCAATAGACGACCCTGCGGGTCATAGCTGTAATGGGTGGCATTGCCGTCCGGGTCAATCTGCGCAGTGACATCACCCTGTCGGTTGCGTTGATACTTCCAACTGGCTTTGCCGCGACGAACGTCGCTGACGAAGCCGTTGATATATTCGTAAGTTGTAGCTTCGTCTTCTGGGGGGATGACAGCGGTCATCAGTCCGTTGTCGTCGTAGCGGTATTCGGTAACGGCGCCCAATGGGTCCTTTTCCGCGATCAATTGACCCTTGTCGTTATAGGCTTTTTGATGCTCGGCACCATCGGGATCAATTTTGCTGATCAGTCGCGCCTGATCATCGTGGGTGTAGACCTCTTCGCTACCATCGGCGTTGGTAACGGTAACGCTGCCTTTGTCGTCCCAGGCGTATTGCGCTTCCATCTGGGAAAAGTTGGCCCAGTGACGTGTACACCGAGACAGTTTGCCTTCGTTTTCCCACTCCCAGTAGAACGCCGCGGCCGGCACCGTTGTCGAGACGTTTGATGCGACCATGGATTTCGCGAGTAACTTGCTAGCGGTTGCCATAGCTATCGCTGATGGCGATCAGGGTCGCGCCTTTTGATGGCTAGCCGCTATTAAGTAGGCAGCGGTCGATAACGTTCTAATCGCAGATCCAAAGGCTAAACTTTGAATGGTCAGGACCATGGTTCGTTATGGTATATTAAAAGTTAGAAGATGTTGCCGGATTTATTTGGCTCTGTAAGCGTTTCTGATAATTGTTTATCAGCGTTCTAAAGTTTTCGTGTTTAGGGTGTTATATGAATGATTCACTTGAAGAACTCAGTAAGTTTGTAAGTTATGTGTTGCGTCACAAGCCTGAAGCAATTGGCTTGCAGTTGGATGTTGAGGGGTGGGCAAGCATAGATGCATTAGTGAAAGGTGCGGAGGGGGCGGGAAAGGCAATAAGCTATGAAGTTATAACTAACATTGTGTCGCGCAGTGATAAAAAACGTTTCGAGATATCCGTGAGTGGGAAAAATATTCGAGCAGTACAGGGGCATTCGTCAGAGTCGGTGGAGCGAAAATACTCTGAACTAGAACCTCCGCAATTTTTATATCACGGCACAGCCACGCGCTTCCTAGATTCTATCCGGAAAGAAGGACTATTACAGGGAGCTAGGCATCATGTTCATTTGACCGAAAATGAGGTATTAGCGCGCGATGTTGGGCTACGTTACGGTAGACCCGTAGTTTTACGTATAAAAAGCAATCAAATGTTTTTAAGTGGGTTCAATTTCTTTAGGGCGGAGAATAATGTTTGGCTCACATTGACCGTGCCTCCAGAATTTATAGATCTATCGGATTGAATTGTTATCTGTAACATGACTATTCTTCTTCATTCCACTCGTTGTGCATATCAATGGCTCTTTTTAGCCAGTCAGTAAAGTGGGGGTACTCGTCATGTAGTTCCCACCCTTCGGATGCATATGCATGGATTATTAGAACTCTAGGATTTCCAGAGAGATCTTCCGCATCAAAACATGCAATATCATCGTTTGCGCTGAATTTGGCAAATGGTACCAGCGTACGCTTGGGATAGAGTTCTTTAAGTTTATTATGCCAGCTATTGATTTTTCCTTCTTTGTGGACAAGTAGCCACCATGGCTCAATGTCAATTTTCGGTTCCGTTTGTGCGAACTCGATAAACTTTCTCGGGAAGGGATAGTTGGGTAGTTTGTCAATATCTAAATATACAGTCATTTTTTTCCCGTCAGTTTGGGTAGTTCGTGAGATCCATATGGATTTTCATTGCCAAATCTTTTAGGCTTTTGCTTATGGATTCTGAGTTGCAATGCTTCACCCCAAGTGTCAGGCATTACATCATTGACTTCGAATCGCTCTTTATTGCTTTCAGATAACGGATCGTTTAGCTTCCATTCTCTAGCTTCTACGTTGATACCAGCCTCGCGTGCAGCTCTAACTCGAGTATTATCCATACTTGTAAGATGGCCGTCGGGCATGCGCACTACATCAATAGGCTCACCCTGCCATCCGTTCCTCTTCATTGAGCTTACGAGATCGTCATAACTAAAGTTTTCTCCGGTCGTTCTGTCGACTTTATTATAGGAAACACTGTTTTGGGAAAAGCGAACTTCGTTGGGACTTATCGATTTAACTTTTGGACATGCGCCTGGTTTGCAACTCAGCCCCAGCGGATCCACCCACCCCGTAGGGTTAGGCACGTACTGGTAGCTATTCAACCCACCCGCAAGCTTGATCGGATCCGGCGTCAAGAACCGTCCAGTCCCCGAATTGTAGTAGCGGTGGCGGTTGTAATGTAACCCTGTCTCGGCGTCGAAATACTGACCCTGGAAGCGCAGCGGGTTATCGATTTCGCTGACGTCCAGCGCCGCGAGGTTGCCATAGGCACGGTACTTCGCCGACCACATGATTTCGCCGCTGTAGTCGGTCAGTTCCTGCGGTGTGCCGAGGTGGTCGAGTTGGTAGTAGAACGGGGCCGCTTTTAGCGGGCCTTCGCCGTCGAGCATTGCCAGCGGGCGGAAAGTGCCCGGTTCGTAGAGGTAGCTGCGGTAGCGGTTCTCGGCGCTTTCAGCGATTAGGCGTTCGCCTTGCCACAGAAACTCGGTGACGTGACCGTCGACGGTTTTTTCAATGCGGCGGCCAAAGGCGTCGTATTTGTAGGTCGCTGTGCTGCCGCCCGGCAGGCTGACGCCGATCAGGCGGTGTTGGCAGTCGTAGCGGTATTCGGTGACGAGCTTTTGGCCGGTGCCGCGACTTTCGCGGATCAGATTGCCGTAGGCGTCGTAATCGTAATGACGATCGCCTTGCATCAGCAGGCGATTGCCTTTGACGTTGGCGAGATTCGCAACGGGCAGGTCATTTTGTCCGAGAAGGTTGCCCGCCGGGTCATGGGCAAAGCTCTCTGGCATGGCGCCACGAACGCTAATCAATCGGTCGAGCGGATCGTAGTGAAAGCTGCGGTTGCCTTTGCGGCTGTCGTCGATTCCGGCGAGGTTGCCGTTGGCGTCGTAGTTGTAGCGACGCTATAACAGGTCTTTGTCGCGCTGGCTGACGTTGTTGTTCGCGACCGGCGCTGAACTGGTGAGTGGTCAGGCGAGAACCATTGAGATCGATACTGCTTAAGCGCCCGCCGGCCAAATGTTGGTAATCGAGGGTGCTGCCGTCCGGCAGGCGGCAATGACTGAGCTGGCCAACGCTATCGTACTGGTAACGCAGGGTGCCCCAGCCTGGTTGTTCCTCGACGAGTCGATCTTGCAGGTCGTATTTATAGGCAAACGGCTAATGACCGCCGTCGACGTTGACTAGTCGACGCGAGCGCGTCAGTGCATTAAGTTTTTTTTACTTTATCCAACGTGTTATCTAACGCTTTTTCAAGATCGTCCCAAGTTTTGGCCGTTTCGGTGTATATAGGTGATTCCCAGTTTTGGTTTGCGATTAATGAGATTCTGAAGGCACCGTGTTCACTGAATTCGGGATACCACCCAATGTCTATTATTTGCTCATTCGGAAGTGAAGCCTGTAAAAGATCCTCCCTTAATTCATCTGTGATAAGCGCGATTTTCGATCCAGCTAGGATGGTTAATTCGTCAAAATTTATCTTGCCGCCAATGTTTTTTATCTTTTCAGTATTCATAAGCTATTTCTTCTTTTTCGTTAATTTTCTAAACGATTC
The DNA here is from genome assembly GCF_900104975.1 of Pseudomonas sp. Z003-0.4C(8344-21). Lineage (NCBI taxonomy): Bacteria > Pseudomonadati > Pseudomonadota > Gammaproteobacteria > Pseudomonadales > Pseudomonadaceae > Pseudomonas > Pseudomonas sp. Z003-0.4C(8344-21). The sequence goes on along the minus strand of NZ_LT629756.1, from coordinate 5,142,839 downwards.
TTCTGATATTGGATGTCCATGAATGGTGTTTGCACTTAATTCCACTCTCATGTATCGCGTTTCTTTTCCGTCGTTGGCGCCTATGGTTTTTCCCATGTCAATTACTTTCCATGGCTTTCCATTGTTAACATCTTGACCATTTACAAACGCGTGCCGCTCTAACGCTTCAATGTCCGTGCCGGGTAGATATTTGGCTGCACCTCCATTAGCGGTCGATTTCACAACAGATGGCCAAGGAGCCTTGGGCGCCACATGTTTATTGCCATGATTTGTCCATTGAACGTCAGGAGGAGGCGGGGCTCCATCCCTTACCTTAGCTTTTTCTTCAGGTACTTCAGCGCTTTGCCCTGGAACACATTTATCTCCGCCTGGACAAGTATTCAATCCTAACGGATCGACCCACCCCGTAGGGTTAGGTACGTACTGGTAGTTATTCAACCCACCTGCAAGCTTGATCGGATCCGGCGTCAAGAACCGTCCAGTCCCCGGATTGTAGTAGCGGTGGCGGTTGTAATGTAACCCTGTCTCGGCGTCGAAGTACTGGCCTTGAAAACGCAGCGGGTTATCGATTTCGCTGACGTCCAGTGCCGCGAGGTTGCCGTAGGCGCGGTACTTCGCAGACCACATGATCTCGCCGCTGTAGTCGGTCAGTTCCTGCGGTGTACCGAGGTGGTCGAGTTGGTAATAGAACGGGGCCGCTTTTAGCGGGCCTTCGCCGTCGAGCATTGCCAACGGGCGGAAGGTGCCCGGTTCGTAGATGTAGCTGCGGTAGCGGTTCTCGGCACTCTCGGCGATCAGGCGTTCGCCTTGCCAGAGGAATTCAGTAGTGTGGCCGTCGACGTTTTTTTCAATGCGGCGGCCAAAGGCGTCGTATTTGTAGGTTGCTGTGCTGCCGCCCGGCAGGCTGACGCCGATCAGGCGGTGCTGGCAATCGTAGCGGTATTCGGTGACGAGCTTTTGTCCGGTGCCGCGACTTTCGCGGATCAGGTTGCCGTAGGCGTCGTAGTCGTAGTGGCGATCGCCTTGCATCAGCAGGCGATTGCCTTTGACGTTGGCGAGGTTGGCGACGGGCAGGTCATTTTGTCCAAGCAGGTTGCCCGCCGGGTCATGGGCGAAGCTCTCTGGCATGGCGCCACGAACGCTAATCAATCGGTCGAGCGGATCGTAGTGAAAGCTGCGGTTGCCTTTGCGGCTGTCATCGATGCCGGCGAGGTTGCCGTTGGCGTCGTAGTTGTAGCGACGCTGGAACAGGTGCTTGTCCCGTTGGCTGACGCTGTGAGCTTGCAGACGTCCCTGTTCATCGTATTGGTATTGGCTGAGCAGCAAGCCTTGCTGGCGCTGCTGTTCACGACCGGCGCTGAACTGGTGAGAGGTCAGGCGGGAGCCGTTGAGGTCGATGCTGCTTAGGCGCCCGCCGGATAAGTGTCGGTAGTCGAGGGTGCTGCCGTCCGGCAGGCGGCAATGGCTGAGCTGGCCAACGCTATCGTACTGGTAGCGCAGGGTGCCCCAGCCTTGGTGTTCCTCGATGAGTCGGTCTTGTAGGTCGTATTTATAGGCGAGCGGCCAATGGCCGTCGTCAACGTTAACGAGGCGGCCAAGTGCGTCGTAGCTGTAGTGAATCTCTTCGCCGTCGGGCAGCGTTTTTACAAGCAAACGACCAGCGGCATCGCGCTGATATTCGGTGACCAGTTCGCTGCCGTCGTCGCCGAACTCGGTTTTCTTCAGCAATTGGCCGTTGAGGTCGTACTCGTAGCCAGTCCGACGACCATCGAAGCCGGTTTCCTGTTGAATCAGGCCGTTGGCGTAGTAATCAAGGTGATAGTGCTCGCCGCGCTCGTTTTCGATTTCAGTGAGCAACAGACGCGAGTTGTCGTAGCGGTAGCGTAGTTGGCTGCCGTCGGGATTGATTCGGCGGCTGACGAGGTGGAGATTATCGGCGTATTCGTAGCGGGTGATACGGCCAAGTTCGTCACGTTCGGCAGTGACTCGACCGTATGCGTTGTATGTAAATTCCCGAGTCGCTCCAGCGGGCAAAGTAATCTGTGCCAGCCGATTCGCGGCATTCCATTGGTAGTGTGTGATGGCACCGTTTTCGTCCTGGCGGGTGATCTGCCGGCCGAGTGCATCGTAACGGTATTTGCGTTGACTACCATCGGGCAGCCGCTCTTCCAATAGCTGGCCGAGATTGTTCCAGCCGAGTTGATGACGGCTGCCATCGGGGAGGCCGATTTCCTGCAAGCGTCCCCGACGATCATAGCTGTAGTAGGTGGTGTTACCGTCCGGATCCGTCTGTTGGGTAATATCACCCTGATCGTTGCGCTGATATTTCCAGACTGCTCTACCGCGAACGACCTTGCTTACGAACCCACGGCTGTACTCGTAGCCGGTTGGTTCGTCTTCTGGAGGTATAACGGCGATCAAATGTCCTGATTCGTTGTATCGGTATTCGGTTATGGCTCCGAGCGGATTTTGCTCTGCAATCAAGCGTCCCTTATCGTCATATGCCTTGAGATTTTCGGCTCCGTCCGGATCAATTTGAGCTACTAGTCGGGCTTGGTCGTCATGGGTGTATACCTCTTCGCTACCGTCAGCGTTTGTAACGGTAACGCTTCCCTTATCATCCCAAACGTAGCGAGTATCCATCTGCGAGAAGTTCGCCCAGTGATGAATACAGCGAGCTGATTTGCCCTCTCTTTCCCATTCCCAATAGAAAGTTGCACCCCCGGCTAAACGGCGCTCGAGAATGACGTTTTGGTCGTTATAAGCGTAACGCTCGGCTTCTCCAGCGGCGTTTTTCGCTTCGATCAAGCGGTGTTGCGAGTCGTAGGCATAACTGATGATCGTCTGGACAGTGGTCCAAACATCTTCCAGATTGTCTGCCGGTGTGAACTGTTGATAATCGACTGCCACAATATGTTTGCGGTCATAGCGCAACAACAAGGCACGACCGGCACCATTGTCGATACGTTTTATCCGTCCGTGAATATCGCGTGTGATATGAAGGCGGTTGTCGTATTTGTCACTGATGGCTATCAGTGTTGCGCCTTTGCGATCGTAGCGGAAGTGATAGAACTGAGCATGCTCACCAGCCTGAGTGAGAATAAGTTCTGATGGATCGTCCCCGATGAAGATGGCTGCTTCCGAGAGGCTATTGGTTATCGCCGTGCGTTGAATGCTTGGAAGTGGGAACGTGATCACCCGGTTTTCATGATCAGTCCATACCACTTCGTCGGCGTTGACTTCTATCCGTTGCGCTAACGCGTGGCTCCAACCAAAACCAAGCCCACAATCGATTTCCGCTGCGCTGGTTCTATAGAGACGAGTCCAGCTAAAGGGTGCAGGCCCTCCGAGTTCCCCATCGGTCAGCGTCAAAAGCTCCTCGCCAGTGACCATGGATACCGGGCAACCGTTAGTGCACGTGTTTTTTGCGCAAGTTGCGCTTTTTTCATCTGGATTTTTGGATTGTGCGGGGGCATCGTGCCGGGTTGTCGGGGTTTCGACGGTGGTCACACGCTTCCCATCAAAACGCAACTCGGAAATCCCGTTCCTAACCTTAGCCGTCACCCCTCGCGCCGCCACAGCGGTGTACTTGGCGACATACTCCATAAAACCATTGATGATCTTGAATACCGACTTCACGAAGCCGATGACTGCATTGATTACAAGTTCGCCATACTTTTTCAGTCGGGCAGCCAGATAAATAACCCCGGTGCCTTCAGCCGCGATTGTCAGCACAACACCGATGACGATATCGATCGCGATACCGACAACGATCGCCGTGGTCATTTTCGCTACGTCGCCTGCCATCTTCATCGGCGGCAAGGCTGCCAGCCAGATCACCGCACTGCGTACCAGCAGGAACAGCGCTGCTTCGTCACTCGCCAGCAACATGGCTTTTTTCATGACGTCTGGCGAGCTTTTGGCAACTTTGATCAGCTCGTCTGCGCCAGCGCCGAGATCCTTGGCGAATTTCTTCGGATCCTGAAGGATATCGAGCACAAGGCTAATGCCGTCCCACACACCCTTGATGGCCTCCCAGCCACCTTCGAGTATGCCGTTGCCAACCGCCATCACTGTGCCGGAGGTGGAAAGGTTCGACCACTGGGGTTTGAAGCCCGCCCATTCCTTACGCAGGAAGCCTTCCAGATCCACGGTCACGCCGCTGTAGGAGCTGAAGAGGGCGTCGATTTGCGCCGGCGTCACTTCGTTATGCACGCGGATCTGGTAGAACTTGCCGGGTACACCGCCGGTCCAGGCGGCTTTGCCTTGAGCGTCGAGTTTGACCTTGCTGACTGCGCCACCGTCCACAGCAACGATTTCGACTTCGATATCACCCACCGGAATGTCGTAAACCGATTCGAATTTGCTCTCGATCAGCAACGGACCTTTGAGTGGACATTGAGCCACGTTCGAGCTGAAGCTGCCGTCAGTCATGCTCACGGCTTTACTGGTGTTGCCAACCTTGATGACACGCTCCATGCCCAACAAGGACGGCATGTCAGTGGCGCGACTGCCCTTGTCGAGCGCTCGCGCGTACCAGGTTTTGGTTTGTTCCTGATACAGCTTCAGACTGTCCTTGAAGGTGTTCAGTTGGTTGTCAACAAAGGCAACGCGATCCATCAGCCTTGCTCCAGAATCAGGTGATTTAACAATGCTTCTTTAAGATTTTTCGGCGCATCCGGGCGGCGCACGAAACGGCTGATTTTCAGCTTGAGATTGTTCTCTGGCCAGGCGGTATAGATATCAGGGCGGTCTTCTTCCAGCCATTGCATGAGATTGGCAATCAGCGTAGTGGGATTTTCCTTGCCCAAGCCATCCAGCAAAGCCTTCGGCACCTCCCACCACGGCCAGTCCCTGACCTTCGGCACCACCCGCGTGCCCACTTCCAGCGCCTGCCCATTAATCAGATACCGCTCAAACACCGGCAGCACTTCCCCGGCCTTTTCCCCCAGGCCGTGCAGAATCGGGTAGATATGCCGCCCATCCCAGAACCGGAAAAACACCTCGGTGCCATCCGGCATCTTCACCTGCGTCAGGCTGCGCAGATGTTCGAACACTTCGTTCGGCTCTGAACGCGACACCGCCAGCCAGCCCCAGTCAAGGGCGTCGGTTTCGGCGATCCATGGCAGGAAGGCGGAGTTGGACTTGAGCTCAGTGACGTAGGGCATCACCGGTTGCCAGGTGGAGTAGGGCGTGCCGCCCCAGATCGGCAGAAGCTGGGCGGTGGGCTCGGTCAGGTACAGGGTTTTCAGGGCGTCGGCGTCGCTGGCGGCGCTGATGATCAGATACAGGCGCTCGCCGTTTTGTAGCGGCTGTTGCGCCAGCCAGTCCTTGGGTGTGATTCGATCAGATGGCACAGGCACCTGCCTTGCATTTCTCGCATTCTTCGCAGAACGGCGCGTTGCGTTTGAGGGTGTTGATTTGCGCCGGGGTCAGGACCTGGCCAGCCTTGTCGGCATCGGCCTGTTTCAGCACGCCGGGCATCAACGGCGCGGCGCCCGTACCAACACCGGGGCTGCCGCCGGAGTTCATGTTGATCACCGGGCCGCTCATCGTTACGCCGCCGGCGTCGATCTTGATGAAGCTGCCGCCGCCGACAAGAGTCAGTTCTGCGCCGGCTTCCATCACCACTTTCATGCCACTGCTGAGGTGGATTTCCTGACCCGCGTCGATGAACTGGCCGGTGCCGATCTTGATGTGCTGGTTGACGCCGACGGTGAGGTGGTCGTTGGCGCGGGTTTCGACTTTGCGGTCGGCGTAGACGGTGTGGTGTTCTTCGGCCTTGAATTCGGTGTAGCTGTTTTGCTCGACGGTGTCGTGGCGTTCGTTGCCGACGCGGATTTTCTGGTCGTGCTCGATGTTCTCATCCCAGTCGCGCTGGGCGTGCAGGTAGATCTGCTCCTGACCTTTCTTGTCTTCGATGCGCAGTTCGTTGTAGCCGCCACCGCCCATGGAGCTAAGGGTCTTGAAGGTGCTGCGGGTCTTGTTCGCCGGCAGGGCGTAGGGAACGGTGTTTTCCTTGTGGTACAGGCAGCCGCTGATCAGCGGTTGATCGGGATCGCCTTCAAGGAACGTGACCAGCACTTCCATGCCGATGCGCGGGATGGCGATGCCGCCGTACTGGGCACCGGCCCAGGCGCTGGAGACGCGCAGCCAGCAGCTGGTTTTGTCGTCGGCCTGGCCTTCTCGATCCCAGTGGAACTGTACTTTGACGCGGCCGTATTCGTCGCAGTGGATTTCTTCGCCTTTCGGGCCGGTGACTACAGCGCTCTGGCTGCCGAGGATGCGCGGCTTCGGGTGGCGCAGCGGTGGGCGATTGGGCACGTCCCACGGCGTCGCCTGAAAACGGTTGCGATAGCCCTGATGGAAATCGTCTTTCAGGGCGGTGGTGTCGCTGGTCACCGACTCTTCGAGCACCTGCGGCTGTTTGCCTTCGTGCAGGACTTCGGTGAGCAGCCACAGATCATTCCACTTGGCTTTGGGGTGTTCGGTCAGGGCGAGGAAGTGGCCGCTGACCAGCAGCGGCTGATCGCTCTTGCCTTCGGCGAGCTGGAAGTCGCTGCGATGGCGTTCGAGGGCGCGTTTGGCCAAGTGCTTGCCGCGCTCGCGGTCGATGAAACGGCCCGGGTAATCGTAGTCTTCGAGGTCGGGCAGGGCGTCGCCACGGTTTTCGCTTTCCAGGGTCAGGCGCGGTTTTTCGAAGTCGTAATCGCGGCGCGTGGTGCGGCTGGTGCGGGTTTCCAGTCGCAGGTCGAAGCGCTTGATCACCGGATCGCTGGCGACCATGCCGGAATCTTGCTGGTAGGCCACCGGCTTGAGTTTCGGGAACACCGTCTGGTCATCGCCGAACACCAGTTTGTGCGCCGTGGCGCTGTGCTGGAAGTGGTAGTGAATGCCTTCTTCTTCGCACAGGCGCTGAATGAAATGCAGGTCCGATTCATCGTATTGCACGCAGTAGATGCGTTCGGGATAGATCGAGCCGGTCTTGAATTCGTAGGCATTGCTTTGGATGCCGTGCTCTTCGAGGACCATGCCGATGATTTTCGGCACGCTGAGGTTCTGGAAGATGCGCTGGTTGATGCGGTGCGCGAGGTAGGACAGTTGCGGGCGCAAGGTCACCGAATAACGGGTCAGTCGCTTGCCCGAATCGCCTTGCGCGGCGCGGTAGATCTGGCCATGAATGCCGCTGCCGTCGGGCGACAGCTGCAGGAAGGCCGGTTTGTGCAGCAGGGTTTCGAGGTCCAGCGACGGCTGCTCACTGACCAGCTCCACCTCGAAGACAAAAGGCTGGCTGATGGCTTCCCGACCGGTGAGGGTAAACACCTGGAAATCAGCGGAAAGACCTTCGATGGTCAGGGCAAAGTGGGTTTCATTGGCCGGCGCGAACATCCCTTGTTCCTCGTGCTGTACAGCGGCGCTCGTCGACGCCCGCAAAAGCGGGTCAACGTACGCGAAATTCTGGAGGGGCGTAAACAACATCGACCAGCAGAGCTGGCCGATGCTTGTAACGATCAGCCGTAATTAAACGACTGGAGCACGCCAGTCATCGGAACCCGAAGTACCGGATACTTCGTGGGTCCAGGTGATTTTGCGGTAGGTGAACTGCACTTCTTCCAGGTGGGTGAAGTGCGCGTTGCCTGGATCCTGGCAGTTGTGCATTTTGTTGTTGATGGCGACGATGATCGCGTCTTCCAGTTTGGTGGTGTAGTAGTGCTCTTGGGTGCCTTGCGCCGAAGTGCGGTACCACTGGATAACGATTTCGCTCATGCGCTCGCCGGAAGTCAGTGCTGCTTGCAGCAGTGGCGAAGCCTTGTCGTAGACCTTGGTGATCACAACTGGCTTGTGAACGCGCTGACCGGTTGGCTGACCGGATTGCGGGTCACGCGGGATGATCACGTCGTGGGTGAAAGCCTGAACCATGACCTGGTCTTCGTGGCCTTCCTGGTAGGTATTGCCTACGGAGTCAGCGGTGAATGCGCCTGCAGTGATCAGGCCTTGTTTTTCGCCGGTAACCGACATGTACGCTGGTGTTGCCATGGGGTGCTCTCCTTGCGGATAAATTTAAGGTGCCCGGGAGGCGAAATCGCCCGGTGGGTGCCTGACTGTTATCAAGGAGCGTGCCAGGTCTGCTGAAGTGCCCGGGTGGCGGGAGCGGCGCGGTGGTTGGGGATCACTCGAGGCGGTTTTCAGCGTGAAAACAACAAGAAAGTGCGCAAGAAGTTGCGCAGTACTGCGCAACTTCTTGCGCACTTGGCTGCAGGCCTTGTGCGGCGTGGTCTGCAGAGGATTTGCCCCGTGAAATATTACGCCCAACTGCGCAACTTCTTGCGCAGTTGGGTATTTTTTTGGGACCGAGGTGTCTGCTTCGCGAGCAGGCTCGCACACACATGATTTGTGTAAGGCCCCGGCGCTTGCGTCCACCGCGAAACCTGTCGGAGCGAGCTTGCTCGCGAAGGCGGCAGTTCAGGCAAAACATTGGTGACTGACCCACCGCTATCGCGAGCAGGCTCACTCCTACAGAGGATTTTTGTGTTGTTCCGGAGCTTGCGTCCACCGCGAAACCTGTGGGAGCGAGCTTGCTCGCGAAGGCGTCTGTTCAGGCAGAACGTTGGTGACTGACCCACCGCTATCGCGAGCAGGCTCACTCCTACAGGGTTGGTGGTTGGGCTTAAGTTCGAGCCAGCCACAGGGGCGCGGCAGATGAGGGTTTAAAAGCGTCTTATAAATGAAACAGCGCGCTCGGCTATACTCCCCGCATTTCGATCAGGCACCGAGGAATCACTGTGAAGAACTGGACGTTGCGCCAACGCATTTTGGCGAGCTTTGCGGTGATTATCGCCATCATGTTGATGATGGTGGTGCTCTCTTATTCACGGCTGTTGAAGATCGAGGCCAGCGAAAACAGCGTGCGCGACGATGCCATTCCCGGTGTTTACTACAGCTCGATGATTCGCGGCGCATGGGTCGACAGTTATCTGCAAACCCAAGAACTGTTGGGCCTGAAGGAAGGGCAGGGCATTTCCAGTGAAGACGCCGCCGACTACAAGGCCTTCGAAACGCGCCTGCAAGAGCAGATGGCCAACTATCGCAAGACCATGGCGACCGAAGAGGATCGCTCCGAGTTCGCCCTGTTCGAGAAGTATCACGACGCCTATATCGAAATTCAGGATGCCGTGCTCGATCTGCACAGTCGCAAACTGGAAGCCGAGGCGATCAAGCTGTTCACCGAAAAGCTGACCCCGGCCTGGTACACCGGGCGCATGAAACTCAATGACATCATCGGCGAAAACAAGGTCGTCGCGGATACGGCCATGGCCAATATCGATGATGCCGTAGCAACTGCCAAAGTCAGCATGATCATTTCCTTGCTGGTCGCCGTGCTGGCCGCCGGCCTGTGCGGTCTGTTGCTGATGCGCGCGATCATGGCACCGATGAACCGCATCGTCACGATCCTCGACATCATGCGCACCGGTGACCTCAGTTCGCGCCTCAACCTTGATCGCAAAGACGAATTCGGCGCGGTCGAAACCGGCTTCAACGATATGATGACCGAGCTGACCTCGCTGGTTTCCCAGGCGCAGCGTTCGTCGGTGCAGGTGACCACCTCGGTGACCGAGATCGCCGCCACCTCCAAGCAACAGCAAGCCACCGCCACCGAAACCGCCGCGACCACCACCGAGATCGGCGCGACCTCGCGGGAGATTGCCGCGACCTCGCGAGATCTGGTGCGCACCATGACCGAAGTGTCGACGGCTGCCGATCAGGCCTCGGTGCTCGCCGGCTCCGGCCAGCAAGGCCTGGCGCGCATGGAAGACACCATGCACTCGGTGATGGGCGCCGCCGATCTGGTCAACGCCAAACTGGCGATCCTCAACGAGAAGGCTGGCAACATCAATCAGGTGGTCGTCACCATCGTCAAAGTTGCCGATCAGACCAATCTGCTGTCGCTCAACGCTGCCATCGAAGCCGAGAAGGCGGGTGAATACGGGCGTGGGTTTGCCGTGGTCGCCACCGAAGTACGGCGTCTGGCCGACCAGACCGCTGTCGCCACTTACGATATCGAACAAATGGTGCGCGAGATCCAGTCGGCGGTGTCGGCCGGGGTGATGGGGATGGACAAATTCTCTGAGGAAGTGCGTCGCGGCATGTCCGAGGTGCAGCAGGTTGGCGAGCAGTTGTCGCAGATCATTCATCAGGTGCAGGCGCTGGCGCCGCGGGTGTTGATGGTCAACGAAGGCATGCAGGCCCAGGCCACCGGCGCCGAGCAGATCAACCATGCGCTGGTGCAGTTGGGCGACGCCAGCAGCCAGACCGTCGAATCGCTGCGCCAGGCCAGTTTCGCCATCGACGAACTGAGCCAGGTGGCCGTCGGGCTGCGCAGCGGCGTTTCGCGATTCAAAGTCTGATGAACGAAGTCATCGCCAAGCGCGGTGTTACGCCAGTGACGAAACCGGCATTGTTCCTGCTGTTTCGCATCGGCAGCGAGCGTTATGCCCTGCGCGCCACCGAAGTGGCGGAAGTGTTGCCGCGAGTGGCGTTGAAGCCGATTGCCCGGGCGCCGCAATGGGTCGCCGGAGTGTTTGCCTATCGCGGTGCGGTGGTGCCGGTCATCGACCTCAGTGCCTTGACCTTCGGCCAGCCTGCCGAGGCGCGCACCAGCACGCGGTTGGTGCTGGTCAACTATCGCCCGGATGACGCCGAGTCTGCGCAGTGGCTCGGGCTGATTCTTGAGCAGGCGACCGATACCCTGCGTTGCCATCCTGAAGATTTTCAGCCTTACGGCCTCGATAACCGCGAGGCGCCGTACCTTGGTCCAGTGCGCGAAGACGCCCACGGGCTGGTGCAGTGGGTGCGGGTCCATGACTTGCTCGAGGAGTCGGTGCGCGTCTTGCTGTTTCCCGATCCGCCGCGCGACCCGGCGCAGCTTGAGGCGCAGGCATGAGCGCTGATCAGCGGTTTTTCGACTTTCTCAAAGAGCGCATCGGCCTCGATGTAACGTCGGTCGGCCCGGCGATCATCGAGCGTGCTGTGCGTCAGCGCACCACGCTTTCGCAGGCGGCTGATAGCGATGACTACTGGCGATTGCTGCAAGGCTCGCGGGATGAGCAGCAGGCGCTGATCGAAGCGGTGATCGTGCCGGAGACATGGTTTTTCCGTTATCCGGAATCCTTTGCCACGCTGGGCAAACTGGCGCGCACCCGGCTTAAAGAACTGAACAATATGCGCGCGCTGCGCATCCTCAGCCTGCCGTGCTCCACCGGTGAGGAACCTTATTCGATTGCCATGGCCCTGCTCGATGCCGGATTGCAGCCGCATCAATTCAAGGTCGATGGCATGGACGTCAGCCCGCTCTCGGTAGAGAAGGCGCGGCGTGCCTTATACGGCAAGAATTCGTTTCGCGGCCAGGATCTGGATTTCCGCGAACGGCATTTTTTCGCCGAGCAGGATGGCCATCGGGTCAACGAAAACGTGCGTGAACAGGTGCGTTTGCAGGTCGGCAACGTGCTCGATCCAGCGCTCTTGGCCAGTGAGCCAGCCTTCGATTTCGTGTTCTGCCGCAACCTGCTGATCTACTTCGACCAGCCGACCCAGAAGCAGGTGTTCGAAGTGCTCAAGCGCCTGACGCATTTCGACGGCGTGCTGTTTATCGGCCCCGCCGAGGGCAGCCTGCTCGGCCGTCTGGGCATGCGCTCGATCGGCATTCCCCAGTCGTTCGCGTTCAGCCGTCACAGCGAACCGCACCCCGAGCCGTTGCCGACGCCGAAACCGATCGCCGTGCCGATCAGCCAAGCGCTGCGCAATCCGCCGCCAGTGCCGGTTGTGCGCAGTCGCCCGTTTGCTGCCGTGACACCATTGCCAACCGCGGCCAAAGCCGCGAATCCGGACGCCGCCAGCTTGCTGGCGCACATCGCTGCGCTGGCCAACGAGGGCAAAAGTGCCGAAGCGCGCGCCGCTTGCGAACACTATTTGCGTAGCCACGAGCCGGTGGCGCAGGTGTTTTACTGGCTCGGACTGCTCAGCGATGTCGCCGGCCTGACCCTCGAAGCCCAGGGTTTCTATCGCAAGGCGTTGTACCTCGAACCGCAACACCCCGAAGCGTTGATGCACCTGGCGGCGTTACTGCAGGCCCAGGGCGACACGGCGGGAGCCCGACGATTGCAGGAGCGTGCCGCCCGCAGCGGCCGCACCGCCGACAGTGAGCGCAAACGATGATCGCGTCCGACACTTTCAACGTCACCCACGAAGACGCCCGCGACATCGACGATTGCTGGAATCGCATCGGCATTCATGGCGACAAGTCTTGCCCGCTGCTCGAAGAACACATTCATTGCCGTAACTGCTCGGTGTATTCCGCCGCGGCCACGCGCCTGCTCGACCGTTACGCGTTGCAGCAGGACGAGCGCGACCCGGTGGCCAGCGCTGTGGAGACGGACGTAAAGACCCGCTCGCTGCTGATGTTCCGCCTCGGCGAAGAATGGCTTGGGCTGGCCACGCGCAGCTTGGTGGAAGTCGCGCCGATGCAGGCGATTCACTCGCTGCCGCATCAGCGTTCGCGAGCGCTGCAGGGCGTGGCCAACGTGCGTGGCGCGCTGGTCGCGTGCCTGTCGTTGGTTGAATTGCTCGATCTGGATGCCAATGCCGCGCCGGCTACCGGTGCGCGGATCATGCCGCGTATGCTGATCATCGCCGCCCATGGCGGGCCGGTGGTGGTGCCGGTGGACGAGGTCGACGGCATTCATGCCATTGACGAGCGCATTCTTGCGGCCGCCTCGCAATCCGCTGCGCAGGCAAGTGCGAAATATACTCGCGGTGTTTTGCAATATCGCGGTCGCAGCTTGCGCTGGCTCGACGAAGAACAGTTGCTGTCCGCCGTGACCCGGAGCCTGACATGACCCCCGAGCAAATGCGCGACGCCTCGCTGCTCGAGCTGTTCAGCCTTGAAGCCGAGGCCCAGACCCAGATTCTCAGCGCCGGGCTGCTGGCGCTGGAACGCAATCCAACTCAGGCCGATCACCTAGAATCGTGCATGCGCGCCGCCCACTCGCTCAAAGGCGCAGCGCGGATCGTCGGTATCGACAGCGGCGTCAGCGTCGCCCATGTCATGGAAGATTGCCTGGTCAGCGCGCAGGAAGGGCGCCTGCTGCTGCGCCCCGAGCATATCGACGCGTTGTTGCAGGGCACCGATTTGCTCATGCGCATCGCCACGCCGGCGAACGCGCCACAACCGCCAGACATCGAGGCCTATGTAGCGTTGATGGCGCGGTTGCTCGATCCGTCGGCGGCCCCGGCAGCAGCGCCCGTCGTCGCGCCGCCGATGGCCGAGTTGCAACTCGAGCCCGCACCAGTGCCGGTGCCAGCTATGGAGGCGCCTGTCGAAGCTGCCGAGCCGGCACCGCGGAAAAGCAAGCGCACCACGGAAGGTGGCGAGCGCGTCTTGCGGGTGACCGCCGAACGCCTGAACAGCCTGCTCGATCTGTCGAGCAAATCGCTGGTGGAAACCCAGCGCCTCAAGCCGCATCTGGCGACCATGCAACGCCTCAAGCGCATGCAGAACAACGGTCTGCGCGCGCTGGAAAACCTCAACGTGCACCTCAAGGAACACGCCTTGAGCCTCGAGGCGCTGGAAGCCCTCGAAGACGCGCGCCGTTTGCTCGCCGAATCGCAACAACTGCTCAGCGAGAAAAACGCCGAGCTCGATGAATTCGCCTGGCAGGCCAGCCAACGTGCGCAAGTGCTTTATGACACGGCGCTGGCCTGTCGCATGCGCCCGTTCGCCGATGTCCTCAGCGGGCAGGTGCGCATGGTTCGTGATCTGGGGCGCAGCCTCGGCAAACAGGTGCGCCTGGAGATCGAGGGGGAGAAAACCCAGGTCGACCGCGACGTGCTGGAAAAGCTCGAAGCACCGCTGACGCATTTGTTGCGCAACGCGGTTGATCACGGCATCGAAACGCCTGAACAACGCCTGCATCAAGGCAAGCCGGAAGAAGGCCTGATTCGCCTGCGCGCCTCGCATCAGGCCGGTTTGCTGGTGCTGGAACTGAGTGACGACGGCAACGGTGTCGATCTGGAAAAAGTCCGCCGCAGCATCGTCGAGCGGCAGTTATCCCCAGCCGAAACCGCTGCGCAGTTGAGCGAGGAAGAACTGCTGACCTTCCTGTTCCTGCCCGGTTTCAGTCTGCGCGACAAGGTCACCGAAGTGTCCGGTCGTGGCGTCGGACTTGACGCCGTTCAGCACATGGTTCGCCAGTTGCGTGGCGCCGTGGTACTGGAGCAGACGGCGGGCGAGGGCAGCCGCTTCCACCTGGAGGTGCCGTTGACGCTGTCGGTGGTGCGCAGTCTGGTGGTGGCCGTCGGTGAAGAGGCTTATGCCTTCCCGCTGGCGCACATCGAACGCATGTGCGATCTGGCCCCCGAAGACATCGTTCAAGTCGAAGGTCGCCAGCATTTCTGGCACGAAGGCCGGCATGTCGGGCTGGTCGCGGCCAGTCAACTGCTCAATCGTCCGGCCAGCCAGAACAGCGGCGAAACCCTCAAGGTCGTGGTGATTCGCGAGCGCGATGCGATTTACGGTGTGGCGGTCGAGCGTTTCATCGGCGAGCGCACCCTGGTGGTGTTGCCGCTGGATGAGCGGCTGGGCAAGGTTCAGGACATTTCCGCCGGCGCCTTGCTCGATGACGGCTCGGTGGTGCTGATCGTCGACGTCGAAGACATGCTGCGCTCGGTCGACAAACTGCTCAACACCGGGCGCCTGGAACGAATTGCCCGCCACGGCAATCAAGCCGCGGAAGCGGCGCGCAAGCGGGTGCTGGTGGTGGACGATTCGCTGACCGTGCGCGAACTGCAACGCAAACTCTTGCTCAACCGTGGTTACGACGTCGCAGTAGCGGTCGATGGCATGGACGGTTGGAATGCCCTGCGTTCCGAGGACTTCGACCTGCTGATCACCGACATCGACATGCCGCGCATGGACGGCATCGAACTGGTCAGCCTGCTGCGCCGCGACAACCGTTTGCAATCGCTGCCGGTGATGGTCGTCTCGTACAAGGATCGCGAAGAAGACCGGCGCCGTGGACTGGACGCCGGCGCCGACTATTATCTAGCCAAAGCCAGTTTTCATGACGACGCCCTGCTCGATGCAGTGGTCGAGCTCATCGGGGGAGCGCGGGCATGAGGATCGCAATCGTCAATGACATGCCGCTGGCGGTGGAGGCGCTGCGCCGGGCGCTGGCCTTCGAGCCGGCGCATCAGGTGGTCTGGATGGCGCGCAACGGCGCCGAGGCGGTGCAACTGTGCGCCGAAAACACTCCGGACCTGATCCTGATGGACCTGATCATGCCGGTGATGGACGGTGTTGAAGCGACGCGTCGGATCATGGCCGAAACCCCTTGCGCCATCGTCATCGTCACTGTTGACCGCCAGCAGAACGTACACCGGGTCTTCGAAGCCATGGGCCACGGCGCGCTGGATGTGGTCGACACCCCAGCCGTTGGCGGCAGCAACCCGCAGGAAGCAGCGGCGCCGTTGCTGCGCAAGATCCTCAATATCGGCTGGCTGATCGGCGACAAGGCGCCACGCGCGCGGCCGGCGCCGACGACCCAGCGCAGTTCGGCCTCACGTCAGCGCCTGGTGGCGATTGGTTCGTCTGCTGGCGGCCCGGCAGCGCTGGAGGTTCTGCTTAAAGGTTTGCCCAAAGATTTCTCGGCAGCGATTGTGCTGGTTCAGCATGTCGATCAGGTGTTCGCCGCCGGCATGGCCGAATGGCTGGCCGGTGCCAGTGGCCTGGATGTGCGTCTGGCTCGCGAAGGCGAGCCGCCACAAAGCGGCGCGGTGCTGCTGGCCGGGACCAATCACCATATTCGCTTGCTCAAGAACGGCACGCTGGCCTACACCGCCGAACCGGTCAACGAAATCTACCGCCCCTCGATCGACGTGTTTTTCGAAAGCGTCGCCAATTACTGGAACGGTGACGCCGTCGGGGTTTTATTGACCGGGATGGGGCGCGACGGCGCGCAAGGGCTTAAGCTCATGCGCCAACAGGGTTATTTGACCATCGCCCAGGATCAGCACAGCAGTGCGGTGTACGGCATGCCCAAGGCCGCCGCGGCCATCGATGCTGCCGTGGAAATCCGTCCACTGGAAAGAATAGCGCCACGGTTGCTGGAGATTTTCCCCAAATGAACAGGTATATCCGCAATCCTGGCCCCCGCAGCACTCAGGTGACCGCCCATGAATGATTTACAGATCGACGACATCAAAACCGACGAAAACGCCGCCATGGTGTTGTTGGTGGACGATCAGGCGATGATCGGCGAAGCGGTGCGCCGTGGGCTGTCGAATCAGGAAAACATCGACTTCCACTTCTGCTCCGATCCGCAGCAAGCCATCGCCCAGGCCGTGCGCATCAAGCCGACGGTGATTTTGCAGGATCTGGTCATGCCCGGCCTCGATGGCTTGAGTCTGGTGCGCGAATACCGCAATCATCCGGCGACCAAGGATATCCCGATCATCGTCCTGTCGACCAAGGAAGACCCGCTGATCAAGAGCGCGGCGTTCTCCGCCGGGGCCAACGATTATCTGGTGAAACTGCCCGACACCATCGAACTGGTGGCGCGCATCCGCTATCACTCACGCTCCTACATGACCCTGCTGCAGCGCGATGCCGCTTACCGGGCGCTGCGGGTCAGCCAGCAGCAATTGCTCGACACCAATCTGGTACTGCAACGGCTGATGAACTCCGACGGCCTGACCGGGTTGTCCAATCGCCGACATTTCGATGAATACCTGGAGCTGGAGTGGCGCCGCTCGTTGCGCGATCAAAGCCAGTTGTCGTTGCTGATGATCGATGTCGATTACTTCAAGTCGTACAACGACAGTTTCGGTCACGTCGAGGGCGATGAAGCCTTGCGCAAGGTCGCGGCGGCGATCCGCGACGCCAGCGCGCGGCCATCGGATCTGCCGGCGCGTTATGGTGGCGAGGAGTTTGTGCTGGTGCTGCCGAACACCTCGCCGGGCGGCGCGCGGCTGGTGGCGGAGAAGCTGCGCCAGACTGTGGCGGCGCTGAAGATTCCGCACAATACTCCGGCGGCCGGCGACAGCCTGACCATCAGCATCGGTCTGGCGACCATGGTACCGCAGGCCGGCAGTGATTGCCGCCTGCTGATTTCGGCGGCGGACCGTGGTTTGTATCTGGCCAAGAACAATGGGCGCAATCAGGTCGGGATCGAGTAAACGCTCTCCCTCACCCCAGCCCTCTCCCAGGGGGAGAGGGGGCCGACCGAGGTGTCTCGGATTCTGCATCGACCTGCTCCACCGAGTCGATTATGGATCTTTGAGCTTGGCGATTATGGATTCAGCTAAGCCATTCAAGTCGGCGTAGCTCTCGAATATCCCCCAATCAGTCCCCTCTCCCTCCGGTAGAGGGCTAGGGTGAGGGCTGCGATCTCGGCCCATTCACCGCCAGACGGGCTGCCGCGCCAGCCTGATTACGTTATACTCGCCGGCTTTCAAAAGTTCGCCAACGAGTGCTGCCCGTCATGGAAATCAACCCGATCCTGAACACCATCAAGGACCTGTCCGAGCGCTCCGAAACTATTCGGGGGTATCTTTGACTACGATCAAAAGCATGAGCGTCTGACCGAAGTCAATCGCGAGCTTGAAGATCCGAGTGTCTGGAACAAACCTGAATACGCCCAGGAACTGGGCCGCGAGCGCGCTGCGCTGGCGCAGATCGTCGATACCCTCGATGAACTGAACGCCGGTCTGGCCGATTGCCGCGACCTGCTGGACATGGCCGTCGAAGAAAACGACGAAGGCGCAGTCGGTGATGTCGTCGCCGAGCTGGCCCGTCTCGAGGAAAGTCTGGCCAAGCTGGAATTCCGCCGCATGTTCAGCCATGAAATGGACCCGAACAACGCCTACCTGGACATCCAGGCCGGGTCCGGCGGTACCGAAGCGCAGGACTGGGCCAACATCCTGCTGCGCATGTACCTGCGCTGGGCTGACAAACGCGGTTTCGAAGCGACCATCATGGAACTGTCCGCCGGTGAAGTCGCCGGTATCAAAGGCGCGACCGTGCACATCAAGGGTGAATACGCCTTTGGCTGGCTGCGTACCGAGATCGGCGTGCACCGTCTGGTGCGCAAGAGCCCGTTCGACTCCGGCAACCGTCGCCACACCTCGTTCTCGGCGGTGTTCGTCTCGCCAGAGATCGACGACAAGGTCGAAATCGAAATCAACCCGGCAGACCTGCGCATTGACACCTATCGTTCCTCCGGTGCCGGTGGTCAGCACGTAAACACCACCGACTCGGCCGTACGTATCACTCACGTACCGACCAACACCGTGGTCAGCTGCCAGAACGAACGTTCCCAGCACGCCAACAAGGACACCGCCATGAAAATGCTGCGGGCCAAGTTGTACGAGCAGGAAATGCAGAAACGCAACGCCGCCTCGCAAGCGCTGGAAGACACCAAGTCCGATATCGGCTGGGGTCACCAGATTCGCTCCTACGTGCTCGATGCGTCGCGGATCAAGGATCTGCGCACCAACATCGAACGCAGCGATTGCGACAAGGTGCTCGACGGCGACATCGACGAGTACCTGGAAGCCAGCCTGAAATCGGGCCTGTAACAGACGCCAACACAGGATCGACCCTTTCAGCTCGATCCCTGTAGGAGCCAGCCCGCTGGCGATCCCCGGACCGCAGGGTCCGGGGGCAACGAACCTGATGGAATACTTAAAGACATGAGCGACCAACAACTCGACCCGCAAGCCCTGCAACAGGAAGAAAACTCCCTGATCGCCCTGCGCAAGGAAAAGCTTGCTGCCGAGCGCGCCAAGGGCAATGCCTTCCCGAACGACTTCCGCCGCGACAACTACTGCGATGCCTTGCAGAAACAGTACGCGGACAAGACCAAGGAAGAGCTGGCAGAGGCTGCAATCCCGGTCAAGGTTGCGGGTCGCATCATGCTCAACCGTGGCTCGTTCATGGTGATCCAGGACATGACCGGGCGCATCCAGGTCTACGTCAACCGCAAGACCTTGTCGGAAGAAACCCTGGCCGCGGTGAAAACCTGGGACATGGGCGACATCATTGCCGCCGAAGGCACCCTGGCGCGCTCCGGCAAGGGCGACCTGTACGTTGAAATGACCAACGTGCGTCTGCTGACCAAGTCGCTGCGTCCGCTGCCGGACAAGCACCACGGCCTGACCGACACCGAACAGCGCTACCGTCAGCGTTACGTCGACCTGATCGTCAACGAAGACGTGCGCCAGACCTTCCGCGTGCGTTCGCAAGTGATTGCGCACATCCGCAGCTTCCTGATGAAGCGCGACTTCCTCGAAGTCGAAACGCCGATGCTGCAGACCATTCCCGGCGGCGCTGCGGCCAAGCCGTTCGAAACCCACCACAATGCGCTGGACATGGAAATGTTCCTGCGTATCGCGCCGGAGCTGTATCTGAAGCGTCTGGTTGTTGGTGGTTTCGAGAAGGTCTTCGAGATCAACCGCAACTTCCGTAACGAAGGCGTTTCGACGCGTCACAACCCTGAATTCACCATGTTGGAGTTCTATCAGGCCTACGCCGATTACGAAGACAACATGGACCTGACCGAAGAGCTGTTCCGCGAGCTGGCGCAGCTGGTGTTGGGCAGCACCGACGTGCCGTACGGCGACAAGGTGTTCCACTTCGGCGAGCCGTTCGTGCGTCTGTCGGTGTTCGACTCGATCCTCAAGTACAACCCTGAGCTGACCGCCGATGACCTTAACGACATCGACAAGGCCCGTGCCATCGCCAAGAAGGCCGGCGCCAAGGTGCTGGGCTTCGAAGGTCTGGGCAAACTGCAGGTGATGATTTTCGAAGAACTGGTCGAGCACAAGCTGGAACAGCCGCACTTCATTACCCAGTACCCGTTCGAAGTGTCGCCGCTGGCCCGTCGCAACGATGACAACCCGAACGTCACCGACCGCTTCGAGCTGTTCATCGGCGGCCGTGAAATCGCCAACGCCTACTCCGAGTTGAACGACGCCGAAGACCAGGCCGAGCGCTTCATGGCGCAGGTGGCCGACAAGGACGCCGGCGACGACGAAGCCATGCACTACGACGCCGACTTCGTGCGTGCGCTGGAGTACGGCATGCCGCCAACCGCCGGTGAAGGTATCGGCATCGACCGTCTGGTGATGTTGCTGACCAACTCGCCGTCGATTCGCGATGTGATCCTGTTCCCGCACATGCGACCGCAAGCGTAAACGTTTCAGTTAAAAAGCCGCCTAAAACAGGCGGCTTTTTATTGCCTGTCTGGTACAAATGTATCAATTGGTTAA
The DNA here is from genome assembly GCF_900104975.1 of Pseudomonas sp. Z003-0.4C(8344-21). Lineage (NCBI taxonomy): Bacteria > Pseudomonadati > Pseudomonadota > Gammaproteobacteria > Pseudomonadales > Pseudomonadaceae > Pseudomonas > Pseudomonas sp. Z003-0.4C(8344-21). Next base: position 5,122,517 of record NZ_LT629756.1, on the reverse strand, counting down.
TTTGGAATTAGTAGAGGAAGTGCTGTCGTGATGGGTGCAATAGCTCAAGAAGGTGCAGCGGGTATCGCCACTGCGGTCGCTGAAAGTGTTCAGTACCAGGGCCGCAAGGCCAGCCGACAGGGCAGTGAGCAGCGTCGCCAGGACATTCTCGACGCGGCCATGCGCATTGTCGTGCGCGACGGCGTGCGTGCCGTGCGCCACCGCGCGGTAGCGGCCGAGGCCGGTGTGCCGCTGTCGGCGACCACGTATTACTTCAAGGACATCGACGACCTGCTCACCGATACCTTCGCTCAATATGTTGAACGCAGCGCGGCGTACATGGCCAAGCTGTGGATCAACAACGAAGGCCTGTTGCGCGAAATGGTTGTCAGTGGCGACGGTAGCCCCGAGTCACGCTCGCAACTGGCCGACGACATCGCGCGGCTGATGGCCGACTACGTGCACCGGCAGTTGATCAACCGTCGTGAGCATTTGATGGCCGAACAGGCGTTCCGCCAGGAAGCGCTGCTCAATCCGCGTCTGGCGATCCTGGTGCGCTCGCATCAGCAGATTCTGTTGCAGGGCACCTGCCAGTTGTTTCAGGTATTGGGCTCGCGCGAACCGCAGCAGGATGCCAAAGTGTTGACGGCGATTATCGGACGGATGGAATATCAGGGCCTGCTCAATGACGCCGAGCCTTTGGCCGAAGAGGACATGCTCGGCATCCTGACGCGGTATATGCACCTGGTGCTCGCCTCGGTCTAACGCGAACCCTGTAGGAGTGAGCCTGCTCGCGATGGCTGTCTCACATCCTGCATTTTCGTTGGCTGACATACCGTCATCGCGAGCAGGCTCACTCCTACAGGGGAAAGCGATCACAATGAACGCCGCTTGTGTTCATAAGGAGTCTCGAATGAAGTCCTGGCGTGGCGTGCTGATGGCCTTGTCGTTGCTGCTGCTCAGTGGCTGTCTGGTGACGTTCAAGGAGCCGCTGGCGGCCAGCGACCCGGCGCCCAAGGGCTTGCTCGGCAAGTGGTCGAGCACCAATGCCTGGGGCGAGCCGATGAACCTTGAGCTGACTCGCGTCGGCAATGACCGCTACCAGGCCGTCACGTACTTCAAGGCCAAACCGCGCGAACGCGAAGCCTATCCGTTCACCGTGTCGCGCCATGGCAGCCGCTGGTATCTGTCGGCGAAAGTGCCGGCGCGGTTCGGTGGTCATTTCACCATTGCCGGGTTCGAAATCACCGACAAGCGCGAGCTGGTGATCTACAACCTCGACCTCGAGCAGATCAATCAAGCGATCAAACAGCACGCTCTCGACGGTCAGGCCTTCCAGACCGACGATGGCGACGGCGTGCACGTCGACAGCAATCTCGACAAGGTCTTCGCCTACCTTGATGATCCGGCCAATTCCGATGTCTTCGTTGAAGCCGCGCGCTATCAGCGCCAGGCCAGCGCTCAATAATTTCACACGTCAGGTTTTCTACAGGAGTTTCGGGTGGACGATTACCAGCAGACGATACGCATGTTGTCCGATCGCATTGTGCTGGCGCAGACGCCGATCCGCGTGCTTGACGCGGTCAAGTGGGACGAGAACGTGCGCAAGGGTTTTCTCAAGGCCAAGGGCAAGGAAATGCCCGCCATCGATCGCGACTACTACCTCAATCGGCCACTGTCGTTCGATTCGAGCCAGGTCAAACTGGAGTTCCAGAACATCGAGCGCGACATCACCCGCCAGCTCGGCCAGTTCAACCCGGTCGGGCAGATCATGCGGCGCATGTGCAAGGAATACCGCATGGTCGTGCGTATGCTCGAAGCGCGCGGCACCGAGGATTTCGGCCTGATCTCGCAAGAACTGTACGGCGCCGCGTCCGATGCCTTCCATGCCGGTGACCCGACCCTGGCCGACCTTGGCCTGATGATGTCCGACTACCTGAACAACATCGATGGCCGCGGCGATCTGAAGGACGAACCGAAAATCCTCACCGCCAAGGACGCCGTGCACTTGCTGCAAACCCGTTTGAACAAGGTGTTCGGCGAGGCCGAGGAAACCATTCGGGTGTTCGAGTCCGACGGCATTGTCGCCGATGCGGCGGCCGGCGCCGACTACATCAAGATCCGCACCGACGCGATGTTCAACAACCGTGACGTTCGCGCACTGGAGGTTCATGAAGGGCTGGTGCATGTCGGCACGACGCTCAATGGTTTGAATCAGCCGATCTGCACGTTTCTGTCGAAAGGTCCGCCGTCGTCGACCGTGACCCAGGAAGGTCTGGCAATCCTGATGGAAATCATCACGTTCGCCTCCTACCCGAGTCGCCTGCGCAAACTGACCAATCGCACCCGTGCCATTCACATGGTCGAGGAGGGCGCGGACTTTTTGCAGGTGTTCGAGTTCTTCCGCGAGCAAGGCTTTGAAATGGCGGAAAGCTATGGCAATGCCAGTCGGGTTTTCCGCGGTTCGACGCCGACCGGTCTGCCATTCACCAAAGACTTGTCCTACCTCAAGGGCTTCATCATGGTTTACAACTACATTCAGTTGGCCGTGCGCAAAGGCAAGCTCGAGCAGATTCCGCTGTTGTTCTGCGGCAAAACCACGCTCGAAGACATGCGTACCCTGCGCCAATTGGTGGATGAGGGACTGGTGGTGCCGCCGAAGTATCTGCCGGATCAGTTCCGCGATCTGAACGCGTTGTCGGCGTGGATGTGCTTCTCCAACTTCCTCAACCATTTGAGCCTGGACCGGATCGAAGCGGATTACTCCAATATCCTCTGATCCAAACACAAACCCCTGTGGGAGCTGGCTTGCCAGCGATTGCATTCTGTCAGTCAATTTGATGTTGGCTGACCCACCGCCATCGCTGGCAAGCCAGCTCCCACAGGGTTATTTGTTTGTCTTTTAATCGATTGCTTGCCAATTTCTTGCGAGGTTTCAACGGATGAGAATCCTCGGCATCTTTTGCCTGCTTCTGACCCTGGGCGGTTGCAGTTCGCTGCTGTTCTACCCCGAACCGGGCCAAGTCTTCACCCCGGAAAAAGCCAAACTCGACTACCGCACGGTCACGCTGGTGACCGCTGATGGCCTGAAACTCAACGCCTGGTGGCTGCCGGCCAAACCCGGCGTGGAAGTCAAAGGCACGGTGCTGCATCTGCACGGCAACGGCGGCAACCTGCCGATGCATCTGGGTGGCAGTTGGTGGCTGCCGAAAAACGGCTATCAAGTGCTGCTGGTGGACTATCGCGGGTACGGCTTGTCCGAAGGCAAGCCGAGCTTGCCGGCGATCTATCAGGACATCGACGCCGCGTTCGCCTGGCTGGACAACGCCCCGGACGTCAAAGGCAAACCGTTGGTGCTGCTCGGGCAAAGCCTCGGTGGCGCGATGGCGGTGCATTGGTTGGTGCAGCATCCTGAGCGGCAAAAGCAGCTCAAAGCCCTGGTGCTCGACGGTGTGCCCGCCAGTTACCGCAGCGTCGGCCAGTATGCGCTGAGCACGTCGTGGCTGACCTGGCCGTTGCAGGTGCCACTGTCGTGGCTGGTGCCGGACGGGGACAGCGCGATCAAGTCGATGGCGCAACTCACCGGCGTGCCGAAACTGATCTTCCACAGCATCGACGATCCGCTGGTGCCGATGGTCAACGGCATTCGACTGTATCAAGCGGCGCCGCCACCGCGGGTGCTGCAACTGACGCGCGGCGGCCATGTGCAAACCTTCGGCGATCCGGTGTGGCAGCAGGTGATGCTGCGTTATCTCGACGACCCCGAGCATTTCAACGGCCTGCGCCGCCTCGGCGAAATCCCCAACTATCCAGCGCCCCCGAATTCTGAAGATGAGAACCCGCAATGACTGAAGAACGTAACGCCATCCCGCTGATCATCACCGGTATCTGCAGCATCCTCGGCACCGTCGGGGCACTGTGGTACTACGGCTACCTGCACTTCGCCAAACCCGAGGATGCGCTGCTGCTCAACGAGTTCACCATGCTCAAAACCGTGCCCGGTGAGGACTACAAATTATCGCTGACTCCGGCGCCGCAAGTGGCGCAGTGCATTGACGGCGTGTTGGTGTTGTTTGATACCGAGCAGAAAGGCCTGACCGGGGTGCTGGTCAATGCGCAGAAAAAGGCTGTGCGGTGCATGGGCGAAGAGACGCCGCAGAAGCTGCAGGAGTGATTCTGCAGGCCGCCTAGCCCTCACCCTAACCCTCTCCCAAAGGGAGAGGGGACTGACCGAGGTGTTTGTTTAAGCTACGTCGACCTGATCCATTGCGCTGAACACAAGTTTTGAAAGCGACACAAACCGGCTCCCTCTCCCTCGGGAGAGGGCTGGGCGGGCGGCGTTCCGATGAGCGGCCGCGATCTCAGCCCGCACAAAAAAGCCCCGCCTGAACCGAATCAAGCGGGGCTTTTGCGTTCCAGCGCGAACCTTAGTTCGAACTCACCGAAGAACGCGGTGCAACCGGCTGGTTGTCGTTGGAAATGGTCACTTCGACCCGACGGTTCATCGCACGGCCCGAGACGCTGCCGTTATCCGCGACCGGGTATTCCTTGCCATAACCCTGGGCGACGATACGCGATGGATCGACACCCATTTTGATCAGGGCCATTTGCACCGAAGTCGCACGGCGCTCGGACAGCGACTGGTTGTAGCTGGCGGTACCGGTGCTGTCGGTGTAACCCTCGACGATCACTTTGCGGTCCGGGTTTTCCTGAAGGAATTGCGCCAGTTTGTTGATATTCACCAGACCGCTGGATTTCAGGTCAGCCTTGTTGGTGGCGAACAGCACGTCACCGAACGTCACCAGCGTGCCGCGATCGGTCTGCTTGGCGTTAAGGCTGTCCTGCAGCTGTTTGATCTGCTGATCACGGGCATCCAGACGGGCCTGTGCACGTTGTGCGGCGGCGTTCTTCAGGTTGTTCTCAGCGGTGCGCAGAGCGATGGTTTGCTTCGCCACTTCCACGCGCTGGTTGGTCAGGTAGGCCAGTTGGTCAACCTTGGCCGCGTCTTCTTTATCCAGATAGGCCTTGTCGGCCTTGTCCAGGTAATCACTGGCGTCTTTGGTTTCCAGGGCGGCGACTTTGCTTGCCTGCGGGTTGGCCTGCAGGCCGGCGTAATTGGTGCGCGCCTGTTCCAGGTTCGGGTTAGGCGGGGTAGAGCAGGCAGCCAACGCAACGCTTGCGGCCAGAAGAGCGGGAATCATCAGTTGCTTACGCATAATTTGTCGTCCTTTCTATCGGTAAGAGTTTCAGCTTTGCAATCGGGATGCGCGCTTACTGCACGGTGCGCTGGCTTTCCTGACGCAGTTCCTGAACACCTTTCTGGGAATCCTTCACAGCCTGTTCAGCCTTGGCAGCCTGAGCCTTGCGTTCAGCGACGCGAGCGTCCCACTCAGCCTGTTCGGACAGGCGACGGGCTTCGTCATACTTCTTGTCGTGCATGGCGATTTCGGCTTGTTTGAGCTTGTCCTGCGCTTGCTTCATTTCCACCGCAGCGAACTCGGTACCACCGGCGCTCACCGCGCTGTTGACGGCCGATTGGGTCACGGCGTACTGCTCGGTCGGTGGATTACCGGCGCAACCGGCCAGAACGAAGCTGGTGCCGATGGCCAGAGCGGCCAGTTTCAGACCGCGCAGGTGGGAAAACGTGGATTGGGTTTTCATGGTCTTCAACTCCATTAGGCATCTCCTGAAAATACAACTGAATCCATCCTGGCAGAGGAGCCGAAAGCATCGCTTGTTGACGCGAATTGAAACGCTCGTTCCAGGCGTGGTTACCTGTTCCGACCGGCGGCATTTTTGAAAAGTTCAGAAAAGATGGCCTATCGCCAAAAATTAAATTGACCGTTTGGACAAGGCTCTGGGACGGGAACTTTGGCGGTTTGAAGGGGTACGCGCGGGTGATTTTTAAGGTAAATATCAGGGTTGGCAGGGCCCTGTGGGAGCTGGCTTGCCAGCGATGAGGCCATCATGCTCAGCACATCTTTGACTGAAATGACGCCATCGCGGGCAAGCCCGCTCCCACAGGTTTTTCTGTGTTGGGTCAGTGATTCTGTTTGTTCTCGGCCGAGGCCAGATCATGCAAATGCCGCCGCGACAGCGCCAGAAAACGTGGCGTCGGCCCGACGTCTTCGTACAGCGGATCACCTTCCTCATCGGTCGCGACCACCGTCGAACCTTTCACATACGGCAGGCTCGCCTCGAACTCTTCAAGCGCCGCGCCGATCAGTTCGCCGAGCAATTCTTCGGGATGGCGTTTGGGGTACATCTCGGCAATCGCCGCCAGCCTTGCGGCAGATTCCACGTCCAGATGAATCGTGTAGCCAGTATCGGTCAGGCGACCTTTGGCGTTTTCTTCCCAATGCTGGGCAAGTTCACGGATTTTCATGATGACCTCATTTCGCACCTGCTCATGGCAGGTCTGGGTGAGTGTCCGCCAGGGCCGGCGGCAAGCCGTCGTGCGGCTTACTGTTGAGACTAGCTTTGCCGCTCAAGGTTTAAAGTCCCTTCGTCGGCTGCTTGTAAGAAGCGCCGCAGAGCGGCACTCTCTCGGGCAAAGCATTCGTTTCTGCGCCGTCCCGATTACCGTTGGAGAACTGCTGATGACCGATATTGATGCACGCTTGCGCGAAGATGTTCACCTGCTCGGAGAGCTGTTGGGCAACACCATTCGAGATCAGTACGGCGAGCCGTTCCTCGCCAAGATCGAGCAGATCCGCAAGGGCGCCAAGGCTGACCGGCGCGGTTCGATGGACGCCGAACTGAGCGCCAGCCTCAATCAGCTGAGCGAAGACGAATTGCTCCCGGTGGCGCGCGCATTCAACCAGTTTCTCAACCTGGCGAACATCGCCGAGCAATATCAGTTGATTCATCGGCGCGAAGAGTCGCAGCCGGCGCCGTTCGAATCCCGCGTATTGCCTGAACTGCTGGCGCGTTTGCGCAGCGAAGGCCACAGCGCCGAATCCCTGGCCCGGCAACTGGCGCGGCTGGAAATCGAACTGGTGCTGACCGCGCACCCGACCGAAGTGGCCCGCCGCACCTTGATCCAGAAGTACGACGCGATCGCCGCGCAGCTTGCCGCACAGGACCATCGCGACCTGACCAGCGCCGAGCGCGAACAGATCCACACCACCCTGCAACGATTGATTGCCGAAGCCTGGCACACCGAAGAAATCCGCCGCACGCGGCCGACGCCAGTCGACGAAGCCAAATGGGGCTTTGCGGTGATCGAACATTCACTGTGGCAGGCGATTCCCAACCATATGCGCAAGGCCGACAAGGCGTTGCACGAAGCCACAGGTCTGCGCCTGCCGCTGGAGGCCGCGCCGATACGCTTCGCCTCGTGGATGGGCGGCGACCGTGACGGCAACCCCAACGTCACCGCAGCCGTGACGCGCGAAGTGTTATTGCTGGCGCGCTGGATGGCTGCCGACCTGTACCTTCGCGACGTCGACCACCTCGCCGCCGAACTGTCGATGCAGCAGGCCAGTGACGCGCTCAAGGCGCATGCCGGCGACAGCGCCGAACCGTATCGTGCGGTGCTCAAGCAATTGCGTGAACGTCTGCGTGCGACACGTAATTGGGCTCACGCCGCGCTGACCGCGCCGACGCCTGCGCCTGCCGAAGTGCTGCACAACAATCGCGACCTGCTCGGGCCGCTGGAGTTGTGTTTCAACTCGCTGCATGAATGCGGCATGGGCGTGATCGCCGACGGGCCGTTGCTCGATTGCCTGCGTCGTGCGGTGACTTTCGGCCTGTTCCTGGTGCGTCTGGATGTGCGTCAGGATTCTGCGCGGCACAGCTCGGCGATGACCGAAATCACCGATTACCTCGGCCTCGGGCGTTACGAGGAATGGGACGAAGAACAGCGGATCAAATTTCTCACTCAGGAATTGAGCAACCGCCGCCCGTTGCTCCCGGCGCATTTCAAACCGTCGGCCGACACCGCCGAAGTGCTGAATACCTGCAAGGAAATCGCCGCCGCCCCGGCTGCATCGCTCGGCTCTTACGTGATCTCCATGGCCGGCGCGGCTTCCGATGTGCTCGCCGTGCAACTGCTGCTCAAGGAATCCGGCGTGCTGCGGCCGATGCGCGTGGTGCCGCTGTTCGAAACCCTCGCCGACCTCGACAACGCCGGGCCGGTGATGGAGCGGCTGTTGCTGCTGCCGGGTTATCGCGCGCGCCTGCAAGGCCCGCAGGAAGTGATGATCGGTTACTCCGACTCGGCCAAGGATGCCGGCACCACCGCGGCGGCCTGGGCGCAATACCGCGCGCAGGAGCGTCTGGTGGAAATCTGCCGTGAGCAGCAAGTCGAACTGCTGTTGTTCCATGGTCGCGGCGGCACCGTCGGCCGTGGCGGCGGCCCGGCACACGCGGCGATTCTGTCGCAGCCACCGGGCTCGGTGGCGGGGCGGTTCCGCACCACCGAGCAGGGAGAAATGATTCGTTTCAAATTCGGACTGCCGGACATCGCCGAGCAGAACCTCAATCTCTATCTGGCGGCGGTGCTCGAAGCGACGTTGCTGCCACCGCCGCCGCCGACGCCCGAATGGCGGCACCTGATGGACGAACTGGCGGCGGACGGTGTCAGCGCTTACCGTCAGGTGGTGCGCGAGAATCCGCAGTTCGTCGAATACTTCCGCCAGTCGACTCCGGAGCAGGAATTGGGGCGCCTGCCGCTCGGCAGTCGTCCGGCCAAGCGCCGCGCGGGCGGTATCGAGAGCCTGCGGGCGATCCCGTGGATCTTCGGCTGGACGCAAACCCGACTGATGCTGCCGGCGTGGCTCGGCTGGGAGTCGGCGCTGAGCAAGGCGCTCGAGCGTGGTGAAGGCGAGTTGCTCGGGCAGATGCGGGAACAGTGGCCGTTCTTTCGCACGCGCATCGACATGCTGGAGATGGTGCTGGCCAAGGCAGACGCCGATATCGCGCTGTCCTACGATGAGCGTCTGGTCGAGCCGGAACTACTGCCGCTGGGCGCGCAGTTACGCGACCTATTGTCGCAGGCGTGCACCGTGGTGCTCGGCCTGACCGGTCAGTCGCAGCTGCTCGCGCACAGCCCTGACACCCTCGAATTCATCCGTCTGCGCAACACCTATCTCGACCCGCTGCATCTATTGCAGGCCGAACTGCTGGCACGCTCGCGGCAGCAGGAAGTCGAGCAGGGTAGCCCGGTAGAACAGGCGCTGCTGGTGTCTGTGGCGGGGATCGCCGCCGGTTTGCGAAATACCGGCTAACGTTTGCAACGGGGCATGCGGCATCGAGCAATCGCTGCCGCATGCCGCTGTGCGTGAGCGGGGAAAGTGCCGCCAGGCGACAGTTAACGATGGGGTTGCGACTTGGGTTACCGCGTCGCAAGGTCGCCGCGGGCGTCGGTTTCTCCGACTTTTGGCGTCTTGTGTGGGCGCAGCCTGCTGTGTATCTTGATCAGCCTTTGGCCGTTTGTGCGGCCACGACCCGTATTTTTCAGGATTCGTCCCAAGCGGCGAATCCTTTGTTTTGTAAAAGCTTTTTATAAAAAAATTGAGGAGCACATCTAATGCGCGTCATTCTGCTGGGAGCTCCCGGGGCCGGTAAAGGTACTCAGGCTAAGTTCATCACCGAGAAATTCGGCATTCCACAAATTTCCACCGGCGACATGCTGCGCGCAGCGGTCAAGGCCGGCACACCACTGGGCGTTCAAGCCAAGAGCATCATGGATGCCGGCGGCCTGGTGTCGGATGACCTGATCATCGCTCTGGTCAAGGACCGCATTGCCCAGCCTGACTGCGCCAACGGTTTCCTGTTCGACGGCTTCCCGCGCACCATCCCGCAGGCTGAAGCGCTGGTGACTGCCGGTGTCGAGCTGGACGCCGTGGTCGAAATCGCCGTTGAAGACGAAGAGATCGTCCAGCGCATCGCCGGTCGCCGTGTTCACGAGGCCAGCGGCCGCGTTTACCACATCGTCTACAACCCGCCGAAACTGGCTGGCAAAGACGACATCACCGGTGAAGAACTGGTGCAGCGCAAGGACGACACCGAAGAAACCGTGCGTCATCGCCTGTCGGTCTACCACTCGCAGACCAAGCCGCTGGTGGAGTTCTATCAGAACCTCTCCGCGAAGAATGGCGGCAAGCCGAAGTACAGCCACATTCCGGGCGTCGGTTCGGTCGATGCAATCACCGCAAAGGTCCTCGCGGCGCTGAGCTGAAAAGTCTGAACCGCTACATCATCCACGGCCCGCTTGCGGGCCGTAGTTGTTTATACTGACGCACCTTTTTCCCCACCCCTGTTCTGGAAACATCGATGAGTACCTTGCTGGCCCTGGACACCGCGACTGAAGCTTGCTCCGTTGCCTTGCTGCACGACGGCAAGGTCACGAGCCATTACGAGGTGATCCCGCGTCTGCACGCGCAAAAATTGCTGCCGATGATCCAGCAATTGCTGGCTGATGCCGGCACTACGCTGCAAGCGGTCGACGCCATTGCGTTCGGCCGTGGGCCGGGTGCATTCACCGGTGTGCGGATTGCCATCGGCGTGGTGCAGGGGCTGGCGTTTGCGCTGGATCGTCCGGTGTTGCCGGTATCCAATCTCGCGGTGCTGGCGCAACGTGCGTTGCGCGAACACGGCGTGAGCCAGGTCGCAGCGGCCATCGATGCGCGCATGGACGAAGTCTATTGGGGCTGCTACCGCGAGACGGCAGGTGAAATGCGTCTGGCCGGCGCCGAAGCCGTGCTGCCACCGGAAGTCGCAGCGCTGCCGGCCGACGCCAGTGGCGAGTGGTTCGGTGCTGGCACCGGTTGGGGCTACGGCGAGCGCATTGCGGTCAACCTGACCGGCGCCGATGCCGGCATGCTGCCCCACGCCGAAGACCTGCTGACCCTGGCGCGTTTTGCCTGGGAACGCGGCGAGTCGATCCCGGCGGACGACGCACAGCCGGTCTACCTGCGCGACAAAGTCGCCACTCCCAAAGCCCGCTAAATCACCGCTTTCCCCTGTAGGAGCGAGCCTGCTCGCGAAGCGGTGACTCAGATAAGGAAATTTGTCTGATGCGGCGCACTCGCGAGCAAAGTGAAATAAGTCACACGCAAATATCGCCAATCGTCAGTTTTTTCCCCTCGTTTAAAACCTTTTGCGCTTTATGTGTTCTAGTTATCACTCGGCAGTTTGCTAAGTCGGTCAGGTGCCGCTAAATTGCCATCATTGATACCGAGCATGAAATTATGCGTATAGACGGCGTTTCCTCTCAGTCCTATCCCATCAAGCGCAAGCCTCGCAAAGGCCCTGTGACGTTGGATGAATCCCTCGACGATATCGACGGCGAGCTGGAGTTTCCGACTGAAGAACAACTGGCGGCCCGTGCTGCCGCCAAAGCCACTGCGCAACGTCTGAGCAATCTGCCCGCCCGTCAGCAAGACATGATCTACCACCGCGCCATGAGCAAAAGCGTAGCGATGGCCTTGGCCAGCTACCTGAGCACCGCCGGTTTTGTCGATTGGGATGCCGACGTGCTGGGCCTCGATCTGTATATCTGATGGATCTGCCTTACTACCTTGGATGCCCGTCCTGGAGCGAAAACGCCTGGCGCGAGTATCTGTATCCGGTAGACGCAAAAACCTCCGACTTTCTCGGCCTCTATTCCCAAGTGTTCAACGCCGTCGAAGGCAATACCACCTTCTACGCCAGCCCGTCGCCCGCCACCGTGCAGCGTTGGGCCGAGATCATGCCAGAACACTTTCGCTTCACCGCCAAATTCCCCGGCGACATCAGCCACAGCGGTGACTTGCGCGATCAATTGACCCCCGCCGAAACCTTCCTGCAATTACTCAAGCCGCTCGGCAAACGGGTGTCGCCGTTGTGGTTGCAACTGTCGAAAGGCTTCACCCCGCAGCGGCTGCCGGAACTGGCGGCTTTCATCGATGCGCTGGACTGTCCGTTGGCGGTCGAAGTGCGCAACGAGCAGTTTTTCGTCAAGGGCGAGAGTGAGCGCTTGCTCAACCGTCTGCTGCTGGATCGTGGTGTCGAGCGCATCTGCCTCGATCCGCGCGCGCTATTCAGTTGCCTGTCGACCAAGTCTTCGGTCATCCACGCACAATCGAAAAAGCCGCGAGTGCCGACGCGTCCGGCGGCGTTTACCCAGTTCCCGCAGGTGCGCTTCATCGGTCATCCTGAGCTAGAAGCCAACGACCCGTTTCTGCTGCCGTGGGTGAGCAAGATCGCCGAGTGGATCGAAGAAGGGCGCACGCCCTATATCTTCCTGCACACCGCTGACAATCTGCTCGCGGCGAAGCTGGCGCAACGTTTTCATACGCAATTGATGCAGCGTTTGCCTGGCCTGCCAGCGCTGCCTGAGCTATACAGAGAACCCGCCGCCGAGCAACTTGGCCTGCTCTGAGGCGTCTGTATTTTCCCGCCCGGAGCCTGCCGATGGACGCTTCAGCCCGCAACGAACAAGCCCGTAAAGCCCTTGCCTTCAAAGCCCTGCACGAACAATCGGGGATTTTCGTCATTCCCAATCCGTGGGACGCCGGCTCAGCGAAAATGCTCGCCAGCCTCGGCTATCAAGCCTTGGCGACCACCAGTGCCGGTTATGCGTTTTCGCAAGGCAAGGCCGATGGTGCGTTGAGCCTGGACGAGACCCTGGCCAATGTTCGCGCGATCGTCGCGGCAACGGATTTACCGGTGGCAGTGGACCTCGAAAACGGTTTTGCCGATGACCCGGCCGAGTGTGCCAAGAGCCTGCTGCGCGCCGCCGAAGCCGGCGCCGTGGGCGGTTCGATCGAAGATGCCACTGGCCGCGCGGACGCGCCGATCTACTGTTTCGAACACGCCGTGGCGCGCATCGAGGCCGCTGTCGCGGCGGTGCGCACGCTGGCGTTTCCCTTCGTGCTGACCGCCCGCGCGGAAAACTACTTGCACGGCAATCCTGATATCAACGACACCATCCGCCGCTTGCAGGCGTTCGCCGAGGCGGGCGCTGACGTGTTGTATGCACCGGGGCTGCGCACTGCTGAAGAAGTGCTGGCGGTGGTCCGGGCGGTGGCGCCGAAACCGCTGAATGTGTTGATGTCTGGCGGTTTGCAACTGACGGTGCAGCAATTGCAGGACATCGGCGTGCGGCGCGTCAGCACCGGTTCGGCCTTGGCGCTGGCGGCGTTTGGCGAGTTTTTCCGCGCCGCTGAGGAAATTCAGCAGTCGGGCACCTTTGGCTTCACGTCGCAGTCGATGCCGTACGCCAAGGCCAATCAATTGTTCAAAGGCTGAGCATGGGGCGCTGGATGTTCTGGTTGATCCTGTTGGCGCTGGGGGGAACTGCCGTCAGTGTCTGGCGCGGTTGGCTGGACGTGCCGGCGCAATGGAATCCGTGGGCGCCACTGGACATCAAAGCCACGCCCAATTGGCTCACCGATTACAAACTGATGCGTCTGCGCAGTGATCCTGAACTCTGCGCTCAGGCCTTGCGCAGTTCGGATCTGCGCGTGACCCAGCAATCCGACAGCCCCGGTGCCAAGTGTCCGCTGGTTGGCGCATTGCGCGTGCAGGGCGGCGAGGTTGCGCTGAGCAGCAGTTTCCTCGCCAGTTGCCCGTTGGCGGTGGCTTACGCAATGTTCGAGCATCATTCCCTGCAACCGGCCGCGCAGGCCGTTTATGGGCAGAAGGTCGCACGCCTCGATCACCTTGGCAGCTTCGCCTGCCGCAATGTCTACAACCGCGAGAGCGGGGCGCTAAGCCGTCACGCCAGCGCCGATGCGCTGGATATCGCCGGTTTTCGCCTGGCTGACGGGCGCAGCATCAGTGTGCTCAAGGACTGGCCCAGGGACAATCAGGACGCGCGCTTCCTGCGTCAGGTGCGCGACGGTGCCTGCGAGGCCTTCAGTGTGGTCTTGAGTCCGGAGTACAACGCGGCCCATCGCAATCATTTTCATGTCGATGTCGGACGCTGGAGCGTGTGTCGCTGAGGTTTACGCGGCGAGGCGCAGGTTCTGCAGAACGATCGGGCGTGCCCAGCCGTTATCGAAGTCGAGGGCTTTCTGCTGCTCGGCAATTTCTTCCGGCGGGAATGGCGGGTAAGGCTTTTGCAGCAGATCGAGGTCGAACTCGGCGATCGGCAGGTACAGCGGCTTCTTCTGTGGCGCCGGGCCAGGTTCTGGCATTGGCTGACCATTATTGATAACGATCGGGCGGACCCAGCTGCTGTCGAAATTCTGCTGTTCCTGCTGGGCTTTAAGTTCTTCCGGCGGGAACGGTGGGAACGGCTTGTCGAGCAATTCCATCTCGAACTCGGCGATCGGCAGGAACAACGGCTCCGGCGGACGCACTTGAGTTTCGACCACATCGCACTCGCGCTGGCTGATGATGTGCGCGTGCAGTTCGCTGCCGATGGTGGGTTCTTGCGGGCTGTTCAGGTCAACCGGTGGGAACGTGCCGCAGGCTGGCACCACTTCACTCGACTGTTCAGCCAGCGCCTGGGCAAAGAAATCCTGCCACAGGTGACTGACGCCGCCCAGTGCTTGAGTGTTATGACGGCTGAAATCGCCATGGGGCGAGATGTAGCCAATCGATGTGGGAAGAATGCCTGACATTTTTTTCGGTTGACGCTCAGCTCTGGCAAAATGCGCGTTGAATGGTTTATCGGCGGTTTTTGTCGATCCTTAACTTTTTTGAGCGTTTTTTCATGATCGAGTCACTCGCGGCCTGCCGCATCCATGTCCAGGCCCTCGCCGCGACGTTTCAAGCGCAAGCCGAGCAATGGGCCGAACGTCTCGGCCTGCCGCTCGCCGAGGCTGACGGCGAGTTCGCCTTGCAGGTCGGCGAGCAGGGTTTGCAGCTGCAACAACTCGGCCCGGACGCACCGGGGCCGGTGCGGGTCGACTTTGTCGAGGGCGGCGCGGCGCATCGGCGTTTGTACGGTGGCGGTAGCGGGCAGATGATCGCCAAAGCGGTCGGTATCGCCCAAGGCGTGCGCCCGCGCGTGCTGGATGCCACGGCGGGGCTGGGCAAGGATGCGTTCGTCCTCGCCAGCCTCGGCTGTGAAATGAGCCTGATCGAGCGCCAGCCGTTGATTGGCGCGCTGCTGGAAGACGGTCTGGCGCGGGCGGCGGAGGATTTCGACGTAGCGCCGATCGTGGCGCGGATGAAGCTGCTCAAGGGCAATTCCATCGAGGTCATGCGCCATTGGGAAGGCGAGCCGCCGCAGGTGATCTATCTCGACCCGATGTTTCCGCACCGAGAGAAGACCGCGTTGGTGAAAAAGGAAATGCGCCTGTTCCGGCCCCTGGTCGGCGATGACCCGGATGCACCAGCCTTGCTCGAAGCCGCGCTGGCGTTGGCCACGCACCGGGTCGTGGTCAAGCGCCCGCGCAAAGCGCCTTGCATTGACGGGCCGAAGCCTAGCCATGCGCTGGATGGCAAGTCGAGCCGGTATGACATTTACCCGAAAAAAGCACTGAAGCCTTAAAACCGAGTCGCGCCAATCGCTGGCAAGCCAGCTCCCACAGGGTTTGTTGGTGTGTACACAGTTTGTGATCACACCCAAATCCTTGTGGGAGCTGGCTTGCCAGCGATGGCGTCAGTGCCGACACCGCAGAAATCAGGGTCGATAAGCGCGCATAAACAAAGCCACTACTTCCTGAATATGGCGTTCTGAAGCCTCTTCGCTCAACGGCTCGCCACAGCCATACAACAGCCGAAAATTCCCCGCACCCTTGATCAGGCAAAAGAAATGCTCGGCGGCATTGCGCGGCAGATCGATGTTCAGCGCGCCGGTCTTGTGGATACGCGTCAACAGTCGCTCCATGCCCTGCACCATGCGCTCCGGGCCGGCTTCGAAGAAGATCAGCGACAGGTTCGGGTCCTGACTGCCCAGCGCCATGATCAGCCGGTGCAGGTTCACCGATTCCTCACTGTTGATCAGTTGATGAAAGCCTCGGGCAATGTTCAGCAACACATTTTCCACCGCAATGCCTTCCGGCAATTCGAAGAACAGCGGCGGCAATTGCTCTTCGCATTTGGCCACTACGGCGGCAGAGAACAAGGTCTCCTTGTCGTTGAAATGGCTGTAGACCGTCAGTTTTGACACGCCGGCCTCGCTGGCCACCGCGTCCATGCTGGTGTTGGCGTAACCGTGCGTAAGAAAGAGGATTTTCGCCGCGTCGAGGATGGCCTGGCGCTTGGCCAGATCCTTGGGGCGGCCTGGGCCGTTTGGAGCTGCAGGATTGTTCGACATTCTTCGCTTTTAATACTGGACTGGTGAGTTTGCTATTAATACCATACCGGCCAGTATAAATATTCCAAGCACCATTAGCGAAAGGTCCGTCACCATGTTCCGCCATGCGTTGTCCTTTGCACTGCCAGCGAGTCTGGCGTTTCTGTTGTCGGCGTGCGGTCAGGAAGAGGTGACGCAAGTCACCGTGCGACCGGCCATGGTGGTGCAGCCAGAGCCTTCGGCGCAGGCGATGGAAAGTTATCCCGGTGAAGTCCGTGCGCGTTACGAGCCGGACCTAGCGTTTCGTATTGGCGGCAAGGTCAGCCGACGACTGGTCGATGAAGGCCAGCGCGTGAAAGCTGACCAGCCCTTGGCCGAACTCGATCCGCAGGATGTACGCCTGCAACTGGAAGCCACGCGCGCTCAGGTCGCTGCCGCCGAAGCCAATCTGAATCTGGTGCGCGCCGAGCGGGATCGCTACAAAACCCTGATGGAGCGGCAGATGGTCAGCCGCTCGGCCTACGACAACGCCGAAAATCTATACCGCTCCGGCGAAGCACGCCTTAAACAAATCAAAGCCGAATTCAACGTCTCCACCAACCAGGCCAGCTACGCAGTACTGCGCGCGCCGCAGGATGGCGTGGTGGCCAAACGCTCGGTGGAAGTTGGGCAAGTGGTCGCTGCCGGGCAAACCGTGTTCACCCTCGCTACCGATGGTGAACGTGAAGTCTTGATCAGCCTGCCGGAGCAAAGCTTCGGCCGCTTCAAGGTCGGGCAGCCTGTCACCGTCGAATTGTGGACCCAGCAGAACCAGCGCTTCGCCGGGCAGATCCGCGAATTGTCGCCAGCGGCCGATCCGCGTTCGCGGACTTTCGCCGCACGAATTTCCTTTGCCAGCGGCAAAGTCCCGGCTGAGCTGGGCCAGAGCGCGCGGGTCTTCGTGCAATCCGCCGACAGCGTGTCCTTGTCAGTGCCGCTATCGGCCCTCACCGCCGAAAACGGCGCGACCTACGTGTGGGTCGTGAGCGTCAACAACACTTTGAAGAAAACCCCGGTGCGCGTCGGCCCGTTCGGTGAAAAAAACGTACCGGTGCTCGAAGGCTTGAGCGCCAGCGACTGGGTGGTGGCAGCCGGGGTCCATGTGTTGCTCGAAGGTCAGCAGGTGCGGCCGGTGGATCGCTCCAACCGCGTGGTCAATCTGGCGAACAAGGAGTAAGCCCCGATGCGCTTCAACCTCTCTGAATGGGCGCTGCGTAATCGCCAGATCGTACTGTTCCTGATGCTTTTGCTCGCCGTTGTTGGCGCGTTGTCCTACACCAAACTGGGCCAGAGCGAAGATCCGCCGTTCACCTTCAAGGCCATGGTCATTCAGACCCGCTGGCCCGGCGCGACGGCGCAGGAAGTTTCGCGTCAGGTCACCGAGCGCATAGAAAAGAAGCTGATGGAAACCGGCGAATACGAACGCATCATGTCGTTCTCCCGCCCCGGCGAATCGCAAGTCACTTTTATCGCCCGTGATTCGATGCACTCCAAGGACATTCCCGACCTCTGGTATCAGTTGCGCAAGAAAGTCGGCGATATTCGCCAAACCTTGCCGCCGGGCGTTCAAGGGCCGTTTTTCAACGACGAGTTCGGTACCACGTTCGGCAATATCTATGCGCTGACGGGCGACGGTTTCGATTACGCCGTGCTCAAGGATTACGCCGATCGCATCCAGATCCAGCTGCAACGAGTCAAGGATGTCGGCAAGGTCGAACTGCTCGGGCTGCAGGACGAGAAAATCTGGGTCGAGCTGTCCAACGTCAAACTGGCAACCTTGGGTTTGCCGCTGGCCGCGGTGCAGCAAGCGCTGGAAGAGCAGAACGCGGTCTCCACGGCGGGGTTCTTCGAAACCGGCAGCGAGCGTTTGCAGCTACGGGTCTCGGGAAATTTTCAGACAGTCGATGAGATAAAGAACTTTCCGATTCGTGTCGCTGATCGTACGTTCCGCATCGCCGATATCGCTGACGTGCGTCGCGGTTTCAGCGATCCGCCGGCGCCGCGCATGCGATTCATGGGCGACGATGCGATCGGTCTGGCTGTCGCGATGAAGGACGGTGGCGACATTCTGGTGCTCGGCAAAGCGCTGGAAACCGAGTTCTCGCGATTGCAGAAAAACCTCCCGGCCGGCATGCAACTGCGCAAGGTGTCCGACCAACCGGCAGCGGTGAAAACCGGTGTCGGCGAGTTCGTCCAGGTGTTGGTCGAAGCGTTGGCGATCGTGTTGCTGGTGAGCTTCTTCTCCCTCGGCGTACGCACCGGCATGGTCGTCGCGCTGACCATCCCGCTGGTGTTGGCGATGACCTTCGCCTGCATGTATTACCTGGGCATCGGTTTGCACAAGATTTCCCTCGGTGCGCTGGTGCTGGCGTTGGGGTTGCTGGTCGACGATGCGATCATCGCCGTGGAAATGATGGCGATCAAAATGGAGCAGGGCTTCGATCGCATCCGCGCCGCGAGTTACGCCTGGACCAGCACCGCGTTCCCGATGCTGACCGGCACCTTGATCACCGCTGCCGGGTTTCTGCCGATTGCCACGGCACAGTCCGGCACTGGCGAATACACCCGTTCGATCTTCCAGGTGGTGACTATTGCACTGCTCGCGTCGTGGGTCGCGGCGGTGATGTTCGTGCCGTATCTGGGGGAAAAACTCCTGCCGGATCTGGCGAAGATTCACGCAGCCAAGCATGGCACCGGCGACGGTCAGCCAGACCCGTACGGCACGCCGTTCTATCAGCGGGTCCGGCGCTTGGTTGAATGGTGTGTGGCGCACCGCAAAACCGTGATCGTGCTGACCGTCGGGCTGTTCATCGCCTCGGTGATGCTGTTCCGCTTTGTCCCGCAACAGTTCTTCCCGGCCTCCAATCGACTGGAGCTGATGGTTGATCTGAAACTGGCCGAGGGCGTGTCGTTGGCTAACACGACCAGCGAGGTCAAACGCCTCGAAGCGCTGCTCAAGGAGCACGCGGGTATCGACAATTACGTGGCTTACGTCGGCACCGGTTCGCCGCGCTTTTATCTGCCGCTCGATCAGCAGCTGCCGGCAGCGAGCTTCGCGCAGTTTGTGGTGTTGGCGAAAACCATCGAGGAGCGAGAGACGCTGCGTATGTGGTTGATTGACACCCTCAACGAGCAATTCCCGACGCTGCGCTCGCGGGTCACACGTCTGGAGAACGGTCCGCCGGTCGGCTATCCGGTGCAGTTCCGTGTGACTGGCGAGCATATCGAAGAGGTTCGCGCGCTTGCCCGCAAGGTAGCGGCCAAGGTTCGCGAAAATCCGCATGTGGTCAATGTGCACCTGGATTGGGAGGAGCCGAGCAAAGTCGTTTACCTGAATATCGATCAGGAGCGCGCGCGCGCGCTGGGCGTGAGCACGGCGAATCTGGCGAAATTCCTGCAGAGTTCGTTGACCGGGTCGAGCGTCAGTCAGTACCGCGAAGACAATGAGTTGATCGAAATCCTCCTGCGCGGAACGGTGCATGAACGCACCGAGTTGTCGCTGCTGCC
Source organism: Pseudomonas sp. Z003-0.4C(8344-21) (assembly GCF_900104975.1). NCBI lineage: Bacteria > Pseudomonadati > Pseudomonadota > Gammaproteobacteria > Pseudomonadales > Pseudomonadaceae > Pseudomonas > Pseudomonas sp. Z003-0.4C(8344-21). The sequence continues at coordinate 5,102,815 of NZ_LT629756.1, read as the reverse complement.
AAGTCTGGCGGTGCCGACGGACAACGGCCGCAGTGTCGCCTTGTCACAGATTGCCACGCTTGAATATGGCTTCGAGGAAGGGATCATCTGGCACCGCAACCGCCTGCCGAACGTGACCGTGCGAGCGGATATCTACGGCAAGGAGCAACCGGCAACGCTGGTGAAGCAGATCATGCCGACGCTGGATTCGATTCGCGCCGAATTGCCGGATGGCTACCTGCTGGATGTCGGCGGCACGGTGGAGGATTCTCAGCGCGGGCAGGCGTCGGTGAATGCCGGGGTGCCGATGTTCATCGTTGTGGTGCTGACGCTGTTGATGTTGCAGTTACGCAGTTTTTCGCGCACGGCGATGGTGTTTCTCACGGCGCCACTGGGGTTGATCGGGGTGACGTTGTTTCTGATGGTGTTCCGCCAGCCATTCGGCTTTGTGGCGATGCTGGGGACAATTGCGTTGTCGGGGATGATCATGCGCAATTCGGTGATTCTGGTGGATCAGATCGAGCAGGATATCGCCTCTGGGCTCAAGCCATGGCAGGCGATTATCGAGGCGACCGTGCGGCGGTTCCGGCCGATTGTGCTGACGGCGCTGGCGGCGGTGCTGGCGATGATTCCGTTGTCGCGCAGTGTGTTCTTCGGGCCGATGGCGGTAGCGATCATGGGCGGGTTGATTGTGGCTACGGCGTTGACGCTGCTGTTTTTGCCGGCGTTGTATGCGGCCTGGTTCAGGGTTCGTCGGGAGGTTTGATTCTTGGCGGCCTTCGGGCCGACCAGGCTCTTGGGGTTTGGGTGAATATCCGGTTTTTTGGGTGTTGCGGCTGGCGGTTTCGCCCTTACGGCGAGTTACCTTTTCCAGACGCCGAAAAGGTAACCGAAAAGGCTTGCTCCTGCGTTCGGCCCTTCGCGGGCTTGGGGTTCCTTCGCTCCGGGATCGATCCGGGCGCAGCGGCTACGGTTTGCTGCGCTGCACCTCCTTCCGCTGTGTCTGGCTGCGCCAGACGGTCGCTGCGCTCCCACGCCCGGATCAATCCCTGCGCTCAGCCTTCCGACGTCGCCGGTGACGCAAGATCAAAAGCACGCGAGCTAACGCTCATTGTTGAGTGGTTAGAGGCGGGTGGCTGGCTTTTGATCTGCGGTGTATCCGCCCCTCACCCCAGCCCTCTCCCGAGGGAGAGGGGGCCGATTTTGGTTGGATTCAAAATTTGCATTCGACTCGATATCGCATGCTGGCGCGCTTACTCCAAACAACTCGGTCAGTCCCCTCTCCCTACGGGCGGTCCGACGTTTCGGGAGGGCTAGGGTGAGGGGCTTTTGATTTTTGACTGATTTCAAGCCTCAACCTTCAATGGCGGCGGCGACCAAGATCAGCAGCGAGATAAAAAGCAGGCGAGCTGGCACTCGGCCTGATGGTGGGCGCGGTTTTTGTGGGGGCTTGCCTGCAAGCGAAGGCGGCCGGGCAGCCGACGATTACTACTCTGCCATGCTCCCACCGTCCTACATCTTTTTCAGAAACCTCCGATCTTGAGCCTCTGCGCGTCGAATGTTGTACTCCGGCTCCTGTTTTCCGCGATCCTTGAGTCTGTCCCGATGAAGAAGCCACCGAAATCAAGCGGCAGAACCGACCCTGTTTTCGATCTCTTGGCTCGTTCTCCCCACAAGGAGCGCTTGGCAGATTATCTTGCGTTGCTCAAACCATTTGATGATCAGGGTCGTTACCTGCCATTCGAGGCGCTGCGCTATCGCTGGGCTGCGGGGTTGGACGCGAATCTTTGTTGGGCTTTGGTGAAGAGGGCGCGGGCGGCGCAATACATCAATCTGTTGCCGTTGGGCGAGCCGTTGCAATGGAGCAAATATGTGCAGACGCCGCTGGCGCAGAAAACCCTGTCTGTCGTGGATCGTCATACCAGTACGGCTGCGCTGGACTACATGACCAGTCAGATCGGTGAGCGGATGCACTTTTCTTATCTGCTCAATGATCTGATCGAAGATGAAGCCATCGCCAGTAGCCAGTTGGAAGGCGCGGCCACCACCACACGGGTGGCCAAGGACATGCTCAAGCATCAGCGCCAGCCGCGCACCCCCGACGAGCGCATGGTGCTGGGTAATTACCGGATGATGAATTTTGCCTGGGAACAACGTCACGAACCCTTGAGCGTAGCGTTGATCGCCGCGATCCATCAGGTCGGTGTCGAAGGGATCGATGACGAGCAATATTCCCCCGGAGTTTTCCGAGCCAATGATGAAGTCGTTGTGCAGGACGGCGCGGGCAACACCGTGCATCGGCCGCCGCCTGCTGCGGGTTTGGTTGCGCGGCTGGAGAAACTGTCGAATTGGGTCAACCTGTCCGACGGCTCAACACTAGAGAAGAATTATCTGCATCCCCTGATCAAGGCAATCACGCTGCACTTTGCCTTGGGCTATGAACATCCCTTTCGTGATGGAAACGGGCGGGTCGCCAGGGCGTTGTTTTATTGGTTGATGTTCAAAAACGAGTTCGCAGCTTTTCGCTATATCGCGATCAGTTTGCTATTGCGCAACGCACCGGTGAAATACGGACGATCTTATTTACACACCGAGGCGGATGAGCTGGACCTGACCTATTTCATCGAATTTCAGTGCTCGGTCATCCAGCGTGCGGTGCTTGGATTCACAGACGTTTACCGCAGAACTGTTGCCTATACCGAAGACTTCGAGCGCTGGCTCATCAGTTCAGGCTTTTTCGAGCAACTGACAGAGAAACAGCGTGCGGTTTATCAAGTGGCAAAAAGTGGAGTTGCAAAAGAATTCACTGCCAACAATGTGGCGGGAAACTTTGTCTGTTCGTATGCCGAGGCTGCTTCGGCATTAAAGGGACTGATTAAATTGCAGGTTTTCGAGCGAAGGAAGATGGGACGGGAATGGGTGTATTTTTTACGAAGCCCTCTACAAAAATGTAAGCACGGAGGCGCGTTGCTTCGCCCCCACGCCGTAACCGCTTAAAGCGTTCCAAACACCTTCTTCGCCAGACTCGTCGCCGCCGCTGCAGGATTCTGGCGCAACGTTTCTTCCTGTTTGCCAATCATCTCGAACAAACCATTGAGCGCCTGTTCAGTCACGTAGTTTTCGACGTTGGCGCTCTTCGCGTCGACCACACCGAATGCGGCGGCCTGGCCGGCGAACGAGTTGTATTTCTGCGCGACGCCGACCTTGTCGGTGGCTTGTTTGACGATCGGCAAGAACTTGGCGCGGATCTGTTCGCGGCTGGATTTGTCGAGGTATTGGGTGGCGGAGTCGTTGCCGCCGCTGAGGATGCCTTTGGCGTCGGCCACGCTCATTTTCTTCACGGCGTCGACTAGGATTGGCTGGGCCTGGGTCACGGCGGATTCCGCGGCTTTGTTCATCGCGGTTTCCAGTTCTTCGACCTGGGCGCCCATGCCGAAGGCTTTCATCTTGCTTGCGGCTTTACCGAGTTTGCCTGGCAATTCGATCTTCACTTCAGGGTTGTTGCTGAAGCCACCGGGCGTGCCGAGTTGTTTGACGGCGATTTGTGCGCCTTGGGTCAGGGCATCCTTGAGGCCGCCGGCGGCGTCTTGTTGCGACAGGTCGCTGAGCGACAGGGCCAGGGCGTTGGCGGAGATCATCAGGCCGGTGCAGATGGCGGCGAAGCGAAGGGTAGGGCGGCGCATGGCGGCTTCCTTGTGGTGGAGCGTGAGTTAGCGGACGGCGTCGACGCGGATTTTCAGCGGCTGCGGGCCATTGCCGTCGAGCTGCACGGCGTGGTTTTCGGTGGTGATGAACATCAGCTCACCATTGACCTCGATGCGCGCGCTGACCGAATAGCGATGGCCGGGTTTGACCTGCGCCGGATCGTAGCTCAAGTGGAACGGCAGCGGCACCTGACCTTTGACGGGGCCTTTCTGTTGGTCGAGGACCACGGCGGGTGCATCAGCCAGCGAAACATCCTGCAGGCTGACGCTCAATGTCGCGCTCGGCGGCAGGGCGATGCGTTGCAGGTAAAACACTTCGCCGTCGAGGCCGACTTTGCCGGCCGGGGTGGTGGATTGGCAGGCGCTGAGTAGCGTGGCGGCGGCAATGGTCAGCAATTTTTTCATGGGTAAATTTCCTTTCAATGTGCGAGCGAGCCTGCTCGCGAAAGCGGTGGTTCAGTCAATAATTCCAGTGACTGAACAACCGTTTTCGCGAGCAGGCTCGCTCCTGCAGGGATTTGCGTCAGGCCTGCGGCAATGCGGGGAGCTGATCAGCCGCATCTTCACTGCGATGCAGCGCAACCTGGCGGATCGACAAACGAATCTCCGCCGGCAGTACGCGTTTCGCCGCGCCTTCGGCGAGTTCGCCCAGCAGTTCGTGATAGCTGAGCTTGCCGGCTTCGTCGCGGCGCAGCACGTCGAGGTCGAGCATCGTCTGGATGAAGTGACGGAACAGGCTCTTGTCGAAGAACTCTGGCGCATTGAGTCCATGCAGGATCGACAGGCGCTGGGCCATGACCGTGCACAGGTCTTCCAGTTCTTCGGCGCTGATGCTGTTCTGGCCGCTGTTGAGCAGCAGGGACACGGTCATGTAGAAACGCTGCAAGGTCTGCGCGATGCTTTTCGACAGCAGCGTCAGCAACACGAAATGTCGCGAACTCGGTGCCGGGCGCAGGTACAGGTCCTTCTCGAAACGCAGCAGGCCTTGCTCGACAAACGCTTCCAGCCATTGATCGACCACACCGTCCAGCTCATCCAGCGTCCAGCGAATGAACAGCTCCGATTGCAAGTACGGATACAGCGCGCGGGTGTAGCGCAGAATCTGCTCGCGGCTCATGCGCGAAGTGCTCTGGAAGAAGCTCGCCAGCAGCGATGGCAGGGCGAAGATGTGCAACACGTTGTTGCGGTAGTAGGTCATCAGGACGGCATTCTGTTCGTCCAGATAAAGAATCTTGCCCAGCGCATCGTTCTGCTCGGCGAGCAGGTCCATGTCCTTCACATGCTCGATCAGCGCGCGGCCATCGCCTTCAGGCAGGGTGGTGTGCGGCGAGTACGGGACTTTGCGCAGCAGCGCCAGGTACAGATCCAGCACCCGCGCCATGGCGCGATCATCCAGCGCCAGACGCGTGGTCGAGAGCAACGCCAGCGCTACCAGATTGACCGGGTTGATCGCTGCGGCTTCGTTGAGATGCCGGGCGACTTTTTCGCCGAGGCGGTTAGTGGTTTCGTTAAGCCACGCCGGTTTGAACTGCGGACCGAGTTGCTGCTGGCGCCAGTCCGGTTGCTCGGCGTCGAGGAATTCGGCGAGTTTGATCGGCTCACCGAAGTTCACCGCGACCTGGCCGAAGCGCTGCTTGAGCGCGCCGATGACTTTGAAGATGTCGAAAATCGATTCTTTCTTCTTGCTTGCCCCGCGCAGTTCGCCGAGGTAAGTGCGACCTTCAAGCACGCGCTCATAGCCGATGTACACCGGCACAAACACGATCGGCATGCGTGACGAGCGCAGGAAGCTGCGCAGGGTGATCGCGAGCATGCCGGTTTTCGGTTGCAGCATGCGCCCGGTGCGCGAGCGGCCGCCTTCGACGAAGTATTCGACCGGGAAACCTTTGGTAAACAGCGTGTGCAAGTATTCGTTGAACACCGAGGTGTACAGCGGGTTGCCCTTGAACGTTCGGCGCATGAAAAACGCGCCGCCACGGCGCAGCAGGCTGCCGATCACCGGCATGTTGAGGTTGATCCCGGCGGCGATGTGCGGCGGGGTCAGGCCGTTGCGGAACAGCAGATACGACAGCAGCAGATAGTCGATGTGGCTGCGGTGGCACGGCACGTAGATCACTTCGTGACCCTGAGCGACCTCTTGCACGCCTTCGATGTGGTTGACCTTGATGCCGTCGTAAATCTTGTTCCAGAACCAGCTCAGTACCACTTCCAGGAAGCGGATCGCCGTGTAGGTGTAGTCCGAAGCGATCTCGTTGCCGTAGCGCAGGGCCTGAGCCTTGGCTTTTTCCGCGGAGATGTTTTCGCGCTCGGCTTCGTCGAGGATCGCTTGCTTGACCAGCGGCTGATTGAGCAAGCCTTTGACCAGATTGCGCCGGTGGGAAATGTCCGGGCCGATCACCGCCGCTTTCAGGTTGCGGAAGTGCACACGCAGAATCCGCTGGGCCATGCGCACGGTGCGTTCATGGCCCTTGTTGTGATCGATCAGCTCACGCAGGTGGATCGGTGCGGAGAATTGCACGCGGGTTTTGCGGCCCAGGACAATGATGCTCAGCAAGCGCCGCAGACGGCCCGTGACCGCCCAGCTGTCGGCGAACAACAACTTCCACGGACTGTTTTCGCTGTCCGGCGATTGGCCCCAGAACACGCTGACCGGAATGATCTGCGCATCTTCGGCGGCGTTTTGCGACAGCGCGCTGACCAGTCGGGTCAAGGTCGGCGGCGCGCCGCGTTTGTCTTGACGACCGAGCCAGTCCGGGTCCGGGGTCAGGTAGAAAAACGCTGCCGGCTCGATCAGCGCACCCACCGACACGGCCAGCACCGGACGCGGCAGGCCGGCCTTGGTGCACTCGGTGTCGACCACGGCCAGATCGGTCAGCGAAGGGTTTTGCAGGACGTAGAACACCGGACGACTGCGGTCGAGGTTGAGGGTGAACGACGACTGATTGATCGTCTCCGAGCGAACCCAGAGGTACAACAGTCGGCGCAGGGTGCCAAACACAAGACGGCGGAACGGGGAACGGGTCATACGGCTTCTGCGTGAGTGAATAAAACCGAGCGGTTGCTCAAGTGGGCGACAGTTTGCCGTATTGGGTGAAAATCGGCAAAAAAGCACCGAAGTAATCTCCTGTTGAGACTTTTTCCACCTGTCATATACTCGGCGCTCTGTTGCCGGTGCCCTTTGATGGACGTCGGACGCAGGCTGACGTTCCGCTGAGGCTTTCCTGCGAAAAGCCCGTTCAATAATAAAAAAGGAGTACGAACAGATGGCAACACGCGAAACCGGCAATGTGAAGTGGTTCAACGACGCCAAGGGCTACGGCTTCATTCAGCGCGAAGACGGGGCGGACGTGTTTGTACACTACCGCGCGATTCGCGGCGAAGGGCACCGGTCGCTGACTGAAGGCCAGCAGGTTGAATACGCCGTGATCAGCGGCGAGAAGGGCTTGCAGGCTGAAGACGTCATAGGCCTTTAAAAGCAGCTTCGAGCGGTAAGCTACAAGCTGCAAGTCAAAACAGTTCGGCTTGAACTTGCAGCTTGCAGCTCGTAACTTGCAGCTGTTTTTAAGCCGTTTTCCAGGTGATTTCTTCTTCACCATCAGCGCTGATGCGAATCCAGCGATCGGCCGTCTCTTCACCTTCCTCTTCAACCCACGTTCCCGGTGCGCAGCGCACTTCGACGTTCAGCGCGGCAAAGGCTGCGCGGGCGCAGGCGATGTCGTCGTCCCATGGGGTCTGATCACTTTCCAGGTACAGGCTGTTCCACTTGCCTACGGCTTTCGGCAGCCAGGTCACCGGGATGGTGCCGGCCTTGCACTTGTACGTCTGACCTTTCTGCACCCAGTCGCTGCACGGGCCCAGCGCGGCGCCGAGCCAGGCGGAAATGGCCTTGTGGTCGACGTCGGCGTCTTTCAGGTAAATCTCGATATCCGGTTGGCGCATGGATGTCCTCACTGCGGGTCTGAAAAATCCATTCGCGGATTTAGCCGGCCCCGGGCACTCGCCCGGAACCAAAAGTTATTGAACAACGAAATAATCGTAGCGCATCGACACGGTGGTCTCGAACGGCTCGGCCTGTTCGATCACCGCCGCGCGACGCTCGGCACTGGCGCGCCAGCCGTGAGGTGTCATCGCCAACAGGTTGGCGCGATCCTCGGGCTTGTCCAGCGTCAGTTTGAATTCCAGCGTTTCACTGTGCGCCAGCGCCATGCCTTCGGGCACCAGGGCCAAATGCTTGTCATCGGTGTATTCGCGCACTTCGTCATACAGGCGTTCGCGCAGCTCCATCAGATGGCCGCGGGTCGGGCCGACTTTCATCAGGCCTCCGCCCACGCTCAGCAGACGCTTGGCCTCATCCCAGTCCAGCGGACTGAAGACGCTGGCGAGAAACTGGCAACTGCCCGACGCCAACGGCACGCGCGCCATGCTGGCGATCAACCAGCTGATTGCCGGATTACGCTTGCAGGCGCGTTTGACGGCTTCGCGGGAGATATCCAGCGCGTAGCCGTCAGCGTTCGGCAGGGCCTCGGCGATTTGCGCGGTGTAGTAACCCTCGCCACAGCCGATGTCGACCCAGCGATCCGGCGCATAACCCGCCGCCAGTTCAGCCAGACGCCTGGCCACCGGTGCGTAATGCCCGGCGTTCAAAAAGTCGCGGCGCGCCTCGACCATCGCCTGGTTGTCGCCTGGATCACGGCTGTTCTTGTGCTGCACCGGCAGCAGGTTCAGGTAACCCTGGCGCGCGCGGTCGAAGCGGTGGCCGGCGGGGCAGGCAACGCCGTTATCCACCGCGTTGAGCGGTTCACTGCAGAGGGGGCAAGCGAGCATCAGGCGAGCAACTTGATCAGGGTCTGGTAGTAGATCTCGGTCAGCACATCGAGGTCCGCCGCCAGAACGCGCTCGTTGACCTGATGAATGGTCGCGTTGACCGGGCCCAGTTCAACCACCTGCGTGCCCATGGTCGCGATGAAACGACCATCGGAAGTGCCGCCGCTGGTGGACGCCTTGGTCTCGCGTCCGGTGATGGTCTTGATGCTCGCCGACACCGCATCGAGCAGTGCGCCAGGTTCAGTGAGGAACGGCAAACCGGACAGCGCCCAGTCGATATGCCAGTCCAGATCGTGCTTGTCGAGGATATCGGCGACGCGTTTCTGCAGGCCTTCAACAGTCGATTCGGTAGAGAAGCGGAAGTTGAACACCGCCACCAGATCGCCCGGAATCACATTAGTCGCGCCGGTGCCGGAATTGACGTTGGAAATCTGGAAACTGGTCGGCGGGAAGAAATCGTTGCCGTGATCCCAATGCTCGGCGGCCAGTTCGGCCAGTGCCGGGGCGGCGAGGTGGATCGGGTTTTTCGCCAGATGCGGATAGGCGACGTGCCCCTGAATACCCTTGACCGTGAGCTTGGCGCCGAGCGAGCCGCGACGGCCATTCTTGACCACGTCACCGACCAGGGTGGTGCTCGACGGCTCGCCGACGATGCACCAGTCCAGACGCTCGTTGCGCGCGGCCAGACGCTCGACCACCGCTTTGGTGCCGTGATGCGCCGGGCCTTCTTCGTCGCTGGTGATCAGGAACGCGACCTTGCCCTTGTGGTTCGGGTAATCGGCGACGAAGCGCTCGGCGGCGACGGTCATCGACGCCAGGCTGCCTTTCATGTCTGCCGCGCCACGGCCGCAGAGCATGCCGTGTTCGTCGATCACCGCGTTGAACGGGTCGATCTGCCACGCGCTGACCGGGCCGGTCGGTACCACGTCGGTGTGGCCGGCGAAGCACAGCACCGGGCCTTCACTGTTGCCGTGGGTAGCCCAGAAGTTATCCACATCTTCGATGCGCATCGGCTCCAGGTTAAAACCGGCATCGCCCAGGCGCTGCATCATCTGCTTCTGGCAATCGGCGTCGACCGGCGTCACGGACGGGCGGCGGATCAGGTCGATGGCGAGCTGGAGGGTCGGCGAAAGGTCGGCGTGGGCCGTCATGGAAAACTCCGGAATCATGAATGTGGGCACGGACTAAATGTGGGAGCCAGCCTGCTGGCGATGACGGTGTGTCAGTCAAATCAACGGTGATGTTTCCACCGCTATCGCCAGCAGGCTGGCTCCCACAGGAATCAGGATAGCCCCGCAAAATGGCGGTTATCTTAAAGCAAAACGGCGACCATTGGCCGCCGTTTAGTGCATCGATGTCGATTTAGACGACCGGTGCCGGTTCCTGCGCTGCGGCAGGTTTGGGCAGCGACGACAGGAACGCCATGATCAGCGCCGCCAGATACGGCAGCGATTGCACCAGCAGCATCACCACCCAGAAGCGCATGTCATTGCTCGGCATGCCGTTGACCAGAAAGATCCCCAGCGCCGCGCCCCACAACAGCAGCATGATGAACACTTCTTCGCGCGCCTCGGAAATCGCCACCCAGAAACCATGGTTGTCGGCGTTTTTCGGCGTGCGGAAGAACGGAATGCTGGTGGTGAAGAAGCCGTACAGCACCGCTTTGGCGATGGTGTGCGACAACGCCAGCCCGGCCAGCGCCGCGCAGAACGCATCCTTGAGGTTGACGCCGACGGCGCGACGATAAAGGAAGATGATCTTGCCGACCTTGAACACGAACAGCGCCAGCGGCGGGATCGCGAAGATCAGCAGCGGCGGATCGACCCGTTGCGGCACGATGATCATCGCCGCCGACCACAGCAGCGCACCGACGGTAAAGAAGATGTTCATGCCGTCGGCGACCCACGGCAGCCAGCCGGCGAGGAAGTGGTAGCGCTGGCCGCGGGTCAGCTCGGTGTCCTTGCCGCGCAGCAGGCTGGCGGTGTGGCGCTTGATGATCTGGATCGCGCCATAGGCCCAGCGGAAACGCTGTTTCTTGAAGTCGATGAACGTATCCGGCATCAGGCCTTTGCCGTAACTGTCGTGGTAATACGCCGCCGACAAGCCTTTTTCGAACACGCGCAGACCCAGTTCGGCGTCTTCACAAATGCACCAGTCGGCCCAGCCCAATTCTTCCAGGACCGAACGGCGGGTCATGGTCATGGTGCCGTGCTGAATGATCGCGTCGCGGTCGTTGCGGGTGACCATGCCGATATGGAAGAAGCCTTTGTATTCGGCGTAACAGAGCTTCTTGAAAGTGCTTTCGTTCTGGTCGCGATAATCCTGCGGCGACTGCACCACAGCAATTTTCGGATCAGCGAAGTGCGGCACCATGTGCTTGAGCCAGTTCGGGTGCACGCAATAATCGGAGTCGATTACCGCGATCACTTCGGCGTCCCTGGCGGTGTGCGGAATCAGGTAGTTCAGCGCGCCACCCTTGAACCCGGCCAGCGGTGCAACGTGGAAAAACTTGAAGCGCGGGCCGAGGGTCGCGCAGTAGTCGCGCACCGGCTCCCAGACCGCCGGGTCCTTGGTGTTGTTGTCGATGATCAGCACTTCATAGTCGGGATAGTCGAGCGCGGCGAGGGCGTCGAGGGTCTGTTTGACCATCTCCGGCGGCTCGTTGTAGCACGGTACATGGATCGAGACTTTCGGACGATAGCTGGAGTCGCCGACCACCGGCAGGAATTCACGCCGACGCTTGTGAATCCACACTGCTTCGGCCAGTTCATGGGCCTCGGTCAGTAATACGATGAATACCCCGAGGGCACCCAGCGCCAGGAGGAAACCCACTGTCAGGCTGAACCACGTGCTGTATTGCTGGCTGTAGTCGTAGCCGATGTACACCAGCACCGAACCGCAAAGGAACGCGATAAAGGTCAGGAACGTGCGACCGCGCTGGCGCAGGGCCGAGCCGTCGATCATCAGCAGGGTCAGCGACAACAGGGCCAGCACCACCGAGCCGATGGCCAGCACCCGCCACTGCGGGATCGCGACGACCGGGCCTTCGAAATTGAATTTCTGCTGACGCGCTGCGTTGAACACGCCCCAGTAGGCCCCGACCGAGCCTTCGTCGCTGGCCTTCCACGGCTGATCAAACGCCTCGATCACGAAGTAGTTGAAGCCCTGACGGTTAAGCTTGTTGACCAGCGTACGCAGGTAGATGGCCTGATCGGCCGGCGACGCATCGGCACCACCGCGCATGCGACCGTTGCTCGGCCAGCCAACTTCGGAGAGCAGCAGTGGCTTTTTCGGGAACAGCTTCTTCAGGTCGCGCGCGCGGTCGAAGACGAACTGGTCAGCCTTGTCGACCGGAATGAATTCCCAGTACGGCAGAACGTGGGCGGCGATCAGGTCAACGTGTTTGGCCAATTGTGGGTATTTCTCCCAGATGTGCCATTGCTCGGACGTCGTTACCGGCACTTTGACCGCAGCACGCACCCGATCCAGCAGAACGATCAGCGCTTCGGGAGTGATTTCTTCACGGAACAGCGCCTCGTTGCCGACCACCACGCGCACCACGCTGCGCGAAGTGTTGGCCAGTTCGATGGCTTTGGCGATTTCTCGTTCGTTGCGCTCCTGATCGGGGCTGATCCAGATACCGAGGGTCACTCGCAAACCAAACTCTTCTGCCAGTTTGGGGATGTCACCCAACGAGCCGTCGACCGAGTAGATGCGGATGTTGTCCGTCAGCTTGCTCATGATTTCCAGATCGCGGCGCATTTCGTCGTCAGTCGGGTACTGATCTTTCTGTGGGAATTGTCCCTGCTGGAATGGCGAATAAGAGAAACCAGAGATCTGCTCCGGCCAGTTCGGCGCTGACACCGGGCGGTTGATCAACGCCCAGAAACCGCTGAAAAGCGCAGCGATGGCCAGCACGACCACCAGGTTGAGTCCAAATTTACGCGATGACATAGCTATTTCGGGTTCCAAAGGCTGTGGAACGAAGGATCGGTCGGATAGACGCCCGAGGGGCGCGCATCCTACACCGGCGCTTCACCAGTCGTACAACTGACGGAAAATGCCTGACATTGGGCAGTCGTCTCTGACTTAAGTTCTTACACTTGTCGCTTGCAGCTTAAAACTTGTCGCTGCGTAGCCCTATAATGCGCGCCGGTTTTTGGGGTAATGGTCATGAGTACAGAAGATCCGCGGTTTGCAGGCATCGCCCGTTTGTATGGCATCGAAGGCCTGGAACGCTTGCGCGCCGCCCATGTGGCGATCGTCGGTGTCGGCGGTGTCGGTTCCTGGGCGGCGGAAGCCATGGCCCGTTGCGGTGTCGGCGAGATTTCGCTGTTTGACCTCGATGACGTCTGCGTCAGTAACGCCAACCGGCAATTGCACGCGCTGGACAGCACCGTCGGCAAGCCCAAGGTCGAGGTAATGGCCGAGCGTCTGCGCGGGATCAACCCGGACTGCACCGTGCATGCGGTCGCGGATTTCGTCACCCGTGACACCATGGCCGAATACATCACGCCGGACATCGACTGCGTGATCGACTGCATCGACGCAGTCAACGCCAAAGCGGCGCTGATCGCCTGGTGCAAGCGGCGCAAGATCCAGATCATCACCACGGGCGGCGCGGGCGGGCAGATCGACCCGACACTGATTCAGGTGTGCGATCTCAACCGGACCTTCAACGATCCACTGGCCTCGAAGGTGCGTTCGACGTTGCGCCGCGATTACGGCTTCTCGCGCACCGTGACCCGGCATTACAGCGTGCCGTGCGTGTTTTCCACGGAACAGCTGCGCTATCCGAAGCCGGACGGCAGCATCTGTTTGCAGAAGAGTTTTGTCGGTGACGGCGTGAAACTGGACTGCGCGGGTGGGTTTGGCGCGGTGATGATGGTGACGGCAACGTTCGGCATGGTGGCCGCGACCAAGGCTGTGGACAAGATTGTGGCGGGGGTGCGGCGGCCTTCGGATCGTATCAAGCCTGACGCTTGATGCTGCCGGTGAGGGCCCTATCGCGAGCAGGCTCACTCCTACAGGGGAACGCATTTCAAAATGTAGGAGTGAGCTTGCTCGCGATGGCTGCGAAGCAGCCGCTTTTATCGAGCCAGGTCATTCATCCGCTGGAGCACGGCATTGAGGCCATTGCTGCGCGACGGCGATAGCTGGCGCGACAGGCCGAGCTGATTAAACCAATCAGGCAAATCAACCTGCTGCAACTCAGCGGCCGACAACCCGTTGACCCGCAACAGCAACAGCGCCACCAACCCGCGAATCATCCGCGCATCGCTGCTCGCCTTGAACTGCCAGTGACCGTCGCGCAACTCGCCGACCAGCCACACCTGACTTTCACAGCCATGCACGCGGTTGGCCTCGCATTTGTCTGCGTCATCCATCGACGACAGGCGATCACCAAACTGCATCAGCAACCGCGCCCGCTGCTCCCAGCCCGACGCGTTCTGAAACGTCTGCAGCGCTTCGCTCGCTTCCATCGGCAGGCTCATCGCAACATCTCCAGCGCCTGATCCAGCGCCTCGAAAAAGCGCTCCAGATCTTCCGAATCGTTGTACAGCGCCAGCGATACGCGAATCGCTCCCGCCAGCTCAAAGCCTTTCATCAGCGGCATCGCGCAGTGATGCCCGGCGCGCACGGCGATGCCCTGCTCGGTGAGCAGATGCGCCAGATCGGCGTTATGCACCCCCTCGACGACGAAACTGGCCAGTGCCAGTTGCGGCTTGCCGAGCAGGCGGATGCCGTTGCGCGCGGCGAGACCGCGCAGCAAATAATCATGCAGCGCCGCCTCATGGGCGGACACCGCCTCCTGATCCAGACCGGCCAGATAATCGAGGGTCGCGCCGAGGCCGATCACGCTGGCAATCGGCGGGGTGCCTGCCTCGAAACCCAGCGGCGCCGGGCGGAAGCGCGAGTCGTGATAGTTGGCTTCCAGCACCATTTCGCCGCCAAACTGCCAAGGCTTCAACCGCTCCAGCGCAGCGTTGCGCCCGAACAGCACGCCGAGACCATCGGGGCCATACAGCTTGTGGCTGGAAAACACATAGAAGTCGCAACCCAGCGCTTGCACGTCATGCCGACCGTGAACCACGCCTTGTGCGCCATCGACCACCGTCAGCGCGTTTTGCGCCTTGGCCATGCCGAGCAAAGCGGTCAGTGGCTGCCAAGCACCGAGCACGTTTGACAGCTGACTCACCGCGAGCAAACGCGTACGTGGGCCGATCAGGTGCACAGCAGCAGCGAGGTCGATCAGACCGTCAGCGTCCAGCGGCAGGATCACCAGTTTCAACTGTCGCCGCTGGGCCAATTGCTGCCACGGCAGCAGATTGGCGTGGTGCTCCAGGGCGCTGATGACAATTTCATCGCCCGGTTGGAATAAATGCTCCAGCCCATAAGCCAGAAGATTCAGCGCGCTGGTGGCGCCGTGGGTAAAAATGATTTGCCCGCGGTCACCGGCATTCAGCCACTGCGCAACCTTGTGCCGACTGTCTTCGAACGCTTGCGTGGCATGCGCGCCCGGCAGGTGCTGCGCGCGGTGCACATTGGCTGCGCCGTTGGCGTAGTAATGCGACAGCGCATCGAGCAAGGCTTGCGGTTTTTGTGTGGTGGCGGCGTTGTCCAGATAGGTCTGGTCCTGCCGTTGCAGAGCGGCGATGGCCGGAAAGTCGGCGCGCCAGGGGGAGGGAATCATCATGTGTTCAGCCCTGTGAAATTGGGCGGGCTATACGCTGCCCCTGTAGGAGTGAGCCTGCTCGCGATGGCGGTGTGTCAGTCAACCTTACAGCTACTGATCCAACGCCATCGCGAGCAGGCTCACTCCTACAATGAGTCGACTGCGTGCTTAGTTGTGAGCGTGCAGCGCTTCGTTCAGTTCGATCGCCGATTTGTGGGTTTTGCACTCCACGGCACCGGTTTCCGAGTTGCGACGGAACAGCAGGTCGGTCTGGCCTGCCAGCTCACGTGCCTTCACCACTTTAACCAGGTTGTTGTGCTCGTCCAGCAGCGCGACCTTGGTGCCGGCTGTCACGTACAAACCCGATTCAACGGTGTTGCGGTCGCCCAGCGGAATGCCGATACCGGCGTTGGCGCCGATCAGGCAGCCTTCGCCAACCTTGATCACGATGTTGCCGCCGCCCGACAGGGTGCCCATGGTCGAGCAACCGCCGCCCAGGTCCGAACCCTTGCCGACGAAGACGCCAGCGGACACGCGGCCTTCGATCATGCCCGGGCCTTCGGTGCCGGCGTTGAAGTTGATGAAGCCTTCGTGCATCACGGTGGTGCCTTCACCGACGTAGGCGCCCAGACGCAGACGCGCGGCGTCAGCGATACGCACACCGGCCGGGACCACGTAGTCGGTCATTTTCGGGAACTTGTCCACCGAGAAAACTTCCAGCAGCTCGCCGCGCAGGCGGGCTTCCAATTGCATTTCCGCCAGTTCGCTCAGGTCAATGGCGCCCTGGCTGGTCCAGGCTACGTTCGGCAGCAACGGGAAAATGCCGGCCAGGCTAACGCCGTGTGGCTTGACCAGACGGTGCGACAGCAGGTGCAGCTTCAGATAGGCCTCAGGCGTCGAGGTCAGCTGTGCGTCTTCAGCCAGCAGGGTCGCCACCAGCGGCTTGTGGCTCTCGGCCAGACGGGTCAGCAGCTTGCCTTGCACGGCGTCGATGCCTTTTACCGCTTCAGCCAGTTGCGCAGCCTGGGCGGTGGTGAAGGTGATGGCCTGGTTGCCTTCGGTGTAACCGAGGATCGGCGCAACGGCAGCGACCAGTTCGGCCGAAGGATTGAGCAATGGCTGAGCGTAGAACACTTCCAGCCACGCGCCTTGACGGTTCTGGGTGCCGATACCGAAAGCGATGCTGAACAGAGAATGGGACATGGGAATACCTCTACAAAGAGTGACGGGCTGCTTACTTCAGAGCGGCCGCGTAGATATCTGGCTTGAAGCCAATCAGGGTTCGGTCACCGAGATCGAGCACCGGGCGCTTGATCATCGAGGGTTGCGCGAGCATCAGTTCGATGGCTTTCGACTGGTCGAGATCGGCTTTGCGTTCGTCGTCGAGTTTGCGAAAGGTCGTGCCTGCGCGGTTCAGCACAGTCTGCCAGCCGTGTTCGTCACACCATTGGGTCAGGTGTTCACGGTCGATACCGGCGGTCTTGTAATCGTGGAAATCGTAGCTGACAGCGTGTTCATCGAGCCAGGTGCGCGCCTTTTTCATGGTGTCGCAGGCTTTGATTCCGAAAAGGTGCAATGTTTTGCTTGAAACGGCCAAGGAATCGCCCCCTTTGCAGGTGCTGGAAAAAAATGGTGTCGGATTATGCCATGACCAAACGGTTTCGCGGCGCCTGGCTTTATCTGGCAATGCAAAACCTGTGGGAGCCAGCCTGCTGGCGATAGCGTCGGGCCAGTCGATATCCATCTCATTGTGCGGCCGCCATCGCCAGCAGGCTGGCTCCCACCGGGGATCGGCGCTCAACCGTGCGACATAGGTGCAACGGTCAGACGCATCCTGAGCGGTTAATATGGCAATTGAACGCTGTCGATGGTCCGGAATCTACGTTTTATGCAAACTGCTTACACTGTCCTGATCCTGCTCATGCTGGTCGGCGTCTCGCGTCTGATCGGCCGGATCGTTCCGCTGCCACTGCCGCTGGTGCAAATCGCCGCCGGCGCCTTGCTTGCCTGGCCGACCCTCGGCCTGCATGTGGCGCTCGATCCCGAGTTGTTCCTGTTTCTGTTCCTGCCACCGTTACTGTTTTCCGATGGCTGGCGCATGCCCAAGCGCGCGTTCTGGCAGTTGCGCGGGCCGATTCTGACGCTGGCGGTGGGGCTGGTGCTGTTTACCGTAGTCGGCGCCGGGTATTTCATTCACTGGTTATTGCCGACAATTCCACTGCCGGTGGCGTTTGCCCTGGCCGCGGTGTTGTCACCGACCGACGCCGTGGCGGTCTCGGCCATCGCGCAGAATCGTTTGCCGACTCCGTTGATGCATATCTTGCAGGGCGAGGCGCTGATGAACGATGCCTCGGGTCTGGTGACGTTCAAGTTCGCCCTCGCTGCTGCCATCACCGGGGTGTTCTCGCTGACCAACGCCGGTTTGAGTTTCGTCGTGGTAGCGCTCGGCGGATTGGCCGTCGGCGTGGCCTTGAGCTGGCTGGTCGGGCGTTTGCGCGCATGGATGATCGCCCGCGGCTGGGACGATCCGGCCACGCATGTGGTGTTCATGTTGCTGCTGCCGTTCGCCGCCTATGTGCTGGCCGAACGTCTCGGCGTGTCGGGCATTCTTTCGGCGGTAGCGGCAGGGATGATGCAGAGTTGGCTCGATCTGCTGCCACGGCAGACCAGCACCCGACTGCTCAATCGCAGTGTCTGGTCATTGCTGGAGTTTGCCTTCAACGGTTTGATTTTCCTGCTGCTCGGCCTGCAATTGCCGGACATCATCAAGGCCGTGGTCAGCCACGAACCGACCTTGTGGCCAACGCTTTTTTATCGTTGCCTCGATGTGCTGGCGATCTTTCTCGCGCTGGTGTTGCTGCGCTTTGTCTGGGTGCAGAGCATCTGGCGGTTGTCGGTGCTGCTGCGCCGTTTGCGTGGCAAGGGCGAGCTGACGCAAGTGCCGACCGCGCGTTCCTGCTGGTTGCTGACGGTCGGCGGCGTGCGCGGGGCGGTGACGCTGGCGGGGGTGATGTCGGTGCCGATGTTGATCGGCGCGCAGGCGTTTCCCGAGCGTGATCTGCTGATATTCATCGCTGCCGGGGTAATCCTGCTGTCGCTGATCTCGGCGTGCATTGCCTTGCCGTTGCTGCTGCGAGGTATTGAAAAGAGTCCCGACGACAAGCGTCGTCAGGAAGTGCGCGACGCCTGGCGCAAAACCGCCGAGGCGGCGATTCATGCCCTCGAGACCGAAGAGGCCGTCCCGCAGGACGCCGCGCAAGCGGCACTGGCGGCCGAACTGAAGGCGCGGATCATGTCCGAATATCGCCATCAGCTCGACGTGTTCAATGATTCTGCGGAAGCTCAGGCGTTGGCGTTCCAGATGGATCTGCTCGAACGTCGCTTGCGTTTGAAGGCGCTGCGGGCGCAGCGTCTGGAGTTGTACAGCCTGAGCCGTCATCACCAGATCGGTGATGACGTCCTCAGAGAAGTACTTGGCGAACTGGACATGAGCGAGGCCAATCTGGGGCAGGTGAAGTAGCCCGCCGCAGTGCCCGCATCAGACCTTCTGCTGCGGGCAACGGTTTATTTGTGGCGGGTGACGAACGCGCGAATACGCTCCGCCGCTTCGACACATTCGGCCAACGGCGCAACCAGCGCCATGCGTACCCGACCGGCGCCCGGATTGACGCCGTCGACATCGCGGGACAGGTACGAACCCGGTACAACGGTTACGTGTTCCTGCTCAAACAGGTCGCGGCAGAATGCTGCGTCGTCGCCTTGCACGTTTGGCCACAGGTAGAAGCTGCCATCCGGGCGCTGCACGTCCATCACCGGGCTGAGGATTGCCAGCACGGCATCGAACTTTTCACGGTACAGCGCGCGGTTGGCGCGTACGTGAACTTCGTCGTTCCACGCGGCCACGCTGGCCAGCTGGGTTTGCACCGGCATCGCGCAGCCGTGGTAGGTGCGATACAGCAGGAAGCCTTTGAGGATATCGGCGTCACCGGCGACGAAACCGGAGCGTAGGCCCGGCAGGTTGGAGCGCTTGGACAGGCTGTGGAACACCACGCAACGCTTGAAGTGTTGGCGGCCCAGTT
Organism: Pseudomonas sp. Z003-0.4C(8344-21); assembly: GCF_900104975.1. Taxonomy (NCBI): domain Bacteria; kingdom Pseudomonadati; phylum Pseudomonadota; class Gammaproteobacteria; order Pseudomonadales; family Pseudomonadaceae; genus Pseudomonas; species Pseudomonas sp. Z003-0.4C(8344-21). The sequence goes on along the minus strand of NZ_LT629756.1, from coordinate 5,083,553 downwards.
CAACGCAAGCAGTGAGCAAGCCTGGCGGCGGGGTTTGTTCGTCGAAATACAGTTCGCTGTAGCACTCGTCGGCAGCAATCACGAAATCGTACTGGTCGGCCAGGGCGATCAGCTTTTTCAGGGTTTCGACCGGGATCAACGCGCCGGTCGGGTTGCCCGGCGAGCACAGAAACAAAATCTGGCAGCGCTTCCAGATGTCCGGGGAAACGGCATCGAAGTCCGGGTTGAAGCCGTTCTCGTCGAGGCACGGCAGGTAGTGCGGCTTGGCCCCGGCAAGAAACGCCGCGCCTTCGTAGATCTGATAGAACGGATTAGGGCTGACCACTAAAGCATCGTCGCCACGGTTGACCACGGTCTGGGTGAAGGCGAACAGCGCTTCGCGGGTGCCGTTGACCGGCAGCACGTTGCGCGCCGGGTCGATCCAGCCGTTCGGCACGCCGAAACGCCGCTCGCACCAGCCGGCAATGGCTTCACGCAGAGCCGGAATGCCGAGAGTGGTCGGGTACACCGCCATCTGGTCGAGATTGTTCGCCAGTGCTTCGGCGACAAAGCTTGGCGAACGGTGTTTCGGCTCGCCGATCGACAGGGCGATCGGGCGCTTGTCCGGGTTCGGCGTCACGGTGCCGAGCAGGGCGCGCAGCTTTTCGAACGGGTACGGCTGGAGCTGGTTCAGGGCGTTGTTCATGGGGGCCTCGGTCAATGTGGGGCAAGACTCCAGACCTGAGCCGTTCACCGAACCTGTAGGAGTGAGCCTGCTCGCGATGAGGGCCGCACATTCAATATTTATGCAAGCTGGTGCATCGCCATCGCGAGCAGGCTCACTCCTGCAAGGGTTTTGGTTAACAGGCTGAAGTCGGAGTGTTCCTTCCCACCGGGGTAATGGATGGGTTCAGATACTGATTCGGGACAGCTTGATATCCGGTTCCTGGTTGACGCTCAACTGCTCGACGATCGCATCCTGCAGGCGGCTGCACAGCAAGGGATCGGACAGCGGTTGATTGTGCGCGTCGGTGATGAAGAACACGTCTTCCACGCGCTCGCCCAGGGTCGCAATCTTGGCGTTCTGCAGCGACAGGTCGAATTCGAGGAAAATCCCGCCGATCCGCGCCAGCAGTCCCGGACGATCGGGTGCGGTCAGTTCCAGCACCGTCACCGGGCGCTGCGCATCGTTGTGAATCGTCACCTGCGGCGCAAAGGCGAAATGCTTGAGCTGGCGCGGCACGCGACGCTGGATGATCGTCGGGTAGTCGTCCGGGTCACGCAGGGCTTCGGTCAAGCCTTCGCGAATCTGCTTGACCCGCGTAGGGTTGTCGCCGATCGACTCACCTTCGTTGTCGAGCACAATGTAGGTGTCGAGGGTGAACTGGCTGCTGGACGTAATGACGCGGGCGTCGTGAATGTTCAGGTTCAACTGGTCCATCGCCGCCACGGTCACCGCGAAGAAGTCATGCTGGTCGGGCGCATAAATGAAGATCTGCGTACCACCTTCGAACTCACGCTGGGTGGTTTCCTTGATCAGCACCAGCGGCCCGCCGTCGACCGGCTGCTGCAGGATCGCATCGCTGTGCCAGGCGACGTCGCCAGCAGTATGACGCAGGAAATAATCATCACCCAATTGCGCCCACAATTGCTCGACATCGTCCGGGTCGGTGCCACCTCGCACGAGAATATCCAGCGCGGCGCTTTGCGTCTGGCGGATCTGTTCTTCGCGATCCACCGGATTTTCCAGGCCACGGCGCAGGGCGCGTTTGGTCTCGGTGTAGAGCTGGCGCAGCAGGCTGGCGCGCCATGAATTCCATAGGGTCGGGTTGGTCGCGTTGATATCCGCCACCGTCAGCACGTAGAGATAGTCGAGACGGGTTTCATCGCCGACCGCCAAGGCAAAGTCGTGGATCACCTGTGGGTCGGACAGATCCTTGCGCTGGGCGGTGGTCGACATCACCAGGTGGTTTTGCACCAGCCAGACGATCAGGCGGCTGTCCCACATTGGCAATTGGTGACGCTGGCAGAATGCTTCGGCATCGACCGCGCCGATTTCCGAGTGGTCGCCATGCCGGCCCTTGCCGATGTCGTGGTACAGGCCCGCCATGTAGATCAGTTCGGGCTTGGGCAGCTTGGCCATCAACTTGGCGGCCAGCGGGAATTTCTCCGACACCTGGGTGTACTGCAATTTACGCAGGTGCTTGATCAGATTCAGCGTGTGCGCATCGACCGTATAGATGTGAAACAGGTCGTGCTGCATCTGCCCTACGATAAAGCCGAACTCCGGCAGGTAACGGCCAAGGATGCCGTAACGGTTCATCCGGCGCAGGTTGCGGTGGATGCCGATCTTGCACTTGAACAGTTCGATGAACAGGCTGGTGTTGCGAATATCGTTGCGGAAGTTGTCGTCGATCAGGTGGCGGTTTTCGCGCAGCAGACGAATGGTGTCGGCGCGCACGCCCTTGATCTCCGGCTGCTGGGCCATCAGCACGAATATCTCGAGCATGGCAAACGGCGTGCGGCGGAACACGTTGTCGTTGCGCGCCTCGATATAGCCGTCGTGCAGCTGGAAGCGCGAGTTGATCGGCTGCGGCGGCGCTTCGTCTTCCGGGGCGAGGATGACTTCTTCGAAGTGCTGGATGATCAAATCGCTGAGCTGGGCGATGCTCATGACCGTGCGGAAATACTGCTGCATGAAGTTCTCGACCGCCTGCTTGGCGTCGTCGCCTTCAAATCCGAGCAGACCGGCGATGGTCCGCTGATGATCGAACAGCAAACGGTCTTCGGAGCGGCCGGCGAGCATGTGCAGGGCGTAGCGCACTTTCCACAGGAATTCCTGGGAGGAGGCGAGCAGGGCGTTTTCGCTTTCGACCAGAAAACCCTCGCCGGCGAGGGCGCGCAGGTTCAGGGTGCCGTACTGACGCCGGGCTACCCAGAGAATCGTCTGGATATCGCGCAGGCCGCCGGGCGAGCCTTTGACGTTGGGTTCGAGGTTGTATTCGGTGTCGTTGTACTTGTGGTGGCGGGCCTTTTGTTCGGCGCGCTTGGCCAGGAAAAACTCCTTGGCCGGCCACATGTGGGCGGTGCTGGTGACGTCGAGCATGCGCTGGCGCAGACGCTCGGGGCCGCAGATCGTGCGGCTCTCCATCAGATTGGTGACCACGGTCAGGTCGGCGCGGGCCTCTTCGGCGCATTCATCGACCGAGCGCACGCTCTGCCCGACTTCCAGACCGATGTCCCATAGCAAGGTGAGAAAGCGCTCGATGGAATCACGGAAAACTTCGTGGTCGGCGCTGTCCAGCAGGATCAGCAAATCGATGTCGGAGTACGGATGCAGTTCACCGCGACCGTAGCCGCCGACCGCGACCAGCGCGATGTCGGCGTCTTCGCTCCAGTCAAATTGCTCCCAGGCCTTTTGCAGGATGTTATCGACGAACCAGGCACGGTCTTCGATCAGGCGGCGAATGTCGCGACCGTTACGAAAACGCGTGTCGAGGACTTCGCGGGCCTGGCGGATCGCCTTCTTGAACGCCGCGACAGGACTCGCTTTGAGGGCCAGTTCAGCCTGGAACTGGCCGCGGTCGAAGAGTTCGGGATCCACCTGCGGCATCGATTGGCTTTCCTTTATATGAGGCTGGGCGTGTTTACTTGATCAGGCCGAGATGCGCGGGATGGTGTCATCGCTGCGCAACGTGAAAATTTCATAGCCGGTGTCGGTCACCAACAGCGTGTGTTCCCACTGTGCCGAGAGCTTGCGGTCTTTGGTGATCGCGGTCCAGCCGTCGCCCAATACTTTGGTATCGGCCTTGCCCTGGTTGATCATTGGCTCGATGGTGAAGGTCATGCCAGCCTTCAGTTCCATGCCGGTGCCAGCGCGACCGTAGTGGAGGATCTGTGGTTCTTCGTGAAAGACTTTGCCGATACCGTGACCGCAGAATTCGCGAACCACCGAGAAGCCGTTCTTTTCGGCGTGCTTCTGGATCACTTCGCCGATGTCGCCGAGGCGGCAGCCGGGCTTGACGATCTCGATCGCCTTGTACATGCATTCCTGGGTGATCTGCGACAGGCGCTCGGCCCATACCGGCACTTCACCGACGTGGAACATGCGGCTGGTGTCGCCGTGGTAGCCGTCCTTGATCACGGTGACGTCGATGTTCAGGGTGTCGCCGTTTTTCAGCGGCTTGTCGTTCGGGATGCCGTGGCACACCACATGATTGATCGAGGTGCAGATCGACTTCGGGTAGCCCTTGTAATTGAGCGGGGCGGGGATCGCTTGCTGCACGTTGACGATGTAGTCGTGGCAGATCTGGTTCAACTGATCGGTGGTCACGCCCGGTTTGACATGTTCGGCAATCATTTCCAGCACATCGGCGGCCAGTTTGCCGGCGACGCGCATGCCAGCGATGTCCTCGGGGGTTTTGAGGTTGACGGTCATACAGGCTCTCTCTGCGCTCGGCGGCGCTTGCGGATACAAACAGGGTGGCCGGTGTGGAATGGGCGACCCGAAAAACGCGATTCTAACAGACGTATGGCGCAATTCAGCGCCGGCGTGCATCGCTTCTCTCTATACAATGGTGCGCCTTGGGCCGATTCCAAGGGGGCGGCGCCCATGTCCCTGGTGCGAATACAGATTTCGGGTTCCGTTTCTGCGCACCCTGTGGTATAAAATGCGCCGCTTTCCGGGGATGCCCCGAAAGGCTTAAATCCACACACGTGTCGACACGATGACCTGGGTGCCCTTGGCTTGACGCCATTGGTTGGTCATTGGGATACGTGGAGGCCAAACCCGACTTATCAAGGAACTATCATGTCCCAAGTCAACATGCGCGATATGCTGAAGGCCGGTGTGCACTTCGGTCACCAAACCCGTTACTGGAATCCGAAAATGGGCAAGTACATTTTCGGCGCGCGTAACAAGATTCACATCATCAACCTTGAAAAAACCCTGCCAATGTTCAACGAAGCTCTGACTTTCGTAGAGCGTCTGGCCCAGGGCAAAAACAAGATTCTGTTCGTCGGCACCAAGCGTTCCGCTGGCAAGATCGTTGCTGAAGAAGCAGCACGTTGCGGTTCGCCGTACGTTGATCACCGCTGGTTGGGCGGCATGCTGACCAACTTCAAGACCATCCGTGCTTCCATCAAGCGTCTGCGTGACCTTGAAGTTCAAGCCGAAGACGGTACTTTCGCCAAGCTGACCAAGAAAGAAGCGCTGATGCGCTCCCGTGACCTGGAAAAGCTGGATCGTTCGCTGGGCGGCATCAAGGACATGGGCGGTCTGCCAGACGCACTGTTCGTGATCGACGTTGACCACGAGCGCATCGCGATCACCGAAGCCAACAAGCTGGGCATCCCGGTCATCGGCGTTGTCGATACCAACAGCAGCCCGGAAGGCGTTGACTACATCATCCCAGGCAACGATGACGCAATCCGCGCTATCCAGCTGTACATGGGTTCGATGGCTGACGCAGTGATCCGCGGTCGCAACAACGTTGCTGGCGGTACTGTAGAATTCGCAGCTGAAGAAACTCAGGCTGCAGCTGAGTAATTGACGCCCTGGCGTTGACTCAGTAAGCAAAAAGGGGGCTTGGCCCCCTTTTTGCCACCTCGAAAACCATTTGTCGGCGCCCACGGCACTGTTTGTAATGTGCGGCAGCTAACAAGGGTGGCTCGGGAAGAATTGAACGCCCGTTCGATCGGGTGGAATGGTTGAAAACCTATCCAAGAGGAATTTGAAAATGGCAGCAATTACTGCAGCGTTGGTCAAAGAACTGCGCGAGCGTACCGGCGAAGGCATGATGGACTGCAAGAAAGCCCTGGAAAAGGCTGACGGCGACATCGAAAAAGCCATTGATGACATGCGTGCTTCGGGCGCGATCAAGGCTGCGAAAAAAGCCGGCAACGTTGCCGCTGAAGGCGCAATCGCCATCAAATCGAATGACAAGGCAGCCGTGCTGCTGGAAGTCAACTCGCAGACCGACTTCCTGGCCCTGCAAGACGACTTCAAAAACTTCGTTGCTGCCAGCGTAGAAAAAGCTTTCGACGAAAAACTGACCGACGCAGCTCCGCTGATCGCCGCTCAGGAATCGGCTCGTGAGGCTCTGGTCGCCAAAGTCGGCGAGAACGTCAACATCCGTCGTCTGGTTCGCGTAGAGGGTGACGTTGTCGGCACTTACCTGCACGGTAACAAGATCGGTGTTGCTGTTGTCCTGAAAGGCGGTGACGTCGAGCTGGCCAAAGACATCGCAATGCACGTAGCTGCAAGCAACCCGGAATTCCTGCTGCCTTCGCAAGTCTCCGACGAAGCGATCGAGCGTGAGAAAGCTGTGTTCCTGCAGCTGAACGAAGAGAAGATCAAAGGCAAGCCAGAAAACATTGTTGAGAACATGGTCAAGGGCCGTATCAGCAAGTTCCTGGCAGAAGCGAGCCTGGTCGAGCAGGCGTTCGTCAAGAACCCTGAAGTCAAGGTTGGCGAACTGGCCAAGAAAGCCGGTGCTGAAATCGTTTCCTTCACTTACTTCAAAGTAGGCGAAGGCATCGAGAAGCCGGTCGACAACTTCGCTGAAGAAGTTGCTGCCCAGCTGGCTGCCGCCAAGCAATAAGACGGTTTTCCAACTGTCGCCGAAAGAGGCTGCCCGCTCACGCGCGCAGCCTCTTTTCAGATCGGGTACCAGTTTTTTATTGGTTTCCGCTTGGAACTGACTTACAAAGCCATGTTCCGATGGCGCTGACGCAGCGCCAAGCTAGAGTGAACGGCAGCTGTAAACAGCTCGCACAGAATTTTAAATACGCCGCAGGAGAGATTCGCAATGGCTCAGCAGGGCAGTGGTTATCAGGCTCGCTATAAACGCATTCTACTCAAGCTTAGCGGCGAGGCCCTGATGGGCTCGGAAGAGTTCGGGATCGATCCAAAAGTGCTGGATCGGATGGCGCTGGAAGTCGGCCAGTTGGTCGGCATCGGCGTTCAGGTCGGTCTGGTGATCGGCGGTGGCAACCTGTTCCGCGGCGAAGCCTTGAGCAAAGCCGGCATGGATCGGGTCACGGGCGACCACATGGGCATGCTGGCCACTGTGATGAACGCTCTGGCCATGCGTGATGCGCTGGAACGTGCCAATATCTCGGCCATCGTGATGTCGGCCATTTCCATGGTCGGCGTGACCGATCACTACGATCGCCGCAAAGCCATGCGCCACCTGAACTCCAAGGACGTGGTGATCTTCGCTGCCGGTACCGGCAACCCGTTCTTCACCACGGATTCGGCAGCCTGCCTGCGCGCAATCGAAATCGACGCTGATGTCGTGCTCAAGGCGACCAAGGTTGATGGCGTTTACACCGCAGATCCATTCAAAGACCCGCATGCCGAGAAGTTCGATCATCTGACTTATGATGAAGTACTGGATCGCAAGCTGGGTGTCATGGACCTGACCGCTATCTGCCTGTGCCGCGATCACAAGATGCCGTTGCGCGTCTTCAACATGAACAAACCGGGCGCCCTGCTGAACATCGTTCATGGCGGCGCTGAAGGTACCCTGATCGAGGAAGGTCAACAATGATCAACGAAATCCAAAAAAACGCTAAAGAGCGCATGCAAAAATCGCTGGAGTCTCTGGCTCACGCGTTCGGCCAGATTCGTACCGGCAAGGCTCACCCGAGCATCCTGGGCAGCGTCATGGTGCCTTACTACGGTACTGACACCCCGCTGAGCAGCGTCGCCAACGTCACCGTCAAGGACTCGCGCACCCTGCAGGTCGTGGCCTTCGAGCGCAACATGCTCGCGGCCGTCGACAAGGCGATCCAGAGCGCCGGTCTGAACCTCAACCCGACCAACCTTGGCGAATTGCTGTTGATCCCGATGCCGGCCCTCACCGAGGAAACGCGCAAAGGCTTCACCAAGCAGGCCCGTAGCGCAGCGGAAGACGCGCGTGTTGCCGTGCGTAACATCCGTCGTGACGCGTTGGGTGATCTGAAGAAGCTGGTCAAGGACAAGGAAATCAGCGAAGACGAAGAGCGTCGTGCCATCGCTGATATCGACAAGCTGACCAAAGAGTCCGAGGCCCAGATCACCAAGGCCACGGACGAGAAAGAAAAAGACCTGATGGCCGTATAAGGGTCGAGCTTTAAATGGACAAGACCAAGCAGTCTGCGCCGTCCGCGGTGCCGCGCCATGTCGCGATCATCATGGATGGCAACAATCGCTGGGCGAAAAAGCGCTTTATGCCGGGTGTCGCCGGGCATAAAGCGGGCGTGGATGCTGTGCGTGCGGTGATCGAGGTGTGCGCCGAAGCCAAAGTCGAGGTGCTCACCCTGTTCGCGTTTTCCAGTGAGAACTGGCAGCGTCCAGCCGACGAAGTCAGTGCCTTGATGGACCTGTTCTTCAAAGCATTGCGTCGCGAGGCCAAGCGCCTCAACGACAACAACATCAGCCTGCGCATCATTGGCGACCGCTCGCGTTTTCATCCGGAGCTTCAGGCAGCCATGCGTGAAGCTGAAGCGATGACGGCGGGCGCCAACCGCTTCATCCTGCAGATCGCCGCCAACTACGGCGGTCAGTGGGATATCGCACAGGCAGCGCAGCGCCTGGCCCGTGAAGTCCAGGCCGGGCATTTGCGCCCCGAGGACATCACTCCGGATCTGCTGCAGACCTGTCTGGCAACCGGCGATCTGCCGTTGCCGGACCTGTGCATCCGCACGGGCGGCGAGCACCGCATCAGCAATTTCCTGCTGTGGCAGCTGGCCTACGCCGAGTTGTATTTCTCCGACCTGTTCTGGCCGGACTTCAAACACGATGCCATGCGCGGTGCGCTGGCTGATTTCGCTTCGCGCCAGCGTCGCTTCGGTAAAACGAGTGAGCAGGTCGAAGCTGGAGCCCGGGTTTAATGCTTAAACAACGAATCATCACTGCACTGATCCTGTTGCCGATTGCCTTGTGCGGGTTCTTCCTGCTTAAAGGCACTGGTTTTGCCCTGTTCATCGGGCTGGTCGTGTGCCTCGGTGCCTGGGAATGGGCGCGCCTGGCCGGCTTCGCTGCGCAATCGTACCGCGTCGGTTTTGCTGCGGTCGTTGCGCTGTTGCTATTCATCATGCATGTGCTGCCCGGCCTCGCGCCTTGGGTGCTGGGCGCTTCGGTGCTCTGGTGGGTCGTGGCAACGTACCTGGTATTGACCTATCCGCGTTCCAGTGCGCATTGGTCCAGTGCCGCCACCAAGCTGGTGATCGGTCTGTTGATTCTGCTGCCGGCCTGGCAGGGCCTGGTGCAGATCAAGCAGTACCCGCTGGGTAACTGGCTGATCATGGCGGTGATGGTGCTGGTCTGGGGGGCCGATATCGGCGCTTATTTCTCGGGTCGCAAATTCGGCAAGCGCAAGCTGGCGCCGCACGTCAGTCCGGGCAAAAGCTGGGAAGGCGTATACGGTGGTCTGGCGCTGAGCCTGGTGATTACCGCGATTGTCGGGCTGGTGCGTGACTGGACCGTGGCCGAACTGCTCAAGGGCTTGATTGGCGCGGCCGTGATCGTTTTCATTTCGGTGGTCGGCGACCTGACCGAAAGCATGTTCAAGCGCCAGTCCGGCATCAAGGACAGCAGTAACCTGTTGCCCGGTCATGGTGGTGTGCTCGATCGCATCGACAGCCTCACGGCAGCGATTCCGGTATTTGCCGTGCTGCTGTGGATGGCTGCGCCGTGAGTCGCCCTCAGCAGATTACCGTTTTGGGTGCGACAGGCTCGATCGGCCTGAGCACGCTGGACGTCATTGCTCGTCATCCCGAGCGCTATCAGGTTTTCGCGCTGAGCGGCTTCAGTCGTCTGAGCGAGCTGCTTGCCTTGTGCGTGCGTCATGCGCCGCAATTTGCCGTGGTGCCACAAGCGGCCGCCGCGCGCAGTTTGCAGGACGATTTGCGTGCGGCCGGTTTGTCGACTCAAGTGCTGGTAGGCGAGGAGGGCTTGTGTCAGATCGCGTCCGCGCCGGAAGTCGATGCGGTGATGGCGGCAATCGTCGGTGCGGCGGGATTGCGTCCGACTCTGGCGGCCGTTGAGGCGGGCAAGAAAATCCTGCTGGCCAACAAGGAAGCGCTGGTGATGTCCGGCGCCTTGTTCATGCAGGCCGTGCGCAAGAGCGGTTCGGTGTTGCTGCCGATCGACAGCGAGCACAACGCGATTTTCCAGTGCATGCCACAGGATTTTGCCCGTGGGTTGGGCGCGGTCGGTGTCCGCCGGATCTTGCTCACAGCCTCTGGCGGTCCGTTCCGGCGGACGCCGATGAGCGAACTGGCGCATGTATCACCCGATCAGGCCTGTGCGCATCCGAACTGGTCGATGGGGCGCAAGATCTCAGTCGATTCGGCGAGCATGATGAACAAAGGTCTCGAGTTGATCGAAGCCTGCTGGTTGTTCGACGCCAAGCCTGCGCAGGTGGAGGTGGTGATCCATCCGCAAAGCGTGATTCACTCGCTGGTTGATTACGTCGATGGCTCGGTGCTGGCGCAGTTGGGCAATCCCGACATGCGTACGCCGATCGCCAGTGCACTGGCATGGCCTGAGCGCATTGATTCCGGGGTAGCGCCGCTGGATCTGTTCGCCATTGCACGGCTGGACTTCGAAGCACCGGATGAAGGGCGCTTCCCTTGTCTGCGTCTGGCGCGGCAAGCTGCCGAGGCGGGCGACAGCGCTCCGGCAATGCTCAATGCGGCCAACGAAGTGGCGGTACAGGCGTTTCTCGACGGGCGGGTCCGGTACCTGGAAATCGCGAGTATCATCGAAGAGGTTCTGAGCCTCGAACCGGTGGTGGCCCTGGCTGATCTCGAGGCGGTATTTACTGCCGATGCCAAGGCCCGTGATCTGGCGCGGCAATGGCTCAAGCGTCACGATCGATAGAATTTGCAATACATTGGCTACACGCGGCACTGAACAGGATTGCGGAGAAAGTAGATGAGCGCGCTCTATATGATTGCCGGCACCCTGATTGCTCTGGGTGTGCTGGTCACTTTTCACGAATTCGGCCACTTCTGGGTCGCGCGGCGCTGTGGCGTCAAGGTTCTGCGCTTTTCCGTAGGCTTTGGCATGCCGTTGCTGCGCTGGCATGACAAGCAGGGCACCGAATTCGTGATCGCCGCGATTCCGCTGGGCGGCTACGTCAAAATGCTCGACGAGCGTGAAGGCGAAGTTCCGGTCGATCAGCTCGATCAGTCGTTCAACCGTAAAACCGTTCGTCAGCGTATCGCTATTGTTGCCGCCGGCCCCGTGGCCAACTTCCTTTTGGCGCTGGTGTTCTTCTGGGTGCTGGCCATGCTCGGCAGCGAGCAGGTGCGTCCGGTCATCGGTGCGGTCGAGTCCGGCAGCATTGCCGCCAGGGCGGGTTTGAATGCAGGCGAGGAAATCGTCGCCATCGATGGCGAGCCGACCTCCGGATGGGCGGCGGTCAATCTGCAACTGGTACGGCGTCTCGGCGAGAGCGGTTCTCTGCAATTGCTGGTGCGCGAACAGGGTTCTAGCGCGGATTCGCCGCGTGAACTGAAACTGGACAACTGGCTCAAGGGCGCCGATGAGCCGGATCCGATCCGTTCTCTGGGTATTCGCCCGTGGCGCCCGGCGTTGCCGCCGGTACTCGCCGAACTCGATCCGAAAGGCCCGGCGCAGGCTGCTGGCCTGAAAACCGGCGATCGCTTGCTGGCGCTCGATGGCCAGCCGTTGAACGACTGGCAGCAAGTGGTCGATACCGTTCGTACGCGTCCTGATACCAAAATCATGCTGCGCATCGAGCGCGACAGTGCTCAAATCGACGTCCCGGTGACCTTGGCGGCGCGCGGTGAAAGCAAGGCGCCGAGCGGTTATCTGGGCGCGGGTGTCAAGGCAATCGACTGGCCACCGGAGATGATTCGCGAGGTCAGTTACGGCCCGTTGGCGGCAATTGGCGAGGGCGCCCGTCGCACTTGGACCATGAGCATTCTGACCCTCGATTCACTGAAGAAAATGCTGTTCGGCGAGCTCTCGGTAAAAAACTTGAGTGGACCGATAACCATTGCTAAAGTGGCGGGCGCTTCTGCCCAGTCGGGCGTCGCTGATTTCCTGAATTTCCTTGCTTATCTGAGTATTAGCCTGGGGGTTCTGAATTTGCTGCCTATTCCTGTACTGGATGGGGGGCATTTGTTGTTTTATCTGATCGAGTGGGCGCGTGGTCGTCCCTTGTCGGATCGGGTGCAAGGTTGGGGGATACAGATCGGTATCAGTTTGGTGGTCGGGGTGATGTTGCTTGCTCTGGTCAACGATCTGGGTCGACTGTAACGCTTCGCTGAATTGCGAATCTGCCGCATTTTGCGGCAGTTTGTTTATTGCCAGTTGGAATAAGAAAGGACTTCATGAAACGTCTGCTGCTAACTGCGGTTCTCACCGTATTGATGATCGCCGAAGTTCACGCCGAGTCCTTCACTATCTCTGATATTCGCGTCAATGGCCTCCAGCGGGTCTCCGCGGGTAGTGTCTTTGGTGCCTTGCCGTTGAACGTCGGCGAGCAGGCGGATGATCGTCGCCTGGTGGAATCCACTCGTGCGCTGTTCAAAACCGGTTTCTTTCAAGATATCCAGCTGGGCCGCGAAGGCAACGTTCTGGTGATTACGGTCGTCGAACGTCCGTCGGTTGCCAGTATCGAGATCGAAGGCAACAAGGCGATCTCGACCGAAGACCTGATGAAAGGCCTCAAGCAGTCGGGTCTGGCCGAAGGCGAGATCTTCCAGCGCGCCACCCTCGAAGGTGTGCGTAACGAACTGCAGCGTCAGTACGTAGCGCAGGGTCGTTACTCGGCTACCGTCGATACCGAAGTGGTCTCGCAACCGCGCAACCGTGTTGGTCTGAAAGTGAAGATCAACGAAGGTACCGTTGCCGCGATTCAGCACATCAACGTGGTCGGCAACACGGTGTTCCCCGAGGAAGACCTGACCGACCTGTTCGAACTGAAAACCACCAACTGGCTGTCGTTCTTCAAGAACGATGACAAATATGCCCGTGAAAAACTGTCCGGTGACCTGGAGCGTCTGCGTTCCTACTACCTGGACCGTGGCTATATCAACATGGACATCGCTTCGACCCAGGTGTCGATCACCCCGGACAAGAAGCACGTCTATATCACCGTCAACGTCACCGAAGGCGAGAAGTACACCGTTCGCGACGTCAAGCTCAGCGGTGATCTGAAAGTCCCTGAAGACCAGATCAAGTCCCTGCTGCTGGTGCAGAAGGGCCAGGTGTTCTCGCGCAAGCTGATGACCACCACTTCCGAACTGATCACCCGCCGTCTGGGTAACGAGGGTTACACCTTCGCCAACGTCAACGGCGTGCCTCAGCCGCATGATGACGACCACACCGTCGATATCCTGTTCGCGGTCGATCCGGGCAAGCGTGCCTACGTCAATCGCATCAACTTCCGTGGCAACACCAAGTCCGAGGACGAAGTGCTGCGTCGCGAAATGCGTCAGATGGAAGGTGGCTGGGCTTCGACCTACCTGATCGACCAGTCCAAGACCCGTCTTGAGCGTCTGGGCTTCTTCAAGGAAGTCAACGTCGAGACCCCGGCTGTTCCGGGCGTAGATGACCAGGTCGACGTGAACTACGCCGTAGAAGAACAGGCGTCCGGTTCGATTACCGCCAGCGTTGGTTTCGCCCAGAGTGCCGGTCTGATCCTCGGTGGTTCGATCACCCAGAACAACTTCCTCGGTACCGGTAACCGCGTCAGCATCGGTCTGACCCGCAGCGAATACCAGAGCCGCTACAACTTCGGCTACGTTGACCCCTACTGGACCGCCGATGGCGTGAGCCTGGGCTACAACGCGTTCTATCGCACCACCGACTACGATGAACTCGATGCCGATATCTCGAGCTACGCCGTAGACAGCCTGGGTGCCGGTGTGAACATTGGCTATCCGATCAGCGAGACTTCGCGTCTGACGTTCGGTCTGTCCGCCCAGCAGGACACGATCAACACCGGTCGTTACACCGTTGACGAGATTTTCGACTTCGTCGAGAAGGAAGGCGACAGCTACCTGAACTTCAAGGCTTCGGCCGGCTGGTCCGAGTCGACCCTGAACAAGGGCGTACTGCCGACCCGTGGTCGTTCCCAGAGCCTGACCCTGGAAAGCACCATTCCGGGCAGCGACCTGTCGTTCTTCAAGCTCGACTACCGTGGTCAGTTGTTCCAGCCGATCACTGAAAACTACACCCTGCGCCTGCATACCGAACTGGGTTATGGCGACGGTTATGGTTCGACCGATGGCTTGCCGTTCTATGAGAACTACTATGCGGGTGGTTTCAACTCGGTGCGCGGCTTCAAGGACAGCACCCTCGGTCCGCGCAGTACGCCGAGCCGTGGTACCAACCCGGGCACTATCGCGGACCCGGACCAGGATCCACTGCCGTTCGGTGGTAACGTCCTGATCCAGGGTGGCGTGGAAGTCCTGTTCCCGCTGCCGTTCGTGAAAGATCAGCGCTCCCTGCGTACCTCGGTATTCTGGGATGTCGGTAACGTATTTGACTCGCAGTGCAAGGACACTACGAACGCTAACGGTTCGTCGTCCAACACCAAGTGCAACGACATCAGTCTGAGCAACATGGCCAGTTCCGTGGGTGTGGGTGTGACCTGGGTCACCGCACTGGGTCCTCTGAGCTTCGCGTTGGCCATGCCGATCAAGAAACCGGATGACGCTGAAACTCAAGTGTTCCAATTCTCCCTCGGCCAGACGTTCTAAGCGTCTGACCCAAGATAACGACAATGGATTTTGTAGGAGTGCATCGTGCGTAAGTTGACTCAATTGGTTCTCCTGGCCTCCGTACTGGTGGCAGGCCCGGCATTTGCCGACATGAAAATTGCCGTTCTGAACTATCAAATGGCTCTGCTGGAATCCGACGCGGCGAAGAAATACGCCGTGGATGCCGAGAAGAAATTCGGTCCGCAACTGACCAAGCTGAAGACTCTGGAAAGCAGCGCCAAGGGCATTCAGGATCGTCTGATGGCCGGTGGCGACAAGATGCAGCAAGGTGAGCGTGAGCGTCTGGAGCTGGAATTCAAGCAAAAGGCCCGTGACTTCCAGTTCCAGTCCAAAGAGCTGAACGAAGCCAAAGCTGTTGCCGACCGCGAAATGCTCAAGCAACTGAAGCCGAAACTGGACAGCGCTGTGGAAGAAGTCATCAAGAAAGGTGGTTTTGACCTGGTGTTCGAGCGTGGCGCAGTGATCGATGTCAAACCGCAGTACGACATCACGCGCCAGGTTATCGAGCGCATGAATCAGCTGAAGTAACCCATGACTGTGACCATCAAGCTCGGCCAGTTGGCCGAGTTCCTCGGCGCCACCCTGCGTGGCGACCCCGAGAAGCAAATTACTGGGCTAGCCACTTTGCAAGAGGCTGGCCCAGCTCAGTTGAGCTTTCTGGCAAACCCTCAATACCGCAAATACCTGGCGGGCTCGCAGGCGGCAGCATTGCTGCTCAAGGAAGCCGACGCCGAAGGTTATGCCGGTAATGCGCTGGTGGTACCGGATCCTTATCTGGCCTATGCGCGCCTCTCGCATTTGTTCGATCCCAAGCCGAAAGCGCCCGCGGGTATCCACCCTTCAGCGGTGATCGCTGCGGACGCGGTGGTTGATCCAACCGCCAGCATCGGGCCGTTTGTGGTGATCGAGGCTGGCGCGCGGATCGGCGCACAAGTGACCCTTGGCGCGCATTGCGTTATCGGTGCGCGCAGCGAAATCGGCGAGGGCGGCTGGCTCGCTCCGCGCGTGACGCTGTATCACGACGTGCACATTGGCAAGCGTGTGGTTATTCAGTCCGGCGCGGTGCTCGGTGGCGAGGGCTTCGGCTTCGCCAATGAGAAGGGCATCTGGCAGAAGATCGCACAGATCGGTGGCGTGACCATCGGCGACGATGTCGAGATTGGCGTGAACACCGCCATCGACCGCGGCGCCCTGGCTGATACCGTGATCGGCAATGGTGTGAAGCTCGACAACCAGATTCAGATCGCGCACAACGTTCAGGTCGGTGATCACACCGCCATGGCCGCGTGCGTGGGGATCTCCGGCAGCACCAAAATCGGCAAGCACTGCATGCTCGCCGGCGGTGTCGGTCTGGTTGGCCACATTGATATTTGCGACAACGTTTTCCTGACCGGAATGACGATGGTGACCCACTCGATTACCGAGCCGGGTGCCTATTCTTCCGGCACAGCCATGCAACCGGCGGCCGAATGGCGCAAAAGCGCGGCCCGTATCCGTCAGCTCGATGACATCGCGCGACGGCTCAAACAGCTGGAAAAGCGCGTAGGGGAAGTGACCCCTGACGGCAATGCTTCATCTGATGGCTGATACCATTTCCATATCAAGTGTGTGCAGCCTCTGGACTGCCTCGTTGATTTGCTAGAGGAGTGCACGTCAGTCGCGCTCCCAATCTTTACATAGGCTTCCCCCTGAAATGATGGACATCATCGAGATTCGCGAATACCTGCCTCACCGTTACCCGTTCCTGCTGGTGGACCGGGTGGTGGAACTGGACACTGAAGGCAAGCGAATTCGCGCCTACAAGAATGTCAGCATCAATGAACCGTTCTTCAATGGTCACTTCCCTGCGCATCCGATCATGCCGGGCGTGCTGATCATCGAAGCGATGGCTCAGGCTGCCGGGATCCTCGGTTTCAAGATGCTCAACGTCAAACCGGCCGACGGCACCCTGTATTACTTCGTCGGTTCCGACAAGCTGCGTTTCCGCCAGCCAGTCAAGCCGGGCGACCAGTTGATCCTTGAGGCGACCTTCATCAGTTGCAAGCGCAAGATCTGGAAATTCGAATGCCAGGCGTCGGTCGATGGCAAACCGGTGTGCTCGGCCGAGATCATCTGCGCGGAACAAAAAGTATGAGTTTGATTGACCCTCGCGCAATCATCGATCCGTCCGCCATCCTGGCTGACGGCGTCGAGGTCGGCCCGTGGTCGATCATCGGCGCAGGTGTGGAAATCGGCGAGGGTACCGTGATCGGGCCGCATGTGGTCCTCAAGGGGCCGACCCGCATTGGCAAGCACAATCGCATCTACCAGTTTTCCTCGGTAGGCGAAGACACCCCCGATCTGAAGTACAAGGGCGAAGAAACCCGCCTGGTGATCGGTGACCACAACGTCATCCGAGAAGGCGTGACCATTCACCGTGGCACCGTGCAGGACCGTTCGGAAACCACGCTGGGCGATCACAACCTGATCATGGCCTACGCGCACATCGGTCACGACAGCGTCATCGGCAACCACTGCATTCTGGTCAACAACACGGCGCTGGCCGGCCATGTGCACGTGGATGACTGGGCGATTCTTTCCGGGTTCACCCTGGTGCACCAGTATTGCCATATCGGCGCCCACAGTTTTTCCGGCATGGGCACCGCGATCGGCAAGGATGTTCCGGCGTTCGTCACCGTGTTCGGCAACCCGGCCGAAGCGCGCAGCATGAACTTCGAAGGCATGCGTCGTCGTGGTTTCAGTGAGGACGCGATTCACACCTTGCGTCGCGCCTACAAAACCGTTTATCGCCAGGGACTGACCGTCGAGCAGGCACTGGCCGAACTCGCCGAGCCGGCTGCGCAGTACCCGGAAGTCGCGGTGTTCCGTGATTCCATCCTGTCGTCGACTCGCGGCATCACCCGCTGACCATGGCCAGTCTGCGTATTGCGCTGGTAGCCGGTGAAGCTTCCGGCGACATTCTCGGTGCAGGTCTCATGCGTGCGATCAAGGCACAGCACCCGACAGTCGAGTTCATCGGTGTCGGCGGGCCGTTGATGCAAGCTGAAGGCCTGACGTCCTACTTCCCCATGGAGCGCTTGTCGGTCATGGGGCTGGTGGAAGTTCTCGGCCGGCTGCGCGAACTGTTAAAGCGCCGCAAGGAACTGATCGCCACGCTGATCGCCGAAAAGCCGGACGTGTTCATCGGCATCGACGCGCCAGACTTCAACCTCAATATCGAACTCAAGCTGCGTCAGGCCGGGATCAAGACCGTGCATTACGTCAGCCCGTCGGTGTGGGCGTGGCGCCAGAAGCGCGTGCTGAAGATCCGCGAAGGCTGCGACCTGATGTTGACGCTGCTGCCGTTCGAAGCCAAATTCTACGAAGAGAAGGGCGTACCGGTGCGGTTCGTCGGCCACACCCTGGCCGACACCATTCCGCTTGAAGCCGATCGTGCCGCGGCGCGGGCCGAACTGGGTTTACCCGACGGCCCGCTGGTGGCGTTGATGCCGGGCAGTCGCGGCGGCGAAGTGTCGCGTCTCGGCGCGCTGTTTCTCGACACCGCCGAGCGTTTGCGCGCCATGCGCCCGGGTTTGCGTTTCGTTATTCCGTGCGCCAATCCCGAGCGTCGTGCGCAGCTTGAAGAATTGCTCGCTGGCCGTGATTTGCCGGTGACCTTGCTGGACGGTCAATCGCATCTGGCGCTGGCAGCGTGCAACGCGGTGTTGATCGCCTCCGGCACCGCCACCCTCGAAGCGTTGTTGTACAAGCGACCGATGGTGGTGGCGTACCGTTTGGCGCCGCTGACGTTCTGGATTCTCAAACGCATGGTCAAGAGCCCGTACGTGTCGTTGCCGAACCTGCTGGCTCAGCGCTTGCTGGTGCCCGAGCTGTTGCAGGATGATGCGACAGTCGAGGCGCTGGCGTTGACGCTTTCCCCGTTGATCGACGGTGGCGAAGAGCAGACCCGCGGTTTCGACGAGATCCATCGCACGTTGCGCCTGGATGCCTCCAATCAGGCGGCGGATGCCGTCCTCAACCTGATCGGTCAAACACGATGAGCAAGACAAGCATGCAGATGGGCCTGGATTTCACCCTCGTCGCCGAAGTCGAGCAACTGGTGGCCGGGGTTGACGAAGTCGGTCGCGGCCCGTTGTGCGGTGCGGTGGTGACGGCGGCGGTGATCCTCGATCCGAACCGGCCGATCCTCGGTCTGGACGACTCGAAGAAACTCACCGAAGCCAAGCGTGAAAAGCTCTACGACGAGATCTGCGAAAAAGCCTTGAGCTGGTGCATCGCCCGCGCCGAAGTCGAAGAAATCGATGAGCTGAACATTCTCCACGCCACCATGCTGGCCATGCAGCGCGCGGTGGCCGGGCTGCACATCCAGCCGAAACTGGCGATGATCGACGGCAACCGCTGCCCGCACTTGCCTATGCGTTCCGAAGCGGTGATCCAGGGCGACGGCAAGGTCCCGGCGATTGCTGCCGCGTCGATTCTGGCCAAGGTCAGCCGCGACCGCGAAATGGCCGCTTTCGAACTGATCTATCCGGGCTACGGCATTGGCGGCCATAAAGGCTACCCGACGCCCGTTCATCTGGAAGCGCTGTCGCGGCTCGGGCCGACCCCGATTCACCGACGCTCGTTCGCCCCGGTGCGCCTGGCTTACGAGGCGCGGGAAGTGCTCACGCAGGTTTAGGCGCAAGGCTGATGTTTTATTCGAGGCCCGGTACAATCCGGGCCTCGTTGTCTCTATGTAACTGGACAGGATCACTATGCCGGCTTCATTCGTTCATCTACGCCTGCACACTGAATACTCCCTGGTCGACGGGCTGGTGCGGATCAAGCCGCTGGTCAAGGCGCTCACGGCCCTGAACATGCCGGCGGTCGCGGTCACAGACCAGAACAACATGTGTTCACTGGTCAAGTTCTATAAAAACACCATGGGCGCCGGCATCAAGCCGATCTGCGGCGCCGACCTGTGGCTGTCGAACAAGGATCCGGACGGACCGCTGAGCCGGATCAGCCTGCTGGTAATGAATGCCAAGGGCTATCGCAACCTCACCGAGCTGATCTCGCGCGGCTTCATCGAAGGCCAGCGCAACGGCATGATCATTGTCGAGCGCCAGTGGGTCGCCGAAGCCAGCGAAGGCCTGATCATGTTGTCCGCGGCCAAGGAAGGCGAGATCGGCATGGCGCTGATCGGCGGCAACCCGGCCGAAGCCGAGACGCTGACGCGTGAGTGGATGGCGGTGTTCCCGGACCGTTTCTATCTGGAAATCCAGCGCACCAACCGTCCCAACGACGAAGAGCAGTTGCACGGCGCGGTGGCCCTGGCCGACAAGCTCGGTGCGCCGCTGGTGGCGACCAACGATGTGCGTTTCATCAAGCAGGAAGACTTCGCCGCCCACGAAACCCGCGTCTGCATCGGTGAGGGCCGCGCCCTCGACGATCCGCGGCGCTCGAAGAATTACAGCGATCAGCAATACCTGAAAAGCGCCGAGGAAATGCTCGAGCTGTTCAGCGATATTCCCGACGCGATCGAAAACACCGTCGAGATCGCCAAGCGCTGCAACATCGAAGTCAAGCTGGGCACGCACTTCCTGCCCAACTTCCCGATCCCCGATGGCATGACCATCGACGAATATTTTCGCAAGGTTTCCTTCGACGGTCTCGAAGAGCGCCTCGCGGTGCTGCTGCCCAAGGACACCACCGAGGACTACGAAGCCAAGCGTCAGGTCTACGTCGACCGCTTGAATTTCGAGCTGGATATCATCATCCAGATGGGCTTCCCCGGTTACTTCCTGATCGTGATGGACTTTATCCAGTGGGCCAAGAACAACGGCGTACCGGTCGGTCCCGGCCGTGGATCGGGTGCCGGTTCGCTGGTGGCCTACGTACAGAAGATCACTGACCTCGATCCGCTGGAATACGATCTGCTGTTCGAACGTTTCCTTAACCCGGAACGGGTTTCGATGCCCGACTTCGACGTCGACTTCTGCATGGACGGTCGTGACCGGGTGATCGATTACGTGGCCGAGAAGTACGGCCGCAACGCGGTAAGCCAGATCATCACGTTCGGTTCCATGGCCGCCAAGGCTGTAGTGCGCGACGTGGCGCGGGTGCAGGGCAAGTCCTACGGCTTGGCGGATCGTCTGTCGAAGATGATTCCGTTCGAAGTCGGCATGACCCTGGAAAAAGCCTACGAGCAGGAAGAAATCCTGCGTGACTTCATCAAGGTCGATGAAGAGGCCGCGGAAATCTGGGAGATGGCGCGCAAGCTCGAAGGCGTGGTGCGTAACGTCGGCAAGCACGCCGGTGGTGTGGTGATCGCCCCGACCAAGCTGACCGACTTCTCGCCGATCTATTGCGACGAGGCCGGTGACGGCCTGGTGACCCAGTTCGACAAGGACGACGTCGAGGCGGCCGGTCTGGTGAAGTTCGACTTCCTCGGCCTGCGAACCCTGACGATCATCGATTGGGCGCTGAAAACCATCAACCGCGACCGCGCCAAGGTCAACGAGCCGCCGCTGGACATCGCGTTTATCCCGCTCGATGACAAGCCGACTTACAGCCTGCTGCAAAAAGCTGAAACCACTGCGGTGTTCCAGCTTGAATCGCGCGGCATGAAAGAGCTGATCAAAAAGCTCAAGCCCGACTGCCTGGAAGACTTGATCGCACTGGTGGCACTGTTCCGTCCGGGCCCGCTGCAGTCCGGCATGGTGGACGACTTCATCAACCGCAAGCACGGCCGCGCCGAGCTGGCGTATCCGCACTCGGACTACCAGTACGAAGGCCTCAAGCCGGTACTCGCGCCGACTTACGGCATCATCCTGTATCAGGAACAGGTGATGCAGATCGCACAGGTCATGGCCGGTTACACCCTCGGCGGTGCGGACATGCTGCGCCGGGCCATGGGTAAGAAAAAGCCCGAAGAAATGGCCAAGCAGCGCGGCGGTTTCATTGAGGGCTGCGCCACCAACGGCATCGACGCCGACCTTGCCGGTAACATTTTCGACCTGGTAGAAAAATTCGCCGGTTACGGCTTCAACAAATCCCACTCCGCGGCTTACGGTCTGGTGTCGTATCAGACGGCTTGGCTGAAAGCGCATTACCCGGCGCCGTTCATGGCTGCGGTACTCTCGGCGGACATGCACAACACCGACAAGGTCGTGACCTTGATCGAGGAAGTGCGCACGATGAAGCTGCGCCTCGACGCGCCGGACGTGAACACCTCGGAGTTCAAGTTCACGGTGAACGACGACGGCCGCATCGTTTACGGCCTCGGCGCGATCAAAGGTGTCGGCGAAGGCCCGGTTGAAGCCATTACCGAGGCGCGTCAGGCCGGTCCGTTCAAAGACTTGTTCGACTTCTGCGCGCGGGTCGACCTCAAACGCATCAACAAACGTACCCTCGACGGTCTGATCCGCAGCGGTGCGCTGGATCGTCTGGGCCCGTATTTCCACGACGAGCAAAAGGCTTATCAAGCCAATATCGACCGCAACCGCGCCGTGCTGCTGGCGGCGATGGAAGAGGCGATCAAAGCGGCCGAGCAGACCGCGCGCACCCACGACTCCGGCCACGCCGACCTTTTCGGCGGCTTGTTCGTCGAGGAAGATGCCGACGTTTACGCGTCCCATCGCAAGGCCAAGGAGCTGACCCTCAAGGAACGCCTCAAAGGTGAAAAAGACACCCTGGGCCTGTACCTGACCGGTCACCCGATCGATGAGTATGAAGGCGAGATCCGCCGATTCGCCCGTCAGCGCATCATCGACCTGAAACCGGCGCGCGACACCCAGACCGTGGCCGGGATGATCATTGCCCTGCGGGTCATGAAGAACAAAAAGGGCGACAAGATGGGCTTCATCACCCTCGACGACCGCTCCGGGCGGATCGAGGCGTCGCTGTTCGCCGAGGCGTTCCATTCCGCGCAATCGCTGTTGCAGACCGACGCTATGGTGGTGGTCGAAGGCGAAGTCAGCAACGACGACTTCTCCGGCGGCCTGCGCCTGCGGGTCAAGCGGGTGATGAGCATGGAAGATGCGCGCACCAACCTCGCCGAGAGCCTGCGCTTGAAATTGCAGACCCAGGATCTGAAAGGCGATCAGCTACGCTGGCTGGGGGATCTGCTCAAGCGTCATCGCGGGGCGTGCCCGATCACCATGGAATACACAAGTCCAGATGCGAAGACCTTGCTGCAGTTCGGCGAGACCTGGCGGATCGACCCGGCGGATACGTTGATTCAAGCCCTGCGTGACCAGTTCGGGCGAGACAACGTCTTCCTCCAATACCGTTGACCGGCGAGTGCCATCACTGCGCTCGCCCGCAACCTGAATTTTTAATCTCGACCTTAGCGCGCCTCTCCCTTAAGGTAGGGCGCGAATAGACAACCGGCCGGCCCAAGCTCATTTGGGACACGACCCAAGACGGACGCCTATGAACCCGAATTTTCTAGATTTCGAACAGCCGATCGCCGACCTGCAAGCCAAGATCGAAGAGTTGCGCTTGGTCGGTAATGACAATTCGCTGAATATCGGCGATGAGATCTCCCGCCTGCAGGACAAGAGCAAAACGCTCACCGAAGACATCTTCGGCAAATTGACCAGCTGGCAGATCGCACGCCTGGCGCGTCACCCGAAACGCCCTTACACCCTCGACTACATCGAGCACATCTTCACCGAGTTCGACGAACTGCACGGTGACCGTCACTTCTCCGACGACGCCGCGATTGTCGGCGGTATCGCCCGCCTGGAAGACCAGCCGGTGATGATCATCGGCCACCAGAAGGGCCGTGAAGTGCGCGAGAAGGTTCGCCGCAACTTCGGCATGCCGCGTCCGGAAGGCTATCGCAAGGCCTGCCGTCTGATGGAAATGGCCGAACGCTTCAAGATGCCGATCCTGACCTTCATCGACACGCCGGGTGCCTACCCGGGTATCGACGCCGAAGAGCGCAACCAGAGCGAAGCCATTGCCTGGAACCTGCGCGTGATGTCGCGCCTGAAAACCCCGATCATCGCCACCGTCATCGGTGAAGGTGGTTCCGGTGGCGCACTGGCGATCGGCGTCTGCGATCAACTGAACATGCTGCAGTACTCGACCTACGCGGTGATCTCGCCGGAAGGTTGCGCATCGATCCTGTGGAAAACCGCCGAAAAGGCGCCGGATGCCGCTGAAGCCATGGGTATCACTGCCGAGCGTTTGAAAGGCCTGGGCATCGTCGACAAGGTGATCGGCGAGCCACTGGGCGGCGCGCACCGTGACCCGGCTGCTGCCGCGGCATCGATCCGTGCCGAGCTGAGCTCGCAACTGGCGATGCTGAAGAAGTTCGATAACGAAGCGCTGCTCAAGCGCCGTTACGATCGACTGATGAGCTACGGTCTCTAAAGTCGAGCGCTACCCCTTGCAGGAGTGAGCCTGCTCGCGATAACGATGTAACATTCGACCCATGTGTTGACTGTTGCACCGCTATCGCGAGCAGGCTCACTCCTACATTCGATTGGGGCAAAGAGAAAGATATGGGCCCGTCCCCCACTGATTTGCCGTCCCGGCTATTGCCGAGCCTCGAACCCTGGCGCGACGCCGCTCATTGGCGCATCGCCTTTTCCGGTGGCCTTGATTCCACCGTCCTCCTGCATCTGCTCGCTCAACTCGCAAAGTCCCAATCCCTGCCTGCGCTCAGCGCCATCCATATCCATCACGGCCTTCAGGCTGCTGCCGATGCATGGCCGCAACATTGTCAGGCGGTGTGCGATGCGCTGGGCGTGCCGTTGATCATCGAACGGGTGAAGGTGCAGCCGGGCGCAAGCCTGGAGCGCGCGGCGCGGAATGCGCGTTATGCGGTGTTCAATACGCTGACCGAGCACAATGACGTGCTGCTTACCGGCCAACATCGTGATGATCAGGCGGAAACATTGTTGTTCCGGTTGCTGCGCGGCGCCGGTGTGCGCGGTTTGTCAGGCATTCCTGCGCAACGCCCGGTGGGGCAGGGCATGCTGGTTCGTCCGTTGCTGGATGTTCCGCGGGCCGAGCTGGAGGCTTACGCCAACGCCCATGAACTGGCCTGGATCGAAGATCCGTCGAATCAGGATCGGCATTTCTCACGCAATTATCTGCGCCATCAAGTCGTGCCGGCGCTGACCGAGCGCTGGCCTCAGGCGCAGGCAAGCATGGCCCGCAGCGCTGCGCACCTGCGTGAGGCGCAGGGTTTGCTCGATGAGCTGGCGCAGATGGATCTGGCGCAGGCTGGCACCGCGCATGACTTCGCATGGCTGGGACTGCCATCGCTGGAGATGGTGCCGCTGGCCGCGCTGTCTGTGGCGCGTCAGCGCAATGCCCTCAGCCATTGGCTCGAACCGCTGACCCGCTTGCCGGATGCCGACCATTGGTCGGGTTGGAGCAATCTGTGCGAGGCCGCTGCCGACGCTTCGCCCGTCTGGCGTCTGGCCGATGGTGAACTGCACCGCAGTGCCGGCCGGTTGTGGTGGCTGAATGGCCAATGGTTGCGCGCACCCGCGATCGGCGTCGACTGGCAGACGCCGTCGTTGACGCTACGCTTGGCCGATAACGGCAGCGTGATGTTCAGCGGATCGGCGCCTGACGGGCCATTGCGCATTGCTTATCGGCAGGGCGGGGAGGTCATGCAGATCGCCGAGCGCGGCCATCGTGATCTCAAGCGCTTGCTCAACGAGCGTGCCGTGCCGGGTTTTGTCCGTGGCAGATTGCCGCTGCTGTTTCGCGGCGATGAACTGCTCGCGGTGGCGAACCTGCCGGGGCTCGACGGCCCGGCGCAGGGTGGCTGGAAATTGCAATGGCAGCCAAGCGGTGAAGATCAAGGTTTGAGCTGAAAGGAGCATTCCGGTAGACTACGCTCCCTTCTTGATACAACTTCTGTGGATTCGCCTGAATTGCAGGAGTTGCCGATTACCAAGCAGTCTTTGCTGGGCGATTCCAAAAAATGTGTAGCGAGCAACGTACCGGTGTTTCACCTGCCGGTCTGTCCCAACGCGGCGGTTTTTTTGAAAGGTGCACTGTGATTAATGCAGGTGATCGGGGGCTTCGGCCTTCCTTCGCTTTCCCCGGCGGCTCGTTCCGCTTTAACGCAGACTTCTAGGGTTTTTCATGACGCGCTACATATTCGTCACGGGCGGTGTTGTTTCTTCATTGGGGAAAGGCATTGCCTCGGCTTCATTGGCGGCTATCCTGGAGGCGCGGGGGCTTAAGGTCACCATGCTGAAGCTGGATCCGTACATCAACGTCGATCCAGGCACCATGAGCCCGTTCCAGCACGGTGAAGTGTTCGTCACCCACGACGGCGCCGAGACCGACCTGGACCTGGGTCACTACGAGCGGTTCATCCGCACGACCATGACCCAGAACAACAACTTCACCACTGGCCGTGTCTACGAGCACGTGCTGCGCAAAGAGCGCCGTGGTGATTACCTGGGTGCAACCATCCAGGTGATCCCGCACATCACCGACGAAATCAAGCGCCGCATCATCAAGGGTGCCGGTGACGCTGACGTGGCGATGGTCGAAATCGGCGGCACCGTTGGCGACATCGAGTCGCAACCGTTCCTCGAGGCGATCCGCCAGTTGCGTTTCGAAGTCGGCGCCAAGCGCGCGATGCTGATGCACCTGACACTGGTGCCGTACATCGCCACTGCCGGCGAAACCAAGACCAAGCCAACCCAGCACTCCGTCAAGGAACTGCGTTCGATCGGCCTGCAGCCAGACGTGCTGGTGTGCCGTTCCGATCACCCGATCGACATCTCGTCGCGTCGCAAGATCGCCCAGTTCACCAACGTTGAAGAGCGTGCGGTGATCGCGCTGGAAGACGCCGACACCATCTACAAGATCCCGGGCATCCTGCACTCGCAGGGTCTGGACGATTTCGTCGTCGAGCGTTTCGGTCTGCAATGCAACAGCGCCGATCTGTCCGAGTGGGACGCGGTGGTCGATGCCAAGCTGAACCCGGAACACGAAGTGACCATCGCCATGGTCGGCAAGTACATGGAGCTGCTCGATGCCTACAAGTCGCTGATCGAAGCGATGAGCCATGCCGGCATCAGCAACCGCACCAAGGTCAACCTGCGTTACATCGATTCCGAAGACATCGAAAACCAGGGCACCGCGCTGCTCGAAGGTGTCGACGCGATCCTCGTACCGGGCGGCTTTGGTCTGCGCGGCGTGGAAGGCAAGATCACTGCCGTTCAGTATGCTCGCGAGAACAAGGTGCCTTACCTCGGCATCTGCCTCGGCATGCAAGTGGCGGTCATTGAATTCGCCCGTAACGTGATGGGCTGGAAAGACGCCAACTCCACCGAGTTCGACCGCGCCAGCGGCCACCCGGTTGTCGGTCTGATCACCGAGTGGGAAGACGCGACCGGTGCAGTGGAAGTACGTACCGAAGCGTCCGATCTGGGCGGTACCATGCGTCTCGGCGCTCAGGACTGCCTGCTCGAGCCGGGCTCCAAAGTGCATGACTGCTACGGCAAGGACGTGATCGTCGAGCGTCACCGTCACCGTTACGAAGTGAACAACAACCTGCTGCCACAACTGATCGAAGCCGGCCTGAAAATTTCCGGTCGCTCCGCTGATGCGGCGCTGGTTGAAGTGGTTGAAGCGGCCGACCACCCATGGTTCGTCGCTTGCCAGTTCCACCCTGAGTTCACCTCGACTCCACGCGATGGCCACCCGCTGTTCAGCGGTTTCGTCAAGGCCGCGTTGGCTCAACATCAGAAGAAGGCGTAACCCCGATGGCACAGAAGATCATCCGCGTCGGCGACATCGAGATTGCCAACGACAAACCCATGGTGCTGTTCGGCGGCATGAACGTGCTGGAAAGCCGTGACATGGCCATGCAGGTTTGCGAAGAGTATGTGAAGGTCACCGAAAAACTCGGTATCCCTTACGTGTTCAAGGCCAGCTTCGACAAGGCTAACCGGTCTTCTGTGACCTCTTATCGCGGCCCTGGCCTGGAAGAAGGCATGCGCATCTTCCAGGACATCAAGCAAGCCTTCGGCGTGCCGATCATCACCGACGTCCACGAGCCTGATCAGGCCGCGGTCGTCGCTGAGGTCTGCGACATCATTCAGCTGCCGGCCTTCCTGTCGCGCCAGACCGATCTGGTTGTCGCGATGGCCAAGACCAACGCCGTGATCAATATCAAGAAAGCCCAGTTCCTCGCGCCTCAGGAAATGAAACACATCCTGAACAAGTGCGTGGAAGCGGGTAACGATCAACTGATTCTCTGCGAGCGTGGTTCGAGCTTCGGCTACAACAACCTCGTGGTCGACATGCTCGGCTTCGGCATCATGAAGCAGTTCGAATACCCGGTATTCTTCGACGTGACCCATTCGCTGCAAATGCCTGGCGGTCGTTCCGACTCCGCCGGCGGTCGCCGCGCCCAAGTCACCGATCTGGCCAAGGCCGGCATGAGCCAGTCGTTGGCGGGTCTGTTCCTTGAAGCGCATCCGGATCCGGACAACGCCAAATGCGACGGCCCTTGCGCCTTGCGTCTGGACAAACTGGAGCCATTCCTGGCCCAGCTCAAAGCCTTGGACGAACTGGTGAAGAGTTTTCCGACGGTAGAAACCGCGTAAGACTCATTTCTCCGGTAAAGTACCGCACGATTTGTCGCTCATGCCCTCGGGCATGAGCGTTGTCGTCTGCAAGTCTGCCCGCTGTACTTCGCTTGCCGACGATTGAAGGTTTCCTCTAGCTGCGTCGTTTTCGTCAACTTTGGAGTGTTTACAACAATGGCAAAAATCGTCGACATCAAAGGTCGTGAAGTTCTCGACTCCCGTGGCAATCCCACCGTGGAAGCGGACGTGCTTCTCGACAACGGCATCATCGGCAGCGCCTGCGCGCCGTCCGGTGCATCCACTGGCTCGCGTGAAGCACTCGAGCTGCGTGATGGCGACAAGAGCCGTTACCTGGGCAAGGGCGTGCTCAAGGCGGTAGCCAACATCAACGGTCCGATCCGCGATCTGCTGCTGGGCACCGACCCAAGCGACCAGAAAGCCCTTGACCACGCGATGATCAAGCTCGACGGTACCGAAAACAAGGCAACCCTGGGCGCCAACGCCATCCTCGCGGTATCCCTGGCTGCGGCCAAGGCGGCTGCGCAGGATCAGGATCTGCCGCTGTACGCACACATCGCCAACCTCAACGGTACTCCGGGTGTTTACTCGATGCCGGTGCCAATGATGAACATCATCAACGGTGGCGAGCACGCCGATAACAACGTCGACATCCAGGAATTCATGGTGCAGCCGGTCGGCGCCAAGTCGTTCTCGGAAGGTCTGCGCATGGGCACCGAGATCTTCCATCACTTGAAAGCTGTGCTGAAGGCCCGTGGCCTGAGCACCGCAGTTGGCGACGAAGGCGGTTTCGCACCGAACCTGGCGTCCAACGAAGACGCGTTGAAAGTGATCTCCGAAGCGGTGGCCAATGCCGGTTACACGCTGGGCACCGACGTGACCCTGGCGCTGGACTGCGCGGCGAGCGAATTCTACGAAGACGGCAAGTACAACCTGTCCGGCGAAGGCCAGGTGTTCACTGCTGAAGGTTTCGCCGACTACCTCAAAGGCCTGACCGAGCGTTATCCGATCATCTCGATCGAAGACGGTCTGGACGAGTCCGACTGGGCTGGCTGGAAGATCCTCACCGACAAGATCGGCGAGAAGACTCAACTGGTGGGCGACGACCTGTTCGTGACCAACACCAAGATCCTCAAGGAAGGCATCGATAAAAAGATCGCCAACTCGATTCTGATCAAGTTCAACCAGATCGGCACCCTGACCGAAACCCTGGAAGCCATCCAGATGGCCAAGGCTGCCGGTTACACCGCCGTGATCTCGCACCGTTCGGGCGAAACCGAAGATTCGACCATTGCCGATCTGGCAGTGGGCACCTCGGCTGGCCAGATCAAGACCGGTTCGCTGTGCCGTTCCGACCGCGTATCGAAGTACAACCAACTGCTGCGTATCGAAGAGCAGTTGAATGGCAAGGCCAAGTACAACGGCCGCAGCGAGTTCCGCGGCTGAGTACAAACTGATGGAAGGACACCGGATTGTGTCGAAAAAGTCGTGACAGCGATGGATTTGCCACTAATCTGATGCCTTGAAAGCACAAGCCTGGATCTTTCCAGGCTTCGTGCTATCAGATGCTTCAAGTTTTCGCGTGGCGGTCTTTTTTCACTGGATACCTGATATTCGATGCGCAGTCCTTACTGGTTGTTTCTCGTTTTGCTCTTGCTGCTGGCCGGTCTGCAGTACCGCCTGTGGGTGGGCAACGGCAGTCTGGCGCAGGTCGCCGAGCTGAAGCAGCAGATTGCTGACCAACATGCCGAGAACGAAGGTTTGCTGGAGCGCAATCGCGTGATGGACGCGGAAGTCAGCGAGTTGAAAAAAGGCATGGAGACCGTTGAAGAGCGGGCTCGTCACGAACTGGGCATGGTCAAGGACGGTGAAACTCTTTACCAGTTGGCCCAATGATCGATTCCCTGCCGGCCTTCTGGGCCGTGATTCCTGCCGCGGGCGTTGGTGCCCGAATGGCCGCGGACCGTCCCAAGCAATACCTGCAACTGGGCGGGCGCACAATTCTCGAACACAGCCTCGGCTGTTTTCTCGATCACCCGAACCTCAAGGGGCTGGTGGTCAGTCTTGCTGTTGATGATCCTTACTGGCCGAACCTGGCGTGCGTCAGCGATCCGCGCATTCGGCGCGTCGACGGCGGCGCCGAGCGGTCCGCTTCGGTGCTCAATGCCTTGCTGCATCTGCATGCGCAGGGCGCCGATGATGAAGACTGGGTGCTGGTGCACGATGCGGCACGGCCCAATCTGAGCCGCGACGATCTGGACAAGTTGCTCGCCGAATTGGCGGTCGATCCGGTGGGTGGTTTGCTGGCGGTGCCGGCGCGCGACACGCTCAAACGCGTCGACAAGTCCGGACGCGTGGTTGAAACCGTCGATCGCAGTGTGATCTGGCAGGCGTACACGCCTCAGATGTTTCGCTTGGGTGCATTGCATCGGGCGTTGGCCGACAGTCTGGTGGCGGATGCCGTGATTACTGACGAAGCTTCGGCGATGGAGTGGGCTGGATTGAAGCCGCGTCTGATTGAGGGCCGCGCGGATAACCTCAAGGTTACCCGGCCGGAAGATCTGGAGTGGTTGCGCCAGCGCTGGGCTAACCGGCGCTGATCTTCTTCGCCTGTTGAGCCGCCATCGCGAGCAGGCTCACTCCTACATTTGAAATGCGTTCCCCTGTAGGAGTGAGCCTGCTCGCGATAGGGTATTTCAGGCAACGCATCACTCACTCTTGATACTCCGGCCGCTCAGCCAACCCAACCTTAAGAAAATCCACCAACTTGCGCACCTTCGGCGACAAATGCCGCTGCTGCGGATACAACGCCCACACCGCAGTATTCGGCGGCTGATGCGCCTCCAGCAGAGAAATCAGCGCGCCGCTCTGCAAATGCTCCAGCACGTAATAATCCGGCAACTGACACAATCCCACGCCCTGTAATGCCGCATCCAGTACCGCCTGGCCACTGTTGCAGCGCCAGTTGCCCTGTACCCGCTGGGAAAACTCGCGACCGTTCTGCTCAAGCTGCCAGATGTCCGAACTGCCGATCAGGCAATTGTGCCGACTCAATTCCGACAAGCTGTGTGGGCGACCATACCGTTCGAGGTAGGACGGTGATGCGCAGAGATACATGCGCCGGGGCGCCAGCCGTGTAGCGACCAATCGCGAATCCTGCAGGCGGCCGAGGCGAATTGCCAGATCCAGACCTTCATGGACCAGATCGAGCTGGCGATTGCTCAGCTCGATATCAACGCGCAACTGCGGATACAAACCCATGAAGCGCGTCACCAGCGGCACGATGAAGCGCTCGCCATACGCCACGGCGCAGGTCATGCGCAGCATGCCTTTCGGCTCGCTGGCCAGATCGCCGACGGCGCGCAACGCCTCTTCGCGGCCGTCCTGCAGACGCTGGCAATGCTGCAGAAAGGTCTGCCCGGCTTCGGTCAAGGTGACGCGGCGCGTGCTGCGATAAAGCAGGCGGGTCTGCAAACGCTCTTCCAGGCGTGCGATTTGACGACTGATGTGCGAGGACGAAACCCCTAGGCGTTCGGCGGCAGCGGTGAACTGGCTGCATTCGGCAACGGCGACAAACTCGTCAATGCCTTCCCAGCGGTTTTCCAGCATTGGGATTATCCCTGTATGGCAATAATGTTTTGCTTTCGCTCGGATTATTCATCAAGCGGCGCTGAACTACACTGCCTGTCTGGTTTTTTATTCAATGCATTCACTGGAGAGTCAGCATGATCAAGTCGCGCGCCGCCGTTGCCTTCGAGGCCAAGAAGCCGCTGGAAATCGTAGAAGTCGATGTCGCCATGCCGAAGGCCGGTGAAGTGTTGCTGCGCGTGGTTGCTTCCGGCGTTTGCCACACCGATGCCTACACCTTGTCCGGCGCTGACCCGGAAGGGATCTTTCCGTCGATTCTCGGTCACGAGGGTGGCGCCATCGTCGAAGCCATTGGCGAGGGCGTGACTTCGGTCGCGGTCGGCGATCATGTCATTCCGCTGTACACCCCGGAATGCGGCCAGTGCAAGTTCTGTAAGTCCGGCAAGACCAACTTGTGTCAGGCGATTCGCGCGACTCAGGGCAAAGGCTTGATGCCGGACGGTACTTCGCGTTTTTCCTACAAAGGCGAAACGATTTTTCACTACATGGGCACGTCGACATTCTCGGAATACACCGTGCTTCCGGAAATCTCCGTAGCGAAAATTTCCAGGGACGCGCCGCTGGAAAAGGTCTGCCTGCTGGGCTGTGGCGTCACCACCGGCATTGGCGCGGTGATCAACACGGCCAAGGTCAAACCGGGTGATACCGTGGCCATTTTCGGTCTGGGCGGCATCGGTCTGTCGGCGGTCATCGGCGCGGTAAAAGCCAAGGCTGCGCGCATCATCGCCATCGACATCAACCCGGCCAAGTTCGAAATCGCCAAACAGCTGGGCGCCACCGATTGCGTTAACCCGAAAGACTTCGATCGTCCGATCCAGGAAGTGATCGTCGACATGACCGATGGCGGCGTCGACTTCTCCTTCGAGTGCATCGGCAACGTACAACTGATGCGCGCAGCCCTTGAGTGCTGCCACAAAGGCTGGGGCGAGTCAGTGATCATCGGCGTCGCCGGTGCCGGCCAGGAAATCGCTACCCGTCCGTTCCAGCTGGTGACCGGCCGCGTCTGGCGCGGTTCGGCATTCGGCGGCGTGCGTGGTCGTACCGAGTTGCCAAGCTACGTCGATATGGCCCAGAGCGGCGAGATCCCGCTGGATACCTTCATCACCCACACCATGGGCCTGGAAGATATCAACAAGGCTTTCGACCTGATGCACGAAGGCAAGAGCATCCGTACCGTCATCCATTTCTAACAGCAGCTCCAGGTTTCAAGCTTCAAGCTGCCAGTAAGAGCGAACGTGCCTTTTCTTGTAGCTGGAAGCTTGCCGCTTGCCGCTGGGGAGAATCCCGTGAATCTGGAAAATATTTCCTGTCAGAAGAGTTTCGGTGGCTGGCACAAGCGCTATCGCCATCGCTCCGAAGTGCTCGATTGCGACATGGTGTTTGCCGTGTATCTACCGCCGCAGGCGGAGCAGGGCGGTAAATTGCCGGTGCTGTACTGGCTGTCAGGCCTGACCTGTACCGATGAGAACTTCATGCAGAAGGCCGGCGCCATGCGCATGGCCGCCGAACTCGGTCTGATCATCGTCGCGCCGGATACCAGTCCACGCGGTCCGGATGTACCGGACGATGCGGACAAGGCCTGGGACTTTGGCCTGGGCGCCGGGTTTTATCTGAATGCCACACAGCAACCATGGGCGCGGCACTATCGGATGCATGATTACGTTGTGCAGGAATTGCCTGCACTGGTTGAGGCGCATTTTCCGGCATCGGACAAACGCAGCATCAGCGGTCACTCGATGGGCGGCCACGGCGCGTTGATCTGTGCGTTGCGCAATCCGGGGCGTTATCAATCAGTGTCGGCGTTTTCGCCGATCACCAACCCGGTGGATTGCCCGTGGGGGCAGAAGGCTTTCTCCCACTATCTGGGAGAAGACCGTTCGAAGTGGAAAGAGTGGGACGCCTGCGCGCTGCTTGCCGACGCGAAGGAAAAGCTGCCGCTGCTGGTCGATCAAGGTGATCGCGATGATTTCCTTGCCACCCAGCTCAAGCCTGAAGCCCTGCAACACGCGGCAAAACAAGCGGGGCATCCGCTCGAGTTGCGCCTGCAACCGGGCTACGACCACAGTTATTTCTTCATCTCAAGCTTCATTGACGACCACTTGCAGCATCACGCGCGCGCTCTAGGCGCCTAATGTCCGTCAAAGCAGGTAGAATCACGCCCTGACAAAAATCGGGGCGTTTTTTTTATGCGTATTGGCCACGGCTATGATGTGCACCGTTTCGCTGAAGGCGATTTCATTACTCTGGGCGGCGTGCGCATTGCACACGGCTTCGGGCTGCTCGCTCATTCCGACGGTGACGTCCTGCTGCATGCCCTGAGCGATGCCTTGCTCGGCGCCGCAGCGCTTGGCGACATAGGCAAACACTTCCCTGACACCGACCCGCAATTCAAAGGCGCCGACAGCCGTGCGCTGCTGCGTCATGTCGTTGCGTTGATCCACGCCAAGGGCTGGAAAGTCGGCAACGTCGATAACACCATCGTCGCTCAGGCGCCGAAAATGGCCCCGCATATCGAATCGATGCGCGCGCTGATCGCCGCGGATCTTCAAGTTGAGCTCGATCAAGTGAACGTCAAGGCTACCACCACCGAAAAGCTTGGCTTTGTCGGTCGCGAAGAAGGCATCGCCGTGCATTCCGTTGCCTTGTTGCTGCGCGCATGAATGACCTGCAATTGCTCGGCCCGCGCGCCTATGGCGAGCCCCTCGGCACGGCAGTATTGAAAGCCATCGCGGAAGATTTCCAGGTCGATGAAGTGCTCGACATTCCGTTCAGCGGCGACGGCGAGCACCTGTGGATCTGGGTGGAAAAGCGCGGTCTGAATACCGAAGAAGCGGCCCGTCGAATCGCCAAGGCGGCGGGTGTACCGTTGCGCACCGTCAGTTATGCCGGCCTCAAGGATCGTCAGGCGCTGACCCGCCAGTGGTTCAGCGTGCAATTGCCGGGCAAGGCCGATCCGGATCTGTCGGCGGCGGAAAACGATACGCTGAAGATCCTCAAGACCACCCGTCACAAGCGCAAGCTGCAACGGGGTGCGCACTCGGCCAACGGTTTCACGTTGCGACTGACCCGGTTTTCCGGCGACAAGGCAGCGATCGAAGAACGTCTGCAACTGATCGCCAAACAAGGCATCCCCAACTATTTCGGCGCCCAGCGTTTCGGCCATGACGGCGGCAATGTCGTCGATGCCCGTGGCTGGGCGGCGCGCAAGGCATTGCCGGAGCAGCGCAATGTGCGTTCGCGGTTGCTGTCGACAGCGCGCAGCTTTCTCTTCAATAAAGTGCTGGCAGCACGCGTGGCCGACGGCACCTGGCAGAAAGCCCAGGTCGGCGATCTGCTCGCGTTCACCGATAGCCGCAGTTTTTTTCCTGCCGGTGAAGCGGAGTGCAGCGACCCGCGCCTGGCGATTCTCGACTTGCACCCGACCGGTCCGCAGTGGGGCGAAGGTGACTCGCCGGCGTCGGGGGCTGTCCATGATCTGGAGCAGGGGATCGCTGGCGCTGAAGCCGAACTGCGCGATTGGCTGGTCAATGCCGGAATGAGCCACGAACGGCGCATCCTGCGGCTGCCCATTGGCGGGTTGACGTGGCATTATCCCCAGCCTGACATTCTGCAACTGGAATTCGTCCTCCCGGCCGGATGCTTCGCCACCGTATTGGTGCGCGAACTCGTTGATCTGGTGCCGGTGGGGCAGACGGACAGCCCATGCGTATTCTGATTTCTAACGACGATGGGGTAACTGCACCCGGTCTCGCCGCGCTTTATGCTGCGCTGGCGGATTACACCGAGTGCGTGGTTATCGCCCCTGAGCAGGACAAGAGCGGCGCCAGCAGTTCGCTGACGCTCGACCGTCCGCTGCACCCGCAATACCTGGCCAACGGCTTCATCAGCCTTAACGGCACACCGACCGACTGCGTGCACCTGGGCCTCAACGGCTTGCTGGAGCGCGAGGCGGACATGGTCGTGTCGGGCATCAACCTCGGCGCCAACCTGGGCGATGACGTGCTGTATTCCGGAACCGTGGCCGCAGCCCTCGAAGGGCGTTTTCTCGAACGCCCATCGTTCGCCTTTTCGCTGGTTTCACGCCAGGTGGATAATCTGCCGACAGCGGCCCACTTCGCGCGCAAACTGGTCGAGGCGCACGCCAGCCTCGACCTGCCGCCGCGCACGGTACTCAACGTGAACATCCCCAATCTGCCCCTTGATCATATTCGTGGCATTCAACTGACCCGGCTCGGCCACCGTGCCCGCGCGGCGGCACCGATGAAAGTGGTCGATCCGCGCGGCAAGGCGGGGTACTGGATCGCGGCAGCCGGCGATGCCGAAGACGGCGGTCCGGGGACTGATTTTCATGCGGTGATGCAGGGCTACGTGTCCATCACTCCGTTGCAGCTCGATCGCACCTTCAACGATGCGTTCAGAAGTCTCGACGGCTGGCTTGGAGGGCTTAGCTGATGGCCCGCGAACACGAAGATCGACTGCGCAGCGGCATCGGCATGACCTCCCAGCGCACTCGCGAGCGACTGATCCAGCGCCTCTATGAAGAAGGCGTGTCGAACGCCAAGGTGCTGGAAGTCATTCGCCGGACACCGCGTCACCTGTTCGTCGACGAAGCGCTGGCCCATCGCGCCTACGAAGACACGGCGCTGCCGATCGGCAACAACCAGACGATTTCCCAGCCTTACATGGTGGCGCGCATGAGCGAGCTGCTGCTCGAGGCGGGCCCGTTGGACAAGGTGCTGGAGATCGGCACCGGTTCCGGTTACCAGACCGCAGTATTGTCGCAACTGGTCGAGCGCGTTTTCTCCGTCGAGCGCATCAAGGTCCTGCAGGATCGCGCCAAGGAGCGACTGGTCGAACTGAACCTGCGCAATGTGGTGTTTCGCTGGGGCGATGGCTGGGAAGGCTGGCCGGCACTGGCACCGTATAACGGCATTATCGTCACGGCCGTGGCCACCGACATACCGCAAGCCTTGCTCGATCAACTGGCTCCGGGCGGGCGCATGGTGATCCCGGTGGGTTCGGGCGAAGTGCAGCAACTGATGCTGATCGTGCGCGAGGAAAACGGGTTTTCCCGGCACGTTCTTGGTGCTGTGCGTTTCGTGCCATTGCTCAACGGGCCACTCGCCTGAGCATTTATAAAAGCGTGCTGAATTCCTTTCGTTCGCCTGTGTCTTACACCGGCAGCGAAGAATTAAACGCAGCAAGTTGGCCAGTGGCAAACGTGTGCGTGCAGCGATTTCGCGTCATTAAGGGTAAAGCCGATCCGGCCCGTTATACTTGCGACAACCTGGGCCGGGACGCGGTACTTGTACATTTTTCAGCCACCACAAAGGAGCGGCGGGTGAGTCTCACAGTCATAGCGCAGCGTATGGGTAACACGAGCTTTCAGCGCCTGGTGACTGGCCTTGTCTTGAGTACTTTGCTGGTCGGTTGCTCCAGCACCAAATCGAGCAATGTCCGGGTGGTCGACCGCAACAATGCCGTTGCGCAACGTCCTGCCGTGACGACCGGGCAGTATGTAGTCCGTCCCGGCGACACCTTGTTTTCGATCGCCTTCCGCTACGGCTGGGACTACAAAACCCTCGCCGCCCGGAACAATATTCCTACGCCGTATACGATCCATCCGGGTCAGACGATTCGCTTCGACGGCCGTAGCGGTTCAACGCCGACCGCGGTGGTCAGCAGCAGTAGTTCGTCACCTTCCTCGTCGAGCAAAACCACAGTTATCCGACGCCAGGCAAATGGCACCACCACCACTACAACCCGCGGATCTACTCGCGTTGCACCGTCCGTCGCAAGCAAGCCGGCACCTGCGCCACTGCCTCCGGCCGGCCCGGCCCCGACCGGCTGGGGATGGCCATCTAATGGCGTTCTGATTGGAAAATTCTCTTCAAACGGTAGTTTGAATAAAGGCATTGATATCGCCGGAGATTTGGGACAGCCTGTTTTAGCTGCGTCTGATGGGACGGTGGTTTACGCCGGGAGTGGCTTAAGGGGCTACGGCGAATTAGTCATCATCAAACACAGCGAAACCTACGTAAGTGCCTACGGACATAACCGCAGGCTGTTGGTTCGGGAGGGGCAGCAGGTCAAGGTCGGACAGACAATTGCCGAAATGGGGTCAACGGGTACAGACCGGGTGAAACTGCATTTTGAGATTCGCCGCCAAGGTAAACCTGTAGATCCACTGCAGTTCCTGCCCAGACGTTGATGTGTAAGCCAGCCTGTTCCGTCGCGTAGAGGGGACAGGCTCCAGCGTTGCCAAGGATAAAGGCGTCGCTTGAGCTTGGGGTCGAACTCACCAAAGGACTATAACAATGGCTCTCAGTAAAGAAGTGCCGGAGTTTGACATCGACGATGAGGTTCTCCTTATGGAGACCGGCATCGATTCGGATTCGATGTCGAATGATGAAGGGGCTGCTCCACCTTCCGTTCGTTCCAGATCCAAACACTCCGCTACACTCAAACAACATAAGTACATCGATTACACGCGTGCACTTGATGCCACGCAGTTGTACCTCAACGAAATCGGCTTTTCCCCTCTGCTCTCCCCGGAAGAAGAAGTTCATTTTGCGCGCTTGTCGCAAAGTGGCGATCCCGCCGGGCGCAAGCGCATGATCGAAAGTAACCTGCGGCTGGTGGTTAAAATCGCCCGGCGTTACGTCAATCGGGGGCTGTCGCTGCTGGATCTGATCGAAGAGGGCAACCTCGGACTGATCCGTGCGGTGGAAAAGTTCGATCCCGAGCGCGGCTTCCGCTTTTCGACCTACGCGACCTGGTGGATTCGTCAGACCATCGAACGCGCGATCATGAATCAGACCCGGACCATCCGGCTGCCGATTCATGTGGTCAAGGAACTCAACGTGTACCTGCGGGCTGCACGGGAGCTGACGCAAAAACTCGACCACGAACCTTCACCCGAAGAAATTGCCAACCTGCTGGAAAAACCGGTGGGCGAGGTCAAGCGCATGCTCGGCCTGAACGAGCGGGTTTCTTCGGTCGACGTCTCGCTGGGTCCGGATTCGGATAAAACCCTGCTGGACACCCTCACCGACGATCGTCCGACCGATCCGTGCGAACTGCTCCAGGATGACGACCTGTCGCAGAGCATCGATCAGTGGCTGTCGGAGTTGACCGACAAGCAGCGCGAAGTGGTGGTACGTCGCTTCGGCCTGCGCGGTCATGAAAGCAGTACGCTGGAAGACGTAGGCCTGGAGATCGGTCTGACCCGGGAGCGGGTGCGGCAGATCCAGGTGGAAGGCCTGAAACGCCTGCGTGAGATCCTTGAGAAGAATGGCCTGTCGAGCGAGTCGCTGTTTCAATAAACGACTGCCCGGCCGCCCGCAAGAAGCCCCGACCGGTTCGGGGCTTTTTGTTGTCTGTAGCAAATACGGCGGATTGTGATGCGGTCTAAGGGCTGGATGAGCGAGATGTAGTCTCGCTCTGTAAGCCAATGCTTACTGTTTCGTAAGTGTTCGATATTTTTTCAGTGTGGCGGACGGCTATTCCGCTTGTCGATGTCACGTAATGCACTGATAAAAAAGCATATTCCTGATTATTAAAAGCTCATGACAGTAATTTCCGGCGCTTGAGGCAGATTGTCCCGTTCTGGAAAATCATTAGTATCTGAACTGTGTCGACGGACAGACACGCCCTTCAAGGAGGAGGGGAACGGACATCGCAGGACGTGATTCATCAGGACGATGAAAGGGAATACAGGGAATAGGGAAAAAATGTGGGCGGGTCATACCGCCCCTTTTTTTGCCTGCAGAAAAGCAAAAAGGCCCGCGAGGGGCCTTTTCTTTCGAGCGCGGGGCAGATCAGCGTTCGAGCTGTTCGATCTTGTTCTGTTTGCCATCCCACTCTTCAGCATCCGGCAATGGATCTTTCTTCTCGGTGATGTTCGGCCAGATTTCTGCCAATTCAACGTTCAGCTGAATGAAGTTTTCCATGCCGGCAGGGATTTCATCTTCCGAGAAGATGGCCACAGCAGGGCATTCTGGTTCGCACAGTGCGCAGTCGATGCACTCGTCCGGGTGGATCACCAGGAAGTTCGGGCCTTCGTAAAAGCAGTCCACCGGACACACTTCTACGCAGTCGGTGTACTTGCACTTGATGCAGTTGTCGGTGACGACGAAGGTCATTTCTAATTTTCTCCTCAGGCGGCGGCAGCGTTGCCCCTTCACGGTTGGGGTCGCCAGGTTCGGGAGCGATACCTGCTGGCCAGGCTATGAGCCAACAGCATCCCGAACCGCGCGAGATTCTAACAGCTTGAAGCGATTTGCGTTATATCCGCTTCTTCAGTGCTTATATCCGGTTCTTCAGTGCATAGAGCATTTCGAGTGCGCGGCGCGGGGTCATGTCATCCAGGTCAACTTTCGCCAGCTCATCCAGCACCGGGTGCGGCAGACTGGCGAACATATCGCTTTGCTGCGGCGCTGCGGGTTTGCCTTTGGCGGCCGGTTTCGGCGCCTCATGGGGCAGCGCGGTGTCTTCCAGACGACTCAGATGCTCACGGGCACGCACGATCACTTCGCTCGGCACGCCGGCCAGTTGCGCCACGGCGAGGCCATAACTCTGGCTGGCCGGTCCCGGCAGCACGTGGTGCAGGAACACGATGCGCTCGTTGTGCTCGGTGGCATTGAGATGCACGTTGGCCACCAAGGGTTCGGCCTCTGGCAGTACGGTCAGTTCAAAATAGTGCGTAGCGAACAGCGTATACGCACGCAGGTGCGCCAGACGTTCAGCCGCAGCCCAGGCCAGCGACAGCCCATCGAAGGTGCTGGTGCCGCGACCGACTTCGTCCATCAGCACCAAGCTGCGTTCGGTGGCGTTGTGCAGAATGTTGGCGGTTTCACTCATCTCGACCATGAAGGTCGAACGGCCGCCGGCGAGGTCATCGCTGGAGCCAATCCGGGTGAAGATGCGGTCCACCAGTGACAATTCGCAACTGGCCGCCGGCACGAAGCTGCCAATATGCGCCAGCAGTACGATCAGTGCGGTCTGCCGCATGTAGGTGGATTTACCGCCCATGTTCGGGCCGGTGATCACCAGCATGCGCGTGTTGTCATCCAGGCTCAGGTCGTTGGCCACGAACGGCGTCGTCAGCACTTGCTCGACCACCGGATGGCGGCCCTGAGTAATGCGCATGCACGGTTCGCTGACGAAGCGCGGGCAGTTCAGGTCGAGATTCAGTGCACGTTCGGCGAGGTTGCTCAGCACATCCAGTTCGGCCAGCGCGCCAGCGGTGTCCTGCAGCGGCGGCAACTGGCTGATCAGGTCTTCGAGCAGGGCTTCGTAGAGCATCTTTTCACGGGCCAGGGCACGGCTCTTGGCGGACAGTGCCTTGTCTTCGAACTCTTTCAGCTCCGGGGTGATGAAGCGCTCGGCACCCTTCAAGGTCTGGCGGCGAATATAGTCCGCTGGCGCCGACTCGGCCTGCTTGCTCGGCAGTTCGATGAAATAGCCGTGAATGCGGTTATAACCGACTTTCAGATTGGCAAGGCCAGTGCGGGCTTTTTCCCGGGCCTCAAGATCGATCAGGAACTGACCGGCGTTTTCGCTCAGCGATTGCAACTCGTCCAGTTCACTGTCGTAACCGGTTTTCAGCACGCCGCCGTCGCGGATCACCGCGGGCGGGTTGTCGATGATGGCTTTCGCCAGCAATGCCGCCAGTTCCGGGTAGGTGCTGGTGATGGTCGCCAGATTTTGCAGGTGCGGCGCCTCCAGATCGGTCATCGCCGCTTGCAGTTCCGGCAGTGCGCCCAGTGCATCGCGCAGACGCGCAAGGTCACGCGGTCGCGCATTGCGCAGGCCGATCCGCGCTAGAATGCGCTCGATGTCACCGATTTCCTTGAGTTGCGGTTGTAGCTTTTCAAAGCGATAGCGATCAAGCAGGCACGTGATCGAGGTCTGACGCGCCAGCAACACGGTCAGATCGCGCAACGGGCGGTTCAGCCAGCGGGTCAGCAAACGGCTGCCCATGGCCGTCTGGCAACGATCAACCACCGATTGCAGGGTATTATCGCGACCGCCCGCCAGGTTGGTGTCGAGCTCCAGGTTACGTCGGCTCGCACCGTCGAGTACCACCGTGTCATCCAGCCGTTCGTGACGCAGGCTGCGCAAGTGGGGCAGGGCGGTGCGCTGGGTTTCCTTGGCATACGCCAGCAGGCAACCGGCCGCACCGATGGCCAGCGTCAGGTTCTCGCAACCGAAGCCTTTCAGGTCCTGCGTGGAAAACTGCTGGCAAAGGCTTTTCAACGCCGAGTCGCGCTCGAAATCCCACGGCGCACGACGGCGCACGCCACGGCGTTTTTCCGCCGGCAGGTCTTTCGGCCAGTCATCCGGAATCAGCAGCTCAACCGGATTGACCCGCTCCAGTTCCGCCAGCAGGTTTTCCCAGCCCTTGATCTCCAGCACGGTGAAATTGCCGCTGGTGATATCCAGCACCGCCAGACCGAACAGACGCTCGTCACCCAGCACCGCCGCGATGAGGTTGTCGCGGCGCTCATCGAGCAACGCTTCGTCGCTGACCGTTCCCGGTGTGATGATCCGCACCACCTGACGCTCGACCGGGCCTTTGCTGGTGGCCGGATCGCCGACCTGCTCGCAGATCACCACCGACTCGCCAAGCTTGACCAGTTTCGCCAGATAGCCTTCCGCGGCGTGGTAGGGAATGCCGCACATCGGAATCGCCTGCCCCGCGGACTGGCCGCGCGCAGTCAGAGTGATGTCGAGCAGCTTGGCGGCCTTCTTCGCGTCCTCATAGAAGATCTCGTAGAAATCGCCCATGCGGTAGAACATCAGCTGATCCGGGTGCTGATTCTTCAGGCGCCAGTATTGCTGCATCATCGGGGTGTGGCTGGAGAGATCCATATTCAAAGGCTTGGCTCTTTCGGTATCTGGCAAGGGTCAAAAATCCGCAATTCTACCGCGTTTTTTTTGACCCTGCCGAAGCGACGGCCGACAGACTCTTTCAGGCCAGAGCGAATCGGCCCTTGAGATTGCGCGACAATTTTTCCCCGTGCTTTCTCATCGGGTTTTCGATGAAGCGGTAATTGAACTCGGAGAACAACAGCGTGATTGCCACGAACATTGTTATATAAAAAACGGTGTAACCGCCATCGAACGGTGTTGGCGCCGGGTTGCCTGGTTGGGAGAAAAACCAGTGTCGAACCAGTGACAGCGCAATCACATGAGTCAGATAGATGGCATAAGAGCGCGAGCCGATGTAGTTGCAAAAAGCCGCGATGGCGCTATTGGCCGTCAGATAGTTGTTGTTATAGCTGGCAATCCAGACCAGCAAGGCCGAGCCGACCGCCGTCAGCCCCATTGCGAAAGGCAGGGGCGGGTTGGGCGCGGTGAGCCGTGCAAGAAAGGCAATCATGCCGGCAAGCAATAACAGAACGAGCCAGCCGTTCTTCAGAAAGCCGGGCTCAAGACGTTTGTAACTTTCGCTGCCGTGCCACAACGCCAACAGAACGCCGAGAGAAATGGCATCGGTGCGAAAGGCCCAGAGTTCAGGAGTCGGGCGAATCAGTTGGCGGGTCAAAAAGAACTGCGCCAGGAATATCACAATGAACACAGCGGGCATCCAGCGCCGCCCCGCGAGTACCGCGATGATCGGCAGCACCAGATAAAACTGGTTCTCCAGCGACAGGCTCCAGTAGATGCCGGCGTCGCCAAGGGTGCCGGTGTCACGGCTGACCGCATACACCACGTTCATATACTGCAGGGCAGCAGCCAATGCCGAATGGACGAATATCTCCAGCTGCAGAAAAACCCCTCTGCCGCCGTACAGCCAGGAAAGCAGCAGCGACACGCCGATCCAGAACAGGGCAGACGGCATCAGACGCCAGAATCGCCGTACCCAGAACGGGACACTCAGCTCCAGCACGTCACGAAGACTGCGGTTGGACGGAATTTCATTGGCAATGGACTTGGTAATGATGAACCCGGAAACGCAGAAGAAAATATCCACGCCATAACCGAAGCGGTAATCCGCCAGCACCTGCCAATAGACCGATTGCGG
This sequence comes from Pseudomonas sp. Z003-0.4C(8344-21), assembly GCF_900104975.1. Classification (NCBI taxonomy): domain Bacteria; kingdom Pseudomonadati; phylum Pseudomonadota; class Gammaproteobacteria; order Pseudomonadales; family Pseudomonadaceae; genus Pseudomonas; species Pseudomonas sp. Z003-0.4C(8344-21). Next base: position 5,039,567 of record NZ_LT629756.1, on the reverse strand, counting down.
CGAAAGGATAAGGGCAATATGGGCGAAGATGACAAGGACAATCGCCAGCGCGCGCAGCGCTTCGATATCGCTGTTCTTGCGCTGCTTTACATGGGGTGTGGTCATGGTCGGCTCAGTATGGATCGATCGCTCGACAGTCGAGTGCTGCTGGGTGGGCCATAGGCGACAGTCGTGGGTTTTGGCTGAAGTCGTACCAGCGTCAAAGTCAGTGATGATGCTGATTGGAATAGGGGGTTTCTGAAACGTCTGTAGGATGTTTCTCTAGCTGCGTAAGATTAACACGGCCGGAAGGCCCTACGCAGGCGCGCGTCCTATTGGAATTTCAGCGTTTATGCATTTTTTATGCGAAACAGCATTTGTATTCGCAAAAGACTTCGAGCACTATGCGCGTTATGCAAAAACGCAACGTAGCCTCCGTCTTAAGAGCACTGCTCGATCAGCACGGGATCTCCCCCACGGAGCTCCACCGTCGCACCGGCGTGCCTCAATCCACTCTCTCGCGGATTCTCAGCGGGAAGATCGTCGATCCTTCGGATAAACACATTTCGAAAATCGCCGAATACTTCGGCGTGAGCACTGATCAGCTGCGCGGGCGCGCGGACGTCGCGGCGACGTCTGGCGGCGGGCGTGACGACGTGCATGCGGAACTCAAGGACATAAGCCTGTGGGACGACGACACCCCTGTCGATGACGACGAGGTGTCAGTGCCCTTTCTTCGTGAGGTTGAATTGGCTGCTGGATCAGGAAGATTCGTCATCGAGGAGAGCGAACGCTCAAGCCTGCGCTTCGGCAAGCGCAGCCTGCGCCATAACGGTGTGCAGTTCGACCAGGCCAAATGCGTGACGGTACGTGGCAACAGCATGTTGCCGGTGCTGCGCGATGGCGCCACCGTCGGTGTGAATGCGGGCAAGTGCGGTATTGGCGACATCATCGATGGCGACCTTTATGCGATCAACCACAACGGCCAGTTGCGAGTGAAACAGCTCTACCGTCTGCCGACCGGGATCCGTCTGCGCAGCTTCAATCGCGATGAGCACCCGGACGAGGACTACAGCTTCCAGGAAATCCAGGAAGAGCAGATCGTCATCCTCGGCCATGTCTTCTGGTGGGGCATGTACGCCCGCTAAGCCCACCACTTTCAGATAAACCCGCCCCTCGGCGGGTTTTTTTTCGCCTGCACAAAACCGGCAAACCCCTTTGATATCAGGGCTTCCATGCATCCGTGCATTCTTGATGCATAAATAAATGCATTTACGCATTGACTGTATATGCATCCATGCATATTCTTGCCACCAAGCCGCTCGACAAAGCGGCTGGCAAGACAAGCTCTTTAGTTCCACAAGCACAGGCAGCGATGAACCGGCCTCAACGGTTCAGAGGGTTGGCAACTGACCCGGGTGTGCAGCGTAAAGCACCAGAAGCAGTTATCCGGCGGGCAGGGACCGCGGTCGGAAAAACAATCTGAATGGACTCGTACCGCGCCAGTAGCGCCGAAAAGTCAGCTTCCTTCTTGAACACAGGATTTGAAGGAAGGCGAAGGAGCGCATTACTGAAAAGCCTGGCGTGCAAGCGCCGGGCTTTTTGGAATGCCAACCGAGGCTCACCTGTTGCCTTCACGGTCTTTGACGGTGCAGGGCGATACACCGCTCACCAAACTTAAAGAAAAGGAAACCACCATGCGCCGATATGGACGCGTTGATCAGGATCGGATCGTCGAGTTTTTCGAAACGGACGGCGACATCAGCCAAATGTTTCACCCCAGCATCATCTGGGCGGAAGTGACTAACAACCCAGAGGTTCAACTCGGTTGGGTAGCTACTAAAACCGACGGTGTCTGGACTTTTGCCGAATACGTACCACCGCCGCCGACCGAGCAAGAGCTGATCGCTCAGGCTCAGCAGCAAAAATGGCAGTTGCTGAACAATGGCGCCTACTGGCTGCTGCTCAACTCCTTTCAATACAAGGCTGACACTGGCGTGGCCACGCCTGAAGAGCAAGCGCAGTTGCTGGCGCACAAGGAGTACTCGATTGCAGTCAGCGACATCGACAAGCAGCCGGGTTATCCGGCCAATATCGTCTGGCCAACCGCGCCTTATTGATCAGGTCAGCGCATCGTTTGCTCTTGATGCTCCACCTGTTGGGGTCTGTATTACTGAAAAGCCTGGCCTGATCGCCGGGCTTTTTGGAATGCCTACCTGGAATAGACATTGTTTGAATTCAACTCTCATCCATCACCCACTACCAACGGAGGCGTGACATGACAAACGAGCAACAAGCGTTGGCGGACATGCCGATCTGGCTGGTCATCCTCCTGGCCGTGGTCGGCGGAGTGTCCGGCGAAATGTGGCGCGCGGACAAGGAGGGCGCCCGCGGCTGGTCATTGCTGCGGCGCCTGGCCTTGCGCTCCGGCGCCTGCATGATCTGCGGCGTGTCGGCGATCATGCTGCTGTATGCCGCGGGACTATCCATATGGGCTGCCGGCGCATTCGGCTGCCTGACTGCCATGGCCGGCGCCGACGTGGCCATCGGTCTTTACGAACGCTGGGCTGCCAAGCGCATTGGCGTCTGCGAAGTGCCGCCGCGAGAGTCCTCCGACTGATCAATAATCCATGCGAAGAGAAAACTGACTATGAATGACGAAGATCTGGCCGCGCTTAATAGATTGATCGGAGCACTGCAATTACAGGCTGACAGCCAGGCGGCATTGAATGCCTCCATACGCGTACTCGCTCAGAGTAACCAAGCCTTGGTAGACCTTATCAAGAGTCGGGAGCCGGACCCCAACGCACCGCCTTATCTGGATGGTACGCCCGCACCCTGATTCGTCTGCTTCAAGCCGTTGAGGCAATACCAACCGAGTTTCACCCCCAACCCCGCATTTGCGGGTTTTTTGTTCATGGAGAACGCTAGATGTCGATCCTTACCCAAGGTACCCAAATTTTCGCCCTAGTACCGCCGACCACTGGCACCGGTGCTTACACCGTGCTGGAGATTGAGCACGCTACATCCTTCGATCCGGGCGGCGCTCCGGCAGAGCAGATTGAAGACACCAGTCTCAATGCCGAAGAGCGCACCTATAAAAAAGGGTTGCGTACACCAGGCACCGCGAGCCTGGGCCTCAACGCTGACCCAACTAACGCCAGTCACATTCGTCTGCATCAACTGTCTGAGGCCAATGGCGATACCAGCATCAAATGGGTTGTGGGTTGGTCCGACGGAAAAGGTGTCGCGCCTGCAGTGAACAGTAAGGGCGATGATTTTGAGTTGCCGACGACACGCACCTGGTTCACTTTCGACGGTTATGTGTCGGACTTCCCGTTCAACTTTGCACTTAATGCCGTTGTCACCACTACCGTCACTATTCAGCGTACCGGTGGGTCCGCCTGGATCAAGAAAGCCTGAGATCAGCCATGAACCTCAAACAACTGAAAGCCAAGGGCGGCATCGTCGACGGTCAGCCGGTTAAAAAAGAAGTGAGTTGGACTCATCTCGATAGTCAATCGGGCAAGGAAGTCACTGACACTTTCACTTTGCACATTCGCCGCCAGTCGTTCGGCGTGATTGAGCGACTGTTCGCCCAAGGTGAAAACGAACAGAGCCGGAACGCGAGTTACATCGCGGCGTCGGTCTCGTTGGGAGCCGAAGGCGCGGAGGCACTTTCCTACGACGACGCCTACAACCTCGAACCTTCGTTAGGGTTTCTGTTGCTCAACGCAGTCAATGAGGTGAATGGCACAGGCGGTAGCGCAGTAAAAAACTGACTGCCGCCGATGAGTTCTGGCACGAACTGGTGCTGAACGGAGTCGGCGGCCGCACGATTGCCGAAGCCAAGGAACGCATGACCTACCAGGAAGCGTTGGCATGGGGTCGATACATCGATAGATATGGATCGCTTCATACCGGTAGGCGGCTGGAGGCGAGTAGCGCAATGGTTGCGCTACAGACCCACCGGCTGGGCGGCGGTCTGGCGGAAATGCTGGACTTCATGCCTCATGAGCAGCGTCAGGGGCTTTCCCTGGAACGTGCGATTCAGGAGTGGCAATAGCCAGAAATTCATATGACCCGTTTCGGCGGGTTTTTTCATAGCCCGGAGAAACGCACATGGCAGTTACTTCCTCTGCAGGTTTGACGCCGAACCTCGACGGCCTTGAACAAGCCTGGACTCAGGCGTCACGTATTACCGAACAAAAACTGCGTCAGATGCAAAAGCAGATCGAGGATGCCGCAAAGAAAATCGGCGTGACGCTGCATGCGTCGGCCAACTCGATTGCGCAAGCGAACATCGCTACCTATGTCGATGTTCAGCAGCAAGCTGCCAAGCAAATCAACTATTCAGACGATTTCGACAAGCTGCGCAGTAATGGTGCTCTTGCTGCCGCGCAACTCGGAATGGGGTCACGGGAAAGTGAGCGTGCGAAAGCGTTGAATGACATCGACCAAAAATATGCGTTGGCACGCAAGGCGCTGGACACGCCCACGGCTGGAGGCATCGCACCTCAGGAAGGTGCCGATTACGGCACGTCGCTCGACAAGTTGAAAGCCGAACATGAGCAGATGACTCTTCAGGTTCAAAGCAACTACGAGTCGATGACCGAGGCTCAGGGTAACTGGATCAACGGGGCCACTTCGGCCTGGGATGATTACCTGACCAGCTCCAACAATGTTGCAGCCAAATCCAAGACAGTGTTTACCAATGCGTTCAACACCATGGGCGATGCGGTTTCGACATTTGCGCTGACAGGCAAGTTTTCGTTTTCCGATTTTGCCAAATCGGTGCTTGGAGACATGGCCAAACTGGCGGCTCAGACAGCGATGTCCAAAGGTCTGAGTTCGTTGTTCGGTCTGGTCGGAACGGCGGCGACGTCGCTGTTTGGTGGTGGTAGCGCACCTGGGGTGACGACCGCCAAAGTAGGGGCGGACACCACCATCTTCAACCCGGCTTTATCGCTTGGGTCGGATTTCAGATACACCGGATACGCCAAGGGCGGTGCCTTTACAAACGGCGTTGCTACGGGGCCGATCCTGGCGCCGATGGCCATGTTTGGCGAAGCCGGAGCAGAGGCCATCATGCCGCTCAGTCGAGGTTCCGATGGCTCCCTCGGCGTGCAGGTGCAGGGCGGCGCATTGGGCGGTAACAGCAACCATCAAGTAGTCATCCAGCAAACCATCAATGTGGGTGACAGTTCGGGGGGGAGCGTAGCAGGCGACATGAACTCGCAAACCGTCGCCAAGGCCTACGCCGGTGCCGCCAAACAGGGCGCCGCCGAACAGATTGCTCGTGACCTTAAACCGGGTGGGCAAATCTGGTCCGCCATTAACGGCCGCTGACCATCAGCGGCTGCAACCACTCGCACCCGGAGAAAACATGAGCACGGAAACATTCAGCTGGCTTCCAAAAGTACAGCCTGTCGGCAATGTCGAGTTTCGCCTCAAGTCGGCAAAGTTTGGCGACGGCTATCAACAGGTGGCCGCAGACGGCCTCAACAACAAATCACAATCCTGGCCGCTGACCTTCGTCGGTGACGAGGCGCGGATCAAATCCATTGTGCAGTTTCTTGATCGTCATGCTGGAGCCGCGCCTTTTTACTGGACGGCACCGCTGGGCGAGCCGGCCCTGTATCGCTGCAAAGGTTATCAACCGACTCCGATGGGAGCAGGTCTCTACACGTTGGTAGCCACCTTTGAGCAGGCATTTCACCCGTAAATCGGGGTACGCCTGACGCGAAACCCACCCTGCCTGGTGCGGGGTTTTCTTTGCCCGGAGATTCAAATGTCCATTACTGCAGATATCCAGGCGCTGGAACCGGGCGCCTGGGTCGAGCTGTTTGAACTCGATGCCACCAGCCTCGGCGCCGAGCTATACCGATTCCACGGCTATCCACAGCAAGCCTCGATTTTCTGGCAAGGCCTGGAGTATTCACCCTGGCCCATTCAGGCCGAAGGCTTTGAAATGACCGGGCAGGGCACACAACCGACTCCATCGCTTTCGGTCGGTAACGTCGGTGGTTTCATCACTGCTCTGGTGTTGTATTTCGATGATCTGGTCGGGGCTCGGCTGATCCGTCATCGCACGCTGGGCAAGTATCTCGATGGTCAGCCTGAAGCCGATCCCGAAGAAGAACTGCCGCCAGATGTCTGGTACATCGAGCGCAAGGTCAGTGAAGACAGTGAAGTGGTGAAGTTCGAACTCGCCAGTGCACTGGACTTCAACGGCGTACAACTGCCGCGTCGGCAAATCGTTGCCAACGTCTGCTGGTGGCTCAGTTGTGGTGGTTATCGCGGTCCGTACTGCGGCTACAACGGCGGCCCCGTGGCGGACGCCAGTGATGTAATCGTCAGCGACGCGGCCAGGGACAAGTGCGGTGGACGCCTGAGCAGCTGCAAGCTGCGTTTTGGCGAAAACAATCCACTGCCATACGGCTCGTTTCCGGCGGCGGGTCTGATTCGGAGCTGATCATGAACAAGACCACACTGGCCTCTATCGAGCGTCATGCCATCGCGCAGTATCCCGACGAATGCTGCGGTTTGCTGATTCGCGAGGGACGCAGACAACGTTATGTGCCGTGCCGCAATACTGCGACGACGCCCAGTGAACACTTTCGTCTGGCACCACAAGACTACGCAGCGGCCGAGGAGTGCGGCGAGATCCTCGCCGTCGTTCACAGTCATCCGGATTATCCGGCGACGGCCAGCGAGGCAGACCGGGTTTCTTGTGAAGCCTCTGGGTTACCTTGGCACATTCTCGAAGTGCGCAAGGATGATGCGGGGCGGGTTTGCAAGGGTGAACTGGTCACCATCACACCCAGTGGATATCTGGCGCCCTTGATTGGGCGCGCATTCGTTCATGGGGTACATGATTGCCTGAGCATCATTCTTGACTATTACCGACGAGAAATGGGTATCGAACTCGGTGACTATGACCGCGAGGACGGCTGGTGGGATAAAGGCGCAAATCTCTATCTGGAGAACCTGCCCGCCGCAGGTTTTGAACAGGTCAGCCAATTGCAGCAGGGCGATATCGTGCTGATGCAGATTCGTTCCCCGGTGCCCAACCATGCCGCCATTTATCTCGAAGATGGCGTACTCAAGGCTGAGCCTGATCACTTCCCCGCGCCGGGTTCAATCCTGCATCACCTTTATGGGCGAGACAGCCGGCGAGATACCTATGGCGGATATTGGGCAGAAGTGACGGTGAGCTGTTGGCGGCATCAATCGAAAGTTACTCATCACCAGCCCCTGATTCAATGACTGAAACCTGACTGGAGGTCTTCTCCTGGAGCTGTGAAATGCATCAGCAAAAACTTAGGACTATTCGCCTTTACGGCACCTTGGGTGCCAGTTTTGGTCGCGTGCACCGGCTGGCTGTGAACAACGCCGCGGAAGCCATTCATGCCTTGTGCATTCTGGTTCCGGGGTTCGAGCGCTTTCTGATGGAGTCCCGGGACCGGGGGCTTACGTACTCGATTTTCCTGGGCCGCGACAACATTGGCCAGGACCGGCTCAAAGCACCGAGTGGCGCAATTGATATTCGTATTGCACCAATGGTTATTGGCAGCAAGCGAGCGGGCTCATTGCAGACGGTTGTCGGTGTCGTATTGATCGCCGCAGCAACATTTTTCACCGGTGGTTTTGCTGGTATTGCCGCTGGTGGTACTTGGGGAGCGGTGGGGTCTGTAGGCATATCCATGGTGATTGGGGGCGTCATGCAGATGCTTTCTCCACAAGCCAAAGGCCTGGGCGCCCAGGACGGCCCTGCCAATCGAGCCAGCTACAGTTTCAACGGCCCCACCAATACCAGTGCTCAAGGCAACCCGGTAGGTCTGCTTTACGGCCAGGCCATTGTCGGCAGCGCAGTTATCAGTGCCGGGATCTACGCGCAGGATCAACTGTAGCGAGCGGCTTTTTTACTGCCGGAGAAATCTATGGCAATGCAAACAGATCAACAAAAAATTCAGACGGTGCTGTTATCCGGATCCCTGGCGCGATTGTTTGGGCGCAAGCATCGTGTGACAACTTCCGGCGGGTTGCGGGACGTCATGGGTTACTTCAAGCAGTTCCCCGGTTTCGAAAGGTACATGAACGAAAGCGCTGGCAAAGGGCTTCGGTTTGCGCTGTTCAACGGTCGAGAAAATCTTTCGCAAGATGAACTGGGTAAGCCTACCGGCAAAGAAGTGCTGCGAATTGTGCCGGTCATCGCAGGGTCAAAGCGCGCAGGATCACTTCAAACCATTGTCGGCAGTGTGATGATCGCTGCCGCATTCGTACTGTCGTTTACGCCATTCGCCGGTGCTTCACCTTTTCTGTATCAAATGGGAACCGCGATGGTGATCGGTGGCGTTTTGCAAATGCTGTCCCCCCAAGCGAAAGGCCTGGGGTCTCAGGACAGCCCAGCCCATCGCGCCAGCTACAGCTTCAACGGCCCGGTCAACACCGGCGCCCAAGGTAATCCGGTAGGTCTGTTGTATGGCCAGTTGGTCGTCGGCAGTTCCGTGATCAGCGCAGGTATCTACGCGCAGGATCAACTCTAGCGTTCGATCTTTTATTGACGTCCACCCAACCCGCCCTGTGCGGGTTTTATTTCGCCTGAAGGAAAGCCATGACTGACCTCATTCTCGCTGGCAGCAAAGGCGGCGGCGCCAAGCCGCGCCCCTCCGTGGAGGCGCCAGACAGCCTGCAAAGCACGGCTTACGCTCGTATCCTCGATCTCGTCAGCGAAGGCGAGATTGTCGGTCTGAAAAATGATGCCCGCTCGGTGTTTCTGGATGAAACACCGCTGGCCAACGACGACGGCAGCCTCAACTTCAATGGTGTCACGCTGGATGTTCGTACCGGTAGCCAGGATCAGGCACATATCCCCGGTTTTCCCGCAGTGGAAAACGAGACGGTCGCAGCGGTCGAACTGCGTAGTGATCAACCGTGGATCAAGGCCTTTAGCAACCTGCAACTGTCGGCTGTGCGGATTCGTCTGGCGGTGGCGCGACTGGCGCAGACCAATACCAGCAACGGCGACACTAACGGTTATACAGTCAAATACGCGATCGATCTGGCCACCGATGGCGGTGCCTTCGTCGAAGTGCTGACGTCTGCGTTCAGTGGCAAAACCACCACCAAGTACGAGCGATCGCACCGTATCGATCTGCCTGCGGCCAAAAGTGGCTGGACCGTGCGAGTACGCCGGTTGACCCCCAATTCCACCAGCGGCGCCATTGCCGACACCACCAGTGTCGAATCAAGTACTGAGGTGATCGACGCCAAGTTGCGCTATCCCGGCTCAGCGATCATCGGTTTGCAATTTGATGCTTCGCAGTTTCAGTCGATACCGTCGCGTTCGTTTGAATTGCTCGGACGAATCATTCGGGTGCCCAGCAACTACGAACCGCAGAGCCGCACGTACATTGGCATTTGGGACGGTACGTTCAAATCGGCCTGGACCGACAACCCGGCGTGGATTTACTACGATTTGCTGCTGCATCCGCGTTATGGCCTGGGCCATTTGCTCAATGCCGGTCAGGTCGATAAATGGGAGCTGTACCGCATCGGTCAGTATTGCGACCAGCCTGTCTCCGACGGCAAGGGCGGGACTGAACCGCGCTTCACCTGCAATCTGTATCTGTCGGTGCGTGCCGATGCACTGAAGGTTTTGCAGGATCTGGCGACCACGTTTCGTGGCATGTCGTATTGGGGGGCGGGTTCGGTCATGGCGGTGGCCGACATGCCGGAAGATCCGGTGTACACCTACTCCAACGGTAACGTCATTGATGGCAAGTTCGTCTATAGTGGGTCGGCGAAAAAGACCCGGTTCACCGTGGCGCTGGTCAGTTGGAATGATCCGACGGACTTCTACCGGCAGAAGGTTCAGTACGTCGATGATGCTGATGGTATCGCCCGCTATGGTGTACAGCAGACGGAGATCACCGCTACCGGTTGCACGTCTCAGGCCCAGGCCCAACGCATTGGTAAGTGGGCACTACTGACCAATCGCCTGGAAACTGAAAGTGTCACTTTCTCGGTCGGTCTGGACGGGACGTTGGCGCGTCCGGGGCAAATTATCCGCGTGGCTGACAACGACCGCGCCGGGCGACGGATTGGTGGACGCCTGCGTGATGCAACACTCGATACGCTGACCCTGGATGCCCACGTGACCGCCGAAGCTGGCGATACTCTCACCTTGGTCATGCCGACCGGCAAAGCCGTGTCACGTGTGATCAAGTCAGTGAGTATCAGTGACGAGGCGCAGCGTGTGGTCCTTACTCAGCCTTTGAGCGAGTTGCCGCCGGCGCAGTCGATGTGGGCCATTGATTCCGTTTCTCTGGCTGCACAGCAATTTCGCGTGTTGTCGATTGCTGAAGATTTCACCGACACTGAAATCAAGTACAGCATCAGTGCAGTCAAACATGTGCCGAGCAAGTACGGCGCAATCGACAACGGCTCCCGCATTGAACGCCCGCCTGTCACAGTCATACCGCCAGGCGTTCAGGCGCCACCGACGTCAGTCACGATCAGTAACAACCACTTCGTCGATCAAGGCAGTGCAATCGGTGTCATGACCATCGAGTGGGCGCGTCCGGCCAACGCTATCGCTTATGAGGTTTACTGGCGCAAGAACGACAGTGAATGGGTATATGCCGGTCGAACCGGCGGTTCGTCGATGGAGGTACGCGGCATTTATGCCGGGCGTTACGTGGCCAAAGTGCGAGCCATCAACGCGCTGGACATCGGTTCGATCTATGCGACTTCGGTGGAAACGCAACTGTCCGGGAAAACCACGCCACCGCCATCGGTGACGTTCCTCAAGGCGGACAGCCTGCTGTTCGGTATCGGCTTGAAATGGGAGTTCCCGGCAGGTGCTGAAGACACGCAGCGAACCGAAATCTGGTACGGGCCGACGGCAAACCTTGAGGCCGCTACCAAACTGGCGGATCTGGCATATCCGCAAAGTGATTACGCGATGCAGAGCCTGTTGGCCGGCACGTCGTTCTTCTTCTGGGCGAGGCTGGTTGATCGTACGGGCAATATCGGGCCCTGGTATCCGACTGGCAATGGTGTGCTGGGTCAAGCCAGTTCAGAGGCAGGACCGATACTCGACATGCTCGCCGGGAAGATCTCGCAGACCGAACTGGGTAAAGACCTGCTCAGTGACATTGAAAAAATCCCCGGACTGCAAAGCCAGATTGATGCCCTGGACGAAAGCTATGAGCCAACGAGGACTTATGCGAAATACGCCGTTGTGCGTCAGGCCGATCGGTTGTATCAGGCCAAGGCCCCAGTCCCCGTCAATTCGCCACCACCGAACATCGAGTATTGGGTCGACGTCGGGCAAACAGTCGAGACCGCTACCGGTCTGGTTCAGCAGGTCGGGACCAATACCGCCGATATCAGCAAGATCGACGGCGCAATAACGGCTCAGGCCGCCGCATTTCAGGCGCTGCGCGCAGCGTCTCGAGACGACAATGGTGAAGGCGAGCTGGCAGATGCGCTCAAGGGTTGGACCAGTACGGCGGCCATCGCCACGGAAAGCAGCGTCAGGGCTTCTCAGAATGAAGCCACGGCGCAGCGTCTTTCAACTGTTGAGGTCGCCACTGATCTGAACACGGCAATTGTTACTTCGCTCGAAAAAGCGGTGACGACTACTAACGCTGCGACAGCCTCGAAAATTGACCAGTTGACCGCACAGGTCGGGCAAAACAGTGCGACCGTGAGAGAGACTGCAACTGCACTGGCGGATACCAGCGGCAAGTTGTCGACTTTGTGGTCGGTGAAAATGGACACGACTGCAGGCGGCCAGAAATACGCGGCGTCTTTCGGACTAGGCCTCCAGGTCGATCCATCCGGTGTTTCATCGCAGTTCGTCGTGCGTGCGGACACCTTCATGTTGTTGAACCTGGCCAAAGGAATACCGACGTCACCGTTCACGGTCTCTGGTAATCAGACCTTCATCGATTCTGCCTTCATCCAGGACGGCACGATCACCAACGCAAAAATTGGCAACGTCATCCAGTCCACCGCATTGGCCAGCAATGGCACGCCCATCTGGACACTGGACAAAGGTGGAAGATGGACGGTGGTAGACCAGGCCGGCACGGTACGCGTTGAAATGGGGATGCTCTCATCATGACTTTCGGATTCAGAACGTTCGACGCGCAGGGAAAAATGTCGATTGATGTGACTGATCGGGCATTGAGAGTTATTTATTCGAGGCCCGTAGGGTTTGCTGATTCGGGAACTTTTGCTTTGCCTGGTTTCAACTCAAACAATGCTACTGCTTATGTGGTCGGCAACGAGGTCAATAAGCGTCCGGTGTGGGCGTTTATGCGCGATGGCTATGTCGAGTGGGGATTCTACGGGTGGTGGAGCAATGCTTACCACACCGCCGGAACACTCTATGTGATAGCGAAATCATGAGTAATTTTGGACTGCTTGTACGTAATGCTGGCGGCGCGACTATTATCGACAGCAAGTTTCATAATCTCGGAATTTTGCTGGAGCAAAACATAGCGGTCACTACGAGTACCGTGTATCAGTTGGCCTTTCCATATCCGGTGACCTCGGCAGCGCCGCCCATTCTGGCTGTCAGGGCATGGGACAATCCAGCGCTGTTCTATGACAGCGTCCAGTATCTGGGCGGGCCGGGAAATTGGACCGGAGCGGTATTGGCCTTTATCGGTAACGGCGGACATACATCCCAAAACATTGCCATACGCGTTTACGCCTATAACCTTCGCTCCGTCAGCGGTTACGGAATGCGCGTGCGCAATGAACTCGGGGTAGTCGTGTTTGACTCCTTGCTGCGCCCCCCGGTCTTTGAAAGAGAGTTGGGCGGCGCTCCTCAGGATTGGATACTGGTTTCGGGACAACCGATTGCCGGCGCGGCACGCATGGATATCTATCGCCCAGCCACATGGATTACCAGCTCGAATACCTATCTGGCCGTCGGTATGGCGCTTGATGTGGAGTTGGGACAAGTGGCAGTCAATGGCGTGACGGTCAATGCAATCACTTATATCCGATGGGGGTTCGCTGCCAATGGCGAACCCAGATTGATGCTCGATTCACGCACCGGCTTCAACACGAATTATCCGGGGATTCCCCAAGCTATCTACTATTCGATGCCGGCTATTCCGATTATCAAAGAGTAAGTTTCTCTCGCTTGGTAAGTGGACGACTTATGTCTTTTGCCAGGGCGTTGCCGCGTCCTGAACTTTTCTAACATTCCTGGAGTACATATGCCCTGGTATAAAACTGGAACAGTTACTGTCGTCCAGAATTCAACCACCGTCACTGGCAACGGCACTGCGTTCATTGCCAATAGCCGTGTGGGTGATGCTTTTCGAGGCCCCGATGGCGGATGGTACGAAGTCATTAATATTGCCAGCGACACGGCACTATCCATTGCACCGGAATACCGCGGCAGTTCTGCGAGCGGGCCGTATGCACTGGCGCCTATGCAAGGCTACGTCAAAGATTCTGCGGATCAATTACGCACCCTCGTCAATCAGTATGGAGCGAAGCTTGCGGCGCTTGGCGCAACCGCTAATTTCGATGTACTGCCAGTTTCCAGAGGGGGAACCAGTAGCACAACGCCGACCGCAGCTCGCGCTGCTCTGGAACTGGGCGATGCCGCCTCAGCTACCCTGCAAAGCACTCTCAGCGATGCAACTGCCGGGCGCGTCATGCGGGTCGGAGCGTTTGGTATCGGCGGTGACGCCCCGGTTTACAACGGCAACATCGACGACACGGCGGCTATTCCGGCTGGACGCTGTTTTGTCATTAATACCGCAACTGGTGTGAAACCGACGGGATCATCTTACGGTTTGATGGACACCATCAAGTACGCCGGTCAGCCGGTTCATCAGGCCTGGCACGAGGTCAACGGCATCGTTGGCGGTGGCACTTTACGGACGTGGGAGCGAGATCAATACGGTACGGGCGTTTTCGGACCATGGCGCATGGTTTACCGGCAGAACAACGTTATCGGCGTCGTTTCAGGTGCCGGGGCACCTACCGGAGCAATTATCGAACGGGGGGCCAACGCCAATGGTGAATACACCAAATTCGCTGATGGCACGCTGGTCTGCTGGAAGGTGATTGCCACCAACTCGACGGGTACCTACGCAGTGGGCGCATTGTTCGGCAGTGATGCGTATGCCCCGGGTGCCTATCCCTCAGTCTTCGCATCGATACCCACTGTGACGTCGGCAGCGATTGGCAAGGTTTACGCCGACTGTGTAATGGCCAGTGTCTGGATTCCCCCGTCTATTGCCAACTGGGGCGCCTGGCGCGCTATCGCAACAACGAATGCAGCCTCGGCTGCGCAAATCAATTTGATCGCAATAGGCAGATGGTATTGATGAACATTATTCTATCTCCGCAGCGCAGAGACGACTCTCTGACACTGTACAAGGCGGGTGCGCTGATTACCGTGAACGGCGAAACCTTCGATTTTTCGCGGTTGTCCGACGGCGACACGTTGCCGCAAAGCGCGATCGACTCCGAATGGTTCGTGGGTGACGTTACCCGCGAGCAGGGACAACTGACGCTTCATCTGTTGTTGCCAATTCCCGCTCATTACAGCCAGGCGCAAGCCTTTCCCGCGGACCTGATCAATATTCCTGACGGCGACGTGGCGTTGCCACAGCCCTTGCCGCAAAAGGGGGTCGAAGCATGAGTATCGACTGGTCGCAATTGATCACCAAAGCTATGAAAGAGGCAGCGGCTGCCGCAGCACGATTGACGGAAGCTCAAGCGTTGCTCAAGAGCAGAAACGAGGCAGCTGCAGCACAGATTGCGCGAATTCAGGATCGGATCGACACCCTCGGTTACGGAATTGATTCAGGGGAGGCGACAACTGAAGATGAGGCAGAGCAGCAAGTACTGCTTGGTAACGTGAAGCAGTGGAAAGCCTACAAGTTCAGCCTGGGTAAAGTGAGTGCACAGTCCTCCTGGCCGGCGGCTATCGAGTGGCCTGTCCAGCCGGCTGTTCCGCTGATTGCGGCTGACCCGGGAATACCGGTCGATAGTTTGAAATTAGCTGATCGCCCGCAGCCCTGAGCGTTATCAACGCTCCGTAGTCCCGTATACCGCCGAGTGCGGTTTTTTTTTCGAAAAAAGGACTTAACCATGCCATGGCTTAGAACAGGTACGGTCAATGTCACCAATAATTCGCCCGCGGTTATTGGCGTTAACGTTGATTTCGTGACTAACGTTCGGGTGGGCGACGCCTTCGTCGGACCTGATGGACGACAATATGAAGTGAGCAATATCGCCAGCCCGACGATGTTGTCGATCATCCCGGCTTACCAAGGGACGACGGCCAACGCTGCGGCCTATTCGATCATGCCCGTGCAGGGCTATCCCAAGGCACTGGCCGATGCATTCAACAACCTCAACGTTCAGTACGGCCCGAAGCTGGCAGCACTGGGGGACGCTAGTGCTTTCGATGTCCTGCCGGTGCGAAATGGCGGAACCGGCACAACGGATGTCGCCTCGGCACGCCTGGCGCTCGGACTCGGTGCTGTGGCAACGGACACTGTTGTACCGGTAGTACGAGGTGGCACGGGTGGAAACTCCCCGGCAACCGCTCGGGCGGGCCTCGGACTGGGCAGTGCCGCCGTTGCCGCGTTGGTCGGAACGGTCGGCCAGGACAAGGGCGTTCCAACCGGCGCCGTCATTGAACGTGGCGCCAATGCCAATGGTGAGTACGTCAAGTTTGCCGACGGCACGCTGATCTGCACGCTCTACGGTCGAGGTGGCATCCCGTTCAACAACCCGTCCAACATGGGCTTCAACTGGATCTATCCAATGCCATTCGCAGCGCCGGGATTTGTGATTGGGAACCTGGTTGGCGTACTCGGTGTGTCAAGACAGGTGACCAGCGTCGGCGCCTATAGCCGGGGGCTCGGCTTCGCCAGTATCTGTGCATTCAGCCTCGGGCAGTTCGCACAGAACGACGAGCAAATGGTCTCTTTTGACTGCTTCGCCATCGGCAGATGGTTCTAACGAAACTCTGACCGACAGCCAACGGCTGAGGCACATCGTTAATCCGGGTTGAGTGCAGGCGCTGACCTGTGACGGCCCCACTCGGTAGCTCTTCATGAAAATGACCCCTCTGGTCACGCAACTGCGTGCTCAGTGCCCAACGCTGGGCAATCGAATCGCAGTGGGCATTGACGTCGCTGCACTGCAAGCCGATGCGACGCTACAACTTCCGTGCGCGAGCATCACAGCACTGGCCGATCTGGCCAGCAACAGCACCGCCCAAAACCTCACCAGCCAACCGATCCGCGACCGCTTCGAAATCGTCCTCGTGCTTGACGCCAGCGACGCGACAAAAGCGCTGGATCTGTTGCATGAGCTGCGCGCCGAAGTGTGGCGCGCACTGGTGGGTTTCAAAGTGGATTCCGACTACAGCGCCATCGTTTATGACGGCGGCGAACTGGTCTCGCTCAACAGCAGCCGCGCGTTTTATCGGCTGCGCTTTTTTGCCGAGTTCCAGCTCGGCCGCAATCTGCCAAGTCAGCCTGCGGAGAGTTGGCATGAACGCGAACTGGACGGTTTGTCGTCCTTTACCGGGGCCACCGTGCGGGTCGATGCGATCGATCCGGCCGACTCCAACCTGCAACGCCCGGGCCCCGATGGGCGCGTGGAAATGACTTTCTCTGGAGACGTAACCCCATGAGCAACCGCATCACTGTGCTGCCGGCCGCCGGCCGCGTCGTGCCTGACCCGGAGGCCGGCGACCTGCTGCCGCCTGAAGGCCGTGAAGTGCCCGACAGCGCCTGGTGGCGCCGCCGTCTGGCCGACGGCGACATCACCCTCAAAACCGCAACAGCCAAACAAAAGGGAGCCAAATAATGGCGATCGGATTCAGCAACATCCCGGCGGACATTCGTGTACCGCTGTTCTATGCCGAAATGGACAATTCGGCCGCCAACAGTGCGACGTCGGCCATGCGCCGTCTGATCGTCGCGCAGGTCAACGACAACATCGCCCCGACCGAGGTCGGCAAACTGGTGCTGGTGTCCAGCGTGGCGCTGGCAAAAAGCATCGGTGGTCAGGGCTCGATGCTCGCCTCGATGTACGAGACTTTCCGCAAGGCCGACCCGATCGGTGAGATCTGGTGCCTGCCGCTGCACAACGCTGAAGGCGCGATCGCCAAAGGCGTGCTGACGCTGACCGGCGCAGCCACTCAGGCTGGCGTGCTCAACCTGTATGTTGGCGGCGTGCGGGTGCAGGCCACTGTGGTCAACGGTGCCACCGCGGCTCAAGCGGCCACCGCCCTGGCGCAGAAAATCAACGCCACGGCCGATCTGCCGGTCAGCGCTGCTGCCGCTGAAGGCGTGGTCACCCTGAGCGCCAAATGGACCGGCGACAGCGGCAACGACATCAGCCTGCAATTCAATCGCCTGGGCAAGAGCAACGGCGAAGAAACCCCGGCCGGACTGACCACTGCGATCACCGCCATGACCGGCGGCGCCGGTGTGCCGGATCAAGTGGCTGCGGTGGCGGCACTGGGCGACGAGCCGTTCGAGTTCATCGCACTGCCGTGGTCCGATCTGTCGACCCTCAACACCTGGCAAGCAGTCATGGATGACAGCACCGGTCGCTGGTCGTGGGCCAAGCAACTGTTCGGTCATGTCTACAGCGCCAAGCGCGGCACCGTCGGCACTCTGGTCGCCGCAGGCCAGGCGCGCAACGACCAGCACATGACCATTCAGGCGCTGGAGCCGGGCGTTCCGCAACCGTTCTGGGTACAAGCGGCGGCACTGGCTGCACGCACCGCGGTGTTCATCTCGGCAGATGCCAGCCGTCCGACGCAAAGCGGCAGCCTGCCGGGTGTCGATCCGGCGCCGGCCAGCGAGCGGTTCACCCTGACCGAGCGGCAATCGCTGCTCAACTACGGCATCGCCACCGCGTACTACGAAGGCGGTTACGTGCGCATCCAGCGCTCGATCACCACCTACCAGAAAAACGCTTACGGCCAGGCCGACAACTCCTACCTGGACAGCGAAACCATGCACCAGTCGGCGTTCATCGTGCGTCGTCTGCAAAGCGTGATCACCAGCAAATACGGTCGGCACAAACTGGCCTCCGACGGCACCCGTTTCGGCGCCGGCCAGCCGATCGTTACCCCGGCGACCATTCGTGGCGAGCTGATCGCCCAGTACGCCAAGCTCGAACTGGAAGGCCACGTCGAGAACGCCGAGCTGTTCGCCGAGCACCTGATCGTCGAGCGCGACGTGCAGGACCCAAGCCGCGTGAACGTGCTGTTCCCGCCGGATTACATCAACGGTCTGCGCGTGTTCGCACTGCTCAACCAGTTCCGTCTGCAATACGACGACGCGGCCTGATCGCCGTCATTTTCGCCAAGCTTTCAGCCCACCCCGCGTGGGCTTTTTCATTACAAGGGAGTAACACCATGGGTCAACTGATTGCAGGCACCTGCTACGTCAAGGTCGACGGCGCACAACTGACGATCAACGGCGGCTGCGAAGCCCCGCTGATGGCAGTCAAACGCGAAACCGTCGTGCCCGGTTTCTACAAGGAAACCGACATCGCGCCGTCGTTCAAAGTGACTGCGCTGCACACCGCCGATTTTCCGCTGAAGAAGCTGATCGAAGGCACCGACATCACCGTCACCTGCGAATTCAGCAACGGCAAAGTCTACGTACTGGCCGGTGCCTACCTGGTCGAAGAGCCGGTCTCCAAAGGCGATGACGCCACCATCGAACTGAAATTCGAAGGCATCAAGGGGACCTGGCAATGAGCGGCGCCGTGAAGCTTCAGGTTGCGATCGAAGCTCACGGCGAGCCCCTGACCGAACTCGTCCTGCGCCGCCCGACGGTGCAGGAAGTGCGAGCGATCAAGGCGCTGCCGTACAAGATCGACAAGAGCGAAGAAGTCAGCCTCGACATGGACGTGGCGGCCAAATACATCGCCGTCTGCGCCGGCATTCCGCCGTCGTCGGTCAACCAGCTGGATCTGGCTGACCTCAACGCGTTGAGCTGGGCCGTTGCGAGTTTTTTCATGAGTGCGGCGTCGGCGCCATCACCGACCTGATCGCCGTCGCCTATGACCTGGCCTGGTTCTGGAAGGTTGACCCCGAACAGATGATGGCCAGGCCACTGGATGTGCTCCGCGAATCGCTGGAGCACGCGCAACGGATCAATGCGATGCAGCAGGTGCAGTGATGGCAGACGAAGAGAAGAAAACCCCGAAACCGGTGCTGATCACCGGCATCGATGAACTCTCGCCCAAACTCGGCGCCCTGCGCGTGAAGGTCGAGAGCTTCAAAAACAATCTCGAACAGACTGGCCTTGGCAAACTGGACATCAGTGGTCTGTTCAAGGGCGGCAGTGTGATTACGCCGTTCGTGGAAGGGATCAAATCGGCGGCGGCGTTTCAGGGCAAATTGAACGACGTCAGCGACACGGCGAAAACCGTTGAGCTGCCCGCCGCGCCGAAAGCCGCTGCGCAGAACATGAACGTGTTCAGTGCCTCGATGGAAAAGGTCTCGGCCTCGGTCGACGCCGCCCTGGTGCCGGCCGTTGGGGCGCTGGTGGTCGGTCTGGAACCGGTGCTGACCCAGGTCGGCAGCCTGCTCGCCGACAATCCGCAACTGGTCGAAGGCCTGGCGGCGGGGGCCATCGCCTTTTCGGCGATGCAAACCGCAGTGAGCGGCGCCACGCAGGTGTTCGACGTGATGAGCATGGTGCTCAAGACCAACCCGATCATGCTGATTGCCATGGGCATTGCCGTGGCGGCCGGTTTGATTGTCGCCAACTGGACGCCGATCAGTGCTTTCTTTACCGGGATGTGGGAAGGCATCAAAAACGTCGGGGCGAGGGCAATGGCCACGTTGCGCTCGGTGCTCGACTGGCGACCACTAGCCACATTGGCGGCGCTGTGGGAACCGCTCGGCGGGTTCTTTGCGGGCGTCTGGGACAAGGTCAAAGCCGTCACCGCGCCGCTGACGGATTTCCTGCAATCGGTGTTTTCCTGGTCCCCGGCCGGCATGATCATCGAAAATTGGGGGCCGCTGACCAGCCTGTTTTCGGCGATCTGGGAATTGCTCGAGGCCTTGAGTGTGCCGGTGATGGCGTTTCTCAGAAACCTGTTCGATTTCTCGCCGATGCAGATGATTACCAGCACCTGGGGAGGTGTCATTGCGTATTTCCAGCCGATATTGACGGCGCTGCAGTCGGCCATACAAAGCACCCGCGATATTTTGCGCACGCTGTTCGATTTTTTCCCGATGGAAATGCTCACCAGTGCCTGGGGTGGAATTGTCGGGTTCTTCGAACCGATCTGGATGGCGTTGCAAACGTCGGTGCAACGGGTCAAAGGCTTTTTCACCAGCCTGTTCGAGTGGTCGCCGCTGGAGCAGATTGCCCGGTACTGGCAGCCGATCGGTGAGGTTTTTTCGGCGATCTGGGGTGTTGTGTTGGCGCTGTCCGCGCCGGTCGTGGATTTTCTGCACGGCCTGTTCGAATGGAAACCTCTGGATCAGATCATCGAGAGTTGGGGGCCGGTCACCGAGTGGTTCGGCGAGTTGTGGCAAAAGCTGCAAACCGTCATTGCGCCGATCAAGGAGTTGTTCGACGGTGGCTTTGCCGGCTTGATCGCCAACGTCACCGGCAAGGTTGAAACGCTGACCCAGGCGCAACGCCAGACCAACGCCGAAGGCAAGGGTGAACTCGCACCGGCGTTCTTCGGGGCCAGCTCGATGGCTGCCGGCAACGGCACCTTGCAAAGCGGCTCGTTGCAGCAAGGTTCAGGCGCGCTGATCCAACAAAGCGCAATCAACAACCGCACGCAACTCGAAGGCGGCCTGACCGTGCGCTTCGAAAATGCGCCGGCGGGGCTGCGCACCGAACAACCGCAAACCAATCAACCGGGCCTGGCCGTGGCGTCGCGCATCGGCTATCGCTCGCTGTCGATGGGAGGTTCTCAATGAACTGGCGTGACCGTTTGTTGCCGGCATCCTTTCGCGGTGTCGGCTTCTGGATCGACCAGGCGAAAACCCCGGTCGGGCGCAAGGGGCAATTGCACGAATACCCGCAACGTGACCTGCCACATTTCGAAGACCTCGGCCAGCAGGCGAAGATTCACGACATTACCGCCTTCATTGTCGGCGCTGATTGCCTGGAGCAGCGCGACAAGCTACTCAAGGCATTAGAGGCGGGCAGTGGCGAGCTGGTGCATCCGTGGCTCGGTCGTTTGCAGGTCAAGGTCGGCGAATGCGACATGACCCACACCCGCCAGGACGGCGGGCTGGTGACCTTTGCGTTGAAGTTCTACCCCGATAAACCGTTGCCTTTCCCGACCGCGACGGTCAGCACCCAGAAAGTCCTGTTGGCCAAGGCCGACACCTTGCTGGGTTCGGCCGTGGCGCGGTTTGAACAGGCGATGACGTTGATCAAGGCTGCGCGGATCGGCATCGCCAATCTGCGCAACAGCCTGACCGGGGTTTACGAGGTGATCAAGGAACAGCTCAAACCGCTGATCGAGCAGTACCGGCAGATCACCGAACTGGTCAAGGCCGTGAAGGAGTTGCCCAAGGAAGTGGCGGCAGAGTTCAAAGGCTTGCTTGGCGATATCAAGGAGCTGAAGGCGTTCGCGAAGGAGGGCTACCGTGGCGTGATTGCCGACGTGTCGCAACAACTCGAAGCCATTCGCAAGGCCGATGCGCCGAAGATCACCACCGGCAAGGACACCAACGCGGCGGCGCAAGCCATGGCGGATCTGGTGCAGGACACGCTGCTGGTCAAAGTGGCGCAATGGGTGGCGTCGATGCCGGTTGCGAGCCCTGCGGTAAAACTCCTTTCGACCCCTTCGGTGGCGCATCAGGCGGATCGACCGGTGACCCGTCAGGAAGTGCCGGTGACCGAGGAAATGAAGGCGCTGCAGAAGGCCGTCGGAGCGGCGATTGACCCGATGCTCGACAAGGCCGATCCCAAACACCACCAGGCCATCAATGACGTGAAGGAAGCGCTGCTTGCGCATCTCAAGGCCGTGGCGTCTTCGGGGGTGCGACAGGTCAGCAAATCGTTCCAGGAAAGCTTGCCTGCACTGGTGGTGGCCTACCGGCAATTTGCCGATGCCACGCGGGTGACTGAAGTGACGCAGAGCAATGCGATGAACCATCCGGGCTTTGCCCCCAACGACGTCAAAGTCTCCAGGGAGTGAGCCATGAGCGAGATGGACAACCATGTCACGCTGACCGTCAACAACATGGAATACGGCGGCTGGAAAAGCGTGGAAATCAGCGCTGATCTGGAGCGCCAGTTCCGCACCTTCAAACTCGACATCACCTGGCAGTGGCCGGGGCAGACGGTGGATCAGCGGATCAAACCGGGTGACCCGTGCGAAGTGAAAATCGGCCAGGATCTGGTGCTGACCGGTTACGTGTTCAAGGCGCCGATCCGCTATGACGGCCGGCAGATCAGCCTGACCATCGAAGGCAGTTCCAGGACTCAGGATCTGGTCGATTGTGCTGCCCGTAACCTGCCCAGCCAATGGCAGCAGCAGCCATTGCTGAACATCGTTCAGGATCTGGCCAGGGAATATGGGTTGTCGGTGGTTAATGAAATCAGTGAAACCACACGCCTGACCAAACACACCATCGTGCCCGGTGAAACGGTATTTCAGTCGATCGATCGTCTGCTCTCGCTGCTGCGGGTGTTTTCCACCGACAACGAGCTGGGCCAACTCGTACTGGCCAAACCCGGCAGCGGCGGTCGGGCCAGTGATGTGCTCGAATTGGGCAAGAATATTCTGTCCGCCAACGCGCCCATGGATTACAGCCAGGTGTTCTCCGAGTACCGGGTGATCGGCCAGCAAAAAGGCTCGGACAAGCAGAGCGGGGCGGCGGTCAGCGAAGTCGAATCGACGGCCGCCGACCTGACCTTCAAACGACGGCGCACCACGGTGATCAATGAAGGCACGCAACTGACCTTTGAGTTGGCGCAGCAGCGTGCCCAATGGGAAAGCGCCACCCGCATGGGCCGGGCGCAAACCACTACCTATCAGGTGCAGGGCTGGCGTCAGGCCAACGGCGATCTGTGGCGGCACAACACGTTGGTGCGGGTGAAAGATCCGGTACTGGGATTCGACGGCGACATGCTGATTTCCAAAGTCACCTATTCGCTGTCGGCGCAGGGCTCGGTGACCACCTTGCAGGTGGCACCGCCGCATACCTTCGATGCTGATCCAACGCCAGCGAAAAAACCCCAGACCTGACACCGATCCCTCCTGACACCACCGCCCCCTGTGGGAGCGGGCTTGCCCGCGATATCGGTGGTTACTGCAAACATTTCTTTGCCTGACACGCCGCCATCGCGGGCAAGCCCGCTCCCACAGGGACCGTGTCGACAAACTCTTCAGGACACCCCCATGAGCCTACTGACACGCCTGCTGGCGCGCGGCACTGTCGTGCTCGCCAATTCGGCCTCCAAGCTGCAATCGCTGCAAATGCGCCTCACCGCCGGCGAAGTGAACGACGACCTCGAACACTTCGAACCCTACGGTTTCACCAGCCATCCACTGGCTGGCGCCGAAGGAGTCGTCACTTTCATTGGCGGTGACCGTTCCCATGCGATCGCCCTGGTCATCGCCGACCGCCGCTATCGCCTGCAATCGCTCGCCGCCGGTGAAGTGGCGATCTACACCGATGAGGGCGACCGGATTCATTTCAAGCGCGGGCGGATCATCGACATTGAAACCGCCACGCTGAACATCCGCGCCAGCAGCGCGGTGAACTTCGATACGCCCGTCATCAACCAGACCGGCAAGATCGTTTCCACTGGCGACCAGCTCGCTGGCGGCATCAGCCAGATCAACCATGTGCACGTCGGCGTTCAGGCCGGCAACGGTCAGACCGGCGTGCCGGCAGGAGGCAAATGATGCTGATCAGCCCGAACCTGCATGCCGCACTGACCCGCGCGGTGCTGATCAGCCTGTTCACCTGGCGCCGCGCCGCCGATGACGACGCCCTCGACGACGAAGAACGTTTCGGCTGGTGGGGCGACAGCTTTCCCACCGTCGCCGACGATCGCATCGGTTCACGGTTGTGGCTGCTGCGCCGGGTCAAGCTGACCCGACAGACCCAGATGGACGCTGAATTCTATGCCCGCGAGGCGTTGCAATGGCTGATCGACGACGGTCACTGCAGCGCCATCGACATCCTCAGTGAACGCCTCGACGCCCAGCGCCTGAACCTGCGCACGGTCCTGACCCTGGCCGATGGCGAACGCCTGGACATCAACCCCGATAACAGTTGGCAGGTGATCTATGCCGTTTGAAACCCCTTCGCTGCCGGTGCTGATCAAGCGCACCCAAAGCGACCTGGCCGGCGATTCGCTGCGCCAGTCCGATGCGCAAGTGCTGGCCCGCACCCTCAGCGGCGCCGCGTATGGTCTGTACGGCTACCTCGACTGGATCGCCGAACAGATCCTGCCGGACACCGCCGATGAGTCGACTCTGGAGCGCATCGCCGCACTGCGTTTGAACCAGCCGCGCAAACCCGCGCAAGTCGCCAGCGGCAGCGTCAGTTTCAGCGCCACGGCCGGCGCGCTGCTGGACGTCGACACGCTGCTGCAATCGAGCGATGGCCGCACCTACAAAGTCACCAGCGCACGCACTGCAATCAATGGCAGCAACACGACGACGATTGCAGCGCTGGAGGCCGGCAGCCTTGGCAATGCCGACGCCGGGCTGGCGCTGACGCCGGTGCAGCCGATTGCCGGCGTAGTCGGCAACAGCTTCGTCGTGCTGGCGCCGGGTCTCAGCGGCGGCGTCGCGCGGGAAAGTCTCGAATCGCTGCGCTCGCGGGTGATTCGCTCGTACCGGATCATTCCCCACGGCGGCTCGGCCGACGATTACGAAACCTGGGCACTGGAAGTGCCCGGCGTGACCCGGGCCTGGTGCCGAGGCGGCTTTCTCGGCCCCGGCACCGTCGGTGTGTACATCATGCGTGACGACGATCCACAACCGGTGCCCAACGACGAGCAACTGGCGCAGGTGCAGGCGTACATCGAGCCGTTGCGCCCAGTGACCGCCGAAGTGCATGTGCGTGCGCCGATTCAGGTGCCGGTGACCTACCGCCTGAAGCTCACGCCGGACACCAGCGCCGTACGCGCGGCGGTCGAAACCCAGTTGCGCGATCTGCACAACCGCGAGGCCGACCTCGGCGAGGATCTGCTGATCAGCCACATTCGCGAAGCCATCAGCAGCGCTGCCGGTGAAACCGATCACGTGCTCAGCGCGCCGGTCGCCAACGTCACCGCCAAGGACAGCGAGCTGCTGACGTTTGGGGGCTGCGTATGGGGGGCATAAGAACCGCCGCGCAATATCAGGCGCAACTGCGCGCCTTGCTGCCCAGCGGCCCGGCGTGGGACCCGGAACGTGTGCCGGAGCTCGAAGAAGTGCTGCAAGGCGTCGCCGTCGAACTGGCGCGCCTAGATGCGCGCGCCGCTGACCTGCTCAACGAGATGGACCCGGCCGGCGTCAGCGAACTGGTGCCGGACTGGGAACAGGTGATGAACCTGCCCGACCCGTGCCTGGGCGCCACGCCGCTGTTCGACGACCGCCGCCTCGCCGTACGCCGCCGCTTGCTCGCGGTCGGCAGCCAGGCTGTCGGCTACTACCTCGACATCGCCAAAAGCCAGGGCTACCCCAACGCCACCATCACCGAACACGAAGCGCCGCGCATGGGCCGTGCCCGGTTCGGCTCGGCCCATTGGGGCACCTGGGAAGCGCAATTCATGTGGACGCTCAATACCGGCGGCCGCCTGCTGCTCGGCCGGCGTTACGGCGCGAGCTACTGGGGCGAGCGCTTCGGCGTCAACCCGGGCTCGGCGCTGGAATGCCTGATCCACCGCAGCGCGCCGGCGCATACCAAGGTGCACATCAATTATGACTAGGAAGGAATGAGGGATGGATTATCCGAACAGTGTGCCGAGCGCCGGTCTGGTGAATGGCAAGTTTGTCGATGAAAACCCGCTGACCGGAACGCCGGGGTCGTTGATTCCGGCAGATTGGGGTAACGGGGTCACGCTGGAAATTCTCAACGTGATCAATGCGGCCGGGATTACGCCGGACGAGAAGAAATACGATCAGTTGTTGCAGGCGATTCAGTCGGTGACGGCCAAGGGCTGGAATCAGGATCTGGCGTTGCCGTTGGTGGCTTTGCCGCTGCCGACCGTGGCCAGCGCCGATGGCCGACTGGTCGTCAGCCCGGCTGCAGCGTCTACCAGCGGTGGCAGGGTTTCGATTGCCGCAGGTACGTTTATCAGCCTGGGTCAGGAAATCGTCAGCGGCCAGTTGGGACGTTCGCGTACGTTCGTGACATTCGCCTGGAGCAGCGTCGATCTGTTGCCCAACAGTCATTATTTTTTACGTGCACAAGCCGTGGGTGGTGCGCTGACCTTTTACGTGCAGCGCGGCAACATTCATGACGTTGTCCCGGAGTCGTTGAAAGGTACGGCTAACGCCGCAGCGGGTGGCGGGTTTCAGTCAACGGCGCTGGACATGTGCCTGGCCTGGGTCATCACCGGGGCGCCCGGCTCCGTGCCGACGGTGCGCACGATCTACAACCGCGCCCGTTTGACCTGGACGCAAACGGTTAACGGCACCGGTGCAATTTTTCTGCCGCTGGACCCTCATGCGCGTTCGGCACGCCTTGTGGCGGGTAACCCGACACCGTCCTCGACGGCAGTGACGACTGTTGCTTTTCCATCAACCGGATGGGCCGGGGGCAATTACAGCTATCTGTCGCCCGTCAGCACTGGCGTCTCGAATAATGCCCTTGGCTGGAGCCCGGCGACCGTCTCCCCTTGCGTGTTGTTCACCAATAACACCGTTAATGACGTTACGGTTTCCACGCTGGTCGCCAGTTTCGACCATGCCAATCTTCGCTCGCTCTGGCAGTGCTATCAGGCAGAACACAACCTCGGCCAATCAAACGCCGACAGCGATGAGCTGTTGCTGAGCATGGGCATCAAGGCGCATCCAATCACCGATTACAGTGTCGGCATCGCGGTCAACTTCGCCGACGCGGTGAACGTGCAACTGTCCTGGGAGCTTATTCGATGATCGTTATTCAGGAACTTCATCAGTTCGACGGCGAGATGCGTCTGCCTCAACCTTCGGCAGCCTATGACTGGGACGGCGAGAAGTGGGTATTGAACGCGGAAAAACAGGTCGTGCTGGATGCGCAAGACGTCGAGCGGCTTTGCGCGAAAGTCGACACCGCCGCCGACAGCGCCCGCGCCACACTGGCCGGCGACCCGCTCAAGGCCATGGAATACGCCCAGGCCGCCGCCGACGCGCAGGCTTATCAGGATGCCGGCTACCCGAAGAAGGAAATCCCGTTGTCGGTCGCAGCCTGGGTCGTCAAGGGCCGCACCGCCAAGCAGGCAGCAGAGCAGATTCTCGCCAAGGCCGATCAACTCACCGACCACTTGCTGAGCCTGCGCACCTTGCGCCTGAAGGCCAAGGCGCAGATCCGTGCACAGGCGAGCAAGGGCAAGATCGATCTGGCGCGCAGCGCTGCCGATGATGCGTTGGTAGCGATTCGTGACCTTGTCAGCGGGGTTTCCGGCTAGACCCACGACTCAGTTCTGCGTCAACCGAGCCCACTTCAACGTGGGCTTTTTTTATTTCGCACAGGCCGCCATGGCGACCGGCCCGGCGCGGTTCATTTGTCATTTACCAGAGAACCAGTAATCCATGGACTATCCAAAAAGCGTCCCCAGCGTCGGCCTGGTCGATGGCCGTTTCGTTGATGAGAACCCGGTGGCGGGCACGCCGGGTTCACTTATTCCCGCCGTTTGGGGCAATGCGGTCACGGAGGAGCTGCTCAACGTTGTCACCGGTGCGGGACTGACGCCTGCCGAAGGGGACAATCGGCAGTTGCTCAAAGCCTTGCAGGCCCTCTTGGCATTGGCCAGTCCGATGGGCACGTCAGTGATCAGTGTGTCGGACTCCCACGCGTTGGCGGCAAATGAGCTCGGTCTGGTACTGGTCAATGCGGGCAGTGGTGCGACCACCATCAGCCTGCCGCCATCGGACCGCGCGTTGGGGGTCCGTGACGCCATTGTGCGTCGGGTCGACAACTCGACGTCGCGCCTGGTGGTGCGAGCTTCGGGCACCGACAGAATCAGATTTCATACCCATCTGGTCGCTGCCGGCTATCCGTTTTTCGTGCTGATGGGTTCGGGGGACTGGTGGCATCTGCGCAGTGACGGCGCGGGCAACTGGTGGCCGATCGGACGGTTCGACGGCACGCCATTGGGCCGGGCTGTATTCGAGACAACTACGCTGCTCAACCCCGGCGGATACGGTCCGCTTAACGGGGCGGTGTTCAGTCGCAGCGACTGGCCATGGTTGTGGGATCACGCGCAGCAGTCCGGCGCGCTGACCGCCGAGGCCGCAAGAGTCGGGGCCGAAGGAGGCTGGACCAGTGGCGACGGCACGTTGACCTTTCGCGGGCCGGAAGGTCGCGGTGAGTTCATTCGATTGAGCGACGAGGGTCGAGGCGTGGATGCCGGTCGTTCGATCGGCAGTTGGCAGGTAGACATGTTCCGCTCCCATCGCCATGAACTCAAAAGCGACTTGCTGGGCGTACCGCTGGTGTCGGCACAGAACGCGGCACCTGATGCCTTGTTCAACCAAGCCAACATCAGTCTCGGCTTCACCGAAAACACCGGTGGAATTGAAACCCGTCCGCGCAACACGGCTTATCCAGGCCGGATAAAACTTATTTGAGGCCCGCTTGCGGCTTCTTTCATCAGCAAAGGAGTTCAACAATGGATTACTACTACGTAGTAGACGAAACCAACCAGATCCTCACCGGCCCGATCGACTTGCCAGTGACGCCGGGCATCGGCGTTCAGATACCCGGTAATGTGATTGTGCTGACGGAGCTGTTGCCGACTCCCGAGGTCGGTTATGTCTGGGTTTGGCGTAATGCACAGGCCTCGCAATTGATCGACCTGCGCAACCGGTTCGTCTATCGCAAGGACAATGGCAACTATGTCTACTGGAGCGAACTGGGCCCGCTGCCTGATTATCTGACGGTCAAGGGACGGCCAAACAGCTACTACTTCTGGAAGGATGACGACTGGGTACTGGACATCGAAGCCGAGCGTGCAGGCTTGGCAGCGCAAGCCGATAGTGAACGCGACAACCGTCTGCGTGAGGTGATCATTCGCGTCGCACCATTGCAATATGCCTATGACGTGGGTGAGGCCACCGCAGAGCAGTCGGCTTCGCTGCAAGCCTGGAAACGCTACGCCCTGAACCTGGCGCGTATCGAGCTGCAAGCGGATTATCCATCGGTCATTGAGTGGCCGACCGCACCGGCCAGATTCGTGAATTCGCCGACCGTTTAATACGCGACTTACTCACTGAAATACTGACAGGCGGCCTTGTGCTGCCGGCATTCGGCTGCCTGTAAAACTGAAAAAAGGTTCTGACGTGGACTATCCAAGAACTATTCCCGGCGTGGGCCTCGTCGACGGCGGCTTCGTCGATGAAAACCCGCTCGCCGGAACACCGGGATCGTTGATTCCCGCAGCGTGGGGCAACAGCGTCACGCAGGAAATTCTCAACGCGATCAAGGCTGCCGGATTGACGCCGGATGAAGCCAAAACCGATCAACTGGCCACAGCCATCGGCGCCCTTGTTGATTTCACCAGACTGAAAAATACCCCAACCACGTTGGCTGGTTATGGCATCACCGATGCGGTGGGGCGGTTGCTGGCAGTCCGGCAGATCGAGACGGTTGGGATCACGGTTTACAAGCCTAACCCAAGGGCCAGGCGCATTCGTGTGCGTCTGGTAGGTGCCGGTGGTTCGGGCGGCGGCTGTGCACCGGTGGTAGCGGGTTATCACAGTATCGGCGGTGGCGGTGGCGGTGGCGCCTATAGCGAGAGTTTGTATGACGTGAGCGCGGAAATGATGGCCGGCGTACCGGTTTCACTGGGAGCAGGTGGCGCTTCACGTAACGCGATGGGGCAGGCCGGTGGTGGTGCTTCTTTTGGCAGCTACATGAGCGCAGCGGGAGGCATGGGCGGGCAAATCCTGACATTCCCCGTGACAGCCACGGCAGTCGGCTTCGTCCAGGGTGGCGCCGGAGGGCAAGCCGTGACGGGTGGAAACCTGGCTAACGCACGTGGAATTGGCGGTGGTTATGCCATGTACAACGCCAATTGGGGCGTATTGGCCGGCGGCGGTGGGGCGAGTCCGTTTGATGGCGGCGGCCCGTTGATGGGCCTTAGTGGCCCCGGCACTTCAGGGAATCGAGGCTCGGGTGGCAGTGGTTCTTGTTCGACCAGTGCGTCCGCCTCTGTTCTTAGCGGTGTCGGCGGTAATGCCTTCTGTGAAATCTGGGAGTACGAGTAATGGCCTGTTATGCACGGCTGGAAAACGGTGTCGCGGTCGAGCTGATCGATACCGGTGAGTACGCAATCACTCAACTGTATGCACCGGCTTTTGTCGAGGCGATGGTGCGGGTGCCGGAGGGCATGCACGTTGAGATCGGCGCACCCGTCAGTGAATTGCGCCACGAGGTCGAGCCGCTACCGGCCACGGGCAACCCTGTCGTCATTCCTGTAACTGTCGTCGAGGAGCAAGAGCCTTCGACAGCAGCACGCACCTGGCGTCAGTCCAGCCTGTCGGCTACGGAATGGTGGGTGGCGCGGCATCGCGATGAGCAGGCGCTGGGGCGTGGGACAACGCTCAAGCCCGCTCAGTATCTGCAGTTGCTGGAATACCGCCAGGCACTGCGTGACTGGCCTGATTCAAGCCAGTTTCCTTCGTCAGTTTCCCGGCCCTCGGCCCCCGATTGGCTCGCCGCTGATGCTGGCTAACGCCATCAGGTTGTGTGTTTTCAGATCAGGAGATGAGTAATGGATTATCCAAAAAGTGTGCCCAGTGCGGGCCTGATGGACGGCAAGTTTGTCGATGAGGATCCGGTAGCGGGTAAACCGGGATCGTTGATTCCGGCGAGTTGGGGGAACGGCGTCACGCAGGAATTGCTGAAGGTCATCCAGGCTGCCGGTCTTACGCCTACAGAGTCGGCCAATGATCAGCTGTTAGTGGCTTTACGCAGCAACAAGTTATTTGTGACTGCGCCGCAATTTGACAGTGGCAAATCGGTTGCTACGACTGAATTCGTAACCCGAACAGGTTTGCAGTTTTCCGGTTTCGTGTCCTATGGAGTGAGCACCGTTCTGAGTGCTGCCAATATCGGTGGAGTCGCCAGCTTCGCGAATAACTCGCCGATCACAGCGACGTTGCCTTCAACCAACGGAATTGCTCACGCCAGTACCCTTCACGTGATCAATGCGGGCACCGGTATCTTGACGATCAGTCCGGCAGCCAATGAACAGATCGAAACCTGTAACGGCACATTCGGACCGCTGAAGCTGGATCTTGGTGATTCCGCTTATCTGATCAAGCTGAGCAATCAGTGGCGATTGTATGGGGGATCGGTCAGCGACAGGTACGCCACAGCGCATTCCGGTGTCGTAGGCAACGTCGGTTATCAACGCTATCCCAGCGGTAACATCGACCAGTGGGGTGTTGGCACCACGGATGCCAAAGGCGACGTTAATGTCAGCTTTCCTATCTCTTTTCCTAACGCGTTTTCATCGATCGTGGCCATCCACTCGGGGGGCGATGGCGCGATGGTTACCATGTACTCCAACTCTGCGACGAAACAGGGCTGCCGGCTGAAGGTGCGAAGCTACACCGGTGACGTCAGTGCGAACTGGGGTGTTTTTTACCTTGCAAAGGGCTACTGAATGAATCCGTTCAATATTTTGTTCAGCGCCAGTACCCGGGGCGCCTATGTACCGGGTATCAATTCGTCGGACATTCCCGACGACGTTATCGAAATTCCTCAGGGGTACTGGATCTCGTTGCTGCAGCAGATGGCGGTCATCCCGAAAGTGATTGGTGTGCGTGCCGATACCGGCTATCCGGTTCTGGTCGATCCACCGCCGCCTTCACCGGATGAAGCTGCTGACATCGAGCGCTTGTGGCGTACAGCGCAGCTCGCCGCCACCGACGGCCTGGTCGCACGCGACCGCGATGAACTGGAGGACGGCGGCGGCACGACATTGACCACTGAGCAATACGCCGAACTGCAAACGTATCGACGGGCGTTGCGCGAGTGGCCGCAAGGTTCATTCTTCCCATTCAGTGAGCATCGGCCGGTGGCACCGCGCTGGCTGGCTGCCGCGCTTTAAATCATCAGGGACGTGATATGGATTATCCGAAAAGCATTCCGGGCTCAGGTCTGGAAAACGGCAGGTTTGTCGACGAAGACCCGATTGCAGGAAAGCCGGGGTCGCTGATTCCGGCGAGTTGGGGCAACAGTGTTACCCAGGAAATTCTCAATGCAATTACAGCCGCTGGCCTGACGCCTGACGAAGAACAGACCGATCAATTGGCCCACGCCATTCGACAGCTTTCCAGGCCTGACCCGTTGCAACAATTCCCGGTGCAGGTCTATTGCAGGAATTTGTTGATCAACGGTGATTTCCGGATCTGGCAGCGTGGCACAACCAACCAGGGGCCCAATACCGGCGGCTATGTGGCGGACCGATTTCGCTGCGACTGGAACGGTAATGCGGGCGTGAGCATCACTCGTCAGAACTTTGCTCTCGGGCAAGGCGAGGTCTCCGATGAGCCGGCCTGCTTCCTGCGCTGGCAGCAAACCGCTGCGGGCGCGGGCGCGACCGTTCACAAAATCTCCCAGAATATCGAGTCGGTCAGAACGCTCGCGGGTAAAACCGCGACGTTGACGTTTTGGGCCCGATCCGATGCCGCGCGATCATTACAAGTAACCATTGCGCAACAATTCGGCGCGGGCGGATCGGCCCCCGTTGGCAAGCTGGTCGATGCGTTTCAATTGAGCACGGCATGGACTCGCTACACCGCAACGTTCCAGGTTCCTGCCATTGCCGGGAAGATGCAAGGCAGCGGCGACTGCCTGATATTGGCGTTCGACTTGCCTCTCAACGTTCTGCAAACGGTGGACCTGGCACAGGTTCAATTGGAGGAGGGTCCGGTATCCACTCCCTTTGAACATCGGTCCATCGCGCAAGAGCTGGCGTTGTGTCAGCGCTACTATGAAAAGTCTTTCGCGTCCGGGCTGCCGGTCAAAGCCAACAATGGCACCAATACCTGTATCTCGACCTTCACCCAGGTCCCGGCAGGAAACACCGGCCAATACGGGATGACGATCGGCTTTCTGGTGCAGAAAAGAGTTCAGCCGACTGTTACCGCCTATTGCCCGGCAGACAGCAGTAATCAGGTATGGAATCAAACAATCAGCAAGGCTTGCACCGGTACGCTTCTTCAGGGCGTAACCGATCGTAGTGTTTCTTTTGCTACTGTCACGCCGGTCGGCAGCGCACCGGGGCAGACCTTGCAACTTGAATGGACAGCGGACGCTGAAATCTAGGAGCGACATTCATGGCTTATCAACTCAGCGCCTGCGGCGTGCTGCGCCTGGCTGACTGTGCATTTATCCCCGAGGAACCCGGCAATCGCGACTGGCTGGAATTTCAACAATGGCAGCTATCGGGGGGGCAGGTGCTGCCGGTGGATGGAGTACCCGCAGAAACTGGCGCGACCGGAACCCTGAAAACTCTGGCAAATAAATGGTTGGCACGCAGCAACCGCCAGCCATGATTCAATCGGGGCAATCCAGGGAGAATCAAGCATTATGCAAATAACCGAAAACAACCTTATCGACATCATGCCCAACGCCCGCTCCCAAGCGGGCGTTTTTGTTTGTGCACTGAACAACGCCATGGCGCGTCGTCGCATCGACTCGCCCAAGCGCATTGCCGCGTTTCTTGCGCAGATCGGCCACGAGTCGGGACAGTTGCGTTACGTGCGCGAACTGGGCAACAACCAGTACCTGAGCAAATACGACACGGGTACGTTGGCATTGCGTCTGGGCAACACGCCGGAGGCTGACGGCGACGGGCAGAAGTATCGCGGCCGCGGCCTGATCCAGATCACCGGCCGCAGCAACTATCGCCAGTGCAGCCTTGGGTTGTTCGGCGATGAACGCCTGTTGTCCCTTCCCGAACTGCTTGAGCAGCCACAGTGGGCGGCCGAGTCTGCGGCATGGTTTTGGGAACAGAAGGGCCTGAATGAGCTGGCCGATCGTGATCAGTTCAACATCATCACCCGACGCATAAACGGCGGGTTGAACGGTTTGCAGGATCGACTGGAAATCTGGGCGCGGGCGAGGGCGGTGCTATGCCAATCCCCTGGCGAGTGATTGGCATTGTATGGCTGGCCGCCGGTGCTTTTGCGGCGGCCTGGCAGTTTCAGGACTGGCGTTACGGGCGGCAACTGGCGGAGCAGTCACGGTTAAACGCTGAAGCCGTCAATCAACAGAATCTCGCCGCCGCCACCGCGCAACAGGCTGAACAGGATAAACGCCTGGCACTGGAGCAGCGGCTCGCGAGCAGTGAACAAACCCATTTTCGAGCGCTGAGCGATGCCCAACGTGATCAGGATCGCCTGCGCGATCGTCTTGCTACTGCTGATGTGCGCCTGTCAGTCCTTCTCGACGCCGGCGACGTTGCCCCAGGCTGCAACGTGCCAGCCACCGCCGGCCCCGGCCGCGTGGATCATGCAGCCGTACGCGCCCGACTTGACCCGGCGCATGCTCAACGAATTGTCGCCATCACCGACACCGGCGACCGCGGATTGATTGCCTTGCAGGCCTGTCAGGCCTATGTCAGAGCGCTGGCGCCTGCACATTTTGAATGATTCTGTGTAGTGAAGATGCAACCGGCTCGTGTACGGTGGTACGCATTCCACACGATCCGGAGTGCGCCGTGAAAGAGATCACCCAACTGGCCGCCGAACTTGGCCGTCGTCTGCAAGTGCTCAATGCTCATGTGACTACTGCCGAGTCCTGTACCGGTGGCGGTATCGCCGAAGCAATTACCCGGGTTCCAGGGAGTTCGGCGTGGTTCGAGGCCGGTTACGTGACCTACTCCAACCGGCAGAAGACCCAGCAGCTGAATGTGCCGGCCGAGCTGTTCGAGACGGTGGGCGCGGTCAGTCGCGAGGTGGTCGAGGCGATGGCGCGTGGTGCACAGGACAAAAGCCTGGCGCGTTTTGCCGTGGCGGTCAGCGGTGTGGCCGGGCCGGACGGCGGCTCGCCGAACAAACCGGTCGGCACGGTGTGGCTGGCATGGGGAGTGGGCGATGCGATTTCCAGCGAGGTTCAGCACTTCCCCGGCAACCGCGACGAGGTCCGCCGACAAACGGTGAAGGCCGCGCTAGAGGGGCTGTTGCGACTAGCGGCACGAGAAATCGAAAATCAGGGGTAGGCGATCTTCGAACGCTGTGGAATAATACTGGCTACTTATACAGGTGTTGGCCGTCAGGCCTTATTGATTACGTGAGGACTTTAATGGACGACAACAAGAAGAAAGCCTTGGCTGCGGCCCTGGGTCAGATCGAACGTCAATTCGGCAAGGGTGCCGTAATGCGTATGGGCGATCAGGACCGTCAGGCGATCCCGGCCATCTCCACTGGCTCTCTGGGTCTGGACATTGCACTCGGCATCGGCGGCCTGCCAAAAGGTCGTATCGTTGAAATCTACGGCCCTGAATCTTCCGGTAAAACCACGCTGACGCTGTCGGTGATCGCCCAGGCGCAAAAAGCCGGTGCGACCTGCGCATTCGTCGATGCCGAACACGCCCTCGATCCAGAGTACGCCGGCAAGCTGGGCGTCAACGTTGATGACCTGCTGGTTTCCCAGCCGGACACCGGCGAACAGGCACTGGAAATCACCGACATGCTGGTGCGCTCCAACGCCGTTGACGTGATCATCGTCGACTCCGTGGCTGCGCTGGTGCCGAAGGCTGAAATCGAAGGCGAAATGGGTGACATGCATGTGGGCCTGCAAGCCCGTCTGATGTCCCAGGCGCTGCGTAAAATCACCGGTAACATCAAGAACGCCAACTGCCTGGTGATCTTCATCAACCAGATCCGCATGAAGATCGGCGTGATGTTCGGTAGCCCGGAAACCACCACCGGTGGTAACGCGCTGAAGTTCTACGCCTCGGTTCGTCTCGACATCCGCCGTACTGGCGCGGTGAAGGAAGGCGACGAAGTGGTCGGCAGCGAAACCCGCGTCAAGGTTGTGAAGAACAAGGTCGCTTCGCCGTTCCGTCAGGCTGAATTCCAGATTCTTTACGGCAAGGGCATCTACCTCAACGGCGAGATGATCGACCTGGGCGTACTGCACGGTTTCGTTGAAAAATCCGGCGCCTGGTATGCCTACGAAGGCACCAAGATCGGTCAGGGCAAGGCCAACTCGGCCAAGTTCCTGGCGGACAACCCGGAAATCGCCGCGAAGCTCGAGAAGCAACTGCGTGACAAGCTGCTGTCGCCAGCAGTGATTGCCGACTCCAAGGCTTCCGCTGTCAAGGAAACCGAAGACGATCTGGCTGACGCTGATATCTGATAGCAGCGATGACCACCGTCGTACTCGATACACTCGTCGCAGTGCGACGAACCGCCATGGACCTGCTCGCACGGCGCGAGCATGGTCGAGTCGAGCTGACGCGCAAGTTGCGCCAGCGCGGCGCTGAAGCGGAAATGATCGAAACAGCCCTCGACCGACTGACGGAAGAGGGTCTGCTTTCTGAAGCCCGTTACCTCGAAAGCTTTGTTTCCTATCGCGCCCGTTCCGGCTATGGCCCTTTGCGGATTCGTGAGGAGCTTAG
Organism: Pseudomonas sp. Z003-0.4C(8344-21); assembly: GCF_900104975.1. Classification (NCBI taxonomy): domain Bacteria; kingdom Pseudomonadati; phylum Pseudomonadota; class Gammaproteobacteria; order Pseudomonadales; family Pseudomonadaceae; genus Pseudomonas; species Pseudomonas sp. Z003-0.4C(8344-21). Next base: position 5,002,794 of record NZ_LT629756.1, on the reverse strand, counting down.
CCAGCGCGGTCTGCAGCGTGCCGATATCGAACTGGCCCTGCGCGAAAGCGGTATCAACTGGCAGGAGCAACTTCAGGAAACCTGGCGGCGCAAGTTCTCCGGGCATTTACCGATTGATGCGAAAGAACGGGCCAAACAAGGCCGGTTCCTGACCTATCGGGGATTTTCGATGGAGATGATCAACCGCTTGTTCAGCGGTCGAGGGATGGACGATTAGAACGATTCAATAAAAAACGGCCCGCTATGAAAATAGCGGGCCTTTTTTTTTTGCCTTCAAATTGCCTTTGAGGGCTCCCGGCTGCGCTGAGCGGTTTGTGGTTGAGAATGAGCCCAGTTTTCCGGCAGGTTTATATAGTCAATCAATTCCCTCAGACGGCCATGGGTGCGAGCGTTGAAGGCGAACGCCAGCCGCGCCAAATGGCTGAATTGAGCGTCATCATGTTCCTCGCCGGCATAGGCGTGTTGATGAAACCGGTCGCTCAGGCACAGGTCGGCAAAGGCGTCCTGCATGTGTTCCAGTGCCTGATCGCTGAGTTTGTGATTCATGCGGATCACAAACTGGCGCTTGAGCCAGCGGCTGGAGTGGAAGTTGCTGTAGAACTGATTGATCTGCTCCACCGCCTCGTCAACGCTGAAGACCAACCGCATCAACTTCATGTCGGTTGGCAGGATGTATCGGTTGGCCTCCAGTTGCTGGCAAATGAAATCCATTGCGCCCTGCCAGAATGTGCCGCCCGGTGTATCGAGCAATACCACTGGGACCAAGGGGCTCTTGCCTGTCTGGATCAGCGTCAGCACTTCCAGTGCTTCATCCAGTGTGCCAAAACCGCCCGGACATAAAACCAGCGCGTCAGCTTCCTTGACGAAGAACAGTTTACGAGTGAAGAAGAAGTGGAACGGCAGCAGATTGCCGGTGCCGTCCACGGTCGGGTTGGCGTGTTGTTCGAAGGGCAAGGTAATGTTGAAACCGAGGCTGTGGTCACGACCGGCCCCTTCGTGGGCCGCGGCCATGATTCCGCCACCGGCGCCGGTGATCACCATCATGTCGGAGCGCGCCAGTGCGGCGCCGAGCTCACGCGCCATTGCGTACAAAGGATGTTCAAGCGGCGTGCGGGCCGAGCCGAATACCGTAACCTTGCGCCGCCCCTTGAATTGTTCGAGCACGCGAAAAGCCTGTTCCAGCTCGCGCAGGGCCTGCAGAGTGATCTTGGCGTTCCAGCGGTTGTGGTCGTCCTGGGCCATGCGCAGCACGGTGAGGATCATGTCGCGGTAGATCGGAATGTTCGGGCTGTTGGGGGAAACACGGTTGAGTTGCTCTTCGACCTTGCTGATGAGGTCGGGGCCGCTTTCCTGAAAATGACGACTCAAGAGGTCATTCGGTTGGTAAGGCATTCAATGTCTCCTTTGTGCACAGAGCGGGTGGCCCTGACGAGCGGCGTCAGTGCCGCGCTGCAAAAACACACCTCTGGGCAGTTCCTTGGCTGCCGTCAACAGATGATCGGGAATACTCTGAATCTAGACCTTCGCGCGGCATTACGCTGTGACTTCTTTTGTAAGCAACCGAGAATGGCTCAGCGCGAAGCGCTACCGCTCATCCGAGCGCTTACTGAGCAATCAGCCCTCTGATTATGCGACAACTTCGCGGCGATCAGTACGCAAGTGACAGGCTATTGAAGGATTTGCAGGTGACAAGGAGGCGGGACAGATGGCCAGAGTAGTACTGGAAATCGATACGCAGCTGTATCGAATGTTACCGGCAGCGGCCGAGACCAGTCAGATCAGTCTCGAAGAGGAGCGTTGCCGTGGTCTGGCGGGCGGCGAGTGCCGTTCTCAATATCTGCAGGCCTTGCTGGCCGAATTGCGCGCCGAGGATGAACAGCGGCGCGCCAATTCGCGGTGATTACTTCTTCTTCGCCGGGGCGGCTTTCGGGCAGTCGGATTCCTGATAGCTCGCCGAGCCGATCGCCTTGTTGGTTTTCACTTCAGTGAAGTCGTAACGCATGATCGCGCCCTTGGCCATCAGCTTGCGGTACGACGGGTTGTTGCACACCGAAGCGCCCAACTGAAAGTACACGGCTTTGGGGTCAGCACGCATTTTGTCGGCGTGGCTCTTTTGTACGCTCAGGTGATTGATCAACTGAGTGCCTTCAACGGTGTAGCCCTGATCGAGAATGTCTTCATTGATTGCCCGAGGCGTGCCGACGCTGCTCTGGGCGGCGACATTGCGCAGCTCTCTGTTCAGATTCTGCTCACTCAGGGACGCTGCCTGAGCGGTGAAGGACGACGCCAGCAGAATGGCAGCGGTGGGAACGATAAGGCGCAGCATGAAACTCTCCTGGTTCAGTGACTGGTGGTTCGACCCGTCACGTGACTGTGCGTTCAGTGGCGGCGAATTATAGGGGAGCCGGTCGGGAGGGTACAGGCTTGTGCCTCTCGCTCTGGTAAACTGCCGGCCTTTATTGCCCTGCCGAGTGTTGTTCGTGTCGAGTTTCCCTGCCTGCCGACGTCGCCTGCGATGAACCATGCCCCCAACGCCGTAGCCCGTCTGCGCGATCAGCGTGAAGATGAAGGCATCAAGCCGATTCAGGCCCGGGGCTTTCGCTCCGAGCGCTGCCGCGACTGCCGGGTGATCATCAGCCATTGCCTGTGCGCCTGGCGGCCGACTGTCGAAACCCGTTCGGGCGTGTGCCTGATCATGACCGGTAAAGAGGTGTTCAAACCCAGCAACACCGGTTGGCTGATTGCCGATGTGGTGCGCGACAACCATGCGTTCATCTGGTCGCGCACCGAGCCAGACCCGCAGTTGCTGGCATTGCTCAACGATCCGCAATGGCAGCCGTATCTGGTGTTCCCGGGCGAGTATGTCGAGCCGTCGCGAGTGACCAACACGGTCGCCGCCGATAGCCGCAAGCGCCCGCTGTTCATTCTGCTGGATGCGACCTGGACCGAAGCGCGGAAGATTTTCCGCAAGAGTCCGTATTTCGATCGGCTGCCGATCTTGAGCTTGTTGCCCGACAAGCTCTCGCGCTACCGCTTGCGCCGCTCGACCCGCAGCGAGCATCTGTGCACCGCAGAAGTGGCAGCGCTGTGCCTGGAACTGGCCGGTGATGCGGATGCCGCTTCGGCGCTGGACGCGTATTTCGACGTGTTCAGCCAGCATTACCTCGGCGCCAAACAGCAACTGGACAAGAACGAGGCGACGCCGGCCCATGCCGAGTTGCAGCGGTATATACCAAAGCCGCAGGCGGAGTTGGCGCAATAGTGGCCCATACTGTACGAGCCAACGGCCGCGCTGCTTGACCACCCTGTCTTCGCTGGGCATGCTTGGCGCCGTTCTGGGTGCGGCCAAGGTTTGAAACGCCGTGTTTGCTGTTGATTGGCGTTGAACGTGCCCCTGTGGATATCGCTTGCGAGCGGCATCTCGAGTTGCTTTGGTCTGGCCGGAATGCCCCGGCCGGCCATCAAAAACAGGATCATTTGAAAAATGGCCACATACGACATCCTGATTGCCGATGATCACCCGCTGTTTCGCAGCGCCCTGCATCAAGCGGTGACGCTGGGCCTCGGCCCGGACGTGCGGCTGGTGGAAGTCGCAAGCATCGCCGAGCTGGAAACCCGCCTGACCGAAAAAGCTGACTGGGATCTGGTCCTGCTGGACCTGAACATGCCCGGCGCCTACGGTTTTTCCGGATTGGTCTTGCTGCGCGGGCAATACCCGCAGATTCCGGTAGTGATGGTCTCGGCCCAGGAAGAGGCTTCGGTGATGGTCAAATCCCGCGAGTTCGGCGCCAGCGGCTTTATCCCCAAGTCCAGCGATCTGAGCGTGATTCAGCAAGCCGTGCGCAAGGTCCTCGACGGCGATGTGTTCTGGCCGCCGCAAGCGTTCGAAGCGGTGAGCGTGTCCGACGAAGCCAAAGCCGCCAGCGATGGCCTCGCCAGCCTGACACCGCAGCAGTTTCGCGTATTGACCATGGTCTGCGAAGGCCTGCTGAACAAGCAGATTGCCTATGAGCTGAGTGTGTCGGAAGCGACCATCAAGGCCCACGTCACGGCGATCTTTCGCAAACTGAATGTGCGCACCCGCACGCAAGCGGCGTTACTACTGCAACAACTTGAGTCAATTCCGAGCCAGTGATCGCTGGCGGTTTCACGCTTTTTTGACTTTCGTTGATCTAGCTTCCCCACTCCTTTTTGGTTGGTCTCTTCCATATGTCACCTTTCAAGGGCCAGACCGGCCTGAAACGTATTCTCAACGCCTCCGGTTATTCGCTCGACGGCCTGCGCGCAGCGTTTACCGGCGAAGCGGCGTTTCGCCAATTGGTGTTGCTCAATGTTGTCCTGGTCCCGTTGACCTTCTTTCTCAATGTCAGCCGTGTCGAACAAGCCGTATTGATCGCCGTATGCCTGCTGGCACTGATCGTGGAACTGTTGAACTCGGCGGTGGAAGCGGCCATTGACCGCATCTCGCTGGAATTGCACCCGCTGTCGAAGAACGCCAAGGACATGGGCAGTGCTGCGCAGTTCGTGGCATTGAGCATGATCGCGTTGGTGTGGGCGGTGATTCTGCTTTAAGCGATGGTCGGCAAAACGATCTCGTCGCTGCGCTGCACCCCGGCGGTAAACGCGCGGCACAGTTCGAGAAACTCGCGCATGGCCGAGGTCTGGTATTTCTGCTTGTGCCAGATGAAGTAAAACTGCCGGGCCAGATCCAGGTCCGGCGTTTCCACCGGCACCAGGCTGCCGCGACGAAACGCATCACGCAGCGCCAGCCGCGAAATGCAGCCAATCCCCAATCCCGATTCCACCGCGCGTTTGATCGCTTCGGTGTGCTCCAGCTCAAGACGGATATTCAGCGCGCTGCGGTGGTGGCGCATGGCTTGATCGAAGGTCAGGCGCGTGCCGGAACCCTGTTCACGGAGAATCCACGCCTCGTGGGTCAGCTCTTCCATGCTCGCGCTGCCACGTTGAGCCAGCGGATGCTGCGGCGCGCAGAACACCACCAGCTCATCCTCGACCCAGCTCTGCACTTCGATGTCCGGGTGACTGCAATCGCCTTCGATCAGACCCAGATCAATTTCATAGTGCGCAACTTGTTGCACGATATTGGCAGTGTTCTGCACATGCAGCTTCACCTGGCTTTCCGGGTGGCGTTGCATGAAGCTGCCAATCAGCAGGGTGGCCAGGTAGTTGCCAATGGTCAGCGTCGCCCCCACTGATAAAGAGCCGAAACCGGATTTACCGTTGAGCAGATCCTCGATTTCCTTGGCCTGGTCGAGCAGGGCCACCGCTTGCGGCAACAGCTGTTTGCCGAGAGCGTTGAGGCTCAGGCGTTTGCCGGCGCGATCGAACAGCTGGCAGCTGGACTGGCGCTCCAGTTCGGTGATCGACGTGCTGGCCGCCGACTGCGAGAGGTTGAGCAGACCCGCAGCACGGGATACGCTTTCCTGCTGGGCGACGGCGACGAAGACTTGCAGTTGACGGAGAGTAAATCGCATATCGATATAACCGATAACCCTTATCTTAATAATCCAGTTAACAGATATTGTCGTCGCTATTAGAATGCGATGCAATTGCGCGCTATGGCCTTGGTGGGCCTGCGCAGACCCAATCTCCAGGAGTCAAACGTACATGAGCAACATGAACCACGAGCGTGTCCTCAGTGTTCATCACTGGAACGACACTCTGTTCAGCTTCAAGTGCACCCGCGATCCGGGTCTGCGCTTCGAGAACGGTCAGTTCGTGATGATCGGCCTGCAGCAGCCCAACGGCCGCCCGCTTATGCGCGCTTACTCGATCGCCAGCCCGAACTGGGAAGAGCATCTGGAGTTCTTCAGCATCAAGGTGCAGGACGGTCCGCTGACCTCCCAATTGCAGCATCTGAAGGAAGGCGACGAGATCATCATCTCGAAAAAGCCTACCGGCACCCTGGTTCTTGATGACCTGAATCCGGGCAAGCACTTGTACCTGCTCAGCACCGGCACCGGCCTGGCGCCGTTCATGAGCGTGATTCAGGACCCGGAAACCTACGAGCGCTTTGAAAAAGTGATCCTGGTTCACGGCGTGCGTTACGTCAACGAAGTCGCCTACCGCGAATTCATCACCGAGCACCTGCCGCAGAACGAGTTCTTCGGCGAAGCGCTGCGTGACAAGCTGATCTACTACCCGACCGTGACCCGCGAGCCGTTCGAGAATCAGGGCCGTCTCACTGACTTGATGCGCAGCGGCAAGCTGTTCAGCGACATCGGCCTGCCACCGATCAACCCGCAGGATGACCGCGCGATGATCTGCGGCAGCCCGAGCATGCTCGATGAGACCAGCGAAGTGCTCGACAGCTTCGGCCTGAAGATCTCGGCGCGGATGCGCGAGCCGGGTGATTACCTGATCGAACGCGCGTTCGTCGAGAAGTAAACAAGTCCCTGTAGGAGTGAGCCTGCTCGCGATAGGGCCGTATCAGTCGACATCTGACGTGACTGGTCCACCGCAATCGCGAGCAGGCGAAGGCCTACAGAAAAGCAAAAAGCCCGCGTTGCCTGAGAAGGCAGCGCGGGCTTTTTCGTTTTCGGGGTTTACGCTGAGGCGGGAATGACTTCGAGCACGCAAATCCGCTCAGGCGTTGGATAATGCCAGCGTACATCCAGATCCCAGAACTGCGCACCGTACTCTCGGTCCGGCGCCGGGGTCTGATAGGCCGGGCGCGGATCCTGCGCCAGGCATTGCTCGATCAGCTCAACCAACGGCTCGCCGAGGCGCTGCGCATGGGTATGCGCCTGTTGTAGCGCTGAATCTGTCCACCGCACTTCGATCAACTGCGGCGCAGCGCTGGCGATGCTGTTGGCGGCGCCGGGAATGATATCGGCGTAAGGCACATAGGGTTTGATGTCGAGCACTGGCGTGCCGTCGAGCAGATCGATGCCGGAAATGAACAGCCGATCGGCTTCGACCCGGTCGAGTTTCACTACCGATTGGCCGATGCCGTTTGGCCGGTGTGTGGCGCGGGTGGCAAACACGCCCATCGACTTGTTGCCGCCCAGCCTTGGCGGACGGACTTTCAGCCGCGGTTTGTCTTCCAGCGCATGGTGAAAGAGGAACAGCAGCCAGACGTGGCTGACCTGTTCCAGCCCCTGCACCGCGTCACCCTGATCGAACGGCGCGACCAGTTCCAGCACGCCACGGGCGGCGGGGGCCAGCTGTGGCTGGCGGGGGATGGCGAATTTCTCCTTGAAGCAGGAGCGCACGAAGCCGATGGGGGAGACGCTGTAAGTCATGGTTTGAAATCGAAGCGGGGCAGGGCGGGCATGATAACCCGGCAGGCTTCAAGTCTGGTGGTGTACGGGCGGACGCCATCGCTGGCAAGCCAGCTCCCACAAGGTTCGCGGGAGGTCGCATCATCTGGGTACTCCACAAAACCTGTGGGAGCTGGCTTGCCAGCGATAGATACACCGCCGATGTCAGAGGCTGAACCCACCATCCAGCGGAATGATATTCCCGGTCATGTAAGCACCGGCGGTACTCGCCAGGCTGATCGCCAACGCCGCCATCTCTTCCTCTCGTCCCCAGCGCTTCATCGGAATCAGGGCGGTGTCCTCGGCCAGCGCCTGCTCATCATTGCCGATATGCAGGGTCATCTTGCTCGGAAACCGCCCCGGCGCGATCACGTTGACGTTGATGTGCTGGCTGACCAGTTCCCGCGCCAGAATTCGCGATAACTGGTGCAGCGCCGCTTTACTCGGCCCGTAGGCATACGCCTGCTCACCAAACGAAGAAATCCCCGCCACCGAACCGATATTGATGATTCGCGCAAGATTCGCCGCCGAGCCGGCCTTGCGCAGCAAAGGCAGGAACTGCTGGATGCAACTGAACACCGACGTCACGTTGAGTTGCATGACCTTCTCCCAGCCCTTTACCGGGTAACTCTCCAGCGGCGCGCCCCAGGTGGTGCCGACATTGTTCACCAGAATATCCAGATGGGTGATCTGCTCGCCCAGGCGCGCAGCCAGTTCCTGCACACCTTCTTCGGTCGCCAGATTCGCCGCCACGCCATGGCAGATGCCCAAGGCGGCAAGTTCTTCAGCGGTTTGATGACAGGCTTCAGCGTCGCGGGAGCAGACGTAGACACGCGCGCCAGCCTCGACAAAGGCTTTGGCGATCATCTTGCCGATACCACGGGTGCCGCCGGTGACCAGAGCGGTGCGGCCTTGCAAGGAAAAGTAGGGGTGCATGGCAAATCCTGAAGATTGGGGTTGAGTACACCCTAGTCGTCAGCCGCGCAAAGCGGAGCCACTATTTTCGGAGGGAATGTGGGGCCATGCGGCCAGCTTCGAGTGGCAAGCTGCAAGCTACAAGTTAACGCGGTGTGGCTACTTGCAGCTTGTAGCTTGTAGCTTGTAGCTTGTAGCTTGAGGCTGCTTTTAAGCTCTCACGCGCAGCGTGAGCCCTTTGAGGAAATTGCGCAGCAACTGGTCGCCACACGGGCGGTAGTTGGTGTGGCCGACCTTGCGGAACAGCGCGCTCAGCTCAGGCTTGGATACCGGAAATTCGGCGGCCTTGAGGATCGCATGCATGTCGTCTTCTTTCAGCTCGAAGGCCACGCGCAGCTTTTTCAGGATGATGTTGTTGGTCACCGGCACTTCGATTGGCTGCGGCGGACGGCTTTCGTCCTTGCCGCGCTTGAAGATCACCAGGCCGTCGAGGAAGTGCGCGATGACTTCGTCCGGGCAGCGCACGAAACCTTCTTCGTCTTCTTCTTTCTTGTCGAGCCAGGTCACTACGTCGGCGAGGGTCACGTCCAGGCCGCCGAGTTTGATGATCTCGACGACTTTCTTGTCGCTGATGTCGAGCATGTAGCGCACGCTGCGCAGTACGTCGTTGTGAACCATGTCGGTATTCCTGATACGTTGTGGGCAGCGCTCACGGGCGCTACCGAAATGTGTGGCGGCGGGGGAAGCGTCAGAACTTCTCTTTGCCGGACAGGTAGCGCCATTGGCCGACCGGGACCTTGCCGATCGACACGCCGCCGATGCGGATGCGACGGATGCCGATGACCTTCAGGCCGACCGCTTCGCAGAACTGCGCGATGATCCCCGGTTGCGGGTTTTTCATGGCGAAGCGCAGGCGGTTTTCGTTCTGCCAGCTGGCCTTGACCGGCGGCAGCTCCTTGCCCTTGTGGGTCAGGCCGTGCTGCAAACGATTGAGGCCATGGGCGACCATCTCGCCTTCGACCTCGACCACGTATTCCTGCTCGATCTTCGCCGCGTCGGCGGTGAGCTTGCGCAGGATTTTCCAGTCCTGGGTGAACACCAGCAGGCCGCTGGCCCTGGGCTGCAGATCGGCACTGGCGGTCAGGCGCAGGAAGTGCCCGCGAAGCGGACGTTTGCTGTAGCGATGCTCTTCGCTGAGGGTCTCGGCGCTGAGCGATTGCATGGCGGTGTCGACGTCCATGCCCGCCGGTGCGTTGAGCAGAATGGTCACGGGCTCCGGCGCGGAGGCCTTGGCGTCCTTGTCGAGCTCGACCTTCTGGTCGCCGACCTTGAATTGCGGCTCATCGATGACTTCGCCGTCCACGGTGACCCAGCCGCCCTCGATGAACAGCTCGGCCTCCCGGCGGGAGCAACCGACCAGTTCGATGAGGCGTTTGGAGAGGCGAATCGGGTCAGTCATGACAGGGCCGTAACAAAAAAGGGGTGAGCATTGTACCTGTGTGGCGCCGGTTAAGCCCGGTTCCATTTGCACGGTGTCCGTATTCCCTGTGGGAGCTGGCTTGCCAGCGATGGCATCACTTCGGTGGATCTGTCAGACCGAGGCGTCTGCATCGCTGGCAAGCCAGCTCCCACAGGGGTTCCTTGGTGTGTCAGGCGTGGCTTGAGCGTTGCTGGTTTTGCCGTAGGCGCATGTGCAATAGCGGATACGGCTGGCCCATGCCATCGACCTCCGAGCGGCCGATCACCTCGAAACCCTGTTTCTCATAGAACCGCAGGGCCTGCGGATTCTGTTCGTTGACGTCGAGTTCATCGGCGTTCAAATGCTGCATGGCGTAATTCAGCAGTTTCTTGCCCAGGCCCTGACCGCGATAATCCGGATCGATGAACAGCATCTCGATCTTGCCCGCCGCCACACCGGCAAACCCGGTGATGCGCTGCTGAGGGTCTTTTGTGCAGATCAGCATGACCGCATCGAGATAGCGGGTGAGCACCAGGTTGCGCAAAAGCTCGATGTAGCTGTCCGGCAGAAAATCATGGGTCGCACGGACCGAGGCCTCCCAGACCCGGGTCAGTTCCTGATAATCGCTGAGTTTCGGCGTGTGGATGACCGAATGGTGACGCATGTGCGTGAGCCTCTTGTACGTTTCAAGGGAGTCCGTCCCCCGCTAAACGATAGCCGCAAAAAAGCCCCGCATCTCATAAAAAGAGCGGGGCTTCTGGATTTATTGCGGTGTCTGCCTTCCCCCTCACCCCAACCCTCTCCCCCAGAGGGGGCGAGGGGGAAGGGAGCTGATCTTCATGCTGTTCAAAGCCTGAGTTCGACTCGATATTTCAAGTCGCCGTCATTCTGAAGAGCACCTCGATCAGTTCCCTCTCCCTCTGGGAGAGGGCTAGGGTGAGGGGCTTTTGACGTTCAGATCAGATCTGCTCAGCCCACAAATCGTATTCGTCAGCATCCGTCACCTTGCACCAGACCTTGTCGCCCGGCTTCAGGTTGCTGCCGTTGTCGATAAACACGTTACCGTCAATCTCCGGCGCATCGAAGAAGCAGCGGCCAACCGCGCCTTGCTCGTCGACTTCGTCCACCAGCACTTCGATTTCACGGCCGATGCGCATTTGCAGGCGTGCCGAACTGATGGCTTGCTGGTGCGCCATGAAACGCTCCCAACGGTCCTGCTTGACATCGTCCGGCACCACTTCCAGGTCCAGATCGTTGGCCGGAGCACCGTCCACCGGCGAGTACTGGAAGCAGCCGACGCGGTCGAGCTGCGCTTCGGTCAGCCAGTTCAACAGGTACTGGAAGTCTTCTTCGGTTTCGCCCGGGAAGCCGACGATGAAGGTCGAACGGATGATCAGGTCCGGGCAGATCTCGCGCCAGTTCTTGATCCGCGCCAGGGTCTTGTCTTCGAACGCCGGGCGTTTCATCGACTTGAGCACTTTCGGGCTGGCGTGCTGGAACGGGATGTCCAGGTACGGCAGGATCTTGCCGGCGGCCATCAGCGGGATCAGCTCATCGACGTGCGGGTACGGGTAAACGTAGTGCAAGCGGACCCAGACGCCCAGCGTGCTCAAGGCTTCGCACAGCTCGGTCATGCGGGTTTTCACCGGCGCGCCGTTCCAGAAACCGGTGCGGTATTTCACGTCGACGCCGTAGGCGCTGGTGTCCTGCGAGATCACCAGCAGCTCTTTGACGCCGGACTTGACCAGACGCTGGGCTTCGTCGAGCACGTCGCCAACCGGGCGGCTGACCAGTTTGCCGCGCATCGACGGGATGATGCAGAACGAGCAGCTGTGGTTGCAGCCTTCGGAAATCTTCAGGTACGCATAGTGACGTGGGGTCAGCTTGATGCCTTGCGGCGGCACCAGATCGATCAGCGGGTTGTGATCCTGACGCGGCGGCACCACTTCGTGCACGGCGTTGACCACTTGCTCGTACTGCTGCGGACCGGTCACGGCGAGCACGCTCGGGTGCACGTTGCGAATGTTGCCTTCTTCCACGCCCATGCAGCCGGTGACGATCACCTTGCCGTTTTCCTTGATCGCTTCACCGATCACTTCCAGCGACTCCGCCTTGGCCGAGTCGATGAAACCGCAGGTGTTGACCACCACCACGTCGGCGTCCTGGTAAGTGGACACCACGTCATAGCCTTCCATGCGCAGCTGGGTCAGGATGCGCTCGGAGTCGACCAGTGCTTTCGGGCAACCCAGAGATACAAAGCCAACCTTTGGATTGGCCGGCGCAGGAGTGGTGGACATGTCTAACCTCGGTGTTTTGTGACGTCGCTTGCTTGATGCGCAAACCGACGGATGGGCGCTTAGGGCGCGCCTCTGATCAAAAAGTGCGCAATTCTAGCGGCGGGCAACGCACTTGACCAGCTTTATGCAGGGAAATACGACGAGTGCTGCGCTATGCTTCGCGCCGTTGAGCTTTACCCATTTCTTGCAGTCAACAAAACGTCTGTAACAACAGGTAAAACAGCGCATGCTGCACCACAAAGCATAGTGCTTCATTCGAAGAAGCCGGTATTGAGATCAGGAGTGTTGGATGGGTCAGGCAAGTAGTCATGCGGCAGGCGCCGAGGGTTCGGCCTCCAGGCCGCTGAGCATGCTGGTCGCGGCGGTCGGGGTAGTTTACGGCGACATCGGCACGAGCCCGTTGTACACCCTCAAGGAAGTGTTTTCCGGCGGTTATGGCGTACCGGTCAATCACGACGGCGTGCTCGGCATTTTGTCGTTGATCTTCTGGTCGCTGATCTGGGTCGTGTCGATCAAGTACATGATGTTCGTGCTGCGCGCCGACAACCAGGGCGAAGGCGGGATCATGGCGCTCACAGCGCTGGCACGCCGAGCGGCGGGGCATCGGCGCAAGTTGCGCTCATTGCTGGTGGTCTGCGGCCTGATCGGCGCGGCGCTGTTTTACGGCGACAGCATGATCACCCCGGCGATCTCGGTACTGTCGGCAATTGAAGGTCTGGGGCTGGCTTTCGATGGCATCGATCACTGGGTCGTGCCGCTGTCGTTGGTCGTGCTGGTTGCCTTGTTCCTGATCCAGCGCCACGGTACCGCGCGGATCGGCATTTTGTTCGGGCCGATCATGGTCACTTGGTTTCTGGTCCTTGGCGCTCTCGGTGTGTATGGCATCAGCCACACACCGGAAGTGTTGCATGCGCTGAACCCGGCGTGGGCGGTGCGGTTCTTCATGGTGCACACCGGCATGGGCGTGGCGATTCTCGGCGCGGTGGTGCTGGCGCTGACCGGTGCTGAAGCGCTGTACGCCGACATGGGCCACTTCGGCCGCAAGCCGATCGCCCGCGCCTGGTTTCTGCTGGTGCTGCCGGCGCTGGTGCTGAACTATTTCGGGCAGGGCGCCTTGCTGCTCGACAACCCTGACGCAGCGCGCAACCCGTTCTATCTGCTGGCGCCGAGCTGGGCGCTGATTCCGCTGGTCGGCCTGTCGACCCTGGCCACGGTGATCGCCTCGCAAGCGGTGATTTCCGGCGCGTTCTCCCTTACCCGCCAAGCGATTCAGCTCGGCTACATCCCGCGCATGTACATCCAGCACACCTCCAGCGACGAGCAGGGCCAGATCTACATCGGCGCGGTGAACTGGGCGCTGATGGTCGGCGTGGTCCTGCTGGTGATCGGTTTCGAATCCTCCGGCGCACTGGCCTCGGCCTACGGCGTGGCAGTGACCGGCACCATGCTGATGACCACCATCCTCGTCTCTGCCGTCATGCTGCTGCTGTGGAAGTGGCCGCCGATTCTCGCGGTCCCGGTACTGCTGGGCTTCCTGCTGGTCGATGGCCTGTACTTCGCCGCCAACGTGCCGAAGATCATTCAGGGCGGTGCCTTCCCGGTGATCGCCGGTATCGCTTTGTTCGTGCTGATGACCACCTGGAAGCGCGGCAAGCAACTGTTGGTCGATCGCCTCGACGAAGGCGCGCTGCCGCTGCCGATCTTCATCAGCAGCATCCGCGTGCAACCGCCGCATCGCGTGCAGGGCACCGCCGTTTTCCTCACCGCCCGCTCCGACGCCGTGCCGCATGCGCTGTTGCACAACCTGCTGCATAACCAGGTGCTGCACGAACAGGTGGTGTTGCTGACGGTGGTCTACGAAGACATCCCGCGCGTGCCACCATCGCGCCGTTTTGAAGTCGAAGCACACGGCGAAGGCTTCTTCCGGGTCATCCTGCACTTCGGCTTCACTGACGAGCCGGACGTACCGCAGGCACTGAAGCTGTGCCATCTGGATGAACTGGATTTCAGCCCGATGCGCACCACCTACTTCCTCAGCCGGGAAACGGTGATCGCCTCGAAACTCGAAGGCATGGCGCGTTGGCGCGAGGCGTTGTTCGCATTCATGTTGAAGAATGCCAATGGTAATTTGCGCTTCTTTAATCTGCCGTTGAATCGGGTGATTGAGCTGGGGACGCAGGTCGAGATGTAAGCCTGGCCTCAACTGAAAAGCCCCCGTCGGCCTTGTGCTGGCGGGGGCTTTTTTGTGTCTGTTGCCCAACTCTCAAAACCACTGCAAAACCCCTGTGGGAGCTAGCCTGCTAGCGATGGCTGAGTGTCAGTCAGCACATCTTTACCAGATCCACCGCCATCGCTAGCAGGCTAGCTGTGATCTCTCTGTAGGTTGTTCACTCGGGGCTTTTCCGGGAAATTGGAGGTGCGAACCAAACCAAGCCCCCGGAGGCCCCGAGTGAACACTCATAAAAATGCCCGATTAACTGTTTCTGGTCGAGCCCTTCTTGTTCAAAGAGTCCTCACAGAGGGTTTGAGAGTTGAAGAGGTGGCCAAGGCCCAAGGGGTCAGCGTTCGCACTGCCTACAAGTGGATAAACCGCTATCGAACCGAAGGCGAAAAAGGTCTCCAGGATCGCTCATCCCGCCCGGCTTCCTGTCCGCACGCTACTGCCCCAGAGTGTCTGGAGAAAATCATCAAGCTTCGCCGTGAGCGAAAAACCTATGGCGAAATCAGTAAGTCTTTGAAGGTGGGGCATAGCACGGTAGGCAGGATATTGAGCCGCAACGGACTCAATCGCCTGGCTTATCTGGAACCGCCAGTTGCGGTTATTCGCTACGAATACTCTCAGCCGGGAGGCTTGCTGCACTTGGATATCAAGAGGCTGGGGCGCTTTAACAAACCTGGTCATCGAGTGACAAAAGACCGTCTGAAAGGCCGTTCTTACCATGTGGGTTGGGAGTTTGGACATGTTGCCATCGACGACCATAGTCGAGTGGCGCACTGTGGTTTATACCCAGACCAAACCGCTCGTAGCGCCTGCCTCGCGCTGATCCGGGCCCTGCGTTACTACAAAACGCTCGGCGTGAAATTCGAGCGGGTAATGACCGACAACGGCCCTTGCTACAAATCCAGGAGCTTCAAGCGCCTGTGCCGGCGGCTGCGGCTTAAGCACATCTTTACCAAGCCTTACACCCCGCGCACGAATGGCAAGGCAGAGCGATTTATACAGACCGCTCTGCGCGAATGGGCCTACGCCAGAAGTTATGAAAGCTCAGATCAACGCGCGACGTATCTGATGCCTTGGTTGCACAGGTACAACTGGCATCGCCCGCATGCCAGTTTGAGTTATTTACCACCGATTAGCCGAATAGCATCCGTGAACAACGTGGTGGGTTTACACAGCTAGCTCCCACAGGGTTAAGCGGTGCGTTCATACAGAGTTTGGGGTTGACGATTCGATAATGCCGATCAAGCAGGTGTCCACGTTTTATGGAATGTGGACACTCGGTTTTTCTTGCTTTGTGCAGAGTCAAGAAATTTGCGGTCTCTGCACAAACTCTGAATTCACCGCCATCCCATGTAGGAGTGAGCCTGCTCGCGATAGCGGAGTGTCAGCCACCTATTTGCTAACTGACACTCCGCTATCGCGAGCAGGCTCACTCCTACAGGGGAATGTGTTCATCGTCCGAGATGTAAAAAGCCCCTGCAACCGTGAAGTTGCAGGGGCTTTTTGTGGGGGGCTCAGATCACTCTTCCGCCACCGAGTCCTTGCTCTGACGCTTCTGGATCAAGTCCACCAAGCGCTTCGCCAGCGCCGGGTAGTTCTCGTCGAAGTGATGCCCGCCAGGCAGTTTCACCGGCTCACCCACTGCAGTCTTGTCCGTGCAGCCACTCTCATCGGTTTCCTCTTCACCGTAGATGCACACCACCTTGGCCGCAGGCAGCCTCGCCATTTCCGGCCCGGTGGCGGCTTCTTTGCCGGCATTACCCAACCAGCCTTCAACTTCGATTTCGAAGCTGCCGGTGCGGGCGAAGGCGAGCAGGATGATGGCGTCGACGCGTTGCTGTTCGTTCTCAGGCAGGCGGTTGTAGATCGCCGGCAGGACGTCAGCGCCGAACGAGTAACCGGTGAGGATGAAGCGTTTGGTGCCCCATTTCTGCCGGTAGTGCTGCATCAGTTCGGTGAGATCCAGCGCGCTTTGCTCCGGGCTCTTGTGCTGCCAGTAGTAGCGCAGGGTGTCGATGCCGACCACCGGGTAGCCGATCTTGGCCATTTCGCCGGCCACATCACGGTCGAGGTCGCGCCAGCCGCCGTCGCCGGAGAGGAACAGGGTCACGGTGTCGTTAGCCTGACCGGCCGGGACTTCCACTACCGGGATCGCCAGACCGCCGTTGGCCTTGTCGCCGCCGACGAGGATCTTGCGCAGTTCGTTGTTCAGCACTTGCGGCAGGTTGATGTCGTAGTCGCTGATGCTGGTTTCGGCGTTCGGTTGATCGCGCACGAAACCTGCGCTGGCGTCGTCCGGGTTGTCATTCCATGCCACCAGCCAGTGGCCGTGGGCGGCGGTCTTCGGCAGCAGGTGGGTGCAACCGGGTTTTTCCAGCGCGAGGTCGACAGAGATGGCTTGAGCCTTGTCGTTTTTCTGCTCGGCCAACCAGCGCCACGCCAATACGGCGCCCGGGCCGATACCGCTGACCAGCGTGGCCGGGCCGTTCAGTTCACGCAGGCCCGATTGCAGCGCGCGGCTTTGCAGCAGGCAGTCCTTGGGCAGAATCACCTGAACGATCTGCGCCGAGGCGCTGCGGCTCAGGGTGGTCAGTTGTTTCTCGGAGAGCTTCTGCTCGTCGGTGACGGCCACCAGCACCTGGGCTTTCGGCTTGCTGCCCGGGATGACGCGCGTCATGGTCGTGCCGTCGGCCGGTTTGAGTTGTTCGACGGTCGGTTCCGGTGCCGGGCGTTTGAGGTACCAGAAGCCGCCGCCGGCAATCACGGCCAGCACGATCAGTGCAGCCAGGATGTACTTCAGGGAGCGTTGAATCATCAGCGTTTCACCAATCCAGTCAAGCCGCCCGCGATCAGGGCAGCAGTATCGGCCAGCGCCACCAACGGATCGAGTCCGGCGGGCACGGCCATATAACGGGGTTCCCAGTCAGGCTGGAACTTGTCTTTGAAGCGGCGCAAGCCTTGGAAGTTGTACAACTGCTCACCACGGCGGAAGACCATCGAGCCCAGCCGCTGAGTCAGTGGTGCACCGCGGCGGGGTTGCAACCCCGACAACGGCACCATGCCCAGGCTGAAGCGCGCGTATCCGTGACTCTTATAATGTTGAATCAGGCCGACCATCATGAATTCCATGGTCAGCTTCGGCGCGTCCGGGTGCGCGCGCATCAGGTCGAGACTGGCCAGATCGTGGCTGTAAGTCTCGAGCAGGTTGGCGAACGCCACCGGGCGGCCTTCGAAGCGAATGACCGCAATGCGGAAATGCTTCAGATAATCGTCGCTGAAGCGGCCGAGGGAAAAGCCTTTCTCGCGCACGTTCTTGCCGGTCAGCCAGGCATCGGAAATCACCTTCAGCTCGTCCATCGGCGCCTGACCCGGCTCATGGATTTCCAGCGACAGACCATCGCGGGTGCCACGGTTCCAGGTGTAGCGCAGATCCTTCATCTCCTTGCCTTTGGCTTCGAGATCAAAGCGCTGCAGATCGACCCGGGCCTCTTCGCCCAGTTTGATCGCCGTCAGACCGATGTCCATGTAGTACGGCAGGTTCTCCGCGCGTACCTGGTAGAACACGGGGCGGGTGTGATGGATGTCGCAGAGGTCGCGGAACTGCCAGATCATTTCCGCGCGTTGCTGGCTCGGCCCGATCGGGTCGTACAGGGCCACCAGACTGCGGCCACGGCGGGCGTACATCAGGAACGCCTCGTCGTTGGGGTGAAACAGCAGCGCCTTGTCACCGGTCAGCGCGAGGCCGCCGTCGGGCTGCGACGACGCCATGAGGATTTTTACCGCGCGATCGAGTTCGTCCGGTGTCGGCAGATGAATCACCGGGCGCGCGGTACGCAGCAGCCAGGTCAGGGCTATCACCAACAGCAGCACGGCAGCGCCGAGCAGCGAACGCAGGCCGCGCGGGGCGTCTGCGTCGAGAGTGAATTGCCACCAGAGTTGATGGCTGTACGGCACGTCCTGATAGGCGAACAACAGCAGCCAGGTCGACGCACCAAGGACGCACAGGCTGGCGACCAGATACAGCGGCGAGAACGGCAACTCGGTCAGGCGACTCGGGCGATAGAACGAGCGACGGAAGACGCCGAGCAGTGCCGCCGTCAGGGTCATCAGCGTGGCTTCTTCCCAGTCGAAGCCCTTGAGCAGCGAGAGCAGGGCGCCGATCAGCAACAGGATGGTGGTCAGCATCCACGCCGCCGACAGACGCCGGCGCAAGCCTTGCGCGAGCAGCAGGCACAACACGCCGATCAGGCTGGCGCCGAAGTGCGAGGCGTCGACCAGACGATGCGGGATCAGAAAGCCGATGTGCTCCAGACGCGTATCGATTTCAGGGGTGGCGCCGGAAAACAGCAACACCACACCCGAAAGAAACACCAGCACCGCCAGAATCGGCGCGGCCAGACCGGACGCGGCACGCATGGTCTGGGTCTGGAACAGGCGCTGACCTTCGTTGATCAGCAGCAGCACACAGGCGACCAGCAGTGGCAGTACCACATAGATCAGGCGATACAGCAGCAGCGCCGCGGCCAGTGGCGCCGCGCCGAGTTTGTCGGCGAACGCGGCGAGCAAAATCGCTTCGAACACGCCAACGCCGCCCGGCACATGGCTGAGCACACCGGCGGCCAGCGCCAACAGGTACACCAGCAGGAACGGCGCGAAGGGCGGCGCTTCCGGCAGCAACAGATAGAGAACGGTGGCGGCAGCTGCGACGTCGAGTGCAGTGATCACCAATTGCAGAAAGGTCAGGCGCCGACCGGGCAGACGCAGGGTGCGGCGCCCGGCCCTGACCAACAGATTGTCGGGGTAGGGTTGTTCCGGCAGACGACGGCGATAGATGCCGATCGCCAATACGGCACTGAGGATCAGCACCGCGGCGGCGACGCACCCCAGTAACACCTCGGACAGTCCAAGTGCTTGCGATGCGGCGGGCAGGTTGCTCAACGTGGCCAGCGCTGCCAGCGGCGGCAAGGCGCAGCCCAGCGACAGGCTGGCGAACAAGGTCATGTGCGCGACTTCCGACGCACCGACGCCCAGCCGCGCATATAAACGATAGCGGACCGAGCCACCCGACAGCAGCGACAGGCCAATCGCATTACCGATCGCAAACGCAGTGAAGCCGCCGAGGGCGAGCATGCGCGGTGGCAATGTCACGCCAGCGTAGCGGCTGGCCGACCATTCATAGCCGAGCAGAATGATGAAGCCGACCACTGTCGCCCCGATGGCACCGAGCAGCGCCGGTTTCGGCACGTCGAGAATCGAGTCGTGCAGCGCGTCGAGATCAAGCTCGGCGAGCAGATGGCGACAGGCAATCAGCGCAATGGCAAACAGCAGCAACGTCACGGCCAGACCGATCGGCTGGCGGTATTTGCTTAACCGATCCAGCCAGCGTAAACGCTCGGGTTTGATCGGTTGTTCTGCTGTAACGGTGTCTTGTGGATCAGACGAGTTGGCGCGCATCAATCACCTCTTGGATTGTGCGCGACAGGATGGAGGTATCCAGCCAAGTTACCAATCCCTGTAGAAAAAAATAATCACAAAATATTACGCCTCTCACCGGGTGTCGGCGAGGGCAGTCTTGGATTGCAGGCGTCTTGTCCGCGACTCAAGCATAGTCGCAACGCGGCGGTTCTGAGATCCTGGACGGTTCACTGCACGATGACAGATCATTGTTGCGAAAGGACTTTTTCCACAGATACAAAAAAGGCCACTCTTTCGAGTAGCCTTTTTTGATGTTTGGTTGCGGGAGCCGGATTTGAACCGACGACCTTCGGGTTATGAGCCCGACGAGCTACCAGACTGCTCCATCCCGCGTCTGTGTGGCGGCATTCTACAGGCGAACGGCGAGGTGTCAACCGCTAATCCTGTAAAGAATCAAATAAGTGCGAAATCGCGGCAAACGGTCGCAGGGGATGCGTAAGTTTCGGAAATGCAACGAGTTACCGTTTCGCTGCCGATTGAGCAGGGCGCCCATTTGTAAAACAGATGCGCACAAAAAAGGCCACTCTTTCGAGTAGCCTTTTTTGATGTTTGGTTGCGGGAGCCGGATTTGAACCGACGACCTTCGGGTTATGAGCCCGACGAGCTACCAGACTGCTCCATCCCGCGTCTGTGTGTCGGCATTCTACAGAGCTTTGCGGGTGTGTCAACCGCCGATTGGAATAAATCTGTTCAGGTTCAATTGGTTAGCGTTTTCCGAGGCGGGTTTTCAGGCTCGCAGGGCAGGCGCGGTAAGGGTTTCGGCTCTATTGGAGGCCTTGGTTTGATTGAGAAATTACATTCAGCGTTTGTTTCCTACAGCCGGTCAGGAACATTCAACACCACTGGTGCTATATACAGGTGTCGGTGAGATACTGCCGCTCTGGCTCGCCACGTTCCCTTTTCTGACATGACTCAGCGAAAAATCATCCACATTGACTGTGACTGCTTTTATGCCGCCATCGAGATGCGCGACGACCCGCGTCTGGCCGGCAAGCCCTTGGCAGTGGGTGGTTCAGCGGATCGGCGCGGGGTGATTGCCACCTGCAACTATGAGGCGCGCGCCTACGGTGTGCGCTCGGCGATGGCTTCGGGGCACGCTTTGAAGCTGTGCCCGGATCTGACCATCGTCAAGCCGCGCATGGATGCGTACCGCGAAGCGTCCAGGGAAATCCATACGATTTTTGCCGATTACACCGACCTGATCGAGCCGCTGTCATTGGACGAGGCTTATCTGGACGTATCGGACAGCGCGCATTTTGGCGGCAGCGCCACGCGTATCGCGCAGGACATTCGGCGGCGCGTCTCCAATCAATTGCACATCACCGTGTCTGCGGGCGTAGCGCCAAACAAGTTTCTGGCGAAGATCGCCAGCGACTGGAAAAAACCCAACGGCCTGTTTGTGATCACGCCGGATCAGGTCGAAGACTTCGTCAGCGGCTTGCCAGTGAGCAAGCTGCACGGCGTCGGCAAGGTCACCGCCGACAAGCTGGGCAAACTCGGCATCGTCGATTGCGCGCATTTGCGTGAATGGGGGCGATTGGCGCTCGTGCGCGAATTCGGCAGTTTTGGCGAGCGCCTTTGGAACCTCGCCCGTGGCATTGACGACCGGCTGGTGCACAACGACAGTCGGCGACAGTCGATCAGCGTGGAAAATACCTACGACGCCGACCTGCCGGATCTGCGCAGCTGTCTCGACAAGTTGCCCGAGTTGCTCGACACCCTGAAAACCCGGATGGAGCGGATCGACAGCAGCTATCGGCCGGGCAAGCCGTTCGTCAAAGTGAAATTCCATGATTTCACCCAGACCACGCTGGAGCAGGCCGGGGCAGGGCGGGATCTGGGCAGTTATCAGTTGATGCTGACGCAGGCGTTCAATCGTGGCGGTAAGCCGGTGCGGTTGCTTGGGGTTGGGGTGAGGCTGGAGGATTTGCGCGGCGGGTTTGAGCAGATGGAGCTGTTTGAGCGGTAGATTTGCGCGGAATGTAATGGCCTCATCGCGAGCAGGCTCACTCCTACATTGAAATGCGTTCCAATGTAGGAGTGAGCCTGCTCGCGATTGGCTTTAATTCGGTCCTGGATCCGCCACCAGGCGTCCAGCATCCCGAGTCAACGACTTGAGAAACTCAGCCTGCAACTCAGGATCGTTGCGCGTCAGTTCAATCAGGCTTTGTTCCAGTTCGCTGGCTTCTTCTTCAAGGCCCAGCTCCGACAGGCGTTTGACCCGGTGCACCCACTGGCTCACTTCGTCATCCTCCAGATCGTCATAAATCAGCCCGTGCGCTTCCAGCAACTTGTCGCGCAGGTGGCTGCTGAGCATCAGCGTTGAATCAGAGTGCACGTCGTCCTTGGCGTCCTCGACACTGATCTGCAAGCGGCCGATATGATTCAGATCGTTTTCGGCGAACGGGCTGTCGAGTAGATTCAAACGCAGTACGCCGTTGCGATCGGTGGTCATGTCGAAAGTCTGCTTGCCAGCCTTGACCTGTACCGGCCGCTCGCTCCACGGCAGGCTCGAATATTCCGTGCGCTTGTCGCGCTGGACTTCGTCGATACCCGCAAGGTTCTGCTGTGCGCGCCCGTTGGATTGCGCGTTCATGAATGGATTGAGCCCGGCGAAACCGTAGCTGAACCAGTCCTTGGTCACACTGTCCGGCAGGTTGCCCAGCGCAAACACGTTGACCACGTTGGCACCCACACCGCCAACCACGGCGACCGCGCCCAGCGGGATTTCATAGACTTCGCGCCAGGGTTGGTAAGGCGTGTAACGGTCGTAACGACGGGTGACCTCGAACTCGGTGACCTCGAAGGTCTTTTGCTCGTTGATCTTCACGCGTCGTTGCGGCAGCTCAAGCACCTTGGGCTCGCCGACATCGATCTGCAGGCTGTGGTCGAGCAATTTGCGCTCGACCCGCTCTTCGTGCTCGCTGCGCTGCGACATGTGATTGGCGCAGCCGCTGACCAGCAGGGCGCCGCACAGGGCGGCGGCGCCGAGGCCTAAGGTGTTTCGCTTGAACATGACGTCTCTATCTGGTTTCAGCGGCGGATACGGGCCTGCAGGAAGGACAGTACGTCGGCGACCGGCAATGCTTGCGCTTCGCCTTCGGTACGACTCTTGTATTCCAGGTTGCCTTCGGCGAGACCGCGGTCGCTGACCACGATCCGGTGTGGAATGCCGATCAGCTCCATGTCCGCGAACTTGATGCCCGGGCTGGTTTTCTTGTCGCGATCGTCCAACAGCACTTCGAAGCCGGCGGCCGTCAGTTCGGCGTACAGCTTGTCGGTAGCTTCGCGCACCTGCTCGGTTTCATAACGCAGCGGCACCAAAGCGATCTGGAACGGCGCCAGAGTGTCGCTCCAGATGATGCCGTTTTCGTCGTTGTTCTGCTCGATCGCCGCCGCAACCACGCGTGATACGCCAATGCCGTAGCAACCCATTTCCAGGGTAACCGGCTTGCCGTTCTCGCCCAGCACTTCGCACTTCATCGCCTTGCTGTACTTGTTGCCCAGCTGGAAGATGTGCCCGACTTCGATGCCGCGCTTGATTTCCAGCGTGCCCTTGCCGTCCGGGCTTGGGTCGCCGGCGACTACGTTACGCAGGTCAGCAACGGTCGGAACCGGCAGATCACGCTCCCAGTTCACGCCGAAGTAGTGCTTGTCGTCGATGTTCGCGCCGATCGCGAAGTCGCTCATCAGCTCGACCGAGCGGTCGATGATGATCGGCAGCGGCAGGTTCAGTGGGCCGAGCGAACCGGCGCCGGCGCCAATCGCGTCACGCAGGTCGGCATCGGTGGCCATGACCAGCGGGCTGGCTACGCCTGGTTGCTGGGCGGCTTTGATTTCGTTGAGTTCGTGGTCGCCACGAACGACCAGCGCGATCAGCTTGCCTTCTTCTTCGGCGCGCACGATCAGGGTCTTGATGGTCTTTTCAATCGGCAGATTGAATTTTTCCACCAGGGCCGCGATGGTTTTGGTGTCTGGCGTATCGACCAGACGCAGTTCTTCGGTCGGCGCCGGACGCGAAGTTTCCCGTGGCACGGCTTCGGCTTTCTCGATGTTCGCCGCGTAGTCGGAACCGTTGCTGAAAACGATGTCGTCTTCGCCGGACTCGGCCAATACGTGGAACTCGTGCGAACCGGCGCCACCGATCGAGCCGTTGTCGGCTTCAACCGGGCGGAATTTCAGGCCCAGGCGGGTGAATACGTTGCAGTAGGCCTGGTGCATGCGGTCGTAGGTGACCTGCAGCGATGCCTGATCGGCGTGGAACGAATACGCGTCCTTCATGATGAATTCGCGGCCGCGCATCAAGCCGAAGCGTGGGCGGATTTCGTCACGGAATTTGGTCTGGATCTGGTACAGGTTGATCGGCAGCTGCTTGTAGCTGCTCAACTCGTTGCGCATCAGATCGGTGATCACTTCTTCGTGGGTCGGGCCCGCGCAGAAGTCGCGACCGTGGCGGTCTTTGATGCGCAGCAGCTCAGGACCGTATTCTTCCCAGCGCCCCGATTCCTGCCACAGCTCGGCCGGTTGGGTGCTCGGCATCAACACTTCCAGAGAGCCGGCCGCGTTCATTTCTTCGCGAACGATGGCTTCAACCTTGCGCATTACCCGCAGGCCCATGGGCAGCCAGGTGTACAGGCCCGAGGCGAGTTTGCGGATCATGCCGGCGCGCAGCATCAGCTGATGGCTGATCACGACCGCATCGGAAGGCGTTTCTTTCTGTGTGGCGAGCAAAAATTGACTGGTGCGCATGGTTGGCCGTTGTCGGTTGCTTTGACTGGAAATGACGGAGCAGTGTACCGGCGAGTTTTGTCGACGTACAGGCATGCGGCCGCTGGTGAGGTTCGACGGCGGGATTCCTCCCGCCGGCGGCGAAACGTCTTACGATTCTTCGACGACCGGGGTCGGTGTGGGCTCGGGCGTTGGCGTCGGGCCTTCGCGGCGGCTCTCCTGGAACCAGTGCAGCGCGATCAGCACCAGCGTCGGCACGCCGAGCAGGGCAGTGATCAGGAAGAAACTGTGATAACCGAACTTTTCCACCAGCACGCCGGAATAGCCGCCCATCAGTCGCGGCAACAACAGCATGATCGAGCTGAGGAGGGCGTACTGGGTGGCCGAGAACTTGAGGTTGGTCAGGCTCGACAGGTAGGCCACGAACGCCGAGGTCGCCAGGCCGGAACTGAAGTTGTCCAGAGAGATCGTCACCACCAGCATCTGCAGGTTCGGACCCATGTCAGCGAGCATCACGAACAGCAGGTTGGTGCCCGCCGAGGCTACACCGCCGATAAACAGA
Organism: Pseudomonas sp. Z003-0.4C(8344-21); assembly: GCF_900104975.1. NCBI lineage: Bacteria > Pseudomonadati > Pseudomonadota > Gammaproteobacteria > Pseudomonadales > Pseudomonadaceae > Pseudomonas > Pseudomonas sp. Z003-0.4C(8344-21). The sequence goes on along the minus strand of NZ_LT629756.1, from coordinate 4,977,854 downwards.
ATCGGCAGAATGCCGAAACGCACGATCAACAGGCCACCCATGCCGGCACCGACGAGGGTCATGATCAGGCCGAAAATCTTGCTGACACTGGCGATCTGATCCTTGGTGAAGCCCTGGTCGATATAGAACACGTTGGCCATCACGCCCATGACCGTGTCCGACATGCGATAGGTGGCGATCAGGCCGAGCAGCAGCAGCGCCTGCCAGCGGTAACGCAAAATGAAGTCGTTGACCGGGGTCAGCACCGGCGCCAGGCCGCGGCGGCCCATGGCTGAAAGGCACAGGCCGGTGAGCAGGGTATAGAGAATGGCGCGCAGGAATGCGCGATCTTCCAGTAACAGGTCGAGCGGGCTCATGTCGCCGAACAGTACGCTGGCGAAATCGGTGTTGTAGAGCTGAGTGAACATCGCCGGCACGGACACCAGCAGGATGATCAGCACGAATACCGACATCAGTTGATGCATGAACGTGTAACGCCCGGCCTGCAATTGCGTACGCAGCGGTACGGGCGGCTCGCGCATGAACAGTGTGGTCAGCAGTGCCGGAACCATCAACGCGCCGAACAGCACATAAGTACCCGTCCAGGCGGCGTGCTTATAGTTGAAACCGGTGGAGCCGAAGCCTTCGGCGAAGAACAGCGCGCCGGCGGTGGCGAGCAGGGCGGCGACGCGGTAGCCGGACATGTAGCTGGCGGCGAGCGCGGCTTGCCGGCTGTCATCGGCGATTTCCAGGCGATAGGCGTCGACGGCAATATCCTGAGTGGCGGAGGCGAAAGCGACCACTACGGCAATCGCAATCAGCCAGGACAGGTGTTTTTGCGGATCGCAGAAACCCATGCCGATCAGCCCGAGAATCACCAGCGCCTGCGAAAGCACCAGCCATGAACGGCGACGGCCGAGCTTGCCAAGCAAGGGCAGGCGCCATTGGTCGAGCAGGGGAGACCAGACCCATTTGAACGCATAGGCCAGGCCGATCAGACTGGCGTAGCCGATGGTTTCACGGGCGACACCGGCTTCACGCAGCCAGACCGAAAGCGTTGAGAACACCAGCATGTACGGCAGGCCGGCGGCAAAACCGAGCAACAACAGCACGAGCGTCGAAGGACTGGCATAGGCGGCGAGCGCGGCGCGCCAGGTTTTACGGGGCATGGGCTGAAGTCTGCCTCAAGATTGCGAAAACAAAGCGCGCACTCTAACCGCTGTGCTCTACCGGACGCCAGCCATGGCGCCGAATATCCACACGATTGTTCTGGACGGTGATGCCTTCCATGCGCAATCGCGCCCGTTGTTCATCGCCGGACGGGCTGCCCACAGGAAGGCTGATGCGCCCGCCAGCGCCCAGTACGCGGTGCCACGGCAGTCGGGTATCGCCGGGTAACTGACTTAATGTGCGGCCGACCCAACGCGCGGCGCGCCCCAAACCGGCCAGTTCGGCCAACTGGCCATAACTGACCACTTTGCCCTCGGGCACTTGCGCGAGAGTGGAGTAGAGCGCCGTGCGTCGGATTTGCGCTTCGCTGTCATGGGCGTCGTTGGGGGCTGTCACGGGCGTGGTTCCTGAGCAGGGGTCTTTTTCAAGGCGTTCAGAGTAATCCGTCGCCGCGCAGTTGAGAAATGAACTCATTGGAAATCGTCCGGTCAGTCCTTGTCAGGGTCTTATTCCTACGGATAATGCCGACCTTTTTCCGACAACCTGAGCCCTCGATTCGCCTATGTTTTCCAGATCCCTGCTGTGCCTAGCTGTTTTCAGTGCGTCCACGCCCTTGCTTGCCGACACCGTCTGGTTGAAGAACGGTGACAAGTTGAGCGGCACCATCAGCGTCTTCGATGGCGGCAAGCTGTTGATCCAGACCAAATATGCCGGTGCGGTGACCATCGACTGGAAAGAGGTCAAGACCCTGGAGAGCGAGCAGCACCTGCTGGTCAAGCAGGACGCTTATACCGGCGAAGTCTCCAAGTCGCTGACTGCGGCGGACGACGGCAAGGTCACCCTGGCCAACGGTGACGCGCCGAAAACCGTCGAGCTGGCGAGCATTCAGCAGATCCTCAAGCCAAAACCGATCGTCACTGACCTGGTGTGGAAGGGCAATGTCGATCTGGCGCTGGATTATCAGCGCGCCGAGAAAGATACCGATGATTACGATGTCGCGTTCAAGACGTCGGCGCGTCACGGTCGTTGGCGTCATACCGCCGAAGGTGAGTACAACCGCGAAGTGCAGGACGCCGAAACTACCACCAACAACTGGCGCGCCGAGTACTCCCTTGACCGCTTCATTACCGATCAATGGTTCTGGCAAGGTCGCCTGAACTACAAGCGTGACCACATCGAAGAGCTGGCGCGTCAGCGGGTGGTCGGTACCGGTCCCGGCTACCAGTTCTGGGACGATGAGTTGGGTGCATTCTCGCTGGGCTCGTTGCTCAACCGCACCGATTACGAATACCGCGATGGCAGCAAGGACAACTTCTACTCTGTTGCCATGAAGTGGGACTACAACCGCTACCTGATCGGCAAGAAAGTCGAGTTCTTCACCAACGGTGAAGTCGGCAAGCCACTCTCGGGTGTGGCGGATTACGCACTGGATGCCGAACTGGGCCTGCGCTACAAGGTCACCGAGTGGGCGTCGCTCAACCTCAAGGCCGAGCGCGACATCATCAGCGGTACCAACGATGCCGATCTGAACAAGACCCGCTATACCGCAGGGTTTGGCGTGGCCTGGTAAGTTATCGATAAAAAATCGCAGCCGTTGTCGGGCTGCGATTTTTTTTGCCTGGACAAAACAGACGCCCACAAAAAAGCCCCGCTTTTGAGGGCGGGGCTCTTTTCTAAAGAAGCTACAAGTTAGATAACTTGTACTTCTTCAGCTTGCATGCCTTTCTGACCGCGGGTAGCGATGAAAGAAACCTGTTGGCCTTCTTTCAGGCTTTTGAAGCCGTCGGATTGGATAGCTTTGAAGTGAACGAACAGATCGTCACCGGATTGTGGAGTGATGAAGCCGAAGCCTTTTTCATCGTTGAACCACTTAACGGTACCGGTTTGGCGATTAGACATGGTGTAACTCCTTGAACAAAGATAACTGCGACTCAGGAAGAACCCTGGCCGAGACTGAGTGCAAAGAGCAGGAAAAATTCTTGTAGATGGTTGGATCGAAATTCAACATATCGTGTAGAGATTCTCAGTGACACAAGCAACACAGTGACGCCACCTTAACCCTTTTTCCGGAACGTGCCAATGCTTGTTGCAAAGGTTTCTGTGTTTTCGGGATCGGCGGTGCGACGGTTCGTCGCCACATCGCGTAAATACGGGGTGTTCGCCGAGAATTGCAGTGCGCACTTTGAACGAGGCGGCGCGCCCGGTAAGATGCCGGACAGAATTTTTCCACCTCGCTATTCAGGACAAACCCGCCATGAGCATCAAATCGGACAAGTGGATTCGCCGCATGGCGCAGGAACACGGCATGATCGAACCGTTCGTCGAACGCCAGATGCGCGGCAGCGACGACAGCCGGGTGATTTCCTACGGCGTATCGAGCTATGGCTACGATGTGCGTTGCACCAACCACTTCAAGGTGTTCACCAACATCAACTCGGCCATTGTCGACCCGAAAAACTTCGACGCCGGCAGCTTCGTCGACATCCACAGCGACGTCTGCATCATCCCGCCGAACTCGTTCGCCCTGGCCAGCACCGTCGAGTACTTCCGCATTCCACGTAACGTGCTGACCATCTGCCTGGGCAAGAGCACGTACGCGCGCTGCGGCATCATCGTCAACGTCACGCCGCTGGAACCCGAGTGGGAAGGTCACGTGACGCTGGAGTTCTCCAACACCACCAACCTGCCGGCGAAAATCTACGCCAACGAAGGCGTGGCGCAGATGCTCTTCCTTGAATCCGACGAGGAATGCGAAGTCTCCTACAAGGATCGCGGCGGCAAGTACCAGGGCCAGCGTGGCGTGACCTTGCCGCGCACCTGATCGGTCATCCGACGGAACGCGGGAATTCTTCGGCGGGCAGACACTCTATGAGGTGTACTGCCCGTTTTTGTTTCCAGCGAAACGGGCCTTCGCCGAGGAGTGCCCTATGAAGATCGATCCGCAAATCACTGCCGAACTGGCAAGGCTTGAGCCCAATCAGGTTGGCGTATTGGCCTGGTCCTTGTTGGCGCATCCGCCTCTGAGCGCGGCTGGCGGAGTTCCCGGTCAGCCTGATCCCGATACTCCCAATGAACAACCGACCGAACCCGGCGAGCCGACTCTGCCGGACGAACCGCCTCCGGCGCCTGTCGCCTGACCCACTGTCACCGGTATGGCCCGTCAGTTACTAACTGACGGGCCATATTTCGTTATCGCCGATCACGAAGACTCTGCAGGTTTCGTCGCGCTCGACCTGAAAGCCTCCGGTGAACGCCCCGAATGCCGGCATCAGGCTGATGCGCTCGCCCAGCCGGAAACAGGCCAGACGCAGGCTCTGCCGCCCCTTGCCGTGCAGTCGATAGACCGGATGCACATGGCCGGCGAGTACGTGCCGTTCGGGATGCGGGTCGGGTTCATGTTGCAAGGCGAACGGGCCCAGCAGCATCGGTTCTGGCACCACGCGAATATTCAGCGAGGCCGGTGGGTCGCCCGCGCGTTTGTCGTGATTGCCACGAATCAGCGTCATCGGCAGATCAGCGTGCCGTGCTCGCCACTCAGCCAACGCGTTCAGCGTATTTGGCGCATGTGAGCCAGGTCCGTGAAGAAAATCGCCGAGGAAGATCAACTGGCGGCACGGCAGCCTCGCCAGCAACGCGTCGATTACCGCAATATTGCTCGCAGTGGTGCCATGCGGCACCGGCTGGCCGAGACTGCGATAGGCCGCCGCTTTGCCGAAATGCACGTCGGCGATCAGCAGTGCCTCCTGCGCAGGCCAGTACAGGGCTTTCTCCGGCAGCAACCATAACTCTTCGCCGGCCAGGCGCACCGGATACGCCGCGCTCATGACGATCTCCCGTTGTCAGCGGTTTTTTCCAGATCACCGACCATTCTTCTGATCCTGTCAGCCAGTTTTTCCGAACTCATGCTTTCACGCATTCGCTCGACCAATAATGGAAAGCCCAGCGGTGTCGGGCGTTTGATCAAATGCACATCAAGTTTCATTCGGTTGATCCGGTGCAAGGTCTGCTCCAGTCGAGCGATATCCAGTTCTTCACGCAACACTTCCTCCCCGGCCTGGGCCAGCAGCAGGTTGTCGGCGTCGTATTGTTTGAACACTTGAAAGAACAAACCGCTCGACGCCTGCACCTGGCGGGTGCTTTTCGGCGCCCCGGGATAACCGGCGAAAACCAGTCCGGCGATCCGTGCGATCTCGCGAAAGCGCCGTAGCGCCAGTTCGCCCGCGTTGAGGCTGGCCAGCACGTCGGCTAACAGTTGATCGGCATTAAACAGCGCGCCATTCAAGTGTTCAGCCCAATCGACGGGCGTGGCACTGAGCAGTTCCAGTCCGTAATCATTCACCGCTATCGAGAATGTCACCGGCTGGCGCTGGCTGACCCGCCAGGCCAACAGACTCGCCAGCCCCAGATGCACCTGGCGCCCGGCGAACGGGTAAAGAAACAGGTGCCAGCCTTCGCGGGATTTCAGTACCTCGGCCAGCAGGTTTTCCTCGGCGGGCAGGCCGGACCAGCGCATCTGCGTGTCCAGCAATGGCCGCAGCGCGTGCATTTCCGGCCCGGTGAACTCACCTTGGGCGGCTGCGGTGAAGCGCCTGACCACGGCTTCGGCCAGCTCGTTGGAAAGCGGCATGCGCCCGCCATTCCAGCGCGGCACCGCGGCTTTTTTCGCGGTGCTGCGTTTGACGTAGGCGGTCATGTTTTCCACGCGCACCAATTCCAGCAAGCGCCCGGCGAACAAAAAACCGTCTCCCGGTTTAAGCCGGGCGATAAACCCTTCTTCGACGCTGCCCAGTTGCTTGCCACCGCCGCCCTTGCTCCAGAATTTCAGGCTGATGCTCGCATCGCTGACGATGGTGCCGATGCTCATTCGGTGGCGCCGCGCCAGACGCGCATCCGGTACCCGCCAGACGCCATGTTCGTCGGGCTCGACCCGGCGATAATCCGGATAGGCTGTAAGAGACATCCCGCCATGGCGTACGAATGCCAGCGCCCAGGCCCAGTCACCCAGCGTCAGGTCGCGGTAAGCCCAGGCGCCACGGACCTCTTCGTACAAATCTTCAGGAATAAACCCACCGCCAAGGGCCATGCTGACCAGATGCTGCACCAGCACATCCAATGGTTTGTGCGGCGACAGGCGCGGCTCGATGCGCCGCTGCTCGACCGCATCGCGTGCGGCCACCGCTTCGATCAGTTCCAGGCTGTGAGTCGGCACCAGCGTCACCCGCGAGGTGCGCCCCGGTGCGTGGCCGGAACGCCCGGCCCGTTGCATCAGACGCGCAACGCCTTTGGCCGAACCGATCTGCAGCACGCGCTCGACCGGCAGAAAATCCACGCCCAAATCCAAACTGGAGGTGCACACCACGGCTTTCAACTGTCCGTCCTTCAATGCCTGTTCGACCCAGTCACGGGTATCGCGTGACAGCGAGCTGTGATGCAAGGCGATCAATCCGGCCCAATCCGGCCGGGCTTCAAGCAGCGCCTGATACCAGATTTCCGATTGCGCGCGGGTGTTGGTGAACACCAGGCTGCTGGCGCAGGTATCCAGTTCGGCGACCACTTGCGGCAGCATCTTCAGGCCGATGTGCCCGGCCCACGGAAAACGCTCTATAGCCGGTGGGAGCAGGGTGTCAACTTGCAGGGCTTTTTCGCTTTGTCCTTGCACACTCACGCCCCCGCCCTGTGGGATCAGCACCTGTTCAGCGTGGGATTGATTACCGAGCGTGGCAGAGACGCCCCAGACGATCAGCTCCGGCTGCCAATGACGCAGGCGGGCGAGGGCCAGTTGCAATTGCACGCCGCGCTTGTTGCCGAGCAACTCGTGCCATTCATCGACGACGATCATGCGCAAGGTCGACAGCGCCGTGCGCGCATCGGCACGGGCGAGCAGCAGGGTCAGGCTCTCTGGCGTGGTGATCAGCGCAGTCGGCAGGCGCCGGCCCTGCCGGGCGCGCTCGCTGCTGCTGGTGTCGCCGGTGCGCAGACCGATGCTCCAGGGGAGGTTCAGGTCATCAACCGGTGCCTGCAAGGCGCGCGCCGTGTCCGCGGCCAGCGCTCGCATGGGGGTGATCCACAGCACCGTCAGCGGTTCGGCGGGTGGCTTGCTTTTGCGCGGTGTTTCGACGGCAGGTCGCTCACGGGCGTAGCGGTTGAGCGCAGCGAACCACACGGCATAGGTTTTACCAGCACCGGTGCTGGCATGCAGCAGCCCGGACTCGCCTTTCTTCACCGCGGCCCACACCTGCTTTTGAAACGCGAATGGCTTCCAGCCGCGGGCGCTGAACCAGGTTTTTGCAAGGTCGGGGGATTTCGCCATGCCGGCTGCGTGCGCTCTGGAGGGGTTTTTTCAGAGACAGCGAAGCGGGGGGACAAGTTTGATTTTTAAGGCAGGCGCGGTTCCCTGTAGGAGTGAGCCTGCTCGCGATAGCGGTTTGTCAGTCACAAAAGCATCGACTGGTATGACGCTATCGCGAGCAGGCTCACTCCTACAGGGGGGTTGTGTACGGCGTTATTTCAGGTTGCCGCTGAGGAACTGCTTCAGCCGTTCGCTCTTCGGGTTGCCCAACACATCCTCCGGCGCACCTTCTTCTTCGACCAAACCCTGGTGCAGAAACAGCACCTGATTCGACACCTTGCGCGCGAAACTCATTTCGTGGGTGACCATGATCATCGTCCGGCCTTCCTCGGCCAGGCCCTGAATCACCTTGAGCACTTCGCCGACCAGTTCCGGGTCCAGCGCCGAGGTGGGTTCGTCGAACAGCATGACTTCCGGTTCCATCGCCAGCGCCCGGGCAATCGCCACGCGCTGTTGCTGGCCGCCGGAGAGAAACGCCGGGTATTGCTCGGCGACGCGCGCCGGCAGGCCGACCTTGTCCAGATAGCGCCGGGCGCGGTCGTCGGCCTCCTGTTTGCTGCAACCCAGCACCCGGCGCGGAGCCATGGTGATGTTTTCCAGCACGGTCATGTGGCTCCACAGATTGAAATGCTGGAACACCATGGCCAGCCGCGTGCGCAGGCGTTGCAGTTCATTGGCGTCGGCGACGTGCATGCCGTGGCGATCGGTGACCATGCGGATCGACTGGCCATCGAGGCTCATGGCGCCGTCGTTGGGTTGCTCGAGAAAGTTGATGCAGCGCAAAAACGTGCTTTTGCCCGAGCCGCTGGCGCCGATCAGGCTGATCACGTCGCCAGTTTTGGCCTTGAGCGAAACGCCTTTGAGCACCTGATGGTCGCCATAGCTTTTATGCAGGCCTTCAACGGTCAGTTTGTACATGGGAGGAACATCCTCAAGGCGAAAGTAGGTAGCCGCTGCGATAGGCTTCAGCGCCCGCAACGTGGGCAATGACCATGCCGGCAGTGGCCATGCGCCGCAGCGAGCGTGCGTACAGCAGGCCGGCGGCGGTGCAATGAATGGGGGTGACGCGATCGTGGATCGGGTCGATGATTTCGGCGATCTGCTGACCGGCCTCCAGGTACTGCCCGGCGGTGGCGGTGTACACCAGCAGGCCACCGACCGGGGTGGTCACCGGTTCGACGCCGGCCAACGGCGTGGCAGGGTAGGGCAAGGACGGCTGCGGCTTGGTTTCGCCGACGATCGCATCGAACTGGATCAGATAGTCGATCAGCGCCTGGCAGTCGCGGCTGGCCAGCGGATGAGTGACGTCACCCTGACCGCGCAACTCGACGGTGACCGAGAAACTGCCCAGCGGAATCTCGAAGTGTTCGCCGAAGCGTTCCTTCAGTTGCCACCAGAGCAGGGTGAAGCACTCGTCGAACGACTGACCGCCAGAGTCAGTGGCAAGCAGGCTCGCCTGGGCACCGATGTAGCGCGCCAGCGGCTCGACCTGCGGCCAGGCTTCCGGCGTGGTGTAAAGGTGCACCACCGATTCAAAGTCGCAGTGCAAGTCGAGCACCATGTCGGCGTCGCAGGCCAGCCGTTGCAAGGTCAGGCGCTGGGATTGCAATTGCGTGCTGGCGGTCTGGCGAGCGAGGGCGGCGCGCAGGCTGGCGCGGATCAGTTCGAGGTTGTGTTGCGGGTCGTCGCTGAGCTGGCCTTCGATGGCGTTGCCGATTTCTTCGCTGAGGTCGACGAACCAGCGGTTGAAGTTCTGCCCGCTCTCCAGTTCGTAGCGACCCAGCGGCACGTCCATCAGCACTTGCTCGAGGCCGACCGGATTGGCCACCGGCACCAGCACGATCTCGCTGCGCAGGCGGCCGGCGGCTTCCAGCTCGGCCAGCCGTTGCTTGAGATGCCAGGCCACCAGCATGCCGGGCAATTCGTCGGCATGCAGCGAGGACTGGATATACACCTTGCCCTTGGCCTGCTCCGGGCCGAAGTGGAAGCTGTGAATCTGTCGTGCGGTCCCCGGCAGCGGGGCCAGCAAGTCATGAATCAGGTGGCGCATTTGCAGGGTTGTCCTAGTGAGTCGGGCCGAGGAAGGCCAGCCATCGGCGTTCGGCAAGGCGGAACAGGCCGACCAGCGCAAAGGTAATGGTCAGGTAGATCAGGGCGGCGATGCCGAACGATTGAAACGTCAGGAAGGTCGCCGAGTTGGCGTCCCGCGCGACTTTGAGGATATCGGGAATGGTCGCGGTGAAGGCCACAGTGGTCGAGTGCAGCATCAGGATCACTTCGTTGCTGTAATACGGCAACGACCGGCGCAGCGCCGAGGGCATGATCACATACGCATACAACTTCCAGCCGGTCAGGCCGTAAGCCTTGGCCGCTTCGACTTCGCCGTGGTTCATGCTGCGAATCGCCCCGGCGAAGATCTCCGTGGTGTAGGCGCAGGTGTTCAAGGCAAAGGCGAGGATCGTGCAGTTCATCGCATCGCGAAAGAAACTGTCGAGCAACGGCTGCTCACGCACGGCCGCCAGGCTGTAGATCCCGGTGTAGCAGATCAGCAGCTGGATATACAGCGGCGTGCCCCGGAACAGATAGGTGTAGAACTGCACCGGCCAGCGAATGTAGAAGTGCGGCGAGACGCGGGCGATCGACAGCGGAATCGAGACGATGAAGCCGATGCAGATCGAGGCGGTCAGCAGCCACATCGTCATCGCCAGCCCGGTGATGTTCTGGCCGTCGGTATAAAGGAAGGCGCGCCAGTATTCCTGGAGGAGTTCGATCATCGCACGGCCTCCCGGGCACCGGCCGCGTAGCGACGTTCGAGCCAGCGCAGAATGAAGTTGGAGGCACTGGTGATCAGCAAGTAAATCAAGGCAGCGAGAACCAGAAAGTAGAACAGTTGATAGGTGCTTTTACCGGCGTCCTGCGCGGCTTTGACCAGGTCGGCCAGGCCGATGATCGACACCAGCGCGGTGGCCTTGAGCATCACCATCCAGTTATTGCCGATGCCCGGCAGGGCGAAACGCATCATTTGCGGAAACACCACGAAGCGAAAGCGCTGGCCGCGTTTCAGACCGTACGCGGTGGCCGCTTCGACCTGACCGCGCGGCACCGCGAGAATCGCGCCACGGAAGGTCTCGGTGAAGTACGCGCCATAAATGAAGCCCAGGGTCAGTACGCCGGCGCTGAACGGGTCGATCTCGATGTATTCCCATTCCATGTAGTCGGTCAGCGACGTCAGCCAGGTTTGCAGGCTGTAGAAGATCAGCAGCATCAGCACCAGGTCCGGTACGCCGCGGATCAGCGTGGTGTAGAGCTGGGCAGGCAGGCGCAGCAGTTTGACTTTCGACAGTTTGGCACTGGCGCCGAGCAGGCCGAGCAACACGGCCACCAGCAGCGACATTGCCGATAATTTGATGGTCATCCAGGTGCCTGCCAGCAGCAACGGGCCGAAGCCCTGCAGACTGAAGGAGGCCAGCCCCAGATTTTGCAGAAGGGTTTCAAACATAAATCAGCAACCTGAACGGATGGAAAAGGCGCCCATCGAGGATGGGCGCCGGGGCATTATTTGCCGCTGTACAGATTCAGATCGCCAAAGTGTTTCTTTTGAATCTCGGCGTATTTGCCGTCGTCGTGTAACGCTTTGATACCTTTATCCAAAAGCGCTTTCAGCTCAGTGTTACCTTTCTTGATACCGATAGCTGTTTTGGCTGGCAGCAATTCACTGTCGACCGGCTGGCTGACTTCATAGCCTTCGCCTTTTGGCGACTTCAAGAAACCCAGTTCGGCTTGCAGCATGTCCTGAATGGCCGCATCGAGACGACCGGAAGTCAGGTCGGAGTAAACCTGATCCTGGTTCTGATAGGCCTGGGTTTTTACGCCAGCCTTGTCCAGCACGGCTTTGGCGTAGGCTTCCTGAATGGTGCCTTGCTCATAACCGACGGTTTTGCCCTTGAGCGACGCAACGTCAGCGCTCAGCCCCGAGCCTTTCTTGAACACATAAGCGGTTGGGCCGGAAAACAGTTCGCTGGAGAAGTCGATGACCTTCTCGCGCGCCGGGGTCACGGTCATCGACGAGATCACACCGTCAAACTTGTTGGCCTTGAGGCCCGGAATCATGCCGTCGAAATCGCTTTCGACCCACTTGCACTTGACCTTCAGTTCGGCGCAGATCGCGTTACCCAGGTCGATATCGAAACCCACCAGGCTGCCATCGGCCGCTTTCGACTCGAACGGTGCGTACGAAGGGTCAACGCCAAAGCGCAGCTCTTTGTATTCCTTGGCCAGCGCGGAGCCGGCGGCCATGCACAACGCCAGTGCAGAAAGGGTCAGCAATGCTTTTTTCATTATTCAATCCCTAAGAACCAATATGAGCGCTTGTGGCGCAGAATTATTGTTACTGCAACGCTTACGACCTATAGAAAGTAGCAATTTCCGAACCAGAGTGCCGAACAGGTGTTTTAAAAGAATGAGACACGAGGGCGAGCACGCGATTGGTGCGAGCGCTTGGCTGGGTCTGGATTCTTGCACAGTTTTGGGGCTTTGCACTGCTCGGCGCTCGACTGCTCACCTTGATCGTTCCCCACGCTCTGCGTAGGGACGCAGCCCGGGACGCTCTGCGTCCCTTCCAAAGCCGAACGCGGAGCGTCCGTTGAGGCATTCCCACGCAGAGCGGGGGTACGATCACCGCGATCACCGCGATCACCGCGATTACTGCGATCACCGGTGCGGGGCGAGGATCAGGCCAGCAGATCCTGCAAGGTAGCCAGGCTATCGGCCTCTTCGACGCTTTTATCCTTGCGCCAACGCAGCATGCGCGGGAAGCGCACGGCGATTCCGCTCTTGTGCCGCCGTGACAGGGCGATGCCTTCGAAACCCAGTTCGAACACCAGGCTCGGTTTGACGCTGCTGACCGGGCCGAACTTCTCTACCGTGGTCTTGCGCACGATGCTGTCGACCTGGCGCATTTCTTCATCGGTCAGCCCCGAATAGGCCTTGGCAAACGGCACCAGCGAGCGTTGGCTCGACTCCGGCGGGCCGTCCCACACGGCGAAGGTGTAATCGCTGTACAGGCTGGCGCGACGACCATGACCGCGCTGCGCATAGATCAACACCGCATCGACACTGAACGGATCGACCTTCCACTTCCACCACACGCCCATGTCCTTGGTGCGCCCGACGCCATACAACGCGTCGCGTGCCTTGAGCATCATGCCCTCGACCCCGAGGCGCCGCGAGGCCTCGCGTTGTTGGGCAAGATCGGCCCAGTCGCTGCCGGTGAGCACTGGCGACGGCAACAGCACCGGACTGTTGCAGCGCGCGATCACGGCTTCCAGTTGTTCGCGGCGTCTGGCCTGGGTCTGGTTACGCCAGTCTTCGCCCTGCCATTCCAGCAGGTCGTAGGCCAGCACCACCACCGGCACGTCTTCGAGAATTTTCTTGTCGAGGGTCTTGCGGCCGATGCGTTGTTGCAGCAGAGCGAAGGGTTGAACCGCCGGCGGCGCCGTGGACTGCGGATTGAAGGCGTCTTCGGTGCTCGGATGGGTGCTTTTCCAAACCACAATCTCGCCGTCGATGACCGTGCCGTCGGGCAAACCATGCACCAGCACATCAAATTCGGGAAACCGTTCGGTAACCAGTTCCTCACCCCGCGACCACACCCACAAACGGCCGTCACGCTTGACCACCTGCGCACGAATGCCATCCCACTTCCATTCCACCTGCCAGTCGCTGACCGGGCCGAGCAATGCCTCGAACTGATCAACCGGTTGCGACAAGGCATGGGCGAGGAAGAACGGGTAGGGCTGACCGCCGCGTTGGGCATGTTCGTCAGCCGACTCAGGGGCGATCAGTTTCAGATAGCTGGCGGCACTCGGCCGGTTGGACAGGTCGGTGTAGCCGACCAGTCGCTGCGCGACACGTTTACTGTCGAGCCCGGCCATCGATGCCAGAGCGCGGGTGACCAGCAGTTTCGACACCCCGACGCGGAAGCTGCCGGTGATCAGTTTGATGCACAGCATCAGGCTCGCCCGATCAAGTTGCACCCACAGTGCCGGCAGTTGCCGCGCCAGAGACTCCGGGGTTTCGCCGCGCAGTGGCAGCAGCTTGTCTTCGATCCACTCAGCAAGGCCGGCTTCGGAGCTGTGCGGGTTTTCAGGCAACACCAGCGAAATGGTTTCCGCCAGATCGCCGACCGCCTGATAACTTTCCTCGAACAGCCACGGTTCCAGCCCGGAAACCTCGACCGCCAGTTCACGCAGGATCTTCACCGGCACCAGTTGCCGGGGCCGACCACCGGAAAGAAAGTACACCGCCCACGCCGCATCCTGTGGCTCGGCCTGGGCGAAGTAGGCCTGCATCGCTGCCAGTTTGGCGTTGCTCGAGGTGGTCGCGTCGAGTTCGGCGTACAGCTCGGCAAACGCTTTCATGTCGGCACCTCGGCCAGGGCGGGCTCGCTGGCGGCGTTTTCTTCTTCGTCATCGCCGTACTCGGTGTTGAAGCCTTGCGCATCCAGACCTTTTTCACGCAGGTGGCGCACCAGCACGCCGATCGAACCGTGAGTGACCATCACCCGTTCCGCGCCGGTCTGTTCGATGGCCCACAGCAGGCCTGGCCAGTCGGCGTGGTCGGAAAGCACGAAACCGCGATCGACGCCACGCCGCCGCCGAGTGCCGCGCAAACGCATCCAGCCGCTGGCGAAACCGTCGCTGAATTCGCCGAAACGACGCATCCATGTACTGCCGCCGGCCGAGGGCGGGGCGATGACCAGCGCCTGGCGCATGATCGGGTCGCTTTTCTTTATATCTCCGGCGTAAAGCGTCGGTGGCAGATACACGCCGGCCTCGCGATAGACCCGGTTCAACGGCTCGACTGCGCCGTGGCTGAGGATCGGCCCGAGGCTGGCGTCGATGCCATGGAGAATTCGCTGAGCCTTGCCGAATGAATAACAGAGCAACACGCTGGCTTTGCCGGTGGCGATGTTGGCGGCCCACCATTGATTGATCTCGGCGAAAATCTGCGCTTGCGGCTGCCAGCGGTAGATCGGCAGACCGAAGGTCGATTCGGTGATGAACGTGTGGCAGCGCACCGGTTCGAACGGCGCGCAGGTGCCGTCCGGTTCGACCTTGTAATCGCCCGACGCGACCCAGACTTCGCCCCCATATTCCAGACGCACCTGCGCCGAACCGAGCACATGGCCGGCCGGGTGAAAACTCAAGGTGACACCGTGATGCGTCAGGCGCTGGCCGTAGGGCAGGGTCTGCAGGTTGATGTCCTGACCGAGGCGCGCGCGCAAAATTCCTTCGCTGGCGCTGCTGGACAGGTAATGCTGGTTGCCGGTTCGTGCATGATCGCCGTGGGCATGGGTGATGACCGAACGTTCGACCGGGCGCCACGGATCGATATAGAAATCCCCGGCGGGGCAATAGAGACCTTCGGGTCGGGCGATAACAAGATCCATGTCGTGACCGGAATGGGGGGCTTGTTACGTATGAGGCGGGCGTGAGGCTGGAAGTTCGATCGGTTTTGCCGCGCTACCCTCACCCCAGCCCTCTCCCGGAGGGAGAGGGGGCCGAGCGAAGTGTCTGACGAGGTGCATCGACCTGATGGACCGAGCTGAATATGGGGCTGACCTCGCCTGGAAGCCGAGCCACTCTGATCGTTCCCACGCTCTGCGTGGGAACGCAGCCCGGGACGCTCCGCGTCCCCTCCAGAGCCGAACGCGGAGCGTCCGTTGAGGCATTCCCACGCGGAGCGTGGGAACGATCAGTGCCGGTTTCGGCAAAATGAAATCCATGCCGGATTCAGCCTCGCTCGATCAGGTCGGCGAATTAGCCACGCATCCCCCAATCAGTCCCCTCTCCCTCCGGGAGAGGGCTAGGCGGGCGGCGTTCCGATGAGGGGCTCTTGATCCGTGCCCTATTTCCCGGGCGTCAGAGTCAGGCGTGTCTTGCCATACACCCGGTCAAAATTCTGCGGCTGCATCGGCAACCCGATGTACTGCCCCTTCAGCCACGCATCGATGCCGTTGAGGTAATTCGGGCTGAGCGGATTACCCGACTGCCCGGTACCGTTCTGCCCCATCAGCGGTTCCGCCTGGCCGAAGTCGACGATGAAACGCATCGACGGTGCCCGCGTGGTCGCGAAATCCTGACCCCAGGCAAACGCAGCGGTGTTCAGCGTCGTGTGATCACCACCCGCCGCCAGCGGCCCGCGCACGGTCTGGCCGTTGGCATTGCTCCATTGGTAGCTGTGCAACTTGCCCCACTGCCAGGCGCGGTGATCGCCGCCCAATTGACTGTCGCCCGCACTGATCGCAGCGGCGAGGCTGCGTGCAAGAATCTGCGCCTTGTCTTCTTTCTGCGGCGTGCGCACGTCATCCCAGAACGGGCTGTCCTCGCGACCGAGCAAATGGTCGGCCTGCGCTGCGTACGACGTATCCCCGTTGGCGACAAACGCTTTCCACGCCGGGCTCGATTGCGGGCCGAGTTCGTCGAGGAAGATCTGCTTCATGCTTTCCTGCAGAAACAGTTCATACAGCGCCGCATCCGCCGAGGTCGGGCTGAGCTTGCCGTCGAACGCCATCAGCCGCGTAAAGGCTTCGCGGGCCTTGCTGCGCTCGGCTTCCGGCAGGGCATCGATCGCCTGCTTCAGCGGTTGTTTCATGCCCGGCGCTTCAAAGACTTTCTTCAGTTTGGCGGCAAAGGTTGTGGTCTGATCGTACTGCATGGCGATCACGCTGCGGCTGTCGTGTTTGCTGCCGCCAGCCAGTTCCGCCAGGCGCTCGCCGCGCTCCGGCGCCGCCCATGATTTCGACAACTGCATGCCGTAACCGTCGGGGATCACGCGCTGGTTGGCGGTGCCGAGCCAGCCTTGCGCCGGGTCCTGATCGTAGGGGTGCAGCATCGGGTCGGCGTAACCGTCCCAATCATAACGACCCTCCCAACCCGGCGAGGGCAGCAGGCCTTCGCCTTCACGGCGGTTGGGGAAGCGTCCGGTGACCTGCCAGCCAATGTTGCTCGCATCGGCGAACACCAGATTGGTGGTGATAGCACGGATTTCGCGGCTGGCGTCGGAAGCACGTTCGACGGTTTGCGCACGGGTCAGGTCAAAAAACGCGTCCAGGGATTTGTCGTCGGTGAAGCTCGGGGTCTGCAAGGCCAGGCCGAAACCGCTGCCTTGCGCTGCCGCTTGAGCGCTGTTGAGGAGCGCGCCGTGACGGGTTTCGTACACCGCTTCACGAATCGGTCGCTGGCCTTTGACGAAATAGGTTTCGTTGCGCACGCCCAGTGGCTGCCATTTGCCGTTGACCTCGTAGGTCAGGCTGCTGCCCTGGCGGCGGATTTTCTCCAGGAACAGGTCCTGATTGTCGCCGAGCACGCTGGTCATGCTCCACGCCACTTTGCCGTTGAAACCGCCCAGCACCATCGGCAAACCGGCGATGGTCACCCCGGCCGCCTGATATTTCGGCGCGCGAATCTGCACGAAGCTCCACAACGATGGCGCCATCAGCGGCCCGTGGGCGTCGCTGGCCAGCAGGCTCTTGCCGCTGCGACTGCGTTGCGGGGCGATCGCCCAGTTGTTCGCCGACGTCGCACCGAGCAGGTTCAGCGTCGACAGTTGCTGGCTGGCGTTGCTCAATGCGCTCAGCCCGGGAATCTGCCCGTTGAGCTTGAGGCCTTGCAGCTTGTCGGCCTCGGCCAGCGGCAGGTTTTCATCCGGAGCAGACGGCGTCAACCAGGCAAGTTTGTCGCTGGTGACGGTTTGCGCGAGCACCAGCGACTGGATTTCTTCCGGCAGGTTGGCCGACTGGCTGAAATTCAGCAGGGCGAAGATCAGCGCCGAATCTTCCGGCTTCCAGTATTCAGGCTTGTAGCCGCTGGCGGCGAGATCGCCCGGCAGCTTGTCGGCGTAGCGGAACAGGTAGGCGTTGACGCCCCGCGCATAGACTTCGAAGAAGCGTTTGAGACGCGGCGATGAAGCCTTGTACAACTCGCCAGCGCTTTTCTTCAGGTTGACCGCGCGCATGTAGCGGTCGGCATCGAGCATCGAGGCCCCGGCCATTTCCGCCAGACGGCCCTGCGCCAACAGACGCAGCGTGACCATCTGGTTGATGCGGTCGCTGGCGTGGACGTAGCCGAGGCTGAACAGCGCATCGTGGAAGGTGTTGCTTTCGATCAACGGCATGCCCATGGCATTGCGGCGTACCGAAACATTCTGCGCCAGGCCCTTGAGCGGCTGCACGCCGGAGGTCGGTGGCAGGCTGTCCTGGGCGTTCCAGGTCTGGCAACCGGACAGGCCCAGGACACCGGCCACTGCTGCGGCAACGCCGAACCGGGGAAGAAAATGTGTGAGGGCTGGCGAGGCCATGGGCGAAGCTCCTGGGGGACAAAGGCTGGGGGCGCAATAAAGGCGCTACGTTAGTGAGCAGGCGAGGGCCGCGCAAGCGGGGTGAGCGGTTATTTCTTCAGTGGTAAGGCGGTCAGTCGACGCGTTTGCAGTTGCCTGACGCGAAGCGGTGATGGTGAACTGAGGAAAACCGATCAAACCTCGTGAGAAAAATCGCCATGGAGCTCAAGGGCAACGCTGCACTGATCATCATTGATCAACAGAAAGGCATTCTGCATCCGCGGCTGGGGCGCCGAAATAACCCGCAGGCGGAAGAACAGATTCTTGATCTGTTGGCGCTGTGGCGCCGGACCGCGCGCCCGGTGATTCATGTCCAGCATCTGTCGCGCTCGCCTGATTCGGTGTTCTGGCCGGAGCAGGAGGGCGTGGAGTTTCAGCCACGATTCGTGCCGCAGCAGGGCGAGTGGCTGGTTCAGAAGCAGGTGCCGGATGCGTTTTCTGCCACTGGACTGGAGGCACGATTGCGTGAGGCGGGGATTGGGCAACTGGTGATTGTCGGCGTGGCTACCCACAACTCGGTGGAATCAACGGCGCGTACCGCCGGTAATCTTGGGTTCGATGCTTGGGTGGTGGAAGACGGGTGTTTTACGTTCGACAAGGTGGATTATTTCGGCACACCGCGGACGGCTGAGGAGGTGCACGGGATGTCGCTGGGGAATTTGCACGGGGAGTATGCGACGGTGGTCAGCAGTGACCGGGTTCTGGCGGCTGGCTGAATATCTCTATTGGTTTTTTTGTTGCTGTGTACATATCCGTTGTTTCGGGTGCTGCGGCTGGCGGTTTCGCCTGACGGCGACTCACTTTTTTTACAAACGCCTAAAAAAAGTAAGCAAAAAAACGCTTGCTCCTGCGTTCGGCCCTCGCAAGCTCGGGTTCCTTCGCTCCGGGACTGATCCGGGCGCAGCGGCTACGGTTTGCTTCGCTGCACCTACTTCCGCTGTGTCTGGCTGCGCCAGACGGTCGCTACGCTCCCACGCCCGGATCAATCCCTCCACTCAGCCTCCCGACGTCGCCGGTGGATCAAGATCAAAAGCACTCGAGCTAACGCTCATTGTTGAGTGGTGAGAAGCGCCGCATGGCTTGGGGTTTGCGGTGGGTTTGCCCCTCAGGAGAGGGAGCCGATTTGTGGGCTGTTCCAGACCTGTGTGCGACTCGGTAATTCACGTCGGCGAAGCACTCGCATCCACCGCGGTCAGTCCCCTCTCCCTCCGGGAGAGGGCTAGGGTGAGGGACTTTTGATTTTCAGGCTGATTTCAAGCCCCAGCCTTCAACGTCGCCGGTGGATCAAAATCAACAGCAGGCGAGCTGACACTCGGCCTGAAGGGGGCGACGGTTTTTTGTGGGAGCTTGCCTGCAAGCGATGGCTGTGTATCAGGCGACAACCATGCTGGATGTGCCCGCCTCATCGCGAGCAGGCTCCCACACTGGACCGCGTTGCAATTGAATAACGCGGTCGAAGGTGGGAGCTTGCCTGCAAGCGATGGCGATCTAACGGGCGAAGAGATGCTCCGCCCAACGCATCACGCGCCGTGGCACTTCTTGAATTTCTTGCCGTTGCCGCATGGGCACGGGTCGTTGCGGCCGACGTCTTTCAAGGCGTTGCGCACCGGTTCCTGGTGGGCGTGGCCGCAGTTCGGGCCGTGCACGTGGCCGTGGTCATGCTCGTGATGATGGTCGTGGTCGTGGTTGCAGTCAGGGCCGTGGACATGAGGTTGCTGGGTCATCGGTGTTGCTCCGGAATTAAATCGGCGGGGATTATCACGCCATTGCGCTCCAGGTGCACGTAGTGGGCGATGAATAAACCGGTTTCCATTTCGCCCTGCAGGCGATAGGGAATCTGCTGATCGGATTTTTTCAGCATTTTCACCACGTCCTTGACCTTCGGCCACAGGTTGGTGCGGATCGGCACCTTGAAATATGCACTGTGTTTCGGTCCGACGCTGAACCAATGCTCGTGTTCACCCTCAGCCAGCAGGATGTCAGCCAGATGGATACGGTATTCCAGACCGCGCACGGTCAGTTCGCTGTCGTTGGGGTTGTCGACGCGAAAATGCAGGATGAATTTCTGTTCGAGCAGTTTCGCCCGCACCACTTCGACTTTCACCAGATGCACGGCGGGTTCGACGCTGTCGTCGCCGAACCACGACGCGCAACCGCCGAGGTTCAACATCAGCATCAGAACAACCAATCGCAACGTGTGACGTTGACCGAGCATCGAGCAGAACTCCCTTTGACCCCAGTCTAGTCGCCAGCCGGTCTACGCGCCGAAATACCCCGAGCAGCATTTCTTGAATTTCTGCCCGCTGCCACACAGGCAATTGTCATTGCGCCCCAACTTCATCGGCACGGTCGGGTCGATGAAATACCAGCGGCCGCCGTTCTGCACGAACGAGGAGCGCTCGCGATGACTGTGCTCGCCCTGGTCGTCATGCCAGCGCGCGGTAAAGGTGACGAAGGCGTGCTCCGGCTGGCCGCCGAAGACTTCCGAGCTTTCCACTTCCAGACCGAGCCAGGTGCTCTGCGCGCTCCAGTCGCGGATCGCCTGCTGATTCAGACCCGCTTGCTGAGCGGGCAGGGTGGTTGCCACCAGATAATCGATCAGCCCCAGCACATAAGCGCTGTAGCGCGAACGCATCAGCGCTTCGGCGCACGGTGCCGGGTGGCCTTCGTGATAATGGCCGCAGCAGGCTTCCAGCAGATTGCCGCTGCCGCACGGGCAAATGGCTGTACTCATTGCATTACCACCAGTATTTCCCGAAATTTTCCGGATTGGCCCAGAATCGCGAATTGAGCCAGTCAGGGACTTGTTTGTAGTCAAGCAGATCGTAGGTGAACAGGGTCAGCACCTGATCGTCGCGCTGGAAACGTTCGCTGGCCTGCAGCGCCAGCGAATAGAAGTCGGTTTCCTGCCAGCCGCTGGCGCTAAGGTCCGCCAATACTGCGATGCGACTGGCGTTGAGGTTACGGATGCCGCCCAACAGGTTCAGGCCGTCGCGCTTGGGCAAATGTTCCAGGCAATCGACGACCAGCGCCAGATCGAAGCGCTGCGCTGCCAGTTCGGCGGGCAATGTACCGGGTGCGGCATGGGCGACGACGGTATCCGGATGCGCCTCTTTGAAAGCGCTCAAGGCCGGAAACTCGCTGGCGCCGATCAGCAGCAAGTGCGCCGGCGCGTAGCGATCCAGCAAGGCAGCCAACGCCTGTTGCGGCGTGCGGGAAGAAATGGCGACGTTCATCAATGCTCCTCAATCAGACCGCCAAGACTAGCCTGCCTGTGCGCGGGGGCAAAGCGTTGCGTCGGCGCGCTCGCCCGACAATCTGGCCAAGCCCTGTGAACACGGTCGCAAACAGCAATGGCCTATTGCTGGCGGAGATTAAAACTCCGGTCTTTACTCCCTGAATCGGTTTTAAGCCGATCCCTCAGGAGAAAACTAGATGAGCATAGTTCGGACAGCATTACCCTTGGTTCTGCTAACCAGTGTGTTGACTGGTTGTGCAGGTTTGCAGAAAACCGACTGGCCGACCTGTGCGGCGGTCGGTGGTGTGGTCGGCGCCGGTCTCGGTGCCACCGAAAGCGCTGCGTGGGCCGGTTACGGTGCGCTGCTGGTCGGTGGTACGGCAGCGGCCTATTGCTGGGTTCATGGTGATGGTGACGAAGACGGCGATGGTGTGCCAGACAGCCGCGACAAGTGCCCGGGCACGCCTAAAGGCGTTCAGGTCGATGCTGACGGTTGCCCGCCACCGGCCCCTGCGCCAGTGGTTGAAGAAGCGGTCGTGGTCAAGGAAGAAACCATCGTCATCCGTGATGTGCACTTCCAGTTCGACAAGGCCACGCTGACCGGTCCTGACAAACAGGTACTGGACAAGGTTGCCGACCGCCTGAAACAGGAGTCCTCGACCGCGCAACTGACCGTGACCGGTCACACCGACAGTGTGGGCAGCGATGCCTACAACAAGAAACTCTCGGATCGCCGTGCGCATTCGGTGGTGGAATACCTGATCCAGCAAGGCGTGCCACGCGCCAGCTTCGTCTCGGTGTCCGGTCTGGGTGAAAGTCAGCCAGTGGCGGATAACAAGTCGGCCGATGGTCGCGCGCAGAACCGTCGCACCGAAATCAAAATCGTCCGCTAAGCCCTCTCGCATCCGCGGCTTGTGCAGTCGCGGATGCGGGTCTTTACTCCTGTGTAACCGGTATGGGCCGGTGACACAGGAGCTTTCACCATGACTGTTTTCGCAAGGTCCGTCTTGCCGGTACTGCTGCTCGGCAGCCTGCTCACCGGTTGCGCCACGCACAGCGATGGCACTGCACCCCTCAATCAACGTACATGGCCGATCTGCAGCCTTCTCGGCGGGCTGGTCGGTGGCGGCCTCGGCGCTATCGAAAGCGCCGGCTGGGCCGGTGGCGGCGCGGCATTGGGCATCCTCACCGGAGGCTTGATCTGTTACGCCCAGGACGGCGATGAAGACAGCGACGGCGTATTCGACCGCCGCGACCGCTGCCCCGATACCCCGGAAAACACCGAGGTCGATCATCGCGGTTGCCCGCTGCCGGTGTACCCGGCTGCGACCAAAGCGCCGGAGCCGGCGCCGCAAACGGAAGTCATCACCCTCAGCGATGCCGGCGACGTGCTGTTCGATTTCGACAAATCCGACCTGACCCCGGCTGCGACGGCGCAGCTCGATACGCTGATGGACAAGTTGCGCAACGCCGACGTGGTCAGCATCAAGGTCATCGGCCACACCGACAGCAAAGGTTCGGATGCCTATAACCAAGCCTTGTCGGAACGCCGTGCCAGCAGTGTTGCGTCCTATCTGCTCAGTCAGGGCCTGGCGCCGAACAAACTGACCAGCGAAGGGCGTGGCGAAAGCGAGCCGGTGGCGGACAACGCCACGGACGACGGGCGCGCACAGAACCGTCGCGTGGAATTGCACATCAATCGTTAGCGCGCCTCTGCAGGGCGCAGGCTAGAGCTGCCGGGCGATCGTTATCGCGCCGGCAGCCATTTAGCGGCACAACGAAGTTTTTTCATTTGACCCTCTGGCTTATCCCCCGTAGAAGCCGGTACTGTGCGCGCAAAGAATAATTCGCAACACGGGGGGCGTATGAAAGTGTTCTGGTGGCTGGGGCGGTTGTTGACCCTGCTGTTCTGCTGCGTGGTGCTGGCCAATCAACTGGTGCCGTTCGTTCATCCGCTGCACCTGCTGGTCAATCTGGCCGGCGGTCTGTTGTTGCTGATCCATGTCATTGAAGTGCTGCTGTGCAACCGCAGCCTCAAAGGTCGCCCGCATCCCTGGCGTGATCGTGGCCGCATCCTGTTGTTCGGCGTCTTCCACCTGCAAACCATCCCGGCCCCGGCCGCTCCGGAGGCTTCTTCCCATGCGTAAACTCTGCCTGCTCGCTGTATTCATCAGTCCCTTTGCCTGCGCCCAGGTGGTCAGCGTCGAAGCCAACTCGCTGATGCGTCTGCCCAACACTGCCAGCACCTTGCAACTGGAGAAGCTGGAAGTCGCCGATTACGGCACCTTGCTGATTCCCTCGAACGTGACCGAATTGAACGTCGGTGAATTGCGCCTCGGCCATGAAGCGCGCATCGCCATTGTTCCGGCCGAACAGGCGCTGGAAATGAAAGTGGCGCGCGCCGATCTCAGCGAAGGCAGCCAGATCACCGCGCGCGGGGCACCGGGCACTTATGAAAAGGCTGCTCGTGCCGGGCGCAATCTGAATCTGCAATTCAAGGCGTTGAACGCGCCGCAGCTGTTGGTTGACGCTCGTGGCGGCACGGGCGCGCCGGGGTTTGTCGGGCTCGACGGCGGTAACGGTGAAGATCCAGGATGCACTTATGGCTCGGCCGGCCATGGTTCCGATGGCAGCAACGGTAGCGACGGCCAGCCAGGCGCGCCGGGAGCGCTGGTGCGCCTTGAAGTGCCGCGTGAATTTCCGGCCGAGCGGATCAAGGTCACCGTGGCGGGCGGTGCCGGTGGGCCGGCGGGTGTCGGCGGCAAGGCGGGCAAGGGCGGCAAGTCCAAGGGCTGCCTGGTGTATCGCGCCGATGGCGGCAAGAACGGCAAGGCCGGCGCGGATGGACAGCCAGGGCCGGCGGGGGCGGCGGGTGCTGTGACTGTGCAGCGCCTTTAACGTCCAACCCGCTGAGTGTTCCCACGCTCTGCGTGGGAACACTGCCCGTGACGCTCAGCGTCACTGGACGCAGAGCGTCCCTTGCGGCATTCCCACGCAGAGCGTGGGAACGATCAAGGCCGTGCCGCCGCAACCGCCACCAGCACCACCCCGACCAGCAGATTAACCCCCACCACCCGGCGAATCCGCCCCAGCACCGCCGCACCCGCCGGCCAGTCCTTTACCTCCACCGCTTTGCGCAGCTCAGGCAGCATCAGCCCCTGGATGCGGATGAACAGCGCGGTCATCACCACATACAAACCGATCATCACCTGCACGTACTTTGGCGCGGTCTCGAACCCGACCTGCTGCAAATGCAGCATGCCCACGCCAGTGATCGGCAAGAGGATCACCGCCACCCAGACCCAACGGAAAAAACCTTGAAACACTTCCACCCACAGGGTCAGCCGGGCCGGCCCCTCCAAAGCCTTCACAGCCGCAGGGCGCAAGACCATCCAGGCGAAAAACATGCCGCCAACCCACACCAGCGCGGCGAGGACATGCAGGGGATAAACGAGGCTAAAAGGTGTCATTCGGGCACTCCGTTCTGCGCAGGATCGATTAGCGGGGTATGATAGCCGCCGAATCAAACCACTGAAAATTTATCCAGCGTTTTTGCGCCCGACACTCAATGATCAGCACTGAACTCAAAACCACGATCCAGGGCGCCTATTCGCGTTTTCTAGAGGCCAAGAGCCTCAAGCCGCGATACGGTCAGCGCCTGATGATCGCTGAAGTCGCGAAAGTCCTCGGTGATATCGACACCGACGACGAAGGCCGGCGCAGTGGCGACCCCGCGATTGTCGCGGTGGAAGCCGGCACCGGTACCGGCAAGACGGTGGCCTACAGCCTCGCGGCGATCCCGACTGCGAAACTGGCCGGCAAGCGCTTGGTGATCGCCACCGCGACCGTCGCCCTGCAAGAGCAGATCGTCTACAAGGATTTGCCTGACCTTATGCGCAACAGCGGGCTGAATTTCAGCTTTGCGCTGGCCAAGGGCCGTGGCCGTTACATGTGCCTGTCCAAGCTCGACATGCTGTTGCAGGAAGGCCACGCACAGACCGCCACCGCGCAGCTGTTCGAAGAAGAAGGCTTCAAGATCGAGGTCGACGAGGCGAGTCAGAAGCTTTTCACCAGCATGATCGAAAAGCTCGCCGGCAATAAGTGGGACGGCGACCGCGACAGCTGGCCGAATGCGCTGGAAGACGCGGACTGGGCGCGCCTGACTACTGATCACAGCCAGTGCACCAACCGGCATTGCCCGAACTTCGGCCAGTGCGCCTTTTACAAAGCGCGCGAAGGCATGGGCAAGGTCGACGTGATCGTCACCAACCACGACATGGTCCTGGCTGACCTGGCCTTGGGTGGCGGTGCGGTGTTGCCGGATCCGCGCGACACCATTTACGTGTTCGACGAAGGCCACCACCTGCCAGACAAGGCCATCGGCCACTTCGCCCATTACACGCGCCTGCGTTCCACCGCCGATTGGCTGGAAACCACCGCCAAGAACCTCACCAAACTGCTGGCTCAGCACCCGTTGCCGGGCGATCTGGGCAAGCTGATCGAGCAGGTCCCGGAGCTGGCGCGGGAGATCAAGGCGCAGCAGCAGTTCATGTTCAGCGCTTGCGAGCAGGTGGCCGATTTCAAACCCGGTGAAGACGTCGAGGGCCGCGAGCGCCCGCGTCATCGCTTTGTCGGCGGGGTGATTCCGGAGCACATGCGCGAAATGGGCATCGAGCTGAAGAAGGGCTTTTCGCGGCTCAATGATCTGTTCCAGCGCCTGACCGACCTGCTCAAGGAAGGCATGGATGGCGAGGTCAACATCGGCATCGCCAGCAATCAGGCCGAAGAATGGTATCCGCTGTTCGGCAGCCTGTTGTCCCGTGCCTCGGGCAACTGGGAATTGTGGACCGCGTTCACCGCCGAAGACCCGGAAGACAGCCCGCCGATGGCGCGCTGGCTGACCTTGGCCGAAAGCGGTTCGCTGTTCGACATCGAGGTCAATGCCAGCCCGATCCTCGCCGCAGAAACCCTGCGCCGCAGCCTGTGGAACGTGGCTTACGGCTGTCTGGTGACTTCGGCGACGCTGACCGCGCTGGGCACGTTCGACCGATTCCGCATGCGCGCCGGTCTGCCGAAAAAAGCCGTCACCGCCGTGGTGCCGAGCCCGTTCCATCACGCCGATGCCGGGGTATTGCGCGTGCCCGACCTGAAGGCCGACCCGCGCGATGCGGCGGCGCACACGGCGGCGATCATTCGCGAATTGCCGGATCTGGTCGAGGGCTCGCGCGGCACGCTGGTGCTGTTCTCTTCGCGCAAACAGATGCAGGACGTATTCGACGGCCTCGATCGTGACTGGCGCAAGCAAGTGTTCATTCAAGGCAACCTGTCGAAACAGGAAACCCTGAACAAGCACAAGGCGCGGGTCGATGGCGGCGATTCCAGCGTGCTGTTCGGCCTCGCCAGTTTTGCCGAGGGCGTCGACTTGCCGGGGGCTTACTGCGAGCACGTGGTGATCGCCAAGATCCCGTTTTCGGTGCCGGATGACCCGGTCGAGGCCGCGCTGTCGGAATGGATCGAAGCCCGCGGCGGCAATCCGTTCATGGAAATCTCGGTGCCCGACGCTTCGCTGAAACTGGTCCAGGCCTGCGGGCGTCTGCTGCGCACCGAAGAAGACCGCGGCACCATCACCTTGCTTGATCGGCGTCTGGTCACCCAGCGCTACGGCAAGGCGATCCTCAACGCACTGCCGCCGTTCCGCCGCGAAATATCCTGAGACAACGGTGGGCGGTTTCGCCCACTGTGTTGTCTATCTCCTTGCCACCGCTTTTCCACTGGCCTTGATGGGTCGTTAGGGAGAACTCCGTTCTTATGATTCGCCGTTCGTTGCCCGCTGTATTCGCCCTGATCTTCGCTGCGCCGTTGTGCGCAGCGCCTGCCGGTCAACAGACCCTGTTCAACTTCGTGCGCCCGGCCGATGTAGTCAAGGTTGTCACCGAAAATGCTGATCTGCCGCAAGCCAACGCCGAGCAGACAGCAGAGGGCGAGGTGCTGCGCCGTGTGACCTTCAATCCCGTGGCCCGTCCGACCCTGCGTCTGACGCCGCAGACCGGCGCTTGGGACTGGTCGCAGTCCGGCATGATGACCCTGCGGCTGCAGAGCGCGATGGACTGGGCTGTAACGGTTTACGTGCAGATTCAGAGCAACGATGGCAAAACCCTGGTCAGCCGCGTCGACCTGCCGGCCGGTCCGGCGCAGACCCTGCTGGTGCCTTTGGTCGCCACCACGCCGTTGAGCCAGGGCATGAAAGCCGGGCCGGCGATGCCGATGACTGTCGATGGCCAACGCATCCTGCTCGCCAGCAGCAGTGGCGCAATTGATCGCAGCCAAGTGGTCTCGGTCAGTCTGTCGATGGATCAACCGAAAGTTGCCCAGAGCCTGCTGCTCGAGCGTTTCGGCGTGCAGAACGACGACGGGATCAACCAGGCCGTGTACGGCAATCTGGTCGATGCATACGGGCAATCGACTCGAGGCAAGTGGCCGGAGAAGATCGCCGACGACCAGCAACTGAAATCCGCCGCCGCCAAGGAACAGCAGCAACTGAAGAGCTGGCTGGCCGAGCGCCAGAAGTCTTCACTGGACAAATTCGGTGGCTGGAATCGGGGCCCGGCGTTCAAGGCCAGCGGTTTCTTCCGCAGCGAAAAGCGCGATGGCCGCTGGTATCTGGTGACCCCTGAAGGGCATCCGTTTTACTCCCTCGGCGTCAACACCGTCAGCCCCGACGTCAACCGCACTTATGTGAGCGGTCGCGAATACATGTTCGACTCGTTGCCCAAGCCGAACGAACCGTTGGCCAGCCATTTTGGCGAGGGCGACAATCGCGGTGGCAATGGCGTCGATCAGGGTCGAGGCTATGCCAATGGTCGCTGGTATGACTTCTACGCCGCTAACCTGCAACGCTTGTACGGCGCGCCGTGCAAGGCGGACAGCGAAGGCAAGTCCGGCGTGGCAGAGGCGGCCAAATCCGAAGCCGCCGAAACGTCCGCCGAGAAAACCGCCGCGCCTGTAGTCGAGCCGAAATCCGGCGTGGCCGAAGCCGCTCAAACAGACGCGGCGCACATCGCCCGCGCTGAAACCTCCGCGCCGTGCCAAGCGACTATCGACGAACAGCAATGGGCCACCCACACTCTTGATCGCCTGCAAGCCTGGGGCTTCAATACCATCGGCAACTGGAGCGCACCGGTGCTTGGCGATGCCGAGCGCGTGCCGTATACCTTGCCGCTGTCGATCGTCGGCGACTACGCCAGCATCAGCACCGGCAGCGACTGGTGGGGCGGCATGCCTGACCCGTTCGATCCGCGTTTCGCCATGGCTACCGAACGTGCGGTGGCGATTGCCGCGCGCGATCATCGCGACGATCCGTGGCTGATTGGCTATTACGCCGACAACGAACTGGCCTGGGCCGGTCCTGGCGATGATCCGAAGGCGCGTTACGCGCTGGCTTACGGCACGCTGAAAATGACCACTGACGTGCCGGCCAAACGCGCCTTCCTCAAACAACTGCGCGACAAATACCGCAATCAGGCCGGGCTGTCGAAGGCCTGGGGCATCGACTTGCCGGCGTGGGAATTGATGGAAGATCCGGGCTTCGTGCCGCCGCTGCCGAACCCGGAACACCCGGAAATCGAGGCCGACTTCAAATACTTCCAGAAGGTTTTCGCCGACACGTACTTCAAGACCATTTCCGACTCGCTGAAATGGCACGCACCCAACCAGATGTTGCTCGGCGGGCGCTTCGCTGTCAGCACGCCGGAAGCCGTGGCGTCCTGTGCGCAGTATTGCGATGTGCTGAGCTTCAATATGTACACGCTCAAACCGCAGGACGGTCATGACTTCGCCGCCCTCGCCGCGCTGGACAAACCGGTGCTGATCACCGAGTTCAATTTCGGCTCGACCGATCGTGGCCCGCTCTGGGGCGGTGTCACGCAAGTCGCGCGAGAAGAAGATCGCGGCCCGGCCTATGCCAATTTCCTCAAACAGGCGCTGAACGAGCCGTCGATTGTTGGCGTGCATTGGTTCCAGTATCTCGATCAACCGGTAACCGGGCGTTTGCTCGACGGCGAGAATGGTCACTTCGGTCTGGTCGGGGTCACCGATGTGCCGTACCAGGGCTTCGTCGAGACTGTGCGCAAGAGCAATCTGCAGACGCTTGAGCAGCTTGGCAAAGAAGCACAGAAAGCCCCGGCTCATGAAGCTGAGGGCGGGCGCAAAGGGGAGGCGGGTAAGGCGGCAGGGGCCGGACATGCAGGTGGGCATTCCGGCAATGGTCACTGAGTTCCGAAAGACCGCGTTAGCGTTCTTCGCGAGCAGGCTCAACAAATTTCCAGAACAACCGTCTGGCCCGCGCCTGTTCCCAAATCCTTCAAGGGCTGGAACAATGCGGGCCACTTTGTAGAGCGTTTTCGCGGGGGAGTTGCGGGTGCAGATTCAGGGTCATTACGAGCTTCAATTCGAAGCGGTGCGCGAGGCATTTGCCGCACTGTTCGACGATGCCCAGGAACGCGGCGCAGCCCTGTGCATTCAGGTCGGTGGACAAACCGTTGTCGACCTCTGGTCCGGCACCGCCGACAAGGACGGCGCCGAAGCCTGGCACAGCGATACCATCGCTAATCTGTTCTCCTGCACCAAGACGTTTACTGCGGTCACCGCGCTGCAACTGGTGGCCGAAGGCAAGTTGCAACTCGATGCACCGGTCGCCCGCTATTGGCCGGAATTCGCCGCCGCCGGTAAAGAATCCATAACGCTGCGCCAATTGCTCTGCCATCAGGCCGGCCTGCCGGCGTTGCGCGAACTGCTCGCTCCCGAAGCCCTGTACGACTGGCAAACCATGGTCGATGCCCTCGCGGCCGAAGCACCGTGGTGGACGCCGGGCACGGGTCACGGTTATGCCGCGATCACTTACGGTTGGCTGGTTGGCGAATTGCTGCGCCGCGCTGACGGCCGTGGGCCCGGTGAATCCATCGTCGCTCGTGTGGCCAAGCCGTTGGGGCTGGATTTCCATGTCGGTCTGGCCGATGAAGAATTTCATCGCGTGGCGCACATCGCCCGCGGCAAGGGCAACCCCGGCGACGCCGCGGCCCAGCGCTTGCTGCAAGTGACCATGCGCGAGCCGACGGCCATGACCACCCGTGCCTTCACCAATCCGCCGTCGGTGCTGACCAGCACCAACAAACCGGAATGGCGACGCATGCAGCAACCAGCGGCGAACGGCCATGGCAATGCGCGTAGTCTGGCCGGGTTTTATGCCGGTCTGCTTGACGGCAGCCTGCTCGAAAGCGACATGCTCCAAGAGCTGACCCGTGAGCATAGCCTCGGCGACGACAAGACGTTGCTGACCCGCACGCGTTTTGGTCTCGGCTGCATGCTTGATCAACCCGACGTGCCCAACGCCACCTATGGCCTCGGTCCGCACGCGTTCGGCCATCCGGGAGCGGGCGGCTCCATCGGTTTTGCTGATCCTGAGCATGATGTCGCGTTTGGTTTTGTGACAAATACCCTTGGGCCATATGTATTGATGGACCCGCGCGCGCAAAAGCTCGCGCGGGTGCTTGCCACTTGTCTGTAAAGCGTTGATAGAGGTTCCAGGGGCGGAACCTCAACAGGATTTTCGATTCAAAACGGCTGTTTATCCGGGCGAAAGTGCTCTGATTTTTCATTACTTCATTTGTGGATTTTCAATGTCATCTAAAAAGACCCTCGCCCTGGCCCTGTGTGTAGCGATCACCGGTTGCGCACAGACCCCGAAAAACGACGCGGACGGCGGCAGCTGGTGGCCGTTCGGTTCTTCCGACACGGTCGCGGCCAAGGAGCCTGCACCGGCCCCGGCCCCGTTGAAACCTGCGGCGACTGCACCGGTCGCCAAGGCTGAGAGCAGCAATCCGTGGTACTGGCCGTTCGGTTCCAGCGATGAAGCGACCAAAGCGGACCTGAAGGCTGAAGTTGCTCCGGAAGTGAAAAAACCGGTCACTGTCGCCAAGGCTGAGGCCGAGTCCAGTGGCAAATGGTGGTGGCCGTTCGGCGGTAAAGACCAACCGACCGCCAAAGCCGTGCCGATGCCTGATCCCAAGGTGACTCAGGCTTGGCTCGACGACTACGAGCCGCGCTTGCGCGAAGCGGTCAAGGACAGCAACCTGCAACTCGAGCGCCGCGACAACGTGCTGGTCGTCACCGCGCCAGTTGAGGGCTCGTTCAACCCGGACCGTCCGGCGATGCTGTTGCCGGTCACCCTCGGCCCATTCACCCGCGTAGCGAAAATCCTCGAAGCCGACCCGAAAACTGCCGTGCTGGTGCTCGGCCACAGCGACACCAGCGGTGCCGCGCCGGCCAACATCAAGCTGAGCCAGGAACGAGCTCAATCGGTGGCGGCGATCTTCCGCCTCAGCGGTCTGCAGCGTGATCGCCTGATGCTGCGTGGCATGGGTTCGGAAGCACCGCGTGCGGCCAATGACAGCGTTGAAGGCCGCGCCTTGAACCGTCGCGTTGAGTTGCTGGTGACCCCACAAAACACCATGGTTGCGCTGTTGAGCAAATACAACATGCCAGCGCCGAAGCCAGTGACCCTGGTTGCAGCGCAAGACGTCAAGCCAGCGGCCAAACCAGCGACTCCGGCTCCAGCCGCGAAAAAAGCCGCCGTCCCAGCGGCGAAAAAGGCCCCGGCCAAGAAAGCTGCGGCCAAGGCACCTGCGAAAAAGGCTCCGGCCAAACCGGCTGCAAAGAAAACCGCGCCAGCCAAAGCTGCCACGACCGACAAGAAAGTCGCTGCGACAGACGCCACCAAAAAGTGATCCGCTAATCAAAAGGAATGCGCCATGACCCAGGCTCTGGCAGATATGCGTCGTGATTACACCCGCGATGGCTTGACCGAGGCGCAAGCCCCGGCCGAGCCGTTCGCCCTGTTTCACCAGTGGTTCGCCGATGCGGTGAACACCGAACAGGCACCGGTAGAGGCCAACGCCATGACCCTGGCCACGGTCGATGCCGACGGGCGTCCGCACTGCCGCATTCTGCTGCTCAAGGGCCTGGACGACCACGGCTTTACCTTCTTCACCAATTACGACAGCGCCAAGGGACAACAGCTGGCGGCCAATCCATTTGCCGCCATGACCTTCTTCTGGCCTACCCTGGAACGTCAGGTGCGCATCGAAGGGCGAGTGGTCAAGGTCACACCGCAGGAGTCCGATGCGTACTACCAGGTACGGCCACTGGGCAGTCGTCTCGGTGCCTGGGCCTCACCGCAAAGCCGCGTGATCAACGGCCGTGGTGAACTGGAAGATTTGCTCAAGGCCACCGAGCAGCGTTTCTCCGACAGCCAACCCGACTGCCCGGCACACTGGGGCGGGTATCGCTTGCTGCCCGAGCGCATCGAATTCTGGCAGGGCCGGCCGAGCCGTCTGCACGATCGCCTCAACTACCGTGCGCAGGGCGCCGCCTGGATTCTTGAACGACTGGCACCCTGAGCAGTCTACCGAGCCAGATAGCGGCCGGCGGCGCAGGATCGCTGATTTGGCGCTACTGTAAGTGGACGTTCGCCGCCATCTGTACCTGGCCTGAATGGAAGCCAATTTATCCGGCCGGTGTCGTGACAGGCGCCAAGCCACGGAGTTTAATGAACACATGTTCTTTTGGAGTTGATGCTATGCGTAAGTCTGTTCTGCTGGTTGCTTCCTTTTCCACCATGGCAATGTTGCTGACCGGCTGCCAGTCGAGCCTGACCGGTGACTCCTACTCCCGTGACGAAGCGCGTCGCGTGCAGACGATTCGCATGGGCACCATCGAATCCCTGCGTCCGGTGAAAATCGAAGGCACCAAGACCCCGATCGGCGGCGCGGCTGGCGCAGTGGTCGGCGGTGTCGGCGGCAGCGCCATCGGCGGCGGCAAGGGCAGCATCGTCGCCGCGGTCATCGGTGCAGTGGCGGGCGGCTTGCTCGGCTCGGCCACCGAAGAAGGCCTGACCCGTACTCAAGGCGTGGAAATCACCGTCCGCGAAGACGACGGCAGCATGCGCGCCTACGTGCAGCAGGTTCAGGAGAATGAAGTGTTCCGCGTCGGCGAGCGGGTACGGATTTCGACCGTTGGCGGGACCAGTCGCGTTTCGCACTAAGCGGGATGCAGGTGAAGAAAACCCCGATCAGGTGACTGGTCGGGGTTTTTTGTTGCTTGTGATTTGAGCAATCAGTATTTGGCGCAGGTGCCCATGAAGTATTCGAGGCCCCTGTGGCACCTAAGTCATTAGTCTTCAGAGGAAAGATATAGGTCAAGGTGTCGAGGCATGTTTACGGCGCATGCTTGTTCAATATCAGTGATCTGTTGCTCCGTCAGCTTGTAATCGTAAAGAGAGTCGTCTCTCGTACTCCAACCCATAATGACTTTTAAATTGGACGTAGCGATGGGGAGCGCTTGCTCAAATACAGCTGAGTCGTCACCCTTTACCACGCCCATGATTCGATGCTTCATGGTTCTATCCTTCTTGTAGGATCTGCTGGTTTCGTCTGTTCGCCTGTTTCATGGTTGTACTCCCCCAAATGCCTCCCACGCTTTGTATATTTCTCAACCGCACCGTGCCGGAAATCCCATTCAAAAATTAATCCCTCTTTGTCTTTCCATCGCGGGCGTAACCCTCCGCCACCCTTTATTGGTGTTTTTGGAGGAGCCCATCGAGCATCGGGATATGCAGGTAAGCTTTTAGGTTTTTGATGGTAATTTCCCTGTGAAATGCTGGCCACAATATATAGCGGCCTGATGCCCGAATCCGCCGGAAACACGAGAATGAAATCCTTGTACTCCGGCGGATAAACTGGATTCACCAGAATCCCGTCCGCCGCTTTCGTCGGCGGGTACACCCAGATATGCGGTGCTTGTGGTGCAGCCTCCAACGCCGGTATGCCGAGAATGTCAGAGCCATCCACAGCCGGCGTCCACAGCAATTCGACGCCTTCCCCCAGATCCGCAACGAACCGGTCACCGCGTGGCCTGAACTGCACGACATCAACCATTTCCCAATCGCGGTTCTTGCCGGTGTAGAAACCGTAACCCTTGAGCGTGCCATCGGCCTGCTGTTCGACACGCAGGCGCACGCGAGTCCGGGCTTGTTTGAGCGTGCTCAGTTGCTCATCGGTATACAGCGCACTGTCACCCAGATTTGAAGGCATCAGCAGCGCAACCAACCCGAGCAAAGGCGAGACCGCCGCGCTGGACATCATCGCTGGCAGCGCTTCGAAGGCTGAACCGGCCAACGCCAGGCTGCCAAACCCGACGGGGAGGGCATTGGCGCTGATTTTCTTGAGGGGGACGCCACCGCGTTCATCCGCCTCGCGAGCGCCGAGCAGGATCAGCTCGCCGTAATCCTTCAGGCTGTCGGTCGGCACCATGCCGGAAGGGTTGGCGTAATCGATGATGGCGTCCGGCAACTTGCAGGACTTGGCAAACACGCAGCCAGCACGCACGGCTTCAGGTTTTGTCGCAGCCACTTCCCGGCTGCGTTCAAACGTCTCTTGCCGGACCAGCATCGCGTCGTAGGCGTTTTGTCGCGCTTCACGCTCGGCCAGTTCAGTGGCCGTCATATACCGCCAGGTAACATGATGCCCGTCGCCCGCCGGTGGGTTATGCACCCGGGGAATGTCCTTGTTAGGCGCCACAGATCGTCCCTTCGTTCATCATCGACAGCCCCTCGAAAGGGGCTGCACGACGTTAACGAAGCAGGAAAATTATGGCTGTAGGACGCGTCGCTAAAGGCGTGGAGATAGTTCGCCGCGCGTTACAAAGAATGATGGCGAGGGAAGATTTCCCCTCGCCATGGATCTTCTATCTGGTGGGCAATACGGCCTGCTTGCGACTCGCCGCCGCCGTCACCGCGTAACCGATCAACGCCGCCAGAATCGAGCCGGTCAAAATGCCCATCCGGTCCATGCCGGCGTAGTCGCTCACGCCCGGCTCGAAGGCCAGTGAGCCGACGAACAGGCTCATGGTGAAGCCGATGCCGCAGAGGATCGCCACGCCGAGGATCTGGCCCCAGTTGGCGCCTTGGGGCAGGGCGGCGATACCGACTTTTACCGCGAGCCATGTCAGGCCGAACACGCCTATTGTCTTGCCCAGCAGCAGGCCGATGGCGATCCCCATCGGTACATCATGGGTGAAGCTTTCGACGGTGACGCCGCTCAGCGACAGACCGGCGTTGGCGAAGGCGAACAGCGGCAGGATGCCGTAGGCGACCCAGGGATGCAGCGCGTGTTCGAGGGTGAGCAAGGGTGACGGTTCGGCGTTTTTCGTGCGCAACGGAATGCAGAACGCCAGCGTCACACCGGCCAGCGTCGCGTGGACGCCGCTCTTGAGCACGCAGACCCAGAGGATCAGACCGATGATCATGTATGGCCCGAGCTTGACCACGCCGAGTCGATTCATCGCCACCAGCGAGGCGATGCACGCCGCGGCGAGACCCAGCGACAGGGTCGACAGTTCGCCGGAGTAGAAGATCGCGATGATCACGATGGCGCCGAGGTCATCGATGATCGCCAGGGTCATCAGGAACAACTTCAGCGACACCGGCACGCGTTTGCCGAGCAGGGCAAGTACGCCGAGGGCGAAGGCGATGTCGGTGGCGGTCGGGATCGCCCAGCCACTGAGGGCGGCAGGGTTTTCGCGGTTGAGAAACCAGTAGATCAGCGCCGGTATCAGCATGCCGCCGACGGCCGCCGCACCGGGCAAAACGATCTGCGAGGGCTTGGACAACTGGCCGTCGAGCACTTCGCGCTTCACTTCCAGACCGATCAGCAGGAAGAACATCGCCATCAGGCCGTCGTTGATCCACAACAGCAGCGGTTTGGCGATTTTCAACGCACCGACCTGCGCCACCACCGGCGTGTCGAGCATGCCGGTGTACAGCCACGACAGCGGCGAGTTGTTGATAATCAGCGCCAGAATGGCTGCGGCGATCAATAACAGACCGCTGGCAGCTTCCAACTGAAAGAAACGCGTGAAAGTGCTACGCAGAGGCAAGGTCGCTCTCCATCGAATCGTCAAAAAGGTAGGACACCCTAACCCGTACGGTTAGTTGTTAAAACAAAAGT
Source organism: Pseudomonas sp. Z003-0.4C(8344-21) (assembly GCF_900104975.1). Lineage (NCBI taxonomy): Bacteria > Pseudomonadati > Pseudomonadota > Gammaproteobacteria > Pseudomonadales > Pseudomonadaceae > Pseudomonas > Pseudomonas sp. Z003-0.4C(8344-21). The sequence continues at coordinate 4,941,661 of NZ_LT629756.1, read as the reverse complement.
TATATTCTTTTTTGTTATATGTCGTTACAAGGCTTTTGACCCCAGCCACGCTGAGCCTAGCAGTTGCCGGACACATTGAGACTCAGCTGTACCTGTGCGCGCTGGAGGATTTTTCCTAAGCTGATGAGCGAGCCTCATAAAGAGGCTGATTCCTGCCCGATTCGACGAGAAGCCTGACCATGAGCGACAACCGACAGTGGGCCCGCGAGGCCATCCGCATCATCGAGGCGGATTTCCAGCGCAGCGCCGATACCCACTTGATCCCCTTGCCGCTGCCGGGTTTTGCGGGCATCGAGTTGTACTTCAAGGATGAATCCAGCCACCCTACCGGCAGCCTCAAGCATCGCCTGGCCCGTTCGCTGTTTCTGTATGCGCTGTGCAACGGCTGGTTGAAGCCCGGCGCGCCGGTGATCGAGGCGTCCAGCGGCTCGACGGCGATTTCCGAAGCGTACTTCGCCCGGATGCTGGGTTTGCCGTTCATTGCGGTGATGCCGGCGACTACGTCGAAAGAGAAGATCGCGCAGATCGCTTTTTACGGTGGCCAGAGCCATCTGGTGCAAGACCCGACACAGATTTACGCCGAATCCGAGCGCCTGGCTCGCGAACACGGCGGGCATTTCATCGATCAGTTCACTTACGCCGAACGCGCCACCGACTGGCGGGCGAACAACAACATCGCCGAATCGATCTTTCAGCAGATGCGCTATGAAAAACATCCGGAACCGAGCTGGCTGATTTCCAGCCCCGGCACCGGTGGTACTACCGCGACGCTCGGTCGTTATGTGCGCTATCGCCAGCACTGCACTCGCGTGTTGTGCGCCGATGCCGAGCGCTCGGTGTTCTTCGATTATTACCGGAGCGGCGATGCCGGTCTGCGCCTGGAGTGCGGTTCGCGCATCGAAGGCATTGGCCGGCCGCGGGTGGAAGCGTCGTTTCTGCCCAAAGTGATCGATGCGATGGTCAAGGTGCCGGACGCCCTGTCGCTGGCGGCCATGCATTACCTGGCGCAGCGCCTGGGCCGGCATGTCGGCGGCTCGAGCGGGACCAACCTGATCGGTGCGCTGATGGCGGCGCAGCAAATGAAGGCGGCGGGGGAGTCGGGGTCGATCGTGGCGATACTGTGCGATGGCGGCGAGCGCTATGCCGACACCTATTACGATCAGGCCTGGTTGCAGGCGCAGGGGTACGAGTTGGATGGATTGATCGAGGCCGTAACGGCGAGTGCCGAGCGGGGAGAGGCGCTGCCGACTTCAGTCTTGCGCGCCAATATCTGACACACCGCAATCAAATGCAGGAGTGAGCCTGCTCGCGATAGCGGTGATTCAGTCAACTTAAGTGTTGAATGTTATCGCGCTATCGCGAGCAGGCTCACTCCTACACGGTTATGTCAGTCAGAGAGACCGAGGATATCCCGCGCCACCGCCTCGGCAATCCGAATCCCGTCCACGCCCGCCGAAAGAATCCCGCCGGCATAACCCGCGCCTTCGCCCGCCGGGAACAGGCCTTTGACGTTCATGCTTTGCAGTGACTCGTTACGGGTGATGCGCAGCGGCGACGAAGTGCGCGTTTCGATCCCGGTCAACACCGCGTCGTGCAACGAATAACCACGGATCTGCTTCTCGAACGCAGGCAACGCTTCACGGATGGCTTCAATGGCAAAGTCCGGCAGGGCCAACGCCAGATCGCCCAACGCCACACCCGGTTTATACGATGGCTCGACTTCACCCAGTTCGGTCGAAGGTGTGCCATTGATGAAGTCGCCGACCAGCTGCGCCGGGGCCTTGTAGTCGCTGCCGCCAAGGATGAACGCGTGGGATTCCAGACGCTCCTGCAACTCGATGCCCGCCAGCGGGCCGCCCGGATAATCGACCTCCGGGGTGATGCCGACGACGATGCCCGAGTTGGCATTGCGCTCGTTACGCGAGTACTGGCTCATGCCGTTGGTGACCACGCGGTTCGGCTCTGAAGTTGCCGCGACCACGGTGCCGCCCGGGCACATGCAGAAGCTGTAGACCGAACGGCCATTCTTGGCGTGGTGCACCAGTTTGTAATCGGCGGCGCCGAGTTTCGGGTGCCCGGCGTACTTGCCCAAACGTGCGCGGTCGATCAGCGATTGCGGGTGTTCGATACGGAAACCCACCGAAAACGGCTTGGCTTCCATGAACACGCCACGGCTGTGCAACATGCGGAAAGTGTCACGGGCGCTGTGGCCGAGGGCCAGAACCACGTGCTTCGAATGCAAGGTTTCGCCGCTCGCCAGTTGCACGCCGACCAGTTGGCCTTCTTCTATCAGCACGTCGGAAACGCGCTCCTGAAAGCGCACTTCACCGCCGAGTTCGCGGATCTGCTCACGCATGTTTTCAACCATGCCGGTCAGACGGAACGTACCGATGTGCGGTTTGCTGACGTAGAGGATTTCTTCCGGCGCGCCGGCCTTGACGAACTCGTGCAGGACCTTGCGCCCGAGGAATTTCGGGTCCTTGATCTGGCTGTACAGCTTGCCGTCGGAGAACGTCCCCGCGCCGCCTTCACCGAACTGCACGTTGGACTCGGGGTTGAGCACGCTTTTGCGCCACAGGCCCCAGGTGTCTTTGGTGCGCTGACGCACTTCGGTGCCGCGTTCGAGAATGATCGGCTTGAAGCCCATCTGTGCCAGCAGCAGGCCGGCGAAAATCCCGCACGGGCCGAAACCGACGACGATCGGGCGCTGTCCCAAGTCGCTCGGTGCCTGACCGACAAACTGGTAACTGACATCCGGCGCCACGTTGACATTGCGGTCATCGGCGAACTTGCCCAGCACCCTGGTCTCGTCGCGCAGGCTGAGGTCGATGGTGTAGATGAAACACAGCTCGGAGGATTTCTTGCGCGCGTCGTAGCTGCGCTTGAACAAGGTGAAATCGAGCAGCTCATCGCTGGCGATGCCCAGGCGTTGCACGATGGCCGCGCGCAGGTCTTCTTCGGGATGGTCGATGGGCAGCTTGAGTTCGGTGATTCGTAACATGGCGGGATCCGGGTTCGCGGGGCGCACAACTGCGCCAGGGCGTTTGAAGGCGGCGATTATAAGCCGCAACGTCCGGATCCGCCGAGGATAATGCGCTCAGTCGTTGCGCGATCCGCCGAAATACCCGCAACCACGCTGCACCTGGCCGTCGATGCGCAACTCGGCGCTCATGTGCTGCACGCTGCCGGTGCTGCTGTCGACGCAGCGTTGCGGGGCGACCCACAATTCGATGCGCTGGTTGTTGGCTTCGCTGCTGAGGTTGAAACGACCGTCTCCGAGTTGTTCCTCGACATAAGGCACGGCCAGCGGCGGCTGGCCCTCACGCTCGATGACCATGCCCTTGCCGCTAACCTTGACGTTCCATTCCGGGCCGTGGCCGGCAGCACGCAGAATCAGCAGTTTGAAATTCGGATCATCGCAAGCGCTGCCGGAGCGCTCGACACGGTACAGCTGGGTCAGATCGAGGCGATCGCCGACGACTTTGCCGCGAACATCGGCGAACAACTTGCCTTGCTCATCGGCCAGCGTCGCGGCTTCCTGCAACACGCTGGTGCCGCCGGTGTCATTGACCACCAACTGGCGCTGATCCTGACACGGCTGAAACACCAGCTTGCCGTCCGCCGCCGTCAGTTGCCCCTGCATTCGCGTCTGCCCGACGTGCGAAGCACTTTCGCGCTGGCCATCGAACAACTGGCAGGCGGCAAACAACGGCAGCAGGGCAACAACGATCAACGAACGGGCGACACGCATCTTTGGCTCTCCAGACAAGTGTCGCCACGTTACTGAGGGCGGCTGTCGATCACAAGGCTTGTGTGGCCACTATTGAGTCACGATTAGCGTCGATGCATAGTTTCGCCACGTAAATCAGGAAGAATTTTATGCAATGGACGTCGGCAATATTGCTGTTGACACTGGCAACATCAGGCGCAAGTCAGGCAGCCGAGATCAATCTGTCCTCGGCTACGGATTTCTCCAGAATGGAGGTGCTGCTCAAGGATGATGAAGGAGCTAATCCGGATCTCGTTCAGCTCTCGGTCACGCTTACGCCAGAAGCAACCGAGAGGATGGCGCAAATCAGTCAGGAGTCGATCGGCAAGCCACTGACGCTTTCGATCAATGGGCAGCCCGTTTCGACGGCAACGGTTCACTCGGCGCTGGGGCGGCAATTCAGAATGGCGATACCTCGGCCCGTTGCCAAAAAACTGTTGCCGACGCTGATCGAATAAACGATCAACCGACGTGAAGTGTCTGCCCGGTTTGCAGGCCTTCGACACTTTTGGCGTAGGCCAATGCCACGTCCGCCGCAGGAACGGACTTGAAGCCGCGGAAGTAAGGCGCGTATTTACCCAAGGCTTCCGTCAGAACCGTCGGGCTTACAGAATTTACCCTCAAACCGCGTGGCAGTTCGATCGCGGCGGCACGGACGAAGCTGTCGAGAGCCCCATTGACCATAGCTGCCGAGGCGCCGCTACGTATCGGATCGTGGCTGAGCACGCCGGTGGTGAAGGTGAACGAGGCGCCATCGTTGGCGAATTCGCGCCCGATCAGCAGCAGATTGACCTGGCCCATCAGCTTGTCCTTGAGGCCGAGGGCAAAACTGTCGTCGCTCATTTCGCTCAGCGGCGCGAAGGTTACGTTGCCGGCGGCGCAGATCAGCGCGTCGAATTTGCCGGTCTGTTCGAACAGCTTGCGAATCGACGCGCTGTCGCTGATATCGACCTGCAAGTCGCCGCTGTTACGGCCGATGCGAATGACTTCGTGACGTTGCGACAGTTCTTTGTCTACGGCCGAACCGATTGTGCCGCCAGCGCCTATCAACAGAATCTTCATCGAGCTGTACCTCAAGTGATTGCATGAGGTTTCAGTCTAGAGTGGTTTTTCTCCCGGATAAGCGCGCTAATAGGCAACCTTTGGTTTTCAAATGGAAACAATCCATGAGCGAAATGGATGATCTGGCAGCGTTCGCCGTGTTGATCGAAGCCGGCAGTTTTACCTTGGCCGCGCAACAGTTGGGCTGCAGCAAAGGCCAGTTGTCCAAGCGCATCAGTCAGCTCGAAGCGCAGTTTTCCGTGGTTCTGCTGCAACGCACCACCCGGCGATTGAGCCTGACGGCGGCGGGCGCGGCGCTGTTGCCACAAGCGCAGGCACTGGTGGTTCAGGTGGAACGGGCACGTCAGGCATTGGCGCGGCTCAAGGACGACATGGCCGGCCCGGTGCGGATGACGGTGCCGGTGTCGCTCGGGGAAACCTTCTTCGATGGTCTGCTGCTGGAGTTCTCGCAGCAGTATCCCAACGTGCAGATCGAGCTGGAGTTGAATAACAGCTATCGCGATCTGTCGCGCGACGGTTTCGATCTGGCGATCCGCTCCGAGGTGGCCAATGACCAACGCCTGGTGGCCCGGCCGCTGCTGGCGTGGCAGGAGATGACCTGCGCCAGTCCCGCCTATCTTGAACGATACGGCGAGCCAACGACGCCGCAACAACTGGCCGAGCACCGCTGCCTGCTCAACAGCCATTACAGCGGGCGCGAAGAATGGCTGTATCACCAGCAGCACGAATTGTTGCGAGTGCGAGTCTCGGGCCCGTTCGCCAGCAACCATTACAGCCTGCTGAAGAAAGCCGCACTCACCGGTGCCGGCATCGCCCGACTGCCTTCCTATCTGCTGCAGACGGAATTGGCCGACGGCCGCTTGCGCTGGCTCCTGCGCGACTTTCAGACCCGTCGTGTGCCGATGTTGCTGGTGCATCCGTATCAGGGTGGTTTGCCGAAACGCACGCAGGTGCTGGCGGATTACCTGATGGACTGGTTCAAGCGCAGTGGTGAGGCGCTGGATCGACTCCAGCGCTGATTTCGTACCTTGTGGGGAGCCTGCAAGCGATAGCGGTGTATCAGTCACAAACTCAACAACTGACAGTCCGCAATCGCGAGCAGGCGAAGGCCTACAGTTCGAGGTCAGCCTTGGAAGCGGCGGGCGATCAGGTGATCGATCGACAATTTGCCCGGTCCTGTCGTCATCAAATACAGCAATACCGCCGCCCAGGTGCCGTGGGTCGGGTACGCGTCGGGATAGACGAAAATCTGGATGGTCAGGGTCATGCCCAGCAGCGCCAGCGCCGAAAAACGTGTCGCCAGGCCGATCAGGATCAGCGCCGGGAAAAAGTGTTCAGCGAACGCCGCCAGATGCGCGGCGATTTCGGGCGACAGCAGCGGCACGTTGTATTCACTCTGGAACAGCGGAATCGCCGAGTCCGCCAGACGCGGCCAGCCCAGTTCAAACGTGCCGTCAATCAGGTCGATCGCCAGCCCCTCGACCTTGGTCTGCCCGGACTTCCAGAACACCGCAGCGATGGAAAAACGCGCAAGGAAGGCAATCAGGCTGTGCGGGATTTTTTCCAGCAGGGTGATGGCGCGCGGGATAAGCGTGTTCATGGCAACTCCTTGTAGCTCAGTTGAATGATCGCGTTATGGGCGATCAGCAAGGCGAGGGTTTGGGCGAGATCGAAGGGTGGGCTGTTTTCGGCCGCCGCGAGCAACGGCTCGCCATTGTTCAGGTGACGGATAAACACGCTGGCGCCGGCATCCAAGGCAAACACTTCAACTTCGAGGCCGTTGCGCAACACCAGTGCGTGTTGCCCTTGATTCAGGCCAATGCCCGCCAGGCTTTGTTCCTGCTGATGCGCGGCCCAGATCGCCACCACGGCAAACCCTGAATCGAGCAGGTGCAGCGATGGATGCAGGCCGAACGTCAGCCCGCCGAGAGTATGCGGATTGGCGAGGGCGGCGCTCACGTGCTCCGGCCGGATCGGCTGCGCGTCGGCGGCGTGGTAGGCGAGGACGCGTAAATACTCGAGGCGCGCGACGTCGGCGACATACGGCACGCCGGCAATCGGTTCGAACTGCGCGATGAAGTCGGCGAACGTTTCGCCGTAGCGGCTCATCAGCGGACTCTGTGGCGGTTGGCTTCGGATAAAAATCGCGGCCATGGCGCGGAAAAATTCCTCGCCAACCAGCTGCTGTACGACCGGATAACTGTCGGCCAGGGTATTGATCAGCGACGCCTGCACGTTGTTGCGATACACCGCGAAACGGCTCGCCGGGTCGGCACCGTTGGCGCTGCGCAGACCATCGGGGCAGGGCAGGCGCGTATCGATCAGCGCGGCGGCGAAAGCGCTATGTGTGCTCATGCGCGGCCTCCGCTTTGCAGCAATAGCCGCTCGGCCTGTTGCGCCTCGGCCAGCAATACCTCGAACGGCGGCACCTGGTTGTCACGCTCGATCAGCGTTGCCACCGGGCCGATGCGCTCCAGCGCCTGGCGGTACAACTGCCAGACCGCTTGGTCGATTGGCGCGCCGTGATCGTCGATCAGCAAACGATCGCCGAGGCTGTCGCAATCTTCGGCGAACCCGGCCAGATGAATCTCGCCGACCGCGTGCAGCGGCAGGGCGTCGAGGTAGGTCAGCGGATCGCGCTGATGATTGATGCACGACACATAGACGTTGTTCACGTCGAGCAACAGGCCGCAGCCGCTGCGGCGAATCACCTCAGCGATGAAGTCTGGCTCATCAATCGTCGAGCGTTCGAACGCCAGATAGGTCGCCGGGTTTTCCAGCAGCATCGGCCGCTTGAGGGCGTTCTGGACCTGATCGATGTGCGCGCAGACGCGGTTCAGCGTTGGCGTGTCGTAGGCCAGCGGGAGCAGGTCATTGAGAAACACCGGGCCGTGGCTCGACCACGCCAGATGTTCGGAAAAAGATTGCGGTTGATAGCGTTCAATCAGCTCAGCCAGGCGCTTGAGGTGTTGTTGATCCAGCGACCCTTCGGCACCGATGGACAAGCCGACACCGTGCAGCGATAGCGAATACTGCGCACGAATCAAACCGAGAAAATGATGAAACGGGCCGCCGGCCACCATGTAGTTTTCGGCGTGGACTTCGAAGAAGCCGAGGTCCGGTAATGAACCGAGCACTTGTTGAAAGTGCCCGGTCTTGAGGCCCAGCCCTGCACGGGGCGGGAGCCCGGTGAGGGCTGCCTGAGTGCGTGGAAGGACATGGTCGTGGTGGCTGAACATGATCGTCACTCAGGCAGGCCGCGGATCAGGACTTGGCTTTGAAGGCTTCGAGTTGACCGAAACCGGTCGGCGAGGTTTTGCTTTCGATGGTGGCGCAGGTGCCTTTCGGAACGTGTTTCCAGGCGTTGGCCTGATAGTCCATTTTCGCTGTGCCGGCGCAGGTGGTGCCTGCACCTGCGGCGCAGTCGTTCTTGCCTTTCATGGCCACGCCGAAGCATTTTTCCATGTTGGCATCGGCGGCTTGAGCGGTGGAGACGGTGGCGATGCTCAGCGCGGAACCAAGGGCCAGAACCAGTGCGGTGGCGGACAGGGTGCGGGTGGTAGCAGTCATGATGTTTCTCCAGGTTTTATCAGGGTGTCTGCAAGTGCTGTTGCGCTTGCTTGTCCCTCTAGAGAAAGGTCGGGGGGATGCGTTACAGGTGGGCCTGAAATTTTTTTAAAAATCTCCGAACCGCCTCGTCCCCTGTAGGAGTGAGCCTGCTCGCGATAGCGGACTGGCAGTCAATATTTTTGCAACTGTTACACCGCTATCGCGAGCAGGCTCACTCCTACAGGGTGGTGGGTTCGAGGTTTGTGGCAGGCAATAAAAAAACGGCCCGAAGGCCGTTTTCGTGTTCAGCGATAACGCTCAACCCCCCAGATACGCCTCGCGCACTTTCGGGTCGGTCAGCAGCGCTTCACCGGTGCCTTGCATGACCACGCGACCGTTCTCCAGAACGTAGGCGCGGTCGGCGATTTTCAGCGCCTGGTTGGCGTTCTGCTCGACCAGGAACACCGTCACACCGTCCTTGCGCAGCTGTTCGATGATGTCGAAGATCTGCTGGATGATGATCGGAGCCAGGCCCAGCGACGGTTCGTCGAGCAGCAGCAGCTTGGGCTTGCTCATCAGCGCACGGCCGATGGCGAGCATTTGCTGTTCGCCGCCGGACATGGTGCCGCCGCGCTGGTTGAAGCGTTCCTTGAGGCGCGGAAACAGGCCGAGGACCTTGTCCATCTGCTCCTGATAATCGCCCTTGTCAGTGAAGAAACCGCCCATGGACAGGTTTTCTTCGACGGTCAGACGGGCGAACACCCGACGACCTTCCGGCACCACGGCGATGCTCTTGCGCATGATCTGCGACGAGTCCTGGCCGACCAGTTCCTCACCCATGTAGCGGATGCTGCCGCTGTGCGCTTGCGGCGAACCGCAGAGCGTCATCAGCAGCGTCGACTTGCCGGCACCGTTGGCGCCGATCAGCGTGACGATCTCGCCCTGACGGACTTCGACGTTGACGCTGTGCAGGGCCTGGATCTTGCCGTAGAAGGTGGAAACGTTTTCGAACTGCAGCATTTACGCTTCCCCCAGGTAGGCTTTGATCACTTCAGGATTGTCGCGGATCTGTTCCGGCGTGCCGTCGGCCAACGGCGTGCCCTGGTTGATCACGACGATGTGGTCGGAAATGCTCATGACCAGTTTCATGTCGTGTTCGATCAGCAGCACGGTGACGTTGTGCTCCTCGCGCAGCACGCCGATCAGCGCCTTGAGGTCCTCAGTCTCTTTCGGGTTCAGACCGGCGGCCGGTTCGTCGAGCATGAGGATCCGCGGGCGGGTCATCATGCAGCGAGCGATTTCCAGACGCCGTTGCTGGCCGTAGGCGAGGGTGCCGGCGGTGCGGTTGGCGAACTCTTTGAGGTTGACCTTTTCCAGCCAGTACTCGGCAAACTCCATGGCCTCGCGCTCGCTTTTGCGGAACGCCGGGGTCTTGAACAGACCGGACAGGAAGTTGGTGTTCAAGTGCCGGTGCTGAGCGATCAGCAGGTTCTCGACCGCGGTCATGTCCTTGAACAGACGCACGTTCTGGAAAGTACGCACGACGCCTTTAAGGGCGATCTTGTGACCGGGCAGGCCCTGGATCGGCTCGCCGTCGAGCAGGATGCTGCCGCCGGTCGGCTGATAGAAACCGGTCAGGCAGTTGAACACGGTGGTCTTGCCCGCGCCGTTCGGCCCGATCAGCGCAACCACTTGTTTCTCTTTGACGGTCAGGGCCACACCGTTGACCGCGAGCAGACCGCCGAAGCGCATGCTCAGGTTTTCGACTTTAAGGATCTCGCGGCTCATTTGCGCAACTCCATGTGTGGGCGTTGCATCGGCAGCAGACCTTGTGGACGCCAGATCATCATCAACACCATCAGGGCACCGAACATCAACATGCGGTACTCGCTGAACTCACGCATCATTTCCGGCAACAGGATCATCACGATCGCCGCCAGAATCACACCCAGTTGCGAGCCCATGCCACCCAGCACGACGATGGCGAGAATGATCGCCGACTCGATGAAGGTGAACGACTCCGGCGTGACCAGACCCTGGCGCGCGGCGAAGAAGCTGCCGGCAAAACCGGCGAACGCGGCACCGAGGGTGAACGCAGAAAGCTTGATCACGGTCGGGTTCAGGCCCAGCGCACGGCAGGCGATTTCGTCTTCACGCAGCGCTTCCCACGCACGGCCGATCGGCATGCGCAGCAAACGGTTGATCACGAACAGCGCAGCCAATGCCAGCAACAGCGCAACGAGGTAAAGGAAAATCACCTTGTTGATCGAGTTGTATTGCAGGCCGAAATACTCGTGGAACGTCTGCAGACCTTCGGCCGCTTTACGCTCGAAGGTCAGGCCGAAGAACGTCGGTTTTTCGATGTTGCTGATGCCGTTCGGGCCACCGGTGATATCGGTCAGGTTACGCAGGAACAGACGGATGATCTCACCGAAACCCAAGGTCACGATCGCCAGATAGTCACCGCGCAGACGCAACACCGGGAAGCCCAGCAGGAAGCCGAACGTCGCCGCCATCAGGCCGGCAATCGGCAGGCAGATCCAGAAACTCAGGCCGTAGTAGTGCGACAGCAGCGCGTAGCTGTAGGCGCCGACGGCATAGAAACCGACGTAACCGAGGTCGAGCAGACCGGCCAGACCGACGACGATGTTCAGGCCGAGGCCGAGCATCACGTAGATCAGGATCAGCGTGGCGATGTCCACCGCGCCACGTGAACCGAAGAACGGCCACACCAGGGCGATGATGATCAGCGCAATGATGAAGTAACGCTGAGTGGTCGGCAGGGTCAGGAAGTTGCTGGCCTTGGCCGGGATCAGCGGCATGCCCGGCGAGGAGCGCCAGGCTTTGCTGATCTGCTGATTGAACAGCACGCGCAGGAACATCAGCACCGAGCAGATTGCGATGGTCGCAAGCACCGCAGGGCTGGTGTTGTGCACTTCCAGATTGATGCCGACGATGGTCAGTTTCAGACCGAGTACCGGGTAGGCCACGGCCCACACCAGCAAAGCGCTGAACAGCGCCTGTTTAAGATTCCTAGTCATACTTTCTCAACCTCCGGACGGCCCAGAATGCCGGTCGGACGGAACAACAGCACCAGAACCAGCAAGCCGAACGCCACGACGTCCTTGTACTGGTCGCCGAAGATATCGGCACCGAACGCTTCCGCTACACCGAGCACCAACCCGCCGAGCATCGCGCCGGGAATGCTGCCGATGCCGCCCAGTACCGCAGCGGTGAACGCCTTGAGGCCGACGAGGAAACCGGCGTTCGGGTTGATCACGCCGTATTGCATGCTCAGCAGCACAGCTGCAACGGCTGCCAGCGCAGCACCGATGACGAAGGTCAGGGCGATGATGTTGTTGGTGTTGATGCCGAGCAGGTTGGCCATCTTGATGTCTTCGGCGCAGGCGCGGCAGGCGCGGCCCAGACGAGAACGGGAGATGAACAGGGTCAGGCCGAGCATGGCGATCAGCGTGACGACGAACACCACGATCTGCATGTAGGAAATCAGCACTTCTTGTGCGCCACCCGGACCGAAGGCGAGGTTGCCCGGGATCAGGTTGGGGATTGCTTTGTCCTTGGAGTCTTGCGCCAGCAGAACGGTGTTCTGCAGGAAGATCGACATGCCGATGGCGGAAATCAGCGGGATCAGACGGTTGCTGCCGCGCAGGGGGCGGTAGGCAATGCGTTCGATGCTGTAACCGTAGGAACTGGTGACGACGATGCTGGCAATGAACGCCGCGGTCATCAGCAGCGGGACACTGTCGAGTCCCATCATGGTCAGCCCGGCGATGGCGATGAACGCCACGTAGGAACCGATCATGTACACCTCGCCGTGGGCGAAGTTGATCATTCCAATGATGCCGTAGACCATCGTGTAGCCGATGGCGATCAAGGCATACATGCTGCCAACGTTGAGGCCGTTAACCAGCTGTTGGAAGAAGTGATAGAGGTCAGGCATTACAGCGCTCCTAAAAACCTGATACGCATTTCACTGGTGGAGTCATTTTCCCGCCCGGCCCCGTGGATCTCTATCCACTTCGAATCCGGGTTTTGCCAGCGAACCGCTGATGACGGTTTTGAGATTTTCAGGTGGGGAGACTGGCGGATCACGCCAGCGCGGCCCATACATTCGTAAAACAAAGCCCACGGCACGCCGTGGGCTTTATTGGCAGTCAGTCAGGCAGCGCCTTACTGAGGCGAAACTTCAGTTTTAGGTTTGCCGTTGTGCCACTCGTAAACCACGAATTTGAAGTCTTTCAGGTCGCCCTTGGCGTCGAAACTCAGGTCACCGGTCGGGGTCTTGAACGCACCGGCGTGAATGGCTTCGGCAACTTTGGTGGCGTCTTCGGACTTGGCAGCCTTGATGCCTTCGGCGATCACGGTCACAGCCGAGTAGGACGGGAACACGAACGGGCCGCTCGGGTCTTCCTTCTTCGCTTTGAACGCGTCAGCCAGGGCAACGTTGGCCGGATCCTGGTCGAAGGATTTCGGCAGGGTCACCAGCAGGCCTTCGGACGCGTCCTTGGCGATCTGGGTGATCGAGTCGTTACCCACGCCTTCCGGACCCATGAACTTGGCTTTCAGGCCTTTTTCCTGGGCTTGACGCAGGATCAGACCCAGCTCTGGGTGGTAGCCGCCGTAGTAGACGAAATCGACACCGGCTTGCTTGAGCTTGGCGATGATTGCCGAGAAGTCCTTGTCGCCGGCGTTGACGCCTTCGAACACGGCAACCTTGGTGCCTTTCTTCTCCAGGGTCGATTTCACCGCGGTGGCGATGCCTTCACCGTACTGCTGTTTGTCGTGCAGCACGCCAACCACTTTCGGTTTCACGTAATCGGCGATGTAGTTGCCGGCGGCAGGGCCCTGGGCGCTGTCCAGACCGATGGTACGGAAGATCATTTTGTAGCCACGGGCGGTGATGTCCGGGCTGGTGGCAGCCGGGGTGATCATGATCACGCCTTCGTCTTCATAGATGTCCGAAGCTGGCTGAGTGGAGCTGGAGCACAGGTGACCGACCACGAACTTGACGCCGTCGTTGACGACCTTGTTCGCTACCGCTACCGCTTGTTTCGGATCGCAGGCATCGTCGTATTCAACGGCTTCGAGTTTCTTGCCGTCGACGCCGCCCTTGGCGTTGATCTGCTCGATGGCCATTTTCGCGCCACTGAACTGCATGTCGCCGTATTGGGCTACTGGACCGGTTTTAGGACCGGCGATACCGATTTTGATGGTGTCAGCTGCGAACGAATGGCTGGCAACCCCGGCCAGAACCATAGCGGCAAACAGTTTGGAAATCTGCTTAGTAGCCTTAGTCATAGTGCTCCACTCTTACTGTTGTATTTTTTAGAGTTCTGGCGCCGTAGCAGCAGAACCGGGTCAGATATCTTTGCGACATCCTCCGGAAATGCCCCCGGCAACTGTACCGGTACAGTGTAGAGCGCCGCTTGTTCAACTGGGAAGCGGGCGCCAAGAGGCAAAACTTGGGGGTGTCGCATTTTTGAATGAAAAAGACAGAATTGCGGCGGGGCTTTCGCGGGCATATAGCCCAATCAGCAGCATTCCCTGGCGTTCCTGCTCTTTTCGTTCGGTGCAGCCATTTGCAACCGGGTTTTTCTGGCGGACCACCAACGTTATGATTCGCGTCGATTTCTTTTCCGGACAGAGCCCATGAATCAAGAACCTAGCACCCTCTATGCCAAGCTGCTTGGGGAAACCGCATCTATTACCTGGAAAGAGTTGGAGCCGTTCTTCGCCAAGGGTGCCCTATTGTGGGTCGACCCTGAGCTGGATTTGATCGCGGCTGCCGAAGCCGTGGCGTCTGACGAAGGCGAGAAAGTCGCGGCCTGGCTGGCCGACGACAAGGTCGCCAAGCTGTCTGAAACACGGGCGCTGGATATTTTTGAACGCGATCCGCAACTGTGGGCCGTGGTGGTGTCGCCATGGATTCTGATCCAGGAAAGGGCGAGCGCTCCAAGCGTCGCACCTTAATGGTGCTAGCTGTCATCGGCGAAAAGTGTGTAGCGGAGTAGCGTGATGGCACGTTGCCGTAGAGAAATGCCACAGGCGTGTCCCACTTCACGGTGACGTAAACGTAACGGGAACAGTTTATTGAGCGGCCTGAGGGTCGCTTAATTGTTTCTGGATGTTGGAAAGGCTGAAATCTTTAGTGAATTTGAAGGCCCCATCGCTGGCAAGCCAGCTCCCACAGTGTCCGGGTGAACACAAATATTGTGAGCACCACAAAATCTGTGGGAGCTGGCTTGCCAGCGATGGGGGCGACTCGGTCTCTGATCAGACCGAATAAGTCTTCCCGGTATGGTTATTCAGGGAAATGACCTTGGTCTTGCCAATCCGGTGGCGGTAAATCTCGCGCAGGTACTTGATCGACTTCTTCACACAATCGCGCGACAGGCGAATGTCGTTGATCGAGACAAACTTGTCCTTGTCGTTGATCAGCTCGCGGTACTTCTTCTCGTACATCGGTTTGATCGCGTACCAGTTGGTGTCGAGAATCTTCGCCGGGTTTTCGAACTCGTTGAGCAGGTCATCGATGCGGTCTTCGTCAAACTCTTCCTGAATGATGAAGTCGAGAATCGAGTTGTCCAGCGTCTCGTCGAAACGGTACGGGGTCTTGGCGAAGCAACGCTTGATGAATGCCACGATCAACGTCAGGAAGTCATCCGACAGGCACGGGCTCTTGGCAATCAGGGTGGTCAGCGACAGGTTCGCCGAAGCGCCGATCACCAGCGCGTAACGCTTGAGCGTGGTGTTGGGGAACAGGCTGTTGAGGTGGGTCTTCAGCCGGTTCAGGTCCATGTACGACAGCTTGTAGTCCTTGGGCAGCGAAACGATCGAGACCACCGACGAGCAGTTCTTGAAGAAGTGCAGGTCATGCAGGGCGGCGGCATCGTAGCCGGAATTCTTGTACTGCTCCAGCGACGCGCGATAGCGCTTGGACTCGATCGGCAGCAGGCTGATGCCTTCGATGGCCTGGGTGACCTTGTTGAAGTGCGGCAGGTCGATCGAGCGGAAGAACAGATCGTCGATGTTCAGACGCTGCGGCTCTTTTTCGAAGACCTTGAACTTGTCGCTGCTCGGCGGCGGCGTTTCCGGCACCACCGATTCGGCGTAGGCGATCGCCACCGGGCCGGCCAGGCTCATGAACAGGTCGTTGGCGTCCAGGCGAATGGTCTCGCCGATGTCGATGCCGGCGCGACGGAAGTAGTTCTGGTCGTAGTCGGTGGTCACTGCCTGCGCGGTGAGAATGTTGAAGATCTGCTGCGAGATGTACTGGTTGGCGTGCTTCTCCATCGCATTGACATCAATGTTCTGGATGTTGCCGTCATCGCTTTCTTCGGCGTAACGCATGATGTCGTTGGAAATCAGCATCATCGCATTCCATGGGCGAATCCGCCCCATGACGCTGGCTTCGCTGCTGTCTTCGTTGGCGAAGTTGTAGGAGAAGTCCCATTCCTCGGAAAGATATTTGCACAGCAGGCGCCCGGCGTTGATGTGCAGCGCCTCGGATATTTCACTGCGGTGATCAGAAATGTTCGGCAGCACGCAGATGCCGCTGGTGAAGATCGGCTCGAATACAAACGAATGACCGCTCTTGCCGTCATGTTCGTCCATCGGCTTGGTGTCGAACGTCTTGTTCATGTACGAGTGCTGCTGGGCCAGACCGAATTCGGAGGCCATGCCCGAACCGGTACCGCCGCCGGCACTGAAAATCGAAAAGTACAGGCGCGACTGGTTGGCTTTGATGCCGCAGCTGTCGATCAGGTACGAGTGGATCATTTTCCAGTCGGGGCTGGAGAAACGCTGGGTGTCCTTGTTGAGGATGATTTTCGCCAGGTACTGGCCGAGGATCGGCGCGTTACCGGCGCCACCGGCGTGGACTTCGGACAAGTCCATGATCTTCATCTTGCTGTAGTCGCGCAGGAAACCGCTTTTTTCGCCCTTGCGGGAAAAGCGGATGCGCCCGGCGATGTCCTTGTCGAGGTCGCCGAGCATCACCAGCGGCTCGACCAGAAACACCGGTTTGGCCGATTTGTTCGGCCCCAGACGCAGGTTCTGTTTGATCCACTGCGCCGGGCTGTAGCCCTTGTCGGCCAGACGCCGATCGGCCGGGCGATCTTCGTTGTTGAATTCGTTGAGGTAGAACTTGCGCGCGTTGTACACCAGCTCCGCGACGTCGAGGGCGATGTTGGAGCCGCAGCGACCGAGGCCGATCAGGCACACCGAAGGGAATTCCTGATCGTTGTGCTGTTCGTTATCGCCTTCCAGGTGCGGCGGGCGCGGGAACACCAGATCGCGCAGGCCGTCGAGGTTATCGAGGATGCGGTCGGTATTGGTTTCGGTGAAGTACAGGTATTGCTGGGTCGACAGCGGACGCGCGGGTTGCGCAGGCTTGGTCGGGCTGTTGGCGGCGGGGCTGGAGGTCAGGTCGGAAATCGCAGTGGCAGGATTGTTTTTGGATGTCATGGTGCGCCATGTACCTGGACTGGGTTGGCCCGATGACCGATGTCAGCGAACCTCACGGAATAGGATCTCGCGTCTTTTTTGCGCGAATTGAGCCCGAGCGTCAGGGCGGTGGCCTGACTGTCGCTGGGGGGAATCCTTTCCTGATCGTTGTTGAATCGGCCATTATTCGGCGATCTTTAATGGAAAAGAGGCAAAATGATGTCAACGCGACCTTCGTTGGGGTTTGCCGGAATCGGCCTGATGGGCCTGCCAATGTGCCGGCGTCTGTTGGCGGCGGGTTACTCGCTGACCGTGTGGAATCGCAACCCGGCCAAGTGCGCGGCACTGGTCGAGGCGGGTGCCCGGCAAGTGGCGAGCCCCGCCGAACTGTGCGAGCACGCGGACATCGTGATGTTGTGTCTGGCTGACACGGCGGTGGTGCGCGAGGTGGTGTTTGGTGCTGGCGGCATTGCCGAGCGCGCAAAAAACGAACAACTGCTGGTGGATTTTTCCAGTCTCGAACCAACGGCGACCCGCGAGATGGCCGCGCAACTGGCGCAGCGAGCCGGCATGGGCTGGTTGGACGCCCCGGTGTCCGGCGGCGTGGTCGGCGCCGAGGCGGGCAGCCTGGCGATCATGGTTGGCGGCGCGGCGGCGGATCTCGAGCGGGTGCGTCCGGTGCTGCTGAGTCTCGGCCAGCGCGTCACGCACATGGGCGGCGTCGGTGCCGGCCAGGTGACCAAGGCCTGCAATCAGATGATTGTCGCCTGCAACGCGCTGGTGATCGCCGAAGTGGTGGCGCTGGCCGAACAGGCCGGGGTCGATGCCAGCCTGCTTGCCGAAGCGCTGGCCGGCGGTTTTGCCGATTCGAAACCGCTGCAGATTCTTGCGCCGCAAATGGCCGAGAGTCGTTTCGAGCCGATCAAATGGCACGTGCGCACGTTGCTCAAGGATCTCGACACGGCAGTGAAATTTTCCCGTGAACAGGGCTCGGCCACGCCGCTCAGCGGATTGGCCGCACAACTGATGCGCCTGCATGGGGCGCAGGGCTATCTGGCGCAGGACCCAGCGACACTGGTGCAAATGTACCGCGCGCCAGCAGCAACGGATTGAACGCCGGCGACGCCTTGCGCTGGTTGATTTCCGCCAGCACCGGGCGCAACTCGTTGAGCGGCACTGGGCGGCTAAGCAAGTAGCCCTGAATGAAATCGCAGCCCGAGCGCTCGAGAAACTCGTACTGCTCCAGGCTTTCCACGCCTTCGGTGACCACCTGCAGGTGCAGGGTGTGCGCCATGACGATGATCGCCTGGACGATTTCCATGTCCGCCGTGGCCTTGGGGATGTCGAGGATGAACGAGCGGTCGATTTTCAACGTGTTGAGCGGCAGGCGCTTGAGGTAGGCCAGCGACGAATAACCGGTGCCGAAGTCGTCAATCGACAGCGACACGCCAAGCGCGCGGATCTGCCGCAACAACACCAGGGTGTTGGCGATGTTGCCCATCAGCGCATTTTCGGTGACCTCCAGCTCCAGTCGTTCCGGCGCCACTCCGGCGCTGCGCAGGGCGTGTTCGATTTCATCGGCCAGCTCTTCGCGGGCCAGATTCAACGGTGAGCAGTTCCAGGCGATTTTCAGCTCCTCGCAGCCATGGCTGGAGAGTTCGCCGAGATCGCGACAGGCGCGCCGTAACACCCAGTTGTCCAGCTCGGCGATCAGGCCGTTGCTCTCGGCGATGGCGATGAAACGATCCGGGGTCAGCAAACCGTGCAGCGGGTGCTGCCAGCGAATCAGCGCCTCGAGCTTGGTGACACGGCCGGTTTTCAGCTCGAAGATCGGCTGGTAGTACAGCGTCAGGCCGTTTTCTTCGCGCAGGGCCTGGCGCAGTTCTTCTTCGAGTTGCAATTCCAGGGTGGCGCGGTTTTTCAGGCTTGAATTGAAAAAGTGCAGGCCATTGCGCCCCGCGCCTTTGGACTGGTACAGCGCCAGGTCGGCGTGTTTTAGCAGTTCTTCGCAAGTCGTGCCGTCTTCAGGAAACAGGCTGATGCCGATGCTGGTGGTCATCACCATGCGCCGGCCGGCCAGTTCGATCGGCTCTTTCATCTTGAGCATGATGCGCTGCGCCATGCCGCGTGCCTCTTCGCGGTCGTGCAGGCTGATCAGGATGCAGAACTCGTCACCGCCGAACCGCGCGACCACGTCTTCGTGGCTGCGCACCGAGCTTTTGATGTGCTGGGCGATGACTTTGAGCAGCGCGTCGCCGGCGTCATGCCCGAGGCTGTCGTTGATCCGTTTGAAGTGATCGATGTCGAGAAACATCACCGCGAGCATGCCGCCTTCGCTGGTTTTCTGGCTGAGTTTTTCCGCGAACATCTGGTTGAAGCCACGGCGGTTGATCAAATTGGTCAGCGCGTCGTAATTGGCCGCTTGCTGTAACGACATGCGCGCCTGATCGAGCTGGCTGAGCAGGGCGTTGACCCGGCGCAGGTCTTGCTCCTTGTTTTGCAGCTTCTTGTCGGCGAGGGCGGCGCTGATTGCACTGCCCAATATCAACAGGATGATCAACGCCACGGTCAGGCCCAGTTGCAGATGTCCGGTTGCGCCGCCGCTCGCTGCCAGGCCACCCTCGGCAATGACCAGATCCAGGGCGGCCATGCCGGTAAAATGCATGCTGATGATGCCTGCGCCGAGAATCAGCGCAGCGCTGTATTTGAGCAACTGATGGGCCACGCCGCTGCCTTCGCTCAGATAGCGGGCGACCCACAGCGCGGCGAAACTGGCGCCGATGGCGATCAGCACCGACAGCGCAAATAGCCCCGGATGGTAGTAGGCGCTGGCGCTCGATTTCATCGCCGCCATGCCTACGTAATGCATGCCGGCGATACCCAGGCCAATGACCGACGCCGTTTTCAGGCAGCGCTGCGCACTGGGCTGCACCTCGCTCAGGGTCTGCATGGCCAGCCACGAGGCGAGCAGGGCGATCAGTAACGAGAAGAGGGTGATGCCGAGGTCATACTCGATATCGATGGGCGTCTGAAAAGCCAACATGCTGATGAAGTGCATGGCCCAGATGCCGCCGGCCAGACAGGTCGCGCCGATCCAGCGCCAGAGCCGCCGCGAGGCTAGATCCTCGGCATGCACCACACGCTCGGCCATATCGAGCGTCGCGAAACTCGCCGCGCAGGCAACCAGATAGGCCGCCAGCACCAGCAACGGATTGTGGCTGCAATCGAGAATGACCTGCCCGCGCGCCGGCAGCTCGGTAACAAAATGCAAACCAAGCCACTCCATAGCGTGCCCCGTCTCTGAAGTCGTCCTGACTGCGCGATCAACGCAGGCGAATGACTTGGAGTATAGAGGCCGATTTCGGCGCGCAAGCGGTAGTGGCACATTGGCGCTAATGATTTTGGCATTAGCATCATAGCGATTCGCGCTAAGACTCAGGCAATACGCTCAAGTGGCAGATCGTTCCAGTGCGGGTCAAGCGGCGGCAGACCATGCGCGGCGCGGGCCTTGTCGCAGTCGGGGTTGTGTTCACCGTTCTCCCACGACGCTTCGAATTCGCGGCAGGGGCTCGAGCGATTTTCATAGATCGTGCACGCTACTTTGCTGCCGACTTCCCCTGCCAGCGAGATGCAGCGCGTGGGTTTGCGATCAGTGCCGATCATTGCCACACGGCTCGGGGTGATTTGCTCGACCAGTTCATCAGGTACCGTACCGCCGGAGGATGCGCATTCACCCCAGAAAAAAGACACGCGAAAATGGGAACAGCAGGCACCGCAATTCAGACACGGACTGACTTCAGACATGGGCGAGGGTATCAAAGGGATTGATCGGCAGATCCGGACGGATCCGGCGGCCATTCTAGGCTTTGCCATGGACTTGGGAAGGGGGGCGCGAAAGTATTTTTTTGTGCCCGGATTTTGCCGTGAAAGCCCGGTATGGCAGGGGATTTCAGCGTTATCAAGGGCTTACGTTTCGTTACAGTGCGATGGGCCGATATCAGGCTGACGAATGATCACAGACAGCCCTCGCGCGGCTGACTAGATTGCAGGTTCCGGGCTCGAACGCGCTGGCAGTGAAGCCCCATAACAATAAAGAGACGGACCCATGCAGAACTCGACCCAAGCGGCGAATGCCTGGCGCATTCTGTTTTTACTGTTCCTCGCCAACCTGTTCAATTTCTTCGACCGTACCATTCCGGCGATCATCATCGAACCTATCCGCATGGAATGGCACCTCAGCGACTTTCAGCTGGGCATCATCGGCACTGCCTTCACCATCGTTTACGCCATTGCCGGCCTGCCACTCGGGCGCATGGCCGACACCGGTTCACGCAGCAAACTGATGGGCTGGGGTTTGGCGACCTGGAGTGCACTGACTGCGGTCAACGGTATGGTCGGCAGTTTCTGGAGCTTCCTGATCGTGCGCATGGGCATCGGCATCGGCGAAGCCAGTTATGCGCCAGCGGCCAACTCGCTGATCGGCGATCTGTTTCCGGCGCACCGTCGGGCGCGGGCCATGGGCATTTTCATGCTTGGCTTGCCGCTTGGGCTGCTGCTGGCGTTCTTCACCATCGGCGCGATGGTCAAGGCGTTCGACAGCTGGCGCGCGCCGTTCTTTATCGCCGCGGTGCCGGGGCTGATCCTTGCGGTGTTCATGTTCTTCATCAAGGAACCCAAGCGCGGCGCGGCGGAAACCGTGCAAGTCTCGCAAGAGAAAGTCGACAAGCCAATTCGTCGCGTGCTGGCGGTGCCGACGTTTCTGTGGCTGGTCATGGCCGGGCTGTGCTTCAACTTCGCGACCTATGCCTGCAACTCGTTTCTGGTGCCGATGCTGCAACGCTTCTTCCTCATGCCGTTGCAGGAAGCGGCGGTGGCCACCGGGATCATTGTCGGCGTGACCGGGCTGGTCGGGCTGACCTTGGGCGGCTGGATCGCTGACAAGATTCACCAGCGCGTGGCCAGCGGGCGACTGCTGTTTGCGGCGTTCAGTCTGATCATCTCGACCCTGTGCACGGCGTGGGCGCTGCATGCCGGGCGAATCGAGATCGGCGTGTTCGTCGCAGTGTTCAGTGTTGGCTGGCTGTTCGCCTATAACTTCTACACCTGCGTGTACACGGCGATTCAGGACGTTGTCGAACCGCGCCTGCGCGCGACGGCGATGGCGTTGTTCTTTGCCGGGCTGTATCTGCTCGGCGGTGGTTTGGGGCCGGTGGTGGTCGGTGGTTTGTCGGACCATTTTGCGCACACGGCGATGCTGTCGGCGGGGGCGGAACAGATGACCGAAGCGTTCAAGGCGGTCGGCTTGCATGACGCGATGTACCTGATTCCGGTGGCGCTGTTTCTGACCATGGTGTTTCTGTTTCTGGCCTCGCGGTGTTTTGTGCGGGATGCGCAGCGGATGAAGGAGGGGTTGGTGGCTGTGGTTGAGCCAGGTGCTGCGGCGGCGACTGCCTGACCGCAATCGCTGGCAAGCCAGCTTCCACAGTGACCGAGTCGTACACATAATCTGTAAACAACCCGAAACCTGTGGGAGCTGGCTTGCCAGCGATGAGGCCATCAGCTTCAGCTAATAAATTACAGGCAAACAAAAGGCCCGCATCGCTGCGGGCCTTGTTGTTTTCAGCGGTGGAGCGGGGCGGTTAGCCCGCCACCAACACCCGAATCGCTTCCAGACGCAGCGCCGCTTTATCCAGCATCGCCAGACCCTGCTCGCGCTGAGTGCGCAACGCTTCCAGTTCGCTGTCACGCACGGTCGGGTTGACCGCTTGCAACGCGGTCAGGCGCGCCAGTTCTTCGTCGGTGTCGGCGGCCAGACGACGACGCGCCTCGGCCACGCGCTCGGCGTGACGCGGGGCGATCTTGTCTTCGCCGGCGTTGATCCGCGGCGTCAGCTGATCGCGCTGGGCCTGGATGAACTTGTTGGCGCTGGCGCGCGGCACGCTTTCCAGCTGATCGTTAAGGGTTTCGAAGGACACCCGTGGCGACAGGTCGTTACCGTTGGCATCGAGCAGGCAGCGCAGCGCCGCCGGCGGCAGGTAGCGGCCCAGTTGCAGCGAACGCGGTGCGACCACTTCGCTGACATACAGCAGTTCCAGCAACACGGTGCCCGGTTTCAACGCCTTGTTCTTGATCAGCGCGACGGCGGTGTTGCCCATCGAACCGGACAACACCAGGTCCATGCCGCCCTGCACCATCGGGTGTTCCCAGGTGATGAACTGCATGTCTTCGCGCGACAGCGCCTGGTTACGGTCGTAGGTGATGGTCACGCCTTCGTCGTCGCCCAGCGGGAAGCTGGCGTCGAGCATTTTCTCGCTCGGCTTGAGGATCAGGGCGTTTTCCGAATGGTCTTCGCTGTCGATGCCAAACGCGTCGAACAGGGTTTCCATGTAGATCGGCAGGGCGAACTGGTCGTCCTGCTCAAGGATCGCCTCGACCAGCGCTTCACCTTCGCCAGCGCCACCGGAGTTGAGTTCCAGCAGACGGTCGCGACCAGTGTGCAGCTCGGCTTCCAGACGCTCACGCTCGGCGCGTGCTTCGTCGATCAGCGCTTGCCACTCGCCGTCGTCGGCTTCTTCGAGCAGCGGCAGCAGGCGCGGGCCGAACTGATGCTGCAAGGCATTGCCGGTCGGGCAGGTATTGAGGAATGCGTTCAGCGCTTCGTGGTACCACTGGAACAGGCGCTCTTGCGGGCTGGTTTCCAGGTACGGCACGTGCAGTTCGATGATGTGCTTCTGGCCGATCCGGTCGAGACGACCGATGCGCTGCTCGAGCAGGTCCGGGTGCGACGGCAGATCGAACAGCACCAGGTGGTGAGCGAACTGGAAGTTGCGACCCTCACTGCCGATTTCCGAGCAGATCAGCACTTGCGCGCCGAACTCTTCGTCGGCGAAGTAGGCCGCGGCGCGGTCACGCTCAAGGATGTTCATGCCTTCGTGGAACACCGTGGCCGGGATGCCGGAGCGCACACGCAGGGCGTCTTCCAGATCCATTGCGGTTTCAGCGTGGGCGCAGATCACCAGCACTTTGGTGCGCTTGAGCATCTTCAGCTGGTCGATCAGCCACTCGACGCGCGGGTCGAATTTCCACCAGCGTTCTTCTTCGCTGGCCTCCGGCTGGGACTGGAAGCTGACTTCCGGATACAGCTCGGCATGCTCGCCCAACGGCAGTTCGAGGTATTCGTCGGGGCATGGCAGTGGATAGGGGTGCAGCTTGCGCTCCGGGAAACCCTGCACGGCCGCACGGGTGTTACGGAACAGCACGCGGCCAGTGCCGTGGCGATCAAGCAATTCACGCACCAGACGCGCGCTGGCTTCGGTGTCGCCATCGTTGACCGCGGTCAGCAAGGCTTCGCCTTCGTTGCCGAGGAAACCGTGAATGGTTTGGTGCGCTGCGGGCGAGAGGCGGCCCTTGTCGAGCAGTTCCTGAACCGCTTCGGCGACCGGGCGATAGTTGTCGCTCTCGGCGCGGAACGCCGCCAGATCATGAAAACGGTTCGGGTCGAGCAGGCGCAGACGGGCGAAGTGGCTGTCCTGACCGAGTTGTTCCGGGGTGGCGGTGAGCAGCAGCACACCGGGAATGACTTCGGCCAGTTGTTCGACCAGCGAGTATTCCGGGCTGGCTTTTTCTTCGTGCCAGACCAGGTGGTGGGCTTCGTCGACCACCAGCAGATCCCAACCGGCAGCGAACAGTGCGTCCTGAGCCTTTTCGTCGTCGACCAGCCATTCCAGCGCGACCAGCGCCAGTTGCGTGTCTTCGAACGGGTTGGTGGCATCGCTTTCGATGAAGCGTTCTTCGTCGAACAGCGCGACCTGCAGGTTGAAACGGCGGCGCATTTCCACCAGCCACTGGTGCTGGAGGTTTTCCGGAACGAGGATCAGCACGCGGTTGGCGCGGCCGGACAGCAGTTGGCGGTGGATCACCAGACCGGCTTCGATGGTTTTACCCAGGCCTACTTCGTCGGCCAGCAGTACCCGCGGCGCGATACGGTCGGCGACTTCACGGGCGATGTGCAACTGGTGCGCGATCGGCTGTGCGCGCACGCCGCCCAGGCCCCAGAGCGAGGACTGCAACTGGCGGCTGGTGTGTTCAAGGGTGTTGTAGCGCAGGGAGAACCACGGCAGCGGATCGATCTGCCCGGCGAACAGACGGTCACTGGCCAGACGGAACTGAATGAAGTTCGACAGCTGGGTTTCCGGCAGGGTGACGGCTTCGTTCTGCGCGTTGAGACCGTGATAGACCATCAGCCCGTCGACGTCGTCGACTTGCTGCACGGTCATCTTCCAGCCTTCGAAGTGGGTGATGCTGTCACCCGGCGAGAACCGCACGCGGGTCAGGGGCGCATTCCGTAGCGCGTACTGGCGGGTTTCGCCAGTGGCCGGGTAAAGCACGGTCAACAAGCGGCCGTCCTGTGCCAGAACGGTGCCTAAACCAAGCTCTGCTTCGCTGTCACTGATCCAGCGTTGCCCCGGTTGATACTGCTGCGCCATGCTGCCTGACTCCCACCTTGAAAAAGCGGGCTATCTTAACGGAATGACGGCTTCAGGGCCAAAGGAATAGGAGCAGTGGCGAGCTTTTAGCTGCAGGCTGCAAGCGGGTACCGGAGCGTCAGGCGTCGGTTTTTTCCAGCGGCGGGGCACCTGTGGGTGCCAACCGGGTCACAAGTTTGCGACGGGCGGCTCAAGGCGCCTGTACCGCAGCCGATAGCCTGCACACAGGAGACCTATATATGTTGCCACCGATGCTCCCCTTGAGCGCCGTGCCGATCACTTCCCAGCAGGATCCGATCCGCCAGCGGCCGGACATCCCTCCGGTGGTGCCGGTGCAGGAAAGCTCCAACGAAAGCACGATCGATCTGCAAAAACGCAATCCCGAAGAGGATGGCCTGTTGCTGCGCGAGGAACAGCGCCGCCAGCAGGAGCGCGAGCGTCGGCGTCGCGAGGCCGATGAAGACCCGGAAGAACATCTGGCCGTACCCGGTACCGAACTCAATGCCGACAACACCGTGCCAGTGGTACCGCTGATGGACGATCAGCCGCGTCAGGGGTTGTGGGTCGATATCGAGATTTGATTGCGGTGCCGGTGTGGCTGGTCAGCGCCGGCGTCAGGCGGCATGATGGGCGCAGTCCTGCCGGTGATGTGGCAGTTGTGTTCTTTTTCTTCGATGTACTGATGCCATGAGCCAAGACGACAAACTGATCGACCTCAGCAGCGAGCGCGCCAAGCGTGTGCATGACCTCAACGAGAAGCGCCTGAACGAAGTCCGCCAGGCGTTCGAGCAGGCGATGCCGTTGGGGAAAGCCAGGAAAAAGTCGAAGAACAAGCCGAAAAAGCGCTGATCTCCCCTGCGTTCTTTGACGCAGGTCATTTAGTTTCCCCCTCGTTTCTCTCTTTGTTGCGGACATTGATCCTGGTCAATGTGCGTGTCTGTGTGTCTGCTAATTTGCACTCATCGCAGTAAAGCAGGGGCCAGGAGGCCAGTCATGTTTTTCGATAACGTGGTGTTTGCCGGGGTCCTGACGGTTGGGCTGATGGTGCTGTTTTTTGCAGGGTTTGGATTTTTTATCTGGAAGGATGCGCATAAGCGGCGCAAGTGAGTTCTTCTGGGTTGATGGGCACGCAAGGCATTTTGGGGCGACTTCGGTTGCCCCTTTTTTTTTGGGCCGTGGCGGCCTTTGGGCCGACCAGGCTCTTGGGGTTTTGGGTGAATATCCGTTGCTTCGGGTGCTGCTTCTGGCGGTTTCGCCCTTACGGCGAGTCCCTTTTTCAGACGCCAAAAAGGAACCAAAAGGCTTTGCTCCTACGTCCGGCCCCTCGCAAGCTCGGGGTCCCTTCGCTCCGGGATCGATCCGGGCGCAGCGGCTACGGTTTGCTTCGCTGCACCTCCTTCCGCTGTGTCTGGCTGCGCCAGACGGTCGCTACGCTCCCACGCCCGGATCAATCCCTCCACTCAGCCTTCCGATGTCGCTGGTTAGGCAAGATCAAGAGCACTCGAGCTGGCGCTCATTGTTGAGTGGTTTGAAGCGGCGCTTGGCTTGGGATTTGTTTTGGATTCGCCCCTCACCCCAGCCCTCTCCCGAGGGAGAGGGGGCCGATTTTCGTGCTTTTCAAATTGTGCATTCAACTCGATATCCCAGGTTAGCGTATCTCCCACATCCACCACGGTCGGTTCCCTCTCCCTCCGGGAGAGGGCTAGGGTGAGGGGCTTTTGATTTTGCTCCGGCTTTTGATCTTGATCTGGCTTTTGATCTTTTGCCCCTTCGGAAGGCTGAGTGAAGGGATCGATCCGGGTGTGGGAGCGTAGCGACCGTACGACGAAGTCGTACACAGCGGAAGGAGGTGCAGCGAAGCAAGCCGTAGCCGCTGCGCCCGGAGCGATTCCGTAACGAAGGAACCCCGAGCCCCAGCGAGGGGCCGAACGCCGGGGCAAAGCCTTTTGGTTCCTTTTTGCTGGGCCGGCACTCCGGCGTTTGAAAAAGGGACTCGCTGTAAGAGCGAAACCGCCAGCAGCAGCCCCCGCAGCAACGGATATGCCCCCAATCCCAACTCCAAAAAAAAGGCGCGATTCCAAAGAATCGCGCCTCCTTCACAAGCAGCTGAAGATCAGCTACCCAACGCCTTGGACGCCAGCCAGAACAACCCGGCCGACAACGCCACCGTCGCTGGCAAGGTCAACACCCACGCCAGCAAAATGGTCTTGACCGTGCCACCCTGCAAGCCGCTCTTGTTGGCAACCATGGTCCCGGCCACACCCGAAGACAGCACGTGAGTGGTCGATACCGGCAGGCTGAAAATGTTGGCCATGCCGATCAAACTGGCCGTCGTGATCTGCGCGGACATGCCTTGGGAATAGGTCATGCCTTGCTTGCCGATCTTCTCGCCAATGGTCAGTACCACGCGCTTCCAGCCCACCATGGTGCCCAGGCCCAAGGCCAGGGCGACTGCCAGAATCACCCAGAACGGGGCGTATTCGGTGGTGGTGGTCAGGTCTTTGCGCAGCTTGTCGAGGTCAGCCTTTTCACGGGCTTCGAGGCCTGGTAGCTTGCCGACTTTCTTCGCCGTGTCGTCCAGGCACAGCAGGTAACGACGTACCTCAATGCGGCTTTCCGACGACAGCGAATGGTAGTCCGCTACACCTTTAAGAGTGTGCAGGAGGGCGGAAATGGTCGGTTCGGTCTGCTGCGGGTTGCAGCGGAACTTCTCCGGCAGGTCGCCTTCCACGCTTTTGCCCAGGGCGAGGAATTCACCCAGCGAATCGGCGTTGCGCTGGTAGAACTGGCTCAGGTGCAGAGTCGCGTCGCGGGTGCGTTCGATCTGGTAGGTGGTGCTGTTCAGGTCGAGCACGAACTGCGCAGGCACGATGCCGATCAGTACCAGCATGATCAGGCCGATGCCTTTCTGGCCATCGTTGGAACCGTGCACGAAGCTCACGGCCATGGCCGAGATCACCAGGACCAGACGGTTCCAGAATGGCGGGTGTTTCTTGTCGTCGATCTTGCGGCGCTGTTCCGGCGTCTTGTGCATCTTCGACAGCGGGCGCCACCACTTCAGGCCGATCAGCACCAGTGCGGCGATCAGGAAACCGGCCATCGGCGAGAACACCAGCGAGGCGCCGATGTCGATCGCTTTCTGCCAGTTCACCCCATCTCTCAACGGGATGTCGTTGATCAGCGCGTTGGCCAGGCCGACACCGAGGATCGAGCCGATCAGGGTGTGCGAGCTGGAAGCCGGGATACCGAAGTACCACGTGCCCAGATTCCAGGCGATGGCCGCGGCGAGCAGCGAGAAGACCATTGCCAGGCCATGGCCGGTGTTCACATTGATCAGCAGTTCCACCGGCAGCAGGTGGACGATGGCATACGCCACGCCAACGCCGCCCAGCAGCACGCCGAGGAAATTGAACACGCCGGAAAAGAACACTGCCAGATGCGGCGGCATGGCTTTGGTGTAGATAACAGTGGCTACCGCGTTAGCGGTGTCATGAAATCCATTGATGAACTCGAAGGCGAGGACAAACGTCAGGGCGAGCAAGAGGCTCACAAGCACCCAAGCATCCAGTCCGCTGAATAAATCGATCATGAAGGTTTTCTGACCCGGTCGTAAGGGGGCGCGATTATGCCAGAAAAGACAGGAAATCGATGCCCTGTCTGCTCACTGGTCACACTCTTCTTCAAGTTAATTTGTTGCAGCGCGTTAAAACCAAGCGGTGCGCAGGGTTTTTCAAGTCATTGATTATATTAATAAAATTGGCGTTTTGCCGGCATTTTCAAAGACTGGGCGAACGCTCAAACGCTTGTCTGAAATATCTGTGAAACCTGTAGGACGTCTGTCATCAGCCTGTCAGACGCGAGGATTGCCGCTGCCCGCGGGTAGCGGGCGCGCAAGGCATCGTCGTTTCACCGCGCTTGTAAATGGTGCGGACGCAAACCTTCAAAAACCGCCGCCTGTGTTCAAGGCTCCTCGGCTTTGAGCTCCTTTTCGATTTTTTCGATTTCCTGCTTGAACACCTGATCCTGAACGGTAGGGCGCTTGCGCCAGGCTTTGCGTTCCGGTTCGGGCTGTGCGGCGTAGGTGGTGACTTCCCCGCCGTAAACTTCCTTGTAACGTTGTTCCTGGCGCTCAAGTTCCGCGCGCAGTTCGTCTTTCGTCACAGTGATACCTGTATGAGTTGAGTTGTAAGTCTGGTGAAACGCATGGCAACGAATCGCTCGAGCGCCCCCCCATTTCAATGCCTGAACAGGCATTAGTTGAATCGGCGAGCGAACGGGACTTTCGTCTGTCAGGCGGCTACGGCACCCGATAAAACTGACGCAGCATCAGTTTCCTGTTTCGGCGAACGCAGGCGTTGCATGAAAAATGGCGTCTGGCGCTGGCCGGGCTGTCGGTGATGGACATCACCTCAGCGGGTGGCGATCCGGGTCAATGAAGACGGGGCGCCACTGAGGTGCATTATAGCCATCGATTCAGGAATGACTATCTTTGCCAAGTTAAAAACGGTTCTGAATGTGTGGGGGCCTGGTTGCGCGCAAGTTTATTTAGTTGCACTGCGTGCTGGGAACTATTTGCCGGATGATCAGTTTTTGGCGCCATTAAATGAATAACTAACGCATCCATCTAAAACGGGCGTGGTCGAAACGGGCACGTTGACTCGGCGCGAGATGACGGATTGCGATTATCGGTCGACGGTTCGATAATCGCCCAATGTTGCGTTCTCAGCGCTTGTGCATTCGCCTGTGAGCCGTTTGTATAGCCACTGATCCGAGCCGGACCAAGGACCTTGAATGAACGATCAAATGCGCAATTCCTTCACTTCCGTGGCGCCGCCGATCGTCGCTTCGCCGGCCAAGCGTATCCAGGCCCTGACCGGCGATCCGGATTTCATGACCTCATTGGCCCGCGGTCTGGCGGTGGTGCAGGCTTTTCAGGAGCGCAAGCGCCACCTGACCATCGCCCAGATCAGCCACCGCACCGAGATCCCTCGCGCGGCGGTGCGCCGTTGCCTGCACACGCTGATCAAGCTCGGCTACGCCACCACCGACGGTCGCACCTATTCATTGCTGCCGAAAGTGTTGACCCTCGGCCACGCCTATTTGTCATCGACGCCGCTAGCCGTGTCCGCGCAACCGTACCTCGACCGCATGAGCGAGCAGCTGCATGAAGCCTGCAACATGGCCACGCTCGAGGGCGACGACATTCTGTACATCGCCCGTTCGGCTACGACCCAGCGGCTGATTTCGGTTGACCTGTCGGTGGGCGGGCGGCTGCCGGCGTATTGCACGTCGATGGGGCGCATTTTGCTGGCAGCACTCGACGATACGTCGCTGGGCGAATATCTCGACCACGCGGAACTGGTGGCCAAGACCAGCCGCACGATCCATACCCCTGACGCCTTGCTCGCCTGCCTGCAAGAGGTGCGGCAGCAGGGTTGGTGCATCGTCGATCAGGAACTGGAACAGGGCCTGCGCTCGATTGCCGTGCCGGTGTATGACGCGTCCGGTCAGGTGGTTGCGGCGCTCAATGTCAGCACCCACGCCGGACGAGTCAGCCGCAGCGAACTGGAGCAGCGCTTTTTGCCGGGCCTGCTCAGCGCCAGTCGCGACCTCAGTGCGCAGTTGTTTGCCTGATGAAGCTGTTCGATAAACGCACAGTGTTGCGTTTATCGAATTGACGCTAAAAC
Source organism: Pseudomonas sp. Z003-0.4C(8344-21) (assembly GCF_900104975.1). Classification (NCBI taxonomy): domain Bacteria; kingdom Pseudomonadati; phylum Pseudomonadota; class Gammaproteobacteria; order Pseudomonadales; family Pseudomonadaceae; genus Pseudomonas; species Pseudomonas sp. Z003-0.4C(8344-21). The sequence continues at coordinate 4,910,642 of NZ_LT629756.1, read as the reverse complement.
CCTCGGATCATTAATGTCGCGGCAGCGTCATCCGGCGCTGACCAGCAGAGTCAGCCCGGACTGCCGACTCCGATAATAATGACAAGAGGCACCTCACCATGCGCATGTTCCCCGACTGTCTGCCTTGCCGACTCTGTTGCCGGATGCAACGCGACGCCTGATTCAAACCCTCTATTCTCATGACCGTGCCGCCCGTTGGCCGGCCATCGTTCGACTGCGTTTTTTGCGTGGAATAAAAATAATGAACCAGCCTCAGTCCGCTGTGGGTAACTGCCTCGATGTGCAGACCTTCATCAATGCCCAACCGATCTCGCGCTACCAGTGGCGGGTGGTAATCCTGTGTTTCCTGATTGTCTTTCTCGATGGCCTCGACACCGCCGCCATGGGTTTCATCGCCCCGGCGTTGTCGCAGGACTGGGGTATCGACCGCGCCAGTCTCGGCCCGGTAATGAGCGCCGCGCTGATCGGCATGGTCTTCGGTGCCCTCGGTTCCGGCCCGCTGGCTGACCGCTTCGGCCGCAAAGTGGTGCTGGTCGGCGCCGTGCTGCTGTTCGGCGCTTTCAGCCTGGCGTCGGCTTACAGCACCAATGTCGAACAACTGCTGGTGCTGCGTTTCTTGACCGGTCTCGGCCTGGGCGCGGGGATGCCGAACGCCACCACCTTGCTCTCGGAATACACCCCGGAGCGCAAGAAATCACTGCTGGTGACCAGCATGTTCTGCGGCTTCAACCTGGGCATGGCTGGCGGCGGGTTCATTTCCGCCAAGCTGATTCCGGCTTTTGGCTGGCACAGCCTGCTGCTGATCGGTGGGGTGCTGCCGCTGATCCTTGCTGTGGTCCTGTTGTTCTGGCTGCCGGAATCGGCGCGTTACCTGGTAGTGCGCAACCGTGGCACCGACAAGGTGCGCAAGACGTTGGCGCCGATCGACCCGGTGACCGTGGCCCAAGCCTCGAGCTTCAGCGTGCCGGAACAGAAAACCGTCAAGGCGCGCAACGTCTTCGCGGTGATTTTCTCCGGCACCTACAGCACCGGTACCTTGCTGTTGTGGCTGACCTATTTCATGGGTCTGGTCATCGTTTACCTGCTGACCAGTTGGCTGCCGACGCTGATGCGTGACAGCGGCGCGAGCATGGAACAGGCCGCCTTCATCGGCGCGTTGTTCCAGTTCGGTGGGGTGTTGAGCGCGGTGGGAGTGGGCTGGGCCATGGACCGCTTCAACCCGCACAAGGTCATCGGCACGTTCTACCTGCTGGCCGGGGTGTTTGCCTACGCGGTAGGGCAGAGCCTGGGCAACATCACCTTGCTCGCGACTTTGGTGCTGGTGGCGGGGATGTGCGTCAACGGCGCGCAATCGGCGATGCCGTCGCTGGCGGCACGCTTCTACCCGACGCAAGGCCGCGCCACCGGGGTTTCGTGGATGCTCGGGATTGGCCGCTTCGGCGCGATTCTTGGCGCGTGGATGGGCGCGACGCTGCTGGGCCTGGGCTGGAATTTCGAGCAGGTGCTGACAGCGCTGGTGATTCCGGCCGGGTTGGCGACCGCGGCGGTGGTGATCAAGGGCATGGTCAGCCATGCGGATGCGACCTGAGTTTTAAGGTCAGGATTTCTGTGAATGTTCTGGTCTCATCGCGAGCAGGCGAAGGCCTACATTTGGAATGCGTTCCCCTGTAGGCCTTCGCCTGCTCGCGATGCTTTTGATTCGATTGTTAGGGGAACAACAATCCGTTCGATAAACGAACACTCAGTCGATTATCGGATTGTTTGGCCATTTCCCCAGGCTTAATCTTCAGTGACTTCGGCGCTGAACCTCGCGCCTTTTTATCACTGGCGATTCACTACAAAAACGGGAGCCCGCTCCATGGCTGAGATCCTTTCGCTGCACGACGCGGTGAAGCAATTCGTCAACGATGGCGACACCGTCGCGCTCGAAGGCTTCACGCACCTGATCCCTACCGCAGCGGGTCATGAAATCATTCGTCAGGGCAAGAAAGATCTGACGCTGGTGCGGATGACGCCCGACCTGATCTACGACCAACTGATCGGCGCCGGTTGCGTACGCAAGCTGATTTTTTCCTGGGGCGGTAACCCGGGCGTCGGTTCGCTGCATCGTCTGCGCGATGCGGTCGAGAAACAGTGGCCGCATGCGCTGGAAATCGAAGAACACAGCCACGCCGACCTGGCCAACGCCTACGTCGCGGGCGCGTCCGGCCTGCCGTTCGCGGTGCTGCGCGCCTACGCTGGCTCCGACCTGCCGAAGGTTAACCCGCTGATCAAAACCGTCACCTGCCCGTTCACCGGCGAAGTGCTGGCGGCCGTGCCGTCGGTGCGCCCGGACGTCACCGTGATCCATGCGCAGAAAGCCGACCGCAAGGGCAACGTGCTGTTGTGGGGCATTCTTGGCGTGCAGAAAGAAGCCGCTTTGGCGGCCAAGCGTTGCATCGTCACCGTCGAAGAAATCGTCGACGAGCTCAACGCACCGATGAACGCCTGCGTCCTGCCGACCTGGGCGCTGAGCGCGGTCTGCCATGTGCCCGGCGGCGCGCATCCGTCCTACGCTCACGGTTACACCGAGCGTGACAATCGGTTCTATCAGGCGTGGGACCCGATCGCTCGGGACCGTGAGACGTTTACCGCGTGGATCGACGAATACATCCATGGCTGCGCTGATTTCAGCGAATTCCAGGCCAGGTTGGCCGCTGCTTCGGAGGCCAAGTAATGACTTACACCACCAATGAAATGATGACCGTTGCCGCGGCGCGGCGCCTGAAGAACGGCTCGGTGTGCTTCGTCGGCATCGGTCTGCCATCAAAAGCCGCCAACCTTGCGCGTCTGACTTCGTCGCCGGATGTGGTGCTGATCTACGAGTCGGGCCCGATCGGTGCCAAGCCGAGCGTGTTGCCGCTGTCCATCGGTGACGGCGAGCTGGCCGAGACTGCAGACACCGTGGTCCCGACCGGTGAGATTTTTCGCTACTGGCTGCAGGGCGGACGCATCGATGTCGGTTTTCTGGGTGCCGCGCAGGTCGACCGTTTCGGCAACATCAACACCACCGTGGTCGGCGATTACTTCTCGCCGAAAGTGCGCCTGCCGGGCGCCGGTGGCGCGCCGGAGATCGCCGGTTCGGCGAAAAGCGTGTTGATCATCCTTAAACAGTCGGCGCGTTCGTTTGTCGACAAGCTCGATTTCATCACTTCGGTCGGCCATGGCGAGGGCGGCGATTCACGCAAGCGTCTGGGCCTGCCGGGCGCCGGGCCGGTGGGGATCATCACCGACCTGTGCATCATGGAACCGGAGGAGGGCACCCATGAATTTGTGGTGACCGCGCTGCATCCGGGCGTGACCCGCGAGCAAGTGGTCGCCGCCACCGGTTGGGCGATTCGTTTTGCCGACAATGTTGAAACCACCGCTGAGCCGACCGAAGTCGAGCTGACCGCGCTGCGCGATCTCGAAGCGCGCACCGCCGCCGCCCACGGTCAGGCACCGGGAGAAGCATGATGCGTGACGTGTATATCTGCGACGCGATTCGCACCCCCATCGGCCGTTTTGGCGGTGGCTTGTCCGCCGTGCGCGCCGACGATCTGGCCGCCATACCGATCAAGGCCTTGATGGAGCGCAACCCATCTGTCGACTGGACTGCCGTCGACGAGGTGTTCCTCGGCTGCGCCAACCAGGCCGGCGAAGACAACCGCAACGTCGCGCGCATGGCCCTGTTGTTGGCAGGTCTGCCGGACAGCGTGCCGGGCGTGACGCTCAATCGCCTCTGCGCTTCGGGCATGGACGCGATCGGTACGGCGTTCCGGGCAATTGCCAGCGGCGAGATGGAGCTGGCGATTGCCGGCGGCGTCGAGTCGATGTCGCGCGCGCCGTTCGTGATGGGCAAGGCTGACGCGGCGTTCTCGCGCAACATGAAACTGGAAGACACGACCATTGGCTGGCGTTTCATCAACCCGTTGATGAAAGCGCAATATGGCGTCGACGCGATGCCGCAAACCGCTGACAACGTCGCCGACGACCATAAAGTCTCGCGCGAAGATCAGGACGCGTTTGCCTTGCGCAGTCAGCAACGTACCGCCGCCGCGCAGGCCGCCGGCTACTTCGCTGAAGAAATCGTCGAGGTGCGCATCGCTCACAAGAAGGGCGAAACCGTGGTCAGCCAGGACGAACACCCGCGCGCCGACACTACGATTGAAGCGTTGGCCAAGTTGAAACCGGTCAATGGTGCGGACAAAACCGTTACCGCCGGCAATGCTTCCGGGGTCAACGATGGCGCCGCTGCAATGATTCTGGCTTCTGCCGAAGCGGTAAAAAAACACGGCCTGACCGCCCGCGCAAAAGTGCTCGGCATGGCCAGCGCCGGCGTCGCGCCGCGGGTGATGGGGATCGGCCCGGTGCCAGCGGTGCGCAAACTCACCGAGCGTCTCGGTGTGGCGGTCAGCGATTTCGACGTGATCGAACTCAACGAAGCGTTTGCCAGCCAGGGTCTGGCGGTGTTGCGCGGACTGGGGCTGGCGGATGACGCGGCGCAGGTCAACCCGAACGGCGGCGCAATTGCCCTCGGCCACCCGTTGGGCATGAGCGGGGCGCGACTGGTATTGACCGCGCTGCATCATCTGGAAAAGACCGGCGGCAAGAAAGGTCTGGCGACCATGTGCGTCGGTGTTGGCCAAGGTCTGGCCCTGGCCATCGAACGCGTCTGACGCGTTGCGGCATCTATAAGAACTGAGGAAAGCGAAATGACTGACAAGCCTGGTTACCGTCGCCCGCAGGCAGGCACCCAGCCTGAGTACCTGCACCCGACCTACCAATCCACCAACCTGCGCTCGCCGTCCAAGCCATTGGTGCATCTGCCGCACTCGCTGTCGGAAATCACCGGGCCGACCATTGGCGCCGAGCGCCTGGTGGAAAATGACCACGACCTAACCGCCCAGCATGAAGGCGAGCCGTTGGGCGAGCGCATCATCGTTCACGGCCGTGTGCTCGATGAAGACGGTCTGCCGGTGCCGGGCATTCTGGTGGAGATCTGGCAGGCCAATGCCGCCGGTCGCTACAACCATGCGCGCGACCTGCACGACGCACCGCTTGACCCGAACTTCACCGGCACCGGCCGCACCGTCACCGACGCCGATGGCTGGTACCAGTTCCAGACCATCAAGCCCGGCGCCTATCCGTGGGGCAACCACCACAATGCGTGGCGTCCGGCGCATATCCACTTTTCGCTGTTCGGGCCGAGCATTCTCACGCGTCTGGTCACGCAGATGTACTTTCCCGGCGACCCGCTGCTGGTGTACGACCCGATCTACAACTGCGTGCCGGACACCTCGGCCAAGGAACGCCTGATCGCTGCTTTCGATCTGGAAAAAACCATTCCGTCCTACGCCCTCGCTTACCGCTGGGACATCGTGCTGCGCGGGCGTGAAGCCACGCCGATGGAGAAATAAGATGACGCTCAATGCGACCACGTCCCACACCGTCGGGCCGTATTACCACATCGGTCTGACCTGGCTGAACCGCGAAGACCTCGCCAATGAGCAGACCCTCGGCGAACGCCTGGCGATCACTGGGCAGGTGGTGGATGGCAACGGCGATGTTGTCAACGACGCCATGCTCGAAGTCTGGCAGGCCAACGCCGCGGGCAAGTACGACCACCCCGAAGATCATCAGGACAAGCCGCTGGACCCAAACTTCGAAGGCTTCGGCCGGGTACCGGTAGACGGCGAAGGGCGGTTCCGTTTCACCACGATCAAACCGGGCAGCGTGCCGGGTCTGAAAGGCACGACCCAGGCGCCGCATTTGGTGGTGCTGGTGTTTGCCCGTGGCCTGGTCAAGCACTTGCTCACGCGGATCTACTTCGAAGGTGAACCGGCCAACGTCGATGACCCGCTGCTCGAATGCGTACCCGCCGAACGCCGTCAGACCTTGCTGGCCAAGCCGGATGCGTCAGGCGTTTATCAATGGAATGTGATCCTGCAGGGCACCGAGGCCGAGACAGTGTTCTTCGATTACTGAACAACACCGCCAACCCCTCTAGGAGTGAGCCTGCTCGCGATTGCGGTGTGTCAGGTTTGAATTGTCTGAATGACACACCGCAATCGCGAGCAGGCTCACTCCTACAAGGGAAACGGTGTAGTTGAATGCGTGATCGTCCCACGCTCTGCGTGGGAACGATCAATAGACACCCGATGTGGAACGGGACTGTTGCAAAGTATGTCTAGACTCTCACCGTCCCTTTCGAGTGAAAAACAATGACCACCACCACTTCCCATTACACCGGCGAGGAGCGCAGCAAGCGCATCTTTGCCATTGTCGGCGCCTCGTCCGGCAACCTCGTCGAATGGTTCGACTTCTACGTCTACGCCTTCTGCGCGATCTATTTCGCCCCGGCGTTTTTCCCTTCCGACAACCCGACGGTGCAACTGGTCAACACCGCTGGCGTGTTCGCCGCTGGCTTCCTGATGCGCCCGATTGGCGGTTGGATTTTCGGCCGGGTCGCCGACAAGCACGGGCGCAAGAAATCGATGCTCATCTCGATTCTGATGATGTGCTTCGGCTCGCTGCTGATCGCGTGCCTGCCGACCTATAACTCCATCGGCGTCTGGGCGCCGATCCTGTTGCTGTTCGCACGGCTGCTGCAAGGTCTATCGGTCGGCGGCGAGTACGGCACTACCGCGACTTACATGAGCGAAGTCGCGCTCAAGGGCCAGCGCGGATTTTTCGCCTCGTTCCAGTACGTGACCTTGATCGGCGGGCAACTGCTGGCGGTGTCGCTGGTGGTAGTGCTGCAGCAATTTCTCAACGAAGACGAACTGCGAGCCTACGGCTGGCGGATTCCGTTTGTGGTCGGTGCGGTGGCGGCGCTGATTTCGCTGTTCCTGCGGCGCTCGTTGAAGGAAACCACCAACGAAGAAACCCGCGCGCACAAAGATGCCGGCAGCATCAGCGCACTGTTCCGCGATCACAAGGCCGCGTTCATCACCGTGCTCGGTTACACCGCCGGTGGCTCGCTGATTTTCTATACCTTCACCACTTACATGCAGAAGTACCTGGTGAATACCGCGGGCATGCACGCCAAGACCGCCAGCTACATCATGACCGGCGCGCTGTTCTTGTATATGTGCATGCAGCCGCTGTTCGGCATGCTCGCCGACCGGATCGGCCGACGTAATTCGATGCTCTGGTTCGGCGCCCTCGGTACGCTGTTCACCGTGCCGATTCTGCTCAGTCTGAAAAGCGTCAGCAGCCCGTTCCTCGCCTTCGTCTTGATCACCGCGGCGCTGGCGATCGTCAGCTTCTACACCTCGATCAGCGGTCTGGTGAAAGCCGAAATGTTCCCGCCGGAAGTTCGCGCCCTCGGCGTCGGGCTGGCCTACGCGGTGGCCAACGCGATCTTCGGTGGCTCGGCGGAATTCGTCGCCCTGAGCCTGAAAAACATCGGTATGGAAAACTCGTTTTACTGGTACGTGACGGCGATGATGGCGATCGCGTTCCTGTTCAGTTTGCGCTTGCCGAAACAGGCGGCGTATTTGCACCACGATCTCTAACCCGAAATGCGCGGGCCGCCATGGCCCGCGCCGGCAAGGACTTTTATGACTCAGCGACCGGGCAATCAATTGTTCGATGCCTATTTCACTGCCCGCAATATGCGTGAGGTGTTCTGCGATCAGGGCCGGGTGCAGGCGATGCTCGATTTCGAGGCCGCGCTGGCCCGGGCCGAGGCGCGCGTCGGACTGGTTCCGGCGTCTGCCGTGGCACCGATTGCGGCGGCATGCGATGCGCGGCTGTATGACTTCGCCGCACTCGGCGAGGCGATTGCCACGGCTGGCAATTCGGCGATTCCGCTGGTCAAGGCGTTGGGCAAGCAGATTGCCGCGACAGACGCCGAAGCCGAGCGCTACGTGCATCTGGGCGCGACCAGTCAGGACGTGATGGATTCCGGGCTGGTCCTGCAACTGCGTCAGGCGCTGCTGCTGATCGAAAACGAACTGGCGCAACTGGCCGATTCGCTCGCCGTTCAAGCCCAACGGTTTGCCACGACGCCGCTGGCCGGGCGCACCTGGCTGCAGCACGCGACGCCGGTGACCCTCGGCATGAAAATCGCTGGCTGGCTCGGCGCGGTGACGCGCAGTCGTCAACGTCTGCAAGAATTGAAACCGCGCTTGCTGGTCCTGCAATTTGGCGGTGCGTCGGGGACACTGGCGGCGCTGGGGCAACACGCTCTGCCAATCGCCGAAGCCCTGGCCGAAGAGCTGCAACTGCGCCTGCCAGAACAACCGTGGCACACCCAACGTGATCGCATCGTCGAGTTCGGCGCTGTGCTGGGATTGATCGCCGGTAGCCTCGGCAAATTCGGCCGCGACATCAGCCTGTTGATGCAGACCGAGGCCGCTGAGGTCTTCGAACCCGCAGCGCCGGGCAAGGGCGGTTCGTCGACCATGCCGCACAAGCGCAATCCGGTCGGCGCGGCGGTGCTGATCGGTGCAGCGACGCGGGTGCCGGGGCTGGTCTCGACATTGTTCAGCGCCATGCCCCAGGAACACGAACGCAGCCTCGGTTTGTGGCATGCCGAATGGGAAACCCTGCCGGAGATCTGCTGCCTGGTGTCCGGTTCGCTGCAACAGGCACGCTTGCTCGCTGACGGCCTGGAAGTCGATGCCGAGCGCATGGGCCGCAACCTCGAATTGACTCAGGGGCTGGTGCTGGCCGAAGCGGTGAGCATCGTGCTTGCGCAACGGGTCGGCCGCGATACGGCGCATCATCTGCTTGAACAATGCTGCAAGCGCGCGGTGGCCGAGCAACGGCATCTGCGCGCGGTGCTCGGTGACGAACCGCAGGTCACCGCCGAGCTGAGCGGTGCTGAACTCGATGATCTTCTCAATCCCGCGCATTATCTCGGTCAGGCCCACGTCTGGGTCGAGCGCGCGGTGGCCGAACACAACGCTTTGACTGTCTGAAGGAGAGGGCTGTGGCTTTCGTTCAACTCGCCGATGGCGAACTGCATTACCAGATTCAAGGGCCGGCGCAGGCGCCGGTGCTGGTGCTGTCCAACTCGCTGGGCACCGACCTGCACATGTGGGACGCGCAGATGCCGGCGTTCACCGAGCATTTTCGCGTGCTGCGTTTCGACACCCGCGGCCACGGTCAATCGCTGGTGACCGAAGGGCCGTACAGCATCGAGCAGCTCGGCCATGACGTGCTCGGGTTGCTGGATGCGCTGCACATCGAGCGTGCGCATTTCTGCGGTTTGTCGATGGGCGGGCTGATCGGTCAGTGGCTGGGGATCAATGCCGGGCATCGTTTGCATAAGCTGATCGTCTGCAACACGGCGGCGAAAATCGGTGATCCGTCGGTGTGGAATCCACGTATTGAAACCGTGCTGCGCAATGGCGCGGCGGCGATGGTCGCGCTGCGTGATGCGTCGATTGCGCGCTGGTTCACGCCTGACTTTTCCGCAGCGCATCCCGAGGCGGCGAAGAAGATTACCGACATGCTCGCCGCGACCAATCCACAAGGTTATGCGGCCAACTGCGCAGCGGTGCGCGATGCCGATTTCCGTGAACAACTGGCTTCGATCAACGTGCCGTTGCTGGTAATCGCCGGCAGCGAAGATGCGGTGACGCCGCCGTCCGGTGGGCATTTCATTCGCGACAACGTACGCGGTGCGCAGTACGCCGAGTTCTACGCGGCGCACCTGTCCAACGTGCAGGCTGGCGCTGATTTCAGTGATCGAGTTCTGGCGTTTCTGAACGCTCGATAAGGGGATTTTTCGTGGACGAGAAACAACGTTACGACGAAGGCATGCAGGTCCGCCGCGCGGTGTTGGGCGATGCCCATGTCGACCGCAGCCTGACCACGCTGACCGAGTTCAACGCCGAATTCCAGGAGATGATCACCCGCCACGCCTGGGGCGATATCTGGACACGCCCGGGCTTGCCACGCCACACCCGCAGCCTGATCACCATCGCCATGCTCATCGGCATGAACCGCGAAGGCGAACTGAAACTGCACCTGCGCGCCGCCGCCAATAACGGCGTGAGCCGCGGCGAGATCAAGGAAGTGATCATGCAGAGCGCGATTTACTGCGGAATACCGGCAGCGAATGCGACGTTTCATCTGGCCGAATCGGTGTGGGATGAACTTGGGGTTGAATCCCGGGAGTAATGACGTCTGAGCTGCCGCCATCGCTGGCAAGCCAGCTCCCACAGGTTTTATGTTGTGCGCAAGATTTTCTGTTCAATGAACATCCCTGTGGGAGCTGGCTTGCCAGCGATAGCGGTGCATCAGTGACGAAATTGGACTGACCTGACGCCATCGCCAGCAGGCTGGCTCCCACAGGGTTGAATGTTGGCCGCAGGCTATGGGTACAACGCAAAACCCTTGTAGGAGTGAGCCTGCTCGTGAAGCGGTGTGTCAGTCAAAGCTGATTCGACTGACCTGACGCCATCGCCAGCAGGCTGGCTCCCACAGGGTTGAATGTTGGCCGCAGGCTATGGGTACAACGCCAAACCCTTGTAGGAGTGAGCCTGCTCGCGAAGCGGTGTGTCAGTCAAAGCTGGTTCGACTGACCTGACGCCATCGCTGGCAAGCCGGCTCCCACAGGGTTGAATGTTGGCTGCAGGCTATGAGTACAACGCAAAACCCTTGTAGGAGTGAGCCTGCTCGCGAAGCGGTGTGTCAGTCAAAGCTCATTCGACTGGCCTGACGCCATCGCCAGCAGGCTGGCTCCCAAAGGGTTGAGTGTTGGCCGCAGGCTATGGGTACAACGCAAAACCCTTGTAGGAGTGAGCCTGCTCGTGAAGCGGTGTGTCAGTCAAAGCTCATTCGACTGGCCTGACGCCATCGCGAGCAGGCTCACTCCTACAATTGGATCGTGTTTACAGCAGGCTGATCGGGTAGCTGACGATCAAGCGGTTCTCATCGAACTCGTTGTTGCTGAAATCCCGGCGCATGGTCGAGTTGCGCCATCTGACGTTCAAATCCTTGAGTGTGCCGCTCTGCACGGTGTAGCCCAGTTCCGATTCGCGGCCCCATTCCTTGCCGTCGGTGATGGTGCCGGTGTGCACGTTGTCGCCGCTGATGTAGCGGTTCATCAGGGTCAGGCCGGGGATGCCGGCGGCGGCGAAGTTGTAGTCGTGACGCAACTGCCAGGAGCGTTCCTGGGCATTGTCGTAACTGGCGTTGTAGCTGTCGTTGGCCAGCGTCCCGCCGCTGGTGCCGTTGACCCGCATCCACGCGCTGTCGCCGGTGAGTTTCTGCAGGCCGACGTAGAAGGTGCTGCCGCCGTATTTGGCCGAGAACATCCCGTACCAGGTTTTGTTATCCAGATCACCGGCGCGAGCGCTGCCGTCCTCCTTGCCATAAAAGAAGCCGAGGTTGGCGCCAAGCGTCCAGTCGCCGAGCGGCTGGCTGTGCAGCACATTGAGGTACTGCTGGCTGTAGATGTCCTTGAGCTGGGCGTTCCACAAGCCGATCTGCGTGCGCTTGTCGTTGAACAGGTATTCGCCGCCCTGGAAGTTGAACCGGTCGGAAGTGAACGCGGCTTTGCCGGTCATCGACAGGTCGCTCATGCTGCTGTCATCACGTGGGCTGTTGGCGCGGAACTGGCCGCCATACAGAGTCAGGCCGTCGATTTCCTTTGAGGTGATCTGACCGCCGCGAAAGGTCTGTGGCAGCGAACGGCCGTCGTCCGAACGCAGGATCGGCAGCACCGGCATCCACTCGCCGACCTTCACTTCAGTCTGTGAAAACTTCGCTTTGAAAGCGACGTTGGTGCGGCCGAAATTATCGGCCGGGCGACCGTCGCGATCCAGCGGCAACAGTTGCGTGCCGCCAGTGCCTTTACCGCCATCGAGCTTGACCGAGTACAGACCCAGCACATCCATGCCGAAGCCGACGGTGCCTTGGGTGAAACCGGATTTGGCGTCGAGGATGAAACTTTGCGTCCACTCTTCAGCCTTGCCCTGGGCCTTGGTCGGGTTGGTGAAGTTGCGGTTGATGTAGAAATTGCGCAGGTTCAGGTTGACCTTGGCGCCTTCGACGAAACCGGCTTCTTCGGCTGCGGCGGGCAGGGCCGCGCCGGCCAGGGCCAAAGCGATCAGACCAGGAAGTGCGCAGGGCGCAGAGGAAGCTTTCATGGGCGTGGGTCTCTCTTGTTTTTTTGGGGCGAACGAGGGCGCTGGCGCCGGTTTTTCAAGGCGCAGACGGGAAACACATTGGAGGATGAAACGGATTGATCAGCCGGGCGGGGCAGGGCGCGGGAGCATGGTGTCGGACCTGATGTTATTGGTTTTGTTGAGTGAATGGTGCGGGGGGCGTGGGGCTGGATTCAATTGGTTAAAGCGGGTTTTGGGCGATTATCGAACGCAAGATTCAGCCAGAATTTGTAGCGTATATCAGGGCCTCATCGCGAGCAGGCTCACTCCTACAGGGGGAACGCATTTCAAATGTAGGAGTGAGCCTGCTCGCGATAACGTCAGCCCAGACAACATCAACTTCTCTGCAGGCAACAAAAAGCCCACCAACCGGTGGGCTCCTTGTGTTCAGCGGATGATGATCAGAACAGCTTCATCTTCGGTGCTTCTTCTTTCAGCGGTTCGTTCTGCGCGGTCTGCGCATTCCAGCCGCCACCCAGGGCCTTGTACAGGTTGACCGCACTGGTCAGCTGCGCAAGGCGGTCGGTGATCAGCGCCTGTTGCGCGCTGAACAACTGACGCTGGGCGTCGAGGAAGGTCAGGTTGCTGTCGACCCCGATGCGGTAGCGACGTTCGGCCAGGCGGTAGTAATCCTGGTTGGCCTGCACGAAGTCACGCTGCGCTTGCAACTGCTCGGTGTAGGTCTGGCGGGCGGCGAGGCCGTCGGCGACTTCCTGGAAGGCCGTTTGAATGGACTTCTCGTAGTTCGCCACGCCAATGTCCTTCTGGATCTTGGCGTAGTCGAGGCTGGCGCGCAGGCTGCCAGCGTTGAAGATCGGCAGGTTGATCTGCGGCTGGAACAGCCACGTTCCCGAACCGCCCTTGAACAGGCCGGACAGGTCCGGGCTCAGGCTGCCTGCGTTGGCGGTCAGGCTGATGCTCGGGAAGAACGCTGCACGCGCCGCGCCGATGTTGGCGTTGGCGGCCTTCAGGTTGTATTCGGCCTGAAGAATGTCCGGACGCCGCTGCAGCAGATCCGACGGCAGACCGGCCGGCACATCGCTGAGCAGGTCATCGGACAGCGGCTTGGCCGTCTGCAGATTGGCCGGAATACCGGTGCCAAGCAGCAGGGTCAGGCTGTTTTCATCCTGCGCGACCTGGCGGGTATAACGCGCCAGTTGTGCCCGGGCGTTTTCCACGGAAGTGCGTGACTGCGCCAGATCCAGCGCCGAGGCTACACCGACCTCGTTGCTGCGGCTGGTCAGCTTGTAGCTTTCTTCGAAGGCACCGAGGGTGTCCTGGGTCAGCTTGAGCAGTTCCTTGTCCGCTTGCCAGGTCAGGTAGGCATTGGCGACGTTGGCGACCAGACTGATCTGCGTGCTGCGCCGTGCTTCTTCGGTGGCGAAGTATTGTTGCAGCGCTTGCTCGCTCAGGCTGCGCACCCGACCGAACAGGTCGAGTTCGTAGGCGCTGATGCCGACCGTGGCCGAGTACGAGCTGGTGATACCGGCTTCACCGGTCTGCGAGGCACGGGCCGGCAGACGCTGGCGACTGCCGGCACCATTGGCCGACACCGCCGGGAACAGATCGGCGCGCTGGATGCGGTATTGAGCCGCGTACGCGTCGATGTTCAGCGCCGCGACACGCAGGTCGCGGTTGTTTTCCAGAGCTACCTGGATCAGCTGTTGCAGCGCCGGGTCATGGAAAAACTGCTTCCAGCCCTGCTCGGCAGCGGTCTGCGCCGGTGCCTGGGCCGGCGAATACGCCGGCCCCTGCGGGTACTGGCCTGCGACCGGAGCCTCAGGCTGCTGATAGTCAGGTATCAGCGAGCAACCGCTCAGCACGAAGGCGGCGACTGCGATGGAGAGTAGCGACTTGCTCATTGGCCAGCCTCTTTAGGAGTTTCAGGCGTTTCATCCGTGTCAGCGTTTTTGCGCTGGCCCATGGACGAAACCGTAACGAAGAACAGTGGGACCCAGAAGATCGCCAGGATCGTGGCCGTGAGCATACCGCCAATCACGCCCGTACCGATCGCATGCTGACTACCCGAGCCTGCGCCCGTGGAGATCGCCAACGGTACAACACCGAGGACGAAGGCCAGCGAGGTCATGATGATCGGTCGCAGACGCATGCGGCAGGCTTCGATCGCCGCGTCACGCAGGCTGCGCCCTTGCTCATGCAGTTCCTTGGCGAACTCGACGATCAGAATGGCGTTTTTAGCCGCCAGACCGATGGTCGTCAACAGGCCTACCTGGAAGTACACGTCGTTGGACAAACCGCGCAGGCTGGTGGCCAGCAGCGCACCGATGATCCCCAGCGGTACCACGAGCATAACGGCGATCGGAATCGACCAGCTCTCGTACAACGCCGCCAGACACAGGAACACCATCAGCAGCGACAGGGCGTACAGCGCTGGCGCCTGCGAGCCCGACAGACGTTCCTCGTAGGACAGACCCGTCCAGGAGATACCGACACCGGCCGGCAGCTTCTTGGCGATCGCTTCGACTTCGGCCATCGCTTCACCGGTGGAGTAACCCGGCGCCGGAGAACCGAGGATCTCCATCGCTTCCACACCGTTGTAACGCGCCAGTTTCGGCGAACCGTAAATCCACTCGCCCTTGGCGAATGCGGAGAACGGCACCATGGTCCCTGCGCTGTTGCGCACGTACCATTTCTTCAGGTCTTCAGGGCTCATGCGAGCACCGGCCTGACCTTGTACGTAAACCTTCTTCACACGACCACGGTCGATGAAGTCGTTGACGTAGCTACTACCGAAGGAGATCGACAGGGTGCTGTTGATGTCGGTGAGGCTCAAGCCAAGGGCCTGGGCTTTCTCGTCGTCGATTTCCAGGTGGTATTGCGGCTCGTCGTTCAAGCCGTTCGGACGCACCTGGTAAAGCACCTTGCTTTGCGCCGCCATACCGAGGAACTGGTTACGCGCTTCCATCAGCTTGTCGTGACCGATACCGGCGCGGTCTTGCAGGAACACGTCGAAACCGGTGGCGTTACCCAACTCCAATACCGCAGGCGGGGCGAAAGCGAACACCATGGCATCGCGGAAAGTGAAGAAGTGTTGCTGGGCACGTTGGGCCAGGGCAAACACGCTGTTGTCCGCGTTACGCTCATCCCACGGCTTGAGCATGATGAACGCCAGGCCAGAACTCTGACCGCGACCGGCGAAGTTGAAGCCGTTTACGGTGAACACCGAGGACACTGCGCCTGCTTCTTTATCCAGCAGGTAGCTGCGCATTTCATCGATCACCACCTGAGTACGCTCGGCGCTCGAACCGGCCGGGGTCTGGACCTGGGCGAACAGTACGCCCTGGTCTTCTTCCGGCAGGAACGCGGTCGGAATGCGTGTGAACAGCCAGATCATGCCGACGACGATCAGCAGGTAGGCCAGCAGATACGGGATCTTGCGCTGGAGCATGTTGCCGACACCGCGCTCGTAGCTTCTGACACCACTGTCGAACGTGCGGTTGAACCAGCCAAAGAAGCCTTTCTTCGGCGTGCCGTGCTCGCCTTTTGGAATCGCCTTGAGCATGGTCGCGCACAGGGCCGGGGTGAAGATCAACGCCACCAGCACCGACAGGGCCATGGCCGAGACGATGGTGATCGAGAATTGCTTGTAGATCACACCGGTAGAGCCGCTGAAGAACGCCATCGGCAGCAGTACCGCCGACAGTACCAGCGCGATACCGACCAGGGCGCCCTGAATCTGGCCCATGGATTTCTTGGTCGCTTCCTTCGGTGACAAGCCTTCTTCGCTCATCACCCGCTCGACGTTTTCCACCACGACGATGGCGTCGTCCACCAGCAAGCCGATCGCCAGCACCATACCGAACATGGTCAGGGTGTTGATGCTGAAACCGAACGCCGCGAGGATGCCGAACGTACCCAGCAATACCACCGGCACGGTCATCGTGGTGATGACGGTGGCGCGGAAGTTCTGCAGGAACAGGAACATCACCAAAAACACCAGCACGATCGCTTCGACCAGGGTTTCAACCACACCTTTGATCGACTCGGTCACCACTGGCGTGGTGTCGTACGGGAATACCACTTCCATGCCTTGCGGGAAGAACGGCTTGAGGTCGTCAATCGTCTTGCGCAGCGCCTTGGCGGTGTCGAGGGCGTTGGCACCGTTGGCCAGTTTTACCGCCAGACCAGAAGCCGGACTGCCGTTGAACTGCGCAGAAATGCTGGAGTTTTCACCGCCCAGACCGACGTCAGCGACGTCGCCGACACGCACTTGCGAGCCGTCCTGGTTGACCTTCAGCAGTATCGCCTTGAACTGCTCGGCAGTCTGCAGGCGGGTCTTGCCGATGATCGTTGCGTTCAGTTGCTGGCCAGGCAGCGCCGGCAAACCGCCGAGCTGACCGGACGACACCTGGACGTTCTGCGCCGAGATCGCCGTGCTGACATCGCCCGGGGTCAGGTTGTACTTGTTCAGCTTGGCCGGGTCGAGCCAGATGCGCATCGCGTACTGGGCACCGAAGACCTGGAAGTCACCGACACCGGCGGTCCGCGAGATCGGGTCTTGCATGTTCGACACGATGTAGTTGGACAAGTCGTCCTTGGTCATGCTGCCGTCACGCGAGACCACACCGATCACCAGCAAGAAGTTTTTCACTGCCTTGGTGACGCGGATACCTTGTTGCTGCACTTCCTGCGGCAACAGCGGGGTGGCCAGGTTCAGCTTGTTCTGGACCTGCACCTGCGCGGTGTCGGAGTTGGTGCCTTGCTCGAAGGTCGCGGTGATGGTCATGCTGCCGTCGGAGTTACTTTCCGAGGACACATAACGCAGGTTGTCGATACCGTTGAGCTGCTGCTCGATCACCTGGACCACGGTGTCCTGCACGGTTTGCGCCGAAGCGCCCGGGTAGGTCACGGAGATCGCAATGGCCGGTGGCGCAATGCTCGGGTATTGGTTGATCGGCAATTTCAGGATCGAAAGTGCCCCGACCAGCATGATCACCAAGGCAATTACCCAGGCGAAAATCGGACGGTCGATAAAGAATTTTGACATGGATTACTCCCCTTTGCCGCCGGCGGCTTTGTCAGCTGCCTGTGCGGGGGCCGGGTTCTTGGTGCCGACGTTGGTCGCTTCGGTCGGTTTGACCTCCACACCTGGTTTAACGTACTGCAGACCCTCGGTGATCAGACGATCGCCAGCCTTCAGGCCGTCTTCGATCAGCCACTGGCTGCCGACGGTGCGGCTGGCCTTGAGCTGACGCAGTTCGACCTTGTTGTCCGGGCCGACGACCAGTGCGGTCGGCGTGCCTTTGAGGTCGCGGGTCACGCCTTGCTGCGGCGCCAGAATGGCCGCGGCGTTGACACCGGCCTGCAACTGGGCGCGTACGAACATGCCAGGCAACAGGGTGTGATCCGGGTTCGGGAACACGGCGCGCAGGGTCACCGAGCCGGTGGTCGGGTCGACCGTCACTTCGGAGAACTCCAGCTTGCCGTCCAGCTTGTACTGGGTGCCGTCCTCGAGGGTCAGCTTCACAGCAGCGGCGTTGTCGCCGGACTTCTGCAGACGACCGCTTTCCAGCTCGCGGCGCAGTTGCAGCAGTTCGACCGACGACTGGGTCACGTCGACGTAGATCGGGTCCAGTTGCTGGATCGTCGCCATCGCATCGGCCTGGCCATTGCTGACCAGCGCACCTTCGGTGACCGCGGAACGACCGATCCGACCGGAGATCGGCGCGTAAACCTTGGTGTAGCGCACATTGATCTGCGCCGTCTGCAACGATGCTTCCGATTCCATGCGGTTGGCCACAGCGGTGTCGTATTCCTGACGGCTGACGGCCTGTTCATCGACCAGTTGCTTGTAGCGGTCGGAGATCGACTTGGTCGAACGCAGGTTGGCTTCGGCGCTTTTCAGGGTCGCTTCATAGACCGACGGATCGATCTGGTACAGCTGCTGGCCGGCTTTGACGTCGGCACCTTCCTTGAACAGGCGCTTGAGAATGATGCCGTTGACCTGTGGACGCACTTCGGCGATGCGGAACGCACTGGTGCGGCCCGGCAGTTCGGAAGTCAGGGTAAAGGCCTGGGGTTGCAGGGTGACGACGCCGACCTGAGGGGGCGGAGCGGCCGGAGCCGCTTCTTCCTTTTTACATCCGCTGAGCAGCGATGCCAGGGCGACGGCAGTGACCAGAGCGGTAACAGCTGGCTTGAATTGCATGAAGATCCTCGGGTCAGGCGCGCACAAAGCGCACAAGAAGTGTGAAAGGGTAAAAAATGCGTACCGGGTGGATAAGTAGCTTGCTAAGGAATATACTTACGTTCATGGTTGTTTGTAAATACCTTCGGCGCGTACCCACCCTGTTACAAAAGTCGTCGCAAGGTTCGAAATTGTAGGCTGGGGAGACGATTCACGAGAGATCGCCCCCTCTTTATTCAGCGGATATTCAGCCATCCCTGAAACATCCTGTTTGAGGTTTTACTGCCATGGTCCGTCGTACCAAAGAAGAAGCTCAGGAAACCCGCAGCCAGATTCTGGAAGCGGCCGAGAAAGCCTTCTATGAAAGGGGGGTTGCCCGCACGACCCTGGCGGACATCGCGACCCTGGCCGGCGTGACGCGCGGTGCCATCTACTGGCATTTCAGCAACAAGGCCGATCTGGTCCAGGCCATGCTCGACAGCCTGCACGAGCCGCTGGAAGAACTGGCCAAGGCCAGCGAAAGCGAGGACGAACCGGACCCACTGGGCTGCATGCGACAGTTGCTGATTCATTTGTTTCATCAAGTTGCGCTGGACCCGAAAACCCGGCGCATCAACGAAGTTCTGTTTCATAAGTGCGAATTCACCGATGAAATGTGCGATCTGCGCCAGCAGCGCCGGACGGCCAGTCTCGAATGCAACGTGCGCATCGGCCTGACCCTGCGTAATGCGGTGAATCGCGGCCAGTTGCCGGAAGATCTCGATACCGCCCGTGCGGCTGTCAGCATTCACGCCTATATCGACGGCTTGCTGTACGGCTGGCTGCTTGCGCCGGACAGCTTCGAACTGCACGCCGAGGCCGAGCGTTGGGTCGACACCGGGCTGGACATGCTGCGCCTGAGCCCCAGCCTGCGCAAATGAAACAAAATGCGTAATTGACACAGCTTATGTCAATTGGCCGGCCTTTATACAGGTTGGCAGCGGGGGGAGTTTATACGTAGCAAGCTGCGCATTTTGTAGGGAAATTGTGTCGCTCTTGTGAAATTTGGTTGCCCGTTTGCCCTCACCCTAGCCCTCTCCCGGAGGGAGAGGGAACTGACCGAGGTGAATGTTCGAATTGCGCCGACCTGAGATATCCAGTCGAACTGAACATTTGAAATCCCCACAAATCGGCTCCCTCTCCCTCCGGGAGAGGGCTGGGGTGAGGGGCTACGCACTCAGCTGCGCAATCACTCTCCAGCCGAACACAAAAAAGCCCCCAACTCTCACAAGTCGGGGGCTTCTTCATTTCTACACGACCGCTTACAACGTCGGATAATCGATATAGCCCACCGGCCCCTTGCCATAGAAGGTTTCAGGATGCGGCTCATTCAACGGCGCATCAGCCTTCAACCGCGCCGGCAGGTCCGGGTTGGCAATGAACGGCACGCCGAATGCCACCGCATCCGCCTTGCCAGCCGCCAGCCACTCGTTGGCGCTGTCCTTGGTGAATTTCTCGTTGGCGATGTACGGGCCGCCAAACGCTTCTTTCAGTCGAGGGCCAAGGCTGTCGGCGCCTTCTTTTTCACGCGAGCAGATGAACGCGATGCCACGCTTGCCCAGTTCCCGCGCGACGTAGGTGAAGGTTTCTGCCAGGTTGTCGTCGCCCATGTCGTGGGAGTCAGCGCGCGGCGCCAGGTGCACACCGACACGGCCGGCGCCCCAGACTTCGATCGCGGCGTCGGTCACTTCCAGCAGCAGACGTGCACGGTTTTCCAGCGAGCCACCGTACTGGTCGGTGCGCTGGTTGGTGCTGCTCTGCAGGAACTGGTCGAGCAGGTAGCCGTTGGCACCGTGGATTTCCACGCCGTCGAAACCGGCGGCTTTGGCGTTCTCGGCACCGGTGCGGTAGGCGTCGACGATGTCGGCGATTTCGGCGGTTTCCAGCGCACGCGGCGTCGGGTAATCGGCCAATGGACGCACCAGGCTGACGTGGCCTTTTGGTTGAATCGCGCTCGGCGCCACCGGCGCTTCACCGTTGAGGTAAGAAGGGTGAGAGATACGGCCGACGTGCCACAGTTGCAGGAAAATCTTGCCGCCGGCGCCGTGAATGGCTTTGGTCACGTTGGCCCAGCCACGTACCTGGTCGTTGGACCAGATGCCTGGGGTGTCCGGGTAGCCGACGCCCATCGGCGTCACCGAGGTGGCTTCGCTGAGGATCAGGCCGGCCGAGGCGCGCTGTACGTAGTACTCGGCCATCAGCGCATTCGGCACGCGGCCTTCGTCGGCGCGGCAGCGGGTCAACGGGGCCATGATGATGCGGTTGCTCAGCTCGACGTCGCCGAGTTTGATCGGGTCGAAAATAGTCGCCATGTCTACAAGCCTCTCTTAATTAAGGAAGTTGATCAGTTGGATGCAGCGGCCAGCTCGGCATTGCCGTTCTGGCGGAAAGTAATCAGGGTCACCAGCAGCGCCAGCACCGCCAGTGCGGCGGCGGCCAGCGGTACGCTGGTCAGGCCGTAACCGTGGGCGATCACCGTGCCACCGACCCAGGCGCCGAGGGCGTTGCCGACGTTGAACGCGCCGATGTTCAGAGTCGACACCAGGTTCGGTGCCGCCTTGCCGAAGGTCACCACGTTGACCTGCAGCGCAGGCACCGCGGCGAAACACGCGGTGGCCCAGAGGAACAGGGTGATTTCGCTCGGGATCAGCGCCACGCTGGTCCAGCTCAGCACCGTGGAGATCACGGCCATGGCGATGAACACGCCGATCAGCGTGGCGGCCATGCCTTTGTCGGCCAGTTTGCCGCCGATGATGTTGCCGACGGTCAGACCGAGGCCGATCAGCATCAGCGTCCAGGTCACGCCACGGGGCGAGACGCCGGTGACTTCGCCGAGCAGCGGCGCCACGTAGGTGAACAGGGTGAAGACCGAGGCGGCGAACAGCGCGGTCATGCTCAGCGACAGCCAGATACCGGCGCCTTTGAGAGCCGCGAGTTCGGCGCGCATGTCGAGTTTTTCTTCGTCACGCTTGGCCGGCAGGAAGCGGATCAGACCGATCAGTGCAATCACGCCGATCACGGTCACCGCCCAGAAGGTCGAGCGCCAGCCCGCGTGCTGGCCCAGCGCCGTACCGAGCGGCACGCCGAGCACGTTGGCCAGGGTCAGGCCGGTAAACATCAGCGCTACGGCGGAAGCACGTTTGTTCGGCGCGACCAGATTGGCCGCCACCACCGAGCCGATGCCGAAGAACGCGCCGTGGCACAGCGCGGTGATCACGCGGGCGAACATCAGCACGTTGTAATCACTGGCGATGGCGCAAAGCAGATTGCCGACGATGAAGATGCCCATCAGTGCGACCAGTGCCGCCTTGCGTGGCAGTTTCGCCGTGGCCATCGCCATGAAGGGGGCGCCGATGGCCACACCGAGGGCGTAACCGGTCACCAGCCAGCCAGCGCCGGGAATCGACACACCGAGATCGGCCGCGACATCGGGCAACAGGCCCATGATGACGAACTCAGTGGTGCCGATGGCGAAGGCGCTCAAGGCGAGGATGAGAAGCGAAAGGGGCATGCGGGTTTCCTTGCGGCTGACTGACGTCAAGGGTCAGAGCTCTTTACTGAGGGTGCTGAGGAACGCCTGGATCACGTCCTCGTTACGTTTGAAAAAGTGCCATTGACCGGCCTTCTGGCTGCTGATCAGACCGGCGCGTTGCAACGTCGCCAGATGCGCAGAGACCGTCGACTGCGACAGGCCGCAACGCTGATCGATCTGCCCGGCGCAGATGCCGTACTCGTGGTTGTGCAACTGCTCGGGGAATTCGTTCTTGGGGTCTTTCAGCCAGTTGAGGATGTCTCGTCGTACTGGGTGCGCCAGGGCTTTTATTATTTCGTCGAGGTCGAGGTTCATGGCAGGGCTCGTGTTGGCAGTGGCGATATATCGCAATGAGGCGAACTTTAAATCGTTGGATCGCGATATACCAATATGAATTGGTTCTGATCAGCGCATGAATCGCTATATCGGGTTATAACGATATAGAGCTGCCGGCTCGCCTGGCGCAGTGCTAAGCTGCGCCCATGAACTATCTCGCACATTTGCATCTGGGCGGTCAGCGCCCCGGCCAGTTACTCGGCAGCCTCTACGGCGATTTCGTCAAAGGTCGGTTGCAGGGGCAGTTTGCGCCGGAGGTCGAAGCAGCCATTCAACTGCATCGCCGCATTGACGTATTCACAGATCGCCATCCGCTGGTGGACATCGCCTTGGGCCGCTTCACCGAAACCCGCCGGCGTTATGCCGGAATCGTCCTTGATGTGTTTTTCGATCATTGCCTGGCGCGGGACTGGTCGTTGTATGCCGAGCAACCGCTGGAGGTGTTTACGGCTGGCGTTTACCGGGTGCTTTCCAGTGAGCAGCAATTGCCGGAGCGTTTGGCAAAGATCGCGCCGCACATGGTTGCCAATGATTGGCTGGGGTCGTATCAGCAGTTCGAAGTACTGGAGCAGGTGCTGCGCGGAATTTCGCGGCGGCTGACCCGGCCGGAGGAACTGGCGGGGGCGATGGAGGAGTTGCGGCGGTTGTATGAACCGTTGAGTGAAGACTTCAGTCTCTTTTACCCACAACTGCAGGACTTTGCACTGCAAACACATACCACCTGAATCCCTGTGGGAGCTGGCTTGCCAGCGATAGCGTCGGCACATTCAACTTTGATGTTGATTGACCCACCGCTATCGCGGGCAAGCCCGCTCCCACAGGGGGCAAGGTGAATGGCGGAAATGTGTTTCAGGCAGCGATTGCCGGGCGCATTGGGGATTGTCGGGTCTCAGGAATCGAGCCAAACAACGCCTTCTGCACCGCCTGCTGCGCTTCGAACGCCAGTGCCGCGCGCTCGCGGCCTTCACAGGCAATCGGTTGGAGCAAATGCACTTCGACATCGCCGCAGTCATTGCTGAACAGGCGCATCAGGTGCGAGAGCAAATCGTCGTCGCCAATGAACGGCGCCAAGGTATCGACTTCGCCATGGCGCAGATAACGAATCGCCACCGGTTGCAGCATCACTTCGGAATCAATCGCCGCCGCCAGCAAGCGGCCATGAAACGTGCGCAGTGAACGCCCGTCAGTGGTGGTGCCTTCGGGGAACATCAGCAGGGCGTGCTCGCTTTGCAAGTGACGGGTCATCTGCTTGCGGATCAACTGGCTGTCGCCCGAGCCGCGGCGGATGAACAGGCTGCCGGCCTTGGCCGCGAGCCAGCCGGCTACCGGCCAGGTGCGCACTTCGGCCTTGGACAGGAACGACAGCGGCGTGAGCATGCCCAGCAGCGGGATGTCGGTCCAGGACACATGATTGCTGACCCACAGCATCGGCTGTTTCGGCAGCTCGCCATGTACGCTCACGCGAAAGGGCAGGGCGTTGCTCAGGCGCGCCATGAAAAAGCGCGACCAGCGCTGGCGCCGCTCCATCGAATGCGCCAGGCCAATGCGCTCGAACACCCCGAACACGCTGGCCATGCTCAGGCCCAGCGAGACCACCAGCAGCACCCGCGCGATTCGCGCGTACACCCGCAACCGGCTCATCACACGGCCGCCTTGAAGTGTTTGGCGTAGCGCGGGCAGAGTTCGTCGCGCTTGAGCAGGATGAACACGTCGGCGACCTGGAAATCTTCGTCCCAGCACGGCTCGCCGCAAATCTTCGCGCCCAGGCGCATGTAGGCCTTGAGCAGCGGCGGCATTTCGGCGATCACATTGGAAGGGATATCCAGCGTTGGCAGCGGTTTTTTCGGCTCGGCGCGCAAGTGTTCGGTGCACAGATAACGTTCGCGCAGGCGCTGCATGATCGCATGGGCCTGAATGCCGCCGTCCTGCATCGGAATGCTCGCGCAACCCATCAGGTAGCTGTAGCCGCCCTGATTCAGCACTTCGGCCAGTTCGCCCCAGAGCACAGCGATGGTCCCGCCGTTGCGGTAGGCCGGATCGACGCAAGTGCGGCCGATTTCCAGGATCGGGCCTTGCAGGTGCGCAAGGCCATGCAGGCTGAATTCTTCTTCGCTGTAAAACTTGCCCAGGCTGCTGGCAGCGGTGTGATCGAGCAAACGGGTCGTCGCCACCAGGCGCCCGGTGTTCAGGTCACGCACGCCGATGTGGCTGCAGTGAACATCATAGTCATCCATGTCCAGACCCAGTTCCGCGCCTTTGAGTTTGGCGTTGAACTCGCCGCTGAAAACGGCGAAGCGCAGGGCCTGGGCTTGCTGCAAGGCTTCGGCGCCGATCAGGCGTTCGGCTTGCAGGCGGCGTTCATTGCCGGTGTCGCTGATGCGGGCGATTTGCGTCATGTGAATCTCCGTACGGGCCTTGAACCCGTCATGGGTTGCAGCCGATCGACTTTCTTTATGCAGCCGTGTTGTGCAAAGTCAGGCTATGTAGCCCCGGTGTCATCGCCATGAACGTTCGGTGATGCTTATATGACAGCCCAGAAGGAGCCGCCCGTGCCCTGGTCAGATCTGTTGCAACGTAGTGAGCGCTTGCCCGTCGGCGCCGACCTCGCAGAGGGTTTCGCGACGCTGTTGCAAACGCTGGGCACTGTCTCGCCATTCGAACTGGCAGTCGCCGGCGGGCGGCGCATGGCCACGCCGGGGCTGGCCTTTCTCGTCGGCTATCAGGCGGCGTTGCGCATGCTCTGGCCGAGCGCGCCATTGAGCCTCGGCGCGTTGTGCGCCACCGAACAGCGCAGCCTGCGCCCGGCGGATATGCAAACGCGCCTGCACGGCTTGCGCCTGAGCGGGCGCAAGGATTTCGTCACGGCAGGCGATGCGGCGGACTGGCTGCTGGTGGCCGCGCGCAGCGAATCAGACGGCGAAACACCGCGACTGACGTTGGCAGTGGTCTATCCCGGTGAGCCCGGCGTGACCGTGGAAACACTGCCGGCGCTGCCGTTGCTGCCGGACATCAGCCACGGTCGTCTGCGTCTGGATGGCGCGTTGTGCGAATTACTCGCCGGCGATGGCTGGGATGCGTACGTCAAACCCTTTCGCACCCTTGAAGACGTGTACGTGCTGAGCGCGATGACTGCGTGGCTTTACGGCGTCGGCCAGGACAGTGACTGGCCGCAGACCCTGCAATTACGTTTGCTGGCGCTGTTGGCCGGGTGTGCCGAAGCGAGCCGGCAAGCGCCGGATAATCTGGCCGGGCATGTGTTGCTGGGTGGGTTGTTTGCGCAGTTCGAGGCGCTGGCGGGGGAGGTGGATCAAGCGTTGGCCGCAGGCCCGGTGGCGTGGGCGCAGATGTGGCAGCGGGACAAGGCCGTGATGCAATTGGCGGCGGGGGCGAGGGGCAAGCGGTTGGCCAAGGCTTTGGCGGCGAATTAAAAGGCCTCATCGCGAGCAGGCTCACTCCTGCAGGGGACCGTGATTCTTCAATTGGAATGCGATCAAACTGTAGGAGTGAGCCTGCTCGCGATAGCAATTCACGAAACGCCACCGCCCTGTCATAAACCCCGACTAGTCTCAGCAGGTTCATTTCCCAGAGCCTCGACCATGTTCAAAGGTCTGTCCCTGTTCCTGCTGCTCATCAGCCTCACCGCGCACGCCGAACAGTGGCCCGGCGAGCAATGGCCGACCGGCCCGAAAATCACCGGCCCAGCCGTCGAGGCGCTGGAAACCTACGCCTTCCCGCCCCGCGACGACAGCACCCGCCAAGGCATCCGCACCGACGCCTTGTTGATCATCCGCGACGGCCAGATCATCTACGAACGCTACGCCGGTCCGACCACCGCGCAAACCGCGCACCTGACCTGGTCGATCAGCAAAAGCCTGATGGCCACCGTGCTCGGCGTGGCGTATGGCGAACACCGCTTCAAGCTCGAAGACCCGGCCGCGCAGTATTACCCGCCGCTGGCAAACCACCCGGGGATCAAAATCGCCGACCTTCTGCACTGGGCCTCGGGCATCGACTGGCAGGAAGACTACGAATACGCGCCGCTGAAATCCTCGGTGGTGGCGATGCTCTATACCCGCGGTCGTCGCGACATGGCCGTGTTCGCCGCTGATCATCCGACCTACGCTGAACCGGGTCGGGCGTTTCGTTATTCCAGCGGCGACAGCAACCTGCTCGCCGCTGCGTTGAAAGGCATGCTCGGCCCGCAGCGTTATGCCGATTACCCGTGGACGGCATTGTTCGAACCACTGGGGATTCGCCGCGCGGTTTGGGAAATCGATGCCAGCGGCACGTTCGTCGCCTCGTCTTACGCCTACCTTACCGCGCGGGATCTGGCGCGAGTCGGGCTGCTGATGGCGCGCGACGGGCGCTGGCAGGATCGGCAATTGCTGCCCCAGGATTGGGTTGCGTTCAACCGGGAACCCTTCGCCAGCTACAAGGCGGGTCAGGACGAAGCCGTGCCCGGCGGTCATTGGTGGCTCAATCGCGCGGTGGACGGCGCGTCATCGCCATGGCCCGCCGCGCCACCCGACACCTTCGCCGCGCTCGGCCATTGGGGCCAGGCGCTGTACGTGATTCCCGGCCAAAAACTGGTGGTTGTGCGCTACGCCGATGATCGCGATGGCAGTTATCGCCACAACGAATTGCTCGCGCGCGTACTCAAGGCGGTGCAGCCATGAAGCGCTTATTGCTGTTGCTGCTGGTCCTGCTGCTCGGCTGGATCGCTTACGAGCGTGAAAATCTGTGGGCCTTTCCGGACATCATCAGCGCCTACACCGCCAAGGAATATTGCTCGTGCCGGTATGTGATGAACACCGACGCCGAATACTGCCGTGGCTATGTAAAGCAGTGGCTGCCGATCAGCCAGTTCACCGATGACAGTGCCAGCAAAACCGTCACGGTCAGCGGCATCGGCCGCAGCAATAGCGCGCAGTGGCAGAACGAACGCCACGGTTGCCGCCTCATTCCGTGACCACACCCAATTCCCTGTGAATGGAGATCATGTGGGAGCTGGCTTGCCAGCGATTGCAGTGGATCAGCCAGCGAAAATTTTGCCTGTGACGACGCTATCGCTGGCAAGCCAGCTCCCACAAGGGTCTCATCAGTGCAGGCATCTGTGGTGATCTTCAGTTTGCAATAACTCGGCGGGCGGTTAATGTTCGGCTCAGGTTTATCGCCCCCACGAGTGCTCAATGTTCAACCGCTCCCTGTACACAACCCTTTCCTGCCTGCTGCTGGCCGCCGCCGCATTGCCGGCCCAGGCCAATTGGTATCTGGACGGCGAGTCGTCGCGGCTGTCGTTCGTCAGCACGAAAAACGCCAGTGTCTCCGAAGTGCAGCGCTTTCTGGTGCTGCACGGCAAGGTCGATCCCAATGGGCGGGCCGAAGTCGAGGTCGAGCTGGAGTCGATCAACAGCGGCATTCCGCTGCGCGATGAGCGGATGCGCAAGGAGTTGTTCCAGATCGAGCAGTTCCCGGAAGCGACGATCACCACGCAGATCGACCTGCGCCCGATCAACGATCTGGCCCCCGGCGCGCAGCTGGAATTGCGCCTGCCGCTGACCGTCAGCCTGCATGGCAAGCAACACGAATATCCCGCCGAGCTGCTGGCGACACGCCTCGATGACCGGCGTTTTCAAGTGGTGACCCTGGAGCCGCTGGTAATTAACGCCGCAGATTTCGACCTCGCGCCTGGGCTGGAAAGCCTGCGCAAGCTCGCCGATCTATCGGCTATCAGCCTGTCGGTACCGGTGGGTGCGGTGCTGATCTTCACGGCGCGCTGACATGCGCGGCGCAGTGTTTCCCTGGCGCGACGGCAACCGCTTCGAGCTGCTGATCGATGGCCCGCAATTCTTTCCGCGGATGCTCGAGCACATCGCCGCCGCCAAAGAACAGATCGAACTGGAACTGTATCTGGTCGAAGCCGGCGCCTGCGCCGACACCATCGTCCAGGCGCTGGCGGCGGCGGCCGAGCGCGGTGTGCGTGTGCGCTGCCTGTTCGATGATTACGGCAGCCTCGCGTTTACCTTGCACTTGCGTCAGCGCCTGACCGCTGTCGGGGTGGAACTGCGTTTCTATAATCGCTTGAGCTGGCGGCGATGGGTCGGCAATTTCTATCGTGATCACCGCAAACTGCTGCTGGTCGATCAATGTCTGGCGGTGGTTGGCGGCACCGGTGTCACTGATGAATTCTGGACGCCGGGCGAGGACACCAGCGAGTGGCACGAAGTGATGGTGCAAATCAGCGGTCCGCTGGTGATCGACTGGCAGTTGCTGTTCGATCGCCAGTGGATCGCCAATCGCTACCGCCGCGCCTGGCGCCCGGCCGCGCATTTCGGCTTGCCGCGTTTGCCGCGTGTGCCGGACAAGGGCGAGGGCATGGGCCGCGTGGCTTATGCCGATGCGCGGCAGCATCGCGACATTCTGCAATCACTGTTTCGCGCGCTGAACAGCGGGCAGAAACGCATCTGGATGGCCACGCCGTATTTCCTGCCGACGTGGAAAATCCGCCGCTCGCTGCGCAAGGCCGCGGCGCGCGGTGTCGACGTGCGTTTGCTGCTGACCGGGCCGCGCACCGATCACCCGTCAGTGCGCTACGCCGGGCACCGTTACTATCCGCGACTGCTCAAGGCCGGGGTGCAGATCTTCGAATACCAGCCGTGCTTCCTGCACCTGAAAATGGTGCTGGTGGACGAATGGGTGAGCATCGGTTCGTGCAACTTCGATCACTGGAACCTGCGCTTCAATCTGGAAGCGAACCTGGAAGCACTGGATCCGTCGTTGACGGCGGCAGTGGAGGCGAGTTTTGTCAGGGACTTCGGGCTGAGTCAGTTGGTCAGCCTGGAGGAGTGGCAGCGCCGGCCGTTGTGGCGGCGGGTCAAGCAGCGGGTGTGGGGCTGGGTGGATCGGTTGGTGGTCAACATCCTCGATAGACGCGGTTAACGGGACACCCCAAAAACACTGTGGGAGCTGGCTTGCCAGCGATGAGGCCATCACATTCAACATATCAGTTGACTGTCAGGCCGCCATCGCTGGCAAGCCAGCTCCCACAGGTTTATGTGTTACCTGAAAAATTACAGCAATTCGAAACTCTGCTGCGTCACGCTCTGCGAATCCAGGCCGATCTGCACATTGAACTTGCCCGGCTCGGCCGCGTATTTCAGTTGGGCGTTGTAGAACTTCAGGTCATCCTCAGTGATGGTGAAGTGCACGACTTTCTGTTCGCCGGCCTTGAGCATGATTTTCTGGAAGTTCTTCAGTTCTTTCACCGGGCGGATCATCGAGCCGGTGACGTCCTGAATGTACAGCTGCACCACGGTTTCGCCGTCACGCTTGCCAGTGTTCTTGACCATCACGCTGGCGTCGAGCTTGCCGGTGGCATTCAACGTGGTCGACGACAAGGCCATGTCGCTGAGGGCGAAGGTGGTATAGCTCAGGCCATAACCGAACGGGAACAGCGGCCCGGTGGTGTCATCGAAATACTGCGAGGTGTAGTTGCCCGGTTTGCCCGGGGTGAACGGCCGGCCAATGCTCAGGTGGTTGTAGTAGGTCGGAATCTGCCCGACGGAGCGCGGGAAGGTCACCGGCAGTTTGCCCGACGGGTTGTAGTCACCGAACAGCACGTCGGCAATCGCGTTGCCCCCCTCGGTGCCGCTGAACCAGGTTTCCAGAATCGCGTCAGCCGACTGGTTCTCTTCGAGAATCGTCAGCGGGCGGCCGTTCATCAGCACCAGCACCAGCGGTTTTCCCGTGGCTTTCAGCGCGCGGATCAGCTCGCGCTGGGTTTCCGGGATGTTCAGGTCGGTGCGGCTCGAGGATTCGTGGGACATGCCACGGGATTCGCCCACTGCCGCAACCACCACGTCGGCATCCTTGGCGGCCTTGACCGCTTCGTCGATCAACACACTGGCAGGGCGCGGATCATCGACTACTTCCGGCGCATCGAAGTTGAGGAAGTTCAGGTAGTCGAGGACCTTCTTGTCGCCAGTGATATTGGCGCCACGGGCGTAGATCAGCTTCGATTTGTCGCCGATCACTGCGCTCATGCCGTCGAACAGCGTCACCGATTGCGCAGGGCGACCGGCGGCGGCCCAACTGCCCATCATGTCGATTGGCGCTTTGGCCAGCGGGCCGACCAGCGCGACTTTCGCGTTCTTCTTCAGCGGCAGGGTTTCATTCTGGTTCTTCAGCAGTACAAGGCTGCGTCGCGCCACCTCTCGGGCCTCCGCACGGTGCAGACGGCTTTCGGCGTAGGTGTCGGCCGGATCATCTTCGGCCTTGCCGATGCGCAGGTATGGGTCCTTGAACAGACCCATGTCGTACTTGGCGGCGAGCACTTCGCGCACCGCGTTGTCGATGTCTTTCTGTTCGATTTCGCCGGATTTGAGCAGCCCCGGCAGTTCCTTGCCGTACAGGGTGTCGTTCATGCTCATGTCGATGCCGGCCTTGATCGCCAGCTTCGCTGCTTCACGACCGTCGCGAGCGACGCCGTGTTTGATCAGCTCGAAAATCGCCCCGTGGTCACTGACTGCCAAGCCCTTGAAGCCCCAATCTCTGCGCAGCAGATCGTTCATCAGCCAGGTATTGGCCGTGGCCGGAATACCATTGATCGAGTTCAACGCGACCATCACCCCACCGGCGCCGGCATCGATCGCGGCGCGGTACGGCGGCAGGTAATCCTGGTACATCTTCACCGGGCTCATGTCGACCGTGTTGTAGTCGCGACCGCCCTCGACCGCGCCGTACAGGGCGAAGTGCTTGACGCTGGCCATGATGCTGTCGGCGGCGCTCGGGGTTGCTCCCTGATAAGCGCGGACCATGACCCCGGCAATGCGCGAAGTCAGGTAGGTGTCTTCACCGAAACCTTCGGAGCTGCGGCCCCAGCGTGGGTCGCGGGAAATGTCGACCATCGGCGCGAAAGTGATGTCGAGGCTGTCGGCGGCGGCTTCTTTTGCGGCAACACGGCCGGACTGGCCGATGGCGTCCATGTCCCAGCTCGAGGCGAGGGCCAGCGGAATCGGGAAAATCGTACGGTGACCGTGGATCACGTCGTACGCGAAAAACATCGGAATCTTCAGGCGGCTGCGCATGGCGGCGTCCTGCATCGGCCGGTTTTCCGCGCGGGTGATCGAATTGAAGGTGCCGCCGATGTTACCGGCGGCGATCTCTTTGCGGATCAGCTCGCGAGGCATTTCCGGGCCGATGCTGATCAGGCGCAACTGGCCGATCTTCTCATCGAGGGTCATCTGGCCCATCAGGTTGCTGATGAACGCGTCCTTGTTTTCCAAGGGAACCGGGACCGTGGCGGCCAGTACCTGGTGACTGGCCAGGCTGACGAACAGACCCAGCAAACACAGCTTCTTCATGAATATTTTTCTCAAGGGCCCAAACGGTGACGAAACACCGGCCAGCCAAAATGTAAGGAGCGACTATTGTTGTTCGGGTGCCGGCTCGAATATTCAGAGCCAAAAAACCACAGCCGACAGCGGCAGCGTGAACGCGAAGGGCACTTTTTAGCCCATAAGCCCGTCGCAATCCAGTGGCGGGGCCGATTATGCCCCAACCGCCGTGCCGGAATATTCAGCGCGCGGTTTTTTAATCAAAGGAGCATCACCGCAATGACGATCAGCCCGACCTACCGCTCACGTTTGCAAGTGGCCACGCTGCTGGTGCTGGCTACGTTCTTGACCGCGTGCGGCATCAATAATATCCCGACCCTCGACGAACAGGCCAAAGCCGCCTGGGGCCAGGTGCAGAACCAGTACCAGCGCCGCGCCGATCTGATCCCCAACCTGGTGGAAACCGTGAAGGGCTATGCAGCCCATGAACAGGAGACCCTGACCGCCGTGATCGAAGCGCGGGCCAAGGCGACGTCGATCCAGGTCGATGCCAGCACCCTCGACGACCCAGCGAAACTCAAGCAGTTCCAGCAGGCGCAGGATCAACTGACCGGCGCATTGAGCCGCCTGATGGTGGTCTCCGAGCGCTATCCGGACCTGAAAGCCAACCAGAACTTCCTCGCTCTGCAATCGCAGCTCGAGGGAACGGAAAACCGCATCGCCGTGGCGCGCCGCGATTTCATTCTGGCGGTGCAGAAATACAACACCGAGATCCGCACCTTCCCCGGACGCCTGTGGCACAGCGTGATGTACAGCGATCTGCCAGTGCGCGAAACCTTCGAAGCCACCACGCCCGGCGCGGAAAAGGCCCCGGAAGTGAAGTTCTGATCCGATGTTGGCGATGAGGTTGTCCATGCGCGTGTTGAAAACGGGTCTGGTGCTGATGCTCTGGCTGTTTGCCGTCAGCGCCCAGGCCGAATTGACGTTCCCGGCGCTGAGCGGTCGCGTGGTCGATCAGGCGCAGATGCTCGAGCCGTCGCTGCGTGCGCAACTGAGCCAGCAATTGCAGGCCCACGAACAGGCGACCGGCGAACAAGTGGTGGTGGTCACGCTGCCCGATCTGCAGGGCACCACCATCGAAGATTTCGGCGTTCAACTGGGCCGGCACTGGGGCATCGGCCAGAAGGACAAGAACAACGGCGCACTGCTGATCGTCGCCCGTGACGAGCGCAAGTTGCGCATCGAGGTCGGTTACGGGCTGGAAGACCGGCTGACCGATGCGCAGGCGTCGGTGATCATCCATCAGGTCATCACGCCCGCATTCAAGGCCGGGAATTTTAACAAAGGCATCAGCGACGGCGTCGCGGCGATGCTGGTGGTGCTCGGTGGCAATCCGCTGGACGAGCCGTCGACGGTGTACGAATCCAGTGGCGACCCGGCCGATGATTTCATCTCGCGGCACCCGGCGCTGTTCATGTTTTTGGTGATGTTGTTCATCCTGACGGTGTTTGTCTGCCAGATGCTCGGTATCCTGCCCGCCGGCCGTGGCGGCTCCGGAGGCGGGGGCGGTTTTGGTGGCGGTGGATTCGGCGGGGGCGGTGGCGGCGGAGGCGGCTTCAGCGGCGGCGGGGGCAGTTTCGGCGGCGGTGGTTCGTCCGGCGGCTGGTGAGCACAGAACAATAACGAGCAGGCATTTTTCGACATGGCATTACTGACTGAACACGAACAACGCAAAGTCGCCGAGGCGATCGCCCGGGTCGAACGCGACACCGACGCTGAACTGGTCACGGTGCTGGCTGCGCGCGCAGACGACTATGCCTACATCCCGCTGCTTTGGGCCAGTCTGCTGGCGCTGGTGCTGCCGGGCGTTGTGCATTACCTGACCGGCTGGCTGACCCTGCGCAGCCTGCTGATGGTGCAGTGGGGCTTGTTCATCGTGCTGTGCCTGATGTTCCGCCTGCCGAAAATCACCACCCATCTGGTCCCGCGCCGCGTGCGGCACTGGCGCGCCTCGAACCTGGCGCGGCGGCAGTTTCTTGAGCAGAACCTGCACCACACCGTTGGCAGCACCGGCATGCTGATTTTTGTCTGCGAGGCTGAGCGGTATGTGGAGATTCTGGTGGACGAGGGCATTTCGCGGCGTCTGGAAAACAAGAACTGGGATTTGATTGTTGCGGCGTTTACCGAGCAGGTGCGGCAGGGGCGCACGCTGGAGGGGTTTGTTACCTGTATCGAGGCGTGTGGCGAGTTGTTGAAGGTGCATGTGCCGGTGACGCAGGTGAGGAATGAGTTGCCGAATCGGTTGGTGGTGTTGGGCTGAAAAGCCCCTCACCCCAGCCCTCTCCCGGAGGTAGAGGGCTGGGGTGAGGGTAGCTTTTTAACTGTTGAAACCAACCGTTCAGCAAATAAGCGCGTGTCCCCAACCCCCATCCCCCCTAAAATACCCGCCATTCCCGATTTCGCCCGTCCGAGGCCGCTTTTTCATGTCCGTCACCGCCCCCTCCGCGCCGTCCACAAAGTCTGCGCCCGACCACCACGCCCAATTCATCGAGCTGCTGCAAACCAGCCTCGAACAGAACGGCTTCATCAAACTGGTGCTGGCCAAGTACGTCGGTGACGAGGCGGATCTGCAGCGGGTGATCATCAAACCGGTGACGGTCAAGGCCCAGCCGCACCTGTCCTTCGTCTACCGCTACAAGACCCGCGACATCACCAAGAACCTGCCCCTGGCTGAAGGCGTAGCGGCGATTGCCGGGCTGCTGCCGACCTCGTTCAAGAATGCGCATTTGCTGGCGCTGAGTGACGAAGCCCAGCTGGAATACAGCAAAAAGGGCAAGTCGTCGCTGTTCAAGAGCAAACCTCAGCAATTGCGCGAGGCGCCGTCCGCCGAGCATAACCGCGAGAAAAACCGCTTTCTCGAGTTGAGCCGGCCGTTTCTCCAAGACCTTGGCGTGACCAATGCCCAGCACGAGCTGATCCCGGCGATGTCGCGCAAGTGGAAGCAGATCAACAAGTTCATCGAAGTGTTCAGCCACGCCCTGACCTCGTCACCGCTGGCGCTGGACAAGCCGGTGCGGGTGGCGGATTTCGGCTCGGGCAAGGGCTATCTGACGTTCGCGATCCACGATTACCTGCGCAACACGCTGAAGGCCGAAGGCGAAGTCACCGGCGTTGAACTGCGCGAGGAGATGGTCAATCTGTGCAACACAGCAGCGGCCAAACTCGAGCATCCGGGGCTGGTGTTCAAGTGTGGCGACGTGCGCAGCGTCGCGCCGAGCAAGCTGGACGTGATGATCGCCCTGCATGCCTGCGACATTGCCACCGATTACGCGATCCACACCGGCATCCGCTCGGGCGCGTCGATCATCATGTGCTCGCCGTGCTGCCACAAGCAGATCCGCCTGCAGATCCAGAGCCCGGCGCTGCTCAAACCGATGCTGCAATACGGTTTGCACCTGGGCCAGCAAGCGGAAATGGTCACCGACAGCCTGCGTGCGCTGTTCCTCGAAGCCTGCGGTTATGAGACCAAAGTGTTCGAGTTCATCTCGCTGGAACACACCAACAAGAACAAGATGATCCTGGCGGTGAAACGCGCCGAGCCAGTGGCCCCGGCGCAGTTGTTGGCGAAAATTGAAGAATTGAAAGCGTTCTACCACATCAGCGAGCACTGCCTGGAAACCCTGCTGCGCGCAGACGGTTACCTGGCCTGACGCTGACCCTGTGGGAGCGAGCCTGCTCGCGAAGGGGCCATGACAGCCAACATCATAGTTGACTGTCAGTCCGCCTTCGCGAGCAGGCTCGCTCCCACATTCGCTTTCACCGCAGTCTTGCGCCCGAGCATGACGGTAGCAATCACGCCGCAGGCAAATACCCAAGTGATCGGCTCGACGTGTTCGCCGAAGAACATCGCAGAAAAGGCGATAGTGAAGAAAATCTGCAGCAACTGGATCTGACTGACCCGGGCGATGCCGCCCATGGCCAGCCCGGCGTACCAGGCGAAAAATCCGAGAAACTGCGAGAACAGCGCAACATAACCAAACGCCCACCAGGCCCTGGCCGACACTGCGCCCTGATGTTGCAACGCCAGGTACACAACCGGCCCGATCAGCAGCGGCGTCGACAACACCAGCGCCCAGCAGATCACCTGCCAGCCGCCCATCTCTCTGGCCAGGCGGCCGCCCTCGGCGTAACCCAGCCCGCCGACAGCAATCGCGCCGAGCATCAACAAATCCCCGGCCTGAATGCTGCCCGCCCCGGTGTACAAGGCATAACCGAGCACCAGCGCACTGCCCAACGCGGCGCAAGCCCAGAAAGCTTTCGACGGGCGCTCATGGGACAGCCACGCCGCGTACAGCGCCACGCACAGCGGTTGCAAACCATTGACCAGCGCACCGTGGGACGCCGGCAACGTTTGCATGGCCCACGCCGACAACACCGGAAAACCCAGGATCACCCCGGCGATCACCAGGCTCAGGCCTTTGACTTGCTGCCAGCTCGGCCACTTCTCGCGACGCCACAACAGCAGCAGCGCCGCCGGGATTGCCGCGAACAGTGCCCGCCCCAAGCCGTTGAGCAGCGGATGCAGTTCCTGCACCACGATGCGGGTGAAGGGCAGGGTCAGGCTGAAAATCACTACACCGAGCAGGCCGAGGGCCATGCCGGTGTTTTCGCGCGACGACATGAGAGGCACCGGATTTGAGGTGGCTGAAAGTCATCCATCTAGCCATAAACCGCACGCTTCAGGCTGTTACAGACAGACACAAATTGAGGCGTACAGTTTGCCGACGCCATCGCGAGCAGGCTCACTCCTACAAGGGGAATGCATTCCAAATTGTAGGAGTGAGCCTGCTCGCGATGAACGATGGCTCGGTCTATAACCCCCACCACCAAACATCCAGATTCGGTCTACCTTGAATACTTCCAGACCTTTCCCGCAGGAGTGCTCCCCATGCCCGCCAAAAAAATCCTCATGCTGGTCGGCGATTACGTCGAAGACTACGAAGTAATGGTGCCGTTCCAGGCCCTGCAAATGGTGGGTCACAGCGTGCATGCCGTGTGCCCGGACAAAGCCGCCGGACAAACCGTGCGCACCGCGATTCATGACTTCGAAGGCGATCAGACCTACAGCGAAAAACCCGGCCATCTATTTGCCCTGAATTTCGACTTCGCCAAGGTCAGCGAGGCCGATTATGACGCGCTGCTGATCCCCGGCGGGCGCGCGCCGGAGTATCTGCGGCTGAACGAGAACGTCCTCGAGCTGGTGCGCGCCTTCGACAACGCCGGCAAACCGATCGCCGCGGTCTGCCACGGTGCGCAACTGCTGGCCGCGGCGGGCGTGCTCGAAGGACGCGAATGCAGCGCCTACCCGGCCTGTGCGCCGGAAGTGCGGCTGGCCGGCGGTATCTACATCGACATCGCAGTCACCGACGGCCACGTCCAAGGCAATCTGGCCACGGCACCGGCATGGCCCGCGCACCCGAAATGGCTGGCCGGGTTCCTCGGGTTGCTCGGCACGCAAATCATCTTGTAATGAGTGGTCATGCCCGTTCGCGAGCAGGCTTGCTCCCACGAGAATGCGTTCCAGTGTGGGAGCCAGCCTGCTGGCGATGGGGCCGCAACAGGCGACAGATAGCTCGCGCTGGTCTTTACTTTGAAGCGCACTCTGCCTAAATCGCCCAGGAGCAACGCGCATGTCCGGATGGTACGAAGTCAGCAAAAGCAGCAACGGCCAATTCAGGTTCGTGCTCAAAGCAGCGAATGCCGAAACGATTCTGACCAGCGAGCTGTACACCACACGCGCCGGCGCCGACGGTGGCATCGCCGCCGTGCAGAGCAACAGCGCGGTGGACGAGCGCTACGAAAAAAAGTCGACCAAGGACGGCCATCCCTATTTCAATCTGAAAGCGGCCAACCATCAGGTCATCGGCAGCAGCGAGGCGTACTCCTCGGACGCCGCTTGCGATAAAGGCATCGCCAGCGTCAAAAGCAACGGCGCGACCAAGGTGATCAAGGACAAGACCTTGCCGGTCCTCTGAACACACCACCTTCCCTGGAGCGAGCCTGCTCGTGATGAGGCCATCGGCTTCGATAGAGATGCCGAACAATAGACCGCTATCGCGAGCAGGCTCACTCCTGCAGTTGAAATGCGATCCCCTGTAGGAGTGAGCCTGCTCGCGATGGCGTCGGTAGCCTCGCCGCTAAACCTCGACCGGCACCGACAATTTCGGATTGCCCAGCGCATGGCTCTTGGCATCGAAGAACCGCAACTCGACCCCGGTGCCGTCGAACACCCTGGTGTAATGGCGCTTCTGATGCTGGACGAACGCCGCACTGCGCGGGTAAATCGAGATCGCCACGCTTGTCGGTTTGGCCAGGCGCAGCGCGCGGATGATGTGCGCATCCTGTTCGCCCAAGGCATGGCCGAAGATGCACAGGCTGCCGTCGTGTCCCAATAACTGCTGATAACAGAACGACAGGTAATCCGAGCTGCGGATGGTCTTGAGCTTGTCCGCGCTTGGCCCTTCGCTGACGAACAGCGGCACGTCATCGAGGGTTTTCAGGGTGTTGTTGATGGCGAAACTGCCGAGCAGCGTGCCCTCGGTCGAGGTCAGTTTGCGCGCCGTGCCGTCCTGGTTACGCACCAGATGCAGACCGCCGTGCAAGTACAGCAAGCGCGGTTTGTCAGTGGTGCTTTCGCTCAGGTCGAAACTGGCGTTCGGGCCGTTGAACAGATCGTCGATCACTGTGCTGTCGTGTTGCAGCGCCCAGTAGTTGAGCAGATCGTAATTGGTGGTGAACACCGTGCGATAGCGCGCCAGTTCTTCGCTCAGCGTCGCCAGCGTTGACAGCTGCACCAGCCGCCACGGGATGTGCATGGCGTGCACGGTGTTAATCAGCGCTTCCTTGATCGCGTAGTAGCGATTGCGCGGCGCCGCCGAGCTGACGGCTAGCGCCTTGTTGACCCGGCTGGTGGTTTTCAGTGCGCCGAGTACCTGCTCGAAGCTGCGCGTTTGCAGCGCATCGAACAC
Source organism: Pseudomonas sp. Z003-0.4C(8344-21) (assembly GCF_900104975.1). Taxonomy (NCBI): domain Bacteria; kingdom Pseudomonadati; phylum Pseudomonadota; class Gammaproteobacteria; order Pseudomonadales; family Pseudomonadaceae; genus Pseudomonas; species Pseudomonas sp. Z003-0.4C(8344-21). The sequence goes on along the minus strand of NZ_LT629756.1, from coordinate 4,872,078 downwards.
CGCCAGCTCCGAGGCGCTCAAAGGTTTTTCTTCCACGGTGCGGGCATTTTCGAACAGCGAGTCGTAGCCGAAGTCGTCCCATACCGCGCGGCTGGCGCCATTGCCCACCAGCAAACCGTTGAAATCGGTCGCGGCGCGCAGAGCGTTCCAGTCTTCGAGGGTGGCGTCGACATTCAGAAAATCAGTCATTGCGCAGGCGTCTCAAAACAAAGGGGCAGATGGGCGGCGACTTTATCACGAGCGGGCATTGAGCCAGATCAACATCCGTCGTGACCGATCGGTCGATCCTGTGTGCATCCGCCGGAGCGCAGCGCTCGAGCCGGCCCTAGTCAGGAGACACACGATGAGCAGCACCTTCTTCATTCCGGCGGTCAACATCATGGGCAGCGGCTGCCTCGACGAAGCCATGGACGCGATCCGCAACTATGGCTTCGGCAAGGCGTTGATCGTCACCGACAGCGGTCTGGCCAAGGCTGGCGTCGCCACTCTGGTGGCCGAGAAACTGGCGATGCAAGATATCGACTCGGTGATTTTCGACGGCGCCAAACCCAACCCGAGCATCGCCAATGTCGAGGCCGGGCTGGCGCTGTTGCAGGACAGCGGCTGCGATTTCATCGTCTCGCTGGGCGGCGGTTCGCCCCACGACTGCGCCAAAGGCATCGCTCTCTGCGCAACCAATGGCGGGCACATTCGCGACTACGAAGGCGTCGATCGATCGCAAAAGCCGCAACTGCCGCTGGTCGCGATCAACACCACCGCCGGCACCGCCAGCGAGATGACCCGGTTCTGCATCATCACCGACGAATCGCGCCACGTGAAAATGGCCATCGTCGATCGCAACGTCACGCCGCTGCTATCAGTCAACGACCCGCAATTGATGGTCGCCATGCCCAAAGGCCTGACGGCGGCAACCGGCATGGACGCGCTGACCCACGCCATCGAAGCTTATGTCTCGACCGCCGCCAACCCGATCACCGATGCCTGCGCACTCAAGGCCATGAGCCTGATCAGCAACAACCTGCGCCTGGCCGTGCGCGACGGCAGCGACCTGGCCGCACGGGAGAACATGGCCTATGCGCAATTTCTCGCCGGCATGGCCTTCAACAACGCCTCGCTGGGGTTCGTCCATGCGATGGCGCACCAGTTGGGCGGCTTCTATGATTTGCCCCACGGTGTGTGCAACGCGGTGTTGCTGCCTCATGTGCAGGCGTTCAATGCGCAGGTGTGTGCTGAGCGACTGAGAGACGTCGCCCATGCGATGGGCGCAGACATTCGCGGTTTCAGCGCGGAGCAGGGCGCGCAAGCCGCGATCAACGCGATCCGTAGCCTGGCCAGAGACGTTGAGATTCCCGGCGGCCTGCGTGAGCTGGGCGCCAAACTCAGCGACATTCCACTGCTCGCCGCCAACGCCTTGAAGGACGCTTGCGGATTGACCAATCCACGGGCGGCGGATCAGCGCCAGATCGAGGAGATCTTTCGCAACGCTTTCTGAGAACGGTACAGCAGCGACTGTCTACGTAATGGCAATTTGGTCTGCTTTTGTTGAATCGTCCGGTTCAGAAGGGGATAGTGCGCGACTGGAAATGTATTGCGAGGGCGAGCGCAGTGAAATTACCCGAACCGTTGAGATCGCCAAAACCAGCTCCCATGGCTACGCGGACCTTATCGTGAGAACGAGGGAAACAGGTACTTCAAGTGTGGGCAAGGGCGACGCTTGCAAGGATAAGATCACCGAGTCCAAACCCGTTTCGACAACCTTGCGTTATGACGGCAAGTCTTACGTTCTGCCACAAGGTTTCAAAGGTCTGTAATCGACCTGCATTCACACGACTGTCATCAAGGAAGAACCATGCTCCCACCCACCAGATTGCTGATTGCCATTGGTTTTCTCGCCTGTGCCTTCCAGGCCCAGGCCGCGTGCGACATCAAGGCCTTCGACGGCAAGTCCCTGTCACGCTGCAAGGTCTGGCCTGCGGTGCAGAACCAGGCGATCGCGGTGACCTCGACGTACCTGGCCGACCCCGGTGACGATGAGGCCGGTGTGTTCGATCTGGATCTGGCGATCGTCGACGCGAGCAGCGCCAAACCCATCGCCACCTACCGCAAACCGGGGGCGTACAACTCCGATGCCGTGCGCTTCGAGGACCTGCGGATCGACACGGCCCGTTATCGACTGGCGCCCGAGACTCGGGCTTTTGGCTTGCGCTCGAGGTTTTCGCACAGCTCCCAGGCCAACCCCTACGAAAAAACCGATCTGGCCCTGTATGTGCGCGAAGGCAATGCGCTGCGCCCGGTGCTGGAGGGGCTGGTGATTGCCAAGAGCAACGGTGAGTTCGTAGATTGCGAAGGCTACGAGAAGAAGATTCGCCGTAGCGTCGAAGTGGGGCCCACCAGCCACCATGGTCTGGCCGACCTCATCGTCACCACCCGTGGCAGCAAGACGAAAAACACCCGGTCAGGTCAGCAATGTGTATCCAGCGTGACCCAACTGAAACAGACCCGTATCACACTGACTTACGACGGCGAGCAATATGTCGTTCCTGAGGACTTCAGGGGGTATTGATTAATGATTTCTCACCGGTCGGCGACCTCGCCTCGCGGCTGATATAGACTGGCCGCCACGTGTTCTGGCGCTTGCAGGTTCCCCATGACTCCATCGTTGCTTATGGCCGTGCTGGCCTCGGGTTTCATCTACGGCATTACTCCAGGACCGGGCGTGCTGGCGGTGTTCGGCATCGGTGCGGCGCATGGGCGGCGGGCCGGGGCGGGGTTTCTCTGTGGGCATTTGCTCGGTGATGTGGTCTGGTGCAGCACGGCGTTGATCGCGATTGTCGGCGCCCGTGAAATCGGCAGCACGGCGTTCGATGTGCTCGGTGTGCTCAGCGCGCTGTATCTGTTCTGGCTCGGCTGGCGTGCGGTGCGTGCCCAACGGCGCAATGGCGACGAAGCGCAAGGCGCCGCGCGTCAGCCGTTCTGGCACGGCATTGTCTTCGGTCTGACCAATCCCAAGGCCTACCCGGTGGCCGTGGCGACGTTCACGGCGCTGCTGTCGAGCCGCGCCGAACTGCTCAACTGGTCGATGCTGCCGGCGCTGATTGCCCTGAGTTTCGTTGGCGGCGCGCTGGCTTACGCGATTCTGGTGGGCGTGGTCGGCGCCCATCGCGTGCGCAAGATTTATCAGCGTCACGAACTGTTGATCACACGCCTGTGCGGGGTGATGTTCATCGGTTTCGCCATCAACGCGCTGATGCATGCGCTGCCGGGTTTGATGCCGACCAAGAGTTGATGCGGGATCTGCCGGACGCACCGTTCGTCGTGCCTGGGCCAGTTTTTCTAAACCTTTGACCGTTAAAACATTCCTAACTGAGGCGGACGTTTGTCCGCCACGTGTATTTAAGCAGCGGGCGAATCACTGCCCGCTTGAGTATTTTCAACGAAGGAGGGCGCGACCATGAGCCGGATGGCCACCCGTATACGTACCGTCAGTTTTGCAACCCTGCTCGGCCTGTGCGCCAGCAGTGCGTTCGCCCAGTCGCCTGCCGAATTCATCAATGATGCTTCCGCCAAAGGCATGGCCGACATCGAAGCCAGCCGTCAGGCCCACGGCAAGACCGAATCCAAAGAGGTCAAGGATTACACCATCGTCGTCATCAACGACCGCACCACGGCCAACCAGCACCTGGCGAAAATCGCCAGGAAGCTCGACTTGCCGGTTGCGCCCCGCGAAGAGCTCGCCGACAAGGCCAAGGAATTGATGCCGGAAGTGAAGGATGGCGCGACCTTCGATCAGGCCTACGCGGCCAGTCAGGTCAAAGCCACCGAAGAAGCCATCACCCAGATCGAGCAACAGGCACAGACCACCGACGTGCCGGAAATCAAAGCGTTTGCCGATGAGACTTTGCCAAAACTGCAAAGCCATCTGGAGAAGGCCCGGGCTCTACAGGCCAGTCGCTAAATTCTCAAGCTGATCCCTGCATCCCCAAACCTTCGCAGGGCCTGCTTGATGCAGGCACTGTCGAAGGTTTTTTTACGCCTGCGACGCGTCTCGTGTGGGAGGGGTTATATGCAGATTGCTCAGCACTCATTCAAATCCTGCTTCGGCTTGCTCTTGTCACCGAGCCCCTCAAGCTCGAACACTTGGTTCTCCCCCAGCGAGCGATAGTGCTTGCGCAATTCCTCCAGTTGCTTGAGGTCCAGCGCTTCCAGCCCGAGCATTGCGTTCTGCGCTTCCTTGTTGACCCGCAGCAGCTCATCGAGCTTGAGGTGCAGGATGTCGGTGTCACGGTTTTGCGTGTTCTGGATCAGGAAAACCATCAGGAATGTGATGATCGTGGTCGAGGTGTTGATGATCAGTTGCCAGGTATCGTTGTAACCAAAAATCGGTCCGCTCAAACCCCATAACCCGATCAGGATCAACGCGCCCATAAAGGTCTTCGGGCTACCGGCCCAGAGTGCGAGTTTTTGGGCGATTTTTGCGAATTTCATGACAGCGTTCCTTTTTCAGCGAGCTTGAAATTGAGACAGTCGCTGCGCTTGGAAAATTCTAATTACAATTCGACTCCGAACACTGGACGTTGGTAGGAAAGGCAGGTGCGCCGGATCGCGGTATGGTGACCCACCGCTGAACCGCCCCGACAGGAGAACGCAATGAGCTGGTCTGCCAAGCAATACGTCGCTTTCGAAGATGAACGCACCCGCCCGGCCCGTGATTTGCTGGCGGCGATTCCCACGGCTGATGCGCGAACCGTGGTCGATATCGGTTGCGGTCCCGGTAACTCCACGGAGTTGCTGGTGCAGCGGTTTCCTGCGGCAAAGGTCAATGGACTCGACAGCTCGGCGGACATGATCGATGCGGCACGCCAGCGCTTGCCGCAGTTGCAGTTCGACGTGGCCGAGATTGATCAATGGGCGGATGCAGGTCCGTTCGATGTGATCTTCGCCAACGCCGTGCTGCAATGGGTGCCTGATCACGCGACGTTGCTGCCGGCACTGGCAAGCAAGCTGTCAGCGGGTGGCAGTCTGGCGATCCAGATGCCCGACAATCTCAATGAACCCTCTCACCGACTGATGCGCGAAGTCGCCGCCAATGGCCCATGGGCGAGCAAGCTCGCTGGCGCGGCAGGGCAGCGCACCGACATGGCCAGCGCCAGCGAATACTTTTCAATGCTGCGACCGCACTGTGCGCGAGTGGACGTGTGGCGTACGACTTATCACCATCAGTTGTCTGGTGGGGCGGCGGGGGTCGTGGAGTGGTTCAAGGGGAGCGGGTTGATTCCGTTTTTGAGCCCGTTGACCGAAGAGGAACGGACGCAGTATCTGCAGCAATATCTGGCGGCGGTTGAAGACGCTTATCCAGCATTGGCCGACGGCTCGGTGCTGTTGCCGTTTCCACGCTTGTTTATTGTTGCGACCCGCTGAAAAAAACGCTCGGCAGGCTCGCTTTTATGTCCTGCACGCAGGCTCAGTTTGCTAGTCAGTGGAATCTGTCGATTCAACGAAGGAGGGCGATGTTGCTATCGATCCTGCCCTGGATGACTTGCAAAGTCTCTGGGGTTATCTCGTTCGGAAGCAGTTCGGCAGCGATTGCCGAAAACCGGCTGGCAACGGCGCATATTCGATCTATCACGTCCTCCGCTTTATCGATTGATATTTCCGCTTCCTGCGAAAGCCTCAGCATCTCCTTGCGGCCAATTTCCAAAGCTTCACCCATGATGTCCATTTGGTGATAACCGCCGGGCCCTTCGCAAAAGGTCACGTCGAAGGCAGGCGACAACTTCCACTCGCCGGGAGACGACATGAGATAGGCGAAATTCTTCGGATGATCATCCCGGTTGTTGAACGCGACGTTGAAAACCGCTCGTTCGAAGGCCAGCGCTTTCTCGCGCACGTCGTTAGTGCAGTGATGGGTCGCACGGAGAAAGTTCACGTAATCCAATGCGCCGGGGGATCGAAAGTCGGCTCCCGTCAAGGCTGCCAGGCTCTGCATGGGGATGCGCAGACCGTCTTGTCGGTCGAAGCGTCTGCTGGCGAAAGCGGCCATTCCATCAGGCAGGCGGAAGTGCTGGCTGTCGGGCGTCTCGATGCCACACAAACGCAGGCATTCTGAATAGGCCATTTCGACTGCGCAGACTTCGGGATGCTCGCCCTGACCGGGGAATTTCACCAGCCAGGCTTCGAATCCAGAGACCGTCGCCGTGGTAAATGTCCCGGTTCTGGGATCGCGATAGATCAACGCCTTGGGTCTGGCACCTTGCGGCGAGCCACCCACCAACAATAACTTCTGCAGCAACTGTGCATCGTCGCCGTCGAGCACTTCGCGTACTTCAGCCGCCAGCAGCTCAATCGAGCTATGGGTGGCCGGTACCATTAACTCAGGAGCGACAGGCTCGAACGACATGGCGCCCATCGCGTTCGCGCCGACGTAGGCCAAACGCTCCAGGGGGCCGATGCGTGCGGCGTTGAGGCCGCGACGTTTGAACAAGCGATCCATCAGAAGCATGCCCCAACCATCCGGCAACGCATCATAGACCGGGCCGGGAAGACCCATTTGATGCGATGGGAAATCTCGCCTCAGCTTCCCGCCCGCTAACGGGAGGCGAAGGGAGGACAGTTCCAGGCCTTTTTTCTTCGCCTCATCGCTGTACTCAAACACTATCAATGGGCGCCCGGTCAACGCTGTTGTGGAAACAAGCGAGCCCCAAAGCCAGCGCTCACCCCAGCCCTCGTAATAAACGTCAACCCTTTCAAGCATTGTCAGGTTTCCTTTTGATGCGCTGACGCTTGGCGCTGTTTTCATAACGCAGGATGTCGTCCAGGGTTTCGAGCCTGGGCTGGAACAAGTCTTCGAGTTCTTTTCCTCGGCCTAGCACCATCGCAACGCGCACCAGATTCTCGAACCCGACGTTGCGTCCTGACTCCAGATTGGACACGGTGTTGATTCCGATACCAGCCCGTGCGGCCACATCAGCCTGGGTCATTTCCAGAGCGAGCCGTTCTGTACGAAGCCGACCGCATAGGCGTTTGACGATTTCGGCGGGTGTGCTGAGATTAAGCTCCAGCATGGCAAGGTCTCTTGAAGAAGTCTGATTTCTGAAGTGTAGCGTAAATCCCTTTTAGTGGATTTTATCCGCAAATTATCGATATAAAACACCAAATAATGGATTTATGTGGGGGAAGGATGTTTTGGTCAATATCGAGGGGATACTCTTGAAATTGTCTTTTTACAAATCCCGGACACAAAAAAACCGGCCCTGTAGGCCGGTTTTTTCATTCCTGCGTCCCCCGTCCAAAAAGCATGACGTGAGACAAGATTCGGTTGGAGCGGGTAGAGGGAATCGAACCCTCATCTAAAGCTTGGGAAGCTTTCGTTCTACCACTAAACTATACCCGCTCAGAGCGGCTGACTTTGTACCAGACTCGGCCACGGATTTGAAGTTTTCTTTTCTTTTCAGCGGCTTTTTACGTAGAAACCGGTCAGTCGCGAGCAAGGGCTGCAAAGGTCAGACGAACGCCTCCCGCCCCCCGCCTGCAGCCTTGCCCGCGCTGACATCCTTTCAAATAGCCAATGCATGTTGGCCCTGCACAAACGAGTAGCGCGTTCGATTGGTCTGCTGCGCCGGTTTCAGAAAGCCGAGCAAGGCATTCTGGCTGTCGCGGCACGCGGCTTTATGTTCCATGTCGAGAAAATGCCCGGTGGCTTGCAGGGTGGTGAACGTGCTTTGCGCCACATGGTCGCCGAACAGGCGTGCGTCTTCGGCGGCGGTGTATTCGTCCCATTCGCCGTTCAGAAACAGCACCGGTACGTTGATCTTCTTCGCCGCGTTCAAGTAGCACTGGCGGTCGCTGTGCAGCACATCGTTGATGTGGAAATGCATCTGCCCGTATTCATGTTCGGCCAGGCTGCTGACATGGCGGTAGTTGAAGCGCTTGAACAGTGACGGCAGGTGTTTGCCAATGGTGCTGTTGACCAGGTGGCCGACGCGGTCGCGATCCAGATTGCCGAGGTAATCGACGCCGCGCTCAAGATAATCGAGCATATGTGCGTTGATCACCGGCGAGAACGAGCTGATCACCGCTCTTTCGATGCGTCGTGGCTGCTGGGCGAGGGCGACCAGAGTGGCGGCACCGCCCCAGGAAAACGACAGCACGTGTTCGGCGGCGAAGTGGTCGATCAGCTCCAGCAGGATCTGTCCTTCGACTTCCTTGGTCAGATGTTTCTCGTGGCGATTGTGGGCTTTTGAGCGACCGGCGTAGGGCTGGTCGTAGCAGACCACATTGAATTGCGGATGCAGGTTCTTCACCGTCTGGGCAAACGACGCAGTCGTGGCCATCGAGCCGTTGACCAGAATGATGGTCTTTTCTGCGGCGTCTGCGCGATAGAACTCCGTGTAAACCCGATACTGACCCTGTATATCCAGCACAGCGATTTCTGGCCTCATGTCGTAAGACTCCTGGCAAGCAAGCGGGTATGCGCGCAACGAAGATTGCACGAGCTTTGTGACAGGTAGGCATACGCCTGGAATGTGTTGGCCCATGTCGATCCGGTAAGGCAGGTCGACGGGTGTTGTTATTGGCGGGCAGTCTGCCGGTTGCAGTGCAGCCCCGAGGGCGTGCGACCGACAAAAAGTTTCTTGGAAGTATGTGGTGACTCATCGGTCACATTTCGGCCGACGACCTGATTCAAGCAGGGGAGTCTGGATCGTGCAAGTGCCGTTGGTAAATTGTTCGACAACTTCGGCTGAGCGGTCGCAGGCTTAGAACAACTGAATCTCTTCGGTGCGCAAAGCGCGGTACTCGCCCGGTTTTAGCGCGCTATCGAGGGCCAGTTCGCCCATCGATTCGCGGTGCAGGCGCAGCACCTTGTTGTCGAAAAAACCAAACATGCGCTTCACTTGGTGATAGCGGCCCTCGACGATGCTCAGCCGCGCCGAATGCGGCCCTAGTATCTGCAGGTGTGCCGGTTGGGTGGTCAGGTTTTCAAAGGCGAAATAGATACCCTCGGCAAAGGTCGGCGCATAGCGTGCGTCAATCTCTTGCTCGGTCTCGACGTAATAGACCTTCGGCAGCTTGGTCTGCGGTTGAGTCAGGCGCCGCGACCAGGCGCCGTCGTTGGTGATCAGCAGCAGCCCGGTGGTGTTGAAGTCCAGGCGCCCGGCGATGTGCAGGTCGGCCTTGTCCGGTTCATCAAGCAGGTCGAGCACGGTCGGGTGTTGCGGATCGCGGGTGGCGCTGACGCAGCCCGGTGGCTTGTGCAGCATGAAGTAGCGCGCCGGTTTACCGCTTTGCAGGATTTCGTCATCGACTTCGATGCGGCTGAATTCCAGCACCTCGCTGTGCGGGTCGCTAACGACTTTTCCGTCAACACGCACGCGCTTTTCCACCAGCAACAGACGAACCTGCTGACGGTTATAGCGGGGCAGGTTACTGAGGAAACGGTCGACGCGCATGGTCAGCATTCAATGGCTAAACGGCCGCGCATCTTACGGGATCGGGCGCCGGCCTGCTTGCAGTTGCGCCTCGACCTGCGCGCAACGTGGACACAGGCAGGACTGGTTGCGCAGCGCTGGCGGCAGTGCCTCGAGCACCGCCGGGTCGATCGTCACGCCGTAGCACCAGCATTCGCGGTCGGCCGTGCGCGGATCAGCCAGGCTGCAGTCGTTGCGAGCGCCGCAGGCCGGGCAAAGGTCGGGTTTTGCAATATCGTCAGGCATAAGTCGAGTGAGGCATTTCCACGCAGGTGCGGTTGCGGCCGGTGTGCTTGGCCCGGTACATCGCATGATCGGCCCGCGACAGCAGACTGTGCAAGGTGTCATCGCGTTGCACGGTGGTGGCGCCGATGCTCACGGTCAGATTCAGGCTGTGGCCGTTGTAGGCATATTCGTGTTGCTCGACGTGTTGGCGGATCTTCTCGGCAATTTTCTGACCGGTGTCGCCGTCGGTGTCCTTCAACAATACGATAAATTCCTCACCGCCCCAGCGACAGACAATGTCGGCGTGGCGCAGACAGCTTTGCAGATCGCGGGCGAAGCCGAGCAACACCTGATCGCCAGCCATGTGACCGTGGGTGTCGTTCAAAGCCTTGAAGTGATCGAGGTCGAGCAACAGCGCAGTCAGCGGTCTGGTCTCGCGCTGAGCTTCGTGCAACGCCTGCGCGGCAAGAATGTCGAAGCCGCGGCGGTTGGGCAGGCCGGTGAGGCTGTCGAGCGTGGCCAATGCCTGGATTTTGTTCTGGTAGCGTTTGATCACCCGGTTGAGCAGCGCCAGCACGATCAACGTCACCAGCAGGCAGATCAGCAGGTTGAGGTACAGCGACTGGCGGATTTCACTCAACGCACCGTCTTCACGTTTATCAACGAACAGGTACCAGTTCAGCTCTGGAATAAACCGCACGTTGAGGAAATGCCCCTGCCCGTGGGTGGAATATTCATAACTGCCGCTGTGCGGTTTTGGCAGCTGGCTGATCAGGCTCTTCATGCTGTCCAGCTCGCCGAGGCTCTGGCCGATGTGCGCACCTTGCGGTCCGCCCTCGGCGCCGGTGAGGACCAGGCGCCCGAAGGTGTCAACGAAGTACACGCTGCGTTGATAGCGCTGCTGATATTTGTCGATCAGCTTGATCACCGCGTCGACGGTCAGCCCGACACCCGCCGCGCCGATGAACCGATCGTGGTAGTCGTAAACCTTGTAGTTGATGAAAAATGTCAGGTTGTCCTTGTTGGCCAGATCCGGGTCGACGTTGATCTCGTACGGGTCTTTCATGTCGCGCACGCGGAAGTACCAGGCATCTCGCGGCTCGTCGACCTTGACCTGCTTGAGCACGCCCTTGGCGTGGTAATAAGTGTGCGTGCTGTCGGAGACGAAAAACGCCGTATAGGCGCCGTAATGGGTCATGACCTCGTCGAGGTAGCGGGTCATCTGCTCCGGGTTCTGCTCACCGTTGACCACCCAGTCGCGCATGAACGTGTCGCGGGACATCATCGAAGAAATCAGGATCGGCCGGACCAGATCCTTCTGGATTTCCGAATAGACCGTGTCGGAGGTCAGTGGCAGTTCGGTGTTGACGATGTTGTCGCGAATCGACGCCCGCGAGGCGTAATAGCTCAGCAACGACGTGGCGAGGAAACCGGCGCCGAGCAGCGCGACCAGGGTCAGCACCAGTGAGCGTTGCGAGTACAGCGGTGAACGAAGCGGCATGGCAGATCCGTTGGCAGTGACCCGATGGCAAGCATTTTAGTGGGATGGCCAGGAAAAGACTGCGGGATTTGTGCCGGAAATGGCGGGGGATCTGACTCAGCGAAGTGACAGGAAAAATCGCAGCCCCTCACCCCAGCCCTCTCCCGGAAGGAGAGGGAGCTCATTGTGGTGATGGCAACGTTTGTGATCGGCTCGGTATCAGCCAACGGCGACCTTTTAAAAATTAAACCTTTCATCGATCACTTGTTTCAACTTGTTGCAGGAACGCACCAGATGCCGAAATCGCTGTCTGATTTTTCGTCAGTCACCGATAAACGACTGATGCCTGCCAGCGTCGCTGGTGTGGCCCACCCGCGGTCCAGGAGGCCGCCATGTATAGACGAATTCTTCTGCTTGCTGCGTTGATGTTTTCCGTTGCCGGTTGCGTCCCGTACTCCTACGCGGACTCGTATTACTCCGAGGTGTACACATCACCCGCGCCGGCCTACTACAACACAGGTGGCACGTATTACCGGGGCGGCAGCACATACTATTCGGCGCCGCGTTACTATCAGCCCGCACCACGTTATTACCAGCAACCGCGTTACTACCAGGCGCCGCGCTACTACCAACCGGCCCCGCGTTATTACGAAAGCCGCCGCTGGCACGGCAATGATCGCGGACGCTGGGAAGGCCACCGTCGCGGCGGTTGGGACAATGACCACCGCGGTCGCGGCAACTACGATCGCCACAGCGGTCGCCGTGATTACAACGGCCGTGGCAATCGCTGGTAATCACCCGCAAATGAAAAGCGGCGCATCGAGCGCCGCTTTTTTTTGCCTGCGATTTTTCAAAAGCTAGTACTGGGTCAAATCCGCCAACGGATGCCGCCCCTCCCAAGCCTTGTGAAAATGCGCGTCGACCACCGCTTCCGGCACATGATGAATATCCGGCCAGTGCCAGTGCGGTTTCTGATCCTTGTCGATCAACCGCGCTCGCACCCCTTCGCTGAATTCCGGATGCCGGCAGCAATTGAGGCTCAGGGTGTATTCCATCTGGAAAACTTCGGCCAGTGACATATGCCGCGCGCGAATGATCTGCTGCCAGACCAGATGCGCAGTCAGCGGCGAGCCTTCGCTCATGGTCTTTGCTGCGCGGGCGATCAGTGGATCGCTGCTGTCGCGTTGCAGGCTGATGGCGGTCCAGGCACAGGTGACATCGCTGACATCGAGCAATTCGTCGATTTGCTGCCGACGCGGCAGCCACTGCGCTTCGGGCATCTGCGCCAGTGCTTCCTGTTGCAGGGCCTTGAGCAGGCTGTTCAGTTGCATGTCGGTCTGTTCCTGCCAGTTGAGCTGCAACAAGCCTTTGATCAGTTGCGGTTGCTGTTCGTCGAGCAAAAACCGGTCGGCCAAGCCCAGATCGAGCGCATCACGGCCATTGATGTGCGCGCCGGTCAAACCGAGAAACAGCCCGAGCTTGCCCGGCAACCGGGCGAGAAACCAACTGGCGCCGACATCCGGATACAGGCCGATGGTGATTTCCGGCATCGCCAGACGGCTGCTCGGCGTGACGATCCGCGTGCTCGCACCTTGCAACAACCCCATGCCGCCGCCGAGCACGTAACCGTGGCCCCAGCAAATCAGCGGTTTCGGGTAGGTGTGCAGTTGGTAGTCGAGACGATATTCAGCACTGAAAAACTGTGCCGCCAGCGGCGGTACTTCGCCGGGATGTGCGCGGCAGGCTTCGACCAGGCTGCGCACTTCGCCGCCGGCACAGAACGCCTTGGCGCCATTGCCCCGCAGGAGCACGCAGACGATTTGCGGGTCATTGGCCCAAGCGCTGAGTTTGTCGCCGAGGGCGTTGATCATCGGCAGGGACAGTGCGTTCAGTGACTTTTCGGCATCCAGGCTGGCGATGCCGATACGGGCGCCGTCGGTGCCGGTGAGTTCTTCGAAGTGCAGATTCATCGTGACCTCGATCGGGAAATTGAACGATCAGTATGATCGCTGTGGGGGAAAGTGCCGGATCTGCGTCAGATCAATTGACAAGCGTGGTCGGCTTTCCTAGGGTTCGCCCCATTGTTTTTGCCGGGTATGACCATGACTGCTGATGACCGTATCAAACTCGAACCGAGCTGGAAGGAGGCACTGCGTGCTGAGTTCGACCAGCCGTACATGGCAGAGTTGCGCCAGTTTCTGCAGCAGGAGCGAGCGGCCGGCAAGGAGATCTATCCGCCGGGACCGATGATTTTCAACGCACTGAATTCGACGCCGCTGGAGAAAGTGAAGGTGGTGATCCTCGGCCAGGACCCGTATCACGGCCCCGGTCAGGCCCACGGCTTGTGCTTCTCGGTGCAACCGGGCGTGCCGGCGCCACCGTCGCTGGTCAACATCTATAAAGAGTTGAAGCGCGACCTCAATATCGACATTCCCAACCACGGCTATTTGCAGAGCTGGGCCGATCAGGGCGTGTTGATGCTCAACACCACCATGACCGTCGAGCGCGCCAACGCCAATGCGCACAAGGACAAGGGCTGGCAGTTCTTCACCGACCGCATCATCGAAGTGGTCAGCGAGCGGCAGCCGCATCTGGTGTTCATGCTTTGGGGCGCGCACGCGCAGAGCAAGCAAAAGCTGATCGACGCCACCAAGCACCTGGTGCTGACTTCGGTGCATCCGTCGCCGTTGTCGGCTTATCGCGGGTTTCTCGGGTGCGGGCACTTTGGCCGGGCGAACAAGTTTCTTGAGCAGAATGGCGAGACGCCGATCGAGTGGCGCCTGCCGCCCATCTGATGGGGATCTGAAGTGCCCCATCGCTGGCAAGCCAGCTCCCACAGGGTTTTGTGGGTGCCACAGATTATGTGAACACCCCAAAAACCTGTGGGAGCTGGCTTGCCAGCGATAGGGGCGACGCGGTCTTATTCGGGCTGACGATTCCAGTACTTGAACAACGGCTCTGCCAGAAACAGCACAAACAACAGCCGCATCACCTGCATCGCCGTCACGAGTGGCACCGACAGTTGCAGGGTCTCCGCGGTCAGGCTCATCTCGGCAATCCCGCCGGGCATCATGCCCAGGGTCAGCGAGCGCAGATCCAGATGGGTCAGGGCGCTCAGTCCCAAGGCTGCCAGCGAAGCAATCAACATGGTCAGCGCCGTGCCGATCAATGTCCGCCCCATGAATGACGGCGCACGGCGGAAGAATTCCCGGTTGAAATGACAGCCCAGACCACTGCCGATCAGCCATTGGCCGATCTGGCTGCCGCCATTGGGTAAACCGATGTGCAGATCCCAACCGATGCTCACCGCCGCACTCACCAGCAACGGCCCGAACAACCACGGATTGGGTTGGCGCAAACGTTGCCAGAGCCAGGCGAGCAGGGCGCCCGCCGGAAACAGGATTGCCAGCCAGCGCCAGTCGACGCTGCCCGCATGAGAAATCGGCGTGCCGTCACCGAGCAGGTATTTGAACGCCGCCGGCACACACAACACCACCACCAACACCCGCAGACTCTGCCCCGCCGCGACGTGGCTGAGCAAAGCGCCGTTGCGCGCGCCGAGGTTGACCATCTCGCCCGAGCCGCCGGGCATGCTGGAAAAGAATGCGGTGGCGCGATCTTCGCCGGTACGCCGCATCAACCACACGCCGACCACCGCCGACAGGCTGGTGACCAGCGCACCGAAGAAAATCAGACCGAAATGACTGAGCACCTGCTCCATCACCAGCGGGGTGAAGTGCAGGCCAATGCCGATGCCGACGATCCACTGGCCGCACTTGCGTCCGCCAGGGATTTCCGTGAGTTGCCAGGGGGTGAGACAGCGCACGAGAATGATCGCCAGCAACGAGCCGACCATCCACGGCAACGGCCAGCCGATCTGGCTGGCGAGGTAACCACCAAGCAGACCGACCAGCGGGGTTCCCCACCAGGATTTCAGGGCAGAGCGATCAAACATCGGCAACGACGCGCCGTGCCGCCGAACGTTTGCGCCAGATGCGGACCAGCGGCATCAGCAGCATGATCGCCGTCAGGATCCAGCAGCCGAAGGTGATCGGGCTCGACCAGAGGATTTCCAGCGCACCGTTGGAAATCGACAGGGCGCGACGCAGGTTCTGCTCCATCAGACCGCCGAGGATGAAACCGAGCAGCAGCGGCGACAACGGGAAGTCCAGCTTGCGCAGGATGTAACCGAAGATACCGATACCGATCATCAGGAACAGGTCGAAGGTGGTCGCATGCACTGCGTAAACGCCGATCCCGGTGATGATCGCGATGATCGGCACCAGTGCCCAGTTCGGCACGGCGAGGATGCGTGTGAACACGCGGATCATCGGAATGTTGAGGATCACCAGCATGACGTTGGCGATGAACAACGACGCGATCAGGCCCCAGACGATGTCCGGTTGCTGTTGGAACAACAGCGGGCCCGGGGTGATGTTGTACAGCGACAGCGCGCCGATCATCACTGCAGTGGTGCCCGAACCCGGAACACCGAGGGTCAGCATCGGCACCAATGCACCGCATGCCGCGCCACCGATGGCGGTTTCTGGCGCCGCGAGGCCACGGGCGTCGCCTTCACCGAATTTACCGCTGGTGCCAGCGATGCGCTTCTCGGTCATGTAGGCTACGGCACTGGCAAGGGTCGCGCCGGCGCCGGGCAAAACGCCCATGATGAAGCCGAGCACGCCGCAGCGCAGGTTGACCGTGAATACCGACGCCGCTTCCTTGAAGTTGAACATCATGCGCCCGGTGGCTTTTACTGCTTCCTGGCCGTGGTGGGTTTTTTCCAGCAGCAGGAGGATTTCGCTGATCGAGAACAGACCCAGCACCAGCACGACGAACTGAATGCCGTCGGTCAGATGAATGTTGTCGCCGGTGAAGCGGTACACGCCGCTGTTGGCGTCGATGCCAACGGTGGAAAGGAACAGGCCGATCAGCGCTGCGATGAAGGTTTTCAGCGGTCGATCTCCGGCCATGCCGCCGAGACAGACAATCGCGAAGACCATCAATACAAAATATTCCGCCGGGCCGAAGGCAATTGCCCATTTCGCCAGCAGCGGCGCGAACAGCACCATGCCGCAGGTGGCGATGAACGCGCCGATGAACGAGCTCCACGCCGACAGCGACAGCGCGACACCGGCCAGGCCTTTGCGGGCCATCGGGTAGCCGTCGAGGGTGGTCATCACGGTGGAGGCTTCGCCAGGAATGTTCAGCAGGATCGAACTGATCCGGCCGCCGTATTCGCAGCCCAGATACACCGCCGCTAGCAGAATCAGCGCCGATTCCGGCGGTAGACCGAGGGCGAATGCGATCGGAATCAGCAACGCCACGCCGTTGATCGGGCCCAGGCCCGGCAACAGACCGACGACGGTGCCGATCAGCGTGCCGCACAGCGCGGTCACCAGGTTGTAGGGGCTCAGCGCGACGCCAAAACCCTGACCCAAATAGCCAAGAGTATCCATATCAGTTCTCCAGAACGCTGAGCAGGCCGAGGGGCAGCGGAACGTCCATCAAACGGTCGAACAGCAGGTAAAGACCGATCGCCATCAGGCTGATGATCACCACGCTTGGCATCCAGCGTCCGCCATAGAGACGGGCCATCGGTACGCCGGTGAGGATGCTGGCGACGATGAAGCCGAGGGGCTCGAAGGTGCCGGCGAATACCAGCAACAGCACCACGCAGAGACCGATCTTGGTCAGGCTTTCGCGATCCAGCGGCGGCTCATCCGGGTTGTGCTTGATCGGCGCCGGACGGAACACCATGTACAGCAGCGCCAGGCCCATCAGGCCGAGCATCAGCAGCGGGAAGGCGCGCGGGCCCACCGGCTCGTAGGAAAAAGCCGCTTGGTACGGCCACGCCATCAGTGCCAGGCCGGCGCAAACCAGCAGCAACACCGCGGCGAAAATACGTTGAATAAGCATGGGAGCTCCTGTGCGACGTCCCCGCGAAGGAGACGCCGCCACTAGACAGAGACGATCACTGGATCAGGCCGAACTCTTTGGCCAGCACTTTGTAGTCCGCGACCTGCTTCTTCACGTAGGTGTCCAGCTCCGGGCCGGTCATGGCGAACGGGAACAGTTCACGCTGATCGCGCAGCTTGGCGAACTCCGGCGATGCCAGCAGTTTGTCGAACGCGTCTTTCCACCAGGCGTAGTCTTCGTCACTGACTTTTGGGCCGAGGTAGAAACCGCGCACCACCGGCCAGACGATGTCGTAGCCTTGCTCGCGAGCAGTCGGGATGTCCTTCATTTCCGGCTCGTCGAGACGCTTTTCAGCGAATACCGCGAGCAGACGCATGTCGCCACTCTGGATGTGCGGCATGGAGTCGGAGATGTCGGTACTGCCGACCTGAATGTGGCCGCCGAGCAGTGCGGTAGCAATTTCGCCGCCGCCCTCGAGGGCGACGTAACGCAGGTCACGCGGATTGATCCCGGCCGCTTTGGCGATCAGTGCGGTCTGCATCCAGTCCTGGCTGCCGACCGTGCCGCCGGAACCGATGACCACCGAGCCCGGATCTTTCTTCAAGGCCTGAACGAGATCGTCAAGGGTCTTGTAGGGCGAATCGCTTTTCACGGCGATGGCGCCGTAGCTGGTGCCGACCGCTGCCAGCCAGCGCACGTTGGTTTCGTCGAAACGCCCGAACTTGCCCTGCGCCAGGTTCAACAACGAACCGCTCGACCAGGCGACCAGCGTGCCGGCATCGGCCGGACGCTGAGCCACCACGGCGTTGTACGCCACTGCGCCGACACCGCCGGGCATGTAGGTCACGCGCATCGGTTTGCTCAGCAGCTTTTCATTCACCAGCGCACTCTGCACCAGTTTGCAGGTCAGGTCGAAACCACCGCCCGGCGAGGCCGGGGCGATGCATTCCGGGCGTTTCGGCTCGGCCATGAGTTGGCCGGCGATCAACATTGCGCCAGCGGCTAAAGCGACTTTACGCAGGGATACGTTCATTTGAGTCTCCAGAGGAGTTGTTGTTATGGATGGATCAATGACCAAAGAACACGCTAGAGCTTAGCGGCAGGCGCGGTTTTCTCGCGGCGCGAGCGCAGACAGGGCAACAACGCAGGCCTGCGGTGAAAAACCGGCAAGGGAATGCTGGAAGCGGGAGGGGCGAGCAGGCGTTAGAGCCTTGGTGCGCATGGATAGCATGCTGGGGTACTCCGTTATTGTTCTTATGGGTCGAAAACGCTTCGTGGCGTTTTTCGGGCGCTGTGTGGCTTCAGCGACGACAGTCGCAACTGTCCGTGAGGCCGACTGTAATCCGCTAACCTTTCGCTAACCTTTCAGCTCGCTTTCACGGTTTTCGGGCTTCACAGCAGCGGTTGCGGCTGTAAACTCCGCGGCAAAGCGTGGCGCCGGCCATCCCTGAACGAGGTAAAAATCCATGCGTGTTCTGCTCGTCGAAGACCATCTGCAACTGGCTGAAAGCGTCGCCCAGGCGCTCAAGAGCACCGGTCTGACCGTGGATGTGTTGCACGATGGCGTGGCCGCCGACCTGGCGCTTGGCAGCGAGGAATATGCCGTGGCGATCCTCGATGTCGGCCTGCCGCGCATGGACGGTTTCGAGGTGTTGGCGCGGTTGCGCGCCCGTGGGAAAAACGTGCCG
Source organism: Pseudomonas sp. Z003-0.4C(8344-21) (assembly GCF_900104975.1). NCBI lineage: Bacteria > Pseudomonadati > Pseudomonadota > Gammaproteobacteria > Pseudomonadales > Pseudomonadaceae > Pseudomonas > Pseudomonas sp. Z003-0.4C(8344-21). Next base: position 4,853,299 of record NZ_LT629756.1, on the reverse strand, counting down.
GTGCTGATGCTGACCGCGCGCAGTGATGTGAAAGACCGCGTGCATGGCCTCAATCTGGGTGCCGACGATTACCTCGCCAAGCCATTCGAACTGACCGAACTTGAGGCGCGGGTCAAAGCCCTGTTGCGCCGCAGTGTGCTCGGTGGCGAGCGCCAGCAGCGCTGCGGCGTGCTGGCCTACGACCTCGACACCCGGCGCTTCACTCTTGGTGAAGAACTGCTGACCCTGACCTCCCGCGAACAAGCTGTGCTCGAAGCGCTGATTGCCCGTCCTGGCCGGGTGATGAGCAAGGAGCAGCTGGCTGCGCAAGTGTTCGGCCTCGACGAAGAAGCCAGCCCCGACGCCATCGAAATCTACGTGCATCGCCTGCGCAAGAAACTCGACGGCCAGCCGGTGGCGATCGTGACCTTCCGCGGCCTCGGTTATCTGTTGGAAAGCCGCGATGCATAAGCCCAGCAGCCTGCGCTGGCGGTTGTTGTGGAACCTCGCAGTGTTGCTGGTGGTGCTGATGCTCGCCAGTGGTTTGAGCGCTTACTGGAATGGCCGCGAAGCCGCCGACACCGCCTATGACCGCACGCTGCTGGCCTCGGCGCGGACCATTGCCGCCGGCCTGTCGCAGCGCGATGGCAGCCTGAGTGCCGATGTCCCTTACGTGGCCCTCGATACTTTCGCCTACGACAGCGCCGGGCGCATTTATTACCAGGTCAACGACATCCACCAGAAGCTGATTTCCGGCTACGAAAATCTGCCCGGCCCACCGCCCGGCACGCCACGCACCGACAGCTATCCGGCATTGGCGCGTTTCTACAACGCCACTTACAACGGCCAGAACGTGCGCGTGGTCAGTCTGCTCAAGGCCGTGTCCGAGCCGAACATGAACGGCATGGCGGAAATCCGCGTCGCCGAAACCGACGAGGCACGGGTGAGCATGGCGCGCAGTCTGGCTGCTGACACCTTGCTGCGTCTGGGCATGTTGGCGATCGGTGCGCTGCTGATGGTCTGGTTCGCGGTCAGCGCAGCGTTGCGCCCGCTGGAGCGCCTGCGCACGGCAGTCGAAGAACGTCAGCCCGACGATCTGCGCCCGCTGCCGCTGGTGGAGGTTCAGGATGAACTGGGCCCCTTGGTGCGCGGCCTCAATCACTTTACCGAGCGCCTGCGCGCGCAGTTCGAGCGCCAGGCGCAATTCATCGCCGATGCCGCCCACGAACTACGCACGCCATTGGCGGCGCTGAAGGCGCGGCTTGAACTGGGGCTGCGCTCGACGGAGCCACAGACCTGGCGCGATACCCTCGAATCCTCCGCGCAAGGCACCGATCGCCTGACCCATCTGGCCAATCAACTGCTATCGCTGGCCCGCGTCGAAAACGGTGCGCGGGCGATCGCCGAGGGTGGCGCGCAATTGCTCGATCTGAGTCAATTGGCGCGCGAACTGGGCATGGCTATGGCACCTTTGGCGCACAAGCGTGGCGTGGCATTGGCGCTGGAAGCGGACGAGCCGGTGTGGCTACGCGGCGAGCCAACGTTGCTCAACGAGTTGCTGAGCAATCTGGTCGACAACGCTTTGGCACATACACCGCCCGGCGGCAACGTGATCCTGCGGGTCGCCGCGCCGGCGGTGCTTGAGGTGGAAGATGACGGGCCGGGCATTCCGCTGGAGGAACGTGATCGGGTGTTCGAGCGCTTCTACCGGCGCAATCAGCAAGTCGCGGGTTCCGGGCTGGGGCTGGCGATCGTCGGCGAGATCTGCCGCGCGCACCTGGCGCAGATCAGCCTGCATGATGGCGAACAGGCGGGGTTGAAGGTGCGGGTGAGTTTTATTGCCGGGTGACAGGGGCGCCATTACCGACCCATCGCCAGCAGGCTGGCTCCCACATGGGGAGAAAGTGCAGTTTAATTGCAAATCCTGTGGGAGCCAGCCTGCTGGCGATGGCAGCACCACGGTTGCGGATCAGTAAAACATCGACCGCGACTCTTGCAGATCGGCACACAACTCCTTGTTCTCCGGGTCGATCCCGAGCTTGCGGAAAGCCGGAACGCTCAGCGGATCGATCCGCGCGAAAGGATGCTCGGTGTCCTTGTGGCAATACAGGCTCGCCACCTGCACCACATCCACATAATCGATTTCAGCCGAATCGCGTTTGAAGTCCTGATAAAGCCCCGGCAACGCCACCAACCGCTCGGGAAACTCCCAGACCCGCAACAGCTTGTCGCCGAGCAGCGGATGGATGCGGTCGATCACATGATTGAGGCTGACCGGGTCCGAAAGCAGTTCGTAATGGTCCTCGGCGTAGGTCAGGATCGGCAGCACGCCGATCTGGTGCACCAGCCCGCCCAGGGCGGCCTGATCGGGCTTGAGGGTGGTGTAGCGGCGACACAGGGCATAGCTGACGCCGGCGATCTCCAGACTCTTGCGCCAGACCTCACGCATCTTCTGTTCGACCACTTCGGAGCGGGCGTGAAAGATCTGCTCCATCACCAGGCCGATGGCCAGGTTGCTGCTGTAGTTGATCCCCAGGCGGGTGATCGCAGTGTGCAGGTCGGTGACTTCCTGAGCCGCGCGCAGCAGGGGACTGTTGACCACTTTGATCAGGCGCGCCGACAGCGCCGTGTCGCGGCCGATCATCTTGCCCAGGTCGCTGACGCTGATTTCCGGGTCTTCAGCGGCCTTGCGAATCTGCAGGGCCACTTCCGGTAGCGTGGGCAGAACCAGGTCATCGTTATCGATGGCCGCAACCAAATCCGTTTGGACTTTTTCTGCCAGTTCGCTCATTTAAACTCTCTAGGGTGTTGCGACAAATGCTGCGATCAACGCTGGATTTCGCGGTCGCGATCCAGTTCGTAAGGCAGGTCGAGCACATGCAGCGTCGGGCCTTCGAGAGTACCCAGATGCAGATCACCGGCTTCGGCAGCTTCGGCCTGCAATACCGCCAGGAGTTCAATGTTCTGGCCCGCATCGACGGCGGCCAGCACCACCTCGCCGATCGAGCTGTTGTGGCTGGGGGCGAACAACGGCGTGCCGGGCTCCGGCAGTTGCGTGCCGCCCAGGCTCAGGCGATACAGACGGCGCTTGAGTTTGCCCAGGTACTGCATGCGCGCGACGATTTCCTGGCCGGTGTAGCAGCCCTTCTTGAAACTCACGCCGCCGACGGCTTGCAGATTGAGCATCTGCGGAATGAACAGTTCGCGAGTGGTCGGCATGACCTGGCCGATACCGGCGCGGATCTGCCCCAGCAACCACTGATTCAGCTCGGCTTCGGGCAGCATTGCCGCCAGTCTGGCCTTGATCGCGTCGGCCTGATCGGCCGGTACCCAGAGTTCGGCACGCTGCGGCGACACGCGGATTGCGATCAGTGATTCGTGACGCACGACACTGTCGGTTTCTTCCGGCAAGTCCAGACCGAGGCTGACCAGCGCTGCATCACCCTGTTCAACGCCGAAGCGCGCCCAGGCAGCACTTTCATCGGTCAATCTGGATTTGGAGAACACGGCGTATTTTTTCAGGTCCGCCAGTTGCGGCTCCAGCAGTTCGCTGGCCATCGCCATCAGCACGCCGTCGCCTTCGAGCAGAATGCGGAAACTCGACTGCATCCGGCCTTTCTGCGTACACCGGGCACCGAGGCTGGCGCGGTTGTCGCTGAGGTAATTGATATTGCAGGTCAACTGGCCTTGCAGGAATTTTCCGGCATCCGCGCCGCGAACCGCGAGAACGCCTTCATGAGACAGGGTGCAGAAAAAAGCAGAATCGGCCATGGGTCATCGCAGGGTAAATAGACTGGGGCACATCATAAGGGGGCGTTGGTGAAATGGGTAGTTGATAAAGGATCGGTGGTGCCCGACCAAAGCCGACTGTGCGACCCGCCCGGGGTCTGTATACTTGCCGCCAAATTCGAGGAGGGCTCCATGGTCGAACAAGTTGAACTGAATCGCCTCTTTTGGCACAGCCGTCGCGGCATGCTTGAGCTTGACGTGTTGCTGGTGCCGTTCGTGCAGGAGGTCTACGCGACGCTGAATCAGGTGGACCGCGATTTGTATGTCCGTCTGTTGACGTGTGAGGATCAGGACATGTTCGGCTGGTTCATGGAGCGCAGCGAGTCTGAAGACCCCGAGCTGCAGCGCATGGTCCGGATGATTCTGGATCGTGTCCAGCCCAAGTAACACGTTCGAATGCCGCTGGCATGCCTCACGGCAATTGCTGGCGGCGTATCTGTTGGCTCAGGCGTTCGCCCTGTGCGCTTTGTTTCTATTGTCGATTCCCTTGTGGGCCAGTCTGTTCGCGGCGTTCGGCTGCGTGCTGCATGGCGTTTGGGTGTTGCCGCAGCAGATTTTGCTCAGCCATCCAGCGGCATTCTGTGGATTGCGCCGCGATGCCGATGGCTGGCAGGTCTGGAGTCAGGCTGATGGCTGGCAAGCGGCGCAGTTGTGCCGTGACAGTCTTGCGCTGCCGCTGATCGTGGTGCTGCGGTTTCGCTTGCGGGGTGAGTGGCAGGTCAGGTCGATCTGCGTGCCCCGGGACGCGCAGACGGCCGATGTGCATCGGCGCCTGCGCGTACGGCTCAAATTCAGCCGACGTAGGTGGGCGGCACCAGAATAGTGTCGAGCGCCTCGGGCAGCATCTGCGGGTAATCGAGGGTGTAATGCAGGCCGCGGCTTTCCTTGCGTTCCATGGCCGAGCTGATCATCAGTTCGGCGACTTGCGCCAGATTGCGTAGTTCGATCAGGTCACGGCTGACTTTGTAGTTGCTGTAGAACTCGTCGATTTCGTCGAGCAACAACCGCACGCGGTGCTGCGCCCGCTGTAGACGTTTGTTGGTGCGCACGATGCCGACGTAGTCCCACATGAACCGGCGCAGCTCATCCCAGTTGTGCGCAATGATCACGTCTTCGTCGGAGTCGGTCACCTGACTGGCGTCCCAGGCGGGCAGGGCGCTTGGCGCGCAAACGTCGTCCAGTTGCGCGAGAATGTCTGCCGCCGCCGAACGCGCATAGACGAAACATTCCAGCAACGAGTTGCTGGCCATGCGGTTGGCGCCATGCAGGCCGGTGAAGCTGGTTTCGCCGATGGCATACAAGCCCGGCACATCGGTGCGGCCGTTCTGATCGACCATCACGCCGCCGCAGGTGTAGTGCGCGGCAGGTACCACCGGGATGGGTTGTTGGGTGATATCGATGCCGAAGCCGAGGCAGCGCTCATAAACCGTCGGAAAGTGACTTTTTACGAACGCTTCGGGTTTGTGGCTGATGTCGAGATACACGCAATCGACGCCCAGGCGCTTCATTTCATGGTCGATGGCCCGGGCGACGATGTCCCGCGGCGCCAGCTCGGCGCGCGGGTCGAAGCGCTGCATGAAGCGTTCGCCATTGGGCAGCTTCAAATGCGCGCCTTCGCCGCGCAGGGCTTCGGTGATCAGGAAACTCTTCGCCTGTGGGTGATACAGGCACGTCGGGTGAAACTGATTGAATTCCAGGTTCGCCACGCGGCAGCCCGAACGCCAGGCCATGGCGATGCCATCTCCGCAGGCGCCGTCGGGGTTGCTGGTATAGAGATAAACCTTGGCGGCGCCGCCCGTGGCCAGAATCACGAAACGGGCGCCATAAGTATCGACTTCACCGGTTTTGCGATTGAGCACATAGGCGCCGAGGCAGCGCTCGCCGGGCATGCCCAGGCGACGCTCAGTGATCAGATCGACAGCGACGCGCTGCTCCTGCAGATCGATATTCGGTCGCTGTTTCGCCTGGGCCAGCAAGGTCTTGAAAATCGCCGCGCCTGTGGCATCGGCGGCATGGATGATGCGCCGGTGGCTGTGGCCACCTTCGCGGGTCAGATGGAATTCGAATCCGCCGTCTTCGGTCCCGGATTGATCATCGCGAGTGAACGGCACACCTTGATCGATCAACCACTGGATGGCTTCGCGACTGCGTTCGACCGTGAAGCGCACGGCATCCTCATGGCAGAGACCGCCACCGGCGTTGAGGGTGTCGTCAACATGGGATTCGACCGTGTCGGTGTCATCGAGCACCGCGGCGACGCCACCCTGGGCCCAGAATGTCGAGCCGTTGGCGAGATCGCCTTTGCTCAGTACGGCAATGCTCAAATGACCGGGCAAGGTCAGTGCGAGACTCAAACCGGCAGCACCGCTGCCAATGACCAGAACATCGTGTTGAAACTGTTGGCTCATTTCAGGATTCCGCTCAAAGCGACCCGGATCGGGGTTGGCGCAAGACAGCTGGATCGGCGAGTCAAGACAGCCACACAGCCCACTAGTATATAGAGGGGTGGGACGGCACAATAGCCGGGCCGGTATGGCATTGTGAAACTACTGTGTTCGCAAAAACCGCACGCTTCGTCGGAAGTTTTTCTCACCCCTAAAGGGTGAAGGCGACTGTATCGGCGCTGAAACACGGTTTTTCCACGCAGGGTTGTCGAATGTCGGTAGGTAGCGGCTATAAATAATTGGAACTTTTGCCAAAGGCCCAAGATCAATAGTCGGTGCCAGAGATAAGGGACGTGTCGGCTTCAGTATGCAATCTGTGGTTGGATTGCGGTCCGCGAAACCGATGACAAGATTATTCGCGCAGCCGGTTCATCCCGCGCTGCGTTTTTCGTGCGTGTCAAATCAGAGCCCGCAGGAAACTTGCTTGGAGGGGGAGAACTTTTGCGAAAAGCCCGAGTCTATGTTTGCAAGTCTGGTCGTTTAGTTATGCAAGCCTCCTCCGGGCTTATCGAGGAGTGTTCATGCTAACCCAGGAAGAGGATCAGCAGCTGGTCGAGCGCGTTCAACGCGGCGACAAGCGAGCTTTCGATCTGTTGGTGCTGAAGTATCAGCACAAGATTCTCGGGTTGATCGTGCGATTTGTGCACGACACCCATGAAGCCCAGGACGTGGCTCAGGAAGCCTTTATCAAGGCGTATCGAGCGCTTGGAAACTTTCGCGGCGACAGTGCGTTTTATACGTGGCTGTACCGTATTGCCATTAACACGGCAAAGAATTACCTGGTTTCACGCGGCCGCCGGCCGCCGGACAGCGATGTAAGTTCCGAGGATGCAGAGTTCTACGATGGCGATCACGGCCTCAAGGATCTCGAATCACCAGAACGTGCGTTGCTGCGGGATGAGATCGAAGGCACTGTCCATCGAACCATCCAGCAACTACCAGAAGATTTGCGTACGGCTTTAACTTTGCGCGAATTCGACGGTCTGAGTTACGAGGACATTGCGAGCGTCATGCAGTGTCCGGTGGGTACCGTGCGCTCCCGGATTTTCCGCGCTCGGGAGGCCATCGACAAAGCCCTGCAACCGTTGTTGCAGGAAAACTGAGACAGCGGCGACAGCCAAGAGAGGAACGCCATGAGTCGTGAAGCCCTGCAGGAATCGCTGTCCGCAGTGATGGATAACGAAGCGGACGAACTGGAGTTGCGTCGAGTGCTCAATGCACTGGATGATGTTGAAACCCGTGAGACCTGGGCTCGTTACCAGATCGCTCGGGCAGCCATGCACAAGGATCTGCTGCTTCCGCGTCTGGATATCGCTGCGGCAGTGTCTGCTGCGCTGGAAGACGAAACGGCCCCGGCCAAAGTATCTCGCAGCCCATGGCGCAGCCTCGGCCGTCTGGCTGTTGCAGCCTCGGTGACGGTTGCCGTGCTGGCGGGTGTTCGCCTGTACAACCAGGACGAGATCGCTGGCGTCGAACTGGCTCAGCAGTCCAATCAGCCAACGCTGGCCACCCCGCAAGTCAAGGGCCCGGCTGTTCTGGCAGGCTACAGCGAAAGCTCTGAAGCCACTGGCCCTATGGCCAACGGCGTGCTGCAAGGTCAGCCAGGCTGGCATGATCAGCGTCTGCCGGGTTACCTTCGTCAGCATGCCCAACAGGCTGCTTTGAAAGGCACTGAAAGCGCGCTGCCTTATGCACGTGCCGCAAGCCTGGAAAACCGTTAAGGAGGATCATGCGCGCCATACCTCTACTTTCGCTTCTGCTCAGTGGCTGGTTCGTTATTCCAGCCCACGCTGATGAGGCCCAGGATTGGTTGACCCGGCTGGGCCAGGCCGAGCAGCAGCAAAGCTTTCACGGTACTTTCGTTTACGAGCGTAACGGTAGCTTTTCTACCCACAACATCTGGCATCGCGTCCAGAACGGCCAGGTCCGCGAGCGGTTGCTTCAGCTCGACGGTTCGGCTCAGGAAGTCGTGCGCATTGATGGGCATACTCAATGCGTCAGCGGCACCCTGATTGCCGGGCTGGGAGACTCGCCCAATGCTGCGGCTCGTCCTCTTGATCCCAAAAAGCTGAAAAACTGGTATGACCTTGCCGTCATTGGCAAGTCGCGTGTGGCCGGCCGAGATGCCGTGATCGTGGCGTTGACGCCTCGTGATCAGCATCGCTACGGATTCGAGTTGCACCTGGACAAAAAAACGGGTCTGCCGCTCAAGTCGTTGCTGTTGAATGACAAGGGGCAGTTGCTCGAGCGATTCCAGTTCACCAGCCTCGACACTGATGAAGTGCCGTCTGATGGTGACTTGCAGGCCAATGCCGATTGCAAGCCAGTCAAGCTCGACAGCGACAAGGCATCGGCAGTCAAAACGGCGCAAACCTGGCATTCGGACTGGCTGCCGCCGGGTTTCGAACTGACCAGCAGTGCATCGCACAAAGACGCCGAGACCAAGACGCAGGTCAACAGCCTGCTGTACGACGACGGTCTTGCGCGTTTCTCGGTTTTTCTCGAGCCATTGAATGGCGCGACGGTGACCGATACCCGCACGCAACTCGGCCCGACCGTTGCTGTGTCCCGTCGCCTGACCACGCCTTCGGGCGAAATGATGGTAACCGTGGTCGGCGAGATCCCGATCGGCACCGCCGAACGAATTGCTTTGTCGATGCGAAATACCGATGGCGCCGCAACCAGCAAACAGTGAGCTGATTTCAGCGATTCGCGTTTCATCAACGAGGCGTGGAAATGTTTGCTGAGCATTTTCATTTGCAAATACCCCGGAAATTTTTTATAGGTCAGAGCCTCACGGCTCTGGCCTTGTTTGTTGTTGCCGGAACAAAAATGCCGGTCTGTGGTTTCCGGTGTTGCTTGCTCCATATCGCTTAACCCTGCTCGTCGTAACGGGAGCTGTATGTCGATACTTAGCTTGAAGTCTTATCTTTCCATTTTTGCCACCGTGCTGGTGCTCGGTCAGGCAGTTCCTGCTGCGCAGGCGGCCGATCTGCCTGACTTCACCCAACTGGTCGAACAAGCTTCGCCAGCCGTGGTGAACATCAGTACCACGCAGAAACTGCCGGATCGCAAGGTCAATCAGCAGATGCCCGATCTGGAGGGCCTGCCGCCAATGCTGCGCGAGTTCTTCGAACGTGGCATGCCGCCGCAACAGCGCTCCCCGCGTGATGGTCGCCAGCGTGAAGCGCAATCGCTGGGTTCGGGCTTCATCATTTCCCCGGATGGCTACATTCTCACCAATAACCATGTGATTGCCGACGCTGACGAAATCCTCGTGCGTCTGGCTGACCGCAGCGAGATGAAAGCCAAGCTGATCGGCACTGACCCACGCTCCGACGTGGCGCTGCTGAAAATCGAAGGCAAGGATCTGCCGGTACTCAAGCTCGGCAAGTCGCAGGATCTGAAGGCCGGTCAGTGGGTTGTCGCCATCGGTTCTCCATTCGGCTTTGACCACACCGTGACTCAAGGCATCGTCAGCGCCGTTGGCCGCAGCCTGCCGAATGAAAATTATGTGCCGTTCATCCAGACCGACGTGCCGATCAATCCGGGCAACTCCGGTGGCCCGCTGTTCAACCTCGACGGCGAAGTGGTCGGCATCAACTCGCAGATCTATACCCGTTCCGGCGGCTTCATGGGCGTGTCGTTCGCCATTCCGATCGATGTCGCGATGGACGTTTCCAATCAGCTCAAGAGCGGTGGCAAGGTCAGCCGTGGCTGGCTGGGTGTGGTGATCCAGGAAGTGAACAAGGATCTGGCGGAATCGTTCGGTCTGGATAAGCCAGCCGGTGCACTGGTTGCGCAGATTCAGGATGACGGCCCGGCAGCCAAGGGCGGCCTGCAGGTCGGCGACGTGATTCTGAGCATGAACGGCCAACCGATCGTCATGTCCGCAGACTTGCCGCATCTGGTCGGCGCGCTGAAGGCTGGCGCCAAAGCCAATCTGGAGGTGATCCGCGAGGGCAAGCGCAAGAACGTCGAGCTGACGGTCGGCGCGATCCCGGACGAAGACAAAGAGCTGGATACGCTGGCGAAATCCGGCGCTGAAAGCAGCAGCAACCGCCTCGGTGTTGCAGTCGGCGAGCTGACCGCTGAGCAGAAGAAAGCCTACGACCTTAAAGGTGGTGTGGTGATCAAGGAGGTGCAGGATGGTCCTGCCGCCCTGATCGGCCTGCAGCCAGGCGACGTGATCACCCACCTGAACAACCAGGCCATCGGTTCGGCCAAGGAGTTCACGGATATCGCCAAGGCGCTGCCGAAGAACCGCTCGGTGTCGATGCGCGTTCTGCGCCAGGGTCGCGCCAGCTTTATCACCTTCAAACTGGCCGAATAATCCGCTGGGAAGATAAAAAGAAAACCGCCTCGAAAGAGGCGGTTTTTTTATGCCTGAAGCTTTTATCTCAGCGACCAGGCCTCAGCCCATCATGTCCTTGATCATGCGCTCCTGCTCCATCAGCTCACGCTGGCGGGCATCGATGCGGGACGACAGCGGGAAGTTGCTGCCGGCCTTGCGCTTGGCAAAGTCCAGTTGCTGAATAGCCTGTCGATAGTCGCCAACGAGGGCAAAATATTCCGCTCGAGCCTGGTGCAGGCCGATGATGTTGCCCGACAAGCCACGTGTTTCCGCCACTTGATACCAGACGTCCGGATCGTCCGGGCGCGATTTGAGCAAGGCTTCCAGGGCTTTCTCGGCATCCGGCGCACGGTTCTGCTTGAGCAGCAGATCCACGCGCACCTGATTGAGCGGATAGTTGCCCGGATACTGCGTCAGCATGCGATCTACCCGTGACTGTGCGTCGGGCAAGCGGTTGTTAGTGATATCCAGGTCGACCTGAGCGAGGTTGTAGATGATCTCGTTCGGCGATGTTGCCAGCAGTTGTTTGAGATTCTCGCGCGCCTCGTTCAGTTGCCCACCCTTGATCTGCGCGATGGCCAGACCATAACGCGCCACATCGTTTTTCGGGTTCTCGTCCAGCAGCGCGCGGAAACGCTTGGCGCCCAGCCCCGGTGTTTCTTCATAGATCAACTGCACCCGCGCGCGGATCAGTTGATAGCGTTTGGAGTCTTCGATACCGCCCGGTTTGGCCTGTTCGGCGCGGTTGCGGGTGTCAGCGATACGCGATTCGGTCACCGGGTGCGTCAGCAAAAATTCCGGCGGCTTGGCATCGAAGCGATACTGGCGCATCAGGCGTTCGAACATGGTCGGCATCGAGCGCGGGTCGTAGCCGGCCTTTTCCAGGTTGAGGATGCCGATGCGGTCGGCTTCCTGTTCGTTCTGCCGGGAGAAGGTCCGTTGCGCCTGAATCGCCGCCGCCTGGCTACCGGCAATCGCCGCAATCCCGGCATCACCACCGCCGGCCGCAGCGATGACGATCCCGGCCAGCAGCGCAGCCATCATCGGCACCTGCATGCGCTGCGAAGCCTCGACACCGCGGGCGAAGTGGCGTTGCGACAAGTGCGCCAGTTCGTGTGCGAGTACCGAGGCATATTCGCCTTCGGTCTGCGCGTTGAGAAACAGTCCGCCATTGACCCCGACCACGCCGCCGGGCGCCGCGAAGGCGTTGAGTTGCGGGCTGTTGATCAGGATGAATTCAAGACGCCGGTCGGTGACCTGGCTGGTTTCCACCAGTTTGTACACGCTGGATTCAACGTAGTCTTTCAATTGCGGGTCGTTGAGTTGTGACACCTGGCTGCGCAACATGGCCAGCCAGGCGCGGCCGAGCTGGTATTCCTGTTGTGGCGAGACAATGGCAGAACTGGCGTCGCCGAGTGACGGCAGATCGTCGGCAAAGCCTGGTGAGGCGAGCAGGCAAGCGAGCGTCAGCAGGGTAGGGCGCAGAAAAGTCATGCACAAAGCCTTAGAAGACAAAGACCTTACTGTAGCCGGACACCAACGCTGCGACCAGATATTCTAGGCAGCTCAAGACCTGAACCGGAGTGACGCAATGAGTGACGCTGTAGCCCCTGACGTAGAACTGGACGCCACTGGCCTGAACTGTCCGTTGCCGTTGCTCAAGGCAAAAATGGCGCTGAACAAAATGGCCAGCGGCGAAGTACTCAAGGTGACTGCTACGGATGCGGGCTCGCAACGCGACTTTCGCACCTTTGCCAAACTCGCCGGTCATGCGCTACTGCGGGAAGAGGACGAAGCCGGCATCTTCCGTTACTGGTTGAAAAAAGCCTGAAAACGACAGCGTCAAAACCTGAGGATTATTGATGTTCAAAGTGTTGCGCGACTGGATTCAGCGCTATTTTTCCGATGAGGAAGCGGTGGTGCTGGCGGTGCTGCTGTTTCTCGCCTTCACCGCGGTCCTCACCCTCGGCGGCATGCTTGCGCCAGTGTTGGCCGGCATGGTGCTGGCTTATCTGATGCAGGGGCTGGTGGTCACGCTTGAGCGTATGCGCGTGCCGGGCGGTGTCGCGGTGGGTTTGGTGTTTGCGCTGTTCATGGGCGCGTTGATGCTGTTCATCGTCGTCGTGCTGCCGCTGCTCTGGCATCAGTTGATCACCCTGTTCAATGAGCTGCCGGGAATGCTCGCCAAATGGCAATCGTTGCTGTTGTTGCTGCCGGAGCGCTATCCGCATCTGGTCTCCGATGAGCAAGTGCTGCAAGCCATTGAGGCGGCGCGCGGCGAGATCGGCAAGTTCGGCCAGTGGGCGCTGACTTTCTCGCTATCGAGTCTGCCGCTGCTGGTGAACATCATGATCTACCTGGTGCTGGTGCCGATCCTGGTGTTTTTCTTCCTTAAAGACCGGGCGATGATCGGTGAGTGGGTGCGTGGGTATCTGCCCCGTGAGCGCGCGCTGATTACCCGCGTTGCGCAGGAAATGAACCGGCAGATCGCCAATTACATCCGCGGTAAAGGTATCGAAATCGTCATTTGCGGTGGCGTGACCTACATCGCTTTTATCGCGCTCGGTCTCAACTACGCGGCGCTGCTGGCGTTGCTGGTGGGCCTGTCGGTGGTGGTGCCGTATGTCGGTGCGGTGGTGGTGACTGTTCCGGTCCTGCTGATTGCTTTGTTCCAGTGGGGCTGGAGCGATCAGTTCATCTATCTGATGGCGGTTTACGGAATCATTCAGACGCTGGACGGCAACGTGCTGGTGCCGCTGCTGTTTTCCGAGGCGGTCAACCTGCACCCGGTAGCGATCATCTGCGCGGTGCTGCTGTTTGGCGGGCTGTGGGGATTCTGGGGCGTGTTTTTTGCGATTCCACTGGCGACGCTGTTCAAGGCTGTGCTCGATGCATGGCCACGAAAAGAGCCGGTGGTGGCGCCGCTGCTTTAGCGATTGATCCGAATTGCCCGGCCAGGCTCGAGGGCCGTTCGCGAGCAGGCTCGCTCCCACATTTGGAATACGATTCCCTGTGGGAGCGAGCCTGCTCGCGAAAGCGGCGGTAAATTCAATGCAAAACCATCAGGCTTTATTCAAGGCCTGTGCAGCAGCCAGAACCGCATCCACATGCCCCGGCACCTTCACACCACGCCATTCCTGACGCAGCACACCATCCTTGTCGATCAGAAAGGTGCTGCGATCAACGCCCAGGTATTCCTTGCCGTACAGCTTCTTCAACTTGATCACGTCGAACAACTGGCAGACGGTTTCGTCCTTGTCACTGATCAGCTCGAACGGAAACTCCTGCTTGCACTTGAAGTTCTCGTGTGACTTCAGGCTGTCGCGGGAGACGCCAAAGATCTCCGTGTTGGCAGCCTTGAACGCGGCGTATTGATCGCGAAAACCCTGGCCTTCGGTGGTGCAGCCCGGGGTGCTGTCCTTCGGATAGAAGTAGATCACCACTTGCTGGCCCTTGAGCGCTGCCAGGCTGACGGTTTGCCCGCTGGTGGCAGGTGCTTCGAAATCGGCAACCGGTTGGTCGATGACAACAGCCATTAAAGCTTCCTTACATTGGGTTTTGTGGGCGCCAAGGCTCGATCAGCGCATCCAGATTCATCGCATCGGAGAAATCGAGGAACTGATCGCGCAGCCAGCTGATCTGGGTGCCGGCCGGCAGCGTCACGGTGAACGTGGCGTTAAGCATGGTGCCGCCGGTCTGTGGTGCCTGATAGGTGTCGCAGGTCAGGTTTTCCAGCTCGACGTTGTGGTCCATGAAGAACTGGCACAACTCATTAATGATGTCCGGGCGATACGCCGAACTGACGTAAGCCACATACGGCAATGCCTGTGGGCGGTTTTCCAGCGGTGCGCTGCGCACCACGTTGACCGTGAATGCGTGTTTCTTGGCGAGGCCGGGCAGGCTGCCTTCGAGGCGCGCGAGGGCGTCCCAGCTCCCGGAAATCTCGAGAACCAGCGCACTGCACTCACCGTGGCGAGTCAGGCGCGAAGTCACCACGGCGCAGCGATTTTCATGGCTGGCGCGGCACAGCACGTTGGTCAGCTCCATCGGGTTGGCGCCGAGAGCACTGATGACAAGGAATTGTTCGCGAACTGTGGGGGTGGACATGCAGCATTCCTAAAGCGATGAGCGGTCGGTAGGTTGAGACGTTGAATGCCGGAAGGTGCCTGTTGTGGCGGTCCGTTCAAAGCGACCCGGTCAGCGCTCGCGGCTCGCGCCATTGGCGCACGAGCACGTTAAGGCGACGCAGGAACAGGGTCTGGAAGGCCGAAACGGGAGGCAGAAACCCGGCGTACAAGCTGATCAGTACCGATCAAAGTCTGAAGGGTAGCGAAAAGCGGCGCCAAGGGGAATGGCGGCAGCGCAGTACTTCGCTTGTGCAAGCATCTTGGCGCCAGTACCATTACCGCTCTCTTTTTCCGGCAGGAGCGGTTTCATGATTGCGGGCAGTATGGTGGCACTGGTCACTCCCATGGATGCACAAGGGCGTCTTGACTGGGACAGCCTCAGCAAACTCGTGGACTTCCACCTCAAGAACGGCACCCATGCCATTGTCGCGGTCGGTACTACCGGCGAGTCGGCAACCCTTGATGTAGACGAACACATCGCCGTGATCAAAGCCGTGGTCAAACAGGTTGCCGGGCGCATTCCGGTCATTGCCGGTACTGGCGCCAACTCGACCCGCGAAGCCGTCGAATTGACCCGCAACGCCAAGGAAGCCGGCGCCGACGCCTGCCTGCTGGTTGTTCCTTATTACAACAAGCCGACCCAGGAAGGTCTGTACCAGCACTTCAAGCACATCGCTGAAGCGGTCGACATTCCGCAGATTCTCTACAACGTTCCCGGCCGCACCTCCTGCGACATGCAGGCCGAGACCGTGATTCGCCTGTCCACCGTGCCGAACATCATCGGTATCAAGGAAGCGACCGGCGACCTGACGCGTGCCAAGGCGATCATCGATGGCGTGAGCAAGGATTTCATCGTGTTGTCCGGCGATGATCCGACCGCTGTCGAACTGATCCTGCTGGGCGGCAAAGGCAACATCTCGGTGACCGCCAACGTCGCGCCGCGTGAAATGGCCGACCTGTGCGAGGCCGCGCTCAAGGGCGATGCCGACACCGCACGCGCAATCAACGAAAAACTGATGCCGCTGCACAAAGACCTGTTCATCGAAGCCAACCCGATTCCGGTGAAATGGGCTCTGGTCGAAATGGGCCTGATGCACGAAGGCATCCGCCTGCCACTGACCTGGCTGAGCACACCTTGTCACGAAACGCTTCGCACGGCCCTGCGCCAGTGCAGCGTCCTGGTTTAATTGAGGAAGTACAACGCATGAAGCGAATGGCCGGACTTTCCGCACTTGCCTTGATTATCTCCAGCACCAGCGGCTGCGGATGGGTCTGGGGGCCGGAAGGTTATTTCCGCGACCGTGGTAGCGATTACCTGCAAGCGCAACAGACTGCACCGATGCAATTGCCACCGGATGTGAACACCTCCAAGCGTCTCGATCCGCTGTTGCCGATCCCGCGCAACGTTGCTGATGACACCGCCAAGGGCGAATACATCGTGCCGCGTCCGCAGCCGTTGTCCGCCGTGGCCGATGCCAGCGATTACTCGCTGCAGAAGAGCGGCGACTCGCGTTGGGTCGTGGCCCAGCATCCGCCGGCCGAAGTCTGGCCAGTGGCGCTGCAGTTCTTCCAGGACAACGGTTTCCGCCTGGATGAACAGCGTCCGCAGACCGGCGAGTTCACCACTACCTGGCAGCACTCCGATGAGCTGTCGGCATCGATGGCCAAGCGCCTGAGCGCGGCCGGCATCGCCAGCGACAGCGAAACCCGCGTGCGTGTACGCATCGAGCCTGGCGTGCAGCGCAACACCAGTGAGATCTACGTGGTCAGCGCCGAGCGTCCTGCCGGCAGCACCGCCGATGTCGCCTTCACCAACCGTTCGGTCAACACCGGCCTGGACGCTGCGCTGGTCGACGACATGCTCGCGAGCATGAGCCGTACGTCCGAGAAGGGCGGTTCGGTATCGATGCTGGCTTCGCGTGATTTCGACGCGCCAAGCCGTGTCAGCCTCAGCGAAGATGGCAGCGGCAACCCGGTATTGAACGTCGGCACCGACCTGGACCGTGCCTGGTCGAGCGTTGGTCGTGCATTGGAACAGGGCGAATGGCGCGTTGAAGACATCAACCGCAGCCTGGGCCTGTACTACATCAACCTGGCCGAAAAAGCCGAGAAGAAAGACGACAAGCCAGGCTTCTTCAGCAGCCTGTTCGGCAGCGCGCCGAGCAAGGAAGAAGTGGAAGCCCGTGCCGAGCGTTATCAGGTGCGCCTGAGCAAGGTCGGCGAGAACATTCAGGTGACCGTCGAGAAAAACATCAACACCGTCGCGCCAGCTGATGTGGCGCGTAAAGTGCTGAGCGTGATTCAGGACAATCTGGGCTGATCAATCATGCGTTTTGCCGTTCTCGGCAGCGGTAGCCAAGGGAACGGCACGCTGATCGCCAGTGCTGATACGTACGTGCTGGTGGATTGTGGTTTTTCCCTGCGGGAAACCGAAAAACGCCTGTTGCGCCTGGGTGTTCACCCGGCGCAACTGAGCGCGATACTCGTGACCCACGAACATGCCGACCACGTGCATGGCGTGGGTTTGCTGTCTCGGCGCTACAATCTGCCGGTCTACCTCAGTCGCGGCACACTGCGCGGGATGCGCAAACCGCTCGAGCCGGCAGGCTTTCTGGCCGGTGGCGAGCAGCTGCAAATCGGTGCGCTGAACGTCGGGGTCATTGCCGTGGCCCATGATGCGCAGGAGCCGACCCAGTATGTCTTCAGCGATCAGGAACAGCGGCGCTTCGGCCTGCTCACCGACCTGGGATCGTACTGCGAGCGGGTGCTGGACAATTACCGGGACCTCGATGCATTGATGATCGAGTCCAACCATTGCCGCGACATGCTGGCGCGCGGTCATTACCCGTACTTTCTCAAGCAACGGGTGGGCGGTGAGCTGGGACATTTGAACAACCATCAGGCGGCATTCCTGGTGGCCGAGTTGGGCTGGCAGGGCTTGCAACACCTGGTCTTGGCCCATCTGAGCAGCAAGAACAACCTGCCGCAGCTGGCCCGGCAATGTTTTGTCGACACCCTCGGGTGCGACCCGGACTGGCTGCAACTGGCCGATCAAGATTCAGGGCTCGACTGGCGCCACATCGCCTAGCCCACCTACTTAGCAAGCGGAGCCCATCATGGAAAAACGTGAAGAACTCTACCGCGGCAAAGCCAAATCGGTTTACAAGACCGACGACGCTGACCGCTTGATCCTGCTGTTTCGCAACGACACCTCGGCGTTCGACGGCAAGCGCATCGAGCAACTCGACCGCAAAGGCATGGTCAACAACAAGTTCAACGCTTTCATCATGCAGAAACTCGAAGCGGCCGGCATCCCGACCCAATTCGACAAACTGCTGGCTGACAACGAAGTCCTGGTGAAAAAACTCGACATGATCCCGGTCGAGTGCGTCGTGCGTAACTACGCCGCCGGCAGCCTGGTCAAGCGTCTGGGCGTCGAAGAGGGCATGAAGCTCAACCCATACACCTTCGAACTGTTCCTCAAGGACGACGCCAAGGGCGACCCGTTCATCAACGAATCCCACGTCGTGGCATTCGGTTGGGGCACCGCCGAGCAACTGGCGCGCATGAAAGAACTGTCGCTGAAGGTCAACGAAGTACTGACCAAGCTGTTCGATGACGCAGGTCTGCTGCTGGTCGACTTCAAGCTTGAATTCGGCGTATTCAGCGACGGCTCCATCGTCCTCGGCGACGAGTTCAGCCCGGACGGCTGCCGTCTGTGGGACAAGGACACTATGAAGAAGATGGACAAGGACCGCTTCCGCCAGGGCCTCGGTGACGTCATCGAAGCCTACGAAGAAGTCGCCAATCGTCTGGGTGTACCGCTTTAATCGACGCAAGCATCTGATAGCACGAACAAATTTTCGAAAGAGGGTTTGCTTTCGGTAAAAGTGTTGTTATGATGCGCGCCGTTGGAGAGATGCCAGAGTGGCCGAATGGGACGGATTCGAAATCCGTTGTACCTTCACCGGTACCTAGGGTTCGAATCCCTATCTCTCCGCCATTATTGAACAAGACGAAGCCCCCGTAATCATTGATGATTACGGGGGTTTTTTCGTTTCCGGACTTTCGTTTTAGGGCATTTTAAGGGCAAAAAAATGACATCATGAGGGTGCTCTAGGCCTGTGTATGCTTCAGCCAATTTCGAAAGTGTGCTGTTGGATTTGCGCTAATGGCGAGGGCGCGCGCGAGATATTGGAGCCTATCAGGGAGTTAAGTATGTGGGTTTGGCAGGAAGCACGAGAGCGTTGGCTGCTGGTGGCAGTGGTATAAACCTCAGGTTGCCTTTGTGGCAGTTTTTGGAAGGCGGAGCTATTGCCGCATTTCTATGTGCAGACGCAACGATCAGTGTCACCAGCGATCTGCTTGTCGGACTCATATCCGCATATGCCGATTCTTCTACCTGCAGCACCATGCCTTCGCCGGCAAGGTCTCGGGGCAGGCGTTCGGCACGGCGACGACTGCCCCAGCCATTAACCTGCTGCGGATCGAGGAAAACCTCTCAGTCGCTTGGTAACGACTGTCCGGCACCTACGTCGAAAATCTCCCTTGGCTTGAATGCGCTGAACGTTACGA
Organism: Pseudomonas sp. Z003-0.4C(8344-21); assembly: GCF_900104975.1. NCBI lineage: Bacteria > Pseudomonadati > Pseudomonadota > Gammaproteobacteria > Pseudomonadales > Pseudomonadaceae > Pseudomonas > Pseudomonas sp. Z003-0.4C(8344-21). The sequence continues at coordinate 4,834,031 of NZ_LT629756.1, read as the reverse complement.
CCGCGTCCACACCTTCCACTACATGGACCCGCCTTACTGGCAGACAGCCGGTTACGGCGTGGACTTTCCGTTCGAGAACTACAAGCGGATGGCCAACTTCATGCGCCGCTGCAAAGGCAAGGTGATGATCAGCATCAACGACCATCCGGATATCCGCCTTGTGTTCGATGGTTTCCATTTCGAAACCTTAGACATCCGCTACACCACAACCAACCAACCAACCAACCAACCAACCAACCAACCAACCAGCGGCAAGGCAAAGCAGAGATGAGCGGTGAGCGGGTGATCATGAACTGGGCGCCAGAATCGTTGGGCGGCTTGTTCTGATCATCATGACGCGAATGGCATTCCGATGGCCTGGTTATCCAAGTGGTATTTTCGATGAACAGGGTGAGGTTGCTTTCTTAATCTGGAAATTCATATGGTGGATATCACGGGCTATTCGCTTGGTCGACAGTGCCTCTTGGAGGCGATCATATTCATTGTGGCCTCGTCACGCCGCCCAGCAGGGCTACGCTCTTAACGTCGTCAAAACGTGCGGTGGGCTTTGTGCCAATTACTGAACTAGCGCAACAAGTAGCGATCCGTCCCTTGCTGCCCCAAGAAAAAGCTTGCTGTGCTCATGAAATTTATCTGAGGTGGAATACGACCTCAGTAGATACTCTCAGAGAAAGCCAAGACGTCGATAGATGGCGCGTTTAGGAATACAGGCATTGAGGAAGAAGCATGTTGAATGTTGACGAGTTCCCCACGGACAGTGGGCAACCCACTGAGTACGAGAGTCTGATCACCAGGGGGCCCCATTCGCTCGATGCCATTCCGGGGGCAATCTACTTGTGTGACCGCAACGGATGGCTCGTCAGCTTCAACAGCGAAGCGGTCAATCTGTGGGGAAGAACACCTGCCCTAGGTGAGAATGGGGACCGTTTTTGCGGCTCGTACCGGCTCTACACGACAAACGGCACGCCATTAGCTGTTGACGAATGTCCCATGGCTTCCACCCTCATCAAAGGCCTAAATTCGCGTAACCAGGAGGTTTTGATCGAGCGCCCGGACGGATCACGCTTTGTAGCGCTCATGAATATCCGCACCCTTAGAGACCAGCGTGGGGAAATCCAAGGTGCGATCAATTGCTTTCAGGACGTCTCGGCGCACCACGCAATAGCCGAAGAACTGCGACGCCAAGGCTCCGATCTTGAAGACTTTTTCGAAAACAGCGCCGTCGGCCTTCATATTGTCAGCGGCGAGGGCATTATCCTGCGGGCAAATAAAGCGGAGTTGTCGCTGCTGGGTTATTCCCCGAACGAGTACATTGGCCGTCACATCACCGATTTTCATGTTGACGAGCCGGTTATCGGAGACATCCTCAATAAACTCAGTAGCGGTGATTGCCTGAAAAGTTATCCGGCGCGTCTGAGGGCTAAGGACGGCACCATCAAACATGTCGCGATTACCTCTAACGGGCGATTTGAAGACGGTAAGTTCTTCAACACACGTTGCTTCACTGTTGATGTGACGCGCGTGCATGAAGCTGAAGTTGAGCGCCAGGAGAGCGATGATCGGCTTGCGGCTACCTACGAGGCGGCGACCATCGGAATTGCTGAGGCGGGAGAGGATGGCCGCCTGCTCCGGGTGAACGATGCCCTTTGTACCATGCTGGGTCGCTCTCGCGAGCAGCTGCTGGCGATGACCTTTTTTGACTATACCCATCCGGACAGTGTTGAGCAGGATAGAGAGTTATATGCACGGCAGGTGGCAGGTGACCTGGACAACTATGTGTTGCGCAAAAGGGCCATGAAGCTCGATGGCCAGCCGCTTTATCTCGATATTCATAGCTCGTCGGTAAGGGCTCCTGACGGCAGGTTCCGCTATGGTGTGCGCGTCATCCAGGATGTGACGCTGGCCCGAAAAACGGAAAACCGGTTGCGAGAAAGCGAGCGTCACATGCGCAATTTACTAGAAGCGCTGCCGGCGGCCACCTACACTACTGACGCTGAGGGGCGCATCACATTCTATAACCGTGCGGCAGTCGAGTTGTCGGGGCGAACGCCGCAACTGGGCGAATTATGGTGCGTAACCTGGAAATTGTTCAACACCGATGGCTCCTATCTTCCTCACGACCAATGCCCCATGGCCGTAGCTCTTAAGGAAAATCGGCCGATTCGGGGCGTTGAGGCCATAGCAGAGCGTCCGGATGGCACACGTGTGCCATTTACGCCTTATCCGACCCCCCTCCATGATGCCGACGGAAACCTTGTCGGTGCCATTAACATGCTTGTGGATATCACCGAGCGTAAGCAAGCAGAAGACCGACAAAAAAACCTGATCGACGAGCTGAATCATCGAGTCAAGAACACGCTGACTACGGTTCAGTCCCTAGCGGCGCAAACAGCGCGCAACGCGAAGGATGCCAATGATGGGTACACACGGTTCGAAGCCCGGTTGCTCGCATTGTCGCGTGCTCACGATCTGCTGACTAAGCGGCATTGGGGCCTTACCCCGCTGGATCTGCTAGCCCATGAAGTGTTGATGCCGATATTTGGCCAAGAGCCCGGCCGCGTCGTGATCACTGGTGATGCCTTCAACGTTGACAGTCGCGTCGCACTGAACCTCACCATGACGCTCAATGAGCTGGCAATCAACGCCCTTAAATACGGAGCGATGTCCACCGAGAGGGGGACACTTTCGGTGAGGTGGAGCGTGCAACCCAAACCGAACGGAGCTCTACTCAGCCTGGACTGGCGTGAACAGGGTGGTCCCCCCGTGTTCACGCCTGAGCGAGAAGGATTGGGTTCGCGGTTGATGAAGCGTTGCATCGAGCGTGATCTAGGCGGTTCTTTTGAACTCGACTTCTCCCGTGAGGGCGTTCGCTGCCGGTTCTCGTTCACACTCGCTGGGGATTCATCATGATCTCTATCAAAGGAATAAAGGTGCTTCTGGTTGAAGACGAAGGCGCCATTGCCATGTTGATCGAGGAGATGCTCGAGGAATGGGAGTGCACGGTAGTCGCCTCCGTGGCCCGACTAGCGGAGGCTCTGCAGGCGGCAAGTGTGGTGGATGTAGATTTGGCGATTCTCGACGTAAACCTGGCTGGAGAGCGCGTTTTCCCGGCAGCTCGGACTCTGCGTGCGCGCAACATCCCTTTCTTGTTCAGTACGGGCTACGGCGCTAGCGGCCTGCCGGAAGAGTTTGCGGATTGTCCGGTCCTGCATAAGCCGTTTTCGGACATCGATCTTCGGTCAAGAATTGCACTAACGCTGAAATATTAGTTCAGTAAAGCTCTTTTGCTTGTGTCTGATCATTGGAAGGGGGGGCGGCAGCAAGAGGAGATGTTTAATTCGACACTGGGTGAGACCCGCATACGCATAGACGAAAGTGAGAGCCAGGCGCGCAGTATCGGTCGTGAATGCCTTCATTGGATGACAAAAGCCGGTATCGGCCGTACGCGGCGTCCGCACATCTGACCTATACAAACCGATAGACGATGATTCCGGTCGACACTCCGCATTGAACTCGCTTTTTTCTGGCGCAATCCATTGGTCATCGAGAGCCTGGGAACCGGTCGTCCCGTAAAAATCCTGTGACCTTGTCTGCCATTACGCAAGGATTCGCTCCGTTACCCGATACGGATAAAAGCCCTGCAGACGATTATGTGTCTGCAGGGCTTCCTGGTTTTACGAGAACGAATTCCTGTCAGGCCGAGGCTTCAAATCTCCTTCACCGGCGTCTCTCCCTGTACCGCCTTGATCAACCCGATCACGTGAAGACAATCCGCCTTGTTCACATAAGACTCGCCGCTGGCGATGGTCTCGTGGTTGCCTGCTCTCAGTCTCCAGCGCCATTGTCCCTGGCCGGTGCGGGGGGTGCCTCTGGATTGCCTGTAAATCTCGAAATACATTCAGTTCGCTCCATGCGATTTAGATGTGCGTCAGTGGGTGTGGCGCATCGTCGCAAGCCTAGCGCAGACGGTTTTTTTGGCTATCGGACATTTGTTTCCAATCGTTGGCGGATGTTTCCGAGGAGCGCGGAATAGAGCGGGGGATAGGCGTCCGGATTGGCCGATATGCCGCTGTTTACTTGTTGCAACGCTGCAAGCGCTACTGCTTAATACGGGACGGCTCATGGCGTCGAAACTGATCGGCGACCGATAAACACTATAAAAAAGAGCACTCCCTTTGACTGAGCACGGAACGCAACAGGCCGGGCAGGTGACGTTATCGCTGGTGGTCCCGGTTTTCAACGAAGAGGACAGCCTCGACACCTTTCTGCGGCGGATCAATGAAGTCTTCCAGCAACAACCGTTGATCGACCTCGAGCTGGTCTTCGTCAATGACGGCAGCACCGATGCCACCCTTGAGCGTCTGCTCGGGCATCAGCGACAGGACCCGCGCCTGCGCATCGTTGATTTGAGTCGCAACTTCGGTAAAGAGGCGGCGTTGTCTGCCGGTCTGCAGATCGCGGGCGGGCAGATTGTCGTGCCGATCGATGCAGATTTGCAGGATCCGCCGGAAGTCATCCTGCCAATGATCGAGCGTTGGCGCGAAGGTTATGAAGTCGTGCTGGGGCATCGAGTCAGTCGCCGCAGCGACACCTGGGCCAAACAGACCTCGGCGCATTGGTTCTATCGCCTGCACAACCGGATCGCTGAGCAGCCATTACCCGAGAATGTCGGCGATTTTCGTCTGATGGATCGCTGCGTGGTCGATGCCTTGCTGACGCTGCCCGAATCCCGGCGCTTCATGAAGGGCTTGTTCGCCTGGGTCGGTTTTCGCACTACGCACGTCGATTACGAACGCCCCGAGCGCGTGGCGGGGCAGAGCAAATTCAATGGCTGGCGGCTATGGAATTTCGCGCTTGAAGGCATCACCAGCTTCAGCACCGAACCGCTGCGCGTCTGGACGTATGTGGGCGCGGCGGTGTCGCTCGTATCGTTTGCCTTCGCCATTTTCATTGTTTTACGCACGTTGATTCATGGCGTCGACATGCCCGGTTACGCCTCGCTGATGGTGGCGGTGACGTTTCTCGGCGGCTTGCAATTGATCGGCATCGGCGTGCTCGGTGAGTACCTGGGCCGCACCTATATCGAATCCAAACGCCGGCCGGTTTTTCTGGTGCGTCGCGTCTACGACCCCAAGGACTGACACATGGATCTCAAGGAAACCGACATCCTCGGCGACAGCATCGATGAGCATTGGTATTACAGCTCCAAGGCCGCGGCCACGCGACGCTTGCTTGGCGACGGGCCGATCCAGCGGATTCTCGATGTGGGCGCCGGCTCGGGTTTCTTCTCGCACCACCTGTTGACCCACACCCTGGCGCGCGAGGCGTGGTGCGTCGACATCAGTTACCCTGCCGATTCCAGCGGTACTGCCGCTGGCAAACCGGTGCATTATCGCCGCGACATCGACCACGTCGACGCCGATCTGGTGCTGCTGATGGACGTGCTCGAACATGTCGACGACGACCTCGGCCTGCTCAAGATGTACGTCGACAAAGTGCCGTCAGGCAGCCGCTTTCTGATGACCGTGCCGGCGTTTCAGTTCCTGTGGAGTGGTCATGACGACTTTCTCGAACACAAGCGCCGTTACACCCTGGCGCAGTTCGAAACCCTGGCGCGCGATGCCGGTTTGACGGTACAGCGCGGTGCGTATTATTTCGGCGCGGTGTTTCCGCTTGCCGCAGCGTTGCGTTTGCTGCCGCAGGGCGCACAGGCGCAACCGCCGCGCTCGCAACTCAAACGTCATCATCCGCTGGTCAATACCGTGCTCAAGACGCTTTGCAGCCTTGAGTTGCCGCTGATGGGCATGAATCGTCTGGCGGGTCTGAGCGTATTTGTACTGGCGCAGAAACCGTGACCCCAAGCGAAAGAGCCGCGTTTATCCAGCGTGGCGTGCGCTTTGCCGTGACCGGTTTGTTCGTCACGGCGTTGCATGCGTTGGTCGCGATCGGGTTCATCAACTTCATCAGTCCTTTGCCGCCCTTGGCCAACGGCGTGGCGTTCGCCGTGGCAACGGTCATGTCGTATGTGATCAACACCACCTGGAGCTTTTCGGCGCGGTTACATGGCCGAACGCTGCTGCGGTTTCTGCTGGTGTCGGTCGGCGGATTTTTCCTCGCCATGTTGGTCGCCTGGGCGGCGCAAATGGCGGGGCTGCATTATTTGCTGGGCATCGTGGCGGTAGCGCTGACAATTCCGGCTTTCACGTTTGTGCTGCATAACTTCTGGACGTACCGATGAGGGAATTGAACAAGCATCCGGCCCTCGCGCTTTTGCCTGTATTGCTGGGTGTGCTGGCGTTTTTGCTGGTGATCGGCCCGCATGTGCTGGACCCGCAGAACATCGCCTGGCTCAAGGACGGCGACCCGGCAACGCATTACCTGGGCTGGGTAAATTTCCGTCATGGCCCGTGGACATTTCCGCTCGGGCTCAATCCGTCTTATGGACTGGAGCTGGGCAGTGCGGTGATTTTTTCCGATTCCAATCCGCTGCTGGCAATACTGTTCAAAGCCGTCGATGGCTGGTTGCCCGAGACGTTTCAGTATTTCGGCTTATGGTTGCTGGCCTGTTTTGTCTTGCAGGCCTGGTTCGGCTGGAAACTGCTCGGCCTCATCACCGATAACGCCGCGCTGCGCCTGTTGGGCTGCGGATTGTTGGTGTTCTCGCCGCCGATGTTCTTGCGCACCGGGGGGCACCTGTCGCTTGTCGCGCACTTTCTGATTCTCGCCGCGTTGTATCTGGCCTTGCATCCGGCACTTGAGCGGCGTCGCCTGGCCTGGGGGACCTTGCTCGGCGCGACGGCGTTGGTGCATGCCTATTTATTAGTGATGGTGGCGTTGATCTGGGTGGCTGACCTGTTCGGTAAAGTCATGGCCGGCAAGCTGAGTCGGCGTCGGGGGCTGATCGAGTTCGGTGGATTGTTTGCTTTGGTCAGCGTGTGTTGCTGGCAGGCGGGCTATTTCAGCATCGTCGACGGGGCGGGCGGCGGCGGTTTCGGCTGGTACCGAATGAATCTGCTGGCGCTGATCGATGCGGGTGGCTGGTCGTACGTGTTGCCGAGCTTCGCCAAGCGCGGCGGCGACTACGAAGGTTTCAACTATCTGGGCCTCGGTGTGTTGATGCTGTTGCCGTTGGCAACGATTGCACTGTGGCGAAGCAACATCAGGCTGAAGTCGCTGCTGCTTCGCTGGCCATGGCTGCTGGTGGCATTGATCGGGCTGAGCCTGTTTGCGCTGTCCAATCAGATCGGCTTCGGCGCACACACGGTCAGTTATCCGCTGCCGAGAACCATTGAGGGGCTGGCGAGCATTTTCCGCGCTTCGGGGCGGATGTTCTGGCCGGTGTTCTACACCTCGGTATTGCTGGTGATCTATCTGATTGTGCGTGGATACCGGGCGCCAGTCGCCATCGGCTTGCTGGCGGTGGCGTTGACCACACAAGTCATCGACACAAGTATTGCCTGGCAGGGGCTGCGCGCGACGAAAATGCTGCCGCCGTCCTCGGTGTGGACCAGCCCGATGCGCGACCCGTTCTGGGCAAGCGCCGCGGCTCACTACCAGTACATCCGTGCCCTGATGCCGAAAAACCAGTCGGATCAATGGCAGCCCATCGCCTGGTTTGCCGCGACGCATGGCTTGAGCACCGATGCCGTGTATATGGGACGCATGAGCCCCAAGGCACTCGACCAGGCGCAGCGTGATGCACAACGCCGGCTGAGTTCTGGAGAATATGCGGCCGATTCGCTGTACATCCTCGACGATGACGCGCTGGATCTGGCGGTGAAGAGTGTGCGCAGCGAAACCGACCTGCTGACCCGCGTCGACGACTTTGTCGTGCTGGCACCGGGCTGGAAGCGTTGCGAGCAATGCCTGCCAATGGTCGATGAGGGGCGCTCGATGTCGGCGCTGCCCTTGAGCCAACCGGGACTGGTGCAACTGTTCAATCACAAGAGCCGACAGTTGCTCAACGGCTGGGCCGCGCCGGAAAGCTGGGGGACCTGGAGTGAAGGGCAGGAGGCGCAAATCGCTGTGCGTGTCGCGCCGCTGAGCACTGCGATCGTCATGGACGTGCTCGCGTTCGTCATGCCGCCCCGGTTGACTCAACGGGTGATCGTCAGCATCGAGGGGGTCGAGGCCATGTCCACGCGCCTGACCCAGGTGCAAGACAACGTACTGGAAATCCCGCTCAGCGCAGCGGTCCAGGACAAATTGAAAAATGGCCAGCCGCTGATTCTGCAAATCCATCTGCCGGACGCGACCAGTCCGCGAAACCTCGGCTTGAACGATGATGCGCGCGTCATGGGGCTGGGCCTGAAATCGCTGACCGTCCGTTGAAATCGCGTTGGTTGCGCAAACGTTGATGGACGTCGGGCTCGGCGTCTTTCTACACTGCCCGCATTCCGGGGAGCAGGGGGCAAGGGATGAACCGCAATGAACTTCGCAAGGCCGATATCAACCTCATGGTGGTGTTCGAGACCTTGATGCTCGAACGCAACGTGACCCGGGCGGCGGAGAAACTGTTTCTCGGCCAGCCGACCATCAGCTCGGCACTCAACCGCCTGCGCACGATGCTCAACGACCCGCTGTTCATTCGCGTCGGCCACCGCATGGAACCGACGGCCCGCGCCGAAGATATCTTTCGTCATTTGAAACCGGCGCTGGATTCGCTGTCGGTGGCGCTGAGCCTGACCCGCGATTTCGACCCGGCCGTGAGCACCATGACCTTTCGCATCGGCCTGTCCGATGACGTCGAGTTCGGCCTGCTGCCGCCGTTGTTGCGAGCACTGCGCCAGGAAGCACCAAACGTGGTGTTCGTGGTGCAACATGCCGATTACTGGCGGATTCCCGACCTGCTCGCGGCGGGCGATATCACCGTTGGCATCAGCCAGACCCGCGGCCTGCCGGCCAACGCCAAGCGCAAATTACTGCGGCACATCCAGCCGAGCATTCTGCGCGCCGACGCCAGCGATACACCGCTGACTCTGGATGAATATTGCGCGCGTCCGCATGTACTGGTTTCGCACACGGCCAATGTCAGTGGCTACGCCGATGAGTGGCTGGCGGAGCTGGGTCGCACGCGCCAGGTCGTATTGTCGGTGCCGCAATACAGCGCGTTGCCGGCGCTGCTGGCCGGCACGGATCTGATCGCCAGCCTGCCGGATTACACCGCGGCGGCGATGGCTGCGTCTGGATTGCTGTTCCAGGAACCGTTTCCGTTCAAGACGCCGATGCTGGACCTGTCGATGGTCTGGCTCAGCCACGTCGACAGCGATCCGGCCGAGCGCTGGTTGCGTTCGCGGCTGGAAGCCTTCATGAGCGAACGGCCACAAAACCCGCTCTGATACACATACCCTCTGTAGGAGTGAGCCTGCTCGCGATTGCGGTGTGTCATTCAACATAAGTGTTGCCTGACCCACCGCTATCGCGAGCAGGCTCACTCCTACAAAAAGCCTGGGTGCGACTGTGGTATATGTACCGCCCTACGCCCCACCGACCGGAGACTTTCAATGCCCCATCTGCACATGGAATACACCGCCAACCTGCCGCTGAACGCCGATGTTGCATTGATCCGGCTCAACAACACTTTGGTGGGCTCCGGTCAGTTTGCTGCCGAGTTCGATATCAAGGGCCGTGCGGTCAAGGTCGCGACATTCAAGGTCGGTACCGCGCTCGCCGAGCGTGCTTTCGTTCACGTCAAACTGGCATTGCTCAGCGGGCGGTCGCCGGAGATCAAGAAGCAGTTGTCGCAAAGTCTGCTGGCGGCGTTGCAGGACATCTGCGAATGGCCGGCCGGTGTCGAAGTGCAATTGTGCGTCGAACTGCTCGACATCGATCGCGAGTCCTACAGCAAAGCTGTGGTGGGCGTGTAGGACTCAGCTTGCATCGAGTTCGCTGCACACGTTGACCACCTGCTCGCGCAGCCAGACGTTGGCGCTGTCCTGATCGACGCTCTGGCACCACTGCATGTCGAGGGTGAAGCCGGGTAAGCCGTTCGGCGCCTCGCAGTGATTGAACACGGCCTCGTTGGTCAGTAGGCGCTGGATACGGCGGGGCAGGGTGAGGATGAAATCGGTGCCGGTAATCATCTTCAAGGCAGCGCTGTAGCTGTTCGAGCGCGCGACGATCTGGCGTTTCTGCGCCTGCCGCGCCAGCCAGCCATCGACCATGTTGGTGGATGAAGTCCAGGGGGTCGGGAAAACGTGGCGGCGCTCGGTGAAGGCTTGCAGGCTCAAGCGCGGTTCCAGCGGTGTAGCGCGTTTGTCGAACACGCAAACCAGATCATCTTCCAGCAGCAGGCGTGATTTCAGGTCGTTGTGCTGGCGATGGAAATTGGGGCCGAAGCTGATCACCAGATCGAGGCTGCCGTCGCGCAGTTCCTCTGCCGGGACGTCGGTCTCGAATTTGTGCATGTTGACCATCACCGGCAAATCGTCGAAGTCGAAGCGCTTCAACAGCCGCGGCAGGATCAGTTGCTCGAAATATTCCGGTGCGCAGATGTTGAAGGTGACGGCTTGCTGGCTCGGGTCGAACGTCGGGGCGCCGGCATGACAGAGGTTGATGCTTTCGATGATCTTCTGCACATGGCCGTACATGCTGCTGGCCTTGTAGGTCGGGCGCATGCCGGTGCGGGTGTTGATGAACAGTTCGTCTTCAAAACTGGTGCGCAGTTTTTTCAGGCAGTAACTGACGGTGGACTGGCTGACGAACAGGGTTTCCGACACATCGGTGACGCTGCTCTGCTCATACACGGCGACAAATACCATGAGGTCCTGCATGTCGAGCTTTCGAAGCAAGTTACTGTTCAGCATCCGTTCTGTCTCGCTGTGCTCCTTGCGCTGAAACCGCGCAAACGTGTGCGAACGATCCTAGCGGAACGATGGTGCCAGGAGAAAGCCCTGTAAGACATTTCACGGTCACATGTGGGACAGAAACTTTTAGCAACACGACGTTATCGATCAAAGCGGATAAAGCTGGCCAGAGGCCTTCAGCTCGCTGGTGAAAAATGTCGGCGGTAGTGCCGCGGATCGAAGCGCAACACCATCAGCAGCATCAGCGCCATGACTGCCGTCAGCGACCACCACGCCCATTCGAAGCTGCCCAGGCGGTCGCGGATCAACCCGGCCAGCATTGGCGAGAGCCCGGCGATCAGATATCCGATGCCCTGCACGAACGCCGTCAGGCCACCGGCCCGCTGCGGGTCGTCGAGGTGATCGAGCGCGACGATCAGGCTCATCGGAAACAAGCCACCGATGCCCAGACCCAGCAGGCACGGCCAGAGCAGGCTCAAATGCTGCGGACTGAGGACCAGGCCGCAGAACCCGGCAATGATCAGCGCCAGCAAGGCCACCAGGATTGCGCGCCGATCGCGGCTGCGGTTGGCGATAGCGGGAACGAGCAGGCCGGAAATGACCTCCATCGCTGTCAGAAAACCCAAAACCAGCCCGGCATTTTCTTCGCTCCAGCCTTGTTCAACGTAGTACGGAGCGAGCCAGGCGAGCACACAGGTGTAGGACGCAGTCCCCAGTCCGAAGAAAATCGCCAGTAACCAGGCACGACCGTTACTGGCGAAAACGTCCTTCTTCGCGGCCAGCGTCAGGCTATCGCGCAATTGACGCCCTTGTGCCCACCAGACCAACAGCGCCATTACTGCCAGCAAGGACCATACCGCCAGACCGATACGCCAGCTCGCGGTCTGCACCATCACCCAGGGCGCGAAGGTCGCCGCCAGTGCCGCGCCGCCCATGATCGAGGTGACATACAGGCCCATGCACAGCGCCACATTGTCGGGGAAGCGCGACTTGATCAACGCAGGCATCAACGCCTGAATCAACGCAATGCCGATGCCCGCCAGCACGGCGCTGATAATCAACCCGGCCGCCGTATCGACAAACAGCCGCGCCAGCGTTGCCAGCGCAATGATCAGCAGCGACAACAACACCGTGCGCTGTTGACCGAAGCGTTGACTGATTGCCAGACCGAAAAACATCGCCAGCCCCATGGCCATCACTGGCAGCATGGTCAGCAGTGACGCCAGGCTGAAACTCAGCGGGATTTCACCGCGAATGGCCGACAGCAGGGGACCGACCGCCGCCATCGACGGCCGCAGATTGAGCGCGACGAGGATGATGGCGAGCATCATTCCCACAGCAGGGCGAGTGGTGGCGTGGGCGGTTTGCATGGCATGTCCTTCATAAGCGCAGACCGGTGATTAGGCGCGGAGCCGTGCATGCCGGGCAAACCAGAAAATCCACAGGCCTATTCAATAATTCAATACCGCCTGGGCCCTCTGTAGGAGTGAGCCTGCTCGCGATAGCGGTGTGTCAGGCAACACTTTTGCTGAATGACACACCGCTATCGCGAGCAGGCTCACTCCTACGTGAGTTAAGCGAGTTTTCTGAATAAAGCCTGAACCATTCTCAAATACATACTTGGTCCAGCGATATTATTAAAGGCCAACTAATCGTTGGCGTCTTTTTCACAAAAAATTGATGGTTGCCTGCCTAAAGTTTGCATGCACTTGGTTAATGAATTTTTCATAAATGAAAAATTCGTTATCAGCCAAGGCTCTTCTTTTCAGGAACAGCCCTTTCTATGTTCAAGTCAAAAGCCGTGCGCCCGGAATGGGTGACGTTGATCGCCAGTGCCTTTCTTCTGATCGGTTTCAATCTGGTGCTCTGGCAGCACCTGTTCGCGATCACCGGTGGCGATGGCCGGGGCATCGCCATGCGTGTGGCTTTTGCTGTGATGATCCTGGCGGCATTCAATCTGGTGTTGACGGCATTTGCCTTTCGCCCGCTGCTCAAGCCTGTGCTGATCGTGCTGTTTTTAACCAGTGCCGGTGTGGCTTACTTCATGAACCAGTATGGCGTGATGATGGACGCCGGCATGTTTCGAAACTTTGCCGAAACCAATGTCACGGAAGTGCGCGATCTGCTGTCGTTGAAGTTGTTTGCTTTTATTTTATTGCTCGGTGTCTTGCCTTCATGGTTGTTGTGGAAAGTGCCGGTTGATTATCGTCGCTGGCATCGCGAAGTTTTCAGTAAAGTTGTGGTGAGTGTTGCCAGCGCTGCCGTTATTGGCGGTGTGGCATTGGCAAACTATCAAGGCTTGTCCTCGCTGTTTCGTAATCATCATGAAATTCGCTTGATGCTGGTGCCGAGCAACTTTATCGGCGCTTCTGCTGGTTACTTGCGTGAACAAGTAGCGTCCGCACAGCAGCCGTTCATCAAAATCGGCGAAGACGCCCAGCGCAATCCGGACATCAAACTGCAACCGCGTAAATCCCTGACAGTGTTGGTGGTCGGCGAAAGCGCCCGTGCGGAAAACTTCGGCATCCTCGGTTACCCCCGCGATACCACCCCGACACTCGACAAGGAAGCCGGGCTGATCGCCTTCACCGATGTTCATTCCTGCGGCACGGAAACCGCCGTGTCGGTGCCGTGCATGTTCTCCAACATGGGCCGCAAGAACTACGACGCAAGCAAGGCGAAGAATGAAGAAGGTCTGCTCGATGTGCTCAAGCGTGCCGGTATTGACGTGATCTGGCGCGATAACCAGTCGGGCTGCAAAGGTACTTGTGATCGCGTCACGGTGCAGGATGTGAGTAATCTGAAAGATCCGGCGTTATGCGCCAACAGCGAATGCCGCGACGAAATTCTCCTGCAAGGCCTGCAGAGCTTTATCGATCATCTGGACAAGGACACCGTGTTGGTATTGCACCAGATGGGCAGCCACGGCCCGGAATACTTCAAGCGCTATCCGAAGGAGTACGAGCACTTCACCCCGGTCTGCGAAAGTAACGCGCTGAACAATTGCAGCCGCGAAAGTATCGTCAATGGCTACGACAACACGCTGGTTTACACCGACCATGTGCTGTCGAGCCTGATCGATGTATTGCGCAGCAATCAGGACAAAGTCGATACCGCGATGTTGTATCTGTCCGATCACGGCGAGTCGCTGGGCGAGTACAACCTGTTCCTGCACGGCACGCCTTACATGCTGGCGCCGGAACAACAGAAACATGTGGCGATGCTGGCGTGGTTCTCCGACAGCTATCAAAAAGCCTACTCGGTCGATACACACTGCCTGCAAATGAGCCGCGACAAACCGCTGAGCCAGGACAATCTGTTCCACTCGATGCTCGGCCTGCTGGAAGTCAAAAGCAGCGTTTATCAGGCCGATCTGGACTTGTTTGCCGGTTGCCGTGGTGCGGTGATCGACGGCGTGCTGGCCAAGGATTGAAAAATCTCGGGCCCGCCCCGCTGATGCGACGGGCCTGTCTGTTTCCTCTGTCAGACTATTCTTTCTATCTCGCAGGACATTTCGTTACAGCTGTTACCCTTCCCAGGCGCGTAAATCGCCGGTGGCGATATATACTGCGCGCCATTCTTCAAGGGAGAGCCGTGTGGCTATCGATATTCACTGGATTCGCGACAACGAAAGCCTCGCGCAGTTTTGCGCCGAGTGGCAGCAACTGCCGTTCGTTGCCCTCGACACCGAATTCATGCGGGTCGACACCTTCTATCCGATTGCCGGCCTGTTGCAGGTGGGCGACGGCAAACGCGCCTACCTGATCGATCCGCTGACCATCAATGCCTGGCAACCGCTGGCGGCGTTGCTTGAAAACCCGGCGGTGCTGAAAGTACTGCACGCCTGCAGCGAAGACCTCGAAGTGCTGTTGCGTCTGACCGGCAGCCTGCCAGCGCCGCTGTTCGACACTCAGTTGGCTGCCGCGTACCTGAACCTCGGTTTCTCGATGGGTTACTCGCGGCTGGTGCAGTCAGTGCTCGGCATCGACCTGCCCAAAGGCGAGACCCGTTCCGACTGGTTGCAACGTCCGCTGTCCGAGACGCAGATCAGCTACGCCGCCGAAGACGCCGTGCATCTGGCCGAAGTATTTGTCGAACTGCAGCCCAGGCTGTCCGCCGACAAGTTCGCCTGGGTGCTGGAAGATGGCGCCGAACTGGTCGCCAACCTGCGCCGCGAAACCGATCCGTACGAGGTTTACCGCGAGGCCAAGCTGGCGTGGAAACTGTCCCGTGCGCAACTGGCCGTGCTGCGTGAACTGTGTGCCTGGCGCGAGCGTGAGGCGCGAGCCCGCGACCTGCCGCGCAACCGCATCATTCGCGAGCATTCGCTGTGGCCGCTGGCCCGCACGCAACCGGACAATCTCGCCGCGCTGGGCAAGATCGAAGACATGCACCCGCGTACCGTGCGTCAGGACGGCCAGTTTCTGCTTGATCTGATCAAGCGCTCTGGCAGTGTGGGGCCTGATCAATGGCCGCCCGCCGTCCCGGAGCCGTTGCCGATCGAAGCCGCTGCGCTGATCAAACGCCTGCGCGCACTGGGGCAGGCCGAGGCCGAGCGTCTGGATATCGCGCCGGAACTGATGCTGCGCAAGAAAACCCTCGAAGCGCTGGTCAAAAGCGGCTTCCCCGAGGGGCCTTACCAATTGCCCGAGTCGTTGCGTGGCTGGCGCCGCGAACTCATGGGCCAGAAGCTGCTCGACAGCCTGGCCACCGCCGGAGAACAGCCTTGAAACGTATCTGCTCCATCTACCAAAGTTCCAAGCGCAGCGGCATGTACCTTTACGTGCTCAAAAGCGATGCGCTCGAGCGCGTGCCGGAAGCGCTGATGCTGGCGTTCGGCAAAGCGAAACACTCCTTCGATCTGGTGCTGTCGCCTGCGCGCAAACTGGCCAGCGAAGACATCACCGTGGTTCTGGAAAACCTCGACAAGCAGGGCTATCACTTGCAGATGCCGCCAGCCGAGGACGAGTACATCGAGCACTTGCCCGAAGAGTTGTTGCGCCGCAACGACCCGGTCTGATCGGCGAGGCTCTGTTCTGAGCCTCGATCCACCCTGGAACTGTTTTTACCGCGATGGCCGCCGGAATCCGGCGACCGTCTGCACGGCTTGCGAAAGGTTTGAAAATGCGCGTTCTGATTGCTGAACACGACCACGCGATATACGCCCGGCTGCTGCGTCAGGCAGCGCCGGAGCTGGAAGTACTGACCAGCGGCGACTCCGCCGAACTGGCGCGGCAGGCCGCCGATTGCCCGGTCTGGCTGGGCCAGCCCGATCTGCTGGCGACGCTGTTGCGCCAAGGGCATCAGCCACAATGGCTGCAATCGACCTGGGCCGGGATCACGCCGTTGCTCGCCGACGGCTTGCGCCGCGATTATCGCCTGACCCGTGCGGTGGGGATTTTCGGTCAGGTGATGGCTGAATACGTGCTGACCTACATCCTCGGCCATGAGCGCGAAGTGCTGGCGCGTCTGGTCAGCCAGGTCGAGCGCAAGTGGGACAACCGCAGTGGCCAGAGCCTGGTCGGGCGCAAGGTGCTGATCGTCGGCACCGGCGATATCGGCCAGAGCGTGGCGCAGTTTCTGTTGCCGTTCGGCATCGAGTTGTACGGCATCGCCAGCAGCGCCCGTGAGCAGGCGCCGTTTGTCGAAGTCGGCTCGATGGCTGACCTGCCGCGCCTGGTGGGGGAGGTCGACTACGTGGTCAATCTGCTGCCCAACACCGAGCACACCCACGATATCTACGATGCGGCGCTGTTCAAGCAATTCAAACCGACCGGATTGTTCATCAACGCCGGGCGGGGTGTTGCGGTGGTTGACGCTGATTTGGTGGAAGCCCTGAAAGAAGGGCATCTGGCCGGCGCAGTGATCGACGTCTGTCGGCAGGAACCATTGCCGCAGCGCCACCCGTTCTGGACGGCGTGGGGTTTGTTGCTGACCGGGCACAGCTCGGCGCCGACTTCACCGCCGTTGATGGTGCAACTGTTTGTCGACAACCTGAAGGCCTATCAGGCGGGTGAGGCATTGCGCGGCGAAGTGGATTTCGACCGCGGTTATTGACTCGCCGCTTGCCGGAAGATGCACAACACCTGTGGGAGCCAGCCTGCTGGCGATTGCGCAGTGTCAAACGACAATAATGTTGCCTGACAGGCCGCTTTCGCCAGCAGGCTGGCTCCCACAATGGTTTGTGGTGCGGCTCATAGGCGACGACCAGGATTTACCGACAGTCGCCAGCGCTTGGCCGACAGCCCCGCGGGCACTAGACTGGCGGCCTTTTCACCACCTGATGTTGATGCTTGAGCCATGGCCGCGATAGTCGAACCGTTCTGGAAACGCAAAACCCTCGATCAGCTCGATCACGAGGAGTGGGAATCGCTGTGCGACGGCTGCGGTTTGTGTTGCCTGCAGAAACTCGAAGATGAAGAAGACAACAGCGTCTATTACACGCGCATCGCCTGCAAACTGCTGGATCTGAAAACCTGTCAGTGCAGCGATTATCCGAACCGCATCCAGTTCGTCCCCGACTGCATTCAGCTCACACCGGGTCAGGCCGAAGAATTCAAATGGCTGCCGCCGACCTGTGGCTATCGTCTGGTCAGCGAGGGCAAGGACCTGCCGTTGTGGCATCACCTGGTGTGTGGCGACCGCGACGCGGTGCACCACGAGCGAATTTCCCAGTCCGGGCGCATGCTGGCCGAGGGCAGCGTGCCGGAGGACGACTGGGAAGATCACCTGATCTTTCGCGCGGGTTGAGCCAGCAATCGGATCAGGCTTGGCGCTGACCTGCGCCTGTCAGACCGCTATCGCCAGCAGGCTGGCTCCCACACGTTTCGTGTCGTACATTCGGCTTGAGTACAATCCACAACCCCTGTGGGAGCTGGCCTGCCAGCGATGGGGCCGGCAGAAGCGCTAAAGGTTCTGGATCAAACCGCAGCTTTCGGCGACTTCAGCGAATCATTGCCGGTCACGGTGGCAGTTTCAGTCGCCACTTCGGCATTGGTTTTCAGCTTGTTCAGTTCTTCCCCGGCGCGCTCGATCTTCGCCCGCACGTTGTTCATGTCCTGACGACTTTTCTCCAGCAGGCTCTTCGCCGAGCAGTGCCCGGTAATCCCGCGGGCCATGGCCATGCCGCCCAACGCGACCTGAATCAGGCCGAACACACCCCCGCGGCGCAGCCCTTTGCCGACCATCAGCACGCCGCCGGTCAACGAGCCAATGCGCTCCCAGCCGTGGACGTTCTGGTTGGAATGAGATTGAAACGGGGTCGATTCGACGCGCTTGAGCTCGGACATGATGGTTCTCCAGGCAATCAATGATGGATAAACAAGCTGACTGCCGCGGCGACCAGCTTGTTCCATCGAATGTGCGACGCTTCAGCGGAATTTCGGTCCGGAGCGAGTGTTCAGGCCTTTGGCCATGCGGTCGTACAACACGACGTTGACCGTGGCGGCGAGGTTCATGCAGCCGGTGGTCGGGATGTACACGACGTCTTCACACCAATCGCGGATCTCTTTGTCCAGCGAGCCGTCTTCCGGGCCAAAAATATACAGCGCGCGATCCGGGTGGGTGTATTCCGGCAGCGGGCGGGCGCCCTCGACCAGTTCCACGGCGACGGGTACACAGTTGAGCGGGAGGATCTTTTTCAGATCATCGATGCCGATCAGCGGAATGTCGTAGTGCACGCGTTTGGTATCGGTGACGAAGTCCGCGGCGCGTTCATAACGCTTGCCGGTATAGAACACCGACGCCACGCCATAGCAGCCGGCGGCGCGCATCACCGAACCGACGTTCTCGGGTGACTTGGGGTTATACAAACCAATGCAGCTGTACCGTTTGTCTGCCACGAGCGGGGTGCCTTCGGGAAAAAGAGCGCGATTATACGGGGATTGGGGGAGGGCGGGCAGATTCAAGATCTGCGGTGTTTGGCCCGGCCTCATCGCTGGCAAGCCAGCTCCCACAGGTTTTCCGGGATACACACAAAATTTGTGAACGATCCTGATCACTGTGGGAGCTGGCTTGCCAGCGATGAGGCCAGTTCAGGCGATGAAGATCGTTAGTCTTCTTTTTTCATCAGCCCGGCCAGTGCGGCAAACGGGTTATGCGTGGCCTTGGCGATTTTCGGCGTGCTCAGCGAGCCTTCGCCGAAATACTGCTGATCGGTATAACGCGAGTGCTCGTTGTCGTGGCAGTACAGGCACAGCAGCTCCCAGTTCGAGCCATCCTGGGGGTTGTTGTCGTGGTTGTGGTCGCGGTGGTGCACGGTGAGTTCGCTCAGGCGCTTGCCGGAGAACTCACGGGCGCAGCGGCCGCAGACGTGCGGGTACATCTTCAGGGCTTTGTCGCGGTAGCCCATTTCCTTGTCGCGCTGGTTGTCGGCGAGGATGCGGTCCAGCTTCGACGTATTGGTGGGGGTGGACGAACTCATGGGTTCACCTTTGTAGAAAGACAAATGACGGTTATGCGCAGAGTTTAGCTCAGCCCTTGAGCTTCTCGGCAATCCAGATCGTGTGGCGGGTGCCCTTGTTGCCGTGGGCGAAGACCTGGACTTCCTCGGCCTTGAAGCCGGCCTTTTTCAATTTGTCGGAGAATTGCCGGTCAGCGCTGGCCGACCACACCGCGAGTACGCCCTTGGGGCGCAAGGCCTTGGCGCAGGCATTCAGCCCGGCGGCGGAGTACAGCCAGCTGTTGGCCTTCTGGGTCAGGCCTTCGGGGCCGTTGTCGACGTCGAGCATGATCGCGTCAAAGCCGTTGGGTTCGCTCTGCAGCACATTGGCCACGTCTTCCTGACGGATCACCGTGCGCGGATCGAGCAACGGCCGACCGGACTTTTCACCCAGCGGGCCGCGATTCCACTCGACCACGCCAGGCACCAGCTCGGCGACCACCACCTCGGCGCTTTTGCCCAGATGCTTGAGCGCCGAAGCCAAAGTGAAACCCATGCCGAGGCCGCCAATCAGCACCCGCGAATCCGGCCGTCCGGCGACCTTGCGGCAGGGAATCTCGGCCAGCGCATCCTCGGAACCGTGCATGCGCGTGTTCATCAATTGCCCGCCGTCGCCGCCCTGGATCTTGATGACGAAGTCCTCGCCATACTCGAACAGGCACAGGGCACCGCCGCTTTCAGGGATCGGGGTGGTGTCGAGCAGAACGAAACGTTTCATGGAAATCTCTACAGGGGGGAAGGCAAGCAGGCTTGTTGGGAGTAGCCTGAGCACAGACTAGAGGCCAAACGGAGCCCTTGATGAAGCGCACCATTCTAACGGTCATTGCCCTGGCCGCGCTCGCGATTACTGCGGCGCAGGCGCAGCAGGCGATTCCGGTCAGCCCGACGCCGCAACCCGGTTCGCCCGGTACTGCGACACCAACGCCGTATCCGCAGATTACACCGATCACTTTGCCCAAATCCGGCGCCGGCAGTGGCAGCCCGCCGCTGGTGCCGATCGAAATGCCTGGCCCGCCAAGCAAGGATCAACCGGTGCCGGGCATCGATCCGAGCGGCACCAAGGCCAAATCCCCCGGCGGTTAAACCTGCTGCGCCGCCAGTTGACCGTCGGCCATGCGCAGGCGTTTCGACAGCGAGACGGCGAGGGCGCGGATGATCTTCGCGGCGATCTTCGGGGCGTCGTTGAGCATTTTTTCCAGCGAATCCTTGCCCAGGTTCAGCAACTGGCAGTTGCTCGCGGCAATGCAAGTGGCGGAGCGCCGCTCGCCGTCGAGCACGGCCATTTCGCCGAACGCCCGGCCGCTGCGCAGGGTGGCCATGGTGATGACCTGGCCGTCGGCGCCGGTTTTCTGCACCGCCACCTGGCCGGTGTGAATGATGCACATGAAGCTGCCGGCATCGCCCTCGTGAAAGATCGCTTCGCCTTGCGCCACGGTGCTGATGCTGAAGTAGCCGGACGCGGCGGCAAAGTCGGCCAGTTGCAATTGGTCGAACAGGCCGCAGTCCATCAGCCAGTCGCGGATTTCATTGTTCAGTAAGGTCGGTTCTGACATGTCGTCACGGTCTTTTTGTTTTCACATTTTCAGGCGTTACACGATCCCCTTGTAGGAGTGAGCCTGCTCGCGATAGCGGTGTGCCATTCAAATTACAGGTGACCGACACACCGCTATTGCGAGCAGGCTCACTCCTGCATGGGTTCTGTGGAAGGCTCGGGTCTGGAGTTAAGACCCAAGCGCCCCACAGAGTTCCTCAGGCGAGGCCCAAAACCTTGAACACAAACGCATATTCGAGCGCTACGTCACGTAATCCCTGATAACGCCCGCTCATCCCGCCATGCCCGGCGCCCAGTTCGGTCTTGAGCAGCAGCGGATTGTTATCGGTCCTGGTCGCGCGCAATTTCGCCACCCACTTGGCCGCTTCCCAATATTGCACGCGGCTGTCGTTGTAGCCGGCGATCACCAGCAGCGGCGGATAAGCCTGCGCGGTGACGTTTTCGTACGGCGCGTATGCCTTGATCCGATCATAAACGTCCGGTTCTTCCGGGTTGCCCCACTCGTCGTATTCGGTGACGGTCAGCGGCAGTTCCGGGTCGAGCATGGTGTTGAGCACGTCGACGAACGGCACCTCGGCAATCGCCACGCCGAACAGGTCGGGACGCTGGTTCAGCACCGCGCCGATCAGCAAGCCACCGGCGCTGCCGCCGCTGATCGCCAGTTTTTCTGCGGTGGTGATGCCGTTGAGAATCAGAAACTCGGCGCAGGCGATGAAATCGCTGAAGGTGTTGTGCTTGTGCTCCTGTTTGCCGGCGCGATACCAGGCCTCGCCCAGTTCGCCGCCGCCACGCACGTGGGCGATGGCGAAGGCCATGCCGCGATCGAGCAGGCTCAGACGCGCGTGGGAAAACCACGGATCCAGACTGGAACCGTAAGCGCCGTAACCATAGAGATACAGCGGCACCGGTTTGCCGAGCATTTCGCGCTTCATCACCAGGCTGATCGGCACTTGCGTACCGTCCGGCGCGGTCGCCCACAGACGCTGGCTGACGTAGGCGTCGGCATCGAACGGGCCAAGCACCGGCGTTTCCTTGAGCACCGTTTGTTCGCCCGTGGCGAGGAGCAACTGACGCACCTGCGCCGGGCGGTTCAACGCTTCGTAACGCAGGCGAATGCGGTCGCTGACGAATTCCAGGCTGTTTTGCACATAAAGGCTGTAGGCCGCGTCCGGCAATTGCACGCGATAGGGTGCCAGACCGTGCGGGTGCACTTCGATAATCGGCAAGCCACCTTCGCGCAGGCTCAGGGTCATGGCTTGGGCATTGAGGCTGACGCCGTCGAGCATCACCTCGTCGTTGTGCGGAATCAGGTTCTGCCAGTCCGCCTCGCTCGGTACCTCGCCAGTGTCCGGGGCCTGATACAGCGCATAGTTGATGCCGTCGCGGTTGCTGCGGATGAACCAGGTCCAGACCCCATCGAGCATGCCGTGGTCGACGTCGTATTCATGGTCCTCGACTCGCGGCGCCAGGCAGGTGAACGGCAGGTGCGGCTGGTTG
Source organism: Pseudomonas sp. Z003-0.4C(8344-21) (assembly GCF_900104975.1). Lineage (NCBI taxonomy): Bacteria > Pseudomonadati > Pseudomonadota > Gammaproteobacteria > Pseudomonadales > Pseudomonadaceae > Pseudomonas > Pseudomonas sp. Z003-0.4C(8344-21). The sequence continues at coordinate 4,811,737 of NZ_LT629756.1, read as the reverse complement.
GCGTCCAGCGCCCAGACTTCACTGGTGGTCTTGCTGCCCAGCGACAGCAGCAACTGCTGCTCGGAACTTGCGCGATAGCAATGCAGGAAAAAGCGCCCGTCCGGCTCGTGAAACACTTCTTCCGCTGCGGTGCCGTCGAGGCGATAACGGAACAGTTTGTGTGGGCGATGGGTATCGTCGAGCACGCCGAAAAACAGGGTCAGGCTGTCGTTGGCCCAGGTCATGCTGCCGTCGCAGTCGGCAAATTCCAGCTCGCTGACCCGGTCGCTGGACAGCTCTTTGACGAACAGTGTGTAAATCTCATCGCCCGAGGCATCGACGCTGTAGGCCAGACGCTGATGGTCGGGGCTGATGCTGAACGCGCCCAGCGAAAAAAATCCGCCGTTGGCCAAGGCATTCGGGTCGAGCAGTAATTGTTCGCGGCTTTCATCGAGGGTCAGGCTGTCGTCGGCCGGACGCGGGCAGCGATAGTGCCGGGCGTATTCGTCACCTGCGGTAGTGCGCGTGTAATACAGGTACGGGCCCCACGGCGACGGCAACGACAGGTCGGTTTCGAGGATCCGGCCCTTGATCTCGTTGAACAGGGTTTCGCGCAGCTCGGCCTGGTCGGCGGTTTGCGCTTCCTGGTAAGCGTTTTCGGCCTTGAGGTAATCGAGCACCGCGTCGGTGTCGCGCTCCTGCAGCCAGGCATACGGGTCGGCGCCGGGCGCCCGGTGGGCGATCGGTGCAGTGATGACGTTGGCGGATTCGGGCATGGAAGGCTCTCGGACAATTCGGAATAAGGGTTTTCGCGGGTCTTGAAAGCGCCGCAAAACCCTGTAGGAGTGAGCCTGCTCGCGATAGCGGTGTGTCATTCAAATCAATTCTGATTGAGATGCCGCTATCGCGAGCAGGCTCACTCCTACAGGGTGTGTGTCTATTGGGACAAGCCGCATGGGCGAAAAGTCGTTACTATAAGCGCCTCTTTGCCTGCCTTGCCATGGACACCATGACCGAGAACGACTATCTGATCGCCTGGGGCCTCTACGCCTTTGCCGCCGTAGGCTGCCTGTTGGTATGGATGCGCCTGACCACCTGGATGTGGCGCTGGTTGCGCGAGCCGCTGCGTGTGCTGATGGCGGTGTTGCTGTTCAGCCCGACCATTGTCGATCCGGTGAAAGCCAAGGTCGCGCCGGCCATCGCCATTACCGCCCTGGACCTGCTGTTCAAGGTCGGCAACAACGCCTGGCGGGCGGTGTCCGATCTGTTCATGTACGGCATGATCGCGCTCGGCATCTATCTGGTATTCGTATTGATTCGGCTTCCAATCGAGCGCGCCTCCAAAGCACGCCGCGAGCAGGCCGAAGCGGCCAAGGCTGCGGCGCGCGCCGATGACCGCGACGACGATCAGCCATTCGGCGGTGCTGGTGACGACCGTTACGGCCGCCCGCCCGTGCCGAACAATCCGCAGCGCATGCGGGTCGAGCCGCGTCTGTAATCCGAGAGTCCGCACATGTGTGAATTATTGGGCATGAGTGCCAACGTGCCGACCGACATCGTGTTCAGCTTCACCGGCCTGATGCAGCGCGGCGGTCGTACCGGCCCGCACCGCGACGGCTGGGGCATCGCCTTTTATGAAGGTCGCGGCTTGCGCCTGTTCCAGGACCCGGCCGCAAGCAGCGAGTCGGAAGTCGCCAACCTCGTGCAGCGCTACCCGATCAAGAGCGAAGTGGTCATCGGCCACATTCGTCAGGCCAACGTCGGCAAGGTCTGCTTGTCCAACACCCATCCGTTCGTTCGCGAGCTGTGGGGCCGCAATTGGTGCTTCGCCCACAACGGTCAGCTCGCCGAATTCACTCCGATCAAAAGTTTCTACCGCCCGGTCGGCGATACCGACAGCGAAGCGGCGTTCTGCGATCTGCTCAATCGCGTGCGGGCCGCGTTCCCGGAGCCGGTCGATATCGAAATGCTGTTGCCGGACCTGGTCGCAGCTTGTGCTGAATATCGCAGCAAAGGCGTGTTCAACTGCCTGCTCAGTGATGGCGACTGGCTGTTCTGCTATTGCTCGACCAAACTGGCGCAGATCACTCGGCGTGCACCGTTCGGCCCGGCGCGGCTCAAGGATGTCGATGTGATCGTCGACTTCCAGGCGGAAACCACGCTCAACGACGTGGTGACGGTGATCGCCACCGAACCGTTGACCGAAAATGAAACCTGGACCCGCTACGAACCGGGCCAATGGAGCCTGTGGCGACGCGGCGAATGCGTCAGCCAGGGCAAGACCGAATAAGGATTGCACCTCATGTTGCTCAGTTATGTACGGCTGGTGTTGTTTGCGGCGGGCCTGTTGATCGGTGTCCAGGTGCCGGGGTTCATCAACGATTACGCCCAGCGTGTCGAAGCACATCTGATCGAAGCGCAGACCGGTCTGCGTGGCTTCCAGGGCACCGCCGATCAGTTCTTCAAAGGTGACATGCAGGCACTGGTCGCGCATTACCGCGCCAGCGAAGACCCGATATTCCGCAGCGATGCCGACAGCCTGAACACCTTGCTCACCCGTCAGGTTGCGCTGGATAAACAGTTCCAGGCGATGCAAGGGCCGTGGTACATCCGCTTTCTGCAAGTGGTGCTGGCCGCCGATCCGGACATTCGCAAGGAAACCTGGAACGGCTACAGCTATCAGATTCTGCTGACCCCGGAGGCGATGATCTGGGGCATGAGTGGTGCGCTGCTGCTGTCGTTCGGCATCGAATGCCTGTTCCGCCTGATTGACTGGGTGGTGCTTGGCGGCCGACGCCTGCGCCAGAGCCGACCGATCGAAGACCGCGACGTGCGCGGCCTTTGATCGTTCCCACGCTCTGCGTGGGAATGCAGCCCGGGACGCTCTGCGTCCCTTTCAAGCCGAACGCGGTGCGTCCGTGGAGGTATTCCCACGCAGAGCGTGGAAGCGATCATGACGTGAGAGTGATGCAGTCCTCGCCCACCTTGCGCGCATAGTCCGCCAACACCTGCCGACACAACGTCACAATCTCCTCGACCCACTCAACCCCGATCCGCCACGACACCACCACCGGCAAATCCGGCGGTCGCTGATCAATATTCAACAGGATCAAATCCCCCCGCGCCAACTCTTCGGCCACCAGCACCGGCGGCAGCACACCGATACCAAATCCGTCGCGCAACAGTCGCGTGATCGCCGACACCGAATTCACGCAATTCATACGTGGCGCCAACACGCCATTGGCCTGCATCAACGCCAGCAAGTCCTGATGCGGCCGCGAGTTCTTCGAATAAGTGATGATGCGTTCCTGCGCCAGTTCGGCGAGGTCGGCGTAGTCGCGGTGGTAGATCGACTGGCGGGCGACTATCCAGCCCAGCGGATGGCTGGCCAGTTCCAGACTGCGCACGCTTTCGTGGCGGATCAGATCGGTCTGCAGAATGATGTCGAGAAAGCCTTTTTGCAGTTGATCGCAGAGGTTCAGCGCCGTGTCCGCGACCAATTCGATTTCTACTCGTGGATACAGATCGGTCATCTGCGCCACCAACGGGCTGAGCCAGGTGTGGATCACCGTGTCCATCACACCGATGCGCACCCGGCCGATCTTGCTCGAGCGGGTCTCGATCGACTGTTTCAGTGCCGCCATGGTGTCGAGCATCTGCTCAGCATAGTCGAGCACTTTCAGGCCTTCGGGCGTCAGGCTCACGCCGCGCGAATCACGCAAAAACAGCTTCACCCCTAGCTCGCCTTCGAGCACCGCGATGCGGCTGGAGATCGACGCCTGCGTGGTGAACAGCTTGTCGGCGGTCAGGCGAAAACTCTTCAGTCGGGCGACCCAGACAAAGGTTTCGAGAAACTTCAGGTTCATGGGCAAGGCTCGGGTGACAATTTTTTCTTATGCCTAAGGCGGGTTTTTATTCGTTGGACGCACAAGCGCCGTGCGGCGAAAAATCGGCGCATGCGGTTCCCACGATAGGCCTCGTCGGAGCTTCGAACAAGACCAATAAAAACCTGCGGAGATTTGCCATGAGTGCTCCCGACACCCTCCCTTTATCCACGCCTGCGGCACGTCCGGGGCCGTTTGACTGGTATCGCAATATCAACCAGCAGGAGCGCCGCACCTTCTGGAGCTGCAAGATCGGCTATGGCCTCGATGGCATGGACACGCAGATGCTCAGTTTCGTCGTGCCGACCCTGATCGCGATGTGGGGCATCAGCACCGGCGAAGCGGGGCTGATTCACACCAGCACCTTGATCGCCTCGGCCATTGGCGGCTGGGTCGCCGGTATTCTCTCCGACCGCATCGGCCGAGTGCGCACCTTGCAACTGACGGTGTTGTGGTTCGCCTTCTTCACTTTTCTTTGTGGCTTCGCGCAAAACTACGAACAGTTGTTGATCGCGCGCACCTTGATGGGCTTCGGTTTCGGCGGCGAATGGACCGCGGGCGCGGTGCTGATCGGCGAGGTGATCCGCGCCAAAGACCGCGGCAAGGCGGTGGGCATGGTGCAGTCCGGCTGGGCGTTGGGCTGGGGCCTGACGGCGATTCTCTATGCCGTGCTGTTTTCGCTGTTGCCACCGGAAGACGCTTGGCGCGCACTGTTCATCCTCGGCATCGTGCCGGCGGTTTTCGTGATTTTCGTGCGGCGTCTGGTGAAAGATCCGGAGATCTACCGCGAGGCCAAAGCGGCGCAAACGCCGGACAATCCGGCGAAGTTCTACGAGATTTTCGCCCCGGGCATGCTGTTCACCACGTTCCGCGCTTCGTTGCTGACCACCGGCGCCCTCGGCGGTTACTACGCGATTACCTCTTGGCTGCCGACCTTTTTGAAAAACGAGCGAGGCTTGAGCGTGTTAGGTACGGGCGGCTATCTGGCGATGGTGATTGTCGGTTCTTACGTCGGCTATGTGATCAGCGCCTATCTGACCGACCTGCTGGGGCGCAAAAAGAATTTCATCCTGTTCGCGGTGGGCTCGTTCACCATCGTTCTGCTCTATACACAGATGCCGGTGAGCAACGGGGTAATGCTGTGGCTGGGCTTTCCACTGGGCTTTTTCGCTTCAGGGATTTTCAGCGGCATGGGTGCGTTTCTCACTGAACTGTTTCCTACCCGTATTCGCGGATCCGGGCAGGGCTTCTGCTACAACATCGGTCGCGCACTGGCGGCACTGTTTCCGCTGTTGATCGGCCTGCTCAGCCAGAAGGTGCCGTTGAGCGTAGGTATTGGTGCGTTCGCGGCGGTGTCGTATGGCGTGGTGATAATCGCCGCGCTGAGCCTGCCGGAAACCCGTGGCAAGCAACTCGACGCGCAGTAACTGATAACCTGCCAGGCAAAGTCCTACAGATAAAAAGATCAGCACCTACAGGAGTGTTCACCGTGAACCGCCTGCTTTTGAATTGCGACATTGGCGAGAGCTTCGGTAGCTGGACGATGGGTCTGGACGCCGAGGTCATGCCTTTCATCGATTGCGCCAACGTGGCCTGCGGCTTTCACGCCGGCGATCCGGGCATCATGCGCAAAACGGTCAGCCTGGCCTTGAGCCATGGTGTGCAGATCGGTGCGCATCCGGCCTATCAGGATCTTGTGGGCTTCGGCCGGCGCTCCATGGCCTATTCCGCAGAAGAACTGCAGGACATCCTGCATTACCAGATCGGCGCTCTCGACGGCATTTGCCAGGCGCAGGGCGCGCGGGTCAGTTACGTCAAGCCTCACGGCGCGATGTACAACGACATGATGGCCAACCCGGCGCAGTTGCGCGCAGTGATTCAGGCGATAGCGGCCTATGATCGCAGCCTGCCGTTGATGCTGATGGCCACGCGTGACAACGCAGCGGCGCAGCGGATCGGCGATGAATTCGGTGTGACCCTGTGGTTCGAAGCTTTCGCCGATCGTGCCTACGACAGCGCCGGCCGGCTGGTCTCGCGACAACTGCCGGGCGCGGTGCATCACGATGGCGAAACAATCGTCGCGCAAGCGCTGACCATTGCCCGTGGCGACCACCTCACCGCCAGCGACGGCAGCGCCTTGCGCCTGCACGCCAATACCCTCTGCGTACACGGTGACAACGCCAGTTCGGTGGCCGCCGTCCAGCGCATCCGTGAGGCCTTGAACCTGCTGAGTGCGCCATGAATCCCAGGGTTGAAGTGGTGGCGCTGGATTGCCTGATGCTGCGTCTGTTCGATGAAATCGCCGAAACCAACATGCCGTGGATGCTCGCCGCCAGCGAGCGTTTGCGCGCAGTCTTCGCCGGGCATCTGATCGATCTGGTGCCGTCGTATACCACGCTGATGGTGCATTACGACCTGAGCGCATTGAGCCCGGCGCAAGCGCGCGAGTTGATCGCCGTAGCGCTGGTCGACCTGTCGCCGAATGCGCGCGCCGCTGGCCAATGCCATGTGCTGCCAGTCTGGTATGACTTGAGCGTTGGCCCGGAACTGCGTCTGCTTGCCGAGCGCAGTGGGCTGGCGGTGGAAGAAGTGATCCGCCGCCACAGCGCACGCGAGTATCAGGTGTTCGCGCTCGGCTTTGCACCGGGGTTTGCCTTTATGGGCCTGGTTGAAGAAGTGCTCGCCGCTCCCCGTTTGAATACCCCGCGCAAGAAAGTCGCGGCCGGCAGCGTCGGTATCGCCGAGCGCCAGACCGCCGCCTATCCGGTGGTATCTCCCGGTGGCTGGAACCTGATCGGGCGCACGCCGGCACGACTGTTCGACCGTGATCGCGATGGCTACAGCCTGATGCAGCCCGGCGACACGGTGCGCTTCGAAGCGGTCAGCCATGCCGAATTCATCAACCTGGGCGGTGACGACACACCGTTGGAGGCGCTGGCATGAGCCGACTGACGATTAGTGCGAGCACGCCGCTGTGTCTGTTGCAGGACGCCGGGCGCTTTGGCGTGCGGCATCTGGGCGTGACGCAGGGTGGCGCGGCGGATTGGTGTTCGATGAGCTGGGCCAACTGGTTGCTGGGCAATGCGCTGGACGCCACGGTGGTTGAAATCACCCTCGGCGGCTTTGCTTTAGTGGCTGAGCAAACGTGTTGCCTGGCATTGGCGGGCGCGGATCTTGGCGCGCAGATCGACGGCCAGCCACTGGCGCCGTGGCGCAGTTTCAAATTGGATAAAGGGCAGACTTTACAGCTCACGCAACCTTTGCTCGGTGCCCGGGCTTATCTGGCAGCACCCGGCGGGTTTGTGGCGCCGAAAGTGCTCGGCAGCACTGCGACCGTGGTGCGTGAAGAACTCGGCGGTCTCGATGGCATGGGGTTGCCGCTGGCCAAGGGTGCGACGCTGGACTATCACGGGCCATCCCGGCCAATGCGTGAAGTGCCCCGCCAGCGTCAACCTGACCTGCGATCACATAAACCGCTGGATCTGGTGCTCGGCGCACAGATCGGCCAGTTCAGCGGGCAGAGTCTGTTCGATGTGTTCAACACGGTCTGGACCCTCGACACCCGCGCTGATCGCATGGGCATTCGTTTGCTCGGCAAGACCCTGGCGTACCAGGGCTTGCCGATGATTTCCGAGGGCATTCCGTTGGGAGCCGTGCAAGTGCCGCCAGACGGGCAACCGATCGTGTTGCTCAACGACCGGCAGACGATCGGCGGTTATCCACGCTTGGGCGCGTTGACGCCGCTGGCGCTGGCCCGGCTGGCGCAATACCTGCCGGGGGCCAATCTGCGATTCAGACCCGTATTGCAGGAAGATGCCTGGAAGACACACCAGAACTATCTCGGATCCTACTTGTAACGCGTGTGGTTCGTACCTGGAATCCAGACGCTTCCTTTCGGCCGAGTGCATCGTCCTACATCAGTTGTTGTGAGGCTATGAAACTATGGGGCTTCATCTCTTACAAGGAAGTTGCAGATGCGATATATGAAGTTGGGTTATCAGGTCAGGCTTGAAGGCGTCGCCAATGTCGAAAGCCGGATCGTTGAGTTCCATGACCGTGCCGAGGACAAGGTCGTCTACAAAGCGAGTATCAGCCGTTTTGGTCATGTGCAAAGACTGCAAAGTGACGAAGCCGATCGCGACGGACTGACTGCCTCGATCGAACGGTTTCTGGCCAAAACCTGTTCCGATATGCAACGCATGTTTGACAACCACCACCGCGCTGATCAAAACGGCAAATCCATGGAACTGCTGGCTGAGGCCGGCAGCGTCCGGGTTGGTTTTTTTGCCGCAGACGGGAAGAAGCAGCACGAAATGCTGATTACACCGGAAACCCGCCAGGAAAAGTCCAAACGCCTGGAACGCGAAGCTCAACGCTGGAAGGAAGTGGTGCAGGAAGCCAAAAGGCGCGGTGTGCCCCCGCCGCCTGTTTGTAAAACCCTGGACCGGGGCTTCATGGACAGACTTTGCGAGGCCTATGTAAAACTGGGTTGGTAAGTCTGTGCCAGATAGGTAACGGGAAAGGCGACAGCCAGTGCGCTGATCGCCTTTTTTCGCGTCACTTCGACAAAAAACGCATGCCTTCCTCAAGCCCGCGTAACGTCAGCGGATACATCTGGTCGTCGATCAGATCGCGCACGATATTGGTCGAGGACGTGTAGCCCCAGGTATCTTTCGGATACGGGTTGATCCAGATGAGTTTCTTGTACTTCTCCATGAAACGCTGCATCCAGACATAGCCCGGCTCTTCGTTCCAGTGCTCGACGCTGCCGCCGGCCTGGGTGATTTCATAAGGCGCCATGGCGGCGTCGCCGATGAAGATCACTTTGTAGTCGGCCCCGTACTTGTGCAGCAGATCCTGCGTCGAGGTGCGCTCGGAAGTACGGCGCATGTTGTTCTTCCACACCGATTCATAAATGAAGTTGTGGAAATAGAAATACTCCAGATGCTTGAACTCGGTCTTGCAGGCCGAGAACAATTCTTCGCAGATCTTTACATGGGCGTCCATCGAGCCGCCGATGTCGAACAGCAGCAACAGCTTGACGGTGTTGCGTCGCTCCGGCCGCATCTGGATATTCAGCAGGCCGGCGTCCTTGGCGGTGTGGTCGATGGTGCCATCAATGTCGAGTTCTTCCGCCGCACCCTGGCGAGCAAACTTGCGCAAGCGACGCAAGGCGACCTTGATGTTGCGCGTCCCCAGCTCCACCGAATCATCGAGGTTCTTGTATTCGCGCTGATCCCAGACCTTGACCGCTTTGCCCTGACGCTTGCCGGCATCGCCGACACGAATGCCTTCGGGGTTGAAACCACCGGAGCCGAACGGGCTGGTGCCACCGGTGCCGATCCATTTGTTGCCGCCGGCGTGGCGTTCCTTCTGTTCTTCCAGACGCTTCTTGAATTCTTCTATCAGTTTGTCCAGGCCGCCAAGGGACTGGATCTGCGCACGTTCTTCGTCAGTCAGCGAACGCTCGAATTCCTTGCGCAGCCAGTCTTCGGGAATCAGCGCCTGCAAGTGATCGTCGAGCTTTTCCAGACCATTGAAATAGGCGCCGAAGGCCCGGTCAAACTTGTCGAAATGACGTTCGTCCTTGACCAGAATCGCTCGCGACAAGTAATAGAACTCGTCCATGTCGGCGAAGGTTACGCGCTGTTTCAGCGCGTTGATCAGGTCGAGCAGTTCACGCACCGACACCGGCACTTTCGCTGCGCGCATTTCATTGAACAGATTGAGCAACATGGCAGCAGCCTCTTAGCGGGTGCCGCGCCGGCTCATGAACGCCAGACGCTCCAGCAGTTGCACGTCCTGTTCGTTCTTCACCAGTGCGCCTGCCAGCGGCGGAATGGCTTTGGTCGGATCGCGCTCGCGCAGTACCGCTTCGCCAATGTTGTCGGCCATCAGCAGTTTCAGCCAGTCGACCAGTTCCGAGGTGGACGGCTTCTTCTTCAGGCCCGGTACTTTGCGCACGTCGAAAAATACATCCAGCGCTTCGCTGACCAGATCTTTCTTGATATCCGGATAATGCACATCGACGATCTTCTGCAGGGTGGTGCGGTCGGGGAAGGCAATGTAGTGGAAGAAGCAGCGGCGCAGGAAGGCATCCGGCAGCTCTTTCTCGTTGTTGGACGTAATGATGATGATCGGGCGTTTCTTTGCCTTGATGGTCTCGTCGATCTCGTAAACGTAGAACTCCATCTTGTCGAGTTCTTGCAGCAAGTCATTCGGGAACTCGATGTCGGCCTTGTCGATTTCGTCGATCAGCAGAATCACCCGCTCCTCGGACTCGAACGCTTCCCAGAGCTTGCCCTTTTTCAAGTAGTTGCGCACGTCATGGACTTTTTCATTGCCCAGTTGCGAATCACGCAGGCGGCTGACCGCATCGTATTCATACAGACCCTGATGGGCCTTGGTGGTGGACTTGATGTGCCAGGTGATCAACTTCGCGCCAAACGACTCGGCCAGTTGCTCGGCGAGCATGGTCTTGCCGGTCCCCGGTTCGCCCTTGACCAGCAGCGGCCGCTCCAGGGTGATGGCGGCGTTGACCGCCAGCTTCAGGTCATCGGTGGCGACGTAGGCCTGGGTGCCTTCGAACTTCATCTGCTAATCCTCGAACGGTAACGCGGACCTGACGGGCAGGGCGGGGGCGAAATAATCGGATGCCCGACTATAACGCGCAGCCCGGTCGACTGTGAACGCAGACGGGGTATTCAGTCTCTGAATGGAGCGTCACATGTTGACTCAGTCTCGGCTGATGGCCAGTATTCGGGTATCGCCGATTTGGCGATAGCCTTGCGGCATGTCTACTAAATATCGATTTCGCGATAAATACCGAATTCAGCTACGGGAAAAGGATCACCCACCGCCTCACGTTCACCTTACCGGTGGCGGCGTTGATGTGATGCTGAGCCTGGAGACCATTGAAGTGATGATGGGTAAGGCACCGCCGCTGATTGTCAAGGAGGCCCTCGCATGGGTAGCCACACATCAGGCGCAATTATTGGAGGACTGGAAACAATGTTATCCATGAAGCGGCCTCGTCTGGCTGCCGTGAGAGCGCTGCCGGATTTCCGCCTGGCATTGACGTTCACTGATGGCCAGCAACTGACGCTCGATCTGGGACGAGACATTCGTGGATTTCCGGGGCTACGACCGTTGCTGGATAGCGATGTGTTCGCGACTGCGACGCTAGACGAGGACGGGTGGACGGTTGAATGGCTGGAACCGGATATACAGATCGGCGCAGACACCCTTTATATGGACGCGCTGGCACAGAATGCCCTGGACGAAAACACCCGGATCTTCATTGACTGGCGTGCCCGAACGGGACTATCACTTCAGCAGGCCGCCGAAGCACTGGGCGTCAGTGCTCGCAGCATCAGCCGTTACAGCAATGGCCGCGAGGCCGTGCCTCGTTCGCTCGCGCTGGCTTGTCTGGGCTGGGATTCGCTGCAACAGCAGTCGACCATTGCAGCAGAAGATAGCGGTCGTTATATCGTCAACCGTAAACCTTAACCCTCGTCCGGCTTCGGCCGCTCATAACGGGCGTTGAATGCCTGAATGAAGCCGTTGCGCAAAATCTGTAGAAACGCTTCGAATGCGTTGATGTTCTGCTGATGCACATTGCCACTGAGTTCGACGCGGGTGGCGAACTGGTTTTTGTTCTGGTTTTTCAGCACGGTTTCGGTGCCACCGACCAGCGCTTCCCAGATCGAGCGGAAAATGCCCTTGTTCTTGTTTTCCACGTCCTGCTGCCAGTTGAACACGTCAACGTCGCGCAGCAACGGTTTGATGTAACCGGTCAGCCGCGCATTGTCTGCCTTGGCTTCGATAACCACATCGCCGTGGCCGGCGTTGAAGTCGAATTTGCCATAAGCTGCGGCGAAATCGTTCATGCGTTTGAGCTCGATGTCGCGCGCGCGCAGGCGGAATTCGAAATCTTCGAAGTCACTCAGCGGATCGAAAGTAGCGGTCACTTCGACGGGGGCATGCCCCAGCAGCAGGGCCTTGCCTTCGAAAAGAGCATCGCGTTTGCCTTCCTTGTCGACAACGTTGGTCAGGTTGTAGATGCTCGCATTGACCTTGCTCGCATTCATGTTCACCGGCGGCTTGGAGTTGAAGTTGCGGAAGGTGATGCGGCCATCGTTGATCTGCACCTCGTCGAGGGTAATTGGCAGCAGTTTGCCCAGTTGCTCACGCCAGTCGGTGCCTTGACCGGTCTGGGAGTTCTGTTTGTTGGCGCCACCATCGACAAAGTTGATTTCGGGGTTGAGAAATTGCACCTGCGCGACCACGGCATGGTCGTACCACAGTGAGTGCCAGCTCACCGACAGATCGATCAATGGGGCATCGACGAACGGCACCGGTACCTTGCCGTCGACCTTGACGATTTTCAGGCCATTGATTTTGTAGGCGCCGCGCCACAAGGCAAGGTCAACATCGGTGATTTGACCGCGGTAATCGCCCATGTCGGCGAGTTTGTCATTGAGGTAGTCGCGCACTACATACGGCAAGGCAAAATGCACCGCCAGCAGCAGTACAACGACGCCCGCGAAGGTCCATAGGGGCCAACTGTAACGACGCTTCATGGCAGGGTTCCTGAATAAGGTCCTTGAGGATTCTTTGCGATTGACTCTCGGCGTTCGCAGACGTTCGACCCGACTGGACTGTGATGTGCAACAGGCTTACCGTGGAAGGCTGAATTCAACGCTGCACAAGGACCCAGCCAATGAGCCGTATTTTTGCTGATAACGCCCATTCCATCGGTAATACACCGCTGGTGCAGATCAACCGCATTGCGCCGCGCGGTGTGACCATTCTGGCCAAGATCGAGGGGCGCAACCCCGGTTATTCGGTGAAATGCCGGATCGGCGCCAACATGATCTGGGACGCTGAAAGCAGCGGCAGACTCAAACCGGGCATGACCATCGTCGAGCCGACATCGGGCAATACCGGTATCGGCCTGGCCTTCGTCGCCGCAGCCCGGGGCTACAAGCTCATGCTGACCATGCCCGCCTCGATGAGCATCGAGCGGCGCAAGGTGCTCAAGGCGCTGGGTGCCGAACTGGTGCTGACCGAACCGGCCAAAGGCATGAAAGGCGCTATCGAAAAAGCGGCCGAGATAGTCGCCAGCGATGCCGACAAATACTTCATGCCAGCGCAATTCGATAACCCGGCGAACCCGGCAATCCATGAGAAGACCACCGGCCCGGAAATCTGGAACGACACCGACGGTGCGGTCGACGTGCTGGTCGCGGGCGTCGGTACCGGTGGAACCATCACCGGCGTTTCGCGGTATATCAAGAACACTGCTGGCAAACCGATTATCTCGGTGGCCGTGGAACCGACGTCATCGCCGGTCATCACTCAGGCCCTTGCCGGTCAGGAGATCAAACCGAGCCCGCACAAGATTCAGGGGATCGGCGCCGGTTTCGTGCCAAAGAACCTTGATCTGTCGATGGTCGACCGGGTGGAACAGGTGACCGACGAAGAGTCCAAGGCCATGGCGCTGCGCTTGATGCAGGAAGAGGGGATTCTGTGCGGAATTTCCTGCGGTGCGGCGATGGCCGTTGCGGTGCGTCTGGCAGAGACGCCGGAAATGCAGGGCAAGACCATTGTTGTGGTGCTGCCGGACTCCGGCGAGCGTTATCTGTCGAGCATGCTGTTCAGCGACTTGTTCACCGAGCAGGAGAACCAGCAGTAGGCAGATTGATGCAGGTCAGCCAGGGTTCAGGTGCCCTGTGCTAATAAATGCTTTGTTGCGAACCGCTTGACACTGAATCTTGTCAGGCGGGTTTTTCCCGGCGCCGGTAGTGTTTATCATGGCCGGCTGCCATGCCGGGTAAAAGGCATGCGCAGCGTTGTCTTTATTCAAGGAGTTGTTGATGACCGTTTCGTTTGCCGCCAAGGCGTTTGTGCTGTTGCTGTTTTTGGGCAGCACGCTTTATGTGCATTTGCGCGGTAAGGCGCGTTTGCCGGTATTGCGTCAGTTCGTCAACCACTCGGCGTTATTCGCTCCGTATAACGCTTTGATGTACCTGTTTTCCGGGGTGCCCTCGAAACCGTATCTGGATCGCAGCAAGTTTCCGGAACTGGATGTGCTGCGCGATAACTGGGAAACCATTCGCGACGAAGCGTTGCACCTGTTCGACGAAGGCTATATCCGCGCCGCGGAAAAGAATAACGACGCCGGTTTCGGTTCGTTCTTCAAGAAGGGCTGGAAGCGTTTCTACCTCAAGTGGTACGACAAACCGCTGCCATCGGCCGAAACCCTGTGCCCGAAAACGGTGGCGCTGGTCAGTGCGATTCCCAACGTCAAAGGCGCGATGTTTGCGCTGTTGCCGGGCGGCAGTCACCTCAATCCGCATCGCGACCCGTTCGCCGGTTCACTGCGGTACCACTTGGGCCTGTCGACGCCGAACTCGGACGATTGCCGGATCTTCGTCGACGGTCAGGTCTACGCCTGGCGTGACGGTGAAGACGTAATGTTCGACGAGACCTATGTGCACTGGGTCAAGAACGAAACCGACCAGACCCGCGTGATCCTGTTCTGCGACATCGAGCGCCCTTTGAGCAACCGCCTGATGACCCGCATCAACCGCTTCATCAGTGGCTGGCTCGGTCGGGCCACAGCGCCGCAGAACCTTGACGACGAACGCGTCGGCGGGATCAATCAGGCTTACGCCTGGAGCAAGCGCTTCAGCGACAAGTTCAGCGGCGTGGTAAAGCAATGGAAGCGCCGTCATCCCAAGGCCTACCGCGTGATGCGCCCGGTGCTGGCGGTGGTTGTGCTGACGTTGTTGGGGTATTGGCTGTTTGGTTGAGGCTGGATCAGGCAATAAAAAACCGCTCACTGGGAGCGGTTTTTTTTGCTTCAAGGGCGGCCGGCCAGCACGCTGGGCTCGTCCAGATCAGTTCCGTTTTCAAGAACATGCAAAAAACGACGTTGATTAGCGGATAACGCGAGACTTCCAAGCGCGCCTGCAGGCTTGGGCAACGCCTTCTTGGTCAGGGATTTTTTAATGACTTTACGCATACTCCCTTCCTCATTGATCAAAATTTGAACTGCTTTCAAGATACTTGATTCTCCACTGCAAGAACAAGGCGACCTTGCAGATCAAAGGCAAAGCCGAGTTGCTGATAAATTGGAATCGCTCCCGGCATCGGTTCCTGCACTTCGATCAAGCGACTGCCGATAATCCGGGCAAATTCATCGATAGCAATCAATGCCAGAGCTGCGATACGGTTTCTGAGTGGGTGAGCCTTCGCAGGTCTTCCCTCTAGCCGCACGATGCGAACTCGTTGACGGCTATTGTTCGGGTTTGCAAAACACAGCCCGCACAGCTCTTGTTCGAACCAGATCGCGATATCGAACGATAAAGGTTCTCGGGCTTTCCATCTGACGACCTCATCCCATGAAAAAACTGAATCGTGCCATGCTTCATAGGCCGCCAGTGCTTGGGCATCGATAGGTTCGAAGCGCACTTTCGACATGTCTGCACTTGAGGTTGACTGCATCTGGAGAGTGGCGTAAGCAGCCTTTTTCCTGGCCTCTGACCGATACAACTGATACCGCAAATACGTCCGTTCCCTGGGCATGTGATCTCTTGCATTCCCTGTCTCCTGACAATCCGTTGCCACCGCCAATTACCCTAATCACCCGGCACCGCACTGTCGCTAGCGGCCCTTTGCCCAAGTCATTGCAATCTGTGTCCCGCGCTGGTTATAGTCGGCGCTCGTGAATCAGACGACTCACGTTCCTTCCAAAGAGATCCGCACCAATGCCTGCATCCCACATCAACGCGGTAGTCGATTCAGCGGTCAACGCTGGCGTCGTGCCGTGCGGGAATCAGCAGCCTGTGCAGATCAGCCATTACCCCCCACCTGTCAGTAGCGCGCCGGTGTGCGTAGTCCTAGCACCGCCGGGCGTTGGCGTTTCGGGCTGATCGGCAGTTTGTGCTGACCCCTGCGCCCGCCAGAAAAACCTACTGAATTTCAGCTTCGGCTGAGTTGGCTTTGTGCCTGACTACAGGTGGTATTCATGTTTGTCCTTTCGAAACAATCCGCGCTCGCGGCGGCGTCCACGAGCCTGTTCGTTCTGCTGTGGAGCAGCGGGGCGATCTTCTCCAAGTGGGGGTTGGCCCATGCGTCACCCTTCGCCTTTCTGCTGATCCGCTTTGCGATTGCCTTGTGCGGGCTGGTGCTGCTGGCGCCGCTGCTCAAGCTCAAGTTGCCCAAGGGCGGCAAGCCGATGCTGTTCGCGATCGCTACCGGTGTGGTGCTGTTGGGGGCGTATCAGATCTTTTATCTGTTGGCCTTGAACAGCAAAGTCACCCCGGGGGTGATGGCGACCATCATGGGCGTGCAACCGATTCTCACCGTGGTACTGATGGAACGGCAGCGCTCGACCAGTCGGATGTTCGGGCTGGCGCTAGGCCTGGCCGGGTTGATCATGGTGGTTTACCAAGGCATCGGTCTGGCCGGGATGTCCTGGGTTGGCATGCTGTTTGGTCTGCTGGCGCTGGCGAGCATGACCCTGGGGTCGATCATGCAGAAGCGCATCACTGACAATCCGCTCGGCACACTGCCGGTGCAGTATCTGGCCGGGCTGTTGCTGTGCGGGATATTCGTGCCCTTCCAGCCGTTCCATTTCGAACACACGGCAGGGTTTATCGTGCCGGTGTTGTGGATGGGACTGGTGGTTTCGGTGCTGGCGACGCTGTTGCTGTATCGCTTGATCGCACGGGGCAATCTGGTCAACGTCACCAGCCTGTTTTACCTGGTACCGGCGGTGACGGCGGTGATGGATTACCTGATTTTCGGCAATCGCCTGGCGGCGTTGAGTGTGCTGGGGATGTTGTTGATTATTGTTGGTCTGGGGTTTGTGTTTCGTAAGTCTTAATGACCTTCAGTTGCGATGGTGGCTGTTCGGTCGCCATCGCGAGCAGGCTCACTCCTACAGGGGGAACGCATTTCAACTTGGAGCGAGCCTGCTCGCGATAGCGATCTTCGCCACCAACGCAATTAACGATCAGCCACCACTGCCGGCTTCACCACCGCAGGTTTCAACACCAGCCACAACGCCAGCGCAATCAGAACCCCGCCATACACGTGCGCCATTGAAAGCGGCTCATCCAGCAACAACGCCCCCCACAACACCCCGAACGGCGGGATCATGAAGGTCACGGTCATCGACTTCACCGGGCCGATCGAGCTGAGCAGGCGGAAATAAATGATGTAGGCAAATGCCGTGCAACCCAGGCCCAGACCGAGCAGCGACAGCCAGACGTGCCAGCCACCCCAGCTCACTGGCGGTGCAGTGATGACGCTGTAGCCGAATAGCGGCAGTAGAAACAACGTTGCCCCGAGCATGCTGCCCAGCGCCGAGAGGCGACTGTCCAGCCCGCCGGCCTGATCCAGCCAGCGTCGTGCGAGGAACCCGGCGAAGCCATAGCAAGTGGTCGCGAGCAAACAGGCAACAGCGCCCATCAACAGTTGCAGGTCGAACGCCACCGGGCCGGCGCGGGTCAGAACGCCGACGCCGAACAACCCGAGAAACACTCCGCCCAGTTTCGCCGCGGTGAGTTTTTCACTGAAGAACAAACCGCCGATCAGCACGCCCATCAACGGCGTGGTGGCATTGAAGATCGCGGAATAACCGGCCGGCAATACTTGCGCTGCAACCGAGTAAAGCGTTGCTGGAATGCCTGAGTTGATCACCCCCAGCAGCATCACGGTTTTCAGTTTGCCTTTGAAATCCCAGCTGACGCGCATCAGCCCGAGTATGACCAGCAAGCCGGCGGCAGCAATCGACACGCGAAAAAAACCGGTTGGAATGGTGCCGATCACCGGCGCAATGATGCGCATGAACAGAAAACTCGCGCCCCAGATAGCGGCCAGCGACAACATGCGGAAAATATCGACAGGGCTCACGGCGGGCCTCCTTCCTTGATCGGGACGAGAGTGTTGCCGAGTGCCCTGGCCATGGCAACCGCTAATCGGGCATTTAATTTCGCATCACCCAGCACGAGTGGGCTTGTAGGGCAAGCCGGTATCGGTTTTGGCTGAAATTGCACTTTTCCTGTGAGCCTTTCCGTGACTAAGCTCAAGCGAACCGAATTCGCGCCGAGGTTTCACCTATGCCGCAGCAATGGCCAGCCACCGACATCGCCCGCATGATCCTCGCTGGCTTCGACGATTACCGCGAGCATTTCCGGCGTATCACCGACGGTGCCCGAGAGCGTTTCGAGCAGGCCCGCTGGCAAGAAGCCCAGACTGCCTCGGCGGCGCGGATCAGCCTCTACGAGGAAAAGGTCGGCGAAACCGTTGCGCGCCTGCGCGAGCATTTCGATGAACAGACGTTGATGAATGTCAGTTGCTGGCCGCTGGTCAAAAGCGCCTACATCAGTGTGATCGACCTGCGCTTCGACGATGAGCTGTCGGAGACCTGGTACAACTCGATTTTCTGCGGACTGTTCAGCCATGACCTGATCAGCGATGGCTGCATGTTCATCCACACCACCCGGCCGACCTTGCGTCGTGCCCGCGCCGCACAGACCCGCACCTACAAGCCGCAGGGCCAACTGTCGGGCATGCTCGCCAGTATCTTCGCCGACTTCCGCTTCAGCGAGGATTACGCCGATCTGCCCGGCGACCTCAATCGGCTCGAAGCACAACTGCGGGAAAACCTGCCGGACTGGGTGTGCAAGGACCCGGAACTGGCGGTGGAACTGTTTTCCTCGGTGCTGTACCGCAACAAGGGTGCTTATCTGGTCGGGCGCATCTACACCCGCGACGAGCAATGGCCGCTGGTGATTCCGTTGCTTCACCGCGAAGGACGGGGGATTCAGATCGATGCGTTGATCACCGACGAAGCCGACGTGTCGATCATCTTCTCGTTTACCCGTTCGTATTTCATGGTCGACGTGCCGGTGCCGGCCGAGTTCATTGGTTTTTTGCGGCGCATTCTGCCGGGCAAGCACATCGCCGAGTTGTACACCTCGATCGGTTTCTATAAACACGGCAAGTCCGAGTTTTACCGCGCGCTGATCAATCACCTGGCCAATACCGACGATCAGTTCATCATGGCACCGGGCGTGCGCGGTATGGTCATGAGTGTGTTTACCCTGCCGGGTTTCAACACCGTGTTCAAAATCATCAAGGACCGTTTCTCACCGTCGAAAAATGTCGACCGCGCCACGGTGATCGAAAAGTACCGACTGGTGAAAAGTGTCGATCGGGTAGGGCGCATGGCCGATACCCAGGAATTCGCCGACTTCCGTTTTCCGCTGAGCAAGTTCGAGCCGGCGTGTCTGCAGGAATTGCTCGAAGTCGCGCCCTCGACGGTTTCCGTGGACGGCGACACGGTGCTGATCCGCCACTGCTGGACCGAGCGGCGCATGACCCCGCTCAACCTGTACCTGGAAAATGCCAACGAGGCTCAGGTGCGCGAGGCACTGGAGGATTACGGTCTGGCGATCAAGCAACTGGCGGCGGCGAACATTTTCCCCGGCGACATGCTGCTGAAAAACTTCGGCGTCACCCGACATGGGCGGGTGGTGTTTTATGACTACGACGAGATCTGTTTCCTGACTGAGGCCAACTTCCGCCACATCCCCGCGCCGCGCACGCCGGAAGATGAAATGGCGTCCGAACCGTGGTACTCGATCGGGCCGCTGGACGTGTTTCCCGAGGAGTTTCCGCCGTTTCTGTTTGCCGATGCCGGGCAGCGCAAATTGTTCGATCAGTTGCATGGCGAGTTGTATGACGCCGATTACTGGAAAAGCCTGCAAGAGGCGATTCGCGCCGGCAAAGTCATTGACGTCTTCCCGTATCGGCGCAAGGGCCTCGATAACGAATGACGGCAGCTACAAGCTTCAAGCTTCAAGCTAAAGGCCGCTACGGCTTTTAACTTGCAGCTTGCGGCTTGGCGCTGGCAGCTGCTTTTCTGCCACAATCGCCCCCTGCATAAACAGACGACCGAATTGCCTACCCGATGACCGACGAATCGCCCTCCATCGACAAACTGCTGAAAAACCTCGATCACGCCATGCTCGCCGACCGTCACCGGTTGCGCCGGCAGTTGCTTGAGCTGCGCAAGAAACCCGACGAGGCGAAACTGGCTCAGTGGGTGGCGCGCATGCAGGCGTCCTGTGATCAGGTGCTGGCGCGCAAGGCCAGCCTGCCGGTGATTCGTTACGACGACAGCCTGCCGATCGCGGCCAAACGTGACGAAATCAAAAAGGCCCTGGAACAGCATCAGGTGCTGATCATCGCCGGCGAAACCGGTTCGGGCAAAACCACCCAGTTGCCGAAGATCTGTCTGGAAATCGGTCGCGGCCAGCACGGTTTGATCGGCCACACCCAGCCGCGTCGAATCGCTGCGCGCAGTGTCGCCAGTCGCGTCGCCGAAGAACTCGGCACACCGCTCGGGTCGCTGGTCGGCTATCAGGTGCGATTCGAGGATCAGAGCGACGCCAACACCCTGATCAAGCTGATGACCGACGGCATACTGCTCGCGGAAACCCAGAACGACCGCTATCTGGAACGCTACGACACGATCATCGTCGACGAAGCCCACGAACGCAGCCTCAACATCGATTTCCTCCTCGGTTACCTGAAAACCCTGCTGCCGCGCCGTCCGGATCTGAAAGTCATCATCACCTCGGCGACCATTGATCTGGAGCGCTTTTCCAAGCACTTCGACGATGCGCCGATTGTCGAAGTCTCCGGCCGCACGTTCCCGGTGGAAACCTGGTATCGCCCGCTGACACTGGAGCAGGACGAGGAGGGCAACCGTGTCGAGGACGACCTGACCGTCGATCAGGCGATCCTCGCCACCCTCGACGAGATCGCCGCTTATGAGCGCAGCGAACGCCGCAGCCCCGGCGATGTGCTGGTGTTCCTGCCCGGCGAGCGCGAGATCCGCGATGCCGCCGACATGTTGCGCAAGGCGCAGCTCAAACACACCGAAATCCTGCCGCTCTACGCGCGCCTGTCGCCGGCTGAGCAGCAGCGGATTTTCCAGTCGCACCCCGGTCGCCGTGTAGTCCTGGCGACCAACGTTGCCGAAACCTCGCTGACCGTGCCGGGCATCCGCTACGTGATCGACAGCGGCACCGCGCGCATCAGCCGCTACAGCTACCGCGCCAAGGTTCAACGCTTGCCGATCGAGGCGATTTCCCAGGCCAGCGCCAATCAGCGCAAGGGCCGTTGCGGCCGGGTCGAGCCGGGTATCTGCGTGCGCCTGTACAGCGAGGAAGACTTCCTCGGTCGCCCGGAATTTACCGATCCGGAAATCCTGCGCACCAACCTCGCCGCCGTTATCTTGCAGATGCTGCACCTGCGCCTTGGCGAAATCACCGCGTTCCCGTTCATCGAGCCGCCGGATGGCAAGGCGATCAGCGACGGGTTCAACCTGTTGCAGGAGCTTTCGGCAGTCGACCGTAACAGTCAGCTGACGCCGCTGGGTCGCCAATTGGCGCGCCTGCCGGTCGATCCGCGCATGGGCCGCATGCTGCTGGAAGCGGCGAAACTCGGCAGCCTGCAGGAAGTGCTGATCGTCGCCAGCGCCATGTCGATTCAGGACCCGCGCGAGCGTCCGCCGGAGCGTCAGCAAGCGGCCGATCAGGCCCACGCACAATGGAAAGACAGCGATTCCGACTTCGCCGGACTGGTCAATCTATGGCGCGGTTTTGAAGAGCAGCGCCAGGCGCTGACGGCCAGTCCGCTGCGCAACTGGTGCCGCAAGAACTTCCTCAATTACATGCGCTTGCGCGAATGGCGCGACTCGCATCGCCAGTTGAGCCTGATCTGCCGCGACCTGCAGTTGAGCCTGAACAAAGAGCCGGCCGACTATCCGAAACTGCACAAAGCGGTGCTGGTCGGCCTGCTCAGCCAGATCGGCCAGAAAACTGAAGACGGCGATTACCTCGGCGCACGGCAGCGACGCTTCTGGATTCATCCGTCGTCGGGTATCGGCAAAAAGCGCCCGCAATGGCTGATGGCCGCTGAACTGGTGGAAACCACCAAGCTCTATGCGCGCATGGTCGCCAAGATCGACGCCGACTGGATCGAACCGCTGGCCGGGCACCTGATCAAGAAAAACCACTTCGAACCGCACTGGGAAAAGAAGCGCGGTCAGGTGGTGGCTTTCGAGCAGATCACCTTGTTCGGCCTGATCGTCGTCGGCCGGCGCCCGGTGCATTACGGCCCGGTCGATCCCGTGGTGTCGCGCGAGCTGTTTATCCGCGAAGGCCTGGTGCGCGGCGAGATTCAGTCGCGAGCCAAATGCCTGAGCGCCAACCAGCAATTG
Organism: Pseudomonas sp. Z003-0.4C(8344-21); assembly: GCF_900104975.1. Taxonomy (NCBI): domain Bacteria; kingdom Pseudomonadati; phylum Pseudomonadota; class Gammaproteobacteria; order Pseudomonadales; family Pseudomonadaceae; genus Pseudomonas; species Pseudomonas sp. Z003-0.4C(8344-21). The sequence continues at coordinate 4,789,567 of NZ_LT629756.1, read as the reverse complement.
CTCGAGCAGCTCGACGAACTGGAAGCCAAGGCGCGCCGCCGTGACATTCTTGCCGACGAAGAAACCCTCTACGCCTTCTACGATGCGCGTCTGCCGGCCGAGATCCACCAGACTGCGACCTTCGATAGCTGGTACAAGGTCAACAGCCAGAAAGACCCGCAACTGCTGATCATGCGCGAAGAGGACGTGCTGGCCCGCGAGGCCAGTGAAGTCACCGCACGCGATTACCCGGACACGCTGCACATCGGCGATCTGGAACTGGCGCTGGCCTATCACTTCGAACCCAATCACCCGCGCGACGGCGTGACCCTGCGAGTGCCGGCGCCGCTGTTGCCGATGCTGCCGCCGGAGCGCCTGGAGTGGCTGGTGCCGGGGCTGATCGAGGCCAAATGCATTGCGCTGGTGCGCAATCTGCCGAAAGCCCTGCGCAAGAACTTCGTGCCGGTGCCGGATTTCATCAAAGCCGCGTTGCAGCGCATGACCTTCGCCGAAGGTTCGCTGCCGCAAGCATTGGGTCGTGAACTGCTGCGCATGACCGGTGCGCGGGTCAGCGACGAGGCGTGGGCGGAAGCTGCGCAGCAGGTGGAAAGCCATCTGCGCATGAACCTGGAAATCGTCGATGGCCAAGGCAAGTTCCTCGGCGAAGGCCGCGATCTGGCCGAGCTGACCGCGCGCTTTGCCGAAGCCAGCCAGGCGGCACTGGCGGTGCCGCAGAGTGCCAGGAGTCAGCAGCCGGTGGAGGCGAAAGTCTTCGCGCCGGTAGCGCAAAAGACTCAGCAAAAGATTGCCGGCCTGTCGATGACGGTGTACCCGGCGCTGGTCGAGGAGGGCGGTACGGTCAAGGAAGGGCGCTTCTCGACGCCGGCCGAGGCCGAGTTCCAGCATCGTCGAGCCTTGCAGCGCTTGCTGATGCAGCAATTGGCCGAGCCGGCCAAATTCCTGCGCGGCAAGTTGCCGGGGCAGACCGAGCTGGGCTTGCTCTATCGTGAGCTGGGCCGCGTCGATGCGCTGGTCGAAGACATTCTGCTGGCCAGTCTCGACAGCTGCATCCTGGACGGCGAAGACCCGTTGCCCCGTGACGGTGCCGGTCTGGCGGCACTGGCCGAGCGCAAACGCGGCAACTGGACCGAGCACGCCGAACGCGTGGCGCGCCTGACCCTGGAAATTCTCAAGCTCTGGCACGGTTTGCAAAAACGCTTCAAGGGCAAGATCGACCTCGCTCAAGCGGTGGCGCTGAATGACATCAAGCAGCAAATCGGCCATCTGGTCTATCCGGGGTTCGTCCGTGAAACGCCGATGCAGTGGCTCAAGGAGCTGCCGCGTTACCTGAAAGCAGTCGAACAGCGTTTCGACAAGCTTGCTGCGCAATTGCAGAAGGACCGGGTCTGGAGCAGCGAACTCGCCGGCCTCTGGGCGCAATACCAGGCCCGTGCGGCCAAGCATGCGCAGGAAGGCAAGCGCGATCCGCAGCTTGAGTTGTACCGCTGGTGGCTGGAGGAATACCGCGTCTCGCTGTTCGCCCAGCAGTTGGGCACGAAAGTACCGATCTCGGACAAGCGCCTGAGCAAGCAGTGGAGTCAGGTCGAGCCTTGATCTCGAGCCATGCGCAATCCCCTGTAGGAGTGAGCCTGCTCGCGATTGCGGTGTGTCAGTCACATTATCACTGGCAGACAGATCGCTATCGCGAGCAGGCTCACTCCTACAGGGGGAGCGGCGTTTAGCAGGAGAATGGCGCCAAAACCTTGGGTTTATGGCAAACTTCGCCACAATAAACGCCGGTTTCGCGACCCAGAGCCTTCGCTGTGTCGCGCCGCGGAATAAAACAATGCCAGGTTTGCGTCCCCCGGACGGCAATAGACCCTTTGTGTGTTGGTACGACGGTTCCAGCACTTTCTGCCTGAACAGATTAGAGAAACGAGCATGCATAACGTCGTCATCAGCGGCACCGGCCTGTACACCCCGGCCAACAGCATCTCCAACGAAGAGCTGGTGGAATCTTTCAACACCTACGTCGCCCGGTTCAATGCCGACAATGCCGAGGCCATCGCCAGCGGCGAAGTCCAGGCCCTGACCGAATCCAGCGCCGCGTTCATCGAAAAAGCCTCGGGCATCAAGAGCCGCTTCGTCATGGACAAGGACGGCATCCTTGATCCGCAACGCATGGCCCCGCGCCTGCCGGAGCGTTCCAACGACGAATGGTCGGTGCTCTGCCAGATGGCCGTGGGCGCGGCCGAGCAAGCCTTGCAGCGTGCCGGCAAGACCGCCGCCGATATCGACGGCGTGATCGTTGCCTGCTCGAACCTGCAACGCGCCTATCCGGCCATTGCCATCGAAGTCCAGGAAGCGCTGGGCATTCAGGGCTTCGGTTTCGACATGAACGTGGCCTGCTCCTCGGCGACCTTCGGCATTCAGGCGGCGGCCAACAGTGTGCAACTGGCCCAGGCGCGGGCGATTCTGATGGTCAACCCGGAAGTCTGCACCGGTCACCTCAACTTCCGCGACCGTGACAGCCACTTCATTTTCGGTGACGCCGCCACGGCCGTGATCATCGAGCGGGCCGATCTGGCCACGTCCAAATACCAGTTCGACGTGGTCAGCACCAAGCTGCTGACCAAGTTCTCCAACAACATCCGCAACAACTTTGGTTTCCTCAACCGTGCGGCTGAGGAAGGCATTGGCACGCGCGACAAGCTGTTCGTGCAGGAAGGCCGCAAGGTGTTCAAGGACGTTTGCCCGATGGTTGCCGAACTGGTCGGCGAGCATCTGCAGGAAAACCAGCTCAATGTCGCCGATGTGAAGCGCTTCTGGCTGCACCAGGCCAACCTGAGCATGAACCACCTGATCGTGCGCAAACTGCTCGGCCGCGAAGCCACCGAAGAGGAAGCGCCGGTTATTCTCGACACCTACGCCAACACCAGTTCGGCCGGTTCGGTGATTGCATTCCACAAATATCAGGACGACCTCGCCTCCGGCTCGCTGGCGGTGCTCAGTTCGTTCGGTGCAGGCTATTCGATCGGCAGCGTGATTCTGCGCAAGCGGTGAAATCGGTTTAATTTCCGCTTAATCGCGGCGACCTTTCCTACATCCGAATCGGTTCTAACGCTGTAATTTTTCCGCAGAGAGCGGCAGGTCCATCACCTGCCGCGTTCGTCTATGGAATCGGAACAAGGGGATGATGGATGGCGGCTGACGATACCCTTCTGCTCACGCGCCTGCTGGCTGGCGAGCAACAGGCATTCAAGGAACTGGTGACGACGTATCAGAGCGCCATGCGCGCCGTGGCTTATGCCATCGTCGGCCAGCGCCATGTCGAGGAGGTAGTGCAGGACGCCTGGCTGTCGGTGGTGCGCCATCTCGGCAGCTTCGAGGGGCGTTCCAGCCTCAAGACCTGGCTGCTGACGATCACCGCCAATTCGGCGAAAAGCCGCTACAAGCTCAATCGCCGCGAAGTGCTGATGGATGATTTGCCATCGCCTCACGGCAGCATCGACGACGATCGTTTTTCCTCGAGTGACGGCCATTGGCTGGTAGCGCCGTTCGCCTGGCATCAGGACACGCCCGAAGCGCTGCTCACCGAAGGCGAATTGCGTGACTGCCTGGAGCACACGCTGCTGAGCCTGTCGGAACTGCAGAGCAGCGTCTTGCTGTTGCGCGAGCGTCAGGGACTGGAGCTGGAAGAAATCTGTAATCTTCTGGAGATCTCGCTCTCCAACGTGCGTGTGCTGCTGCATCGTGCGCGGCTGAAAGTCTTCGCGACCGTGGAGCATTTTGAGGAGACCGGAGAATGCTGACCTGTAAGGAACAAGTGGCGCGCTCCAGCGATTATCTCGATGACCAGTTGAGTTTTCGGGAAAAGCTGATGGTGCGCCATCACTTGATGTTCTGCCCCAACTGCCGGCGTTTCATGCGGCAGATGCGTTTGATGCAGGCGACACTGAAGGCGATGCCGGAGAAACCGGAACAGGGAGTGGATGCCCTGGCTGAACGTCTGGCGACGCAGAGGCGTGACGAGAATTCCTGAAAAAATCAGCCCGGTGTAGCGCCAGCGAACGGATGATGGGGATCGCTGAAGCGGCACCGGGCTGCAGGAAAACCAGCTTCGATCGACAAGCCGCAAGGGGAGCGGTGACTTGCAGCTTGTCGCTCGAAGCCTGGAGCTGTTTTCTTAGAACTTGGCTTCGGCGTCCAGTTGCAGCGTGTTGGCATCTGCATCGCGCTGACCGCGGCTGGCGAAGTCGGCCTTGGTCAGGAAGTAGGTCGCGCCGATGGCGAAGTTCTTGTCGATGTCGTAACCGACCTTGAACTTGTGACCACGCGAACCGGTAGTGCCGTTGGCGAAGTCGGAGTCGGTGAAGGCACCGACCACGGCGTTGCGCTGCACGTCGCGGTAGTTGTAGTCGAGGTTCAGGCCGAACACTTTCGATTTTGCGCCGAGCAACCAGGCGGTGTCCTGATCGGTCACGGCATCGTTGTTTTTCACGTACTGACCGTAGAACGACAGTGGCATCGGCAGACCGCCGATGTCGACCTGGCTGAACCCTTCATACAGACGGAATTCGTTGTTGGCCGAGTTGCCGTTGACGGCCAGGGCGCACGGTGTCGAAGTACCGGTGCAACGGCTGTCGTCGTCGTTCTGGTAGGCGTAGACACTGCCACCCAAAGTCACTTTCAGGTTATCGGTGATGTTGAAGCGGCTGCCCAACTGGCCGGCGGTCAGACGCAGGTCGTGGCGGAACTGCACGCCGTCGCCGTCGACGTTGTCCTTGAGGTTGTAGTTACCCAGGCTGCCGAACAGCTCGGCGCTGCCGCCCAGTGGGTACTTGTAAGTGAGTGCCAGACCTTCCGGGTTGATATCGCTGTCCCAGATCACGTCGCCCATGCTCACCCACGGTTGCAGCATCTTGCCGCCGATGACGTGCAGGTTCTTGATCTGGTCAGGGTGGTAGTCGATGTAGCCGAGGTCGAGCCAGATCTGCTTCTTGTCGAAGTAGTTGTCCTGGTCCTGGTTGGTCGAACGCGCGTCGTCACCGCCGCCAGTGGCGATACGAATGCCGGTGTCGACCTGCGGGTTGATCTCGGTATAGGCGCCCAGACGGGCACGGATGCGCTGACGGTCCTTGTCGCGGCCGCCGTTGTTCGGTTCGCCGTCGATCTTGATGGTTTCCTGACGGACACGCACATCGCCTTTGAACTGGGTCTTGGCCGCCCAGGCCAGTTTCTGGTCGAAGGCGCTTTGTTCGTTGCTCTTCTTTGCGACAGCCGCGACTTGTTCATTGGTCTCTTGCTGCGCCTGCTGGGCGATTTGCTGAGCCTTCTGATCCTTGGCCAGCTCCGTTTGCAGTTCGATGTACTGCGCCTGGGAAATCGAACCGTTGGCCTTGAGCATGTCGAGCAGTTTGGCGTCGACTGCGGCACTGGCCGGAACACTCATGGCCAGCAACAGGCCGCCACACAGGGCTGCCGCAGTTTTCGTGGAAGCAAGACGCATAGCAATCTCCGAAGATGAAAGGGATGGCTGAACCATCCTGGGCACAACCGACGTTGACGTCGGAAAACTGTGTCCGGGCTAGAACCCGGCGCTCTAAAAACAGGCGCCAGTATCGCGATCGTTTATGACAGAGCAGTGGCACGGTGATGGCAGGTTGATGACGATCGCGATGCGCCCTGAACTATCGGGCTAGAGCACTGTCGTCGCGATGGCGGGTGTGCAACCGTGCGCAATCGGCGATACTCGCCGGGCGCTGAAGTCTGTCTGGAGAGCTTGTCGATGCCGTTGCAATGCCTGCAAAACCTGTCGCAAATCGCCCCGGCGAGCTGGGACGCACTGGTGCCGGAAAACCAGCCGTTTCTGCGTCACGCTTTCCTCAGTGCGATGGAGGACAGCGGCAGCGTCGGCCCGCACAGCGGTTGGCAGCCCGAGCATTTGCTGCATGTTGAAGGGGATCGCCTGATCGCCGCGTTACCCGGTTATCGCAAGTGGCATTCCTACGGCGAATACGTTTTCGATCACGGCTGGGCCGACGCCTGTGCCCGTGCCGGCATCGAGTATTACCCCAAGTATCTCAGCGCCGTGCCGTTCAGCCCGGTCGGCGGTCCGCGGCTATTGGCGGCGAATGTCGAAGACGGTTACGAACTGCTCAAGAGTCTGCCGGGCTATCTGGAGATCGAAGGGCTTTCCAGCGCGCACATCAATTTCACCGACCCGTTCACCGACGCGGCGATGGCCGCACAGCCTGGCTGGCTGCAGCGCATTGGCTGCCAGTATCACTGGCAGAATCGCGGCTACCGCGACTTCCAGGATTTCCTCGATGCGCTCAGTTCACGCAAGCGCAAACAGATGCGCAAGGAGCGTGAGCAAGTGGCGGAGCAGGGCTTCGAATTCGAGTGGCTGGAGGGGCATGAGCTGGACGAGGCGCAATGGGATTTCGTCTACGCCTGCTACGCCAATACCTACGCGGTGCGGCGCCAGGCGCCGTACCTGACCCGTGAGTTTTTCAGTCTGCTCGCCGAGCGCATGCCCGAAGCGATTCGCGTGGTACTGGCCAAACAAGGTTCTCGGCCGGTGGCGATGGCCTTTAGTCTGGTCGGTGGCGACAGTTTCTACGGTCGTTACTGGGGCTGCCTGGCCGAGTTCGATCGGCTGCATTTCGAGACGTGTTTCTATCAGGGCATGGACTATGCGATCGCCCACGGCTATCAGCGCTTTGATGCCGGTGCGCAGGGTGAACACAAGTTGATTCGCGGGTTTGAGCCGGTGATCACCCATTCGTGGCATTACTTGCGCCACCCGGGGTTGAAGGCGGCGGTGAAGGATTTCCTCCAGCAGGAACGGGCCGGCGTCCTTGCTTATGCCGAAGAAGCCCGCAGCGCCTTGCCCTACCGCCAGACCTAGAACCCTTGCAGGAGTGAGCCTGCTCGCGATGGCGGTGTGTCAGTCAATGTTATTGATGCTGACACTCCGCCATCGCGAGCAGGCTCACTCCTACAGGTCTTGTGGTGTTCGGCAGATTTAATCGATGCCGACAAAGCCTCCGGTCTGATGCGCCCACAGCCGCGCGTACAAGCCGCGATGGGCGAGCAATTCGGCGTGGGTTCCGCTTTCGGCGATCTTGCCGTTTTCCAGCACCACCAGCCGGTCCATGCGCGCGATGGTCGAAAGGCGGTGGGCAATGGCGATCACGGTTTTGCCCTGCATCAGGGTTTCCAGGCTTTCCTGAATCGCCGCTTCGACTTCCGAGTCCAGCGCCGAGGTGGCTTCGTCCATGATCAGGATCGGCGCGTCCTTGAGCAGCACCCGCGCGATGGCGATACGTTGCCGCTGGCCGCCGGACAGTTTCACCCCGCGCTCACCGACATGCGCGTCGAAGCCGGTACGGCCCTCGGCATCGGACAGCAGCGGAATGAACTCATCGGCACGGGCCTTGTGCACCGCTTCCCACAGCTCGGCGTCGGTCGCGTCGGGTTTGCCATAAAGCAAATTGTCGCGGATCGAACGGTGCAGCAAGGAGGTGTCCTGAGTGATCATGCCGATACGCTCGCGCAGGCTTTCCTGGCCGACTTCGGCGATGTTCTGGCCATCGATCAGAATCCGCCCGCCCTCGACGTCGTACAGGCGCAGCAGCAGGTTGACCAGCGTCGATTTGCCAGCGCCGGACGGGCCGATCAAACCGATCTTTTCCCCCGGTTTGATGTTCAGGTTGAGGTCGCCGATGATCCCGCGTTTTTTGCCGTAGTGAAAATCCACGTGCTCGAAACGCACTTCGCCACGGGCCACTTGCAACGGTTTGGCCTGCTCGTGATCGGTGACGCTGACCGGTTGCGAAATGGTGCGCAAACCGTCCTGGACCATGCCGATGTTTTCGAAGATCCCGGTGACCACCCACATGATCCAGCCGGACATGTTGACGATGCGGATCACCAGCCCGGTCGCCAGGGCAATCGCCCCGACCGTGATCAGCGACTGGGTCCACAGCCACAAGGCCAGCGCCGTAGTGCCGACGATCAGCAGGCCGTTCATGGTGGTGATCGTCACGTCCATGCTGGTCACCACACGGCCGGCCATTTGTGCTTTGACGGTCTGTTCTTCGATGGCCTCTTTGGCGTAGTGCTGTTCGAAGTTGGTGTGGGCGAACAGTTTCAGCGTGGCGATGTTGGTGTAGCCGTCGACGATGCGGCCCATCAGTTTCGAGCGCGCGTCGGAGGCTTCCACCGAGCGTTCCTTCACGCGGGGGACGAAGTAATACAGCGCGCCGATGTAGGCGATGATCCACGTCAGCAGCGGAATCATCAGGCGCCAGTCGGCCTCGGCGAACAGCACCAGCGAACTGATCGCGTAGATCACCACGTGCCACAACGCGTCGACCGCCTGCACCGCCGAATCACGCAGCGAGTTGCCGGTCTGCATGATCCGCTGGGCGATGCGCCCCGCGAAGTCGTTCTGGAAGAAATTCAGGCTCTGCTTGAGCACGTAGCTGTGGTTCTGCCAGCGAATCATGCTGGTCATGCCCGGGCTCAGGGTCTGGTGCACCAGCAGGTCGTGGAGGGCGAAAAAGATCGGCCGCAGCACCAGGGCCACCACCAGCATCCACGTCAGTTCGAGGGCGTGTTCACTGAAGAAGTTCGGGTTGGGCGTGCCCTGCGCCAAGTCGATGATGCGGCTCAGGTAACTGAACAGCGCCACTTCGATCAGCGAGGCAAACAGCCCGACGACCAGCAGGGCGGCGAAACTCGGCCAGACCTGCTTCAGATAATAGGTATAGAAAGGCCAGACGCGGTCTGGAGGAGACGCCGTCGGGGCGTCGCGGAAGATATCGATCAGTTGTTCGAAACGGCGATAGAGCATCAGATAATCGCCCGCAAGACGGGCTCTCCTTTTATCAGTGTGAGCGGCGCGGGATCAGGCCGTCGCCGCTCGTAATGCCCTGCAGCAATCAGTCGATGCGCTTGGCCGACTTGATGATCACAGGGTCGACAGGCACGTTTTGCATGCCTTGTTTGGTAGTGGTTTGCGAGTTGACGATGATATCCACGACGTCCATGCCCTTGACCACTTTGGCGAACACCGCGTAACCGGCATCACGGCCCGGATCGAGGAACGCGTTGTCAGCCACATTGATGAAGAACTGGCTGGTGGCCGAATCCGGGTTGGAGGTGCGGGCCATCGACAGGGTGCCGCGAACGTTGTGCAGGCCGTTGCTGGCTTCGTTCTTGATCGGCGCCTTGGTGTCTTTTTGTTGCATCTGTTGAGTGAAGCCGCCGCCCTGTGCCATGAAGCCCGGGATCACGCGGTGGAAAATCGTGTTGGTGTAAAAGCCGCTGTCGACGTACTCAAGAAAGTTCTTGGTGCTGATCGGTGCCTTGACCGGGTCCAGTTCGATTTCGATCTGGCCGTTGGTGGTGTCGAGCAAAACATGGGGCGCCTTGGCTGGGGTGGCAGCCATCAGGTTGGCGGCAAACAGCACGGTACCAGCGGCGAGGGCGAGTTTTTTCAGCATGGGTCAGTGATCCTGAGATTGAATGTCGGCTGCGGCGAGAAACTCCAGCAGCGTGTGGTTGAAGCGTTCGGGTTGATCGAGCGGGGTGGCGTGGCGCGAGTCGGCGATCACCACCAGCCGCGCATTCGGTAGCAGTTTTACATAGGTTTCTTTCAGCGCCACAGGCGTGTAGTCGCGGTCGGCGCTGACGATGAGGGTTGGACAGGTCACCCGGGAAAGTCGTTCCTGAACCCCCCAACCCACAATCGCATCGAAGCTGGCGAGATAAGCACGTTTGTCGTTTGTTGCCCAGCGTTCGGCCATTTTTCGTCGCAGGTCGGCCTGTTCCGGCTTGGGAAAAAGCTTGCTGCCGAGGGCTTTGCCGATGGTCTCGAGGCTGAGCAGGCGCATCAGGCTCCAGCGCTTGAACCACTGCCAGTAATCGTCGCGGCTGCGCAGTTTGACCTGTGGTGCGCTGTTGACGATGGTCAGGCTTTTCAGTGCCTGCGGCTGATCGACGCCGAGCTGGAAGCCGATCATCCCGCCCATCGACAGGCCGACATAGTGCACCGGGCCGAGGTTCAGATATTCGATCAGCGCGAGCAGGTCGGTGCTGAAACCGGCGATGCTGTAACGCTCACGCGGCTTGTCCGAGCGGCCGTGACCGCGAATATCCGGGACGATCACCCGGTAATGCGCGGCCAGTGCCGGGATCTGCATCTCCCAGTCCAGCGTGCTCGAACCAAGCCCGTGGACCAGCAATAACGGGGCGCCGTGGCCATATTCTTCGTAATGCAGGTTGCAACCATCGTGCTCGAAAAAGGCCATCGGTGAACTCCGTGTCAGGCTTGCTCGGGGGCGGCGAACGGGGCGTCCAGCGGCAAGGTATCGAAGGTGCGCAGCAGTTCGATAAGGATTTGCGTGGCCGGGCCCAAGGGTTTGTCCTTGTTCGAATACAGATAGAAGCTGGAATTGCGATTGCCGCCTCTGTCCAACGGTAGCAGCTTCAGCGAGCCATCCTTGAGTTCCCGCTCGATCATGTGCCGGGGCAGCCAGGCAAAGCCCAGTCCGCTGCTGACAAACGTTGCGGCAGTGGCAAGGCTGCCGACCGTCCAGCGCTGTTCGGCGCCGAGCCAGCCGACATCGCGCGGCTGCTGGCGACCGGAGTCGCGGATCACCACTTGCATCTGGGTCTCCAGATCCTGAAAGCTCAGCTCGCGATTGAGCCGGTGCAGCGGGTGATCAGGGTGGGCGACGGCGACGAACTCGACGTCGCTTAATTCCGCCCCCAGATAACCGGGAATGCTCAGACCGGTGATCGCCAGGTCGGCAACGCCTTCGAGCAGGACTTCCTCAACGCCCGACAATACTTCTTCGCGCAGACGCACCCGGCAGCCGCGGCTCTGCGGCATGAACGCGGTCAATGCCCGCACGATACGCGCGCTCGGGTACGCCGCGTCGACCACCAGCCGCACTTCGGCTTCCCAGCCTTGCTCCATGTGGTGGGCAAGGTCTTCGAGTTGGCTGGCCTGTTTCACCAGTTGCCGGGAACGGCGCAGCAGCACGCCGCCGGCTTCGGTGAGCACGGCTTTACGGCCGTCGATGCGCAGAAGCGGCACGCCGAGCTGGTCCTGCATGCGCGCCACGGTGTAGCTCACCGACGATTGCGAACGGTGCAAGACCTCGGCGGCCTGGGCGAATCCGCCGTGGTCGACCACGGCCTGCAACGTTCGCCATTGATCCAGTGTCACGCGGGGCGCTTTCATCAATAGCTCCTCTTGTCCTAAGCTGGCCGTTCCCCATGGAGAGCGGCGAATGAAAAAATTCTGTTGTGTGGTGCTGGCGTTGCTGCCGTTGACGGCTTTTGCTTATCCGATCGATGTGCAGAAAGACCTCAACGGCATGAAGATCGACTACGAGACCTTCGACACCGATAACGACATCGGCTCGATTCGGGTGGCCAACTACGGTGACGTCGATGCGACGTGTCGCGCGGTATTCAGCAACGGTCCGGAAGCGCCGCGCACGCGCAGTATCGACGTGCCGGCCGGCAAACATAAAAACGCCACGGCCAAGTTCACCCGCGAGATCATCAAGCTGCGCATCAAACTGACCTGCACCCCGAAATAACGGTAATCCCTTGTAGGAGTGAGCCTGCTCGCGATAGCGGTGTGTCAGTTGCCGGTGATATCGGCTGATCCACCGCTATCGCGAGCAGGCTCACTCCTGCAACGGGCATGGGTTAGCTTATAAACGAATTTATCGATCGGTTACAGCGGATAATTGCGCTTTTTAATCGATTCAGCCCTGTTTAATGTTCACTCCATCGACCTACAACATATTCGGATGGAGGCTACACACCATGTCCCGCGTTCTGATCATCGAAAGCAGCGCCCGTCAGCAAGACTCGGTTTCGCGTCAACTGACCCAGACCTTCATCGCTCAGTGGAAAGCCGCGCACCCGAACGATCAGATCACTGTGCGTGACCTCGCCGTTAACCCGGTGCCGCACCTGGACGCCAACCTGCTGGGCGGTTGGATGAAGCCTGCGCAACAACGTAACGAAATCGAACAAGCCTCGCTGGACCGCTCTAACGCCTTGACCGATGAGCTGCTGGCGGCCGACGTGCTGGTGCTGGCGGCGCCGATGTACAACTTCGCCATTCCGAGCACGCTCAAGGCCTGGCTGGACCATGTGCTGCGCGCCGGGGTGACCTTCAAGTACACCGAAAGCGGTCCGCAAGGCCTGCTCAATGACAAGCGTGCCTTTGTCTTGACGGCACGTGGCGGGGTGTATGCCGGTGGCCCGGCGGATCATCAGGAACCGTACCTGCGTCAGGTCATGGGTTTCATCGGCATCCACGACGTGACGTTCATTCACGCCGAGGGCATGAACCTCGGTGGCGACTTCCAGGAAAAAGGCCTGAATCAAGCCAGCGCCAAACTGTCCCAAGTCGCTTGATATGTTAATCGCCAGATAATCGCTGGATGGTCTAGTGACCTGGCGCAACCCCTTCAAGGCTTTACGCGCAACGAACCTCCCTTTGCACTTTTGCTCCTGAGTGCTGTAGCCCGATTGAACGCTTTAGCGAGATCGGGCTTTTTTTTGCCTGGGATTTGATGATCGACATAATTCCCCTTGTAGGAGTGAGCCTGCTCGCGATGCCGGTGTGTCAGCCAATACAGATGCGCCTGAACGACCGCGATCGCGAGCAGGCTCACTCCTGCAGGGGATTTGTGTTGGTTGCAGAATCGAAAACCGCTATCGTCGCGGCCATTCGATTTCCGAGGCGAGCATGGGCTATCTACTTTTTGTCACGCTGATCCAAGCGTTTTCCTTCAGTCTGATCGGCGAATACCTGGCGGGGCATGTCGACAGTTATTTTGCGGTGCTGGTGCGCGTGGTGCTGGCCGGGCTGGTGTTCATTCCGTTGACGCGCTGGCGTTCGGTGGAGCCGGCGTTCATGCGCGGCATGCTGCTGATCGGCGCATTGCAGTTCGGTGTGACTTACGTCTGCCTGTACCTGAGCTTCCGTGTGCTGACCGTGCCGGAAGTCTTGCTGTTCACCATCCTGACGCCGCTGCATGTGACGTTGATCGAAGACGCGCTGAACCGCCGCTTTAATCCTTGGGCGCTGATTGCTGCGCTGGTGGCGGTGGGCGGGGCGGCGGTGATTCGCTTCGACAGCATCAGCCCGGATTTCTTCATGGGCTTCCTGCTGTTGCAACTGGCCAACTTCACTTACGCGGCGGGGCAGGTGCTGTACAAGCATCTGGTGGCGAAACACCCGAGCGATCTGCCGCATTACCGGCGCTTCGGCTACTTCTACCTCGGCGCACTCGCCGTGGTATTGCCGGCGTTTCTGCTGTTCGGTAAAGCCAATTTTCTGCCCGAAGCGCCACGGCAATGGGGCGTGTTGTTGTTTCTGGGGCTGGTGTCAACGGCGTTGGGTCTGTACTGGTGGAACAAGGGCGCGTGCATGGTCAACGGCGGCACGCTAGCGGTGATGAACAACCTGCATGTGCCGGTGGGGTTGTTGTTGAACCTGCTGATCTGGAATCAGCATGAGGAACTGGGGCGGTTGTTCCTTGGCGGGAGTGTGATTCTCGCCGCCGTTTGGATCAGCCGGTTGGGTATCCGCAAATCCCCGGCGACCGCATAACTCTTGATTCACATATAACCCTGTGGGAGCCAGCCTGCTGGCGATAGCGGAGTGTCAGTCATTATCGATGTGACTGACACACCTCAATCGCCAGCAGGCTGGCTCCCACATTCGTTTGTGAACTACATCAAATGCTTTTCAGGCTCGGGAATGCTCGCCGAACCCAACACCGCCGGCAACAACCCCGAACGCAAATCCCCACCACTTGGCTGCTGATACAGACTCAAGCCAAACTCCGGCAACACCGCCAGCAGATAATCGAAAATGTCCCCCTGAATCCGCTCGTAATCGGCCCAAACGGTGGTGCGGGTGAAACAGTAGATTTCCAGCGGAATGCCCTGGGCGGTTGTCTGCATCTGCCGCACCATGCAGGTCATGTTCGGCTGAATCTCCGGGTGACTCTTCAAGTACGCCAGCGCATAAGCGCGGAAGGTACCGATGTTGGTCATGCGCCGGCGGTTGGCCGACATCGCCGCGACGTTACCCTGCGCCTCATTCCAGGCCTTGAGTTCGGCTTTCTTGCGGCTCATGTAGTCGGTCAGCAGGTGCACTTGCGAGAGTTTTTCTTCTTCATCGTCGCGGATGAAGCGCACGCCGCTGGCGTCGATGAACAGGCTGCGCTTGATCCGCCGCCCGCCCGATTGCTGCATGCCGCGCCAGTTCTTGAACGACTCGGACATCAACCGCCAGGTCGGGATCGAGACGATGGTCTTATCGAAATTCTGCACCTTGACCGTGTGCAGAGTGATATCGACCACATCGCCGTCGGCACCGACTTGCGGCATTTCGATCCAGTCACCGACGCGCAGCATGTCGTTGCTGGTCAGTTGCACGCTGGCAACGAATGACAGCAGGGTGTCCTTGTAGACCAACAGAATCACCGCCGACATCGCACCCAGACCGGACAGCAGCAACAGCGGCGAGCGGTCGATCAGGGTGGCGACGATGATGATCGCGCCGAACACGTACAAGACCATTTTCGCCAGTTGCACGTAGCCTTTGATCGAGCGCGTACGTGCATGTTCGGTACGCGCATAGATGTCGAGCAGGGCATTGAGCAGGGCGCTGACCGCCAGCAGCAGGAACAGAATGGTGAACGCCAGCGCCACGTTGCCAAGGAAGTTCATCGCGTTTTTGCTCAGCTCGGGCACCAGGTGCAGGCCGAACTGAATCACCAGCGACGGCGTCATCTGCGCCAGGCGCTGAAACACCTTGTTGTGACGAAAGTCGTTGATCCAGTGCAGCGCTGGCTGACGCCCGAGCATGCGGCTGGCGTGCAGGATCAGATAGCGCGCCACTCGTCCGAGGACGAGGGCAACCACCAGCAGCACCATCAACGCCAGTCCCGATTGCAACAGCGGATGCTGTTCGAGGGTGCCCCAGAGGTCCTGAGCTTTGAGCCAGAGCTGTTTGATATCCATAAGCGAAACGTTTCTTCTATAAGGCGCGAGGGGGGGATTAGAGCATTTAAGACGCTGCGTATTACGATTGGAGACAACTCAGGCAACAAAAAAACCACTGATTGCGCCCGTTTGCACAAAGAAACTCGGCCTGAGCGCTCGAAACCGGTAACCTATGCAGCTGTTTTTTTGCATATCTTCGAGGTAGCACCCGTGTTTTCCCAATTCGCCCTGCACGAACGCCTGCTTAAAGCCGTGGCCGAGCTGAAATTTGTCGAGCCAACGCCTGTGCAAGCCGCGGCCATTCCGCTGGCGCTCCAAGGGCGTGATCTGCGGGTGACGGCGCAAACCGGTAGTGGCAAAACCGCCGCTTTCGTTCTGCCCATCCTCAATCGCCTGATCGGCCCGGCGAAGATTCGCGTCAGCATCAAGACGCTGATCCTGCTGCCGACCCGCGAACTGGCCCAGCAGACCTTGAAGGAAGTCGAACGCTTCTCGCAGTTCACCTTCATCAAATCCGGGCTGATCACCGGCGGCGAAGACTTCAAGGTCCAGGCGGCGATGCTGCGCAAAGTGCCGGACATCCTCATTGGCACCCCGGGCCGGATGATCGAGCAACTCAACGCCGGCAACCTCGACCTCAAGGAAGTCGAAGTGCTGGTGCTCGACGAAGCCGACCGCATGCTCGACATGGGTTTTGCCGAAGACGTGCAGCGTCTGGTCGATGAATGCCCGAACCGTCAGCAGACCATGCTGTTCTCCGCCACCACCGGCGGTTCCGGCCTGCGCGAGATGATCGGCAAGGTGCTGAACAACCCTGAGCACTTGCAGCTCAACGCGGTCAGCCAACTGAACTCGACCACCCGTCAGCAAATCATCACTGCTGACCACAATCAGCACAAAGAGCAGATTGTGAATTGGCTGCTGGCCAACGAGACCTACCAGAAAGCGATTGTTTTCACCAATACCCGCGCCATGGCCGACCGCATCTACGGCCGCTTGGTGGCGCAGGAATACAAGGCGTTCGTGCTGCACGGCGAAAAAGACCAGAAGGATCGCAAACTGGCGATCGATCGCCTGAAGCAGGGCGGCGTGAAGATTCTGGTGGCGACCGATGTTGCGGCCCGTGGTCTGGACGTTGATGGTCTGGATCTGGTGATCAACTTCGACATGCCACGCAGCGGCGATGAATACGTGCACCGCATTGGTCGTACTGGGCGTGCCGGTAACGACGGTCTGGCGATCTCGCTGATCTGCCATGGCGACTGGAACCTGATGTCGAGCATCGAGCGCTATCTGAAGCAGAGCTTCGAGCGCCGCACCATCAAGGAAGTCAAAGGCACCTACAGCGGGCCGAAAAAGGTCAAGGCCTCGGGCAAGGCTGTTGGCGTGAAAAAGAAAAAGACTGACGCCAAGGGCGACAAGAAGAAAACCGCGGCCAAGACGCCGACCAAGCGCAAGAGCGCCAACCGGCCAAAACCGGATTCACTGGTGAGCAGCGACGGCATGGCCCCGCTCAAGCGCCGCAAACCGGCCGAGCCTGCGGCTGAGTAAGAGTTTAATACGCGCACAAAAAAACCGGACGATGTCCGGTTTTTTTATGTCTTCAGCTATCAGCTTTTTTCTCTGCCGAGCCCAGTTCTTTCAGACGCTGGTCGATCAACTGGCATTTGTCGGGCAGATCGGCGCTCGCCGTGCCCAGGTCCATTTTCTGCAACTCAGCGTTGATCTCCTTGGCTTTTTCCGGGTTCTGCTCGGTCAGTTTCGAGACTTCCTTCGCCAGCTGTTCGCGTTTGATCGTCGCTTCTTCCGGCGTGCAGGCCCACACGGGCAGGGCGCAGGCGAGGGTAGCGGCGAGGGTGAGCTTGATCAGGATTTTCATCGGGGCAGGCCTCAGTTCCGGTTAAGGCAGTCAAGCGGTTGAGGGCGAGACGCAGGGAAAAGTTCATCCCGAATTCGTCTCAACTGCCGTGGCTGCAACCGGAGCGGATAGCTTCTTCATACCGATCATGATGCCGCACCCATTCCATGATCTCGTCTTCATTGCGGCCCTTGGGCGTGAGGTCAAGGTAGTGATAGGCGCCGACCAGCATGTCCAGGCCGCGGGCATAGGTTGAATAGGTGTGGAAAATCTCGCCTTGGTCGTTGCGATAAAACACGCTTAACCCGGGCATTTCTTCCTCGGCGCTGTCGGTCTTTTCGTAGTTGTAGGTAGCCGTTCCTGCTGCGACGTCGGCCACGCGTGCACATACGTCGAAGTCAAAGTTGAAGTCGCAACCCTCTGACGACACCCAGTCGAATTTCCAGCCCATGCGTTTCTTGAAATCTTGAAACTCGCTGAACGGTGCGTGAGACACGGCCACCACGGCGACATCGTGATGGGCCAGATGCTGGTTGGCGCCGTCAATGTGGTCGCTGAGAAACGAGCAACCCTGACAGCCTTCCTGCCAGCCCTTGGCGAACATAAAGTGATAGATGATCAGCTGGCTGTGCTTGCCGAACAGGTCGGTGAGCTTCAGTTCGCCGTTCGGGCCCTGAAAGTGGTAATCCTTGTCGATCTTTACCCAGGGCAGGGCGCGGCGTTCGGCGCTGAGACGGTCGCGTTCGCGGGTGAAGGCTTTTTCGTGGGCCAGGTGTTGCTGGCGCGCGGCGAGCCATTCTTCGCGCGATACCACCGGATGGTTTTCGACGTTCATGACGATGTCTCCTGCGGGGTTGAACCGGCTGTTTCAGACTAGTCGTTCAACCGCCGGGCAAATCGACAGACCGCCGGTCGGTCAGTGCCGGAAACGCGGCTGAACGGCTGTGCGCCGCTCCGGTCACAACCTGAGAACGCACCATTACCGATGCGCACCGGAGGTTGAATCAGGATGACCACATACAATTGGGATTTGATTGAACGCTTGCTGCATGAAGTTCAGAACAGCGCCGGACACAGTTTCACGCCGCGCCCCTATGCCGAGGAGCACGCCGCGAATATGGCGGCGTCGGGTGAGCCGGTGGAAAACCTGGATCATCTGAAAACGCAGGCGTGCCAATACGAGAAATTGCTGCTGGAACGCGGTTTCATCGAGCCACGGCCAGAGGACGAGGGTGGCAACGGCGAAAACTTCGTCCTGACCCCGCGCGGTGCGAGCCTGCTGAGCCTGATCGACAGCAGCATTCCGGGCAATGACCATCCGCGTCAGGTGCTGGATGAGCAGGAGGATGCGCTGGATGAGTTGACGTTTGATGAAGTGGCGTCCAAGGCCCAGATTGCCTGAAGCCAACACCTGAACCTGTAGGAGTGAGCCTGCTCGCGATAGCGGTCGATCAGTCACATCACTGATGACTGAACCACCGCTATCGCGAGCAGGCTCACTCCTACAGGGGATCTCGATTTTCTCAGGGTTTCTTTGCGCCCTTCAGGCACTTCAGGTCGTTGAAATCCTTACGCACGCCCTCGATCTTTTTCAACAAGCGTTCACGCTGCTGCGGCGTGCTGTCGGCCATCAGGTCCACCGCCAGCGCGCGGCCCTGTGCTTCGGTGTTGGCGTAGGCCTTGCGGTAGTCCGCCGTCCATAAACGCTCACGGTTGACCAGCAGCGTCTCGATGCGTTGGGCGAACTCAGGGCTCTGGCGCTGTGCCACGGCGGCGCTGAATTGCTGCTGCCAATGGGCGCGGTTGGCGATCCATTGGGTGTTCTGATCGCCTAGCGCCGCGGACCACTGCGCCACCCGTTGTTTTTGCCTGTCGCTGAGTGGGCCGAGCCAGTCGCCGAAACGTTTTTCCATGCGCTCGCCGCGTTCCTTGATTTGTTGCGCCACCGGCGGCTCGACGTATTCCTTCTGGCGCTTGCGCAAATCCTTGGCGAAGGCGTCGTTCATTTCCGCTACCTGTTTGTCATCCAGACCCTGCAGCAGCTCAATGGCCGACGGCGTGATTTCCCGAGCGGTCTGGGCGATCGCCTGTTTGGCTTCGGCGGTGCGTTCCTGCAGGGCAGCGTCGGTGACCTGATTGCTTTCGACCATGCTTTGCAGGCGATCGAGCCAATCCAGATAACCGGGCAATTGCGTGGTGCAGTGCCAGCTCAAATGTTCCCTGAGCCGTTCGTTGAACCAGTCTTTCTGCTCGCCGTTCATGTCCAGGTAATCGCCGAGCGTCCATGGAATGATCACGTCGAGATTGCGGTAGGCCAGGCCGACACGGCTACAGGCGCCGAGGGCGAGGGTGAAGATCAATAAAGCGGCGATGTGTTTGAACCAGCGAGACATGGGCAAATCCTTGCGAGAGCCTGGCGTCGGAAATCTGATTCTTATGTGATGCGGGATGCGCGCGGCAGTTCAGCCGATCAATAGAACGCGCGTGCGGCTTTCAGGGTGACGAGGCCATCGCACTGGCTGTTGTGCCCGGAATAGGCCGAGCAATCGTCGCCGCTGAGGCTGGAATTGCTGTAGATCAGGTCGAGGTCGACGCCCATGAACGGCCGCGACAACTTCACCGACCAATCGGTGAAACTGCTGACGTACCCGCCGTCCACCGCCACCGGCGTGTTCAGCTGGTGCGTGGTGTATTTCATGCTGACGCCGATGCCGAACGGCTGATTGCCGCCGAGGTCGGCAAACAGGGTGTTGTTCTGTTTGTCCGGGTCGTTGCTGAGGGCCACGCCGAAACGGCTGCCGAGCAGGGTCAGGCCGCCAAACAGTTCCTGACTGTCGAGGGTATCCACGCTGGGATAGCTGTAGTGGATCATGCCGACTTCGTAGCCGAGGACCTGATCGAAAGGCTGCTTGAAGCCTACGTAGGAGTCGATTTCCAGATCCTTGCCCGGCGTCAGGCCCATGCTCGGTGCGTACTGGCCGACGTACAGGCCGCTGTCATGGCTCAGATCGAGGCCGCCGTGGAACGAGCCGACCGCCGCCGGTTTGACCAGACCCTGGGCCATGCTGCGGCTCGGGGTGGTGCCGAGCTTGAGGTCGAAGTCGCCCAGTTCACGCTGAAATACCTGCGCAAACGCGGACGCGCTGGCGCAAAGGCTGACGAGCAATAAACAGGAAGATGGGCGCATGCGTCACTCCATGAACCGCGAGGGCAGGGCTGCGCCTGCTGAAACGCTTGATCTAGACGCGTGCAAGGATACCGGCGAATGCTCGGCATTGAGGGCCGTTCGTCGATTTTCAGGGATTTTTGTTTAATGCGGAGGGAATTGCGCGGTGCCAGTCCAGACGCTTCGAAGCTCAAAGCGCCTCTGGACGGGTGTAAAACCGGGTATTACTTCTTGCCCAGGCTGATCTGCTTGGACGGGCCGAATGTCTGGCCACTGACGCCTTTGGCAATTTGCTGAATCTCGCCGCCGGACTTGAGGAACGCGGCGATCTGATCGTTGATCGATTCGCTGGTTTCAACGGCTGGAGCTGGCTTTGCTTTGCTGGTGGATGCTTTTACACGCATGGCGGCCATTAACCTGTAGAAAGTAACTCGGCCAGGCATCGTACAGGAATAACTTGACAATTGCTTGGTAAATATCCTTCGGAATAACCGACCGCTGCGCTGCATTATTATCGCTTCTATCTCTGAGATAACCGTCTAACCTGCTGTTTTAAATAAGAAGATTTATCTGGAGCAGGTGTTGAGTATTCGCTCGGGCGTGGGCTCGTCGGTCTGACGAATGGCATATGGACCGTCCGCCAATCAGATAAATCAAGGCGTTGCGCCGATTAAACGCCGCGCGCGGATCTGTCGCCCGACGCTCACGGCAAAAACGGGTAGAATGCCGCCCACGCAATGAGGGTTCTGGAAAATGGCTTTAGTCGGGCGTTACAACAGTTTGCAAGTGGTTAAACACACTAACTTCGGTTTATATCTGGATGGCGGTGCCGACGGCGAAATCCTTCTGCCCAACCGTTATATCCCCAAGGATATTCCCAGTGAAGATGAAGATTGGCTCAATGTTTTTGTTTATCTGGACAGCGAAGACAAACTGCTCGCGACCACAGAAAAACCGAAAGTCCAGGTCGGCGAGTTTGCCAGCCTGAAGGTCGTTGAAGTCAACAGCATCGGTGTGTTCCTTGACTGGGGTCTGCCCAAGGATCTGTTGCTGCCGTACTCCGAAGAAAAACGCCAATTGACCGCCGGCGAATACTGCGTGGTGCACGTCTACCTCGACAAGCACACCCGTCGCATCACCGCCACGGCGCGTCTGGATCGCTACCTCGACAAGACCCCGGCCAACTACAGCCCGGGCCAGGAAGTCGATTTGCTGGTGGCCGAATCCACCGACATGGGCTTCAAGGCGATCATCAACAACAAGCACTGGGGTCTGATTCACAAGAACGAGATCTTCAAGTTCATGCGCGCCGGCATGCTCGAGAAAGGCTACATCAAGGAAGTGCGTGCCGATGGCAAGATTGCCCTGAGCCTGCAACCTGTCGGTCAGGAAGCCGCCAGCAGCCTGAGTTCGAAGATTCTCGCCAAATTGCGCGACAACAGCGGCACGCTCGCAGTCAGCGATAAAAGCGATCCGGCGCTGATCAGCAGCCTGTTCGGCGTGAGCAAAGGCAACTTCAAGAAGGCTATCGGTTCGCTGTACAAGGAAGGCAAGATTGTCATCCATGCCGATCGCATTGAACTAACCTGAGCCCTGGATGGCCCATGCTCCATGGGCACACAGGGAAACGGTTCGATGAAAAAAACGCTGATCGCCTACGTCGCCACGCTGCTGACGTTTCTTTTGCTCGACGGCGTCTGGCTCGGCCTGTTGATGGCGCCGACCTATCGCGAACTGCTCGGTCCGCTGATGCTCGACAAACCGCTGCTGATCCCCGCAGCGGTTTTTTATTGCCTGTACGTTATGGGTTGCGTGGTGTTTGTGGTGTTGCCGGCCCTCACTTGGCAGCGTGCGGCGAAGATGGGGGCGTTGCTCGGGCTGGTGGCGTATGGCACGTACGATCTGACCAACTGGGCGACGTTGCGCGGCTGGTCGGTGCAGGTGAGTCTGATGGACTGGGCGTGGGGGGGCTTTGCCACAGCGGTGGCCTGTGCGGTGGGTTTTTTGTTGGCGAATCGATTTGGTCATACAGATCGGTAATTGATGTTGTGGCGGCTGCCGCTATCGCCAGCAGGCTGGCTCCCACAGGGGAATTGTGACCAGCCCAGTATTGGGGGATTCACCACAATCAGTGTGGGAGCCAGCCTGCTGGCGATGGATGGCGCAGCCATCCGCCATTCAAAGTTGACGTCACTGATAAACAAAATGTCTTTTCCAGACGCCTTTTTCCGCGCGTCTGATCAATAATCCCAGCATTGTTTTCTGACCATTGGATGGCCTGCCCATGTCGTGTGTGTTCGAGGTGTTGCGGTGAATGTCGAGCGGCGCAATGCCGACAGCTTTGCCCTGCAAGTGATGATTGGCCTGTGCCTGATCTGGGGTGTACAGCAAGTGCTGATCAAGTGGGCGGCGGCGGATATCGCACCGGTGATGCAGGCGGCGGCGCGTTCGGGGATTTCCGCATTGCTGGTCGGCTTGCTGATCTGCTGGAAGGGCGGTTGGGGTCAGGTTGGCAAGACCTGGCGCGGCGGCTTGCTGGCCGGTGCGTTGTTCGGTCTGGAATTCCTGTTTATTGCCGAAGGCCTGCAACTGACCACTGCTGCGCACATGTCGGTATTCCTCTATACAGCGCCGATTTTCACCGCGCTCGGTGTGCACTTTCTGCTGGCCAGTGAGCGCCTGCGACCGTTGCAATGGCTGGGCATTCTTCTCGCTTTTATCGGCATCGCGATCGCCTTCGCCGGCGGTGTGTCGTGGGACAACCTCGATCGGCGCATGCTGCTTGGCGATGCGTTTGGCGTGCTGGCCGGCGCCTGCTGGGGCGCGACCACGGTGGTGGTGCGCGCTTCGCGGCTGTCGGAAGCGCCGGTGACGTTGACGCTCTTTTATCAGTTGATCGTCGGCTTCCTTGGCCTGTTGCTGATTGCGCTGTTCAGCGGCCAGATCACTCATGTCAACCTGACCACCGTGGCGGTCGCCAGTGTGCTGTTCCAGGGACTGGTCGTGTCGTTCTTCAGTTACCTGGTCTGGTTCTGGCTGCTGCGTCGCTATCTGGCGGCGAATCTGGCGGTGTTTTCGTTCATGACGCCGCTGTTCGGGGTGACCTTTGGCGTGTTGCTGCTGGGCGAACAACTGACGCTGAATTTCGTTCTCGGCGCCGTGCTGGTGTTGCTCGGCATCACTTTCGTCAGCGCCGAGCAGTGGCTGCGTCGGCGTTTGCGCAGCGCGCTGGGCCAACGTTAGACGCCTGCATCGCCAGGCCGCCAGCGATCAGCAAGCCGCAAGCGGCAATCACCAGCGCCGGTTGCAAGCCGCCGCTGAAGTGGCTGCTCAATGCCGCCAGCAACGGGCCACTGAGCTGGCCGACGGCAAAGCAGGCAGTCAGCAAACCGGCGTTGCGCTGGGTGGCGTGGGGCGCCAGTTCCCGCGAGCGCTGCATGACCAGTTGCATGCACGCCAGAAACGGCGTGCCGCACAGGATCACACCCAGGCCGAGACCGACGCCGCTGCCGAGCAAGCAAGCGAATACACCGCCCGCTTGCAGCCACAACGTCGCCATCAACCAGTGCCGCGTGGTTTGCGGATCGTGACGACGCAGGCTGACCAGCAACACCCCCAGCGCCGCCGCCAGACCGAAGCACGGCCAGAACAGATCGGCCTGCCATCGCCCGTCAAATTGTGCATTGGCCATTTGCGAGAGGAAGGTCGCCGGGATGATGTAGCCGATGCCGTACAACGCATAAATCAGCGCGAGCCTGCCGATGCCACGATTCGCCGGGCTCGCCCTCGGCGCAGCCACTGCAACCGTGGCGACTGGCGTCGGCAACAGACGCCAGACGCTCAACATCATCACCAGCGCGGCCGCCGCATAAATCAGCCATAGCGTCGCGGATGTCTGCTGCAGCCGATGCGAGGCCAGCGCCAGCAACCCGGTCAGAAAAATCCCCAGCCCCGGTCCGGCAAAGACCAGCGCGCCCAGCCGTGGTCGACCCGCTGCCGCTGCCAGCGGCTGACTCAACGCCGTAATCATCACCAGCACCCAGGCGCTCGCCACCCCGGTGCCGAAGCGCAGCAGCAAGTGCGACCAGAAGCCATCCGCCCAGAACGACGCCAGCGTCAGCAACACGCACAGCCACAAGCCACCGTGCAGGCGTCGCTGCACTTGCGACGGGCGATGCGCGAACATCGCATCCACCGCGCCGAGCAGGTAACCGAGGTAGTTGGCCGCAGCGATCAGACCGGCGCCCGTCAGGTCGATCTGGCCTTCGCTGAGCAGGTGGGGCATTTGCGGGGTCAGGGCGAAACGGCCGATGCCCATGGCCATCATCAGGGCAACGAAGCAGGCGGATAAGCGAATCAGAGGCGACATGGTCGGGCTTCCGTCGAGAGAGCAATGACCGTCAGGCTAGGACCGATTGACTTTCTTTAAAATTGAATAATAGTGAGTAACTTGTTCTGTTCTGGAGAATGTCGGTGGAATTCAGTCAACTGCGAATCTTTCAGGCCGTCGCCGAGGAAGGTTCGATCACCCGCGCCGCCGAGCGCTTGCATCGGGTGCCGTCGAATCTGTCGACCCGGCTCAAACAGCTCGAAGAGCAATTGGGCGTCGAACTGTTCGTGCGTGAGCGTCAGCGGTTGCAGTTGTCGCCTGCGGGAAAAGTCCTGCTGGACTACACCGGCAAGCTGTTCGCCCTGCGCGATCAGGCCAGCGCGGCGGTGATGGGCGGGCAACCGGCCGGGGATTTTGTGCTCGGCACGATGTACAGCACGGCGGCGATTCATCTGCCCGAACTGCTGGCGCGCTATCACCAGCAATATCCCGCAGTGAATCTGCAAGTGCAGGCAGCGCCGAGCGGCGAGCTGCTGGAAGGTTTGCTCACCGGGCGCCTCGACGCTGCACTGGTCGACGGCCCGCTGGAGCTGGCCGGGCTCGACGGCGTGCCGCTTTGCGACGAGCGTCTGGTGTTGATTACCGAACCCGAACATCCGCCGGTGCGCACCGCCCTGGATGTCGCGGGGCGTGCGGTGTTCACCTTTCGTCAGGGCTGTTCGTACCGCATGCGCCTGGAAGCCTGGTTCGCCCATTACCACGCGGCGATGGGGCGGGCGATGGAGATCGAGTCGTATCAAGGCATGCTCGCCTGTGTGATTGCCGGCAGCGGCGTCGCGCTGATGGCCGAGTCGATGCTGGCCAGTTTGCCGGGGCGCGAGCGCGTCGCGGTGCATCCGCTGGCCGAGCCGTTCGTGGGTGCGACAACGTGGCTCATGTGGCGTAAAGGCATGGTCGGGGCCAACCTGAATGCCTGGATCGACGTGCAGCAAGCGGTCTATCCCGCGCCTGTGGCGCAAGCCCGCGAAACAGCCTGAACCAATGACAGCCGATCCTGATCAATTCAGTAACAGATCATTGCGGATTTGGCCGAGCATTGCGTAGGACTTCGGACTATTATCAGTGCGAAGCGGCCTCAGAATTCCGGCCGCTCAGCACCACCCTGAAGGGGGCACGACGATGAAAGAGAAAATTCAAAACTGGCTGCACGATTTGGGTGTTGCGCTCGGCTTGATCGAACCGCCAATGCAACCTGTGCCGATTCGCACCGATGACGAGCAGCGCCGCCGCCAGCCACGTCGGCGTTAACGCCCCCGGATTTCCAGATTCAGTGAAATCGCAGTCTTCGGCCTCACTTGCCAATACCTGGCAGGCGCGGCCGGAGGCTGCGATTTTTGGCTTTCTGCAGACGTAAAAAAACGGGTGTGGCAACCGACGCCACACCCGTCGAAGAAAGCAGCAAGTCGTTACATCAAGTTCAAATCGCAGGCGCCACAGCCGCCGGACGCGGCGAAAACAGGCTGACCAGCACGAAGCTCACCAGACTGACCCCGAGGCTGTAATAGATCGGCGTGTTCGCGTCCATACCGTCCTTGACCATGAACACCAGCGCAGTGATAAAGCCCAGCGTCATGGCGCTGATCGCCCCGGCGGTGGTCGCGCGTTTCCAGAAAATCGCGCCCATCAGCGGAATCAGCATGCCGCCGACCAGCAGGTTGTAAGCCAGAGTCAAAGCACTGATCACGTCGTTGACCACCAGTGCAATGCCCAGCACCGCCACGCCAGTCAGCAGGGTGAACAGACGGCTGACGGCGACGTTCGATTGTTTGCCGCCGCGCAGTTTCGGCAGCAGGTCTTCAGTCAGCGTGGTGGAGGCGGCGAGCAGGCCGGCGCTGGCGGTGGACATCATCGCCGCCAGTGCAGCAGCGATCACCAGGCCACGGATGCCGTCCGGCAGCGAGACTTTGACGATGGCGGCAAAGGCGTTGTTGACGTTGTCCAGATCCGGAATCAGCACATGCGCGGCCATGCCGATCAGCGCGCAGACCAGACCGTAGACGATGCAGTAGATCCCGGCCGAAGTGCCGGCGTACCTGGCGACCTTTTCGCTCCTGGCGGTGAACACGCGCTGCCAGATGTCCTGACCGATGAGGATGCCGAAGAAGTAGATCATGAAGTAGGTGATGATCGTGTCCCAGCCGATGCTGGTGAAGTTGAAGCTGGCTGCCGGCAATTGCGCCACCAGTTGATCCCAGCCACCGACGCGGTACAGGCAGATCGGCAGCAGCAGGAACATCAGGCCGACGGTCTGGATGCCGAACTGGACGATGTCGGTCAGGGTCAGCGACCACATGCCGCCGATGGTCGAGTAGATCACCACGATACCGCCGCCCAGCAGCACCGAGATCCAGAACGGCAGGCCGAACAGTACTTGCAGCACGGTGCCGATCGCCAGGATCGAGGTCACGCCGATCATCAGCGCGTAAGCGAGCATGATGGTTGCGCTGGCGGTGCGGGCCATCGGGTTGTAGCGCTTTTCCAGCACCTGGGTGACGGTGAACACCTTCAGCTTCAGCAGCGGTTTGGCGAGGAACAGGTTCAGCGCGACGATCCCGCAACCCAGTGCCGCACACAGCCAGAACCCGGAAATGCCATGCACGTAACCCAGCCGCACGGTGCCGACGGTGGACGCGCCACCCAGAACGGTAGCCGCCATGGTGCCCATGTACAGCGACGGCCCCAGGTTACGCCCGGCGACCAGGTAATCCTCGTGGGTCTTGGCCTTGCGCATGCCGTAGTAGCCGAGTATCAGCATCGCGGCGGCGTAGAGGAGTACGACGAATAAATCCAAAGCCA
This sequence comes from Pseudomonas sp. Z003-0.4C(8344-21), assembly GCF_900104975.1. Lineage (NCBI taxonomy): Bacteria > Pseudomonadati > Pseudomonadota > Gammaproteobacteria > Pseudomonadales > Pseudomonadaceae > Pseudomonas > Pseudomonas sp. Z003-0.4C(8344-21). The sequence continues at coordinate 4,762,318 of NZ_LT629756.1, read as the reverse complement.
TGATGGCGAGTCTCCGATTGTCTTTTTTATATTGGGGCTGAAATCAGTTCCCTTGCAGGCGTGAGCCTGCTCGCGATGGCGGTCTGTCAGGCACATCTTTGTTGGATGTGCCGCAGTCATCGCGGGCAAGCTCGCTCCCACCGGGGATCGGTGTCAGGCGGCCTGACGCAGTTGAGGTTTTATTGCAGCTTCCCGGCGCACATCGGTCGGCCCGAACACTTCGCGCGGTTCCGGGAACAGCTTGAGCAGTGTCAGGTACACCACCGACGCCAGGCCCAGGGTCACCGGCAGGCTGATGTCGATGCCGCCAGCCAGTTCACCGAGCGGGCCGACGAACTGCCCCGGCAGGTTGACGAAGCACAGGCCGACCGCCGCGCTCGGGATCCACGCACCCAGACCCCGCCAGTTCCAGCCGTGGCTGAACCAGTAGCGCCCGCCCTGTTCGCCACGGGTGAACACTTGCAGGTCATCCGGGCAGTAGAAGCCGCGACGCACCACCAGGCCGATGATCATGATCACCATCCATGGCGTGGTGCAGGTGATGATCAGCACGGCGAAGGTCGACACGCTCTGCACCAGGTTGGCGGCAAAACGACCGATGAAGATGAAGGCAATCGACAGCACGCCGATCAGCAACGTCGCCTTGACCCGCGACAGCACACGCGGGAACACGCTGGACATGTCCAGCCCGGTGCCATACAGCGAGGTGGTGCCGGTCGACATGCCGCCGATCACCGCGATCAGGCACACCGGCAGGAAGAACCAGCTCGGCGATACCGCCAGCAAGCCGCCGACATAGTTGTTCGCGGCAATGTAGTCGGGAGCCTTGATCGCCACGATGGTCGCGGTGGCAAGGCCGAACAGGAACGGAATCAGCGTCGCCAGTTGCGCCGCGATCACCGCCAGCATGATCTGGCCCTTCGGCGTCGTCCGTGGGATGTAGCGTGACCAGTCGCCGAGGAACGCACCGAAGGAAATCGGGTTGCTCATCGCCACCAGCGCCGCGCCAATGAACGCCGCCCAGAAACCGGCCTGACCGAGCGCGACGCTGCCGGCGTACTGGCTGTCAAAGGCCGGCGCAAAGGCAAAGATCCCGAGCAGGAACAGCAGGCTCGCGGCCCACACCGCAATGCGGTTGACCCACAACATGAAGCGGAAGCCGTAGATGCACACGGTCAGCACCAGCAACGCGAACAAGCCGTAGGCCAGGCCCAGGGTCAGGTCGGTTTCCGGCAGATCGAGCAGGCGTTTGGCGCCGCCGACCAGCGCGTCACCCGAACTCCACACCGACAGTGAGAAGAACGCGATTGCGGTCAGCAATGACAGGAAGGAACCGACGATCCGCCCGTGCACGCCGAAGTGGGCACCGGAAGATACGGCGTTGTTAGTGCCGTTGAGCGGGCCGAACAGGCCCATCGGCGCGAGAATCAGCGCACCCACCATTACACCCAGGACAATCGCCCAGACGCCGGCCTGAAACGACAGACCGAACAGTACCGGAAAACTGCCCAGCACCGCCGTTGCAAAGGTATTGGCGCCGCCGAAGATCAAGCGAAACAGGTCGCTGGGTCGGGCGTCGCGCTCATGATCCGGGATCTGTTCGACCCCGTTGGTTTCAATGCTGCTAAGGCTTTTTTCGTTGTTGTTGTTATTCATGATCTGCTCCGATCATCAGGCGCGCTCATCGTGCGTGAGCGTCACCATTGGCTAAGGGGATGGCAGCCCTTCCGGCATTGCGGACAAATGTTCGTGACAGGCCAGCCATAGGCCTTGTTGTTCTAGGCTCGACGCTTGTTTTTTGAAAACAATCGTCTCGCGCTCCTGGCTGAAGTGTTGCTCCCCTTGCATGCGCAGCTCGGTGGCCACGTCATGAATGAAAATCGCCACGTCACCCTGCAGGCTGACGAAGGCGTTGCTCGAGGTGCACGACAGCACCTCGAAGCCATCCTCGCTGCGCCAGCGGTCCCACAACGCCTGATAAGCATCGCGCGACAGCAGTGGCTGTTCGAGGGTGTAAAACACGAAACTCGCATCGGCGCTGAACGCACCGAAGTAGGCTTCGCGGTCGTTACGGGCAAACGCGGCGACCAATTCGGCGGCCGCGTGCAGAACCTGATCACGTTCGTTCATGACCCGACCCTCAGCGATGAACCACGCCAGGCAGTACGCAGAGCATTTCGTACAGCAGGTTGGCGGCCAGCAGCGAGGTGTTGCCGGTGGTGTCATAAGCGGGCGAGACTTCTACCAGATCGCAACCGATGAGGTCGAGGCCCTGGCAGCCGCGGATGATCTCGATTGCCTGAATGGTGGTCAGACCGCCGATTTCCGGGGTGCCGGTGCCAGGCGCCCAGGCCGGGTCGATGCCGTCGATATCGAAACTCAGGTACACCGGGCCGCCGCCGACTTTCTCGCGCACTTCGGCCATCAGTGGTGCCAGCGACTTGTGCCAGCACTCTTCGGCCTGCACCACGCGGAAACCCTGATCGCGGCTCCAGTTGAAGTCATCCGCGGTGTAACCCTGCGCGCGCAAACCGATCTGCACCACACGGTCGCAGTCCAGCAGGCCTTCCTCTACCGCGCGGCGGAAGGTGGTGCCGTGGGCGATCTTCTCGCCAAACATGTGATCGTTCACATCGGCGTGGGCATCGATATGCACCAGGCCGACCTTGCCGTGCTTCTTATGAATCGCACGCAGGATCGGCAGGGTGATGGTGTGGTCGCCACCCAGGGTCATGGGGATGACGTTGTGCTCGAGGATGTTGTCGTAGGCTTCTTCGATGATGCGCACGGCGTCGAGCAGGTTGAAAGTGTTGATCGCTACGTCACCGATGTCGGCAACCGACAGCGAATCGAACGGCGCAGCACCGGTGGCCATGTTGTACGGGCGGATCATTACCGATTCGGTGCGGATGTCGCGCGGCCCGAAGCGAGTGCCGGGCCGCAGCGAAGTGCCGATGTCCAGCGGCACGCCAACGAAGGCAGCGTCCAGACCGGCAGCGGTCGGTACATGGGGAAGTCGGAGCATGGTGGCGATGCCGCCGAAGCGCGGCATTTCGTTGCCGCCCAGTGGTTGGTGAAGAATCTTGTCCACGGGTAGGGCCTCATCGTCTTTGTTTTATTTATGTCGGCGCGCCGATAAATACGGGCTCGGACGCCGCTGTGGGGGCGATGATGCGAAATGTAGTGGCGGGGAAGAATCGCTAGGGGCAAAAACTTAGTTCAGATTTTTCTAAACTAATGGAGGTGGGGGGATTAGACTTTCGCGGGTTCGAATGAAGTGTAGGGCTGAAGATTGTTGCCCTCACCTCAGCCCTCTCCCGGAGGGAGAGGGGGCCGACCGAGTTGTTGGCGGAATCTGCATCGATCTGAAAAAAATCGAGTCGAACTCAGGATTTGAAAGCCATGGAGATCAGCTCCCTCTCCCTCCGGGAGAGGGCTGGGGTGAGGGTCTTTTTCCACAGACACACAGTTGCACAGCCCGGAGTACCAATGGCCAACGCTTTACCCGACCTGAAACTCCTGCGCATCTTCGTCAGCGTCGTGCGCCATCAGGGTTTTGCCAACGCGCAGCAGGAACTCAACCTGTCGACCTCGGCGATCAGCACCTACATGAGCCAGCTCGAAGCGGCGCTCGGCCTGGTGCTGTGCCATCGCGGGCGTGGCGGGTTCAGCCTGACCAGCAAGGGCGAGCTGTTTCATCAGGAAACGTTGCGCCTGCTCGGCGAGCTCGAGGGCTTCGAGCAATACGCCGCCGCGCTCAAAGGCGAACTGCGCGGCACCCTCAATCTCGGGGTAATCGATTCCACTGTCAGTGACAAGGCCTTGCCTTTTGCCGAAGCCATCGGCGCCTACAGCCAGGAGCACCCGGCGGTGCATTTGCATTTGTCGGTGATGAGCCCGTATGAATTGCAACTCGGCGTGCAGGACAACCGCCTCGACCTGGCCATCGGCGCGTTCTCCACGCGCATGAGCGGGTTGGTCTACATGCCGCTGTACCGCGAGCAACACTGGTTGTATTGCAGCAGTCGCCATCCGCTGTTCAACGAACGGCGCATTCCCGAGCAGGTCATCACCCAGCAGCGCATGGTCGGGCGCGGTTACTGGAGCCAGGCCGAACTGGCCCGGCATGGTTTCAAACACAGCGCCGCCACCGTGGAAAGCATGGAAGCGCAGCTGATTCTGGTGCTCTCCGGTGCTTACATCGGTTATTTGCCGGAACACTACGCCCAGGCCTGGGCCGACAAGGGCGACTTGCGCGTGTTGCTGCCGGCCACGTTCGGCTATCAGGCGCCGTTTTCGATGATCATGCGCCGCGGTCGCAGTCGCGAGCCGTTGATCCAGACCTTCCGCGATTTGCTCAAAGCCCAGTTGAATCAGGCGTAACCCTTCATGTCCCGACCACAATGCCCGCGCTGCCTGCGCCCTCAAACCCACTGCCTGTGCCCGCTGATCCCCAGCCTCGACAGCCGCACCCGGGTGTTGCTGTTGCAGCATCCGAGCGAGGTCAATCATGCGTTGAATACCGCGCGGCTAGCCGCGTTGGGCCTGATCAATGCCGAGTTGATCGTTGGTGAAGTGTTCGACGATTTGCCGACATTGTTGAACCGCCCGGGCTATCAGGCGCGGCTGTTATTCCCGGCTGATGATGCGCAGCCGATGCAGGCTTACGAGCCGACTGACGAACCGTTGTTGCTGGTCGTGCCGGACGGTACCTGGCGCAAGGCACGCAAGATGTTGCACCTCAATCCACTGCTGGCGGCGTTGCCACGGGTGACGCTGGCAGAGGGCGGCGTGTCGCGTTATCGATTGCGCAAGGCGCCGGGGCCGGGGGCATTGTCGACTATCGAGGCGATTGTGCAGGCGTTGCAGACCCTGGAAGCGCCGGCTTCATTCGAGGCGTTGCTCAAGCCGTTTGAAGCGTTGATCGAAGGGCAGATTGCGGCGATGGGGGAGGAGACCTTTCACAAGAACCATGGCGATAGATAGGCGGTGATTGGACTGGCGCTATCGCGAGCAGGCTCACTCCTACACTTGAAACGCGTTCCAAATGTAGGAGTGAGCCTGCTCGCGATAGCTGTTGCACCGTCAACGCAGTTTCGACCACATCTACCTTTCGCGCATCGCCTCGGTCCGCGCTTTCAGCACCGGTTTGAGCAGGTAATCCAGTACGCTTTTTTCGCCGGTGATGATGTCCACCGTCGCCACCATTCCCGGAATGATCAGCAGCGGTTTGACGTCCCCGCCCAGATGGTTTTTATCGGTACGCACCTGGATCAGGTAGAAGCTGTTGCCCTTGTCGTCAGTGATCGTGTCGGCGCCGATCAGCTCGAGTCTGGCGCTCAGGCCGCCGTAGATCGTGTAGTCATAGGCACTGAACTTGACCATGGCTTTCTGGCCCGGATGCAGGAACGCCACATCCTGTGGCCGCACTTTGGCCTCGATCAGCAGGTTGTCTTCCAGCGGCACGATTTCGACCATGTCGCTGCCCGGCTGGACCACGCCACCAATGGTGTTGACCTTCATCTGCTTGATCACCCCGCGCACCGGCGAGGTCACCGTGGTGCGGGTGACGCGGTCGTCGATGGCGATGCTGGTGGCAGTGATTTTTGACAGGTCGGTGCGTTTCTCGTTGAGCTCTTTGGCGGCCTCGGAGCGGAAGGTCTGCTCCGATTCGTCGATCTTGCTGCGGATCTCGGCAATCGCCGATTCGGCGCGGGGGATCGCCAGCGTGGTTGCATTCAGCGAGCCACGAATTTCCACTGCGCTGCGCCTGAGGCGAAGAATTTCCACCGGTGACACGGCGCCGGTTTTCACCAGCGGTTCGGACATGTTCATCTCTTGCTGCAGCAAGGCCAGGCTGGAACTGAACTGGCCCTGCTTGGAACGAAACTCCGCCAGCTCCTGGGTTTTCTGCCGCAGTTGTTCGCTCAAGGTACGCTGCTCGCTGGCGAGGCGGCGCTGGCGCTGTTCGTACAGCGAGCGCTCGTCTTCGGCGACTTGCGGAGCCTTGGCAATCACCTCCGCGGAGAGCTTGAACGGCCGGCCCTCGGCCTCGGCGGACAGGCGTTCGACCTGCGCAGTCAGCGCGTAGCGGTCGGCCTCGCTTTCGCCCTTGTTCGAGCGAAAGCGCGTGTCATCCAGCCGCAGCAGGGTATCGCCCTTGCTGACCATCTGGCCTTCGCGAACGAAGATCTCGGTGACGATGCCGCCTTCGAGGTTCTGGATCACCTGGACCTTGCTCGACGGAATCGCCTTGCCTTCGCCCATGGTGACCTCTTCGAGCACGGCGAATTTCGCCCAGACCACCGCGCTGATCAGCAGTGCCGCCGCCAGCCACACGGTGATCCGCGATTTGCGCGGCGAGTCCTGCAACGAGGCGCCGGCGGTTTCCGGCATGAAGTCGGCCTCGGCGCTTTTGCCGAAGCTGTCGAAGTAGCCGCGATCCTTGCTATCGGTGGAAGCAGACATGGGCAACTCCTAGACCGCCGCCGAGCCGACACGGCCCTTGCGCAGTGCATCGATGACCGCTTCTTTCGGGCCGTCAGCGACGACCCGGCCGTTGTCCAGTACCAGCAAGCGATCGACCAGGCTCAACATCGAGGTGCGGTGGGTGACCAGCAACAGGGTTTTGCCCTGCACCCATTGATGCAGTTTCAGCCGCAGCTGGTCTTCACTGCTGTTGTCCATGGCGCTGGTGGGTTCGTCGAGCAGCATGATCGGCGGGTCGAGCAACAACGAGCGTGCCAGCAGGACCGCCTGGCGCTGGCCGCCGGAGAGCAATTGTCCGCGTTCGCCCACCGGCCGGTCGAAGCCTTGCGGGTGCTGGCGGGCCAGATCGGTGACGCCGGTCAGCTCGGCCACTTCAAGCATGCGCGCGTCGCTGATGTAGCGGGCGCCGAGGGTGAGGTTGTCGCGCAGGCTGCCGGCCAGCAGCGGCAGGTCGTGGGCGACGTAGCCGATCTGTTGGCGCAGGTCGGCGACATCGAGCTGGCGCAGGTCGAGGCCATCGAGCAGCAACTGGCCTTCTTCGGGCTCGTAAAAACCCATCACCAGTCGCGCCAGGGTGCTTTTGCCGGAGCCGCTGCGGCCGATGATGCCGACCCGTTCGCCAGGCTTGAGGCTGAAACTGACGTTGCTCAGCGCCGGCGCGTTTTGGCCGTTGTAATGGAAGGTCACGCCGCTGACGTCCAGCGCGCCTTGCAGTTGCGTGCGTTCCAGTGGCCGCTGCTTGCCGTCGCGTTCCTGCGGCAAGGCCATCAGCGCATCGGTGCTTTTCATGGTCAGTTGCGCTTGCTGATAGCGGGTGATCAGCCCGGCGATCTGCCCCAGCGGCGCGAGCACCCGGCTGCCGAGCATGTAGGTGGCGACCAGCGCACCGACGCTGAGGTTACCGGCAATGATGCTGTAGACCCCGGCGACAATCGTCGCCATCCCGGAAAACTGCTGAATGAACAAGGTGCCGTTGGTCGCCAGCGCCGAAAGATTGCGCGCATGGCTGTCGAGGCGGGTGAGGGCGCCGTGGGTGCTTTCCCATTGGTGCTGGCGTTCGCTTTCGGCGCTGCAGGCCTTGAGGGTTTCCAGGCCGCTGAGGGTTTCGATCAGCAGGGCCTGGCGTTCGGCGCCGAGGCTCAGGCTCTTTTGCACGGTGTCGCGCAGTTTGACCTGAATGACCATGGCGAAAATGATGGTGAGCGGAAACGCCAGCAGCGGAATCACCACCAGCCAGCCACCGAGCAGGCCGATCACTGCGAGCATCAACACCACAAACGGCAGGTCGATCAGGCTGGTCAGGGTCACGGCGGTGAGGAATTCGCGCAGGCCCTGAAAATCATGAATGCTTTGTGCGAACCCGCCGATGGTCGCTGGCCGCGCCTTCATCGACATGCCAGTGATGCGTTCGAACAAGGTGGCGGACAAAATCACATCGGTTTTCTTCCCGGCGGTGTCGAGCAAATGCGCACGCACCACGCGCAGAACCAGTTCGAACCCGGTGCCGATCAACAGGCCGATCGACAGCACCCACAAAGTCGAGGTGGCCTGGTTCGGCACCACTCGGTCGTAGGTCTGCATGACGAACAGCGGCACCATCAGGCCCAGCAGGTTGATCAGGAAACTGGCGAGAATCGCGTCGCTGTACAGCCATTTCGACAGCTTCAAGGTGTCGCGAAACCACGCCTGCACCCGGGGCACCAGTGGCGCGCGCAGGTCTTCGAGTTCGTGCCGCGGCCGGGCGAACAAGGCCTGGCCGCTGTAATGTTCGGCGAGTTCGTCGCGGCTGACCCATTGCTCGCCGCCGTCGGCTTCACTGGGCAACAGCAACGCTTTGCCGTCGTCGCCAAAACGCCGCAGCACCGCCGTGCGGCCGTCGTTGAGCAGCAGCAGAATCGGCAGGTTCAGCGACGAAATATCTTTCAGGTCCCGGCGCAGCAGACGCGCCTGCAACCCGGCGCGGGCGGCAGCGCGGGGCAGCAGATCCAGGCTCAGGCGTTGTTTGTTCAGCGGCAACCCGGCGCTCAGGCTGGCGCGGCTGACCGTCGCACCGTGCAGTTTGCAGAGGATCAGCAGACCGTCGAGTAACGGATCATCGAAGCTCAAACGCGGATCGATGCCGGCGGCGCCGGTTTCCATGCGGGTCATATTGATTGCCTCTGTTGAACGGTGATGCGAGGTGAACGACGTCTTCAGATCGTCGGATCGTTCTCACGCTCCCGCGCGGGAATGCAGCCCCGTGACGCTCCGCGTCACTGGACGCGGAGCGTCCCTAGAGGCATTCCCACGCAGGAGCGTGGGAACGATCAGTGTCCACGGCGCCTGTGTGTGTTACTTCAACTCAGGCAAGCGCGCCTGGTTTTTCACCTCGGTCGCGGCAATCGCGTCGGCCGGCAGCACCACTCGTTGCTTGCTCAGCAACTGGCCCATGTTCGCCAACACGCGGTACATCGAGTATTCCTCGGTGTAACGAATTTCGGTGTAGCGACGGTTGGCGTTGTACAGCTCGTTTTCGCTGTCGAGCAGGTCGAGCAGGGTACGTTGGCCGAGGCCGAACTGATCCTGATAGGCGGCGCGTACGCGTTTGGTGGTTTCGGCGTACTCGCGCGCGGTCGGCGTTTGTTTCTTCGCGTTTTCCATGGCGTTCCAGGCCAGACGAATATTTTCGTTGAGCTGGCGCAGGGCGTTGTTGCGGATGTCCATCGCCTGGTTGATGTCGTGGGCGTTGGCCGCCAGGCGCGCCTTGTCGCTGCCGCCGCGGAACAGGTTGTAGTTCATCACCACGCCGACACGCCATTCGTTGTCGTGACCTTCGTCGCCTTGCACGTTGTTGTTCGCGCCCACCGCGGCTTCGGCGTCGAAGCGTGGGTAGAACGGCGACTTCGCTACTTCGTATTGGCTTTCGGCCGACTGCACGTCAGCCTGTGCCGATTTCAGGTACGGGTTGTTATCAACCATGCTCTGCTGGGCTTCGCGCAATTCGGTCGGCAGTTCGCCGCGGGTCGAGGCCGGCGTTTCCAGCTCATCGGGCATGCGCCCGACCACGCTGTAGAAGTTCGATTCGGCGTCGGCCAGATCCACTTCGGCGGTATCCAGGTTGTTTTGCGCCAGCGCCTTACGCGCTACCGATTGATCGGAGTCTGCCGTGCTGCCGACGCCACGCTCGGTGCGCAAGCCGATCTGGTCGTTGACGCGCAAGTGCGCCTGCAGGTTGTTCTTCGCAAGCGTCACCAGTTCGCGACGCTTGAGCACTTCCAGATAGACCTCAATGGTGCGCAGGGCCAGATCCTGCGCGGTGCCTTGCGCGTAATAGGCGCGTGAATTCGACACGCCTTTGGTGCGCTCGACCTCGTTGGCGGTGTTGAAGCCGTCAAAGATCATCTGCCGCAGCCGCAGTTCGGACTGGGTGTAATTGAGGATTTCGGTGTTGTGATTGCCGAAGGCGCGAGTGTTGGTGTTGTCGCTATAGCCGCGTCCGTAAGCGGCGTTCAGGTCGACGGACGGATAGAAACCGCCCTTGGCGACTTTGACTTGTTCATCCGCCGACAGGCGCGCATCCACGCGCGACGCCAGTTCCGGGTGAGTGGCAATGGTGCTTTGAATGGCTTCAGTCAGATTCATGGCGTGGGCTTGAGAAGTGCAAGCCATGGCCAGCAAAACCGCGCTGCAGAGGGGGGTTAGTACGCGCATGGGTGCATCTCCGTAAGTCCTGATGGTGTGTTACTGTCGCCAAATATTTGACGATATTTTAAGGTGTCGGCGTCTCACTCTTGTAACATCAGAGCTAAGAACATCCTGAAGCGTAGCTAAGAAAAAATTTTCATAAGGCTTATGCCAAAAAAAACTTATGCGGTTTTTCAAAAGCAGCACATTGTTCAGCTCGAAAGCCTTTGTTTTATGCGCTTTAGGGAGCTCAAAAGGGCTTGAGGAAAGTTCCATTCACTTTGCTTTAGACGGCGAAGTACTGCTGAAGGGGAGGGACGCGTAACGGTCGATGAGCGACAGATTTTTGTCACTCAGGTGATTCACCACCGTTACGTAGCGCTAGTGGGTGTATTGCCTTGAACAGGGTGCCGAAGTGCTTGAATGCGCTGAGGTTTTCCGGCAGGGCACCCGCGAAACGAACTGTCGAGGGTGCGAGCGTCGCCCCCGGCAACCCGATTGAGCCATGGGCTGCTTCGCGAACCAGTGCCGACGGTGGTCGGCAGCGGAGGATTTCACATGGCAACGCTCATCGGTACGGTCACAAAAATCATCGGTCAAGTATTCGCTCAGGCGGGCGACGGCATCAAACGGCCGCTGTTCGAAGGCGATCGTTTGTATGCCGGCGATCAATTGATCACTGGCGCGGAAGGCGCGGTGGCGGTGAAACTGCAGAACGGCGAGCAATTGACCCTCGGCCGCGGCAGCAGCATCACCATGACCGGGCAACTGCTGGCCGATCAGGCGGTGCCGGTGAATGTTGACGAAGCGCAGACCCCGAGCCAGGCGCAGTTGACCGATGTCGAGCAAATCCAGAAAGCCATTGCTGCCGGTGACGACCCCAGCCAAAGCGCCGAAGCCACCGCTGCCGGGCCCAACGCGCCCAGCGGCAATACCGGTGAACTGGGCGGCGGTCACAGTTTTGTGCTGCTGAGCGAAGTCGGCGGCCGGGTCGACCCGATCATCGGTTTCCCCACCGCCGGTTTCAACGGCATCCCCGAGTTTCCCGACTATCGCCGCGACGCGGACAACGACAATGACAATGGCGATGACGCGCCCGCGCCGATCATTGCGCCACCGCCACCGGTGGACAACCCGGTGACACTGACCGGCCTGGCCGTGCAGGGCGGCGAACTGTCGGTCAACGAAGCCAATCTGCCCAACGGCTCAGCCAGTAACAACGGCGCGCTGACCCAGAGCGGCACGTTCAGCATTTCCGCTCCCGATGGTCTGACCAGCCTGAGCATCGGTGGCGTCAACATCATCGTTGGCGGCGTTGCGGTCGGCTTCCCGCAGTCGGTCACTTCGCAATTGGGCAACACCCTGACCATCACCGGTTACAACCCGGCGACCGGCGTGGTCAGCTACAGCTACACCCTCACCGGCAACGAAACCCATTCGTCTGCTGACGGTGCAAACACCATCAGCGAACAATTCACCGTGATCGCCGGCGACAGCAATGGCGACACGGCCACCGGCACCCTCGACGTCAACATCACCGACGACGTGCCCAAGGCGTTCGACGACAACAACGGTACCGCTTCGGAAACCCAGCTGACCCTGACCGGCAACGTCCTGACCAACGACGTGCAAGGCGCCGACCGCGTGCCGACTGGCCCGGTTACGCCCGGCACCTTCACCGGCACTTACGGCACACTCGTGCTGAACGCCGATGGCACCTACACCTACACCCTCAACACCAACGATACGGACTTCAAAAACCTGCACGGTGGCGGCAACGGCACCGAAACCTTCGCCTACACGATCACCGATGCCGACGGCGATACCAGCACGGCGAACCTCATTCTGCAGATTCACAACAACGACGATCCGGTGATCATCAACGGCCTGAACGTCGAGGGCGGTGAACTGACGGTCAACGAAAGCAACCTCAGCGACGGCAGCGCCCCAAACGCCAACGCGCTAACCCAAAGCGGCACCTTCACCATCACCGCACTCGACGGCGTCACCACCCTGACCGTCGGCGGCATCGCCGTGGTCACCAACGGCGTCGCCGCCGGTTTCCCGCAATCGATCACCACGCCGCTCGGCAGCACGCTGACCATCACCGGTTTCAACCCTGCCACGGGCGTGGTCAGCTACAGCTACACCCTGGTCGACAACGAAGCACACCCGAACGCCAACGGCACCAACAACCTGCCTGAGCAATTCGCCGTCACCGTAGTCGATGACAACGGCACCACCGCCACCGGCACCCTCGACGTCAACATCACCGACGACGTGCCCAAGGCGTTCGACGACAACAACGGCACCGCTTCGGAAACGCAGCTGACCCTGACCGGCAACGTGCTGACCAACGATGTGCAAGGCGCCGACCGCGTGCCGACCGGGCCAGTCACTCCCGGCACGTTTACCGGTACTTACGGCACCTTGGTGCTGAATGCCAACGGCACTTATACCTACACCCTCAACACCAACGATACGGACTTCAAAAACCTGCACGGTGGTGGCAACGGCACCGAAACCTTCGCCTACACGATCACCGATGCCGACGGCGATACCAGCACCGCCAACCTCGTCTTGCAGATCCACAACAATGACGATCCGGTGATCATCAACGGCCTCGACGTCAACGGTGGCGAACTCACCGTCTACGAGAAAAACCTCAGCGACGGCACCAGTCCCGATACACCGGCCCTGACCCAGAGCGGCACCTTCACCGTCTCCGCGCTGGATGGCCTGCAAACCCTGACCGTGGGCGGCATCAACGTGGTGACCGGTGGCGTCGCCGCAGGCTTTCCACAATCGATCGTCACGCCGCTCGGCAGCACGTTGACCATCACCGGTTACAACCCGGCCACCGGCGTGGTCAGCTACAGCTACACCCTGGTCGACAACGAAGCTCATCCGAACGCCAACGGTGCGAACAGCATTACCGAGAACTTCAATGTCGTGGCCACCGACACCGACGGCAGCACGGCCAGCGGCCAGATCAACGTCAACATCGTCGACGACTTGCCGAGCGCGTACGCCGACGCTGCGTCGGTGAAGGAGGGCGGCACGGTCAGCGGCAACGTGCTGAACAACGACGTCGGCGGCGCGGACGGCCCGGCGGTCACGGGTGCGGTCGTCGGCGTGCGCGCCGGTGCCGACACTTCCACATCAGCCATCGGCGGCCTCAATTCGCAGATCAACGGCACCTACGGTTACCTGACCCTCGACGCCAACGGCAATGCGGTTTATCACAGCAATCCCAACACCGTGAACGGCCCGGGCGCGGTGGACGTGTTCACTTACACCGTGCGTGATGCTGACGGCGATGAAAGCACCACCACCATCACCATCGATGTCTATAACAGTTGCCTGAAAGCGGTCAGCGACAGCGATGTCAGCGTCTATGAAAAAGCCCTCGATCTGAACAAGGACGGCCAGGATCTGGCGGCGGGCAGTGTGGTCGGCAGCGACCCGGGCAACAACGGCGAAACCGCGTCCGGCACGCTGGTCGGTTCGGTCACCGGCGCGGTCGGCGCGATCAGCTATGCGCTGGTCGGCAGCGCCAGCGGCAACTACGGGCAGATTCAGCTCAACCCCAACGGCACTTACACCTACACGCTGACCTCGCCGGCGAGCACCACGCCACAGGCCGACGACGGTGCCAACACCCTGACGGAAACCTTCACCTATCAGGCCACTGATTCACTGGGCAACATCGTCACCAGCACGATTGTGATCAGCGTCGTCGACGACGTGCCGAAAGCACTGAATGACAGCAACGCCAACACCGCTTCGGAAAACCAGCTGAGCCTCACCGGTAATGTGCTGATCAATGATGTGCAAGGCGCCGACGTGGTGGCGACCGGACCGAATGCCGGACCGATTACCCCCGGCACCTTCACCGGTACTTACGGCACGCTGGTGCTCAACGCCAACGGCACCTACACCTATACGCTTAACACCAACGATGTGGACTTCAAAAATCTCGGCGGCGGTGGCAACGGTAGTGAGACCTTCACCTACACACTGACCGATGCCGACGGCGACACCAGCACGGCCAATCTGGTGCTGAACATCCATAACAACGACGACCCGATCTGCCTTGACGGCCTCGATGTGAAAGGCGGCGAACTGACCGTCTACGAGAAAAACCTCAGCGATGGCAGCAGCCCAGACACACCGGCTCTGACCCAGAGCGGGACCTTCACGGTCTCGGCCCTCGATGGTCTGCAAACCCTGACCGTCGGTGGCATCGCCGTGGTGACCAACGGTGTCGCCGCCGGCTTCCCGCAATCGGTGGTTTCGCCACTGGGCAGCACCTTCACCGTCACCGGTTACAACCCGGCCACCGGTGTCGTGAGTTACAGCTACACCCTGGTCGATAACGAAACGCATCCGAATGCCAACGGCGCCAACAGCCTCACCGAGAACTTCGCCGTTGTCGCGACCGATACCGACGGCAGCAGCGCGAGCGGCCAGATCAACGTCAACATCGTCGACGATCTGCCGGCGGCCAACCCGGATGCGGCTTCGGTTGCGGAGGGCGACACCGTCAGTGGCAATGTCCTCAGCAACGATGTGGGCGGTGCTGACGGTCCGGCGATCAGCGGCGCGGTGGTTGGCGTGCGTGCCGGCGCCGATACTTCCTCTTCTGCCATCGGCGGTTTGAATTCGCAGATCAATGGCACCTACGGCTACCTGACCCTCGACGCCAACGGCAACGCGGTTTATCACAGCAATCCCAACACCGTGAACGGCCCGGGCGCGGTGGATGTGTTCACCTACACCGTACGCGATGCCGACGGCGACGAAAGCACCACCACCATCACCATCGACGTGCACGACAGCTGCCTGATAGCCGCCAGCGATGCTGACGTGACGGTCTATGAAAAAGCCCTCGACCTGACCAAGGATGGCCAGGATCTGGCGCCCGGCACGGTGACCGGTAGCGATCCAGCCAGCAGCGGCGAAACCGCGACCGGCACGCTGGTGGGGGCAGTCTCCGGCGGAACGGGCGCGATCACCTACACCCTGGTCGGCAGCGCCACCGGCAGCTATGGGCAGCTGCAGCTCAACGCCGACGGCACCTACACCTACACGCTGACCTCGGCGCCGAAAACCATGCCGAACGCCAACGACGGACCGAACACCCTGAGCGAAAGCTTCACCTACCAAGCCACCGATGCGCTGGGCAACAGCACCACCAGCACACTGGTGGTCAACATCGTCGACGACGTGCCAAAAGCCGTGGCATCGGATCGCTCGGTGGCGGCGGTGGAAATCGACTCCAACGTTCTCATCGTCCTCGATATTTCCGGGAGCATGGCCGACCCCTCTGGCGTACCTGGTCTGTCGCGACTGGATCTGGCCAAGCAGGCCATCAGCGCCTTGCTCGAAAAATACGACGACCTCGGCGATGTGAAGGTGCAACTCGTCACCTTCAGCAGCGGCGCCACCGATCGCACCTCGGTGTGGGTCGACGTCGCCACGGCAAAAACCCTGCTCGCCGGGCTCAACGCCGGCGGCGGTACCAACTACGACGCCGCGGTGGCGGTGATGCAGAGCGCCTTCAACACCTCGGGGAAACTGACCGGGGCGCAGAACGTCGGTTACTTCTTCTCCGATGGCAAACCCAACGAGGGCGACATCGGTACGGCCGACGAAACAGCGCTGAAAAACTTCCTCGATGCCAACAACATCAAGAACTACGCGATCGGCCTGGGCAGCGGCGTGAGCAACGCCAACCTCGACCCGCTGGCCTATGACGGCATCAGTCACACCGACACCAACGCAGTGGTGGTCACCGACCTCAATCAGCTCAACTCGGTATTGTCCGGCACGGTGCAGGGCGCCCCGGTCACCGGCTCGCTGCTCGGCGAGGGCGGTTCGTTCGGCGCCGATGGCGGTTTCATCAAGTCCATCGTGGTCGACGGCACCACCTACACCTACGATCCGAAAGCCCTCGGCGGCCAAGGCTCGTTGACCGCGAGCGGCGGCGCCAATCACGGCACCTTCAACACCGCCAACAACACGTTGAGCATCGCCACCAACAACAGCGGCACCTTGCTGATCAATCTCGACACCGGCGAGTACACCTACACCTCGCAGAAAACCACCGCCGTGGTCATCACCGAGA
Organism: Pseudomonas sp. Z003-0.4C(8344-21); assembly: GCF_900104975.1. Taxonomy (NCBI): domain Bacteria; kingdom Pseudomonadati; phylum Pseudomonadota; class Gammaproteobacteria; order Pseudomonadales; family Pseudomonadaceae; genus Pseudomonas; species Pseudomonas sp. Z003-0.4C(8344-21). The sequence goes on along the minus strand of NZ_LT629756.1, from coordinate 4,746,036 downwards.
ACATCGGCTTCACCGTCAGCGACAACGACGGCGACCTCGCCAGCTCGACGCTGACCGTCAAAGTGATTCCCAACGCGCCACCGGTGGCGATGGACGATCACGTCATTACCAACGTGCTGTCGGGCAACATCGTGGTGCCGGGCGAACTGTTGCTGGCCAACGACACCGATCCGAACGGCGATGCCCTCAACGCCACACCGACCAGTTTCAACACCGGTTGGATTTCAAAAGCGGCGGACTTTACCGGCTCGGGCGTGATCCTTTTCAATAACCCGAACAACAACCCCGCCAACCAAAGTCTCGCCAACGTGCGCAACGCGTTCAATGCCACTGCCGCGACCATGACCGCCGTGCTCGTTGTCACGGGGTATCTCGGCGCGGTGAGCAACAGCAACGCCAACGACGAGGACCGCATTACCGTCAACCTGCGCCAGGGCGAAACCCTCAACCTGGATCACAACCTCGATCCCGGTCGGATCAGCATGGAGTACTCGCTCAATGGCGGTGCCTGGATTGCCCTGAATGACGGGCAAACCCTCACAGCGTCAGCCGATGGCGTGTACCAGATCCACATCACCAACATCGCCAACGCCACGGGTAACGGCAACCCGAACGGGGCGGAAAGCTATCAACTGACCATGACGCTGAACTACGCAGGCGCCCATGACGTTACGGCGGATTATCACGGCACCTACACCGCCAGCGACAACCACGGCGGCAGCGACACGGCCAACGTCAGCATCAGTTATCAGGACGGCCACATCCTCACCGGTACCGCCGGCGATGATGTACTGGTGGCCGGCAACGGCGACAACATCATCAATGCCGGTGACGGCAACGATGTGCTCACCGCAGGCTCAGGCAACAACGAGCTGCACGGCGGCGCCGGTAATGACCTGCTCTACAGCGGCGCGGGCAATGACCTGCTCGACGGCGGCACTGGCATCGATACCGCCAGCTACGCTCACGCAACGGCCGGCGTCAGCGTCAATCTCGGCCTGCTCGGCGCGCAAAACACCCTGGGCGCCGGCAGCGATACCCTGACCGGCATCGAAAACCTGCTCGGCTCCAACTTCAACGACAGCCTCACCGGCGACAACAACAGCAACGTGATCAACGGCGGCCTTGGCAACGACACTCTGAACGGTGGCGGAGGCGACGACCTGCTGATCGGCGGCTTGGGCAACAACACCCTGACCGGCGGGGCCGGGGCGGATACTTTCCAGTGGCTCAAGGGCAACAGCGGCCACGACCTGATCACCGACTTCACCCCGGGCACCGACAAGCTCGACCTGTCGCAACTGCTGCAAGGCGAAAACGCCAGCACCGCCTCGCTGGACGACTACCTGCACTTCACCGTCAGCGGCAGCGGCGCCTCGGTGATGACCAGCATCGACGTCAGCGCCATGGCCGGCGCCACGCCGAACCAGACGATTGATCTGGCCGGCGTCAACCTTGCCAGTCACTATGGCGTGACACCGGGCGCGGGCGGCATGGTGGCTGGCGGGCATGACACGGCGACGATCATCAGCGGGATGTTGAATGATCACTCGTTGAAGGTGGATACGGTGTAAGCGCAGTCTGAAAAACGAAAAAACCGCCGTCCCTGTTATAGGGGCGGCGGTTTTTTTCTGCCTGAGGGCGCTGCATTGCTCATACGTCAGTCTTCGCGAGCAGGCTCGCTCTCACAGGGGAGCGCGGTCAACCCATGTGTGCGAGCCTGCTCGCGATGGGGCCAGAACAGGCACCGATCCACAGCTGCCGATTGATCGTTCCCACGCTCTGCGTGGGAAGCATCAGTGGAGGGTGGCGCTACTGCGGCAACTCCAGATTATCCAGCACCCGATTCATCGCCAGCTCGCCAAGCATGATCAACTGCGCAATCCCCAACAGCGTTCTGCGCTGCGAGGCGGGTATGAGGTTGGCGAAGTCATTGGCAATGGTTCTGGCCGAGGCGAGGGTTTCGCAGGCGTTGGCCAGTAGTTCCTCGTTTTTGAAGTCAGCGGTCACGGCGTACATCGTGCGTTTTTTACGCGGCGGTGGAGGGGAACCGGGCGGGCAGAGGTAGTGATCGAGGGCGCGGTCGGCGGCCTCGTGGAGTTTGGTGGAGTCGAGGGATTCGTAGGGGGAGGTGGGGTCGGTTGCGGGTGGGTTTGGCGTTGGTTTGGTCATGGTGAAGCTCCTTGAGATGTGGAGCCGTCATCCTTCGCTGCTAAACGAAGAGGGTGGCGGCTGTACGCGGGTTAGCAGACCAGGCTCAAGGATCCCGGCGCACCGAAGTGCCCCACGCAAAGCCGCCATTACGTAATGGCGGGACCGCGTGCCTTGAAATTGCCGAGCTGCTAAACCCGATCACTGAACATTCAGCGACCGCACCACAATAGAACCCGACCCCAAAGCGCACAAGCCGGCGGATTCTGGCTTGGCTGTAGGCAATGGCGCAAGGATTTGTAGCCTGGAAGGCGTGTCTGGAGGTGTCTTTTAAACGCCTTCGTTTAAATCGAAAAGTTGCGCCGAATCGGATGGCCTCTTCGCGAGCAGGCTCGCTCCCACATGGGAGCGCGGTCAACCAAATGTGGGAGCGAGCCTGCTCGCGAAGGGGCCAGGAGCTGGCCGCGTTAGCCGGCGATAGCACAATCTCAATTGACCGGTCTGAGGCACCATGCCCAGTATCCGATGTCCCCGTCGTTACGGCAGAGATGTCCGCCACCTCTCCAGACGTAATATCCCGCATTGCCACTACATGCTCTGGTGTCGCACATCCATGTTATCCAGCCAGAATGTAGCGGCCAGTACACGTCATTGGAATAGACCTCGTACATGGCATTAAAGAAATAGGTCAACGGTTCTGAACCATAAATCTTATCCTTCCAGCGTACTGCGGCGCCGTGATCCATCGAAACTCCAGACACGTCCAGTCGGTAAATATTCCTGACATCCACGTTGTAAGAAAATGAGCTGAACCTGTCTTGCACGGTGATGTAGGTATTGCCGTTACGCAAACCGGTGACTTTCCCGTTGCCGTCAACGGAGGCCACGTTCGGATTACTGCTCGTATACCTGATCGGGGGCACCCCTGTGGACGGGACAGCAGCACGGATTTGCGTGTTACCTAGGAAGTCCTTACTGTGGGCCCATGCATAAACTCTCGCTCCATGCAGGGCCATGGCGCTGTTGTTGACTTGCAATGCTTTGCGCAGCGTGAACGAGCGTAAAGGCGAGAGCAGCCGGTCGCCATAGAGTGCTCGAATCTGCACGACGGTCAGTACATCGACGGTTAGCTCCTCCAATAGCACTGAGAATTTGCCGTCCTTGTCCGTGGTCACCGTCTCCACCGACTCGCCATTCACCAGCACTTCAACCTGCTGCTCTATGCTCGCAGTCCCCTCAACCGTGATATCGGGGTCAACCGTCTGGTCGCTGTGCGGGATTTCCCGGTTCTGCGAGTCCTTGATGAGGGTAATGACCGGCTGCAGCTCAACCAGAGATTCGATCTGATATATCTGGTGAGGAAATTCCACCGGTTTGCCGCGCAGCCCCAGACGCACAGAAAATATCAATGTTGCCGTAGTGCCGTTTTTGAGATTTCTCAATACTTCCAGCGTCAGCGTTGACAGCTCCCGTATCAGCCCGGCGCTGGTGACGCTCGCCTCTGCGTTGATGATGACGTGACGAACAGCGTTGTCGTTGGCGTCGACGCCGATCAGCACAAGCGTCAGGCTCTGCGTGGGCCGTTGTCCATGCCAATGGTTGACCACCAGTTTGTCTGTGCTGGTCAGCTTTTTTACGTCCAGTATTCCGTTGTCAAAGCCAATGATCCGCGGCCTCGGAAACCTGGGGTCCTGATCTGCGATCAACTTGAAGGAAATCGTCGTTTCTGGAGATGAACCGATTTTCTTGCCGTCCAGATTCAAATTGTATTTGAATCGCACGGTTTCGCCGTGAAGGGCGGTTATCAGCTGTCGGTTCAGCAGAAAGGTGGCTTGGTTGGCCGAATCCAGCTCTACCAGCGGGAAACGATCAAATCCGAAGGGCAGGGGTGTGCACACCAGACGAACTTTTTCCGTCTCGGCATCGGGATACTCCACCAGCATGCTCGGCAGCGCCGCCAGGGGGTCAAGGGGATTAGTGAAGGGGTCTACGAGTGAGGGGGGCGGCAGGACAAGCTCCTTGGGATCGCCGATCTTCAACTCCGTGAGATCAGAAAAGATTTCCTTCTCACCGGGGTTGGTAATCGTGGCCTTTACGGCCAGTTTCGCGCTTGCGTAGGGCTTGATGTTTTCGCTTCCGATCTCGAAAACGATCTTTCTGGTGATATCAACTACAGTATGCCCCAATGAGAATTCGTTCCATTTGCCGTTGATGTCTGTTTTCCAGTGCATTCTGACTTCTGCGCCTTTTTTCAAGGGCCAGAAACTCGCGACCTCTACCAAGGCTATTACCGTATCCACCTCCAGTTTACCTTCCACCAGAGGAGTGACCACCGGTGCTCCCAATGACAGGGATTTGCCCGCAACGGTTACGTCAGCAGGCTTGGAGAGTTGGGGTTTACCTGCTCTGGTAAGAATATAGGTTGCTCGTAAACTTCCACCTATTACATTTTGGATGCGGAAATTTTCGACCGGAAAGTTCAGTGTCTTGCTGGCGACGGTAATCGTTTGAGAATAAGTATGAGTGACTCGCACGCTGTCCTTGGTGAACCCTTCAAGCGTCAAGGCAATCAGGTCGTTCACCGCAAAAGAGCCTGTGAGCAAAATGTTCGTCGGGCCGCCGGCAAGCAGGTCATGGTGCAGTACGTTTTCGCCATCGGACTGCTCGAAAATCGGCGCAGCCAGCAGAATAACGCCGGGTTTGAACGTCAGCATGAGCGCATCCGACCAGCCACTGGCGTTCTCTACAACGTCATAAGCGCACCAGCGCACCACCAGGCTATTGGTTTTTGGCAAGGTGGCGAGTAGCTGAGGCGTCAGCTCGAAAACGATGTCGGCCGAATCGTCGGTCACGACGCTCTCCAGTCGCAGCGAACCGAATGCAAGCACAACCGTATCGCCAATCCGCTGGTTGAAGTAGTGCTCGACCGTGCAATACATGCCCTCCTCGATGACGAGCTGATCGACGACGCTCTCCGTTGGGATCGGCAGCTTCAGACCCTGATTGAAAGGCTTGCCACCGTCAATATCCGCCTCGCCCGGTGCGGGGTGTTTGAACCAGAGCTGTGCGTGTGGCGATGGAAGCGATGTGTTGCCGCTCTTTCGCGTGACTTCGCTCCAGAAGTCCAGCCTTTGGTCTGTCAGAGGCGCAAATTTTTCCTCGAGAGTCTCCGCTGGAATATAAAACGTTACAGGCTTGGGCGTCAGTCCGTCGGCCTCGAAATCGTCCTCTGTCAGTTCGTCAAACCATACAGGCAGAGGCTTGGAGACGTCGGGCCTGTCGATGAATACTTTAATGAGATCGCCGATGGCTTGGCCAAGATACTCCGGGAGATAGCACCACAATCCCTCAGTATCGCTATACACCATGGCGATGTTGATGCCCAAGCTACCGTCTTCCTGTTTCTTGTAGCCGAGTGGGTTCGGCGGATAGACGGCCAGCACTCCGATGCCGGAATGGGGAGCGGGGGGGAATATTACGTACTGGGAGTCGCTCATGAATGCACACCTTCCGCAGTGGGCGCTGTCAGCGCCGATGCAGAAGAATTAACCATGCTGCGGTGAAGTGCGCACCTGTCAACTCTGACAGGTGCGGGCCGGTTTCAGATGGGCGGTAGCGAGGCAGGTCCGGAATAATTCACGTTTTGCGCGACGTCTTCTGCCGCAGAATATAAACCGTCACCAGCACCGCACTGGTCAACATGAACCCGCGTGCCCACAGCAGCGGCACCAGGTAGCATGAAAACAGAATGCTCGCCCACATCAGCCCGATCGCGTAGACCTTGGCCTTGAGCGGAATACCGTTGCCGTCGAGATAATCGCGAATCCATGGCCCGAGCCGTGGGTGCTCGACCAGCCATTGGTAGAAACGCGGAGAGCTGCGCGCAAAGCAGGCCGCGGCGAGCAGGAGGAAAGGGGTGGTGGGCAGGACCGGCAGGAAAATGCCGATCACCCCCAATGCCACGCTGAGCCAGCCGACGGCCAGCAGGATGTAGCGCAACATCAGGGAGCGGTTGCCTATGGGATTTTCCATAGGCCGGATCTTAGTGGTGACGTGGCTTGAGGATGGCCGGTTTTTCGTCGGGCGCGTGGCACAGCAGGTACAGCGCGGTCAGGGCTTCCGGGATCTGTACGATCATGTCGTCCATCAGATTGGCGTCCTTGGCGATGTCTTCGAATTCCGGCTGTTCGTCGAACAGACCCGAACCGACCATGATCGGCAGGAGCATTTCGCTGACTTCTTCCTCGGCGGTTTCGAACCAGGCGGCTTCACGCAGGAACACACCTTCCATGAAACCGATGCACCAGCCGCGCAGTTCGGAATCGTCCGGCTCATCACCGAGGTCCAGTTCGCAAGGCAGTTCGAATTCTTCATCGGACGCCAGTTGACGGGCGATGTGCGCCTTGAGGCCGATCAGCGTGGCTTCGATCTCTTCGCGCTGGGCTTCGCTGCTGTAGTGCGGCTCTTCAGCGAACAGGGCGTCGATCCATTCACGCTCCGGCACATCTTCGGAGCAGATCGACAGCGCGGTCAGGTAACCGTGGGCGGCCACATAATCCAGCGCCTCGTCGTGCAGCTCGTCGGCGTCGAGGAAGACTTGCAGGCGGGTCAGTTGCTCAGCGAAGGACATTACGGGGCTACCTTGGGGAATAAACAGTGCGAGAATTCTAGGCCTTCTTGCGCGCTCAAGCCAGCCGCCTGGCAGATTTGCCGCCAGTTACACAAAACCCTGCAGGAGTGAGCCTGCTCGCGATAGCTGTGTGTCAGTCACATAATTGCCGGATGTGCCGCCGTCATCGCGAGCAGGCTCACTCCTACAGGATCCGTGAAAGGCACAATTGGCAGTGTCTTATCAGCGGCACCCTGCGCAGGAGAGGCCTCGGGTATACTGCCGCGTTTTGCGCTCCCTGCCCGCATCTTGCTGGCCATGCAACGGCTTCTTACCTTTTGTTTAAGCAGTCGCGGCTGTTCTGACCCAGCCTGAGCAGGGATGTACCGGTAGATTTTTGGAGTTTCTATGCTCGAACAGGCTCAACGCGTCCTCAAGGACATCTTCGGCTACGACAGTTTCCGTGGCCGTCAGGGTGCAATCATTGAGCGTGTGGCCAGCGGCGGTGATGCGCTGGTGCTGATGCCTACCGGTGGCGGCAAGTCCCTGTGCTTCCAGGTCCCGGCGCTGCTGCGCGACGGCCTGGCGGTGGTGGTGTCGCCGCTGATCGCGCTGATGGACGATCAGGTTGCCACGCTCGAAGAACTGGGTGTGGCGGCCGCTGCGCTGAACTCGACCCTGAGCGCCGAGCAGCAACGCGATCTCGCCGCGCGGATCAAACGCGGCGAAGTGAAGATGCTCTATCTGGCGCCCGAGCGTCTGGTCCAGCCGCGCATGCTGGCGTTCCTGCAAAGCCTGGAAATTGCCCTGTTCGCCATCGATGAAGCGCATTGCGTGTCGCAGTGGGGCCACGATTTCCGCCGCGAATACCTGCAACTCGGCCAGTTGGCGGAGCTGTTCCCCAACGTTCCGCGCATTGCCCTCACCGCAACCGCCGACAAGCGCACCCGCGAAGAGATTGTCGATCGCTTGCACCTGCAGAACGCCGAACGCTTCCTGTCGAGCTTCGACCGTCCGAACATCTTCTATCGCATCGTGCCCAAGGAGCAGCCGCGCAAGCAATTGCTGGCGTTCCTTGCCGAGCGGCGCAGCGATGCCGGTATCGTTTATTGCCTGTCACGCAAGAAAGTCGAGGAAGTTGCTGCATTCCTCAGCGAGCAAGGCTTCCCGGCGCTGCCGTATCACGCCGGTCTGCCCAATGATCTGCGCGCCTATCACCAGAAGCGCTTCCTCAACGAGGAAGGCCTGATCATGGTCGCTACGGTGGCGTTCGGCATGGGCATCGACAAGCCCAACGTGCGTTTCGTTGCGCACCTCGACCTGCCGAAATCCCTTGAGGCCTATTACCAGGAAACCGGTCGCGGCGGCCGTGACGGTTTGCCGGCGGATGCGTGGATGGCCTACGGTCTGCAGGACGTGGTGATGCTCAAGCAGCTACTGCAGAACTCCGAAGGCGACGAACGGCACAAGCGTCTGGAGCAGCACAAGCTCGACGCCATGCTCTCGCTGTGCGAAGAAACCCGCTGCCGGCGTCAGACTCTGCTGGCCTATTTCGACGAAGACATGCCCGAGCCGTGCGGGCATTGCGACAACTGCGTCGATGGCGTGCAGACCTGGGACGCCACCGAGCCGGCGCGTCAGGCGTTGTCGGCGATTTTCCGCACTGGTCAGCGCTACGGCGTCGGGCATCTGGTCGATGTCCTGCTGGGCAAGGACAACGAGAAAGTCCGCAGCTTCGGTCACCAGCATCTGTCGGTGTACGGGGTCGGCAAGGCCCTGAGCGAGAGTGAGTGGCGCTCGCTGTACCGCCAGTTGGTGGCGCGCGGTCTGGCGGATGTCGATCACGAGGGTTATGGCGGTCTGCGCTTGAACGACAGTTGCCGGCCGTTGCTCAAGGGCGAAGTGACGCTGGAGCTGCGTCGCGATCTCAAACCGCAAGCCACCGCCAAAACCGCCAGCAAGAGCCCGGCCAGCCAACTGGTGCGCGGCGAAGAGCGCGAACAGTGGGAAGCCCTGCGCGCGCTGCGGCGCAAACTGGCCGAAGAACATGGCGTGCCGCCGTACGTCATCTTCCCCGATTCGACCTTGCTGGAAATGCTCCGCAGCCAGCCCACCTCGCTGGCGGAAATGGCCCGGGTCAGCGGCGTCGGCGCGCGCAAGCTGGAACGCTACGGCGATGCCTTCCTCGAAGTGCTCGGCGGCGAGGCCGAGGCGCCGAAACCGGTCGCCGACGTACGCCACGAACTGATCACCCTGGCCCGCGCCGGCATGACGCCATTGCAGATTGCCGGGCAGTTGCAGTGCTCGGAGAAGAACGTCTACACGATGCTCGCCGAAGCGATCGGCAAGCAGCAGTTGTCACTCGAGCAGGCGCTGGATTTGCCTGAAGAATTGATGGGCGAGGTGCAGGATGCATTTCTTGACGGGGAGGGCGAATTGCCGTCGGTTGCCGAGGTAGCTGAGTTGTTTGCCGGGCGGGTCCCGGAAGGTGTGCTTTATTGCGTGCGGGCGGCGTTGCAGTCTGAATTCGAGATGTAATCAGGCCCCTTACCCCTCATCCCTCACCCCAGCCCTCTCCCAGAGGGAGAGGGGGCCGACCGCGATGTCTGGCGTCATACATCGACCTGAACGCTCGAGTCGATTATGGATTCAGCAAAGCTTTGCCAGATCGGCGAATTTCTGAAGCATCCCCGTATCGGTCCCCTCTCCCTCTGGGAGAGGGCTAGGGTGAGGGGCTTTTGATCTTCAAGCAGTTGTAACGATTCAGTACAGACCGCCACTTGCCTATAACTGCCGCCCATGCTTAGCTGACTAATAATTAGATTTTCCGTATTTTCAGTCTATCCGTGAGTGTTTTATGCCGTTAACCGATCAACACCGCTTTGGCATGCAACTGGCCCATATGTCCCGTGGCTGGCGTGCCGAACTTGACCGTCGACTGGCCGGGCTGGGGCTGTCCCAGGCGCGCTGGCTGGTGCTGCTGCACCTGGCACGGTTCGAAGAGGCACCGACCCAACGTGAGCTGGCGCAGAGCGTTGGAGTGGAAGGGCCTACGTTGGCGCGCTTGCTCGATAGTCTGGAAACCCAGGGCCTGGTGCAACGTCAATCGGTGATGGAAGACCGCCGGGCGAAAAAAATCGTCCTCTGCGCACCGGCCCTGCCGTTGATCGAACAAATCGAAACCATTGCCACGCAACTGCGACGCGAGTTGTTCGATGGCGTCGACGAGGCGGATCTGAAGGTGTGCATGCGCGTTCACGCGCACATTCTGGGCAACCTGGAAAAGTCTTGAGGCACATCCACGTGCCGATTCTTGGAGAGATCGCGCTGAGCCGACTATAAGAACTACTGGGCAATATCGTGTTCGTACCGGATGTGCGAACGCATAGAAGTCGGTTTTGCTTATTTAAGGGATGCTCATGCTCGCAAGTCGGCACGTGGTACTGCGCAGCGCCAAATGGCTGCTGGTCGCTGGCGTATTCAGTTATTCGGCCTGGTCAATGGCGTTGGGGCTGGGTGACATCACCGTTCACTCAGCCCTCAATCAGCCGCTCAAGGCCGACATCGCCCTGGTTGACGTCGGTGGGTTGACGCAAAACGATCTGGCGGTGAGCCTCGCCACCGCGGAGGAGTTCGCTCAGGCCGGGGTCGAGCGAGTGTTCTTTCTCAATGACCTCAAGTTCATTCCGATCCTGCGTGGCCAGCGCCAGATGATCCGGGTGACCTCGAGCAAACCGGTCAACGAACCCTTTCTGAATTTCCTCGTGCAGATCAACCAGCCCAATGGGCGTTTACTGCGTGAATACACCGTGCTGATCGACCCACCGGGTTCGCCGGGTATCGTGCCGGCGACCGATGAGCCGGACCCCCGTGCACAATCCTCGGCATTTCCTACCGTTGAGCCCGTTACCGCGGCGCCACAGGCCGCTCAAGGCAAGCGCGAGGCGGCGCCTGCGGCAACGCCAGCACCGATTGATGACAGCAAAGAGCAATTGGCCGCCAGCGAATTGCTGAACCAGCAGTTGCAGAAAACCGTCGACGAATTGAACGCGAAGGTGCAAGCGCAGGATGTACAGATTGCTGACGGCAAGAAGCAGGTCACTGACCTGCAGACGCGCTTGGCCGAGCTGCAAAAAGCCCCACCGCCCACCGTTATCGCGCCCACGCCCGCACCAGCGGTCACGCCGGTCGAGCCTGCGGAAGACGGTTTGAACTGGCCCTTGCTTGGCGCACTGATGCTCCTGCTCGGCGCTTTGGCGGCGCTGTTCGTGCGCAAGCATCGTCAACAGTGGCGACGAGACGGCGAACCGCTGCCGCAGATGGCACCCCTTGCCGAGCCGCCAGCCGACGCGATGGAAGCTGCCGAGCCTGTCGCAACTCAAGTCAACGCCGATCACCGCGAAGAGCCGACAGCCGGAGATGTGCTGGAGGCCGTGGGGATCTATCTCGCCTATGGCCGGCTCAACGAAGCGGCGGGACTCTTGCGTGATGCCCTGCACAAGGAGCCTGAACGCCTTGACCTCGGCCTGCAATTGCTCGAAGTGCTCGGACGTCAGGGCGATAGCGCCGCGTATGAAGAGCAGGAAAATCACTTGCGCGAACTCGGTGTGGACGAACAGCCGTTACGCGAAACGCGCGCGCGCCATCCAAAACTGATCAACGCCGCGCCGCTGGCACCTGTATTGCCGATTGTCGGAGCCGCGCCTGTGGTAGCTGAACAATCGCCGCCCGAGCATGACTTCGAACTGAAGCTGGGCGAATTGTCGATGGAGTCCAGTTGGGACCTTGAAGACACCCGCCAGGCACCGTCAATCGAGAACGCCGACCTCGGCGCCGGCCTGGAAGTACTGCCTCAGGATTTCGAGCTGCCCGAACCGACGACCGGGGAAGAAGCGGAGCTTGAGTGGATTCCCGAACCGGATGCGCAGCCGCTGGACGATGACTTTCTCAATGAGTTCGCTGATCCGAAGCCTTCGATAGTGCTCGAACCGCTGGATCTGCAGGCGCCTGAACCTGGTGCCTCGCAGAAGCTGGAGCAGGCGCAAACCTGCATCGACGACGGCGACATCGACAGTGCAATCGCACTGCTCAATGAATTGCTCAAAGAGGGCGATGAACCGCTGAAGCAAACCGCACGCACGTTGTTGGCGGGAATTCGCTGATCTCTGACCTGTTTGTGGTGCGGCTGACTCCGCCATCGCGAGCAGGCTCACTCCTGCATGTGGAATGCATTCCCCTGTAGGAGTGAGCCTGCTCGCGATAGCGGATTGTCAGACCAAACCACTAGAACGTCTGCCCCAGATTCAGATACACCGCCTGCTCATCCGCATCATTCAAGCCATAACTGAAATTCAACGGCCCCAGTGGCGTATCAAAACCAATGAACACGCTGGCGGCATTGATATAGCCGCTGTCGAATTCATTATCGTTGTTCCACGCCCGACCGCGTTCCAGCGAGGCGCCGGCATACAACGGGAAGTCCAGCGGCAGATAGGCGCGAGGCGTCAGGCGACGGTAGAACACCGCGCGCATCAGGCTGATGTTCTGCCCGGAAATCGCGTCTTCGCGGAAGCCCGACAGCTGCCGCGCACCGCCAAGCAGGAAGCTCGACGTCACCACATTCGCGTCGTTGAGCGTGCGTCCATAGCGCCCGCCGAGGATCAGCGTGTCCGGCCCATGGCTCATGGCTTTATCGATCTTGAAATCCCACTGCCGATAACGCGTATCCGAACCGAGCCCCGGCTCGTACTGCACCAGGGTCAGGCTGATGTCCTTGCCCTCGTGGGGGAAATAGACGTTATCCAGCGAATCGTAGGAATACTTCAGCGCATAGAAACCTTCGTTGAAGTTTTCACTCGGCAGATCCTGATCACCAATTCGCACATCGGCCTTGCCCCAGGCTTCGCCGACGCCGAAGCGCACTTCGCCGTTGTTGCCGATCTGGCGCCCCAGGTTGAGGCCAAAACCGTAGCGCTCGACGCGATATTGCGCGATCGGGTCGTTATCCAGCACCGAATCGACGTTCTGCGCTTCGAACGACGCGTACGGCGCGACGAAATACCGCGAGCCAACGTCCAGCGGTTGATAGAACTCGCTGTACAGCTCCTGTTTATCGCCGATCTGCGCGCGGGTCAGCCATTCCGCGCCGAGGCGGTTGATGCCATTGACGCGGTAGCTGGCGCCGAGATTGAAGGCGCTGTCACCGCGCATGTCGTCCGACAGGTTGAGGCCAACGCGCAAATAATCGGTACCGCTGCGTTTGCCGCGGGCGCTGATCACGAGGGTGTGAGCGTCGCCCTTGTGCACCACGCGGTATTGCACCTGTTCGAAATAGTCGAGGCCGTACAGCGTGCCCATGTCCGAGTGCAGACGGCCCAGATCCAGCGGCTCACCGATGTGCTGGCGGATGTAATAGCGGATCACATCGTCATCGACTTTCGAGTCGTTCTCGACGCGGATCGCGGTGATGATCGGCGTGCGCTGGCCGGGTGAGCGCGCAGCGTTGAGTTCGGCGTCCTGGGATTGCGTGGGTTTGAGCACGGCGAGGCGCTTGTCGAGGATGCGCGTCGCGCGATAACCGGCGTCGATCATCTCCTGCGTCTTGCCGAAGTCGGTCACGCCGTAGGCGGCCAGTGCTGGCTGGATCAGCACGTCCGTAGATTTCAGTGCGGCCAGTTGTTCTTCGGAGTTGCTGCGGGTCATCAGGGTGATCGACTGATTCAACACGTCGACCACCGTGGCCAGTTGCTTGCGATTGCGCAGCGGCGTACCGATGTCGACCACGATGGCTACGTCGACGCCCATTTGCCGCGCGACATCGAGCGGAATGTTGTCGGTCATGCCGCCGTCCACGAGCAGCCGGCCGTCGAGTTCGACCGGGGCGAACACCGCCGGGATCGACATGCTAGCGCGGATCACCTGGGGCAAATGACCTTTGCGAAACACCACTTTTTCGCCGTTGGCAATGTCGGTGGCGACAGCGCGGAAGGGGATTGGCAGCTTGTCGAAGTCGCGGGTATCACTGGTATGCGCCAGCAGGCTTTCCAGCAGCAGCGCCAGGTTCTGGCCCTGGATCACCCCCAGCGGCAGGCCGAGGCTGCCGTCGTCGCGGAAGCTGAGTTTCTGTTTGACCAGAAAATCACGGTCGTCCTGTTTGCGCCGGAACGGCACGTCTTCACGCGGTGGCGCGTCGGACAGCGCCGCTTGCCAATCGATGCTCAAGGCGAGTTTTTCCAGCTCATCGACCTTGTAGCCCGAGGCGTACAAGCCGCCCACGACGGCGCCCATGCTGGTGCCGGCGATCGCGTCGATCTTGATGCCCTGTTCTTCCAGGGCCTTGAGCACGCCGATGTGCGCCAGCCCGCGTGCCGCGCCGCCGGACAGCACCAGACCGATTTTCGGTCGCGGCGCTTCGCTGGCATGAACGAACAGGGGCAGGAAACCAAGCAGCAGGCAGAACAGCAGACGGCGCATTGTGAGTCTCGGGGCAAGCGATAAAGCCGGCTATTATAGCGGCGCCCTCTGTCTCAGGAGTTTCAGCGAACATGACTGTCGCAAAAGCAGAAGTTGTCATCACTTATTGCACCCAGTGCCAATGGCTGCTGCGCGCCGCGTGGCTGGCGCAGGAACTGCTCAGCACCTTCGGCGACGATCTCGGCAAAGTGTCACTGGTGCCGGGCACCGGCGGGATATTCCACATCAGTTGCGATGGTGTGCAGATCTGGGAGCGCAAGGCCGACGGCGGTTTTCCCGAGGCCAAGGTGCTCAAGCAGCGGGTCCGCGACCGGATCGATCCGCAACGCGACCTCGGTCACAACGACCGCACTCAGTGAGACGCGGCCTCGGCGGCGACGGTTTTCTTCTCGGTATGCCCGGACATCCGCGCTGAGACAACGATGGCGACAATGATCAGCGCGCCGCCCAGCAACATCTTCGGCGTCGGGTTCTCATCGAACAGCAGCCAGGCGATGGTGATGCCGTAGACCGGCTCCATGGCGAACACCACCGCCGCCGTGCGCGCCTTTATCACCGCCAGACTGGCGACGAACAGACTGTGCGCAACCCCGGTGCAGAACACCCCGAGCAGGGCGATCCACAACCAGTCCAGCGCACGCACTGCGCTCAGTTGCGGCGCCGCGACTGGCAGCAGACACAGCGCCACCACCACGTTCTGGCACAGAGCCGCCTGTACCGCCGGAATCCGCCCGGAGCTGGCGCGGTTGGTCAGCGACAACAGCGAAAACAGCAGGCCCGACAACACCGACCAGAGCAGACCGATGGTCGCGCCACTGCCCAAATCAAAGCTCGGGGTGACCAGAATCAGGCCAACACTGACCAGCAGCACCAGCAGCATCTCGTTGGCGCGGATGCGTTCGCGAAAGATCAGCCCTTCGAGAATCACCGTGAAGGCCGGGAAACTGGCAAAACCCAACGTCGCAATGGCCACGCCGGCGACTTTCACCGAGAGGAAAAAACTCACCCAGTGCCCGGCCAGCAATACGCCGCTGAGCGCGAGGCGGCGCCAATCGAGCGCCTGCAGTTTCCGCCAGCCGTGCTGACTGGCGAACCGGGCAAAGAAGGCGAGGGCGAGTACGGCGAACGCGGCACGACCGAAGACGATCACCGCGGGCGAGGCGGCAGCGAGTTTGCCGAACACACCGGTCAGGCCAAACATCAAAGCGCCAATGTGCAGAGCGCCGAGGGCGGTACGCGGAGTCATTGCAATCCTTTATTTCAAATACGGTTTAATCGTGATCGTTGATCGTTCCCACGCTCCGCGTGGGAATGCCTCCAGGGACGCTCTGCGTCCAGTGACGCGGAGCGTCACGGGCTGCATTCCCACGCAGAGCGTGGGAACGATCAGATCATCTGCGGCAGCTATTGCATTGAACCGCGGATTGCCCGGCAAATCTGTCGGCAGGCTAGCGACTTTTGTCGCAGGAATCGCGGCGCAACTGACGCGGAGACGCGCCGAACTCACGCAGCACCGCAGCAGAAAACGCACTCTGCGAGGCATAGCCGACGCGGCTGGCGATTTCGCCGATCGGCAGCGGCGTGTCGCGCAACCATTGCACCGCCAGATGCAGGCGCCGACTGCGAATGTAGTCCATCGGCGTCTGCCCGCATTCGGCCATAAAGCGTGCGTGCAGACGTGCGCTGGACAACCCGGCGACCCGCGCAAGATCGGCGACTTGCAGCGGATAAGCGGCGTATTGCTCGATATGCGCATCCAGCGCGGCATAAGGCAGGCGGCGGGCAGCGAGTTCGGCAGGCCGCGCGTGGTTCAGACTGGCCAGCAGCAACACCGCGCCTTGCTGCGCAATCAACGGATCGGCGACCGGGCTGTTTGCCAGCCAACTGACCAACTGGCTTTGCCCCGCATCCAGCGACAACCGGCCCGGCTGATCGAGCAAGCGGCGACTGGCGTCGGCATGCTCACCGAGCGAGTCCGTCAGCCATCCTCCGTCGGGAACATCCAGCACCAGACACCGGCTACCGCTGGGGCTGCCACAAGCGTGATGGGCGCCGGCGGGGATCACCACAAAACTCTGCTGGCGCACTTGGCTGCCACAACCTTCGACTTCGAAATCCAGCGCACCGGAAAGCCCGAATACCAATTGTGCGTGGTCGTGGCTGTGCACGATCAGGTCGCGGGTGTAGTGACGCAGGGTGAGGATCGGTCGCATGGCAGGCAGTCTCCGCAGTGGTCGCCAGTCTACACCGACGTTGCCAGGATGCGTTGTCACACGACTGACTTGCGCTTGTCATGGTCGATTCACCGGGCCAGTGCACGATGGCGAAAACATCGCAGAGGGTTGCCCATGACCAGCGCCGAGCTCGCCAGACCCAGCCGCAAGCAACGGGTGCGAACCCTGTGGATTTCCGACGTGCACCTGGGCACGCGCGATTGCCAGGCGGAACACTTGTCGAAGTTCCTCAAGGGTTACCACGCCGACAAGATCTATCTGGTCGGCGACATCATCGATGGCTGGAAACTGCGCGGCGGCATGTACTGGCCACAGGCGCACACCAATGTGATCCGCCGGCTGCTGACGATGAGCAAGCGCGGCACCGAAGTCATCTACGTCACCGGCAACCACGACGAATTCCTGCGCCGCTATTCGAAACTGATTCTGGGCAATATCCAGTTGGTCGACGAGGCGGTGCACGTCACCGCCGATGGGCGCCATCTGCTGGTGATCCATGGCGATCAGTTCGACGTGATCACCCGTTATCACCGCTGGCTGGCCTTTCTCGGCGACTCCGCCTACGAATTCACCCTGACCCTCAATCGCTGGCTCAACCATTGGCGGGCGCGGTATGGCTATGGCTACTGGTCGTTGTCGGCGTACCTGAAACACAAGGTCAAAACCGCGGTGAGTTTCATCAGCGACTTCGAAGAAGCGATCGCCCATGAGTGCGTGAAGCGCGAGTTGCATGGCGTGGTCTGCGGCCACATCCACCATGCCGAGATTCGTAAGGTGGGCGAGGTGGATTACCTCAACTGCGGCGACTGGGTGGAATCGTGCACGGCGTTGATCGAGCACTGGGACGGCACGATCGAGCTGTATCGGCTGGCGGATGCGCAGGCACGTGAGGCGCAGCTCAAGGCGGCCAAGGTCACCGAACTCGCCTGATTCTCGGGTGGTTGAGAGGGCCTAATCGCTGGCAAGCCAGCTCCCACAGGGTTCCTGGATGCACACAAAATGTGTGAGAGATCCAATTCTCTGTGGGAGCTGGCTTGCCAGCGATGGGGCCAGAACAAACAACATCAAGCCGGGCTGTGTTGCTCCATCGCCGCCTTGTAGATCGAGTTCTTCGGCTGCGCAAACAGCCGCTCCATCATCGGCTCAAAGAAGCTCAGCGGCAGTGTGTCATACGCTGGATCAAATGCCGCCGCATCGTATCTGGCGCAGAACTCGGCGGTTGCCTGAAATTGCGGGTGCTCCTTGAATTGCTCGCGCAGGTGTCGATCCATGCCCAGGTGGTGGAAAAAGTAGTAACCCTGAAATACCCCGTGCTTCTCGACCATCCACAGATTTTCGGCGCTGACGAACGGCTTGAGAATCGCCGCGGCAATGTCCGGGTGATTATACGAGCCGAGGGTGTCGCCGATGTCGTGCAGCAGCGCGCAGACCACATATTCCTCATCGCGGCCATCACGAAACGCACGGGTCGCGGTTTGCAGCGAGTGGGTCAGGCGATCCACCGGAAATCCGCCGAAGTCACCTTCGAGCAACTTCAGGTGCGTGACGATCCGCGCCGGCAGCTGTCTGGCAGAAGCGCTGAAGTCAGCGGCGATGATCGCCCAGTCTTCTTCGGTGCCGTCCTTCATATGGGTAAAGCGGGCAGTGGCATTCACGGGCAGAGCTCCTTCAGAACGCTACGCGACCCAGAATCATGTCGCGGTACATGACGAAGTCACCGAGCAGGCTGTACAGCGGGTGCTGGAAAGTCGCCGGTCGGTTCTTTTCAAAGAAGAAATGCCCGACCCAGGCGAAGCTGTAGCCGGCCAGCGGCAGGGCCAGCAACAGCAGCCACGCGCCTTTGGCGATGGTCAGAGCGAGGATGAAAATCACCAGGCTGGTGCCGATGAAGTGCAGGCGCCGGCAGGTGCTGTTGCTGTGCTCGCTGAGGTAATAGGGGTAGAACTCAGCGAAGCTGTTGAATTGCTTTACGTTTTCCACGACTGCGATCTCTGTGGTTATTGTTCTGGCGACGAGTTGTGCGGCGGGTAGCCTATTTGAGTCTAGAGTGATCATGGGGGTGGGCCAGTGACAATCGGCGCCACTTTAGTATCCTTCGCAAATCGGGCCGTAACATGCAGCCCATCATGTATAAGAAAAACGCCATGAGCGAACGAACGACTTCTGCAAGCTGGGCGATGGGGATTGTCAAAGCGCTGGAGATGGACGGCCTGGATTGCCGGGTTCTGTTCAAGCAACTGGGGCTCGATTACGCAGCGCTGGATGATCCGGATGCGCGTTTCACGCAAGACTCCATGACCCGGCTTTGGCAACGCGCGGTCGACTTGTCCGGTAACCCGGCGATCGGCCTGAACATGGGCAAGGTGGTGCGACCGGCCTCGTTTCATGTCGCCGGTTATGCGCTGATGTCGAGCAATACCCTGGCCGAAGGTTTTCAACGGCTGGTGCGCTATCAGCGCATCATCGCCGAAAGTGCGGACCTGAGTTTTCGTTTGCTCGATGAAGGTTACGGGCTGATTCTGACCGTGCATGGCGATCACCTGCCGCCGACCCGGCAAAGCGCCGAAGCCTCGCTGGCCTGCGCACTGGCCCTGTGCGGCTGGCTCAGCGGGCGCCCACTGCACCCGGTCAAAGTGCTGCTGCAGGGCGATCAACCCGCCGACCTCGAACCGTATAAACAAGCCTTCCACGCGCCGCTGGTGTTCGGCGCGCCGTACGACGCGCTGATTTTCAAGCGCGCCGACATGGAAGCGCCGTTGCCCACCGCCAACGAAGCGATGGCGCTGTTGCATGATCGTTTTGCCGGGGAATATCTGGCGCGGTTTTCCGAGAGCCGCGTGACGCACAAGGCACGGCAAGTGCTGTGCCGCTTGCTGCCGCAGGGCGAACCCAAGCGCGACACCGTGGCGCAGACCCTGCATCTGTCGCAGCGCACCTTGCAGCGTCGCTTGCAGGAGGAGGGCACCAGTTTTCAGCAATTACTCGACGACACTCGCCGCGAACTTGCCGAACAGTATCTGGCGCAACCAAGCATGACCTTGCTGGAAATCGCCTACCTGCTGGGCTTCGCCGACCCGAGCAATTTCTTTCGCGCCTTCCGCCGCTGGTTCGACACCACGCCCGGTGATTATCGGGCGCGGTTGCTGCAAGCGCCGAACGCGGTCAGTGACGCCAAAACGCCGGAATACACAGCACAAACACCGTAATGATCTCCAGTCGGCCGAGCAGCATGCCGGCCGACAGAATCCATTTGGCCGCATCCGGCAGGGTGGCGAAGTTGCCGGCCGGGCCGATGGTTTCGCCCAGTCCCGGACCGACCCCGGACACGGTGCTCGCCGCGCCGGTCAGCGCGGTCATCCAGTCGACGCCGAGCAACGACAGCAGCAAGGCGATCACACAAATGGTGATGGCGAAGAAGAACGAAAAAGTCAGAATCGAGCGCACGATCTCTTCATCGAGGCGATGACCGTTGTACTTCTGCTTGATCACTGCCCGCGGGTGAATCAGTTGATTGAGGTTGGACTTGAGCAGGATATAGGCGACCTGAAAGCGGAAAATCTTGATCCCGCCCGCGGTCGAGCCGGAACAGCCGCCGACAAAGCCCAGGTAGAAAAACAACATCAGCGAAAAATTGCCCCACAGGCTGTAGTCGCCGAGGGCGAACCCGGTGGTAGTGACCACCGACGTTACGTTCAGCGCCACGTGGCGCAGCGCTTCGAGCCAGTGCAGCTTGGTGGTCCACCAGTACCAGGTGCCGAGCACCAGCCACGTCACCAGCAACATCGCCAGCAGACCCTGCACCTGTTGATCGCGGATCAGCGCTTTGCGATTGCCGCGCAACGTCGCCACGTACAGGGTGAACGGCAGGCTGCCAAGGATCATCACCACGACCGCTACCCAATGCACCGCCGGCTGCGTCCATTTCGCCAGCGACTGGTCGGACGTGGAAAAACCGCCGGTGGAAATCGCCGACATCGCGTGATTGATCGCATCGAACGGGCTCATCCCCGCCCACCAGAACGCGAGGCTGCCGAGGATGGTGATGCCGACGTAAGCCGCCACGATCAGCCGCGCCACCATGTGTGAGCGCGGCATGACCTTTTCCGAGCGATCCGAAGATTCGGTCTGGAACAGGCGCATGCCGCCGATGCGCAGCAGCGGCAGAATCGCCACCGCCATGCCGATAAAGCCGATGCCGCCGATCCAGTGCAGCATCGAGCGCCACATCAGGATGCCCGGCGACATGGTGTCCAGACCGTTAAGCACGGTAGAGCCGGTGGCGGTGATGCCCGACATGCTTTCAAAAAACGAGTCGGTGTAGCTGATGTGCTGGGTCAGCAGAAACGGCAGCGCGGCAAAAATGCACACCACCAGCCAGCTGCTGACGGTCAGCAGATACATGTCTCGCGGGCGCAGGTGAACGTGTTCCGGACGGCCGGGAATCACCAGTGCGAGGCCGGCGACGAAGGTGATCATGCTCGCCCAGAGGAAGGACGGCAGGTCGCTGGTGCGCTCGAAAATCACCAGGGTGGCCATCGGCACGACCATGGCCACAGCCAGGGTAATCAGGAAAATGCCGATGATGAAACCAATGGTCCGTAAGGTCGGCAACGCCATGAAATCCGCTCGGGCTGATGGAAGAAGGGCGCCATTCTACCTGCGGGGCAGGGCATGTAAACCGGCAGGCGCTGCACAGTTAAAGCTAGAATAGCCGCACATTTTTCAAAGGAGGTGGCCGATGCAGGCTCTCGACGCGTTGCTCAACCGTGTTTCCGTTCCCCGACTGGTCGAACCGGCCCC
This sequence comes from Pseudomonas sp. Z003-0.4C(8344-21), assembly GCF_900104975.1. Classification (NCBI taxonomy): domain Bacteria; kingdom Pseudomonadati; phylum Pseudomonadota; class Gammaproteobacteria; order Pseudomonadales; family Pseudomonadaceae; genus Pseudomonas; species Pseudomonas sp. Z003-0.4C(8344-21). The sequence continues at coordinate 4,724,769 of NZ_LT629756.1, read as the reverse complement.
CACTGCCGAGCAGCGCGAAGCCCTGTTTGGCGCCGCCTTGCGCGCGCCGGATCACGGGCATCTGCAGCCGTATCGTTTCCTGACCGTCGAAGGCGCCGCGCGTGAGCAAATGGGCGAGTTGCTGGCCGAGGCTGCGCAAATGCAGGCTGGCGAAGTCACCGAAGCGATGATCGACAAGGCCCGCAACGGCCCGCTGCGTGCGCCGCTGGTGGTGGTGGTGATTGCGAAATTGCAGGAACACGTCAAATACCCGAAGGCCGAGCAATTGCTCGCGGCCGGGTGCGCGGCGCACGGGATTTTACTGGCGGCGTATGCGCAGGGGATTGGTGCGGTTTGGCGGACTGGGGATCTGGCTTATTCAGCGCATGTTGCCAAGGGGTTGGGTTTGGCGGAAGGGGAGGAGGTGATTGCGTTTCTTTACCTCGGCACGCCGCAGAAAGAGCCGCGGGTGGCTGAGAAAGTTGATCTGGCTGAGTTTGTCAGTGCCTGGCCTGGTAAAGGCTAAAGATCAAAAGCACCCTCACCCTAGCCCTCTCCCAAAGGGAGAGGGGACTGATTGGGGGATGCTGTAGAGGTTCGCCGTCCTGAGTGATTTTCGCTGAATCCAGAGTCGACTCAGACGCAGGACGTGTTGTTTTTGCGGATCCACAATCGACTCAGACGCAGGAAGTGTTGTTTCTGCGAATCCGGAGTCGACTCGGTTTATCAGGTCGACGTGGAACGTATGACACCTCGGTCAGCCCCCTCGCCCTCCGGGAGAGGGCTGGGGTGAGGGTGGCTCTTATGGCTGCACCACCGCACCCGGAACAAGCGGCAATTCCAGACTCGCCACAAACCCACCCTGCGGATGATTCGCCAATATCAGCGAGCCGCCATGCCGCTCCGCCGCCCTCTTGGCAATCGCCAGACCCAGCCCATGCCCGGCCGCTGTCTGCCCCGGCGCCCGGTAAAACGGCTCGCCCAATTGACTGAGATGCTCAGCCTGCACGCCCGGCCCGTGGTCGCGCACGCTGATGACAATTCGCTCGCCCTGAAGCGAGGCCTGCAGTTCAATCGGCTGCTCCGGCGGATTGAAGCGCTGGGCGTTGCGCAGCAGATTATCCACCGCGCGCTCGATCATCGTCGGCCAGCCTTTCAGATGCAGTTGCTGCTCAGCTTCGAGACGCACGGTCTGTTCCGGCGAGCCCAGTTGCGCATCTTTCTGCAAGGCGCCGAGCAGCGCATTCAGGTCCACCTCTTCGGCACTGGCGTTGTCGGCATCGACCCGCGCCAGCACCAGAATTTCACTGATCAAGGCTTCCAGCCGATCGCATTCGCGGGTCAGCCGTGGCCAGAGTCTTTCCCGTTCTTGCGGATTCGCCCGTTCCGCCAGTGCCAGGGCAATGCGCAGCCGTGCCAGCGGCGAGCGCAATTCGTGGGAGACATCGCGCAGCAACTGGCGCTGGCTGCCGATCAGGCTTTGCAGACGCGCGCCCATACGGTTGAAGTCGGTGGCGAGGACGCCGAATTCATCGCGGCGGTTGGCCAGTTTGGCCAGGCTGTTCTGCTGATAAGTGGTTTGCCCCAGATCATGCACCGCACCGCGTAAACGGCTGAGCGGTCGGGTGATCGAGAAAGTCACCAGCAGACTGAACAGGGTCAGCACCACCAGCGCGATGCCCAGCGCACTCAGCGGCCAGAGCAGGCTTTCGCGGTGCCACGCATCGAGTTCCGGGTGTGGTATGCGGTAGATGAACAGATAAGTGTCACCGGTTTTTTCACTGGTGATTTCATCGGTCAGACGCCGCCACGGCAGGCGGCGGTCGTCGTTGTTCTGCCGTGCTTCGAACGCGGCGGCACGGCGCGGGAAGGTGCCGCGTACTACCGGGTCGCCGGTTTCATTGAGCACTTGAACGTCGATGTGATACTGGCGTTTGCGCTGTTCGAGGATGTCCTGCGCGGCTTCTTCGCCCTGGGCTTCGTAGGTTTGCGTCCATTCACTGGCCAGCGTATTGAGGCCGGGATGGCGGCTGAGAATCCACGCGTCCTGGTTGAGCATGTGCCCGAGCAGAATCGACAGCCCCGCGACCAGAGCAATGGCCAGCCAGAAACTCGCGAGAATACGCCAGAACAATGAACGCACAGAAACTCCTCAAACAACACAAAAACCAATGCAGGAGTGAGCCTGCTCGCGATGGCGGTGTATCAGCCAATTCATACTTGTCTGACGCACCGCTATCGCGAGCAGGCTCACTCCTACATCTGGATCATTGAAAACAGGCCCGACGGCGTCAGCCGTCGGGCCCAGGGTCAAACCATTATTGCGCCTTTTGCGCCTGCTGCGCTTTCCACGCTTTGAACTCGGCCCATTCGGCGCGGCGTTCGGCGCGCTTTTTCTGGATCTCGTCGAACTGCTTCTGTTGCTCCGGTTTCAGCAAGGCGCGGACATCGGACTCGGCTTTCTTGTGGTTGGCCGCGATCTCGTCCTTCATGGCTTTCTGGTCGGCCGGCGAGAGTTTCTCCAGGTACTTGTCGACCACTTGCTTACGCTCGTGCATCTGCTCGCCCATGATCTTGCGGATCTGCTCGCGCTGTTCGCGGGACAGGTCGAGCTGGCTGTACGGGCCCTTGCCGTGCATGCCACCGTGCATCTGACCCCCGTGGCGCGGACCGTCGAGCGGGCCACCCATCGGACCGCCATCCTGTGGCATGGCCATGGCCACGGTTGGCAGAGCGGCAGCGAACATCAGAGCGATAAGAGTCTTGCGCATGGTGTATCTCCTTGTCTCGTTCCCGGTACGTTCCGGATGAGTGCAGATTACGCAGATCAAGGTCAGCGGCGGTCAGTACAGCGTAAAGCTTGGGTAAAGACGATTTGTCATCGAGCTGACATACCCCAAAGGCTTGAAGATCAAAGGCAACGTCAAAAGCCCCTCACCCTAACCCTCTCCCGTAGGGAGAGGGGACTGACCGTGCGGGATGCGAGAGTCACACCGACATGACATACCGAGTCGAACACAAATTTTGAAAAGCCCAAAGATCGGCTCCCTCTCCTGGGGGAGAGGGCTGGGGTGAGGGGCGAATCCACCACAAATCCCAAACCAACCACCCGCTTCTAACCACTCAACAATGAGCGTTAGCTCGAGTGCCCTTGATCTTGATCTTGCCTAACCAGCGACATCGGAAGGCTGAGTGGAGGGATTGATCCGGGCGTGGGAGCGCAGCGACCGTACGACGAAGTCGTACACAGCGGAAGGAGGTGCAGCGAAGCAAACCGTAGCCGCTGCGCCCGGAGCGATCCCGGAGCGAAGGGACCCGAGCTTGCGAGGGCCGTACGTAGGAGCAAAGCCTTTTGGTTCCTTTTTGCTGGGCCGGCACTCCGGCGTTTGAAAAAGGGACTCGCCGTAAGGGCGAAACCCTAAGCCGCCGTTACCGCAGCAACGGATATGCACTCAAAACGCACCATAGCCAGCTACCCGCACAGGCAAACTGCGCCGACTCAAAGGCTGTAGTAATAACCCCGACTCCGCAACGCAACGATCCGCGGCCGTCCGTCCGGGTGAGGGCCGATCTTCCTGCGCAAATTGCTGACATGCATGTCGAGGCTACGGTCATACAGCGTCAACTTGCGCCCAAGGGCAATCTGCGCCAGTTCCTGCTTGTCCAGCGGCTCGCCAGGCTGCTTGAGCAAGGCTTCGAGCAAGCGGCTTTCAGAAACGGTGAGGGTCTGTTCTTTTTCATCGATGCTGACCACACCGCGCACCGGACTGAAACTCAAATCACCCAGCTCAAGCTGCGTCGACACCGCCGCCGGGTGGCTACGGCGCAACACGGCGCGCAGGCGTGCAGTCAGTTCGCGCGGATCGCAAGGCTTGGCCAGATAATCGTCGGCGCCCAGCTCCAGACCGAGGATGCGGTCCAGCGGCTCGCCGCGGGCCGAGAGCATCAGCACCGGCAGATCGGCGTGATCGTTGCGCAATTGCTTGAGCAGTTCCAGACCGCTGCCGTCGGGCAGCATCACGTCCAGCACCACCGCCGCCGGAGCGGTTTCGGCCAAGGCCTTGCGGGCACTCTGACCATCGTGGCAGGCGCGCACCTGGAAGCCTTCCTGGCTCAACCAGCTACTCAGGAGTTCACACAACTCCTGGTCATCATCAATCAATAACAGCTCGCTCATGACTCACTCAATTTAGCCATTGCCGACGTTTTCGGCTTGCTCCACTGGCAAAGATACCGCAGAGCAGCGCCAATAGCGCTACCCCGGCGCCCGTGACGAACCACTGTTGCTGATCGGTCAGCAGACGCGGCAGCGGACTGGCCTGCGCTTCCTTGAGTTGCAGCTTCAGGCGCTGGTTCTCCTGGCGCAACCGGGCAAGCTGGGCGCTTTCACGGGTGTTGTCGGCATTTTGCAGTTGTTTGCTCAGTTCTTCTCGTTGTTGCTCGCTGGCCTTGAGGCGCTGCTGCAACTCGGTGATCTGGCTGCCGGCACTCAGCGAAAATGGCGTGGAACTGCCGCCATCAGTGATTTCCTCACCATGGGCGGGCGCCATGATCGACAACGTGACCCACATCAGACACAACGGACCCTTGCGCATCGCGACACCTGTTTGCAATGGATATTGGGCAGGTTGTCGGCAGGCAAACGAGAATAATGAGCGATTGAGAACGCGATGAACCGACAAGGTTCATCGCGTGGGGACAGGCTTAAGGCAGGACTTGCTTGAACGGCTTGACCACGACATTGGCGTAGACGCCGGCAGCGATGTACGGATCGGCGTCCGCCCAGGCCTGCGCGGCGCTCAGCGAATCGAATTCGGCGACGATCAGGCTGCCAGTGAAACCCGCAGCGCCCGGATCATTGCTGTCGACCGCCGGGTGCGGGCCGGCGAGCACGATGCGGCCTTCGCCCTTGAGCGCTTGCAGGCGCTCCAGATGCGCCGGGCGCGCGGCGAGGCGGGCTTCGAGCGAGTTGGCGACGTCGGTGGCAATGATGGCATAGAGCATGTCAGTCCTCGGTTTTTGGTGTTGTGGTATCGGCGTCGTGCAGGTGACGCGACAGGTAAACGCCCTGTGCGACCAGGAACAGCACGGTCATGCCCAGGCTGCCGAACACCTTGAAATCGACCCAGATGCTCTGGAAGGTGAAGGCGACGAACAGGTTGGCGGCGCCGCAGAACAGGAAAAAACCGATCCAGGCGATGTTCAGGCGCGTCCAGACCGGGTCCGGCAGGGTCAGCGCATGGCCCATGATGCGTTTGATCAGCAGGCGGTCACCAATGAAGTGACTACCAATGAAGGCCGCGGCGAACAGCCAGTTGACCACCGGCGCTTTCCATTTCAGGAAGGTTTCGCTGTGGAAGGCCAGGGTCAGGCTGCCGAACACCAGGCAGGCGATCAGGGTCAGCCATTGGCTCTTTTCCAGCTTGCGCTGTTTGATGAACAGCGCGCCGTAGACCACCAGGGAGCTGATGATCAGCATCGCCGTGGCGCTGTAGATACCGCCTACGGTCACTTGCTGGCCGGCGATATCGACGACCCGTGGATCAAGTTTGTAAACGATGAAAAACAGCAGAAGCGGGATGAAATCGATGAATTGTTTCACAGTGAGAGCCAGAAGCTGGATGTGGCGGCATAATAACAAACATATGGGCGCGCGATAGCGCCAGCTGATTTGAGGTTACAACTCCCCGTGAATGTTGATTTGCACTGCCACAGCACGGCCTCCGATGGCGCCCTGGCGCCTGCGGTTCTGGTTGCGCGTGCGTTCGAAAACGGCGTGCAAGTCCTGGCGTTGACTGACCATGACACCCTTGAAGGCCTCGCCGAAGCGCGCACGGCCGCCACTGAACTGGGCATGCAACTGATCAACGGCGTCGAGTTGTCCTGCACCTGGGGCGGAGCGACCATTCATGTGCTGGGATACGGTTTCGACGTCAACGCCGCACCGTTGGTCGAAGCGATCGCCAAATTGCACGACGGTCGCTGGCTGCGGTCGGAAGAAATAAGCCGCAAACTCGCCCTCAAGGGCATGCCCGGTGCCCTCGACGGCGCCCGGCAGATCCAGCAGGAACTGGGCGACAGCGGCAACGCGCCGGCCCGTCCGCATTTCGCCGACTGGATGGTGCGCGAAGGTTACGTCAAGGATCGCGCCGAGGCATTTCGCAAATGGCTCGGCGCCGGCAAGCTCGGTGACGTCAAGTTGCACTGGCCGACACTGGAAGACACCGTCGGCACGCTGCGCGCCGCCGGTGCCTGGGTCAGCCTGGCGCACCCGTGGCACTATGATTTCACCCGCAGCAAGCGCCGCAAGCTGATTGCCGACTATATTCAAGCGGGCGGGCATGCCATTGAAGTGGTCAATGGCTATCAGCCTGCGGAACAGGTGGGCAGCCTGGCGATCCTTGCCCGTGAGTTCGGTCTGCTGGTCAGCGCCGGCAGTGACTTCCATGGCCCTGGCGGCTGGTCCGAGATCGGCCAGTACCGGCCGGTTCCCGAGGACCTTCCACCCCTGTGGTGTCGGTTCAAACATGACCCAGTTATTGCCGCCGTCTGAACAGGTAGAGAATGTGAGTCAATTTTTCCAGATACATCCGGAAAACCCGCAAGCGCGCCTGATCAAACAGGCGGTCGAGATCATCCGCAAGGGCGGGGTGGTGATCTATCCCACGGACTCTTCCTACGCGATCGGTTGCCAGATTGGCGACAAGACCGCCATCGAGCGCGTGCGCCGTTTGCGTCAGCTCGACGAGAAACATAACTTTGCGCTGATCTGCAGCGACCTGTCGCAACTGGGCAACTACGCCAAGATCGACACCGGCACGTTCCGTATTCTCAAGGCGCATCTGCCGGGCCCGTACACCTTTATTCTCAACGCCACCCGCGAAGTACCGCGCCTGTTGCTGCACCCGAAAAAGCGCACCATCGGTTTGCGCGTGCCGAGCCATCCGATCGCGCTGGCGCTGCTGGCCGAACTGGGCGAGCCGCTGATGAGCGTAACGCTGATCATGCCGGGCGATGAAGACCCGCTCAGCGATCCGTACGAAATGCGCCAGTTGCTCGAGCATCAGGTTGATCTGATCATCGACGGCGGTTTTGGCGGCATCAAGGCGTCCACGGTGATTGACCTCACCGGCGACGACCCGGAAGTAGTCCGCGTTGGTTGCGGCGACCCGACGCCGTTCATGGTCGAGGCCTGAATGTCCGCAGTGGAAACCGTCGTCGATCCACAGGCCGGCGCCCAGCAGGAACTGCCGTTTGCCATGGTCTATGGCCAGGCGGTCATGGAAATGCCGCTGGATCTGTACATTCCGCCGGATGCGCTGGAAGTCTTTCTCGAGGCCTTCGAAGGCCCGCTCGACCTGCTGCTGTACCTGATCCGCAAACAGAACATCAACATCCTTGACATCCCGGTGGCAGAAATCACCCGCCAGTACATGGGTTATGTCGAGTTGATGCAGTCGGTGCGCCTGGAGCTGGCTGCCGAGTATCTGGTGATGGCGGCGATGCTCGCCGAGATCAAATCGCGCATGCTCCTGCCGCGCGCCGAAACCGTCGAAGACGAAGAAGACGACCCGCGCGCCGAGCTGATCCGCCGCTTGCAGGAGTACGAACGATTCAAGGCCGCTGCCGAAGGTATTGATGGCCTGAGCCGTGTCGGTCGTGATGTGATCGTGCCCAAGCTCGATGCCCCGGAAGCGCGGGCGCGCAAGCTGCTGCCCGACGTGGCGCTGGAAGAGATTCTGATGTGCATGGCCGAAGTGTTGCGCCGTGGCGACATGTTTGAAAGTCACCAGGTCAGCCGCGAAGCGCTGTCCACCCGCGAGCGCATGAGCGATGTGCTGGAGCGGCTCAAGGGCGGCGGTTTCGTGCCGTTTGTCGAGCTGTTTACCGCCGAAGAAGGTCGCCTCGGTGTGGTGGTGACCTTTATGGCGATCCTGGAACTGGTCAAGGAATCCTTGGTCGAGCTGGTGCAGAATGAGCCGTTCGCCGCGATCCACGTGCGAGCCCGAGCCGAATAACGAGTCCCTGTATGAACCTGACTGAACCCCGCGAGCTGGCGCCCCTGCTTGAAGCCTTTCTGTTGGCCTCGGGAAAACCGCAATCGCTTGAGCGCCTGTATGAACTGTTCGAAGAAGGCGAGCGGCCGGAGCCGGCGGTCTTCAAGAAAGCCCTGAGCCTGCTGGGCAAGTCCTGCGAGGGGCGCGCCTTCGAACTCAAGGAAGTCTCGTCGGGCTACCGCTTGCAGATCCGCGAGAAGTTTTCACCGTGGGTGGGGCGACTGTGGGAAGAGCGCCCGCAACGTTACTCCCGCGCCTTGCTCGAAACCATCGCGCTGATCGCCTATCGCCAGCCGATTACCCGTGGCGAGATCGAAGACGTGCGTGGCGTGGCGGTCAACAGCAACATCACCAAAACCCTGCTCGAGCGTGAGTGGATCCGCGTCGTCGGTTACCGCGACGTGCCGGGCAAGCCGGCGATGTTTGCCACTACCAAGGCGTTTCTCGATCACTTCAACCTGAAAAACCTCGAAGACCTGCCGCCGCTGGCCGAACTGCGCGAGATGGAAGCCGAACCGGTCCTCGATTTCGACGACGCGCCGGTGCCGCAAAGTCTGCAGGAACTGGCCGATGCCAGTGCCGAGCCGGAAGAAGAAAAAGAGCAAACCAGCTTCCACAGCCTGCTGCTGGAGCTGGACAGCATGGAGGAGGGGATCAAGACCGATTTTGACGATTTGCTGCGCGATGGTGCTGATGCTGAAACATCGATCAGCGAGCCTGAGCTGAGCGAGCCGACCCTTGACGTTGAACTCGAAGCCGAGCCTGAAGCCGAGGCTGAAGACGACGTTCTCGGTGTCGCCGAGGCCCGTGAGAAACTCCTGGCCGCCGTCGCCGCCCTTGAACCGCCGGAGCCCGAGCTCAGCGAAGAAGAAGCCGAAGCCCGCGCACTGGCCGAAGCCATCGAAGCCGAACGGCGCGAATTCGAGGACTGACCCCATTTAAAGAACACCGCCGTCCCCTGTAGGAGTGAGCCTGCTCGCGATAGCGGTGTATCTGACGAGAATATGCCGACTGACGCACCGCTATCGCGAGCAGGCTCACTCCTGCAAGGGACTTGTGTGTTTCTGGAGACAGCGATGAGTTCGACCAAAGACCCGTGCATCAGCCTCTGCAAATTCTCCGACGACATCTGCCTCGGCTGCGGCCGCAGCAAGCGCGAAATCAAGGCCTGGAAAAAACTCGACAAGGATGACAAGCGCACCGTGCTCGCCGAAGCCGCGTTGCGCCTGATCAAACTGCGCGGTGCCGGTCGGCGGAAAAACAAATAACCTGCGTTCGATCAGCTAGTCTCTGATGCGCAATGCCGTACATCCGCGTATGATTCGCGACCCTTCGCCGATCCCTTCGGCCGAAGACCAGATTCCAATGCTTCAGGCGCCGCCTGAACAGACCACACCGGGAGGTGCCCAGATGAGTGACATCAATCAGAAAGACGACCAGGAAATCGGACCAGCAGGCGAAAAGCTGCAGAAAGTCCTCGCCCGTATCGGCGTCGGCTCGCGCCGTGACGTCGAATCCTGGATCAGCCAGGGCCGCATCAAGGTCAATGGCAAAGACGCCACCCTCGGCCTGCGCGTCGACATGCACGACGCCATCACCATCGATGGCAAGGTGATCAAGCGCGAAGAAGCCGCCGAGTCGGTCCGCCGCGTGATCATGTACAACAAGCCCGATGGCGAAATCTGCACCCGTGACGACCCGGAAGGCCGTCCGACCGTGTTCGACAAGCTGCCGCGTCCGAAAGAAGGCCGCTGGATCAACATCGGTCGTCTCGACATCAACACCACCGGTCTGCTGATGTTCACCACCGACGGTGAACTGGCCAACCGCCTGATGCACCCGTCCTACGAGATGGACCGTGAATACGCCGTGCGTGTACGCGGTGAAGTCGACGACGAGATGATCGAGCGCCTGAAAGCCGGCGTGGTGCTGGAAGACGGCCCGGCGCGTTTCACCGACATTCAACAGGCCCCGGGCGGCGAAGGTTTCAACCACTGGTACCACTGCGTGGTCATGGAAGGGCGCAACCGTGAAGTGCGTCGTCTGTGGGAATCGCAGGGTCTGGTGGTCAGCCGCCTGAAGCGTGTGCGTTTCGGTCCGGTGTTCCTCAACTCTGACCTGCCGATGGGCCGCTGGCGCGAAATGAGCCAGTACGAAGTCGACGTGCTTAGCGCTGAAGTCGGCCTGACCCCGGTGGCGATGCCGCAGTTGAACGCCAAGAGCAAAGACAAACTGGAACGCATGCAGCGCAAATCGTCGCGGCCGATGGCCAAGACCGAGCGCGTGCGCACCCTGCGTCCTGCCGCTGGCGCGCCAACCGCGCCGCGCCCGAGCCGTGAGCCGCAGATCGAAGGCGAGCGTCCAGGTCGCAAGCCGATCGCCCGCGACGGCGAGCGAGCACCGCGTCCGGCCAACGGCCGTACCGAGCGTGGCGAAGGTCGTGCACCGGCCGGTCGCGGTACGCCAGTGGCGGATCGTCCGGCGGACACCACCAACAAGCGCCCGGCCAAACCGGCGCCGAAGCGTCCGGGGATCAAACTTGTCGACAGTGACAAGCCTTCGGGTAAGCGCCGTGGCGCACCGGCCGGTTCGGGTCAGCGTCCGGGGTTTGGACGCAAGAAGCCGGAGTAATCGGGTTTAGTGCCGAATGAAAAAACGCCAACCGCAGGGTTGGCGTTTTTTTTCATCTGGCGAAAGTGTGGTGGTGGCTGGGCAGGCCCCATCGCGGGCAAGCCCGCTCCCACAGGGTTTTCTGTCGTTCACAGATATTGTGTACACCAACGAAACCTGTGGGAGCGGGCTTGCCCGCGATGAGGCCTGAAGCTGCACCGTCAATTCCAGCCTTAAAACACAAATCGCCCGTCGAATACCGGTTTGTCATCCAGCGCCAACACCCCGCCAGAAAAGATCAAATCAAGGTGATGACTGCCCTTGGCTCCGCCACCCAGGCCCAAATGCAGTCCGCAGTGCCGCTCTTCAAACCCGGCATTGCGCGCGTACAAATCCTTCACACCTTCATTGGTGCCAATCCCTAGTTCCTCGATGCGCCGGTTCGACGGGTTGGCGTCGAGGTATTTATTGAAATCATGCTCCAGCCCCGGCACGTCGGTGGCGATGCGGCTGATGGTCGAGTTCTCGATCCACAGTTCCAGCGGTGATTCCAGCACGCCGTACTTGCGCGCAAACGGAATGGTGCTGAGGAAGGTGCCCTTGAATTTCACATGGCCGTTGATGGCTTCGCTGTGCGTGGCGATCTCGCCAGGGGCCAAGTCAAAGTTGCCGACCCCGTTGATGTCGGTCCATTTCTTGATGCTGCTCATCGGCGTTTCGAACCATGAGCCGTCATCGTCCTTGAAGCTCAACGTGGTCGCCTGCGACATGCGCTGGATCAAGTGGCTGTTGAGGCCGGCGATGCGCTGCGGGGTGACGCTGAAGGTGTCGTAGAAATAATCGCCGTAATCCTTGAACAGCAGCGACTTCTTCCAGTTTTCCGCCATCACCGCTTGCAGCGCGCGGACGAATTCCGGGCCGTCGGGGCGCGGGTTGGGCAGGGTCGAAGAGTCGTAGAAGAAAATGTACAGATCGCTGTCGCCAATCGCCTCGGCCAGCGCTGCGGTGCTTTCCAGGTCCAGGCGGCGGGCGCTGAAACGGAAGCGCGGATGCTCGCCGGCCTGTTCGGCGATGGCACCGGTCAGGGCTTCGTAATCGGCGGTGTGGCCGAGCAATACCTTTGCCGAATCGAGGCCGGCGAGGGCAGGGTGGTGTTCGAGGTAGTAAAGGAAATGCGAGATGGCGCGGGGCTTGTCCATGAGTCCTCCCTGACTGACCGGGAAATGAAGCGGCAGGCACGACCGGCCGGACCGTGCCTGCCCGGGGATGTCTTACAGAGGCCACATCGCCGTGCCGAACGGTACGACCGCGTCGGCTTGCATCATTTCCACGGCGGCCTCATGGGTCGGTGCTTCAAACCATTCGTCCAGTTGCAGTTCGGTATCCAAGTCTTTTTCCAGTGCTTGCATGGTCGATCTCCTAGATGACTTTCACGGTTTATGACTGGCCGGTCGAGGTGGCCGGCGAGTCGTGAAAAACCTAGTTCAGCGGCTTTTGTAATGCAAAAAATTATCCATTTAATTTTTAAATAGACTTTTTGTTCTGTTTTTTGCGCTGGTTTTTCTTATTTGAAAACAAAAAACTAGCCTGCGCATTTCATTAGCAAGCTTGCTACCGTCAATTTGCAGACGTCCTACGGATTGTTCTGAATTGGAAACTTTACGTTACGCACTGTCAGAGAATATTTACGAAAAACAGCGCCAGACCGCCTGAATCACCAACAAGCGAAGCGCTGTAAGGAAAATCTGCCGAATGCCGTCCTGCCGGGGGCCGCGCAAGGCTCTGGTGCGCTTGTTTCAGCGGCGTTTGCAAGGTGAGATGGGGCCCATGCCTGCCGTGCAGGTGCATAACAAGAAGGAGGCGCAATGAACGCCGTGACTGATCTCCACTTCGCTCCGTGGGACGGTTTTTTCCTCGTCCACGCCGATGGTCTGCAAAGGCCTGACTCAATTTTCGCAGCCGCCCGAACCTCTCGAGGCGGACACACGCAATCCCGGCAACCGACACGCTGATCCAGCGGAGTCTGGCAGCAGGGGGTTAGCGGTGTACAATGCGCCGCGTTTTAACTGTGACCCTCTGCGTAATCGCGCAAATCTCAAGGCTACCCGCCTTGTTCACTCCGTCGCGCCACAAGCGTGCCGGGTTCGATTTCGTCACAGATAAAAACAAGCAGGTGACGCATGACCGTTGTAAACAAGCTGAACTCCTGGTGCCTGCGCTGGGGTTTGATCGGGGCTGCCTGAAATCGCAACCTTGCAGCAACGTCTACTGCACACCATCAAACCTTGCGTGAGACCTTTTTCATGAGTGGACAACCCTCGCAGTCAGGCGAGCTGAAACGCGGCCTGAAAAATCGCCACATTCAACTGATCGCCCTCGGTGGCGCGATCGGTACCGGATTGTTCCTCGGCTCGGCCGGGGTGCTGAAATCCGCCGGCCCGTCGATGATCCTCGGCTACGCCATCTGCGGCTTCATCGCCTTCATGATCATGCGCCAACTGGGCGAGATGATCGTTGAAGAGCCGGTGGCCGGTTCCTTCAGCCATTTTGCGCACAAATACTGGGGCGGCTTCGCCGGTTTCCTGTCGGGCTGGAACTGCTGGATTCTGTACATCCTGGTGGGCATGTCCGAGCTGACCGCCGTCGGCAAGTACATTCACTACTGGGCGCCGGATATCCCGACCTGGGTCTCGGCGGCGGCGTTCTTCGTGCTGATCAACGCGATCAACCTGGCCAACGTCAAAGTCTTCGGTGAAGCCGAGTTCTGGTTCGCGATCATCAAGGTCGTGGCAATCGTCGGCATGATTGCGCTGGGCAGCTACTTGCTGGTCAGCGGCAACGGCGGCCCTCAGGCTTCGGTCACTAACCTGTGGTCTCACGGCGGGTTTTTCCCCAACGGCGTCAGCGGTCTGGTGATGGCCATGGCGATCATCATGTTCTCCTTCGGCGGTCTGGAAATGCTCGGTTTCACCGCAGCCGAAGCTGACAAGCCAAAAACCGTGATCCCGAAAGCAATCAATCAGGTGATCTACCGCATCCTGATTTTCTACATCGGCGCGCTGGTGATCCTGTTGTCGCTGACGCCGTGGGACAGCCTGCTGGAAACCCTCAACGCTTCGGGTGATTCGTACAGCGGCAGCCCGTTCGTGCAGGTGTTCTCCATGCTCGGCAGCAATACCGCTGCGCACATCCTCAACTTCGTCGTGTTGACGGCGGCGCTGTCGGTGTACAACAGCGGCACCTACTGCAACAGCCGCATGCTGCTGGGCATGGCCGAGCAGGGCGATGCGCCGAAAGGCCTGGCGAAGATCGACAAACGCGGCGTGCCGGTGCGTTCGATCCTCGCGTCGGCGGCAGTGACGCTGGTTGCCGTGCTGCTCAACTATTTGATCCCGCAACATGCGCTGGAACTGTTGATGTCGCTGGTGGTTGCGACGCTGGTGATCAACTGGGCGATGATCAGTTTTTCGCATTTCAAGTTCCGCCAGCACATGAACCAGACCCGGCAGACGCCGCTGTTCAAGGCGCTGTGGTACCCGTACGGCAACTTCGTCTGCCTGGCGTTCGTGGTGTTCATCCTCGGGGTGATGCTGCTGATCCCCGGCATTCAGATCTCGGTGTACGCGATTCCGGTGTGGGTGGTGTTCATGTGGGTCTGCTACCTGATCAAGAACAAGCGCAGTGCGCAGCAGGCGGTCCCGGTGATCGCCAAGTAAGCGCTTAAGCAGAAACAACAAACCCGGCCAAGTGCCGGGTTTGTTGTTTTCAGCCTCATGCAATTCCCTTGTAGGAGTGAGCCTGCTCGCGATAGCGGTGTGTCAGTCGACGAATATGTACCTGATACACCGCTATCGCGAGCAGGCTCACTCCTACAGGGGATCTGTGACAGGCTTGAGATTCGTTTCCAAGGTATCCTGCACCCTCTGAATACGGACGCTTTTCCATGCTGGTGATTTCCAACAACGTGCATCTGCCCGATGCCGAGATCGAGCTGACGGCCATCCGCGCGCAAGGCGCCGGCGGGCAGAACGTCAACAAGGTGTCGAGCGCCATGCACCTGCGCTTCGACATTCCCAACTCATCGTTGCCCGAGTTCTACAAGGAACGGCTGCTGGCGCTGCGTGACAGTCGCATCACCAGCGACGGCGTGTTGATCATCAAGGCGCAGCAATACCGCACCCAGGAAGCCAACCGCGCCGACGCGCTGGAACGTCTGGTCGAGCTGATCCTCAGCGCGACCAAAGTGGAAAAGAAACGCCGCCCGACCAAGCCGACTCTCGGCTCGAAGAAGCGCCGGCTCGAATCCAAGTCCAAGCGCGGCGACATCAAGGCCGGGCGCGGCAAGATCGATTTCTAGTTCTCGCGGTATTTTGCGGTGTGCTTGTACAGATAGACGCTCAAGCCGAGCCCGCTCAACGCGGCAAGCGCAGCGAACAGAAAGATCGAAGCGAAACCGAATCCCGCCGCAATCGCCCCGGCCAACGGCCCGGTGATGCCCAGCGACAAATCGATGAAGAGCGAGTAAGCGCCCACCGCCGCACCACGGCTTGAGGCCGGCACCAGATTCACCGCCTCGACGCCCAGCGCCGGAAACACCAGCGAAAAGCCAAACCCGCTTAACGCCGCACCCGCCAGCGCCCAGTGTGCATCCGGTGCGATCCATAGCAGCAACAACCCGAGGGTTTCCACCGACAGGCAGGCAATCGCCACGCGGAAGCCGCCGAGGCGGTTGATCAGGTTGCCGAACAGCAGCCGCGCGCCAATGAAGCTGGCGCCGAACAGGCTCAGGCACAGCACCGCGTTGTCCCAATGCTGCGTCGCGTAATACAGGGTAATGAACGTGGCGATGGTGCCGAAACCGATCGAGCCCAGCGCCAGGCCGCAGCCATGGGGGAGGACTTTACCGAGCACATGGATGAACGGCAGGCGCTCACCGGCAACAATCGGCGCGGCGGTTTTTGGCCACGCCAGCGCCAGGCCGAGCAGGGCCAGCAGGATGATGCTGACGCCCATGCTCCACAGGCCCAACCGGCCCACCAGCCAGACGCCGAACGGCGCACCGATCGCCAGCGCGCCGTAGCTGGCGATGCCGTTCCAGGAAATCACCTTGGCGGTGTTGACCGCACCGACGCGGCCGATGCCCCAGCCAATCGAGCCGGAGCCGACCAGACTCTCGGCGCTGCCCAATACCAGACGGCCGATCAACAGGCTGATCAGACTGAACAGCGGGAGGCCTGGCGTCCACGCCGAAAGCAGCATGAACACACCGCTCAAGCCACAGCCGGCCAGACCGATCATCACCGCGCGTTTGCTGCCCTGGTTGTCGATGATCTTGCCGGCGTAGGGGCGGCTGAGCAGGGTCGCGAGGTATTGCACGCTGATCACCAGCCCGGCGATCACCGCGCCAAAACCGAGGTCACTGTGCACGTAACCGGGCAACACCGCCAAGGGAATGCCGATGTTCAGGTAACCGATAAAGGTGAAAAGGACGATGGAAACGACTTGCAGCGTAACCGCCAGAGGGCGCTGGGGCTCGGGTATAGAGGACGACATGGGTAACGATCCACGGGAGCAGCAGATTAGATAGGCTGCTCATGATACCGGCGTGAACCGATCAGAGGCTGGGAAAAGTAAAACTATTTGCCCGGCGGCGCGTTCAGGACTGGGCTGGAGCAACCAGTTGAGTGGTGACCAAGGCGGCGAGGGCGTTCTCTTCGCTGCCGAAACGTGCGAGCAGGGCGGCCTGTTTCTCGGGGGAGAGGCGGTTCCAGATGTCGATCATTTTCTCGGTCGCACCGATCAGGACGGCGGCTTGGCTTTCGGAGAATTCGTCGGTCATGGCGGGCTCGGGTTTCAGGCAGTGTGGAAAGCGCATGTTAGCGCTTTCCACACGGTCTGTACGGCGGGTCTTACGCTTCGCTGTCGGCTTTGCGGCTGTCAGCGGCTTCTTGCGGCTCGGGCTTTTCGGCGCCGGCGTGTTGCGGGGTCGTCTGCTCAGGTACGTGCAGGCTTGGGAAGGGGAGATTAGGAATCTCGTGCATGGTTGCGCTCCTCGCTAAGTCTGTTGATAGATCAGGTGCTCCGCGCTTTTACAAAGCCTGCGCAGGATACAGCAGGAAAAATGACAATCAGACTTTTAATTCAAATTAATGCGACAGATGGCCGCAGGGCGAGAGGTCAACGCAAAAAAATGTAGGAGTGAGCCTGCTCGCGATAGCGTTGTATCAATCAACATTGAAGCTGACTGACACACCGCCATCGCGAGCAGGCTCGCTCCCACAGGGGAATTGCGGTGTTTGTATTATTTGCAGGCGTCAGCGATGGCGTCGGCAAGCAAGGCGAGGCGGGTGGCGTCGATGCCGGCGACGTTGGCCCGGCCGGAGCTGACCATGTACACGCTGTGCCGCTCGCGTAGGTGCTTGACCTGCTCCGGCGACAAACCGGTGTAGGAGAACATCCCGCGCTGCACGCCAATATGCGCAAAGCGTTCGCGCAAACCGTGCGGTTCCAGCGCTTCGACCAGGCCGCTGCGCAGTTGCGCGATGCGCAGGCGCATGGCTTCCACCTCATCGGCCCAACGGGCTTTCAGCTCCGGATCGGCAAGAATGGTTGCCACCACCGCAGCACCATGATCCGGCGGTGTCGACCACAGGTTGCGGGCGATGTTGGCCAGTTGGCTGCGAATGTCGATCAGCTTGTCAGGGCTTTTCGCGCAGACGATCAGCGCCCCGGTGCGGTCGCGGTACAGGCCGAAGTTCTTCGAGCAGGAGCTGGTGATCAGCAGTTCGGGCACTTGTGCCGCGAACAACCGCGTCGACCACGCGTCTTGCTCCAGACCATCGCCAAATCCTTGGTAGGCGAAGTCGATCAGCGGCAACAGATCGCGGCTGCGCACCACTTCAAGCACGCGCTGCCAGTCGTCATGGCTGAGGTCGAAACCGGTCGGGTTGTGGCAGCAGGCATGCAGCAGCACCACATCACCCTTTGGCGCTTCCTTGAGCACGGCGAGCATCGCTTCGACGTCGAGGCGGTTGTCGCTGCCCACGTACGGGTAGTGACTGACCTCGACCCCGGCCGCAGCGAAAATGGTTTCGTGGATCGGCCAGGTCGGGTTGCTCAGCCACACGCCTTTGCCCGGCAGGCACTGGGCGATGAAGTCGGCCGCCAGGCGCAAGGCGCCAGTGCCGCCCGGCGTCTGGGTGGCGCCGGCACGTTGTTCGGCAATCAGCTTCGAGTCGGCGCCAAGCACCAGCTCATTGATGACCTTGCCAAACAGCGGATTGCCGTGGCCGCCGATGTAGGTCTTGGTGTCCTGGCTTTCCACCAGCCGCGCTTCGGCAATTTTCACCGCCTCGGGAATCGGCGTCAGGCCCTGGGCGTCCTTGTAGACGCCAACGCCGAGGTCGAACTTGCGCGGATTACTGTCCTGCGCGTAAGCCTCCATCAAGCCGAGGATCGGGTCGCCGGGCACCCGGCCGATGGCGTCGAAGTGCATTACTTGCGTCCTTCTGCGGTCTTGGCCACTTCGTCAGTGCGCGCGGCCATGATGAAGTCGTTGCGGTGCAGGCCTTTGATCGAGTGGCTCCACCAGGTCACGGTGACTTTGCCCCACTCGGTCAGCAGGCCCGGGTGGTGACCTTCGGCTTCGGAGATTTCGCCGATGGCGTTGGTGAACGCCAGCGCGTGCTTGAAGTTCTTGAACAGGAAGACTTTCTCCAGCTGCATGATGCCGTCGCGGACTTCGATGTTCCAGTCAGGGATCTGCTTGATCAGGATCGGCAGTTCTTCATCGCTGACTTGTGGCGCATCGGCGCGGCAGGCTTCGCAGTGGGCTTGGTTCAAAGTGGACATGGTCGGTTCCTGAAATCGAGTGTGTTTTTTATTCAAGGGTGTGCGCCCGTCGGTACCGTCACGCTAAACCAAAGTGGCGGCGACGCACAGGCGCAATTGTCAGCAAAGGTCGCGGTTCAGGCGGCTTTGGGTTTCGGCGGAAATTTTGGCGCGTGCAAGCCAAGCTGCATGCCCTGGCGCACCATGGCCATGATGTCTTCATGCGCGACGTCGAACAGGCGCTTGAGGTTGGGCAGGACAAAATACAGCGGCTGCAGGATATCGATGCGATACGGCGTGCGCATCGCTTCGAGCGGATCGAAGGCTTGATGCTCAGGCTCGTCTGACAGGCAGTAAACGGTCTCTTTTGGCGAGGACAGAATGCCGCCACCGTAGATGCGCTTGCCTTGCGGCGTATCGACCAGACCGAATTCGATGGTCATCCAGTACAGGCGCGCCAGATACACGCGTTCTTCCTTGCTCGCTTGCAGGCCGAGCTTGCCGTAGGTATGGGTGAATTCAGCGAAGTAGGGGTTGGTCAACAGCGGACAGTGCCCAAAGATCTCGTGGAAAATGTCCGGCTCTTGCAGGTAGTCCAGTTCTTCGCGGGTGCGAATAAACGTCGCGACGGGAAACTGCTTGCTGGCGAGCAATTCAAAAAACGTCTGGAAGGGAATCAGCGCCGGCACGCGCGCAACCTGCCAGCCGGTGGTTTCGCCAAGCACCTTGTTGATCTCGCCGAGCTGCGGGATGCGGTCGTGGGGCAGACCGAGTTTTTCGATCCCGTCCAGGTATTCCTGACAGGCACGCCCTTCGATCACTTTCAATTGGCGAGTGATCAGCGTGTTCCACACCGCATGTTCTTCGGCGGGGTAGTCGATAAAACCTTGCGCATCGGGCTCGCGAGCCACGTATTGCGTCTGCTTCATGCTGCTCTCCTGCTAGGGGAATTCGTTTTTGTTATGTCCAGCGATGGACAGAGGATTACCCGAGAAGTGTGGATGTGCAGCAGGTTGAACCACCTGCGCGTAGGAATTTTCTCTGGTTTTCGTAAAGTAATCGTTACGCTTTGCCGGATAAGTCGCATTTGCGGCGATTGGCGGGTTTGAAAAGGGCGGTGGGTGTCACATAATCTTGACAACAAATTGCTCGCCTCGACATAAAGTCGTGCGCTGTTCCCCTGTAGGAGTGAGCCTGCTCGCGATAGCGGTGTGTCAGACAGCACTGATCTGAATGACACACCGCTATCGCGAGCAGGCTCACTCCTACAGGTTTCTCCTCGTTCAACCGGGCCTCTTTCTATGCGCATCAAAGTCCACTGCCAGAACCGCATCGGCATCCTGCGCGACATTCTCAACCTGCTCGTGGCTTACGGCATCAACGTCGCGCGCGGTGAGGTCGGTGGTGAGCACGGCAATGCGATCTATCTGCACTGCCCGAACCTGATCAACATCCAGTTCCAGGCCCTGCGGCCGAAGTTCGAAGCGATTGGCGGGGTATTCGGCGTCAAGCGGGTCGGGCTGATGCCCAGCGAGCGCCGGCACATGGAGTTGAACGCATTGCTCGGGGCACTGGAGTTTCCGGTGTTGTCGATCGACATGGGCGGTTCGATCGTCGCGGCCAACCGCGCGGCGGCGCAGTTGCTCGGCGTGCGCGTCGATGAAGTGCCGGGCATTCCGCTGTCGCGTTACGCCGAGGATTTCGATTTGCCGGAACTGGTGCGCGCCAACAAATCGCGAATCAACGGCATGCGCGTCAAGGTCAAGGGCGACGTCTTTCTCGCCGATATTGCGCCGCTGCAATCGGAGCACGACGACAGCGAGGCCATGGCCGGTGCAGTGCTGACGCTGCATCGCGCTGACCGCGTCGGTGAGCGCATCTATAACGTACGCAAGCAGGAGCTGCGCGGCTTCGACAGCATCTTTCAGAGCTCGAAAGTCATGGCGGCGGTGGTCCGTGAAGCGCGGCGCATGGCACCTCTCGACGCACCACTATTAATAGAAGGCGAAACCGGCACCGGCAAGGAATTGCTCGCGCGCGCGTGCCACCTTGCCAGTCCGCGCGGACAGTCGCCATTGATGGCGCTCAATTGCGCCGGGCTGCCTGAGTCGATGGCCGAAACCGAGCTGTTCGGCTATGGCCCCGGTGCATTCGAAGGCGCGCGCGCCGAAGGCAAACTTGGCCTGCTCGAACTGACCTCCGGCGGCACGCTGTTTCTTGACGGCGTCGGCGAAATGAGCCCGCGCTTGCAGGTCAAACTGCTGCGCTTTTTGCAGGATGGCTGCTTCCGTCGCGTCGGCAGCGACGAGGAAGTTTATCTGGATGTGCGGGTGATCTGTGCGACGCAGGTGGACTTGTCCGAGCTGTGCGCACGCGGCGAGTTTCGTCAGGACCTCTATCACCGCTTGAACGTGCTGTCGCTGCACATCCCGCCGCTGCGTGAATGCCTCGATGGCCTGACTCCGCTGGTCGAACATTTCCTCGATCAGGCCAGCCGGCAGATCGGCTGCACGCTGCCGAAACTGGCGCCGGCAGCGATGGATCGACTCAGCCATTACCATTGGCCGGGCAACGTACGGCAACTGGAGAATGTGCTGTTTCAGGCGGTGTCGCTGTGTGACGGCGGTAAGGTCAAGGCGGAACATATTCGCCTGCCGGATTACGGCGTGCGTCAGCCGCTTGGCGATTTTTCCCTCGATGGAAATCTCGACGAGATCGTCGGGCGCTTCGAAAAAGCCGTGCTGGAGCGTCTGTACTCCGAGCACCCGAGCAGTCGGCAACTGGGCAAGCGCCTGGGGGTTTCGCACACCACGATTGCCAACAAGTTGCGTGAGTATGAGGTTGGTAAAACCGAGTCATAGCCAGAAGTTGCGTCGGCTAAGATGGCTTCATCGCGAGCAGGCTCACTCCTGCAGAAACCGGGTTTCATCTGAAGGAGCGCGGTCAACTGTAGGAGTGAGCCTGCTCGCGATGGGGGTGGCCGCCGTTGGCTGATGCCAAAGGTTGCCACTCACCGGCAGGACACCGCCGGTTTTTCGTCTTCGATACATTTCAAATTTCCCCCGCAAAACCCTCAAGCCCTTTGTTTACCGGGCCTCGGGCCGCCAATAAAAAGTTGGTCTGCTAATTGCTTATGGCTCAGCAGTACAGCGGTGGGCGGCAAACGTCCGGCATGCAGAGGAAAGAGTGTGGACAAGTACCTTTATGTGGCAATGACCGGCGCCAGCCAGAACGCACTGGCGCAGCGGGCGCATGCCAACAACCTGGCGAACATCTCCACCAACGGTTTTCAGCGCGACCTGGAACAGGCGCGTTCGATGCCGGTGTTCGGTGACAGCTTTCCGGCGCGTGCGTTTGCCATGAGCGAACGGCCCGCCACCGACTTCACCCCGGGCTCGCTGGTGCAGACCGGCCGTGACCTCGACGTTGCCGTGAGCGGCAATGGCTGGATCGCCGTGCAGAATCCCAACGGCGGCGAAAGCTACGTGCGCACCGGCAGCCTCAACGTCGATGCCCTCGGCGTGTTGCGTGCCGGCAACGGCATGCCGGTGATGGGCAATGGCGGTCCGATCGCCGTGCCGCCCGAGCAGCAGATCGAAGTCGGCGAAGACGGCACCATCAGCATTCGGGCGATGGGCGAGGGCCCACGGGTCATGGCCGAAGTCGACCGGATCAAGCTGGTCAACCCCGACATCAAGAACATGAACAAAGGCCTCGACGGCTCGATTTACACCAGGGACGGCCAACCGGCGCCGGCCGATGCCAACGTCAAACTGGTCTCGGGTTTCCTTGAGTCGAGCAACGTCAACGCCGTTGAAGAAATGACCTCGGTGCTGGCGCTGGCCAAGCAGTTCGAGTTGCACGTCAAGATGATGAACACCGCCAAAGACGACGACCAGGCCATGGCTCGGGTCTTGCAGATCAGCTAATTATCAGAACGTCGCGCCGTAAAACAGGCGCACGAGGAGAATCGAATGCTTCCGGCTCTATGGGTTGCCAAAACCGGTCTGTCCGCCCAGGACACCAACCTGACCACCATTTCCAACAACCTGGCGAACGTTTCGACCACGGGTTTCAAACGTGATCGCGCCGAGTTCCAGGACCTGCTCTATCAGATCAAGCGTCAGCCTGGCGCCCAGTCGACCCAGGACAGCGAACTGCCGTCGGGTCTGCAAGTGGGTACCGGTGTGCGCATTGTCGGCACCCAGAAAAACTTCACCGCCGGCAGCCTGCAAACCACCGAGCAGCCGCTGGACATGGCGATCGACGGTCGCGGTTTCTTCCAGATCCTGCAACCGGACGGTACCACCTCGTACACCCGTGACGGTACGTTCCACCTCGATTCCAATGGCCAGATCGTCAACGCCAGCGGTTTCGCGCTGGAGCCGGCCATCGTCATTCCGAACGACGCGCAGACCTTCACTGTCGGCCGTGACGGCACCGTCTCGGTGACCATCGCTGGCAACCCGGCCGCCCAGGTGATCGGCAACCTGCAAACCGCCGACTTCATCAACCCGGCCGGTCTGCAAGCGGTAGGCAACAACCTGTTCCTGGAAACCGCGGCTTCCGGCGCACCGCAGGTCGGTACTCCGGGCCTGAACGGTTTCGGTACCACGCTGCAGAACACCCTGGAAACGTCCAACGTCAGCACCGTTGAAGAGATGGTCAACATGATCACCACTCAGCGCGCCTACGAGATGAACTCCAAGGTGATCTCCACCGCCGACCAGATGCTCTCGTTCGTAACGCAGAATCTGTAATCAAGTCTATGGGGCGGCCTGAGGTCGCCAGCAACACCGTGAGGTAGGGTCATGAATCGCTTTGTATCTGTTCTGGCATTGAGTGGGGTCGTCTCGCTCGCGGGCTGCGTCGCTCCGACGCCCAAGCCCAATGACCCGTATTACGCCCCGGTGTTGCCGCGCACACCGTTGCCGGCTGCCGCCAACAACGGCTCGATCTATCAGGCCGGTTTCGAGCAGAACCTGTACAGCGACCGCAAGGCGTTCCGGGTCGGTGACATCATCACCATCACCCTGAACGAGCGCACCCAGGCGAGCAAGAATGCCAACTCGCAGATGGACAAGAACAGCGACAACAGCATCGGTCTGACCTCGTTGTTCGGCTCCAGCCTGACCACCAACAACCCGATCGGTGGCGGCGACCTGAGCCTGAACGCTGGCTACAGCGCCGACCGTTCGACCAAGGGTGACGCCAAGTCCGGACAGAGCAACAGCCTGACCGGTTCGATCACCGTGACCGTGGCCGATGTGTTGCCCAACGGCATCATCGCCGTGCGTGGCGAGAAGTGGCTGACCCTCAACACCGGTGACGAACTGGTGCGCATCGCCGGCATGGTCCGCGCCGATGACATCGCCACCGACAACACTGTGTCGTCGACTCGCGTCGCCGATGCACGCATCACCTACTCGGGTACCGGTGCGTTTGCCGATACGAGTCAGCCAGGCTGGTTCGACCGTTTCTTCCTCAGCCCGCTGTTCCCTTTCTAGGTGGCGACTTTGAAATTCAAACACCTGATGCTGGCTGCCGCGTTGATGTCCGCTGCCTTCGGTGCCCACGCCGAGCGGCTGAAAGACATCGCCAGCATTTCCGGCGTGCGTTCCAACCAGTTGATCGGTTACGGCCTGGTGGTCGGGCTTAATGGCACCGGTGACCAGACGACGCAAACCCCGTTCACCCTGCAGACTTTCAACAACATGCTCTCGCAGTTCGGCATCAAGGTGCCGCCGGGCTCGGGCAACGTGCAGTTGAAGAACGTCGCGGCGGTGTCGGTGAGTGCCGATCTGCCGGCGTTCGCCAAGCCGGGCCAGCAGGTCGACATCACCGTTTCCTCGATCGGTAACTCCAAGAGCCTGCGTGGCGGCACCTTGCTGCTGACGCCGCTCAAGGGTATCGACGGCAACGTCTATGCGATCGCTCAGGGCAACCTGGTGGTCGGCGGTTTCGATGCCGAAGGTCGCGACGGTTCGAAGATCACCGTCAACGTTCCGTCGGCCGGTCGTATCCCTGGGGGTGCGTCGGTGGAGCGTTCGGTGCCGAGCGGTTTCAACCAGGGCAACAGCCTGACGCTGAATCTCAATCGCTCCGACTTCACCACCGCCAAGCGCATCGTCGACAAGATCAACGACATGCTTGGCCCTGGCGTTGCGCAAGCCATCGACGGCGGCTCGATCCGCGTCACCGCGCCGCTCGATCCGAGCCAGCGCGTTGATTACCTGTCGATCCTGGAAAACCTCGAAGTCGATCCGGGTCAGGCGGTGGCGAAAGTCATCATCAACTCGCGCACCGGCACCATCGTCATCGGCCAGAACGTGAAAGTCTCGCCGGCCGCCGTGACCCACGGCAGCCTCACCGTGACCATCACCGAAGACCCGATCGTCAGCCAGCCGGGCCCGCTGTCCAACGGCCAGACTGCAGTGGTCCCGCGTTCGCGGGTGAATGCCGAGCAGGAAGCCAAGCCGATGTTCAAGTTCGGCCCGGGCACCACCCTCGACGAGATCGTGCGCGCGGTGAACCAGGTCGGCGCGGCACCGGGTGACTTGATGGCCATCCTCGAAGCCCTGAAGCAGGCCGGTGCGTTGCAAGCCGACCTGATCGTGATCTGAGGCCGACCACCATGGATATGCGCAAAAGCGGTCTGGTCAGCAGCAGCGATTCGGGTTCGTACTCCGACCTCAATCGTCTGAACCAGCTCAAGGTCGGTGACAAGAACAGTGACGAAAACATGCGCAAGGTTGCGCAGGAATTCGAATCGCTGTTCCTTGGCGAGATGCTCAAGTCGATGCGCTCGGCCACCGACGCGCTCGGCCAGGACAACCCGCTGAACACGCCGGCTGCCAAGCAGTATCAGGAAATGTACGACCAGCAACTGGCGGTTTCCATGTCCCGCGAGGGCGGAGGTATTGGCCTGGCTGACGTGCTGATCCGGCAGATGTCGAAGAACAAACCGATGGCCCCGGGCGAAGCGGCGGCGGCGTCCGCCGCCAAGCAACAGGAAGCGCTGGCCAAGGCGGCCGCGGTGCCGACGCCGATTGCCGCCGGCACCGTTGCCACAAACGGCCCGTTGTCGCGACTCAATGGCGAACGGCCGTTGTGGGCGTCGCGTTCGGTGAATGCGCCGAACACCGATATCTCCCACCGCAACGACATGCAATTGATCAATCAGCGTCGTCTGGCGTTGCCGCCGAAACTGGCTGATCGTTTGCTCGCCGGGTTGGTGCCGTCTGCGCCTGCAACTGCTGCTGCCGCTACCGCAGCGGTGGCGAGCAACGCCTTGCCACAACGTGCCGCGACCCCGGCGATCGGTGGTTCCGGCCCGCTGTACAACGGCGACTGGCTGGCCCGCGCCGAAGAACAAAAGGCTGCCGCAGGCGGCCAGATGCAGGTCTACGGTCGTGCCATGGCGCAGATTCCGCTGGCGCCGCCGAAAAAGGCTTTCAGCTCTGCCGACGAATTCGTCAACACCATGCTGCCAATGGCCAAGGAAGCCGCCGACCGCATCGGCGTCGATCCGCGTTATCTGGTCGCCCAGGCTGCGCTGGAAACCGGTTGGGGCAAGTCGGTCATGCGTGCTCAGGACGGCAGCAGCAGCCACAACCTGTTCGGCATCAAGGCCAGCAGCAACTGGAAGGGCGATTCGGCCCGGGCGATCACCAGCGAATTCCGCAACGGTGCGATGGTCAAGGAGACGGCCGAATTCCGTTCCTACGCCTCGTACAAGGACAGCTTCCACGATCTGGTGACGTTGCTGCAGAGCAACAATCGCTATCAAGAAGTGCTGAAGTCGGCCGATAACCCAGAACAGTTTGTACGCGAGTTGCAGAAGGCCGGTTACGCCACCGACCCGAACTACGCCAACAAGATTTCGCAAATTGCCAAGCAGATGAACAGTTTCGAAAACTACGCTGCGGCGGGTGTCTCCACCACGCCTTTATAAGGCACCAGGTAATAAGGTCTGAACCATGAGTTTGCTCAATATCGGGATGTCGGGACTGTCGGCCAGCCAGTCCTCTCTGGCTACGACAGGCAACAACATTGCCAACGTCGACACCGCCGGTTATTCGCGTCAGCAAACCGTACAGGGCACCAAGTCGTCGCAGCAGTACGGCACTGTGTTCATCGGCACCGGCACGACCCTGGCCGACGTGCGCCGGGTGTACAACTCGTACCTGGAAAGCCAGTTGCACACCGCGACTTCGCTCAACAGCGAAGCGGCGTCGTACCTGGCCCAGGCCACGCCGCTGGACGCGATGCTGTCCGACACCAACACCGGCCTGACCGGCGTGCTGCAGAAGTTCTTCACTTCGCTGCAGGGCGTGTCGACCTCGGCCACCGATGACACCTCGCGCCAATCGGTGTTGACTGGTGCGCAGGCTTTGAGCAGTCGTTTCAATACCATCGCCAAGCAACTCAACGACCAGAACACCACGATCAACGGCAGCCTGGGCGACATGACCGCCCAGGTGAACAAGCTGGCGACCTCGATTGCCAACCTGAACCAGAAGATCGGCGAGATCTCCACCAGCGGTGGCGCGCCGAACGACCTGCTCGACAGCCGTAACGAAGCCGTGCGCCAACTGTCGGTGCTGACCGGCGCCCAGGTGGTGGAGCGCGGCACCAGTTTCGATATCTACGTCGGCAGCGGCCAGCCCTTGGTGATCGGTAACACCACCAACACCCTGAGCATGGTTGCCAGCAAAGACGATCCGTCGCGCATGGCCATTCAGATGGACCGCGGTTCGAGCACCATCGACATCACCTCGGTGATCAGCGGTGGCGAAATCGGCGGTCTGCTGACCTATCGCAAGGAAGTCCTCGACCCGTCGCTCAACGAGCTGGGCCGAGTGGCCCTGGTGGTCGCCGATCAGATCAACCGCCAGCAAGCCCAGGGCATCGACAAGAACGGTGACTTCGGCGCGGCGATTTTCAACAACATCAACAGTGCCGCGCTGATCAGTCAGCGCAGCATTGCCAAAGATGGCAACAGCGTCGGTTCCGGCAACCTCGATGTGACCATCAAGGACACCGGCAAGCTGACCACCAGCGATTATCAGGTCACGTTCACCAGCGCTACTGACTACACCGTCAAGCGTTCCGACGGCACCGACATGGGCGCATTCAGCACTACGACCAACCCGCCACCCGTGATCGACGGTTTCACCCTCGCGCTCAACGGCGGTGCGTTGAGCGCCGGTGACTCGTTCAAGGTCACGCCGACCAGAAACGCAGCCGCGAGCATCCAGACGGTGCTCACCGATCCGAAGAAAATCGCTGCGGCCGGTCCGCTGACCGGTGTCGCCAGCGCCAACGGTCTGGGCACTTACACCCAGCCGACGCTCAGCGACAAGATCGACATCTACAACCCGACCGCCCAGGCCGACATGCAGGCGGCGCTGAAGAATTCGACGCCGGTCAAACTGGTATTCGGCGCGACCAGCGGCGGCAGCCAGTCGTACAACCTGGTGGACGCCAAAGGCGCGACCATCGGCACCGGCACCATCGTTCCGGGCCAGTCGAACACCCTGAATCTGAAAGTCGGCATCGTCGACGCCAGCGGCAACCCGGTGATGGATACGACTGTCACGCCGAACGTGCAGAAAACCTTCACCGTGCAGACCACCGTGGGCGGCACGCCGAAATCCGGCGAGACCTTCACCATGAACCTGACCGGTGCGGCGTCTTCGGACAACCGTAACGCGCAGGCACTGGTCGGCCTGCAAACCGCACAAAGCGTCGACACCGGTTCGGCGAGCAAGGGCATCAGCCTGACTGACGCCTACAACAAATTGGTGACCAACGTCGGTACCAAGACCGCCCAGGGCAAGTCCGACAGCGCTGCAACCAGCGCGATTCTGGACAACGCCAAGGGCGCGCGCGATTCGTTGTCCGGGGTCAACCTGGATGAAGAAACCGGCAACCTGGTCAAATACCAGCAGTACTACACAGCGTCTTCGCAGATCATCAAAGCTGCGCAGGAAACTTTCGCCACGCTGATCAACAGCCTTTAAGGAGTCGTAATTCATGCGCATTTCCACCGCTCAGTATTACGGAACGCAAGCTTCGGACTATCAGCGTAACTTCAACAAGGCCGTTGCCACCGCCAGCGAGGCGAGCAGCCTGCAGCGCATCAACACCGCGGCGGATGATCCGATCGGCGCCGGGCGCTTGCTGCAACTGGGCCAGCAGGCCGCGATGCTTGATCAGTACAAGACCAACGTCAACACCACCAAAAGCGCACTGAACGTGCAAGAGTCCACGCTGGACTCGATCACCACGGCGCTGGCGCGTGCCAAAGAGCTTGCGCTGGCGGCGAACAACGGCACGATCACCGACAAGGACCGCCAGGCTTACGCTTCGGAAATGGGCGAGATCCAGCAACAAGTGCTGGGCCTGATGAACGCCAAGGACGCCAACGGCAACTACCTGTTCTCCGGTTCGAAAACCGACACCGCGCCATACTCGAAAAACGCCGACGGCACTTTCAGTTACAACGGCGACCAGACCACCATCAATCTGGGCATTGGCGACGGCATGACTGTCGGCACCAATACCACCGGTTGGGACGCCTTCCAGCAAACCATCAACACCGGTCGCACCAACACCAAAATGACCGCACCCGCTGTGGATGACGGCCGTGTCGTGCTGTCCAACGGCACTGTCGGCACTGCTGCCAGCTACGATGCCAAATTCAGCGCCGGTCAGCCGTATACCATCGATTTTGTCAGCAGCACCCAGCTGAAAATCACCGATGCCCTGGGTAATGACGTCACCGCCGAAGCCAGCCAGAACGGCCTGATCAGCAACAGCAGCGGTGCCAACCAGACCGTCAGTTTCCGTGGCGTCGACCTCAAGTTGAACGTCAACCTCAAGGCCGGCGACACCAACCCGGACGCAGTCATTGCCGGGCACAGCTTCCAGCTGTCGAGCACGCCTGATTCGTTCACCACCACGCGCAGCCCGGGCAATACCTCGACGTCGGTGATCACCGGTTCGACCATCACCGACCAGGCTGCGTATACCGCCGCATTCCCGCAGGGTGGGGCAGTCCTCAAGTTCACCAGCGCGACCGATTTCGATCTGTACGCAGCGCCAGTGACCGCCGACAGCAAGCCGGTATCCTCGGGCACCGTGGTCGGTGGCAACGCGACCGCTGCCGGTGTGACCTTCGCCCTCGGCGGTACACCAGCGACTGGCGATCAGTTCTCGATCCAGCCGAACAATCACCAGACCCAGAACGTGCTCGACACCCTGGGCCAGATGATCACGGCGCTGAACACCCCGGTCGATGGCGATCCGGTTGCCAAGCAGAAACTGCAGGGCGCCATGGAGGCGGGCCTCGGCAACATCGACGCCGCCGCCAATCAGATCGGCACCGCCGTCACCACCATCGGTGCGCGCGGTCAGGCACTGGACATGCAGGCCATCACCAACGACAGCCTGAGCACGGCGAACACCACGACCCAAGGCTCGATCCGCGATTCCGATCCGGCCGAAGTCATGACCCGCCTGACCTTGCAGCAGACCATGCTGCAAGCCTCGCAATTGGCGTTCAGCAAGATCAGCCAGTTGGGTCTGTTCAACAAGATCTGACGGGCAGCGGGCGCGTGAGCGCCCGCTGATCTTGTCCCTCTGTTAATGATTTTTGCGGTACCAAGGGCTCGTTTTTCCGAGCGGGCTCGTACCGCCTGTGAGCCCGCCGTGAATTCACTCCCCCTCGTCAGCATTGCCATTCCTGCGTTCAATCCGCGTTTTTTCGAGCGGACGTTGAACAGTGCCGTCAGCCAGACTTACAGCAATCTCGACATCGTCGTGTGCGATGACAGTCGTGGTGACGAGATCATGGACATCGTCAGGCTGGTCAGGGAGCAAACCGGGGCGCAGGTGCGCTACGTTCGCAACCCGCAGACCCTGGGGCTGGTGGGCAATCTGAAGGTCTGCCTCGAGCAGGCGCGCGGCGATTTCATCAAATTCCTGTGTGACGATGACCTGCTCTATTCGGCCTGCATCGAACAGCAAGCCCATGAGTTACAGCGCGAAGAAGTCAGTCTGGTGATCGCTCAACGGCTGCTGTGGGACGCCAACGACATCATTCTGCCGGCCCGTCTGGAAAACAGCTCGCTATCACCCGTGAGCGCGTTGCTCAAAGGCGACGATGTGCTGAGCATTTTCGAAAAATTCCCGGTCAACGTCCTCGGCGGCTTCAGCAGTGCGTTGTTCCGGCGTGCCGATGTCGCCGAACTGTTGCCGGCGCTCACTGAAGAGGGTGCATGTTTCGTTGCGACCCTGGATTTTGCCTTGTATGTCTGTCTGCTGCGACGCGGCAACATGG
Organism: Pseudomonas sp. Z003-0.4C(8344-21); assembly: GCF_900104975.1. Taxonomy (NCBI): domain Bacteria; kingdom Pseudomonadati; phylum Pseudomonadota; class Gammaproteobacteria; order Pseudomonadales; family Pseudomonadaceae; genus Pseudomonas; species Pseudomonas sp. Z003-0.4C(8344-21). The sequence goes on along the minus strand of NZ_LT629756.1, from coordinate 4,693,947 downwards.
TGACGTCCAACAATGTTCTGAGCGCCGAGCGACTTTACCCTGAGCGTTTGAGCGCGCAGCAACCGATGAAGGATGCTGCCGAGGTTGAGCGCGAGTGGCTTTCGCAAATGCTCAAAGTGCGCAGCGGCGAGTCGGCGCCCGCGAAGGGCTGGGTTCGCTACGTGCGACTGACCAAGGCCGACGAGTTGCCTCGCGTTTGGGACGAACTGCCGCTGAGCCGTACCTTGGGTACCAAGCAAAGCCGCCAGGAAATGGGCGTGGGTGTCGACAGCTTCAGTTTCGGCGAGCTCTATGCGCAGTGGCTGGCGTGTCGGGTGCTGACCGAGACGCAGCGAAAATGGTTGCCGGAGACCCTTGCGGGCTGGCCGCAGCAGCCGAGAATCGTGCCGATCGTCATCGATGCGCAGGGTAGCCGCGACGGGCTTGAGCGCACCCTGCAAGCGCTCGCTGCCCAGGACTATCCGCCGGAGCTGGTGCTGGTACTGTCCGTCGCCTGTACCGAAGCGCAGTTGCAGGATCGGGTATTCCACATGCCGTTGCAGGATGACGGTCTGGAGCAGATCAATACGCTGTTGCCGCAACTCGAAGGCGCCGACTGGTTCTATCTGCTGCAACCGGGCGATCGCCCGGTGGCACCGGCATTGCTGGTGATGGCCGATCGCATCGCGCATTCGCGGTCGCTGACGTGTCTGTACAGCGATGAAGGCAGCCTGCGCGACGGCGAATCGGCGGAGCCGGCGTTCAAACCGGACTTCAACCTCGACCTCATGCGCAGTTATCCATACGTCGGCCGAGCGCTGGCATTCCAGCGCGAACGCTTCCTCGCGCTCGGTGGGTTTGCGCCAACATTCGCCGAACTGGCGCCACACGACATGCTGTGGCGGATGGCCGAAAGCGATGGTCTGCACGTCATTGGCCACGTCGCTGAAGTACTGCTGGAGTCCAAGTTCGACCTGTCGCAATGGCTCACCGAGCCTGGTGTGGTGGAGCAAAGTCCGCGCATTCTCGAGGCGCATCTGCAGCGCCTCGGCATTGCTCATGAAATCCGCCAGAACGGGCCGCTCAATCGTGTCGACTACCGCCACGCGCAGCGCCCTCTGGTGTCGGTGATCATCGTCACTCAGGATCAGACTGCCGCCTTGCAGCGCTGTGTCGAAACGCTGCTGGAGAAAACCGCCTACACCGAGTACGAGTTGCTCCTGGTCGACAACGGCAGCGAAAGCGCCGAAGCGCTGGCGTGGCTGGACGGCATGGCGCAGCTGGGCAGCGACCGGATTCGCGTGCTGCGGTGTGCGCAGAAGGACAATGCCGCTGCCGTGCACAACTTCGCCGCACGCCAGGGGCGCGGTGAGTATGTGCTGCTGCTCAATGCCTTTGCGGTGATCACCCAGGCCGACTGGCTCGACGAACTGCTCAATCATGCACAACGCCCTGAAGTCGGGGTGGTGGGCGCCAAGCTGTTCAACCCGGACGGTGGCGTGCTGCACGCCGGCCTGATCCTGGGTCTGAATGGGCCGGCGGGACTGCCGTTCTATGGCCAGCCGATGCAGTCGGATGGGTATATGCACCGACTGCAGGCTGTGCATGATCTGAGCGCGGTCGGTGGCGACTGCCTGATGATTCGCAAATCGGTATTCGAAGCGGCCGGCGGCCTGGACGAGCAGGATTTCAAGCAAACGCTCAATGTCGTGGATCTGTGTCTGCGCATTGGCCGCGACGGTTATCTGGTGGTAATGAACCCGCACGCCGTGCTGGCGGTGGGCACGCAGCCAGTTATCGCGGCGACGGAGCAAGAGCAAGCGCAGCACGCCGAGGAGAAGGACACCTTCTATCAACGCTGGCTACCACTGGTTGCGCGCGATCCAGCCTATAACGTCAACCTGACGTTGCAGGGCGTAGGCGCCACCAACTTCAGTCTCGAACCGGGCCTGCGTACCGGCTGGAGTGCCTTCTCCAAGGCACAACTGCCGAACGTGCTCGCGGTCCCGATCAACGCTTCTGCCATCGGTCACTACCGCATGAGCCAGCCATTGATCGAGCTGGAAGCAGCCAACCGCGTGGAAGGGCGAATCTGCTACGGCTTGCCGTCGATCATCGATATCGAGCGTCAGTCGCCCGATGTGATCGTCCTGCAGGGGCGCTACTCGGAGCACGCCATCGATGAAATCCCGCCGCTGAAGAAATTCTTCAATGCCCGACGGATTTTCGAACTCGATGACTATGTGATCGATGTTCCCCATCGCAATGCGCACATTCGCAATATGCCGGGCAAGTCAGACATGGAGCGTATGGTGCGCCGGGCGATTGGCTTGTGCGATCGCGTGGTGGTCTCGACCGCGCCGCTGGCCAACGCGCTGTCGGACATGCATCACGACATTCGCGTGGTGCCGAACATGTTGGCCAAGGATCTGTGGGGGCATCTGCGCAGTCAGCGCCGCACCTCGAAAAAACCGCGTGTCGGCTGGGGCGGCGGCACCAGTCACCATGGCGATCTGGCGGTGATTGCCGAGGTGGTACGCGAACTGGCCAACGAAGTCGACTGGGTGTTCTTCGGCATGTGCCCGGATGACTTGCTGCCGTACATGCACGAATTTCACGGTGTGATCCCGCTGGATGTGTATCCGGCAAAACTGGCCAGCCTGAACCTTGATCTGGCTCTGGCACCGTTGGAGTTTCACATCTTCAACGACTGCAAGAGCAACCTGCGCCTGCTGGAGTACGGCGCCTGCGGCTATCCGGTGGTCTGCACCGACACCGAGGCCTATCGCGGTTACTTGCCGTGCACACGGGTCAAGACCAACACGACCGATGAGTGGCTGCAAGCGATCCGCATGCATCTGGCTGATCCGGATGCCAGCTACCGCATGGGCGATGAATTGCGTGAAGTGGTGCTGCGCGACTACGTGCTGCGCGGCGATAACCTGCGGCATTGGGAATACGGCTGGCTGGCAGATTGATCTGTCGCAAGGCTTCATTTGAGGCGATCTCTCGGGTCGCCTTTTTTACAGGCTCAACGATTTGTTCGAGTCGATCAGGCGAGGGAATGCGCGCTGTCCAGGCAATGCCCGCACTGACGGATCCGGTTTCAACAACAACGCAAGGAAGATGTGATGACAGTCGTGAATGGAACGAGTGAAGCGGACGTCCTGTCGGGCACCGACGGCAATGACCAACTCTATGGACTGGAGTCGGATGATGTCCTCCTGGCAAGTACGGGATCGGATGAGCTTGATGGCGGGGACGGCTTCGACACTGCGAATTACTACGCAATAACCTCTGGGATCAATGTCCAGTTAGCCACTGGTGCGGCCACCGTCGCCGGCCCCGACGGCAAGCTCGATACGCTGGTGTCCGTTGAGAAGATCGTCGGGACCTTTTCCAACGATACGTTCAGCAGTTCGGTAGCTGGCGTGACGCTGGAAGGCAGCAGTGGTGACGATGTCTACATTGTCAGCGCCGAAGACGTGACCATCGTCGAGCAGGACTGGGCCGGCTACGACGAACTGCGCACCAGCCTCAACAGCATCAAGATGGCTGGCTTCGTCGAGAAGCTGACCTTCACGGGGACCGGTGATTTCAAGGCTTACGGCAGTGACACCGACAACGAGATCATCGCGGGTGCCGGTAACGACTGGCTGTGGGGTGGTGACGGTGCCGATCATTTCGTTGGGGGGGACGGTTACGACACCGTCAGCTACAGCGACAGCCTTGAAGGGGTGCGAGTCGAAGACTTCACCAACTACGACGGCCTGACCATCGCCTATGGCGATATCTTCACCGGCATCGAAGCGCTTCAGGGCTCGGGCTTCGATGATGTGATTTATCGTCACAAGGACTCGATGAGTATCGATGGTGCGCAGGGCTACGACACTGTGAGTTACCGCTACGCCTTCGACGTAGCCAATGTCGTGATTGGCAATGGCAGCAACCTTGCAGGTGACACGCTGCTCAACGTGGAAGAGGTTATCGGTTCCTCAGGCGCCGATCGTTTTGTCGTCAACGCCAGCGGTGTGAAGGTGGCTGGCGGTATCGGTGATGACGTTTATACGATCAACAGCACCGGTGTGACTGTCGAAGAAGACGACAGCTTCATGGGCGGTACCGATCATGTGTACACCAGCCTCTCCGAGTTGAGGCTGAGTGCGTTCGTTGAGCTGCTGACCTATACCGGCAGCAGCGATTTCACCGGTTACGGCAATGACGGCGACAACACGATCGTTTCCGGGGCCGGGAACGATGTGCTGCTGGGCGGGGCGGGGGCCGATAACTTTGAAGGTGGCGCCGGTATCGACATCGTCAGCTATGACGACAGCGCTGAAGGCTTGAGCGCCTCGCTGAATTGGGGGGTGCAGAGCGGTATCGCCTTCCATGACGTCTACATCGACATCGAAGGCCTGCGCGGCAGCCAGTTCAATGATGTTCTGGAAGGGGAGTGGGGCGACAACGTCCTTGAAGGCGGTGGTGGTGACGACCAGATTCAGGGTGGCGAAGGCAACGATCATATCTACGGTGGTCTGGCGTCCGGTCTCGATGCAGCCGGGCAGTCCGACACCTTGTTTGGTGGCTTGGGCGATGACGTCATCATAGCTGCGCGCGACGGTCTGTTTACCTGGGTCAGTGGCGATGAAGGCAATGACAACATTACCCTCGGACGAGGCGTGGCCTATGGTGGGCAGGGCAATGACGTGTTGATCTTCAACGGCGCCGGCCCGTCGAGCGTGGGCGGCAGCGGGTTTGGCGAGCAGGGCGATGATACCTATGTGGTGGACACGTCGGCGTTGGTGACGATCAAGGATGAAGGGCTGGATGCCCACGACACGCTGATTCTGAACACGATCGCTGACGCCAGTCAGTTGAGCGTGACCCGTGTTGGCGATGATGTTTATCTGCACAGTGCCAATGACGGTAGCAGTGGCGTACCGGACAATGGTGTGCGGCTGGTGGACTGGTATGCGGGATTTGCCACCATCGAGCATGTTCAGACGGCCGATGGTCAGGTCTTTGAGCTGCCTGCGGGTGGTGATGGGTTTGCCATGTTCGGGTAGTTGTCGGGGGCTTTGAAAGAAGGGATGAATCTTTGGGTTCGTCCCTTTTTTGTTTTGGCCTTGGCGGCCTCTGGGCCGACCAGGCGCTTGGGTTTTTGGGTGAATATCCGTTTTTTTTGGTGTGGCGGCTGGCGGTTTCGCCCTTACGGCGAGTCACCTTTTTCAAACGCCAAAAAGGTAACCCAAAACGCTTGCTCCTGCGTTCGGCCCTCGCAGGCTCGGGTCCCTTCGCTGCGGGATCGATCCGGGCGCAGCGGCTACGGTTTGCTTCGCTGCACCTACGTCCGCTGTGTACGACTTCGTCGTACGGTCGCTGCGCTCCTACGCCCGGATCGGTCCCTCCACTCAGCCTTCCGACGTCGCCGGTGACGCAAGATCAAGAGCACTCGAGCTGGCGCTCATTGTTGAGTGGTTAGAAGCGCCGCATGGCTTGAGATTTTCGGTGGACTCGCCCCTCACCCCAGCCCTCTCCCGAGGGAGAGGGAGCCGATTTGTGAGCCGTTCAAAACTTGAGTTCGACTCGGTATTTCGAGTCGGCGTAGTCCTCGCATCCACCAGTCCCCTCTCCCTTTGGGAGAGGGTTAGGGTGAGGGGCTTTTGATTTTGCTCCGGCTTGGTGTTCATCGTTGCCAGTGATTTTGGAGCTGGCGCGTTTCCTGCAAGTCCCCCTCAAATCGCCATAAAACGAGCGCTCGCGGTTATTTCACCTGAGCCCGGAACGGCAAAAGGTGTCGCCGCAAGGCCCGCAACGCTCAACAAAGCCATGCGCAGCCCGCTGCAGAACAAGAGGGGAGACGATGAAGGCAGTAATTTTGGCGGGTGGCCTCGGCACGCGCATCAGTGAAGAGTCGCACCTCAAGCCCAAGCCGATGATCGAGATTGGCGGCAAGCCAATTCTCTGGCACATCATGAAGCAGTATTCCGCCCATGGAATTCACGACTTCGTCATTTGCCTGGGCTACAAGGGCTATGCGATCAAGGACTTCTTCGCCAATTACTTCCTGCACACCTCCGACGTCACTTTCAACATGCGCGAAAATCGCATGGACGTGCACCAGAACTACAGCGAGCCCTGGAGCGTCACCCTGATCGACACCGGTGAAGAAACCATGACCGGCGGTCGTCTGTTGCGCGCCGGCCGTTATTTGCAGGATGAAGAAGCGTTCTGCTTCACCTATGGCGATGGCGTTTCCGATATCAACATTGCTCAACTGGTCGACTACCACAAAGCCCACGGGCGTCTGGCGACCGTCACCGCGGTGCAGCCGCCGGGCCGTTACGGCGCCCTTGAGCGTCAAGGCGATCAAGTGCTGGGCTTCACCGAAAAACCCCGCGGCGATGGGGGCTGGATCAATGGCGGCTTCTTCGTGCTCTCGCCAAAGGTGTTGCCGTACATCGCCGATGATGCCTCCACCTGGGAAGCCGAGCCGTTGGCGCGTCTGGCTGCAGACGAACAGTTGAAAGCCTTCGAACACGAAGGTTTCTGGCATCCAATGGACACCCTGCGCGACAAGAATCATCTCGAAGCGCTGTGGCAGAGCGGGGAGGCCCCATGGAAGCAATGGGCCTGAGTGCAAATTTCTGGCGCGGCAAACGCGTTCTCGTCACCGGACACACCGGTTTCAAAGGCAGCTGGCTGACCCTGTGGCTGCAAAGCCTCGGCGCGCAAGTCAGCGGCTTTTCGCTGGACCCGTCGACCGAGCCGAGCCTGTTCCAACTGGCGCGAGTCAGCGAGGGCATCAACGATCAGCGCGGTGACTTGCGCGATCTCGGCGCCTTGCTGGAAATCATTGCCGACACCGAGCCGGAGATTGTTCTGCACCTGGCCGCACAGCCATTGGTGCGTGAAGGTTATCGCGATCCGCTCGGTACTTATTCGAGCAACGTCATGGGCACGCTGAACCTGCTCGAAGCGATTCGTCAGGTCGGTGGCGTTCGCGCCTGCGTGCTGGTGACCACCGACAAGGTCTACGCCAACAAAGAATGGCTGTGGCCGTACCGCGAAGACGAAGCCCTCGGTGGCCACGACCCGTACAGCAGCAGCAAGGCCTGTTGCGAGCTGTTGGCGCAGTCCTATGCCGCGTCGTTTTTCCCGGCGGACAAGCACGCCGAGCATGGCCTGGCCCTGGCCACCGCGCGTGCCGGCAACGTGCTGGGCGGCGGTGATTTTGCCCCGGAGCGACTGATTCCCGACGTGCTCAAAGCCTGGAGTGCAGACGAACCGGTGACCCTGCGTTACCCGCAAGCGGTGCGCCCATGGCAGCACGCGCTGGAACCGCTGGCGGGTTACCTGCAGTTGGCCGCAGGTCTTTATGAGCAAGGCCCGGAATATGCCGGTGCGTGGAATTTCGGCCCCGGTGAGGCGGACATGTGCAGCGTCGGCGAAGTTGTCGAATTGCTCGCCAGCCGCTGGCCGCAGGCGCGCGGTCTGCGCATTGAAAAAAGCGAGTTGCATGAAGCCGGTCTACTGCGTCTGGACAGCAGCCGCGCCCGCCAGTTGCTAGGCTGGCAGCCACGCTGGACTTTGCAGGAATGCTTGACCCAGACCCTCGACTGGCACTTGGCGTGGCAGAACGGCGATGACATGCGCAACGTCACCCTCGGCCAACTGAAACTGTACCGAGGCGCGCTGTGAGCGAGATCTCCTTGAAGGCGTTGCCACTGGCCGGGCTGTTCAGCGTCCGGCACAAGCGTTTCGAAGATCAGCGCGGGCACTTCGCCCGGCTGTTCTGCGAGGGCAGCCTGAGTGCGTTCGGCAGCGAATTTCATATCCGCCAGATCAACCATTCCTGCACGCGCGAAAAGGGCAGTGTGCGTGGGCTGCATTATCAGAATGCCAACGCCCCGGAAGCCAAACTGATCACCTGCCTGCGCGGCGAAGTCTGGGATGTCGCGGTGGATCTGCGTCCTGACTCGGAAACCTTTTTGCACTGGCACGCCGAGCACTTGAAGGCGGGCGATGGCCGCAGTCTGTTGATACCGGCGGGGTTCGCCCACGGTTTCCAGACCCTCAGCGAAGACGCCGAACTGCTTTACCTGCACAGCGCCGATTACGCGCCGGAGCATGAGGGCGGTATGTCGGTGCACGACCCACGGCTGGCAATTGCCTGGCCGTTGCCTGTCAATAATTTGTCAGCGCGGGATTCCAGCCATCCCGCGCTCGATCAACACTTTGCTGGAGTGCGTCTATGAACTGCCGTGGGTGCGCTGCACCGCTGAGCCTGCCGCTGATCGACCTCGGCACCTCGCCACCGTCCAACGCCTATGTACATGCCGATCGGCTGGAGCAGGCCGAGCAGTGGGTGCCGCTGAAGGTTGCCGTGTGTCAGCAATGCTGGCTCGTGCAGACCGAGGATTACACCCGCGCCGACAGCCTGTTCGACGCCGAGTACGCCTATTTCAGTTCGTTCTCCAGCACCTGGCTGGCCCACGCTGAGCGTTATGTCGCCGAGATGGTCGAGCGCTTCGGTCTCAACGCCGACAGCCGCGTAGTCGAAGTCGCCGCCAACGACGGCTATTTGTTGCAATACGTCGCCGCCCGCGGGATGGCCTGCCTGGGCGTCGAACCAACCCGCAGCACAGCGCAGGCGGCACGCGAGAAGGGCCTGGAGATTCGTGAACTGTTTTTCGGTCGTGACACCGCCGCGCAGCTGCAAAGCGAAGGCTGGGGCGCTGACCTGATGGCGGCCAACAACGTGCTTGCGCATGTGCCGGACATCAACGATTTCCTCGGCGGTTTTGCCACGCTGCTCAAGCCGAGCGGCGTCGCCACGTTCGAATTTCCGCAATTGCTGACGCTGATGGCCGGCGCGCAGTTCGACACGCTGTATCACGAACACTATTCCTACCTGTCGTTGACCGCCGTGCAGACTTTGTGCGAGCGCAATGGCCTGGAAGTCTTTGACGTCAGCCAGTTGAGCACCCATGGCGGCTCGCTGCGGGTGTTCGTGCAGCGCAAGGACGGCGAGCGCCGAGCGGTACAACCGGCCGTTCAGCAACAATTGCAGGCCGAACTCGACGCCGGGGTGAAAACCGCCGAGTACTACGCAACCCTCGCGCCCGCCGCTGAACGCATCAAGCATGAACTGCTGCGCTTTCTGTTGCAGGCCAAGGCCGAGGGCAAACGGGTGGTCGGTTACGGCGCGGCCGCCAAGGGCAATACCTTGCTCAATTACGCCGGGGTCAAGCCGGACCTGCTGGCCTGGGTCGCGGACGCCAACCCGCACAAGCAGGGCAAATTTCTGCCGGGCAGCCGCATTCCGATCGTGGCGCCGGCGCAGATCGACATCGACAAGCCGGACTACGTGCTGGTGCTGCCATGGAATCTGCTGCACGAAGTCAGTCAGCAACTGGCGCAGGTTCGTCAGTGGGACGGGCGTTTCGTGATCGCCGTGCCTGAGTTGAAAGTGCTGTGAAGGTTTTGGTCACGGGCGCCACGGGTTTTGTCGGTCGGCATCTGGTTGCCGCGTTGCTGGCGCGCGGCTGCGCAGTGCGTGCGGTGGCGCGTAATGCGCAAACCGCGCAAGGCATGCCGTGGATCAACGACGTCGAGTTCGTCGCCGCGGATATTCATGCTGCTGACCTCGATGTCGGCGCGTTGACCGCTGGCATTGATGCCTTGGCGCATCTGGCCTGGCCGGGTTTGCCGAACTATCGGGCGCTGTTCCATTTCGAGCACAACCTGATGGCCGATTATCGCTTTATCAAAAGCGCAGTCGAGGCCGGCGTAAAGCAGGTTCTGGTCACCGGCACCTGCTTCGAATACGGCATGCAAAGCGGCCCGCTCAGTGAAACAACCGAGCCACGCCCGAGTAATCCTTACGGTCTGGCGAAACATACGCTGCACCTGTTTCTGCAGAATCTGCAGCAGGAACGGCCGTTCACCCTGCAATGGGCGCGGTTGTTCTATTTGCACGGCGAAGGGCAGAACCCCAACAGCCTGCTCGCAGCACTGGACCGGGCGCTCGATGCCGGTGAGGCGTCATTCAACATGTCGGCCGGTGAGCAGTTGCGCGATTTTCTGCCGATCGAAAAGGCAGCCGGTTACCTCGCCGCAATCGTGCAAAAACCGCATTTCAACGGTGTGATCAATTGCGCCAGCGGCCAAGCGGTTTCGGTGCGCGCGCTGGTTGAGCAGCGTCGACGCGAACGCGGCGCGACGATCGAATTGAACCTTGGTCATTACCCTTATCCGAGCCACGAACCGCTGGCGTTCTGGGCGGTGACCGAGCGCTTGCAACAGTTACTGGGAGAGCCGCAATGAGGCACGAGTTGTATCGGGTCACCGACCTGCCGGTGTTGCAGAATCGCACCTTTGCCGACGCGGATTCGGCGCAGGCGTCGGCGAGTGCCGACATGCTGTTGGTGCAGGACGAGCACAGCGGTCTGATCTTCAATGCCGCGTTCGATGCCGACAAGCTCAACTACGACGCCGATTACCAGAACGAGCAGGCGCATTCCGGCCAGTTCCAGAAGCACTTGAACGACGTCGAAGGCATTATCGCCAGGCACTTCAAGGGCCGGGAACTGATCGAGGTCGGTTGCGGCAAGGGCTATTTCCTCGAACTGCTCAAGGGCCTGGGCTACTCGATCACCGGCATTGACCCGGCTTACGAAGGCGAGAACGCCGACGTGATCAAGGCACCGTTCACCCGTGGCCTGGGGCTGGCCGCCGATGCCATCGTTCTGCGCCATGTGCTGGAGCATATCCAGGACCCGGTGAGCTTCCTCGCCGTGATCGCCGAGGCCAATCAGGGCGGGCAGATCTACATCGAGGTGCCGTGCTTCGACTGGATTCTCGAACACAAGGCCTGGTTCGACCTGTTCTATGAGCACGTCAATTACTTCCGCCTCGATGACCTGCGCCGTCTGTTCGGCAGCGTGCACGAGGCTGGTCATCTGTTCGGTGGCCAATACCTGTACATCGTCGCTGACCTGGCAACCTTGCGCCTGACTCCGCAGCAACCGGTGCCGCGCCTGACGTTGCCGGATGGCTTCACCGCCAGCCTCGACCGCGCGGTGCAGATCATTCAGTCCGCCCCCGAGCAGGGCTCGGCGATCTGGGGCGCTTCGTCCAAAGGCGTGATCTATTCGCTGTTCCTGCAACGTGCCGGTGTCGCGGTGGACCGCGTCGTCGATATCAACCCGGCCAAGCAGGGGCGCTATCTGCCGTTGAGCGGTGCGCGGGTGTCGTCGCCGCAAGAGGCGATGGATGCGCTGCCCGAAGGCGCCAACCTGTTTGTGATGAATTCCAATTACCTCGAAGAGATCAAGCGGATGACCGGTGGACGCTACGTCTATCACGCCGTCGACAGCGCTTCGTTCCAGTGACCCTTGAGATGACCAACATGACCGACTACAGCATCAACCAAGCCTTCGAAGCCGAGTGCCGCGAGCAGATCGCCCAACAGGGTGATGACCCGAAACTGACCGGCCTGGCCCGCGATTTCTTCAACGAATCGGCCCGGCACAAATACAGCTACCACTTCTCCTGGATGGGCCGCCCGATCATCCAGCTGCCGCAAGACATGATGGCCATGCAGGAGATCATCTGGCAGGTCAAACCGGACCTGGTCATCGAATGCGGCATCGCCCATGGCGGTTCGATCATTTACTACGCCTCGTTGCTGGAGCTGCAAGGCCACGGCGAAGTGCTGGGCATCGATCTCGATATCCGTGCGCACAACCGCGAAGCGATCAAAAGCCATCCGATGGCCAAGCGCATCAAGATGATCGAAGGCTCGAGCATCGATGCAGGCATCGCCGCCCAGGTGCAAGCGGCGGCCAAGGGCAAGAAAGTCATTCTGGTGCTCGACTCCAACCACACCCACGATCACGTCCTCGAAGAGCTGCGTCTCTACGCGCCGCTGGTGTCGGTCGACAGCTATTGCGTGGTGATGGACACCGTGGTCGAAGACATGCCGGCCGATTTCTTCCCGGATCGTCCGTGGGGCCCGGGTGACAACCCGAAAACCGCCGTCTGGAAATACCTGGAAGAAAACCAGGATTTCGAGATCGACCGGCAGTTGCAGAACAAGCTGCTGATCACCGTGGCGCCGGATGGCTATCTGCGCCGCGTTCGTTAATTCGCAACATCCCCAAAGCGTTATCTCGGCGAGTCGCCGGTTGTGGAGAGAAGTTATGCAAGGCAAGTACAGTTCTGCACTGACGCTACCGCTCAACGAGTTGTTGACGGTGGTGCTGATTACTCACAATCGACCGGCGTTCCTGCGCCGTGCGGTGAAGTACTACAGCAGCTTGCCCTGCCGGATCATGGTGCTCGACTCCACGCCGGAACGTCCGGAAGGCGATTTTTCCGCCGTCGATTATCATCACGTGCCGCAATTCGCCTACTGGGGTATGCAGGCCAAACTGGCCTATGGCGTCGAGCAACTGACCACGCCCTATATGGTGCTGGCGGCGGATGACGATTTCATCGTGTTCGATTCGCTCTGCGAGTCTGTCGGCTTTCTTCAGGTCAATCGTGACTACGGCATGTGTCATGGCTATTGCCTGATGTACCTGGCGAAGGCCGATGGCGTGAACTACTACCGCCGCGACAAGAAGGTTCAGGAAGACTATTGCTCCGAGCGCGCGCAGGACCGCGTCATTGACTACATGAGTCAGTACATTCCGCCATTTTACGCGGTGACCCGTACCGACCTGATGAAAACCTGGCACTCGACATTGCCGCCGGGGACCAGTTTTCAATGGCAGGAAATCGGTCACGTGTATTTCCTGCTGGCCAGCGCCAAGGCACGGATCCTGCCAATTCCTTATGTGGTGCGTGAGATCAACTACGGCGTTTCCGATCACAATACCGATGTGTATCACTCGCTGACCTATCTTGATGCGAAGTCAGTCGCCGAACGAGAGGCGTTCGCCGATTTCCTCGTCTCGCTGCCTACCGGTATTCAAAACCTCGATGCAGGGCAGGCCAAGGCATTTGCTCTGGAGAGCTTTGCGGCGATGGCCGAGAGTCTGGCGGTCCGTCGGGCGTTGACTGCCGAGCTGATTTTCGAGTCGACCTGGAATCAGCAATTGCGCCGGCCTGATCGGCGTTTCGGCCCACTGCAGTACGTCGAGATGCCGTTCTACAACCAGGCGTTTTTCGATCTTCTGGAACAGTTTGAATTCATGATGCACACCCTGCCGGCGGGCCGCCTTCAGCTGGAAGGGCTGGAAGGCGTATGGACGCGTCAGGCGCATCTGCTCCAGGCGCGCAATAACGATACGCCGGAGAGTGTGATCGACCGGTTGTGGCAGGCGCATGATCTGAATGCGTTCAATCAGGTCGTTGCCAAGCGTCTGGCCGCGCAAATGCAAGTGCTCGGTGACGAGACGGCGGCGCAAATGCATGAATGGATCGCCCGCCTCGAGGCACTGACGGTCGACGATCATCAGCTCACGTTCGACAAGATGCAATCGGGACGTTTGTTGAATTGGCTGGCTGCACGCGCACCGGCCATCGAGCAGCTCGAGTCGATCAGCCAGCACGTGGCTGCTGAAGGGGGTGGCCCGCAGTTCGGTATCTTCCTGCTTGATCTGGACAACGACATCGACAAGTTGCAGGTGTCGCTCGACAGCCTGGTCGAGGGGCACTGCAAAGCATTCAGGATTGTCGTGTTCACCACCGGTGAAGCGCCGGCAGCGACCACTGCGCAGAACACCTTGCACTTTGTCCGTGTCACGCCCGGCAATCTCGTCGACAAACTCAACCAGAGCGCTCAGCAGTCGCCGAGCGACTGGCTGATGTTGGCTCAGGCCGGTGATGAGTTCACCGCCAGCGGCCTGTTGCGCGCCAGCCTTGAACTGATGGCTGCCCAAGGTGTGCGTGCTGTCGCCACCGATGAAATACAGCGCAAGGAAAACGGTGCGCTGGTCGACGTGTTCCGCCCCGGTTTCAATCTGGATCTGCTGCAAAGCGTGCCGTCACTGATGGCGCGCCATTGGTTGATCCGGCGCCAGGTGCTGCTCGAGGTTGGCGGGTATCAGGCCGATTTCAGCAAGGCGCTGGAATTCGATCTGTTGTTGCGCATCATCGAGCAGGGAGGCCTCGACGGCCTCGCGCATCTCGACGAGCCGCTGTTGATCACCGAGCGGGCGCCGCTGGAGGAAAACACCCACGAACGCCTGGCATTGCTGCGCCATCTCGGCAATCGCGGCTACAAGGCCAAGGTTACTTCGCAGACGCCGGGCACCTGGCAGATCGATTATCGCCACACCGAGCAGCCACTGGTTTCGATCATCGTGCCGGTCATCGATGATTTGCCGGCGCTGCGTCGCTGCCTGGAAGGCGTGCTTTTGCGGACCCGTTACAACCGCTATGAAGTGCTGCTGGCAGCCAACGCCAATCAGTCGGCAGCCGTCAATGACTGGCTGGGCACGCTGCGCCATGCCAAGGTCAACGTGTTGCGTGCCGATCAGCCGTTGAGCGAGGTCGCGTTGTACAACGCCGCCAGCGAGCAGGCCCAGGGCGATTATCTGGTGTTGCTGGCCGCTGACAGTGAAGTGGTCAATCCGAACTGGATCGACTCGCTACTCAATCACGCTCAGCGTCCGGAAGTCGGGATCGTCGGTGCCAAGCTAGTCGACCGCGACGGCAAGGTCTCGCACGCCGGTTTGATTCTGGGTCTGAACGATGGCGTGGGCTCACCCTTCGTCGGCGAGAAACACAAGGCCGAGGGTTACATGCAGCGTCTGGTGGCCGAGCAAAATTATTCGGCTGTCTCCAGGGTCTGCATGATGGTGCGCAAAGAGCTCTATAGCGCCTTGGGCGGGCTGGATGAAGCGACTTTTGCTGAAGGTTTCGCCGATGTCGACCTGTGCCTCAAGGCCGGTCAGTCCGGTTACCTCACCGTGTGGACGCCTCTGGTGCAAGTGCTGCACAACGGCGAGCTGGCACAGCAGCCAGCGGCACTGGCGACGCTGCGTGAAAAATGGCCCGACGCCTTCGCGCACGACCCGGCCTACAACGCCAACCTGGCCCTGACCGGCAAAGGTTTTACCCTGGGCGAAAGTGCCCCGATCAACTGGGCACAGTTGCTCGCTTAAGCTCGCCGGACAGGAATCAGAACATGTTCAACGGTAAATCGATCTTCATCTCCGGCGGCACCGGCTCGTTCGGGCGCAACTTCATCCGTCGCTTGCTGGAGCAATACCAGCCCAAGCGCGTGGTGGTGTTCTCCCGCGACGAGCTGAAACAGTACGAGATGCAGCAGACGTTCAACGCGCCGTGCATGCGCTATTTCATCGGCGACGTGCGTGACGCTGATCGCTTGCGGCAGGCCATGCGCGGCATTGACTACGTGGTGCATGCTGCCGCGCTCAAGCAAGTGCCGGCTGCGGAATACAACCCGACCGAATGCATTCGCACCAACGTCAATGGCGCGGAAAACATCATCGCCGCGGCCATCGACAACGGGGTGAAAAAAGTCGTGGCGTTGTCCACCGACAAAGCAGCCAGCCCGATCAATCTGTACGGCGCGACAAAGTTGCTCTCGGACAAACTGTTCGTCGCCGCCAATAACATTGCCGGCGAGCAGCAGACCCGCTTTGCCGTGGTGCGTTACGGCAATGTCGCCGGTTCGCGCGGCTCCGTGGTGCCGTTTTTCAGTAAGCTGATCGCCGATGGCGCGCAGGAGCTGCCGATCACCGACGAGCGCATGACGCGTTTCTGGATCACCCTCGACCACGGCGTGCAATTCGTCCTCGACAGCTTCGCGCGGATGCACGGCGGCGAAGTGTTCGTGCCGAAGATTCCGTCGATCCGTATCGTCGATCTAGCGCGTGGCATGGCCGAGCATCTGCCGCACAAAAAAGTCGGCATCCGTCCCGGCGAAAAACTCCACGAGCTGATGGTGCCGCTGGACGATGCGCGCATGACTCTGGAATTTGAAGATCACTACACGATTCAGCCATCGATTCGCTTCACCAGCGTCGATGTCGATTTTGCCGTCGACAAACTCGGCGAGCGTGGGCGCACGGTGAGCGAAGATTTTGAGTACCGCTCCGACACCAACCCGCAGTTTCTCTCGGTCGGGCAGATCGCCGACCTGCACGCGAAACTCTCGGCATGATCCCCTACGGTCGGCAAAGCCTCGATCAGGCGGACATCGATGCAGTGGTCGCGGTGCTGCAATCGGACTGGCTGACCCAAGGGCCGACCATCGAACGCTTCGAACAGGCAATGGCCGCACGTTGCCAAGCGGATTTCGCCGTGGCGGTGTGCAACGCCACCGCCGCGCTGCATATCGCCTGTCTGGCGGCGGGGCTGGGGCCGGGCGATCATTTGTGGACCACGCCGAACACCTTTCTCGCCTCGGCCAACTGCGGGCGCTATTGCGGCGCTGAGGTCGATTTTGTCGACATCGATCCGCTGACCTGGAACCTCGACGCGGTGGTGCTGGCGGCGAAGCTGGAACAGGCCGAGCGCGACGGCACGTTGCCCAAAGTGCTGGTCGCGGTGGCGTTCTCCGGGCAGAGCTGTGACATGCGGCGCATCGCCGAACTGGCTGAGCGCTATAACTTCACCGTGATCGAGGATGCCTCGCACGCCGTCGGCGCCAGCTATGGCGGGCGCCCGGTCGGGTGCGGCGAATTTGCCGCGATGACGGTGTTCAGTTTTCATCCGGTGAAAATCATCACCAGCGCCGAGGGCGGCATGGTCCTGACCAATCGCCCGCACCTGGCCGAGCGTCTGCAACGCCTGCGCAGCCATGGCATGACCCGCGATGCGCAGCAGATGACCGAGCCCAGTCACGGGCCTTGGTACTACCAGCAGATCGAGCTGGGCTTCAATTATCGGATCACTGATCTGCAAGCGGCGCTGGGCCTGTCACAGTTGGATAAACTGGACGGATTCATCGCCCGGCGCCGCGAACTGGCGGCGCGCTATGATCGCTTGCTGGCGTATTTGCCGGTGACGTTGCCGAGCCCGCAGGAAGAGGCGGAGTCTGCCTGGCACCTGTATGTGGTGCGCTTGCAGACCGAGCGCATCAGCCTCAGTCATCGTCAGGTCTTCGAAGGGTTGCGCGCCGCCGGTATCGGCGTGAATCTGCACTACATTCCCGTGCATTTGCAGCCTTACTATCGCGACCTGGGTTTTGCCGAGGGTGATTTTCCCGAGGCTGAACGCTACTACGCTCAAGCCATCAGCTTGCCGCTGTACCCCTTGCTGACTGATGAGCAGCAGGATCATGTAGTCGAGCAACTGCGCCGACTGACCGAAGGATGACCGCTGCGGCGGTGGACGAGACTGTGCAATGCGCGATCTGAGCGAGCAGGAAAGGTTCTGGCAGGGTGAGTTCGGCAACCAGTACGTTGAGCGCAACGTCGGTCAGGCGTTGGTGGCGGGCAATCTAGGGTTCTTCGCCAAAGCGCTGAGCCGCGCGGGGCGTGTCGACAGTCTGCTGGAGCTGGGCACCAACGCCGGCAACAATTTGCAGGCACTGCGTCAGCTATTGCCGCGTTGCAAACTGTTCGGGGTCGAGATCAACGAAACCGCGTGCGCGCAGGCGCAGGCGCTGGACATTGCGCAGATCTGGCACGGCTCGTTGTTCGATTTTGCCGGCGAGCGTCGCTACGATCTGACCCTGAGCAAAGGCGTGCTGATCCATCTGGCTCCCGAGCTGTTGCCGCGCGCCTATGCGCAGCTTTACGAGCTGAGTCAGCGCTACATCCTGATCGCCGAGTATTACAATCCGGCGCCGGTGGAAATCGCCTACCGTGGCAACAGCGGCAAGCTGTTCAAACGTGATTTCGCCGGGGAAATGCTCGACCGCCATGCTGACTTGCAGTTGGTCGATTATGGCTTCGTCTATCACCGTGATCGGCAGTTTCCGGCCGACGACATCACTTGGTTTCTGTTGGAAAAACGCCCTTGAGCAACGTCGCAATCATCCCCGCCCGAGGCGGGAGCAAGCGCATCCCGCGCAAGAATCTCTTGCCGTTCGATGGCGTGCCGATGATTGCCCGCTCGATCCGCACGGCGCTGGATTCAGGTTTGTTCGAGCAGGTCGTGGTCAGTACCGACGATGCCGAGATTGCCGAGGTCGCGAGGGCGCACGGTGCGCAGGTACCGTTCATGCGCCCGGCCGATCTGGCCGATGATTTCACCGGCACGGCGGCGGTCATCGTTCACGCGCTGGAGCAGTTGCCGTCGTTTGAATTCGCTTGCTGCATTTACGCCACTGCACCGCTTTTGCAGGCACGCTATCTGCGTCAGGGTTTGGAGTTGCTGGAGCAGCATCCTGATCGATCATTTGCGTTCTCGGTTTGCAATTTCGCGTTTCCGGTGCAGCGTGCGCTGACCGTAGACGGGGAGGGCGCCTTGATGGCGTTATATCCCGAGTTTCGCAATACCCGCTCGCAGGATCTGCCCGAGACGTATCAGGATGCCGGGCAGTTCTATTGTGGGCGTAGCGCAGCGTGGCGGCGCGGTGACGTGCTGTATTCGCCAGCCAGCCTGCCGGTGATCCTGCCGCGCTACTTGGTTCAGGACATCGACACGCCCGAAGACTGGAAACGCGCCGAATACCTGTACGCGGCGCTCAAGGCCGGCGGAGAACTGACATGAGAGTGCTGATCCGCGCCGACGCTTCGCCGACCATCGGCAGCGGCCACATCGCCCGTTGCCTGACCCTGGCGCGGGTCCTGAAACAGCAGGGCAGCCATGTCGCATTTGCCTGCCGGCGGTTGCCCGGGCATCGACTGGATGCCTTGAGTGCCGAGGGCTTCGAGACCTTCGCGCTGCCCGAGCGCTATCGCGATGAAGACCCGCTGCAGGCCATCGAATCGATGCTGCCGTGGCAGTTCGACATCGATGCGCTAGGCCAGTGTCTGGACGGTCAGGCGGAGTTCGACTGGATCATCGTCGACCATTACGGCCTCGACCATCACTGGCAAACCGCGGCGCGGCGCTGGGCGCATCGCATCGCGGCGGTGGACGATCTGGCCACCCGGCGTTACAGCGTCGATCTGCTGCTCAATCAGAATATGTCCGGGCTCAGCGAAAACTATGCGCCGCTGCTGCCGGCGGGATGCCGAACCTTGCTCGGTCCGCGCTATGCGATGTTGCGCGAGGAATTCGATTGCGCAGCGATCGAGATCAAACCGACGGCGCGCCGGGTAGTGGTCAACTTCGGCGGCTTCGATGCGGCGATGCAGACCCACCATGCGATGCTTGCCCTGGCCGACTTCAACGAACTGCAAGTGGACTTCGTTGCCGGCGCCGACAACCCGGCGTGGGCCCAGATGCAGACACTGGCCGAGACGCGGCCGAACTGGCGCCTGCACAGTTTCGTCAGCGATTTTTATCAGCGCATGACCGAGGCCGATCTGTTCATCGGCGCGGGCGGCGGTACCAGTTGGGAACGTGCAGCGCTCGGGTTGCCAACGATCTGCATCGCGGTGTCGAACAATCAGCAGGCCAACGGTGAGGTCATGGCCGCTGCGGGCGCGCATGTGTTTCTCGGCGCCCGTGAGCAAGTCAGCGTTGAGCAATTGCGCGATGCGGTCGGCTTCGTTGCCAATAATTTTTATCTGCGCCAGGGCCTGGCCGAACGCTCGCGACAACTGGTCGATGGCCGCGGAGCCGAGCGCGTTGCAGCAGCATTGGCCGGGGCGGTGCTGAAGCTGCGCCCGGCAACGCTGGACGATGCGCAGTTGCTGTTCGACGGGCGCAATGCCGAAGCGGTGCGGCGCGGGTCGCTGGATTCCAGCGTGATCGACTGGCCGCAGCATCTGGACTGGCTGACGGCGAGTCTGCGCAATCCGCAGCGGCTGTTGTTGATTGCCGAGGCCGACGACGGTGCCGTCGGTGTCGTGCGTTATGACCTGCGCGGGTTCGACGCGGAGGTTTCACTGTATCTGCTTGAGGGGCGCATCGGTCTGGGCTGGGGCAGGGCGCTGCTGGCGCGGGGCGAAGCGTTCGTCACGATGCACTGGCCGCAACTGCAAGCCATCAACGCTCGGGTTTTGCCGGGCAACAGCCCGTCGTTGAATCTGTTTCGTGACGCAGGCTTCAGCCAGGAGGCCTGCGTGTTCACCCGTGTTCTGAAGGATCAATCGCATGACTAGCTTCAAGATTGGCAATCGCTCGATCGGTGCCGATGCGCCGCCGTTCATCATTGCCGAGATGAGCGGCAACCATAACCAGTCGCTGGAGCTCGCCCTGCAGATCGTCGAGGCCGCCGCCCGGGCCGGGGCGCATGCCTTGAAGCTGCAAACCTATACCGCCGAGACCATGACCCTGGACCTGTCCGAAGGTGAATTTTTCATCAAGGATCCGGGCAGCCTGTGGGCTGGCACCTCGCTGTATGAGCTGTACGAAAAAGCCCACACGCCGTGGGAATGGCACGCGCCGATTTTTGCTCGGGCCAAAGAATTGGGAATGCTCGCGTTCTCGACACCGTTCGATGACAGCGCGGTGGATTTTCTCGAAAGCCTCGATGTGCCGGCTTACAAGATCGCCAGTTTTGAAAACACCGACCTGCCGCTGATTCGTCGTGTGGCGGCTACCGGCAAGCCGTTGATCATTTCCACCGGCATGGCCAGCGTCGCCGAACTGGATGAAAGCGTGCGTGCCGCACGCGAGGCCGGCTGCAAGGATCTGGTGCTGCTCAAGTGCACCAGCACCTATCCGGCGACCCCGCTCAACAGCAACGTGCGCACGATCCCGCATCTGCGGGAACTGTTCGGTTGTGAGGTCGGGCTGTCCGACCACTCGATGGGCGTCGGTGTTTCGGTGGCAGCGGTGGCGCTGGGTGCGACAGTGGTTGAAAAACATTTCACCCTCGACCGTTCGGCCGGTGGCGTCGACGCCAGTTTTTCCCTGGAACCGGCAGAAATGGCCAGTCTGGTGGTGGAAACCGAGCGTGCCTGGCAGGCCATGGGCCAGGTGCATTACGGCGTCACCGAGGCCGAGCGCAAGTCGCTGGTGTATCGTCGTTCGCTGTATGTCACCGCCGACATGGCCGCCGGTGACACCTTCAGTCGCGACAATCTGCGCGCGATTCGCCCGGGTCTCGGTCTGCCGCCCAAGCACACCGACGCCGTCCTTGGCCGCCGCGCCCGCGCGCCGATCAAGCGCGGCACGCCGCTGGACTGGTCGTTGCTCGAATAAGCCGATCTGCACCGATTCGGCTAAATAGCGTGACCTGCGAGTCATAACGCGCATCTTCACTGTATTGTATTGATCGGGGAGATGGCGCCTGGCCCGTATTGCGGTTCCAGTGATAGCCCTTGGCGCTCCCCGTGGCTGCCCGTTGTGGCGGCCATTTGCTGTTTGTCGGCGCCCCTCGAAATCCTTGCGAGCGGTGGTCTTGGGCTGTTTTTTATTGGGAAGCCGTAATGATTGGCATAAAAAGCATTGCGAGCTACGTTCCTGTAGCCGGCGTGGACAATTACGCACAAGGTGCAAAATTCGAGAAGGATGAAGAATTCATCCTTGGCAAGATCGGCTCGGCATTCCTGCCGCGCAAAGACGCTGAACAGGAAACCTCCGACCTGTGCGTGGAAGCGGCCAATGCGCTGTTTGCCAGCAACCCGGAACTCAAACGTGAATCGATCGACGCGCTGATCGTCGTCACCCAGAATGGCGACGAAGAAGGCCTGCCGCACACCGCAGCGATCGTGCAGGACAAGCTGGGTCTGCCAACAAACGTAGCGGCGTTCGACATTTCCCTGGGCTGCTCCGGTTATGTCTATGGCATCTACGCGATCAAGGGCTTCATGGAAGCCGCCGGCCTGAAAAACGGCCTGCTGATCACCGCTGACCCGTATTCGAAAATCGTCGACCCGGAAGACCGCAACACCACCATGCTGTTCGGCGACGCCGCCACTGCAACCTGGATGGGCGAAGACCCGACCTGGGCGCTGGGCAAGGCCAAGTTCGGCACGGACGGTTCCGGCGCACCGCACTTGAAAGTCACCGACGGCGTGTTCTTCATGAACGGCCGTCAGGTGTTCAACTTTGCCCTGCTCAAAGTCCCGGCGCATTTGCACGAACTGCTCGATGATTCCGGCCTCAAATCCGATGACATCGATGCGTTCTGCATTCACCAGGGCAGCGCGGCGATCGTCGATGCCGTGGCGCGACGTTTCGAAGGCGAGCCGGAGAAGTTCATCAAGGACATGGTCGAGACCGGTAACACCGTGTCGTCGAGCATTCCGTTGCTGCTGGAAAAACATGCGCTTGATTCGCAATGGCAGCGGGTCGCGCTGAGCGGCTTCGGTGTCGGTCTGTCGTGGGGTTCGGCGATCATCTATCGTCCCTGATCGACACAAAAACAGCGGATACAAAAATAGCGTTCAAGGTTAACCTTGAACGCTATTTTTTTGCCTGATACGGAGCGCGAGGCGTCATGAGCGAGTTTTTTCAAGCCAATGCGCAGGTGTTGCAGCGGCGCTGGCCGGCGCTGTTCGAGCGCTTGTTGGGCGAGGACAGCGCAGACGTTGCCGCAGAACTGGTGCACGGGCTCGGCTCGACGCTGAGCGTCAATGGCGTGCAACTGACCAGTCGCCATGACCGCCTGCATGAGGCGGGGGTACAAGCGGCGAGCCTTCCGGAAAAACCGCAACTGCACGTCTATGGCACCGGCCTGGGCGATTTGCCCGGTGTGCTGCTGGAGCGTGCCGGTCTTGAGCGCTTGTACGTGCATATCCTCAATGGCGCACTGTTCGCACTGGTGCTGCAACTGCTCGATCAGCGCCATTGGCTGGACGATCCGCGCGTCGAGTTGTTTTACGCCGACGACCATTCCGACTTCTTCACGCCGTTTTTCGCCCTGCCGGCGGAGTTGCTGCTGGCCGATGACAGCAATGCGAAGATTCGCGATCGACTGGTCAACGAAATCCATCTGACGTTCAACAACCGTGAGTTCGATCCGCAGTCAGCGCAGATCCAGCAGCGCTTGCAGGAATGCCTGCCGGTGTTGCTCGGCGATGCCGATGTGGCGCAACTGTTCGGTAGCTGCGCCGGGCGGGAAATCTATGTGATTGCCACCGGGCCGAGTCTGGAGCAGCACTTCGCAAGTCTGGCGGCGATCCGCGAACGTGCCGAGCGGCCTCTGTTCATTTGTGTAGACACCGCTTATCGCCCGCTGCGCGAGCACGGGATCGCGTCTGACCTTGTGGTGAGCATCGATCAGCGCATCGGCTTCCGGCATCTGCCTTTCGAGCAATCCGATGGCATCCCGCTGGTGTACCTGCCGATGAGCGATCCGACGGTATTGCAGGCGTGGAAGGGCAAGCGTTACGGCGGCTATTCCGCGAGCCCGATCTACGCGGACTTGCGCGAGCGATACCCGCGCGGCCAACTGCACGTGGGCGGCAGCGTGATTCATCCGGCAGTGGATCTGGCGGTGAAGATGGGCGCTGCGACGATCACCCTGTTTGGCGCTGACTTCGCTTTCCCGATGAACAAGACTCACGCCGGCTGGGATGACGGCGATCTCGGGCCACCGGTGAGTCAGGCGCGGCACTGGGTGCGCGACGGCCACGGGCAGCGGGTCAGTACGCAGCTGAACTTTCGCGGATATCTGTGTGTGCTGGAGCGCTACATCGCTGCGCATCCACAGGTCGAGTTTCTCAACAGCAGTCGATCCGGGGCATTGATCGCCGGAACCGCGTTCAACCCGGAGTTCGTGCAATGAATGCCCTGAGCCACTGCATGAAACAGTGCCGCGACACTGCAGCGCTGTTTCGCTTGGGCCGTGATGTCGAAGCGGCGCTGGGCATGGTCGATGTCTTCGAATATGCCCAGCAGTGCCTGGCGTCTGCCTCTGTAGATACACAGCAACAGTGGGCGCAGGTGTTGACGCAAATGTTCGAATGTCAGGAGCGTCAGGACTGGCTGGCCCTGGCCGATTATATGGAATACGAACTGGTCGATCTGCTGGAAAGTGTTGCGGCCTGAACAGGCCGATGGCGCTGGCCCGCCGCTTTGCGCAGCAGGCGGTTTTATGGCGTCAGTTTTTCGCGGTTGGATGGCGGCTAAGTCTTTGTTTTCTTGGGGGTGGCGTGGTGATGGCAAAATTTTTTCAAAAAGCCCTCAAGCAACCTGCAAACCCGACGATAACTATTACGAAGGTTCTCTAGGCCATACCCGGCGGTTGCCAGGGCCGGAAGCCGCAGTACCCAACCAACGAGGAATTCGTCATGGCTTTAACAGTAAACACCAACACCACATCGTTGAACGTTCAGAAAAACCTGAACCGCGCTTCCGACGCTCTGTCGACTTCGATGCAACGCCTGTCTTCCGGCCTGAAAATCAACAGCGCTAAAGACGACGCTGCCGGCCTGCAGATCTCCAACCGTATGTCCTCGCAGATCCGCGGTAACACCCAGGCCATCCAGAACGCCAACGACGGTATCTCCGTTGCCCAGACCGCTGAAGGCGCTCTGCAAGCGACTACCGACATCCTGCAGCGTATGCGTGAACTGGCTGTTAAAGCCCGTAACGGTACCAACGGCACTGCTGACCAGACCGCTACCAACGCTGAATTCGCTCAGATGTCCGACGAGATCACCCGTATCTCGGCTTCGACCAACCTGAACGGCAAAAACCTGCTGGACGGTTCGGCTGGTACTGTGACCCTGCAAGTGGGTGCAAACACCGGTTCGGCTAACCACATCGACCTGGTACTGAGCTCCAAGTTCGACGCCGTCAGCCTGTCTGTTGGCAGCGGCACTGTGGTACTGACCGGCGCCAGCCCTTCTGACGCTGCCGTTGCCATCGACAGCGCGATCACTGCAATCGACGCAGCTATCGCTAACATCGGTGCAACCCGTGCCAGCCTGGGTGCTTCGCAAAACCGTCTGACCAGCACCATCCAGAACCTGCAGAACATCACTGAAAACACCACCGCTGCTCAGGGTCGTGTACAGGACACCGACTTCGCCGCTGAAACTGCTAACCTGACCAAGCAGCAGACTCTGCAGCAAGCTTCGACCTCCGTACTGGCCCAAGCCAACCAACTGCCTTCCGCTGTACTGAAGCTGCTTCAGTAATTCGGATCGAGTTTAAGCGGGGGAGTGCGCTTGTCGTGCTCTCTCGCTTTTTTACGTTAAGAGGTGATGGGCATGGACATGAGCGTAAAGCTTAACGTGTCTTATCCGGCTCCCAAGCCAGTGACACCGGTTGCTGACAAACCGTCAGAGCTGCCTAAAGTCCAAAAGACTGAAGCACCGGTCGCTGCCAAGGATCAGGATTCGGACGGCGCCAAGTTGAAACTGGCGGTGCAAGAGATCGAAAAGTTCGTCCAGTCGATCAAGCGTAATCTGGAGTTCTCGATTGACGAGCATTCCGGCAAAGTCATCGTCAAGGTGATCGCAAGCGAGACAGGTGAAGTCGTTCGACAGATTCCTTCCGCCGAAGCCCTCAAGCTGGCGGACAGCCTCGCCAACGCAAGTCACGTGTTGTTCGACGCCAAAGTCTGATAAATGGCATGAATAGTGTTTGTTCGTTCCCAAGACGCCTTTAACGGTCAAAAGAATGGCAACAATCTGAAGGGAGATGCACATGGCAAGTCCAATTCTACCGGGTTCCGGACTGGGTTCTGGCCTGGACATCGGCGCGATCGTGACTGCGCTGGTCAACGCCGACAAGTCTGCCAAGCAGACACAGATCGATACCGCGACCAAAACCAACAGCCTGAAGATTTCCGGCGTCGGTTCGCTGAAAAGTGCATTGGCGGCATACCAGAAAGCAATGGGTGATCTGAACAAGGCAACGAGCCCGGCGTTTGCCGGTTTTACTGCGACTTCGGACACGCCGACTGTTGTCGGTGCCACATCGGATAAAACCGCCGTACCGGGTACGTATAGCGTCGTTGTGAAAAATCTGGCCACCGGCTCGAAAGTCGCCAGTGCCGCCTTCGCCGGCGGGGCCGCCAGTGCCATTCCGAGTGGTACTCTGAAAATCAGTCAGAATGGCATTGATTACAATGTCGCGATTCCGGCCAATGCCACCTTGCAGTCCACGCGCGATGCGATCAACACCGCGCAGGCCAGCAACGGTATTTCGGCCAACATCGTGACCGACAGCACCGGTTCGTCGCGACTGGTGCTCAGCTCGAACAAGACGGGTGCCGGCATGGACCTGAAGGTCAGCGGGATCGCTGGTCTGGAGATCGATGGCACCCAGGAAATGGGCAGCAGCCCGGCGGCCGGTGCGTCCGGTGCTGTCGGTAAGCTGGCGATGGATGCCAGTCTGACCATCGACGGCCTGGCCGTTACCAGCAAGACCAATACCGTGACCGGTGCAATCAGCGGCATGACCCTGAATCTGGTCACCGCAAGTCCAGTCGTCGGTGGCGTGGCAACACCGTCTACCGTGTCGGTCGCTACCAATACCGCCGGGATTCAGACGTCGCTGCAGTCGTTCATCGACTCCTATAACACCTTGAAGAAAACCATCGACACCTTGTCCAAGGCAACGCCGGACGCGGATGGCAATCTGACCGTTTCGGCAGCGTTCACGGGTGACGCTCTGCCGCGTTCGCTGATGGCGGACGTGCGCGCTCAGTTGACCGATCCAGGGGCGGGCGGAGCAGGGCAATTGTCCGTACTGTCGCAGATGGGTGTGTTGACTGACAGCAAGACTGGTTTGCTCACGCTCGACACTGCCGTGTTCAACAAGCGTATGGAAACCCCGGGCATGGCTGGCCAGGTCCAGCAATTGTTCAGCGGTACCGACGCGAAAAACGGTCTGTTGGCACGCATGAGCGCGGCGGTCGATCCCTACGTCAAGACGGGCGGGCTGCTCGATCAGCGCAGTTCCAATCTGACCAACCTGACGAGCAGCTTGCAGAAGCAGCAGGTGGCGCTCGACTTGCGCGTCGCCAACCTGACCACGACGTTGACCGCCAAGTACAACGCCATGGACTTGCTGGTAGGGCAGATGAAAGCGACGGCGAGCAACATCACCTCGTTCTTCAGCTCGCTGAACGCGCAGCAGTCCGCGAAGTAACCGTTGGTAACGACAAAAACCCGGCTACGCTAGCTCAGCGTGTGCCGGGTTTTTGTCTTTTGATCTAAAGTTTTCAGGCTCGTTGGCGATACACTGGTTATACGAGTCATTGTGGCAAATGAGGTAGAACATGAACCCGATGTTAGCCCTTCGGCAGTATCAGAAAGTCGGTGCCCATGCGCAGACATCCGAAGCGAGCCCGCACCGTCTGGTGCAAATGTTGATGGAAGGTGGCCTGGCCCGTATCGCTCAGGCCAAAGGCGCCATCGAGCGCAAGGACATTCCTGGCAAGTGCACGTCGATCAGCAAGGCGATCGGCATTGTCAGCGGTCTGCGCGAAGGTCTCGACCTGGAAAACAACGCCGAAGCGCTGGCCGACCTGGATGGCCTGTACATTTACATGATGAAGCGTCTCGCCGAGGCGAACATCAGCAGTGACCCGCGCATTCTCGACGAGGTTGCCGGCTTGCTGAGCACGGTCAAGGAAGGCTGGGACGCCATCGCGCCTGTGCCTGCTCCGCAGTTCTGAAGGAGAGCGTCATGAGTCTTGTATTGCAGCGAATTGCCGATACCCGTGAAGCGCTGGTCGGTGCTCTGGCCGAACGCAATTGGGAAGCCATCGGCGAGTTGGATCTGGCGTGCCGGTCCTGCATGGAAGACGTCATGGCGGAAGCCTCGCTGGACG
Source organism: Pseudomonas sp. Z003-0.4C(8344-21) (assembly GCF_900104975.1). Lineage (NCBI taxonomy): Bacteria > Pseudomonadati > Pseudomonadota > Gammaproteobacteria > Pseudomonadales > Pseudomonadaceae > Pseudomonas > Pseudomonas sp. Z003-0.4C(8344-21). The sequence continues at coordinate 4,666,247 of NZ_LT629756.1, read as the reverse complement.
AAGTCGCCTTGCGCGACAACCTCGAAGAGCTGCTGTTCGTTTACAAGGAGCTTCTCGAAGTGGCCATGGGCGAGCGGCAGGCGATAGCCAACGAGATGTCGCAGATCACCCAAGCGCAAAAAGCGGCCAAGGTTTACCATCTGTTTGGTTGATTAACCGTCAGTTAATCCAGGCATATGCGCCATAAATTTGACTGTGCACGGTTTTTTGACTTAACTAGTGGCTATTATCAGATTTAGGGCGTCTACAGGCACATGGTGTCCTGCAAGCGTCTCGCTTGCCCCATTTTTCGGGCATTGAGTTGACTAGGGAAGTTGCTATTGCATGTGGCGTGAAACCAAAATTCTGCTGATCGATGACGATAGCGTCCGCCGCCGCGACCTGGCGGTGATTCTGAATTTTCTTGGCGAAGAAAATTTACCCTGCGGCAGCCATGACTGGCAGCAGGCAGTCGGCTCTTTGTCGTCTAGTCGTGAGGTCATTTGCGTACTGATCGGGACCGTCAATGCTCCTGGTGCGCTTTTGGGCTTGTTAAAGACACTCTCAACCTGGGATGAGTTCCTTCCGGTTTTGTTGATGGGCGATAATTCTTCCGTCGACTTGCCTGAAGACCAGCGCCGCCGGGTGCTTTCGACCCTTGAAATGCCGCCCAGCTACAGCAAATTGCTCGATTCGCTGCACCGTGCCCAGGTCTATCGCGAGATGTACGACCAGGCCCGCGAGCGCGGTCGTCATCGTGAACCCAATCTGTTCCGCAGCCTCGTCGGCACCAGCCGGGCGATTCAGCATGTGCGTCAGATGATGCAGCAGGTCGCCGACACCGACGCCAGCGTGCTGATCCTCGGCGAATCCGGCACCGGCAAGGAAGTGGTCGCGCGCAACCTGCACTACCATTCCAAGCGTCGTGACGCGCCGTTCGTGCCGGTCAACTGCGGGGCGATCCCGGCAGAGCTGCTGGAAAGCGAACTGTTCGGCCACGAGAAGGGCGCTTTCACCGGGGCGATCACCAGCCGTGCCGGGCGCTTCGAGCTGGCCAACGGCGGTACGCTGTTCCTCGATGAAATCGGCGACATGCCGCTGCCGATGCAGGTCAAACTGCTGCGCGTGCTGCAGGAGCGCACCTTCGAGCGCGTGGGCAGCAACAAGACCCAGAGCGTCGACGTGCGGATCATTGCGGCGACGCACAAGAATCTCGAAACCATGATCGAGATCGGCAGCTTCCGCGAAGACCTCTACTACCGCCTGAACGTGTTCCCGATCGAGATGGCGCCGCTGCGTGAGCGCGTCGAAGACATCCCGTTGCTGATGAACGAACTGATCTCGCGCATGGAACATGAAAAGCGCGGTTCGATCCGTTTCAATTCGGCAGCGATCATGTCGCTGTGCCGTCACGGCTGGCCGGGCAACGTCCGCGAACTGGCCAACCTCGTTGAGCGCATGGCGATCATGCACCCGTACGGGGTGATCGGCGTGGTCGAGTTGCCGAAGAAATTCCGCTACGTCGATGACGAAGACGAGCAGATGGTCGACAGCCTGCGCAGCGATCTGGAAGAGCGCGTGGCCATCAACGGCCACACGCCGGATTTCAGCGCCAACGCATTGCTGCCGCCAGAAGGTCTGGATCTCAAGGACTACCTCGGTGGTCTGGAGCAGGGTCTGATCCAGCAGGCGCTGGACGATGCCAACGGCATCGTGGCGCGGGCGGCGGAACGCCTGCGTATCCGTCGTACCACGCTGGTTGAGAAGATGCGCAAGTACGGCATGAGCCGGGCCGGAGGAGACGAACAGGCGGATGATTGACGCCTGTTTTGCAAGTGCTTCATCTATAAGCGCTTTTTTTTAGGCACGGGTATTGCTACAGCCCTCGCAACGTTCCGTTTCACTGACGGTCAGCCAAGCGAGAGAGCACAATGCCCCAAGCCGCCCAGATCTCTTCTGCCTCCAATATCGTGGGGCAACCCTCGTCCGTAGAGCAGGCAAGCCGTCAGGGCCTTGAGCAGGCGTTCGAGCTGTTCAACCAGATGTCCAGCCAGTTGACCGACTCCTACAGCATGCTCGAAGCGCGGGTGACTGAGCTCAAGGGCGAGCTGGCCGTGGTCAGCGCTCAGCGCATGCAGGAGCTGGCGGAAAAGGAACGCCTGGCCAACCGTCTGCAAAATCTTCTTGATCTGTTGCCCGGTGGCGTCATCGTCATCGACGGCCACGGTATTGTCTGCGAAGCCAATCCGGCCGCCATCGAATTGCTCGGCCTGCCGCTGGAAGGCGAGTTGTGGCGCCAGGTGATCGCCCGCTGCTTCGCACCGCGCGAAGACGATGGTCACGAAATCTCGCTGAAAAACGGTCGACGTCTGTCGATTGCCACCCGTTCGCTGGATGCCGAGCCGGGGCAGTTGGTGCTGCTCAACGATTTGACGCAAACCCGTCATCTGCAGGATCAACTGGCGCGCCACGAACGTCTGTCATCACTCGGACGCATGGTCGCTTCGCTGGCCCACCAGATTCGCACTCCGTTGTCCGCCGCGCTGCTGTATGCCAGCCATTTGACCGAGCAGGAGCTGCCGGTCGCCACGCAGCAGCGTTTCGCCGGGCGCCTGAAAGAGCGCCTGCATGAGCTGGAGCATCAGGTGCGCGACATGCTGGTGTTCGCGCGCGGCGAGTTACCGCTGACCGATCGCCTCACTCCCAATGCGTTGATGCAGGCGCTGCAAGCCGCGGCGCTGACCCATGTGCAGGACTTGCCGATCCGCTGGCAGTGCGACAGCCATGCCGGCGAGCTGCTATGCAATCGCGACACGCTGGTCGGGGCGCTGTTGAATCTGATCGAAAACGCGATTCAGGCCAGCCCCGGCGCAGTCCGTCTGAAAGTCCATTGCTACACCCGCGACAACACGCTGCGCCTGAGCATCAGCGACAGTGGCAGCGGTATCGAACCGGCCGTACTGGCGCGGCTTGGCGAACCGTTTTTCACCACTAAAGTCACCGGCACCGGCCTCGGCCTGACCGTGGTCAAGGCAGTGGCGCGGGCGCATCAGGGAGAATTGCGGCTGCGTTCGCGGGTCGGCCGCGGCACCTGCGCGCAGGTGATCCTGCCATTGTTTACTGCCGCACAAGGAGTTGAGTGACTGCCATGGGCATCAAGGTGTTGCTGGTCGAAGATGACCGTTCGTTGCGCGAAGCGCTGGCCGATACGCTGTTACTGGCCGGGCACGATTACCGCGCGGTCGGTTGCGCCGAAGATGCATTGACGGCCGTGGCACACGAAGCGTTCAGCCTGGTGGTCAGTGACGTCAATATGCCGGGCATGGATGGCCATCAATTGCTCGCACTGCTGCGCGCGCGTCAGCCGCAATTGCCGGTGCTGCTGATGACCGCCCACGGTGCGGTCGAACGCGCCGTCGACGCGATGCGTCAGGGCGCGGCGGATTATCTGGTCAAGCCGTTCGAACCCAAGGCGCTGCTCGATCTGGTGGCGCGGCATGCGCTCGGCAGCATCGGTGGCGTTGAAGCTGAAGGGCCGATAGCCGTCGAGCCGGCCAGCGCGCAGTTGCTCGATCTCGCCGCGCGGGTGGCGCGCAGCGATTCCACGGTATTGATCTCCGGCGAGTCCGGCACCGGCAAAGAAGTGCTGGCGCGCTACATTCATCAGCAGTCGCACCGCGCCAATCAACCGTTCATTGCGATCAACTGCGCGGCGATCCCCGACAACATGCTTGAAGCGACGTTGTTCGGTCATGAGAAGGGGTCGTTTACCGGCGCCATCGCCGCCCAGCCCGGCAAGTTCGAACAGGCCGACGGCGGCACCATTTTGCTCGATGAGATTTCGGAAATGCCCCTTGGCCTGCAAGCCAAGTTGCTGCGCGTCCTGCAGGAGCGTGAAGTCGAGCGCGTCGGCGCACGCAAGCCGATCACCCTGGATATCCGCGTGGTCGCCACGACCAACCGTGATCTGGCGGGCGAAGTGGCGGCGGGGCGCTTCCGTGAGGATCTGTTTTACCGCCTGTCGGTTTTCCCCCTGGCCTGGCGTCCACTTCGCGAGCGCACTGCCGATATCCTGCCGCTGGCAGAAAGATTGTTGGCCAAACACGTCAATAAAATGAAGCACGCCGCAGCAAGACTTTCGCCTGAAGCGCAAGCATGTCTCACGGCCTACCCATGGCCAGGCAATGTGCGTGAACTGGATAACGCCATTCAACGGGCGCTGATCCTGCAGCAGGGCGGGTTGATTCAGCCGCAGGATTTCTGCCTCGCTGGTGCGCTGCCGGTTGCAGCTTTGCCGGTCACTGCGCCGGCGATTCGAGAGCTTGAAGTCGAAGCGGATTCGTCCGGTGCGCTGGGCGATGACCTGCGCCGTCGGGAGTTTCAGATGATCATCGACACCCTGCGGGCCGAGCGCGGCCGACGCAAGGAAGCAGCGGAAAAACTCGGCATCAGCCCGCGTACCCTGCGCTACAAACTGGCGCAGATGCGCGATGCCGGGATGGACGTTGAAGGCTATCTGTTCGCCACTTGAATCACCGCGCAAACAATCAAAATGCTTTTCTCAAAGGGGTGCCCATTAGCTGGCACCCTTGTTGCTAATACCTGTGTACCCGCCGAGTGAAGTGTCAAAAAATTGCGGGCCGCCCAAGAGAGTAGACCATGAGCCAAGGTATTGAATTTAATCGGTTGATGATGGACATGCAGGCCATGAAAGTGGATGCCATGTCTGCGCGCAAATCGACCGCCGCTGTTCCTGAACTGGCGGGCAGCAGCTTTTCCGACATGCTCGGTCAAGCGATCAACAAAGTCAGCGATACCCAACAGGCGTCGACTCAACTGGCCAACGCATTCGAGGTCGGCAAGAGCGGCGTCGATCTGACCGACGTGATGGTCGCGTCGCAGAAAGCCAGCGTGTCGTTCCAGGCTCTGACCCAGGTGCGCAACAAACTGGTTCAGGCGTATCAAGACATCATGCAGATGCCGGTATAAGGGCGAGATTGAGTCATGGCAGAAGCAGTCGCTGATAACGTTCCGGCCAAGGCCACCCCGATCGACGGTAAACCGCCGCTGTTCGGCCTGTCCTTTCTGGAAAACCTTTCCCAGATGACCGTGCTGCGTCAGGTCGGCCTGTTGGTCGGTCTGGCGGCGAGCGTGGCGATTGGCTTTGCCGTGGTGCTGTGGTCGCAGCAGCCGGATTACCGTCCTTTGTACGGCAGCCTCGCCGGCCTGGACGCCAAGCAGGTCATGGAAACCCTGGCCGCCGCTGACATCCCTTACAACGTAGAACCCAATTCCGGCGCCTTGCTGGTCAAGGCCGACGATCTGTCCCGTGCGCGGATGAAACTCGCAGCCGCTGGTGTCACTCCCAGCGACGGCAACATCGGTTTCGAAATCCTCGACAAGGAACAAGGTCTGGGCACCAGCCAGTTCATGGAAGCGACCCGTTATCGTCGCGGCCTCGAAGGTGAACTGGCGCGGACCATTTCCAGCCTGAACAACGTCAAGGGTGCCCGCGTGCACCTGGCGATTCCCAAAAGTTCGGTGTTCGTGCGTGACGAGCGCAAGCCGAGCGCTTCGGTACTGGTCGAGCTGTACAGCGGTCGTTCGCTGGAGCCTGGCCAGGTGGTAGCGATCATCAATCTGGTGGCGACGTCCGTTCCCGAGTTGAGCAAATCGCAGATCACTGTCGTCGATCAGAAGGGCAACCTGCTCTCCGATCAGGCGGAAAATTCCGAAATGACCATGGCCGGCAAGCAGTTCGATTACAGCCGCCGCATGGAAAGCATGCTCACCCAGCGCGTGCACAATATTCTGCAACCGGTACTGGGCAACGATCGCTACAAGGCTGAAGTCTCCGCCGACATCGATTTCAGTGCCGTCGAATCGACCGCCGAGCAGTTCAACCCGGATCAACCGGCGTTGCGCAGCGAGCAGTCGGTCAACGAACAACGCACCGCCAGCAATGGCCCGCAAGGTGTGCCGGGTGCCCTGAGCAACCAGCCACCGTCGCCAGCCTCGGCACCGCAATCCACCGGCGGCGCTGCTGCTCCGGCGGGGATGATCCAGCCAGGTCAGCCATTGGTCGATGCCAACGGTCAGCAGATCATGGACCCGGCCACCGGCCAGCCGATGCTCGCGCCGTACCCGGCGGACAAGCGTCAACAATCCACCAAGAACTTCGAGCTCGACCGTTCGATCAGCCACACCAAACAGCAACAGGGCCGTCTCAATCGCCTGTCGGTGTCGGTAGTGGTCGACGATCAGGTCAAGGTCAACGCGGCCAACGGCGAAACCAGCCGTGCGCCGTGGACCGCCGACGAATTGGCGCGCTTCACCCGTCTGGTGCAGGACGCCGTCGGTTTCGACGCCAGCCGTGGCGACAGCGTCAGCGTGATCAACATGCCGTTCTCCGCCGAGCGCGGCGAAGTGATTGCCGATATTCCGTTCTACTCCCAGCCATGGTTCTGGGACATCGTCAAACAAGTGCTGGGTGTGCTGTTCATCCTGGTGCTGGTGTTTGGTGTGCTGCGTCCGGTGCTCAACAACATCACCGGCGGTGGCAAAGGCAAGGAGCTGGCCGGTCTGGGCAGCGACGTGGAACTCGGTGGCATGGGCGGCCTGGACGGCGAACTGGCCAACGACCGCGTAAGCCTCGGTGGTCCGCAGAGCATTCTGTTGCCGAGCCCGAGCGAGGGTTATGACGCGCAGCTGAATGCAATCAAGAGTCTGGTAGCTGAAGACCCGGGTCGCGTGGCTCAGGTCGTGAAAGAGTGGATTAACGCAGATGAGTGATAACCGAGCCGCCACCCTCAAACTGACCAAGGTCGACAAAGCCGCGATTCTGCTGCTGTCCCTCGGTTCGACCGATGCTGCGCAAGTGCTGCGTCACATGGGCCCGAAAGAAGTGCAGCGGGTCGGCGTGGCCATGGCGCAGATGGGCAATGTCCATCGCGAGCAGGTCGAACAGGTCATGAGCGAGTTCGTCGACATCGTCGGCGATCAGACCAGCCTCGGCGTCGGCTCTGACGACTACGTGCGCAAAATGCTCACCCAGGCGCTGGGCGAAGACAAGGCCAACGGCCTCATCGACCGCATCCTGCTCGGTGGCAACACCAGTGGCCTGGACAGTCTGAAATGGATGGAGCCGCGCGCGGTCGCCGACGTCATCCGTTACGAACACCCGCAGATCCAGGCGATCGTGGTCGCGTACCTCGACCCGGATCAGGCCGGTGAAGTGCTCGGCAACTTCGACCACAAGGTGCGTCTGGACATCATCCTGCGCGTCTCGTCGTTGAACACCGTGCAGCCCGCGGCATTGAAAGAGCTCAACCAGATTCTCGAGAAGCAGTTCTCCGGCAACTCGAATGCCTCGCGCACCACCCTGGGTGGCATCAAGCGTGCGGCCGACATCATGAACTTCCTCGACAGCTCGATCGAAGGCCAGCTCATGGACTCGATCCGCGAAGTCGACGAAGACCTGTCCGGTCAGATCGAAGACCTCATGTTCGTGTTCAACAACCTGGCGGACGTCGACGACCGCGGAATTCAGGCGCTGCTGCGCGAAGTGTCGTCCGACGTGTTGGTGCTGGCCCTCAAGGGTTCGGACGAAGGCGTCAAGGAAAAGATTTTCAAGAACATGTCCAAGCGTGCCGCCGAACTGTTGCGCGACGACCTCGAAGCCAAGGGCCCGGTGCGCGTCAGCGACGTCGAAACCGCGCAGAAGGAAATCCTCACCATTGCCCGCCGCATGGCCGAAGCCGGCGAGATTGTGCTCGGTGGCAAGGGCGGCGAGGAAATGATCTAAGCCCATGGACAAGCCTGACGAGTCTGTGACGGATCTGATCCGCGCCCGCGATGTTCGTGGTTTCGAATCCTGGGCGCTGCCCAGCTTCGACCCGCCAAAACCGGAACCCGAGCCCGAGCCGGAGCCCGAGCCGCCGGAAATGGAAGAAGTGCCGCTGGAAGAAGTCCAGCCACTGACCCTGGAAGAACTCGAAAGCATCCGCCAGGAGGCTTACAACGAGGGCTTCGCCATTGGCGAAAAGGAAGGTTTTCACAGCGCCACGCTGAAGGTGCGTCAAGAAGCGGAAGTGGCGCTGGCGGCGAAACTCGCCAGCCTCGAGCAACTGATGGCGCACCTGTTCGAGCCGATCGCCGAGCAGGACACGCAGATCGAAAAGTCGCTGGTCGACCTCGTGCAACACATCACCAAGCAGGTGATCAAGCGCGAACTGGCGATCGATTCAAGCCAGATCGAACACGTCATGCGCGACGCCCTCAAGCTGTTGCCGCTGGGCGTCGACAACGTGCGCCTGTACGTCAATCCGCAGGATTTCGAACAGGCGAAAAGCCTGCGCGAGCGCCACGAAGAAACCTGGCGCATCGTCGAAGACGAAGCGCTGATGCCGGGTGGCTGCCGGGTTGAAACCGCGCACAGCCGCATCGATGCGAGCATCGAGACCCGCGTTGCGCAGGTCATGGACAAGCTGTTCGACCAGTTGCACGAGCAGGCCTTGCACCCGGCCGAGGCCGACCTGAGTCTGGACATTCCCGACGACATCAAGCCGACGGCTGTTGCCGAAGAGCCGCTCGCGGACCACCCCGATGCGCCTTGAACGCACCAGCTTCGCCAAGCGCCTGAGCACCTACGCCGAGGCCACCGAAATGGCCGGCGCGCCGATTCTCGAAGGGCGTCTGCTGCGCATGGTCGGCCTCACGCTCGAAGCCGAAGGCCTGCGTGCGGCCATGGGCACGCGCTGCCTGGTGATCAATGACGACAGCTATCACCCCTCGCAGGTCGAAGCAGAAGTCATGGGCTTTTCCGGCAGCAAAGTCTTTCTGATGCCGGTCGGCAGCGTCGCCGGGATTGCCCCGGGCGCCCGCGTGGTGCCGCTGGCCGAGACCGGTCGCTTGCCGATGGGCATGAGCATGCTCGGTCGCGTGCTCGATGGCGCCGGTCGCGCGCTGGACGGCAAGGGCGGCATGAAAGCCGAAGACTGGGTGCCGATGGATGGCCCGACGATCAACCCGCTCAACCGTGACCCGATCAGCGTGCCGCTGGACGTCGGTATCCGTTGCATCAACGGTTTGTTGACGGTCGGTCGAGGCCAGCGTCTGGGCCTGTTCGCCGGTACCGGCGTCGGTAAATCGGTACTGCTGGGCATGATGACCCGCTTCACCGAAGCCGACATTATCGTCGTCGGCCTGATCGGCGAGCGGGGTCGCGAAGTCAAGGAATTCATTGAGCACAGCCTGGGGGAAGAAGGCCTCAAGCGTTCCGTGGTGGTGGCCTCACCGGCGGACGATGCGCCGCTGATGCGTCTGCGCGCGGCGATGTACTGCACGCGCATCGCCGAGTATTTTCGCGACAAGGGCAAGAATGTCCTGTTGCTGATGGACTCGCTGACCCGTTTCGCCCAGGCCCAGCGGGAAATTGCCCTGGCCATCGGCGAGCCGCCAGCGACCAAGGGTTATCCGCCATCGGTATTTGCCAAACTGCCGAAACTGGTCGAGCGGGCCGGTAACGCAGAGAAGGGCGGCGGCTCGATCACCGCGTTCTACACCGTGCTTTCCGAGGGTGACGACCAGCAGGACCCGATTGCCGACTCGGCGCGAGGCGTGCTCGACGGGCACATCGTGCTGTCCCGGCGCCTGGCCGAGGAAGGGCACTACCCGGCCATCGATATCGAAGCGTCGATCAGCCGGGTGATGCCAGCGGTGGTCTCGCCGGAACATATGCAGCGTGCGCAGTATTTCAAACAATTGTGGTCGCGCTATCAGCAGAGCCGCGACCTGATCAGCGTTGGCGCCTACGTCGCCGGCGGCGATCGCGAGACCGATCTGGCGATTTCCCTGCAACCGCAACTGGTCCGCTATCAGCGCCAGGGCCTCAACGACAAGATCACCATGGGCGAAAGCCAGGCCTACCTCGAGACCTTGTTCGCTCCGGCGGCGGGCGGGTAAGCGGTCATGGCCGTCAGCCGCGCCGCGCGCCTGGCACCGGTGGTGGAAATGGCCGAGAAGGCCGAGAAAACCGCCGTGCAACGCATGGCTTATTTCCAGGGGCAGGTGACAGTCGCCGAGAGCAAGCTCGCCGACCTCAATGCCTTTCGTCTGGATTACTCGCAGCAATGGATCGTGCGCGGCAGCACCGGCGTGTCCGGTCAATGGCTGCTCGGGTTTCAGGGCTTTCTGGCGCAGCTCGACACCGCCGTCGACCAGCAGCGCCAGAGTCTGGTCTGGCACCAGAACAACCTCGACAAGGCACGCAATGAGTGGCAACAGGCGTTCGCTCGCGTCGAGGGTTTGCGCAAACTGGTCCAGCGTTACCGCGACGAGGCGCAGCGTCTGGAAGACAAGCGCGAGCAGAAGTTACTGGATGAATTGTCCCAGCGCCTGCCGCGGCGTGATGCCTTCTAGACTTTACCCAAATCCCCTGTGCGAGCCTGCTCGCGAAAGCGCCGTGTCAGTCAACCCTGTAGTCAACTGACAGGATGCTTTCGCGAGCAGGCTCGCTCCCACACTTGTTCCCACATAGGATCAACCGTTGCGCCTTGCCCCATCACCATCCAGGTGCTAAACCTTGTACAGGTTCGTCAATGACAAGGAAGCCAGTCAATGTCAGTCGTTACAGAAGTATCACCCGATGGTCAAAAACTCACGATCGCGATCAAGGGGCGGTTCGATTTCGGTCGCCATCAGGAATTTCGCGAGTCGTATGAGCGACTTGCAAAGAAGCCCGAATCCATTGTGATTGACCTGAAAGAAGCCACCTACCTCGACAGCTCCGCGCTAGGCATGTTGCTTTTGTTGCGTGACCACGCCGGCGGTGATAACTCGGATGTGCAGGTGATTAACAGCAACTCCGACGTGCGCAAGATCCTCGCCATCTCCAACTTCGACAAACTGTTCGACATCAGTTGACGGCCATGCAGGCGCAAGAGCCGCTGACCGTGCTGATCGCCGAAGACAGCGCTGCCGATCGGTTGCTGCTGTCGACCATCGTCCGTCGTCAGGGCCATCACGTGCTGACAGCAGCGAACGGTGCCGAGGCGGTCGACACCTTCAAGCGGCAACATCCGGATCTGGTCCTGATGGACGCGCTGATGCCAGTGATGGACGGCTTCGAAGCCGCGCGCCTGATCAAGGCACTGGCAGGCGAGACGCTGGTACCCATCATTTTCCTCACCTCGCTGACCGAAAGCGAAGCGTTGGTCCGCTGCCTGGAGGCGGGCGGTGACGACTTTCTGGCGAAGCCGTACAACCAGGTGATCCTCGCCGCCAAAATCAAGGCAATGGATCGCTTGCGTCGTTTGCAGGCAACGGTCCTGCAGCAACGCGACCAGATTGCCCGACACCACGATTATCTGCTCAACGAACAGCGCGTCGCCAAAGCGGTGTTCGACAAGGTTGCGCATTCCGGTTGCCTGAGCGCGCCGAACATTCGTTATCTGCAATCGCCCTACGCGCTGTTCAACGGTGACCTGCTGCTGGCGGCCTACACACCGGCCGGTGACATGCACGTCATGCTCGGTGACTTCACTGGCCACGGCTTGCCGGCGGCGGTCGGGGCGATGCCGCTGGCCGAAGTGTTTTACGGGATGACCGCCAAAGGCTACGGCCTGGCTGAAACCCTGCGTGAGATGAACGCCAAGCTCAAGCGCATTCTGCCGGTGGACATGTTCTGCTGCGCCACACTGCTCTGTTTGAGTTTCCAGAGCCGTTCGGTGGAGGTGTGGAATGGCGGCATGCCGGACGGTTATCTGCACCGCATGGCCACCGGCGAGCGGGTGCCGTTGCCATCCGGACATTTACCGCTGGGCATTCTCAGCGCCGAGACCTTCGACGACCGCACCGACGTGTATCCGATGGCCATCGATGATCGGGTGTTCCTGTTGTCGGACGGGGTCATCGATACCGGCGATGGCAATGACCAGTTGTTCGGCGTCGAGCGCTTGCAGCAGGTGTTCGCCGCCAATCGACAGGCAGATCGCTTGTTCGAGGACATCGAGCAAGCGCTGCGCGATTTCGGTGGCGAGGCGCGTGACGACGTCAGCATGGTCGAGGTCAGCCTGCTCGAATCTGCGCCGGGGCAAAATCTGGCGCCGGTCTATTCCGACAGTGGGCAATCGAGCCCGCTGGACTGGTCGGTGAGTTTCGAATTCCGTGGTGCCACGCTCAAGCGCTTCAATCCTTTGCCGTATCTGTTGCAACTGTTGCAGGAGGTGCACGGGCTGCGCGCACAAAGTGGCGCGCTCTACAGCGTGCTGGCCGAGTTGTATTCCAATGCGCTGGAGCATGGCGTGCTCGGCCTGGACTCCAGCCTCAAGCGCGATGCGGCGGGTTTTGCGCTTTATTATCAGCAACGCAATGACCGCCTCGAAGCGCTGCAGGATGGATTTGTCCGGGTGCATCTGCAGGTGCATCCGCGCGGCGCGGGTGGTGGTCTGCTGATTCGGGTCGAGGACAGCGGCAAGGGTTTCGATGTAGCCAGGGTCATGGAGCGGCCGCTGGAAGGGCTCCGTCTGTCGGGTCGCGGTGTCGGCCTGGTCCGGCAATTGGGGCATAACGCCTGCTGGGCGGACGACGGTCGTAGTGCCTGCGTGGAGTTTTTCTGGGGGATTGAGGCATAATCCGCCCATTCTTGATCAAGGAGTGAGCAAGTGACTGACATACATGTAGATCGTGATGCGCTGAGCGTATTGCGTGAAGTGATGGAGGAGGGTTATCCAGAGCTTCTGGAGACTTTTCTGGCAGATTCCGAAAGTCGCCTGGCAGAACTGCGCAATGCAGCGGACGCCAAGGCGTTGGCGGAAGTTGCCCATAGCTTCAAGGGCAGCGCCAGTAATATGGGCGCGGTTCGACTGGCTGCGTTATGCCAGGATCTGGAGTCGAACGCCAAAGACAAGACGCCAGAAGCGCGCGCGCAGCTGGTTGCCAGAATTGCCGGTGAGTTCGCTGACGTGCGTCCTGTGTACGAAGGCGAAAAGCACCACGCCCATACCCACTGATCCGGCCGTCCGGCGCTTTTCCCAAGCGCCGGCAAGATCTGGCCCGGCACTTGCAGATAACTCCGCAACTGTACCTACGATCCCAGTGCAGCGGAGACCGTTTCATGCCTGCGACCCCCAACATCCTCATTCAGAATGCCGCTCAGGCCAAGGCGCAAGCCGCCTCGGCCAAAACGCCGGCAATGGCCGCAGACACCGGGGATAAAGCCTCCAGCTTCGCCAAAGTGTTCGCTGATCAGGGTCCGAACAAGCCCGTCGCCAGCGCTGACAATTCGCCCAAACCGGCGCGCGACAAGGTCGCCGATAGCAGCGGCAAAAAAGACCTCGGCAAGGATCCGTCTGCCGCTGCGCAGCCGGCGGTTGCCGATAGCGGCAACGACTTGCCTGCCGATAAAGCCGCAGCCAGCGATTACACTTCCGCCGATAGCGATGCCAACTCGGACGCTCCGCAGACTCCAGTCGTAGAAGCTCCGCCGGTTGATCCTGCGCTGGATCCGGCATTGGTTGCCGCTGCGCAACCGCTGATCGCCGCGCCTGTCGTGCAGACGCCTGCCGTCGTCGCCACTGCGCAGCCGGAAGCCGAGACGCCTGCATTGGTCGCTCTGCCGGGCATGGTCAAAGATCCGGCGGTTACCCCCGCCAGCGATTTCGATCCGTCCGCCGACCCGCTCGATTCGCTGCCGGCCGTGCGCATGGCGATGGAGCAGGGCGGGCATATTTCCGCCGCCAGCCAGGCGCAACCGAAAGCCTCGCCGGCCCAGGCTCAGGCCGACGGTGAATTGACTGCGGCACAAAATTTCGCGGCCGGCATGGCCAGCATGCTCGACGTGCAATCCGACAAGGACAGCACCAGCCAGGGCGGCGAGAAAGCGTTCAGCGGCTTGATCGACGATGGCCTCAAGGACCTGACATCAGCGACCAGCGATACCCGCGTCGATGACTTCGCCAACCGCTTGGCGGCACTGACCCAGGCCGCCACGCCGAAGACCGCCAATGCAGTGCCGGTGAATCAGCCGATCGCCATGCACCAGAGCGGCTGGACTGAAGAAGTGGTCAACCGCGTCATGTATCTGTCGAGCGCCAATCTCAAAGCGGCGGACATTCAGCTGCAACCGGCCGAACTCGGGCGTCTGGACATCCGCGTGAATATGGTCCCGGACCAGCAGACGCAGGTGACGTTCATGAGTGCGCACCCAAGCGTACGTGAAGCGCTCGACAGCCAGATGCATCGCCTGCGCGACATGTTCAACCAGCAGGGCATGGGCCAGGTCGACGTCAATGTCGCCGACCAGAACCGTGGCTGGCAGGGCCAGCAAGGCCAGGAGCAGGCGCAGCAGAACCAGAGCGGCCGCACCAGCGCTGCCGGCGGTCGCCTCGATTCGGTGGACGAAGAACCGGCACCGGCCAGCGTGACTGAAGTGGCAGCGCAGACCACCAGCGTGATTGGCAGCAGCGCGGTCGACTATTACGCCTGACTGCTTCAGATCAAGAGCCCCTCACCCTAGCCCTCTCCCAGAGGGAGAGGGGACTGATTGGGGAATGCTCAGGATGTGCGCCGTCCTGATCGTTTTGCGCTGAATCCAGTTGAGGCGCGCCCCTTGTCATCCGACTCGGAATCGACTCGGTCTTTCAGGTCAATGCATAACCAAAACCCGACTCAATCTGCTCCCTCTCCCTCCGGGAGAGGGCTGGGGTGAGGGTGGCTTTTTGACTTTGGCGTTGTCTGCGCACCCTCCGACACTTCTGGCATAACACTTGCTCTTGCCTAGCCGTGCAACTGTAAAACCCCCGATTAGTGACGGATTATTGGCATGGCGAAGAGCGAAGCAGCAGCGGTAAAAGACCCGGCAACCAAAGGCAAACTCAAGCTGATCATTGTGATCGTGCTGGCCTTGCTGTTGGCCATCGGTGCGTCCGTAGGGGCGACCTGGTTCTTCATGCACAGCGCCCAGAGCAAACCTGCCGAGGCCGCCGAAGCTGCGCCGGTCGGCAAGCAGCCGGCGATCTTCGAGCCGATGGCGCCGGCCTTCGTAGCCAACTACAACCAGAACGGCCGTCAGCGCTACATGCAGGTGAGCATCACCATGCTGGCGCGTAACCAGGCCGATCTGGATGCGCTCAAAGTGCACATGCCGGTGATCCGCAACAACCTGGTGATGCTCTTCTCCGGTCAGGATTTCGCCACGCTGGCGACCCCGGTCGGGCAAGAGATGTTGCGCCAGAAGGCCACCGCCAGCGTTCAGGAAGTGGCGCAGAAAGAGCTGGGCAAGGTGGTCATCGAACAGTTGCTTTTCACTAATTTCGTATTGCAGTAGGAACACGACATGGCCGTGCAGGATCTGCTGTCCCAGGATGAAATCGACGCGCTGTTGCATGGCGTCGACGATGGTCTGGTACAGACCGATAACGCTGCCGAACCCGGCAGTGTCAAAAGCTACGACCTGACCAGCCAGGATCGCATCGTCCGTGGACGCATGCCGACCCTGGAAATGATCAACGAGCGTTTCGCCCGCTACACCCGCATCAGCATGTTCAACATGCTGCGCCGCTCGGCGGACGTTGCCGTCGGCGGCGTGCAGGTGATGAAATTCGGCGAATACGTGCACTCGCTGTACGTGCCGACCAGCCTCAACCTGGTCAAGATCAAACCGTTGCGTGGCACCGCGCTGTTCATCCTCGACGCCAAACTGGTGTTCAAGCTGGTGGACAACTTCTTCGGCGGCGACGGCCGTCACGCGAAGATCGAAGGGCGTGAATTCACCCCGACCGAACTGCGCGTGGTGCGCATGGTGCTGGAACAGGCGTTCGTCGATCTGAAAGAAGCCTGGCAGGCGATCATGGAAGTCAACTTCGAGTACATCAACTCGGAAGTGAACCCGGCCATGGCCAACATCGTCGGCCCGAGCGAAGCGATCGTTGTCTCCACCTTCCACATCGAGCTCGATGGCGGTGGCGGTGATCTGCACGTCACGATGCCGTATTCGATGATCGAGCCAGTGCGCGAAATGCTCGACGCCGGTTTCCAGTCCGACCTCGACGACCAGGACGAGCGCTGGGTCAATGCCCTGCGCCAGGACGTGCTCGATGTCGACGTGCCGATCGGCGCCACCGTGGCCCGTCGCCAGTTGAAACTGCGCGACATCCTGCACATGCAGCCGGGTGACGTGATCCCGGTCGAGATGCCGGAAGACATGATCATGCGCGCCAACGGCGTGCCGGCCTTCAAGGTCAAGATGGGCTCGCACAAAGGCAACCTCGCGTTGCAAGTGATCGAGCCGATCGAGCGTCGCTGAGGCGACGCTTTCAACCCCCGCATTTAACCGAATTGTTGCCCGCCGAGGACACATGATGAACGACGATATGAACGCGCAGGACGATCAGGCACTGGCCGATGAATGGGCTGCGGCCCTGGAAGAAACCGGTGACGCCGGCCAGGCTGACATTGATGCGCTGCTGGCCGCCGACGCCGGTACTTCGAGCTCCAATCGCCTGCCGATGGAAGAATTCGGCAGCGTGCCGAAAAACAACGACCCGGTAACCCTCGACGGCCCGAACCTGGACGTGATTCTCGACATCCCGGTATCGATCTCGATGGAAGTCGGCAGCACCGACATCAACATCCGCAACCTGCTGCAACTCAACCAGGGTTCGGTGATCGAGCTTGATCGTCTGGCCGGCGAGCCGCTGGACGTGTTGGTTAACGGCACCCTGATCGCCCACGGCGAAGTCGTAGTGGTCAACGAAAAGTTCGGCATCCGCCTGACCGACGTGATCAGCCCAAGCGAACGCATCAAGAAGCTGCGCTGAGTGAAACGTTTTCTCTGGGCATTGCTGGCCTTGCCGCTGAGCGTGCTGGCCGCCGAGCCGAGCGCTTCCACTGCTGCGCCTGCCGCCACCGCGCCGATGGTCAACAGCGGCGTGGCCGGGCAATTGACGCAATTGGTGTTCGGCCTGCTGCTGGTGCTGGGCCTGATCTTCTTCCTCGCCTGGCTGTTGCGTCGGGTGCAGCAGGCAGGTCCGGCGGGCAAGGGCCAGGTGATCGAGCTGATCGGTTCGCGCGCGCTCGGCCCGCGTGACCGGTTGATGCTGGTGCAGGTTGGCAACGAGCAGATTCTGCTCGGCCTCAGCCCCGGCAGCATCACTGCGCTGCATGTACTCAAAGAGCCGGTCGAAGTGCCCACCGCCAGCGAAAAAGCCACACCGGAATTTGCCCAGCATCTGCTGAAGATTCTCGGCAAGGATCAGAAGGATACGAAGTAATGGCTGCGCTCCGCATCGTCTTGACGCTGGCCCTGATGCTGGCCGCGCCGTTGGCATTGGCTGCCGATCCGTTGTCGATCCCGGCGATCACCCTCGGCACCAACGCCGAGGGCGCGCAGGAATACTCGGTCAGCCTGCAGATTCTGCTGATCATGACCGCCCTGAGTTTTATTCCGGCGGCCGTGATCCTGATGACCAGTTTCACGCGGATCATCATTGTCTTCTCGATCCTGCGTCAGGCCCTCGGCCTGCAGCAGACGCCGTCGAACCAGATCCTCACCGGCATGGCGCTGTTCCTCACCCTGTTCATCATGGCCCCGGTGTTCGATCGGGTGAACAAGGACGCGCTGCAACCGTATCTGGCCGAAACCCTCACCGCGCAGCAAGCGGTGGAAAAGGCCCAGGTGCCGATCAAGGACTTCATGCTCGCCCAGACCCGCACCAGCGATCTGGAGCTGTTCATGCGCTTGTCCAAGCGCACCGACATCGCCACTCCGGATCAGGCACCGCTGACCATTCTGGTGCCGGCGTTCGTCACCTCCGAGCTTAAAACCGCGTTCCAGATCGGCTTCATGATCTTCATCCCGTTTCTGATCATCGACCTCGTCGTCGCGAGTGTGCTGATGGCCATGGGTATGATGATGCTCTCGCCGCTGATCATTTCGCTGCCGTTCAAGATCATGCTGTTCGTGCTGGTCGATGGCTGGGCGCTGATCATCGGCACCCTCGCCAGCAGTTTTGGAGGTGTTTCGCCATGACGCCGGAAGTCGCGGTCGATATCTTTCGTGAAGCGCTGTGGCTGACCACCATGATGGTCGCCATTCTGGTGGTGCCGAGCCTGTTGGTCGGCCTGCTGGTGTCGATGTTTCAGGCCGCGACGCAGATCAACGAACAGACCTTGAGCTTTCTGCCGCGTCTTTTGGTGATGCTGGTGACGCTGATCATCGGCGGTCCGTGGATCGTGCAGACGTTCATGGAATACATCATCCAGCTGTACAAAAACATTCCGATGGTCATCGGCTAAGCCATGCAATCGCTGCTTCAGCTGACCGACACCCAGATCAGCACCTGGGTGGCGTCGTTCATGTTGCCGCTGTTTCGCGTCGCCTCGATGCTGATGGTCATGCCGATCTTCGGCACCACCCTGATTCCACGGCGCGTGCGCCTGTATTTTGCAGTGGCGATCACGGTGGTGATTACCCCGGCGCTGCCACCGATGCCAGCTGTCAGCCCGCTGGATCTGAGCGGCCTGCTGCTGATCGCCGAGCAGATTCTGGTCGGCGCGGTACTGGGTTTTTCCCTGCAATTGTTCTTTCAGGCATTTGCCGTGGCCGGGCAGATCGTCGCGATCCAGATGGGCATGGGCTTCGCCTCGATGATCGACCCCACCAACGGCGTTTCGGTGGCGGTGATCGGGCAGTTCTTCACCATGCTGGTGACGCTGTTGTTCCTGTCGATGAACGGCCATCTGGTGGTCTTCGAAGTCCTCACTGAAAGCTTCACCACGCTGCCGGTCGGCGGCGGTCTGATGACCGCTCACTACTGGGAACTGGCCGGCAAGCTCGGCTGGGTGCTCGGCGCCGCGTTGTTGCTGGTGTTGCCGGCGGTGACCGCGCTGCTGGTGGTCAACATCGCCTTCGGCGTGATGACCCGCGCCGCGCCGCAACTGAACATTTTCTCGATCGGTTTTCCGCTGACCCTGGTGCTCGGCCTGTTCATTGTCTGGGTCGGGCTGGCGGACATTCTCAACCAGTATCAGCCGCTGGCCAGCGAGGCCTTGCGGTTGCTACGTGAACTGGCACAGGCGCGCTGAGTCATGGCAGAGAGCGAAAGCGGTCAGGACAAAACAGAAGACCCCACGGAGAAACGCAAAAAGGACTCCCGTGAAAAGGGTGAGATTGCCCGCTCCAAAGAGCTCAACACCCTCGCCGTGATGATGGCTGGTGCCGCGGCATTGCTGATCTTCGGCGGCATGCTCGCGCAAGAATTGATGGAGCTGATGCGCCTGAACTTCAGCCTGTCCCGCGAAGTGGTGATGGATCAGGGCGCCATGGGCCGCTTCTTGATGCAGTCGGGCCTGATGGCGCTGCTGGCGATTCAGCCGGTGATGATCACCTTGTTGATCGCCGCCATCGTCGGCCCAATCTCCCTCGGCGGCTGGCTGTTCGCCGCCGGTTCGCTGGCCCCCAAGTTCAGCCGGATGAACCCGGCCGCCGGCCTGAAACGGATGTTCTCGTTCAAGGCCGTGGTCGAACTGCTCAAGGCGCTGGCCAAGTTTCTGATCACCCTCGGTGTGGCGCTGCTGGTGCTGTCGGCCGACGTCGATGACCTGTTGCGCATTGCCCATGAGCCGCTGGATCAGGCGATCATTCACAGCGTGTTGCTGGTCGGCTGGAGTACCTTGTGGCTGGCCTGCGGCCTGATCATCATTGCCGCTGTCGACGTGCCGGTGCAGCTGTGGGAAGCGCACAAGAAACTGCTGATGACCAAGCAGGAAGTGCGTGACGAACACAAGGATCAGGAAGGCCGCCCGGAAGTCAAACAGCGCATCCGCCAGACCCAGCGCGAAATGTCCCAGCGCCGCATGATGGCCGCGATTCCCGACGCCGACGTGGTCATCACCAACCCGACCCACTACGCCGTCGCGCTCAAATACGACTCGGAGAAGGGCGGCGCACCGGTGCTGCTGGCCAAGGGCAGCGACTTCCTCGCCCTGAAAATCCGCGAAATCGCCGTCGCCAACAACGTCATGCTCCTCGAATCGCCGGGCCTGGCGCGCTCGATCTACTACTCCACCGAGCTGGATCAGGAGATTCCTGGCGGGCTGTATCTGGCGGTGGCGCAGGTGCTGGCGTACGTCTATCAGATCCGCCAGTACCGAGCCGGCAAGGGCAAGCGGCCTGACCCGCTGAAGGATGACTTGCCGATTCCGCCGGATTTGCGTCGCGATTCCTGACGTTGCTGCGCAGGCATTGGTCTGAGATCTCCCTTCACTGTCAACTCTTACAGGTGCGCTCGCGAACGACAAAGTTTCCTCCTGCTTCGTCAGCGCCGTTCGTCTGAAACCTGCGCGCACCTGTTAGTTCTGACAGTGGTCGGATGTTTGCGTCAAGTATCCAATGTCCTCTGCAGATCCCTGGCAAACCGCTACGGATTTTTCAGGAGCAGGGCGATGACTGGTTTGATGGAGATGCCGATTGAGGACGTTATCGACGATACGCAACATGACGTCGTTCCTTTCGATCCAAGCGGAGGGCTGGGCCTTTTTTCCCTCTTTCCGCCCAATATTCCCGGGCAGTTTACTGATATCGTTTTTCCACCGGCGCAAGTCGGGGTCAACCGCCCCATGCTTTTTACCAGTGCCAAGGGGCTGCGGGTGCTGGTGCAGGCCTATCTGAATATGGCCAAAGACGACACGATTGGTCTCTACATTGATCAGAATTTGGTCGATACGGCGGTATTGCCGGCTGATCACGGTGATCATGACGTCGTGATGCATATTCCCGCGGACAAAGTGCTGCCTGGCGTGCACACCCTGCGCTACGCGATTTCGCGCAAAAGCGGTCAGCCGCCTGAAGGGGCGCAACTCGAGGTCTGGTTCAAGATCGATCCTCCGGGCGGCATCGATCCCGAGCCGGATATGCCCGGCCATCAGCGTCTCAAACCGGCTCAACTGCCGTTCAAAGAGGGGGAGGTCATTGACAAGGATGCCGCTGCAAACGGCTTTATAGCGACCATCCCCCCCTGGCTATTCATGACAGAGGGGGACGTATTGATCCTCTCGTTCCACGGCGTTGAAGTCGCCCCTTACACGGTAAAGGGGAGCGACGTCGGAAAAGCAATCAGTGTGCTCGTTACGAAAGAAAATATTGAGCATGCGGGGCCCGCCAATCCCGCCGTAGTGGTCTATCAGATTAAAGATCAGGTGGAAAACGTCAGCGATTTCTCGGAGCGCGCGACGGTCATCAGCGATCCGGCGAATGTCTGGCTTGGTCCGGTAGTCGTCCCTCTTGCCAATGAAGATAAGGTCAGCCTTGATGAGGTTGGACTCGATGATCTGGGGGCTCAGATCATTACGCGCCCTGGCTTTGCGCTGAAGGAGAAACTACTGCTTCGATGGAAGGCCAAGACACAAAGCGGTGAAGTGGTCGAGCACAGTGAAGAGCAGACGATTACTCGTCTCGGCATTCAGTCTTTCAATATTCCTAATAGCGTTTTAAAGGCCAGCGCGCCCGGGCAGGTGCAAGTGGATTACCTGCGCATCAAGGCAGATGGCCCAGATGATCGCTCCCAGGTCTACATCTTCGCGTTGCTTGGGAAAACGTTGCGACTGCCCGCTCCGAAAATAGCGGATCTGGTTGGCGGTACCCTCGACCCCGCGCTGAGCCTGACCACGGTGTTTTGCGGTCCCGATGCCCGGATAAAGAAGGGCTTCAGAGTCACACTGACCTGGATGGGCACCAGTGCCTCCGGCCGTCCGCACTTGTATCAGGCTTACCGCGACGTCAGTGACCGGTTGGTTGGCCGCGCCATCCCCTTCAGCGTGACCACCGAAGATATCGCGCCATTGATCAGAGGGTCGGTCCGTGTGTCGTATCACGTCAGTCATGCCACGTTGAAACCTGCGTTGGCTTCTGAAGTGACGACTGCGCGCATCGGGGAGCTTGTTCCTGCCCTGCCTGCGCCGAAAGTGGATGGCATCATTGCCGACGTGCTCAATCCGTTGCATGTGCCGCATGGCACGGATATCCGGATTGCGGCGGCCGCCTATACCCTTTTGGGCGATGTGGTGCATGTGGAAGGTCGAGGAGATGCGGGCGGGATGGGCTACCGGGACTCCTTGCCGATCGAGCAAATGCCGGTCGACGAGCCGCTCCGGTTCAGGCTGGACTGGGATACCATCGAGCTTAATCGGGAGCAGTTCTTCAATCTGCTTTGGTGGATCGAGCGGCCAGACGAACTGCCTAAGTCATCCGCATTGCTCGAGTTTTATATCGGAGACCCGGCGCAGTCGTTGCAGCCGCCTACGGTTCGCCGCGCTCCGGATGGCGTGCTTGACCCGTTGGAAAACCATGAAGGCGTCAGAGCACGCATACAGATAGCCAGTCCACGCCCGGGTGATCAGGTTCGGCTACTGGTTAAAGGCGCGCCTGGAGAAGGTTCGCCGACGTTTGAACCGCAACCGTTGAATGTAGACAAAGCATTTTTTTCTCTGCCGCCGTCATTCATTGCGCACAATCTTGGAGAACAGGTTGAGCTGCGCTCCGAGCTGATCAGAAACGGTAAGACGGTGCAATCCAGACCTTTGATGTTGCAAGTGAAAACAATCAGCGACATGGATCCCGCCCTGACCCATCCGCAGATTGTGGAAGCGGGGGCTGTGCCGTTTATCGATCTGAGAATTATCAAGACTGATCTCACGTGCGTGGTGAAGCCACCGCTGCCGATTGCTGTGGCCGGGCAGCGGGTCTGGCTCACTGTCACCAGTGAAGGGTCCGAGCCATTACCGTTGCGCGCCGGTATCGTATTGACTGCTGAAGAAATCACTCAGGGCATCAGCGTCAAGGCTGACCGCAGCTGGTTCTATGCGCTCAAGGATCTCGCTACCTGTGAGTTGACCTGCAAAATAGCGTTGCGCAGCACGGACACCGAGGACTCTGCGCTGAAGCTTCCGGTGGTGAAGTACACGGTGAAGGTTACGGAGGCGCTGGCGATCAATACCGCCACTATGTTGCTCAATGGCGTAAAAGTGGTGGGTGGTACAGCCTACGGATTACGCGAGCGGGAGGTCGTAAACAACGTGCAGGTGCGCGTGCCAACGGGCGGCCGAACGCCCTATACCTATCAATCGGCTAATGCTGGCATAGCGACGGTTGACGCCAATGGCAAGGTTGCCGGTAGGCATAACGGAACGACCACCATCACCGTGATGGATGCCCATCAGCAAAAGGTTTCGTATTCCGTGCAAGTGACGAATGTTTATCGGCTTGGAATGAGCGAGGCGTTCATGACGGCAGCCGAGGCGCATTCCTGGCTTAGCCAATCCGGAGCCACCCGTATTTACAACGATAACCGGCCGCTCGGCGCGGGCCACCTGCAGGCGAATTTCGTCGACTTGACTCCCCTGTTCGGTGCAAGAGGGACATATTATGGCCGTTTTTTCGCTATTAACCTTTCCTTTGCCACTCCCTACGTCGTCTATTACGAACTGTTGGATAACGGAGTTCTGGCGGGCGCAAGCTTATCAGTCGCGGGCAACGCGGTCCGTAAACGGTGGATGGCTTATCACTTGACCTGACGTACATGAGACTTGTCAGGCGCCGGGAGAGTTTTCCCGTGCGCCTCTATATTTTGATCGTTCCTACGCGTAGCAAAGGAATGCCTTAACGGACGCTCACCGTTCGGCCTCTGGAGGGGACGCGGAGCGTCCCGGGCTGCATTCCCACGCAGAGTGTGGGAACGATCATGGGGGCGCGGCTACTGCGGCAGCTCCAGATTATCCAGCGCCCGACTCACCGCCAATTCCCCAAGCATGATCAATTGCGCAATCCCCAGCAGCGTTCTGCGTTGCGAGGCGGGGATGAGATTGGCGAAGTCATTGGCGATGGTTCTGGCCGAGGCGAGGGTTTCGCAGGCGTTGGCCAGCAGTTCTTCGTTTTTGAAATCCGCGGTCACGGCGTACATCGTGCGTTTTTTACGCGGCGGTGGCGGCGAGCCGGGCGGGCAGAGGTAGTGGTCGAGGGCGCGGTCGGCGGCGTCGTGGAGCTTGGTGGAGTCGAGGGATTCGTAGGGGGAGGTGGGGTCGGTTGCGGGTGGGTTGGGGGTTGGTTTGGTCATGGCAAAACTCCGTGGTTGATTTAGCCGCCACGGCTTATCGCTAAACAAGTATAGGTGGCGGCTGTACGCAGGTTAGCGATCCGGGTCACAGAAACCCCGGGTAGACCCGAAGGTCTCCCACGCACAGCCACCATTGCATCAAGTGCAGGTAATCAATTGCACTGGAACCGGCGTTGCTGCGTCTGTTAGAGGCGGATCGCTAAACCCGATCGCTGATTCGTCAGCGACCGGACCACAATAGAACCCGACCCCAAAGCGCACAAGCCGGCGGATTCTGGCTTGGCTGTAGGCAATGGCGCAAGGATTTGTAGCCTTGAGACCGTGTCTGCAGGTGTCTTTTAAACCGCTTCGTTTAAATCAAGAAATTTGTGCCGGACATGAGGGCCTCTTCGCGAGCAGGCTCGCTCCTACACTGGCCGTGTTTTTCAGTCCTTTGCAAAAGTTGGAAGGCTTCTTGCAATAGCCGCCCTGCGCCCGTTCGGGGCGTCAAAAGTTTGCTTTAAAGGAACGGGGAAAACCGGTGGATCGCTCTCAGTTATTCAACACTGCTCGCACAAACGTTGCCGACCTCAGTCGAGGCAATCTGGGTGTGCCGTTGTTGCTGCTGGTGATGCTGGCGATGATGATGTTGCCGGTGCCGCCGTTCCTGCTCGACGTCTTCTTTACCTTCAACATCGCGCTGTCGATCGTGGTCCTGCTGGTCTGCGTGTATGCGCTGCGGCCGCTGGATTTCGCCGTGTTCCCGACCATTCTGCTGGTCGCGACGCTGTTGCGACTGGCACTGAACGTGGCCTCGACGCGGGTGGTGATGCTCCACGGTCAGGACGGCCATGCCGCAGCCGGTAAAGTGATCCAGGCCTTCGGTGAGGTGGTGATCGGCGGTAACTACGTGGTCGGTATCGTGGTGTTCGCGATCCTGATGATCATCAACTTCGTCGTGGTGACCAAGGGTGCCGGGCGGATTTCCGAGGTGAGCGCGCGCTTCACCCTCGATGCGATGCCCGGCAAACAAATGGCGATTGACGCCGACCTCAACGCCGGCCTGATCGACCAGAATCAAGCCAAGTCGCGCCGTCAGGAAGTCGCCCAGGAGGCGGAGTTCTACGGTTCGATGGACGGTGCCAGCAAGTTCGTCCGCGGTGACGCCATCGCCGGCCTGCTGATTCTGTTCATCAACCTCATCGGCGGCATGGCCGTGGGTATCTTCCAGCACGGCATGAGTTTCGGCGATGCGGGCAAGGTTTACGCCTTGCTGACCATCGGTGACGGTTTGGTGGCGCAATTGCCATCACTGTTGTTATCAACAGCGGCGGCGATCATGGTGACCCGTGCTTCCGGCTCGGAAGACATGGGCAAGCAGATCAACCGGCAGATGTTCGCCTCGCCGAAAGCGCTGGCCGTGGCCGCAGGTTTGATGGCGGTGATGGGCCTGGTGCCGGGCATGCCGCATTTCTCTTTCCTGAGCATGGCCGCGCTGGCCGCTGGCGGCGCCTACCTGTTCTGGAAAAAGCAGAACGTCGCCAAGGTCGTGGCGCTGGAAGAGGTCAAGCGTCAGCAGGAACTGCTGCCGTCGCCTGCCCGCGCCATGGAAACCAAGGAACTGGGCTGGGACGACGTCACGCCGATCGACATGATCGGCCTGGAAGTCGGCTACCGCCTGATTCCGCTGGTGGACCGCAATCAGGGTGGGCAGTTGCTGGCGCGGATCAAGGGCGTGCGCAAGAAGCTCTCGCAGGATCTGGGCTTCCTGATGCCGACCGTGCACATCCGTGACAACCTCGATCTGGCGCCGAGTGCTTATCGCCTGACGCTGATGGGCGTGATCCTGGCGGAGGCCGAGATCTACCCGGATCGCGAGCTGGCGATCAACCCGGGCCAGGTCTACGGCTCGCTCAACGGTATCAACGCCAAAGATCCGGCTTTTGGTCTGGAGGCGGTGTGGATCGAAATCAGCCAGCGCGCCCAGGCGCAATCGCTTGGCTACACCGTGGTCGACGCCAGCACCGTGGTTGCGACGCACTTGAACCAGATTCTGTACAAGCACTCCAGTGAGCTGATCGGCCACGAAGAAGTCCAGCAACTCATGCAATTGCTGGCCAAGAGCTCGCCGAAACTGGCTGAAGAGTTGGTGCCGGGTGTGGTTTCGCTGTCGCAGTTGCTCAAAGTGCTGCAGGCGTTGCTTGCCGAACACGTGCCGGTGCGCGATATCCGCAGCATCGCCGAAGCCATCGCCAACAACGCCGCCAAGAGTCAAGATACCGCCGCGCTGGTGGCTGCCGTGCGGGTCGGCGTATCCCGTGCAATCGTCCAAAGCATTGTAGGCACTGAGTCCGAGCTGCCTGTGATCACATTGGAACCAAGGTTGGAACAGATATTGCTCAATAGTCTGCAGAAGGCAGGACAAGGCTCGGAAGAGGGCGTTCTGCTGGAGCCAAGCATGGCCGAGAAGCTGCAACGTTCGTTGATCGAAGCGGCGCAGCGTCAGGAAATGCAAGGTCAGCCGGTGATCCTGTTGGTTGCCGGCCCGATCCGCGCGATGCTCTCGCGCTTCGGCCGCCTCGCCGTCCCCGGACTGCATGTGCTGGCCTACCAGGAAATACCGGACAACAAGCAAGTGACCATCGTTGCGACAGTAGGGCCCAACGGCTGAGGTAGTGGTTTATGCAAGTTAAGCGTTTTTTCGCCGCCGATATGCGTCAGGCCATGAAGCTGGTTCGCGATGAGCTGGGCGCTGATGCCGCCATCATCGGTAACCGCCGCATTGCCGGCGGCGTCGAGTTGACGGCAGCACTGGATTACAAATTGTCGGCGCTGGCGCCACGGGTTCCGAACATGGAACTCGAGGACGAGCTGCGCAAGACCCAGTCGCGCATCGTCACCGCACAGGCCGAATTGAGCCTGCGTGGCGAAGCCGACGGCAACACCAATCAGCAGTTGTTCGCCGGGCTGCCGTTGACGGCCGGCCTGCCGCTGACCGCTGCCGAACCGTTGACCGAGCCGACCTACGCTGCACCGGCGCGTCCGGCCGCAGCGCCTGCGCAGGCTTCGGCGGGCGTCGATCCGCGTGCGCTGGATTCGATGCGTTTTGAGTTGAACAGCCTGCGCGAACTGATGGAAGTGCAGCTCGGCACGCTGGCGTGGAATCAGCTGCAGGGCAGCCGCCCGGCGCAAGCCAATCTGTATCGCCGTCTGCAGCGCATCGGCCTGTCCGGCCCGCTGTCGCGTGATCTGCTGTCGATGATCACCGATATCGAAGAGCCGCGTCAGGCCTGGCGCATGTTGCTCGCGCATCTGGCGCGGATGATTGCCGTACCGGAAGTCGAGCCGCTGGAAGAGGGCGGTGTGATTGCGATGGTCGGCCCGGCGGGCATGGGCAAGACCACCACGCTGGCCAAGCTGGCGGCGCGTTATGTGCTCAAGTACGGCGCGCAGAATGTGGCGCTGGTGAGCATGGACAGCTTCCGCATCGGTGCGCAGGAACAACTCAAGACCCTGGGGCGCATTCTCAATGTGCCGGTGACCCACGTCGATCCGGGCCAGTCGCTGGTGCAGGCGCTCGATCCGCTGCTGCGCAAGCGCGTGGTGCTGATCGATACCGCCGGCCTGCAGGCCAGCGATCCGGCGCTGCGCATGCAGCTGGAAAGTCTGGCCGGGCGGGGCATTCGCTCAAAAAATTATCTGGTCCTGGCAACCACCAGCCAGAAACAGGTTCTAACCGCCGCTTATCATAGTTACAAGCGTTGCGGGCTGGCCGGCTGCATTCTGACTAAACTGGATGAAACAGCCAGTCTTGGTGAAGTGTTGAGCCTGGCGATCAGTCATGAATTGCCGGTCGCGTACCTGACCGATGGCCCACGGATTCCGGATGATCTGCATCTGCCGCGCCGTCATCAACTGGTCAGCCGCGCCGTCAGCGTGCAAATGCAGGAAGAACCCAGCGAAGAAGCCATGGCTGACATGTTCGCTGATATCTATCACAGCCCGACCAAGCAGGTTGGCTGAGGTAATCATGAACAGTTTTTGTACCTACATCGATGGTCTGCCACGCATTGTTCCGATCCGGAACGCGCAGCCAGTAATGTGGCCTCCGTCTATGCAAGACAAGGTAAAGAAATAACATGGGCAGCATGCATCCCGTACAGGTGATCGCGGTGACCGGCGGCAAAGGTGGCGTCGGCAAGACTAACGTGTCAGTGAACTTGTCGCTGGCGCTGGCAGAGCTTGGCCGTCGGGTCATGCTGCTGGACGCCGACCTCGGTCTGGCGAACGTCGACGTTCTGCTGGGGCTGACCCCCAAACGCACGCTGGCCGACGTGATCGAAGGCCGCTGTGAACTGCGCGACGTGCTGTTGCAGGGCCCGGGCGGGATTCGCATCGTGCCGGCGGCGTCCGGCACGCAGAGCATGGTCCACCTGAGCCCGGCGCAGCACGCCGGCCTGATTCAGGCGTTCAGCGACATCGGCGACAATCTCGACGTGCTGGTGATCGACACCGCTGCGGGCATTGGTGACTCGGTGGTCAGTTTCGTCCGCGCCGCGCAGGAAGTGTTGCTGGTGGTGTGTGACGAGCCGACCTCGATCACCGACGCCTACGCACTGATCAAATTGCTCAACCGCGATTACGGCATGAACCGCTTCCGCGTCCTCGCCAACATGGCGCAGAGCCCGCAGGAAGGGCGCAACCTGTTCGCCAAGTTGACCAAGGTCACGGACCGTTTCCTTGACGTCGCCCTACAATACGTAGGCGCCGTCCCGTATGACGAAAGCGTGCGCAAGGCCGTGCAGAAACAACGCGCCGTCTACGAAGCCTTTCCACGCTCCAAGTGCGCCCTGGCCTTCAAGGCCATCGCGCAGAAGGTCGACACGTGGCCGTTGCCGGCCAACCCGCGCGGCCACCTGGAGTTTTTCGTCGAGCGTCTCGTGCAGCAAACCGCAGGGCCTGTGATATGACCGCCAGTGGCATGAATCTTTACAAGAAGTCGGCGCGTGACGCGCAGTACGAGTTGATCGAGCGTTACGCGCCACTGGTCAAGCGCATTGCCTATCACTTGCTGGCACGTTTGCCGGCCAGTGTGCAGGTCGAAGACCTGATCCAGGCCGGTATGATCGGCCTGCTCGAAGTGTCGACCAAATACGACGCCAGCAAGGGCGCCAGTTTCGAAACGTACGCGGGCATTCGAATCCGCGGCGCGATGCTCGATGAAGTGCGCAAAGGGGATTGGGCGCCACGCTCGGTCCACCGCAATACCCGGATGGTCAGCGACGCAATTCGCTCGATTGAAGCTAAAACCGGCCGTGACGCTAAAGATCACGAGGTTGCGGCCGAACTCCAATTGAGTCTCGACGATTATTACGGGATTCTGAATGACACTTTGGGCAGCCGCCTGTTCAGTTTCGACGACCTCTTGCAGGACGGCGAACACGAAGGGCTGCACGAGGATGGCGCCAGTGCTCATATGGAGCCGTCACGCGATCTGGAAGATGAACGCTTCCAGACGGCGCTGGCGGACGCGATTGCCAATTTGCCGGAGCGTGAGCGACTGGTGTTGGCGCTGTACTATGACGAAGAGCTGAACCTCAAGGAGATCGGTGAAGTCCTTGGCGTCAGTGAATCGCGGGTCAGCCAGTTACACAGCCAGTGCGCGGCCCGTTTGCGGGGGCGTTTGGGGGAGTGGCGAGCGCGCTGAAGGCAGTGTGGGGACACTGCGAAACGAGGCTGGTGCGGTGATGAGCGGCGCCGGTCTCGATCCGTTGTGCTCCAGACAAACTTTAAGTGCTGCGCCGATTGATTGAAGTGGCGCGTCCAGGTGCTGGGCGCGTTTAAGACTGCTTGGAGGTCGAATTGAACAAAGACATGAAAATCCTCATCGTTGATGACTTCTCAACGATGCGGCGGATCATCAAGAACCTGCTGCGCGATCTTGGGTTCACCAACACCGTCGAGGCCGACGATGGCACCACTGCCATTCCGGTGCTCAACAGCGGCAGCATCGACTTTCTGGTAACGGACTGGAACATGCCGGGCATGACCGGTATCGACCTGCTGCGCCACGTGCGCGCCGATGAAAAACTCAAGCACCTGCCAGTGTTGATGGTGACCGCTGAAGCCAAGCGTGAGCAGATCATCGAAGCCGCTCAGGCCGGTGTGAACGGCTACGTGGTCAAACCTTTCACGGCTCAGGCGTTGAAAGACAAAATCGAGAAGATTTTCGAACGCATCGGCTGAGAACGCGCGGGGGAGCTATGGAGCATAACGAATCTTCACAGGGCGATTTTGAATCGACCCTGAAAAAACACGCGGTCGAACTGGTCGAGAGCCTTGAAAAAGGCAGGTTCGGCGACGCGGTGCAACTGATCCATGAGCTCAATCAGACCCGTGACCGTGGCCTGTATCAGGAAGTGGGCAAGCTCACGCGTGAACTGCACAGTGCGATCGTCAATTTCCAGATCGATCCGCACATGCCGCAGGCCGAGGAAGTGTCGCAAATCACCGACGCCACCGAACGCCTGGGCTATGTGGTCAAGCTGACGGAAGCCGCGGCCAACCGCACCATGGATCTGGTGGAAAGCGCCACGCCAGTGGTCAACAGTCTGGCCGATGAAGCCCAGACGTTGAGCGCCGATTGGGGTCGCTTCATGCGTCGCGAGGTCGGGGCTGAAGAGTTCCGCGAGCTGGCGCGCCGGGTCGACGGTTTTCTGTCACGCAGCAGCACGGACAACCGTGCGGTGTCGAGCAATCTCAACGACATCCTGCTGGCCCAGGATTACCAGGACCTCACCGGTCAGGTGATCAAGCGCGTGACCCAACTGGTCACCGAAGTCGAAAGCAATCTGCTCAAACTCGTCCTCATGGCCAGTCAGGTCGACCGCTTTGCGGGCATCGAACATGACCGTGCCGCGATGCTTGCCGAAAAAGATCCACAAAAACATCTCTCGCAGGGTGAAGGTCCGCAGATTCATGCCGATAAACGAGAAGACGTTGTGTCCGGTCAGGACGATGTGGACGATTTGTTATCCAGCCTTGGATTCTAGATTTTCGGAATTTCGGGTTTTTTGGGTTTTTAGACCTGTAGGAGCACCCCATTAATGAGCTTCGGCGCCGATGAAGAGATCCTTCAGGATTTCCTGGTTGAGGCCGGCGAGATTCTTGAGCAACTGTCCGAACAACTGGTCGAGCTGGAAAGCCGCCCGGATGACGCAGACCTGCTCAACGCAATTTTTCGCGGTTTCCACACTGTAAAAGGGGGCGCCGGCTTCCTTCAGCTCAATGAGCTGGTGGAGTGCTGTCACATCGCCGAAAACGTGTTCGACATCCTCCGTAAGGGTGAGCGTCGCGTTGATGCAGAACTGATGGACGTCGTGCTCGAAGCACTGGACGCGGTGAACAGCATGTTCAGCGAAGTCCGCGAGCGTGCACCGATCACCGCCGCCACGCCAGAACTGCTGGCCGCGCTGGCGCGTCTGGCCGAGCCGCAAAGCGCCGACGAAGCCCCAGCTTCGCCAGTGGCTGAGATGATCGAGGAACTGGTCGTCGAAGGCGACGCATCCGGCGACATCACCGATAACGAATTCGAGCAGTTGCTGGACTCGCTGAACGCCGTCAAGGCCGAAGCCGAAGCCCCGGCCGCTGCGGCCCCTGCGCCGGCCGCCGATGTGCCGGCCAGCGATGAAATCACCGACGCCGAGTTCGAGTCGTTGCTCGATCAGTTGCACGGCAAAGGTCAGTTTGCGGCTGACGCAGTCGCACCGACCGCCGCGGCTCCTGCCGCACCGGCCAAAGGCGACAGCTCCGACATCACCGACGACGAATTCGAAGCTCTGCTTGATCAGCTGCACGGCAAGGGCAACTTCGCCGTCGATGCGCTGGAATCGGCGATCGCTTCGGCCCCGGCTGCACCTGCTGCACCGGCCGCCGCCGCAGCCGGCAGCGACCTGATCAGCGACCACGAATTCGAATCGCTGCTCGACGAATTGCACGGCAAAGGCAAGTTTGACGCCAGCGCCGCGACGGCTGGCTCCGCATCAAGCGTTGCCACGCCGGCCGCCAAGGCTCCGGCTGCTGCCGTTGCTGCGCCAAAAGCTGCGCCGAAGCCTGAACCCAAAGCCGAAGCGCCAAAACCGGCCGCTGCTGCACCGGCTCCGGCCCGTGCGCCTGCCTCGCCACCGCCTGAAAAACCGGCCAGCGAAGCCGAGACCACCGTGCGCGTCGACACTGCGCGTCTCGACGAAATCATGAACATGGTCGGCGAGCTGGTGCTGGTGCGTAACCGTCTGGTGCGCCTGGGCCTCAACAGCGGCGACGAAGCCATGTCCAAGGCCGTGTCGAACCTCGACGTGGTCACCGCTGACCTGCAGACCGCCGTGATGAAAACGCGGATGCAGCCGATCAAGAAGGTCTTCGGGCGCTTCCCGCGTCTGGTCCGCGACCTCGCGCGTCAGCTCAAGAAAGAGATCAACCTGGAACTGGTGGGTGAAGAAACCGACCTCGACAAAAACCTTGTCGAGGCCCTGGCCGACCCGCTGGTCCACTTGGTGCGCAACGCTGTCGACCACGGCATCGAGTCGCCGGAAGAACGCGAAGCCTCGGGCAAGGCCCGTGGCGGTCGTGTGGTGCTGGCGGCCGAGCAGGAAGGCGACCATATCCTGCTGTCGATTTCCGATGACGGCAAAGGCATGGACCCGAACGTGCTGCGTGCGATCGCGGTAAAACGCGGCGTGATGGACAAGGACGCGGCCGATCGCCTGAGCGATACCGAGTGCTACAACCTGATTTTCGCTCCGGGGTTCTCGACCAAGACCGAGATTTCCGACGTGTCCGGCCGCGGTGTCGGCATGGACGTGGTGAAGACCAAGATTTCCCAGCTCAACGGTTCGATCAATATCTACTCGACCAAGGGCCAGGGCTCGAAGATCGTCATCAAGGTGCCATTGACCCTGGCGATCATGCCGACGCTGATGGTCATGCTCGGCAACCAGGCGTTCGCGTTCCCGTTGGTCAACGTCAACGAGATCTTCCACCTCGACCTGTCGACCACCAACGTCGTCGACGGTCAGGAAGTGGTAATCGTGCGAGACAAGGCGCTGCCACTGTTCTACCTCAAGCGCTGGCTGGTCAGCTCCGCCGCTCACGAAGAGCAGCGTGAAGGCCACGTGGTGATCCTTTCGGTGGGCACCCAGCGGATCGGCTTCGTCGTCGATCAACTGGTCGGCCAGGAAGAAGTGGTCATCAAGCCATTGGGCAAAATGCTGCAGGGCACTCCGGGCATGTCCGGCGCCACCATCACCGGTGACGGCCGCATTGCACTGATTCTCGATGTTCCAAGCATGCTCAAGCGTTACGCCGCACGGCGTATTTGAATCCGGGGCGGCGGGGCGCTGACGTCCCGCTGCACCTAATGGAGTGTTTATGGCAGTCAAAGTCCTGGTGGTGGACGATTCGGGGTTTTTCCGCCGCCGCGTCTCGGAAATTCTTTCAGCGGACCCGAGCATCCAGGTGGTCGGCACCGCAACCAACGGTAAAGAGGCGATCGATCAGGCGCTGGCGCTCAAGCCGGACGTGATCACCATGGACTACGAGATGCCGATGATGGACGGCATCACGGCGGTGCGGCACATCATGCAGCGCTGCCCGACCCCGGTGTTGATGTTCTCCTCGCTGACTCACGAAGGCGCGCGGGTGACCCTCGATGCGCTGGACGCCGGCGCGGTGGATTTCCTGCCGAAGAATTTCGAAGACATCTCGCGCAATCCCGAGAAGGTCAAGCAACTGCTGTGCGAGAAGGTTCACAGCATTTCGCGCAGCAACCGTCGTTTCAGTGCCTACAGCGCCCCGGCGCCTGCCGCTGCGCCAGCACCGACGCCTGCGCCTTCGACTGCGTCGAGCTACAGCAGCCACAGCAGCCCTGTTCCGGCGCGTCCGGCACCTGCGCCTGCTCGTGCATCCGCTGCAAGCGCTTCATCAGTAGCACCGAAACGCAAAGCCTACAAACTGCTTGCCATCGGTACATCGACCGGCGGCCCGGTAGCCCTGCAACGCGTGCTCACGCAGTTGCCGGCGAACTTCCCGGCGCCGATCGTGCTGATCCAGCACATGCCAGCGGCGTTCACCAAGGCTTTTGCCGAACGCCTCGACAAGCTCTGCCGCATCAGCGTCAAGGAAGCCGAGGACGGCGACATCCTGCGTCCGGGCCTGGCGTTGCTGGCACCGGGTGGCAAGCAAATGATGATCGACGGCCGTGGCGCGGTGAAAATCCTCCCGGGCGACGAGCGTCTGAACTACAAACCTTGCGTGGACATCACTTTCGGCTCGGCGGCGAAATCCTACGGCGACAAAGTGTTGGCGGTGGTGTTGACCGGCATGGGCGCGGACGGCCGCGAAGGCGCGCGTCTGCTCAAGCAGGGCGGCAGCGCGGTGTGGGCGCAGGACGAGGCCAGCTGCGTGATTTACGGCATGCCGATGGCCATCGTCAAAGCCGATCTGGCGGACGCGGTGTATAGCCTCGATGACATGGGTAAACACATCGTCGAGGCGTGTCTCTGATGGATGTTCTCAGCCTTATCGGCCTGATCATGGCGTTCGTCGCCATCATCGGCGGCAACTACCTTGAGGGCGGCCACCTCGGTGCGCTGGCCAACGGCCCGGCGGCGCTGATCGTACTCGGCGGCACCGTCGGCGCGGCGCTGCTGCAATCGCCCATGAGCGCGTTCAAACGCGCCATGCAGATTCTGGCGTGGATCTTCTTCCCGCCGCGGGTCGACCTGGCCGGCGGTATCGACCGCGTGGTCAACTGGAGCCTCACCGCCCGCAAGGAAGGCTTGCTCGGGCTTGAAGGCGTCGCCGATGCCGAACCTGACGCCTACTCGCGCAAAGGCCTGCAATTGCTGGTCGACGGTGCCGAGCCGGAAGCCATTCGCAGCATTCTCGAAGTGGATTTCTACACTCAGGAATCCCGCGATATCGAAGCGGCCAAGGTTTTTGAAAGCATGGGCGGCTACGCGCCGACCATCGGCATCATCGGTGCGGTGATGGGCCTGATTCACGTCATGGGCAACCTGGCCGATCCGTCGCAGCTGGGCAACGGCATTGCCGTGGCATTCGTCGCGACGATCTATGGCGTGGCCAGTGCCAACCTGATCCTGTTGCCGGTGGCCGCCAAGCTGAAGTCAATCGCATTGCGGCAGTCGCGTTATCGCGAAATGTTGCTGGAAGGAATCCTGTCGATCGCCGAAGGTGAAAACCCGCGCTCTATCGAGTTGAAGCTTCAGGGCTTCATGGATTGATGGGGGAAATGGACCATGGCTCGTCGCAGGCACCAGGAAGAACACGTTAACCACGAGCGCTGGCTCGTGTCGTACGCCGACTTCATCACATTGCTGTTCGCGTTCTTCGTGGTGATGTACTCGATCTCGTCGATCAACGAAGGCAAGTACAAAGTCATTTCCGAAGCGCTGATCGGGGTGTTTACCGACTCCGATCGCTCGCTCAAACCGATACCGATCGGCGACGAACGGCCGAAAACCGTGACCCCGGCCAAGCCGCTGGTCAAGGATGCCGAGCAGGTCGACGCAGGCATCGCTGGCGCCAGCGATCCGCTGAAGAGCATCGCCGATGACATCAGCGCCGCGTTCGGTGATTTGATCAGCTCCAACCAGATGACCGTGCGCGGCAACGAACTGTGGGTCGAGATCGAACTCAACTCCAGCCTGTTGTTCGGCAGTGGCGACGCGATGCCGAGTGACATCGCGTTCAACATCATCGACAAGGTCGCGGCGATCCTGAAACCGTTCGACAACCCGATCCACGTCGAAGGCTTCACTGATGATCAACCGATCCGCACCGCACAGTACCCGACCAACTGGGAACTGTCCTCGGCGCGTTCGGCGAGCATCGTGCGCATGCTGGCGATGCAGGGCGTAAACCCTGGTCGGCTCGCTTCGGTGGGTTACGGTGAGTTCCAGCCGGTGGCCAATAACGCTACGGTCGAAGGCCGGGCGAAGAATCGTCGTGTGGTGCTGGTGGTCTCGCGCAATCTTGATGTGCGCCGCAGCCTGACGGGCACCGGAACGGCGAATGCGCAACCGGATGCCGCACTCAAGCGGGCTGGCACACAAACTGCACCGACCCCGGTCAAGACGCCGGGACGCGAGAGTGCCGTCAATTCTCCGTCGCCCGCATTAACACGCTGAAGCATGTCTCGGCCGAGCCAACTGGCCGGGAGGAACGAACTGAATGAGAGTCTGGGCAGTCGCCAATCAAAAGGGTGGTGTCGGTAAAACTACATCTTCCATCGCTTTAGCCGGGTTGCTGGCCGAGGCGGGCAAGCGCGTGGTTGTGGTCGATCTTGACCCGCACGGCTCGATGACCAGCTATTTCGGCTACGATCCCGACAGTCTGGAACACAGCAACTACGACCTGTTTCTGCACAAGGGCAGCGTGCCGCAAGGCCTGCCGGGGCAGTTGCTGTTGTCGACCAGCGACGAACGCATTTCGCTGTTGCCGTCGAGCACCGCACTGGCCACCCTTGAGCGTCAGTCGCCGGGGCAAAGTGGTCTGGGCCTGGTGATCGCCAAGAGTCTGGCGCAGCTGTGGCAGGACTTCGATTACGCCATCATCGACAGCCCGCCGTTGCTCGGCGTGCTGATGGTCAACGCCCTCGCGGCGAGCCAGCAACTGGTGATCCCGGTGCAGACCGAACACCTCGCCGTCAAAGGCCTGGAACGTATGGTCAACACCCTGGCGATGATCAACCGCTCGCGCAAACAGGCGCTGCCATTCAGCATCGTGCCGACCTTGTTCGACCGTCGCACGCAAGCCTCGATGCACACCTTGCGTGTGCTGCGTGACAAATTCCCCGACGAGATCTGGCAGGGTTACATCCCGGTCGACACGCGTCTGCGCGACGCCAGCCGCGCCGGTGTCACGCCTTCGCAGTTTGACGGCAAGAGCCGTGGCGTGCTGGCTTACCGCGCGCTGCTCAAGCACTTGCTCGCGCAGCAACTTGTTCCGCAGGTGGCCTGAACATGATCTCCATTTGCTTGCCCGAACCCTGTGGGAGCGAGCCTGCTCGCGAAGCAGGCGACGCGGTTTCCCTGCCAGGCGCTGATCACCGATGAACCGCCCAGTGAAACTCACCTCACGTCCGCAACGCGCCTTGCAGTCTTATCTGGAAGACTTGCTGCTGGATGTGCCCGACGAGTTGGCGCCGCCAGTCGCGCAGCAGACCCAGCCTGAAATCGTCGAAAGCACCGAGGTCATGGACGAGTTCCAGGCCGCCGTGCTGGAAGAGCAGGCCCGCGATGCGCAGCAAGCCGCCCGACCTGCCGCTGCGCCCGTTGTCACGCCAGTGGCCAAGGCACCGGTGGCTTTGCTCGAAGAGCCGCGCGCCGTGGTCTCGACCCTGGCGCCGCTGCTGCAAACCCAATTACTGAAAGTACCGGAGCCGGAAATCCCTGCGCCGGCCCCGGTTGTCGAAGAACCAGAAGAACCACAAGTGCTGGTGCCGCCGCTGGTCGAAGTGCACCTGCCGCCGAACAACCCGCCGCCGCCGGTGGAAACCGACGGGCGTCCGGCGTGGGCTGCAGAAGCCTTCGAATGTCTGCTGTTCGACGTCGCCGGACTGACCTTGGCGGTGCCGCTGGTGTGCCTTGGTTCGATCTATTCGCTGGCCGGTCAGGAGTTGACGCCGCTGTTCGGTCAGCCGGAATGGTTCCTCGGGATTCTGCCGAGCCAGGCCGGCAACCTGAAGGTGCTCGACACCGCGCGCTGGGTCATGCCGGATCGCTACCGCGATGATTTCCGCCAGGGCTTGCAGTACGTGATTTCGGTGCAGGGTTACGAGTGGGGCCTGGCGGTGCATCAGGTCAGCCGCTCGTTGCGCCTGGACCCGAATGAAATCAAATGGAGAAGTCACCGGGGTCAGCGGCCATGGCTCGCCGGCACCGTGATCGAGCACATGTGTGCATTGCTTGATGTCTCCGCGCTGGCCGAGTTGATCGCCAGCGGCGGAGCAAAGCACATGAGCGGCAACAAGCCGCTACATAAACCGACTTAGCAGCCGACATAACTATCAGGCGATGGCATTGTTCAATGCCACCACACAGAACACACACCGCCCGGGGCGGTTTTTTCGAGGGGTCAGGGTATGAGTAGTCAGGCGTCGAATGCAAAAGGTTCTGAAGATCCGATCCTGCAATGGGTGACCTTCAAGCTGGATAACGAAACCTACGGCATCAACGTGATGCGCGTGCAGGAAGTGTTGCGCTACACCGAGATCGCGCCAGTGCCGGGTGCGCCAAGCTACGTGCTGGGCATCATCAACCTGCGCGGTAACGTGGTCACCGTGATCGACACCCGTCAGCGCTTCGGCCTGAGCACCGGTGAGATCAGCGACAACACCCGTATCGTCATCATCGAAGCCGACAAGCAGGTGGTCGGGATCATGGTCGACAGCGTGGCCGAAGTGGTTTACTTGCGTCAGTCGGAAATCGAAACCGCACCGAACGTCGGTAACGAAGAATCGGCCAAGTTCATCCAGGGCGTGTGCAACAAGAACAACGAATTGCTGATCCTGGTCGAGCTGGACAAGATGATGAGCGAAGAAGAGTGGTCGGAACTGGAGAGCATCTGATTTGATTCTCGAGGTTGCAGTCATTGTCCTGTTCCTGTTCTGGGCAGGCACGCTGGCGATGTTCGTCTCGTACATCAAGGCGCAGCGGGTAATCGCTGCGCAGCAGGCCCAGGGCGATGCGCTGCGTGATCAGCGCATCAAGGACCTGGCCAAGCGTGTCGACGACTACCAGAACGGCAACGTGCGCATGGGCGAAGCCCTGCACGAACTGCGCGCGGTGGTCAGCCCCTTGCCGGACAAAATCGTTGCCCTGGAACAGCGCGACCCGTCGAGCCTGTCATTCGCCCAGGCGGCGAAACTGGTGGGCATGGGTGCGAGTGTTGACGAACTGACTCAGTCCTGCGGCTTGACCCAGGCTGAGGCGGAATTGATGCGCAAGTTGCACAAAAACTGATTGTCGTACCGGGATCGTTCCCACGCTCTGCGTGGGAACGATCAGTGAAAGCAGCTAAGAGCGTTCAGCCTCCAGCGGCAAGCAAGATCAAAAGATTGCAGCCTTCGGCAGCTTCTACATTGGGATTCGCATTTCCCTGTAGAAGCTGCCGAAGGCTGCGATCTTTTGCTTTTAAGGCTTGAGACGTATTCCAGCCCCGGAGTTGATGCGCAAGGGGCATAAAAGCAGCTGGAAGTTCAAGGCTCCAGGCAGCGAGAAACAAAAAGCTGTGGCCCCTCAGCGTCCGGTCACCTGAACGTTTACGGTGGCCGGGCACAATGCTGAGGGCTTACCCGTTTTTGAGCGACAAACGAAGCTTTGGTGGTGGTCTCTAACCCTGCGGTGCAAGCGATCATGCTGAGACGCTTCGCATCCGTTTCAGAGTTTTATTCTTTCATTTATTTGGGGGCTCGCCCCATTTCCAATGAAGCGGGTAATTGTCGGTCTCTGCCCCGCTCGATTCATCACGGGCAAAGTGGTCGTAGGACTTCTCAGTTTGTAGCTGTACCTCCACATACCAATGAGTAACGAAGCGGGGAACTTGGTACCGCATAGTTGTGGCCCCGTCTCGCTGGCCTAGACTCACCACCCTTACTGTATCCAAAGGCGCGCATGTTCCTTCAAAAGTCGCCACGCCTCCCGTGCTCCTGTAGAGATCTCCGCCAGGTAGAACGAGGTTGCCGTATGGATCGGTCACGCGAGTGATTGCCAGTGGGATAGATGTTTTTGAGGTGCTGCTGTCGTTGTTCATGATGACTCCTGTCTGGGTAGTTGATGCGGAGTCATTCAAACCTATAGGCGATGAGCATGGCTACTGTCAGATCTGACAGTCCCAACGAGCGGACTGGTGAAAATCAGCTTAATGATACGGATGTCCGATGTTCAGTAATCATCCCCGCGATCGGTCACATCCTTCTCGACCATCGGCGCATTC
The DNA here is from genome assembly GCF_900104975.1 of Pseudomonas sp. Z003-0.4C(8344-21). Classification (NCBI taxonomy): domain Bacteria; kingdom Pseudomonadati; phylum Pseudomonadota; class Gammaproteobacteria; order Pseudomonadales; family Pseudomonadaceae; genus Pseudomonas; species Pseudomonas sp. Z003-0.4C(8344-21). Next base: position 4,626,168 of record NZ_LT629756.1, on the reverse strand, counting down.
GGGTCCTGCCCCTGCGGGAATTTCCCCTTCAGATTCCACGCAAACGCGATGATCTCGGCGATCGTGCGGTACAGCTCTTCGGGGATGCTGTCGCCCAGTTCCATGCGGGCCAACAGCCGCACCAGTTCGGCATTCTCGTAAATCGGCACTTCGCAATCGCGGGCGATGCGCAGAATCTCTTCGGCCAGCTCTTCGTCGCCCTTGGCGGTGAGGGTCGGGGCGTGGTTGCCGTCGTATTTGAGGGCGATGGCCTGGCGTGGGGCAGTGGAATCGTTCATGCGGTTTCGTCGACCCAGCGGTGCTCGAGGCGGGTTTGGTTGCCTTGCGGCGGGGTGCCGTGGTGGCAGTCGATGTCGCCGACATTCAGCCCGCGATCGAGCAGGCGTTGACGCAGGGCGAACAGGTTGTTTTCGATCAGGTCAGCGGTGTACGGCCGCTCGGCCCAGAGTTGCCCGGACAGGCTGCCGGTCACCAGTTGCGCCTGAATCTGCAGCGGCCCGAGCGGTTCCATGTCGAACGCGAGATCGACCCTCCACAATTGCTGTTTCGGCTCGCGCTCGTCGCGGCGCTCGTTTGCTTGCGGCTCGCGTTCCGGCGCTTCTTCGCGTTGGAACTTGACCTGCAACGGCACGATGTCCTGCAGGTTGCGCATGGGGATTTCCAGTTGCCAGGTGCTGAGCAGGCGCCCATCGTCGGTGACACCGGTCTGTTCCAGGCTCGACAGCTGGTGGCTTTGCAGGCGCGACACCGCAGCAGCGGCGAGGCGCAGCAACTGTTCCAGATCGCCTTCGCCGTCCTGGCTTTGCAGCAAGCGTTCGGGCAGCGGGAAGCTGCTCGGCACCGGTTTGGCGCTGACCTGACCGAGCATGCCGAGGGCGTTGCGCACAAAACTCGGCAGCGCTTGCGCCAGGGTGTTGGCGGCGATGATCGCGTTGAAACTGGTGCTGCTCGGCAGGCCCGGCGTCAACTGCGCGATCAGCTTGAGCAGATCGGCTTTCATGTCCAGCGCAAGGCTCGGGTTTTGTCCGGTCAGCAGTTTGGTCTCAAGGAACACGCCACTGTTGGCCAGGGCCAGCGCCACGCCTTTGGCGGTGCTCAGTTGTTGCACATCCGGCAGACTGGCGAGCAATTTGTCGACCACCGCGCGCAAATCGGCGGAGGTCTGATCGGTCGCCGGCGGCAGGTTTTGCAGCGCGTTCAGCAGGCCGCTCAACGAGGCCTGGCGACTTTGCTGGCCGAGCAGTTGCTGACTCACTGCCAGTTGTTCCTGACGGTTGCTCAAGGGCACGAATTTCAAGGTTTGCGTGTCTTCGACGATGGCTGACAGCAGGGTGCCGATGCGCAGCGGTTGCGGGCTGTCGATGGTCAATGTACTGCCGCTCAACGCGGTGTTGAGCAGGCTGACCATCGAGCGAAACACCGTCGCTTGTCCCGGTGTCTGCGGCAGAACCTGCGAGGTCAGCACCTTGCCTTGTAGCAGCGTGCCGACCGGCAACTGCGCGGTATCGAGGCGGGTGAGGGCGGCGACGTTGCTGGCGATCGCCTGTTGCACCGTGATCGCCAGATTGCCCGCCGATGGCTGAGTGATCGCCAGGTTGGTGCCTTGCGGCAAGGGCAGATTGCTGGTCGCTTGCACGGTGGTCTGGCGGCCGCCGTCGACGGTCACCTTGAGCAGCAATTCAAAGGTCTGGTCGGCCTGCTTGAGCGACAACACCTCGGCCTTGGCGCTCTGCCCGCTGCCGATCAAACCTTCAACCGGGGTCAGCAGCTTGAGCAGTTCGCCGACCTGCGGGCGCACGGTCGCCGCAGAGGCGGGCGGCAGCGGGAGGATGTTGATTTCGCCTGTCATACGCGGACACAACCTGAGGAAATTGCGCTCTTGAGAGTAAGGCACGGCATGTATAATGCCGCGCGTCGTGCGCTTCGTTGAAAAAACATAGCAATTGTTTGATCCAGCTCGCCAGTTCGAGCCTTCAATACAGCTATGCTGCCTCTCTTTAACGGCCGCGCCAGAGCCGACTTGAACCGTATAAGGCCCGTGATCCCTTGACCAGTCCTGTCCTGCAAACCATTGCCCTGGCGTGTGAACGTGATCTGCGGCTGCTCTTCGAGAACTTCGAATTGCGCCTGGCCGGTGGCGACATGGTGCAGATCAGCGGTCCCAACGGCAGCGGCAAAACCAGTCTGTTACGTCTGCTGGCCGGTCTGATGCAACCGACCGACGGCCAGGTCCTGCTCAACGGTCAGCCACTGACCGAACAACGCCACGAACTCGCCCGCAACCTGCTGTGGATCGGCCACGCCGCCGGGATCAAGGATCTGCTGACGGCGGAAGAAAACCTGTCCTGGCTCTGCGCCCTGCATCAGCCCGCCGAGCGCGAGGCGATCTGGCAAGCACTGGCAGCAGTAGGATTGCGCGGTTTCGAAGATGTTCCCTGCCACAATCTGTCGGCCGGTCAGCAACGTCGCGTGGCATTGGCGCGGTTGTATCTGGACAGCCCGCCGCTGTGGATTCTCGACGAGCCGTTCACCGCCCTCGACAAGCAGGGCGTCGCGCAACTCGAAGAGCACTTGGCGGGCCACTGCGAACGCGGTGGTCTGGTGGTGCTGACCACGCACCACACGTTGAGCCGGATGCCGGCCGGTTATCGCGATATCGATCTGGGGAAATGGGCCGTATGAGTGTGTTCGGCCTGCTGCTGGCCCGTGAGTCCCGACTGCTGTTTCGCCGCCCGGCGGAGCTGGCCAATCCGCTGATTTTCTTCGCCATCGTCATTGCCTTGTTCCCGCTGGCCGTCGGCCCGGAAACTCAGGTCTTGCAAAACCTGTCCCCGGGGTTAGTCTGGGTGGCGGCGTTATTGTCGGTCCTGCTGTCGCTGGACGGACTGTTTCGCAGTGACTTCGAAGACGGCTCGCTGGAACAGTGGGTCCTTTCGTCGCACCCGCTGCCGCTTCTAGTCCTGGCCAAGGTGCTGGCACACTGGCTTTTCTCCGGTCTGGCACTGGTGCTGCTCTCGCCGTTGCTGGCGCTGATGCTCGGTTTGCCGACCGCCTGCCTGCCGGTTTTGCTGTTGTCGTTGCTGCTGGGCACACCGGTACTGAGCTTGCTCGGCGCGGTGGGCGCGGCGTTGACGGTGGGATTGAAACGCGGCGGCCTGTTGCTGGCGCTGCTGATTCTGCCGTTGTACATCCCGGTGTTGATCCTCGGCAGTGGCGCCTTGCAGGCCGCCTTGCAAGGCATGCCGGCGACCGGGTATCTGCTGTGGCTGGGTAGCCTGACCGCCCTGGCGATCACCCTGACACCGTTTGCAATAGCGGCTGGCCTGAAGATCAGCGTCGGCGAATAATAATGAGGTCTGGTTAAAATTTAACCACTTTGTCGAAAAGAATGACCCGCGCCAGCTCACATCGAGGAGCGGCACCCGTGATGGAAACAACATGAACTGGACCTGGTTTCACAAGCTCGGCTCGCCCAAATGGTTTTACGGCATCAGCAGCAAGTTGCTGCCGTGGCTGAGCATCGCCGCGTTGCTGCTGATCGCGGTCGGCGTCGTCTGGGGCCTGGCCTTCGCGCCGCCGGACTATCAGCAAGGCAACAGCTTCCGCATCATCTACATCCACGTACCTGCGGCGATGCTCGCTCAGTCGATCTACGTGATGCTGGCGGTGTGCGGCGTGGTCGGGCTGGTGTGGAAAATGAAACTGGCCGATGTCGCCCTGCAATGCGCCGCGCCGATCGGTGCGTGGATGACCGCCGTGGCGCTGGTCACCGGGGCGATCTGGGGCAAACCGACCTGGGGTTCGTGGTGGGTGTGGGACGCGCGACTGACTTCGATGCTGATTCTGCTGTTCCTGTATTTCGGCGTGATCGCGCTGGGCAACGCGATCAGTAACCGCGACAGCGCCGCCAAGGCCTGCGCCGTGCTGGCCATTGTCGGCGTGATCAACATTCCGATCATCAAATACTCGGTGGAGTGGTGGAACACCCTGCACCAGGGCGCGACGTTCACCCTTACCGAAAAACCAGCGATGCCGGCGGAAATGTGGCTGCCGCTGCTGCTGACGGTCCTGGGTTTCTACTGCTTCTTCGGCGCCGTGCTGTTGCTGCGCATGCGCCTCGAAGTGCTCAAGCGCGAAGCCCGCGCCAGTTGGGTCAAAGCCGAAGTGCAGCACAGTCTGGAGGTCGCTCGATGAGTTTCGCGTCATTCGGCGACTTTCTCGCCATGGGCCATCACGGCCTGTATGTCTGGTCGGCCTACGGCATCTGTCTGGCGGTGCTGGCTCTCAACGTGGCGGCGCCGATCCTGGCCCGCAAGCGCTATCTGCAACAAGAGGCGCGTCGTCTGCGCCGGGAGAACGGCCAGTGAATCCGCTGCGCAAGAAACGTCTGATCATCATTCTGGCCATTCTGGTCGGGGTCGGCGCTGCCGTCGGCCTGGCCCTCAGTGCCCTGCAGCAGAACATCAATCTGTTCTACACCCCGACGCAGATCGCCAACGGCGAAGCGCCGCAGGACACGCGCATCCGGGCCGGCGGCATGGTCGAGAAGGGCTCGCTGCAACGTTCAAAGGACTCGCTGGACGTCAAATTCGTCGTTACCGATTTCAACAAGTCCGTGACCATCGCCTACCGCGGCATCCTCCCGGACCTGTTCCGCGAAGGGCAGGGCATCGTTGCCCTTGGCAAGCTCAACGCCGACGGTGTGGTGATAGCCGATGAAGTGCTGGCCAAGCACGACGAGAAGTACATGCCGCCAGAAGTGACCAAAGCGCTGAAAGACAGCGGTCAATCCGCGCCAACCCCTGCGAAGGAGGGCTGACATGACCTCGGCGATATTCATTCCTGAGCTGGGTCATCTGGCGATGATTCTGGCCCTGTGTTTTGCCCTGGTGCAGGCCGTGGTGCCGTTGCTCGGCGCCTGGCGCGGCGACCGTTTGTGGATGAGCCTGGCGCAACCGGCGGCGTGGGGCCAGTTTGCCTTTCTGCTGTTTGCCTTCGGCATCCTCACCTACGCGTTCATGACCGACGATTTCTCGGTGGCCTATGTGGCGATGAACTCCAACAGCGCGCTGCCGTGGTACTACAAATTCAGCGCGGTGTGGGGCGCTCATGAAGGCTCGCTGCTGTTGTGGGCGTTGATCCTCGGCGGCTGGACCTTCGCCGTGTCGGTGTTCTCGCGGCAGTTGCCGCAAGTCATGCTCGCCCGCGTACTGGCGGTGATGGGCATGATCAGCACCGGTTTCCTGCTGTTCCTGATCCTGACCTCGAACCCGTTCGCGCGGATCCTGCCGCAGATTCCGGCCGACGGTCGCGACCTCAATCCACTGCTGCAGGACATCGGCTTGATCGTGCATCCGCCGATGCTCTATATGGGCTATGTCGGCTTCTCGGTCGCCTTCGCCTTCGCCATCGCTGCATTGCTCGGCGGGCGCCTCGATGCTGCCTGGGCACGCTGGTCGCGGCCATGGACCATCGTCGCGTGGGCGTTCCTCGGCATCGGCATTACCCTCGGTTCGTGGTGGGCGTATTACGAACTCGGCTGGGGCGGCTGGTGGTTCTGGGACCCGGTGGAAAACGCCTCGTTCATGCCATGGCTGGTCGGCACCGCACTGATTCACTCGCTGGCGGTGACGGAAAAACGCGGCGTGTTCAAGAGCTGGACGGTGTTGCTGGCGATTGCCGCGTTCTCGCTGAGCCTGCTGGGCACGTTCCTTGTGCGTTCCGGCGTGCTGACATCGGTCCACGCGTTCGCTTCCGATCCTGAGCGCGGCGTGTTTATTCTGATCTTCCTGCTGTTCGTCGTCGGTGGTTCGCTGACCCTGTTCGCTCTGCGCGCACCGGTGGTGAAAAGTCAGGTTGGCTTCAATCTGTGGTCGCGGGAAACCCTGCTGCTGGGCAACAACCTGGTGCTGGTCGTGGCCGCGTCGATGATTCTGCTCGGCACGCTGTACCCGCTGATACTTGATGCCCTCAGTGGCGCGAAAATGTCGGTCGGCCCGCCGTATTTCAATGCGCTGTTCATTCCGTTGATGGCGTTGCTGATGCTGGTCATGGCGGTCGGCGTGATCGTGCGCTGGAAGGACACCCCGGTGAAGTGGCTGGCGAGCATGCTCACCCCGGTGTTGCTCGGCAGCGTCGCGCTGGCGGTAATTGCCGGTGTCGCTTACGGCGATTTCAACTGGGCGGTGATTGCGACGTTCCTGCTGGCGGCGTGGGTGCTGCTCGCAGGTGTTCGCGACCTGTTCGACAAGACTCGCCACAAGGGCCTGATCAAAGGCCTGCCGACGCTGACCCGCAGCTATTGGGGCATGCAGATCGCTCACCTCGGTATTGCCGTGTGCGCGCTCGGCGTGGTGTTGTCAAGCCAGAACAGTGCCGAACGCGACCTGCGTCTGGCGCCGGGCGAGTCAATGGACCTGGCCGGTTATCACTTCGTTTTCGACGGTGCCAAGCACTTCGAGGGGCCGAACTTCACTTCCGACAAAGGCACCGTTCGGGTGATTCGCGACGGCAAGGAAATCAGCGTGCTGCACCCGGAAAAACGTTTGTACACCGTGCAGAACTCGGTGATGACCGAAGCCGGGATCGACGCCGGTTTCACCCGCGACATTTACGTCGCCCTTGGCGAGCCGCTGGATAACGGCGCCTGGGCGGTCCGCGTACACGTCAAACCGTTCGTGCGCTGGATCTGGTTCGGCGGCCTGCTCACAGGCTTCGGTGGATTGCTGGCAGCGCTGGATCGGCGTTATCGGGTCAAAGTGAAAAGCAAAGTGCGTGAAGCGCTGGGTATGACAGGAGCGGCGGCATGAGACGTTGGTTGATGTTGGTGCCGCTGGCGATTTTCCTGTTGGTGGCGGTGTTTCTGTATCGCGGTCTGTACCTCGATCCGGCGGAGCTGCCATCGGCGATGATCAACAAGCCGTTCCCGGAGTTTTCCCTGCCGAGCGTGCAGGGCGACAAGACCTTGACCAAGGCTGACATCCTCGGCAAACCGGCGCTGGTCAATGTCTGGGGTACCTGGTGCATCTCTTGCCGGGTCGAGCATCCGGTGCTGAACAAACTCGCCGAGCGCGGCGTGGTGATCTACGGCATCAACTACAAGGACACCAACGCCGACGCGTTGAAATGGCTGGCCGAGTTTCACAATCCGTATGCGCTGGATATTCGTGACGACGAGGGTTCGCTGGGCCTGAATCTTGGCGTTTATGGCGCCCCCGAAACCTTCTTCATCGACGCCAAAGGCATCATCCGCGACAAGTTTGTCGGGGTGATTGACGAGCAGGTCTGGCGCGAAAAACTCGCGGCCAAATATCAGGCGCTGGTCGACGAGGCCAAGCCATGAAGCGTTTTCTCGCTGCGGTGGTGTTGGGCTTGAGTCTGGTCGGTGTCGCGCATGCGGCCATCGACACCTACGAATTTGCCAAAGAAGGCGATCGTGAGCGTTTCCGCGAACTGACCAAGGAACTGCGCTGCCCCAAATGCCAGAACCAGGACATCGCCGACTCCAACGCGCCGATTGCCGCCGACCTGCGCAAAGAGATTTTCCGCATGCTCGGCGAGGGCAAGGACAACCAGCAGATCATCGATTTCATGGTCGATCGCTACGGTGATTTCGTCCGCTACAAACCAGCGCTCAACGCCAGGACCGCATTGCTCTGGTTCGGCCCGGCCGGCCTGCTGCTGGGCGGTTTCGTGGTGATTGCAGTGATCGTCCGCCGGCGTCGCGGGCAACGTGCCGCAACGCCGTCATCGCTGTCCATCGAAGAGCGTCAGCGCCTCGACCAACTGTTGGATAAAACCCAAGAATGATTGATTTCTGGCTTGCCGCAGGGCTGTTGCTTCTGGTCGCCCTGAGTTTTCTGCTGATTCCGGTGCTGCGTGGCCGTCGCGCCCAACGCGAGGAGGATCGCACCGCCCTCAATGTGGCCCTGTATCAGGAACGTGTCGCCGAGTTGCAAGCGCAGCAGGCTGAAGGCGTGCTCGACGCTGCGCAAATGGACAGCGGTCGCGCCGAAGCGGCGCGGGAGCTGCTGGCGGATACCGAAGGGGTTGCCGCGCCGCGTGTGTCGAAGCTGGGCAAGCCGTTGCCGTTGCTTGCGGCCGTGCTGGTGCCGCTGCTGGGCCTGGGCTTGTACTTGCATTTCGGCGCTGCCGACAAGGTTGAGCTGACCCGCGAATTTGCCCAGGCGCCGCAGTCGATGGAGGAGATGACCCAGCGTCTGGAACGTGCGGTAGCCGCGCAACCGGATTCCGCCGAAGGCCTGTATTTCCTCGGTCGTACTTACATGGCGCAGGAGCGCCCGGCGGACGCGGCGAAGATGTTCGAACGGGCCGCTGGCCTTGCCGGTCGCCAACCGGAACTGCTCGGCCAGTGGGCGCAGGCGCAGTATTTTGCCGATGGCAAAAAATGGTCGTCGAAGATCCAGACGCTGACCGACGAAGCGCTCAAGGCTGATCCGAAGGAAGTCACCAGTCTCGGCCTGCTCGGCATCGCTGCGTTTGAAGGCGAGCGTTATCAGGAAGCCATCGATTACTGGAACCGCCTGCTCGCGCAACTGCCACCGGAGGATAACTCTCGTGCGGCATTGCAAGGCGGGATCCAGCGTGCCGCCGAACGCCTGCAAGCTAGCGGTGGCAAGGTCGCTCAAGCACCCACGCCGAAGGGTGCAATGCTGACAGTCAGCGTTGACCTGGCCAGCGAACTCAAAGGCAAGGTACAACCGGGCGACAGCGTGTTCATTTTCGCCCGCGCTACGTCCGGCCCACCGGCACCGCTGGCGGCCAAACGCCTGACCGTGGCCGACCTGCCGGTGACCGTCGAACTCGGCGATGCCGATGCGATGATGCCGCAGTTGAAACTGTCCAACTTTCCCGAAGTCCAACTGGTTGCGCGCATTTCCCGCGCCGGCCAACCCACTGCCGGTGAATGGGTCGGTCGCAGCGGCCCACTGGCCAGCAGCACCACCGCGCCACAAAAACTGACCATCGACAGCCCGGACCAATAACCGGAACCACAGGAAAGCACCGCCATGCACACCATCGCCCGTATCACAGTCCTCACACTGGCCCTGGGCTTGAGTGCATGTGCGGTCCAGCGACCGGAACCGACCACCGACCTGCCTCCCATCCCACCGTCGCAACCGAGCCCGACCCCGTCGACCTCACCGACCCCGGGCAAGAGCATCCCGGCCAAACCGTCGAAACCGGTGCCCCGCACCTCCGCCAGCTTCGCCCCGCCACCGGGCGGCAACAGCCATTGGGACCAGAAGCTCGGCGTGTACGTGCTCGACGACCAGTCCAACACCTTCTACCGCCAGCGCACCTACTACCGCTGGAACAACGGCTGGAGCCGCGCCGTCAGCCCCAACGGCCCATGGGAAGACACCGACATCCACGGCGTGCCACCGGGCTTGGGCAAGCAGTTCGGGCAGTGAGGCAAAACGGCGATCCTGGGATCGCCTTTTTTTTGCCGAATTTTCAGAGAGTCGCACGATACTTGCTCAGTGAACTTACTGACTGGTCCAGGCCTTGGCGTTGCAAAAGAGCAAGGAAACAATCCACATCCATCGTTGGGGTCTTGAGGTGTTGACGCTGTTTTTGGGCAGCCGCAATGACCGCGGATGAATCCAGATGAAAAAGGTTTTCGACAAACTCATCCGGGTGTTGGGCTTCGATGCCAAAGGGCTCAAGAGAGCGGATGGGAAAGTCTTTCAGGTTGAAGGTCACGATGACGTCCGCGCCACACCGGATAGCTGCAGCAAGGACATGGCGATCATCATCACGGGCAGGCTCAGTCCGACGATCAGATCTTCATAGCTATCAACACATGCATCCGGAATAGCGAGGTCCATCAGTTGCGATGTGCGATCCAGTTGCTCGATCGTCAGATCAGGCCGGTTTTTCAACAGATTGCGCTTCCATTCGCAATGAATTTCCTCAGTCCAGCGCGCTCGATACAGGCCGGACAACGCGAGCCACATCAGAAAGTCTCGCAGCGGGGCGGGGTATAAAACACATGCATCGTATACAGCGGTAAAAGAGGAGTGCCTCACTCGTATCCTGTCCTTAGCGCCTGTGCCTGCTCTGCGAGAAGCCTCATTGCCTGCTCGCTGGCGGTGTCTCGCCGGGCTTTATATTCCATCAGATCGGCAAAACGCACACGTCGGTGCTTGCCGGTTTTGTGGTAGGAAATCTCACCGCTCTCCAGCAGTTTGATCATGTGCGGACGTGAGACATTGAGCAGGTCGGCGGCATCTTGAGTGGTCAGCTCAGCGTGGATCGGTACGACCTTCACAGCGTTGCCCTGCGCCAGCGCCGCGAGGATATCGCTCAGCAAGCGCAGCGCGGATGTAGGCAGCTCGACGACATGGGCTTCGTTCTGATCATCAAAAATCTGGATTTTTTGAGTTTCAAAGCCTGTTGCGAGAAAAGCGGTCAAAGCACGCTGGCCTGCGATCGCGGCTTTGACTTCACGTTCTACCGGGAGGTTGATGGCAGAGGGGATAGCGATGGACATAAGACAGTTCCAGCATTCGATGGATGATGCATGAACGGTATTCGAATTAAACGAAAATCGCAATAAACGAAACAGGCGCCACGAACATTTTGTAAAACGACCAACCGTCACTCCACGCCATTTTGTGCTTGAGTAAATATAACTCTAGGGTTACTTTTTAAGGACCAAGGCAAGGAGGCGCCGGGTGCAGAGCAGGTTATTGATCAAGGAGCTTGAAGACGCAGGCTGGACGCTGGATCGGGTGACTGGCAGTCATCACATTTTCAGGCACCGTTACAACCCGAACACGATTCCCGTGCCCCATCCGAAAAAGGATTTACCGGTGGGGATGGTCAAGAGCATCAGGCGGCGTGCCGGGTTGTACAACCCGCCAGCCCGTTATGAAGGAGATCCGTAATGCAATATCCAATCTGCATTGAGTGGGGTGATGAAAATACTGCCATCGGTATTCAGATCCCCGATATCCCGGGTGCCGTGACGGCGGGGGACACGTTCGAGGATGCCTACAACGCTGCCGTTGAAGTTGCCCACATCATGCTGCAGGAGATTGCCGCGGCAGGAGAGCCGATTCCGCTGCCGACGTCGGCGTCGGCTCATCGCAGCAATCCGGATTTTGCCGAGATGGGCTGGGGCATGCTGGAGCTGGATATCTCGCCGTACCTGGGCAAGACCGAGAAGGTCAACGTCACGCTGCCCGGTTATGTGATACAGCGCATTGACCGCTATGTGCGTGAACATAACGTCAAAAGCCGCTCCTCGTTTCTGGCGGATGCGGCGATGGAGAAACTGGTTCGATACTAACGCTCGGGCAATTGTGGGAGCGAGCCTGCTCGCGAAAGCGCTGTGTCAGTCAGCGTAAATCTCGTCTGAACTGACGCCTTCGCGAGCAGGCTCGTTCCTACTGAATCACCTCACGACGCGATTTTTCGTTGCGTCAGCGAAGCGTTTTGCGATGCGCTCAGGAAACGCACCAACGCCAACAGCGGGAACACGCTGCCGACAATCACGATCCACAACCAGCCGCCATGTTCGTACACCGCGCTGGCGACCGACGAGCCGAACGCGCCGCCGATGAAGATGCTGGTCATGTACAGCGCGTTCAGGCGGCCACGGCTTTTGGCGTCCAGCGAATACACCGCGCGTTGGCCGAGGACCATGTTCATCTGCACGCAGAAATCCAGCACTACGCCAGTGACCGCCAGGCCGATGACGCTGTACACCGGGTGGATGAAAGCGGGCAGAAAGCTCAGGCTGGCAAACAGCATGGCCAGCAGCGAGGCGATGCGGGTGTGGCCGGCGTCGGCGAGGCGTCCACTGATCGGCGCGGCGATGGCACCGATGGCGCCGACCAGGGCGAAGATTGCGATTTCGCTTTGCGACAGGCCGTGATTGCGCGCCAGCTCCAGCGGCACGGCGGTCCAGAACAGGCTGAACGTGGCGAACATGCAGCCCTGATAAAACGCACGCTGACGCAGCACCGGTTGCTGACGCAGCAACGTCCACAGCGAGCCGATCAGTTGCCCGTAGGTCGCGCTGTGATCCGGTTGACGCTTGGGCACGGTCATCGCCAGCACCACGCTGATCGCGGCCATCAACCCGGCGGCGATCATGAACATCGCGCGCCAACCGAGATGATCGGCGACCACGCTCGACACCGGCCGGGCCAACAGAATACCCAGCAGCAAACCGCCCATGATCCCGCCGACCACGCGGCCTCGGGATTCTTCCGGCGCCAGATGCGCGGCCAGCGGAATCAGGACTTGCACCGACACCGAGCTGAACCCCACCAGCAACGAAATCAGCAAAAACACATTCGGCTGATCGGTAAACGCCGCCGCCAGCAGGCTGGCGATTGCCACGAGGGTGGTGACGATCATCAACCGCCGGTTTTCCAGCAGATCGGCCAGCGGCACCAGGAAGAACAGGCCCAGCGCATAACCGATCTGCGTCAACGAGACGATGAAGCTGGCCATGGTGTCGGACAGGCCGATGTCCGGCGCGATCAGGCCGATGATCGGCTGGGCGTAATAGATGTTGGCAACGATGGCGCCGCAGCAGAAGGCGAACAGCAGCACCATGCCTCGGGTCATTGCGTGAGTGGTGGGCATAGGAATACTCGGGTCGGGCACAGGAAAGCGGTGTAGGCTAATGGACAACGCGGGTTGGCAGAAGACAGTTTCGGATGATAACTCTTATTACGTTGTGTAATGACTGGTCGGTTGATCATGGATAGTCGCGAGGGCGGTGGTCATAAGATTACTGTTCCAGCCTAAAAGCCCCTCACCCTAGCCCTCTCCCGAAGGGAGAGGGGACTGATTGGGGGATGTTTGGAAAGTACGTCGATCTGAACGTACTTCTGTGAATCCAGAATTTCAGACGAAAGCGGCACACGCTATCGAGTTCAGAGGGAGAGGGGACTGATTGGGGGATGCTTGGGAGATTCGCCGACCTGAACATGCTTCTGTGAGTCCGGAATGGGTTCGAACCCAGGAAAATCGCTTCAATCCATAATCGACTCGCTCCTTCAGGTCGATGCCTGACGCAAGACACCTCGGTCGGCTCCCTCTCCCTATGGGCGGTCCGACGTTTCGGGAGGGCTGGGGTGAGGGTGCATTGGCTCACAACGAAAAAGGCGACCTCAGTGGGTCGCCTCTTGGTTCATCAGATCAAGCCTTACTGCCCGGTGTAAATCTGGTCAAACACCCCGCCATCATTGAAGTGCGTCTTCTGCACCGTCCGCCAGTCACCAAACGTCTTCTCCACCGACAGGAAATCCACCTTCGGGAAACGATCAGTGTACTTCGCCAGCACCGCCGGATCACGTGGGCGCAGGTAGTTGGCCGCAGCAATTTCCTGGCCTTCAGGCGACCACAGGTACTTCAGATATTCATCAGCCGCCGCACGCGAACCTTTCTTGTCGACAACTTTATCGACCACCGACACCGGCGGCTCGGCTTCGGCGGACACGCTTGGGTAGACCACTTCAAACTGATCACGGCCAAATTCGCGGGCGATCATTTCCGCCTCATTTTCGAAGGTCACCAGCACGTCGCCGATCTGGTTGGTCATGAACGTGGTGGTCGCGGCGCGGCCACCGGTGTCCAGCACCGGCGCTTGTTTGAACAATTTGCCGACGAACTCCTTGGCTTTGTTTTCGTCACCGCCATTCTTCAGCACATACCCCCAGGCCGACAGGTAGGTGTAGCGGCCGTTGCCCGAGGTTTTCGGGTTCGGCACGATCACCTGCACGCCGTCCTTGAGCAGGTCCGGCCAGTCTTTCAGGGCTTTCGGGTTGCCCTTGCGGACGATGAACACCGTGGCCGAGGTGAACGGTGCGCTGTTGTTCGGCAGGCGCGTGACCCAGTTCTCCGGCACCAGTTTGCCGTTGTCGGCGAGGGCGTTGATGTCGGTGGCCATGTTCATGGTGATGACATCCGCCGGCAGACCATCAATCACCGAACGCGCCTGTTTGCTCGAACCACCGAAAGACATCTGTACGGTGATGTTCTCGTTGTGCTCGGCCTGCCAGTGCTTCTGGAACGCAGTGTTGTAATCCTTGTAGAAATCGCGCATTACGTCGTAGGAAACGTTAAGCAGCGTCGGCGCTGCCTGAGCAATGTTGGCCAAGGCCAGGCCGGCGGCGAGAAGTGAGGCGCCAAAAAGTTTTTTCACTGCGCATTCCTTGTTCTGTGGGGGTGTCGAGTCAATAGTGGGCGATTTGCCAGCGACTATAACGGTGTCGGGATAGTCGCTTAAAGATTAAAAAGCTCTGTACTTATTCCAATTTCTTGAACAACTGACTGCCGCATCGCGAACAAAACGCCGCGCTTTGCTCATGGTTCTTTTTCTGACACCCCGGGCAGTCATGTTGCAGCTGTTCGCCGCGCATGGCGTTGGCCAGTTCCGCGGTGAAAATCCCGGTGGGCACGGCGATGATCGAATAACCGGTGATCATCACCAACGACGAAATCACCTGGCCCAGCGGCGTCTTCGGCACGATATCGCCGAAGCCCACGGTGGTCAGCGTGACGATCGCCCAATAGATGCCTTTGGGAATGCTCGTAAAACCGTGTTCCGGGCCTTCGATCACGTACATCAGCGTGCCGAACACCGTGACCAACGTACAGACGCTGACCAGAAACACGACGATTTTCTGTTTGCTGCCGCGCAGCGCCGACATCAAATAATTGGCTTGCTTGAGGTACGGGCTGAGTTTGAGCACGCGGAAAATCCGCAGCATCCGAATGATGCGGATGATCAGCAAATACTGCGCATCGCTGTAATACAGGGCGAGAATCCCCGGCACGATCGCCAGCAGATCCACCAGCCCGTAAAAGCTGAAGGCATAGCGCAGCGGCTTCGGCGAGCAGTACAGACGCAGGATGTATTCGCCGAGAAAGATCGCCGTGAAGCCCCACTCGATGTAGGCCAAAAGGTCCGCGTAATTACGGTGAACGCTGTCGATGCTGTCGAGCATCACGATCACCAGGCTGGCGAGGATGATCAACAGCAGGATGCCGTCGAAGCGACGCCCGGCCGGGGTGTCGCTCTGGAAAATCATCACGTAAAGCCGTTCGCGCCAATTGTTGCTGCTGTCCATGGATAACGCCTGAATCGAAGATCAGCGCAGCCTAGGGTGATTCTCCCGGTGAGCGCAAGGCTCCTGCGCAAACGACGCTTTACCAAACATCTGCATGCCGGCGTGGATCAGCCAGCCGGCGAGGATGAACGGCGCGGTCAGCGTCGCGAGCGCTGCGGCGGCAAACAGCGGCGTCACCAGCAGCGCCAGGACGATGCCAACCAGCGGCAGCCACGGATATTGGCGTTGCGCAGAGAAGGCGAGGGCGGCGAGCACAGCGTTGTAACTGCCCAGGCCCAGCAACGCGGTGGCGGGTTCATGCTGCAGCAGGCTGGAAGCGAGGCCGAGCGCCGAAGCCAGCAGCGCCCAGCAGAACGCACGGCGATCGGCAAGCAGCAAGCCGCAGGCAATCAAACCACCGGCCAATGGATGATCAAGAAACATGACCTGGCCGAATCCTCTCAATTCCCCGGCCAGCACATTCGCCGTATGCAAATCGATAGAGGCGATGGGCGCGGACGGCTCGGCGAACAGCAGCAACAGCCAACTCAAGGCAACGAACGGCGAGGTATACGCCGGTATCGCGCGCCTGCTGTAGACACGCTTGAGCCATTGCTGGGTGATCATCGCACTGAGGCCGCCGGCGGCGAGAATCAGCGGCGGCAACAGCGGCGACCAAGGGAAATACAGGCTCAGCAACAAGCCAAGCAACACGCCGTTGTAGCTGAACAATCCGGCCTGACGATCCGCCTTGGCGTAATTGCGCCGCTGCGCGGTGAGCAAACCGGCGACGCCACCGAGCAGCGCCCCGGCGAACAATACCGGCGCTGTCAGCAGGATCGCCAACAGGCACAGCAAGCCGCACAGCGGATGGCGCTGGAGGAAAATCTGACTGAAACCGTTGAGCAAAGCCTCGGCCCAGTCGGGGCAGTGGGTGTTGAAGTGATTGGCAGGCATGGCAGTTCTGAAAGTCAGGGGAACCGAGGCGCCTGCATCGCCAGCAGGCTGGCTCCCACACCGGATCTGCGTCCAGTCTCGGTTCTGTGATTGACACAAAACCTATGTGGGAGCCAGCCTGCTGGCGATGAGGCCGGTACAGGCGCTAAATCAACGTCTCAATGCGCAGCGAGTTGGTCGACCCCGGCTGGCCAAACGGCACGCCGGCAGTGATCAGCAAGGTGTCGCCACGCTCGGCCATGCCTTGTGCCTGGGCGATTTCCAGCGCGGTCGAGCAGACTTCGTCGACTTGGCGCAGGCGATCGTTGACCACCGAATGAATCCCCCACGCCACGCTCAAGCGCCGGGCCGTCTGCAGGTTCGGCGTCAGGTTGAGGATCGGCGCTTTCGGACGTTCCCGTGATGCGCGCAGCGTCGAGGCGCCCGACTCGCTGTAGTTGACCAGCACCGCCACCGGCAGCACATTGCTGATCCGGCGGATCGCGCAGCTGATCGCATCGGACACCGTTGCCTCGGCTTTTGGTCGGCTGACGTCGAGCTGGGTCTGGTAATCCGGGCCGTTTTCCACCTGGCGGATGATCTTGCTCATCATCTGCACCGCTTCCAGCGGGTACTCGCCAGAGGCGGTTTCCGCCGAGAGCATCACTGCATCGGCGCCTTCGGCCACGGCGCTGGCGACGTCGGTGACTTCGGCGCGGGTCGGCGCAGGAGAGAAGCGCATCGATTCGAGCATTTGCGTCGCTACCACCACCGGTTTGCCAAGTTCGCGGCAGGTGGTGATGATGTTTTTCTGAATCTGCGGCACGCTCTCGGCCGGCACTTCAACGCCAAGGTCACCGCGAGCGACCATGATCGCGTCACTCAGCGCAGCGATTTCACGCAGTTGTTCGACCGCCGAAGGCTTCTCGATTTTTGCCATCAGAAAGGCCTTGTCGCCGATCAGTGCGCGGGCCTCGACGATGTCTTGCGGACGTTGCACGAACGACAACGCAACCCAGTCCACGCCCAGCTCCAGACCGAAGCTCAGGTCGCGGCGGTCCTTGGCGGTCAGCGGGCTGAGGTCGAGCACCGCTTGCGGCACGTTCACGCCTTTGCGGTCGGACAGTTCGCCGCCATTGAGCACGGTGGTGTCGATCGCATCGGCGTACTGGGTCACCACGCGCAGGCGTAGTTTGCCGTCGTCGAGCAGCAAATCCATGCCGGCTTCCAGCGCGGCGATGATCTCGGGATGCGGCAGATTCACCCGACGCTCGTCGCCCAGTGTCGCGTCCAGATCGAGGCGGAACGCCTGACCGCGATGCAGCTGCACCTTGCCGTCGGCGAACTTGCCGACCCGCAGTTTCGGTCCCTGCAAGTCCATCAGAATGCCCAGCGGGTAGTTGAGCTGGCGCTCGACTTCGCGGATCCACTGGTAGCGCTTGGCATGGTCGGCGTGATCGCCATGGCTGAAATTCAGCCGGAAGATATTCACCCCGGCCTCGACCAGTTCACGGATGTCGTCGATGCCATCCACCGCAGGCCCGAGGGTGGCGAGGATTTTGACCTTTTTATCAGGCGTCATGGTTTGCAGTTCTCAAGGATCAGGATGGCGCGGAAGTCGTTGACGTTGGTGCGGGTCGGCTCGGTGACGATCAACGCGTCGAGCGCCTGGAAGTAGCCATAACCGTTGTTGTTATCCAGCTCGTCGCTGGCGCTCAGGCCCAGGGCCGCGGCGCGGGCGTAGCTGTCCGGAGTCATGATCGCGCCGGCGTTGTCTTCCGAGCCGTCGATGCCGTCGGTGTCACCGGCCAGCGCATAGACGCCGGGTTGGCCCTTCAGATTGTCGGTGAGGCTCAAGAGGAATTCGGCGTTGCGCCCGCCACGGCCATTGCCGCGCACGGTCACGGTGGTTTCGCCGCCGGAGAGAATCACGCACGGCGCCGCCAGTGGCTGGCCGTGGTTGATGATCTGCCGGGCGATGCCGGCGTGGACTTTTGCCACTTCGCGGGATTCGCCTTCGAGATCACCCAGAATCAAGGTGCTGAAACCGGCCTGACGGCATTTCACTGCGGCGGCATCCAGCGATTGTTGCGGGCGGGCGATCAACTGGAAGTGACTGCGCGCCAGACTCGGGTCGCCGGGTTTGACGGTTTCCGATTCCGGGCTTTGCAGCCAGTTGCGCACCGAGGCCGGAATGTCGATGCCGTAGCGTTTGATGATCGCCAGGGCTTCGGCGCTGGTGCTCGGGTCGGCCACGGTCGGGCCGGAGGCGATGACGGTGGCGAGGTCGCCGGGCACATCGGAAATCGCGTAGGTGTAAACCGTCGCCGGCCAGCAGGCCTTGCCGAGTCGGCCGCCCTTGATCGCCGAGAGGTGCTTGCGCACGCAGTTCATCTCACCGATGGTCGCGCCGGATTTGAGCAGGGCTTTGTTGATCGACTGTTTGTCGGCGAGGGTGATGCCTTCGGCCGGCAGGGCGAGCAGGGCAGAGCCGCCGCCGGAGAGCAGGAAGATCACCCGGTCGTCTTCGCTCAGGTTACTGACCATTTCCAGCACGCGTTTGGCCACCGCCAGACCGGCGGCGTCCGGGACCGGATGCGCGGCTTCGACCACTTCGATTTTTTCGCACGGGGCGCCGTGACCGTAGCGGGTCACCACCAGACCGGACACGTCACCCTGCCAGCAGCGCTCGACCACTTGCGCCATCGCCGCCGCGGCTTTGCCGGCACCGATGACGATCACCCGACCACTGCGGTCGGCAGGCAAATGGGTTTCGAGGACCTGGTTGGGATGGGCCGCGTCGATGGCTGTGGCAAACAGCTCGCGCAGCAGTTGTTGCGGATCGACCGACATGGCGGGCTCCCGGAATTCTTGTTATTGGGATGAAGCGACAACGGTGCAGCGATGCGGTCCTTGTGGGAGCTGGCTTGCCAGCGATTCAGGCAGCGCGGTCATTCAGGCAAACCGCATTGATGCCATCGCGGGCAAGCCCGCTCCCACAGGGAGCGAGCCAGAAGCACAGATTATTTTTTGTCGCGAATCGAGAAATTGGCCATGTGTTCCAGGCCCTTGATCAGCGCCGAGTGGTCCCAGTTGCTGCCACCGATGGCCGCGCAAGTGCTGAACACTTGCTGGGCGTTGGCGGTGTTCGGCAGGTTGATGTTCAGCTCTTTGGCGCCTTGCAGAGCCAGATTCAGGTCCTTCTGGTGCAGGCTGATGCGGAAGCCTGGATCGAAGGTGCCTTTGATCATGCGCTCGCCGTGCACTTCAAGAATCTTCGAGGAGGCGAAACCGCCCATCAGCGCTTCACGCACCTTGGCCGGATCGGCGCCGTTCTTCGAGGCGAACAGCAGCGCTTCCGCCACGGCCTGAATGTTCAGGGCCACGATGATCTGGTTGGCGACCTTGGCGGTCTGACCGTCGCCATTGCCACCGACCAGGGTGATGTTCTTGCCCATGGCCTGGAACAACGGCAGAGCGCGTTCGAAGGCATCGGCGTCGCCACCGACCATGATGCTCATGGTTGCGGCTTTGGCGCCGACTTCACCGCCGGACACCGGCGCGTCGAGGTACTGCGCGCCTTTTTCGTTGATCTTCGTCGCGAACGCTTTGGTTGCGGTTGGGGAGATCGAGCTCATGTCGATCACGACTTTGCCTTTGCCGATACCGGCGGCAACGCCGTCGGCACGGAACAGCACGTCATCGACCTGCGGGGTATCCGGGACCATGACGATGATGAATTCAGCTTCCTGCGCCACTTCGCGCGGATTGGCCAGCGCGACGGCACCTGCGGCGACGAGGTCGGCCGGCGCGGCGTCGTGGTGTTGCGACAGGAAGAGACTGTGACCGGCTTTCTGCAGGTTCGCCGCCATTGGGTGGCCCATGATGCCGGTGCCGATGAATCCGATTTTAGCCATGAGAAATTCCTCTTGTTTTTGTCTTGCTCAAGCAAATAAGGGAAGCTGTTGCCTTTATGTAGGAGTGAGCCTGCTCGCGATTCAGGCGCTGAGGTACATCAGGTGTACCGAGGTGAATTCATCGCGAGCAGGCTCACTCCTACAGGGGATTTGCGTCAGATTGCGTTGTGGGTCTTGAGCCAGCCGAGGCCAGCTTCGGTGGTGGTCAGCGGCTTGTACTCGCAACCGACCCAACCCTGATAACCGATGCGGTCGAGGTGTTCGAACAGGAAGCGGTAGTTGATCTCGCCGGTGCCCGGTTCGTTGCGCCCGGGGTTGTCCGCGAGTTGCACATGGTTGATCTCGCCCAGGTGCGATTGCAGGGTGCGGGCCAGGTCGCCTTCCATGATTTGCATGTGATAGATGTCGTATTGCAGGAACAGATTGGCGCTGCCGACCTGCTCGCGAATCGACAGGGCCTGCGCCGTGTTGTTCAGGTAGAAACCGGGAATGTCGCGGGTGTTGATCGCTTCCATCACCAGTTTGATGCCCACCGCTTGCAGCTTGTCGGCGGCGTATTTGAGGTTGGCGACGAAGGTCTTTTCCACGGTGGCATCGTCGACGCCCTGCGGACGGATACCGGCCAGGCAGTTGATTTGGGTGTTGCCCAGCACTTGTGCGTAGGCGATCGCCAGATCGACCCCGGCGCGGAACTCTTCTACCCGGTCCGGCAGGCAGGCAATCCCGCGCTCGCCCTTGGCCCAGTCACCGGCCGGCAGGTTGAACAGCACTTGGGTCAGACCGTTGGCATCGAGTTTTGCCTTGATTTCAGCCGAGCTGAAGTCGTACGGGAACAGGTATTCCACACCACTGAAACCGGCCTTGGCGGCGGCGTCGAAACGGGCAAGGAAATCCTGTTCGGTGAACAGCATGGACAGGTTGGCTGCGAAACGCGGCATGGTGGTCTCCTAAAAACGGATGAGGCACGGTGGGTCAGACTGAACGCGATCAGTCCCCTCTCCTGGGGGAGAGGGTTAGGGTGAGGGGGATCCTGAGTCTGATCCGAATTTTGCGAGCACCGCAAAACCTTTCCCTCACCCCAGCCCTCTCCCGGAGGGAGAGGGGGCTAGTTACGATCAATCAAGCAACGAAATCGCCGTTGGCGCATCGTTGCCGACCAGTGCCAGGTCTTCAAACTCGTTGACCGCGTTGATCTCGGTACCCATGGAGATGTTGGTCACACGCTCCAGAATGATTTCGACGATCACCGGCACCTTGAACTCTTCGATCATCTGTTCGGCCTTGCGCAGGGCCGGGGCGATTTCCGACGGTTCGAATACTCGCAGCGCTTTACAGCCGAGGCCTTCGGCAACTGCGATGTGGTCAACCCCGTAACCATTGAGTTCCGGTGCGTTGAGGTTATCGAAGGACAGCTGCACGCAGTAGTCCATTTCGAACCCGCGCTGGGCCTGACGGATAAGGCCCAGGTACGAGTTGTTCACCACAACGTGGATGTAAGGCAGTTTGAACTGAGCGCCGACCGCCAGTTCTTCGATCATGAACTGGAAATCATAGTCCCCCGACAGGGCTACGACTTTGCGGCTCGGATCGGCCTTCACCACGCCCAGCGCCGCCGGAATGGTCCAGCCCAGCGGACCGGCCTGACCACAGTTGATCCAGTGACGCGGCTTGTAGACGTGCAGGAACTGCGCGCCGGCAATCTGCGACAGACCAATGGTGCTGACATAGCAGGTGTCCTTGCCGAACACCTGGTTCATTTCTTCGTAAACGCGCTGCGGCTTGACCGGCACGTTGTCGAAGTGGGTCTTGCGGTGCAGGCTGGCCTTGCGCTGCTGGCAATCCTGCAGCCAGGCGCTGCGGTTCTTCAGCTTGCCGGCGGCTTGCCATTCACGAGCGACTTCGATGAACACGGTCAGCGCAGCGGCGGCGTCGGAGACGATGCCCAGGTCCGGCGTGAACACACGGCCGATCTGCGTGCCTTCGATGTCGACGTGAATGAACTTGCGGCCTTCGGTGTAGACGTCGACCGAACCGGTGTGACGGTTGGCCCAACGGTTGCCGATACCCAGCACCACGTCGGATTTGAGCATGGTCGCGTTGCCGTAGCGGTGCGACGTCTGCAGACCCACCATGCCGACCATCAGCGGGTGATCGTCCGGGATGGTGCCCCAGCCCATCAGGGTCGGGATCACCGGAATGCCGGTCAGCTCAGCGAACTCCACCAGCAGGTCACTGGCATCGGCGTTGATGATGCCGCCACCGGCGACCAGCAATGGACGCTCGGCCTGATCCAGCAAGGCCAGAGCCTTCTCGACCTGCACGCGGGTGGCGGTCGGTTTGGCCAATGGCAGCGGCTGATAAGCGTCGATGTCGAATTCGATCTCGGCCATCTGCACATCGAATGGCAGGTCGATCAGCACCGGGCCTGGGCGGCCGGAGCGCATTTCATAGAAGGCTTTCTGAAACGCGTAAGGCACCTGGCCCGGTTCGAGAACGGTGGTCGCCCACTTGGTCACTGGCTTGACGATGCTGGTGATGTCGACCGCCTGGAAGTCTTCCTTGTGCATACGGGCGCGGGGTGCCTGACCGGTGATGCAAAGGATTGGAATCGAGTCGGCCGAGGCGCTGTAAAGCCCGGTGACCATATCGGTACCGGCCGGGCCGGACGTGCCGATGCACACGCCGATATTGCCGGCCTTGGTGCGGGTGTAGCCCTCGGCCATGTGCGAGGCGCCTTCAACGTGGCGAGCAAGGACGTGATCGATGCCACCAACCTTCTGCAAGGCGGAGTACAGCGGGTTGATCGCTGCGCCCGGGATGCCAAAAGCGGTATCAACCCCTTCACGGCGCATCACCAGAACGGCGGCTTCGATTGCTCTCATTTTGCTCATGGTTTTGTGCCTCTTTACGTTTTGTAATTGTATACAAGTGGCTTTGCGCAGAGTGTATTCACGGCGGACGGCGCAGGTCAATCCATTTTCTCAAGCGCCTGTTTCATTCGTCGGAAGCCCGTCTGAGTGTGGCTTTTCGTCGCATGTGGCGCTTTTCGGGAATTATTGTATACAAAAAAATAATTCATTGTGTTCTATTTGTGGCATCGGGCTGCGGCAGAAACGCGCAGCCCCACGACTTTCCCTATAACAAAATGAGGACGGCACCATGAGCGCTTTAACCTTGAAAGTCGCAGTCAATCTGGTCAGCAAAGCCATCAGCGTCGGGCGCGGCATCAACGCCGCACCGCTGACCATCGCGGTACTCGATACCGGCGGCCACCTGATCGCCCTGCAACGCGAAGACGGCGCCAGCCTGCTGCGCCCCAACATCGCCATCGGCAAAGCCTGGGGCGCCATCGCCCTGGGCAAAGGCTCGCGCCTGCTGGCCGAGGACGCACAACAACGCCCGGCCTTCATTGCCGCCCTCAACAGCCTGGGCCACGGCAGCGTCGTCCCGGCACCGGGCGGGGTGTTGATTCGCGATCAGGCGGGAGCGTTGCTGGGGGCGATCGGGATCAGTGGGGATTTGTCGGACGTGGATGAGCAGGTGGCGATCAAAGCGGTGGAGGCGCTGGATTTGAGGGCGGATGGCGGGGTAGTGGCTTGATCTTTAGCGCCTGATCGATAGTCATCGCTGGCAAGCCAGCTCCCACATGGTTCTTTGTCGTGGTCAGATTTTGTAACCAATACAAAAAACTGTGGGAGCTGGCTTGCCAGCGATGGCGGCCTGACTGACACATCATGAAAAAAGACCAAACCAGCCAAACGGATCACTGAAGTCTAGCCTTCTGATGAACTCATCATGAAGGGGCAATGGATTGCCTGATCTCCCTGCTTCACATCGTCTGCGGGTTGGCCGCTATGCCGAGCCTAATCGAATCTATTTGCTGGCAACCAATACACTCAATCGCGAGCCGATCTTTGCAGATTTCGCATTGGGCAGATTGGTGGTTCATCAATTTCGGCGGGCGCAATGTCTTGGGTTGGCAAAATCATTGGCATGGGTAGTCATGCCGGATCACTTTCATTGGCTCGTTGAACTGGAGAACTGCTCACTTCGCAAACTGATGCGAGAGACCAAGTCTCTGACTGCGCGCGAAGTTAATCTTGCCAGTGGTAGAAACGGGCCGCTTTGGCAGCAGGGGTTCCACGACCGCGCACTTCGGCGGGAGGACGATCTGGTGAAAATGGCGCGATATGTCGTAGCTAACCCTTTGCGCGCAAGACTGGTCGACAAGATTGGCGACTATCCGCTGTGGGATACAGTTTGGCTTTAACAATTTTTGAATCGAGTGGCCCCCTATCGCTGGCAAGCCAGCTCCCACAGGGATTTGTGTTGTTTGCTAAACCTGAATTCAATACAGAAACCTGTGGGAGCTGGCTTGCCAGCGATAGTCGCGCCTCGGTGTATCAGTCCGGCTCACACCCCTTCAACACCAACCGGATAATCGTCTGCGCGGCCGCTTCATAATCGGCCTCATCCAGCTTGTCCTTGCCGGTTACCGCTGAAATCTGCCAGTCGAAGTCGGCGTAGGTCTGGGTGGCGGCCCAGATGCTGAACATCAGGTGGTTGGGGTCGATCGGGGCGATCTGGCCGCGGTCGATCCAGCTCTGGATGCAGGCGATGTTGTGCTTGGCCTGGGCGTTCAGTTGTTCCACCAGATCGGCGTTCAGGTGCGGCGCGCCGTGCATGATTTCGCTGGCGAACACCTTGGAGGCGAAGGGCAGGTCGCGGGAGATGCGGATCTTCGAGCGGATGTAGCCGCTGAGCACTTCGCTCGGCACGCCGTCCGGGTTGAACGGTGTCGAGGCCTGCAGAATCGGCTCGATGATGCTTTCCAACACCTCGCGGTAGAGGTTTTCCTTGGATTTGAAGTAGTAGTAGACGTTGGGCTTGGGCAGTCCCGCCTTGGCGGCGATGTCGCTGGTTTTGGTCGCCGCGAAGCCCTTGTCGGCAAACTCCTCGCTGGCGGCACGCAGGATCAGTTCTTTGTTGCGCTCGCGGATTGTGCTCATAAACCCGGTGGTTCCTTGCCTGTTCTGGCGGTTGCGCATGGTAGCACCGGCCTCGCGCGGCGCTCAACAATGCACCACGCGGCCTGCGGTCGCGTTATGCTTCGCAACATTAATACACAGAAGGAAACAGGATTCATGGCAGGAAGCAGTTTGCTGGTGCTGATCGACGACATCGCCACCGTTCTGGATGACGTGGCGTTGATGACCAAAATGGCCGCCAAGAAGACTGCCGGCGTGCTCGGTGACGATCTGGCGCTCAACGCCCAGCAGGTCTCTGGTGTGCGTGCCGAGCGCGAGATTCCCGTGGTCTGGGCCGTGGCGAAGGGCTCGTTCGTCAACAAACTGATCCTGGTGCCGTCGGCGCTGGCGATCAGTGCGTTCGTGCCGTGGCTGGTCACGCCGCTGCTGATGGTCGGCGGTGCCTATCTGTGCTTCGAGGGCTTCGAAAAGCTCGCGCACAAATTTCTGCACAGCAAGACCGAAGACGAGGCCGAGCATGCGCAGTTGACCGCGGCGGTGGCGGACCCGGCGACCGATCTGGTGGCCTATGAGAAGGACAAGATCAAAGGCGCGATTCGCACCGACTTTATCCTCTCGGCAGAAATCATCGCGATCACCCTCGGTACCGTGGCGGATGCTTCGCTGACTCAGCAGGTGGTTGTCATGTCCGGCATTGCCATCGTCATGACTGTGGGCGTTTACGGGCTGGTGGCGGGTATCGTCAAACTCGACGATCTCGGCTTGTGGCTGACGCAGAAGCCAGGCCAGTTCGCGAAGAAAACCGGCAGCGTCATCCTCAGCGCCGCGCCGTATATGATGAAAACCCTGTCGGTGGTCGGTACGGCGGCGATGTTCCTGGTTGGCGGCGGCATCCTCACCCACGGCGTGCCGATGGTGCATCACTGGATCGAAGGCGTGGGCGCAGCGGCAGGCAGCGCCGGGTTTGCGGTGCCGATGTTGCTTAATGGTGTCGCGGGGATCATTGCCGGTGCGGTGGTGTTGGCGGTGGTTTCCGTCGTCGGCAAGCTCTGGCGCGCCGTTAAAGGCTGATCGCTGACCCTGTGGGAGCCAGCCTGCTGGCGATTGCGGTCTGTCAGTTGTCAATTTTGTAACTGATACGGCCTCATCGCCAGCAGGCTGGCTCCCACAGTTTGATTTGTGTTGTGTCATGAAAAAGGGCCATTCGACTCGCATCGAATGGCCCTTTTTTGTACTCGCCGAAATTACTCGGCCACCTGCAGCTTGCGCGCCTCGGTGTAGACGTAACGCACCTTCTCATACTCGAACGGCGAGTTCATCTGGCCGTAGCGGAAGCTGGTCTGGTAGCGCTTGTCGACCGCACGCAAAGCCCAGACTTCCGGGTGGTTGGAGCTGACTTCCGAGACGTTGAGGAAGTTGATCGCCGATTCGGCGGTGTAGTCCACGGCGAGGCCCGCAGTGTCACGGATGTTCGACGGGCCGAGGATCGGCAGTACGAAGTAGGCGCCGCCCGGTACACCGTAGAAGCCCAACGTCTGACCGAAATCTTCGCTCTGGCGCGGCAGGCCCATGGCGGTGGCCGGGTCCCACAGACCGGCGATGCCGATGGTGGTGTTGAGCAGCAAGCGCGCGGTGGTTTCCATCGAACGCTGGCCCTTGAACTGCAACAGGCTGTTGACCAGGTTCGGCACGTCACCGAGGTTGTTGAAGAAGTTGCTCACCCCGGTGCGCACGAAGCTTGGGGTGATGTAGCGGTAGCCATCGACCACCGGCAGGAACACCCATTGGTCGAAGCGATAGTTGAAGTGGTAAACCCGACGGTTCCACGACTCCAGCGGGTCGTAGACGTTCAGCGCGTTGAGCGTCGAGCGCTCGAACTCGCGCTGGTCCAGGCCCGGGTTGAATTTCAGTTTGGTCAGCGGTTCCTTGAAGCCGTCGCTGTCGACCACTACCGGCGCGTTGGCTTTGCTGTTGTCGGCCTGGGCCACGCCTGCACAGAGGAGCGCTGTAATCAGCAGGAGATATTTAGCCACGGAAGAACTCCAGCATGGCGTCGCTGTTGACGCGGTAGTTAAGGTTGCCGCAGTGGCCGCCCAGTGGGTAAAGGGTCAGGCGATCACCGAAGGTCTTGCGCAGGAAACCGAGGTCGCCCGGGCCGAGGATCACGTCGTCGGCGTTGTGCATCACGGCGATTTTCGGGCTGGCTTGCAGGTAATCTTTCAGCGCGTACAGGCTGACCTGATCGATCAGTTGCAGCAGGCTGCCGCCGTCGGTGCGCGCGCGCCACATCGGAATCACCTGCTCGGTGATGTAGCAGTCGAAATCGCACTGCAGCGCACGCTTGAGGAACGGCGTGAGGCTGGTGCCTTCAGTGATCGGGAATTTTGGCGGGGTGATCAGGCCGCGACGGTTGATCAGGTCTGACGTGAACGCGATGTCGGCCGCCGAGAAGCGGAACGACGTGCCGATCAGCATCGCCATCTGCTCGTTGGTCAGGTGCTGCTTGGACTGTTGGAAGTCATAAAGCAGCGCGTCATTGAGGTCGATGTAGCCTTTTTGCTGGAAGTAGCGGGTCAGCTTGGTCAACACCAGTTCATAAAAGGTGGTGCTGCTGTTGATGCCTTTGACTTCGGTCTGCACCAGCTTGTCGAGGTTGGTTACCGAGGTATACAGGTTGACCGGCGGGTTGAGCAGCAACACTTTCTTGAAGTTGAAGCTGCGACGCGTCTCGTCCAGATGCGCAACGAAGGCGGCATCGAGGGCGCCGAGGCTGTAACCGGTGAGGTAGTACTCGGTCACCGGCAGCTTCGGGTTCTGCGCCCGCACGGCCTGCATCACCCGGTACATGTCTTCGGCGTCTTCCTTGGTCACGCCCGGTGTGGCGAAACGTGAAGCGGCGCTGATGAAGTCGAAGCTGGTTGGCGACGACAACTGCACAACGTGGTAGCCGGCCTTGTAATAGAGCTTTTTCAGGTATTCGTTGAGCGTGCTGTCATACCGCGCACCGGTGCCGGCAATCAGGAAAATCAGCGGTGCCGGTTTGTCTTGCGTGGCGATGCGATAAGTGAGCTTTTTCACTGCCCAGAAATTGTCCGGCAGGATGAACTCGCGTTCCGGGCGCAGGGTGACGCTGCGATCCGACTGGGTAATGTCGTCATCGAGCGGCAGTTCAGGGCGCAGGTCCGGCGGCGTCGTGGCGATGGTCGCCTCGAACGGATTGGTCAGGGGGTAGCCATAACTGGCGGCGTCGATATCCACCGCCAGTGCGGACGCACTCAAAATAAGGCCGCTGAACAGCGCGGCGAAGCGCAAGGAACGGAGCATGACTAGATCCCTTAGAGGAAGGTGCCGAATGAAGTTCGCAGGCTATGACCACCGGGCTTGCGCCAAAGTGCCATGCTGCGGCACCAAACAGGCGGAATTCGGAGTAATAGTAGCTGGACGATACACTTTGCACGGCCCGAATGAACAGTTAAGTGTTGTTAGCGCTTGCGTATGCAGGGCGGCAGATTAAGCTGGCCGCCGATTTCCACAGATTGGAGTGCTCCATGTCCCGCCGCTTGCCCGTGATTGTGCTGCTCATGCTGTTGCCGTTGTGGCTGGCGGCCAGTTATGCCGCGCGTTATGGCTTTATGGAAGACGGCCAGTGGGTCGGCATCTGCGTCGACGAGGCCAGCCGTTGGGAATGCGTGGTGCGCTCCAACCTCGGGCTGATGATCCATTTCAAGGTATTGGGCTGGGCGGCGCTCGCTGCGGCGCTGATCGGCTTCGTTGTGCCGGGACGGGCAGGGTGGTGGCTGGCGGTGCTGACGCTGGTGATCGGCTTGCCAGCGCTGGCGTTGTACAACACCACGTTGGCGGTGTTTGCCGTGGTGATTGGCGGGTTGCGCCTGGTCCGTGAGTCCCGCGGCGCCTGACAGTCAGTCATCGCGAGCAGGCTCACTCCTACAAGGGGTACGCATTCCAATTGTAGGAGTGAGCCTGCTCGCGATGGGACATTTCAGCCAATGAAGCTTAAGTGTTGCGAACCCGCAGGCAGCGCCACAACGCCGCCACCATTAATACACTGACCAACGCCCAACCCCACGCCTGCTGATTCAACAACCCTTCCTGATACAGCTGCGGCGCAATCCCCGCACCCACCATAAAGGTCAGCAAGGCAATCTCCCTGCGCGGCACGCTCACCGGCCGGCACACATAAACCAGCGCCGGCAGCACGAACGCCATGCTGGCAAAGCTGCGATAACGCGGATCGAAGACCATTTCCAGCATCATCACCGCCGCAGCAAAACCGGCGGCCGCGACCAGCCAGCCAGCGTGCCGCTCAAACCATTCGAAAGCACGCCCACGCCAGCCCGCGCGCGCGCTCAAGGTCAGCGCAGCGTGCGCCAGCACCAACAGATTCAACAGCGTCAGCAAACCGACCCACAGCCATTCACTGGCAAACCGCGTGGTCACTCGCGCCAGATCACCCCAGGCGCCCATCGAGCAAGCGGCGAGGGCGCCCAGCAACGGTAACAGCAGCGCCGAACGCGTGGTCCGAACGCGACCGCCAAGCATCAGCGTGCCGAGAAAAATCAAACCACTAACCGCCAGCCACTCCTTCCAGTACGGTACATTGCTCACCGGCCCGGCGAGCACGCCCTTGTCCTGGCGATCGGCATCGAACAAGCCCCAATAGCCGCCGACCGCGCCTTCGCTGCCGCGTTTCCACGGTTGATCAAAGGCTTCGATCAGGTTGTATCGCCAGCCTTCCTTCTCGGCCATCGCCACGAACCCGCGAATGAACTTCGCTTCGTTGACCCGGCTCGGCACCGCAGTCTCACGCTGGCGGCCTTCGCTCGGCCAGCCGGTTTCGCCGATCATCACGTCCTTGGGTGCGAACTTGTTGCCGAACACCTGACGGACATCCGCGACATGCTGCAGCGCCACGTCGATGTTCGACGGATCATCTTCCCAGTACGGCAGTAAATGAATGGTCAGGAAATCCACCGCCGGCGCGACTTCCGGGTGCTTGAGCCAGAAGTCCCAGACATCGGCGTAAGTGACCGGCTGCCTGACCTGGCTTTTGACCTTGTTGATCAACCGGGCCAGTTGCGCGCCGGTCACCTCTTTGCGCAGCAGCGCCTCGTTGCCGACGATCACCGCTGTCACCACATCGGGGTTGGCGTTGGCCGATTTGATCAGCAGCTCGACTTCCTGCTCGGTATCCACCGGGTTGCTGTTGACCCAGGCGCCGATCATCAGTTTCAGCCCGTGCTTGCGCGCCAGCTCCGGCAGCGCTTCGAGGCCGGTCATCGAATAGGTACGAATGCACTCGAAACGCGTTGCCAGCAGCGCGAGGTCGGCGTCCATGCGCTCCGGGCGCAACTTGAACGGCACGTCAAAGGGCGACTGGTCTTTATCGAACGGCGTATAGGAGGCGCATTGCAGCTTGTGCGTCGGGGTGGCCGCGTCCGGCAGGATTACCGCTTGGCCGAGCCCGAACCAGAAGCCACCGAGGGCAAACACGCCGAGCAGGCAGGCGAACAGATAGGGCAGAAAAGGAAAACGGGACGTCGCGGTCATGGTCAGGCCGAGTGGCTGCAAAGCGACGCATGTTACCTGCATTTATAGAGGGGTTGGTGAGCCGCATGATTGAGACATGCAAAGTTCGGGCGGATTGTCTGGCGTCAATTATTCAGGTGCGATTAATGGCGTTCTGATGTCGTTTCTCGTTGCCTTGAGGTCGCTGACAGAGCAGGTCGCGGGCCGCTTGAGGTTGATGATCGAACCATCAGTACCCTTTTTGAAAAATCGGCTGATGTTCGGTGTGTGAGGTCCGGCGTGATGGGGGCGCCGTGCACCATAACAATACGTTGACGATGCCCGACATCCGTCGGGCGCAGCATTTCGGGGAAGTAAACGATGAAGATGCGACGACTTTTAGGCGCAGGTGCCGTGCTGGCGCTTGCGATGAGTTCCAGTTTCGCCAACGCTGAAAAACAGACCCTGAACATCGGTTACGTTGACGGCTGGTCCGACAGCGTCGCGACCACCCATGTGGCGGCCGAAGTGATCAAGCAGAAACTCGGTTACGACGTGAAGCTGCAAGCCGTTGCCACCGGGATCATGTGGCAGGGCGTGGCGACCGGTAAGCTCGACGCCATGCTGTCGGCCTGGCTGCCGGTGACCCACGGCGATTACTGGACCAAGAACAAGGATCAGGTCGTCGATTACGGCCCGAACTTCAAGGATGCAAAAATCGGCCTGATCGTGCCTGAGTACGTCAAAGCCAAATCGATTGAAGACCTGAAAACCGATGACACTTTCAAGAACCGCATCGTCGGCATCGATGCCGGTTCAGGCGTGATGCTCAAGACCGACCAGGCGATCAAGGATTACGGTCTCGACAAGTACAGCCTCAAGGCCAGTTCCGGCGCCGGCATGATTGCCGAGCTGACCCGCGCCGAGAAGAAAAACGAGTCCATCGCCGTCACCGGTTGGGTGCCGCACTGGATGTTCGCCAAGTGGAAACTGCGCTTCCTCGACGACCCGAAAGGTGTGTATGGCCAGGCTGAAACCGTCAACAGCATCGGCAGCAAAGGCCTCGAAGCCAAGGCCCCGGAAGTGGCGAAATTCCTGAAGAACTTCCAGTGGGCGTCGAAAGACGAAATCGGCGAAGTCATGCTGGCGATCCAGGATGGTGCCAAGCCTGATGCAGCGGCCAAGGACTGGGTGGCCAAACACCCGGATCGTGTGGCTGACTGGACCAAATAACCGCAAATAGCTTCGGATCACCGCAAACCCTGTGGGAGCGGGCTTGCCCGCGATAGCGATCTGTCAGTTGACTAATCAGTTGACTGAAACGACGCCATCGCTGGCAAGCCAGCTCCCACAGGTTTTTGTGTTTGCTTGAAAATGGCGAATACGTCATGGCCATCTACTACTAAGGTCGTCTGGAACCTCTCTCGCAGCCGCATACATTAGCTACGTTCCAACAATAATCTGTGCTGCGAGGATAAAAACAATGAACGACAGCATTTACCTCTCGATTCAAAACAGTCCCCGATTCAAGGAGCTGGTCAAGAAAAGGGAACGATTCGCCTGGATTCTCTCGGCAATCATGCTTGGGCTGTACTCCGCATTCATCCTGCTGATCGCGTACGGGCCGCATGTGCTCGGGGCGAAACTCAGTCCGGAATCTTCGATTACCTGGGGCATCCCGATCGGTGTCGGCCTGATCCTTTCGGCCTTCGTCCTGACCGGCATTTACGTGCGCCGCGCCAATGGCGAGTTCGACGACCTGAACAATGCGATTCTCAAGGAGGCTCAGCAATGATCCGGCGTCTACTTGCTTTATTAAGCGTTGCCGCGTTCGCGCCCGGCGCCTGGGCCGCTGATGCCCTGACCGGTGCCGTGGCCAAACAACCGCTGAACATCCCGGCGATCCTGATGTTCGTGGCTTTCGTCGGCGCGACGCTGTACATCACCTACTGGGCTTCGAAGAAAAACAACTCGGCCGCCGATTATTACGCGGCGGGCGGCAAGATCACCGGTTTCCAGAACGGTCTGGCGATTGCCGGTGACTACATGTCGGCGGCGTCCTTTTTGGGGATTTCCGCGCTGGTGTTCACCTCCGGCTACGATGGCCTGATCTACTCGATCGGCTTCCTGGTGGGCTGGCCGATCATTCTGTTCCTGATCGCCGAGCGTCTGCGGAACCTGGGTAAATACACCTTTGCCGATGTGGCGTCCTATCGCCTTGGGCAAACCCAGATTCGCACCCTGTCGGCCTGCGGTTCGCTGGTGGTGGTGGCGTTCTACCTGATCGCGCAAATGGTAGGTGCCGGCAAGCTGATCCAGCTGCTGTTCGGCCTTGATTACCACGTTGCGGTGATCCTGGTCGGTGTGCTGATGTGCATGTACGTGCTGTTCGGCGGCATGCTGGCGACCACTTGGGTGCAGATCATCAAGGCTGTGCTGCTGCTGTCCGGTGCCTCGTTCATGGCGCTGATGGTCATGAAGCACGTTGGCTTCGATTTCAACACGCTGTTCTCCGAAGCGATCAAGGTTCACGCCAAGGGCGAAGCGATCATGAGCCCGGGCGGTCTGGTCAAGGATCCGATTTCGGCGTTCTCGCTGGGTCTGGCGCTGATGTTCGGCACCGCTGGCCTGCCACACA
Source organism: Pseudomonas sp. Z003-0.4C(8344-21) (assembly GCF_900104975.1). NCBI lineage: Bacteria > Pseudomonadati > Pseudomonadota > Gammaproteobacteria > Pseudomonadales > Pseudomonadaceae > Pseudomonas > Pseudomonas sp. Z003-0.4C(8344-21). The sequence continues at coordinate 4,593,068 of NZ_LT629756.1, read as the reverse complement.
TTCTGATGCGCTTCTTCACCGTGAGTGACGCGAAAGAAGCCCGCAAGAGCGTGCTCTACGCGACCGGTTTCATCGGTTACTTCTACATCCTGACCTTCATCATCGGCTTTGGCGCGATCCTGCTGGTCAGCACCAACCCTGCCTTTAAAGATGCAGCGGGCGCCTTGCTCGGTGGCAACAACATGGCGGCGGTGCACCTGGCCAACGCGGTCGGGGGCAGCATCTTCCTTGGCTTCATCTCGGCGGTAGCGTTCGCAACCATTCTCGCTGTGGTGGCTGGCCTGACGCTGGCGGGTGCTTCGGCGGTGTCTCACGACCTGTACGCCAGCGTGATCAAGAAGGGCAAGGCCAACGAGAAGGATGAAATTCGCGTGTCGAAGATCACCACCATCGCTCTGGCGGTGCTGGCGATCGGTCTGGGCATTCTGTTCGAAAGCCAGAACATTGCGTTCATGGTCGGTCTGGCGTTCTCGATCGCGGCCAGTTGCAACTTCCCGGTGCTGCTGCTTTCGATGTACTGGAAGAAGCTGACCACGCGCGGTGCGATGATCGGCGGCTGGTTGGGGCTGATCAGTGCGGTGGGTCTGATGATTCTTGGCCCGACCATCTGGGTGCAGATTCTGCATCATGAGAAGGCGATCTTCCCTTACGAGTACCCGGCGCTGTTTTCGATGATCATTGCCTTTATCGGGATCTGGTTCTTCTCGATCACTGACAAGTCGGCGGCGGCGGACAACGAGCGGGCGCTGTTCTTCCCGCAGTTTGTGCGTTCGCAGACTGGGTTGGGGGCGAGTGGGGCGGTTTCGCACTAAAGAGCGGTTTTTAGCTGCAAGCTGCAAGCTGTAAGAGAGTGCCCTGATCGAGAGATTGGGGCATTTTTTTGTGGGCGGTTATTGGTTGTTTTGGTGTATATCCGTTGCTGCGGTAACGGCTGCTTAGGGTTTCGCCCTTACGGCGACTCACTTTTTTTACAAACGCCTAAAAAAAGTAAGCAAAAAAACGCTTGCTCCTACGTACGGCCCTCGCAGGCTCGGGTCCCTTCGCTCCGGGATCGATCCGGGCGCAGCGGCTACGGTTTGCTGCGCTGCACCTCCTTCCGCTGTGTCTGGCTGCGCCAGACGGTCGCTGCGCTCCCACCCCCGGATCAATCCCTGCGCTCAGCCTTCCGACGTCGCCGGTGAGGCAAGATCAAGAGCACTCGAGCTAACGCTCATTGTTGAGTGGTTAGAAGCGGGTGGTTGGCTTGGGATTTGTGGTGTGGCTGCCCCTCACCCCAGCCCTCTCCCTGTATGTACCGGACACATGGTAGACACATGTTCGGAGACATGGTGGACACTTTTAAATAGACACATTGCTCATCGCGAAGGAGATGGCCTGTGTCTTGGGAAGAGGTGTCCACCGTGCAGCTTCGTACAGAATTTGTACTTTTGGCTCGGAAAGAAGGAGCCAATGTTCGGCAGCTTTGCCGCCGATTCAATATCAGCCCAAACACTGCCTACAAATGGCTCAAGAGGTTTGAAACCTCAGGTGCAGAGGGATTGATCAATCAGTCTCGACGACCCAAAACATCACCCAAACGCTGCGCTGATGAGGTTGAGCAGCAGATTCTGACCGCGAGTCAGGAGTACGCGGCTTGGGGCGCTCGCAAGCTCAAGCGCGTGCTGGAAAACAGCGGCGCAGTGATGCCTTCTGTCAGTACTGTGCATGCGGTTTTGCAGCGTCATTCGCGCATTGATCCAAAGGCCGCTGAGATCAAACCGTTTATCCGGTTCGAGCATGAAGCGCCCAATGATCTTTGGCAGATGGACTTCAAGGGGCATATCAGCCTGGCTCGGGGGCGTTGCCATCCGTTGACGATATTGGACGATCATTCACGGTTTTCGCTGTGCATCGCGGCATGCATCAATGAGCAGCGTGAAACCGTCCAGGAGCATCTAATCCGGGTCTTTCAGCGTCATGGCCTGCCTTTGCGCATGACGATGGACAACGGTTCGCCCTGGGGTGACCAGACGGGCGTTTATACCGCGCTGGAGGTCTGGCTGATGAGCCAAGGCATCAAGGTCGGCCACTCTCGTCCTTATCATCCGCAAACCCAAGGAAAGCTGGAACGCTTCCACCGCAGCCTGAAAAATGAAGTCCTGCGAGACCGGCACTTTATCGATCTCAACGACGCGCAACGGGCGTTTGATATCTGGCGTGATATATACAACCAGAAGCGCCCGCATCAAGCGCTGGACATGCAGGTTCCCGCTACTCGTTACAGCAGCAGCTCACGGGAATATCAGGAGCAACCTGCGGCCCCGGAGTACGACGAGGGTGATGTGGTCAGGAAGGTTCAGGCGAAGGGCGAGATTTACTGGGGGAATCGTGAATACGCGGTCGGAAAGGCGTTTCACGGGAGATCAGTTGCTATCCGGGAAACGATGGAAGACGGCATCCACGATGTCTACTGGAGTAGACATCGTATCGCCCGAATCGACTTGAACTTGCAGATCGTGACGGCAGGTAAGAAGATCTAAACCGTCCACCATGTCTCCGAACATGTGTCTACCATGTCTCCGGTACATACACCCCCGAGGGAGAGGGGGCCGATTTGTGGGCTTTTCCAATTGTGCGCTCGACTCGGTATTTCACGTCGGCATATCTCCCACATCCACCACGGTCAGTTCCCTCTCCCTCCGGGAGAGGGCTAGGGTGAGGGGCTTTTGATTTTGCTCTTGCTCTTGCTCTCGCTCTTTTGCCCCTTCGGCAGGCTGAGTGAAGGGATTGATCCGGGCGTGGGAGCGTAGCGACCGTACGACGCAGTCGTACACAGCGGAAGGAGGTGCAGCGAAGCAAACCGTAGCCGCTGCGCCCGGATCGATTCCGTAACGAAGGAACCCCGAGCCCCAGCGAGGGGCCGAACGCCGGGGCAAAGCCTTTTGGTTCCTTTTTGCTGGGCCGGCACTCCGGCGTTTGAAAAAGGGACTCGCTGTAAGAGTGAAACCGCCAGCGGCAACACCCGCAGCAACGGATATGCCCCCACCCCCCCCCAAACAAAAACGGCCTCTATATAAGAGGCCGTTCCTGACACACCACTAAATCATCAAAACAAGAAGCCCTTACTTACGGTCTTCCAGCTTGATGATGTCGCGCGACTCATAACCCGTGTACAGCTGGCGCGGACGGCCAATCTTGTACGGGCTCGAGAGCATTTCCTTCCAGTGCGAAATCCAGCCAACAGTACGTGCCAGGGCGAAGATCACAGTGAACATGCTGGTCGGAATGCCGATCGCCTTGAGGATGATCCCCGAGTAGAAGTCGACGTTCGGGTACAGCGAGCGTTCGATGAAGTACGGGTCGGTCAGGGCGATCTCTTCCAGGCGCATGGCCAGTTCGAGTTGCGGATCGTTGTTGATGCCCAGTTCCTTCAATACTTCGTCGCAGGTCTGCTTCATTACAGTCGCGCGAGGGTCGCGGTTCTTGTAGACGCGGTGACCGAAGCCCATCAGCTTGAACGGATCGTTCTTGTCCTTGGCCTTGGCGATGAATTTGTCGATGTTCGAGACATCGCCGATTTCATCGAGCATGGTCAGTACGGCTTCGTTCGCACCGCCGTGGGCAGGGCCCCACAGTGCGGCGATACCGGCGGCGATACAGGCGAACGGGTTGGCACCCGAAGAACCGGCCAGACGCACGGTAGAGGTCGACGCGTTCTGCTCGTGGTCGGCGTGGAGGATGAAGATCCGGTCCATGGCCTTGGCGAGCACCGGGCTGATCGGTTTGATCTCGCACGGAGTGTTGAACATCATGTGCAGGAAGTTTTCCGCGTACGTCAGGTCGTTGCGCGGGTACATCATGGGTTGGCCCATGGAGTACTTGTAAACCATCGCTGCCAGGGTCGGCATCTTGGCAACCAGACGGATCGCGGAGATTTCGCGATGCTGCGGGTTATTGATGTCCAGGGAGTCGTGGTAGAAGGCCGAGAGGGCGCCGACTACACCGCACATGACGGCCATCGGGTGGGCGTCGCGACGGAAACCGTTGAAGAAGGTTTTCAGCTGCTCGTGAACCATGGTGTGGTTTTTCACGGTGCTGACGAACTGGGCCTTCTGTTCTGCCGTCGGCAATTCGCCGTTGAGCAGCAGGTAGCAGGTTTCCAGGTAGTCCGACTTTTCAGCCAGCTGTTCGATCGGGTAGCCGCGGTGCAGCAGAATGCCGTTGTCGCCGTCGATATAGGTGATTTTCGACTCGCACGAGGCGGTCGACATGAAACCCGGGTCGAACGTGAAGCGGCCCGTGGCCGTCAGGCTCCGAACATCGATTACATCGGGACCAACGGTGCCGGTTAAAATGGGCAGCTCGACGGGGGCTGCGCCCTCGATGATCAACTGCGCTTTTTTGTCAGCCATGTGGCCTCCTATTTATGCTTGAACCATCAGACAGACCCCCCACGCAGGGCCCGCACCACTATAGTGAGATAAATTCGAATGTCAATTTGCCTAAAGTCTTGCTCCAGAAGGCTTTAAGCGCACTTTTTCCTCGAAATTGACTGCCATTTACGCCTTTTATGCGACTTGTGCAATCCGCTATTGGGGGTAGGTGAACGCGTTGTCATTAGTAGCCTAACTGTCTATACTCGGCCACCGACCGCCAAGGGCTTTTGGGCTTGCTTTCATTGGGGGTCGCATCCCTGGGTGGTGGTTACCTGACCAGTGCACTCCCCAACAACTTTGCCCTGATTGTTAGGGGCTCTTCAGTGTGAAAAAAAAGCCGTGAAAAGCCAACGACCTGTAAACCTAGACCTAAGGACCATCAAACTCCCAGTCACTGCTTACACGTCCATTCTTCACCGTATCTCCGGTGTCATCCTCTTCGTGTGCCTTGCCATCATGCTTTATGCATTGGACAAGTCGCTGAGCTCCGAGGAAGGCTTCGGTCAGGTGAAAGCGTGTCTGACCAGTCCGCTAGCCAAGCTAGTGATTTGGGGCATCCTGTCCGCTCTGCTGTATCACCTGGTAGCCGGTGTGCGCCACTTGATCATGGACATGGGCATCGGTGAGACGCTGGAAGGCGGCAAACTGGGCTCGAAAATCGTTATCGCCGTTTCCGTGGTGGTAATCGTTCTGGCAGGAGTCTGGATATGGTAACTAACGTCACTAACCTGTCGCGTTCGGGCCTCTATGACTGGATGGCGCAACGTGTGTCTGCGGTCGTTCTCGCGGCTTACTTCATCTTCCTGATCGGATACATCGTCGCCAACCCTGGCCTCGAGTATGCCCAGTGGCATGAACTGTTCGCCCACAACGGAATGCGTATTTTCAGCCTGCTGGCCCTTGTTGCTCTGGGTGCTCACGCCTGGGTCGGCATGTGGACCATCGCGACCGACTACCTGACGCCAATGGCGTTCGGCAAGTCCGCAACGGCAATACGTTTCCTTTTCCAGGCAGTTTGCGGCGTTGCGATGTTCGCTTACTTCGTCTGGGGTGTGCAGATTCTCTGGGGTATCTGAGTCATGGCTAACATTCCAACGATTTCTTTCGACGCCATCATTATTGGTGGTGGCGGTGCCGGCATGCGCGCTGCGCTGCAGCTGGCACAGGGCGGGCACAAGACTGCGGTGATCACCAAGGTTTTCCCGACCCGTTCGCACACTGTATCCGCCCAGGGCGGCATCACCTGCGCAATCGCGTCCGCTGACCCGAACGATGACTGGCGCTGGCACATGTACGATACCGTCAAGGGTTCCGACTACATCGGTGACCAGGACGCGATCGAATACATGTGTCAGGAAGGCCCGGCTGCGGTGTTCGAGCTGGACCACATGGGTCTGCCGTTCTCGCGTACCGAACAAGGCCGTATCTACCAGCGTCCGTTCGGCGGTCAGTCCAAGGACTACGGCAAGGGCGGTCAGGCTGCACGTACTTGCGCCGCTTCCGACCGTACCGGTCACGCGCTGCTGCACACCCTTTATCAGGGCAACCTGAAAGCTGGCACCACGTTCCTCAATGAGTACTACGCTGTCGATCTGGTGAAAAACCAGGAAGGCGAGTTCGTGGGTGTGATCGCGATCTGCATCGAAACCGGCGAAACTTCGTACATCCGCGCCAAGGCCACCGTATTGGCCACTGGCGGTGCAGGCCGTATCTACGCCTCCACCACCAATGCCCTGATCAACACCGGTGACGGCGTTGGCATGGCCCTGCGTGCCGGCGTGCCGGTGCAGGACATCGAAATGTGGCAGTTCCACCCGACCGGCATCGCCGGCGCCGGTGTACTGGTGACCGAAGGTTGCCGTGGTGAAGGTGGATACCTGATCAACAAGCACGGCGAGCGTTTCATGGAGCGTTATGCTCCGAACGCCAAAGACCTTGCCGGTCGTGACGTGGTTGCCCGTTCGATGGTTAAAGAAATCATCGCCGGCAACGGCTGCGGTCCGAATGGCGACCACGTAATGCTCAAACTCGACCACCTGGGCGAGGAAGTGCTGCACAGCCGTCTGCCAGGCATCTGCGAACTGTCGAAGACGTTTGCACACGTTGACCCTGTGGTTGCGCCGGTTCCGGTTGTTCCGACCTGCCACTACATGATGGGCGGAGTTGCCACCAATATTCATGGCCAGGCGATCACCCAGAACGCCGAAGGTCAGGACCAGATCATTCCTGGCCTGTTCGCGGTCGGTGAAGTGGCTTGCGTATCGGTTCACGGTGCCAACCGTCTGGGCGGCAACTCGCTGCTCGACCTGGTGGTATTCGGTCGCGCTGCCGGCCTGCACCTGGAAAAGGCCCTGACCGACGGCATCGAATACGACGACGCTACCGAGTCCGACATCGAAGCTGCCCTGTCGCGCCTGAACGCACTGAACAACCGTACTGACGGTGAAGACGTTGCGACCCTGCGTCGCGAGCTGCAAAGCTGCATGCAGAACTACTTCGGCGTATTCCGTACTGGCGAATACATGCAGAAAGGCATCGCTCAGCTTGCTGACCTGCGTGCCCGCATCGCCAACGTGAAGATCAACGACAAGTCGCAGGCGTTCAACACTGCACGAATCGAAGCGCTGGAGCTGCAAAACCTGCTGGAAGTGGCTGAAGCTACCGCCATCGCGGCCGAAGTACGTAAAGAGTCCCGCGGCGCGCACGCTCGTGAAGACTTTGAAGACCGTGACGACGAAAACTGGCTGTGCCACACCCTGTACTTCCCGGGTGACAAGCGCGTCACCAAGCGTGCCGTCAACTTCTCGCCGAAGACTGTTCCGACTTTCGAACCTAAAGTCCGGACTTATTAAGGGGTGACCGCCATGTTGCAAGTCAGTGTTTATCGCTACAACCCTGATCAGGACGCTGCGCCGTTCATGCAGGACTTCCAGGTCGATACCGGTGGTAAAGACCTGATGGTGCTCGACGTGCTGGCCCTGATCAAAGAGCAGGACGAGGGTTTCTCCTATCGTCGCTCTTGCCGTGAAGGCGTCTGCGGCTCCGACGGCATGAACATCAACGGCAAGAACGGCCTGGCGTGCATCACGCCGCTGTCCGCCGTTGTAAAAGGTAACAAGTTGATCGTTCGTCCACTGCCAGGTCTGCCGGTTATCCGTGACCTGGTCGTCGATATGAGCATCTTCTACAAGCAATACGAGAAGGTGAAGCCTTACCTGCAGAACGACACGCCGGCTCCGGCCATCGAGCGTCTGCAGTCGCCGGAAGAACGTGAAAAGCTCGACGGTCTGTACGAGTGCATCCTGTGCGCCTGCTGCTCGACTTCGTGCCCGTCGTTCTGGTGGAACCCTGACAAGTTCCTCGGTCCTGCTGCACTGCTGCAAGCCTACCGTTTCCTGGCTGACAGCCGTGACACCAAGACCAGCGAGCGTCTGGCTTCGCTCGATGACCCGTTCAGCGTTTTCCGCTGCCGGGGCATCATGAACTGCGTCAACGTATGTCCGAAAGGCCTGAACCCGACTAAGGCCATCGGTCACATCCGTAACATGTTGCTCTCGAGCGGCGTGTGATTCAGCTGCTGTAACGTTGCACCGTAGAGGCTGTGGCGCGGGCTTCAACCCGCGTCATGGCTATAACCAGAGCAGTAGCCACAAGCTGCCGCTCTTATTTTGAAGAAATGAGACAAGCAGGGGCATCCGGGCTGGTACCCGGACTATCAGTGTGATCCTAAGTGGCTTGTTTTAGTCGCTGCATTCGGACTTCTGCAAGTTTGCTCGGTGTCGACGCCGATGGTGTTCCCCTAACCGAGGGTGACCAAGCATGCAAGAAAGCGTGATGCAGCGCATGTGGAACAGCGCCTACCTTTCAGGTGGAAACGCTGCCTATGTGGAAGAGCTTTATGAGCTCTACCTGCACGACCCTAACGCTGTGCCAGAAGAGTGGCGCACCTACTTTCAGAAGTTGCCAGCCGACGGCAACTCTGCCACTGATGTTTCGCACTCCACGATTCGCGATCATTTCGTGCTGCTGGCAAAGAACCAGCGCCGCGCCCAACCGGTTTCCGCCGGCAGCGTGAGCAGTGAGCACGAGAAGAAGCAAGTTGAAGTGTTGCGATTGATCCAGGCCTACCGTATGCGTGGCCACCAGGCAGCCCAGCTTGACCCGCTGGGACTGTGGCAGCGTCCTGCACCTGCAGACCTGTCGATCAATCATTACGGCTTGACCAATGCCGATCTTGATACGACCTTCCGTGCCGGCGACCTGTTCATCGGCAAAGAGGAAGCGAGCCTACGCGAAATTCACGAAGCGTTGCAGCAGACATATTGCCGCACCATCGGCGCTGAATTCACGCACATCACCGATTCCGAGCAGCGCCAGTGGTTCCAGCAGCGTCTGGAAAGCGTGCGTGGTCGTCCGACGTACTCCGCCGACATCAAGAGCCACCTGCTTGAGCGCGTGACCGCCGGTGAAGGCCTGGAAAAATACCTCGGTACCAAATACCCGGGCACCAAGCGTTTCGGTCTGGAAGGCGGCGAAAGCCTGATTCCGATGCTCGACGAACTGATCCAGCGTTCCGGCTCGTACGGCACCAAGGAAGTCGTCATCGGCATGGCCCACCGTGGCCGTCTGAACGTGCTGGTCAACACCTTCGGCAAAAACCCGCGCGAGCTGTTCGACGAGTTCGAAGGCAAGAAGAAGGTCGAGCTGGGTTCCGGTGACGTGAAATACCACCAGGGTTTCTCGTCCAACGTGATGACCGCCGGCGGTGAAGTTCACCTGGCCATGGCGTTCAACCCGTCCCACCTGGAGATCGTTTCTCCGGTGGTCGAAGGTTCGGTGCGTGCCCGTCAGGACCGTCGTAACGACGCGACCGGCGAGAAAGTGCTGCCGATCTCCATCCACGGCGACGCGGCATTCGCCGGTCAGGGCGTGGTCATGGAAACCTTCCAGATGTCGCAGACCCGCGGTTTCAAGACCGGCGGTACCGTGCACATCGTGATCAACAACCAGGTGGGTTTCACCATCAGCAACCCGCTGGACTCGCGCTCCACCGAGTACGCCACCGACGTTGCCAAGATGATCCAGGCGCCGATCCTCCATGTGAATGGCGATGATCCGGAAGCCGTGCTGTTCGTGACCCAGCTCGCCATCGACTACCGCATGCAGTTCAAGCGTGACGTGGTGATCGATCTGGTCTGCTACCGTCGTCGCGGCCACAACGAGGCCGACGAGCCAAGCGGCACCCAGCCACTGATGTATCAGCAGATCACCAAGCAGCGCACCACCCGTGAGCTGTACGCCGATTGTCTGACCCAGGCCGGTGTCCTCGACGCTGAACGTGTTCAGGCCAAGGTCGACGAATACCGCAACGCGCTTGACAACGGTCTGCACGTGGTGAAATCGCTGGTCAAAGAGCCGAACAAAGAGCTGTTCGTCGACTGGCGTCCGTATCTGGGCCACGCCTGGACCGCGCGTCACGACACGCGTTTCGATCTGAAAACCCTGCAAGAACTGTCCGCCAAGCTGCTGGAAATTCCGGAAGGCTTCGTGGTCCAGCGTCAGGTCGCGAAGATCTACGAAGACCGTCAGAAGATGCAAGCCGGCGGCCTGCCGATCAACTGGGGTTACGCCGAAACCATGGCGTACGCGACCCTGGCGTTCGAAGGTCATCCGATTCGCATGACCGGTCAGGACATCGGCCGCGGTACGTTCTCGCACCGTCACGCTGTGCTGCACAACCAGAAAGACGCGGGCACCTACATTCCGCTGCAGAACCTGTACGACGGTCAGCCACGCTTCGACCTGTACGACTCGTTCCTTTCGGAAGAAGCGGTACTGGCCTTCGAATATGGCTACTCGACCACCACGCCAAACGCGCTGGTGATCTGGGAAGCCCAGTTCGGCGACTTCGCCAACGGTGCGCAGGTCGTGATCGACCAGTTCATCACCAGCGGTGAGCACAAGTGGGGCCGTCTCTGCGGTCTGACCATGTTGCTGCCACACGGTTATGAAGGTCAGGGCCCTGAGCACAGCTCGGCACGTCTTGAGCGTTACCTGCAGCTGTGCGCCGAGCACAACATTCAGGTGTGCATGCCGACCACGCCGGCACAGATCTACCACTTGCTGCGCCGTCAGGTGATCCGCCCGCTGCGCAAGCCGCTGGTCGTGCTGACGCCGAAGTCGCTGCTGCGCCACAAGCTGGCCATCTCGACGCTGGAAGATCTGGCCGAAGGTTCGTTCCAGACCGTGATCCCGGAAATCGACGCACTGGACCCGAAAAAGGTCGAGCGCGTGGTTCTGTGCAGCGGCAAGGTTTACTACGACCTGCTGGAAAAACGCCGTGCCGAAGGCCGCGAAGATATCGCCATCGTGCGTATCGAGCAGCTGTATCCGTTCCCTGAGGACGACTTGAAGGAAGTCCTGGCTCCGTACACCAACGTCAAGCATGCCGTGTGGTGCCAGGAAGAGCCGATGAACCAGGGTGCCTGGTACTGCAGCCAGCATCACTTGCGTCGCAGCATCGCAAACCTCGACAGGACTCTCGTACTTGAGTACGCGGGCCGTGAGGCTTCGGCTGCACCTGCTTGTGGTTACGCATCGATGCACGCCGAGCAGCAGGAAAAACTGCTGCAAGACGCGTTTACCGTTTAACGCCTTCGCGCTGACTGAAACCGAATTTTAAGGACCCACAGATAATGGCTATCGAAATCAAAGCCCCGTCATTCCCGGAATCGGTTGCCGATGGCACCGTTGCCACCTGGCACAAGAAACCAGGCGAGGCCGTCAAGCGTGACGACCTGATCGTCGACATCGAGACCGACAAGGTCGTGCTCGAAGTATTGGCCGAAGCCGACGGCGTGCTGGGCGCAATCGTTGCCGAAGAGGGCGCTACCGTTCTGTCGAACCAGGTCCTGGGCTCGATCGAAGAGGGCAGCGCTGCTGCCGCTGCTCCAGCGGCCGCCGCTGCTCCGGCCGCTACTGCCGCTGCCGCACCGGCTGCTGCCGATGGCGAAGACGACCCGATCGCGGCTCCCGCTGCACGCAAGCTGGCTGAAGAGAACGGCATCAACATCGCTTCCGTTGCCGGTACCGGCAAGGGCGGTCGTGTGACCAAGGAAGACGTGGTTGCCGCTGTTGCCGCGAAGAAAGCCGCTCCGGCTGCCGCGCCTGCCAAGGCTGCTGCTCCTTCGGCCGCTGCGCCAGTGTTCGCCGCTGGCGACCGCGTCGAGAAGCGCGTTCCGATGACCCGCGTTCGCGCCACCGTGGCCAAGCGTCTGGTTGAAGCGCAATCGAACATGGCCATGCTGACCACCTTCAACGAAGTCGACATGACCGAAGTCATGGCCCTGCGTTCGAAGTACAAGGACCTGTTTGAGAAGTCCCACAACGGCGTGCGCCTGGGCTTCATGTCGTTCTTCGTCAAAGCAGCTACCGAGGCGCTGAAGCGCTTCCCGGCTGTCAACGCTTCGATCGACGGCGGCGACATCGTTTACCACGGCTACGCGGACATCGGCGTTGCCGTTTCCAGCGACCGTGGCCTGGTTGTTCCGGTTCTGCGTAACGCCGAGCTGATGAGCCTGGCGGAAATCGAAGGCGGCATCGCCACGTTCGGCAAGAAAGCCCGTGACGGCAAACTGTCGATGGACGAGATGACCGGTGGTACCTTCACCATCACCAACGGTGGTACCTTCGGTTCGATGATGTCGACGCCGATCGTCAACCCGCCGCAGGCAGCGATTCTGGGCATGCACAACATCATCCAGCGTCCTATGGCCATCAACGGTCAGGTCGTGATCCGTCCGATGATGTACCTGGCACTGTCCTACGATCACCGTCTGATCGATGGCAAAGAAGCTGTGACCTTCCTGGTGACCATCAAGAACCTGCTGGAAGATCCGGCTCGTCTGCTGCTGGATATCTAAGAAACAGCTGCAAGCTTTCAGCTACAAGCCTCAAGCTCAAGACGAGCCGGTGGGCTTGCAGCTTGAAGCTTGCGGCTTGTAGCTTTATTGCTAAAGAGGATTTTTTGAATGTCGCAGAAATTTGACGTAGTAGTGATCGGTGCTGGCCCTGGTGGCTACGTAGCCGCCATCAAGGCCGCGCAACTGGGCCTGAGCACTGCCTGCATCGAGAAGTACACCGACGCTGAAGGCAAGCAAGCCCTGGGCGGCACCTGCCTGAACGTGGGTTGCATTCCGTCCAAGGCACTGCTCGACAGCTCCTGGAAGTACAAGGAAGCGAAAGAAAGCTTCAACGTTCACGGCATCTCGACTGGCGAAGTCAAAATGGACGTCGCTGCGATGGTTGGCCGCAAGGCTGGCATCGTCAAGAACCTGACCGGCGGTGTTGCCACCCTGTTCAAGGCCAACGGCGTTACCTCGATCCAGGGCCACGGCAAGCTGCTGGCTGGCAAGAAAGTCGAAGTCACCAAGCCGGACGGCTCGGTTGAAGTCATCGAAGCGGAAAACGTCATCCTCGCGCCAGGTTCGCGTCCGATCGACATTCCACCGGCTCCGGTTGACCAGAAAGTCATCGTCGATTCGACCGGTGCTCTGGAATTCCAGTCCGTACCTAAACGTCTGGGCGTGATCGGCGCTGGCGTGATCGGTCTGGAACTGGGTTCGGTATGGTCGCGTCTGGGTGCAGAAGTGACTGTGCTTGAAGCGCTGGACACCTTCCTGATGGCAGCGGACACCGCTGTTTCCAAGGAAGCGCTGAAAACCCTGACCAAGCAGGGTCTGGACATCAAGCTGGGCGCTCGCGTGACTGGTTCGAAAGTCAACGGCGAAGAAGTCGTGGTGAACTACACCGACGCCAACGGCGAACAGACCATTACGTTCGACAAGCTGATCGTAGCCGTTGGTCGCCGTCCAGTGACCACTGATCTGCTCGCAGCCGACAGCGGCGTAGCCCTCGACGAGCGCGGTTTCATCGCCGTCGACGAGCACTGCGTGACCGCCGTACCGGGCGTATTCGCCATCGGTGACGTGGTTCGCGGCATGATGCTGGCGCACAAGGCGTCCGAAGAAGGCATCATGGTCGTCGAGCGCATCAAGGGCCACAAGGCTCAGATGAACTATGATTTGATCCCTTCGGTTATTTATACTCACCCGGAAATCGCGTGGGTTGGCAAAACCGAGCAGGCGCTGAAGGCCGAAGGCGTTGAAGTCAACGTCGGCACCTTCCCGTTCGCAGCTTCCGGCCGTGCCATGGCTGCCAACGATACCGGTGGTTTCGTCAAGGTCATCGCCGATGCCAAGACCGACCGCGTATTGGGCGTGCATGTGATTGGCCCAAGCGCTGCAGAACTGGTTCAGCAGGGCGCGATCGGTATGGAATTCGGCACCAGCGCTGAAGACCTGGGCATGATGGTCTTCTCCCATCCGACCCTGTCCGAAGCCTTGCACGAAGCTGCTCTGGCAGTGAATGGCGGTGCCATCCACGTTGCCAACCGCAAGAAGCGTTAACTGAATAATAAGAAACCACGGCGGTAGCGGCCCGTCGTGAGCCTTGCGAGCAAGACTCACCGCGGAATGTCCGCCGGACGCAGTCTTGCGTAGCGCAGCTACGCAAGCAGCAGTCACAGGTGGCGCGGCACTCAAACGAGCGCAGCGCCGAATGCGCAGTACCTAACGAAGACGGTAAAAAGCATGAATCTTCACGAGTATCAGGGTAAGCAGCTGTTCGCTGAATACGGCCTGCCAGTTTCCACTGGTTATGCAGTAGACACCCCGGAAGCAGCAGCAGAAGCTTGCGACAAAATCGGCGGCAGCGAGTGGGTTGTCAAAGCCCAGGTCCACGCCGGTGGTCGCGGTAAAGCGGGCGGCGTAAAGCTGGTTCGCAGCAAAGAAGACGCCAAAGCCTTCGCACAGCAGTGGCTGGGCAAGCGTCTGGTGACTTACCAGACTGACGCCAACGGCCAGCCAGTCACCAAGATCCTGGTTGAATCGTGCACTGATATCGCTAAAGAGCTGTACCTGGGCGCTGTCGTTGACCGTTCGAGCCGTCGCATCGTGTTCATGGCTTCCACCGAAGGTGGCGTGGACATCGAGAAAATCGCTCACGACACGCCAGAAAAAATTCTCAAGGCCACTATCGATCCACTGGTTGGCGCTCAGCCATCCCAGGGTCGCGAGCTGGCATTCCAGCTGGGTCTGGAAGGCAAGCAGGTCACTCAGTTCGCCAAGATCTTCGTTGGTCTGGCCAAGCTGTTCAAAGACCACGATCTGGCTCTGCTGGAAGTGAACCCGCTGGTGATCAAGGCTGACGGCGATCTGCACTGCCTGGACGCGAAGATCAACATCGACGCCAACGCCATGTACCGTCAGCCTAAGCTGAAGGCATTCCACGATCCGTCGCAGGACGATCCGCGCGAAGCGCACGCTGCCAAGTTCGAACTGAACTACGTAGCACTGGAAGGCAACATCGGCTGCATGGTCAACGGTGCCGGTCTGGCCATGGGTACCATGGACATCGTCAACCTGCACGGCGGCAAGCCAGCCAACTTCCTCGACGTAGGCGGTGGTGCTACCAAAGAACGCGTGACCGAAGCATTCAAGATCATCCTGTCCGACAGCAATGTCGCTGCAGTACTGGTCAACATCTTCGGCGGCATCGTTCGCTGCGACATGATTGCCGAAGGCATCATCGGCGCTGTGAAAGAAGTCGGCGTGAAAATCCCGGTTGTTGTTCGTCTTGAAGGCAACAACGCTGAACTGGGCGCTAAAGTACTGGCAGAAAGCGGTTTGAACATCATCGCTGCTACCAGCCTGACCGACGCTGCTCAACAAGTCGTTAAAGCTGCGGAGGGCAAGTAATGAGCGTCCTGATCAATAAAGACACCAAAGTCATCTGCCAGGGTTTCACCGGCGCGCAGGGTACTTTCCACTCCGAACAAGCCATTGCCTACGGCACTAAAATGGTTGGCGGCGTGACGCCGGGCAAGGGTGGTACCACTCACCTGAACCTGCCAGTGTTCAACACTGTGAAAGAAGCCGTAGAAGCCACTGGCGCCACCGCCAGCGTGATCTACGTACCGGCTCCTTTCTGCAAGGACTCGATCCTGGAAGCGGCATTCGGCGGCATCAAGCTGATCGTGTGCATCACCGAAGGCATTCCTACCCTGGACATGCTGGACGCCAAGGTCAAGTGCGACGAGCTGGGCGTAGTCCTGATCGGCCCTAACTGCCCAGGCGTGATCACCCCAGGCGAATGCAAGATCGGCATCATGCCAGGTCACATTCACTTGCCAGGCAAGGTCGGTATCGTTTCGCGTTCCGGCACCCTGACCTACGAAGCTGTGAAGCAGACCACTGACGCCGGTTTCGGTCAGTCGACTTGCGTCGGCATCGGTGGTGACCCGATCCCGGGTTCGAACTTCATCGACATCCTGAAGCTGTTCCAGGAAGACCCGCAGACCGAAGCGATCGTGATGATCGGTGAAATCGGCGGTTCGGCTGAAGAAGAAGCGGCTGCCTACATCAAGGCTAACGTGACCAAGCCGGTTGTTTCCTACATCGCAGGTGTGACTGCTCCTCCGGGCAAGCGCATGGGCCATGCTGGCGCAATCATCTCTGGCGGCAAAGGCACTGCAGACGAGAAATTCGCTGCTCTGCAAGACGCAGGCGTGAAAACCGTGCGTTCGCTGGCAGACATCGGCAAGGCCCTGGCCGAGCTGACTGGCTGGGAAGTGAAGAAGTAAGCTTCGGCTGACTTTTTAGCTCCAGCAACAAAGGCCACCTTCGGGTGGCCTTTGTCGTTCAAGAGCAGCGGCAAGCTGCAAGCTACAAGCTCGAAACTTGCAGCTTGCGGCTGCTTTTCTTATGTAAATGCGACACGGAAATGTCGCGTATCGGATAGTTCGCCCTCTAACAGTGCGTTTTCGTGCCGGATTCGTTAGGCTGGCGGCCATTTTGCAGTGCGTCGCCCACAAGGCAGCCACGCAGCTTCACAGGTCAGTCCCATACGGATCGACAGCATTTCCCTAATCCCACAGGGCAATCCCCCTCTAAATTCCGATTTCAGTAGTGTGGTATTACCTTAATGAAAGTTTTGAAAGGTCAGGACATCCTGGCACTTGGTTTTATGACGTTTGCCCTGTTCGTAGGGGCCGGTAACATCATCTTCCCGCCGATCGTCGGCTTGCAGGCCGGACCTCACGTCTGGATGGCTGCACTGGGCTTTCTGATCACCGCAGTCGGTCTGCCGGTGATCACTGTTGTTGCGCTGGCCAAGGTCGGTGGTGCGATGGATGCGTTGAGCAGCCCGATCGGCAAGATCGCCGGTGGCATTCTTGCGGCGGCGTGCTATCTGGCAGTCGGCCCGTTGTTCGCCACACCGCGAACCGCGACGGTGTCGTTCGAAGTGGGTCTGGCGCCACTGACCGGCGAAAGCCCGTTGGCGCTGTTCCTGTACAGCTCGGTGTACTTCCTGCTGGTGTTCTTCATTTCCCTGTACCCGGGGCGTTTGCTGGACACCGTTGGCCGTTTCCTCGCGCCGCTGAAGATCATTGCGCTCGCGGTACTCGGTATCGCCGCGTTCGCTTTGCCGGCCGGTGATATCGGCCACGGCACGCCCGAGTATGTTGCCGCGCCGTTCTCCCAGGGCTTCATCAATGGTTACCTGACCATGGATACCCTTGGTGCACTGGTGTTCGGCATCGTCATCGTCAACGCGATCCGCTCCCGTGGTGTCGAGTCGCCCAAGCTGATCACCCGTTACGCGATCATCGCCGGGCTGATTGCCGGTGTCGGTCTGGCGCTGGTGTATGTCAGCCTGTTCCGTCTTGGTTCCGGCAGCCATGAAGTAGCGGTCGGTGCGACCAACGGCGCGGCGGTCTTGCACGCTTATGTGCAACACACTTTTGGCTCGCTGGGCAGCGGTTTCCTCGCCGTGCTGATTTCGCTGGCGTGTCTGGTGACTGCGGTCGGCCTGACCTGCGCCTGTGCCGAATACTTCAGCCGCGTGTTGCCGCTGTCGTACAAGACGCTGGTGATCATCCTCGCGGCGTTCTCGCTGCTGGTGTCCAACCTGGGCCTGACCAAACTGATCGCCTTCTCGATCCCGGTACTGACCGCGATCTACCCGCCGTGCATCGTGCTGGTCGCGCTGAGCTTCTGCAAAGACTTCTGGCATGAACATGGCCGCATACTCGGCCCGGTGATGCTGGTGTCGTTTGTCTTTGGCAGCATCGACGCGCTGAAAGGCGCCGGTCTGGCTGACTGGCTGCCAACCCAGCTCAGCCACCTGCCGCTGAGCGAGCAGGGGCTGGCCTGGCTGGTGCCGTGCGTGATGACGCTGGTGGTTGCTGTGGTGTGCGATCGCCTGCTGGGCAAGCGCAGCGAAGCGGTTGCCTGACCTGTTCTGATCCGCCACAAGCGGATCCCGCAGGATTAAACGGAAATGCCCCGTATCAATCGATACGGGGCATTTTTTATGCGCAGGAGGCAGTGTCTTTTTGGCTGAGCTAACGTCGAAGGGTTGCGTCGCTTTTATGCAGGAGTGAGCCTGCTCGCGATAGCGGTGTGTCAGTCACCATTGAAGTTGCCTCACACGCCGCTATCGCGAGCAGGCTCACTCCTACAGGTACAGCATCTATATTCACAGGGATTTGCATGTCGTTCATCCAAGCCAATCTGATCCATCTGCTCGCCGCGCTCTGGTTTGTCATCTGCTGGGGCGGTTACACCCGTTACGCCACCTGGAAGGCCCGCGACACGGCATGTCTGGCCAGCGTGTTGCACCTGTATCGCGAGGACTGGATGCGCCGCATGCTGCTGCGTGACAACCGTATTGCCGACGCCAGTGTGATTGGCAACCTGGAACGCAACGCCTCGTTCTTCGCCTCCAGCACGTTGATTATTCTCGCGGGCATTCTCACCGTGCTCGGTGCGTCCGACCGGGCTGTGTCGCTGTTGGCGGACATTCCCATGGTCCAGCAGGCGTCGCAGGGCATGTCGGAAATCAAGTTGCTGTGCCTGGCGCTGGTGTTCGTCTATGCCTTCTTTACGTTCAGTTGGTGCATGCGCCAGTACAACTTTGCGGCGATTCTCGTCGGTTCGGCGCCGATGGTCGGTGAGCGGCATGTTTCCGAGCAGGAGCGCAAAGCCTTCGCCTCGCGTGCGGCACGGGTGATTTCAATGGCGGCCAACCAGTTCAACTTCGGTTTGCGCTCGTATTACTTCGGCATGAGCATGCTGGCCTGGTTCGTCAGCCCGTGGCTGTTCATGTTGATGAGCGCGGGTGTGGTGGTGGTGTTGTATCGCCGCGAATTTCATTCCGACGTACTCGACGTCATGGTCTATACCCCTACCGAGGCACCTGTGCCTGACACCAATAAAGAGGCCGCTTGATGAGTATTCCGTTCTGGTGTGTGTTTATCAGCGCATTGCTGATTTATATCGCGCGTTTGCCCGTGGGCAAGGCGATGAAAGAGCAGGGCGGGTATGACAACCACCTGCCGCGCCAGCAACAGGCGCAATTGACCGGTTACGGCGCACGCGCACTGGCGGCGCATCAGAACAGTATCGAAGCGTTCATCCTGTTCGCGGTCGGCGTACTGATGGCGCATACCACGCAAACGGCGGGATGGTTGATCAATGCATTGGCGATCATCTTCGTGATCGCGCGGGTTCTGTACTTGTGGTTCTACCTGGCGGATCTGCCGAAGTTGCGCAGTCTGGTCTGGCTGGTCGGCTTAGTGTCTTCGTTGTTGCTGATGATTAGTCCGACTTTTAGAACGGTTCTGTTGTAAGCGGCCATTGCCCCGAATCCCGGACAAAAGAAAACCCGCACTTGGCGGGTTTTCTTTTACTGCGTCAAAAGCGCTTTATTGCTTCTTGGCAGCTTCGTCTTGTGCGGCAGCGTTCGATTCAGCCTGAGCTTTGGCAGCTTCGGCGTTTTCTTTCGCAGCGTCGTTCACTTTATCCTGAGCTTTGTTCATGTCCTGCTGAGCTTGCTCAGCGTGCTGGTTGGCATCTTGAGCTTTGTCCTCGGATTTTTTATCGCAGGCAGCGAGACCGAGGGAAGCGGTCAACATCAAGGCAATAGCTAAAGTCTTACGCATGGGGTGTTTCTCCTTATGGAAAATAACTACTGGCCTTAAGAACTCGGGGCTGCGGGTTAAGTTCCTCATTTGTTTCAGATATATAAGTTTGTTTTATCACGGAACTTTTGCCGCTTTTCCCACTACTGGCAAAAGGCTTTAACGCGAGTAATGATCAAATGGCTGAAAACAGCGTTTTTGAGCGCGCGACGCGGTTTCTCTCGGCGTTGCGCCACTGTCAGGTGCTGGGGTTAAAGGTGCAGAGCGCCTCCAGCGAAGGCCTGACGGTGATCCTGCCCTACAGTGCGCAGATCGTCGGTAACCCGCAAACCGGGGTGATTCATGGTGGCGCGATTACCTCGCTGATGGACACGGCCTGCGGCATGTCGACCTTGTGCGTGCTGCCGGAATTCGAAGTCTGCCCAACCCTCGATCTGCGCATCGATTACATGCACGCCGCCGAGCCGCATAAAGATGTCTATGGCTTTGCCCAGTGCTACCGAGTCACCACTGACGTGATTTTCGCCCGCGGATTCGCCTACCAGGACGACCCCGAGCAACCCATTGCTCACGTTGTCGGCACGTTCATGCGGATGGGCAAGGCGCTCAAAGGCACTCAGGGCTTTGGCGGCGCAATCAAGGGAGTCAAGCCGTGAGCGATGATCTCAAGCAGCAATTGCAGCTGGCCCATGCGCAAGGCGACTATGCGCCGTTGCTTAAGCTGATCCCCTACGCCGGCCTGATCGGCATCGAGTGCTCGCGGGTAGGCGATGAGCTGCTGTTCAAGCTGCCGGCGAACAAGGACAACATTGGTAACCCTTTATTGCCGGCGATCCATGGCGGGGTGATTGCCGGGTTCATGGAGCTGGCGGCCGCCCTGCATCTGCTGATTTTCACTGGCGCCCCGGGCGTGCCGAAGATCATCGACTTTTCCCTCGACTACCTGCGCGCCGGGCAGTTTCGCGACACATGGGCCAAATGTCAGGTCTGCCGGCAGGGGCGTCGGGTTGCCAATGTGGCGATCACCGCCTGGCAAACGACCGAGGCTGAACCGATTGCCACTGCGCGTGCGCACTTCAAAATCGATGAACCCTTGAAATCCTGAACGGCGCCCCAAACTCAGATGACAACCCGCCGCCGACCATTCGGGTCACGGCCACTGCCATCTGATTGGAGTTTGATGACCATGAGTGTGGAAACTCAAAAGGAAACCCTGGGCTTCCAGACCGAGGTAAAGCAGCTGCTGCACCTCATGATCCATTCGCTGTATTCGAACAAGGAAATCTTCCTGCGCGAATTGATCTCGAACGCCTCTGACGCTGTCGACAAGCTGCGCTTCGAAGCGCTGGCCAAGCCAGAGTTGCTCGAGGGCGGCGCTGACCTGAAAATCCGTGTGAGCTTCGACAAGGACGCCAAGACCGTCACTCTCGAAGACAACGGTATCGGTATGAACCGTGACGATGTGATCACCCACCTGGGGACCATCGCCAAGTCCGGCACTGCCGATTTCATGAAAAACCTGTCCGGCGATCAGAAGAAGGATTCGCACCTGATCGGTCAGTTCGGCGTGGGTTTCTACTCCGCGTTCATCGTTGCCGACAAGGTTGACGTCTACAGCCGTCGCGCCGGCACTGCTGCCAGCGAAGGCGTGCACTGGTCGTCGAAAGGCGAGGGCGAGTTCGAAGTCGCCAACATTGACAAGTCAGAGCGCGGCACCCGCATCGTCCTGCACCTGAAATCCGGTGAAGACGAGTTCGCCGATGGCTGGCGTCTGCGCAACATCATCAAGAAGTATTCCGACCACATCGCGCTGCCGATCGAGCTGCCGAAAGAAGTCACCGCGGCTGAAGGCGAAGAGGCTCCTGCCGTCGAGTGGGAAACGGTCAACCGCGCCAGTGCCCTGTGGACCCGTCCGCGCACTGAAGTGAAGGACGAGGAATACCAGGAGTTCTACAAGCACATCGCGCATGACTTCGAGAACCCACTGTCGTGGAGTCACAACAAGGTCGAAGGCAAGCTCGAGTACAGCTCGCTGCTCTACGTGCCGGCCCGCGCCCCGTTCGATCTGTACCAGCGTGAAGCGCCAAAAGGCCTGAAGCTGTACGTGCAGCGTGTGTTTGTCATGGATCAGGCCGAGTCGTTCCTGCCGCTGTACCTGCGCTTCATCAAAGGTGTGGTCGATTCCAACGATCTGTCGCTGAACGTGTCGCGTGAAATCCTGCAGAAAGACCCGATCATCGATTCGATGAAGACTGCGCTGACCAAGCGCGTACTGGACATGCTGGAAAAACTGGCGAAGAACGAGCCAGAGCAATACAAGGGCTTCTGGAAAAACTTCGGTCAGGTCATGAAAGAAGGCCCGGCAGAAGATTTCGCCAACAAAGAGAAAATTGCCGGTCTGCTGCGCTTCGCATCGACTCAGGGTGACGACGGCGAGCAGATCGTCGGTCTGGCCGACTACCTGGCCCGCGCCAAGGAAGGTCAGGACAAGATCTACTACCTCACCGGCGAGACCTACGCGCAGGTCAAGAACAGCCCGCACCTGGAAGTCTTCCGCAAGAAAGGCATAGAAGTGCTGCTGCTGACCGACCGCATCGACGAGTGGCTGATGAGCTACCTCAGCGAGTTCGACGGCAAGACCTTCGTCGACGTGGCACGCGGTGACCTCGATCTGGGCAATCTGGACTCGGAAGAGGACAAGAAGGCTGCAGAAGAAGTCGCCAAGTCCAAGGAAGGTCTGGTCGAGCGCCTGAAGACCGCGCTGGGCGAGTCCGTTGCGGAAGTTCGTGTGTCGCATCGCCTGACGGATTCGCCAGCCATTCTGGCCATTGGCGAGCAGGACCTGGGGCTGCAAATGCGCCAGATCCTCGAGGCGAGCGGGCAGAAGGTGCCGGATTCGAAGCCGATCTTCGAATTCAACCCGAACCACCCGCTGATCGAGAAACTCGATGGCGAGCAGAACGAAGAGCGTTTCGGCGACCTGTCGCACATTCTCTTCGATCAGGCCGCGCTGGCTGCTGGCGACAGCTTGAAAGACCCGGCCGCTTATGTGCGCCGTCTGAACAAGCTGCTGGTTGAACTGTCGGTTTGATCACGTTGTAGGAAAAACCCGCTTCGGCGGGTTTTTTCATTCTGGTGTTTAACGAATCAGGAGTCAGAAATGAGCCAAGTCACTGTACGTTCCGTGATCTACCAGATTGACGGCCAGCCTTATGAAGGTCGTTTGGCCTTCGATGCCGAACACAAGGGTGCGCTGCCGGGTTTGTTGATGGCGCCGAACTGGATGGGCGTCAGCGCCGGTGCCGAAGACATCGCCAAAGCGGTAGCGGCCAAGGGTTATGTGGTATTGATCGCTGACGTCTACGGTCAAAGCGTACGTCCACAGAATGCCGATGAGGCGCTGGCGGCGATGATGCCACTCAAGGACGACCGCGCTCTGCTGCGCAAACGTCTGCAAGTGGCTTTCGAGCAGTTGCAGAGCCAGGGTGAAGCGGCGGTCGATACGTCGAAACTGGCGGTGTTCGGTTTCTGCTTCGGCGGCTGCTGTGCACTGGATCTGGCCCGCACTGGCGCGCCGGTGAAAGCGGCGGTGTCGTTCCACGGCACGCTGGACTCGCCGAACCCGGCGGATGCGCAGAACATCAAGGGCTCAGTGCTGGTGCTGCACGGCGCGTCCGATCCGCTGGTGCCGAAAGAGCAATTGCCAGCGTTTGAAGACGAAATGAACGCCGCCGGCGTGGACTGGCAGTTGCTCAGCTACGGCGGTGCGGTGCACTCGTTTACCGACCCGCATGCGAACGTGCCGGGCAAGATGATGTACGACGAGAAGACCGCGAAGCGCGCGTTCAAAGCGATGCATGATTTGCTGGATGAAGTGTTCAAGGGCTGAAGCCTGAAGCCGAAGCTGAAACCTTAAAAGCAAAGGCCCCTCACCCTAGCCCTCTCCCAAAGGGAGAGGGGACTGAATGCGGGATGCTCGGGAGTTACGCCGAACCGAGCGCCTTCTGCTGAATCCATAATCGATTCGATCATTCAGGTCGATGTAAGGCGCAAGGCACCTCGGTCGGCTCCCTCTCCCTGCGGGAGAGGGCTGGGGTGAGGGCAAAGGGTTCAACGCGGTAACTCGATCCGCTCCACTTCCCCCGGCACCGTCGGCCAATCCCCGGCCGCCCATTTGCGCCGTGCTTCATCGATCGCCGCCGGATCACTGGCGACGAAATTCCAGTTGATCCGTCGCGGCCCGTCCAGCGCCGCACCGCCGAATATCACCGCGTGCACATCACTTTCGGCAAACAGACTCATCTCTTCCCCGGCCGGCAGCACCACCAACGCGTGGGCCTCGATGGCTTCGCCGTTCAGTTGCGCATCGCCACTCAGCACATACACCGCCCGCTCTGCATGCTCGCTCGGAATCAGCAGCGTCGTTGCGCTCTGCATCTGTACTTCGGCATACAGCGTAGGAGAAAGCACCGGCACCGGCGATTCGAGGCAAAAGCCTGACCCGGCAATCATGCGGATCTGCACGCCGAGGTTATCGCTGACCGGCAAGCTCGCCGCCGGATGATGGCTGTAGTGTCCCGGCCCCTGTTCGTGTTCCCTGGGCGAGGCCAGCCAGACCTGCAACCCATGCAAAGTAAAGCTTTGCGCCAATAACGGCGCCGGTGTGCGCTCGACATGGGCGATCGCACTGCCGGCAGTCATCCAGCTGACATCACCAGCGCTGACTACTTGATCCGAGCCAAGGCTGTCCTTGTGTTGCAGTTGGCCTTCGAAAAGATAGGTCAGGGTCGACAGACCGATGTGCGGATGCTGTCGGATGTCCATGCCTTTGCCGGTCGGATAAACCGTCTCGAGCATGTGGTCGAAAAACACGAAAGGCCCGACGCTGCGGCATTTGGCTGACGGCAGCGGGCGCAGGATCGGCTGGCCTTCGACGTCTTCGGCGCGCGGGCGGATGATCAGGGGTTGCGTATCCATGGGGATATTCCAGGCTGAGCGGGCGATGCCAGAAGCATAACCCGCCGCTGGCCATGGGAGGTTTATTGGCTGTCGAAGCCTTGCGGGGTGTGGGTTTCGATCGTCACGTCACTGGTGGTCATCAGTTTGTGAATCGGGCAACGGTCGGCGACCCGCAACAGTTCGTCGCGTTGCGCGTCGGTGAGTACGCCTTTGAGGGTCAGGGTGACATGCAGGACGTATTTGCCTTTCTGCTCTTCGCTGTTGTCGCGTTTGACGTCGACGCCAACGCCGGTCAGCGGGATGTCCTTCTTCTTCGCATACATCTTCAGCGTCAGCGCTTTGCAGGCGCCAAGTGCGGCATCGAAATAATCGTGTGGCTCAGGCGCCGAACCTTCACCGCCAGCCGTTTTCGGCACGTCGGCAAACAGTTCGTGGTCATCGATTTGTACGGTGTGACGATAGCCTTCAGCGGAGACGGTATTGACGGTAACAGTCATGAGAACCTCACAGGCAGCAGGAAAAATCGTTGGATCAGGCAAGACCTTGCAGTTATAGAACATTCCCACCGGTACGCGTTCCGCTTTCCGTGAGGGCTGAACCCTTGTCCTTTGGGCGGGGTCTAGGCTATGCCCACTTGCCGGAGATTACTTGTGTTTTTGTCTCGTCTGATTGTCGTCTGCCTTCTGGCTCTCGCCGGGACTGCCCATGCCCGCGAATACACCTACAGCGATGCGCACCTGCATTACGTGGATTTTTTCCAGGAAAGCGCCGGCATGGCGAAACTGCTGGCAGCCATGAAGGAAAACTCCATCGAGCATGTGATGATTTCCGGCATTCCCGTGGCGAAGAAGTGGCACGAGGACGAACCCAAGCGCCCGCGCTATTACGCCGGTGATGACGCCGACGCCTACTGGTACAGCGCCACCGACGTGATCATTGCCGATGCGGTGCAAAAGCTGTCGCCGGAACAGCGCCAGTATTTCCATCCGTTCTTGTCAGGTTTCAATCCCAACGACAAAAACTCCGCCGCGCACATCCAGCGCATGCTCGACCTGTATCCGGGGCTGTGGCAGGGCATTGGCGAAGTGTTTACCCGGCACGACGATCTGACCGCGCTCACCGCGGGCGACACCCCGCGAGCCAACAACGAAGCGATGACGAAGATCTATCACCTTGCTGCGGAAAATGATCTGCCAGTGATGCTGCATTCCAACATCACCTCCAAACGTGAGAAAAATCCGCTGTATCTGCAGGAAGTCGAAGAGCCGCTGCGTAATCATCCACACACCCGCTTCATCTGGGCGCATGCGGGCACCAGTGCGGAAATCCATCGGCATCAAAAGCAGCTGCCGTTTCTGCTGCCGACCCTGACGCGCATGCTTGAGGCTTATCCGAATCTGTTCGTCGATCTGTCGTGGAGCATGCTCACGCCTTACCTGCTGGATGAGCAGGGCAAACCTCGGCCGGAGTGGCTGGCGCTGGTGGAAAAGTACCCTGATCGCTTTATGCTCGGCTCTGACGTGGTAGGACGATTCAACAAACTCGGTCGGGAAATGCACAGCTATCGTCCGTTTCTGGATGCACTGCCGGAGGCGGTGGCCCGGAAGGTTGCGCGGGATAACTTCCTGGCGATACTGCCGCGCGATACGCTCAAAAGCCCTGACCAGCGCTGAAACATTAAGCCCAGCGCTTCGAACTAGCCGCTCGTCTGCCTATCGCCTTTTCGTCTTACGCAATTTCAAGGCAATGCCGATACCTTCTAAAGCAACCCGCTGCAGGCTGATGCAGCGCTTTTGGAAGGAGCCAGTGTCATGAACATCCGTAATTTCAATATTGCCCCCCGCGCCGGCGTGGGGTTTGGCCTGTTGGCGGTGATGGTATTCGCCCTTGGGGCGTTTGCCTTGCTGCAAATGTCGAACATGCGCGCGCAGTCCGATGAGGTCGACAACAACTGGCTGCCGAGCGTGATGGCGGTCGGGGACATGAGTCAGGACATGCTGCGCCTGCGCGCCTTGACCATGCGCCTGCTGCTCAATCGAGACCCCAGGGCGCTTGAGCAGAACGTCGCCAAGCTCAACGAGCTGCGCAATGGTCTGACCGAGACGCAGCGGCGCTATGAGGGGCTTATCGCCCTGCCTGAAGAACGGGCGTTGTTCGATCGCTTCAAGGTCGCCGAACACAAATACCTTGAGCTCCAGGCACAGGTTGTGCAGCTGTCGGGGCAGAATCGGGTAGCCGAAGCTTCAACGATTCTCAACGAGCAGATGAGCGCACTGGCCGACGAGATCGCCGTCACCCTGCGCGAACTGGTCGATCTGAACAAGCACAATGCGAATCTGGCCACCGAGGCGGCACGTCAGGTGTTCAACCATTCACGGGTCTGGGTTGCCGCGATGATTGCATTGACCGCGCTGATCACCATTGGCCTGGCGTGGCTGTTGACCCGCAGCATCGTCGTGCCATTGACTCAGTCGCTCAGCGTGGCTGAAGTCGTCGCCGGCGGTGATTTGACCGGCGATATTCAAATCGCTGGCAAAGACGAGCCGGCGCGGCTGTTGCAGGCACTCAAGAGCATGCAGTACAACCTCCGTGACACGATCCGGCGGATCTCCGAGTCGTCTACGCAACTGGCCTCGGCTTCCGAAGAACTGAGCAGCGTCACCGAAGACGCCACCCGCGGCTTGCATCAGCAAAGTCAGGAAATCGAGCAGGCGGCCACGGCGGTCAACCAGATGACCGCGGCGGTGGAGGAGGTGGCAAACAACGCCGTGGCCACGTCCGAAGCGTCGCGTGAATCCGATCGCATCGCCCGCCAGGGTCGCGAGCAAGTGCAGCAGACGGTGACATCCATCGAATTTCTCGCCGGCGACGTGACCCAGAACGCGGCCAAGGTCGAAGATCTGGCGCAGAAGATTCATGGCATCAGCAAGGTGCTGGATGTGATTCGTTCGATTGCCGAGCAGACCAATCTGCTGGCCTTGAACGCCGCGATCGAGGCCGCGCGCGCTGGTGATGCCGGACGTGGCTTTGCGGTGGTCGCCGATGAAGTGCGGGCCTTGGCCCATCGCACCCAGCAATCGACGCAGGAAATCGAACAGATGATTGGCGGGATTCAGCAGGGCACTGATTCGGCGGTCAGTTCGATGCAGCAGAGCAATACGCGGGCGCGTTCGACGCTGGAACTGGCCAAGTCTGCCGGTATGGCGCTGGAAGAGATCGCCTCGGCGTTTACCCTGATCAACGAACGCAACCTGGTGATTGCCAGTGCTTCGGAGGAGCAGGCCGCGGTGGCGCGGGAGGTGGACCGTAACCTGATGAACATTCGCGATCTGGCGATGCAGACGTCGGCCGGGGCCAATCAAACCAGTGCGGCGAGTCAGGAGTTGTCGCGGTTGGCGGTGGATTTGAACGGGATGGTGGCGCGGTTTTCGGTTTGAGTGTGTTATTTCGAAAAGCCCCTCACCCTAACCCTCTCCCGGAGGGAGAGGGGACTGACCGCAGGGAATCGGAGAGTTACGCCGACCTGAGCGACCTCCATTGAATCCATAATCGACTCGGTCTGTCAGGTCGATGCATAGCAAAAGACACCTCGGTAGGCTCCCTCTCCTGGGGAGAGGGCTGGGGTGAGGGCCGAGCCAGCCACAAATCTCCAATCCCGTAGCCAATAAAAAGCCCCGCATTCCGCGGGGCTCTTTGTTCTGCTATGAATCAGCTGCCTTTGACAGCCTTGCCGTTGACCGTGCCGTCCTGGAGCATGATGTTGTACTCCTTGCCGTCGGTCTCGACCTGCTGCAGACGCACCAGCAGATAATCCCAGTCCTTGGCGAACCACAGCACGGTGATGCGCTTGCTTTGTGTCGGGTCGCGCACGCGTTCGACTTTGATCGCGTCGATCTTGCCGGCCTTGGTCTCGACTTTTTCCGAGCCCAGCACGCGGAAGTCATAGGTATCGACTTCGCCATCATCGACCACTTGATAACTCATGGTCTTCTTGCCGGCGGCCACGTCATGCTGCAGCGCCAGTTGATAGGTGGACTTGTCGACCATGCCACGGTTCAGCGGGATCTTCACCGCGTCGCCACGGTCGGTGCCGGTGACCAGTTTGTTGTTCCAGTCGAAATCCAGATCAGCCTTTTTGGCTTTGCCCAGACCACCGCGTTCGAAGTGATAGGACTGTGGCAGCAAGGTGTCCTTGTCCAGCGTCAGGGTGCTTTCTTCAGTCAGGCTGGCGATCATCATCGAGGCCTTGAAGCTGAGCTTCCAGACGCCGTTGGCTTCCTTGGCCAGACTGCGCTCGGCGGTGCCGCTCATGGGCAGTTGCTTCCAGTCGGCGGTGTAGCTGGCGGAGAACGGTTGAAGGTCCGCTGCCTGCGCGAAGGGCAGGGCGAGCAGAGCGCAAGCGAAGAGCAGGGCGCGACGCATAATATCTCCTAGATTCGAATCAAGTGGCCGCTGGCGGCGAGTAACTGCCCGTCCAGCAAAGCACCGTGCTCCCCGAGTGCCAGCCTGCCTTCGGCAAACCAGCGTACCGCCATCGGGTAAATCCGGTGTTCCTGAACGTGGACGCGCTGCGCCAGACTCTGCGGCGTGTCGTGCAACTCTACCGGTAATACTGCCTGTACGACCAGAGGCCCGCCATCGAGTTCCTCAGTGACAAAGTGCACCGAGCAGCCGTGTTCCGTGTCGCCGGCCTCCAGCGCACGCTGATGAGTGTGTAACCCTTTGTATTTTGGCAGCAACGACGGATGGATATTGAGCAGACGACCCTGGTAATGCCGGACGAAATCAGCGCTGAGAATGCGCATGAAGCCGGCCAGTACCACGAGTTTCGGTTGGAATTCGTCGATCAGTTCGATCAGTGCAGCATCGAAGGCCTCGCGGCCTTCGAATGCCTTGTGATCCAGCGAGCGGGTGGCGATACCCGCGTCACTGGCGCGCTGCAGGCCGTAGGCGTCGGCGCGATTGGAAATCACTGCAGCGATGCGGACCGGGCTGTCGCCGGTCCGCGTGCTGTCGATCAGAGCCTGCAAGTTACTGCCGGTGCCGGACAACAGCACCACGACATCACAGGGTGCGGACATCAATGAGCCTTAAGGTTCTGCAGATCGACCTGGGCAGCGCCTTCGGCAGCCGCGGCGATCTGACCGATGACCCAAGGCTGCTCGCCCGCGTCACGCAGGGTATTCAGTGCCACTTCAACGTGCTCCTGAGCCACGCAGATGACCATGCCGACGCCGCAGTTCAGCACGCGGTGCATCTCGGTTTCGTCAACGTTGCCTTGCGCTTGCAGCCAGTCGAACACCGCAGGACGGGTCCAGCTGGCGACGTCAACCACCGCTTGAGCGCCTTTTGGCAGCACGCGCGGGATGTTGTCGAGCAGGCCACCACCGGTGATGTGGGCCATGGCCTTGACCGCGCCGGTGTCCTTGATCAGCTTGAGCAGTGGCTTGACGTAGATGCGGGTCGGGGCCATCAGCAGGTCGGTCAGCGGTTTGCCGTCGAGCTGGATGGTTTCGATGTCGGCGCCGGAGACTTCGATGATCTTGCGGATCAGCGAGTAGCCGTTGGAGTGCGGACCGGACGATGGCAGGGCGATCAGCGCGTCACCGGTGGCGACTTTCGAGCCGTCGATGATTTCGGCTTTTTCCACGACGCCGACGCAGAAGCCGGCCAGGTCGTAGTCTTCGCCTTCGTACATGCCTGGCATTTCAGCGGTTTCGCCGCCCACCAGCGAGCAACCCGACAGTTCGCAGCCGGCGCCGATACCGGTCACCACCTGGGCTGCGGTGTCGACGTTGAGTTTGCCGGTGGCGTAGTAGTCGAGGAAGAACAGCGGCTCGGCACCGCACACCACCAGATCGTTGACGCACATGGCGACCAGGTCGATGCCGATGCTGTCGTGCTTGTTCAGGTTCAGCGCCAGACGCAGCTTGGTGCCGACGCCGTCGGTGCCGGACACCAGCACGGGCTGCTTGTAGCCGGCCGGGATTTCGCAGAGGGCGCCGAAACCGCCCAGGCCGCCCATGACTTCCGGGCGCGCAGTGCGCTTGGCGACGCTCTTGATGCGTTCGACCAATGCTTCACCGGCGTCGATGTCTACACCGGCGTCCTTGTAGCTCAGGGAGGGTTGCTTGCTCATGATCCAGGCCTTTAGGGGAGGGGATTCAGGGGGTAACGACCGAGTTCAGCGGGAACATCGAAATCGAGGTGGCGGTGGCCTCACGCGAGTTTCGGGGTGCCCGGCTGTTGCCGGTCTGCGAAGGCGCGCGATTTTATCAGGCTTGAGGGGCAGCGGCCATCCTCGCACCGACGGGCAGGGCCATATCCGCGGAATTTTTTTACAATCCAGCGCCCTGAACGTCTGTATAAGGTGTGGCCATTAACCGTCTATCGTTATCACTGTGCAAAAACTTACCGCCGCCGTGTGAATGTTTTGCGCAGGCCAAGGGTCACAGCCTTGCTCAAACGGTTCACGCGGCCTGTTCCAGCCGCTCCTGTCGACGGGAATTCTCCATGCGTTTTGTAAAATTTTTGTTTGTAGGCTGTCTGTCGCTGCTCAGCCTGGCGAGTCATGCCGAAAATCTCAAAGGTCTTTATCAGGTACGCCAGCCAGTCACCGGCCAGGCGCCGGAAGAGCGCGATCGCGCCACGCAGGCGGCGCTCGACACGCTGGTGCTGCGTCTGACCGGCGACCCGAAAGCCCCGCAAAGTCCTGGTTTGGCGGCGATCCGCAAGGATCCGCAGCAGATCATCAGCCAATTCGGTTTCGATGCCGGGCCGCCGGAAGTGCTGAAGGTCGATTTCGACCCGGGGACCAGCGAGCAGGCGCTGCGTCGCGCCGGGTTATCCTTGTGGGGCGCCAATCGGCCGTCGATTCTCGGTTGGTGGCTGAACGATTCGACCGAAGGCTCGAGTCTGGTCGGCGATGGTCAGGCCGCTGCAGCACCACTGCGCGCGGCGGCGCAACATCGCGGCTTGCCGCTGCGCCTGCCGCTGGCCGACCTGAGCGAGCAGTTGGTCGCCACCGCGCCGACACTCGAGGGCGCCGATGCCGCGCCGTTGCGCAGTGCCTCCGAACGCTACAACGCCGACGCCTTGCTGGCCGTGCATGCCCGTGAAGAAGGCGGGCAGTGGCAGGCCAAGTGGCGTCTGTGGCTGGGCGATCAGAAAGAAGCTGGCAGCGTGCAGGGTGCCGATCAGGCCGCTGTGGCCGATGCGGTGATGCTGGCTGTGGCCGAGCGCCTGGCGCCGCGCTTTGTGGTCAAGCCCGGTGTGTCAGGGCAGCAGACCCTCGAAGTGCAGGGCATGAATCTGGAGCATTACGCGGCGTTGTTGCGGTTACTCGAACCGTTCGGCGTGCGTCTGCAGACTGTTGACGGCGATCGTATCGTCTACCGGGTCAGCGGCAGCGCCGAGCAGCTGCGTGCGCAGCTTTCATTGGCGAAGTTGCAGGAACTGCCGCCAGAAGCGCCGGCTCCGGTGGCTGTGCCGCAGACCGTGGAGGCAGGTGCTGCACCGGTGGCAGCGCCGGCTCCGGTAGCAGCGGCGCCGTCGTTACGCTTTCGTTGGTAAATCTTTCTTTATATAGAAGCAGGAGTGGTAAATGGCCGATACGCGGCGTTGGTTCTGGCTCGGTGGGGTAGTCCTGCTTTGCGCGTTTGTATGGTTGCTGCACCCGATCCTCACGCCGTTCCTGGTTGCGCTGCTACTGGCTTATCTGTTCGATCCGCTGGTGGATCGGCTGGAGCGCGCGGGTCTGTCGCGCACCTGGGGAGTCATCGCGGTGTTCGCCTTGTTCACCTTGATCGTTACTGCACTGTTGTTGGTGCTGGTGCCGATGCTCGCCAAGCAGTTGCTGCGTCTGTACGAATTGGCGCCGCAGATGCTCGACTGGTTGCAGCACATCGCCGTGCCGTGGGCGCAGGCGAAGCTGGGGCTGTCGGACGGTTTCTGGAAGTTCGACAAGGTCAAGGCGGCAATCAGTGAACACATGGGCCAGACCACCGACATCGTCGGCGTGGTGCTGAGCCAGGCGACGGCGTCGAGTCTGGCGCTGATTGGCTGGCTGGCGAATCTGGTGCTGATTCCGGTGGTGAGCTTTTACCTGCTGCGCGATTGGGACGTGATGATGGCGAAGATCCGCAGCCTGCTGCCGCGTGATCGCGAAGAGCGCGTGGTGGCGCTGGCCGGCGAATGCCATGAAGTGCTCGGCGCGTTCGTGCGCGGGCAGTTGCTGGTGATGCTGGCGCTGGGCGTGATCTACGCGGCGGGGCTGATGATCGTCGGTCTCGAGCTGGGCCTGTTGATCGGCCTGATCGCAGGTCTGGCGGCGATCGTGCCTTATATGGGCTTCGTGATCGGTATCGGCGCGGCGCTGATCGCCGGGTTGTTCCAGTTCGGTGGCGATCTGTACCCGATGGTTGGCATCGTCGCAGTATTCATGGTCGGGCAGGCGCTGGAAGGCATGGTGCTGACACCGCTGCTGGTGGGCGACCGCATCGGCCTGCATCCGGTGGCGGTTATTTTCGCCATTCTCGCCGGTGGCGAGTTGTTCGGTTTTACCGGTGTGCTGCTGGCGCTGCCGGTGGCGGCGGTAATCATGGTCCTGGTGCGCCATATGCACGACCTGTACAAGGATTCCGACATCTATAGTGGTGTGGACGAGCCGGAGTTGTAAGGGCGAAGGGCGGCCCGGCGAACCGCCGGGTTGCCGCGTTTTCCACAGGCGCTGGCGCCAAAGAATCTGTCAGGAAACCAAGGCGTTAACGCAAACCTTTGATTTTGCTTGGACTCTGTCGCATTGTGCGCTCAGCGTCACGGGTATAAACTTCGCCAACTTTACACAGAGGCCACTAACGGTTCCTTGGTAACCGTTCAGTCAGCATGAAACCGATTCAGCTGCCCCTAGGTGTGCGTCTGCGTGACGACGCCACCTTCATCAACTACTACCCAGGCGCCAATGCCGCTGCACTCGGCTATGTCGAGCGTCTGTGCGAAGCCGACGCCGGCTGGACAGAGAGCCTGATCTACCTGTGGGGCAAACACGGCGTAGGGCGTACGCATCTGTTGCAGGCCGCGTGCTTGCGTTTCGAGCAGATGGGCGAGCCGGCGGTGTACCTGCCGCTGGCCGAGTTGATGGACCGCGGCGTCGAAATCCTCGACAACCTCGAACAATACGAGTTGGTCTGTCTCGACGACTTGCAGGTGATTGCCGGCAAGGCGGACTGGGAAGAGGCAATGTTTCATCTGTTCAATCGTCTGCGTGACAGCGGTCGGCGTCTGCTGATCGCCGCGTCGACGTCGCCGCGCGAGCTGCCAGTGAAACTGGCCGACCTGAAATCGCGCCTGACCCTGGCGCTGATCTTCCAGATGCGCCCACTTTCCGACGAAGACAAATTGCGTGCGCTGCAATTGCGCGCCTCGCGTCGTGGTTTGCACCTGACCGATGAGGTCGGGCACTTCATTCTGACTCGCGGCACGCGCAGCATGAGCGCATTGTTCGATCTGCTCGAACAGCTTGACCAGGCCTCGTTGCAGGCCCAGCGCAAGCTGACCATTCCATTCCTCAAAGAAACCTTGGGCTGGTAAGCCGAGCCTGTTGTTCTACAGGTTTCAAGGGGAGGGCGGCATCTTTCAGGCGCCAGAAAATCCGCATTCCTGCAGGGGTTGCAGGCCGCGTATCGGGTCAAATGGGCTTAAGCGCTTAGATGTAAACGCGAAACCGCCAAGTCACATAAAGTTCGATTGAATTTGCAAATGAGGACGATAGCGGGCATAGTCTCGGCTTCTTTACAACTATCAGCCACGGTCGTGCCCATGCTAAAGCGCTTCGCACCCCTCGTGCCTCTCGCACTTGTCACCCTGTTGTACGGGTGTGCTGCTCACTCTCCAGTTCAAGAGCAGCCTCAACAGGTTAAAAATTCCGCCACGGCCCAGTCTTCCGTTATTTACCAGGAAGAGCTGGACACCGAAAAAGAACTCAATGAATTCAACGGCAAGAAGCCTTATCAGCTTCCTGTGCTGGCCGACAGCATTCTCGAACGCGGCATGTCCCTGATCGGGACCCGTTACCGTTTCGGCGGTACCTCTGAAGCCGGTTTCGATTGCAGCGGTTTCATCGGCTACCTGTTCCGC
This sequence comes from Pseudomonas sp. Z003-0.4C(8344-21), assembly GCF_900104975.1. Lineage (NCBI taxonomy): Bacteria > Pseudomonadati > Pseudomonadota > Gammaproteobacteria > Pseudomonadales > Pseudomonadaceae > Pseudomonas > Pseudomonas sp. Z003-0.4C(8344-21). The sequence continues at coordinate 4,558,517 of NZ_LT629756.1, read as the reverse complement.
GAAGAAGCTGGCATGAACCTGCCGCGCTCCACCCGCGAAATGATCAACGTTGATGCACCGCTTGTTGCGCGCAGCAACCTTGAACCGGGCGATCTGTTGTTCTTCGCCACCAACGGCCGTCGCGGCCGGGTCAGTCACGCCGGGATCTACCTGGGCGACAACCAGTTCATCCACTCCAGCAGTCGTCGCAGCGGCGGTGTTCGCATCGACAGCCTGGGTGACAGCTACTGGAGCAAGACCTTTATCGAAGCGAAACGCGCCCTGGCGAACGCTCCAACCGTGGTCACCGCGCGCAAGTAATTCCCTGATGTCGCTGCGTTCGTGGCGACACGCAGGCTACCGGCAAACAGAGTAGACACAAACTTTACAAGGTGAAGTTAAAGTCTTACTTGAAGTTTGCCGCGTAGCCGCTAGAATCCTGAATCATATTGATGGCAAACCGCCTGCGTACAGACGCAGGCGGTTTTGTTTCTGTCCATTCGGCAGAGAAAGCCGCAGCCTGATCAGGATGTTCCGCTTATGACGATGTCGGCCCGCCTCACCTTGATCCTCTGCGCCGCGCTGCTCAGCGCCTGCGCCAGTCGTACACCGCCGCCAGCCCCCGTGGTTCGCGCGCCGATTGTGTTCGGTCCCTCCCAGGCTTTTTCACCGGTTGCTGAAGACGTGCTGTTTCGCGCGCTCGGCCTCGTCGGCACGCCTTATCGCTGGGGCGGCAACACGCCGGATTCGGGTTTCGATTGCAGCGGCCTGATCGGTTTCGTCTACCGCGATGCCGCGGGGATCTCGCTGCCACGTTCCACCCGCGAAATGATCGTCATGCAGGCACCGAACGTCGGCAAGGAAGGCTTGCAGACCGGCGACCTGATTTTCTTCGCCACCAACGGCGGCTCGCAGGTCAGCCATGCCGGCATTTATGTCGGCGAAGGGCGGTTTGTGCATGCACCGGCAACGGGCGGCACGGTCAAGCTCGACAGTCTGTCAAAGGCGTATTGGCAGAAGGCCTATCTGAGTGCCAAGCGGGTGTTGCAGCCGGGGCAGTTGGCGCATAACCCATAAATCCAATCGCACACAATCCCTGTAGGAGTGAGCCTGCTCGCGATAGCGGTCTTTCAGTCAACGATGATGTCGACTGACAAGGCGCTATCGCGAGCAGGCTCACTCCTACAGTTGTTTGTGTCAGGTGAAAGTTATTTGGCAGAAGACACGCGCCACACTTTGTTGCCGACATCATCCGCCACCAGCAACCCGCCTTGCGGGTCGATCACCACGCCCACCGGGCGGCCCAGTGCGTTCTCGTCCTTGTCGAGGAAGCCGGTCAGTACATCCACCGGTTGTCCAGTCGGTTTACCGCCACTGAACGGTACGAAAATCACTTTATAGCCACTGTGCGGTTTGCGGTTCCACGAGCCGTGCTGGCCGATGAAGGCACCTTCCTTGAATTGCGCCGGTAGCGTGTTGCCCTCGGCGAAGGTCAGGCCCAGCGAGGCGGTGTGCGGGCCGACCGCGTAATCCGGGACGATGGCCTTGGCCACCAGATCGAGGTTCTGCGGCTTGACTCGCACGTCGACGTGCTGGCCGTAATAGCTGAACGGCCAGCCATAAAAGCCGCCGTCCTTGACCGAGGTGATGTAGTCCGGCACCAGATCGCTGCCGATCTCGTCACGCTCGTTGACCGCCGTCCACAGCGCGCCACTGCTGGGCTCCCACGCCAGGCCATTGGGATTACGGATGCCAGAGGCGAAGATCCGGTGATTACCGGTCGCCCGATCGACTTCCCAGATCGCCGCGCGACCCTCTTCCTGATCCAGGCCGTTTTCGCCGACGTTGCTGTTCGAACCGACGGTGACGTAGAGCTTGCTGCCGTCCTTGCTGGCAATGACGTTCTTGGTCCAGTGATGGTTCAGCGTGCCGCCCGGCAGATCGACGACCTTGATCGGCTGGGTCTTGATTTCGGTGGCGCCGGGCTCGTAGTTAAAGCGCAGCAGGCGATCGGTATCGGCCACGTACAGATCGTTGCCGACCAGGGTCATGCCGAACGGCGAGTTGAGGTTTTGCAGAAATACCGTGCGGGTCTCGGCCACACCGTCCTTGTCGGCATCGCGCAGCAAGGTGATGCGATTCGGGCTCGGTACGCCGGCGCCGGCCTTGCCCATGACCTTTTTCATCACCCAGCCACGAATGCCTTTACTGTCATCCGGTTTCGGTGGCGCATTGGTTTCGGCCACCAGCACGTCACCGTTGGGCAGCACGTACAGCCAGCGCGGATGATCGAGGCCTTCGGCGAACGCGGCGACCTGAGTACCGGCTGCCGCCGTCGGTTTTGCCCCCTCGGGCCAGCCGATCGCGGGGGCGATGTTCACCGTCGGGATCAGGGTCTTGTTCGGTTCCGGCAGTTTTGGCGACGGGCCAGTGCCGTCGGAGACTTGCAGGCTGGAGGTTTCGCCGCAGGCGCTGAGCCCGCCGGCGAGGGCGATGACGAAAACGAGGTGGGGCTTGCGCATTGCTGATCTTCCCTATGAATGCATTCCTAACCATAGAGGAGGGCGCAAGCCCGATGGTTCAACTGCTCAACCGCGGGCTTCCTTGAACAGCACGGCGATGCCCGGGTGATAGTTGCCCGCGTCGCTGTGCAATTTGCGGTAGGCGTAGGGGAAATACCAGGCCACGGCGCAGGTGTGTTCCTTTTGCAGGTCGTCGACCATGTCCTGCAATTCTTCGGGGCTGGCGCTGTGCTGGGCCTTTTGCGGGGCGACGAACAGGCAGCCGAGCTTGAGATCGCTGGCGTAACTGATGCGTTTGGCGTCAGAGGTTATATCGGCCAGGGGTTGGGTCAGGTTGAGGTTGTTCGCCCTTGGCCAGCGTTGTGTGGCCTGAATGAAGGCGCGGTCTTCGCTGCCGGCGATAAACAGATCGGCGCGGGCATTGCGCTCGCCGTCTTCGTTCTGTTTACGGGTGACGGTGTCGTTCAAGGTCACCAGTTCGGCCATCCAGGCGGCGGCCGAGAGCAGGCCGAGGTTGGCTTTCTCATCATGCCAGTACGGCGTATCGCCGTCGCCGCGCACGGTGTTGTAGCGGTCGATACAGTCAAACCAGCGTTCAAGCACCGGGCGCAGGAATTCCAGGCGCGGGTTGCTGATGATCATGCCTTGCATCGTCATCGTCCTTATTGTTGTGGTGTACTTTTTCGATAAAAGCATGGCTCTTTGATATCACTTGTCACAGTCTGGCACAAGATTGCCAGCAGATAATTGATTGATGGCAGTTTCTCGCCCGTTGGCCGCCTCTTTAATTGACGCTCCACCCCCAACCCTCTAACCTTCGCCGCTTGTTTCAGGTGCTCTGTGACCTGCGTCGACAGAGTGAAACAGGGAAGCCGGTGAGGGTGGTCTTCACGCGAAGCCACGACGATCCCGGCGCTGCCCCCGCAACGGTAAATGAGTGAACACTGCGTTCAATGCCACTGCTCAACAGCGGGAAGGCGCGCAGTCTGGCCAACGCCGCTCATGAGCCCGGAGACCGGCCTGATCCATCCAGCGGCATCACGGTGGGCGATGCCAGGCTTTTTGCCGTCTATTCTTGTGCCTGCCCGCCGTTTACCCGTCTCAACGGAGAGCTCCCCCATGACCGATTCCCCCGAGCGCGACGAACGCCATCTGGCGCGCATGCAGCGCAAAAAAGCCGTGATCGACGAACGCATCGCCAATTCGCCCGACGAGTGCGGCCTGGTGCTGGTGCTGACCGGCAACGGCAAAGGCAAAAGCAGCTCGGCCTTCGGCATGCTAGCCCGCGCCATGGGCCACGGCATGCAGTGCGGCGTGGTGCAGTTCATCAAGGGCCGCAACAGCACGGGCGAGGAGCTGTTCTTCCGCCGCTTCCCCGAGCAGGTGCGCTTCCATGTGATGGGCGAAGGTTTCACCTGGGAGACCCAGGACCGTCAGCGCGATATCGCCGCCGCCACGGCGGCGTGGGAAGTTTCTCGCGAACTGCTGCGCGATCCGTCGATAGGGCTGGTGGTGCTCGACGAATTGAACATCGCCCTCAAGCACGGTTATCTGGATCTCGATCAGGTGCTCAGCGATTTGCAGGCGCGGCCGCCGATGCAACATGTGGTGGTGACCGGGCGCGGCGCCAAGCCGGAAATGATCGAGATGGGCGATACGGTCACGGAAATGGGCATGCTCAAGCATGCGTTCCAGGCCGGGATCAAAGCGCAGAAAGGCGTCGAACTTTGAATCAGCCCCGTCACTGCCCGGCCGTCCTGATTGCCGCGCCGGCTTCCGGCCAGGGCAAGACCACGGTCACCGCCGCGCTCGCCCGTTTGCATCGCAATCAGGGGCGCAAGGTCCGCGTGTTCAAATGCGGCCCGGACTTTCTCGACCCGATGATCCTCGAGCGCGCCAGCGGTGCGCCGGTCTATCAACTGGACATGTGGATGGTCGGCGAGCAGGAAAGCCGTCGCCTGTTGTGGGAAGCCGCCGGCGACGCGGACCTGATTCTGATCGAAGGCGTGATGGGCCTGTTTGACGGCACGCCGTCGAGCGCCGACCTGGCGCGGCATTTTGGCGTGCCGGTGCTCGGAGTGATCGACGGCACCGCCATGGCGCAGACCTTCGGCGCACTGGCGCTGGGCCTGGCGAAATATCAGCCGGACCTGCCGTTCGCCGGGGTGCTGGCCAACCGCGTCGGCACTTTGCGTCATGCGCAATTGCTCGAAGGCAGCCTCACTGAAGGCCTGCGCTGGTACGGCGCGTTGTCGCGCGAGACCGGCATCGAGCTGCCGAGCCGCCATCTCGGCCTGGTGCAGGCCAGCGAACTGAATGATCTGGACCTGCGCCTCGACGCTGCCGCCGACGCACTGGCCAGCAGTTGCGAAGTCGCCTTGCCGCCCGTCGTCGAATTCGCAGCGCCGGACGTGACTGCTGCTGAGCCGTTGTTGCACGGCGTGCGGATCGCCGTGGCCCGTGATGAAGCATTCGCCTTCACCTATGGCGCAAGCCTCGATCTGTTGCGGGCGATGGGCGCCGAGTTGAGCTTCTTCTCGCCGATCCGCGACACGCAATTGCCCGAGGCGGACAGTCTGTACCTGCCGGGCGGTTACCCCGAGCTGCACCATGTTGCACTGGCACAGAACACTGCAATGATCGAGGCGATCCGCGCGCACCATGCGGCAGGCAAGCCGTTGCTGGCCGAGTGCGGTGGCATGCTGTATCTGCTCGATTCGCTGACCGATGTCGAAGGCACCCGCGCTGAACTGGTCGGGTTGTTGCAGGGCGAGGCGGTGATGCAAAAGCGTCTGGCGGCGTTGGCGTTGCAGGCGGTCGATCTGCCGGAAGGCTCGTTGCGCGGGCACACGTATCACCATTCGCTGACGACCACCGAACTGACGCCGATTGCCCGTGGGCTGAGCCCGAATGGTGGGCGAGGGGCCGAGGCGGTCTACCGTGAAGGGCGGATGACGGCTTCTTATGTGCACTTTTATTTTCCGTCGAATCCTGCGGCTGTCGCTGCGCTGTTTGCGCCCGGTCTTGAGACCGCCATCGCTGGCAAGCCAGCTCCCACAGGGGATTACGTTTCGTCAGGTATTGCACCGTCCACTGTGGGAGCTGGCTTGCCAGCGATGGGGCCATGACCGACAACGCATTCTCTGAAGCCGAGCGCCAGGCGGTTTACAAAGCCATCGCCGAACGCCGCGACATGCGTCACTTCAGCGGCGGCACTGTTGAACCGCAACTGTTGCGGCGTTTGCTCGAAGCCGCCCATCAAGCGCCAAGTGTCGGCCTGATGCAGCCCTGGCGTTTCATCCGCATCAGCGACCGCGCCCTGCGCGGGCAGATTCAGCATCTGGTGGAAGCAGAACGCGTGCGCACCGCCGAGGCCCTTGGCGAGCGCAGCGACGAGTTCATGAAACTCAAGGTCGAAGGCATCAACGACTGCGCCGAAGTACTGGTGGCGGCGCTGATGGACGATCGCGAAAAACACATTTTTGGCCGGCGCACGCTGCCGGAGATGGACATGGCTTCGCTGTCCTGCGCGATCCAGAATCTGTGGCTGGCGTCCCGTGCCGAAGGATTGGGCATGGGCTGGGTGTCGCTGTTCGAGCCGCAGGCGCTGGCCGATCTGCTGCACTTGCCGCCGGGTGCCAAGCCGCTGGCCGTGCTGTGTCTGGGCCCGGTCAAAGAGTTCTACCCGGCGCCGATGCTGGTCCTCGAAGGCTGGGCGCAGGCGCGACCGCTGAACGAATTGCTGTACGAAAATTACTGGGGAGTGAGTCAATGAGTGTGGCGTTGTTGAGTGTCGCCGCGGTGGCGCTGGATGCGCTGCTCGGTGAACCGAAACGCTGGCATCCGCTGGTGGCGTTCGGCAATTTTGCCGGGCGCATCGAGCAACGTTTCAACGCCGGTGGCCGCGGCTGGCGCAGCCATGGTGTGACCGCGTGGGTGATCGCGGTGCTGCCGCTGACGCTGCTCGCCACGGCGTTTTCCTGGGCGCCGTACGTGGGCTGGGTCGTTGAGATTCTTGCGCTGTACTGCGCCCTCGGCATGCGCAGCCTCGGCGAACATGTCGCGCCGGTGGCTGCGGCATTGCGCGCGGATGATCTGGCCGAAGCGCGTACTCGCGTCGGCTATCTGGTCAGCCGCCAGACCGACGAGCTCGACAGCAACGCCGTGGCCCGCGCCGCCACCGAATCGGTGCTGGAAAATGGCAGCGATGCGGTCTTTGCTGCGCTGTTCTGGTTTGTCGTCGCCGGTGCGCCGGGCGTGGTGCTCTATCGCTTGAGCAACACGCTGGACGCGATGTGGGGCTATCGCAACGAACGCTTCGAACGATTCGGCTGGGCGGCGGCGAAAATTGACGACGTGTTGAACTACATTCCTGCACGGCTGGTGGCGCTGACCTACGCGCTGCTCGGCAAAACCCGCCTCGCGCTCAAGTGCTGGCGCACCCAGGCGCCACAATGGGACAGCCCCAACGCCGGCCCGGTGATGGCGGCTGGCGCTGGCGCACTCGGCGTCGAGCTGGGTGGGCCGGCGATTTACCACGGTGAATTGCACGAGCGCCCGCAGCTTGGTGAAGGCGCCCCCGCCGATGCCGATTCCATCGAGCGCGGCTGGCAATTGGTCCAGCGCGGGGTATGGTTATGGCTGCTGATTCTTTGCGTGGGGGCTGAATTCTATGCTTGAGCACGGTGGCCGACTGCGCAAGGCTGCACACGATTACGGCATTGCCGAAGCCGACTGGCTGGATCTGTCCAGCGGCCTGGCGCCGTGGCCTTTTCCGATCCCGGAAATCCCCTTGCGCGCCTGGGCTCGCCTGCCGGAAACCGACGATGGCCTGGAGCAGGCGGCGTGCGATTGCTACGGCGCCGCGCAAGTGCTGCCGGTGGCCGGTTCGCAGATGGCCATCCAGTTGCTGCCACGCTTGCGCCGTGCCGGCAAGGTCGGCGTGTTGTCACCGTGCTATGCCGAACATGCCGAGGCGTGGCGGCGCAGTGGCTACATCGTTCGCGAAGTGCTGGAGCAGGAAGTCGAGTTCTTTCTCGACAGCCTCGACGTACTGGTGGTGGTCAACCCGAATAATCCGACCGGCCTCAGCCTGACCCCGGCGCGCCTGCTCGACTGGCACGCGCGGCTGGCCCAGCGCGGCGGCTGGCTGGTGGTCGACGAAGCGTTCATGGACAACACGCCGCATTTGAGCCTGGCCGCCCATAGCCACCAGATCGGCCTGATCGTGTTGCGCTCGTTCGGCAAGTTTTTCGGTCTGGCCGGGGTGCGTCTGGGCTTCGTGCTGGCTGAGCGCAAGTTGCTCAAACTGCTCGCCGAACAGGTCGGACCGTGGGCGGTCAGCGGGCCGACGCGGGTGCTCGGCCAGGCGTGTCTGCAAGACACCGAAAATCACACGCGCCAGCGGATTCGCAGCGATGAAGCCAGCGAACGGCTGGCGGCGTTGCTCGAGCGCTACGGCTTCAAACCGCAGGGTGGCTGCGCGCTGTTTCAGTGGCTGGTTACCGAGCACGCCGAAACGCTGCACGACTTCATGGCCCGGCGCGGCATTCTTCTGCGCCTGTTCACCCACAACAGCAGCCTGCGTTTCGGCCTGCCCGGCAATGCCGCCGATGAGCTGCGACTCGCACACGCCCTCGACGCCTACCGTAAGGAACACCCATGACCACGCTGATGGTGCAGGGCACCACGTCGGATGCCGGTAAAAGTACGCTGGTGACGGCGCTCTGTCGTTGGGCGACCCGTCAGGGCGTCGCGGTGGTGCCGTTCAAACCGCAGAACATGGCGCTCAACAGCGCGGTGACGGCGGACGGCGGCGAGATCGGCCGGGCGCAAGCGGTGCAGGCGCAGGCTGCTCATCTCGAACCGCACACCGACATGAACCCGGTGCTGCTCAAGCCCAACAGCGACACCGGCGCGCAAGTGATCATTCACGGCCGCGCGGTGACGACGATGAACGCCGTCGCCTATCACGACTACAAAGCCATCGCCATGCAAGCGGTGCTGGCCTCGCACGAACGCCTCAGCGCCGCCTATCCACTGGTGATGGTCGAGGGCGCCGGCTCACCGGCCGAGATCAATCTGCGTGCCGGCGACATCGCCAACATGGGCTTTGCCGAAGCGGTGGATTGCCCGGTGCTGCTGATCGCCGACATCAATCGTGGCGGGGTCTTCGCTCATCTGGTCGGTACTTTGGAGTTGCTGTCGCCGAGCGAACAGGCGCGGGTCAAAGGCTTCATCATCAACCGCTTTCGCGGTGACATCGCCTTGCTGCAACCGGGCCTCGACTGGCTGGAACAGCGCACCGGCAAACCGGTGGTTGGCGTATTGCCGTATGTGCTGGATCTGCACCTTGAGGCTGAAGACGGCATCGACCAGCGCCAGACCGACAAGGCTGAGCAAGTACTGAAAGTCGTGGTGCCGGTGCTGCCGCGCATCAGCAACCACACCGATTTCGATCCGCTGCGTTTGCATCCGCAGGTCGATCTGCAATTTATCGGGCCGGGACAGGTGATTCCGCCTGCGGACCTGATCATCCTGCCCGGCTCGAAAAGCGTTCGCAGTGACCTCGCGTATTTGCGCGCCAACGACTGGGACGTGGCGATCCACCGGCATTTGCGCTACGGCGGCAAAGTGCTGGGCATTTGCGGTGGTCTGCAGATGCTTGGCGAGCAGGTCCACGACCCGCTGGGTCTGGAAGGCGCAGCAGGTTCCAGCGCCGGGCTGGGGTTGCTCGCGTTTGAAACGACGCTCGAAGCCGAGAAGCAATTGCGCAACGTGCGCGGGCGGCTGGCGCTGGAAAACGCGGCGGTCAGTGGTTATGAAATCCATGCTGGCGTCACCCGCGGGCCGGCGCTGGAGAACGCAGCAGTGTTTCTCGATGACGGTCGTTGCGACGGCGCGCAGAGTGATGACGGCCAGGTGTTCGGCACCTATCTGCATGGCTTGTTCGAATCGCCAGAGGCGAGTGTGGCGATGCTGCGCTGGGCCGGGTTGAGCGATGTGCAGACGGTGGATTACCACGGCCTGCGCGAGCGCGATATCGAACGCCTGGCGGATCTGGTGGAGCAGCATCTGGATACCGGGTTGTTGCGTGAGCTCTGTGGGATCTGAGGTGGGTTCAATGGCCTCATCGCGAGCAGGCTCACTCCTGCAGGGTTATGTGTTTTACACAAAATTCATGGCTACTCAAGATCCCTTGTAGGAGTGAGCCTGCTCGCGATAGCGCCAGTCGCCTCAACCCACAATTTTCAGGATGTTCCCCATGCTCCAACTGATCCTCGGCGGCGCCCGCTCCGGCAAAAGCCGGCTGGCAGAAAAACTCGCCAGCGATAGCCATCTGGCGGTGACCTACATCGCCACCAGCCAACCGCTCGATGGCGAAATGAACGCGCGCGTCGCTCACCATCGTGCCCGCCGTCCGGCTGAATGGGCGCTCATCGAAGAACCCCTCGAACTGGCCCGGGTTCTGCGCGAGTCCGCCAGCGCCGAGCGGTGCCTGCTGGTCGATTGCCTGACGTTGTGGCTGACCAATCTGCTGATGCTCGACGACGCCGAACGCCTCGTCGCCGAGCGTGAGGCGCTGCTCGATGGCCTGGCCTCGTTGCCGGGTGAAATCATTTTTGTCAGCAACGAGACCGGTATGGGTGTCGTGCCGCTGGGCGAATTGACTCGCCGCTATGTCGATGAAGCCGGTTGGCTGCATCAAGCTCTGGCCGAGCGTTGTCAGCGTGTTGTCCTGACCGTTGCCGGCCTGCCCCTGACTCTGAAAGGACCTGCGTTATGACTCAAGCCTGGTGGCTCAACCCGTGCCAATCGGTCGACAACAACGCCGTTGAACAAGCGGCGGCGCGGCAACAGCAACTGACCAAACCGGCCGGTTCGCTCGGTCGGCTGGAAACGGTCGCGGTGCAACTGGCCGGCCTGCAAGGGCAGGTCAAACCGACGCTGGAGCAGATCTGGATCGCGATTTTTGCCGGCGATCACGGCGTGGTAGCGGAGGGCGTTTCGGCGTTCCCGCAGGAAGTCACCGGGCAGATGCTGCTCAACTTCGTCAGCGGCGGCGCGGCGATCAGCGTGTTGGCGCGACAGCTCGGCGCTCAGCTGGAAGTGGTCGATCTGGGCACCGTGAATCCGGCGCTGAATCTGCCGGGCGTGCGGCATGTAAACATCGGCGCGGGCACGGCGAACTTCGCCCACGGCGCAGCAATGTCCCAGGCCCAGGGCGAGTCAGCCTTGCAGGCCGGTCGTGACAGCCTGTTGCGGGCAAAAGCGGCAGGCACGCAGTTGTTTATCGGCGGCGAAATGGGCATCGGCAACACCACGGCGGCCAGCGCCCTGGCCTGCGCCTTGCTCGATTGCCCGGTCGCGCACCTGACCGGCCCCGGCACCGGGCTGAATGCCGCAGGCGTCAGCCATAAGGCGCAGGTGATCGAGCGCGCCCTGGCCTTGCACGCGGCACAGCGCGGCGATGCGTTGCAGACGCTGTTCAACCTCGGTGGTTTTGAAATCGCCGCGCTGGTCGGCGCTTATCTGGCTGCGGCGCAGGAGGGTGTTGCGGTGCTGGTCGACGGCTTTATCTGCACAGTCGCTGCGCTGGTCGCGGTGCGCCTGAACCCGTCCTGCCGCGAGTGGCTGCTGTTCGGCCATCGCGGTGCCGAGCCGGGCCATCGGCATGTTCTCGAAACGCTGCAGGCCGAGCCGTTGCTGGAACTCGGTCTGCGCCTGGGTGAGGGCAGCGGCGCGGCGCTGGCGGTGCCGCTGTTGCGCCTGGCCTGCGACCTGCACGGACAAATGGCAACGTTCGCTGAAGCGGCGGTGGCGGATCGTCCGGCATGACCTTGCATCTTCATCTGCTGCGTCATGGCGAAACCGAACTGGGCGGCGGCCTGCGCGGCAGCCTCGATGATGCGCTGACCGAGTTGGGCTGGGCGCAAATGCGCGCAGCGGTGATCGCGGGTGGGCCGTGGGAGCGAATCGTCAGCTCGCCGTTGCAGCGTTGCGCGCGGTTCGCCGCCGAACTCGGCGAACAACTGAACCTCAGCGTGCATCTGGACAAGGATTTGCAGGAACTGCATTTCGGCGCCTGGGAAGGACAAAGTGCGGCGGCGCTGATGGAGACTGACGCCGAGGCGTTGGGGCTGTTCTGGGCCGATCCGTATGCCTTTACGCCACCGGATGGAGAAGCGGTCAGCGACTTTTCCGCGCGAGTATTGGCGGCCATTGAACGGCTGTACGCAACGTACGCAGGCGAGCGGGTTCTGCTGGTCAGCCATGGCGGCGTGATGCGTCTGCTGCTGGCGCGGGCGCGCGGTTTGCCTCGCGAGCAACTGCTGAATGTCGAGGTGGGTCATGGCGCACTATTTGCGCTGACGGTCGCGGCCGACGGCTCGCTCAAGGAAGGTCACTGAGATGTTGCCGCTGTGGATCGCCTTGCAGTTTCTCAGCAGTCTGCCGATTCGGCTGCCGGGCATGCCCGAGCCAGAACAGCTCGGTCGCTCATTGCTGTTCTATCCGCTGGTGGGTTTGCTGTTTGGCCTGATCCTTTGGGCTATGAATATGCTGTTGGCCGGTGCGCCTTTGCTGCTGCACGCGGTACTGTTGCTGACGGTCTGGGTGCTGCTCAGCGGGGCGCTACATCTCGATGGTCTGGCCGACAGCGCCGATGCCTGGCTCGGCGGTTTCGGTGATCGCGAGCGCACGCTGACGATCATGAAAGACCCGCGCAGCGGGCCGATTGCCGTGGTGACGCTGGTGCTGGTGATGCTGCTCAAGTTCGCCGCGTTGCTGGCGCTGATCGAGCAAGGGCAGGGGCTGGTGTTGCTCATCGTGCCGGTGCTGGGCCGGGCGGCGTTGCTGGGGTTGTTTCTGACCACGCCGTATGTACGTGCCGGTGGATTGGGGCAGGCGTTGGCTGATCACCTGCCGCGCAGGGCGGGCTGGTGGGTGCTGGGTGTGAGTGCGCTTGCTTGCGCGTTGATGGCCGGGATCGTTGCGGTGGTGATTTGCGTCGTCATGTTTGTCTGGCTGCGTCAGGTGATGATTCGGCGGTTGGGCGGGACGACCGGGGATACGGCGGGGGCGTTGCTGGAATTGCTCGAGATGGGGGTGTTGGTTGGGCTGGCGTTGGTCTGAGCTTTACGCGTCGGTTATGCCGGCATGTTCGCGAGTAGGCTCACTCCTGCAATTTGAATGCGTTCCCCGGTAGGAGTGAGCCTGCTCGCGATAGCGATATTCCAGCCACCACAAATGTTCCGGTCAAAATCCATCTGTAACTTGATTTAACACAGTCGCGGGTATATACACGCACCATGCTTCCTTCTCAGTGTTTGTGCATCAACCTGCGTCGCGCCGCGCGTGGCGTCAGCAGGCATTACGACGGCGCCCTCGACGGCTTCGGGATCAACGTTGCCCAGTATTCTCTGCTGTGCAACCTGCAGCGTCTGGATCAGCCGAGCATTTCCGAACTGGCCGAAGCCATGGGCCTGGACCGCAGCACCCTCGGGCGCAATTTGCGGGTGCTGGAAGGCGAGGGGTTGGTGGCGCTGGCTGAAGGCGAGGACATGCGCAACCGCATCGTTCGTCTGACCGAAACCGGTGCGCAGCGCCTGGAAGCGGCGCTGCCGGCCTGGGAAGCGGCGCAGGAGCGGTTGATCGACCGGCTCGGCGCAGAAAAACGCGAGACCTTGCTCAAATTGCTGGATGAACTGGCCTGAGGCCGGTTTTTTCCGAACTCAAGCGGGTATATACCCGCGACCGGAGAATAATAATGACATCGATGTGGCGTACGTGCGGTTGGGTGTTGCTGGGGAGTGCGCTGATCCTGGCGTTGTCATTGGGCGTGCGCCACGGTTTCGGTCTGTTTCTGTCGCCGATGAGCGCGCAGTTCGGCTGGGGGCGCGAGGTGTTCGCCTTCGCCATCGCCTTGCAGAACCTGATCTGGGGCCTGGCGCAGCCGTTCACCGGTGCATTGGCCGACCGCTTTGGCGCGGCGAAAGTGGTGCTGATCGGCGGTGTGCTGTATGCGCTCGGGCTGGTCTGCATGGGCTTGTCCGATTCGCCGATGACGCTGTCGCTCAGTGCCGGGCTGCTGATCGGTATCGGCTTGTCCGGTACCTCATTCTCGGTGATTCTCGGTGTGGTCGGGCGCGCCGTGCCGGCGGATAAACGCAGCATGGGCATGGGCATTGCCAGCGCTGCCGGGTCGTTCGGCCAGTTCGCGATGTTGCCGGGCACCCTCGGTTTGATCGGCTGGCTTGGCTGGTCGGCGGCGCTGCTGGTGCTGGGCCTGCTGGTGGCGATGATCGTGCCGCTGGTGAGCATGCTCAAGGACAAACCACTGCCGGTGCTCGGCCATGAGCAAACCCTGTCCGAAGCCCTGCGCGAAGCCTGCTCGCATTCCGGCTTCTGGCTGTTGGCGTTCGGCTTTTTCGTCTGCGGTTTCCAAGTGGTGTTCATCGGTGTGCACCTGCCGGCCTATCTGGTCGACCAGCACCTGCCGGCCACAGTCGGCACCACGGTGCTGGCGCTGATCGGCTTGTTCAATATCTTCGGCACCTACACCGCCGGCTGGCTCGGCGGGCGCATGTCCAAGCCGCGCTTGTTGACCGGACTGTATCTATTGCGGGCGGTGGTGATCGTGTTGTTTCTGTGGCTGCCGGTCACCACCACATCGGCGTACCTGTTCGGCATGGCGATGGGCTTTTTGTGGCTGTCGACGGTGCCGCTGACCAACGGTACGGTGGCGACCTTGTTCGGCGTGCGCAACCTGTCCATGCTCGGTGGCATCGTGTTCCTGTTCCATCAGCTTGGCTCGTTCCTCGGCGGCTGGCTGGGCGGGGTGGTGTACGACCGCACCGGGAGTTATGACTTGATCTGGCAAGTGGCGATTCTTCTCAGCCTGTTGGCCGCGGCGTTGAACTGGCCGGTACGCGAGCGCCCGGTCGCACGCCTGCAAGCCAGTGCGAGCGCCGCGTGAATCGCCTCTGGCCGCGACTGGCCATCAGCGCACTCGGCGCCGCGCTGCTGGCGCTGGCGTGGTGGGGCTGGCAGCAGGGCGGTCTGGCCCTGATGCAGTTGGGCATGAGCATTTGCTAGAACCGGGCATGGCGAGTAACGTCGAGGCCTGACAACTGCTCAAGGATGTTCAACATGTTGATGCGTTGGTGTGCTGCTCCCGCATTGCTGCTGGCGATCACTGGCCTCGTCCAGGCCGCGGATTGCCCGGAGCTGCTTCAAGGTTCGCTGCCCAAGTTGCGGGCCAAGGAATCCATCGATCTGTGCAAACAGTACGCGGACAAACCGCTGGTGGTGGTCAACACGGCCAGCTTCTGCGGTTTCGCGCCGCAGTTCGAAGGCCTTGAAGCGGTCAATCAGCGCTTCAAGCCGCAGGGCCTGGAAATGCTCGGCGTGCCGTCCAACGACTTCAAGCAGGAATCCAAGGACAGCGCGGAAACCGCCAAGGTCTGTTACGCCAATTACGGCGTTACCTTCAACATGACCGAACCGCAAAAGGTCCGTGGCGACGATGCCACGCACCTGTTTCAAGTGCTGGCCGCGCAGAGCAATGCGCCGAAATGGAATTTCTATAAATACGTCGTCGATCGTCAGGGCAAGGTCGTCGCCAGTTTCTCCAGCCTGACCAAGCCGGATGATCCGGAGTTCATTGCGGCGATCGAGAAGGCGATTGCCTCGAAGCCGTTGGCCAACTGACTCATCCTGTTCCCACATTTGGATCTGCATGAAAAAGCCCCGCCTCTGACAAGAGAGTGGGGCTTTTTCGTGGGCGAGGGGTCAACCTCGCCAGCGTGCATCAGAAGCGGTACGTCGCGCCGACACCGAAACCGTTCGCCGAGTTTTCATACTTGGAGTCGTAGCTCTGGCCACGTGCGTTTTCGTTGCGGATGTTGACCGACTCTTCCTTCAGGTACGAGTAGGCAACGTCGATGGTCAGGTCATCGGTCGGGCTCCAGCCGGCACCGATGCTGAAGATGGTCCGGTCGCCGGTCGGGATACGTGGCGAGCGGTCTTCGTTGTTGGTCGGCGACTGGTCGAAGGTCAGGCCGGTACGCAACACCCATTCCTTGTTCAACTGATACGACGTGCCCACAGCGTAAGCCCAGGTGTCGTGCCAGTTCTGGTCTTCGTTGATCGAACCGAACTGGCCGGCCAGCAGTGGCTGCACCCCGGAGTTCTTCACGGTGATCTTGTCCAGTTGGCTCCAGCGGGTCCAGGTGGTGCCGGCGTAGACGTTCCAGCGATCGTTGATCGCTTGGGTGACCGACAGGTCCACGGATTCCGGGGTGGTGATCTTCAACGAAGCGTCGTATTTCTGGTTGGCGCCCAGACCTGCCAGCGCCAGTGCGCCGTACTTGACCTTGGTGTCGCCTTCGAGCTTGTAATCGACCTTGGAGTGGTAGGTCAGGCCCACGCGGGTGGTGTCGGTGGCTTGTACCAGCACGCCGATGTTGTAGCCCAGTGCGGTGTCGTCACCCTTGATCTTGACCTTGCCGTCCGGCAGCGCCTGGGTGATCGACAGGTTCGATTCCAGCGAGCCGTCGATGCGGTTGATGGTCGGACCGAAACCGATCGACACCTTGTCGTTGAAGGCGTAGCTGACGGTTGGCTGGAAGGTGATGACCTGCACTTCGGACTTGCTGCCGAAGTAACGGCCGGCAAAGCCGTTTTCGTAATCGGTGATCAGGCCGAACGGCACGTACACGCCCAGACCGAATGCCCAGTGATCGTCGATCGGCTTGACATAAAAGCCCATCGGCACGGCGGTGAGAGGCACCATGTCACCGTCGTTGCTGCCGCGGTTGGGGCTGGAGCTGGCGTCGCTGATATCGGTATGTGCGTCAACCAGGGCTACACCGCCGGTGACTTGTTCGCGCTTGATGCGCGACATGCCGGCCGGGTTGCCATAAACAGTGCTTGCGTCGTCGGCAGAAGAAGATCGCCCGGCAAAACCCGTCCCCATCCCGCTGATGCTTTGTTCGTTAAGGGCAAAACCTGCCGCGAAAATCTGGGTGGAGGCAAGGGTAACGGCGAGGCTAAGGGTGGTTTTGAGCATGACTTTTTTCATTATTAGAACTCCTGGTGATCACCGGGGCGAAAATTACCAACATTTTCGCCGCAGCGCTATAGCCCGTATGCCTTGATTTAGAGCGGTTTTGTAGGACAATCCGACCAGAATGACGGCCTGTTGCGAGAACTTGCAAAACCGCTCGGTCAGCAGGCGACCTGCTTCAGCGGTGAAACGCAGGTTTGCCAGGCAAATGTGAAGTCGCGCAGGCGACCCTGGGGCTGGAAGGTCTGACGCCAGATGCGCGCCATGGCCAACAGATCGTTCGGGGCGGGGAGGGTGGGGTTTTGTTCTTCAACCAGCAGCCAGGCGATGGCAGTGGCGTAACGCAGATTGACGGTCAATTCGACATGTGGACCGCTGAGGAATGCATGCTGACTGGCGAGGCCGCGTACCAGGCTGGCACGCTCCGGGTCGAGCGCCAGGTAGTCATCCCAGAGCGCTTGATGGCGCTGCTCGGCGATGCGGTAGAGGCCGTGGCCACGTCGGTCGTGCAGGGCGGATCCGAGGGCTGACTGGCTGGCGGCGATGCCCAGCAGCAGTGATTCGGCAGTGGCGCAGTGACGGCCCAGATAGATCAGCGTGGGGCGAATCACATATCGACACAGTTCACTGGCAGCGATACCCATAAATCCCTCGGTTCTTATAATGGGTGGCGAGTCCTGAAGGAGGCTTGGCAGCAGTGGATCGGTTCAGGCTCGCCGTGAGCGAATCATGTCGCCCGAGTTGAAGTGTAGTGTCATATTCGCGACGTAAAGGCCTGTTTTTAAATTCTTTTCGGCTCCGAGTTATAACCGTTATATCAGTTGGTACTTAGGATTGAGGCGTAAAAAGAGAAACGTCGGGCAATAAAAAGCCCCGCATTTTCATGCAGGGCTTGTGCTTTTGCAGCCTTTTCGGCTCTCAGGCGATCAACGCCTGACGTGTACGATCGATCACGGCCTGCAGCGGTTCGGCGCTGGAGTACTGATCGGGGTACAGACGCTCGCTGTGGCGAGCGATCCCGTGTTCATTGACCACGGTGAAGCTGAAGCAGCCTTTGCGAGCGGCCATGATCATGCAGTTCATGGGGGCAAAAGCGTTGGTTAGGGTGCGAATGGCATCCTGAGTATGGATTTGAGTAGACATAGTTATTAGGTGTTCCTACAAATGACACGGTTAAGAACCGTGCAGCGTTAAAACGTTCCAGTAACGTCGATCACCATTGATCGAACGAAGAACCCGACTGGAACAAAGCAGCCAGTTTGCAGCGCTATTAAGTTGGCGCGCTTTGGGCTGGCAGGTAGGTACTTAGGAGGACAGGCATCACAACGAGGGCAGAGGTTCTGGGCCCAGGGTGAAGATCCTGATCAATTTGCAGGTTGGTTCGGTCAGAGTAAGTGTTCTTCGCAACACCCTTCGCATCAGTGGAAGGCTGTGTTGGCGCAAGATTTACCTGGAAACCATCGAGGGGTCGTTCCCGCTTTTTTCGGTTGAGCTTCTTTACAAGAGACTGACCGTGGGGATGTGTTCGACCGGAATTGACTTTCAGCTTGGTACTAACGCCGCGGATAGTAACGGATCGAAATCGCTAAAGCAAATGGCCGGCGAAAAAAACATTGCAGTCCAGCGCAGGGTTTGCTTGGCCTGAAAACGTGGTCGCCCGTAAACGGGCATTTTTCGACCGTCGGTCGGCGAGGATACGTTGATCAACCGCGCTGGCAAGCGGCTTATCTGCGGATCAGCAGCCGAAACGACCCGAAAAAGCGCACCGATATAACCGGGTAACAGGTACTTGTGCACATTAGTTGCGCGGCCTGTCACAGCACTGTCATATCAATCCTGACACCGGTGGCTGCCTGCATCGAAAGTTTAAGTCAATGAAAAACATCGCTTTTTTTTGTTGGTGAAAAAATCGTCAGTTTGACTGCGAGCCCCGTTCCATAAGGCTTTGCGCGAGTTGCAGGACGGTTGTCCACTGAGTTATCCACAGCTTCTGTGGATTGTCCCGAGCGCTTGCTCTAGCACGGGCGTGCCGGGTTGTTTTTAGACTTTACCTGTAAGAAAAAAAGAGTAGAGTGGCGCGCCTTCCGATTCGTCCCACAGTGCTTTATGAAGTTTCGCTCAGTATCAGACTCTGTTACCTCAGACCTTCCTGCTGTTACCCCGCCCAAGCGATTTTCCGTACGTGTTGCGGAATGGCTGCTCGACAGCCCGCGCCTGAGCGCCAGCCATAACGCCAAGCACCTCGCCGGCCGCCTGCTCAAGCAACCGGCGCGCGAAGGCGTGGTCACGGCGCAAAGCCGCCTCGGTCAGTTGATGTGCCGCGAGTGCGGTAACGCACGGGATCGACGCATTGGCCAGGAGCTGCTGCGCCAGGCCGCCCGCGCCGGCGACCGTCGTGCACAAAGGGAACTCGGCCAGCTCGAAGACTGAGCTGTCCAAGACCTGACACCTTGGTTAACCTTCAGGCTTTATCGGACCGGCAGGAGTCGCTATGGCTATGGACTTGACCAGCATATTGCTCGGTCTCGCAGCGGCAGGGCTGCCCTTGTTGGCGCTTGCCTGGCAGCTGCAACGCCGGGCGAGCAGCGGGCAAGCCGCGCAGGCCTTGCTGGAAGAACGGCTGACCATGGCGCAACTGGCCCAGGACGGCCTCAATGCGCAGCTCGAGGCCAGTCGCGATGAAGTCGCCGATCTCGGCCAGGCCAACGCTGCAAAACAGGCTGAGCTGGCGGCCCTGCGTCGCGAAGTCGAACTGCTGCAGATCGAGCGCGACGATGCTCGCGACGCCGCCCACGCCTGGAACCTTGAACGCGCCAACAAGGAAGCCGAACTGCGCCGCCTCGACGCCCAAGCCGCGTCGCTGAATGCCGAGCTGCGTGAGCAACAGGAAAGCCATCAACAACGTCTCAACGACCTGCAAGGCTCGCGCGATGAACTGCGCGCGCAGTTTGCCGAGCTGGCCGGGAAGATTTTCGATGAGCGCGAACAGCGCTTCGCCGAAACCAGTCAGCAACGGCTCGGCCAGTTGCTCGATCCGCTGAAGGAACGCATTCAGTCCTTCGAAAAACGCGTCGAGGAGAGTTATCAGGCCGAGGCCCGTGAGCGTTTTTCGTTGGCCAAGGAGCTCGAGCGTTTGCAGGCGCTGAACCTGCGTCTGAGCGACGAAGCGACCAATCTCACCCGTGCCCTGAAAGGGCAGAAGACCCAAGGCAACTGGGGCGAACTGATTCTGGAGCGGGTGCTTGAACACGCGGGTCTGGAGAAGGGCCGCGAGTACCAGACCCAGGTCAATCTCAAAGGCCCGGACGGCGAGCGCTTCCAGCCGGACGTGATCATTTACCTGCCCGGCGACAAGCAGGTGGTGGTCGACTCCAAGGTCAGCCTTACCGCCTACCAGCAATACGTGGCCGCCGACGATGACACCCTCGGGCAGATCGCGATCAAGCAGCACGTGCTGTCGCTGCGCAATCACGTCAAGGGCCTGGCCGGCAAGGATTACAAGCGTCTGGAGGGGCTGCACAGCCTCGATTTCGTTTTGCTGTTCGTGCCGATCGAGGCGGCGTTCTCGGCAGCGTTGCAGGCCGAGCCGACGCTGTTTCAGGAGGCGTTTGACCGCAATATCGTGATTGTCAGTCCGACCACCTTGCTTGCCACGTTACGGGTGATTGACAGCCTCTGGAAGCAGGAGCGCCAGAGTCAGAATGCGCGGGAAATCGCTGAGCGTGCGGGGTGGCTGTATGACAAGTTCGTGTTGTTCATTCAGGATCTGGACGAGGTGGGCAATCGCTTGCAGCAGTTGGACAAGGCTTACAGTTCGGCGCGTAACAAGCTCACGGAAGGGCGGGGCAATCTGGTCAGTCGCAGTGAGCAGTTGAAGTTGCTGGGGGCGCGGGCGAGCAAGAGTCTGCCGGCTGATTTGCTGGAGCGGGCGATGACGGATGTTGATGGGCTCGTTGAGTTGCCTGACTGACTTTTGAAGCTTCGGGTACAGGCTCGCTATGGAATGCGTAGCCTGTGGGAGCCAGCCTGCTGGCGATGGCTTTCTTTCAGGCGCTGTTTTTTTGGAGTACATATCCGTTGCTGCGGTAACGGCGGCTTAGGGTTTCGCCCTTACGGCGACTCACTTTTTTTCAAACGCCGAAAAAAGTAAGCAAAAAACGCTTGCTCCTACGTACGGCCCTCGCAGGCTCGGGTCCCTTCGCTGCGGGATCGATCCGGGCGCAGCGGCTACGGTTTGCTTCGCTGCACCTACTTCCGCTGTGTCTGGCTGCGCCAGACGGTCGCTGCGCTCCCACGCCCGGATCAATCCCTCCACTCAGCCTTCCGACGTCGCCGGTGGATCAAGATCAAAAGCACTCGAGCTAACGCTCATTGTTGAGTGGTTAGAAGCGGGTGGTTGGCTTGGGATTGGTGGTGTGGCTGCCCCTCATCGGAACGCCGCCCGCCCAGCCCTCTCCCCGAGGAGAGGGAGCCGATCGGTGTGCTTTTCAAGTGCTGGATTCGACTCGGTATCGCAGGTCGGTGTAGCTCTCGCATTCACTGCGGTCAGTTCCCTCTCCCCTTGGGAGTGTATGTACCGGAGACATGGTAGACACATGTTCGGAGACATGGTGGACGGTTTAGATCTTCTTACCTGCCGTCACGATCTGCAAGTTCAAGTCGATTCGGGCGATACGATGTCTACTCCAGTAGACATCGTGGATGCCGTCTTCCATCGTTTCCCGGATAGCAACTGATCTCCCGTGAAACGCCTTTCCGACCGCGTATTCACGATTCCCCCAGTAAATCTCGCCCTTCGCCTGAACCTTCCTGACCACATCACCCTCGTCGTACTCCGGGGCCGCAGGTTGCTCCTGATATTCCCGTGAGCTGCTGCTGTAACGAGTAGCGGGAACCTGCATGTCCAGCGCTTGATGCGGGCGCTTCTGGTTGTATATATCACGCCAGATATCAAACGCCCGTTGCGCGTCGTTGAGATCGATAAAGTGCCGGTCTCGCAGGACTTCATTTTTCAGGCTGCGGTGGAAGCGTTCCAGCTTTCCTTGGGTTTGCGGATGATAAGGACGAGAGTGGCCGACCTTGATGCCTTGGCTCATCAGCCAGACCTCCAGCGCGGTATAAACGCCCGTCTGGTCACCCCAGGGCGAACCGTTGTCCATCGTCATGCGCAAAGGCAGGCCATGACGCTGAAAGACCCGGATTAGATGCTCCTGGACGGTTTCACGCTGCTCATTGATGCATGCCGCGATGCACAGCGAAAACCGTGAATGATCGTCCAATATCGTCAACGGATGGCAACGCCCCCGAGCCAGGCTGATATGCCCCTTGAAGTCCATCTGCCAAAGATCATTGGGCGCTTCATGCTCGAACCGGATAAACGGTTTGATCTCAGCGGCCTTTGGATCAATGCGCGAATGACGCTGCAAAACCGCATGCACAGTACTGACAGAAGGCATCACTGCGCCGCTGTTTTCCAGCACGCGCTTGAGCTTGCGAGCGCCCCAAGCCGCGTACTCCTGACTCGCGGTCAGAATCTGCTGCTCAACCTCATCAGCGCAGCGTTTGGGTGATGTTTTGGGTCGTCGAGACTGATTGATCAATCCCTCTGCACCTGAGGTTTCAAACCTCTTGAGCCATTTGTAGGCAGTGTTTGGGCTGATATTGAATCGGCGGCAAAGCTGCCGAACATTGGCTCCTTCTTTCCGAGCCAAAAGTACAAATTCTGTACGAAGCTGCACGGTGGACACCTCTTCCCAAGACACAGGCCATCTCCTTCGCGATGAGCAATGTGTCTATTTAAAAGTGTCCACCATGTCTCCGAACATGTGTCTACCATGTGTCCGGTACATACAGGGAGAGGGCTAGGGTGAGGGGCTTTTGATTTTCTCTTTGAGGTCACCCCCTACAACGGCAAATACCGGCTCAACAATGCCCGCAACGCTGCCGGTTTCACCGGTTTGGCCAGGTAATCCAGGCCCGCGGCATGCACTTGGGCAACCATTTCCGGGCGTCCGTCAGCGCTGATCACGACCCCCGGCACCGGTTCGCCCAGGCGCGTGCGCAGCCATGCCATCAGTTCGGTGCCGGTGTCGCCGTGGTCGAGGTGATAGTCGACCAGCGCCAGTTGCGGGCGGATGCCTTCGCTGAGCAGCGCCGCACATTCCTCGCGATTGCGCGCGGTCCAGACCTGGCAGCCCCAGCGGCTCAACAGGCTGTTCATGCCGATCAGGATGCTGTCTTCATTGTCGATGCACAGCACCTGCGCACCGCTGAGCAATTTGCCATTGATTTCGGCGGTGGCGCTTGCCGGTACGGTTTGTGAGTGCGCGAGCGGTACGCTGACGCTGAATACGCTGCCGCGCCCCGGCCATGAACGCACGCGCAGGGTATGGCCGAGCACGCGGCATAGACCGTCTGCGATTGCCAGGCCGAGGCCGAGGCCTTTTTCGGCGCGGGTCTGGTGGCTGTCGAGGCGTTTGAATTCCTCGAATATCACCTGCTGTTTATCCTCGGGAATGCCTGGCCCGCGATCCCAGACTTCCAGACACAGTTCACCGCCGCGTCGGCGCGCGCCGAGCAATACCGGGCCTTTGGCGTAGCGGAACGCGTTGGTGAGAAAATTCTGCAGAATCCGCCGCAGCAACTTGATGTCGCTGTCGATGCGCAAATGACTGCCGCGCACGCGGAAGGTCAGCCCCTGTTCCTGCGCCAGGGCCTTGAACTCGGCGCCAAGAATGTCGAACAGTTCGTTGAGCGCAAAGGGCTTGCGATCGGGGTTGATCTTGCCGTTTTCCAGTCGGGAAATATCCAGCAGATCGCTGATCAGGTCTTCGGCCGAACGCAACGAGGTGTCGAGGTGCTGCACCAGTTTTTGCGCGTCGCTGCTCAAGCCTTCGCTTTGGTGGGAGAGGGCGGCGGAGAACAGGCGGGCGGCGTTGAGCGGCTGCATCAGGTCATGACTGACCGCCGCCAGAAAGCGGGTTTTCGACTGACTGGCCGCTTCGGCGGTGCCTTTGGCCGCGGTCAGCGCAAGGTTGAGCTGCGACAGTTCCTGGGTACGTTCGCTGACCCGTTGCTCCAGCCCTTCGTTGGCTTCGGTCAGCGCCTGTTCGGCTTCGCGGAACGCGGTAATGTCGGTGAAACTCATGACGAAGCCGCCGCCGGGCATCGGATTGCCGATCAACTCGATCACCCGGCCGTTGGGGAACAGCCGCTCGGAAGTGTGCGCGCGGCCCTGACGCATCCAGTGCAGGCGCCGCGCAACGTGGACTTCCGCTTCGCCGGGGCCACACAAACCGCGCTCGGCGTTGTAGCGAATGATGTCGGCAATCGGCCGGCCAACGCTGATCAAGCCGTCGGGGTAATTGAACAGCTCCAGATAGCGGCGATTCCACGCCACCAGTTTCAGCGACTGGTCGACCACGCTGATGCCCTGGGTGATGTTTTCAATCGCGCCTTGCAGCAGGGCACGGTTGAATTGAAGCACTTCGGAGGCTTCGTCAGCGATGCGCACGACGTCCTCCAACTGCATCTCCCGACCTTCGATGGCAGCTTTTACCACCGCACGCGTTGAAGAAGCGCCGAGTACACCGGCGAGCAAACGCTCGGTGTGGGCGATCCATTCGCTGTCGGCATTCTGATTCGGGTTAAAACCTTTGCCTTGGCGGTAGGCGAAACGAATAAAGCTCTGCCGCGCACGTTCTTCACCGACGAAGCGCGCGGCCAGTTGCAGCAGATCGTCGATCTGCACCGCCAGCATCGAGCGCGCACTTGGCCGTGCGCTGATCTCCTGACCGATGAAACGTCCGGCCTGCCAGTGTTCCGACACTCGCGTGCGCGACAGCACCGAGACCCAGGCAAACAGGGTGAAGTTGCCGGCCAGCGACAGCACCACGCCCTGGGTCAGTGGGCTGATCGGCAGGTTCAGCGGGTTGCTGTGCAGCCATGCCAGCCCCGGAAAACTGTTCAGCGACCAACCGAGACTGTGCGCGGCAATCGGCAGGACCAGCGTGTAGAACCAGAGGAATGTGCCCGCGGCGAGGCCGGCAAACACGCCGCGGCGGTTGGCCTGCTTCCAGTACAGCGCGCCGAGCATGGCCGGGGCCAGTTGCGTCACTGCGGCGAAAGCGATCTGGCCGATGGTTGCCAGGCTTGCGGTGGAACCGAGCAAGCGATAGCTGACGTAAGCCAGCAACAGAATGACCACGATGCTCACGCGGCGCACCGACAGCATCCACTGACGGAACACTTCGAACGGCCGCTCGGCATTGTTGCGTCGCAGCAGCCACGGCAGGAGCATGTCGTTGGAGACCATGGTCGACAGCGCTACGCTGGCGACGATCACCATACCGGTGGCCGCCGACGCGCCGCCGATAAACGCCAGCATCGCCAGCGCCGGATGCGCCTGGGCCAGTGGCAGGCTGATCACGAAGGAGTCGGGCAGCACGTCACTGGGCAGCATCATCTGACCGGCCAAAGCGATCGGGACTACAAACAGCGCAGCGAGGGCGAGGTAGGCCGGAAACACCCATTTGGCCAGGCGCAGATCCTGCGGATCGATGTTTTCCACCACGGTGACGTGAAACTGCCGCGGCAGGCAGATGATCGCCATCATCGCCACACCGGTCTGCACCACCATCGACGGCCAGTTGATCGTCTCTTTCCAGTATTGCTCGAGGCGCGGCGCGAGCATCGCTTGATTGAAAAGGTCATCGAAACCGTCGTACAGGCCATACGTGACGAAGGCGCCGACCGCGAGAAACGCGAACAGCTTCACCAGCGATTCGAAGGCAATCGCCAGCACCATGCCGCGGTGGTGCTCGGTGGCATCGAGGTTGCGCGTACCGAAGACAATGGTGAACAGCGCCAGCACCAGCGACACGATCAGCGCGGTGTCCTGAGCGCGTGTGCCCATTGCGTCGGCGCCGGCGCCGATCAACAGGTTCACGCCGAGAACAATGCCTTTGAGTTGCAGGGCAATATAAGGCAGCACGCCGACCAGACAGATCAACGCGACGACCACCGCCAGCGATTGCGATTTGCCGTAGCGGGCGGCGATGAAGTCAGCGATGGAGGTGATGTTCTCCTGTTTGCTGATCATCACCATTTTTTGCAGGACCCACGGCGCGCCGACCAGCAACAGGATCGGCCCGAGGTAGATCGGCAGGAATGACCACAACTGTTCCGCCGCCTGACCGACCGCGCCGAAAAACGTCCAGCTGGTGCAGTAAACCGCCAGCGACAGGCTATACACCCAGGCACGCACACGCGGCGGCAACGGCGTGCTGCGACGGTCGCCGTAAAAGGCGATGGCGAACATGATGGCCATATAGGCCAGGGCGACGGCGGCGATCAGCCCGGTGGACAGCGACATGCAACACTCCCGACAAAAGACTCCCCGGCACTCCTGCCCGGGCGGACAGTCTGGCATGCGCGCGGCGGTTAGTCAGTGTCGACCATGGTCGTGGCGTGGCGGGGTGTCGCAGCCGTTAGCCTGCGCCGGCAGTTGCCATAAGTGCAACGCTCCCTAATCGCCCGGCTTTCGGTTAGCCTGCCTTGACCATTCTTCTCACGGACCGATCATGAAGATTATTCGCAGCAAAGCCTTCACCGCCGAACGCGCCTGGGGCGCGCTGGACATTGCCAGCATGAACGGCATCACCACGCGCCTGCACTGGACTGATCAACCATACAAGTGGCACGTTAACGATGGCGAGGAAGTGTTCGTAGTGCTCGATGGTCAAGTGACGATGCATTACCGCGAACAGGGCGAAGAAAAACAGGTGCAGCTCGCCGTCGGTGACATCTTTTACGCCTCGGTGGGCACCGAGCATGTCGCCCATCCGCAAGGCGAGGCGCGGATTCTGGTGATCGAAAACGAAGGCAGCGTTTGACCCATATCGGCAAAACAGATAACAGTTAGAGATATTACCCGTTATATAGATATTCGATTCGGTTCTACCATGAACTCAACCTCACCAGAGGACAGGAGTTCATGATGATTTGCCCACAAACCGCCAAACCCGGCCTCAAGCCGTTCAGCCAGCTTCAGCACCCGCGTGAAGTGATTCGTCAGTTCACTCCCAACTGGTTCGCCGCAACCATGGGCACCGGTGTGCTGGCGTTGGCGCTGGCGCAACTACCGTTTGCCGTCCCCGGCCTGCGCGCCGTGGCTGAAGCACTGTGGTTGTTCAACATTCTGTTGTTCACGCTGTTTACCGTTGCCTACGCCGCACGCTGGATCCTGTTTTTCGACGAAGCCCGGCGGATTTTCGGCCACTCCACCGTGTCGATGTTCTTCGGCACGATCCCGATGGGGCTGGCGACGATCATCAATGGCTTTCTCGTCTTTGGTCTGCCGCGCTGGGGCGAGGGCGTGATTGATCTGGCCGAAGTGCTGTGGTGGATTGACGTGGCAATGTCGCTCGCTTGCGGCGTATTGATTCCCTACATGATGTTCACCCGCCAGGAGCATAGCATCGACCAGATGACTGCAGTCTGGCTCTTGCCAGTGGTTGCTGCGGAAGTGGCCGCGGCCAGTGGTGGCCTGCTTGCGCCGCACCTCACCGATGCCCATGCGCAACTGGTGGTGCTGACCACAAGCTACGTGCTCTGGGCCTTTTCCCTACCCGTGGCGTTCAGCATTCTGACAATCCTGCTGCTGCGCATGGCCCTGCATAAACTGCCCCACGAAAACATGGCCGCGTCGAGCTGGCTGGCGCTCGGGCCGATCGGCACCGGCGCGCTGGGCATGTTGCTGCTCGGAGGCGATGCGCCGCTGATTTTCGCCGCCAACGGTTTGCCGGGCATCGGTGAGATCGCTGCCGGGCTCGGGCTGGTCGCCGGTATCACGCTGTGGGGCTTCGGACTTTGGTGGATGCTGATGGCGCTGTTGATCACCGTGCGCTACCTGCGCGATGGCATCCCGTTCAACCTCGGCTGGTGGGGATTTACCTTCCCGCTGGGCGTGTATTCGCTGGCTACCCTGAAACTGGCGAGCACCTTGAACCTGGCATTTTTCAGCGTCGTCGGCACGGCGCTGGTGATGTTGCTGGCGCTGATGTGGCTGATCGTCGGCAAGCGCACCGTGCAGGGTGCCTGGCGTGGCGAGCTGTTTGTCTCGCCTTGCATCGCAGGTTTGAAGCAATAACCTGAAAAGTTTAGGTAAGGTGTGGCCTGGAACGCGGTTCGAGATTCCAATAAGCAGTATCCAGGCCTCGCTACCTTAAACATCAGGGAAACACGGAAGATGAGTCACCCCTCACAGTTCAACCTGCTGCGCACCCGGCGCTTCCTGCCGTTTTTCATTACGCAGTCACTCGGTGCGTTCAACGACAACGTGTTCAAACAGTCGTTGATTCTCGCGATCCTCTACCGACTGACCATCGAGGGTGACCGATCGATCTGGGTCAACCTGTGTGCGCTGTTGTTTATCCTGCCGTTTTTCCTGTTCTCGGCACTGGCCGGGCAGTTTGGCGAAAAGTTCGCCAAGGACGCACTGATCCGCCTGATCAAGCTCGCGGAAATCGCGATCATGGCCGTAGGATCAATCGGTTTTCTCTTCGATCATTTGTCGCTGATGCTGGTGGCGCTGTTCGCCATGGGCACCCATTCGGCGCTGTTCGGGCCGGTGAAGTATTCGATTCTGCCGCAGGCGCTACGTGACGATGAGCTGGTCGGCGGCAATGGTCTGGTGGAAATGGGTACGTTTCTGGCGATTCTCGCCGGGACGATTGGTGCCGGAATCATGATGTCGTCAGAGCACTATGCGCCGGTGGTCTCTGCCGCCATCGTCGGCATTGCCGTGCTGGGTTATCTGGCCAGCCGCAGTATTCCCCGCGCTGCTGCGTCCACCCCTGAAATGCGTTTGAACTGGAACATTTTCAGCCAATCCTGGGCGACGTTGAAACTCGGTCTGGGCCAGACGCCCGCCGTGTCGCGCTCGATTGTCGGTAACTCGTGGTTCTGGTTTGTCGGGGCGATTTACCTGACGCAGATTCCGGCCTACGCCAAGGAGTGGATGCACGGCGATGAGACCGTGGTCACCCTGATCCTCACTGTGTTTTCGGTGGGCATTGCACTGGGTTCAATGCTTTGCGAGAAGCTGTCCGGGCGCAAGGTCGAAATCGGTCTGGTGCCGTTCGGCTCGTTCGGCCTGACGGTGTTCGGCCTGCTGTTGTGGTGGCATTCCGGCGGGATTCCCGACAGCGTCAACGGCCATAGCTGGATTGAAGTGCTGGGCTTCGTTCACACCTGGGCGGTGCTGATCGACATTCTTGGCCTCGGTATATTCGGCGGCTTCTATATCGTGCCGCTCTACGCGCTGATTCAGTCGCGCACCGCCGAGAACGAGCGGGCGCGGGTGATTGCCGCGAACAACATACTCAACGCGCTGTTCATGGTGGTTTCGGCGATTGTTTCGATCGTTTTGTTGAGCGTGGCCAAGCTGTCGATTCCGCAGCTGTTCCTGGTCGTGTCGCTGCTGAACATCGGCGTCAACGCCTACATCTTCAAGATCGTGCCCGAATTCAGCATGCGTTTCATGATCTGGCTGCTCAGCCATTCCATGTACCGCGTCGAGCACCGCAACCTTGAAGCGATTCCCGATGAAGGCGCGGCATTGCTGGTGTGCAACCACGTATCGTTTGTCGATGCCTTGCTGATCGGCGGCGCGGTGCGCAGGCCGATTCGTTTTGTCATGTACTACAAGATCTACAACCTGCCGGTGCTGAACTTTATCTTCCGCACCGCGGGCGCGATTCCTATTGCGGGGCGCCAGGAAGACATTCAAATCTACGAAAAGGCCTTCAGCCGTATTGCGCAATATCTGAAGGATGGCGAGTTGGTGTGCATCTTCCCGGAAGGCAAGTTGACCGCCGATGGCGAAATCAACGAGTTTCGCGGCGGGCTGACGCGGATTCTCGAAGAGACACCAGTGCCGGTGATTCCGTTGGCGTTGCAGGGGTTGTGGGGGAGTTTTTTCAGTCGCGATCCGAGCAAGGGCTTTTTTCGCCGGTTGTGGTCGCGGGTGACGCTGGTGGCGGGTTCGGCGATTACCGAAGGGGCGGAGCCGGCGAAGTTGCAGGTGTTGGTCGGGGAGTTGCGCGGATCCGTTAGATAGGCGTTGACTGGACGGCCCTCATCGCTGGCAAGCCAGCTCCCACAGGTTCGATGGTGTACACCAATCTTGTGGGAGCTGGCTTGCCAGCGATGGGGCCGGTGGCTTAAGCGCTGACCTTAAGGCCAATCAACCCGGTAATGATCAACGCCACACTCGCCAGCCGAATCAACGCCATCGATTCGCCAAACAGTATGATCCCGGCGATCACCGTGCCGACCGCACCGACACCGGTCCAGATCGCATAGGCCGTACCCAACGGCAAATCCTTTACCGCCAACCCCAGCAGGCCAAGGCTCACGGCCATGGCTGCAATGGTCAGTACGGTGGGTAGCGGGCGGGTGAAGCCGTCGGTGTATTTCAGGCCGACGGCCCAGCCAACCTCGAACAGGCCGGCGAAAAACAGAATGATCCAGGACATGCGAGACCTCCATCGATTGACGGGGTCGTCCCCAGATTAATGACTCGAGCGAGCCGCAGGGTCGTCCCCGCGTTGCGCAACAGTCTGCCGAGCATTAACCCGGGGATCAAGTTTGGCTCTTCAGTCGGCCGCTTGTTGCGCCGCCGTCTGGCGATCTTCCTTTTCACTCATCCGGCGGAAGTATGTCGACAGCAGTGCGCCGGAAATATTGTGCCAGACGCTGAACAATGCACTCGGCACTGCCGCCAATGGCGAAAAATGCGCGCTGGCCAGCGCGGCGCCGAGACCCGAATTCTGCATGCCGACTTCCAGCGCCAGCGACTTGCGCTGCGCCAATGGCAATTTGAACAGGCGCCCGGTGAAGTAGCCGAGCAGGTAACCGAAGCTGTTGTGCAGCATCACCACCGCCATGATCAGCAGGCCCGACTCGGCGATTTTTGCCTGACTGGCCGCGACCACCGCCGTGACGATGATCACGATGCTGACCACCGAGACCAGTGGCAGCACGTCGACCGCATGGCGAACCTTGTCCCCCAATACGCGCTGGGCCACCACGCCAAGCACGATCGGCAGCAGCACCACTTGCAGGATCGACCAGAACAACTCCATGAACGACACCGGCAGCCACGCCGAAGCCAGCAGCCAGATCAGCGCCGGGGTCAATAGCGGGGCGAGGAGGGTGGTGACGGCGGCGATGGCCACCGACAACGCCAGATCACCGCGCGCCAGCCAGGTCATCACATTGGACGACGTGCCGCTTGGGCAGCAACCGACCAGGATCACGCCGACGGCGATTTCCGGTGGCAGATGAAACACCTGACAGAGCAACCACGCCACACCGGGCATGATCACGAAATGCGCAACCACGCCCAACGCCACGCGCCATGGATGGCGAGCAACCGCAGCGAAGTCGTCAAGTTTGAGGGTCAGGCCCATGCCGAACATTACCAGCCCCAGCAGCGGCACGATGGCGCTTTTCAGGCCGAGGAACCACGCCGGCTGCAGAAACGCGATCACGGCGAAAATCAGTACCCAGTAAGCGAAGGTATTGCCGACAAAACGGCTGAGTGCAGCCAGTGCGCGCATGGCCTGTTCCTTATTTTAGGTTACACCACATAACATTGTGGGAGCTGGCTTGCCAGCGATGGCGGCGTGTCAGACTCCCTGTAAGCCATCTGTAACACCGCTATCGCTGGCAAGCCAGCTCCCACATTTGAACCGGTTCCTTCAATGGGAACAGGTTGTTTTTAGATCCCCTGCGGAGTCTCTTCCCCGCCCAGCGCTTCCACCAGTGCCGGCAGGAAGTCGCCGAAGGTCAGCATCATCAGGGTGAAGCTCGCGTCCAGTTGGCCGAGGGCTTCGTCGCCGCCGTCCTGTTCCGCCTGATCCTGCAGCAAGTCCTCGAACTTCAGGCGCTTGACGGTCATCTTGTCGTCGAGCATGAACGACAACTTGTCCTGCCAGGCCAGCGACAACTGGGTGACCACTTTGCCGGTGCTCAGGTGCAGCTGGATCTCTTCGCTGGTCAGGTCCTGACGCTTGCAGCGCACGATGCCACCGTCTTCGTGGGTGTCGCGCAGTTCGCACTCGTCCAGTACATAGAAGTCGTCGGCGGCTTTTTGCGTGGTGACCCAATCGGTCATCACGGCGGTCGGTGCCATTTTCACGGTCAACGGACGCACGGGCAGGGTGCCGATCACTTCACGCAGGGTCGACAACAAGTCTTCGGCGCGTTTCGGGCTAGCCGAGTTGACCAGGATCAGCCCCTGTTTCGGCGCGACGGCAGCAAAGGTCGACGAGCGACGAATGAAGGCGCGCGGCAGGAAGGCCTGGATGATTTCATCCTTGATCTGGTCGCGTTCCTTTTTATAGACCTTGCGCATCTGCTCGGCTTCGATCTCTTCGACCTTTTCCTTGACCGCGTCACGCACGACGCTGCCCGGCAGAATGCGTTCTTCCTTACGCGCGGCAATCAGCAGGAAGTCACCGCTGA
Organism: Pseudomonas sp. Z003-0.4C(8344-21); assembly: GCF_900104975.1. Lineage (NCBI taxonomy): Bacteria > Pseudomonadati > Pseudomonadota > Gammaproteobacteria > Pseudomonadales > Pseudomonadaceae > Pseudomonas > Pseudomonas sp. Z003-0.4C(8344-21). Next base: position 4,526,417 of record NZ_LT629756.1, on the reverse strand, counting down.
CATGCACCAGTGGCGCGTCTTCGCCTTTGCCGAACGGCGCGACGAAACCGTAGGTGGTCAACTCCTGGCTTGCACATGGACGCGCCAGTTTGGTGGCCAGTGCAGTTTCCAGCGCCTCGGCATCGACAGGCAGGTCTTGGGTCAGGCGATAGATAAGCAGGTTCTTGAACCACATGGGGTGAGTCTCTCCTTTATACAAAGGGGGGCATTATTGTCTTCGCCGTCGCATAGGCCAACCCTTCTCTAAGCCTTTGGAAGGCCTCGGAAAATTATTTAAAAAAGTGCTTGCCAGAGGTGGGGTCGCTCCGTAGAATGCGCGCCACACCGAAGCGAAGGGTGATTAGCTCAGCTGGGAGAGCGTCTGCCTTACAAGCAGAATGTCGGCGGTTCGATCCCGTCATCACCCACCATTCGTTTCAAGTGTTTAGCGCAGCGGTAGTTCAGTCGGTTAGAATACCGGCCTGTCACGCCGGGGGTCGCGGGTTCGAGTCCCGTCCGCTGCGCCATATTCGGTAACCTGGACCACTGAACGCCAGGTCACCACGGAAAAGCCCGCTGAAGCGGGCTTTTTTCTGCCCCAAGGTTGTACCCGCGGGATGCATGGTTTCACCGGTTTTCGGATTTATTTGAAAAAAACTTCAATTAAATCAACACATTACGGAAACTTGTGGCATAATGCGCCCCGTAACGAAGCGAAGGGTGATTAGCTCAGCTGGGAGAGCGTCTGCCTTACAAGCAGAATGTCGGCGGTTCGATCCCGTCATCACCCACCATTCGTTTCAAGCGTTTCGCGCAGCGGTAGTTCAGTCGGTTAGAATACCGGCCTGTCACGCCGGGGGTCGCGGGTTCGAGTCCCGTCCGCTGCGCCATATTCGGCATCTGGAACACTGAACGCCAGATGCCACGAAAAGCCCGCCTTGTGCGGGCTTTTTGCTGTCTGGCGTTTGCGAATTCAGCGCTGCGCGCGCTGCTCACTCGCCGTTGCGTTGATGACGGTAGTCGCTGACGGCCTCGTACACCGCTTTGCGCAGGCGGTTGATGCCACCGATCGGGCGATGCGCTTCAATGCCGAACCACGGGTTGAACGACAGGTTGTCGCATTGCAGATTCAGCGCCGGGGTGTCGAAATCCTGCGGCGGCAAAGTGATCCGGGCGACGGTTTCGAAGGGTGAATCCTGTTCGCGCCATTCGATGCTGGTGTCCTCGATCGGCATGAACTTGTTGGCATCCTGGCGCTGGATCTGCAGAACGAAGCAGGCCGGCACGCGATCAGTCGTCAATTGTTGAGTCAAGGCGCTGCGCAGGAAATTCGGCAGATCATGGTTTTGCTTCGGCAATGTATAGGCCGGGCAATTGTCCGGGTCCGGCGCGACGCGAAACTTTGCGTTGGCCTCGCCAAATTTATACGGCGATACCGAAAAATACGTCGTCTCGGTCGGGCTGTCCGGTGGCGGTGCCAAGGTTGCCAGCGCGATAAACAAATGGCGAACCTGCCAGGTGCGCGGATCCCAGGCAGGGAAGAACGCCATGACTTTTTTGCCATCGGCCTGCGCCGCGACATTCTGCCGGTACTCGGCGACATCGCTGACAAAGAAATTCGGGTGGCTGAACATGACGAAATCCTGTTCCGGCGAAGCCTGGCGGTTGCCGAGCAACTGTTTACCCGGAACATCGAGCAGTTTTATCGCCATGCCGCGGGCGTCGCGGATGCTGTCGAACTGCGGATAGGCATTGCCATTCGACAGCCGGATCAGCGCCTGCCAGGTTTTGCCCGGCTCTCTGAACACGCCTTGACGCAGGGATTGCTCGAGATCCGGCAAAACCTGCACCTGCGCTTTTACACAACCGTGAGCCTTGGCGTGCGCATCACGCAGATAGCGCGTCGGTTCGCGATGCTGATCGACGATACGCACGGCGGTCTGGATCACGCTTTGCGTCAGCGCCGCTTCGCCGAGCGGAATCTGCTCGAGCGCCGACACCGGGCCGCGGTGCTGCCACGCGAACCAGGTGCTGGCAATGGCCCAGCCGAGCAGGCCGACGGCGAGCACGATCAGCAACAGTTTGCCGAGCCATCGGCCGATGCGCAGCCAGATCCGCGCCAACAATGGCAGTTCTTTCTTGAAGGTCGAGATCATGGCAGTTGCGCCTCCAGTGGGCCGCCGAGCACTTTCAGGTATTCCAGCAAGGCCCAACGTTCTTCCGGCTGCAACAACCGACCAATCACACCGTTGCCGCGTTCGCCAGCACGAAATTCATGACCGCTGTTGTGGTTGCCGCTGATGCGCGTATCGAACAGGAAGCCATTGGTAAAGGCCTCGGTGCGATAACCCAGATGGCGCGGATCGTATTCAAAGCTGCCCTTATAAAAGGTGGTGGCGCGCTCATCCTGCGGCGACAGCAACTGATAAAGGCTCGGCACCGAACCGTTGTGCAGAAACGGCGCGGTGGCCCAGACCCCGGCCAATGGCCGCGCCTTGTAGGCGACTTTTTCTCGTACGCCGATCGGCAGGCCGAAACCGTCCAGTTGCGGTTTCTCTTGCGGCGTGACGTTGGCTTCCCGATAGGCGCGGTTCTCGACAAAAGCGGTGACGTACGCCAATCCTTTGGCCACTGACAACTGGCTGAGGTCTAGCGGTTCCTTGGGCGTCGGGTGCAGTTTGACGTCCATCGTTTGCAGCTCTTTCAGGTCCCATTGCAACGCGCTCAGGTCGAAACGGTGACTGGCAATGTTGTTGGCGGCGTTGGGATCGGTACCGATCACCGCGACCGGCAACATATGCAGACTTTGCACCCAGCGCTCGCCTTCCTTGGTCTGCGGCGGCACATGGCATCCGGCGCAATTTTCGGTAAACAGTGCGCGGCCCTTCGCGGCCAGCGGCTTGTCGATGGCACCGAACAGTGCCTCTGGCCAGGCGGGCGGGCGGAGTCTTTGCAAGGTTTCTTCAATGGTGTGCAGATCACGCACGCGCACGCTGGAGGCGTAGCGCGCATCGCCTTGCAGCGGTTGGCCGTTGCTGTCGAAAAAATTCAGCGTGGCGCCGACGCCCAGCGCCTCGCCGATATTGCGCGCCATCGGCTGTTGCGCCGAGCCGTTCCATTGCACCCAATCGAACGTCCACATGTCCCACAGTTGCGGATAATCCACCGGCGCATCGGCCACGCGATAGTTGCTCGCGGAGATCGCATCGCCAAACGTGGCGTTGGCGATCCGCCCGAACGCGTCGGTGCGTCCAGGGCCTTCTTCGGTTGGATAGAGGCCGCGATGAGTATCGTTCCAGGCCACCTTGAGGAAGGTGTCCAGCGAAGTTTTGAAGTCTTTGCGCAACTGTTGCTGGCCCGCATCATAGGCATCGCCCAATACGTTTCTGGCGAAACGTTCGAATTTCCACGGGTTGTAGTAAGTCGAGGTCAGACTGGCTACCAATGCCTGTCCGAAACTGCCACCGCGCAGCGTAGGAACGCTGGAGGGCAGCACGTGCTGTGCCGCGCCGCCGTCGATCCGCACCGCCTGACCTTTGAAGCGCAGTTCACCGGTGTGGCAGGCGGCGCAGGTAATGTCCAGATAATGCTCGCCACTGCCAGGATTCTGGTGCCGAGCAAAACCGACGGGCAGGTTGCCGGGATTGTTCGGCGTGGCTTTCTGCTGCGGATCGAGCAGGAAGCCGAAGCGTGCGAGGTACTCGGGCGAGGCGAAGCGCTGCTGCGAGAAGGGCAGCTCGAGTGCCTGGAACCATTCGTAGCGCAGGCCTTTGACCTGCGTGCCCTGTGGCGTGAAGTAATAGGTTTGCCGGTCCTGCTCGCTCCACTGATCAAGGTAATGCACTTGCTCGGCGGGCGTGTAGAAAGGCAATTTCGGATTGGCGACGTAATACAGCACCACGGCCAGAACGAGGCCCAGCAGTACGACGATCAGGGTCAGCACACGGAATAAGAGGCGCAAGATAAACTTCCTTGTCAATTTATTGCGCTGTTATGCCTGAGCTGAACCCCATGCGGCAAGTGGCCATTACGCCAGATGCTGCGATCCGGTTTAACAGTTGCTCTGGGAAGCAGATGACAGAAGCTTCATCCTCGCGTGCGCCCAATGCGTTTCAGTCCCTGAACTTATCGCAAGTTTGCTGCTCTCATGCCGGTAGCCATTGGTCGTGGCGGCCTGATAAGCTCGCGGCTTTACTCGATTGCCCATTCGGCGCATGAACAAGGAAATAGCATGAAACAGCATCGGTTGGCGGCGGCGGTAGCCCTGGTTAGCCTGGTACTCGCGGGTTGTGACTCGCAGACCAGCGTAGAGCTGAAAACCCCGGCGCAGAAAGCTTCCTACGGCATCGGCCTGAACATGGGCAAAAGCCTGGCTCAGGAAGGCATGGATGACCTGGACTCCAAAGCGGTAGCCCAGGGCATCGAAGATGCCGTCGGCAAGAAAGAACAGAAGCTGAAAGATGAAGAGCTGGTCGAAGCCTTCGCTGCGCTGCAAAAGCGTGCCGAAGAGCGCATGGCCAAGATGAGCGAAGAGTCGGCAGCCGCCGGCAAGAAATTCCTCGAAGAAAACGGCAAGAAGGCCGGCGTGACGACTACCGCCTCGGGTCTGCAGTATGAAGTGGTGAAGAAGGCCGATGGCCCGCAGCCCAAGCCAACTGACGTAGTGACCGTTCACTACACCGGCAAGCTGACCAACGGCACCGTGTTCGACAGCTCCGTCGAGCGCGGCAGCCCGATCGATCTGCCGGTGAGCGGCGTGATCCCGGGTTGGGTCGAAGGTCTGCAACTGATGCACGTTGGCGAGAAGTACAAACTGTACATCCCTAGCGATCTGGCTTACGGCGCACAATCGCCAAGCCCGGCAATCCCGGCGAACTCGGTTCTGGTCTTCGACCTCGAACTGCTGGCCATCAAGGATCCTGCCAAAGAAGCTGCCGCTGCCAAGTAATTGGTAAAAGCTTCAACAACAACGCCTCGCTTATGCGGGGCGTTGTTGCATCTGGGCCCCGGCAAGGGTAAACAGAACGAACCGATGCCGCTTGGCACAGTCATAGCCATTGAGGCTGCCCGTGCTAGCCGCCCTGAGCAGCCAAGTCAATGAAATATTGGGGTTTTTTGTGTGAGTAAAAAACGCCCGATCTGAGCGCAGCCCTTATGAAACGGGGCTTTCAGCGCTTAAATGCAGCTCTGTTCACAAGGTTATCCACAATTTGTGTGGATAACATTTCAGTGGGAGGAATAGATGAAAGCGCCGTGGAATTTCGTTCGATTCCTGCCCTTGGCCGGCCGTCTGCTGGCCCGTGGTCGTTTGCCGACCTTGTTGTTCGCGGTGGCCAGCAAGGGGGCCGCGCAAGGCAATCGTCTGGGCAAGCTCAAAGATGATCTGCGCCTGCTTCAGTCACTGTGTCTGGCCTACTGGCGCGGCGAGTACCGGGCCATCAGCAGCAAAGCATTGATTTCGGTGGTGGCGGGTTTGATGTACTTTCTCAGCCCGGTGGATGCTGTGCCGGATTTCATTCCCATGTTCGGCATGCTCGACGACGTCGCCGTCCTTGCCTGGCTGATGAAAACCCTCAGCGATGAACTCGATGCCTTTCGCCAATGGCGTAACCGTCAGCATCCGGAAAAACTGGCGGTGGTCGAACGCCTGCCGGATACCCCCGAACAACTGCAACTGCAACGGCCGAAAAAGCCCTGAATTGTGCAGCCCCGCCTTCAGATAAATACCCCCCCGCGACCTTGGCCGCTGTTAGGATTACACTTCCAGGGAAAAGTGCCGACTCGCTAAGTGTTGTTGTCCTACGGGGTAGTCATGGATATTCAGATCATTGCACGCGATGGCGAACCCGAATACGCGGTTTTGCCGTGGGCTCAGTATCAGGCTCTACTAAAAGCAGCAGGCATCAACGAGACACCGACGCGTCCGGCAGCCACGCCGCTCGCGGCCACGGCAGATCCGATTCTTCCGGGTCTGGATCAGCTACGCAGTTTGCGCGAAGGGAAGGGCATCGCCATCGAGGCGCTGGCCCGCACGGTAGGCATCAGCCCGTCTTATCTGGCCATGATCGAAAGTGGCGAGCGTCAGCCCGACGCCGCGATTCGCCGCAGCCTGGCTTGGGAACTGACGGTGCCAGGGTGGAGAGAAGAATCGTGAGCGTACGCATCAGTCGTCAACATTGGGATGGATTGCTGGGGGAGCTGGACCAGGCGCGACGTCAGCGCCATCTGCTGACTTATCGGGCCTTGCTGGAGCGGTTGCAACTGCCGACACCGGCCATGCAAACCCTGACCGCCGCGCTTGAGCATCTGGCGGCGCTGGACGCCAGGGCCGAACAGCCGCTGCGCAGTTCGCTGGTGATCAGCCAGGGCGCCAGCCGTTTGCCACGCACCGGTTTTTTTGAATGCGTCGAACGACTCGGGCGTTTTTCCGGGCCGTCCGATGGCGTTGCCGCGGCCTCCTGGCATGCCTCGGAAGTGGTGCGTGTCTTTGAGTACGAGTACCCGGAATCGGCGGAGGCCTGAGTGTTCTTGCGCCTCAAGGCGCGGGCCGGTTACTGGCTGGCTCGCCGGCTGTTTCATTGGTCGTGGCTGGTGCGTCAGCCGCGTGGCTGGCACTGGCTTGAAGGCCAGTTTGCGCGCATGGCCAACCTTGGCGATGTCTCTGCGCAAAGTTTCTACGGGCACATCCTGACCTTTCGTGGCGTCGGCCTCGGTGCGCGCGAAGAGGGCATTCGCTTGTTGCGTCTGGCAGCGCTCGGTGGTGATGGCAAAGCGGCTTATCAGCTCGGCGTGATCAGCCTCGCCGGCACACCGAGCAAGGCGCCTGACGCTGCCGAAGCTGCGCGCTGGTGGGGTATGGCGGCCAAGGCCGGGCACCCTTTGGCCGGGCTCAAACTGCAAGAACTGAGCCGCGGCGACTCAACGCAATAAATCCATTTCTGCCAGTTCGATAAACGTGGCGTGAGGTTTTCGTCACGCCACGTTTGCGTTTACTCGAACGTGTTTATCTGTAAGCGATTTATTGCAGACAAGTCCTACAGGCATCGCCTACTTGCCTGACTTCTTTCCCGATTGATCCCCCGCACAGTTCCCGCGCCTAACTTTTGCGCGAGGGAACGCTCATGTTTGACCCGCTGAACCCATCCACTTCGCACCTGCGCGTGCGCTGATGGACGCCATCAACCGCATCGAGCAAGCACTCGACAGTTTTCCCGGCACCCTCAGTCTCTACCGCCAGCAACTTGAGCATTGGGCCAGTCGCACCGCCGACTCGGTCAGCCATGCGGCGGATCTGCCATCGCTGATGGGCATGGAGCGGGTCATTCGCTTCGGCGAACACAGCACCACCGTCAGCAGCACAGATAGCGAGTTTTTCTCGGGCGTCGTGCAGTGTCCGCAGGGCGGGGTGATGCAGATCGAGAGCAAGTTCGAGTCGGTCTACGACATTGCGCTCGGCAACATTGAAGTCGACGTGATCGCCATGGACGTTGGCGAAGCGACGCCGGTGACCCTTGATGCACAAGGCAAGGGGTCGTTCGAAGGCACGCCGGGCAAGTTCTACCGGGTGCAGGTGCACAGCGAAGTCACGCCGGGTCAGCTCGACGATCTTTTCAAAGCCTACGGCGGCCTGACCCGCGAACTGGACGGCTGGCTGCGCAGCGAATGGCAAGGCTTAAGGCCGCAGTGGTCGCACTCCGTGGCGACGGCAACCGGCAATGGCCTGCTGGCCGGCAGTTGGGCGGCGATCGAGGGCGTCTGGGACAGCATCGGCCTGCTCTCTGACATCTTGCGGGACCCCGGCGCGTTTGTTGAGCGACTGGGCAGCGGCGCGACCGAGTTGATGGAACTGGCCACGACGGCGCCTGAGCTGATGGAAAAGCTGCAGTTGCTGGTCAGTGACGAAGCGGCGCTGTGTTTGCTGCTGCGCACGGCCAGCCTTTGGCTGGAGATGTTGCCGCCCGGTGAGATCGCCGGCAAAACCGCCGAAGCCGCATCAATGATGATGGTGCAATTGCTCATCGATGTGCTGATCGGCGTGGTCCTGACCTTCGCCAGTGGTGGCGCGGGCATTGCCTATCTGACCCTGCGTCTGGCCGACCGCGCCGTGCAATTGCTCGCGGCGGTGAAGCGTCTGGTCCAGGCCATTTTCGGCATCGTCAGCACCTTCATTGGTTATGTCGACGACTACAAGCGTGTCGCCGCTCGCGGTATCGCTGCCGGGGTGAAAAAAGGCCGGATGCAATTGCGCTGGGATGCCAGGCGCAACACCACGCTGAAGAAAGACGAACCTCACGACGACTCCCCCGACCAGGCGAAAAACCCCAACGGCGACAGCGCCGATTGCGTATCGCGCACCTGCACCAATGGTTGCCCGGTGTCGATGGTTACCGGCGAAGAGCTGCTGACGCTGACGGATGCGGTGCTGGTTGGTGTGCTGCCGTTTGAATTCAGCCGTTTGTATCGCTCGAGCGCCGTCGAAATCGATATCGGCTTGGGGTTTGGCTGGAGCCATTCGCTGGCGCATCGGCTGGAGTTTGAGGGCGACTTTGTTGTTTGGGTCGACCATGAAAACCGTCGTATGCGGTTTCCTTTACCGAGCGCGACCCGGCCGGCGATTCACAACAGTCTGTCGCGGGCGGCGATTTTTCTGGGCGACGAACCGGAAGAGCTGATTCTGGCGCTGGCCGGGGAAGCGGCGCGGTTTTATCACTTTCGCGCCGGGCGGCTGACGGCGATCAGTGATGTGTATGGCAATCGGCTCTCGGTGCATCACGATCGGGCTGATCGGGTGCAGCGGCTGGATAACGGCGCCGGTCGTTCGCTGCTGTTGCGTTATGACCGGGCGCAACTGGTTAGCGTGGATTATCAGGTGTTTCGTGAAAGCGCCTGGCACACCGAACAAACGCTGGTCAGCTACCGCTTCGACGCTTATCACAATCTGATCGAAGCCACCAACGCGGTCGGCGACAGCGAGCGTTACGACTACGACGACGCTCACGTCATCCTGCAGCGGCAACTGGCCGGTGGCGCGAGTTTTTTCTGGGAGTGGGAGCGCTCCGGCAAGGCTGCACGCTGCGTCCGCCACTGGGCCTCGTTCTCGCAGATGGACACCCGATACGTCTGGGCCGACGACGGCAGCGTCGCGGTGCAGTACGTCGACGGCACCGAAGAAACCTACGTCCACGACGACCGCGCACGGCTGGTACGCAAGGTCGAGGCGGATGGCGGCGAACACCTCAAGGCCTATGACGCTGCGGGGCGGTTGGTTGCCGAGCAGGATCCTTTAGGCGCGGTCACCGAATACCGCTACGACGAAGTCGGACGGCTGATCGCGCTGATTCCGCCGGACGACGCGCCAACGTCCTACGAGTACCGCAACGGTTTTCTTTATCGGCGCACTCGCGGCGATGCCGTGTGGATCTATCGGCGCAACGCCGAGGGTGATGTCACCGAAGCGGTCGACCCTGACGGTCAGGTCACCCATTACTACTACAACGTGCGCGGGCAACTGCTGTCGATCCGCTACCCGGACAGCAGTCGCCATCGGCTTGTGTGGAATCCGCTCGGTCAGTTGACCGAAGAAACCCTGCCCGACGGCGGTGTGCGACGCTTTTCCTACGACGCATTGGGGCGAAGGACGACGACCGCCGACGAACACGGCGCCGTCACCCGCCAGCAATGGGACGCCGTTGGCCGACTGATCCTGACGACGTTTCCTACCGGCAACACTCGCGCCTACAGCTACGGCGCCTACGGCCAGGTGACCGCCGAACGCGACGAGCTCGGACGCATTACCCGTTACGAGTACGACGATGACCTGCATCTGGTCTCGCGGCGGATCAACCCCGACGGCACGCAGGTGCAGTACCGCTACGACCATGCGCAACTGCTGCTCACCGAGATCGAAAACGAGTCGGGAGAAAAATACCGGCTGGACTACACGCCGAGCGGATTGATCCGACAGGAAACCGGGTTTGATGGACGCCGGACCGCGTATGCCTACGACCTGAATGGGCATCTGCTGGAGAAGACCGAGTTTGGTGATGACGGCTCATGTTTGCTGACTGCTTATGAGCGCGATGCGGCCGGTCGCCTGCTGGTCAAGACCCTTCCCGATGGTGTGAAGGTCAAATATTCCTACGACCGCCTCGGCCGTCTGACAGCCGTCGATGACGGCCAAAACCACCCGCTGGCCTTTGAATACGACCGCCAGGATCGGCTGATCACCGAACACCAGGGCTGGGGCACCCTGCGTTATGCCTATGACGCCTGCGGCCAGCTCAAACGTCTGCGCCTGCCGGACAACAGCAAACTCGACTACCACTACGCCAAGGGCGGCGCGCTGACGGCGATCGACCTCAATGGCACGCCGCTGACCCGCCACGTCTACCAGTTCGGCCGCGAAGTGCAGCGCCAGCAAGGCCTGCTGCTCAGCGAATATGCCTACGACGAACAGGGAAGATTGCTTGCCCACGCCGTAGGCCATCAGCGCGATTCGCTCTACCGTCGCGATTATGCCTACAGCGCCAACGGCAACCTCGCCCACATCGCCGACAGCCGCCACGGCCAACGCACCTACGGCTACGACGCCCTCGACCGGCTGATCCGCGTCCGCCACTCACGCGACGAATTGCCGGAATCCTTCGCCCACGACCCGGCCGGCAACCTGCTGATGCAGGACCGCCCCGGCCCGAGCCAAGTCAAAGGCAATCGCCTGCTGATGCAGGGCGACCGTCATTACGACTACGACGCCTTCGGCAACCTGGTCCGCGAACGCCGTGGCAAAGCACAGACACTCGTCACCGAATACCGCTACGACAGCCAGCACCGCCTGGTCGGCCTGACCCGCCCCGACGGCCAGACCGCCACTTATCAATACGACGCTTTCGGTCGGCGCATCCGCAAAACCGTCGACGGCCAGACCACCGAATTTTTCTGGCAAGGCGACCAGATCGTCGCCGAAAGCAGCGAGAACGAATACCGCAGCTACGTGTACGAACCCGGCACCTTCCGCCCACTGGCGCTGCTCGACGGCAAAGGCCCGAAAAAAGCCTGCCCGTTCTACTACCAGCTCGACCACCTCGGCACCCCGCAAGAACTCACCGACTACGGCGGCGACATCGTCTGGTCCGCCCAATACGACGCCTACGGCAAAACCGCCGCGCTGACCCTCGCCGGGGAGGACTACCTGAACCAGCCACTGCGTTTTCAGGGGCAGTATTTCGATGTTGAAAGCGGGCTGCACTATAACCGGCACCGGTATTACGACCCGCGGCTGGGGCGGTATCTGACACCGGATCCGATCAAGTTGGCCGGTGGGTTGAACCAGTACCAGTACGTGCCGAATCCGACGGGGTGGGTGGATCCGTTGGGGTTGACGTCAAATTGCCCGCCGCCAAAAACCAATAAGACCGATAAGTGCCAAGTACCAACTCAAGCTAACAGGCCTAATGTAAATCAAGGGTTACCGACTGTTCCGGCTGTTGGCAAAGATGGCCCGCAAAACGAAGCTGAAGCTAAGCGCCAGGTATTAGCTTGGAACAGACAATATAGAATGCACTCAGTAGAAAAACATGGGCCAGAGATTGATGATGCAGCTTTAAAGCAAAGATCAATAGACGGCTCGCACCCAACAAAAAAAGGAGTTAGAGGGCCAGTAGGTCCGAGCTCTCAATTCAGTAGTTGGATGATGCAATTTAGGGCGTTGCATTTTGCTTTGTCCAGAATGCATAAAAAAATACCTGAGCCGACAGGATATGATGCTGACGAAAACCCTATTGTCAGGATGAAGCTGCCGGGAGCGGGTCGTGGGTACAAGCCCAATGAAAGAGATCCAAGCAGTCCTCGGTACATAGATAGCTTGGATGGAGCGGAAGTGAAATTTGATAAGCGAGATGTTAAACGACCATTCACTGGCTTTCCAAGATAGGTGGAATTATGTTAATGCAGCCATTCACAAACTTTCCATATGAACCTCGACTTTCACATGTTTTGGGTGGAATATCGATTTATGATCAAGAGGAAACGCTTGGCGAGGCATTGTGGGTTTACAACCCTAATAAGTACGAAGATCAGAAAAAAATAATTAATAACTTCATTGTGTCCTGGTTTGATCATTTAACCTATCGTCATAGGTTTGTGATTTATAAACTTCTTGAAAGCCATTTACAGGATGCTAATTTTGATTTTTCTAAAGAGTTTGAGAGCGACTATGATGATCCGAGAATACTTGCATGGGATGAGACGGAAATAATGGATCCTCGTGGTTTCTTTGAACATATATTCGAGATCGCTAGTGAATCGTGGAAGGATGATCTGATTCGGGCGAGCCTTGAGGATCAGAGCGAATGGTGACATTGAGTTGTCTCGTCATTTCGTAAATTTGAAAAAATTAACGTCGCTCCACTAACTGCGGTTGTTGATCACCCAAGGCGAAACTATCAATCAAATGCACACTAAACCCCACAACATTCTTCGCATGATGCTTCGCCTGCGAAGCCATCTCCGCCAGCTGACTCGCATCCAGTTCCGCGCAGGCTTCCGGGCGAAGGTGCACCACCCCGATCGATAACGACAACAACGCAAACTCCTGCCGCATACCCTGGCGATTCGGCGCCACAAAACATCCCGCCTCAACATGCTCGGGCCGGTAAAAACGTCGGCACTGGCTCTGAAAATCATCAAGCAGTTGATTGAGGCGTTTGCGCCAATCCTCTGGGCCGAGGACGAGGAGGAAGTCGTCGCCGCCGATGTGGCCGACGAAGTCGCGGGTGGGGTCGACGCGTTCGTTGAGGCACTGCGCGAGGCACAGCAGGACTTCGTCACCACGGCCGTAGCCGTAGATGTCGTTGAAGGGTTTGAAGCTGTCGATGTCGACGTAGCAGATGATCGACTCGCGGCCCTGCTGCAGCAGGCGGGTCAGGCACTGTTGGATCGGTACGTTGCCGGGCAGCAAGGTCAGCGGGTTGGCGTAGCGGGCCTGCTGGATTTTCAGTTCGGTGATCAGTTTGAGCACGTCGATGACCCGGCCGAGGCCGAGGTAGCTGCCGTTGAGGGTGATGATGAAATCTTCTTCGATGCGCTGGCGGGCGCGGCTGGTGATCAGGCGGCTGACTTGTTGCAGCGACTGGCTCATTTCCACCGCGAGGAAGTCGTCGCTCATCAGGCGGCTGATGGGTTTGCGTGCGAACAGATCGGTGGCGAAGGGTTTGAGCAAGGCGTCGGACAGCGAATGACGGTGGACGATGCCGGCGGGTTGGCCCTGTTCGTCGAGCACCGCCAGCGAGTTGAGGTTGGCCTGGCGGCGGAACGCTTCGAGTACGGTGGCGGTCGGGGTGTCGCGGTGAACCGCCGGTTGCTCGTTGAGCAGGGCGCTGAGGTCGCTGCCTTCGTCGTTCAGCGCTACGGCGCTGCTGTCGTGTTTCGGCATCAAGGCGCGGGAGTCGCGTGATGGGTGCTCCTGGGGGCGACCGAGCAAATAGCCTTGCACCAGATCGACGCCCATTTCAGTCAGCACGGCGAGTTCTTCCGGCAGTTCGATGCCTTCGGCGATCACTTGTGCCCGCGAGGCTTTGGCGATCTGCAGGATCGATCCGACGAACTCGCGCTTCAACGCATCCTGATGAATGCCATCGATGAAATGCCGGTCGATCTTCACGTAATCCGGGCGCAGCTCTGACCATAGACGCAGGCTCGAATACCCGGCGCCAAGGTCATCCAGCGCAATGGAAAAACCCATCGCCCGGTAGTGATGCAGGGCGGTTTGCAGCAACTGGAAGTCATCGATGGGCGTCTGCTCGGTCAATTCGATAACCACCTGACTGGGCGGAATGCCGAAGTCCTGCAGCAGCTGCAAGGTTCGTCCCGGCTGATGCGCCGCCTCGAGAAGAGATTCCGGCGAGACGTTGAGAAACAGCTTGCCCGGGAGCTTTTGTTCGTTGAAACGCCGGCAGGCAGATTCTCGACAGGCGATCTCCAGCTCACTCAGGCGGCCGGCCTGACGCGCCACGGCAAACAGGGCAATCGGTGAATGCAGAGGGCTGTTGGACGGGCCGCGAGTCAGGGCCTCGTAACCGAGGATGCGTCGCTCGGAGAGACTGATGATCGGCTGGAACAGGCTGTGCAAACCGCTTTGAGTCAGGATCGAGCTCAACGCGCTCAGCTGTTCGGTCGTGGTCATGGCAGTCTCTGGCGATAAAAAAAGGACCGGGAGCACTCTTGGTTCAGAGTGACTCCCGGTCCTTTATTGCACGACAGAATGATGACTGTTTGATGACGATCAGGGGATCGCCAGCATTAATTTGCCATCATTACTTCTTGGCTACCTGATTGCTCAGCTTCAGGTAATCGAGCAGTACGCGCCCGGTTTCGCTCAGGTAGGCATCGTCTTCCGGTTTGACTTTGTCCGGATCGGCTGCCGCCAGTGCGTCCTCGTCTTCTTTCTTCAGCTCTTTGAGCGGTTCTTCGCCTTTGGCCTTGCGACGCAGGTTCTCCATCGTCAGCTGTTTGGCGTCGATGTCGGCGTGCTGGGCGCGACGCTCGGCTTCGTTGAGGCTGACGGTTTTTTCTTCCATCAGCTTTTGCGCCAGTGCCAGCTTGTCGCGGATGAACACGAACTCGGCATCCTTGGCGGTGCGCGTGTCATGTTCGGACTTGAGCTGAGCCAGGTACGGCTTGAACGGATCGGCCGCCGGTTTGATCGCGGCGCGGATGGTGTCCCACGGCATGGCTTCCGGCAGCGCGCTCTCGCCGATTTCCTTGGTGTCGATCAGCGACGGGTAGTCGATGTCCGGCAGCACGCCCTGATGCTGGGTGCTCTGCCCGGAAACCCGGTAGAACTTGGCCAGGGTTAGTTTCAGTTCGCCGTGGTTCAGCGGCTGAATGGTCTGCACGGTGCCTTTACCGAAAGTCTGGCCGCCGATGATCAGCGCACGATGGTAATCCTGCATGGCGCCGGCGAAGATCTCCGAAGCCGAGGCGGACAGGCGGTTGACCAGCAACGCCATCGGCCCTTTGTAGAACGCGCCCGGGTTTTCATCTTCCAGCACGTCGACGCGGCCATCGGCGTTACGCACGAGAACGGTCGGGCCCTTGTCGATGAACAGGCTGGTCAGCTCGGTGGCTTCCTGCAGGGAACCGCCGCCGTTGTTGCGCAGGTCGATGACCACGCCGTCGACTTTGTCTTTCTGCAGTTCGGTCAGCAGTTTCTTCACGTCGCGCGTGGTGCTCTTGTAATCCGGATCACCGGCACGGAACGCCTTGAAGTCGAGGTAAAATGCCGGGATCTCGATCACACCGAGCTTGTAGTCCTTGCCGTCCTGTTTGAGGTTCAGCACCGACTTCTTCACGGCCTGGTCTTCGAGCTTCACCGCTTCACGGGTGATCGGCACGATCTTGGTGGTCTGGTCGTTTGGCGCATTGCTCGCCGGTATTACTTCCAGACGCACCACGGTGCCTTTCGGCCCGCGGATCAGCTTGACCACTTCGTCCAGACGCCAGCCGACCACGTCGACCATCTCTTTGTTGCCCTGGGCAACGCCAATGATCTTGTCGGCCGGGGCCACTTGCTTGGTCTTGTCAGCCGGGCCTGCCGGCACCAGACGCACGACTTTCACCTGATCGTTGTCGCTCTGCAACACGGCGCCGATGCCTTCGAGGGACAGGCTCATGTTGATGTCGAAGTTCTCCGCGTTATCCGGCGACAGATAGTTGGTGTGCGGGTCGTACGACATGGCGAAGGTGTTGATGTACGCCTGGAAGATGTCTTCCGGACGGGTCTGGTCCAGGCGCGCCAACTGGTTCTTGTAGCGCTTGGTCAGGGTTTCCTGGATCTGCTTGGGCTCTTTGCCGGCGATCTTCATCCGCAGCACTTCGTCCTTGACGCGTTTGCGCCAGAGGTCGTCGAGTTCAGCGGTGGATTTGAGCCAAGGGGCGTCCTTGCGATCGATCAGCAAGGTCTCCCTGGTGGTGAAGTCCATCTTGTCGACGCCTTTGTTCAGCTCGGCAAGGGCGAAGTCCAGACGCGCCTTGACGCGGTCCAGATAGCGCTTGTAGATGGTGAACCCGGCGTTGAGGTCGCCGCTCTTGAGGAAGTCGTCGAACTGGGTTTTCCACTTGTCGAATTCAGCGATGTCGCTGGACATGAAATAGCTGCGCGACGGGTCCAGCAGCTTGAGGTAGCTGTCGTAGATGATCACCGAGCGCGCATCGTCCAGCGGCGGCTTGCTGTAGTGGTGACGCTTGAGCAACTCGACGACGTTCAGGCTGGCGATGACTTCATCGCGATCAGGCTGCAACTTGTCCCAGCTGTTGGCTGCGAATGTAGTGCCCGACACCGGCAACAGACCGATACCGATGAAAAGAGCGAGGGCGGTGCTGGGGAGCAGATGCTTCATGCTGATTCGACGCGGGGACAATTGATAACGCATATTAGGCCGTCTTTGAAGTCGCCGGTTCTACGAGAGCCGGTCGCATAATGCAAAAAGCCCGGCGCTACAGCTTCGGGCTCAGTCCAGACTCACTATGGAGGCACTGTGAAGGCATTGCAAGGCGTTGACGGTCAAGTGGCATGGGTTGAAGAGCCGAGTCCTGCGTGCGATGTAGGACAAGTCCGCATCCGCGTGGCGGCAGCCGGCCTCAATCGCGCCGATTTATTACAGAAAGCGGGGCTGTATCCGCCTCCGCCGGGTGCCAGCCAAGTGCTCGGTCTAGAGTGTTCCGGGGTCATCAGCGAGGTCGGCGCGGGCAGTGCGTGGCAGGTCGGCGATCGGGTGTGCGCCTTGCTGGCCGGGGGCGGCATGGCTGAAGAGGTGGTTGTCGATGGGCGGCACGTGCTGCCGGTTCCCGAAGGCGTTTCGCTGATCGAAGCCGCCGCATTGCCCGAGGTTTATGCAACAGTCTGGCTGAATGTGTTTCAGCTTGCGGCGCTCAAGCCGGGTGAGAAAGTTCTCCTGCATGCCGGCGCCAGTGGAATCGGTTCAGCCGCCATTCAGCTGTGCAAGGCGTTTGGTAACCCGTGCTGGGTCAGCGTCGGTTCGGCCGAGCGTCTGGCTTACTGCGAGTCGTTGGGCGCGCAGGGCGGCGTGCTGCGTACCGACGATCTTGAGAGCCTGCGCGATTTCGGTCCGTTCGATGTGATCCTCGATCCGGTCGGCGGCAACTATTCGGCGCTGAACCTGAAGCTGGTGGCGCTGGATGGGCGTTGGGTGCTGATCGGTCTGATGGGGGGCCGTGAGGCGAAACTGGATCTGGCGCAGGTGCTGGCCAAGCGCGTGCAACTGCTCGGTTCGACATTGCGCAGTCGCAGTGATCAGTTCAAGGCAGATTTGCTCAGCGATCTCGGCCAGCAGGTGTGGCCTTTGTTTGCCGAAGGGCGGTTGCGTCCGCAATTGGCCAAGGCGTTTGCGGTGAAGGATGCCGAGGCGGCGTTTGCCGAGTTGGCGAGTAATACGGTGGCGGGCAAGCTGGTGTTGGTGATTGACGAGGGATTGAGCTGACAATACAGCCCTCCTGCAGGAGTGAGCCTGCTCGCGATAGCACCGTGTCAGTCACCATCAGAGTTGGCAGATAGACCGCAATCGCGAGCAGGCTCAGTCCTGCAGGGGTCGGTTTATTTCCAGAGATGGATTGGCCAGCCGGATTTTTCTGCGTGTTCGAGCAGCACCGGGTCCGGATTGACCACATGCGGGAAGTCCACTTTCAGCAACAACGGCAGATCATTACGCGAGTCGGAGTAAAAACTCGCGCCTTCGAGGTTCTCTTCTTCCGCATCCAGCCACTCCAGCAAGCGGGTGATCTTGCCTTCGCGATAGGTCAGGGTGCCGACGGTCTTGCCGCTGTAAACGCCGTGGGCGACGTCCAGTTCGATGGCCAGCACCTCGTCGATGCCCAGGCGTTCGGCAATCGGCTTGACCAGGTGCGTACCCGACGCCGAGATCACCAGAATGCGGTCGCCGGCCTGGCGGTGTGCGGCGATGGTTTTGGTCGCGTCGCTGAAGATGATCGGTTCGATGAAATCTTCTACCCACGGGCCCACCAAATGTTCGATTTCTGCAGGCGTGCGACCGATCAGCGGTTCAAGGCTGAAGGCCATGTAGTCTTCCATCGCCAGGTGGCCGCGCCCGTAAGCGTCCATCAACTCCTTGTCACGCTGCATGAACGATTCGCCATCGACCCAGCCGAGGCGAACCATTTGCTCGCTCCAGAGCGAGGAGCAGTCGCCGTGGATCAACGTTTCGTCCAGATCAAAAATTGCCAGGGCCATCGGTTTTCTCCGAGAACAGCTGCAAGCTACGAGCGTTGAGCTGCAAGAATTAAAATCAGATACACCGCAGTCTACAGCTTGAAGCTTGTAGCTCGAAGCTTGCAGCTGCTCCTAAGCTACTTCACACAGCGCCGTCGGATCGATGGAAAGTGCCAGGCGCTGACCATCGGGAAGCAGATCGGCCGCCGAGCGGTTGAGCACATCCACCACCAATTCCACGCCGCGCGCTTCGACTCGGTAACGGATCACATTGCCCAGCAGGCTATGGCTGCGGATCTGTGCGTCGGGTTCGCCGTTGAGGCTCAGTTCGATGGCTTCCGGGCGGATCGCGATGCGGTGATGGATCGGCCGTTGCAGCAGCTTCGAGGCGTCCTCGGCATCGAGCAGGTTGTAATTGCCGATGAAGCCGGCGGCGAACACGTCGACCGGCGCGGTGTAGAGGGTTTCGGCGTCGCCGCTCTGGACGATCCTGCCCTGATTCATCAGGAAGATTCGATCCGACATGGTCAGCGCTTCTTCCTGATCGTGGGTGACGAAAATCGTGGTCAGGCCAAGTTCGCGCTGGATCTGTCGGATCTGCTCGCGCAGGTGTTTGCGAATCCGTGCATCAAGGGCCGACAGCGGTTCATCGAGCAGCAGCAAACGCGGACGTGTAACCAACGAGCGGGCGAGGGCGACGCGCTGGCATTGGCCGCCTGAGAGCTGATGCGGGTAGCGACTGGCAAAGTCGTGCAGTTCAACCAGTTTCAACACCTCGGAAACGCGTTTATGGCTGTCGTCGCTATTGACCTTCTGCATGCGCAAACCGAAGGCAACGTTCTGCTCGACGGTCATGTTGGGAAACAGCGCATAGCTCTGGAACACCATGCCGATGCCGCGTTTCTGCGGGCTCAACGGGACGATGTCGACGCCGTCGAGCAGGATCTGCCCGGCATCCACCGGCGTCAGCCCGGCGATGCAGCGCAACAGGGTCGACTTGCCGCACCCGGACGGGCCGAGCAAGGTAACGAACTCACCCTTGTTGATCTCGCAGTTGATGTCGCTGAACACGGTGGTGCCCGCGTAGTTTTTCTGCAGGTGTTGGACGCTGACATAGCTCATTCGCTTTTGTCCTTGTTCAAGGTGTTGGCGATCCAGGTCAGGACCAGCACGAAAAGGAAATACGAGATCACCAGCGCACTGGTGAAGTGGCCGCTGCTGTTGCGCATGTTGTTCAGGTACACCTGCAGGGTTTCGTAGCGGGTGCCGACGAGGATGTTGGCGAAGACGAACTCACCGAACAGGAACGAGAACGACAGCAGCAACGCGACCATCAGGCCTTTGCGCAGGTTCGGCAGCACCACCAGGATTGCCGCTTGAAAGGTACTGGCGCCGAGCAATTGTGCGGCGTCCATCAGGTCGCGCAGGTTGATCGCTTGCAGGTTGTTGGTGATCGCCCGGTACATGAAGGGTAGCGCCACGGTGAAGTAGCAGCCGATCAGAATCCACGGCGTGCCGACCATCGCCATCGGCCCGGAGCCGTAAAGCTGCAACAGGCCCACCGAGGACACCACCGGCGGCACCGCAAAGGGCAGCAGGATCAGGATGTTCATCAGCGCATCGAGTTTCGGGAAGTGGTAATGCACCACGAACAGCAGCGGCAGGATCAGCACCACCGACAGCACCAGCGCGCCGACGCACACCAGCAACGACTGGCCAAAGGCGTGAAGGAAACGCGGATCGCTCCACAGCTGGATGTACCACTTGAAGGTAAAGCCGCTGGGCAGAATGGTCGCCGACCAACTGCTGGCGATCGAATACACCAGTGTGCCGGCCAGCGGCAGCAAGAGAATCGCGAACAACAGGTACACCACGACGCGGTGGTAGAGACCGGCGGGGCCGGATTCAGCGCGAGACATGGTAGCTCCTCTTCAACAGCAGTTGATGCACGACGGTGACGATGGTCATCAGCGCCACCAGCACCACGGCCAGCGCGCTGGCCAGGTTCGGGTCGAGAGAGATGTCTCCGGAAACCATTGCCGCGATTCGGATCGGCAGCACGTTGAAGTTACCGGTGGTCAACGCATACACCGTGGCATAGGCGCCGAGGGCATTGGCCAGCAGAATCACGAACGTGCCGAGCAACGCTGGCGTCAACACCGGCAAACCGATGTGCCGCCAGAATTGCCAGCCATTGGCACCCAGCAGGGCGGCGGATTCGCGCCAGTCTTCGCGCAGCGCGTCAAAGGCCGGGTAGAGCAACAGCACGCCGAGGGGAATCTGAAAGTAGGTGTAGAGAATGATCAGGCCGGTTTTCGAGTACAGGTTGAAGTCTTGAATGATCCCCGACTGTTTCAACATGATCGTGATGCTGCCGTTGAAACCGAGCAGGATGATGAACGCGAACGCCAGCGGCACGCCGGCGAAGTTGCTGGTCATGTTGGCGAAGGCGTTGACGAAGTTGCGCAGTTTCGAGTCGACCCGACGTAGCGAATACGCACCGAGGACGGCGATCAGGATGCCGAACACGCTCGACCAGAAGCTGATCTCAAGGCTGTACTGGATCGCCTGTCGATAGAATTTCGATCCGAAAATTTTGCTGAAATTGGCCAGGCCCCAACCGGAATCCTCCGATTGCAGGCTGTTGATCATCACCCAGACAAGCGGGGCGATTTCGAAGACGATGAAGAACAGCGCGAACGGCACCAGACACAGCGCCGCCAGCCATTTGCCGCGAGTCATGGCGTTCACTTGAGCAGCTCCCGGCACACAGGTTTATCGTGGGGCACGCCGAGCAGTTCGCAGACAGTGCCGCAGATTTCGGTCTGTCTGGGTGCGGCTTCCGCGTTAAGGCTGAAGGCATCGCCGAGGACGAACAGCGGCACCTGGCGCTCTTCCGGCAGCAGGCCGTTGTGCGAGCGGTCGTTGTTCATGCCGTGGTCGGCGGTCACCAGCACTTGATAGCCGGCGTCGAGCCAGCCTTGCAGGTAATCGGCGAGAACGATGTCGGCCGAGCGCGCGCTGTTGCGATATTGCGAGCTGTCGAGGCCGTGCTTGTGCCCGGCATCGTCAATGTTCATCGGATGGACGAGCAGGAAATTCGGCGCGTGGCGCAGGCGCAGGTTTTCTGCGTCGGCGAACAGGTGCGAATCCGGGTAGTGGTCGTTCCAGTAGAAATGCCCGTGCTGGATCGGCAGGGACGGATCGTCGGTGTGTCGATCACGCGCCGCGACGAAAGGTGAGCGGTTGTACAGCTCACTGACCCAGTGATAGGCCGCCGCAGCGGTTTTCAGCCCGGCATCGCGTGCGTAGTGATAAATGCTGCGCTGACTGGACAGGCGCGAGACGTTGTTGTGAACGATGCCGCTGTCGATCGGCGGCACGCCGGTGAGAATGCATTCGTAAAGCGGTCGGGACAGGGCCGGCAGTTCGCACTCCAGTCGATAGAGCGCGGCGCGTCCTGCGCCAGCATAAGCCTGCAGATGCCCCATGGCGTGACGCGCAACCTCGTAGTTGAGGCCGTCGAGCACGACAAGGATGACGTTGTGCTTCATAGGGGCAAGAACTCCGCGAAACAGTGAATTCAAATTCAACAGAGATCCCCTGTAGGAGTGAGCCTGCTCGCGATAGCGGTGGTTCAGCCAACATCGTTGGTGAATGTTCGACCGCTATCGCGAGCAGGCTCACTCCTGCAGGGGGATTTGTTTCAGGTCACAGAGTGGTGATCTGAAGCCTTACTTCATCTCTACGATGACTTCCTCGTTCCACACCTGCGGCAAGGACTTGGAAGTCTTTTCCCAGGCATCGGCGTCCTTGATCGGGGTGACCTTCTTGTACTGCTCGTTCGGCAGCAGTTTGGCTTTGACGTCTTCCGGCAGTTGCAGGTGTTCGGCACGGATCGGACGGGCGTTGCCGCGGGCGAGGTTGGTCTGGCCGGCGTCGCTGAAGATGTATTCGCGGGTCAGCTTGGCGGCGTTGGGGTTTTTCGCGTACTTGTTGATGATCGTGGTGTAGCCGGAAATCACCGAACCGTCGGACGGGATCAGCACCACGTAATCATCCGGGTTGGCCATCTTGGCTTTGTAGCTCAGGCCGTTGAAGTCCCAGACCACACCGACTTCGATCTCGCCTTTTTCCATGGTGGCGATGGTCGGATTGGCCATCGACAGGCGACCCTGTTTGGCGATGTCAGCGAACAGCAGCAGGGCCGGCTTGATGTTCTTCTCGTCGCCACCGTTGGCCAGTGCCGCGGCGAGTACACCGTTGGCCGCTTGCGCGGCGGTGCTCACGTCACCGATGGACACCTTGTATTTGCCGCTTTTCAGGTCAGCCCATTTGGTCGGCACTTCGGAGCCGTGCAGCAGCTTCTTGTTGACGATGAAGGCGATGGTGCCGGTGTAGGCCAGCGCCCAGTTGCCGTCCTTGTCCTTGGCCCAGTCCGGCACCTGATCCCAGGTGCTTGGCTTGTACGGTTGCACCACGCCTTGCTTGACCGCGATCGGGCCGAAGGCCGCGCCGACGTCGCCGATGTCGGCGGTGGCATTGTCTTTCTCGGCGGCGAACTTGGCGATTTCCTGCGCCGAGCTCATGTCGGTGTCGATGTGTTTCAGGCCATAGGTCTTGGCCAGGTCTTCCCAGGTACCTTTCCAGTTGGCCCAGTCATCCGGCATGCCGACGCTGTTGACGGCGCCTTCCGCTTTGGCAGCGGCTTCGAGGGTTTTCAGATCGGTGCCGGCCGCCATGGCGGAGGTGCACAGTGCAATGGTCGAGCCTAACAGTGTTGCCAGGAAAAGCTGTTTCATTCCGAAGCTCCTTGGTCGTGTTCAACGCTGCGATTGCGGTATGTGTTGGTCTAGGTCAGCAATACCTGAGCCAATTTAAGCGGGCTGGATGACAGTTTAATGTCGGCGGCGGTTTGTCCGGCCTTTTCTGTGCCCGGTGTGGGCAGGTGCTCGCTAAGCGTAGACCAAGCCCCGAGGCCCGGTAGGCAAGGGACTTGGCCGATGTATTGCAAGTCGTGAGGACGACCGTTGAGCAGTTTTGTCATCTGCCGGTCATCTGCAGTGCCTAGGCTTGCGACATCAGCAAACGGCTTTTTGGCCTTGCGCTTCTGCCCCGAAACAGTGCTGGTCTAGTCCAGATAGGTAACGTTGATGCGTGATGAGGCAACAAAAGCGGTGACAGCGATTGGCCAGGTGTTGCAGGAGCAACTCGATCACGGCTTGCTGGCGGCGGGCAGCAAGTTGCCGGCCGAGCGCAAGCTCAGTGAGTTGTTCGGCACGACGCGTATTACCGTGCGCGAGGCGTTGTTGCAGCTGGAAGCGCAGGGGCAGATTTATCGCGAGGAGCGCCGTGGCTGGTTCGTGTCGCCGCCGCGTCTGGCGTACAACCTGATGCAGCGCAGTCACTTTCACGCGATGGTCAGTGCGCAGGGGCGGGTGGCGTCGACCGAGGTTATTTCGGCACGTTTGCAGCCGGCGTCGGCGGCGGTGTGTGCGTGGTTGCAGTTGCCGGCGCTGTCGAGCGTGATTCAGATTTGCCGGTCGCGGCGCATTGACGGGCGATTGGTGTTGTATGTGGAGCATTATCTGAATCCGCAGTTTTTTCCGGGGATTCTCGAGTTTGATTTGAATCAGTCGATGACCGAGTTGTATGCGCGGCATTTTGATTTGCACTATGGGCGGGTGCGCTTTGAGATTGTGCCGACTTCATTGTCGGTGGATGCGGCGGCCGCTTTAAGGGTTTCGGTGGGGAGTCCGGGGTTGCGGATTGCTCGGGTCAATTATGATCAGCATGAGCGGTTGATTGATTGTGATCTGGAGTTTTGGCGGCATGATGCGATTCACGTAGGGGTTGATGTGGTGTGAGGTTCCTTGACCTTGGCGGCCTCTGGGCCGACCAGGCTCTGGTTGTTTTGGGGGCATATCCGTTGCTTCGGGTGGTGCTGATGGCGGTTTCGCCCTTACGGCGAGTCCCTTTTTCAAACGCCAAAAAGGAACCAAAAGGCTTTGCTCCTGCGTTCGGCCCTCGCAGGCTCGGGTCCCTTCGCTCCGGGATCGATCCGGGCGCAGCGGCTACGGTTTGCTGCGCTGCACCTACGTCCGCTGTGTCTGGCTGCGCCAGACGGTCGCTGCGCTCCCACGCCCGGATCGATCCCTCCACTCAGCCTTCCGATGTCGCTGGTCAGGCAAGATCAAGAGCACTCGAGCTGGCGCTCATTGTTGAGTGGTTAGAAGCGCCGTATGGCTTGAGATCTTCAGTGGATTCGCCCCTCACCCCAGCCCTCTCCCGAGGGAGAGGGGGCCGATTTGTGGGCTTTTCGGAAACTACGTACGACTCGGTATTTCAGGTCAGCGTACCTTTCGCATCCACCTCGGTCAGTCCCCTCTCCCTACGGGCGGTCCGACGTTTCGGGAGGGCTAGGGTGAGGGGCTTTTGACGTTGACGGTTTCAGCCACTCGGTCTTATTTGCCCACCTCGGCATTCGCATACAGATAATCCGTCGCCAGCGAGGCCAGTGTCCTGACTCCAACCACCAGCGCTGACTCGTCGACAAAGAACCCCGGATTATGATTCGGCGCGGCTTTGCTCATGTCCTGGTCTCGTGGCGTCACGCCCAGAAACACAAACAAGCCCGGCGCTTCCTTGGCGAAGAAGGAGAAGTCTTCCGCGCCGCCCACCAGTGGCCCCTGGACGACGTCGTCCTTGGCGGCCCATTTCAGGGTTGGCAGCATTTTTTCGGTGAGCGCCGGGTTGTTGATGGTCGGGTCGTATTTTTCGATGATCGTTACGTCGGCTTTGGCGCCGCCGCTTTCGGCGATTTTTTCGATGGTCTGGCGGACGTCTTTGTGCAGTTTCTGGCGGATGCCGTAGTCGTAGGAGCGGATGGTGCCGGTCATGTCGACGGATTCGGGGATGATGTTGTAGCGGGTGCCGCCGTTGATGGTGCCGATGCTGACGACTGACGGATAGGACGTGATGTCGGTGCGGCGGCTGACCACGGTTTGCAGGCCGACGAGGGTTTGGGCGCTGACGGTGATCGGGTCGATGCCGTCCCAGGGGCGGCCGGCGTGGGTTTGTTTGCCGAGGATCTTGATGCGCAGGTCGTCGGAGCTGGCCAGGGTCGGGCCGGGGCGGTAGGCGATCTGGCCGGCGGGGACACCGGCCCAGACGTGCAGGCCGAACACCGCGTCGGGCTTGGGTGATTTCATCACGCCTTCCTGCACCATCATTTTCGCGCCCCAGGTGTTCTTGCCGTCGGGGATGAAGTCGCTGGGGCCTTCTTCGGCGGGCTGGAAATAAAACACCACGGTGCCGGGCAGGGTGTCGCGCATGCCGGTAAGAATTTTCGCCGTGCTCAGCAGGATTGCGGTGTGGGCGTCGTGGCCGCAGGCGTGCATGACGTCGACTTCCTTGTCGAGGTAGGTGCCTTTGGCTTTCGAGGCGAACGGCAGGTCGGAGGCTTCCTTGACCGGCAGCGCGTCCATGTCGGCGCGCAGGGCCACGGTCGGGCCGGGCAGGGCGCCTTTGAGAATGGCGACCACGCCGGTGCGGGCAACGCCGGTTTTCACTTCCAGGCCCATGGCTGTGAGCTGCCCCGCGACCAGCTCGGCGGTGCGTTTTTCGGTGTTGCCGAGTTCCGGGTGGGCGTGCAGGTCGCGGCGGGTTTCCAGCAGTTCGGGCTCAAGCTTTTGCGCTTGTTCGGCGATCTGCTGGCGGCTGCTGTCGAGGGTGGCGGCGCCGGCATGGCTGGCGATCAGGCTGAGCAAAACAGTCTGGGCAATGCGCGTCAGTTGCATGAGTTTCTCCTTGATTATTGTTGTCGGGCTTCCCTGCCTGTGACTGCAACCGCGCGCCTGAGTGCTATTCCTTCGGCTGGCCGCCACCGGCGGTGATCACCTGCACGCTCATGCGCGGCGTTGCCAGGTCCAGCCCGGCCTCATCGAGATGGCGTTTGAGCGACAGGTTGAACGCGCGGGACACTTCCCATTGCTTGATCGGCGCGGTCTTGAAGCGTGCACGCAAAATCGCACTGCCCGACTCGAAACTTTCCACGCCCTGGATTTCCAGCGGCGACCAGATATTGCGTCGTTGCAGCGGATCGGTACGCATCTTCTGCCCGACGTCGCGCATCAGTTTGATCGCGTCGTCGATTTCCATGTTGTACGGCACCGCCACGCGGAAGATCGCGTAGCCGAACTCACGCGAGTAGTTCTTGATGCTTTTGATTTCGCTGAACGGAATGGTGTGGACGATGCCGTCGATATCGCGCAGGCGCACGGTGCGAATAGTCAGGCCTTCGACGGTGCCGAGGTGGCCGCCGACGTCGACGTAATCGTCGATGGCCAGCGAGTCTTCAATGATGATGAACAGGCCGGTGATCAGGTCCGCCACCAGTGACTGCGCACCGAAACCGATGGCCAGACCGATGACACCGGCACCGGCCAGCAGCGGCGTGACGTTCATGCCCATGTTCGCCAGGGCGACGATCAGCGCGATGATGAAAATCGTCACGAACAGCACGTTGCGGATCAGCGGCATCATCGTCTGCGCTCGGGCGTTGGCCAGGCCTTTGCGTGAACGGGTGAGGGCGTGGTGCACGGCGGTGTCGGCGAGAATCCAGATCAGCCAGGAAATGATCAGCGTGCCGATCAGGCTGAACAGTTTGACGCTGACGTCATGACCGTCGCCCTCGGCGAAACCGATCAGCGAATGGCCCCAGACCCGCAGGCCCAGTTCGATGAACAGCAGCCACACCAGCAAATGCGCGAGGGTGTAGAAAAAGTTTTTCAGGCGTTCCGAATAGAGCGCATGGCGTTTCGGCCCGCGTTGTGGTTTCAGTGAATGGCGGCGGACGAGGCCGTTGATGACCATACACAACACCAGCAACACGGTGCAGATCAGCGACTGGCGCAATGCCGTGCTGGTGTCGCCAGCGGAGACGAAGGTGGCGAACAGCGAAATACCCACCAGCACCATTGCCGGCACGTACCAGAAGGTGCCAAGGATTTCGATGGTGTCGCTGAGGGCGCGGCGGGTCAGGCGCCGCGACAGTGGCTGGTTGCGGATCAGGTGCGCGATCGGTCGGCGGAAACGCAGGATGAACAGACCGGTCGACAGCGCCGCCAGCACATTGGCCACGGTCGCGGCAGTGTGCGCCAGATGCACGCCGAGGCTGGCGACCAGACGCGGGTCGCTCAAGGCCTCACCGAACGCGGCGAAGCTGCCGATCAGCCACAGCGGCCGGAAGGCCTGATGGCGCAAAATGTACAGCGCGCGATGGCGATGCGGGCCGTCTAGCAGGGAGAACGCGATCACACAGATCGCCGAAAAACAGGTGCCGACCACCAGCGCGTACGCCAGCACCATCGCCAGACTCTTGCCCAGAGACGAGGGCAACGCGTAGCTCATGTACACGGTCATCACCAACGCGATCAGCCACGGCCCGAGCTTGCGCAGGGCAAAGCGCAGCATGTCGAGGGCGCGCGGGTGTTGCGGCAGTTCTTCGGTGAGGCCGAAGCGCAGACGCACGCGGTGGCCGAGCCAGATCAGCGCGGCGGCGAGCAGGCTCCAGACCATCAGGATCATCGCGAAGCCGAAAATGATCGGCAGCCATTGATTGGCCGGCAGCATCAGGCCGCGTAATTCGTCCTTGGCCAGATCGAATTCGTTGCCCCAGCGATTGAGCGGGCTGTCGGCGCCGGTGAATTGTTTTTCGAAATTGGCGAGGGTGCCGCCGATCAGGCCGAGCACGCCTTCTTCGGGGCTGGCCTGGGCCTTGTTGGTGGCGTCGCGGAGTTTCTTCAGGTCGCTCAAGAGTTGCGCGCGCTGCTGGTCGTTTTCCAGAGACTTGATGACTTCGTCGAGGGACTGGCCGAGCGGTTCCTCTGCGACAGGCTGCGCTTTGCCGGTGTTGAGCATGCCGGGCAAACCGACCGCATGGGCGGGTGCCAGCGGCAGCAGGGTCATCAGAAAAACGAGAAACAGGCTGGGTAAGGCAAGGAAACGAGCGAACACGAGGCGGTCAACCGGGCAAAGGGTGGATGCGCTGGAGTGTACGAGCCCCATGGGCGCAATGCGAGCCGGCACGGGTTATTCGTTGAGTTTGGCGAGGATCTTGTAGATCACTGTGGCGAGGATCATCAACATGCCGATCCACATGGCGAAGACGCCGGCGTTCTTGTCACGGAAGTTGAAACCGATCGCCAGCAGGAGCATTCCGCTCAGGATCGGAATGAGCATGGCGTGGAACGACGACATCGAGATCATGGAGACTGCCTTGTCTTTGAGATGACTGGAGTCTAGGCGGATTTTCGATCCGGGGGAGTGATGTGGTGCAGGAATTTTGCGGTTTCTTGTGTCTGGGCTGGCGCTTTCGCGAGCAGGCTCGCTCCCACAGTTGGAATGCTTTCCAGGGTAGGAGCGAGCCTGCTCGCGAAGCTTCTCAGCCTTTAAGGCAAGTCACGACTGGCATAGAACGCACTGAGCACTTTGACCAGGTGCGCCAGATCATGGCTGCCGCACAGCTCGCGGATCGAGTGCATGGCGAACGTCGGCAGGCCGATGTCGACGGTGCGCACGCCCAGGTGGCTGGCGGTGATCGGGCCGATGGTCGAGCCGCAGCCCATGTCGCTGCGCACCACGAAGCTTTGCACCGGGACTTCTTCAGCCATGCACAGATGCCGGAAGAAACCGGCGGTTTCACTGTTGGTGGCGTAGCGCTGGTTGCTGTTGACCTTGATCACCGGGCCGGCGTTGAGCTTCGGACCGTGATTGGCGTCGTGCTTCTCCGCATAGTTCGGGTGCACGCCGTGGGCGTTGTCGGCCGAGACCAGCAGGGATTTCTGGATGGTGCGAACGAACTCGTCACCTTCCGGCAGCACGCGGCGCAGGGTCTGTTCGAGCATCGGACCATCGGCACCGCAGGCCGAGCAGGAGCCGACTTCTTCGTGATCGTTGCACACCAGCACGCAGGTTTCGTCGGTTTCGGCGTTGAGCAAGGCTTGCAGGCCGGCGTAGCACGACAGCAGGTTGTCGAGGCGCGCGCCGGCAATGAAATCGCCGTTGAGGCCAATCACCGCCGCGCTTTGCGTGTCGTAAAAGCTCAGCTCGTAATCGAGCACCACGTCGGCGTTCAAGCCGTGTTCGCGGGCCAGTTGATCGGTGAGCACGGCGCGGAAATCCACGCGCTCGTCACCGGCGAACTGCGCGAGGATCGGTGGCAGCTCGGTCTGCGCGTTGATTGCCCAGCCCTGATTGGCTTCACGGTTGAGGTGAATGGCCAGGTTGGGAATGATCGCGATCGGCGCCTTGAAGTCGATCAACTGGCTTTCGACCTTGCCGTCGCGGCGGAAGGTCACGCGGCCGGCCAGCGACAGGTCGCGGTCGAACCACGGCGCCAGCAATGCCCCGCCGTAGACTTCGACGCCCAGCTGCCAGAAGCCCTGACGCTGCAGTTCCGGTTGCGGCTTGACCCGCAGGCACGGGCTGTCGGTGTGCGCGCCGACCAGACGGATACCGCCATGCAGCGGCGAGGTGCGGCCCATTTTGATGGCGACGATGGAAGAGTCGTTACGGGTGACGTAATAGCGGCCGTTCGGCTCGGTGGTCCATGGCTCGCGCTCGTCGAGACGCACGTAACCGGCAGCCTCCAGACGCTGAACCAGACTGGCGGTGGCGTGGAACGGGGTAGGGGAGGCCTTGAGAAAGTCGATCAGGCCTTGGTTCAACTCTTCGCGCATAAGAAACTCCAGACAGCAATGGGCGCGAGTTTAACGTATTGGCCGAACAATTGAATCCGAACCCGATCCCCTGTAGGAGTGAGCCTGCTCGCGATTGCGGTGTGTCAGATCATTGTTGATTGACTGACAGAGCGCAATCGCGAGCAGGCTCACTCCTACAAGGGGGACGGTGTGGCGGTCAGAACGGCGCCGGGCATTCGAAGCGCAGGCGTTCGCCGGTTTGCGGGTGGGTGAAGCTGAGCATGCTCGCGTGCAGGCACAGCCGCGGCCACGCCGCCAACGCCTGTTCATGGGCGTAGAGCCCGTCGCCGAGCAACGGATGACCGATCGACAACATGTGCACGCGCAATTGGTGCGAGCGCCCGGTGATCGGCGTCAGTTCGACGCGGCACCAGTCGCCGCAACGCTCCAGCACCTTCCAGAACGTCAGCGCATGCTTGCCAAATTCGTGATCGACCACGTGCCGTGGCTTGGTCGGCGGATCGTAACGCAGGGGCAGATCGATACTGCCGCTGTCGAGCGCCGGCTGACCCCAGGCCAGTGCGGTGTAGGCTTTTTCGGTTTCGCGGTCGTGAAATTGCCGCGACAGCTCGCGGTGCGTGTCGGCGTCGCGGGCCAGCAAGATGATGCCCGAGGTTTCCCAGTCCAGACGATGGACGATGCGCGCTTCCGGGTAGCCGTTTTCCTGCAGGCGGGTGATCAGGCAGTCCTTGTTGTCGTCAGCGCGGCCGGGCACCGAGAGCAGCAGGGTCGGTTTGTCGACCACCAGTACGGCGGCGTCCTGATGGATGATGCGGATGTTGGACAGCGGCATTAAACAGCCTCGTAACAAATGCCAACGGCGGTTCAGGGCCACTCCACTGAAGGAATGGCCCTGAACCGCCGTCGTACCTGCCGGGTCGACTCAGCGATCGGGCAGGGTGATGTTGAGTTCCAGAATCGAGCAACTGCCCTGGCTTTCCAGTGCAACATGTACGTCGTCGTTGCCGATGTTGACGTACTTGCGGATCACGTCGACCAGTTCCTTCTGCAAGGCTGGCAGGTAATCCGGCGTGCTGCGCTGGCCGCGCTCATGCGCCACGATGATCTGTAGACGCTCTTTCGCTACCGAGGCGGTACTTGGCTTTTTGTTGGCACGAAAGAAGTCAAAAAGGTTCATTACCTACCTCCAAACAGGCGCTCGAAGAATCCCTTCTTCTCGACATCGAGGAATCGGTGGGCTTTTTCTTTGCCCAGCAGGCGGTCGACGGTATCGCTGTAGGCCTGACCGGCATCGCTCTGGTCGTCGAGAATCACTGGCACGCCCTGGTTGGAAGCCTTGAGTACAGCCTGGGATTCCGGAATCACGCCGAGCAGGGTTACCGAGAGGATTTCCTTGACGTCTTCAACGCCGAGCATTTCGCCCTTTTCAACACGCTCCGGGTGGTAGCGGGTGATCAGCAGGTGTTCCTTGATCGGGTCTTCGCCACGTTCGGCGCGGCGCGACTTGCTCGCCAGCAGGCCGAGCATGCGGTCCGAGTCACGTACCGAGGAGACTTCCGGGTTGGTCACGACGATCGCTTCGTCAGCGAAGTACATGGCCAGGTGCGCGCCTTTTTCGATGCCCGCCGGAGAGTCACAGACGACGAACTCGAATTGCTCCTTGAGCTCCATCAGGACTTTTTCCACGCCTTCGACGGTCAGCGCGTCTTTGTCGCGGGTCTGGCTGGCGGCCAGCACGTAGAGGTTTTCCAGACGCTTGTCTTTGATCAGCGCCTGTTGCAGGTTAGCTTCGCCGTTCACGACGTTGACGAAGTCGTATACCACGCGGCGCTCGCAACCCATGATCAGGTCGAGGTTACGCAAGCCGACGTCGAAGTCGACGATCACTGTTTTGTGGCCGCGCAGCGCGAGACCGGTACCGATAGCGGCGCTGGTGGTGGTCTTACCCACACCACCCTTGCCGGATGTAACCACGAGAATCTTGGCCAAGGTGTTTCACCCCTAAGGAAGAAGGACTGTTCAGCCCCTGAAAAACATCTCTTGAAAACTACTGCAGTCGGACAGCCTTGGCTGGAATTTGGCTATAAGGCCTTTTTCCTACTTCGTTTGAGCCGTTTTCGCTACGTTTTAGAGATGCTTGGAAAATGCGGCAGTATCCGTTAAAGCCGAATGATGTTCAACACGTCGCCCGACAGGCTGACCTGCACGCCCGAACCCCACATCGGGTCGCGACGCAAATCTTCGGAGACCTTGTAATGACCGGCGATGGAGATCAGTTCAGCGCTCAATTGCTGACAGAAAATCCGTGCCTTGGTATCACCTTTCACGCCGGCCAGCGCGCGGCCACGCATCGGGCCGTATACATGGATGTTGCCATCGGCGAGAAGTTCCGCCCCCGGACTGACCGAGGACACCACCACCAGATCGCCACCCTGGGCATATATCTGTTGGCCACCACGCACTGGTGTGGTGATGACACGGGTCGGTTTGACCGTCGGTTCAGGCGGCTTTTCCGGCTTCTTTTTGACTTCCGCTTCGGGCATTTCCAGCGGCCGTTCACGGGCGCCGGATGGCGGTAGCACGGGGATGTCGATGGCGATGGCGGCGGCGATGTCTTCGATGCGGCTGGCGCGAATGGCGAGCGTGCGCAGGCCATGTTGACGGCACACGCGCATCAGCCCCGGCAGGTCGATGGCGCCCTGGCTCGGCGGCAGTTTGTCCAGCGCCAGGACCAGCGGCGCGTTGCTGAAGAAATTCGGCGCCTGGGCGACTTTCGCGGCCAATTGCCGATCGAGGCTCTCGAGGTCGTTACGGGCCAGTTCCAGCACAGTAATGGCCAGCATGCTGCCCTTGAGCTGGAATACGGGATCTTGGTCTAACGGGTCGGTTTGGCTCATGTCGGCATACAACGGCTTGTCACTAAAAGTGCCGAGACTTATAACGAGAACGCCCGCGAGCCGCAAGCCGGGTCGAACGATGTAGAATGCGCGGCCACTGTATTTACGGAAGCTTTAATGGATCGCCCGCGTTTTCGAAAAGCATTTCTTGCTCCGCGCTTCTGGCCGCTCTGGTGCGGTCTGGGGCTTTTATGGCTGATCGTGCAGTTGCCGTATCCGGCGCTGCTGACCATCGGTCGAGTTTTGGGCGCGTTGATGTATCGCGTGGCCGGCGACCGGCGGGCCATCGCCCGGCGCAACCTGGAATTGTGCTTCCCGGAAAAATCCGCCGCCGAACGCAAACGCCTGCTCAAGGAAAACTTCGCCTCCACCGGTATCGCTTTCTTCGAGATGGCGATGAGCTGGTGGTGGTCGCGTGAACGCCTGGCGAAACTGGCCCACGTCGAAGGCCTTGAGCATCTGCAGAAGGCCCAGCGCGAGGGCAAAGGCGTGATCCTCATGGCCGCGCATTTCACCACCCTGGAAATCGGCGCGGCGCTGCTCGGCCAGCAGCACACCATCGACGGCATGTACCGCGAACACAAGAATCCGTTGTTCGACTACGTCCAGCGTCGCGGCCGTGAGCGGCACAACCTCGATTCGCTGGCCGTGGAGCGCGACGACGTGCGCGGCATGCTCAAGCTGCTGCGTGCCGGCCGGGCGATCTGGTATGCACCGGATCAGGACTACGGTGCCAAGCAGAGCATCTTCGTGCCGCTGTTCGGCATTCAGGCGGCGACAGTGACTGCGACAACCAAATTTGCCCGTCTCGGTAAGGCGCTGGTGGTGCCGTTCACTCAGGAGCGTCTGGCGGACGGCAGCGGCTATCGGCTGGTGATCCATCCGCCGCTCGAAGATTTCCCCGGCGAAACCGAAGAGGCCGACTGCATCCGCATCAATCAGTGGGTCGAAAGCGCGTTGCGGGCATGCCCCGAGCAATACCTCTGGGCGCATCGGCGCTTCAAGAGCCGCCCGCCGGGCGAGCCGAAGCTGTACGCCAAACGCGCTTGATCGAACCTTTTCCATAAGCACCCTGGAGGGTTGCGATGCGCCCAGTTGAACCGGTCACAGGTTTGATTCTTTCCGGCGGCGGGGCGCGAGCGGCGTATCAGGTGGGCGTGCTGGCGGCGATTGCCGAACTGTTGCCGCTGGGCGCAGACAATCCGTTTCCGGTGATCGTCGGCACCTCGGCCGGGGCGATCAACGCAGTCAGCCTGGCCAGCGGCGCCACGGATTTTCGCGCCGCCATCGAACGCCTGACCTTGTTCTGGCAAGGCTTGCGCAGCCATCGTGTGCTGCGCAGTGACTGGCCCGGGGTGATCCGCCAGGCCAGCCGCTTTGTCAGCCACAGCCTGCTCGGCCTCGGCCGGCAAATGCCGGTGGCGCTACTCAACAGTTCGCCGCTGCGCGAATTGCTCAATGAAAAACTGCACCTGCCCGGCATCGCCGAATCCATCGCGCGCAAGCAACTGCATGCGGTGGCGGTGACGGCGTTTGGCTACGAATCGGGGCAGGCGGTGACCTTTTATGAGGGTGGCGGCACCATCGATGCCTGGCTGCGGCATCGGCGCATCGGTGTGCCGACGTCGTTGTCGGTCGAGCATCTGCTGGCCAGCTCGGCGATCCCGTTGCTGTTCGCACCGGTGAAACTCGACGATGAATTTTTCGGCGATGGTGCTGTGCGCCAGTCGGCACCGATCAGCCCGGCCCTGCACCTGGGTGCCAGCCGCGTGCTGGTGGTCGGTGTCAGCGGTAATCCGCGCGGGGTCGATCCGCAGCAACCGCTGGTGCGCGGCTACAGCGGGCAACAGCCGACGCTGGCGCAGATCGGCGGGCATATGCTTAACAGCACGTTCATTGACAGTCTTGAGAGCGATATCGAGTTGCTGCAGCGCCTCAACCGATTCAGTCACTTGCTGCCGGAAGGTACGCCGGCCCGTGAGTTGGGCGTGGCGCCGGTGGAGGTGCTGGTGATTGCGCCGAGCCAGCCGATCGATGAAATCGCCGCACGCCATCGCCAGGAACTGCCGGCGGCGTTGCGGTTGTTTTTGCGCGGGCCGGGGGCGACCAGGACGAGCGGGGCGGGGGTGCTCAGTTATCTGTTGTTCGAGGCGGGGTATTGCAGCGAGTTGATTGAGCTGGGGCGGCGGGATGCGTTGGCAAAAAGAGAAGAACTGTGCAAGTTTTTGGGGATTGCTGAGGTGGTGGCACCCGCTTGATATTGGCGGTGCGGCCATCGCCAGCAGGCTGGCTCCCACATTGGTTTTGTGTACAGCACAGAACCCTGTGGGAGCCAGCCTGCTGGCGAAGGCGTCCTTGCGAACGCCGCTGGATCAGAAGTGGAACTTCACCAGGAAGCTTGTGGTGCTCTGATCGGTCTTGAAGTACTGGCTGTCTTCGATGCCGTACTTGTCCGACCAGTAATCGTATTCAACACCGACATACAACTGCTTCTCGCCAAAATTCAGCGCCTTGCCCAAGTCATATTTGACCTGTGGGTTGAAGTGCAGGTTGGCGTGATAGTCGCCCTTGGAGTTGGAGTCGTTGTCGACTACCCAGTCCATGAAACCGTCGATGAGGATATTCGAGTTGCCCACCGGAATCGTGTAGGACCACACCGGCGTGATCTGCCAGACATTGTCACCGGCGCGCGCGCCCTGGGTGTGACGCTGGTAGAAGTTCAGCTGGAAGTAGTCGAAGCCCGGAATCGCCAGATCGAAACCCGGACCGATCAGGTACGACTCGGTATCGCCTTCACCGAACTCGTAGGTCATCGCCAGCAGCACGTCGGTCACCGGGCCGAACGCCAGTTTCTGATCGAAGATCTTGCCGAACGACAGACGCGGACTCAGTTCGCCGTAGTAGGTGTTGGAGCCGACGCCGCCATCTTCCTTGCCGTTGTAGAAGATCTTGTCGATGAACAGGAAGTTATCCCCATATTTCCAGGCATCGGCATGTTCGAAAGTGACGGTCTGCTGAATGCGCGGATTGACCTGGAAGTCCTTGCCATAGAGGTAGGTCAGGCTGTTGTTCTGCCATTGCAAAAGGCCGTCGGCCATGGCCTGCCCCCCGGCCAGCAGCGATCCCGCAAGCATCAGGCTGGTGCACATACGTTTCATTCGGTTGCTCCCAAAGTAGGTGTTCCACGTTTGTTTTTTTAAGATCGGCGCTCTGGTGTGGCGCCTTTTTTCGTTGCTGCAAAATTCATCCGATCGGTCAGCTTCAATGCTGTTAGCAAGAGCTGAGCCAAGGCGTTCGAAAAGCCAAAAAACGCCCGCTCGGCTGTTGAAAAAACAGTCGATTGCGCGTGTTTTCGGGTTGCCTCGGTACTGACCGGGGCCGGGATAAGTTGGCTTTTCGGTCAGGAATTAAATTCGGGCTTTTTTTTAGACCGAATTCGGAAGGCCGCGGAGAATACTGACTCAACGGCCAGGTCTCAAGTGCCCCGCAACAGAGCACCGACGACAGGCAGGGCGCACGGTTGCGGATCATCCTAGAAGTGCACCTTGAGCAGCAGGCTCGCGGTGTTTTGATTGGTGTCGAAGTTGGGGGTGTTTTCGACGCCGTACTTGTTCTTCCAGTAGCTGTATTCAGTGCCGACATACAGCTGCTTCTGGCTCCAGCCCAAGGCTTTGCCGAGGTCGTATTTGATCTGCGGATTGATGTGCAGGTTGGCGTGGTAGGTGCCGCGGGAGTTTTCGTCGTTGTCGACAACCCAATCGAGGTAGCCGTCGATCAGCACGTCGGAGTTGCCCAGCGCAAAGCTGTAAGACCACGCGGGGGTGATCTGCCAGACGCCGTCGCCGGGGCGCGGGCCTTCGGTCTGGCGGCGGTAGAAGTTCAGCGTGACGTAGTTGAAACCGGGGACTTTCAGATCGAAGCCGGGGCCGATCAGGTACGCCTCGCTCTCGCCTTCGCCGTACTCGTAGGTCATCGCCAGCAGCACGTCCTTGATCGGGCCGAACTCGATCTTGCGGTCGAAGATCTTGCCGAACGACAGGCGCGGGCTGAATTCGCCATAGAAGGCGTGCGGGCCTTTGTTGGCATCTTCCTTGCCGTTGTAGAAGATCTTGTCGACGAACAGGAAGTTGTCGCCGTACTTCCAGCGGTCGGCGTGCTCGAAGGTCACGGTCTGCTGGATCGACGGGTTGATGGCGAAGTTCTTGCCGTACAGATAGCTGAGGCTGTTGGTCTGCCACAGCAGCAGATCGCCGGCCATGGCCTGACTCGCGGCCAGCAGGCCGCCACTCAACATGACGCTGGTTTGCGTGCGGATCATCGGTTGCTCACTCTTGTTTTTATTGTTTGAGGCGCAGAGCTGTTGCTTCTGTAGGAGTGAGCCTGCTCGCGATGGCGTTCTTTCAGTCAACTCAATTGTTGAATGTCATACCGCTATCGCGAGCAGGCTCACTCCTGCATAAAGATCACTGTGTGGCTGTCAGTGCGCATGGCAATCATTGATCGCCGCACGCTCCTTGCCGCCGAGAATGTTGAACAACAGGTTCAGCGTCAGCGCGCTGAGGGTGGCCATGGCGATGCCGCTGTGGGTGATCGGGCTCATCCACATTGGCAGGTGCGCGAAGAACTCTGGACGGACCACCGGAATCAGGCCCATGCCGATGCTGACCGCGACCAGCAACTGGTTGCGACGGTCACCGATGTCGGCTTCCTGAAGAATCTTGATCCCGGTCGCAGCGACCATGCCGAACATCGCAATCGCTGCACCACCGAGCACCGCCGGCGGAATCGACGCCACCAGAAATGCTGCTTTCGGCAGCAGGCTGAGGACGATCAGCAGACCGCCGGCGACGATGGTCACCGAGCGGCAACGCACGCCGGTCATCTGCACCAGGCCGATGTTCTGCGCGAACGAGGAGTGGGTGAAGGTGTTGAAGAACCCAGCGAAGAACGACGCGCCGGCATCACAGAGCAAGCCGCGCCGCAGCATGCGCGGGCAGACTTCCTGGCCGGTGATCTTGCCCAGCGCGAGGAACATCCCGGTCGACTCGACGAAGATGATCACCACCACCAGACACATCGACAGAATCGGCGCCAATTCGAATTTCGGCATGCCGAAATGCAGCGGGGTGACGAACTGAATCCATGGCGCGCTGGCCATGCCGCTGAGGTCGACCATGCCGATCACGCCGCACAGCACGTAGCCCAGGCACATGCCGATCAGCACGGAAATGTTCACCCAGAAACCGCGCATGAAGCGGTGCACCAAGAGAATGGTCGCCAGCACCAGGGCGGCGATAGCCAGATAAATCGGTGAGCCGAATTGCGCAGCGTCGACGCCACCACCGGCCCAATTCACGGCCACCGGGAACAACGACAAGCCGATCGAGGTGATGACCGTGCCGGTCACCAGCGGCGGGAAGAAGCGCACGACCTTGGACATGAACGGCGCAATCAGCATGCCGAAGAAACCGGCGGCGATGGTTGCGCCGAAGATCCCTTGCAGACCAATGCCAGGCATGCCCGCCATGGCGACCATGCTGCCGACCGCCGCAAAACTGGCGCCCATCATCACCGGCATGCGAATGCCCATCGGGCCGATGCCCAGCGATTGCACGATGGTGGCGATGCCGGCGACCAGCAGGTCGGCGTTGATCAGGAAGGCGATTTCTTCACGACTCAGGCCAGCGGCCTGTCCGATGATCAGCGGCACCGCGATGGCGCCACCGTACATCAGCAGAACATGTTGCAGACCGACCAGGATCAGTTGCAAAAGGGGCAAACGCTGAATGGCGGGTGCGTCGGGGATGCGCGCTTTGGACAGCTCGGACATGCAACACCTCGGATCTTTTTTATTCTTGTGATTAACAGCTGCCGGGTTGCTTGCAGCTGTTTCTTTGCATCAGGTTGACCGCGTTGCGGCCAATCGCTGGCAAGCCAGCTCCCACACAGGCAGTGCAAAACCTTGTGGGAGCTGGCTTGCCAGCGATGCTTTTACGGCTTAGTTGGTCTGCGCTCCCTGAGCGATCCATGCACCGATCAGGTCACGTTCCTGCTGGGTCATCTGGGTGATGTTGCCCAGTGGCATGATCTGCGTGGTGATGGCTTGCGCCTGGATGCGCGCCGCGTTCTGGCGGATCTGCTCGGGGGTGTCGAGTATCACACCCGCTGGCGCTGCGCTGAACAACGGGCTGGTCGGCTTCGACGAGTGACAAACCGTGCAACGTTCCTGAATCACGTGATGCACTTTGTCGAAACCTGGACCGGCATTGGAGGCTTGCGCCGGTGCTGCGGCAGGCTCGGCAGGTTGCGCCGCATCAGCCGGTTTCGCGCCACCACCCAGCGCCGTTTCCGGCAATGGCTGGTACTCGATTTTCGCCGGTGCCTTGGCCACGTCCGGGGCGTTCGACATCGGCATCGGGCCGGTGACGTAAGCCAGGCAGATCATGCCCACCGCGCCGACCGGCAGGGTCCAGGCGAACTTGTGGCTGTCGTGACGGGTGTTGAAGTAGTGACGCACCAACACCGCCAGCACCGCGATCCCGGCCAGGATCAACCAGTTGTACTGGCTGCCATAAGTGCTCGGGAAGTGGTTGCTGATCATGATGAACAGCACCGGCAGGGTGAAGTAGTTGTTGTGTCGCGAACGCAGCAGACCCTTGGCCGGCAGCGCTGGGTCCGGTGTGCGGTTCTCAGCGATGGCTGCAACCAGTGCGCGTTGCGCCGGCATGATGATGCGGAACACGTTGCCGACCATGATGGTGCCGATGATCGCGCCGACGTGCAGGTACGCACCGCGACCGCTGAACACTTTGCTGAAGCCATACGCCGCGCCGATGATCAGCACGAACAGGATGAAGCCCAGCAGGGCAGGGCGTTTGCCCAGCGCCGAATCGCAGAGGAAGGAGTAGATGAACCAGCCGACGAACAGCGAGCCGAGACCGATGGCCACGCCTTCCGGACCACTCAGGGTGCTGCCCGGTGCGAGCAGATAGAGCGTCGGGTTGGAGTAGAACACCACGCACAGCAGCGCGATCCCCGACATCCAGGTGAAGTAGGCTTCCCACTTGAACCAGTGCAGGTTGTCCGGCATGGACGGCGGGGCCAGTTTGTATTTTTCCAGGTGGTAGATGCCGCCGCCGTGGATCGCCCACAAATCACCGGCCAGACCAGTTTTCGGGTTGACGCGGTTGAGGTTGTTCTCCAGCCAGACGAAGTAGAACGACGCGCCGATCCAGGCCACGCCAGTGATCATGTGAACCCAGCGCACGCTCAGGTTCAGCCATTCCAACAGATGTGCTTCCACAGTCTTTACCTCTCGCCTGTCACTCTTGTTGTCGAGTGATCAGACCTTCTCTTATTGGTGGGGGGCGAGGATCAAACGCTCATCCTCTTTGAAAAAATGCTCATCGCAGTTATTGCCTGTGCCACTGCGATCAACCACCAGGAAGTCATCCCGCTTTTCGATCGTCAGCACCGGGTGGTGCCAGACGCCGCGATGGTAATTGATGCCCTGCCTGCCGTTGGTGACGAAGGCGCGGACCAAGCCTGATACAGGTGCATCGCCAACTGGCGCGACCACGATCAGAAAGGGGTTGCCGAGCAGCGGAATGAAAGCCTGGCTGCCCAGCGGATGGCGTTCCAGCATGCAAACGGTCAGCGGCATGTCCTGCGCGTCGGCGCGGAAAATGCTGATGATCGCGTTGTCCTCAGGCTGTGCGGTTTCGACCGTCGCCAGTTTGTGGAAGCGCATGGTCGAACCGTTGTTGATCATGAAGTGATCGCTGCCGTCGGTTTCGATCACGTCACCGAAAGGGGCGAAGGCTTCTTTGGTCAGCGGTTCAATCGTCAGTGTGCGCATGCTGTTCTTCTTATCCGAATTCTGTGTTGTTAGATCTATCGCCATCGCGGGCAAGCCCGCTCCCACAGTGGACTGGGGCGTTCACAAAACCTGTGGGAGCTGGCTTGCCAGCGATTGGGTTCAACCTTGTTTAGCGACCTTGCCGAGAACACGCAGGCGACTCACGCCACCATCCGGGAACACGTTCAGGCGGATGTGGGTGATCGGGCCCAGTGCCTTGATCTGTTCGACGAAGGTGTGTTCGGCGTGCATTTCCAGCTTCTGGCTTGGCAGCAGCTCGCGCCAGAACAGCGACTGGGTTTCGATCTGGCTGTCGGTGCCGCCCTTGACGAACGCGCCCTGGATCGAGCAGGTGTCCGGGTAGTTGCCCTTGAAGTGCAGGGTGTCGACAACGATTTTCTCGATCTCGCCCGGATGGCCCAGCGCGACGATCACCCAGTCATTGCCCGGGGTGCGACGACGTGCGGTTTCCCAGCCGTCGCCCATGTTGATGCCACGGCCCGGGTTGAGGATGTTGCTCATGCGGCCGAAGTGTTCGTCGGAGCAGGCGAGGGCGCGGCCACCGTTGAGGGCTGCAGCCAGGTCGACTTGCTCGTTGTCACCAACCGCCGACCAGTCGCGGAACGGAACGCCGTACACGCGCAGACGGGCGACACCGCCGTCCGGATAGATGTTGAAGCGCAGGTGGCTGAAGGCCTGGTCGTTGCTGATTTCGTGGTAGTGGTGGCTGTTGCCCTGCAGCTCGACGGCCGACAGCACTTCAGTCCACTGGGTGTTTTCATCCGGCTCGCCCGAGGCCAGGAAGCAGGCTTCCAGCGAGGCCGACGGTGGGTAATTGCCGGTGAAGAATGAAGTGTCGATGTCGACGCCTTTGATCGAGCCCGGTACGCCGAGACGGATCACCGCGCTGTCGTAACCTTCGAAGCGCTTGCGACGCGACTCCCAGCCATCCATCCACTTGCCGTTGTCATCGAACACGCCCTCCTTCCATACGGCCGGGGTCGGCTGAAACAGACGATTGGCGTCTGCGAACCAGTCATCGGTGACCGAAATGATCTTGGTGCCCAGACGGGCATCGGCCAGGTTGACGTATTTTTCGAAAGGTACGGCGTAAGCTTTCATTCTTCTTGTCTGCCTTTGAATAAGTGGCTGGGGATGCTTGCAGGGCCCTGGGCGTTTACGCGTTCATTCACGCTCGGGCCAGGCTTGCTAAAGAGTCAGTAAACGGAACAGGGCAATCTTGTTGATCTCCGCCAGCGCGCATTTGAACTCGGCTTCCACCGAATTGTTGATGCGCGTTTCGAACGCCGCGAGGATCTGATGCCGGTTGCTGCCTTTTACCGCCATGATGAAGGGAAACTTGAACTTGGCTTTGTAGGCGTCGTTCAGCTCGGTGAAGCGCTGGAACTCTTCGGCCGTGCATTGGTGAATACCGGCGCCAGCCTGTTCGTTTGTGCTGGCTTCGGTCAGTTGGCCCTGGACGGCGGCTTTGCCGGCCAGGTCCGGGTGAGCGTTGATCAGTGCCAGCTGACTGGCGTGATCGGCGCTCAACAGGATGTCGCTCATGCGCTGGTGCAGGGTTTCGATCTCATCGATCGAGACGTCCGCACCCAGGTCGTAGGCCTTTTCGGCTACCCATGGCGAGTGTTCGTAGATGTCTGCGAAGGCGTTGACGAAAGCGTCGCGGCTCAGGGTCGACGGTTGCAGGGTTTGAAAGCGGCTCATTGGGCGGCCTCTTGGTACGGGTGGGTTGCGTGCCAGTGGCGCGCGATGTCGACGCGACGGCTGAACCACACCTGTTCATGACTTTTGGCGTATTCGATGAAGCGTTTGAGCGAAGCGAGACGACCAGGACGGCCGATCAGCCGACAGTGCAGACCGATCGAGAGCATTTTCGGCGCTTCGGCACCTTCGCCGTAAAGCACGTCGAACGCGTCTTTGAGGTATTCGAAGAAATCGTCGCCCTTGTTGAAACCCTGCACCTGGGTGAAGCGCATGTCGTTGGTGTCGAGGGTGTACGGAATCACCAGATGCGGCTTGCCGGTCGGGTTGTTCGGCTCCCAGTAGGGCAGGTCATCGTCGTAGGTGTCGCAGTCATAGAGGAAACCGCCTTCTTCCATCACCAGGCGACGGGTGTTCGGCCCGGTGCGGCCGGTGTACCAGCCAAGTGGGCGCTCGCCGGTCAGTTCGGTGAGGATGCGGATCGCTTCGAGCATGTGCTCGCGTTCCTGCGCTTCGTCCATGTACTGATAGTCGATCCAGCGGTAGCCGTGGCTGCAGATTTCGTGGCCAGCCTCGACCATCGCGCGGATCACATCCGGGTGGCGTTGGGCGGCCATGGCCACGGCGAAGATCGTCAGCGGAATGTCGAATTCCTTGAACAGTTTCAGAATGCGCCAGACACCGGCACGGCTGCCATACTCGTAAAGCGATTCCATGCTCATGTTGCGCGCGCCCTGCAGCGGCTGCGCGGCGACCATTTCAGACAGGAACGCTTCGGATTCCTTGTCGCCGTGGAGAATATTGCGCTCGCCACCTTCTTCGTAATTGAGCACGAACGACAAGGCGATGCGGGCATTGCCCGGCCAGTGTGGGTGAGGAGGGTTACTGCCGTAACCGATCAGGTCGCGTGGGTAGTCAGCGCTCACTGCAGTCTTCCTTCTTATACGTTGACAGAGGGTGTGGCGGCCTGGCGGTGAGGGAGCAGGCTGGCGTCACAGCGATGGGCTGATTGTATACAACTTTATTTACATTTTGTAAGCCTGAATTTTCGCATTTTTCGCCGACTGTCATCTTTTCCTGATAATGGCGTGAGCCTGCAAGAAACCTGCCTGACCCGTCAGCTATTGAACGGAAGGCACAATGAATAGGCGTATCGCCGGTTAATCTGGAGGAAAGCCCCGAATGGCGGGGGTGGCAAGAAAAATGTCGTTTTTATTGTGTACAATTTTTTTGAAAAGTGTCTTAATCAGTCGCTCGCCGCAGCGTTTCGTGCCCCGAATCGGTGCGGTCTCCTTTTCAACTGACTTCGGGAGGCGCGAAGTCTGACTGCTCCACGCAGGCAGGCGCGCAGAATCAATGGGACGTTTGACTACTCACGTTTTGGACGCTGCACACGGTTGCCCGGGCAGTTCGATCAAGGTCGAGCTGTACCGCGTT
The DNA here is from genome assembly GCF_900104975.1 of Pseudomonas sp. Z003-0.4C(8344-21). Classification (NCBI taxonomy): domain Bacteria; kingdom Pseudomonadati; phylum Pseudomonadota; class Gammaproteobacteria; order Pseudomonadales; family Pseudomonadaceae; genus Pseudomonas; species Pseudomonas sp. Z003-0.4C(8344-21). The sequence continues at coordinate 4,482,560 of NZ_LT629756.1, read as the reverse complement.
GAAGGTTCGCAACTGGAACTGGTCGCCAGTGCGGTCACCAACAGCGACGGCCGGGTCGATGCACCGCTGCTGCAAGGCGATGACTATCGCACCGGGGTTTATCAGGTTCAGTTCCATGCGGGCGATTACTACCGCGCCCGCGGTGTCCAGTTGCCGGAGCCGGCTTTTCTGGATGTGGTAGTGCTGCGTTTCGGTATTTCTGCCGAGCAGGACCACTACCACGTGCCGTTGCTGATTTCACCTTACAGCTATTCCACCTATCGGGGCAGTTGATCCCCCAAGCGGCTGCCCCTGCCGGGAAGCGACTGCGCATATAGCTTCTTTGGTCTTTCGCCCGCTCACACTGCGGGCTTTTTTTCGTCTGGCGGCCCCTTCAACGTTCCCTGACAACAAACAACGTCGTCTGCCCCAGCGCGTCCGTTTGCAAACCACCACGCAAACAGACAACGTCACTGGTCTCGCTACGTGTGCGCTCCGACTCGCCTTTTGTCGGCACACGCCCGGCATCTTCGCGTGCGCTCAGCGGATAAACAATCAAGGCAAATAGCTGATCGATGCCGTCGCGATGAAAGCGCACTTCATGGCTTGACCCTTGCGGTGCGGCGCGTTCGATAACGTAGCCTTCGTCGGCCAGTATCTCGCTGAAAAGTCTTTGCAAGCGGGACGTCGAAGGCTGGCTGGCGAAGCGGTTCCAGTGTGCGGCGAATCTTCCGGGATCAAAGTCCAGACGCGGCAGACCCTGATCCTGCTTGTTTGAAAAGGACAGGTCAGTGGTGGCGGGCTGAGTGCGCAACATCAATAGCGGGTCGGCCAGTTCACTTGGCGGCGCTTGGTCCATCTGCCTTCGGGCCCAACAGCGCAGGACTCGGTTCAGCACAGCCAACCCTGCGCCCGTAATGACTTCGGAGTGACTGGCTTGATTGAACATGGCCCGGGCCAATGCGCTGACGGAGCGGTCCGCAAGAGATCTGAATGTTGTGGCGATGTATTGGGTGATCGGCATGGCAAAGGGAACGGGATCGTCCAGCACCGTCCACTGGTTGTTGCGGTTAACGACGAACTTGGGCTGCAGTGACGGGTGATCGCGCAGCATGGATTCGAAGGCGTCGTACAGGGCGGGGGAAAACAGCGGGTGTTGCAGGTACGCCAGTGATGGCTGGGCATTCAGGTCCTGCTGGACGATCGGGTAGTACTGGCCGTCTATTTCAATGTGCTGCCCCAGCAGTGGGCGGCTGTTGCGTCCCCAGTTTCGCCAGACTCCAAAACGCAGATTCGTCGCCTCGGGATTGGCCGACAGCAGGCTGGCCGTCAGCGCTGAGCCGGAGTCGGTGGGTGGCGGGGCAGGCTCATGGCGCGTGACTTTGCGCTGCCACAGTCTTGACCCTGGAATCGGTTCGAACAGCAGAGCGAAATCAGTGCGGCGCGTCGCCGAGCTTTGCTGATAGTCGCCGGCGCTGTTCCTGCGCACCATGACCGTTCCTTGCGCCGTATCGACATACGTCTTGCGGTGCTTGTCATAGCGGATGCCGTCGGTGTTATCCAGAGGTGATGAGAGGCTGGCGGCGTCAGCGGCTGCCAGATAAGTCGGTTGATCGGCCGCTGCGTACTGCTCTTCGTGCTGTGAATCTTGCTTCAACCAGTCCGGTATTTCGACGTTCCACGACGGTTGCCGTTCTGCCTTGATCAGAACGGACGCAGGCAGCATGGATGCGTCTGGTCGGCCAGCAAAATCAGCCTGTTCGTTTGTGTGGAGGCTGTTTTGCACATCGATTCGCGGCTGCTCAGGTGCGTCTTTTATCGGGTGCAGGGTTATCGGTGAAGTATCGGCAGGAGTGACGCCTGCGCCGCGCTTGGGTGGTTTGACCATGGTTCTCAACCCTCACGCACAATGAAAAGTGTCTGGGTGTCGGGGGTTTTCTTGGGGGGCTTGGTCATAAAACTGCTCCGATGAATTGCCGATCAGGATGGGCCGGACAAGCGGGAGCGGGTTCGCGCCTGCCCGATGCCCTGGCTTGAAAGCGTTATGGTCGGCAAAGGGCAGGCGAGGCGTGCGGTACATGGTTATCGCGCTGAGCAAGCGTGTTGCCGTGTGTTGCTGGGAACTCAGCGCTCCCTGATGATGAACACCGAGTCCGGATTCGATTCGACCTTCAATACGCCGCCGATCAGCCAGATCACTTTGTCTTGCGTGGCTGCGGTGGTCAGCTCACGAAACGCCGCGCTGCCGATTCTGCTCGGCAGGCTCGGGTCTGCCAGTTCATTGCCGGGCCTATGGGACAAGCCAACCTGGGCAACCGAGCCCAGCTTCAAGAAGTACAACGGGTCATGGCCTTCGCGCTTGAACACCAATGTCGGCTGGCGGTGTTCGTACGTCAGAGGAAAGACGTCATAACCGCAGCGAATCAACAGCGCACCGAGCAGGCGCCTGAGGTTCAGATCGGTGGGCCAGGTTTTGTAGTGGTTCCATTCGGTGGGGAATTGCTGTGGGTCGAAGGTTAGCCGTTGCAGTTCGCTGTCCGATTGCGAAGGCATGGGGATGAGTTTCTTGCCGCCGACATCGATCGAGGGCGCGATCGCCAGCATATTGAGCGGGTCGGCATAAGCCGGTGCGGTGGGAAACGGCTTCTGCTTCCATTGGTGCAGGACAGCCTGGATATTGACCAGACCGGTGCCGGTAATGACGGCGGAATTGTCGGCGAGTTCGAACAGCCTTTTGCCGACCGCCCACGCCGTGGCTGCGGAAAAAACGGGGAAGGTGTTGGCCACCGAGTGCGATATGGGTTCTTCGAAAAAGCGTTTGCCGGGGTGGATTTCACCGGGATCGTTACCGATGCGAAACGTGGCGACCGGTTGCAGTGACGGCGCGGTGCGCAACATCTGTTCGAACCCCTCGAAGCGAGCCGGCGCAAAGTCCGGATGCTGCACGAAATAGACTTTCGGAGTGCGATTGGAGCCAACTGGCACGATCGGGTAATGAAACCACCCCAGCTGGATCGACTCCACAACGGGAGGCTTGTTCAAGTGCCCCCAGGGTAACCAGAAAAACGGCGTCTGATCATTCGGTGCGCTGGCGGCGAGCAGTGGAGTTGTGACTGTCTGCTCGCTAGCATCGAGGCGCACGCGTTTGTTGCTCTCCACAGTCGGCTCGGCGATACGACGAGGCACGCCAGTTGAGATTCCGGCCTGTGTTTGTGAGGTTTTTCGGCGCCAGAGCAGGCTGTCGGGAATCTGTTCAAACACGATGTCTGGGGCGCTTCGCGTGGTCGCCGAGACATACTGGTACTCGCCTTGCGGATTCTTGCGAACCATCACCGTGCCTTCTGCCGTATCGACGAAGGCTTGCTTGAGCTTGTTGTAACGGATGCCGGCGCTCGACATGTCCGCTCGGGTCAGGGTGTTCGCATCTTCAGGCGAAAGGTAGGCGGGGAGCGGGGTATCGGTGGCTGTGGTCCGCGTCTGTGTTGATGACCAGCCGGGGCGCTGAATATGCCAACTGGCATGCCCTTCAATCTTCGTCAGGGACGGCCCGACGATGCCGGGCGCAAAGGTCATCGGTATGTAATAGCTGCCTTGCGCATCCTGTTCGACGAGAAAGCGTCCTTCGCTGCCGAGTTGCGCGTAAGTGCGTTGGTCCGGTCCGGTGAACAGTCCGCTGTTTTCTCCGATCGGGGTCAGCTCGTTCAGGCGATTGTCGGGCCAGGCGACGGCATGGCGCGGGGCGCTGACCGAATGGGTGACTGGTCCCGGCATCGTGCTGACGGTGATCACGACAGGGGCGATGTTTGCCGTACTCGACGAGCCGCTGGTCGAGTCGACGCCGGATAACGGGGTGTCAGGCAGGCTGACGTTGCTGCGAGTACCTGAACCTGACTGAACAGGTCGGGTGGTAACGGTGCTGTCGGCTGCTGTGGTCACAGCAATCTTTTTTGGTGGTTTGACCATGTGCAATTTACTCATTCGGTTTTGATATCGAGCGCTGTCGGAGCGCTCGCCGTATTGTTCAGGCGCACGCGCAGGCGTCCGGCAAAAGTCGGGTCCGGAACCGGATGTGGAGGTTCAGTCGTTGCTGTTGCGTGGACGTTGTCAGTGCTGACTAGCGGTCGCCCGCGTCATGCCGGTGGGACATCGAGCGCAGGCGGATTGAAAATATGCGCATCCTGATGGCTGCATCGATTGATGACCTTCAATTGCGAATACTCGACGCGGGATTTGTCGCTGCGCAGGATCCAGCCGTGGGCGGCAAAGCTGTAGCTGAACGCACCGGGCCAGTTGTCGGCAAAGAGGATGTTGCGCACTTTGACTTCTTGATTCGTCATTGACGCGAAGGCGTCAGGGAGGTCTTTTGCCGGGTCGGGTTCTTCAAAGAACCGCGCATCGAGTCCATCCGGGTAGACCCGGTCGAAAGAAAGATCCACCACGTGGACGATGCCTTTTTCAGTGATAACGCGGATCTGGTCGATCAGGTCTTCACTTTCATAAACGGGCAAGTGAACCGTGCAGGTACCAATCTGTAATTGGTTGTTTTCCAGTTTGACCTCAACCTTCCCCAGCGCTGTCGCGTCGAGCTCCCAGGTGGATGAGTAAGGCAGCCTGACCGCCGCGTTGGCCAGTGCGCCCGGGGTTGTCAGTCTGATGGTCCGGTCGGCGACAAGGTGAATCAGGTAGGTACCACCTTCACCCTCCAGTGTTTCGAGTGCTGTCTGGTTGGCTCCTGACGCAATAACGGCGCAGACATTTTTGGCGCTGAGCTTCCACGCTTCGTTCGTTGGTAATTGGTAAGTAAACTGCCGCGCACGAAACTCAAGGGGCAGCTTCAGCGCCGTCGTCCAGCACTTGAAGGCATTGATCTGGTAGTTGTCGTCGGCCGGGGCGGCGTCGGTTTCCTGCGTAAGCTGCGCATTCAGTGCAACGCCGTCGTTGAATATCAGCAGATACTGGTGACTGGGGCGGGCGGCCATGGTGCGCAGGATTTTGACCATGTTCCTGGGATCAGAACCGCCTCGCGCCCAGGCAAAATGTTGCAGCGTCAGGGTTTTATCGCCTAAGTGGTAGGTCAGGTCGCAGCCGGCCAGCAGGTCGCTGTTTTTCGCCGATTCGCGGGCGCGGAAGTGAGCTTCGACTTTGCTCAATTCGGTGCTGGCGTAATCCAGATGAATACAGGTGATGACGTCGGGTCGCTCGGCCGAATAGAACGTCGTGCCTTGCCCGGTGCGCGGCAGAAAATAACGCGCTTCATGCTGATGCAGGGTCCAGCATTCAGGGTTGTAATGGATGACGGGTTTTGGAGGCTTGCCGTGTTTCAGGATGACCACTTCGATATCGACCGTCTCGGCGCTCTCGATGGATTCAGGCAGGTCCGGTCGCAACACGTAGCCATCCTTGGTCAGGAAAGTTATTTTGTTGTTTTTCAAGCGGCGTTGCTTGTTGATCGTTTCATAGACCTCATGAATGAAGACCACGCATTTGGGCCTGTCGAAAAACTCGAATCCGGACGTAATGACCAGCGAGTTCTTTTCAATGGCCCAGCTTTCGATCAGGCCGATTCGCCATGCAAATTCGATGGTACTTTCCTGCTTGCCGTCTTCGATGATGCAAAAACGACCGTCCTGATGAGCGATGAAATACTCATCGATACCTTCTTCACCCGAGGCTAACGCGCCTTTGTGCAGCAACTGTATCTGGTCGTTACCGGCTCCCGCTTTTATCGTATCGCGGCCGCGGGATTTGATGATGTTACGTTGCTCGGTGCCCGTGACGACGCTTGCGGCACTGTTCACCGTTTCCACATTCTCGATGCTTTCCAGCAGGCTGTGGAATGTAAAATCGGTCCCGTCGTCAGCATCGGAATTGGGCTTTCTCACCTGCAGCGTGCCGGCCTGCAAGTCGATGTCATGGCCCTGTTGCGTGAACTTGAAGCCATCCAGAGCCAGGGTGTCGTTACCTGCGCCGCCTTTCAACTTCGAATACGTCGATCCCTCGACTTTTTTCGAGATGGAATCGGCGGCCGACTGGAATACGAAACGATCGTCCTTTTCGCCACCGGTCAGGTCTTTTATTCCTGAGCCGTACTGGAAGATATTCGATTTCTTTTCCACGCCTTTGATCGAATCACGGCCATCGCCGAGCAGCCACAAAATAATCTTCTCGTCGCCGGCAACCCCCAGCACCGCCCCGGGGGTGTCTTTGGTGACGCCTTCGCGAGCATCGATGGTGTCATCACCACCGCGTATCACCGGGACGTTTTCGGTTTCCCATGCATCGATTTTCGTCCACCAATTGCGTTTCCACACCTGTCTGCTGACCAGATCGACTTCGAATGCGCCATTGACCACCGCTTCGGTGGAATCCTTCAAATCGACGTCCAGCAATCGGCGGGCATTGCGCTTGAGTTGTTCTGTGTGCTGGATCAGGGTTCTGGCCCGGCTGTAGCGATCCTTGACGCCTTGCTCGACGTCCATCATGCAGAACGAGAAAAAGCCCGAGCGCCAGCGTTCGCCGACGGTGAGTTCGATGTAATCATCGATGTCGTCGACGATGCGTACCGCGCCGTAGATCTGCGATCCGATGGCCAGCATCGCGCCGGCCAGCAGGCCTACCGGTCCCACGAACGACAACCCAGCCAGCGCAGCGCTACCGAGAATGATGGTCATGGCCGCGCTGGTGATGCTCAAGCCGGCGCTGACGTAATGGTCGATGGCCTCTTTGCCGGTTGCGTGGCTCGCGGCATTCAGCGAGCGAACGGCGGTGTACACATCGAACGGCAGCGTCAGCGCTCCGCCAATCAGTCCACCGGATCGACCGAGCCGCACCGCAAACCTGGTTTTGGCGAAATCCTTGAAAGCGCTTTGCCCGGCCGTCAGCATCTCGGCGGCGATCTTGCTGACCCCGATGTCGATGGCGATAGAGCCGAGTTCCGAGGCAATCCCTACGCTGTTGACGACGACTTCAGCGTTATCACCCGCCCTGACGGCCTGAGCCACGCCACGCAAACCCATGAATATGCCGAACGCCTGAAGTCCTACGCTCGAGCCGACGGTCAGGTGCGTCTTGGCCGTGGCAACCCAGCGCCGAGTGTTTTGCGGTAACTGGCTGTGCTGCAGATCGAGTTTCTGTGCCGAGCCGAGGAGTTTCTTCATCTTGCTGTGATAACCAGCCGAATCGACATTGTCTTGCGGGTTATCGCGGATCAACGTCGGGGCGGTCAGCGGGCGGCGACTGGCCATGTCGAAGAGCAAGGTCGGCAGCAGGTAAGCGTTGCTGCCGCTCGAAGACTTCATGTGCCGCTCGATCGCGCTGACGTTGAACTGTAACGAGTTGATGAACGAGCGCTGAGGAGTGCGGAAGAAGGTGTTTTTGCTGGTTATAGGTTGGCCGTCGATTGTTGCTCCCAAGGCATCGAGAGAGGCTCGGGTAATCGAGACTTCACCGATCTGCAAAGGGCCGAACACTGAATCGTTGAATTTCAGCTGATCGACCTGACTTTTATTCGAAGTGGCCGCTGGGGGTTCAGCACTGCCGTCGAAATCGATGGTCGAGGCGGTAGGTTCATTGAACTCGATCTTCATATCCGTGATGACGACCGGGTCCGTTTGTATCAAGGCTTCGCTTATCAGGGTGGCCATGTGAACGTCCTTGTTCTGGCGGGTGGTTGTAAAGACACGCCGAGATAGTACGAGGAGCGTTCCAGGGATGTATATCAACGGGTTGTTGCGGTGTATTGCGCGGCCTGCAGGGGAGCAGGGCGTTGGGAATAGCGAGAGGCGAGGAGAACGCCAGCCTGACCTGGAACAGTTCAAGTCAGACTGGCGGGGAGTCGATAGACCGCGATGCGGTCAAGGATCTCAGTGGCTGCTGAGCAAAGAAACGGCGCCGGCACCGCCGAACAGACCGGCACTGATGCGGTTGAACCAGCTTTGCCCCTTGCCGCTGCGCAGGTAACGCGCCGCGCCGTGGGCACCGAGGCCGTAGGCCAGTTTGCACAGCAGATCCAGCACGGTCCAGGTGGCGATCATCACCAGCAGTTGCGGCAGGAAAGGTTGCTCGGCGCTGAGGAACTGCGGCAGGAACGCGGCGAAAAACAGGATGTCTTTCGGATTGCTCGCGCCCAGTACGAAAGCGCGAGTGAACAACGCGCGAAAGCGCGGCACGGGCGCCGCTAGCGGTACGTCGGCACCGACCGACGGCTGGCGCGACTGTTGCCAGCTCTGCCAGGCGAGATAGAACAGGTACAGCGCGCCGACAATTTTAAGCGCGCTGAACAGTTGCTCGGAAGCGAGCAACAATGCGCCCAGCCCCAATGCCGAAGCGCTGAGCAGACAGATCGATGCCGTTACGCCGCCAAGGAACGCCGGGTATGAACGGCGCAACCCGTAGTTCAGGCTGTTGCTGATCATCAGCAACGACAGCGGCCCCGGAATGAGGATCACCACCAGCGCAGCGCCACTGAACAGCAGCCAGGTTTCCAGACTCATCTTGTTGCTCCTTTTTTTGTTGTGTTCATGAATGTGCAAAAGCCCCACCGGCGAGGGTGGGGCTGTCTGGAAACGGGACCGCGTAGCGCTTAGAGGAAAATGAACTTGGCGATGAAGATCGCGCAGAGCACCCACAGGCTGACGGAGATTTCCTTGTACTTGCCGGTACCGGCCTTCAACGCCACGTAGGTGATGAAGCCCAGTGCAATGCCGTCGGCGACCGAAAAGGTCAGCGGCATCATGATCGCGGTGACGATGGCCGGAATCGCGTCAGTGGCTTCGTCCCATTCGATATGGGCCATGCCGCCCATCATCAGCATCGCGACGTAGATCAGCGCACCGGCAGTGGCATACGCGGGAATCATGCCGGCCAGCGGTGCGAAAAACATCGCCGCTATAAATAGCACACCTACGGTGACGGCGGTAAGACCAGTCCGACCGCCAGCGGCCACGCCGGCAGCACTTTCCACGTAGCTGGTGACCGGCGGAACACCGACCACAGCGCCGAATACGCTGGAGGCACTGTCGGCCTTCATCGCCCGCGAAAGGTTTTCGATGCGACCGTCAGGGTTGACCAGATTGGCGCGCTGAGCGACGCCCATCAGCGTGCCCGCGGTGTCGAACATGTGCACGAACAGGAAGGCGAGGACCACGCTGATCATGCTGACGTTGAACACGCCGGCGACGTTCATGGCCATCCAGGTCGGCGCCAGGCTTGGCGGGGCGGACATGATGCCCTGGTAGTGAACGATGCCCAGACCCCAACCGGCGAGGGTAACGGTGATGATGCTGATGAGAATGGCGCCGAAGACTTTGTGGTAGCTGAGGATCGCGATCATCAGAAAGCAGATCGCAGCGAGCAGCGGGCCGGGTTCGCGCAGCGAGCCAAGCTTGATCAGGGTGGCCGGGCTATCGACGACGATGCCAGCGGTTTTCAAACCGATCAGGCCGAGAAACAGGCCGACGCCGGCGCCCATCGCGAAGCGCAGGCTGACCGGGATGCTGTTGAGCAGCCATTCGCGGATGCGCGAGAACGTCAGGATCATGAACAGCACACCGGACACGAACACCGCGCCCAGTGCGGTTTCCCAGTTGTAGCCCATGGTTCCGACGACGGTGTAGGTGAAGAATGCGTTGAGGCCCATGCCTGGCGCCAGACCCACCGGCCAGTTCGCGTAGAGGCCCATCAACAGGCAGCCCAGCGCGGCGGCGATACACGTGGCGACGAAGGCTGCACCATGATCGATCCCGGCGTCGGCCATGATGTTCGGGTTGACGAAGATGATGTAAGCCATGGTGATGAAGGTCGTCAGACCGGCAATCAGCTCGGTCTTCACCGTGGTGCCATGCAAGCTGAGTTTAAACAGACGCTCCAGCAGGCCAGTGCGTAAGGGCGGCGAGAGATCCAGCGGCGATGCTTCGGATTTGCGGCTTTCCACAGCGAGTACTCCTCAAGAGTTTTATTGTTATTTCCAGGGCCGGACCCATGAGGGGTGGCAGCGGCCCTTTGAGGCATACGCGAATTTGTTGACCATGCGGTCAGGAACTCGCACGCTGTGGATTATGCTTTTGTGTACAAATAAAGCAAATATTGTTTTTGGTTTTGTCTTCAGTTTGTCCATTGATAGGGATATATGGCCCTTCAGGCCCTATCGGCAAGCCAGCTTCACAGGAATCGTGGGTGTCTTCATATCTGTGTACTCCCCTGATCACTGTGGGAGCTGGCTTGCCAGCGATGAGGCCCGAACAGTCAATCGAGAGCTGCCTGGCTTTTACCCAGTGCCACATTCACCGCCAGCCAGCCATTCACCGCCGCCTCGCCAGCCTCGGCAAACACCCGCTCGAGTAATTTCACCTGCTCGCGGCGCAGCGCCTGCTCGAACTTTGCGCCTTCCGCTGTCAACTCCAGCAGGCGCTTACGCTTGTCGGTCTGCGACGCCACGCTGTCGACCAGATGCATTTCCTGCAACTGGCGCAGCGGCATGTTCAGCGCCTGTTTGCTCACGCCGAGCAGCGCGAGCAACTCCTTCACGCTCAGATTCGGATAACGCGCGATGAAAAACACGATGCGCTGATGCACCCGCGACAGACCGCGGCGCTCGAGCATTTCGTCTGCCTTGGCAGTGAACGCCTGATAGCCGAAGAAAAACGCTTCCATGGCCTGCTGCTGGCTGATCGGGTTTTTAAGGTCAAGCATGTTGACGTACTCGCTCACGTTGGCGTAATTTCAGTCAACCAGTTTGACTCATTTTCCTCACGCCTCGCTACCGGTGACTTCCATGGCTTTTTCCGAACGTGTCACGCGCCTTAAAAGTTCTTTGATCCGCGAAATCCTTGCTGCCGCCCAGCGTCCGGAGGTGATGTCGTTTGCCGGTGGCTTGCCCGCCGAGAGCATGTTGCCGAAAGTCGAGTGGGCCCACATGCCGCTTTCGCTCGGCCAGTACGGCATGAGCGAGGGTGAACCGGCGTTGCGTGAAGCCTTGGCGGCGCAGGCGAGGGCGCTCGGGCTTGATTGCCTGGCGAGTCAGGTGCTGGTGGTCAGCGGTTCGCAGCAAACTCTCGATCTGGCGGCGAAGCTGTACATCGACAAGGGCACAGAAATTCTGCTGGAGGCGCCGACTTATCTGGCTGCACTGCAGATATTCCAGCTGTTCGGCGCCGATTGCCTGACCGTCGCGCAAGAGGCCGACGGCCCGAATCTGGTGCAATTGCGCCAGCGCCTGGAACAGCATCGTCCCGCATTCATCTACCTGATCCCGACCTTTCAGAACCCGTCCGCCGTGCGCTACAGCGAAGCCAAGCGTGCTGCCGTCGCCGCGCTGCTCGATGAATTCGGCGTGACGTTGATCGAAGACGAGCCCTATCGCGAACTGACGTTCGACGGCGCCAGCGCCAGACCGATCGCCGGCCGCTTGCAGAACGCCAGCTGGATCTACACCGGCACCGTGTCGAAAACCCTGCTGCCGGGATTGCGCGTCGGTTATCTGATTGCCAGCCCCGACCTGTTCCCGCATTTGCTCAAACTCAAGCAGTCGGCCGATCTGCACACCAATCGCATCGGCCAATGGCAGGCGCTGCAGTGGATCGGCAGCGACAAGTATCAGCAACATTTGAGCGAGCTGCGCGGGTTCTACCGGCAACGGCGCGATGCGTTTCAAGCGGCGCTGGAGAAGCACTTTGCCGATCTGGCCGATTGGCAGATGCCGCAGGGCGGGCTGTTTTTCTGGCTGACACTGAAGCAGCCGCTGGACACGCGAACATTGCTCAACGATGCCTTGGCCAACGATGTGGCGTTCATGCCGGGTGAGCCGTTTTTTCCGGATCCGGATAACCATCCTGGGCATCTGCGCCTGAACTTCAGCCACATCGACCCGGCGCGGCTGGATGAAGGGCTGAAGCGATTGGCGGCGGTGGTGCGCAAGGCGCAGTTGGATGAAGCGGCCTGACAAAACAAATAAACCGGCTCGTGGCCGGTTTATTTTTGTCTGGAATTTTTGGTGTCTGGGAAGGCCTCATCGCTGGCAAGCCAGCTCCCACAGGTTTTTTGAATGCCACAGATCAATGTGGGAGCTGGCTTGCCAGCGATGGGGCCATCAGCAACTCCGCCCAACCATCAGACCGCAGCAAACCGCTTGTCCAGATAATCAATGATCACCTTGGATTCATACATCCAGGTCGTCTGGCCATTCTCTTCAATGCGCAGGCAAGGCACCTTGATGCGGCCGCCCTGTTCCAGCAGGTTCTGGCGGTCCTGTTCGTTGTTCTTCGCGTCTTTCAGTGCCACCGGCACATTCAGGCGACGCAGCGTGCGACGGGTCTTCACGCAGAACGGGCAGGCATGGAACTGATACAGGGTCAGGTCCTTGGCAGCGGCGTCGACTTGCGCCTGAGCAGCGGCGGAGCGTTGTTGCTTGCCCGGGCGGGTGATGAAATCGACGAAAATAACCAGTTGGCCGAGGCCGACACGAAGCGCTTTGACGAACACGTTGAAAGCCTCACGGTGCGAATTGAGAAAGGCGCGCAGCTTACCCGATTTTTCACGGACGAAAAAAAACCGGCGATGAAAGCCGGTTTTTTCTGCGGCGGCGAATTACTTGATGAGGCTGAGGAATTCGCTGCGGGTCGCGGCGTTTTCGCGGAATTCACCGAGCATCACCGAGGTGATCATCGACGAGTTCTGCTTCTCCACACCACGCATCATCATGCACATGTGCTTGGCCTCGATCACCACGGCCACACCCAGCGCACCGGTCACCTGCAACACGGCATCGGCGATCTGGCGGCTGAGGTTTTCCTGAATTTGCAGGCGGCGAGCGTACATGTCGACGATCCGTGCAACCTTGGACAGGCCCAGTACCTTGCCGCTCGGGATGTAGGCCACGTGCGCCTTGCCGATGAACGGCAGCAGATGGTGTTCGCACAACGAATACAGCTCGATGTCCTTGACCAGCACCATTTCGCTGTTGTCGGAGCTGAACAGGGCACCGTTGGTGACCTCTTCGAGCGTCTGTTCATAACCGCGGCAGAGGTACTGCATGGCTTTGGCGGCACGCTTTGGCGTGTCGAGCAGGCCCTCGCGGGAGACGTCCTCGCCCAGTTGGCCGAGAATCGCGGTGTAATTCTGTTCCAGGGACATGAAACTACCTGTGGGGGGATTTTCGCAAGCGGCAAGGGTACGGCGGCGGACACAACCCTGCAAGTTCGGTGTAACGCGATTATTCGTCGCGGCCTTCCATCATTGTGCGTTTGAGCATCACGTAAACCGCGCCGGCGCCGCCGTGTTTCGCCTGGCAGGAACAAAAACCGAGTACCTGGGCGTGCTGGCGCAGCCAAGTGTTGACGTGGCTTTTGATCATCGGCCGCTTGCCATCGAGACGCACAGCCTTGCCGTGGGTCACGCGCACGCAGCGGATTTCAAATTTCGTCGCTTCGGCCAGAAAGGCCCAGAGGGTTTCCCGGGCCTTCTCGACGCTCATGCCATGCAGGTCGAGGCTGCCTTCGAACGGGATCTGGCCGATCTTGAGCTTGCGCATCTGACTTTCCTGCACCCCGTCGCGGGCCCACATCAGCTCGTCTTCCGGGCCGACGTCGATCACGAACTGGTCGGACAGGCCGTCGATGATGGTGGTGTTGCTGCGCACGGTGGCGGACTGGCGCAATTTGGCGATCTGCGCGCGGTCAGCCTTGGGTTTGCCGGTGTCGGCGCGGTCGTGCTTGATCGGCTTGACGCCTTGGATGGCACTTTTGAACAGGGAAAAATCGTCGTCTTGCATGTCAGCCTCCGCGAAGGGCGGCCAGTTTACCCAAGTCGAAACAAAACGGCCCGGCAAAAAGCCAGGCCGTCGGTCAGTCGTGTTTTTTCATCAGATGCGGGGACATGTTCAGTTCCCGCGATTGCCGTGCGCGACGGCGGCAGCGGCGCCACAGGGCGACACCGAAATACAGAAACAGCAGACCGACCGCCAGAATGATTGCCGAGCCCATCGGCGTGGCGTTCAAGTCACCCAGCGCCGGTGGGCGCCCGAGCAGGCTGGCCGCCCCGGCCATCGCCAGCAGCACGCCGAACGTCGCCAGAATGGCAGCGATCGCAGCGCCAAATCGAAAACGCCAGTTGCTTTGGCCTTTGGGCCGCAAGCGGCGTGCGTCAAATCCATCGGATAACTTCATTCCGACCTTCCTCAATGGGTATCGGCCCTTCGACCGGGAGTTGACCGGGTTGTTCCTGAGGCTATGGCATTTGCGGCAAATCAACGGGCTTAATGGATGAGCGGCGCCGCAAGCCGCTCATCCGCGCAGATCAGATCAGGTATTGCGTCAGGGCGAGGGTGGCGAAGTTGTCCGCCATGATCGCCATTTCCGCTTCCTGGACTTGCTCGGCCTTGAGCACGCCGCCCTTGAACGGCAAGTCGCGGGTCGCGCAGGCGTCTTCGACCAGGGTGCAGCGAAAACCCAGATTCTTCGCTGCACGCACCGTGGTGCTGACGCTGGAGTGGCTCATGAAACCGCAGACGATCAGATCCAGCGAGCCCAGATTCTGCAGGCGGTCGAGCAATTCGGTACCGTGGAACGCGCTCGGCAGCAGTTTGCCGATGATGGTTTCATCACCTTGCGGCTCCAGGCCCGGGATGAATTCGCCGCGCTCGCCCTGCGGGTCGAACAGTCCACCGACGGTGCCGAGGTGACGCACGTGCACGATCGGCCGACCGGCGGCACGGGCTGCGGCAACCAGTTGTTTGATGTTCGCGACGGCCGCGTCCATGCCGCTCAGGGCCAGCGGGCCACTGAGATATTCTTTCTGGGCATCGATGATGACCACGGTGGCATGACTCAGTGTGGCCGCTGCGTAACCGCGACCGCTGAGTTGAAACATCGTTTTTGGAACGGACATTCTGGGGCTCCTTGGGGTGGGGCTTTTGCGACATTGTCCTCTGGCTGAGCGCTTCTGTGAATCGCTACCATCGTAGGCACCGTCGTTATTGGCCTGCAGCCTTGTCAAGTTACACCTTCTGTTCAATAGCTGATGCAAAAAACAGAAAACTCCTACTGTCGCCGCACGGGTTTTCCTGCGTCGTCGTCACGCGTTTTGGCTGTTAGAATCGCCAGTCGTTTTTTCAGGAGTTCTGCCCGTGATCACTTCCCGACTTCGTACCCTGCGCGACCATATCCGTTGGGCCGTCAGCCGCTTCCATGGGGAGGATCTGTTTTTCGGCCATGGCACCGACAATGCCTGGGACGAAGCCCGGCAACTGGTGCTGGGTGCGCTGCACCTGCCGTGGGAGATCGCCGACAGCTACCTCGATTGCGCGCTGGAAGACGACGAACTGGTCAACCTGCAGCGCCTGCTCAAGCGCCGCATCGAAGAACGCATTCCTACGGCGTACCTGCTGGGCGAAGCGTGGTTCTGCGGCATGTCGTTTATCGTCGATGATCGCGTGTTGATCCCGCGTTCACCGATTGGCGAGTTGATCGAGAACCGCTTTGCGCCGTGGCTCGGTAGCGAACCGGCGCGGATTCTTGACCTGTGCACCGGTTCTGGTTGCATCGGTATTGCCTGCGCCTACGAATTTCAGAATGCTGAAGTAGTGTTGGCGGATCTGTCGTTCGAAGCGCTGGAAGTGGCCAATCAGAACATCGAGCGCCATGGCGTCGACGAGCGCGTCTATACCGTGCAGGGCGATGGTTTCGATGGTTTGCCGGGGCAGCGTTTCGACCTGATCGTGTCGAACCCGCCTTACGTGGACGCGGAAGATTTCGCCGACATGCCGGACGAATATCAACATGAGCCTGAGCTGGGCCTGGCCTGTGGCGATGATGGCTTGAACCTGGTGCGGCGCATGCTCGCCGAAGCGGCAGATCACCTGACCGAGAAGGGCTTGCTGATTGTTGAAGTGGGCAACAGCCAGGTGCACGTCGAGGCGTTGTACCCGGAAGTGGATTTTGCCTGGCTCGAATTCGCCCGTGGCGGGCATGGTGTGTTCATGCTGACGGCGGAGCAGTGCCGCAACCATCAGGCCCTGTTCGCGTCCCGCGTCTGACCCTTAAAAGCATCGCGGGCAAGCCCGCTCCCACAGGTTCTTGTGTGTACCGCAACATTCGGGTAGGCGCAAAACCTGTGGGAGCGTGGCTTGCCCGCGATGGGACCGCCTCGGTCTTGAATCTTTACCGGTGCGTAGCAATCCAGATCAACAGCCCCGCCTGAAACACCGCAAACGCCACCAGACAGGTAATGGTGAAACGCAACCCGGCGTCTTCACGTTTGAACTTGCTGACTTTCTCTTCCTGCTTTTTCAGCTTCACTTCCTGCTCGGCCAGATTCTGCTCGGCCTGCTGGAGCATCTGCGCCGCTTCAAGAATCTCGACGATCTGCAGCTTTTCGCTGTTCCAGTCGCCGAGCAGGTCACCGACCTGCACGGTCTTGATGCTGCCTTTGAGATGCTGGGCATCGGCATACGCCACATCGAAACCGTGTACCCGCAGAAAATGATCGCGACGCAGACGGGTGTCTTCGTTCAGTGCGTCCTTGTTGTTCAGGTCGATGCCGTCGACGGTGTAGCCGGGCCAGCGTTTTTTCGCCCAGTTGATGCCTTGCGCGGCGATGAAACGGCCGATGCCACGGTTCAGCGGTTCGATCTGCAAGCCGCTGTCGGGGCCGAAACGCACACGCTTGGTGCTGTGATCGGCCCACACGTCGAGGACGTTCTGTTCCTTGCGCACGCGCTGGCCGGGCAGTTTGATCGCCATGCGCATCAGGCTGTGTTCTTTGCTGTGACGCTCGGCGTAACCGAATTCGACAAAGCGCAGCGGCCGGCCGCCGGTATGGCGATCGGTCTGCAACGGCGCCAGGCGGAGCATCTTGTGGTGCTCGGCGTGAACATCCGCCCACGGCAGCTCGACCGCTGGCGGTGCGTCTTTTTCAGCGGTGGTGTCGGGTGAAGTCTGGGTATCAGTCATAACGGCGCGATCCTGTCCATGCCCTGCTTGTCACCAGCCGTTGCGCTGGCGACAAAGGCTTATCGGCCGGTTTTTCAAGGACTGGAGGGTAAACAGCGGTTAACGGGTGCGAAGTCCGTCAATAAAACCGAGGATCGCCGAACCAAGCTCGGCGGCCAGCGGCAAATTCGGGTCCTTGTACGAGGCCAATTGCCGCTTCATGTCGTTGTGCACGATGCGCAGCACATGGTTCATGCCTTCGATCACCACCAGCTGCGCGTCCGGTTTCGCCGCTTTGAGCAGCTTCGCGTCTTCGGTGCCGACCTGAATGTCATTGCTGCCCTGAACGATCAGCGCCGGCATGTGCAACTGCGCAAAGGCTTTGGCGGGGTCCTGACGGAACAGCGAAATCAGGTATGGCTGCACACTCGGGCGGAAAATCACCTGCAACGGCTGCGGGACATTGTCGTCGGTGCGACCGGCCTTGAGGCTGTCGAGCAGTTCATTGCTGCGCAGCATCAGCGGCGGCGGCAAGCTGCGCGCCAGTTGTTCGCGGATCACCTGATCGACCGGTCGAGCGCTGCCCGAGAGGGAAATCACCGCCGCCGCATCGAGTGTCGACGCGGCGAGGCTGGCGATCAGCGCACCTTCGCTGTGACCAAGGACGATCAGCGGGCCGAAACGCGGGTCGGCCTTGAGCTTCTGCCCCCAAGCCACGGCATCCGCCGCATAAGCCTCCACCGACAGATTGCGCTCGTCCGGCGTTGCGGCGAGGCTCGCGGCCACCCCGCGTTTGTCGTAACGCACGCTGGCGATGTTGTGTTTGGCCAGCACCCAGGCCAAACGCTTGAGGCTGTCATTGCGCCCGCCGTCGGGGTTGTTACCGTCGCGATCGGTAGGACCGGAGCCGGAAATGATCAGGACAACCGGCACCGGGCTGTCAGACTTTGGCAGCAACAGTGAACCGAAAAGTTCGCCGTTGCCCGTAGTCAAAGTCATTGGCCGTTGCAGGACCGTCGCTTGGGCAAAGCCCGTGAACAGGGTAAGACTCAAAATCAAAACTCGCAGCATCATCACGCCATCATTCGCCAAGGTGCCGGTTGGACTCGCCAACACCGCCAAGGTTCGAGGATGAACTACTCGGTTAGCCTGCGTATACTGGCGCGCATCAAGAATTCGGGTTTGATTTCACGGAGCGTCCTGCATGTCCGGCAATACCTACGGCAAGTTGTTCACTGTCACCACCGCTGGCGAAAGCCATGGTCCGGCGTTGGTCGCCATTGTCGACGGCTGCCCGCCGGGCCTGGAGATTTCCCTGGAAGATCTGCAGCGCGACCTCGATCGCCGCAAGCCGGGCACCAGCCGCCACACCACTCAACGCCAGGAAGCCGATGAAGTCGAAATCCTCTCCGGCGTGTTCGAAGGGCGCACCACCGGCTGCTCGATCGGCCTGTTGATCCGCAATACCGACCAGAAGTCCAAGGACTACTCGGCGATCAAGGATCTGTTCCGCCCGGCCCACGCCGACTACACCTACCACCACAAGTACGGCGAGCGCGATTATCGCGGCGGCGGTCGCAGCTCGGCGCGCGAAACCGCAATGCGCGTGGCGGCGGGGGCGATTGCGAAGAAGTACCTGGCCAGCCAAGGCATCGTCATTCGTGGCTACATGAGCCAGCTCGGCCCGATCGAAATCCCGTTCAAGACCTGGGATTCGGTGGAAGAAAACGCCTTTTTCAGCCCCGACCCGGACAAAGTGCCGGAGCTGGAAGCCTACATGGACCAGTTGCGTCGCGATCAGGACTCGGTCGGCGCGAAGATCACCGTGGTTGCCGAAGGCGTCATGCCTGGCTTGGGCGAGCCGATCTTCGACCGTCTCGACGCCGAACTGGCCCACGCGCTGATGAGCATCAACGCGGTCAAGGGCGTGGAAATCGGTGCCGGTTTCGCCTCGGTGGCCCAGCGCGGCACCGAGCACCGCGATGAAATGACTCCGGAAGGTTTCCTCAGCAACAACGCCGGCGGCATTCTCGGTGGCATTTCTTCGGGCCAGCCGATCGTCGCGCATCTGGCGTTGAAGCCGACATCGAGTATCACCACCCCGGGCCGTTCGATCGATATTCACGGCAACCCGGTCGAGGTGATCACCAAGGGCCGTCACGACCCGTGCGTCGGCATCCGTGCCACGCCGATTGCCGAGGCGATGATGGCCATCGTGCTGATGGATCACCTGTTGCGCCACCGTGGGCAGAACGCCGACGTGCGCGTGAGTACTCCGGTGCTGGGTCAGCTTTGATGGCTGACTCGTCGAACGCCGCGGCCTGAGCGTGGCGGCGCTTCCTTACTGGCGGCTGTCCAGTTTCTATCTGTTCTATTTCGCCTTGCTCGGTTCGACGGCGCCGTTTCTGGCGCTGTACTTCGATCATCTTGGCTTCAGCGCGGCGCGCATCGGTGAGCTGGTGGCGATCCCGATGTTGATGCGCTGCGTGGCGCCGAACATCTGGGGCTGGCTCGGCGACTACACCGGCAGGCGTCTGGCCATCGTGCGCTTTGGCGCGGTGTGCACGCTGCTGACCTTTTCGCTGATCTTCGTCAGCAAGAGCTACGCCTGGCTGGCGATGGTCATGGCCCTGCATGCGTTTTTCTGGCACGCGGTACTGCCACAGTTCGAAGTCATCACCCTGGCGCACTTGCAGGGCCAGACTTCGCGCTACAGCCAGATCCGCCTGTGGGGCTCGATCGGTTTCATCATCACCGTGGTTGCGCTGGGCCGGTTGTTCGAATGGCTGAGCCTGGACATTTACCCGGCGGCGCTGGTATTGATCATGGCCGGCATCGTCCTCAGCAGCCTGTGGGTGCCCAATGCGCAGCCGCCGCAAGGCAATCGACCGAGCGGCGAGGGCTTTCTCAAGCAGTTGCGCAACCCCGGCGTGCTGGCGTTTTATGCCTGCGTGGCGCTGATGCAGATGAGCCACGGCCCGTATTACACCTTTCTGACCTTGCACCTTGAGCGACTCGGTTACAGTCGCGGCGTGATCGGCATGCTGTGGGCGGTGGGGGTGGTGGCCGAGGTTTTGATGTTCATGGCCATGAGCCGGATTCTCGCGCGGTTTTCCCTGCGGCGGGTGCTGATGGCTAGCTTTCTGCTGGCGGCGCTGCGTTGGGTGTTGCTGGGCACATTTGCCGAATTTCTCTGGGTGCTGCTGTTCGCCCAGGTGCTGCATGCGGCGACTTTCGGCAGCTTTCACGCCGCTGCCATCGCGTTCGTGCAAAGTAGCTTCGGCGCACGTCAACAAGGCCAGGGCCAGGCGCTGTACGCGGCGCTGGCCGGCACCGGCGGTGCGCTTGGCGCGCTGTATTCCGGCTACAGCTGGAATGCCCTGGGCGCGACATTGACGTTCAGTATTGCCAGTCTCGCGGCGCTCGCCGCGGCCGTTATCATTGCCACACGTATGCAAGAGGACAGGCCATGAGCCTTACCCGTGAACAACTCGCTCAGCAAATCGTCGACGCCGGGCGCTTTCTCTACGGTCGCGGCTGGTCGCCGGCCACCAGCAGCAACTATTCGACGCGCCTGTCGCCGAGCGAAGCGCTGCTGACCGTGTCGGGCAAGCACAAGGGCCAGTTGGGCCTGGACGATGTGCTCGCCACTGATCTCTCCGGCAACAGTCTGGAGCCGGGCAAAAAGCCCTCCGCCGAAACCCTGCTGCACACCCAGCTTTATAGCTGGCGCGCGGAGATCGGCGCGGTGCTGCACACCCATTCGGTGAACGCCACGGTGCTGTCGCGCCTGACGCCGGACGACTTTATTGAGTTCGAAGACTACGAACTGCAAAAAGCCTTCAGCGGCATCTCGACCCACGAATCGCGCGTGCGTGTGCCGATTTTCGACAACGATCAGGACATTGCGCGCCTCGCTGCCAAGGTGCAGCCTTGGCTTGACGCCCATCCCGATTGCGTCGGCTACCTGATCCGCGGCCACGGCCTGTACACCTGGGGCGCGCAGATGAGCGACGCACTGCGGCAGATCGAGGCCTTTGAATTTCTGTTTGAATGCGAGTTGAAAACCCGCAGCGTCATGAACCGCCAAGGCTGACTTCACCACAAGCCGCCCGTTTGCCTGATCAAATGCACTGCCCGACCGGTCTGCAAGAGCCGGACGGCAAGGCCGATACCGAGGAATTGCCCATGAGCAGCCTGTCCGTTTACCACGTTTCCAGCCCTGAGATTCCCAACAAGGTGCTGACCCATTTCGAAGACATCGCCTCGACGCTGGCCGAGCAGGGCGTGCGCTTCGACCGCTGGCAAGCCGCGGCGAAGATTCAGCCCGGCGCCACCCAGGAAGAAGTGATCAGCGCTTATAAAGAGCAGATCGATAAGTTGATGACCGAGCGTGGCTACATCACCGTCGATGTGATCAGCCTCAACAGCGATCATCCGCAAAAAGCCGAATTGCGCGCCAAGTTCCTCGAAGAGCATCGGCACGGTGAAGACGAAGTCAGATTTTTCGTCGCCGGCCGTGGCTTGTTTACCCTGCACATCGACGATTACGTCTATGCGGTGCTTTGCGAGAAGAACGATCTGATCTCGGTTCCGGCAGGCACCAGGCACTGGTTCGACATGGGCGAACATCCGCATTTTGTCGCGATCCGTCTGTTCAACAACCCGGAAGGCTGGGTTGCCAATTTCACCGGCGAAGACATCGCCGGCCGCTTCCCGCGTCTGGAGGATTGAGCCCGTGTCGATCAAAGCCATCCTCACCGATATCGAAGGCACCACCAGCGCGGTCAGTTTCGTGTTCGACGTGCTGTTTCCGTACGCGGCCAAACATCTGCCGGACTTCGTGCGCCAGAACGCCGAGCGTGCCGATGTCGCCGAACAGCTTGATGCCGTGCGCCGTGACAGCAACGAGCCGAACGCGGACATTGAACGGGTTGTTGAAATCCTCCTTGGCTGGATCGCCGAAGATCGCAAAGCCACGCCGCTCAAGGCCCTGCAAGGCATGGTCTGGGCTGAGGGTTATCACGCCGGGCAATTGAAGGGGCATGTTTACCCGGATGCCGTTGAAGCCCTGCAACGTTGGCATCAGGCCGGTTATCAACTGTTTGTTTACTCGTCCGGCTCGATTCAGGCGCAAAAGCTGATTTTCGGCTGCTCGGAGGCGGGGGATCTGACGCCGCTGTTCAGCGGTTACTTCGACACCACGTCGGGGGGCAAGCGCGAGGCGCAGTCTTACACCAATATCCAGCAAGCGCTGGGCGTGGCGCCCGAGGAAATCCTGTTCCTTTCGGATATCGTCGAAGAACTGGACGCGGCGCAAGCCGCTGGTCTGCAGACCTGCGGCCTGGCGCGTGAAGGCGGGGAGCTGGGAAGCCACATCACCGTCGACAGTTTCACCGGCATCGAACCCGAAGCCTTCTAAGTACACATAAGCCCAATGTGGGAGCCAGCCTGCTGGCGATAGCGGCAGATCAGCAAAACAGATGTCGCCTGACCCACCGCAATCGCCAGCAGGCTGGCTCCCACAGGGTTTTGTGGCCAACAAAACCAGCAAACTGGTCCCACAGGGTTTTGTCGCGGACAAAAACAAACAGGCCGTGAAGCGCATGCTCCACGGCCTGTTTTTGTTTAAAGCGAGTTACAGCGAGTGATACGTCGGCAGGGCAAAACGCTGCTGGCTTTGCAGCATTGCAATTTGCGGCAGCTCACTGGCTTGTTCGGCCAGGTCACGACGGATTGCACTGATCGCCCACGACAGTTGGTCGCCAGCGTGCAGTTGCTGATACGAGAGTGCGCGTTTGAAGACTTTGCCGTCGCTGCTACGCAGAGTGAGCAGGATGCCACCGTCAGGACGTGGGGCAGTGCTGACTTCGTAGTTGGAGAACAGCGATGTAAATTTTTCTTGAATCAGGCTCATGTCATCAGCTCCGTATGTACTTGAATGGCAAGCATGCACAGGAGGTTGCAGCGTTTGTGCCAGCATTTATGTTTTAAAAAAATGCTTTAAAAACAACTAGTTACGACAACCTGTCTTTTACCTGGTCGTGCAAACTGCATGAATGGCCATCGTGCATCCTGCATTTTGCGGGATTATTCCTGGCACCATGGAACCAAATGCCGGAGTGAAGATCGTCGCTGGGGCCGCGCGACCGGCGGATACAAAACATTGCAAAAACCGCGTGTACAGCCCGCAAAGCGCTGACGTATTTTCAAGCTCGACCCGCGCTCGAAGGCGCCGGTTGCTTCAAGCCAGGCCCGACAATAAAAACATCGGCCAGCCAAGGTCGAACGGGGAGCTTTCATGCGTCACGCGCCAAGCGACACGATTACCTGGGGCATGATGCTCCGCAAGCTGCCGATGATTGCCAAAGCCATCCCGCGGGTGGTCAAGGGCATGAAAGCGGCCAACGTCACGGACCCGACGCAGAGCTGCGGTCTTGGCTGGACGTTCGAACAAGCGACGCTGCGCAACCCCGACGGCCCGGCATTGATGCAGGACGATGTGCGGCTGACTTACGCGCAGGTCAATCAATGGGCCAATCGCATCGCTCACTACCTGAGCGGGGAGGGCATCGGTAAGGGCGACGTAGTGGCGGTGTTTATCGAGAACCGCCCGGAATTGCTGGTCACCATTCTGGCGCTGGCCAAGGTCGGCGCGGTCAGTGCCTTGCTCAATACCGCACAGACCCGCGATACGCTGATTCACAGTGTCAATCTGGTCGCTCCGGTGGCGATCGTGGTCGGCGAAGAGTTGCTGCCTGCGTTTGCCGCCGTCCGCGAGCAAGTGTCGATTGCCGCGCAACGCATCTGGTTCGTGGCCGATCAGGACACCTTCAGCCATCCGGGCATCGCGCCCGACGGCTTCATCAACCTGATCAGCGCCAGCGCCGATGCCAGCAGCGACAACCCGCCGAGCAGCCAGCAGATCTTCTGCAACGATCCGTGTTTCTACATCTACACCTCTGGCACCACCGGCCTGCCCAAGGCCGGGGTGTTCAAGCATGGGCGCTGGATGCGCAGCTCCGCCAGTTTCGGCACGATCGCCCTCGACATGAGCTCTGACGACGTCGTCTATTGCACCTTGCCGCTATACCACGCTACCGGTTTGTGCGTGTGTTGGGGTTCGGCGGTCAACGGCGCCGCGGGTTTTGCGATCCGGCGCAAATTCAGCGCCAGTCAGTTCTGGAACGACGTACGCCGCTATCGCGCGACCACCATCGGCTACGTCGGCGAGTTGTGCCGCTATCTGGTCGATCAGCCCCTGAGTGCCGACGACAGTCGTCACGATGTACGCAAGATGATCGGCAACGGTCTGCGCCCCGGCGCATGGGCCGAGTTCAAGAGCCGTTTTGCTGTGGAGCACATCTGCGAGCTGTACGCGGCGAGCGACGGCAATATCGGTTTCACCAACGTGCTCAACTTTGACAACACCATCGGTTTCTCGCTGATGGCCTGGGAGCTGGTGGCCTACGATCACGACAGTGGCGAGCCGCTGCGCAGCGCCGATGGTTTCATGCGCAAGGTCGGCAAGGGCGAGGAGGGGCTGTTGTTGGCGCGGATCGACGAAAAAGCCCCGCTGGACGGCTACACCGACCCGCAGAAAACCGCCAGGGTCGTGCTGCAAGACGTTTTCACCCAGGGTGACCGTTATTTCAACACCGGCGATCTACTGCGCAACATCGGCTTCGGTCATGCGCAATTTGTCGACCGCCTCGGTGACACTTATCGCTGGAAGGGCGAGAACGTCTCGACCACAGAAGTCGAAAATCTCCTGCTGCAACACTCGCACATCTCCGAGGCGGTGGCGTACGGCGTGGAAATCCCCGACACCAACGGCCGCGCCGGGATGGCGGCAATCACTCCAGCGGAATCCCTGGCGACGCTGGATTTCGCCGAGCTGCTGGCCTTCGCCCGCGAGCGCCTGCCGTCCTATGCGGTGCCGTTGTTCCTGCGGGTCAAGGTGAAAATGGAAACCACCGGCACCTTCAAATACCAGAAAACCCGTCTCAAGAATGAAGGCTTCGACCCCGGCCAGACGGGGGGCGACCCGATTTATGCGTGGCTGCCCGGCACGCAGACGTATAGCCGAGTCACCGAGCCGGTGCTGGCGGAAATTCTCGAGGGCAAGCATCGTTATTGATTTCGGCTATCGCTGCGCTGTGGAAAAAGAGGGTGACAGTTTTCCTCTGCCTCGGGAAACTGTCGGCTTTCCGATTGACCGAAGTGGAGTTGCCCCATGTCCGACCAAAGCCGCCAGATGACCCCGGAAGAAGCTGCCGAATTCACCGAGCAGGTCTTCAACAAGGCGCGTGACGGTGATGCCGAAATGCTTGATCGTTTGGTGACGGCCGGTTTGCCGGTGAACCTGAAAAACAGCAAGGGCGACACCTTGCTGATGCTCGCCAGCTACTACGGTCACGTCGATGCCGTGAATGTGTTGCTCAAGCACAAGGCTGATCCGGAAATGCGCAATGGCAATGGCCAGAGCCCGATTGCCGGCGCCGCGTTCAAAGGTGATCTGGCGGTGGTCAAAGCGCTGGTCGAAGCAGGCGCCGAGATCGAAGGTTCGTCCTTTGATGGCCGTACCGCATTGATGATGGCGGCGATGTTCAATCGTGTTGCAATCGTCGATTACCTGATCAGCAAGGGCGCCGATCCCAAGGCCAAGGATGCCAATGGCATTACCGCGCTCGACGCAGCGCGGACCATGGGTGCCGTCGATACCACCGCGCAACTCGAGAAGCTGTTGGGCTGAAATCCGCCCCGCCGGACTGTGGCGAAGCAGAGAATGCGCTATCCTTCGCGCCCTTGAAATCTCCCTTCGCCACAGGATCCGCCCTCATGAAAGCCGCACTCGTCGAACTCATCAGCAAAATCAGCTCCGGCTGCATGGGCGAGGACGAGATCCTGAAAGTGGCAGACGAAGCGGCGCAAGCCTACGCCGATGCCGACGCCTTTCTGACCGCCAACCCGGACATCAATTACGACGACACTTTCCCGATTCCGTTGGGAGAGTGGGTGGTGGTGGGCAGCCTGCCTGAAACCGTGCTGTTCCAGGCCGATACCTACGCTGATCTGTTCGCACAAATCGTCGCCTCGTTCGGGCCCGGCGTGGACTTCAACCTCAAGCCCAAGCAACTGGCCAGGACCGAAGCCCTGACCGCGCTCAATCGCATTCAGGTGCAGATGAGCAGTCTGAACAAGGAAAACGGCGGTTACACGCTGATGAACTTCAGCCAGTTGCTCGACGACGAACTGCAGATGGTGCTGGTCTACGGCAACGACGTGCCGCGCGTACTGGAGCTGTGCGCCGAACTCGGTATCAGCGCTGCACCGGCACTCGAAGCCTTGAAGGTCGCCGTTCACGTCTGATTCGCAATAAAACGGAACCCTGCGCAAGGCCGTCTATCCTAGAAGTGCATGCCACTATTCTGGAGCGACATTATGGGTTCCACGTTCAACGGTCTGATCGGCCTGATCATCCTCGCCCTCGACATCTGGGCCATCATCAATGTGCTGAAAAGCGGCGCGTCCACCGGAATGAAAATTGTCTGGGTGCTGCTGATCATCCTCCTGCCGGTGCTGGGCCTGATCATCTGGGCGATTGCCGGACCGCGGGGCAATGTGCGGGTCTGACCTGATATCAGGATCACCGCAGTACCCCTGTAGGAGTGAGCCTGCTCGCGATAGCTAGTTCTCAATCAATGGTTTTTTGGCTGACAAACCGCAATCGCGAGCAGGCTCACTCCTACAAAGGATTGTGCTGCGACGGTGAAGTGAGGTTCGACCTGTCATCTTCGGCAACGTAGAATGCGCGCCTTTCCCGGGCAATCGTTCCCCACGATTGGCGCCCGCGCATTTCATCGGAGCACTTGACCATGACCGTCACCAAAACCAGCGAGTACCTGGAAACCCTCTACGAAGGCTACGGCCAGCGTTTTCGCATGGAAAAACTGCTGCACGAAGTGCGCACCGAACACCAGCATCTGGTGATTTTCCAGAACCCGCGCATGGGCCGGGTGATGGCGCTGGACGGCGTGATCCAGACCACCGAAGCCGACGAATTCATCTACCACGAAATGCTCACCCATGTGCCGATCCTCGCCCACGGCAGCGCCAAGCGTGTGCTGATCATCGGTGGCGGTGACGGCGGCATGCTGCGCGAAGTGACCAAGCACGCTGGCGTCGAGCACATCACCATGGTCGAAATCGACGGCACCGTGGTCGACATGTGCAAAGAGTTCCTGCCGAACCACTCCGCCGGCGCCTATGACGATCCACGCCTGAACCTGGTGATTGACGACGGCATGCGTTTCGTCGCCACGACCACGGAAAAATTCGACGTGATCATCTCCGACTCCACCGACCCGATCGGCCCGGGCGAAGTGCTGTTTTCGGAGAACTTCTACCAGGCCTGCCACCGCTGCCTAAACGAGGGCGGCATCCTGGTCACGCAGAACGGCACACCGTTCATGCAGATCGACGAAGTGAAGACCACCGCCGGTCGCCTCAACAGCCTGTTCCCGGACTGGCATTTCTATCAGGCGGCGGTGCCGACCTACATCGGCGGTTCGATGACCTTCGCCTGGGGCTCGACCAACCCGGCCTACCGCAAACTCAGCCGTGAAACCCTGCAACAGCGCTTCATCGGCAGCGGCATCGTCACCCGTTATTACAACCCGGAAATTCACATCGGCGCATTCGCCTTGCCGCAATACGTGCTGCAGGCGATCAACAAGCCGGGCAATAACTGATTTTCAACACAGTACCGCTGTAGGAGTGAGCCTGCTCGCGAGAGCTGTTTATCAGTCGATATCTGTGTGACTGGCAAACCACAATCGCGAGCAGACTCACTCCTGCAATTTGATCATCGCCCTGTGTAATCCTTTTGAACCAACTATCGCGGCAAAACGTCCAGATAGAGGTAAGCCCATCTACGGGTTGATCGAGGAGGCACTGATGCAAAAGTGGAAAGTCACTTTCGTGGATGATCATGGTGAAATCGTTGATGAAATCTTCGAACGTGAGGAATGCCCGACCGACGATGAAGCCGCCCGGCTGATCAAGGAAAGGCTCCTTCCGGTGGCTGCCCAACTGGATCTGAACGATCTGGAAGGACGCACCGCCGATGCTGGCGTTAAAAACCTCAAGACCCAGAACGGCATCGAGATCCGCAGCATCACGCCAATCTGAACACTTCCTGTCATCTCGTAAACCAGGCCTTGGCAGCGCCGCTCTCTTGCGGCTACTCTGCAAGGGAGATCAGCGAATGGATCGCTAAGGTCTGGTCTTGTCAGCTACATGCTTGTTTCCCGCATGCAACCGCAGTGTTGTCGAAGTACTTAGGCCACAGGCCCGGGGCGGGAATACGGAAAGTCTATCCATCTATGCGAGGGGGACGATTCATGAGCACAGCCTATCAAGAAGACATCAGCAGCAATGTTCTGCGCCGCATGAAAGAAGGCGGTTTCGATTTTTCAAGATTTCATCCCATCGAGTTCTACGCCATTTTCCCGGACGAGGAGCGGGCGCGCAGGGCGGCAGGCAACTATCGCGGTGAATCCATCAATGCCCAGGTCAGCGCACGGGACGACGGCGCCTGGTCGCTGGAACTCAGCAAGGTCATGTACGCGACTTATGACGATATCGGTGATTTCGAGCAGGGCTTTTCCGCCGTGGTCGAACCGCTGGGCGGCATCATCGAGGGCTGGGGCGTCAAGCAGGAGGTGCGCAACCGCCACCGTTTGAACTGATCGCTTGCAAGACTTGTTGAGCAACGGCTGACCTGTGGGTCGGCCGTTGTCGTTTGTGCCCTGCGCAAACGCTGTGGCAAAACCCTGAAACAAGAATCCGAGGCAAAAAAAAGCCACCGGAGAGGGTGGCTAAAAGGGAAGAGCGATACGCGACTGAATCCCTTGAGGGCTACAGCGGGCGGGCTGCCGGAGCAGTCCAGGTCAGTT
Organism: Pseudomonas sp. Z003-0.4C(8344-21); assembly: GCF_900104975.1. Lineage (NCBI taxonomy): Bacteria > Pseudomonadati > Pseudomonadota > Gammaproteobacteria > Pseudomonadales > Pseudomonadaceae > Pseudomonas > Pseudomonas sp. Z003-0.4C(8344-21). The sequence goes on along the minus strand of NZ_LT629756.1, from coordinate 4,453,699 downwards.
GAGCGGGCGACTTCGCGAGGCTGTTGCCGGCGAAGTTTTGCAGCGAATGCGCGGATTATCCGTACGCCGCGCCGGGCAGTGAAATCAGTTCTGACTATGCTGGTGATAGGCGTTGCAATGCGTCGCAATGAAGCGGGGGCAATCCTGTTGGAGCATTCGTCGCACAGGAATGGTGCGGTGTCTGCGATGTGAATATCCAACCGATTGAAATCAAAGCGTTTATGCCGATGGCACGGGCCTTGCGAAGGCCTGTATGTCCGGGTGACAAGGAGTACGGCATGATCCGCACCTATTTTGATGAGATGTACGATGCCGGCGGCCAGGTTCGCCCGCATTATCGCGAGTTCGCCCGATGGCTGGCCGATACGCCGGATGAACTGCTGGCGCAACGACGGCGAGAAGCCGATCTGCTGTTCCATCGCGCCGGGATTACCTTCACGCTCTATGGTGACGAGCAGGGCACCGAGCGCTTGATTCCTTTCGACACCATCCCGCGCAGCATTCCTGCCAGCGAATGGCGGATCGTCGAGCGCGGCTGCATTCAGCGGGTCAAGGCGCTGAACATGTTTCTCGCCGACCTGTACCACGAGCAGCGCATCATCAAGGCCGGGATCATTCCCGCCGAACAGGTACTGGCCAACGAGCAATACCAGTTGGCGATGCAAGGCCTGGATCTGCACCGCGATATCTATTCGCACATTTCCGGCGTCGATCTGGTGCGCGACGGCGACGGCACCTATTACGTGCTCGAGGACAATCTGCGTACGCCGAGCGGCGTGAGCTACATGCTCGAAGACCGCAAGATGATGATGCGCCTGTTTCCCGAGCTGTTTTCGGCCCAGCGCATCGCGCCGATCGATCATTACCCGAACCTTTTGCTCGACACCCTGAAAAGCTCAAGCCCGATCGACGACCCGAGCGTGGTGGTGCTGACGCCAGGGCGCTTCAACAGCGCGTTTTTCGAGCATGCGTTTCTGGCGCGGGAAATGGGCGTGGAACTGGTCGAGGGCGCGGATCTGTTCGTGCGTGACGACAAGGTGTTCATGCGTACCACCGATGGCCCGAAAGCGGTCGACGTGATCTATCGACGCCTTGATGACGCCTTTCTCGATCCGCTGGCTTTCAATCCGGATTCGATGCTTGGCGTGCCGGGGCTGCTGTCGTCCTACCGCTCCGGCAATGTCGTGCTCGCCAACGCGATCGGCACTGGCGTCGCGGATGACAAGTCGGTGTATCCGTTTGTCACCGACATGATCCGTTTCTACCTCGATGAAGAACCGATCCTGAAAAACGTACCGACCTGGCAATGCCGCAACCCGTCTGAACTGTCCCACGTGCTGGCCAATCTTCCAGATCTGGTGGTCAAGGAAACCCAGGGCTCTGGCGGTTACGGAATGCTGGTAGGGCCGGCCGCGACGACGGCGGAAATCGATGCCTTTCGCGAGCGCATCAAAGCCAAGCCGCATGCGTACATCGCCCAACCGACGCTGTCGCTCTCGACCTGTCCGACCTTTGTCGAAAACGGCATCGCGCCGCGCCATATCGATTTGCGCCCGTTTGTCTTGTCCGGGCGCGAAACCCGGGTGGTGCCCGGCGGTTTGACCCGTGTCGCCCTGCGCGAGGGCTCCCTGGTGGTAAATTCCTCTCAGGGTGGCGGAACCAAGGACACCTGGGTGGTCGAGGATTGAAGGAAGCTTGCCATGTTAAGTAGAACTGCCTCGGATCTGTACTGGATGTCGCGTTATCTGGAGCGCGCGGAAAACCTCGCGCGCATGCTCGACATCAGTTATTCACTGTCGTTGATGCCGCAGGACGGCCGCGGCGACGGTTTGCACGAACTGGCGATGCCGCTACTGATCACCGGCACCCTCGATGATTATCTGGAGCGTCACGGCGCGCTGCATGCCGAACGCCTGCTGCACTTTTTCGCCCTCGACGCGGCCAACCCGGCCAGCATCTACAGTTGCCTCGGCGCCGCACGGGCCAGCGCTCATGCGGTGCGCGGACGGATCACGGCGGACATGTGGGAGAACATCAACGCGACCTGGCTGGAAATTCGCGGGATCGCCGAACAAGGCCTGAGCCGCTATGGCATGAGCCGTTTCTGCGAATGGATCAAGGAGCGTTCGCACCTGTTTCGCGGCGCGTCCTACGGCACGATCATGCGCAATGACGCGTTTCGCTTCATTCGTCTGGGCACGTTCATCGAGCGCGCGGACAACACGCTGCGCTTGCTCGATGCGCGTTACGAAATGGCCGGCGATCAGGCCGAAGCCGTCAGCGACGGCACCGCGCACGCGTATTACCAGTGGAGTGCTTTGCTGCGTGCGCTGTCGTCCTTCGAGGCCTACACCGAAATCTATCGTGATGCGCCCGGCGCCCGTCACGTTGCCGAATTGCTGCTGTTGCGCGCCGATGTGCCGCGATCGCTGCGAGCCTGCACCGAAGAGATCGACCAGATCCTCGCGCAGCTGCCCGGTGCCAACGGGCGACCGGCGCAACGTCTGGCTGCGGAGATGGATGCGCGCCTGCGTTACACCGGCATCAACGAAATCCTCGAGGAAGGCCTGCACGCCTGGCTGACCGAATTCATCCCGCTGGTGCGCCAGTTGGGCAACGCCATTCACAGTTCCTACCTGGAGGCTGCATGAGACTCTCCATTAGCCACGAGACCACCTATCACTACGAAGATCAGGTGCGCGCGAGCATCCAGTACCTGCGTCTGACGCCCCATGACAGCGAACGTCAGCATGTGCTGAGCTGGCAGCTCGATCTGCCGCGTCCGGTGCGTGCGCAACTCGATCCGTTCGGCAATATCCTCCACGTGCTGACCATGGATGAACCGCACGAAGCGATCATCATCGGGGCGCGCGGGCAGGTCGATATCGACGAACTGCGCGAGGCCGAGCACGAGAGCCAGTCGGCGCTGCCATTCCTGCGCTTCACCCGCCTGACCGAGGCGGACGAGGCGCTGCGCGCATTCGCGGAAAAATCCTGCAAGCAGCGCCGTGATCGCACCGCGCTGATCGACTTGATGCAGGGCTTGAATCAGTACATGACCTATACGCCGGGTTCGACCGAAGTCGACACCAGCGCCGCCGAAGCATTTGCCGGGCGCGCCGGTGTTTGCCAGGACCATACCCACGCGTTTCTGGCCTGTGCCCGTAGTTTGGGGATTCCGTCACGCTATGTGTCGGGCTATCTGTACAGCGAGGATTGCGAGCATCTGGCCAGCCACGCCTGGGCGGAAGCCTGGCTGGATGACGCTTGGTACAGCTTCGACGTGACCAATCAACTGGCGCGGCCCGAGCGGCACCTGAAACTGGCGGTGGGTCTGGATTATCTGGATGCCTGCCCGGTACGCGGCATGCGCCGTGGCGGCGGGTGTGAGCAAATGCATGCGAAGGTGCTGGTGTCGCCGACGCCGGTCATTTCCGTACAGCAACAATAAGGCTTACAGATAACCCCTGTAGGAGTGAGCCTGCTCGCGATAGCGATATGTCAGACACATCAATGCTGACTGACATTCCGCTATCGCGAGCAGGCTCACTCCTACAAGGAATGGCGTCAGGGCTTAACCTTGCGTCCGGCCATGTGCTTTAGATACCCCACCAGCATCTCCAGCTCCCCATCCGGCAACACCGTTGCAGAGAACCCCGGCATCTTCGCCTGCGGCCACTGGCGCAAGCTCTGCGGATCGCGGATGTAACGCTTGAGGAAGTCCGCGCCGAAGTATTCGGTCGGGTTGTACGGAATATTCAGATCCGGCCCGAATTGCGCATCCCCCGCGCCGTTCAAGCGGTGACAGGCCAGACAGTTTTTCTGAAACAGCGCGAAACCCTGATTCACCGGATCATCCGCCTTCAGTGCCGGGTCAGGCAGCAGGGCAGGGAAGCGCTCGGCCACGGGAGCCATGCGCTTGATGCTCGCCACTTCGAATGGCCATTGTTCGGGGCTGATATGGCCTTTCTGCGGATCGCTCCAGACCAGATAGAACGGCCCGGCACTGTGTTTGCCTTCTCCTAGCGGTGGCCATGGCTGTGCCGGGTCTTCGATGGCCAGCCACGCTCGCGCGCCGTCACGGTTGAGCAGCGGTGCTGCCGCCAACTCAGCGGCAAAGCCGTCCAGCGCCACCGCTTGCAGATGGTCCTGCGGCTTGATGCCGGTCAGCAACGCAGCCATGGGCACGACGCGATAGGTCATGTCCCTTTTGTAGGACACATCATCTTTGATCGTCAGGGTTTGCACTTGAGGATGCTTGAGCAATTCCTCGGTCTGCCAGGTGCGCGCGGTGGCGCCCAACTGCAGATCAAGCTGAGCGGCTGACAAGGGCGTGCTGAGCAGCAGCGCCCCGAACACAATGAGCGCTTTCAAATGAACGCCATCCCTGTCGTGGAAAGGCGCAAAGATTGGCACAGCCGCACGGGCCCGGATAGCGGGCCAGTCATCTATTCGCTGGCGATTGATCGCACCTGCCGCTTGATTCAGCCAATGACCTTGGTCAGATTCGGCAAAATCAACAACAGCGTCGTGGCAAAAAGAATGAGCCCTGCTTGACGTACTTTCGGTTGTTTGAACATGGCTTGACCGCCTTTATTGTTATTTCCTGATGCCTGCCTGCATATCCATGACGGCACGCGCTGCACTTCCTGTTGAAGAACGCTGGCCTCGGCAAAACCCGACGACCATGACGTACATCTTCTACATTAGGGCTCACACGGACCGTGGCTTAGATCCATTTCATATGTCTTTGCTGCGATCTGCGATTAAAATGCTATGAGGCGTATTGCCAGCTTCTTGTTTGGCCGCTGGCTAGACAACTCGGCGACCTGAACCGGTTCACCTGATGGCCGATGACCGTCCGTCTGAGCATGTGCGTCAAGCGCTTTGAGCGCTGTGGTCATTGAATCCTTGGGCGTTGCGGCCGAGAGTGAGGCAACAACTATTCACTCACCGCCCAGGTTCGAGGACGCCATGACCGAAGCTTTGATATTCGATGCGTTACGCACGCCCCGCGGCAGGGGCAAGGCCGACGGTGCCTTGCACAGTGTCAAACCAGTGAATCTGGTCGCCGGACTGTTGACCGCATTGCAGCAACGCACCGCGCTCGACACCAGCCAGGTCGATGATGTGGTGCTGGGCTGCGTCACGCCGGTCGGTGATCAAGGCGCGGACATCGCCAAAACCGCCGTGCAGGTCGCCGATTGGGACGTCAGCGTGGCGGGGCTGCAAATCAACCGTTTCTGCGCTTCGGGTCTGGAAGCGGTCAATCTTGGCGCGATGAAAGTGCGTTCGGGTTTCGAAGAGTTGGTGGTCGTCGGTGGCGTCGAGTCCATGTCTCGAGTGCCGATGGGCAGCGATGGCGGCGCCTGGGCGCTGGACCCGCAAACCAACCTGCACAGCCATTTCACCCCGCAAGGCGTCGGCGCGGATCTGATCGCCACGCTTGAGGGCTTCAGCCGTCACGACGTCGATGCCTACGCGCTGCATTCGCAGCAAAAAGCCGCGCGGGCACGGGCCGATGGCTCGTTCAACAAATCACTGGTGCCGGTGCAGGATCAGAACGGCATCGTTCTGCTTGACCATGATGAGTTCATTCGCGCCGAATCGACGCTGGAAGGTCTTGGCAAGCTCAAGCCGAGTTTCGAAATGATTGGCCAGATGGGTTTCGACGCCACCGCGCTGCGGGTGTACAGCCATGTCGAGCGGATCGATCATGTGCACACGCCGGGCAACAGCTCCGGAATCGTTGACGGAGCCGCGCTGATGCTGATCGGCTCCGAAGCCAAGGGCAAAGCGCTGGGCCTGCAACCTCGCGCGCGGATCGTCGCCACTGCAGTGACCAGTACCGATCCGACCATCATGCTCACCGGCCCGGCGCCGGCCACCCGCAAGGCATTGGCCAAGGCCGGGCTGCGCGTGGAAGACATTGACCTGTTCGAGGTCAACGAGGCGTTTGCCTCGGTGGTGCTCAAATTCATCAAGGACATGGCCGTCGATCCGGACAAGGTCAACGTCAACGGCGGCTCCATTGCCATGGGCCATCCGCTCGGTGCCACCGGCTGCGCGATCCTCGGCACCTTGCTCGATGAGCTGGAGGCGCGGCGCTTGCGCTATGGCCTGGCGACGCTGTGTGTCGGCGGCGGCATGGGCATTGCCACCATCATCGAACGCCTCTGAGCCCCCCGCATTCAAGGAACCGTGTCATGAACCAAGCCATTCGTTACGAAGCAGGCCCGGACGGCATCGTCGTGCTGACCATTGACCTGCCGGGCCAGAGCGCCAACACCATGAACGCTGTGTATCGCGAGGCCATGGCCGCTTGCGTCACCCGGCTGGTCGCGGAAAAGGATCAGATTGCCGGGGTGATCATTACCTCAGCGAAGAAAACCTTCTTCGCCGGCGGCGACCTCAACGAGCTGATCAAGGTCGGCAAGCCCGAAGCCAAAGCCTTTTACGACATGGTGCTAACGCTGAAAGGACAGTTGCGCACCCTGGAAACCCTAGGCAAACCGGTGGTCGCAGCGATCAACGGCGCGGCGCTGGGTGGTGGTTGGGAAATCTGTCTGGCCTGCCACTACCGGGTCGCGCTCGACGATGCGTCGGTGCAGCTTGGTCTGCCGGAAGTGACCCTTGGCCTGCTGCCGGGTGGCGGCGGCGTGGTGCGCATGGTGCGCATGCTCGGCATCGAAAAAGCCCTGCCGTATCTGCTCGAAGGCAACAAAGTCCGTGCGCAACAAGCCTTGCAGGCCGGGTTGATCGATGAACTGGCGGCGGACCGAGACGAGCTGCTGGCCAAGTCTCGCGCCTGGATCGTCGCCAATCCAACGGCGGTGCAGCGCTGGGATGTGAAGGGTTACCAGATTCCCGGTGGTACGCCGTCGAACCCGAAAGTTGCGCAGATGCTGGCGATTGCGCCGTCGATCCTGCGCACGAAAACCCAGGGCACGCTGCCGGCGCCGGAGAAAATTCTCTGCGCGGCGGTGGAGGGCGCGCAGGTCGATTTCGATACCGCGCATTTGATCGAAACCCGTTATTTCACCGAACTGACCACCGGACAGATCTCGAAAAACCTGATCGGTACGTTCTGGTTTCAACTCAATGAGATCAATGCCGGCGGTTCACGGCCGCAAGGCTTTGTTCCTTACAAGACGCAGAGAGTCGGTGTGCTCGGCGCAGGGATGATGGGCGCCGGCATCGCTTTCGTCAGTGCGTCGGCGGGCATCGACGTAGTGCTCAAGGACATCAATCTCGCCGCCGCCGAGAAGGGCAAGGCGCATTCGGCGGCGTTGCTCGACAAGAAAGTCGCCCGTGGCCAGATGGACGCGGCAAAGCGTGACGCAGTACTGGCGCGGATTCAGACCACTGACAATGATGCCGATCTGGCTGGTTGCGACCTGATTATCGAAGCGGTATTTGAAGATCGCGAACTCAAGGCGCGGGTGTCTTCAGCGGCGCAGCGTGTCGTGGGGCAGGATGCGGTGATCGCTTCCAATACCTCAACCCTGCCCATTACCGGGCTGGCCGCTGCTGTGCCTGATCCGGGCAAATTCATCGGTCTGCATTTCTTCAGCCCGGTGGAAAAAATGCCGCTGGTGGAAATCATCAAAGGCGCACACACCAGCGCTGAAACCCTGGCGCGTGGTTTCGATTTCGTCCTGCAGATCAATAAAACCCCGATCGTGGTCAACGACAGCCGCGGCTTCTTTACCTCGCGAGTATTCGGCACCTTTACCAATGAAGGCATCGCCATGCTCGGCGAGGGCGTGAGCGCGCCGATGATCGAGACCGAAGCGCGCAAGGCCGGCATGCCGGTCGGGCCTCTGGCGATCTCTGACGAAGTTTCCCTCAGCCTGATGAGCCATATCCGTCAGCAAACCGCCAAGGACCTACAGGCCGAAGGGAAACCGCTGACCGAGCACCCGGCCTTCGCCGTGATCGACTTGCTGCTCAACGAATACAAGCGCGCGGGCAAAGCGGCCGGCGGCGGTTTCTATGAATACCCGGCCGGTGCGCAGAAGCATCTGTGGCCAGAGTTGAAGGCGCGTTTTGAAAAGGCCGACGGGCAGATTCCAGCCAAGGATGTGCGTGATCGGCTGTTATTCGTGCAAGCTCTGGAAACCGTGCGCTGTGTGGAGGAGGGGGTGTTGACCTCGACGGCGGACGCCAACGTCGGCTCGATTTTCGGCATCGGGTTCGCCGCGTGGACCGGCGGCGCGCTGCAGTTCATCAACCAATATGGCGTGAAGGATTTCGTCGCCCGTGCGCAGTACCTGGCCGAGCAGTACGGCGAGCGCTTTGCGCCGCCGGCACTGTTGCTGGACAAAGCGGCGAAAGGTGAACTGTTCTAAGACACGGGAGCACTGCGGGGCTTGCCTTGGCCGGGTGTTTCAGGGCAGGCTCTGGGTGTGCAATATTCCCATCACGTGTCAGGTATTTTTTATGTCGCTACGCATCTGCATTCTGGAAACCGACATCCTGCGTCCGGAACTGGTCGACCAATATCAGGGTTACGGGCAGATGTTTCAGCGCCTGTTCTCGCAGCAACCGATTGCCGCCGAGTTCACCGTCTACAACGTGATGCAGGGCGACTACCCGAGCGATAAGCTGAGTTTCGATGCCTATCTGGTTACCGGTAGCAAGGCCGATTCGTTCGGCACCGATCCCTGGATCCAGACCCTCAAGCAATACCTGCTCAACCGCTACCAGCGTGGCGACAAGCTGCTGGGCGTGTGCTTCGGCCATCAACTGCTGGCACTGTTGCTGGGCGGCAAAAGCGAGCGCGCCACCCAAGGCTGGGGCGTCGGCACGCATCAATACAAACTGGCGGCCAAGGCACCGTGGATGAGCCCGGTGCGCGAAGAACTGACGCTGCTGATCAGCCACCAGGATCAGGTCACCGCGCTACCGGAAAACGCCACGGTGATCGCGTCCAGCGAATTCTGCCCGTTCGCCGCGTATCACATCAACGATCAGGTGCTGTGCTTCCAGGGGCACCCGGAATTCATTCACGATTATTCGCGGGCACTGCTCGATTTGCGTCAGGAAGCGCTGGGTTCGCAGATCTACAACAAAGGCGTGGCGAGCCTGGAGCAAGAGCACCACGGCGCGACGGTCGCGGAATGGATGATGCGTTTCGTCGCGCACAAGCCGGAAACCGTCTGACATCAAGCAACATCGCCAGCAGGCTGGCTCCCATACGGGGTCTGCGTCGCTTCGCAAATCCCATGTGGGAGCTAGCCCTGCTAGCGATTCGCCCGGCCAACCCGGTCTGTCTCACAACCACCCAGACCGCTTGAAACTCGTCCACAACCCCACACACCCCACCGTAATAAACCCCAGTACCGCAAAATAGCCGTAGTGCCAGGTCAACTCCGGCATGTTCTCGAAGTTCATCCCGTAAATCCCCGCCACTGCCGTCGGGAACGCCAGAATCGCAGCCCACGCGGCGAACTTGCGCTGCACCACACTCTGCCGTGACGCCTCGAGCAACACGCCAATCTCGATGGTCTGGCTGGCGATGTCGGCCAGCGTGCTGAGATCCTCCATCTGCCGCGTGACATGAATCTGCACGTCACGAAAGTACGGGCGCATGTTCTTGTCGATAAACGGGAAGCTCAGCTTTTGCAGCTCCTCGCCAATTTCCACCATCGGCGCTGCATATCGGCGCAGGCGCACGACATCACGGCGCAAGCCATGCAGCTTTTGAATGTCACGCTCGTTCAACGCGCTACACAAGACGTTGCGCTCCAGCTCATCGATCTCGGCGTGAATCGCTTCGCCCACCGGCTGGTAATTCTCGATGACAAAATCGAGCAAGGCATACAGGACGAAATCTTCGCCGTGTTCCAGCAGCAGCGGCCGTGCCTCACAGCGCTGACGAACATGCGCATAGGAGGCCGAATGGCCGTTGCGCGCGGTGATGATGTAGCCCTTGCCGGCGAAGATATGCGTCTCGATGAACTGCAGAACGCCATGTTCACGCACCGGTGAGTAGGTGACGATAAACAAAGCATCGCCAAAGGTTTCCAGTTTCGGCCGGCTGTGTTTTTCCAGGGCGTCTTCGATAGCCAGTTCGTGCAGGTTGAACTGACGTTGCAGATTGAACAGTTCCTGAGCGTCCGGTTCTTCGAGACCGATCCAGACAAAGTGGCCGGGTTTTGCCGCCCAGGCCGCGCCTTCGTCGATGGAAATATCGCTAACTTTCTTGCCTTCGCTGTACACCGCAGCAGCAACAACTCGACCCATGGTGGTGATTCACTTCTTCTTGGCAGGTGGCAGGGATTCACGGCATCAGCTTAGCCGTGTCGCTGCTTGAGAGTCAGTGAAATCTGCACAGTTCAGCCGGCAAAAGAAAACCCGCACAGGGCGGGTTTGGTTTCACGCGGCTTGCAGTTGCCGATCCATCGATTCGATGCACTCGCGCATTTGTTCGCGGCACTGATCGATCAGCCTGGGCATGTCGTCCATGGTCAGGCCGGCGGTAGGAATCGCCGGCAACGAGCGGATGAGAATGTCGCCGCTGCGCCAGCGATCGAGGCGCATCTGTTTAACGTAACTGCTGACACACACCGGCACGATCGGCACGCCGGCGGCGATGGCCATCTGGAACGCGCCCTTCTTGAATGGCAGCAATTCTTCACCCAGATTGCGCGTGCCTTCGGGAAACACCCAGATCGAGGTGTCCTCGTTCTGCAAGGTATGAGTGGTGGTGAGCATCGACTGGCGCGCCTTGTGCGCGTTGCCACGGTCGATCAGCACATTGCCGGCCAGCCAGAACAACTGCCCGAACAGCGGCACCCACTTCAGGCTCTTCTTGCCGATGCACACGGTACGCCGCGGCACGACATTGCCGAACACGAACAGATCATAGTTGGATTGATGGTTGGCGATGATCACGCAGCTGTCGGGCTTGTTCATCAGGCCGTTGACCTCGGTCTTAACCCGCAGGCGCAAAATGCACATTGCCGGCAGTGCGTAGAGGCGGGCACAGAGGCGACTGTTGTCGGGATTGAACGGACGGCAAAGTCCGAGAATCACACCGAGCACACCAGCGAGAATAAAGTGCAGGCCCATCAACAACATACGAAACACGAGCAGCATTTTCAGGCCCATCGGGACAAAAGGTGGCGCAGTGTACGGATGTGCACTGTTTTCGGCAATTGCCACTATAGAGTGCGGAGATAGGCGATGTTTAAGCGCATGTTTCAGTGGTGGCTGTCAGGCGCGTCCTAGAGCCACTCGGAAATATTCAACAACGGGCGTAAGAAAAAGCCCGACACGACGGTCGGGCTTTTCTTGTGCTCTGCATTCGCCGAGGGTCAGCCCAGATGCTGCTGATCCATCGCGATGGCGTTATCGAGGGTTTCCAGCAGCGCCTTGCGGACTTTCAGCTTGGTGTTCTTGTGCGCCGTCATGTTGATCTTCTTCAACTGACGCGCGGCGGCGAGGGCCGCCCCTTGCAACTCCTCGGCAGAGACCACCTTGTCGAGGAAACCGGCGTCCACCGCGCTTTGCGGATCGAACATCTCGCCGTTGATCACCGAACGGTGGAACGCCGAGCGACGCAGGCGATCACGCGCCAGCTCAATACCCGCATGGTGCATGGTCATGCCAATCTGCACTTCGTTCAGACCAATACTGAACGGGCCATCGACGCCAATCCGGTAATCGGCCGACAACAGAATGAACGCGCCTTTCGCCACCGCATGCCCTGGGCAAGCGACGATGACCGGGAACGGGTGAGCGAGCAGGCGACGCGCCAATGTCGAACCGGCCGTCACCAGCGACACCGCTTCCTTCGGCCCGGCGGTCATGACTTTCAGATCATAACCACCCGACAAAATACCCGGCTGTCCGGTGATGATCACCACGGCCCGATCAGCCACCGCTTGATCCAGCGCCGCGTTGAACGCCGCAATCACATCCGGCGAGATGGCGTTGACCTTGCCGTTGTTCAGGGTCAGGGTCGCGATACCGTCTTCGAGGTGGTAGGCAATCAGCTCACTCATGACGCTATTCCTTATTAGAAAGATGGGCAGACGTTACCCACCGCCGCAGGCCAGGTAAAGCGCCGTGACTGACCCGGCAGTCACCGATTCCCGTCTCTACCTGCGCAACGAGGCGTTTGCTTCTATAAGGAAGCACGGAGCCCACCGGAGATTGGCCGGTTTGGCATGGCCTGCTGATAGCCGGAAATGTTTTCTCGCTTAACCGCATGAAAATTCTGAAAAAAAATTTGCCATCGCAAAAGCTTTCGACTACATTAGCGCGCCTCGACAGACAGAACATGTTTGAAGAGATACGGTGAAGTGTCCGAGTGGCTTAAGGAGCACGCCTGGAAAGTGTGTATACAGGAAACTGTATCGAGAGTTCGAATCTCTCCTTCACCGCCACATTCAGTAAACACAAACCCCTGATTTTCCTGGAGAAAATCGGGGGTTTGTGGTTTTTGGTGTCTGGAAAAAGGCGACACTTAGCACCTACCAGTTAAGAGTAGAAGCCGTACCTCCTTACTCAACTCACAGATTTTTCCTACAACTCCGATCCGACGCACCCGATATTCTCATTGCGGTGCCAAACAGGGCGCGAGCCAGCAGGAGTCTTCTTTGAGTGTTATGAACCACAACGGCTACGCCGCCCGAATCGAATACAGTGACGAAGACGGCCTCTTTGTCGGCCATATCGCCGGTATCAAAGACGTCGTTGGATTCCATGGTGAGTCGGTCGCAGAACTACGACACGCGTTTCAGGAGGCCGTCACTGATTACGTCGAAACCTGCGCCAAGCTCGGTCGTGCGCCGCAAAAGCCCTATTCGGGAAATCTAAGCCTGCGTCTGGCTCCAGCCCTGCACGCGTCCGTTGCCGTAAAAGCACAGCTGGCGCACAAGAGCATCAATCAATGGGTGGCAGACGTTCTTGATCGTGAAGCGCACGCCTGATGGCAAAATCCGTCCTTCCCCAAAAGTTATACAAAACCCTGTCACCCGTCGAAATCTCCTACACACCTCATTGACCAACCTCAGCGCCCCGCGTTTACTGTATACGCATACAGTAAACTCACTATCAGGTTCGTCACATGAGCGTCACCCTCCTTGGTTCCCTTGCCGACGCCGGCGAAAAGCTTCCGCTGTATTCGTTTCAGATTCCTGCGGGTTTTCCTTCGCCGGCGGCCGATCACATCGAAAAGCACATTTCCCTCGATGAGGTTTTCGAGATTCGTGCGCCGCACGTTTATCTGGCGAAGATCGAAGGGGAGAGCATGCGCGATGCCGGGATATTTTGCGGCGATCTGGTGATTGTCGATCGCAGCCGCACTGCTGAGCATGGCGATATCGTTATCGCTGGGCTCAACTCCGAGCCGGTCTGCAAGCGCCTGCACCTGCGCGACAACACTATTATCTTGCTGTCGGCCAACAGTAAGTACCCGCCGCGCTATGTGATGGAGGGCGACGAGCTGGTTATCTGGGGCGTGGTGACCTACAGCGTGCGCGATCATGGCAAATCGTGACCAGGTCTTTGCGCTGATCGATTGCAATAGCTTCTACGCAAGCTGCGAGCGGGTCTTCCGACCTGATCTGGCGAAGACGCCGATCGTGGTGCTGAGCAATAACGACGGCTGCGTTATTGCGCGTAGTTACGACGCCAAACCTTTTGTGAAAATGGGCGCGCCGTACTTTCAGATTCGCGATGATCTGCGCCGCCACGGCATCCAGGTGTTCAGCAGTAACTACGCGCTGTATGGCGACATGAGCGAACGGGTGATGACGATCATCGAGTCCATGGTGCCCGCCGTCGAGGTGTACAGCATCGATGAAGCCTTCGCTGATCTCAGTGGCATTCCTGGCGATCTGACGGCGTTTGGCAGGTCCATTCGTTCTGCCGTGTTCAAACGCACCGGTATCCCGGTCGGCGTCGGCATCGCGCCGACGAAGACGCTGGCCAAGCTCGCCAACCACACCGCAAAACGCTTGCAGGCGCACACCGGCGGCGTTGTCGATATTTGCGACCCGGTCAAACGTGACTGGGTGCTGCGCAACACCGACGTGGGTGACGTGTGGGGCGTCGGTCGGCGGATGAAGGCTCATCTCGAAAGCATGCAGATCAGAAGCGCGATGGACCTGGCGAAGGCCGATCCGTGGACATTGCGGCGCAAGTTCAGCGTGGTGATCGAGAAGACCGCGCGCGAACTCTGTGGGACATCGTGTCTGGAACTGTCGGAAACGGAGCCGCCGAAGCAGGAAATCTGCAGCAGCCGCATGTTTGGCAAACGCCTGACCACAATCGAACCGATCAAGGAAGCGGTGGCGACCTATGTGCATCGCGCGGCAGAAAAGCTGCGTGCACAGAACTCGTTATGCAAGAAGATTCGCGTGAGCATTCGTACCGGCATGTTCAATCCGGAGGAGGCCAAGTACGCCAATTCCGCGCTGATCGAGCTGCCTTACCCCACGAACGACGTGCGCTTGCTGTGCACGGCGGCGAGCGAAGCGATTGACCAGTTGTTCAGGCCGGGCTTCAAGTACAGCAAGGCAGAGGTGTTGTTGATGGACCTGCGTCAGCCCGGAGAATTTACCCAGGACCTGTTTGCTGAGGCACAACCGCAGGCGGCGGAGAAGGTGATGGGCGTTCTCGATCGGATCAATCAGCGCTGGGGCAGCGGGACGCTGCGCGCGGCAAGCGTGCCGGCGGATCCGGCCTGGGGGATGCGGCGGGAAATGATGAGTTCGAGTTTTACGACGAGGATCGATCAGTTGTGGGTGGTTAAATGCAATTGAGGCCACAAGGATCCCGGTTTGGTGTCGCGTTGCTTCAATCGAGTAGATCGGCCTTACAATCGCGGCTTTCACTTTCGCAGTAAAAGGACGGTTCTCATGATCATTTCCACCACTCATTCCGTCGAGGGGCGGCAGATCACAGCCTATCTGGACATTGTCAGCGCCGAGTCTGTGCAAGGCGTCAACGTTATCCGCGATATGTTCGCGGGCATGCGCGACTTCTTTGGCGGGCGGTCGCAGACCTTGGAACGAGCGTTAAAGGAAGCTCGCATTCAGGCAACCGATGAACTCAAGGATCGTGCGCGGGCATTGCAGGCTGACGCCGTGGTGGGCGTAGATTTTGAGATCAGCATGCCGGCAGGCAAGGGTGGCATGGTGGTGGTGTTTGTCACCGGAACGGCGGTGAAGCTGCGCTGATCATCGCCGTCAGGGCCAAGCCCATTCACATAAGGAATGGGCTTGGCCGCGTCGATCAGCCTTGCGGCTTGAGAATCACCGTACCTTTTGCGTCATAGGTCAGCGGTGTATCAATGGCGACAAGAGGCGGTGAGCCGTCAGGTTGAGCCGATGGGGCTGGCTCGCTGGGGTGATAGACGACGCCCGGCTGCAAGAGCGGTTTATCCGGGTATTTGATGGTGATCTCGCCCGAGGCGATCTTTTCCTTGAGTTTTTCCGCAGCGGCTTTGCCGGCTGCGATCTGCTCGTCCGTGAGTTTGACGACTGGCATGTTCGGGAATCCGTTGATCTGCATGATCTCTCCTTGAGATTCATTTGTAGGAATCAGGGCAACGGCCGTTTAAAGAAAATCTTTAGGGGATGATCGCTGTCGTCATAACGCTTGATCCACTCGTCGGTGATCAGCATTGTTGAACGGCAAGTCCAGTAGTGACCGACTAGTCTCAAAAGCGCTGAGGGTCGATTTTTTCAGGCAAAACTGTTTTGCCGGTATCGGCCTGGTATGCAGGGGAGAGGCTATGACAGGTCCGTATGTCGAAGATGATGGCGCTGAGTTTTCATTTAACAACTGTGTGCGCTGCGGTCAGTCGGAGTATCAGTCGGGTTTTGGCGAAGATCCGGTGAGCATTGGCAAAATCAAATCTGTGGTCCCCAAAGGGCCCAAGGCGAAGTTCCTGCCCAAGGTCACGGCAAGGACCCGAAAGTGACTTTGCCCCGTAACCCCGTCATCGAACGGGGTTTTTTACGATCGCAGAAATGTGCCCATGGCGTTGACATAAATGTGGGTTTTTTTTCACAAACTTTTCACGTTGGTCAACGTAGGGTGAAGCCATCCGTTAGAAAGCAAGTCTCCAGCCCGTCTCCCCAGCGGGCTTTTTTTTGCCTGGCATAAAACCTTTTCTCTGATCGCGGTCCAAACGACGCTGTCGCGTGCGTCTGGACTTTCCCGCGCCGAGCGCATTAAATCCCCGCCCTTCTTGTTCATCCCGTTTATTTGAGGTTTTCGTCATGCGTTTAACACTGCCTGCTCTGGTTCTTGGCCTTCTGGTTGCTCAAGGGGCGATGGCTGCCGGCGACGGCACCGCTGCGCTGGGCGGTGGCCTGGGTGGCGCGCTGGGTAACGTAGTCGGTCAGAAAATGGGCGGCAGCACGGGTGCCGCAATCGGCGCTGGCGTCGCGGGCGCAGCGGGCAGCGCAGTCGCCGCACGCAAGGGCAGCCGCACCAAAGCGGCGATCGGCGGCGGTGTCGGTGCAGCCGGTGGTTCGGTGATCGGCAATAGCCTGGGCGGCCGGAACGGTGCCACTATTGGCGCAGGTCTGGGTGGTGCCGCCGGCGGCGCAGTGGGCAGCAACCTGGGCAAAGGTCACAAGCGCCACTGAGCCTGCTGGCTGGTCAGAAGAAGCCCGACTTGATGTCGGGCTTTTTCATGGCTGAACGTTTCGCCAGAAATCATCTCCAATCTGCATACGCCCCGCTTGGGCGGAACGTCCCGATTCGGGAACTGCGAGGTTCAAATGCGATTGTCATTATCTGCACTGTTTTTCGGTTTGTTCGTGGCGCAGGGCGCAATGGCGGCCGGAGACGGCAGCGCTGCCGTGGGCGGTGGTCTCGGCGGTGTGCTGGGTAATGTGGTTGGCGGACAACTCGGCGGCAGCACGGGCGCAGCGGTCGGCGCGGGTGTTGGCGGCGCGGCCGGCAGCGCTGTCGGCGCGGACAAACGCAATCGCACCGAGGCCGCGATTGGTGGCGGTCTTGGCGCCGCAGGCGGCTCGGTCGTCGGCAACAGCCTCGGCGGTTCTACCGGCTCTGCTATTGGCGCCGGTTTAGGCGGCGCAGCGGGCGGTGCGGTCGGTAACAACCTGGGCGACGACGACGGTGGTTCTCATTCCGGCGGCCATAAGCACAAGAACAAACACAAAAATAAACATCGCTGATTGATCAACGGAAACCCGGCCTGGCGCCGGGTTTTTCGTGTCTGGCAGTTGGAAAGAGGAACGATTGGCGGCAGGGCGTTTCGAACGTCATACATCCACGCGATCAAAGAGGTTCGCCATGACTCCTGAAACCGAAGGCAAAGAAGAGAAGGGCCCGAATGGACAGCCGTTTATCAATGATCCGGGGAACGAGGATCCGGGGTCGTTGATGGATGATGCGACGGTGCCGTTGAATGATTCGGATGAGGCGGATATGGAGTATGAGGAGGATGGGGATGAGCAGTGAGGGGATGTTAAGAGTTTGAGTTATGGTTTAAGGGCCTGACTCAGCAGGCCCTTCAGAAAATCAGCTCTTCAGAACGAGACGTCGATTCTTTGTGCTCTGATTTTTACATACTGACCATTGAGGTGCGGAAAATCGAAGTGGATATCTTGATCCGCAAATTCGACGAACGACTTGAGCGTGTCGCCTTCTAAGCGCCCGTGGATCTCGCATGAGAAACCGTCGTCAAGCATCTCGACACGTGTTTCGCTGCCATCACATTTTGAGATGTCTATTTCGTCCGGCAACACCATTTCGAACTCGGCTGAGTAGGTCTCACCTACTTCGATGACTGACGGGCAGTGGCCTGCGAAACATCTCACAGTCACACCGTTGACGCTGAGCAGTAGCATTTCCTCAATGATTGGGTCGATTTCGACAATATGCGCGGGATATTTCTTAGTCATCTGCGAGCCATGCTGTTCTTTCTTTCAGAGATTGAAATGATCAGTGAGGTTTTTAACAATTGAACTTTGGCATAAACGCCAGAGACAGCAGGTGCTTAAGTCTCGTTTTCAGAGTTTTCAGGCGGGGCGATTAGTACATAGAGGTCATCGGCGGGCGACATTTTTTCGATTCTGCCTGAAGCTATATAAGACTTGAACTCACTCTCAAGAAAGTTTCTGTCAGTGTATTTTTTGTACTCTTCAGGCCTGTCGGTGGCGTACATATAAATACGCCACACGTCAAAGCCGTCGGTCCTGTTATTTGGGCCGTAATCGAAATCTACTAACTCTGTGGGAAAGTGGATGGCACAGCCTACACCGTGCAACTCATACTCAACGCTATCGTTAATTCCCCCGCAGCGCTCTATTTGGCCACTTCGCCAGAGTCTAAGAATGTTTTTTGTACCAAATTTTTTCTGTAGAAGCGTTGTTCCTTTCTCAACTTTGCTGAGGAAGTCTTTTATCAAATCTTCTAAAGACTTATCATTATTGTTACTCATGGTCTTTTATGATTATCCAGTCGATCGGTATCGAGTCTTTTCGGCTGACATGTTTCGTTCGCTCTTGTCTCAAAAATAGTTTTGCCAATATTTCTAATGATTTTTATGTTGCGAAGTTTGGTGTTTGTCTCGTAGGCAGATGCGGAAGTCGGCATGATTATATGTGTTTTATTTTTTTTCGGTTTCTTTCAGGTGGCCAATATATATAAGTTGCTAACGAAAGAGATTTTCTTAATCTTTTTTTGAGTTATATGTTCGGCGAATTCTTTTTTGATTGTTTCTTTGTCGCAATATTTTCTATATTTAGATGGTCTTTCACAGGCAAAAATGTATAAACGCCAAATGTCAAACCCATTGATTTCACCATTAGGTCCATAGTCAAAATCTACGGTTCCTGTCGATAGATTGATACGGCAGCCAATGCCGTGCAATTCATATTTAACGCCTCGAGTGACTCTTCCGCGACGCTTTATCGCCTTGGTATGCCAAAGCCTTCGAATGTCTCGAGTGCCAAATTTTTTTTCAAGTAGCAGCGTGCTTGTCTCTACCATAGAAATAAAGTCATGTATCAGAGTATCCAAAGTTTCATTTTGTTCACTCATCCTTTTCTCCGGGTTTAAAAAATATCTAGTCCAATGATTTGATTAGCTAGCTGGATTGCATTTTTTTGTTTAAAAAATGCTTCGTGCTCTGTGGGGGTGGTAATAGTTTTTAGCCTTGGTGATATTGCCCTTGGTCTTGCTCATGTGTTTCTTTTACACTGCCGATCTATTTCTAGAAAGCGTCTTTACGTAGTGTTGGTTAAGGCTCGGCTTGCGTCTTTCTTAAAATTTATATGGGCGCCATTTGTCAATTTTGTCGTGAAAATTATATCTTTCTCCCCTAAGACCCTATCCACTGTAAGAAAAATTCTCTCTGTAGTTCAGGTGAGTTTGTTAGGTTTTCATTTTCGTATTCAAATATCGATACCACGTCTTTCAGTGATGGTTCTGCTCCATTTGTCAATTCATAAGCTTTTAATCCAAGAGACATTTGTGATGACAAGCTCGAGGGGTGAACATTCAACTTTGAGCCTTTGCAAAAGAAAGTTACTAGAGGGTTGTCCTTGCGGATTAAGCCGAAACAGTGATAAAAATTTTTGCCGGTGTATGTTTTTGGCGATAATCCGTCCAGGCTTAGAGTTATGCTCATTTTCTCGCTGTCGCAAAACAGAACTACATCTTTGATTGTATGTTCTTTTTCTACGATAATTTTGAACTCCGAAATCATTTGTCAATTTTCCTATATGGATTCGGGATGGAGTAACCAAAGTCACGCCCATCATCAATAATTATCGTGGCGCCTAGAATATCTTCATTTTTGATAACTTTTGGAACGGCGAATTCCTGTTCTCGGGAAAATTTGTACCGGTTTCCTAATTCTTGCTTCAAATCATAACCCTCTACTCTCTTCAAGGTATAAAGAAACCCGGTTTTTGTAAAAAAGCTGGTAGCAAACTCTTTTCCCACGTCTCTAGAGGGGGAGGTGCTGATATAGCCGCTTGGAGGAAAATCGCTATCAATGGAGTGGAGGAATAAGTCCTCGCTGTCTCCCTTGCTTTTGAATCCGTTCACAAAAACATCGGACGGGTCTCTTGAGTCTCCTCGGTACAGGTATTCCTGCTTTTTCTTAGGCGTTGGTGCATCAGGCTCCCCCTCATCAACCTTAACCCCAGCAATCCCACCCGGCACCTCACAACCCGGCGTTCCCGGCGGCGGGCAGTTGGAGTTCAACCCCAACGGATCCACCCACCCCGTCGGATTCGGCACGTACTGGTACTGATTCAACCCACCGGCCAGCTTGATCGGGTCCGGTGTCAGGTATCGCCCTAAACGTGGGTCGTAATACCGGTGACGGTTGTAATGCAGGCCACTCTCGGCATCGAAGTACTGTCCCTGAAACCGCAGTGGCTGGTTCAGGTAGTCGTCGCCCGCCAGGGTCAGCGCGGCGGTTTTGCCGTAGGCGTCGTATTGGGCGGACCAGACGATGTCGCCGCCGTAGTCGGTGAGTTCTTGCGGCGTGCCGAGGTGGTCGAGCTGGTAGTAGAACGGGCAGGCTTTTTTCGGGCCTTTGCCGTCGAGCAGCGCCAGTGGGCGGAAGGTGCCGGGTTCGTAGACGTAGCTGCGGTATTCGTTCTCGCTGCTTTCGGCGACGATCTGGTCGCCTTGCCAGAAGAACTCGGTGGTCTGGCCGTCGACGGTTTTGCGGATGCGCCGGCCGAAGGCGTCGTATTGATAGGTGGCGGTTTGACCGTCGGGGCGGGTCAGGCCGATCAGGCGGTGCTGGCTGTCGTAGCGGTATTCGGTGACGAGTGTTTGGGCTTTGCCGCGGCGTTCGCGGATCAGGTTGCCGAAGGCGTCGTAGTCGTAATGCCGGTCGCCCTGCATCAGCAGGCGGTTACCTTGAATCCGGCTCGGGCCGGGGCGGTCCTGCATGAGCAGGTTGCCGGCCGGGTCGTGGGCGAAGGATTCCGGCAGTTCGTCGCGCGAGTGGCGGACGCGGATCAGTCGGTCGAGGGCGTCGTAGCCGTAGGTGCGTTGGCCGTGGCGGCTGTCGGCGATGTGGGCAAGGTTGCCGTTGGCGCTGTAGGCATAATCGCGGCGGTACACCGAATCGCGTTGATGGCCTACGGCGTGAGCCAGTAACCTTCCCTGTTCGTCGTAGGCATATTCGCTGAGCAGCAGGCCTTGCTGGCGCTGCACTTCGCGGCCGAACTGGTAGACGTGGCGGGTCAGCGGCGTGCCGTTGAGGTCGATCGCCGTCAGCGCGCCGCCCTTGGCGTAGTGGTAATCGAGTTTGCTGTTGTCCGGCAGGCGCAGACGTTTGAGCTGGCCGCAGGCGTCATAGGCGTAACGCAGGGTGCCCCAGCCCTGGTGCTCGGTGATCAGCCGATCCTGGCGGTCGTATTCGAAGGCCAGCGGGTGGTTGTGGCCGTCATCGACGGCTGTCAGACGGCCGAGGCGGTCGTAGGAATATTTAACCTTGATGCCGTCAGGCAGGGTCTTGACCAGTAGGCGTCCGGCCGCATCGCGCTCATAAGCAGTCAGCAAACATGAGCCGTCATCACCAAACTCGGTCTTCTCCAGCAGATGCCCATTCAGGTCGTAGGCATACGCGGTCCGGCGTCCATCAAACCCGGTTTCCTGTCGGATCAATCCGCTCGGCGTGTAGTCCAGCCGGTACCTTTCCCCGGACTCGTTCTCGATCTCGGTGAGCAGCAGTTGCGCATGGTCGTAGCGGTACTGCACCTGCGTGCCGTCGGGGTTGATCCGCCGTGAAACCAGATGCAGGTCATCGTCGTACTCGTAACGGGTAATGCGTCCGAGCTCGTCGCGTTCGGCGGTCACCTGGCCGTAGGCGCCGTAGCTGTAAGCGCGGGTGTTGCCGGTAGGAAAAGTTGTCTGGATCAGTCGGCCAACGGCGTCCCACTGCTGACGGGTGACGGCGCCGTGTTCATCGGCGGTCGTCGTCCTTCGCCCCAATGCGTCGTAGGAAAAACGCCGTACACCACCGTCGGGCAGGGTTTCTTCGGTCAACTGGCCGAGCGGATTCCACACCAGCTTATGGCGACTGCTGTCCGGGTAGCGGATCGACAGCAGTTGCCCGCGCACGTTGTAGTAGTAATGGGTGACCTGACCGTCAGGATCGACCGCTTCGGTGATATCGCCCTCGGCGTTGCGCCGATAGATCCACACGGCATCGCCGCGAGTGCGCCGATAAAGAAAACCGTTGCGGTACTCGTAGGACGTTGGCGCGTCGTCCGGCGGAATCAGCGCGATCAGCCGTCCGACTTCGTCGTAGCGGTATTCGGTGACGGCGCCGAGCGGGTCCTGTTCGGCGATCAAGCGGCCTTCAGCGTCATAGGCCTTGAGGTGTTCGCCGCCGTCCGCCTCGACCTTGCGCACCAGCCGTGCGCGGTCGTCGTGGACGTAGGTTTCTTCGGTGCCGTCGACGTACTGCACCGCGACGCTGCCGTCGTCCGCCCAGATGTAACGGGTGTTCATCTGCGAGAACGAAGCCCAATGGCGGACGCAGCGTGCAGCCTTGCCGGAGCGTTCCCACTCCCAGAAAAAACTCGCGCCGCCGGCCAGTTGCCGCTGCAGGATGACGTGAGCGTCGTCGTAGTCGTAACGCTCGCTGTCGCCGACGGCGTTGGTGGCTTCGATCAGATTTTGATAAGCGTCGAAGCGGTAGCTGACGAGGGTTTGCTCAGTCACCCATTCCGCATGCTGAAAAACCTGATAATCCAGGCCAACCAACTGCGCGCGGTCATAACGCAGCGACAAAGCCCGACCGGCACCGTTTTCTAAACGGCTGATACGGTCATGACGATCGCGAACAACACACAAGCGGTTGCCATACACATCACTGATCGCCGTCAGCCGCCCGGCGCGAAAGTGATAAAACCGCGCCGCCTCGCCGGCCAGCGCCAGAATCAGCTCTTCCGGTTCGTCGCCAAGAAAAATCGCCGCCCGCGACAGACTGTTGTGAATCGCCGGCCGGGTCGCACTGGGCAACGGAAACCGCGTACGCCGGTTTTCGTGATCGACCCAGACCACTTCATCAGCGCAAAACTCCAGCCGATGCGCCAGCGAATGGCTCCAGCCAAACCCCAATCCAACATCGATTTCAGCCGCACTGCTGCGATACAAACGGCTGAACTCAAACGGCAGCACACCATCAAGCACCGCATCCGTCAGCGTCAGCAGCTCTTCGCCGGTAGCCATCGACACCGGACAGCCATTGGTACAGGTCAGCGGCACGCAATCGGCGCTGTCGCCGTTGGGGTTTTTCGCCTGGTCGGGGGAGTCGTCGCGAGGTTCGTGGCGCTCCATCCGCGTCGAGCCGCCAGTCTTGCCCCGCGCAAGCGGCGCCGGATTCGGCACGGTCAGTACCTGCGAATCGGCCTGACGAATCTTCAGCGGAACGGAGGGCGCCGGTTTCAGCGCCACCTCACGCGCATGCAACATCAACGGTTTCAACGCGCTGGCATGCTTGTTCAGTCCCGGCGTCGACGTCAGCTCCGTCAGACGCAGCGCCGAGGCCGACAGCCATTGCCGCGCCCGTGGCGACTTGACCTTGTCCAGCACCTTGCTGCTCAAACGCAGCGACACACCGGCACCGCCGGCCACGCGCATCAGCAGAAAACTGACCAGCAGTTCGACGCGCACCTCGGCCACCACTTCGGCGAGGTACTGCGGCGGCAGCATCTTCAGCCAACTGGTAAACGCGGCCAGATGAATGAACAGCAGCGGCTCGTCGCTAAGCATCAACAGCGCGTTGGCGATGGCCTCGCTGGAGGCTGCGAGCAACGCCTCCAGCTCAACGTCGCTCAGGTACTCAAGGAGTTTTTCGCTATTAACCTGCAAGTCGGCGAGGAGGGCGAAGACCTGTTTAATGTCGTCCCAAAAGCCATTGAGCGCATTCTCGAAACCGCGCCAGTCGGCCCGTTGCAACTGCCCGTAACGCTCAAGAAACCCGGCGCTGGAAAACTCCGTCCACTGCGGCTGAAACCCGGCCCACTCGCCGCGCAACCAGCCTTCCAGGTCCCCGATAACCGCTTCATAAGAGGCATACAACGCCCGCACCTGCGCAGTGGAAACATCGGGAAAGAAGGTGATGCGATAACGCTGGCCCCGCTCGCAGTCGGTGACTTGCAGAATGCCGCTGGGGCCAATGGTATGGCGCAGCGGTTCGCCGAACGTCTGGACGCCGTCAACCTCACTGAGCAGCGGTTCAAGCGTCACCGGTGTATTGCCGATCGGCACAAAACGCGCGGCTTCGAACAGGTGCACCAGGGTCAAAGGACCGCTGGCCGGGCACATCACTACCGACGAACTGAGCGGCTGGCGCGAGGTGATCGGCGCACTGAGGCGCACGTCGTTGCCGACGCTAAACACCTGCTCGATGTCGAGCGCAGTGCCGGCCCAGAACTGCTCGGCCCAGGCGTCGTAGTTGTTCAGGCACAGGCGGAATTCGCCGATCAAGGCTTCGAAATCCGGTTGCTCGGGATTGAGCGCGGCCACCACCAGCAAACCGATGCTGTTGTTCAGGGCCAGGAGCCGATCAGGTTCAAACATTCGCAGTCGCTCGCGCACATCAAAAAGGGTGCGAGGACTTTGCGGGGGATCAAACGAGAAAGAAGTCGGGGAAGTAGGCAGTGTCTGTAGGATGTTTCGCTAATTTTTCGCGAGTGTTTCAGCGCCTCGCGGACATTGGCCGTTGCTCAATGTCTGTCGGGCTCGCTATGCTGCTGAACCCTTTAATCCGATCCGAGCAGCGGCGTCTTCGCCGCCTGGGATGTCATTGATAACGGATCCGAGATGAATGCACCGCTGAAGGCGTTAGGCCCGATCAAGGCCGTGATTTTCGATATGGACGGTTTGCTGCTGGACACCGAGGGTATCTACACCGAAGTCACTTCGCTGATTGTCGGGCGCTACGGGCGCACCTTCGACTGGAGCATCAAACAGAACATCATCGGCCGTGGCGCCAATGACCTGGCGAACTACGTGGTGCAGGCGCTGGAGCTGCCGATCACCGCTGAAGAGTTCCTGCAGATCCGCGAGCCGTTGATGCGTGAGCGTTTCCCCAAGGCGCAAGCGATGCCGGGCGCAGAGGAATTGGTCCGCCATCTCAAGGCGCACAATATTCCGATCGCCGTGGGCACCAGTTCCTCGCGTCAGTCGTTCGGCCAGAAAACCACGCTGCACCGCGACTGGTTCGCATTGTTCGATTTCATTGTCACCGCCGACGATCCGGAAGTCGGCGCGGCGAAACCGGCGCCGGATATCTTCCTCACCGCCGCCCGACGTCTGGGCGTCGCGCCGCAGGATTGTCTGGTGTTCGAGGATTCGCCGTTCGGCGTGACCGCCGCGAAAGCCGCCGGGATGACCGCCATCGCGATCCCCGATGCCGCGATGCCCGATGAAAAATACGCACACGCCGATGGGATTCTTCGTACCTTGAAAGGCTTCACCCCGAGCGCTTTCGGTTTGCCGATGCTGGAATGGGCCTGAACACCTGAAACAAAAAACGCCGCCGCTCTATGAAAGGAGCGGCGGCGTTTTACTGTCACTTAACAGTGCGATCAGGCGCCGAAACCACCGTCGATGGTCAGGCTGGCGCCAGTGATGTAACCGGCTTCCGGCCCCGCCAGATAAGCGACGAAACCGGCGATTTCTGCGGCAGTGCCGTAACGCCCAACGGCCATCAACGGGATCAGGCTGTCGGCGAAGTCACCGTGCGCCGGGTTCATGTCGGTGTCGACCGGGCCGGGCTGTACATTGTTGATGGTAATGCCGCGCGGGCCGAGGTCGCGAGCCAGGCCTTTGGTCAGACCGACCAGCGCCGATTTGCTCATGGCATACACACCGCCACCGCCGAAGGGCATGCGGTCGGCGTTGGTGCTGCCGATGTTGATGATCCGCGCGCCTTCGCCCATGTGCTTCGCTGCTTCCTGCGAAGCAATGAACACGCTGCGCACGTTGATCGCCAGCGTCCGGTCGAAATCTTCCAGACTGAAGTCTTCCAGTGGCGCAATGGCCAGCACGCCGGCGTTGTTGACCAGAATGTCGAGGCGCCCAAAGGCTTCGACGGTAGCGCTGACGGCATGGCGGATGGCCTCGGCGTCGGCGCTGTCAGCCTTGATCGCCAGGGCTTTGCCGCCGTTGGCGGTGATGCTGTTCTGCAGTTCTTCGGCCTTGGCGGCGGAGCTGACGTAAGTGAAGGCAACAGCAGCGCCTTCAGCAGCCAGGCGGTTGACGATGGCTGCACCGATGCCGCGCGAACCGCCTTGGATCAGAGCGACTTTGCCGCTGAGGTGTTGAGTGGTCATGTTCGATCTCCAAATGTTCAAGGCGGGATGCCTTGGTGTTGGTGCCGAGTATCGGCGTCGCATCGACCACCGTGTAGACCCTGATTGCTATAGTCTGTGTAAACCAGAAGTTTATAGTGGTGATCATGGAAACGTTCAGCAGTATCGAATGCTTCGTGCGCAGTGCCGAGGTTGGCAGCTTCGCCGAAGCCGCGCGCCGCTTGAGTCTGACCCCGGCGGCAGTCGGCAAGAGCGTGGCGAAACTGGAGGCGCGGCTCGGCGTACGGCTGTTCCAGCGTAGTACACGCAGCCTGACGCTGACCGAGGCCGGGCAACTGTTTTTGAGCGAAGTCAGCGCCAGCCTGACAACGATCCAGAATGCTGTGGCGAATCTGGCCAGCGCCGGGGGGCAACCGGCCGGGACGTTGAAAGTCAGCATGGGCACGGTGTTCGGGCGCCTGTATATCGTGCCGTTGCTCGGTGAGTTTCTGCAGCGTTACCCGGCGATCAACCCGGACTGGCATTTCGATAATCGACAGGTCGATCTGATCGGCCAGGGCTTCGATGCGGCGATCGGCGGTGGTTTCGAACTGCCCCAGGGCGTGGTCGCACGCAAACTGACACCGGCCCATCGGGTGCTAGTCGCGTCACAGGACTATCTGTCGGCGCACCCGGCGATCACTCATCCGGACGACCTCAAACCGCACGACGGCATCCTGATTCGCTCGCCGCAAACCGGGCGCGTGCGTTCCTGGCAACTGACCCACCGCGACCGGCAACACAGTCCGCTGACGCTGCAGGCGCGGATGACCATGAGCGATTCCGAAGCGGCGTGTGCGACGGCGATGCAAGGGTTGGGGATTGCGCTGGTGAGCATGCCGTTTGCGGTCGGGTATCTGCAGGCGGGGACGTTACAGCGGGTGCTGCCGGACTGGTTTGTCGACGACGGCAATATTTCGATTTACTACGCCGAGCATAAATTGTTGCCGGGCAAGACTCGGGCGTTTGTCGATTTTGTGATTGAGCAGTTTGCGGAGCGGGGATTGGCGGGGCGGTTCAGTGCCATTTGAGCAGGGATTGAGACCGAGATGCGGCCATCGCGAGCAGGCTCACTCCTACATTTGGAATGCGTTCCCCTGTAGGAGTGAGCCTGCTCGCGATGAACGATAACGCGGTCTATCGGGCAAACCGCCCCGGCCAGCCTACAATGTTCTTCGGCCGCGGCGTCGCATAAGTGCGCACCTTGGACGTCGACAAACGCAAGCGCACCAACGCTTCGGCAATCGTCACCGCCGCTGTCACGCCATCCACCACCGGCACTCCAGTCCGCCGACGAATCTGCTCATCCAGGCCGGCCATGCCCCCGCAACCCAGGCAAATCACCTCGGCCTTATCCTGGGTCACCGCCAGTTCAGCCTGATGCACGATGGCTTCCAGCGCACGCTGCGGCTCGTGTTCCAGCTCCAGCACGGCCAGACCACTGGCCCGTACCGACGCGCAACGATCCCACAGACCGGACAGTTTCAGACGATCCTCGATCAGCGGCACGGTGCGGTCCAGTGTGGTCACCACCGAATACGCGTGGCCGAGAAACATTGCCGTGCTCGCCGCCGCATCGGTGATGTCCACCACTGGCACGTTGAGCAGTTCCTGCAAGCCTTCGCGGCCGTGTTCGCCGTAGCCGGCTTGAATCACCGCGTCGAACGGCTGGTCGTAGGACATCACCCGGTCCATTACGGCGATGGCGGCGAGGTAGCTTTCGAAGTTGCCTTCAATCGAATCGGCGCCGAAATGCGGGGTCAAGCCGACGATTTCGGTGCCGGGAGCAGCGACAGCCTGGGCCGAGCGGGCGATGGCTTCGGTGATGGATTCGGTGGTGTTGACGTTGACCACGAGAATACGCATGGGGACATCCTTATTGCGGGCAGTAGTGCGGCCCGAAAACCGGGCCGCGAAGGGATTAATGGCAGACGTTGTCGACGGCGATGGATTCGCCACTGACGTCGGCGTAGTGCGGCTGACGTTGGGCGATGATCAGATAAAGCATCCCGGCGATCCCGGCGCCGATCAGCCAGGAAAACGGTGAGACGCTGTGGAAACCTGGCACCAGCGCCAGGACGATGGCGATCAGCGCCGCAGGAATGAACGCCGCCACGGCGCGGAAATTGACGCCACGGCTGTAGTAATAAGCGCCATCGGCTGCTTCGCTGTAGAGCTGCGGCACGTTGATCCGGCCTTTGCGGATCAGCCAGTAGTCGACCATGATCACCCCGTACAACGGGCCCAGCAGGGCGCCGAGACCGGAGAGGAAATACACGATCACCAGCGGGCTGTTGTAGAGATTCCACGGCAGGATCAGCACCGCGATGGTCGCGCTGATCAACCCGGCGCGGCGGAAGGTCAGGTACTTCGGCGCCAGATTGCTCAGTACGAAGGCCGGCGCGACGAAGTTGGCCATGATGTTCACCGCTACGGTGACGATCAGAAACGCCAGGCAACCGAGCACCAGGAAAAATGTGTTGGGAATCGAGGCGATGATTTCGGTCGGGCTTTCGATGATCCGCCCGTTGATCTGAAATTGCGCGCCGCAGAGCAGGACCGTAATCGCGGCGAACAGCAGAATATTCACCGGCAAACCCCAGAAATTTCCCACCTTGATGGTCTTGCGGCACGGCGAAGATCGGGCGAAATCGCAGAAATTCAGAATCAACGTGCCGTAGATCGCCAGCCACAACGCGCCGCCGGCAAAGATATTGCGCCACATTTCGGCACCGGTCAGCGGTTCGCGGATCGACCAGGCGATGGTTGCGTTGGCCTGGAGGTACATCCAGGCGGCGAGGGCAGCGACGGTCAGCAGAATCACCGGACCGGCAAACGCTTCGTATCGACGCACCATCTCCATGCCGTAAGCAAGAATCGCCAGTTGCACCAGCCAGATCGCCACGAAACACACCCAGCCCAGACTCGACAGGCCAAGGATCGAGTCGTGATCGTACTCGGCGAAACCGGGATGCACGGCGGTCAGCAAAACGCGGAATACCACCGAGGCGAGGTACGTCTGAATACCGAACCAGGCAATGGCGATAACTGCCCTGATCAATGCAGGAATTTGCGCCCCGTGAATGCCGAAACTGATCCGGCTGATCACCGGAAACGGCACCCCGGTTTTCTGCCCCATGTAACCGGACAGGTTCATGAAGAAATACACCAGCGCCGCGCCGATCCCCAACGACAGCAGAATCTGCCAGCCGCCCAGACCCAACGCGTACAGGCCGATGGCGAACGAGTAGTTGGCGATGTTGTGCACGTCATTCGTCCACAGCGCGAAAATGCTGTATTTGCCCCAGCGCCGGCCTTCGACCTTGGTCGGCGCCAGGTCGCTGTTGTGCAGACGCGGGCTCAGTTGCAGCGGCTCGCTCAGTCCGTCGTCGGGCAACGGTTGATCAAGCGTGGAGGAGGGCAGATTCAGCGCGATGTTATTGGAGAGACTTGTACGCATTCCGGCAGGCTCCTGATGTTCAGGCCGCGATGACTGTGCATGAGCCGGCGGGCTCGACATATCTTCGTCGCGACGGTGACAACATCACTGGTTACGGGGCATCTGCAGCCTGTACGGGATAGGGCGCTTCAGGCTTGCGGATCGAAAGTGGATTCATGCTTTGCAGTTTTGTATACAAAACATGTATGCACTAAAGCGAGATCTGTGCCAGCTGCGGGTCTATGGGAAGCGTTGCTGATTTCGAAAAGTTATCGACGGACGATAAGTGGCTGAAAACCGGGCGGTAAAAACTGACCGATTGCACAGGTAATTATTTTCTGCCGAAGTTTTTGCGCTGGGAGGTGGCGGTGAGGATTTGAGCGGGGATGTAACTTTTCAGGGCGTGAAAACGAAAAGTGCACACATAAAAGGCACCGATGGTGACATTTGTGTGTACACATTTTTCGAGTCGCTGGGGATTTAATGTAGAAGTGAGCCTGCTCGCGATAGCGGTGTGTCAGTTCTAAATATTTGGCAGACACACCGCTATCGCGAGCAGGCTCACTCCTACAAGGGAGATCAGTGTGGCTGAGGACTACGCCTTGCTCTTGCTGATGATATTCCCCGCATGCAACCCGCATTCTTTCTGCGTCGCTTCTTCCCACCACCAGCGACCTTCGCGCTCGTGCTGGTTGGGCAGGACCGGGCGGGTGCAGGGTTCGCAGCCGATGCTGATGAAGCCGCGTTCGTGCAGGCTGTTGTAGGGCAGCTCGAGCATGCGAATGTAGCCCCAGATTTCCTCGCTGGTCATCTGCGCCAGGGGATTGAACTTGTACAAGGTGCGCTCCGGCGTGGAGAACGCGGTGTCGATTTCCAGCACCGCCACAGCACTGCGCGTGCCCGGGCTCTGGTCGCGGCGCTGGCCGGTGGCCCAGGCCTTGACGCCAGCGAGCTTGCGCCGCAGCGGCTCGATCTTGCGGATGCCGCAGCATTCGCCGTGGCCGTCGCGGTAGAAGCTGAACAAGCCTTTTTCCTTCACGAACGGTTCAAGTTTCGCGTGGTCCGGCGAGACGATTTCGATGTCGATCTTGTAGTGCTCGCGCACCTGCTCGATGAAACGGTAGGTTTCCGGGTGCAGGCGACCGGTATCGAGGCTGAACACCTTGACGTTCTTGTTGAGCTTCCAGGCCATGTCCACCAGCACCACATCCTCGGCGCCGCTGAAAGATATCCACAGCTCATCACCGAACTCGGCAAAGGCGAGTTTGAGGATGTCTTGTGCGGATTTGTTGGCATAGGTCGTGGCGAGTTCCACGACGTCGAACGTTGGGCTCATCAGGGCGGCTTCCTACAGGTCGGTGGCGCTGGGCGCTCTATATGGCACCGATGGTAACAAAAAGCAGCAAGGCTCGGGGGCGTGCCGTGCGTTGCGCGTCGGCAGTCGAGTCGCTAGAGTTCGGCCTCGCTCGACTCAATAATCACTACAAACGGGAGTGTCTTGTGGAAATTGCTTGCCTGGATCTTGAAGGGGTACTGGTACCGGAAATCTGGATCGCGTTTGCTGAGAAAACCGGCATCGACTCGCTCAAGGCCACCACCCGGGACATTCCCGACTACGACGTGCTGATGAAGCAGCGTTTGCGCATCCTCGATGAGCACGGCCTGAAACTGTCGGACATCCAGGAAGTGATCGCCACGCTCAAGCCGCTGGGCGGCGCGGTGGAATTCGTCGACTGGCTGCGCGAGCGTTTTCAGGTGGTGATTCTGTCGGACACGTTCTACGAGTTCTCTCAGCCGTTGATGCGCCAGCTGGGCTTTCCGACGCTGCTTTGCCATCGCTTGATTACTGACGAGAGTGGCCGGGTGACCAGCTATCAGTTGCGTCAGAAAGATCCCAAGCGCCAGTCGGTGCTGGCGTTCAAGAGCTTGTACTACCGGGTGATCGCAGCGGGGGATTCGTACAACGACACGAGCATGCTGGGCGAGGCGGATGCCGGGATTCTGTTTCATGCGCCGGAGAATGTGATCCGCGAATTTCCGCAATTTCCGGCGGTGCATACATTTGCCGAGCTGAAGCAGGAATTTCTCAAGGCCTCCAACCGCGACCTTAGCCTGTAAACCCAACCACCTGACGATCGTTCCCACGCTCTGCGTGGGAATGCCTCAATGGACGCTCCGCGTCCGGTTGGGACGCGGAGCGTCCCGGGCTGCATTCCCACGCAGAGCGTGGGAACGATCAAAATGTATTCCAAATGTGGGAGCGAGCCTGCTCGCGATGCTTTTAAAGGTTCTGCAGGGTATCGAGGAGGATCCGGACCTTGGTAATCGACTCCTGATACTCTGCCTGCCAGT
Organism: Pseudomonas sp. Z003-0.4C(8344-21); assembly: GCF_900104975.1. NCBI lineage: Bacteria > Pseudomonadati > Pseudomonadota > Gammaproteobacteria > Pseudomonadales > Pseudomonadaceae > Pseudomonas > Pseudomonas sp. Z003-0.4C(8344-21). The sequence continues at coordinate 4,421,578 of NZ_LT629756.1, read as the reverse complement.
CCGAATCGGCGACGATCCCGCCGCCGCCCCAGCAGCACACCTGTCCATCCTTGACCAACAGACTGCGAATGGCGATGGAGCTGTCCATCTCGCCGCGCACGTCCAGATACAGCAACGACCCGCAATACAGGCCGCGCCGCGTCGGCTCCAGTTCGTCGATGATCTGCATCGCACGAATCTTCGGGGCGCCAGTGATCGAGCCGCCGGGGAAGCTGCCGGCGATCAGGTCCAGTGCGTCGCGATCCTCTGCCAGTTCACCGGTCACGCTGCTGACCAGATGATGCACATTCGGATAGCTTTCCAGGCTGAACAACTCCGGCACTCGCACCGAGCCGATGCGGCAGGTGCGACCGAGATCGTTACGCAGCAGGTCGACGATCATCAGGTTTTCCGCACGATCCTTGGGGCTGGCCAGCAGTTCGGCAGCGTTTGCGGCGTCTTCGGCAGGCGTCAGGCCGCGGGGGCGAGTGCCTTTGATCGGGCGGGTTTCGACCTGACGCTGGCTGACTTTGACGAAACGTTCCGGTGACAGGCTCAACACCGCGCCGCCATCGGCCAAGCTCTGGAAACCGGAGAACGGTGTCGGGCAGGCTTCGCGCAATTTGCAGTAAGCCAGCCATGGATCACCCTGGCACGACGCGCGAAAGCGCTGGGCGAAGTTGACCTGGTAGCAGTCGCCGGCCTGGATGTACTGCTGAATGCGCTCGAACGCCTGACGGTAATCGTCGGCCGAGAGGTCGGCGGTCATCGGCTGGTTGAGTTTGAACGGGATCAACGCGCTCACCACCGGCTGGGTGAACAATCTGATCAGGCGCTGCTGTTCACTGTCGGCAAGGGACGGGTGAAAGACCAATTGGCTGGTTTGAGCCTGGTGATCGCTGATCAACGCCCAGTCGTACAATCCGAAGCGCGCATCCGGCAACTGCAGATCATCCTGGGCCTGATTTGGCAGGTGTTCCAGATGCCGACCGAAGTCGTAGCTCAGGTAACCGATCAGACCGCCGGCGAATGGCAACTCGCAACCCGCTGGCAAATCAGCCTCGCCCAAGCGGTCGAGGTTATCGCGCAGGCGCTGCAGAAAATGCGCACCGCTTTCATCCGGCAACACCGCCAATTGTTCCAGCGGCCAGGCGCTGAGCAAATCGAAGCGGCCACGCTCGGCACTCGGCCGGCCGCTGTCGAGCAGCACGGCACCGGGCGCGTTGCGGATGGCCGCGAAGTAGTCGGCGGGATTGGCACGGTAGGGTAGCGGGTGTACGGAGCAGGTCAACATGGGCGGGGCAGATCGGCCGTGGAGGCGGGGTGGGGATTGTAGTCCTCTGCGCTGCCAGATCAAAGTCAAAAGCCTCCCCCTCACCCCAGCCCTCTCCCCCAAGGGGGCGAGGAGGAAAGGGAGCCGATCTCCATGGCTTTCAAGGCCTGAGTTCGACTGGATATTTCAGGTCGGTGAAACGCTTGCAAACAACTCGGTCAATCCCCTCTCCCTCCGGGAGAGGGCTAGGCGGGCGGCGTTCCGATGAGGGGCTTTTGCTCTTGGCTTTTAGGCTTGTCAGCCCTCGACCGCCGGAATATGCCCAAACATTTCCTGGGTAAACGCCACCCGCTCTTCAACCGACTCCATCACACCACGCGCCTTCAGCTCTTCCAGCCGCGCTTCCACTGCATGGGTGCGCAAGGTCAGTCCGCAGTCATTGGCAATCTGGATGTTCAGCCCCGGCCGTGCATTCAGCTCAAGAATCAGCGGGCCTTTTTCCTGGTCCAGCACCATGTCGACACCGATGTAACCCAGCCCGCACAGCTCATAGCAGCCGGCAGCGAGTTTCATGAAACCGTCCCAGTAGGGCAGTTGCACACCATCCACCGCGTTGGTGGTGTCGGGGTGTTTGGTGATGATGTTGTTCAGCCAGGTGCCGCGCAGGGTCAGGCCGGTCGCCAAATCGACACCGACGCCGATCGCGCCTTGGTGCAGGTTGGCCTTGCCGCCGGACTGGCGGGTTGGCAGGCGCAGCATGGCCATCACCGGGTAGCCCATCAGCACGATGATGCGGATGTCCGGCACGCCTTCGTAACTGATGCTTTTGAAGATCTGGTCCGGCGTGACGCGGTATTCGATCAGCGCGCGGTCACGGTGGCCGCCCAGCGAGTACAGGCCGGTGAGGATGCTCGAAATGTGGTGCTCGAGCTCTTCGTGGGCAAGTATCTTGCCCGACACCGTACGATACCGGCCCTCGAAACGGTCGGCGATGACGATGATGCCGTCGCCACCCGCGCCCTGGGCCGGTTTGATCACGAAGTCGCTGCGCCCGCCGATGATCTCGTCGAGCTTGTCGATTTCCTTCTCGGTGGAGATCACCCCGTACAGCTCCGGCACATGGATGCCGGCGGCGATGGCGCGCTCCTTGGTGAGGATCTTGTCGTCGACGATCGGGTAGAGGCTGCGCTTGTTGTACTTGAGCACGTAGTCGGCGTTACGCCGATTGATGCCCATGATGCCGCGTGCCTCGAGGGCCTTCCAGGTTTTCCAGAAACCGAACATCAGGCGTCAGCCTTCTTCAGGAAAGCCTTGAAACGCACCAGCTCGGTCAGGCGGTAGCCGCGATAGCGACCCATCGCCAGCATGAAGCCGACCAGAATCAGCAGGATCGCCGGGAAGGTAAACACGAAGTACACCAGCTCCGGCACGGTCATGATCAGGTGCGCCAGGGAGGCGGCGAACAGCGTGCCGATCGCCACTTTCAGCGCATGGTTGGCACCGCGTTCTTCCCAGGTGATCGACAGACGTTCAATGGTCATGGTCAAAATCACCATTGGGAACAGCGCCACCGACAGGCCCCGTTCCAGACCCAGTTTATGGCTGAACAGACTGATCGCCGCGATCAACACCACGACAAACGTCAGCACCACCGACAGGCGCGGCAGCATTTGCAGCTTCAGGTGTTCCAGATACGAGCGCAGCGACAGCCCCAGCGCGGTAATCACCGTGAACAGCAGAATGCCGAAGCCCAGTTGCGTTTCGCGGAAGGCGAGGGCGATCAGTACCGGCGTGAACGTGCCGAGGGTCTGCAGGCCGATCAGGTTGCGCAGGATCAGGATTACCAGCACGCCGATCGGGATCATCACCATGATCATGAACGTCTGCTGGGTCTGCAGCGGCAAGCCGTACAGCGAGTATTCGAGGAAGTTGGCGTCGGTGTTTTCGTCGGTCAGCTTGGCCAGGCGAATCGCGTTCATCTCGCTGTTGTTCAGGCTGAAGGTCACGTTGGCTTTCTTGCCGCCGTCGACGGTGATCAGGTTTTCGTCGCCGGTCCACCACAGCAGGCGGTCGGTCGGCAGGCCTTGCTCGCCGGTTTCCGGGTTGAAGTACAGCCAGTCATTGCCGTTGAAACTGCGCAGCCACAATTCAGGCATTTGCGGCTGGTCGGCGACGAGGCGGATGGTGTGGACTTTTTCCACCGGCACGTGGGCGATGGACAGCAGCAGTTCGACGATTTTGGCTTTGTGCGCGGTCGACGGGTCGCCGGCCAGCAGCAGCTTCACATTGTCGTCATTGAGATTGTTGACGCGTTTGATCGCCTCGCCAATAAAGGTTTCAACGTCCGCCGAGTGCTGGCGGATCGGCGCGAGCAGGGCTTCGGCAGCGATCTTTTCCGGGCCTTCGATGACCATGCTGTCGCGGAACGTCGGGCCTTTGACCTTGGATTTTTCCGCGGTGTAACGCTTGGTCAGGACCAGGCGGTAATACAGCGTTTGATTGCCTTTGGCGCGGCGGGCCGACCAGGTCACCTTGCGGTTGCCGTCGACGCGGTTCACCGCCACCCCGTAATTATTGGAGATGAAGCTCTCGTTGAGGCTGACGTAATCGCGGCTCAGCGGCGGCACGAACATCTGGATCTTTACCGGGTCCTTGGTGCTGGCGACGAACTCGACCTTGGCGTCGATGTTCCACAAGTCGTCGGTGGCGTCTTCGGTCACCGGAATGCCGAGCACGAAAATCTGATAGGCCGTAACCGAAACGCCCAGCAGCACCAGAACGGCGATCAGGATTTTCAGGTGGAAGGTTAGAGAACGCATGGAAATTACTCGGCGGTATGAGCGGCGATGGTGCAGGCGGGTTTGCCGGCAGCGTATTTAAGACTGGGGTCGACCAGCGCGTCGAAGCGTTTCAGCGCCTCGGAGCCGATCAAAAGCGGATATTGGAACGCACTTCGGTCGGTCAGGTTCACTTCGATGCTGCGCATCGCCGTACCCATGCAGATATCCAGCTCGATCACCGGACGGGCGGTGTATTTCTTGCCTTCTTCCGGGTCGTAGTCGCCGGCGCGGCGCTTGATCTTGCTGACCCGCGCCAGCGGCCGTTCGATCGGGTGCGAGTGCGCGGCATCGATCGCCAGGTAGAAACGTACCCAGGACTCACCGTTGCGTTTGAAGCGTTTGATGTCGCGGGCACTCAGCGAGGCGGTTTTCGCGCCGGTGTCGAGTTTGGCCGCGACTTCGAGATTGATGCCGTCAAGCGAAGCGTATTCGTTGAGGCCGTACACGGTTTTTTCCCCCGCGGCGGCGAGGCCGGGCAGGCAGAAAAGGGCAAAAAAGGCGGGATAAGGCTTGAGTCTCATAAATCCTGGTGCGCAGCGTTCCGTGGTCGGTTCAGGCCTTTGGCAGTAGTTGCCCAAGACCTTTCGTGTGCCTGGCAGCTTTTTATGACAAGCCGTACAAATGGCCAGCAAATGCGGGCGGCATTCTAGCACGGTGGTTTTATGGCGCCAGCGCCACAGCCGGTCTATAACCCCTGACGGGTTCCCCTTGTGGGAGCGAGCCTGCTCGCGAATGCGGTGGGTCATTCGAAACATCTTTGATTGACACACCGCATTCGCGAGCAGGCTCGCTCCGACGGGTATCAAAGCGTTCTATTAATCTGGTTATTAGACGATTGTCGACAATCTGTATTTATCCTTTGACGTATGGCGTTCGATTGGCTAGTTTTTGCCGCATTGGATTTAAAGGTGTCGACAATCATGCTGGATCAACTCGATCCCCCGGTCATCAGCGGCGACGATTCGGAAACGCTCTCGGAGAATGTCTTCCGGCGTATTCAGGCGGCTATCGTCAAGGGCGAGATCGCCCCGGGCAGCAAGATCTCCGAACCGGAGCTGGCGCGCACCTACGGCATCAGTCGCGGGCCGTTGCGTGAGGCCATCCATCGTCTGGAAGGCCAGCGCCTGCTGGTGCGCGTGCCGCATGTCGGCGCGCGGGTGGTGTCGCTCAGCCACGCCGAACTGCTTGAACTCTACGAAATCCGCGAATCCCTTGAAGGCATGGCCTGCCGGCTGGCCGCCGAGCGCATGAGCGTCGAAGAAATCGACGAGCTGCGCCGGGTGCTGGAAACCCACGAGCGCGACGCGGCGTTTCAGGCCGGTGTCGGCTACTACCAGCAGGAAGGTGATTTCGACTTCCACTACCGGATCATCCAGGGCAGCGGCAACCGCACACTGACGCAAATGCTCTGCGGCGAGCTGTACCAACTGGTGCGCATGTACCGCATCCAGTTTTCCACCACGCCGAACCGCCCGCGCCAGGCCTTTGCCGAACACCACCGGATTCTCGATGCCATCGCCGACCGTGACGGCGAGCTCGCCGAATTGTTGATGCGCCGTCACATCGGCGCCTCGAAACGCAACATTGCCCGTCATTACCAGGACGGCGCCCATAACCAGACAGCCACTGAACGAGGTGAGTCATGAGTTCCAACCCGAACACTCCCGGCCAGCGTTTCCGCGATGCGGTCGCCAGCGAGCACCCTTTGCAAGTGGTCGGCACGATCAACGCCAACCACGCGCTGCTGGCCAAGCGCGCCGGTTTCAAGGCGATCTACCTGTCCGGTGGCGGGGTGGCCGCAGGTTCGCTCGGCGTGCCGGATCTGGGCATCACCGGTCTGGATGACGTGCTGACCGATGTGCGGCGCATCACCGACGTCTGCGATCTACCGTTGCTGGTGGATGTGGACACCGGTTTCGGTTCCTCGGCGTTCAACGTCGCGCGCACGGTCAAGTCGATGAGCAAGTTCGGCGCGGCGGCGATCCACATCGAGGATCAGGTCGGCGCCAAGCGCTGCGGTCATCGTCCCAATAAAGAAATCGTCAGCCAGCAAGAAATGGTCGACCGCATCAAAGCCGCGGTCGATGCGCGCACCGACGACAGCTTCGTGATCATGGCGCGCACCGATGCGCTGGCGGTGGAAGGGCTGGAATCGGCACTTGATCGCGCCGCCGCGTGCATCGAGGCCGGTGCCGACATGATTTTCCCCGAAGCCATCACCGAACTGGACATGTACAAGCTGTTCGCCAGCCGCGTGAAAGCGCCGATTCTGGCCAACATCACCGAATTCGGCGCGACGCCGCTGTACACCACTGAGCAACTGGCCGGCGCCGACGTATCGCTGGTGCTCTATCCGCTGTCGGCGTTCCGCGCGATGAACAAGGCTGCGGAAAACGTCTACACCGCGATCCGCCGCGACGGCACGCAACAGAATGTCATCGACACCATGCAGACTCGCATGGAGCTTTACGATCGCATCGATTACCACGCCTTCGAACAGAAGCTCGATGCGCTGTTTGCACAAAAGAAAGGCTGATCAAAACCCTGTGGGGGTCTGCTCCCACCTGTTTCCCCTACAAATTCAAGAAAACTGGAGACAACAATGGCCGAAGCAAAAGTACTCAGTGGCGCCGGGCTCCGTGGCCAGGTGGCCGGGCAGACCGCGCTGTCCACCGTGGGCCAGGCTGGTGCCGGGCTGACCTATCGCGGCTACGACGTGCGTGAACTGGCCGCCGACGCGCAATTCGAGGAAGTCGCCTATCTGCTGCTGTACGGCGAACTGCCGACCCAGGCGCAACTCGCTGATTACCAGCAAAAGCTCAGCAAACTGCGCGACCTGCCGCAAGCCTTGAAGGAAGTGCTCGAACGCATCCCGGCCGACGCCCACCCGATGGACGTGATGCGCACCGGTTGCTCGTTCCTCGGCAACATCGAACCGGAGAAGGACTTCTCCGAGCAGCGCGACAAGACTGACCGTCTGCTCGCCGCGTTCCCGGCGATCATGTGCTACTGGTATCGCTTCAGCCACGACGGCAAACGCATCGATTGCGTCAGCGACGAGCCGACCATTGGCGGCCACTTCCTGCACCTGCTGCACGGCAAGAAGCCAAGCGAGTTGCACGTCAAAGTGATGAACGTCTCGCTGATCCTCTACGCCGAGCACGAATTCAACGCCTCGACCTTCACCGCCCGCGTGTGCGCCTCGACCCTGTCCGATCTGTATTCCTGCGTCACCGCGGCGATCGGTTCGCTGCGCGGCCCATTGCATGGCGGCGCCAACGAAGCAGCGATGGAAATGATCGAGCGCTTCTCGTCGCCGGAAGAGGCGATCAAAGGCACCCTAGGCATGCTCGAGCGCAAGGACAAGATCATGGGCTTCGGCCACGCGATCTATAAGGACAGCGATCCGCGTAACGAGGTGATCAAGGGCTGGTCGAAAAAACTTGCTGACGAAGTCGGCGACAAGGTGTTGTTCCCGGTCTCGGAAGCCATCGACAAGACCATGTGGGAGCAGAAGAAACTGTTTCCGAACGCCGATTTCTACCATGCCTCGGCGTACCACTTCATGGGCATTCCGACCAAGCTGTTCACACCGATCTTCGTCTGCTCGCGCCTGACCGGCTGGGCCGCGCACGTGTTCGAACAACGCGCCAACAACCGCATCATCCGCCCAAGCGCCGAGTACACCGGCGTCGAACAGCGCAAGTTCGTGCCAATCGAACGTCGCTGAATGGTGAGCTGACCCGAGAACACCGCAACCCCCTGTAGGAGTGAGCCTGCTCGCGATAGCGGTTTTTCAGTTGATATCAATGTTGACTGACACACCGCTATCGCGAGCAGGCTCACTCCTACAAGGGACGGTGTGAACCCTGAGTCTGGTGTTTGCCCACCCTTTGAAACCACCGTGACCCGAGTCCTGACCCGATGAACACACAATTTCGTAAAACCCTGCCCGGCAGTCCTCTGGATTATTTCGATGCCCGCGCGGCTGTCGAAGCGATCCAGCCCGGCAGCTACGACACGCTGCCGTACACCTCGCGCGTGCTCGCGGAAAACCTCGTGCGGCGCTGCGATCCGCGCACGCTGACCGATTCGCTCAAGCAACTGATCGAACGCAAGCGCGACCTCGACTTCCCATGGTTTCCGGCGCGGGTGGTCTGCCATGACATTCTCGGCCAGACCGCACTGGTCGATCTCGCCGGTCTGCGCGACGCCATTGCTTTGCAGGGTGGTGACCCGGCGCAGGTCAACCCGGTGGTGCCGACGCAACTGATCGTCGACCACTCGCTGGCCGTCGAGGCGGGCGGTTTCGATGCTCAGGCGTTCGAAAAGAACCGCGCCATCGAAGACCGTCGCAACGAGGACCGTTTCCACTTCATCAACTGGACCAAAAAGGCCTTCAAGAACGTTGATGTGATCCCGCCGGGCAACGGCATCATGCACCAGATCAACCTGGAGAAAATGTCCCCAGTGATTCAGGTGCGTGACGGCGTGGCGTTTCCCGACACCTGCGTTGGCACCGACAGCCACACCCCGCACGTCGATGCCCTGGGCGTGATCGCCATCGGCGTCGGCGGCCTCGAAGCCGAGAGCGTGATGCTCGGCCGCGCCTCGTGGATGCGTCTGCCGGAAAGCGTCGGCGTCGAGCTGACTGGCAAGCTACAGCCGGGCATCACCGCCACCGACATGGTCCTGGCGCTGACCGAATACCTGCGCAAACAGAAAGTCGTCGGTGCCTGGCTGGAGTTCTTCGGCGAAGGCGCCGCGGCGCTGACCCTCGGCGACCGCGCGACCATCTCCAACATGGCCCCGGAATATGGCGCCACTGCAGCGATGTTCTACATCGACCAGCAGACCATCGATTACCTGAAACTCACTGGCCGCGAAGACCAGCAGGTTCAGTTGGTCGAGCAATACGCCAAGCTGACCGGCCTGTGGGCCGACAGCCTGAAAGGTGCGCAATACGAGCGCGGTTTGACCTTTGACCTGTCGTCGGTGGTGCGCAACATGGCCGGGCCGAGCAACCCGCACGCGCGCGTTGCGGTGTCGGACCTGGCCGCCAAGGGCATTTCCGGGCAGTGGGATGAGGTGCCGGGGCAAATGCCCGACGGCGCGGTGATCATCGCCGCCATCACCAGTTGCACCAACACCAGCAACCCGCGCAACGTCATCGCTGCGGGCCTGCTCGCACGCAACGCCAACCAGCTCGGCCTGACCCGCAAGCCGTGGGTGAAATCCTCGTTGGCGCCGGGCTCTAAAACCGTGGCGCTGTACCTCGACGAAGCAGGGCTGACCACTGAACTGGAGCAGCTCGGTTTCGGCGTGGTCGCCTTTGCCTGCACCACCTGCAACGGCATGTCTGGCGCGCTCGATCCGGTGATTCAGCAAGAGATCATCGACCGCGATCTGTATGCGACCGCCGTGCTTTCCGGCAACCGTAACTTCGACGGGCGCATTCACCCGTACGCCAAGCAGGCATTCCTCGCTTCGCCGCCGCTGGTGGTCGCTTACGCCATCGCCGGGACCATCCGTTTCGATATCGAAAAGGATGTGCTGGGCGTGGTCGACGGCCGAGAAATCCGCCTGCAAGACATCTGGCCGAGCGATGAAGAAATCGATGCGGTGGTGAAATCTTCGGTCAAGCCGGAGCAGTTCCGTCAGGTCTACATCCCGATGTTCGCCGTCCACGAAGACACCGGCCCGAAAGTCGCGCCGCTGTACGAATGGCGCGAGATGAGCACCTACATTCGCCGTCCGCCGTACTGGGAAGGCGCACTGGCCGGCGCGCGTCCGCTTAAAGGCATGCGCCCGCTGGCGGTGCTACCGGACAACATCACCACCGATCACCTGTCGCCGTCCAACGCGATCATGCTCGACAGCGCCGCCGGCGAATACCTGGCGAAAATGGGCCTGCCGGAAGAGGACTTCAACTCTTACGCCACTCACCGTGGCGACCACTTGACCGCGCAGCGCGCAACGTTTGCCAACCCTAAACTGTTCAACGAAATGGTCGTGGAAAACGGCCAGGTCAAACAGGGTTCGCTGGCCCGCGTCGAGCCGGAAGGCAACGTGATGCGCATGTGGGAAGCCATCGAAACCTACATGCAGCGCAAGCAGCCGCTGATCATCATCGCCGGTGCCGATTACGGTCAGGGCTCGTCCCGTGACTGGGCGGCAAAAGGCGTGCGGCTGGCCGGTGTCGAGGCGATTGCCGCCGAAGGCTTCGAGCGCATCCACCGCACCAACCTGGTGGGCATGGGTGTGCTGCCACTGGAGTTCAAACCGGGCACCAATCGTCACACGCTGGCGATTGATGGCAGCGAAACCTACGACGTGATCGGCGAGCGCAAACCGCGCGCGGATCTGACGCTGGTGATCAATCGCAAAAACGGCGAGCGGGTGGAAGTGCCGGTGACCTGCCGTTTGGATACCGCTGAAGAAGTGTCGATCTACGAGGCCGGCGGCGTGTTGCAGCGTTTCGCGCAGGACTTCCTTGAAGAGTCGGCGGTTGCCGTTTAAATCAACTTATATGGGCATGGGATTTCCAATCCCGTGCCTTCGGTAAGGAGCAATATGGCTCACGCACCACAGATCAAGATCCCCGCGACCTACATGCGCGGCGGCACCAGCAAAGGCGTGTTCTTCAGCCTCAAGGATCTGCCCGAAGCCGCGCAGGTTCCAGGCCCGGCCCGCGATGCTCTATTGCTGCGGGTAATCGGCAGCCCCGACCCGTACGACAAGCAGATCGACGGCATGGGTGGCGCCACGTCCAGCACCAGCAAAACCGTGATCCTGTCGAAAAGCACCCGCGCCGATCACGATGTCGACTACCTGTTCGGTCAGGTTTCCATCGACAAGCCGTTTGTGGACTGGAGCGGCAACTGCGGCAACCTCTCGGCGGCGGTCGGTTCGTTCGCCATCAGCAACGGCCTGGTCGACGCCAGCCGCGTCCCGCAAAACGGTGTCGCGGTGGTGCGCGTGTGGCAGGCCAACATCGGCAAAACGATCATTGCCCATGTGCCGATCACCGATGGCGAAGTGCAGGAAACCGGTGACTTCGAACTCGACGGCGTGACCTTTCCCGCTGCTGAAGTGCAGGTGGAGTTCATAGACCCGGCGGCGGAAGAAGAGGGCGGCGGCGGTTCGATGTTCCCTACCGGCCATCTGGTCGACGAGCTGGAAGTGCCGGGCGTTGGTACGTTCAAGGCGACGCTGATCAATGCCGGCATTCCGACGATTTTCGTCAACGCCGAAGACATCGGCTACACCGGCACCGAACTGCAAGGCGCAATCAACAGTGATCCGAAAGCGCTGCTGATGTTCGAGACGATTCGCGCGTATGGCGCGCTGCGCATGGGCCTGATCGCCAACATCGAGGAAGCGGCTAAGCGTCAGCACACACCGAAGGTGGCGTTTGTCGCCAGGCCAGCGGATTACGTCGCGTCCAGCGGCAAGGCCGTTACCGCTGACGACGTTGATCTGCTGGTGCGCGCGCTGTCGATGGGCAAGCTGCACCACGCAATGATGGGCACGGCCGCTGTGGCGATCGGCACGGCGGCGGCAATTCCCGGCACGCTGGTCAACCTTGCCGCTGGCGGTACCGAGCGCAACGCCGTGCGCTTTGGCCATCCGTCCGGCACGTTGCGCGTCGGCGCCGAGGCCAGTCTGGAAAACGGCGAGTGGGTGGTGAAGAAAGCCATCATGAGCCGCAGTGCGCGGGTTCTGATGGAAGGCTGCGTGCGCGTGCCCGGAGATTCTTTCTGACCCGGCACAATACCCTGTAGGAGTGAGCCTGCTCGCGATAGCGTCATACCAGCGAGTATTTATGTCGACTGATACACCGCTATCGCGAGCAGGCTCACTCCTACAGTTTTGCATTCCAACAATAAAAATCGTTAGCCCTGAACCGAGGTCCCATCAACGAACCACTTCAAGAGTGAATCGAACATGAGCGCCAACGTCGACCTGAACAACCGCCCCGAATACGACGATGTCCTGCAGGCCATCGCCGATTACGTCCTGACCTTCAAAACCCCCTCCGCCGAAGCCCTCGACACCGCCCGCAACTGCCTGATGGACACGTTGGGCTGCGGCCTGCTGGCGCTGCGGTTTCCCGAATGCACCAAACTCCTTGGCCCGATCGTCGAGGGCACGGTTGTGCCTTTCGGTGCGCGAGTGCCCGGCACCAGCTACCGCCTCGATCCGGTGAAAGCCGCGTGGGACATCGGCTGCATCGTTCGCTGGCTGGATTACAACGACACCTGGCTCGCCGCCGAGTGGGGCCATCCGTCGGACAACCTCGGCGCCATTCTGGCGGTCGCCGATCACTTGTCGCAGAAACGCATCGCCAACGGAGACGTACCGCTGACCATTCGCGACGTGCTCGAAGCGATGATCATGGCTCATGAAATTCAAGGCGTGATCGCTCTGGAAAACTCTTTCAATCGCGTCGGCCTCGACCACGTGATGCTGGTCAAGGTCGCCTCGACCGCCGTCAGCGCCCGACTCATGGGTGCCCATCGCGAGCAATTGCTGTCAGCGCTGTCGCATGCTTTTGCCGATGGTCAGGCATTGCGCACCTACCGTCACGCGCCCAACGCCGGTTCGCGCAAATCCTGGGCGGCGGGCGATGCGGCGAGTCGTGGTGTGCGTCTGGCGGATATCGCCATGCGCGGCGAGATGGGTATTCCCGGTGTCTTGAGCGCAAAACAGTGGGGCTTTTACGACGTGTCGTTCAGCCACACCAACAATGATCTGGCGCTGAAACCCGATGACAAGCGCGCCTTCAGTTTTTCCCGACCGTTCGGCAGTTATGTGATGGAAAACGTGCTGTTCAAGATCAGTTTTCCTGCCGAGTTCCACGCACAAACTGCCTGCGAAGCGGCGGTGGCCCTGCACCCGCAGGTGCGCAATCGTCTGCACGAAATCGACCGGATCGTCATCACCACCCATGAGTCGGCGATTCGTATCATCTCCAAGGTCGGACCGCTGGCCAATGCCGCCGACCGTGATCATTGCCTGCAGTACATGACCGCGGTGCCGCTGGCGTTCGGCAATCTGGTCGCCGAGCAGTACGAAGACGATTTTCATCAAGCGCATCCGATCATCGACGTGCTGCGCGAGAAAATGGTCATTGTTGAAGAGCCGCGTTTCAGTCGCGAATACCTCGAGCCCGACAAGCGCTCGATTGCCAATGCCGTGCAGGTGTTTTTCAAGGACGGCAGCAGCACCGACAACGTGCTGGTGGAATACCCGATCGGCCATCGGCGCCGCCGGGCTGAAGGCATTCCGTTGCTGGAGGACAAGTTCAGGGCCAACCTGGCGACGCGCTATGTCGGGCAGCGTTGCGCGGAAATTGTTGCCTTGTGCAAGGATCAGGCGCGGCTGGAAAGCACGCCGGTGAATCGATTCATCGACCTGTTTGTGATCTGAACGACCGCGTTATCGTTCATCGCGGGCAAGCCCGCTCCCACAGGGTTTTGTGATGAACACAAAAATTGTGAACGCCTTCAGAACCTGTGGGAGCGGGCTTGCCCGCGAAGGCGTCAGATCAGGCACCGCAAACTACTTGAACCGCCGCTCAACCCCTTTCTCCACCAGAATTTTCGCGGAAATTTCTTCCACGGAAAAATGCGTGGAATTGATGTGCGGGATGTTTTCGCGGCGGAACAGGTTTTCGACCTCGCGCACTTCGAATTCGCACTGGGCGTAGCTCGAATAGCGGCTGTTGGGCTTGCGCTCGTTGCGGATGGCGGTGAGGCGGTCCGGGTCGATGGTCAGGCCGAACAGCTTGTGCTGATGGGCCCGCAGGGCGGTCGGCAGGGTCAGGCGCTCCATGTCGTCTTCGGTCAACGGATAGTTGGCCGCGCGGATGCCGAACTGCATTGCCATGTACAAACACGTCGGCGTTTTGCCGCATCGCGACACGCCGACTAGTATCAGATCGGCTTTGTCGTAATAGTGGGTGCGAGCGCCGTCGTCGTTGTCGAGGGCGAAGTTCACCGCCTCGATGCGCTCCATGTAGTTGGAGTTGTGCCCGATCGAATGCGATTTGCCGACGGTGTACGACGAATGCTCGGTCAGCTCCTGTTCGAGCGGGGCGAGGAAGGTCGAGAAAATGTCGATCATGAAACCATTGGACGTTGCGAGAATCTCACGAATGTCCTGATTGACGATGGTGTCGAAGATGATCGGCCGAAAGCCGTCGGTTTCAGCGGCTTTGTTGATTTGTTGTACCATGGCCCGCGCTTTTTCAACGCTGTCGATGTACGGCCGCGTGAACTTGCTGAAGGTAATGTTTTCGAACTGCGCCAGAAGACTTTGACCCAGGGTTTCGGCAGTGATGCCGGTGCCATCGGAGATGAAGAAAGCGGATCGTTTCATTTGCACCTAGGGCCTTAAGTTAATTGACGCTCTTGGATATGATAGGCGCGATTTGTCGGCCGCGATTGGCCCGCATTCTCACTTATTTTCCAGGTCCAGGCCATACAGCCGGCCAAGGCTCCCCCGGGCCGCCGGCTTCTGAGCTTTTCCAACACAGTTAGTGGAGAGATCACCTTGGTAGAGTACGTAGTTTCCCTCGATAAGCTCGGCAAACACGATGTTGAGCATGTGGGGGGCAAGAACGCATCCCTGGGCGAGATGATCAGTAACCTGGCAGGCGCCGGTGTTTCGGTCCCCGGCGGCTTCGCCACGACGGCTCAGGCCTATCGTGACTTCCTCGAACTGAGCGGCCTCAACGAGCAGATCCACAAGGCCCTCGACGCGCTCGACGTCGACGACGTCAATGCCCTGGCCAAGACCGGCGCGCAGATCCGTCAATGGATCATGGACGCCGAATTCCCTGAAAAACTCAACGCCGAGATCCGCACCGCGTTCGCCGCATTGTCGGCCGGTAATCCTGATGTCGCTGTGGCCGTGCGTTCCTCCGCCACCGCCGAAGACCTGCCGGACGCGTCCTTCGCCGGTCAGCAGGAAACCTTCCTGAACATCCGTGGTGTGGAAAACGTCATCCGCGCCGCCAAAGAGGTGTTCGCTTCGCTGTTCAACGACCGGGCGATTTCCTACCGCGTGCATCAGGGCTTCGACCACAAACTGGTCGCCCTGTCGGCGGGCGTGCAGCGCATGGTGCGTTCGGAAACCGGCACCGCTGGCGTGATGTTCACTCTCGATACCGAATCCGGCTTCCGTGACGTGGTGTTCATCACCGGCGCCTACGGCCTGGGCGAAACCGTCGTACAAGGCGCGGTCAACCCGGATGAGTTCTACGTACATAAAGGCACGCTGGAGGCCGGTCGTCCGGCGATCCTGCGTCGCAACCTGGGCAGCAAAGCCATCAAGATGATCTATGGCGACGAGGCCAAGGCCGGTCGTTCGGTCAAGACCGTCGATGTCGACAAGGCTGAACGCGCACGTTTCTGCCTGACCGACGCTGAAGTCAGCGAACTGGCCAAGCAGGCGATGATCATCGAGAAGCACTACGGCTGCCCGATGGACATCGAGTGGGCCAAGGACGGTGACGACGGCAAGCTGTACATCGTGCAGGCGCGTCCGGAAACCGTGAAAAGCCGCACCCAGGCCAACGTCATGGAACGTTACCTGCTGAAAGAAACCGGCACCGTGCTGGTAGAAGGTCGCGCCATCGGCCAGCGCATCGGCGCCGGCAAGGTGCGGATCATCAAAGACGTTTCCGAGATGGACAAGGTCCAGCCGGGCGACGTGCTGGTCTCCGACATGACCGACCCGGACTGGGAACCGGTGATGAAGCGCGCCAGCGCCATCGTTACCAACCGTGGCGGGCGTACCTGCCACGCGGCGATCATTGCTCGCGAGCTGGGCATTCCGGCCGTGGTCGGTTGCGGCAACGCCACCCAACTGCTGAAGGATGGCCAGGGCGTGACCGTGTCCTGCGCCGAAGGCGACACCGGTTACATCTTCGAAGGCGAACTGGGCTTCGACATCAAGAAGAACTCCGTCGACGCCATGCCGGAGCTGCCGTTCAAGATCATGATGAACGTCGGCAACCCGGACCGCGCCTTCGACTTCGCGCAACTGCCGAACGCGGGTGTGGGCCTGGCCCGTCTGGAATTCATCATCAACCGCATGATCGGCGTGCACCCGAAAGCGCTGCTGAACTACGACGGTCTGCCGCAGGAAATCAAGGAGAGCGTCGACAAGCGCATCGCCGGTTACGACGATCCAGTCGGTTTCTATGTTGAAAAACTGGTTGAAGGCATCAGTACTCTGGCTGCGGCGTTCGCACCGAAGAAAGTCATCGTGCGCCTGTCGGACTTCAAGTCCAACGAATACGCCAACCTGATCGGCGGCAAGCTCTACGAGCCGGAAGAAGAAAACCCGATGCTGGGCTTCCGCGGTGCTTCGCGTTACATCAGCGAATCGTTCCGTGACTGCTTCGAACTCGAATGCCGCGCGCTGAAACGTGTGCGCAACGAGATGGGCCTGACCAACGTCGAAATCATGGTGCCGTTCGTCCGTACGCTTGGCGAAGCCAGCCAGGTAGTGGACCTGCTCGCCGAAAACGGCCTGGCCCGTGGCGACAACGGTTTGCGCGTGATCATGATGTGCGAATTGCCATCCAACGCGATTCTGGCCGATGAATTCCTTGAGTTCTTCGACGGCTTCTCGATCGGTTCCAACGACCTGACTCAGTTGACCCTGGGCCTGGACCGCGACTCCGGTATCATCGCGCACCTGTTCGACGAGCGAAATCCGGCGGTCAAGAAGTTGCTGGCCAATGCCATCCAGGCTTGCAACAAGGCCGGCAAGTACATCGGTATCTGCGGTCAGGGCCCTTCGGACCACCCGGACCTGGCCAAATGGCTGATGGAGCAGGGCATCGAAAGCGTGTCGCTGAACCCGGACACCGTGCTGGAAACCTGGTTCTTCCTCGCTGAAGGTCAGGCCCAGGCTTGATGGATATGTAACGGCCCGCTCTCCTGTAGGAGTGAGCCTGCTCGCGATAGCGTCATGACAGTCAAGATTGATTCGAATGACACACCGCCATCGCGAGCAGGCTCACTCCTACAAGGGGGAGGGGCCTTTTTGATTGAAGTAGGGCGGGCTCTTGTAGATGCCGCCCTTTTTTGTGCAAGAGCATTATGCAAAGCAGCAGCAACCTGTTTCCTGTCGCCCTGATCAGCGCCGAACGGCGCGGTGATCTGAGCGAAGACGTGTATCGACTCAAACCCGGCAACAGCCCCGACTGGTCCGTGGAAATCGCCGTCACCCGCCTGGGCATGGCCGATGACTCGGTGTCGCGTGGCGTGCCGGTGATTCTGCTGCACGGCAGTTTTTCCAATCGACGTTTCTGGTTTTCCCCCAAAGGTCTGGGCCTGGGCGCGTACCTGACCCGGCTGGGTTTCGACGTGTGGATTCCAGAGATGCGCGGCCACGGTCTGTCGCAGCGTAACGAGGACTATCGGCGCAACCGGGTCGCCGACTACGCGCGTTACGATCTGCCGGCGATTGCCGCGTTCGTGCGTGAGCAGAGCGGGCAGATTCCGCACTGGATCGGCCATTCGCTGGGCGGCATCACACTGGCTGCGGCGCTGGGTGGCGAATATCTGGGCGAACCGGCGGTCGCGTCGGCGGCGTTTTTCGGCACGCAGGTCAGCCGCACGTACTGGCCACTGAAGATTCCGCCGCTGGAGTGGGGCAGTCGCTTCATTCTCAAGCGTTTCGCGCAGTTGTCCGGATCACGCCTGCGGCGCGGCCCGGAAGACGAACCGATCGGCCTGGCCATCGAAAGCATGCGCTGGTACGGCTTGTTCGGCCGCTTTGGCGACAAGGACAAGGATTGGTGGGCGGGGCTTGCCGACGTTCGGGTGCCGGTGTTGGCGGTGACGGCGGCGGGCGATCATCAGGACCCGGCATGGGCCTGTCGCAAGCTGTTCGAGCAGATCGGCTCCGAGCCCAAGCAGTTCGTTAATCTGGGGCGCGAGCAAGGCTTCAGCAACAATTTCGGCCATGTCGAAATGCTGGTGAGCAAAGCGGCGCAGACCGAAGTGTGGCCGATGGTGGCGCGCTGGCTGAACGATCAGCAGACGCCATTGCTGGCGCAGACGGCAGATCTGGCCGCTGCGGTGTAAGGGGCGTTCCGTTCGGCCGGGCTAGCGGCTAAGATATGACGCATTGTGCGGTTCTGGTCATATTTTGTGGCTGTTTAGCGATTACGTTTCAGGCTGTGTTCAGGTTCGCTCAGCGACCATGGCGTGGGCTAAGGTAAACAGCGACTGGCCGGACTCGTCTCATCAGAATGCGGCATCCTTGATCGTCTTGCTTTTTACAGGAGTTTTTCGATGAACCATTACCTTACGCCTGACCTGTGCGACGCCTACCCGGAGCTGGTGCAGGTGCTGGAACCGATGTTCAGCAATTTCGGCGGCCGTGATTCCTTCGGCGGCGAAATCGTGACCATCAAATGCTTCGAAGACAACTCGCTGGTCAAGGAACAGGCTGAACTCGACGGCACCGGCAAAGTGCTGGTGGTCGACGGCGGTGGCTCGCTGCGCCGTGCGCTGCTGGGCGACATGATTGCCGAAAAAGCTGCAAAAAACGGTTGGGAAGGCATGGTGATCTACGGTTGCATCCGTGACGTCGATGTCTTGGCTCAAACCGATCTCGGCGTGCAGGCGCTGGCCAGCCACCCGATGAAGACCGAAAAGCGCGGCATCGGCGACCTCAACGTCGCGGTGACCTTCGCCGGCGTGACTTTCCATCCGGGCCACTATGTCTATGCGGACAACAACGGCGTGATCGTTTCGCCGAGTCCGCTGCAGATGCCTGAATAAGCTTTTCGACAAGGGATGCGGATGTTCGAGGAAGAAAACGCGCAGTGGGGGCTGGTGCATGCCCTAGTGCTGGACGGTAAGGGCGGCGCGCGTTCGATAGCCCGGACGGAACTTGACGATCTGCAGCTGCAGGCGCACGAAAGCCTGTGGCTGCATTGGGATCGCAGCCATCCGCAGACCCAGACCTGGCTGCGCAAATCCAGCGGACTCAACGAGTTCACCTGCGACCTGCTGCTGGAAGAGAACACCCGACCACGTCTGTTGCCGCTGCCCGAGTCCGAATTGCTGCTGTTTTTGCGCGGGGTCAATCTCAATCCGGGTGCCGAGCCGGAAGACATGGTTTCGGTGCGGATTTTCGCTTCCGCTCAACGGGTGATTTCCCTGCGTTTGCGGCCATTGCGGGCCACCGATGAATTGCTCGCGCAATTGGCCGAGGGCAAAGGCCCCAGGACGGCTTCCGAACTGATCCTTTATCTGGCGCAGTTCCTCACCAATAAAGTGCAGGATCTGGTCACTTGCCTCTCGGAAATCGCCGATGAGGAAGAAGAAAAAATGGATGCCGACGAACGGTATACCCCTGAGCATGGCTCGGTTTTGCACATCCGTCGCCGGGCGGCCGGGCTCAAGCGTTTTCTCGCGCCGCAACGGGATATTTTCGGCCAGCTGACGCGGATAAAACTGCCATGGTTCGTCGATGACGATGCCGATTACTGGAACGAACTAAACAACAGCCTGACCCGCTATCTGGAAGAGCTGGAATTGACCCGGGAGCGCGTGGGGCTTGTGCTGGAGGCCGAAGACCGGCGGTTGAGCGTGCGTATGAATCGCACGATGTATCGCTTTGGGATCATCACCTGCATCTTTTTGCCGATGAGTTTTTTCACCGGCCTGCTGGGTATCAATGTCGGCGGCATTCCGTTTGCCGAAAGCCCTTATGGGTTCCTGATCGCCTGCTTGACGGTGCTCGCCATGGCACTGGGCCAGTGGTGGTTGTTCCGTCGTTTGCGCTGGGTATGAAGAGGCCGCATGTGACCCGACCAAATCTGCCCGCGTCTTTCACAGACATCACGAGAGGTGCGTATGCACGATCCGTTTGAACAGTCTTTGCGCGACATGCTCAACGCCTCGCCGTCCAGCCGCGACGACGATGCCTGTCTGGGCCGCGTACTCAAAACCGCCAACCGCCAGGTCGGCGCCGGTGACCTGTTCAGCCTGCTGGGCCGCTGGCTGCCCGCGCTGATGATCGCCCTGAACAATGGCTCGGCGCATGTTTCGCCGGTTTCCCGTCTTCGTAAACCTGCTGTTCGCACTGCTGATAAGGCTGATTGAATATGGAACTTGATCTCTGGACTCAGAGCCTCGTCACTGCAATGACTGCGTTGTGGACCAAAGTCGCTAATTTCATTCCGAACCTGTTCGGCGCACTGGTTGTGCTGCTGCTGGGTTTCGTCGTGGCCAAGCTGCTCGACACCTTGCTCTCCAAATTGCTGGCCAAACTGGGCCTCGATCGCCTGATGGGCGGCACCGGTCTGACCAAGCTGATGTCGCGTGCCGGGCTGCAAGTGCCGATCTCGACCCTGATCGGTAAAATCGTTTATTGGTTCGTTCTGCTGATCTTCCTGGTTTCTGCAGCAGAATCCCTTGGCCTTGAACGAGTTTCAGCTACGCTGGACATGCTGGCGCTGTATCTGCCAAAAGTTTTCGGCGCCGCGCTGGTGTTGCTGGTTGGTGTGTTGCTCGCGCAATTGGCCAACGGCCTGGTACGCGGAGCGGCGGAAGGTGTAGGTCTGGACTACGCTTCCGGGCTGGGGCGTATCGCGCAGGGGCTGGTGATCATCATCAGTATCTCGGTGGCGATCAGTCAGCTCGAGGTCAAGACCGACCTGCTGAACCATGTGATTGTCATCGTATTGATTACCGTTGGTCTGGCAGTTGCGCTGGCCATGGGTTTGGGAAGCCGGGAAATAGCCGGGCAGATTCTTGCGGGAATCTATGTGCGTGAGTTGTACGAGGTTGGGCAACAAGTGCGTGTTGGCGAGGTCGAAGGCCAGATCGAAGAGATCGGCACGGTTAAAACCACATTGCTGACCGATGAGGGTGAGCTAGTCTCTCTCTCCAATCGGATCCTGCTGGAACAGCATGTGAGTAGCCGCTAAACCGGCAAACCCTGCTAATGTATGCCGCCGCAAAATGCCAGCCAAGGCTGGCTGCGGTGGACATTGACCTGACTGTCGGCACGACTTGTTTTGAATAAAGCCCAAACGCTATCCACGCGCTACGACCCCCGCGAGCTCTCTGACGAGGAGTTGGTCGCGCGCTCGCACACCGAGCTTTTTCACGTAACGCGCGCTTACGAAGAATTGATGCGGCGTTACCAGCGAACATTATTTAATGTCTGTGCGAGATATCTTGGGAACGATCGCGACGCAGACGATGTCTGTCAGGAAGTGATGCTGAAGGTGCTGTATGGCCTGAAGAACTTCGAGGGGAAATCGAAGTTCAAAACCTGGCTTTACAGCATCACTTACAACGAATGCATCACGCAGTATCGGAAGGAACGGCGTAAGCGTCGCTTGATGGACGCTCTCAGCCTGGACCCTCTTGAAGAAGCGTCTGAAGAAAAGGCGCCGAAACCGGAGGAGAAGGGTGGGCTTGATCGCTGGCTGGTGTATGTGAATCCGATTGACCGCGAAATTCTGGTGCTACGATTTGTCGCAGAGCTGGAGTTTCAGGAGATCGCAGACATCATGCACATGGGTTTGAGTGCGACAAAAATGCGTTACAAACGCGCTCTAGATAAATTGCGTGAGAAATTTGCAGGCATTGCTGAAACTTAGTTCAGCGCAAATATCTCTTACGTGTAGGCAAGTTCTGATAGACTTGCCGCCGAGTTGTCCCCCGGTTTGCGGGACTGCTTCACAATCACCAGATGGGGATTTAACGGATGAAACTGAAAAACACCTTGGGCTTGGCCATTGGTTCTCTGATTGCCGCCACTTCGTTCGGCGCTCTGGCACAAGGCCAAGGCGCAGTTGAAATCGAAGGCTTCGCCAAGAAAGAACAATTCGACAGCGCTCGTAACTTCAAGAACAACGGCAACCTGTTCGGCGGTTCGATCGGTTACTTCCTGACCGACGACGTAGAACTGCGTCTGGGCTACGACGAAGTGCACAACGTACGTGCCGACGATGGCAAGAACGTCAAAGGCGCTAACACCGCTCTGGACGCTCTGTACCACTTCAACAACCCAGGCGACATGATTCGTCCATACGTTTCGGCCGGTTTCTCTGACCAGAGCATCGACCAGAACGGTTCGAACGGTCGTAACCGTTCCACCTTCGCCAACGTTGGCGGCGGTGCCAAGCTGTACTTCACCGAGAACTTCTACGCCCGTGCTGGCGTTGAAGCTCAATACAACATCGACCAGGGCGACACCGAGTGGGCTCCTAGCGTCGGTATCGGTGTGAACTTCGGTGGCGGCTCCAAGCCTGCTGCTGCTCCAGTTCCAGCACCTGCTGAAGTCTGCTCCGACAGCGACAACGATGGCGTTTGCGACAACGTTGACAAGTGCCCGGACACCCCAGCCAACGTAACTGTTGACGCTGATGGCTGCCCAGCAGTTGCTGAAGTTGTTCGTGTTGAGCTGGACGTGAAATTCGACTTCGACAAGTCGGTCGTCAAGCCAAACAGCTACGGCGACATCAAGAACCTGGCTGACTTCATGAAGCAGTACCCATCCACCACCACTACTGTTGAAGGTCACACTGACTCCGTCGGTCCTGACGCTTACAACCAGAAACTGTCCGAGCGTCGTGCAAACGCCGTTAAGCAAGTTCTGACCAACCAGTACGGTGTTGAATCGTCCCGCGTTCAGTCTGTTGGCTACGGCGAATCCCGCCCAGTTGCTGACAACAAAACTGACGCTGGCCGTGCTGTTAACCGTCGCGTAGAAGCGCAGGTTGAAGCTCAAGCTAAGTAATTAGCTGCCGCTCTGAGAAAAGCCCGGCTTAGGCCGGGCTTTTCTTTGTCTGCGATTTGCTGAGACGATGTATCTTCAGGCCATCGCCACCGAAGGCAGATCATTCTGCGCGGACTGAGTTGCGGCTGCGACGGCCCCGATCACCAGGATTGCAGGGCTTTTCAGCTCGAACAGTCGGGCATCTTCGCTCATGGTGTTCAAGTCACTGCGGCATTCGCGCTGCTGCGGCAGTGAAGCATTTTCGATCATCGCCACCGGCGTATCCGCCGCCATCCCTCCGGCCAGCAGTTGCTCGCGAATCTCGCCCAGTTTGGCCACACCCATGTAGATCACCAGCGTCGTCCCGCTCTGTGCCAGTGCCTGCCAGTTCAGTTGGCTGTCGTCCTGAGTGTGCGCGGTCACCAGCGTTACGCCTCTTGCGATGCCGCGCAAGGTTAGGGAAATATCGCATTGCGTGGCGCCGGCCAGGCCCGCGGTGATGCCGTTGACCAGTTCCACTTCGACGCCGCGCTCGCGCAGCCACTGCGCTTCTTCACCGCCACGGCCGAAAATGCACGGATCGCCACCCTTGAGCCGCACCACGCATTTGCCGTGGCGCGCGTAACGCAGCATCAGCCGGTGAATGAACGCCTGCGGGGTCGAGCGACAGCCGCCACGTTTGCCCACGCTGATGATCCGCGCGTCCCGGCAGTGTTCCAGCACCGCTTCGTTGACCAGGTCGTCGATCAGCACCACATCGGCCGCGCGCAACGCGCGTACCGCTTTGAGGGTCAGCAATTCCGGATCACCAGGACCTGCACCCACCAGCCAGACTTTTGCATTCATGGTGTTTTCCTCATCAGATGACCGCGGCCGGCTGCACATCGGCGGCCAGCAAGCGTTTGATTTCCGGGACGCACGAGCCGCATTGCGTGCCGCAGCCCAATTGATTTTTCAGACCCTGCAGATCCAGACCCTGGCGAATGCCAGCGCAGACGGCGTTGAGGCTGACGTTCTTGCAGTTGCACACAGTCTTGTTGGCCGCCATCTGCACGCCGGCATTGCCCGGCGGCGCACTCATCGGCGCCAGCAGCCAACGGCGCAATTGTTCGTCGGCACGACCCTCTAGCCACAAACCTTGCAGCCAGTGCTGCGCGAGGGTTTCGCCGGCCAGACGAATCGCGGTAATCCGACCGTTCTCGATGCGCACGCGTTTGCCAATCGCGCGGCGTGGGTCGTCGTAGGCGAGGACCGGTCCGTCAATCAGTGACAGGCACTGGTCAATTTGCGCGAGCAATGGCGCATCCGGCGCCGCTTGGCTGGCAGCGCGTATCAGCAGCGCCGGACGTTCGCGTCCGACAAGGCTGAGGCTGACGTAGGAAAACGCCTCGCAGAGCGGCCGTAGCGTCTCGAAATGCCGCTGCACATCGCCCTCGATCAGGGCGAACAGTTGCCACGGCAGATTGACCGGCTCCAGGCGCACGCCGCTGTGTTTCAGTTCCGGTTGTTTCGACAGTGGATCGAAGGCCGGCTGAGTCAGGTTGTTCACGCCGCCCTTGAGATAACGATCGCCCCAGTGCATCGGCAAAAACGCCTGACCGGGACGCACGCTGTCATCGCTGCCGACCGCGACAATCACCGCGCCACGACGGCTTTTCAGATTGACCAGATCGCCCGGTTGCAGACGGTGCCGGCGCATCTCCTCGGGATGCAGGCTCAACACCGCTTCGCTGACATGGCCGAACAGTTGCGCAGCGGTGCCGGTGCGGCTCATGCCGTGCCACTGATCGCGCAGACGCCCGGTGAGCAGGGTCAGCGGGAAGCGTGCATCGCGTTGCTCCCTGGCGGCACGATACGGCTCGGCGATGAATTGCGCGCGACCGCTGGCGGTAGGAAAAACCCCGTCGGTGTACAAGCGTGAGGTGCCTTGGCGGGCACCGATCGGGAAGGGCCACTGTTGGGGGCCGATCTGGTCAATCAGCGCATGGCTGATGCCGGACAGGTCGAGATCGCGGTCGCGGGTCAGGCCTTTGAATTCATCGAACAATTGCGCAGGCTCAGCGAAGGCAAACAGACTCGGCTGCTGCGCACGCAGACGGTGCTCCAGCCGCTGTGCGAAATCCACGGTGATCGCCCAGTCCGGCCGTGCTTCACCCGGTGGGAGAATCGCCTGGCGAACGTGGGAAATGCGCCGCTCGGAGTTGGTCACCGAGCCTTCTTTCTCGCCCCAGCTGGCGGCGGGCAGCAGCAGGTCAGCGAAGGCGGCGGTTTCGGTGGTGCGAAACGCTTCCTGCAACACCACGAACGGGCAGGCCTCAAGGGCCGCGCGCACCGCGCTTTGGTCCGGCATTGATTGCGCCGGGTTGGTACAGGCAATCCACAGCGCCTTGATCTTGCCGCTGCGCAGGATTTCGAACAGTTCGATGGCGCTGAGGCCGGGCGTTTCCGGCAAACTTTCCACGCCCCAGTACTCCGCCACTTCGGCCCGATGCTGCGGGTTGGCCGCATCGCGGTGGCCGGGCAGCAGATTCGACAGACTGCCGGTTTCGCGCCCGCCCATGGCATTCGGCTGACCGGTCAGGGAGAAAGGTCCTGCGCCCGGCCGGCCGATTTGCCCGGTGGCCAGATGCAGATTGATCAGCGCACTATTTTTCGCGCTGCCGGCGGTGGACTGATTCAAGCCCATGCACCACAGCGACAGAAAGCTCGGCGACGTGCCGACCCATTCGGCGCACTGCTGCAACTGCTCGACGCTGATCCCGCACAGTTGCGAGACCATTTGCGGGGTGTAGTCGCGGACCAGATTCTTCAGCTCGGCCAGACCTTCGGTGTGGGCCTTGATGAAATCGCGGTCGACCCAGTCTTCCCACAGCAGCAGGTGCAAAATCCCATGAAACAACGCGACATCGGTACCCGGCAGAATCGCCAGGTGCAGATCAGCCAGATCGCAGGTGTCGGTACGCCGCGGATCGATGACGATGACTTTCATCTGCGGACGCCGCGCTTTGGCGTCTTCCAGGCGACGGAAAAGCACCGGATGGGCGTAGGCCATGTTGCTGCCGACGATCATCACGCAATCGCTCAGCTCCAGATCTTCATAACTGCACGGCGGCGCGTCGGCACCGAGGCTGCGTTTGTAGCCCACCACGGCCGAAGACATGCACAGGCGTGAATTACTGTCGATGTTGTTGGTGCCGACCAGTGCCCGCGCGAGTTTGTTGAAGGCGTAGTAATCCTCGGTGAGCAACTGGCCGGAGATATAGAACGCCACGCTGTCCGGGCCGTGCTCGGCGATGGTTTCGGCGAAAACATTGGCGGCGTGTTCCAGCGCGGTGTCCCAGTCTGTGCGGCTGCGCGCCAGACCTTTGCCCAGGCGCAGCTCTGGGTAGAGCGCGCGGGCGGCGAGGTCGCCGGTCAGGTGCAGGGTCGAGCCTTTGCTGCACAGTTTGCCGAAGTTGGCCGGGTGCGCCGGATCGCCGCTGACGCCGAGGATGCGCTCGCCGTCATGTTCGATCAGTACGCCGCAGCCGACCCCGCAATAGCAGCAGGTCGAGGCGGTCGTCTGGCGGTTCATCAGATGGCGTCCCGCAGGGCCAATTGCACCCGACCGTTTTCGACCCGCGCCGGATGGTGATGGGCGCAGCCAACGTCCGGCGCCTGGGCTTCACCGGATTCGAGATCGATCTGCCAGTTGTGCAGCGGGCAGGCCACGCGTTTGCCGTAGATCAGGCCTTGCGACAACGGGCCGCCCTTGTGCGGGCAGCGGTCGTCGAGGGCGAAAACCTCGTCGTCGCTGGTACGAAAAATCGCGATGTCACCTTTCGGCCCGGCAATGATTCGCGAACCGAGGGCATTGATCTCGTCGAGGGCACAGATATCGAGCCAGTTCATGCCGGCACCTCCAGGTTTTTCACGGGGATCACATCGAATTCTTTCTTCAGTTGCGGCTGCGCCAGACGCTCTTTCCATGGGTCCTGTTCGAACGACAGAGAGAATTGCAGGCGCTCGTTCAAGGCTTTGCGGCGCTCGGCGTCCTCGAGCACGTTCTTCTTGATGTGCTCCATGCCGACCCGTTGCAGGTAGTGCACGGTGCGTTCCAGGTAGAAGGCTTCTTCGCGATACAGCTGCAGGAACGCGCCGTTGTATTCGCGCACTTCATCGGCGGTTTTCAGTTTGACGAAGAACTCGGCGACTTCGGTTTTGATCCCGCCGTTGCCGCCGATGTACATCTCCCAACCGGAATCGACGCCGATGATGCCGACGTCCTTGATGCCCGCTTCCGAGCAATTGCGCGGGCAGCCGGAGACCGCGAGTTTGACCTTGTGCGGCGACCACATGTTGAACAGGTCGTGCTCGAGGTCGATGCCCAGTTGCGTTGAATTCTGCGTGCCGAAGCGGCAGAACTCGCTGCCAACGCAAGTCTTCACGGTGCGGATGGATTTGCCGTAGGCGTGGCCGGATGGCATGTCGAGGTCCTTCCACACGCCGGGCAGGTCCTGCTTTTTGATCCCCAGCAAATCGATGCGCTGGCCGCCGGTGACCTTGACCATCGGCACCTGATATTTGTCGGCGACGTCAGCGATGCGCCGCAGCTCCGAAGGATTGGTCACGCCGCCCCACATCCGTGGCACCACCGAATAAGTGCCGTCCTTTTGAATGTTGGCGTGGGCGCGTTCGTTGATCAGGCGCGATTGCGGATCGTCCTTGGCTTCGCCCGGCCAGGTGGAAATCAGATAGTAGTTGAGCGCCGGGCGGCAGGTCGCACAGCCGTTGGGCGTGCGCCAGTTCAGGTAGCTCATGGTGTCGGCGATGGTCAGCAGGTGCTCCTGGCGAATCGCCTGACGAATCTGCCCGTGGTTGAGGTCGCTGCAACCGCAAATGGCTTTTTCGCTTTTCGGTTTGACGTCCGCCGCGCCGCCGACGGTATTGATGAGGATCTGCTCGACCAGGCCGGCGCAGGAACCGCAGGAGCTGGCAGCCTTGGTGTGTTTCTTCACTTCGTCGACGCTGAACAGGCCGTGTTCCTGAATCGCCTTGACGATGGTGCCTTTGCACACGCCGTTGCAACCGCAGACTTCGGCGCTGTCGGCCATGACCATGGCTTTGTCCTGGCCTTGATGTCCTACGTCGCCTAAAGCGTTTTCGCCGAACATCAAGTGGTCGCGGATCTCACCGATGGCGTGATTCTCACGAATCTGCCGGAAATACCAACCGCCATCTGCCGTATCGCCGTACAGACAGGCGCCGACCAGCACGTCATCCTTGATTACCAGTTTTTTGTACACGCCGCCGATCGGGTCGGAGAGGGTGATGGTCTCGGTGCCTTCGCCGCCCATGAAGTCGCCAGCGGAGAACAGGTCGATGCCGGTGACTTTGAGTTTGGTCGAGGTCACCGAGCCCTGATAGCGAGCGAAGCCCAGTTGCGCGAGGTGGTTGGCGCAGACCTTGGCCTGTTCGAACAGCGGCGCGACCAGACCGTAGGCGATGCCGCGGTGGCTGGCGCATTCGCCGATCGCATAGATACGCGGGTCGTAGGTTTGCAGGGTGTCGTTGACCAGAATCCCGCGGTTGCACGGGATGCCGGCCTTTTCCGCCAGTTCGGTGTTGGGGCGAATGCCGGCCGCCATGACCACCAGATCGGCGGGGATGATGTCGCCGTTCTTGAACTGCACCGAGCCGACCCGGCCATTGCCGGCGTCGTGCAAGGCCTGGGTCTGTTCGCACAGGCGAAAGTGCAGCCCGCGCGATTCCAGCGCCGATTGCAGAAGCTGGCCGCTGGTCTTGTCCAGTTGCCGCTCCAGCAGCCATTCACCGAGATGCACCACGGTGACGTGCATGCCGCGCAGCATCAGGCCGTTGGCCGCTTCGAGGCCGAGCAGGCCGCCGCCGATGACCACGGCGTGCTTATGGGTTTTGGCGGTGTCGATCATCGCCTGGGTATCGGCAATGTCGCGGTAACCGATCACGCCCTGCAGGGTGTTGCCGGGGATCGGCAGGATGAACGGCGTCGAGCCGGTGGCGATCAGCAGGCGATCATACTCGGCTTCGCTGCCGTCCTCGGCGATCACCCGGCGCTTGACCCGGTCGATCTCCACCACTTTGCGGTTGAGCAGCAGCTTGATGTTGTTTTCCAGGTACCAGTCGAGGTCGTTGAGCACGATCTCTTCGAAGGTCTGCTCACCGGCGAGCACCGGCGACAGCAGGATGCGGTTGTAGTTGGTGTGCGGTTCGGCGCCGAAGACCGTGATGTCGTACAGCTCGTTGCTCAGTTTCAGCAGTTCTTCGAGGGTGCGAACCCCGGCCATGCCATTGCCGATCATCACCAGTTTGAGTTTTTTCATCAGGTTCTCCGGGGAGCTGCGGCGGGCCTCTGGTGGGCCGTCGGGCCGTGCTCGACAAATTTTGCGCAAACAAAAAAAGGCGTCCCGCTAGTTGCCTAGCGAGGACGCCTTTGTCCTGGTCCCGTTCTCTCGGGGAGCCCAGCCTTCGTCGTTGAAGGTTGGGCTTTATGTGTGTGTTGAGACGAGTAATGCAGTGGTTGTGCCAACTTGGGAAATGGCCGGTTTATTGGGGATCGGTTGAAAATGAAGGGTGGTTTTTGCACCGATTGGAGGCGTGTTGCTCGTTCGTGGCGCATTCAACTGGAGGATCTGCGGTGGCGGAACTGGCGTCATCGCGAGCAGGCTCACTCCTACAGGGGAACGCATTTCAAATTGTAGGAGTGAGCCTGCTCGCGATAGTCGCGGCGCGGTTCAACTGTGGAACAGCAATACAAGCAGCACCACATTCCCCAACAACGCCACCAGCGCTATGGTCCGCCAGACCTTCAACGGCTCCCGCTCCAGCAAAGGTCTGGGCCGCACACTCAAACTGCGCCGCTCGCCCTGTTCCAGCAGCAGCAACCATTCTTCCGCCGTTTCAAAGCGCTGCTGCGGATCGGCCGCGACGCCGCGCTCCAGACTCTGCGCCAGCCATTCCGGCAGATCCGGGCGAAACCGACTGGCGCTTACCGGCACGCCAAATCGCGGCCGCTGAAACGCTTCGATCTCGCCGTAGGGAAAATGCCCGGTGAGCAGGTAATACAGGGTCACGCCGACCGAATAGAGATCCTGCTGCACGCTTGGCAAATCCCCGCGAAAGGCTTCCGGGGCAATGAAGCTGGGGGTTCCCGGCAACGTCGACGGCGCGTCCTGCGACAGACCGGGGCAGTAGGCGAGGCCAAAGTCCAGCAGACGCAATTCGCCGTCATCGCCCCAATGCAGGTTTTCCGGTTTGATGTCGCGGTGCAGAATCTGCCGTCGGTGCAGCAGGCCGACCGCGCGCAGCAAGCGCTCGGCGATGTCCTGCCACTGCGCCAGCGGCAACTGGCCGTGTTGTTGAAACAATTGGGCGAGGGTCGTTCCCGGGTATTCGCGCATCACGTAATACAGATGCTGGCGCTGCGGGCAGGCATGCACTTCAGGGAAGTGCCGACCGGCGACGCGCCGCAGAAACCATTCTTCGGACAGCAGCGCTTGCCCGGCCTGCGGGTCGTCCGCCAGGCGCGCCGGCAGGGTTTTCAACAGCCACGACTGGCCCTGGCCATCGGCGACCCGATACAGCAGCGATTGCTGGCTCTGCGCAACAATGCCTTGCACCTGCCAGCCTTCGAATGACTGACCCGGTTTGAGTGGCGGCGGCAACGGCCATTGCTGCAGATGAATCAAGGCATCGCCAATGCTCGACTCACCGAGCGCATCGACGCGCACCAGCAAGGCGCTGGCGTTGTCCTGACTGCCGGCCAGATGTGCAGCGTTGATCAGCGTTTGTGCGGCGTTCGTCAGATCCGGTTGATCACGCAGAATCGCGGCGATTGCGGTATCGCCCAGCGTCGACCAGACGCCATCGCTGAGCAGCACGAAGCTTTCGCCTTCCTGCAGTTCACCATCGAGAAAATCCAGCACCAGGTGCTGGTCCAGTCCCAGCGCGCGCTTGAGGACATGTTGCATACCCGGCTGGTCCCAGACGTGATCCTCGGAGATGCGCTGCAACGTGTCGGCGTGCCAGCGATACACCCGGCAATCGCCGACATGGGCGAGGGTGAAGCGCCGCCCGCGCAGCACCAGCGCACTGACCGTAGTCAGCAGCGGTTGCCCGCCGCCATTGGCCTGCAGCCAGCGGTTTTGCGCGAGCAACAGACGATCCAGCGCTTGCGCCACGCTCCAGGTTTCCGGCGTGGCGTAGTAGTCCAGCGCCAGCGCCTGCAAGGTCGAACGCGCGGCGAGGCCGCCATCGGCGCACTGGCTGACGCCGTCGGCGATGGCGAACAGATAACCTTTGCTCGCTGCCAGCGCTGGCGCCGGCGTCACCGCACGCAGCGCGTCCTGATTCTCCGCGCGCGGGCCGGTGGCGCTGGCTTCGGCAAAGCTCAGTTGCAGAGCCATCGACGCCTCAGACCCGCGCCGCCGTTACCGCTGCCGAGCCCCAGGTGGTCCTCCAGCGACGCTTGACGCCATGCAGGCCAAACCATGCCAGTACGCCGAGGCTGGCGAACAACCACAGCGCCAGTTGATAGCTGCCGGTGCTCTGTTTGATCGCGCCCATGCCGGCCGCCAAAGCAAAACCGCCGATGCCGCCGGCCATGCCGATCAACCCGGTCATCACACCGATTTCCAGACGAAAGCGTTGCGGCACCAGTTGAAACACCGCACCGTTGCCGGCGCCCAGACCGAGCATGGTGCAGACGAAAAGCGCCAGCGCCGCGTAGGAACTCGGCAGGTTGAAGCCGACGGCAGCGATGCAGATGGCGGCGACGGTGTACATCGCCAGCAAGGTGCGGATGCCACCGAAGCGATCGGCCAGCGCACCACCCAGTGGGCGCATCAGGCTGCCGCCGAACACGCAGGCGGCGGTGTAGTAACCGGCGGTCACCGGGCTCAAACCGTATTGATCGTTGAAGTAGCCGGGCAGGGCGCTGGCCAGGCCGATGAAGCCGCCGAAGGTCACGCTGTAGAAAAACATGAACCACCAGCTGTCGCGGTCGCCAAGGGCTTTGAAGTAATCGGCCATGGCTTTTGGTTTCGGCCGCTGCGGGGCGTTTTTCGCGAGCAAGGCGAACAGCACCAACGTCAGGATCAGCGGGATCAGCGCAAAGCCAAAGACATTGCTCCAACCGAACGCGGCGGCAATCACTGGCGCGAGCAGCGCGGCGAATACTGTCCCGGAGTTGCCCGCACCGGCAATGCCCATGGCTTTGCCTTGATGCTCTGGCGGGTACCATTGCGAGGCCAGCGGCAGGGCCACGGCAAACGACGCGCCGGCCATGCCGAGGAAGAGGCCGAGGATCAGCGCCTGCTCGTAACTGTGAATACCGAGTTTCCACGCACCGAACAACGCGCAGATGACGATGACCTGACCGATCAGCCCGGCAGTCTTCGGCGACAGCCGATCGGCCAGCATGCCCATGGCGAAGCGCAGTACCGCGCCGGCGAGAATCGGCGTGGCGACGACCAGGCCGCGTTGTTGGGTGGTCAGTTGCAGGTCGGTGGCAATCTGCACCGCCAGCGGGCCGAGCAGGTACCAGACCATGAAGCTCAGGTCGAAATACAGAAAGGCCGCGAACAGGGTCGGGGTGTGGCCGGATTTCCAGAAGCTTGAATTCATCGCGCACCTCAGCTGATAAGAGTCTCGGGAGTCATGCACAGCAGGTGGAGCGCCTGCACGGCCGCACCACCGGCC
The DNA here is from genome assembly GCF_900104975.1 of Pseudomonas sp. Z003-0.4C(8344-21). NCBI lineage: Bacteria > Pseudomonadati > Pseudomonadota > Gammaproteobacteria > Pseudomonadales > Pseudomonadaceae > Pseudomonas > Pseudomonas sp. Z003-0.4C(8344-21). The sequence continues at coordinate 4,389,001 of NZ_LT629756.1, read as the reverse complement.
CCGGTCTGTGGGGCCAAAACGCAAAAACGCCGCTACCGGATTCGCAAAAGGGCGAATGGGGTGAGCGACGTCTTTGTCGTGGGTGGGGCAACCGCCGTTGGTTACCTGAGGGAATGCTTAGCGAGATTTGTGCCAAGTGTGTTTAAAAGCAAAAGCCCCTCATCGGAACGCCGCCCGCCTAGCCCTCTCCCGGAGGGAGAGGGGACTGATCGGGGGATGGCCGAGTGATTCATCAATCCGAACGATTTTCAGTGAATCCATAATCGACCCGGTCTTTCAGGTCGGTGGAAAGCGCAAGACAATGCGGTCAGTCCCCTCTCCCTCCGGGAGAGGGCTAGGCGGGCGGCGTTCCGATGAGGGGCTCTTGATTTGCAACGAAGATTTCAGCCCAGCAACTCGCTCATCGCAATAATCTGCTCTGCCACCTGTATCAGCTTCTGCTGCCGGCTCATGGCCTGGCGTCGCATCAGCGTGTAGGCCTCTTCTTCGTTGCAGTCTTTCATCTTCATCAGCAGCCCTTTGGCCAGTTCGATTCGCTTGCGCTCGGCCAGTTGCTGGTCCCGCGCCTGCAACTGCGCGCGCAACGCCTGGTCGCTTTCAAAGCGTGCCATCGCCACGTCGAGAATGGGCTGCAGGCGCTGAGCGTGGATGCCCTCGACGATGTAGGCGCTGACCCCGGACTTGATCGCCTGGCGCATCACCGTCGGGTCATGCTCGTCGGTAAACATCACGATCGGCCGTGGCTGGTCGCGGCTGACCAGCACCACTTGCTCCATCACATCGCGGCTCGGTGACTCGGTATCGATCAGGATCACGTCCGGGCGCACCGTTTCGACGCGTGCGGGCAGGTCGATGGTCAGGCCGGACTCGTCGATCACCTCGAAACCGGCCTCGGTCAATGCAGCCTTGAGACGGCCGACTTTTTTCGCGGTGTCGTTGATCAGCAGAATACGCAACATGTTCGCGGCCTCCGGTCAGCGCTGGGCAAGCAGGGGAGCGTCGTCGTTCAGCGCGTGCAGCTTGAAGCTGCGCGCGTAGCCGGCCGGATCGCTGCCGTCCCAGACCTTGCCATCAAGCAACTGGCTGCTGCGCATGTCGGTGCCCCAGGTGGCCACGCCAACCGCCGTTGCGGCATCGCGATACAGCTGCAGTTGCTGAACCTGACGGGCCACGGCGAGGTAGTCCGGGTCGCTCCGCAACAAGCCCCATCGGCGGAACTGGGTCATGAACCACATGCCATCGGAGAGGTACGGCAAGTTGACTTCGCCATTACCATGAAAGCGCAGCGCGTGCGGGTCTTGCCAGCGATTGCCGAGGCCGTCGGCATAGTCGCCGAGAAAACGCGGTTCGATGCACGCCACCGGCGCATCGAGGTATTCCGTCGCGCTGAGCAGGTGCGCGGTGCTGCGGCGATTTTCCGGGCTGGCTTCGATGAAGCGGCTGGCCTCGAGAATCGCCATCACCAATGCCCGCGCGGTATTCGGGTACTGCTCGACGAATTCACGGGTGCAACCGAGGACTTTTTCCGGGTGATCGGGCCAGATGGTCTGGCTGGTGGCGAGGGTGAAACCGAGGTCCTGCTGCACCGCGCTGGCGGCCCACGGCTCGCCGACGCAAAAACCGTCGATGCGCCCGGCTTGCAGATGCGCGACCATTTGCGGCGGCGGCACCACCACACTGTCGACATCCTGCAACGGATGGATGCCCTGACTCGCCAGCCAGTAATACAGCCACATCGCATGGGTGCCGGTGGGGAAGGTCTGGGCGAAGGTCAGTTTTGCGCGGCTTTGGTGCACGTGGCGGTCGAGCGCTTCAGGACTGTTCACGCCGAGGTTTTGCAGACCGCGCGAGAGGTTCAGGCTCTGGCCGTTCTGGTTGAGGCCCATCAGCACGGCCATGTCGGTCGGCGCGACGCCGCCGATGCCCAGGTGCACGGCGTAGATCAGCCCGTACAGGCTGTGCGCGGCGTCGAGTTCGCCGCTGACCAGTTTGTCGCGCAGGTTGGCCCAGGAGGCCTGGCGCTTGAGGTTCAGGGTCAGGCCGTAAGGCTGGGCAAAGCCCTGCGTGGCCGCGACGACGACCGAGGCGCAGTCGCTCAGGGCCATGAAGCCGAGGTTGATCGCGCTCTTTTCCGGCGCATCGCTGCCATTGACCCAGGCCAGCGGCCCGACCGTCAGTTCATTCATACATCGCCACCTCGAAAAAAAAGCGCCGCCGCGGACTTTGCCCAGGCAAATCCCGTAGACGACGCCATTGTCCGCGCTCGCCGGTCGTCATTGGCCGGCGAGTTGATAACCCGGGAAGTGCAAGGCATATGCCACCGGCGCGATTTGCGCGTGCGCCTCGCGCCGCAGGGCCATGCCCGGCTATAATCGCCGCCTCTTTTCGCCGCCCGAGTCATCGCCGCCCATGTACACCCTGGCCCGTCAGCTGTTGTTCAAACTTTCCCCGGAAACCTCCCACGATCTGTCGCTGGATCTGATCGGCGCGGGTGGACGGTTGGGCCTCAACGGCTTGCTCTGCAAAGCGCCGGCGCAGGTGCCAGTGACTGTCATGGGCCTGGAGTTTCCCAACCCGGTGGGGCTGGCGGCCGGTCTGGACAAGAACGGCGCGGCCATCGATGGTTTCGCACAACTGGGTTTTGGCTTTGTCGAAATCGGCACCGTGACCCCGCGTCCACAACCGGGCAACCCGAAACCACGGATTTTCCGCCTGCCGGAAGCCGAGGCGATCATCAACCGCATGGGCTTCAATAACCTCGGCGTCGACAACCTGCTGGCGCGCGTCGCCGCAGCGAAATACCAGGGCGTGCTGGGCATCAACATCGGCAAGAACTTCGACACCCCGGTCGAGCGTGCAGTCGACGATTACCTGATCTGCCTCGACAAGGTTTACGCCCACGCCAGCTATGTGACGGTCAACGTCAGCTCGCCAAACACCCCGGGCCTGCGCAGCCTGCAGTTCGGTGATTCGCTCAAGCAGTTGCTCGCGGACCTGGCCACGCGCCGCGCCGAACTGGCGCTGCGCCACGGCAAGCATGTGCCGCTGGCAATCAAGATCGCCCCGGACATGACCGACGAAGAAACCGTGCAGGTGGCGCAGGCGCTGATCGAAACCGGCATGGACGCGGTGATCGCCACCAACACCACCCTCAGCCGGGTGGGCGTTGAAGGCATGGAGCATGGCGACGAGGCGGGCGGTCTGTCCGGCGCACCGGTACGCGAGAAGAGCACCCACACCGTGAAGGTGCTGGCGGGTGAGCTGGCCGGGCGTTTGCCGATCATCGCCGCCGGTGGGATCACCGAAGGCAAGCACGCGGCCGAGAAGATCGAGGCCGGTGCCAGCCTGGTGCAGATTTATTCGGGCTTCATCTATAAAGGCCCGGCGCTGATTCGCGAAGCGGTCGACGCCATCGCCGCGTTGCGCTGAGCCATCTGACACACCCGTCCCCCCTGTAGGAGTGAGCCTGCTCGCGATAGCGTTCTTTCAGTCACTTGATGAGTGACCGGTAGACCGCTATCGCGAGCAGGCTCACTCCTACAGGTTTTCATGTGAGGCACAAGCCGCTTTTCAGGCAATAAAAAGGGCTCCTCGAAGGAGCCCCTGGGCCGTAGCCCGCCGTCCGGGAGGGACGTGCGTGGTTAATTCGTTACATATTCAGATTGTCGTGTCGGAATAAATGCCCTGTGTCAGCCGACGGCGTGAAGTTCGTTGAGTCTGTGGATTCCCGCAGTGCCGGTCATACCGTCCCAGTTGTCGCCGCGTCCTTCTCGCCAGCCGTTGATCCAGGCTTGACGTACCGACGGTAGAGTAAATGGGCAAAGCTCACGGGATTTGCCACCAACGCCATATTGATATCCGCGCAAAAACGCTCTTTCCAACGGATCACGCTTAAGTCTTCTCATAGGGTGTTTCCCTCACTTGTTGACTGTAGTGTCGCGTTGACCTCAATTGAGGTCTGGCAGAAAAAACCTGCCATGGTGCGGCTCGCTGCCGGCGTGGCGAGCCAAGGTGTTGACGCCGTTGCGACGTCAACCTGTATGCAGTTCTAACCAATGAGTCACAGCGAGGGAATGACCGTTTTGTCATAAGCACGTAACGGAAAGGATGCTATGGCAATAAGTAACCGAGTATTAATTGAACGTTTGTTGAGCAAACCCCGGTATGATCGGCGCCGCGCTGGATGATGGGGTTAATTCTTTAGTGAGAATGACCCACGTTTGCGCTCAGGTACTAAGCGACGAAGGGTCACTTCAAGACATTTTGTTGCCTCAACTTTTTTATCTGTCCCGGCATCTAAGCTCTTTTAACCCGAGCAGCGGGGATGGAACGGCACACCTTCGTGCCACGCGGGCGCTCTTTCAGAAAAGCGCCTGATTGAAAACCGGATCGGCAATGCGTTGCCGGTCCACTAGCCAAAGGCTTTGGAAATCACCATGTCCGACCGTTTCGAACTCTTCCTCACTTGCCCCAAAGGCCTTGAAGGCCTGCTCATCGAGGAAGCCGTCGGGCTTGGCCTTGAAGAAGCGCGCGAGCACACTTCCGCCGTGCGTGGCATGGCGACCATGGAAACCGCCTATCGCCTGTGCCTCTGGTCGCGTCTGGCCAACCGCGTGTTGCTGGTGCTCAAGCGCTTCCCGATGAAAGACGCTGAAGACCTGTACCACGGCGTGCTCGACATTGACTGGCAAGACCACATGCTCAGCGACGGCACCCTGGCCGTCGAATTCAGCGGCCACGGCTCGGGCATCGACAACACCCACTTCGGCGCCTTGAAAGTCAAAGATGCGATCGTCGACAAACTGCGCACGCCGCAGGGCGACCGCCCGTCAATCGACAAGCTCAATCCGGACCTGCGCATTCACCTGCGTCTGGATCGCGGCGAAGCGATCCTCTCCCTCGACCTCTCCGGCCACAGCCTGCACCAGCGCGGCTATCGCTTGCAGCAGGGCGCGGCGCCGCTGAAGGAAAACCTCGCGGCCGCAATCCTCATTCGTTCCGGCTGGCCGCGCATTGCTGCCGAGGGCGGCGCACTGGCTGACCCGATGTGCGGTGTTGGTACGTTCCTCGTCGAAGCGGCAATGATCGCCGCCGACATGGCACCCAACCTGCGCCGTGAGCAGTGGGGCTTCACCGCTTGGCTCGGCCACGTTCCGGCGTTGTGGAAAAAACTCCACGAAGAAGCTGTTGAACGCGCTGCGGCCGGTCTGGCCAAGCCACCGCTATGGATTCGCGGTTACGAAGCCGATCCGCGTTTGATCCAGCCAGGGCGCAACAACGTTGAACGCGCCGGTCTCAGTGAGTGGATCAAGATTTATCAGGGCGAAGTCGCGACGTTCGAACCGCGTCCGGACCAGAACCAGAAAGGCCTGGTCATTTGCAACCCGCCGTACGGCGAGCGTTTGGGTGACGAAGCCAGTCTGTTGTACCTCTACCAGAACCTCGGCGAGCGGCTGCGTCAGGCCTGCCTGAACTGGGAGGCGGCGGTGTTCACCGGTGCCCCGGACCTGGGCAAGCGCATGGGCATTCGCAGCCACAAACAGTACTCGTTCTGGAACGGCGCGTTGCCGTGCAAGCTGCTGCTGATCAAGGTCCTGCCGGACCAGTTCGTCACTGGCGAGCGGCGCACCCCGGAACAGCGCCAGGCCGAGCGCGAACAAGCGGCCTACGATCAAACCCCGGACGAGCCGCAGGAACGCAAGTTCAACAAGAACGGCAACCCGATCAAGCCGACCCCAGCCCCGGCACCGGTGATCGAACAGCCGCGCTTGAGCGAAGGCGGGCAGATGTTCGCCAACCGCCTGCAGAAAAACCTCAAGGCCATGGGCAAGTGGGTCAAGCGCGAAGGCATCGATTGCTACCGTGTCTACGATGCCGACATGCCTGAGTATGCGATGGCAATCGATCTGTACCACGACTGGGTGCACGTTCAGGAATACGCCGCGCCGAAATCCATCGATCCGGAAAAGGCCTCGGCGCGCATGTTCGACGCGCTGGCAGCAATTCCGCAGGCGCTGAACGTCGACAAGAGCCGCGTGGTGGTCAAGCGTCGCGAACGTCAAAGCGGCACCAAACAGTACGAGCGTCAGGCCGCACAGGGCAAGTTTGTCGAGGTCAATGAAGGCGGGGTGAAGTTGCTGGTCAACCTCACCGACTACCTCGACACCGGTCTGTTCCTCGACCACCGGCCGATGCGCATGCGCATTCAGAAAGAGGCCGCCGGCAAGCGCTTCCTCAATCTGTTCTGCTACACCGCGACCGCCAGCGTGCACGCGGCCAAGGGCGGGGCGCGCAGCACCACCAGCGTCGACCTGTCGAAAACCTATCTGGACTGGGCACGCCGCAACCTGTCGCTGAACGGTTTCTCGGACAAGAACCGTCTGGAGCAGGGCGACGTGATGGCCTGGCTGGAAAGCAGCCGTGACGAGTACGACCTGATCTTCATCGACCCGCCGACCTTCTCCAACTCCAAACGCATGGAAGGCATCTTCGACGTGCAGCGTGATCAGGTGCAGTTGATCGACTTGGCCATGGCGCGTCTGGCATCCGGTGGCGTGCTGTATTTCTCCAACAACTTCCGCAAGTTCCAGTTGGAGGACAACCTCGCCGAGCGTTACGCGGTCGAGGAAATCAGTGCGCAGACCATTGATCCGGATTTCGCCCGCAATACCAGGATCCACCGCGCCTGGAAAATCACGGCTCGTTGACACCTGCCGGGATTGGATCCTCAGAGCCTTGATTTTAAAAGGCTCCGTGGATCCGCCCGCGCTAGCTAAATTAGTGGCTAATAGCTATAACTCACACACGGTCAATGGGGTTTTCCCGTAATGCTCGCGCAGTGAGTGGTCTTTATGTCGTTGCACCCCGTGCGCCCGAAGATACTGGGCTTTATCAGTGAAGACGTCTCGGCCTGGCTGGTCGCGATGCTGGTATTGCTCGCCGGCGGAATTCTCACGGGGTTGCTCGCCTGGGCCAGTTACAACCAGTTTCAGCAACAACTGCGTCAGCGCTTTCAGTTGCTCGCCAACGAGCGCTACAGCCGTATCGAAGAGCGCTTTCAGGATCAGGAACAACGCCTCGATAGCCTGCGGCGGTTCTTCGCCAATTCCGAATCAGTCTCCCGCGCCGAATTCGACGGTTACTCCCGACCGTTATTGCTGCGCACCCAAGCCTATACCTATGCCCCCAGAATCAGCGGCGCCGAACGTGCGCTGTTCGAGCAGAGTGTGCGTGTTGAAGGCCTGAGCACGTTCAACATCCGCGAACTGGACGCAAACGGCGAACTGCAACTGGCCGCGCCGCGCGATGAATACGTGCCGGTGCTGTACACCCAGACGCAGAGTCGCCTGCCGGCGCCGCTGGGCTATGACTTGCTCGCTCAGCCATTGCGCCGCGAAACCCTGCAACGTGCCGACCGGCTGCGCAGCCTGGTGGTGTCGCAACCGATGCATCTGGTCGGGATAGAACCGTCGTATGCGCGCGGGGTGTTGCTGCTGGCACCGGTGATTCGCCCAGACGAGGCACAGCCGTTCGGCTATGTGATGGCGGTGATCAGCATGCGCCAGTTGCTCGCCGACGGCTTGCCGGATGCGCTGCATGATTATCTCTCGGTGCGCATTATCGATCTGTCGACCCATGACCAGCACGAGGTGTTGTTCGAGTCGAGCAATCAAGCGGCGCCGAGCGATCTGGCGGCCACGCGACTGGTGCGCATGGCCGACCACGACTATCAGGTCGATATCCTGCCGAGCGAAGGGTTCATGCAGGCTAATCATTCGTCGGTCAGCAGCGTGGTTGTGCTGGGCAGCTTGCTCAGTCTTTTGCTCAGCGCGCTGCTTTATGTGCTGGTCAGCCAGCGCCAGCGCGCCTTGCGTCTGGTTGAACTGCGCACCCAGGAGCTGCATGCCAGCGAACAGGAACTGCGCGGCACCCACGGCCAGCTGCGCGGCGTGCTCAACGCAGCGACCCAGGTGGCAATCATCGCCACGGACTTGCGCGGTGTGATCAATACCTTCAACCCCGGCGCCGAGCAGATGCTCGGCTACAGCAGTAGCGAAGTCGTCGGGCGCATGACCCTGGAAAACCTGCACCTGCCCCGCGAACTGGCCGCCCGCGCGGCCGAGCTGAGTACGCGCTACGGCAAAAGCATTCCGACCTGTCATGCAATGTTGGTCGAGGGTGGCGAAGTCGGTGGCCATGAAGCCCGCGAATGGACGCTGGTGCGCAGCGACGGCAGTCACCTGCCGGTCAACATGCTCGCCACCCCGGTGCTTGATGAACAAGGTTTGTGGGTCGGGCATCTAGCGATCTGCATCGACATCACCGAGCGCAAACGCGTGCACGAAGTGCTGGCGGCGCGCGATGTGCTGCTAAAGAAGCTCAGCGCCCATGTGCCCGGAGGCATCTACCAGTTCAAGATGGAATTTGATGGGCGCTTCAGCGTGATCTATGCCAGCGACGGTATCCGCGAGATCTACGAGCTGGAGCCGGACGTGCTGCTGTTCAACGCCGAGGCGATTTTCACCCGCATTCATCCACAGGACGTGACCCGTGTGCGCTCCTCGATTCGCGCCTCGGCCGAAAGCCTCAGTCCGTGGCGCGAGGAATACCGCGTACAACTGCCCGAGCGCGGCCTGCGCTGGGTGCGAGGTGAAGCGACGCCGGAGGAGCAGCCGGGTGGGGGCGTGTTGTGGCACGGCTACATCTCGGACATCTCCGACCTCAAACGCGTAGAAGAAGAACTGCGCGCGTTGTCGATCACCGACTCGCTGACCGGCATTCACAACCGCCGCTACTTCCAGGAGCGCCTGACCACTGAAATGGCGCGGGTCGAGCGCGGCGGTGGCGAATTGTCGGTGATCATGCTCGACATCGACCACTTCAAACGGATCAACGACCACTACGGCCACGCCGTCGGCGACCGGGTGTTGCAAGCGGTGTGCGAACGGATTGGCCATCGCCTGCGCCGCACCGATGTGTTCTGCCGCTTGGGTGGCGAAGAATTCATGGTGTTGTGCCCGGACATTGATGGTGAACACGCTTACATGCTGGCCATGGAGCTGTGGGAAGGCCTGCGCAGTGCGCCGGTGGATGTGGTTGGCGTGGTCACGGCGAGTTTCGGCATTGCCAGCTGGCGACCGGGGGAGGGCGCGGATGCGTTGCTGCTGCGCGCTGACTCGGGCGTGTATGCAGCGAAGCAGAACGGTCGGGATCGGGTTGAGCGGCAGTCCGTTTGATAGGGAAGCCAACACAATAACCTGTGGGAGCTAGCTAGCCTGCTAGCGATTGCATTGTGTCAGTCACTGTCTCAGGTGACTGACCCTCCGCTATCGCCAGCAGGCTGGCTCCCACAGGGGTTATGTGTTGGTCAGAGGACCGAAGCGGTCTGCGGCAGTTTCGGCTGTTTGTACAGGTCCAGCAGCACCTGATCGAGCACCGACGATGCGCCGAACGGTGCCTTGTCATTCAGGATCGCCACCACCGCCCAGGTGTTGCCATTCACATCCCGGCTGAACCCGGCAATCGCCCGCACGGTGTTCAACGTACCGGTCTTGATGTGCGCTTCACCGCGCATGGCGGTGGTCTTCAGGCGTTTGCGCATGGTGCCGTCGGTACCGGCGATCGGCATCGAGCTGATGTATTCGGCGGCATACGGGCTGTGCCATGCGGCTTGCAGCATGCTCGCCATTTCACGGGCGCTGACGCGTTCGGCGCGGGACAGGCCGGAGCCGTTCTCCATCACCAGATGCGGCGCGGTGATGCCCTTCTTCGCCAGCCACTGGCGTACTACACGTTGCGCGGCTTTGGCGTCGTCACCATCGGCTTCGTTGCGGAAACGCTGACCGAGGCTGAGGAACAACTGCTGGGCCATGGTGTTGTTACTGTATTTGTTGATGTCGCGGATGATCTCGGCGAGGTCCGGCGAGTAGGCGCGCGCCAGCAGCTTGGCATTGCTCGGCGTTGAAGCGAGACGATCCTGGCCCTGAATGCTGCCGCCCAGTTCTTTCCAGATCGCGCGCACGGCACCAGCGGTGTAGGTGGCGTGGTCGAGCAGCGACAGGTAGGTCTGCGAGCTGCAGCCTTCGCCCAACTGCCCGGCGACGGTCACGTTGACGCTGCCGTCAGCCTGCGGCACCGGGTTGTAACGCACGCCGCCGGTGCACTGCTTGGACGGCAGCGCCTTGACGGTGTTCTGGATATGGATGCTGGCGATCGGCGGTTCAACCGAAATCAGCACACGGCCACCGTCGTTGCGCGCGACGAAGCGCAGCGCCTTGAGGTTGACCAGCAACGAGTCCGGCTTGACCAGGAACGGCTTGTTGTCGTCATTGCCATCGTCGTTGAATTCCGGCAGTTGCGGCTGAATGAAGAAGTTGCGGTCGAGCACCAGATCCCCGGTGATCTGGGTCACGCCGTTGGCGCGCAGGTCGCGCATCAGCAGCCAGAGCTTTTCCATGTTCAGCTTTGGATCGCCGCCACCCTTGAGGTAGAGGTTGCCGTTGAGAATGCCGCCGCTCAGGTCGCCGTCGGTGTAGAACTCGGTTTTCCACTGGTGGTTGGGGCCGAGCATTTCCAGCGCCGCATAAGTGGTCACCAGTTTCATCGTCGAAGCCGGGTTCACCGACACGTCGGCGTTGAACACGGTCGGCGTGCCCGGGCCTTCCAGCGGCACCATCACCAGCGACAGGGCGCTGGGCTGCAATTTGCTGGCCTTGAGGGCTTTTTCGACGTTGGGGGTAAGGGCGGTGTTGATGGTGGCAGCGGAAACAGGCAGGGCCAGCGGCAGAAGAAGGCCGGCGAGAAGCAATGGACGCAACGATTTGATCATATGAAATAAAACCCTACAGCCGAGGGGGAAATAAACGAGGGCATGGATGAAAAAGCCCTCAGTGGTCATGAAAGTGTCGGCATTATGCCCCAAGCTGTAACAGCTTGTGCCTTGTCGGGGCGTTGCAAATCGTTATTTTTTACAGGCGGTCGGCCACAGAGGCCAGAGAGTCGGGCAAACGCCGGCTTAAACTGGTAAAGTGCCGGCCGTTATTACTTAAGAGGATTGTTCCAATGGCGACTAACCGTTCCCAGCGTCTGCGCAAAAAACTGTGCGTTGATGAATTTCAAGAGCTGGGTTTCGAACTGAACCTGGACTTCAAAGAAGACTTGTCCGAAGAAGCCATTGACGCTTTCCTCGAAGCATTCATCAAAGAAGCCATGGAAGCCAACGGTCTGGGTTATGTCGGCGGCGATGACTTCGGTCTGGTATGCCTGCAGAAGCGTGGTTCGGTCAACGAAGAGCAGCGCGCTGCCGTTGAAGCCTGGCTGAAAAACCGCTCCGAGCTGACCAAGTACGAAGTCAGCCCGTTGCTGGACGTGTGGTATCCGGAAAAGCCGATCAACGCGGCCAAGTGATACTGAAAAGAACGGCGGCCTGAGGGTCGCCGTTTTTTTTCGTCTGGGGTTTGGGGGTTCGGTTCGGGATCTGCGGTGGAGCTGCCCCTCACCCCAGCCCTCTCCCCTTGGAGAGGGAGCCGATTTATGGGCTTTGCAAAATTTGAGTTCGACTCGGTATCCCATCTCGGCGTATGTCTTCCAGACACCTCGGTCAGTCCCCTCTCCCCCGGGGAGAGGGCTAGGGTGAGGGGCTTTTGACCTTAAGCTTTGCGCCAGTTCAAGATCACCAGCGTCAGCACCCCCGCCACAATCCCCCAAAACGCCGACCCAATCGAAAACAACGTCAGCCCCGACGCCGTGACCATAAAGGTAATCAACGCCGCCTCACGTTCTTTCACCTCGGTCATGGCAATGCTCAGGCCGTTGATGATCGAAGCAAACAGCGCCAATGCAGCAATCGACAGCACCAGCTCTTTCGGCAGCGCGGCAAACAGCGCCGCCAACGTCGCGCCGAACACCCCGGCGATCCCGTAGAAAATCCCGCACCAGACGGCAGCGGTATAACGTTTGTTGCGATCTTCGTGGGCGTGCGGGCCGGTGCAGATGGCGGCGCTGATGGCGGCAAGGTTGATGCCGTGCGAGCCGAACGGGGCCAGCAGCAGCGAGGCGATGCCGGTGGTGGTGATCAGCGGCGAGGCCGGGACGTTGTAGCCGTCGGCGCGCAGGACGGCGACGCCGGGCATGTTCTGTGAGGTCATGGCCACCACGAACAGCGGAATGCCAATGCTGATGGTGGCGGCCAGTGAAAAGTGCGGTGTGGTCCAGACCGGGGTGGCGACCTCCAGGTGGAAGCCGCTGAAGTCGAGCAGGCCCATGGCGCCTGACAGCGCGGTGCCGACCAACAGGGCGGCGAGTACCGCATAGCGTGGCGACAGCCGTTTGATCAGCAGATAGGTGAAGAACATCCCCAGCACCAGCCCGGTACGGTGCTGCGCGGCGACTAAGATTTCGCTGCCGATCTTGAACAGGATGCCGGCCAGCAATGCCGCGGCCAGTGAGGCGGGGATCTTCTTCACCAGCCGTTCGAAGCTGCCGGTCAAGCCGCAGAGGGTCACCAGCACTGCGCAGGTGATGTAGGCACCGATCGCCTCGCCGTAGCTCACACCGCCGAGGCTGGTAATCAACAGTGCGGCGCCGGGCGTCGACCAGGCGATGGTGATCGGCGTGCGATAGCGCAGCGACAGGCCGATCGAGCACACCGCCATGCCGATCGAGATCGCCCAGATCCACGAGGAAATCTGCCCGCTGGTCAGGCCCGCCGCTTGCCCGGCCTGGAACATCAGCACCAGGGAGCTGGTGTAACCGGTCATCATCGCAATGAAGCCGGCGACGATGGCGGACGGTGTGGTGTCGGCGAGGGGACGCAGGCGGGCGTGGGTGGCGTCAGTCATGACGGTGGTGTTCCTTATACCAATGGAGATCCCCGCCACAACACAGATCCTGTAGGAGTGAGCCTGCTCGCGATAGCGTTGTGTCATTCAACCATTAATTGACTGACCTACCGCTATCGCGAGCAGGCGAAGGCCTACAGGGGGCATGGGCGAAGGCGAATTCTGCGATCAAGCCTAAACTCAAACCTGAGGGATCGTTGCAATACAGCCGAAGTCGCAAACAGCCGTACAGTCGTGTTGCCACCATTCATTGTGTACAATCGCGCTGTTTTTTACGCGATACTTGCCAGCGACCTACTGTGCCGTATTACAGTCACGGTCTATTCGCCGCAGTTCTTCCGACCCGAGTGCCCATGAACGAACAGTTGCAACCCCTCAAGAAACAACCGCGAGCAGGCAAAGCCGGGCGCAGCGGAACCCAGGACGATATTGTCTACGCGCATATCTTCGAGGCGATCCTCGAGCAGCGTCTGGCGCCCGGCACCAAGTTGAGCGAAGAAGCGCTGGGGGAAATCTTCGGGGTCAGTCGCACCATCATTCGCCGCGCGCTGTCGCGTCTGGCCCATGAAGGCGTGGTGTTGTTGCGGCCCAACCGTGGCGCGGTGGTCGCCAGCCCGAGCGTTGAAGAAGCGCGTCAGGTGTTTCTCGCGCGCCGTCTGGTCGAGCGTGCGATCACTGAACTGGCCGTGCAGCACGCCACGGCCGAGCAGATCGCCGAATTGCGGCAAATGGTCAATGACGAACGCGACAGCTTCTCGCGTGGCGATCGCGGTGCCGGTATTCGTCTCTCGGGCGAATTTCACCTGAAACTGGCGGAAGCGGCGATGAACGCGCCGTTGATCAGTTTCCAGCGCAGCCTGGTCTCGCAGACTTCGCTGATCATTGCCCAGTATGAAAGCGGCAACCGTTCGCACTGTTCGTACGACGAACACACCCAGTTGATCGACGCGATCGAGAAACGCGACGGTGAACTGGCGGTGAACCTGATGATGCATCACATGGATCACATCGACAGCAAGCTCAACCTCGACGAGGAAGGCGCGTCGGATGACCTGCATGCGGTGTTCTCGCATTTGTTGCAGACCAAGAAGCCGGGGCGCTCGAGCGCCAAGCTCTGAGCTGACACCGAGTTGCCCCAATCGCTGGCAAGCCAGCTCCCACAGGTTTCTCGGTGTATCGCAGATTTGGTGAACCCCACAAAACCCTGTGGGAGCTGGCTTGCCAGCGATAGCAATCTGACAGGTATAAAAAATCCCCCGGGCGTAAACACCACCGGGGGATTTTTTATGCCTTGGGAAAGCTTAACGCTGATGCACCAACGCACCCGCCGCATACGTCTGCTGCACCGTGCGGTCATCGCCCAATGTCATCAAAACAAACAACGTTTCGGCAATGTTATTGGACTGCTTCAACCGGTAGCTCAGCAGCGGCGTAGCGTTGTAATCCAGCACCAGGAAATCCGCATCGGAGCCCGGTTGCAGGTTGCCGATTTTATCCTCCAGACGCAGCGCCCGCGCACCGCCCAGCGTCGCCAGATACAGCGACTTGAACGGGCTCAGCCGCGCGCCCTGCAGTTGCATCACCTTGTACGCTTCGTTGAGCGTCTGCAGCAGCGAGAAACTGGTGCCGCCGCCAACGTCCGTACCGAGGCCGACATTGAGCTTGTGCTTTTCCGCCATCGGCAGGTTGAACAGGCCGCTGCCGAGGAACAGGTTCGACGTCGGGCAGAACGAGATCGCCGAGCCGGTTTCCGCCAGCCGCGCGCATTCTTCATCGCACAGGTGCACGCCATGGGCGAACACCGAGCGTTCGCCGAGCAGCTGATAGTGATCGTAAACGTCGAGGTAGCCTTTGCGTTCCGGGAACAGCTCCTTGACCCACTCGATTTCCTTGAGGTTCTCGCTGATGTGGGTCTGCATGTACAAGTCCGGGTATTCGGTCAGCAGTTGCCCGGCGAGGGTCAGTTGTTCCGGGGTGCTGGTCGGCGCGAAGCGTGGCGTCACCGCATAGTGCAGGCGGCCCTTGCCGTGCCAGCGTTCGATCAGCGCCTTGCTCTCGACATAGCTCGATTCGGCGGTGTCGACCAGATAATCCGGGGCGTTGCGGTCCATCATCACTTTGCCGGCGATCATTCGCAGGTCGAGCTTTTCGGCCGCTTCAAAAAACGAGTTCACCGATTGCGGGTGCACGCTGCCAAACACCAGTGCGGTGGTGGTGCCGTTGCGCAGCAGTTCCTTGATGAAAATGTCCGCGACCTCGTCGGCGTGGACCTTGTCGCCGAACTGGCTTTCGCAGGGGAAGGTGTAGGTGTTGAGCCAGTCGAGCAATTGCTCGCCGTAGGAGCCGACCATGCCGGTTTGCGGCAGGTGAATGTGGGTGTCGATAAAGCCCGGGGTGATCAGCGCGTCCTGATGATGCTCGATTTCAATGTCCGCCGGCAGGGTCGGCAGCAGGTCGCTGGCGTGGCCGAGGGCACTGATCTTGCCGCCATCGACCACCAGCAGGCCGTCCTCGAAATATTCGTAGGAGGCTTCGATGCCGACTTCGGCGGGGTCGGCAATGCTGTGCAGGATGGCGGCGCGGTAGGCTTTGCGAGTCAGAGGCATGAGGGTTCTCTAATCAGTTTGAGGCTTTGAGTTTGGCGGACTGGCTGCGGCGCGAGGCGGGCAGCAATCGGGCAATCGGTTCGGCGCTGGCGCTGTGCTGGCCGAAGTTGGCGTTGTAGGTGGCGATGATTTCGCCGGCGATGGAGATGGCAATTTCCACTGGCAGTTTGCCTTTGACTTCGCTGATGCCCATCGGGCAGCGCATGCGTTGCACCACGCTGGGGTCGAAACCGCGATCACGCAGGCGATGTTCGAACTTGACGCGTTTGGTCTTCGAGCCGATCAGGCCGAACCAGGCGAAGTCGTTGCGTTTGAGAATGGCGGCGGTGAGTTCCAGATCAAGCTGATGGTTGTGAGTCATGACGATGCAATAGCTGCCGGCGGGCAGATCATCGATTTCATCCACAGGCTCTTCGCTGACGATTTTACGCACGCCGTGGGGGATGTGCTCAGGGAATTCTGCTTCGCGCGAATCGATCCAGCGCACCCGGCAGGGCAGGCTGGCGAGCAGCGGCACCAAGGCGCGACCGACGTGGCCGGCGCCGAATACAGCGATTTGCGCCTGCACCTGGCCCATCGGTTCGAACAGCAACACCGTCGCGCCGCCGCAGCACTGGCCGAGGCTGGCGCCGAGGCTGAAACGCTCCAGATGGGTGTCCTGCTTGCCGCTGGCGAGCATGTCGCGGGCGATCTGCATGGCCTTGTATTCCAGGTGCCCGCCACCGATGGTGTCGAACATCCGGTGGGCGCTGACGACCATTTTTGAGCCGGCATTGCGTGGCGTCGAGCCGAGCTCTTCGATGATCGTCACCAGCACACAGGGTTCGCCCTGGTTCTGCAGGTCGGCGAGGGCGTCGATCCAGTTGTACATTGTTCACCCCTACAACATCGTTGTCTGTTCGGGCCTCATCGCTGGCAAGCCAGCTCCCACAGTGATTTGTGGTGACCACAAAATCTGGACTCAGCTCAAATCCTGTGGGAGCTGGCTTGCCAGCGATTGGCCGCGCCTCGGTCCTAGAGCGGAGCCAGCTCGGTTTCAGCCGCAACGGCTTTCACCGCTTTGAGCTGGCGCATCTGCTCACACCCCCACAACACCCGCTCCGGGGTCGCCGGTGCGTCGATCTTTGGCTGATGCTTGTAGTCACCCAGGCTCGCCACCGCATCCTTGATCGCGCACCAGGCGGCAATCCCGAGCATGAACGGCGGTTCACCGACAGCCTTGGAATGGAACACCGTGTCTTCCGGGTTCTTGCGGTTTTCCACCAGCTTCACCCGCAGGTCCAGCGGCATATCCGCCACTGCGGGGATCTTGTAACTGGCCGGGCCGTTGGTCATCAGCTTGCCCTTGTTGTTCCAGACCAGCTCTTCCATGGTCAGCCAGCCCATGCCCTGGACGAAACCGCCCTCGACCTGACCGATGTCGATCGACGGGTTCAGCGAGGCGCCGACGTCGTGAAGAATGTCGGTGCGCAGCATCTTGTACTCGCCGGTCAGGGTGTCGACGATCACTTCGCAGCACGCCGCGCCGAAGGCGAAGTAGTAGAACGGACGACCACGGGCCTGACTGCGGTCGTAGTAGATTTTCGGGGTCTTGTAGAAGCCGGTGCTCGACAGCGACACCTGATTGAAATACGCCTGCTGGATCAGCGCTTCGAAGGTCAGAATGTGCTCGCGCACGCGCACATGGCCGTTGCGGAACTCGACGTCTTCTTCGCTGACCTTGAAGTGCCGCGCAGCGAATTCGACCAGACGTTGCTTGATGGTTTCTGCCGCGTTCTGCGCCGCTTTACCGTTGAGGTCGGCACCGCTGGAGGCAGCGGTCGGCGAGGTGTTCGGCACCTTGTCGGTGTTGGTCGCGGTGATTTGCACGCGGTCGATTTCGACCTGGAACACTTCAGCCACAACCTGGGCGACTTTGGTGTTCAGGCCCTGGCCCATTTCCGTGCCACCGTGGTTCAGGTGGATGCTGCCGTCGGTGTAGATGTGGATCAGCGCACCGGCCTGGTTCAAGAAACTCGCGGTAAAAGAAATACCGAATTTCACCGGGGTCAGCGCCAGACCCTTTTTCAGGATCGGGCTGTTGGCGTTGTAGCGACGGATCGCTTCGCGGCGCTCGGCGTACTGGCTGCTTGCTTCCAGTTCGGCGGTCATTTCCTCGAGCATGTTGTGCTCGACGGTCTGGTAGTAGTGGGTGACGTTGCGTTCGGTCTTGCCGTAATAGTTGGCCTTGCGCACCGCCAGCGGGTCGAGGTTGAGATGGCGGGCAATCGCGTCCATCACTTCTTCGATGGCGACCATGCCTTGCGGGCCACCGAAACCGCGATAAGCGGTGTTCGACGCGGTGTTGGTCTTGCAGCGATGACCGTTGATGGTCGCATCGCCGAGGTAATAGGAGTTGTCCGAGTGGAACATCGCGCGGTCAACGATGGACGCCGACAGATCCGGCGAGCAGCCACAGTTGCCGGCCAGGTCCATGTTGATCCCGTGCAGGCGGCCGCTGCTGTCGAAGCCGACGTCATACTCGACGTAGAACGGGTGGCGCTTGCCAGTCATCAGCATGTCTTCGACACGCGGCAGGCGCATCTTGGTCGGCTGGCCGGTGAGGTGCGCGACCACGGCGCACAGGCACGCGGGGCTCGCGGCCTGGGTTTCCTTGCCGCCGAAACCACCGCCCATGCGGCGCATGTCGACGACGATTTTGTTCATCGACACATCGAGCACTTCGGCGACCAGTTTCTGCACTTCGGTGGGGTTCTGTGTCGAGCAGTAGACGATCATGCCGCCGTCTTCGGTGGGCATCACCGAGGAGATCTGCGTCTCCAGATAAAAGTGTTCCTGTCCGCCGATGTGCAGCGTGCCTTGGATGCGATGTTCGGCGCTGGCCAGAGCGGACGCTGAATCGCCACGCTGGTGGGTGTGGCTGTCGAGCACGAAGTGGCGTTTGCGCAAGGCGTCGACCACGTCGAGCACTGGCTCCAGGTCTTCGTATTCGATGATCGCGGCCATCGCCGCTTTACGTGCGGTTTCCAGGTCTTTCGCCGCGACGGCGAGCACCGGTTGTCCGACGAACTGCACATCGTCGATCGCCAGCAACGGATCGCCCGGCAGCAACGGGCCGATGTCTTTCAGGCCCGGCACGTCTTCGTGGGTGATGACGATGCGCACGCCGTCGAAGGCGTAGCACGGCTGGGTGTCGATGCTGAGGATTTTCGCGTGGGCGCGGTCCGACAGACGGGCGTACAGGTGCAACTGGTTCGGAAATTCCAGACGATCATCGATGTACTGCGCTTCACCGGACACATGCTTGGCGGCGCTGTCGTGCTTGACGCTGCGGCCGACGCCGGTGGTCAGGTCCCTGGCGAACAGTTCAGCCAGTTCAGCTTGAGTTTTCTCTACGCCGTGATGGTTAGACATAAGCGGTCACCCGAGTCTCGATGTGCGGTGTTTGCAGTTCGATGAAGTATTTGCGCAACAGGTTCTGCGCGCTGAGCAGGCGATATTCCTTGCTGGCGCGGAAATCGCTCAGCGGCGTGAAGTCCTCGGCCAGTGCAGCGCAGGCGCGTTCGATTACGGCGTTATTGAACGGCTGACCGAGCAGCACGGCCTCGCAATGCGCGGCGCGTTTCGGGATCGCCGCCATGCCGCCGAAGGCTACGCGGGCGTCGGCGATCACGCCGTTTTCCACGCGCAGATTGAACGCGGCGCAGACCGCGGAAATGTCGTCGTCCAGACGCTTCGACACTTTATAGGCACGGAACAACTGCTCGGCGCTGGCGCGCGGGACGATGATTTTCTCGATGAACTCACTTTCCTGACGGGCCGTGACGCGGTAATCGATGAAGTAATCTTCCAGGTTCAGCGTGCGGCGGGTTTCGCCTTTGCACAGCACGATCTGCGCGCCGAGGGCGATCAGCAGCGGTGGCGAATCACCGATCGGCGAGGCGTTGCCGATGTTGCCGCCGAGCGTGCCCTGATTGCGGATCTGCAGGGAAGCGAAGCGCTGCAGCAGTTCGCCGAAGTCCGGGTATTGGGCCTTCAGCGCTTCGTAGCAGTCGGAGAGGGCGGTGGCGGCGCCGATTTCAATGCGGTCTTCGAAGGTTTCGATGCGCTTCATTTCCGCGACGTTGCCGACGTAGATCATCACCGGCAAGGTGCGGTGAAATTGCGTCACTTCCAAGGCCAGGTCGGTCCCGCCGGCGAGCAGGCGCGCTTGTGGATAAGCGTCGTAGAGGTCGGCCAGATCGGCCACGGTCAGCGGCACCAGGCAGCGCTTGTCGCCGCTGTTGAGTTCGCCGATATCGGTCGGGGCGATGGCTTTGAGGCGGGCAATGGTTTCGGCTTCGCGGGCGTCGAACTGGTCGGGCTGTTTGCCGCAGCACGATTGCTCTGCCGCCGCCAGAATTGGCCGGTAGCCGGTGCAGCGGCAGAGGTTGCCGGCCAGCGCTTCGTGGGCCTTGGCGTGATCCGGGGCGTCGCTGTTCTTTTGCAGGGCGAACAGCGACATGACGAAACCGGGGGTGCAGAAGCCGCACTGCGAGCCGTGGCACTCGACCATCGCTTGCTGGACGCTGTGCAGCTCGCCCTTGTGTTTGAGGTCTTCAACGCTGATCAGTTGTTTGCCATGCAGCGACGAGACGAAGGTCAGGCAGGAATTGAGGCTGCGATAGCGAATGTGCTCACGCCCGGCGTCATCCGTCTGCAACTCGCCGACCACCACGGTGCACGCGCCGCAGTCACCGCTGGCGCAACCTTCTTTGGTGCCAGGCTTGCCGACATGTTCGCGCAGGTAATTGAGCACAGTCAGATTCGGGTCCAGGGCGTGCTCGCTACGGAGTTCCTGGTTAAGTAAAAACTGGATCACGGAAGGCCTCGCAGACTCATTATTGTTGTTAACCGACGTGAACCGAATTTAGCAGGTCTGACTTTTCGGTCAATGGTTTTCTGACTTAAAGGTCAGGAAAATCGGTTTCGCCGATCAACAACGTGTCTATTCAGTATTGACCCTCATCGGTCACTGCGCTTTTTTGCGGGAATCGTGCCAAAAACCGCCTAGTGGGCACTCCGCCATGACCCTCCATTTGCGCTACACTGCGCCGCTTGTGCAGATCGATAGAGTTTGAAGGACAACCATGACGTTCAAGGCGCCGGACAGCCTCGCCGAGCAAATCGCTCACCACCTCGCCGAGCGCATCATTCGTGGCGAAATGAAACCGGGAGAGCGCATCCAGGAA
The DNA here is from genome assembly GCF_900104975.1 of Pseudomonas sp. Z003-0.4C(8344-21). Lineage (NCBI taxonomy): Bacteria > Pseudomonadati > Pseudomonadota > Gammaproteobacteria > Pseudomonadales > Pseudomonadaceae > Pseudomonas > Pseudomonas sp. Z003-0.4C(8344-21). Next base: position 4,368,325 of record NZ_LT629756.1, on the reverse strand, counting down.
CAGAAGGTCACGCTGGCGCTCAACGTCAGTCGCGGTTCGGTCCGCGAAGCCTTGCTGATCCTCGAACGCCGCCACCTGATCGCGATCCTGCCGCGGCGTGGCGCCCACGTCACTGAACTCACTGCGCACAAGGTGCAGAGCCTGTGCACGCTGATGAGCGAGCTGTACATCCTGCTCGGCAATTCCGTAGCCAACGGCTGGCAAGTGCAGTCGGACATGGCGCCGTTCGTGCAGATCCAGCAGCGCCTGACCGGGCATTACGAACGCGGCGATATCCGCAGCTTTGTCGATGACAGCTTCGCGGTGATGCGCGCCGCCTATCCGTTCGCCAACAACCCGTATCTGCAGGAAACCGTCGAGAACCTGCAGCCGGCGATGAGCCGCGCGTACTTTCTCGCCCTCGAACAGCGCAAGGCGGAAATGAGCGAGTTCCTCGAACTGTTCGAACGCCTGCTCGCCGCCGTGCTCGCCCGTGATTTGCCGCAGATCCGCATCGTGCTGACGGCGTACGCCCAGCGCAGCTGCGATCTGGTGGTGTCTGCGCTGACGGTTGCTTAAGCGTGCGGCTCAAGTGCATCAAACTGGCGGGATTCAAATCCTTCGTCGATCCGACCACGGTGAACTTCCCCAGCAACATGGCGGCAGTGGTCGGGCCGAACGGTTGCGGCAAGTCGAACATCATCGACGCCGTACGCTGGGTGATGGGCGAAAGTTCGGCGAAAAACCTTCGCGGCGAGTCGATGACCGACGTCATCTTCAACGGCTCGACCAGCCGCAAGCCGGTGAGCCAGGCGAGCATCGAACTGGTGTTCGACAACTCCGATGGCACGCTGCTGGGTGAATACGCGGCGTACGCGGAAATCTCCATTCGCCGCAAAGTCACCCGCGACAGCCAGACCACTTATTACCTGAACGGCACTAAATGCCGGCGTCGCGACATCACCGATATCTTCCTCGGCACCGGCCTCGGCCCGCGCAGCTACTCGATCATCGAGCAGGGGATGATCTCCAAGCTGATCGAGTCCAAGCCCGAAGACCTGCGCAACTTCATCGAAGAGGCCGCCGGTATTTCCAAGTACAAGGAGCGTCGGCGCGAGACTGAAAACCGCATTCGTCGCACCCACGAAAACCTCGCGCGCCTGACCGACCTGCGCGAAGAACTGGAGCGCCAGCTCGAACGCCTGCACCGGCAGGCCGAAGCGGCGAAGAAGTATCAGGAATTCAAGGCCGAGGAGCGTCAGCTCAAGGCACAACTGTCGGCGCTGCGCTGGCAGGATCTCAACGAGCAGGTCGGCCAGCGCGAGTCGATCATCGGCACCCAGGAAATCAGTTTCGAGGCGCTGGTTGCCGAGCAGCGTAATGCTGACGCCGCCATCGAGCGCCTGCGCGACGGCCACCACGATCTGTCCGAGCGCTTCAATCTGGTGCAGGGGCGGTTCTATTCGGTCGGCGGCGACATCGCCCGGGTCGAGCAGAGCATCCAGCACGGCCAGCAACGCCTGCGCCAGTTGCAAGACGACCTGAAAGAAGCCGAACGCGCGCGCCTGGAAACCGAATCGCACCTGGGCCACGACCGCACGCTGCTGCTGACCCTCGGCGAAGAGCTCGACATGCTCACCCCTGAGCAGGAAGTCACCAGCGCTGCCGCCGAAGAAGCCGCCGCCGCACTGGAAGATTCCGAAAGCGTGATGCACGGCTGGCAGGAGCAGTGGGACGCGTTCAACCTGACCTCCGCCGAACCGCGGCGTCAAGCCGAAGTGCAGCAGTCGCGCATTCAGCAACTCGAAGCGAGCATGGAGCGCTTGGCCGATCGGCAGAAACGCCTTGGCGAAGAACGTGCGCTGCTGTCCGCCGACCCGGAAGACGCGGCGATCATGGCGCTCAACGAGCAACTCGCCGAGTCCGAAGCGACTCTCGAAGATTTGCAGACCAGCGAAGAAGCGCAGGTCGAAAAACTCGAACAGCTGCGCCAGGAATTGCAGCAAGCACTGACCGCCCAGCAACAGGCACAGGGCGATCTGCAGCGACTCAACGGTCGCCTCGCATCCCTTGAAGCCTTGCAACAGGCAGCGCTTGATCCGGGCACCGGCACCGCTGAATGGTTGAAGGAACACAACCTCACCGAGCGCCCGCGTCTGGCCGAAGGCCTCAAGGTCGAGGCCGGTTGGGAGCTGGCGGTGGAAACCGTGCTCGGTGCCGATCTGCAAGCGGTGCTGGTTGACGACTTCAGCGGCTTCGATCTGTCCGGTTTCAGCCAGGGCGATCTGCGCCTGCTCAGCCCGGCCAGCGACGGCGTGCGCGTGGCTGGCAGTCTGCTGGATAAAGTCGAGGCGCAGATCGATCTGTCGCCGTGGCTCGGTCAGGTCAGACCGGTCGACAGCCTTGAGCAAGCCTTGGTCATGCGCGGGCAGTTGGGCGCTGGCGAAAGCCTGATCAGTCGTGATGGCTATTGGGTCGGTCGGCACTTTTTGCGCGTGCGCCGGGCCAGCGAAGCGGAAAGCGGCATGCTCGCTCGTGGTCAGGAAATCGAAGCGTTGCACCTCGAACGGGAAGAGAAAGAGGCCACGGTCGAGGCCATGGAAGCGCGCCTGCAAACCCTGCGTGCGCAACAGCGTCAACAGGAAAACGGTCGTGAGCATCTGCGCCGTTTGCTGCAGGACGAAGCCCGTCAGCAAGGTGAATTGAAAGCGCAGTTGTCCGCCGGCAAAGCCAAGGCCGAGCAACTGACCTTGCGTCGCACGCGCCTCGATGAAGAGCTGGTCGAGCTCGCCGAGCAGCGCGAGCTTGAACACGAGCAGGTCGGCGAAGCGCGCATGCAATTGCAGGAAGCGCTGGATGCCATGGCACTCGATACCGAGCAGCGCGAGTTGCTGCTGGCGCAACGCGACAGCCTGCGCGAGCGCCTCGACCGGGTGCGTCAGGAGGCCCGCCAGCACAAGGATCACGCGCACCAATTGGCCGTGCGTCTCGGCTCGTTGCGCGCGCAGCACGACTCCACGCGCCAGGCGCTGGAGCGTCTGGAAATGCAGGCCGAGCGCCTGACCGAAAAGCGCGAACAGTTGAGTCTGAATCTGGAGGAGGGCGAGGCGCCGCTGGAAGAGCTGCGCCTGAAACTCGAAGAACTGCTCGACAAGCGCATGACCGTCGACGAAGAACTCAAGACCGCACAGATCGCCCTCGAAGACGCCGACCGCGAACTGCGCGACGCGGAAAAACGCCGTACCCAGGCCGAACAGCAATCCCAACTGATTCGCGGCCAGCTCGAACAGCAGCGCATGGAATGGCAAGCCCTGACCGTGCGCCGCAAGGCCTTGCAGGATCAGTTGCTCGAAGACGGCTACGATCTCAACGGTGTGCTCGCGACATTGACCGCACAGGCCAGTGAACGCGAAGCCGAAGAAGAACTCGAACGCATCAACGCGCGGATTCAGCGCCTGGGTGCGATCAACCTCGCGGCCATCGACGAATACACGCAACAATCGGAGCGTAAACGTTATCTGGATGCGCAGGATGCCGATCTGGTCGAAGCGCTGGAGACTCTGGAAAACGTCATTCGCAAGATCGACAAGGAAACCCGCAACCGTTTCAAGGATACCTTTGATCAGATCAATGGCGGTTTACAGGCGCTTTTCCCAAAAGTTTTCGGTGGCGGGCGCGCGTATTTGGAACTGACGGGCGAAGATCTACTCGATACAGGGGTGACGATCATGGCGCAGCCGCCCGGAAAGAAGAACAGCACCATCCATTTGCTCTCCGGTGGCGAAAAAGCCCTGACGGCACTGGCACTGGTTTTTGCCATCTTCAAGTTGAATCCGGCGCCGTTCTGCATGCTTGATGAGGTCGACGCACCGCTGGATGACGCTAACGTTGGACGCTACGCACGCCTGGTCAAAGAGATGTCGCAGACCGTGCAGTTCATCTATATCACCCACAACAAGATCGCCATGGAAATGGCCGAACAGTTGATGGGCGTGACGATGCATGAGCCGGGTTGTTCGCGGCTGGTGGCGGTGGATGTCGAGGAGGCGATGGCGATGGTGGACGCCTGATAGGGCGTGCGTCGGAAAGGTAAACGAGGGTTGTAGGACTTTTTTACCGAGGCGAATGAGCTGGCGATTCGACATATTCGCGCAAGCCAATGAGACAGACGGTGTAAAGTTGCCTTTGGTCGTGCTAGTTTAATGTCAATTTTTCGTATACGTGGGCAAAACGCCTGTCAGAACATAGAGTTGGCGCCACGTTTTAAAGCGGTTTGCACAATGTAAACCCCTTATTTTTCAGCATTTTTTATAGAGGCACGGGATTACATGGAAATCGGTCTGCGCGAGTGGCTGATCGTCATCGGCATCATTGTGATAGCCGGTATTCTTTTCGATGGCTGGCGCCGTATGCGCGGCGGCAAGGGAAAACTGAAATTCCGTCTTGACCGAAGTCTGTCCAACCTGCCGGACGAGGACAGCAGCGCCGAGCTGCTGGGCCCGGCCCGCGTACTGGACACGCACAAGGAACCGCAACTGGACGAGCACGATCTGCCGTCGGTGAGCATGCCCGCTCGTGAGGCCCGCGAGCCGCGCGAATCCGGCTCGAAACGTGGCAAGCGTGGCAGCAACGGCCCGGCACAGGGCGATCTGAACCTTGATCTCGATCTGGACGGTGGCCCGAGCTTCAACAGTCGTGACGACGATTTCGCTGAAGACAGCAAGCCTTCGCCGACGGTGGCCGACAAGGATCAGCCGCAAGCCGAAGAAGTCCTGGTAATCAGCGTGATCTGTCGCGACCCGGCCGGCTTCAAAGGCCCGGCGCTGTTGCAGAACATCCTCGAAAGCGGTCTGCGTTTCGGCGAGATGGATATTTTCCATCGTCACGAAAGCATGGCCGGCAACGGCGAAGTGCTGTTCTCCATGGCCAACGCGGTCAAGCCGGGCATTTTCGATCTGGACGACATCGACCATTTCAGCACCCCGGCGGTGAGCTTCTTCCTCGGCCTGCCAGGCCCGCGTCATCCCAAGCAGGCCTTCGACGTGATGGTGGCCGCAGCCCGCAAGCTGTCGCAGGAACTCAATGGCGAGCTGAAAGATGACCAGCGCAGCGTGCTGACCGCGCAGACCATCGAGCATTACCGCCAGCGCATCGTCGAATTCGAGCGCCGCGCGCTGACCCAGAAGCGTTGATACAAAAGGTTGTTCCTGTTTAACGGGACGATCGGCAGAATGATTGAGCAGCCTCGGCTGCTCTTTTGCTTTATGAGAGAACACCATGACCGCCGCGAAAAACCGCATCCTCGAGCTGCGCGCTGAACTCGACCAGCACAACTACCGCTACCACGTTCTCGACGAGCCGAGCATTCCGGACGCCGAGTACGACCGGTTGTTCCACGAGCTCAAGGCGCTGGAAGCGGCCAACCCGGAATTGATCACCAGCGACTCGCCGACCCAGCGCGTCGGCAGCGTGGCGCTCACCGCGTTCACTCAGGTGCGGCATGAAGTGCCGATGCTCAGCCTCGGCAACGCCTTCGAAGAAACCGACATGCGCGAGTTCGATCGCCGCGTGACCGAAGGTCTGGACTTGCCTGTGGGCGATCTGTTCGGCGGCGGGGCGGCCGTGGAATACAGCTGCGAGCCAAAACTCGATGGCCTGGCGGTCAGCCTGCTGTATCAGGACGGCGTGCTGGTGCGGGGCGCCACGCGCGGCGACGGCACCACCGGTGAAGACATCAGCGTCAACGTGCGCACCGTGCGCAACATCCCGCTCAAGCTGCACGGCGAAGGCTGGCCGGCAACGCTGGAAGTGCGCGGTGAAGTGTTCATGTCCAAGGCTGGCTTCGAGCGGCTCAATGCCTCGCAACTGGAAATCGGCGGCAAGACCTTTGCCAACCCGCGCAACGCCGCGGCCGGTAGCCTGCGCCAGCTCGATTCGAAGATCACCGCCAACCGGCCGCTGGAATTCTGCTGCTACGGCATCGGCCAGGTCTCGCACGATATTTCCGACACTCACATCGGCAACCTCAAGCAGTTGCAGAAGTGGGGCATGCCGATCAGCCACGAACTGAAACTGGCCAAGGGCATCGATGAATGCCTGGATTACTACCGCGACATCGGCGCGCGCCGCGACTCGCTGGCCTATGAAATCGATGGTGTGGTGTTCAAGGTCAACAGCATTGCCGACCAGCGCGAACTGGGCTTCCGCGCCCGCGAGCCGCGCTGGGCGATCGCGCACAAATTCCCGGCCATGGAAGAACTCACCGAACTGCTCGACGTGGAATTCCAGGTCGGCCGCACCGGCGCAGTAACGCCAGTGGCGCGCTTGAAACCGGTGAAAGTCGCCGGCGTTACCGTCGCCAATGCCACGCTGCACAACATGGACGAAGTCGCGCGGCTGGGTCTGATGATCGGCGACACGGTGATCATTCGCCGCGCCGGTGATGTGATTCCGCAGGTGGTGCAAGTGGTCACCGAGCGTCGCCCGGAGCACGCACGAGCAGTGGAGATTCCGCAGAGCTGCCCGGTCTGCGGTTCCCATGTCGAGCGCACGCAACTGATCAAGCGCAGCAAGGGCAAGGAAACCGTCAGCGAGGGCGCGGTGTATCGCTGCGTCGGCCGCCTGGCCTGTGGCGCGCAACTCAAGCAGGCGATCATTCATTTCGTCTCGCGCCGGGCGATGGACATCGAAGGGCTGGGCGACAAGAGCGTCGAACAATTGGTCGACGAGGGTCTGGTCAATTCCCCGGCCGATCTGTACGCGCTGAAGTTCGACGATATCGTCGATCTGGAAGGCTTCGCCGAGGTGTCCAGCAACAAACTGTTGAAGGCCATCGAGGACAGCAAACAGCCGGGCCTGGCGCGCTTTATCTACGCACTCGGCATCCCCGATGTTGGCGAGGAGACGGCGAAGGTGCTGGCACGCTCGTTGGGGTCGTTGGAGCGGGTGCAGCAGGCTTTGCCGCAAGTGCTGACCTACCTGCCGGACGTCGGCCTGGAAGTGGCGCACGAGATCCACAGCTTCTTTGAAGATGCGCATAACCAGCAGGTCATCAGCGAGTTGCTTGGCCACGGTTTGCAGATTCAGGATCAGGGCGAACTGGGCGCCGAGTTCGCCGCGAGCACGACGCTGGGTGGGTTTCTCGATAAGCTGCATATTCCTTCGGTGGGCCCGGGTGGCGCGCAGAAACTCGCCGACAAGTTCGGTTCGCTGGAAGCCGTGATGACCGCCGACTGGCTGGACATGCGCCAGGCGTTGCCGGAGAAGCAGGCGAATTCGGTGCGCGAGTTTTTTGCCTTGCCCGAGCATCGGCAACTGGCCGAGGCGTCGGAAAAACAGCTGCGTGATTTCGGCATGCACTGGCAGAGCGAGAAGAAAGTTGTCGAAGGCTTGCCGTTGTCCGGGGAGACCTGGGTGCTGACCGGCAAGGTCGAATTGATGAGCCGCGATGTCGCCAAGGAGCATCTGGAAAGCCTCGGCGCTAAAGTCGCAGGCTCGGTGTCGGCCAAGACCCATTGCGTGGTCGCCGGCCCTGGTGCTGGCTCGAAACTGACCAAGGCCAATGAGCTGGGCGTGAAGGTCATGGATGAGGAGGCGTTTGTCGCTTTCCTCAAAACCCATGGCGTCGCTGTAGCCTGACCTCTGCATGAAACTGGTGAGCTGATCGTTCCCACGCTCCGCGTGGGAATGCCGCCCCGGACGCTCCGCGTCCGCTGTGACGCAGAGCGTCACGGGATGCGTTACCACGCGGAGCGTGGGAACGATCAGCTGTAGGCAGTGTGGCAATGGGAACGATGTTGCCTTCAGGATGATCTAGTCTTGGCCAGTCCCAGGGAGAGATCGCCATGCACCGCTTCTTCGAGCAGCTCAGTTCCCGCATCATCGCGCCGTTCATGGCCGGGTCTTCACGCAACAGCAAAATCTGGCCGTGCCGCTGCGGCCAGTCGCTGTTCTTTCGCAACAGTCAGTGCCTGGCCTGCAACGCCTTGCTTGGCTATCAACCCGAAGAAAGCCGCCTGACCTCGCTGCAACCGGGGCCGCAGGCCGGCACGTGGACGCTGGACGCCGATCCCGACGCCGGACTGTTTCGCCGCTGCGCCAACCTTGATACAGCCGCCGCATGCAACTGGCTGCTGCGGGCCAACGATCACGACAGCCTGTGCATCGCCTGCAGTCTCAATCGCACCATTCCCGACCTGTCCGTCCCGGAAAACCCGGAGCGCTGGCGCAAAGTCGAAATCGCCAAACGCCGCCTCGTCGCGCAGCTGATCACCCTCGGCCTGCCGGTTATCCCCAAAAGTGTCTATGAAGAAACCGGGCTGGCCTTCGATTTCATCGGTATTGACCTTGAAGGCAACGCGCCGATGACCGGGCACGCCAACGGCCTGATCACCCTCGACATCAAGGAAGCCGACGACGCCCACCGCGAGCAGGTGAGGGCGCAGATGCACGAACCTTATCGCACGCTGCTCGGGCATTTTCGCCACGAAGTCGGCCACTACTACTGGGATCGCCTGATCGCCGACGGCCCGTGGCTCGACGCGTTCCGAAGCCTGTTCGGCGACGAACGCGCCAGTTACGCCGAAGCGCTCGACCGGCATTACCAGCAGGGCGCCCCGCTGGACTGGCCGCAGCATTACGTCAGCGCCTACGCGACCATGCACCCGTGGGAAGACTGGGCGGAAACCTGGGCGCATTACCTGCACATGATGGACGCCGTGGACACCGCGCTGGGCTTTGGCATGAGCGCGCGAGAAATGGACTTCGACTACCAGCCGTTTCCACCCAGCACGCTTTACGATCCCGAGCATCCCGGAGGCGCGGCGTTCCTGTCATTCGTCAACGCGTGGATCGAACTGGCCGGCATGCTCAACGAATTGTCCCGCAGCATGGGTCAGCCGGATTTTTACCCGTTCGTCCTGCCGGCGCCGGCGATTGCCAAGCTGCACTTTATTCATCTGGTCATTCAGCAGGCCGGCGGCAGGGCCGACGAGGTGCTTCAGGCGCAATAGCAAGTGCTTGAGCCCCTTGATATTTTTAATCTGCAACCAGGGTTGTAACTTCGTCTCAGACAGGTACAATGGCGCGGCTCGCCGACAGGCAAGCGTCGTTATGGTGACCCCATCGGTCCCCCCGCAACGATTACCCGTGAACCTGGTCAGAGCCGGAAGGCAGCAGCCACAGCGGGAACATTGTGTGCCGGGGTGTGGCTGGTGGGGTTGCCACCTTAACGAACAATCGAACGCTTCAACCGCAACTGCATGGGTTTCGCCCACTGCGGTTTTTTTGTGTCTGTGATTTATCAGTTCGACACAAATCCCTGTAGGAGGGAGCCTGCTCGCGATAGCGGTGTCTCGGTCGACATAGATGTGTCTGACACACTGCTATCGCGAGCAGGCTCACTCCTACAGGGGTTATCGGGTGGATTCGGGATGACCGGTATACAGCCGGATAATCTCCTCAATCTCCCCCGATATCTTCATCCGCAGCAACGTGCGTAATATCCGTTGCACCGGCACGCTCGGATCGTTCCTCACGTAACAGCCCACCTCCTGCTCCTGCAGCACCGCTACGGCTTGCAGTTGTTCCGCCGGCAACAGGCGTTGATTGAACCAGTCCAGTGCCCACTGGTTGCTCACGGCGTAGCGATAACGCCCGGCCAGCAGTTTTTCCAGCACTTGTTCCTGATTGCGCGCGTCCTCGCGTTGCAGTTGATCGGCCTCGAACAGTGATTGCAGGGTCGGGTAGGTGTAACCGCGCACCGTGCCAATGGTCTGGCGGGGCAGGCGCGCGGGATCGATGGCCAGAGCCTGGTCCTTGCGGCTGATCAGCAGGTCGCGCTGGAACAGCAGCGGCACGCTCCACAGGTAATCGCCGGACTGATTCGGCAGCCACGACTGGGCGGCATAGCAGCGCACATCGATCTCGCCATTTTCCATGGCGCTTTGCACGCGCGCGCGCGGCAGCACGACGAATTCGGCCGGCGCGCCGACCTGCGTCGCCAGGCTGAGCATCAGGTCGAAGAGGATGCCTTGGGTCGGGCGGTTGCGTTCGAGTTGCACCATCGGCATCGCCCAGCTGTCGGACACCGCAAAGCGCAGCGGCGGTTCGGCTGCCGTCGCACTCAGGCTGATCCCCAGCAATGCCCCCATGGCCCACCGCATAAATGCTCCGGTCGTTGCCCATCCCGAGCCGATAAAAGCCTCTGCTGATGGAGCTTAGCCATTTTAGGCGCGGACACCGGATGCAATTTTGCCCTTGCTCCGCTAGCATTAGCCGCTTCAGCTTCCTTCGTTGCGACGGTTTTCGATGAGTTATCAGGTTCTTGCACGTAAATGGCGTCCGCGCTCGTTCCGCGAAATGGTCGGCCAGACCCATGTGCTCAAGGCTCTGATCAATGCCTTGGACAGCCAGCGGCTGCACCATGCGTACCTGTTTACCGGGACGCGCGGGGTCGGCAAGACCACCATTGCGCGGATCATTGCCAAATGCCTGAACTGTGAAACAGGTATTACCTCCAGCCCGTGCGGCGAGTGCTCGGTATGCCGGGAAATCGATGAGGGCCGTTTCGTCGACCTGATCGAGATCGACGCCGCCAGCCGCACCAAGGTCGAAGACACTCGCGAACTGCTCGACAACGTGCAGTACGCGCCGAGCCGTGGGCGCTTCAAGGTCTACCTGATCGACGAAGTGCACATGCTCTCCAGCCATTCCTTCAATGCGCTGTTGAAAACCCTCGAAGAGCCGCCGCCGTACGTCAAGTTCATCCTGGCGACCACCGATCCGCAGAAACTTCCGGCAACGATTCTCTCGCGCTGCCTGCAGTTCTCGCTGAAGAACATGACGCCCGAGCGCGTGGTCGAGCATTTGACCCACGTCCTCAGCGCCGAGAACGTGCCGTTCGAAGACGATGCATTGTGGCTGCTCGGTCGCGCCGCTGACGGTTCGATGCGTGACGCCATGAGCCTGACCGATCAGGCCATTGCTTTCGGTGAGGGCAAGGTCCTCGCCACCGACGTGCGCGCGATGCTCGGCACCCTGGATCACGGCCAGGTCTTTGACGTCCTGCATTCGTTGATCGAAGGCGATGCCAAGGCCTTGCTTGAGGCCGTGCGGCATCTGGCCGAGCAGGGCCCGGACTGGAACGGTGTGCTTTCGGAAATTCTCAACGTGTTGCACCGTGTCGCCATCGCCCAGGCGTTGCCCGAAGGCGTCGACAACGGCCATGGCGACCGTGACCGCGTATTGGCGCTGGCCCAGGCTTTGCCGGCCGAAGACGTGCAGTTCTACTACCAGATGGGCCTGATCGGTCGCCGCGACTTGCCGCTGGCGCCGGACCCGCGCGGTGGTTTCGAGATGGTCTTGCTGAGGATGCTGGCGTTCCGACCGGCCGACACGGCGGACGCCCCGAGGCAACCGCTAAAGCCAGTGGGGATCAGCCAGGCCACAGTTGATTCCGCAAACGCCGTGGCTGCCGCGCCCAAGCCTGCGCCGGTGGTCGCCGCGCCAGTTGCACCAGCGCCCACGCCAGCGCAGACGCCAGTGGCTGCACCGGCACCGGCCGCCGCGCCCGCGCCGGTTGCAGCGGCTGAACCGGACCCCGTGGCAGAGCCTGAGCCCCTGGCCATCGAAGCAGTGGTTGATCTGCCGTGGAACGACCCGGTAGAAGCCGAGGCTGAACCGGCGCCGGTGCAGCAGCCGGCTGTCGAGCCGGTGCTGGAAACCGCCGCCGAGCAACCCGAGTTGCCGCCGATGCCGCTGCCGACCCCGGACAGCGTCGTCCCGGACGCGCCGGAGTGGGCCGCTGCGCCGATTCCCGAGCCGTCGGTTGCTGACGTCGATGCCGCCACGCCGGGCATTGATCTGGATGACGAGCCGCCGCTGGACGAGGACTACATCGAGCCGGACATGGATTCGGCCTACAGCTACCTCGACGAGCTGGCCAGCGAACACGCCGCCGACCCCGAACCGGAACCCGAGCCTGAGCCGGCTGCGGCCCCGGCCACGGGTCTGGCTGCGCAATGGCTGGAGCTGTTCCCTAAACTGCCGATCTCCGGCATGACCGGCAGCATCGCCGCCAACTGCACGCTGATCGCGGTGGACGGCGACCACTGGCTGATGCACCTCGATCCGGCGCACAGCGCGCTGTTCAACGCCACTCAGCAACGGCGTCTCAACGATGCGCTGAACCAGTTCCACGGACGCACGCTGAGCCTGACCATCGAGCTGATCAAGCCTGAGCAGGAAACCCCGGCCCAGGCGGCCTCACGGCGCCGTGCCAACCGTCAGCGCGAGGCGGAGGAGTCGATCCACGGCGATCCGTTCATCCAGCAGATGGTTCAGCAGTTCGGCGCGGTGGTGCGACACGATACTATTGAACCTGTCGACGCCTTGGTCACCCAAGGCTAATAACTGAGGGTGCCCGGCCAACATCGCCGGGCGCTGTTTTGATCCAAGTACATTCGAGGTGATTACCATGATGAAAGGTGGCATGGCCGGCCTGATGAAGCAGGCGCAGCAGATGCAGGAAAAAATGGCCAAGATGCAGGAAGAACTGGCCAACGCCGAAGTCATCGGCAAGGCCGGCGGCGATATGGTCACCGTGGTGATGACCGGCCGTCATGACGTCAAGAGCGTGACCATTGACCCGAGCCTGGTCGAAGGCATGAGCGAAGACGACAAGGAAATGCTAGAAGCCGTGGTCGCTTCCGCCGTCAACGACGCGGTGCGCAAGATCGAAGCCAACAGCCAGGAAAAAATGGGCAGCATGACCGCCGGCATGAACCTGCCAGCGGGTATGAAACTGCCATTCTGATTCGCCAACCGGCGGCAAATGAGCTACACAAAATGCCAGGCATTGCGCCTGGCATTTTTGTTTCTGCCTTTGGAGGTGGGGCGCCAGTTGCACCGCCATCGCGAGCAGGCTCACTCCTACATTTGAAATGCGTACCCCTGTGGGACCTAGCCTGCTAGCGATTGAAGTCACCACGGTCTTTGCTGAATAAACATCGAACGGCCTCATGGCACAACGGTCTGCTCCCTATACCCGCTGAATTCACCATTCACAGGAGACGCTGACATGTCCGACCCTCTCACCCTCAACCAACGCTTCGTCCTCGCCTCGCGGCCGACCGGTGCGCCGACGCCGGAGAACTTTCGTCTGGAGCGCGAAGCGTTGCCGGATCTCGAAGACGGTCAGGTGCTGCTGAAAACCCTGTACCTGTCGCTCGATCCGTACATGCGCGGGCGCATGAGCGATGCTCCGTCCTACGCCGCGCCGGTGCAGATTGGCGAAGTGATGACCGGCGGCGCGGTCAGCCGGGTCGAGGATTCGCGTCATCCGAAATTTCACAAGGGCGATCTGGTGGTCGGCGCGACCGGTTGGCAAAGCCACAGCATCAGCGACGGCCGTAACATCATCCCGATCCCCGCTGGCCTGCCGAGTCCGTCGATGGCCCTCGGTGTGCTCGGCATGCCGGGGATGACTGCGTACATGGGTCTGATGGACATCGGCCAGCCGAGAGAAGGCGAGACCCTGGTGGTCGCCGCTGCTTCCGGTGCGGTCGGTTCGGTGGTCGGCCAGGTGGCGAAGATCAAAGGCCTGCGCGTGGTCGGTGTGGCCGGCGGTGCCGAAAAGTGCCAATACGTGGTCGATGAACTCGGTTTCGACGCGTGCATCGACCACAAGGCTGACGATTTCGCCGAGCAATTGGCCAAGGCGTGCCCCGAGGGCATCGATATTTATTTCGAGAACGTCGGCGGCCATGTTTTCGATGCAGTGATGCCATTGCTCAATCCCAAGGCGCGCATCCCGTTGTGCGGCCTGATTGCCGGATATAACGCTTCGGAAGCACCAAAAGGCCCGGATCGCCTGCCAATGTTGCAACGCACGTTGCTGACCAAGCGCGTGCGCATTCAGGGCTTTATCGTCTTCGACGACTACGGTGACCGCCAGCCGGAATTCATCAGCCACATGGTGCCATGGGTGCGCGATGGCAAGGTCAAATTCCGCGAGGACGTGGTCGAAGGTCTGGAGCAGGCGCCCGAGGCGTTTATCGGTCTGCTGGAAGGGCGCAACTTCGGCAAACTGGTGGTGAAGGTCGCCGAGGACTGAGCATTTGACGCTGGCCGGAGGCGCGGGTATAAACCGCGGCTCGTTGTTTTGTCGGACTTTTCCCCATGAGCTTCAGCCCTTTGATTCGCCAACTGATCGACGCACTGCGCACCTTGCCAGGCGTCGGTCAGAAAACCGCCCAGCGCATGGCGTTGCAGATGCTCGAGCGCGATCGCAGCGGCGGCGTGCGTCTGGCCCAGGCGCTGAGTCAGGCCATGGAAGGCGTTGGTCACTGCCGGCAATGCCGCACGCTGACCGAAGACGATCTGTGCCCGCAATGCGCCGATAACCGCCGCGACGACACGCTGTTGTGCGTGGTGGAAGGGCCAATGGATGTTTACGCGGTCGAGCAGACCGGTTTCCGTGGGCGTTATTTCGTACTCAAGGGGCATTTGTCGCCGCTCGACGGGCTCGGGCCTGAGGCCATCGGCATTCCGCAGTTGATGGCGCGGATCGAAGAGGCGGGCACCTTTACCGAAGTGATCCTTGCGACCAACCCGACGGTGGAAGGTGAAGCGACCGCGCATTACATCGCGCAACTGTTGCAGCACAAAGGCCTGATCGCCTCGCGCATCGCTCACGGCGTGCCGTTGGGTGGTGAACTGGAACTGGTCGATGGCGGCACGCTGGCGCATTCGTTTGCCGGGCGTAAGCCCATCTCACTGTAAGTTCTTTACTGTCTGTTCTGGCCTCATCGCTGGCAAGCCAGCTCCCACAGTTTTCTTTGTTGAACACAATATTTGTGAACGCCCGAGATCCCTGTGGGAGCTGGCTTGCCAGCGATGGCCGCACCTCGGTCCGTCAGATTCACACAATTGAGTTGAAAACCAAGCAAGCGCTCGGTTAAGTTCGGCGAACCCCTTCGCGGAGTTTGCCCATGCCTGCTTTCCAGGAATACTTCGACCCCAGCCATCAATTGGTCCGCGACAGCGTCCGGCGTTTCGTCGAACGCGAGATCCTGCCGGAGGTTGACCAGTGGGAAGAAGCCGAAAGCTTCCCGCGTGAGCTGTACCTGAAGGCCGGCGCGGCGGGCATCCTCGGCATCGGTTATCCCGAAGCCCTCGGTGGCAGCCATGCGGGCGATCTGTTTGCCAAGGTCGCCGCCAGTGAGGAATTGATGCGCTGCGGCTCTGGCGGGGTGGTGGCGGGGCTGGGTTCGCTGGACATCGGCTTGCCGCCGATCGTCAAATGGGCGCGGCCTGAAGTGCGTGATCGCGTGGTGCCGCAGGTGCTTGGCGGCGAGAAGATCAGCGCCTTGGCGGTGACCGAACCCGGCGGCGGTTCCGACGTTGCCAACCTGCAGACCCGCGCCGTGCGCGACGGCGATTGCTATCGCGTCAGCGGCAGCAAAACCTTCATCACCAGTGGCGTTCGCGCCGATTTCTACACCGTCGCAGTGCGCACCGGTGCGCCGGGTTTCGGCGGCATCAGCCTGCTGCTGATCGAGAAGGGCACACCGGGCTTCACCGTCGGCCGCTCGTTGAAGAAAATGGGCTGGTGGGCGTCGGACACCGCTGAGTTGTTCTTCGACGATTGCCGTGTGCCAGTGGACAATCTGATCGGCGCCGAGAACATGGGCTTCGCCTGCATCATGGGCAATTTCCAGAGCGAACGTCTGGCGCTGGCGCTGATGGCCAACATGACCTCGCAACTTGCACTGGAACAGAGCCTGAAATGGGCGCATGAACGTGAGGCCTTCGGCAAACCGATCGGCAAGTTTCAAGTGATCAAGCATCGCCTCGCCGAAATGGCCACGGCGCTGGAAGTATCGCGGGAATTCACTTATCGGCAAGCGGCGAAGATGGCCGCGGGGCGGAGCGTGATCAAGGAAATTTCCATGGCGAAGAACTTTGCCACGGACACCTCAGACCGGATCACCACCGAAGCGGTGCAGATTCTCGGCGGGCTCGGTTACATGCGTGAAAGTCTGGTGGAGCGGCTGTATCGGGATAACCGCATACTGTCGATTGGCGGCGGGACGCGGGAAGTGATGAACGAGATCATCAGCAAGCAGATGGGGCTTTGAGTTGATCGTTCCCACGCTCTGCGTGGGAATGCAGCCCGGGACGCTCCGCGTCCCTATCACAAGCTGCTGGCCTCATCGCTGGCAAGCCAGCTCCCACATGTTTTGGGGCATACACAATATTTGTGAACGACCGAAATCCCTGTGGGAGCTGGCTTGCCAGCGATAGCGTCAGTACAGGCGCTACTTATTTATCGGTCAAGGCAAACTGCGTCAGGCAGAACGTCGGAATGCCCATGTCCTGCAGACGCTGCGAGCCTTGCAGCTCCGGCAAGTCGATGATCGCTGCGGCTTCATGCACCCGTGCGCCCATTCGGCGGATCAGGTTGGCGGCCGCGATCAGTGTGCCGCCGGTGGCGATCAGGTCATCGAGCATCACCACCGAATCGCCTTCGCACAGGCTGTCGGCATGCACTTCCAGTAACGCCTCGCCGTATTCGGTGGCGTAGCCTTCGGCGAGCACGTCCGCCGGCAGTTTGCCTTGCTTGCGGAACAGCACCAGCGGCTTGTTCAGTTGATAGGCCAATACCGAGCCGATCAGGAAACCACGGGCATCCATCGCACCGATATGGGTGAAGTCGGCTTCGACATAGCGGTGGGCGAAGCTGTCCATCACCAGGCGCAGCGCGGTCGGCGACTGGAACAGCGGGGTGATGTCGCGAAAGATCACGCCCGGCTTCGGGAAGTCGATCACAGGGCGGATAAGGGATTTGATGTCGAAGGAGTCGAAGACCATCGTCGAGGTGTCCTGGCAGGGCTGCAAACGGCGCAGTATACCCGCGGCTGAAACGATTCGCTCAACCGCGGGTCGTGATCAGCCTACTCAGCCTTCGATCGAACCGCCGGCCAGCGCGCACAGCTGGATCGGGTCGAGGATGTGAATTTCCTTGCCCTCGGCGGCGATCAGCTCGTTCTGCTGGAAACGCGTGAACACCCGCGATACGGTTTCCACCGCCAGGCCCAGATAGTTGCCGATTTCATTGCGCGACATGCTCAGGCGGAACTGGTTGGCCGAAAAGCCGCGGGCGCGGAAACGTGCGGACAGGTTGACCAGAAACGTGGCGATGCGCTCGTCGGCGGTTTTCTTCGACAGCAGCAACATCATTTGCTGGTCGTCACGGATCTCACGGCTCATTACGCGCATCAACTGCCGGCGCAGCTGGGGCAGTTGCAGGGCCAGTTCGTCGAGACGTTCGAAAGGGATTTCGCAGACCGAGGTGGTTTCCAGTGCCTGGGCCGATACCGGATGTTTCTCGGTATCCATGCCGGACAGGCCGACCAGTTCGCTCGGCAGGTGGAAGCCGGTCAATTGCTCTTCGCCGCTGTCGCTGAGGCTGAAGGTCTTGAGGGCGCCGGAGCGTACTGCATAAACGGAATCGAACGTGTCGCCCTGGCGGAACAGGAATTCACCCTTTTTCAACGGGCGACCGCGTTTAACGATTTCGTCCAGCGCATCCATGTCTTCCAGATTCAGCGAGAGTGGCAGACACAGCGGGGCCAGGCTGCAATCCTTGCAATGGGCCTGGGTGTGAGCGCGCAGTTTGACTGGCTCGGACATTTCTTCAATCCTTGTGGGAAAACACACATAAGACGTAAGGGTAACTCACCGAGGGACCTTCAGGCCAGCGTATGAAGGCGTTGTCCCACAGACATAAAGCCAGCGCAAAAGCGGCCGATAAACACGTATCAGACCGCATGAAAGGAAGGATCCGATGACTGCCATTGGCACGCTAAGCCCCGGTAACAGCGGTGTTCCGGCATTGCCGGAGGTTGCCGGCAACGACGTCGCCAACGAGCGTGACGCTGACGCGTTGACCACCGCAACCCCGACCTTGGTCGAGGGCGTCAAAGTGTCGCTGTCCGGTGCGTCGATCGCCAAGGCCGCCAGCGTCGGCGGTGAAAACAGCGATATCGACAACAGCGGCCTGCCGGAGAACATCCAGCAGTTGCTGAAAATGATCCGCAAGTTGCAAAAACAGATCGCCGAAAAAAAGGCGCAGATGAACAAGGTCATGGCCGACAAGACCCTGTCCAACGAAGAACGGATCAACAAGCTCGCCGCCCTGCGCGGGGCCATCGCTGCGCTGAACAGCGGCGTGGTCACCGCCAATCTGGCCCTGTCCAAAGTCATGGGTCAGTCGGCAATGACCCCGGACCAGAACCTCAAGGTCGGCGCCTTGCTCACCAAAAACTAGATCACTCGCGAAAAGCGCTGGCGGTTCTGCTGTTGCAGGTACGCATCGAACACCATGCACACCGAGCGCACCAGCAGGCGCCCGGCTGGCAGCACGTTGATCCGCTCGCGATCCAGTTCAATCAGGCCATCAGTGGCCATGCCCTGTAGTTGTGGCCACAGCTCAGCGAAATAGCCCTGAAAGTCGATGTTGAAACGCTGCTCGATGTCGGCGAATTCCAGGCTGAAGTTGCAAATCAGTTGCTGAATCACGTCGCGGCGCAAGCGATCGTCGGCGTTGCACACCAGGCCACGGCTGGTCGCCAGTTGTGCGCTCGCCAGGGTGTTTTGGTATTGGTTGAGATCGCTAGCGTTCTGGCAGTACAGGTCACCGATCTGGCTGATCGCCGAAACGCCCAGGCCAATCAGGTCGCAATGACCGTGGGTGGTGTAGCCCTGGAAGTTGCGTTGCAGGGTCTGTTCTTCCTGGGCAATCGCCAGTTCATCATCGGGCAGGGCGAAGTGGTCCATGCCGATATACCGGTAGCCGGCAGCGGTGAGCTGCGCAATGGTGCGTTCGAGCATTTCCAGCTTTTGCGCCGGCGCTGGCAGTTCGTGGCCATTGATCCGCCGCTGCGGCATGAAGCGTTCCGGCAGGTGCGCGTAGTTGAACACCGAGAGCCGATCCGGCTGCAGGCTGATCACTTCCTCGACGGTACGCGCGAAGTTATCCGGGGTCTGTCTGGGCAGGCCGTAGATCAAGTCGATATTGATCGAGCGAAATTGCAGGGTGCGCGCGGCATCGATCACTGCGCGGGTTTCCTCCAGACTTTGCAGGCGATTGACGGCGCGCTGCACGGCCGGATCGAGATCTTGCAGGCCGATACTGACGCGGTTGAAACCCAATTCGCGCAACAAGCCCATGGTCGACCAGTCGGCCTCGCGTGGGTCGATTTCAATACCGTAATCGCCGGAGTCATCATCCAGAAGATTGAAATGCTTGCGCAGGTGCGCCATCAGCTGCCGCAGTTCGTCGTGGCTGAGAAAGGTCGGCGTGCCACCGCCAAAGTGCAGTTGCTCGACTTTCTGGGCCGGGTCAAGGTGACAGGCGATCAGCTGGATTTCCTGCTCCAGCCGTTGCAGGTACGGCGCGGCGCGTCCGCGGTCCTTGGTGATGACCTTGTTGCACGCGCAGTAGTAGCAGATGTTCGCGCAGAACGGCACGTGCACGTACAGCGACAATGGGCGCAGGGCTTTGCGGCTGTCGCGCAGGGCATGGAACAGATCGAAGGTGCCGACCTGTCCGTGAAATTGCACGGCAGTCGGATACGAGGTGTAGCGCGGCCCCGCCAGGTCATAGCGGCGGATCAAATCGGTGTCCCAACGAATGGCGTCGAGCATGCGGGCATTCCCCCGGATAGGCTGGCAGTGCGGGCGAGTCTAGGGGAGGGGGCGGCGGGGCATCTTGATTTGCATCAACAGGGGGGATTTGTAATGTTTGTGCGGGCCTCTTCTCGAGCAAGCTCGCTCCCACAAGGGATTTGCAGTGTTCACGCGATCAGTGAGCGAGCCTGCTCGCGAAGGCCACACCGCCGATCAATGGCCCATGAGCCAATGCTGATGCGGGCCGGGAAGGGTCCAGATACCGAACAGAATGACCAACAACCCGCCCGCCATACGCACACTGCGCTTGCGCAAGATCGCGGTAACCCGTTCCGCCGCCAGTCCGGTGGCCAGCAACACTGGCCAGGTGCCCAAGCCAAACGCGAGCATCAGCAAGGCGCTATCCAGTGCATTGCCTTGGCTCGCCGACCACAGCAGGGTGCTGTAAACCAGCCCGCACGGCAGCCAGCCCCATAGCGCGCCGAGCAATAATGCACGCGGCAGACTCGACACCGGCAGCAAGCGATTGGCGACCGGCTGAATGTAACGCCACAACCCACGCCCAAGCGACTCAATGCGCGTCAGCCCGCTCCACCAGCCGGCCAGATACAAGCCCATGGCGATCAACAGCAACCCGGCCAGTACGCGCATGAACAGCGCTGCCGGACTGTTGGCGACCGCCCAGCCGGCGAGGCCGATGAGCAACCCGGCCGTGGCGTAACTGAGAATTCGCCCGAGGTTGTACGCCAGCAGCAAACGAAAGCGTCGGCTGCGTTGCTCCTTGGGAATCGCCAGGGTCAGTGCGCCCATCAGGCCGCCGCACATCCCCAGGCAGTGGCCGCCGCCGAGCAAGCCAAGAATCAGGGCGGAAACCAGCAACGGCGCCAGCTCAAGCATGTGGTGGCGCCTTGTCGTCCGCTTTGCCGCTCTTGGCTTCGTCCACGGCAGCGGTGTGGTTCGGGTCCTGATCGTCGAACAGAATGCTGTGCGCCGGGCCGTCGAGGTCGTCGTACTGGCCGCTGTCCACCGCCCAGAAGAAGATATACACGGCGATGGCCACGATCAGCAGTGCAGCGGGGATCATCACGTAGAGAGCTGGCATCGGTACTCCAGGCCCGCGCGGCTCAGGCCGGCAGCGGACGGGTTTGTGCACGGGTGCTGGTGTGCGGCGAACCCGGCAGGCGAGTCAGGCGCAGGGCGTTGAGCACCACGGTCAGCGAACTGATCGACATGCCGACCGCGGCCCATACCGGAGTGATCCAGCCGAGGGCGGCGAACGGCAACATGAGGCCATTGTACAGCGCCGCCCACAGCAGGTTCTCGATGATCACCCGACGGGTACGGCGTGCCAATGTGAACGCTTGCACCAGCGCGTCGAGGCGGTTCGACAGCAACACCGCGTCGGCACTGGTTTTCGCCAGATCGGTGGCCGAGCCCATGGCCACACTGATGTCGGCCGCCGCCAGCACCGGCACGTCGTTGACGCCGTCGCCGAGCATCAGCACCTTGCGTCCTTCCTTGTGCAGTTGTTGCAGCACTTGCAACTTGTCGTCCGGGCGCAAACTGCCGCGCGCCTCGTCAATGCCCAGTTCGGCGGCGACGCTGGCGACCATCGGCGAGCTGTCGCCGGACAGCAGCAGCGTGCGCCAGCCGCGCGCCTTGCACGCGGCTAGCAGGGCGGGGGCATCGTCGCGCAAGCGATCGTCGAGCACCAGCCACGCCAACGGGCCGCTTTCATCGCCAAGCAGTAACCATTGGCCTGGCTCATTCGGCATTGCCGGCACACTCGCACCGCTCAGCTCACACACGAAATCTGCCTGACCAATGCGCAAGCGCTGCCCGCCCACCGAACCTTCGAGGCCCAGTCCCGGCGTGCTGTGCACTTCATCAGCGGCCAAGGGCGCACGGCCGAAGGCGCGGGCGATCGGGTGTTCGGAGCGGTTTTCCAGCGCAGCGGCGAGGCTCAGGCATTGCTCGCTGTCGAGCGCGCCGAGAGGGCGGATCGAGCGCAGCACCAGGCGACCTTCGGTGAGGGTGCCGGTTTTGTCGAAGATCACCGTGTCGATCTGGTTCAAGCCTTCCAGCACATGCCCGCGGGTCAGCAGCAAGCCGAGTTTGTGCAAGGTGCCGGTGGCGGCGGTGAGGGCGGTCGGCGTCGCCAGCGACAGTGCGCAAGGGCAGGTCGCGACCAGCATCGCAAGAACGATCCAGAATGCCCGCGACGCGTCCAGTTGCCACCACAGCAGGCCGATGACAGCAGCGGCGATCAGCGACAGCAGGAGGAACCATTGCGCGGCGCGGTCGGCGATTTCTGCCAGTCGCGGTTTCTCGGCCTGGGCGCGGTCGAGCAGGCGCACGATCGCTGACAGGCGCGTGTCGTGTCCCAAAGCCTGTACTTCCACGGTCAATGCGCCTTCGACATTCAGCGTACCGGCGGTTACGGCATCGCCCAGTGTGCGCGGTTGCGGCAGGTACTCGCCGGTCAGCAGCGACTCGTCGATGCTCGACTGGCCGTCGATGATCTTGCCATCCGCCGGCAGGACCGAACCGGGCTGCACCAGAATCCGCTCGCCGACGCGCAGTTCGCTGAGCAGAATGCGCTCGCTCTGGCCGTTGGCATCCAGGCGCAAACACGAGGCCGGCAGCAGGTTGACCAGTTGCGCGGTGGCGGCCGCGGTGCGCTCGCGGGCGCGGCGTTCCAGGTAGCGACCGGCGAGCAGAAACAGCGCAAACATGCCGACCGCATCGAAATACAACTCGCCGACGCCAGTGATCGCCGTCCAGATCCCGGCGACGTATGCACTGCCGATCGCCAGCGAAACCGAAACGTCCATGGTCAGGTGGCGCGTGCGCAGATCGCGCATCGCCCCTTTGAAAAACGGCGCGCAACTGTAGAACACGATTGGCGTGGTCAGAAACAGCGCGACCCAGCGCAGGATCGTGTGCAGCTCGGGGCTGAGGTCGATGTTGAATTCCGGCCAGGTCGCCATGGTCGCCATCATCGCCTGAAACCACAGCAGCCCGGCGACGCCGAGCTGGCGCAGGGCGCGGCGGTTTTCGCTGGCCAGTTGTTCGCTGGCGCGGTCGGCCTGATAGGGGTGGGCGGCGTAGCCGATGTGCCGCAGTTCGGCGAGGATCTGGCTCAGCGGTAGCTGCGCGTCGGCCCAGCGCACATGCAGGCGATGGTTGGACAGGTTCAATCGCGCTTCGGCGACGGCGGGCAGGGTGCGCAGGTGTTTCTCGATCAGCCAGCCGCAAGCGGCGCAACTGATGCCTTCCATCAACAGCGTGGTTTCGGCCAGCTCACCTTCGTGGCGCACGAACGGTTGCTGGACGTCAGCGCGGTCGTACAGCGCCAGTTCGTCGGTCAATTGCACCGGCAGTGCTTCGGGGTTGGCCGAGGCTTCGCTGCGGTGTTGGTAATAGCTGTCGAGGCCACCCGCGACGATGGCTTCGGCCACGGCCTGACAGCCCGGGCAACAGAATTCGCGCGGTTGCCCGAGGACGACGGCGGTGAAGCGGCTGCCGGAGGGGACGGGCAGGGCGCAGTGGTAGCAGGGGGTTGGGCTGGTCATGGTGCGCGTTCCGATGATCGTTCCCACGCTCCGCGTGGGAATGCCTCCCCGGACGCTCCGCGTCCGCTTCGGCTGGGACGCAGAGCGTCCCCGGCTGCGTTCCCACGCTGGAGCGTGGGAACGATCAAAGCGGTGTCAGTCGCCGACATTGTTACGGTCATCCGAAAGGCCCCGAAGCGCTGAAGATCAGTCCCCTCTCCCTCTGGGCGGTCCGACGTTTCGGGAGGGTTAGGGTGAGGGGCTTTTGACCTTGATTCACTTCTTCAGGTCTTCGGCACCCTGCAACGGCTCATCGCCCAGCAGCAGTTCCTTGTCATGGCTGACCAGTTCTTCCTCGAACATGCGCCACACATGTTCATCCTGACTACCCAGCAACTCGACAAACCGCCGACCTTCAACCTTGTCGTTCAACTGACCGATGTAACGCCCGGTCTCGCTCTCGCTGCGGGTCAGGACAATCTTGCGATCCTTTTCCGGCTGCGTTGGCGAAATCAGATTCAACTCCAGCGTGTTCGGCTGACTGTCGCCACTCAAGCGCAAATCGACTTCACCGGTGACATCGTCCAACTGCACCGCCGCGCGCATCTTCAGGGTTTGCGCCAGCAGTTCACGGTCCAGCGAACGGTTGATGCCTTTGCCGGCCTCGTAATAGTTGTCGTTGACCAGGTTGTCCGGGTTGTTCACCGCAATCGTCACCATCGACAAGGTCAGCGCCACCGAGCAGGCCAGAATGCCGATGATGATCCACGGCCAGAGATGCTTGTACCAGGGACTTGCAGCGTTTGCGGCAGACATAATGCAGTTCTCTCAACGAATTTGCGGGCCGATGAATCGGCTCTTGGCTTCAATGTGGACGCTGTTGTCATCGGCATCCTTAAGGATGAATTTCACCTCGTTGGTGCTCGACGGCAGTTGTTCCGGGGCGCTGGACAACTCGACCGGCATGCTGACGATATCGCCGGCAGCCACCTTGATTTCGCGCTTGCCTTGCAGGCGCAGGTCCGGCAGACCTTCGGCGTGCAGTACGTAGGTGTGGTCGCGCTGATCCTTGTTCATGATCTTCAGGCTGTAGACGTTTTCGATCCGGCCTTCGGCGTTTTCGCGGTACAGCACGCGGTCCTTGCTGACGTCGAAACCGACCAGCGAACGCATGAAGAACGCCGTGACCAGCAGGCTGATCATCGCCAGCAGCACCACGGCATACCCGATCAGACGTGGCCGCAGTTTATGGGTTTTCTGCCCGGACAGGTTGTGTTCGGTGGTGTAGCTGATCAGCCCGCGCGGGTAATCCATCTTGTCCATGATGCTGTCGCAGGCATCGATGCACGCGGCGCAGCCGATGCACTCGATTTGCAGGCCGTCGCGAATGTCGATGCCGGTCGGGCAGACCTGCACGCACATCGTGCAGTCGATGCAATCGCCCAGGCCCAGCGCCTTGTAATCGATGCCTTTCTTGCGCGGGCCACGGCTTTCGCCACGGCGCGGGTCGTAGGAAACGATCAGCGTGTCCTTGTCGAACATCACACTCTGAAAGCGCGCATACGGGCACATGTAGATGCACACCTGCTCGCGCAACCAACCCGCGTTGCCGTAAGTGGCGAGGGTGAAGAAACCGACCCAGAAGTACGACCAGCCATCGGCCTGGCCAGTGAAGAACTCGATGACCAGTTCGCGGATCGGCGAGAAGTAACCGACAAAGGTCATGCCAGTGACAAAACCGATCAGCAACCACAGCGCGTGCTTGGCCGCTTTGCGCAGGAACTTGTTGGCGCTCATCGGCGCCTTGTCGAGTTTGATCCGCTGGTTGCGGTCGCCTTCGGTGACCTTTTCGCACCACATGAAAATCCACGTCCACACACTCTGCGGGCAGGTGTAACCGCACCAGACCCGTCCGGCATACACGGTGATGAAGAACAGGCCGAACGCGGCAATGATCAACAGGCCCGACAGCAAGATGAAATCCTGGGGCCAGAACGTCGCGCCAAAAATGAAGAACTTGCGCTCCGGCAGATTCCACCAAACGGCCTGATGACCGCCCCAGTTCAGCCACACCGTGCCGAAATACAACAGGAACAGCGCCGCACCGCCGAGCATCCGCAGATTGCGGAACAGGCCGGTGAAGGCGCGGGTGTAGATTTTTTCTCGTGAGGCGTAAAGATCGACGCTGTTGTTCGGGTTTTTGCTCGGTGGTGTGACGTTGTGTACCGGAATCTGGTTGCTCATCATTGCATCCCACGGCAGTGGAAAAATGCCCCGGTCGATACGTGCCAACCAAGGTCAAAAAGGGCTGTTGCAGTGGCGCGATGATACGCCTGTCGCTCTGGCTCAAGGGTGCGACCTTTGGTCGCGTTGGGGAAAAAACCTGAATGGTGTAGCGAATGCAGCAAAGCATGACGCAGATCAATTGACTAGTTGAGTATGGACGGATTTGCTGCACTGACTAATCTCGGTTTTCAAAGGGCTTGGCAGTGCTCAGCGGCTGACCCTGATATTACAGCTCAATGCAACGATGATTTATGACGGCGCGCGTGGTTTTGAACTCGCTGTCAGTTGCCTCGAGCATGACCAGCAGGTCGATGATACTGGGAGGGGACTGTTGGTTTCCGGCGCGTCCCGGACCAGGCAGTCTGCCGCCGCCGAGGCCGTCCAGACCGCCACCGTTACCTGGATTTTCAGAGGCGTTTTGGGTATTTGCATGCGCGCGCGGCGCCTGCGTTTTCGCTGACCTGAATTGATGATCAGGGCAGGGTTGGAAGCGTTTGGGCATTGTCCTTTCGTGCATGTCGGTTTCATCCTTGGAGATCAGTCCGATGCGGTTTATCGGCGTGAAAAAAACCTACAGGGCACCGCTGCACCGGTCCATAAACCAAATGTCTCAAAGCGTGAATGCCAGCATGAAAAAGGCCCCGCCAATCGAAACTGGCGGGGCCTTTTTTGTATCGAGCGTCGGCCTTATTCCGCGTTCGCCTCCGGTGCTTTTTCACCGTGGGACAGGCTGTAAACATACGCTGCGAGCAGGTGCACCTTGTCGTTGCCTTGCAGTTGCTCCTGCGCCGGCATCTGGCCCTGGCGGCCGTAACGGATAGTCTGCTGCAGTTGCGCGAAGCTTGAGCCGTAGATGAATGCGCCCGGATGGGTCAGGTCAGGCGCGCCCATGGCCGGGGTGCCTTTGCCGGCCGGGCCGTGGCAGGCCACGCAGTTGGCCGCGAACAGCTTCTGCCCGTTGACCGGGTCGGCCTTGGTGCCTTCCGGCAATTTGCGCCCATCGAGATTGGTCACGACAAACGCTGCCACGTCGGCCACGCCTTGCTCACCGATCACTTCCGCCCAGGCCGGCATCACCGCGTGGCGACCGCCCATGATGGTGGTCTTGATGGTTTCCGGTTCGCCGCCCCAGCGCCAGTCGGCGTCGGTCAGGTTAGGGAAACCGTAGGCCCCCTTGGCGTCGGAACCGTGGCACACCGAGCAGTTGGAGGCGAACAACCGGCCGCCCATCTTCAGTGCCTGCGGGTCCTTGGCGACTTCTTCGATCGGCATCGCCGCGAACTTGGCGAAGATCGGGCCGAAGCGGGCGTCCGAACGGGCCATTTCCTTTTCCCATTCGTGTACGCCAGTCCAGCCGGTCTGGCCGTTGGCGAACGCGGTCTGCTTCTCGTTATCCAGATAGTTGTAACCCGGCAACAGGCCTTTCCAGTTGCCCAGGCCCGGATACAGCACCAGATAACCCAGGGCGAAAATGATCGTGCCGACGAACAGCATGAACCACCATTTCGGCAGCGGGTTGTCGTACTCCTCGATCCCGTCGAAGGAGTGGCCCACCGTCTCGTCCGTCTGTTCGCTGCGCTGGCCCTTGCGGGTCGACAGCAACAGCCAGGTCAGGGCGAAGATCGTACCGAGACTGAGGACTGTGACGTACAGACTCCAGAACGTAGTCATTCTTTGTTACTCCTAGAAGCTTGCTCGACGTGCTTGATGGCTTCGGGATCATCCGCAAAAGGCAACAAGGTCGCGTCGTCAAACTCCGACTTGCGCTTGGGGCTGAACACCCACAACGCCAGACCGATGAAGGCCACCATCACGACAACGGTGCCCAGGCCGCGAATCATCCCGATATCCATCAGATTCACCGTTTGCTTTTGATGATGGTGCCCAGGCCCTGCAGATAGGCCACCAGCGCGTCCATTTCGGTTTTGCCCTTCACCGCATCCTGTGCGCCGGCGATGTCTTCGTCGGTGTAAGGGACGCCGAGGGTGCGCAACACTTCCATTTTCTTCGCGGTTTCCTTGCCGTCGAGCTTGTTCTCCACGAGGAAGGGGTACGCCGGCATTTTCGACTCGGGCACCACGTTGCGCGGGTTGTACAAGTGCGCACGTTGCCAGTCATCGGAGTAACGACCGCCGACTCGGGCCAGATCCGGGCCGGTACGTTTGGAACCCCACAGGAACGGGTGGTCCCAGACGCTTTCACCGGCAACCGAATAGTGGCCATAGCGTTCGGTTTCAGCGCGGAACGGACGGATCATCTGCGAGTGGCAGCCGACACAACCGTTGGCGATGTAGACGTCGCGGCCTTCCAGTTCCAGCGCCGAGCGTGGCTTCATGCCCTCGACCGGCTTGTTGGTGACGTCCTGGAAGAACAGCGGAACAATTTGGGTCAGGCCACCGACGCTGACGGCGATGACCATGAAGAAGGCCAGCAGGCCAATATTCTTCTCGACAGCTTCATGCTTCATCAGTGAGCTCCAACGACGGCAATCTTGGCGGCGGCTTCGGCTTCAACCGGATCCGACGCGCGTACGGTGCGGTACACGTTGTAAGCCATCAGCAGCATGCCGCTGGCAAAGAACGCCCCGCCCAGCGCACGGACGATGAAGCCCGGGTGGCTGGCCTGCAGCGCTTCGACGAACGAATAGGTGAGGGTGCCGTCATCGTTGATTGCACGCCACATCAGGCCCTGGGTGATGCCGTTGACCCACATCGAGGCGATGTACAGCACGGTGCCAATGGTGGCGAGCCAGAAGTGCGCGTTGATCAGGCCGGTGCTGTGCATCTGCGCACGGCCGAACAGTTTTGGAACCATGTGGTAGATCGCGCCGATCGAGATCATGGCTACCCAGCCGAGAGCACCGGCGTGTACATGGCCGATGGTCCAGTCGGTGTAGTGCGACAGCGAGTTGACCGTCTTGATCGCCATCATCGGCCCTTCGAAGGTCGACATGCCGTAGAACGCCAGCGAGACCACGA
The DNA here is from genome assembly GCF_900104975.1 of Pseudomonas sp. Z003-0.4C(8344-21). Taxonomy (NCBI): domain Bacteria; kingdom Pseudomonadati; phylum Pseudomonadota; class Gammaproteobacteria; order Pseudomonadales; family Pseudomonadaceae; genus Pseudomonas; species Pseudomonas sp. Z003-0.4C(8344-21). Next base: position 4,339,836 of record NZ_LT629756.1, on the reverse strand, counting down.
GGAAACGCAGGATCGGGTCGGTGCGCAATTTATGCCAGGCGCCCGAGAGGGTCATCATGCCGTTGATCATGCCGCCCCAGCTTGGCGCCAGGAGAATGATCGACATCGCCATGCCCAGCGACTGCGCCCAGTCCGGCAGGGCGGTGTAGTGCAGGTGGTGCGGGCCGGCCCAGATATACAGGGTGATCAACGCCCAGAAGTGCACGATCGACAGGCGATAGGAGTAGATCGGGCGTTCGGCCTGTTTCGGCACGAAGTAGTACATCATCCCGAGGAAACCGGTGGTCAGGAAGAAACCCACCGCGTTGTGCCCGTACCACCACTGGATCATCGCATCGGTGGCGCCCGAGTAGGCCGAGTACGATTTGAACAGGCTGACCGGCAGCGACATGTGGTTGACGATGTGCAGCATCGCGGTCACGACAATGAACGCGCCGTAGAACCAGTTACCGACATAGATGTGCTTGGTCTTGCGCTTGGTGATGGTGCCGAAGAACACCAGACCGTAGGTGACCCAGACAATCGCCAGCAGAATCGCAATCGGCCATTCCAGCTCGGCGTATTCCTTGGTGGTGGTGTAACCCAGCGGCAAGGTCACGATGGCGCCGACGATCACCGCTTGCCAGCCCCAGAAGGTGAAGGCTGCGAGGCTGTCGGAAATCAGTCGCGTCTGGCAGGTTCGCTGCACGACATAGTAGGAAGTGGCGAACAGTGCACAACCACCGAAGGCAAAAATCACCAGGTTTGTGTGCAACGGGCGCAAGCGTCCAAAGCTCGTCCACGGCAGACCGAAGTTCAGTTCCGGCCAGACCAGTTGCGAGGCGATGAAAACACCGAGCCCCATGCCAAGGATCCCCCAGACCACCGTCATGATGGCGAACTGGCGGACTACCTTATAGTTATAAGCAGTCGGACTGATTGCTGTGCTCATTCTAAGGTTCCACGGTTTGGGTATTTTTATAGGGATAAAATCGGCCGCAAGTATGTATAAAGCAGGGGGTCATTGCAACGCGCCATGACCTGGGTCAATGCTTTCCAACGCTGATTCTGCGGCCTTTCCATGTGCCGCGTAGGGTCAAAAATGACCTCTGCCAAAATGTCGCGGTGAGTGAAAAAAATGCTGGGTTTGGATCGCCGTCAACGATGCCTGCTCAAAGGTCTTGATCGGGTTTCAGAAGGCAATAGGCGTAACAGCCGTTAACTGCCTGCCTTTGCGGCAAATCCACAAGCCGCTTCATCGGACGCATCGCTCGGTGGGCAGTTGAAACCGTCACGCGCCGGTCTGCTTTCGAACAAGCGTAGACCCGAATCAGGCGAACCGAAAGGTGAGGTGGGAAGGGGTGCGACAATGCGTCGCAAGGGGGAAGGAAACTGCCGCGACGGAAAAGTCGCGGCGGTTGTGTACGCAGGAGTTATTTAATTTTGTCCTCAGTTGCAAGCTGAGTTGTATTCAATTCATGGCTAAGGCTGTACACATAAGCGGCAAGCAACTGCACTTTATCGTTGCCCAGCAACTCGTTCTGCGCTGGCATGTGTCCTTGGCGACCGTGGCGAATGGTCTGCTCCAATTGCGTCAGGCTGGTGCCGTAAATGAAGCCGGCCGGATGGGTCAGGTTCGGCGCGCCCATCGCCGCAGTCCCCTGGCCGGTGGCGCCATGACAGGCGACGCAAGTAGTGCTGAACGCTTGCTGCCCGGCCTGCAGATCCGCCTTGCTGTCGGCGGGTAGCGGCAGGCCGGCCAGTTCGTGGCGCACATAGGCGGCAACGTTTTTCACCCCGGCCTCACCGAGCACTTCGCCCCAGGCCGGCATCGCCGCCATCCGCCCACCCATGATCGTGGTCTTGATGGTTTCGGCGTCGCCGCCCCAGCGCCAGTCACTGTCGGCGAGATCAGGGAAGCCGAACGCGCCCTTGGCATCCGAGCCGTGGCACACCGAGCAGTTGGAGGCAAACAGACGGCCGCCCATCTTCAGCGCCTGCGGGTCCTTGGCCACTTCTTCCAGCGGCATTGCAGCGAACCTGGCAAAGATCGGCCCGAAGCGGGCGTCGGCCTTGTTCATTTCCTTTTCCCACTCATGCACGCCGGTCCAGCCATCCTCGTAACCGGGCAGGATGCCTTTCCAGTTACCCAGGCCCGGGTACAGAATCAGATAGCCCACCGAGAACACCAGCGTGCCGGCGAACAGCATGAACCACCACTGCGGCAGCGGGTTGTCGTACTCCTCGATGCCGTCGAAGCTGTGGCCCATGGTTTGGTCGACGCTGCCTTTGGTCTCGCCCCGACGGGTGCCGATCAGCAGCCAGGTCAGGCCGATCAGGCTGCCAATGGTCAGTACGCAGATCCACGTACTCCAGAAGGTGGTCATGGCCGGGTACTCCTTGTTTCAGAGGCGGGGGTTGTGTCGGGCAGTGGTTCGTCGGCGAACGGCAGCAGTCGTGCTTCGGCAAATTCCGCGGTGCGCTTGCGGTTGAACACCCACAAAGTCAGCCCTACGAAGGCGACGAACACCACGACCGTGCCGAGGCCGCGTATCAGGCCAGTGCTCATTTCAATGACCATGGCTCACCTCTTGCTCTTGATCGCAGTGCCGAGCACTTGCAGGTAGGCGACGAGGGCGTCCATTTCGGTTTTTCCCTTGAGGCTGGCGACCGCGCCACTGATATCGTCGTCGGTGTACGGCACGCCGAGGGTGCGCATGGTCTTCAGCTTGGTTTCGGTGTGGCTGCTGTCGACCGCTTGCGTGACCAGCCACGGGTAGGCCGGCATCTTCGATTCCGGTACCACGTTGCGCGGGTTGTACAAGTGCGCGCGGTGCCAGTCATCCGAGTAGCGTGCGCCGACCCGCGCCAGGTCCGGCCCGGTACGTTTCGAACCCCACAGGAACGGGTGATCCCAGACGCTTTCGCCGGCCACTGAATAGTGCCCGTAGCGTTCGGTTTCGGCGCGGAACGGGCGGATCATCTGCGAGTGGCAACCGACGCAGCCTTCGCGGATATAGATGTCGCGCCCTTCCAGTTGCAGCGCGGTGTAGGGCTTCATACCTTCCACCGGTTTGTTGGTGACGTCCTGGAAGAACAGCGGGACGATCTGGGTCAGGCCGCCGATGCTCACGGCGAACACCATCAGCAGCATCAGCAGGCCGACGTTCTTTTCAATCGTTTCGTGTTTCATGGCGGACTCCTCAGGCCATCTGCGCGGCAGCGACGACGTCGGCGGGTTGCGAGGCCCGCACGGTGCGCCAGGTGTTGTAAGCCATCAGCAACATGCCGCTCAGGAAAATCGCCCCGCCGATCAGCCGCACGACAAAGCCGGGATGGCTGGCCACCAGGGTTTCGACGAAGGAGTAGGTCAGCGTGCCGTCCTCGTTGACCGCGCGCCACATCAAGCCCTGGGCGATGCCGTTGACCCACATCGAAGCGATGTACAGCACGGTGCCGATGGTCGCGAGCCAGAAGTGCGCATTGATCAGGCCGATGCTGTGCATCTGCGCTTTGCCGAAGATTTTCGGGATCATGTGGTACAGCGCGCCGATCGAAATCATTGCCACCCAGCCGAGGGCGCCGGCGTGAACGTGGCCGATGGTCCAGTCGGTGTAGTGGGAGAGGGCGTTGACAGTCTTGATGGCCATCATCGGCCCTTCGAAGGTCGACATGCCGTAGAACGCCAGCGACACCACGAGGAAGCGCAGGATCGGGTCGCTGCGCAACTTATGCCAGGCGCCCGATAGGGTCATCATGCCGTTGATCATGCCGCCCCAGCTCGGTGCCAGCAGAATCAGCGACATCACCATGCCCAGCGACTGCGCCCAATCCGGCAGCGCGGTGTAGTGCAAGTGGTGCGGGCCGGCCCAGATGTACAGGGTGATCAACGCCCAGAAGTGCACGATCGACAAGCGATACGAATACACCGGGCGCTCGGCTTGCTTCGGCACGAAGTAATACATCATGCCGAGGAAGCCTGCGGTGAGGAAAAAGCCTACAGCGTTGTGGCCGTACCACCACTGCACCATGGCGTCGGTGGCGCTTGCGTACAGCGAATAGGACTTGGTGAAACTCACCGGCAGCTCAAGGTTGTTGACGATGTGCAGAATCGCCACGGTGATGATGAAACCGCCGAAGAACCAGTTGCCGACATAAATGTGCCTGGTCTTGCGCTGCATGATCGTGCCGAAGAACACGATGGCGTAGGCGACCCAGACGATGGTGATCAAGATGTCGATCGGCCACTCCAGCTCGGCGTATTCCTTGGAACTGGTGTAACCCAGCGGTAGGCTGATCGCCGCCAGCAGGATCACCAATTGCCAGCCCCAGAAGCAGAACGCGGCGATCTTTGGTGCAAACAGTTGTGTCTGGCAGGTGCGTTGCACCGAATAAAACGAGCTGGCAAACAGCGCGCAGCCACCGAAGGCGAAGATTACCGCGTTGGTGTGCAGCGGGCGCAGACGGCCGAAACTGGTCCAGGGCAAATCGAAGTTGAGTTGCGGCCAGACCAATTGCGCCGCGAGAAAAACCCCGAGGCCCATGCCGACGATGCCCCACACCACCGTCATAATGGCGAATTGGCGGACCACCTTGTAGTTGTAGGCGGTACTGATAGAAGTGTTCATGGTTCCCCATCCACGGTTCAGCCGAAGTGAGCGCGCGCAAACCGCGCGAATCCTTCGCCTGGAGTTATAGGCAGACTAAAAGCGAGGCAAGCATGGACAAACAGCACAAGGCCAGTATTGACGGGGATCAATGGGCGCAGTGTGTGCGTGATCATGGGTGGCTTTGGGATGCCGCTGTTGGTGAGGCTTCGGCGACGTTGATCCTGGCGCATGGGGCGGGGGCGCCGATGGATAGCGACTGGATGAATGACATGGCGGGGCGCCTTGCCGGGCTTGGGGTCAACGTGTTGCGGTTTGAGTTTCCGTATATGGCGCAGCGGCGGGTTGACGGTGTGAAGCGGCCGCCCAATCCTGCGGCGAAACTGTTGGAGTGCTGGCGGGAGGTGTTTGCGGTTGTGCGGCGTCATGTTGCTGGGGTTTTGGCTATGGGCGGGAAATCGATGGGCGGGCGGATGGCCAGTTTGCTGGCGGATGAGTTGGGTGGGGATGCGTTGGTGTGTCTGGGGTATCCGTTTTATGCGGCGGGGAAACCGGAGAAGCCGCGGGTTGAGCATTTGGCTTCGTTGCGTACGCGGGCGTTGATTGTGCAGGGGGAGCGGGATGCGCTGGGCAATCGGGAGGCTGTTGCGGCTTACAGCTTGTCTCCGAGTATTGAGGTGTTTTGGTTGGCCTCCGGGGACCATGATTTGAAGCCGCTCAAGGCTTCTGGCTTTACGCATTCGGATCATTTGGCGAGTGCTGCGCAGAAGGTGGCTGAATTTCTCCGCAATTGATTTTGAGCCGGGCCGGGATTTTGGGTTGCATGTAGATCTGCTCCCTTTCCCCCTCGCTCCCCTTGGGGGAGAGGGTTGGGAGAGGGTTGGGGTGAGGGGGTTCGCTTTTGATCTTGCTTTCGAGGGCATATTCGTTGCTGCGGTAACGGCTGCTTACGGTTTCGCCTGACGGCGACTTACTTTTTTACAAGCGCCAAAAAAAGTAAGCAAAAAACGCTTGCTCCTACGTACGGCCCTCGCAGGCTCGGGTCCCTTCGCTCCGGGATCGATCCGGGCGCAGCGGCTACGGTTTGCTTCGCTGCACCTACTTCCGCTGTGTCTGGCTGCGCCAGACGGTCGCTGCGCTCCCACGCCCGGATCAATCCCTCCACTCAGCCTTCCGACGTCGCCGGTGAGTCAAGATCAAAAGCACGCGAGCTAACGCTCATTGTTGAGTGGTGCGGCTTCGCCGCGGGCAGTTGCACTGCTTTGCTTTTGTGAGCGAGCTTGCTCGCGAAGGCGGTCTGACAGCCGACCTGTTTCTTACGGATGTACCCAATCCAACTGTAGGAGTGAGCCTGCTCGCGATGACGCCCTGACAACCGACGATTATCTACCGGCTGGACTCAATCCCTGTGGGAGCTGGCTTGCCAGCGATGGCGACCTCCGAGCCGACCAATCCCCCACTGATGTACCCAATCCAACTGTAGGAGTGAGCCTGCTCGCGATGACGCCCTGACAACCAACGATTATCTACCGGCTGGACTCAATCCCCGTGGGAGCTGGCCTGCCAGCGATGGCGACCTCCGAGCCGACCAATCCTTCACTGATGTACCCGGTCCAAATGTGTACAAGCGAGCCTGCTCGCGAAAGCTCTCGCTCAAACGACATCAAACCAACCAGCCTGTCAGAGGTGATCCCAGCACTTAAACATCGTCGGATGCCCGCGTTTAAACTACACGAGCCGTTACGCCATCCCGGCTACAACTCCTTGCGCCGTTGCCTACGCGTACGCCAGAATCCGCCGGCTTACACGGCTATGGGGCGGGCTATATCGTTTGTCGGTCACTGCAAATCAGTGATCGGGTTTGGTAGCCCGTCTGTAATAGCCGTGTGGCGACACCTGATTGAAGCTTCTCTATCGAGGCTCGATTTATGGTGGTCATGCGTGGGGCTCATTCGTGAGCGCCGGGTTCCTATTGCAGCCGGTCTACCAACCCGCGTATGGCCACCACCCACTCGTTTGGTAGCGAGCGTGATGGCTTCCTAAACTGCGATAGGAGTTTCATCCATGTTCAAAATCACACCCAACCCACCCGTCACCGACCAAATCCCCCACGACCCAGCGCTGACCCCGCAAAGGGTCAAAGAAGCCACCGACCGCGCCCTCGATTACTACCTCAAACCCGAAGACCTGGCGGCTGCGTCAAACTCGCCGAAAAACCGCCCGGTCTATCTCGTCGACCCGACGCTGGATGACGAAACCCTGCTGGTAGAGGCGAGTGCGTCGCTTTCATATGCTCATGCGATGGCCGGCAACATCGCCCACTCGATAGGCGGCCCGGAGCGCAAACCGTTGCTGGCGCTGCAACAGGTGATCATGCTCAACGAACTGTTGGTCAATCGACTGCTGGATAAGCTGAAGTTGCCTCAATAATTTCGCTGGCTGTAATGGCCTCCTCGCGAGCAGGCTTGCTCCCACAGGGGATTGTCGTCGTACAGGAAAATGTGATGCCGATCAGTTCCAAAGTGGGAGCCTGCTCGCGATGGCGGCTTGCCAGACTCCGTCGGTGACCTGGTTGTCGGCATTGAGGAAATAGCGGGCCAGCAGCGTGGGGAATTGCGTGTGGCGCAGCTCAGCGCAGCGCCATTATCCTTACTCGTTCAAATCCTTGACCAGATAGTCGCCGACAATCTGCGAAACACCGGTCAACGCGGTGCGTACCAGTTCCGGTTCGGTGCGATAGCGCAACGGCTCGTAACCGTAGGTGTTGGCGCCGTTAAACGCGGTGATCGGTTCGTTGCGCTGCCAGATCAATTCGTCGCCCCGCTTCATCACGCCGTTGACCGCGATGGTCGGGTAAACCACGCTGCTGAATCCTTGGGTCAGGGCGAACCCCCAGTTGAATACGGTCAGTTCAATCTGCGCGTCCGCCGGTTCGTTGTCGCCGACGATTTTGAAGCGGCCGCTGGCGGCGAGTTTTTCTTCGAAACTCTTCTTTACCAGGTCGCCGAGGTTGATATTGGCGGTTTCCATGTTGTACAGGATCGCATCGACGGTCGACATGGAAGCCAGGTCGCCGGCCTTCAAACCAGCGGCAAAACCGGCACCGCCGAGTGCCGCCGTACCGATTTTGCCAGCGCCCGCCGCCAGACCTACGCCGGTGCCGACGCCTGCGCCAATGGCGGCGCCCCATGCTTGTTCGCGGCCCATGTAGCTCATTTCCCGCGGTTTCCATGACACCGGGAGGATTTTCACGGTGTGGATCTGGGTGCGGTATTCGGGCTTGAATTTCTGGTTGGCGCATCCGGCCAGGAACAGAACGGCGAACATCAGGACAGCGAACTTCTTCATGAAGGACTCACAACAAGGAACGGATTTGCCGAGGTTGTCGTCCGCATGCAGGAATTCTGAAGGGGTGATGCATATTAATGTGCCACTATCGCCCTCGAGATCGCTCGGAAGTGACTGGACATGGAGTGATGATCCTGGGAGGCATAAAAGGCCTCATCGCGAGCGGGCTCACTCCTACAGGGGATCGGTGTCAGGCACCTGATCTGTGGTCGCCGCGAGTCCAATGTAGGAGTGAGCCTGCTCGCGATGGCGGCTTGCCAGACCTCACAAATTCCAGATCGAAAAAAAGAAAAAACCCGGAAGCTCACGCCATCCGGGTTTTTTCATTCCAGCCTTGATCAGCGGTTGAACCGCTCCACCAACGAATACTGGGTATTGGCCGTCTTGGTCAGTTCTTCACTCAGCAACGCCGAGTTATGCGCCTGTTCCGAGGTCTGGTCCGCCAGTTCCGAGATGTTGCTGATGTTGCGGCTGATCTCTTCAGCCACCGCACTTTGCTCTTCGGTCGCGGCGGCGATCTGGGTGGTCATGTCGGTGATGTTGGCGACTGCTTCGCTGATGCCGACCAGTGCCTGATCCGCTTCCAGCACCCGCGCGACACCTTCTTCGGCCTGGCGGTGCCCGGCTTCCATGGTTTGCACGGCGCTGGAGGCGGTCTGCTGCAGCTTGGCGATCAGCGCATGAATCTGGCCGGTCGATTCGCTGGTGCGTTGCGCCAGTTGGCGTACTTCGTCAGCCACCACGGCGAAGCCGCGACCCATCTCGCCAGCGCGCGCCGCCTCGATGGCGGCGTTGAGGGCGAGCAGGTTGGTCTGGTCGGCGATGCCTTTGATCACATCAACCACACCGCCGATTTCGTCGCTGTCCTTGGCCAGTTGCGTCACGGTGAGGCCGGTTTCGCCGACGACCACCGACAGGCGCTGGATGGCTTCGCGGGTTTCGCCGGCGATGTCGCGGCCGCGGCCGGTCAGACGATTGGCTTCCTGGGTGGCGTCAGCGGTGCGTTGTACGTGGCTGGCGACTTCCTGGGTGGTGGCGGCCATCTGGTTGACGGCGGTGGCGACCTGTTCGGTTTCTACGCGCTGGCGCTCCAGGCCCGTCGAGCTGTTGTGCGCCAGGGCGTCGGACTGTTTGGCCTGGTCGGTCAAGTGTTCGGCGGTGTCCTGCAGGCGGGTCAGGCAGGTTTTCAGGCGCGCTTCCTGGCTGAGGATCGACATTTCCAGACGCGCTTGTGCGCCACGGCTGTCGGTGTACATTTGCGCGATCAGCGGGTCGGAGGTGGTCTGTTCGGCCAGGCGCAGCAGGCGTTTGAGCCCGCGTTGCTGCCATTGCAGGCCCATCAGGCCCAGCGGCACCGACAGCGCGGCGGCGAGGGCGAAGCCCCACTGCGAAGTCAGGGTCGCGCCGATCATGAAGCTCAACTGGCTGACCAGAATGAACGGCAGCCAGTCCTGCAGGATCGGCAGCCATTTATCGGTGGATGGAATCGCCGACTTGCCCTGGTTGATGCGTTGGTAGAGCGCTTCGGCGCGGCGGATCTGTTCGGCGGTGGGCTTGACGCGCACCGACTCGTAACCGATCACCTGACTGCCATCAAACACCGGTGTGACGTAGGCGTTAACCCAATAGTGATCACCGGATTTGCAGCGATTCTTGACAATGCCCATCCATGGCAAGCCTTGTTTCAATGTGCCCCACATGTGCGAGAACACCGCCGACGGCACGTCAGGGTGACGGACCAGATTGTGCGGCGCACGGATCAGCTCCTCACGCGAAAACCCGCTGATTTCGACGAAAGCGTCGTTGCAGTAGGTGATCACGCCCTTGGCGTCGGTTGTGGAAATCAACCGTTGCTGTGCCGGAAAAGTCCGTTCGCGTTGTGTGATGGGCTGGTTATTACGCATGTTGTTCAATCCGCAAGGCTTTGAAAGGTTGTCGGCGCTGACAGGTTTTTATTGAAGTTTTTTTTCAGATTTAAGTACGGCGTCGCAAAACAGCGCTTGCATCAATTGGCCAGCATCGGATACGCATTGGCAATCCGCGACTGGTTTCTCGAAGGATTTTTTACACGGGGGCGGGGCGAGTGCATCGAAGTGCGGCGATAACCGGGTGCAGCCCCAGTTACGATCAACCGCGGTCCCCTGTAGGAGTGAGCCTGCTCGCGATGGCGGTATGTCAGCCACATTTATATTGACTGACACACCGCCATCGCGAGCAGGCTCACTCCTACCGGGAATGGTGTCGGATGAAGAATCAGCGCACGTTGAGTTTCGCTGCTGCGCGCTCGGTAATTTCCGTGCGCAACTTCAACGAAGGCGCGGCGCGCAGGCGGGCCTCATCGATGATCGCACTCGGTGCACTGTCCGGGCTGCCCGCGTTGAACGGCGGCGCCGGCGCGTATTCCAGCTGCAACTGCACCAGTTGCGCCGTGTCCTCATCCACCAGTTCCGCGGCCAGCACCAGGGCAAAATCGATCCCCGCTGTGATCCCGCCACCGGTAAACAGATTGCCATCACGCACCACCCGATCCTTAACCGCAATCGCGCCCAGTGTCGGCAGCAGATCGTGATACGCCCAGTGCGTGGTCGCGCGTTTCCCTTGCAGCAGGCCTGCCGCGCCGAGCACCAGCGAACCGGTGCAAACGGAAGTCACGTAACGCGCCTGAGCGGCCTGGCGCTTGATGAAATTCAAGGTTTGCTCATCTTCCATCAACGGCCCGACGCCGCCACCGCCAGGCACGCAGATCACATCCAGATCCGGGCAATCCTCGAACGTGGTGGTCGGTTTCAACAGCAGGCCGGTGCTGGCGGTGACCGGCATCAGATCCTTCCAGACGAGATGCACCTGCACGCCCGGCAGCGAGGCGAGTACGTCGTAAGGGCCGGTCAGGTCGAGTTGCTGAACCTGTGGAAACAACAGAAAACCGATCTGCAAAGTCATCGTGCTTACTCTCATGAAAAGGGCTGGACGGCCTCACTGTAGGCGCGTAGGTTCTGGCGCATACGCCAATCACCCCACGAATTACGCCAAAATGCCCAAAGCCATTCACGTGCTCGCGTTTGCCAACATGCAGATCCTCGACGTCACCGGGCCGTTGCAGGTGTTTGCCTCGGCCAATGACCTGGCCCGCCAGCGCGGGGTGCCAATCCCCTATGCGCCAACGGTGATTGCCAGCGGCGGCGGGGCGGTGATGTCGTCGGCGGGGTTGGCAGTGTTGGCCGAACCCTTGCCGAGCGAGCCCAGCGATACCTTGATCATCGCCGGTGGCTGGGGCATCTATCCCGCCGCTGAAGATCTGGAACTGGTCGACTGGGTGCGCCAGCACGGCAATCAGTGCCGGCGCGTGGCCTCGGTGTGTACCGGTGCGTTTCTGCTGGCGGCCAGCGGCTGGCTCGACGGCCGCCGCGTGGTAACCCACTGGACCCGCTGCGAGCAACTGGCGCAGCAGCATCCGAATCTGCACGTCGAGGCCAACCCGATCTTTATCAATGACGGCCCGGTCTGGACCTCGGCGGGGGTCACCGCCGGCATTGATCTGGCATTGGCGATGGTCGAAGAAGACCTCGGCCGCGACATCGCCCTCGACGTCGCCCGGCATCTGGTGGTGTTCCTCAAGCGTCCCGGCGGACAATCGCAATTCAGCGTGACGCTGTCGTTGCAAAATCAGGGCAATCGCTTCGATGAACTGCATGCCTGGATCGCCGAACACCTCACCTGCGATCTTGGCATTGCGACCCTGGCCGAACAGGCCGGCATGAGCGAACGCAGTTTCGTCCGTCACTACCGCGCCGACACCGGCCAGACTCCGGCGCGGGCGATTGAACTGATCCGCGTGGAAACTGCCAGGCGCTTGCTCTGCGACACCGGCCTGCCGGTCAAACGCATCGCCGCCAATTGCGGGTTTGGCAGTGAAGAGACGCTACGGCGCAGTTTTCTCCGTGCCATTGGCGTGACACCGCAGGCGTATCGCGAGCGGTTTTCAGTCAGCGCCGCAACAGATCCAGTATTGCCTTAAGGGTTTGCTGCGGCGCTTCCTCGGGGATGTTGTGCCCGACGCCGGCCAATACGCGCCGCTGATAAAAGCCGCTGAAATGTTCGGCATCGGCATCGACCGCCGAAGGGGGACCAACGCCATCATCGGCGCCGCACAGTGAAATGCTCGGTACGCTGATCACCGGTTGTTTGGCAAGCGCCTCTTCCATCCATTCCAGTGCCGGATCGCCCGCCGCGTAGCCGAAACGATGCCGGTAGGAATGAATCGCCACGTCGATAAAATCAGGATTATCAAAAGCGGCAGCGGTCAGTGGGTAGCGCTCGTCCCTTCGCGACCATGTCGGCGACCACAGCCGCCAGAGCAACTGGCATAACTCTCGGCGATTTTGCCTCAGACCCTCGGCGCCACGCGGCGTGTGGAAGTAATACTGATACCAGAGCCGATGCTCGTCGTCGGGGGCCAACGGCTGATTCGAGTGGGCGATGTCCTGCACGAGGTAGCCGTCGCCGCTGACCAATCCGCGCACGCGTGCCGGAAAGAGCGCCGCGACAATGCACGCCGCCCGACCGCCCCAATCGTAACCGCAAAGCATCGTCTGCTCGATGCCCAGCGCATCCATCAGATCGAGCAGGTCTTGCGCCATGGCGGCTTGCTGGCCAGAGCGCAGTGTTTGCTCGCTGTTGAACCGGGTCGGCCCATAACCGCGCAAGTACGGCACAATGACGCGATAGCCTTGTGCGGCAAGTGCCGGAGCGACCTCGTCATAGGCGCGCGGAGAGTATGGGAAGCCGTGGAGCAGAATCACCGCCGCACCGTCGGCCGGTCCGTGCTGTTCGTAGGCGATGGTCAGGGTTGGGGTAAGCACGGTTTCGATCATGATTGACCACTCCGTTTCAATCGCATTCAAGAACTCTGGACCTGCGGTCAGCCTGCTCGGCTCGACTCAACCGACGAGACGCATGCCAACCAGGCTCTAAGCCTCGACTTCCGCCACCTGATTGAAATACTTCGTCCGATCCGGGGTAAACGTCACCACCATTTTCGTGCGCGTGCACGTCAGTGAATGTTCGGCGTTCAGATCGATATTCAAGTCCTCGCCGCGCAGTCCTTGCCACTGCGCCAGGTATTTCAGCGAGCCGTACTTCTCGAGTTTTTTCAGGCTGCGACTGACGCCACCTTTCCAGCCAAGTACCGGCAATTCGCCGTCCAGGCACTGCAGGGCCAGTTGCGGAAAGCGTACAGCGCGCTGGCGGCCGACTTCCCAGCACTTGATCAGACCCTGGTCGGTGTCTTCCCAGAGTTCGCTGCGGGTCAGGCCGGTGCGAAGAGGGGAGTCGATGCTGCGTTGAATAGTTCGGGACATTCTGCTTCCTTGAATTTCGGGTTTTGTTGGACAGCTCCGCTGGCCCGTTGCGCTGGATGTTAGGGGCGGATGTAACGGCTGGCAACAAGGTATTTCGGGGTGTAAGTGCAAGTTACCGAGGAAGCCTTACCTGCAATTTGTCAGTTTTCAGGCGGCCTCGTTTTACACACACTGCCGCCAAACGTCACCGCCGCGGGGAGCGGCGGTGACGTGCAGTGCTAGCAGGCGTTGAACGAGTGTAGGACGGACTTTGGCAAAATGCGTTCAAGCAGCGATTTGTCTGACGAACTGTAGCGAAGAATCGACTGTTTACGGCTGCCAGCTGCTCTTTTCTCCGCTCAGTTTGCGATCAAGAAAGCTCGCCGCACTAATCAGCGCCAGGTGCGTCAGTGCTTGCGGCGTATTGCCCAAATGCCGGCCATGGCTGTCGAACTCTTCGGCGTAAAGGCCCAGCGGGTTGGCGTAACGCAGCAGTTGTTCGAACTCCAGATGGGCCTTTTCCACCTGCCCGGCGCGGGCCAGGCATTCGACGTACCAGAACGAGCACGCCGCGAAGGCGCCTTCGGTGCCGGTCAGACCATCGATGTTGTTGTCGTCGTTGCGATAGCGGTAGACCATGCCGTCGCGCACCAGGCTCTTCTCGATCGCTTCGAGGGTCGACAACCAGCGCGGGTCCTTGGCGCTGACAAACCGCACCAGCGGCATCAGCAGCATCGAGCCGTCGAGCGCGGTGCCGCCCTTGTACTGCACGAAATGCCCGCGTTCTTCGTCCCAGAAATTGTCCCAGATGTCAGCGTAGATCGCCTGCCGGGTCTTGTCCCATTGGCTGAAAGGCGCGGGCAGCGAGCGTTTCGAAGCCAGGCGGATAGCCCGGTCCAGCGCGACCCAGCACATCAGCCGCGAGTGCAGAAAGTGGTGCTGCTCACCGCGCATTTCCCAGATGCCGACGTCCTTGGTCTGCCAGGTCTCACACACCTGACCGACCACTTCGCAGACATGTTTCCAGCCTTCGTGAGAAATCGCATCGCCGTATTTGTTGACCAGATACACGGCATCCATCAGCTCACCGAAAATATCCAGCTGGATCTGATCGTAAGCCTGATTGCCGATGCGCACCGGTTGCGCACCGCCGTGTCCGGACAGGTGCGAGAGTTCGGTCTCGGGCAATTCCTGTTGGCCGTCGATGGCGTACAGAATGTTCAGCTTCATCGGTTTGCCGCAGCAATCGCTGACGCGCCCGCGCAGCCACTGCATGTAGTGGTTGGCTTCGTCGACGAAACCCAGGCGCATGAAGGCGTACACGGTGAACGAGGCGTCACGGATCCAGGTATAGCGATAGTCCCAATTGCGTTCGCCGCCGCGTGATTCCGGCAGGCCGAAGGTCGCGGCGGCGAGGATCGCGCCGTGGCGTCTCGAAGTCAGCAGCTTGAGCGCGAGGGCCGAGCGGTTGACTATTTCACGCCAGCGCCCGCGGTAGTTGGACTGGCCGATCCAGCCGCGCCAGAACTGCAAGGTGCGTTGCAGGCACAAATGCGCTGCGCCTTCCTGAAAGCGCGGATCGTCTTCGGCGCCGAGGATGAATTCGGCGCTTTGCTGGTGGGTCAGGGTGAAGGTGGCGACCGCCGCTTCAGTGTCGATGCTCAGCGGCTGATCGGCGGCCAGGCGCAGTGACGGCTGACCCTCGGCGCGGAATACCACGGTTTGCCCGTCCATGTGCGCACGAGTGTCGGCGCGAGCATAGTCGTGGCGCACGGCGCAGCGCATATGAAACGTCGCCTCACCGCTGACCACCCGCACGCGGCGCAGCAACACCGGCAAATCGTCCGGGTTGTCGGCCACCGGCAGCAGATCGGTGATTTCGACCACGGCGCGTTCGTTCAGCCAGCGGGTTTGCAGGACGTTGGTGTCGGGCAGGTAAATCTGCTCACGGCGTGCGTCCGGCAAGTCCGGCGCGAGCTGGAAGATTCCTGCTTCGGGGGTGTCCAGCAATGAACAGAAAATCGACGGGCTGTCGAACTCCGGCCAGCAGAAAAAATCCACGCTGCCGCGGTCGTTGATCAGCGCGGCGCTGCGCATGTCGCCGATGATGCCGTGAGCATCGATGGCGCTTTGTCGTTCCAGAGAATGCTCAGCCATTGCCGCGAAACTCCGGATAGAGGCTCATGCCGCCGTCGATGAACAGGGTGGTGCCGACGATATAGTCCGAGGCATCCGAGGCGAGAAACACCACGGCATTGGCGACGTCTTCGACATCGCCGATACGGCCGTAGGGAATCAGTTCGAGAAGTTTGTCTGCGGCGTCGTCGGCGGTGGCTTTGGCGTTGATCGCCGTGCGAATCGCCCCCGGCGCGATGCCGTTGATGCGAATGCGCTGATGGCTGACTTCTTGCGCCAGAGTTTGCATCAACTGATCGACGCCACCCTTGGATGCCGCGTAATTGACGTGCCCGGCCCAGGGTATGCGCTGATGCACCGAACTCATGTGAATGATCTTGCCGGCTGCGCGCGACACGCCTTCGCGAATGCCCTGACGATTGAAAATCCGCAGGGCGGCGCGGGCGCAGAGGAACTGGCCGGTGAGGTTGACGCCGATCACCGTGTTCCAGTCCTCGAGCGTCATGTCCACCGCTGGCGCATCCTTTTGCAACCCGGAATTGGCCAGCAGAATGTCCAGCGTACCGAAGGCGTCGAGGGTTTCGCTGAACAGCCGTTCGACCTCATCCTCCTTCGACACATCGGCGCCGATGGCAAGCGCCTGACCGCCATCGGCAATGATCTGCCGGGCCAGTTCTTCTGCAGGTTCAGCGTTGCTGTTGTAGTTGATGACGACCGCGGCGCCGGCTGCGGCGAGGGCTTTGGCACAGGCGTGGCCGATGCCGGAGCTGGCACCGGTGACCATCGCGACTTGTCGGGCGAGGGAAATCTGCATGGAAAGTTGCGCCTTGAGTGAGGGCTTACCTAGCTGACTGGTGGTGTGGCGCCAGAGTTCATTTGGCGCAAATGTCGGGATGGTTTTGCCGGCGTCTTCGCGAGCAGGCTCGCACACAGGGTTGGTGTACACCGCAAGTCCAAGGTGAGAGCGGCCTTTCACATTCCACCAACAATTGCGCGCTTCCCCCGCGCCGCGAGCCTATGGCAACGTGTCGGCCCTTGATGAGGCAGCAACCGATGGCAAATCCTTACCGCGAATTGTTCAACGCTCCCGGCGCGCGAAATTTTGTGCTGGCCGGGATGATCGCGCGCATGCCGATCTCCATGACCGGTATCGGCGTGATCACCATGCTTTCGCAACTCAAGGGCGGCTATGCGCTGGCCGGCGGCGTGGCGGCGACGTTTGCCCTGGCCACGGCGTTTTGCGCACCGCAGGTGGCGCGGCTGGTTGACCGTTTCGGTCAGGGGCGGATTCTGCCGTTGTCGGCGCTGATCGGTGGCGGGGCCCTGTTGCTGTTGCTGCTGTGTACCCGGTTGCAGGCACCGAGCTGGACGCTGTTCGTCTTTGCCGCGCTGGCTGGTTGCATGCCGAGCATGTCGGCGATGGTGCGGGCGCGCTGGACCGAAATCTATCGCGGTCAGCCACAATTGCAGACTGCCTATGCGCTGGAGTCGGTGCTCGACGAGGTGTGTTTTATCGTCGGCCCGCCATTGTCAGTGGGGCTGTGCGTGGCGGTGTTTCCCGAAGCGGGACCGTTGGCGGCGCTGCTGGCACTGGCAATAGGTGTGAGCGCATTCGTCGCGCAGCGCAGCACCGAGCCGCCGGTGCATGCGCATGCGTCTGAACATCACGGCTCGATCATCGCCTCGACCGACGTGCAACTGCTGCTGGCCCTGATGATCGCCATGGGCGTGATCGTCGGTGTGGTCGATGTGGTCAGCGTCGCGTTCGCGCAACACCAGGGGCAACCGGCGGCGGCGAGCATCGTGTTGTCGGTGTATGCGATCGGCTCGTGTCTGGCGGGCATCGCCTTCGGCGCGATGCGTTCGAAATTGCCGTTGCCGCGTTTGTTTTTGTACGGCGGGGTGGCGACGGCGGTGACCACGTTACCGTTGTTGCTGGCGAGCAATATTGTCAGCTTGTCGGTGGCAATGTTCGTGGCCGGGTTGTTCTTTTCGCCAACACTGATCGTGGCTATGGCCTTGATCGAGCGCATCGTGCCGCCGGCCAAATTGACCGAAGGCCTGACCTGGCTGGTCACCGGTTTGAGCATTGGTGTGGCAATTGGCGCGGCAGGCTCCGGGGCATTGGTCGATGCGTTCGGTGCGCGCAGCGGTTTCTGGCTGGCGATTGCCGCGGGGGCAGTGGTGCTCGGCGCTGCGGTGCAGAGCTTCCGTCATTTGAAATAGATCGCTGTTGTAGGCGTGAACCTGCTCGCGATAGCGGTGTGTCAGATGTTGGTGCAGTAACTGATACACCGCTATCGCGAGCAGGCTCACTCCTACAAGGGGATTGAGTGTTACCAGCCCCGGCCCGAATTCACCCAGAAATTCACTGACAGCGACGTCGACACCGACTCCACCTGATGGAACCAGCCCTCAGGGAGGAACAGCAAATCCCCGGCCTCCAGGGTCACCCGCAGAAACGGCACGTCGCGCGCGGCCGGGAAACGCTGGTAATCCGGTGCATCGGGATTGAAATCGCAACCATCCAGTCCGCCTTTCGGTGCCGTCGACCACGTGCCCAGCGCTTCACGATGATGCGGCGCGGCGAGGGTGAATGTTTTCTGCCCCCAGACCTGCGCGAACAAATTATCGGTGTCGTCACGGTGCAGCGGGGTCAGCGTGCCTTTCGGGCCGATCCAGATGCGTGGCGGGATGAACTGCGCGGCATCGAAGTAGGGCGGGTACTTGATCTGTTGCAGCAGTTGCGCCGGGAGAATGTTGTTGCCCATGTAGGCGGGCGGCGCGCCATCTGCGCTTTTCGTCGTCGGTTGGTCCAGTGAGGCGATGAATTCGGCCATCGAGGTCGAGCGAAAATCTCGCTCGGTGGAGAAGGTCTTTTTCACATAATCGCCGTGGCGGGTGATGCCCTGCAGCTCGGCGAAATGCACCAGCGATTCTTCGCGGCTGAGCTTGAACAGCGGCCAGTCGTGCAGCGCATTGCTGATGACCAGCGGAATGCCATTGGGCAGGTAACGGCTTCTGAATTCGGCCACCGACAGATCGCTGCGCGCAACACGTTCGACGCTGCGTTGCGTCGGCAGCCCAGCGGTGAGCTTTTCGCTGAAGCGCGGCGGCGTCGGATAGCGCTTGTTCATGTCGACCTTTTCCGCCACCGCGCCGCCGTGCATAGCGTGCTCGATGATCTGCGGCAGCAGCGTCGCCAGGCCCATGTTGCCGCCGATCTTCAGGCGGCCGCTGGCAAACAGTTCTTCGACGTTGGCGATGCCGCTCATGATCCCGAGAAAATCCTTCTCCGCGACTTCGATGGTCACGTCCGGGCTGGCGTGGCGGCCAGCCTCGGTGCGGCTGCCAGCCTTGACCTCGGACCAGTAGGCCTGCTGCGGGCCGAACACGAATTGAAACACGCCTTCGATGCCGACAGCGCCAGCATTGGCGAACAGTTTGCCGAGAATGCTCTGCAGGTCCACGGTGATCCCTCGTTATTGGTTTTGGCCTGAACAGTTAACGAGCAGTCGTTTGGGCAATTTACTGGCCGGCGACTAATTTGCCCGCCTGCGCATCCGTTTCTCTCTACAGATGAATTTTTCGAGGGAAGCGTGGTGACTCAGTTGACCCTGCTGTGCCTGCCGTATTCCGGCGCCAGTGCCATGGTCTACAGCCGCTGGCGGCCGAAGTTGCCGCAGTGGCTGCGCTTGCAACCGGTCGAGCTGCCGGGGCGCGGCGCGCGTTTTGGCGAACCGCTGCACACCGATATGCGCGTGCTGGCGATGCAACTGGCCAGAGAATTGCGGCCGACACTGCATGCACCCTATGCGCTGTTCGGCCATAGTCTCGGCGCCTTGCTGGCCTGCGAAATGGCCCATGCCTTGCGCGCGCTGGGCTGCCCGGAACCGGTGGCACTGTTCGCTTCAGGCACGGCGGCGCCGACCCTGCGTGCCGATTACGATCGCGGCTTTGCCGAACCGAAAACCGATGCCGAGCTGATCGAGCAACTGCGCACACTCAATGGCACCCGCGAAGAAGTGCTCGCCAATGAAGAACTGATGAGCCTGACCCTGCCGATCCTGCGCGCCGATTTCCAGTTATGCGGCAAATTCGAGCCGGTGCAGCGCCCGCTGCTCAATTGCCCGGTGCACGTGCTCGGCGGCAAGGCCGACCGCGCCACCACCGAGCAGTTGATCGGCTGGAGCCAGGAAACCCACGGCAGCTTCTCGGTGGACATGCTGGCCGGCGGGCACTTCTTCATCCACGAACACGAAGCCAAAGTGCTCAAGGTGATCAAGGATCAGCTGGAGAGGCATCACCGCCGCCACGCCATCGCCGCAACCGCTTGATCAACATCAAACCCCTTTGGGGGCGAGCTTGCTCCTGCACTGGCTGTTCGCCGAACCACAAATTTCCGCTCATCCTCAAATCCCTGTAGGAGTGAGCCTGCTCGCGATGGCGTTGTATCAGTCGATAGTGATGTCGCCTGATCCATCGCCTTCGCGAGCAGGCTCACTCCTGCAAGGGTTCTGTGTGGGCCTGAAAGCCCTCGGTAGTCTCGTCTGACAGTTGTTCTCATTCGCTAATTTTTCCGGTCTGCATTCGTTTTACAGGGATGACGTGCCTTTGTGCTTCCTGCCTACTGATCCGGATGCTGAGAAATGAATGCTGAAGACTCCTTGAAACTTGCTCGCCGGTTTATCGGGTTGCCCCTGGAAAAGCGCCAGATGTTCCTTGCGGCCCTGCAAAAGGAGGGCGTTGATTTCGCCCGGTTCCCGATTCCGACCGGGATCGAGGCCGAGGACCGTCAGGCGTTGTCCTACGCGCAGCGGCGCATGTGGTTTCTCTGGCAGCTCGATCCGCAGAGCGGCGCCTATAACCTGCCGGGTGCAGTGCGCCTGAGCGGTCAGCTGAATCTGCTCGCGCTGGAACAGGCGTTTGCCAGTCTGGTCGAGCGCCACGAAACCCTGCGCACGGTGTTCCAGCGTCAGAATGACGACAGCCTGCTGCAAGTACCAGCCACTGCACCTTTGCTGATCAAGCACGAGGATTTCAGCGCGTTGCCGACCAGCGAACGGGAACAGGCTGTGGTCAGTTCCGCCGAACAGCAATCGCTGTTGCCGTTCGATCTGGCGGTCGGCCCGCTGTTGCGCGTGACCTTGCTAAAGCTCGCCGAGCAGGAGCACGTGCTGCTGCTGACCCTGCACCACATCGTCTCCGATGGCTGGTCGATGAACGTGCTGATCGACGAGTTCATCCGTTGCTACGACGCGTTCGATGTCGGGCTGGCGCCGCAACTGGCCGCGTTGCCGATCCAATACAGCGACTACGCGCTGTGGCAGCGACGCTGGCTGGAGGCGGGCGAGCAGGCGCGGCAACTCGATTACTGGCAGGCGCAACTGGGCGATGAGCATCCAGTGCTGGAACTGCCGCTGGACCATTCGCGCCCGGCGATGCCGAGCTATCGCGGTACGCGCTACGAATTCGCCATCGATGAAGCCCTGGCCGGGCAATTGCGCCACACCGCGCAGCAGCACCAGGTCACCTTGTTCATGCTGTTGCTCGCGGCGTTCAACGCCTTGCTGCACCGTTACACCGGGCAGAGCGATATCCGCGTCGGCGTGCCGATTGCCAACCGCAACCGAGGTGAAACCGAAGGGCTGATCGGCTTCTTCGTCAACACCCAGGTGTTGCGCACGCAACTGGATGGGCAGACTCGTGTCGACGCTCTGCTGCGCGCCGTCAAGGAAACTGCGCTCGGCGCCCAGGCCCATCAGGATCTGCCGTTCGAGCAACTGGTCGACGCGCTGAAACTTGAGCGCAGCCTCAGCCACACGCCGCTGTTTCAGGTGATGTACAACCATCAACCACACGTGGCCGATATCGCCAGCCTCAGCACTGCCTCGGGCCTGGTGCTCGACAGCCTTGACTGGCAGAGTCGCACCACTCAGTTTGACCTGACGCTGGACACCTACGAGCAGGGCGGCAGGCTGCGTGCCGCATTGACCTACGCCAGCGATCTGTTCGAGGCACCGACCATCGAGCGCATGGCGCAGCACTGGTTGCGCCTGCTTGCGGCGATGGTCGCCGATCCGTCGCAACGCATCGGCGAATTGCCGCTGCTCGACGCCGACGAGCAACACACTCTGGTGCATGAGTGGAACAACGTTCAGGCGGACTACCCGAGCAGCACGCCGATCCATCAACTGATCGAAGCGCAGGTAGCGCGTACGCCGGATGCACCGGCGCTGTTGTTTGCCGAGCAGTCGCTGAGCTATGCCGCACTGGACGCCCGGGCCAATCGTCTGGCGCATCTGCTGCGCGAACAAGGCGTGCGCGCCGACAGTCTGGTTGGCGTTTGCGCGTTGCGGTCGGTGGAAATGGTCGTCGCGCTGCTGGCAGTCCTCAAGTCCGGCGGCGCTTACGTACCGCTCGATCCGGAATACCCGCAGGAACGCCTGGCCTACATGATCGAGGACAGCGGCATCACTTTGCTGTTGACTCAGGCTGCGCTGCGCTCAGCGCTGCCGACCGATGCGGTGCAGGTGATCACGCTGGACCAGCCCGATCTGCTCGAAGGCTATAGCGACCAGCGTCCAGACGTCAGTGTCGATCCGTTGAACCTGGCTTACGTGATTTACACCTCAGGCTCCACCGGTAAACCGAAAGGCGCCGGCAACAGCCACGCGGCATTGGTCAACCGCTTGTGCTGGATGCAGGAGGCCTACGGGCTGAGCGCCAGCGATGCGGTGTTGCAGAAAACCCCGTTCAGTTTCGACGTCTCGGTCTGGGAGTTCTTCTGGCCGCTGCTCACCGGTGCGCGGCTGGTGGTCGCCGCGCCGGGCGCGCACCGCGATCCGCTGCAACTGATCGACACCATCAACCACTACGGCATCAGCACGCTGCACTTCGTGCCGTCGATGTTGCAGGCATTCATTCACGAGCCCGGCGTGGAAAGCTGCGTCGGCCTCAAACGCATCGTTTGCAGCGGTGAAGCTTTGCCGCTGGACGCGCAATTGCAGGTCTTCGCCAAGCTGCCAGCTACCGGTCTCTACAACCTCTACGGCCCCACCGAAGCGGCCATCGATGTTACCCACTGGACTTGCGTCGATGAGGGCGCCGACAGCGTGCCGATCGGTCGGCCGATCGCCAACCTGCGCACCCACGTGCTCGACGCCGAACTGCTGCCGGTGCCCAGTGGTGTGGCCGGCGAGCTGTACCTGGGTGGCGCCGGGCTGGCGCGCAGTTATCACCAGCGCCCGGGGCTGACTGCCGAGCGTTTCGTGCCGTGCCCGTTCCATCCCGGCGCGCGTCTTTATCGCACCGGCGACCGGGTGCACCAGCGTGGCGATGGGGTGATCGAATACCTCGGCCGTCTCGACCATCAAGTGAAGTTGCGCGGCTTGCGCATCGAACTGGGCGAAATCGAAACCCGCCTGATGCAGCACCCGCTGGTGCGTGAAGCGGTAGTGCTGGTGCCGGATGGCAAACAGCTGGTCGCCTGGCTGGTGCTGGACAATCCGCAGCCGTCCGCTGACTGGCAGCAAGACGTCAAAGCCTGGCTGCTCGGCAGCCTGCCGGAATTCATGGTGCCAACCTGCCTGATCACGCTGGAGAAATTGCCGGTCACCGCCAACGGCAAACTTGACCGCAAAGCCTTGCCGCCAGCGGATGCCGCGCCACAGCAAGCATTCGTCGCGCCGCAGGATGCGCTGCAAAAACATCTCGCGGCGATCTGGGAAGACGTGCTCGGCCGTGAGCGCGTAGGTCTGGAAGACAATTTCTTCGAGCTGGGCGGCGACTCGATCATCTCGATTCAAGTGGTCAGCCGCGCGCGACAGGCCGGCATTCGCCTGAGCCCGCGCGATCTGTTCCAGTACCAGACCGTGCGTACCTTGGCGCGGGTGGCAAGTCTCGATCAACAGACCACCGTGGATCAGGCTGCTGTAACCGGCGCCGCAGTGCTCGGGCCGATCCAGCAGCATTTTTTCAGTCAGGCGATGCCGGTGCGTGAACACTGGAACCAGTCGTTGCTGCTGACCCCGCGCGAAACCCTGAACGCGCAGTGGCTCGACGCGGCGCTGACGCAACTGATCAATCATCACGACGCCTTGCGCCTGCGCTTTGTCGAAGGCGCTGAAGGCTGGCAGCAAAGCCATGGTCCGCTGATCGATAGCGCTGACCTGTGGGTGCGCGATGCGCAATCCGCCGAAGAATTGCAGACGCTGTGCAACCACGCCCAGCGTAGCCTCGACCTGCAACAAGGTCCGTTGCTGCGGGCATTACTGGTGAGCATGGCGGACGGTAGCCAGCGTCTGGCGCTGATCATTCATCACTTGGTCGTCGACGGGGTTTCCTGGCGCGTACTGCTGGAAGATCTGCAGCAGGCGTATGAACAACGGGCGGCCGGTGGCGGCATTCAGTTGCCGGCGAAAACCCACGCGTTTCAGCAGTGGACCGCGCGTCTTGCTGACGAGGCTTCGCGTTTCGATGAGCAACTGGCGTACTGGAAAGCCCAGCATCTGGACGCCCGGGATCTGCCGTGCGAACGCCCGCAGGGCAGTCTGGAAAATCGCCACGGCGAAAAAATCGAATGGCGCCTCGACGCCGAGCGCACTCGACAGTTGCTGCAACAAGCGCCGGCGGCGTATCGCACTCAGGTCAATGACCTGTTGCTCACGGCGCTGGCACGCACCGTCAGCCGCTGGAGTCAGCAGCCGGGCACGCTGATCGAACTGGAAGGGCATGGTCGCGAAGACCTGTTCGATGACATCGACCTGACCCGCACCGTCGGTTGGTTGACCAGTCTGTTTGCGCTCAAGCTGACCGCGGCCGAAGACCTCGACGCTTCGATCAAGATGATCAAGGAGCAACTGCGCGCGGTGCCGGACAAAGGTCTGGGTTATGGCGTGCTGCGTTATCTGGCGGCGCCCGCGGTGCGCGGCGAACTGGCTGGGTTGGCGCCACCGCGCATCACGTTCAATTATCTCGGCCAGTTCGACCGCCAGTTCGACGAGGCGGCGCTGTTCGTGCCGTGCGCCGAAACCAGCGGCGTCGCCCAGGATCCGGCGGCACCGCTCGCCAACTGGCTGACCGTGGAAGGTCAGGTCTACGGCGGTGAACTGTCGATGAGCTGGGGCTTCAGCCGCGAGATGTTCGACAGTGCAACGGTGCAGGCGCTGGTCGATCAGTACGCCATTGAGTTGCATGCGCTGATCGAGCATTGCTGTGCATTGCCAATTGCGCAGGCGACGCCATCGGACTTCCCGCTGGCGCGCATCAGCCAGACGCAACTCGATGCGCTGCCGCTGCCGGCAGGTCAGCTTGACGATGTCTATCCGCTGTCGCCGATGCAGCAGGGCTTGCTGTTCCACACACTGTACGAACAGGCGGCGGGTGAGTACATCAACCAGTTGCGTGTCGATGTGCAAGGCCTCGACGCTGAACGCTTCCGCGCCGCGTGGCAGGCCACGGTCGATGCGCAGGATATTTTGCGCAGCGGTTTTGTCTGGCAGGGCGAGCTGGCGCAGCCGCTGCAGATCGTGCACAAACAGGTGCAATTGCCCTTCACCACGCTCGACTGGCGTGACCGCGACGATCAACCGACGGCGCTCGCGACACTGGCGGAGGCCGAGCGGCAGCAAGGTTTCGATCTGACGCAGGCGCCATTGTTGCGACTGCTGCTGGTGCAAACCGGCGCCGAGCAGTGGCATCTGATTTACACCCATCACCACATCCTGATGGACGGCTGGAGCAATGCGCAGCTGCTTGGCGAAGTGTTGCAACGCTACAGCGGTCGAAACCCGGAAAACAATGGCGGGCGTTATCGCGATTACATCGCCTGGCTGCAACGCCAGGACGGCCAGTTGAGCGAGGCCTTCTGGACCGAGCAACTGGCCGCGCTGCACGAGCCGACCCGACTGGCGCGCGCGGCCACCGCTGGTGAGCAGCACAGCGGTCACGGCGATCATTACCTGACCCTGGATGCGCAACGCACGCAACGCCTGGAAGCGTTCGCGCGCCAGCAGAAAGTCACCGTCAACACGCTGATGCAAGCCGCGTGGCTGCTGTTGCTGCAACGCTACACCGGCCTTGACGCGGTGGCGTTCGGGGCGACGGTGGCCGGGCGTCCGGCCGAGTTGCCGGGCATCGAGCAACAGGTCGGTCTGTTCATCAATACCTTGCCGGTGATCGGCGCGCCGCGTCCGGATCAAAGCGTTGGCGACTGGCTGCAAGCGGTGCAGGCGCAGAACCTCAGCCTGCGGGATTTCGAGCACACGCCGCTGGCGGACATCCAGCGCTGGGCCGGGCAGGGCGGCGAAGCGCTGTTCGACAACATTCTGGTGTTCGAAAACTACCCGATTGCCCAGGCGCTGAGTCAGGCGGGGCAGGGTCTGCAGTTCGGCGAGGTCGGCAACCTTGAGCAGACCCACTATGCGCTGAGCGTCGCCGTCACCCTCGGCGAGCACCTGGCGCTGCACTACAGCTTCGACCGCGGCCAGTTCGCTCGCGCGGTGATCGAAGGCATCAGTGCGCATCTGCTGCAACTACTCGAAGAATTCGCGCTGTCAGCGACGCGTAACCTCGGTGAAATCGCCCTCGCAGACGCTCAGGAGCATGCGCGCCAGCAAGGCGAAAACCATCCGCAACCGTATCCGGTGAATATCGGTGTGCATCAGCGCATTGCGGCGCTGGCCGCCGAGCGTCCGCAGCGCACCGCGGTGATTTTCAATGGCAGGCATTTCAGTTATGGCGAGATCGACCAGCGCGCCAATCAACTGGCCCATGCGCTGATCGCCCGTGGCGTCGGCGCGGAAACCCGCGTCGGCGTGGCCCTGCCGCGCAGCGAGTCGGTGATCGTTGCACTGCTGGCGGTGCTCAAGGCGGGCGGCGCCTATGTGCCGCTGGATACTCATTATCCGCGCGAGCGTCTGGCCTACCTGATCAAGGATTCCGGGCTGGCGCTGCTGATCAGCGATTCGTCGGTGTCGGCGCAACTGCCAGTCGCCGCAGCGGTGCCGCTGCTGGAGCTGGATCGTCTGGAGGTGAGCGAATGGCCGGTCGCAGCACCGCCGGTAAACCTCGACCCGGACAACCTCGCCTATGTGATCTACACCTCCGGCTCCACGGGCAATCCGAAAGGCGTCAGCGTCGCCCACGGGCCGTTGGCCATGCATTGCCAGGCCATCGGTGAGCGCTATGAAATGCGCGACAGCGACTGCGAATTCCACTTCATGTCGTTCGCCTTCGACGGCGCCCACGAACGCTGGCTCACCAGCCTGACCCACGGCGCCTCGCTGCTGATTCGCGACGACACCTTGTGGACGCCGGAGCAGACCTATAACGCGATGATCGAACACGGTGTGACCGTGGTGGCGTTCCCGCCGGTGTATCTGCAGCAACTGGCCGAGCATGCCGAGCGCGTCGGCAACCCACCGAAAGTGCGGATCTACTGCTTCGGCGGCGATGCTGTGCCGAGCGCCAGTTTCGAGCGGGTCAAACGCGCGCTGGATCCGGATTACATCATCAACGGCTACGGCCCGACCGAAACCGTGGTCACGCCGCTGATCTGGAAGGCCGGCCGCGAAGAGCCGTGCGGCGCGGCCTACGCGCCGATCGGCAGCCGTATCGGCGACCGCAGCGCTTATGTCCTCGACGCTGCGCTGAACCTGCTGCCACAAGGCATGGCCGGTGAGTTGTACCTCGGTGGCAGCGGTCTGGCGCGTGGTTACCTGAATCGTCCGGGGTTGACTGCCGAACGCTTTGTTGCTGATCCGTTCAGCACCGGTGGCTTGCTTTATCGCACCGGGGATCTGGTGCGCCAGCGCGGCGACGGTACCTTCGACTACCTCGATCGCATCGACAATCAGGTGAAAATCCGTGGTTTCCGCATCGAGCTCGGCGAGGTCGAAGCCGCCCTGCAAGCCCTTGCCGGCGTGCGCGAAGCGGTGGTGATTGCGCAGGAAGGCAGTGGCGGCAGCGGCAAGCGTCTGGTGGCGTACGTGGTCAGTGATTCGAGCCGTGCCGACTTTACTGAAGAACTGCGCGCGCAACTCGCGGCCAGTCTGCCGGCGCACATGGTTCCGGCGTACGTTTTGCGCCTTGAGCGTCTGCCACTGACCCCGAACGGCAAACTCGATCGCAAGAACCTGCCGAAGCCGGATGTCAGCCAACTGCAACAGGTTTATGTGGCGCCGCAGACCGCGCTGGAGCAGCAACTGGCGGCGATCTGGCAGGACGTGCTCAAGCTTGAGCAGGTCGGCATCAGCGACAACTTCTTCGAGCTGGGCGGCGATTCGATCATCTCGATTCAGGTGGTCAGCCGTGCGCGGCAAGCCGGGATTCGCTTCACCCCCAAAGACCTCTTCGAGCACCAGACCATTGCCGCGCTGGCCGTGGTCGCGCAGACCGGTGAAGCGCTGCACCTGATCGATCAGCACGCGGTGACCGGCAGCAGCGCGCTGCTGCCGATTCATCAGGAATTCTTCGCGCAAGCAATCCCTGACCGCCATCACTGGAACCAGTCGGTGATGCTCAAACCCTCGCAAACGCTGAACGCACAGGTGCTGGAGCAAGCGCTGGATGCGCTGGTTGTGCACCACGACAGCTTGCGTCTGCAATTTGTCGAGCAGGCTGACGGCTGGGCTGCGCATTACCGCGACGTCGCCACCCAAGCGGGCGAAACGATTCTTTGGCAGGTCGAGGTCGCTGACCTCGAAGCTTTAGAGACGCTGGGCGACAAGGCGCAGCGCAGCCTGCAACTGAGTGGCGGTTCGCTGATCCGCGCGGTGCTGGCCGATCTGGCTGACGGTTCGCAACGGCTGTTGCTGATCGTCCATCACCTGGTGGTCGATGGCGTGTCGTGGCGGATTCTGTTCGAAGACCTGCAAAACGCTTATCGGCAGATCAGCGCCGGGCAGGCTGTGCAGCTTCCGGCGAAAACCAGCGCGGTCAAGGACTGGGCAACGGCGTTGCAGGACTACGCTAACAGCCCTGCCTTGCAAGCCGAGCCGGGCTTCTGGCAGCAGCAGTTGCACGGTGCCTCGGCGGCGTTGCCGTACGACCGTCCGGACGGTGGGCAACGACACGATCAGGCGCTGACTATTCGTAGCAAACTGGACAAGACCCTGACTCGCCAGCTGTTGCAGGACGCCCCCCAGGCCTATCGCACGCAAGTCAACGACCTGCTGCTGACCGCGCTGGCGCGGGTGCTGGTGCGCTGGACCGGTGCCGACAAGGCGCTGGTGCTGCTCGAGGGCCACGGTCGCGAAGATCTGTTCGAGCACATCGACCTGACCCGCAGCGTCGGCTGGTTCACCAGCATCTACCCGGCCTGCCTGACGCCGGCCGCCGAGCTGGGCGCCTCGCTCAAGCAAGTCAAAGAACAACTGCGGGCGATTCCGCACAAGGGCATCGGCTTCGGCGCGCTGGCGTACCTGGGCGATGAACAGGCACGCCAGGCCCTGCAAGCCTTGCCGGTACCGCGCCTGACCTTCAACTATCTGGGTCAGTTCGACGGCAGTTTTGGCGAGGCCGATCACGCCTTGTTCGTACCGACCGGCGAAGCCGCCGGTGCCGAAGTCAACCTGCAAGGTCCGCTGGGCAATCCACTGGCGCTGAACGGCAAAGTCTTCGGCGGTGAGCTGGACCTGAACTGGACCTACAGCAGCGGCCTGTTCGATGCTGCGACCATTCAGCGCCTGGCCGATGACTATGTGCAGGAGCTGACGGCCCTGATCGGCCATTGCTGCGCCAGCGGCAACCGTGGCGTGACGCCGTCGGATTTCCCGCTGGCGCAGTTGTCGCAAGCGCAACTCGATGGGTGGGTGCTGGCGCCGCAGAGCATCGACGATATTTACCCGTTGTCGCCGATGCAGCAGGGCATGCTGTTCCACACCCTGCTCGAACACGGCAATGGCGATTACATCAACCAGATGCGCCTCGACGTCGACGGTGTCGAGCCGCAGCGCTTCCGTGCGGCCTGGCAAGCGGCAGTGGATGCCCATGACATTTTGCGCAGTGGCTTCTTCTGGCAGGGCGATCTGCCGCAACCGCTGCAAGTGGTGCAGCGTCAGGTCGAGGTACCGTTCAGCGTCATCGACTGGCGCGGCAAGAGCGACCTCGACGCGGCGTTGCAAACCCTCGCCGACGAAGAACGCGCGCTGGGCCTGGACCTGAACAGTGCGCCGTTGTTGCGTCTGGTGCTGGTACGCACGGCGACTGATCGTCATCACCTGATCTACACCAATCACCACATCCTGATGGACGGCTGGAGCAGCGCGCAGTTGCTTGGCGAAGTCCTGCAGCACTACCGCGGCGAAGCGGTCGCGCGGCCTGCGGGGCGTTATCGTGATTACATCGGCTGGTTGCAGCGTCAGGACGCGGCAGCGGCCGAAAATTACTGGTTGGCAACGTTGCGCGAACTGCGCGAGCCGACGCGTCTGGCCGATGCGATTGCGCGGCCGAATGACGCTTTGCCGAGTGTCGGTTACGGCGATCATTACCAGGTGCTGGACGCCGACCTGACCCGGCGCCTGAGCGAATTTGCCCGGGCGGCGAAAGTCACTGTCAACACCGTGGTGCAAGCGGCGTGGTTGCTGCTGTTGCAGCGCTACAGCGGGAAAACCTGCGTGGCCTTCGGCGCGACCGTGGCTGGGCGGCCAGCCGATGTGCCGGGCGTCGAGGCGCAGATCGGCCTGTTCATCAACACACTGCCGGTGGTCGCCGCGCCGCACGCGCAGCAGGGTCTGAGCGAATGGCTGCAAGCCGTGCAGGGGCAAAACCTCGCCTCTCGGGAATTCGAACACACGCCTCTGGCCGACATTCAGCGTTGGGCCGGGCAGGGCGGCGATGCGCTGTTCGACAGCCTGATGGTGTTCGAGAACTACCCGATCGCCGAAGCGCTGGAACGTGGCGCGCCGCAAGGCCTGCGCTTCGGTGCGGTGGTCAATCAGGAGCAGACCAACTATCCGCTGACCCTGCTGGTGAATCTGGGCGCGCAGCTATCGGTGCATTTCAGCTATCAGCGTGACTGCTTCGCCCCGGCCAGCGTGGCGCAGCTGGGTGCGCATCTGCAGCGTCTGCTGATGCAGATGAGCGAGGCGGGCGAGCGCACGCTTGGCGAGTTGCAGCTGGTCGTAGACGTTCCGCGCGTTGACACCTCGTTCGTCACTGAACAGTGCATTCATCAGGCCATTGCCGAGCAGGTAGCAGCGGCGCCTGATGCGCTGGCGGTGACCTTCAACGATAGACAATTGAGCTACGCCGAACTGGACGCACAGGCCAATCGTCTGGCGCACAAGCTCATCGAAATGGGCGTCGGCCCGGAAGTGCGCGTGGGCGTGGCGATGCCGCGCTCCGAGCAGTTGCTGGTCGCCCTGCTGGCGGTGCTCAAGGCTGGCGGCGCCTATGTGCCGCTGGACCCGGATTACCCGGCCGATCGCGTCGCTTACATGCTCGAAGACAGCCGTGCGCGAGTGTTGCTCACCTCGCAAGCGGTCGCTGCGACATTGAGCGTACCGGCCCAAACCCAAGTGGTGCTGATGGATCTGGTTGATCTGAGCCGGTACCCAACCGCTGCGCCGCAAACGAACGTGCAGCCGGACAACCTCGCTTACGTGATCTACACCTCCGGCTCCACCGGCAAGCCAAAAGGCGTGGCGATTGCCCATCGCAACGTCATGGCGTTGATCGACTGGTCGGCCAAGGTCTACAGCCGCGACGATATTCAGGGTGTGCTGGCGTCGACGTCGGTGTGCTTCGATTTGTCGGTGTGGGAACTGTTCGTAACGCTGGCAAACGGCGGTTCGCTGATCATCGCGCGCAACGCGCTGGAACTGGCGCAATTGCCGGCGCGTGATCAGGTGCGGTTGATCAACACTGTGCCATCAGCTATTGCCGCATTGCAGCGTGCCGGGCAGATTCCTGCCAGCGTTCGGATCATCAATCTGGCCGGCGAACCGCTCAAGCAAGGTCTGGTCGACGCGCTGTATCAGCAGCCGAACGTTGAGCACGTCTACGACCTGTACGGCCCGTCGGAAGACACCACCTACTCGACCTGGACCCGCCGTGTTTCGGGTGGTCAACCGCGTATCGGTCGCGCGCTCGACCACAGCGCCAGTCATTTGCTGGATGCCGATCTGCATCTCGTACCGCAGGGCGTTGCGGCGGAGCTGTACCTGTCCGGCGCTGGCATCACCCGCGGTTACCTCGGCCGCGCGGCGATGACCGCCGAGCGTTTCGTACCCAATCCATTCAGCGGCAACGGCGAGCGGATGTACCGCACCGGCGACCTGATTCGCCAGCGCGAAAACGCCGAACTGGAGTACCTGGGGCGTATCGACCATCAAGTGAAAATTCGTGGATTCCGTATCGAACTGGGTGAGATCGAGGCGCGATTGCTCGCTCAAGCCGAGGTTATGCAAGCGGCGGTGCTGGCGGTGGACAGCGATAGCGGCGCGCAACTGGTGGCCTACGTGGTCGCTCCGCAACTGGACATGCAGGACGGTCAAGCGCAGCGGCAACTGCGCGACGGACTAAAGACTGGCCTCAAGTCTTCGTTACCTGACTACATGATTCCCGCGCAGCTGCTGTTCCTTGAGCAGTTGCCACTGACCCCCAACGGCAAACTCGACCGCAAGGCCTTGCCGACGGTGAATGCCAGCCAGATGCAGGCCGCGTATGTCGCGCCGCAGAGCGAGCTTGAGCAGCAGGTCGCGGCGATCTGGCAGCAAGTACTCGACGTCGAACGTATCGGTCGCAGCGATCACTTCTTCGAACTGGGCGGGCACTCGCTGCTGGCGGTCAACGTGGTGTCGCGAATCGCCCTGGAACTGGGCCTGACGCTGACCCCGCAACTGTTATTCCAGCACCCCGTCCTGAGCGATTTTGTCGCTCGACTCGATACAGGAGGCGGGGCAATCAACGAACAGAAACTGAGCAAGCTGGAAGCCCTGCTTGACGATATGGAGGAAGTCTGATGGACAAGAGTGTTGCTTTGAGGGTAGCCAAGCGCTTTATCACTCTGCCGCTGGACAAACGCAAACTGTACCTGGAGAAGATGCTTGAAGAGGGCGTCTCGCCGGCCAATCTGCCGATCCCGGAGACGCGTTCCGGGTTTGCGGCGATTCCTCTGTCGTATGCGCAGGAACGCCAGTTGTTCCTCTGGCAAATGGACCCGCACAGCAGCGCTTATCACATCCCCAGCGCCTTGCGCCTCAAGGGGCAACTGGACGTCGCCGCGCTGGAGCGCAGCTTCAACGCCGTGGCGGCGCGGCACGAAAGTTTGCGCACCACCTTCACTGAGCACGGCGACAGCTTTTGCCAGGTGATTCACCCGCAGTTGCCATTGAACATCGCCGTGGCAGCGCTGCCCACAGGGCTCGATGCAGGCGGCAGCGAGGCGGCGATCAAGGCGTTCGTTGAAAGCGAGACGGCGCGCCCGTTCGATCTGCAACACGGCCCGCTACTGCGCGTGGCGCTGCTCGAAATCGGCGCGGACGACCATGTGCTGGTGTTGATCCAGCACCACATCATTTCCGATGGCTGGTCGATCAAGGTGCTGGTCAATGAACTGATCCAGCATTACGCCGCCGACACCGCCGACACCGCCGACACCGCCGACACCGCCGACACCGCCGACACCGCCGACACCGCCGACACCGCCGGGCAGCCGCTGAGCCTGCCGGCGCTGGAGGTGCAATACGCTGATTACGCGATCTGGCAGCGGCACTGGCTGGAGGCGGGCGAACGCGAGCGGCAACTGGCGTACTGGATCAAGACCCTGGACGGCGAGCAGCCGGTGCTCGAACTGCCGATCGACTTCCCTCGTCCGGCCGTGCAAAGCCTGCGCGGGGCACGCCTCGAACTGAGCCTGCCGGCGGCACTCGGCGATGCGCTCAAGCAACTGGCCCAGCGCGAGGGCGCGAGCCTGTTCATGGTTTTGCTGGCATCGTTCCAGGCATTGCTGCATCGCTACAGTGGCCAGGCGCAGATTCGCGTTGGCGTGCCGACCGCCAACCGTAACCGCGTCGAGACCGAAGGCCTGATCGGCTTCTTCGTCAACACTCAGGTGTTGCACGCCGAGATCAATGGGCAACTGCCGTTCAACCAGTTGCTGGCCCAGGTCAAGCAAGCGGCGCTGGCGGCGCAGGCGCACCAGGACCTGCCGTTCGAGCAACTGATCGAAGCGCTGCAACCGCAGCGCAGTCTGAGTCACAGCCCGGTGTTCCAAGTGATGTTCAACCACCAGACCGGCCGTGACTCAGGGCGCAGCGCCGCCCGGTTGCCGCAACTGAGCGTCGAGGACGTGCAGTGGGAAGGGCGCACCGCGCAGTTCGACCTGACCCTCAATACGTATGAATCCAACGACGGTATTGCCGCCGAATTGACCTACGCCACCGACCTGTTCAAGCCTGAAACGGTTGAGCGTCTGGCCCGTCATTGGCAAAACCTGTTGCAAGGCATCGTCACCGCTCCAACGCAACGTGTCGGCGAGCTGCCGCTGCTGGAACAGGCCGAGCAAGGCGTGCTGTTGCAGGATTGGTTCCGCGTGACGGATCACCGCGCGCACGGCGACTGCGTGCAGCATGACTTCGCCTTGCAGGCGCGACAGAATCCGCACGCCACGGCGTTGATCATCGGCGATGAGGTGCTGACCTACGGCGAGCTCGATGCCCGCGCCAACCAGCTCGCGCACAAGCTGATCGAGGCCGGCGTAGGGCCGGACCGACTGGTGGGGATTGCAGTCGAGCGCAGCGCCGACATGCTCGTCGGACTGCTGGCGATTCTCAAGGCCGGCGGTGCTTATGTGCCGCTGGACCCGGCGTATCCACAGGAGCGGCTGGCCTACATGATCGAGGACAGCGGCCTGCAATGGCTGCTGACCCAGACGCCTGTGCAGGCGCAGTTGCCGATCCCGGAGGATGTGCAAACGCTGCTGCTCGATCAGCCAGCAGACTGGCTGGCGACTTACCCACAGACTGCGCCGCAGGTTGCCGTCAATGGCGAACACCTGGCCTATACGATCTACACCTCGGGCTCCACCGGTAAACCGAAAGGCGTGATGGTGCGCCACGCAGCGCTGAGCAATTTCGTCGCGAGCATGATCCGGCAGCCGGGGATTGCCGCCGCCGAGCGGATGCTCTCGCTGACCACGTTCTCCTTCGATATTTTCGGCCTGGAAATCTACGGCCCGCTGCTGGCTGGCGCCTGCGTGGTACTGACTGGCAAGGACGTGCATCAGGACCCGCACGCAGTACTCGAACTGATCGAGCGTCACGCCGTCAGCATTCTGCAAGCCACACCGTCGACCTGGCGCATGCTGCTCGATCACGAACACGCAGCGATTCTCAAGGGCCGCACGTTCCTCTGTGGCGGTGAGGCGCTGCCGCAGGAACTGGCCACGCGCATGCTGGCGCTGACGCCGAACGTGTGGAACCTGTACGGCCCGACCGAGACCACCATCTGGTCGGCGCAACATGCCCTGAGTGCCGGCAACAGCCGGCCATTCCTCGGCACGCCGATCGACAACACCGCGTTGTACATCCTCGGCAGCGACCTTGAGCTGAATCCGCTCGGCGCGCCCGGTGAATTGCTGATCGGTGGCGAGGGCCTGGCGCGCGGTTATTTCCAGCGTCCGGACCTGACCGCCGAACGTTTTGTGCCAGACCCGTTTTCCACAACCGGTGCGCGTCTGTACCGCACCGGCGACCTGACCCGTTATCGCGCCGAAGGTGTGATCGAATACATCGGGCGTATCGACCATCAGGTGAAGATCCGCGGTTTCCGTATTGAGTTGGGCGAAATCGAAGCCCGTTTGCTCGCACTCGACAGCGTGCGTGAAACCGTGGTGGTCGCGCAGGACGGCCCGACCGGCGCGCAACTGGTCGGGTATGTGGTGCCGTCTGCCAGCGCTATCGATGAAGCCGAGCTGCGCGCCGCACTCAAGGCCAGCCTCAAGGCCGAACTGCCGGATTACATGGTGCCGGCGCACTTGCTGTTTCTCGCACAACTGCCGCTGACCCCCAACGGCAAAGTCGACCGCAGAGCCTTGCCGGTGCCAGACGCCAGCCAGTTGCAGTCAACTTACGTTGCGCCACAAACCGCCACCCAGCACGCCGTCGCCGAGATCTGGCAAGCGGTGTTGCAGCTGGACCGAGTAGGCCTCAGCGATAACTTCTTCGAACTGGGTGGCCACTCGTTGCTGGTGACCCAGGTGGTGTCGCGCGTGCGTCAGGCGCTCAACGTGCAAGTGCCGCTGCGCAGCCTGTTCGAACACAGCACGCTGGAAGATTTCGTTGCCGCACTGGGCGTCGATCAGACAACCGGAGAACCGCCGATTGTTGCCTGGCCACGTCTGCAACCGTTGCCGCTTTCCTATGCGCAGGAACGTCAATGGTTCCTCTGGCAACTGGAGCCGACCAGCACGGCATATCACGTCCCTGCGGCGCTGCGTCTGCGCGGCGAGCTGGATTTGCCAGCGTTGCAGCAGAGCTTCGATGCGCTGATCGAACGTCACGAATCCCTGCGCACCTGCTTCGTCGAACAGCAGGGCACAACCCTGCAAGTTATTCAGGCCCACGGCGCGCTGGACCTGCAAGTGCAGGACGCGGCGGGGCTGGATGATGCGGCATTGCAAGCGCTGGTCGCGGCAGAAACCCTGCACCTGTTCGATCTCCAGCAAGGCCCGCTGCTGCGGGTTAAATTGCTGCGTCTGGCCGCGGACGATCATGCGCTGGTCATTACCTTGCACCACATCGTCTCCGATGGCTGGTCGATGAATGTCATGGTCGATGAGCTGGTGGCGTTATACGCCGCTTACAGCCAGGGCCAGATCTCGCAATTGCCAGCCTTGCCGGTGCAATACGCCGATTACGCGGTGTGGCAAAGACAATGGATGGACGCCGGTGAGCGTGAGCGTCAATTGAATTACTGGACGGCGCAACTTGGCGACGGTGAGCAGCCATTGCTGGAACTGCCGAGCGACCGTCCACGCCCCGCCGAGCAAAGCTATCGCGGTGCACGACACGATGTCCCACTGAGTCTTGAACTGGCGACGGCGCTCAAGCAGGTCGCGCAGCGTGAAAACGTTACCCTGTTTGTGCTGCTGCTGGCGTCATTCCAGACCCTGCTGCATCGCTACAGCGGACAGGCTGATATCCGCGTCGGCGTACCGGTGGCGAACCGCAATCGGGTCGAGACCGAAGGCCTGATCGGTTTTTTCGTCAACACTCAGGTGCTCAAGGCCGAATTCGACAGTCAGCAGACCGTCCGCAGCTTGCTGCAACAAGTGAAAAACAGCGTGCTCGGCGCGCAAGCCCATCAGGATCTGCCGTTCGAGCAACTGGTCGACGCGCTGCAACCGGAACGCAGCCTCAGCCACAGCCCGCTGTTCCAGGTGATGCACAATCACCAGAGCCAGGCCCGACAGGGGCAGGGCGCAACCCGCCTGCCGCAACTGCACATCGAAGGCTTGCCATGGGCCTCGAACACCGCGCAGTTCGACCTGACCCTGAACACGTTCGAATCGGCTGACAACGTCTGGGCCGAGCTGACCTATGCCACCGATTTGTTTGACCTGGCGACCATCGAGCGCT
Source organism: Pseudomonas sp. Z003-0.4C(8344-21) (assembly GCF_900104975.1). Taxonomy (NCBI): domain Bacteria; kingdom Pseudomonadati; phylum Pseudomonadota; class Gammaproteobacteria; order Pseudomonadales; family Pseudomonadaceae; genus Pseudomonas; species Pseudomonas sp. Z003-0.4C(8344-21). The sequence continues at coordinate 4,302,846 of NZ_LT629756.1, read as the reverse complement.
TGGCGCAGCACTGGCTCAATCTGCTGCACGGCATCGTCGCCGACAGTGCTCAACGCATCGCTGATCTGCCGCTGCACAATGCCGCCGAGCGCGAGGCGACCCTGCTGCAATGGAACCCGGCGGTCGTCGATTTCCCCAGCGAACAGTGCCTGCATCATCTGATCGAAGCCCAGGCCGCTCGCGCACCCAACGCCATCGCCGTGAGCTGCGCCGGTGAAACGCTGAGTTATGCCGTGCTCAACCGCCGGGCCAACCAATGGGCTCACCAACTGATTGCGCAGGGTGTCGGCCCGGATGTGCGCGTCGGTCTGGCGGTGGAGCGCAGCCTCGACATGCTGGTCGGTCTGTTGGCGATTCTCAAGGCCGGCGGCGCTTATGTGCCGCTGGATCCGAGCTATCCGCAAGAGCGCCTGAGCTACATGATCGGCGACAGTGGCATCGGTTTGCTGCTGACCCAACGCCATCTGCTTGCGCAGTTGCCGGTGCCGGATGCCGTGCACAGCCTGATGCTCGATCAACAGGGTGAAGACCTCGAAGGCTACAGCGACTGCAATCCGCAAGTCAGCATGAGCGCCGACAACCTCGCCTATGTGATTTACACCTCCGGTTCGACCGGCCAGCCAAAGGGCACCTTGCTTGCCCATCGCAATGTGCTGCGCCTGTTCGAGGCCACCGATGCCTGGTTCGATTTCAGCGCGGACGATGTCTGGAGCCTGTTCCATTCCTACGCCTTCGACTTCTCCGTGTGGGAGATTTTCGGTGCGCTGCTGTACGGCGGCAAACTGGTCGTGGTGCCTTACGAGGTCAGCCGCTCGCCAGAAGATTTCTTTGCCCTGCTCTGCCGTGAAGGCGTCACCGTACTCAATCAGACGCCTTCGGCGTTCAAGCAATTGATGCAAGTGGCCTGCGCGCCGGAGCACGCCGCGCAACTGCCGGCGCTGCGTTATGTGGCGTTCGGCGGCGAGGCATTGGAGGTGAAGAGCCTGCGGCCGTGGTTCGAGCGTTTTGGCGATCAGGCGCCGCAACTGATCAACATGTACGGCATCACCGAAACCACCGTTCACGTCACTTACCGTCCGCTGTCGATGGCCGATTTGCAGGCCGACGCCAGCAGCCCGATCGGCGTGCCGATCGCTGATCTGTCGTGGTACCTGCTCGACGGTGATCTGAATCCGGTGGTCAAGGGTTGCATCGGTGAGCTGTACGTCGGGCGTGCCGGTCTGGCGCGCGGTTATCTGAACCGTGCCGATCTGACGTCACTGCGATTCATCCCCGACCCGTTTGCGGCAGATGGCGGTCGTCTGTATCGCACTGGCGATCTCGCCCGCTATCGCGCCGACGGCGTCGTCGAGTACATCGGGCGGATCGACCATCAGGTGAAAATCCGTGGTTTCCGTATCGAACTGGGCGAGATCGAAGCGCAACTGCAGGCTCAGAAAACCGTGCGCCAGGCCGTGGTGCTCGCGCAATCGGGCCTCAGCGGTCAGCAACTGGTCGCGTGGCTGGTGCCGCAGGATGCTGCGTTGCTTGAGGCCAGTGCGGCCGAACAGGCGCAGTGGCGCGACAGCGTGCGTGCCGAACTCAAGGACAACCTGCCGGATCACATGATTCCGGCGCACCTGCTGCTGCTTGCGCAATTGCCGTTGACCGCCAACGGCAAACTCAACCGCAATGCGCTGCCAGCACCGGATGCGAGTCAGGTCCAACAGGCTTTTCAGGCGCCGCAAAGCGAGCTGGAACAGCGTCTGGCGGCGATCTGGCAAGAGGTGCTGAAGCTGCCGCAAGTCGGCCTTAACGATAATTTCTTCGAATTGGGCGGCGACTCGATCATCTCGATTCAAGTGGTCAGCCGCGCGCGTCAGGCCGGGATTGGCCTGAACCCGAAAGACCTGTTCCAGCATCAGACCATTGCGCGACTGGCGCTGGTTGCGCAATTGGGCGCTGAACCCTCATTGATCGATCAACAAGCGGTGAGCGGGGCAGCGCTGCTGCTGCCGATTCAGCAGCAATTCTTCGAAGACGACATTCCTGAGCGCCATCACTGGAACCAGTCGGTGCTGCTCAAGCCGCGTCAGCCACTGGATGCGGACAAGATCGAGCAAGTGCTGCGCGCGCTGGTTGCCCATCACGATGCCCTGCGCCTGAGCTTCACTCAGCGTGGTGGCGTGTGGCAGGCCGAGCACCGTGCCGTCGAAAACCTGTCGGATAATTTGCTGTGGCAGGAGCAGGTCGCCGATGCCACGGCGCTGGAAGCCTTGGGCAACCGCGCCCAGCGCAGCCTCGACCTGCAAAACGGGCCGCTGCTGCGCGCGGTGCTGGCGCAACTGGCTGACGGCACGCAACGTTTGCACCTGGTGATCCATCACCTGGCAGTGGACGGTGTGTCGTGGCGGATTCTGCTCGAAGACCTGCAGAATGCGTATCAGCAATTGCTCGACGGCCAGCCGCTGCGCCTGCCGGCGAAAACCAGTGCCTTCAAGGACTGGAGCGAACACGTGCAGCGCTACGCCAACAGCACAGCGTTGCAGCAGGAGCTGGCGTACTGGCAGGCTTGCTTGCGCGATGTCAGCACCGACTTGCCCTGCAAACGCGTGGATGCCGGGCAGCACAATCGACTGGCGCAGACCGTGCAGACCAAGCTGGACACGGAGCTGACCCGCCAATTGCTGCAGCAAGCCCCGGCGGCCTATCGCACCCAGGTCAACGACCTGTTGCTGACCGCACTGGCGCGGGTGATCGGCCGTTGGAGCGGGCAACCGTCGACGCTGATTCAGCTCGAAGGTCATGGTCGCGAAGAATTGTTCGACGGCGTGGACCTGACCCGCACGGTGGGCTGGTTCACCAGCCTGTTTCCCGTGCGCCTGACCCCGGCACAAACGCCCGGCGAGTCGATCAAACAGGTCAAGGAGCAACTGCGCTCGATCCCCAACAAGGGCATTGGTTTCGGTGCATTGCGTCATCTGGGCAATGCTGACGCACAGCAAAGCCTGCGCGCCTTGCCGACGCCGCGCATCACCTTTAACTACCTCGGCCAGTTCGACGGCAGTTTCGCCGCTGACGAAGCGGCGCTGTTTGCCCCCGCGCCGGACAACGCCGGCCTCGACCAGAGCGCGGACGCGCCGCTGGGTAACTGGTTGACCCTTAATGGTCAGGTGTATGGCGGTGAATTGCGCGTCGGCTGGACCTTCAGCACCGAGCGTTTCGACGCGGCGGTGATCGAAGCCCTCGCGGCGGATTACGCTGACGAGCTGACCGCGCTGATCGAGCATTGCCTGACCCCAGGCATCGAAGGCCTGACCCCCTCGGACTTCCCGCTGGCCGGGCTGACTCAGGCGCAACTCGATAACTTGCCGGTGCCGGCGCAGCAGATCGCCGACGTCTATCCGCTGTCGGCGATGCAGCAGGGCATGTTGTTCCACAGCCTCTACGAGCAGGCCAGCGGCGATTACCTCAACCAGGTTCGCCTCGATGTCGAAGGCCTCGACCCGCAGCGCTTCCAGCAGGCGTGGCAAGCGGCGGTGGATCACCACGATATCCTGCGCACCGGGTTTGTCTGGCAAGGCCAACTGACGCGGCCGCTGCAAGTGGTGCACAAACATTTGCAGATGCCCTTCAGCGTGCTCGACTGGCGCGAGCGCGGCGCTTGCCCGAATGAACTCAATACACTGGCCGCGGCCGAGCAGGCGCAGGGTTTCGACCTGAGTCAGGGGCCGTTGCTGCGGATGGTGGTGGTGCGTCTCGATGCGCAGCGCTGCCATTTGATCTACACCAACCATCACATCCTGATGGACGGCTGGAGCAACTCGCAGTTGCTTGGCGAGGTCTTGCAGCGTTACAGCGGCATCGCCCAGCCGGCGCTGGCCGGGCGGTATCGCGATTACATCGAGTGGCTGCAAGGTCAGGATGTCCAGGCCAGCGAGCATTACTGGACCGCGCAACTGGCGGAGCTGGAGGCGCCGACCTTGTTGGCGCCGGCACTCCAGGCGCAGCGTGGCGACGCCGCACAACAGGGCCATGGCGAGCATTTCTGTGTGCTCGATGCGCTGCAAACCCGGCAATTGGGCGAGTTCGCCCGGCAGCAGAAGGTCACCGTCAACACGCTGATCCAAGCGGCGTGGCTGTTGCTGTTGCAGCGCCTGACCGGGCAGGCGAGCGTGGCGTTCGGCGCCACGGTGGCCGGGCGCCCGAGCGAGCTCAAAGGCGTCGAGCAGCAGATCGGCCTGTTCATCAACACCCTGCCGGTGATCGCCAGCCCGCGTGCGCAACTCAGTGTTGGCGAGTGGCTGCAAAGCGTACAGGCGCAAAACCTGGCGCTGCGCGAGCATGAACACACGCCGTTGTTCGACATTCAGCGTTGGGCGGCGCGCAACGGTGAAGCGCTGTTCGACAATATTCTGGTGTTCGAGAACTACCCGGTATCCGAAGCGCTGGCCCAGGGCGCGCCGCAAGAACTGCGTTTCGGCGAGATCGCCAACCACGAACAGACCAACTACCCGCTGACTCTGCTGGTGCATCTGAGCGACGAGTTGTCCATGCACTTCAGCTACCAGTGCGACAGCTTCGCCGCACACAGCGTGGCGCAATTGGGCGAGTTTCTGCAGCGTTTGCTCGGGCAGATGAGCGAATCGAGCGAACGTACGCTTGGCGAGTTGCAGCTGATCGAAAACGCTCCGTGCGTTGACACCTCGTTCGTCACTGAACAGTGCATTCATCAGGCGATTGCCGATCGCGTAGCGGTGACGCCGGATGCGCTGGCGGTGACGTTCAGCGACCGTCAACTGACTTACGCCGAACTGGACGCACAGGCCAATCGTCTGGCGCACAAACTGACCGAAATGGGCGTCGGCCCGGAAGTGCGCGTGGGCGTGGCGATACCGCGCTCCGAGCAGTTGCTGGTCGCCCTGCTGGCGGTGCTCAAGGCTGGCGGCGCCTATGTGCCGCTGGACCCGGATTACCCTGCCGATCGCGTCGCTTATATGCTCGAAGACAGCCGTGCGCGAGTGTTGCTCACCTCGCAAGCGATCGCTGCGACATTGAGCGTACCGGCCCAAACCCAAGTGGTGCTGATGGATCTGGTTGATCTGAGCCGGTACCCAACCGCTGCGCCGCAAACGAACGTGCAGCCGGACAACCTCGCCTATGTGATCTACACCTCCGGTTCCACCGGCAAGCCAAAAGGCGTGGCGATTGCCCATCGCAACGTCATGGCGTTGATCGACTGGTCGGCCAGGGTCTACAGCCGCGACGATATTCAGGGTGTGCTGGCGTCGACGTCGGTGTGCTTCGATTTGTCGGTGTGGGAACTGTTCGTAACGTTGGCAAACGGCGGTTCGCTGATCATCGCGCGCAACGCGCTGGAACTGGCGCAATTGCCGGCGCGTGATCAGGTGCGGTTGATCAACACCGTGCCATCAGCCATCGCCGCACTGCAACGTGCCGGGCAGATTCCTGCCAGCGTACGGATCATCAATCTGGCCGGCGAACCGCTCAAGCAAGGCCTGGTCGACGCGCTGTATCAACAGCCGAACGTTGAGCACGTCTACGACCTGTACGGCCCGTCGGAAGACACCACCTACTCGACCTGGACCCGCCGTGTTTCGGGTGGTCAACCGCGTATCGGTCGCGCTCTCGACCACAGCGCCAGTCATTTGCTGGATGCCGATTTGCATCGGGTACCACAAGGTGTTGCAGCGGAGCTGTACCTGTCCGGGGCTGGTATCACTCGCGGTTATCTTGGCCGCGCGGCGATGACCGCCGAGCGTTTCGTACCCAATCCATTCAGCGGCAACGGCGAGCGGATGTACCGCACCGGCGACCTGATTCGCCAGCGTGAACAGGGCAACCTCGAATACCTGGGCCGCATCGACCACCAAGTGAAGATTCGCGGCTTGCGTATCGAACTGGGCGAGATCGAAGCACGCCTTGTTGCGCATGCCGAAGTGCGCGAAGCAGTGGTGATTGCCAGTGACGTGACGGGCAGCCAGCAACTGATTGCCTATCTGGTACCGGTCGATCCGACAGTGATTGAGGCCGGTGCCGGGTTGCAAGGCGATCTGCACGACCGCCTCAGCACCTGGCTGGGCGCAACCCTGCCGGATTACATGGTGCCCAGCCATCGCCTGTGGCTGGCGCAACTGCCGCTGACGCCCAACGGCAAGATCGATCGCAAGCGCTTGCCGGCGCCGGAATCGAACGCGGTGCAACAACACGTCGAACCGGTCAACGCCACCGAACAGACGCTGGTGGATATCTGGAAGGAAGTGCTGGGACTGGCGCAGGTCAGCACTCACGACAGCTTCTTCGCCTTGGGCGGCGATTCGATTGTCTCCATTCAGGTGGTCAGCCGCGCCCGTCAGCAAGGCCTGGAACTGAGCCCGAAAGACCTGTTCCAGCACCCGACCATTGAGCAATTGGCCCAGCGCGTCGGTAGCAGCAGCAACGTTGCGCCGACGGCGCTGATCGAGATGCCGCTGCATGGCCTGAGTGATGCGCAAGTCGCCGATTTGCCGCTGGCGCAGGATCAGTTGGCCGGGCTTTATCGTCTGTCACCGATGCAGCAGGGCATGCTGTTCCTCGGCTTGAATTCGCCGGAATCGGACCTCTACATCAACCAGTTGAGCATTGCCGTGCAAGGCCTTGATCCGGCGCGTTTGCGCGCGGCCTGGGCCAGCGTCAGTCGTCGCCACGACATTCTGCGCACGGGTTTCCTCTGGCAGGACATGGCCGAGCCGCTGCAGTTCGTGCTCGCCGATCCGCAACTGCCGTTCTGCCTGCTCGACTGGCGTGACCAGGATCATTCGGCCGAGGCGCTGCAAGCATTGGCCGACGCCGAGCGAGCCAAAGGCTTCGATCTCGATCAGCCACCGCTGCAACGCCTGACGCTGGTGCAGGTTGGCGCGGATAGCTATCAACTGATCTGGACCTATCACCACATCCTGATCGACGGCTGGAGCAGTTCGCAGTTGATCGGCGAGGTGTTGAGCCAGTACTCCGGCACACCGCTGGCCGAGGCGGTGCCGTACCGTCATTACATCAACTGGCTGCAACAGCAGGACGACGCGGCCAGCGAAGGCTTCTGGCGTCAGCAACTGAATCAGCTCGACGAGCCGACTTACCTTGCCGACGCGGTGTCGCGCACTGGCAGCGGTCGCGGTCACGAGGCGCTGTACAGCCGCTTGGGCGCCGCACGCACCGAACAGCTCAAAGCTTTTGCGCAAGCGCAGCAAGTCACGCTTAACACGCTGGTGCAGGGTGCCTGGCTGATGCTGCTCAGCCGTTACAGCGGCCAGCGCTGCGTGGCGTTCGGGGCGACGGTGGCGGGGCGCCCGGCGAGCCTGCCGGCGTCGGAGTCGATCCTCGGCCTGTTCATCAACACCCTGCCGGTGATCAAGGACGTGCCGGCCGAGCAAGCGGTCGGTGACTGGCTGCGTGATCTGCAGGACTTCAACCTCGAACTGCGTGAGCGCGAATACACGCCGCTGACCGACGTGCAGCGTTGGGCCGGGCGGGCGGGGCAGGCGTTGTTCGACAGCATCATCGTCTTCGAGAATCACCCGATCGATCAGGCGCTGCGCGAATGGCGCGACGACTCGCTGACGTTCGGCGAGATCAGCAACGCCGGCCTGACCAACTTCCCGATGGACTTGATGGTCACGCTCGAAGAAGGGCTGGTGATCGAATACATGTTCCTGCGTGAGCATTTTGATCTCGCAACCGTGGAAGGCATTCGCGCCAACATGGAAGGCCTGCTCGCTGCATTGGCCGCAGATGCCGCGCAACCGCTGGGGCGGATCGGTTTGCCGAGCGCTCGGTCGGTGGTCGCGCCGAGCCTGCCAGCCGCTTTGCCGGCGCTGGCGGTGCATCAGCGTATTGCGCAACGGGCACTGGAGCAGGGCGAGCAGACGGCGGTGATCTTCAACGGCCAGGCGTTCAGCTATGCGCAGATTGACGCTCGCGCCAACCGTCTGGCCCATGCGTTGATCGCTGAAGGCGTAGGGCCGGAGGTACGCGTCGGTGTCGCGCTGCCGCGCAGCGAAAACCTGATCGTGGCCTTGCTCGCGGTGCTCAAGGCCGGCGGCGCTTACGTGCCGCTCGATGCGACTTACCCGCGTGAACGCCTGAGCTACCTGATGGGTGATTCCGGCATCGCCTTGTTGCTCAGCGATTCCAGTCTGCGTGAGGTCATGCCGACGCAGACCAGTCTGCCTGTGCTGGAGCTGGATCAATTCGATCTGAGTGGTCAGCCCGAGAGCGCACCGCAGGTCGCCGTGCATGCGGACAACCTCGCTTACGTCATTTACACCTCTGGCTCCACCGGCCAGCCGAAAGGCGTCGGCGTCGCCCACGGGCCGTTGGCGATGCACTGCGAGGCGATCGGTCAGCGTTACGAAATGACCGCAGCCGATTGTGAATTGCACTTCATGTCGTTCGCCTTCGACGGCGCCCATGAGCGCTGGTTGACCACATTGACCCACGGCGCGCGTCTGCTGATCCGTGACGACAGCCTGTGGACCGCCGAGCAGACTTACGAAGCGCTGCACGAATATGGCGTGACCGTGGCGGCGTTTCCGCCGGTGTACCTGCAGCAATTGGCCGAGCACGCCGAGCAGCACGGCAACCCGCCCGCGGTGCGCATCTATTGCTTCGGTGGCGATGCGGTGCCGGTGGCGAGTTTTGAGCTGGCCAAACGTGCGCTGAAGCCGCAGTACATCATCAATGGCTACGGCCCGACGGAAACTGTGGTCACGCCACTGATCTGGAAGGCTGGCGCTGACGACGTATGCGGTGCGGCCTACGCACCGATTGGCACGGTGGTCGGCGAGCGTAGCGGTTACGTGCTCGACGCCGACCTCAATCCGCTGCCACTGGGACTTGCCGGCGAGCTGTACCTGGGCGGCGCGTTGGCCCGTGGTTATCTGGGCCGCGCCGGCGGCAGCGCCGAGCGCTTCGTCGCCAACCCGTTCAGCGCCGACGGCAGCCGTCTGTACCGCACCGGCGACCTGGTGCGCCAGCGCGAAGACGGCACCGTCGACTATCTCGGGCGCATCGATCAGCAGGTGAAGATCCGTGGTTTCCGTATCGAGCTGGGCGAAGTCGAGGCGCGTCTCAAGCGGCAACCCGGCGTGCGCGACGCCGCGGTGGTGGCCCGCGACGGCGTCAGCGGCAAGCAGTTGCTCGGGTATGTCGTCGCTATGCCCGACGTCGCGGTGGACGGTTTCTGCGAGCGCCTGCGCGACCAGCTCAAGGCCAGCCTGCCGGACTACATGGTGCCTGCGCACCTGATGCTGCTCGAACGCATGCCGCTGACACCGAACGGCAAACTTGACCGCAAGGCCTTGCCGAACCCGGATGCCGAACAGCGCCAGGCTTATCTGGCGCCGCGCACCGAGCTGGAAAAGGCGCTGGCGAAGATCTGGCAGGACGTGCTGAAAATCGAACGCGTCGGCCTCAGCGACAACTTCTTCGAACTGGGCGGCGACTCGATCCTCAGCCTGCAAGTGATCGCCCGCAGCCGTGTGCTCAAGGCCCAGGGCCTGAGTTTGAAACTGCGCGACCTGATGCAGAAACCGAGCATCGCCGAGCTGGTGGCCAGCGTGCAAGGCAGCACCGAAAAAGCCAGCGCAATGTTGGCGATGAATGCTCACGTTGACGGTGTCGCGCCGCTGTTCTGCATCCACGCAGGCTTTGGCACGGTGTTCGATTACGAGCCGTTGGCGCGACGCTTGAGCGGACGCCGCCAGGTGTTGGCGATCCAGTCGCGGATGCTCCTCGAACCGACGTTCCACGACGCCTCGCTGCAGAGCATGGCCAGCGACTACGTTGCGCAGATTCGCGCAAAACAGGCGCATGGACCGTACCACCTGTTGGGCTGGTCGCTGGGCGGGACCCTGGCGATGCTGATCGCGGCGCAACTGGAGCAAACCGGGCAGCCGGTGAGATTTGTCGGTCTGGTGGACAGCTTCGTGCCGTCGGCCAGGGTCAACGAAGGCGCGGTTGATGACTGGCAAGCCGACTTGCGTGACTTCCTGCAAGTGACGCTGCCGGATGCTGCGCCAGGTTTGAGTATCGACGGCGAAGAAACCCCGCAGAACATTCAAGCACTGTTCGGCCGCGCCATGAGCAGCGCGCGCGGGGCTTCGACCTACGTGGCGCTGGGCGCCGATGAACTGGCTCATGTGTTCAGCGTCGCCCGCCGACTCAAACAGCTGTCGCTGCAACTGGACCGCTGCACGCCGTTGGCGATCACGCCGATGTGCTGGTGGACCCTGGGCCGCGAAGAGGAAGCCTTGCAATTGGCAGCGCAACTGGAGCAGCCGGGCATGGGCGGCGAATGGCTCGCTTGCGGGCACTTCCAGATTCCGCGCGATGCAACGTTCCTGTCCGAGGCTGAAGAAATGCTCGGCGAGATCGTTGAACCTGTAGCCATGTCCTGAACTGAACAGCGGTGGGGCGCCTGTGGCGCTCGACCGCGCTGGAGATTATTGAATGTCGTTGAACCCTGATATCGCCGCGTTTTTGCAACTGGTCGGCAACGGCCGGGCGAGTGGCAAACGCGTGGGCATGCACCAACTGAGTCCGGCCGAGGCGCGTGAGCAGTTCGATCAATCTTCAATGTTGATGGACGCTGGCGGTGAAGAACTGCACGGGGTGGATGAGCTGCAATTGCCGGTGCGCGATGGCGCGCTGCTCAATGCACGGATCTACAGTAACCAGCCTTTGAGCGCGGGTGCTGGCCGACCGGCGCTGTTGTATTTCCATGGCGGTGGATATGTGGTTGGTAGCCTCGATTCCCATGATTCGCTGTGCCGGGCGCTGGCCGCGATGGCTGACTGCGTGGTGCTGTCGGTGGCGTATCGGCTGGCACCGGAGTTTCGCTTTCCCACTGCGGCGGATGATGCTCGTGATGCCTGGGACTGGTTGGTGGCCAGTGCTGCGGATCTCGGCGTGGATGCCTCGCGTCTGGCGGTTGCCGGTGACAGCGTGGGCGGCAGCCTGGCCACGGTGTTGGCGGCGCAACTGGCCGGTGCCGTGGTTCGGCCGCGTTTGCAGGTGCTGATCTATCCGGTGACCGATGCCAGTCGCGGCACGCCTTCGATCGAGCGGTTTGCTGAAGGTCATCTGTTGGAGAAGGCGTCGCTGGAATGGTTTTACAGCCACTATCAGCGTGAGCCGGGTGATCGTCTTGATCCGCGGTTTTCGCCGTTGCTCGGGGAAGTCTCGGCTGATGTTGCGCCGGTGCTGCTGGTGTTGGCCGAGTGTGATCCGCTGCATGATGAGGGGGTGGCATATGCGTGTCATTTGCAGGCGGCGGGGGTGGCTGTCGAGCTCAAGGTGTATGCGGGGATGACGCACGACTTCATGCGCATGGGCGCGATTGTCGATGAGGCTGAGGAGGCGCAGTTGTTTATTGCCGGGCGTTTGGCTCAGGCGTTTGCTCGGGGGTGATTTTGTTTTGGCCTTGGCGGCCTTGGCGGCCTTTGGGCCGACCAGGCTGTGGTTTGGTGGTGTGAATATCCGTTTTTTTGGGTGTGGCGGCTGGCGGTTCCGCCCTTACGGCGGGTCACCTTTTTCAAACGCCAAAAAGGTAACCCAAAACGCTTGCTCCTACGTACGGCCCTCGCAGGCTCGGGTCCCTTCGCTCCGGGACCGATCCGGGCGCAGCGGCTACGGTTTGCTGCGCTGCACCTCCTTCCGCTGTGTCTGGCTGCGCCAGACGGTCGCTGCGCTCCCACGCCCGGATCAATCCCTGCGCTCAGCCTTCCGATGTCGCCGGTGACGCAAGATCAAGATCAAGAGCACGCGAGCTAACGCTCATTGTTGAGTGGTTAGAAGCGCCGCAAGGCTTGAGATCTTCGGTGGATTTGCCCCTCACCCCAGCCCTCTCCCGGAGGGAGAGGGAGCCGATTTGTGGGCTGTTCAAAGTTTACGTACGACTCGGTATTTCACCTCGGCGTAACTCTCGCATCCACCACGGTCAGTTCCCTCTCCCTCGGGGAGAGGGCTAGGCGGGCGGCGTTCCGATGAGGGGCTTTTGATCTGCAGGGTCTGCACGCACGAATCGGTAATCCGCATTCATAACCATAAATCTTCCACACCAAACCAACCCCCAACCCCCAACCCAGACCCCCGCTCCCACCACTCATTACAATGAGCGCCAGCTCGAGTGCTCTTGATCCTGCCGTGCCGGCCCCTTCGGCAGGCTGAGTGGAGGGATCGATCCGGGGGTGGGAGCGTAGCGACCGTCTGGCGCAGCCAGACACAGCGGAAGTAGGTGCAGCGCAGCAAACCGTAGCCGCTGCGCCCGGATCGGTCCCGGAGCGAAGGAACCCGAGCCTGCGAGGGCCGTACGCCGGGGCCAAGCCTTTTTGGGTACTTTTTCGGCGTTTGGAAAAAGTGCCTCGCCGTAAGGGCGAAACCGCCAGCCGCAGCACCCAAAAAAACGGATATTCACCCAAAACTCAAAACTCAAAACCCAAAACCCAAGAGCATGGCCGGCCCAAAGGCCGCCAAGCGCAAAAAAAAACGCCAGCAATCGCCGGCGTTCTTTCTCAAACTCAAAGCGCTGAAAACCTTACCAGTTGTAAGTCACATCAGCCGTCATCGTCCGGCTCTCACCGTAGTAGCAGTCAAGCGTGCTATTACACGCAGCCACATACTTCTCGTTGGTCAGGTTCTGCAGGTTGGCCTGCAACTTCACACCCTTGACATGCAGTGGCGATTTTTCCAGATCGTAGGAAACCATCGCGTCATACACGGTGTAAGACGGCACCTGGAAAGAATCCGACTCGTAGTCCGAACCGTAACTCTGCTGCACATAGCGCGCACCCAGACCCATGCCGAAACCGGCCAGCGCCGTGGAAATATCGAAGTCGTAGTTGACCCATGCCGACGCGGTCAGCGGCGGAGACATGGCCACGGTGCGACCTTCGCGGCCATCGTTGGCGCTGTGCCATTTGGTCTGGTTACGCGACACGGCGGCGAGTACGCGCAGGTTCTGGGTGACGTTGACCTTGCCTTCCAGTTCCACGCCACGCGAACGAACGGTACCGCTCTGCACGCTGAACCCCGGGTTGTCGAGGTCGGTGGTCAGCATGTTGTCCTGGTCGATCTGGTAAGCCGACAGTTGAATAAAACCGTCGACGAAGGTCGGTTCGTACTTGATACCGACTTCGTACTGCTTGCCGGTGGTCGGCTCGAAGGCGCTGCCGCTCAGGTCGGTACCGGTTTGCGGCAGGAACGATTCGGCGTAGCTGACGTATGGCGTGATGCCGTTCGCGAATTCATAGCCCAGGCCCGCGCGGCCGGTGAACTTCTCGTCCTTCTGGTTGCTGTGGCCACCGCTCAGGGGTTGCTTGTTATCGGTTTCGGCAAAGTCATAACGACCGCCGAGCGTCAGGAACCACTGATTCCAGCGCAGTTGGTCCTGGGCGTACAGGCCGGTCTGAGTGATGGTGTTGTCCCACTTGTAGGGCTGGCGGAAGTTGATCGCGCTGCCATATACCGGGTTGTACAGATCGATGCCCGGCGCGGTGCGGTCGTACAGGCCGAGGAACTTCGAGTTGAAATGGTAGTAGTCCACGCCGAGCAGCACGGTGTGCTCGAGTTCGCCGGTGTTGAACTTGGCCTGGGCGATGTTATCGATGCCGTAGACCTTGTTGTGCTGCGACCAGTCCACCGCGTAGCGGCTCTGGAAGCTGTTGTCGTCGAGGCCGGTCACCGGGTTGGTCGGGAATGAATAACCGTGCAGCGGCGCGACATATTGGTCGTTGACGTCGGCGTAGCGCGCGTTCTGCTTGAAGGTCCAGATGTCGTTGAGTTCGTGCGCGACCTCGTAACCGACCACGAATTGCTCGCGGTGGTATTTGTTCACGTCCGGCTCGCCGATGAACAGGCTGCGGCCGATGCGCCCGTTGGACGTGCTCTTGACCGTGCCGAATGCCGGCAGGCCCTGGGCTTCCGGTACGTCGTGGTCTTTCTGGTACTGGCCGAATACGGTGATGGTGGTGCGGTCGTTCGGCAGCCAGGTCAGGCTCGGCGCGAGCAGCATGCGGTTCTGGCTGGCGTAATCGATCGCCGAGCCACTGTCGTTGACCACACCGGTCAGGCGATAAAGGAATTCGCCCTGATCGTCGATCGGGCCGCCGAGGTCGAAGGCGCCGTATTTACGGTCATAGCTGCCACCGCCGATTTTCACTTCGTGCAGCGGGGTGGCGGTCGGGCGCTTGCTGACCATGTTGACGATACCGCCGGGCTGGTTCTGGCCGTACAGCACCGAGGCCGGGCCCTTGAGTACTTCGATGCGCTCCAGGGTGTACGGGTCGATCTGCAGCGAACCGCCGGTGCTGCCGCCGCCATAGGGCATGTGCAGGCCGTCGAGGTACAGCGGGGTGGGCGAGAAGCCGCGCGAGGTCGGTTCGTCGAAAATCTTCACCCGGTCAGCGAAGCCGCCGCCGGTCATGCCCGGGGTGTAGCGCAGGGCTTCGGTGACCGATTGTGAGCCGCGCATCTTGATCTCGTCCTGGGTGACGACGTTGATGGTCTGCGGGATGACTTTGATCGCGGTATCAGTCTTGGAGCCGGTGGCGCTGCGTTTGGCGACGATGCCGTCGACCGGGCCCCAGGCCGATTCGGCAGTGGCGGAAATGTTCGTCGGTGCGAGGTCGAGGCTGGTGCCGCTGTTGCTGCGCGAGCGCAGGGCGACGTTGTTGCCGTCGACGCTGTAGGCAATGTCGGTACCTTTGAGCAACTGCGCGATCGCGGCCGTCGGTTCGAGGGTGCCGCTGACGGCGCTGCTGCGCAGACCACTGACTTCATCCGGGCTGTACAGCACTTGCAGGTTGGTCTGGCGACCGAATTCCTGCAAAGCGCTCCCCAGCGACTGTGCAGGAATATTGATCGCCACGGCTGCAGCCTGTGCCTGACCGACGATCGGCAGCGTGAGGGCCATGGCGCACAGCGCCGGCAAAGTGGAACGCAAGGAGCGGCGGATCAGCAGAGCCTTGGCGAGCGGGTGGAGTCCGTGCGGTGCGGGCATTATTCTTCTACTCTTCAAAGTGTTGACTGAGAACTATTTCTATTAACTGTAGATAAGACGTTGAGCCCTCCGAAAACCGGAAAGGCTCGACACAGTTTTTTTACACATTTTTCACAATCAGGCCGGTTGCAGCTCGGTCAGCACTTTGCCGGCGTTCATCCGCACCAGTTGGTCGGCCACGTCGAAGTAACGATCGTCATGGGAAATGACGATGATGGTTTTGCCCAGGCGTTTGAGATCGGGCAGCAGCTCGGTGTAGAAAATACGCCGGAACGTCGGGTCCTGATCGGCGGCCCATTCGTCAAACACCAGCACCGGACGTTCTTCCAGCCACGCATTGACCAGTGCCAGGCGCTTGCGCTGCCCGGTCGACAGGTCGGTGGTGGTGAAGGCGCCGTCACGCACGCTGACCTTGTGCGCAATCTCCAGCCGTTGCAGGTATTTGTTGGCGTCCTCGGGGATCTGCGTATCGCCCTGGACCACGTCGTCGAACAGGTAGTAGTCGGCAAAGATTGTCGTGAACAACTGGCGGTAATCATCGCGGTTCGCCGCGTCGATCAACTGCTCGTTGAGGCGGATCTCACCCTGCTGCGGCGCGTAAAGGCCCAGCAGCAGTTTGATGAGGGTGGTCTTGCCGCAGCCGTTTTCGCCGACGATGAAAACGATGTCGCCCTGTTCGATCTTCAGGTTCACCGGCCCGAGACGGAAGGGCGCAGCGCCTTCAACGGTCGGGAAACTGTAAGTGACATCGCTCAGTTCGAGGCTGTGTACCGTGTTGTTTTTCGGCGCCTGCTCGCTGAGCAGCAGGTGCGGTTCGGGCGAGGAAAATTGTTCCGACAGATCGGCGATGCGGCGGAAGGCGATCTGTGCGCGGCTGACAATCGGCAGCGTACTGATCAGGTGCTCCAGCGGGCCTTTCATGTACAGCAATACCAGCACGAAGCCGCTGATCACTGCTTTGTCTGCGCTCGGCCAGAACGATTGCAGGACCAGCGCCAGGCCAATCACCACGAAAAACAGCATCGAGCCGAGCGTCTTGGCGATGACGAAAATGTTCACCGAGCGCACCTGGGTGTCGCAGATCTTGTTCGCCGTGCCTTCGATGCCCGAGACGAACATGCGATGGCGGCGCGGGCGGTGGATGCGCAGCTCTTTCGCGCCTTCAGCCACGGCGTGGTAGTTCTTCTGCAGCTCGTCTTCGTAGTCGCGGGCCTTCATGAAGCCCTGCATGCCGCGGCCGCGGGCGATGTACTGGATGACCGTGCTCAGCGCAATCGCCACCACCACCATCAGGAACATCGGCCACGACAACAGGGCCAGATAGCCCATGCAGCCGAGCGTGACGGTCATGGAAATCGCCAGCGGGGCGAAGGCAAACGCGAAGTCGCTGATGGTGTCGACGTCGTGGGTCAACACCGGGATCAGCCGATGGCTGCGGTAGCGCTCGATCTGCTCGATGGGCGCCGACAGGACTTTCTCACCCAGCTCTTTGCGCAATCTGGCGATGATGTGCTGGCCGACATGGTTGGTGCCGATGTCGGAGCAAATCGAACTGGTCAGGGCCAGCAGGCACAACCCGGCGAACACCGCGACCATGCTGTTGCTGACGGCGCCTTCGCTGTGCAGCACGCTGTTGATGGTCGCCAGCAATGCGGTGACGCTCAGCCCGCCGAGCATGCCGAGCAGGGTCGAGACGATGACGATCAGCCGAAAGGGTTTGAGCAGGGCGAACAATTCGTTGATCACCCCGCGTGTTGGTTTGCTCATGGAGGTTCCCTGCTTGAAAGAGCGGCGAAGCACGCATGCCGGAGCGCGGGGTTCGCCTGGATGACGTAGAGGGCGGTGGCGCGCCGTGGCGGTTCGCGCTCACCTGTAAAACGGCTGGCAGGACGGCGAATTTAGCCGGGCGCAGGCGTTACAGATCGCGGGCGACCCGAAAGCCGATCCAGTCGCCGCGGGTGTCGGTGTAGGTGGCGTTGCGATTGCCCGAGCGGGAAAATACCGGCGCTTCACCCCAGTCGTTGCCCCGGATGCGCCGCACTTCGCACTTGCCGCTCAGCCAGGCGCTGCCATCGCTCGGCGCGCCGACGTAGTTCTCGTTGTAGCAATCGGCAGTCCATTCATAGAGGTTTCCGTGCATGTCGTAGACGCCGAAGGCGTTGGCCGGAAAACTGCCGGCCGGCGCGGTGAAGTTGTAGCCATCGGCGGCGCCATAGGTGTTGGCGTGTCGGGCGATGCTGTATTCCTTGCCTTCATCGAAGGGGAAGGGGAACGGGCCGCTGCTGCCGCCACGGGCGGCGTATTCGCGCAGGGATTCGCTGACCAGTCGATAAGCCTTGCCGGTCTTTTTCGACAGCCACGCCACGTAGGCCTCGATTTCCGCAAAGTCCATGCACACCGCCGGATGCTTGTCGGTGTACTGCTTGCGCGGGTCGCTGCCTTGATAGTCGGGAACCCCGGCCTTGCACGCCCGGCCGGGGCGCGTGTCGCCATCGGGCATTTGATAGCCGGTGTCCTTGAGGTAGGCGTCCCACTGACCTTTGAGAATCTGGAAACGGCTGATCGCCAGCGGCTTGGCGAACGTCACCGGATGCATCGGACCTTCGTCTGGCTCGCGCCCGACTTCGTCCTCCGGGGTGCCCATGGTGAACGTGCCGGTCGGCAGCACGACCATTTCGGGGCAGTCCTTGCAGTCCTTGAATACCTTGCCGGGTGCCAGCGGGGTGCTGGCCTGGGCGGTAGCCGGCGACAACAGGACGGCGAGGGTGCCGAGCATCAGCGCCGGCAAAGGCTGCAGAAGAAAACGACGTGGTACGGATTTCATGGCGGCTCTCACTAAAAGAAGAAGGGGGCTCACAGGGCCTGGTCGAGCACGGCCAGCAGGCGGTCGATCTGCGCTTCGTCGTTGAGCAGGCCGGGGGCGGTGCGGATCACCGGGCCGACGTCGCGGTGCACGGCATCGGCAATCACGCGGTTGGCCATCAGGTGCGCAGCGACCTTGTCACTGTCCTTGCCCTTGACCCGGAAGAAGGTGAAACCGGCCGACAATTGCGGGCTCAGCGGCGTCACCATCTCGATCTGCGGACGTTGTTGCAGGCGTCGCTTGAGGTAACTGTTGAGCGCATGAATGCGCGCTTCGACCTCAGCCTTGCCCAGTTGCAGATGCAACTTGAAGGCTTCGTCCAGCGCCCAGCGGTGCTCGAAGGCGTGATAACCGCCGGGCGTCATCGTGGTGGAGAACGCGGTGGCCTCGGAGAAGGTCGGAATCACCGGGGTGACGTATTTCACCTCTTCGAAGCGGCTGCAAATGATCCCGGTGCCCCGTGGGCCGAACATCCATTTGTGCGTGCCGGCGATAAAGAAGTCGCAATTCATCTGCGCGAAATTCAGGTTGTCGACGCCGAAGCCGTGAACGCCATCGACCACGTAGACAATGCGGTCGGCATCGCTGCGGCCGCGATTGTGCTTGTCGACGATCGCACCGATCGCGCCAATCGGCAGTTTCAGACCGCTGCCGGAGTGCACCCAGCACATGCCCAGCACGCGGGTTTCCGGGCGGATCGCATTGTCGATGTTGGCCAGAATTTCGGCTTGGCTGGCGCTGAACACGTCCTTGAACAGCGGGATCTTGCGCACCCGTGTGCCGTCGCGTTCGCTGCGCAGCGCAAGGGTGGTGTGGGTGGCGTAATGTTCATGGACGGTGGTGAGGATTTCCTGATCGGCGCGTACGTGCACGCCACCGTAAATCGTCGCCAGGCCTTCGGTGGTGCTGCCGGTCAGCGCGATCTGTTTCGGGCTGGCCTCGAGGTAACGGCCGGCCCAGACCCGCACGTTTTCTTCACGCTGTTCGATCACCCCCAGATCCCAATCCATGGCCAGGCCGGGATTTTTATCGAGGGCGGCGCGATGCCGGGCAATCGCCTCGCGAACCGGTTTGGGGTGCGAGGTGATGAGGAAGTTGGAGAAGTGCAGATAGTCCGGATCCTGCTCGAACAGTTGCTGCAATTGCGCCCACTGGTTGCGCGGCAGCGGTGCGTTGCTTGCCGCACGGGCGACATTCGGCAGGCTCGCCCCCAGCGGCAGCGCGGCGGCTAGAATCCCGGCCTGCTTGAGAAAGTCACGACGATTGCTCATGGCGTGGCGGTTCCCGGCGCGGTGGCCAGTGCCGGTTTCGCGGCTTTCTCGACCTGATCCCAGACGCGCAGGAAGTTGCCGCCCCACAGCTTGGCAATGTCCGCTTCGGAGTAGCCGCGCGAGATCAGCTCGGCAGTGACGTTGCGAATCTCGCCCACATTTTCGAAACCTTTGATGCCGCCGCCCTCGTTGAAGTCGGAACTGATGCCGACATGATCGATGCCGATTTTGCGGACGGCGTAATCGATGGCGTTGCCCAAGTCCTTGAGACTGGCTTTCGGCTCCTCCTCGAGGATGCCGTAGAGGCGGCTGGCGTACTGGCCGAATTTCTGCTCGGACCATGCCGCGATGATCGGGTCGCCGGGCATCAAGGCCATGGCCAGGTTCGGCAGCGGTGGCAGGTCGAAGTCCTTGCGCATCTCGTTGAGCTTGTCCTGCGTGGCCTGGGTCAGCGGGCGCAAGTACTGGGAAAATGCGACGATCTGCACCACGCCGCCGCTGTTCTTGATCAGCTGCATTTCCTTGTCGCTGAGGTTGCGCGGAATATCGACCATCGCCCGCGGCGCCGAATGCGAGGCGATCAGCGGGGTACGGCTGAGTTGCGCGACCTGCTCGAGGGCTTTGCTCGACATTTGCGACACATCGATGATCACCCCCAGATCATTGAGGCGCTTGACCGCTTGCTTGCCCAGATCCGAGAGGCCATCGAGGGCGTCCGGTGAGTCGTTGAGAAACGGCAGCGGCCGCGACGAGTCGGCCCAGTCGTTGTTGCCGATGTAGCTGAAACCAAACATGCGCATGCCACGCGCCGTCCACAGATCCAGCAGGTTCAGGTCGTGGCCCAGCGGGTAGGCGTTGAGCATGCTGATGAAAATCGCGAATTTACCCTCGCCGTGCAGGCGACGGAAATCGTCCGGCGTGTAGGCGATGGCGACTTGATTGGGATAGTCGCGAACCATGCCGCTGATGATCTTGAAGCGAATTTCCTGCTGGTTGCGCGCCTCGTCGACGAAGCCGGGCGTCGGTTTGTGCGGGGCGTTCGGGCCGTTCCACATTTCCGGCCAGCCGAAGATGGTCAGCGCCGCACCGGACAGTCGCCCGCGATTGGCCTTGGCCAGGTCGAACTGACCGTCGCCGTCCTTGTCGGCTTCATGGCCGTCAGTGCCGAAGTTCTGCGTCAGGCTGACGTGGCTGTCGAAGGACAGCATGCGTTCGTGCAGTTCATCTGCCTGTTGCATCACTTTGACCGGGTAGCCGAGATCGTCCTTGAACCAGTGGTGCCACACGGCAAAGCCGGCGCCGGCGCTGATCGCGAGGGCTAACGGCAGGCCGATGAATAGAGCCTTTTTCGAACGTGGTTTTGTCATTGCCATCTCAGTCGGGTTCGCCAGTGAGGTGCAGGCGCGGCGGCCTTTGCTATCTGGGAAGAACGAGTGATCGGCGGGGAAATTTAGGCTGGCCGCGTGCCGGCGAACATGCCGCTTAAATTTGCCGGAGCAACAAACGTTCTAGCTTGGATAAAGCCTGCTTCATGGCTGACACAGGTAGGGCAATGAAGATTTCTCGACGATGGTTCATGGCCGGTCTGGCGCTGACCGGCGCGGCCGTGCCAGCGGCTTATTTCGGGCATCGCGAATGGACAAAACCGGACCCGACGATCACCCCGGGCGAAGCCTCTTTCGATGTGGCGGACGTGGCCGGTCAGCGCCTGGCGAACGCCTTGCGCGGGGTCTGGGATATCCGTTTCGAAGGCGCCGATGCCGGCCTTGAAGGCTTGCCGAATACCGGTCTGCAAGTGTTCCTCGATATCGGTCAGAAGGGCCGCGGCGTCTGTGGTTTTCTCGACACGCCGCAGCGCTTGCGCTCTGGTGACACACCGCGTTACCGGATTCTCGGCGATCTGGCCAAGGCCGATGCCGCGAAACTCGGTTGGCGGTTGATCGGCGCCGATGGCCAGATCGGTTATGAGCTGGAAATGATCCTCGATGAAGTCTGGGCCGACTTCGGCAATGCTGGCAGCGGCACCCTCAGCGGCAAGGCGCTGCGTCTCGATCGGCCATTGAGTTTGCCCGTGCAGGACAACCGTTTCGTTGCGGTCAAGCAATTGTTCCCTGAAGCCCGCGAACGCACACCGCTGAATGAAACATTGCTGGCGTGGCTGATTTCCCCCGAGCATCGCCTGTTCCACCAGTTGTGGCATGCGACCCGTGACAAGTGGCACAAACTCCCCGAGGACAAGCGCGAGGCATTGCGCGGCATCGGTTGGCAACCCGGCCCTCGCGATCACGAGCGCGATGCCCGTGGCCCGCGCAAGGATCGTAATGGCTCGGGTGTGGATTTCTTTTTCATGCACCGGCACATGCTGGGTATTGCGCGCTCGATGCAGCATTTGCCGTCGTGGGAATATTTCCCGCTGCCGCAGCCGGAACTGATCCGCGACCGGCTCGGTTTTGCCCGCTATTTCGATAACCACGACGGCACCGCGTTACCGCCGACCTGGACCGCCGCCGGCGACGATGAATTCAGCCAGTGGGTCAGCGACATCAAAACCGCCGAAACCTATGAGAGCAACTTCCAGGTCTGGGAGTCGCAGTACCGTGACCCGGCGTACCTGGCCAGACTGACCCTGGGCCAGTTCGGCTCCGAGGTCGAGCTGGGCCTGCACGACTGGCTGCACATGCGCTGGGCCTCGGTGCCGCGCGATCCGTCGAATGGCCAGCCGGTGCCGTTCGCACGCGATCCGGCCGACTTCGCCGCGCGCTGGTACCGCCCTGAAAACGACTTCCTCGGCGATCCGTTTTCCTCGCACGTCAATCCGGCGTTCTGGTATTTCCACGGCTGGATCGATGACCGCATCGAAGACTGGTTTCGCGCCCACGAACGTTTTCATCCGGGCGAAGTCAAGCGTTTGCAAGTCAATGGCGTGCCATGGTTCGCCCCTGGGCGCTGGGTCGAAATTGACGACCCGTGGTTGGGCCCGATCACCCACGGCTGCAGCCCCACGCCCGGCCTGCAGATGGGCAAAACGGTAGAAATGGACCCCGAAACCATGAAACTGGCACTGCGCATCACCTTCCTCACCGACGAAGAAAAACTCGCCGGCCTGTTCCGCCGCGTGCCGCAACGACCATGGTATGCACGGAATCTGAAGGCTAAAGCCAGCCCGGCTTGACGACCAAAAGCAACGTCAAAAGCCCCTCATCGGAACGCCGCCCGCCTAGCCCTCTCCCGGAGGGAAAGGGGACTGACCGTGGCGGATGCGAGGGCTACGCCGACTCGAAATACTGAGTCGTACTCAGGTTCTGAACGGCCCACAAATCAGCTCCCTCTCCAGGGGGAGAGGGCTGGGGTGAGGGGCAGCCACACCACAAATCCCAAGCCAACCACCCGCTTCTAACCACTCAACTATGAGCGCCAGCTCGAGTGCTCTTGATCTTGCCTAACCGGCGACATCGGAAGGCTGAGTGGAGGGATTGATCCGGGCGTGGGAGCGCAGCGACCGTCTGGCGCAGCCAGACACAGCGGAAGGAGGTGCAGCGCAGCAAACCGTAGCCGCTGCGCCCGGATCGATCCCGGAGCGAAGGGACCCGAGCCTGCGAGGGCCGTACGTAGGAGCAAGCGTTTTTTGCTTACTTTTTTTGGCGTTTGAAAAAAAGTGAGTCGCCGTAAGGGCGAAACCCTAAGCCGCCGTTACCGCAGCAACGGATATGTACTCCAAAAAAACAGCGCCTGAAAGAAAGCCATCGCTTGCAGGCAAGCTCCCACAGGGAAAGTGCGTACACCGGTCCAAAGCTGGCGCCCAATCACAGCGCCCGCCACCCACCCCCCAACGCCTTGTACAGCGCAATACTCGCCTGCACCCTCGCCAGCCGCAGCTGCACCTGCTGATCCTGCGCGGCATACAGCGTGCGCTGAGTCTCCAGCACCGTAAGCAGATCCTCAGCGCCCGCTTCGTAACGGCTCTGGGCAATGTTGAAAGCGATCTGCGCCTGACTCAACTCCTCGGATTGCCACTGCCGCTGCTCATCCAGACCACGAATGCTGTTCAGGGCTTTTTCCACATCGGCGAAACCATTGACGATCGCGCCTCGGTAAGTTTCCAGCAGTTCCTGCTGACGCGCCGTGGCCTTGTCACGTTCAGCGCCGAGGCGACCGTTGTTGAAGATCGGCGCGACCAGGCCGGCGGTGAGATTGTAAAAAGGGCTGCGCAACACATCATCGAACTGATCGGCACCGGAGCCCAGTTGCGCCGTCAAAGTCAGCGTCGGCAGCATCGCCGCACGGGCGACCTTGACGTCGGCCTCGGCGGCGGCCAGTTGCGCTTCGACGCGGGCGATGTCCGGGCGCCGACTGAGCAGTTCGCTGGGGATGCCGGCCGCAATCTCGGGCCATTGCAGATCGTCGAAAGAACCGGTTGGGGCCAGTTGTTGCACCGGTTGGCCGAGCAGTGCCGCGAGGCTGATCAACGCGGCCTGGGCCTCCTGTTGCACGCGCGGTAATTGCCACTGCCGGGCGGCGACCAGACTCTTCTGTTGCGCCAGTTCCAGTGCCGTCGCCGAGCCTGAATCGAAGCGTGTCTGCACCAGTTTCAACACCCGTTGCGCGTTGGCCAGATTCAGTTCGGCGATGCGGCTTTGCTCGCGTAGCGCCAGGGTCTGCGCATACGCAGTGGCGACGCTGCTGAGCAGGGTCAGTTCGACCGTCGCGCGGTCGAACTCACTGGCCTGCAAGGTGAATTGCGCACTGTCGCGGGACGCACGTTTACCGCCCCAGAAATCGACTTCGTAGGTAGCGCTCAGGCTGGCATCGAAATAGTCCACGGCCTGGTTGCTGCTGTCAGCATCGAGCTGGCTGTAGCCATTGCCGCGCAGCAGCTTTTGCCGATTGCCGTTGAGACCGGCCTTGATTTCCGGCAACTGCGAGCCACCGGCAATCACCGTGCCGGCCTGGGCCTGGCGCACGCGCGCAACCGCAGCGGCGAGGTCGAAACTGCCGAGGCGGGCCTGTTCGATCAGGCGATCGAGTTCCACGCTGGCAAATTGTGTCCACCACTGCCGATCACTCTGGGCGACGCTGGCGGCGTGCGGCGCTTGCCAGGCCGCGGGTGCCTGCACGCCGCTGTCCGGGCGCTGAACGGGACTGCCGCAAGCGCTGAGCATCAGGCACACGGTCAACACACTGAGACGCGGTTTCATAGATCGATCATTCACTGGTAAGGGCCGTGACCGGGTCAAGTCGGGCAGCTTTGCGGGCCGGCATGAAGCCGAAGACGACACCGGTCACCAGGGCGCAGGCAAACGCGCCGAGCACCGCCAGCAACGAGAAGGCGACGGCGACTTCACTGAGAATCAGCACGCCGCCAACCATCAATGCCAGGGCGATCCCGGCGATGCCGCCGACCACCGAAAGCATCACCGCCTCGGTGAGGAACTGACGCAGAATGTCGCGTTGGCGCGCACCGGTGGCCATGCGGATACCGATCTCACGGGTGCGTTCGCGCACGGTCATCAGCATGATGTTCATTACACCGATGCCGCCGACCAGCAGCGAAATCGCCGCAATCGAACCGAGCATCAGCGACAGGGTGTTCTGTGTGCGCGCCTCGGCCTGGATCATCGCGGCATTGTTGGTCAGTTCGAAATCCTTCTTGCCGTTGTGCAGCTGCAGCATCAATTGCTCGATGGCCTGCTCGGCGTCCTTGACCTTGCCTGCGTCGGTAGCAGCAATGGCGACGTATTCCGGGTCACGCGTGCCGAACAGCCGAACGCTCGCAGCGGAGTAGGGGATGGCGATGCGGTTGTCGCTGTCGGAGTCGCCGGAACTGGCGCCTTTTTCCGCGAGCACGCCGACGACCTGAAACGGTACGTTCTCGATCAGGATGTATTGGCCGATCGGGTTGGCGATGTCCTTGAGCAGTTTGGTTCGTACCTTGTGGCCGATCACCGCGACGGCGGCTGCGTTGGCTTCGTCGGCCTCGGTGAAGTAGCTGCCTTGCACCACCGGCCAGTTGAAAATCGCCGGGAAGTTAGTGTCGTTGCCGCCTACGTAGCTCAAATGGTCGGCATTGCCGAAGCGTACGCCGGCCTCGGCGCCGTTGACCGGCATGATCCGTTGCACTTGCGGCAGGCTTGCCAGAGCCCGCACGTCATCGAGGGTGACGATACCTGGCGGCGTGCGCGGATTGGGCGCCGAGCCGCTGAGGTAAATGATGTTCGAGCCGAACGCGCCCATCTGCGCCATGACCTGACGCTTGCTGCCTTCGCCGACGGCGAGCATCACCACCACCGAGGCCACGCCAATGATGATCCCGAGCAGGGTCAGTGCGGTGCGGAAACGGTTGATCCACATCACCCGCCACGCAGCCTGCAAGGCGTCGACCAGTTCGCCTTTCCACGCGCCGGTGGCTTCGGCGCCTTCGCTCAGGCGCTTGCGCAGGTCGACCGCTTGCAAGGCGCCGGGGTTGGCGCTGGTCTGGGCTTGGGAGTTGTCCTTTGCGCTGTCACTGATAATCAGGCCATCACTGATTTCGATGATGCGTTTGGCCCGCGCTGCCACTTCGCGGTCGTGGGTGATAAGAATCACCACATGGCCCTGACTCGCCAGTTCGTCGAGCAGCGCCATGACCTCTTTGCCGCTGTGGCTGTCGAGGGCGCCGGTCGGTTCGTCGGCGAGAATGATGTGGCCGCCGTTCATCAAGGCGCGAGCGATCGAGACCCGTTGTTGCTGGCCGCCGGACAACTGATGCGGACGGTTGCCGGTGCGCGAGGCCAGACCGAGCCGGTCGAGCAGGGCGGCGGCGCGGGCATGGCGTTCGGCGGCCGGGGTGCCGGCATAGATCGCCGGCATCTCGACGTTCTCCTGAGCCGAGCCGGACGGAATCAGGTGGTAGCCCTGAAACACGAAACCGAACGCTTCACGGCGTAGCCAGGCCAGTTCATCGCTGTCCAGGCCGGCGACGTTTTCCCCGGCGAAACGGTATTCGCCGCAAGTCGGCCGGTCGAGGCAGCCGAGGATGTTCATCAGCGTCGACTTGCCGGAGCCGGACGCGCCGACGATCGCCACGAATTCGCCGGCGTGGATCGACAGATCGATGCCGCGCAGGACGTGAACTTGCGGTGCGTCGCCGCCGCCGTAGGATTTGCGGATGTCCTGCAGGTCGATCAGGGGCGTTTGCATTCAACCCCCACTGCCGCTGGCCGGGCCGATCAGCAGATGATCACCTTCATTCAGGCCGTCGAGAATCTGCACTTTGAGCCTGTCACTGATGCCGGTGCGCACTTCACGGGGCTCGATCTTGCCATTGGCGGCGACCACCTGCGCGGTCTGCCGATCGGCCTTGCTGCTGCCTTGCAGGGCAGCCACCGGCGCGGTGAGTACGTCTTTGGCCTGATCGGCGACGAAGAACACTTGGGTGGTCATCTCCGCCATCAGGGCGTTGTCGGCGTTATCGACATCCAGCAGCACGGTGTAAAGCACCACGCGGGCGCTGCCGCTTTTACTGCTGTTGGCCGGGCTGCCGCCGCCCTGGCTGGTCTGGTCCAGTGGCTTGGGTGGCACTGGCAGAATTTGTCGGACCTTACTGCTCCAGCGCCGGTTGCCGCCGCTGAGCGTGGTGAAGTAAGCGCTCATGCCTGGTTTGACGTGGCCGATATCCGCTTCCGAGACCTCGGCCCACACGGTCATTGGCGACAATCTGGCGATGCGCAAAATCAGCGGCGTCTGTTGCTGGGCATTGAGGGTCTGGCCTTCGCGCGCATCGAGAGCCACCACGGTGCCGGCCATTGGCGCATAGATCTGCGTGTAGCCGAGCTCGGCCTGATCGCTGCGCAGGCTGGCTTCGGCCTGGCGTATCTGCGCCTGGAACATGTCGATGCGTGCTTGCGTGGCTTTCAGTTCGGCGCGGGCAGTCTGCACGTCTTCTTCACGGGTCGCGCCGCCAGCCGCGAGATTTTGCTGACGCTGGTATTTCTGCTGAGCCAGTTCGTGCTGGGCGCGCTGCTCCTGCCATTGCGCCTTGAGGTTTTCAATGGAGAAACGTCCGGCGTCGAGTTTGGCTTTCTGTGTCGACGGGTCGATTTCCACCAGCAACTGGCCTTCCTTGACCACGTCACCCACTTCGACATGAATCTTCTGAATCTGCCCGGACGCCTGTGCGCCGACGTCTACGTAACGGCGCGGTTGCAGCGTGCCGAGGGCGGTGACGCTGCTCTCTATATCGCCGCGCGACACTTGCACGGTGACAAATTTTTCCCGACCCGGTGGCAGCATCTGCCACGCGGCATAACCGACAACCGGGATCAGACAAAGGACTACGAGCAGGGCGCGTCGGGCAGGGCGGGGACGTTTCATGCAGGGTTCCGGCCAGTGGAGTCGGCCCGTCGTTCGGCTGGCACAATCAGGTTGGGGCCGCAGCGAACGCTGTCACGGGGCGCGACAGACACGGGAAGCTGTCCTGTAAACGTGGCAAGGGCAGGGGAATTTAAGCGGAGACACACAAAGTTACAGCTATAGAAGCGGACTATTTGTCGGTCAAGGCCAAACACTACTTTAAATCTATATGAGAATTACTATAAATTACGTCCTTCAAGTTGCCACTATCTTGCTACTGCCGTTTGCGGCGTCGCCGATCAGTGCGCTCAAGGACAGAAACCGCAGATTTGCGGGCGGGAGTCATGTTGGAAAACTACTATCGAGAGCTGGTGTGTTTCCTGAACGCCAAGCTCGGCAACCGTCAGGTCGCCGAAGATGTGGTGCATGACGCTTATCTGCGGGTGCTTGAACGCTCCAGCGAAACCCCGATCGAACAGCCCCGCGCATTTCTCTACCGCACTGCGTTGAACCTGGTCATCGACGACCATCGGCGCAATGCCCTGCGCCAGGTCGAATCATTGGAAGTACTCGACAACGAAGAGCGCTACTTCACTCCGTCCCCGCACAGCACCCTCGACCACGGTCAGCGCCTGGACATGCTGCAACGCGCCCTGGGCGAATTGTCGCCGCTGTGCCGCGACAGTTTTCTGCTGCGCAAGATCGAAGGTCTGTCGCACCCGGAAATCGCCGAGCAATTGGGCATTTCCAAAGCGTTGGTGGAAAAACACATCGTCAACGCGATGAAACATTGCCGCCAGCGGATCAAGCAATGGGATGCCCATTGAGCCGGTGCCGTTAAATTTTATTTCCCTGTCCTCGTTCCTACTCAACAGACGACCTGCTGACCTGCTCAAGGCCAGTCGGGTCACTTAGGCTCTCCTTGCCCCTTGTTGAGGGGTTCATCCAGAGGACACTGGAAATGACTCAGGCAATTGCATCGCCCATCGTTCACGACCTGATCGGCGTCGGTTTCGGCCCTTCGAACCTGGCGCTGGCCATCGCTCTGCAAGAGCGCGGGCCGAGCCACGGAGAGCTGGATGTGCTGTTCCTCGACAAGCAGGCCGATTACAGCTGGCACGGCAACACCCTGTCGACCCAGAGCGAATTGCAGATTTCGTTCCTCAAGGACCTGGTGACCCTGCGCAATCCGACCAGCCCCTACTCGTTCGTCAACTACCTGAAATATCACGGTCGTCTGGTCGACTTCATCAACCTCGGCACCTTTTACCCGTGCCGCATGGAGTACAACGACTACCTGCGCTGGGTGGCCGGGCAGTTCACCGCGCAGAGCCGTTACGGTGAAGAAGTGCTGACCATCGAGCCGGTCCTGCACAACCAGCAGGTCGAGGCGTTGCGGGTGATTTCCCGTGGCAGCGACGGCCAGCAATTTGTGCGCACCACGCGTTCGGTGGTGGTCAGTGCTGGCGGTACGCCGCGTATTCCCGAGGCGTTCAAGGCGCTGAAGGGTGATCGCCGGGTCTTCCATCACTCGCAGTACCTGTCGCAGATGGCCAGACAACCGTGCGTGAACAATCAGCCGATGAGCATCGCGATTATCGGGGGCGGGCAGAGCGCGGCGGAGGCGTTCATCGATCTCAACGATTCGTTCCCGTCGGTGCAGGTCGACATGATCCTGCGCGGTTCGGCGTTGAAGCCGGCGGACGACAGCCCGTTCGTCAACGAGGTATTTTCGCCGGAATTCACCGACCTGGTGTTCCAGCAGAACAGCGCCGAGCGCGAGCGTCTGGTCAACGAGTATCACAACACCAATTATTCGGTGGTCGACATCGACCTGATCGAACGCATCTACGGCATCTTCTATCGCCAGAAGGTTTCCGGGATCGCCCGGCATGCCTTCCGCACCCTGACCACCGTCGAGAGCGCCACCGCGACTGACAGCGGTGTGGAACTGGCGGTGCGCAACAACGCCACCGGCGAAGTTACCGTGCGGCATTACGATGCGGTAGTGCTGGCCACCGGTTACGAGCGGCAGATGCATCGCAAACTGTTGGCGCCGCTGGAAGAGTATCTGGGCGAGTTCGAGGTTGACCGCCATTACAAACTGATCACCGATGAGCGCTGCAAGGCCGGGATCTACATGCAGGGCTTCTGCCAGGCCAGCCATGGCCTGAGCGACACCTTGCTGTCGGTGCTGCCGATCCGCGCGGACGAAATCGCCGGTTCGCTGTACGAGCATGGCAGGCACCGTGGGCAGCGGTCGGTGGCGGATCTGCTGCTGGCGACGGCCAGCTGAGTTCTGCTGCGCCTGTCACATCGCCATCGCGGGCAAGCCCGCGATGGGGCCATCGCGTCCAGCGAAAAACTGATTCCTGAACCCTTCCTGAACACCCGCGACATTCCCCGTAACACCTCTTCCAGCCGTTTTGCTGCGGGCGTAAGCTCCACGCGTTTTCATCAATAGCGGAGACCCACAGTGGGTACTTGTTCGAGTGACAGTTGTCGGCCGGTCTCGGTAACCGGCAGATGCTCGGCAAGATAACGCGCAGCCTTTTCTCTGCCGTTGTCTCGCCGTAACAGCGAGCAGCGGCATCCCGTGCATGGCCCGTCCTGGGCATGCCTCGACGTCCTTCTCATCGACGCTGAACAGAGCGTGACTACGACTTCATAGTCGTGATCGCAGCCCTATCGACACGCCTGTCTTTTTGATCGGCGCGCCACGCCTTGCCGTGCCGGTTTTTTCCGGCGGCAGCGGTGCGGTCGGACCTGCTTGACGGTTTCCCGGCTGACCACAGGGACAACAGCCATGAAACTTACGCTCAAGGAATTTTTCGCAGGCTTCCTGCGCAACCGCCACATCGCACGGCACTTCCGTCGTCTGGCGCTGCTGGAATCGCTCAACGACAGCACGGTCAGCCGCGAAGTCCCGCTAACCCTGGCTAACACGCTGGTCGCTGCCGCGCATTGCGACAGCAGCGAATTGTTGTCATCGCTCGGCAGCCATTGCGAAGGCCTGCGCGATATCGACATCGACGCACTGCGCGCGCAGCACGGCTTCAACGAGGTCGAGCACGAGCAACCGCTGCCAGGGTGGACGCACTTGTGGCACTGCTACAAAAACCCGTTCAACCTGCTGCTGACCTTGCTGGCGGTGATCTCTTGGCTGACCGAAGACTTGAAGGCCGCTGTGGTGATTTTTTCCATGGTGGTGCTGTCGACGCTGCTGCGCTTCTGGCAGGAAAGCAAATCCAGCCAGGCCGCCGATGCACTCAAAGCCATGGTCAGCAACACCGCCACGGTGCTGCGCCGTGACGCGCCGCGCCGCGAATTGCCGATCAGGCAACTGGTGCCGGGCGATCTGATCGTGCTCTCCGCTGGCGACATGATTCCCGCCGATTGCCGGGTGCTCAGCGCCAAGGATCTTTTCGTCAGCCAGGCGGCGATGACCGGTGAATCGATGCCGGTGGAGAAATTTCCGCGCCAGGCCGATCGCGATACGCGCAATCCGCTGGAGCTGGACAACATTCTATTCATGGGCACCAACGTCGTGTCCGGCACTGCCGTGGCGGTGATCCTCACCACCGGCAATCACACCTGTTTCGGCGCGCTGGCGCAGCGGGTCGGGGCGACTGATCGGGCGGTGACCTCGTTCCAGCAAGGGGTCAACAAGGTCAGCTGGCTGTTGATCCGTTTCATGTTCGTCATGGCGCCGCTGGTGCTTTTCATCAACGGTTTCACCAAGGGCGACTGGACCGAAGCGCTGCTGTTCGCGCTGTCGATTGCGGTCGGCCTGACCCCGGAAATGCTGCCGATGATCGTCACCTCGACCCTGGCCAAAGGTGCGGTGTTTCTGTCGCGCAAGAAAGTCATCGTCAAGCGCCTCGACGCGATCCAGAACTTCGGCGCCATGGACGTGCTGTGCACGGACAAGACCGGCACCCTGACCCAGGACAGGATCTTCCTTGCGCGCAATGTCGACGTCTGGGGCGAAGACTCCGATGACGTGCTGGAAATGGCCTACCTCAACAGCTACTACCAGACCGGCCTGAAAAACCTGCTCGACGTGGCGGTGCTGGAACACGTGGAAATCCATCGTGAGCTGAAAGTCGGCACGGCGTTTCGCAAGGTCGATGAGATCCCGTTCGACTTCAACCGCCGGCGCATGTCGGTGGTGGTCGAAGGCCGTGGACAGCCGCATCAATTGATCTGCAAAGGTGCGGTAGAAGAGGTGTTGGCGGTGTGCAGCCGGGTGCGTCATGGCGAATTCGATGAAGCCTTGAGCGATGAACTGCTGAGCCGGATTCGCCAGGTCACCGCAGCGTTCAACGCTGAAGGCTTGCGCGTGGTAGCGGTGGCGGCTCGCTCGATGCCAGAGGGCCGCGACGTCTACAGCCTTGCCGACGAACAGGACCTGACGCTGATCGGTTACGTGGCCTTCCTCGATCCGCCCAAGGAAAGCACGGCGCCGGCGCTCAAGGCTCTGGCCGCACATGGCGTGGCGGTGAAAGTGCTGACCGGCGACAACGAGCTGGTGACCGCGAAGATCTGCCGTGAAGTCGGCCTCGCTCAGCAAGGCTTGCTGATGGGCAACGCTATCGAGCGCATGAGCGATGCCGAACTGGCCGTGGCGGTGGAGCAGACCAACGTCTTCGCCAGACTGACGCCGTCGCACAAGGAACGCATCGTGCGCAGCCTCAAAGGCAACGGCCATGTGGTCGGCTTCATGGGCGACGGCATCAACGATGCGCCGGCGCTGCGCACGGCCGATATCGGGATTTCCGTCGACAGCGCGGTGGACATCGCCAAGGAAGCAGCCGACATCATTCTTCTGGAAAAAAGCCTGATGGTGCTGGAGGAGGGCGTGCTCGAAGGGCGGCGCACCTTCGCCAACATGCTCAAGTACATCAAGATGACCGCCAGCTCCAATTTCGGCAACGTGTTCTCGGTGCTGGTGGCCAGTGCGTTCATTCCGTTTCTGCCGATGCTGCCGATGCACTTGCTGGTGCAGAACCTGCTTTACGACATTTCGCAGATTGCCATTCCGTTCGATAACGTCGACGAGGACATGCTGAAACAACCGCAGCGCTGGCAGCCGGGCGACGTTGGGCGTTTCATGCTGTTTTTTGGCCCGATCAGTTCGATTTTCGATATCACCACGTTTGCCTTGATGTGGTACGTGTTCGATGCCAATACGCCGGATCACCAGACCCTGTTTCAGTCTGGCTGGTTTGTGGTCGGGTTGCTGACCCAGACGTTGATCGTGCACATGATTCGCACGCCGAAGATTCCGTTTCTGCAAAGCCGTGCTGCGATGCCGCTGTTGGTAATGACCGGGATTATCATGGCGGTCGGGATTTTTCTGCCGATGGGGCCGTTGGCGCATTACTTCAAGTTGCAGGCATTGCCGTCGCTGTATTTTGTGTTTTTGCCGGTGATTCTGCTGGCGTATATGGGGCTGACTCAGGCGGTGAAGGGCTTTTATGTTCGGCGGTTTGGCTGGCAATGATTGGTCTGTGCTGTGTTGGTTTTTTGGGTACATATCCGTTGCTGCGGTAACGGCTGCTTATGGTTTCGCCCTTACGGCGAGTCCCTTTTTCAGACGCCAAAAAGGAACCAAAAGGCTTGCTCCTGCGTTCGGCCCTCGCAAGCTCGGGTCCCTTCGCTCCGGGATTGATCCGGGCGCAGCGGCTACGGTTTGCTTCGCTGCACCTCCTTCCGCTGTGTCTGGCTGCGCCAGACGGTCGCTGCGCTCCCACGCCCGGATCGATCCCTGCGCTCAGCCTTCCGATGTCGCTGGTTAGGCAAGATCAAGATCAACAGCACGCGAGCTAACGCTCATTGTTGAGTGGTTAGAAGCGGGTGGTTGGATTTGGATTTGTGGTGGATTTTCCCTCACCCCAGCTCTCTCCCCCTGGAGAGGGAGCCGATTTTGGTTGGATTTGGCATTTGCGTTCGACTCGGTATCGCATGTCGGCGTATCTCTCGAATCCACCGCGATCGTTCCCTCTCCCTCCGGGAGAGGGCTAGGGTGAGGGGCTTTTGACGTGGCTTTTGATTTCAGGCCCGCCCGAGGTAACGCGTTGCCGCGCCGCCATCAGCAGCACCCTGGCACTGGGCTGCAACAGCGCCGCGCCCGGACGGCCTCGGACGAATGATCGATTTTTTAGGAAAAGTCCTACAGAGCCCGGTACACGCAATTGCGTAGCCTTGCCCCACCCAGAAACTCTGGAGGGAGAATGACCATGATCAACAAAGCCCTGCGAATCCTGATCGCCGATACCCAGCATTTTCACCGGATGAAAATCGAGCGCCTGTTCAACAGCCTCGATTATTACCGCGTGGCGCCGGTGCAAAGCCTCGCCGAGCTGTTGACGCTGGTCGACTACGGTTGCGAGCCGTTCGATGCGGTGATCATCAATGCCGATCTGGCGGGTCGGCTCGACCTGCTGGGGTTTTTCCTCGATAACCCACAGGTGCGGCAGGCATTGATCTACAACGAGCGCACGGCGCCATTGCAGTGCACTGCAGGTTTCGCTCAGGACAATGTGCAAATCAGCCCGCTGGCGTTGCCCGGACTGCCGGCGATCAAGCAGTTGATGGCAATGGTCGAGGCGCCGGCCATCCGGTGCGAGACGTTGGCCCGGCAGCCGCTTGCGGCGGTGCGCAGGGCAACCCATGCATAAAAAATCAACGTGCACAACTGTCAGACCTGACAGGTGATTCGCCCGTCGTTCCGTGTAACAGTCCCGGCGCAGCCACCGAGTCCGGATCCGCCCGCACCGGTGGGCTGTTCGTCCGGCTTTGCACTGGGAGTGGCCATGAAGCCCGAGAAGTCAGCGCTGATCGTTGACGATCATCCGGTGGTGCGCGCCGCCATCCGGATCGTATTGCAAGCTGAAGGATTCAAACTGATTCACGAGGCTTCTCAGGGCAACGAGGTGCTGGCGCTGATTCGTGAACATCAGCCGCAACTGGTGATCCTCGATATCAATCTGCCGGCGCTCGGCGGGCTGGAGGTGCTGGCGCGGATCAAGGCCAATGATCTGAATTGCCGCGTGCTGGTATTCAGTACTCACGATCCGCTGTTTTACCAGCAGCGCTGCCTGAGGGCCGGGGCAATGGCCTACGTGACCAAGACCAATCAACTGCAGCAGTTGCACAAAGCCATTCAGGCACTGATGTCCGGTTACACCTATTTTTCCGCGTTGTCGGATACCGCCAGCGTGCTGAATGCGGTGCAAACCACCGAGAAGGAAATGATCGATCAGCTTTCCAACCGTGAACTGAACATTCTCGAACAATTGGGGCACGGCAAGTCCAACAAGTCTATTGCCGAGGACATGCACCTTAGCCACAAGACCGTCAGCACGTACAAGACCCGATTGATGAAAAAACTCGGGGTCAATTCAGCGGTGCACTTGCGCGATTTCGCCAAGCGCAATCACGTCATCTGAGCACGCGATCATGCGCCAGGGAGGCTGGATCGTCGGGCTGTGGCTGAGCCTGACCGCGCTATGCGCGGCGAGTGAACCACCGCAGGTGCTGGAAGTGCTGACCCGTACCGGCCTGGAAAATGTCCAGTTGCGCCTCGACGCCCAGGACCGGCAATGGCTGCGTCAGCACCCGCTGTTGCGCATGGGCATTTCCGGGCCGGATTACCCGCCATTCGAACTGACCCGCAACCAGCATGAACTCGAAGGATTGACCGCCGATTACGCTGATCTGCTGGCGCAGTTGCTCGGGATCCGCATCGAGGTGCGCCGGTTTGCCGACCGGGAGGCGGTGATGGCCGCGCTCAAGCGTGGCGAGCTCGATCTGCTCGGCACCTCCAACAGCTTCGAAATCGCCGATCCGGCCTTTGTGTTGTCCCGGCCGTACGCCGAAGATCAACCGATGCTGGTCACTCGCCTCGACGAGCAATTGCCGACCGATCTTGCCGGCAAACGCCTGGCGATGGTCGAGGACTATTTGCCGCTGGCGACCGTGCAAGGCTTTTATCCGCAGGCTCAGGTGCAGCGTTACCCGTCGGCGATGGACGCACTCGGTGCGGTGGCATTCGGCGCGGACGACGTGTACCTCGGTGATGTCATCAGTGCCAACTACCTGATCAACACCAACTATCGCAACGACCTGCAACTGGCCGGCCCGTCGGGCCTGGACGCCAATGCGTTCGGCTTCGCCCTGCTGCGCAGTGATGCGCGCCTCAAGCGCATCGTCGATGTGGCGTTGGCGGCCATACCCATGGAGCGCCGGCAACGCATCGAACAGCGTTGGAGCGCCGGTCTGGCGGAAATGGCGGAGCAATCGCGGGTACAACTCAGCGCCAGCGAACAGGCCTGGCTCGACCAGCACCCGGTGGTGCGAGTTGGCGCCATCGAAGATTTCGCGCCGCTGACGTTTTTCGATGCCGACGGCCGTTTCAGCGGGCTCACGGCGCAATTGCTGAGCCTGATCAGCCAACGCAGCGGGCTCAATTTCGAAATCGTGCGCGGAACCTCGCTGGACCGTCAGATCGAACAGCTCAAGACCGGTGAACTGGACCTGCTGCCGGTGGTAACGCCGAGCAGCGAGCGCGAAACCGAGCTGCAATTCACCCGCGCCTACCTGAACAATCCGTTCGTGCTGGTCAGCGCAAGCACCTGGCAGGGGCCGCTCCCCCTGGACGAACTGGCGGGCAAGCGGCTGGCAATCTACCGCGGTCATCCGTTGCGCAGTTATCTGTTGGCCCGTGTGCCGCGCTTGCGTCTGGTCGAAACCGCGAGCCCGGCCGACGGCATGGCGATGATTCTCAAGGGCCAGGTCGACGTCACGGTGAGTTCGTTGGTGGTGGCGCGTTTTCTGATTGCCCGCCATTACCGCGAACGGCTGCGCATTACCGGCACAGTCGGTGATCAACCGGCGCGCATTGCCTTGGCGACCGCACCACAAATGCCGGCGCTTCACTCGATCCTGAACAAGGCACTGCTGAGCATCGCCCCGCAGCAGATGGATGAGCTGGTCGAGCGCTGGAGCCATGAGGTGGTGATCGATGACAGTTACTGGCGGCGCCATCGCCACGAAATTCTCCTTGGCTTTGCGGCAGCGGCGCTGCTGCTCGCGCTGGCGCTGGGCTGGATCGTCTGGCAGCGCCGTCAGTTGCGACGCCGCCAGCAATGGCTGCAGCAATTGCAGGACGCCAAGAATGCCGCGGACGATGCCAATCGCGCCAAGACCACGTTTCTGGCGACCATGAGCCATGAAATCCGCACGCCGATGAGCGCCTTGATCGGCATGCTCGAACTGGCCTTGAAACGCGCGGAGGAGGGCGTCACCGATCGTCTGGCGATACAGGTGGCGTCAAACGCCGGGCAACAATTATTGGCGCTGATCGGCGACATACTCGATATCGCACGGATCGAAACCGGGCATCTGTCCCTCGCGCCCGAACGCGCCAACCTGCGTGATCTGGTGCTCTCGGTGTGTCGGGTGTTCGAGGGGCTGGCGCGGCAGAAGCACTTGCTCTGGCATCTGCAACTCGATACCGGCAGTAATGTCGACGTGCTGATTGACCCGACACGTTTCAAGCAGGTGCTGTCGAACCTGCTGAGCAATGCCATCAAGTTCACTGACGAGGGCCAGGTCAGCTTGCATCTGGTGGTCGGCGCTGCGCCGGCCGAGCGCTTGGCGGTGAGGGTGTTGATCGAGGACAGCGGCGTGGGGATCAGTCACGCAGATCGTCAACGATTGTTCAGCCCGTTCGTGCAGGCGAGCAATCACGCGCAATCGGCGCGCAGCGGTTCCGGGCTGGGCCTGGTGATCAGCCGCAACCTGTGCGAGATGATGGGCGGCACACTGCGACTGGACAGCGTGCCGGGTATAGGCACGCAGGCAGAAGTCAATCTCGAGTTGCCGCTGCTGGCGCCGCTTGCGCAAGCGGCGTCGGCTCCCGTTGCGGTTGTCACGGCGGCGCGTTCGCTGAATGTGCTGGTGGTCGATGATCATCCGGTCAACCGCTTGCTGCTGTGCTGGCAGTTGAGTGAACTCGGCCATCGTACGGTCGATACTGACAACGGTGACGACGCCCTTGAGCGCTGGCGAACGCAGGCGTTCGATGTGGTCATTACCGACTGCAACATGCCGCGGCGCAATGGTTATCAGCTCGCGCAGGCGATCCGCGAGCAAGAATCGCTGGCCGAACGCACGCCGTGTTTGCTGCTGGGCTTCACCGCCAATGCGCAGGCCGAGGAACGCGCTCGCTGTCTGGCCGCCGGCATGGACAATTGCCTGTTCAAGCCTATCCGCTTGCACGATCTGGCACAGGCATTGGCCGCAGCCAGCCACTGCGCCGTGCCGGCGGATCACGTTGCAACGGCTGCGCTGGTGGAAATCGACTTGAGCACGCTGGAGCAAATGGCTGGCAATGACCGCGGTTTGATCGAGCGCCTGCGCGAGGAAGTGCTGAACAGCTTGCGCCTGGACCGGCGACTGCTGGCGGTGTTGCAGGATGACCGCGACCGCGCCGGGTTGCGCGATCTGGCGCATCACATCAAGGGTGGCGCGCAGATGGTCGGCGCGGCGCGGGTGGTGGCGGCCTGTGTCGACCTGGAACTGGCTTGCGCTGACGGGCAAACGCCGCTGTCCAACACAGCAATCGAGGCGTTGCGCGAGGCCATGGACAGCCTCGCGCAACGCCTGCTGACCTGATAGCGGCGCTTCGGTTTTTGTGGGAGCCAGCCTGCTGGCGATCGCAGCACCGCAGATTTTGTAGGCAGGTCACTGTTCCCCTGATGGAACGCTGAAGCCGGTTTTCGCCCTCTAGTCCGATATTGGTCAGGCGGTTAGGATTAATCCAATGCTTTTATCCAGATTGGAGACCCCATGAAAAACCTTATCGGTATCTACACCAGCCCGCGCGGCCATTGGGTCGGCGATGGTTTTCCGGTGCGCACGCTGTTTTCCTACGACAACCTGGGCAAACACATCAGCCCGTTCCTGCTGCTCGATCATGCCGGCCCGGCCGAATTCGCGCCGACCACGGAACAACGCGGCGTGGGCCAGCATCCGCATCGCGGTTTCGAGACTGTGACGATTGTTTACGACGGCGAAGTGCAGCACCGCGATTCGACCGGCAGTGGCGGGCTGATCGGCCCCGGCGATGTGCAGTGGATGACGGCTGCGTCGGGGATTCTGCATGAAGAGTTTCACTCGGAAAATTTCGCCAGAACCGGTGGCAAACTGGAGATGGTGCAGTTGTGGGTCAACTTGCCGGCCAGGGACAAGATGGCTGCGCCGGGGTATCAGACCATTCTCGACAGTGACATTCCGCGCATCGCGCTCAAGGACAACGCTGGCAGCCTGCGTTTGATTGCAGGTGAGTTCGAGGGGCATAAAGGACCGTCGCGCACGTTTACCCCGATTGATGTGTGGGATTTGCGGTTGAACGCAGGCCGGTTGCTGACGCTTGATTTGCATGAGGGTCGCAATACCGCGTTGGTGGTGTTGAAGGGCTCGGTGCGGGTTAATGGTGGGGAGTCGGCGTCTGTCGGGCAGTTGGTGCTGTTCGAGCGTGCGGGGCGGGCGGTGTCGCTTGAGGCGCATGAGGACTCGGTGGTGTTGTTGCTCAGCGGCGAGCCGATTGATGAGCCGATTGTCGGGCATGGTCCGTTTGTGATGAATTCGGAGGAGGAGATTCATCAGGCGTTTGTTGATTTTCAGTCGGGGCGGTTTGGGCGGATGCAGGGTTGAGATGAGCTTTTTTTGGGGTACATATCCGTTGCTGCGGTAACGGCTGCTTAGGGTTCCGCCCTTACGGCGGGTCACCTTTTTCAAACGCCAAAAAGGTAACCCAAAACGCTTG
The DNA here is from genome assembly GCF_900104975.1 of Pseudomonas sp. Z003-0.4C(8344-21). Lineage (NCBI taxonomy): Bacteria > Pseudomonadati > Pseudomonadota > Gammaproteobacteria > Pseudomonadales > Pseudomonadaceae > Pseudomonas > Pseudomonas sp. Z003-0.4C(8344-21). The sequence continues at coordinate 4,263,514 of NZ_LT629756.1, read as the reverse complement.
CTCCTGCGTTCGGCCCTCGCAGGCTCGGGTCCCTTCGCTCCGGGACTGATCCGGGCGCAGCGGCTGCGGTTTGCTTCGCTGCACCTCCTTCCGCTGTGTCTGGCTGCGCCAGACGGTCGCTGCGCTCCCACGCCCGGATCAATCCCTCCACTCAGCCTTCCGATGTCGCCGGTGACGCAAGATCAAGATCAAGGGCACTCGAGCTAACGCTCATTGTTGAGTGGTTAGAAGCGGTGTTTGGCTTTTGATTTGTGGTGTGGCTGCCCCTCACCCCAGCCCTCTCCCGAGGGAGAGGGAGCCGATTTTGGTTGGCTTCGAAGTTTTGCATTCGACTCGGTATTTCACGTCGGCAGATCTTTCGCATCCAACCCGGTCAGTCCCCTCTCCCTCCGGGAGAGGGCTAGGGTGAGGGGCTTTTGATTTTCAGCTAACTCCAAGCATCACTCAACCTCCCGACATCACCGCTGAACCAGGATCAAAACGGCGCCGAAATCATTTGCTCCTACACTGTGCCAATCTGTGCGATCTTTTCGCGATTGGCCTTTGTCGGAGTTGTTTGATGCTGTCTCTGCTGACCGAACATCCGCTGTTTAGCGCGTTTATCCTGATCCTGCTCGATCTTGGTCTGTGGCGGTTGATCAGTTCCCGTGGCAGTGAGTGGAAGCTGTTGGTGCGGGTGGTGATTTTTGCGTTGTTCAGTGTGTTGCTGTTCAACGAAGGGCTCAATCCGATGGAGCCGGCGCCGTGGGCGGAGAATGTGCCGTTGCATCTGGCGGCGACCGGGCTGCAGATCGGTTGGTGGCTGTTCGGTGCGCGGACGCTGACGGTGTTGATCGGTGCGGTGATGATGCAGCGGGTCGGGCATACCGGGCGGCTGTTGCAGGATCTGCTCGGGGCGGTGATTTTTCTGGTCGCGATCATTGCGGCACTGGCCTATGTGCTCGATCTGCCGGTCAAAGGCGTGCTCGCGACCTCTGGCGCGTTGGCGATCATTGTCGGCCTGGCGTTGCAGAGCACGCTCAGCGACGTGTTCTCGGGGATCGTCCTCAATACCACCAAGCCTTATCAGTTGGATGACTGGATTTCCATTGACGGCACCGAGGGCCGGGTGACCGATATCGATTGGCGCGCCACGCGTCTGCAAACCAGCCAGGGCAGCATGGCGGTGATTCCCAACTCGTTGGCGGCCAAAGCCAAGATCATCAATTTCAGCCGGCCAAGCAATATGTTTGGCGTCGCAGTCAGCGTGCAGGTCAGCCCGCATGCGCGACCCAGTGCGGTGATCGAGGCGCTGGAGCGGGCGATGCAGGGTTGTCGGCAATTGCTCGACACGCCGGCACCGAGCGTGGCGCTGAAAAACTCAGCCAGCGCTGGCGCGGAGTATGAAATCAGCGGGTTTGTCGCGTCGATGGGCGAGAAGCGTGTGGTGCGCAATCAGCTGTTCGATCTGGCGTATCGGCATTTGCAGGCGTCCGGAGTCAATCTGCTGTCGAGCAATGAAACCAGCATCGCGCCGCACTTGTCGCGCCCACGGGCGTTGCTCGACAGTTCGCCGATCTTCTCGACCCTGCGCGAGGAAGAGAAGGACACCTTCAGCCAGAACATGAGCCTGCAAACCTTCCGCGCCGGCGAGATCATTCTGGCGGGCGGGGAGGTCAGCGATCATTTGTTCATCATCGAGTCCGGCGTGGTCTCGGTGACATTGAAGCGCCACGGCACGACGTTCGAATCCGGACGCATGGGCCCGGGCGAGGTGATCGGCGAAGCGGGAATCCTGTCTGACACCGCGCTGCCGGCGGACTTCTCGGCGAAGACGTTCTGCGCCTTGTACCGCATTGAAAAGTCCTATCTGAAACCTTGTCTGGATGCCCGTCACGACATCCATGACGCCATGCAGGCCTTGCTCGATTTCCGCTTGCACAAGGCGCAAGCACTGACCGAGGAAGTCCCCGCGGTTGCGCCAAAACGCGGCTTTCTGCAATGGCTGCGCAATCGCGCCTGAGGTCACCGCTGTTATCGAATGCAACCTGCGCGGCGGTCCCGGGGTCACTATTGGCATACCCACTGGCCGGAGTTGCAGACGATGAAAAACCTGCGGATCGCCACCTTCAACGTCAACGGCATGCGTGCGCGGCTGCCGAATCTGCTGGAATGGCTCAAGCGCGAGCAACCGGACATCGTTTGCCTGCAAGAGCTCAAATCGGTGGACAGCGCCTTTCCCGCCGCCGAGCTGGAAGCGGCCGGTTACGGCGCGATCTGGCAGGGCCAGGCATCGTGGAACGGCGTGGCGATTCTGGCGCGCGATGCGCAACCGCTGGAGAGTCGGCGCGGGCTGCCGGGCGACCCCGATGACACCCACAGCCGCTACATCGAAGCTGCGGTGCATGGCGTGCTGGTCGGGTGCCTGTATCTGCCCAACGGCAATCCGCAACCAGGGCCAAAATTCGATTACAAACTGGCGTGGTTCGAACGGCTGATTACCTACGCGAAGGATCTGCAAAGCAGCGATCACCCGGTGGTGTTGGCCGGCGATTACAACGTCGTGCCCACCGACATGGACATCTACAACACCCGCTCATGGCTCAAGGATGCCTTGCTGCAACCCGAGAGTCGCGAGTGCTACCAACGGCTGCTCGATCAAGGCTGGACCGATTCGCTGCGTCATTTGTATCCCGAGGAACGCATTTATACGTTCTGGGACTACTTTCGCCAGCACTGGCAAACCAACTCCGGCCTGCGCCTCGATCATCTGCTGCTCAACCCGGCATTGAGCCCGTATCTGCAGGACGCCGGGGTAGACGCCTGGGTGCGTAACGAGCCGCATGCCAGCGACCATGCGCCAACGTGGATTCGCATTGGCTCGCGCAAGAAGCGCTGATGGCAATTGGCGAAATCAATTGTCGAAAAGTGCGCGCGATCCGTATACATGGCGAGCAGCAACGCAGTGATCTGCGACCTCCCTGCATAAGGATCGAGCAATGAGCGCGCCACGCCTGAACCATCTGAAACTGTACCTGCAACGCCTGGGGTTTGATTCAGCGCCGCCCGCGACGCTGGAAACGCTGCGCCAATTACAGTTGCGTCATACCGGCGTGTTTCCCTTCGAGAATCTGGCGACTATCGCCGGCGCGCCAGTGCTGATCGATCTGCCGTCCATTGAACAGAAAATCCTGCTGGGTGGTCTCGGCGGTTATTGCTACGAACTCAATCATCTGTTCTTCGCGCTGTTGCTGGAGCTGGGCTTTGACGCACGGGCAATCAGCGGGCGCGTGGTGATGAATCAGCCCGAAGGTAGCTGGACGGCACGTACCCATCGTTTGAGCCTGGTGACAATCGACGGCGAGCGCTACATCACGGACGTCGGCTTCGGCGGCATGGTCCCCACCGCACCTTTACTGCTCGACACCGAAACCGAACAAGCGACCCCGCACGAACCCTATCGCCTCGAACACCAGGCCGGTGGCTACATGCTCCGTGCCAACGTCGCCGGCGAGTGGCGGCCCATGTACCTGTTCGACCTGCAACGTCAGGAGGACATCGATTACACCGTCGGCAACTGGTACGTCTCGACGCATCCGGACTCGCCGTTCACTCAGCGGCTGATGGTTGCCCGTACTGGCGATGGCTGGCGCAAGACGCTGAACAACGGCAGCTTCGCTATCCATCACACGGGTGCGGAGAGTGAGCGGCGCGAGGTGACCGAGGTTGACGAGTTAATTGACGTGCTGCAACGCGAGTTTGGCCTTGATGTGAGTAATTTGCCGCGCATTCGCCAGGCACTGGCGCGGGTGATGATGCCTGTCGCAGCCTAAGGTTTGACGTCCGGTTCGAGCACGCGACGGATTTCGCCGATCGCGGCTGAAAGCTTCCTTTCCAGACTCTTCAAATCACTGGCCGTAATGCCTTTTTTGAATTGCCCGCTCAGGCCTGAATCATCCGGCTGTTGCTGGCGGGCGGTGTCGAGCAAGGCTTGGCGCAGCGTGTTGTTGATGACCGTCTGATAGCCGAACCCCTCATGTTCCGCAGCCGTACGCGCCGCTTCGATTACCGCGTCATCCAGCATGATGGTGATGCGGGTCTTGCCTTTGTTGGGCGCCACTGCGCCGCGTTTGCCCGGGGAAAAGTCATATTCGTCTTGCATGGTTCAAGCCTCCTGAAAACAGGCACATCGTTCGCTCGGTGTGGCGAGGCGTGCAGAAATGATTCAAACGACATTATGCATACTTTATATGTATAAAAAGGAGCGCGATCGCACCGCCGGTCGCCATGAACACTTCAGCCTGGTGGTCAGGTGCACGGATGCTGTCGGGGATTTGTTACCGGATTTGTGAGGGCAGAAGCCGCAGGCTAGAAGGTTGGGTGGCTAGCTAACCATTATGTGACCGATAAGTTGTATACAACTCTATGGACATTTGTCGCGGGTATTGAATACAGTGTGCGCATAACAAAAACCAGGGAACCCCCCACCATGAAAACGCCCCATGTTTCACACCCACGGCCCGAGGACGAAAATCTCGGGGTCGGCGCGAATATGGCTTACGGCCTGCAACATGTGCTGACCATGTACGGCGGTATCGTTGCGGTGCCACTGATCATCGGCCAAGCGGCCGGCCTGTCGCCGGCGGACATCGGTTTGTTGATTGCTGCTTCATTGTTTGCGGGGGGGCTGGCGACGCTGCTGCAAACCCTGGGTCTGCCGTTCTTTGGCTGTCAGTTGCCGCTGGTGCAGGGCGTGTCGTTTTCCGGCGTGGCGACCATGGTCGCGATCGTCAGCAGTGGCGGGGAGGGCGGCTTCCAGTCGGTGCTCGGCGCGGTGATTGCGGCGTCCTTGATAGGGCTGTTGATTACCCCGGTGTTCTCGCGCATTACCAAATTCTTTCCACCGCTGGTCACGGGCATCGTGATCACCACGATCGGCCTGACGCTGATGCCAGTGGCGGCACGTTGGGCCATGGGCGGCAACAGTCATGCGCCGGACTTCGGCAGCATGCAGAACATCGGTCTGGCGGCGGTCACGCTGGTGCTGGTGTTGCTGTTGAGCAAGGTCGGCAGTGCGACCATTTCGCGCCTGTCGATCCTGTTGGCCATGGTGATCGGCACGGTGCTGGCGGTGTTCCTCGGCATGGCGGATTTCTCCAGCGTCACCACCGGGCCGATGTTCGGCTTCCCGACGCCGTTTCACTTCGGCATGCCGACCTTCCACTTCGCCGCCATTCTGTCGATGTGCATCGTGGTCATGGTGACGCTGGTGGAAACCTCGGCGGACATTCTCGCGGTGGGTGAGATCATCGGCACCAAGGTCGACTCCAAGCGCCTGGGCAATGGCTTGCGCGCGGACATGCTGTCGAGCATGTTTGCACCGATCTTCGGTTCGTTCACCCAAAGCGCCTTCGCGCAGAACGTTGGCCTGGTGGCGGTGACCGGCATCAAGAGCCGTTACGTGGTGGCCACGGGCGGTCTGTTCCTGGTGATTCTCGGCCTGTTGCCGTTCATGGGCCGGGTCATTGCCGCGGTGCCGACTTCGGTGCTCGGCGGGGCCGGTATCGTGCTGTTCGGTACGGTGGCCGCCAGTGGTATTCGCACCTTGTCCAAGGTGGACTACCGCAACAACGTCAACCTGATCATCGTCGCCACCTCGATCGGTTTCGGCATGATCCCGATTGCCGCGCCGAGTTTCTACGACCAGTTCCCGAGCTGGTTCGCGACGATTTTCCATTCGGGTATCAGTTCGTCGGCGATCATGGCGATCCTGCTCAACCTGGCGTTCAACCACTTCACTGCCGGTAACTCGGATCAGCAATCGGTGTTTGCCGCAGCGGAGGAGCGCACCTTGCGCTACCGCGATCTGGCCGCGCTGCGTGAAGGCGACTACTTCAGCGATGGCAAGCTGCACGATTGCGATGGCAAGGAAGTGCCGGTGATCGAGCCTGATGAACACGACCCTGGGCACGGTGCAGCGAAAGTGCAGATCAAGAGCAGCGAACACGTTTGACGGCGGCGACTGAATAGAAAAGGGCCGATCTGTCCTGGACAGATCGGCCCTTTTCATTGGGGCTTTTCGAGCGCCCACAAAAAAGCCCCTGAATCTTTCGATTCAGGGGCTTTGCTATTTGGCTCCACAACCTGGACTCGAACCAGGGACCCAATGATTAACAGTCATTTGCTCTACCAACTGAGCTATTGCGGAATTGGTGCGTATGTTACTGATTTAAAAAGACTAGTCAAGCGCCTGATGCAAAATTGCAGGAATCTTCGGGACGGACGGTGATTTGTCAGCGATTGGCGGTTACCAGAAAAGCCCCATAGGTCTACCATGACCGCCCGGAAGTGGTCACACGCGCTGCCGGCCATCAGCCGCAAAGGTACGCGCCATGCCTCTAATCACTCGCAACACCGAGGTGCTCGCATGAGCACTGCACAAATCAGCCTGCCAAAAGGGATCGGCCCGCACGCGGAAAAACTCTTCGATGCAATCGCCGGGGCCAGCACTGCCGAAGAACTGAACCGCGCTGGCGGCAAGGCCGAAGGGTTCGTCCTCGGGCTTGAAAGCAGCAAGACCATCAAGAGCCAAGTGGCCGAATCGCTGTATGTGATTTACGACGATGCCGCCGCTCAGCGCTCGGATGAACTGGCTTAACTGCCGAAAGTAATCGTGCCCAGCATCAGCTTGGCATAGGCCGCCGTTGCCGCCAGTTGCACCAGCCACAGGGCCAGGCCACCGAGGAATACCCCGGTGGCGACTTGCAGCACCAGGCTCTTTTCGCGTTTGGCCGAGGCGCGCGGGATGAAATCATCCAGATCGTCACGGTCGGCGCGCAGGTTGTCGTTTTTCATGGGCTTCTCACAAAATTCTCGAATGTACACAAAACCCTGTAGGAGTGAGCCTGCTCGCGATAGCGTTTTTTCAGCCTGAACAGGTATGACTGACACACCGCTATCGCGAGCAGGCTCACTCCTACAGTTGGAATTGCGTGCAGTCTAGAGGTTACGGGGCGTTGTCAGAGACAAATAAAAACGGGAAGCCTTGAAGGCTTCCCGTTTTTCATCAAGCTGCGTGATCAGATGACCTGAACAATCGCATCCGTCACAGCCTTGATGTTGCTCTGGTTCAACGCCGCCACGCAGATGCGACCGGTGTCCAGAGCGTAGATGCCGAACTCGTTGCGCAGGCGATGAACCTGTTCAGTGGTCAGGCCCGAGTAGGAGAACATGCCGCGCTGACGGCCGACGAAGCTGAAATCACGGCCCGGCGCTTTCTCTGCCAGCAGATCGACCATTTGCGTGCGCATGCCGCGAATGCGCAGACGCATTTCCGCCAGTTCGGCTTCCCACTGCGCGCGCAGCTCAGGGCTGTTCAGCACGGCGGCGACGATGCTTGCACCGTGGGTTGGCGGGTTGGAGTAGTTGGTGCGGATCACGCGTTTGACTTGCGACAGCACGCGCGCGCTTTCTTCCTTCGATTCGCTGATGATCGACAGCGCGCCAACGCGCTCGCCGTACAGCGAGAACGACTTGGAGAACGAGCTGGAAACGAAGAAGGTCAGGCCGGACTCGGCGAACAGGCGCACCGCAGCGGCGTCTTCGTCGATGCCGTCGCCAAAACCCTGGTACGCCATGTCGAGGAACGGCACGTGGCCTTTGGCTTTGACCGCTTGCAGTACGTTGTTCCAGTCCGCCGGGCTCAGGTCGACGCCGGTCGGGTTGTGGCAGCAAGCGTGCAGGACAACGATCGAACCGTTCGGCAGGGCGTTGAGGTCTTCGAGCATGCCGGCACGGTTCACGTCGTGCGTGGCGGCGTCGTAGTAGCGGTAGTTCTGCACCGGGAAACCGGCGGTTTCGAACAGCGCGCGGTGGTTTTCCCAGCTTGGATCGCTGATTGCCACAACGGCGTTCGGCAGCAATTGCTTGAGGAAGTCAGCGCCGATTTTCAGTGCGCCGGTACCGCCGACGGCCTGAGTGGTGATGACACGGCCAGCACTGATCAGCGGCGAGTCGTTACCGAACAGCAGCTTTTGCACGGCCTGGTCGTAAGCGGCGATGCCATCGATCGGCAGGTAACCGCGCGAAGCGTGTTGCGCGACGCGAATCGACTCGGCTTCGATCACCGCGCGCAGCAGTGGAATTCGCCCCTCTTCGTTGCAGTAGACACCCACGCCCAGGTTGACCTTGGTGGTCCGGGTATCGGCGTTGAATGCTTCGTTGAGGCCCAGGATTGGATCGCGGGGTGCCATTTCGACAGCGGAGAACAGGCTCATTATTGCGGCGGCTCTGAATGGGATATGGAGGGACGTGTCGCGCTCCAGCCGGATGCACTAGAGCGGTGCACAAACGGGGAGCTAGTATAGAGGCCATCAGCGCGCAATGGCGACAGGCGAATCGGTTTTTCCGGTAAGTTTTTCCGATTATTTCTTGACCGTTAGTCGATTGTCTTTGTCAGACTCTTTACCCGGATGTAGGACGTTTGCCTTGAAAGGTCAGGCAATCGCCACCACATTACGGACAATCCAGGTTTTTCTTGCGCGACATCGGTCGTTTGCGGTCGTCCCCGTGGTAATCCGTCTGACTCGGAACGCCGCGATTCCAGAGGTGTGTATGTCGGAATTCCAGCTAGTCACCCGCTTCGAGCCTGCCGGCGATCAGCCGGAAGCGATCCGCCAGATGGTCGAAGGCATCGAGGCCGGGCTGGCGCACCAGACGCTGCTCGGTGTGACCGGCTCGGGCAAGACCTTCAGCATCGCCAACGTCATCGCCCAGGTGCAGCGCCCGACGCTGGTACTGGCGCCGAACAAGACCCTGGCCGCGCAGTTGTATGGCGAGTTCAAGGCGTTCTTCCCGAACAACGCCGTCGAGTATTTCGTTTCTTATTACGACTATTACCAGCCGGAAGCCTACGTGCCGTCGTCCGACACCTTCATCGAGAAGGACGCGTCGATCAACGACCACATCGAGCAGATGCGTCTGTCCGCGACCAAAGCGTTGCTGGAGCGCAAGGATGCGATCATTGTCACCACGGTGTCGTGCATCTACGGTCTGGGCAGTCCGGAAACCTATTTGAAGATGGTGCTGCACGTCGATCGCGGCGACAAACTCGATCAGCGCGCGCTGCTACGGCGTCTGGCCGATCTGCAATACACCCGCAACGACATGGATTTTGCCCGAGCGACGTTCCGTGTGCGTGGCGATGTGATCGATATTTTCCCGGCGGAATCCGATCTGGAGGCGATCCGTATCGAGTTGTTCGATGACGAGGTCGAGAGCATTTCCGCGTTCGACCCGCTGACCGGCGAAGTCATTCGCAAGATGCCGCGCTTCACTTTTTATCCGAAGAGTCACTACGTGACGCCGCGCGAGACCTTGCTCGACGCCATCGAAGGCATCAAAGTCGAATTGCAGGAACGTCTGGAGTACCTGCGCAGCAACAACAAACTGGTCGAAGCCCAGCGTCTGGAGCAACGCACTCGCTTCGATCTGGAGATGATTCTCGAACTGGGTTACTGCAACGGCATCGAAAACTACTCGCGCTACCTGTCCGGGCGTCCGGCCGGTGCCGCGCCGCCAACGCTTTACGATTACCTGCCGGCCGATGCCTTGCTGGTCATCGACGAGTCCCACGTCAGCGTGCCGCAGGTCGGCGCGATGTATAAGGGCGACCGCTCGCGTAAAGAAACCCTGGTCGAATACGGCTTCCGTCTGCCTTCGGCGCTGGATAACCGGCCGATGCGTTTCGACGAGTGGGAAGGGGTCAGCCCGCAGACCATTTTCGTCTCGGCGACGCCGGGCAATTACGAGGCCGAACACGCCGGTCGCGTGGTCGAGCAAGTGGTGCGCCCGACCGGTCTGGTCGACCCGCAGGTCGAGGTGCGCCCGGCGCTGACCCAGGTCGATGACCTGCTCTCGGAAATCACCAAGCGCGTAGCGGTGGAAGAGCGCGTACTGGTTACGACGCTGACCAAGCGCATGGCCGAAGACCTCACCGATTACCTCGCCGACCACGGCGTGCGCGTGCGTTATCTGCACTCCGACATCGACACCGTCGAGCGCGTGGAGATCATCCGCGACTTGCGCCTTGGCGTGTTTGACGTGCTGGTCGGCATCAACCTGCTGCGCGAAGGCCTGGACATGCCGGAAGTGTCGCTGGTGGCGATTCTCGATGCCGACAAGGAAGGTTTCCTGCGTTCCGAGCGTTCGCTGATCCAGACCATCGGCCGCGCGGCACGTAACCTCAATGGCCGGGCCATTCTGTATGCCGATCGCATGACCGGTTCGATGGAGCGGGCGATTGGCGAAACCGAACGCCGCCGCGAGAAACAGATCGCTTTCAACCTTGAGCACGGCATCACTCCGAAGGGCGTGATCAAGGACGTCGCCGACATCATGGAAGGTGCCACTGTGCCGGGCTCGCGCAGCAAGAAGCGCAAAGGCATGGCCAAGGCTGCCGAAGAAAACGCCAAGTACGAAGCCGAACTGCGCTCGCCAAGCGAAATCACCAAACGCATCCGTGCGCTGGAGGAGAAGATGTACCAGTTGGCGCGGGATCTGGAGTTTGAAGCGGCGGCGCAGATGCGTGACGAGATTGCCAAATTGCGTGAGCGCCTTTTGACCGTCTGATCTGTAGGGGCTGCGCTGGCCTCATCGCTAGCAGGCTAGCTCACACACAGGAATCGTGCCCGCCACAAAACTCTGTGACAGCTAGCCCTGCTAGCGATTGGGGCAACTCGGTTTCAGTGAGCCCCCCCATGTCTGGCTTTAATACCCTGTCCGCTGGAGCCGGGCGGGTCTCGCCTGTTACCATTCGCCGCTTGATTGTTCTGCTTTTCATTCTTTTCGAGACATGCCATGACCACCGTCCGCACTCGCATCGCGCCATCGCCTACCGGGGACCCCCACGTAGGTACCGCTTACATCGCATTGTTCAACTACTGCTTTGCCAAGCAGCATGGCGGTGAGTTCATCCTGCGCATCGAAGACACCGACCAGTTGCGTTCGACCCGCGAGTCCGAACAGCAGATCTTCGACGCCCTGCGCTGGCTGGGTATCGACTGGAGCGAAGGCCCGGACGTCGGCGGCCCGCACGGCCCGTATCGGCAGAGCGAGCGCGGCGACATCTATCAGAAGTACTGCCAGCAACTGGTCGACATGGGTCATGCCTTCCCGTGCTTCTGCACCGCTGAAGAACTCGACCAGATGCGCGCCGAACAAATGGCTCGCGGCGAAACCCCGCGCTATGACGGCCGCGCGCTGCTGCTGTCGAAGGAAGAAGTCGCCGCGCGCCTCGCTGCCGGCGAACCTCACGTGATCCGCATGAAAGTGCCGAGCGAAGGCGTTTGCGTGGTGCCGGACATGCTGCGTGGCGACGTCGAGATCCCGTGGGATCGCATGGACATGCAAGTGCTGATGAAGACCGACGGCCTGCCGACGTACTTCCTCGCCAATGTGGTCGACGATCACCTGATGGGCATTACCCACGTGCTGCGCGGTGAAGAATGGTTGCCGTCGGCGCCGAAACTGATCCTGCTTTACGAGTACTTCGGCTGGGAACAGCCAGAGCTGTGCTACATGCCGCTGCTGCGTAACCCGGACAAGAGCAAGCTGTCCAAGCGCAAGAACCCGACTTCGGTGACGTTCTACGAGCGCATGGGCTTCATGCCCGAAGCGATGCTCAACTACCTGGGTCGCATGGGCTGGTCGATGCCGGACGAGCGCGAAAAGTTCTCGCTGCAGGAAATGGTCGATAACTTCGACCTCAAGCGCGTGTCCCTCGGCGGGCCGATTTTCGACATCGAGAAACTGTCATGGCTCAACGGCCAGTGGCTGCGTGATCTGCCGGTGGAAGAATTTGCCGCGCGCGTGCAGAAGTGGGCGTTCAACTCGGAATACATGATGAAGATCGCGCCGCACGTTCAGGGCCGCGTCGAAACCTTCAGCCAAGTGGCACCATTGGCCGGGTTCTTCTTTGCCGGTGGGGTCAATCCGGACGCCAGACTGTTCGAGTCGAAAAAGCTCTCCGGCGATCAGGTGCGCCAGTTGATGCAACTGATCCTGTGGAAACTGGAAAGCCTGCGTCAGTGGGAAAAGGACAGCATCACCGCGACAATTCAGGCAGTGGTCGAGTCGCTGGAGTTGAAACTGCGCGATGCGATGCCGCTGATGTTCGCGGCGATCACCGGCCAGGCCAGTTCGGTGTCGGTGCTCGATGCGATGGAAATTCTCGGGCCGGACCTGACCCGTTTCCGTCTGCGTCAGGCGATCGACCTGCTGGGCGGCGTGTCGAAGAAAGAAAACAAGGAGTGGGAAAAGCTGCTGGGCGCCATTGCTTGAGCAGGTCTGACCCAGTGTGACGGCAGCCGAAGGCCACGATCTTTTGATCCGGCCTTTGGCGCTTCTCCCTGATTTACGGGGGGAGGGTGGTAAGTGATTGTTATCCCGACGAAAAATTTTGAAATTTTTCAAAAATAAGTTTGACAGGGTTTCGATGCGCCATTAAGATTCGCCCCGTCCTCAGCGATGACATCAACGATGAGGGGCTATAGCTCAGCTGGGAGAGCGCTTGCATGGCATGCAAGAGGTCGACGGTTCGATCCCGTCTAGCTCCACCAATTTACACTTCAAGGCCTGGCCACACCGACCTTGAAGCGATCAACACTCAGCGTTGATCAGTTGTACAGAAGGGTTTGCGTCCCCTTCGTCTAGTGGCCTAGGACACCGCCCTTTCACGGCGGTAACAGGGGTTCGAGTCCCCTAGGGGACGCCAGTTTTACAGAAGCGATGTTGCAAAATGTCGCTCCGCCGCGAGGCGAAAAATCCGGGGCTATAGCTCAGCTGGGAGAGCGCCTGCATGGCATGCAGGAGGTCAGCGGTTCGATCCCGCTTAGCTCCACCAATTTTACAGTTCAAGGTCTGGCCACACCGGCCTTGAATCGATCAGCACTCAGCACTGATCAGTTGTATAGAAGGGTTTGTGTCCCCTTCGTCTAGTGGCCTAGGACACCGCCCTTTCACGGCGGTAACAGGGGTTCGAGTCCCCTAGGGGACGCCACGATTACCCGCTCTGCGGGATTTTATAAGGGTCATTCAATTATTGAATGGCCCTTTTGTTTGTCTGGCGTTTGGCCAACTCTCCTTTTTCCTTACACTGTGCTTCAGACCAGCGGTCATATCCTTGACTTGCGGAATATTATTATGCGAATAATATTCTAGTCGTAATATTCGGAGGCAACGATGAACGATAAAAAAGCTCAAACCCGCGAACGCATCCTCAAGGCTGCCAGCGCCGCACTGATTCAGCGTGGCCCGGCAGATCCCAGTGTGGGCGAAGTGATGGGCGCGGCCGGCCTGACCGTCGGCGGCTTCTACGCGCACTTCGAAAGCAAGGACGCAATGATGCTCGAAGCGTTCAAGCAATTGCTGGGTCGGCGTCGCGACCTGATTGCCGACATGGATGCCGAGTTGACCGGCGAAGAGCGTCGCGCCCTGGTTGCCGCGTTCTACCTGTCGCGCAAACACCGTGATTCCAGCGAGGCGGCGTGCCCGATTCCCGCTTCGATTGGTGAGCTGGGTCGTTTGCCGGAGTCGTTCCGTCTGGCGCTGAACGAGCATCTGGAGCTGATGGTCGCGCAACTGGCGGCCAGCCCTGAAGACACCGACAAGGCCCTGGCTGACGTGGCGTTGATGGTAGGCGGTCTGGCGCTGGCACGCGCGCTCGGCCCGGGAGATTTATCCGATCGATTGCTGCGCGCCGCCAAGTCGGCGGTGCGTTGACCTGAAGGCATCCGGCCTTAGGAGAGAGCGATGAACGCGTTGAAGTGGGTTCGTGGCGTTAACGGCACCTTGGGCTGGATTGCACCGAAACGGGTGGCGAGCAAAATGCGTCTGGTGTTCATGACGCCACGCGCGCTGCCATTGCGTGACTGGGAATTGCCGATGCTGGCCAGTGCCGAGCGCATTACCTTGCGCTTTGGCCTCTCCGCGTTGCGCTGGGGCCAGGGCCCGGCCGTGCTGCTGATGCATGGTTGGGAAGGGCGGCCAACCCAGTTCGCCGCGTTGACCACGGCGCTGGTCGATGCCGGTTATACCGTTGTCGCACTGGATGGCCCAGCCCATGGTCGTTCGCCGGGGCGCGAAGCCAATGTGGTGCTGTTTGCCCGAGCCATGCTTGAGGCAGCGGCTGAGCTGCCGCCGCTGCAAGCCGTCATCGGCCATTCGATGGGCGGCGCCAGCGCGATGCTCGCTGTGCAAATGGGCTTGCGCACCGAAACCCTCGTCAGCATCGCCGCGCCGGCACGTATTCTCGGTGTGCTGCGTGGTTTCGCGCGCATGGTCGGCATGCCGCCGCGAGCGCGCTCGGCGTTCATTCGTCAGGTCGAACAGGACGTCGGCATGCGCGCCGCGACACTTGATGTGGCGCGCTATCAACTGGATATGCCGGGCTTGATCGTGCATGCCGAGGACGACAATTTTGTTTCGGTAAAAGAGTCGCAGTTGATCCACGAGGCCTGGTTCGACAGCCGCTTGCTGCGCCTCGAAAGCGGCGGGCATCAGCGCGTGCTGGCCGACCCTCGGGTGATTGATGGCGTGTTATCACTGCTGGCCGGTCGCAGCCTTCAGGCGCGCCAATCGGCGTAGGCATCCGTTACACTGCCCCGGTTCAATACATCGACCGGGAGTGGGGCATGGGCTGGGATCGGGCAACGCCGTTTACCATTGATCTGCAAGTAGGCGCCGAGGACATCGACGGGCTGGGTCACGCCAACAACGCGGTTTACGTGACCTGGCTCGAGCGCTGCGCCTGGCGCCACTCGCAGCGCCTGGGTCTGGACCTGGTCGAGTACCGGCGACTGGATCGGGCGATGGCCGTAGTACGCCACGAAATCGATTATCTCGCCGCTGCCTACGAGGGCGACGAACTGCAATTGGCGACCTGGATCGTCGATTGGGACCAGCGCCTGAAAATGACCCGGCATTTCCAGCTCAAGCGCCCGAGCGACAACGCCACGCTGTTGCGTGCGCAGACCACGTTTGTCTGCATCGAGTTATCCACCGGCAAGCCCAAACGCATGCCGGCGGAATTCATCGAAGGCTATGGCGCGGCGATCCAGATCCCGGCATCTGTTCAAATCTAAACTGTAGGAGTGAGCCTGCTCGCGATAGCGGTGTGTCTGTCACCTATGTGTAACTGACACACCGCTATCGCGAGCAGGCTCACTCCTACAAGGGATTGTGTTGTTCTGCGGTTTTGGGCGTAATCCAGTAAACTGCCGCACGTTTTTCCTTCAAGTAGTGTTTTCCCATGCAAATTGCTCTGGCGCCCATGGAGGGGTTGGTCGACGACATCCTGCGTGACGTGCTGACCCGCGTTGGCGGCATCGACTGGTGCGTGACCGAATTCATTCGAGTCAACGATCAGTTGCTCACCCCGGCCTATTTCCACAAGTTCGGCCCTGAGCTGCTCAATGGCGCACGCACCGCAGCCGGTGTGCCGTTGCGCGTGCAATTGCTCGGTTCCGATCCGGTGTGCCTGGCGGAAAACGCAGCGCTGGCCTGCGAACTCGGCTCCGAAGTGATCGACCTCAACTTTGGTTGCCCGGCCAAGACCGTCAACAAGTCCCGGGGTGGCGCGGTACTGCTCAAGGAGCCGGAACTGCTCAACCAGATCGTCGAGCACGTCCGTCGCGCGGTGCCTGCGCACATTCCGGTCACTGCGAAGATGCGCCTGGGCTTCGACAGCCCCGACGGCTCGCTGGTCTGCGCCACGGCGCTGGCCGAGGGCGGCGCCGAGCACATCGTGGTTCACGCGCGGACCAAAATGGACGGCTACAAACCGCCGGCGCACTGGGAGTGGATTCCGCGGGTGCAGGACGTGGTCAAGGTGCCGGTATTCGCCAACGGTGATATCTGGAGCGTCGAAGACTGGCGGCGTTGCCGCGAGATCAGCGGCGTCGAAGACATCATGCTCGGTCGTGGACTGGTGTCGCGTCCGGATCTGGCCCGGCAGATCGCTGCGGCCCGCGCCGGCGAAGAGGTGGTCGAGATGAGCTGGGCGGAGCTGATGCCGTTGATTCAGGATTTCTGGCTGCAAGCCAAAGCGCAGATGACCGCGCGCCAATCGCCGGGTCGCTTGAAGCAATGGCTGGCGATGCTGACGCGTAATTACCCTCAAGCCACCGAGCTGTTCACGGTTTTGCGCCGCGAAACCGAGCCTGACCAAGTCTCGCGTCTGCTCGGTTTGCCGCTCGTCGAGGCCGCCTGAAAAATCTGAAAATAATCTCTTGAAAACCAGACAGCGGTCCCTATCTAAGGGTTACGCGATGCCGAATTCGGGTCGCGGAGACACAAAAACTTGCTGATTGTTTTCAGGAGATTTGAACCATGAGTACTGCATTTTCTCTCGCACCACTGTTCCGTTCCTCGGTAGGTTTCGACCGTTTCAACGACCTGTTCGAAACCGCCCTGCGCAACGAGCCAGGCAGCAGCTACCCACCTTACAACGTCGAAAAACACGGTGATGACCAATATCGTATCGTCGTTGCCGCCGCCGGTTTCCGGGAAGAAGACCTGGAACTGCAGGTCGAGAAGGGTGTGCTGACCATCAGTGGTGGCAAGCGTGACGCCAACGAAGGTGTGACCTTCCTGCATCAGGGCATCGCCCAGCGTGCGTTCAAGCTGTCGTTCCGTCTGGCCGATCACATCGAGATCAAGGCCGCGGACCTGAGCAACGGCCTGCTGAGCATCGACCTGCTGCGCGTGGTCCCTGAAGAGGCGAAAGCCAAGCGCATTCCAATCAATGGTGCGCAGCAGCCGGCGCTGCAATAACGCCGAGTAACGAAAAGGGCGCCCATGGCGCCCTTTTTTGTGCGCGTCATTCCAGCAGCACCTTCAAATCGCTCAGTGCCACCGGTCGGCTGTGCAGATACCCCTGATACAAATGGCAGCCCAGCCCCTGCAAAAACGCCAACTGCTCCGGCGTTTCCACGCCTTCGGCAATCACCTCCAGCTCCAGACTGCGTGCCATCGCGACAATCGCGCGGATGATCTCGGCATCGTTCGGGTCGGTGGTCGCGTCGCGGATGAATGACTGATCGATTTTCAGCGTGTCCACCGGCAGGCGTTTCAGGTACGTGAGCGATGAGTAACCGGTGCCGAAATCGTCCATGGCAAAACTGACGCCGAGCTTTTTCAAACGGCGCATCTTGCCGATGGTGTCTTCCAGATTCTGGATGACGATGCCTTCGGTGATTTCCAGCTTCAGCAGCGAGCAGGGCAAGCCGTGGCTGGTCATGCTGTGTTCGATGCGCTCGACGAAATCGTTCTGGCGGAACTGCCGTGGGCTGATGTTCACGCACAGGCTGAAAGCGAGCGGGTTGACCAGGCGCAGCGCGATCAGTTGCTTGAAGGCATTGCAGGCTTCGTCGAGGATCCAGGTGCCGACTTCGAGAATCAGCCCGCTGTCCTCCAGAACCTTGATGAACTCGGCAGGCGATTGCGCACCCAGCTGCGGATGGTTCCAGCGCACCAGGGCTTCGGCGCCGATGATGCGGTTGTCGCGCGCATCGACCTGCGGCTGAAAGTGCACATTGAATTCGCCGCGTGACAGCGCCAGACGCAGATCGGTCTCCATGCGCAGCCGTTCGCTCGCGGCTTTCTGCATGGTGTTGTGATACATCTGCGTGGTGTTGCGCCCGGAATCCTTGGCCCGATACAGGGCGATGTCGGCGCGTTTGAGCAGGTCGGTCGGCGTCGAGCCGTGATCGGGAATCAGCGCCACGCCGATGCTTGGCGTCACTTGCAGGCGCTGACCGTCGAGAAACATCGGCTCGGACAGCAGTTCGCGAATGGTGTCGGCCAGCGCGCGCACCTGCTCGCTGACTTCACTGCGCGAGCCTTCGAGGCCGCTCAGCAATACTACGAACTCATCGCCACCGAGGCGCGCCACGGTGTCTTCCATGCGTACGCTGGCTTCTAGCCGCGCGGTGATGATTTTCAGCACGGTGTCGCCGACCGGATGCCCCAGCGAATCGTTGATGTGCTTGAAGTGATCGAGATCGAGGAACAACAAAGCGCCGCGCAGATTGTGACGTTTGAGCAGGGCTATCTGCTGGCTCAGGCGATCCATCAGCAGGGCGCGATTGGGCAGGTTGGTCAGAGGATCGTGATAGGCCAGATGGCGGATCTGCGCTTCGGCGTTTTTCAGCAGGCTGACGTCTCGCGCGGTCAGCAGCAGGCACGCGGTTTCGTTGAGGGTGATGGGCTCGACCGAGACCTCGACAGTCAGTATCTCCCCGCGCTTGTTGCGCCCAAGCATTTCCTGATGGTGCACGCGGCCCTTGATCTGCAATTCAGCCAACAGCGCCGAACGCTGCTTTTCCTCGGCCCAAATGCCGACCTGATACACGGTTTTGCCCACCACTTCCTCGGCGCGATAGCCCGTCAAGCGGCAGAAGCCGTCGTTGACCTCCAGATAACGTCCGGTGTCGCGCTCGGTGATGGTGATCGCATCGGGGCTGGAGTGAAACGCCTTGGCAAACTTCTCTTCGCTGGCCTTCAGCGCCGCTTCCGAGCGTTGTTGCTGGGTGATATCGCGCAACGTGGTGACGATGCACGGCTGATCGCCAACGCTGATCTGCCGACTGGAAATCACACAGGTCAGCGACTGGCCGTCCTTGTGCTGGACGATGATCGCGACGTTGCTCAAGCCCTGCTCGCGAATGACCCGCTCAATGCGTTGCAGGCTTTTTGCCGAGGCGTCCCACAGGCCGATTTCTTCGGCGGTGTGGCCAATCACATCAGCCGTGCTCCAGCCGAATGTCTGGGTGAAGCTGGAGTTGATCTCGATGAACTCACCGGTTTCCTGACGGGTGACGCAGATCGGGTCGGGGCTGACCTGGAACAGCGTGGCGAATTTCTCTTCCGAGGCCACCAGGCGCTGTTCGCGTTCAACCTGATCGGTGATGTCCAGCAGCGTCCCGGCCATGCGCAGCGGTGCGCCGTTGTCATCGCGATACAGGCGCGCGCGACTTTCCAGATAACGCGAGCTGCCGTCCGGCAATTGCACGCGATAGGTCAGTTGATAGTTGCCCGCCGGGCCTTCGCGCAGACTGCGGTAGGCATCGCGCATGCTGTCGCGTTCTTCGCCGGGCACACCCTCGAAAAACGCCTCGAATGATTCATGAAACGGTATCGGGTCGAGTCCGTGCAATTGCGCGGCGCGCGCCGAGCCGTAAAGCATGCCGCTGGGGATGTGCCAGTCCCAGGTGCCGAGCTGCGCCGAATCCAGCGCCAGGTCGAGGCGTTCCTGGCTGTCTTTCAAGGCCAGTTCGGCGGCTTTGCGTTCGGTGGTGTCGAGAAAGGTGCTGAGCAGGTACGGCTGACCTTCGAGTTCGACTTTCTGCGCACTGAGAATGCCGTCATGCACCTGGCCGTTGCTGGCGCGAAACTGCACTTCCATGCTGACCAGGTCGCCCTTGGCCTTGGTTTTTTTCACCAGTTCGGCGCGTTGTTCGGGATGCACCCACAGGCCAAGTTCGAGGGTGGTGCGCCCAATGGCATTCTGTACCGGCCAGCCGAACAGGCTTTCAAAATACTGATTGGCCTCGCTGATCAAACCGTCTTCCTGGCGGGTCAGCAGCACCATGTTGGGGCACAGGTGGAAAAGTGTGGCGAAACGTTTCTCCGAGCTGCTCAGCGCCTGTTCACGTTGGCGCTGGTGGGTGATTTCACGAATCACCCCGATCATTCGGGGGCGGCCATTTTTGTCCGGCAGCAGGCTGCCATTGATCTCCAGCCAGTGCAGGCTGCCGTCGGGCCAGCGGATGCGGTGGTGCATCGCCTGTTCCAGCGGCGCGCCGGCGATCACTGCATGGAAGGCGCGAACGGTTTTTGCCCGGTCTTCCGGTGGCAGCAAATCCAGATATTCCAGATCTTCGGGCAACGGTTGCCGCGGATCGAAGCCGAACAGGGCCTGGGTGCCGCGCGACCAACTGATCTGCCCGCGCTCGATGTCCCAGTACCAGGCGCCGAGCCGGGCGCCGTTGAGCGCCGCCAGCAATTGCGGCGCGCTTTCCCAGCTCTGCTCGGAATGACGCGGGTCAATCGCCTGGATACGCGGCATCGGCGGAATTCGGTCAACAGATTTCGGCATTGTGGACAGGCCTTGAGCGGATGGTGGCGTTAGGCACAGCAATCGCGGCTCTACAGGAGTAGCACAAGTCGGCCTCAAGTCCCTGGCAGATCGATTTGTGCATCCAGCAAGGCCATGAAGGCTCTTGCCGCGTTCGAGAGCGTCCGTTCGGTGTGCAGGATATAGCCTAGCTGGCGACTGAGCTGTATGCCCGGCAATGCGATGCTTGCCACTTGCTCATCAAGCATGGTGCGCGGCAACACGCTCCAGGCGAGGCCGATCGAGACCATCATCTTGATGGTTTCCAGGTAGTTGGTGCTCATGGCGATGTTCGGCGTCAGGCCTTGGGCCTCGAATAAACGCTGGACGATGTGGTGGGTAAAGGTGTTGCCGCCAGGGAATACCGCCGGATGGCCGGCGATGTCGATCAGGCTGACGGCGCCGTTATTGATCAGCGAATGCTCTGGGGCGACCACGAAATCCAGCGGGTCGTCCCACACCGGTGTGGCCTTGACCAGCGCGTGAGGCTCCGGCGCCAAGGTGATCACTGCCAGTTCAGCGCGGCCGTGAAGAATTTCTTCGTAGGCCACTTCCGAATCGAGGAACTGAATATCCAACGCGACCTGTGGGTAGCGGCGGGTGAACTCCCTTAATAAGGGTGGTAATCGATGCAGACCGATGTGATGACTGGTGGCCAGCGTCAGACGACCGCTGACTTCGCCGGTCAGGTTGGTCAGGGCGCGGCGGGTGTCATCCAGCACGTTTAAAATCTGGTAAGCCCGCGGCAGCAGGGCGCGGCCGGCCTCGGTCAGGCCGACTTCACGGCCCAAACGGTCGAACAGGCGCACCTTCAGTTGTTGCTCCAGCCCGGCGATGCGCTTGCTGATCGCGGGTTGGGTCAGGTGCAGGCGTTCGCCAGCGCCGGAGAAGCTGCCGGTTTCGGCGATGGCGATAAAAGCATTAAGGTTGGCCAGATCCATTCAGTATTCCAGTCGGTTATCCAAAGCATAAAAAATATGAATTTGAGTTATTTAATCTAACCCCATAGGATCGGCCTCACAAGCCAAAGGGTTATTGATAAGCCCAGGGCATAGAAACAAGCTGATGAGGAACCGTCTGATGGCCGGCAAAACGCTGTACGACAAGCTCTGGGATTCGCATTTGGTCAAGCAGCGCGACGATGGCTCTGCGCTGATCTACATCGACCGTCACATCATTCACGAAGTGACCTCGCCGCAAGCCTTCGAAGGCCTGCGTCTGGCCGGGCGCAAGCCGTGGCGCATCGATGCCAACATCGCGACCCCGGACCACAACGTACCGACCACCCCGGAACGCAAGGGCGGCATCGCAGCCATTGCCGACCAGGTCTCGCGTTTGCAGGTGCAGACCCTCGATGACAACTGTGATGAATACGGCATCGTCGAGTTCAAGATGAATGACGTGCGCCAAGGCATCGTCCACGTCATCAGCCCGGAGCAGGGCGCGACCTTGCCGGGCATGACCGTCGTCTGCGGCGACTCGCACACCTCGACCCACGGTGCCTTCGGCGCGTTGGCTCACGGCATCGGCACTTCAGAGGTCGAGCACGTGCTGGCCACTCAGTGCCTGGTTGCCAAGAAAATGAAAAACATGCTGGTGCGCGTTGAAGGGCAATTGCCGTTCGGCGTCACCGCCAAGGACATCGTCCTCGCGGTGATCGGCAAGATCGGCACCGCCGGCGGTAATGGCCATGCCATCGAATTCGCCGGCAGCGCGATTCGCGATCTGTCCGTCGAAGGCCGCATGACCATTTGCAACATGTCCATTGAAGCCGGCGCCCGCGTGGGCCTGGTGGCGGCGGACCAGAAAACCATCGATTACGTGAAGGGCCGCCCGTTTGCTCCGAAAGGCGCACAGTGGGACATGGCCGTCGAAGCCTGGAAAGACCTGGTTTCCGACGCCGACGCGCAGTTCGATACGGTGGTTGAACTCGACGCCGCGCAGATCAAGCCGCAAGTCAGCTGGGGCACTTCGCCGGAAATGGTTTTGGCCGTTGATCAGAATGTGCCGGACCCGGCCAAGGAGATGGATCTGGTCAAGCGCGACTCGATCGTCCGCGCTCTGAAATACATGGGCTTGACCGCCAATCAGGCGATTACCGAGATTCAGCTCGACCGCGTGTTCATCGGTTCATGCACCAACTCGCGGATCGAAGACTTGCGCGCCGCGGCGGTGATCGCCAAAGGCCGCAAGGTGGCATCGACCATCAAGCAGGCGATCGTCGTGCCGGGCTCGGGTCTGGTCAAGGCGCAGGCTGAAGCCGAAGGTCTGGACAAGATTTTCCTCGAGGCCGGTTTCGAATGGCGTGAGCCGGGTTGCTCGATGTGCCTGGCGATGAACCCGGACCGTTTGGAGTCCGGCGAGCATTGCGCCTCGACGTCCAACCGCAACTTCGAAGGCCGTCAGGGCGCCGGTGGCCGTACCCACCTGGTCAGCCCGGCCATGGCCGCGGCCGCAGCGGTGAACGGTCGTTTCATCGACGTTCGTGAATTGATCTAAAAGGAGCGCAGCATGAAAGCTTTCACCCAGCACACTGGTCTTGTCGCGCCTCTGGATCGTGCCAACGTCGACACCGATCAGATCATTCCCAAGCAGTTCCTGAAGTCGATCAAACGCACCGGTTTCGGTCCGAACCTGTTCGACGAGTGGCGTTACCTCGACGTTGGCCAGCCGTATCAGGACAACTCCAAGCGCCCGCTGAACCAGGATTTCGTGCTCAACGCCGAGCGTTATCAGGGCGCCAGCGTGTTGCTCGCCCGCGAGAACTTCGGTTGCGGCTCCAGCCGTGAGCACGCGCCATGGGCGCTGGAAGAATACGGTTTCCGCAGCATCATTGCGCCGAGCTACGCCGATATCTTCTTCAACAACAGCTTCAAGAACGGCTTGCTGCCGATCATCCTCAGCGATGCTGAAGTCGATGAATTGTTTAAGCAGGTTGAGGCCGAGCCGGGTTATCAATTGCAGGTCGACCTGCAAGCGCAAACCGTGACCCGCCCTGATGGCAAGGTGTACCGCTTTGAGATCGATGCGTTTCGCAAGCATTGCCTGTTGAACGGTCTGGACGACATCGGCCTGACCCTGCAGGACGGCGATGCGATTGCCACGTTCGAAGCGAAGCACCGGGTGAGTCAGCCGTGGTTGTTTCGCGACGCCTGATTGATTCGAGGCTGATGTAGTCAGGGAGGGCCTCATCGCTGGCAAGCCAGCTCCCACAGGTTTTGTGAACACCGCAAATCACTGTGGGAGCTGGCTTGCCAGCGATGAGGCCGGAACAGGCACCACAAAATCAAAGGGAAGTCCCATGAACACCACCGCGCAACACACCCAGGTCGTCCAGAAGCAATTCGGCGAACAGGCCGCCGCTTACCTGAGCAGCGCCGTTCATGCACAGGGCAGCGAATTCGCTCTGCTGCAAGCCGAGCTGGTCGGGCAGGGCGGGGCGCGGGTGCTCGATCTGGGTTGCGGTGCCGGTCATGTGAGTTTTCATGTCGCACCGCTGGTCAGCGAAGTGGTGGCCTATGACCTGTCGCAGCAGATGCTCGACGTGGTCACCGCCGCGGCGGCCGAGCGTGGCATGGGCAATATTTCCACGGTCAACGGCGCCGCCGAGCGTCTGCCGTTCGCCGATGGCGAGTTCGATTTTGTATTCAGCCGTTATTCGGCGCATCACTGGAGCGATCTCGGTGTGGCCCTGCGCGAGGTGCGACGGGTGCTGAAGCCGGGCGGCGTTGCAGCCTTCGTGGACGTGTTGTCACCGGGCAGTCCGCTGTTCGACACTTACCTGCAAAGCGTCGAAGTGCTGCGTGACACCAGTCATGTGCGCGATTATTCCGCCGCCGAATGGCTGCGCCAGGTCAGTGAGGCCGGGTTGCATGTGCGCACCACCACCCGTCAGCGTCTGCGGCTGGAGTACACCAGCTGGGTTGAGCGCATGCGCACACCCGAGGTGATGCGTGCGGCGATTGTTCAGTTGCAGCAATCGATGGGCAACGAAGTGCGCGAATATTTCGAAATTGAGGCCGATGGCTCCTTCAGTACCGATGTGATCGTATTGATGGCCGAGCGATAAGCATTTTTCCGGGCGCGCCGGTGAAGGCGCACCGATTGAAGACACGAGGAAAGCATGAGCAAGCAGATTCTGATTCTCCCAGGTGACGGTATTGGTCCGGAAATCATGGCCGAAGCGGTCAAGGTGCTGGAACTGGCCAACGACAAGTACAGCCTGGGCTTCGAGCTGAGCCATGACGTGATCGGTGGTGCGGCCATCGACAAGCACGGCGTGCCATTGGCCGACGAAACCCTCGACCGCGCCCGCGCTGCCGATGCCGTGCTGCTCGGCGCCGTCGGTGGCCCGAAATGGGACACCATCGAGCGCGATATTCGTCCTGAGCGCGGTCTGCTGAAAATCCGAGCGCAACTGGGCCTGTTCGGCAACCTGCGTCCGGCCATCCTGTATCCGCAACTGGCTGACGCTTCGAGCCTGAAGCCGGAGATCGTTGCCGGTCTGGACATCCTGATCGTTCGTGAATTGACCGGCGGCATCTACTTCGGTGCGCCGCGCGGCACCCGTACGCTGGACAACGGCGAGCGTCAGTCCTACGACACCCTGCCGTACAGCGAAAGCGAAATCCGCCGCATCGCCCGCGTCGGTTTCGACATGGCCATGGTCCGTGGCAAGAAGCTGTGCTCGGTGGACAAGGCCAACGTGCTGGCGTCCAGCCAACTGTGGCGCGAAGTGGTCGAGCAAGTGGCCAAAGACTATCCAGAAGTCGAGCTGAGCCACATGTACGTCGACAACGCCGCGATGCAACTGGTGCGCGCACCGAAGCAGTTCGACGTGATCGTCACCGATAATATGTTTGGCGACATTCTCTCCGACGAAGCGTCGATGCTCACCGGCTCCATCGGCATGCTGCCGTCGGCCTCGCTGGACTCCAACAACAAGGGCATGTACGAGCCTTGCCACGGTTCCGCACCGGACATCGCTGGCCAAGGCATTGCCAACCCGTTGGCCACCATCCTCTCGGTGTCGATGATGCTGCGTTACAGCTTCAATCTGCACGATGCCGCCGATGCCATCGAGAAAGCCGTCAGCGTCGTGCTCGATCAGGGCTTGCGCACCGGCGATATCCATTCGGCCGGTTGTACCAAAGTCGGTACGCAGCAAATGGGCGACGCAGTAGTCGCCGCGCTGCGGAATCTGTAATCTCTCGGGCCCGCTGCGAAATTCAATACAAAGCAGCGGCCCACTTTTCAAGAAGGTGTAGTTGCGATGAAACGTGTAGGTCTGATCGGTTGGCGCGGGATGGTCGGTTCCGTGCTCATGCAGCGGATGCTGGAAGAGCAGGATTTCGATCTAATCGAGCCGGTGTTTTTCACCACTTCCAATGTCGGTGGCCAAGGCCCGTCCGTGGGCAAGGACATTGCTCCGCTCAAGGATGCTTACAGCATTGACGAGCTGAAGACCCTCGACGTGATTCTGACCTGCCAGGGCGGCGACTACACCAGCGAAGTATTTCCCAAGCTGCGCGAAGCCGGCTGGCAGGGTTACTGGATCGACGCGGCCTCCAGCCTGCGCATGAACGATGACGCGGTGATCATTCTCGATCCGGTCAACCGCAAGGTCATCGATCAGCAACTGGATGCCGGCACCAAGAACTACATCGGCGGCAACTGCACCGTCAGCCTGATGCTGATGGGCCTGGGCGGCCTGTTCGAAGCGGGTCTGGTGGAGTGGATGAGCGCCATGACCTATCAGGCGGCCTCCGGCGCCGGCGCGCAGAACATGCGTGAACTGATCAAGCAGATGGGCGCGACCCATGCTGCAGTCGCCGATCAACTGGCCGACCCGGCCAGCGCGATCCTCGACATCGACCGTCGCGTGGCCGATGCCATGCGCAGCGAAGCGTATCCGACCGAGAACTTCGGCGTTCCGCTGGCCGGCAGCCTGATCCCGTGGATCGACAAGGAACTGCCGAACGGCCAGAGCCGCGAAGAGTGGAAGGCCCAGGCCGAGACCAACAAGATTCTCGGTCGCTTCAAGAGCCCGATCCCGGTCGACGGTATCTGCGTGCGCATCGGCGCCATGCGTTGCCACAGTCAGGCGCTGACCATCAAGCTCAACAAGGACGTGCCGATCGCTGATATCGAAGGGCTGATCAGCCAGCACAACCCTTGGGTCAAGCTGGTGCCGAACAACCGTGAGATCAGCATGCAGGAGCTGAGTCCGACCAAGGTCACTGGCACTCTGAATGTTCCGGTTGGGCGTCTGCGCAAGCTGAACATGGGGTCGCAGTTTGTCGGTGCGTTTACCGTGGGCGATCAGTTGTTGTGGGGTGCGGCGGAACCGCTGCGTCGCATGCTGCGGATTTTGCTCGAGCGGTGATTGGTTGATGTGATGAAGAAGCCCGCGCCTTTTTTGAGGTGCGGGTTTTTTTTGTCGGGTGGTTGGAGGAGTACATATCCGTTGCTGCGGTAACGGCTTCTTATGGTTTCGCCCTTACGGCGACTCACTTTTTTTCAAACGCCAAAAAAAGTAAGCAAAAAACGCTTGCTCCTACGTACGGCCCTCGCAGGCTCGGGTCCCTTCGCTCCGGTATCGATCCGGGCGCAGCGGCTACGGTTTGCTTCGCTGCACCTCCTTCCGCTGTGTACGACTTCGTCGTACGGTCGCTGCGCTCCCACGCCCGGATCAATCCCTGCGCTCAGCCTTCCGACGTCGCCGGTGACGCAAGATCAAGAGCACGCGAGCTAACGCTCATTGTTGAGTGGTTAGAAGCGGGTGGTTGGCTTTGAATTTGTGGTGGGGCTGCCCCTCATCGGAACGCCGCCCGCCCAGCCCTCTCCCGAGGGAGAGGGAGCCGATCCTTGTGCTTTTCAAAGTCTGAATTCGACTCGGTATTGCATGTCGGCGTAACTCCCGCATCCACCCCGGTCAGTTCCCTCTCCCTCCGGGAGAGGGCTAGGGTGAGGGGCTTTTGACTTTTGGACTGAGCCATCGCCATCTTCAGCAGGCTGGCTCCCACAGCATCCTTCGCAACGGGGCCGGCACACGCACCGCAAATCCTGAGGAAAATTGCCTGCACGCCAGCCACCCGGTAAAGTGCCGCTCCCCCCGTTTCACCAGAGGCTCGCAGCATGACCCAGACCTTAGATATTGCCGTGATCGGCGCCACCGGTACTGTCGGCGAAACCCTCGTGCAAATCCTTGAAGAGCGCGACTTTCCCGTTGGTAATCTGCACCTGCTGGCCAGCAGTGAATCGGCTGGCAGTTCGGTGCTGTTTCGCAATAAAAACGTACGCGTGCGGGAAGTCGACGAGTTCGATTTCGGCAAGGTCAAACTGGTGTTTTTCGCCGCTGGCGCAGCGGTCTCTCTGAGCTACGCGGCCCGTGCGCATGCCGCTGGTTGTTCGTTGATCGACCTGTCTGGTGCCTTGCCGGCCGATCAGGCGCCGCAAGTGGTGCCGGAAGCCAATGTCGAACTGCTCGCCACGCTGAGCGCGCCGTTTCAGGTCAGCAGCCCAAGCCCTTCGGCGACGTCGCTGGCCGTGGTGCTGGCGCCATTGCTTGATCTGCTCGATCTGCAATACGTCAACGTCACCGCCAATCTGGCGGTTTCCGCGCAAGGTCGCGAAGCCGTGTCCGAGCTGGCGCGGCAGACCGCCGAGCTGTTGAACATGCGTCCGCTTGAGCCGACCTTCTTCGATCGGCAGATGGCGTTCAACTTGCTGGCCCAGGTCGGTACGCCTGATGCGCAGGGCCACACGCTGCTGGAAAAGCGTCTGGTGCGCGAGTTGCGTCAGGTGCTCGCGCAGCCTTCGCTAAAGATTTCCGCAACTTGCGTTCAAGCCCCGGTGTTTTTTGGCGATAGCTTTAGCGTGACCTTGCAATCCGCACGGGCTGTCGACCTGGAAAAGGTCAACGCTGCGCTGGAAGCGGCGTCGGGCATCGAGCTGGTCGTGGCCGGTGATTACCCGACCGCCGTCGGCGACGCGGTGGGGCAGGATGTGGTGTATGTCGGTCGCGTGCGCCTCGGTGTTGACGATCCGGCGGAACTAAATCTGTGGTTGACGTCAGATAACGTACGCAAAGGTGCAGCGCTCAATGCTGTGCAGGTGGCTGAATTGTTGATAAAAGACCTGCTGTAAAAGATACTTGGCAACAATTTGTCGACTGATTCTAGGTCAGCGCTATGCTTGATCCGAAACGTCGATGACGTGTCAGCCCTCCGGGACTTTCCGGGGCATCAAAGAAATGATCGCGCGCGACATCTGTCGTCGTCGCGCGCAATGCCTTACGGCAGCGCTATTCAAAAGCTTCTCGCTGGCCGAGGAACGTTCAAACAAAGGATGAGGCTATGGTTCAAGTTCGCAAACTGGTGTTAGCAATAGCGGCCGCCTCGGCGCTGTCCTCCGGTATGGCGCATGCCCTCGGGCTCGGGGAGCTGACCCTGAAGTCGACCCTGAACCAGCCGCTGGTGGCTGAAATCGAGCTGCTCGATGTCAAGGACCTCACCGCGGCAGAAGTGGTGCCGAGCCTGGCGTCACCTGAAGATTTCGCCAAGGCCGGCGTTGACCGCCAGGCTTTCCTCAATGATCTGACGTTCACCCCTGTGCTCAACGCCAGCGGCAAAAGTGTTTTGCGGGTGACTTCGAGCAAACCGCTGTCGGAACCGATGGTGAAATTCCTCGTGCAGGTGATGTGGCCGAACGGCCGCTTGCTGCGCGATTACAGCGTGTTGCTGGATCCATCGAAGTTCTCGCCGCAGACCGCTGATGCCGCAGCCCAACCGGCGCCGTCGCAAACCATCGCGGCACCGACCACGGGCGCCACGCACCGCGGGCAATACACCACCACGCCGCGCGATACCCTCTGGGAAATCGCCGCGAAGGCGCGCAATGGCGGCTCGGTGCAGCAGACCATGCTGGCCATTCAAGCCCTGAACCCGGATGCGTTTATCGGTGGCAACATCAACCGCCTGAAAACCGGTCAGGTATTGCGTCTGCCAGATCAGGTACAAAGCACGGCGTTGCCGCAGTCCGCAGCCATCGCTGAAGTCGCGGCGCAGAACGAAGCCTGGCGTCAGGGCCGGCGTTATGTGGCCAAGCCGGGCAGCGGTCAACAGCAACTCGATGCGACCAATCGCGGTCGCGGCAATACCGGTGCTGCGCCCAATGCGCAGGACAACCTGAGCCTGGTCTCCGCCGAAAGCGCCAAGGCTGGCCGCAAGGGCCCCGCCGGCGACGCTCAGGCGCTGAGCAACAAACTGGCAATCACTCAGGAAAACCTCGACACGACCCGTCGTGACAATGAGGAACTGAAAAGCCGCATGGCCGATCTGCAAAGCCAGTTGGACAAACTGCAAAAGCTGATCGAGCTGAAGAACAATCAACTGGCGAAGATGCAGGCCGACGGCGCTGTTGCTGCGCCTGGCGCTGCGCCCGGGGTTAATGGCGCGGTGCCGCCGGTACCGGCAATCACCGCTGAATTGGCGGCGACACCGCCAGCCACTCCAGCTGACGCCGCCTCGGCATCGCCCACTCCGGAATCGGCCATCGCGCCACCGGCAGAGACGCCAGTCGAGCCAGTGGTCGAGCCGGTTGTCGAAACCACGCCGGCCGCTGATGGCGACAAGACCTTCAATGAACTGCTGACCAATCCGATTCTGCTCGGGCTGATCGGTGGTGGTGCAGTGGTGCTGCTGCTTCTGCTGTTGCTGCTGGCCCGTCGCCGCAAAGCCCAGCAGGAAGCCGAGAAGCATGTGCGCATGGCTCGTGCGCTGGCTGAAGAGCAGGAGTTCTCCGCCGAACAGGATCTGCCGGAAAGCAGCTTTGAAGGTCTGGAAACACCGGCGGCGAGCGTCAAACTCAATACCCCGGCACCTGCGCCCGCGCCGACTCCGGCGCCGATCGTGGCGCCGGTGGTCATGGCCGAGCCGATTGCCGCGCCGCTGATCGCGCCGGCCGCGGATCGCTCCGATGACGTCCTCGACAAGGCTCAGTCGCATATCAATGCCGGTCGCCTGAATCAGGCGGCCGCGCTGCTGGAGGAGGGCGTCAGCCTCGAGCCGGAGCGCAGTGACCTGCGTCTGAAACTGATGGAAGTCTACGGTCAGCAGGGCGATCGCGACGCGTTCGTCGCGCAGGAGCGGCAACTGGTGGCCAACGGCGACAACTTCGCCAAAGTTGAAGCGCTGAAAAGCCGCTTCCCGGCGATGGCATTGGTGGCTGCGGGCGGTCTGGCCGCTGCGGCGGTCGCCGCCGAGCTGGACGCGCAATACGTCAAGGACCTGCTGCTGGACGAGCCTGAAGCGCCTGCGCCGGCTGAAGATGACCTGGACAGTGCCTTCGACCTGAGCCTGGACGATCTCGACAACATCACCCCGGTTGAGCCGGCGCCAGTGGTCGAGCCTGAAGCACCGGTCGAGTTGGACGCGTTTCCGGCCGACGATGACCTGAGTTTCGAGTCGGTGCTGCAACAGCAGACCGAAGCGAAAGAGAATCTCGACGACCTGTCGGACTTCGATCTTGATATGGATCTCGGTGCCGATCCGTCGCCAGCAACTTTGGCTGAAGACGAGTTCCTGCTTGATCTGGATGAAGGTGTGAAGGATCTGCCGCCAGTCGAGGCGCCAGTCGTTGCCGACGTACCGCAGGACGATCTGGAGCTGCCAGCCGACTTCGATCTGTCGCTGGCCGACGAGATGGACAGCAACCCAGCCACCGAGTCGAACGCCTTTACCACCGAACTGGACGATGTCAACGCCGAACTCGATCGCTTGTCGCAAAGCATCGCCGAGCCGACCTTCACCGAAGCCGACGCGGCGCTGGGTGACGATCTGGGCGAAGACGATTTCGACTTCCTCGCCGGTACTGACGAAGCGGCGACCAAGCTCGATCTCGCTCAGGCCTACATCGACATGGGCGACGCCGACGGCGCGCGCGACATCCTCAATGAAGTGTTGACCGAGGGTAATGAAACCCAGCGGGGCGAGGCCAAGGATATGCTTTCCAACCTGGTGTAGGTTCTGCGTTGAAGCAAAGCGGCAGCCATAGGCTGCCGTTTTTGTTTGTGCCCGATGGTGTGTTGTCTGGACTATTGCTATCGCGAGCAGGCTCACTCCTACATTTGGAATGCGTTCCCCTGTAGGAGTGAGCCTCCGATGGGGCCGTTGATGGCGGTAGAGAAGTCTGGCATCCCTGAACCACCGCCTTATAATGCCCGCCTTTGCAAACACAGCAGGCTGTCCCACCTTGGCTAACATAGATAACCCGGTCGCCGAAATGGCCCCCGACGGCTTTTACCGCGTCGCGCTGGGCGTCGAGTACAAAGGCTCGCGTTACAGCGGCTGGCAGCGGCAGCTGACGGGTGTCGCTACGGTGCAGGAAGAACTCGAAAAGGCCTTGTCGAAAGTCGCCAACTCGCCGGTTTCCCTGCAATGCGCCGGGCGTACCGACGCCGGCGTGCATGCCTGCGGGCAAGTGGTGCATTTCGACACTCAGGTCGATCGTTCGCTGAAGGCCTGGGTCATGGGCGCCAACATCAATCTGCCCCATGACATCAGCGTCAGCTGGGCGCGGGTGATGCCGGCGCATTTTCATGCACGCTTCAAGGCGATCGCCCGGCGTTATCGGTATGTGATCTATAACGACCAGATCCGCCCGGCGCATCTCAATGAAGAAATCACCTGGAATCACCGTCCGCTGGACGTCGAGCGCATGGCCGAGGCCGCGCAGTACCTGATTGGTACTCACGATTTCAGTGCGTTTCGTGCCGGCCAGTGCCAGGCCAAGTCACCGATCAAGAAGATGCATCACCTGCGCGTGACCCGGCACGGCAAAATGATCGTGCTGGATATCCGCGCCAATGCCTTTTTGCACCACATGGTGCGCAATATTGCCGGTGTGCTGATGACCATCGGTGCGGGTGAGCGCCCGGTCGAGTGGATGAAGGAAGTGCTGGAAAGCCGTGAGCGGCGCTCCGGGGGGGTGACCGCGCATCCTTACGGCTTGTACCTGGTGCAAGTCGAATACCACGATGAATTCCCGCTGCCGGAACGTTTCATCGGGCCACATTTCCTTACGGGTTTCTCCGAACTTGACGGCTGACGCCTTCGAACGCTTTTGTTACCATCCGGGACTTTCCCGGTTTTAGCCTCGGAGTGTTTCCACATGTCAGCCGTTCGCAGCAAGATTTGCGGGATTACCCGCATCGAAGATGCGCTCGCCGCGGTTGAGGCCGGGGCCGACGCGATCGGCCTGGTGTTCTATGCCAAAAGTCCGCGGGCGGTCAGCGTGCAGCAGGCTCGGGCGATCATCCAGGCGCTGCCACCCTTCGTCACTACGGTCGGCCTGTTCGTCAATGCCAGCCGCTGCGAGCTCGGGGAAATCCTCGATGCGGTGCCGCTGGACCTGCTGCAGTTTCATGGCGACGAAGCCGCCGAGGACTGTGAAGGCTGGCATCGTCCGTATATCAAGGCGCTGCGGGTCAAGGCGGGCGATGACATCGCAGCGGCCTGCGATGCCTATCCGGGCGCCAGCGGCGTGCTGCTCGACACTTACGTTGAAGGCGTGCCCGGCGGAACCGGAGAAGCATTCGACTGGTCACTGATCCCGCAGCATTTGAGCAAGCCGTTGATTCTGGCGGGCGGGCTGACTCCCGAGAACATTGCCGACGCGGTCGCACGGGTAAAACCTTACGCGGTGGATGTCAGCGGCGGGGTGGAGCAGAGCAAGGGCATCAAGGATCACGCCAGGATTCGAGCATTCATCGAGGCGGTACGCAAAGCACCATAAGGATGTGACGGCTGGCAGTCTGCCGCCGTCCATCAATGCACCTGCACACGGCAGGCGCGGCTGAGGGTTGTCGTTTCGCACGCAGGTCATGTTTCGCACTGATCGTGGCTAGCGGCAATCATCGCCACACACATGAATTTAGCTCAAGGGCATACGCGGGGCTGCGAACCAGAGCGTTCGGGCCGCCGGTACTGGAGAAAGAAAGCATGAGCAACTGGTTAGTAGACAAACTGATCCCTTCGATCATGCGCTCGGAGGTCAAGAAGAGCTCGGTGCCTGAAGGTCTGTGGCACAAATGCCCTTCGTGCGAGGCTGTGCTGTACCGTCCGGAGCTGGAAAAGACCCTGGATGTCTGCCCAAAGTGCAACCACCACATGCGCATCGGCGCACGCGCGCGCATCGATATTTTCCTCGATGCCGAAGGTCGCAATGAACTGGGCGCCGATCTGGAGCCGGTTGACCGTCTGAAATTCCGCGACGGCAAGAAATACAAAGACCGCCTGACCGCAGCGCAGAAGCAGACCGGCGAGAAAGACGCGCTGATCTCGGTCAGCGGCACGTTGCTGGGCATGCCGGTGGTGGTTTCGGCTTTCGAATTCAATTTCATGGGCGGTTCGATGGGCGCCATTGTCGGTGAGCGCTTTGTCCGTGCTGCCAACTACGCGCTGGAAAACCGTTGCCCGATGATCTGCTTCGCCGCTTCCGGCGGTGCGCGCATGCAGGAAGCCCTGATCTCGCTGATGCAGATGGCCAAGACTTCGGCCGTGCTGGCGCGTCTGCGCGAAGAAGGCATTCCGTTCATCTCGGTGCTGACCGACCCGGTCTACGGCGGCGTTTCCGCCAGTCTGGCGATGCTCGGCGACGTCATCGTCGGTGAGCCGAAAGCCCTGATCGGCTTCGCTGGTCCGCGCGTGATCGAACAAACCGTGCGGGAAAAACTGCCGGAAGGTTTCCAGCGCAGCGAGTTCCTGCTGGAGCACGGCGCGATCGACATGATCATCCATCGTCAGGAACTGCGTCCGCGTCTGGGCAACCTGCTGGCGCAAATGACTGGCAAGCCGACGCCGAAATTCGTCGCTGCGCCCGTCGAGCCGATCGTCGTACCGCCGGTCCCTGCCGGCCTATGACCGAGCGCACCCTTGGCGAATGGCTCGCCTACCTTGAGCAGTTGCATCCATCGGCCATCGACATGGGGCTGGAGCGTTCGCAACAGGTAGCGTCCCGCATGGGGCTGGGCCAGCCGGCGCCTCGGGTGATCACGGTTACCGGCACCAATGGCAAGGGTTCCACCTGCGCATTCGTGGCTGCATTGCTGCGTGCGCAAGGCCTGGACGTTGGTGTCTACAATTCTCCGCACCTGCTGCGTTACAACGAGCGGGTGCAGCTCAATGGCGTCGAAGCCACTGATGCACAGTTGTGCCAGGCGTTTGCCGCCGTCGAGGCCGGGCGTGGCGACACTTCCCTGACTTACTTCGAAATGGGCACGCTGGCGGCGTTCTGGCTGTTTCAACAGGCCGGTCTGGACGCGGTGGTGCTGGAAGTCGGCCTGGGCGGGCGGCTGGACACGGTCAACGTGGTCGATGCCGACATCGCGCTGGTGACCAGTATTGGCGTCGATCACGCTGATTATCTGGGTGATACCCGCGAGTCCGTGGCGTTCGAGAAGGCCGGTATCTTCCGCCAGGGCAAGCCCGCCTTGTGCGGCGATCTCAATCCTCCGCAACCGCTGCTCGACAAGGCACGTGAACTGGCGTGCCCTTTCTTCTTGCGCGGGCGTGATTTCGATCTCGGTGTCACTGACCGGTTCTGGCAGTGGCGCGGGACCGATGCGCAGGGGCAAGTGGTTGAGCTGCGCGATTTGCCGCTGCTCGATCTGCCGATGGAGAACGCCGCGCTGGCCTTGCAGGCGTACCTGTTACTTGGGTTGCCCTGGGATGCGCAGCAGATCGTGGCCGCGTTGCAGGCAACGCGCGTGGTCGGGCGCCTCGATCGGCGGACCTTCGAGTGGGGCGGCAAGCGTCTGAACCTGTTGCTCGATGTCGGCCACAATCCGCATGCCGCTGAATACCTGGCAGGTCGCCTGGCCACGCGTCCGCCGCTCGGCAAGCGTCTGGCGGTGTTCGGCCTGCTGGCCGACAAGGATCTTGATGGTGTTGTCGGCGAATTGAATGCTAGTGTCCAGCACTGGGCGGTGGCGCCGCTGGATTCGCCGCGTGCGCGTCCGGTTGCCGAATTGCACGCGGCGCTGCAGGGGATTGGCGCCTCGGTCACGTCTTACGCCAGTGTCGCCGCCGCTTTGGAAGGGCAGTGCGCGCTCGCGACCGCTGACGACGAGATTCTGTTGTTCGGCTCATTTTATTGTGTCGCCGAGGCCCTTGAATGGCTGTCCCGGCGCTCCACGGAGGAAGCGGCAAATGGCTTTGCTGGATAAAGCGTACAAGCAGCGCATGGTTGGCGCACTGGTGCTGGTGGCGCTGGCGGTGATTTTCCTGCCGATGCTGTTTTCTCGTCAGGACGAGCAGCGCCAGGTGACTGTCGATGCGCCCGCTGCGCCGCAAGCGCCGGTCGTGCCGCAGGTGCAGATGGAGCCGGTGGCCGTGCCGGAACCACAAGCCTTGCCGCAAGAGCCTGTGCCAACCGATGAAGAGGTCGCCGCAGACGCGACGCCGGCAGCTCCAGCAGCGCCCGCGGCACCAGCGCCGGCACCCACTGCGCCTATCGCAATCGCCAAGCCGGCAGCGCCGCCTGCGGTGTCCAAGCCGATTCCGGCACCGGCGCAGCCGATCACTTCATCGTCGACCAAGCCTGATCCGGCGCAAAGTCGCGTCGATGCCAACGGTCTATCCGTGAGCTGGTCGGTCCAACTGGCCAGTCTGTCGAGCCGCGCCAGCGCCGAAAGCCTGCAGAAAAATCTGCGTAGTCAGGGCTATAACGCCTACATCCGTTCTGCCGACGGCAAGAATCGGGTGTTCGTCGGTCCGCTGATCGAGCGTGCCGAAGCCGATCGTCTGCGCGATCTGCTCAGCCGTCAGCAGAACCTCAAGGGCTTTGTTGTGCGTTTCC
Organism: Pseudomonas sp. Z003-0.4C(8344-21); assembly: GCF_900104975.1. Taxonomy (NCBI): domain Bacteria; kingdom Pseudomonadati; phylum Pseudomonadota; class Gammaproteobacteria; order Pseudomonadales; family Pseudomonadaceae; genus Pseudomonas; species Pseudomonas sp. Z003-0.4C(8344-21). The sequence continues at coordinate 4,227,504 of NZ_LT629756.1, read as the reverse complement.
AGCCCGAGCGCGGTTAAAAACTATCGCCTCGATTGAAAAGCACAGGAAATCGCAGCTTACCGAGAGGCATGCGCTCTGCTAAAATGCGCCGCCTTATCCGTCTGTAGGCTGCACTGTGCCATTTACCTGGGTTGACTGGGCGATCGTTGTAATCATCGCCATCTCCGCTTTGATCAGTCTGAGCCGCGGCTTCGTCAAGGAAGCATTATCGCTGGTGACCTGGATCATCGCAGGAGCCGTCGCCTGGATGTTCGGTGGCTCATTGTCCGAGTACCTCGCCGGATACATCGAAACTCCATCGGCTCGCGTGATCGCGGGCTGTGCCATCATGTTTGTCGCCACACTGATCGTGGGCGCAATGATCAATTATCTTATCGGCGAATTGGTTCGCGTCACCGGGTTGTCCGGGACCGATCGATTCCTCGGCATGGCCTTCGGCGCAGCGCGTGGCGTGTTGCTGGTGGTCGTGGCGGTCGGGCTGTTGAGCCTGGGGCCGGTACAGCAGGACGGGTGGTGGAAAGAATCACAGCTCGTACCCAAGTTTCTATTGGTCGCCGACTGGTCCAAAAACCTGATTCTCGGGTGGAGCAGTCAGTGGCTTGCCAGCGGAATCAGCGTACCCGCTGATATTCCGTTCAAGGAGCAACTCTTGCCGGCGGCGAAAACGCCTCAGTGAGTGTTGTTCAGTTCAGATCCATTAAGTAGGGGTTGCGTCGCATGTGTGGCATCGTCGGTATCGTCGGTAAGTCGAACGTCAATCAGGCGCTGTATGACGCGCTAACCGTGCTCCAGCACCGCGGCCAGGACGCTGCCGGTATCGTGACCAGCCATGATGGCCGGTTGTTCCTGCGCAAGGACAATGGCCTGGTGCGTGACGTGTTCCAGCAGCGTCACATGCAGCGTCTGGTCGGCCACATGGGTATTGGCCACGTCCGTTACCCGACGGCGGGCAGCTCGACTTCGGCCGAAGCCCAGCCGTTCTACGTCAACTCGCCTTACGGCATCACCCTGGCGCACAACGGCAACCTGACCAACGTTGAACAGTTGGCCAAGGAAATCTACGAGTCCGATCTGCGTCACGTCAACACCAGTTCCGACTCGGAAGTGCTGCTCAACGTGTTCGCCCACGAGCTGGCCCAGCGCGGCAAGCTGCAACCGACCGAAGAAGACGTGTTTGCCGCCGTGACTGACGTGCACAACCGCTGCGTCGGTGGTTACGCGGTCGTGGCCATGGTCACCGGTTACGGCATCGTCGGTTTCCGCGATCCGCACGGCATCCGTCCGATTGTGTTCGGCCAGCGTCACACCGACGAAGGCGTCGAGTACATGATCGCCTCGGAAAGCGTTTCGCTGGACGTGCTCGGTTTCACCTTGATTCGCGACCTCGCCCCAGGCGAAGCGGTGTACATCACCGAAGACGGCAAGCTGCACACCCGTCAGTGCGCGACCAACCCGTCGCTGACCCCGTGCATCTTCGAGCACGTCTATCTGGCGCGTCCGGATTCGATCATCGATGGCGTGTCGGTCTACAAGGCGCGTCTGCGCATGGGTGAGAAGCTCGCCGAGAAGATCCAGCGCGAGCGTCCGGAGCACGATATCGACGTGGTCATCCCGATTCCGGACACCAGCCGTACCGCGGCACTGGAACTGGCCAATCATCTGGGCGTGAAATTCCGCGAAGGTTTCGTCAAGAACCGCTACATAGGCCGGACCTTCATCATGCCTGGCCAGGCGGCACGCAAGAAGTCGGTGCGCCAGAAGCTCAACGCCATCGAACTGGAATTCCGCGGCAAGAACGTGATGCTGGTCGACGACTCGATCGTACGCGGCACCACGTGCAAGCAGATCATTCAGATGGCCCGCGAAGCCGGCGCGAAAAACGTCTACTTCTGCTCGGCGGCGCCGGCGGTACGCTTCCCGAACGTCTACGGCATCGACATGCCGAGCGCGCATGAACTGATCGCGCACAACCGTTCGACTCAGGACGTGGCGGATCTGATCGGCGCTGACTGGTTGATCTATCAGGATCTGCCGGACTTGATCGAAGCGGTCGGTGGCGGCAAGATCAAGATCGAGCAGTTCGATTGTGCGGTGTTTGACGGCAAGTACGTTACCGGCGACGTCGACGAGGCCTACCTGAACAAGATCGAACAGGCACGCAACGATGCCTCGAAGGTCAAGACCCAGGCGGTCAGTGCGATCATCGATCTGTACAACAACTGAGTTTCTACCGGCCCTGAGGGGCCGGTTTTGTATCTGATAGTCAATTTTCGAGAACAGGGCAAGGAGTGACAGCATGAGTCAGGAATGGGATGCCGGTCGGCTGGACAGCGACCTCGAAGGCGTAGCGTTCGATACTCTGGCCGTACGCGCCGGTCAGCACCGTACGCCGGAAGGCGAGCACGGCGATCCGATGTTCTTCACCTCCAGCTACGTGTTCCGTACCGCCGCCGATGCGGCCGCACGGTTTGCCGGAGAAGTGCCGGGCAACGTCTACTCGCGCTACACCAACCCGACCGTGCGCGCATTCGAAGAGCGCATTGCTGCGCTGGAAGGTGCCGAGCAGGCCGTTGCGACCGCCACCGGCATGGCGGCGATCATGGCAGTGGTCATGAGCCTGTGCAGTGCCGGTGACCACGTGCTGGTTTCGCGCAGTGTGTTCGGTTCGACCATCAGCCTGTTCGAGAAGTACTTCAAGCGCTTCGGTGTGCAAGTCGATTACGTGCCCCTCGCTGATCTGTCGGCGTGGGATGCGGCGATCAAGTCCAACACCAAGCTACTGTTTGTCGAGTCGCCCTCCAATCCGCTGGCCGAGCTGGTCGATATTGCCGCGTTGGCGGAAATCGCTCACGCCAAAGGCGCGATGCTGGTGGTCGACAATTGCTTCTGCACCCCGGCGTTGCAGCAGCCGTTGAAGATGGGCGCGGACATCGTGGTGCATTCGGCGACCAAATTCATCGACGGCCAAGGTCGTTGCATGGGCGGTGTAGTCGCTGGCCGAAGCGAGCAGATGAAAGAAGTTGTCGGCTTTCTGCGTACCGCCGGGCCGACGCTGAGCCCGTTCAATGCATGGATTTTCCTCAAGGGTCTGGAAACCCTCAACCTTCGCATGAAGGCGCATTGCGCCAACGCGCAGGAGCTGGCCGAATGGCTGGAACAGCAGGAAGGCATCGAGAAGGTCCATTACGCCGGTCTGAAAAGCCATCCGCAGCACGAACTGGCACAGCGCCAGCAGAAGGCCTTCGGTGCGGTGGTGAGTTTTGAGGTCAAGGGGGGCAAGGAGGGCGCCTGGCGCTTTATCGACGCCACTCGACTGATTTCGATCACCGCCAACCTCGGCGACAGCAAGACCACGATTACCCATCCAAGCACCACCTCCCACGGCCGTCTGGCGCCGCAGGAGCGGGAAGCGGCGGGTATTCGTGACAGCCTGATCCGCATTGCGGTCGGTCTGGAAGATGTGGCTGACCTGCAGGCCGATCTGGCGCGCGGTCTGGCTGCGTTGTGATCGAATTGTCTACGCCGACCGCAGGCACCCATGGCCGCGTTGCGCTGGTCACGGGGGCCGCGCGGGGCATCGGTCTGGGGATCTCGGCCTGGCTGATCAGCGAAGGCTGGCAAGTGGTGCTGACCGATCTCGATCGCACGCGCGGCTCGAAAGTGGCGAAGGTGCTGGGTGAGAATGCCTGGTTCATCGCCATGGATGTCGCCGACGAAAATCAGGTCGCCCTCGGCGTAGCTGAGGTGCTGGGGCAGTTTGGCCGGCTCGATGCGCTGGTTTGCAACGCCGCTGTGGCTGACCCCCATAACATCACCCTGGAAAGCCTTGATCTGGCGTACTGGAATCGCGTGCTGGCGGTGAACCTCAGCGGGCCGATGCTGCTGGCCAAGCACTGTGCACCGTACCTGCGCGCGCACAACGGTTCGATCGTCAATCTGGCCTCGACCCGCGCCCGTCAGTCCGAAGCAGATAGCGAAGCGTATGCGGCAAGCAAGGGCGGGCTGCTGGCACTGACTCACGCGCTTGCAATCAGCCTCGGCCCGGAGATTCGCGTCAACGCCGTCAGCCCCGGCTGGATCGATGCGCGCGACCCCTCTGCGCGGCGCGCCGAACCCTTGGCAGATGCCGATCATGCCCAGCATCCGGCGGGCAGGGTAGGCACGGTCGAAGACGTCGCGGCGATGGTGGCGTGGCTGCTGTCGAGGAATGCCGGGTTCGTCACCGGGCAGGAATTCGTCGTCGATGGCGGCATGACCAGGAAAATGATTTACACGGAATAATGGGCGAAGCCGCGATCCTGTAGGAGCGAGCCTGCTCGCGATAGCGGTTTCAGGGTTGATGCTTTATTCCGGGAATGACTCGATTCTGTCTTTTTCAGAAAAACTTCAATCCTGCTATTGACTTAGGTTCGCTACCTGCGTAAATTTCGCGGCCTCGGAGATGCAAACGGGTGATTAGCTCAGCTGGGAGAGCGTCTGCCTTACAAGCAGAATGTCGGCGGTTCGATCCCGTCATCACCCACCACTCCCGAGAAACTTGCGCAAGCAAGAGCGTAGGCTGAAAGTGCCTGCACCGACGCGCAGCGGTAGTTCAGTCGGTTAGAATACCGGCCTGTCACGCCGGGGGTCGCGGGTTCGAGTCCCGTCCGCTGCGCCATATTTCACGAGTCAGAGCAATCTGGTTCGCGATTGCAGAGCACCGAAGCCTGCAGTCAAAACGAGTTACTTGAGCGCAAGCTCAAAGCGATACGCAGCGGTAGTTCAGTCGGTTAGAATACCGGCCTGTCACGCCGGGGGTCGCGGGTTCGAGTCCCGTCCGCTGCGCCATATCTGCTCCAAGGACCACTGAACGCCTTGAAGCACCGAAGTCAGCCAACGGTTGATTCGGAATCGATAGCAAAGACCCTGGTCGAAAGACCGGGGTTTTTTGTGTCTGAAATTTGATCTTCCCTCCTGAATCCAGCGCAAATCCCTTGTAGGAGTGAGCCTGCTCGCGATCGCGGTAGTCCAGTCGCCAACTTGTGACTGAAAAATCGCAATCGCGAGCAGGCTCACTCCTACAGGATTCGATTTTCAAATCAGTTGCTGCGATACCACGCCGCATTGATTTTTTGATTATTTGGTCAGCTTTTTTGTGTCTGGTTGTTTGCTGCGGCCTCGGAAACCTTTAAAGTTAACCTTTCGGTCAGCTTTGCACTGTCAACACAGCTCTTTGCTTCGCCAGAAAGGGCTTCTGCAAGACTCGAGATCCCCAGTAGATAACCACAAGGGCGGATATATAACCGCCCAGAGGATGATCCATGTCCAACCGTGAAATATCCCGGCGCTCGTTCCTCCAGGGCGGGCTGGTGGCGGGTGTGAGCGTCACGCTCACGCCGCTCAGCAGTCAGGCGCTGGCTGCCTTGATGGAAAACAGCGTCACTGTGCCGTCCGAGCAGTGGCTCGGCCACAATGGCAAGGCGCGTCAGCGAAACGATGCCTTGTCCAAGGTCTGCGGCAGCAAAGTGTTTGCCCGCGACATCCGCTCCAAAGACATGCCGGGCTGGCCGCACCAGCAAGGCCACGCCATGTTGCTGAAAACCATCAAGGCTGACCGAATCTACAACGGCTTCGACCTGTCCTGGCTCGGCACCGAGTTGCAGCCGGACCGCATCGTCACCGCCGCTGACCTGGACAAGGACGGCATCGTCTTCCCCGAAGAGCACGCCCCTGATCCGCTGCTGCCGGAAGGCAAGGTACCGATGTTCATCGGCCACCCGGTGGCGATCCTGATCTGGAACGATTTCGAGCGTTTCCGTCAGGCCAAGAACCAGCTCAAATTCAACGACAAAGCGATTCGTTACGGCGACAAGGTGCCGTTCTACGAAGGCGATCCCTACGGCAGCTTCCGCTACGTACGTGTCGGCGGCCCGACCTCGGCGGATGAAGACGAGTTTGCCAGCCTGAAGGACTCGATCCTGTTCCCGATGCTGAAAAACCGTCGCCCGGTGTGGAATTCCCAGCCGAACCTGCACGGCAACCTGACCGAGCGCGGCCTGTTCTACGCCGAGCGCATGAAGAAAGAGATCGATACGCCGCCGGACAACTGGCTGGTGTTCGACGAGCGCTACAAGACCCCATCGATCGAGCCGGCCGCGCTGGAACCGGACAACGGCAACGGCTGGTACGATCCGCAGACCAAAACCCTGCACTTCGTCGTGGCCACCCAGTGCCCGCTGGAAGTGGCGACCGAGACCGCGAAAATGATCGCGCCGTCGCGTTTTGGCCTCGCCAGTCTGAACATGCACCCGGGTTACACCGTCGGTTATGGCTCCAAGGACCACAACATTTTCGTCTACTACGCAGCCCTCGCTGCGCTGTATGGCGCTGGGGTGCCGGTGCGTCTGGCCAACGACCGCTACGAGCAATTTCAGAGCGGCATCAAGCGTCACCCGTTCGACATCCGCTACCAGTTGGCCGTGGACAAGAACGACTACACCTTCAAGATCTTCCGCGCTGAAATGAGCGTCGACGGTGGCGGTCGGGTCAACTACAGCCCGTCGGTGGCGGCGGTTGGTGCAACAGCGGCGCAGTCGATCTACTACATGCCGCAGAACGATCTGCAGGTCACGGCGTACCATTCACGTGCGGTGGAAGCAGGCTCGATGCGCGGTTACGGCACATTGCAGAGCATGGCATCGACCGAAATGATGGTCGATGAAATCGCCGATCGCCTCGGCGTCGACGCAATTGATCTGCGGCGCAAGAACGCCCTGCGTTCGGGCATGAAAAACACTCAGGGCGCGATTCCTGCCGGTGCACTGCGCCTGCATGAAATTCTCGACAAGGCCGCGGTGCACCAAGTCTGGAAAAACCGCAACGCGATCAAGCAGCAGCGCGAAGCGGCAGACCCGGACAACTGGTACGGCGTCGGTTTCGCCATTTGCCAGAAAGACTTCGGCACCGGTTCCGAAGCGCCGATGGCCAGCGTCGAGTTCAACGCTGACGGGCGCATCAGCCTTCGCCACATCGGTATCGAAATCGGCACTGGCATGTCCACCTCGCAAGCGCTGGTGGTTGCCGATTTCCTCGGCAGCCCGGCCCATGAAGTGAAAACCGGCGAAACCGAATGGAAGGAAATGCAGCTGATCACCAGTGGCAACCCTTACATCATGAGCCAGGCCGAGCAGGACAACCTGCTGCGCAACCCGCGTTGGGTCGGCAAATTGGCTTCGGCATCGTCGGCGACCAACTCGGCTTACTACTTCAGCCATGCCACCCGGGAAGCGGCGCGCGTGCTGTTCAATCATGGACTGTGGCCAGCGGCGCTGGAGATCTGGCGTCAGGGCCCGCATGGCGGCCAGGCCAACCCTTACGTGGTGCGTCGCGAAGATGCGCACTGGGTCGACGGCAAACTTACCGCCAACGGCATGCAACCGCTGAGCTTCGAAGAACTGGCCAAGCGCGCTCACGAACGCGGTCTGGTCACCGCGGCCACCGTGCACGGTTTCAACCGCTGGAGCTGGGCCGAGGCTGAATACAGCATCGACGGTGTACGCGAGCGCCTGCCGCTTGACGGTCTGGCGGTGAAGTACGGTGATGGCGCGCCGCAAGCGAAAAAGGCGCAGATGAACAGCGCCGGTTTCCATTTGCTCGATCGCCAGAACATCAACTACCCGGTGGTGCAGTTGAATAACGCCGCGGTGACGTACTACAGCCCGGTCGCCACGCTGGTCGAGCTTAAGGTCAATAAAGGTTCTGCAGAAGTTGAAGTGCTCAACCACCATTCGTGGGTCGAGTGCGGCCGCGTGCTGGTCGAAGAACTGGTCAAGGGCCAGCTCGAAGGCGGCATCGCCATGGGCATCGGGCACGCTTTGATGGAAGAAATGCCGCTGTACGAAGGTGGGCCGGGGGAGGGTGACTGGAACTTCAACCGCTATCGCTTGCCGATGGCTCGTCACGTTGCGGTGTGGAAGCAGACCGCGGAAATTCTGCCGCCGCTGTCACCGAGCGATCCGTCCAAGGGCATCGCCGAGGTGGTGATGATCCCGATTGTCGGCGCCATCGGTAACGCCGTGGCACACGCCATCGGTAAACGTGTTCGCGACCTGCCCATCACTGCTGCGCGCATCAAGGAGGCCCTCAATGGCTAACCGTCCGCTTCAACTGACCCTCAATGGTCAATCTGTCGGCCCGGTGGACATCCCTGATGACCTGCCGATGATCGACTATTTGCACGAATACAAAAACCTCACCGGTTCGCGTCTGGGCTGTGGCCAAGGCATCTGCCACGCCTGCGTGGTGATCGTCGACAACCCGGACGGCACCAGCGAAGAAGTGCGCACCTGCATCACCGGCGCACATTATTTCGAGGGCAAAAAGGTTCGCACCATCGAGGCCCACGCCAAGCGTGACGAGCAGGGCCAGGTCACTGAGCTGAATCCGATCCAGCAACGCTTCGTCGATGAGTTCGCCTTCCAGTGCAGCTACTGCGCGCCGGGCTTCGTCAACGCCGCGACGGTATTGGTGGAAAAGCTGCAGCGTCAGCCAATCGTCAAAAGCCAGCTGGAACAAGTCATCGAGGACAGCCTCGGCCATCACGTCTGCCGTTGCACCGGGTACGTGCGTTATTACAACGCCACCCGCAACGTGCTGACCGATCTCGGCTTGGTCAAGGAGGGTTGAACATGAAGCGTTTATTGACCCGCCTGACGCTGGCGGTCGGCCTTGCCGCGCCAGTGTTGTTTGCCCATGCCGATGAGCAAGTCAAACGCGGCGAATACCTCGCCCGCGCAGCCGACTGCATGGCTTGCCACACCGCCGCCGGTGGCGCGCCGTTTGCCGGCGGACTGCCGATCGTCTCGCCGTTCGGCACGATCTACGGCACCAACATCACTCCGAGCAAGAAATACGGCATCGGTTTGTACAACGATGACGAATTCTTCGCTGCGCTGACCGAAGGCAAGCGGCGCGACGGGGCGAACCTGTATCCGGCGATGCCGTATACCTCGTATCACCTGATGCCGCGCGCAGACTCCGATGCGATTCATGCCTATCTGAAAACCATCGAGCCGATCGAGCGTGCCGCGCCGGTCACCAGCCTGAGTTTTCCGTTTAACGTGCGCCCGGGCCTGATGGGCTGGAACATGCTCTATGGCAGCGCTCTGAAGCTGGAACCGGCCGAAGGCAAAAGCGAAGCGTGGAAGCGCGGCCAGTACATGGTCGAAGTGCTCGGCCACTGCGGCGAATGCCATACCCCGCGCGGCCTGCCGGGCGCAATGCAGCTGGACAAGCGCTTGACTGGCGGCATCCTCAACGGCTACCTGGCGCCGAGCCTGCTCGCCACCGATCTGGCTGCGCGCGGCTGGAACCAGCAGGATCTGGCGACGTTTCTTAAGCACGGCATGAGTGCGCAGGGCACGATGTTCAACGAGATGTTCCCGGTGTTTCACAACAGCACCCAGGGTCTCAAGGATCCGGATCTGGCGGCCATGGCGACTTTCCTGCTGGGCGAGCAACCGCCGGCAGCCAAGGCGCTGGTTGAAGTGCCAGTCGCGCAGCTCGGTGCCAGTGCCCAGCGCGGTCGTCAGGAATACCTGAACGTCTGCGCCGGTTGTCACGCGGCGGGCGGCGAAGGCAAGCCGCACATCGCGGTGGCCATGCGCGGCAACACCACGTTGCGTCTGGAAGACCCGCGTAACCTGCTGCGGGTGATCGAGGACGGCATCGGCGAACAGAAGTTTTCCGGGTTCGAGCACATGCAACCAATGCCGGGATTTGCCGACAAGCTCAGTCCTGAGCAACTGACCGATCTGCTCAACTACCTGCGTCAAGGCTGGGGCGGGCAATCGGCAGAGCTGGCGGTGAGCGAGGTGCAGAAGCTGCAAGCCGACGCACCGTCGATCGAGCACAAGGCGCACTGACATGCAGCATCTCGATCTGCAAGTGGTGCGCCGGGCGCTGGAGTGGTCACAGGCCGGGCAGCGCATCTGGCTGTGCACGGTGCTGGCGACCTATGGCTCGGCACCGCGCGCGCCGGGTTCGCTGTTGGCGGTGAATGACGGCGGGCAGTGGATCGGATCGCTGTCCGGTGGTTGCGTCGAGGAAGATTTTCTCCAGCGAGTCGCCGAGGGTGCGTTTCACGATGCCGTCACCGTTGTGCGTTACGGCGAGGGTGACGATCCGCGCTCGCGGGTCAGTCTGCCCTGTGGCGGCATTCTTGATGTGCTGGTGGAAAAACTGGATGCCGATTGCGAGGTGCAGGCGCATCTGCGCGAACTGCAATCGGCGCTGCTCGGTCAGCGTCGTCTGATTCGTGAGGTCGATTTGGCCGATGGTGCGCGCAGACTGTTCGCTGACCGCGAGCAGGGCGCGCGGATCGAGCGCGAGCTTGATCGGGTACGCGTTCGTATCGGCGCGGCGCAGCGCTTGTTGCTCGCCGGGTATTCCAGCGTCGCGCAGGCGTGCGCCGAGTTCGCCGTAGGCCTGGGCTTCGAGGTGATTCTCTGCGACCCGCGCGATGAAGTGCTTGAGGGAGTCATACTCGATGGCGTGGAAATTCGCCGGCAGTTGCCGTCGGTGTTCATTGCTCACGGCGGCTGTCATCGTGATACCGCGGTGGTGGCGCTGACTCATGATCCACGTATCGACGATCTGGCGATGATGGAAGCGGTGCGCACCGAAGCGTTCTACATCGGCGTGATGGGTTCACTGCAGACTTCGCAAAAGCGCTTCGAGCGTTTGCGTCGGATTGGCGGACTGGGGGAGGGCGAGCTGGCGCGGATTCGTGCGCCGATCGGTCTCAATCTCGGCAGCAAGACTCCGGCGGAAATCGCCTTGGCGGTGCTGGCGGATATCTTGCGAATCCGAAGCGGGATTCCTCGGGACCAGCTCTGAGTTTACGTTGGATGAAAAAGGGGACGCTGTTCAGCGGCCCCTTTTTTTACATTCCGAATTTGTCGCGCAATCCGTAATACCACGCGCCGAGTGCGGCGAACGGTGTGCGCAGCAGCTGCCCGCCGGGAAACGGGTAATGCGGCAGGTCGGCGAACGCATCGAAACGCTCGGCCTGACCGCGCAACGCTTCGGCTAACACCTTGCCCGCCAGGTGCGTATACGTGACGCCATGGCCGCTGCAACCTTGCGAGTAATAGATGTTGTCGCCAAGGCGTCCGACCTGCGGCAAACGCGACAGCGTCAGCAGGAAGTTTCCGGTCCAGGCGTAGTCAATCTTCACATCTTTGAGCTGCGGAAAAGCCTTGAGCATTTTCGGGCGGATAATCGCCTCGATATTGGCCGGGTCACGCGCGCCATACACCACACCGCCGCCGAAGATCAGGCGTTTGTCACTCGTCAGGCGGTAGTAGTCGAGCAGGTAGTTGCAGTCTTCAACGCAATAGTCCTGCGGCAGCAGTGCTTTGGCCAACTCATCGCCCAACGGCTCGGTGGTGATCACCTGAGTGCCGCACGGCATCGATTTGGCTGCTAGCTCCGGTACCAGGTTGCCGAGGTAGGCATTGCCAGCAACGATGATGAACTTGGCCCTGACCTTGCCCTGCGGCGTATGCACAACCGGATTGGCACCGCGTTCAATACGCACTGCCGGCGACTGTTCATGAATAATGCCGCCGAGGGACTCAACGGCTGCCGCTTCGCCGAGCGCCAGGTTCAGCGGATGGATATGCCCGCCGCTCATGTCGAGCATGCCGCCGACGTATTGCTCACAACCGACGACTTCACGAATACGACGCTGATCCAGCAGCTCAAGCTGGGTGTGGCCAAAACGCTCCCAGAGGCGCTTCTGCGATTCCAGATGGCCCATCTGCTTGGGTGTAAGCGCGGCGAACACGCCGCCGTCCTTCAAATCGCATTGAATATTGTATTTGGCCACACGCTCGCGAATGATCCGACCGCCCTCGAAGGCCATCTGCCCAAGCAATTGCGCTTGCTTCGGACCGACGCTGCGTTCGATCACGTCAATGTCCCGGCTGTAACTGTTGACGATCTGCCCGCCATTGCGCCCCGAAGCGCCGAAGCCGACCCTGGCCGCTTCCAGCACGGTTACGCGAAAACCGTTCTCCAGCAGAAACAGCGCCGAGGACAGCCCGGTGTACCCGGCGCCAATCACACAGACATCCGTCTCCACATCATCCTGTAGCGCCGGACGGGACGGCGCGGCGTTGGCCGACGCAGCGTAATACGATTCTGGGTAAGGGGTGTTCGCCATCCTGCCGCCTCTGTTTAATATATTTTACGAGTGCGCCGATCCTACCCGAGTTGAAAAACCTCCGCCAGCCACCGGAAAAACCGTGTTGCCGGGGGCAAATTAAATATTTTGCATATTCATAGGGTTAGGTGAAAAAAAGGTGTTGACACCCCTCCGGAATTCCGTAGAATGCCGCCTCACAGCAGGCACGTAGCTCAGTTGGTTAGAGCACCACCTTGACATGGTGGGGGTCGTTGGTTCGAGTCCAATCGCGCCTACCAAACAAAATCCGCTCTGCTGGGCGGTCTGAAAGGGCTCACCGAAAGGTGAGCCCTTTTTTGTTGTCTGGAATTTGCCAAATCCGCTTGGTGACCTACGTAAATGAAAGGGCTTTCAAGCGTGTACGGTCAGGCGCTCTGCGGATTACTGCGTCCGTTTTCTTCTCCCGCCAGATTTGTGAAGAATATGCAGCCTATCAGCCTTGCGAACAGCGTCAGTGTTTCGGCGAGGTCCGGGTTATCGAACAGCACCGCCCGAGAGTCCAGCGCGCATAGAGCACCCCACAGCCGGCCATCCGGCAAGAAAACAGGTGCTCCTGCATAGCTCTCGATCGCAAATTGTTTCACCACTGGACGCGAGCAAAGCCGACCGTCTTCACTGATTTTCGGCAGGAAAAGCACCTTGGGATCGCGCCGAAATTCGCTACAAAGCGTGGTCTCCAGATCCAGGGTATCGCCGACGTTGATACCCAGCTCGATCGGATCGTACGCCGAGCAAACTATCCATTCGGTTTCGGTAAATTTTGCGATCCCGGCAAAGCGTGTTCCGGTCAAGCGCGTTACGAGCTGCAAGATATTGGTTGTTGCTTCGATTTCGGCAATCGCCGAGCGCTCTTCTGCACTCAGGGATGCTTTGAGAACAGTCTCACTCATTTCCATACGTTCAAATCTCCGGATTGCTTCTGCGTTGCCGGGTCTGTCCCTGACATCGTATTTACCAAGGTTCTTGCCAGCGGCGTTAGCGTAGCCTTCCTCGCGGGCCTTTGTCACAGGACCATTTCCTGCATTGACCGTTCGCTTTCAGGTACGTTAGTCCAGCATCCACTAAAATAATGTGGATATTGAAGGGGTTACGGTCGTATTGAACCAGCCGGTTATCAGAAAATTGTTGTGACGGCAGGTGGGATTGAGTAACATCCGCCCCGCGTTCACCACCACGGTTTATGCATTTTTAAATCCCAAGCTTCCATCAGCTGCTTGGGATTTTTTTTGCCTGCGATTTGGCTTTTTCTTTCGTGACGATTCGGTTCGACAAGGACGCTACGCGTTTCACGATTTTCCGAACGGATAGCTTTGGCGCGCGGCGAAGCGCTCGCGACAGGCGCGCCCATCAGTCATGTCGAGGTCTTGGTATTGGTATTGGTGGTGATCGTAGCGACCGGAATGGCGCGTGGCGTGACATTTGTTTAGCGGTGCGAATTCCCTGCGCTCTATCGGAAACGTCCGACAGCCAGTCTTTGAGATGGCAGGTAGTATCTGGCGGGCAACGGGGGGAATGGCGTGTTGAAGTGAAGGCGGGACTTGCGTGTCAGGCGCCGTGCCCAGCGATGTGGGAAGCGGATGGCAAAACGGCGCGTAAAGCTCTAGCCAGTCATTCCACGAGGTAAACGGACTGGCTACTGACTGCGATGCGACTCAAGGCGTTTGGGGCTTGTCCGGAGCGGTCAGGCCAGCCTGGATGCGCTGGTAAATCTCTTCACGGTGCACGGCCACGTTTTTCGGTGCGTTGATGCCAATGCGGACCTGTTGGCCGCTAACGCCCAGAATGGTGATAGTGATGTCGTCGCCAATGTTTATGCTTTCACCGACTTTGCGGGTGAGTATCAGCATGGTCTTCTCCTTGATTGCTTTGTAGGGCACCTGATTCAGACAGTGCAGAGGTCGGTGGTACGTATAGATTAGTGCGAAGTCTCACGGTTTGGGTGCCTCTTTCTGACGCGCAGAAGCGGCATTAATTCCCAGGGCGTAACTATACAGAGGCTGCAAGCATCAATCTCGTTGTTTTGTGCCCATTTTGCGGGGCTCGCGAAGATTTATGAATGATAAGATCGCGGCTTTGGGATTTTCGAGGAAAGCGTTGTGCGCAAATTGGTCTGGGTAATCGCAGCACTTGTACTGGCGGGCTGTGGAGAGGGCAAGCAAGGTGATCTGCCGACGCCGAAAACGGCTGTCGCAGCGCCGGCAGTCGCGGCTGCTCCGCAGTGGGATCTGGAAGTTCGCGGAGAAACACCACAAGCGGTCAGTGATCTGAGTGGCTGGTTGATCGAGCATGCTTTCGTGCCGACGGTCATCAAGGACAGCAGCGGTAAAACGCGGATTCTGATTGGCCCGTTCAATTCCAAAGCCGAGGCCGAAGCACGGAAGGTGCAGGTGGACGCGGCGCTGGTCAAGGCGAAAAAACAGAACATCGAATCGGTGCTGGTCGAGCACCCGATCGCGCCATAAACGATCCGTTCGGCGGAGCTTGCTAAAGGCTGTCAGGCGCGACTCGTTCCTTCTGCAGTCGCTGATGATTACCAGAAGGAGCTCCCATGGCCTCCGCCAACCCGTACAAGCTGTTTGATACAACCCTGCATCGCAAGACCCGACTGAGTCCGCACTTGATGCGCATCACATTGGCGGGGCCGTCAGTGGCAGAAATGGCTACCTGGGCTCCGGATCAGCGGGTGAAACTGTTTTTTCCCGCGGCCAATGGTTCGCACGCGAAGCTCGCGCAGGAGGACGGCTGGTACGCTCGGTTTCGCTCGATGCTCGCGGATCGACGCCCGGCGATGCGCACCTACACCATCCGCCACTTGCGCGCCGGGCAAGGCGAAGTCGATATCGATTTTGTCCTGCACGGCGAGACCGGTCCGGCGTCGCGCTGGGCACTGCATTCGCAGCCAGGCGATACCATGCAGATCCTTGCGCCTGACCGACAGTTCTCGGCGAAGGAGGCGGGCGGTTTCGAGTGGAAGCCACCGCAAACCCTCAAGCAGGTGCTGTTGGTTGCCGATGCGACAGCGCTGCCGGCCGCAATGGGCATACTGGATCAGTTGGCGATGTCTTCGGCGCCGCCGCAAGTCCAGGCGTTTTTCGAAGTGGACAGCATGCAGGACATGCTAGCCGTTCCCGATTGGCCCGGGTTGTCGGTGCAGTGGCTGGTTCGCGATCAGGCGAGCGAGTCGGTCGCTGGGACCTTGATGGTGCAAGCCGTGCGAACAGCTGTTTTGCCAGTCCATACGGCCTCGGTCGCCCAATCACCTGAACTGGCTGATGTTGATATCGAAAAAGACATTCTCTGGGAGATCGCCGATACCGCCCCGGATGGATTTTACGGCTGGATTGCCGGAGAGTCTGCAGCGGTGATGAGCTTGCGCAAATACCTGATCAAGGACTGCGGCCTACCGCGCGAATCGCTCAATCTGATGGGTTACTGGCGACACAACAAGGCGGCTAATTAGCCAATAAAAAAGCCTCGAACATCACGTTCGAGGCTTTCTTTTTTGCCTGCCGATTCAGCCGCAGGCTTTCATGTTCACCGGGCCGACGAATTCATTGCCGCGTCCCATCACACACGCCACGCTCTGATTGCGCTGGCGCTCCCAGTCCTGCACCGGGTAGGTCTTGTCCCACGCCTCATACAATTTTCGATCCTGTTTCGACAGGCGCAAGCCGTACTGCTTGCTCATATAGAAGTACGTTCGGGCAATCATGCCGCGAATCGAGGGGCGCGGCATGACCTTTTTTGCCTTGAAATCGACCTGAGTCAAGCACGAGCCATACTGGCCGGATTGGACCGGCAACCAGCCGAAGCTGAAGTTGCTGCGGTCACCATTCACCTCGCCAATGCTCGGCACCAGGTTGTGCAGATCGGCCTCGGCTTTCTGGTAGACCGGGTCGTAGCGAGTGCAGTTCTTGCGTCCACCGGTCTGCCAGCATTGGCGCTGATGGCCGATTTGCCAGGCCGGCACAATGTGCTCCCACTCGATGCGTGAGGCGCGCTTGGCGCTCTTGCGCGGGACGTAGCCGCAGGCTTTCAGATCAACCCGGTTCCCGGTGTATTTGCACCCGCAATAAAACTCGGTGGACTGGGGCGCATAGAGTTTCCAGGCCGCCTTCTTGGCTTCGGAAAAAGTTCGGGGGGCGCCAGCCTGAGCACCCATGGCGATAAACAACAGCAGCAACGCGAAACAACGGACACTCATTGAATCAATCTTCCTTCGGCACAACCCAAAAAATCTGTACGCCACCGTCGTCGCGATAAGCGAGGGTGACATTGTCGTTCTCGTCGATTTCCTCGAGCAGGCGCTCCCAGTCGTCCATCGGCTCGTCTGGCAGACGGAAGATCAGTGCGGCTTTGGCTTTTTGGGCGGTGGGGGAATTGATGATTTTCTGAACGCGCATACCCATGCGTTCATAAGCGTCAGGAGCATCAGGGGAGGTGGCCACGAGGTTATCCTTATTAAGCTGTACGTGCATACAGTATTTAACTGTAAGCGTTTTCGCAACTGCTTAAAATTCAAGAAAATCCTCTGACAGTGGGTTTCCGATTTTGGTGTGGGACGTATCGAATTTTTTGTAGGAAAAGTGCGCGATGGCGGTAAGCAGCGCATCACCCGCTTTTTTAGACGGATGATGCGTGAATTACCATCACGAATGGACCGGGCGAAGGTCTATCAGTATTCCCAAAACATCCGCTGCAGCTCTTTGCTGTCGTTGGTCTTGGTCAGCGCGACCATCGCCAGGATGCGGGCTTTCTGCGGGTTCAGGTCGTGAGCAACGACCCAGTCGTACTTGTCGTCAGGTTGCTCGGCGTTGCGCAGAACGAAGCCGCCAGCGTTGACGTGGGACGAGCGAATGATCTGTACGCCATCCTTGCGCAGTGCTTGCAGGGCCGGGACGACACGGGAGGACACCGAGCCGTTGCCGGTGCCGGCGTGAATGATCGCCTTGGCGCCGGACTGCGCGAGCGCCTTGTAGGCGGTATCGCTGACGTTGCCGTAGGAATAGGCGATTTCTACGTCAGGCAGGCTCTTGATGTTTTTGATGTCGAATTCCGAATCCATGGTGTGGCGCTTGGCTGGCAAGCGGAACCAGTAGGACTTGCCTTCAACGACCATGCCCAACGGGCCCCAGGCACTCTTGAACGCTTCGGTCTTGATGTTGATCATTTTGCTGACGTCGCGACCGGACTGGATTTCATCGTTCATCGTCACCAGTACGCCTTTGCCGTGCGCTTCTTTGCTGCTGGCCACGGCCACGGCGTTGTACAGGTTGAGCATGCCATCGGCGGACATGGCGGTACCCGGACGCATCGAGCCGACCACGATGATCGGCTTGTCGGTTTTTTCCACCAGGTTGAGGAAGTAGGCGGTTTCTTCCAGAGTGTCGGTACCGTGAGTGATGACGATGCCGTCGACGTCCTTGCTGTCGGCCAGTTCGGCGACGCGGCGGCCCAGTTGCAGCAGATTTTCGTTGGTGATGCTTTCCGAGGCGATCTGCATGACTTGTTCGCCACGCACGTTGGCGAGCTTGCTCAGTTCGGGAATGCCGGCAATCAGTTGCTCGACACCGACCTTCGCGGCCTGATAGGTGGCGCTGTTGGCGGCGCTGGCGCCGGCACCGGCAATCGTGCCGCCGGTGGCGAGTACCACGACATTGGCGAGCTTGGTCTGGGTTTCGGCTTCTTTTGCCTGAAGGGCGGTGGGCAGGAGCAGGAGGAGGGCCAATGCGCCCGGAACCAAAGTGTTGAAAGCAGATTTCATTATTTTTCTCTCTAGTAGTGAGACGGTGCTGATGCAGGTTCATCTAGATGCGCCCCAAGCCGATCTGGAATGCCCGGGGTGCGATGAAGGGAGCAGGATCTGTACCAGCCGTACTGTGCCCCGCCAAAATGCTTAACCTGATGATTTACATCAACATTTCAGGTGTAAGTAAAAGTTGGGCGCAAGGGTTTATCCGGTTTCCCGAACAAAGCGCGCTATCGTGTTCGGCTCTCCGAAAGAGACTACGACCGCTGGCGAGCCCGACGGCTGGCCGATTTTCGATTTTCTGCTAAAGAAATTCGGCGAAGGGCCGATGGGTGTTCAAGGAATCTGAAATCTGGGGATACACATGTCACTGACGGTCGGCTTTGCAAATCCGGGTGCTGTCACCATCGGCGGTAAAACCGCAGCAACGATCAACACGTTGAACGACGCGGGCAAGGACGCTTCTGCCGAGGCCCTGGGCGTTGAAAAAGACAAAAGCAATCAGGTCAGGACCGGCGGCGCTGCGCCAGAAGAGAGCAAAACCGAAGGCAGCAGCAATCTCACCACCACCGTGAAAATGCTCCTCAAGCGCATGCAGGAATTGCAAAAACAGCTTCAAGAGCAACAGCAGCAGTTGGCCGCCGCCCAAGCCAAGAGCTACCCGACACCCGAAGCCAAGTCCCAGGCAGTCATGTCCATTCAAGGGCAGATCGCGCAAACCAGCGCCGCAATGACGGAGGTCGCTGCTGCACTGGTCAAGGAAATGTCCCAGGGTTCAACCAGCGGCAATGTGGTGAACACGACGGTATAACGCAGAAGGGGCGCCTCGGGGGATTCGCCCTACAACAAATGACGATTTCTGATTGTTGACAAATGTCGGCGGGATTCGCATAGTTCGCTCTACGCAAACGTTTGCGTCGCTTGCCTGCGGTGCTGTTGCTCCGTTCGCAAGCGATGTAGCTTACGCCAGCGCAAGCGTTGCTCACAATAATCATAAGATCGGAGTGAACCCATGAAGCTGCCATTCGCTGGACGTCTTCTTGCTGTCGCTATGCTGGCTGCCACAGCCGCCGCGCTACCTGTCTCCTCGGCGTTCGCCGAATCCCCTGAAAAACCCAAAGTCGCCCTGGTCATGAAATCTTTGGCCAACGAATTCTTCCTGACGATGGAAGACGGCGCCAAGGCCTACCAGAAAGAACACTCCGCCGATTTCGACCTGATCTCCAACGGCATCAAGGACGAAACCGATACCGCAGGGCAGACGAAGATTGTCGAGCAGATGATCCTCGCCAAGGTCGACGCACTGGTTATCGCACCCTCGGACTCCAAAGCCATGGTGCCGGTGATCAAGAAGGCCGTCGATGCGGGCATCACCGTGATCAACATCGACAATCAGCTTGATCCTGCAATCGTCAAAAGCAAAAACATCAGCGTCCCTTTCGTAGGGCCCGACAACCGTAAGGGTGCGCGCCTGGTCGGTGAGTACCTGGCCAAGCAGCTCAAGGCCGGTGACGAAGTCGGCATCATTGAAGGTGTGTCCACGACCACCAATGCCCAGCAACGTACTGCTGGCTTCAAGGATGCGATGGAGGCTGCACAGATCAAGATTGTTTCCCTGCAATCCGGTGATTGGGAAATCGACAAGGGCAACAAGGTCGCCGCTTCGATTCTCAGTGAATACCCGGACGTCAAAGCGTTGCTGACCGGCAACGACAGCATGGCAGTCGGCGCCGTTTCCGCCGTCCGTGCTGCCGGCAAGGCGGGTCAGGTGAAGGTCGTCGGTTACGACAACATCAATGCGATCAAGCCGATGCTCAAGGACGGTCGCGTGCTGGCCACGGCTGACCAGTTCGCCGCCAAACAGGCGGTGTTCGGCATCGAGACTGCGCTGAAAATCATCAAGGGCGAGAAAGTCGATAGCGGTGCCAACGGCGTGATCGAAACACCGGTCGAGCTGGTCACTCAGTAAGCTTCTGGCGACACAATGGCGCTCGTCCGTCCGGGCGAGCGCACGGAGAGTTTTCTATGTCAGTTTCCGCCCCGAACGCTGTCCTCTCGGTCAGCGGTATCGGTAAGACCTATGCGCAACCGGTGCTTACCGGCATCGATCTGACGCTGATGCGCGGTGAAGTGCTGGCGCTGACCGGTGAGAATGGCGCCGGCAAAAGCACGCTGTCGAAGATCATCGGCGGCCTCGTTACGCCGACCACCGGCCAGATGCAATTCCACGGCAAGGACTATCGTCCGGGCAGTCGCACCCAGGCCGAAGAGCTCGGTGTGCGCATGGTCATGCAAGAGCTCAATCTGTTGCCGACCCTGTCGGTGGCGGAAAACCTGTTTCTCGACAATTTGCCGAGCAACGGCGGCTGGATCAGTCGCAAGCAACTGCGCAAAGCAGCTATTGAGGCCATGGCGCAGGTCGGTCTTGATGCGATCGATCCGGACACGCTGGTCGGCGAGCTGGGTATCGGCCATCAGCAAATGGTCGAAATTGCCCGCAACCTGATAGGCGATTGCCATGTGCTGATTCTCGACGAGCCGACCGCGATGCTCACGGCCCGTGAAGTCGAAATGCTCTTTGAGCAGATCACCCGATTGCAGGCGCGCGGCGTCTCGATCATCTACATTTCCCACCGTCTCGAAGAACTCGCCCGCGTCGCGCAGCGGATTGCCGTGTTGCGTGACGGCAATCTGGTCTGCGTCGAGCCGATGGCCAATTACAACAGCGAGCAACTGGTCACGCTCATGGTAGGTCGCGAACTGGGCGAACACATCGACATGGGCCCGCGCAAGATCGGCGCCCCGGCCCTGACGATCAAGGGCCTGACCCGCGCCGACAAAGTCCGCGATGTCTCGTTCGAAGTGCGTGCCGGGGAAATCTTCGGGATTTCCGGATTGATCGGGGCTGGGCGTACAGAACTGCTGCGACTGATCTTTGGTGCGGACGCGGCCGACAGCGGCAGCATCGCCCTCGGCTCGCCAGCGAAGGCAGTCAGTGTGCGCTCGCCGGTCGATGCCGTACGTCATGGCATTGCGCTGATTACCGAAGATCGTAAAGGCGAGGGTCTGCTGCTCAGTCAGTCGATCAGCGCCAATATCGCGCTGGGCAACATGCCAGAAATCTCCAGTGGCGGTTTCGTCAACAATGGCGATGAAATCTCCCTCGCACAGCGTCAGATCGACGCCATGCGCATTCGCAGCTCGAGCCCGACGCAACTGGTTTCCGAGTTGTCCGGGGGCAATCAGCAAAAGGTTGTCATCGGTCGCTGGCTGGAGCGTGACTGTTCGGTGCTGCTATTCGACGAGCCGACCCGTGGCATTGACGTCGGCGCCAAGTTCGACATTTATGCCTTGCTCGGCGAGCTGACGCGGCAGGGCAAAGCGCTGGTGGTGGTGTCCAGTGATCTGCGCGAATTGATGCTGATCTGCGACCGCATCGGCGTGCTGTCCGCGGGGCGGCTGATCGATACCTTCGAGCGCGACAGCTGGACCCAGGATGACTTGCTTGCCGCCGCTTTCGCCGGCTACCAAAAACATGATGCGTTGCTCAATGAAGCGGCGCCTAGGGATCTCCCATGAAAACTGCATCTCCTGCCGGCAAACGTAGTGGCAACTTCTATGGCCTGGGCACCTATCTGGGCCTGGCCGGTGCCTTGCTGGCGATGATTGCGCTGTTCTCGGTCTTGAGCAGCCACTTTCTGTCCTATAACACCTTCAGTACGCTGGCCAACCAGATCCCGGATCTGATGGTGCTGGCGGTCGGCATGACGTTCGTATTGATCATCGGCGGCATCGACCTCTCGGTCGGTTCGGTACTGGCACTGGCGGCATCGACCGTCAGCGTGGCGATTCTCGGCTGGGGCTGGGGCGTGTTGCCGTCGGCGTTGCTCGGCATGGCGGTAGCGGCACTCGCCGGCACCGTCACCGGTTCCATCACGGTAGCCTGGCGGATTCCTTCTTTTATCGTGTCGCTCGGTGTGCTGGAAATGGCCCGTGGTCTGGCGTATCAGATGACCGGCTCGCGTACTGCCTACATCGGTGATTCGTTTGCCTGGCTGTCGAACCCGATCGCGTTCGGTATTTCGCCGTCGTTCATCATTGCCTTGCTGGTGATTTTCGTCGCGCAGGCCGTACTGACGCGCACCGTATTCGGTCGCTACCTGATCGGCATCGGTACCAACGAAGAGGCGGTACGGCTTGCGGGGATCAATCCGAAGCCCTACAAGATTCTGGTATTCAGTCTGATGGGCCTGCTGGCCGGCATCGCAGCGCTGTTTCAGATTTCCCGTCTGGAAGCCGCTGATCCTAATGCCGGCTCCGGTCTGGAGCTGCAGGTGATCGCTGCGGTGGTGATCGGCGGCACCAGCCTGATGGGCGGGCGCGGTTCGGTGATCAGTACGTTCTTCGGTGTGCTGATCATCTCGGTACTGGCGGCGGGGCTGGCGCAGATCGGCGCGACCGAGCCGACCAAGCGCATCATCACCGGCGCCGTCATCGTGATCGCGGTGGTGCTCGACACTTACCGCAGTCAGCGCGCCAGTCGGCGGGGCTAAGACATGGCAACGATCAAGGATGTGGCAGCGCTGGCGGGCATTTCCTACACGACGGTGTCGCATGTGGTGAACAACACACGGCCGGTCAGCAAGGAAGTGCGCTTGAAAGTCGAAGCGGCAATCAAGAGCCTCGACTATGTGCCGAGCGCGGTGGCGCGTTCGCTGAAAGCCAAGACCACGGCCACCATTGGCCTGCTGGTACCGAACAGTCTCAACCCGTACTTCGCCGAGCTGGCGCGTGGAATCGAGGATTACTGCGAGCGTAACGGCTACTGCGTGATCCTTTGCAACTCCGACGACAATCCCGACAAGCAGCGCAGCTATTTGCGTGTATTGCTGGAAAAACGCATCGACGGTCTGATCTTCGCGTCTGCCGGCGGTGACAGCGCCCTGGCGCAGGGGCTGGCCGCGGTGAAAACGCCCATGGTCATCGTCGACCGCGGTCTTGAAGGCGTCGACGCCGATCTGGTGCGTATCGACCATGAATACGGCGCGTACCTCGCAACCCGTCATCTGCTGGAATTGGGGCATCGCGACATCGCCACCATCGGTGGTCCGGCGAGCACCAGTGTTGCGCAGATGCGTCAGGCCGGATATTGCCGCGCGTTGGCAGAGGCGGGTATCGCGGTGCGGCAGGAGCGCATGCTGGAAAGTGACTTCACCAGCACGGGCGGTTACAACGCCGCGGCGAAGCTGCTGGAAAACAATCCGCCGAGCGCGATTTTTGCCGGTAACGACATGATCGGCATCGGTGTGTTGCGCGCGGCAGCAGAACGCAACGTGCGGGTGCCTGGCGAGCTGTCGGTCATCGGCTTCGATGACATTCAGATGAGCCGTTACGTGTATCCGGCGCTGACCACGGTGGGGCAGTCGATTCTGCAACTCGGTGAGATGGCCGCCGAAGTGCTGCTGCGCAGGATCGCCACACCGAATCTGGGCACCGATCAACGCATCGTTACCCCGAGTATTGTCTTGCGCGAATCCACCGCACCGCTGTCCGGCGTGTTCACCGAATACCGCTGAAACCGAATTGATGAGTAATGATGTATGCCCGCAAATGTAGTGGTAATAGGCAGCCTGAACATGGACCTGGTGACCCGCGCGCCTCGGCTGCCGGTCGGCGGTGAAACCCTGATCGGCCATTCGTTTGCCACGGTGTCCGGTGGCAAGGGCGCCAATCAGGCGGTGGCTGCTGCACGGCTCGGCGCGCAGGTGGCGATGGTCGGCTGTGTCGGTAACGACGATTACGGTGTGCAGTTGCGCGATGCACTGCTGGCCGAACAGATCGACTGCCAGGCCGTGAGTAGCGTTGAGGGTTCCAGTGGCGTGGCGCTGATTGTGGTCGATGACAACAGCCAGAACGCCATTGTCATCGTCGCCGGTGCCAACGGTGCAATGACGCCAACCGTTATCGACCGATTCGACGCGGTGCTGCAAGCGGCAGACGTGATCATCTGCCAGCTGGAGATTCCTGACGCCACCGTAGGGCATGCGCTCAAGCGCGCGCGCGCCCTCGGCAAGATTGTCATCCTCAATCCAGCCCCGGCCAGTCGCCCGCTGCCGGCGGACTGGTTTGCAGCAATCGATTACCTGATTCCGAACGAAAGCGAGGCGGCCGCCTTGAGCGGCATGCCAGTGGGTTCGCTGAAGACCGCAGAAAGCGCGGCCACTCGGTTGATCGCCATGGGGGCCGGCAAAGTCATTGTCACTCTGGGGGCGCAAGGTTCGCTGTTTGCCAATGGGCGCGGGTTTGAGCATTTCCCCGCACCGAAAGTGCAGGCTGTTGATACCACGGCAGCAGGGGACACATTTGTCGGCGGTTTCGCCGCGGCCCTGGCGAATGGCCAATCCGAAGCTTCAGCCATTCGCTACGGACAGATCGCCGCCGCGCTGTCGGTCACCCGCGCGGGCGCGCAGCCGTCCATTCCCACTATGTCCGACGTACAGGCTTTTGAACCGGTATGAAAAAAACTCCTTTGCTCAACATCGCGTTGTCGCGATTGATCGCATCGCTGGGCCATGGCGACATGGTAGTGATTGGCGATGCCGGGCTGCCCGTGCCGCCGGGTGTCGAGCTGATCGACCTGGCACTGACTCACGGCGTCCCGGATTTCATCAGCACCCTCAACGTGGTGCTCAGCGAGATGCAGGTGGAGAGCCACGCAATCGCCAAGGAAATCTTCGATAAACAACCGAGCGCCTTGAGTGCGCTCGAAGCGTTGAACGGGGAGGGGGCTCTGGGCCGTCGCGATCTGCTCGGTCACGAGCAATTCAAGGTACTCAGCCGACAAGCGCGGGCGATTGTTCGTACGGGCGAATGCCAGCCGTACTGCAACATCGTGCTGGTCGCGGGAGTTACGTTCTGATTTTTCGATTTCATCTGCACAAGGAATGCGCCATGCAACGCTATGCTCAGAAACTGCACCAATTGCTCCGGAGTCTGCTGCTTTTGTCCGTCATCACTGCCACCGGCGCCCAGGCGTCGGAGAAAATCGACCTGATCATCGACACCGATCCCGGCGCTGACGACGTGGTCGCCTTGCTGTTCGCGCTGGCCTCGCCGGACGAGCTGAATATTCGCGCGCTGACCACCGTGGCCGGCAACGTGCGTCTGGACAAAACCTCGCGTAACGCCCGACTGGCTCGCGAATGGGCAGGGCGTGAAGATGTACCGGTGTACGCCGGTGCGCCGAAGCCGCTGATGCGCACGCCGATCTATGCCGAAAACATCCATGGCAAGGAAGGGCTCTCGGGTGTCACTGTGCACGAGCCGAAAAAGGGTCTGGCTGAAGGCAATGCGGTCAATTATCTGATCGACACCCTGAAAAAGGCCAAGCCGCACAGCATCACCATCGCCATGCTCGGACCGCAGACCAACCTGGCGCTGGCGCTGATCCAGGAGCCGAAGATCGTACAGGGTATCAAGGAAGTGGTAATCATGGGCGGCGCGCATTTCAACGGCGGCAACATTACGCCAGTGGCCGAATTCAACCTGTTCGCCGACCCGCAAGCGGCGGAAGTGGTGCTGAAAAGCGGGGTGAAGCTGACGTATCTGCCGCTGGACGTGACCCACAAGATCCTCACCAGTGATGCCCGCCTGAAGCAGATTGCCGCGCTCGATAACAATGCGAGCAAGATTGTCGGCAACATCCTCAACGAATACATCAAAGGCGATATGGAACACTACGGCATTCCGGGTGGCCCTGTGCATGACGCCACCGTCGTCGCGTATCTGCTCAAGCCTGCGCTGTTCACCGGCCGCGCGGTCAACGTCGTGGTCGACAGTCGCGAAGGGCCGACGTTTGGTCAGACTATTGTTGACTGGTACGACGGCCTGAAGGCGCCGAAAAATGCGTTCTGGGTCGAGAATGGCGATGCCCAGGGTTTCTTTGATCTGCTGACCGAGCGTCTCAAGCGCTTGAAGTAAACGACCCGCCCGCAGGTGCCAGCCTGCGGGTTTTTTTATCCCTTCTCAGTCACTTCCTGCGCGGTGACCTCGACAGGGTAG
The DNA here is from genome assembly GCF_900104975.1 of Pseudomonas sp. Z003-0.4C(8344-21). NCBI lineage: Bacteria > Pseudomonadati > Pseudomonadota > Gammaproteobacteria > Pseudomonadales > Pseudomonadaceae > Pseudomonas > Pseudomonas sp. Z003-0.4C(8344-21). The sequence goes on along the minus strand of NZ_LT629756.1, from coordinate 4,201,468 downwards.
CGCTCAAAAATCTGCTTGATGAATTGCTGGGCCGGTTCGGTGCCCAGAGCCTTGACCAACAGATCGATGCCAATCAACGCAAGCTCCTCGGCGGTGCCCGGGCTGTAAGAGCTGTGTCCGTCTGCCCATTTGGCTTTTATGTCGGCGTCGATGCTGATGTTGATGGTGTTCATTGGGCGCTCGAAGAGATGAAAGTCCGAACGTCGAGTTAACCATTTTGTCGTGCGCTTGGCACTGCGACTTAGGCATGAGCGGGGTGCTATGCGACACTTGGTCTTTTCCAGCGACCCAGAGGCTGTGCTGTGCAAATCGATTTGAACACTCCCGACGGCCTGACGGTAGAGGCTGTGCGCCAGTTATTGGCCTCGGCCAGCGACGACGTGCACACCCAATTGCGCGTGACCAAGGGCGGCATCGCCTATTTGTCGACGGTCACCGGTGGTCAGGACATCGACGATCTGCTGTTTCGCCTCGAGACGTGGGCCAAGGGATCGGGATATGTAGGCAATGTGGCGGCCAGTGATGAGGTGTGGGTCATGCAGATCTACAACGCGCTCAAGGACAACTGGCCGAATCCGCCTTTCGATTACATCGACGTCTACTGAGCGCCGTTAATATTCAGTCACGATTGCGGGCTGAGAACGTTGGTGCGCTCAGGCACACTCGGCGTTTTTCCGATTGTGCGGCCGGGTGACGGCTTTGCTCGCGAAACCAAACGCCGGATTGGCGGTCGCACGGTCTCAGCTTAACCATTTTGAAATCAAGGAGGCTTCATGCCTTTGAAGTTCGCGACACTGGGTGCACTTATGGCTGCTGCGCTGTTGGCCGGTTGCAGCACGAGCTCCAGCGAGTCGGCAAAGGAAAGCGTGGCGACCGACGCTGGTCACAGTCGCTGTGAGGCAACGGCGGCGCAGTTCACCGTCGGCAAGAAGGCTTCGCCGGAACTCCTGGAGCAGGCGCGCGTCAAGGCCGGTGCGCAAAATGCGCGATTCCTCAAGCCGACCGACATGATCACTCTGGAATACCGATCCGATCGCCTGAACCTGAACACTGACAACAATCTGGTGGTTACCCGCGTCAACTGCGGCTGACCGCCCACGACTTTTGTTGCAGGCACAAAAAACCCCGTCACATGGACGGGGTTTTTTTTAGTGCGCCAGGAAATTACTCTGGGCGAACCTGTGCAGCTTGCATACCCTTTTGGCCTTTCTCAGCCACGAAAGAGACGGTCTGGCCTTCTTTCAGGCTTTTGAAACCGTCGGATTCGATAGCTTTGAAGTGTACGAACAGGTCGTCACCGCCACCTTGAGGAGTGATGAAGCCGAAGCCTTTTTCATCGTTGAACCATTTAACGGTGCCGGTTTGGCGATTAGACATGGTGTATCTCCAAGAAACATATATTTTCAGTAGTACTGTGCTGCTCAGGCCAACTGGGCACACCCGGGTATCATAGTCGAAATGTTCGCTTTGGGAGCCCCCCGGACGTGCTGTTTGCCAATCAGTCGTGTTTTCTTTACCACCTGTTTCTGCTGAAAGCCCCGGTTTCAAAGGCTTGCAGCGAAACGTAAAGACGATAAAAAAACCTGTAAAACGTGCATAAATCGTCTGAAAAGCTTCATTTCCAGCACTTTTTTCCAGCTTTCAGCCGATCAAAAAGCGTGGTGTTCTCATTTTTTCGCTGGGGGATTCGCCTTGCATTTGGCGATCTGACCGAGGGCTTTCTGTTGCAGTTCAGGGGTCGCCTTGTTGTCCATCAATGCCTGAATATCACTGGCCGGATAGGACTTGATGGCGTCGGCGCCACAAGCGCAATGGGATTTGGCTGCGGCAGCGCCAATTTGCTGCGTGGCTGCCTGGGTGCACTGCGCCATGTATTTTTCACGCTCGCCCTTCGGCCAGTCGGCATGAGCGCTCAGCGGCAGCAGCAGAGCAAGAGGGGCGACGACGGCGAATAAGGTGTTCAGACGCATGCGAGAATGCTCCTTGTGGGTCAATGTCTTGTTATCTGAGGGCTGAAGAGCCGATCTAGTTCAGCACTCTGGCATAAAAACGGACGGTTTGCCTTCTGCCAAATCAGCACGTAAGCGACCGCTCATCTGTGCTAGGATGCCGGTCTCATGCGTTTTCAAGCGCCGGATGACCTTCAGTCCCGGCCGCGGTCAGCGTGCGAATATCCTGATTTGAATCCCAGTCACTCTGGTTCGGTTTTCCGGTTGGCCGCAAGGCTCCTGCCGCTGTAAGGCAGGCGTTCGTCATTGAATGGCCTGGACCGGATCTTGTACTGGCTCATCCCAACCCACGTGACCTTTGGTAGGGGTCACCACTAGGAGAGGAGGCGCCATGCCAACTATTACTCTTCCCGACGGCAGTCAACGTTCATTCGATCACCCGGTTTCCGTAGCCGAGGTCGCCGCATCCATTGGTGCCGGTCTGGCCAAGGCGACCCTGGCCGGCAAGGTCAATGGGCAACTGGTCGACGCCAGCGACATCATCAGCAGCGACGCGACCCTGCAAATCATCACGCCAAAGGATGAAGAGGGGCTGGAGATCATTCGCCACTCCTGCGCGCACCTGGTTGGCCATGCGGTCAAGCAGCTGTACCCGACTGCAAAAATGGTCATCGGGCCGGTCATCGACGAAGGCTTCTATTACGACATCGCCTTCGAGCGTCCTTTTACTCCGGACGACATGGCCGCCATCGAACAGCGCATGCAGCAGCTGATCGAGAAAGATTACGACTTGATCAAGAAAGTCACTCCACGCGCCGAAGTGATCGAAGTGTTCAAGGCCCGCGGCGAAGACTACAAGCTGCGCCTGGTCGAGGACATGCCGAACGAGCAGGCCATGGGCCTGTACTATCACGAAGAATACGTCGACATGTGCCGTGGTCCGCACGTGCCGAACACGCGTTTCCTCAAATCCTTCAAGCTGACCAAGCTGTCCGGCGCCTACTGGCGCGGCGACGCCAAGAACGAGCAATTGCAGCGCGTTTACGGCACAGCCTGGGCCGACAAGAAACAACTCGCGGCCTACATTCAGCGCATCGAAGAAGCTGAAAAGCGCGATCACCGCAAGATCGGCAAACGTCTGGGTCTTTTCCACACCCAGGAAGAAGCGCCGGGCATGGTCTTCTGGCACCCGAACGGCTGGACCTTGTATCAGGTGCTCGAGCAGTACATGCGCAAGGTGCAGCGCGACAACGGCTACCTCGAGATCAAAACGCCGCAAGTCGTTGACCGCAGCCTGTGGGAGAAATCCGGGCACTGGGCCAACTATGCCGACAACATGTTCACCACCGAGTCGGAAAGCCGCGACTACGCGATCAAGCCGATGAACTGCCCGTGCCATGTGCAGGTGTTCAATCAGGGCCTGAAAAGCTACCGCGAGCTGCCGATGCGCCTGGCCGAGTTCGGTGCCTGCCACCGCAACGAGCCATCGGGTGCGCTGCATGGCATCATGCGTGTGCGTGCGTTTACTCAGGATGACGCCCACATTTTCTGCACAGAAGAGCAGATGCAGGCTGAGTCCGCTGCGTTCATCAAGCTGACCATGGACGTTTATCGCGACTTCGGCTTCACCGATGTCGAGATGAAACTGTCCACTCGTCCGGAAAAACGCGTCGGTTCCGACGAGCTGTGGGATCGCGCGGAAGCCGCACTGGCTGCAGCCCTCGATTCTGCGGGCCTGCCGTACGATCTGCAGCCGGGTGAGGGGGCGTTCTATGGTCCGAAGATCGAGTTCTCGTTAAAAGATTGCCTCGGTCGCGTCTGGCAATGTGGTACCTTGCAGCTCGATTTTAACCTGCCTGTCCGTTTGGGCGCTGAATACGTCTCCGAAGACAACAGCCGCAAACACCCGGTGATGCTGCACCGCGCGATCCTCGGTTCGTTCGAGCGTTTCGTCGGGATTCTGATCGAGCACTACGAAGGTGCATTCCCTGCCTGGCTGGCGCCAACGCAGGCGGTGATCATGAATATCACTGATAAACAGGCAGATTTTGTTGCAGAGGTTGAAAAAACTCTCAACGAAAGCGGATTTCGTGCCAAGTCCGACTTGAGAAATGAAAAGATCGGCTTTAAAATCCGCGAGCATACTTTGCTCAAGGTTCCCTATCTTTTGGTTATCGGAGATAAGGAAGTCGAGATGCAGACTGTCGCTGTGCGTACTCGTGAAGGTGCTGACCTGGGCTCGATGCCCGTCGCCCGGTTCGCTGAGTTTCTCGCGCAAGCGGTTTCCCGGCGTGGTCGCCCAGATTCGGAGTAATTATTATTAAGCGTGAAATGAGACAAGATAAACGAGCTGCACCGAAAGCCCCGATCAACGAGAATATCTCGGCACGCGAGGTTCGGTTAATTGGCGCTGATGGCGAGCAGATTGGCATCGTCTCGATTGATGAAGCGCTTCGTATCGCTGAAGAAGCAAAGCTTGATCTGGTGGAAATCTCCGCAGACGCAGTCCCGCCGGTTTGCCGTGTGATGGACTACGGCAAGTCGATCTTCGAAAAGAAGAAGCAGATTGCCGCGGCGAAGAAGAACCAGAAGCAGATTCAGGTTAAAGAAATCAAGTTTCGTCCAGGGACGGAGGAAGGGGATTACCAGGTAAAACTGCGCAACCTGGTACGTTTCCTGAGTGACGGGGACAGGGCCAAGGTATCCTTGCGATTCCGCGGCCGTGAGATGGCCCACCAGGAGCTGGGGATGGAACTCCTCAAGCGGGTTGAACAAGACCTGCTCGAGTACGGTTCGGTCGAACAGCATCCTAAGATGGAAGGACGCCAGCTGATCATGGTCATCGCCCCGAAAAAGAAGAAGTAATCAACAGGGCACGGCAGGCCTTCTGATTATGTTTATCAACTGAATGCGGAGTATCCGAACATGCCAAAAATGAAAACCAAAAGTGGTGCTGCCAAGCGGTTTCTGAAAACTGCTAACGGCATCAAGCACAAGCACGCTTTCAAGAGCCACATCCTGACTAAAATGTCGACCAAGCGTAAGCGTCAACTGCGCGGTAGCAGCTTGCTGCATCCGTCTGACGTGGCAAAAGTCGAGCGCATGCTGCGCCTTCGTTAATTTAGTCAAGAATAGAGGAAGTAACTCATGGCTCGTGTAAAGCGTGGCGTCATTGCCCGTAAGCGTCACAAAAAAATTCTGAAACTTGCTAAAGGCTACTACGGCGCACGCTCCCGCGTATTCCGTGTTGCCAAGCAAGCGGTAATCAAGGCAGGCCAGTACGCCTACCGTGACCGTCGTCAGAAAAAACGTCAGTTCCGCGCTCTGTGGATCGCTCGTATCAATGCTGGTGCTCGTGTTAACGGTCTGTCCTACAGCCGTTTCATCGCTGGCCTGAAAAAAGCGTCCATTGAGATCGACCGTAAGGTTCTGGCTGATCTGGCAGTGAACGAAAAAGCGGCGTTTGCTGCGATTGTCGAGAAAGCTAAAGCCACCTTGGCTTAAGTACCCCCGACAGTCACCCGGCCTCATCTTTGTGGGGTCAGGTGTTAAACGTCATAAATAGGGGAAGAGCCTTCAAGCTCTTCCCCTATTTTGTATCTGGAGTCTGTACATGGAAAACCTGGATGCGCTGGTCGCTCAAGCACTAGAGGCTGTGCAAAGCGCTGAAGATATCAATGCCCTGGAGCAAATCCGGGTTCAATACCTTGGCAAAAAGGGTGAATTGACTCAGGTGATGAAGACCCTGGGCAATCTTCCGGCAGAAGAGCGTCCGCAGGTCGGCGCCCTGATCAACGTTGCCAAGGAGCGTGTTACAGGCGTTCTCAATGCACGCATGGCTCTGTTTGAAGAAGCCGAACTGGCTGCCAAACTGTCCGCCGAGTCCATCGACGTGACGTTGCCGGGCCGTGGCCAGACCTCCGGTGGTCTGCATCCGGTGACCCGCACGCTGGAGCGTGTCGAGCAGTTCTTCACCCGTATTGGCTACGGCATCGCCGAAGGCCCCGAGGTCGAAGACGACTATCACAACTTCGAAGCGCTCAACATCCCAGGCCACCACCCGGCCCGGTCGATGCATGACACCTTCTATTTCAATGCCAACATGCTGCTGCGCACCCATACCTCGCCAGTACAGGTCCGCACAATGGAATCGAAGCAGCCGCCGATTCGCATCGTCTGCCCGGGCCGTGTGTATCGCAGCGACTCCGATATCACCCACTCGCCGATGTTCCACCAGGTCGAAGGCCTGCTGGTTGATCGCGATATCAATTTTGCCGATCTCAAAGGCACCATCGAAGAATTCCTGCGGGTGTTCTTCGAGAAAGAGCTGGCCGTGCGTTTCCGTCCTTCGTACTTCCCGTTCACCGAGCCATCCGCTGAAGTCGACATGGAATGCGTGATGTGCAGCGGTAAAGGCTGCCGCGTCTGCAAGCAGACTGGCTGGCTGGAAGTGATGGGCTGCGGCATGGTTCACCCGAACGTGCTGCGCATGTCCGGCATCGATCCGGAAGAGTTCTCCGGCTTTGCTTTCGGCATGGGCGTCGAGCGTCTGGCCATGCTCCGTTACGGCGTGAACGACTTGCGTCTGTTCTTCGACAACGACTTGCGGTTCCTCGCGCAATTTCGCTAGTCGTAACGAATTCTTAGGAGAGCAGGATGAAATTCAGTGAACAATGGCTGCGTGGCTGGGTTAGCCCGCAGGTAGATCGCGACGAGCTGGTTGCCCGTCTGTCGATGGCCGGTCTGGAGGTCGACAGCGTGACCCCGGCCGCCGGTGTATTCAGCGGTGTGGTGGTAGGTGAGGTGCTGAGCACCGAGCAGCACCCTGACGCCGACAAATTGCGCGTGTGCCAGGTCAGCAATGGCGCGGAAACCTTCCAGGTCGTGTGCGGTGCGCCGAACGTGCGTCCGGGCCTGAAGATTCCGTTCGCCATGATCGGCGCTGAGCTGCCGGGTGATTTCAAGATCAAGAAAGCCAAGCTGCGCGGCGTCGAGTCCAACGGCATGCTGTGCTCGCAAGCCGAGTTGCAGATTGGCGAAGGCAACGACGGTCTGATGGAGCTGCCGGCCGATGCGCCGGTCGGCGAAGATTTCCGGGTTTATCTGGATCTGGAAGACGCGAGCATCGAGGTCGACCTGACCCCGAACCGTGGCGACTGCCTGTCGCTGGCCGGTCTGGCCCGTGAAGTCGGCGCGCTGTACGCCGCGCCGGTAACGCGTCCGGTAGTAGCCGCCGTTCCAGCCACACATGACGAAGTCCGCTCGGTCGAAGTGCTGGCGCTCGCCGCATGCCCACGTTATCTGGGTCGTGTGATCCGTAACGTTGATTTGTCGAAGCCGACGCCGCTGTGGATGGTTGAACGTCTGCGTCGCGCCGATGTGCGCAGCATCGACGCTGCCGTCGACATCACCAACTATGTGATGCTCGAACTGGGTCAGCCGCTGCACGCGTTCGATCTCGCCGAAATCAATGGCGGTATTCGCGTGCGCATGGCGGAAGAGGGCGAGAAGCTCGTGCTGCTCGACGGTCAGGAAGTCAGTCTGCGTAGCGATACGCTGGTGATCGCTGACCATGGCCGTGCGCTGGCTATTGCCGGTGTCATGGGCGGTGAGCACAGCGGTGTGTCCTCGACTACGCGCGACGTTTTCCTGGAAAGTGCGTTCTTCGACCAGATCGCTGTAGCCGGCAAAGCCCGTTCGTATGGCCTGCACACCGACGCCTCGCACCGCTACGAGCGTGGCGTTGACTGGCAACTGGCCCGTGAAGCCATGGAGCGCGCCACTGGCCTGCTGCTGGACATCACCGGTGGCGAAGCCGGCCCGATCATCGAGACCGTCAGCGAGCAGCACCTGCCGTCGATCGCGCCGATCACCCTGCGTTCCCAGCGCATCACGCAAATGCTGGGCATGGAAATGGATTCGGCTCAGGTCGAAAGCCTGCTCAGCGGGTTGGGTCTGAAGATTACCGCCGATGGTGCAGGGCAGTGGCGTGTTGAAGTGCCAAGCCATCGCTTCGACATCAGCCTGGAAGTCGATCTGATCGAAGAGTTGGCCCGCCTCTACGGCTACAACCGTCTGCCGGTTCGTTACCCGCAAGCACGTCTGGCACCGCAAGCAAAGGCAGAAGCGCGTAGCGATCTGCCGGAGCTGCGTCGTCTGCTGGTTGCTCGTGGTTACCAGGAAGCGATCACTTACAGCTTCATCGATCCACGCCAGTTCGAACTGTTCAATCCGGGTGTCGAGCCACTGTTGCTGGCCAATCCGATTTCCAATGACATGGCGGCCATGCGTTCGTCGCTGTGGCCGGGTCTGGTCAGAGCGCTGCAACACAACCTCAATCGTCAGCAGGATCGCGTGCGTCTGTTCGAAAGCGGTCTGCGTTTCGTCGGCCAGCTCGACGGCCTGAAGCAAGAGCCAATGTTGTCGGGTGTGGTGTGCGGCAGCCGCCTGCCGGAAGGCTGGGCACAAGGTCGCGATACCGTGGACTTCTTCGACGTCAAGGCTGACGTGGAAGCGGTGCTGGGCTTCGCCGGTGCGCTGGATTCGTTCACTTTTGCTCCGGGCAAACACCCGGCGCTGCACCCGGGCCAAACTGCGCGCATCGAACGCGAAGGCCGTGAGGTCGGTTTCATCGGTGCAATTCACCCAGAACTGTCGAAAGCCCTGGGCCTGGATCGTCCGGTCTTCGTTTTCGAGCTGGTTCTGGCTGAAGTGGCACTCGGTAAAATGCCGAAATTCCACGAGTTGTCGCGCTTTCCTGAAGTGCGTCGTGACCTTGCACTGATCGCGCATAAAGACGTCGCAGCCTCGGCTGTACTGGACGTAATTCGTGAAAATGCAGGCGAATGGCTCACTGATCTCAGGCTGTTTGACGTGTATCAGGGTAAAGGCATTGATCCTGATAGAAAAAGCCTCGCCGTTGGCTTGACCTGGCAGCATCCATCGCGCACTCTTAATGACGATGAGGTGAATTCGACGACGCAAAATATCCTCACCTCGCTCGAACAAAGGTTGAACGCCACGTTAAGGAAGTGACGTATGGGGGCTTTGACGAAAGCTGAGATGGCGGAACGTCTGTATGAAGAGCTGGGCCTGAACAAGCGGGAAGCCAAGGAATTGGTAGAACTGTTTTTCGAGGAAATCAGGCACGCTCTTGAAGACAACGAGCAGGTCAAATTGTCCGGTTTCGGCAATTTCGACCTTCGGGACAAACGCCAGCGGCCTGGCCGCAACCCGAAAACGGGGGAAGAAATCCCGATCACGGCTCGCCGTGTGGTCACCTTTCGTCCAGGGCAGAAGTTGAAGGCCCGAGTTGAGGCTTATGCTGGAACCAAGTCATAACGACGAACTACCCGTCATCCCGGGCAAACGCTACTTCACCATTGGTGAAGTCAGCGAGCTGTGTGCCGTAAAGCCACACGTGCTGCGCTACTGGGAGCAGGAGTTTCCTCAGCTCAACCCCGTCAAACGCCGCGGAAACCGCCGGTATTATCAGCGCCAGGACGTGCTGATGATCCGGCAGATCCGCGCGCTCCTCTACGATCAGGGTTTCACCATCGGCGGCGCACGCCTGCGCCTGTCCGGCGATGAAGCCAAAGACGACACCACCCAGTACAAGCAGATGATCCGGCAGATGATTGCCGAGCTCGAAGACGTGCTGGTAGTACTCAAGAAATAAAAAGCAGCGTTTGAATACTTCCAGTTTTCAAACGCTTGCGCTATATTCTTGAACGTTCTTCGAGGTGAAGAACGAGATGCAACATCAGTCGGGGCGTAGCGCAGTCCGGTAGCGCACTAGCATGGGGTGCTAGGGGTCGAGTGTTCGAATCACTCCGTCCCGACCATATATTTCAATGACTTAGCCGAACTCTAGCCAGTTCGGCTTTTTCATGGGCGGGGACTTTTGCGGAGGGCATGCTGTTTTCCTCCTTGGAATGGTCAAGGCCGACCCGCGTGAGCCCGGCTTCGAGTTGCCATGAGATGCTGCGCGTGACGGCAGAAGGTGCTCGCTTTGGTCTCAATGCTATGAGGTAGCCATGTTCATTGGCGCAGCCTCTGGTATATTCGCTGCGCCGAAGGACACATTGGATGCGCAGGGAATGAAGGATAGCAACAGGCTTGAATCTTTAACGTTCTTTAGGTTTATCGCTGCGGCATCTGTCGTGATATTTCACTATGGAAGAGATACCCAGTTTTACAAACTGCTTCCTTCCGTTCTTGCTGCTGGTTCAATTGCAGTAACGTTCTTTTTTGTTCTGTCTGGATTTGTTATTGCATTATCTTCCATCAAGAAAGAGTTTTCTGTTGGCGGTTTCTATGTGGATCGACTCGCCAGAATTTTGCCGGTCTATCTTATAGCGTTGGTTTTAACGCTAGCCCTGATAGGTCTAGTGGGAAAAGATACTGAGTTGATTTTATCTGTTTTGATGCTGCAATCATGGGTTAGTCCATATCCATTGTCGCTTAATATGCCAGCTTGGTCTGTGTCCGTTGAGATGGCTTTCTATTTGCTTGCGCCCGCTTTAATCGTTCTGGCAAGAAAAGGGGTGGGCTCGCCAGTAGTGTGGATTGCTGTTTCCTGCGTTTTTTGGCTGGCGACACAGCTTGTGTTGTCATCGATTAACCAGTCTGAGTTTGCAACACTCAACCCATCACGCGCGGTAGATATTGTTTATTATTTTCCACCCGCGCATTTTTGCAGCTTCGTGCTTGGGTTTTCCGGAGGTTACGCGTATTCAAGGCTAAAAGCTGGTGGTGCTTATGCGCAGGCAAAGAATGTCGTTTTATTTATTCTGTCAATTGTTGTTATCTACGCACTGTCAAAAACTGGAAGAGTGATCAATGATTTTTTTGGAGAGAAGTTTGCATATGGGTCAAGCTTCTATGCGGTGGTTTTTTTGTTTTTTATTTATAGTTGTGCAGTTTGCAATCATGCCATTCCTCGGTTCATGAAAGGGAAATTATCTACGCTGCTTGGCGATGCCAGCTACGCGCTTTATATCATGCAGATGCCAGTGTATCTTTTGCTATCCAGGTTTTATCCATCATCTGCTACGGGATATGAGCTCCATTTTTGGACTTACTTTGCACTGCTTCTCGCGGTTTCGGTGTCGCTTCACATATTGGTCGAAAAGCCCATCGTGAAAGCCGTGAAGAAGAGACGCCTGGAAGCGAATGAGAAAATAGTAGTTGCCGCTTAGTGCGCCTAAAACAAAAAGCCCGCCATCGAACGCGCTTTTTTCCACGTGAGTACAGCTGAATTTGACTAACGAGCGCGCGAGGGTAATTCCCGCTCGTCGAGCGAATCGCACTCTCTGGCGTGGAATCGTCTCTCAGTAGTAAGCGCAGGCCCTGCGCCAATGACGGGAGAAAATGATGATTGACGACAACAACGGTCCTGAAGCTCCGTATCCGGGACCAGGCGAGCAAACGCCGGACTCTGGCGAGGGCCATGATTCTGGCCTGGAACAGGCTATCTCTGAGCCAAAGCAGGGTGCCGACGAGCGACCAGAGGACTGGAATCCGCCACCCGGAAATCCTGGTTCTGACCAGGATGCCCAGACAGGTCGGGATAACGGCGGCGCGAAACAGGCGCCATGAACCTTTACCGTTCACAAGACCCGGCCAGCGTGCCGGGTTTTTTGTTGCCGTCGACCTATGGATGAGTCAGAAACAGACACGAACTCGCCACCCTGCGTTTGTTTCGAACGCCGGGGCGCCCGCGCTGGATACTTCGATCCAGGCGCGGGCGGTCGGCACGTTCACTCCACGATACAGATCCAGCGATGGTTGTATCGGTAAGGTGCGCGGGTGAAATGGATGTCTGAAACTCTATTCATGCCTCGCTCTTGAAGCGCTTCAGTCAGTTTTGCGAGTGTCTCTGCCTGGATAGTCATTACTGTCACCTCGTCAGATTTACTGCGTTCATAATTCTTGACCGAGGGATCAGGTGGCTAATTCATTTTTTCTAAGTTAATGATGGAGGTCGCGCAAAGATATGCGCCACTCCAAAGCAGTCGCAAAACCTCATCGGGAGCGACGCTAGCTTTCAGCTATTAGCACATCCGACCTAATTGCCCCAGTCCCGGCTCGACTTTAAAGTCCTATCGCCTGACAGGTTGCTGTCAAAATTTTCTGGTATAAAAATCAAAAAGGTCGATCTGCAATGAACTCATCAAGGACTGTCCCGGTTCTCGTTTTACTCGCAACATTCGCGCTCGCGGTCTCTGGGTGCCAGACCGTCAAACCGGGCGAAAGTGATCTGAAGGATCGAGCGCAGACCACCATTGGCAAACCCGTTATCAAGGTTTCAAACATCCGCAACGACTTCAATACAACCTACTACACCGCTCAAACCGATGGCGGCGAATACAAGTGCGAACTTCCGAGCGGCCCGATGGTTGCGCTGGGCTCCATGGGCATGGGACTGGGCGCTCAATGCACCAAGCAATGACGGACCGGTTTCTTCGGGACTGAAATGAAAAGGCCAATGTCGATGACATTGGCCTTTTCATTTATGGAGCCAGAGCACAGACCGGATGGTCTGTGAGTTGTCCATTGGAAATTACTGCGTGGGCTTTTTCTCCAGGTCTTTGGAGTCGCTGGACGTGGCGGCATCCTTCTGCGTCTCATGAGGCTCCGCGCCCGCGTTGGCACCTGACGACTCTTCGCCTTTCTTGTTCGCCTTCTCATCATGGTCGCGGGAGCTTTCTGCATGATTGACACCGGGCAGCGCGGTGGCGGGGGTGGCGGCGCCCGCTGTCGTTTCCGCTGCCGATGCATGAAGCGGGCCGATCAGAAACAGACTGGCGAACGATAAGGCGGCGATTGTCCTGTTCATTGCATGAGCCTTCTGCGCGACGGGATGTACTGATTTGGATGAGCCAGCCCGCCAAAGGTGCGAGGTTCTGGACGAGCGGCAGAGCTTGGGATGTATTCGGTTCAAGGATTAGTCTTCGCAGGAAGGCAAATTGCTGGCCCCCGGACTTGATCTGCCCCGGCAAAATCGCCTTTTTTCAAAAGGTTAGGTCGGCTAAATGCGGACGATTGTTATCACCGTTGCGACGCTTTCCCTGGCTTTGATCGCCTCGGGCGTACAGGCAAAAGAGCTGAGCAAGGGCCACCGCTTTGCCTGCACATGGGGCTCGGACATTGCTGCCGGCGCGCAGCGGTCAAAACTGTCTGGAGTCTCGTTGTACGGGGCACGCAAACAATTGCAGGTTCGGCGGTTCCAGCAGCCCTGGATGCGCATGACCGCGATGGGCATTACCGAGCAAACCTATAACAGCAGTTCGAAGTTGAACCCCGCGGCGGTCAAGCAGACTTATTACGAACAGTGCGTACGCCACGAACTGGCACGGCGCTGATGCCGGTGGGCGTAGGTTGACCGGACAGCTCAGGAGTCGCGAGAGCCCTTGGCCACTGCCGGCCCGGCCACCTGCGGCGACGGTTTGGTCTGCATCAATGCATCCAGTGCCTTGCGATAACCCTGGCCGCCGAGGGCCATGCTGTTGTTGTGCGTCGCTCCGGGCACCAGCAGCAGGCGCTTGGGCTGCTCAGCGGCATTGAACAATTGCTCGCTGAAGCGCGGCGGTACGAAGGCGTCCGCCTGGCCATGCACCACCAGCAGTGGCATGTGAATGTCGGCTATCTTGTCGATGGAATCGAATTTCTGTGACAACAGCCAGCGCACGGGTAGCGAGGTATTGGCGACGGCGGCAGCCACGTCGGCCAGCGACGTGAAGGTCGACTCAATGACCAGACCGCGCACGGGTAAGGGGGAGTGGCTGCGAGCAGCGCGCTGTCCGAGTTCAGCGGCCAGGTCAATCGCTACCGCGCCGCCGAGAGAGTGACCATAGATCAGGCGCTTGTTCGGGTCCGGTTGCAGCAGTTGGAAGCGCTCCCACGCAACGCGAGCGTCTTCATAAACACTGCTTTCCGACGGTAGATCACCTTTGCTCTGACCGAAGCCGCGGTAATCGATAGCCAGCACCGAATAACCCGCTGCGCGCAGTTGCTCGATGCGGAACAACTGACCGGTGAGGTTCCAGCGAACCCCGTGCAGGTAAAGAATCGCTGGCGCATCGGCTTTTTCCGCCGGCCACCACCAGGCATGGATGTTTTGCCCGGCCTTGAAGCTTTTCGGCTGCAGATCGAGCTCCTGCACGCTGCCGGGCAAGCCGCGATACCAGCCAGCGTTGCCCGGTTCGATGCGAAACAGCAGGGTGCGCTCGGTGTGTTCGAGCACGGCACAACTGGTCGGCACGCCGATGATCAACGCGGCCATGCAGGCGAACGCCAGGCGGCGACGGCGCAGACGCGTCATGAAGGACCGGAACATTAAACGTTTCACCTGAGCGCAGACAAAGAACGCCTTTTACCAGATGCCTCGGTCTGCGCGTAATTTTTTCGACCGCTGTCCGGCTGTATTGATTACAAAATGCTGCGATGCCTCAAGTCACCTGCAGCACGATCTTACCGATATGGTCACCTGCCTCCATATGGGCGTGGGCCTTCGCCGCGTCGGTCAGTGGGTAGACCTTATCAATCATGGGCAGGCAGCGCCCGGCAGCCAGCGCCGGCCAGACGTGTTCATGCAGTTGCGCAGCGATTTCGGCTTTTTCCGCTGAGGTGCGAGCGCGCAGCAGCGAGCCGGTGACCACCGCGCGTTTGCCGAGAATGGCCAGCAAGTCGACGTCATTGGCCCGCGCGCCGCCGAGGAAGCCGAGCATGACCAGTCGGCCGTCCATTGCCAGTGCGCTGACATTACTGTTGAAGTACGAGCCGCCCATGATGTCGAGAATTACGTTGACCCCGTGATTGTCGGTCTTCTCGGCGATCACTTCAGCGAAATCTGCATCGCGATAATTGATCGCCTCGCCACCCAGCTCACGGATCGCTGCGCATTTGTCGGCGCTGCCGGCCGTGGCAAAGGCTTCAATGGCGAATTCACGGCACAGCATCAGCGCGGTAGTGCCAATGCCGCTGGTGCCACCGTGAATCAGCACACGCTGGCCGCGACTCGCGCCGCCGAGACCGAACAAGTTGGCCCAAACGGTGAAGAACGTTTCCGGAATGGCCGCAGCATGCACCCAGTCGAGGCCGGCGGGGATCGGCAGAGTCTGGCCGGCTGGAACCGCACAATATTCGGCATAGCCGCCGCCATTGGTCAACGCGCAGACGCGGTCACCCATGGCGAACTGCTTCACACCCTCACCAAGCGCGACGACTTCGCCGGCGACTTCCAGTCCTGGAATCGGGTTCATGCCGGGCTTCATAGGGTACTTGCCAGCACGCTGCAAGGCGTCCGGGCGATTGATGCCGGCGGCATGCACGCGAATCAGCACTTCGCCGGCGGCAGCGACCGGCAGCGGCACGCGCTTGGGCTGCAAGACTTCGGGCCCGCCGGGCTCAGTGATTTCGATACGGGTCATTTCATTGGGCAGCGACATGTCGACTCCTGTAGGCGTGCGTTCTGTAATGGGAGCTTGCCGGGTAGGCAATGATTCCCCTCAATTTGTGCAACGGTGTGGTTGAGCCGCGACGGGCAGCCACTTCACGGCATGTTCCAGCAGCAGCGCTACAACGATCGCGCCAGCGGCAATCACGAACAACAACGCGTGATGACCGCCACTGGCATTGAACAGCGCCGAATAGGCAAACCCGGCCAAGGCTTGAAACGTGGCGAATGACACCGTGGCGCGACTCCAGGCGATCTGCTGACCATGATGCTCCGGCACCAGCTCATGTACCCGCGCCAGGGCCAGCGGCACGATGCCGGGCGGGAAGGAACCGAGAATCACCGCCAACAACGCCAGTGCCAGAAACGAGTGAGATACTGCGAGCAGGCCGAGAGCAATCGCTTGCACCACCAGCACCCAGCGGATGCCAGAGCGTGCGCCAAGGTGATCGGCGAGAAAACCATAACTCACCGGCCCGACAATCGCGCCCAGACCGTACATCACCCAGATCAGCGCACCGGTATGCGCGCCGGCACCAAGGCCACGTGCAACGTAATCCACCAGAAACACCATCGCCGGCACCAGGCCCGCGGCCATGAACGCGTACTGAGCGAACAACAGATACACCGCGCGCGGTGTTGACTGTACGCCCGTCGCTTCATGTGTCACTGGCGGATGCGCAAAGTCGTCCGGCCAGCCGAACCAGCTCAGGGCCGTCAGCACCAGCGCCAGAATGCCAAGGCCCAGCCAGGTGGCCTGCAATCCGAGACTCAACAGCGGCGGCACCAACGTCCCGGAGGCAGCGATACCGAGGCCGATGCCGAGGAAGATCGCACCACTGGCCAATCCTTTGCGTGCTGCCGGCACATGCGGCAGAACGGTTGCAGCCACCAGCACCATGATTGCGCCCCCGGCAATGCCCGACAGCAGCCGCCAGCCGAAGAACCAGCTCACCGACAACGGAAATGCACAGGCAAAAAACGCCGCCGTCACTCCCAGCATCATTAACCGCAGGGCATTTTTATTGCCGAGTTGGCGCGCTGTCGGCCGACCTAGCAGGGCACCGATCAAGTAGCCGACCAGATTGGCTGCGCCGAGGTAGACCACATCATTGGCGCTGAACCAGCGGGCTTCAATCAGCGAAGGGATCAACGGGGTGTAAGCGAAGCGCGCCAAGCCAATGCTGACCAGGCTGGCACAGAGGCCGGCGAAGATCGGCATCCAGATGCCGGATGAGGTAGAAGTACGCATGACAGCGATCTCGTGAAAGGTTTATAGCGCTGAGCATATCCGCTATCGTTGCTGCGATAACGCAGCGATTAAGCGACGCGCTGATGCATTTTTGCATCAAGGGGAAAACATGAATTGGGATGATGCGCGAATGTTTCTGGCGGTTTGCCGGGAGTCGACGCTGCGGGGCGCGGCGCGGGTGCTGGGCGTGGATCAGGCCACCGTCGGGCGGCGTATTACCGCGTTGGAAAAGACCCTGAGTGCGACTTTATTCCTGCGCACTTCCGACGGTTACGCATTGACTGCAGTCGGCGAAGCGGCGCTCAGGAGTGTGGAGAAAATGGAGCAGTCCGCGCTGGATCTGCAGCGGCAAATCGAAGGTCTGGACGATCGCCTGACCGGCACCGTGCGGGTCAGCACCACCGATTCGCTGGCCATTGATTTCCTGATCCCGGCCATGGCGCGCTTGCATGCCCGGCATCCGGACGTGCGCGTGCAACTGGAGGCGTCCACGCAGATTCTCAGTCTGGCCAAACGCGAAGCCGATATCGCCGTGCGCAACACCCGGCCGGACAATCCAGATCTGATTGCCCGACGCATCGCCCGCTGGCCGGTGGGCCTGTTCGCTTCGCAGGCCTACATC
Source organism: Pseudomonas sp. Z003-0.4C(8344-21) (assembly GCF_900104975.1). NCBI lineage: Bacteria > Pseudomonadati > Pseudomonadota > Gammaproteobacteria > Pseudomonadales > Pseudomonadaceae > Pseudomonas > Pseudomonas sp. Z003-0.4C(8344-21). The sequence goes on along the minus strand of NZ_LT629756.1, from coordinate 4,184,186 downwards.
GACACCAATGGCTCACCGCAGCCAGACACGGCGTTCGAAGGTCATGATCTGGTGGTCTATCAACCCTATCTGCAAAGCAAGAAAGATTTGACGCTGGTCTGCGAGCCGTTGAATCGCGGGCGAATCGTCGCCAGTCTCAGCTCCAGTCTGCTGGTGCGCCGCTCGATCGCGGCCGGTCTGGGTGTAGGAGAAATTCCGGTTTACATGGGTGAACGCGATGGCCTGATCAGATTGTGGCCGCAACGCACGCGTCCGCTGCCGTACGACGTGTGGCTGGTGACCCATGCGGATTTGCGCCACACGGCGCGGGTGAGAGCGGTAATCGAGCAGATTGTCGAAGCGTTTGCGCAGGAAAATGAGTGAGCTCAAGGCTGCTTGGATGAGGCTACGTCGGCTGACGAAAAAGCCTACAAACGTGGCCGAATCGGCCGGCTTGTTGGTATTGGGTAACGGCTTTATCGTTTCCACAGTCCGGTGAGAGTCGCAGGGCTCGCACTGAAACGATCGACCACGGAAGGTCTCGGTAACCACCACAGGTGACGAATTGAAAGCCAGGGAAATGAGGCAATGTTCAGACAGTGATCCATTCAACGACAGCCGGAATACGCACACCATGAGCAGCATAAGCCGCGAAGAGTTCGATGCCAGGATCGAGACCATAGAAGCAAGGATGGATGCGCGGATGGAGGGCGTATCGATGCGTATCGATGCATTTCTGGCGGCTCAGGCCGAGCGGGACAAGGCAGACTCCCGTATTCGGTCGGAGATGGACAGGGCGCAGTCGGAGCGAGACAGGGCGCAGTCGGAGCGGGACAAACGCTTCGAATTGATGTCCTCAGCGATCCAGAACATTGCACAGGAATCGAAAGAAGCCATCAGGCAGGCGAGCACGACGAAAGCCAATGTCTGGGCCGCGGCCGCCGTTCAGTTGGTGGGGCTCGTCGCCATCGTCGTCGGTGCCTGTTATGCCAATCAGGCCAACACTTATGCAGCGGTCCAGACGACGTTGGCGGCGATTCAGGCGGGCAAGGAGTTTACCGTGCCCATACCGCCGATGCTGCCGTGGAGCAAATCACCCGAATAAAAAACGGCCTTCATTGGAAGGCCGTTCTCATAAGTGTAGAAACACTGCGTCATGGCATCTGCGGCAACTCCTGCGGCCGCAAGTCAAACACCAGCACCTCGGCATCGACACCGTTGCTCAAGGTCAGCAACTGTTCTTCGCGAACCCGCACGCCATCGCCTTCCTGCAATGGCTGGCCATTGAGTTCGACACTGCCGCGTGCCACATGCACATACGCGTAACGGTCGGCCGGCAGTTTCAGCGTGGCGCTTTCTTCGCCGTCGAACAGCCCGGCGAACACGCGCGCGTCCTGGCGAACTTTCAGCGAGCCGTCCTTGCCGTCTGGCGAGATGATCAATTGCAGGCGACCGCGTTTTCTTTGCGCGCTGAAATGCTCCTGCTGGTAGCGCGGTTTGGCACCGCTGACTTCCGGCACGATCCAGATCTGCAGAAAATGCACAGGCTTGGTGGCCGAATGGTTGAACTCGCTGTGCGCCACGCCGCTGCCGGCGCTCATCAATTGCACGTCGCCGGGGCGGATGACCGAGCCGGTGCCCAGCGTGTCCTTGTGTTCCAGCGCACCTTCCAGCACGTAGGAAAAGATCTCCATGTCGCGGTGCGGGTGCTGGCCGAAACCTTTGCCGGCGGCAACGCGGTCGTCATTGATCACCAGCAGGTCCGAGAAACCCTGTTCGCGAGGGTTGCGATAGCTGGCGAAGGAAAAGGTGTGAAACGACTTCAACCAGCCATGATTGGCGAGGCCACGATCGGAGGCTTTGCGAAGAGTCAGCATGATTAAGATCTCCTGGCGGGACGTGTATTCGTCCGAGTGAGGAGAAGGTTACTGTTAACCATGAAATCCAATAAGTAGGTGAAAACTGAAAGACTGTCTCGGTGAGGTTGACAGTTGTGCGAGGCCGCTCACACAATTTTTCGCGCTTGAGACGTCTTGCCTGGTCATAATGTCCGGCCTGTCTCATGTTCCCCGATTGAAGCGACGTGCTCCCATGAAAACCGTGGCAATGGTGCTGTTTCCCGACTTTCTCCTGCTTGATATGGCCGGGCCGCTGGAAGTGTTTGCGGTTGCCAACCGCTACCTCAAGCCCGACGCGCACTATCAGTTGGTCACCCTGGGAACCGAGCCCGGCGCGCTGCGAGCGTCCAACGGTGTGATGGTCCAGGCTGATCGGACAATCGACGAAGATACCGAGCGCTATGATCTGTTGCTTGTGCCCGGCGGCCCCGGCGCCTACAACCAGCAATTTCCTGCCTTGTTCGCCTGGCTCAAAGGCGCCGTGCAACGGGCCGAGCATTACGGTTCGATCTGCACTGGCGCTTTTGTACTGGGACATGCCGGTCTGCTTGACGGCTATCAGGTGACCACTCACTGGAATTACACCGAGCGGCTGATCCGGGCGTTTCCCAAGGCCGACGTCGCCACCGATCAGATCTATATCGAAGATCGCAACCTGATCACCTCTGGCGGTGTGACCGCTGGTATTGATATGGCATTGGCTGTGGTGGCCCGCGATCACGGCAAGAAGCTTGCCCAGGATGTCGCCAAGGTCCTGCTGGTGGTGATGAAGCGGCAGGGCGGGCAGGCACAGTTCAGCCCGTTGATGGCGGCCGTGGCGCCGCAGGAAACCCCGATCACCCGCGCGCAGAGCTACGTGCTCGAGCACCTTGACGAAGCATTCACGGTCGAGCGCATGGCGGCTATTGCCAATATGAGTGCGCGGCATTTCGCCCGGGTGTTCGCCCGGGAAATCAACATGACACCGATGGAGTTTCTGCAAAGCGCCCGCGTCGACTGTGCGCGAAATCTTTTGGAAACCAGCGAGTTGCCGCTGAAGACCGTGGCGTACAAAAGCGGCTTTGGCAGCGTCCGGCACATGCGCTCACTGTTCGCCGAAAAGCTCGGCCTGACCCCGGCGCAGTATCGCGAACAGTTCAGCTAGAGCGTTTCTGTCCGTCTGGCGCCTCGGTATGTCCGTCTGGCGCCTCGGTATGTCCGTATTGCGCCCCGTGTCGCCGTTGTCGCGTCATCGAACGCTGCCAAGATGGTTGGCATGAACAGCCTCGATGATTTCAACCCGGCGTCAGTGCTGCGTTTTGGCCCTTACGCCTTTCATGTGCGACAACGACTGATCCTGAACGGGGATCAGCCAGTGCGCGTGGGCAGTCGGGCGCTGGATATTTTGCAAGTATTGGTCGAGCGCGCCGGTCGGGTGGTCACCAAGGAGCAATTGATCGCCCAGGTGTGGCCGACGTCGGTGGTCGAGGAGATCAACCTGCGGGTGCACATCGCGGCACTGCGACGCGCACTGGGAGACGGTGGCAACGGTCAGCGTTACATCATTAACGTGCCGCAATGCGGCTACAGTTTCATCGCCCCGGTGCATCGCGACAGTGCAGCGCCGCAAACACTTGCCAATGCGCCACCACCGCACAACTTGCCCGCGCGGTTGACCCCGGTGATCGGCCGCGATGCGCTGGTGGGCAGTCTGATGCGACACCTGCCAGCGTGTCGGCTGCTGACCATCACCGGCCCGACCGGCGTGGGCAAATCCACCGTGGCCCTGCGGGTAGCGGAGCTGTTGGTGCAGTATTTTCGCCACGGCGTCTGGCATGTCGATCTTGCGCAGATCAGCGGCAACAGCTCATTGCTGGAGCATTGTCTGCACCGGCTCGGCAGCGATCTGGCCGGGTTGTGCGAACGTCATGCCTTGCTGGTGCTCGACAACGCCGAGCATCAGCACGCGGCCTGCAAGGCACTGGTCGAAACCCTGTCAGGCGTGGCGCCACGTGTGTCCATTCTGGTTACCAGCCGTGAGCCCTTGCAGGTCAGCGGTGAAGTCCTCAAGCAACTGCCACCCTTGAGCCTGCCAAAGCCTGTGGCGGTCGACGATGTCGCCGAGGCCATGGGCTGCCCGGCGGTGCAGTTGTTCGTCAGTCGCGCACGGGCGCGCCAGCATGATTTCCAGCTGCGCGCTCAGGATGTTCAGCCGCTGCGCGAAATTTGCCGACAACTCGACGGCTTGCCGCTGGCCATCGAACTGGCGGCGGCGCAGATCGATGTGCTGGGTCTTATCGGCTTGCACGCGCACGTGTCCGATGGTCTGCAAGTGCTCAGTCAGGGGCGGCGCACCGCCGTGCCGCGCCATCAGTCGATGCGGGCCGCGCTGGACAGCAGCTATCAGCGCTTGAGTGAGCCGGAGCAGCGCGTATTGCAGCGTTTGTCGGTGTTCAAAATGCCTTTCACATTGGAGGCGGCGCTGGCAGTGGTCAGTTGCACGCCACTGGCCTCGTCGCGCCTCGCCGCAATCATCACAAGCCTGGTGCAAAAATCGCTGCTGACGCAGGAGGGGAGCGGCAGCGCTTGCCGATACCGCATGCTCAACACCACTCGACGTTATGCGCGCGAGCAGCTTGAACGCAGCGGGGAAGGGGTCGAGCTTGAGCGTCGGCATGCGCGCTACGTCAATCAACGACGCACTCATTCAGGCGTGTACGTCTTCACTTAGGGCATTGATCAGCAAGCGTGCTCTGCTCAAATCCGGGGTCGCAAAACCCTCGCTGAACTGCTCAACGACAGGACGCAGCAGATTCAGTGCGTGATGACCGCGCGACTGGCGATGCCAGAGTTGCGCCAATGATGTGGCGCTGCGCAGCTCCCAGGCGAGGGCGCCGTGGGTGCGGGCGGTGGTCAGGGCTTGTTGCAGGAGGTGTTCGGCTTGCTTGATATTGGCGCTGTCTGACAGGACGCCATCGCTGGCAAGCCAGCTCCCACAGGGATCTGAGGCGCATCCAGAATTCTGCGATAGCAACGCCAGCGCCTGAGCGCGCAAGATCTCTGCCGTGCTCCATCCCGCCTCGCCACTCAATGCACGCTGCAGCAATGCATCGTCGACGAAACGCGGATCCAGCGTGACCATGATTTCACCGATCAACCCGCCGCGCTCCGTCGGCGGCAGTTCGGTGGCGTCTGCATGAATGACCTGCGCGTAATGCCGCCCCCAATGATTGAACAGCAGCACCGAATGTTTTTGCGATTGCTCCAATAGCAGACGCAGCAGCATGCGGGCGTTTTGTTGATCGCCGTTGTAATGAGCGATCGGGCAACTGGCCAAGGCCAGGGTGTAACAGATCGAAGTGCCGTGATCGATCTGCACGGCGATGTCCAGCGCCTGTCGCGCGGCACGCCACGCCTGCTCGGGCAGGCCCTGCATCCACAAGATGCGCGCCAGCACCGTCAACGAGGCCACGCTCTGGTCGTATTGCACGCCAAAGCCGTGGGTGAAGCGGTTGACGTTGCCACTGTGCGCCATGCGCTGCAGGACCTGCTCGGCATGAGTGCGCGCCTGCGACTGGTCGCCGGCATAATGCAGCGCCAGTACGCGCAAACGGTGGGTGCTCAGTGACAGCAGTGGATCGCCGTGCAGGCCGAGGCGGTCGAACTGCTCGCTCTGGGCCAGCGCCAGGCGGTAATGCCCGCAACTGAGATTGACCGCCATGTACCCGGATACCGCACGCAATTGGCCGGCAACGTCGTTGTTCGCCTGCGCCAGTTGTTGTGCCTGGGCAAAGGCGTCGATGGTTTCGGTGGTGCCGCCCCAGGTGTGGTAACAGGCACTGCCCAGCGCCAGTTTCAAAGTGATCTTCAGACGCGGGCAAGGCTCGTCGCGTTCATCGAACAGGCTCAGCGCCCGACGCACATGGCCGCCGTATTCCTTGAGCAGCGAGAGTTCTTGCCACAACGGCGCCGAGGCTGCCGCCAGACGAATTCCCAACCCCCCGGAGCCGGCCCCGTGCAGGCTCCACTCCAGCGCCGCGCGCAAATCTTCGAGCCCGCGGGCGTAGCGTTCGATCCACAGCGCCGTCGGGGTATGCTCCCATTCGCTTTTCGCTTGCTGCATCAGCGCCAGGCAGCGCTCGGCATGGCGCTCGCGGGTGTCATCGAATTCGGCGGCCTGCTCGAGTTTTTCCAGCGCATAACGGCGGGTGGTGTCGAGCAAGCGGTAGAACACCTGTTCATCGCCGACCTCGACGCTGAGCAAGGATTTGGCGACCAATTGAGTGATCGAGACGAACACCCCACTGGGATCGATCTGCTCGCCGACGATCACGGCCGCTGCCGATTCCAGAGTAAAGCCGCCGCGAAACACCGCCAGACGACGCAGGCAGGTCTGCTCGCAGCGCTCCAGCAGATTGAAACTCCAGTCCAGCGTGGCGCGTAGCGTCAGGTGCCGTTCATGACTGCTTTGCCGGCCTTTGTTCAACGGTGGCAGGCGACCCTGCAACTGCCCGAGCAGACCGTCGAGGCCAAGCTCGGTAACCTGCGCGGCCGCCAGTTCCAGCGCCAGTGGCATCCCGTCCAGTCGGTGGCAGATCTCGATCACTTGCGGCAGTTGGCTATCGCTCAGTTCGAAGCTTTCCTGGGCGGCCGTGGCTCGCTCTATAAACAGTTGCAGTGCCGAAAATTCGAGTACCTGTTCGCGACTCAGCATCGTACTCATCGACGGGTAGGCGAGCGCGTCCAGGCGCTGGACGCATTCACCCTCGGCCCGCAGGCTTTCGCGGCTGGTGGCAAGAATGTGCACTTTGGGCGCGCCGCGCAGAATGCTTTCGCTGAGGGTCGCGACGGCATCGATCAGGTGCTCACAGTTGTCGAGCAGCAACAGCATCTGCCGTGGTTGCAGCGCGTCGACCAACGCTGCCAGCGAGTCGCCCTCAGGCAGCACCAGATCAAGCAGGGTGGCGAGGTGCGAGCCGATCAGCGCGGGGTCGTTGAGCGGCGCCAGATCCACCAGGCGAATACCGTCGCGGTAAAAGCCGATCAACTGCTCGGCGACCCGCAGCGCGACGGTGGTCTTGCCGATTCCGCCAGGGCCGACCAGGGTGATGCAGCGTCGGCGCGGCAGGTCGCTCATCAGGCTGTCGACCAGTGGCTGGCGGCCGATCATGCGCGTGCGCCGCAAGGGCAGATTGTGGCGACCGCCGGCATCGTCCAAAGGACGCTCCTCCATGGAATGCAGCAGGAGCGGCGCGACAAAACTGTAGCCTCGCTGCGCCACCGTGACGATGTAACGCTGGCCGGCCTGACCGTCACCGAGCGCCTTGCGCAATGCCGCCATGTGCACGCGCAAATTGATTTCTTCGACAACACTGTCCGGCCAGACCCCGGCCATCAGTTCCTGCTTGCTCACCACTTCACCGGCACGCGCCAGTAGCATCAGCAGAATGTCCATTGCCCGCCGACCCAGACGCAGCGGTTGCTCGCCTTCGAATACGCGGCGTTGTCCGGGATGAATCCGATAGGGGCCAAAACCGATGGCCTGATTCGGGGAAAGACTCAACAGCTCACTCCTGCGGCGCTGCGACGGACGATACCCACCGATCGCGCGCGCAGGCGCGGGCTCTCTGGTTCGGGTGTCTGGGCATGATCCTCAGGTTTGCGCATCGGTGCAACGGGCGTCTCGATCAGAACATGCCGGGCTGCGAACGCGGCGACCGCGGTTCGCGCATGATCTGGCAGCGCCAGGCGAACGGATTGATGCCTTCGCTGCGGGTAAACATGTGACAGAAATGCGCTTGATCGCAGAAGCCGCATTCCAGGCTTATGTGCGTCAGGCTCAGGTCGGTGTGCTGGATCAGCATCTTGGCGCGGGCGATGCGCTGGGTACGAATCCAGTCCTGCGGCGAAACCCCGGTGCTGCACTTGAAGGCGCGGGAAAAATGACTGCGTGACAGTGAGCAGGCGCGGGCCAGTTCGGCCACTTCCAGGCTGTCACCGAGGCGTTCGAGGATCAGTTGTTTGACCAGCCGTTCGCGTTGCGGACTGAGCCCGCCAATGGCAGGTGTATCCGGTTGGCGGGCAGGGGCGAGGGCGACGGTGGGTTGCAATTGAGCCATGGCCAAGGTCCGTGTCGATGGGGAATGCACGAAAGGCGCATCCCGTCAGGTCAAAAAACAACGCTGTGCGAGTGACGGCATTGTTCAGCGCGGGCGCCAGGCTGACGAGTTAATCGTTGTTAATTGCCGAGCATCGACCGGAACTCAGCACATGCTTGCAAGTCTGCGCCGGGCGTTTTGCGCCACGATCCGGGGCAAGCGTGGCGAACCGACAGGGCCGCCGCAGTCGGTCAGGTTCAGGAGAATTCGATGAAAAGCATGTTCAAAGCCGTGACAACCATGACGCTCGCACTGGCGATGTCCTGCGCAATGGCGCAAGCGCCACACGTGGGCACCCAGGCGCCGGGTTATTTCCGCCTGGCGGTGGGCGATTACGAAGTCACGGCGTTATTTGACGGCTACAACGACTTGTCGCCGAAGCTGCTGCAAGGCATGAGTCAGAGCCAGATTCGTGCGCTGCTGGCCCGCCGTTCGATTGAAACGCCGGGTGTGCAAACCGCGTTCAACGCCTTTCTGGTCAATACCGGCAAACAACTGATTCTGGTCGACAGCGGCGCCGGCCAGTGCATCGGCGCCACCGCTGGCCAGCTGCTGAGCAACATGCAGGCAGCCGGCTATAAACCGGAACAGGTCGATACGATCCTGCTGACGCACCTGCATCTGGATCACGTCTGTGGCCTGGTCGACGGGCAAAAGCAGGCGCTGTTCAGCAATGCTACGGTCTACGCGGCCAAGGCTGAAGCCGATTACTGGCTCGATCCGGCCGCACTGGCCAAGGCTCCGGCCGGCGCCAAGGAGTTCTTCAAGATCGCCCAGCAATCCACTGCCGCTTACGTCGCCGCCGGGCGTTTCAAGACCTTCAGCGCAGGCGAGTCGCCGCTGCCGGGCGTGGTCGAAGCGACGCTCGAAGCCGGGCATACGCCGGGCAGCACCACCTATCGTTTCACCTCGCAGAAGCAGAGCATCGTGTTCATGGGCGATCTGGTGCATAACCTCGCGGTGCAATTCCTGCATCCGGAAGTGTCGATCGGCTTCGACGTTAACAGCCAGCAGGCGATCAACAGCCGGCAGGCGGTGTTCAGTGCGGCGGCGGTGAGCAAGACGTGGGTCACCGCTGCGCATTTGCCGTTCCCTGGGATCGGCCACATCACTGCCGAAGGCAAACATTTCCAGTGGGTGCCGGTGGAGTACGGCCCGTACAAACGCGCGGCCAAAGTGCCGTTGATCGAGTAAAGTGCGTAGCGCCGATCCGCTTGAGCGGCTGACATTGATAAGGACGACATGCCCATGAACCGTAACGATCTGCGTCGCGTCGACATGAACCTGCTGGTGATTTTCGAAGCGCTGATGTTCGAGAAGAACCTGACCCGCGTCGCCGAAAAACTGTTCATGGGCCAGCCCGCAGTCAGTGCGGCGCTCGGGCGGTTGCGCGACCTGTTCGACGATCCATTGCTGCTGCGCAATGGTCGCGGCATGGAACCGACCGCACGGGCGCTGGCGATTCTCAAGGAACTGCAGCCGGCGATGGATGTGATCTCCGGGGCGGTCAGCCGGGCCAAGGAGTTCGAGCCGGCGAGCAGTTGCGACGTGTTTCGCATCGGCCTGTCGGACGACGCCGAGTTCGGTCTGTTCCCGCCGCTGTTGCGCCAGCTTCAGCAGGAAGCGCCGGGGATTGTCGTGGTCGTGCGCCGCGCCAACTACCTGCTGATGCCAGCGTTGCTGGCCTCGGGGGAAATCTCCGTGGGTGTGAGCTACACCACGGATCTGCCAGCTAACGCCAAGCGCAGGAAGCTACGTGATATTCCCTGCAAAGTCCTGCGCGGCGATGATCGTCCGGGGCCGCTGACGCTGGACGAATATTGCCAGCGTCCGCATGCGATGGTGTCGTTCTCGGGCGACCTGAGCGGCAATATCGATCTGGACCTGGCGAAGATCGGCCGTTGCCGCCGTGTCGTTCTCGGTGTGCCGCAGTTCAGCGGTTTGCGCGCCTTGCTCGCCGGCACCGAGATGATCGCCACTGTTCCGGATTATGCTGCCTGCGCCTTGGTTGAGGGCTGTGCGCTGCGTGCCGAAGATCCGCCGTTTCCGATCGATGCGGCGCAGTTGTCGATGGCGTGGAGTGGGGTGCATGACAACGACCCGGCGGAGAAATGGCTGCGCTCGCGAATCAGTCAGTTCATGGCGGCGCCGCTGGATATCCCTTCAAGATGAGCGACCACTCGTCGAAAACCATGCTTCACCTGTAAGTTCTGACAGTGGTGCCGGTTGGCCTTCCCGTGTTTGATGAGCATGCCGAAGAGGCCAACACTCAAGGAACCTGAACATGGACACGTCGACGCCTGCGCTCAACAGTAACGACCTGCCACCGCTGCAGATCATGGAAAGCTTTCCTGGCGGCTTGTTGAACCCGCACGCGGTTCGGCACAACATTACGCTGCGAATAGACTACGAGTGGGCGCGGGAAGACGTTGTGACGATCCACTGCGCCGGAACTCCGGGCTTCGGCTCTTACACATCGCCGCGCATACCGATCGGTGGGTTTGCACGTCCTTTCCAGACCCACATCGACACCCGGCTCGTGACTTTCAACCTGGGGCATACCGTCGTTTTCACTTATACGGTTTACCGAGGCACGGCGGAGTTTGTTTCACAAGCGTTGGCGCTGTACGTCGCACCGATCAATCTGTTTGATCTGCCTCGGCCGTTCATCCGACAGGCTGACAACGACGGTCAGGGAATCGAATTGCCTGTCAGCGATCTGGATGAGTTCACATTGCGTATCAATGCGTGGCTGCTGGGCACGCGCGGGCAGTGTTTTTGGCTCACCGCAAATGGCACTAACGCCGACGACACTGATTTCGAGGCGTCTTATTGGCGAGCCCCGGTCAACGTCGTCGATGAAGACTTTCAGCGCTATGGGTTTTTCGAGCAGAATTTCCCTGCTGCGCCGCTGCAGGCTTTGAAGAATGGCAGCGTGCTGACGCTGAAATTCATGGCCGGGCTGCAAGGCAGTGAGCAGCCATCCCTCGCTCAGGCATTCGCCCATCGAAACTACATCATCCGCACAGGTCCCGCCGTTACGCCGAGGATATTGTCAGTTAGCGATCAGGATGGCGAGGTCGCCGACGGTGCGAATACTCGCTACGCCGATGTCACCTTGAGCGGCAGTGCTTCGGGTAAATTGACGGTGTTGGACGGTACGACCTCGATCGGTACGGCCAGTCCCGTAGACGGTAACTGGACGCACGGTGCGCCTGGTCTGAATCCGGGACCGCATGCATTTACGGTTCGGTTGGCTGATGGCAGTGGCAGCCCGTCGAATACCCGACGGATCAACGTCGTGCTGTCAGACCTGCCGCTGAGAATTGTCGAGGCTCCCGATGACACCCGTCTTGATCCGCTGAACGCACTCACCAGCCTGACCGCTGAGCTCGTTTATGATCATCTGCCCACCGATATGGTGTCTGTGACGGTGACAGCCGCTGACGGCACACCCCCTGCAGGCTCGCATACGACCCCACCGGTTGCAGCGGGTAACACCCGCCCCATCAGGATTACCTTGCCCGTTTCGTTGGTGGCATTCAGCGTCGGAAAAACCATGGTGGTGACCTTTTCGTATACCCGCGGTGGGGCAGCTCCGGTGCCCTCACTGCCTTTACGTCTGAACGTGTTGCCGATTGCGCTGGAGCGGCTCGTAGCGCCAGTGATCACTCAGGCCAACGGTGACATTCTTGATCTGAAAGATATCCAGTCCGGGGCCAATCTGGAGTTTGGAGTCTGGCCCTTGATTGCTGTGAGTCAACGATTGTCGTGTGATTTTGCCGGGGAGTCCGACACGGGGCCGCACAACCTGCGCATGTGGACGGCCACCGTCAACATGGTGCACCGCGCATGGATCACCAATGGCCGTTTCGGTCCTAATGTTTCAGTCGATTATCTGCGGTTGCTCAAGCACGGCAGCAAACTGGTCATTCGGTTCCGGGTCAATCTGGATCAGGCGACGGATCCGAATACGCAGACGGTTTTTCAAACGCGCGAATACACGATCAGTGCGACGCCTTGAGACCGCTCCTGCCTGACACGCTGGACAAACCCGGCAACTGAGCACATCCATGCAATTCACTCCGCCCCCTCGTTGGCATGATTCAAGCCAATGACATTCAGAGGGGCGGGTCATGACTACTTCGAGGGATGAACAGGCACAGGACATCGGTTTGCTGTTCCTGCGGGTCAGCGGCGGATTGTTTTTGCTGTGGGTGCACGGCTTGCCCAAGCTGCTGGACTTCACCGCGCAACTGCAACTGATCGAAGACCCGTTCCACCTCGGTGCCCGCCTCACGCTGATCCTGGCGATTTTTGCCGAAGTCCTCTGCCCGCTACTGATCGTCGCCGGGGTGCTGGCGCGGTTGGCCTGCCTGCCTATTCTCTTTGTGCTGCTGGTGGCGCTGCTGGTCGTGCATCCGCAATGGAGTGTGGCCGAGGGGCAGTTCGGCTGGTTGCTGTTGATTCTTTTCACCACTGTATTGATCGCCGGGCCGGGTCGGCTGGCGATTCCTGTTCGTTTGCCCGGAGTACTGCGTTATGCCTGAAGCCCTGAATCAACCCACACCGGGGGCCGATGAGACCGTCACGTTGATTATCAAGCACCGGGTCAAGGCCGGTTTCGAGTCGGCGTATGAAGCCTGGCTGCGCAATATCGTCCGTGTGGCGGGGCAGCGCGAAGGCCATCTGGGGGTCGATGTGGTGCGCGGCAAGCGTGGGCGTCTCGACTTTTATACCTGCGTGCTGCGCTTCAGCAGCACCGAAGCGATGCAAGGCTGGCTGGAATCAGCGGAACGTCAGGCGCTGGTCGCCGAGGCGGCGCCGATGCTGGCTGATGGCGATCAGACCGAAGTCGCGCCGGTCAACGAATTCTGGTTCTCGCCACTGGCTGACGCCGCTTCGCCACCGCCGCGCTGGAAACAAGCCGTGGTGTCGTTGCTGGTGATTCTGCCGCACACCTTGCTGGTGCCGCTGATCTGGGGGCCGTTGCTGGCGCTGCATCCAATCCTTTCCAACTACGTGGTGGCCACCTTCTTCATCACCCTGACCATCGTCCTTTCGGTGGTGTACGTGGTGATGCCGCCGGTCACCCGTTTGTTCACGCCGTGGCTGGAAGCCAGCCAGGCCCATGAACACCTCGATTCCCAAGAAACCGCGCCGCGTTGAGCGGGGTTTGCTTCTTTTTACTTTTGCTTGAGGAGCTGCGATGAACGCCGATCTGATTCTGTTCAATGGCCAATTTCATACGGTTGACCGCGAAAAACCGCTCGCCAGCGCCGTGGCGATCAAGGACGGCCGCTTCGTTGCGGTCGGTAACGACGCCGAAGCCATGGCCCTCAAGGGCAGCGCCACGCAAGTGGTCGACATGAAGGGCCGCTGCGTCATTCCTGGTCTTAACGACTCGCACTTGCATTTGATCCGTGGCGGCTTGAACTACAACCTCGAATTGCGCTGGGAAGGCGTGCCGTCGCTCGCCGACGCGCTGCGCATGCTCAAGGATCAGGCGGACCGCACGCCGACCCCGCAATGGGTGCGTGTGGTCGGTGGCTGGAACGAATTCCAGTTCGCCGAAAAACGCATGCCGACCCTGGAAGAAATCAACCAGGCCGCGCCGGACACCCCGGTGTTCATCCTGCACCTGTACGACCGCGCCTTGCTCAACCGTGCGGCGTTGCGCGTCGCCGGTTATACCCGCGACACGCCGAACCCGCCGGGCGGCGAGATCGTTCGTGACAGCAACGGCAATCCGACCGGCATGCTGGTTGCGCGGCCGAACGCGATGATTCTCTACTCGACGCTGGCCAAGGGGCCGAAGCTGCCGCTGGAATATCAGGTCAACTCGACCCGCCAGTTCATGCGCGAACTCAATCGCCTCGGCCTGACCAGCGCGATCGACGCCGGCGGTGGTTTCCAGAACTACCCGGACGATTATCAGGTGATCGAGCAACTGGCCAAAGAAGACCAGTTGACCGTGCGCATCGCCTACAACCTGTTCACCCAGAAGCCGAAAGAAGAACTGACCGATTTCCAGAACTGGACCGGCAGCGTCAAGTTGCACCAGGGCGACGACTTCCTGCGCCACAACGGCGCCGGCGAAATGCTGGTGTTCTCGGCGGCCGACTTCGAAGACTTCCTCGAGCCGCGCCCAGACCTGCCGCAGACCATGGAACAAGAGCTGGAGCCGGTGGTGCGCCATCTGGTCGAACAGCGCTGGCCGTTCCGCCTGCACGCCACGTACAACGAATCGATCAGCCGCATGCTCGACGTATTCGAGAAGGTCGATCGCGACATTCCGTTCAACGGTCTGCCGTGGTTCTTCGACCACGCCGAAACCATCACCCCACGGAACATCGAGCGAGTGAAAGCGCTGGGCGGCGGCATCGCGATCCAGGATCGCATGGCGTTTCAGGGCGAATACTTCGTCGATCGCTACGGCAAACAAGCCGCCGAAGCCACGCCGCCGATCAAGCGCATGCTTGCCGAAGGCGTGCCGGTGGGCGCCGGCACCGACGCCACCCGCGTGTCGAGCTACAACCCGTGGACTTCGCTGTACTGGATGGTCAGCGGGCGCACCGTCGGTGGTCTGGCCTTGTACGAAGAGGGGCTGCCACGCAGCACCGCGCTGGAATTGTTCACCCACGGCAGCGCCTGGTTCTCCTCGGAGCAGGGCAAGAAGGGCCAGATTCGCGTCGGCCAACTGGCGGATCTGGCAGCCCTGAGTGCGGACTTCTTTAGCGTTGAAGAAGAAGCGATCAAATGGATCGAGTCGGTCATGACCGTGGTCGGCGGCAAGATCGTCTACGCCGCCGGCGATTTCGAAGACCTCGGCCCGCGTTCGATTCCGGTGCTGCCGGACTGGTCGCCAGTGGTCAAGGTGCCGGGTCACTGGCGCCCGAACTCGCCGTTGCAGGCGCAGGTTCACCAGTGCAGCGGGCCGTGCGCGGTGCACACCCACAGCCATGAAAAGGCGCGGATGTCGAACGCGCCGGTCAGCGACTTCGCCGGTTTCTGGGGCGCGTTCGGCTGTTCCTGCTTCGCCTTCTGATTCCGAAAAAAGCGCCGGTCATCCCGGCCGGCGCTTCACGCAACAACCATCCATCCAGGAGTTTTGCCATGAGCGTTCCTTACAAGCGTCTGAACAAAGATGATGCCGTCGTGCTGCTGGTCGATCACCAGACCGGTCTGATCTCGCTGGTCCAGGATTTCACCCCGAACGAGTTCAAGAACAACGTGCTGGCACTGGGCGATATCGCCAAGTTCTTCAAGCTGCCAACCATCCTCACCACCAGCTTCGATGCAGGTCCCAACGGCCCGATCGTGCCCGAGCTGCGCGAGCAGTTTCCGGACGCACCGTTCATCCAGCGTCCAGGCCAGATCAACGCCTGGGACAACGAAGACTTCGTCAAGGCGATCAAGGCCACTGGTCGCAAGCAACTGATCATCGCTGGCGTGGTGACCGACGTCTGCGTGGCATTCCCGACCCTTTCGGCAATTGCTGAAGGCTTCGAAGTGTTCGTGGTGACCGACTCGTCCGGCACCTTCAACACCACCGTGCAACAAGCGGCGTGGGCGCGCATGTCGGCGGCCGGTGCACACCTGTTGAACTGGTTCTCGGTGGCGTGCGAGCTGCAGGGTGACTGGCGCAACGATATGGAAGGCCTGGCGCATCTGCTGTCGGAGCGCCTGCCTAACTACCGCAACCTGATCAACAGCTATACCAAGTTTACTGCTCAGTAATCGGGTGCGAGTCTGAAAAGCCCTCACCCTAACCCTCTCCCAGAGGGAGAGGGGACTGACCGCGGTGTTTGTTGAAGTTGCACCGACCCGCAATACCGAGGCGATCTCCATGCTTGAAGCGCATGGAGATCGGCTCCCTTTCCCCCTCGCCCCCCTTGGGGGGAGAGGGCTGGGGTGAGGGGGGAAGCTTTTGATTTTGGTCTTGATCTTGATTTTCAGCGCTTCTGCAACCACCCCAAAAACCCTCCCTTCTTCACCGCCACCGGTTTGGCCATCAACGCGAGGCGACTGTTCTGCTGACGCACCGCCTGCAATTTGTTCAAGGCCCGACTGACCTCACTGCGCTTGTCCATGCACTCACGGGTCAACTGCTTGTCGAGTCGATAAATGATACTCGAGGTCAGCGCCGTGAACGTCGCCTGCGACGGCGTGTCGGCAAGAATGCTTTGTTCACCCATCACCTCACTCGGGCCCATGCGCCCGGCTTCGACCTTGTTATCACCATCCGGCACGGTCGCGCTGACCACGCCTGTGGCAATCACGAACAGGCTATCCGGCACTTCATCCAGATCCAGCACCACCTGACCTGTCGTGTATTGCTGGGCGACCATCGATTCGGCGAGGCGATCGCGCTCGTCACTGCTCAGCGAGCGGAAGATCTTCACCTCATCGAGCAACGCGCGGGCGCGGCTCGAAGGTTCGATCACGCCGTCGGGATGACGCGAAATGCCCGCGGCTTCGAGATGCCGGTGGGCGAGGTCGTACAGTTGATTGCGCACTTCGCTTTTCTTGCCCAGCTCGGCGATGAAACCGCTGGCAACGTACTCGGACATGGTTTCGCCGGCCTCTTTGAGCACGGCTTTCGGTGCCGGACTGAGCAACAGCGAACTGCTGCCTTGCAGCGTGCGATCCAGCGCATCCAACACCCGGCGTGGGCGGATATGGTTCGGCACTTTGATGCTGATCGACACGCCGTGCATGTTGTTCGGGCGGCTGAGGTTGACGATCTTCGCCTTGGCTGCCACCGAGTTCGGCACCACCGCCATGGTCCCGGCGCTGGTCAGCAAATGGGTGGCGCGCCAGTCGATGTCGAACACCTTGCCTTCGACGCCGTCGATCATCACGAAATCGTCCACCTGATACGGCTTGGTGGTGTTCAGCACGATCCCGGAAAACACGTCGGCCAGGGTGCTTTGCAGCGCCAGACCGACAACGATCGCGACCACGCCCGACGTCGCCAGCAGACCTTTGACCGGCAGCTCCAGCACATAACCGGCGGCGGCGACGATGGCGACCAGAAACACCAGCGCGCCGATTACGTCCTGCAGGAGACGACCGCTGTGACCGATGCGACGCATCAGGGCCAGGCCGATGACTTCGGTCAGCACCCGCGCGGCGTACAGCCACCAGAGAATGCCCAGCGCCGTTGCGCCCAATTGCGCTACGCGGTCATCGGCAAATTGCGGCGCCTGCAACGGGCTGACACCGGCATTGATCACCAGCGCACTAAAGGCCAGAAACAGCACCAGCCGCACACCGACCTTCGGCGCGCGATGCTTGTAGGGCGCGAAGTGCCACAGCGCAGCGTCGAGCAACAACAGTACGGCGCTCCAGGAGAGCAGGTGAGCGAGAAGGAAAGTCATGGGCGTTACTCACACAAAAAGCCCAGCGCTTTTGGGGCGCCGGGCCTGGGCTCAGTTGAGGTGGGTTTTCAGCTCGGCGGCGGCTTGTCGTACCGCTGCCTGCACTTCGGGGATCTGGCTCAGCGGGTTGAGCAGGCCGAAGTCATGAATCATCCCGTTGTAGCGCACCGAGGTCACCGCGACGCCGGCCGCATCGAGGTGCCGCGCATAGGCTTCGCCTTCATCACGCAGCACGTCGAATTCGGCGGTCTGCACCAGCGCTGCCGGCAAGCCCTTGAGCTGTTCGGCGCTGGCGTTGAGCGGCGAGGCGTGGATCTGCGTACGCTCGGCCGGCTTGGTGGTGTAGTTGTCCCAGAACCACTGCATCATGCCTTTGGTGAGGAAATGTCCCTCGGCAAATTGCTGGTACGAACCGTCGTCGAACTGCGCGTTGGTCACCGGCCACATCAGCAACTGGAAGCGCAGCGCCGGGGCTTTGTGTTCCTTGGCCATCAACGCTACCACCGCCGCCATGTTGCCGCCGACGCTGTTGCCGGCCACGGCGAGGCGCTTGCCGTCGACGCCGATTTCCTTGCCGTGCTCGGCGACCCATTTCGTCGCGGCGTAGGCCTGGTTGATCGCGGTCGGGTACTGCGCTTCCGGCGACGGCGTGTAATCGACGTAAACCGCGACCGCGCCAGAGCCCACCACAAGATCACGAATCAAGCGCTGGTGCGTCGGGAAATCACCAAGCACCCAGCCGCCACCGTGGAAGAACATGAACACCGGCAACTCTCCCTTGACCTTGGCCGGACGCACCACTTTCAGATTGATGGTCTGACCATCGACCTTGATCGCCTTGTCGCTGACTTCAATCCCCGACAGATCCACTTTCACCGACGCCTGCGCACCGGTCAGCACCGCACGGGCGTCTTTCGGGCTCAGTTGCTCCAGCGGCTTGCCGCCGCCAGCGGCGAGGGCGTTGAGGAAGGCCTGGGTATTGCGTTCGACCCCGGTACTTTCAGCGGCGAATGCGTTGCCGATGGACAGGGCTAGGAGGGATGCCGCGAGGGTTTTCTTGACGATGCTCATGGGTGGAAATCCTTTTGAATGATTTTGATTTTTTGCCTGAGTTGCGGGCTGCTGTGGCGCTGGGTTCCTGGCCTCAGCAACACCGTGAGCACAGATTAATGGGCTGCTGAAAAGTGAAAAAGCAGCTATAAAGCGTTTAACTGTCCACCAGAGAGTGACAATGAACCCGTTCGAAGACATGCGTATTTTTTGCCAGGTCATGGACTCCGGCAGCTTCACCTCAGCGGCCGATCAGTTGGGCCTGTCCAAGCAGTTCGTCAGCCGTCGTTTGATGCAGTTGGAAGAGCGGCTGGGCGTGCGCTTATTGAACCGCTCGACTCGGCGTCTTGATGTCACTCCGCTGGGGCAGAGTTATTACGAAGCGGCCTTGCGCTTGCTGAGCGAAGTCGAGCAAGTAGAGCAGGGCATCGCCGGGGAAACGGCGGAGCCGCGCGGGACGATCCGCCTGAGCGCGCCGCTGTCGTTTGCTGTGGCGCATCTGGGCTGCCTGCTGCCGATGTTTCTGCAGCGCTATCGCGAAGTGACAGTGGAAGTGGACCTGAGCGATCGCCCGGTGGACTTGCTGGGCGAGGGCTACGACCTGGCCCTGCGCATCGGCACGCTGGAAGATTCAACGTTGATTGCTCGACGCCTCGCGTCCATCGAACGGGTGTATTGCGCCAGTCCCGCGTACCTTTCAGAACGCGGCACGCCGCTCAAGCCTGAAGACCTGCACAGCCACGATTGCCTGCCGTATGGGCACGGGCGCTCGGTGCAATGGCGATTCAACGAAGGGCAGGGCAAGCCTGTATTGGTCAACGTCGCCGGGCGCATGCGCGTGAACAATGGTGAATTGCTGCGCGATGCGGCGGTGCAGGGGATGGGCATCACTTATCTGCCGACATTCATTGTTGGCGCGGCTTTGAAGGATGGACGGCTGGTGCCGGTGCTGGACGATCTGCGCCCCGAGCCGCTGACGTTGTCAGCGGTGTATCCGCAGCATCGGCAGGCTTCAAGGCCGGTGCAGGCGCTGGTGGAGTTTTTGCGTGAGCGGTTGAACCAGAGCCATGTGAATCTCTGAGTCTTGCGCAGATCGAAACGGTAGCAGCGAGCCTGCTCGCGATTGCGTTCTTTCAGGCGCTGGTTTTCTGATTTTTGTGTACATATCCGTTGCTGCGGTAACGGCGGCTCAGGGTTCCGCCCTGACGGCGGGCCAGGGTTGATCGTTCTCAATCAAAAAACCGCGCTTCCGAAGGCCGCGCGGTTTTTTTACTATCGAATGGTTTAGCGAGAGTCGCGTCGCGGATATTCCTGACGCGCATGTAGAACGTTCACAATCTCGATCCGATCCGTCACTTGATAAATGATCAGATAGCTGGAATTTACAACGATCTCCCGAGTGCCGGTAATCCGGCCTGGTCGATAGAGGTAGGGGTGATCAGGAAGATTGGCTAAGGCCTTCCCAACAGCCTTTATGATCCCGGTGGCTGCCCCAACATTCCTTTCGACTACGTATTCGAGCACTGTCACCAGTTTCGCCCGCGCTTCGGGCCTCCACTCAATCGGCCTCGAAGCCATCGTCTTTCGCCCTGATCAAGGCATGTATCTCGGCCATGACTTGTTCATGCGAAAGATTCGGGCGCGGGTCATCGAGGGAGGCTTGTACTTCCGCTCTGAACCAGCGGTCATAGCTCGCAGCCTGTTCTTCAGGGTCAAGATCAGAGACGACAGGGCATAACGGGTCAATCATCTTCGGGTCGATCATGGCACCTCCGGGAGCAATGCCTGGAAGTCTATTCGGTGAGGGGAATGTTGTCGTGGTTGTCTGGATGAGTTGCACGTTGGTAGAGCTCCGTAGGGTTCAGGTTGTCCCGAAAAATCCTAGCCCTTGCGCTTCCGACGGCCAACCGCCAGACAGGGTAGGAAAACGTTCAGCTTTTCCAGAAATCATTCTTTTTTCTGTAGGACTTGGCGGGTCTGAAACATTTAAGAACGCGTGCCGTTGATCGGTCCTACGACCACAAAAAACGCCCCCTCAGATGAAATAGCCGTCCAGTGCTTGCGCCTCAGTGGCAGCGAGTTGACAACCCATCAACAGCAGCCGATCGAAGTTTGGCTGGCGGCACCTGTGAATGCGGTTTTCCCCAAGGCTGTTAACGATAGCCGTGATATCGCTTACAAGTTTGCAACACGGCCGATTGCGAGGCTGATCTAGACTCTGCCCCGCTCAATCACGAGCATTGTCTGGAGAGCGCCATGGAAGTGCCCGAAAACAAAACCGCCATCGAGAGCAATCGACAGGCCTGGAATGATTCCGCTGATCATCATCAGAATTCACCGGACTGGCAGGCATTGCTCAACGAGGTCGCGCAGGCGGATTTTTCCTGTCTCGACGACACCCTGAGCGGCTTGCTGGACGTCAACGGCAAGGACGTGATTCAACTGGGCTGCAACAACGGTCGCGAAAGCCTGTCGCTGTTTGCCCTGGGGGCGAGCAGTGTGGTCGGCGTCGATCAGTCGGCAGCGTTTCTCGAACAGGCCCGCGTACTCAATGCTCGCTCACCGCACCCTGCCGAGTTTGTCGAAAGCGATATCCATCATTTGCCTGGGTCATTGCATAACCGGTTTGATGTCGCCCTGATCACTATTGGCGTGCTGAACTGGATGCCCGATATTGGCGAGTTTTTCCGTCACGTGGCTTCGACGCTGAGACCGGGTGGCAAGCTGGTGATCTACGAGACCCATCCGTTTCTGGAAATGGTCGATCCGGCTGGCGAGGACCCTTATCGCCTCGCCAGCTCGTACTTTCGCGCCGAGCCGTTTGTGCAGGAAGAGCCGATTGTCTACGTCGGCAAGATTGAACAGCCGGCGGCAAAGTCGTTCTGGTTCGTGCATACCCTCGGCGCGATTTTCAGCGGCGCTATTGGAGCGGGGCTGAATATCGTGCATTTTCAGGAGTACGCGCATTCGAATCGGGAAGAGGTGTATGACTGCTATTTGAATCGTGAGGCGCAGATGCCGATGTGCTTTACCTTGGTGGCGAGCAAGGTCTGAGCACCTTTATTGCGACGACTGGCCTCTTCGCGAGCAGGCGCTGGTTTAGGGTTTTTGTGTGCATATCCGTTGCTTCGGGTGCTGCGGCTGGCGGTTTCGCCTGACGGCGACTCACTTTTTTTACAAACGCCTAAAAAAAGTAAGCAAAAAAACGCTTGCTCCTACGTTCGGCCCTCGCAGGCTCGGGTTCCTTCGCTCCGGGACCGATCCGGGCGCAGCGGCTACGGTTTGCTTCGCTGCACCTACTTCCGCTGTGTACGACTTCGTCGTACGGTCGCTGCGCTCCCACGCCCGGATCGATCCCTCCACTCAGCCTTCCGACGTCGCCGGTGGATCAAGATCAAGAGCACTCGAGCTAACGCTCATTGTTGAGTGGTTAGAAGCGGTTGTTCGGCTTTGGATTGGTGGTGTGGCTGCCCCTCATCGGAACGCCGCCCGCCCAGCCCTCTCCCCCTGGAGAGGGAGCCGATTTATGGGCCGTTCAAAACCTGAGTTCGACTCGTTGTTGCGCGTTGGCGCATCTCTTTCATCCACCCCGGTCAGTCCCCTCTCCCTCCGGGAGAGGGCTAGGCGGGCGGCGTTCCGATGAGGGGCTTTTGATTTTCAGGCTGAGTTCAAGCATTGCCTGACCTGCGCCATCGCCAGCAGGCTGGCTGCCACAAGTTGATGTCGTTCCAACTGAACAAATGCAAACAACAGGTGGGAGCTTGCCTGCAAGCGATGGCGGCCCAAGGGCCACCGCCGCTTGCGAGGTGAATTACGCCTGCGCCGCCGCGCTCACTTCCGGTCTTTCCGGCTTGCGCAGCGCTGCCAGTCTTGATTCGCTGTAGCGCGTTTGGCGGGTGAAGCGCCAGTGCCCGAACAGGTCGTAGACGTGTGTGATACGCCCTTGTTCCTGATAGCCCAGGCGCATGTGCATTTTCAGGGCCTGAATATTGGCGCTGTCGCAGATATCCACGACTTTCTTGAAACCTCGGGCCGCCATGACTTGCCAGAGTGCGACCTGTGCATCGACGGTCAGGCTACTGCCGAAATAATGCCGGGTAATTTCGGCACCGAACTGGAAGTATTCACCGGGCTGGACCGGGAACGTGCAGCGATAGAAGTGGCGGTCGTAATAGTCGTGCGCGCTGGCCCAGACGAACCCGACGGTGTGATCGTCCTGGTCCAGGTACATGTGCCCCGTATGCCCTTCAGCGGCGAGCTCGGCCATGGTCTGCACGCGGTCGCCAAAGTACTTGCTGAAGGCCTTGGCGTTTTCTTCGGTGATGTCGACCCTGCGCAACCCTTCACAGGGGCGCAGTTTGTTCGGGGCAATCGGCGTGACCAGATCGCGCTCCATCCAGAGCAATTTGCGGTGAGCGAATATGTAACGTTTCCCCAGCGCGCCAAGGGTGCGGCGCAGGCCTTTTTGTTTGATGCGCAGAAGCAGTTCTTCGATGACGTTCATGATGCTCTCCGAGGCGCTAGCCCAGGTGTGGGGGATGATGTTGCCGGTTGAGTTGCAGATGTATCTGTTGCCGCCGGGTTGCCCGCACGCTGTGCGCGTCTTTTTTGCAAGGCCGGTTTGACGCAGTACCAAAGACGTAGCCCAAGGCCCAGCAGCAAGCCACTGGGGCGCCATGAGTAGAAGCTCCAGCGCCAGTGTTCGAGTTGTCCGGTCATGCGCTCGTGCAGTTGATGGCTGGAGTTCTCCAGGCTCACCCGCGACGCATCGATCCAGTGCCATTGCTCGTCCAGGCCCCAGCGAATCCATTCCTCCAGCAGCACGCGGCCGCTGCCCAGATCGGCATGCTGCGGCAGGAACGCAAGGTTGTAGTCGTAGAGTCGGCCCTGCTCGAGCAGGCCCAGCCGATAGCTGATGCAGCGACCGTCCAGCTCCAGCGTTACGACCCGCACCAGGCCCTGAGCGGCGAGGGCGGTGAAAGCGCTGTTTATCCACTGACGACTGTGTTCGGTGGCGAAGATCCCGACACCTTCGTCACCTTTCCAACTGACCGATTCGACTGTCTGCAGCGCTTGTAAAACCGTGGGCATCGACAGCGCATCGGGGGTGATTCGCCGTACCTGGGCGCCGCACGCGGCAATCCGTTTGCGCGCCCGCCGCAGTTTGTAGCGCGGGTCGCCGGAGACTTCCTGATGGTCGGCTTCGCTGATCAGATGCACTGGCACCCGGCAACTCAGGCGTCGTTCAGCCGTGGAGCTGCGCGCCATCCATTCGGTGAGCGCACTTTCTTCGCCGGCCGGTTCCGACAGTTCATTGAGCTGCAGCAGCGCATGAGGCAGCCGCTGACGGACCAGCGCCAGCGCCTCGCGCATGTCCTCGGCGCCGAGCAATGACAGCAGGGCCAGCCGATCGGCCAGCGGATACCCCAAGTGGCGCAGCACGCGAAAGGGCACCCCAGCGAAGCGTTCGCGGCCGGCTACCAGCGGCAGGCACAGGCGCAATGTGTCCGCGTCCCAGCCGAGCAGAATGTGCAGGCGCTGGTCCTCGCCCAGGGCCTGCTCTGCTGCGCACAACCAGCCAAGATTATTGAACGGCGTGTGGTCGGCTACGAGCAGGCGCAGTGCTTCATAGGCGTTCGCCGGGAAGTCCGCTGCGCACAGGGACGTGCGCCATTCGAATCGCATCGCCATGGGTTCAGGCCGCCGTTGCTTTGACAGGTGGACGGGACGGTTTGCGCAGCGCCGCCAGGCGTGAGCCGCAGTAGCGGGTTTCGCGGTAGAAGCGCCAGCGGCCGAACAGCGTGTAGATATTCATGATCCGCTGTTGTTCGGTATAGCCCATGCGCAGGTGCAGCTTGAGCGCCGGGATGTTGCTCGAGTCACAGACATCGACCACTTTACTGCAACCTTGCACGGCCATGGCTTGCCACAGACGCACTTGCACATCGACGGACAATGCGGTGCCCCAGTAGGCGCGGGCCATTTCGCCACCGAATTCGAAGAACTCGCCGGGTTTCACCGGGAACCGGCAACCGTAGTAATGCCGATCAAAATAATCGCGCGGCGTGCCCCAGATGAACGCCACGGCATCGCCGTGCTCGTCGACATGCATATGCCCGGTGTGACCTTCATCGGCCAGCTCGGCCATGACGTCGACACGGTCGCCGAAGTAACGGCTGAAGGCGCTGGCGTTGTCTGCGGTGATGTTCATTACGCGCAGCGGCGGGTAAGGCTTGAGACTGTACGGCGGCACGGGACTGACCAGGTCGCGCTCCATCCACAGCAATTGCCGATGGGAAAAAACATACATTCTGCGGATCTTCGCCAAGGTCGCTCGCAGGCCTTTACGACGGATATGTCCGCTGAGTTTTTTCAAGATATCCATGGTCTCTTCTCCTGATGAAGGTGCCACGCGCAGCATGACGCTCGCAGGGCAGTAGGGCGGTTCATGAAGCGTTCCAGTTCAGGGCAAACAGGGTTTGCCCCGGTAATTCGAAACGCACACGCCCGTTTTTGCAGGCAAACGGTGCGTCGCGGGCGCGATTGTCAACGCCGAAGAAACTCAGGGCTGCGTGATCAAGCGGGCACTTCACGCTGCTCAGATCAACGCGTTGCAGGCGGGTACTTTTGTTTACCCCGAGCAATGTGCGCTGCTCGTCACCGGCCATCGCCAGCACATCCACTTCGAAAGCGTCGTTATCCAGTTGCAGCACTTGCGGCAGCCAATGCCGGGCGATGAATTGCTGGGCGAGGCCCACCGGTTTGAGCTCGAAGCGACCGTCGCCTGACACGCGCGCCATGCCCTTGGCGTAGGGCGGTTCGTCAGCGGCCTGAAACCAGTTGAGCATCGTCAGAAGGCCATCCTGAGAAGCGTTGATGACGACCGAGGCCCACCACAGCGCGGCGTAGTGAGTTTCCTGATCGTACGGGCTCAGGCTCGAGCCGCTGGACAGGTTGGTCTGATCGAGCAGCAAGGCTTTGCGCGGCTGACCGTTTGCGTCGAGGCCGACCAGATCGGCGGCGCGACGTACGCTGTCGCGGTAGACCCGGGTTGCCAGCAGGTCGCGAATCATCCATTCGTGCCAGGCCAATGCGTCGACCTGATCGGCAGATTCGCTGAGCATTCGGCGGGCCCAGTCGATGCCGCGTTTGCTCGCCGCGTTGCGGGTGAACGGCCCGTTGACCAAGCGTGAAGTGGCGGGCATGGCGATACGCACGCCTGCCTTGGCATTGGCCGGGTCGCTGCGCACCTGGCGAGCCATGCTGACAAAGATCGCCCGGTAATCTTCGTAGCTCGAATAGTTGAGATTCGGCTCGTCGGCGAAGCCGATGTAATGCGTGCCTTGACCACCCAGTGCGCGTGTAGCGGCGAGCCACGCGCCAAGACCGTTGCTGCTTTGCCCGTCGGCACGCAGATTGGCCTGACGCCCGGTGCCGGCGAGCAGGGTGATGTCCTGACGGATGCCGAAACGAGTCTGATAGAGCAGACGAACCGGGTCTTCGAAACCGGCATTTTTCGAAACGAGGTCAACGTAGCTGTAATAACTCGCTGCGGCCGGTTTCAAGGCATCGAGTGCGGCATGGCTGGCGGCGGGCGGCATGAGATTGGGCAGGGCAATGCCCAGATCCGGCGTGCGCCCGAGGACTTTATCGTGCAGGGTCAGTCGTACCTGACCCGGCTCTTCACGCAATGGCTGGAGCTGCTGGGGATTTTGCGCAAACAGGTTGGCCGTGCCGTCGAGCCAGAACGCCGCTTTGCCGCTGCCCTGCAGGCGCAAGCGCCAGACCTGGGCCTGGTCGCTGACCGGCAAGGCCACTTGATCGAATTGCCAATAGGCGGGGTGGCGCGTGAGGGCCAGCGACAGTTGTTGGCCATCGTTCATGCGCTGTGCCTGCAGCGCGTTGACGCCGCCATGGTATTTGCCGTTCAGCACCGCGCGTTCCCCCGGTGCGACTCGGAAAAACAGCTCATCGCCACGGCGCGTTTCAACACTGAAATGCACCTTGGCCGGACTGAACAGCGCCACGGTCTGGTCGTCATGCTCGATGCGGTAACTGCGAAAGCTGTAGCCGGGAATCTCCAGACGGTAGCTGGCCGCGCCCGGCACCAGCGGCCAGCGCTGCGAACCGCGCACCTCACTGGCCTTGATGAACCGGTCACCTTGCAATCGGCCGTGGCCGTCGAGCAGGTAGATATGCTCTTCATTGGCCTCAGCCTGCCACGCCGGAACCCAGCTCACGGTGACGGTATCCGGACGATCAGCTTGCAGATACAGGCTACCGTCGCGGATGTCGCCCCACTGCATCGGCGCAGCGAAGCCGTTCAGCGACATGCCGAGTCCGAGCAACAGGGCCAGGCGATTCATGCGGCTTTCCGACGGTGCAACATCAGCCACATCGGGCTGAGATCACCGGGGAGGATGAACAGCGTCTGCCAGAACGCTACGCCGCTGAGTTTGCAATACAGCACCAGCATCGCCAGGGTCACTGCCAGATAGGCAATCGAGGACGCCGCTGCTGCGCCGACGATGCCGTAGCCCGGAATCAGCAACAGATTCAACGCCAGATTAAGTAATGCCCCCACTCCCATCATCAGCGACACGGTGGCGGGGCGGTTCTTGCCGATCAGGTCCAGGCGCAGAATGCTGGCGTAGCACAGGCCCAACAGCCCCGGCAGCAATGCCAGCAGCGCCGGGTACGCCGGTTGGTAAGCGACGCCGAACAGGGTGACGATCAGCCATTCGCCGATCAGCGCCATGGTAATGCAGGCGCCGAGCATCACCGTGGCTGTCAGGCGCAGCGCCAGCGGCGTGACCTTGTCCATGCCTTTGTCCTGTTGCAGCAGACGCTTCATCAGCGGTGTAGTGACCGCCTCCGGAACGATCAGCAGCAGTTCGGCGGCGGCGCTGGCCATGGCGTAATGGCCGAGCGCGGTGCTGCCCAAAAGGGCCCCGATAAACAAGTAATCGGAGCGCAGAATGACCTGTTGGAACAGCAGATCCGGATGGCTGCGCGCACTGAATCGCAGCAGCTCGTTCTGGCTCGCACGATCCCATTGCAACTGAGTTGGCTGTGCGCGTTTGAGCCACATCCAGCCCACCAGCACCACCAGACTGATGCCGGCCAGCCAACTGATCAGCGCGGCTTCGAGTGCGGCCTCTTTCCACATCCAGAACAGCGCGACAAACAACAGCAACGGCGCCAGCGATTCGATCAGGCGCAGGACATTGAACGCGACCACACCCCCCGAGGCGTTGTGCAAGGTCAGCAGGCCGCTTTTGAGCACCGTCAGCGGTACCGCCAGCAGCAACAGCCAAGCCAGCAACCCGAGTTGCATCGTGACATCGAGTTCGCTGCCGAATTCCCGCGCCAGCGCCACCACCAGCAACGTCAGCAGCCCGGCCAGGAGACAGCCGAACACCAACACCTGAGCGAGCAACAAGCCCATCGGCCGCTGATTGGCCGCTTGATAACCGACCGCCGAATTCAGGCCGCCGCTGGTGGCCGCACTGATCAGATCCGGCAGGGTGCTGAGCAGGGCAAACAAGCCGCGTTCACTCGGCCCGAGAATCCGCGCCAGCAACACATTGCGCAGCAGGCGCAAGGCGATCATTGCCAGTTTGGTGCCCATGCTCAGGGCGAGGTGCTTGAGGTAGCTGCTGCGACTCATGGCCGTGCCCCGCGAAAGATCCGTAACGACAGCAGTTCCGGATTGCGCGCGGTGCGCTGGCTGACGCCGAAGCGTGGCAGGTTCAGCGGATCGCCGGCGCCGCGATAGAGTCCTGTGGTGGTGCCCAGAGCAAACGGATAGTCGTGATTGGCAACCTGCTCACGCACGCGCTCGTCGTTGTCGCCGTTGGGGTAGCAATACACCGGCAATGGCCGATTGCAGCCGTTTTGCAAGGCGCCACGGCTGCGGCTGATTTCTTCGTGCAGACGCACGTCGTCCAGCCCGGTGAGGATCGAGTGACTGGCGCCGTGCGGGCCGAAACGCACCAGGCCGGAGGCTTCCATGGCGCGCACCTGATGCCAGTCCAGCGCTTGCGGCAAGGAATCCGGCGGACACTCGTTGGTAAGACGTTCAAGTTCCTGCGGATCGAGGCTCTTCAACCCTTGCAAATAATGCAGCAGCGCCACGCTGCGCCGGTCGACATCGATATCGTCGAGCAGCACCGGCAACGGATGACCGGTGATGCGCAGGTGTTCAATCAGGTGCATGCGGGCCTTTTCGCCATGGCTGCCCCACAGCGTTTCGCCCACGCTTTCCCACCAGAAGCGTTGCCGGCTGCCAATGAAATCGGTGGAGAGAAAAATGCTCGCCGGCACCTGATGTTTTTGCAGCAGCGGATAGGCGTTCACCGCGTTGTCACGCCAGCCATCATCAAAGGTCAGCGCCACTCGCGGACGCTCGGTGCGCAGGGCGTTGGGCTGCAGTAACTCCATCAGCGGCACGCAATCGAAATGCTTGCGCAGCCATATCAGCAAGTGTTCGAACGCCTGCGGGCCGACGCACAGTTCATTGCGGTGCGGCAGGTTGGCGGCACGGTCGTTGCCCAGCACCCGGTGGAGCATCAGGATGACCCCGGCCCCGTGCAACTGGTTACGCCCCACTGACGAGTTGAGATAAAGCCAGCCGCTGGTGCGTTTGAGCAATTGTTTGATCGCCATGGCGTGCGTCCTCTCAACGATTCTGGTCAGGGTTCCACTGCGCGTACCGTTGCCCGCGCAGGAACTGCCACAGGCCGGCGCTCATGCCGGCCAGCGTCACCAGCAGGAATGCCGCGAGGCGGAACGGTTTCGGCAAACGGTGTTGCGAATCCAGCAGGCCGGCGATGGCAATCGAGTAACCGATCAGTTGCGCGACCAGACTCAGGCGATAGAAACCGTGTTCGTTCCACAGCCAGAAATTGCTCAGCAGCAGCGGCAGCAATAGCACCGGCGCCAGTCGCCGGATCAGTTTGTGGCTGATCAAAGCGATGGAATACAGCCCGTGCTTGAACGGATTGAGCAGTTCGCGGCGTTGCGCCAGGCTCTGCAGCCCACCGACCGTGACCCGCTGGCGGCGACGCCATTGCTTGTCCGCTTCGTCGACGCCCTGGTCGATCACCTGGGCCTCGGGCACGTAGACAATGCGTTTGCGCGCCACCGGTGCGCAGGTACTGATGAAGAAATCATCATTGACCTCGGCCGGCACGGGCTGGAACAACTCGCGGCGCAGCGCAAGCAGCGCGCCGTCGGCGGAGACCATGCAGCCGGTGCGATTCTCGACCCGACGCAACCAGCCTTCGTAATGCCGATAGAGGCTGTCGCCGAAGCTCAGGCCGCCACCGGTGACCGGGATCACCATGTGCCCGGCGCAGGCCCCGACTTGTAGATCGTTCAACGGCGCGAGCAAGTGGCCAAGGGTGTCGCGCGACCATTGGTTGTCGGCGTCGGTGAACACCAGAATCTCACCATTGCTCACGGCAACCCCGGCATTCAGCGTGGCGGCTTTGCCCTGGCGCGGCAGGTCGAGCACGGTAATGCGCGCATCCGTCACTTTGTGCGCGCAGGCCACGGTGTCATCGGTCGAACCGTCGCTGGCGAGAATGATCTGCAGCGTGGCCGGCTGATAATCCTGGGCCAGCAGCGTGCGCAACTTGTGCTCGATATGCCGCGCCTCATTGTGCGCGGCAATGACGATGCTGATGTTCAGCGGCGGCGCCGGGGCATGCCGCGAGGCCGGGAACAGCGGCGCCAGCAAGGTCAGCAGCAGCGGATAACCGATGTAGGCGTACACCGGCAGCAACAGGCACAGGCAAAAAATGAGTTCAGCCACGGGCGGGCCTCCTGGCGTTCCAATGACACAGACCGAGAATCAATGCCGCGCTGGCCAGGTGCAGGCGCACCCAGTGCAGGCCCCAGAGTTGCAACGTCAGGCCGAGGTTTTGCTGGCGAATGCTTTGTCGCACGCTGAGCAGCAGACTCGGTAGCAGGCCCAGCATCAGCAGCAGCAAGGCCTGATTCGCGTACCCCGTGAGCAACGCCAGGATCGCCAACGCATCGAGCAACCACACCAGCCCTGACAGCAACGGAAAACGCAGCAGGCGCAGGCTCATGCCATGGGCGCGGAGCAATTGCAGGTGACTGCCCTGACGCCACAGTTCCTTGCCGATCCATTCGCGCCAGGTCATTTCATAGCCCCAGTGCAGGGCGACGCTGCTACTGACCGACAGCAATCGCGCACCGTGTCTGTGCAGACGCAGGGTGTATTCCTTGTCCTCACCGGTGCGCAGGGTTTCGTTGAAACCGCCGGCATTATCGAACCACTGCTTGCGCATCAGCAGGTTGGCACTGGGCAGCCAGTGCACGGTGCGAGTGGCGCGGCCCGATGCAGACAAAGAGCGGCGCTGCCAGGCTGCGGCGAACCATGGCGCGGCGGCAGGGGTGTGCAGGTCCAGGCCGAAGACGTCGCCCTGGTCGCTCGCAGCCAGGGTAAACATCTGCTTGAGCCAGTCTTCGGGCATTTCGATATCGGCGTCGATGAACGCCAGCCAGTCGCCGCTGGCAACCGCTGCGCCACGGTTGCGCAAGGCGCCGATCAGCAGGCCGGGCAGCACCAGAACCCGTGCGTCGAATGCGCGGGCGATCTGTGGCCCGTCGTCGGTGGAGCCGTTGTCGACCACGATCAGTTCACAGTCGATGTCGGCGGCGTGCGCCGCCTTGCGTGCGGCCAGCAGGGTGCGGCCGATGTGGCGGGCCTCGTTGAACATCGGCATGACAATGCTGATCCGGCTCATGTTCTGGCCTCCGTCAGCGGTGCCTGCTCGGCTTTCAGGCGCAGTACCCAGGTCAGCGCCAGCATGATCCACAGGTATTTCAGGTTCGGCGCGCTGAGGAACATCAGGAACAACGTCAACGACAGAAAACTCATGCCCAGGTGGGTGACCAGATCCGCGTGCTGCCACTCGCGCCGCTCAAGCCACGCGCCCCGTGCGCGAATCAGGTTAAAGAAACCTTGCACGAGCATGCCGACAAACAGCAGGCCGGCGGGAATACCCAGTTCGCTGAAAATCTCCAGATAGGTATTGTGCGCCCGCCGATACAGGTCGCCGATCTTGCGGTTGGCCGAAAACGCCTTGGCATAACCGGTGGTTGCGTAGTGCAACGGGAAGGTGCCGGGGCCGGAGCCGAGCAGCGGATGCTCGCGGATGATCTGGCTGCCGACGACAATGTACGAGGCGCGACGGCCGAGGGACTCGTCCTGAGCCTTGGCGCCGGCGCTGAGGATACTCAGCGACTGAATGCGTGCCAGGTAACCGGCCGGCATCGCGTAGATCGCCAAGGGCAGAATGATCGCGGCGCCGAGCATGGCGAAGCCGAAGTGCCGTGGGCGAATGCGTGTCAGTTGCTGGCGGTAATGCCAGACACCGATTGCCAGACTCAAGGCCAGTACCACCAGGCCTGAGCGCGACTCGGTTTTGGTCATGCCGCCCAACAGCAGGAGGCAGCAGCCCGCCCAGAACAAACGGTGCAGCAGTTGCGGGCTGCGGATCACCAGCAGCAGACCCAGCGGCACGGCGAAGGCGATCAGCAAGGCAAAGGCGTTCGGGTCTTCGAGCAGGCCGGCGGCGCGGCCCTTGTCCTGGAATCTGCTGGAAAACATCGCCATGGCGCAGGTCGCGCTGACACTGAGCGTGACCAGCCGGGCAAACAGATCCAGATTCAGTTCGCGGCCGATCAACAAGGTGATCACAAACAGGAGCAGGCCCACGCTCAGCTCGCGCAGATGACTCTGTGACATGCCCATATTGTCGGTGGCGAGCAGGCTCAGCAGGTACAGCGCCATAAAGCCGATCAGGTAGCGCCACAGATTGCTGCGCAGGCGTTGCGATGGAATCTGATGCAGCGCCAGTTGCAGCATCACGATCACCGCCAGCGAAGCACCGAGCAACTTGCTGCCGGAAACTGAACTGTCCTTGAAGAAACCTTCGAACGGTACCAGCGCGGCAATGCCGAGCAGGCCCCAGGTCGGCTTGCGGTACAGGACGGTGAAGCCGACCAGGCCAATGACTGCCCCCGGTGCCAGATAGGGCCAGGGACTGGCCAGCAAACCCAGGCTGACCAGTGCGAACAGACTGACGATCGAGAGCGGGAAAATCATGCGCGTGCCTCCCGTGCCGTGTGGATGTACAGCTGCGACCAGCGTTCGGCCAGGGCCTTGAGGTCGTAGCGCTCCTGTTGTGTGCGTCTGGCGTTGTCGCGCAGCTGCGCGGCCAGTTTCGGTTCGGCCAGCAAGGTGTCGAGCTGGCGGGTGAGGGCGGCGGTATCGGTTGGCGGCGCGAGTAGCCCGTTCACGCCGTGCTGCAAGACATCGGGAATACCGCCGACCGCGAACGCTACCACCGGTACGCCGGCCTGCATCGCTTCAAGCAGAATCATCGGCGTGCCCTCGGTGCGCGAACTGATCACCAGCGCATCGAGTTGTTGCCACCAGCCTTGCATCGCCGTCTGATAGCCCGGCAGGCGAATCCGCCGCGGCAAACCGGCAGCGTTGATGCGCGCCTGCAAGCTCTCCCGTTCCGGGCCATCACCGAGCATCACGGCGTCCAGTTGCGGGTGCTGATGACACAAGGGAATCAGCGCATCGAGAAACAGATCCGGGCCTTTTTCACTGCTCAACCGACCGACGTAACCGGCCAGCCAGCGTTGCCGGTCTGCCACCGGCGGCATGGCGGGCGCCGCTGGCAAACCGTTGGGAATCACTTGTAATTTCTCCGCCCGCACGCGGGCCTCGAGGTGCAACTCGGCAATGCTTTGCGCCACGCAAACCACCCGTTTCACCGCTGCGGTGCGGCACAGTTGCAGGCTCAGCCAGGTGTAGAACTTTTGCTTGCGACTGCGCGGCGTGAACCCGTGCTGAGTGATCACCAGCGGCAGGCGCAACAGCGTTGCGCCGACCCAGCCGAACAACAGCCCTTTGAAGTTGTGCGTGTTGAGCAACGGCTTGTCGCTCCGGCGCTGCCGCAGGTGCCGCAACAATTCGCCCAGCCCGGCGCAGTAGCAAGCGTCCACCCCAGCCTCACGAAAGCGCGCGATCAGCTCTGGCGGCGCATCGAGAAACAGCACCTGATGCTGCCCCGGCGTGGCCAGGCAATGATCCAGCAACATTCGCTCGGCCCCATAGAAGCCGCCGCTGCTGAGCAAATGAATGATCGGCAGGGCGACGTAAGGGGTGGACACCGCGTTCAATTGCGCACCCAGTGAACCAGGCTTGGCATGGTCCAGTTCTTGTGCGGATTGCCCGCCTGTGGCGTTTCTTCGTTGAGCACCAACAGCACCGGAAGGCCCAGTTCGTGACTGATTTGCGCCGGATGCTTGAAGCGATGGTCGAAGAACTCACGTACGTAGACGAACGCGATTGCCAGCAACAGACCGGTGAACAGCCCGAACGGGATGATCAGCATCGGCTTGGGAAAAGCCGCCTCGGTCGGTTCATACGGCGGGCTGAGGACACGAGCGTTGGACAAGTCGTTGTCCAGCGCGCGGGTCGTGCTGCTTTCAGCAAAGCGTTGCGCATACGTAGAAAACGCTGCGTGCAACGCGCCGATCTCGGTGTCCATCTGGCGCAGCTTGCTTTGGGTTTGCTGCAATTGATGGATGCGATTCTTGAACTCGGCAATGCGCGCGGTTTTCTGCTCGATGACCTGGCTGACCACCGACAAGTCGATCGTGCGTTCCTGGATGCGGTTGTTGACCACTTTGAGGAACTGCTGGCGCGTGCGGGCAATCTGCTCGCGGGCCAGCAACATCGGCTCGCTGCCGGGCTGGAATACCGCCAGGTCATTCATATAGCGGCTGACTTGAGTGGTCAGCGCCTCGCCCATCTGGCGGATCTCGCGGTCCTCGAACGCGATGTTGTCCACCGTCGTGGTGAAGGTGAACGGAAAGGTGTAGTCATTGAGTTTGTTGGTGTTGGCGGCGGCCAGGCTGGTTTTCAGGTAATCGAGCCAGCGCTGGCTTTGCAGCAAGCGATCGCGATACAGGTTGAGTGCCTGCTCTTCGGTGTTGATCGCGTTGAGGCGGAAGGTGATTTCTTCTTTCGGATCGGACGAACCGACGCTCTCCAGCAGGCCCAGCCTCGCGCCTTCGAGGCCATCGAGCCGCACCTGATATTGATGCTTCTTGGTCTCGTAGAACGAGTGCGGCAGCTCGATCGATTGCAACGCCTGACGATCGACCAGATAGTTTTGCAGCAACGCGGCGACGAAAGTCGTGCCTTGGGCAGGATCAGGGAAGCTGTAGACGATCGAGATGACATTGGAACCCGGCAGGGTTTCGATCTTCAGATTGTCGATGGCTTCCTGGGTCAAGCCGTCCAGCGCCGTGTCGCGCACCGGATCGGTTTCCATGCCCAGTGCATCACGCAGCGGATTGATCACGTACTCGCGCAGTGGCGTGCTGACGTAACGCTTGAACGGCTCGCCGGCCAGCTTGCTGAGCATCCCCGGCGGCGGGTTGTACTGGCCGTTGTCGCGCAGTTCGCTGATGGTCTGACGGATCAGCGCCGGCGAACGGAGGATATTGCTCTCGGTTTCCATGTCCGCCAGCGATGGCGGAATGAAGGTGGCGTTGTCCTGGGTCAGCGAGGTGGTCGCATCGCCCTGAGAGAGTTTTTTCGACTGCACGATCACCTGCGCGGTGATATCGAAGCTCTGTTTGAGCAGCAATGGCAGGAGCAGGGCGATCACTGCAAAGGTCAGGAAGATGCGCTTCACCAGTTGCTTGTTGGCGAAGAAAATCCTGAAGAACTCGTGCAGGTAATTTTCTTTTGGGTTCATGTCGGTCACCTGAGAGTCAGTTGTCACTGCCTTTGTTGTCGACGCGGTAGCCGAAGCTGAAACCGACGCCCTGGAACAGCACCACATCGGCCAGTTGGCGGGCGAGTTCGCCGGCGCTGGCCAGTTTGGTTTTTGGCACGTAGAGCATGTCGTCCGGCTGCAGATAGGCGATTTGTGGGGCGTCGCCAGACAAGGCCTTTTCGACGTCGTAGTTCATCGCCTGCACCTGGTTGCCGTTGCGCCGCATGATCACGACCGAATCGAGCCGCGCCTTGACGTTGGTGCCCCGCGCCAGGGTCAGTGCCTCGAGTACCGACACCGGTCGCCGGATGGGGTAGGAGCCTGGCTGCGCGACTTCGCCGAGCACGTAGATCTCGTTGCCGGCGGTGGATTTGAGCAGCACGTCGACGGTCATTCGCCCCGGCAGTTGCGCGTACCTTTGATTGAGGAAGGTTTCGAGCTGGTTGACTGTCATGCCTTGCAGTGGCACGGCGCCGATTTCCGGGAAACTCGCATAGCCGTCGGTGCCGACGGTGATCTCGCGACTCATGCCGGTAGCCGGGTGGTTCAACGCGCTTTTAAGGTTCTGCTCGTTGCTCAGCGGGCTGAGAATCTGTACCGCGAGCTGATTGCGGTTGGGCTGGAACAGTTGCTTGCGCTCATACGCACGCTGGATTTCCTGACGCGCTTCTTCGCTGGTCAGCCCGGCGATTTTCACCGAAGTGTTGGCGCCCGGCAGTTCAATGGTGCCGTCGGGCAGCACCAGCTGCGTGCCGTTGAGCTGGCTGGCGGCGGTGAAGTTCAGGCCGATCTGGTCACCCGACTGCACGCGGTAAGCATCCGAGCCACTGGTGCTGATGTGAAAAATCACATCGAGCACGTCTTTCGGGCGCAGGGTCTGCTCGACTCGCGGCATGTCGGTGGCCTGGGCATTGGCCGGTGTGGCGGTGAGGATATTCACCGGCATGTTGCGGGTCTCGGAAGTGCTGGAGCAGCCCGCAAGCGGCAGCATCAGCAGGACAAGCATTTTGGCGTTCATGGCGTCATCCTTCGCGTTCGCTTACAGGTTTTTGTAAAGCCATTTGGGCATGTAGTACTTGCGCCGGTTGAACACGCTACCGACCACTTTCGCTCCGGCCTGGGTCAGGCGTTGCACGGCAGCCTGGGCGACTTCCCAGCGGGTGTCTTCGGCGCGGACGACAAACACCACGCCATCCACTTGCGTACTGATGACCAGCGTGTCGGCGGCGGAATACACCGCGTCGCCATCGATCACCACAAAGCGGTACTGGCTGCCCAACTGGTCGAGCAACGGGCTCAGGCGTTCGGCGGTCAGGTGTTCCAGCGTGCGGATCGGCCGGCCGTTGGGCAGCACATGGAAGGGCAGGCTGGAGGTGTGCACCACACAGTCCTGCAGCAGCGGCGGGTTGCCCGAGCTGAACAACAAGTCACGCAGGCCGCGTTCCTTGCTCAGGTTCAACTGCTGGGTGAGGTTGCTCGCCGACTGGCTGGCATCGACCAGCAGCACCTGGCCGCTGCTCATTTGTGCCAGTTGGCTGGCCAGCGCCATCGCACTGGTAGTGGTGCCCGCGCCGGGGTTGGCAGCGGTCAGCAACAGGATCCGCAGATCGAGATCCAGCACGGTCGACGTCAGGTTCGATTCGCTGGGATTGGCGATGCTCAGGCTTGTATTGGTTGAACCGTCCATTAGCTTGCTCCGTGGCCGCTGAATACTTTGAAGGGGGTTTTCAACAGAATCTTCAGATCAAGCAGAAGGCTCTGCTCGGCGATGTAGCTGAGGTCCAACTCAACGCGCTGGTCGAAGTCGATATTGCTGCGTCCGGAGATCTGCCACAGACCGGTCATGCCGGGGTAGATGCTCAGACGTGCGAGGTGATTGTCCTTGTAGCGATAGGCGTTGAACGAGGTCGGGCGAGGGCCGACCAGGCGCATGTCACCGGTCACCACGTTGATCAGGTTGGGCAGCTCGTCGAGGCTGGTGCGCCGCAGAAATGCGCCGATGCCGGTGACGCGCGGGTCCTTGTCGATCTTGAAATCGATGGCGTCGGCCCCGTGTTTGTTCAGGTGGCGTAGCGATTCCTTGAGTTCTTCGGCGTTGCTGACCATGGTGCGGAATTTGTACATGCCGAACTTGCGACCGCGATAACCCGTGCGCTTTTGCACGAACATCACCGGGCCCGGGCTGGTGAACTTGATCGCCAGCGCCAGGCCGAGCAGCAATGGCGAAATCAACAGCAGAATCAGCAGCGCGCCGAAGCACGCGACCACCCGATTGGTCCGCGACAATTGCCACGGTCGACCGCCGTCACGGCCGCTTAACCAGCCACGGCCCTGACGGTGAATCGCCGCGTCGAGGCGCATGCGATGTTCCGGGTCGACGCGCTTGTCAGGACGCATCTGCGCAATCGCCACACTTTTTTCATGTCCAGTCATGAGGTCCTCCGCATTCATTCAGCCGCAAGCGGCGCACGAGCCGTGGGGTAGTAGCCGCGAAACCAGGCGATGAATCGCCCCAGCCCTTCGTCCAGCTCGATCCGGGGCTGGAACCCGGTGGCCTGGGCCAGATCGCTGGCCTCGGCGCAGGTGTTGAGCACGTCGCCCGGTTGCAGTGGCAGCAGCTCGACAATGGCTTGTTGGCCGAGGTGTTTTTCCATCAGGGCCAGGTAGGTTTTCAGCGCGACCGGCTGCTGCCCGCCGATGTTGAACAGCCGCCACGGCGCCATGCTGCTGGCCGGGTCGGGCTGT
The DNA here is from genome assembly GCF_900104975.1 of Pseudomonas sp. Z003-0.4C(8344-21). Classification (NCBI taxonomy): domain Bacteria; kingdom Pseudomonadati; phylum Pseudomonadota; class Gammaproteobacteria; order Pseudomonadales; family Pseudomonadaceae; genus Pseudomonas; species Pseudomonas sp. Z003-0.4C(8344-21). Next base: position 4,146,153 of record NZ_LT629756.1, on the reverse strand, counting down.
TCGCGATCCCACTGCGGATTGGCCTGCGGGGGCTGATCGATGAGGCGCGCGATGCTCTCGATGATGTCGTCGATGTAGGTGAAGTCGCGCTGGTGCTCGCCGTAGTTGAACAACTTCAGCGGCGTACCTTCGCTGATCGCTTTGGCGAACTGGATCGGCGACATGTCCGGCCGTCCCCAAGGCCCGTAAACCGTGAAAAAGCGCAGGCCGGTGCAGGGAATGCCGAACAGATGGCTGTAGCTGTGCGCCATCAGCTCGTTGGCTTTCTTGGTCGCGGCGTACAGCGACAGCGGATGATTGACGCCGTCCTTCACCGAGTAGGGCGTGTGCTGGTTGGCGCCGTACACCGAACTCGACGAGGCGTAGATCAGATGCTCGACCGGGTGATGCCGGCAGCTCTCCAGAATGTTCAGAAAACCATTGAGGTTGCTGTCCAGATAGGCCCGTGGGTTGTCCAGCGAATAACGCACCCCGGCCTGCGCCGCCAGGTGAATCACCACTTGCGGTTGTTCGCGGGCGAACAGTGCATCGATCGCCGAGGCGTGCGCCAGATCGACCGTGGCCAGTTGGAAATCGCCAACTTCCTCGCGCACCCACTGCACGCGATCCTGTTTGAGCTGCGGATCGTAGTAGTGGTTGAAATTGTCCAGACCAACCACCGTGTGCCCGTCGCGCAGCAGGCGCAGCACGCAGTGGGCACCGATGAAACCGGCCGCGCCGGTGACCAGCACCTTCATGGCCGCAGCCCTTCAGGAGCGATGTGGCGCAGACCGATGCCGCTGTAATGCAGACCGGCAGCCGCCACCTGTTCCGGGTTGTACAGGTTGCGCCCGTCGATGATCACCTTGGAACGCAGCTTCTCGGCGAGCAGGTCGAAGTCGACCACACGGAAGTTTTTCCACTCGGTGCAGATCACCAGCGCGTCGGCGTCTTCCAGGGTGTCGTCGCGGGTCGCACACAGGTGCAGATCGTTGCGATAACCATAGAGGCGACGGCATTCGGACATCGCTTCCGGGTCGTAGGCCTGCACGCTGGCGCCCTCGGCCCACAGCGCGTCCATCAGGTAACGGCTGGGTGCCTCACGCATGTCATCGGTGTTCGGCTTGAATGCCAGGCCCCATACCGCGATCGACTTGCCGGCCAGACCTTGAGGAAATTGCGCCTGTAGTTTGCTGAAGAGAATGTGTCGCTGACTGTCGTTGACGTCGGTGACGCTGCGCAGCAGTTTCAGCGGCATGCCGTTGTGTTCGGCGGTGTGCAGCAGGGCGCGCAGGTCCTTGGGAAAACACGAACCGCCAAAGCCGCAACCGGGATAAATGAAGTGGTAGCCGATGCGCGGATCGGAGCCGATGCCTTTGCGCACCGCTTCGATGTCGGCGCCGAGCAGTTCGGTGAGGTTGGCCAGCTCGTTCATGAAGCTGATGCGCGTGGCGAGCATCGCATTGGCTGCGTACTTGGTCAGCTCGGCGCTGCGGTTGTCCATGAACATCAGTTTTTCGTGGTTGCGGCAGAACGGCGCGTACAGCTCGCTCATCTGCTCGCGGGCCGCGTCATCGTGGGTGCCAACGATGATCCGGTCGGGGCGCATGCAGTCGGCGAGAGCGCTGCCTTCCTTGAGAAATTCAGGATTGGACACCACGTGCACCGTCAGCTCGGTCTTGCCGCGGCGCAGCAACTCGCTATTGGCCGCGGCCAGGACCTGATCCGCCGTGCCGACCGGCACCGTCGACTTGATGATCAGGGTGCGATCGGCCTCCATGAAACCGGCGATCTGCCGAGCGACGTTGAGCACGTGGCTGAGATCGGCGGAACCGTCTTCATCGGCCGGGGTGCCGACGGCAATGAAAATCAGCTCGGCGTGCGCCACCGCATCGCTGGCCTGGGTGCTGAACAGCAGGCGCCCGGCCTTGATGTTCTCTTCCAGGGTGGCGGACAGCCCAGGCTCGCTGATAGGCGGCACCGCTTGTTGCAGTTGTCTGATCTTGTTGGGGTCAATATCGATGCATAAAACCCGATGACCCACATCTGCAAGAGCGGCGGCTTGTATAAGTCCAACATAGCCTGTGCCAAATACGCTCACGTCCATCTGCGCACCTCGATAAAACCAAAAAGTTAACTACGGAAAGAGATCGTTAAAGGGGTATAGCGCAGCGTTTGAAAAACGTGTCAGCAAAATGACATGTTGCAGTGATATAACACTTAAGTGTTTTTTGGCGATTGGCCATCAAGTCATTGCTGCGCTTGAAATTGTTGCGTTAGTGCAGATTTGTTCAGATTTCAAATAAGCGATAAACGGTCGTAAGCCGCTAATTTAAAGGTCTGTAGCGCCTCTCCTGTGTCAGATTTGAGTCACCGTTTTTTTGACACTAAATCCGGCTATCAGTCATTTCTTGCGCTTTTATGGTCGGGTGCTAGTGTCAGCTTCTGACTGACAAACCTTTGACTCCTAGCCGTTTCGTACGACCGGTATCGCCATGTTCCGATTTGCCAAAGAACTACTGTTAATTGCCTGGCTGTTACTTTTCTCCGGTTATTACATTGATCGGTTAAATGCTATCGGGTGGAGTTTTAATGTACTTATTTTTGGCGCGATGTTTTTGGCGCTGACATTTGCGTTGTATTTAACAGCCTATATACGACAGGCACTCATCCGCCATGCATTCGCATTGACGATGTTTGTTTCGGCGGTTTTCTTTGATGTGTATACCCGCGTCACCGCTGACTACCTGAGGTACAGCGATTTCGTCTCGCTGGTGTATTCCGGTGGCTTCATTCAGGAAGCGGCGTACCAGTATCGAGAGGCGATCCTGCGTAGCGTGCTCGGCGGGTTGTTGCTGCTGTTCGGCATCGGGCTCAAGCCACGGCATGCGCTGGTCATACCGAACGCCTGGCGAGTGACGGCGCCGTTCGCGGGTGTGCTGATGCTCAGTGCGCTGCTGTTTCTGCGTGCGGGTGAGGGCGCCCGCGGCTTGCCGATCATGTACACGCCGCTGGCCTACCTGAACCTGTTTGCCTACGAGGCGCTGCACAACAGCGTCGGCCCGCGTGAGCCGGTCACCCTTGCGCGCAGCGCGCCTGGCGTCGGCCATGACATCGTGCTGATCATCGACGAAAGCATTTCCGGCAATTACCTGGACATCAATGCGCCGTTCGGCGTGCACAGCAATCTGAAGCAGGCACCGGCCGGGGTCGACATTTTCAATTACGGTTACGCCGCCTCCATTGCCAATTGCAGCGCCGACACCAATGTCACCCTGCGCTACGGCGGCACCCGCAACGATTACATGCGCATCAACAGCACGCTGCCGTCGATCTGGCAGTACGCGAAAAGTGCCGGGCTGCGCACGGTGTATATCGACAGCCAACGCACCGGCGGCAGCCTGCAGAACCTGATGACAGCGAGCGAAAAAAACGACATCGATCTGTTCGTGCAGTTCGACCAGACCAGCGTGCGCGACCGCGACATGGCGGCGGCGGCGAAGCTCATTGAATTGCTCAACGATGACACGCCAGAGCTGGTGGTGATCAACAAGGTTGGTGCGCATTTTCCCGTGCATGACAAATACCCCGACGCGTTCATGGCTTACCGGCCGACATTGCCACGCGGGCAGTTCACCGAAGTCGCCGACACCGGAGAGCGCGCCGGTTTCAACGGTCAGCCGGACGACTGGGTGCTGTACCGCAACGCCTACAAGAACACGGTGCTGTGGAATGTCGGTGAGTTCTTTGCCCGAGTGTTTGCCCAGGCGAAGCTCGACAATGCGCTGCTGATCTATACGTCCGATCATGGCCAGGATCTGCACGAACGTGGCAATCCGGGACTGAACACCCATTGCGGCGGTGACCCGGTGGAAGAAGAGGGGCTGGTGCCGCTGGTGGTGATCTCCGGCAGCCAGCTGAAGACCCTCGATTGGTCGGCGCAACTGGCGGCGAACAAGGATCGCTCCAGCCACTACAACATCTTCCCGACGCTCTTGCAGTTGATGGGGTATGACCTGGCGGGGATCGAGGCGGTGTATGGCAAACCGCTGAGTGTACCGACGGCGGATGAATTCACCTTCAACTACCGGTTCAATGCGCGGTTGGGGGCTAAACCCGAGTGGAAACATATTGATCTGGGGAGCATTGTCACTCCGGCGCAGGCGCCTGCGAGTGTGGCGGTTGGGCAATGAGTTTTGGGTTGGCTGGGCTGGCCTCATCGCTTGCAGGCAAGCTCGTACAGGTAACGCGTGGACTACTGGGCCGGGAGTAGATGCCGCTTGGATTGCCAGGTGCGAATATCAAAAGCCCCTCACCCTAGCCCTCTCCCGGAGGGAGAGGGAACTGACCTAGGTGGATGCGAAAGGTGCGCCGACCTGAAATATCGAGTCGTACGCAGTTTCCGAAAAGCCCACAAATCGGCTCCCTCTCCCTCGGGAGAGGGCTGGGGTGAGGGGCGAATTCCCCGCAAATCCCAAGCCATGCGTCGCTTTACACCACTCAACAATGAGCGTTAGCTCGCGTGCTCTTGATCTTGCCTAACCAGCGACATCGGAAGGCTGAGTGGAGGGATTGATCCGGGCGTGGGAGCGCAGCGACCGTACGACGAAGTCGTACACAGCGGAAGGAGGTGCAGCGAAGCAAACCGTAGCCGCTGCGCCCGGATCGATCCCGCAGCGAAGGGACCCGAGCCTGCGAGGGCCGTACGTAGGAGCAAGCCTTTTGGGTTACCTTTTTGGCGTTTGAAAAAGGTGACCCGCTGTAAGAGCGGAACCGTAAGCAGCCGTTACCGCAGCAACGGATATGCACACAAACTCAGCGCCTACCCCACCGAGTACGATAAACCCCCGGCGCACACCCGAACCAGCGCAAACAGGCGCGGTTGAACCCCTGCACATCGCTGTACCCCAACCGATCCGACACCTCGACCAGCTCCAGCTCCCCGGCCCGTAACAAATCTTCAGCCCGATAGCTTCGGTAATCATCGAGCAATTCTGCAAATCCCCAGCCCAACGCCTTCAAACGCCGCGCCGCCGTGCGCTCAAGCAAATGCTGCGTCGCGCAGAACTGCTTCCAGTCGGCCGTCGCCAGGTTGTCGATCAGGTAGTCGCTGACTTGCTCCAGCAGCGTCGATTCGCTGTTGCGCAGGGTCTGTTCGAGCACCTCGACCAAGGTGTTTTCCAATGCGGGATGCTTGGGCGTCAGCAGCGTCTCGAACAGCTGCGCGTCGAGATGGATCGCGGCGTTCGGCTGTTTCCCGCGCACGGGTGAATTGAAAGCGCGTTGATGTTCATCACTGCCGGCTGAAGTCAGTGCCACGCCAACAATCGGATCAAGCTTGATGCCGCTGACGAGCAACTTGCGGCGTAGCATGCCGCAGAGGCTCACCAGAATGAAATCGGCGACGGGTACTGCGGCACGTAGTGCTCCGCGCTCGACCAGACGCAATTGCACACCACCGTTTTCGCGCACGACCTGCACATTGAAATGGCCGCTGAAGCGGCTGAAGAAACGCGCGAAATGATCACACGCACTTTCCAGAGACACCGCAACATCGAACAAATAAGTCAGGCCATTGCGGGTAGTGGACACGAAGCGTTGACCGGCCGCCAGACCGATCAGCGGATCACCGCTCTGCTCCACGGCAAACGCCCAGAAACTTCGCGACACCACCAGCGGCAGGCGCATGAACGGTGTGCGCAGGTCTGAAAGCTTTTTGTGAAATTGCGCTTCGAGAGCATCCTGCGCGATGCCTCGGGCCAGCAATTCTTCAATGACCGGCAGCACGGTCGCGGCATAAAAAGTATTGCCGGATTGCGCAGCGAAGGTGTTCATACAGGGCTTGTCACGGGGTTGCTGGCCGCCAGCAGTTGTTGGTCGACGCTCAGGATGGCCTCGATCATCGCCCGCGCTGCCGGGCTCAACGAATAGCCGGCGCGACTGACAATGCCGTAACTCAGTTGCAAGGCCGAATCGTTGCGCGGCACATCGATGAAATCGAGCAGATGGATCAGCCCTTGATCAATCTGTTCGCGCAAGGCTTCAAGAGTGGCCAGGCCTATCGCATCGGAACGCAGCACCACTCGCTGTATCGCATCGAATTGTGCGCATTCGACACTTGGATTGAAATCCGCCTCGCCCAGCAGATCGGCGAGCACCTTGCGAATCATCGGCGGAATGCGCGTGCCCACTACCGGATAGTCGAGCAGCGCGCGCAATTGCAGGCGTTGTTGCCCGGCCAATGGATGGCCGGCGCGGCAGAAGAAACCGCCTGGTCGGGTGCGCAGCAATTGCACTTCATATTGCGGATCGCTGACGAAATAGCGGGCGTCCGCAATCAGGAACTCAATCTGCTGTTCACGCAACCACAGCGCCAGTTGCTGCCAGTCGCCCTGATGAAACCGCGTGCGAACCGCCGGGTGCGCCTGAATGAATCGCGCCAGCGCGTCCGGTACCAGCACTTGCGCCGGGTACGGCCCGCAGCCGAATTGCAGTTCGCCGCCGGTGAGGCCGTTGTATTGCGTCAGTTCGTTGTGCAGCGCCTGACTGCCGGCGAGCAGACGCCGCGCATGTTGCAGCACCAGATCGCCCTGGCCGGTGAGGCGAAATTCGCGGCTGCTGCGTTCGACCAGTTCGCAATCGAGGTCACGTTCCAGCGTCTGGATACTGCGACTGAACGCCGGTTGGCTGAGACTGACCGCTTCGGCAGCGCGGCCGAAATTGCGGCAGTCGGCGAGGGCGACGAGGTGGCGAAGCTGGCGAAGATCCATCATGCGTCTCCTGCATTTTGCGGATACTTTTAATGCATTGGATCGATAGCACGTCGGCTGGCATAAGTACACGCCTGTCCTTCAGAAACTTCCGTCATGTCCCAGTCTTTATTCGTTTGCAGCGCTTACACCCGCGCCATCGTGGGCCATGCCGAACAGTCTGGCCTGGACTCGAAGCGGCTGTTGGCACGGGCGGGAATCTGTCCGTCCAGCCTGGTTGATCCGGCCCGGCGAATCGCTGCGCAAGCGGTTGAACGACTGTGGCGTGAATGCGAGCTGGCCGGTGCAGCGCCGACGTTTGGGTGTGAACTGGTCGACGGCCTGGCAACCACCAGCCTGCAAGGTCTGAATATCCTGCTGGACTCCGCCGCGACCTTGCGCGTGAGTCTCGACTGCTTTGTCAGCTTCGTGCCACGAATCAGCAATCATGTGCAGGTCGAATTGCTCGAGGCAGGGGATTTCGCGCGGTTGCAGTTGCGTCCGTTGCAGGGCCCGGTGCATTACTTCGGTCTCGACGCCGTCACCTCTACGCTGGTACGTAACATTGCTCGAAGGCTGGGCAACCCGGCGGACGCGGTTTTTGCCAACGTCACGTTGTGCCCGTCACAGTTTGCAAGGCGCTGGTTGCGCAATGCGGGCGTCGCTGTTGAACGGGGCGAATATCCGCAACTGACCTTGCACCGCGCCATGCTCGACGAGGCGCTGCCCGGTGCCAATCCGTTTTTGCATCAGAGCATGCTGCGGCACTGGCTGAGCGAAAGCGGCGAGCGCAATGACAGTCTGGCGCTGGCACGACACTGGCTGACCGCGGGCGATCAACCGATCGAGCGCATTGCCCGGCGCCTTGGCTATGGCCAGCCGAGCAATTTCATTCGCGCGTTTCGCAAACGGTTCGGGATCACGCCGAAGCAGTTACGGCTGCATTCGGGGCAGGGTTGTTGAGGATGGCTGGATTGGGGTGATTGATCGTTGTGTGGTGTGTGCGCGAGATTTCCCCCTCACCCCAGCCCTCTCCCGAGGGAGAGGGAGCCGAGTTGTGGACTGTTCAGAACTTGCGTTCGACTCCAAATTCCATGTCGGCGTGTCTCGCGCAAACAACCCGGTCAGTTCCCTCTCCCTCTCGGAGAGGGTGAGGGTAGGGCTTTCGTCTCAAGGCGTGACGATATTGAACTGTGGCCCGAACGTGTCGAGGCTGCCCATCAACTCGCCGAACTTCTTGCCGTTGCCCTGCAACTTGATCAAGCCCTGTTGCATCGCCGTCGGGAAATCCAGTTGCTTGAGGCTGATCTTTTCCAGGGTATCGCGGCTCAGGGTGACACCGGCATCCGCCGCAGGATTAAGCCCGGCGCGGTGGGTCAGCACGCCGTTGCGCAGCGTCAGATTGAAATCCTTCTGCACATCGTCGAACGTCCAGTTCAGCGTCAGGTCATGGGCCACGGCTTTTTCGCTGTCCAGACGTACCGCCAGATAGTCGAAGAACATCTCCGGGCTCATCGCCCGCACCATGTCCACTGACACAGTGTTGGCCGATTGCGGCGGCACACCGTTGCGCAGTTCCATGGCGCCGGTCAGGTACATGTTGCGCCAGGTGGCGTTCTCGCTTTGGTAACCCAGTTGTTCCAGGGTTTCGGCCTGCGCCTTGCGCGCGTCGGCGTTGTCCGGTTCGGCGAATAACAGTTGATTGCCCAGTTGTGCAGCCCAGCGATAATCCGCGCTGGCCATGGCCGTATGCATTTTTTCCAGCACCGCCGCCGCGCCGCCCATGGCTTCGACGCTGCGTTTGGCGGCGTCCACCGGCGGCAGCGGATTGAGGTTGGCCGGGTTGCCGTCATAAAAACCCATGTAGCGCTGATACACCGCGCGGGTGTTGAAGCTCAGCGAACCGTAGTAACCGCGGGTGTACCACTTCTGATCGAGCGAACCCGGGAGTTTCTTGATCGCTTCGGCGATCTCCAGCGGCGTCAGGCCCTGGTTGAGCAAGTGCAGGGTGCGGTCGTTGATAAAGGCATACATGTCGCGCTGGTCGGCGAGCAACGTGCGGATGCGTTCACCGCCCCAGGTCGGCCAGTTGTGTTGGGCAAACATCACTTCGGCCTTGTCGCCATAACGCGCCAGACTGTCGTCGAGGTACTGCGACCATGCCTTGGCGTCCCGCACTTGCGCGCCGCGCGGGGTGAGGATGTTGTGCATCATCTGCGTGGCGTTTTCGGCCATGCACAAGGCTTTCAGTTGCGGCAGATAAAGGTTCATTTCCGCCGGCGCTTCGGTGCCCGGCGTCAGCTGAAACTCGACTTGCAGCCCGGCGATGGTATGGCTTTGCAGAGGCTCGGTGATCAGGTCGGTGGGCGGGATCAGCGTGACCGTGCCACCACTGGGTGTGCTCTTGCCCAGGCCCGCATCGATCTGACCCTTTTCGCCGCGCGGCAACAGACTGCCGAACTGGTATTGCGCGCGACGGCTCATGGCGTTGCCGGCCATGACGTTTTCACTCATCACGTGTTCCATGAAGCCGGACGGTGCGTAAACTTTGACCTTGCCGGCCTTGACGTCGGCCTCATCGATCACCCCGCGCACGCCGCCGAAGTGATCGACGTGGGTGTGACTGTAGATCACCGCCACCACCGGTTTGCGCGGGCGGTTGGCGTAATACAGATCCAGCGCAGTCCTGGCGGTTTCGGCCATGGTCAGCGGGTCGATGATGATCAGCCCGTCATCGCCTTCGATGATGGTCATGTTGGCGAGGTCGAGGCCGCGCACCTGATACAGCCTTGGGCTGACTTCGAACAGACCGGCGTGGGCGTTGAGTTGCGCCAGCCGCCACAGGCTCGGGTTGACCGATTCCGGCGCTTTTTCATGGTCGAGAAAATTGTAGGCATTGGCGTTCCAGATAACCTTGCCGGCGGCGTCCTTGATCTGACCTTTGAAGGGCGCGATCAAGCCTTTGCTGACAGATTCGAAATCAGTGCGGTCGCTGAAGGGCAGCTGTTGCAGGACGGCGGCGTTGCTGGCGCGGGTCTGTGCGCTGGGCGCAGACGGGGTGTCGGCGGCAAACAGAGTCTGGCTGATGGCGGCGCTGATCAGGCAGGCCAGCAGGCCGCGCTTGCTGAAAATGAAACGTTGCATGGTGACTCCGGTTCTTATCGTTATCGGTGGACTGTCACGCAGGGTAGGGCGGACCGCTGCCACAGCGATGATCATCAACGGACAAAAACCATTCAGGGCCGCTATCCTTGGCCCAGACTCATTGATCAGGTTCAGCCATGCTTGAGGTTCGCAACGTCCACAAAAGTTACCCCACGCCACAGGGTTCGCTGCCGGTATTGCAGGGCGTCGACCTGACGCTGGCGGCCGGCAGCAGTCTGGCGCTGATGGGCGAATCGGGCAGCGGCAAAAGCACGTTGCTGCATCTGGTCGCCGGCCTCGACAAGGTCGACCGCGGCAGCATTCACAGCGGTGAACATCGGCTGGAGTCGATGAGCGAGGCGCAACTGGCTAACTGGCGGCGTACGGAAATCGGTCTGGTGTTCCAGCAGTTCAACCTGATCGGCAGTTTGCGCGTTGAGGACAATCTGGCGTTTCAGGCGCGGCTGGCCGGGCGCCATGAGCCGCGCTGGCAGGCGCATCTGGTGCAGCGTCTGGGCCTGGGCGATTTGCTCAAGCGTTATCCCGAACAACTTTCCGGTGGTCAGCAGCAGCGGGTCGCGCTGGGCCGGGCGCTGGCGTCGCAGCCGAAATTACTGCTGGCCGACGAACCCACCGGCAGCCTCGATGAAGCCACCAGCGATGAAGTGCTGCGCCTGCTGCTGGAACTGCTTGATGACACGCCGACCACGCTGTTGATGGTCACGCACAGTCCACGAGTCGCGGCGCGTCTGGCGCAGCAAGTGGTGCTGTCCAGCGGGCGCTTGACGTGATGGTTTTCCGGCAGACGCTGCGCGCACTGCTCAGCCATTGGCGGCGCCATCCGGTGCAGTTTTTCAGCGTGCTCACCGGCCTGTGGCTGGCGACCAGCCTGCTGACCGGCGTCGAGGCGCTGAACAGTCAGGCGCGCGACAGCTACGCGCGGGCCAGTCAACTGATCGGCGGCGAACCGCAGGCCAGCCTGAGCACACCCGGCGGGGCGACTTTTTCTCAGCAATGGTTCGTGGATTTGCGCCGCCAGGGCTGGCCGGTCTCGCCGCTGTTGCAGGGGCGCTTGTTGCTCAAGGGGCACGAAGACCAACGCCTGCAATTGATGGGCATCGAACCGGTTTCCTTGCCCGCCGATTCGGCCGTGGCCGGGCAGGCGCTGCCCATTGAACGGGTTGTCGAATTCTTCACGCCGCCGGGCAGCACGTGGATTTCCGCCGATACCTTGCAGGCGCTGAAACTGCGCGAAGGTGCTACGCCGCAAACAGTAAACGGCCAGGTTTTGCCACCGCTCGTGGTCCAGAAAGACATGGCGCCCGGCGTGTTGCTGGTGGACATCGGCGTGGCGCAAACCGTGCTCGAACAACCGGGGCAACTGTCACGAATGCTGCTGCCCAAGGATTTTCACGCTGAGTTGCCAGACTCGTTCAAAGGCCAGTTGCAACTCAAAAGCAGTGGCGAAGAAAACAACCTCGCGCGGCTGACCGAGAGCTTTCACCTGAATCTCGATGCCTTGGGCTTTCTGTCGTTTGTGGTCGGATTGTTCATCGTGCACGCGGCCATCGGTCTGGCGCTTGAACAGCGTCGTGGCCTGCTGCGCACGTTGCGCGCTTGCGGGGTCAGTGCGCGAATGCTGATCACCTGTCTGATCGTCGAGCTTGGTGTGCTGGCATTGCTCGGCGGCGTATTTGGCGTGATCAGCGGCTACTGGTTGGCCAGCGTATTGCTGCCGGATGTCGCCGCCAGCCTGCGCGGGCTGTATGGCGCGGAAGTGGCGGGGCAGTTGCGGTTAAGTCCCTGGTGGTGGTTCAGCGGCATCGGTTTGAGCCTGCTCGGCGCCTTGCTCGCTGGCGCCAGCAGCCTGTTGCGGGCGGCGCGTCTGCCATTGCTCGCGGTCGCCGATCCGCAGGCCTGGCACGAGCAATATTCCCGCTGGTTGCGTCGGCAAGGTTGGTTGGCGGCGGGCTTGCTGGCGATTGCGCTGGCGGCGCTGGTCTGGGGCGACAGCCTGAGCAGCGGCTTCGTCTTGATGGCCGGGCTGCTGCTCGGCGCGGCGCTGGCCTTGCCGGTGCTGCTCAGCGCACTGTTGACGCCGTTGCTGGGGCGCAGTCGTTCGGTGCTGGGGCAGTGGTTTCTCGCCGATTGCCGGCAGCAATTGCCAGCATTGAGTCTGGCGCTGATGGCGCTGCTGCTGGCGCTGGCCGCCAACATCGGCGCGGGCAGCATGACCGCCGGGTTTCGCCAGACCTTCAACGACTGGCTCGAACAACGCCTGAGCGCCGAGTTGTACATCAACCCAAGCAATCCGGCGCAGTCGCGGGAAATGTACAGTTGGCTCAAGCAGCAGCCGAATGTCCGCGCGGTGCTGCCCAACTGGGAGGTCACGGTGACACTGCAAGGCTGGCCGGCGGAGCTGTTCGGCATCGTCGATCATGCGCATTATCGCCAGCACTGGCCGCTGCTCGACAGCAATGGCAGCGACCCTTGGGCGCATCTGGCAACGGACGATGCGGTGATGCTCAGCGAGCAACTGGCGCGCCGGCTCAAGGTGCGCGCGGGCGATCGACTGACGATTCCCGCGCCGAATGGCACATGGTCGCCGCGCATCGTCGGCATCTACGCCGATTACGGCAATCCCAAGGGCCACTTGCTGGTCAACAGCAATCATCTGCTGCGCGGCTGGCCGCAACTGACGCCGAACCGTTTCAATTTGCGTATCGATCCGCAGCAGATCCCGTCGTTTCTGCATGCCTTGCAGACACGTTTTCAACTGGACGATAGCCGCATCATCGATCAGGCCCGACTCAAGGGCTGGTCGATGCAGGTTTTCGAACGCACCTTTGCCGCGACGGCGGCGTTGAACAGCCTGACCCTGGCGGTCGCGGGTGTCGCGTTGTTTATCAGCCTGCTGACGCAGAGCCAAAGCCGTCTCGGCCAGCTCGCGCCGTTGTGGGCGCTGGGCGTCACGCGGCGGCAACTGATGCTGCTCAACCTTGGCCAGACCTGGCTGCTGGCGGTGTTGACGCTGATTTTGGCGTTGCCGCTGGGCATCGCACTGGCGTGGTGCCTCGATGCGGTGATCAACGTGCAGGCGTTCGGCTGGCGCCTGCCGTTGCGCGTGTTCCCGTGGCAACTGCTGCAGCTGATGGGGTTGGCGCTGCTGGCGACCTTGCTCGCCTCGGCGTGGCCGCTGTATTCGCTGTACCGCACGCAACCGGCGGACCTGCTGAGGACGTTTGCCCATGAGGATTAAGCTCGTTGCGCTGCTGGCCGCGCTGTTGCTCACCGCTTGCGATCCGTCCGTGTCGGAACAGAAGGGCTTTGCCGGCATGGGCGCGCAGGCGCAGGCGTTCACCCCGGTAGTGCCGGGGCGGGTGTTCAGTTTTCCAGCCGATCACGGCGCGCATGATGGCTTTCGCATCGAATGGTGGTACGTCACGGCGAATCTCAAGGACCCGCAAGGCAGCGATTTCGGCGTGCAATGGACGTTGTTTCGCAGCGCCTTGAAACCTGAGGCGGAGCAGGCAGGGTGGGGCAACCAGACGGTGTGGCTGGGGCATGCGGCGGTGACATCAAGCACGGTGCATCACGCGGCCGAGCGCTACGCGCGCGGTGGCGTCGGGCAGGCCGGTGTGCGCCTGGCGCCGTTCGAGGCGTGGATCGATGACTGGATGTTTGCCGGCAAGGCGGCTGATCCGTTGAGCGACATGCAGCTGCGCGCTCGCGATAAAAATTTCGCTTACGACCTGCGGCTGACGTCCAGCCGGCCGCTGGTGCTGCAGGGTGACAAGGGGTTCAGTCAAAAGTCGGAGCAGGGGCAGGCGTCGTATTACTACAGTCAGCCGTTTTTTCAGGCCAGCGGGACGCTGCAGATCGATGGCCAGACTTACACGGTCAGCGGGCCGGCGTGGCTGGATCGGGAATGGAGCAGCCAGCCGCTGACAGCCAATCAGACCGGTTGGGACTGGTTTTCCCTGCATCTGGACAGCGGTGAGCATGTGATGCTTTATCGGATGCGGCAGAAGGAGGGGGCGGCTTATCTGACCGGTACGTGGATTGCTGCGGATGGGCAGATTCAGACGTTGCGTCGCGAGCAGATCAGTCTGGAGCCGCAGGACACGGCCGAGGTCGCTGGGCGGTCGATGCCGGTGAAGTGGTGGGTCCGCATTCCGGACAAGCACCTCGATATCAGTGTCGATGCGCTTAATCGCGATGCCTGGATGGATCTGCGTATTCCTTATTGGGAGGGACCGGTGGGGATTGGGGGGAGTCATGCTGGTCGGGGGTATCTGGAGATGACCGGGTATTGATCGGGTGTGATTTTTTGCAGGCAGCTTGATATCCCGTGTAGGCGTGAGCCTGCTCGCGATGGCTTTCTTTCAGGCGCTGAGTTTTGGGTACATATCCGTTGCTGCGGTAACGGCTGCTTAGGGTTCCGCCCTTACGGCGGGTCACCTTTTTCAAACGCCAAAAAGGTAACCGAAAAGGCTTGCTCCTACGTACGGCCCTCGCAGGCTCGGGTCCCTTCGCTCCGGGATCGATCCGGGCGCAGCGGCTACGGTTTGCTGCGCTGCACCTCCTTCCGCTGTGTCTGGCTGCGCCAGACGGTCGCTGCGCTCCCACGCCCGGATCGATCCCTCCACTCAGCCTTCCGATGTCGCCGGTGACGCAAGATCAAGAGCACTCGAGCTTGCGCTCATTGTTGAGTGGTGAGAAGCGGCGCTTGGCTTGGGATTTGTTTTGGATTCGCCCCTCACCCCCGCCCTCTCCCCTTGGAGAGGGAGCCGATTTGTGGGCTGTTCAAAAGCTGCATACGACGCGGTATCGCACGTCGGTGTAGCTCTCGCATCCACCACGGTCAGTTCCCTCTCCCTCCGGGAGAGGGCTAGGCGGGCGGCGTTCCGATGAGGGGCTTTTGATTTTCAGGCTGTTTCAAGCCTCAACAGCAATCACGATCCGCGCCCAGGCAAACTGCCCGGAACTCTCCCCGCTACTCGCCGCTCTACCCAGAAACCCGCAAATTTCCGGACTCACCATGAGCGACGACTTGCAACCTCCAGACCTCAATACCTGGCAACGCCTGTACGACGATCAGTCCTATTGGCAAAACTCCCCGGACGCTCACTACCTCGACCTGCAGCGCATCGCCGATGATTTGCTCGGTCAGGGTGCCATCGACCTGGAACAGTGGCAGCTGCTGCGTGCCAAGGCCGATGATATGCACAAGGACTCACCCGCGGTGAATGTCGCCCGCGAACTCGACGACCCCGAAGCCTGAGGACTCGCCCCATGAACACTACCGTCAGCCAGAACGACAATCCCGATGAGCCGCGCCCGGCCGGTGAAACCGAGCGTGACAATGATGCCCTGCGACCCACCGATCCCAAGCAACGGCAGAGCAGCAAAGGCACTCCGAGCGGCGAATCCACCGCTCAGGAGACCGCGAAGCCGCACACGCGTGGGCCACAAACGCAGGTCAAGCCCTGAACAGCGTCTATGCTCACTGGCACGCCCGCCGCTGAAGTCGATTCAGCGACGGGCGTCGCCATTTCATAACAGGGAAAGTCATGCATATGAAGCTCGACGCACTGGCCAAGGCCATTACTCTCGCAACGCTCCTGTCTGCCACCAGTTTCGGCGCCTGGGCTGCCGATATTCCGTTATCCGCCGTCGTCGAGGCCGATACCGTTACTACCAAAGTGCTCGCAGTTGACGCTGCCAACCACCAGGTAGTACTGGAAGGGCCCGAGGGCGCCAAGGTCCACGTTCAGCTCAGCGACAAAGCAAAAAATCTTGCCAACCTCAAGGTGGGCGATCTGGTGAAGATCGAGGTGCAGCGCTCGGTCGCCGCTTATCTCGACACCGATGTGGATAAAGGTCTGCCGGGCACCACCGAGCGTACCGGCGAATTGCGCAAGGCGCCGGGCAGCGATAACCCCGGTGGCGAGGCTTACCGGCAGGTACAGGTGCAGTTGAAAATCAGCAAAATTGATTTGAAGTCCAATCAGGTCACCCTCCAGAACCCGTCCGGACAATCGAAGACGCTTGATGTGAAAAAGCCGGAGATTCAAGCGAAACTCAAGGATTTGAAAGTAGGGCAGAGCGTTATTGTCACTTACACCGATATCCTGAAAGTGACCAGTCAGCACGATAGTTGAGTATTAACTCTACAAAATGATTGTTCTTGTACAGCTTTGTGTATGAGAACAATCATATAAAAACCGGATGTAGGAAGTTTCCCGGTAAATATCGACGAGACACAATTTTTAACTTACCAGTACAAAAATTTCATGTTTAAGCCTGACGACATATCCGCCGTCTTCAATTAAAATCCTCTCGGTTCGCCCAGTGTCAGGGCTCTTTACCGGTGCATGGATTGCCAGGCCATTACACTGGGCGGACACCTCTTTGGAGAGCTGTATACAATTTTCTGCAACAAAAAAGGGCGACTGCCAAGTCGCCCTTTTTTTGTTGCTTCGAATTACGCTGAGGCTCGAATATCCGTTTTGCCTTGCTGTCCCTGAAAGCGCTTCAGAGTGGCCTGATACATCTTTGTCCGTCGGTGGTTTTCCCCGTAGATACCTGCCGCAGCGACCGTGCCGGCCTGGATGTGATCCAGATAGCGGAAGATCTTGCGCGGCGAGAGGAATTTGATGCCATAGCCCAAGCCACTCATTCGATCTTGCAGGGCATAACCCGGAACTTGCTCGTCCATGCAGAAGTGCAGTCCCAACGTTTTCATTAGACGCGCATTCCACAGTGTGCAGAAGCTTTTCAAATGCGTTTCTTTATAAGGCCGCGGCTGTTTCGAACGCATGCCCAGATGCAGTTTTACCCGACGAACATGGTGCTTGCAGAATCGCGAAGTTAAACGCCACGTATCACGCAGTAGCCCGCGATTGAGTTGTTCGACACAACCCACTGCTGCCATATCCGGCGACCTGGCGCATTCGCGCATCATCATCGCAAACACTTCCTTGTCGTAGACGAAAGTGTCTGTGTGCAGCAGAAACAAATAATCGGTTTCAACTTTTTCCAAAGCCAGATCCAGCGCCTTGCCATGCGCAATATGCCCCGCTTCCTTGCCCGGCGACGGACGCTCGATCAGGTTGATCCAGTCCAGCGAGCGTAAATAATCGAGGCTGGCATCCGCTGAATCGTTATCCACCACCCACACCGGAATGCGCTGCGCCTGGACGTGCTCGCGCAGCAGCTCAAGGCACATCCGGGTGATGTCCGGGGTTTTGTAATTGACCAGGACAAGGCTGAAATTCGCTGGCGGCTGGCTGGGTAAATCAAAGGCTTTCATGTCGGAAGGATTCATTCACGGCTCATGACGACAGGGTTCATGAGCGCGATGCTAGCGAGGGAAGCTTAGGTGAAGCTTAATTTGCGGGTGGGACGGTTTTTGTGCGGTGCGGAGTAGGGCGCTGGGCGTCGAACGTGCGAGCGCTGACAATAGAAATGCATTGAGTGCTGCTGATGAATACCGGATAAAATGCGCGCCCTCTCATCCTGTCGTCATCTGGATATCGTCAAGCCACAAGGAAGTAACAATGAGTAAGCGTTTCAAAACTAGAGCTGTGAGTACTGCTTTTTTTTCATTGCTGATCACTTGCAATGCTTGGGCACAGGGACCGCGCGAGCTGTATGACGCCATGAAAGCCGGGAAATGCGTACCCAATTCTGAACAGCTTCATGAGCAAGCTGTCGCAGGCGATCCAGACGCGCAGACGCAATTTGGCAAAGCGATTCAGGAGAACCTCTGCGGCATCGTTGAACAGTGGTCCCCAGGTATGCCCGAAGAGTGGTTTCGCAAGCCTGCGGAACTAGGTAATGCCGAAGCGCAAGTCGGATTGGCTGAGGAACTTAGTTGGGATCGAAGTATTGAAGGGGAGGAGGCCGGTGTTTATTGGGACCTGAAAGCTGCAGAACAAGGGAACGCCAAAGCTCAATTCAGTCTGGCGCAGATTTACCATCGAGGCGGTCGCTCCATTAAGAACCTGAAGGATATGGAGAAGGCCTTGGCGTATTACAACCAGGCGGCTGAAGGCGGATATATCATGGCCTATATGTCGCTGGCGGACATCTACGACAAGGGTGACGAAGTCCCGAAGAATGATGAAGTCGCTGCGAAGTGGTTTCGAAAGGCCGCGGAGTCTGGGGATGCTTACGGTCAAAACAATTTTGCCGAAATGCTGGCTACCGGACGCGGTGTTGGAAAGGATGAGGGGCGTGCTGTTATGTGGTATCGCAAATCGGCCGAACAAGGGAACCAGTACTCTCAATATGAACTGGCAAAAATGTTGGAACAGGGACGTGGAGTTGCGCGCGACGAACGTGAAGCGGCCAGACTTTACCAGCAGTCAGCAGATGCAGACTTTGGTAACGCGCAGTTGGCATTAGGCAAAATGTACGCACAGGGCCGAGGCGGGCTGCCAAAGAGCAAATCCAAAGCTGAGTTCTGGATGCTCAAAGCTGTGGGGCGCTATGCGCCAGGGGCAAAAGAAGAACTGGAGAAGCTCTGATAAAAAACAAAATCCGAGATCGCTTTTTTGTGCTCAGGCGAGTCATCGGCGACTGATACACTGCTATCGCCAGCAGGCTGGCTCCCACAATGGATTTGTGTGCTGCCGCAGAGCTTGCGTCCAGCGCGAAACATGGGAGCGAGCTTGCTCGCGAAGGCGTCGGGTCAGGAAAATCCTTGGTGGCTGATACACCGCTATCGCGAGCAGGCTCACTCCTACAGGGGATTTGCGTGCTGCCGCAGAGTCTGTGTTCCCCGCGAGACCTGTAGGAGTGAGCCTGCTCGCGATGGCGTCGCTTCAGGCGAATCCTCGTTTACTGACCCACCGCTATCGCGAGCAGGCTCGCTCCACAGTGGATTTGTGGATTGCCTCAGAAGTCAGCGCAATTTGATCCGCAACACCGCGGCGCACTTCTCGATCGAGCGCTGTTGCGTCGCGGCATACAAACCCAGTTCGTCGATGGTCGCGCGCCCGAGCGCTTGTTCGAAGGCCTGGCGATTGGAATGTTCGCCATAGTGCGTCTGCGCCGCGTCGCCGAGGTTTGACTGAAAAATTCCCGCCGCACTCACCGGCAGGAAATCTTCGTACACCAGTGGCTCAGCTTTCACATAGCCCCTACGCAACAAATCTTCCAGCGACGACTCTCTGAGACCACTCGCCGCCATACCATTTTCCGTAGCGAAATAGCGAAAATACGCCAGCCCCTGTTCGTGCATGCCCTCGACGTTGTCAGGGAATTCGCCAAAATGCTGAGTCATCAGTGCGTTGTAGCGTACGGCGTTGCCTTCGTTGGGAAAATCGCCCAGCTCATCCCGCGCCGCATTCAGCAATCGGTCATACAGCGCTCGGCCTTTGGGTGTCAGCGCCGCACCGCGTTGTTCGATTTCGCCGAAGCGCGCGCTGTGACTGCCGCGGGTCTGCTGCTGATCGGTGAAGGCGACCGGCTCGTCCAGTGCCTTGAAACTGGTCTGGCGCAGCAGGATCGGACATTGCCGGCGCGGTGGGCCTTCAATCACTGCTTTGGGGGTGATGCCATGCTTCGGCATCTGTTCCTGCACGCGGTCGATGTCCAGCGTACGCGGGGTAAGGTGGTTGATATGCGGACCTTTGAAGGCGACGACGTCGGCGATCAAACGGTGCTGCGCGCTCAGCGTCTGGTATTGCGCGGCGGTGACGGTGGCGCTGTGGTGCCAGCGAAAGGTTTCCAGTGCCTGTAAGACGAATGCCTCGGCCTCGCTTTCATTCAGCCCGCCCGCCGTTTCAGCATGGGCGATCAGGCGCAATGCTTGCGGGGTAAAAATAGATCGCCGAGCCAGCACCGATTCGGCAAAGGCGCGCACGTCGGCATCTTCGATCAGCTCCAGGCGTAACAGCGAAGTGAACACTCGAAACGGGCTGACCTGTAAGGCGTCTTCATGCACCGCGCGAAACGCCGTGGAATGTACCGGCACCCCCGCCGGGGTCAGGTCGTAATAGCCCACCGGCTGCATGCCCATCACCGCAAACAGGCGGGCGAGGGTGGCCAGTTCGGTAGCGGTGCCGACGCGGATGGCGCCGTGGCGCTCCATGTCCAGGCGTTCGATTTCACCGCTGCTGTGCAGTTGCCGGGCGATGTCCGGTTGGCGAGCAAGCACGTCACGGTTGGTCTGCTCCACCAACTCCATCAATGCGCCGTACAGCGGCACTTCTTCGCGGTACATGTCCGACATCGCTTTGGAGAAGCGTTGGCGGATCAGGTCGGGGCTGACAAACGGCTGCACGGTCATGAAAAAAAATCCTGCCACGGTCACGGAATGGATAGCGGAAAAGATCGCAGCCTTCGCCCACCCGGGCAAACGAAGAATCCTACGAACTTCATTCTGCCAACGACTGATCCACCAGTTCGATCCAGTGCACCACGCGGGTACGCCCGGCGCTGGCCAGATGGCTTTGGCAACCGACGTTGGAGGTGACGATCAACTGCGGCCGGCCACTCTCCAGCGCGTTGAGGCGGTTATCGCGCAACTGCCGGGCCAGCAGCGGTTGCGTCAGCGAATAAGTGCCTGCCGAGCCGCAACACAAATGGCCGTCCGGCACGGCGGTGAGATTGAAACCGAGACGGGTCAACACCGACTCCACCGCGCCGCCGAGTTTCAGCGCGTGTTGCAAGGTGCACGGGCAATGCACGGCGATTCGTTGTTCGCTGGCAGCGCACACCTGTTCCAGCGGTTCCTGCGCGAGGATCTGCACCAGATCCAGCGTCCGCTCGCTGATATGCCGTGCCTTGGCCGCATAAGCCGGATCGTTTTCCAGCAAATGCCCATAATCCTTGATAAATGCGCCGCAGCCGCTGGCGGTTTGCACGATCGCTTCGGCGCCGTTCTGCAGGTGAGGCCACCACGCATCGATATTTTTCCGGGCTCGATCGAGGCCTTTGGCTTGGGCGTCGAGGTGATAATCCAGCGCGCCGCAACAACCGGCCTCCGCAACCGGGGTGACACTGATGCCGAGTCGATCCAGCACTCGCGCCGTCGCATCGTTGGTGTTCGGCGACAGCCCCGGTTGCACGCAGCCTTCCAGTAGCAACACGCGGCGCGCATGCCGAGGAGCGGGGCGCGAATCGTTGCCTGACACCGCGTGCGGCAGTTTGCTTTCCAGCAAACGCGGCAACAGCGGCCTGAATGTCGCGCCTACCCGCAACAAGCTTTTGAACACGCGTGGATTCGGCGCCAGGGCCCGCAGGCCCTCACGCAACAGCCGCTGAGCCGGTGTACGCGGCACGGCCTGATCGACCACCGCACGGCCAATGTCGAGCAGGTTGTGATAGTCGACGCCGGACGGACAGGTGGTTTCGCAATTGCGGCAGGACAGGCAACGATCCAGATGCAGTTGCGTCTGCGCGGTCGCCGGTGCGCCTTCGAGCACTTGCTTGATCAGATAGATGCGCCCACGCGGGCCATCGAGCTCATCGCCGAGCAGTTGATAGGTCGGGCAGGTCGCGTTGCAGAAGCCGCAATGCACGCAGGTGCGCAGAATCTTTTCCGCCTCGGCGGCTCGGGGCAGCTGTCGCGCTTGTTCGCTGAGCGTGGTTTGCATGGCTAGAACTCCGCGTACATCCGCCCGGGGTTGAACAGCCCTTGCGGATCGAGTTGCGCCTTGAGCTGGCGGTGATAGCGCAACAGCGTCGGCGCCAACGGCTGGAACGGTGTGTCACTGGCACCGTGGCTGAAACAAGTGGCATGGCCGCCAAGCGACTGGGCGAGGGCGTGAATCCCGGTGCTGTCGGACTTCAGCCAGCGTTGCGCGCCGGCCCAGTCGATCAATTGCTCGCCAGGCAGCTCCAGCGGGCTGAGATTGTTGGGTAGCGACAGGCGCCACAGCGGCAGGCCTTCATCGAAAAAGGCCAGGCGATGCTCGTTCAGATCGCTCCAGAAAATCGAGTCCAACGGTTCACCACCGAGGCGTTGATGCGCCGCGGTCACCGAACCTTCGCCGCCCTCAACGCGCAAATAAAGACTTGTGCCATCGTGACACGCCGCACTGATCGGCAGCGGTTGCTGACCCCACTCGGCAAGTTTGCTCAAGGCGCGGGTGCAGTCGATATCCAGGCGAATGCTCAGGCACTGGCGCGGTTTGGGCAGGACCTTCAGCGAGACTTCGGTGAGCACGCCAAGGCAACCAAAACTGCCGGCCATCAGCCGTGACAGGTCGTACCCGGCGACGTTTTTCATCACTTCGCCGCCAAAACGCAAGTGCTGACCGAGACCGGTGATGACTCGCGTGCCGAGCACGAAGTCGCGCACCGAGCCTGACCACGGCCGCCGCGGGCCCGATAAACCTGTCGCGGTCATGCCGCCGACAGTGGCGCTGTCGGTGAATGCCGGCGGTTCGCACGGCAGCATTTGCCCGGCGCTGTCCAGTGCTGAAAGCAGCTCTGATAACGGCGTCCCCGCGCGCGCGGTGATCACCAGTTCGGTCGGTTCATAGCGCACGATGCCACAGTGCGCACGAGTGTCGAGTATTTCGCCCGCCACCTCGCGACCGAGAAACGCCTTGCTGTTGCCCCCCTGGATTTTCAACGGTGTGCGATTGGCGCGGGCGGCGTTGACCTGATCGAGCAGGGCGCTGGCGCCGTCGAAATCGGCCATCAGAAACGCTCCAGCTCGGGGAATGGCAGTTGCCCAGCGTGAATGTGCATGGCACCAAATTCGGCGCAGCGGTGCAGGGTCGGGATGTTCTTGCCGGGATTGAGCAGGCCTTTGGGATCGAACGCCGCTTTTACTGCATGGAACAGGCTCAGTTCGTCACTGTTGAATTGCGCGCACATCTGATTGATTTTCTCGCGGCCGACACCGTGCTCGCCGGTAATGCTGCCGCCGACTTGCACACACAGTTCGAGGATCTTGCCGCCCAACGCTTCCGCGCGCTGCAGTTCGCCCGCTTGGTTGGCGTCGAACAGGATCAGCGGGTGCATGTTGCCGTCGCCGGCATGAAACACGTTGGCAACGCGCAAACCGTACTCTTCGGCAAGCATTGCGATGCCTTGCAGGACTCCGGGCAATTCCCGGCGGGGGATGGTGCCGTCCATGCAGTAATAGTCCGGCGACAAACGGCCAATCGCCGGGAAGGCATTCTTGCGTCCGGCCCAGAAACGCACGCGCTCGGCTTCGTCCTGCGCCTGACGCACTTCAGTCGCCCCCGCGGCGAGCATGACCTCGCGCACACGCTGGCAATCGTCATGCACATCGGCTTCGACGCCATCCAGTTCGCACAGCAGAATGGCTTCGGCCTCGACCGGGTAACCGGCGTGGATGAAGTCTTCGGCGGCGCGGATGGCGAGGTTGTCCATCATTTCCAGTCCGCCGGGAATGATCCCCGCCGCGATGATTTCGGCTACCGCGCGGCCAGCCTTTTCCACCGAATCGAAACTCGCCAGCAGGACTTTCGCCACTTGCGGTCTGGGCAGCAACTTGACCGTGACTTCGGTAATGATCCCCAGCAAGCCTTCGGAACCGGTGAACAGCGCGAGCAAATCGAAACCCGCCGAATCCAGCGCGTCGCAGCCCAGGGTCAGGCGTTCGCCTTCGATGGTCAGCACTTCGATTTTCAGCAGGTTGTGCACGGTCAGACCGTACTTGAGGCAATGCACGCCGCCAGCGTTTTCGGCGACATTGCCGCCGATCGAACAGGCGATCTGCGAGGAGGGATCCGGCGCGTAGTACAGACCAAACGGCGCAGCTGCCTGGGAAATCGCCAGATTGCGCACCCCCGGCTGAACCCGCGCGGTGCGGGCGGCGGGGTCGATATGCAGAATATTGTTGAACCGCGCCATCACCAGCAACACGCCCTGTTCCAGCGGCAAGGCGCCGCCGGACAAACCGGTGCCGGCACCACGCGCGACCACCGGGACGTTCTGTGCGTGGCAAAGTTTGAGCAGGCTCTGCACCTGATCGAGACGCCGGGGCAGGGCGACCAGCATCGGCGTGGTGCGGTAGGCGGAGAGGCCATCGCATTCGTAAGGTTTCAGTTCTTCCTCGCGCCACAGCAGGTCGAGGTCAGGCACGGCCCGTTGCAGTGCCTTGAGCAATTCGGCCTTGTTCACCTGCGGCAGCGGGCCGTCGAGGCGCTCGTCGTAGAGGATGTTCATCTCAGCTCCAGGCCCCGCCGCTGATCGTTCCCACGCAGAGTGTGGGAACGATCAGCGCCAGAACGATCACGGGAAATTGTCATCACTGGCTTCCAAGAAACGCCTGATACAGGCGTGCGCTATGCGTCGGTTGCTCGACCATCGGCATGTGCCCGACGTGGTCCCAGACCTCTACGCGCAAATTGGTGATGCCCTTGCTCCAGACCGGCACGCTGCTGACGTCGATCAGGCGATCCTTGCGTCCCCAAAGCAACAGCGCCGGGCAGCGAATTTGCGCCAGTATCGGCTCCATCGGCGGGCTGGCGCGGAAGTCGCGGAAGATTTCTTCCAGTTCATCGCGTTGCTGCACGTAGCGCTGGGCAATAGCGTCGAGCACCACCTTTGGCACCCAGGGCGGCGAGGCCATGGTCATTGCGTACAGATAGCGAAACTCTTCGCGGGAATTGACCAGAAACGGATTGTGCCCGCGCGCCAGATGCCGCTCCATGTCGCTGGCCTGCGGCGCGGTGACGCCCGCCGGGTCGATCAGCGCGAGCGAGGCGATTCGCTCGGGACAGGTTGCCGCCAGCCACGCCGCCAGATAGCCGCCCATCGAGTTGCCGATCACATGCACCTTTTCCACGCCGCAGACATCGAGCAACTGGATCATGCGCTTGGCCTGCAGCGGAATATCAAAACCGCCACCGGCCTTGAAGCCGGTTTCACCATGGCCGGGCAAGTCCGGAATGATCACTCGATACTGCCGTACAAAGTGCCGGGAGAAACGCAGCCACAGATTCTTGTCGGCGCTGAAACCGTGCAGCATCAGGATCGCACTGGCCGCTTCGTACGGCCCGCCCTGCCAGGTCGACACCGTCATTTCGGCGATCGGCACTTCGATCTTGTGCAACTTGTACAACCTGGCCTCGATGGCCATGCTCAGGTCGTACAGCCAGTGCCCGATTGCCGGATAACTCAACCAGCTCCAGGCCACGAAAACCGCGAGGGCGACAAACAGCAAAAGCATCGACGTCTTCCTTTTACGTGTTCAGGACAGAATGTGGTCGGCGGGTTTCAGCGCCCGGGTCAAACGGTAGTAGCTGAAACTGAAGCCGGGAAACATGGCGATCACATGACCGCTCTTGCTTTGATACCAGCTGTGGCAACCACCGGACTTCCACACCGTGCGCTGCATTTCCCGGTGGATCATTGCAGTGTAGGTACGTTCTGCGTCGCGGCGCACTTCGATGCTGCGCAACCCTTGATCGCGTACGGTGCGGATGCAATCGATGATGTAGTTCATCTGCGACTCGATGATGAACAGCGCCGAGGTATGGCCGATGCCGGTGTTCGGACCGGTGACAATAAACAGATTGGGAAAGTCCGGCAGGCTGGTGCCCAGATAGGCGCGCGGATATTCGGCCCAGACATCGCTGAGCTGAACGGCGTTTTTTCCGCTGACCGGGTAGGAAATCACCCCGTCGGTGGCGTCGTAACCGGTCGACCAGACAATCAGATCCGCGTCGACATGCTGGCCGTCCGTGGTGTTGATCCCGGTTTCGTCGATGGAAGCGATGCCTTGTTCGCGGCTGTGCAAGCTGACGTTCGGGCGGCTCAATGTCGGGTAGTAAGTACTTGAAACCAGCACGCGTTTGCAGCCGATGGTGAAGTCCGGAATGAGTTTTTCCCGCAACTTTGGGTCCGGCACCTGTCTTTTGAGAAAGCGCAGCGCGTGCTGCTGCACCATGTGGATCGCCGGTTTCGAATACTTGAAGGCAATCACGCGGGTTTCGAACTGCCAGTAGATCAGCCAGCGCAACAGTTTGTACGCAGGTTTACGGCCGAGCAGCCAGCGTTGAATCGGTCCGAATGGGCGATCGGCGCGGGGCAGTACCCAATGCGCTGTGCGCTGAAAAACGTGCAAATGTTCCACTTGCGGCGCTATCGCCGGAATCACCTGGACCGCGCTGGCACCGCTGCCGACGATGGCCACTCGTTTATCGCGATAGTCGTAGCTGTGGTCCCAGTTGTTTGTATGAAACGTCTTGCCCTTGAAGCGATCCCGGCCTGGGAAATGTGGGATTACCGGCTGGCTTAGCGGTCCGCTGGCGTTGATCAGGAATTGCGCGTAGTAGACGCCTTGGCGGCTGGTGTGGACGGCCCAGCGTTTTGCCGACTCGTCCCATTCGACGCGCTCGACATTGGTCTGCAGCTCCACGCGGTCACGCAAATGGAACTCGTCAATGACGTGCTCGGTGTAGCGCTGCAGTTCGGCCTGCCCGGCGAACATCTGCGACCAGCGGAAAGGCGCGAACGACAGGGAATACAGCGGCGACGGCACGTCCACAGCTGCGCCGGGGTAGGTGTTCTGGCACCAGGTGCCGCCGAAAAAGTCCCGTCGCTCCAGCAGTCGAAAATCGTCGATCCCGGCCTTGAGCAGGTTGACCGCCGCACACTGGCCGCCAAAGCCGCTGCCGATGATCAACACTTGGTAGGTGCGCATGGGCCTCCTTCTTATAGTTGTTTTTCCATTTTGCTCCTTTCATGTATAGCCAAAAATTCGCCCGGTGCGCGGCCTTGATGTCGCGCTATTCAGCCCGCTGACCGGTGATGGCGAATTAACGTCGCCCTGATAGACTCCCATCACATCCGCACAGCGGAGTGCGTGATCGAGGTCCTTATGGGAAATGCGGGAGGAAAGGGACTTTCAGTCGCCAGGAGGCTCTATACGTCGCGAATCCTCGGGCTGTTGCTTGGGCTGCTGTGTGTGTCCGTGGCGATGTATGCGCTCGATCCGCCGCTGTGGGTCTGGGCACTGATGTTCTTCAACGGCCTGGTCTGGCCACATCTGGCGTTTCAATGGGCGCGCCGCTCGCGTGTTCCCTATCATGCAGAACACCGGAATCTGTTGATCGATGCTTTTCTCGGTGGTTTCTGGGTCGCCGCGATGCATTTCAACCCATTGCCCACGGCGGTGACGATTTCGATGATGGCGATGAACAACGTCGCGATCGGCGGTGCACGCTTTCTGTTGGCAGGCTCTGCTGCGCAATTGCTTGGGGTGTTCGTCGGCCTGGCGGTATTTGCCCCGGCATTCATCCCGCAGACTTCGCCTGCGCAGATGTACGCCTGTTTCCCGTTATTGCTGCTGTATCCGTTGGCGCTGGGCTGGATCTGCTTTCGTCAGGCCTACAACCTCGGCCGGCATAAACGCGAACTGCTCGCCCTGAGCCGCACCGACAGCCTGACCGGGCTGCTCAACCACGGCGCCTGGAAAGACCAGCTGGAAATTGCCTTTCAACGCTGCAGACGCCAGCAGCAGGGCGCAGCAATTGCTTTGATCGACATCGACCATTTCAAGACGATCAACGACACCTACGGCCATGTCGCCGGCGATATCGTGTTGCGCCAGTTGAGCAAGTTGCTCAAGCACAACCTGCGCGCGACGGACATGGCCGGGCGCTATGGTGGTGACGAGTTCTGCGTGATCCTGCCCGAACTGCCGCTGTTCAACGCCGCCCAGGCCATGGAGGCGTTGCGCGAGCGTTTCGCGATTCTGGGTTATGAGCAGAATCCGGCGCTGAAGGTCAGTTTGAGCATTGGCCTGGCGGCTTACGATCCGATGCATGCCGACGCCACACGCTGGCTCAATGAGGCCGATCAGGCGCTGTACGAAGCCAAGGCGAGCGGGCGTAATCGAGTGATCTGCAATTGCGACGAGCAGCCTCGCCAGCCGGTGCTCGATTCGGTCTGATTGCCCTCTACAAATCCCTTGTAGGAGTGAGCCTGCTCGCGATGGCGTC
The DNA here is from genome assembly GCF_900104975.1 of Pseudomonas sp. Z003-0.4C(8344-21). Classification (NCBI taxonomy): domain Bacteria; kingdom Pseudomonadati; phylum Pseudomonadota; class Gammaproteobacteria; order Pseudomonadales; family Pseudomonadaceae; genus Pseudomonas; species Pseudomonas sp. Z003-0.4C(8344-21). Next base: position 4,118,339 of record NZ_LT629756.1, on the reverse strand, counting down.
GTGTCAGCCGACATTGATGCCAGCCGACACGACGCCATCGCGAGCAGGCTCACTCCTACAGGGGTTTTGGGTTGTTGGTTAGATCAGTGTCGCATCCGTTGTAGAGCCGCGCGCCGATGTCGGGTACGGTTAAAGGCCCCGTACGCGAAACAAGGACCGCTTCATGACGTTCTCATTTCCTCGCTCCCTGTTGGCCGCCAGCCTCGGCCTGTCTCTGACCCTCGCTGCCACCGGCGCCTTCGCCGAACCGCACAAGCAAGTGCTCGCCGATGCCGAGCAGTACCAGCCCGAAGCGCTGAAGTTGCTCGAGCGGCTGGTCAATATCGACTCGGGTTCCGGTTACGAACCCGGTCTCAAGCAAGTCAGCGACATCGCCATCGATGAGCTGAAAAAGCTCGGCGCGACGATTGAACTGGTACCGAATACACCGGAAAAGTCCAACCATGTATTGGCCACGCTGAAGGGCACCGGCAAGGCGAAGATCCTGCTGATGGCGCACATGGACACTGTTTTCAAGGAAGGCTCGGCGGCCGAGCGGCCGTTTCACATCAAGGACGGCCGCGCCTACGGGCCGGGGGTGATGGACGACAAGGGCGGTATCGTCGCCGGAATTTATGCGCTGAAAGTGCTGAAGAACCTTGATTTCAAGGACTACGCGCAAATCACCTTCCTGCTCGACGCCAGCGAAGAAACCGGATCGGACGTCGCCACCGACCTGATCAAGAAAACCGCCAAACAGCACGACGTGACCCTCAACCTCGAGCCGGGCCGCCCGGCCGATGGCCTGGTGGTGTGGCGCAAGGGCAGCGCAACGGCGCTGGTCGAGGTCAAGGGCAAAGCCGCGCACGCCGGTGTCGCGCCAGAACTGGGGCGCAACGCCGCCATGGAAGCGGCGCACCAGATTCTGCAACTGGGCAAGCTCGGCGATGAGGCGAAGAAGACCACTATCAACTTCACCGTGCTCAAGGCCGGCGATCGCACCAATGTGATTCCCGATCAAGCCACCGCCAAGGCTGACGTCCGCGCGGCGGTGCCCGAAGAGTTCGATCGGATCGAGAAGGACCTGGCGAGGGTCTCTCAGGACAAGCTGATTGCTGAAACCGAGGTGAAGACCTCGTTGCAGCGCGGCTTGCCGCCAATGCCGCAAACGGCCGAGTCGGATCGCCTGATGGCCATGGCCCAAGGCATCTACGGCGAGATCGGCCGCAAACTGACCGAGGAGGGCAGTGGTGGCGCGGCGGATGCGAGTTTGTCTGCCGGGGTTGGCACGCCGACGCTGGATGGTTTTGGCATTGTTGGCGGCAATATTCATACGCCCGAGGAATACGCCGAAGTGGCGAGCGTGGCGCCGCGGATTTATCTGTTGTCGCGGATGATCATGGAGTTGGCCAAGCCGCGGTGAGGTGATGGGTGGTGTGAGGGTGTCGAGTGGCGTGTCAGACGAATCGGCCCCTCAACCTAACCCTCCCGAAACGTCGGACCGCCCGAAGGGAGAGGGGACTGACCGCGTTGTTTGTAGTCCATGCGGCACCCGGTAGATCAACTTGAATGCAAGTTTGCATTCAACGCGGTCTCTCTCGTAGGCGCAGATCCAGAGCCTCCCCCAATCGGTTCCCTCTCCCTCTGGGAGAGGGCCAGGGTGAGGGGCTGTTGTTTCGGGCATCACTCCTTGACGCTCATGTACTCCTTGGCCCAGAGAATGTATTCCTCCGGCTGGGTATACGTGTGGGTCAATTCCGTTGCGCTGAGATCGGCAGCCTGGGTGAAGATCTGCCGTTGCTCGCGCAGGCTGTCGTAAGTCGCTTTGATCGCCGCAAAGTAAGCACCGTGCCCGTCGATGGTCACGCGCACACCCAGCTCGGCCAGGCGTTTGTCATCGCGCAACGCTGGGTTGCCGTAGGTCACCAACATTAGAGGTACGGTGAGGTGCTCGGCGATCTGCTCGAGCTGATCGAAATCCTGTACGCCAACCATGCAGATGCCATCGGCGCCCGCCGCTTGGTATTGGCGGGTGCGGCTGATGATTTCCTGGTTCGGCAGAATGCCGGCATTGGTGCGGGCAATGATGGCCATTTCCGTGTCGACGCGGGCTTCCAGCGCCGCGCGGATCTTGCCGACGCCTTCGGCGACGGTGATCAGATCGGTGGATTTACGGCCGAATTGCGCTGGCAGGAGGGTATCTTCGATGGTCAGTGCAGCGACGCCGGCACGTTCCAGTTCGACGATGGTGCGCATCACATTCAGGGCGTTGCCGTAGCCGTGGTCGGCGTCGGCGATCACTGGCAATTGGGCTACGCGGCCGATACGGGTGGCTTGTTCGGCGAACTCGCTGAGGGTGATCAGGGCAAAGTCCGGGGCGCCGAGGACCTGCAACGAGGCCACGGAGCCGCCGAGAATCCCCACTTCAAAGCCGAGATCGGCGGCGATGCGCGCCGACATCGGATCAAACACCGAAGCCGTGTGGTAGCAGGTGTCGGAGGCCAGCAACTGACGGAAGTCACGGCGCAAATCTTGATGAGAAAGCCTGGTCATTCGAGTTCCACCAATACAAAGGAATGGAACGGCTTGAACAAATGTGTCAACGCCGAAGAATGAAAAGGCTATCACGCGAATGGGTCAATGATCATGACGAATTTGCGCAGGCAGCCTGCGGGACCTGCTGTTTGCTGAAAGGATTTACCCTGACGGTAGCAACGCTCAGGCCGCCACCGCCTGTTGCTGTTGATTTGGCAGCATGACGGCCCGTACCGAATTGCCCGGTTGCAGTTGCAGGCGTTTGGCGGTGAGGCGGTCGATCATCAGGCTGCTACCGACGCGGCGAGCATGGGCCACGGTGATGCGGCAGTTCTCCAGCCGGCGGTTGTGAATCAGCCACAAGGGTGCCTGTTCGTCCGGGCTGCCCAGGCTCAAGGTCAGTTCTGCGCTGTCGCGCACGGTGCGGATATTGTGCAGCGGTGCTTCGATCACCGGGCCTGCGTCGAAGATATCGATGTAGCCCTTGTGGGCGAAACCTTCAGCCTGGAGGATTTTCAGCGCCGGCTCGGTGTTCGGGTGCGCCTGACCGATGGCGGCCTGGGCGGCTTCGGTGAGCATGCAGGCGTACAGCGGCTGGCGCGGCATCAGCTCGGCGATGAAGGCTTTGTTGCCAAGCCCGGACAAGTAATCGGCATGGCTGAAATCCATCTGAAAAAAATGCCGACCGAGACTGTCCCAGAACGGCGAACAGCCTTGTTCGTCGGCGCTGCCGCGCAACTCGGCAATCATCTTTTCGCCGAACAGGTGCGGAAATTCCGCAGCGAACAGCAAGCGACCGAGCGATAGCAGGCGACCGTTGCTGCCGTGGCGCTGGTCATGACTCAGAAACAGCGAGCACAACTCCGACTGGCCAGTCAGTTCATTGTTGAGGAACAGGGTCGGGATCTGCCGTTGAATGCCCAGATCGGGCGCCGAACTGACCGTCACCCCGACCCGATAGTTGTACCAGGGCTCGCGCATGCCGACCGCCCCGGCCATCGCGCTGACGCCGACCACGCGCATGTCGTCGTCTTCGAGTACAAAGAGATAGTCGGCATCGGCGCGTTCGACCTGTTCGGCAAACGCCCGTTGCGCCCAGCGTACGCGATGAGTCAGGCGCTCTTCATTGGCCGGCAGGGTGGTGAACCCCGGGCCAGCCTGTTGCACCAGAGCCATCAGGGCGGGCAGATCGCTGACTTTCACCGGGCGGACAATCATCCTGTAACTCCTTCTGTGCGCCTGTTCGGGCGTTGTCGTTGAATGTGCAACCGGGCGGGATTCACAGGGCAATCAGCCGGATCGGGTTGCCATCGGTCACGTTCAGCGCCGCGCACATGGCTGGAGTGAGGGAAAGCGGTTGATCGGGGTGGTAGTCGAGTTCGGCGACGATGGCGCGGAAGCCGTGCAGCGCTTCGTTGCTCAGTAGAAAACGGCCACGCGCATCGATGTGCGCCTCTTGCCGCACGCTGGCGATCTGGCTGTGGGTGATCGATCGAATGTTGGCTGTACGCGCGTAAAGGGTCGGGCCAGCATCGAACAGATCGATGTAGCTGTTGGTCTCGAAGCCTTCTCGTTCGAGAATATCGAACGCCTCCTGACCATCCGGGTGGACGCGACCGATACAGTCCTGCGCCGCGGGCGGCAGCATTGGCACGTAAATCGGGTATTGCGGCATCAGTTCGGCGAGAAACCGCCGGCTCTGCAGGCCACACAAGCGTTCGGCCTCGGCGTACGGCAGGTCGAAGAAGTGCTTGCCCAGCGCATCCCAGAATGGCGAGTGCCCGCCCTCGTCGCTGTAACCAACGATTTCGGTGATCACCGCTTCGGCAAAGCGCGGCGCATGGGCAGCGATGAACAGCAGTCGTGCCCGTGACAGCAACTCGGAAAATGGCGTACGCACCAGCGCCGCGTCGATGTGGAAGCCGCGCAGCAACGTATGGTCGTTAAGATCGTGGCACAGCGACAGCGCCGGCACACCGTGCTCGATGTTCAGCTCACGCGACGCGCTGGTGAAATGGCGGTTGCGCAGGCTGTAGAAGGGCTCGTCGTGGCCGGCGGTGGCGAGAATTTCCGAGCAGCCGCGCAAGCGCTGGCTGTCGAGGTCTTCGAGCACGAAGCAATAACTCTCCGGGCCATGCACTGCCGCAGCGCTGGCAAACGAGGCGATGGACGCGGCAATTTTCTCGCGCAGGCGTTCGCTGTCGTCCGGCAGCGAGGTCACGCCCAGCAGGCTGTCGCGGGCCAATCGTTGTAGCTGGGGCAGGTCAGTCTGCTCGACCGGGCGTAAGACCAGCATGGATGTACTCCTGTATCAAAAGGTTCGGCGATGGCGCCGAACCTGACTATCACTGTCGGTTTCCACGCAATAAATCGGCAGTCGCCTGATTCGTTGTCAGACGCTGCTCTTTTTCTTGTCAGCCGTTACTCGGATCCGGTAGCGCGGTGCTGGCCCCGAGTTTGTTGAGGAAGAACAGGTAAACCAGACCCAGGGCAATCCAGATCAGGCCGAGTTTCTGCGCATCGACGCCCATGTTGTACATGATGGCCGCGACGATGATGAAACCGACCACCGGGCAGAGCAGATGACGCACGATCTGACCGGACTTCTGCCGACGCCAGTAGTAGTTGATCACAGTCAGGTGCAGCAGCATGAAACCGCTCAGTGCGCCGAAGTTGACGAGCGAGGTCAGGGTGTCGACCGAATTGATGAACAGGTAGCAGATCACCAGCGACAGCACGGCCACCAGATAAATGCTCAGGTACGGCGTGTTGTGTTTCGGGTGCACCTTGGCCAGCACTTTCGGCAACTTGCCATCGCGGGCCATGCCGAACAGCAGACGCGATACGGCGGCTTGCGAGGTGATGGCGACCGCCACGCCCCAGGCCAGCGCCGTGGCGACTGCGGTGAGGGTCGCGAGCCAGCTGCCGGCGGCGATTTCGGCAATTTCATAGAACGCGGTGTCGGCGGATTTGAAACCCATGCCCGCCGCCAGGTCGGTGGCAATCCAGGTTTGCGCGACGAAAATCACCCCCATCACCACCAAGGTGATCAGCGCTGCCTTGCCGACGCTCTTGCCGGGATCGCCCTTGATTTCTTCGGCGAGGGTAGAAATTGCGTCAAAGCCGAGGAACGACAGCACGGCAATCGACACTGCTTGCATCAGCAGGGCGAAATTGAAGGTTTCCGGATGATACAGCGGCGCCAGCGTCAGCTCGCCGTTGCCGCCGCCGTTGTGCAAGGCATTCCATGCGTAGAACAGGAAAATCCCCAGCACTACCAGTTGCGCGAGCAGGAAGACGATGTTCATCCGCGCGGTGAAGGTGATGCCGCGCAGGTTGACGAACGTCGCGCTGACCAGGAATGCCAGAATGAAGCCGACTTTCGGAATGTCGGGATACAAATGGTTTAACGCCATGGCCGCGTAAACGTAGAGCAGCGGCGGAATCAGCAGGTAATCCAGCAGCATCAGCCAGCCGGCGAGGAAGCCGACGTGTTGATTCAGGCCGCGTTGCGCATAGGAATACACCGAGCCGGCGATCGGAAAGGCCTTGGCCATGCTGCCGTAGCTCAGCGCGGTGAAGAGCATCGCCACCATGCCGATGATGTAGGCCAGTGGCACCATGCCCGGCGCCTCGGCGTTGACGTAGCCATACACACCGAACGGGGCGATGGGGATCATGAAGATCATCCCGTACACCACCAGGTCGGTCAGCGTCAGGCTACGTTTCAACTCTTGTTTGTAGCCGAATTGTTCAATTTCCATGAAGCCTACCTCCTTGTCAGCCAATCGGTCGTTTCAGTTGTTGTCGGTCCGTCGTTTACAGCGCCAGCGGTGTTTCTCTACAGCAACATCGATTACAGCAAGGGTGTGAGGTAACCGGCCCAGCGCGACACGGCTTCCGGGCTGCGCAACAAGTCGTTGCGCACCTCGATCAGCACCGAGTCGAGGCCACGGGCGTCGCCATGCACCGGCACGGTCATGTCGCCCAGCGGGTCGATGCGGTACGGCTGATTGCCGGCCACTTTCAGCGGATGCGCCTCGAGCCCGTCGAGCAGGCGCTGTGCATAGGCCTTGGCCTGGCCGAACAGCACGCCGACTTCCAGCGGTCGTGGCTGGCCGTAATACACCGGGGTGAAACTGTGAATGCCGACCACGCGTACAGGTTGCCCGCGGGCGATGCGTTCGTCGATCAACGTTTGCAAACGCGCGTGAAACGGCTTGAACAGCATCTGCCGACGATATTCACGAGTGGCTTCGTCGAGTTCGCGGTTTCCCGGCACCTGATAGATCTCGCTTTGCGCCGGAATGCTGTCCGCGGCGTGCCGTGGCCGGTTCAGGTCGATCAGCAGCCGCGAATAGTTGGCGCTCAGCAAGGTGGCGCCAAGTTGTTCGGAAAGCTGTTCGGCCAGTTGCAGAGCGCCAATGTCCCAGGCGATATGTTCCTGCGCGGCGGCATCATCCAGGCCCAGATTGTTCAGGGCTGCGGGGATATAGCGGCTGGCGTGTTCGCACACCAGAATCAACGGGTGTGTCGAATCCTCGCGGATCAGGTTGTAAGCCGGGCGGGTGTACAACCCGTGCTCGGTGGATTCAGTACAGGCGTGCATAGTGCTCACACAAGTCAGCGGGCGAGAGCTGTTCCGTCAGCGCCAGTTCCTCGGTTTTCAGGGCGTAATAGGTGTCGAGCAATGGCTTGGGCAGCCACTCGGTTAAAGCGGGGCTGCTGCGCAGGCATTCCAGCGCCTGCGCCAGCGAGGCGGGGAGGGCGACGATGCCCCGCGCCTTGCGTTGCTCGTCGTTGAGTGAATCGGGGATTTCATCGGTGATCGCGTTCAGCGCCAGACGCTGTTCGATGCCCAGCCTTCCGGCAATCAGCAACGCGGCCATGGCCAGATGCGGCGAAGCGGTGGCGTCCATCGCGCGGAATTCAACATTGAACTGCTGGGCGACGGACTTGCCGCCGAGGCTCACCGTTGGGCAGATGCGCAGCGCCGCTTCGCGATTCTGATGACCCAGACACGCGTAGGACGCGCTCCAGTGATGCGGCTGCAAGCGCTGGTAAGACACCGGCGTCGGCGCGGTAAACGCACACAGCGCCGGCAAATAATGCAGGATCCCCGCCGCCCAGTGCTGGCCAATGCTCGACAGGCCGTTGCTGGTGCCGGCGTCGTAAAGCATTGGCTGGCCTGCCAGATCGAGCAGACTCACATGCAAATGCACGCCGTTGCACACTGCGTCGGCCTTGGTTTTCGGCGCGAAGGTCAAGTCGAGGCCCAGTTGCCGGGCGATCTCGCGGCTGATCTCGCGCACGTTCACCGCACGATCGGCCGCCGCCACGCCGAGGGCCGGGCGACAGGTGATTTCGTACTGGTGCTTGCCGTACTCGGGCAAAAACATCTCCGGCTCGACCCCGCCGGCGCGCAAGGCACTGAGCAGCCAGCCGCCGAACTCGGCGCCCTGACGCTGGGCCTGGAGGGAAAACGCCAGATGCTCGGCGGACCCGGCGTGCAGATTGAATTCGTGTTCGAACGCCGCGTTGACCTGCAGGCCCAGTTCATCGCGATAACGCTCGATTTCATCACGCAGCAACGTGCGAGGACAGGCGCCCCACGGGCGGCCATCGGTTTCGCGAATGTCGCCGTGGATGAAATCCAGGGCCGGGGCATTGGCGTCCGGGCCATTGCTGACGATGACCCGGCTGCTCAAATCGGGGATCAGCCGCAAGTCACCGTACGCACCCCACGGATTGGTCGAGGCGATGATGTCCTGTGGCGTCAACGCGCTGTTGGCAGGCACCCAGCCGCATCCGGTGGCTTGATAATGCTCAAGTTCATCGGTGGGAAACGAGCGGCCACGGGTGATGCCGATCAGGTCAGTAGTGACCAGCGTGGTCAGCGGCAGCGGTGTCAGGCGCGTGCTCATGCCTGCATCTCCTGCAAGCGGCCAAGCACTGTGTCGGTGTCGGTGATCCAGCAGTAACCCTTGATCGCGTTGAGACAGGCGTGATGGCGTTCGGCGCTATAGGTGGCGCAGGCGTCCTCCACCAGCGTGACCAGATAACCGCGGTCAGCAGCGTCGCGCACGGCCATGTCGACGCATTGGTCAGTGACGATGCCGGCGATGATCAAATGGCGGGTTTCGAGGTTGCGCAGGACGTAGTCGATGTTGGTCGAATTGAACACGCCGGAGGAGGTTTTCGGCAGGACGATTTCGTTTTCCGCCGGGGTCAGTTCAGCAATGATCTGCGCCTGCGCGCTGCCTTTGGGCAGGTGCATGTCTGACAGTTTGTGATCGAGCGAACGGTCGCGGCCGTCGGCGGTCAGGCTTTCGATGATCGTGTGCAGGACGTTCTGCCGGGCCTGCCGAAACGCTGCGAGCAAGCGTTGCTGGTTTGGCACTACCTGGGTGCGTGCGCGACTGAGGAAATACTCGGCATCAGGCCCCGTCAGGTGAGCATCGAACTGCGGTTCGAGCCAGGCACGCTGCATGTCCACCAGCAACAGCGCGGTGTGGTCGCTGGCATACGGCAAGTCACGCGGCGAGCGGTGGGGAAGGCTGAACATCCTTATTTATCCTCCAGCAAATGGGTGTTGAAGTCGTTGCGCAGGGCATCGATGCCTTCCAGGCGATCGGCGAGATTCTCGGTGCGCAACGTCAGACAGGCGATCAGCGCCTCGACCTGCGCCAGCGCCGGGACCATGGTGTCGAACGGCGAGGCCGACTCGACTGGGGCGCTGATGATCAGGTCAGCCAGCTCGCGCAGCGGCGAGGCATATATATCGGTGAACAACACCACCCGGGCATTGGTGTTTTTCGCGGCACTGGCGACGCGCAACGCCTGGGTCTGGTAGCGGCGATAGTCGAACAGCAGCACCACGTCCTGGCGTTGCAGATCGAACAGCCGATCAGGCAGTTGCGCGTTGTCCTCCAGCGCAAAGCAACCGGGGCGCAACAGCCGCAAGTGGTTGAGCAGATAAGTGGCCATCAGGCTGCTGAAGCGTCCGCCAAAGCAGTACACCTGATGACGCGCATCGAGCAGCCAGTCGGTAAGGATGCGCACGTCTTCCGGTTGCGTCAGCGACTGGGTCTCCACCAGCAGACGATGGCTGTCGCCCAGGTAGTGGCTCCAGGCGTCGTCCTTGTGTTGCTGGGCGCGTGGTTGCAACAGCGTGCGCGGCGAGCGCAGGCGATGGTCCATGTCGCTGAGCAGGGCGTCCTGAAATTCGGCATAACCGCCGAAACCGAGTTTTTTCACCAGACGTACGATGGTCGGATCACTGACACCCGCGTGTTCGGCCAGCCGCGCCATCGGGCCCAGGCCATTGCGCGGGTACTGATCGAGCAAGGCGCGAACGACTTTGCGCTCGGACGGCGTAAGATCCAGGCCGGGCTCGGTGATCAGGTCTCTGAGAGGGGGCATCCGGGCTCCTGCTGGATGAGGGGTGTTGAATCTGCTTCATAATCCGTTAAAACAGTATTTATGTAAGTGGCGCTACATGTCTAGCGAATTTTTCGGCGTGTTTAAACGGCACCAAAACAGGGCGAGACGCCCGTGTAACAAGGGCTTCACGAATGTCGACTGGTCTTGTAGTCCATTGCCCATGCCGGCGTCAGAAGTTGCCTTATGGGAATTCATTCCAGTTGGCCGCCGATGATCTGGCATCCACCCGGCAGCCCCGGTTTACGGCACAATTGCTGCCGGTTCAGAACCATGCCCTTGATTGCAGCAGTGACCGACCGGAGCGCTTCCCGTGCAGACAACGCGTTTGACATTGATGTGCCATGCACGAACCGTCGCACAGAAACTGGCGTGTTTTCCTACGAATGAGCCTGTTGAAAACACCGGGCTGGCGCCGACTGCACTGATTGCGCGTTTCAATACTGCGCCGCGTTTGCTCTGCGCGCCGGAATTGCGCACGCGCCAGACGGCGGCGTGGTTTGGTGCGGATGCGCAAATCGACGAAGCGCTGCGCGATTGTGATTGGGGGCACTGGAGTGGCGTATCGATCAAGGATCTGCAACGCAGCGAAGAGGCAGCCCTGAACAGCTGGCTGCGCGACACCCATGCGGCGCCGCATGGCGGCGAGTCGGTAGCACAACTCTGTAAGCGGGTGGCGGGATGGCTGGCCAGTGTGCAAGCGACTCCGGGTCATGTGCTGGCGGTGACTCATCCGTTTGTCATTCGCGCAGCGCTGACCGAAGTCATGCGCGGGTCGGCGTTTCATGACATCGATGTCGAACCGTTGTCGACGGTTGAATTGCGTTTTAGCGGCCGCTGGCGCTTGCTACTACCCGGCCTGGCGGTGGCAGGAGTTTGCTGATGAAACAATTGCTGGTGATCGGCATCGGTGCCGGAAATCCCGACTACATCACGATGCAGGCGGTCAAAGCGCTGAATCGGGTGGACGTGTTCTTTCTGATGGACAAAGGCCCGCGCAAGGACAAGCTGATCGATTTGCGCCGGGAAATCTGCGCGCAATACATCAGCGACGACCGCGATTATCGTTTCGTCGAAGCCCACAGCCCTGAGCGCGAGCGCGATGCAGTCGACTACACGGCCAGTGTCGATCACCTGAACAGAGCCAAGCAGCGCACCTTTCAACGGCTGATCAATGACGAATTGTCTGACGGCCAATGCGGCGGTTTTCTGGTTTGGGGCGACCCGGCGTTGTACGACAGCACGGTGCGCATTCTTCAGGCGATATTGGCGTCGGGTGCGTGCGCCTTTGAATTTCAAGTAATCCCCGGCATCACCAGCGTTCAGGCACTCGCGGCGCAGCACAAGCTGCCGCTGAACACGATTGGCCGCTCCATTGAAATCACCACCGGACGGCGTCTGGCGGCGGGGCAGGTGAGTAACACGGACAGTCTGGTGGTGATGCTCGATGCCGAGGATGCTTATCAGCGCGTGGCCGATGCGCAAACAGAGATCTATTGGGGCGCCTATCTGGGCACGCCGGACGAGATCCTGATCAGCGGGCGGCTGGCGGACGTGGCAGATGAGATCGAAAGGGTGCGCAAGGCGGCGCGGGCGGAGCATGGGTGGATCATGGATACGTATTTGTTGCGCAAACCTTAGGTGGGTGGTGTCTGAGCTGGCCTTATCGCGAGCAGGCTCACTCCTACACTTGATCGGGTTTGCAATTCCAATGTAGGAGTGAGCCTGCTCGCGATAGGGGCCAGAACAGCCAAACACGTTTTGGACAGGCAAAAAAACACCCGGTGCAACGCAAGTCACACCGGGTTTTTGTTGCCGGCAAACAGCGAATGTCGTGGATCCGTCGCCTGCCGCGAGCTCGTTTTCAGCCGCGTTCCAGCGCCAACGCCACGCCCTGGCCGCCGCCGATGCACAAGGTCGCCAGACCTTTTTTCGCATCACGCTTGAGCATTTCGTGGAGCAGGGTCACCAGTACCCGGCAGCCCGACGCACCAATCGGGTGACCCAGCGCAATGGCGCCGCCGTTGACGTTGACCTTGTCCAGATCCCATTGCAGATCCTTGGCCACCGCCAGCGATTGTGCGGCAAAGGCTTCGTTGGCCTCTATCAACTCGAGCTGCTCGATGCTCCAGCCAGCCTTTTCCAGGCAGCGGCGGGTCGCCGACACCGGGCCGATGCCCATGATCGCCGGGTCGACGCCAGCATTGGCGTAAGCGGCGATTTTTGCCAGCACCGGCAGGCCGAGGGCCTTGGCTTTTTCGGCACTCATCAGAATCACCGCCGCCGCGCCGTCGTTCAGCGACGAAGCGTTGCCCGCGGTGACGCTGCCGTCCTTTTTGAACGCCGCGCGCAGTTTCGCCAGGGATTCGGCGGTGGTGTCGCCGCGTGGCTGTTCGTCGACTTTGAACGCGAGCGGATCGCCTTTGCGCTGCGGAATCAGGATCGGGGTGATCTCGTCGACAAAACGACCCGCCTCGATGGCCGCGGCCGCTTTCTGTTGCGACGCGGCTGCGAAGGCGTCTTGCTGTTCACGAGTGATCTGGTATTTATCGACCAGGTTTTCGGCAGTGATGCCCATGTGGTAGTCGTTGAACGCGTCCCACAGGCCGTCGCTGATCATGGTGTCGACGATTTGCGCGTGGCCCATGCGCAGACCGGTGCGCGCGCCTGGCATCACATAGTTGGACAGGCTCATGTTTTCCTGCCCGCCAGCGATGATCACTTCGGCGTCGCCACAACGGATTGCCTGTGCGCCGAGGTGCAGGGCTTTCAGGCCCGAGCCGCAGACCTTGTTCAGGGTCATTGCCGGCACTGCGTGGGGCAGGCCGGCCTTGATCGCGGCCTGACGCGCCGGGTTCTGGCCGGCGCCGGCGGTGAGCACCTGGCCCATGATCACTTCATCGACCTGGGCACCGTCCAGACCGGTCTGCGCGAGCAACTGGCGGATCACCGCCGCGCCTAGATCGACTGCGGACACGCTGGCCAGCGAGCCTTGAAAACTGCCGATCGCGGTACGCGTGGCGGCAACAATGACGACGTCTTGCATTTTCGAATTCCTCACTCGGCAGCGAACTGCATTTCCGGTACGTGATCCGGGACGATCAGTTTACCAGCGGTTTTGGCGACGATTTCCTCGACGCTGACGCCAGGTGCGCGTTCCTTGAGGACAAAAGCGCCATTTTCGATTTCCAGGTAGGCAAGGTCAGTCAGCACACGCTTGATGCAACCGGCGCCAGTCAGCGGCAGGCTGCATTTGGCCAACAGCTTCGACTCACCGTCCTTCGATGCGTGGGTCATGATCACGATGATGTTGTCGGCGCCGGCCACCAGGTCCATCGCGCCGCCCATGCCCTTGACCAGTTTGCCGGGGATCATCCACGAAGCGATGTTGCCTTCGACATCGACTTCGAACGCGCCGAGCACGGTCAGATCGACATGGCCACCGCGGATCATCGCGAAGGATTCGGCGGAGTTGAAGATCGACGCGCCGATTCGCGCAGTCACCGTTTGTTTACCGGCGTTGATCATGTCGGCATCGATGGTTTCTTCGGTAGGAAAAGGCCCCATGCCGAGCAGGCCGTTTTCCGACTGCAGCATGACTTCCATGCCTTCGGGAATGTAGTTGGCGACCAGGGTCGGAATGCCGATGCCGAGGTTCACGTAGTAGCCGTCCTGCATTTCGCGGGCGACGCGCTGAGCCATTTGTTCGCGGGTAAGTGCCATGGTTTTATTCTCCGTCAGCCTGAATTATTTGCGGATGGTGCGCTGTTCGATGCGTTTTTCGAACGTGCCGCAAATGACCCGATCGACGTAGATGCCCGGGGTGTGGATCTGCGTGGGGTCGAGTTCGCCGGGTTCGACGATTTCTTCGACCTCGACCACCGTAATCTTGCCGGCAGTCGCCGCCAGCGGGTTGAAGTTCTGCGCGGTGTGACGGTAGACGACGTTACCGAAGTGGTCGGCTTTCCAGCCTTTGACGATAGCGAAGTCGCCGGTGATGGATTCTTCCATCAGGTATTTGCGCCCGTTGAACTCGCGCACTTCCTTGCCTTCGGCGACCGGCGTGCCGACGCCGGTGGCGGTGAAGAACGCCGGAATGCCAGCACCGCCGGCGCGCATCTTCTCGGCGAGGGTGCCTTGCGGGGTCAGGATGACTTCGATTTCGCCTTTAAGCAGTTGCTCTTCGAACAGCTTGTTTTCGCCAACGTAGGAGGCGATGACTTTGCTGATCTGGCGGTCGGACAGCAGCACGCCGAGGCCGAAGCCGTCGACGCCGCAGTTGTTGGAAACGACGGTGAGGTCGCGGGTCCCTTTGCGCTTGATCTCGGCGATCAGGTTCTCCGGAATGCCACACAGGCCGAAGCCGCCGGCGATGACGGTCATGCCGTCCTCAAGCCCGGCCAGGGCTTCCTCGTAGGAACTCACGCGCTTGTCGAAACCTGCCATATGCACCTCTTTTATTATTTGCGGGCGGCTGGCTAGCCGAATGACTGGAGTGTCGCGCCGCAGGATATATTTGTTAAGTTGATTTTTAAGGTTGATTGATTGATAAAGCTCAATAGTCGCGTTATGGCTTGCCGCTTAACGCTTGTAGCTTACAACTGGAGCGCATCGACCATGACCATCAAACAGATCCGTGCCTTTCTCGCCGTGGCTCAGAGCCTGAGTTTCGCCGTGGCCTGCGAGCGTTTGCACCTGTCGCAATCGGCGTTGAGCCTGACCATCAAGGCGCTGGAGGAGGGCCTGGGTGGCCGTTTGTTCAGCCGCAACACGCGTAATGTGGCGCTGACTGCTGAAGGCGAGTCGCTGCTGCCACTGGCCCGGCGCCTGATTGCCGATTGGGACAACGCCGAAGACGAGATGCGCCAGCGCTTCAGCCTGCAACGCGGGCGGGTGACGCTGGCGGCGATGCCGTCGTTTGCCGGCAACCTGCTGCCGCCGATCCTGAAAACCTTCCGCGCGCGTTATCCGAACGTCAACGTCACGGTAAACGACGTGATCAATGAGCAAGTGCTGGAAATGGTCCGTGACCGCCAGGTTGAACTGGGCGTGGCGTTTGAGCCGATGCAGAGCACGTCGCTGACGTTCACCCCTTTGTACATCGATCGCTTCGTTGCCGTGGTGCCGAAGGATTCAATCCTGGCCCAACGCACCGAGATCGACTGGCAGACGTTATTGCAGGAACCGTTCATCACCTTGCAGCGGCCATCGACGGTACGGGTGATGCTGGAGGAGCATTTGCAGGCGCGGGGCAAGAAGTTGCCGGTGGAATTCGAGAGCCATCAATTGGCGACGGTCGGGCGCATGGTCGCCAGCGGGCTGGGCGTCAGCGCGGTGCCAGCGTTGTGCGCTGAACAGATGCAGGAACTCGGCGCTCAGTGCCTGACGCTGGATGATTCGGTGGAACGCGCTATCGGCGTGCTGACTGAACCGGGCAATGAACTGTCGGCGGCGGCGCAGGCGTTGTTTGATATTTTCAAGGCTGAAGATCTCGCGTGACAGTGAGATCTTTCCCTCACCCCAGCCCTCTCCCGGAGGGAGAGGGATCCGATCGAGTCGTCTCGCGTCCTGCATCGATCTGCAAAACCGAGTCGATTACGGATCCATGTTGTACGTTTTCCAATTGCGGATTCCCAGCAAGACGTCCATGTCGCAACAGCACTCGAACATCCCCGGATCGGTCCCCTCTCCCTCGGGAGAGGGCTAGGGTGAGGGGGGCGGTTTCAAGTCGAACACCCAATCCAGAAGCTCACCGCTCCAGCGCCAACGCCAACAAAGGCAACAACCGCTCACACGAAGCCTCGATCTTCAAATCCAGCAACTCATCCGCCCGGGTCTTGCCCAGGTTGATCGCAATCAGCGGCCGGCCACGATCGGCCATCACCCGGCACAAACGAAACGCCGAGTAAGCCATCAACGAAGACCCGACCACCAGCATGCCCCCGGCAGTTTCCGCGGCGTTCATCGCCCGTGCCGCCGTGTGCTGCGCGACGTTTTCACCGAAAAACACCACGTCCGGCTTCATCCGTTCACCCGCGCAATGCGGGCAGTGGGGTACCTGAAAGCGTGCTTCGAAGGCGGGGTCGAGCAAGGTGTCGCCATCAGGCGCCTGCACCGCATCGACGCCGGCCAGATAGGGATTTTGCTGCTCCATCAACTGCTGAATCGCATCGCGCTCACTGCGTTGGCCGCAGTCCAGGCACAGCACCCGATGCAGGCTACCGTGCAGTTCGATCACATCATGACTGCCGGCCTGATCGTGCAGGGTGTCGACATTCTGCGTGATCAAGTCGCTGATCAACCCTTGGCGCTGCAAACCGGCGAGGGCCTCGTGCGCTGCATTCGGCCGCGCCTGGCGCACTCGCGGCCAGCCAAGCATCGCCCGCGCCCAATAACGTCGGCGTGATTCCGGGGCGGCAAGAAACTCCTGATACATCATCGGCTGCCGGCCACGCCTTACTCCTTCGCTGTCGCGGTAGTCGGGAATGCCCGACGGGGTGCTGATGCCGGCGCCGGTCAGCACCAGAAAATCGCCATCGGCCATCAGTTGTTGCAGGGTGTCGAGGTGTTCGCGGGTCGGGCTGTCGAGCATGGTCAGCGCTCCGGAGAAGACGATGCCAGCAGGTTAGCACGACCCGCGCGGGTTACTTGCGCGCCTCCAGAATCAGGTTGAACGGTGTCTGGCTGGCACGGCGGAATTGCTTGAACCCGGCTTCAGTGAAGACCTTGCGCAAGCGCATTTCCCCCGCCTGCGCACCGAGGCCCAGGCCGACTTCCTGCGACAGCGAGTTCGGCGTGCAGATAAAGGTCGACGCCGCATAAAACAGCCGCCCGACCGGATTGATATTGTCGTCCAGCGTGTCGTTGGCGAACGGCTCGACCAGCAATACCGTGCCGTCATCCTTCAGCGCTGCATGGGCGTGACGCGCGGCGCCGACCGGGTCGCCCATGTCGTGCAGGCAGTCGAAATAGCAGATCAGGTCGTAGTCATCGCCGGGGTAGCCTTTGGCCGAACCCTGAAAGAACTTCGCCCGGCTGCTGACGCCGCCTTCCTCGGCGCGCTGGGTGGCGACGCTGATGGATGGCGCGTGATAGTCGTAGCCGACGAAACGCGAGTTGGGAAACGCTTGCGCCATGATCACCGTCGAGGCGCCGTGACCGCAGCCGATGTCGGCGACTTTCGCGCCTTCTTCCAGCTTGGCCACCACGCCGTCCAGCGCCGGCAACCATTCTGCGATCAGATGGCCCTTGTAACCCGGACGAAAGAAACGTTCGGTGCCGCTGAACATGCACGGGTGATGATCGCCCCAGGGCAGGGCGCCATTGCCGCGCATGGCTTTGACCAGTTTGTCCTTGTCATGGAAAAACGACGCCACGACGCCGAGCCCGCCAGCCACGTAAACCGGCGAATCTTCTACAGCCAGGGCCAGCGCCTGTTCTTCCGGCAGGCGGAACTGTCCGTCCTGATGCTCCATGTAACCGGATGCCGCATGGGCGCTGAGCCATTCGCGGACGAGCCGGGGATTGCAGGTGGTTTTTGCGGCAAGGGCATCGGCACTGATCGGCTGACTGTCGGCCATCGCCCGGTACAGCCCGAGTTCTTCGCCGACGATGACATTGGCCAGCATCGCCGCGCCGCCCATGTCGCTGACCAGTTTGCCCATGAATTGGTTGAGCTTCGCCTCGTCCATCATGTGTGCTCCTGAAAACAGGATCACAGTCCGGCGGCGTCGAAGGTCGAGGCGTGCGCCACCGGGCGGTGGTCGCGGAAACGGGCAGGGCACGACTGAAGTCCTGCGTCCCCCTCGACTGGGTAATGAAACAGTCTAGCTGCCGTCCGGGCGTAATGCCGACTTTGTGAACAATGAAAAACCCTGTGGGAGCGGCGGGGCTGTATCGCTGTGTATCCCGGACACCAGTAGATACACACGCTTGCAAACCTGCGGTCCGTTGCACACAGCGGCGATACAGCCGGCGCTTCAACTGGGTAAAACCCACTTCAGAGGCATTCCCCGTGCAAACGCCGTTTTCATCACTGCCACCCAGCGTCGGCCTCGGCCTGCGCCGTGGTCTGCTCAACGATCTGCGAAACGCCCGCCCGGGCGATTTTGACTTTCTCGAAGTTGCGCCGGAAAACTGGATCGGCGTTGGCGGGGCGCATGGCGCGGCGCTGGGCGAACTGGCCGAGCGTTATCCGTTGTCCTGCCACGGCTTGTCGCTGTCGCTCGGTGGTCCGGCGCCGCTGGATGTCGGTTTCCTGCAGGAAGTGCGGGTGTTTCTCGACCATTACAACGTGCCACTGTACAGCGAACACTTGAGCTACTGCAGCGATGACGGTCACCTTTATGACCTGCTGCCGCTGCCCTTTACCGAAGAAGCGGTGTATCACGTCGCCGCGCGCATCCGTCAGGCGCAGGACATCCTCGGCCGGCGTCTGGCGGTGGAAAACGTCTCTTATTACGCCGCCCCGCGCCAGGACATGGACGAAGTAACCTTCACCAACGCCGTGTTGCGCGAGGCCGATTGCGATCTGCTGCTGGACGTGAATAACGTCTACGTCAACTCGGTCAATCACGGCTTCGATCCGCAGGCGTTTCTTGCGGGCATCGAGCCGGGGCGGGTAGTGGGCATGCACGTCGCGGGGCATTTCGATGAGTCCGACACGCTGAAAATCGACACCCACGGTGCCTCGGTCAAACCCGTTGTGTGGATATTACTGGCGCAGGCCTATTCGCGGTTTGGAGCCCAGCCGACCTTGCTGGAGCGGGATTTCAACTTTCCGGCGTTTGCCGAACTGGTTGCCGAGTTGCAGACCATTCGCCACCTGCAAGCAGGAGGGTGCCTGCATGGATAACCTGCAACGGCAACAACAGGCGCTGACCCACTACCTGCGTGATCCCGAACAGCAGACGCCGCCCAGCGATATGAACGCGGCACGGGTCGAGGTTTATCGTGAGCTGGTGTTCAACAACCTGTCGCAGTTGTTGAGCGCGACCTTCCCGGTGCTGATCCGGATCATCGGTGAACCACGCTGGCGCTTGCTGGTGCGTGGCTTTTTACGTGACTGGCGCGCGCAGACACCGAAGTTCGCTGAGATCGCCGGAGAGTTTGTCGATTATCTGGCGGCGCAACCGCAGGTTTTGCAACAAGGGCAGTGGCCGGCGTTTTTGCTGGAACTGGCGCATTACGAGTGGGTGGAGATGGTTCTGCAGCAATCAGAAGCGCCCGTGTTGCCGCTGACGGATCCGGCACTGTTGCTGCACCGCCCGTTGCAGGTTTCGGCATTGGCCTGGCCGTTGGCCTATGTCTGGCCGGTGCATGAACTTGACCCGCACAACCAGCCCGATGCGCCACCGGCGCAACCGACCCTGTTGCTGGTGCGGCGCACGGAGGATTTCAGCGTGAAGTTTTCCCTGCTGAGTCCGTTGGCCTTGCGCTTGTTGCAGCGCATTGGCGAGTTTGCGGCGCTGACGGGCCTTGAGCATTTGCAGGGTCTGGCACAGGAGGCCGGGCAAGCGGCCAGTGACGCGTTCGTCGACGACGGCCTGGCGTTGCTGCGACAGCTGCATGCGGATCGGGTGGTTGGCACCACTTGAGTGAAACACAAGTCATTGTAGGAGTGAGCCTGCTCGCGATAGCGGTGTGTCAGCCAATGCAAATATGTCTGACCGACCGCCATCGCGAGCAGGCTCACTCCTACAATTATGTGTGCGCTTATTGGTTGATGGGCAACTCGAGTTCAGCACACAGGCCACCACCTTCACGGTTACTCAAGGTCAGCGTGCCGCCCAGCGCCATCGCCAGTTGCTGAGCAATGGCCAGGCCCAGACCCGTACCCCCGGTATCGCGATTACGCGAATTCTCTACCCGGTAAAACGGCTGCAGCACCTGCGCCAGTTCGGCTTCGGCGATGCCCGGGCCGCGGTCGAGTACGCTGATCGACAGACTGGCGCCGTCCGCCGCGACGTGGACTTCAGCAGCGCCGGCGAACTTCAGGGCATTGTCGGTGAGGTTCACCAGCACCCGGCGCAAGGCGTGCGGGCGGGTGTCGATGACCGCTGCGCTGTGGCCGACCAGTTGCACCTGCTTGCCCATGTCCTGATAGTCGAACACCAGGCTTTCGAGGAAGGAATCCATGTTGGTGCGCCGGCTCTCTTCGGTCGAACCGTGGACGCTGCGCGCATAGGCCACGCCTTCGCGCACCAGATGCTCCATCTCGCTGAGGTCGTTGCACAGTTTGTCTTTCTCGGCGCAGTCGTCCATGAACTCGGCGCGCAATTTCATTCGGGTGATCGGCGTTTGCAGGTCGTGGGAAATCGCTGCCAGCAATTGCATGCGTTCTTTCAGGTAGGCGGCGATGCGCGCCTGCATGGTGTTGAAGGCACGCGCCGCGTAAACCACTTCGTTCGGACCTGATTCGTCAAGTTTGATCGGCTGAGCGTTGGGGTCGAGGGTTTCCACGGCGTTGGCCAGGCGGGTCAGCGGGCGGATCGCGATGCGCACCGCCAGCCAGGTGCAGGCGATCATCAACGCCAACTGGCCGAGCAGCACCCCCGGCAACCACGGCGACAGCGGGGCCATGGCCGGGCGCACGTCGATGGTCAGCGGGCTGCCGTCGCTCAGACGCAGGTGGCCCTGAAAGTGTTGGCGTGGCCCGGGTATGTCGGTGAAGGTCAGCGGATAGCGCTCACCGATGGCTTCGGTGATCGAAGTCACCGCCACTGGCACATCATGGGCATCGATCGGCGTGCCCGGATCGCCCTCGCTCAGCAGGTAACCGTAATTCTGGCGCGCCAGACGGGTGAGCCACGCCGGACGTTCTTCGACAGGCAGGCGATCAAGGATTGCAACCGAGGTGGAAACGTCGGTTTCCAGGTTGCCCAGCATGGTGTTCTTCGCGCTTTCGTAGCGCTCGTAATACTGCGCGCCAAACGACAGCGCCTGGGCGAGGATCAGCCCGATCAGGAAAATCAGCGACAGGCGCGACGCGAGGGTGCGTGGCCAGTGCAGCTTCAGGGTCATGCGGGTGCCCCGAGAATCTCCACCGGCAACGAAAACACATAACCCTCGCTGCGCACGGTCTTGATATACGCCGGTTCGCGCGCGTCATCGAGCAGGCGCTGGCGCAGGCGGCTGACCAGCAGATCGATCGAGCGGTCGAACAGGTCGGCATCGCGGCCCTGGGTCAGGTTGAGTAACTGATCGCGGCTGAGCACTCGTTGCGGATGATCGAGGAACACCCGCAACAAGCGATACTCGGCGCCGCTGAGGGCGACCATGGTGCCGTCGGTGTCCAGCAGGTGCCGGGCCGAGGTGTCCAGTTGCCAACGGCCAAAGGCGAGCAGCCGACCTGCTTCAGTGACCACCAGATTCGGCGGCAACATGCGCGTGCGGCGCAGGACGGCGTTGATCCGCGCCAGCAATTCCCGGGCGGCGAACGGTTTGGTCAAGTAGTCGTCGGCGCCCATTTCCAGACCGATGATGCGGTCGGTTTCATCGTTGCGCGCGGTCAGCATCAACACCGGCGTGGCTTTGTGTTTGCCCACGCGCAACTCCCGGCACAGCTGCAGGCCATCGTCGCCGGGCATCATGATGTCGAGCACGATCAGGTCGACAGTGTTGGCTTCGAGGAAGCTGCGCATCTGCCGGCCATCGGCGACGACTGTCGTGCGCAGACCGTTTTTCTTCAGGTAGTTGCCCACCAGCTCACGTATCTCGCGGTCGTCGTCGACGATGAGAATGTGATCGACATGTTCCATGGGTTCAAGCCTCTCGGAAAGGGAATGCCATGCAGTCTATAGCGCCTGCATCGGCGCGCCTGCCAGCCTTTGTATTGCAGTGTATCTGCCGTGTCGACAGATACACGGATACGCAAAAACAGGATTTTTCCGCGGTTTTGTATCGCTCTGTATCGCGCGGTGGCAGGGATACACAGCGAATGAAACGCGCCTGTTCCTGACACAGACGCGATACCTCGCAGGCTTTAAATAGGTTCCATCGAGGCAAATGCAGAACGCCTCGGCCCAAACCCAATGAAGCCTTGAGGAGTACCGCCATGAACAACAAATCCGTAGTCGCCGCCTGCCTGTTTGCCGCTTTGAACATCTGCACCCTGTCGGCCCGCGCCGAAGCGGCTGCCGCCCCGCAAACCTACACCTACGGCACCCACCTGGATATCCACAAAGTGATCTCGCTGGAGCAGGACAACTCGGTGGCCTGCGGCATCGTTGAAGCGCGCATGACTTACCTCGATTCGGCCGGCACCACCCGCGTACTCGATTACAGCAAATTCGCTGACAGCTGCAACAACGACAACTGATCAATCACTCATTTTCGAAAGGTAAACATCATGAACAACGTATCGCGCTTTCTGACTGCCATCGCTTTCTCCCTGGCCGGCGTAGCCGCCCATGCCAACGCTGCGGTTGAACAGCCTGGCTGCCACAGCAGCACCTGTTTCCAGCTCGCCCCGGTGGCCAGGCAAGGCACCGACGGCTTGCTCGCCGCGGACGGCGCCAGCCGCACACCGCAAGGCCAGATGTTCGCCGCGGACGGTTCCAGTCGCACACCGCTGGGCCAGATGTTTGCTGCGGACGGTTCGAGTCGCACGCCGCTGGGCCAGATGTTTGCTGCGGACGGTCCGAGTCGCACGCCGCTGGGCCAGATGTTCGCTGCGGACGGTTCGAGCCGCACACCGCTGGGCCAGATGTTCGCCGAGAACGGCGCCAGCCGCACGCCACAGGGTCAATGGCTGCAAAGCCAGAGCGCCTGATTGCTCATCACCGTCATATAGAAAAGGTGACTCACCATGTACCTCATCGCGTTTCTCGGCGGTCTGCTGACCGTGCTTAGCCCCTGCATCCTGCCGGTGGTGCCGTTTCTGTTTGCCGGTGCGCAGCGCAGCCGCACTTCGATCCTGCTCACCCTTAGCGGCATGGCCCTGACGTTTGCGCTGATCTCCAGCCTGGCGGTGGTCAGCAGCGAGTGGGTGATTCAGGCCAGCAACACCGGACGCCACGTCGCGCTGATCGTGATGAGCGTGTTCGCCCTGTCGCTGATCTCGGCGCGCATCGGTGACTGGCTGACCCGACCCTTTGTGATGCTCGGCAACCGTCTCGACCCGCAGGCACAAAACAAGGCCGGGCCGCTGGGCTCGATCATGCTCGGTGTCGCCACCGGGCTGCTGTGGGGCCCGTGCGCCGGGCCAATCCTGGGCGTGATTCTCACTGGCGCCATGCTGCAAGGGGCGAACGCGCAGACCAGCCTGCTGTTGCTCGCTTATGGCGCCGGCAGTGCCTTGTCGCTGGGCGTGCTGATCTTCGCCGGTCGTGGCCTGGTCAACCGCTTGAAACCATCGATCCCGTTTACCGGTTGGTTGCGTCGCGGTGCCGGTGTCGCGGTGCTGGGTGCGGCTGCGGTAATTGCCACGGGTTTCGATAAAACCTTGCTGGCGAACACCTCCTCTGAAGGCGTAGCCAGTGTGGAAAAAAACGTTCTGGAAAACGTGCCGAAAGTCGTCGACTACCTCGTCACCAAGGTCCGTGCGGACTCGCCGATGGAGGAGGGCAAAGGCTCGATGCCGCCGCTGACGGGTGCGGTGCAATGGCTGAATTCGCCCGAGCTGACCAGCGAATCCCTGCGCGGCAAAGTGGTGCTGGTGGACTTCTGGACCTACGACTGCATCAACTGTCAGCACACCTTGCCTTACGTGAAAGACTGGGCGAAAAAGTATGAAAAGGACGGCCTCGTGGTGATCGGGGTTCATACGCCGGAATACGGCTACGAGCGGATCATCGATAACGTCAAGGATCAGGTAAAGAAACTCGGCATCACCTACCCGGTGGCGATCGACAATAACTACGCGATCTGGCGCAACTTCGATAACCAGTACTGGCCGGCGCATTACCTGATCGACGCCAAGGGGCAGGTGCGTTACACCCACTTCGGTGAGGGGCGCTACGAGGCGCAGGAGCAGATGATCAGGCAACTGCTGGATGAGGCCAAAGCCCCGGCAGCCTGATCAGCGAAACCAATGGCTCAGAGGTCGCGGACCATGAGCCATTGCTCGTTTCCCCAGGCTTGAAAGGTTTCCAGTACTTGCCAGCCACGTTTGGCGTAGTAATCCCGCTGGGTTTGCGTATGCAGGTACAGACGTGGCCAACCGCGATCCTTCGCTTCCTCACAGATGGATTCAATCAAGCGTTCCGCCAACCCCTGGCCGCGAGCGTCGGGGCTGACGAAAACACAGGCCAGCCAAGGTCCGAGATCAGGCCGCTGGGCGAGGTCGGTACGAGCCAGGGCGGCGCCACCGATCAACTGCTGATCGTCGAGGACAACGAGGCAAGGCCAGTCACCATTGCTTTGCCCTTCAGCGAATTCGCTTTGCCAATCGGCGAGTGGCTGGTGAGCGTATTCGTAGGAGAACTGGCTGTGAATCCATTCGGCATAGCGGTCGCTGTGGTGCAGGTGATCGGCTAGCCAGACGAGGTGCGGTGACATCGGTCGAGTCCTTTCCTGAATTGAGCGTGCATGAAAGACCAATCTTTCCTTGCAGGCAATCGTCGAGGTGTTTCAAGCGCTTGACAGATTGCCACCATTCATCGGCAAACGCCTGATTTTCGGGGCTCGGCAGACGATTGGCAGGGACGCCGATCAGCCGTAGCGCGATAGTGAAACTGGCAGGGCGTTGCCAAGGATCCGCCCCCTGTTTGATGCCTCAGTCACTGTGTAGCGGAGCACCAAAGCATGAGTACCCCGATTGATCTGACTGCCCTCAAAGAACGCCAGAAAGTGGCGTGGGCCAGTGGCGATTACGCCTTGATCGGCACCACGTTGCAGATCGTCGGTGAGAACCTCGCCGAGGCCTGCGATCTGCGATGCGATGAGCAGGTGCTGGACGTCGCTGCCGGCAATGGCAATGCCACGCTGGCGGCAGCGCGGCGCGGTTGCCTGGTGACTTCGACTGATTATGTTCCAGCGTTGCTGGAGCGCGGACAGGATCGGGCCCGGGCCGAGAATCTGGACGTGACGTTTCAAGTGGCTGATGCCGAGGCGTTGCCATTCGCTGATGAGAGTTACGACGCGGTGTTGTCGACCTTCGGCGTAATGTTCGCGCCGGATCAGGCTCAGGCGGCGGCGGAGTTGGGCAGGGTTTGTCGGCGTGGCGGGCGGATTGGTCTGGCGAACTGGACGCCGGGTGGTTTCGTGGGGCAGATGTTCAAGGTGCTCGGTCGGCATCTGCCACCGCCCGCCGGTACGCAACCGCCGTCGAACTGGGGCACGGAGGCGTGGCTGCATACGCATTTTGCTGATCAGGATTTTGTGATTGAGGTGACGCGCCGGCATTTCAATTTTCGCTATCGTTCGGCGGCGCATTTCATTGACATTTTCCGCCATTGGTATGGGCCGGTGCACAAGGCTTTTGCGGTGTTGCCGCCGGAGGTCGGGGAGGCGCTGGAGGCGGATCTGACGGAGTTGCTTGAGCGCTTGAATCGGGCGGGGGAGGGATCGTTGGTGGTGCCGAGTGAGTATCTTGAGGTGGTGATTGGCAAGCGTTGATGCTGCTTTTGGGTGCATATCCGTTGCTGCGGTAACGGCTTCTTATGGTTTCGCCCTTACGGCGACTCACTTTTTTTCAAACGCCAAAAAAAGTAAGCAAAAAACGCTTGCTCCTGCGTTCGGCCCTCGCAGGCTCGGGTCCCTTCGCTCCGGGATCGCTCCGGGCGCAGCGGCTACGGTTTGCTGCGCTGCACCTCCTTCCGCTGTGTCTGGCTGCGCCAGACGGTCGCTGCGCTCCCACGCCCGGATCAATCCCTCCACTCAGCCTTCCGACGTCGCCGGTGGATCAAGATCAAAGGCACTCGAGCTAACGCTCATTGTTGAGTGGTTAGAAGCGCCGCATGGCTTGAGATCTTCGGTGGATTTGCCCCTCACCCCAGCCCTCTCCCTCTGGAGAGGGGGCCGATTTTGGTTGGATTTGAAATTTGTATTCGACTCGGTATCTCAAGTCGGCGTAGCCCTCGCATCCACCTCGGTCAGTCCCCTCTCCCTCCGGGAGAGGGTTAGGGTGAGGGGCTTTTGATTTTCAGGCTCAGTTCAAGCATGAAAACATGCGGTCAAACTGTGGGAGCTTGCCTGCAAGCGATGGCGGTCTTACACCCGACCAATTTCCAATCAATGCCGCCTATTTCACCTGCCCCCGATCAACCCACTCCAGCGCCGTGCGCCAGATGCAGATCCCCAGAAAGTAAGCCGACATCAGCAGCCACACCCCCATGACCATCGGGTTGATCTGCGGATGGTTAAGCACCAGTGACAGGCTGCACAGCAGCCAAATCGCAGTGACGGCTATGTTGATCGGCATGAACCGGCGTACGCGGAACGGATGCAGGAATTTCATCCGGGTGACGGTCAGCAGTGCCAGGCCGATCACGGTGAGGAAGGTGATCCACGGTCCCGGGCCGATGATGTACAGGCACAGCGCAACCACGTTCCAGGCGGCCGGGAAGCCGACGAAGTAGTTGTCTTTGCTTTTCATGTTGACGTTGCAGAAGCAGAACAGCGACGACACCAGAATCAGCGATACCGTCAGCAGCAAGGTGTAGTCGGGCAAGGGGATGTAGCGGTAGATGAACAGCGCCGGGATGAATACGTACGTCAGGTAATCGATCACCAGGTCGAGGATCGAGCCGTCGAAGCTGGGTAGCACCGATTGCACGTTGACCTTGCGCGCCAGCGCGCCGTCGAGGCCGTCGACGATCAGCGCCACGCCCAGCCACATCAGGCAGTGGGTCGGCTGGTTTTCCAGCAGGGCGAGGGTCGCCAGGAATGCGGTGACCACGCCAGTCGCGGTAAAACCATGGGCGCCCCATGCTTTGAGCCTGGCGATGTGTATGGTCGATATCACGGGAGCGTTCTCCAGAAAGTGCAGCTGGCCGGGTGTCGCCCTTGGAAGCAGGGCGCCGGCGAACCGGGTCGGGGTTGCAGCTATCGACCGGTTTGGCCGGGATAAGGTTCACGCACCATCAATCTTAGCCGGGCGGCGAAAAAATTCCTCGACTGGCGAGGCCAGACGTCGAGTGTCAGCCAAACGGTGCTGGCGTTGCGGCTGGCGGGGTCTATCGTTGCCTGACGCAGTCACGGCCAACGCCTGAGGATGACGTCATGAACACAAGAGATTTGCTTGAACAGTTGTTGCGGGGCCAGGCCTCGGGGCGACCCTCCACGGGCGCGTCCGCCGGGGATGGTCTGGGTGGGCTCGGTGGTTTGCTTGGCGGGCTGTTGGGCGGCGGTCAGGCCGGTGGCGCTGGCGCGGCGGCATCCGGCGGGCTCGGCGGGTTGCTCGGTGGCTTGCTTGGCGGTGGCGGTGGCGGATTGGGCGGTGCTTTGGGCGGGGCGCTGGGGGGCGGCAGTCGCAGTCGTTCTGGCGGCACTAATTACGCAGCATTGGCATCGCTGGGGATGATGGCGTATCAGGCTTATCAGGCCTGGCAACGCAGCCAGGCCAGTGCGGCGCCGCAACAGATTCCGCAAACCGCCGATCTGCTCGCCGGCCCGCAAATCGAAGAGCACAGCCACGCGGTGTTGCGTGCGTTGATCGCGGCGGCGAAAGCTGACGGCCGCATCGATGAAACCGAGAAACATTTGATCAGCAGCGAAATCGGCAAACACACCAGCGATCCGCAGCTGCAGCAATGGCTCGACGCCGAAGTCGCCAAGCCGCTGGTTCCTGCCGAAGTGGCGCAATCTGCGCAGGGTGACCCGGCGGTGGCGGCAGAGATGTATCTGGCCAGCGTCATGCTGGTAGACGACCAACAAAACGCCGAGCGCCGCTACCTCGACGAACTCGCCGCCGCCCTCAACATCGACCCCGATCTGCAAGTGCATCTGGAAGCGCAGGCCAAAGGTCAGGCCTGAGCCTAAAAGCTAAAACCCGCCGACAATCAAAGCCCTTGGCGCTCCATCCGTCAGGGGCTTTTTCAGCTCGATTGAATTTTTTTCACGGCGCATCGCTCTTCTGCATAACAGAGCCAGTCTGCAATCGGTGCGCCCATGAACAGGAATCTCGACGACTACAACCGCATGCGCGATTTTTCCGCGACTTCGGAACCGGCCGCGGTAAAACGCTCCGGCCGTAAAACCGCGAAGGATCACGCCTTGCAGTTCTGCATCCAGAAGCACGACGCTTCGCACCTGCATTACGATTTCCGCCTCGAACTCGACGGCGCGCTCAAGAGCTGGGCGGTGCCGAAGGGGCCGTCGCTCGACCCCAAGGTCAAGCGTCTGGCGGTGCACGTCGAAGATCATCCACTGGATTACGCGACCTTCGAGGGCAGCATTCCAGAGGGGCATTACGGCGCTGGCGATGTGATCGTCTGGGATCGCGGGGTGTGGATTCCCCTCGACGATCCGCAAAAGGCTTACGCCAAAGGCCGGCTCAAATTCGAATTGCAGGGAGAGAAGCTTGGCGGTGTCTGGAATCTGGTGCGCACGCACATGCCGGGCAAGAAAGAGCAGTGGTTTCTGATCAAACATCAGGACAACGCCGCGCGCCCCCAGGATGACTACGACGTATTGGTTGCCGAACCGGACAGTGTTTTAAGTGAACGCACGATCGTCGCCAGCCCGAAAAAAACCGCCGAACAGGCCAAACCGCTGAAAAAAGCTCCGGCGAAACCGCGCAAGCAGGCCACCGGAAAGCTCACCGGCGCACACAAGGCCAAGCTGCCGGCGCAACTCAAACCCGAGCTGGCGACGCTGGTCGACAGTGCACCGGAAGGGCAGTGGAGTTACGAAATCAAGTTCGACGGCTACCGGATCATGGCGCGCATCGAGGGCGATCAGGTGCAACTGTTTACGCGAAACGGCCACGACTGGACGCACAAACTGCCGCAACAGGCTGAAGCCTTGGCGGCATTAGGTCTGGAATCAGCCTGGCTCGACGGCGAGATGATCGTCGCCAACGAGCAGGGCGTGCCGGATTTTCAAGCGCTGCAAAACGCTTTCGAAGTCGGGCGCAGCGGCAACATCGTTTATTACCTGTTCGATTTGCCCTATCTCAACGGCGTCGATTTGCGCGAAGTCGCGGTCGAGGAACGACGTGCCGCATTGGCAACCATTCTCGGTTCGCAGAAAAGCGAGTTGCTGCGCTTTTCCGAAGCCTTCGAAGAGACCCCGGACGCGCTGCTCAACAGTGCCTGCCAGATGCAAATGGAAGGTTTGATCGGCAAGCGCCTCGGCTCGCCTTATGTATCTCGGCGCAGCAGCGACTGGATCAAGCTCAAGTGCAAACACCGGCAAGAGTTCGTGATCGTCGGCTACACCGATCCGAAAGGTGCGCGCAGTGCCTTCGGCGCCTTGCTGCTCGGCCTGCATGATCGCGACAGCGGTGAATTGCGCTACGCCGGCAAGGTCGGCACCGGGTTCAACGAAACCACGCTGAAAAGCATTCTGGCGCAACTCAAACCGTTGCAGGCCAAAAGCGCGGCGGTGGTCAATCCGCCCAGCGGCTTCGAGGCCAAAGGCGTGCATTGGCTCAAGCCCAAACTGCTGGCAGAAGTGGCGTTTGCGGAAATGACCAAGGACGGCTCGGTGCGCCACGCCGTGTTCCATGGCCTGCGCAACGACAAACCGGCCAAGGCCATCACCGAGGAGCTAGCGAAGCCTGTGAAGACTGTCGAAAGCAAAACTGCCGAGAAGAAACCCGCGAAGAAGACTGCTGCCAGCAAGGCTCCGAGCAAAAAAAACGCGGCGAGCAAAACCGAAAGCGCACCGTCGCAAGCCAACCTGGCCAACGGCAAGGTGCGCATCACCCACCCGGAGCGGGTGATCGACGCGGTCAGCGGCACCACGAAAATGCAGCTCGCCGAGTATTACGCCAGCGTCGCCGAATACATACTGCCGCACCTCAAGGATCGCCCGGTGGCGCTGGTTCGCGCCCCGGACGGGATCGCCGGCGAGCTGTTCTTCCAGAAGAACGCCGAGCGCCTGGCGATCCCCGGTATCAGCACGCTCGACAAAGACGTCACCGGGCAGCCGGTGATGATGATCAACAGTGCCGAAGCGCTGATTGGCGCGGTGCAGATGAGCACCGTCGAGCTACACACCTGGAATGCCACCCAGACCGATCTGGACAAGCCCGACCGCTTCGTCCTCGACCTCGACCCGGACCCGGCGTTGCCGTGGAAAAGCATGGTCGAAGCCACAGCGCTGACGCTGACCGTGCTCGATGAGCTGGGGCTCAAGGCATTCCTGAAAACCAGCGGCGGCAAGGGGATTCACCTCGTTGTGCCGCTGACTCGCAAGCACGGCTGGGACGAGGTCAAGGATTTCAGCCACGCCATCGTCAGCCACATGGCCAAGCTGTTGCCGGATCGTTTCTCAGCGGTGTCCGGGCCGAAAAACCGTGTCGGCAAGATCTTCATCGATTACCTGCGCAACGGTCTGGGCGCCACCACCATTTGCACCTATGCGGCGCGCGCGCGTGAAGGCATGCCGGTGTCCGTACCGGTTTTTCGTGAGGAAGTGGCGGAGATCAAGGGCGGCAATCACTGGAATATTCACAACGTCCATGAGCGCTTGGCCGAGGTTGGTGAAGAGCCGTGGGCGGACATGAAGAAAACCCGTCAGACCATCACCGCGCAAATGCGCAAACGCGTAGGCATGAAAAAATGATCAGGTGTCGCGCAGCAAGTCGTGGGCGTTGAGCAGTTCGAAGGCGATCGCCGGGTTGTTGTTCAAGCCTCGGCGAATCGCCGTCGGGATCGCTTTGCGGGTTTTGCGGCACAGCCCGGGCAGATCGTCGATGTCGATGTCGATGCCGAGCATGGTCCGCACCTCATGGAAGCCCGGTGAGACTTCGACTCGGATACCCAGTTGCTCATACATGCGTTTTTGCAGATGACGCAGATCGTCGAGGTCTTTGAGCTGTTCCAGACGCGCCAGCAGGACTTTTTCTTCGTTGCGGGTCAGGCGCAGGATGCGTAGATCCGCGCCGGGCGTGTCCAGCAACGGATCGCGCCCGCATACGCAGGCGCCGGGTGGGCAAGGGGAGCGCAAAGGCGCGGTGGTGGTCATGGCCTCCATCATAGAGGCCGTCGGACCATTTTGCCTATGTGAGTGAGGCAGCCGTCCATCGGCCGCCGTCTTCCTGAAAACTAAGGTTTCAGGCCTTCGTAATGCACCAGAATCGCGTTGGCGAGGTCTTCATCGCTGGCGTTGAGGCCTGGGTTGTCCTGGCGCACCTGCTGCAGCACCGATTCAAGATAAACCCCACGGATGGCCCCGCCACTGGCGACGAATGCAGACACGTCGTCGCGGGCTGGAATGACCATCTTGTCATCCTTGAAGGTCGAGTACAGCGACGCGGAAACACCGGCCGAGGTGGCGACATCGCCCGCGTCGACACGGGCCAGCGCCGAACCGACCGGCAGGCAAAGGAGTAGAGATGAAACGAGCACTAACTTGCGCATGACGGTGTTCCTCCGAAGGCGCGAAGCAAAAGGGAAGGGACTACATAACGTCAGAGATGATCGGCGCGCGGGAGTTCCGTGAGCGACGAAAACGCAGCGGCAAGGAACCGGGCAAAACGCCGAAGGGTCTACCGCTTGCCTGTATTGTTTGAGAGTCGATTTGATGCTCCTCAGAGTCAGCGACAACGTTGCCCGCCCCGCCGACACGCGAATCGAAGCCGCCTTGCTCGGTGGATTTGTCCTGCTGGCCATCGCTCTCGGCATAGCCCCGCGAAGCCGCGTCGACTGGCTGCTGGAAAATGTGCTGGCCGTGGCGCTGGTGTTGGCCCTGGTGCTGGCATATCGGCGGTTTCGCTTGTCGTCCTTTTCGCTGGTGATGATCTTCGCTTTTCTGTGCATCCATGAAGTCGGCTCGCATTACACCTACTCGCGGGTGCCCTACGATCAATGGAGCACGGTGCTGACCGGTGTCAGTGTCAACAAGGTGCTGGGTCTTGAGCGCAATCACTATGATCGGCTGGTGCACTTGAGCTACGGATTGCTGATGGTCTGGCCGATGCGCGAAGTGCTGCTGCGCCTGACCCCGTTGCGCGGCGTCTGGCTGGTGCTGATGACCTTGAACGTGGTGCTGGCGACTTCCGCGTTGTACGAATTGATCGAGTGGATCGGCGGCGCTTATCTGGGCGATGACACCGGACAGGCCTTCGTCGGCGCGCAGAACGATCCCTGGGATTCGCAGAAGGACATGGCCCTGGCGCTGGTCGGCGCCGGGCTGTCCTTGCTGGTGTTGGCAGGCGGGCGTCGGGCGCCGCGCTGAGCCGTCAGATCACGCCGCAGGCCATGCGATCGCCGCCACCCCCCAGTGGCTTGGGCATGTCGGCGTGGTTGTCGCCGCCGGCGTGAATCATCAGGGCGTGGCCCTTGATCTCGGAAATTTTCTTCAGGCGCGGGGCCAGCACTGGATAATTGGCGACACCGTCAGCCGTCACATACACCGCCGGCAGATCCCCCAGATGGCCATCGGCGTAGGGGCCAAGGTGCTTGCCGGTTTTCGCCGGATCGAAATGACCGCCAGCGGCCAGTGCCGCGCCTTTTACGCCATCCTTCACGCCCGCTTCGCAGCTGCCGTTTTCGTGAACGTGGAAACCGTGAATGCCGGCCGGCAGGGACTTCAGGTCGGGGGTAAACAGCAGGCCGTAAGGCGTTTCGCTGACGCTGACCGAGCCGATCGCCTGCGGCGCACCGTCGGCGCTGACCAGATTGATCGCGACTTTCTCCGTTGCTGCTTGTGCGGTACCCATCGCCAGAGTGCCGAGCAGACCAAACCATAATGCGCGTTTCATAAGCGTTTCCTTCAGCTGCATGAATGTTCGAAGCGATGGATTCATAGCCTGCCAGCGTTAACCGGCGATGAAGGTGCAATCCATCGGCGCTGCAGCGTGTGACTGGCTGCCCGATCGAAAAGTTTTGCCGGATTCAAGTCGCCGCTGACATCAGCCGATACGCTCTGTGTCGGCAGTTCCATGCAAATAGGCTTAACTGAAATCCGACAAGCGCAATCCAGCGTGCCCACGGGAGATTCCACGGTGTCGATCAAACTGCGTTTGGTGTTGCTGATTGCGACCAGCCTGCTGACAGCGCTGATCGTGAGTCTGGTCAGTTATGTCGGCAATCTGCGGATGGCCACGGCCGTCGGCGATAACACGGTGAGCATGAGCGCGCTGCGCAATCACATGGAAGCCGACATGATGCACGACGCCCTGCGCGCCGATGTCTATTCGGCGATGTTGGTCGGGTTGGGCAAAAGCAGCAGCACGGCGGCGCAGGTACGTGATTCGCTCACCGAGCACGCCGGGCATTTTCACCAGGTGCTCAACGACAATCTGAAGCTGCCGATCAACCCGACATTGCGCACGGCGCTGGAGCAGATCAAGCCGAGCCTCGACACCTACATCGACACCGGCGAACGGATTGTCGAGCTGGCGCTGGACAACCCCGAAGCCGCCCAGCAGCAACTCGGCACCTTCAACACGGCGTTCAGCCAGCTCGAAGAGCAGATGGCGGCGCTGAGCGAACTGATCGAGTCCAACACCCAACACACCGCCGAGGTCACGGAAGCAGCGATCCGCAGCGCCAATATCACCCTCGGCGTGGTGCTGCTTGCCAGTCTGCTGTTGCTGCTGGCGCAAGGTCGCTGGGTCATTCGCAGCATCACCGGGCCGTTGCAAACTGCCAGTCGCATCGCCGAAAGCATCGCTCACGGCAACCTCAGCGAGCCGATCGCCGAACCGTCCGGCAAGGACGAGGCCAGCGTGCTGATCCGCACGCTGGCGACCATGCAACGCGATCTGCGCAACATGATCGAGGTGGTTCGGCGCAACGCCCACGGCGTCAGCGGCATGAGCGAACAGCTCAGCCAGGGCTGCCACCAGGTCGCCGACAGCAGCCAGCAGCAAAGCGTCGCCGCCGGCACCATGGCTGCAGCCGCGAGCCAGATGACCGCCAGCATCGAAGAAATCACTCGCCACGCCGAGCGTGCGCTGAGCATGGCCAATCAGGCCGAAACCCTGGCGAAAGAGGGCGGTGGGGTGATCCATCAGGTGGTCAGCGATATGGATGACATTGCTCGCTCGGCGCAGCAATCGGCGCAGGTCATCCGCACGCTGGATCAGGAGTCGGAAGCCATCTTCAACATCATTCAGGTGATCAAGAGCATCGCTGACCAGACCAACTTGCTGGCGCTCAACGCCGCGATCGAAGCAGCGCGGGCCGGCGAACAGGGGCGCGGCTTTGCCGTGGTCGCGGACGAGGTACGCAGCCTGGCAGCGCGCACCAGCGCCTCGACCCAGGAAATCGCCGCGATGGTTGCACGGATTCAAAACAGCACGCGTGAGGCGGTCAGCAGCATGGAGGCGGGGGTGGCACAAGTTGATAAAGGAATGGCGGTAACCGCGGAGGTTGAACGGGCGATTCGCGAAATTCTCGACGCGACCTTGAGCACCACACAGCTGGTCAACGACATCACCCGCACGATCGGCGAACAGAGCCAGGCCAGTAACGAAATTGCCCATCAGGTGGAAATGATTGCCGGGATGTCGGAAGGCAACAGCCGGGTGATCGGCCAGACCGCGACGACCACGGACGAGTTGTCGAGCCTGGCGGGGCAGTTGGCGCAGTCGGTGGATCGGTTTCGGTTGTAGCCAGAAAATGGTGGCGTCCAGGCTATTGCTATCGCGAGCAGGCTCACTCCTGCAGGTGTGCGGTGTTGATGAGTTTTGCGTAGACGCCGCCGCTTTCTGTAGGAGTGAGCCTGCTCGCGATGAGGCCAGCCCGAGCAACATCAACTCGGGCTAAATAATCACGATCAGAACTTGAACGCCTGTCGCCCAATCAGCAACCACTTGCCCTGCTGCTTTTGCCAGATCTGAAAGTTCTCGATCTCGGTCGGCACCACCTCGGTCCCCTTCAACGCCTGCGCCGAAAAGTGGTTGCGCACCAGCGCGGTATCGCCGGACAGCGTGATGGTCTGCTTTTGCATTTCCAGAGTCTTGAACGCGCTTCGGCCAGTTTCGATGTCGGCAATGAATTCCTTCTTGTCCTGGACCTTGCCGCTGGAATGGCCGTAGGTCAGGTTGGGGGCGGTGAGGGCGTTCAGTTCGGCGATGTTCTTGTGCAGCATTGCCTGCGTCAGATGGTCCACGGCCTGGGCGACGTCTTTTTCCGCCGCAGCAGGCGCGGCCATGGCGTAACCATTGAAGGCGCAGAGAAAGCCGATCAGAAGTCGGGTCTTGGTCATTGCGGTATTTCCTTGTTGTTATGGGTTGATGACTGACTTGGCTTGTATTCATCAGTCATCGTACAACGTAGCAGAATACCCAGCGATCAGTCAGCACTTTGCGCCGCTTCATCGTCATCGGAAAAAGCCGTGAGGCGCAGAGTCATGTTCGGCCGCTGTCAGCCGATAAAGCGCTAGTGGTGCAAAACGACTTTCAAGTCGGGAACAGACGCGCGGGTTTGCCCTGACGTGATATTCTGCGCGCCAACTTGGTTTGACCTTATTCAGCCAGCATGCCTGCGGGCGTGCTGGCAGGATCCCTGTCGCTCAAGTAGCTGAAGCCAATAATGATAAGAAGTCAGTTCAGAAGGGACATCAACTGAGGTCGATGCGGCATGTCGGCCTTGTGTGCCCACCCGTCAAAATTGAAGTGTGCCGGAATCTGCGACGCCAGCCTGAGCGTCATCAAAGCGGATCGCATGCTGATAACAGCGGCGGGCGGAAGGCGTTTTATCATAGGTGCAACAGATGTTTAAGAAAGTGAACACAGCCTTGCTGGGTCTGGCTTTGGCAATGGGGATGACATCCGCCAATGCTGACGAAGCAAAGAAAGTCGACGTCCTGCTGATCGGCGGCGGCATCATGAGCACCACCCTGGGTGTGTGGATCAATGAGCTGGAGCCGAGCTGGTCGATGGAAATGGTCGAGCGCCTCGATGGCGTCGCCCAGGAAAGCTCCAACGGCTGGAACAACGCCGGTACCGGTCACTCGGCACTGGCCGAGCTGAACTACACCCCGGAAGACGACAAAGGCAACGTAACGATCCCGAAAGCCGTCGAGATCAACGAAGCGTTCCAGGTGTCCCGTCAGTTCTGGGCCTGGCAGGTTCAGCAGGGCGTTCTGAAGAACCCTCGCTCGTTCATCAACACCACACCGCACATGAGCTTCGTGTGGGGCGATGACAACATCAAGTTCCTCAAAAAGCGCTACGAAGCCCTGCAGGCGAGCCCGCTGTTCGCCGGTATGCAGTACTCGGAAGACCCGGCTGTGATCAAGAAGTGGGTCCCGCTGATGATGGAAGGGCGTGACCCGAACCAGAAAATCGCGGCCACCTGGAGCCCGCTGGGTACGGACATGAACTTCGGCGAAATCACCCGCCAGTTCGCCGCGCACCTGCAGACCAAGCCTAACTTCGATCTGAAACTGTCGAGCGAAGTCGAGGACATCACCAAGAACGCCGATGGCACCTGGCGCGTCAGCTACAAAAACCTCAAAGACGGCACCAAAACCGAAACCGACGCCAAGTTCGTGTTCATCGGCGCTGGTGGCGGTGCCCTGCACCTGTTGCAGAAGTCGGGCATTCCTGAAGCCAAGGAATACGGTGGCTTCCCGGTCGGTGGTTCGTTCCTCGTGACCGAAAACCCGACCATTGCTGAACAGCATCTGGCCAAGGCTTACGGTAAAGCTTCGGTGGGTTCGCCACCGATGTCGGTTCCGCACCTGGACACCCGTGTCCTGGACGGCAAGCGCGTGATCCTCTTTGGCCCATTCGCGACCTTCAGCACCAAGTTCCTCAAGGAAGGTTCGTACCTGGACCTGCTGACGAGCACCACCACGCACAACATCTGGCCGATGACCAAGGTTGGCATCAAGGAATACCCGCTGGTCGAGTACCTTGCCGGCCAACTGATGCTGTCGGATGAAGACCGCATGAACGCGCTCAAGGAATACTTCCCGAACGCCAAAGCCGAAGACTGGCGCCTGTGGCAAGCCGGCCAGCGCGTGCAGATCATCAAGCGTGATGAAGCTGCAGGCGGCGTGCTGAAACTGGGTACCGAAATCGTTGCTGCTCAGGACGGCTCAATCGCCGGCCTGCTGGGCGCATCGCCAGGCGCGTCGACCGCTGCACCGATCATGCTGAGCGTGCTGCAGAAAGTCTTCAAAGACAAAGTCGCCTCCCCTGAATGGCAAGCCAAGCTGCACCAGATCGTTCCAAGCTACGGCACTCAGCTGAACAGCGATCCGGCCAAAGTGGCCGCAGAATGGGCTTACACCGCCAAGATCCTCGAACTGCCGACGCCTCCGGTGATCGGTCAGGCCGCTGCTCCGGCAGCCG
Source organism: Pseudomonas sp. Z003-0.4C(8344-21) (assembly GCF_900104975.1). Classification (NCBI taxonomy): domain Bacteria; kingdom Pseudomonadati; phylum Pseudomonadota; class Gammaproteobacteria; order Pseudomonadales; family Pseudomonadaceae; genus Pseudomonas; species Pseudomonas sp. Z003-0.4C(8344-21). The sequence goes on along the minus strand of NZ_LT629756.1, from coordinate 4,081,024 downwards.
GCGCTGCGGCTGAAAAAGCTCCGGCTATGAAGGACAACGCTGCACGCGATATGGCGCTCTAAACACACGCCTGACGCACAAAGCCCACTGCACCGGTGACGGTCAGTGGGCTTTTTTGTGCCTGCGCTTCACGCCTTGGCTTTGGCCAGATAAGCCCCCAGCCGCTGGCCCATCTCTTCACCCAGCGCCTGCAAGCCGCTCAACGGCCGCACCATCACTTCAAACTCGACAATCTTGCCGTGCTCATCGAAGCGAATCATGTCGATGCCTTTGAGCTCTTTCGTACCGACCCTGGCACTGAATTCGAGAATCACATTGAGCCCATCAGCACTGGCCAGCTCGCGGTGATATTGAAAATCCTCGAAGACCTCGACCACGGTATTGAGGATCATCGACACTACCGGCGCGCCGGGATAGGGCGTGTGAGCCATCGGCGAGCGAAACACGGCCTGGGCATCAAGCAGCTCAGGCAGGGCGCGCAGATTACCGGTGCGGATCATCTCGTGCCAGTGCTGCAGGGATTGGGCGACGGGGGCTTGCAGGGTCAGCTCGGTCATGGGGGCTCCGGTTTTTTTTTGTTGGTCTTCAATGGCACTGACTGTAGATCACCCAGGCTGCAAGAACATCCTGATGTGCCGAGCTGAATACCCAACCATCGCCAATGCGGATCAGATGCGCGTCTGATCCGTATTTTTTCGCTTTATCTGACGCTGTAACCGGTTCAGTCAAGCGCTCACAATGCCCCGGCAGTGCGGGCACCCGCGACGTTCCTTCATCCCGAAGCGTCCAGTGCACCGCTAACCCGGCATTGAGGATAGCAAGATGAACAAGATGGCGATTTTCCTGGGTGGCTTCCTGACACTGACCATTCTGATCGGTTTGCTGGCGACGATTTCTCCGGTCTGACGCGCCCGCAGTTTTTTCGAACTCCGCCATGTTCGCGCTTTCAGTTGCAGTACAGGGCCATGCCAGCGGCCCCACGGACTGTAAAGAAGGAGCGAGACATGCGTTGCACAACCCCGCACGGACGATGGCTATCGATGGGCGCGCTGCTGACGGCATTGACCGGCTGCGCGATGAGCAACACCGAATCGCCGGTACAGACGCCCGGCAAAGCCAAGGCCTCCGACACGGAACTACTTGAGACCGGCGCACAGTGGCTGCAAGACAAACCGCCGATTCGCGCCTTGAACCTCTACCTCGACGGCTTCCACTTCTACAACGGGCACCCCGATGTGCAAATGGAGGCGCACCACTATTGTTCGGTGCTCAACGAAGAAGTCTTTCAATGCGTGATCTATGACGGCAACAGCGCCGACGCGAAATTGATGGGCGTCGAATACATCATCAGCCAGCGCCTGTTCGCCCAATTGCCGGCTAGGGAAAAAGCGCTATGGCACAGCCATGCGCACGAAGTCACGTCCGGCCAACTGGTCGCCCCGGGCATCGCGCAAGTCGCCGAAACCCGGCTGATGGAAAAGCTCGCCAACACCTACGGCAAGACCTGGCACACCTGGCACACCGATCAGGACAAGCAACTGCCGCTCGGCGTGCCGCAATTGATGATGGGCTTCACGGCCGACGGCCAGGCCGATCCGCAGATGGTGCAGCAACGCGACCAACGCCTGGGCGTCGACACCGCAAAAAACAAAACCGCCCGCGCCGCGATCAAACCGGCGCCCATCGAACAGGGCGCCGATGCCTGGAAAAAGGGCAATGCGGTGCAACTTCCCGACCCGACCGGGCACACGCACCTGATGCCGCGTCCGTCGACCGGCAGCGATGAGAATGCTCGGGGGACGCAGCCCAAACCTTGAGTAACCATCGGTAGGTACTGCGTTCGGTCGCTCCCACAGGGTTTTCAGCTGCGCACGAAATCTGTGCTCATCCTCAATCTCTGTGGGAGCGAGCCTGCTCGCGAAAGCGGAGGGTCAGCCACCGCCGCTGCGGCGGCTTTCCATCCCCTCCGGTTTGCCCATGTCCAGCAATCGTCTTTCCATCAAGACACTCTCAAGCGCCTGGCGCTCGACCAGGGCCATCTGGTGCTCGCGCTTTTTCAACTCCAGCAAAATGGGGCTGGACCAGGTGCGGTAAGTCTGTTCGATGTTGCGGCGGGACGTCATCAGTCTCTCCTTGATCAAGAGCCCGGTATTGCGAGCAGGGGCTCAATCCGATGAGGAGTTAACATTAGACGACATAACGGGCGGGTGCCTGGTTTCTGTGAAGGCCAGATCAATGATAGGGGCGATTGCTCGCGCGACCCCGGATCAGATGAATTGATGCATACTCCCACCGGCTGCGCGATAAAGCTCGATGCCACAGGTGTTTTGCCGGTTTCAAGCGGCCGCACGAACCCGAGCCGCTGCGGTCGTAGTCTTCACCGAGCCGCCTCACTGTGTGGAGATCCAATGAGCCAGGAAGTCCTGACCACCGAAACCAATCGTCGCCAGTTGCAGCAAATCATCGCCGGGCTGTCCGACGGGGTGATTTTGCTGGAGCTCGATCAAAGCATTCTGTGGGCCAACGAAGCGGCGCTGGCCATGCACGGCGTCAGCCGGATCGGCGAGCTGGGCAGCAATGCCGAGGAATACGCCAAGCGGTTCAGCCTGCGCTATCGCAACAATCACACCTTGCCACCGGAGAACTATCCGATCAGCCGCGTCGCGCGCTGCGAGATGTTCAGTGACGTGCTGATCGAAGTCTCGCCCGCCGATGACCCGGAGCGTATCTGGGTACACAGCGTGCGCAGCATGGTGCTCACCGACCGTTTGGGCCAGCCCGAGTCGCTGGTGCTGATCATGAGCGACGTCACCGACTGGGCCAACGCCGAGCAGCGCTTCGAAAAAACCTTCAATGCCAACCCGGCGCCCGCGGTGATTTGCCGCCTTAGCGATTTGCGCTATATCAAGGTCAACCCAGGTTTCCTCGAAATGACCGGCTACAGTCGCGAGCAGGTGATCGGCACCTCGGCGTACGAAATCGATATCTTCGAGCAGGCCGAGAAACGCGATCTGGCCATTCAGCGCCTGCGCGACGTCGCGACCATCCCGCAGATGCAGGCCGAACTGCGCCTGCCCGATGGCGGCAGTAAACAAGTGATCGTCGCTGGGCAACCGCTGTTGCTCAACGACGAAAACTGCATGCTGTTTTCCTTCGTCGACATGGAGCCACGGCGCAAGGTCGAACTCGCCTTGCGTCAGAGCGAGGAGCGTTTCGCCAAGGCGTTCCGCCTGACCCCGGTGCCGATTCTGATCTGCAGCGCCGACCAGCAAGAAGTCATCGACGTCAACCAGGCGTTTCTTGAAACGCTGGCCTATGAGGCTGATGACGTCCTCGGTAAAACCGTCACCCAGTTGAAATTCATCGATGATGAAGGCGAGCGCACGCGGCTGCTCGCGGCGCTGGCAAACAATGCTCGAGTAGACCGGGTGGACGTGCGGGTGCGCAAGCGCGACGACGAATTGCTTGAATGCGCGGTGTCGGCGGACACGGTGAAGATCCACGACACGTCGTGCTATCTGCTGGTATTGATGGACATGACCGAGCGCAAGCGCTCCGAGCTGGAGCTGGTCGCCGCGATTGAAGAGGTGATGAAGGATGCATCGTGGTTCAGCCGCACGCTGATCGAAAAACTGGCCAACGTGAAGAAGATCAATTCGCCGCAGTTGCCGAGCGCGTCGTTCACCGACTTGACCGCGCGCGAACGCGATGTGCTGGGGCTGATCTGCGAGGGTCTGGCAGACAAGGAAATCGCCGCACGGCTGAAGCTGGCGCCCAACACCGTGCGCAATCATGTTGCCACCGTCTACTCCAAGCTCGACGTGCACAGCCGCAGCGAGGCAATCGTCTGGGCCCGAGAACGCGGGTTGTTTTCCGGAGAGTGGGGTGCCAAGGGGCAACGCTAGGGGTGCAAATGCACTAGTGATTCGGGTGCAAATTCGTGTATTGGCCGTCGAGTTCAGTTCTTAGGCTTGTGGGGTGCGGTACGAGCCTTTTTCAGGCACGGGACCGCGTCCCCTCGATGCAGCCAAAGGAACGACCCAAATGATGAATCTTGCACAGTTGCGTGCGCAGCTTGAGCACAGTTTTCCGCCGCTGGCGTGTGAGTGCTCGGTGGATGGCGATCATTCGCTGACAGTGAAGCTCTATCACAAGGATTCGGGAGCGGTGGATCTGGTGATCAGTGGTCTGAAGCTGGATGAGTTGCGCACACCGGAGTCGGTGCAAGCGCTGGTCGATGAATTGCGCTATGAGCTGGAAAGCAATTCCTTGCGATCCTCGGCAGATTCGAGCTTCTGATCTCGATGCATTCCTGTGGGAGCGAGCCTGCTCGCGAAGGCGATCTACGTCGCTTTTCCCGCTTCACTAACCCGACCTCCAACGTAAAATCGACAGCCATGAACCGTTCAAACAGCCTGTTCACTGGCACTTGCAAGGGGCTCGGCTATAAATAATGAGTCGTCAGGTTTTCCGTGACCGGTTGGGTCGCGGGAATTCGTCTCTCATTCACCGCGGGTCGTCCTATGAACCATTCTGGGAATCGCGTGTTGCCGTTGGCTTTTCTGTTCGTGTTGCTGGCCGGTTGTGCCAGTCCGCCACCCCCAGCGCCAGTGGCGCCGCCGCCACCGCCCGAGCGCACCTGTCAGGTCATGGAAAACACCGAGGTTGCCGGTGACATGTACGTGGACGGGCAGGTCACTCGGCACATCACCACCACTCGTTGCATCACTCAGTAGCAGCGCCGCACAAACCCTGCGGGAATGAGCGCGCTCTTTTCCGCAGGGCTGGCACTTGTCTGAATAATCAGATCAGGACAGGAAACCGCCGTCCACGTTCAGCGCCACTCCGGTGGTGTAGCTCGACGCGTCGCTGGCCAGGTACAGCACGGCGCCAGCCATTTCGCTCGGGTCGGCCACGCGCTTGAGCGGGATCTGCGTCAGTGCCTGTTTGAGGATCGCATCGTTTTTCACCAGTGCCGAGGCGAACTTGGTGTCGGTCAGGCCCGGCAGCAGGGCGTTGCAGCGGATGCCGAATTGCGCGCATTCCTTGGCGAACACCTTGGTCATGTTGATCACGGCCGCTTTCGTCACCGAATAGATGCCCTGGAAAATCCCCGGCGAGATGCCGTTGATCGAGGCGACGTTGATGATGCTGCCGCCGCCGTTTTCGCGCATCAGCTTGCCGGCTTCGACCGACATGAAGAAATAGCCACGGATGTTTACGTCGACGGTCTTTTGAAACGCCCCCAGGTCGGTGTCCAGCACATTACAGAACTGCGGGTTGGTCGCGGCGTTGTTGACCAGAATGTCGAGGCGGCCGAACTGTTCCTTGATCCCGGCGAACACCTGAGCAATCTGCTCCATTTCACCAATGTGGCAGGCTACGGCCGTGGCTTTGCCGCCGGCGGCGACGATCGCGTCGGCGACATGCTGGCAGCCGTCGAGCTTGCGGCTTGAAACGATCACATGGGCGCCTTGCTGGGCCAGCAGTTTGGCGATGGCTTCACCGATACCACGGCTGGCGCCGGAGACGAAAGCGATCTTGCCGTCGAGGTCGAACAACTGAGTCTTGGACATAAGGGTTCCTTGGTGTGGGCCGTCAGAGGCTCGATTTGGCGATGACCTGCAGGCTCATCTGCTCCAGCAGTTTGTTCATGTGAATGAACTGCGCGAAGCGTTTGTCCTGGGTCTGGCCATGGTAGAAGCGGTAGTAGATCTGCTGCACGATACCGGCGAGGCGGAACAGGCCGTAGGTGTAGTAGAAGTCGAAATTATCGATCTGGATTCCAGAACGCTCGGCGTAGTAATCGACGAATTCACGGCGGGTAAGCATGCCCGGCGCGTGGCTCGGCTGGCGGCGCATCAGTTGCACCGGCGCCGGGTCGTCCGCCTGGATCCAGTAGGCGAGGGTGTTGCCCAGGTCCATCAGCGGATCGCCGAGGGTGGTCAGTTCCCAGTCGAGCACGCCGATGATCTGCATCGGGTTCTGCGGATCAAGAATGACGTTGTCGAAGCGGTAATCGTTGTGGACGATGCTTGACGTCGGATGGTCGGCGGGCATCTTGTCGTTGAGCCAGGCTTTGACCTGCTCCCAGTGCGGCGCATCCGGGGTCAGGGCTTTCTCGTAGCGCTCGCTCCAGCCTCTGATCTGGCGGGCGACATAGCCTTCAGGTTTGCCAAGATCGCCCAGCCCACATGCCCGGTAATCGACGCGATGCAGTTCAACGAAGCGGTCGATAAAGCTCTTGCACAGCGCTTCGGTCTTCGCAGAGTCGAGGCCCAGTTCCGGCGGCAGATCCGAGCGCAGGATGATTCCCTTGACCCGCTCCATCACGTAGAACTCGGCGCCGATCACCGACTCGTCGGTGCAGTGCACATAGGCTTTCGGGCAATACGGGAAACCGTCGCGCAATTGATTGAGGATGCGGAATTCGCGGCCCATGTCATGGGCGGATTTGGCCTTGTGGCCGAAGGGTGGGCGCCGCAGGACGAATTCCTGTTCCGGGTATTCCAACAGGTAGGTCAGGTTCGACGCACCACCGGGAAACTGGCTGATTGCAGGTGTGCCGGTCAGGCCTGGAATGTGCGCTTTGAGGTACGGATCGATCAGGCTGGCATCGAGTTCTTCGCCGGAGCGGATACGGGTGGACTGGTCAGTAAGCGCCATGCTTATCCCTTCTGCTTATTTTGGAGGCCAGACATCATTGGCTAATCTAATGGCACGCTCGTGCAGCGACAAGCGCGGGTCGGTCTTATAGGTTAGCGTGTTGCCCAATAATCACCTTTGGGAATGAGCCCTCCCTTCCGAGCGGAAGGGGGGTTGCAGGCGTGGGCTGTTGGCGATGCAGAATCCGGGTTGGCGATCTTCAGGAAACGCGCTGGTCGTTGAGTCGGGGCGGGAGGGAAACGGGGGTCAGCACCGCTTGCCCGGAGAAAAACGCCACAAGGTTTTTCCCGACTAGCTCCACGGTACCCTGCATGGCTTCCGGTGACAGACCGGCAACGTGCGGGGTCAGCAACACGTTATTGAGGGTTTTCAAGGCATCGGGCACTTGTGGCTCGTGGTCGAACACATCGAGGGCGGCACCGGCGATTCGCCGTTGTTCGAGAGCCGTCACCAGATCCGCAGTATCGATGACACTGGCACGGGCGATATTGACGATGAAGCCATTCGGGCCCAGTGCATCGAGTACCGAGCGAGTAACCAGGTGCTGCGTGCCAACGCCACCCGGCGTGGCGACAATCAGAAAATCCGCAGCCCGTGCCAGCTCGGTCGGGGTCGAGCAGAACGCGTAAGGCACATCGTTTCGCACCTGACGGTTGTGATAACTGATCGACATGTCGAAACCAAGATTGGCCCGTTTGGCGATCGCCATGCCCACTGCACCAAGCCCGAGAATGCCCAGACGTTTGCCGGCCAGCGACGGACGCATGATCTTCGGCCATTCACCACGGCGTACGGCGGCATCACAACGGGGTATATCGCGTACCAGCGCCAACAGCATCGCCATCGCATGGTCAGCCACTGACGAGGCGTTGACCCCGGCGCCATTGGTCACGGTAATCCCGCGGTCACTGGCCGCCTGCAAATCCACTTGCTCGTAACCGGCGCCGATCACGGTGATGATCCTCAGCGCGGGCAGGGCGGCGATTTCCTCGGCGGTGAGGCCCAGCGGACCACGGGTCAGCACTGCGTCAATGCGGCTGCCGTGGCTGGCAATGGCTTGTGCACGTTCGGCAGGTGTGGGCGCGAGAATCAGGTGAAAACCCTGATGTTCGAGAATCGGCAGATAGTCATTGATGGTTTCAACCAGTACCAGAACGGTTGCGGGCATTGCACGGCTCCTGAGATCAATGGCGGGTGGGTCGCGAAAATCGTTTCAGCGTGCTGAATCCGCCGCGTTTTGGCAATCATGATCATTCGCGCAGTCGTGCATTGATTCTGGACGGCTTCGGGCAAGAAGCAAGGCGTAGCAGCACAGCGGTGAACCGCTGTGCTGCCGGTCTCATTGGGCTGTCTGGGCTTTGGCTTGTTCGGCCAGCGCGATCGGCTTGAAATCGTAGGTTGGATAAAACTCGGTGCGATAACTGCCCCAGGCAGTATTTTCCACAGCAAGGTTCACTTCCGCCAGCCGGGAGGCGGGGAAGCGCACGGTGACCACTTGGCCGATGCCCATCATGATGTTCCAGCTCACCACTTCGACGCCGGCCGGCGGGAAGGTCTTGTAGAAGCCCTGTTGCGCGAGCTGGGCCTTGAGTTCGCTCAGCGGGCGGGTCTGATCATGCTTCAGAAAAACCGTCAGCATCATCGCATTGTCAGTAGTGGCGACGGCATTTTTTGCCGGTTGGCTGGCGGCTTGCGCGTACACCCCGGCGCAATATACCGAAGAGGCCAGTAGCGTCGACATAAACAGGGTTTTAAGTGCCTTTTGCATATTCATTCCTTGTCTTGTTGTGTAATGGCGGACCTGGTTTGTACGGTTCCGGTATAAGGTGCGTGGACGACATGAATACGTACAGGCGGATTGGTTTCAATCATGTCGCGAGGTACTTCCCGGGAGTAAGTGAATTCCTGGTCATTCAATGTTTCCAGGCGTCTGACAATAGTTTTGATCGGCCCCATGTCGGGTACAAGAACGTGCTGTTTCTGATCGCCAGTGACAAAGAAATAACCACCGCCACCGTTGTTGTACTTTGACTCACCTGTATCGGTGTAAAAGAATTCGTATCGATTGCGTTCGGGATCCCACGTCGATATACCCACAACGCCGGGATACTTCGCTTTGACGTCGGTTTCAGGGGCGCCGTCGATATAGACCTTGGTGGTCAGCCATCGCGGCGAGGATGCCAGTTGGCGTATGACTGTCGTTTGGGCAGCACTGATGTTCGGAATAAACAGCGCTGCAAGTAGCAGCCACAGAATCGTTTTGTTGTGCATGCGCATATCCTTACTGAGCACTTCAAATCATGTGCGATTGGTAACTGACTTCCAAGCGTGAAAAATATAGCCCTCGTCCTGGAGGTTGTTCAATGGCCAAGTAGTTGCTTGTAACAAATGGGCCGTTTTTTATTGTTTGGTAATTTTTTGTTTTAATTATTAAGGATGGCGCGAGTTGTAGGATTATTCTTGAATAATTATAGGCTGAGTCCTGTTTGCAGATATTTTTCGTAATTAGCTGCGCTTTTACGGATAACCGTTCTCTCAATATTGTAGGACGACGGATGCGCTTACAAATAGCTGATTGACGCAACCTGAGGAGGTCAGAATGCGTCAACTCGCGATCGCTTCTTTAGAACGTCACTTCATCGCTGCTGACCAAACGCGCGAAGGCGGCTCCGAGCGTCGCGTTGTGATGCTGGATGATCGCTGCGGCCGGCAGTGCGTCGGTGTCCATGCAAGTGTGGGCGTCGGCGACGAGCAAGGTTTTGAAGCCCAGATCGGCGGCGGCGCGGCAGGTACTGTCGATGCAGAACTGACTTTTCATGCCGACGATATAAAGTTCATCGACGTTCGCCACGGCTAGCTGCCGTGCCAGTCGGGTCGCATGGAAGGCGTTGGGTCGGGATTTATTGAAAACGGTGTCGATGTCAGCGTCCAGTTCAAGCGCCGGCAACAGTTGCCAGAATGGACTGCCGGCGGCAATCGGCGAGCCTTCCGGGCCAGTGTGCCGTGCAGCGAAGATCGGCACCTGACGGGCCCGGGCCTGAGTGATCAGACGCCGGATGTTGATCAGAACCCGCTCGCTGTCGTGTGGTTTTTCCGGGCCTTGGAACAAGCCGACCTGCATATCGATAATCAACAATGCTGCGGACATGGTGTTTCTCCTTGAGTGTTGCAGATGCCGCATGGACGGGAGAAACAACAAGGCCCCGTCCATTGCTGGCGGGGCCTTGGGTTTGCTGCGCTGGATTTACCTCAGGCAAAAACACCACGACCCGCCGATGGCGGTCGTGGTGGTGGTGCGGGTGAGGTGCAGCGCGCAAAGGTTCATGCCGCCGATCATGCTGGCGCCGGTGCCGCACTGTCAATCAGCCGCTCAGGTAACGTATTGCGCGATGCCGTTCCCGAATGACCAGTTCTCCTTCTTCACCTCGATCAGATTGATGAACACGTCTTCCAGACGCACCGCCAGTTCAGCGTGCAGGTTATCGGCGATGGTTTTGAACAGCAGTTGCTTCTTCTCCACCGACCGTCCCTCGCTGATGGTGATCTGAATGAACACCACGCCGTCGCTGCGCTGAATCCCGAGGTATTGAGGGTCATAAACGAGGTGCTGGGCGTCGTGCTCGGTGAGGATCTGGAAATTGTCATGTTCCGGCACATCGATGCAGCTGCGCAGGGCGGCGTAGATCTGTTCGCCGACGCGTTTGCCGAACGTGACGTCGGGGTTCTGTTTGATGTCGATGCGGACGAGGGGCATGAGGTGGTTCCTGAGAGGGGGGACTACTTCACACTAGATGACGTCGGCCAAAATGAAAGTATCGATGGGTGTCGGGCGACTGACGAAACTCGCAGATTTTGCCTACGCATTCGGCAGATCGATCTGCTATCCGCATATGGGTAACGGAGACATCATGAGCGCACAAAGCAGCCAAGGCAGTCACTGCCAGCAGCCAGGGAAGGCGAATGCTCAGGAACGATCGTGAAAATATCGAACTCGACAGGCTGGAGAATGAGTCGCGCAAGCTCGTGGCCGAATGGAAAAAGCTTCAGGCTGAGGAGAAAAAGCTGCTCAGGGAAGCGAAACTCTATCCGATTGCGGTATTGGGTGCAGTGCTGACAGCCATCACTGCGGTCGCAGGCGTTTTCTTGAAATTTTGACTATTCAAGTTCTTGTGCGGCCTGGCCCATCGCCAAAAGGTAAATCAATTTTGAGTACATATGACCGCAAGGCCAGGCTTGAGCAAATTGAGCGAGAGTTCGCAGAGTATGAAGAAACGCTGCGCACCAAAGAAAAAAGCGAAAGTCGCAGGCTCTGGTTGCTCTTTGGTTTCGGGCTCTATTGCGTGGCGCTGGGCTTCATTATGGGTATATCGGTTTGAGTCATTCTTCGATGTTTGAATGTCTGAAAAAAGCGTCTAAAAACGACGTGTTACATGTCTGTTCGCGACTGCTTTATAGCCTGAAACGACACCGACCTGATCTGCACCGCACAACCATTCCTCAGCTAAGTCTTTGCTTCTGTTGATTTATCACGGAGAATCCCGCCCCTGTTTCGGCCGGAGCATGTGTGTCGGTTTTTTCCGACGCGTCCTGACCGAGTGGCAAGTGACCGGAATGCGGAGATCCGACCGGATGAATGATCAGGCCAATAGCGTCGAAGAGCGCTTTGATGCAGCAGCACCCGCTGAACTTTCGAGCTGGAATCGCCAGGACACCACCTGGATGTTGGGACTGTTCGGGACGGCCATTGGCGCCGGCACCCTGTTCCTGCCGATCAATGCGGGGTTGGGGGGCTTCTGGCCGCTGGTGATCCTCGCGCTGCTGGCGTTCCCGATGACGTTTTATGCGCACCGTGGCCTGACGCGGTTCGTGTTGTCCGGTCGTGAAGGCGCCGACATCACCGAGGTGGTCGAGCAGCATTTCGGCATCAAGGCCGGCGCACTGATCACGTTGCTGTACTTCTTCGCCATCTTCCCCATCCTGCTGATCTACAGCGTTGGCCTGACCAACACGGTCGCCAGTTTCCTCGAACACCAACTGCACATCACGCCGCCGCCACGGGCACTGCTGTCGTTCGTGCTGATCCTCGGTTTGCTGGCAGTCGTACGTTGCGGTGAGCAAGCGATCGTCAAGGCGATGAGCCTGATGGTCTACCCGTTTATCGTTGCGCTGCTGTTTCTCGCGGTGTACCTGATCCCGCACTGGAACGGCGGCATTCTCGCCACCGCATCGCACGTACCGGCACCGTCTGAGCTGTTGCTTACGCTGTGGCTGGCGATTACGGTGATGGTGTTCTCATTCAACCATTCGCCGATCATCTCGGCCTTTGCGGTCGACCAGAAACGCCGCTACGGCCAGCACGCAGAGGAGCGCAGTTCGCAGATCCTGTCGCGCGCCCATGCATTGATGGTGTTGATGGTGATGTTCTTCGTGTTCAGTTGCGTGCTGACACTGTCGCCGGAGCAACTGGCTGAGGCCAAGGCGCAGAACCTGTCGATCCTGTCGTACCTGGCCAACCACTTCAGTAACCCGACCATCGCTTTTGCAGCGCCGTTGATTGCCTTTGTGGCGATCTCCAAGTCGTTCCTCGGCCACTACATCGGTGCCAGCGAAGGTCTGAAAGGTTTGATCGTCAAGAGCGGCAAGCGTCCCGGGGCCAAGGCACTGGATCGCATCGTCGCGGCGCTCATGCTGGTGATCTGCTGGATCGTGGCGACGCTGAACCCAAGCATTCTGGGGATGATCGAGACGATTGGCGGCCCGGTGATCGCGGCGATTCTGTTCCTCATGCCGATGTATGCGATTCGCAAAGTGCCGGCCATGGCGCGTTATCGTGGGCAGGCGTCGAATGTGTTTGTAACGGCTGTTGGTCTGGTGGCGATTTCGGCGCTGGTTTACAAACTGGCGATGTAACGCGGCTTCAATCGATAAGAACCGCTGTGCCTGCCCGGGTACAGCGGTTTTTTTTGGCTCGGGAGCTGAGCATGCTCGCGAGCGGAGAGTCATCAACAATGATGTCGACGGACACTCCGCCATCGCTGGCAAGCCAGCTCCCACAGGGTCATGTGTAAAACTCACCCTCTTGGAACGCCATAAACCTGTGTGGGAGCTGGCTTGCCAGCGATGAGGCCCGAACAGGCAACCACCCTCGATCAGGCATAAAAAAACGCCGCTCATCTCACGATGGGCGGCGTTTTTTATTGCCTTGCAGCGTTAGGCTTGAACGACCGGGATCTTGGCGTTCGCAGCGGCTTCGCGGAACTCGGCGATCTGGTCGAAGGACAGGTAGCGGTAGACATCGGCCGCCATGCTGTCGATCTTGCCAGCGTATTCCATGTACTCCTCGACGGTCGGCAGGCGACCCAGGATCGAAGCAACGGACGCCAGCTCGGCCGAGGCCAGGTAGACGTTCGCGCCGTCGCCCAGACGGTTCGGGAAGTTACGCGTGGAAGTCGAGACCACAGTGCTGTTCGGCTCAACGCGTGCCTGGTTACCCATGCACAGCGAGCAGCCTGGCATTTCCATGCGTGCGCCGGCCTTGCCGTAGATGCCGTAGTAGCCTTCTTCGGTCAGTTGGTGAGCGTCCATCTTGGTCGGCGGCGACAGCCACAGACGGGTTGGCAGCTGACCCTTGACCTGCTCCAGCAGTTTACCGGCAGCGCGGAAGTGACCGATGTTGGTCATGCACGAACCGATGAACACTTCGTCGATCTTCTCGCCAGCAACGCTGGACAGCAGACGGGCGTCGTCCGGATCGTTTGGCGCGCAGAGTACAGGCTCGTTGATCTCGGCCAGATCGATTTCGATGACTTCGGCGTATTCGGCGTCGGCATCGGCTTCCATCAGTTCAGGGTTGGCGATCCAGGCTTCCATCGCTTGAGCGCGACGTTCCAGGGTACGCGCATCGCCGTAGCCTTCGCCGATCATCCAGCGCAGCAGGGTGATGTTGGACTGCAGGTACTCGGTGATCGACTCTTTCGACAGCTTGATGGTGCAACCGGCAGCCGAACGTTCGGCCGAGGCGTCGGACAGTTCGAACGCCTGCTCCAGGGTCAGACCTTCCAGGCCTTCGATTTCCAGGATGCGGCCGGAGAAGGCGTTTTTCTTGCCTTTCTTCTCGACGGTCAGCAGACCGTTCTGGATGGCGAAGTAAGGAATGGCATGAACCAGGTCACGCAGGGTGATGCCAGGTTTCATCTTGCCTTTGAAGCGCACCAGGATCGATTCCGGCATGTCCAGCGGCATGACGCCGGTGGCTGCAGCAAACGCCACCAGACCGGAACCGGCCGGGAACGAAATGCCCATCGGGAAACGGGTGTGCGAGTCACCACCGGTACCAACGGTGTCCGGCAGCAGCATGCGGTTCAGCCACGAGTGGATGATGCCGTCGCCCGGACGCAGGGAAACGCCGCCGCGGGTCATGATGAAGTCAGGCAGGGTGTGGTGGGTGGTCACGTCGATCGGCTTTGGATAGGCCGCGGTGTGGCAGAACGACTGCATCACCAGATCAGCGGAGAAGCCCAGGCACGCCAGGTCTTTCAGTTCGTCACGGGTCATCGGACCGGTGGTGTCCTGAGAACCCACGGTGGTCATTTTCGGTTCGCAGTAGGTGCCAGGACGCACGCCCTGGCCTTCTGCCAGGCCGCAGGCCTTGCCGACCATTTTCTGCGCCAGGGTGAAACCCTTGGTGCTTTCAGCCGGAGCTTCTGGCTTTTTGAACAGATCGAACGCTGGCAGACCCAGTTCGGCGCGAGCCTTCTCGGTCAGGCCACGGCCGATGATCAACGGGATACGACCGCCGGCACGAACTTCGTCCAGCAGCACCGGGGTTTTCATTTCGAAGGTGGTGATGACTTCGTCGGTACCGTGCTTGCAGACTTTGCCAGCGTGCGGGTACAGGTCGATCACGTCGCCCATGTTCATGTTCGACACGTCGAATTCGATTGGCAGTGCGCCGGCATCTTCCATGGTGTTGTAGAAGATCGGAGCGATCTTGCTGCCGAAGCAGAAACCGCCAGCGCGCTTGTTCGGCACGTACGGGATGTCGTCGCCGAAGAACCACAGCACCGAGTTGGTGGCCGATTTACGCGAAGAACCGGTACCGACCACGTCACCGACGTAGGCGATCGGGAAGCCCTGGCCGCGCATTTCTTCGATCTGCTTCATCGGACCGGTCTTGCCTTGCTCGTCCGGAACGATGCCGTCACGGGCCATTTTCAGCATGGCCAGGGCGTGCAGCGGGATGTCTGGACGCGACCAGGCGTCTGGCGCAGGGGAGAGGTCGTCGGTGTTGGTTTCGCCGGTGACCTTGAATACGCGCAGGCTGATCTTGTCGGCCAGCACCGGGCGCTTCTTGAACCACTCGCCATCAGCCCAGGATTGCAGCACGGCCTTGGCGTGAACGTTGCCGTTCTTGGCTTTTTCAGCCACATCGTGGAAGGCGTCGAACATCAGCAGGGTGTGCTTGAGTTCTTCGGCGGCGACTGGCGCCAGCGTGGCGTCGTCCAGCAGTTCAACGAGGGTGACGATGTTGTAGCCGCCCTGCATGGTGCCGAGCAGTTCGACAGCGCGTTTCTTGTCCAGCAGAGGGGAGGAGGCTTCGCCCTTGGCCAGTGCAGACAGGAAGCCGGCCTTGACGTAGGCGGCTTCGTCCACTCCAGGCGGTACGCGGTTGGTGATCAGGTCAACGAGGAAAGCTTCTTCGCCAGCCGGAGGGTTTTTCAGCAGCTCGATCAGGCCTGCTGTTTGTTCGGCGTTAAGCGGCTGGGGAACGATACCCAGGGCTGCACGCTCTTCGATATGTTTGCGGTAGGCTTCAAGCACAGTTATTACCCTCATCAGTGGTCCCAAATGGGTGTCCGGGACGCTCGTCGCGAAATGCTCGTACTCATGCGCTGCGTGGCGTTGTGGGCCACTTGGCCAGAATTACCGGGCATTCCTTACAGAAGCTGCTTTCAAAGTTTTACGCCTGCAGAACGGGGAGCTGATGAGGGTTGGCGTTGGGCTTTTCCCCGCTGGAAAAACCCTTCGCCAACACCGCTCTGAAGGAACGACTGTGCTCGTGACGCTTTGAAAACAGCTTCTAACGGACATTGGCGCCTTAAAAGGCTGGCTGATTCTACGGCAAAAAAAATTTAAAGGTAAGTCGCGCTCTATTGGACTTTCGTGGCAATGGGCGCGCTTGCGGCGAAGTTCCAGCGTGGCTGTAACCCTGACGTCTGAGGGGTGATCAATGGACGACAAAGGGCTAACATGCCGGTCTGTTCCGCGTTTCAGTGCCTTGCCTACCTTATGCCCAATCAGACCATCAAGACTCCCTGCGTCGGCCTTTGCTCCACTGTTTACGGTGACTTGGTCTGCCGTGGCTGCAAGCGTTTCCACCACGAAGTGATCCACTGGAATGGTTATGACGAAGAGCAGAAGCGCGCGGTGTGGCTGCGTCTGGAGCAATTGCTGTCTCAAGTGATGGCAAGCAAGGTCGAGATCTTCGACCCGGCGCGCCTGCGCGAGCAGCTGGAACAGCGCAAGATCCGCTTCGTGCCGCATCAGTCGGAATATTGCTGGGCCTATCAGCTGATTGCCCGCGGCGCGCGGGTGATCGTTAATCTGGAAGCGTACGGGATGGTTTTGCTGCCGGAGTTTCGCGACTGGAACCTGCCGGAACTGCGCGATGCCATTGATCGGGAATTCTTCCTGCTGTCGGAAGCGCATTATCAGCGCTACATCGCCCCCGGGTTCCTCAAGGACGCCTTCGGCGCCTGAACATCAAAAGCTTCGCGAGCAGGCTCACTCCCACAGTAATTGGGGGTGGAATACAGATCCGAGGTATCAGCTGATCCTGTGGGAGCTGGCTTGCCAGCGATGAGGTCGGCCCATCCAGTATCAATGTGACTGACACACCGCCATCGCTGGCAAGCCAGCTCCCACAGGGGAATGCATTTCAAATGTGGGAGCGAGCCCGCTCGCGAAGGCGCCAGTCCAGGCACCGCCATCCTTAATGTTTCACTGCCAGCTCCACCAGATGATCCTCAACCTCCTGCGGCTTGAGCACCAGCACGTCGCTTTCGAGCGCATCGAGTACCGCTTCGGCGGTATTGCCGATCAACGCGCCTGACAAGCCGCTGCGCGCCACGGTGCCAATCACCGTCACCGCCGCCTGCAGCTTGTGCGCCAGATACGGGATCAAGACGTCCGCCGGGCCTTCTTCGATGTGCAAGTGTTCGTCGTCGACATCGAACTCGGCCTGAAACGCCCGACACTGTTCGCGATATTTGGCTTCTATCGTCGATTTGAGCTGAAAGGTCGGGTCTGCCGCCGAGAGCATCGGCGACGGATGCGCGGTGATTACATGCAGGTGCGCCTTGGCCAGGCTGGCGATGTCGTAGCCGTGATCAATGATCGTGGTGTGCAGATGGCGATGTTCGCCATCGGCATTGCCGACGTCGATTGCCGCCAGAATCACCCGGTCTTTCCATGAGCCCGTGGTTTTCACCAGCAGCACCGGGGTAGGGCAGTGGCGCAGCAGTCTCCAGTCCGCCGGGGTCAGCAGAGCCTTTTTCAACGAGCTGTCGGGGAAATGCTGTTTGATCACCAGCCCGCAACCCTCGGCCTGCTGCACATCGATGATGGTTTCGTGCAGGCTTTCATTCCATGCCTGTTCGGTGGTCACGCTGTAGCCTTCGGCCAATAGCGCAGCCTTGAGCACGCTGAGCAGGCCGGCGTGGTCATGTTTCTTGTCGCACACCAGCAGATGCAAATGGGCCTGGGTGACACCGGCGATCAGCTTGGCGCGTTTGAGCGCCAGGCTTTCCGCGTGTTCGGGTTCGATGACCACCAGAATGCTGCGAATGGCTTGCATGAGCGGAGTCTCCAGCAAAGAAAAGGCACGACGTTGCACAACTATAGTTGCTGCGCGATCGTCTGCGACTTGATGCATATCAACGCCAGCCGCTGGTGGTCTGCGGGCAGGCCGGTATAATCGGCGCCCTTCGCTCGTAGACCTTTTGCCGTGAGCCCCATGATCCTTCCCGAAATCCACGAATTCCTTGGCTGCCGCACCCCCGACGCCTGGGTTCAGGCCGCCCTTGCCGATCAGGAAACCTTGCTGATCGACCACAAGAACTGCGAGTTCAAGGCCGCCAGCACCGCCCTGAGCCTGATTGCCAAGTACCATTCCCACGTCGACCTGATCAACATGATGTCGCGTCTGGCCCGGGAAGAGCTGGTGCACCACGAGCAAGTGATGCGCATCATGAAACGGCGCAAGATCGAACTGCGTCAGCTGCACGCCGGTCGTTACGCCTCGGGTCTGCGCAAAGTCGTGCGCAGCCATGAACCAGTGAAACTGGTCGATACGCTGGTGGTCGGCGCGTTTATCGAAGCGCGCAGTTGCGAGCGTTTCGAGGCGCTGATGCCGCATCTGGACGAAGAACTCGGCAAGTTCTACTTCGGCCTGCTGAAAAGCGAAGCGCGGCATTTTCAGGGTTATCTGAAACTGGCCTATCAATACGGCGAGGCGAAAGACGTCGCGCAAGTGATTGAAAAAGTCCGCGCCGCCGAGCAGGAATTGATCGAGTCGCCGGACGAAGAATTCCGCTTCCACAGCGGTGTGCCCGCCGCCGTTTGTTAAAAACTCTTAAAAACATGAAACATCAGCGAAAACCGGCCCCAGCGGCCGGTTTTTGCTGCCTGCGCCAATCGCTTGCCTGGTGATTGCCGCCATAATGCCGGCCACTTTCGACAAGGGTCAGATGGGCGTTATGGATAACCTTGGTTTTGGCAAAGTGCTGCTGGTGGAAGACGATGAGCGTCTGGCGGCGCTGATCGCGCACTTCCTCGAACAACATGGCTACGAGGTCCGCGTGGTGCATCGCGGCGATCTGGCCGTGGCGGCTTTTCTCGAATTCAAGCCCAGGGTGCTGGTGCTCGACCTGATGCTGCCGGGGCAGAGCGGGCTGCAGGTGTGCCGCGAGATCCGCAGCGTGTCGGACACGCCGATCGTGATGCTGACCGCCAAGGAAGACGACCTCGACCATATTCTCGGCCTCGAATCCGGCGCCGACGATTACCTGATCAAACCGATCAAGCCGCCAGTGCTGCTCGCGCGGCTGCGCGCATTGCAGCGGCGGCAGGTGCCGGACAACAGCGTAGTGAGCTTTCTCGAGTTCGGTCTGTTGAGCATCGACCGCAGTTGCCGTGAGGTCCGGCTGAACGGCGAGCTCATCGAGTTGACCACCATGGAGTTCGAACTGCTGTGGTTGCTGGCCAGCGCGGCGGGCAAGATTCTTTCACGCGATGACATTCTCAATCGCATGCGCGGGATTGCCTTTGATGGGCTCAACCGCAGCGTCGACGTGTACATCAGCAAATTACGCAACAAGCTCAAGGACAACCCGCGCGAACCCGTGTGCATCAAGACCGTGTGGGGCAAGGGTTATCTGTTCAATCCGTTCGCGTGGGAGCTGTAAATGCTGCGCTTGTTTCTCGGTTTGTTTCTGGTCATGACCCTCGGCCTGGTGGCGGCGTTGCAGACCGTCGAACATACGTTCAACGCGTTGCTCGACAATCAGATGCAGGCTTACAACCGCGAAGCGGTGCGTGGACAGGCGTGGTCGCTGGTCGATCATTTGCGCGGCACGCAGGGGGCGCAGCGTGAGCAGAAACTCGACAGCTTACGCAAGCACTATGGGCTTTCGCTCAGCCTGGTCGAGGCTGCGCAACTGGCGCTGACGGCGCAGGAAAAAGCCGAGCTGGCGCAGAATCTGCTGGTGATTCGCGACGATTACACCCAGTTCATCAGCTACATCGACGGCGGCTCGCAATTGCTCAGCATCAAGCTGCCGCCGGAGCCGAGCCTGATGCCGTTCTACATCAGTGCCGCCTACGTCATGCTCGCGGTGCTGATCGGCATCGTGCTGTTTTTCTGGGTTCGCCCGCACTGGCGCGATCTGGAAAAGCTGCGCATGGCCGCCGAGCGTTTTGGCGCTAACGATCTGTCGGTGCGTATTCAATTGTCCAGGCGCTCGAACATTCGTGATCTGGCCGAACACTTCAACTTGATGGCGGCGCGCATCGAGGGCCTGATTGCCAATCAGCGTGAGTTGACCAATGCGGTATCCCACGAACTGCGCACGCCGATCGCACGGTTGTCGTTTGAACTCGATCAGCTCAGACAGCAACCCGGCGCCAGCCAGAATCGCGAGTTGATTGCCGACATGTACGCCGACCTGGGCGAGCTGGAGGAAATGGTTTCGGAGCTGCTGACCTACGCCAGCCTCGAGCACGGCGCCACGGTGATCAAACGGGAAAATATCCAGGCAGCCAACTGGCTCGACAGCGTGGTCGGCAGCGTCGCACTGGAGGCGGAGGCGGCCGGCATCGAGTTGTTGATTGGTGATTGCCTTGTCGACACCGTGCGCATCGAGCCGCGCTTCATGGCGCGGGCGGTGATCAACCTGCTGCGCAATGCCATTCGTTATGCCGAGCAGCGCGTTGAAGTGACGTTGGTGCGCAGCGGCGACGTGTACGAAGTGCGGGTCAGCGATGACGGGCCGGGCGTGCCGATCGATGGCCGGGAGAAAATCTTCGAGCCGTTCTCGCGACTGGATGCCAGCCGGGATCGGCGCACCGGTGGTTTTGGTTTGGGCCTGGCGTTGGTGCGGCGGGTGTCGCAGTCCCATGGCGGGCAGGTTGAAGTGGGGGATTCGACGTGGGGTGGGGCGGTGTTTCGGATGACCTGGGCGCATCTGGATTGAAGACTGTCAGCTTCCTGTCTGCAATACCCCCCCTGTAGGAGTGAGCCTGCTCGCGATAGCGGTGGATCAGTCAGTAATGGTGTGTCTGACCCACCGCTATCGCGAGCAGGCTCGCTCCCACAGGGGGCGCGGTTCAGCGGGTCACACCGAGGCGCTCATGCCACTGGGCAATCGATTCTTCGGGGTATTCAGCAAATTGCTGATCCTTGGCTTTCGCCTCGATTTCGACCCACGACGCTTTCGACCCGAGCATCAAATGCGTGTGTTCCGGCGGCACCGGCAGCGCTGTATCGATAGCCGAGGCAAATGGATGGATCAGCTCTGGCCACTCCGGACTGAACAGCCACAAGCCGCTGCCGCACAGTGAGCAGAAGTGCCGTTCGGCGCTGCTGCGATGGGCGCGCTGATCGCCGGGGTTTTTCATTTTCGCGTGGTAGATGCTGATGTGCTTGCGCCCGCGCACCTTGAGGCTGGTCGCATCGCCGCCAAGATTGATTGCGTAACCGCCGCCGCCCTGGGTCTTGCGGCAGATCGAGCAATAGCAGCGTTGATAAGGGTAGGGGTGGGCGCTGTCGAGGCTGAACGTGACCTCGCCGCAATGGCAGGAGCCTTCGAGGTGCATGGTCTTCTCCTGAAGATGAATGTTTGCTCAAGCCTAGATCATTGCGCGCGGTGTGATGCGCCGTCCGCGCGCAGCGTCTAGCCCCAGTGTCCCCGCGATCCCTTGGGGCGAGACTTCGAGACCCGGCATGCAAGCGCTGTTGAACGAGATCCTTGACGCTGTCCGCCCGTTGATCGGGCAGGGCAAAGTGGCTGATTACATCCCCGCCCTCGGCACCGTGCCGGCCAATCAGCTGGGCATCGCCGTGTACGGGAATGACGGCGAGATGTACTGCGCCGGCGACGCCGAAACGCCGTTCTCGGTGCAGAGTATTTCCAAGGTGTTCAGCCTGGTACAGGCGATCGATCATTCCGGCGAAGCGATCTGGGAGCGCCTCGGCCACGAGCCTTCCGGGCAGCCGTTCAACTCGCTGGTGCAACTGGAGTTCGAACGCGGCCGACCACGCAATCCGTTCATCAATGCCGGTGCATTGGTGATTTGCGACATCAATCAGTCACGCTTCGCCGCGCCGACCTTGTCGATGCGCGACTTCGTTCGGCGCCTGTCGGGCAATCCGCAAATCATGATCGACGGCAAAGTCGCCGATTCCGAATACCAGCACCGCGCGCGCAATGCGGCGATGGCGTACCTGATGCAGTCGTTCGGCAATTTCCACAACGATGTCGAAGCGGTGCTGCGCAGTTATTTCAGCCACTGTGCACTGCGCATGAACTGCATCGATCTGGCCCGGGCCTTCTGCTTTCTGGCCAACGACGGTTTCTGCAAACACAGCGGTGAACGTATCCTCACGGCGCGGCAGACCCAGCAAGTCAACTCGATCATGGCCACCAGCGGGCTGTATGACGAGGCCGGCAACTTCGCCTACCGCGTCGGTTTGCCGGGCAAAAGCGGCGTCGGTGGCGGGATCGTCGCGGTGGTGCCGGGGCAGTTCACGGTCTGCGTGTGGTCGCCGGAACTCAACGCCGCCGGTAATTCGCTGGCGGGGATGGCGGCGCTGGAATTGCTCAGCTCACGGATAGGCTGGTCGGTTTTCTGAAACTCACACAATTCCCTTGTAGGAGTGAGCCTGCTCGCGATTGCGCCGAATCAGTCGCCATTGGTGTATCCGACCCACCGCTATCGCGAGCAGGCTCACTCCTACAAGGGTTTATTGGTGGATTGAAGAGGTGTATTTCGGCAGGTAATCCGCTACATTTTCCGGCCGCCCCCTGCATGGTGAATCCGCTTCATGTCTCTTGCGCTCGAACATCTAGTCGCTGGCACGCCGATCCCTTTTGCTGGTAACCGCGTCACCGTGGTCAGCCCTGAACTGGCCGCGCGCTTTCAGCCCGGTGATCATCTGCTGGTCGAGCAGGTCAGTGGCGAGTTGCTGCTGATCCCCGTGGCGGATCAGCAAGCGGCGTCGGTTGCGATCGAGCGCGCGGCTGCGGCATTCACGGCGTTGTCGGCGGTGAGCGACGAGGCGATCAGCGAGTTCTTCGATCTGTTTGCCCAGCGTCTGGAAGACCCGCAATGTTGGGCCCACATCGAAACCGCCAACCGCGCAGACATTGAGCGCGCCAAGGCCCGTGGCCGCTCGACCACCCGACTGCTCGCCGACGAACGCATGCGCCGCGACATGATCGCCGGCCTGCGTGCATGGTGCGATGCCACGGCAACCCGTGGCAAAGTCATCAGCAGCGTCGAGCACGACGGCTGGAAGGTCGAGCAAGTGGTCGCGCCGCTGGGCATCGTTGCGTTTGTCTTTGAAGGGCGACCGAACGTGTTCGCCGATGCCGCTGGCGTGTTGCGCACCGGCAACACCGCGGTGCTGCGTATCGGCAGCGATGCGCTGGGCACCGCGCAAGCGATCGTCGCCCACGCCTTGAACCCGGCACTGGCCGCAGCCGGCCTTCCGGACGGCGCGGTGTCGCTGGTGGAAAGTGTCAATCACGCCGCCGGTTGGGCGATGTTCGCTGACCGACGCTTGTCGCTGGCGGTAGCGCGGGGTTCGGGTCGTGCGGTCAGTCAACTCGGCAGCATCGCCCAGCAGGCCGGTACCGCGGTCAGCCTGCACGGCACTGGTGGGGCATGGCTGATCGCCGATCAGGCCGCCGATGCCGAGCGCTTTGCTGCGGTTGTGCGCAACTCGCTGGACCGCAAAGTCTGCAACACCCTCAACGTTTGCCTGATCCAGCGTGAGCGCGCCGCTGAGCTGGTACCGCTATTCCTCAATGCCTTGAAACAGGCAGGCACCGCGCGCGGGCAGGGTTGCAAACTGCACATCGTTGAAGGCAGCGAAAGTTGCTTGCCGAGTGAATGGCAGAACGCAACGGTCGAGGTTTACCGCGCCGAGGGTTACCAGACTGAAGCGCTCGCCGAACCGCTGGCGGAATTGGAACTGGGCCGCGAGTGGGAGTGGGAGGAAACCCCGGAAGTCAGCCTGATGATCGTCGACGATCTGGACCAGGCGATCGCCTTGTTCAACCGCTACAGCCCGCAATTCACCGTGTCGTTGATCAGCGAGGATGCCGCCGTCCATGAGCGTTTCTACAACGCGGTCAACGCGCCGTTCGTGGGCAATGGCATCACCCGCTGGGTCGACGGGCAGTACGCGCTGAACAAGCCGGAGCTGGGCCTTTCCAACTGGGAAAGCGGGCGCTTGTTTGCGCGCAGTGCGATTCTTTCCGGGGATGGGGTTTTTACCGTGCGCAGCCGCATGACGCAGGTTGATCTCACGGTAAAGCGCTGATTCTGTAGTCGGTGATCGTTCCCACGCAGAGCGTGGGAACGATCAGTCGACGATCCGTTCAGGCGGCGTCAGCGGTTTTTGCGTGGATCGCACAGGTCGCCGGTTGCTCGGCCAGTGGCACAAAGGTGCGGCGGTCCGAAGACAGCGCATTGATCGAGCCGGTCTCGATGTCGTACACCCAGCCATGCAGATTCAACAGGCCTTTTTCCTGCGCCAGGCGCACGCTCGGGTGGGTCTGGATATTGGCCAGTTGCGCAATGACGTTCTCGCGCACCATCGAACTCAACTTCGCCGCATCGTTGGCATGCGCTCGCGCTTCGTTGACCACTTTTGCAGATTCGGCATGCTGCAGCCAGCCACTGACCGCCGGCAGGTGGTCCATGCATTTGCACTGGGCAATCGCGGTCATTGCGCCGCAATCGGAATGCCCGCAAATCACGATATCACTCACGCCGAGCACGGCCACCGCATATTCCACCGTCGCCGAAACCCCGCCTGGATGCGGGCTGTAGGACGGCACGATGTTGCCGGCATTGCGGATCACGAACAGCTCGCCGGGTTCTTGCTGGGTCAGCAGTTCTGGCACCACACGGCTGTCGGAACAGGTGATGAACAAGGTGCCGGGCTGCTGCGTGGTGGCCAGGTGACGAAACAGTTCGCTGCGTTGCGGAAAGGCTTCGTTCTGAAATTTCAGGAAGCCGTCGATCAGGGATTGCATGGGCGTGTCCTCTATAAGGTGATCGAGTGGCCCGCATCCGGGATGCGGGCCGGAGCAATCAGAACGGACGCAGCGGCAGGAACTTGCCATCGAGGGTGACCACGGCGCGGGAGCCGCCTTCTGGATCGTCAACTTTCTTGATGTCGAGTTTGAAGTTGATCGCGCTGATGATGCCGTCGCCGAACTGCTCGTGGACCAGCGCTTTGAGCGTGGTGCCATAGATCTGGATCATCTCGTGAAAGCGGTAGATGGTCGGGTCGGTCGGTACGCCGTTGAGGCTGCCGCGCAACGGGATGATCTGCATCGCCGCGACGTCTGCAACGCTCAGCTCCAGCTTGTCGCCGACCACTTTCGCAGCGGTTTCCGGCAGTGGGTGCTGGCCGAGCAGGGCGGCGGTGACGTAGGCCAGGCTCAGGCCGGTGTCATCGGCGAGATCCTGCCACGACAGATCCTTGCGTGCCTTGGCGTCGAGGATGCGGGTAGTCAGGGCCAGGCTGGTGTCGTTGCAGGCGTGGGACTGTTGCATGGTGTCACTCCTTTCAGGGTTGGCTTGCTGTGTGGGAGAGATCTTCGGCCGATTGATCCATAGCGTCCAAGACCGATATACAATGCCGGGCATTAGTCCTGCCTATAGATGGTGTGCCCCATGCTGTTGCGACATTTGCGGTATCTGCTGGCCGTTGCCGATCACGGCGGTTTCACCCGTGCCGCCGAAGCGCTGCACGTGTCGCAGCCGACCCTGTCGCAGCAGATCCGTCAGCTGGAAGAAACCCTCGGCGTAACGCTGTTCGATCGCACCTCGCGCACCGTGAAACCCACCGATGCCGGCGAGGCGTACATCGAATGTGCGCGGCGAGTCCTGGTAGAGCTGGAAGCGGGCAAGCGCGCCTTGCATGACGTGAAGGATCTGTCGCGCGGGACGTTGCGTCTGGCCATGACGCCGACGTTCATGGCGTACCTGGTCGGGCCGCTGGTGCGGGATTTCGCGGCGCGGTATCCGGGGATTCATCTGCAGATTTTCGAGTTGTCGATGGACGACATCGAGGCGGGGCTGGCGGATGACTCGCTGGACATCGCCATTGCGTTCACCCCGGTGCGCAATGCGGAGATCGAATGCATTCCGGCCTTTACCGAAACGTTGGCGATCATGGTCGGCCGTGAGCATCCGCTGTATGCCAGTGACTCGCGGTTACTGGCAGAGGATATTGCTCAGCTGGATTTCGCCTTGCTGGCGCCTGAGTTCATTACACGGTTATCGGTGGACGAGTATTTTCGACAGCAGGGGATCACGCCGAAGGTGCACATCGAGGTGAATTCGGTGAGCACGTTGCTGGAAGTGGTGCGCTGTTCGCCGATGGCAACGATGTTGCCGCAGGCTATTGCTACAGAGGACCGGGCGTTGCGTCGGTTGCGTGTCGAAGCGGAAGCGCCGCAGCGTGGGGCAGCGATTTTGCGACGGTGCAATAACTACCACAGTGCCGCGGCGCTGGCGTTTGTGGAGTTGGTGCTGGGCCTGAAAAGCCCCTCACCCTAACCCTCTCCCCGGGGGAGAGGGGACTGACCGCGGCGTTTGGACGAGTTACATCGACCTGAAAGTCCTGAGCCGAACGCGAATTTTGAATCCATCATAGATCGGCTCCCTCTCCCTCGGGAGAGGGCTGGGGTGAGGGGCTACAATTTCAATCACGCCAAATCAATGCAAGCGAACAAAAAAGGCCTGCTTCCGTTAAGGAAGCAGGCCTTTCGATTAAATAATTGCTAACTCAATACAACCGATCAATCACCCGAACTTCATTATTGTTCTGCATCGAATCCCACGCCTGTTTCAGCGTCTGCAGAACATTGCCAATAAAGTCCCTGTCGGCCGCTGCCTTCTTGCCGACATAACCGTGGCCGCGTCGATACATCTTCAGGCGGGCCGCCAGGTTCTGGTGGTTACGGTCGAATTCTTCTTCACCAGCATGGGGCGACAGGCAGTCGATATGTACCTGGCCCGATTTGCTGATCCACAGAATATGGCTGTCGTGGCTGTCTTTTTGCGCAGCGAACATACGAGCCAGTTCTTCGACAGTAGGTTGATTGTTCAGATTCATGATTATTGCCCCTTGACCAGTCTGGTGATCTTTCAAAGTTGATTCGCTAATACAGGTAGCCCATCGGTTAGTTGATCCCTGGCACCGAAACCAGGACGTCAGCGCTCGCCCGTGTTGAGTACGGGGTCGTGCATCTGTTGCATGTAGTCGTGTTGAATAACTGCTACGCAATAGCGTCACAACGAGGAGAAGCAGCGAAAACCGGGAGGCGCATTGGCGACGCTTTCAGCGTCGACCACAAGCATCTTGAGAATTTTCGCCAGCGCTTCTCGTCCTTGTACTGGACGTTCAGGCCAGGTCAGCTTCTTCAATCTGCCTTATGGGCAGCGTGTATCCGGAAAAAACAACTCGGCGGTCAGACGAGTTTGCTCAAGCGTGTTACCAGCGCTCCCGATCGGGGAACGTCTTCATCATGCAAAAGCAAAACGATGCCGTCAACGGTTTTGTAGTGATTATTTTCAAGCACTACATATTGTCGGACAAAGCGCTTTTGGAATGAGAAAAGATCCGGGATGCGTAGGAAATCAGGGAACCGTGAGGGGCTTAACGGGTCGCCGGGCGGGCCGTGCGTTTGCGTGTGGCGGTGGTTTTGCTGGCGGTCGATTTGCGTTTTTTCTTCCATGGCGCCGCGGCTTTACCGGCGAGTGGCGGGCCGCTGATGGTCAGGCTCAGGCCAGAGCAACGGGTAACCTGCTTGCTCATCCATGCCGCTTGTTTGGTGACAAATTCTTCCAGGCTCATCTCGCCGCTCTGCACCATGTCCAGCGCCTGCTCCCAGATCGCCGTGGTGCCGGGATCGGCAATTGCGCGAGGCACCGCATCGATCAGGCTGAACGCGGCCGGCGTGGCGGCGAGCGCCTTGCCGTTTTTCACCAGATAACCCCGATCAATCAAACCCTGAATGATCGAGGCGCGGGTGGCTTCGGTGCCGATCCCGGTGGTGTCCTTGAGTTTCTGCTTGAGCAGCGGATCTTCCACCAGTCTGGCGACGTTTTTCATCGCCTTGATCAGGTCGCCTTCGGTGTAGGGTTTCGGCGGTTGCGTCCACAGGTCCTTGAACTTGACCTCGGCGACGGCGCATTCGACGCCCTGGCCAAGTGCCGGCAAGGTCTGCGGCGCCGCAGCCTCGCGGCCCTTGGCCGGTGCCAGCGCTTCGGGCAACGCGCGTTTCCAGCCCGGCTCAATGATCTGCTTGCCGACTGCGCGGAGCGCTTGCCCAGCGCAATCGAAATCGGCCTGGGTGCGGTCGTATTCATGGTTGGGCAGAAATTGCGCCAGATAGCGTGCGCGGATCAGCGTATACACTGCGCGATGCTTGCCGGTCAGGCGCTCGAGGTTTTTCGCTGCTGCGGTGGGGATGATGCCATGGTGAGCGCTGACCTTGGCGTCGTTCCATGCGCGTGAACGGCGCTGTGGTTCGAGATGGCCTCGCAGCGCTTCGAGGCCGGGATCGGCCTGACGCAGCGCCGCAAGAATGCCCGGCGCTTCGCTGTGCTGGCTCAGCGGCAGGTAACCGCAATCGCTGCGCGGGTACGTGATGACTTTGTAGGTTTCGTACAGCGCCTGGGCGATGTCGAGGGTTTCCTGCGCGCCGAGGCCGAGTTTCTTTGAGCAGACTTCCTGCAGAGTGCCGAGATCGAAGGGCAGGGGTGCCACTTCGCGCATGCGCTCGGTTTTCAGCTTGACCACCCGCGCGCTGGCCGCATTGCCGATCGCCGCCGCTGCCTGCTGGGCCAGCGGCTGATTCAGGCAGCGCTCCTGATCGTCACAGGCGTCCGTCGGCGCGCGCCACTGCGCGGTAAACCGCGTGCCGTCGTGCAGCAGATCGACATCGATCGCCCAGAACGGCACAGGCACGAAATCGGCGATGCTGCGGTCGCGATCCACCACCAGCCGCAAGGTCGGCGTTTGCACCCGGCCTACCGGCAGCACACCTTGATAACCCGACTGGCGGCCGAGCAGGGTGAACAGACGGCTCATGTTCATGCCGATCAGCCAGTCCGCTCGCGAACGCCCCAAAGCCGAGTGGTACAGGCTGAAGGTCTCCGCGCCCGGCTTGAGTGCGGCCAGGGCCTTGCGGATCGAGGCCTCATCCAGCGCCGACAGCCACAAGCGGCGGATCGGCCCGCGATACCGGCAATGCTCGACCAGTTCCCGGGCGATCATCTCGCCCTCACGGTCGGCGTCGGTGGCAATGATCAGTTCGCTGGCCTCGCCGAGCAGGCGTTTCACCGCTTTGAACTGGCTGGCCGTGCGCGGCTTGACGGTCATTTTCCATTTGTCCGGAATGATCGGCAGGTCCGCCAGCACCCAGCGCTTGTAGCGTGCGTCGTAGGCATCCGGCGGCGCGGTTTCGAGCAGATGGCCGATGCACCAGGTCACCGTGACGTCCGTTCCCAACCAGCAGCCGTCGCCCCGACGCCGGGCGCCGAGCACGGCCGCAATGTCTTTGGCCTGGGAGGGTTTTTCACAGAGGTACAGCCGCATAGCCACCATCGTCGATCAGGGTCGGAACAGGTGCACAGAATGGCCGGACTTGGCGGTGGGGGCAACTTTTATCTGTATGGATATACATGTAAAAGTTATCGGCCCTTGCCCTCACCCTAACCCTTTCCCGGAGGGAGAGGGGACTGATTGGGGGGTGAGAGGCTTCGCCGTTCGGCTGCAATCCTGTCTCGATCAGGCGTCATCAGCTATACCTGAACCGTCTCTTCGCCGTATTCAGGAGAACCCCATGAAAAGCCCCAGCCCCGTGATCAACCTCGAACAACTCGCCGGCTGCCTGGTGGTGAAATTCCACGGCATCCAGGTGGCCGCGTCCTCCCACGTGCTGGTCCTCAAAGAAGCCAATTACCCGCCGGTGTATTACCTGCCGCGCGAAGACATCGACGAGAAATATTTCGCCCGCACCGATCACACCAGCTATTGCCCGTACAAGGGCGATGCCAACTACTTCAGTTTGCAGGTGCCGGGGCATGAGCAGGCGAATGCCGTGTGGACGTACGAGAACCCGAAAGTGTCGGTGGCACCGATCCGCGACTACGTGGCGTTCTATCCGGATCAGGTGAAGTTCGAGGTGATCAAGGCCGATGCCTGAGCAAAGAAACGGCGAGCGCGCGAACGCTCTCGCCGGCAGCGGTTTCAGTTCTTGTCGAGGTCGATGTTCTTCGTCTCACGCAGGCAGATCATGCCCACCACCAGGCTGACCCCGGTAATCAATACCGGATACCACAGCCCGTAAAAGATATCGCCGGTGTACACCACCAGGGCAAACGACACCGTCGGCAGGAAACCGCCGAACCAGCCATTGCCGATGTGGTAGGGCAGCGACATCGAGGTGTAGCGGATGCGCGTCGGGAACAGCTCGACCATCAGCGCCGCCAGTGGGCCGTAGCACATCGCCGAGATGATGATCAGCGCCACGATCAGGGCGACGATCATTGGCTTGTTGATCTGCTGCATGTCGGCCTGTTGCGGGTAGCCGGCGAGGGTGATCGCGCCGCGCAGGGCGGCTTCATCGAAGCCATCGAGTTTGACGTCGCCGACGCTGACCTGCACGCCGCTGCCCGCCGGGGCGGCGACGCTGGAGTAGGGCAGGCCTTGTTTGACCAGGAAGGTCTTGACCTTGTCGCACGGGCTGTCGAATTTGGCTTTGCCCACCGGGTCGAACTGGAAGGTGCAGGTCGCCGGATCGGCAGTCACGGTGATCGGCGCCTGACGGCTGGCCAGGTCGATCGCCGGGTTGGCGTAATGCGCGAGGGATTTGAAGATCGGAAAGTACAGCGCGGTCGCCAGCAGCAAGCCCAGCATCAACACTGGTTTGCGCCCGACCTTGTCCGACAGCCAGCCAAAGAAAATGAAGAACGGCGCGCCGATGACCACGCTGACGATCAGCAGGCTGTTGGCCACCGCCGGGTCCATTTTCAGGAACTGGGTGAGGAAAAACAGCACGTAGAACTGCGCCGCATAAAATGTCACCGCTTGCCCGGCGTTGATGCTGAACAGGGCGATCAGCACGACTTTGAGGTTTTCCCATTTGCCGAAGGATTCGCGGATCGGCGCTTTCGAGGTTTTGCCTTCCTCCTTCATTTTCAGGTAGGCCGGCGACTCGTGCAGGCTCAGGCGAATCCAGGTGGAAATGCCCAGCAGCACGATCGACAGCAGAAACGGAATACGCCAGCCCCAGACTTCAAACTGGTCGCCGGTGAAATAACGGCAACCGAGCACCACCAGCAGTGACAGCAACAGGCCGAGGGTCGCGGTGGACTGAATCCAGCTGGTGTGGAAACCGCGCTTGCCGATCGGCGCATGCTCGGCCACGTAAGTCGCCGCGCCGCCGTATTCGCCGCCGAGCGCCAGGCCCTGGAGCATCCGCAGCACCACCAGGATGATCGGTGCGGCAATGCCGATGCTCGCGTAGGTCGGCAGCAGGCCGACGCAAAATGTCGCCACGCCCATCAGGATGATCGTTGCCAGAAACGTGTATTTGCGCCCGATCATGTCGCCCAGTCGCCCGAACACCAGCGCACCGAACGGCCGCACGATGAAGCCGGCGGCGAACGCCATCAGCGCGAAAATGAACGCGGTGGTGTCGTTGACCCCGGCAAAAAATTGCTTGCTGATCACTGCCGCGAGGGCACCGTAAAGAAAGAAGTCATACCACTCGAACACCGTCCCGAGGGACGAGGCGAAGATGACTTTTTGCGTGGCATTGCTGGTCTCGGCGCTGCTCGCAGCGTCCAGCGGCTGAGCGTGTTCTGACATGTCGGTATCCCTCACAGTGATTGTTTTTGTTGTTCCACTGGTGTTGCGTGTCCCGGTGTTGCGCGAATGTGTTGCAAAACCCTGTGGGAGCCAGCCTGCTGGCGATGGCGGTGGGTCAGCCACAGGGATATTGAAGGTCAGTCCGTCATCGCCAGCAGGCTGGCTCCCACAGGTACAGTGTTTACAGCTTTGGAATTGAGAATGAGCTGCGCTGCCTTTTCGCCAATCATCAGCGTAGGCGAACAGGTGTTGCCGGAGATGATCTGCGGCATGATCGACGCATCGGCCACGCGCAGACCCGGCACGCCGTGCACGCGTAGTTGCGCATCGACCACCGCATCGCCGTCATTGCCCATGCGACACGTGCCGACCGGATGGAAAATCGTCGTGCCGATTTTCGCTGCGGCTTCGTGCAGTTGCTCCTCGGTTTGCAGGCTGTCGCCCGGCAGATACTCGACCGGTTTGAAAGCACGCAGAGCAGGGGCGCTGACGATGCGTCGGGTCAACCGAATCGCATCTGCAGCTACGCGCAGATCTTCAGGATGGCTCAGATAATTGGGATTGATCAGCGGCGCCTGCTGCGGGTCTGCTGAGCGGATTTCGATGCGCCCACGGCTTTGCGGACGCAGATCGCACACCGAGGCGGTGAATGCCGGAAAGCTGTGCAACGGCTCGCCAAAACGCTCCAGCGACAGCGGCTGAACGTGGTATTCGAGATTCGCCGAAGTCTGTTCCGGCCCCGAGCGCGCAAAGGCGCCCAGCTGACTCGGCGCCATCGACAGCGGTCCGCTGCGGTCATACAGATAACGCAGGCCCATGCCCATCTTGCCCCAGACGCTGCCGGCGATCTGGTTCAGTGTGCGGGCATTTTCCAGTTGATAGATCAGCCGCAGCTGCAGGTGATCCTGCAGGTTGCCACCGACGCCCGGCAGTTCATGAATCACGCCGATGCCCAACCGTTCGAGCAGTGGTCGAGGGCCGACCCCGGAGCGCTGCAGAATGCTCGGCGAACCGACCGACCCAGCGCACAGGACAATCTCCTTGCGCGCCTTGAACTGTTTGATCTGGCCTTCATGTCGCGCACTGACCTTCGAAGCGCGGCCATTCTCCAGCAACACGCGGTCGACCTCGACGCCGGTCAGTACGGTCAGATTCGCGCGGCTGCGCAGCGGTTTCAAAAACGCCTTGGCGGCGTTCCAGCGCACCCCGGCTTTCTGGTTGACCTGAAAGTAGCCACAACCCTCGTTGTCGCCCTGATTGAAGTCGCTAACGCTGGCAATGCCGCTCTGCTCGGCGGCACTGCGAAAGGCATCGAGAATCGGCCACGACAAGCGCTGTTGCTCGACCCGCCATTCGCCGTGGGCGCCATGAAAATCAGCGGTGCCGGCAAAGTGGTTTTCGCTCTGTTTGAACAACGGCAGGACATCATTCCACGCCCAACCGGGATTGCCCTCGGCGGCCCAGCCGTCGTAGTCGCTGGCCTGGCCGCGCATGTAGATCATGCCGTTGATCGACGAGCAACCGCCGAGCACTTTGCCGCGCGGATAGCTCAGCGCACGGCCGTTGAGCCCGGTCTGTTCTTCAGTTTTGAAACACCAGTCTGTGCGTGGGTTACCGATGCAGAACAGGTAACCGACCGGAATGTGAATCCACGCATAGTTGTCGCGCCCGCCGGCTTCGAGCAACAGTACGCGGTGCTGCGGGTCCGCTGACAGTCGATTTGCCAGCACGCAGCCGGCCGGACCGGCGCCGACCACGATGTAGTCGTATTCATCGAGGGAAGTCTGCATTCCCTGACCTCGCTTTTTGTTTTTATTGTCGGACACTCTAGTTGTTAGCTTTCGTTAAAAGAATGTTAGTTTTTGCGCAGCCGCTGTGCGTTTTCAAACAGCTCGCATCGACCTTAGCTGACAAGGACACGCCATGTTCGACTGGAACGACTTGCGGTTTTTTCTCGAACTGCAACGCAGCGGCCGCCTGCTCACCGCCGCCCGCCGGCTCAACACCACCCATGCCACCGTCGCCCGCCACATCGAAGCCATCGAGAAAAGCCTCGGCACCGCGCTGTTCGTCCAGCACGCTCAAGGGTACGAAATGACCCCGGCCGGCGAAGCGCTGCTCAAGCATGCCGAAGCGATGGAAAACGTCGCGCTGCTGGCTCAGGAAGAAATCACCCAGTCCACGGCGCCGCTGGGCAAGATCCGCGTCGGCGTGACGGAGGGCCTCGGCGTCAAATTTCTCGCCAGCCGCATGATCGGCCTGTTCGAGCGTTATCCGGGGCTGGAAGTGGAACTGGTCGCGGTGCCGCGCTTTGTCAGCATCCTCAACCGTGAGGCGGAAATCAGCATCCATCTCGAACGCCCGGCGGCTGACATGCTGGTCACGCGCAAACTCACCGACTACCGATTGGCGCTGTATGCCAGCCAGGCTTACCTCGACAAAGCACCGCCCTTGCATAGCCGCGAAGACCTGGGACGGCATGCGTGGATCGGTTATGTCGACGATCTGCTGTTCAGCCAGGAACTGATGTTCCTCAACAGCTTCTGCCGCAGCCCGCGCGTGGTGTTTCACAGCACCAGCGTCATCGCCCAGCAGGAAGCCGCACGCTCCGGACTGGGCATTGCGGTTCTGCCTTGCTACATGGCCGCGTCTGACCCGGAACTGGTGCCGTTGTTGGCGGACGAAAGTATCGAACGCAGCTACTGGATCAGCACTCGCCGCGAGCTGCACAAGTCGGTGCGCTTGCGTGTGGTCTGGGATTATGTGGTGGGATTGTGCGAGGCGGAGCAGGCGTTGCTGCTCGGTTAGCCGGTTCACAGAAATCCCCTGTAGGAGTGAGCCTGCTCGCGATAGCGGTGTGTCAGTCATTAATGATGTTGAGTGAAAGACCGCTATCGCGAGCAGGCTCACTCCTACAGGGGCAGCATTTCAGGTTGCGAAATATATGGATATCCGTATATTCGATTTCCCGTATATCCCGTGCTCACCCCCATGCTCACGCCCACCGAAGTCTTCAAAAGTCTCGCTGACGAAACCCGCGTCCGCGCCATGCTGCTGATCGCCGCACAGGGAGAACTGTGTGTGTGCGAACTGATGTGCGCGCTCAACGACAGCCAACCGAAGATCAGCCGCCACCTCGCGCAATTGCGCAGCAACGGCCTGCTGCTCGATCGGCGTCAGGGCCAGTGGGTCTATTACCGCCTCAACCCGGATCTGCCGGCGTGGATCGCGCAAATCCTGCAAATGACGTCCGACGCCAACACCACTTGGCTGCAGGACAATGCCGCCCGCCTGCAGAACATGCACGGGCGTCCGGTTCGTGAAGCCGCGTGTTGCTGATGGAGAAAAAAACCATGCGAGTCCTGTTCATGTGCACGGCCAACAGTTGCCGCAGCATCCTTTCTGAAGCGATGTTCAATCATCTGGCGCCGGCAGGCTTCGAGGCGGTGAGTGCCGGCAGTTGCCCCAAGGGCCAGGTATTGCCACGCAGTCTGCAGACGCTGCAAAAGGCCGGAATTGCCATCGACGGTTTGTACAGCAAAGGCAACGACGCGTTCGCAGGCAATCCGCCGGATGTCGTTATCACGGTGTGCGGCAACGCCGCGGGCGAACCTTGTCCGGTGTACTTCGGCCCGGCGCTGAAAAGCCATTGGGGGCTCGAAGATCCTTCCGGCCTCAGCGGTGACGAAGCCAGCATCGACGCGGCCTTCCACGCCACACTGATGCGCATCGGACGACGCTGCCAGGCTTTCCTCGATTTGCCGTTTGAGCAACTCAGCCGCGATCGGCTGCAAGTCGAGCTCAATCGAATCGGTACGCTTTAAGGACGCCCCATGTCAGACCATTTGCCCAATCTTGATGCCACCCTGTTCGACGCCGCCAAACCGACGACCCCTGATACGCACAAGCCGCGCATCCTGCTGCTCTACGGTTCGACCCGCGAACGCTCGTTCAGCCGTTTGCTGGTCGAAGAGGCGGCGCGCCTGCTTGAGCACTTCGGTGCTCAAACGCGCATTTTCAACCCGTCCGGTTTGCCACTGCCCGACGACGTTCCGGTCGACCATCCGAAAGTGCAGGAACTGCGCGAGCTGGTGCTGTGGTCGGAAGGCCAGGTCTGGTGTTCACCGGAACGCCACGGTGCGATGTCCGCCGTGTTCAAGGCGCAGATCGACTGGATCCCGCTGGAACTCGGCGCCGTGCGCCCGACCCAAGGCAAAACCCTCGCGGTGATGCAGGTGTGCGGCGGTTCGCAGTCGTTCAACGTGGTCAATCAATTGCGCGTGCTCGGCCGCTGGATGCGCATGTTCACCATCCCCAACCAGTCCTCGGTGCCCAAGGCGTACATGGAATTCGACGACGCGGGACGAATGAAACCCTCGCCGTTCTACGACCGCGTGGTCGATGTAATGGAGGAACTGGTGAAGTTCACCGTGCTGCTGCGCGAGCACCAGACGCATCTGGTCGACCGCTATTCCGAACGCAAGGAAAGCGCCGAGCAATTGATGGCGCGGGTCAATCAGCGTTCGATCTGACAATCGCCGACTCGCCCTGAAGACTTTTGGAGCGAGTCAGCTAAACCGTCACACCCCGGCCAAACCGCTCCCGATAAACTGAGGGCGGTACCCCCACCACCCCACGAAACGCCACCCGAAAGCTCTCCACCGAGCGATACCCGCAGCGCTCGGCAATCTGTTCAGTCTGCTGATCGGTGCTCTCCAGCAACTCCCGCGCCCGTGCCAGTCGTTCATGCTGCAACCACGCCTTGGGCGACTGTCCGCTGGCCTCGGTAAACCGTCGTAGAAACGTGCGCTCGCTCATCGCCGCTTCGCTGGCCAGATCGCGCACCTCCAGCGGTTGATGCAGCCGCTCGCGGGCCCATTGCATGACTCGCGACAGATCATTGCGCGGGGTGGCGCTGACCGGCGTCGGAATGAACTGCGCCTGGCCGCCGGTGCGTTGGGGCGACATCACCAGCCGCCGCGCGACGCTGTTGGCGACCTGAGTACCGAAGTCGCGGGCAACCAGGTGCAGGCAGGCGTCGATGCCGGCGGCGCTGCCGGCCGAGGTGATCAGTTGGCCGGCGTCGACGTAGAGCACGTCCGGGTCGACTGCGATGGCAGGAAAGCGTTGCGCCAGCTCGTCGCTGTAGCGCCAGTGCGTCGTGGCGCGGTGGCCGTCGAGCAAGCCGCTGGCCGCGAGGACGAAGACACCGGAGCAGATCGACAGCAAGCGCGCGCCGCGAGCGTGAGCCTGGCGCAGTGCAGCGAGCAATGCTTCCGGCACCGCCGCGTTACGGTCGCGCCAGCCGGGAATGATGATGGTGCGTGCTTCGGTCAGCATTTCCAGGCCACCGTCGGCGAGAATTTGAATGCCGCCCATGGCGCGCATTGGGCCTTGATCGACTGCCGCAATCGCATGTTCATACCAAGGGAAATCGAACTCCGGTCGGGCGAGGCCGAAGATCTCCACGGCAATGCCGAACTCGAAGGTGCAGAGGCCGTCGTAGGCGAGGATCGCCACCAGATTGGAGGAAGTCGGCATTTGGCGGAAAGTTCCCGGTAGGTGTCTTGTCCGCCACTGTAGCCGCAAGCGGGCCAACGATAAAGTCTGTTCACCCCAGAACAGAAGCAAGGAGCCACACCCATGACCAGCCTGGTTCGCGACATTCCTGCCGCTCCCTCGGCGATCGCCCTGATGCACTTCAGCAATCGCCTGACCTTCGAAACCGATTGTTCCGACGTATTCAGCAGCTACGAGGCCGGCGACGTCGACTTTGTCCTGGTCGACGTACGAGGGCCGCTGGCCTTTGAGCGCGGACACGTCCCCGGCGCGATCAATATCCCGACGCGCCTGCTCACCGCGACCGAGCTGGCAAGTTATCCGAAAAGCACGTTGTTCGTGGTCTATTGCGCCGGCCCGCATTGCAACGGCGCGAACAAGGCCGCGGTGAAGCTGGCGGCGCTTGGTTACCCGGTCAAGGAGATGATCGGCGGTGTCAGCGGTTGGCTCGACGAAGGGTTTGCGCTGAGCGTGGCGCAACTGGCCAAGGCGCCGATCGCCTGCGAATGCTGAGAAATTTTAGAAGAATTTGAGCAAAAACGGCGCTTGTCCTACAGCCTTTGCACCACGACGGCGCAGCCTTTGACCCCGGTCAAGCGCTGCGCCGAACTTACATAAATATTTGTCGCTTAAACACAATTTGCCCTGTGCGCGCCGCCATAGACTGCCGGCCACGTCGGTTTTGCCGTTCCAAGGCCGGACCGAACGCTGACTTGAAGCTGCCAATAAAAGCCTCCGCACACAGGAGTTATAAATGAACAAGCTAGTGATGTTCGGTGCCCTGGCACTGTCGATGTTGTCCCTGACCGCCGTGGCCGCCGACCCCAAGCCGATCCGCATCGGTATCGAAGCCGGTTACCCGCCATTCTCGATGAAAACCCCTGACGGCAAACTCACCGGTTTCGACGTCGACATCGGTGATGCGCTGTGCGCGCAGATGCAGGTCAAATGCACCTGGGTCGAGCAGGAATTCGACGGCCTGATCCCGGCGCTGAAAGTGAAGAAGATCGACGCGATCCTGTCGTCGATGACCATCACCGACGACCGCAAGAAGAACGTCGATTTCACCATCAAGTACTACCACACCCCGGCGCGCTTCGTGATGAAGGCAGGCTCGGGCGTGAAAGACCCGCTGACCGAACTCAAGGGCAAGAAAGTCGGCGTGTTGCGTGCCAGTACCCACGACCGTTACGCCACCGAAGTGCTGGTCCCGGCCGGGATCGAACTGGTGCGTTACGGCTCGCAGCAGGAAGCCAACCTCGACATTACCTCGGGTCGTCTGGATGCGATGCTGGCTGACTCGGTCAACCTCAGCGACGGTTTCCTGAAAACCGACGCCGGCAAAGGCTTCGAATTCGTCGGCCCGACCTACGAAGACGCCAAGTACTTTGGCGGCGGCGCCGGCATCGCGGTGCGCAAGGGCGATACCGCGCTGGCCGAGCAATTCAACAAAGCCATCACCGAAATCCGCGCCAATGGCGAGTACAAGAAAGTCCAGGACAAGTACTTCGACTTTGACGTGTACGGCCATTAATACGCCGTAGAAAAAAGTGGCCCCGTTTGCGCGGAGGCCACTTTTTTTATGCATTCTTCTTAGCGACGAAGAACCTGTAGGAGTGAGCCTGCTCGCGATAGCGGTTTATCATTCGACATCTTGATTGACTGACAGACCGCTATCGCGAGCAGGCTCACTCCTACAGGGGATTTGTGTCGCGCTCATATTTCAGGAGTTACCCCATGCAACGCATCGACCACAGCCTGCCCTGGAGCCACTTGGGCAGTGAGCGTTCTCTGAGCGTGTTTCGCTATGGCGCGGGCACTCGCAAGGTGTACATCCAGGCCAGCCTGCACGCCGATGAGTTGCCGGGCATGCGCACGGCGTGGGAGCTCAAGCAACGCCTTAATGAACTCGAGCAGCAAGGCCGTTTGCACGGCGTGATCGAACTGGTGCCGGTGGCCAACCCGATCGGCCTCGATCAGCATGTGCAAGGCGCGCACATGGGCCGATTCGAACTGGGCAGCGGCAAGAATTTCAACCGCGCGTTCGTCGAACTCAGCGCGCCGGTTGCGGCGCGTATCGGCGAGCAGTTGGGCGCGGATGCCGAGGCCAACGTTGCGCTGATCCGCAAGGCGATGGGCGAGGTATTCGAGGCGCTGCCGGCGCCGGCTTCGCAACTGGAAGCGCTGCATCGGCTGTTGCTGCGCCACGCTTGCGACGCCGATATCACCCTCGATCTGCATTGCGATTTCGATGCGGCGATTCACCTCTACGCACTGCCGCAGCACTGGCCGCAATGGCGATCGCTGGCAGCGCGCCTGAAGGCCGGCGTGGCGTTGTTGTGTGAAGACTCCGGCGGCAGTTCGTTCGATGAATCCTGCTCGACGCCGTGGTTGCGCCTGGCGAGGGCGTTTCCGCAGGCGGCGATTCCGGCGGCGAATCTGGCGACTACGCTGGAGCTGGGCAGCATGGGCGACACGCGGGTCGATCAGGCGCAGGCCAATTGCGAGGCGATCCTCGGCTTTCTCGCCGAGCAGGGCTTCATCAGCGGCGAATGGCCGGCGGCGCCGAGCGAATGCTGCGAAGGCCTGCCGTTCGAAGGCACCGAATACCTGTTCGCACCGCACCATGGCGTGGTGAGTTTCCTGCGCGGTGCCGGCGAATGGGTAGAGAAGGGCGATGCTTTGTTCGAGGTGGTCGACCCGTTGCAGGACCGCGTCAGCACGGTGCGCGCCGGCACCAGCGGCGTGTTGTTTGCGCTGGATCGCGGGCGCTATACCGAACCGGGGATCTGGCAGGCGAAAGTGGCGGGGCGGATGCCGTTCCGGACTGGCAAGTTGACCAACGACTGACAGATTTTCGCTGGGGCTGATGGCCTCATCGCTGGCAAGCCAGCTCCCACAGGTTTTGTGGTGAACACATTTTTTGCAATCACCCTCGCTCACTGTGGGAGCTGGCTTGCCAGCGATGGCGTGAGCGGCAACACCGCTATCTTTCAGAGTGTTAGGCTCCCCCCGAACCCGACACTCTGTGAAGGAACGCTGCAATGTTGAAGATATTCGCTCTGCTGACCCTGCTGGCCTCTACCGCCGTCCACGCGCAAACCACGCTGCAATCCGATCTGCCACTCAAGTACCTCGAACAGGTCCACCCGGATGCCGAGCCGCGGCCGCTGGTGATTTTCCTGCACGGTTACGGCAGTAACGAAGCCGATCTGATCGGTATGAAATTTCAGCTTCCGGCGCAGTACAACTACCTGTCGGTGCGGGCACCGATGGAGCTCGGTGAGGGACGTTACCAGTGGTTTCGCAAAAAGGGCGAAGGCGCCTACAACGGCGAGACCGATGATCTCAAGGTCAGCGGCCAGAAGCTGCGCGAGTTCATCGCCCAGGCCACGCGCAAATATCACGCGACCCCGGACAAGGTGTACCTGATCGGCTTCAGCCAGGGCGCGATGATGAGTTACGAAGTGGGGCTGCGGCCGCCGGTGTTGATCGGCGGGTTTGCCGCGTTGAGCGGACGCTTGCTGCCGGTGCTGAAAAGCGAGTTGAAAGCCGATCAAGCCCCGCTGCCGCTGCACATCTTCATCGGCCACGGCACCGCCGATGATCCGGTGCCGTACCGCCTCGGCACCGAAGCCAATGCGCAATTGCAGAAGCTTGGCTACAAGCCGCAATTTCATGCGTATCCCGGCATCGGCCACAGCATCACTCCGGTCGAATTGCGCGACCTGAACGGCTGGCTGCAGCAGCTCAATCCTTGAGAAGAGTCTTGATCAGCGCGTCGTGACCTTGCTTGTCGCTGGCGCGGGAGATCACCTGCACCAGCGCCATCTTCGTCCCGGAGCCAGCCATCAGAGTGGTGTTGAGGGTCTGTCCGCCGCCTTGTGTGGCGGTGCTGTCGACCTGGCGCAAGCCGAGGCCGGTGCCTTTGCGGGTCAGGCTTTTTTCGCTGAGCTTGTTGAAATCCGGCAGCGCTTTACGCTGGTCTTCGATGAAGCTGGACACGGCACCGTCGAGGAACGGGCCGTCGTTGTTCTTGACGTTCTGCCCTTGTGGAATCTGGTTTTCCGCTGCGATGACCACGGTCTTGGTGGCCTGGTTGGTGTACATCGTGCCCTTGGCGCCACTTGGGCTCGGCGGCAGCGGGTCGGCGACGAAGCCTTTGGGCAGCACGAAGCTGAACTTGCCGTCGAGCAGCGAGACTTTTTCGCTGGTGGCTTTTTCCTTGGCCGCTTGTGCGTTGATCGCGCCGAGAGCGGCGATCGCCGACAGCAGCAGGACGGCAGCTTTTTTGCTCAACAATGACATTCGAATCTCCGTGGGATGGTCGCGCGAGGCGGCCGATGATCCCACGGAGCGGGGCGCACGTTCCAGCGCGATTCACCCGAGCGGTTATTGCGCCGGCGCGCTGGTCACTGGCCGGGCCAGCAGCTTTCTGGTCACCCCGAGCATGGCCACCGACACCGCCACACCGACGATGAAACCGTTCAGGCCGAGGCTCGGCAAGGTCAGCGCCGACACCAGACAGAATGCCGAAAACGAATACATGCCAGTTGCAGTCGCCCGCAGCAGCGCGGCGGTGAAGGCCGGGCCGCGGGTCTGTTGCGAGAACACCGCCATCACGCTGCCAAGCACCGGGAACACCGCGAGCAAACCGCTCCAGCGCTCGCCGACGGTACTGGCCAGCATCGTCACTGCCAACGTCAGCGCGGCACCGGCCAGCATGCGCCATATCAGCCGGTCGGACTTCGGCGCCGAACCGTTCAGCACCGGCTGCACCACCGGAAACAGATA
This sequence comes from Pseudomonas sp. Z003-0.4C(8344-21), assembly GCF_900104975.1. Taxonomy (NCBI): domain Bacteria; kingdom Pseudomonadati; phylum Pseudomonadota; class Gammaproteobacteria; order Pseudomonadales; family Pseudomonadaceae; genus Pseudomonas; species Pseudomonas sp. Z003-0.4C(8344-21). The sequence goes on along the minus strand of NZ_LT629756.1, from coordinate 4,039,326 downwards.
AGGCGAGGCGAGCAGCGCAATCGCCGCCGCCGCCAATGAAAACGGCAACGACGGCGGGACCAGCGACAGCAGCAGCGCCAGTACGCTCCAGACGGCCAGCGAGGCCGCCAGTGCCCACGGCCAGTTCGCCCGTTGCGCCACCTGCGCGTAGGTGATGCAGAAGGCAATCATCGCGAACATCGCCGATAACGCCGCCACCGCCGATTGCGCGGCAAACTCCGGCCCTTGTTCGATGGCGAGAAAAAACAGAATCGGCCCGACCACCACCGGCAACCCCGACAGCCATCCGGCCACGCTCGGCCCCCAGCGTTTGCCCGCGAGAGATATCAGCAAGAGGAAAGCCGGAATCAGCAGCAGTTTGAGAATCAGCACGCAGGTGTCTCCGTCGAGATGCAGGTAGGCCACGTTAGCACCGTGGCAAAGCGATTGCTGACTATGTTTGCAATTTTTGTATACAAAAAATCGAAAGCAACTACGGCTATGCTCTGACTATCAGGGCTGGTCGGAAGCAATGCGCGATGAACAAATCCTCAAAAATGCTCCGCGGCTGCTGCGGCATCGGCCTGTGGGCGCTGTTGCTGACGCCGACCTGGGCCAATTGGCAGGACGCGGTGCCGGGTGCGCAGATCATTGGCACCGGCGAGTTCAGCGTGTTCGGTTTCGACGTTTACAATGCGCGGCTGTGGAGTGCGGCGCGCCCGCTCGCCACGGATCAGCCGTTTGCGCTGGAGCTGATCTATCTCCGCAAGATTTCCCGCGATGATCTGGTGCAGGCCAGCGTCGACGAGATCAAGCGCCTGTCCGGTAATCGTGTGAGCCCAGCGCAGTTGGCCGGCTGGCAAGCACAGATGGAGCAATCGTTCGTCGATGTGCAGTCCGGCACACGGATTACCGGGGTGTATCTGCCGGGGCAGGGCGCACGGTTTTTTGTCGGCCAGCGCTTGCAGCATGAGATCGACGATCCGCAATTCGCCCGGGCGTTTTTCGACATCTGGCTGGACCCGCGTACGCGCAATCCGACGTTGCGCGAGCAATTGTTGGGCACCCGCCAACCTTGACCTTCCACCGCACCGGGCGAAACGTCTAAGCTGCGTCCTTTCGACTTGTTTCTGGATGTGTGCGTGAAATTCAGCTTGCCCAAATTCGCCACCGCGCCGTTTTGCCCGCCGGAAGTGGCCGGCAGTGTCGCGGTCGATCCTTCTGCCTCGTTCTTTAAACGTGTACTGCGTTTCGCCGGCCCCGGTTTGCTGGTGTCGATCGGCTACATGGACCCCGGCAATTGGGCCACGGCGATCGAGGCCGGTTCTCGGTTTGGTTACAGCCTGTTGTTCGTGGTGTTGCTGGCGAGTCTGGCGGGTATGGTCGTGCAGTGCCTGTGTTCGCGGCTGGGCATCGCGACCGGGCGTGATCTGGCGCAACTGTCGCGCCAGCGCTACAGCACGCCGACTGCGCGCTTGCAGTGGATCCTGGCGGAAATCTCGATCATCGCCACCGACCTTGCCGAAGTGCTCGGTTGCGCCTTGGCGTTTCACTTGCTGCTCGGTTGCTCGCTGACATTCGGCATTGCCCTGACCGCGTTCGACACGCTGCTGGTGCTGGCCTTGCAGAATCGTGGCTTCCGTCGACTGGAAGCGATCATGCTGGTGCTGGTCGCGACCATCGGCGTGTGTTTTTTCGTCGAGCTGCTGCTGATCAAGCCCTACTGGCCGGACGTCGCCCAAGGCTTCAAACCCTCGCTGGCGGCGATCGGCGATGCCGCACCGTTGTACCTGGCCATCGGCATTCTTGGCGCAACGGTGATGCCGCATAACCTGTATCTGCACACCTCGATCGTGCAGACGCGGATGATCGGCAAGGATCTGGCAAGCAAGCAGGATGCGGTAAAACTGGCGCGCATCGACACCATCGGTTCACTGGCGCTGGCGCTACTGGTCAACGCGGCGATCCTGATCCTCGCCGCGGCCGCGTTTCACCAGTCGGGGCATACCGAGGTGGTGGACATTCAGGACGCTTATCACGTGCTTGATCCGCTGGTGGGCGGCGCGCTGGCCAGCGTGTTGTTCGGCGTGGCATTGCTCGCCTCGGGGCAGAGTTCGACCTTCACTGGCACCATCGCCGGGCAGGTGATCATGGAAGGCTATCTGAACCTGCGCATCCCGTGCTGGCAGCGCCGGTTGATCACCCGTGGGCTGGCGCTGATTCCGGCGTTCATTGGCGTGTGGCTGCTGGGTGACAACGCCATCGGCAAGTTGCTGGTGCTGAGTCAGGTGGTGTTGAGCCTGCAACTGCCGTTTGCCCTGTATCCGTTGATCCGCATGACCAATGACAAGCAGCTGATGGGGCCGTTTGTGAACCGCTGGCCGACGCGGGTGTTGGCGTGGGGGTTGTTCGTGGTGATCAGCGGGGCGAATGGCTGGCTGATTTCGCAGTGGGTGATCTGATCGTTCCCACGCTCTGCGTGGTAACGCCTCGCGTGACGCTCTGCGTCACAGCGGACGCGGAGCGTGGGAATGATCAGAAACAGGCGGAGCGCATTTCAAGTGTAGGAGCGAGCCTGCTCGCGAAGAGGCCAGTTCAGACAACACACCTTCCGACGAGGGGGTTATCCGTCACCTTGTATCAGAGCGGTCGAGCCTATACTGTATATGCACACAGTAAAGAGTCCGCGCCATGCAAATCATCGACAAGCTGAGCATTCTCGCCGACGCCGCCAAGTACGACGCGTCCTGTGCGAGCAGTGGCGCGCCCAAGCGCAGCTCCGAAGGCAAGAGCGGGTTGGGCTCGACCGATGGCATGGGCATCTGCCACAGCTACACGCCGGACGGGCGTTGCGTGTCGCTGCTGAAGATCCTGCTGACCAATTTCTGTCTTTACGATTGCCAATACTGCGTCAACCGCCGCTCCAGCGATGTGCCGCGCGCGCGTTTCACCCCCGAGGAAGTCGTGGCGCTGACCATGGATTTCTATCGGCGCAACTGTGTCAGCGGGCTGTTTCTCAGCTCCGGCATCATTCGCTCGGCGGACTACACCATGGAGCAACTGGTGCGGGTGGCGAAGCTGTTGCGCGAGGAACATGAGTTTCGCGGATACATCCACCTCAAGACCATTCCCGAGGCCGATCCGGCGTTGATCGAGGAGGCGGGACGTTACGCCGATCGCCTGAGCGTCAACATCGAACTGCCGACCGATGCCAGCCTGCAAACCCTGGCGCCGGAAAAGGACATCGGTTCGATCAAGCAGGCGATGAACACCATCTACACCGGCGTGCAGACCGTGCTCAACGAGCCACGCGCGCCGAAGTTCGCCCCGGCCGGGCAGAGCACGCAATTGATTGTCGGCGCCGATGACACCGACGACAGCACCATCCTCCACAGCGCTCAATCCCTGTATGGCAACTTCCGTCTGCGCCGGGTTTATTACTCGGCGTTCAGCCCGATCCCCGACAGCCCGAAGAGCGTGCCATTGGCCGCGCCGCCGCTGATGCGCGAGCACCGTTTGTATCAGGCCGATTTCCTGTTGCGCAGTTATGGCTACAGCGCGGACGAATTGCTCAAGGGACCCGGCAATCTGGCGCTCGACATTGACCCGAAGCTGGCCTGGGCGCTGCAGAATCGCGAAGTGTTTCCGCTGGATCTGAATCGCGCCGAGGCCTCGTTGATCGCACGCATTCCCGGCATCGGCCTGCGCACCACTGAACGGTTGGTCGAGTTGCGCCGACAGCGACGCATCCGCTACGAAGACGTCGCGCGCATGCGTTGCGTGCTGGCCAAGGCCAAGCCCTTCATCATCACCAGCGACTATCATCCGCAGCAGGCCGAAGTCACCAGCCACATGCTCTATCAGCAATTGCGCGACCGGCCGATGCCGCAGCAGATGGGGTTGTGGGGATGATCAATCTCGATTGCGACGATCTGTTCGATACCTGGCGCCAGCAGGCGCGCTGGCTGCTCAGCCATGAAATCGACCCGAGTCTGGTGAGCTGGGCCTCGCAGGGCGTGGGCGATCTGTTCGCCAATGACGACCCGGTGCCTGAAGGGCAGGGGCCGTTTCAGGCGCGCATTCCCCGCGCGTTGCTCGATACCCTGGAACAAGCCTCGCGCTATCGCGGTGATCAGCGCTGGAGTTTGCTGTACGAAGTGTTGTGGCGCGTCAGCCACGGCGACCGTACCGCGATGATGGCTGGCGACAAACTTGGCAGCGAGTTGCAGCGGCGGATCAAGCAGGTGAACCGTGAAGCCCATCACCTGCATGCGTTCGTGCGCTTCATCGAACGGCCCAAAGACAGCGCTGGCCCCGAATACGTGGCGTGGCATGAACCGGCTCACGACATCCTGCACAGCGCCAGCGCCCACTTCATCGGACGCATGGGCCGCCATCGCTGGCTGATCGCCACGCCGCGGGACGGGGTCTATTACGATGGCGAGCAACTGATTCATCAGCGCCAATGCCCGGTGGAATGGCAGCAATTGGCGCAGAACGTTGACGATCCCCATGGTGATCTGTGGCTGACCTATTACAGCCACATCTTCAACCCGGCGCGGTTGAACCCGAAGGTCATGCAAGGGCATTTGCCGGTGCGGTTCTGGAAGAATTTGCCGGAGGGGGAATTGATTCCCGGGCTGATTACGCAGGCGCGGATGGGCAAGCAGGGGGATGGGCAGGCGAGTGGGATTGCAGCGCGGTCGGGTAAGCGGATTGCCTTGAAGGGCGAAAAGCCTACCCTCACCCCAGCCCTCTCCCGGAGGGAGAGGGGGCCGACCGAGGAGCCCGCCCGTACTACATCGACCTGAGAACTCGAGTCGAACTCAGGTTCAGAAAACCACACAGATCAGCTCCCTCTCCTTGGGGAGAGGGCTGGGGTGAGGGGTGAATTCACAGCAATTTCCAAGCCGAACGCACAACTAGCTGACCATAAAAAAAGCCCCCCACCAATCACTCGGCAGAAGGCTTTTTCAACATCAGCAACCGTCAGCTCAAACCTTGACGATCCAGCCCGCGGGCGCTTCGATGTCGCCGGTCTGCACGCCAGTCAGCTCTTTGTAGAGCTGCTGCGTCACCGGGCCAACTTCGGTTTCGCTGTGGAACACATGCAGATGGTCGTTGTAGCTGATGCCGCCAATCGGGGTGATCACGGCAGCCGTGCCGCAAGCGCCGGCTTCCTTGAAGTCCGCCAGTTTGTCGATCAGCACGTCGCCTTCGACCACTTCCAGGCCCAGGCGCGATTTCGCCAGTTCGATCAGCGACAGGCGGGTGATGCCTGGCAGCACCGAGGGCGAGTTCGGGGTGACGAACTTGTTGTCGTGGGTGATCCCGAAGAAGTTGGCCGAGCCGACTTCTTCGATCTTGGTGTGGGTCATCGGGTCCAGGTAGATTGCGTCGGCGAAGTTGGCTTTCTTGGCCTTCGAGCCCGGCATCAGGCTGGCAGCGTAGTTGCCACCGACCTTGGCGGCGCCGGTGCCTTGTGGGGCAGCGCGGTCGTAGCTGGAGATCTGGAAGTTGTGCGGGGTCAGACCGCCCTTGAAGTAGGCGCCGACCGGGATGCAGAAGATCGAGAAGATGAACTCGGGCGCGGTACGCACGCCGATGTTGTCACCGACGCCGATCACGAACGGACGCAGGTACAGCGCGCCGCCAGTGCCGTAAGGCGGGATGAAACGCTCGTTGGCGCGAACCACGGCTTTACAGGCTTCGATGAACTGCTCGGTGTCCACGGTCGGCATCAGCAGACGTGCGCAGCTGCGCTGCATGCGCAGGGCGTTCTGGTCCGGGCGGAACAGGTTGATCGAGCCGTCCTTGCAACGATAGGCCTTCATGCCTTCAAAGCATTGCTGGCCATAGTGAAGGGCCGTCGAGCCTTCGCTGATGTGCAGCACGTTGTCTTCGGTCAGGGTGCCTTTGTCCCACTCGCCATCGCGAAAGTACGACAGATAGCGTTTGTCGGTCTTGATGTAATCAAAACCCAGCTTGTCCCAATTGATGCTCTCGTTACCCATGACACCCTCTATCACTGAACAACCGCCGAAACGGTTCAAGGCTTCTGACGTTTTTTGGATGGGCACAACAATACTTCATTCTTGAGCGGTTTCGCAGCCCGGACTATCGGATCACAGGCAGATAAATCCCGTTGTTCTCAAGAATCGCCAGCAGGCTGGCTCCCACAGGGGAATGCATTCCAGGGTGGGAGCCAGCCTGCTGGCGATGGGGCCGGTCCTGTTTTACAGGTGCAACGCATGCCCAAGCGCGCGCAACGCCGCTTCCTGCACCGCTTCACCCAGCGTCGGATGAGCGTGGATGGTGCCGCCGATATCTTCCAGGCGCGCGCCCATTTCCAGGCTTTGCGCAAATGCCGTCGACAGCTCCGACACGCCGACGCCCACCGCTTGCCAGCCGACAATCAGATGATTGTCGCGACGGGCGACCACGCGGACGAAACCGCTTTTTGATTCCAGGGTCATCGCCCGGCCGTTGGCGGCGAACGGGAAGCTGGAAACGATGCAGTCGAGCCCGGCAGCCTTGGCTTCGTCCGGAGTCTTGCCGACCACCACCAGTTCCGGGTCGGTGAAGCACACGGCGGCGATGGCGGTCGGGTTGAATTCGCGGGTTTTGCCGCTGATCAGTTCGGCAACCATTTCACCCTGCGCCATCGCACGGTGCGCAAGCATTGGCTCGCCACTCAGATCGCCGATGGCGTAGACGTTGCGCATGCTGGTCTGGCAACGGTTGTCGATTTTGATCGCCGCGCCGTTCATTTCCAGATTCAACGTTTCGAGGTTGAAGCCCTGGGTATTCGGCTTGCGACCCACGGCGACCAGCACCTGATCGGTTTCCAGGTTCAAGGTTTCGCCGTCAGGATCGCGCACCTGCAAGGTGCCGTCGAAACCCGACACGCTGTGCTTGAGGTACAGCTTCACGCCCAGTTGCTTCAGCGCCTCGTGCACCGGTTGCGTCAGTTCCGCGTCGTAAGCGGGCAGGATGCGATCCTGCGCCTCGACCACGCTGACCTCGGCGCCGAGCTTGCGATACGCGATGCCCAGTTCCAGGCCGATATAACCGCCGCCGACCACGATCAAGCGTTTGGGCACCGACTTCGGTGTCAGCGCTTCGGTGGAGGAGATGATCGGCCCGCCAATCGGCAGGATCGGCAGGTTGACGCTGGTCGATCCGGTGGCGAGCACCAGATGTTCGCAGTGGATGCGCGTGTCGCCCACCTCGACGGTTTTGCCGTCGATGATCTTCGCCCAGCCGTTGACCACCTGCACCTTGTGCTTCTTCAGCAGCGCGGAAACGCCGGTGGTCAGGCGATCAACGATGCCGTCCTTCCACTCGACGCTCTTGCTGATGTCGAGGGTCGGCGCGGAAACGCTGATGCCCAGCGCCGAATGCTGGCTGTGATGTTGCGTCTGGTGAAATTGCTCGGCGACGTGAATCAGTGCTTTCGACGGAATGCAGCCGATATTCAGGCAGGTGCCACCCAGCGCCTGGCCTTCGACCAGAATCGTTGGAATGCCCAGTTGCCCGGCGCGAATCGCCGTGACGTAGCCGCCGGGGCCGCCGCCAATGATCAGCAGCGTAGTGTTCAAAGAATGCATGGGCGCCTTACTCCACAAACAAAGTGGCAGGTTGTTCGATCAGGCCGCGAATGGCCTGGATGAAGAGCGCCGCGTCCATGCCGTCGACCACGCGGTGATCGAACGAGCTGGAGAGGTTCATCATCTTGCGAATGACCACCTGGCCTTTGACGACCATCGGCCGTTCAACGATTTTATTCACGCCGACGATCGCCACTTCCGGCAGGTTCAGCACCGGCGTGCTGACGATGCCGCCCAACGCTCCGAGGCTGGTCAGGGTGATGGTCGAGCCCGACAATTCGTCGCGGCTGGCCTTGCCGTTGCGCGCGGCACTGGCCAGGCGCGAAATTTCCGCAGCGCTGTCCCACAGGCTACGCGCTTCGGCGTGACGCACCACCGGCACCATCAGGCCGACATCGCTTTGCGTGGCGACGCCGACATGCACCGCGCCGAGGCGGGTGATGACTTGCGCTTCGTCGTCGTAACGGGCGTTCATCTGCGGGAAGTCGCGCAGTGCCACGACCAGTGCACGCACGAGGAACGGCAGCAGGGTCAACTTGCCACGGCTGGCGCCGTGCTTGTCATTCAGGTGGGCGCGCAGTTCTTCGATGGCGGTGACATCGATTTCCTCGACGTAACTGAAATGCGCGGCACGCTGCGTGGCGTCCTGCATGCGCTGGGCGATCTTGCGACGCATGCCGATGACTTGAATCTGTTCTTCATCGTTGCGCTGCGCGTAGGCCGCAGCGACTGGCGCCGAGGCATTCGCCTGACCTTGCGCGAGATAGGCTTCAAGGTCTTCGTGCAGCACACGACCGGCCGGGCCGCTGCCGCGCACCAGACGCAATTGAATACCCAGATCCAGCGCATGTTTGCGCACGGCTGGCGAGGCGAGAGGGCGCTCGTCTGCTTCACGGGCAACCATCGGGCCCTGGCAAACCGCAGCAGGACGCGGGACAGCAGCAGGCTTGCTTTCGTCTACGGTTTCAACTTTTGGTGCTTCAGGTGTTGCTTTTACAGGAGCCGGCGCAGCGGATTCCTTGAGGTTGCCAGCGCCTTCCACTTCGATGCTGATCAGTACGCTACCGACCGCCATCACTTCACCCGGCTGACCGCCAAGCGCAATCACCTTGCCATGCACCGGTGACGGAATATCGACCATCGCCTTGTCGGTCATCACGTCCGCCAGCACCTGATCTTCAACCACCAGGTCGCCGACCTTGACGTGCCACTGCGACAGTTCCACTTCTGCGATGCCTTCGCCAATGTCCGGCATCTTGATAACGTGCGTGCCCATTCAGACCTCCATGACCCGTTTCAACGCCGCGCCCACTCGGGACGGCCCTGGGAAATACGCCCACTCCTGCGCGTGCGGGTAGGGGGTGTCCCAACCGGTGACGCGTTCGATCGGCGCTTCCAGGTGATGGAAGCAGTGCTCTTGCACCAGCGACACCAGCTCGGCGCCGAAACCGCAGGTGCGGGTGGCTTCGTGAACCACCACGCAACGGCCGGTCTTCTTCACCGATTTGACGATGGTGTCCAGGTCCAGCGGCCACAGGCTGCGCAGGTCGATGACTTCGGCATCTACGCCGGATTCTTCGGCGGCGACTTGCGAGACATAGACGGTGGTGCCGTAGGTCAGCACGGTCACGTCCTTGCCTGGACGGGTGATCGCGGCGACGTCCAGCGGCACGGTGTAATAACCGTCCGGCACCTGGGCCTGCGGGTGTTTCGACCAAGGGGTTACCGGGCGGTCGTGGTGGCCGTCGAACGGGCCGTTGTACAGGCGTTTCGGCTCGAGGAAGATCACCGGGTCATCGTTTTCGATGGAGGCAATCAGCAGGCCCTTGGCGTCATACGGGTTGGACGGCATCACCGTGCGCAGACCGCAGACCTGAGTGAACATCGCTTCGATGCTCTGGCTGTGGGTCTGGCCGCCATAAATGCCGCCACCGCATGGCATGCGCAGGGTCATCGGTGCGGTGAACTCGCCGGCCGAGCGATAACGCAGGCGCGCCGCTTCGGAAATGATCTGATCGGAAGCCGGATAGACGTAGTCGGCGAACTGGATTTCGGCGACCGGACGCAAACCGTAGGCGCCCATGCCCACAGCCACGCCGACGATGCCGCTTTCCGAGATGGGCGCATCGAACACCCGCGAGGTGCCGTATTTGGTCTGCAGGCCTTCGGTGCAGCGGAACACACCGCCGAAGTAGCCGACGTCCTGGCCGAACACGACCACATTGTCATCACGCTCAAGCATCACATCCATGGCCGAGCGCAGGGCCTGGATCATGGTCATGGTGGTCGTGGTCATGGCGGTTTCCAGCTGAATATTATTGTTGTGATCGTTCATCTCAGATCCCCAACTGCTGACGCTGGCGCTTCAAGTGCTCCGGCATCTCTTTGTAGACGTCTTCGAACATGGTAGCGGCGCTTGGGATCTGGCCGCCGGCGAGGGTGCCGTACTGTTCGGCCTGTTTCTGCGCAGCAATCACTTCGGCTTCGAGCTCGGCGCTGACGGCGGCGTGTTCTTCGTCCGACCAGTGACCGACCTTGATCAGGTGCTGCTTCAGGCGCGCGATCGGATCGCCGAGCGGGAAGTGGCTCCAGTCATCGGCCGGGCGATATTTGGATGGATCATCAGAAGTCGAGTGCGGGCCGGCGCGGTAGGTGACCCATTCAATCATGGTCGGGCCGAGGTTGCGCCGGGCGCGTTCAGCGGCCCAGGCAGAGGCGGCGTAGACTGCGTAAAAGTCGTTGCCATCGACCCGCAGCGAGGCGATGCCGCAACCGACGCCGCGTCCGGCGAAGGTGGTCGCTTCACCACCGGCGATTGCCTGAAAGGTCGAAATCGCCCACTGGTTGTTGACCACATTGAGGATCACCGGCGCACGGTAAACGTGGGCGAAGGTGAGAGCGGTATGGAAGTCCGATTCGGCGGTAGCGCCGTCACCGATCCATGCCGAGGCAATCTTGGTGTCGCCCTTGATCGCCGAGGCCATGCCCCAGCCCACGCCTTGAATGAACTGGGTGGCGAGGTTGCCGGAGATCGTGAAGAAACCAGCATCCTTGACCGAGTACATGATCGGCAACTGGCGGCCCTTGAGCGGATCGCGCTCGTTGGACAGCAGTTGGCAGATCAGATCGACCAGCGGCACTTCGCGGGCCATCAGAATGCTTTGCTGGCGATAGGTCGGGAAGCACATGTCATCGATGTTCAGCGCCAACGCCTGGGCGCTGCCGATGGCTTCTTCGCCAAGGCTCTGCATGTAGAACGACATTTTTTTCTGGCGCTGGGCGACGACCATGCGGTTGTCGTAAATGCGCGTCTTGAGCATCGCGCGCATGCCTTTGCGCAGGATCTCGACCGGCACGTTTTCGGCCCACGGGCCAAGGGCGTTGCCCTGATCGTCGAGCACGCGAATCAGTCCACGCGCCAGGTCAGCGGTGTCGGCGGGTTCTACATCAATGGGAGGTTTGCGCACCGTGCCTGCGTCGGTCAGATGCAGGTAGGAGAAATCGGTTTTGCAGCCTGGGCGGCCCGAGGGTTCAGGGACGTGCAGACGCAGCGGTTCATACGCTTGGGTCATGGCTTCTACGCTCGATCTTGTGAATTTCTTGTAGTGAGCTGGCAGTCATTCCTCGGTAGAAGAAATCTTGTCCTACAACAATCATAGGCGCGGCCAAGAAGAATATTTATCTGTGTTTCATTGCGCTGAAGATGATTTGCAGATAGAAATTCTGCATAAACATAAAAAACAGGTGGTTTTGTCTCATGCGCAAACTGGACCGTACCGACATCGGCATTCTCAACAGCCTTCAGGAGAACGCGCGCATCACCAACGCCGACCTCGCCCGCTCGGTCAATCTGTCGCCGACGCCGTGCTTCAACCGGGTCAAGGCCATGGAAGAGCTCGGGCTGATCCGCGAGCAGGTGACGCTGCTGGATGCCGACCTGCTGGGGCTGCACGTGAACGTGTTCATTCACGTCAGCCTGGAAAAACAGGTGGAAGAAGCGCTGCAGCATTTCGAGGAAGCGATCTCCGATCGACCGGAAGTGATGGAGTGCTACCTGATGGCCGGCGACCCGGACTATCTGATCCGGGTGTTGGTGCCGACTATTCAGTCGCTGGAGCGCTTCATGATGGATTTTCTGACCAAGGTGCCGGGGGTGGCGAACATCCGTTCCAGCTTTGCGCTGAAGCAGGTGCGTTATAAAACCGCGTTGCCGTTACCCGCCAACGGCCTGACCCTGGGCGCATAACCTGACCTGATCCACCCGACCCGACCCGACCCGCCGACGCCGATCGTTCCCACGCTACGCCTGGGAATGCCGCCAGGAACGCTCCGCGTTCCGCCTCAAGAAGTGACGCAGAGCGTCACGGGATGCATTCCCACGCAGAGCGTGGGAACGATCAGACTCAGGGCGCCTGACCAGGGGGTCAGAGCTGGTTAAGCGGAATCTTCAGGTACATCACGCCATTGTCTTCCGCTGCCGGCAAATTCCCCGCCCGCACATTCACCTGAATCGCCGGCAACAACAGCGTCGGCATGCCCAGGCCGGCATCGCGGCGGGTGCGCATCTCGACGAACGCCGCTTCGTCGATGCCGTCATGCACATGGATATTGCTTTTACGCTGCTCGCCAACTGTGGTCTGGCACCGCGAGGCCCGGCCTTCGGGTGGGTAGTCGTGGCAGACGTAGAGCTTCACGCCGGCGGGGAAGGCCAGCAACTTTTTGATCGACGCGAACAGTTGATGCGCATTGCCGCCGGGGAAGTCGCAGCGCGCGGTGCCGACATCCGGCATGAACAACGTGTCGCCGACCAGAATCTGCTCACCGTCGATCAGATAGGCCATGTCGGCCGGGGTGTGGCCGGGCACGTGCAGGGCGGTGGCTTTGAGATTGCCGATATGGAATGACTCGTTCGGCGCGAACAGATGATCGAACTGCGAACCGTCGACCGAGAATTCCGGCTCCAGATTGAACAAGGTCTTGAACACGTTCTGCACTTCGCTGATCGAGGCACCGATGGCGATCTTCCCACCCAGTTTCTGCCGCAGGTAGGGCGCAGCGGAGATGTGATCGGCGTGGGCGTGGGTTTCCAGCAACCATTGCACCTGTAATTGATGCGCCTCGACGAACGCAACGATCTTGTCCGCCTGCACGGTGCCGGTGCGCCCGGCGGCGCCGTCGTAATCGAGCACTGGGTCGACGATTGCGCACTGGCCACCATCCACTTTGTAGACCACGTAGCTGTAGGTCGAAGAGGCGGGGTCGAGGAAAGCTTCAATCTGCGCGGGCATGGACACCAACCTGAACAAGGAAAATGGGTTGCAACACTTTATCTAAAAACATAATGTTCGCAGCTTAAGTGACCTTGAAGGCCTCGCGCAAATGCAATCCAGTCTGACCGAATGTGAAGTCGCCCAACTGCGCGCCTCGGCCTCCAAGGCCTGCGCGCTGCTCAAGGCTTTGGCCAATGAGGATCGCCTGCTGATCCTGTGTCAACTGACCCAGGGCGAACGCAACGTCGGCGAACTGGAAACCATGACCGGCGTACGCCAGCCGACGCTGTCCCAGCAATTGGGCATCCTGCGTGACGAAGGGCTCGTCGCGACCCGCCGTGAAGGCAAGTACATTTTCTACGGCCTCGCCAGTCACGAAGTGATCCAGGTGATGAAGACCCTGTCCGGGCTTTATTGCGGGGCGGTGCTCAAAACTCTGGGTCATCAATAAATGCCAGCCGGAACACAACTTACCCTGTGGGAGCTGGCTTGCCAGCGATGAGGGCTTATCAGCCAACATTTATGTGACTGACACACCGCTATCGCTGGCAAGCCAGCTCCCACAGGTTCTTTGGTTTGACCCGAACAAATCCTTGCGTGCAGCAAAAGGAACAAGCAATGAACGATCAACACTGGGGCCCATCCATCAGTGCCGATATCGTGGTCATCGGTGGCGGTTCGGCCGGTATAGCGGTCGTCGCCAGCCTGCTCAAGCGTGATCCGGCGCTGAACATCAGCGTGATCGAGCCGAGCACCCATCACTATTACCAGCCAGCGTGGACGCTGGTCGGCGGCGGCGCTTTCGACGTCAAGGACAGCGCCCGACCGATGAGCAAAGTCATGCCCCGGCAAGCCAACTGGGTGCAGGCGGCAGTCACGGCAATCGACCCGGCGCAACGTCAACTCACGCTCAACGATCAGCGCACGGTCAGCTATCAGAATCTGATCGTCTGCCCCGGCCTGCGCCTGGCCTGGGAAAAAATCGAGGGCCTGCAGGACAGCCTCGGCCAGTATGGCGTGACCTCCAACTACAGCTATCAACATGCGCAATACACTTGGGATCAGGTGCAAAAACTGCGCGATGGCCGAGCGCTGTTCACCCAACCGGCGATGCCGATCAAATGCGCCGGCGCACCGCAAAAAGCCTTGTACCTGTCCTGCGATCACTGGCGCAAAAGCGCGGTACTGAACAACATTCATGTCGAATTCAATCTGGCCGGCGCCGCGCTGTTCGGTGTGGCGACGTTCGTGCCGCCGCTGATGAAATACATCGAGAAGTACAACGCACAACTGGCCTTCAATTCCAATCTGGTGAAAGTCGACGGCCCGGCGCAAACCGCATGGTTCGAGGTCAAGGATGCCGAGGGCAACGTCAGCCGCGTGGCGAAAACCTTCGACTTGCTGCACGTCGTGCCGCCGCAGGTTTCGCCGGATTTCATCGCGCAAAGTGCGCTGGCCGGCGCCGGTGGCTGGTGCGAGGTAGACCCGCACAGCCTGCAACATCCGCGTTACCCCGAAGTGTTTGCACTCGGTGATATCTGCGGCACCAGCAATGCGAAAACGGCCGCAGCGGTGCGCAAGCAAGTCGTGGTGGTCGCACAGAATCTGTTGGCCGCACGCCAGCAGCAAGCGCTGCCGCTGAAGTACGACGGCTACGGTTCCTGTCCGCTGACGGTGGAGAAGGGCAAGGTGATTCTGGCCGAGTTCGGCTATGGCGGAAAACTGCTGCCGACCTTCGCCCTGGACCCGACTGTTGCGCGCCGTTCGGCGTGGTGGCTGAAGGCGACGCTGCTGCCGTGGTTCTACTGGAACGGCATGCTCAAGGGCCGCGAATGGCTGACCCGCCTGTCCAGAGTCGACTGAGAAAACCTTATGTGGCTGGCAAGTCTGTTTGGCGTGGTGATGGGCCTGGTGCTCGGTCTGACTGGCGCTGGAGGCGGGATTCTCGCGGTGCCGGCGCTGGTTTTGGGACTCGGCTGGAGCATGACGCAAGCGGCGCCGGTGGCGTTGTTTGCGGTGGGCAGCGCGGCGGCGGTCGGCGCTATCGATGGCCTGCGCCATGGCCTGGTGCGCTACCGCGCGGCGTTGTTGATCGCGGGGCTGGGCGCGGTATTTTCGCCGCTGGGGATCTACTTCGCGCATCAGTTGCCGGAAAAGATGCTGATGATCCTGTTCAGCCTGCTGATGGTCATGGTCGCCTGGCGGATGTTCAGAAAAGAGCGTCAACAAGCCGGGCCGAGCGATCATGGCCACGCCAGTTGGGGCCAGAAGAATTGCATGCTCAACGAGCAGACCGGGCGTTTCGACTGGACCGCCAAATGCACCGCGACCCTGGCCGCGCTGGGCGCAGTCACGGGCGTGGTCTCAGGCTTGCTCGGGGTCGGTGGCGGCTTTCTGATCGTACCGGCGTTCAAGCAACTGACCGATGTGCAGATGCGCGGCATCGTCGCTACGTCTTTGATGGTGATCAGTCTGATTTCGGCGATTGGTGTGATCGGCGCGTTTCACGCCGGAGTGCGAATCGACAGCCAGGGCGCGGCGTTCATTGTCGCCAGCGTGGTCGGCATGATCATCGGTCGCAAACTTTGTGCGCGGGTGCCGGCGCGGGCCTTGCAGGTCGGGTTCGCGAGTGTCTGTGTGGTGGTGGCGGGGTACATGTTGCTGCGGGCCTGAGGTGAAACCATCGCAGCCCGGCCCGGGCTGCGATGACTCAGCGGTTTACAACACCAGATGCGGCAGCCACAAAGAGATGGCCGGCACGTAGGTCACCAGCAGCAGCACCATGAACAGCACGGCGTAGAATGGCAGCAGTGCTTTTACAGTGCTTTCGATGCTGACTTTGCCGATCGCCGAGCCGACGAACAGCACGGCTCCCACGGGCGGTGTTATCAATCCGATGCCGAGGTTGACCAGCATGATCATGCCGAACTGCACCGGGTCGACACCGATACCCAGAATTACCGGCATCAGGATCGGCGTGAGGATCAGGATCAGCGGCGCCATGTCCATCACCGTGCCGAGCAACAGCAGCATGACGTTGATGCACATCAGGATCACGTAGCGGTTGTCCGACAGGGTCAGAAACATCGTGGTGATCTTCGCCGGGATCTGCATCAGGGTCATGATGTAGCCGAAGCTGGCGGCGAAACCGATCAGGATCATCACGATCGAAATCGTCCGCACGGTGCGGTGCATCAGTTTCGGCAGCTCGCTCCATTTGTAGTCGCGGTAGATGAACATGGTCACGAAGAACGACCACAGCACGGCGATGGCCGCCGATTCGGTGGCGGTGAAAATGCCCGAGAGGATGCCGCCAAGGATGATCACCATGGCCATCATGCCCCACATTGCTTCGCCGACGATTTTCAACGCCTGGCGCATCGGGATCACTTCACCCTTGGGGTAGTTGCGCTTTTTCGCGAAGATCAGGCACAGCACCATCAGGCACGCGCTCATCATCAGACCCGGGACGATGCCGGCCATGAACAGCGAGGCAATCGACACCGTACCGCCGGCGGCCAGCGAGTAGAGCACCGAGTTATGGCTTGGCGGGGTCAGCAGGGCTTGCACCGAACCGCTGACGGTTACAGCGGTGGAAAAGTCGCGCGGATAACCCTTGCGTTCCATTTCCGGAATCAGCACCGAACCCACCGAGGCGGTATCCGCTACGGAGGAACCGGAGATCGCGCCGAAGAAGGTCGAGGCGACGATGTTGACCAGCGACAGGCCGCCGCGCACGAAACCCACCAGCACCCCGGCGCACGCCACCAGGCGCCGCGACATGCCGCCCTCGGCCATGATCGCCCCGGCCAGGACGAAGAACGGAATCGCCAGCAGCGAGAATTTGTTCACCCCCGAAGCGACCTGAATCATCACCGCCTGGAACGGAATGTCGATCCACCACGCACCGATCAGCGCCGCAGCGCCCAGCGCGTAGGCGACCGGCATGCCGATCAGGATCAATACGATAAAACTGCCCAGCAGAATCAGAGCGTCCATTAAGCGGTACCTTCACTTTCTTCAACCAGGTCGAACTGCACGACCCGACGTTTGCTCTGGTCACCGAGCAAGAGTTTTTCCAGCACGAAAATCAGCGTCAGCAAGCCACCCAGCGGAATTGGCAGGTAGGTCACGCCAACCCGCAGATCGGGCAGGGCGGCCATGAACTGGTTCCAGGTCGACATGCACAGCTTGGCGCCCCAAATGGTCATGAAGATGCAGATCGCGGCCATCAGCAGTTGCGAAAAAATCGCCGCCGCGGATTTCAGCTGTGGCGGCATGCGGTCGGTGAGCATGGCCACGGCCATGTGCGCACCGGCGCGGTAACTGGCGGCGGCGCCGATAAAGGTGAACACCATCATCAGCAGGATCGCCGTGGGTTCCGGCCAACTGGAGCCGGTGCCGAGCACGTAGCGGGCGAATACGCCCCAGGGGATCATCAGGGAGATTGCCAGGACAGACAGGCCGGCGACCCAGATGCACGTCATGTAGATCTTGTCGTTGATACGCAGCAGCAGATTCTTCATCGGGTTCCACCGTAACCGGGCGCGCCTCGAACAGCAGGCGCGCCGGGCCTTTTTTCATGAGTACGGAGCGGGGGCGTTACTGAACGGCTTCGATTTTCTTGATCAGATCAGCGTATTTCGCGCCGTACTTCTCGCGTACCGGAGCGGTGGCGTCGTAGAAGGGTTTCTTGTCGACGGTGATGAACTCGACGCCGGCGGCCTTGAGTTTTTCTTCGCTGGCAGCGGACTTCTTGTCCCACAACACGCGTTCTTCAGCCTGGGCAGCCTTGGCGGCTTTCTTGACCAGGGTCTGCTGATCCGGGGTGAGTTTTTCCCAGGTGATTTTCGACATCACGATCGGCTCTGGCAGGATCAGGTGACCGGTCAGGCTGTAGAACTTGGCGTTCTGGAAGTGGTTGTGTTCGAGCAGGGTCGGCGGGTTGTTTTCCGCGCCGTCGATCACCCCGGTCTGCAGGGCGCTGAAGATTTCGCCGGTGTCCATGGCAATGCCGTTGCCACCCATGGCATTCATCATGTCGATGAACATCGGGTTGCCTTGCACGCGGATTTTCATGCCCTTGAGGTCTTCGAGCTTGCGCACCGGTTTCTTGGTGTAGATGTTGCGCGTGCCGCCGTCCATCCAGGCCAGGGCCACCAGGCCGAATTCGGAGTTGGTGATCTTGTCGAGGATCTCGTCGCCCACCGGACCGTCGATGACGTTACGCATGTGCTGTTGATCGCGGAAAATGAACGGCATGTTGAACACGTTCACGTCCGGTACCACTGGGCCAACAATACCCAGGCTGACGCGCGACAGCTGGACCGCGCCGACCTGCATCTGCTCGATGACTTCCTTTTCCGAACCCAGCACACCGCCGGGGAAGTACTGGAAGGTCAGCTCGCCGTTGGTTTCCTTGGTCAGGGTATCGCCCATGGATTTTTCAGCCACCACGGTTGGGTAACCGGCGGGGTGGATGTCGGCGAATTTGAGTTTCATTTCTGCCTGAGCGGCACCGGCGAAGGTGAACATCAGCGGGAGTGCAGCGGCGAGCAAGGTGCGTTTGAAGTTCATGGGGGTGAGTCTCCAGTCTTGTTATTTTTGTGTTCAAGGCGCAGCGGTGCAGCAGAGGGTCTAAAGCAAATCGTTAAACAGCGGTTCGGCGAGGCCTTTGACGCCGGGCTTAAGGGCGAACACGCCACCGGCCAGGGATTGCGGGTCGTGGTCGTCGCCGGGGCGAATCGAAGCGACAAACAGGGTGCTCATATCGTTGCCGCCGAAGGCACACATGGTCGGTTTCTTCACTGGCACTTCCAGCGAAAAATCCAGACGACCGTCCGGGGCGAAGCGGTGAATCAGTCCGGCGTCGTTGGCGCAGATCCAGTAGCAACCTTCGGCATCCACAGCGGCGCCATCAGGGCGGCCGGGGAAGTGGTTCATGTCGACAAACACCCGGCGGTTCGACGGCGTGCCGGTCTCGGTGTCGTAGTCGAACGCCCAGATCAGCTGCACCTCGGGATGCGAATCCGACAGGTACATGATCTTGCCGTCCGGGCTGAAGCCGAGGCCGTTGGGCACGATGAAGCCGTCGAGTTGCGCTTCGATCACCCCGGATTGTCCGGCGCCGTAGCGGTAGAGCCGGCCTTCAGGCGCGTTAAGGCCCATGTTCAGCACCATGCTGCCGGCCCAGAAACGCCCCTGACGGTCGCAGCGACCATCGTTGAGGCGCATGTCCGCGCGGCTGTGTTCGACGCTGGCGAGCAATTCGCTGTCGAGGCTGCCGTCGCTGTGCGGGTGCAGGCGATAGAAACCGCTTTCCATGCCGGCCACCCAGCCGCCACTGCGGTGGCGGCTGATGCAGGCGAGCATTTCTGGCGCTTTCCACGACGCCACGTGACCGCTGTCGGCGCTCCAGCGTTGCAGCCCGCCGTTGGGAATGTCTACCCAGTACAGGGCGTTTTCCTCGGCGACCCAGACCGGGCTTTCGCCCACCGCGTTGCGCGCATCGACGATCAATTCGGCTTGCATACTGATTACCTCGTGTCGTGGTCGCGGGGATCAGTCGCCGAACGGGCCGGCCGCCACAAAGGCGCCACCCTGGTAGATTCGCGCCGGGTCGTCGGCGGCCGGCATCGGCTGTGCTTCGACCTTGTCGCGGAACACTTCCGAGCTGTCCTTGGCTTCATAACCGAGGTGGCTGGCGTAGCGGTTGTCCCACCACACGTCTTTGTTGTCGGACATGCCGTAGACCACGGTGTGACCGACGTTCGGCGTGTACAGCGAACGCTCGAGCAGTTGCGTGAGGTCGTCGAAGCTCAGCCAGGTATGCATCATCCGGCGGTTCTGCGGTTCCGGGAACGAGGAGCCGATGCGGATGCTGACGGTTTCGATGCCGTAGCGATCGAAGTAGAAACTGGCCATGTCTTCGCCGTAGGACTTGGACAGACCGTAGTAACCGTCAGGGCGGCGCGGGGAGCTGGCGTCGAGTTTTTCGTCCTGCTTGTAGAAACCGATGACGTGGTTGGAGCTGGCGAAGATCACCCGCTTCACGCCATGCTTGCGTGCGGCTTCGTAGATGTGGAACACGCCGCTGATGTTGGCGCCGAGGATTTCTTCGAACGGACGCTCGACCGAGACACCGCCGAAATGCAGGATCGCGTCGACCCCATCGACCAGTTGATGCACGGCCTGTTTGTCCGCCAGATCGCAGAGTACGACTTCTTCGTGATCATCGACGGCCGGGGAGAGCGCGGCGATATCGGACAAACGCAGCACATTGGCGTAAGGACGCAGGCGTTCGCGCAGGACTTTGCCCAGGCCACCGGCAGCGCCGGTCAGCAGGAGGCGATTGAATGGAGCGCGCGGAGTAGAGGTAGACGTCATGGCAATCCCTGAACACATTGTTATTAGGTTTGTTGTAGGTTGTCGTATGACTGCGCTGAAGTATCGGTAGGGTTCCGGGAACTTGTCAACGCGACTTTTGGTGTAGATGACGGAAGGGCCGAATCATTTTTCTGAAAGTCTCAAACTCGCCTTGCAATGCAATCCTCTTGTGGGAGCGAGCCTGCTCGCGAAGGCGGTGTGTCAGAGTTCATTACTGCCGAATCTGCCGCCGCCATCGCTGGCAAGCCAGCTCCCACAATAATCCGAGTCGGCTCCAACCTTTCTATTCGCCACAAGACCCTGTGGGAGCTGGCTTGCCAGCGATGGGGCCCGCTCGAGCAATAAAAATCGCTCCTGCTTACCTCATGCTTTCGCGAGCAGGCTCGCTCCCACAGGGCTAACCGCCAACCGTTACAACAACGAAATCGGATAGCTGATGAAGATCCGGTTCTCGTCGAACTCGTTGGTGCTGAAGTCGCGGCGAATGGTCGCGTTGCGCCATTTCACGTTGAGGCTTTTCAGCGGGCCGCTCTGTACGGTGTAGGCCAGTTCCGATTCGCGGCCCCATTCCTTGCCGTCGTTGGTGCTGGCGGTGTGCACGTTGTCACCGCTGATGTAGCGGTTCATCAGGGTCAGACCGGGAATGCCGAGGGCAACGAAGTTGTAGTCGTGACGCAACTGCCAGGAGCGCTCCTTGGCGTTGTCATAACTGGCGTTGTAACTGTCGTTGGCCAGGGTCCCGCCGCTGGTGCCGTTGACCCGCATCCAGGCATCGTCACCGGTGAGTTTCTGCAGGCCGACGTAGAAGGTGTTGCCGCCGTATTTGGCCGAAAGCATGGCAAACGCGGTCTTGTTGTCGAGGTCGCCGGCCTGAGCGCTGCCATCTTCCTTGCCGGTGAAGAAACCGAGGTTGGCGCCCAGGGTCCAGTCGCCGAGCGGCTGGCTGTGGCTGAGGTTGAAATATTGCTGCTGATAGATATCGGTCAGCTCGGCATACCACACGCCGACCATGGTGCGCTTGTCGTTGAAGCTGTATTCGCCGCCGCCGAAGTTGAAGCGATCGGAAGTGAACGCGCCGCGGCCGTTCATCGACATGTCTTCCATGCTCGCATCGTTGCGCGGGCTGTTGCCGCGGAACTGGCCGCCGTAGACGGTCAGGCCGTTGATTTCGGTGGAGGTGATCTGCCCGCCGCGGAAGGTCTGTGGCAGCGAACGACCATCGTCGGAACGCAGGATCGGCAACACCGGCATCCATTCGCCGACCTTCAATTCGGTCTTCGACACCTTGGCCTTCAGCGCTACGCCGAGACGGCCGAAGTTGTCCGCCGGGCGGCCGTCATCGTGGATCGGCAGCAGTTGCGTGCCGCCGGTGCCTTTGCCGCCATCGAGTTTTTGCGAATACAGCCCGAGCACATCGAGGCCGAAGCCGACGGTGCCTTGGGTGAAACCGGATTTGGCATCGAGGATGAAGCTCTGCGTCCACTCTTCAGCCTTGCCCTGCGGATTGGCCGGGTTGACGAAGTTGCGGTTGAAGTAGGCGTTACGCAGGTTCAACGTGGCTTTGCTGTCCTCCAGGAAACCTTCGGCCTGGGCGCTCATCGGCAGGGCGAGGACCAGACTGCTACAGCCGATCAGGCTCAGGGTCGAACGCGGTTTGAAATTGGAAACAGGTGAAGGGCGGACGGAATTGCGGGCGAGTGTGCTCACTGTGACGCTCCCAGATTCGCTTGTTGTTTTTATTATTTGTCATACGTCGTCGTACAACATCGATGCGGATATTTCCCATATTTAGCGGGATTGTCAACAGCAAGTTATACGATGACTCGGGGTTGGCAGGAACGACACTCTGGAGAAGCCTGTCGTAATTTCGAATCAGGCATAGAACCCCTGTGGGAGCTGGCTTGCCAGCGATAGCGATTTGTCAGCTGCCGCAAAGGCTGGAGTTGCCGGCTTCATCGCTGGCAAGCCAGCTCCCACAGGGTTTTGTTCCGCCTACGGAAAAGTGTATTAGCCGTTGAATTGCGGCAAACTTCCTTCACTCCCAGCACCAGGCCGATCCATGGATAAATACGCCCCGCGCCAATGGCAGCCGCACGAGAAACCCAGTCTGCCTGGTTCCCCCTCGACGCCGTTGCACTCCAACCGCAAGCGCCTGGCCTATGCGCTGGTCGGTGTGCTGGTGGCGGTGACCGGCGGTTTGGGCAATTCGCTGGTGGTTGCCAACCTGATTTATCTGCAAGGCTCGCTCGGCGCGACCACGGCGGAAATGGCCTGGTTGCCGGCGGCCTTCGTGATGACCAACGTGTCGATGAACCTGCTGCTGGTGAAGTTTCGTCAGCAGTTCGGCTTGCGTGCGTTCACTGAGGTGTTTCTGGTGCTGTATGCACTGGTGACCTTTGGGCATCTGTTCGTCAACGATTTGAATTCGGCCATCGCCGTGCGGGCGGCGCACGGCATGGTCGGCGCGGCACTGAGTTCGCTGGGCCTGTATTACATGGTTCAGGCGTTCCCGGCGAAGTGGCGGCTGAAGGCGCTGGTGCTCGGCCTCGGCACCTCGCAACTGGCGCTGCCACTGGCGCGGCTGTTCTCCGAAGACCTGTTGCAGATTGCCGAGTGGCGCGGGCTGTACCTGTTCGAATTGGGCATGGCGCTGCTGTCGCTGGGCTGTGTATTGCTGCTCAAGTTGCCGCCGGGTGACCGCTTCAAGACCTTCGAAAAGCTCGACTTCCTGACCTTCGCCATTCTCGCCACGGGCGTTGGCCTGCTCTGTGCGGTGCTGTCGCTGGGGCGCATCGACTGGTGGCTGGAAGCCGACTGGATCGGCATCGCCCTGGCGGCGTCGATCGCGTTGATCATCATGGGCCTGGCCATCGAGCACAACCGCAGCAACCCGCTGCTGATGACGCGCTGGCTGGGCAGCGGAACGATGATTCGCCTGGCGCTGGCGGTGACCCTGATTCGCATGGTCACCTCGGAACAATCCACCGGCGCAGTCGGGTTCATGCAGAACCTCAACATGGGTTATGAGCAACTGCACAGTCTGTACGTGGTGATGCTGATCGGCAGCATCGCCGGGCTGGCGACCAGCGCACTGACCATCGACCCGAAACACTTGCTCATGCCGCTGATCATTTCGCTGGCGCTGATGGCGACAGGCTCGGTGATGGACAGTTTTTCCAGCAACATCACGCGCCCGCAAAACATGTATATCAGCCAGTTCCTGCTGGCATTCGGCAGTACGTTCTTTCTCGGCCCGACCATGGTCTTCGGCACGCGCAACGTGCTGACCAACCCGCGCAATCTGGTGAGTTTTTCCGTGCTGTTCGGGATCTGCAACAACCTTGGCGGGCTTCTCGGCGCGGCGTTGCTGGGGACCTTTCAGATCGTGCGCGAGAAGTACCATTCCAGCCACATTGTTGAGCAACTGGTGATGTCCGATCCGCTGGTGGCGGCGCGCGTGCAGAGCGGCGGTGCGGCCTATGGCGGGTTTTTCGCCGACCCCGGCCTGCGCAATCTGGTCGGCATCCGCAGCCTCGCCAATGCGGCAACACGCGAAGCGAACGTGCTGGCCTATAACGATGTCTTCATGCTGATCGCGGTCATTGCGGTATTGACCATGATCTGGCTTTCGATTCGCGCGTTGTGGCTGATGAGCACCACCAAAGCCATCGAGCCGACGCCTTCCGTACCATCAAGCGGTGCCACTTCTTCATGACCGAACCCACCACCACAACCACCAACGCCATTGCCGCCACGCCTGAAGGGCAGACGCCGCCGTCATCGCCAAACACCGCGCCGCGCTCGCTGCGGGTGCGCATCATCTCGTCGCTGGGCTTTGCCGCGATTGCCATTGTCGGCGTGCTGATCGTGCTCTACGCCTGGCAATTGCCGCCGTTCAGCAGCGCCGTCGAAACCACCGAGAACGCCTTGATTCGCGGCCAGGTGACGATCATCGGGCCACAGCTCAGCGGTTATGTGTTTGAAGTGCCGGTGCAGGATTTCCAGTACGTGAAGGCCGGCGATCTACTGGTACGTCTGGATGACCGGATTTACCAGCAGCGCCTCGATCAGGCGCTGGCGCAACTGGCGGTGCAGCGCGCGGCGCTGGCCAATGTGGTGCAGCAACGCAACAGCGCCGAAGCGACGATCAAGCTGCGCCAGGCGGTGCTCGCCGACAGTGAAGCGCAGTTGCGCAAGAGTGAGGCGGATCTGCGCCGCAACAAGGATCTGGTCAGCGACGGCTCGGTGTCCAAACGAGAGTTCGACGTGACCCTCGCCGCCAATGCGCAAAGCACCGCCGCTGTGGCGCAAGCCAAAGCCAACCTGGAAATCGCCCGCCAGGATCTGCAAACGGTGATCGTCAATCGCGGCTCGCTGGAGGCCGCCGTGGCCAGCGCCGAAGCGGCGGTAAAACTGGCGCGGATCGACCTGTCGAACACGCGCATTGTCGCCCCCCGCGACGGCCAGCTCGGGCAGATCGGCGTGCGCCTCGGCGCTTACGTCAATTCCGGAGCACAGTTGATGGCGCTGGTGCCGGATCAGAAATGGGTGATCGCCAACATGAAGGAAACCCAGATGGACAACGTCCGCGTCGGGCAACCGGTGCGCTTCACCGTCGATGCGTTGAACCACCGCAAGTTCACCGGGCATGTGCAGCATATTTCGCCGGGCACCGGTTCCGAATTCGCCTTGCTGCAGGCCGACAACGCCACCGGCAACTTCGTCAAGATCGCCCAGCGCGTGCCAGTGCGGATCACCATCGATCCGGATCAGCAGGAAGAGGAGCGGTTGCGGCCGGGGATGTCGGTGGTGGTCAGCATCGACACTGCCGCAGGCGACACACAACCGCACTGAGCCTGTGGGAGCCAGCCTGCTGGCGATTGCGGTCTGACATTCACCTGGTTGGTGTCTGACCCACCGCTATCGCCAGCAGGGATGGTGTAGGGCTCGGGTTTTCCATCAGTTGCAAGCGAATGCTAGTCTTGGTCAACGCTGTCGTCAGGGAGCCCACATGGGCAATCACAAGATCGAAATTCGCCGCAGCAACGTCGAAAAAATCCTGCTGGCGGCGGAAAAAGTCTTCGCCGAAAAAGGCTTCGGCAGCACCGCCATGGCTGATATCGCCGCCGAGGTGCAACTGCCGCGCTCCAATCTGCATTACTACTTTTCCACCAAGAGCGAGCTGTACAGCGCGGT
Organism: Pseudomonas sp. Z003-0.4C(8344-21); assembly: GCF_900104975.1. Taxonomy (NCBI): domain Bacteria; kingdom Pseudomonadati; phylum Pseudomonadota; class Gammaproteobacteria; order Pseudomonadales; family Pseudomonadaceae; genus Pseudomonas; species Pseudomonas sp. Z003-0.4C(8344-21). Next base: position 4,013,885 of record NZ_LT629756.1, on the reverse strand, counting down.
GCTGTTCGACCTGCTCGAAGTGTGGAAACAGGACGCGCTGTGCTTCGAAATGTTCGACGACCCGCGCGTTGTGCTCAGCAGCTACATCCGCGCCAAGATGAACCACTCGCGCAGCCGCCCGTACGGCTCGAAAGTCTGGGCCAACGAAATCATTCATGGCGCGCCGACGCTGGGCGAGGCGCTGGATGCCAGCCTGTATGACTGGGCGAAAATGAAGGAAGCGAAGATTCGCCAGTGGGTCGAGGACAAGCGGATTCTGCCGGTGGAACCGTCGAGCCTGCTGTACATGATCTGGGCCTCGACCCAGCACTATGCCGACTTCGATCATCAGGTGAATATCCTGAACGAGCATCAACCGCTGTCGGACATGCAGTTCGAGCGGGCGGTGCAGACGGTGACGAGTGTGATCTTGCGCGGGATCGGGTTGGAGCCTTGAGGGCAAAAATCAAAAGCTTACCCTCACCCCAGCCCTCTCCCGGAGGGAGAGGGAGCCGACCGAGGTGTGCTGAGGGTTACATCGACCTGATAAATCGAGTCGATTATGGATTCACAACAACACTAACAGGTCGGCGCAATGTTGCAGCATCCCCCAATCAGTCCCCTCTCCCTCTGGGAGAGGGCTAGGGTGAGGGGCTTTCAGGATCAGCCCCCGATTCAGACAGCCACACAATACGGATTCCTCGGATCATGATTCCAGTCGAGAAACGGCTTGCCCGTGTCCATCGGCACCATCTCGATGCAGTCCGCCACCGGGCAAGTGATCTGACACAAATTGCAGCCGACACACTCGTCGTCGATCACCTCGTATTTATGCGTGCCGTCTGCCTGCTTCAGACTGCCGATCGCCTGGTGTGAGGTGTCTTCGCAGGCGATGTGACAGCGCCCGCAACCAATGCACGCCTCCTGATCAATCTTCGCAATCACCTGATAGTTGATATCGAGGTATTTCCAGTCGGTGGTATTGCCCACCGCGCGCCCGGAAAACTCGCTGATGTTGGCGTAGCCCTGACTGTCCATCCAGCGCGACAAGCCGTCCTTCATCTCCTCGACAATGCGGAAACCGTGGAGCATCGCCGCCGTGCACACTTGCACCGAGCCACTGCCCAGCGCCATGAATTCCGCCGCATCGCGCCAGCTGCCGATGCCGCCAATGCCGCAGATCGGCAAACCCTGGGTCTGCGGGTCACGGGCGATTTCGGCGACCATGTTCAGTGCAATCGGTTTGACCGCCGAGCCGCAGTAGCCGCCGTGGGTGCTTTTGCTGCCAACCGTGGGCAGGGCGACCATGTGTTCGAGGTCGACGCTGGTGATCGAGTTGATCGTGTTGATCAACGACACCGCATCGGCGCCACCGCGATGTGCGGCGCGGGCGGCGACGCGGATGTCAGTGATGTTTGGCGTCAGTTTGACGATCACCGGCAGCGAGCAATAGGTTTTACACCAGCGCGTCACTTGCTCGACGTACTCCGGCACCTGCCCGACCGCGGCGCCCATGCCGCGCTCGGGCATGCCGTGGGGGCAGCCGAAGTTCAGCTCGATGCCATCAGCGCCGGTTGCCTCGACCAGCGGCAAGATGTGTTTCCATGATTCCTCCACGCACGGCACCATCAGCGAGATGATCAGCGCACGGTCGGGCCAGGCCTTTTTCACCTGAGTGATTTCGCGCAGGTTGATTTCCAGCGAGCGGTCGGTGATCAGCTCGATGTTGTTGATGCCGAGCACTTCCCGGTTATTGCCGTAATGCGCCGAATAACGTGAGGAAACGTTGACCGCCGCCGGGTGTTCGCCGAGGGTTTTCCAGACCACGCCACCCCAGCCGGCCTCGAAGGCGCGGACCACGTTGTAAGCCTTGTCGGTGGGCGGCGCGGAGGCCAGCCAGAACGGATTCGGGGCTTTGATGCCGGCGAAGACTATCGAGAGATCGGCCATTTACGCAGCCTCCACGTTGAGCATCAGTTGAGCGTTGATCGCCTCGGCGGCGCGTTTGCCGTGTTGTACGGCTTGCACGGTGAGGTCCTGATCGAGGCTGGTGCAGTCACCCCCGGCATACACACCGGGGATGCTGGTGCGCAGGTTTTCATCCACTTGAATACGTTCGCCCTGGCGTTTGAGCTCGCGCGCCAGCGGATCGGCGAGGGCGCTGGCGTCGAAGCTCTGGCCGATGGCTTTGAAGATCGCGTCAGCGGCCAGCTCGAAGGTTTCGCCGGTGGTTTGCAGGCGTCCGTCGACCAGATCGGTGCGGGCGAAACGCATGCCGCGCACATGGCCCTCAGCGTCGAGCAGCACCTCTTCTGGTTGCGCCCAGGTCAGCAAACGCACCTGGTTGGCCTTGGCGATGTCCTGTTCGTGCAGCGTCGCGCCCATGTCTACGGCGCCACGGCGATACACCAGATTCACATCACGCGCACCGAGGCGGGCCATTTGCACGGCCATGTCGATTGCGGTGTTGCCGGCACCGAGGACAATGCAGCGCTCGGCCAATGGCAGTTGCGTGAGGTCATCGGCCTGGCGCAGTTCGCGAATGTAATCGGTGGCGGCGAGCAGGCCGGGTGCATCTTCGTGGGCCAGGCCGAGCTGCTTGCTGGCGTTGAGGCCGATACCGAGGAACACCGCGTCGAATTGTTGATGCAGTTCGCTGAGGGTCAGGTTGTCGCCGAGTTTCTGCCCGTGGCGGATTTCGATGCCGCCGATCTGCAGGAGGAAATCCAGTTCCTTCTGCGCGTAATCGTCGACCAGTTTGTACTTGGCGATGCCGTATTCATTGAGGCCGCCAGCCTTGTCCCGCGCCTCGAAAATCACCACGTCATGGCCGTGCATGGCACTGCGATGCGCGCAGGACAACCCGGCCGGCCCGGCACCGACCACGGCGATGCGTTTGCCGCTGGCGGCGGCGCGCTGGAACGGGTGCTCGGTGAAGTGTGCGTTGTCGACGGCGTAGCGTTGCAGCAGGCCGATCAGCACCGGCGCGCATTCCTGGGCGTTGTTGCGCACGCAGGCTTGCTGGCAAAGAATCTCGGTCGGACAGACCCGCGCGCAACTGCCGCCAAGAATATTCGCCGAAAGGATTTTCTGCGCCGCGCCGGGCACGTTGTCCTGATGGATATTGCGGATGAACGAAGGAATGTCGATCTCGCTCGGGCACGCATTGACGCACGGCGCGTCGTAGCAATACAGGCAGCGCGAAGCTTCAAGGTGCGCCTGCCGCGCATTGAGCGGCGGCGCCAGATCGGTGAAATGCCCGGCGAGGGCGGCCGCGCTTTCGTGCGGGTGGGGGAGGTGGTTCAGGGAGTCGATCACGGTGGTGTGCCTCACGGTTATTTGAGGTTCTCTGCCTCTGGTGGGCAGTGGGTTTTGTGGTGCTTGTGATGGCCTCATCGCTGGCAAGCCAGCTCCCACAGGGATCTATGGTGTTCACAAAACCTTGTGGGAGCTGGCTTGCCAGCGATAGGCCGAAGGCCGCCTTCAGCGTTTCACAGCCGTCGGCTTGTGCATCTCAGCGCGTTTGCTCAACAAATCAAACACCGCCGGATACGCCGGCCGTTCGATATAGCGCCCGGCACCGCGTTCGGCGCGCAGGTCGCCGTCGGCCCAGACCAGCCGGCCCTGGCTGACGGTATGGCTGGGCACGCCGCGCACGGTCTTGCCTTCGAAGATATTGAAGTCCACCTGCTGATGGTGGGTCTTGGCGGAAATCGTCCGCGTGCCTTGCGGGTCCCACAGCACCAGATCGGCATCGGCGCCGACACGGATTGCGCCTTTGCGCGGGTAGAGGTTGAAGATCTTCGCGGTGTTGGTGGAGGTGAGGGCGACGAAATCCTGCATCGACAAGCGCCCACTGTTGACGCCTTCATCCCAGAGCACCGCCATGCGGTCTTCGATGCCAGCCGTGCCGTTGGGAATCTTGCTGAAGTCATCGCGCCCGGCAGCTTTTTGCTCAGCGCAGAAACAGCAGTGATCGGTGGCGGTGGTGTGCAGGTTGCCGGCCTGCAAGCCATGCCACAGCGCCTCCTGATGCCCGCGCGGGCGGAACGGCGGGCTCATCACGTAACCGGCCGCGGTCTGCCAGTCGGGGTGTTGGTAAACGCTGTCATCAAGCAGCAGATGCCCGGCCAGCACTTCGCCGTAAACCGGCTGGCCCTTGCTGCGGGCGTAGGTGATTTCGTCGAGGGCTTCCTTGGTCGAGACGTGCACCAGGTACAGCGGCGTACCGATGGTTTCGGCAATACGAATCGCTCGGCTCGCCGCTTCGCCTTCGACTTGCGATGGCCGCGACAAAGGATGCGCTTCCGGCCCGGTGATGCCCTGGGCCATCAGCTTGCGTTGCAGGTGATAAACCAGCTCGCCGTTTTCCGCATGCACGGTCGGCACCGCGCCGAGTTCCAGGCAGCGCTCGAAGCTCGCCACCAGCGTGTCGTCGGCGGCCATGATCGCGTTCTTGTAGGCCATGAAATGCTTGAAGCTGTTGATGCCGTGGTGGCTGACCAGTTCGGCCATTTCCTCGCGAACCTGCTCGCTCCACCAGGTGATCGCCACATGAAAGCCGTAATCGGAAGCGGACTTTTCCGCCCAGCCGCGCCACTGATGAAACGCTTCCATCAATGACTGCTGGGGATTGGGAATCACGAAGTCGATGATCGACGTGGTGCCGCCGGCCAGACCTGCCGCCGTGCCGCTGTAGAAATCCTCGCTGGCCACGGTGCCCATGAACGGCAGTTGCATGTGCGTGTGCGGATCGATGCCGCCGGGCATCAGGTATTGGCCGCTGCCGTCGAGCACTTCAGCGCCGGCCGGAACATCAAGGTCTGCACCGATGGCTTTGATCACGCCGTCAGCGCAATAGACGTCGGCGCGATAACTTTCATCATGGGTAACAACGGTGGCGCCACGGATCAACAGAGACATTCCGAGTTCCTCGCAGGCATGACCGACTTGTGTCGGTTCTAGATGTTTTATAGGTATTCATCGCTGCAGGTTTTATTCCTGTCAGCGCTGTCAGGAATAGAAGCTAGTCGCGATTTTATAATTGAGCAAGAATATTTTTTATAAGCTTATGATCGTTTTAACCTATTGAAAATTAACGATAAAAAACAGAAATCACCAAAATGGTGAGGCCGTTCACCATTTTGACGCACTTGACAGGATGGAAATATGAGCAAGATTTCCTATGTGAAATCAGCCGCTTGAAGTTGAGCTGCAGCGGTTCGCTCACAACGAAAAAAAGTGCAGTGCACCAGATTGAGTCCTGACAGTTCGAGCAACTTGCCAAGCGTTTAGCCTGAGCGCTCAGACAAGTTTCCGCAGGGCGCTCGGATAAATAATTAAAATTGATGAATATCAGAAAGTTGCAAAGCGTTTAACGCATTGGCTCGATGCACCAGCGGGGTACCCGGCACGTTTATTGATGCCGCCGCTGACACCGTGGCCGGTGCATGAAAGTTGTCAGTTCCTCCGGCCATCGTCCGGCTCGCACCTGCGTGTGCCAGCCGCCTGATGAGCAAAAATAATCAGAAGAACAGTGGAGCGGCCATGCAACAGATCAGATCGCAAGTGAGCGAGCGCGACGGCTTGTTCGAGCTCGAAGCCGGCAGCGATGTCCTCGACAGTCCCCGTTATAACCACGACATGGCACCGACCAAGGTGCACGAACGCACCTGGAACAAATGGCACATCACCGCGCTGTGGGTCGGCATGTCGATCTGCGTGCCGACCTATACGCTGGGCGGCGTGCTCACCGCCTATTTCGGGCTGACCGTGGGTGAAGCGCTGCTGGCGATTCTGTTCGCCAACATCATCGTGCTGATTCCGCTGACGCTGAACGCCTTTCCCGGGACCAAGTACGGCATCCCGTTTCCGGTGCTGCTGCGTTCCTCGTTCGGAATTCTCGGCTCCAACGTACCGTGTCTGATTCGCGCGCTGGTCGCGTGTGGCTGGTTTGGCATTCAGACCATGTTCGGCGGCCTGGCGATTCACCTGTTTCTGGGCTCCGTATTCGAGGGGTGGAAGTCGCTGGGCGGCACCGGCGAGGTGATTGGCTTCATGGTGTTCTGGGCGCTGAACCTGTGGGTGGTGATTCGCGGCGCCGAGTCAATCAAATGGCTGGAAACCCTGTCTGCGCCGCTGCTGGTGGCGGTCGGCATCGGTCTGTTGGTGTGGGCGATGCCCAATGTGTCGATGAGCGAGTTGATGGCGATCCCGGCCAAGCGTCCGGAAGGCGCCAGCGTGGTCGGTTACTTCGCCGCCGGGCTGACGGCGATGGTCGGTTTCTGGGCCACATTATCGCTGAACATTCCTGATTTCAGCCGCTACGCCAAGAGCCAGAAAGACCAGATCCTTGGGCAGATCATCGGCCTGCCATTGACCATGTTTCTGTTCGCCGCGCTCGGCGTGGTGATGACCGCGGCGTCGGTGAAACTGGTCGGCGTGACCGTGTCGGATCCGGTCACCCTGATCGGGCATATCCAGAGCCCGGTGTGGGTGGCGGTGGCCATGGCGCTGATCATCATTGCAACACTGTCGACCAACACCGCGGCCAACATCGTCTCGCCCACCAACGACTTTCAGAACATCGCGCCGAAGGTGATCAACCGCACCAAAGCGGTGTTGCTGACCGGTCTGGTCGGGCTGGCGCTGATGGCCCATGAGTTGCTGAAAAAACTCGGTCTGATCGTTTCCGATGTCAGCCTGGAAAGCGTGTACTCCAACTGGCTGCTGGGCTATTCGAGCCTGCTCGGGCCGATTGCCGGGATCATGGTGGTGGACTATTTCCTGATCAAGAAACAGCAACTGGACCTTGCCGGTCTGTATCGCGATGACGTGTACCCGGCATGGAACGGCGCCGGGTTCATCGCCTTCGGCGTGCCGGTGCTGCTGACCATGTTGTCGCTGGGCAGCGATGCGTTCAGCTGGTTCTACAGCTACGGCTGGTTCACCGGCTCGGCGCTGGGTGGTTTGATCTATTACGGGTTGTGCGTGATGCGCGCACAGCCTTCAGCCGTTAAATCAGCGGTGTAAGTGAGGGCCCCATCGCTGGCAAGCCAGCTCCCACAAGGATTGAGTCGTACACACATTGTGTGTTCAACCCAGAACCCGTGGGAGCTGGCTTGCCAGCGATGGCGGCCTGACAGACACCACAGCAGTATCCTTGATCGTTCCCACGCTCTGCGTGGGAATGCAGCCCGGGACGCTCTGCGTCCCTATCGGTATCAACACTGAGGAGATCCCCATGAACGCAGCCGTCGACGTTCTGCAATCGACCCATCAGCACATCAACCGCGATCGCCTGTGGGCCTCGCTCATGGAGCTGGCCGAACTCGGCGCCACGGTCAAGGGCGGCGTCTGTCGCCTGGCCCTGACCGACCTCGACCGCCAGGCCCGCGACCTGTTCGTGCAATGGTGCAAGGAGGCCGGATGCAGCGTCACGGTGGATGCCGTCGGCAACATTTTCGCTCGCCGTCCGGGCCGTAATCCCGAGCTGCCACCGGTGATGACCGGCAGCCACATCGACACGCAACCCACCGGCGGCAAGTTCGACGGCTGCTTCGGCGTGCTCGCCGGCGTCGAAGTCCTGCGCACCTTGAACGACCTCAACGTGGAAACCGAAGCGCCGCTGGAAGTGGTGGTCTGGACCAACGAAGAAGGCTCGCGCTTCGCCCCGTGCATGATGGGCTCAGGCGTCTTCGCGGAAAAATTCACCCTCGCCGAAACTCTGGCCAAAGTCGACGCCGACGGTGTCACGGTCGGCGAAGCGCTCAACGCCATCGGCTACGCCGGTTCGCGCAAAGTCAGCGGACACCCGGTTGGTGCCTACTTCGAGGCGCACATCGAGCAAGGCCCGATTCTGGAAGACGAAAAGAAAACCATCGGCGTGGTTCTCGGCGCGCTCGGGCAGAAGTGGTTCGACCTCAAGTTGCGGGGCGTCGAAGCCCACGCCGGCCCGACGCCGATGCACCTGCGCAAGGACGCCCTGGTCGGCGCCGCAGTGATCGTCGGTGCCGTCAACCGCGCCGCCCTCGGCCACCAGCCGCACGCCTGTGGCACGGTCGGTTGCCTGCAAGCCTATCCCGGCTCACGCAACGTGATTCCCGGCGAAGTGCGCATGACCCTGGATTTCCGTCATCTCGAGCCGGCGCGCCTGGATTCGATGATCGCTGAGGTAAAACAAATCATCGAATCCACCTGCCAGGCCCACGGCCTCACTTATGAGCTGACACCAACCGCGGACTTCCCGCCGCTGTACTTTGAAAAGGGCTGCGTCGAAGCGGTACGCGGCGCGGCACAAGGGCTGGGCCTGTCACACATGGACATTGTCAGCGGCGCCGGCCACGACGCGATTTTCCTCGCCGAACTCGGCCCGGCCGGGATGATCTTCGTCCCGTGCGAAGGCGGCATCAGCCACAACGAAATCGAAAACGCCGCCCCGGATGATCTGGCGGCGGGGTGTGCGGTGTTGCTGCGGGCAATGCTGGCGGCTTCGGCGATGGTTGCCGCCGGACAGCGCGCGGCCTGACAAGATTCGATGGCACACACTAACCCCTGTAGGAGTGAGCCTGCTCGCGATAGCGGTGTGTCAGCCACAGATGATTTGACTGACCTGACGCCATCGCCAGCAGGCTGGCTCCCACAGGGATCTTTGGCGTGCCTGAGCCAGGTGGCCCCCCCCCAAATCCTGTAGGAGTGAGCCTGCTCGCGATGAGGCCAGTCGGTTCAGCGCAAACCCTCAACCGCAGCCATCAAGGCGCACCAAACATCATCGTCCAGTACACCCCTTCAGCGCTGCGTGCTTCGCTGGCGAAGCCGGCGCCGACCTGGGTGTACATCGGGTTCATCAGGTTCGCGCAATGGCCCGGGCTGGCCAGCCATCCGGCCATCGCCTTGCCCGGTGAGCTTTGCCCGGCGGCGATGTTTTCACCGATTTGCCGACCGCGATAACCGGCGGCGCGGGCGCGGTCGGCTGGCTGATCGCCGTCCGGGTCGCGGTGGGCGAAGTAGTTGCCGTAGGCCATGGCTTTGCTATGGCCCTGCGCGGCGGCGCCCAATGCCGCGTTCCAGCTCAGGGGCCGTGCGGCGGCGAAGCGTTGACGGCCGCACATCCGTGGGCGGGCGCGGGCGGCGTTGACTTCGGCGAGCAGGGCCTTGCCGACGCTGCGGTTGTCACCGACACGGCTGTCGAGTACCGGCCGCGCCAGCACCACTTGCCATTGGTTGCGCGAACGGCTGACGCCGATGTCGGCATACGTCGCATCGAGCAGTGCGGCGCAGTGTTCGTCGAGCAACTGGTCGAAGGCTTCTTCGGCATCCTCGGCACCGACCACACGAATACTGCGCACCGCCGTGGCGGCGTAGCCCGAGGATTTCAGCGCCTCACGCATGCCGCCGGCGTAGCCATAGCCGATCGGCAGGGCCAGGTTCGCGTTCAGCCGCAACGGTGCCAGACGCTGTGCCGGGCGCCGCTCGCAACGTTGCGGATGGGCGCGATAATCATTGATCGCGGCTACCAGTTGCCGCTCCGCACCGGCCTGGGCGGTTTCGACAAACAGCGGGAAAAGGATCAGCAGGCACAGCGAAACGAAGCGAGACGAACGAACGGCGTGGCGCATGGGGCGGGCGGCTCTGAAGGGGGGACAGCGCAAAAAGTCGAGTGCACCGCGGAATGCGGCGCGGGTAGGACTGGCGATTCGGGACTTGGTTCAAGCGATGGGCGGCGGTTTTGGAGCTGGGCGACAAAGGGTGTGATCAGACAAGATGCGATGTTGCGCTGGATGACGCCATCGCGAGCAGGCTCACTCCTACATTTGAAATGCGTACCCCTGTAGGAGTGAGCCTGCTCGCGATGAGGCCCTAGAGAACGGCTCGACGATCACTGATTCAACACATCGCCCATCCACTGCAAATACTCCTCCCGCGCGGCAATCGAGTTATGCCCCGACTCTGGCACTACTCGAAGCGCCGCCACGCCCGCGGGGAAGTGCTCAAGCAGGCGCTGGGTGCTGGCGCGCGGAATCACCTCATCATCACTGGCCGCCAGCAGCAACGTCGGCACGCGGATATGCGCGGCATATTTACCCGACTCGAAGCGATCCTTGAGCAACCACTTCACCGGCACCCACGGGTATTGGCGCACGGCGATTTCTTCGAGGCTGTAGTAGGGCGTCACCAGAATCAGCTGCTGCACCGGCCGCTGGCTGGCCAGGCGCACGGCGACACCCGAGCCTAGACTGCGCCCGACCACGACGATCTGCGGATGACTGGCGTAAACCTGATCGAACAGCGCCAGCGCATCCTCGGCAATCGCCGCTTCGGACGGCGAGCCGTCGCTGTCACCGAAACCACGGTAATTGAGCAGGTACAACGCGTAGTCAGGAAAGGCCTCGGCAAACTCCGGCAGATTGCGCGAGACGTCCTCGGCATTGCCGCCGAAATACAGTAGCGCTCGCGTGCCGCTATGTGCGCGGGTAAGCACCGAAACCGTTGCGTCGGGCATCGACAAGGTCATCCGCGAGTCAGCGCTGGCGGCGGCATTGGGCTGCGGGAAATAGATCAGCGAGCGCTGGAACACGAACAGCGCAGCGCACAACGCCAGGTACACGGCGACGAGCAATGCGACGAGTGACATCAAGGTTCGGGACATTCGGCTATTTTTAACCGTGGGCGAAGGTAGGCCGTCGCAGTGTAGCCCAGCACGGCAGCCGGCTGCTCGCCACACAACCGGCAACAGATCCATGCAGCAGGGGAGCCAGCATGAGCCACACTGAGGGTTATTCCCGACGCCGCCTGCTTACGCTGGCGGCCGGGGTTTCGGCGGTCTTCTGCCTTGATCGGGCCTTGGCCAGCCGCACGACATCCGCGACGACCGGAGGCCAGACCATGCAGACCCGCGCCATCCCATCCAGCTCCGAGGCGTTGCCGATCGTCGGCCTCGGCACCTATCGCGGATTTGATGTGGCTCCCGGCGATCCGGTTTACCGGCAGTTGCCGGCGGTGCTCGATGAGTTGTTCGCCAAGGGCGGCACGTTGATCGACAGCTCACCGATGTATGGCCGCGCCGAACAGACCACCGGTGAACTGCTGTCGATCCACCAGCCGCGCTCGCCAGCGTTTCTCGCCACCAAAGTGTGGACGCGAGGGCGCGAGGAGGGCATTGCGCAGATGGAGCAGTCGTTCAGCCTGCTGCAAACCGAACGCATCGACCTGATGCAGATCCACAACCTGCTCGACTGGCAGACCCACCTGCCGACCTTGCGTGAGTGGAAAGAGCAGGGGCGCATCCGCTACATCGGCATCACCCATTACACGCCGTCGGCCTACGATGAAGTAGAAGCGGTGCTGAAGACTGAATCTGTGGATTTCCTGCAGATCAACTATGCCCTCGATGATCGCGGCGTCGAGAAACGCATCCTGCCGCTGTGCCGCGAACGCGGGGTGGCGGTGATCTGCAATCGGCCATTCGGTGGTGGTGGCTTGCTCGCGCGGCTCAAGGGCAAGCCGCTGCCGGGCTGGGTTTCCGACGTGCAGGTCAATAGCTGGCCGCAACTGGCGCTGAAGTTTCTGCTCTCGCATTCAGCGGTGACTTGTGTGATTCCTGGCACCAGTAACCCGCGCTACATGGCGGATAATGCCAGGGCCGGGTTCGAGCCGATGCTGACCGATGCGCAGCGGCATCAGTTGGTAGCGTTGTTGGGGTAGCCGCAGCGGCGGGTTATTGCCAAAGCGTCTAAAGGACTGTCAGGTCTGACAGTGGAAAATTCATTTCCTTGATCAATCATGGTGGCTTTCGGTTTCGACAAGGAGGCGCTGCCATGAACAGCGTCCGCCAGGCTCTGATTGGCAGTGTTGTTACTTGCCTGCTGACAATGTCCCTTGAAGCGTGGGCAGAAAAAGCGCAGTACAACTGTCTGGGACAGGAACATGGACAACAAGCGACAGTGACTGCGGCTTCCGCCGCGCAAGCGGCGGAGCTGGCGAAAGCTGAGTGGCGGACCGTCGGTTGTTATAAAGACGATGCGCTCACCCGTGATAGCGCAGCGCCTCCAGCAATGCAAGCGCCACCGTCGGATGTCGGCTCGGGTCGTACAGATGATACCCGGCGAAGCTCGGGCAGTAGTGGAGGGGATGGGACTGATGGGGGCTGAGCAATATCCGCGGACCGAGTGAACCCGGCCCTCACCCCAGCCCTCTCCCGGAGGGAGAGGGAGCCGACCGAGTTGTCTTGCGTTAAACATCGACCTGGGAAAACGAGTCGATTATGGATTCACAGCGGGGCGTTAAAACCAGCGCAACCCTCGAACATCCCCCAATCAGTCCCCTCTCCCTTTGGGAGAGGGTTAGGGTGAGGGTTTTCGATTATGGATTCACCACAGCACGCCCAGGTCGATGCAATCCTCGAATATCCCCGAATCAGTTCCCTCTCCCTTGGGAGAGGGCTAGGGTGAGGGTTTTCGATTATGGATTCACCACAGCACGCCCAAATCAGCGCAACCCTCGAACATCCCCCAATCAGTTCCCTCTCCCTTTGGGAGAGGGCTAGGGTGAGGGGCTTTTCAGGGCCTCATATCATTTCCGGCAACGACGACAGCACCTTGTCCAAGGTAATCGGATACTCCCGCACCCGCGCGCCAGTGGCGTTATAGATCGCATTGGCCACCGCCGCACTCACCCCGCAAATCCCCAGTTCGCCGACACCCTTGGCCTTCATCGGCGAGGAAATCGGGTCGGTCTCATCAAGGAAAATCACCTCTTGATGAGGAATGTCGGCATGCACCGGCACTTCATACCCGGCCAGGTCATGGTTGACGAAAAAGCCCAGGCGGGTATCCACCGCCAGTTCTTCCATCAACGCCGCACCAACGCCCATGGTCATTGCACCGATCACCTGACTGCGCGCCGACGTGGGGTTGAGAATACGCCCGGCCGCGCACACCGCGAGCATGCGCCGCACGCGGACTTCGCCAGTGGCGGCATCGACGGCGACTTCGACGAAATGCGCGCCGAAAGTCGACTGCTGGTACTTCTCGGCCAGATCGCCGAATTCAATGCTGTCCTCGCCAACCAGTGCGCCGCCTTCTGCGGCATTGCGCAATGGCAGGGTTTTACCGCCAGCGCGTACCTGGCCGTCGACGAATTCGGCCTGGTCTGCCTCCATGCCGAGTTTCCCGGCCACCGCTTCACGCAGTTTCACGCACGCGGCATATACCCCGGCGGTCGAGCAGTTGCCGCCGAACTGGCCGCCCGAGCCTGCCGATACCGGGAAGTTCGAGTCACCCAGATGCACCGTCACGTCGTCGAGGCCGACGCCCATCATCTCGGCGGCAGTTTGCGCGATGATCGTGTAGCTGCCGGTGCCGATGTCGGTCATGTCGGTTTCGACCGTGACCTTGCCGTCGCGCTCCAGGCGCACTCGCGCACCGGACTTGACCAGCAGGTTGTTGCGAAACGCCGCCGCAACGCCCATGCCGATCAGCCAGCGGCCTTCGCGACGCGTGCCAGGTTTGGCGGGGCGCTGATCCCAGCCGAACTTCTGCGCGCCGAGCTCCAGGCACTTGACCAGTTGACGCTGGGAAAACGGCCGCTCGGTTTTGACCGGGTCGACCTGGGTGTCGTTGAGAATGCGGAACTGGATCGGGTCCATGTTCAACTGCTCGGCCATCTCGTCCATGGCGATTTCCAGCACCATCAGCCCCGGCGCTTCACCCGGTGCGCGCATCGCATTGCCCTCGGGCAGATCCAGCGGCGCGAGGCGCATACTGACCCGGCGGTTCTCTGCCGCGTAAAGCAACTGACTCGGCTGCGCGGCGAGTTCGACCTTGCCGTCGGCGAGGTTGCCCGACCAGCCTTCGTGGGCGATAGCGGTGAGCTTGCCGTCGGCCGTTGCACCCATGCGGATGCGCTGAATCGTCGCCGGGCGATGGGTGGTGTTGTTGGCCATCTGCGGGCGGGCGAGCGCGACTTTCACTGGCCGGCCAGCCATGCGCGCGCCGAGGGCGGCGAGGATCGCGTCAGCGCGTACGAACAATTTGCCGCCGAAACCGCCACCAATGTAAGGCGAGACGATGCGCACTTTTTCCTTCGGCAAGCCCAGCGTCTTGGCCACATCGCCGACGCTCCAGTCGACCATTTGATTGGACGTCCACAAGGTCAGTTGATCGCCGTTCCACGCGGCCAAAGTCGAATGCGGTTCCATCATCGCGTGGGACTGGTCCGGCGTGGTGTAGGTGCGGTCGAACTGCACCGGTGCCGCGGCGAAGGCCTTGTCGAAATCGCCGTGATTGACGTCGGGCAGTTCATCTTTCGGCTCGACGCCCAAATCGCGGACGCTGGCCAGATCGAACTTGCCGTCGCTGGTTTCGTAGTCGACCTTGACCAACTGCGCCGCCGCGCGCGCCTGTTCAAAGGTTTCGGCCACCACCAGCGCAACCGCTTGCTGATAATGCTGCACCTCGGGATGGGCGAGCAGGTGCGCGGCGTTGTATTGGCCCTTGTCGAGCTTGCCGGCATTGGCGCCGGTGACGATCGCCAGCACACCGGGCGCGGCTTTCGCTTCGTCGAGGTGGATGGCTTTGATCCGGCCCTTGGCAATGCCGGAATCGACCATGAAACCGTACGCCTGATTGGCCGCCGCTTCATGTTGCTCATAGGCGTAGGTGGCCTGACCGCAGGTTTTCAACCGGCCTTCGACGCGTGGGGTGGGTTGGCCGACCACTTTCAGTTGGTCGATCGGGTTGGTGGTGGCGGGCGTATCGAATTTCATGCCGTTTCCCTCGCTTGCGCCAACACCGCGCCGAGCGTGCGCTCGACCAGGGTCAGTTTGAATTGGTTGTCGTGGGTCGGTGTCGCGCCTTCGAGCAGGCGTTCACTGACCGCTTTGGCGCCTTGCGGCAGTAGCGCGTCGGCGGCTTCGACGCGCCACGGTTTCGGCGCGATGCCACCGACCGCTACGCGACCGCTGCCGTCCGCTTGCAGGATCAAGCCGACCGAAACCAGCGCAAACGCGTAGGACGAGCGATCACGCACCTTGTGATAAATGTGCGTGCCGCCCACCGGTGGCGGCAGGGTTACGGCAGTGATGAACTCGCCGAGGGTGAGGCTGGTTTCGATGTGCGGCGTGTCACCGGGCAACTGATGGAAATCGGCCATGGCGATGCTGCGCGTGCTGCCGTCAGGTTTCACCGTTTCAATCTGCGCATCGAGGGCGCGCATGGCAATGGCCATGTCACTCGGATGGGTGGCGATGCACGCGTCGCTGACGCCGATGATGCCGAGCTGCCGCGTGACCCCGCCGATGGCCGAACAGCCGCTGCCGGGGTTGCGTTTGTTGCAGGCCTGATGGGTGTCGTAGAAGTACGGGCAGCGGGTGCGTTGCAGCAGGTTGCCGGCGGTGCTGGCCATATTGCGCAGCTGCCCCGAGGCCCCGGCGAGCAGGGCGCGCGACAGCAGGGCGTAGTCTTTGCGTACGCGCGCATCGGCGGCCAGATCGGTGTTGCGCACCAGCGCGCCGATGCGCAGACCGCCTTCGGGCGTGGCTTCGATCTGATCGAGGCCCAAGTGATTGATATCGATCAGATGTGGCGGGGTTTCGATGTCGAGTTTCATCAGATCGAGCAGGTTGGTGCCGCCAGCGATAAACCGCGCGCCTTCGACCTGAGCGGCTTGTGCCGCGGCTGCGGCGGGCGAGTCGGCGCGGCTGTAATTGAACGCTCTCATGCCGATTCCTCCGCGACTTCAGTGATGGCTTCGATGATGTTCGAATAGGCGCCGCAACGGCAGATGTTGCCGCTCATGCGCTCCTGCAATTCGGCGGCGATCAGTTGCGGTGGCTCGGTCAGGCTCGGGCTGACGTGGCTGGGGATGCCATCGCGGATTTCCTTGAGCACCGCCACCGCCGAGCAGATCTGCCCCGGCGTGCAGTAGCCGCACTGATAACCGTCGTGCTTGATGAACGCCGCTTGCATCGGGTGCAGGGTGTCGGGCATGCCGAGGCCTTCGATGGTGGTGACCTCGCGGCCTTCTTGCATCACTGCCAGGCTCAGGCAGGAATTGATCCGCCGGCCATCGACGATCACCGTGCAGGCGCCGCACTGGCCGTGGTCGCAGCCTTTCTTGGTGCCGGTCAGGTGCAGGTGCTCACGCAGGGCGTCGAGCAGGGTGGTGCGGGTATCGACGGTCAACTCGCGCGGTTGGCCGTTGACGTTGAGGGTCACTTTGCTCATGGCGGGTTGCTCCGGATTGGCCGCATAGGCCTTGAGGCTGATAAACGGGGGCATCGCAAACGCGGTCGCAGTCACAGCGCCGAGGATCAAAAAGCTGCGTCGGGAAATCGTCATGGTTCGATTCCTTGTCTCTCATCAGGCGGCAGGATCACAAAGGGGCCCTGTCGGGCGCGCCGGCATGCATGCCAGTCTCGTAAAAGGAGTGACCGCAGGGGAGGGGAAAAGGTTTTGTCGGATTTCGCGCCAAGCGTTATGCGCGCAGTTCATCAATCATCTGGCCAACGCAAATCCCCTGTAGGCCTTCGCCTGCTCGCGATAGCGGTGTGTCATCCCGCATCTACTTACCTGACACACCGCTATCGCGAGCAGGCTCACTCCTGCATTGGAATGTGTTGCGCCGGATTAATGTGCGCCCACCACCATCGAGGTAAACGGCGCCACATAAGCCTGCAGCGTCACCAGCCCGCCGACGAGGATCGCCAGCACGATCGAGTGGAAGAACACGTAGCGCAGAATCTCGCCCTCATGCCCGTACCAGCGAGTGGCGGTGGAGGCGACCACGATCGATTGCGCATCGACCATTTTGCCCATCACCCCACCCGAGCTGTTCGCCGCCGCCATCAGCACCGGGCTGATGCCGAGCTGTTCCGAGGTGACCCGTTGCAGGCCGCCGAACAGCACGTTCGACGCCGTGTCCGAGCCGGTCAGCGCCACGCCGAGCCAGCCGAGCAGCGTGCCGAACATCGGATAGAAAATCCCCGTCGCCGCAAACGCCAGACCCATGGTCGCATCGAGCCCTGAATAGCGCGTGAGGAACCCCAGCGCCAGCATCGCCGCAATGGTGATCAGCGAAAACCGCACCACCCACAGCGTGCGCAGGTATTGCTTGATCAACTGCGGGATCGAATAGCCCATCAACAGCCCGCCGACAATCGCCGCCAGCAGAATCCCGCTGCCGGTCGCGGTGAGCCAGGTGAACTTGTACACCGCTTCTTCGGCTTTCGGCGCGGCAACCACCGGCGGCACTTTTTCGATCTGCAAATGCAGGCTGGTGAAGGTCACCGCCGGGGCGAAAATCGGGTTGGCCTCGCGCAGCGGTTTGCCTTGCGCATCGAGCCTGGCCGACTGCGTCACCGGATCGATCGCCGGGCGGGTGTCGAACATGTTTTTGAAGCCCTGGGTGCCCCAGGCAAACACGAACACCGTGAGGATGATCCACGGCATCCACGCGCGCATCACCGCCGGCCGCGCCTGATCGCTGAACGCGGCGCTGGCGGTGACTTTTTCCTCGTCGACCCTGGAGTTGTCGACGCGCCCCGAGAGTGCTGCCGAGGTGTGAATGGTCGCCGGTTTCCACACCTTCAGAAACAGCGTCAGGCACGCCATGGAGATCAGCGCAGCGATGACGTCCACCAACATCGGCCCGTGGTAGTTCGACACGAGAAATTGCGGTATCGCGAAACTGACACCGGCGACCAGAATCGCCGGCCACACTTCGAGCATCTTGCGCCAACCGGCGAACGCCCAGATCAGCCAGAACGGTACCAGCACCGAGAAGAACGGCAGCTGCCGACCGACCATCATCGACAATTCCATTTCATCCAGCCCGGTGACTTTCGCCAAGGTGATGATCGGCGTGCCCAGGGCGCCGAACGCCACCGGCGCAGTGTTGGCGATCAGCGCCAGCCCCGACGCCGCCAGTGGCGAGAACCCCAGTCCGATCAGAATCGCCCCGGTCACCGCCACCGGGGTGCCAAAACCGGCCGCGCCTTCGAAGAACGCACCGAAGCAAAAGGCGATCAACAGCAACTGCAAGCGGCGGTCATCGGTAATCCTTGCGAGGGAATCCTGCAGCACTTTGAACGAACCGTTCTCGGTGGTCAGGCGATGCAGAAAGATGATGTTGAGCACGATCCAGCCGATCGGCAGCAGGCCATTCGCAGCGCCGAACAACGCCGCTGAACCGGCCATGCCCGCCGGCATGTCGAACGCGAAAATCGAAATCAGCAGCGCAGAGGCCAACGCCAACAGCGCGGCCAGATGCGCCTTGACGTGAAAGAACGCCAGCGCGGCGAGCATCACCACGACCGGCACGGCGGCCATCAGCGTGGAGAGCACTGGATTGCCAAACGGGTCATACACTTGCTGCCAGACCATGGTCCACCTCTGCTTGTTGTTATTGAGGGCGCAGATCCATTGCATGGGGGTTGGTTGCAAGCAGTATAGGTGGCATGTCGCCGCTGTTCGGCGCTGACGAACAAGGCGACCAACGGTCGATGCTGGCCACTGAATCAACCGCGTTTTGCCCGGTCGTATCTGCGGCTGTGCGCACCCTTGTCAAAAGGCGAGGGCAGCGTGGCCGATTCCGTCGTCAAGACCTTGGTTTTAGGGAAGTTTTGAATGAAGCAAGCGACAACGATCCTGCTGACTGTGACCGCCGCCGTTTTGCTCGGTGGCTGTGTCGCGGATTTTGATGATGACCATCGCCATGGCCGGCACTACGACCGCGATCACGGTCGCTATTACGACCACGACCGGCGCTGGGACGACCGCGATGACGACCGTCGCGACGGGCGTCGATACTACCGTGATCGGGATGATGATTGATTGAACGCAAGAGGGCGTCCCGCGATGGGACGCCCTTTTTGTTTAGCCTTCGATACTCAAGAAAAACGAGCGCTCGCCCGGACGCTGGATCGCGCAGGCACAGTGGCCTCGATGTCCAGCAAATGGGTGGCGAGAATATCGCTCAGAAAACGGAACTGATCGTTGAAGCCGACCACCTCATTGCTGAAGTGATTGCTGGCAGCGGGCATCAGCAGATCCTCGAATGCCTCGTTGAACACCAGCGCGCGCGCCTTGTGCGACACAACGTGCTGAGCGTAATAGTTGCTGCCGAACACCGGGAAACTCACGGAGAGGGTGACTTGGGTGTGAATCATGCTGTGAACTCCTCGTTGTGTTTCGGATGGCTTAATCGTGCCTTTCATGGGCGGTTGGCGGAAGGCAATCGTGGCGATGGTGAATATCGATGGCGGTGATGGTTGTCGTTGCGGTTGGCGGTGTTGCTGATGGCCTCATCGCTGGCAAGCCAGCTCCCACAGAGGTTTTCAGTGACCGCAGGTTTTGCATCCAAACCAGACACCTGTGGGAGCTGGCTTGCCAGCGATGAGGCCGGTGCAGCCACCATCAATATTCACTGACCCACCTATACTCAAATCCGCCCCCGTTCATCCAAGGAACCAGCACCGTGAATCCGCGTGCGCTGCTGATCGCCGCACTGCTTGTCCTTACCGGCTGCGCTACTGCGGCGCGGGCGCCGGTGATCGAGCCGCGCGCCGTGGTGGTGTCGCCGGCTACCTGGCAGCAGATCGACCGGGAAATCGTCAGCGCCTCGCAGCAGGCTACCGAGCAAGTCAAGGTGTTCGCCCGTGGCTCGATGGAACATTGGCGCACTCGCGTCTATCAGCAAACTGAAGAAAATTTCATCCCATGGTTCAGCAGCTACTGGACCCAGGAATGGCTGTCGATGAAAGTCAGCTGGTACACGATCAATGCCGGCGGCGAGCAGGACGCGTCAGCCAAGCGTCTGGCCGCATATCTGCTTGAGCAATATCAGGAAAGGGTGCTGGCGCCGGTGGCGGTGGAGATCGACCCGGATGCGATTCTCGCCCAGGCCACCGCGTTCTATGCGCAGTTGATGGCGCAGCAGATGCCGTTGATCGCCCAACGCCATGGGGTGCCGGTCGCGCAGCTCAACGGGCGCTTGCAGAAAGTCCCGGCCATCGCCCTCGGCCCACCGCCGGCGCGCGATGCCTCATTGTTTCAGGTCATCAGCACTGAACCGTTGAATACCTTGCCGGCGTATGCCGCGCTGATCGACAAGATCCACACCGACGGCGGCGCCAAAGGCATCGCCTCGACCGACGCCGGGATGGCTCCGGTGGCCAAACGCGCGAGCCAGCGCATGGAAGCGGAAATGGCCCCGCGCGGCGCTGCCAGTGCGGTTGCCGCGGCGGCCGGGAAACTGGCGGGCGGTTTGATCTCGGTGGGCGTGGCGGGGATTCGCGCGATCATCCAGGCCAACGACCGTCCCGACAGCGAAGCGCTGATCCGCAGCAGCCTGGGCGGCACCTTCGACAAGGCCTGGCTGAAACTGGTGCAAAGCCCGACCACCGGGGTGATGGCCGGCACGCTGCACATGGCCGGGCAGGTCGAGGGCCATCTGGGTGAGAGCGATGAGCCGACAACCTTCGCGCATTCAAAGTCTCATTGATTATCTGACCGCTATCGCGAGCAGGCTCACTCCTACAAGGGATCTGTGGTGAGCTGAGGATTTGCGTATACCCGAAGATTGTGTGGGAGCCAGCCTGCTGGCGATTGGGCCGGCACAGCCAACACAGGCATTGACTGTTCGAACGCTATCGCGAGCAGGCTCACTCCTACAGGGGATCTGCGCTGAGCAAAGAATATGCGAACACCCTAAAACTTTGTGGGAGCCAGCCTGCTGGCGATTGAGCCGGGACAGCCAACACAGGCATTGACTGCTCGACCGCTATCGCGAGCAGGCTCACTCCTGCAGGTATTGCGTTCACTCGGGGGTGGGGGTGGTGCGGCAACTTTTGCGGTTGCGGATTTGTTCATCGGTCGGGCGTTCGCGGACGAACTCGAAACGCGGTTCACCCTCGCTGTAATGCACCAGCCAACCCCATTCCAGCTGGCTTTCATCTTGCCCGGGTTGCGGTGGCCGGGCCCACCACGGTTCTTTGCTGAGGATCTCGCGCATGGCTGCCTCCGGTTGATAGCGATCCTTGAACTATAGCCGCGTGTCACCGGTCGTCAGAGCAGGCTGTGTAAAATCGACGGCTGACAGTGAGCGAAGGAGACCGGGGCCATGATCGATGAAGTGCGCAGGGATGAGCCGTTCAAGCGGCTGTTTTTCGCCTTGGATTGCCCGCCAGCGCAGCGCAAGGCGATCGCGCAATGGCGCAGTGAATTGTGCCTGCGCACCGGCAAACCGGTGCCGGCGGATAATTTTCATCTGACCCTGCTGTTCCTCGGCGCCGTGCCGTTGGCACAGATTCAGCCGGTCTGCGAAGCCGCTGCCCAAGTGCGCACGCCGGGAGCAGCGTTGAGAGTTGCCTTGGATCGCTTGCAGGTGTGGCATCGCGCCGGGGTGTTGTCGCTGGCGCCGGAACAGGCGCCGCCGGCATTGTTGCGTCTGGTCTACGCACTGGAACAAGCCATGTTGCCGTTCGGTTTTGAAGAGACGCCGCGCGAATTCCGTCCGCACCTGACCCTGGCCCGAGAATTTCGCGCGCCGGAGCCGGAAGCTGCCACACCGCCGGAATTCTTCCTGAGCGCCGAACGCTTCGCCCTGTTCGAATCGCACAAGGGCCGCTATCGCATTATTCAGGACTGGCCGCTGATCTGACGGCACAAAAAAAGGCGCCCGAGGGCGCCTGAAGTCACCTGAACCGAGGAAGCCAGGTGAGGCCGTTCAGAGCAGGGGCAGCGTTGGTAAGGCGCTGCGTGAACGGAAAGGGTTGCGCACATCATTCCCACGCTCTGCGTGGGAATGTCTCGATGGACGCTGTGCGTCCGAATTCGATCGCAAAACCTGTGGGAGCTGGCTTGCCAGCGATAGGGCCAGCACATCTAGCGTCATCGTTGTCTGACCCACCGCCATCGCTGGCAAGCCAGCTCCCACAGGGTTTATCAGTGTTTGACTGGCGTGGTTATTTACCGAGTTTCACCCGGGTCCAGCCGCGCGTCATGATCCGCTGCGTGGCGATTGGCTGATCCGGCACCGCGTACAGCGTCGCCATCACCGCTTGCGACGGGTACGAGCCGGGGTCGTTGCGGATCGCTTCGTCCACCAGCGGCGTCGCCGCGGCGTTGGCGTTGCTGTAGCCGTTGCTGTTGGTGATTTCGGCGATGATTTCCGGGCGCATCAAAAAATCCATGAACAGGTAGGCATTCTCGACGTTCGCCGCATCGCGCGGGATGGCGACCATGTCGTAGAAGCTGCCGGCGCCTTCCTTGGGAATGCTGTAGTCGATCACCACGTTGTTGCCCGATTCCACCGCGCGGGCCTTGGCCTGGAGGACGTCACCGGAGTAACCGACCGCCACGCAGATGTTGCCGTTGGCCAGGTCGGAGATGTATTTCGAGGAATGGAAATACGCCACGTTCGGACGGATTTTCATGAACAGCGCCTCGGCTTCCTTGATGTGTGCGGTGTCCCTGTCGTTCACCGGGTAGCCCAGATAGTGCAGGGCGGCCGGGATCATTTCGGTCGGCGAGTCGAGAAAACTGATACCGCAGGCCTTCAATTTTTCAGCGTTCTCCGGCTTGAACAGCAAGTCCCAGGAATGGGTCGGAGCGTCGGCGCCGAGCACTTCCTTGACCTTGGCCGGGTTGAAACCGATGCCGATCGAGCCCCACATGTACGGGAACGCATGGGCGTTGTCCGGATCGCTGGCGGAGGCGTTTTTCAGCAGCACCGGGTTGAGATTCTTCCAGTTCGGCAGCTTCGATTTGTCCAGCGGCTGATAGACGCCGGCCTTGATCTGCTTGGCCAGAAAACTGTTCGACGGCACCACCAGGTCGTAACCGGATTTACCCGCGAGCAAACGTGCCTCAAGGGTTTCGTTGCTGTCGAAGACGTCGTAGGTCACACGGATACCGGTTTCGTCTTCGAACTTCTTGACGGTGTCCGGCGCGATGTAATCGGACCAGTTGTAAACCCGCAGCACCTTATCGTTGGCCTGGGCGCCCATGACGATTGCGCCCATCAAGGACAGTGTCAGCAGAGTCCTGCCAAACATTTTCATCGGTACAACTCCATTCTTTTTATTCACTTCAAGCTAAAAGGCCCCTCACCCTAACCCTCTCCCACAGGGAGAGGGGACTGACCGTGGGGCTGACAAAATTTGCCAGGCGCAGAGGCACGCTGCGCCTGCAGGTCAAGCCGTTGCTGCGGATTGCCGAGGCTGCCACGACTCGTTGGCCGTCTGATCCATCGCTTCCTGAATCGCCCGCTTGCGGTTGGCTTCTGCCTTGCGACCGAAGTACCAGACCAGGAACGTCACCAGAGACACCGCCAGCAGAATCAGGCTGGCCACGGCGTTGATCTCGGGTTTCACGCCCAGACGCACAGCCGAGAAAACCTCCATCGGCAACGTGGTCGAACCCGGGCCGGAAACGAAACTCGCCAACACCAGGTCATCCAGCGACAAGGCGAACGACATCATCCCGCCCGCCGCCAGCGACGGCGCAATCATCGGAATGGTGATCAGGAAAAACACCTTGAACGGTTTCGCACCGAGATCCATCGCCGCTTCCTCAATCGACAGGTCGAGCTCGCGAAGGCGCGCGGAGACTACCACCGCCACATAGGCAGCACAAAACGTGGTGTGGGCGATCCAGATCGTGACGATGCCACGCTCCTGCGGCCAGCCGATCAGTTGCGCCATCGCCACAAACAGCAGCAACAGCGACAGGCCGGTGATCACTTCCGGCATCACCAGCGGCGCGGTGACCAGACCGCCAAACAGCGTGCGGCCCTTGAAGCGCGTGACTCGCGTCAGAACGAAGGCGGCGAGGGTGCCCAGCGCGACCGCAGCAATTGCGGTGTAGCAGGCGATTTCCAGCGAGCGCAGCACCGAGCCCATCAGTTGCGTGTTGTCGAGCAGACCGACATACCACTTCACCGACCAGCCACCCCACACCGTCACCAGTTTCGAGGCGTTGAACGAGTAGATCACCAGAATCAGCATCGGCAGATAAATGAACATCAGGCCGAAGATCAGCATGAACTTCGAAAAATTGAAGCGTTTCATCCCCGTGCCTCCATCTCTTTGGCCTGGCTGCGGTTGAACAGCAGAATCGGCACAATCAGGATCAACAGCATCACCACCGCCAGCGCAGACGCCACCGGCCAGTCGCGGTTATTGAAGAACTCTTGCCACAGCACGCGGCCGATCATCAGCGTCTCCGGGCCACCCAGCAGTTCCGGAATCACGAACTCACCGACCACAGGAATGAACACCAGCATGCAGCCTGCGATGATCCCGTTCCTGGCCAGCGGCACGGTGATTTTCCAGAAGTTGTTGAAGTTGCTTGAACCCAGATCCTGCGCGGCTTCCAGCAGACTGCCGTCGTGTTTGACCAGGTTGGCGTACAGCGGCAGCACCATGAACGGCAGATACGCGTAGACGACACCGATATACACCGCGGTGTTGGTGTTGAGGATCTCGATCGGCTGATCGGTCAGCCCGGTCCACATCAGAAACGCGTTGAGCAGACCGTTGTTGCTGAGAATGCCCATCCACGCGTAAACGCGGATCAGGATCGCGGTCCAGGTTGGCATCATGATCAACAGCAGCAGGACGTTTTGCGTTTCCTTGCCGGTCTTGGTGATCGCGTAAGCCATCGGGAAACCGATCAGCAGACACATCACGGTGCTCAGTGCCGCCACCTTCAGCGAGCCGAGGTAGGCCGACAGGTACAGATCGTCTTCGCCGAGCAGGGTGTAGTTGCCGATGTTCAGCAGCAGCTGGAATTTCTGTTCGGCGTAGGTGTAGATCTCCGAGTATGGCGGGATCGCCAGCGCGGCTTCCGAGAAGCTGATCTTCATCACCAGAAAGAACGGCAGCATGAAGAACAGGAACAGCCAGATGAACGGAATGCCGATCACCAGTTTTCGCCCGCTGGGCACCAGGCGCAGGAATTGCTGATTGAAGGTTCTCATGAGCGCAGTACCACGCCGCTGTCGTCTTCCCACCAGACGTAGACCTTGTCGTCCCAGGTCGGCCGCGCGCCACGGCGCTCGGCGTTGGCCATGAACGACTGGACGATCTTGCCGCCGGGCAATTCGACGTAGAACACCGAATGACCGCCGAGGTAGGCGATGTCATGCACCTTGCCTTCGGACCAGTTGTAGCGGCCCTCTGGTTGAGTGGTGCTGACGAGCATTTTTTCCGGGCGAATCGCGTAGGTGATCGACTTGTCCTGCACCGACGTACTGACGCCGTGACCGACGTAGATCTTCTGCTGCAGATCCGGGCTGTGAATGATCGCGTGGCCTTCCAGATCTTCCACCACGGTGCCATCAAAGGCGTTCACGTTGCCGATGAATTCACAGACCATGCGGCTGACCGGCGCTTCATAAATGTCGACCGGGCTGCCGATCTGGGCGATCCAGCCCAGGTGCATGATCGCGATGCGCTCGGCCATGGTCATGGCTTCTTCCTGATCGTGGGTGACCATGACGCAGGTCACGCCGACGCGCTCGATGATCTCGACCAGTTCCAGCTGCATCTGCGAGCGCAGCTTTTTATCCAGCGCACCCATCGGCTCGTCGAGCAGCAACAGCTTCGGCCGCTTGGCCAGTGAGCGGGCGAGGGCGACGCGCTGGCGCTGGCCGCCGGACAACTGGTGCGGGCGGCGCTTGGCGTATTGGGTCATGTGCACCAGACGCAGCATTTCTTCGACGCGGGCATCGATTTCGCTGGCGGGCAAACGGTCCTGCTTGAGGCCGAAGGCGATGTTCTGCGCGACGGTCATGTGCGGGAACAGCGCGTAGGACTGGAACATCATGTTGATCGGCCGCTCGTACGGCGGCATGTCGGTGATGTCCACGCCGTCGAGCAGAATTCGCCCCTCGGTCGGGCGCTCGAAACCGGCGAGCATGCGCAACAGGGTCGATTTGCCCGAACCCGAGCCCCCCAGCAGCGCGAAGATTTCGCCCTGATGGATCTCCAGGGACACATCATCCACGGCCACGGTTTCATCGAACTTCTTGGTGACACGATCGACTTTCACCAACACCTTTTTCGGTTGCTGATGACCTTCAAGTGCCTTCCTGTAAGTGCTGGAGGCGTTTGCCATGTGAAACTCCCAACAGGTTTCGTTTGCCTGGCCAATGTGGCCGGGCGTAAGTGGATTGCGGAGCTGCATAAGCATCACCAGTCGAGTCACCTTCCCCTGTGGGAGCTGGCTTGCCAGCGATGGCGGTGGGGCAGTCACCACAGATGTTGCAGGTGACGGCCTCATCGCTGGCAAGCCAGCTCCCACAGGGTTTCGCGTTGATCTGACGGGTGTTGCTAAAACCGATCCGGCTTGTTCGGCGCCGCCGTCCTGGCTGCCTGGGTCGTACTTGTTGTTATCACGGGTGTTGCTGTACACGGCTGCCGGATGCGCGCAGGCGCGCCCGGCCACCGTGGGGGCAGTAAATCGTCTGGTGTTTGCGAGTGGTGTCAGCGCTGGTTGCGTCGCGCCGCCCGTTGTCGGCAAGCCGCGCCGAACGCCTGGAAAATCTTCAGGTAGTTCGGGTTGTCCAGCACTTGCCATTCCGGGTGCCATTG
Organism: Pseudomonas sp. Z003-0.4C(8344-21); assembly: GCF_900104975.1. NCBI lineage: Bacteria > Pseudomonadati > Pseudomonadota > Gammaproteobacteria > Pseudomonadales > Pseudomonadaceae > Pseudomonas > Pseudomonas sp. Z003-0.4C(8344-21). The sequence goes on along the minus strand of NZ_LT629756.1, from coordinate 3,987,313 downwards.
CACGCCGAGGGCGAAGGTCGGGCTGTGCTCGACCGAGATCGCTTCGATCAACCCATCCGGCGCCACGGCTTCGGCGCGCAGGCCGGGGGCGAGGCGATCGATGCCCTGGCTGTGAATCGAGTTGACCTGAAACTCACCCGGCAGCTCGAGCGCTTCGAACACGCCGCCCGCAAGCACCGTCACCGCGTGGGCCGGTGCGTATTGCACGGCCACATCCGGGCTGTCGGCTTCGCGGTGGTCGAGCATGCCCGGCAGCTCATGCACCTTCTGATGCAGGCTGCCACCAAACGCCACGTTCATTTCCTGAAAGCCACGGCAAATGCCCAGCACCGGAACGCCCGCGGCGATGGCTGCACGTAATAAAGGAAGGGTGGTGGCGTCCCGCGCCGGATCGTGATCCGTGCCGGGGGCGCTGGCCGGGCCTTGATAGTGGAAGGGTTCCACGTTCGAAGGCGAGCCGGTCAGCAGCAGACCGTCGAGCTGACCGAGCAGGTCGTCGATTTCCGTCAGGCTGCCAAGGGAGGGAATGACCACCGGCAACCCTTCAGCGCCAACGCTGACAGCGCGAACGTATTTGTCGCCGCTGATGTGATAGGGGTGCAGGCCAATCTGTTTGACGCACGCAGTAACGCCGATCAATGGCTTGAATGCCATTTTTATTCACCTCGAAGTCTGACACTTGAACGAGCTTTTCCGGAGCTTAGCGTCGTTGATTTTAATTAACAACTGCCATGTAAAAAATTCTAAACGCCGTTCATCCAATTGGTAACGTTTGTGCCGCTCTGGGGCCTGCTTTACCACGATAGTGTTAAAAAAAGCCCGAAAAATAAAGGCTGCGGGGCGCCGCGTTCGCTATTGACTTCACTTTGCCTTTCGGATTGACTGGCTGCGCGACAAGGTAGTGAACATAATAATTAACAGCTAAATAGGTGCATCATGTCGGTCCCTCTGCGTACCGTTCAACTCAACGAAGCCAACGCATTCCTTAAGAAATATCCTGAGGTTTTGTACGTCGACCTTCTGATTGCGGATATGAACGGTGTGGTGCGCGGCAAGCGCATCGAACGCACCAGTCTTCATAAGGTGTACGAAAAAGGCATCAACCTCCCGGCCTCGCTGTTCGCGCTGGACATCAACGGCTCCACGGTGGAAAGCACCGGTCTGGGTCTGGACATCGGTGATGCTGACCGCATCTGCTACCCGATTCCCGGCACCCTGAGCATCGAGCCGTGGCAGAAGCGCCCGACTGCACAATTGCTGATGACCATGCATGAGATCGAAGGCCAGCCGTTTTTCGCCGACCCGCGTGAAGTGCTCGCCAACGTCGTGCGCAAGTTCGACGACATGGGCCTGACCATTTGCGCAGCGTTCGAACTGGAGTTCTATCTGATCGACCAGGACAACGTTAATGGTCGTCCGCAGTCGCCACGTTCGCCGGTGTCCGGCAAGCGTCCGGTGTCGACTCAGGTCTATCTGATCGACGATCTCGACGAATACGTCGATTGCCTGCAAGACATCCTCGAGGGCGCGAAAGAGCAGGGCATCCCGGCTGACGCCATCGTCAAGGAAAGCGCCCCGGCGCAGTTCGAAGTCAACCTGCATCACGTCTCCGACCCGATCAAGGCCTGCGATTACGCGGTGCTGCTCAAGCGTCTGGTGAAGAACATCGCCTACGACCATGAGATGGACACCACCTTCATGGCCAAGCCGTATCCGGGCCAGGCGGGCAACGGTCTGCATGTGCACATTTCGATTCTGGACAAAGAAGGCAACAACATTTTCGCCAGCGAGGATCCCGAGCAGAACGCCGCGCTGCGTCACGCGATCGGCGGTGTGCTCGAGACCCTGCCGGCGCAGATGGCTTTCCTCTGCCCGAACGTCAACTCGTACCGCCGCTTCGGCGCGCAGTTCTACGTCCCGAACTCGCCGAGCTGGGGCATCGACAACCGCACCGTGGCCGTACGCGTGCCGACCGGTTCAGCCGACGCCGTGCGCATCGAGCACCGCGTCGCCGGCGCCGATGCCAACCCGTACCTGCTGATGGCCTCGGTGCTGGCCGGTATTCACCACGGTCTGACCAACCAGATCGAACCGGGCGCCCCGGTCGAAGGCAACAGCTACGAGCAGAACGAACAGAGCCTGCCGAACAACTTGCGAGATGCCTTGCGCGAGCTGGACGACAGCGAAGTCATGGCGCGCTATATCGACCCGATGTACATCGACGTGTTTGTCGCGTGCAAGGAGAGCGAGCTGGCCGAGTTCGAGAACTCGATTTCTGATCTTGAGTACAACTGGTATCTGCATACCGTTTGAAGATCAAAAGCCCCTCACCCTAACCCTCTCCCAGGGGGAGAGGGGACTGAGCCGGGGATGCTCGGGAAATGCTGCGATCTGAACCTGCTGTACCGAATCCATATTCGACTCGGTCGTTCAGGTCGGCGCAGATTTTGAGCCTCCCCCAATCGGTCCCCTCTCCCCCCGGGAGAGGGCTAGGGTGAGGGCAGCCCTCTCAAGCCAGACACAGCAACCAGACCACCCCCAATCCCCCTCGTCGAGGCAAAACAATGACCAGAACCCGCAACGACTGGGAACATCACTTCCAGTCCCTGACCCTCGAAGCCCGCGCTTTCATCAACGGTGAATACCGCCCGGCGATCAGCGGCGAAACGTTCGAATGCCTGAGCCCGGTCGACGGCCGTTTTCTTGCCGCCGTCGCCAGCACCGATGAAGCCGACGCCAACCTCGCCGTCGAAGCCGCGCGCCAGTCTTTCAACTCCGGTGTGTGGGCGAAAAAAGCCCCGGCCGAGCGCAAGCGCATCCTGATCCGCTTCGCCGATCTGATCCTGCAACACCAGGAAGAACTGGCGCTGCTGGAAACCCTCGACATGGGCAAGCCGATCAGCGACTCGATGAGCATCGACATCCCGGCGGCCGCCAACGCGATCCGCTGGAGCGCCGAGGCGATCGACAAGATCTACGACGAAGTCGCCGCCACGCCGCACGACCAACTCGGCCTCGTCACCCGCGAGCCTTCCGGTGTGGTCGCGGCCATCGTGCCGTGGAATTTCCCGCTGATCATGGCCAGCTGGAAATTCGCCCCGGCGCTGGCGGCGGGCAACTCGTTCATTCTCAAACCGTCGGAAAAATCCCCACTGACGGCGATTCGCATCGCCCAGTTGGCGCTGGATGCCGGCATTCCCAAAGGCGTGTTCAATGTGCTGCCGGGCTTCGGCCATACCGTCGGCAAGGCGCTGGCGCTGCACATGGACGTCGACGTGCTGGCCTTCACCGGCTCCACGGCGATCGCCAAGCAACTGATGATTTACGCCGGGCAAAGCAACATGAAACGCGTCTGGCTCGAAGCCGGCGGCAAGAGCCCGAACGTGGTGTTTGCCGACGCGCCGGACTTGCGCGCGGCAGCAGAAGCGGCGGCCAGCGCCATCGCCTTCAACCAGGGCGAAGTCTGCACGGCCGGTTCGCGCCTGTTGGTCGAGCGATCGATTCGCGAGCAGTTCATTCCGCTGCTGGTGGAAGCGTTGCAAGCGTGGAAACCGGGGCATGCCCTCGACCCGGCGACCACCGTCGGCGCCGTGGTCGATCAGCGTCAACTCGATAATGTGCTGCGCTACATCAGCATCGGTCGCGAGCAGGGCGCTGAGCTGATCGCCGGCGGCCAACGCACCCTCGAAGAAACCGGCGGCCTCTATGTGCAACCGGCGATCTTCGACGGCGTGACCAACGCGATGACCATCGCCCAGGAAGAAATCTTCGGCCCGGTGTTGTCGCTTATCACCTTCGACACCGCCGAAGAAGCGCTGCAGATCGCCAACGACAGCATCTTCGGCCTCGCCGCCGGTGTGTGGACGAGCAACCTGAGCAAGGCGCACACCTTTGCTCGAGGTTTGCGTGCCGGCAGCGTCTGGGTCAACCAGTACGACGGCGGCGACATGACGGCGCCGTTCGGTGGCTTCAAGCAATCGGGCAACGGTCGCGACAAATCGCTGCACGCGTTCGACAAGTACACCGAGCTGAAAGCGACCTGGATCAAGCTCTAATTCTTTTACAGCGGCGGCCGCCAGTGTCTGGCGGCCATCGGAGAAATTTATGAAACAGCAACACGTCAACAGCTACTACGCCGCCACCCGCAACGAAGTCATCGACTTCCCGACCCTCGAAGAGTCGGTCGAATGCGACGTCTGCATCATCGGCGCCGGTTATACCGGCCTGTCCTCGGCGCTGTTCCTGACTGAAGCGGGCTACAAAGTGACCGTGCTCGAAGCGGCGAAAGTCGGCTACGGCGCCAGCGGTCGCAACGGCGGGCAACTGGTCAATTCCTACAGTCGCGACGTCGATGTGATCGAAGCGCGCTACGGCGACAAGACCGCGGAAATCCTCGGCAGCATGATCTTCGAAGGCGCCGACATCATTCGTTCGCGCATCAAGGAATATGACATCCAATGCGACTACCGCCCGGGCGGTATTTTCGCAGCGATGAACAAGAAACAACTCAACGGTCTGGCTGAGCAGAAGCGTGGCTGGGAGCGTTACGGCAACCGCAATCTGAAGATGCTCGACGCGGCTGAGATTCGTCGTGAAGTCGGCTCCGACGCCTACGTTGGCGGTTTGCTGGACATGCAGGGCGGCCACGTTCATCCGTTGAATCTGGCGCTCGGTGAAGCGGCGGCGATCGTGCGCTTGGGCGGCAAGATCTACGAGCAGTCGGCTGCGGTGGAAATCACCTATGGCGAGCCAAACATCGTGCGCACTGCCAAAGGCCAGGTCCGTGCCAAATACCTGCTGATCGCCGGCAACGCCTACCTGCCACAAGGCCTCGACAACCGCGTGACCGCGAAAAGCATGCCGTGCGGCTCGCAGATCGTCGTCACCGAACCGCTGACCGAGCAGCAGGCGCGCAGCCTGATCACCAACAACTACTGCGTCGAAGACTGCAATTACCTGCTCGATTACTATCGCCTGACCGCCGACAACCGCCTGCTTTACGGCGGCGGTGTGGTCTACGGCGCGCGCGAGCCGGACGACATCGAGCAACTGATCCGCCCGAAAATCCTCAAGACCTTCCCGCAGCTCAAGGACGTGAAGATCGACTACCGCTGGACCGGCAACTTCCTGCTGACCATGTCACGCATGCCGCAATTCGGCCGCATCGAAAAAAACGCCTATTACATGCAAGGCTACAGCGGCCACGGCGTCACTTGCTCGCACCTGGCCGGCAAACTGATCTCGGAAATGATCCGTGGCGACGCCGAACGCTTCGACGCCTTCGCCTCGCTGCCGCACATGCCGATGCTCGGCGGCCGCACCTTCTCCGCGCCGCTGACCGCCCTGGGCGCCGTCTACTACTCGCTGCGCGACCGCTTCGGCGTCTGACTTACCACCCCGGCGGCGGCTCAAAACCCCGCCGGTTTTCACTACGCAATAGCACTGATGTCCCCCTGTGGGAGCTGGCTTGCCAGCGATAGCGGCCTTTCAGCAAAAGGGATGTTGAATATGCCATCCAATCGCTGGCAAGCCAGCTCTCACAGGATTTCTGTTTACCCGGAATAATCACCAGCAGGCTCATTTCAGCCGCCATCCATCGAACCTGCTGAGCATCACCGGCAAACGTGATTTAATAGCCGCCTTTCACGGTTCCGGGACACGGGAGCAACGTGATCCGCGCGACCTGCGCGTCACCCGCCACCCACCCCATCGTCCTTGTCGTTCTCACATAAGGCTGTCATGGATACGGGTTCTCGACTCAAACTAGTACGCGAAAGCTACAAACTCTCCCAGCGCGAGCTGGCCCGGCGTAGCGGCGTGACCAATGCCACCATCTCGCTGATCGAACAGAATCGTGTCAGTCCTTCCGTCAGCTCATTGAAAAAGCTGCTCGAAGGCATACCGATGTCCCTGGCCGACTTCTTCACCTTCGACCAGCCGCCGCGCGAACATCAATACGTCTTCCGCGCCAACGAACAACCCGACCTCGGCCGCCACGGCCTGCGCCTGCTGCTGATCGGCGCCTCCGTCCCCAGCCGCCAGATGCGCCTGCTGCGCGAACAATACGCCCCCGGCGCCAGCTCCGGCGACGAGCCGATCGTGCATGCCGAAGGCGAGGAGTGCGGGCTTGTGACCCGTGGCACCGTGGAATTGACGGTGGACGGGCAGGTGAGTGTGTTGAGTGCGGGGGACGGGTATTACTTTCCTACGACATTGCCGCACAAGTTCCGCAATATTGGTGCGGATGAGGCGGAGATCATCAGCGCGAATACGCCGGCGAATTTCTGAGTTTCGACAAAATTGATCTACCGGACGATCACCACTCGTCCGGCGCATCGCACGTTCGCCGCGCACCTTCTTCCAACGCTGTAACTCCCCACGCAACGGAAGAGCCACCATGCAGAACCATAAACTTGCGGTAATTGCCCTCGCGGCGTTGCTGTTCGGCAGTTCGCCGTACACGCTCGCTGCTGGTGAAACGTCGACCCCGACGGCGAGCGACGGCACCAGCCAGACGCGTGAGCCGGCGTCTCCAGCCACCAATGCCGACCCGGATGCCGAATCGCTACCCAAGGGTGGTGACGGTGGCAAGACCGACAATGGGCCGGTGCCGTCTGCCTCCAAGCCCAGCCCTGCGGGTCAACCATCCGGTAGCAGCAGCGGGGGTAGCGGCGGCGGTTGATAGACCGAGCACTAGAATGCCCGGTCTTTTAAGCCATGCTTTAGACATTGTTTTGATGACCCGATATCTCTTCCGAGGTGTCGGGTTTATTCTTGCCATTCGTCAGCCGCACCGCATTTTCACCGCGCACCTGCTTCCAATGCGTAACTCACCCCGCAAAGGAAACAGCCAACATGCGCCCAGTCAACTTCGCAGCACTGACCCTCGCCACTCTGTTATCCGCCACCTCCCTCTACGCAGCGGCCGCCAACGATACCCCGGCGCCGACCGCCAACGACGGCAACAGCCAGACCAACCCGAGCGCGCCGGAAGACATTCATTCCAACGGCGCCACCGTGCCGAAGGGCACGCAGGGCAATACCACCAACAACGATGGCTCGACACCCTCGGGCGGCAAGCCCAGTGGTTCGAAACAATCGAACGACAGCGGCACCAGCAGCGGTGCCGGCGAAGGTTAAGCATGTTTCGAATGCAGCAAGCCCGGCATGTAGCCGGGCTTTTTTATGGGCAAATCCTGGATGACTGAACGCTATTTCGCCTTCCAGTTGCCGCCGCTGTTTTGACAGTCGATCTTCGCCTGTTCCAGATGCTCACCGCCGTAGTAATAGGTGGTCACTTGCGCGTTATCCGGCAGGTTCAGCGGTTGGGCGCTTTTGTCTTTGCTGGTCGAGTGCGGGTTGGCCAGCGATTCCTGGGTGAGGCGGGCGGTGCAGGTGGCCTGGTAGTGATCCTCGCAGCGCGCGACTTTTTTCTTGGTGGCGTTGAGGGTGTCTTTGCTTTCGTTGCTGCACGACCAGTTGATTGAGTCCACCGGCACGCCTTCGTATTCATAGCAACTGTGGGTTTCGACGGCGGGCACTGCGGCGCTCGAAGAGCGGGTCTGGACGTCGCAGCCTTCGGCCATGACGCAGGTGGGGATGATGGCAAACGTGGCGATCAGCAACAGCAGTCGGGTTTTCATCGGCAGTTCCTCTCCAATGGCGCCGCGTCTGATCGGTGATTTGGCGCTTGTCTGCTTTCGAGGTGGCGAAGGCGTGCAGGGTTCCATCGGGTTCGCGACGGGTGATCTTCGCGTACACTGCGCAACAATCAGAAACATTCAGCGCCCAAGGATTGGACCGTCGCCATGATCGAAATCGGCCGCCGCAACATTGCCCCCGCTTCGCAGCATCCGTTTCACGATATCTATCTTTTCCACATCGACCCCGCAAAACCCGAGACGCCGTTCTGCTTCGAGCAGTCGATGGGCGGCGGGCATATGGAACATGGCGGGGCGCGGTTTCTCGCGCTGGATGAACTCGACGCGTGGTCCGGCGACTGGCGCGACCACTTGAGCAAAGCCGATTGCGCCTGGGTGGCCGAGTTGATCGATGCTAACCCGAACGCCGATCAAGCGACGCTGGTGGCGTTGATTCTTCAGCGTCACGCAGCACCCGCGCGGCCAGTCGGGCGCTGGAAAGCCCTCGGCAACTGGCTCAAACGCAATATCCACGTCGGCGGCCGTTACGGCATCTGACCTTCGGAGATTCTTATGAACCAAACCCTCGAACGCGCTATCGCCATCGCCGCCACGGCCCACATAGGGCAAGTCGACAAGGGCGGTGCGCCGTACATTCTGCATCCACTGAAAGTCATGTTGCGCATGACCACGCTGGAAGAACGCATCGTTGCTGTGCTGCACGATGTGGTCGAAGATTGTGGCGTCAGCCTGAATGATTTGCGCGAGGAAGGCTTCAGCGAAGAAGTGCTGACGGCGATTGCATCGGTGACGAAAGCGCCCGGTGAGTCCTATGAGGATTTCGTCGACCGCGCCGCGCAGAACCCGATCGGCCGGGCGGTGAAACTGGCGGATCTGGAAGAGAACAGCGATATCTCGCGGATCGCCTCACCGGGTTGGGAGGATCTGGAGCGGATCGAGAAGTATCGGCGGGCGATTGCGCGGTTGCGCATGTAGAAAGCAGGGCATTCCCTGTGGGATCGGTGGTGCTTCAGTTGATAGCCAGGAAGGCGACTATGAAATCAGTTATTTGCTTGTTGATTGCTGCCGGTTTCGGCGCGTTGTTGCAGTTCGAAGGCGTCCCCCATGGCTTGCTGCTGGGCTCGATTATCGTCACCGCAGTGTTCGCCAGTAAAACCGGCATCGCACCGGCCACCCCCTATGGACTCGGCTACATCCAGGTCACGCTGGGGATCGCCACCGGCCTGATGTTCGAGGCGTGGGACAGCGCGACGGCCTCGGCGCTCTTGCCCAGCCTCGGTGTATTGCTGATTTGCCTGACTGTACAGATCGCATTGGCCGGATGGTGGCTGACCCGCGGCGCAGGCTGGAATCGTACCGATGCGCTGCTCGCGGTTTATCCCGGTGCACTCGCAGCGGTGTTCGATTTGCTCGAATCGGAAAAGGCCTCGAGCAAGGTCATCATCGTTCACTTGATGCGCTTGCTGCTGATCACCGTGCTGGTGAGTTTGTTGATACCCGGCCAGTCCGCCATCGCGGTTGCCGATGGCGATCCATTGACGACAGGCATGGCGCTGACCGCGTGTGCTGTCATCGCGCTGAGCGTATTGCTCGGCCGCCTGCTGCTGATGATCGGCGTACCGGCGCCGTTCATGCTCACCGCGATCATCATCACGGCGGTGTTTGTAAAATCAGGATGGCTGCACGGTTTTCATATGCCGGACTGGAGCCTGAACCTGGCCGCGCTGATTCTCGGCGTACGCATCGGCTCACGGTTCCAGGGCCTCGGCTTCGCTGAACTGGCCCGGCACGGGCGCACAGCGCTGGTCTCGGTTGGCTTGATGATCGTGGTCGCTGCAGTGTTCGCCGAAGTCGCGGCGGGGTGGCTGGGCAACGATCCGCTTTCGCTATGGCTCGCTTATATGCCCGGAGCGATTGAGACGATTGCGATTGTCGCGTTTGGTGGCGGGCTGAATGTGGTGTTTATTCTGACGCATCATTTGAGCCGGATGGTGCTGCTGCACTTTGCGCCGGCGTTGTGGGTGCAGGTGCGGTGAAATCGCGCAGGTGCCTGAAGATTCAGGCACCAAAATGCAGTTAATCGTCGGTGTACATCAGCTCTAATCTATCGATCCACTCTTTAGATGCGCTAAATTTTTGGTAATAAGCCTGCTTTTCGCAGTCATCCAAATTGGTGAAGAAAGGATAAAAATAATTGTCGTCATAGTATCCTTGAGCACCTTCCATATTTCCACCCCACCACGAAGGCTCATAGTCAGGAAATGCTACCCAAGGAGGCGGCAATGGGAGCCTTTTACTATTCAAGCGTAACAGAAGATCAGTGCTGTTTGTCACTATTCTGATAGTCGTCGAATGGAACTCTCGCGTGGATATAGAGAGGATCGCTTCGGAATTCGTGGTGGTGTTCGTATATTGGTGAACAGGTAATCCGTTAAAAGATCGTTTGGTTGTCAGCCTGAAATTAGACTCTATGAGCCCCTCGAAGTGAATAATGTCGTCAGTGGCAATAAGGAAGCTAGAATAAACAGCCTCAATGCCTATGTTTTTCAACGACGAGGTGGGGGGGTATTTCATAAATTCGACAATCTGTAGCGGACGAGAGAATAGCTTCTTCAGTTCTGGTAAGGTATACCCAATTATCTGCTCATCTGGTTCGGACTTGACGGAACGAAATATTCGACGGAAAAAATTCATGGATTTTTTATTCCTGTAAATATTCGGTTAGCCAAGTAGCTCCTAGATACCCAGCAGTACCAAATACTATCCCACCAATAGCGCTACTAACTATCGCGCCAGGTCCTGTTTCTATGCCCACTGCTGCGCCAGCTACCACGCCAATTCGTGCTCCTGCAAGAGCGGCGCCCCAGCCACCAGCTTGCTTTACGACTTCGACGGAAATTGGTTTAATGCTATTTTGTTTGAATGATTCTTCTGTGGCGATTTTTAGGTCATATGCTGTGAATCCGATAGCGAATACGCGTACTACTTTTGCACCTTTGATAAATGCTCTTGTTGCTTTCTCTGATCCTGGGGTGAAAATAGCGCTTGCGGGAACTTTCTCTGATTGAATCAATACTTCTTTGTCAATGTTTTTGACCCAGTCTGCAATTTCGTCAATCTTTGCTACATTTTTTGGTGCGTTTTTCTTGTAGTCTTCAAGTGCTTTCAGTATTTCATCTGTGCTAACCAACTTAGCGCCCGCGGCTTTTGCTTTTTCAATGTCTATATATACCGTCTTTCCGTCGAACCTTGGCGATCCGTTTGGAAACTCTGAGCTGGTGGATAAATAACTCGAGGGGTACTTTCGACTGCTGTAAACATGTTGTGCTACTGTTGCAGTGGAGCCGGGTGCTACCGGTTTCATTCCATATTTTTCTGGCCAAACTTCATTTTTTATCTGGAATTCAGGAAGGTTTTTAGCAACTAGGTGTGGGTTGTCGGGGGAAGAGTAAATTTTTCTGACAAGAAAGCCGTCTTTACCTATTTCATCAACTACTACAAACAAGTGGATGTTGGCTGGCATAAGGTAGCCGGGGACATTGCTCACCGAGCCTGCTTGTTTGTTAGTCGGAACCTGGCAAGAAAATTCCGTCATGCATCACCCCACTTTTCCAGCGCGGCAACGCCCGTCGTTATTTCTAATGTTTCTTGTTTACTTGTTGCGATTCGCGGCGTGTGGCCCGCTTCATCGGAAAAGCCAGTATATACGCGGCCGGCCTCATCCTTGATGTGATAAGGCACATTAGCTAAAGGCTGACCATCACTGCCGACGATTCTGAATTTTTCGTCAAATACCATCGCCCAGAGTGGCATGGCAGACGGCGGAACGAACTCTGCGGGAGTGTGAGAATTACCAATGATTACAGTCGAAGATCCGCTGACAATCTTGTTGCCATGAGCACCCACGCTGCCAACGGTAGCAGCGGGCATACCGTTGATGAGAACCGTCGAAGCAACGTCTCCTGTAATGGGGCTGCCGCATGCGCTCTTGTCGTTTTGACGGGCGGCAGCCAGACCGTCGAAAAATACATCTGAAGAGCCACCAGCAATGGGGTTAACCATGTCCCGGAAGTGGACAAGAGGTAGGATCGGTCACTCGGGCAGCAGGTTTTCCAGACATTGCGAACTTCCTTGTAAAAACGAATGGTTCAGAAATGTTACACAACTCGACCAAGGTGGGCCATGGTTCTGTCTATGCGGCTGAAAAAGCACTTGAATTGAATGTGAGTCATTCAAGGCAAGAGGAACCTACAAAATATGCGTAGCGAACCCTGTGACTCCGCACGCAATTTCATCTTTTAAGGTCAACGCCGGAATCTCATACTCCCCCCCATTCTGCTGCCGAAACCCGATCGGCCGCGCACTCCACAACTCATCCAGCCGCCGCCCCAGTTCCTCGGTGGTCGCGGCATACCGCGCAGCATCCATCCGACTACTCCGATACACCACAAACGGTGGCACCACTTCAAATCCGGGGTAGTACAAAATCCCGTGCTGGATCGGAAACAGCAGATCATCCATCGGCCCGTTGATCCCGCGCGCGGCGTAGTGTGATTCCCAGCCGCCGGTGGTAACCATCAGCATCGCGCGTTTGCCTTTCATTTTGCCTTCGCCGTAACGCTCGCCCCAGCGGCTGTCGGAGTGTTCGCCGACGCCGTAGGCAAAGCCGTAGGCGTAGACGCGGTCGACCCAGCCTTTGAGGATTGCCGGCAGGGTGAACCACCACAGCGGGAATTGCAGGATCAGCGCGTCGGCCCAGAGCAGTTTTTCCTGTTCGCGGGCAATGTCGGCGGCCTGGGTGCCGTCGGCGTAGGCGCGTTTTGAGTCGAGGGAGGCGTGGAACGGTTGCGACGGGTCACGCTGCGGAGCGTCGTCGGCGTCGAGGGTGGGTTTCCAGTTCATCGCATAAAGGTCGGAGACTTGCACGCTGTGGCCGGCGGCTTGCAGGCGCTGAACGGTGAAGTCCTTGAGCGAGCCGTTGAGAGACGTCGATTCGGGGTGGGCGTAAACCAGTAAAACATTCATGGTGGGAAGCTCCGTGGGTGAATGACTGCAGGATCGGCGTTCGCCCGGTATATTGGAAATGAATGTCTGATATGTCTGGTATAGCCATGAATAATTTGAGACGGCTGGATATCAATCTGTTGATGACCCTGGATGTGCTGCTGGCCGAGCACAACGTTACGCGTGCGGCGCAGCGGCTGAATCTGTCGCAGCCGTCGGTGAGCGTGCACCTGGCCAAGCTGCGCGATATTTTCGGCGATCCACTGTTGCTACCCGGCCCACGAGGCATGCGCCCGACCGCACGGGCCGACGAGTTACGCGAGCCGTTGCGCGAAGCGCTGGAGGCGTTGGAGCGGGCGGTGGCGCCGGCCAGTGCGTTCGACCCGGCGCAGGCCACGCACAGCTGGAAAATCGCCGCGACCGATTACGGCGAATCGACCGTGGTGCTGCCGGCACTGAGCGGCTTGCGCGAACAGGCGCCGGGCACGCGGCTGGCGGTGATCGACCTGCACCCGCAACAATTGCTGAAAGAGGCCGAGCAGGGCGTCTTCGATCTGGCGCTGCACATTAGCGAGGACGCGCCGCCGGAATTGCATCGGCGGCCGCTGTTTCAGGAGCGTTACGTGCTGGCCGGGCGCATCGGCCATCCGCACCTGCAAACGGCGCCCACGCGTGAACAGTTCTGCGCGCTGGAACACGTATTGGTGTCGAGAGAGGGTGGGGGCTTTTTCGGGGTGACCGACCGGGCGTTGGCCGATGTCGGTTTGAGGCGCAACGTGGTGTTGTCGGTGCCGCACTTTCTGATGGCGATGTCGGTGTTGGCCAGCACCGATCTGGTGGCGATGCTGCCGTCACGGCTGGTGCGCGGCAATCCGGCCTTGCAGGTGGTCGACGCGCCGCTGGAAGTGCCGGGTTATGAAATGGCGATGTTCTGGGGCGAACGCTCGCACCGCGATCCGGCGCACAAGTGGTTGCGCGAGCATCTGCTGGCGTCGGTCTGAGACCCGGTCAGGCGTGGACCAGCGCCACTGCAAACGACACGACGATCATGCACGCGAAGGCGAAATTGAGATTCATGGGGTGTTCATCCTGAGCCGTTTTAGAGTGGGGCCATTGTGAACAGGCGCACGGCAAAGAAAAAATTCGCCTTGTTGATTCCAATGATCGAAACAATTGATAGCCGCTGCGTTTGTATTTGTCCGGGGCTTTCGCTAGCCTTGGTTAAACCTGCAATTACAAGCACAAACAGGCACAACCATGCACGATCACTCCATCGCCGAATTGCCCTCGCTGCGCCGGCAGAAAATCCTCTTGCTGCTCGAGCGCGACGGCAAGGTCATGGCGTCCGAGTTGAGCCAGCACTTTGCCGTGTCCGAAGACACCATCCGCCGCGACCTCGCCGAACTGGACAATGCCGGGCTGGTGCAGCGCGTGCACGGCGGGGCGTTACCGCGGCCGAAAGACTCGGGCAAGGATTACTTCACCCGGCTCGATGAAACCGATGAGGTCAAAGTGCGCCTGGCGCAACTGGCGGCGCAGCAGATCGAGGACGGGCAGATCGTGCTGTTCGATTCCGGCTCGACCACATTGCAGGTGGCGCGCTCGCTGCGTGCCGATATCAGTATTACGGCGGTGACTGCTTCGCCGATGACGGCGATTGCCTTGTCGGAGTACAGCGGCGTGAGAGTGATTCTCGCCGGTGGGCAGTTGAACCCGCGGACCATGGCGGCGGGTGGGCATGAGGCGCTGCGTCTGTTGGCCGGGATCAAGGCCGATCTGGCGATAACCGGTGTGTGTGCGATTCATCCGGAAGTGGGGATTACCTCGCTGCATTTCGATGAAGTACCGGTCAAGCAAGCGATGCTCGATAGCGCGGCGCGGGTGATAGCGGTGACCTCGGCGGACAAGCTCGGCGCGGTGGAACCGTTTGTGGTGGCGCCGTGTACGCGCTTGCACACGTTGATCACCGAACGGCATGTGGCGTCGGGCAGTGTCGAGGATTATCGGCGGTTAGGGATTGTAGTTCAGCAGCTCCCCGATTGAGTTTATCGGGTGTGGCTGATGGCCCTATCGCTGGCAAGCCAGCTCCCACAGGTTTTCATGGTGTACATAAACTTGATACGCCACGATCACTGTGGGAGCTGGCTCGCCAGCGATGGCGGCAGCATGATCAACACATCTTTCAACGCAACTTTTCAAGCATCTGGTAATACCACATCCCCGCCGCCAGCAACGGGTTGCCGAGCAAATCCCCCATCGGCACGCGGATGTGCTGGCAGGCGGCGAAGGTGTCGAACTGTTCCAGTTGCCCGGTGATCGCCCGGCTCATGATTTCACCCATGATGTGCGTGGTGGCGATGCCGTGGCCGGAATAGCCCTGGCAATACCAGACGTTGTCCGAAAGCTTGCCCAGTTGCGGGATGCGGTTGATGACGATGCCCATCGCGCAGCTCCACTGATAGTCGATCTGCACGCCTTTGAGCGCCGGGAATGTCTGCTCGATGCACGGGCGCAGTTCGGCGGCGATGTCCCGTGAATCCTTGCCGCTGTAGTTGGCGCCGCCGCCGAACAGCAAGCGACCGTCAGCCGTCAGGCGGTAATAGTCGAGGACAAAACGGCAGTCATACACCGCGAGGTCTTGCGGGTTGATCTGCCGCGCCAGCTCGCCCAGCGGCGCGGTGGTGACGATGCCGCCCATGGCCGGGAAAATCTTGCCCTTGAGTTGGCCCGGTTCGAGCTTGTGGTAGACGTCGCCGGCGAGCATCACCTGGTTGGCGTCGATCTGCCCGTGAGCGGTGCGCACGCCCGGCCTGTCACCGTGAATGATCTCCAGCACTTCGCTGTTCTCGAAGATCAGCGCACCGAGACTTTCCGCCGCCCGCGCTTCGCCGATGCACAGGTTGAGTGGGTGCAGGTGCATGTTGCGGGTGTTCTTGATTGCGCCGTGATAAAGGTCGCTTTGCAGAAGATCGCGGACCTGACTGCGATCAAGCAGGCTGACCTCATCACCCAGTCCGCGCCGCACGGCTTCTACGTAGTCACTGCGCAGGCCGGTCATGTGGCTGGGTTTGTACGCTGCGTGCAAATGGCCGTGTTTGAGGTCGCACTCAATGGCATATTTTTCGACGCGCTGTTGGATGATTTCGTGGCCGCGCCAGCGCAGGTGCCAGATGAAATCGTCGACGTCATCACCGAGTTTCGCGCGCATCTGTTTGCGCATCGCGCCGTCGCCGGACAAGCTGCCGGTGACCTGACCGCCATTGCGCCCAGTGGCGCCCCAGCCGATCTTGTGGCTTTCGACGATGGCGACTTTCAGGCCTTTTTCCGCGAGTTCGACCGCAGTGGCGACGCCGGTGAAACCGCCGCCGATGATCACCACATCCACCGAATGCCGACCTTGCAGGGTCGGGTAGTCGGTGTCGCGGTTGAGGGTGGCGGTGTAGTAGGAATTGCAGCGGTTGGTCATGTCAGGGTCCACACAAATTCGGAAGTCGGAGTGCAATCCCCTGTGGGAGCTGGCTTGCCAGCGATAGCGGAGTGTCAGTCAACGCTTATGCCAGATGTGCCGGCCCCATCGCTGGCAAGCCAGCTCCCACAGGGTTGAGTGGTGGGGCTTCAGGCCTCGGTCAGGTACCAGCGCCAATCCTGCTCACCCACCTCGGCCATGAACTGCCGGTACTCGGCCCGTTTCACCGCCAGATACACGCCCAGAAACTCCTGCCCCAGGGCATCCCGCGCCCACACCGAATTTTCCAGCGCCTGCAACGAAGTCAGCCAGTCGGTCGGCAGCAACTCCTTGGCCTGCGCATAGCCATTGCCCTCGACCGGCGCACCCGGATCAAGGTCTTCACGAATGCCGCGATGAATGCCAGCGAGAATTGCCGCCGCCGCCAGATACGGGTTGGCGTCGGCGCCGCAGATGCGGTGTTCGATGTGCCGCGTGTTGGCCGGGCCGCCGGGCACGCGCAGGCTGACGGTGCGGTTGTCGACGCCCCAGGTCGGCGCCAGCGGGGCGTAGCTGTTGGCCTGGAAACGTCGGTAGGAATTGGCGTTCGGGCAGAACAGCAGCAGCGAATCGAGCAGCGAGGCGAGCATGCCGCCAATCGCGGTGCGCAGCAGCGGCGTGCCGGCCGGATCTTCCGAGGCGAACAGATTGTGCCCGGCGTCATCGGCGAGGCTGACGTGCATGTGCATGCCGGTGCCGGCCAGGTCGTCGAACGGCTTGGCCATGAACGTCGCCTGCATGCCGTGCTTGTGCGCCACCGCTTTGACCAGACGTTTGTAGCGCACGGCCTGATCCATCGCTGCCAGCGCATCGCCGTGTTCGAGGGTGATTTCCACCTGGCCCGGCGCGTATTCGGAGATCGCCGTGCGCGCCGGAATGCCGTGCAGTTTGCAGGCGCTGTAGAGGTCGGCGAGGAATGGTTCGATCTGTTCCAGTTCGCGCAGACCGTAGACCTGGGTGTGTCGCGGTCGACCACCGTCGGCATCCAGCGCCGGTTGCGGTCGGCCGTTGTGATCGCGTTTGGCGTCGAGCAGATAGAACTCCAGCTCGCAAGCCATGATCGGGTGGAAACCCTCGGCTTTAAGCGCGTCGATGACCTTGATCAGCAAGTGTCGCGGGTCGGCGATGCTCGCCGGCAGGCCCTCAGTCGGGTGCATGCTCACTTGCACCGCAGCGGTTGGAATCTGCCGCCACGGCAGGCGTACCAGGCTGCCTTCCAGCGGATAGGCGCGGCAGTCGATGTCGCCGACGTCCCAGACCAGGCCGGAGTTTTCCACGTCTTCCCCCTGTACGGTCAGGCCGAGGATGGTGCTCGGCAACGGCCGGCCGCTTTCGTACACAGCGAGCAGTTCTTCGCGGTGCAACAGCTTGCCGCGCGGCACGCCGTTGGCGTCGAGGATGAACAGCTCGATCATGTCGATATCGGGGTTTTGCGCAAGGAACAGACGTGCGTCTTCAAGGGCTGCGAATTTCATGGCAATCACTCACGGGGGCGCCGCACAGGCGCGCAGAATCGGGCCGGACACGACGCGGCAAAAGGCGTGGGTGTCCTGGCAGAGATATCAGAAGGAAGAAGACTGTCGCGGGTTTTTAACCGGCGCGATCAGACGGGCAGGGCGATATCCGGCGGGCGTGCGGAGTGGCGCAGCTTGGAACGGCGCAGGGCCATGGGCAGATTGACGATACGGTTCATACGCCGCTCCTGACGAGGGCGCGCGAGGGTGAGACGTACAACGCTTGTTGTGGTTTAGGTGACGTACTCATAACGCGTGTTTCCGTTGGCGGAAAACGTCGGTGGCGGGGCTGGCCCGCCGACCGGTGTGCCCGGATAGTAAGGGGGAATCCGCGGGCATGTAAACGGGAGATTATCGCGCCGCGCTTCAGCGCATCAGGTGAAAGCCCAGCCCGGCGAGGGCGCAAACGATCAGCACGCTGATCACCCCGCGCTTGAACACGAACAGGGCTACGGCTGCGGCAATCGCCAGGACGATCGAAAATACATCGACGGCGCCGGCAAAACCGTTCGGCCAGAACACGTGGTAGGCGAAGAAACACGCCAGATTGACAATCACCCCGACCACGGCGGCGGTAATGGCGGTCAGCGGTGCGGTGAACTTCAGTTCGTTGTGCGTCGATTCCACGAGCGGCCCGCCGGCGAGGATGAACAGGAACGAGGGCAGGAAGGTGAACCACGTCACCAATGTCGCCGCCAGGGCGCCGGCGGCGAAAGCGTGCTCGGGGCCGAACATCGGTTGCACGTAAGCGCCGACGAAGCCGACAAACGCCACCACCATGATCAGCGGCCCGGGCGTGGTTTCACCGAGGGCGAGGCCGTCGATCATCTGCGTCGGCGTCAGCCAGCCGTAGTGGCCGACCGCGCCCTGATAAACGTACGGCAGCACCGCGTACGCGCCGCCGAAGGTCAGCAGGGCAGCTTTGGTGAAGAACCAGCCCATTTGCGTGAAGGTGCCGTCCCAGCCGAACAATGTCGTCAGCAGCGCCATCGGCAAACACCACAGCGCCGCGCCGATCAGCGCCAGTTTCCACAGTTTCGCCGGTTTGAAACGGGCGTGCTCCAGTGTCGGCGTGTCGTCATCGATCAGCGCCGGGCCGAAGGATTTGCCGCTGTTGCGCGGGCTGGCCGCGTTGAAACGCTGCGGGGCGAAGCGTCCGCCGAGATAGCCGATCAGCGCCGCGCCAAGCACGATCAACGGGAACGGCGCATTGAACGCAAAAATCGCCACGAACGACGCCCCGGCAATCGCCCACAGCCAGGCGTTCTTCAGCGCACGCGAGCCGATGCGATGGGCCGCATGCAGGACGATTGCCGTCACCGCCGGTTTGATTCCGTAAAACACTCCAGCCACGGCGGGCATGTCGCCGAAGGCGATGTAGACCCACGACAGCGCGATCAGGATGAACAGCGACGGCAGCACAAACAGCACACCGGCAACTATTCCACCCCAGGAGCGATGCAGCAGCCAGCCAATGTAGGTCGCCAGTTGCTGGGCTTCGGGGCCGGGCAGCAACATGCAGTAATTGAGTGCGTGGAGGAAACGCTTCTCCGAAATCCAGCGGCGTCGCTCGACCAGCTCCTGGTGCATGATCGCGATCTGCCCGGCAGGACCGCCGAAGCCGATGCAACCGAGCTTGAGCCAGAAGCGCCAGGCGTGTTTCAGGGTGATGGGGGCGGGGCGCGGGAGATTTTTTTGTTCGTGATCCAATGGCGTCGCTCCTGGCGTGAGTCCTGGCGGAGCGGGTATATAAGCAGGTTTTGCTTGCGATGTGGTGTCAACCTAAAACCCTCACCCCAGCCCTCTCCCAGAGGGAGAGGGAGCCGACCGAAGTGTCTGGCGTTATGCATCGACCTGGATGACCGCGTCGATTATGAGACCAAGCATCCAGAACGAAATGTGTGGCTTATGGATTCACCAATGCAACATCACCTCGACGGAGCTCGCCAGCATCCCCCGATCAGTTCCCTCTCCCTCGGGAGAGGGCTAGGGTGAGGGGCTACGATGTCTGACCCACCCCAAACCCCCGCGCCGAACTGATCCGGTAATCATTGAACGGTCCCGTTTGCGCGCTGGGGGTGGCCGGTCAGCCCCCCGTCATGTTCATGAACCGCACCACCTGCACATCATCGTTGACTTCGAAATTGTGCCGATACGGTTTCAGCTTCATGGCTTCGATGATGGCTTTTTCCAGGCGTTGCGGTTGCCCCGGATGGGCGCGCAGCACCGCTTTCAGGTCCATCGAATGTTCGTTACCCAAACACAACAACAGTCGGCCTTCGACAGTCAGCCGTACGCGGTTGCAAGTGGCGCAGAAGTTGTGGCTGTGCGGGGAGATGAAGCCCAGGCGAATCTCCGGTGCTTCGGCCAGGCGCCAGTAGCGCGACGGGCCTTGGGTCGATTCGGCGGAGTCGATCAGGGTGTAGCGCTCGGCAATTTTCTCGCGCACCTGGGCGCTGGAGAAAAACGATTCGGCGCGGCTGTGTTCGCTGATGGTGCCCAGCGGCATTTCTTCGATGAAGGAGATGTCGAGCTGACGATCGATGGCGAAGCTCACCAGATCGTTGATCTCGTGATCGTTGCGCCCCTGCATCACCACGCAGTTGAGTTTGGTGCGGGTGAAACCGGCCTTGCGTGCGGCGTCGATACCTTCGATCACCTGGGCCAGATCACCGGTGCGGGTCAGTTCCTTGAAGCGCTGCGCGTCGAGGCTGTCGAGGCTGATGTTCAGGCGTTTGACCCCGGCGTCGAACAGCGGCGCGGCGAGTTTGCCCAGTTGCGAGCCGTTGGTGGTCAGGCACAGTTCGCGCAGGCCGGGCAGGGCGGCGATCTGCTCGCAGAGCTTGACCACGCCGGGGCGGATCAGCGGTTCGCCACCGGTAAGACGGATCTTGCGTGTGCCGAGAGCGACGAAGCTTTGCGCGACCTGAAACAGCTCTTCGAGCGTGAGGATCTGCTGGCGCGGCAGGAACTGCATGTCTTCGGCCATGCAATAGACGCAGCGGAAGTCGCAGCGATCAGTGACCGACAGGCGCAAATAATCCACGCGGCGGTTGTGACCATCGATCAATTCACGCTCTGTCATGGTTTCGCCTCGTGGATATCAGGTGCGGCCAAATGGCGCAGTTGCGCAGGTTAAAGTCCGCACCCATCGCCGTCCAATCACTCTGGCTGACCGGCTGATTGACCCGGTCGATGATGGAATCATTGCGCACCGAACATCGCCGTCCAGTAAATGCCGGCATTGCTTTTCGGATCGGTTGCGTACGCCGCGCCGAGTTCCTTGTATTGCGGGTTCATCAGGTTGGCGCAATGCCCGGGACTGGCGAGCCAGCCGTCGACGACTTTGCCGACCGTATCTTGCCCGGCGGCAATGTTTTCGCCGACCAGTTGCCCGCTGTAACCGGCAAGTTCGGCGCGGTCGCCGGGGGTACGGCCATCGCGGTCCTTGTGATCGAGGTAATTGTTATTGGCCATGTCGCGGCTGTGATCCTGGGCCACCGTGCCCAGCGTTGCATTCCATGCCAGCGGTGCGGCAGCGGCGAAAGCCTGGCCGCCGCATTGGCGCTGCTGGCTGCGGGCGGCGTTGAGTTGGGCGAGCAGTTTCTGCCCTTCGCTTTGCCCGTCGCCGAGCTTGGCCGAGAGCAGCGGCCGCGCCAGGACGATGCGCCAATCACGATCGACGCGGTTCACGCCGATATCGACGAACTGCGGATCGAGCACCACCTGACAGAAACTTTCCTGGATCGCTTGCATCGCCGACGCTGCGTCGCGCGGGCCGTTGAGGGTGATCGCCTGGACGTTGACCATCGGATAGCGGGCACTGGCCATGGCTTGTTGCAGATCGACCGCGCCGCTGGCCGGCAGGCGCAGGCGTGGATCGGCGGACAGTGGCGGCAACTCGTTTGAGGCCTGCGTGCCGCAACGCTGCGGCTGGCTGCGGTAGCTGTTGATCGACTCGATCAGTTGCAACTCATCGGCCGCCACCGCTGATGCGGCGAAGACAACGCCCAGCGATAACCCGGCGAGACGCAAAACAGATGGCATGAAGCGCATGGAAATCTCCCTTGAGCTGAATGCGCCCATGATGCGCGAAAGGCCCCCGGTGGGTGCAATGTCTTTTTTCGGCATCCGGCGGTTTTTTTATCCGGGATGTTTCTCCCGGCTTGGCCGGCTACACTCTGCGCAGACCCCGAAAACCGGGCGTCTCACCGACGAAACATCCAGCCCGGAACGGGCGCTGCCGGAAGAACTGACATGGGATTGAAACGCTTGGCGGGTTGTCTGGTATTCACTTTGTTGGCAGGCGCGGCATGGGCCACCGGGCAGGCCCCGATCGAGGTCAAGGCCGAAGAGAAAGCACAGGTGCTGGAGGAGAAAGCGGCGGACAAGGTTAGCAGCGCCCCGGCGCCGAAATCCGAAGCGATCACCCCAACCGAGGCGCAAGCGGTTGACCCGGCCGGCGCGGCGCCGCTGGACGACCCGTTGACCTGTCTGGCGCGCAGCATCTATTGGGAAGCCAAGGGCAAGGACACCCCGGAAATGGAAGCCGTGGCCAGCGTGGTGATGAACCGTCTCGGTCACGAGGGATTTCCCGACACGGTGTGTGCGGTGGTCAAACAGGGCTCGGAAAGCAAAAGCTGCCAGTTTTCCTGGTGGTGCGACGGCAAGCCCGATCAGGTCAAGGAAGACGCCGAATACGCGCTGGCCAAGAAAATTGCCGGCAAGGCGCTGAACCGCCAACTCAAGGATCGCACCCACGGCGCCATGTATTTCCACGATCGCAGAGTGCATCCGGGCTGGGCCAATGAATACCGCCGCACGGCCGCGATCGGCAAGTTTCAGTTTTATAAACCGGCGGGCGGGGATGCGCGTTAGGCCCACCGCCATTTGTCGTCGCATGAAGATCCCTTGTAGGAGTGAGCCTGCTCGCGATAGCGGTGTATCAGTAAACGAATATGTGCCTGACACACCGCTATCGCGAGCAGGCTCACTCCTGCAGGGGATTGGGGGTGGCTTTATTCCGTCGGTTGGCGAACGGGGAAAAACAGCTCGAAACAGGTCACGTCGTTCTCGCTGCTGACGCTGTAGCGCCCCTGATGCAGCTGCATGATCGTCGCGACAATCGACAGGCCCAACCCGTTGGATTGCGCCGAGCGCTCGCGTGACTGGTCAACCCGATAGAAACGCTCGAACAGCCGCGCCAGATGCTCCGGCGCAATGCTCGCGCCCTGATTGCGCACGCGTAGATAGCTGCCATCCTCCTCAGCAAATGCCTCAACCTGCAGCGTCGAATCCGCTGCGCCGTACTTGATCGCATTCGCGCAGAGGTTGGCCAAGGCGCGGCGCAACAGCATCGGTTCGGCCCAGATCACGCCGTCGCCGCGGGCCTCGATGGTCATGCCGACATCCGCTGCCAGCCCCTCGAAGTAATCGGCGATGCGCTGCATTTCCTCTGCCGCATCCAGTTCCTGACGTTGGCTCAAGGCACTGGCCGGGTCGGTGCGGGCCAGAAACAGCATGTTGTCGAGCATGCGCGTCAGGCGTTCGAGCTCCTCGACGTTGGAGGCGAGCAATTGCTGATAGGCCTCGACACTGCGGTGTTGCTGCAGGGCGACCTGGGTTTCGCCGAGCAGGTTGTTGATCGGCGTGCGCAACTCGTGGGCCATGTCGGTGGACACCTGGCTCAACTGCGCAAAGCCTGTGGCGAGCCGGTCGAGCATGGCATTGAAGGCTTCGATCATCGGCTGCATTTCTCGCGGCGCGCCGTGGCCGTCGAGGCGTTCGTTGAGGTTGCCGACGCCGATGCCGTGCGCATGTCGGGCCAGACGTCGCACCGGCAGCAGGCCGCGATACACCAGCAGGCAACCGACCAGCGCCAGCAGCAGCGCCGCCAGCGAGGCCAGCCCGTAAACGCTCAAACGGTAACTTTCGAGCATCGCCGTGCGCTCGCTCATCAGGCGCCCGGTGGTGACTTGCAGATTGCCCAGATCGCCGGAATCGATGGTCGCCGCCACCGCGGAAAACGGCACGCCGTTGACGCTCGGCAAATGCTGCACATCGTTCAGGGTCATCGGGTGATCGATCGGCACGGCAGGCAAATCCGGCGCGGTGAGGTTGCCCGGGTTGACCACCAGCAGCGGCGGCTCGCCGGGCGTGCCGATGGTCAGCAGCGCTTCGCGATTGCCGAGCATGTTCTGGAACAATGCCGGTTTGTGCTTGATCAATTCCAGCGTGTTGCTGTCGTTGAGGAAACTGCGCAATTGATCGATACGACTGACCAGCGCCGTGTCATCGCGCCGGGTCAGTTGCTGCTCCAGCTCGTTGTACAGCGCGGCACCAAGGCCGGCCAGCGAAGCGAAAGCGAGCAGGGCGAACAACAGCGCCAGGCGCAGGGTCAGTGAATACTCGCGAGGGCGGCTCATGGCTGCGTGTCGAAGCGATAGCCGATACCGCGCACGCTGTGGATCAGCTTGAGCTGGAACGGGTCATCGATCTTCGCCCGCAAGCGCCGCACGGCGACGTCGACGACGTTGGTGTCGCTGTCGAAATTCATGTCCCAGACCCGCGAGGCGATCAGCGAACGCGCAAGCACCTGCCCGGTGTGGCTGGCGAACAATTGCAGCAGGGCGAACTCCTTGTTGGTCAGGGTGATGCGCACACCGGCACGGGTCACCCGGCGCTTGAGCACGTCGATCTGCAGGTCGGCGATTTGCAATTGTTCGTCTTCATGAATCGGCCCGCGCCGGGTCAGGGTGCGCAGGCGCGCCACCAGTTCGGCGAAGGAAAACGGTTTGATCAGGTAATCGTCTGCGCCGAGCTCAAGGCCTTTGACGCGGTCGGCGATGTCATCGCGAGCCGTGAGGAACAACACCGGCGTGTCGGCTTCCTTGCGCAGCCGGCGCAGCACTTCCCAGCCATCCATTTTCGGCATCATCACGTCCAGCACGATCACGTCGAAGCTGTGCTCCAGCGCCAGATGCAGGCCATCGGCACCGTCGCGGGCCAGGCTGACGCTGTAACCGAGTTCCTGCAAACCGTTGAGCAGGTAATTGCCGGCCTTGGGTTCGTCTTCGACAACCAGAATATTCATCGGTCAGTCTCAATGGTCGTTGGTGCAGCCGCTGCCTTGAACCTGATAGTCCAGCACATGTTCGCGGCCCTGATGGTCGAGGTAATTCAAGCGCGCCGGGATCACCCCGCACGCCTGTGAAATATCGGTGCTGGACAGCACTTTGTCGATATCCAGATGCACGTAGAAACCGGTTTTGTCATGGATCACGCCGGTGTCGGGGGTGGTCGCGGCAAACACGCTGCCGGTGGCGAGGAGGGCGGTGAAGGCGATCAGGAGGGTTTTCATGGTCAGTCACTCAGTGGGTGAAGTGGATCGGCAGTGGCGCCGGAACAACTTCAGGCTACCGAGCGATCCGCACGGCAAACCGACAACTGAATGACAAAGTTGTAATGAAACGGTGTAAGAAGACTTTCCAGACTCAACTCATATCCTTGTGGGAGCTGGCTTGCCAGCGATGAGGCCGGCACAGTCAAAATTTTCATTGACTGATCCACCGCTATCGCTGGCAAGCCAGCTCCCACAGGGTTACAGGTTGTGCCGTCAGCTCGCGTGGGTACTGAGAACACTCGCGATCTGCTGCGGTTGGCAGTTGAGGTACGGCGAGGATTTCAGCCAGCGCTGATCGGGGTACCAGGAAAACATGAACTGGCCGTTCTTCAGGCGATCGATCACCTGTCTGGCAATCTGCGGCCGCACTGCGGGGCAGCCCTGGCTACGGCCGATGCGGCCCTGGCGCTTGCTCCACAGCGGGTTCACGTAATCGGCGGCATGGATGACAATCGCCCGGTCGCGCGCCATGTCGTTAAAGCCCGGCTCGAGACCGTCCATGCGCAACGAGTAACCGTGGGTGCCGCTGTAACTTTCCTGAGTGCGGAACAGGCCGAGGCTGGACTGGAAACTGCCTTCGCGATTGGAGAATTGCGTGGCGAAGTTTTCCCCGGAGTTGGAGCCATGGGCGACCAGATCGCGCAGCACCAGCTTCTTCTTGCTCAGGTCGAAGATCCACAGTCGGCGTTCGGTGGACGGTTGCGAATAGTCGATGATCGCCAGATGACGCGAGGGTTTTGCGCCGTTGCTGACCGCGCACTGCATGGCGCTCAGCGCACCTTTCAGCGCGTGGGGATTGAGTTCTGGCGCGGCGTGCGCGAGGCTGGTGTAAAGAACCGGCGAGAGTTTGCCGGCGGCAAAAACGGGGCTGGTCACTACGACAAGGGTCGCGGTGCTCAGCAAAAGTCGGCGCAAAAACGTCAACATTGATGAAGTGTCCTCACTTGCTACATATCGGGCACTTTGGTTCCTGACGTCCAGTCGATACCTGCAGGCTCGATGATCGAGCCTGACTGTTCAGCGCACCTGATGTAAGGTTGACCGTCATCGAGACGGCCATGGATTGGAGTAAAGCAGTTGTTCAAAAAGTACGCATGCTACTTGAGCATTTGTTTGCTCGCTGCGCCGTTTGTCGCTTGTGCCGAGGAGGCGCTGCCGCCGTTGCCGACCCTGCCGACGCCAGTGGCCGAAATACCGGTCGAACCGCAAAGCCCGTTACAGGCGGTATTGATCAATCTGCGCCAGTCCTGCCCGGCGATTGCGACGCGGCTCGACGGCGCGGCGCTGAGCCAGTTGCAAGCGTTCTATCAGCAGCAGGACTGGCTGCCGGCGTGGGCCAGCGAATCCGCACGTTTGCCGGCATTGCACGGGCAATTGCGCTTGTTGGTCGACGATGGTCTCAATCCGGCGCGCTACCCGGTCGCGGCCGTAGCGCCGCAGGATGGCGAGCTGTGCGCCGATATCGAGATCAGTCGCTATTACCTGCAAGCGCTGCAGGACCTGCATTTCGGCCGCCTGCTGCAATCGCATTTCGAACCGCTATGGCATTCAGACGACACCCCGCGTGACCGTCAGGCGGAATTATTGGCGATCGCCGTTCCCGGCCTGCATGACATCCCCGCAGCGTTCGATCTGGCGCGGCCGCGTCTGGCGCAATATCAGGATCTGCGGCAGCTCTACGCCGCGCAACGCCTGCAAACCTTGCCGCAATGGCAACCGGTCGGCAGCGGGCCACTGTTGCGCCCGGCGATGGAAGACAAGCGCGTACCTGAGTTGGCTCAGCGGCTGTACAGCGAAGGCTATCTGAGCGACGCCATCGGCACGTCGGGTAATGCTTATGAAGGCGCACTGGTTGATGCGGTGAAGAGTTTTCAGGTCAATCATTCGTTGCAGGCTGACGGGGTGGTCGGGCCGGGGACGATTGCCGAACTGAACATCAGCCCGCTGATCCGCCGCGAACAGTTGCGCGTCAATCTCGAGCGCTTCCGCTGGATGTCTCAGGACATGGAGCCCAATACGCTGCTGATCAACGTCGCCGCCGCCGAACTGACGCTGTATCAGGACGGCGCGCCCGTGTGGCAAACGCGCACCCAGGTTGGCCGTGCCGACCGCCAGACGCCGCTACTGAAATCGCGCGTAACCCGCCTCACCCTGAACCCGACCTGGACCGTGCCGCCGACCATCTGGAAGGAAGACAAACTGCCGGAAATCCGCAAGGACCAGACCTTCCTCAGCCGCCACAACCTGCAGGTACTCGACGCCAACGGTCTGCCTTTGGCGGCAGCGGACATCGACTGGGACAACCCCGGCAATATCCTCCTGCGCCAGGACGCCGGACCGCGCAATCCGTTGGGGCAAATGGTCATCCGCTTTCCCAATCCGTTTTCGGTGTACCTGCATGACACGCCGAGCAAGGCGCTGTTCGACAAAGGCCCGCGCGCATTCAGCTCCGGTTGCGTGCGGGTCGAACATCCGATGCAACTGCGCGACCTGCTGCTCACCCCGGCGGAGAAGGCCCGCACCGAAACCCTGCTGGCGACCGGCACCACCCACGAATTTCGCTTGTCGGCGCCGGTGCCGATCCTGATGACCTACTGGACCGCGCAAGTCGACGGCAACGGCCAGGTGCGCTACGCGCCGGACATCTACAGCCGCGACAGCGCCTTACTGGCCGGGCTCGACCGCGCGCATTGAGGCTCAGCGCTGGCCGCGCCTCCACAACAGGCGCGCCAGCCAGGCATCGACACTCAACTTGCCGGCGCCAGCGAACAGCAGTGGCGCCAACGCGGCCAGGTAGATCGCCGGCAGCTTGAAGTTGCCGAAGCCCTTGTTGGTGATCGCGTAACCCTGCGCCAGTTCGCTCAGCGACGACCAGTCGGCAGGCCAGTGCACAGCAGCCGTGGCGACCACCGTCACCACCATCAAGACCAGCGCCGAAAAGCGCGTGCCGAAACCGATCAGGATCGCTACAGCGCAGATCAGCTCGGCCCACATCGACAACTCCCAGTTCAGCGTGGCCGGCAGTCGGTCGAAGGGGAAGGGGAAGCGCTCTTGAATGTCCTCGAACCAGTTCTGCCCGTTGAATTTCTCCACCCCGGATTCGAAGAATTCCCAGGCGATAAACAGGCGCAAGGTCAACGGCGCCAGCCACGCGCCGGCGCGGTCGAGGTTCAGGTGCAGGTGCTGGACGGTGTTGGAGAGGGTTTTGCTCATGAGGGGCTCCGGTGGTTTTTCAGAGTGGAATCGACCGGTGCATTTGAAGGGTGGGGTGTATCGGGGGTGTGTCGTTGGGGTGGGGACTTGTTGATTGGGTGTGTCTGGGCGGGGGCTGGATACACTGGGGTACACGCAGTGAAACCGAGTTGGCTCGGCCCCTCATCGGAACGCCGCCCGCCCAGCCCTCTCCCAGAGGGAGAGGTGGCCGACCGCGGGGTTTTGCGCTGTGCATCGACCTGAGACACCGAGTCGATTTTGGCTCTGCCGAGGTGCGGCCAGGATGGAGTCAACTTCCAATGGCTTGGCGATAACGGATTCAGCGCTAACCGTTCAGGTCGGCGCATTACGCCAATATCCCCCAATCAGTCCCTCTCCCCCCGGGAGAAGGCTAGGGTGAGGGCAGCACTTTCGGCACCCGCCACAAATACCAAGCCGCCACCGTCCGATAAGGCCGCCACGCCAGCCCAATCTCAACCATCTGCCTGCGCGTCGGCTGCACCTCCAGCCCCTTCAACCGCCGATAACCCTCACGCACACCAAAATCATCCGCCGGCAGAATATCGATACGCTCCAGGCTGTAGATCAACAACATCTCCACCGTCCAGCGCCCGACCCCACGCAAACTGATCAGCCGTTCGATCAACGCTTCATCGTCCATCGCCAGCGCCGTGGCGTAATCCGGCACCACACCATCCAGCGTCGCCTGGGCGATGCCCTGAATGGTGAAAATCTTGCTAGTGGAAAACCCGCAGCCGCGCAGGCGCTCGACGTCGGTGGCGAGAAGCTGCTCCGGCCGCGGAAACGTCTGTCCGGCGAACAACCCCAGCAAACGCCCCAGAATCGCGTCCCCGGCCTTGGCGTGCAGTTGCTGATAAGCGATCGCCCGCACCAGCGATTCATACGGATCGCGCGCCGGATGCGGGCGATGCAGGCACGGGCCTATAGCGGCGATATGGCGCTGCCAGTCAGCATCGAGTGCGGCGAGAAAATCGCTCGCCGCTTGATAAGTGCCTGCCACGTTATTTCAGCAGGCCGTTGACTTCGCCATAGGTGAACGCCTTGAGCGCCTGCGTATCGAGCCGGCCATGGGCAAGAAAGCTTTTCACCAGCCCGCCCATTGCGCCGTAGAGAAACTCGGCGATTCCGGAGCCAGCGCTCAAGCGCCGTACGCCCAGCGCCTGCAACTGGTCGGGCGAAGGCAGGCCAGCGACGCCCAGCACGTTGACTGGCAGTGCGGTGCCTTGGCAGATCGCCTCGATTTCATCAGCGGCGCTGACCCCGGCGGCGAACAAGCCATCAGCACCGGCGGCTTGATACAGCGCTGCGCGACGCAAGGTTTCAGCGACGCGCGCTTGGGCCGCGACCAGACTTTTCAGGTACACGTCGGTACGCGCATTGATGAACAATTTTACCTCGCGCCGGGCGGCGATCTGGCGCGCCAGTTCGATCTTGCGCGCGAGCAGCTCCGGCGCTCCGGCGCCATCCTCGATATTGATGCCCACGGCACCCGCGCCGATCACTGCATCCAGAACTTCGGCCACGCGCCCGAGGTCATCGGAATAGCCGGCTTCGACGTCGACACTCAACGGCACGCTGATCACTCGGGCCATGGACTCCACCGTCGCCACCAAGCGTTCGAGGGGCAGGGCATTGCCATCCGGGTAACCATGGACCCAGGCCACGGCGGCGCTGCTGGTGGCCACGGCGTTGCCGCCCAGATGTTCGACCAGTCGCGCGCCGGTGGCGTCGGCGACGTTGGTCAGAATCAACAGGCCTTGTTGGTGCAGTTGATGGAATTGTGTATCGAGCATGCTCATCGAAATCCCTTTGTGATTAATGTCAGCAGGTCAGAACGCGAGTTGTTGCGTGAGCTGCGTGGCGGCGTTTTCCAGGCGCAACAGAAACGCCTTGCGCGGCTGCCCACCACCATAGCCGGTCAACGCGCCGTCCGCGCCGATCACCCGGTGACACGGCACCACGATCGACAGGCGATTATGCCCGTTGGCCAGGCCGACGGCGCGGCTGGCGCCGGGTTTGCCCAGCCCGGCGGCGATGGCGCCATAAGTGCTGGTGTGGCCGTAGGGGATTTGCAGCAGCGCCGCCCAGACCTGGCGATCGAATGCACTGCCGGGCATATGCAAAGCCACGCTGAACGCGCTCAGGTTGCCGGCAAAATACGCCGCCAGTTGGGTTTCGATCTGCTGCAAATGCGCGTTGTGTCCCGGCGCGACGGCGTAACCGTAGCGCCCGTGCAACTGCTCGACTTCGCGGGTCAGCGCCGGCCGGTCGAGGAATTCCAGCAACACCAGACCGCGGCGTTCGGCCATGGCGATCATCGGCCCCAGCGGCGTGGTCAGCCGGGTGAACAGCAGCGGCTCGCTCTGGGCGACGCGGCCTGGCGTGATGTTGAAGGACTTCTGAAACGCATCACGGAAACCGCTGAGCGATTCATAGCCGGAATCGAAGGCCGCATGGTCGATCGATGCGCCTTGCTTGATTCCGCCCAGCGCCATGCCCAGCCGTCGTGTGCGCAGCCAGGCATGGAAGGTCATGCCGAAATGCTGCTTGAACCAGCGGCGCAGTTTCAGCGGTTCGATGCCTTCGGCGAGCAACTGCGCATCGCTCCAGCGCACCTCGGGGTCGGCGTCCACGGCGCTGAGCAGGCGCTGCACCCAGTCCGGGGCGATGGCCGCTGCGTCCAGCGGCTTGCAGCGCAGGCAGGCGCGATAGCCGGCCGACAGGCAATCGTCGGCATGGGCGAAAAACTCGACGTTCTCCGGTTTCGGCTTGCGCGCCGTGCAACTGGGGCGGCAAAAGATTCCGGTGGTTTTCACCGCCGTGAAGAACACGCCTTCATAGGCAGTGTCGCGTTCAAGCATGGCGCGAACCATTTCGGCGTGGGGCGGCAGGGCAGTGGTCTGTATGTTCATGGGCTGAGAATAAAACCGCTTTGTCGATGACTCCACCGAAAAATCGACAGTGAATTTTTTTCGATCTGCACCACAATCACCCAATCGCCACTTGGGAGGAATCAACGCCATGCCACCGTTCACCATCCAGCGCATCGATCACATCGTGCTGCGCGTCGCCGACCTGCAACGCAGCATCGACTTTTACGCCAAGGTGTTCGGCGCCGAAGTGGTCCGCCACAATCAGCCGCTGGGTTTGGTGCATCTGCGCGCCGGTACTTCGATGATCGATCTGGTCGACCTGCAAGGCGAACTGGGCCGCAAGGGTGGCGGCGCAGCAGGGGCGGAGCGGCGTAATGTCGATCATTTCTGCCTGCGCATCGAACCGTTCGACGAAGCGGCGCTCACCGTTCACTTGCAGGCCTGTGGCCTGACCGTGGAGAAAGCCGCCAGACGCTTCGGCGCCGAAGGTTACGGCCTCTCGCTGTATTGCTTTGACCCGGACGGCAACCAGGTCGAACTCAAAGGGCCGAGCGAAGCCTGATTCGGCTCAGGTCACTAGAGCAGGCACCGTTGGTCTTTTCCATCGCACTCCACAAGCCTTGGGCATTCCAAACAAGTCCGATCACGACTTTTCTGGAGGCAGCCATGACCCATCCATCCAGCACTGACAAGCCGCTCGAAGAAACCCTCAGCCCGAACGACGATGGCTTTGTTATCGGCACCGCCGGGCGCGACGAAGACCCTAACGCCACGACCGACTGGGACCATGCGCGCGACACCGACGAGGTGATGACGCCCGCCGATACCCGCGGTTTACCCGGCTATCCCGGTGCAGAGAAAGCCGGCAAGGACACGCAAAGTGTCGACAGCACCATCCCGGCCAACGGCGACCCGGCCCTGCAAAGCAACGACAGCGCCGATTGAACCGTCGTACGACAGCAGATCGCGGGAGGCTTGCGATGAATAAACCGATGCTCAAATGTGCGCTGGTGGCGCTGACTTTTTCTCTCGGCATGGCTCAGGTGCATGCCGCGCAAACCAAGCGCGTCGATGTGCTGCTGGTGGGCGGCGGGATCATGAGTTCGACCCTGGCGGTGTGGCTCAGCGAGCTGGAGCCGGGCTGGTCGATGGAAATGGTTGAGCGCCTGGACAAGGTCGCCGAGGAAAGCTCCAACGGCTGGAACAACGCCGGCACCGGCCACTCGGCGCTCGCCGAACTGAACTACACGCCGGAGAAGGACGGCAAGATCGACATCACCAAAGCCGTCGAAATCAACGAAGCATTCCAGATCACCCGGCAGTTTCTCGCCTGGCAGGTGAAAACCGGCGTGTTGAAAAATCCGCGTTCGTTCATCAATTCCACGCCGCACATGAGCTTCGTCTGGGGCGATGACAACATCCGCTTCCTGAAAAAGCGCTACGAGGCGTTGCAGGCCAGCCCGTTGTTCCGCCCGATGCAATATTCCGAAGACCCGGCGCAGATCAAGCAATGGGTGCCGCTGATGATGGAGGGTCGCGACCCGGCGCAGAAAATCGCCGCGACCTGGACGCCGATCGGCACCGACGTCAATTTTGGCGAGATCACCCGGCAGTTCGTCAGCCATCTGCAATCACGCGATAACTTCTCGCTGCAGCTGTCCTCGGAAGTGCGCGACATCACCCGCAACGACGACGGCTCCTGGCACGTCGAATACAAGAATCTGAAGGACGGCACGACCACCGCCACCGATGCCAAATTCCTCTTTATCGGCGCGGGCGGCGCGGCGCTGCCGCTGTTGCAGAAGTCCGGCATCGAGGAGGCCAAGGACTACGCCGGGTTCCCGGTCGGCGGCTCGTTTCTGGTCACCGAGAATACCGAGATAGCCCAGCGGCACATGGCCAAGGCCTATGGCATCGCCTCGACCGGCGCACCGCCGATGTCGGTGCCGCACCTCGACACGCGTGTGCTCGATGGCAAACGGGTGATTCTGTTCGGGCCGTTTGCGACGTTCTCGACCAAATTCCTCAAGGAGGGCTCGTACTTCGACCTGCCGGCCAGTACCACTTTGCATAATCTGTGGCCGATGGTCCGGGTCGGCGTGCGTGAATTCGATCTGGTGCAATACCTCGCCGGCCAGTTGATGCAGTCCGACGATGACCGTTTCGAGGCACTCAAAGCGTATTTCCCACAGGCGCAAAAGCAGGACTGGCGCTTGTGGCAAGCTGGCCAGCGTGTGCAGATCATCAAGAAGGACGAGCAGCAGGGCGGGGTGCTCAAGCTTGGCACCGAGGTGGTCGCGTCCAGGGACGGCAGCATTGCCGCGTTGCTCGGCGCCTCCCCGGGTGCCTCGACGGCGGCGCCAATCATGCTTGATCTGATGCAGAAGGTGTTCAAGGACAAACTGGCGTCCGCGCCGTGGCAGGACAAGCTGCGCCAGATCGTGCCCAGCTACGGCACGCGCCTGAACGAACACCCGGACAAGGTCATGGAGGAGTGGCGCTACACCAGCGAAGTGCTGCAACTGACGCCGCCACCGGGTATCGATCAGGCGCAGCCGAGCAACCCGCCGACGCACATCGACGCGGTGCAACAGCCGAACCTGGACAGCGATCCCGATCTCAAGCCTTGAACAGTGGGGTTGGTGGCGCCGGGCGAACTTTTCCCGTTCGGCGCCACTCTGAACCAGTCAGAGGATGACCGGGCGACAGAAAAAACTGGCCCGGCAGGCAGTTTTGGCGCGCGCCGTGATAAATTCGTCACCCGTAATGCCGACCCCGAATGGCCCCAGGCGGCCCCACCAAGAGCGATCTACATGCAAGCAAAGGCCCGTGAGGTTTATGTGCCACCGGTGCTGCAGGATCTGCGGGCCGGCACAGCCGAACTGCACATCGCACTGGAAAAACGCCTTCCTTTTTTCTCCGACACCCTTGATACCCAGGCTTTCGAGCGCCTGATGCAGGCCTATTACGGCTTTTACCGGCCGCTGGAACAGGCCCTGCAAGCCAGTAACGCGATCCCGGACGACTTCGATCTGACCCCACGGCTCAAGACCGCAACCCTGCGCGCTGACCTGCAAGCACTGGGCGCCAGCGCCGAAGCGCTGGCCAGCCTGCCGCTATGCGATGAGTTACCGCGCATCGACTCCAGCGCAGCCTGCCTCGGCGTGTTGTATGTACTGGAAGGTGCGACCCTCGGCGGGCAGATTCTACGCCGCGAAATCGCTGCCCGGTTGGGCCTGGAAGCCGACAACGGCGCGGCCTTTCTCGATGTCTACGGCGCGGCCACCGGGCGTCGCTGGCGTGAGTTCATCGAATACCTCGGCAGCCGGCCCATGGACGCTGCCGAACGTGCAGCCGTCGTCCGCGCTGCGCAAACTACATTCAGCTGTTTCGAGCAGTGGCTCGAGCGCCGGGAGGTGCTGGCATGACCCCGCAAGACAAACAAGCCTTCGAAGAGCTGCTCGCCAACTGCGCCGACGAACCGATCCGGTTTCCCGGTGCGATTCAGCCGCACGGTCTGCTGTTGACCCTGAGCGAGCCTGCGCTGCAGATCATTCAGGTCAGCGCCAACGTCGAAACATTGCTCGGCCAGGCGCCAGAGCCGCTGATCGGCCAGCCGCTGCACGAACTGATTGGTCTGGAGCACTGCGCGCAGGTGCTTGAGGCACTGCAACGCGATGCGCAGGCCGATGCGCCTCCGTTGTACTTTCGCTTGAATGGAACTGCCTTCGAAGGTTTGTTGCACCGCCATCAAGGCGTGCTGATCCTGGAACTGGAAATCCACGTCGAAAACTTCCAGCCGCGCAACGTCGCCGGGGTCAAGACTCACCTGGGGCGCATGCTGCAACGCCTGCAAGCGGCGACATCGCTGCCGGCGCTGTACGAAATCAGCGTCAAGGAAATCCAGGCGATGACCGGTTATGACCGGGTGCTGATCTATCGTTTCGAGGAGGAGGGTCACGGTCAGGTCATCGCCGAGGCCTCCGATCCATCGATGGAAGTGTTCAATGGCCTGTTTTTCCCGGCCTCGGACATTCCCGAGCAGGCCCGCGAGCTGTACCGCACCAACTGGCTGCGGATCATCCCCAATGCCGATTATCAGCCGGTGCCGCTGGTGCCGAAGTTGCGCCCGGACACCCAGCAGCCGCTGGACTTGAGCTTCGCCACGCTGCGTAGCGTCTCGCCGATTCATTGCCAGTACATGAAGAATATGGGCGTGTTGTCGTCGATGAGCATTTCCTTGCTCAAGGGTGACAAGCTCTGGGGCCTGATCAGCTGCGGCAATCGCCAGCCGCTGCATGTGCCTCACGAACTGCGCATGGCCTGCCAGACCATCGGCCAGGTGCTGTCGCTGCAGATCAGCGCGATGGAAGCACTGGAACTGAGCCGACAGCGCGACGAAAAGCTCGAAGCGCTGGCGCAGCTCAATCAGGCGATGATCGACTCGTCGCAGAACGTTTTCGATGGCCTGGCGCAACAACCCGAGACGCTGATGGCGCTGACCGGCGCCGGCGGCATCGCGATCATTGAAGACAAGCAGTTGCACCGTTACGGCAACTGCCCGGAACCGGAAGACATCCGCGCGTTGCACAAATGGCTGCAGGAACGCGGTGAGCCGGTGTTCGCCAGCCATCATTTGTCCAGCGTCTACCCACCCGCTGCGCAGTTTCAGCAAGTGGCCAGCGGGGTGCTGGCGCTGAGCCTGCCCAAACCGGTAGAGAACGGCGTGCTGTGGTTCCGCCCCGAGGCCAAGGAAAACATCAATTGGAGCGGTGACCCGCGTAAACCACTGGACCTGGAAAACTCCGACGCCGGCCTGCGCCTGCGTCCACGCACCTCGTTCGAGATCTGGAAAGTCGAGATGGCCGGGATTTCGGTGAAGTGGAGCCACGGCGACCTGTTCGCGGCCAACGACCTGCGCCGCTCCGCGCTGGAAAACGACCTGGCACGGCAGGTGCGCCGCGAGCAGGAAGCGGTGCGCGCTCGTGAGGAGCTGGTGGCAGTGGTGTCCCACGACCTGCGCAACCCGATGACGGTGATCTCGATGCTCTGCGGCATGATGCAGAAAGCCTTCAGCTCCGACGGTGCGCACACCTCGCGGCGGATCTCTACGGCGATCGACACCATGCAACAGGCCACCGCGCGGATGAACACGCTGCTGGAAGACTTGCTTGATACCTCGAAAATCGATGCCGGGCGCTACACCATTACGCCGCAGCCGCTGGAAGTCGGGCATATCTTTGAAGAAGCGCAGTCGCTGCTGACGCCGCTGGCACAGGACAAGGACATCAGCATTTCCTTCGAGGCTGATCCGGATCTGCGTATTCACGCGGACCCTGAGCGGTTGTTTCAGGTGCTGTCGAATCTGGTCGGCAATGCGATCAAGTTCACTCCGCGGCTGGGCACTGTGGGGGTGCATGCGACGACGGTGGGTGACGAGATTGTCTTTACTGTGCGTGATAGCGGGGAGGGCATTCCGAAGGAGCATTTGCCGCATGTGTTTGATCGGTACTGGACGGTGAAAGAGGGTAATCCGACGGGTACGGGGCTGGGGTTGTATATCACTCAGGGGATCGTTGAGGCGCATGGCGGGCGGATCGTTGCCGAGAGTGAGCCGGGGCGGGGGAGTGAGTTTCGGTTTACGGTGCCGCGGGTGGCTTGATCTTTGATCTTTGATCTTTGAGTTTTGGGTACATATCCGTTGCTGCGGTAACGGCTGCTTAGGGTTCCGCCCTTACGGCGGGTCACCTTTTTCAAACGCCAAAAAGGTAACCCAAAACGCTTGCTCCTACGTACGGCCCTCGCAGGCTCGGGTCCCTTCGCTCCGGGATCGATCCGGGCGCAGCGGCTACGGTTTGCTGCGCTGCACCTCCTTCCGCTGTGTCTGGCTGCGCCAGACGGTCGCTGCGCTCCCACGCCCGGATCAATCCCTCCACTCAGCCTTCCGATGTCGCCGGTGACGCAAGATCAAGAGCACTCGAGCTTGCGCTCATTGTTGAGTGGTGAGAAGCGGGTGGTTGGCTTTGGATTTGTGGTGGATTTTCCCCTCACCCCAGCCCTCTCCCCTTGGAGAGGGAGCCGATTTGTGGGCTGTTCAAAACCTGCATACGACGCGGTATCCCAAGTCGGCGCATCTCTCACATCCACCACAATCAGTCCCCTCTCCCTCCGGGAGAGGGCTAGGGTGAGGGGCCTTTGATCTTCAACGCCGCCATCAAGGTCGAAAGCAGGCGAGCTGACACTCGGCCTCATGGTTGTACTCGGCCCCTGTGGGAGCTTGCCTGCAAGCGATTAGGCCAGCACAGGCAACGTTGTCATTGGCCAAAAGGTAATTTTCTTCAATACCCTCCCAAAGCCGCTGACTAAGATGTGCCCCTTGTTCCTCGTTTTGAAGCAGGTGTGCGATGAGTCTGATTGTTTCGATGGCGGCGTTTGCGTTGGCTGCTTCCATCACGCCGGGGCCGGTGAATATCGTGGCGTTGAGTTCGGGGGCGCAGTATGGGTTTCGTGCCAGTCAGCGGCACGTCGCCGGGGCGACGTTGGGGTTTGTGTTGTTGCTGGTGTTGATGGGGCTGGGGCTGCATGAAGTTTTGCAGCGCTGGCCGTTCATGACCCGTTTGGTGCAATGGGCCGGTGTTGCGTTTTTGCTGTTCATGGCCTGGAAACTGGCCAGTGATGACGGCCAGCTTAATGCGACCGACTCAGGTCGGGCGCCGTCGATGCTCTACGGTGCGGTCATGCAATGGCTCAACCCCAAAGCCTGGCTGGCCTGTGTGGCGGGCATGGGGACGTTTGTTGCCGATGGCGAGGCGCGGTTGGTCTGGCAGTTTGCGGCGGTGTATCTGGTGATCTGTTATCTGTCGGTCGGCTGCTGGGCGTATGCCGGGACGTTTTTGCGCGGATATCTGAACAATGCCAAGGGGATGCGTTGGTTCAATCGGGTGATGGCCGGGTTGTTGGCGTTGAGCGCAATTTATCTGCTGCTACCGTGACCCCTTGCAGGAGTGAGCCTGCTCGCGATAGCGGTGTGTCAGGCAACTGATATGTCGACTGAATAACCGCCATCGCGAGCAGGCTCACTCCTACAGGGACTGTGTTCAACCTCCGATAAACGGCAACTCAAACGCCGCCCCTTCGATGTGATACACCGTCGGCTCTTCGGAAAAATATTCTTCCAGCCCCAGCATGAACAATCGATGATCTTCGCTCGCTTCAAAACCCGGCGTGTGATCCTCAAGCGACTGCCAGCGCACGATCAGATTGAAGCGCTCGGGCGTTTCGATCCCTTGCGCGAGCATGTGCCCGCCATAACCCTTGGCGCGGCGGAGCAGGGGGGCGACCTCGGCGAAGGCCTGTTTGAACGGCTCGACGTATTGCTTATGAACCGGTAGTACAGCGATCTCGTAAACCATGACGTTCCCCTTAACGTGAGTGCTGCGTGGTGGATGGCGCATCGCTGAGTGCAGATGGATCGACGGCAATCGCGATCTTGCCCAGCAGCCCGTTGTTACGGCTTTCCAGTCGGGCGTGGGCGAGCCCGAGGTCCGCCAGCGAATAGACCGCGCCAACGTGCGGGCGCAGTTGGCCGCGTTCGACCAGTGCGCTCAATTCATCGAGCTTGCCGCGGTTCTGGCGGGTGAACACAAAGTGGAAACTGGCATTTTTGCCCCAGGCCTGGATCACGTTCTGTGGCTGGGCGATATCGACGATGGACACCACCCGGCCCAGTTGGGCGAGTGCGTCGGGGCTGCGCGCCAGGGTGTCGCCGCCGATGGTGTCGAACACCACATCAACGCCATGCCCGCCGGTTTCGCGCAGGATGGCGTCGATGTAATCCTCCTTCTCGTAATCGATCAGCACATCGGCACCCATGCGCCGCGCGAACTCGAAGTTGGCTTCGCGTACGGTGGTGAAGACTTTCGCGCCCATGGCTTTGGCCAGCTGGATTGCAACGTGCCCGACGCCACCCGCGCCA
Organism: Pseudomonas sp. Z003-0.4C(8344-21); assembly: GCF_900104975.1. Lineage (NCBI taxonomy): Bacteria > Pseudomonadati > Pseudomonadota > Gammaproteobacteria > Pseudomonadales > Pseudomonadaceae > Pseudomonas > Pseudomonas sp. Z003-0.4C(8344-21). The sequence goes on along the minus strand of NZ_LT629756.1, from coordinate 3,948,145 downwards.
CCATGAATCAGCACGCTTTCGCCAACCCTGAGCGACGCTCGCACCACCAGCGCTTCCCATGCCGTGCCGCCGACCAGGCTGAGGCTGGCCGCTTCGAGGTGGCTCAGCGCTTTCGGCTTCCTGGCCACGATAGTCTGCGCGGCAACGTGGTACTCGGCGTAACTGCCAGGCCCGGCGAAGATCTGCGGGGTGTACCAGACCTCGTCGCCCGGCGCGAAAGCCGTGACGCCCGGGCCGACCGCTTCGACCACGCCGGAGACGTCGTGACCGCTGATGGCCGGCAGCGGCACAAGGTCGAGGTAGTCGCCGCGGCGAACCTGATAGTCCAGAGGGTTGATGGAGGTGGCGTGTACTCGCACCAGTACTTCGCCAGCGTTGGGTACGGGCTTGGGAACGTCGCGCAGTTCGAACGATTCCGGGCCGCCAAATGATTCAAGCATCATCGCTTTCATTGCATTTCCTCGTTTCGGTAAAAAGGGATATCGGGAATTCTCGATATCACGGGGCAAAAAATTACAGCTCGCTGCCGATGATCTCGGCCAGCTCACGGATCGCCGCTTCATTGCGCTTGTAGTACGTCCATTGGCCGATGCGTCTGACTTCGACCAGGCCCGCCCGTTGCAGCGTCGCCAGATAATCGGACACCGTCGACTGCGACAGCCCGACACCTTCCTGAATACTGCTGACGCAAACACCTACCGTATGCACGTCGCCTTCATCCTGAGGAGGAAAGCTGTTGGCCGGGTCCTTCAAGCCTTTGAGAATCTCGAGGCGAGTACGGTTGGAGAGTGCTTTGAAGATGTCGAGTAGGTCCATGCCGCGAAGATATCGGATTTTACCGATATGTCAACGACTGATTTCGATAAGCGTCAACCGCGATACTGCCCCGGCGTTGCCGCCAGATGCTGTTTGAAGGCGCGCTGAAAATGCGCCTGATCGGCAAACCCGGCCGCGAGCGCGACGTCGGCGATCAACTGGCCGTGGCGCAGGCGCTCGCGGGCGAACTGGATGCGCTGGTTGATCACGAACGCATGGGGCGTCATGCCGTAATGCTGTTTGAACGCGCGGATCAGGTACGACGGCGATAGCTGCGCCGCGGTGCAAATATCGTCAAGGCTCAGCGCATCGGTGCAATGCTCACGAATGAAATCGGCGGCGCGTTCGAGCTTGCCGTTCGGCTCGCGCAACGGCGCGCTGGCGGGGTTCAGCCGCAGGTGCAGATCGCTGAAAAACTCTACCGCTGCGCTGTGTTTGCGCAGCAGGTCGTACTGATCGGCGACGAGGATTTCGTACAGCTCACACAAATCGTGAAACAGCGCCGCGTCATCGAGATGGGTCACAGCAAAACGACAAAACCCCTGCGCACCGAACCCCAACTGTTGCTGCAGATCGCTCAGCCAAGGCGTTTCGACGTACAGCATCACATACGACCACGGCTGATCATCGATCGGATTACACGCATGCACATCGCCGGGGTTCATCAGCACCACCGTGCCTGCGGCCACCTCGAACTCTGATTGTTCATGCACATACGTGCTACGCCCGGCGGTGATCGCGCCGATGGAGAAGTGCGCGTGGGAGTGCCGCGAATAACAGACCTCACGGCCATCGGCGATGGCCCGCGCCTCGATGAAGGGCAGGGCATCGTCGCGCCAGAAGCGCGGGGCTTTTTCTGGGGTTTTGGCGGCAGCGTGTTTCATGGTGGTTATCCCGGCAGGCCAGTGCGCCAGTGTAGGGGCTGCGGACGCCAAAGGCTCGTCCAAGTTCGACAGGATTGGCTTTTTCAGGCCCAACGGCACATCCAGATCGGTAAATGGTGCGCTCATCAAAACGGTTGAACTCCGCGCCAGACTCTTCCGTCACTTCCTATGAGGGGACTCAGGGCAATGTTGTCAGGTCGCCCCACTTAACGTTTTCACTCAGAAGGCGAGGGACCACATGAACACTTCAGATAACAGGGCAGGAACCACCGCAGACGAACCGTCCAAGGGCCAGGCCGGGCAGGCCTTCGAGCATTTGAAAGACGACGTCAGCGAAACGCTCGGCGGTGCTCGACAGCAAGCCGATGCGCAATTCGGTCAGTATCGTGACACGGCCGCCGAACAGATCGAAGCGCTGGCGCAAGGCGCGAAAAGCTTCGTCTCGGAGCTGGAGGACAAGGACACGCTGGGTATGTCCGACTACCTCTCCGACATGGCCGAGTCGATGACCGGGCTGGCGCAAAATCTGCGTGGCAAGAGTGCCGAACAGCTGTTGCACGACGCCGCCGAGCTGGCGCGCAGCAACCCCGCGTTGTTCATTGCCGGCAGTGTGGCGATCGGTTTCGGCCTGTCGCGGTTTCTCAAGGCAGGGACTTCTGCGGCGGCCGAAGTGACTGCCGATCATCAGCCGGCAGCCGGAAGCTCAACGCCACCCGCCGGCGGTTTCGGCGCCCAACGACCCTATGAAACCTCAACTGCGACCGCCACTGATCCCAGTCCAGGCCTGGCGACCGGCATCACCCCGACGTCGGCCGATGAGCACGATCACCCGAGTGATTTTGCCGGAACCGCCATCCCCACCTCGCCCACCAAAGGAGACCTGTCATGAACCGAGACGATGCAGATCTGCAAGGCGCCCGACCCACAGCCAACCATGACGACGCTTCGGTGACGGGACTGCTGCGGCAGTTGTCCCGCGAAGTGCCCGCGCTGTTTACCAAAGAACTGGCGCTGGCCAAGGCCGAATTTCAGTCCAGCCTCAACACGCTCAAGGCCGGTATCGGTGCGGTTGCCGGCGGGGCGATTGTGCTGCTGGCGGGACTGATCATTTTGCTGATGTCGGCGGTGTACGGCCTGAGTATGTTCATGGCGCCATGGCTGGCGGCGCTGATCGTCGGCGTGGTGGTGATGATCATCGGCTTTGTCATGGTGCAGTCGGGCAAGAAACAGTTCGAACCGTCCCATTTCAAACCTGACCGGACGCTGGACGCCTTGAACAAAGACCAGGAAGCGCTGCGGAGGAAAGCCTCATGAAGACTGAATTGGATATCGAATCGCAAAAAAGCCCTGAGCAGATCGAGCGCGAGATCGACGCGCAACGCGCCAGCATCGGCAATATCGTCGACCAGCTGGAAAGCAAATTCACCCCTGGGCAGATGATCGATCAGGCGTGGGGCATGCTGCAGAACAATGGTTCGCAATTCGTGACCAACCTGGGCACCAGCGTGCGCAACAACCCGGTGCCGGCGGTGTTGACCTCGGTCGGCCTGCTCTGGCTGATGATGGGCCAGAACCGTCCGCCAGTGCCGCAGCCGACCTATCGCAGCGGTCCGGATCAGGACCGGGCCGGGGAGTGGGCCGATGGCTTGGCCGATAGCCTCGGCAATGCGCGCGAGCATATGCACCAGACCAGCGATTCGTTGAAGCACGGCTATCAATCGCTCAAGGGCAAGGCTGCGCACATGGGCGAGAACGTTGGTGCCGCCAAGGAGAATTTGCGCCACACCATGCACGATGCCAGCGACCGATTGAGTCAGAGCGGCCAGGCCATGGGGCAGCAATTCAATCAGTTGCTCAAGGAGCAACCGCTGATGGTCGCGGCGGCCGGTATTGCGATTGGCGCGATGCTCGGTGCCGCGCTGCCTAAGACGGCCACTGAGCAGCGCTATTTGGGGCGGACCAGCGCGGGCATGGTCGACAAGGTGAAAAAACAGGCGCGGGAGGGGTATGAGACTGTCCGCGATACGGTGACGAAGACGACCGAGCAGGCTACGGGGCAGGGTGCTCAGCCTACGCAAGCGACCACGTCTGATGAATCGGCGGATCTGTCCAAGGGATTGGGGACGTCTTGATGATGGCGGATAAGGGAGGCCTTGAAATGGCCTCCTTTTTTATTGCCGATTATCGACGAGTGGACGGAAATTCCGCGATCGAACGATTGGGGTGTGTCAGTTTCCCCTCACCCCAGCCCTCTCCCAAAGGGAGAGGGGGCCGTCCGAGGTGTCTTGCGGGATGCATCGACCTGAGTGATCGAGTCGATTGTGAATTCGACAGCGCAAAAAGATCGAGTCGATTGTGAATTCGACAGCGTAAAAAGATCGAGTCGATTGTGAATTCGACAGCGCAAAAAGATCGAGTCGATTGTGAATTCGACAGCGCAAAAAGATCGAGTCGATTGTGAATTCGACAGCGTAAAAAGATCGAGTCGATTGTGGATTCAAGCGCGTGCAAAAGATCGAGCGGATCCGGATTCCCAGCCGCACGCTCAGGTCGGCCTACTTCCTCAATATCCCCCAATCAGTCCCCTCTCCCCTTGGGAGAGGGCTAGGGTGAGGGCTGACCCTGAAGAAACCGTCCATCACGACTCAAAAAGGACCCCATCATGCAAACCCTGACCGGCGGCTGCCTCTGCGGCAATATCCGCCTCGAAGCCTCGGGCCAACCCTACCGCGTCGGCCTCTGCCATTGCCTCGACTGCCGCAAAGTCCACGGCGCGCTGTTCCACGCCTCGGCCATTTTCCCCGCCAGCGCCGTCACCACAAGCGGCGAAACCCGCGACTACGCCGGGCGACATTTCTGCCCGCGCTGCGGATCCTCAGTGTTCAACCGCAGTGACGACGAAATCGAAGTCAACCTCGGCGCCCTCGATAGCCCCGATCAACTGCAACCGACCTACGAAAGCTGGACCGTGCGCCGCGAGTCATGGCTGCCGGCGTTCCCGCTGGCGCATCATTACCCGCGTGATCGCGAGGGCCCGGGCCGCTCGGAAGATTAGCCAGAGCCCAGCCTCGCGGCGGATCGATCAACCGCGAATAAACGCCAGCAAATCAGCGTTGATCGTCTCCGCTTCGGTCGTCGGCATGCCGTGCGGGAACCCCGGATACGACTTAAGCGTGCCGTTGGGCAGCAACTTCGCCGACAACGGCCCTGAATTGGCATACGGCACAATCTGATCGTCCTCGCCATGCATCACCAGCACCGGCACGCTGACTTTCTGCAAGTCCTCGGTGAAGTCGGTCTGCGAGAACGCGACGATGCCGTCGTAATGCGCTTTGGCCGAGCCCATCATGCCTTGGCGCCACCAGTTGGCGATCACGCCTTCCGAAGCCTCGGCACCGGGGCGGTTGTATCCATAAAACGGCCCGCTCGGCACGTCCCGATAGAACTGCGCGCGATTGGCCGCTACCTGGGCCTGAAAGCCATCGAACACCGACTTCGGCAAGCCGCCGGGATTGCTCGCGGTCTGCACCATTAGCGGCGGTACGGCGGCGATCAATGCCGCTTTGGCGACGTTGTCCTGGCCGTGGCGGGCGATGTAGTGGATCACCTCGCCGCCGCCGGTGGAATGGCCGACATGCACGACATTCTTCAAGCCCAAATGTTTAACCACCGCCAGGACATCGTCGGCGTAATGGTCCATGTCGTGACCGTCCCAAACCTGAGCAGAACGGCCATGCCCGCGCCGATCATGGGCAACCACGCGAAAGCCCTGGCCGAGGAAGAACAGCATCTGTGCGTCCCAATCGTCGGAACTGAGCGGCCAGCCGTGGTGGAAATGGATCACCGGCGCGTCGCGCGGGCCCCAGTCCTTGTAGAAGATTTCAACGCCGTCTGTGGTGGTGACAAATCCCATGTTCGCGACTCCTGACCGATGTGGAGGGCAGCCCGCGCGACACGCGCGGGCCGATTTGGCTGATACACGTGATGTGCAAGCAAAGTGCGAGCCGTTATCAACTGTAGGAGCAATGTTGATGTGTGCATGACCGGTGGTCGCAACGTCTCGCTTGAAAGTGCAAATCAGGTTTCGCTGAAAGGAACAAACCCAGGCGCGGCGGTGCCTGCGGTATTTATGTCGAACAGTTCAAACTGTAGACCGATGCGGCTGGGCTAGCCCCCGGTGGCGGGAATATGATGTGGGCCCTCGTCAATTCAGGGCTACGCTGAAGAGCATTACAGCCTGTGGAGTGTGTGATGCTGGTGCCCGGAAAACCCGAGAATGAAGCGGCGCGCGTGCAAGCGCTGCAGGGTCTCAACCTGCTCGACTCGGCCCCCGAAGAGCGCTTCGATCGCCTCACGCGGCTGGCCAAACGCCTGTTCAACGTGCCGATTGCGCTGGTCACACTGGTGGACAAGGATCGCCAGTGGTTCAAGTCCTGTGTCGGCCTCGACGCCACCGAAACCCCGCGAGACGTGTCGTTCTGCGGTCACGCGATCTTGCAGAACGAACTGCTGCTGGTGCCGGATGCCCGCGAAGACCTGCGCTTTCATGACAATCCGCTGGTGACCGGGGCGCCGAACATTCGCTTCTACGCCGGTTATCCGCTGACGGTGCCTCACGGCAACAAAATGGGCACGCTGTGCCTGATCGATACCAAGCCCCGCGAACTTGACGATGAAGAACGCGCACTGTTGCGCGATCTGGCAGAAATGGCCGAGCAGGAGCTGACCGCGGTGCAGATGGCGAGCATGGACGAGCTGACCTTGCTGTCCAACCGACGCGGCTTCAAGCAGTTGGCCCAGCATGCGCTGGACGCCTGTTCGCGCCTGAGCCGTCCGGCAACCTTGCTGTTTTTCGACCTCAACGACTTCAAGCAGATCAACGACCTTTACGGACATGCCGAGGGCGACAACGCCTTGAAGACGTTTGCCGACGTGCTGCGTATTGCCTTTCGCGAAAGCGACGTGGTCGGGCGTCTGGGCGGCGATGAATTCGTCGCGCTGCTGACCGGCTCCAGCCATGTCGAAACCACGGCGATCATGGCGCGCATGAAAGAAATCCTCGAAGAGCGCAACGCCACGCTGCACCGCGGCTACGCCATTCGGTTCAGCGTCGGCCAGATCGAATACGACCCCAAGCGCCACGACAGCGTCGACCGCCTGCTCGCCGACGCGGACGGCGCGATGTACGCGCACAAGCAGGCCTTGAAGCGCTGCTGAGCAAAACCCATCGCCAGCAGGCTGGCTCCCACAGTGGTTATCGGGTGTACACAAAGCCCATTTCCACACCGAACCCTGTGGGAGCCAGCCTGCTGGCGATAGCGCCGGTCCAGTCAACATTTTCATCAACTGACCCGCCGCCATCGCCAGCAGGCTGGCTCCCACAAGGGTTATCTGGTGAACACAACACCCATTCCCACCACAAAACCCTGTGGGAGCGAGCCTGCTCGCGATGGCGTCCGTTCATTTACTGCTTCATTGACTGACCACTGCGTCTTCGAACCAACGGGCTTCAAGTTTTCGGCGGGCTCAATGTCGCGTAAAACTTCAACCATTTCTCCTGATTGGTGTGTACATCCTCAAGTGCAGGCGCGATCAGCGCTTCTTGCAGCGCTTTGCTTTCGTACGCCTCAAACAGGTGCCGCACAGCCGTACTGGCGATGGCGTTGACCTTGTTGGAGGCAAACGTATCGGGGACGTCGCTGTGGGTCTGTGGCGCCAGCGGCGCGCCCTCGATGTCGAGGCGGGTGAGCAGCGCTTCGCATGTAGCGTTGCCGATGGGCAGAGTCCCGTGTCGATACGCCTCGGCGTCGAAAGGCAGCGATTTGGCCTTGGCATTGGCGGAAGACGGCGTGAGCAGCGCAAGATCGATATCCCTGCGCAATGTGACAGCGGCCCGGCGGGTAAAGATTTCGTACACCCTCGGCACCGATCCGCGCAGCAAGGCAATGATGGCAAACGGCGTGGCCTCCGCGTTTGGCTTCGCGGTCTTCGTGCGGCTTGTCGGCGCTGGCAATTGCAGGGCAAACAATTCCAGGGTGTTGTCTTCGATGTCCTGCCGTTGCGCCAATGGCAACCGGCAAAAAGCGTCCTTGATGAACGCGACATGGGCGTCCTTCATTTGTCGCAGGCGCGCGCTCAGGGCCGCACGAAACAAACTCGACACCTTGCCGAGCCGGGCCAGCGGCGATTTGATCGACGGCAGTTGCAGTTCGGTATTGTTTGATTGCCAGCCCTGTAAATCGCCGGTCAACTTGCCCGCCACATGCAACTCGCTCAGCGAAAAATGTTTGCCACCCGATCCAGAGTTGAACAGCGCCTGCTCCTTCAAGTGTGGATTATCGATAAACACCTTGCGCAGGTCGGCCAGTGCAACGGTCGCTGGTGTGGGACATTTCGACAGAAAAGCCCGCTGGGAAAAACTGCGCATCCTTCGATAATGGTCGCGGAAAATACTCTCGGCACGCTTCAGCGTCGCGGCGTGGTTGGCAGGATTCTCCTCGTCTCGCTGGACCACACCTCTGGCAACCGCCCAATCGAGAACGACCGCCGTACAGACGTCGCTGCGCAGGAAACGGTAGAAATCCGAAGGCGCCGGACCATTGGTCAAGGTGATCAGTTGCGCGTAGGTCATCAGGCGTGCCACGCCTGGCAAGCGATCTTCGATATACAGCACCACCTGCTTGAACCGGACCCAGCGCACGCAACTCATGTAATGAAATGAGGTGGGAATATCGCGAATCAAGAATTCAGGGGCGATGCCTGACAGCAAAAGATGGGTCGCCAGCGACTTGTTTTTTATCAGCGCGAGTGCGAATTGGCGGTCGATGAATCGCCTGACTTCGTCATACCGTTCACCCCAGTAAAAACTGTCATTCACCGCTTGGTCGATGATCTGCTCAGACTGTTCGCCCGCTTTGGGGTCGAGGCTGAGTATCAGTGCTGCGAGCAACAAACGGTCGCGATTGGTGGCCAGCAGCTCCTTGGGCTGGGCGGGGCGCGCGATTTTCTCCAGTAGCTGGTTGCCCAGGTCCTGAGCGCGTCGGGTGATGAGGATGCGGCCGATCAGGTAATCGGCCTTGGCGTTGAGGCTGGCCACCGGCAGATCGGTATCGACGCCTTCGCTCAGGTAATCAATCAGTGGCGCTGCATCCTTGGGTAGAAATGCCTGAGTGGTGTCGATGACCTGCTGACGTTGTTCAGCAGTAAAACGTTCGGTCTGTTTACCGGGCTGGCCGAGCAGGTACCAATGATTCATGTAGCCGGGGCGCACATGCAGGTTGATCTGGTCCCATTTCACAAAGTTGAGCGCCTGCTCGACGGTCTCTGGCAAAGGCAGCTCATAGAAACGCAGCATTTGCCCGAGCGTGACCTTGCCGCTGTCGCGAAAGGCACCCCCCGCTTCACGGGCCTTGACCTTGAGACGGTCGCGATAGACTTTCAGATCGGCGTGTTTTTCCACTTCCGCCGTCAAGGTTATCCAGCCGTTGTCGCTGGCCGTACCGACGTGACCGGTTGCACTGAGCAACAACGGGCTGTCAGCGGGCAGACCGTGTTTTTTCAGAATGGCCTGAAAGGCCGGACGTGTACCGAATGTGCGCAGTTCCCGCTGACCCAGTGCCATCCACTCGGCCAGCGCCGAGTCCGGATGGGGCTCGCTGAATTCCTCAAGGTTGATTTTCGCCATCGGTGACTGGTTCCAGCACAGCGCTTGCAGTCGGCGCAGGATATACCGGCCATCTTCGACGTCGGCAAAACCATGTCGATGGCTGAGAATGGGACTGCCCGTCTGCACGTACTCGCTGACATAAGGCAGATCCGGCCAGCGGTGGTCGCGCAGGCGTTGTACCAACGCTTTGGCCTGTTCGGCATCCTCCGGGATCGGCAGGGCGTAGCGTTCAAGCAACGGGCCAAGCTTGAAACGCGGACCGCCGCGACTGGCCGACACCGACGCGGAAGTCAGTGAAACCGCTGTGTCCTCCATGCCGCGTTGTTCGAAGGGGTCGTGGGTCTTCAACACTGTTTCGAGGGTGTTGGCGATGGCCTGGAAGTCCTCCAGTTGGGCATCGCGCTCCTTGACCACGGCCGAGGTGGTATGACCGTTTTCATCAATCGCAGCGAGGCCGTCGGCCTTTAATTCAGCGACGATTACTTTCGTCTGGGCTTCGTTCTGCGGCTCGGGATAACCATAGAAAGCCAACGCGATCCGACGTGGAAAGCGGTACAGCGGATTGGCCGATTTGCCACCGATATACGGCAGGCCCATTTCGCCCGGGTCAATACGCTGGGCAATCCACAACAACGCCGGTGCGACCTGCCACCAGCCGGAATCATCGTCCAGAGCGAAGGTGCGTACGCTCGCGGTGCCATTCGTCTGGGCTCGCGCCTCCAGAGTGGCGCCCTTGATGCGCAACGTATCCAGATCGATATGAAAGCGACTGGCCCAATCGAGAAATTCCGGACGCTCCAGAGCGGCCCAGTACAGCTCCATCCATTCGCGCAAGAGACAGGCGCGCGGAATCTCCAGTGTACGTTCAGGTTCCTCGGGCTTGGCGACCGGGACGGCGATCAACTCATCAATCAGATTTTGCAGAAAACTCTGTTGCGGTGACGCGGGTTGCACTGTGTCGTTCATTTGCGCTCTCCATGGCGGCTGACAGGCATCAAGCGTCGATTGTCGAGCGGTGGGGAGCGGGGCGGGTGGTACATGTGTATGGATGGGGACTTTCTCCAAGGCACAAAAAAACCCGTCATTCGACGGGTTTTTTCTGGCCAGCGAAGATTACTCTTCGATGTTGCCCATGGCGGTGGTGTTGAAGCCGCCGTCCACGTACATGATTTCACCGCTGATGCCCGACGCCAGGTCGGAGCACAGGAAAGCGCCGGCGTTGCCGACTTCGTCGATGGTGACGTTGCGACGCAGTGGGGTTTGCGCTTCGTTGGCGGCCAGCATCTTGCGGAAGTTCTTGATGCCCGAGGCTGCCAGGGTGCGGATCGGGCCGGCCGATACGCAGTTGACGCGGGTGCCGTCCGGGCCCAGGGAACCGGCCAGGTAACGTACGCCCGCTTCCAGCGAAGCCTTGGCCATGCCCATGACGTTGTAGTTCGGCATGGTGCGCTCGGCGCCCAGGTACGACAGGGTCAGCAGGCTGCCGTTGCGGCCTTTCATCATTTCGCGGCCGGCTTTGGCCAGGGCCACGAAGCTGTAGGCGCTGATGTCGTGAGCGATGCGGAAACCTTCACGGGTGGTGGCTTCGGTGAAGTCGCCGTCCAGTTGGTCGCCTGGGGCGAAGCCGACGGAGTGAACGATGCAGTCCAGACCGTCCCACTTCTTGCTCAGTTCTTCAAAGACCTTGGCGATTTCTTCATCGCTGGCCACGTCGCACGGGAAGCACAGCTCAGGGCTCGAGCCCCAGCCTTGTGCGAACTCTTCGACGCGACCCTTGAGTTTGTCGTTCTGATAAGTGAAGGCAAGCTCAGCGCCCTCGCGATGCATGGCGGCAGCGATGCCGGATGCGATGGACAGCTTGCTGGCGACACCGACGATCAGTACGCGCTTACCGGCGAGAAAACCCATGTGTTGCTCCTCTTTCAGGTTATTGCGCAGTGGCTGGTGCCAGAAAAGCGGCTTCCAGCAACTGCTGTGTATACGGATGTTGGGGGGCGGCAAAGATACTTTGCGCGTCTCCCTGTTCGACCACTTGGCCATGCTTGACCACCATCAGCTGGTGGCTCAGCGCTTTGACGACAGCCAGGTCATGGCTGATGAACAAATACGTCAGGTTGTACTTGGCTTGCAGTGAACGCAACAGCTCCACCACTTGCCGCTGCACCGTCCGGTCGAGCGCCGAAGTCGGCTCGTCCAGCAGGATCAGCGCCGGTTTGAGCACCAAAGCCCGGGCAATGGCGATTCGCTGCCGTTGCCCACCGGAAAATTCATGGGGGTAGCGGTGCCGGGTTTCCGGATCCAGACCTACCTCCTTCAATGCCGCGATGATCGCCGCTTCCTGTTCGGCGGCGGTGCCCATCTTGTGTATCCGCAGGCCTTCGCCAACGATGTCATTGACGCACATGCGCGGGCTCAAGCTGCCGAACGGGTCCTGAAACACCACCTGCATCTCGCGCCGCAACGGGCGAACCTCGTTCTGCGTCAGGCAGTCTAGCTGCTTGCCTTCAAAACGGATGCCGCCCTGGCTGCCGATCAGGCGCAAAATCGCCAGACCCAAGGTGGATTTGCCGGAACCACTCTCACCCACGATCCCCAGAGTCTGACCCTGAGGCAGGCTGAAATTGATGCCGTCCACTGCCTTGACGTGATCCACCGTGCGCTTGAGCAGGCCTTTCTTGATCGGGAACCAGACTTTCAGGTCCTCGACTTCGAGCAGCGGCGCGCCGATTTTATTGCTCGCCGGACCGCCGCTGGGCTCCGCGCCGAGCAATTCCCGAGTGTACGGATGCTGTGGCGAACGGAACAGCTCTGCGCACGATGCCTGTTCGACGATGCAACCGCGCTGCATGACACATACGCGGTGCGCAATTCTTCGCACCAGGTTCAAATCGTGACTGATCAGTAACAGCGACATGCCCAATCGAGCCTGAAGTTCCTTGAGCAAATCGAGGATTTTCAGCTGAACGGTCACGTCCAGCGCGGTGGTCGGTTCGTCGGCAATCAGCAGTTCCGGCTCGTTGGCCAAAGCCATGGCGATCATCACGCGCTGGCGCTGACCGCCGGAGAGTTCGTGGGGCAGGGCCTTGAGGCGCTTGTGCGGCTCGGGAATGCCGACCATCTCCAGCAGCTCCAGCGTACGCCTGGTCGCGACTTTACCGGACAGACCCTTATGGATGCCCAGCACTTCGTTGATCTGCTTCTCGATCGAGTGCAGCGGATTGAGCGAGGTCATCGGCTCCTGAAAGATCATCGCGATGCGGTTGCCGCGAATGTGGCGGATGGTCTTTTCGCTCAGGCCCAGCAGGTTCTGCCCGGCGTAATTGATGCTGCCGGCCGGATGGCGCGCCATGGGGTAGGGCAGCAGCCGCAGGATCGAGTGCGCAGTCACCGATTTGCCCGAGCCGGATTCGCCGACCAGCGCCAGGGTTTCGCCGCGCTTGATGTCGAAACTTACGCCCTCGACCACGCGGTGGATGCGCTCGCCGAAACCGAACTCGACGGCGAGGTCGCGTACTTCGATCAGATTGTCCTGATTCATTTCACTTCCTCGGGTCGAAGGCATCGCGAGCGGACTCGCCGATAAACACCAACAGGCTCAACATCAACGCCAGCACGGCAAACGCGCTCATGCCCAGCCACGGCGCCTGCAGGTTGGATTTACCCTGCGCGACCAGTTCACCCAGCGACGGGCTGCCGGCCGGCAAGCCGAAGCCGAGGAAATCCAGCGCGGTGAGGGTGCCGATGGCGCCGGTGAGGATGAACGGCATGAAGGTCATGGTCGAGACCATCGCGTTGGGCAGGATATGGCGGAACATGATCGCGCCGTTCTGCATGCCCAGCGCTCTGGCGGCCCGTACGTATTCAAGGTTGCGCCCGCGCAGGAACTCGGCGCGCACCACATCGACCAGGCTCATCCACGAAAACAGCAGCATGATCCCCAGCAGCCACCAGAAATTCGGCTGGACGAAACTGGCGAGGATGATCAGCAGATACAGCACTGGCAACCCCGACCAGATCTCCAGAAAACGCTGCCCGGCCAGATCGACCCAACCGCCATAAAAGCCCTGAAGGGCACCGGCAATCACGCCGATGATCGAACTCAGCACGGTCAACGTCAGCGCAAACAACACGGAAATGCGGAAGCCGTAAATCACCCGCGCCAGCACATCGCGGCCCTGATCGTCGGTGCCCAGCAGGTTGTCCGCCGAGGGCGGTGCCGGCGCCGGGACTTTCAGGTCGTAATTGATGCTCTGGTAGCTGTACGGAATCGGCGCCCACAACACCCAGGCATCCTTGGCCTTGAGCAGTTCGCGGATGTACGGGCTCTTGTAGTTGGCTTCCAGCGGGAACTCACCGCCGAAGGTGGTTTCCGGGTAACGCTTGATCGCCGGGAAATACCAGTTGTTGTCGTAATGCACCACCAGCGGCTTGTCGTTGGCGATCAGCTCGGCACCCAGGCTCAGCCCGAACAGAATCAGAAACAGCCACAGCGACCACCAGCCACGCTTGTTGGCCTTGAACAGTTCGAAGCGGCGGCGGTTGAGAGGGGACAGGTTCATCTCAATGCTCCCGGCTTTCAAAGTCGATGCGCGGATCGACAAAGGTGTAGGTGAGGTCGCCGATCAGTTTCACCACCAGCCCGAGCAGGGTGAAGATGAACAGCGTGCCGAACACCACCGGGTAATCACGGTTGATCGCCGCTTCGAAACTCATCAGGCCGAGGCCATCAAGGGAGAAGATCACTTCCACCAGCAACGAGCCGGTGAAGAAAATCCCGATGAAGGCCGACGGGAAACCGGCAATCACCAGCAGCATCGCGTTGCGGAACACGTGCCCGTAGAGCACGCGATTGCGCGTCAGGCCTTTGGCTTTGGCGGTGACCACGTACTGCTTGTTGATCTCGTCGAGAAAGCTGTTTTTGGTCAGCAGGGTCATGGTCGCGAAGTTGCCGATCACCAGCGCGGTCACTGGCAATGCCAGGTGCCAAAAGTAATCGAGGATCTTGCCGCCCAGGCTGAGTTCATCAAAGTTGTTCGAGGTCAGCCCGCGCAGCGGAAACCAGTCCAGATAACTGCCGCCGGCGAAAACAACGATCAGCAGGATCGCAAACAGAAACGCCGGGATCGCATAGCCCACGATGATCGCCGAACTGGTCCACACGTCGAAATGGCTGCCGTGCCGCGTGGCCTTGGCAATTCCCAGCGGGATCGACACCAGGTACATGATCAGCGTGCTCCACAGCCCCAGCGAGATCGACACGGGCATCTTTTCCTTGATCAGGTCGATGACCTTGGCGTCGCGGAAGAAACTGTCGCCGAAATCCAGCTGCGCATAGTTCTTGATCATGATCCACAGGCGTTCCGGGGCCGACTTGTCGAACCCGTACATGTGCTCGATTTCCTTGATCAGCGCCGGGTCCAGACCTTGCGCGCCGCGATATGACGAACCGGCCACCGCCACTTCGGCACCGCCGCCGGCAATCCGGCTGGTGGCGCCTTCGAAGCCTTCGAGCTTGGCGATCATCTGTTCCACCGGGCCGCCGGGCGCGGCCTGAATGATCACGAAGTTGATCAGCAGAATGCCGAACAGGGTCGGAATGATCAGCAACAGTCGCCGAAAGATATACGCCAGCATCTGATTACTCCGTGCCCGCAGGGTCGGCTTGCAGTTGGGTTTCGACTTCTACCGCAGGTTTGGCGTCAGGCTTGACCCACCAGGTATTGATGCCGATGTCGTACTTGGGCGAGGTTTTGGGGTGCCCGATGTGGTTCCAGTACGCCACGCGCCAGCTCTTGATGTGCCAGTTCGGCACCACGTAATAGCCCCATTGCAGTACGCGATCAAGGGCTCGCGCATGGGCCACCAGGCTGTTGCGTGAACCGGCGTTGATCAGGCTTTCCACCAGTTGATCGACGATCGGATCCTTCAGGCCCATGCTGTTGCGGCTGCTGGACTTGTCGGCGGCCGCACTCATCCAGTATTCGCGCTGCTCGTTACCCGGCGAGTTGGATTGCGGAAAGCTGCCGACCATCATGTCGAAATCCCGCGAACGCACGCGGTTGATGTACTGCGAAACGTCGACGCGGCGGATCACCAGATCGATGCCCAGATCGCTGAGGTTGCGCTTGAACGGCAGCAGCACGCGTTCAAATTCGGTCTGCGCGAGCAGGAACTCGATCACCACCGGTTTGCCCGTGGCGTCGACCATTTTGTCATCGACGATTTTCCAGCCGGCCTCTTGCAGCAGTTGATAAGCCTCGCGTTGCTGGCTGCGGATCATGCCACTCGCGTCGGTCTTGGGGTTTTCGTAGGCTTCGCTGAACACCTGGGCCGGCAGCTGGCTGCGGAACGGTTCGAGGATCGCCCGTTGCTCGGCGTCGGGCAGGCCGGTGGCGGCCATTTCCGAGTTCTCGAAATAGCTGCGGGTGCGCACGTAGGCGCCGTTGAACAGTTGCTTGTTGGTCCACTCGAAATCGAAAAGCAGACCGAGCGCCTGACGCACCCGCACATCCTGAAACACCGGGCGGCGCAGGTTGAAGACGAAACCCTGCATGCCGGTCGGGTTGCTGTTGGCGATCAGTTCCTTGATCAGACGCCCCTCGGTCACCGCCGGAACGTTGTAGGCGTTGGCCCAGTTCTTCGCGGTCATCTCCAGCCAGTAGTCGAACTGCCCGGCCTTCAGCGCTTCAAGGGCGACGGTGTTGTCGCGGTAGTAATCGGTGGTCATCGTGTCGAAGTTGTAGAAGCCCCGGTTGACCGGCAGGTCCTTGCCCCAGTAATCCTTGACCCGCTCGTAACGCACCGAGCGACCGGCCTTGACCTCGGTGACCTTGTACGGGCCGCTGCCCAGCGGAATCTCCAGATTGCCTTTGTTGAAGTCGCGATCGGCCCACCAGTGTTTCGGCAGCACCGGCAACTGGCCGAGGATCAGCGGCAGTTCGCGGTTGTTGCTGTGCTTGAACTTGAACAGCACTTTCAGCGGGTCTTCGGCGACGACTTCGGCGACGTCGCTGTAATAGCCGCGAAACATCGGCGAACCTTCCTTGGTCAGGGTGTTGAAGCTGAACACCACATCCTCGGCACGCACCGGGTGACCGTCATGAAAACGCGCTTCCGGTCGCAGGTAGAAGCGCACCCAGCTGTTGTCGTCGGCTTTTTCGATCTTGCCAGCGACCAGGCCGTACTCGGTAAACGGCTCGTCGAGGCTGTGTTTGGTCAGGGTGTCGTAAATTTGCCCGATGTCATCGGCCGGTACGCCTTTGCTGATGAACGGGTTGAGGCTGTCGAAGCCGCCGAAGCCGGCCTGGCGGAACACGCCGCCCTTGGGTGCATCCGGGTTTACGTAGTCGAAATGCTTGAAATCGGCCGGGTATTTCGGCGGCTCGTTGTACAGGGTCACGGCGTGTTGCGGGGCAGCAAAGGCCAGCCCGGCGAACAGCAAGCCGCTGGCCTGCACGAGCAGGGCGCGAACAGGGTTCATCGATCTTTCTCCGAAGACTTCAGCCACCATGCACTCAGGCCCAGGGTGTAGGGCGGCGTGGTGACAAAGGCCAACCGGTTGCGGTAGGCCAGACGGTGATAATTGAGGTACCAGTTGGGAATGCTGTAGTGCTGCCACAGCAGCACGCGGTCGAGCGCTTTGCCGGCAGCGACCTGCTCGTCGCGTGTGCGGGCGGCGAGCAATTGTTCGAGCAGGTGGTCGACCACCGGGTTGGCGATACCCGCGTAATTCTTGCTGCCCTTGACGTTCACTTGGCTGGAGTGGAAGTACTGCCACTGCTCAAGGCCGGGGCTCAGAGTCTGACCCAGCGTCATCGAGATCATGTCGAAATCGAATTGATCGAGGCGCTGTTTGTACTGCGCGCGATCGACGGTGCGCAGGTGTGCGTCGATGCCGATGCTGTTGAGATTGACGATGTACGGCTGGTAAAGACGCTCAAGATTCGGATTGACCAACAGCAGTTCGAAACGCAGCGGCTGGCCGGCGGCGTTTTGCAGACGCTGGCCATGAAGTTTCCAGCCGGCCTCGGCGAGCAATGCCAGAGCTTTGCGCATGGTTTCGCGCGGAATGCCGCGGCCATCGGTGGTGGGCAGGGTGAACGGCTCGGTAAACAGCCTCGCCGGCAACTGATCCTTGTACGGCTTGAGCATCAGCCATTCATGCCCGACCGGCAGGCCGCTGGCGCTGAATTCGCTGTTGGGGTAATAACTGTTGGTGCGCTGGTAGGCGTCGCTGAACAGCGTGCGATTGGTCCACTCGAAGTCGAACATCAGGCCCAGCGCTTCACGGGTCTTCACATCGGCAAACGTCGCGCGCCGGGTGTTCATGAACAGGCCCTGACTCTGGGTCGGGATCTGATGCGGGATCTGCGCCTTGATCACATCGCCACGGCGAATCGCCGGGAAGTTGTAGCCGTTGGCCCAGTTCTTCGCCTGATGCTCGATGTAGATGTCGAATTCACCGGCCTTGAACGCTTCGAACGCCACATCGCTGTCGCGGTAGAACTCGACTTCCATGCGATCGAAGTTGTACTTGCCGCGATTGACCGCCAGGTCCTTGCCCCAGTAGTCCTTGACCCGCTCGAAAATCAGCTGCCGGCCCGGCGTCACCGAGGTGATGCGGTACGGGCCGCTACCCAGCGGCGGTTCGAACGTGGTGGCCTTGAAGTCGCGGTCCTTCCAGTAATGCTGCGGCAGCACCGGCAACTCGCCGAGGCGCAGGATCAACAGCGGATTGCCCGAACGCTTGAGCACGAAGCGGATGCGCTGCTTGTTCAGAATGTCGACGCGCAGCACCTCTTGCAGGGCCGTGCGGTACAACGGATGGCCTTCCTTCAATAACAGGCGATAGGAGAACGCCACGTCATACGCGGTGATCGGCGCGCCATCGTGAAACCGCGCCTCCGGCCGCAGATTGAACACCACCCAGCTGCGATCTTCGCTGTACTCCACCGATTGCGCGATCAAACCATAGCTCGACGCTGGCTCGTCACCGGACGGCGAATACTGCCCGGTGCCGACCATCAACGGCTCGTTCAGCTCGTTGATGCCGTACTGGAGGAAATTCGCGGTAGTGACCGGGCTGGTGCCCTTGAAGGTGTACGGATTGACCGTATCGAACGTGCCGAACGCCATCACCCGCAACGTACCGCCCTTGGGCGCTTGCGGGTTGACCCAATCGAAATGGGTAAATCTGGCCGGGTACTTGAGCGTGCCGAACTGCGCATAACCGTGACTTTCGGTAATCGTCGCGCTTGCGGTTGAGCTCAAGGCCAGGCTGATCAGGAGCAGGGGGAGGGCACGCTTCAAGTCAGATCCGATCCAGCGGCTTGGGCTTTGTGGGCGGTACAGTAACAGCTTGTCTGGACAGGAAAAAGATCATGGGTTAATGCGCGGTTAATCGTTGGAGCGAAGATCGCTCACTCAGGCGTTTGGAGTGGCTGGGCCCCGGGAAAATCAAAAGCCCCTCACCCTAACCCTCTCCCGGAGGGAGAGGGGACTGATCGGAGTGTTTGGAAGAGTTGCGCTGATTTGCGATATCGAGTCGAACTCCAGTTTTGAAAAGCATGGAGATGTGCTCCCTTTCCCCTCGCCCCCCTGGGGGAGAGGGCTGGGGTGAGGGGGATGGATCTCACAGGCGCCACAAAAAATCCGATCCAAAAAAAAGCCCCCGAAAACTCAGGGGCTCTTGCAATCAATGCGGCTGATAAACCGTGAGCATCTGCCCAGGCTTCAAGGCCTTGCCGGCCCCTGGATTCCAGCGCTTGAGATGCTGCATCTGCACGTTGAAGCGCTTGGCCACCACATACAAGGTGTCGCCACGCTTGACCTTGTACTGGGTCTGTTGCTGGCTGTCGTCCTTGCCTTTGGTCTTGCTGTTGGCCGCGACCACCGTGTTGACCCGGCCAGACTTGCGAGCCGGTGCGCGTTTGCTGGTGTCCTGCATCACCAGAGTCTGACCAATCTTGAGATTCTTGCCGGTCAGCTTGTTCCAGCGCTGCAGATCCTTCACTTCGACCTTGTTGGCCTTGGCAATGGAACCGAGATTGTCCCCACGCTTGACCCGGTAAGCGCGCTTGAGCTGCGCAACTTCGGACGGGTCGGCGCCTTCGAACACCGGTTTAAGCGAGCGCGGGCTGATCAGCTCGTCGGGGCGCATGGTCTGCAGACTGGCCGTGAGCAATTGCGCCTTCGACGTCGGCACCAGCAGATGCTGTGGACCGTCGATCGTGGTGCGCTGCTTGAAGGCCGGGTTGAGCTGGAACAGCTCGTCTTCGTCGATGTTGGCCACCGCGGCGACCTTGGACAGGTCCATGCGCTGGTTGATTTCGACAACCTGGAAATACGGTTCGTTGGCGATCGGATTGAGGTTGACGCCGTAGGCTTCCGGCGCCAGTACCACTTGCGACAGCGCCAGCAGTTTTGGCACATACGCCTGAGTTTCCGCCGGCAGCGGCAGGTTCCAGTAGTCGGTCGGCAGGCCGAGCTTTTCGTTGCGCTCGATGGCGCGGCTGACCGTGCCTTCACCGGCGTTGTACGCCGCCAGCGCCAACAGCCAGTCGCCGTTGAACATGTCGTGCAGACGAGTCAGGTAATCCATCGCTGCGGTGGTCGAGGCGGTGATATCGCGGCGACCATCATAGAAGCGGGTCTGACGCAGGTTGAAGTAACGCCCGGTCGATGGAATAAACTGCCACAGGCCTACCGCATCGGCGCGGGAGTAGGCCATCGGGTTGTACGCACTCTCGATTACTGGCAGCAGGGCCAGTTCCAGCGGCATGTTGCGCTCTTCGAGGCGTTCGACAATGTAGTGAATATAGAGACTGCCGCGTTCGCCGGCGTTCTCGAGGAAAGAGGGATTGCTGGCGAACCACAGGCGCTGTTGCTCGATGCGCGGGTTGACGCCCAGGCCTTCCTGCAACTGAAAGCCTGCGCGCATGCGCTCCCAGATGTCCTGAGGCACCTGCGGGCTGGGCTTTTCGGTCAGCCAGATCGGCTTCTGCTTGGCTCGCGCAGCAATGTTCGGCGTATGGGTCGCTTCAGTCTGCGGAGCATGGCTGGAACAGCCCGCCAGCGTGGCGGACACAGCCACCGCGATGGCTTGCGCCAGGCGGGTCAATGCGTCTGAATTGACGGACTTACGTATGGATGACGACATTGGCTGGAAGTAAGTTCCGGGCAAAAATGTCGGGCGATTCTAGAAAGCGCACCCCCCGCGGTCAACCATTCAGAATATTTGTGCCAACAAGCGGGTGACTTAGAACGTATCTTTCCAGGCCCGCAAAGCCGCAAATACCTCACTCGGCGCCCGGTTTTGAGCGCCTGCCCGTTCGTCCACTTTTTGTGTAACCAATGTTTCAGAAGTGCGCAGAAACGGGTTGGTGAGCTTTTCCAGCGCCAGGGTCGAGGGCAGGGTCATGACGCCGTTTTGTCGTTGCTCGACGACTTTTTCCAGACGGGCGGCAATGTCCGCGTTGCCCGGTTCAACGGCGGCTGCAAACTTGAGATTGCTCAAGGTGTATTCATGGGTGCAGTAAACCAGCGTATCTTCAGGCAAGGCAGCGAGACGGCTGAGCGACTGGTGCATTTGCTCCGGCGTGCCTTCGAACAGGCGCCCGCATCCGGCCGCGAACAAGGTGTCGCCGCAGAACAGCAGGCCGTGATGGTAATAGGCAATGTGTCCCAAGGTGTGACCGGGCACTGCGTAGACGGCGAAATCCCAGCCGAGCACGTTGACGCTGTCGTTGTCCTTGAGTGCCACGTCGCGTCCCGGAATGGTTTCGCTGGCCGGACCGTAGACTTTCGCGCCGGTCGCGGCTTTGAGGCGCTCGACGCCGCCGACGTGGTCATGGTGATGGTGGGTGATCAGAATGTCGCTCAGCACCCAGCCCGGATGGCCGTCAAGCCACGCCTGCACGGGGGCGGCATCGCCCGGATCGACGACCGCGCAACGCTGGGTGCGGTGATCCTGTAACAACCAGATGTAGTTGTCGGTGAACGCGGGCAGGGCACTGATCTGTATCATCGTCGGAATCGCCAAGCGGAAAACATTGGCGCATCTTAGTAGTTCCTGGCGCTTTGGAGAATGCGATGAGTGATAAAGCGTTCGCACAGGCTGATCCCGACTGGCTGGCCCTGATCGGCGCAGCCCGTGAATGGCTGTCCGGCCCGCTTGGGCAATTGTTGCTCGACGAAGAGCGGCGCATGCTCGAAGACGAACTGGGGCGGTTCTTCGGCGGTTATCTGGTGCATTACGGGCCATCGGCCGAAACCCCGCCAGCGGCGCCGCAAGTGCAGCGCAACGTGCGCCTTGGTGCGCCGTTACCCGGCGTCGAAATAGTCTGCGAAGAACAGGCCTGGCCGCTGAGCGAGCATGCCGCCGACGTCGTGGTGATGCAGCACGGTCTGGATTTCTGCCTGTCGCCCCACGGTTTGCTGCGCGAGGCGGCGAGCGCCGTGCGGCCCGGCGGACACCTGCTGATCATCGGCATCAACCCGTGGAGTACCTGGGGGCTGCGTCATGTGTTCGCCCACGATGCCCTGCGTCAGGCGCGCTGCATCTCGCCGTCACGGCTTGGCGACTGGCTCAATCTGCTGGGCTTTGCGCTGGAGAAACGCCGCTTCGGGTGCTATCGTCCGCCGCTCGCATCGCCCAAGTGGCAGGCCCGATTGGCCGGCTGGGAACGCAAGGCCGGCGACTGGCAACTGTCTGGCGGCGGCTTCTATCTACTGGTCGCGCGCAAGATCGTGGTCGGTCTCCGGCCATTGCGTCAGGAGCGCCGCGAGCCGATGGGCAAGCTGATTCCGCTGCCGATGGCCAAGGTCAACCGGCGCCGCATCGAACCGTAAACCTTCTTGTTATCTGTGGTCGGGTGTTTCCGGCCGCGGTCATTGTCGATCCGTGATTGGCAAGACAGGCATTTTCTGGAAAGACTGGCATGAGCGAAAGCGTTGAAAGCGTCGACACCGTAGAGCTGTTCACCGACGGCGCCTGCAAAGGCAACCCCGGTCCGGGCGGCTGGGGCGCGTTGCTGGTGTGCAAAGGCGTCGAAAAAGAGCTGTGGGGCGGCGAAGCCAACACCACCAACAACCGTATGGAACTGCTCGGTGCGATCCGTGGCCTGGAAGCGCTCAAGCGCCCATGCGACGTGCTGCTGGTGACCGACTCGCAATACGTGATGAAAGGCATCAACGAGTGGATGGCCAACTGGAAAAAGCGCGGCTGGAAAACCGCGGCCAAGGAGCCGGTGAAGAATGCCGACCTGTGGAAGGAGCTGGACGAGCAGGTCAACCGCCACAACGTCAAATGGAAATGGGTGCGCGGGCACATCGGTCATCACGGCAACGAGCGGGCCGACCAACTGGCCAACCGTGGGGTGGATGAGGTTCGCGGTTACAAGCAGAGCTGATGTTTTGCTGATGGACCGAGGTGGGTTCAATCGCCAGCAGGCTGGCTCCCACAGGGATTTGTGAAAACCCGTTTCCAGTGTGGGAGCCAGCCTGCTGGCGATGCGGTCTCCACGGTCTGCCTGAAACACCCCGCCGAGCGTGGTAACATCCGCGCCTTTGCACGATTGACCCGTTGAGAGCTGAACACTGATGGCCACCAGATCCGTTGTACTCGATACCGAAACCACCGGCATGCCGGTGACCGATGGTCACCGGATCATCGAAATCGGCTGTGTCGAACTGATCGGTCGGCGCCTGACGGGCCGGCATTTTCACGTGTACCTGCAACCGGATCGTGAAAGTGACGAGGGCGCCATCGGCGTTCACGGCATCACCAACGAATTTCTGGTCGGCAAGCCACGCTTTGCTGAAGTCGCCGAGGAGTTCTTCGAGTTCATCAAAGGCGCGCAGCTGATCATCCATAACGCGGCGTTCGACGTTGGCTTCATCAACAACGAATTCGCCCTGATGGGGCAGCACGATCGCGCCGACATCACCCAGCATTGCTCGATCCTCGACACCCTGATGATGGCCCGGGAACGTCACCCGGGGCAGCGCAACAGCCTCGATGCGTTGTGCAAACGTTACGGCGTCGACAACTCCGGCCGTGAACTGCACGGCGCGTTGCTCGACTCGGAAATTCTCGCCGACGTTTACCTGACCATGACCGGTGGCCAGACCAGCCTGTCGCTGGCCGGCAACGCCTCTGACGGCAATGGCACGGGTGAGGGCGCCGACAACTCCGCCACGGAAATCCGTCGTCTGCCGGCCGATCGCCAACCGGCGCGCATCATTCGCGCGACCGAAGAAGAGCTGGCGGCGCATCTGGTGCGGCTGGAGATCATCGCCAAGTCGGCCGGCGCCCCGGCGCTGTGGACGCAGATCGCCGAAGCCGACGCGCAGGCATAAGGCGCTGTCAGTACTGACAAGTGGCCACCGTCGCCACATCCGCTGCAACCCTCTACCCTGAGTACATTGGCAGATGAAAATCAAGGAATGAGGACTTTTCCCAGTATGCGTCCGGTCATGAATCCAAAATACCCAGGGCTGTCGGTGCGTGTCGCCGACGACGGCTTTGCGCCGTATATCTGGGGCAGCGATTTCAGTTTCGAAGTTGCGGCGTATGGCGCTGCGGTGATCGGCAAGCCTGTCGAGCAATGGCAGGTGACGCCGATCGTGCCGTATCGCAAGTGCTACGGCATCGATCCCGAGGAGTTCAGCGCCTTTCACAATGCGCCCGACAGCGCGATTTTCATGGCTCATCTCGATGACGAGCCGGTCGGCCATCTGGTGATCAGCACCAACTGGAACGGCTTTGCCCATATCGATGAGCTGGCAGTGCATGCCCCGGCCCGGCGTCATGGCGTGGCCAAGGCCTTGCTCGATGTGGCGCAGTTCTGGAGCCGCAAGAAAAAGCTCCCGGGAATCATGCTCGAAACCCAGAACAACAACCTCGGCGCCTGTCGGCTGTATGAGCGTTGCGGTTACGTGATTGGCGGTATCGATCAGTTGCGCTATCGCGGCATCGACCCGAACACCGCTGAAGTGGCGCTGTTCTGGTATCGATTGTTCGATAATCCGTTGGAAAACCCGCTTAGCTCGATAACATCGCCTCGGCTTGTTCCGTGATGATCGCCAGCAAGGTTTGAACCGCTGAGGACGGCGCGGCGTGCTTGAACGTCAGCGCATACACGCTGATCGGCACGGCCGGTGACAGCGGGCAAACGTCAAGTCCGCCTGCGCGGGCGCCCAGTGCGGTGAACGGGTCGACGATGGCCAGACCTTCGCCAGCCTCGACTATGCAACGCATCATCTGCTGGGTTTGCACGCGGGTCTGGATGCTCGGCGCCGGGCGTAGCGCTTGCAGCTTGTTTTCCAGTGCCGGGCTGAGCGGGTCCTGACCTTCCAGGCCGATCATCGCCTGGCCGGCCAGGTCCTGTAGGGAAATGTATTTCTGCTTCGGTTGCAGCCAGCCGTGCGGGGCAAGCAACTGCAATTTGCCCTGGGCCAGTGGCTGGCAGTCGATATCGGCATGTTGAGGATCGTGCAGGCTCAGGCCGAGATCGCTTTCACGCAGCAACAGGCTGCGGACGATATCGCGAGTGGAGGCGCTGAGCAGGCTGCAAGGTGCGTCCGGCAGGCGTCGACGCAGGGCGGCGAGGCTTTGTGGCAATAACTGTTGCGCCAGCGGCGGTGTGCCGATAATGCGCAAGGGCGGGGCGAGGTATTGCTTGAGGCTGCCGGCCAGGCGTTGCACGGGTTCCAGTGCGGCATAGACGTGGGCGATTTCGACCTGCAACGCCCGTGCTTCGGCGGTCGGTTGCAGACGCCCGCGCACACTGGCGAACAGCATGAACCCCAGCTGACTTTCGGCTTCGCGCAAACGCTCTTCGACCTCGGTCACCGGCAACTGCAACCATTCGGCGGCGGTGCCCAGATGACCGGTCTGCAAGAGCGCCTGAATCACTTCGATGTGGCGTAAACGCATGCGTGAAGTCCGTGTTCAGCAGGTGAGGGCGGTGCTGAATCCTACCCCAACTCTGCGCACATGACTCCTGCTCATGACGCCGGCTTATTGAGCGGCGATCGGCTCGGGCTCGCGAATCAGCGTAATACCCGATTGCACCAGCAGGTATTCGCTTTCGCTGACCTTGTTGATGCGGTCACCAATGGCCAATTTGTAGGTGGTGACGGGCTCCGAGCCGGTGAAGCCGTCTGCAGACGGGTTCGATTCCTGGAATTCATGCACGGAATAAACGCGGCCTTCCGCATCTCTTGCATGAAACTGACCGACGAGTACTGCTGCCATCTGCTTAAAACCTCTGGAGATAAAACGCTTGATTTGCGGCTTGGTAGACCGTCATCAAGCTTGGTAAGTTTTCCTACAACGAAAAAATATTCCTCGCGCAGGAAAAACCAATGATCGCTGGTGAAATCGCCAACACATCATCTATAACTAGCGACTCTTCCCACAGACCATCGAGAGTCTTCCATGAGCAATGTCTACAACGTCGCCGTAGTGGTCGGTAGCCTGCGCAAAGCTTCGATCAATCGCAAGATCGCACTGGCACTGGCTGAACTGGCGCCGGCGAACCTGAAACTGGAAATTGTCGAAATCGGCGATCTGCCTCTTTACAACGAAGACATCGATGGCGATTTGTCGCCCGCAGCCTACAGCACTTTCCGTCAGAAAGTGGCGTCATCCGACGCGGTGCTGTTTGTCACCCCTGAATACAACCGTTCGATCCCGGCACCGCTGAAGAACGCCATCGACGTCGGTTCGCGGCCTTATGGCAAGAGCTGCTGGAGCGGCAAGCCGGGTGCGGTCATGAGTGTTTCGCCGGGTGCGATCGGCGGTTTCGGGGCCAATCAGCATCTGCGCCAGACCTTTGTGTTCCTCGATATTCACTGTTTGCAACAGCCGGAAGCCTATCTGGGCGGCGCGGGTAATGCGTTTGACGAGGCGGGCAAGCTGAGCGAAACGGTCAAACCGTTCCTGCAGAAATTCATCGATGCCTACGGCCAGTTCGTAGAGCAACACAAGAAATAAACCGAACGCGGTCCCTTGCAGGAGTGAGCCTGCTCGCGAGCGGTGTATCAGTCAGCATTATTGTTAACTGACAGACCGCTATCGCGAGCAGGCTCACTCCTACGGTTTTTATCTGTCTGACTTTCCATTAAGGCTTCTGCGAATGCTCGCTGCGTCACTGATTTTCCTGCTGACCATCACCCTGGTGATCTGGCAGCCCAAAGGCCTCGGCGTCGGCTGGAGTGCAACCCTCGGCGCTGTACTGGCCTTGATTTTCGGTGTAGTCCACTTGAGCGACATTCCGCTGGTCTGGCAAATCATCTGGAACGCCACCGGCACCTTCGTGGCGCTGATCATCATCAGCCTGCTACTCGATGAAGCCGGGTTTTTCGCCTGGGCCGCGCTGCATGTGGCGCGCTGGGGACGGGGCAGCGGGCGCAAGCTGTTCGCTTTTATGGTGCTGCTCGGCGCGCTGGTTTCGGCGTTGTTCGCCAACGACGGCGCGGCGCTGATCCTCACGCCGATCGTGATTTCGATGTTGCTGGCGCTGCGCTTCTCGCCGGCGGCGACGCTGGCCTTCGTCATGGGCGCGGGGTTTATCGCCGACACCGCGAGCCTGCCGCTGGTGGTCTCGAACCTGGTCAACATCGTCTCGGCGGATTTCTTTCACATCAGCTTCAACCGCTACGCGGCGGTGATGGTGCCGGTCAACTTCGTCAGCGTGGCGGCGACGCTGGGCATGTTGCTGTGGTTTTTCCGCCGTGACATCCCGGCCGCGTACGACCCGGCGCAGCTCGAAGACCCGACGACCGCTATCCACGATAAAGCCACGTTCTACGCGGGCTGGGCGGTATTGGCGATTCTGCTGATTGGCTGTTTTGCCCTGGAGCCGCTGGGGATTCCGATCAGCGCGATTTCGGCGGTGTGCGCCGCGCTGTTGCTCGGCATTGCTGCGCGCGGGCACAGGATTTCCACGCGCAAGGTGATGAAAGAAGCGCCGTGGCAGATCGTGATTTTCTCGCTAGGCATGTATCTGGTGGTGTACGGCCTGCGCAATGCCGGGCTGACCAGCTATCTGGCCGGTTGGCTCGACGCGTTCGCCGGCCATGGGGTGTGGGGCGCGGCGCTCGGTACGGGGGTGCTGACGGCACTGCTGTCGTCGATCATGAATAACCTGCCGACGGTGTTGATCGGCTTGCTATCGATCGATGCCAGCCAGGCCAGCGGGGTGATCAAGGAAGCGATGATCTACGCCAACGTGATCGGCAGCGACCTGGGGCCGAAAATCACCCCGATCGGCAGCCTGGCGACGCTGTTGTGGCTGCACGTGCTGGAGCGCAAGGGCATTCACATTGGCTGGGGTTATTACTTCCGGGTCGGGATCGTGTTGACGGTGCCGGTGTTGCTGGTGACGTTGGCGGCTTTGGCGGTGCGACTTTCGCTTTAGACCGAGGTGCGCCGATCGCGAGCAGGCTCACTCCTACAATTTGGAATGCGTTCCCCTGTAGGAGTGAGCCTGCTCGCGATGGCGGTAGCTCAGGCTCCACAAATCTCAAGCTTGCCCCGGCACATTCGGCCAAAGGTCCGACACCAGAAACAACCGCTCCGCCTCTTCCCATTCGCCCTGGGCGTTTTCACTCAGGCGCACCATCAACTGCGCCGGCGCCAGTGGCGGCAGTTCCAACAGCCACAGGCGCAACGCCTCGTCAGTCCAGACCTGATCCGCCGGGTAATGCGCCGGTGCCAGCCAGGCGTGGCGGGGCAGGGGTTGCCAGCGGCCCGGTGGGCGTTGCGCGACGAACGCCGGCCAATCCTTCTGATGCAGCCAGGTGCCACGCAAATGCTGCGGATGCGCGCCATGCGGCGATGCAGCCTCACCGGGCCACGGATACAGCAGATAGCCGCCCAGCCATAGATGCGCGTCGAAGGTTTCGATATCCAGTGCCGCCAGCACTTCGCGGCTTTCCGCGCGCGCCGAGATCGGTAATTGGTGCTCGGCCAGGTGCGCCAGTTTGCGGTCCAGCCGATCATGGCAGCCGGGGCCCAGCCACTGTGCCGAATCGCCGCCGTCGCCATTCTGCGGGCCGAGGTAAAGTTTGATCGCCAGCTCAAGGTGATGCACGCCATCGCGGTCGCGCAACAGCATGTCCAGCTCGCCAAGGGTGTGGCCTTCGCGGCGGATCGGCAGGTTGGCGGCGATCAAGTCGATGCCCGGCGCATGCTCCACCGCGAACTGCCACAGCCGCTCGTAATACAGGCCCAGACGCCGGGTGCGGGCCTGCGACAGCCACTGCAGCAAGCCGTAACTGTCACGGTCGAGCTGGCGCAGCCAGTTTTCGAGACGCTGCGGGTCCCGCACCCAGTCGCTGCCCGCCAGTGGGTGACGCTGCGGCCATGGCGTGACGGCGAGCATCGGCGGGGCGAGGATCACCCACGCCAGATCCCGCACTTCGGGATGGCGCAACTGATGAGGCAACTGGAGCAAATCGGGAAACAGGATCATCTTGCGAGCATAGCCTGAATCATGAGCGCCCTTGAGGCTGAAAGGATTTTGTCTATCGCGGGCTTTCGCCCATAATCGGGTTTTCGCGTTTTCGATTGTCCGCAGAGGTCCCATGGAGCAATTTCGTAATATCGGCATCATCGGTCGCCTGGGCAGTTCCCAGGTGCTGGATACCGTCCGCCGACTGAAACGCTTTCTGCTCGATCGGCACCTGCATGTGATCCTCGAAGACACCATCGCCGAAGTCCTGCCGGGTCACGGCCTGCAAACGTCGTCGCGCAAGATGCTAGGCGAAGTCTGTGACATGGTCATCGTCGTCGGCGGCGACGGCAGCCTGCTCGGCGCCGCGCGGGCGCTGGCCAAGCACAATATTCCAGTGCTGGGCATCAACCGTGGCAGCCTCGGTTTCCTCACCGATATTCGCCCCGACGAGCTGGAAATCAAGGTCGCCGAAGTCCTCGATGGCCATTATCTGGTGGAAAACCGCTTCCTGTTGCAAGCCGAAGTCCGCCGCCACGCCGAGGCCATCGGCCAGGGCGATGCGCTCAACGACGTGGTGCTGCACCCGGGCAAATCGACGCGGATGATCGAGTTCGAGCTGTACATCGACGGCCAGTTCGTCTGCAGCCAGAAGGCCGACGGCCTGATCGTCGCCACGCCGACCGGCTCCACCGCTTACGCCTTGTCCGCCGGCGGGCCGATCATGCATCCCAAACTCGACGCTATTGTGATTGTGCCGATGTACCCCCATACCTTGTCGGGACGGCCGATCGTGGTCGATGGCAACAGTGAGCTGAAAATCGTCGTGTCCAAAGATATGCAGATCTACCCGCAAGTCTCCTGCGACGGCCAGAACCATTTCACCTGCGCGCCGGGCGACACCATCACTGTCAGCAAGAAAGCGCAGAAACTGCGGCTGATCCACCCCCTCGATCACAACTACTACGAAGTCTGCCGCACCAAGCTTGGCTGGGGCAGCAAGCTGGGCGGTGGAGGCGACTGATGCTCGATCCCGCGCGCAGTTACGACCTGATCGGTGACGTGCACGGATGCGCCTTGACCCTCGAACACTTGCTTGACCGTCTCGGTTATCACAAGCAGGGCGGGGTCTGGCGGCATCCGTCGCGCATGGCGGTGTTCGTCGGCGACATCATCGACCGTGGCCCGCGGATTCGCGAAGCGCTGCACATCGTGCATGACATGGTCGAGGCCGGTCAGGCCTTGTGCATCATGGGCAACCACGAATTCAACGCCCTCGGCTGGAGCACCCCGGCGCCACCGGGCAGCGGCAAGCAGTTCGTGCGCGAACATACCAAGCGTCATGCGCGGTTGCTGCATGAGACGCTGACGCAATTCGAAGACCATCCGGGCGACTGGCATGATTTTCAGCAATGGTTCTACGAGCTGCCATTGTTCGTCGATGCCGGCCGCTTCCGCGTTGTGCACGCCTGTTGGGATGCCGGCCTGATCGAGCCGTTGCGCGGCCTGTTCCCCGATGGCTGCATCGATGAGCACTTTTTGCAGGCCTCGGCGGTGCCCGGCAGTTTCGCCTGCACGGTGTTCGACCGCTTGCTGCGCGGCACCGACATGCGCCTGCCGGGCGGCCAGACCATGACCAGCGGCGACGGTCTGGTGCGGTCGTTCTTCCGCACCAAATTCTGGGAAGACGACCCGAAAACCTACGGTGACATCGTCTTCCAGCCTGACGCCTTGCCCGAGCCGGTGGCGCAGACACCGCTGAGTTCCACGGAAAAAAATTCCCTGCTGCGCTACGGCGTCGATGAGCCCTTGCTGTTCGTCGGGCATTACTGGCGCAGCGGCAAACCGGCGCCGATCCGCCCGAACCTCGCGTGCCTGGATTACAGCGCGGTGCTCTACGGCAAACTGGTTGCCTATCGTCTGGATCAGGAAACACGCCTCGATCCGCAAAAATTCGTCTGGGTCGATGTCGAGCGGCCGGAGGTGCTGCAATGAGTGCGGTAGCGGTATTGCGCCTGCCGTTGGCGGTGGACCTGAGCGGTTTCGTCAAACTGCTGCAACGCATGCAGGTGCCGCATCGGGTCAGCGAAGAGGCGGGCGAGCAGGTGCTGTGGGCACCGGCAGAAATCAGCGACGACGTGCGCTCGCTATACGAACGCTTCCCGGCCGGCGACCCTGACCAACAACTGGATATTCCAGTGGGCCAGACCTTCAAGCGCCCGAGCTTCGCCGAACAATTGAAACACGCCAAGGCCACCGGGTTGATCCTGCTGTTGAGCCTGATCGTTGGCGGTCTGACGTTTCTCGGCGAAAACCTCGAAACGCTGCGCTGGCTTACCTTTCTCGATTTTCGGGTGATCGGCGAGTACATCCATTTCACGCCGTTGGCCGATAGCCTGGCGGCAGGGCAGTGGTGGCGGCTGATCACGCCGATGCTGATCCACTTCGGCATCCTGCATCTGGCCATGAACGGCATGTGGTACTGGGAGCTGGGCCGGCGCATCGAATCGCGTCAGGGCAGCATCAACCTGATCGGCCTGACGCTGCTGTTCAGTCTGGTGTCCAACTACGCGCAGTTTGTCTGGAGCGGCCCGACCCTGTTCGGCGGCCTGTCCGGCGTGCTTTACGGCTTGCTCGGGCACTGCTGGATTTTCCAGTTGCTGGCGCCCAATCCAGCCTATCGTCTGCCGCGTGGTGTGCTGGCGATGATGCTGATCTGGCTGGTGGTGTGCATGTCCGGGCTGATTTCGTTGATCGGCTTCGGCCAGATCGCCAACGCCGCGCACCTGAGCGGGTTACTCATCGGATGCTTTACCGGTTTGTTGGGTGGTTTGTATAACCGCCGTAAACTGGCCGTCTGAATTTTTAGCGAATTGAAGAGCACGGAGACCCCTGATGTCCTCTTTTAACGACATGATCAGCAACATCACCCCGGACATCTACGAAAGCCTGAAACTGGCCGTGGAAATCGGCAAATGGTCCGACGGCAACAAGCTCACCGCCGAACAGCGCGAGCTGTCGTTGCAGGCGATGATCGCCTGGGAAATCCAGAACCTGCCTGAAGACCAGCGCACCGGTTATATGGGCCCGCAGGAATGTGCATCGAAATCGATCGAAGTGCCGAACATCCTGTTCAAGTCGGATGCCATCCATTGATCGAGATTGGCCGCGGTGCAATCAGCAAAATGTCGGCGCGCCTGGACGGGCCGAACGTGCAATACGCGTTTCGTCTGGATGACGTCGAGGTGCCGGTCAACCCGTTGATCGGCACCACGGTGCGTCTGCAATACCTGGGGGCAATCCACTGCACCCATTGCGGGCGCAAGACCAAAACCAGTTTCAGTCAGGGCTATTGCTACCCGTGCATGACCAGACTGGCGCAATGCGACCTGTGCATCATGAGTCCGGAGCGCTGCCACTTTGACGCGGGCACCTGCCGCGATCCGGCCTGGGGCGAGCAGTTCTGCATGACCGATCATGTGGTGTACCTGGCCAATTCGTCAGGCATCAAGGTTGGCATCACCCGTGCAACGCAACTGCCGACCCGCTGGCTCGATCAGGGCGCCAGTCAGGCGCTGCCGATCATGCGCGTCGCCACACGGCAGCAGTCGGGGTTCGTCGAAGATCTGTTCCGCAGCCAGGTGGCCGATAAGACCAATTGGCGCGCGCTGCTCAAGGGCGACGCGGAGGCGGTGGATCTGGCGCAGGTGCGTGATCAGTTGTTCGAAAGTTGCGCTGAGGGCCTGCAAGGCTTGCAGCAGCGATTCGGCCTACAGGCGATTCAGACGATTGCCGATGTCGAACCACTGGAAATCCGCTATCCCGTCGAGCAATACCCGGCGAAAATCGTCAGCTTCAACCTGGACAAGAACCCGATTGCCGAAGGCACGCTGCTGGGGATCAAGGGGCAATACCTGATTTTCGACACCGGCGTGATCAACATTCGTAAATACACGGCTTACCAGCTCGCCGTGCATCAATAAGGATTCCAGCATGCGCACCGAACAACCGAAGATGATTTACCTCAAGGACTATCAGGCGCCCGAATACCTGATCGACGAAACACACCTGACCTTCGAGTTGTTCGAGGACCATAGTCTGGTCCACGCGCAACTGGTGATGCGCCGCAACCCCGAGCGTGGCCCGGGCCTGCCGCCGCTGGTGCTGGACGGCCAGCAGCTGGAATTGCTCTCGGTAACGTTGGCCGACAAGGAGCTGAGCGCCGCGGACTATCAAATTTCCGACAGCCACCTGACCCTGCAACCGGGCAGCGACAGCTTCACTCTCGACACAAGCGTCCGAATTCATCCGGAAACCAACACCGCGCTGGAAGGCCTGTACAAGTCCGGCACGATGTTCTGCACCCAGTGCGAGGCCGAGGGCTTTCGCAAGATCACCTATTACCTCGACCGCCCGGACGTGATGAGCAAGTTCACCACCACCGTGGTCGCCGAACAGCACAGCTACCCGGTGCTGCTCTCCAACGGCAACCCGATCGCTTCGGGCCCGGGTGAAGACGGCCGCCACTGGGCGACCTGGGAAGACCCGTTCAAGAAACCGGCCTACCTGTTCGCGCTGGTCGCCGGTGACTTGTGGTGCGTCGAAGACACGTTCACCACCATGAGCCAGCGCAACGTCGCGCTGCGCATCTATGTCGAGCCGGAAAACATCGACAAGTGCCAGCACGCGATGAACAGCCTGAAGAAGTCGATGCGCTGGGACGAAGAGGTCTACGGTCGCGAGTACGATCTGGACATCTTCATGATCGTCGCGGTCAACGATTTCAACATGGGCGCGATGGAGAACAAGGGCCTCAACATCTTCAACTCCAGTGCCGTGCTGGCCCGCGCCGAAACCGCCACTGACGCTGCGCACCAGCGGGTCGAGGCAATCGTCGCCCACGAATATTTCCACAACTGGTCGGGCAACCGCGTGACCTGCCGCGACTGGTTCCAGCTGTCGCTCAAGGAAGGCTTCACGGTGTTCCGTGACGCCGGTTTCTCCTCGGACATGAACTCGGCCACGGTCAAGCGCATTCAGGACGTCGCTTACCTGCGCACCCACCAGTTCGCCGAAGATGCCGGCCCGATGGCCCACGCCGTGCGCCCGGACAGCTTCATCGAGATTTCCAACTTCTACACCCTGACCGTGTACGAAAAGGGTTCGGAAGTGGTCGGCATGCTCCACACCCTGCTGGGCGCCGCAGGCTTCCGCAAGGGCAGCGATCTGTACTTCGAGCGTCACGACGGGCAAGCCGTGACCTGCGATGACTTCGTCAAGGCCATGGAAGACGCCAATGGCGTCGACCTGACACAGTTCAAGCGCTGGTATAGCCAGGCCGGCACACCGCGTCTGGCGGTCAGCGAGTCGTACGATGCCGCAGCAAAAACCTACAGCCTGACGTTCCGCCAGAGCTGCCCGGAAACTCCGGACAAGGTGGAAAAACTGCCGTTCGTGATTCCGGTCGAACTCGGTCTGCTCGATAGCCAGGGCAACGAACTGGCGCTGCGTCTGGCCGGTGAAGCGTCGGCACAGGGCACCACGCGGGTAATCTCGGTGACCGAGGCCGAGCAGACCTTCACCTTCGTCGATATCAATGAGCAACCGCTGCCATCGCTGCTGCGCGGCTTCTCGGCGCCGGTGAAGCTGAGCTTCCCGTACAACCGCGATCAGCTGATGTTCCTCATGCAGCACGACAGCGACGGCTTCAACCGCTGGGATGCCGGCCAGCAACTGGCGGTGCAGGTGTTGCAGGAGCTGATCGGCCAGCAGCAGAAGGGCGAGGCCATGGTGCTGGACCCGCGCCTGACTTCGGCGCTGCGCACGGTGCTGTCCGACGAGTCGCTGGATCAGGCGATGGTTGCCGAGATGCTCTCGCTGCCGGGCGAGGCCTACCTCACCGAAATCAGCGAAGTGGCCGATGTCGAGGCGATCCACAACGCCCGCGAGTTCGCCCGCAAGCAACTCGCCGAAGGTTTGTTCGAAGCGCTGTGGCTGCGTTACCAGGCCAACCGCGACCTGTCGAAGCAAACGCCGTACGTGGCCGAAGCCGAGCACTTCGCCCGTCGCGCCTTGCAGAACATCGCGCTGTCGTACCTGATGCTCAGTGGCAAGCCGGAAGTACTGGCGGCGGCGCTGGAGCAATTTGAAAATGCCGACAACATGACCGAGCGCCTGACCGCGCTGGCCGTGCTGGTCAACTCGCCGTTCGAAGAGCAGAAAGCCCTGGCGCTGGCCAGTTTCGCCGAGCACTTCAAGGACAATCCGCTGGTCATGGATCAGTGGTTCAGCGTGCAGGCCGGCAGCACCTTGCCGGGCGGGCTGGCGCGGGTGAAGGCGTTGATGCAGCACCCGGCCTTCAACATCAAGAACCCGAACAAGGTCCGCGCGCTGATCGGTGCGTTTGCCGGGCAGAACCTGATCAACTTCCACGCGGCGGACGGTAGCGGTTATCGGTTCCTCGCCGATCTGGTGATCGAACTGAACGGCTTCAACCCGCAAATCGCCTCGCGCCAACTGGCACCGCTGACCCGCTGGCGCAAATACGATGCACCGCGTCAGGCCTTGATGAAGGCCGAACTGGAGCGGATTCTCGCGTCCGGGGCGTTGTCGAGTGATGTGTATGAGGTGGTGAGCAAGAGTCTGGCTTGAGGGCATCCTCGAGTCGGGTTTTGCGCACTTGAAAAAAAGGCCACCTCAGCCCGACGCTGAGGTGACCCGAGGGTGACATTTTGGTTGACTGATGAACCTGTGGGAGCGGGCTTGCCCGCGATGGCTTCGGCACATTCAACATTGGTGTGTCTGAAATTCAGCTATCGCGGGCAAGCCCGCTCCCACAGGGATTGGCAGTGTCTGAGAGAACTCAGTGCGAGCCGGCAGCCTTGTTCAGGTCGCTTTCAGTCCACTCGGTGTAGACGCAGGCGTCGGTGGTAGCCCAGCGCACATGCACCGGGTCGCCGGCCTTGAGCGGCATGCCGGCGGCTGACAAGGCTTTCACGGTCATCGAGGTTCCGCCTGCGGTGACCACGCTGCAGGTCTGGCTTTCGCCGAGAAACAGCACTTCCACCACGGTCGCTGACACTTCGTTCCAGCCCGATGGCAGCGGTTCGCTGTTCGCCTGCTGCACGCTCAACGCCAAGGCCTTTTCCGGCCGCACCATCAGCAACACATCCTGATCAGTCTGCAACCCGGCCGTCAGCCGGATCGACAACGGCTGCCCCTCGAAACTCGCCGCCGCATTGCCTTGGGCCTTGAGCTTGAGAAAGTTCGAGTTGCCGAGGAACGACGCGACAAAGGCATTCGGTGGATTCTGATAAAGGTCATAACCGCTGCCCAGGCCAACAATCTTGCCGTGGCTGAAAATCGCGATGCGCTGCGACAAGCGCATGGCTTCTTCCTGATCGTGGGTCACGTAGACGATGGTGATGCCCAGGCGCCGGTGCAGTTGGCGCAGTTCGTCCTGCAAGTCCTCGCGCAGCTTTTTGTCCAGCGCACCGAGCGGTTCGTCCATCAGCAGAATGCGTGGTTCGTAAACCAGCGCGCGGGCGATGGCCACACGTTGTTGCTGGCCGCCGGACAGTTGCGAAGGGCGGCGATGGGCGAACTGTTCCAGTTGCACCAGTTTCAGCATGGCGTCGACACGCTTGTCGCGCTCCGCCGCCGCCAGTTTGCGAATCGCCAGAGGGAAGGCGATGTTGTCGCGCACCGACAGATGCGGGAACAGTGAATAACGCTGGAAGACCATGCCGATGTCGCGCTTGTGCGGCGGCACGTTGACCAGTGACTGGCCGTTGACGAGTATCTCGCCGCTGCTCGGTGTTTCGAACCCGGCGAGCATCGACAGCGTCGTACTCTTGCCCGAGCCGCTGGAGCCGAGGAAGGTCAGGAATTCACCGTCCTTGATGTCCAGCGAGATGTTGTCGACGGCGGCAAAGTCACCGTAATGCTTGTTCAGGTTGCGCAGGCTGACCAGGGGTTTGTCGTTCTGCTGGGAGGCGTCTTTGATCACGGCACTCATGTCGTACTCCTCGGCGCTCAGGCGCTGATTTCGTTGCGCCGGCGCAGGGCGGCGGCGATCACCATGACCAGGACCGACAGGCCGATCAGCAGCGTCGAAGCGACGGCGATCACCGGGGTGAGGTCCTGGCGCAGGGTGGTCCACATTTTCACGGGAAGGGTTTGCAGGGTCGGGCTGGCCATCATCACGCTGAGCACCACTTCGTCCCACGAAACCAGAAAGGCGAAGAGGGCGCCGGCGACCATGCCCGGACGAATCGCCGGGAACGTCACCTTGAACACCGCTTGCAGGCGTGAGGCGCCGCAGATCACCGCCGCGTCTTCAATCGACTGATCGAACAGCTTCAGCGAGTTGATGATCGAGATAATGGTGAACGGCAGCGCGACGATCACATGGCTGACGACGAACGCGAACATCGTCCCGGTGTAACCGAGCTTGAGAAACAGTGCGTACACCGCCACGGCAATGATCACCAGCGGCACGATCATTGGCAGGGTGAACAGGCCGTACAACATTTCCCGGCCAGGAAAGCGCCCGCGCACCAGCGCAAACGCGGTCGGCAAGCCGAGGGCCACGGCGCAGATCGTGGTCAGCACGGCCACCTTGAGGCTGGCCGCAGCGGCGCTCATCCAATCCGGGTTGGAGAAGAACTGGCCGTACCATTTCAGCGTCCAGCCCGGCGGCGGAAACACCAGCCACTGCGAGGAACCGAACGACAGCAGCACGATGAACACGATCGGCAACAGCAGGAACAGACCGATCAGCCCGGTGGTGGCATACAAGCCGAAACGCATGCGCCGGCTCATGGCATTGGGAGTCAGGAGCATCTGGCTTACCTCGCGTTGCTGGCGCCAACCGGGGATTCCGGTTGAAGCTTCAGGTAGAAGTAGAACAGCACCAGCGTGATCGCGATCAGCAACGCGGCACCGGCACTGGCCAGGCCCCAGTTGAGGAATGATTGCACCTGCTGAATGATGAATTCCGGCAGCATCATGTTCTGCGCGCCGCCGAGCAGCGCCGGGGTCACGTAGTAACCGAGCGACATCACGAACACCATCAAGCCCCCGGAGGCCAGACCCGGCCGGCACAGCGGCAGGAACACCCGGAAGAAGTTGGTCCACGGGCTCGCGCCGCAGATCGAGCCGGCCTGCAGGATCATCGGGTCGATGGCCTGCATGGTCGCCTGCAACGGCAGCACGATGAACGGAATCATGATGTAGCTCATGCCGATCACTACGCCGGTGAGGTTGTGCACCATCTCCAGCGGCTGATCAATGATGCCCAGGGCCATCAGCGCCTTGTTGATCACGCCCGAGGCTTGCAGCAACACCAGCCACGAATAGGTGCGGGCGAGCAGGCTGGTCCACATCGACAACAGCACGATGTTCAGAATCCAGCGGCCCCAGCCGCGCGGCACCAGGGTGATCGCCCAGGCCAGCGGAAAGCCCAGCACCAGGCTGAACAGCGTCACCAGCCCGGCCACCGAGAAGGTGTTGAGCAGCACCCGGGCATACGCCGAGTTGGCGAACAGTTGTTCATAGTTACCAAGGCCCGGCGTCGATTCGAGCACGCCACGCAACAGCAGACCAATCAACGGTGCCAGAAAGAACAGGCCGAGGAACAACAGCGCCGGGGCGAGGTTGCCGGCGCCGCGCCAGCGTTGCTTGAGGGACGAACCGGCAGCGCCGGCGGCGCTCCCGGTGACAGTGGACGGAACGGGCGCGGTGGCCGCGATTTTCATTTGACCAGCCATTCGTTCCACCGTGTCGCGATGGCCGGACCGTTCTTGGCCCAGTACGCGAAATCAAGAGTGATCTGATCCTTGGCGTAGGCAGTCGGCAGGTTGGGGGCCAGCGTCGAATCCAGACGCTCCACACTGTCGAGGTTGACCGGCGCGTAGGCGGTCAGGTTGGAGAAGTCGGCCTGGCCTTTGGCGCTGCTGGCGTTGGCGAGAAACTTCATCGCCTCGTTCTTGTTTTTCGCACCTTTGGGAATGACCAGAATGTCGGCCATGACCAGGTTCTGCTTCCAGCTCACGCCGACCGGCGCGCCGTCTTCCTGCAGGGCGTGGACGCGACCGTTCCAGAACTGGCCCATGCTCGCTTCACCGGAGGCCAGCAGTTGCTGCGACTGCGCGCCGCCGCCCCACCAGACGATGTCTTTCTTGATGGTGTCGAGTTTCTTGAACGCGCGGTCCAGGTCGAGCGGGTAGAGCTTGTCGGCGGCGACGCCATCGGCCAGCAGCGCCAGTTCCAGCACGCCGGGGCTTGGCCATTTGTACAGGGCGCGTTTGCCGGGCCAGGTCTTGGTGTCGAACAGGGCGCTCCAGTCCTGCGGCTTGTTGGTGCCGAGCTTGCCCTCGTTGTAGCCGAGGACAAAGGAGAAGAAGAACGAGCCGACGCCGTGATCGTTGACGAAGCGCGGGTCGATCTTGTCGCGCTGGATCACTTTGAAATCGAGGGGTTCGAGCAGGCCTTCAGCCGCGGCGCGCAGGGCAAAATCGGCTTCGACATCGACCACATCCCACTGCACGTTGCCGCTTTCGACCATGGCTTTGAGTTTGCCGTAGTCGGTCGGCCCGTCCTGGACGACGGTGATGCCGCTGGCCTTGCTGAACGGATCGGCCCAGGCCTGTTTCTGCGCATCCTGGGTGCTACCGCCCCAGCTGACGAAGTTGACGCTTTCGGCAGCCATTGCAGCCTGGCCGGTGACGCTGAGCAGTCCCGCAAGAAGAATTGCGGTTGCAGCTTTGTTCAACACCATTTTTACGCCCTCATTGTTGTGTTTATTGAGCGGGCTTGCGTTGTTGCCCGCCTGACGGGAGCAGTAGATGGACGTTCGTAGGCGTGTCCGGTCTATGGAATATCATATTATGGTATTCCAAACTTTGTGCAAGCACTTTGCCTTACCGGTTATCTGGCGAAGCCGTTTTTTGTGCCTCAGGAAATCAATATTTGAAATACAAAACCCTGTAGGAGTGAGCCTGCTCGCGATAGCGGTGTGTCAGCCAACATCTTCGTCAACTGATACACCGCTATCGCGAGCAGGCTCACTCCTACAATTGAATCTGTGCTTGGCGCGGGTTATTCAGTGAACGGGATGCTCTCGACCACCTCAAGGTCATACCCGGTCAGCCCCGCATACTTAAGCGGCGGCCCAAGATGCCGCAGCTTGCCAACCCCAAGGTTTTGCAAAATCTGCGCCCCGGTCCCGACCTCCGAATAGATCCGCGACTGCGAGCGGCTGAACTGTCGCGGTGGCTGGGTCAGTTGCGGCACCCGCTCAAGCAAGGCCTGCGACGATTCATGATTGGCCAGCACCACGACCACCCCGTGACCTTCGGCAGCGACCCGTTGCAGCGCCGCCCACAGCGTCCAGTTCTTCGGCCCGCTGTACTCGGCACCGACCAGATCGCGCAGTGGATCGATCACATGCACGCGCACCAGCGTCGGCTCGTCACGGCGCAGATCGCCCATGACCATCGCCATGTGCACGCCGCCTTCGATGCGGTCTTCAAAGGTGATCAAGCGGAAGGTGCCGTGTACCGTCGGCAGCTCACGTTCACCGATGCGTTCGATGGTGTGCTCGGTGCTCAGGCGATAGTGGATCAGGTCGGCGATGGTGCCGATCTTGATCCCGTGCTTGCGTGCGAACAGTTCCAGATCCGGACGCCGGGCCATGGTGCCGTCGTCGTTCATCACCTCGACGATCACCGAGGCCGGGGTGAAACCGGCCAGCCGCGCCAGGTCGCAGCCGGCTTCAGTGTGGCCGGCGCGGGTCAGCACGCCACCTTCCTTGGCGCGCAGCGGGAAGATATGGCCGGGCTGCACCAGATCCTCGGCACGGGCATTTGGCGCCACGGCGGCGGCGACGGTGCAGGCGCGATCGGCTGCGGAAATCCCGGTAGTTACGCCGACGGCTGCTTCAATCGATACGGTGAACGCGGTGCTGAATACGCTGCCGTTGCTCGGGACCATTTGTTCCAGGCCCAAACGCTGGCAATGTTCATCGGTCAGGGTCAGGCAGATCAGCCCGCGCGCTTCGCGGGCCATGAAGCTGAACGCCTCGGGCGTGCAGCGGTCGGCGGCCAGCAACAGGTCGCCTTCGTTCTCGCGGTCTTCGTCATCGACCAGCAAAACCATTTTGCCGAGGCGATAATCGTCGATGATTTCTTCGATGCTGTTGAAGGCCATGCTGGACTCTCAGGGTTCGTTGGAAATATATTGGTATACCATAATACAAAATCAACAAAGAGGTCACTATGAAGGCGTACTGGATTGCTCATGTGGATATAGCCGATGCCGAACACTACAGCCAATACACCCAGCGCACACCGCAGGCGATTGCCGCGTACGGTGGCGTATTTCTCGCCAGAGGCGGACGCAGCGAGGCGATGGAAGGGCGCGAAACGCCGCAACGCACGGTGATCATCGAGTTCGAAAGCTATGAGCAAGCCGTGGCGTGCTATCGCTCGGCGGCGTATCAGGAAGCGAGAAGCTATCGCGAGGACTGGGCGAGGGCGGAGATCATCATCGTTGAGGCCTTTGCCCCGCTCTAGGCAGCACCACCACCCTCTGTAGGAGTGAGCCTGCTCGGGATAGCGGTCTGTCAGTTGATCAAGATGTCGACTGATACTCCGCTATCGCGAGCAGGCTCACTCCTACAAAAAAGCGAAGCGTTGTCAGCGCATGAAGTGAATTTTGCCGCTGTCGTCATTGCCCATGTAAATCCCGTAGACCCCCGCCTGGCGCTCTTCGATATAGCGCTCGAGAATTTGCCGGATCGCCGGGTAGTAGATCTGTTCCCACGGGATGTCTTCAGGGGCAAAGAACTTGTAGTCCAGCGTCTCCGGCCCGTATTGCCCGGTAATTTCCAGGGCGATGGCGCGGAAGATGATGTACACCTCGCTGATCTTCGGCACGCTGAAAATCGAATACGGCGAGACGATCTCGGCGCGCACGCCGCTTTCTTCCCAGACTTCGCGCAACGCCGCCTGCTCGGTGGTTTCGCCGCTTTCCATGAAACCGGCCGGCAGCGTCCAGGTACCCGGGCGCGGCGGGATCGCCCGTTGGCACAAGAGGTATTTGCCGTCCTGCTCGATGATGCAGCCGGCGATGATCTTCGGATTGACGTAGTGGATGTAGCCACAGCCGCGGCACATCAGGCGCTCGTGCGTATCGCCCGCCGGTACCTGCTGACCGAGGTCAGGGCCACCGCATTTCGGGCAATAGCTCGGGCTGAACATATCAGTGACCTATACGCGGTTCTTTCAGCGCGATCGGCAGGGTGATCGCCGGCGTCGCGCCAGTCTCTTCCTGCTTGCGCTTGAGGTAGTCGAGGGCCACGGCAGCCGCCGCGCGAACGTGGTCGACACAGGCCTGATGCGCCGCCAGCGGATCGCCGCTCTTGATCGCGGCGACCATTTTTTCCATCTCATGGTTACTCGCGCCGCGACGGTTTTCCTGCGACACCGACGTCGCACGCAAGTAGCTGATGCGCGCCTGCAACTGGCGCAACTGGGTGGCGGCGACATGGTTGCCCGAACCTTCGAGCAGCACGTCGTAGAAACCCTGCACCGAGTCGATCACCTGTTGCAGCTCGCCGTCCTTCAACGCCTTGCGGTTGTCGTCGAGGGCTTTTTCCAGGGCTTTGATGTCCTTGGCCTTGGCGCGCAGGGTGAACAGCTGAACGATCAGGCCTTCGAGCACGCAACGCAGTTCGTAGATATCGACGGCATCGGCGAGGGTGATGATCGCCACGCGCGGGCCTTTGGCGTCGGCGAACTCGACCAGACCTTCGGATTCAAGATGACGCAAGGCTTCGCGCACCGAGGTACGGCTGACGCCGAGGCGATCACACAGGTCGCGTTCGACCAGACGATCGCCCGGCATGAGCTGGAAATTCATGATCGCGCTACGCAGTTTGTCCAGCACGATTTCGCGCAGGGTAACGGGGTTGCGATTGACCTTGAAGCTGTCGTCGAGGGGCTGGCGTTTCATGGGGTCCGCTCTTGAGCTTGGCTGTC
Organism: Pseudomonas sp. Z003-0.4C(8344-21); assembly: GCF_900104975.1. Taxonomy (NCBI): domain Bacteria; kingdom Pseudomonadati; phylum Pseudomonadota; class Gammaproteobacteria; order Pseudomonadales; family Pseudomonadaceae; genus Pseudomonas; species Pseudomonas sp. Z003-0.4C(8344-21). The sequence goes on along the minus strand of NZ_LT629756.1, from coordinate 3,905,277 downwards.
CATGCCAGACGGGCATCTAAACAGCCGAGGGGTTAACTGGAGGCCTCGGCGTCGGCTTCGGCAAAGGCTTCACGGGCCAGCCGGAAACTGTCCACGGCCGCCGGAACGCCGCAATAAATGCCGACCTGAAGCAGAATTTCGCGTATTTGCTCACGACTCAGGCCGTTACGCAAGGCGCCACGCACATGCAGCTTGAGTTCGTGCGGGCGGTTGAGCGCCGAGATCATCGCCAGGTTGATCATGCTGCGCTCCTTGAGCGACAACCCCTCACGCCCCCAGACATGGCCCCAGCAGTACTCGGTGACCATTTCCTGCAGCGGCCGGGTGAAGTCATCGGCGTTGTCGATCGAACGCTGCACATAGGCTTCGCCCAATACCTGGGTGCGGATCTGCAGGCCTTTTTCGTACTTTTCGTTACTCATATTCTTTGCCTCACCTCAATCCCTGTGGGAGCTGGCTTGCCAGCGATGACGGCGTCACAGTCGAAATCAATATTGACTGACCTGACACCATCGCTGGCAAGCCAGCTCCCACAGGGTTTTGCATTGTTAGCTCAAACCAGGGTCGGCAACGCGCCCAGCTTGCCCTTGTGGTAAATCATCGGCGTGACCGGTTGCTCGGGCAGGATCAGGTGCTTCACTGCGCCAACAATGATCGCGTGGTCGCCGCCATCGTATTCCCGCCACAACTCGCACTCGATGATCGCCGTGGCCTTGGCGAGGATCGGGTTGCCCAGATCGCTCAGGTGCCACTCGATGTCTTTGGCCTTGTCCTTGCCCTTGCCGGCGAACGCATAGGCTTCGGCGGTCTGCTCGGCAGAGAGCAAGTGAATGGCGAACTTCTTGCTGTCGCGCAGCACCGGGTAGGTGTCGGAAGCGTAGTTGGGGCAGAACAGCACCAGTGCCGGGTCGATCGACAGCGCGCTGAAGGCGCTGGCGGTGATGCCGACGATGCCGCCGTCCGGGTCCAGCGTCGTGACCACCGTGACGCCGGACGGGAACGAGCTCATGACGTCTTTGTAAATGCCGGGTTCGATCATTTCGCAGGACTCCTAGCGCATCACAAACGGATCAGGCATTGGCGCCTGAGAGAGGTTGATCCACACCGTTTTCAGTTCGGTGTAGGCCAGCACCGAATCGATGCCGCTTTCGCGTCCATAGCCACTGTTCTTGAAGCCGCCGATCGGCGCCATCGCCGACACCGCGCGGTAAGTGTTGACCCAGATGATCCCCGAGCGCACATCGCGCGCCAGCCGATGGGCGCGGCCCAGGTCGCGGGTCCAGATGCCGGCGGCAAGGCCGAACTGCGAGTCGTTGGCGATCGCCAGCGCTTCGGCTTCATCCTTGAAACGGATCACCGAAGCCACCGGACCGAAGACTTCTTCCTGCATGATCTTCATCGAGTTGCGGTCGCACTCGAACAGCGTCGGCTCGTAGAACCAGCCTTCGCCGACATCGGTCGGACGCTTGCCGCCGGTGCGCAGGCGCGCGCCTTCAGCAATGGCATCGGCAACCAGACCTTCGACCACTGCCAATTGCTGCGCGGTGGCCATCGGGCCCATCTCGCTGTGATCTTCCTGCGGATTGCCGATGCGGATGCGCTGGGCGCGTTCGACCAGGCGGTTGACGAACTCGTCGTAGATTTCGTCCTGCACCAGCAAGCGCGAACCGGATACGCAACTTTGCCCGGACGCGGCGTAGATGCCGGCAATCGCGCCGTTGATCGCACTGTCCAGATCGGCGTCGGCGAAGATGATGTTCGGCGACTTGCCGCCCAGTTCCAGCGACAGCCTGGCGAAGTTCTCGGCGCTGCTGCGCACCACATGCCGTGCCGTCGCCGCGCCGCCGGTGAAGGCGATCTTGCGGATCAGCGGATGGCGGGTGAGGGCGGCGCCGGTGCTCGGGCCGTAACCGGTGACGACGTTGACCACACCCGGCGGAATCCCGGCTTCGAGGGCCAGCCGCGCCAGCTCCAGGATCGTTGCCGAAGCGTGCTCGGACGGCTTGATCACAATGGTGTTGCCGGCAGCGAGGGCCGGGGCCAGTTTGATTGCGGTCAGGTAGAGCGGGCTGTTCCACGGAATGATCGCCGCGACTACGCCCATGGCTTCGTGCACGGTGTAGGCAAACAGGTCGGGCTTGTCCAGCGGCAGCGTGCCGCCTTCAAGCTTGTCGGCCAGGCCTGCGGTGTAGTGGAAGAACTCCGGCAGATAGCCAACCTGACCACGGGTTTCGCGGATCAGCTTGCCGTTGTCGCGGCTTTCCAGCTGCGCCAGTTGCTCCTTGTTTTCGGCGATCAGGTCACCGAGACGGCGCAACAGCTTGCCCCGTGCGGTGGCGGTCAGGCCACGCCAGGCCGGGCTGTCGAACGCGGTTTGCGCGGCTTGCACGGCGCGTTCGACATCGGCTTCATCGGCATCGGGCAGTTGGGCCCAGGCTTGCGCCGACGCCGGGTTGAGGCTTTCGAAAGTCTTGCCGGAGAGGGCGTCGACCCATTCTCCGCCGATGCACATCTGGAAGCGTGCGAGTGTCATGCAACGATCCCCTTTATATGGTTTTGTCGGGAGTGTGCGAATTGGAGAAACTGCAGCAATGTCTGGTTGACCAGGCGCGGCGACTCTACCGGCATCATATGCCGTTGCTCGGGGAGCACGGCAACCTTCGCACCGGGGATGCGCCGGGCCAGTTGCTCGGCCATTTCCGGGGTCGAACCCGGATCAAGTTCGCCAGTGGCGATCAAGGTCGGTGCGGTGATCGTGCCGAGGTCGTCGGCGCGGTACATGTCCTGGGTGGCGAACAGTTCGTAGGTGGTCAGGTAACCCTGCGGGTCGTTGTTGGCCAGAGTCTGGCGCAGCGCGGCGATCTGCGCCGGGTTGGCCGCCTGATATTCACGGCTGAACCAGCGTGACAGCGCCGCTTCGGCGTTGGCGTCCGGACCGTGTTCAGCGGCCTGCGCGGTACGCGCGATGACGCCGGCACGCTGCTCTTCGCTGCGGTTGAACACGCTGTTGAGCACCACCAGGCTTTGCAGGCGCTGCGGATAGTGCAGGGCAAACGCCCGCGCGACCAGGCCACCCATGGAGAAGCCGATCACCGCGGCCTGCGGCAGGTTCAGGTGATCGAGCAACTCGAGCAACTGATCGGCGTAACCGAGCAGGTCGGTGCCGCTGGCCGGTCGCGGACTGGCGCCGTGGCCGAGCATGTCGTAGGCGATCACCTGATAGTCGCTGGACAGGCCAACGATCTGGCCGCCCCACATTTCTTTGTTCAGGCCCACGCCGTGGATCAAAACCACGGGCTGGCCTTGGCCGGTCGCCAGGTAACTGGTGCCAGCCGGGGTGAGTTCAGCGGTGAGCCGAATCATGGAGCGCTCCTGCAATGCCTTTTTATTGTGATTACTGGGCTTTTTCGGCGGCCAGTTCTTCCAGATCGATGTAGCGGTTGCCGATGCGCGGGTGCAGGCGACCACCGTCGGCACAACCCAGCACCACGACGATTTCGTCAGCACGCGGGGCGTCTTCGATCTGCATTTCCAGGGTGATGTAGTGCGAACGCTGACCTTCGTCGTCCTTGTGCATCATCGGGATCTGGATCGAAGTGCCCGGGCCACCGCGCTTGTTGGTGAAGCTCAGGTAGCTTTTGGCGTTGACCGCTTCGCGATAGTGGTTGCCGAAGCGCAGGGTGTGGATCACGGCGGAGGCGTGTTCGATCTCGCCGTCAGCGCCGACTACCGCGGCTTTGCCGTAAGCCTCGATCTTTTCCGCGCCGCCAATGATGCCGACCAGACGCTCGACCATCAGCGCGCCGAGATCGGAGCAGTTGGCGCGGATCTGCGGCTTGAGGTCTTCAACGAAACCGTTGCCCACCCAAGGGTTCTTCATCACCACGGCGAGGCCAACCATGGTTACAGGCTTGTCGGTGGCTTTGCCGCCTTCGATAAAGGTTTCTTCGACATAGCTGACGATCTTGCGGATTTCGAAACTCATGAGCTGCTCCGTAGGGGGATTGAGAGTGTCTGTGCGTCTGATGGTATACCATAATACCAATCGTGCAAGTCCCCTCGAACACTTTTGCCGCATCACCCCGGCGAATGGTCGTCTATTCAAATCCCGAAACCACCGCCACCCCCTGTAGGAGTGAGCCTGCTCGCGATAGCGGTGTGTCAGCCAATGATTTGCTAACTGACACACCGCTATCGCGAGCAGGCTCACTCCTACAGGGGGAATGCGTCGGCGATGCGGTTAACAAAAGATAACGTGGCGCCGATTGTCAGACGTTTCGAAAGCCCGATAGGATGAGCCAGCTTCCGAAGGGGCTCTGGATGGCGGGTTACAGGACTATGCTTGCGCTCAGCCATCATCGCAGCACCCTTGCGGCGCCCTTGAAGGCCTGATGGCCCAACAATAATAAATAGGGGAAGGTCTATGAGTCGTTGCCGCCCGCCGGCGTTGCGCAACACCGCGTTGCTGGTCACAGCACTCTCTCTGCTGGGTTTTGCCACACTGTCGGCGCCCGTCATCGCCGCCGAGGCACCTGCCGATGGGGTGTATGCCACCGAATCGGCGAAGGCCGCGAAAAGCCTCATTCTCGATGTGGTCCATGCCGGCCCGCGCCTGGTCGCGGTCGGTGACCGTGGGCACATTCTCTATTCCGATGACCAGGGCAAGACCTGGACCCAGGCCAAAGTGCCGACCCGGCAACTGCTCACCGCAGTGTATTTTGTCGACGACAAGCACGGCTGGGCGGTCGGCCATGACGCGCAGATCCTCGCCAGTGCAGACGGCGGTCTGACCTGGACCAGGCAATTCGAAGACCTCAAACGTGAATCGCCGCTGCTCGACGTCTGGTTCAAGGACGCCAACAGCGGCTTTGCCGTGGGCGCCTACGGCACGCTGCTGGAAACCACCGACGGCGGCAAGGACTGGCAAGACGTCAGCGACCGCCTCGACAACGAAGACCAGTTCCACCTCAACGCCATCGCCGCCGTAAAGGACGCCGGGCTGTTTATCGTCGGCGAGTCGGGCAGCATGTTCCGCTCCGCCGATGACGGCCAGACCTGGGAGAAACTCGAAGGCCCGTACGAAGGTTCGCTGTTTGGCGTGATCGGCACGGCACAAGCGCAGACCTTGCTGGCCTACGGCTTGCGCGGCAACCTCTACCGCTCCACCGATTTCGGCAGCAACTGGGAGCAGGTCGAGCTGAAAGCCGCGCGCGGTGCGCTGGAGTTCGGCCTGTCCGGCGGCACGCTGCTTGAAGACGGCTCGATCGTCATCGTCGGCAACGGCGGTTCGGTGATCAGCAGCAGCGATAACGGCGAGACCTTCAGCGTGTTCAACCGCCCGGATCGCATTTCGCTGTCGTCGGTCGCCGCGACCAGCGACGGCAATCTGATACTGAGCGGGCAGGGCGGGGTGCACCTCACCCAGCCAAACGGTGCCGAGACCAATAACAAGAAGGCGGGCCTATGACTTCCTTGATCACTCCCCAGCAGGAAAAGGCGACGGTTCTCGAGCGCCTGATTTTCAACAACCGCCCGGCCGTGATTCTGATCTGTCTGGTGGTGAGCATTTTCCTGTTCTGGCAGGCCACGCTGATCCGGCCGTCGACCAGTTTCGAAAAGATGATCCCGCTGCAGCATCCCTTCATCGAGAAGATGATGGAGCACCGCAACGATCTGGCGAACCTCGGCAACACCGTGCGTATTTCGGTGGAAGCGACTGACGGTGACATCTTCTCCAAGGAGTACATGGAGACCCTGCGGCAGATCAACGACGAGGTGTTCTACATCTCCGGCGTCGACCGCTCCGGGCTGAAGTCGCTGTGGAGCCCGAGCGTGCGCTGGACCGAAGTGACCGAAGAGGGCTTCGCCGGTGGTGAAGTGATCCCGCAGAGCTACAACGGCTCGCAGGACAGCCTCGATCTGCTGCGCAACAACGTGCTCAAGTCCGGCCAGGTCGGGCGCCTGGTGGCCAACGATTTCAAGTCGAGCATCGTCGACATCCCGCTGCTTGAGTCGTATCCCGACCCGCAGGACCAGGGCAAGTTGCTGGCGCTGGACTACCGCCAGTTTTCCCATGAACTCGAAGACAAGATCCGCAACAAGTTCGAAGCGCAGAACCCCAACGTCAAGATCCACATCGTCGGTTTCGCCAAGAAGGTCGGCGACCTGATCGATGGGCTGGTGATGGTGGTGCTGTTCTTCGGCGTCGCCTTCGTCATCACCTTGATCCTGCTGCTGTGGTTCACCAACTGCGTGCGCAGCACCATCGCAGTGCTGAGCACGACGCTGGTAGCGGTGGTCTGGCAGCTTGGCTTGATGCACTTCTTCGGCTTCGGCCTCGATCCGTATTCGATGCTGGTGCCGTTCCTGATCTTCGCCATCGGTATTTCCCACGGCGTACAGAAGATCAACGGTATCGCCCTGCAATCCAGCGAGGCCGACAACGCGCTGACTGCCGCACGGCGCACGTTCCGGCAGTTGTTCCTGCCGGGGATGATCGCGATTCTCGCCGACGCGGTGGGTTTCATTACCTTGCTGATCATCGACATCGGCGTGATCCGTGAACTGGCGATCGGTGCGTCCATCGGCGTGGCAGTGATTGTCTTCACCAACCTGATCCTGCTGCCGGTGGCGATTTCCTATGTCGGCATCAGCAAGCGCGCAATCGCCAAGAGCAAGAAAGACGCGAACCGCGAACACCCGTTCTGGCGCCTGCTGTCGAATTTCGCCAATCCGAAAGTCGCACGCATCTCGGTGGTGCTGGCGCTGATCGCTTTCGGCGGCGGCCTCTGGTACAGCCAGAACCTGAAGATCGGCGACCTCGACCAGGGTGCGCCGGAACTGCGCCCGGACTCGCGCTACAACAAGGACAACAACTTCATCATCAGCAACTACTCGACCAGTTCCGACGTGCTGGTGGTGATGGTCAAGACCAAGGCCGAAGGCTGCTCGCGCTACGAAGCCATGGCGCCGATCGATCAGTTGATGTGGAAGATGCAGAACACCGAGGGCGTGCAGTCGGCGATTTCGCTGGTGACCGTGTCCAAGCAGATGATCAAGGGCATGAACGAGGGCAACCTGAAATGGGAAACCCTGTCGCGCAACCCGGACGTGCTGAACAACTCGATCGCCCGCGCCGACGGCCTCTACAACAACAGTTGCTCACTGGCGCCGGTGCTGGTGTTCCTCAACGATCACAAGGCTGAAACCCTCGATCGTGCGGTGAACGCGGTGCAGGAATTCGCCAGGGAGAACAACAAGGACGGCCTCGAATTCATCCTCGCCGCCGGTAACGCCGGGATCGAAGCGGCCACCAACGAAGTCATCAAACAGGCTGAACTGACCATCCTGATTCTGGTGTACATCTGCGTGGCGGTGATGTGCATGATCACCTTCCGCTCGTGGGCGGCAACCCTGTGCATCGTCCTGCCGCTGGTACTGACCTCGGTCCTCGGCAACGCGCTGATGGCGTTCATGGGCATCGGCGTCAAAGTCGCGACGTTGCCAGTGGTGGCGCTGGGCGTGGGGATTGGTGTCGACTACGGCATCTACATCTACAGCCGTCTGGAAAGTTTCCTGCGTGCCGGCCTGCCGTTGCAGGAAGCCTATTACCAGACCCTGAAGTCGACCGGTAAAGCGGTGCTGTTCACCGGCCTGTGCCTGGCGATCGGCGTGTGCACCTGGATCTTCTCGGCGATCAAGTTCCAGGCCGACATGGGTCTGATGCTGACGTTCATGTTGTTGTGGAACATGTTTGGTGCGCTGTGGCTGTTGCCGGCGCTGGCGAAGTTTTTGATCAAGCCGGAGAAACTGGCGGGGCAGAAGGGGAATTCGTTGTTTGCCCATTGATCTGATTGGCTGAAATGACTAAGCCGCAACCTTTAGAGGTTGCGGCTTTTTTTTGGGGTGAAGATCAACATCAAAGGCCCCTCACCCTAGCCCTCTCCCGGAGGGAGAGGGGACCGACCCGAGGTGTGCGGCTTGATGCATCGACCTGAAAGACCGAGTCGATTAGGGATTCAAAGCGGATCGTTCAAGTCGGCGTAACTCTCGAATATCCCCCAATCGGTCCCCTCTCCCCCTGGGAGAGGGCTAGGGGGAGGGCAAGCGGTCTCAAGCCTTAAGAAAGTTCAGCACCGAGCACAACACTCAACGCACTCCGCGCATCATCCAGCTGCACCAGCGTCGCATGCCGGGCGCCGAGGGCGTCGCGATTTTCAATCGCTGTGAGAATTGCTTTGTGCCGAGGCAACGCCAGCTCATGCAGATTCGGCCGCTGATTGGAATGCTTCAACGCCTCGGCAATCGCCACCGCGAGCATGTTGCACAGATTCGCGAGCAAATCGTTGTGCGTCGCATCGGCGATCCGGCTGTGGAAATCCAGGTCTGGCTGCAACAAGGCTTCCGGCGTCGGCGCCGCTTCCATGCGTTGATACGCTTCATTGATGGCGGCGATGTCGGCATCCGTGGCGTGCTGGGCGGCGAGGGCGGCAGCGGCGGGTTCGATGATGCTGCGCACGCTGGTCAGGACGTTGAAGAATTCATTCTGCGGGCTGCTTTGCATCAGCCAGTGCAGCACGTCCGGGTCGAGCATGTGCCATTCGCGGCGCGCCTTGACCACCGTTCCGACGCGCGGTTTGGAGTACACCAGCCCCTTGGCCACCAGCACTCGCGTGGCTTCGCGCAATACCGGCCGGCTGACCGCGTACTCCTCGCAGAGCAGGGCTTCGGCGGGCAGTTTGTCGTCGGGCAAAAAGCGTCCGGAGACGATCTGCATGCCCAGTTCCTGGACGATGCGCGAGTGCATGCTTTTACGGTCGGAGGGTTTGCGGTAATCCATGGGGAGTGGCGCGATCCTGAGCGATGGAGATGCCGCGCATCATAGCAGGCACCAGACAATCTTGAGGGAGTACACAAAACCAAATGTAGGAGTGAGCCTGCTCGCGATCGCGGTGTGTCAGCTGAACAATTGCTGACTGACACACCGCAATCGCGAGCAGGCTCACTCCTACAGGGGAATGCATTCCAATGCAGGCTATGATGCCGGGCTGTCAGTGCGAGTGGCGCGGTACTTCGGCGCCACGACAGCCGACCAGGAAGTCGAAGTCGCAACCCTGATCCGCTTGCAGCACATGGTCGATGTACAGCTGACGATAACCGCCCACCAGCAATTGCTGTGGTGGCTGCAGGTCGGCCATGCGCGCGGCCAGTTCGGCATCGGAAATGTCCAGGTGCAGACGCCCGCTGGCGCAATCGAGTTCGATCCAGTCGCCTTCCTTCACCGTCGCCAGAGGCCCGCCGGCCGCCGCTTCCGGCGCGACGTGCAAGACCACCGTGCCGTAAGCGGTGCCGCTCATCCGCGCATCAGAAATGCGCACCATGTCGGTCACACCCTGCGCCAGCAGTTTGGCCGGCAAGCCCATGTTGCCGACTTCGGCCATGCCCGGATAACCCTTCGGCCCGCAGTTCTTCATGACCAGAATCGAATCCTTGTCGACGTCCAGCTCCGGATCGTTGATCCGCGCTTTGTACATGTCGAAGTTCTCGAAGACCACGGCGCGGCCGCGATGCTGCATCAGTTCAGCGGTGGCGGCGGACGGCTTGAGCACCGCACCCAGTGGCGCGAGGTTGCCGCGCAGTACGCAGATACCGCCGTCGGCGCGGATCGGATTGTCCAGCGTGCGGATCACTTCGTCTTCGCCATAAATCGGCGCGTCTTTGGTGTTCTCGCCGATCGATTTGCCGTTGACGGTCAGCGCGTGCGGATTGGGGATCAGATTGGCTTCGCCGAGGCGACGCAGCACCGCTGGCAAGCCGCCGGCGTAGTAGAACTCTTCCATCAGGAAGCGCCCGGAAGGCTGCAGGTCGACGATGGTCGGCATGCCGCGACCGATGCGCGTCCAGTCGTCCAGATCAAGTTCGACGCCGATGCGCCCGGCAATGGCTTTCAAGTGGATCACGGCGTTGGTCGAGCCACCGATGGCGGCGTTGACGCGGATGGCGTTTTCGAAGGCTTCCTTGGTGAGGATCTTCGACAGTTTCAGGTCTTCGCGCACCATTTCCACCGCACGCATGCCGGACATGTGCGCCAGCACGTAACGGCGCGCATCCACCGCCGGGATCGCTGCGTTATGGGGTAGGGAAGTGCCCAGTGCTTCGGCCATGCAGGCCATGGTCGAGGCGGTGCCCATGGTGTTGCAGGTGCCCGCCGAGCGCGACATGCCGCCTTCGGCCGCGAGGAAATCGTCGATGGTGATGGTGCCGGCCTTGACCTGTTCGCTGAGCTGCCAGACCACCGTGCCCGAGCCGATGTCCTTGCCCTTGTGCTTGCCGTTGAGCATCGGCCCGCCGGTGACAACGATCGCCGGCACGTCGCAACTGGCCGCGCCCATCAGCAGCGCCGGGGTGGTCTTGTCGCAGCCGGTCAGCAGCACCACGCCGTCGATCGGGTTGCCACGAATCGCTTCCTCAACGTCCATGCTCGCCAGGTTGCGGGTGAGCATGGCGGTAGGGCGCAGGTTCGATTCGCCGTTGGAGAACACTGGAAACTCCACTGGAAAACCACCGGCTTCGATCACGCCGCGTTTGACGTGCTCGGCGATCTGGCGGAAGTGCGCGTTGCACGGCGTCAGCTCCGACCAGGTGTTGCAGATGCCGATGATCGGCTTGCCGTGAAACTGATGGTCGGCGATGCCCTGATTCTTCATCCAGCTGCGGTACATGAAGCCGTTCTTGTCGGCCGTGCCAAACCATTGGGCGGAGCGCAGGGTGGGTTTCTTATCAGCCATGATCGATTCTCTTATTGTATGACTATAGTGTTCCAGCGATGGCCTAACATAAGCGCAAATTCGCCGCTTTGGAAGTGTTGTTGCGTAATTAGTATTACTATATAGTCGTTTTCGACGGAGGGATGGCCCTGGCAGCTCTGCAGCGAGAGGTGTCCCCCGAGGTTCTATAAAAACAACAATCGGAGACCGATCTCATGAGCCAGGAATTGCGGCTTATCCGGCGCATCACACTGAAACTGATTCCCTTCCTGATCCTGCTGTACCTGATCGCCTATGTGGATCGCTCCGCCGTCGGCTTCGCCAAGCTGCACATGGGCGCCGACATCGGCATTGGCGACGCGGCCTATGGCTTGGGCGCCGGGCTGTTCTTCATTGGTTACTTCCTGCTCGAAATCCCCAGCAACTTGATGCTCGAACGCTTTGGCGCGCGGCGCTGGTTCGCGCGGATCATGATTACCTGGGGCGCCATCACCATCGGCATGGCCTTCGTTCAGGGGCCGCACAGCTTCTATGTGATGCGCTTTCTGCTCGGCGCGGCCGAGGCGGGCTTCTTTCCTGGCGTGCTGTACTACATCACCCAATGGTTCCCGGTGCGCCATCGCGGCAAGATCCTCGGCCTGTTCATCCTCTCGCAACCGATCGCGATGATGATCACCGGTCCCGTGTCCGGCGGTTTGCTCGGCATGGACGGCATCCTCGGTCTGCACGGCTGGCAGTGGCTGTTCATCGTCATCGGCACTCCGGCGATCCTGCTGACCTGGCCGGTACTGCGTTGGCTGCCGGACGGCCCGCAGCAAGTGAAATGGATGGATCAGGCGGAAAAAGACTGGCTGACCGGCGAACTGAAAAAGGATCTGCAGGAATACGGCCAGACCCGTCACGGCAACCCGCTGCATGCGCTGAAGGACAAACGCGTGTTGCTGCTGGCGCTGTTCTACCTGCCAGTGACGCTGAGCATTTACGGCCTCGGCCTGTGGCTGCCGACGCTGATCAAGCAGTTTGGCGGCAGCGACCTGGTCACCGGTTTCGTGTCCTCCGTGCCGTACATCTTCGGGATCATCGGCCTGCTGATCATTCCGCGCAGTTCCGACCGCTTGAATGATCGCTACGGGCACCTCGCTGTTTTGTATGTGCTGGGCGCTATCGGTTTATTCATGAGTGCGTGGCTATCGATGCCGGTGGCACAACTGGCGGCGCTGTGTCTGGTGGCGTTTGCGTTGTTTTCCTGCACGGCGGTGTTCTGGACCTTGCCGGGGCGTTTCTTTGCCGGCGCAAGTGCTGCGGCGGGCATCGCGCTGATCAACTCGGTGGGCAACCTGGGCGGGTACATCGGGCCGTTCGTGATCGGCGCGCTGAAGGAATACACCGGCAATCTGGCTTCGGGGCTGTACTTCCTCTCGGGCGTGATGGTGTTTGGGCTGATTCTGACCGGCATCGTATATCGCGTGCTGGAGCGTAAGCATGTGCTGCCGGTTGAGCAGTTTGCTGCCAGTGCCCGCGGTGCGACCCGCACCTGACCCCGGACGATGATTTACCACCGACCCTGTGGGAGCTGGCTTGCCAGCGATGACGTCGGCCTATCCGACATTGATGTGTCTGACAGATCGCTATCGCTGGCGAGCCAGCTCCCACCGGGATTTGCAGTGTTGCGGAATTTTGACTAAAGGAGAGAACGTATGCATCTGGTTCAATTCGAATTAACCAACGGCGAGCGCCGCGTCGGCGTGGTCGACAACGGTCAGGTCCGTGAAGTGCAGGGCGCGCGCAGCGTGCGCGATCTGGCGCTGGCTGCCATCGAGGCGCGCAACACGCTGGAGCAGCACGTACAAACCCTGGGCTTCGGCGCCGATCACGATTACCCCGAACTGCTCGCCGAACTGCGCATCCTGCCGCCACTCGATCACCCGGACCCGGCGCACATGCTGGTCAGCGGCACCGGCCTGACCCATCTGGGCAGCGCCTCGGCGCGGGACAAAATGCACCAGCAGGCCGGTGACGAAGCGGCCATGACCGACACCATGCGCATTTTCAAATGGGGTCTGGAGGGCGGCAAACCGGCGGCGGGGCAGGCCGGTGTGCAACCGGAGTGGTTCTACAAAGGTGACGGCAGCATCGTCGTGCGCCCGGGCCAGCCATTCCCGCTGCCATCATTCGCCGAAGACGCGGGCGAGGAGCCGGAAATGGCCGGCCTCTACGTCATCGGCCACGACGGCAAGCCGTATCGCCTCGGCTTCGCGGTAGGCAACGAGTTCTCCGATCACGTCATGGAGCGCAAGAATTACCTGTACCTGGCGCATTCGAAATTGCGCAGCTGCAGTTATGGTCCGGAACTTCGCACCGGTGAATTGCCTCAACACCTTGCAGGTGCCAGTCGCATCCTGCGTGACGGTGAAGTGCTGTGGCAGAACGAATTCCTCAGCGGCGAGGCCAACATGTGCCACAGCCTGGCGAATCTCGAATACCACCACTTCAAATACCGGCAGTTCCTGCGTCCGGGCGACGTGCACGTTCACTTCTTCGGCACCGCGACGCTGTCGTTCGCCGACGGCATTCGCACCCAGCCGGGCGACGTGTTTGAAATCAGTCAGGCTGAGTTCGGCGCACCGCTGGTCAATGGTATCGTGCCGATCGACGCAGTGTTTGCCCCCGACAGCATTGGCACCCTTTAAGGAGATCCCATGACTCAGATTCTCGGTCACAACTACATTGGCGGTCAGCGCAGTGCCGCTGGCAGCGTCAAACTGCAATCGGTCGACGCCAGCACCGGCGAAACACTGCCGCACAACTTCATCCAGGCCACCGCTGAAGAGGTCGACGCCGCCGCCAAGGCAGCCGCCGCCGCACACCCGGCCTATCGCAGCCTCAGCGCTGAACGCCGCGCACAGTTTCTCGACGCGATTGCCGATGAGCTGGACGCCCTCGGCGATGATTTCGTCGCCGTGGTCTGTCGCGAAACCGCACTGCCGGCAGGGCGCATTCAGGGCGAACGCGGTCGCACCAGTGGGCAGATGCGTCTGTTTGCCAAGGTCCTGCGTCGCGGCGACTTTTATGGCGCACGCATCGATCAGGCGTTGCCCGATCGGCAGCCATTGCCACGCCCGGACCTGCGTCAATATCGCATCGGCCTCGGCCCGGTCGCCGTATTCGGCGCGAGCAACTTCCCGCTGGCGTTCTCCACTGCCGGCGGCGACACCGCAGCGGCGCTGGCCGCCGGTTGCCCGGTGGTATTCAAGGCCCACAGCGGCCACATGGCCACCGCTGAGCTGGTCGCCGACGCGATCATTCGCGCAGCGGAAAAAACCGGTATGCCTGCCGGCGTGTTCAACATGATCTACGGTGGTGGCGTCGGCGAGTGGCTGGTCAAGCACCCGGCGATTCAGGCCGTTGGTTTCACCGGTTCGCTCAAGGGCGGCCGCGCCCTGTGCGACATGGCTGCGGCGCGTCCGCAACCGATTCCGGTGTTCGCCGAAATGTCGAGCATCAACCCGGTGATCGTGCTGCCGCAAGCGCTGGCGACGCGTTCGGAAACCGTCGCCCGCGATCTCACGGCTTCGGTGGTGCAGGGCTGCGGACAGTTCTGCACCAACCCGGGTCTGGTCATCGGCATCCGCTCGCCGCAGTTCAGCGCCTTTGTGCAGCAGGTCGCTGCAGCGATCGGCGATCAGCCGGCGCAAACCATGCTCAACGCCGGCACCCTCGGCAGCTATGGCAAAGGCCTGGAAAAGCTACTGGCACATAGCGGCATCGAACATCTGGCCGGCAATTCGCAGCAGGGCAATCAGGCGCAACCGCAGCTGTTCAAGGCGGATGTCAGCCTGTTGATCAACGGCGATGAAGTGCTGCAGGAAGAAGTGTTCGGCCCGACCACGGTAGTCGTTGAAGTGGCCGATCAGGCGCAACTCAGCGCTGCGCTGCACGGCCTGCACGGCCAATTGACCGCGACGATCATCGGCGAGCCGGCAGACTTCGAACAGTTCGCCGAACTGACGCCGCTGCTCGAACAGAAAGTCGGGCGCATCCTGCTCAACGGCTACCCGACCGGTGTTGAGGTGTGTGATTCGATGGTCCACGGCGGGCCTTATCCGGCGACGTCCGATGCGCGCGGCACCTCGGTGGGTACGCTGGCAATCGACCGTTTCCTGCGCCCGGTGTGCTTCCAGAACTACCCGGACAGCTTGCTGCCCGAGCCGCTGAAAAATGCCAACCCGTTGCGCATTCAGCGTCTGGTGGATGGCAAGCCATCGCGTGACGCGATCTAAAACCCACCCATGATCCCCATGTAGGAGTGAGCCTGCTCGCGATAGCGGTGAGTCAGTCAATCAAGATGTCGGCTGATACGACGCAATCGCGAGCAGGCTCACTCCTGCAAGGGGACGACGCGACATTAAGCTATCATTGGCCCTTTCCCCCCCAAGAAAGACTGTTTGCCATGACTGCCCCAACCCTTCTCAACGCCCTCGAACACTGCGGTATGGTCGAAATCGACGGCCTGCACGCCTTCGAATTCGCCCTCGACGAGGACGATAACCTGCACATCGAATGTATCGATGGTCGAGCGGCCAAACATTGGGAATTCACCCCGGCACAAGTCGAGGCTGCCACCTTTGATGAAAAGCTGAAGAACTGGCTGATCATCGGTTACGCCAGCCACACCAAAACCACGGGCGAACACCGCCTGGTCTGCCTCGGCGATGTAGTCAGCAGCAGCGACGATGAGGATGAACAATAATGAAAATGCGTAATTTCTGGCCGCTGCTGATGGCCGGCAGCGTCGGTGCGATGGGCTTTTCCAGCGCCTACGCAGAAAACTTCCAGTTGCTGGTCGGCTCGTACACCGCCGGCAGCAGCGAAGGCATTTACCGGATGAGCTTCGACAGCGCCACCGGGCAGATCGCCGCCAAGCCGCTGC
This sequence comes from Pseudomonas sp. Z003-0.4C(8344-21), assembly GCF_900104975.1. Lineage (NCBI taxonomy): Bacteria > Pseudomonadati > Pseudomonadota > Gammaproteobacteria > Pseudomonadales > Pseudomonadaceae > Pseudomonas > Pseudomonas sp. Z003-0.4C(8344-21). Next base: position 3,889,581 of record NZ_LT629756.1, on the reverse strand, counting down.
AAGTGGTCAAGACCGAAAACCCGTCGTGGCTGACCCTGTCCAAGGACCAGAAACGCCTGTTCGTGGTCAACGAAAACGGTCCGGGCCAGCAGGACCCGGTCGGCCGCGTCAGCAGCTTCGCCATCGATCCTGAAACCCACGCCCTGAGCCTGATCAATCAGGTGCAGAGCCTGGGCAACGAGCCGACCCATTCGAGCCTCAGCGCTGACGCCAGCCATTTGTTCGTCAGCAACTATTCGGTGGTGGAAGATCCGGGCGGCACCCTGGCGGTGTTGCCGGTCGGCGCCGACGGCAAGCTCCAGCCGGTGGTGCAGATGAGCGCGCACCCGGCCAGCGGGGTCAATCCTGAACGTCAGGCGTCCAACCACGTGCACTCGACGGTGTCCTCGCCGGATGGCCGCTACGTGTTCTCCAACGACCTGGGCGCGGACAAGATCTTCATCTATCAATTCGACCCGAAAGCCAATCCGCACCTGCCGCTGACACCTGCCAAGACGCCGTCGGTGGCGTTGCCAGCCGGCAGCGGCCCGCGTCATCTGCTGTTCAGCGCCGACGGCAAACATGCCTGGCTGACCATGGAAATGAGCGCGCAGGTCGCGGTGTTCGACTACAAGGATGGTGTGCTGACCCAGACGCAATTGGTCGACCTGGCCGCCGGTCAGCCGACCTCGGACAAGGCCGGCGCTGCGCTGCATGCCTCGGCAGACGGCAAGTTTCTCTACGTCAGCAACCGGGGCACCGCCAATCAACTGGTGGTGTTTGCCATCGATCCGGCCAGCGGTCAGTTGAAAGAGCTGCAAAAGCGTTCGGTAGAAGGCGACCATCCGCGTGAATTCGCCCTCGATCCGAGCGGGAAGTTCGTGCTGATCGCCAACCAGAAGAGCAACGAGATTGTTGTCGTCGAACGCGATGGCAAGACCGGTCTGCTCGGCAAAACCGTGCAAAAACTGCCGATCGACGCGCCCAGCGACCTCAAGTTTCTAGTGCGACAATAAGCCACAGGCCCCGTTCTGCGGGGCCTGCGTCTTTGTATTAATTACGCTGATAACGGCTAATGCTACAAAAGATTTCAAGCGGCAACCCTGCAGCGTTACGTTTGTTTCACAGCCCGACCGGGCAAACCAAGCAAACGAACACGAGGGTTACCGCCATGAACTTCAATCTCTTCTCCGTTATCGCCGCCTCCGCCATTTCCGCCACCGTGGTACTGCCTGCCGGTGCCAACGTCGAAATCGCCGAGAAAAAATCCCACACCCAGAGCTACACCCAGAAATACCTGCAACAGAGCGCCAACTTCTACGCCGCGCTGGATCACAAAACCCAAGCCTGAAATTCCCGTCATCCTGAAGGGGCTGTCGAAGGCTGCGATCTTTTGATCTTCAACGTCAAAAGATCTCAGCCTTCGACGGCCCTTTTTTTGTGTGCGCAACACTACTGATCGTTCCCACGCAGAGCGTGGGAACGATCGGGAAAGGCATTCCCTTGCTGCGCGTGGCTCATAGCTTTGCTCTTGCTTGCGAATAGAGCGGGTAAATAATCAACGAAGCTGATGTTTACTATGGCAAACCCTGAGTGGTTGCCTCGGCTTTTTTGATTGATTCTGTGGGCATCGAAACCTGCCTACGGGAGAACACCATGGCCAGCGCAATCCTTCACTCCGCCAAACGCGGCGCCTACCTGGCCATTGGTGTGTACCTGGCCGTGGTGCTGTTCGTCAGCATCGCCTCGCAGATGGAACACAACTTTGACGCGCCCATCGACGTCGCTCATCCCGGTGTCCAGTTCGAAGTGCGCTCGCAGAGCGTGATGGTCGATCGGGCCGAACTCGCAGGAGTCGGCGGCGCATGAAAGGCTACAGACTCTGGGTGATCGCCGGTCTGGCGTTCTTCACCAACGGCACTTCGTTATTGGGTATCGGCCAAGGCTCGGTCGGCGCGCTGGCCCGGGCCATCGAAGTCAATCACAGCATCGCCCACAACATTGAACGCGCCAATACGCTGGGGCTGATGGCCGGAAATCCTCCGGCCAAGGTCGCAGTGGACTTCCTCGGCCCGTTCGAAGTCGATTGCATGGCGCTGGGCATGTGCCAGGTGCTGGCCTGATCGAGCCGCGCTGAGCGTGATGATCGTTCCCACGCGCAGCAAAGGAATGCAGCCCCGGACACTCGGCGTCTGATCTAACGTCGAGCTACTTCTTCATGATCGAGGTAAACAGTTCGGACTCGAGCAACCGTTGCAACCATCCCTGCAACGCCACATACGGCGTCTGCGCAAACCATTCGCGATCGACATGGGCGAACTGGCGAATGAACGGCAGCAGGGCGATGTCGGCGAGGCTGAGCTGATCGCCGAGCAAGTAGTCCTGATCCGCCAGCATCAAGTCCAGCGAGTGGGCGATCATTTCGCATTCCATGCGATAGACCTCCATCGGTTTTTCCGGGTAGCGCTCGGCGTACTTGTAGTGATTCAGTGAGGTCTTGAACTGCGTGTCGTTGGTCTCGATCAGCATGTTCGTAACGAGCTCCGCGCCGGGATCGTTCTTCAGGCGCCAGTCGTCCGGATCATGCTGCTCCAGGGCCCAGTGCATGATCGCCAGGCTTTCATCGATCACCTGGCCATTGGCATTGAGTACCGGCACCGTGCCTTTCAGCGACAGTGCGAGCATCTCGGCCGGTTTGTCCTTGAGGCTTACCTCAACGATCTCCACCGGCACGCCTGAGTAGTGCAAGGCCATCCGCGCACGCATCGCATACGGGCAGCGGCGGAAGGAATACAACGTGTTCATTTCACCTCCAGTGTGCTCAAACCATTGCCTTGGCGCTGCACCTGAATCTGCACCGGGATGCGCTCGTGCATTTCCTGCACGTGAGAGATCACCGCGACCTTGCGGCCCTGCGCCTGCAAGCCGTCGAGGGCATCCATTGCCAATTGCAGAGATTCCGGATCGAGGCTGCCAAAGCCTTCGTCGATAAACAGCGATTCGATTTTAAGCGTGCTCGAGGCCATCGACGCCAGCCCGAGTGCCAGCGCCAGCGACACCAGGAACGTCTCGCCGCCGGACAGCGAATGCACCGAGCGCAATTCATCGCCCATTTCCGTGTCCAGCACCAGCAGGCCGAGCATGCTGCCGCCGCGTTTGAGGCGATAGCGTTTGACCAGTTGGCGCAATTGCACGTTGGCGTGATGCACCAGCAGATCCAGGTTATAGGCCTGGGCAATCTTGCGGAAAGTGTCGCCGGTGGCCGAGCCGATCAACGCACTGAGGCGCGCCCAGCGCTGATATTCGGCATAAGCGTCGGCGATCTGCTGCGCCAGAGCCTGATTGGCGTTCTGCCGCCGTTGGTCTTCCACCTGCTCGGCGCGCAGTTCGGCGCATTGCTGCTCACTGACGGCGAACTGGTTTTGCAGGTCGGCGAGGGCGCTCGCCAGTTGTTCGGCATCGAGGTTGCCGTTGTGTTGTGCCTGATGATCGAGCAGACGCTGGTCGCGCTCCTGCAACAACACCTGCGCCTGTTCGATGGCTTTTTCGTTGTGCTGCAAACGCTGGCGCAATTCGCTGAGTTGCGTGTCGTCGATCTGCAACAGGGCTTGGAGACCTTGGTCATCCAGTTCCGGATGACGGCCCCGCCAATCGGCGATCTTGCCGCGCAGGTCTTGATCTTCGCTTTGCAGCGCTTGCAAGCGTTCCTGCTGGGCCTTGAGTTCAGCGGCGATCTGCACCAGTTGCGTGCGTACGTTCTGCAGCTCCTGCGCGGTAATGGCTTCGCCGCTGCGCGCCTGTTCAACCGCCTGTTCGAGCTGCTGCTGCCATTGCTCGGCGCTGCTGTGTTGGCCGAGCAGTTGCGCGAGTTTTTGTTGGCAGGCCTGCTGCTGTTCGGTCAGGCCGTTGAGTTGCGCCTCGGCGCTGTGCAATTGCTGGGCGCGGGTCTGCTGGCGGTCCTGTTCCTTTTCCAGCGTCTGGTGGCGCTGCAACTGTTCGGCCTGTTCCTCCTTGTGCTGATCGAGCTGAGCCAGACGCTCAGCGATCTGCCGGTCGAGCTGCATGAACGTCGCGGCCGGCTCCTGGCGCAAGGCTTCGAGGGTATCAGCGGGTAGCAGACTGGCGAACGCGACGAGTTCTTCGTCGAGACGCTGACGGTCGCTGCTCAGTTCGCGCTGCTGGTTGCTCAATTGCTGCGCGGCTTGCTGATGCGCGGTTTCGGCCTGACGCAGTTGCTGAGTGAGGCGCGCGGCGTCCTGTTGCAGGGTGAGCAGAGCGCTCTGGCGCTGCTCGTCCTGGCTGATGCTCTGGTTCAGTTGCTCGTTTTGCCGGGTCAGCCAGGCGTCGCGCTTGGCCGCGTCCTGATTAAGCAGTTGCGCTGCCAGCGGATGCGCCTCGAGGCTTGGCGCCAAGGCTTGTTGCTGCGCGGCCAGTTGCTCCTGCTGCTGCAGCAGTTCTTTCTGCTGCGCGATCACGCCACCGACTTCGGCGCGCAATTCGGCGAGTTTTTCCTTGAGCTGATCGACCACCTGCTGCGCATTGGCCTGCTCGCTTTCGTCGTGACGACCGAGGCTTTGCAGCAGTGCTTCAGGCTGGTGATACGGATGCTCGTTGCTGCCACAGACCGGGCAGGGCTGGTCATCCTGCAATTGCGCGCGCAACTCTTCGACACTGGCACTGCGCGCCAGACGCTGGCGCTCGAGCAACTCGCGGGTGACATTGAGGGTTTGCTCGGCGATGGTCAGCTCGGCTTTGTTTTTCACCCCGTCCTGGGTCAGATGCTCGCGTTGTTGCTGGGCGCTGAGCAGGCGTTGTTGCAGTTCGTTGGCGCGCTTGTCGAGATCCTGTTGGCTGGCCCACAGGCGCGACAGATCTTCGAAGGCGCGCAACTGTTTGCGGTTGTCCTGCAGCAACGTACCGAGCAGACCGATCTGTTCGGCGACGGCATCAGGCTCGGCGCCAGCCTCCTTGAACAACACTTCCAGTTGCTGTTTCTGTGCGGTCAAAGCTTCAGCGCTGCGAGCGGCGCTGTCTTCGAGGCTCGCCAGTTCTGCCTGGCCCTGGTTCAAGCGGTTGCCGATCAGCATCAGTTGTTGCAGGCGATCGCGGTAGGCATTCCAGGCATCGCTCAGCGGTGCCAGATGGGCGCTTTGCTCCAGTTCGCTGGCGATGCGCTGCAGGCGCTCGGCGGCCTCGGCCTGCTTTTCCTGCAAGGCCTGAATGGCCTGCTGGCCGTCGGTGCAGGCCTGCTGCGCCGCGAGTTTGGCCTCGGTACTTTGCGCGACCTCCTTGACCAGACGGGCGAGGGTGCTGTGTTCTTCGAAAGCCTGACGCAACAGCGGCGCGTTCTCGCTTTGCTGTTGTTGCGCCTGGCTCAGGGCAACTTTCGCGGCCTCAAGGGTTTGCTCCAGCTGCGTCTGGCGCTCGCTCAATTCGACGTGTTGTTGCGTGTGCGCGGCGATCTGCGCGGCCAACGGTGTGAGCAGTGCATCGAGTTCGGTCTTGCGGGCGAACTGGTGCCGTTGCGGCGCCAGTTGCTCCAGTTGGCTCAGCTTGACGCGCTCACCGGCCAGCGCTTGCCATTGCTGCTGCGCGCTGTGCAATTGCTCGGTGGCGGCTTGCTGCGAATCCTGCAACAGGCGCAAATCCTTGAGCCAGCCGTGCTGTTGTTCGAGTTGTTTGAGCTGTGCCTGTTGCAGCTTCATTTGCTGCTGCGCGGCGTTGCAGCGCTCGTCCAGTTCGGCGCGGGCTTCAGGGGCGAGCGGGGTGACGCCGCTGGCCTGATCCTGCAACAGCTTGTGTGCTTCGCGGGCCTCTTTGGTCTTGTCAAAAGCGCGGCGACCGAGGCGCGTGTACAGCGCGGTGTCGGTGAGTTTTTCCAGCAGCTCGCTGCGATCGTTGTCGTCGGCTTTGAGGAACGCGCTGAACTCACTTTGCGCCAGCAACACGGCGCGGGTGAACTGCTCGAAGTTCAGGCCCAGCGCGGCTTCGAGCTGGGTTTTGTATTCGCCTTTCTGGCTGGCGAGCAACTGATCCTGATCGATGTCGCGCAGGCTCTGCCGACTGGCCTGCAACTTGCCGCCGGCCTTCTCGCGGGCACGGTTGGCTTCCCAGCGCGCGCGATAACGTCGACCGTCGACACCGACAAAATCCACTTCGGCATAGCCTTCGCCGGTGCCGCGGCGCAGCAAGGTGCGCGGATCGCCGGTGGCGATTTCGCCGTCGGCGTCGGGGACTTTGGCGTCGCGGCCGGTGTTGTTGAGGCGCGGCACCGCGCCAAACAGCGCCAGGCACAAGGCATCGAGCAGGGTACTTTTGCCGGCGCCGGTCGGGCCGGTGATCGCAAACAAGCCAGCGCTGGCCAGCGGTTCGGCGGTGAAATCGATTTCGAACGGACCGGCCAGCGAGGCCAGGTTCTTCAAGCGAATGGCGAGAATCTTCATGGCTGCTCGCCCTCCATCTGTACGTCTTGCAGCAGTTCGGCGAAGTCCTTGAGGGTCTGTTCGTCAACCTCGCTGCCATAGTTGTCGAGCCAGGCGCGGCTGAACAATTCCTGCGGGGTGAGCTGGTCGAGTTCGATCAGCGCGCTGCCATCTTCGGCGCCGTCAGCGCCACGGTTGCCAGCGTATTCAGCGGCGATGCGCACCAGACGCACGGCTTTGCCTTGCAGCGCGGTTTCCACTTGATGACGCAGATCCGGCTGCGGCTCGTCGAGGCGCACGCGCACTTCCAGCCATGGCTGGCGCTGGGTTTCGGCGAGCAGGTCGATGTTCGGCAGATCGGCCAGTTGCAGCAGAATCTCGGCCAGTGGCGCCGGGCCGATGCGTTGCAGATTGACCGAGCGCGGGATCAGTTTCGGCTCGACGCTGACCAAGGTTTCACCGTCGAGGACGACATCGAGAATCTGGTGCTGATAACCGATTTCCGAGAACGACAACGGAATCGGCGAGCCGCTGTAGCGAATGCGCTCCTCACCGTTGACCTTCTGCGGCTTGTGCAGATGGCCGAGGGCGACGTAGCTGATGCTCGCGCCGAACAGGCTGGCGGGCAGGGCTTCGGCGTTGCCGATGATCAGACTGCGCTCGGAATCCTCTGACACCGAACCGCCGGCCATGTGCGCGTGGCTGATGGCGATCAGCGCCTGACCCGGTTGGCGCTTGGCGTTGGCCGCCTCGATCAGCCATTCATGCACCTGACCGATACCGCGCAAATAGTTGTCGCCCAGATGCGCACCGGTCACTTCAGCGGGACGCAGGAACGGCAGCGCCAGGCACCATGCGGCGATTTCACCGTTTTTATCCGGCAGCGGCAGCAGCAGCCGTTCGGCGTCCAGCTGCCCGTCATCGAGCCACAACACTCGACCCAGCGCATGAGTGCGCAAACGCCGCATCAACGGAGCGGGCAGCTCGATCCGCGAGCCGGAATCATGGTTGCCGGCGATCATCACGATGGTCAGCAACGGCTGCTGTTCGTGGGCGCTGACGATGAAATCGTAGAGGCGTTCCTGGGCTTTGACCGGCGGGTTGACCGTGTCGAAGATATCCCCGGCGATCAGCAGCACATCCGGCTGCGCCAGTTGCAATTGGCGCAGCAGCCATTCGAGAAAGCACGCATGCTCGAAATCGCGCTCCTGGCCGTGCAGGTTTTGCCCAAGGTGCCAGTCGGAGGTGTGGAACAGACGCAAGGTGGACTCCGCTAAAAATCAGGTGAAGGCCGCTTGAATATGACGGCGGCAAAATAAGGGAAGTTTACAGATTATTGTCGGGCCAGGGCTGTCGTGGCGATCAATGCTGAAGCAACTGCGTGAGGCGCAGTCGTGTGGCCTCGCCACAATCGCCACGAGGTACAGTGAGCGCGGTCACTTCGGATAAAGCGGCGGCAACCCACTGTCACCCACCGGATCCTGCACCCGCTCCGCCGGCGGTATCGTGCGGATCGCCCGCCACAAATCCTCACCTTGCCAATGCTGCCCCGTCTCGCTGTACAGCGCGCCGTTCAACCCATCCAGCGCATCCGACAACGGCACAAACCGCGCCGCCATGTCCGCCAGTGTCTCCGGCTGCTGACGCGCCCACGCATCCAGCGCCTGCCGCGTTGCCTGCGGATCATTCGCCTGACTCGCACGTTTGATGTCGTCCATCAAGGTGCGCGGGCTCGGGCCGGTCTGGGCGGCGCGGTGGATTGCCGGCTGCCAGCGGGCGCGCCACCACAGGCCGAAGCCGAGGAGGGTGGTGCAGGCGAGGATCAAGGTGCTGAGTTTCCACCACCACAGCACGTCGTTGTCGACTGAGCTCGGTTGCAGGGTGCCGGCCGGGGTGTCGATTTGCAGGCTCGGGTTGTTGGCCACTTGCAGGGTGCGCGCGGGCAGGCTGCTGTGTTCCAGGTGGTCTTCGAAGGTGTTCCACCACACCACGTCGACGGTTGGCAGATCGATCGCGCCGCTGCGATTGGGTACCAGCGCTTCGCGTTCTTCGCGACTGCCGATGAGGCCGCGCTCGCTGCTCTGGTTGCTCAGCACCGGTTGGTCGGGATAGCGACGCAGGCCGGCGACGTCGGTGGCGGGCAGGGGGGGTAATTGCGAGCTGGCGAGGCCTTCGACTTTCAGGGTCAGGCTGCGCGTCAGCGAGTCGCCGACCTGGGTGTGTTCGGGCTCGGGATTCCAGCTTTCGCTCAGGCTCAGGCTGCGCGCGGGTAGCCAGGGCGCGTCGACCGGATAGGTCAGTGGCTTTGGTTTAACGGTCAGCGGGATTTCCGCAGAGCTCACGCGCATCATTTTGCCCGGCTTCGGCCCCTGAGCATTTGCGTCCTGAGACGGCTGCGTGTCGACCAGTGTGGCGCTGAAAGTCTGCGGCGCAATGGTCAGCAAGCCGCTGTGCTGCGGATAAATTGCATAGCGCATCTCGATCACGCCGTGGCGCACACCGTTGAGGTCTTTTTCGTAGGTGCGCGTGTCGCCGAGTTGTTCAATGCGCGCATCGGCGATGTGCAGCGGGGTAAGGCTGCTGTCGTCGTACAGCGACACCGAGTGATAGATACGCAGCGTTAGAATCGCCTGCGCCTGCACATAGACGCTGGACTGATCGAGGCTGGCTTCGATGAACACCGGGTCGAGGCTGTTTTTGCTTTCGCGGGTGTCGCTTTCAATGACTTGCACGGTGATCGGCTGGCTCTGCGCCTCGCCCAGTTGCAGCGGCGGGATCACCACGCTGCCGTTTTCTTTCGGCAGCAGAGTAATGATCCAGCGTGTGGTCGCGCGGTTGGCACCGTTGAGGGTATTCAACTGGTTGACCTGGCGTGTGCCGCGCACCTCGAACAGCGGCTCCAGCGCAGTCAGGTCGGGTTTTCCGAACTGTGTGACGTCATCCGTTTCGAGGGTGAGCTCGACCGTCTCGCCGGAGTTCAGGCGACTGCGATCCACACTGGCGGTCAGCTCGGTCGCCTGGGCGGTGGCCGTGCAGAGCAGCAGGGGCAGCAAGAGAGCGGTGAAGCGGGTCATCGAGTGTTTTCCTGATCCTGATGTTGTTGCTGTTCGTACCAGAATTTGCGCCGCAGCAATTCGCCCGGGTCGTCCGGGATCTTGCCCAGCCATTGTTCCAGTGCCTGACGCTGCTCGCCTTCGAGATTGTTCTCACTCGGGCGCAGGGTAGGCACGGTGTCCGTTTCCTCGGCCTCATTGCTGCCCGGCACTTCGTTGGGGCCGGGCTGCGGCGGCGTTGTCGGTGGTGGTTCGCCGGGCGACTCGGTCATTTGTGTCTCGCTCGGGCTTTCGCTGCTGACCGCCGGCGGCGGTGCGCTGGCGGGCGAAGGTTCGTCGCCGGGCAGGCTGGGCTGTTCGCTCGGCTTGCTCTCTGGTTCAACCGGCGGCGGGGCGTTTTTCTGCTTGAGCAGATTTTCCACCAGCGCCTTGTTGGTTTGCGCCGGACGCAGATCCGCTTGCAGTTCAAGCGCCTGTTCATAGGCGTCGATCGCCGCTTCCAGCTCGCCGCTTTTCGCCAAGGCATTGCCACGATTGTAGTGGGCGCGGGCATCGCTGCCTTCGGCAAAACGCTGGGCGGCGCCACTGTAGTCGCCGGCCTCGTACAACGCCACCCCTTGCCATTGGTGATCTTCAAAATGTTGCGCGGCTTCGGCCGGACGCTTTTGTTTGAGCAGGTGCAGGCCTTGTTGATCCGGGCGCAGCCACAGGTCTTCAAAGTCAAAAGCGTAGCTCGGTTGTGGCAGGCACAGCAGCAGCGGCAGGCAGAACAGCCAACCGCGACGCCCGGCACACGCGGCGAGCAACAACAGCGGCAGCAGCAGCCAGTAGCCCTGATCGGCCCAGGTGTCGAGACGCACGGTCTGGCCATCATCGCGCAGACTGCGCGGACCGCTGAGCAGGCCGAGCGCGCCGAGGTCGGCTTCGTCCAGCCGTGCAGCGTGGTATTCACCGCCGATGCTGTCGAGGAACGCCGCCAGGCCCGGACTGTCGAGTTGCGGGACGCGAATCGCGCCTTGTTCGTCCTTGAGGAAACTGCCGTCCTCCTGGGCGATCGGCGCACCTTCGGCGGTGCCGATGCCGAGCATCAGCAGTTGCGCCGACTGTCCGCGCAGCGCCCGACGAATACCGTCGCGCTCTTGCTCATCGAGTGACGAGCCGATCAGCAGAATCCGTCCCTGGCCGAGCGCACCCTGTTCCAGCAAAGCCAGGGCTTTGCTGACTGCCAGATCGGCGCGGTGACCGCTTTGCGGCATCAGCGACGGTTTCAGCGCATCAAGCAGGTTGCGGCTGGTCGCCAGGTCATCCGACAGCGGCACCAGCGTGTGGGCGCTGCCGGCGTAGACGACAATGGCGGTCTGCGCATCGCTGCGCGCCTGCAACAGGTCAAATAGCTTGCGCCGCGCCTGTTCCAGACGCGTCGGTGGCGAGTCGGTGGCGAGCATTTCTGCGGTCAGTTCCAGCACCACCACTAACGGGTCGGCCGGTTTCTGGCTGGTCTGTTCGACGCGCTGCCAGCTCGGCCCGAGCAGGGCCAGAATTGTCAGCAGCCACGCCATGCCGAGGGCGACCCACGGCAGTTTGCTGTCGCGGCCATTGCCGCCGCTGAGCAGGGTGGCGTGAAAGGCTGGCGGCAAAATCATCTGCCAGCGCCCGGCGCGTTTCTGCCGGTGCCAGAGCTGCCAGATCATCCAGCCCAGCAGCGGCAACAACAGCAGCCACCAGGGACGGAACCAGTGCGGCCAGAGCGCGATCATCGACGCCTCCGCAAGCGCAGGCGCTTGAGGCGCTCGCGCCAGTCAGGCAAAGGACTTTGCAGATTGAGTTCTTTGTTGAGCAAGCGTTGCAGCGGGTTGTCCGGCCACAGTTCGCGGGCGACCAATAACAGGCTCAACCACAGCGCCAAGGCCAGCGGCCAGTGATACAAGGCCTGGGCCGGGCGCGCCTGGGTCGGTTGCTGGGTCACTGGCTCGAGCTGGTCGAGGGTGTCCTTGATGGTTTGCAGCTCGAGGCCATCGTGGGCGCGGAAGTATTGCCCGCCGGTGACGTCGGCGATGGCTTTGAGCGCCGGCTCGTCGAGGTCCAGGCTCGGATTGACGCCGAGCAGGCCGGTGGAGCCGCTGTCTTCGGGGTTGGCGCCGATACCGATCGGGTAGATTTTCACGCCTTCGCTGGCAGCGAGTCGGGCGGCCGTCAGCGGATCGATTTCGCCGCCGTTGTTGGCGCCGTCGGTCACCAGAATCAATACGCGGCTTTGTGCCGGACGCAGGCGCAGGCGTTTCAGCGCCAGACCGATCGCATCGCCAATCGCGGTGTTCTTGCCGGCGATGCCGATCCGCGCCTCGTCGAGCCAGATGCGCACCGTGCGCCGGTCAAACGTCAGCGGCGCTTGCAGATACGCCTGGCTGCCGAACAGGATCAGGCCGACCCGGTCGCCCTCGCGGCTTTCGAGGAAATCGCCGAGCAAATGCTGGACCAGCGACAGGCGGCTGACTTCTTCGTCCTGCCATTGCATGTCAGGAAAGTCCATCGAACCGGATACGTCCACCGCCACCAGCAGATCGCGGCCACTGGCGGCAATCGGCAGCGGCTCGCCGAGCCATTGCGGGCGCGCGGCGGCCACCAGCAACAACAACCACAACAGCATGAACGGCGCCTGTTGCCGCCACGCCGGCAAATTGGCCCGCGCGCGGCGGCGGGCGAGGCCTTCCAGATCCGCGAGAAAACTGACCTTGAGTGCTGGCTCGCCACTGTCGGCGACCGGCAGCACCAGACGCATCAGCCACGGCAGCGGCAACAGCACGAAAATCCACGGCCAGGCGAATTCAAACATGTTTGCGAATCCACGTGTCGACCGCCTGGGTCAGGCCGGCGATGGCTTTGTCGTCGAGTTTGCACTCCGGCTTGTAGGCGCCTTCGACCAGCACCATCCAGCGCGTCAGGCCCGCCGCCGGGCAACGGTTGTCGAGGAACGCCAGCCATTTACGCCCGTTGAGGGTATGGCTCTGGCTGTAGGGATAGTGGTTGCGACACAGCCGTTTGAGCAGGCCGTTGAGCTGCTGCAGCCAGGCGCCGGCCGGCGCGCCGTCATAGGGTTTGGGCATTTGCGCGAGTTCGGCGAGGGCGGCGATGCGCACCGGGTCGAGCGGCTGTTCGGCGCGCACCACCGGGCGTTTTCTGACCGGAATGAAACGGCGCAGCTTCCACACAGCGAAACCCAGCAGCGGCAACAGCAGCAATAACAGCCACCAGCCCGGCGCCGGTGGCCAGAAGCCGATCGGCGGCGGAGAAATCAGCGGCTGCAGTTGTTCAAGGCCGTTCATCGACCGGTCCCCGGCCGCTGCGGATTGAGGAATTCGCGCATCTGCTCGACCATTTCGCTCTGCGTGCTCAAGGGCATCAGCAGCACCCGCAGTTTCTGCGCGAGCAATTCCCAACGAGCGATGCGCGCCTCAGCCTGGGCGCGGTAGGTCTGGCGCAGGTCGAAGTTCAAGGTATCGAGTTCCAGTTGCGCGCCTTTCTGGGCAAAACGCAAAAGCCCGGCGGCGGGCAGGGCGTGATCGAGCGGGTCGGACAGCGGCAGCAGCAACAGGTCGCAATGTCGCGACAGCAGGCTCAGTTGCTGCTCGGCACTGTCGGATAACGCACGCTCATCGCAGATCACGATCACCAGACTGCCCGGGCGCAGCACTTCGCGCGCACGTCGCAGGGCTACGCCCAAAGCGTCACGATCCGGCTCACGCTCGCTGTGCAGCGACTGATTGACCTTGACCAGCCGGTTGAGCAATTGCAGCAGGCTCTGTTTGCTGCGCCGCGGCTTGATTTCGTAATGCTCGTTGTCTCCAAACACCAGCCCGCCGACGCGGTCGTTATGGCCCAGTGCGGCCCAGCCGATCAGCGCGGCCACTTGTGCCGCCAGCACCGATTTGAACATCAGCCCGGAGCCAAAAAACAGCCGCGTGCTTTGCTCGACCATGATGAAAATCGGTCGTTCGCGCTCTTCGTGGAACAGCTTGGTGTGCGGCTCCTGGGTACGCGCCGTCACGCGCCAGTCGATGGTGCGCACATCGTCGCCGGCCTGATAGACCCGCACCTGATCGAAGTCGACGCCGCGTCCACGGAATTTCGAGTGATGCAGGCCGATCAGCGGGCTGCGCTGACTCGGCGTGGAAAACAGCTGCACCTCGCGTACGCGGTGACGCATCTCGATCAACTCTGTGAGGTTGATGCGGATACCGGGCTCGGCGGGCAGGGCGGCGTTCATAGGGATCAAGCGACGGCGACGACGTCGAGAATCCGCTGCACCACGCGGTCCTGATCGATGCCTGCGGCTTCGGCTTCAAACGACAGAATGATGCGGTGGCGCAACACGTCGAACAGCACCGCCTGAATGTCTTCCGGGCTGACGAAATCACGACCGGCCAGCCAGGCGTGAGCGCGGGCGCAACGGTCCAGCGCAATCGAACCGCGTGGGCTGGCGCCGTAGGCAATCCACTCGGCCATCTCCGGATCGAATTTGGCCGGGTTGCGCGTGGCCATGACCAGTTGCACCAGGTATTCCTCCACGGCGTCGGCCATGTACAAGCCAAGAATTTCCTTGCGCGCGGCGAAAATCGCCTGCTGGCTGACGCGGCGCTCGGGTTTGGTTTCGCCGTTCAGCGCTTCGCCCCGGGCCTGCTGCAGAATGCGCCGCTCGACGGCAGCGTCGGGGAAGCCGATCTTGACGTGCATGAGGAAACGGTCGAGCTGCGCTTCCGGCAGCGGATAGGTGCCTTCCTGCTCGATCGGATTCTGCGTGGCCATCACCAGAAACAGCGGCGACAGTTCGTAGGTGCTGCGCCCGACGCTGACCTGACGCTCGGCCATTGCTTCGAGCAACGCCGATTGCACCTTGGCCGGGGCACGGTTGATTTCGTCCGCCAGCACCAGGTTGTGGAAAATCGGCCCTTGCTGGAACACGAAGCTGCCGGTTTCCGGGCGATAGATCTCGGTGCCGGTGATGTCGGCTGGCAACAGGTCAGGGGTGAACTGGATGCGATGGAACTGGGCTTCGATGCCCTCGGCGAGTTCTTTGATCGCTTTGGTCTTGGCCAGTCCCGGAGCGCCCTCGACCAGCATGTGGCCGTCGGCGAGCAGGGCGATGAGCAAACGCTCGATGAGCTTTTCCTGGCCGAGAATCTGCGTTGAAAGAAAGGTTCGCAGCGCCAGCAGCGCTTCACGATGTTCCATCGGTGACGGTTCCTGCAAAGGGGTGGCCACAGGCGTTCGCTAACGCTGTGGCTGGGGGCGTTACTTTAATCCATCGCGGGGGGTGGCGACTAACGGCATTTTGCGCAAAGTGCGGGAAATGCCTGGGGGATTTGTCGGGATTTTGTAGCGGGGGCGTGCTGAGGTGACAGTTCCGGCCCCATCGCTGGCAAGCCAGCTCCCACAGGTTCCTGCGTTGTGCGTGCGATCTGTGCAACACATCGATCACTGTGGGAGCTGGCTTGCCAGCGATGGGGCCAACCCAAACGGTATTAAACTTCGCTAATGAAGGTACCCGTCCCATCAAGGATGTTCTTGAGGGTCTCGACAACCTCATCCCTATCCACCATATCCGGATTGAAGCTGATCTCCAGCACATCATCTCCATTCAACGCATCGGCATCTGCCGCAGCAATCTCAATCTTCAACAGACTCGCACTCAAGGTGACCTTGACCCCGTCGAGAGTAGAAGGCTCGCCATCCAGCGTGATCTCCAGCTCATCCTCGTCCGGGTAGCGGCTCATCAGGAACATCTCGCCCTTGTCGCTGTGGCAGCAGAGCATGGCCATGTTGTCTTCTTCGTCATCGCACGGGTTGACGATGAGGAGGGCGGTGGTCATTTGCATGGGAGGATTCCTGATGAGGCGCGAGAAAAAATACAAGTTTGCCACCCAAGGGAAATTTTTTCTGCTTTCGCGTGATTCTTTTCTAAGTGCTATCCATTTTTTTATGTTTTGGCAAGGGATGTAGTAAAGGCAGCGGTGTATAAGAATAGGCACCAGAAGAAAAAGGAAAAAAGATAGCGCTGCGTTGTGTGTGGAGAAGAAAACGATATTTAGCCCAAATAAATTTCCGTACTTGCCTTCGGCTGTTCCGAGATCGGTTGAGGTTAAATAAAAAAACCAGATGAACAGGGCTGAGAGAATCAGGCCGCTCAAAAGCACACATAGATATCGCTTGAGTGTCATCTGGTCGAACTGTCGCGAATCAAACTTTTCAATGAATGCATGGCGCATTGAGACGATAGCAAGTAATGGCCCGAAAACGGCAATGTAGTTTGCAGTCGCTTTTGAGCTAAAAGGGAAAAATGACGACCAAAAACCAATCAGCCCAAACAGTTGTTCGTCAAGAAAATTATCAATCGTCACATCCAGGCTTGATTGCGGCACGGCGGGAAGCACTAAATTTATGAGGAAAATAGGAGCGGTATAAACTCCGAGTGCAAGCAATGGCAAAGACTCTTTGAGTATTGTTTGTGTCATAAGCTGCACCCGGGCGCGAGGAAGTTTCATCGTCTTCATAGCGAGGGGGCGGAATTTAAAAAAAACGACCCCTGCTACATTCTTATCGTTGGTCGGTCCATTTAGCGAATTGGTCAAGGATCAAGTCGTTTATTTTTTCGACATTTTTGGCATCCAAGAGGGACGCGATCAAGGCTATGATCAAGCCAACGGCGATGATACCTATCGCGCTAGCGGCAACGCCGAGATTGATCATCGGAACCAGTGCCGCCAGCGCCGCCCCTGCGCCCATGCCGACTGCAATGCTTTCCAGTTCAAGCATCAGAGGTTTCCAATTGCCGTCCTTGAAGCCAGTGACGGTCTTGTCGACCACCGAATGTGCCTGAACCATTTTGCCTGCAACACCAAATCCTTTCGCAAGCCGATTCACATGGTCCATGTAGGTAGCCTTGTCCAGCGCGTTGAGTGCTTCCACAACTGCTCGAGTGTCTTGTGGGCTAAGCTTCGCATGAGGGTTGGACCGCACCTTTTCAAAAGTTTGCATCGCCTCGTTGTAGTTTCTGATCTTCTTCCCGGTAATGTCCTTTTGCAGATCCATGACCACTTGGTGCAGATTGGCGCCGTATTTCTCGAAGATGTATTGGTTCGCGTCTGCGACAAAAGCTACTGCACGCTTGTGCTCATCGATTTGTCTGGATTGCTCCTCTTCTTCAATTCTCGCTTTCTCGTCAGCGATGCGTGTGGCCTCGGCAATGGCAGCCAGACGTGCCTGCTCTTGCGCCTGTTGGCGCGCTTGCTCGATCTGGCGAGCTGCATCAGCAGCTTGTTGCACGGCAATAGCCTCAGCCTGGCGACGTTCCACTTCTGCATACAACTTCGTTTGTCTGTTCTGAAGGCTTGCGATTTGATCGTTGAGGATCATTGCGTTGTAAGTGGCCTCCAGTTTTGCATATAGCTTCGCATTTTTAACAATCTTCAGTTGCTCTTGAAATTCGTTATTTTTCCTGAATAATAATTCGTTGACTATGTTCAAGGTGCGTGAAAGCCATGCGTCGGGTGTCACGTTTGCAAGGGGAGGGTGCGTATTGTCGGTCTGGTTTAATTCAGACTGCAGAGTGGTTTCGAGATTTTGTTTACGTGCATGAAAGTCATTCTGGATGGCGAGGGTGAATCCATGCATTGGATTACCCAAAGGATAGTTCTTGCGTATGTCGCCGCGAATCTTGTTTGGGTTCAGATTGATGATTTCCCACGAGCCATCGCCGTAAGTGATTATTCCCGGTAATTCAAGTTGAGGCATTTGCAAGGTCCTTGCGCTTTTGATGCCCGATCCGTCGGGCGTCAGGTGTTTCATATTGTTAGCGCTCTATGCAAAATCGAACAGATCGCTATGTCCTAAAGTGTTCTGATAATCGTGTGGGGCATTTCGATGCGGTTTGTAAGAAAAGATGAAGGGTTTTTAACTGATTGTTTTCATGTGATTTGTTTAAGTGAGTATTGATAAGTTCGGCAATACTGGATGGTGTGGTCAGTGCTCGCGGTAACGCTGTTTTCGAATAGTCACTGCGCCTGCAAACCGATCCGCGTCAACCGCCTGCGCTGAACCGGATGCGGCGACCAGGGTCCGTAAAAAGGCCGTAAGGGTTTTCGTTTCCGGATATGTAAGGTCCAAAAGGGGGAGGCTGGCACGGAAGTCCTGCAAATCCGGGCTTTCGAACCTGCGTTCTGCCTCTCGCCTGCTAGGGTTGAAGCAGGCTAAACCCAGCATTTACGTGCCGATGACCGAATATGTCGCAGCACCGCAAGCAGACACATTGTCGCACCCTTTAAGCTGCGCATCGGATGGACACCCGTAAAGGCATTGTCGGCAGTCAGGACAGTCGCTTTTGCAGCTGCCCATCCAATGGAAGGTGAATGTGACCTGAGGGTCTCGTCCAGCTTCACCCACCTGTCACCCTGTTTCCTCTGCCCGAGAATCAGGAACAGGGCGACACAGGCCCCGAAAGGGGTGTTGCACGCGACGCTTTCCATCAATAACAAGCTTAAGCGGAGTACCACAGATGGCGTTCTTCACCGCAGCCAGCAAAGCCGACTTCCAGCACCAACTGCAAGCGGCACTGGCGCAGCACATCAGTGAACAGGCACTGCCACAAGTGGCGCTGTTCGCTGAACAATTCTTCGGCATCATTTCTCTGGACGAGCTGACTCAACGTCGTCTCTCCGACCTCGCTGGCTGTACTCTTTCCGCGTGGCGCCTGCTTGAGCGCTTCGATCACGCGCAACCGCAAGTGCGCGTCTACAACCCTGATTACGAACGCCACGGCTGGCAATCGACCCACACCGCGGTCGAAGTCCTGCACCACGACCTGCCATTTCTGGTCGACTCGGTCCGCACCGAGCTGAACCGCCGCGGCTACAGCATCCACACCCTGCAAACCACCGTGCTCAGCGTACGCCGTGGCAGCAAGGGCGAGCTGCTGGAAATCCTGCCAAAAGGCAGCACCGGCGAAGATGTACTGCACGAATCGCTGATGTACCTGGAAATCGACCGCTGCGCCAACGCGGCCGAGCTGAACGTGCTGAGCAAAGAGCTGGAACAGGTTCTCGGTGAAGTCCGCGTCGCGGTCGCCGATTTCGAGCCGATGAAGGCCAAGGTCCAGGAAATCCTCGGCAAGCTCGACGGCAGTGCATTCGCCATCGACGCCGATGAAAAGAACGAAATCAAAAGCTTCCTGGAATGGCTGGTGGGCAACCATTTCACCTTCCTCGGCTACGAAGAATTCGTGGTTACCGATCAGGCCGACGGCGGCCACATCGAGTATGACCAGAACTCCTTCCTCGGCCTGACCAAACTGCTGCGCACCGGCCTGACCTACGAAGACCTGCGCATCGAAGACTACGCCGTAGCCTACTTGCGTGAACCGACCCCGCTGTCGTTCGCCAAGGCCGCGCATCCGAGCCGTGTTCACCGTCCGGCTTACCCTGACTACGTGTCGATCCGCGAGATCGACGCCGACGGCAAGGTCATCAAGGAACACCGCTTTATGGGCCTGTACACCTCCTCGGTGTATGGCGAAAGCGTGCGGGTCATTCCGTTCATTCGTCGCAAGGTCGAAGAAATCGAGCGTCGCTCCGGCTTCCAGTCCAAGGCTCACCTGGGCAAGGAACTGGCGCAGGTGCTCGAAGTGCTGCCGCGTGACGACCTGTTCCAGACCCCGGTCGACGAACTGTTCACCACGGTGATGTCGATCGTGCAGATCCAGGAACGCAACAAGATCCGCGTGTTCCTGCGCAAAGACCCGTACGGGCGTTTCTGCTACTGCCTGGCCTACGTGCCGCGCGACATCTATTCCACCGAGGTTCGCCAGAAGATCCAGCAAGTGCTGATGGAGCGCCTGAAGGCCTCCGATTGCGAATTCTGGACGTTCTTCTCCGAGTCGGTACTGGCGCGCGTGCAGTTGATTCTGCGCGTCGACCCGAAAAACCGTCTCGACATCGACCCGGTGCTGCTGGAAAAAGAAGTGGTTCAGGCCTGCCGCAGCTGGCAGGACGACTACGCTGCACTGACCGTCGAAAGCTTCGGCGAAGCCCACGGCACCAACGTGCTGGCGGATTTCCCGAAAGGTTTCCCGGCCGGCTACCGCGAGCGTTTCGCTGCGCATTCGGCCGTGGTCGACATGCAGCACCTGCTGAGCCTCAACGAAAAGAATCCGCTGGTGATGAGCTTCTATCAGCCGTTGGGGCAGGTTTCCGGCCAGCGCGAGCTGCATTGCAAGCTGTATCACGCCGACACGCCGCTGGCGCTGTCCGACGTATTGCCGATCCTGGAAAACCTTGGCCTGCGTGTGCTGGGTGAATTCCCGTACCGTCTGCGTCATACCAATGGCCGCGAGTTCTGGATTCACGACTTTGCGTTCACCGCCGCTGAAGGCCTGGACCTCGACATCCAGCAACTCAACGACACCCTGCAGGACGCCTTCGTCCACATCGTAAGCGGCGATGCCGAAAACGATGCGTTCAACCGTCTGGTACTGACCGCCGGCCTGCCATGGCGCGACGTTGCGCTGCTGCGTGCTTACGCCCGTTACCTGAAGCAGATTCGTCTGGGCTTCGATCTGGGTTATATCGCCAGCACCCTGAACAACCACACCGACATCGCTCGCGAACTGACCCGGTTGTTCAAGACTCGCTTCTACCTGGCGCGCAAGCTCAGCGACGATGATCTCGAAGACAAGCAATTGCGTCTGGAACAAGCGATTCTGACTGCACTGGACGATGTTCAGGTGCTCAACGAAGACCGCATCCTGCGTCGTTACCTTGACCTGATCAAAGCCACGCTGCGCACCAACTTCTATCAGACCGACGCCAAGGGCCAGAACAAGTCGTACTTCAGCTTCAAGTTCAACCCGCACGCGATCCCTGAACTGCCGAAGCCGGTACCGAAGTTCGAAATCTTCGTCTACTCGCCACGCGTTGAAGGCGTGCACCTGCGCTTCGGTAACGTCGCACGTGGTGGCCTGCGCTGGTCCGACCGTGAAGAAGACTTCCGTACTGAAGTTCTCGGTCTGGTGAAAGCCCAGCAAGTGAAGAACTCGGTCATCGTGCCGGTGGGCGCGAAGGGCGGCTTCCTGCCTCGTCGTCTGCCACTGGGCGGCAGCCGTGACGAGATCGCGGCCGAGGGCATCGCCTGCTACCGCATCTTCATTTCCGGTCTGCTGGACATCACCGACAACCTGAAGGACGGCGCGCTGGTACCGCCGGCCAACGTTGTGCGCCATGACAACGATGACCCGTATCTGGTGGTGGCAGCGGATAAAGGCACTGCGACCTTCTCCGACATCGCCAACGGCATCGCCATCGACTACGGCTTCTGGCTGGGTGACGCGTTTGCGTCCGGTGGTTCGGCCGGTTACGACCACAAGAAAATGGGCATCACTGCCAAAGGCGCGTGGGTCGGCGTACAGCGCCACTTCCGCGAGCGCGGCATCAATGTTCAGGAAGACAGCATCACTGTGGTGGGCGTCGGCGACATGGCCGGTGACGTGTTCGGTAACGGCCTGTTGATGTCCGACAAGCTGCAACTGGTCGCGGCCTTCAACCACATGCACATCTTCATCGACCCGAATCCGAACCCGGCGACCAGCTTCGTCGAGCGTCAGCGTCTGTTCGACCTGCCGCGATCGGCCTGGACCGACTACGACACCAGCATCATGTCCGAAGGTGGCGGGATCTTCTCGCGCAGCGCGAAGAGCATCGCGATCAGCCCGCAGATGAAAGAACGCTTCGACATCAAGGCCGACAAGCTGACCCCGACCGAACTGCTCAATGCCTTGCTCAAGGCCCCGGTGGATCTGCTGTGGAACGGCGGTATCGGCACGTACGTCAAGGCCAGCACCGAAAGCCACGCCGATGTCGGCGACAAGGCCAACGATGCACTGCGCGTCAACGGCAACGAGCTGCGCTGCAAAGTCGTGGGCGAGGGCGGTAACCTCGGCATGACCCAACTGGGTCGCGTGGAGTTCGGTCTCAATGGCGGCGGTTCCAACACCGACTTCATCGACAACGCCGGTGGTGTGGACTGCTCCGACCACGAAGTGAACATCAAGATCCTGCTGAACGAAGTGGTTCAGGCCGGCGACATGACCGACAAGCAACGCAACCAGTTGCTGGCGAGCATGACCGACGAAGTCGGCAATCTGGTGCTGGGCAACAACTACAAGCAGACTCAGGCCCTGTCCCTGGCGGCGCGTCGTGCCTATGCGCGCATCGCTGAGTACAAGCGTCTGATGAGCGATCTTGAAGGCCGCGGCAAGCTGGACCGCGCCATCGAGTTCCTGCCGACCGAAGAGCAACTGGCCGAGCGTATCGCTGAAGGCCACGGTCTGACGCGTCCAGAGCTGTCGGTGCTGATTTCCTACAGCAAGATCGACCTCAAGGAGCAACTGCTTGGCTCGCAGGTACCGGACGACGATTACCTGACCCGCGACATGGAAACGGCGTTCCCGCCGACCCTGGTCAGCAAGTTCTCCGAAGCCATGCGTCGTCACCGTCTGAAGCGCGAGATCGTCAGCACCCAGATCGCCAACGACCTGGTCAACCACATGGGCATCACCTTCGTTCAACGACTCAAAGAGTCGACCGGCATGAGCCCGGCGAATGTGGCCGGTGCTTATGTGATCGTGCGTGACATTTTCCATCTTCCGCACTGGTTCCGTCAGATCGAAGCGCTGGACTATCAGGTCTCCGCTGACGTGCAGCTGGAGCTGATGGACGAGCTGATGCGTCTGGGTCGCCGTGCCACGCGCTGGTTCCTGCGTGCCCGTCGCAACGAGCAGAACGCTGCCCGTGACGTCGCGCATTTCGGTCCGCACCTGAAAGAGCTGGGTCTGAAACTCGACGAGCTGCTGAGCGGCGAAATCCGCGAAAACTGGCAGGCGCGTTATCAGGCTTACGTCGCCGCCGGTGTGCCGGAATTGCTGGCGCGTATGGTTGCGGGCACTTCGCACCTGTACACGCTGCTGCCGATCATCGAAGCCTCGGACGTTACCGGGCAGAACCCGGCCGAGGTGGCCAAGGCCTACTTCGCCGTGGGTTCGGCGCTGGACATCACCTGGTACCTGCAACAGATCAGCGCACTGCCGGTTGAAAACAACTGGCAGGCGCTGGCCCGTGAAGCGTTCCGTGACGACGTCGACTGGCAGCAACGCGCGATCACCATCTCCGTCCTGCAACAGGGCGACGGCACCCAGGACGTGGAAACACGCCTGGCGCTGTGGATGGAACAGCACGAAAGCATGATCTCGCGCTGGCGCGCCATGCTGGTGGAAATCCGCGCCGCGAGCGGCACGGACTACGCCATGTACGCGGTGGCCAACCGCGAGCTGCTGGATCTGGCGTTGAGCGGGCAGACCATCGTGCCTGTGGCTGCTGCGAATGCCGAGCTTGAATTGGCGTAAGTAGTGGTTGAATGAGAAAGCCCCGGTATCGTGAGATGCCGGGGCTTTTTATTGTCGGTTATTTATTCAATGCGTTGATCACGCTTGAGCGTAGGGCACATCGGAAGTCGGATAATCGACATTCCGCTCAAGAATCTCCAGATTGAACGTCACCGGGTCACCCGGTGCGTCGCCATACGTGTAGACGTATACGTCTTCGCGTAATTGTCTATTGATGAAACCCGCGTTTCGAGCTCGCAGATAAACCGTTGCGTGACTGCCTTCAAGGTTGTCCAGGGTTACAAGTTCGCTATTGGAATTATAAAGATTGAACGACGTAGTATCACCACCCGCTGCCGGGAATGCACCAAGAATACGATCATCATTCTTGCTGAAAAAATTACCAAAATAGTGACTGCTACGGATCTGAATATTGTAGTAATCATCGTAACAACGGAAGTAAGCCACTATGTGGACAGGGTTGATGCCGTTTTCGTAATAGGGCGCCATTATGTTTAGTCGCGAATAGGCATGAGCGGTAGTAAGAAGATGCCCCGACCCCTTCAACTCATCGGCATCAGGGTGTTGATCGAAGTACGTCATGCGCGTCGCGCTGCATGTAACTCTGGCTATGAAGGATTTCTCTACGTTAGTGCTCATCATGTTCTCGTCCATTCCTTGGCGATTATCAACAGTGTGAATGTCTGTTTAGCATTCGCATATGGACATTAATGGGTGCTACTGACGAAGTCCAAAAGGATTACGTGTGGGGATATGTACGGGCGACAAAACTTCGCCAGTGCAACTCCCACACCTGGAAACCATTCTAAAATGTGGGAGCGAGCCTGCTCGCGAAAGATCCTTCGATTAGCGTTTTTTGCTATTGCTGATCCGGCAGCCATTAGTCTTTCAGCGGGATCAGCACGGGTTCATCAGGGGCCAGGACCATGAACACCAACAACCTGGCAGGCTTGCTCTGGCTGGCGTTTTTCGACACCAGATGCTCGGAGCCGGCCGGTTCGTACCAGAACTGACCCTTCTTGTACGTGATGGGTTGTTCACCTTTGACCTGGGAAATCACTTCGCCTTCCAGCACATACGCCATCGCTGTGCCGTCGTGTTTGTGGGCGATAGACGACTGGCCAGGCTGGTAGTCGACCTCGATCATCATGGCTTTTTTGCCGGGGGCGTTTTTGAGGAGTTGCTCTTGCAGTACGGTGACTTTTTCCGAGGGGTCGTGGGCCAGGGCAGCGGTCGAAAGGCTGAAGGCGAGGGCGGCGGCGAGCAGGGGCAGGGCTTTCATGGCAGGTTACCTGTGATGATGGGTGTTGCTGATCACAGTAGTCCGCAGTCTGGAGCATTCAAACGGCCAATGTTCGGGAAGATGGGGTGACCAATTGCCGGTGTCAGAGGGATTTGCGGCGCGGCGCAATACGCCTTCGCGAGCAGGCTCGCTTCCACAGGGATTCGGGGATTGGGTGAGATTTGTGGCTTGGCAAATACCCATGTAGGAGTGAGCCTGCTCGCGATAGCGGTGGGTCAGACAATACCAATGTTGACCAGGCTGACGCCTTCGCGAGCAAGCTCGCTCCCATAGGGTTCGAGGTTGCTCACCTGTCTCGTCAGCAACACGTAACCTTGTGGGAGCGAGCCTGCTCGCGAAGGGGCCGGTTCAGACGATGGGAAAGCTGTTGAAATCCACACTATTGGCCAAGCGGCTATCGATCAGGTCGATAAACCCCTGCGCCTCGGGCCGGTTGAAATGCGCCTGCATCGCCGCTTCCGACTGCCAGCGCGCGCTGACCGTCCAGCGCTGGCTGTCCTCGGGGCAGCGGTCGACCAGGTAGGAATCGCAGCCCGGGGTTTCGCGCAGGGTGTCGACGATTCTCTGCAACTGCTTGCCCAGTTCCTCCGAACGGCCGGCCGCAGCCTGCACCTGCACGGTGTTGATCACTTCGTTGGACATTGCTCACACTCCTGAATCAGGCCGGACGAATCCTGCTCATTGAGGGATAACGCCTGTGCAGAATAGGCCTGCAACCCTCGAAGACCAATAACCAATCGGCGGTTAAATCCTCAGGCCAATGGCTCAGGTGAGCTGTTCGAGGATGTCGCGCAGGCGATCCAGCGCGGTGTCGATGTCCAGGGTTTCGATCGCGCCGAAGCCGAAATACAGACCGTTTTTCGCCGGCTGCTGGTAATAGAAACCGTTGATCGCGTACAGCCCGACTTCGACCTTTTTCGCCAGTTCAATCACCAGCGGCAAGTCGATCGGCACCTTGCACCACACCGTCATGTGGAAACCGGCACTCGGCGGCACCGCTTCCAGCCACGGCGACAGATCGTCCGCCATGCGCACCAGAATGCGCTCGCGGCGCTGCGCATAAATAGTGTGACAGCGACGGATATGCTTGAGCAGGCAACCCTCGGCGATGAACTTGGCCAGCGCCCATTGCGGCAGGGTCGAGGCGTGCAGGTCGGTGAGTTGCTTGGCGCGGATCACCGCTTCGAGGATCGCCGGCGGCAGAATCGCGTAACCCAGACGCAGCTCCGGCAGCAGGGTTTTCGAGAAGGTGCCGACGTAGGCGACGATGCCACGCTGGTCGAGGCTGAACAGCGAATCGGTTGGCCGGCCTTCGTAGCGGAATTCGCTGTCGTAATCGTCCTCGATGACGATTGCGCCCAGCTCATAGGCGCGGGCCAGCAGAGCTTCGCGGCGCCCATGGCTCATCGGCATGCCCAAGGGGAACTGGTGCGAGGGCGTGACATAGACCAGGCGCGTGCCATCGGGAATGTGCTCGACCTGCATGCCTTCGGCATCGACCGGAACGCCGATGACTTCGGCGCCATGGGTGCCAAACAGCAGGCGAGCCGGCGGATAACCGGGATCTTCCATCGCCACGATGCTGCCGGGGCGAGTGAGCACGCGGCTGATCAGGTCCAGCGCCTGTTGCGCGCCGTTGCACACGACGATGTCCTCGTCCTGGCAATTGACCCCGCGGGAAAAGGCGATGTGTCGGGCAATCGCGTTGCGCAGCGCCGGCAGGCCTTCGGGCAGGCTGTAGAAGCCCTTGGACTGGGCCATCTGGCGCATCGCGTGAGACACGCAACGACGCCAGTCATCGTGGGGGAACTGGCCTTTGCTGGTAGCGCCGCCGATGAAGTCGTAGCGCAGCGAACCTTCCAGCGTCGGATGGCGCAAGAATACCGGCAGATTGCACCAGCTCTCGATCACCTCGGCGCTGGCCAGTTCACTGTGGCTCTGCTTGCGCTGGATTTGCGCCGGGCGGGCGTTAACGTAGGTGCCTTTGCCGATGACCCCGGTGAGGAAGTTTTCGTAGGTCAGCTGCGCATAGGTGTCGGAGATGGTCTTTCGTGAGATGCCCAATTGCTCGGCGAGCAAACGGCTGGGCGGCAATTGCGTGCCCGCCGCCAGCCGCCCGGATTCGATCGCCCCGCGCAGTTGTCGATACAACTGACCGGCCAGGTCCTTGCGGCCGTTGATCACGACATGAAGTTCCATACCGATGGGGCTCCGGGGGCGATGAGTGAAGTGTCGGGCAGATTACTGCTATTGGCCGATTGGCAATAGTTGCCTACCGCAAATACCCGGAATTGGCCTACAACCCCTATAGGAGTGAGCCTGCTCGCGATAGCGGTGTGTCAGGCACCAATTAACCAACCGACACACCGCTATCGCGAGCAGGCTCACTCCTACAGGGGATCGCGTGATTCCTAGATTAATGGTGTAGCCATAAATCGAAATATTGGGGCTGTAACCCGCGCCCGCCAACGCTTACGGTGCACTCATCATTCCGTCCACCGAGACCTGCCCATGTCCCCGCGCCTGGATTACTACAACGCTTCGCCCAAGGCGATGAAAGCGATGATTGCCATGGAGGCGCTGACTGCCAACCTGAGCATCGAGCCGCCGCTGCTGCAATTGATCCGGATCCGCGCGTCGCAGCTCAACGGCTGTGCATTCTGTACGGACATGCATTCGGTGGACGCGCGGCGGGCCGGGGAGAGTGATCGGCGTCTGTATGCGATTGCGGTGTGGCGCGACAGCAACTTCTTCAACCCGCGCGAGCGCGCTGCGCTGGCGTGGGCAGAGGCGGTGACGCTGCTGGCGGACAGTCGCGTGCCGGATGACGTTTATCAGCAGGCGCGTGAGCAGTTCAGCGAAGGAGAGCTGGTTGACCTGACCATGGCGGTGACCACGATCAACAGCTGGAATCGCTTGGCGGTGAGTTTTCGCCAGGTGCCGAGCGACTAAGGCAACGCTGATCGTTCCCACGCTCCCGCATCCACGGACGCTCCGCGTTCGGCTCTGGAGGGGACGCGGAGCGTGCCGGGCTGCATTCCCACGCGGAGCGTGGGAACGATCAGTGGGCGAGGGTGGGGTTATTGCGGTGGGCGTTGCGGTTTCACCGATGTGCCGAAGGTATTGCCCATTCGCGTGCTGGTCGCGGCTGGTGTCGCCAGGCCGACCTGATTCGGCGCTCGTTTGTGCACTGGCACATTCAGCGCTTCCAGATTCTTCTGTGCCGCCGCTGCGCCTTCGGGGTTGTTGCCCATTTGCTGGCTCAGGCAGTCGTAATTCGGCGCTTTATAGCCGCCGACCGACACCTCCACGCAACCCAGCGGTTCCTCTGCATAAGCGCCAGACACGGCGGTCAGCAACAGCCCGCCGAGAGTAATTCGCCACAGTGTTTTCATGCTCGCCTCCTGGCCGGCCAATGCGGCCGCGCGATGCCTTGAGTCTAGTGCAAGCCTTGCGTAATTCCCGTGATGGTTTTTTTGCACCGGCCGTCACACCAGATTCATAAACAGCCCTCAGGATGACGATTTTCAAGGATTCGTCAGCCGTGCAGCGAGGCACTTCCCGAGGCGGTTTTCAGCGTTCAACGATTATTGTGCGCCGGATCTGTCTGGGGTGGTTGCTTGGCTGCGCGGCGAGCCCGGTCGGCGCCGAACCGACGCCGGCGGACGTGCGCATGACCCTGCACATTCCGGCGCAGGACCTCGCGCATGCCTTGGACCAGTACAGCCACGCCACCGGCGTCGCGGTGCTGGTCGACAGTCAGTTGAGTCGCGGCCGCCGCTCGTTGGCGGTGGATGGTGAATACACCGCCGCCGATGCCTTGCGCCGACTGCTCGGCGGCAGTGGCTTGATGGCGCGGTATGCCCGCGCCGACGCGTTTACCCTGCAAGTGGCGCAGGTCGAAGACGTGCCAGCGCCGCCGCCAAAGCAGTCGGCGGAAAGCATCGCCGTCAGCCGCAGTTACGCCACGGCGGTGCAGGCCGCGGTCGAGCGCAATCTGTGTCGCTCGCCGCTGACCCGGCCGGGCAGTTACCGCGCGCTGTTGCAGGTCTGGGTCGGGCGCGACGGCGTGGTGCAACACAACCGGTTGGTCACTTCGACCGGCGATGTACGGCGCGACAACGCGCTGGTGGAAAGCTTTCGCCAATTCAGGATCGACCGGCCGACGCCCAGTGCCTTGCGTCAGCCGGTCACGTTGCTGTTGTTACCGGAGTCGTCAGGGAAACGCATGGAATGCACCACATGGGAAGGAGTTTCCGGGGGATGAAAGACACCGGACAAGGGTCGCTGGCGCAACTGTTTCTGACGTCCTACGAGGACTTTCGCGGACGTCTGCGCCGACGTCTCGGCTCGGAGGACCTGGCCAACGACGTGCTACACGAAACCTGGCTGCGCGTCGACCGCATGGAGACGCCGCCGAACGTCCTGCGGCCCAATGCCTACCTCTATCGCATGGCTCTGAACATCGCCGCCGACCGGCGTCAGGCCGACGCGCGCCTGCTCACCGGCGAGGAAGTCGAAGAGCTGCTGCAGATCGGCGACGAATCGCTCGATCCGTCGCGGGTGGTCGGTGGGCAAAAGGAAATCCAGTCACTGCTCAGCGCCCTTTACGAATTGCCCGCGCGACGCCGACGGATCTTCATCGCCGCACGCCTGGAAGAGGCGCCGCACCTGGAAATCTCCCAGCGCTTCGGCATCTCCACGCGCATGGTCGAGAAGGAAATCAAAGCCGCGTTGGGCTACTGCGCAGCGAAACTGGAAAGAAAAGTGTTTCAGCGGTTCGGTCGCGGGGCCGGAAAACCGTCTTCTGAATAGAGCCCGATCAATTGGTTGAGAATCTGCGCGTTTGAACATCTTTCGACTGACCCCTGCCGAACCCTCGGCGGCCGACAATCTGCACAGCGAAGCCCACGACTGGCTGATCCTGCTGACCTCCGGCCGCGCCACCGTCGCCGACGCCCGCGCCCTGCGCGAATGGTGTGCACAGAGCGCCGAACATGCGCAGGCGTTCGAGCAGGCCAAGGTGTTGTGGCACAATCTGCAACCCGCCGCGCAAGGCGTGCAGGCACCACGCGGGTTCGGTCGACGCGCCTTCCTCGGCGGCGCCATCGCCGCATCAGCCGCCTTCCTGCTGGTGCGTGGCACCATCCCCGGCGGCTTCGAAGGGCTCGGCGCCGACTACATCACCGAAGTCGGCCAGCAACGCCGCGTCGAACCGGCGCAAGGCGTGAGCCTGGAACTCAACACCCAGACCCGCATCAACCAGCGCACTGTTGCTGAAGGCGTGCAGGGTTTCGAACTGGTCAGCGGCGAAGTCGAAGTACAAACCGCACGTTTGCCGCTGGCGATGCAGGCCGGAGGCGGGTGGTTACGCGCCAGCCAGGCACGCTTTAACCTGCGCAACACCGATCAACAAGTCTGCGTGACCTGCCTCGACGGCGCGGTCGAAGTCGACGTAGACGGCCGCAGCCTGCGCCTTGAACCCGGCCAGCAAGTCACCTACGACGCCCGCCAAATCGGCAGCGTCCAAACCGTCGACACCGCCGCCGTGATGAACTGGCGCCAACAAGTCCTGGTCTTCAACGGCGCCACCCTCAGCCAGATGATCGACGAAATCAACCGCTACCGCCCCGGCATGCTTCTGCTGCTCAACCGCGACCTCGGCCAACGCCGCGTCCAGGCCCGCTTCAACCTCGACCAACTCGCCGGCGTCGCCCTGCTGATCCGCGACGCCTACGGCATCAAATGCACCGAACTCCCGGGCGGCGTCGTCGTCCTCAGCTAACCCAATCCCTGTGGGAGCTGGCTCGCCAGCGATAACGCCCGCACAGCCACCCAATCCCAAACTGCCCCAACCCAATCCAATTGTAGGAGTGAGCCTGCTCGCGATAGCTACCGACCAGCCAACCCATCTCCCACTGCCCAACCCCAATCCCCGTGGGAGCTGGCCAGCCAGCGATAACGCCCGCACAGCCAACCAACCCCAAACTGACCCAATCCAATCCAATTGTAGGAGCCAGCCTGCTCGCGATAGCCATCCACCAACCAACCCATCTCCCACTGCCCAACCCCAATCCCTGTGGGAGCTGGCTCGCCAGCGATAGCGCCCTCAAAGCCAACCAACCCCAAACTGACCCAACCCAATCCAATTGTAGGAGTGAGCCTGCTCGCGATAGCTACCGACCAGCCAACCCACCTCCCACGGCCCAACCCCAATCCCTGTGGGAGCTGGCCAGCCAGCGATAACGCCCCCACAGCCAACCAATCCCAAACTGCCCCAACCCAATCGTAGGAGTGAGCCTGCTCGCGATAGCTACCGACCAGTCAACCCATCTCCCACTGCCCAACCCCAATCCCTGTGGGAGCTGGCTCGCCAGCGATAGCGCCCGCACAGCCAACCAACCCCAAACTGACCCAACCCAATCCAATTGTAGGAGTGAGCCTGCTCGCGATAGCGCCACACCATCCAACCTCTCCATCAACTGACCCACCGCAATCGCGAGCAGGCTCACTCCTACAAAAAAGCATCACTGCAACGGCCCAATCACCTGCCGATAAACCTCCACCCCCTGCGGCGTCCCCCGGCTCAATCGAATCTCCAACCCCAACGGATCCTCCCGCCGATTCCCACTCAACTGCCGCCAACCCTTGTCCACCTCCCAAACCCGCACCTGCAAATCCCGCACATCCGCCAACACCGCCACCCCAGCCCCAGGCGCCGGCAGCGGATACCGACTGCGCGCCTCAGCCACCGCCCGATACAACGTGTCGCCCTTCAACCACCAGCGCACCCGCTGCAACGCCCCCGGCTGATCCGCCGCCGTGCGAATCACTTCCAGCCTAAACCCCTTGCTGTCACTGCTGCGCACGGTAATCGCGGGCGGCGCGGTCGGCGGCTCATCATCCACACCAACCTTGCGCGGCTCAGTCAACTCAACCCCCGCACGCATATCCACATCGCGCTGCAACTGATTCAACACCCGCAACAACCCGTCGCTCTGCTCACTGCTGGCCTGCAAATGCCGATCCGCCCGCGTCACACTGTCCAGCCCACGCCAGGCAATCAGACTGACCACCGCCATCAACAAAATCGCGACCATCACCTCGATCAGCGTAAACCCCTGTTGAGCCCTCATTGCAGACTGATCCGACCCGAGCCATCACGCAGCACGCTCAACCGATTCAAACCATCGGACAGCGTCATCTGCAACGGCGGATTGATCCACTCAGCATTCAGCACAACCCGCTGCTTCGGCTCCACACGCACCTCGACCTTCGGACTCTGCCACGCACGCGGGCGCAACTGCGCGTCATCCTTGAAATGCTCAAACCCGCGACCACTGTCATTACGCCGACTAAACCGAAACCCCTTGGCATCACTCACCCAGACAATCGGCCGCCCATCCGCACGCGCCTCCGCCTGCGCCACCTGCAGCAACTGCGCCACGCGCTCGGCATCCTTGCGCAGCAACTGCACAGGATCAGGCTTGATACTCAAACTGATCGCCGCACTGGCAATACCGATGATCACCAGCACCACCATCAATTCGATCAGCGTAAAACCCCGTTGCTTGCCCCCGTCCATCGATCGCACGCTCCTTCGCGTCCCGCCATGTCCCGAACAGCCAAGATGCACCGCCAACATGTAAGGCGTGTGAAATAAAACGGAGAGAATTGCCGCGTAGGCTGGCAACAGGGACAAAAAGGAGATTCACCCCATGAGACTCACCACACGCTTTTCCCCACCGCAAATGGCCCAGGCCCTCGCGCTGCTTGCCGCATTGGTGGGCGTCGCGACATGGTCGTCGCTGCTGCTGACCAGCGCCGAATCGCACACACCGGCAGCGGCGCCGCAGTTGCTAGCGGCCAGGAGTGATAGCCCGGCGTTGCAGTGGTTTTCCAACCAGACCGCGCCGGTGGATATCAAGGTGAGCGGGGTGATGGCGGGGAGTCGCGGGGCGGTGGCGATATTGAGTTTGAATGATGGACCGCCGAGGAGTTATTTGGCGGGGGAGAGGGTTGGGGTTGGGGTGAGGTTGGTGGCGGTTGAGGGGGATGGGGTTGTGGTAGAGCAGGGGGGGAGAGGGTGCGGTTGGGGGTTGAGAGGTTGGGGGAGGGGGTGGTTTTGCCTAGGTTGGTGAGGCCGTGATTTTTGGGATTGATTTTGGATGGGGGCCAATTCAAGCGCATTTCAATGAAAATGTTCGGAAAATACGAGAGTCACCGAGATGGCTTCTTGTCAAACAGGCTGGCTGTTAGCAGTATAGTGCTAGCGTCGACACCGCTCGTTCGTGGCGGTAACTATCTGTCAAAAGAGGAAGCCTCCTAACTCAGTATTGAACTAGGAGGCTCTTTACAATGTTTAAACAACTAATTACCGTCAATTGCAGCCGACCTACGCAACTCGATTGTCAGCGATCATGTCGGGAAAACACTCAGCTGAGATAGCGGGCCAGTCTCTATATTTCTTAATAAGCCCGGGATCCTTTTCAAGCTGCTTTTTCATGAGTCTTTTAGCATCCGCATATTGATCAAGAATTGAAAATGCACAAAGTTTGACTTCATCCGATTCGCTCAGGCCAGCTAAATTCCTGAGGGCGACAAGATTAAGTGTAGGGTGTGATAATTTTTTTGCAGCCACTTGCAAATTTATAACGAAAGCTTCCGAATCAAAGTTTTTCAGTTGATCAGTGTACTGGGCGGCAAGCGCTATAATGGTTCTATAGTCTTCCGATTTCAGAAGCAAATATGTTCGTTTGGTGAGATAGTTTTCAAGAGTCGCCCCATCTGCGAACGCACGCTCCAAACTTTGGCTCGCCAATTCAAATTCGCCTTCAAGCGTGTAGATTTCACTCAAGGTCTCATAATAATAACTATTAATGAGTTCGTGTCTTTCTATCTCTAGTTTTGTTCTTAGAATTCCGATTTCTTCAGAGTTAAGCTCAATAGGTAGTTCTAAAATATCACCTATGTACGCACCTAGCTCTTTTTGACTGAGTAAGGCCTCCAAGTCTTTCCTCGCTAGCATCTCATCATTTTCAATTGAAAATAAGTATCTTATCTTCGCAAGACTAATCTTAACGTGCTGATGAGATTCAGGAACATAGATATGGAAAAATCTCCTTATCTTTTCTTTAAGATCATTATTGTCATCAATTCCGTAAACATGGTCGAAAGCCTTGCAAATAACAACGCCCACGCTGCTTTTCTTGTTTAGCGATGACTTGTTCATAAGTTCAATAAACAGTTCTAACAAACCGGACAACTCTGCTTTTTTACAGCCAAAATCAAGCTGGGACTCAAGTAGTTCGATGGTTTGTTGATGTTCGGGATGCCGCATTCTAGCAAGCTTAATCAAATCCGCTACCTCATCCTTGATGCGCTTCCTTTGATCCACATCCTTTGAACGATGGTACAGCAAAGAGAAAAGATCCATGGTTTTGTCCCAGGCTGAGTTATCCAAGCTGGGATCGATAGCCAGACTTTTTTCCAAGTGTTCTCTCGCTAGCTTAACTAAGCTTTCATCAATGCCCGTGCCCTGCATAATGATTCGGATTATCGTGTTGGCTGCATTATTCCTTACGGATACACTGTAAGGATACTTAGAGACCAACTCAGTGTAAAAGCTATTGCGTTCAGGAAGCTTTTTGATTGATGTGGCTTTTTTTAAATGATAGCCGACGTTATTTGGATCAAGCTCAATTAGCTTATCGCACCAATAGGTTACTTTTTGATCGTCACCGAGCTTTATATGTATAGTTATAAACTGCTCAATATATATTTTTTTCTCTACAGCGTTGCTGGCCTTTAAATAGTGAATATTGCACATTTCCAACGCATTAGCTAGATCAAGGCTCTCGGTCAACGATCGTATTTCCAAGAGATTACGCACATCTTTCACACCTAGGCGAGACGACTCATTTGCCTGGGATAATTGCTTAATGAAACTTGATATATCTTTTGAGTCACCATCCTCTTTTATAGAAAGAATCTCTTTACCGATTACATCATTTTTCGACAAGCCAAAGCTATCTTCTACTATCTGGCGAATTGTCATTTCTAACTTTGACTGTTTTGTGCTTGAGTTTAGGTTTAGTTCCTTGTCGATAGTTTGGGAGTGTATTTCAGCAAATAGTTCATCAAATCCATCTATTAGAACGGGATAAACTTTGTCTTTCCAAATAAGGTTTCGTAAGTTATGACAGACTTCATCGCCTGGGCGCAAACACCAATAGATACCGTTTTTAAGATAATTTTCTTGCTTAACTAGGAACTCCAAGACATCCATAATGGACCGATCGCACCCAGAATACCCAACAACAATGAGTCCGTATTCTTTACAGAATTCAACAAACTTTTCTTTGGTATTTTGCTCTAAGGATTCCGTTTCCCTAAGAGTGCTTTTTATATCATCAAATAAATAGTCTCCATGCAGCTTTACTATCTTCGGTCTTTTAGATGTGATTGATACAGATCTAATTGAGGAGTCATGGGCGCAAACAATTGGTCTTTTATTTGAGAATACGTAAAAAGCTTCGTTAATTAAATCATCAAAATTTGTGGTGAAGATCGTGTTGAAATAATTGTAATCTACCAGCGAGACCAAGTATGAGTAACCGATAGAGGGTAATTTGCTATCTACTTCCTGCTCTACAAAACGTCGCCGTTGTGTCGGAAGGTCGAATTTTTTCTCGAACAACGACGAGTAGGGGTTGTCCGAGTTGTACCAACTAGGGTGCTCTTTCTCAAAATAGCTTTTCGCCTGATGAGCATCTAGCGATTTGATTCGTTTGAAGCGCTCGTATAGCTCATTGGCCCATTCATCGGTAAGCTGGCCCGCCGTCCTAATGCCAGAGGTGACAGAGGCTCCAGCTCCCAAAAAAATGCTGTAGTTTGCCGGACTACTTTCTTCTTTAGTTTTTATATGGCGAATAAGATCCGTGACAGTTCTTAGCTTATGTGTAAGCTCGCCGGCTTGCCCATCCTTATTTCCAAAAATATCCTCTGCTTTCATCGCTGCTCCCTATTGTATTTATTTCAGCTTCCGATCGACAAGCCTTTCGTGGATGTGCATCTTTATGCAATCACTTCTCACTGTGCCTGATTAAGCAGACAGGGTGATAGTGGCCATTCAATGTCTTCGTGTCCACAAGTTATTAGTTCTTTTCGAAATAACTTCCTAAAAAATACTATCGTGATGGAATATAGAGATAAGCTTCTGCTCCCGAGGGCTCGATGGCGGTCTCTAGCGATTGCGTTGACGATGGGAATGTGGATAACAAAAGTCCGCAGAACCTCGCACTCGAACATCTGAAAGTACGGAGTTTCAATATTTCCGCTCAGGCTCATTCATCGCGCTTTTTCCTTAGTCCCTATTGGCAACGCTAACGGATTACCTAGCGACCCGCCGCTATTCTGGTTTCTGCCCATCGAATGAATGCGATTGAGATTGCGCTATTGAGAAGGTTTAGCGAATCGGCGGAGAATCACCCTTTGGATCACACTGAAGGGACAGCGGAGTTTTCCGGGGTTTTAATAGCCGCAGACTGCTATGACATGTGTGATCGTGCGCTTTTAGCCGAAAGCTGAGATGCCTAGCTATGCCGCTAAAAGCACCTGAGCAAGTGGGATGATGGGGGAATCTGTCTGACGCGATACGACGAGGGGGCCTCAATAAACACCAATGTTTAAAAAGACATCTCCAAACACTCTCCCGGGCTACACCTCCTTGCGCCTTTGCCTACAGCTACGCCAGAATCCGCCGGCTTGTGGGCTTTTCACCTGGTCTATATCGTCTACGTGTCGCTGCCAACCCAGCGACCGGGTTTAGCGACCCGACCAGGTATAAGTTCAACGACGCTCCAGTTGTCGCAGACATTTGCGATGACGATATGGCGGCTGTGCGTGGGAGACCTTCGGGTCTGCCGGGTCTTATACCTCTCGGTTCGCTAACCCGCGTACAGCTGCCACCCTTATCTGTTTAGCGACAGGTTTGGGTGGTTCCACCAGGTATAAAAATGGAGCTTCACCATGATCAAACCCACACCCAACCCACCTGAATCCAACCCCACATCCCCCTACGAACCCACCCACTCCAAAAAACTCCACGAAGCTGCCGACCGTGCGCTTGACCATTACCTCTGTCCGCCCGGTTCTACGCCGCCGCCGCGTAAACACCGTGGGATGTACGCGGTAACGGCGGACAACAAAAACGAAGAGCTGCTGATCGATGCCAGTGAAACGCTCGCTTCGGCCCAGACCCTTGCGCAGAACGTCGCCAGTCTGTTGCCGGCGTCGCAGCGGCGGGCGTTGTTGGGGATTTCTCAGTTGATCATGCTCGGGGAGCTGGCGGTGAATCGGGCTTTGGATAATTTGCAGTTGCCGGAGTGATTTTTAGTAGGGCGGGCAGCGGTGGCACATGCGCTGTCTCCGTTGCCTGATCGGCCGCTATCGCCAGCAGGCTGGCTCCCACGGGGTTTTGTGTTGGTCGCGGATGTTGTGTTCGGGGCTGGGACCTGTGGGAGTGGGGCGGTTACTTTTCTGCATCGAATTTACGGGTTATTGAGGCGCTTCAGGGCATTCGCCGGTCCTGCGCGTCACGGTCATGTCGTTGAATTGCTCGCCAATGGTGTCGACGCGCAGGCACGTGCCTTTCTTTGAGCTAATGCAGTAACCCGCGTGCCCATAAGCGATTAACCTTGAGCGGCGACGGACCGACGATAATTCGACAAACTCCAAAAGTCATCTCTAATCCAAACCGACTATCGAGACGCTACAAACACTGCAACATCCAGCCATTCACCCCATTGCGAGGTCATCATGAACATTGATTTCACCGGACGTAAGGTTTTGGTTTCGGGTTCCACCAGCGGCATCGGTTTTGCGACGGCCAAGGGCTTTTTGCAAGCGGGGGCGCAGGTGGTGATCAACGGTCGCAGCCAGGAAAATGTCGACGGCGCTTTGCAACGGCTGGGCGCGCTGGCCGGCAAGGCCATCGGTTTTGCTGGTGATCTGGGCAGTGAGGCTGGGGTCGACAAACTGGTCGCGGAGCACAGTGCTTTCGACGTCGTCATCAACAATCTGGGTGTGTTCAATCCGCAGGATTTCTTCGAGATACCGGACAGCGAGTGGCAACGCTTTTTCGACGTCAACGTCATGTCCGGCGTGCGCCTGTCACGCGCCTATGCGCAGGGCATGGTGGAGCGCAAGTGGGGGCGGATCGTGTTTATCTCGTCGGAGTCGGCGGTGAATATTCCGGCTGACATGATCCATTACGGTTTCAGCAAAACCGCGCAACTCGCCGTGTCGCGCGGCCTCGCCAAGCGTCTGGCGGGCACCGGGGTGACGGTCAATGCCGTGCTGCCCGGGCCGACCTTGTCCGAAGGCGTGGCGCAAATGCTCAGCGCCACCGTCGAAAGCTCCGGCGAGAGCCTGGAGAAGGTCGCCGCCGATTTCGTCAACGCCCACCGCAGTTCCTCGATCATCCAGCGTGCCGCCAGCGTTGAGGAGGTCGCCAACATGATCATCTACGTCAGCTCCGAACAGGCGTCCGCCACCACGGGCGCAGCGTTGCGCGTCGACGGCGGGGTGATCGACAGCATCGTCTGAGATTTATTCTGCTGACGGTGCGTCAATCGACACGATGGCTGCCGTCAGCGCCCAGGGATGTGCTCGCTAGAAAAATAGCGATATCCGATCAGATCGTAGACAAACCACACGGCAAGTTGAGGGCGCTGTCGCCGCAAGTTGCTGCATCTTTTCTCGCGCGGTTTTTCTCGTCTGCCACATGAATCTAAAAAACTTCGGCAGGTTCGCCAGCAGTTCCGGGCAGTTCTCCGGCAAGTCGGGTCGGGACTGACCGCGTTGGAGCAGCGTTCTGCGCAGTACACGCAAGAATCGAAGCGTCGCCGAACGATCAATCCATATCAAAAGATCTGCGCGGGCTCTCCGATTGTCCCAAGTGGCTGAATGGCCACCTTCGAATATCCAGCAATCGCGGGCCTCTACATCGAGACAAAGCTGCGTTTTGTCGTCCCGGCTCCGTTCGATCCACCCGGGCCGCCAGTGGATGGTGTCGATATGAATGACCGGCAAGCCCGTGCGCTGACCCAGTTCACGCGCCAATGTGCTTTTGCCTGATCCAGGTTGGCCAACAATCATCACCCGTCGCATCGAAGCTCCTTCTCGTCATGCAAGCTGAATTTGGGGGGTGGCGATTCTACGTAAATGCCTATCTTGGTCAACAACAAGCGTCAGCATGACAGGCAGCTTTCGCGCAGAAGGAATGGTTGCGACAGATTAGGTGTACCGAACGCGCGATTTTGTACGAAAACCATCCAGGGTAAACGCTTGGCCAACTGGCGGTTAAACGGCCAATTTGCAGTTGCTGGAGTGATGTGAGTGCCGGGGTATCCGAGACCCTCACCCCAGCCCTCTCCCGGAGGGAGAGGGAGCCGACCGAGGTGTCTTTCGTTATACATCGACCTGCAAGACCTTAGCGATTACGGCTTTAGTGAGCTTCAGCGAGTCTGGATTCAGTGAGACACGTTCAGGTCGGCGCAACTCTCGAATACCCCCGGATCGGTTCCCTCTCCTGGGGGAGAGGGCTAGGGTGAGGGGGGCCGTCCGTCCACGTTCGGCCCAAAGTGAACACTGAGCGCCACGTATTTGCCTAAGGCCCCATCCCGTGAGTAGAATGCGATTCATTATCAATCATGTATTCGCCGGGATTCCGATGCGCAGCGACGAAACACTAGGCACTGCTGATCTAGGGCTGCTCTATCGCACCCACCATTCGTGGTTACAGGGCTGGCTGATCCGGCGCACTGGATGTCGCGATAACGCTGCCGATCTGGCGCAGGACACGTTCGTCCGTCTGCTCAAATCCCGTCAATCCAGCCCCTTGCGCGAACCGCGCGCCTATCTGAGCAGTATCGCCCGTGGGCTGATGATTGATCAGTATCGTCGTCGCGAACTCGAGCGTGCCTATCTGGAAAGCGTCATGTTGTTGCCTCAACACGAGGTGCCCTCGGAAGAGAGTCGGCTGATCATTCTGGATGCGCTCGAGCGCATAGACCGCATGCTCGGTACGCTTAAACCAAGAGTCCGACAGGCGTTTTTGTTTGCCCGACTCGACGGTCTGACCTGTGCGCAAATAGCCGAAAAACTGGGTGTTTCCCGCGCGACGGTAGAGCGCGACCTGGCCACGGCCCTGCAACATTGCTATCGCGTGCGTTATGTCGAGGCGTGAGCCGCAGGCGCTTGATCCGGCCATTGTCGAGCAGGCGATCCAATGGCTGGTGCGCGTTCGCTTCAATCAAGCCGATGAACAGACACAGCGCAACTTTGAGCACTGGCTGCAGCAGCGCCCGGAGCATGGGTTGGCGTGGCAGCGTGTAGAAACCCTTGGCGATGACTTCGCAGGCGTGCCCGCGCAACTGGCCCGACAAACCCTTGATGGCAGCCGTCAGGGAATGCGCCGGCGCGAAAGCCTGAAGTTACTGGGCGTATTGGCGACTGTTGGCACGGCAGCCTGGCTCGGCCGGGATTACACGCCGGTCCCCGCCATGCTTGCGCAGCAACGCAGCAGCACCGGTGAGCGACGCCGCTTTCAGCTCGATGATGGCAGCCTGGTCCAGCTCAATAGCGATAGCGCCGTCGACAGCGAGTTCGACGCCCAGCGACGCCTGATCATCCTGCGACGGGGTGAAATCATCGTGAATGTCGGCGCGGACCCGCATTCGCATCCAGCGCGACCGCTCTGGGTGCAATCACGCGACGGCCTCATGCAGGCCCACAGTTCGCGCTTTCTGGTCCGCGAGCGTGACGATGGCACGCTGGTCGCGGCGCAGGAAGGATCAGTCACGCTGTTCCCCGGCGCCCGTCAAACGGCTGCAAGCCGCAACGTGCAGGCAGGCGATCAGTTGCTGTTCACAGCCAGTGGCGTGCGAACGTTCAGCGACCAGGGCCTTGATCCCTGGAGCTGGGGGGACGGGGTGATCAGTGCGCGCAATATGCGCCTCGGTGATTTCATCGCGGAGTTGTCGCGTTATCGCCCCGGGGTGTTGCGCTGCGCCGAAGAGGTCGCGGATCGTCGTGTTTCCGGCACCTTCCAGCTCGCCGACAACGATCAGGTCCTGGCGTTGATCGCGCAATCACTGCATTTACACGTCGATTATCGAACCCGGTACTGGGTGACCGTGACCGCAGCCAGCTGAATTTCGTATTGCGTGAAAAATAATGAGGTGGTTTCTCATTCTCGTTCGGCCTCTTTGGAAGGCCGGAATACAGGCCAGTCT
The DNA here is from genome assembly GCF_900104975.1 of Pseudomonas sp. Z003-0.4C(8344-21). Classification (NCBI taxonomy): domain Bacteria; kingdom Pseudomonadati; phylum Pseudomonadota; class Gammaproteobacteria; order Pseudomonadales; family Pseudomonadaceae; genus Pseudomonas; species Pseudomonas sp. Z003-0.4C(8344-21). Next base: position 3,849,082 of record NZ_LT629756.1, on the reverse strand, counting down.
GTCGATGTCCCTTCTTGGAGCGAGAAAATGAGTTCGTCCCCGGTTTCACAGCGCCATCCACTGAATCGCGCCTTGCACGCTGCGATTTTGGGTTTGATCGTCAGCAGCTACGCATTGCCGTCGCTGGCGCAAACCCCGAGCGCTGACCCGAGCAATCAAGTCAAACCGTGGAACATCGCTGCGGGCCCACTGGCGCCGGCGCTTGACCGTTTTGCGCGCGAGGCGGGCGTCAGTCTTTCATTCGATGCGTCGAGTGTCGCGAACCGCACCACGGCTGGCGTGAATGGCACGCTCGATACATCGTCAGCGCTGTCATCGTTGCTGCAAGGCAGCGAATTGCAAATTGAACAGCAGGGCCCGAATGCCTACCTGCTGGTGCCTCAGGCAAAGCCCGCCGGCCCGCTGGAGCTCGACGCAACGGACGTCGAGGACTACCGCCTTGCGCCCCTCATCATCAATGCCAAGGTTCGGGTCAGCGCCGACGACGACACCAACTCGGTGGTCGCCAAGGAACTCTGGGTGGGCGGCAAGGTGGCGACCAGCATTCTCAACACACCGGCCTCGGTGTCGGTGGTGACCAACAAGGAAATGCAGCAACGCAGCGTCAGCACCACGGAAGAGGCGCTGCAATACACGCCGGGCGTGGTCAGTGACTTCTATGGCACGGATGACCGCAACGACTATTTCCAGATCCGCGGCTTCCAGGCCACCACCTACCGTGACGGCCTGACCCTGAGTTCGATGCGCGGCGTACGCGAAGACCCATTCGCCTATGAGCGCATCGAGATTCTGCGCGGCGCTAACTCCACGTTGTTTGGCCCTGCGGACCCCGGCGGTTCGGTGAACTTCGTGACCAAACAACCGCGCTTCGAGAAGTTTGGTCAGGGCTATGTGACCTACGGCTCGTTCGACCATGTCGAGACCGGCATCGATGTGGGGGATGCGCTGAACGACGAGAAAACCCTGGCCGGCCGCTTTACTGCCAAAGGCCAGAACAGCGACCGCGAGTACGATCACTCACAGGACGACAACCAGTTGTTTATGGGTGGCCTGACCTGGGCTCCGTCGGATTACACATCGGCGACGGTGATTCTGGATTACCTGAAAACCGAAAGTTCGCCCAACAGTGGCGGTTATCCGCTGGACAAGGAATACGACCGCAGCAAGTTTTACGGTGAGCCGAGCTACAACTTCCACGATGTCGAGCGCACCAGCCTTAGCGGTAACGTCACCCATGACTTCGACAACGGCTTCGTACTGCGCAGCAATCTGCGTTACAGCAAGTTGACCGATGATTTTGGCTACGTTTACTTAAGCGACAGCGCCGCACGGGTCGGTACGACCGTCGACCGCTATCTGTTTGGCACAGACACCGAGGCCGACCAGTTCAACGGCAATCTGATGCTGCAATACGATGCCCGCTTCGAGAACATCGACAGCAGCAGTCTGGTGGGCGTGGAGTACCTCGATTCGACCACCAAGGAAAGCTCGGTCTACGATCTGACGACCCCGATTGATATTGCCAATCCCGTGTTTACTGGCGTTTCACGCTCGATCGCGCCGTATGCCGTGAACAAGCGAGACGCGACCACCAAAGCCGTATTCCTTCAACAGAACCTGTCGTTCTACGAGCGTTTCATCGTCACCGGGGGTGTGCGCAACGACTCGATGGATCTGACCAGCAAAGGCTTGCAATCGACTGAGAAAGACACCTTCTCCGAAACCTCCTACCGCGGTGCGCTGACTTACATCGTCAACGACGAAGTCTCCACTTATGTGAGCATGGTGGAATCCGTCTCGCCGCCGCAAGTTGGCGTCACACCGCAGACGGGCCGGCAGTACGAAGTGGGCGTGAAATATGCGCCGATGGGGATGGACGCACTGTTCTCTGCCGCCGTTTATGACCTGACCCAGGAAAACGTCACCATCGCCGTGGTGCTGCCGAGCGGCATCATCGAGCAACAAACGGTGGGCGAGTCGCGGGCGCGTGGCCTCGACCTGGAGGCCAAGGCGCAGGTAACGCAGAACCTCAGCCTGATCGGTGGTTATTCCTACATGGAGTCGGAAGTACTGCGCGGTTCGTTGTACGACGGCAGCTCGCTGAAAGGCAACGAGTTCGCCACGGCACCCAAGCACTCCGCTTCGCTCTGGAGTTATTACGACCTGCCCGGCACGGATGTCAGCGTTGGTTTGGGTGCGCGCTACGTCGGTTCCTATTACTTCGATGCAGCCAACTCCGGCAAGAGCGATGGCACCACGCTGTTCGACGCCGCCTTCAACTACAAGATCGCCAAGGGTACCGATCTTGCGGTGAACGTCAGCAACTTGCTGGATGAGCAGCACGTGGTCGGTTCCGGCACCGCGAACTTCTACAACCCGGGTCGCGAGATTACCGCCAAAGTGAGTTACAACTGGTAAGTGGGTGTGTAAGCCTTCTGCTTTGCCAGGACGCGGTGCCCGCTTTATCGCGGGTACCGCCAACCTGGTTACCAATCGGCAAGCGGTGAACGTAGCCTTACGATCTCGCTACCCCAGGCACATCCATATTGATCCGTCGCCAGAAGGCTTCAGAAAAACTGTAAACCGAGAAAGCCATCAACCCCAACGCCATCACGATCAAGATCAACCAGCCCGCTGGAAGATTTTGCAGCGCGTCCAGTGCCTCTTTCATACCCGGTGGATCCATCGCTTGATAAGTGGAACCGCTGACAGCCAGCAGCACCGCAATCTCAATAAAAACCACCCCACGGGCGATCAGGCCGAACCTCGAGACGGGGCGGACATACCGCATGACATCCTCGTCCGCCTCAAAGTATTTCTCGAACGTCGCCTTCCAGCCCTTGATGATGTGAGCAATACCGACCCCCAGCGGAACGAGTGCGATCAGGTACACCAAAAGATTCGAGTGATCCCAGGACAACAGATGCGCCAGCCAGTCTTTGGTCTGCCCACCTGAGTCGCCCGAGCTTCTGATGCCGCTGACGAGCAAACCCAATGCGAAGATCGCTAAAGCGCCGTTGACCATACCGCCCGCCAACAGACCTGCGCGAATGACCAGACCTTTGAGGTCCTTGCCATGATGATCGACATCACGCGTCGCTTGCAGGACGCGCCAAGCTGCAAAGGCGAGCAGGCCGGCCACTACAAGCCCAACCAGAAAATAGCCGAATGGTTGGCTGAGCAGTGCCTCCAGGCTTTTGTGGCTGTCCTTGGGTTTTGTCGAGTCTTGCGCTGCCAGCAGGGCAAAAATCCCGATGATCAAATACAGCACGCCACGAGCGGCGTAACCGCCCCGAGCGAGTATTACCAGGCTATGTTGCGCGGACATTCGATGTATTCCAGAGAAGGTATACAAGAGCAGACCCCTGGTGCTGACCGGGGTTCTACTGGCTGTTTATCAATCTGATTAGCGATGGCGCGATTGGCGTGCAAGCCCTCACCCCAGCCCTCCCGAAACGTCGGACCGCCCGGAGGGAGAGGGGGCCGACCGAGGTGTCTTTAGGGGTACATCGACCTGCAAGACCATAGTGATTATGGCTTTTGTGAGCTCAGCGACTCTGGGTTCAACGAGCCACGTTCAGGTCGGCGCAACCCTCGAATATCCCCGAATCGGTTCCCTCTCCAGGGGGAGAGGGCTAGGGTGAGGGGCGGTCCGTCTGCGGCAACAATGTCTCCAGCCTCGCCCCATGACGCTTCAGCTCACCTGCTTCAAATCAATTCGAATCACGACCCGACCTTAAATAAGTTTCCGCCCACTCCCGGTAATTGTCCGAGAGTGTGTACCTGGCAAGCAGCTTAGAGAGCGTAAGTTCGCGTCCCTCCGCGCCGCTTTGTTCACACAACGCCTCGTACGTCGCTTCGATTGCGGCCAGATACGGCGCATGCCCATTAACCACAATTCGCACATTGGCAGCACTCAGTCGCTCAACATTGCTCAGCGCCGGATTTGCATAGTTGATCAACATGATCGGCACACTCAGATGTGCGGTGAGTGCTTCAAGATGTTCGAAGTCTTTGACCCCGACGAGGCAAATCGCGTCGGCCCCAGCCTTTTCATACGCCGTGGTGCGAGCAATGGAATCTTCCAGCGTGGTAAAAGCCGCGTTGGTGCGGGCGATGATGCTGAGGGCTTCATCTGATCGGGCAAACCGCGCGGCGTAAATCTTGCTCGCGGCTTCTTCCCGCTCGATAAGCACAGGCGATTGCTCGTTGTACCTGGCCGGCAGGTGGGTGTCTTCCAGCGTCAGGGCAGCGACACCGGCTTTCTGCAGCTCGGTCACGGTGCGCATGACATTCAGCGCGTTTCCGAATCCATGGTCAGCATCCGCGATGATCGGGATCTGGCTGGCCCGGCCGACTCTGGAAACCTGCTCGACATACTCATCCAGCGTGAGCAGTGCAATGTCCGGTGCCCCGAGTACCTGAAGCGAGGCGACCGAACCACCTTGAATGGCAACCTCAAAGCCAAGGTCGCAAGCCATACGAACCGAGATAGGGTCGAATACTGAAGCAGCAAACTTGCAGACGTTTCCTTTGAGTAAATCACCAAACGCCTTGCGCAGTTCATGATGTGATCGCTCGATCATTTTTCGGCTCCATCAAAATCTCACCAGTGATGTGCGGGTCTCATTCGAGTTGAGCGAGACCTGGAAGGCGCTACCGGTCATAGCCTTTGCCACGGCGAGATGACCGGATCCGTTTGCAGATTATTTCTGCGCCAGCAACGCCTTCCTGGTCGCTTTCTCGTGCTTCATGGCTGCGATTTCACGCTCGCACGCCTCGACATCAAACGAGTTGTCCCACTTGGCGATAGCGATGGTGCCGATGCCGTTGCCGATCAGGTTGGTCACGGCGCGCGCTTCGTTGAGGAACCGGTCAATGCCCAGCAGCAAGACCAGGCCCACCAGAGGAATGGAGTGAATGGTGGTGAGTGTTGCGGCCAGCGTTACAAAGCCTGCGCCCGCCACCCCGGCCGAGCCTTTGGACGTCAGCAGGAACACGCCCAGCAAGATCATTTGATCCATAAAGGTCAGTGGCGTATTGGTCGCCTGGGCAATGAAGATGGCGGCCATGGTCAGATAGATGCAGGTGCCGTCTGCGTTGAAGGTGTAGCCCGTCGGCAGCACCATGCCGACCACGGATTTTTTGCAGCCGAGCTTTTCCAGCTTGACCATCATGCGTGGCAACACGGCTTCGGTTGAGCAGGTGCCAAGCGTGATGAGGATTTCATCCTTGAAGTAGCGCAGAAACTGCATCAGCGGCATGCCCGACCATCGGGCCACCGTGCCCAGTACCACGACGATGAAAATCAAGGTGGTGATGTAGAGGGCGACCAACAACTGCCCGAGCGATAGCAGCGTGCCAATTCCGTATTTGCCAATCGTGAACGCCATGCCGGCACCGGCACCCAGTGGCGCCAGGCGCATGACCATCGCCACGATCCTGAACAGGCCCTGCAGAAACAGATCGATGGTATTGATCAATGGCTTGCTGGTCTCGCCCATTTGAACCAGAGCCACACCCATCAATACCGAAAGCAGAATGACCTGAAGCATGACGCCGTTGGAGAACGCGCCGAGAAAGGTGTGGGGAATGATGTTCAGAAAGAACTCAACGGTGCCGCCTTGCTCGGTGGCGGCCTGGCTGTACTTGCTGATCGCATTTGCATCCAGCGCGCTGACGTTGATATTCATTCCGACGCCAGGCTTGACGATGTTGACCACGATCAGGCCGACGACGAGGGCGATGGTTGAAAGAATCTCGAAGTAGATCAGCGCTTTCACACCGATCCGCCCGACCTCTTTGATACTGCCCATCTTCGCGATACCGACCACGACCGTACCGAAAATGATGGGCGCCAAGAGCATTTTGATCAGCTTGATGAAGCCATCGGCAAAGGGTTGGAGCTTGGCGCCGATATCGGGTACGAAGTAACCGATCGCGGCACCGATCACGATGCCGATCAGCACTTGCACATACAGCTGGCCGTACCAGCGGGACTTGGACATTTCCACGGAAGCACCTCATTTTATTGTTGTGATGGGCATGTGGTTTGGCGTCTGCGAAAGACGCCTGAATCTGCGGTCCCTTGAAAGAAACCGCAGATCGATCTGGATTAGCCTTCGCCCAGCTCGCGCATGACGGCGTACAAGGCGGACTTGGCTTCGAAGCCGACACCTGGAATATCGGGCAGGCCGACATATCCGTTTTCCACCTTGATTCCATCGGCGAAGCCGCCGAAAGGCTGGAACACGTCGGGGTAGGATTCGTTGCCGCCCAAGTGCAGGCCGGCGGCGATGTTCAGGGACATCTGATGACCACCGTGCGGAACGACGCGGCGCGACGACCAGCCCATTTCGTCCATCACTTTCAGGGTGCGCATGTACTCCACGAGCCCATAGGACAGCGCGCAGTCGAACTGGAGGAAGTCGCGATCCGGGCGCATGCCGCCGTGACGCAGCAAGTTACGCGCGTCCTGGTGGGAAAACAGGTTTTCCCCGGTCGCCATGGGCAGTTCGTAGTGATTGGCAAGCTCGGCTTGCAGTGCGTAGTCGAGCGGGTCGCCGATCTCCTCGTACCAGAACAGGTTGTACTTCTTGATGGCTTCGGCGTAAGCGATACCGGTCTGCAGATCGAAACGACCGTTGGCATCGACTGCCAGTCGACGACCGTCCCCAACCACTTCGAGTACCGCCTCGATGCGACGGATATCTTCGTCGAGTGGCACCGCACCGATCTTCATTTTGACAACGTCGTAGCCACGATCCAGATAGCTCTGCATTTCTGCTTTGAGTTTGCTCTGGTCTTTGCCTGGGTAGTAGTAACCGCCTGCTGCATAGACCCAGACCTTGTCATCGGCCACGCCGTTGCGGTAACGATCGGCCAGCAGACGATAGAGCGGTTTGCCTTCGATCTTCGCGACGGCATCCCATACCGCCATGTCGATGGTGCCCACCGCGACCGAGCGCTCGCCGTGACCGCCAGGCTTTTCGTTGGTCATCAGGGCTTTCCAGATGGCAAACGGATCGAGGTTGTTGTTTTCATGGTCGACGAGTGTGTCGGGATCAGCTTCGGTGATGCGCGCCAGGAAGCGATCACGCATCAGAGCGCCTTGACCGTAGCGACCGTTGGAGTTGAAACCGTAGCCGATGACCGGTTTTCCATCGCGAATCACATCGGTGATAACCGCGACGACCGAGCAGGTCATTTTCGAGAAATCGATGTACGCGTTGGCAATCGGGGAGGCAATGGAAACGGTTTTTTCACGGATGTCGACGATACGCATGACGGGTTCCTCTTGTTGTTTGTGGCCCCACGTTATGCTTTGCGATGACACCCGCCCAATGCTATTAATGCCGCGCCCTATGCACAGGAGGCATTGCCCTTGGAACTCGTTTGGCTAGAGGATTTTTCAGCGCTTGCGGAATACGGCAGCTTTGTTCGTGCCGCTGAAGCGCGCCACGTGACGCAGCCTGCCTTCAGCCGCAGAGTCCGTTCGCTGGAGAATTGGATGGGCGTCGAACTGTTCGTCCGCACCCCGCAGGGAGCGACCTTGACCGAGGCCGGAAGACAGATTTTGCCCAGCGCCCAAGAGGCGGCCAGGCGCCTGTACCGGATGCGCTCCGAGGCACAGGAAGTGGCGGGGATGGCTGCAAAAACCCTGCAATTTGCAGCCACTCATTCCTTGTCTTTCACCTTCTTCCCGCGCTGGTTGAGAAGTGCCGAAAACGGCGCACCGATTGAGGCGGTACGTCTGCATTCAGACAGCATGGCGGTGTGCGAGCAGATGCTGATCCAGGGCCAGGTGCAATTTCTCCTGTGTCATCGCCACCCCGATGTACCGCCGTTGCTGGCCCCTGCTCAGTTCATTGGAAAGAAGATCGGCGAGGATGTGCTGGTGCCACTGGCGAGTCCTTCTGCCCATTTCGGAACCTCCCCTGAAACCCTGCCTTATCTGGCTTACACCCACGAATCGGGCCTCGGCCGAATCGTCGCTCACCGACTCCACGGCAAAGAAGATTATCTTCATCTCAAGCCGCTTTTCAGCAGCCATCTGGCTGCGGTTCTGATGTCGATGGCGTTGGAGAGCAAGGGGGTCGCCTGGTTACCCAAGAGCCTGACCGAACAGGAAATGACTGACGGACGTCTGGTTCGGGCGCTGGACGAAAGCTGGGATATCCCTCTGGAAATTCACCTCACACGCCCGACGGCGCCCATCAGCCCGTCAGCAGAAGAATTCTGGGCTCGCGTGGGCAACGATAAGGCGCACTCTTTATGACGCGTCTTCTCGCTCGCGGTGTGAGCCATTCCTGTTCCTGGATTGAGTCCACGTTCACATGCTCACAAACCTTTGGTACGTCGTCCTGCCGTCGTCGCAATTGACCAGCAAACTGGCGGCAGTACGTTTGCTCGTTTATCTCCGCGCTGAAGCTTGGAAATGACTTCCCCTTGGGTTGATCCCAGATGTTGAGTTTGTCTGTGCTGACGTACTGATCGGCTGGGGGGCCGGGGCAGGGGGAGATGCGGTGATAATCGTTGTAAGTGGATTCGGCGGATTTGTAACGCTCGGCTGACCTGAATGGGGGAGTAGTCTTTTTTGCCGGACGCCCACAGACCGGCGAACAGGATAATTAAGGGGATAAACCATGATTGAGAATTCTGGCGCAGAATTTACTTGGACTTGAAGGACGCATGAGCGCCCTCCAAATTTTTTACTTAGTCTGAAGTGAAGATTTTAAGGTTGGATCAGTGGCTTTTAACTTTATTTATACTTGTCGAGGTGTGTCTCAGGGCCATCTTTCGCTATGGATTGGGCTTTGCCATAACTCTCCATCAAACATTTATATTCCGGACAGATGTGATTGGATATGATTTCTGCGAATCTCGAACCTTCAGGGCGATTCCAGGTTTGCATAAGTTCCGCAACTATGGCGAAGGTATCCGTGGGAATCGCGCCTGCTTGAGTTACACGTGCGATAGTCGTGTCAGTGGCAAGCTTGCTCCAGTTTCCTGATGCATCAACAACGCAATAAGCTTTATAACCAGCTTGCACTGCGCTTACTGCTGGGAATGCCATGCACACACTCGTGAGTGTGCCGGCGATGATCAGGGTTTTACGCCCTGTCTTCTCGATTTCCTTTACAAAAAGAGGGTTGTCCCAAGTGTTGATCTGCCCTGTGCGTGGCACGTAAACCGCGTGTGGTGCATGTTCGTGAATCTCAGGTATGAGCGGGCCATTGGGCCCGTCAGGTACGGATGCGGTGGTGATGACGGGAATGTTTAGCAAGGTCGCGGTTTTCGCGATTGCTATAACGTAATTGCGCAGATCCGGAATTGATACATCGCGAACGGTGTTAAAGAGACCGCTTTGGTGGTCAATCAGCAAGATAACCGCATCATTCGGATCTAGCATTCCCTTCGTAGTAGACATGTGTCACCTCGTGTATGGTTAGCTATGCATTACCCTCTCGGAGATGGAGGATCTCTTGCCAGCCAGACAAAAGTAGACGCTGAACAGGCGAGCCGCAAGTAGTTACATTTTTGTTACTGTAAGTGAAATTGTACTGAGGTGTTTCATGGCAACCGAAAAAAAAGTGAGTTGTCCTGTCGAGACAACATTGAAAGTTATAGGGGGGAAGTGGAAGGTAATGATCATTCATTTCCTTTTAGAAGATGTAAGAAGATTCGGTGAACTTGCCAAATGCTTAGGCCGCATACCTCCTCGGACTCTCACGCAGCAGTTGCGAGAACTAGAGGAGGATGGCCTTGTGTTGCGAACGGATTACGGCGAAGTGCCTCCTAAAGTTGAATATAGAATTTCGCCACTCGGGAAGACATTGTCACCCGTTCTGCATGCGATGGGGGACTGGGGAAAGTTTCTGGAAACAGAGCTTGCAAGTAAAAAAATGGACAAAGCGGGTGATGCCTAACAAGGCTGATAAGATATTTTCGGCATCACCACGCTTTATGAATGTGTGTACCTGTCGGTTCTCAAAAATCAATTTTGAAACCCAGCATCGCATCATACCCGTGGCTGTCACCATCGAACCCTTGGCGATAGCCCGCCGACGCAGTAAAGGTCGTGCGCCGGTTCGCCTGATGATCTATGCCAACATTAACCTCGCCCCACGTACCCTGAATATCCGATTCAAAAGGAATGTAACCCGATTCGGAAGAAAACTCGGTCTTTGGCTGTCCTTTGAATTCGTGCCAGATGCTAGGCCGGATCCAAGTGTTGGTACGTCGTGGAGTTCTATCCACGCTGTCCGTGTCCCAGTCTTTAGCGATCCGTACGCCTGCTCGCCCGATAAGAGAATCGACATCGCGGAAACGGATGTTGGCGCCGACATCGTTGCTGCTATCGAGATCTACATGGCTATAGATGGCTTGCAGCTGCGGCTCCATGTACAAGTTTTTGTCTACCTCAATCGGATATCCATTCTCCAGAGAGACGGTGTAGCCCCATCCGCGCGTCTTGAGTTTGCTCAGGTCATTTGGCCTGGCTTCGATGTCGAAGCGATTGATTTGCGCCACGCCATCAAGATACCAACCGGAGGGGCCGAAATGCGTCCAGTAGGCCCCCACGCCATATGCACGCAGGGTGTCCGATCCGGCGGGGCGGCGGGTGTAATGGCTTACCCCAGCATCAAGGGTGCCTGCTGAAAGCGATAAGCCGGCCTGTTCATGACTGCCATCGGGCCTTTCTTTACGGTAAAGATCAGTGCCGACCTGAAAAGCTGTGAGGTCATAATTATATTCGGGTGTCCGGCCCAAAGAGTTTTTGCTATCGCCATCCTGTTTTCCACTTCGGTAAATCACTCGGCCCCAGCCCATTGACGGCGCCAGGGTGGCTTGATCGTCTTTGGGTAACGGTTCGCCGGCATTCAGACGCTCTTCACCGACCCGCTCATGCAACGTATCCACCATGGTTCGCCCGTACACCAGCGCCAGAGCTGGAACTGCACCGTAAAGTGAAACCTCGGGGCGATAGTTGGGAACTGGCGAAGGGGCCGGAGCTGGCTCGGGAGTAGGTGTCGGATCGGGGGCAGGCGTCGGATCTGGAACGGGCGCATCCGAACGCAGGAACCAGGTATCCTTCGTGCTTCCGTCCTCAGCGCCTTGTTGCAGGCGATATTCATAAGGCCCGGCGACGACACGACGAGCCAGGCTAAATGCGTTTGGATCGCTCGCGCTCTGTGTTTTATCAAGCAATTCGACCACGGCGATGCCGTTGCCTTGGGTCAATGCACCCTGTCCGTCTACGTTGCGCACCGCAATACGCGTGGCGCCTCCAGCGCTGGTTGCGGTGGAGTCAACCACCAACATATCCGAGATGCTGTTTGTACCTCCGGCGTTGAGCGTGGAGTTGAGCAGCAGTGCTCCGCCGTCCGACACAAATACTCCGCCCCCATTGTTTCCCGCAGTGTTAGCCGCGCTGATGAGGAGCACATTACCGACAGTTCTGCTTCCTGAGGGTAAATCGAGCGTGCCGCTGTTAGTGAAGCTGGTAACGCCAAGCAACTGAGCTTGGACGGCACCTCCAGGTGTTGGTGCATTTGCCGCTTGGCCAAGCGGCAAATATGCACCGCTACTACTGAAGCTGACGATTCCAGCTTGTGGCTGCGTAGCCAAGCGAATCAGGCCGCTGTTGGTAATACTGTTATTCCCCGAAGAGCCCAGATTGCTAGCTGCCACCCCCCCATGTATCGCGTACACCGCTCGCCGTGCTCGCGGCGAAGTTTCGCAAAGTCCACGTCCCACTGTTTCGAATGGTGCTGTCAGAAATGGCGGCATTGACCGATCCCGTCATCTCCCCCGTGTTGTTCAGGGAAAACGTATTACCTACGGCTGTAGTATCTGCCCGCACTGCCGAATCGCTGAGCGCACCGATGACGCCGGTATTATTCACCGTCTGTGCCGCGCCGCCCAAGGCGATACCGCTACTGTCCCCCCAGCCGCCTTGTAGGGCTGAAGCGTTGCTGACGTCAACGCTGCCTCCCTCGGTCGACGCATCAATGGCGGACGAGCCGGTTCCGCCTGCGCTTATAGCCCCGCTATTGTTCACCGTCATGATTGCCGCGCCGGAGGCTAGGGCAAAGATGCCCTGACTATTACTAGCCCCCAGCGTCTGGATCGGCCCGGTATTGACGATATTCTGCGCGCCGGTGGTCGAGAAGGTGCGAATCCCGCGTTGCTGATCACCACGTGCAATCAGTTCGCCGCTGTTGCTGACGCTAATTGCACCGAGGCCGCTTCCGCCGTTGAACGCATTGCCCGCTAGTAACGCCGCGCCTGCACCATTCACGTCGATCAGCGGCCCGGTGAACCTGATCCCAACATCGCCCCCCAAGATTAAAGCTTGGATACCGAAAGAACCAATGCCGCTGCCGTCGCCCGAACCCGCGTCGGAGTGGGTGATGATCGTGCCACCGGCATCGACATTCACCGTTCCCGCTGATAACTGAGTCGTGGCGTAAATGCCATTAGCATTGCTGTGCAGGGTTTCAATTCGATTGCCACGATAATTGACCTGGACATTGCCCCCGGTCGAATCAACGCGAATGCCGCCCGCGCCGAAACCGCTGGCAAAAATATCGCCTGAGTAATCGATCAGTGCATTGTTGTTCTCAGCGCTCACGATGATCCCGTATGCGCGGGTGGTGCTGGTACTTCCGAAGACGTTGATATCGCCGCTGCCCTTGACGCTGACATCACCTGTCCCGCGTTTGATGATGTAGATCGCTCGCGAGCCGGCGGTGTTACTGGTGCTTCCGACGTTGAGCTCGGCATTGTTTTCAACGCTGATCGAACCGGTAGCGCCGACATTATCGTTGGCGTAAATACCGTGACCGGCGCCACCGGTGGTAGTGATAGCGCCGTCATTGACCACAGCAATGCTGCCAACCGTGGCGAACGATCGAATGCCGAAACCGTTAAGACCGTTAGTCGAAAGCGTTCCTGTATTTGTAAGGCGGGTGTTGCCGGTGCCGCCTTCAGTGAACAGGCCAAACGCGTTCATTCCAAGACTTTGCACATTGGCTGCGTTGATCAGATTGGTGTTGCCATTTACTGCGCGAGTATGGACTCCGGCGTGGTTACCGATGCCCGCTGTAGGCAGGGTATCGTCAGTGATTGGCGGGCCGGCGGATAGTGCGTCGTCATTGTTAACGAGGATGCTCACACCCGCGCCGACATTTACGTTGTTATCGCCATTCCCAGTCGCTTTAGTCCAGATGCCGTTACCACCCAGCAGAGTGATTTGACCGTTGCCCTGGTGCAACACGTTTATCGCTCCACCGCCGCTAGCATTGACATCGATGCCGTCGTGTTCATTGCCGACCACGGTGTTGAGTATGTTGAGCGTAGTGCCTGAGGTGACTGAAAACGATGAAATGCCAGCGCTTGCATTCGTAATCGCAAGGGCGTCCAGACCGCTTCCGCCCACGTTTACAGTCGAGATGCCGCCAATAACGTTCAATGCCGCAGTGCTGACAGTGGTTCCAATAACATTTGAGAACACCGCATTAGCGGCTGTGGGGGGAGTGCTATTCACAGTAGTTGCATCAAGAATAGCTGTGGAGTTTGCATTGTTGCCTCGACTCAGGATTGAAGAGCCCGCCGTTGTGGTGACGGCCGTTCCCGGTTGAGTGGAGATCACAGCCTCGATACCTGCTGCGGGTGTACATGTTTGACTTACGCCGTAGCTACCTGGCGCGAGAGGGCCACAAGCAGCTTCTGCTTCTGACATTACTAGCGCGTTAGAAAAAGTAATCAACAAAACGCTTGGTAGGCGAAAAAGAGAAAAACTATTGAGCGACCGACCAGACGCGCTGCGCATAAAACCTCCATGTTATCGCTGCTTCTTGCTCGTTTATTTGCGTGACGGCCATGAAAAAATGGCCGTCAACGTGGACTAAGTTATTCACCTTAGCTCATATCCTGAGCGTCGACGCCAAGCAGGCTAGGCCAGACAGCAGCTCTCCTCGACACATACGAGCGCTAGGTCAATTGCACAAAAACAATCCGCGTATTTTCTTTTTCACGGTGCCTTGCGCAATCGTGAACTGCGGCTAACGTCAATCAGTTGGATGAAATAAATCTCGACCTTTGACCTCATGAGCGACTGTAGTATGGAAAGGAACCCCCTAGGTAAAGTCCTGGCGCTCGCGGTAGGTTTGGTTTGTACGCACGAAGCGCTTGGCGATAATGCTGAGACTGCTAACAAAAGTAACAACCCCTTGAACTTGGCCCCGGGGCTCAACCTTCAGGATTACTACACACCTAAGCTGTATCACACTAACGTCCATACCAATGACGCATTGGTGCGCGGAACGCTGCCTGTCGCTCCAAACGACTTTTCACCTGTTCCACAATTGCTCAGAGCGACAATGCCAATCAGTACCCGCCCAGACCCGCATGGTGGATACAGCACAGGTATTGGTGATTTGAATCTTTTCGATATTTTCTTGCTGAAAACGGAAGGCGTTCAACTGGGTATAGGCCCGCAGATAACAGCGCCAACTGCGGCCCGTGATGAATTGGGAACAGGAAAGTGGCAAGCGGGACTCGCAGCCGTTGCTATTGATGCTTCGCCGAGTGGCTTGCTAGGTGCATTGGTTCAGTACCAGAGCTCCTTTGCCGGTGACAGTGACAGAGCTCACGTCGAGTCGGCCACATTCCAGCCCTTTGTCATCCATAACCTCCCCAAGGGCTGGTACCTGCGCTCGACAGGTACTTGGACTTTCAATTTGAAGGACGACACGCATTACATTCCGATTGGGCTCGGGGTTGGCAAAGCGTGGAAGGCCGGCACCAATATCCTCAATGCCTATGTTGAACCTCAATGGACTGTGCAGCATGAAGGCCCAGGAGTGCCTCAGTTCACCGTCTTTGCCGGCCTCAACGTCACTTTTGGTAAATGAATAGCCTCATGGAGAGTCAGGAATGACGTCGTTACGTGGTCTGCTTGTTACTGCCTCGGCAGTGTTGTTGAGCCCGCTCGCCTATGCCGATTTCACCGCATCCCCTAGCGAGGCTGAAGCCATTGCCAAGGAGGCTTATCTCTATGGCTTTCCTGTCGTTGAGATGTACAAAACCTTGTATGCGCAAGCCGTAAAGGCTGATGGCCCGGATTACAAGGCGCCCTTCAACAAGGTCGGCAATACGGCTCGGGTGTTCACACCCAAAGACACTGCTTTCGTTACCCCGAACTCAGACACCCCTTATTCATTCGTATGGCTGGATTTACGCAGCGAGCCACAGATACTAACGATGCCAGCGATAGAAAAAAACCGGTATTACTCAGCGCAAATGATCGACTTGTACACCCACAATTTCGATTATCTGGGTACCCGCACTACTGGTAATGAAGGGGGGGATTTCCTCGTCGCCGGCCCTGGGTGGAAAGGTTCGACGCCGGCGGGCATCGCTAAGACGCTCAAGAGCGAAGGAGACATTGTCTACGTCCTCATTCGAACTCAGCTGTTCGACGAAAAGGATCTGGCTAACGTCAAAAAGATCCAGCAGGGATATGCAGTTCAGCCTCTGAGTTCTTATCTTAAAAAATCGGCTCCCGCCGCTGCGCCAGATATCAACTGGCCCCAGCCGCAGGCGGGCATGAGCGAAACCCCAGCGTTGTTCCGCTATCTGGATTTCGTGCTTGGTTTTGCACAACCAGTCGCAAGCGAGAAGGCGCTATTCGAACGGTTCAGCAAGATTGGCGTCGGGCCGGGAGAGAAATTTGATGAAGGCAAGCTCAGCGCAGACCAGCTAGCCGCACTGCAACGTGGCATCGACGCGGGCAAGGCTGAGTTTGCCGAATTCAAAAAGACCAAGATTGATACGCACCAAGTCGAAAGTGGTGATTTTTTTGGCACGCGCGAACACCTTAAAAACAACTACCTGTACCGGTATGTCGGTGCGAACGTCGGCATCTTCGGCAATTCCTCGGCTGAAGCTAGCTACATCGGTTATTTCACCGATGCTAAAGGTAGCCCGGTCAATGCCGCGCAGAAAACTTACACGCTTCACTTCAACAAAGGTGAGCTACCGCCAGCGCAAGCGTTCTGGTCTCTGACCATGTATGACGGTAAGACCAAGCTTTTGGTGGACAACCCAATCAATCGTTACCTGATCAATTCCAGGATGCTGGATCAACTTCAAATGGATCCTGATGGGGGACTCACTCTGTATGTGCAACATGAGTCACCTGGCAAGAACAAGGAAAGCAATTGGCTACCGGCCCCGAATGGCCCGTTTTATAGCGTCCTGAGGATCTACATGCCGACTGCCAAATTTTCTGAAGGGCAGTGGAAATTACCGATGCTGTTTCCGGCTGCAAAGTAAATCATTCAGCTGCTCAGGAGCTGTTGCATGCATTCTAAGAAGTATGTTCGCCACTCGGTGGGCATGGCGCTGATAGCAATCCCTCTGTTTGGTCATGCAGACAATGCGCGGGATTGGCAGAACCTGCCCACCGATCTGAATATGGCGTTCGGTTACTACAACCGTATCGACACCAACACGCCGATTGATACGTCACTGCCCATCAAGGGGCTGTCACTGGACGCCAATCTTTACATCGCGAGATATGCCCGCTCTTTTGCAGTGGATGGACGCAACAGCGCCATTCAGATTCTGCAGCCCTATGCTGACATTTCAGCTTCATTCGATAACGCGCGATTTTTCGATGGCACCAAGCACAACGGAGGCATGGCCGATACCCAGGTCGTGCTCGTGCACAACCTGTTTGGTGGCCCTGCGCTGACCAAGGAAGAGTTTGCCAACTGGACGCCTGAAACGTTCCTGAGCGGAGCACTGTGGATCACGGCTCCAACCGGGGACTACGACAAGGATCGCATCATCAACATAGGGTCGAATCGGTGGGCCTTTAAGCCTGAGCTGGCCTTCGGTACACCTCTGGGCCCGACCTGGCTCGAATTCAATACGTACGTCTCGCTGTACGGAGACAATGATGAATATCAGGGCGACAGCAAGCTCGAGCAGAAGCCTTTGTATGCCGTCGAAGGGCATTACAGCTACACGATCAATCGCGCGCTTTGGGCATCGCTTGACGCTACCTACAACCGAGGCGGCGAAACCAAAATCGATGGCAACTGGCAGGACAATAAACAAGAAAACGCCTTATTGGGTGCCAGCGTAGGATTCATGCTTTCTCCTCAGTTTGGAGGCCTGATTGCCTATTCGGACACCGTATCGGAGCGTAAAGGCTCTCCCGACGTAAACACCTGGACGTTGCGTCTTCAATACGCATGGTAAGGCGAGTAACACCTGAACCTACGTTACGGCCTCTAACTTGGAAGTTTAAAAATGCAGAACATCTCAGTCCGTGTAGCTTCTATCTTTCTGCTCGTGGGGATTTCCTGGTCAGTGAACGCTGAAGATGCAGCCGAAGCAGCAGCGGTCAAACCGGTGACGGTTGATAACTTCGTACGAGCAGAATCGGATCTCTATATCGATTCTCTGACCAAGCAGGGAGGGCTTGGCAAAATGCTGCACCGCAGGGAATTGGCATCGATAGACCACCAAACGGTTGTCCGATTGAACAGGGACACGATGTACTCCTCCGGTGTATTCGATCTTGATGCGGGGCCGGTAACAATCACCTTACCGGATCCAGGCAAGCGGTTCATGGCGATGCAAGTGATCAACGAAGACCACTTCGTGCCGAATGTGTTTTACGGAGCGGGCAAGCATGTGCTAACCCGCGATTCCGTTGGTACTCGCTATGTAGTGACGGCGATCCGCACCTTGGTTGATCCCAATAATGTCGAAGACGTAAAAAAGGTGCACGCGCTTCAGGACGGGATCAAGGTGGAACAGGCCAGCGCAGGCACCCTCAGCCTTCCAAAATGGGATGCTGCCAGCCAGAGGAAAGTTCGCGATGCGCTTTTAGTGCTGTCCTCAACAATTCCCGATTTCAAAAAAGCATTTGGGACGCCCGAAGAAGTTGATCCTGTTCGCCATCTTTTAGGCTCGGCCTCTGCATGGGGTGGAAATCCTGATAAAGACGCGACGTATCTCAACGTGACTCCCGAGAAGAACGACGGTAAAACCGTATACCGTCTAACCGTCAAGGATGTCCCCGCGGATGGTTTCTGGTCGGTCAGTGTTTATAACGCTCAGGGTTATTATGAGAAGAATAAGCAAAACGCCTACACTCTGAATAACCTCACTGCGAAGCAATCACCCGACGGCGCTATAGTGGTTCAGTTCGGCGGCTGTGAGGCGAGCACAGAAAACTGCCTGCCGATAGTTGAAGGCTGGAACTATACCGTTAGGCTCTACCGTCCTCGCGCAGAGATCCTGTCTGGTGCTTGGGCTTTTCCGTCACCACTGCCCATGTAAGATAGCGAGGATGAGGCTCTTGGGTGTGGGCATTGTGGTCAATCCACATGCCCCATTGGCCCCTAACAATTTCCTTTCCAGCACGTCAGCCAATCAGTATTCATTCGTCATTTCCTTATCCTCTCCTTCAAATCAGCTGAGCCTATCCGGTCCGGAATCACCTAAGGTATCAAGCGCATCTCGCGCAGTTTGTCGAACACATCGAAAAACGCCTGATCGCTCGCCTGATAGGCAGTGAAACCCATTGCACGGCTTTTCGACATATCAGTAACCACTTCAATGGGGCGGCCGAGATCGGCATCGGTATGCCATGGCGAGATCAGGCGACCGATGTCAGCTTCTTTCAAACCGTGTTCGGCAACTATTTGCGTCCATACGGTTTGGTCGTTGGCCATCTGCTTCTCCAGCGGCGAGAGGGAAGCGGGATAATCGGCAGCAGGCAAGTCGAAGTAGTCGGCAATTCGGCTCCACATCCACTTCCAGCGAAACACATCGCCATTCGTGACATTAAATGCCTGGTTGGCTGCCGCCGACGTGGTGGCCGCCCAAAATTGTTGTTTCGCCAACTGCCGGGCGTCCGTCATGTCGGTGAGGCTGTCCCACTGCACCCTCGATCCGGGAAACACAAAAGGACGGTTGGTTTTTTTGCAGATCGAGGCATAGACGGCGAGGGTGGTCGCCATGTTCATCGCGTTGCCAACGGCAACTCCGGTGACGGTATGCGGGCGATGAACGCTCCAGGTAAAACCGTCCTTTTCGGCGGCGGCGAACAATTCGTCTTCTTGGGTGTAGTAGAAATTCTCGACATCCAGACGACCCTGCTCTTCGCGAAACGGCGTTTGCGGAAGGCTGCCTTTTCCATACGCTTCGAACGGGCCGAGGTAGTGTTTCAGGCCGGTCACCAGCGCTACGTGCTCAACGCTCTTGGCTGGGCGAACGGCGCTGAGCACGTTGCGTACCATGGCGGCATTGACGCGAATGTTCTCGGCTTCCGTGGCTTGCCGTGACCATGTGGTGATGAACACATGGGTGGGTTTCAACCCCGCGAGCGCTCGTTCCAGCGAAGCCGGATCCTGGAGATCAGCTGCGACCGGGATCACGCCTGGCGTTTGCGACGGGTGCCGCGACAGCGCGGCGACCTGCCACTGGTTGTCGATGAGTAACTGCGTGATGGCGCTGCCGACGATGCCGCTGGCGCCCACGACCAAAGCTGTCTGAGTCATAGGTTTCTCCTGTATTCAGGTTTGGGAGTTCGCCTGAACGGCAGAGGTTCAACCTGAAAATCCGTTAGAGTGGTCACCCATCCCCGTTGAAGCCCGTGAAAATGAATCGTCCGCTGTTTGTCGCGCTGGATGGCCCCAAAGGCGTCGGCAAGACCTCGCTGCTTGAGGCCATCACCGAAGTCCTGAGGGCCGACAACCAGAAAGTCATCCGGCTTTGCGAGAAGAAAAGCGACCCGTTCCGGGGCGAGACCATGCAGTTGGTGAACCGGCTTGCCCGCCAGCCTGACCGGGCTCTGGAACTGCAAGTTTGCCAGCGTCTGGCGGATAGCCGCCGCTGGATTTCCCGGCACGTGCTGACGAAACAACCCATCGACAGCATTATCCTGATCGATCGCTGGTACCCGTCCGAGGCCGCGTTTCGCCGCACAGTCCCGTTCGCCGAAATCCTGCAGTTGAACCTTGATCGTGACGTCCAAGTGCCAGACCTGCATGTCGGGGTGGTCACAGCGGCAGAAATTTCCTGGGCGAGGGCGGCTGCACGACGGCGCGGCTTGAGCAGTACTGTGCTTCGCGGTCTGGAGGAGCATGTCGCTTGTACTCAGGCGTTTGAGCGAGCGGTTGCTGAACAGGGTTGGTTTTTATGCCGGAATGAGGGAGCGATCGAGGAAGCGACGAGGCGAGTGGTTGGGGAGATTAATCGGGTGATCAGCGGTCTCGCTGTTCTCAGTTTCAGTCCGCTCGGCTGAGCGGGGCGGACATGTAGGTCGCTTTCAGCTCGTAATAGCCTCCAGAACCGTAGTTACACCAGTTGTTCAATAGAAAACGAGGTAGCATGAATCGTGACATCTCCAAAATCACCTTCAAGCAATAAAACATTTTCAACGACGTTTATCCCTTCAAGCTCTCCGAGTTCGCTGCAGCTTTGAACGTAAAGAGCGCCAAGTTTGATAGCTAGCTCCGTGCCGTCCGCGTTCCATGCCATCAGTTTGTTTTTGGTCCCGTCATCCAGTCTCACAACCATCTCGAAAAAGCGATGAGCTTGGTCGACTGTGATCGATAAGACAGTGCTTTCTTCAAGTGCCCGAATATTCATTATGAAGCTTCATTCGATTAAATCCGCATCCTACTACAGGCCGGTTTCAGCGAATG
Organism: Pseudomonas sp. Z003-0.4C(8344-21); assembly: GCF_900104975.1. NCBI lineage: Bacteria > Pseudomonadati > Pseudomonadota > Gammaproteobacteria > Pseudomonadales > Pseudomonadaceae > Pseudomonas > Pseudomonas sp. Z003-0.4C(8344-21). The sequence continues at coordinate 3,828,344 of NZ_LT629756.1, read as the reverse complement.
CATGCGCCGCAAGGGAATGTCTGCTTCTGGCCGACTGCTGCCTGTCACGAAGGTCTGCAATCGGCCATACGCGGACATGCGCAACTCCTGCTTACGGCCAAAGGCGGCCATTCAACCCCATCGATTGGACAAGTTGAGTCGTTGGCCAAAGCGTTCTTCAAATCTACGTTTGTGCAGTAGGGAAAGAGGTAACGCACCATTTGCTCCTAATCTACGCAAGTTATACCCTGCAAAAAAAATCACTGTGGTTGCTAAATAACCAGTTTGGTCAGGGGTAAACGGCATGGATGGAAGCAGAGTGCATTACGACGCAGTGCGGCGAGCGTTGGAAAACGGAAATGCAGCTATCATGGTCGGAGCAGGATTCAGCAGGAATGCTGAGAATGGTGATCATCTGGCAACATGGTACGAAGTAGCCCAAGAACTATGGCGGGAGCTTAATCCCGATAAAGGTGAGCTAAAGGAATTCTCCACCAGTATGGTCACCCAGCTGGGTGAACAATATGCGAGAGTGTTCTCTAAGCCAGCATTAGAGGATTTGCTAAAGCGTCTCATCCCAGATGACAAAGTAAGTCCCGGAGTTTTGCACAAAAAACTCCTAGCACTTCAATGGTGCGAAGTATTTACAACTAATTATGACACCTTGCTTGAGCGTGCGTCCGAAAATATTGTCGATCATGCCCATTATGTAGTCACGTGCAGGGAAGATATCCCTCAGTCAAAAATGTTGAACCGCAGAAGAATTGTAAAGCTTCATGGTTCATTTCCATCTCAGCGTCCTTTTATCTTCACTGAAGAGGATTATCGACGTTACCCGGATCAGTCTGCTCCGTTCGTTAATTTAGTGCGACAATCTATACTAGAAAATATTTTTTGTTTGATAGGTTTCTCGGGCGATGATCCAAATTTTTTACATTGGATTGGGTGGGTCAGAGATGTGCTCGATCAACACGCTCTGCCTATTTATTTATTTTTAGGAAGCGCTCCGACTCTTGGGCAGCAACGATTGCTAGAAGCGCGCCGCGTTACACCTGTGGTGCTGCCTATGGTGGAAGGAATAGAAGAGTCTGATTACGCTGCTAGATATAGCGAGTTATTCAGAATACTGAAGGAGCCATTATGTGCGGATAAAAATTCTTGGGGGATATTTTCCAACTATATAGCTCTACCTAACACCCCAACGGTCTCTAATGATGAAAAGCTAGACTATGTATTGAGGAACTATCTAGATCTTCAGCAGGCAAGAGCGAGTTATCCCGGATGGTTTGTTGCTCCGAGAGACGTTCGGCAAAGATTCTCATCAAGTGTCAGGCGAATTTCCGCATATTTATACTCTGCAGAACTCCAAGATCACATACTCCAAATCATGCCGCATGTAGGCGTGGCCATAATGGCGGATTATGCATGGCACAATGAAATTTTACTTCAATGTTTTGATGATGGATTGGCTGAATTTTCTATCAAGCTTTTATCAGAAACAGAGGATTTGAAATTTAAAGATGCAATAACGGAGCACGAATATCTAAGTGAGTTTTCCATACAGTCGCAATCCTCTTTTAATGAGAAGTGGAAAGAGGTGGCAATTAGTTTAGTTCGCTGGGCTAGGCAGGAGTTAAGGCCGGGCGAGTACGAAAGTCTGCATGCAAAAATTGTAAACAAATTCGCCAACGATTTGCACATAAAGGATGAGCTTATTTACGAAAATGTACTTTTGGCCCTTTATAAAGGCGATCGTGACGTAGCAAAAACAATGCTGATGAACTGGGAAATTCGGTCCCCCGATGGATATATGTACGTTCGAAAAGGGATGTTGCTTGGTGAAGTTGGCGATGTTTCGCTTGGGCTAGCAATCAGTTTGGTTGGGCTGAAGAAGATAAGAAAGAATCAACGATCCAAAACCAGCTCGGTATATTATCTCTCCCAAGAGGCCTGGGCTTGTTTAACAATAAGCTATTTACAGAAATCCCTAGCGTGGTCAGTAAGCTTCCATGAAGAAGAAGGGGATTTGGAGTATGAGTTTCACCCTGATGAACTAAACCAGCGATTAGCGGATTTGGCGGCTATTGACCATGATGTTATGCAGGAGCATCAGTTGCTAATGGCTGATCTCAACGCGGAGACGCCCCCTCCGTCACAGCCTGCAAGCCGTATTCCTTTGTTCGAATTGGGAAATTACTCAACGACGCGACATATCGGAAATTCCAGCACATTCGATAAAAAGACTGATGCAGCATTCGCGTGGCTTTCATTAAGTGATCGTGTCTCCCTTGTTCCGCGCGTAGGTAATACGACCTTCGACATAAGTACTTTCAGTCAAGCTGCTTGGTGGGTACAGTATGTTGATTCAATGGAGCGAGTGCTAAGTGTGATGATCCGCACTTTGAACAAAAAAATGCTCGAACCAAGAACTAATAATCAACTGATGCATTCAGCAGGCTGGTTGTCTCGCTATCAAGTTGCTCGGGTTAAAGAGAATCTTGCGAGCTCGATTTGTATCCGATCCTTGAGTGTGGTTGAACGTTTTTTTGAAAGTTCTCATGACGATGATGAGCTTGCTAGGATTGCCGAGTTTCACCTTGAATTGGTGGGGCGACTTGTTGTTCGGTTAACTGACTCAGAAGTGGTTTATTCGTTTGGTGAAAGGATTGTGGCATTGCATCATGGAAAGGTTATCGGTCGTCATAGTGAGATATGGAAAACTTTGGCAACTTGCCTGGCTAGATGTTTTGAAAACTTAAACTCAATTGATAGAGGTAGACTAGCAAGATCAATAGCAACAATCCCTTCCTTGACACATGATGCATCAATTAGAAGCTTTTATCAGAATAGCTGGGTGATGTTTCATAAGATCGAAAAGCGGCCCGATGATCTTGCCGTTGATTTTGTCTCAGCCGAAATTAGAAAAGATATTGATGAACTGATTTTTATTTTGAAAGATTCTGAAGAAAACAACACTGGTCCGCGTTCAAATTTAGCTGGGATATGGCAGCGTCTGTTTTGGATGAGGGAGTGGGGTTTTATAAATGAGCTGCAGGCGCAAGAAATATATGCGCTTTTAGTTAGCAAGGAAAGTTGGTCTATCATACCGGGCCACCATTATTGGGCGCCTTTGCTTTGGATGACTGACTCTATAAGAGCGCAGAATAGCACCTTTAAAAAATGGTTGTTTAATCAAAAGATCAAGCCTTTTCGAGTACTTTCAGATAATGAGAGAAGCCACGCTGACAAACGCATTTCATGGCGACTAGGCGTAAATGATGATTTTTTCGTGAATATGGCAGCTTCACTGGAAAGGTCAAAGTGGTCTAGAAAAGATTTTATAAAGAGCATTCTTATCGTTAAGGAATGGTGGGATGATGAGTGGAACTTGATTCGACAGAATATAGAGCGAATTAATGAGCTCGTAGAAATGACGCTTGAGAGACTTAATGATTTAGATATAATTGTGGCCCGGTTAATTGATGAGCATGGACATGAGGCTTTTTGCAACTCCGAAGTTTTTTCATGGGTGTCCAATGTACGCAAGGAGTCTTCGTTAGTTGGTGCCGAGTTTTTGCGCACTAGAGTCGCCGAGGTTTTTAGCCAGACAAATGACGAGTTGCTCGAAGTGGAGAAGAAGTTAATATCGGGTCTGCTCTGCTCTGATGTTTCCCGTGCCAATAAGTCTCTATCAGTACTTTGGTATTGGCTAAAGCATCCTAAATCCTCAAATTTTTCCCCTCCCGCTGCACTAGTAGAAACTATCACTGCAATCATTTCAACACGGCGAATGCCTGTTCTTTTCAGCGTTTTGAACCTAATGGCGGACCTAGTGTTGCGTCACCCGCGCTGGCTAAACATTAGCTCATACATAATGCTTGCAAGTGGTTTAAATATGTTGCTTGAGGAGTTGAGATATGACAATCGACCAAATGGTACGGGGATACCTGATGAGGTCGTTCCTGAGCTCAGACTTGGATGCTTAAGATTAGCAAAGGCTCTACAGCACATCGATAGCAACGAAATAAAAACCGTAGCTAGAATGTGGATCGGCCAGGCTATTTCTGACCCTCTTCCTGAACTGAGATATTTTAATTAATAAGTTTAGAGTTGCAGGTCGAAAATAGTTCGCATAAAGGTCGGCGTCTAGCCAGTAGCGGTCGCTCGTAAGCGTCCGCTACTGGCCGATTCTGTTGAAAAAGTCGGTTCGCCCAAATGGCCTGAATATTGGCCGGTGAAAACGCCTTTTTTTACACGCTGCTACGTGAAATCTGAGCCTGGGAAGCCTCTGCCCAAAGTGAAGATTTCAATCTCAGGCGCTTACTTTTCTGCCGTGGCAACCATGGCCGACTTTTTCAAAAGAATCGGCCGAAAACGGTCTTTCGTGATTGACTGCAATCGGCCATTTCCGAAGGGCAACTAAGGGGCAATTTCTGCCCGTCACGAAAGGCAGAGATTGACCCATTAACGGGCATCAGATGCCGTTCGCAACCGCAGAATTCGACCTAAAAACATTCATTCAAATCTGCTTAACGCTCGCTGGGCGACTAGCCGACAGTCGCCAGCGAGCGAGCATCATTTAACTTTCTTGATGACCGGCGGCTTCCAGCTGCCATCGAGGATGGCCTGCTCGCCCCAATACGCACGGATGTACAAAGAGATGTTCTCTTTCGGCGAAGGCAACCAGTTGGTTTCCTTGTCTTTGCCTGGCGAAGTCGGACTGATGTACAGCGTTAGCGAACCATCGGCATTACGCTTCAGATCCTTGTTTTTGGTGCCCAGAGAGTAACGTTTGAGCGGGTTGTCGCTGAACAGGTGATGTTGGTTATAGAGCGTCAGTGACCAGAAGCCCTGCACCGGTGGCTCTTGCCCTTTGGCGAAGGTGACTTCGTAACTATGGCTACCAACGAGCTGCGCACCGGCGCCATCAAGATCACTGTAAAAATACTGAGTTTCGGTGGGCCGGTTGTCGAACATGTTCGACTTGGCCGTGCCGGTACGATTGTAATAATCCACGCCCCATTGGGCATTGTTGGCTGAGCGGTTCCAGCCATTGCCTGCGGGACGACCATTGTGCTTCCACTGGAAGAACGGCTTGATCACCTCCTGCTCGGTTTGCGTGGCCACCTCCACGATTGCCTGCTTGATCGCAGGATCCTTGGCGGCGGCATCCATCAACTGCCGGAACTGTGCGTAGAGCGCTTCTTCGCCCGGTAGCGGCGGAACCATCTTCAGTATTTGCGGGAACTCATCAAAGAACTTTTCGGGAACCACCCATTTGGTTTCGCCGGCACTGGCAGAGGCAGCATTCGGGTTAGGGATGGTGGGTGATTTTTTCCAGTCAACGGTTTTCATTTTTCCGTCGAAATCACTGAGCGGATAAAAGACAACCTGGTTGAGTTTCTCCTGAATGGCCTCGCGGTCTTCCGGCGTGCTGTCCATAAACACGCGTGGTATGACGTTGGCCAACGCCGTGGGACTGCGAACAATGCCTTCGACGCCTTCAGGTTTCTCACCCTTCCAATTGGGCCCGACCAAGAGATAGAAACCTGGTTTGGTGTTGTACGGCTTACCGACTTCGCCGAACTGATCGGTACGCTGGTCATACAGGGCATAGACCCAGAAGCGTTCACCGAAATCGGGCACTTGGGCGATAACAGGTTGCTCGTCCAAAGAGAAAAAGCCTAGGCCATAAGCCACATCCTGATTCGGGCATGTGACGAAAGTCTCCGACGGTACAATGTAATCATGCAACATCGAGACGTAACCGAAGGGTGCTACCGGCAGAATGCCTCCCAGTAGACCGGGTTTAGGCGCCTTGGTGATGGTCTGGCTACGGTTGAGCATGTTCACCATAGGCCATCCCCAGACGTAGGCCGTACGCGCGATGGTCTTGGCATACTCGGGGTGCATGTTCACATCGCTGGTGGGCTGCGTAAGGCTCGCAGGACTGGCCTGAGTTTGATCCTCGGCGTGAATCGTGGGAGCACAGAACGCCAGAACTGCCATGGCTGATGTAAGTGCTTTTGAAGCATGGGTCATCGTCGACTTCCTTGCATAGTTTGAAATTGCCGCGACACCTAGTCGAATACATCAGCAGACGCGAAATTTTTGTTTGGCGAATAGCCGGCATTCGCCCGCCTTCTCAAGCAACGCGTAGGAGTCTAGATGGCAGGTTTCATACCGCAAGAAAGAGGTTTGATGAGTGTTTACTTTGGACGCTAGTTTGGTGTGAAAGCGGTCGGTTATGAGCTGCAGCTATAGGCCGTTTTCCGCCAAGGCTGACAGCTCCATGCAACTTGGGTAATGGATAAAGGATTGGTCTTGAAGTGAAGCTGCGCCGCTGTCATCCAGACCAAGGGGCAGCTTCTCAAGGGGCTACTTAAATTTTTCTAGATCTCCGGGTTTCCAACTGCCATCGATGGCCGGTTTGGCTGGCGCATAGAGTCGCAGGATGCTGAAGAAGCCCCGGCCCGGCGCAGTGGCCAGCCAATTTTTCTCATGCCCCGGCGGCGCTTTAGGGCCAATGTACAAATCGGTACTGCCATCCGGGTTCTGTACTGGCTTGTCCAGTTTACCTAGGGATGGGAAGGGTTGGCCGTTGGCCAGGCCCGAAGCATTCTCCGCTTCATAAAGCGTTACTGACCAGAAAAGCTCGGCGGGAATGTTCGCTGGCAAGTTCACCTTGTAACTCTGATCGCCGGAGAGCTGATGGCCGTCTGCATCCTCGAAGGCGATCATATAGAACGCGCCCTTGCCGGGGGTCATTGAGACCATGCCAGGGCTGATGGAGTAGTAGTCAGTGAAAAACCATGTGCGTACATCCAGATGCCGGTAATCCCCCTGTTTGGCCTGGAAGGTCAGATCGAGCGGTGAGTCAGGCCAGCGGGATGTGAGGTTATTAACCGGGTTCAACCATTTTCGATCCTTGTAGACATGGAAGTCAGCCTTACCAACGCCAGGCTGGAAACCGATGGCCCGGCTGGTCTTGTAACCCGTTTTGGCGGCTGCATCGAGCAATTCTCGGCTTCGTGCTTCAGGGGCAAACGGCTGGTTGGCGGCAATCCCGATACCAGCAAGCATACCCAGCCAGTCCGGGCTGGCCAGATTCAAGCCCTCATCGTCTACGATCTGCTTGAGTTGTTCGAAAGCACTAAAGTCGCTGCGCGGGAGCATATTCAGGTCACGACCTGAACCATCCGGAAACTGCATGGGCTTGGCACTCTCTTTCTGGCCCAGTGGATAAATCCGTGATTGCTTTAATAGCGCGACAGCGGGGCTGGTATCGGCTGGGTCGGTGTAGAACGAGCGCAGGAAGATAAACACGTTATTGGTGCTGGAGCGGTATACGTAATAGCCTTTAGGCACTTCTTTGTTGTAGCCCGGTGGCAGGATCAGGAATTTGCCGCCGGCGCCTTTGTCCGGCCCTGGAAGTCCAACGTCGCCTGCATAGTCGAGTCCATCCACCGGCATCGGCCTTTGCCAGAAGTCCAACAGGATGCCCTGTAACTTGGCCGGGGCCTCAAACACCAAAGGGCCGGTCTTGGCTAGGTTCTCGAATACCATCCCGTAGATCAGGTCGGAGTTAGGGGTGGTGATCTTGGTCTTGGCATCCAGACGCTTGGCCCAGATCGGCATGACGTTATAACCAGTGCCAAAGGCCTGAGCCGCGCCATCGCGCATGCCCGCAGTGTTCAGTAGCGGCATGGCCCAGAGATAGGTCTGCATCGCCCGCTGGAAAGTCAGCTCGTCCAGCAGGGTTTTCGTAGTTGAGGCAGTGGGGCGGTTATTCTCCGTCGGTAGATTGACCAAATCCTGATAATGGTCGGTTTGGGCAAAAGACGTTGTCGAAACTGTGGCCAAGGCAATGACAGTGGCTAGCGCAGAAAGTGATCTCATTGCATACATCCGTGTTTTACTCCTCGAAAGAGACTGGCCGCGTGATTCGCTCAGCGAAATCGCGACAGGTGACGTCTGAGTAAAGTCCACAGCCAAGAGTGGCGCAACTCTATAGGTGGACTCACCAAGTCGAGCAGGCTGCCAGTCCACCTGAATAATCCAGCATGTGACACGGGATGCCGTTGATTCCCGTCCTTTGAGGCGTAATGGACTGAAGAAAGGGTAGATGATCCGGTGCTGGCTGCAGAGTGTTGGATGTCCGCTTTTGGCCGAAAGCAGCCGCTCGTAACGGCCGCCTATAGGTGATAAACAGCTCTTGGTGGCGAGCGTCTATAACTGCACAGAATCAAGTGGCGATTTCAGTGGAGCTTCACCAGACCAAACCTGCTCGAATCCCGCCCCACGTTCCTCTACGAATCGACCAATTCCAAAAAACACCACGAAGCCGCCAACCGCGCGCTCGCTATCGCCAGCAGGCTGGCTACCAAAGGATGTCGCAAGTCAGATATTCGGGGTGTACGAGAAGCCTTGCGAAGCTTCGGTATCGGAAAACGGTGTTACGCGCGCTTTCTTGTTGAACAGGCCATTGACGACCGAGCCCGGGAACATTTCGATGGAGTTGTTGAACAGTTCGACGTTGCGGTTGTAAATGGTGATGGCGGCACCGACGTTTTCTTGTTGCTCGGCAATTTCACGCATCATGTTATTCGCGGCTTCGGATGCTTTCAGGTCAGGGTAGGCCTCGAAAGCGATGCGCAAGCCACCCATCAGTTCCCGCGAGGCGGTCTCAACGGTCGCGAGGGCATTGCCGTTCGCGCCAGCAGGAAGGGCGTTTATCGCGTTGCGCAGGCCGGTGATTTTTTCCAGAAGGCTGGCCTCATAGACCATAAAGTCTGCCAGCACCGTTTGCAGTTGATCGAGCACCTTGGTCTTCTGGCGCTCGTAAACAAGGACGTCTGACCAGGCACGTTGAACGCGGTTGTACCCCCCGATAATACCGTTGTAGATGCTCAGGCCCACGCCGATTACGACGATAGCGATAACAGCGGCGAGGATGAGTGCAATGTCCATGGCTTACTTCTCTTGGCGGTTTGTATGGGGAAGGGCGCTGAAGTTGTCATCGTGCAGTTCACTGAGTTCATGACTCCACTGGAGCACTGACATCAGGCGCGGCAGTTCGATGCCCGCAGAAATCTCTGCGTGAAAATAGTTGGGTGAAGACAGCAAATGCTGAGCACCGTACGCGAACAGGTCGTTGTTCTCAAAGCTGAGGCACAGCTGTCCGCTGTCAGAGAACTCCAGGTTCGGGCGTTCGAGGATGTCGAACAGCTTCAGCAAGTGGAGCACCGTCGAGGGCTTGATGAATTTCGCACAGAGCATCTCGCTGCGACCGCTCAAATGGAACGCTTTATTGAAATCCGGGGAAGCCGTGTCCATGGGGTGCGAATAGTCGTTCTGTGTCTGGTAATCAGATCTGACCGATATCCCGGTGACCCATGGAAAATCGATGACCAGGCTGTACCGGTCGTAGTGGTCGTGCACCACTCGAGTCTCTGTTTTGGTATTGCCCTTTTCGTCGGTAACCGTTGTCTCTACCTCTCGTCGATTGACATAGTGCAGTTGGCGGTACGTGTAAGAAAGATTGCGCAACGTGCCGTTAAATACACCCTGTATCGACTTCAGCAGCGCCCGACTGTGGTCGCCCCGGCGGTAATCACCAAATTCCGCGTCCAGCTTCTTGAGGGTCGTGGCCGAGTCCTCTTTCAGGAAAGTCAGTCCGTTGTGGAAGTAGGATGACAGTCGAGCAATTCTTTTACTGAGCGCAGGCAACCGATCGGATTTGGACTTCATCCATGCCAGACTCCAAACGACCAATACGATGCCAAGCAAACCAGTGCCTGTGCCGAACGAGTCGGGATCAATTTCCAGCCGGTAGAAGAACAGCGCGACGCTATAGACGTGTCCAATCCAGTAAAGGCCCACAGCACTCGCAATCAATAACAGGCCAGTCCCGAAAAACCGCCATGCGAGTGTGCGATCGTATTCGAGCGGGCCTTTGTGTGAGGCGAACCCGTGGATTACTTCCAACAAGTCAGTGTTGGAGTCGGCTCTTTCAATACTGGCCTCGCTCACGGCCAGCAACTTATTCAACCTCGCGTTGTGCGATGTTTTAGGCCTGTAGACATCGATCAACGAAGGCAAGATAAAAGGCTCATAAAGGCATAAGGATAGGGCGCACAAGCAACGGCACGGATTGAGAATCGGGCTCTATTCATGATCTGTCAGAAACGGTAAAAGGAGTAGACGATATCATTCTGATGCGTTGAACGCCTCGGAGAGTTGGCGTTGAATCGATCGCCAGGCCGCCGCAACCCTCGAATACCCCCGAATCAGTCCCCTCTCCTGGGGGAGAGGGCTAGGGTGAGGGGCTGTCCGTCCGTGACACCAATGTCTCCAGCCTGGCCAACGGCGGTGCATCCTGACTGCGGTCAAACACCTGAATCCCGACCTTGAGGAGCCGTCCGTATTCTGCGGTCGCGATCACCTGCTCGCAGCGCAACAACAACCGCCCTTGATCACACTCAACCGCTTTCATGCCCGTCGGCAAGCGCCCCTCCATTCGCAACTCCGCCATGCGGCTCTGCGCCGCCACCAGCGCAATCGACCGATCCCGCAGCAGCCCGTTGCTCTGCGTCATCAACCCCGCCACACGCACGGCCGCGGACATCGCCACGGCGATGATCGCCAGCGCTACCAGCACTTCAATCAGGGTGAATCCGCTTTCTCGAGAAGGCGCAGGCATAAAAGCCCCAAAAGCAAAAAACAGCCCTCGACGCTAACCCGCGTGCTTGACGGCTTGACGACGAAAACTCCCGAGGATTTTCAACATCCCTGACATATCTTCTTGCAACACTGCGCGTCGAATCGAACCAAGCCAGGGATTGTCGAGATGGATATCGCACCTTTCACTTCGCGCAAACAACCGCTGCGCACGCCGCGTGGTCAGCAGGGTTTTACCCTGATCGAGATCATGGTGGTGGTGGTCATTCTGGGCATTCTCGCGGCGATGGTGGTGCCCAAGGTGCTCGATAGGCCGGATCAGGCGCGGGCGACGGCGGCGAAGCAGGATATTGGCGGGTTGATGCAGGCGTTGAAGCTGTATCGCCTCGACCACGGCACGTACCCCAGCATGAATCAGGGCTTGAAAGTGCTGGTCGAGCGGCCGGCAGATGCGAAGAACAACAATTGGCGCTCATACCTGGAGCGCTTGCCGAACGATCCGTGGGGCCGGCCTTATCAGTACCTCAACCCCGGCGCCAATGGCGAGATCGACATCTTTTCCCTCGGTGCCGACGGTCAGCCGGACGGCGACGGCGTGAATGCCGATATCGGTTCCTGGCAGTTGTAAGGCCGACCATGAATCGCCGTTCGCCCAAGGGGGCGAAGCAGGGAGGCATGGCGATCATCAGCGCGTTGTTGATTGCTGCCGTGGTGGCGGTGATCGCGGCGGGCATGTTGACGCGCCAGAGTCTGTCGACTCGTGCGCTGGAGGCCGATCAGCAGCGCATTCAAGGGCGCTGGCTGGCGCAGGGCGGGCTGGAGATCAGTCGTCAGTTGCTGTGGGACGCACGCCAGCGTGACCCGTTGACCCGGCTCGATCAGCCGTGGGCGCAACGCTTGAATGCACAGGGTTTTGAGGGGCAGCTGGAGGATGAGCAGGGCAAGTTCAACCTGCGCAACCTGGTGGCCAACGAACGCGTGGATGATGAGCAGGTGCAAGCGTTCGAGCGCCTGTGCGGGTTGCTCGGTGTCAATGCCGGGCTGAGCCAGCGGATCATTCAGCGGGTGATCGGCTCTTATCCGCGACTGCTCAACGTGCAGATCGCCGAAACTGCGAAAAACACCTTCGACAGCGGTCGCTTGACCTCGCCCAATGCTTCACGCAAACCACAAAACCCTACACTGCCGATGCTGCGCAGCCTTGAGGATTTGCGCAGTGTCGACGGCGTGAATGACGCGCTGATCGGCAAACTCGCGGCGTACCTGACGGTGATTCCGGCGACGACCTGGCTCAACGGCAACACCGCCACCGCGCCGGTGTTGGCGGCGTATGTGCCGGGGTTGTCGCTGGAGCGCGCGCAGGCGCTGATCAATGAGCGCGATGCCGGGCGCTGGTTCATCAACCGGGGCGATTTCGTCAACCGCTTGCGCATGCCTGAGCTGGAGCTGACCACTGTGCGGGTCGGCATCACCAGTGACTGGTTTCGTCTGCGCGGCGAAGCGCGGCGCGATCAGCGACGGGTCAGGCTTGAGGCGTTGCTTCATCGCAGTCAGGACCGTTTGCCGCAAGTGATCTGGTCGCGGGTGGGTGCATGAGTCAGATCAGAGTGGCGCTGCCGCCATTGGCGGATCTTGACCTCGACAGCGAGTTCCGCGTTGCGTGGCTGGACCGTGCCGGTCAGGTCAGTCGTGAACAATCCATGAGCTTGAGGCAGTTGAGCCAAGTGCCGAAACTGCCGCCGCTGCTGTGTTTTCTGCACCCGGCGGACAGCCTGTTGGCGAGTATCGACCTGCCGCCGCTGCCGGCCACTAAAACCGCAGCGGCGGTGCAGTGCGCGGCGCAGGCCTTGGTGCTCGGCGACCTCAGCGAGATGCACGTTGCCCACGGGCCTCGCGACGAGGCCGGGCGGGTGCAGATCGCCTGGGCACCGCGTCAGCCGTTGCAGCAACTGGCGCAATTATTGAAACACGCGGGCCTGAATTTGCGAGGGCTTTACCCTGCGGCGTACAGCTTGCCGGTATTGCCGGGCACCGTCGCCTGCGTGCAGGACGGGCATCTGCTGCTGCGCGACAGCGTGCAGGCGGCGCAGGTGCAGCCCTTGTTCGACGAGGACGTCGACACGGCGATGTGGAAGCCGGGCACCACGCTGCACTGGATTGGCGATCAGGCGCCGGCGTCTGCCGAGTTGCCAATGGCCGATGCCCAGCGCTGGACCGGACCGTTGCCGGGTTGGGGCTTGCACGGCGCGGTGTCGCAAACCCCCGAGCATCGCGGTTGGGGCCGGGCAATCGGTTTGTTGGCACTGGCTGTCGCGGTGTGGGTTGTTGGCCTGAATCTGTACGCCGCGCGCGAAGCCAGCCAGGGCCAGCAGCTCAAGGCGCAGATGAGCCAGCGGGTCAAACAGGCCTTCCCGCAGTTGCCGGTGATCCTCAACCCGCTGCAACAGGCGCGGCAGCAATTGGCCGAGCGGCAGAAGGGCGCGACAGATGATCCGGCGCAAACCTTCAATCGCCTGGTGTTGCAGGCCGGCAGCGGCATGCCGTTCATGGCCGGCACGGTCGAGCGCCTGACCTTTGCCGACGGCACGTTGCAACTGGCGTTGCTCAGCGAGGCCCGGCGTAGCGGGAACAATCAGGATTGGCAAAGCACGTTGGCGCAGGCCGGCATCAGCGTCACCGCCGATGAGGAGGGCTGGATTTTGCGCCCGTCCGGCGAAGCCACCGCAAGCGACAGCGACGACAGCAGCGGAGCAAATGAAGATGAATAAGCTCGCGCCTTACCGCGCCAAATGGCAGCGCTTCAGCGCTCAGGTGCAGGCGCGCTGGCAGCCGTTGGCGCCGCGCGAGAAACGCATGGTTGGCGGCATGGCCGTGGCGCTGCTCGGCCTGCTGCTGTGGGTTGCGCTGATCCAGCCGCCGCTGAAAAAAATCACCTACTGGCAGGCCGAAACGCCGAAATTGCGCGCACAAACCGAAGCGCTCGAGGTGCTGCTGCGCGAAGTCAGCGTGCGCCCGGACGGGCAAAGCGTGGCCCAGGCGCTGGAGCAAACCCTGCAGGCCAGCAGCCTGGCCGGGCACTATCAACTGCAACCCGGTGAGGCCGGCGCCTGGCAACTGACCTTCGACGGCGCGCCAGCCGACGCCGTACTCGACTGGCTGCTGAGCACGCCGTCGCAACTTTCTCTGCAAGTGGTCGAGGCCCGTTTGCAACGCGCAGACAACCCCTCGACCGAAGTCACTGCCGGCACGTTGTCAGGCACCGTTCGCATGGATCAGGCGCTGGGCGCTAAGGAAGCTTCATGAAGGGGTCAGGATCCAAACCGGCACAACTGGCATTGCCGTTGTTGCTGATGGCGTTGAGTGCGTGCAGCAACACCGGAGCGCCGCAAAATCAGCCGCCGCTGCTGGTCGACAGTGAATTGGGCCGACCGCTGGCGAGTACCCAGCGCAGCGGCGACGCGGTGCTCGATCGCGAACGCGCGCAGGCGCAGGCGCGACCGGCACCCAAGCAATTGCACAACATCAGCAAAAGCGCACGTGCCGGTGCCGCGTCAACGGGCAGCACGTTGCCGAGCAATCCGTTGGGTGATCAACCGGTGACATTGAATTTTGTCGACGCCGATATTCCAGCGGTGGTGCGCGCATTGTCGCGTTCGACCGGCCAGCAGTTTCTTGTCGATCCACGGGTCAAGGGCACGCTGACGCTGGTTTCGGAAGGGCAGGTGCCGGCGCGGCAGGCTTACGACATGCTGCTGGCGGCATTGCGCATGCAGGGTTTCAGCGTGGTCGATGTCGGCGGCGTCGCCCAGGTGGTGCCGGAGGCCGATGCGAAATTGCTCGGCGGGCCGATCTACAGCGCCGATAAACCGGCCGGCAATGGCATGCTCACCCGCACCTTTCGCCTGCAATACGAAAACGCGGTGAACCTGATTCCGGTGCTGCGGCCGATCGTCTCGCCGAACAACCCGATCAACGCCTATCCCGGCAACAACACCATCGTCATCACTGACTACGCCGAAAACCTCACTCGCGTCGCACAGTTGATCACCAGCATCGATTCGCCAAGCGCGATCGACACCGACGTGGTGCAGATCCAGAACGGTATCGCCGCCGACATCGCGCCGATGGTCGCTGATCTGCTTGACGCACCGGGCAACGATCCGACGCAGAAAATCGCCGTGATCGGTGATCCGCGTTCCAACAGCATCATCATTCGCGCCGGCAGCCCCGAGCGCACCGAGCTGGCGCGCAACCTGATCTACAAGCTCGACAACGCGCAGAGCAATCCGAGCAACCTGCACGTGGTGTACCTGCGCAACGCGCAAGCGGCGAAACTGGCGCAAGCCCTGCGTGGCCTGCTCACCGGTGAGAGCGACAGCGGCAGCGGCGACAGTGCGCGCTCGGTGCTCAGCAGCATGGGCAGCAGCACCGGCGGCAACGCTGGGCAGGCTGGTCAGAGCGGCACACCCACCAGCGGCAATTCGACGACGACCAACAGCGGCAGCAGCGGCGGCAGTTACGCTCAGGGCAGCAGCGCCAGCAGCAGTAGCGGCGGGGCGCAGAGCGGCGAGCAGAACGTGGCGTTCACCGCCGGCGGCGTGACCATCCAGGCCGACGCCACCACCAACACCTTGCTGATTTCCGCGCCGGAGCCGCTGTACCGCAACCTGCGCGAGGTGATCGATTTGCTCGACCAGCGTCGCGCGCAAGTGGTGATCGAAAGTTTGATCGTCGAAGTCGGCGAGGACGATGCCAGCGAATTCGGCGTGCAATGGCAGACCGGCGATCTCGGCGGCAAAGGCGTGATCGGCGGCGCCAATCTCGGTGGTTCGGGAATCAACCTCAGCGGCAAGACCAGCCTTGATGTGCTGCCGCAGGGCCTGAACCTTGGCTACGTCAACGGCACCGTCGACATTCCCGGTATCGGCAAGATTCTCGACCTGAAAGTGCTGGCCCGCGCGCTGAAGAGCAAGGGTGGCACCAACGTGCTGTCGACGCCGAACCTGCTGACACTGGACAACGAAGCGGCGAGCATTTTCGTCGGCCAGACCATCCCCTTTGTCAGCGGCAGTTACGTCACCGGCGGCGGTGGCACCAGCAACAACCCGTTCCAGACCGTGACCCGCGAAGAGGTCGGCCTCAAGCTCAACGTGCGCCCGCAGATTTCCGAGGGCGGTACGGTCAAGCTCGACATCTATCAGGAAGTCAGCAGCATCGACGAACGCGCTTCCGCCAGCGCGAACGCGGCCGGCATCGTCACCAACAAACGCGCGATCGACACCAGCATTCTGCTCGATGACGGGCAGATCATGGTCCTCGGCGGACTGCTGCAGGACGGCTACAGCCAGAGCAACGACGCGGTGCCGTGGCTGTCGACGATTCCGGGGATTGGCGCGCTGTTTCGCAACGAGCGCCGAGCGATCACCAAGACCAACCTGATGGTGTTCCTTCGCCCGTACATCATTCGCGACAGCGAAGCGGGGCGCAGCATCACCCTCAACCGCTACGACTTCATGCGCCGCGCGCAGGGCGGTCTGCAACCGGAGCGCAGCTGGGCGATGCCGGACATGCAGGCACCGCAGTTGCCTTCGGCGGCGCAAGGTGTGCCGGCGGTGGTGCCGACTTCCGGCCCGCGTGCGACCATCAAGGCAGTGCCAATTCCGGGAGGCCCGCGCCTGTGAGTCGCTTGCCGTACGCCTGGGCCAAGGCGCAGCGGATTCTGCTGCGTGATGACGTGCTGACCGTGTGCCCGTCGACGCCGGGCTGGTCGATCAGCGAAGCGCGGCGCCAGTTTGGCGTGGCGCGGCTGGAGCGGGTGCGCGATGACGAACTCGACGGCTTGCTCGCCGCCGCGTATTCCGACACCGGCAGCGCTGCGGCCGTGGTCGGTGCTGCGGAAAACGAAGTCGACCTCGACCGCCTGATGCAGGACATGCCGGAAATCACCGACCTGCTCGACACCCAGGACGGCGCGCCGGTGATCCGCATGATCAACGCCTTGCTGACCCAGGCAGCGCGCGATGAGGCCAGCGACATTCACATCGAGCCGTTCGAAACCCATTCGGTGGTGCGCTACCGCGTCGACGGCACCCTGCGCGATGTGGTCTCGCCGCGCAAGGCGCTGCACGGCGCACTGGTGTCGCGGATCAAGATCATGGCCCAGCTCGACATTGCCGAAAAACGCCTGCCGCAGGACGGCCGAATCGCCTTGCGCGTGGCCGGGCGGCCGATCGATATTCGTGTGTCGACGGTGCCGACCGGCCATGGCGAACGGGTGGTGATGCGCTTGCTCGACAAACAGGCCGGGCGCCTGCAACTGGAAACCCTCGGCATGGACGCGCAGGTGCTGGCCAAGCTCGATCATCTGATCCGCCAGCCCCACGGCATCGTGCTGGTCACCGGGCCGACCGGCAGCGGCAAGACCACCAGCCTCTACGCGGCACTGGCACGACTGGACGCCAGCACCAGCAACATTCTGACCGTCGAAGACCCGGTCGAATATGACTTGCCCGGGATCAGCCAGATTCAGGTCAACGCCAAGATCGACATGACCTTCGCCCTGGCGCTGCGGGCGATTCTGCGCCAGGACCCGGACATCATCATGATCGGCGAGATCCGCGATCTGGAAACCGCACAAATCGCCGTGCAGGCCTCGCTGACCGGTCACCTGGTGCTGGCGACGCTGCACACCAACGACGCGGTGTCGGCGGTCAACCGCTTGATCGACATGGGTGTCGAGCCGTTCCTGCTGGCCTCGTCGATGCTTGGCGTGCTCGCGCAGCGACTGGTGCGACGCCTGTGCAACCAGTGCAAACAGGAAGACCCGGCCGCGCCCGGCACCTGGCGCCCGGTCGGCTGCGCCGCGTGCAATCAGACCGGTTACAGCGGCCGCACCGGCATTCACGAGTTGTTCTGTATCGACGACGACATCCGCACACTGATTCACCAAGGGGCAGGGGAGCAGGCCTTGCGCGCTTCCGCCGCCAAAGCCGGGATGTTCAGTTTGCGTGAGGACGGTGAGCGCTGGATCCGCAGCGGCGCCACCGCGCCGGAAGAAATCCTGCGTGTAACCCGGGACGCCTGATGAATCGCTATCGTTTTGAGGCCGCCGATGCCAGCGGCAAGATCGAGTCCGGGCATCTGGAGGCGGACAGTCAGGGCGCCGCGTTCAGTGCCTTGCGCGGGCGTGGTTTGACCGCGCTGTCGGTGCACAAAGAGAGCAATGTTGCCCAGCACGGCGGCGGATTGTTCAGTGCCAGGCTGTCGGACAACGATCTGGCCTGGGCCACGCGGCAACTGGCGAGCCTGCTCGGCGCGAGTCTGCCACTGGAAGCGGCGCTGAGTGCCACGGTCGAGCAGGCGGAAAAAAAGCACATCGCCCACACCCTCAGTGCGGTGCGCGCCGATGTGCGCAGCGGCATGCGCCTGGCGGAATCGCTGGCGGCGCGACCGCGCGATTTCCCCGAGATCTATCGGGCGCTGATTGCCGCGGGGGAAGAGTCCGGGGATCTGGCGCAGGTCATGGAACGCCTCGCCGACTACATCGAGGAGCGCAACAACCTGCGCGGCAAGATTCTCACCGCGTTCATCTATCCGGGTGTGGTCGGGCTGGTGTCGATCGGCATTGTGATTTTCCTGCTCAGTTACGTGGTGCCGCAGGTGGTCAGCGCGTTTTCCCAAGCGCGCCAGGATCTGCCGGGGCTGACCTTGGCGATGCTCACTGCGAGTGATTTCATTCGTGCCTGGGGCTGGTTGTGTGCGGCGATCATCGCCGGGGCGTTCTGGTGTTGGCGATTGTATTTGCGCAACCCGGCAGCGCGGTTGCGCTGGCATCATCGGGTGCTGAAGTTCCCACTGTTCGGGCGTTTTATCTTGGGCCTGAACACCGCGCGGTTCGCCTCGACCCTGGCGATTCTCGGCGGCGCCGGGGTGCCGTTGTTGCGCGCGCTGGAGGCGGCGCGGCAGACGTTGTCCAATGATCGCTTGAGTCTGAGCGTCAGCGAGGCGACCGCGAAAGTGCGCGAGGGCGCGAATCTGGCGGCGGCGTTGCGCGTCGAAAATGTGTTTCCGCCGGTGCTGATTCACCTGATCGCCAGCGGCGAAAAAACCGGCTCGTTGCCGCCCATGCTCGAGCGCGCGGCGCAGACCTTGTCGCGCGACATCGAGCGCCGGGCGATGGGCATGACCGCACTGCTGGAGCCGCTGATGATTGTGGTGATGGGTGGGGTGGTGCTGGTAATTGTGATGGCGGTGTTGTTGCCGATCATTGAGATCAATCAGCTAGTCCAGTAGCGGTGAGTCTGAAGTATTGAGGGTGGCCGGGGCCGGCCTCATCGCTGGCAAGCCAGCTCCCACAAGGAGCCAGGTTGACAATGCGAACTGCGACACAACACAAAACCCTGTGGGAGCTGGCTTGCCAGCGATGAGGCCAGTCAGGCCAATGAACAATTCAAAGTTTTTGCAAAAGATTCTCCATCACCCGACCCTCGCTTTCCCCGTCCTCGGGTTCTCCTTTCTGTCATCTGCAACCACCCGCCAACGGCTCCAGCCCGATTGCGCCAAAACCGCGAGCCAGACACTGCGCCAAACCCTGCAAACACCCGAGAAAACCCCTCTGAAAACAGCGTTCAGCTCCCGAGGTTTTTTCCTTTATCTGTCACCGGAAACTGCGAATTTCTCAGTGCGACTTAACCCAGGCCAGCCAGCGAGGGCCCGGTGAGTCCTCATAAAAGCGTCATGCAAGTCATCCGAAAACCTGTGTTCTCAACCGAGTTGAAAAGGAGATTCTTCATGTTCAAGCGCACTCTGATCGCCGCATCCCTGACCGTCGCCGCTCTGGCTTCCGCACAAGCCATGGCCGTCACCGGTGGTGGTGCTACTCTGCCTGCCGCTCTGTACAAAGGTTCTGCCGACAGCATCCTGCCGGCCAACTTCAGCTACGCAGCCATCGGCAGCGGCGGTGGCAAGACCGCTTTCCTGACCAACAACCCGGCTGGCTTCAACACCACCGGCACCGTGCACTTCGCCGGTAGCGACTCGATCCTCAGCGCTTCGGAAATCAGCACCTACAACACCAACTTCCGCAGCGCTTACGGCCCGCTGATCCAGTTGCCATCGGTGGCCACTTCGGTTGCCATCCCTTACAAAAAGGCCGGCCAGACTGCGCTGAACCTGACCAGCGCCCAGTTGTGCGATGCCTTCTCCGGCGCCAAAACCACCTGGGGCGCTCTGCTGGGCACTGCCGACACCACGCCGATCCGCATCGTTTATCGCAACGTTTCCAGCGGCACCACCGAAATCCTCAGCCGCCACTTGAACTCGGTCTGCCCGACGCAGTTCGCCACCAACTCGACGTTCACCAACGCTCGTCTGCCAGCCGGTTCGACGCTGCCTTCGAACTGGGTAGGCGTTGCCAGCACTGCCGAAGTCGCCACTACCGTGAACGCAGTTGACGGTTCGCTCGGTTATGTCGGTCCGGACGGTGTCGACGCTACCAGCAATGCTGTTGTTGCTCGCGTCAACGGTGTACAGCCGACGTCGGTGAACGTGACTCTGGCGTTGTCGTCGGTCGCTGCGCCTTCGACTGCCGCTCAGGCTGCAAACCCGGCCAACTGGTCGCCAGTAGTGGCTAACCCGGCTTCGGGTTACAAACTGGCTGCCTACACCAACTTCATCTTCGGCCAGTGCTACAAGGATGCAGCCGTGGCCGCGGATGTGAAAGCGTTCCTCACCACTCACTACAGTGTTCCGGGCAACAACGCTGCGGTTCAGGCGCACAAGTTTGTCGCCGTGCCTAGCGCCTGGAAAACCGCTGTGACTGCCAACTTCATCACCAACTCGTCGGGCAACAACCTGGACATCAACAACGCTAGCGTTTGCAACGCGATTGGTCGTCCTTTGTAAGATCTGAAAGCTGTGGGAAGAGCGGCGGCCTTTGGGTCGCCGCTTTTTTTTGGCTTTTGATGTACCTGGTCCAACTGTGGGAGCCAGCCTGCTGGCGATGGCTTTCTTTCAGGCGCTGGTTTTTTTTGGTTTGGGGTACATATCCGTTGCTGCGGTAACGGCGGCTTAGGGTTCCGCCCTGACGGCGGGTCACCTTTTTCAAACGCCAAAAAGGTAACCGAAAAGGCTTGCTCCTACGTTCGGCCCTCGCAGGCTCGGGTCCCTTCGCTGCGGAATCGATCCGGGCGCAGCGGCTACGGTTTGCTTCGCTGCACCTACTTCCGCTGTGTCTGGCTGCGCCAGACGGTCGCTACGCTCCCACGCCCGGATCGATCCCTCCACTCAGCCTTCCGATGTCGCTGGTTAGGCAAGATCAAGATCAAGTGCACTCGAGCTAACGCTCATTGTTGAGTGGTTAGAAGCGGGTGGTCGGCTTTGGATTTGTGGTGTGGATGCCCTCATCGGAACGACGCCCGCCCAGCCCTCTCCCGAGGGAGAGGGGGCCGATTTTAGTTGGCTTCGGAGTTTGCGTACGTCACGGTATCGCAGGTCGGTGTAGCTCTCACATCCACCCCAGTCAGTTCCCTCTCCCTCCGGGAGAGGGCTAGGGTGAGGGGGCGAGGCGGGCCGGGAATTTTGTCGTGAAGCAGGTTCCCGATTCGGCGTCTGACGTCACGTGCAGCGTGCCGTTGTGCGCGGTCGCTATCTGCGCGGCGATGTACAGGCCCAGGCCCAGACCTTCGCGGCTTTGCTCGGCTTCGGCGCGGGTGAACGGTTCGAACAGGCGTGGCAACAGTTGCGCCGGAATCGGGGTGCCGTGGTTGGTCAGGGTGATGACGATCTCGTCGTTTTCGGCAAGGGCCTTGAGCACAATCGGCGCGCTGTTCAAGCCATGGGTGGCGGCGTTGCTCAGCAGGTTGGAGAGCAATTGGCTGATGCGCAGGGCGTCGCAGTAGACTCCCGACGGTAAATCCAGATCATGAACAAACGTTGCCTGGGGATAAGCCGCCTGCGCTTCGGCAACGCTTAGTTGCAGGACTTGCTCCAGGTCGTGCACGAACTTGCGCTGGACCGGGATACCACTGCCCAGGCGACCGCGAGCGAAGTCGAGGATGTTTTCGATCAGTACGCCCATGCGCACTGAGCTGTTGCGAATCGCCGCGATCAGGTTCAGCGAGCGCTTGTCCTCGGTTCTGCTGTGCAGCAGGTCGGCGCTCATGCGCACGGCGCTCAGCGGGGTGCGCAGGTCGTGGCCCAGCACGGCGATGAATTGCTCGCGCAGGCGCCCGAGTTCGTTGGCGTTGCTCAGTTCGGCGGTGGTCGCTTCCAGACGATTCTGGGTATCGAGGCTCATGGCAATCAGTTGCGCGAACAGCGTGAGCGTCTTGGCGATGGCCGGTTCGTCGAGGTTTGCTGGCACCGAGTCGATCGCACAGAGGGTGCCGAAGAAGTCGCCGTTGGCCTGGATGATCGGGATCGAAATGTAGCTTTCCAGCCCGTAGGTCTTCGGCGTGTGGTGCACGGAGAAGATCGGGTGCGCACTGGCGTGGCCGAAGATCACCGGTTGCTGGTGTTGGCGGATTTCATGGCAAATGGTCGATTCGAGCACCAGTTCGCCGCCGGGCAACAGGCCGAAATCGATCGAGTCGTCTACGGCGCAGGCTACCCAGTTGCGCTCGGTCACGCGCGCCACCGCGGCGAAGCGCATGCCGGTGAGGTGTTTGACCATGCTCAGGATCACCGGCACCGCGTCAATGCGGTTGATGGCTTCGATGTCGGGGGCAAATGCCGGGTTGGTCATGGTGCGGTGCTTCTTGAGGAATTCGCTGGGAGACTATCGCGGATTGCGGTTGATGACTAATAGTCGGTAGCGAAAACAGGGCGCTGCGGACGGTTCCGGGGCGCCCTACGGGTAACGAATTTTTTCATATGAGCGGATGTGGGGGCATATCCGTTGCTGCGGTAACGGCGGCTTATGGTTTCGCCCTTACGGCGACTCACTTTTTTTACAAACGCCTAAAAAAAGTAAGCAAAAAAACGCTTGCTCCTGCGTTCGGCCCTCGCAGGCTCGGGTTCCTTCGCTGCGGGATCGATCCGGGCGCAGCGGCTACGGTTTGCTTCGCTGCACCTACTTCCGCTGTGTCTGGCTGCGCCAGACGGTCGCTGCGCTCCCACCCCCGGATCAATCCCTCCACTCAGCCTTCCGACGTCGCCGGTGAGTCAAGATCAAAAGCACTCGAGCTAACGCTCATTGTTGAGTGGTTAGAAGCGGGTGGTTGGCTTGGGATTGGTGGTGGATTCGCCCCTCACCCCAGCCCTCTCCCTCAGGAGAGGGAGCCGATTTGTGGGCTGTTCCAGACCTGTGTGCGACTCGGTATTTCACGTCGGCGTAGCTTTCGCATCCACCCCGGTCAGTCCCCTCTCCCTCCGGGAGAGGGCTAGGGTGAGGGGCTTTTGATTTTCAGGCTGATTTCAAGCCTCAGCTTCCAACGTCGCCGGTGATCAAGATCAAAAGCACTCGAGCTAACGCTCATTGTTGAGTGGTTTAGAAGCGGGTGGTTGGCTTTGGATTTGTGGTGTATTCGCCCGTCATCGGAACGCCGCCCGCCCAGCCCTCTCCCAAGGGAGAGGGAGCCGATTTGTGGGCATTTCAAAGTCTGAGTTCAACTCGATATTGCATGTCGGCGTATGCCTTCCAATCACCCCGGTCAGTCCCCTCTCCCTCCGGGAGAGGGCTAGGGTGAGGGGCTTTTGATTTTCAGGCTGATTTCAAGCCTCAGTCTTCAACGTCGCCGGTGATCAAACTGTGGGAGCCAGCCTGCTGGCGATGGCTTTCTTTCAGTCAATTCGATGTTGAATGTTCAACCGCTATCGCTTGCAGGCAAGCTCCCACAGGTTGAGCGCGTTCCGACTGAAAGAACGCGGTCATCCTGTGGGAGGTGCCGGCGAGGGCGGTATCAGTTCAGGTCATCTGCGCTATGGCGTTCCGGCACTTGGCTGGCTTCGTCGCCCCAGGTGCGATTGACCCGCTGGCCGCGTATTACCGCCGGGCGTTTGGCGATGTCTTCGGCCCAGCGCTGGACATGGGTGTATTCGTGCGCGGCGAGGAATTCGGCGGCGGAGTAGACGTTGTTGCGCACCAGTTGCCCGTACCACGGCCATACCGCGATGTCGGCGATGCTATACCCGTCGCCGGCAAGGTAAGTGTTTTCTGCGAGACGCTGATTGAGCACGTCCAGTTGCCGCTTGGCTTCCATGGTGAAGCGGTTGATCGGGTATTCCAGTTTTTCCGGGGCATACGCGTAGAAATGCCCGAAGCCACCGCCCAGATAAGGCGCCGAGCCCATTTGCCAGAACAGCCAGTTGAGTGTTTCGGTGCGTCCAGCTGGGTCTTTGGGCAGGAATGCGCCGAATTTTTCCGCCAGGTACAGCAGGATCGAGCCGGACTCGAACACGCGGATCGGTGGTTCGACGCTACGGTCCAGCAGCGCCGGAATCTTCGAGTTCGGGTTGATCTCGACGAAGCCGCTGGAGAACTGATCGCCCTCGCCGATGCGGATCAGCCAGGCGTCGTATTCGGCGCCGGCATGCCCCAGCGCCAGCAGTTCCTCGAGCAGGATGGTCACTTTTACGCCGTTGGGCGTGGCCAGCGAATACAGCTGCAAGGGGTGTTTGCCAACCGGCAGGGTCTTGTCGTGAGTCGGCCCGGCGATCGGGCGGTTGATGCTGGCGAAGTGGCCGCCGGACGGGGCTTCGTGTTTCCAGACTTTGGGCGGAACGTAAGGCGCATTGCTCATGAATCGGACCTCATCGTGGGCAGGCTGACAGTAGATGATCACCGTAAGGAAAATTTCCGGCGCGTGCCAGAGTTAGTTGCTGGCAGCAGACTCGTCCTTCGGCCAGCGTGCGGCCAGTTGCTGCGTCAGGTACGCTAGAAACGCACGGACTTTGGGCGTCATCGCCGCGCGTTCCTGCACGCAGGCGTAGATATCCATTGGCTCGGTCACTGCGCTGTGCGGGTTGTCGAACAACGGCAGCAGTTGGCCGCTGGCCAGATATGGCGCAGCGACGAACTCGGCCAGACGGGTGATACCCGCGCCATGCACGGCCATTTGCGTCAGCGCGTCGATATCGTCGCTGATCGCGCTGGCCTGGATGGGCGCGTCATAACGCTGCCCGTTGCGGACAAAACCCCAGCGCAGGAAGCGCCCGTCCAGCGGGTAACGAAAGGCCAGGCAGGCGTGGTGTTGCAAGTCATCAGGCGATTGCGGCCAACCGGCGCGCTCGAGATAGGCCGGTGCGGCGCAAAAAATGAAGGGCAACGAGACCAGCTTGCGCGCGACAATGCCGTCTTCGAGTTGCGGGCGGATGCGCAGGCTCAGGTCGATGCCATCCTGAATATGGTTGATCCTGCCGTCGGTGGTCGACAGCTCGATCAGCAGGCCTGGGTGTTGCGCGGCGAATCCGGTGATCGGGCCCGCGAGCACGTGCCGGCCGAACGCGGCGGTGGACGCGATGACCAGACGTCCTTTGAGTTCTTCCTGATCGCCGCAGATCGAACTCTGCGCAGATTCCAGATCCGCCGCAATCTGCCTGACCTTTTCGTAATACACCGCGCCGTTCTCAGTCAGCGCCATGCTCCGGGTAGTGCGTTGCAGCAGGCGTACGCCCAGATGCGCTTCGAGACGGTTGAGCGTCTGGCTCACGGCCGCCGCGCTGACCCCCAGCGATTTGGCGGCGCCGACAATCGAGCCGGATTCCACCACTTTGATAAAACTGGCAATCGCCGCGAGAAGATTCATTCAGGGGCCGTGCACCGCAGATTCGTAAGTTCTGCTTTATAAAGTACCTGCCGGTAGCCGTCTAGTTGCGTGCCGGCGGCGTTGCTAAGGTGCGGGCTCCCTGTCAACGCCAATGGAAAAAAGCCCTATGAGTGAAGCCACCGAAACCGCCATCTCCAGCCGCCGCAAGCTCTCGCCGCGAGCCACGCCGTATGTGTTCGCGTTGTACATGGCGACGATCATGGCCTTTCTCATGTCGCTGGTGATCACCGCGGCGAACGCCGGCATTGATAACGATTACCTGAGCAATGCCTTGCACGCCTACAAACTCGCGATGCCGGTGGCCTTTCTATGCATTCTGGTGGTTCGGCCAGTGGTGAGCAGACTCGTCGCGCTGACCGTGCACCCGCATCGCTGAGCGCTATCTGGCCCAGTGCTGCAACAGCGCGCCGTGCTCGCCCTGCACGGGGTCTTGCTGCGGGAATTTCACATTGGCGAGATTCTGAAGTTGCTCGACATTCGGCGCTTCAGTGCAAATATCGCCTTGCTGCCCCGGCGGATACGCGCCGACCACGAGAAAGTCGGGGCTGGATTCCAGGCTGCAATGGCCGGTGCCGACCGGCAGCAGCAGCACATCACCGGCACTGACTTGCACCTCGCGTCCACCGGGCCCGCCGAGCATCAGCCGGGCATGACCCTGGGCGACCCCCAGCACCTCATGGCCCTGGGTGTGGTAGTGGTGAAAATCGTAAACGTGGTAGCGAAACTGCGGCGGCCAGCCGTTGACACGAAAGGTCTGTTCGAACAGCGCGGCCGGGTCGTCACCTTCGAGGGCTATCGCGCTGGAATACACCAGCACCGGTAATTGCGGATTGTTCGGTACCCAGTCGTTACGCTCGAGCAAAAAAGAAGTTACGTCAGTCATCATTCGTCCTCCGGCGGTCGTTGTGCAGTCGACCGCGGGGGAGGGCGAACGCCTCAGAAAAACTCGTCGAATGGCTGACAAAAGGCTCTTCGATGCGTCATCCAGTCTCGCTGTCGAATCGCTCGCCAGTGCAAATCATCGAAACTTCGCCGTTCCGTCGATGGTCCAGACCCATACACCTGCCGGCGCGTGCCGCGTCGCAAATGCACCCTGTAAACGGTGAAAGGCGAGGATCAAGATGACGATGACAGTGGGAGATTTTCTGGTCGAACGGCTCAGCGAGTGGGGCGTGACGCGCATTTTTGGCTACCCGGGCGACGGCATCAATGGCGTGTTCGGGGCGCTGAGCCGGGCGCAGGGCAAGATCGAATTCGTCCAGGCGCGGCATGAGGAAATGGCCGCGTTCATGGCCTCGGCCCATGCCAAGTTCACCGGTGAGCTCGGCGTGTGCATCGCCACTTCCGGTCCTGGTGCGTCGCACTTGATCACCGGGTTATACGATGCGCGGATGGACCACATGCCGGTGCTGGCCATCGTCGGCCAGCAGGCGCGCACGGCGCTGGGCAGTCACTACCAGCAGGAACTCGATCTGGTGTCGATGTTCAAGGACGTTGCCGGCGCGTTCGTGCAGCAGGCATCGGCGCCGGCGCAAGTGCGCCATCTGCTCGATCGTGCGGTGCGGACGGCTGTCGGTGAGCGGCGAGTGACGGCGATTATCCTGCCCAATGATTTGCAGGACCTGCCCTACGAAGCGCCGCCCAGAGCCCATGGCACGGCGCATTCAGGCGTCGGCTACAGCAAGCCGAAAGTGCTGCCTTACGAGGCGGATCTGCAGCGCGCCGCCGAAGTGCTCAACGCCGGCCAGAAAGTCGCCATTCTGGTGGGCGCCGGGGCGTTGCAGGCGACCGATGAAGTGATTGCCGTGGCGGAAAAACTCGGCGCCGGGGTGGCCAAGGCGTTGCTCGGCAAAGCCGTGTTGCCCGACGAGTTGCCGTGGGTCACCGGCAGCATCGGCCTGCTTGGCACCGAGCCGAGCTACAAGCTGATGAGCGAGTGCGACACCTTGCTGATGATTGGTTCAGGCTTCCCGTATTCGGAATTCCTGCCCAAGGAAGGCCAGGCCCGTGGCGTGCAGATCGATCTGCAACCCGACATGCTCAGCCTGCGCTACCCAATGGAGGTCAACCTGGTCGGCGACGCAGCAGAAACCCTCGCCGCGCTGTTGCCGCTGCTGGAGAAAAAAGATGCGGGCAAATGGCGCAAGAAAATCGAAGGCTGGCGCGGTACCTGGGAGAAGACCCTGGAAAAACGCGCCATGGCCAAAGCCAATCCGATCAACCCGCAACGCGTGGTCTATGAGCTGTCACCGCGCTTGCCCGAGCAGGCGATCATCACCAGCGATTCCGGCTCGTGCGCCAACTGGTACGCACGCGATCTGAAAACCCGCCGGGGCATGAAATGCTCGCTGTCCGGCGGCCTTGCCTCGATGGGCGCCGCCGTGCCCTACGCGATTGCTGCCAAGTTCGCCTACCCCGAACGTTCGGTCATCGCGCTGGTTGGCGATGGCGCGATGCAGATGAACAACATGGCCGAGCTGATCACAGTCGCCAAATACTGGCGGCAGTGGGCAAGCCCGAAATGGATCTGCGCGGTGTTCAACAACGAAGACCTCAATCAGGTGACCTGGGAGCAGCGGGTGATGGAGGGCGATCCGAAGTTCGAGGCTTCGCAAAGCATTCCCGATGTGCCGTATCACCTGTTCGCCATCTCGATTGGTCTCAAGGGCATCTACGTTGATCGCGAAGAGGATGTTGCCGCCGCGTGGGAGCAGGCGCTGGCGTCGGATGTGCCGGTGCTGATCGAATTCAAGACCGACCCGAACGTGCCGCCGCTACCGCCGCACATCAAGCTGGAACAGGCGAAAAAGTTCGCCACCACGCTGCTCAAAGGTGACCCGGACGAGGCCGGCGTGATTGTGCAAACCGCCAAGCAAGTCCTCGGCGCGGTGTTGCCAGGCAAGAAATGAACAGCGATGAGCGTGCAGCGAAGCTGTTGATTGGCTGTGCCGGCTGGAGTCTGGGCCGTGAGTATTGGCCGCAATTTCCTTCGGTCGGCACGCATTTGCAGCGCTATGCGGCGCGGCTGAATGCGGTGGAAATCAACAGCTCGTTCTACCGTCCGCATCGACGCCAGACCTATGAACGCTGGGCGGACTCGGTGGCGGACGGTTTTCGCTTTTCGGTGAAAATGCCCAAACAGATTACCCATGAGCGGCGCTTGCTCGGTTGTGAAGTGCTGCTTGATGAATTCCTTGCGCAGTGCGGGGGGTTGGGGGATCGATTGGGGTGTCTGCTGGTGCAGTTGCCGCCTTCGCTGGCGTTTGATGCGCTTGGGGCGGAAGGTTTTTTCCGTGCTTTGCGTGAGCGCTTTAACGGCGCGGTGGTGCTGGAGCCGCGTCACGAATCCTGGGTGGCGGCTGAGCCGATGCTGGTCAGTCATCGAATCGCTCAGGCAGCGGTGGATCCTCCGCGCATCAGTACCGACAGCGAACCGCGAGGTTGGGCGGGGGTGCGGTATTGGCGGCTGCATGGATCGCCGCGGATTTATTTCAGCGATTATTCGGCGGATTTTCTTCGGGGGCTTGGGAAGAGGTTGCAGGCCGAGGCGGCGCAAGGTGTCGAGACCTGGTGCATTTTTGATAACACGGCGGGTGGGGCTGCTCTGGGAAATGCGTTGAGCCTGCAACAGCCCTCACCCTAGCCCTCTCCCAGAGGGAGAGGGGACCGACTGCGGTGTCTTTTGTCATACATCGACCTGAAGAACCGAGTCGATTATGGACTCGAAGCGAATCGTTCAGGTCGGCGCAGCTCTCCAATATTCCCCAATCGGTTCCCTCTCCCTCCGGGCGGTCCGACGTTTCGGGAGGGCCAGGGTGAGGGCAGACGGTCTCGAATCCGAAGAACATTCGGCGCCGAGCAGACTCTCCCTCATCACCTCGGGGCAGAACGGGCTACAACTGAAAAACCCCCTCAATTGCCATCCGCCACCTTGCGCTCGATCTCATCCACCTTGCGCTGCAGCTCTTCGGCGTCCTGCTCCTTCACCCGGGTCGACGACGGTGTAATGACCTTGTCCACGCCCTCGGTGGTTTCATCGCGATCTTCAAGCGCACGCTCCACCACATTCACCGGTTTACCGGAAGTGTCGGTAGGTGGGCCGTTCGGGGTTTTGTCGTTGTGGTTGCTGTTCATGGTGGTGACCTCCATTGGTGTAACCATTGGAGGCGTCACAAAGCGGCGGGTTCGATCTTTTTCAGCCGGCTGACAGCGAATGGCGCCCACCCATTGCAAGCGGGCGCCGTGATCACCGATCAGTCCTTGAGAATGTCGCGGTCCTTGGTTTCCGGAAGGAAGAACGTGCCGAGCACCGCTGTCATCACGGCGATGACAATCGGGTACCACAGGCCGTAATAGATATCCCCGGTGGCCGCGACCATGGCGAAGGCCACCGTCGGCAGGAAGCCGCCGAACCAGCCGTTGCCGATGTGGTAGGGCAGCGACATCGAGGTGTAGCGGATGCGCGTCGGGAACAGTTCGACCAGCCATGCCGCAATCGGCCCGTAGACCATGGTCACGTAGATCACCAGGATGGTCAGCAACAGCAGCACCATCGGGTAGTTGATCTTCGCCGGATCGGCTTTTTCCGGGTAACCGGCTTCCTTCAGCGCGGCGGCGAGGTTGGCGGTGAAGGCGTCGTTGCGCGCCTTGAAGTCGGCGGCGGGCAGGGCGCTGCCTTCGAAGCTCTCGATGACCTTGTCGCCGATGCGCACTTGCGCCACGGTGCCCGGTTCGGCGTTAACGTTTTCGTAAGGGATCGCGCGTTTCGCCAGCAGCGTCTTCGCCAGATCGCAGGAACTGGTGAATCGGGCCTTGCCCACCGGGTCGAACTGGAACGAGCACTGATCGGGATTGGCGATCACCTTGACCGGGTTTTTATCCTGCGCCACGAACACATCGGGATTGCCGTACTGGGTCAGCGCGTTAAAGATCGGGAAGTAAGTCAGCGCCGCCAGAATGCAACCGACCATGATGATCGGCTTGCGCCCGATGCGGTCGGAGAGGCTGCCGAAGATCACGAAGAACGGCGTGCCGATGATCAACGAACCGGCGATCAGCAGGTTGGCGGTCTGCGCATCGATCTTCAGCGTCTGCAACAGGAAGAACAACGCGTAGAACTGCCCGGTGTACCAGACCACCGCTTGCCCGGCCGTGCCGCCGAGCAGCGACATGATCACCACTTTGAGGTTGTCCCAGCGGGCGAAGGATTCGGTCAGCGGCGCTTTCGACGCCTTGCCTTCGGCCTTCATTTTCTGGAACACCGGCGACTCGCTCAGTTGCAGGCGGATGTACACCGAGACGATCAGCAGCAGGATCGACAGCAGAAACGGAATCCGCCAGCCCCACGCTTCGAACGCTTCCGTGCCCAGCGCGGTGCGGCAGGCCAGAATCACCAGCAGCGACAGAAACAGCCCGAGCGTGGCGGTGGTTTGAATCCACGAGGTGAAAAAGCCGCGCCGGTTGCGCGGCGCGTGCTCGGCCACATAAGTCGCGGCGCCGCCATATTCGCCGCCCAGCGCCAGACCCTGGAGCAAACGCAGGATGATCAGGATGATCGGTGCGGCGACGCCGATGGTCGCATAACTGGGCAACAAGCCGACAATGGCGGTGGACACGCCCATGATCACGATGGTGATCAGAAAAGTGTGTTTGCGCCCGATCATGTCGCCGAGCCGGCCGAACACGATCGCGCCGAACGGCCGCACCGCAAAGCCCGCCGCAAAGGCGAGCAGGGCAAAGATGAACGCGGTGGTTTCGTTGACGCCGGCAAAGAAGTGTTTAGCGATGATCGCCGCCAGTGAGCCGTAGAGGTAAAAGTCGTACCACTCGAAAACCGTGCCCAGGGATGAAGCGAAGATAACCTTGCGCTCTTCCTTGGTGATGCCGCCGCTGCGCGGTGGACTGCCGGTGGATGCTGTGTCGATTAAGGCCATGGGTGTTCTCCGTTGTGCTTATTGTTGTAGGCCGGAGTCCCCCGTTACTGCTTGTTCACTCTGGCCTTGTGGCAAATATCGCCCTTGCTGTCGCGTGTCGCGTGCACAGTCTGACCGCCTCGCCGGGCGGCGAGGTTTCCTCAAGCATAATCAGCTTTTGCCAGATATCCACTGAGCTGCCTGTAAACCCTAGGCCTTGACCCAGCGCTGGCGGCTCCAGGCACTCAACCAGTCGACCAGAAACACCAGCACCAGCATCGCCAGAATCACCGTACTGGCCTGGGCTTCCTGGAACAGGCTCAGGCTGACGTAGAGCATCTGCCCCAGCCCGCCAGCGCCGACAAAGCCCAGCACGCTGGCCATGCGGATGTTGTTTTCCCAGCGATACAGCATGTACGCGAGCAGTTGCGGCGCAAGGTTCGGCAGGGTGCCGTAGCAGAACGCGAGCAGCGGATTGCCGCCCTGCAAACGGATCGCTTCCGCCGGTTGCGGCGGGGTGTTTTCCAGCGCTTCGGCGAACAGCCGACCGAGCACACCGGTGGTGTGCAAGGCGAGGGCGAGGGTGCCAGCGTTGGGCCCGAGACCGGCCGCCAACACCATCAGCGCCGCCCAGACCAGTTCCGGAATCGCCCGCAAACCATTGAGCAGCAGGCGCGAAAGGCTTTGCAGCGGCCAGCCGAAACGCCCGGCAGCGGGCAGCGCCAGAACGATGCCGAACACCGCGGCGAGCAACGTGCCGAGTGCCGACATGGCCAGGGTTTCCAGCGAACCGTGCAGAATCGCTTTGAGATAGCCCGCGCTCAGATCCGGGCTGAGAAAGCGCTGCACATAAGCACCCATCTGCTTGAGGCTGGCAGCGCTGCCCAGTTCGCCGAGGTTGAGCCCCAGATAGCTGAACGATGCAATGACCGCGACGCCGATCGCCGCGATCAGCAGCAGATTGATCAGGCGATTCATGCCAGCCTCCAGCGCAGCAAACGGCTGAACTGGTCGGCCAGCAGCACCAGCAGCAGAAACATCAGCAGCATGCTCGCCACTTCGCCGCCAGCGAACATGCGGATCGACAAGTCGATCTGCTGGCCCAGACCTCCGGCGCCGACAAAGCCCATCACCACGGAAGCGCGGATTGCGCATTCCCAGCGATACACGCTGTAGGACAGCAGTTCTGCCGCGACATTGGGCAGGGTGCCGTAGGCGAACGCCGCCAATCGACCGCTGCCGGCCTGCATCAAGGCGTGGGCCGGGCGTTGGTCGGTGGACTCGTAAATCTCCGCGTACACCTTCCCGAGCATGCCGCTGTACGTGATGGCAATCGCCAGCACGCCTGCCGCCGGGCCGAGGCCGACCGCACGCACGAACAGCAGCGCCCAGACGATCTCTGGCACGCTGCGCAGGAAAATCAGCAAACCACGCACCGGCCAGCGCAGCAGCCGACCCAAGCGACTCGGCACGCCGCCCCGTGACGCCGCCGACAGCGACAACGCGCGGCTGGCGAGCAGGCTGGCCGGCACCGCCAGCAGCAGCGCCAAGGCCATGCCGGCCGTGGCAATTGCCAGGGTTTGCAAGGTAGCGGTGAGGAGGATCTGCATGAAAGCGGCGTCATGCGCCGGAGGCCAGAACTGCGCGACGAAGCGGCCCATCTCGTTCTGACTGTCGGGCAGTAACACGCCCAGATTCAGCTCGCTCAAATGAATGCCCGGCCACAGCACGGCAATCGCCAACAGCGTCAGAAGCAATCGCGGCCAGGCCGCCGGGTCGCGTGAATCGGCCTTCAGCATCGTGGGATCTGCATAGTCAGCGGCGCCATCGCCGCAGTCGGCGATTGCAGTTTTTCGTTGGCGTACAGCGCGTCGAGCATTTCCTGACTGACGTCCGCCGAAGGGCTGTCGAACAGGATCTGTCCGTCACGTAGACCAATGATGCGCGGGAAGTGCGACAGCGCCAGGTCCACCGCGTGCAGGCTCGCCACCAGGGTGACGTTATGCTCGCGAGCATGCCGCGACAGCACCGACAAGGTATGCCCGGCCATAACCGGGTCCATCGCCGACACCGGCTCGTCGGCCAGCAGCACTTCTGGCGCCTGATACAGCACCCGGGCGATGCCGACACGCTGCAACTGGCCGCCGGACAATTGCTGGCAATGCGCGAACAGCTTGTCACCGAGATCCAGCCGCGCAAGCGCCGCACGCGCACCGGCCACGTCCAGCGGATGCAACAGATTCAACAGGCTTTTTCCCAGACTCCATTGGCCAAGCTTGCCGGCCAATACCGCCGTGACCACTCGCTGACGGGGCGGCAGCGGCGGCGCCTGATGCACCAGGCCAATCCGCGCCCGCAGGCGTTGACGCTGGCGGGCGGACAAATGCCAGGCGCGTTCGCCGAGCACTTCGATGTCACCGCTGCTGGGCCGCAGTGCGGTGGACAGCAGGTTGAGCAGGCTCGATTTGCCGGCGCCGGACGGGCCGATGATCGCCACCTGCTCGCCCGCGGCAATCTGTAAATCGACAGAGCGAAGGGCATCGACGCCATTGGCATGGCGCAGGCTGCCCTGGTTGAGGCGTAGGGTCATTTCAACAATTCGGCGGCGCGGGCGGCTTCCTCGATGCCCTTGTAATTCTCGGGTTTGGTGTCGATGAAGCGGCTGGCGGCCTGCAGATCGAGGATCTTCTTCTGCTCAGGCTTGGCCGGGTCGAGATCGAGGAAAGCTTTCTTGATCTTCGCCGCGAGCGCCGGATCAAGGGTGCCGCGCACAGTCCAGTTGTAATCGAAGTAGGTCGGCGTGGTGGCGAAGACCTTGACCTTGTTGGTGTCGACCTTGCCAGCATCCACCAGTTTCTGCCAGACGCTGGCGTTTAGTACACCGGCATCGACCTTGCCGGCCTGCACCCAGGCGACGGTGGCGTCGTGGGCGCCGGAATAGGCGACACGGCTGAAATACGCTTCTGGCTTGATGCCGTCGTTTTTCAGCATGAAATAACGCGGCATCAGGCTGCCGGAAGTCGACGACACCGAACCGAAGGCGAAGGTCTTGCCCTTGAGATCCGCGAGGCTTTTGACGTTCGGGTCGGCCGTGATGAATTTGCTGGTGAACTGCGCGTCCTGCTCACGCTGGACCAAGGGAATTACTGGCGTCGTCGCCTCGGTCTTCAAACGTGCCTGAACAAAAGTGAAGCCACCGAGCCAGGCCATGTCGAGGCGATCGGTAGCCAAGGCTTCAACCACGGCCGGATAATCGGCCACCGGCACGAACTGCACCTTCATGCCCAGTTGCTGTTCCAGATACGCGCCCAGCGGTTCGAACTTGCGCAGCAGTTCGGTCGGCGCTTCGTCCGGAATCGCACTGACGCGCAACACATCAGCGGCTTGCGCCATCAGCGCAGACACGGACAGGACCAGGCCGGCGGTCAGTGCCAGGGTTCGTTTGAGCATGAAATTCTCCGTTTCGTAAGCGTCCAAAAGGCTGAAGTCGCGACGTGTGACGCACACTCAGGGTAGACGAGTCGGCGAGGTTATACGTATTCACACGCACAAAGGCCAGCGCCTTGGTCAGGCGCTCTGCCCAGGAGTGAAAGCTCCGGGGCCTTTTTGTTGAAGATAAAAAGATGCGATCGTTCCCATGCTCCGCGTGGGTATGCCTCAAGGGACGCTCTGCGTCCAGTGACGCGGAGCGTCACGGGCTGCATTCCCACGCAGAGCGTGGGAACGATCAGATGCCTCAGGTGAGCCCGTGATTGAGGATGGCTATGCAACCAGACACGGCTGGCCTTGGCAACCGGTCGGCTATGTCCGGGTATTTAGTCCTGGTCGTGGCGCGGCATGCGCTCGCTGATTCTGCCTTCGGTGTCGCGGTCGATAAGCGTGCGCAACGCAGCGAAAACCGGTGCGACGCTGGTGTGTTTCTGGCCGTAGGTGAGATTGAAGCGGTAGTCGAAATCTGCCGGATTGAGCCCCTGAGTGTGTTGCAGCAGGGTTTCCAACTTATCCAGCGCCTTGACCGCTCTTGCCTCGGCGGACTCAGCGTTTTCGTAATCATCCCAGAGCGCCAGAATCTCGTTTCTCAGCGGTTCGTCGAGTGAGCGCATCAGCAAGAGCAAATCGTTCCGCTCCTGCGCGCCCTTGTCCGGGAATGCCGCTTGATCGACGGCCGGGATATCACCGTTAAGCGCTTCGCCCAAATCATGAATGACGCACATTTTCAGCATTTCCAGCAGATCAAGCCCGGGCAATTCGTCAGCGAACACCATTGCCATCAGGCACAGGCGCCAGCTGTGTTCGGCGGTGCTTTCGGGGCGACCGCTGGACGTGTGTGCGCTTCTGAGCACGTTCTTGAGTCTTTCAGCCTCGCGGAGAAATTCAAGACGCCCGCTGATTTTTTCAAGATCCATAAACCTGCCCTTGGGGTTGACCGAAAGGCAAGCCTAGGACCGGGAGGCTGCAGCGTCCACGCATAAAATATGCGTTCAGAGCGTCTCGACCAGCCGTGCCGCAGTGCCGTCGGACAAGGCGATGCGCGTCCAGCGACACAGGCTCTGGCGAATCGGCACGAGCTCGGAATCGTTGCTGCCGGTGGCGAACTCCAGCGCCGGCGGTGCCTGGACTTCCCGCCAGCCCAGGGCATCGAGTGCTCGTTCATGGCGGGCGATTTCAGGCGTGACAAAACGCCAGAGCGACTGACCGAGCAGTTCGCTTAGCGGACTGGCGAACTGCGCGGCACGGGCAGGGGAGCAGGCGAGCAAACGGTGCGTCAGGTCGCAGACCAGATGCACTGGCCGCGCGCTGCCGCAGACCAGCCGGGCAAGGGCTTGATCGGCAGCCGTGTCGAGGCGCGCGGCCAGCAGTTGCTCCAGCTGCAGATGCGCCGCCGGATCCATCAGCAAAGCGCCGCTTTCCCAACGCGAAATAGTCGACTGCGTGACGTTGAACAGTTGCGCAGCATGGTCCTGCTTGATCCGGTGCAGCCGGCGCCAGCGGCGCAGGGCAATGCCAGGCAGGGCAGGTTTGAGCAAGGCTTCAGGCATGGCGATGGTCAGAAAGCAACAGGGGCCGACAGTCTGAAGACTAGCGGCCCCTGCAGCAAATCGACCTGACGATCAGGCAGCGTCCGGCAACCGGGCGATCACCTTGATCTCGAAATCGAACCCGTACAGCCAGGTTACGCCCACCGCCGTCACCGTCGGGTGCGGTGCATCGCCCCAGAATTCGCTCAGGACGACATTCCAGATGGTTTCGAATTTCGATTGCGGGTCGACGATGAAGATCGTCACGTCGACCACGTCCTCGAAGCTGGCGCCGGCCTCATCGAGGATCGCGTTGAGGTTGTGGAAAGCCTGGCGTACCTGATCTTTCAGATCCGGTTCTGGCGTGCCGTCCTCGGTGCTGCCGACTTGCCCGGACACAAACAGGAAACCATTGGAGCGAATCGCCGGTGAATAGCGGTGGCGCTCGTACAGCGTGCGGCGGGTCGGTGGGAAAACAACGTCGCGCTGAGTCATAAAGGTGTCTCCATCAGTAAGGTGATGGCGCCACTTTAGGTATTTGCAGCGGGCCGATAAACGCGCAAGCTTGGCGTTCACTGTTTGTAAATTCCAAACAATCGAGGCGCGCACCGTGGATCGTTTTGACGCAATGCAGGCCTTCGCCAGGGTGGTCGAGGCGGGGAGCTTCACCAAAGCGGCAGAAACCCTGCACATGAGCAAGACCACTGTGACCCAGCTGGTGCAACAGCTGGAGGCACGCTTGCGGGTCAAACTGCTCAACCGCACCACACGCAAGGTCAACGTCACCGCCGATGGCGCCGCTTATTACCTGCGAGTGGTCAAGCTGCTGGCCGACCTGGACGACGCGGAAACCAGCCTGCCGGGCGTTGCGGCAGTGCCGTCGGGGCGATTGCGTATCGATGTACCGAGTCCGTTTGCGCGGCATATTCTGGTGCCGGCACTGCCGGAGTTCCATGCGCGATATCCGGACATTCAAATCGACATGGGCGTCAGCGACCGCATCGTCGACATCATCGATGAGAACGTCGATTGCGTGGTGCGCGGGGGCGAACTGCTGGATCTGTCGTTGATGGCGCGCAAAGTCGCCGATCTGCCATTGGGCGTATTTGCCGCGCCGCAATATCTGGCTCGCGCTGGCACGCCTGAGCATCCGCGGGAGCTGGAAGACTCGCACCATCGGGTGGTCGGGTTTCTCTGGGCGCGTACGGGCAAACCCGTGCCATACGCCTTGGACAACGGCCGTGAACATTTGCAAATCAAGGGTCGCCATGTTCTGGCGGTCGACGACGGCAATGCCTATCTGGCGGCGGGTCTGGCCGGGATGGGGGTGCTTTGGCTGCCGACGTACATGTCCGATGCGCATGTTGCGCGCGGCGAACTGGTGCCATTGTTCGAAGGCTGGCGGTTGGAAAGCATGCCGCTTTACCTGGCGTATCCGCCGAACCGGCATGTCAGCTTGAAGTTGCGGGTGTTTATCGACTGGATCGTGGCGTTAATGGCGTGACGAGTCTGGTGCGCTTATTGCTTTACGCGAATCAATGTCGTCAAAAAAACAACGATCCCGTCGACCCGAACGCGAGCAATGATGAGATGCGCACGTTCGACTCAAGGAGCAATGCTCATAATGAATATGTACATCGATATTGTCGGCGCCTGCAATCTGAGCTGCCCGTCATGCCCAATGGGTAATTCGGAAAATCTCAATTTCAAAAAAGCCATGCAACTGGACATGTTCCGGCAGATTGTCGAAAAGGCCCGGTCGGAGGGCGTGCGGACAATCTTCCTCTATAACTGGACCGAGCCTTTGGTTCATCCGAAAATCGGCGAGTTTATCGAGATCATCAACGCCGCCGGCATGGCGAGCGGTATCAGCACCAACCTGAATCTGGCCAAGAACATGGAAAAGGCCTTGCTGGCCGAGCCGAGCTACTTCCGCATATCGCTGTCGGGTTTCTATCAGGAAACCTACAAAAAGGGCCATGTGGGCGGGGATATCGAAGTCGTCAAACAGAACATGATTGCCCTGCATGAGATCAAGCAACGCCTGGGCTTGAGCACCCGTGTCGATGTCTACTATCACCGCTACCTGGACAACATCGACGAAGAAGCACTGATGCGCGACTTCAGTGAGCGTCTCGGATTTGTGTTTACCACTGGCTATTCGGTGATGATGCCTTTGGAAAAGACGCTGGCAATCGTCGAGCGCGACCCCTCTGTTACGGCTACCGATTACGAAACCCTGAAACGCCTTGCATTGCCGCCGTACGATGACCTGGTCAACGTCATGCAGCAATATCCCAAGCAGGCGTGCCAGCTCAAGGATAACTGGCTGGTGATCGACTGCAATGGCAATACCGTACTGTGCTGCACGATCTTCAATCAGTCCGAGTATCAGGTCGGCAAGTATCTCGACATGCCGTTGGCCGAACTGACGCAGCGTAAATCGACCCAGCAAAATTGCGTGGACATGTGCAACCGCTGCGCGAAAAAAGGCTTGCACATTTATTCGACGTTTCCCAATCAGGGCGCACTCGAGCAACACGCCGTCAATCGCATCATTGATTTCGAACGCCTCGAAAACCTCGGGTTTCCCGTGGACAGCGAACGGCTGGGGCGTGCCGGCGAAGTCAGTGCGGAAAACTTCGACGAGGCGCAATACCTGCGCCTGAACGACGATGTCCGGGTTGCGGTTTCCAACGGGGCTTTCAGCAGCGGTTACCAGCATTACGTGCTTTGTGGCCGACTCGAGGGGCGAGCAGGCGCGGGGATGTTCTCGTTCGTTTGAGGCGCGGCTGATCATCCCGTCACACGCACGATTGACTCTTTACCGCTTCCGGCCAACTATCGGCGCACAACAACATGACCGATGGACTGAAACTTGACCGAACGACGCCAATTCAGCGGAGGCATGAAGGGCAAAAACCTCCGCTATCTGAATGAGCAAAGCGATAGCGCGCCGCTGACGCGCACCGGTTTTCTGCTGCTCGAACACTTCTCACTGCCGGCTTTTACCCAGACGCTGGACGCCGTGGTAACTACCAATCTGTTGCGCCCGGGGCTGTTTACTTCGCGCACGTTCGGGCTGGGCGAGGGCGAGGTCATCAGCGACCTGGGGCTGGTGATCCGTCCCGATGCACGCCTTGACGCAGCTGCGCTCGAAGATCTGGATCTGCTGGTGGTGTGCGGCGGTTATCGCACCGAGCTGCGCGCGAGCGATGGGTTTGTGCATGTGCTCAAGCTCGCGGCGGAGCGGGGCGTCAGTCTGGCCGGGTTGTGGAATGGTTCGTGGTTTCTCGGCCGCGCCGGGCTGCTTGACGGCTACCGCTGCGCGATACACCCGGAACATCGCCCGGCGCTGACCGAAATCGCCAAGGCCACCCATGTCAGCAGCGAACCTTATGTGATCGATCGCGACCGCCTCACCGCGTCGAGCCCGTCGGGGGCTTTCCATATGGCGCTGGACTGGATCAAGAGCCTGCACGGCAAGGCGCTGGTCGAGGGTGTCGAGGACATTCTCGCGTTCGAGGAGTCGCGCTACCGGCGGATCAAACCGGACGAAAACCTCTGCGTCAGTGCACCGTTGCGTGAAGTGGTCAAACTGATGGATGCCAACCTGGAGGAGCCGCTGGAACTGGAACAACTGGCGGTGTACGCCGGACGTTCCCGCCGTCAACTGGAGCGCCTGTTCAAGGAACAACTCGGCACTACGCCGCAGCGTTATTACCTGGAACTGCGCATCACCGAAGCCCGCCGCCTGCTGCAACACACCGAACTGTCGCAAGTGGAAGTGCTGGTGGCCTGCGGGTTTGTCTCGCCGAGTCATTTCAGCAAGTGCTACAGCGCCTATTTCGGGTATCGGCCTTCCAAAGAGAAGCGCTTGGTCAAATAACCCAAGTCTCCACCAACCTGAGTTCACCTCGGTATTCCAAGTCGGCGTATCTCTCCCAATCACCCCGATCAGTCCCCTCTCCCTCTGGGAGAGGGCTAGGGTGAGGGTCGCCCTCAAAGCAAAAACCAGGCGCAAAAAAAGGGCGCCTCATCAGGCGCCCTTTTTTATTCAAGCTTGATCCATAACCGATCAGCGCGATTTCTTGGCATTCGGCGTTGCCGCGTTGCTCAAGCCCTTCGCATTGTGATCCCCAGGCGTCGAGGCCGAGATCGCCGTAGCCTTGGCCACGCCGCGAGTATCTCTGGAGTTGGCGATGCCTGACGTGGTTGAGCCATGGCCCGTCTCACCGTTGCGATCGTTGCCATAGTGGTTACCGCTTTCGCCACGGTCGCGAACAGCCTTGCCGGCATGATCGCTGCTGAGTCCATTGCCACGGCCGTTGCTGTTGGCGCCGCCGTGATCGGAACCGCTGCGGCCACCGCCGATACCGCCGCCATGGCCACCGCCGTTGCCACCACCATTACCACCGCCGCCGCCATTACCGCCACCGCCACCATTACCACCGCCACCGCCGTCCTTCGCATAGGCAGCGTTCATGATCGAGAGATCAGCAGGGAGCAGCGGGGCGGCTCCGAGCATCATGGCGCAGGACATGACGGCAACGAGACTCTTGTTTTTTAACAGCATGATAGTGTCCGAAAGGGGCGGGTAATACCGCATGTACTCAGACGCCATCGGCTCGTTCTGGTTCAAATCCTGCGACAGACGGAGCGGCAACTTGCGGCGGTAGAAGTAGGCGCACCGCCGTCCCGGCCAATCGTGAGCAATTCAGGGCGTTTGCGGTGTTTAAACGTTCCTGCGCACGCCCGTTTAAGTTACACCAGTTGTTACGCCATAGCGGCTACAACACCTTGCGCCGTTGCCTACGCGTACGCCAGAATCCGCCGGCTTACGAGCCTTGAGGCGGGCTGTATCGTTTCCCTGTCACTGCAAAACAGTGATCGGGTTTGGTAGCCCGTTTCTCGACAAACGTTTGGCATCGCCAGAACCAGTCTCTTTCCGGGACTCGGTTTTATATGGTGGCCATGCGTGGGGCTCCTTCGGGGGCGCCGGGTTTTCTCTGTCTTGACCGGTCTACCAACCCACGTGTGGCCGCCACCCTTCGTTTGGTAGCGAAGTGATGGCTCTTTCATTTCCTCAAGACAAAAAGTGCTTTATGTTCAAAGTCACACCCAACCCGCCAGACACCGATCCAATCCCTTACGACGCCGCGCTTGAACCTCAAAACATCAAAGACGCCGCCGATCGCGCCATCAACTTCTACCTCAGTCCCGGGGCGCACAAGATTTCGATTCCCTCGCGCAACACCGGCAGGATCTACCTCATCGACCCCACCGTGGATAACGAAACGCTGCTCGTCGAAGCAACGGAAACCCTGTCCTCGGCCAGTGACATGGCTCGTGAACTCGCCGATTCGATTGACAGTTCCCAGCGCAAAAAA
The DNA here is from genome assembly GCF_900104975.1 of Pseudomonas sp. Z003-0.4C(8344-21). Lineage (NCBI taxonomy): Bacteria > Pseudomonadati > Pseudomonadota > Gammaproteobacteria > Pseudomonadales > Pseudomonadaceae > Pseudomonas > Pseudomonas sp. Z003-0.4C(8344-21). The sequence goes on along the minus strand of NZ_LT629756.1, from coordinate 3,786,600 downwards.
ATGCTCATCCTGCGACCGGTGATCATGCTCAGCGAGCTGACGGTAAACCGCGTGCTGGATAATCAGCGCTTGCCCAACCCGTCGCAGTGACGATCATCCGTTAACGAGCCTTGAGGGGTTCCTGTCTGGAGTTGCAGCTGATGTCCAAGCCACCCGAAGCACCGCTCACTGACCCGGCTTCGCCGTACGCATTCCCCAACTCGCGAAAGCTCCACGAAGCGGCGGAACGCGCGCTTGACCATTACCTGCTGCCCGCCGCGATCATGGCCACGCCCTATACGCCCAGCCCGCTGTTCATGGTCAACCCGCAATCGGACGCCGAGACGTTGCTGACCAATGCCAGCTGTTCCCTGGCGTCCGCCACGGTCATGCTTGGCAATTTTGCGGGGGTATTGGAGGGCTCGCACCGTCAGACCTTGCTGGGCATTGCGCAGGTGGTCATGTTGGGTGAGCTGGCGGTGAACAAGGCGTTGGATCTGGTTGTGCCAACCGAGTGATCGCGCACGTTAGGCGGGCTTGAGGGTATCTGAACGGGCGTCATCGCGAGCAGGCTCACTCCTACCTTTGAAATGCGTTCCCCTGTAGGAGTGAGCCTGCTCGCGATAACGTCCGTTCAGGCAAAGAATCTGCAAGCTTTTACACTAAACCTGACCGTCCCTCGAGCCTCAAGCCCACCTTTAACCAATCAAGCAGTCAGCCGTTGCGGCTGACTGCTTTTGTGTTTCTACAGGTGATCAGCGTCGATGACAGCCTGCGCAAACGCCTTCGGATCTTCCTGCGGCAAGTTGTGCCCGATGCCGCCGCTGATCAAGCGGAACTGATATTTGCCGGTGAAGCGCTTGGCGTAATCCTCCGGTGCCGGGTGCGGTGCGCCGTTGGCGTCGCCTTCGAGGGTGATGGTCGGCACGCCAATCGACGGCGCGGTGGCGAGTTTCTGTTCCAGCGCCGCGTATCGCGCTTCGCCCTGCACCAGGCCCAGGCGCCAGCGGTAATTGAACACGGTGATCTCGACATGATCGGGGTTCTGCAAGGCCTTGGCGCTGCGATCGAAAGTCGCGTCGTCGAATTTCCATTGCGGTGAGGCGAGTTGCCAGATCAGTTTGGCGAAGTCATGGGTGTTCTTTTCATAACCGGCGCGACCGCGCTCGGTAGCAAAGTAGAACTGGTACCACCATTGCAATTCGGCTTTCGGCGGCAGCGGGTTTTGCCCGGCGGCCTGGTTGCCGATCAGGTAGCCGCTGACCGCCACCAGCGCCTTGACGCGTTCCGGCCACAGCGCCGCGACGATGTCCGCTGAACGCGCGCCCCAGTCGTAGCCGCCGAGCACGGCTTGCTTGATCTTCAGTGCGTCCATGAAGTCGATGACGTCACTGGCCAGCGCCGCCGGTTGGCCGTTGCGCAGAGTGTCTTTGGAGAGGAACTGCGTATCGCCGTAACCGCGTGCATAGGGCATCAGCACCCGGTAACCCTTGGCGGCCAGCAGCGGCGCGACTTCGTCGTAGCTGTGAATGTCGTAGGGCCAGCCGTGCAACAGGATCACCACCGGGCCGTTGGCCGGGCCGGTTTCGGCATAGGCGACGTCGAGCACGCCGGCCTTCACGTGTTTCAGCGGGCCGAAGGGCGAGGGCGCGGAATAGCTGATCGCAGCCGGTTCGGCGGTTTGCGCCTGAACGCTGGCGACAGTGCCGAACAGCGACAGCGCCAGGATCGACAAACCGAGTGCGGTTTTACGGGTGTGCAGTGCCTTTTTCATGGGGACGTCTCCTGTGCATGCCTTGGTCAAGGGGCTGTAATGAAACCTTGAAACCGTGAGTGCATTTGAGCGGATGGACGTATCCGGGCTGTGTCTGAAAGAGGCCTTGTTGCAAGGCGATGTATCGTCGTTGCGCACGTATACAGTGTGATACGCAGTGGCTGAAGGTGCCCGGCGCCGGGCTGTTTACCGATGAAAAAATTAAGTCGCTGTTTTAAAACAAAAAATATTTCACGTCGGGCTTCCCAAAGCCAAACAATGTTGGTAAATTGCGCCCCGTTCTCACAGCGAACCCAACGGGCCGCTGGAAAGAGCAGTAGGGGCGTCGCCAAGCGGTAAGGCAGCAGGTTTTGATCCTGCCATGCGTTGGTTCGAATCCAGCCGCCCCTGCCATATTCGAAAAAACGCCAACTTCGCAAGAAGTTGGCGTTTTTTTATGCCTGCGATTTGGCAAGGCACAGCAAGGCCAGCCTGCGCGGCGCCGAAGCACCGCGCAGGCCAGGCACTCAGTGCGGTGCGCGCGGGATGGTCTTCATCAGGTCTTCAGGGCTGATGTGGCCAACCACGCTGCCCGGTTGCGGCAGGTTGAGGATGTGGCCCTTCATCTTGCCGATGATGTGCATCTCGCACGGCTTGCAGTCGAACTTCAGCGTCAGCACTTCATCGCCGTGGATCAATTGCATCGGCGCGACTTTGGTGCGCACGCCGGTCACGCCTTTGGCCTGTTTCGGGCACAGGTTGAAGGAGAAGCGCAGGCAGTGCTTGGTGATCATCACCGGCACTTCGCCCGGCTCTTCGTGGGCTTCGTACGCCGCGTCGATCAGCTTGACGCCGTGACGGTGGTAGAAGTCGCGCGCCTTCTGGTTGTAGACATTGGCGAGGAAGGTCAGATGCGAATCCGGGTACACCGGCGGCGGGCTGGTTTCGGCCTTGCGACTGCCACGTGGATGCGCGGCGACGCGGGCAGCGGTCAGGGCTTCGATCACTTCACGGCGCAGCGCTTTGAGCTGCGAGTTGGGGATGAAGAATGCCTGCGGCGCATCGAGCTTGACGTCGGTGGCGTGGTACTGGGTGGTGCCGAGCTGGCCGAGCAGATCGCGCAACTGTTCCAGCGCTTGCTCAGGCTTGTTGGCCACGCCGAACGGACCGGGCAAGGTGACGCTGGCGCTGATGCCTTCTTCGCTGGTGGCAGTGATTTCCAGTTGTTCCTCGCGCAGACGCGCCAGCCAGCTCAGGGCCACGCGACGTTCCGAAGAAGTCTTTTGCAGCGCCTGTTGCCAGTTGTGGTCAAGGTTGCGGTTCAGCGGGTGATTCGGGCGCAGCTTGAACAGGCCTTCGGGCATTTCGTTCGGCTCGACGCGATAGCGGTAGCGCTTCTCGCCGTCTTCCTCGAACTCGCCTTTGGCTTCGGCGATGTTGGCGCGGAAACCGACCACTTCGCGTTTGACCAGCACGTTGAGGCCGTCACCGTTGGACAGCGGCTCGTGGGTCACCACCTGCATGTCACGCTTGCCGACTTTTTCGACCGTGCCAACCGGCAGGCCGGTGAAGGTAGGCGAGTCGAAGGCGCCGATGTCGATCTTGCGATCGGTGACGAAATAATCGGTGCTGCCACGGTGGAAGGTTTTTTCCGGATCGGGCAGGAAGAAATGCGCGGTGCGGCCGCTGGACGCGCGGGCGAGGTCCGGGCGATCTTCCAGCACGTCGTCGAGGCGCTGGCGGTAATAGGCAGTGATGTTTTTCACATAGCCCATGTCCTTGTAGCGGCCCTCGATCTTGAACGAGCGCACGCCGGCTTCGACCAGTGCGCGGATGTTGGCGCTCTGGTTGTTGTCCTTCATCGACAGCAGGTGTTTTTCGTAGGCGATCACGCCACCCTTTTCATCTTTCAGGGTGTACGGCAGACGGCAGGCCTGCGAGCAGTCGCCACGGTTGGCACTGCGGCCGGTCTGCGCGTGGGAAATGTTGCACTGACCGGAGAAGGCCACGCACAACGCGCCGTGGATGAAGAACTCGACGGCAGCGTCGGTCTCGTCGGCGATGGCGCGGATTTCCTGCAGGTTCAGCTCGCGCGCCAGTACCAGCTGCGAGAACCCGGCCTGATCAAGAAACTTTGCTCGCTCCAGGGTGCGGATGTCGGTCTGGGTCGAGGCGTGCAGTTCGATTGGCGGAATGTCCAGCTCCATCACGCCCAGGTCCTGAACAATCAGCGCGTCTACACCAGCGTCATACAACTGATGGATCAGCTTGCGGGCCGGCTCCAGTTCGTTGTCGTGCAGGATGGTGTTGATGGTGGTGAAAATGCGCGCATGGTAGCGGCGGGCGAATTCCACCAGCTCGGCGATTTCGCTGACTTCGTTGCACGCGTTATGGCGCGCGCCGAAGCTCGGGCCGCCGATGTACACGGCGTCAGCGCCATGCAGGATCGCCTCACGGGCGATGGCCACGTCGCGGGCAGGGCTGAGCAATTCCAGATGATGCTTGGGCAAGGACATAGTTTTTTTAGTCAGGCTGTCACGGTTAGGCGCGCATTCTACCCGCGAAACGCGCAGCCGGCACGCCTGCGCTGCCCGATGGCACAGAACCCAAGAATCACACAACCCCCTGTAGGAGTGAGCCTGCTCGCGATAGCGGTGGTTCAGCCAATATAAATGTTGAATGCATGGCCGCTATCGCCAGCAGGCTGGCTCCCACAGGGTTGTGTGGTGTTACAGACGTCAGGTCAGGCCTTGGCCGCCATCGCCGTGACTTCTACGCGCATCCCTTCAACCGCCAGCGCCGCCACGCCCACTGCCGCACGCACCGGCCATGGCTTGGCGAAGAATCGCTGGTACACCTCGTTGAATGCCGCGCGATCGGCCATGTCGGTGAGGTAAATGGTCAGGTGCATGACCCGGTCCATCGAACTGCCGGCACGCTCCAGCGCAACTTTCAGCGCTTGCAGGGTGCATTCGCTCTGGGTGGTGATATCGCCCAGTTCCAGGCTGCCGTCGGCGCGGGTCGGTATCTGGGTGGAAACCATGATTCCGCCGAAGGTCGCCACGTCGGAAGAGATCGAGTCGGCGTCCGGATCGGGGGTGAAGGTGATGTCTTGGTTGGCCATGGGAATCCCTTGTCTGAGCGAGTGAAGATCGCGGCAGTTTACAGCTTCCTCGCCCACGAGGCCTGTCTGGTTGATCGCCACTGCGGCAAAGTAGTTTGTATAAACGTGTATCAGATTGAGCGCGATACACAGCTGAACAACAAACTCAGGGCTTTGGACACATCCGCCCTACATCCAACCCGCACAGTAGCCCTCACCACATCACTGATCCAGAGGGCTACATATGAAACGTTCACTGTTACTCGCCAGCGCCATTTTCGCTTCGATGATCGGCATCGCCCACGCGGCCGACGCCCCGGCCAAGAGCTGGCAGCAAGGCTTGAGCCGCACCGATCTGGTCAAGCAGGATCTCGGTGCTGCCGACCGCGAAGTGGTTCAGGCACGCGTCGACTTCGAACCGGGCGTGACCTCGCCGCGCCATGCACATCCCGGCGTTGAAGTCGCTTACGTGATCAGCGGCACGTTCGAATATCAACTGGAGGGCAGGGCGCCGGTGACGCTGAAGGCGGGGGAGTCGCTGTACATTCCGGAAGGCGTGGCGCATGTCGCGAAAAATGTCGGCAAGGACAAGGCCTCGGAGCTGGCGACTTATATCCTCAAGAAAGGCGAACCAGTGCTCATCCTCAAGCCTTAAGGCGCTGCCTCAATGCAGAGTCGCCGCCCGGCGACTTTCGCCGATGCGGATGCGATCGAGCGCACGGTTCAAGGCATCGAGCGCATCGAGCAGGGCCTTGGCCTCGGCGACACGATCCTCGCCCCAGAGGCGCTCGGCCAGCCGGTTCAGGGCCTGGATCGAGCGCTCGATGTCGGCGGCGCTGGTCGGCTCTTTAGGAGTGGGGAGACTTTTCGGCATTCGCGACATCCTGCAAAAAATGGCTCAATCACGTCAGCGCTACTGACGCGACGCCGACCGATCAGCCGCGCTTGGGCAGTTTCCAGTCCGGCCGAATGAAGTGGCAGGTGTAGCCATTCGGAATCCGCTCCAGATAATCCTGATGCTCAGGTTCCGCTTCCCAGAACGGTCCGGCCGGTTCGATTTCAGTCACCACCGGGCCTGGCCAAAGCCCTGAAGCGTCGACATCGGCAACGGTGTCTTCAGCCACGGCGCGTTGCTCGTCGTTGAGGTAATAGATCGCTGAACGATAGCTCGGGCCAAGGTCGTTGCCCTGACGGTTGGGCGTGCTCGGGTCGTGAATCTGGAAGAAGAATTCGAGAATCTGACGGTAGCTGATCAAAGCGGGATCGAAGGTGATTTCGATGGCTTCGGCGTGGTTGCCGTGGTTGCGATAGGTCGCGTTGGGTACATCGCCGCCGGTATAACCGACGCGTGTTTCCAGTACGCCAGGGTAGCGGCGCAGCAGATCCTGCATCCCCCAGAAGCAGCCGCCGGCAAGAATCGCGGTTTCGGTGTCAAAGGTCATGGCGGTCATTCCTCTCGCAACGTTGGGGATTGTCATGGTTATGAGGGCGAGTTGGCCAATTCCAAGGTGCGGCGATGTAGAAAGCGGCGGGAGATTGCGAGGAAGTTGTCTTGCGTTGGATAAACGGCAGGGGAGCGAGGCTCCCCTGCAAATGGCGCATTAGCTGTTGCGCCCACCACCATGACTGTTTTCGCCACCCTTGCGCCCGGCTTCGGAAGCTTTTTCGCGGTCATTGGCAAAGTTGCCACCGCTGTTCTGGCCGCCTTTGCTGCCGGCCTCCGACGCGCGCTGCGGGTCGTTCTTGAAGTTGCCGCCGCTGTTCTGGCCACCTTTGCTACCGGCCTCGGCTGCACGCTCCGGATCATTCTTGAAGTTGCCTCCACTGTTTTGGCCGCCTTTGCTGCCAATTTCCTGGTAGAACTCTTTATCATGCGAAGCCGATGTTGCTTCCCCACCTTTTTTACCTGCTTCGTTGACGGACATGCTGCCTTGTTTATCTTGAGCCATTTTAAAACACCTCTTGCATATATACGCATTGATTCGAATTCAGGCTGCGCTTAGTTGCGCGCTGAAGTTGTTCGGACAAATGCCGTGGATACTGCCTGATGTTGTTTGTTGCAATGCTCGTTACTTGCCGGTTGGCTTGGGTTCGACTGTCAATCAGTTGGAACGCTCATCAGGCATGGATAACTGCCTTTCATGCTGATGACCGTTCCAGCTGTTTGATTTCGAAGGGCAGCGAGGCTGCCCTTATGCCGCCGGTCAAGACGACTTACGGCCGCCACCGTGGCTGTTCTGGCCGCCTTTACGGCCTGCTTCGGAAGCTTTTTCGCGGTCATTGGCGAAGTTGCCGCCGGATGCCTGGCCGCCTTTTTTACCCGCCTCGGATGCCTTCTCGCGATCGTTGGCGAAGTTGCCCGGATTTTTATTACCTGTAGTCATGATAGCTCTCCAATATCAATTAAGGTTTTCTTAAGTTGCCCATTTGTTGCAACGGACACTTACTCGGATAACGCGGCGGGGAAAATCGTTTGAAGATTTTTTTTGGTGCCCGATGAACGGTAGTGCCCGCGATGAAACTTATACAGACTGCTGTTTCAGGTGCCGCTTCGTATAAGTTTGCCGATGTTAAATTGATAGTTTGCAAGTGTGTTATAGCTTCGCTTCGTTTCGTTTAATTACCTTTCGTCAGTAGTGCGAGTGCATGGGTGGCGAGCGCAAAGTTCGGTTGATAGGGTGCAAGGGCGGCATACGAAACTGACAGTCAGGAACTGATCGCGAGGACATTGCCATGACCAGCAAGCATCAAAGCGGACATTCATTCGCCGACGATCCACAGAAAATCAAGGAGGCCGGTAAGAAGGGCGACACTGCGGTCGACGTCAAACTTGACCGAGCGGAAAAGGCACGCACGGGCGGGCAGCACAGCCATGGTGGAACCCGCACCGGCAAGGGGGACTGAAGCGATGTGTTGAAGGTCGATCAGCTGCGCGAGGTTTCCTCCAGCAGATGATCGACCACTTGCGACAGCGCAGAGCGCGGACCGGGCTGTTGCTGCAGAGCCTGGTTGAATACCGCCAGTTGTCGGTCGGCGCTGGTGCCGTCATTGATGATTCTGTGGGCGCGTTCGAACAAGGTCGGCATGCGCAGGTCGTCGGCGATTTCGGCGTAGCGTTCCTCAGCCAGCGCTAGCCACTGGCTGATTGAGCAAGGGCTGTCCTGGCCTGTGACGATAAACTTTCCATCGAGCCCCCAGCGCTTGGCGCGCCAGCGATTTTCCTCAAGTATCCAGCGTGCTGACGCGTCATAGGCTGAGCCGGGTTGCGGTTGGCTGCACGCATGCGCGACCAGTACGCGAAAGAATGCGGCGAGGGTCAGCGCATCTTCCACGCGCGGGCAGGCGTCGGTCATGCGCAGCTCCAGCGTCGGGTAGCGCACGGCCGGGCGAATGCCCCACCAGCATTGGCTGGGCTGGCTGATCACGCCGGCGCGGGTCAGAAAACCAACGTGATCGTCATAGGCCAGTTGATCGGCAAACAGCGGCGGCACGCCCATGCGCGGCCACTCGTCGCACGCAGCCTGGCGATAACTTTTGTAGCCGCTGTTGGCTCCGCCCCACAGTGGCGACGAGCAACTCAGGGCCAGCAGCAACGGTGTCCATGGCAACACTTCATTCATGATTTTGATGCGGTCGTGTTGTTCGGGCACTTCGACATGCACATGCAGGCCCGACAGCACGCTGCGCCGGGCGACGTGGCCGTAGGTGTCGAACAGTTCGTGAAAATGCGGTTCGTCGGTGGGGATCTGTTCGCGCCAGTCAGCCAGTGGGTGACTGCCGGCGCTGAGCAGGCCGAGGCCGAAAGGTTTGAGGGTGTTGTTCAGGGCCTGACGTGCGCCGGTCAGGTAATCGCTGGCTTCGACGAAATCGGTGAATACGGGTGAAGCGATTTCGAACTGGCCCTGGAACATCTCTGTAGCGAACGAGGCACCGATGGCTTTTTTGCAAGCTTCACGAGCCTCGGGAGCAGGGGCGCCAACCATTTTGCGGGTGTGCAGGTCGGTGACGAAATATTCTTCTTCGATTCCAAAGCGCGGTTCGGTCATGGCTGGGCTCGCTGGGCATTACAGGGTTCGTGGTAGTCGTGGCCAGCGATGGCGTGCAGGTAGGCCTGGTCGGCTTCGCGGCGCAGTTCTTGCCATTCTTGCCAGGTGATGATGCCGAGTCGGTCCATTTCGTCGCATTGGCGCAGGAGTTCTTCGTGGTAGCGATCGGGGCAGTCCATGCGCAGGGTGCGGTCTTGCAATGTTCGATGCCAGGTATCGAGGGCTTGCAGGCGGGTTTGTTGTTCGGCTGTCAGCAGGTTTTTATAGGCATTCATGGGGGCTGGCTCGCGGGTTGTTTTCTTTGTGAGCGCTTGGGGTTCGTGGAGGTTCAAGGGAAGTGATGGGGCGTGTGCCGTGGCGGCCTCTGGGCCGACCAGGCTTTGGTTGTTTTGGGTGTATATCCGTTTTTTTTGGTGTTGCGGCTGGCGGTTCCGCTTTTACAGCGGGTCACTTTTGCAGACGCCCAAAAGTAACCAAAACGCTGGGCCCCTGCGTTCGGCCCTCGCAGGCTCGGGTTCCTTCGCTCCGGGACCGATCCGGGCGCAGCGGCTACGGTTTGCTTCGCTGCACCTCCTTCCGCTGTGTCTGGCTGCGCCAGACGGTCGCTGCGCTCCCACGCCCGGATCGATCCCTCCACTCAGCCTGCCGATGGGGCCGGTTAGGCAAGATCAAAAGCACTCGAGCTGCGCTCATTGTAAGGAGTGGTTAGAAGCGGGGCGTTTGGCTTGTGTTTTGTGGTGTGGCTGCCCCTCACCCCAGCCCTCTCCCGAGGGAGAGGGAGCTGATTCGTGGGCCGTTCAAAACTTGTGTTCGACTCGGTATGTCTTGTCGGCGTATCTCTCGCATCCGCCTCGGTCAGTCCCCTCTCCCTCTGGGAGAGGGCTAGGGTGAGGGGCTTTTGATTTTGCTGTTTCTTTTGTCTGAGTTGCACTCGCGAACCGCTGCTTTCAATGAAGCAAATCGCGCAAACAAGCGAACCCGCACCTCCCGTTTCGCTTGTTCCCGCGACATAACCATTTGTCCTGAACCCGAATATTTTTTGAAATTTTCTCCGCAGCCAATGCTTCACAAAGGAGTGGGCAGTGACTTAACCGTTGAGACCGCCACACTCATTCAGACTGAGGAGATTTGTCATGTTTCTACATAACAAGCGACTTCAATACACCGTTCGTGTTGCGCAACCCAATCCCGGGCTTGCGAATTTGCTGTTGGAGCAGTTCGGGGGGGCGCAGGGTGAGTTGGCGGCGGCTACGCGCTATTTCACTCAGGCGTTGGCTGAGGATGATCCGGGGCGCAAGGATTTGCTTCTGGACATTGCCACGGAGGAGTTGAGCCACCTGGAGGTGATCGGTTCGATCATCGTCATGCTCAACAAGGGCGCCAAGGGCAAGATGGCTGAGGGCGTGGAAGAAGAGGGTGAGTTGTATCGTTCGTTGAACGGTGCCGGTAACGACTCGCACATCACCAGCCTGTTGTATGGCGGGGGGGCGCCGTTGACCAATTCGGCGGGTGTGCCCTGGAGCGCGGCGTATGTCGACACCATCGGCGAACCGACGGCGGATATGCGTTCCAACATCGCGGCTGAAGCGCGGGCGAAGATTGTTTATGAGCGGTTGATGAACGTGACGGACGATCCCGGTGTGAAGGAAGCGCTGGGCTTCTTGATGACCCGTGAAATCGCGCACCAGTTGTCCTTTGAAAAAGCCCTGCATGCGATTCAGCCGAACTTCCCGCAAGGCAAGAAACCCGGCATGCCGGAGTTCACCAACGTCTACTTCAACATGTCTCATGGCACCGAGAGCATGCGTGGGCCATGGAATCAGGGTGACGATTGGGAGTTTGTCGAAAGCCCAACGCCAGCGGTGGATGGCGGCGATGGTCTGGCGACGGTCGAGCTGGACAGTGCTGACGAAGCGCTGCTGGAGAAAATGAAAACCCGCACCATGTCCGATCCCAACAGCGAGCCGGTCACCGGTGCGGATCTGGGCGCCGGTACGCAGGTTCCGCCGTCGTTGTGACAGCGCGACACTGCCCGCCGAACTCCGCTCAAGCGCGCCACGCAATAGCGTGGCGCGCTTGAGCGGGACCACTGTGAAACCATCAAGAAGAGGATTCAATCATGGCCACTCCACAGGAAAATCTGCTCGACTGGCTGCGTGACGCCCATGCCATGGAGCAACAGGCCGAGCAAATGCTCAAGGCGCAATCCAAGCGCCTCGAGCACTACCCGCAACTGAAAGCGCGGATCGACCAGCACATTGAAGAAACTCTCGGCCAGCAGAAACTCATCGATGAGTGCCTGCAACGATTGGGTGGCGACTCGTCGACGATCAAGGATCTGGGCGGCAAGTTGATGGCGTTCGGTCAGGCCGTGGGTGGCTCGTTGATGAGCGATGAGGTGATCAAGGGCGCGATGGCCGGTTACGTGTTCGAGAACATGGAAATCGCCAGCTACACCGTGCTGATTGCTGCCGCCGAAGCGGCGGGTGACACCCAGACGAAAAAGGCTTGTGAGTCGATTCTGCCGCAGGAAGTGGCCATGGCCGACTGGCTGCTCAAGCACCTGCCACAGCTGACCGAGGCGTTTCTTGCTCGCTCGGCTGACCCCGACAAGGAAGCCAAGAAGTAACCCCAACGTGGAACCGGAACGTCCGTTCGCCAGGCGAGCGGACGTTTTTATTTTTCATTTATCGTGCGAGCGGGGCAGAGGGTTTCGCATCACCGGCTGCAACTGACCGTGCTGATCGAAGTGATAGCGCTGCAGGTCGCGCGCCAGAATCAATTGCCCGTTGTACAGCGCTGCCGCCTCACTGCGAACGTCTTCGATCGACGGATGTTGCGCCGGATTGGCCTGGTAGCGTGCGCTGAAGTGCGTCAACACCAGATTGCGCACGCCCACCGCTTCGGCAAAACCGGCGACCGCTGCGGCGCTGCTATGGCCGTAGCTGGCGCGGGTTTTATCGATGGCCGCTTGGATGAACGTCGCCTCATGCACCAGTACATCGGCTGAAGCGGTAACTTCCGCCAGCAGTTCCGGGCGGTCGTTGTCGCCACACACAATGATGCGCTGGGGCGCACGAGCCCTCAGTAAATAGTCCTGCGCGCGCAGCCAGCGCCCGTCGTGCAGCACATCCTGGCCGTGGGCGAGTTCGCCCCACAGCGGACCGCGTTCGATGCCTTCAGCGTCAAGCCGTTGAACATCCAGACGCGGCGCCGGATCGGCTTCGGTGAAGACATAACCGTGACACGGCACGCGGTGCGACAGCTCGACCGTGCTGACCTCGACGTTGCCGTTGCGCCAATGCTCGAGCGACTCGACGGCATGCAGATGAATTTCGAAGGGCAGATGCGACTGGGTCACCGCGAGGCTCAACGTCAGCCACGGATGCAGCGCCGCCGGGAGGATGATATCCAGCGGCCGCGATCGTCCAGACATGCCGGTACTTGCCAGTAAACCGGGCAGGCCCAGGCAATGGTCAGCATGGACATGGGTGATGAAAATTCCACGCAATTCGCTCAGCGACAACGGCGTGCGCAGGACTTGATGCTGCGTGCCTTCACCACAGTCGATCAGATACCAGCCTCTGCCCGACGCCTCGATCAATGCCGTGGCGCTGACATTGCGCTCACGGGTCGGCACGCCGGCAGAGGTGCCCAGAAACAACAAGTCCACGATAGTGTTCTCTCGCAATCATCAGGTGAAACGCATAAGACGGAATGGCCATGGGTTGTCGTCATCGACCGGCGCTTGCGTCCGGGAGTTCCGCGCTCGCAGCGGTGGCCAGTCGTTGTATGTACTGTTGCTCTAACGCCAAAAATCAAAAGCCCCTCACCCTAACCCTCCCGAAACGTCGGACCGCCCGTAGGGAGAGGGGACTGACCGAGTCGTTTGGGCGACGTGTGTCGTATTGGTGATGTCGCGGCGAATACTAAATCCGAATACCACCCAAATCGGCTCCCTCTCCTGGGGGAGAGGGTTGGGCGGGCGGCGTTCCGATGAGGGGAAAGCCTCACCACCTCACTAAAGCCGAACACCCGAACTCGTAGCAATGAACAAACAACCCGACCAAAAAAATCGAACGCTAACCCAACCACAACGTCCATCGCCATAACCCCCCAAAAAAACCGGAGAACCCAATGACCAACTACCCAATGGACGAAACCGATTCAGACCACCGCAACCGCCAGTTCGGCCAGGCCCTGGGGCTGGACGCCGACGAGGTCGAACTCTGGGTCAGCGCTATCGAAGAAGACGGCAGCGGCATGGGCTACGTCGTGCACTTTTCCGACGAGACGCCGGTCGATGTCCTCGCCAAAGTCCAGGGGCTGGGCGACGACATGACCATCAACGTTGGCCCCATCGACTGACAGCGCCGCCGCTCAAGGCCTAGTCGGCGCAATCAGTTTCCCGGCCGAAGGCTTGAGTTTTTCCTGAAGAGCCTTCGCCGTCTGCGCCTGCTTTTCGATGCCTGGCAGCGCTGATTTCGCGAAAGCCTTGAGCTGCGGGTTTTCCGAAGACATCGCCTCTTTCTTGAATAGCATGACCTTCTGCTCGAGGGTCTCGGCCTGGCTGTCGATGTAGGTGCGGTCGAACGATTCGTCACGCGATTCGAGGCGTAATTGCTTGGCTTTTCCGGCGGTCGAAGGTTCGGCCGGCACGTCCATCTTCAAGGTTTGCCCGAGCTGCTGCAGTTTCGGATAGAAGCGGTCGTGGTCAGCGATCATGCTTTTGGCGAAGTCCCTGACTTCGGGCAGTGCACTGTTTTCCATGGCTATCCGAGAGGCGTTGTTCTGGAACAGGCTCTGTTGCGCCGCTTCTTCGACGAAGGCATTGAGTGTGACGGCGTAACACAGGGCGACGGTCTGCAGGCTCAGGACCAGCGTGGCGAGGGCTTTTACTGCGAGCTTGTTCATGTCCGGCCAACCTCCGGGTCACGTTCTTTATCCGCAGGGCCGGGGGTTACGCGGGCGCCTTGTTGGTGGTCGTTGTTTTCGCGGCGTACGCGTTGATCGTCGGTCAGGCCGTCGGCTTCGGTGTTCGGCGTGGTTGGGGCTTGGTTGGGTTTTTCACCGGTCATGGGTTGATTCCTGAGTGGCTTGAATTGGCTGTGACGGCGGTCACTGAGCGGGTGTAGGCCGCGGTGGCGATTTCGATCAGGGTGTTGCGTTCGGGGGTATCGATGATGCCGCGGCTGCGGTAGTCGTCGGCGAGCCGGAGCAGTTCGTCGTATCGGTCTTCGGGTTCGCTGAAGGTGCTGGTGTTGGTCAGCAGGTCATGCCATTGGCTGTAGGCGAGCATTTTGGTTTCGTTGTACATGGCGTTTTTCCTCGGCCCTTTGTGGGGTAGAGGAGGGGCATTGGCGGGGTGTTCCCTGGGGGCGACGTACGGTTGGTTTTGGTTCTTTTGGGTGTTTGGGTTTTGGGTGAATATCCGTTGCTGCGGTAACGGCGGCTTAGGGTTCCGCCCTTACGGCGGGTCACCTTTTTCAAACGCCGGAGTGCCGGCTCAGCAAAAAGGTAACCCAAAACGCTTGCTCCTGCGTTCGGCCCTCGCAGGCTCGGGTCCCTTCGCTTCGGGATTGATCCGGGCGCAGCGGCTACGGTTTGCTTCGCTGCACCTACTTCCGCTGTGTACGACTGCGTCGTACGGTCGCTGCGCTCCCACACCCGGATCAATCCCTCCACTCAGCCTTCCGACGTCGCCGGTGAGTCAAAAGCAAGATCAAGAGCACTCGAGCTAACGCTCATTGTTGAGTGGTTAGAAGCGTGGGGTTGGCTTTGAATTGGTGGTGTGGCTGCCCCTCACCCCAGCCCTCTCCCGAGGGAGAGGGAGCCGATTTGGGTTGGCTTTGACGTGTGTGTTCGACTCGGTATTTCAGGTTTGCGTACTACTCCTGTTCACCGCGGTCAGTCCCCTCTCCCTCCGGGAGAGGGTTAGGGTGAGGGGTTTTGACCTTGATATGAATTGGCCGGATCAAGCCTGATCCAACGTCGCGGCAAACCCCTGATCTTCCCCCAGAAACCCGCCGCTCTGATGCTGCCACAGCCTTGCGTAAATCCCGTTCCTGGCCAGCAGTTCGGCATGGGTGCCTTGTTCGATGATGCGGCCTTCGTCCATGACAATAAGCCGGTCCATGGCGGCGATGGTGGAGAGGCGGTGGGCGATGGCGATGACGGTTTTGCCTTGCATCATTTCGTCGAGGCTTTCCTGGATCGCCACTTCGACTTCGGAATCGAGGGCGCTGGTGGCTTCGTCGAGCAGCAGGATCGGGGCGTTTTTCAGCATGACTCGGGCGATGGCGATGCGTTGGCGCTGGCCGCCGGAGAGTTTGATGCCGCGCTCGCCGACCAGGGTGTCGTAGCCGCTGTGGCCCTGGCGGTCGCTCAGTTGGTTGATGAAGCCGTCGGCCTGGGCGTTGGCGGCGGCGCGGTGGATGTCTTCGTCGCTGGCGTCGGGGCGGCCGTAGGCGATGTTGTCGCGGATCGAGCGGTGCAGCAGCGAGGTGTCCTGGGTGACCATGCCGATGGCGCTGCGCAGGCTGTCCTGGGTTACTTCGGCGATGTTCTGGCCGTCGATGCGGATCTGCCCGCTGTCGACGTCGTAGAAACGCAGCAGCAGGTTGATCAGCGTTGATTTGCCGGCGCCGGAGCGGCCGACCAGGCCGATTTTTTCGCCGGCGCGAATGTGCAGGCTCAAGCCGTCGAGGACCTGACGTTCGCCGTTGTAATTGAAGCTGACGTCGTCGAACGTCACCGCGCCGCCGCCAGGTACCAGCACGCCGGCGTTCGGTGCGTCCTGGACTTTCGGGCCGCGGGTGAGGGTGGCCATGCCGTCCTGCACGGTGCCGATGTTTTCGAACAGCGAGGTCATCTGCCACATGATCCAGTGCGACATGCCGTTGATGCGCAAGGCCATGGCAGTGATCGCCGCGACCGCGCCTGCGCCGACCTGGCCCTGGTGCCAGAGCCACAGGGCATAGCCGCCGGCGCCGATGATCAACGCGACCACCAGGGCCTGGTTGACGATCTCGAACTGACTGACCAGACGCATCTGGCGAAACCCGGTGAGTTTGAAATCTTCCATTGCCGCGCGGGCGAAATGCGCTTCGCGTTTGGAGTGCGAGAACAGTTTCACCGTGGTGATGTTGGTGTAGGCGTCGGCGATGCGCCCGGTCATCGATGAGCGCGCATCGGCCTGTTCCTGGCCGACTTTGCCCAGGCGTGGCACGAAGTACACCATCGCCAGCGCGAACAGCGCGACCCAGGCAATGAATGGCAGCATCAGCTTCAGGGCGAAGCCGCCGGCCAACGCGATGATGGCGATGAAGTACACGCCGATGCCGGGGGCGATTTCGATCAAGGTGAACAGCACTTCACGCACCGCCAGCGCGGTTTGCATGACCTTGGTGGTGACTCGGCCGGAAAACTCATCGGAGAAGAACGACAGGCTTTGCCGCAGCATCAAGCGGTGAAAATCCCAGCGCAGGCGCAGCGGCAGGTTGATCGCCAGGATCTGGTGCTGAACCATCGTGCGCAGCGCAACCAGCACGATGCTCACCAGCAGGACGATGCCGATGCCCCACAGCACGCGGCTTTCTTCGGCACTGACGCCGCCACCGGCCTGCCAGGTCGAGAGCAGGTCGACCACCTGGCCGAGGAAGGAAAACAGCCACGCTTCGTAGATCGACACACCGGCGCTGAGCAGGGCCAGCGCGAGGATATAGCCGCGCGCGCCGCGGGTGCACGCCCACAGAAAACGCGTCAGGCCCACCGGCGGTGGCGGCAATTCATCAGGCGGGAAGGGATCGAGTCTACGTTCAAACACGCGAAGCATTGCGCACTCCGAAAAGGATCAAGGTCGGGGGATTCTGCCACTTAACGGCGCCCTTGAGGGTTTGCCGGTCGATGTCAGGTCATCTGAACTGACCCTGAAACGGGGCCGCAGTGCCAATTGATTGTTCTTGCCGGGTACGCACTGACGCTTTCCTTGCCCAGTGTGTGCTGCAATTGATGAACAAGATCAAAAGCCCCTCACCCTAGCCCTCTCCCGGAGGGAGAGGGGACTGATCGGGGTGAATGCGAAAATCACGCCGACCTGAAATACCGAGTCGTACGCAGTTTCCGAAATGCCCACAAATCGGCTCCCTCTCCAAGGGGAGAGGGCTGGGGTGAGGGGCGAATACACTACAAATCCCAAGCCATGCGACGCTTCACACCACTCAACAATGAGCGCCAGCTCGAGTGCCTTTGATCTTGATCTTGCCTAACCAGCGACATCGGAAGGCTGAGTGGAGGGATTGATCCGGGCGTGGGAGCGCAGCGACCGTCTGGCGCAGCCAGACACAGCGGAAGGAGGTGCAGCGAAGCAAACCGTAGCCGCTGCGCCCGGAGCGATCCCGGAGTGAAGGAACCCGAGCCTGCGAGGGCCGCACGTAGGAGCAAGCCTTTTTGGGTACTTTTTCGGCGTCTGGAAAAAGTGCCTCGCCGTAAGGGCGAAACCGCCAGCCGCAACACCAAAAAAAAACGGATATTCACACAACCCAACCACAGCATGGCCGGCCCAAAGGCCGCCACGCCACAAAAAAGAGCCGCCCCCCGCTCAGGCATAAAACGGATAATCCACGTACCCGCGCTCATCGCCACCAAAGAAACTGCTCGGGTCCGGCGTGTTCAGCGGCAGGCTTTCGCGGATCCGCCGCGGCAGGTCCGGATTGGCCAAAAAAGGCCGGCCAAACGCGATGATGTCGGCACGCTCCGAGCGCAACGCCTGCTCGGCAGACTCGGCGTCGTAGCCGCCCGCAAGGATCAGCACGCCTTTCCAGATTCCGCGCAATTGCGCAATGATCGCGTCCCAGCGCGGGTCGAAATTCTCGTCCTTGACCGTGCCGACCATCGCCGGCTCGACCAAGTGCAGATACGCCAGATTCCACACATTCAGCGCCTCGACCAGATAGCCAAACGTGTCTTCTGGCGTGTCATCGCCCATGCCCATGAAGCGCCCCATCGGCGTCAGGCGTACGCCGACGCGTTCGGCCCCAACTTCGTCGGCCACGGCCGCCACCACTTCGAGCAACAGACGCGCGCGATTCTCGACGCTGCCGCCGTAGGCGTCGTCTCGCTGATTGCTGTTGCTGTTGAGGAACTGATCGAGCAGGTAGCCGTTGCCCGCGTGGATCTCCACGCCGTCCATCCCGGCACGAATGGCATTGCGCGCAGCGCGGCGATAGTCCTCGACGATGGCGGCGATTTCTGCGGTTTCGAGGGCGCGCGGTACCGGCACGTCACCCCAGACGCCATTGCCGTGTTCGTCAACGATGAAGGTCTTGCCGGGCACCGGCAGTGCGCTCGGTGCGACGGGCAGGCCGGCGTCCGGTTGAAAGCTCGGGTGCGAGACGCGGCCCACATGCCACAGCTGCATGAAGATCAGCCCGCCAGCGCCATGCACCGCGCCGCTGACTTCACGCCAGGCCTCGACCTGCTCATCGCTGTAAATGCCTGGCGTCCATGCGTAACCCTGGCCCTGACGGGAGATCTGCGTGGCCTCGGTGATGATCAGCGCAGCACTGGCGCGTTGGCGGTAGTACTCGGCGTTCATTGCGTTCGGCACGTCGCCGGGCTGACCGGCGCGCGAGCGCGTCAGCGGTGCCATGGCGACGCGATGGGAGAGGGTGTAAGGGCCGAGGGTGACGGGTTGAAACAGGCGGCGGGTCATGGGCAACTCCAGAAATTCAGCGATTGGATGCAGGCGCGACAGCCGGGCTGCGCACGCGGTAGAGCTACGTTAACCGGGCCGGGCGGGGGTGATAATTGGTGGGCAGCGCTACGCTGTTTTGCGTCTGGCGCAACGGCGCCCGCGTTCATTGGCGATGAACGCGGGCGGTGCTCAGGAGGGTTGGGTCGAACGGCTCAGCGGCAGGTTCAGCCAGCGCCGGCCGGTGGCATTGGCGACGGCATTGCCGAGCGCAGCGGCCATCGGCCCCTGGACAATTTCGGCGGCGCCGAGGAACGGTTCGCCGGGCTGGTCGAGCAAATGCACGTCGACTTTTTTCGGCAGTTGCGTGAAGCGCAGGATCGGATAGCCGCTCCAGTCGTAACTGCGAATGCCGCCCGCGTCGTAGGCGACTTTCTCGTACAGCGTCCAGCTCGCCGACTGCACGATGCCGCCCTCGACCTGATTGCGCAGGCCGTCGGGGCTGACGATCTGGCCGACATCCACCGCCGTCACCACATGCTCGATGCGCACTTCGCCGGTTTGCGGATGCACCCGCAGGCGCACGGCGAGGGCGCAGTAACCCATGATGTTTTTGTAGCGGGCGAAGGCGAAACCGATGCCGGCCCCGGGCTCGGGACTTTTTTGCGTCCAGTCGATGGCATCGCGCACCCGCTCGATCACCGCACGCGCACGCGGGTCGGTCAGATGCGCCAGGCGCAGGGCCACCGGATCGAGGCCGGATTTGTTTGCCAGTTCATCAATGCTCGCCTCGATCGCGAAAATATTGATGTGCGCCCCGAGCGAGCGCATCGCCGAGGTGCGAAACGGCATGGTGGTGACGAAGTTCATGTTGATCCGGGTCGCGCCGAGGTCATACAGCGGCACCGCGTTGCGGTCACCGTCGCCTTCGGGCTGGGCGATCGGCACCGAGGGCGCCGAGGTGAATGGCTGCGCCAACAGGCGCGCCGGCAACAAGCGCCCGGCATTGACGATGCGCTCGTTGTGCGGCGTGGTCCACAGTTCGTAGTTCCAGTCCTGCAGGCGATTGTTCGCCAGGCCGACGTCGACCTCGGCCACCATCGCCGAGCTGTACGGTTCCCAGAGATTTTCCTGCTCGCGCATCCACTGCACGCGCACCGGCGTGCCCGGCACGCGCATGGCGATCAACGCGGCGTCGGCGGCAGCATCGTCGGCACCGTTGTGGCCGTAACAGCCCGAGCCCTCGGTGTGGATGCAGCGCACCCGCTCCGGCGGCAGACGCAGCATTTCGGCGATGCCGGCGCGCAGCGGATAGACGCCTTGGGTATGCGTCCACACGGTCAGCACGCCGTCCTTGAACCAGGCCACGGCGCAGGACGGACCGATCGAACCGTGCATCAGGTATTGCTTGGTCACCCGCGCCTTGAAACGCGTTTCACTGGCGTTATTCACGTCGCCATTGTTGCTGATCGGATAGCGCCGCGAAGGCAGGCGCTTGAGCAAGGCATGAATATCAGCGGCCTCGGGAATTGCGTCGCCACCACGCCAGCGCGCAACCTCGCTGGCGCTGCGCATGGCCTTGATTGCTTGCCATTCGTCACGGGCAAGCACAGCGAGATAACTGCCGTCGCGGATTACCTTGACCACCCCGGCCAGTGCTTCAATGGCCGGCGCATCGAACGCCTCCAGTGTGCAACCCGGACGCGGCGGGCGAATCACCCGTGCATGGAGCATGCCGGGCAAGCGCATGTCCTGGACGAACGCGGCGCCGCCGCTGACTTTTGCCGGAATATCCAGACGCGGCAGCGAATGCCCGATCAGCTTGAAATCCGCCGCTGCCAGGCTCGGCGATTGCGCCTTGGCGTATTGGTGCACATCGACGTTGCTGACCGCTTCGGCGTAACTCATGCGGTGCCCGGTCGGTCCTTCGATCATTGCATCAGCGGTAGTCAGCTGCGCCGGGTCGACCTGCCAGCGGCGCGCGGCGGAGTCCATCAGCATCTCGCGCACTTGCGCAGCGGCATGGAACAGCGCGGTGCCGCTGTCGAAAATGCTGTGACTGCCGGCGGTGTAGCCTTCGTTGGGTGTCAGCGCGGTGTCGGCGGTGAGCAGGTTGATCGCACTGGCCGGCACTTGCAGGCGCTCGGCGGCGATTTGCAGCAACGCGGTCTTCACTCCGGTGCCCAGCTCGACCTTGCCGGTGTACACGGTGATACCGTCGGCGTCGATGCGAATCCACGCGTCGAGGTAGGGATTGGTGCGCAGGCTGCCCGGCAGATCCGGCGCGAGCACCACGGTGCCGAGCGTGTCGACTTCAGTGTCGGCCAGCGCCCGCCGCGCCATCGGCACCAGGGTGAAGGCCATCAGCAATGCGCCGCCGCGCAGGAATGCCCGGCGGCTCGGATTCAGACCGGTTGATTCGCTCATGACCGGCTCCCGTGTTGCCCGGCGACCAGGCTGATCGCCTCGATGATGCGCAAATGCGTGCCACAGCGGCACAGATTGCCGGCCATGTGCTCGCGAATGGTTTGCTCATCCGGGTGAGGATTTTGTTCGAGCAACGCTTGCGCACGCATCAGCATGCCGGCAATGCAGTAACCGCATTGCGCCGCCTGTTTCTCGATGAAGGCCGCTTGCAGCGGGCCCGGTTTTTCTGCACTGCCGAGGCTTTCCACGGTGCGGATCTGCTTGCCTTGCAGACCCGCGCAGGGCGTCAGGCAGGCGAATACCGGTTGGTCATCGACGATCACCGTGCAGGCGCCGCACTGACCCAGACCACAGCCGTACTTGGCGCCGTTCAGGCCCAGATGATTGCGCAGCGCATACAGCAGCGGCATGTCCGGCTCCAGCTCCAATGCCTGGGCGGCGCCGTTGACATTGAGGGTGATCTGGCTCATTTGGCCTCCTGACGTAACGCTTCAATAGTGGAAGAGAGGTCTGCCCAAGGCTGGTCTGGGCGCACCTGCTGGCGCAGATACACGGCCAGTGCGGCGAGCTGGCGGTTGTCGAGGCTGGCGGCGAACCCGGGCATTTGCGGTCCGGGCGAACCGGGCGTGGCCGGCAGCCCTTTGAGTACGGTCTTGAGGAAATTGCGCGAACTGGCCGCGTGCAGCGCCGAGGTGCTCTCCAGCGGCGGCCGCCCGTCGATCTCGCGCATCGGCGCGGCGCGACCATGGCAGCCGGCGCAGGCACTGGTAAACAGCAGCGCGCCTTGGGCAGTGGAGGCGGAATCGACTGGCGTTGGCGCCGTGGTTTCGGTAACCGTCGGCGGCTGCTCCAGGCTCAGCAGATACTCGGCAATCGCATCGGCTTCGCTGGCCGGCAGACGCGCCAGACTCAGGCTGACCGGGCGCATTGGGCCAGCCGCAGTACCGTGCCCGGCGACCACATCGGCACGCAGATAATCGACCAGTTGCTCGCGGTTCCACGGATTCGCCCGTTGCCCCAGACCGACCAGCGCCGGAGCCTCCCAGCCGTCGATGCTGCCGCCGTGCAGGTACTCGGAGGATTTCTCCGCACCGATCAGGTTGAGCGGTGAATGGCAGCCGGCGCAGTGCCCCGGCCCGTCGACCAGATAACGTCCACGGTTCCACGCCGCGCTGCGTTCGGCCACTGGCGTCAGCGGTTCGCCGTGCAGAAACAGCAGGTTCCAGAACGACACCAGCGGGCGAATGTTCATCGGGAAATTCATCTGGTTCTGCCGCGCCGGCGCCTGCACAGCGGGGCCGCTCATCAGGTAAGCATAGGCATCGGCGATGTCGTCGGCGCTCATGCGCCGGTAGTGCACGTAGGGAAATGCCGGATAGAGAAAATGCCCGTCACGCGCTATGCCCTGGCGCATTGCCCGCTCAAAAGCGGGCAGCGACCATTGGCCAATGCCGGTCTGCGCATCCGGGGTGATGTTGGTGCTGTACAGGGTGCCGAACGGTGTTACCAGCGGCAGTCCGCCAGCCAGATATTCACCGCCGGGGCGGGTATGGCAGACCGCGCAATCGCCGGCTTCGACGACTCGCGCACCGCGTTGGATCTGCGCCGTATCGAATATCGGAGGGCGCTTGATCGGCGCAATCGCCGGGCGCCACATCAACAGCACGGCCGCAATCAGAGCCACCGCAGCCAGCAGCGCAACGGCGATCCAGAAGGTGCGGGATTTCAGCCAGGGCAGGTTCATCAGAGCGAACCCGGCACAGGGCAAAACAGCGTGGGGAGGGATTGGCGAGTCATGCGAAGCTCCTTGTGGCGACCGGGGAAGGGCGCCGACGTCTGCGCCTCGGACAAAGCCTAGAGAACACTCGCGCGGCGGAGAATCCGCGCTTGGCGCAACAGCGCGTTGCGTCACAAGCAACGCCGTGTGCCGTTGCGCCACACGCATCAGTGCGTTGCCCGGCGCAGTGATTCTCGCGGCCCGGTGCTGGCCGTAGCCTTGGCTCACCTTTTCCAGACGCAATGAGGTGTCACCATGCTCACCGGCAATCCCGCCGCTACGGCCAAGGCCGAGCAACCCGCTTTACTCTCCGGCCTGATGGTCGCGTTCCTCGCATTCTGCTGTGGCGCAGTCGTGGCCAATCTTTATTACGCGCAGCCCATCGTCGAGTTGATCGCGCCGCAAATCGGCCTTTCCAGCGCGAATGCCAGCCTGATCGTCTCGCTGACCCAGTTCGGTTATGCCCTGGGCCTGCTGTTGCTGGTGCCGCTGGCCGACCTGATGGAAAACCGCCGTCTGGTGGTCGGTTTCACTCTTGCCGCGAGTGTCGCGCTGTTGTGCGCGGGGCTGACCCATTCGCCGTCGATGTTCCTGTTGTTTTCCCTGCTGATCGGCCTGACCTCGGTCGCCGTGCAGATCCTCGTGCCGCTGGCCGCGCATCTGGCGCCTGAAGCCACGCGCGGCCGGGTGGTCGGCAACATCATGAGCGGCCTGCTGCTGGGGATTCTGTTGTCGCGGCCACTGTCGAGCCTGTTGGTCGAAGTGTTCGGCTGGCGCGGGGTGTTTTTCAGCGCCGCCGGGTTGATGGCGGTCATTGCCCTGATCACTGCCGTTGCGCTGCCACGCCGTGTGCCGAGCCATAAAGCGACGTACACGGCGCTGATCGGTTCGGTATTTGCCTTGGCGCGCAAGCATGCACTGTTGCGTCAGCGTTCGCTGTATCAGGGGCTGCTGTTCGCCAGCTTCAGCCTGTTCTGGACCTTGGCGCCGATTGAACTGATGCGTCATCACGGCTTCAGTCAGGCGCAAGTGGCGATCTTCGCCCTGGTTGGCGCGGTCGGCGCGATTGCTGCACCGATTGCCGGTCGCCTGGCCGATGCCGGGCATGCAAGGCGCGGCACGCTGGTGGCGTTGCTGCTGGCTCCGATTTCGCTATTGATCGCTGCGCTGCCCGGCAGTGGCTACCTGTGGCTGGTGGTGTGTGCGGTGCTGCTGGATTTCGCCGTGCAGTTGAACCTGGTCCTCGGCCAGCGCGAGGTCTATGCGATCGACCCGCACAGCCGCGCGCGCCTCAATGCGGTGTACATGACCAGCATTTTCGTCGGCGGCGCCCTCGGTTCGCTGGTCGCCAGCCCGCTCTACGAGCACTTCGGCTGGAACCTTTCGGCGGTCGCGGTAGCGCTGTTGCCGGCCCTGGCGCTGGGGCTGTTCCTGAGCCACAAAGCCGATGCCTGAGTACGCGGCCCCTGCAGCCAAGCACGGCGATACAAGACGGCAAGCGCACGGTGATGCACAATCAGCGCCGTTCCTTTCCGACCGGACTCCGCTGATGGACAAGTTGCTGGCCTTGAAGATGTTTGTCGAAACAGTGCGCTGCGGGGGCTATTCCTCGGCGGCGCGCAAACTCGGGATCTCGACGTCTTCGGTGACCCGGCAGGTGGCGGGGCTGGAACACGAACTGGGCGCGAGCCTGCTCAACCGCACCACGCGCAACACCAGCGTGACGGTGGCCGGGCAGACCTACTTCGACAAGGCCGTGGCGATTCTCGAGGCCATCGACGAAGCCGACGCGGTGGTCGCTGACCGTGGCAGCGAGGCGCAAGGGCGGCTGCGCATCAGCGTGCCGGTGGAGTTCGGCCGGCGCCTTATTGCGCCACACCTGAGCCGCTTGCTGGCGCGCCATCCGGGCCTGGAAATCAGCCTGTCGCTGAGTGATCAGGTCAGCGACCTGCTCAGCGAACAGATCGACGTCTCGGTGCGCCTCGGCTCCTCGGTGGTCAGCGAGGACATCGTCAGCAAACGCGTCGGTCAGTTCCAGCGCTGGGTCGTCGCCAGTCCCGAGTATCTGGCGCGCAGTGCCGAGCTGTGCCATCCGCGCGACCTGCTCGACCATCAATGCCTGCGCTTCGATTACGCCGGCACCCACCAGCACTGGACCTTTCAGGGCGACGACGAAACCATCCAGCTCAACGTGCACGGGCGCCTGCAAAGTAACAATGCCGACATCCTTCGCGAAGCCGCTATCGACGGTGGCGGCGTGACGCTGCTGGCCGACTGGCTGGTTCGCGACGACGTGGCCGCCGGACGACTGGTGCGCGTGCTCGAGCAGTATCAGGTCAATCCCGGCACTGCCAGCACCTGCATCAACGCGCTGTACCTGCCCAACCACCGGGGCTCGAGCCGTATCAACGTGTTCATCGATTTTCTGCTGGAGATTCTCCAGCCGGCGGCTTGATCGACTGCTTTGCGGCGCTTGCTCTCGGCAGCATCGCCACGCCTGCAGCGAAGGCAAACGCGCACAGGGCGACGATCACCCCGGCGGTCTCCAGCACCGCGCCAAACAACGGCGTGCCGGCGGTTTGCCCCAGCGCCAGGACCAGAAACGGAATGCCCAGCCCCAGATCCGGACGATCCGGAAACAGGTTGATCCCCTGAATCAGATACACACCGGACGAGACGATGTAGGCCGCACCAAAAAGGCACATCGCCGCGAGTCCATAAACCGCTGAAACCGACGCCGCCGCCAATCCCAGTGTGCCAGTGGCAATCCCGGCCAGCGCCAACCGATGCGCGCGAGCGACGCCAAAACGACCGGTCAGTACGCCGGTGGCGCAGCCACTGATGCCCGCAGTGCCGAGCAATATCCACGCCCAGGCAATCGACCGATCAGAGAAACCAGCTTCAGCGCGCAGAATGTCGGCGCCGAACGTCCAGATGGCGGTGCTCGCCAGTCCCATCAGAAAGGCGCTGCAACACAGCGGCAATACACCGGGGCGGCGCAGCAGGGTCAAGGAAAACTTGCCCGTGGTTGCGTTTTCGCCACGGCGCGGTACGGCAAACCACAGCCACAGCGTAATGCCGACGCCCATCATCGCGAACAGCGCATACAACTGCCGCCACTGCCCTGAGGCGACCACCACGGCCAAACCGGAAAAAACGATGCCGGCAGCGGTGCCGGCGTTAATGAAGCCGTTGGCCCGCGCGCGCTGCGCCTCGGCAATACGGGCCGCCACCGCGCTGGCCAGCGGCGGTGAAGTGAGGCCGGTGCTCAATCCGGCGAGCGCCACGCCGCAGCCCAGCGCCAGGCCCGATTGGGCGAAGACGATCAAACCCATGCCGAACGAAGCGGCCGCACCGGCAAGCACCGTAAGTGCGCGCGGGCTGAGTTTGCCGTTACTGATGAATGTCGCGACGATGCCCACGCAGTAGGCCGCGAAGGCGCTGCCGCCGATCCAGCCGGCCGCCGAGACGCTGAGCGCCAGCTCCTGACGGATCTGCGGCAACAGCAGGCCGTAGGCAAACCGTGCCAGACCATAGGACAACGCCGTGAGGGCGAAAGCCGCCGCCACCAGGTTAGCGCCGCGCTTCAAAGCTTCAGCGCCCGATCAGGATTGGCGACGGCATGGTCAAGGTCATTTCGCTGCGGCGGAGGTTTTCTTGCGGGTTTTGCTCGCCGTGGCGGCGGGCGCCTCTTTGCTCTTTTTCCGTGGTGCCGGCGGCGCTACGCTGCTGGCGACGGAGCCGGGCAAGCCGTCGGAGTCGAAGGCATCGAGTTCGGCGCGGGCCTGGAACCAGTGATCGAAATCCTGTCCGTGCGGCCGGCCTTGCTCTTCCCAAAGGCGATAGGCGGTTTTGCGGATGGTTTCCTCGTCCATATCAATCTCTCCAGCGGGTAAAAAATCAGGGACTGCGCGTTACGGTGAAATCGGATCGCTGGCGGGGAAGGTTTCTTCCACCGCTTCGTCCAGTTTGGAATCACTGACGTTGCGCTCACTGTGCCCCAGGTTCTGCTCGCAGTGGCAACTGCTCGACGGGCAGGGCTGTCCATTGGGGTGAAGGTCGGCGCAGGCCTGACTGCAATAGCGTTTGCCGTCGCGCTCGACCGCGTTGTCGGCACTGCAGGTGCAGCCGGAGCAGGCGCATTGTGATGTTGAGGTGTCGTTAGCCATGTGGGCCTCCCGGTTGCTGATGGTTGTTGCGTTCATCAATTCTGATAACCGGCAGCGCGACAGGGTTTGAACGGATTTCTTCAGGACCGATGAGCGGTCGCTACGCGCTGGCTAAACGCTGAATGACGGCAGTACCGCGTTCAGCGCCAGCGACAGGTTCAACGCCAGAATCAACAGGATCGACACCACAAAAAGCCGTCGTGCCCAGGCTTTCGACGTGCGGCTGCTGACCCGCCGCGAGGCCAGGTATAACCAGTAGCCACCCAGGCCGACAATGACCAGCGGGTACGACACGTTGAGATTTGCCACCCAGCCCAACACGGCCGCGCTGATGAGGAACGCAAGCATGTACAGAATGATCTCGCGCCGTGCCTGATTCAGCGTCAGGGTTGGCAGCCCGGCGGCGCGGAAATCCTCGTGGCGCATCACGGTAATCGCGTGGGAATGCGGCATCTGCCAGCAGCAGAACACGATGACCAGCAACAGCGCGGTGGCGTCAAAATTGCCGGTCACCGCGCCATAGCCGATCACCGGCGGCATGGCGCCCGACAGGCTGCCAACCAGCGTGCCCCAATGCGAGCTGCGCTTCATCAGGCAGGTATAAACGCCTGCATAGATGATCAAGCCAATCGCCGCCAGCGCACAGGCCAGCGGCGTGGTGCCGGACCAGAGCAAGGCAAATCCGAGCAGTCCGAGCACGCCCGCATAACACAGCGCCGCCGGCACTGACACCGCACGGATCGCCAGCGCCCGATGACAGGTGCGGACCATGCGCCGATCGATATCGCGGTCGACGCAGTTATTGATCACGCAACCGCAAGCAATGATCAACGCGGTACCCATCACGGTGGCCGCCAGATGCGCGAGCGACAGAGGTCGCCCGGCAGCCGCGAGCAGGTAACCACCGAGTACCGATGCCAGATTGCCGAAGATGATCCCCGGTTTGGTCAGTTCAATGCCGACGTTGAGCGGTACCCTCCATTGCCTCAGTGCGCCAGCATGTTGTGGTGAATGCTGTCCATGATCCATAGCGAAAGCCCAACCAGCAGAAGAATGATGACCACCGAAAAGATCAGCGCAATCAGGTTCCAGCGCTGTTCCGAGGCGGTGTCCAGATGGAGGAAGTATTTGAGGTGGGCGAAGACCTGCACCACGCCGAGCGCCACCACCACCCACGCGGTGACGCTGCGCGGCAAGGTCGGAAACATCACCAGACCGAACGGAATCACGGTAAGGATCACCGAAATGATGAAACCGATCATGTACGAACGGCTGCTGCCGTGGCTGGTCCCGGCACTGCTGTGAACCTGACTTTGGTTATACATGTCACACCACCCCCAACAGATAAACCACGGTAAATACGCAAATCCATACGACATCGAGGAAATGCCAGAACAGGCTCAGGCAACTCAGGCGCGTGGTGTTGGTGTTGGTCAGGCCGCGGCTGCTGACCTGCGCCATCAAGATTGCCATCCACACCAGGCCGCTAAGCACGTGCGCGCCGTGGGTGCCGACCAGAGTGAAAAACGCGGTGAGGAAACCGCTGCGATCCGGGCCGTAGCCTTGTGCGATGAGGTGATGGAATTCGTTGATTTCCATCGCGATGAAGCCACAGCCCAGCACGAAGGTCACCGCCAGCCAGCGCAGCACATGGGCCTTGTCGTTGCGGTTCATCGCCAGCATGGCGTAGCCGTAGGTGATGCTGCTGAGCAGCAGCAGGGCGGTTTCAGCGAGGACGTAGGGCAACTCGAAAATATCGACAGTCGACGGCCCTCCGGCGACGCTGTCACGCAGCACGGCGTAGCCGGCGAACAGCGTGGCGAAGAGAATGCAGTCGGTCATCAGGTAGATCCAGAAACCGAACACCCGCATGGAACCGGCGTCTTCGTGGCCTTGCTCATGGCTGTGAGCGATGTCTTTTTCCAGGACGATATTGGACATGATCAAGCCTCCGCCAGGTCTTTGAGACGTGCTTTTTCGATCCGCGCCACTTCCTGCGCGGGGACGAAATAGTCGATGTCTTCGTCATAACTGCGCACGACCATGGCAACCACCGAGGCCACCAGACCGAAGATCGCCAGCCACCATATATGCCAGACCAGGGCGAAGCTGCAGATCAGCGCGAAAATGCTGATCACCAGACCGGCCGAGGTATTACGTGGCATGTGGATGGCGCGGTAATCGGTGTGGCTCAGGGTGCTGACGCCGCGCTCTTTCATGCCCCAGTAAGCGTCCAGATCGTTGACTTTCGGCTGCTCGGCGAAGTTGTAGAACGGTGGCGGCGAGGCCGTGGCCCATTCCAGCGTGCGACCATCCCACGGGTCACCGGTGAGGTCGCGATATTTCGCGCGGTTGCGGATGCTCACATACAGCTGCAGCGCCTGCGCGGACACGCCACAGAGGATGATGCCGACGCCGACCAGTTCCAGCAGCAGCCACGGTTGCCAGGCCGGGTTGTCGAAGTGGTTGAGGCGTCGGGTCATGCCCATGAAACCGAGCACGTAGGACGGCATGAAAGCGAAGTAGAAACCGATCAGCCAGCACCAGAAGGCGATGCGCCCGAGCCGGTCGTTGAGGCGGAAGCCAAAGGCTTTCGGGAACCAATAGGTCAGCCCGGCCATGTAGCCGAACACCGCGCCGCCGATGATCACGTTATGGAAGTGCGCAATCAGGAACAGGCTGTTGTGCAACAGGAAGTCCGCGCCGGGCACCGCCAGCAACACGCCGGTCATGCCGCCGATGCTGAACGTGACGATAAAGCCCAGCGTCCACAACATCGGCGTTTCGAAGCGCACCCGCCCGCGGTACATGGTGAACAGCCAGGTGAAGATTTTCACCCCGGTCGGCACCGCAATAATCATCGTCATGATGCCGAAGAACGCATTGACGTTGGCCCCGGCGCCCATGGTGAAGAAGTGGTGCAGCCAGACGATGAACGACAGGATGGTGATCGAGATCGTCGCCCACACCAGCGACACGTAGCCGAACAGACGCTTGCTGCTGAAGGTCGCGGCGATTTCGGAAAAGATCCCGAAGGCCGGCAGAATCAGGATGTACACCTCCGGGTGGCCCCAGGCCCAGATGAGGTTGACGTACATCATCGGGTTGCCGCCGGCCTCGTTGGTGAAGAAGTGCATGCCCAGATAGCGGTCGAGGGTGAGCATCAGCAGGGTCGCGGTGAGGATCGGGAACGCGGCGAGGATCAGCACCGAGGTACACAGGGCGTTCCAGGTGAACACCGGCATCTTGAACAGAGTCATGCCTTCGGTGCGCATTTTCAGAATGGTCACGAAGAAGTTGACCCCGGTGAGTAACGTGCCTATCCCGGATATCTGTAATGACCAGATGTAGTAATCGACACCCACCCCGGGGCTGTAGCCGAGTTCGGACAGGGGCGGGTAGGCGACCCAGCCGGTGCGGGCGAATTCACCGACGCCCAGCGAGATATTGACCAGCGCCGCACCGACCACGAACAGCCAGAAACTCAGCGCATTGAGAAACGGATAGGCCACATCGCGCGCGCCAATTTGCAACGGTACGACGATGTTCATCAGGCCGACCACGAACGGCATGGCCATGAAGAAAATCATGATCACGCCGTGGGCGGTGAAGATCTGGTCGTAATGTTCCGGCGGTAGATAACCCGGCCCGCCACTCGAGGCCATGGCCTGTTGGGTGCGCATCATGATCGCGTCGGAAAAGCCGCGCAGCAGCATGACCAGGGCGACGATGATGTACATGCAGCCGATTTTCTTGTGATCGACCGAGGTGAACCACTCGCGCCAGAGGTAACCCCACTTGCGCTTCCAGGTGACGGTGCCGACCAGGGCAAAACCCATCAGGCCAACGATGGCCAGGGTGTACATGACAATCGGCTCGTGCAATGGAACCGCGTCCCATGAAAGTTTCCCGAACATTGTTAACGCTCCTCGGCCAGCAGACTCGGTTGTTGATCGACACGCTTGTCGTCGCTGTTGCGTTGCACCTGGCTACCCGTGGGGCGCGGTGCCTTGTTCATGCCTTCGTACTTGTCGACGATATTCAGGAACAGTCGCTCTTGAACTTTCGAGTAATAAGTAATCGGGTGCGCAACCGAAGGCTTCGCCAGTTCGGCATAACTGTTCTGATCAAGTTGCTGGGGGGTGTTCCTGACCTTGTTTACCCACGCGTCATAGTCGGCGCCATTCAATGCCAGGGTGCTGAAGTGCATGTCGGAGAAGCCGTGGCCGTTATAGTTGGCGGCGATTCCGCGATATTGTCCGGCTTCATTAGCGATCAAGTGCAACTTGGTTTGCATGCCCGCCATGGCATATATCTGCCCGCCAAGAGCGGGAATAAAGAAGGAAGTCATGGCGGCGTCGGAAGTGACGGTGAAACTTACCGGTGTATTGACCGGCAGCGCTAGCTCATTGACCGAAGCAATGCCCAGGTCCGGGTAAATGAACAACCATTTCCAGTCCGTCGCGACGACCTGCACGTTCACCGGCGGGACATCGGAGTCGAGCGGTCGATAAGGGTCCAGCGCGTGCGTGGTTTCCCAGGTGACCCAGCCGAGCACGCAGATAATCAGGAACGGCACGCCCCAGACCACCGCTTCGATCTTGTGGGAACTGGCCCAGCGCGGCGAATACCGGGCTTTCTTGTTGGTGGCGCGATAGCGCCAGGCGAACAGGAAAGTCATCACAATGACCGGAATCACCACCAGCAGCATCAGGCCGGTCGCGAGGATGATCAGGTCGCGTTCATCCTTGGCCACCTGGCCCTTGGGGTTGAACACGATCAAGTTGCAACCGGCGAGAAGAACGCTGGTAGCGAGATAGGTCAGGCCATACCCAATGATTCGCTTCATACATGCTCCTGTATAAACGCCGATCCTCGTCCTGTGGCGGAACTGCGACGCACCTGAGTAAAACAATGAGTTGAGGTATTGCCGCTGCGTTTGTTTAAAGCGCAGCGAAGTTGCCTGCATCAATATTCAGGCGGCTGTAACAGTGGTTCATGTGAGCCACGATTTTTTGAATAAACCCTTGGGCATTGGTTTGACAAAATGTTACTGAACCTGACGAACGGTTGAACTAGCGAAGCGGCGGGGCAGAACTGGCGGACTATGCTGGAAATGACCTTTGGCAAATTCGGGAATCATCCAGCGACAGCCTGGGTCTTTGAATAAGCGGATTCAGATCAGGAGTACGACATGTTCAAACGCGGCGAGACCTACAACAAATGGAAGGCCACGGAGAGGGCGGAAAAGTGCCACACCGAAGAAGTTGAAAACGGCTGTCACATCGAGGTGCGGGCACGCGAGGCGGACGATGGCAACGTGGAAATGTTCATCAGCGTCTACACGGCGACCGGCGAATGCGCCTACGAGCGAATCAGAAAATTGCCCGGTATCGAATGGGAAGTTGAAGACGCGCTCAAGCGCGGCATCGATCAGGCAGAACGCATCGCTGGCGGCGAGTCGGGGCGATTGTCCTGTGCCGACGCGCACGGCCATGAGAATGAATGACAGCGCCGCTGACGCCGGCAAACGGCGTCAGCGGCGTTGCAACCTTCACGGCTTGAACACGGCGCGAATGCACTGATCGGTTTTCTCCTTGAACATCCGATAGCCTTCGGCGCCGTCCTCCAGGCTCATCGGATGGGTCAACAGCCATGACGGGTCCAGTTCGCCTTTCTGGATGTGCTCGAACAACGTCGGTGCGTAGCGTTGCCCCGGCTGTTGCCCTGAGCGCACGGTCAGCGCCTTGTTGACGATTGCGCCCATCGGGAATTTATCCAGCAACCCGCCATACACCCCGACCACCGACACCGTGCCGCCCTTGCGACAGGCGCGAATGGCCTGACGCAGCACGGTGCCGCGTTCGGTGTGCAGACGCAGCATCTGTTTGGTCTTGTCGTAGGCGTAGTCGATTTCTGTGCCGTGAGCTTCCATGCCGACGCAATCGATGCAGCGGTCCGGCCCGCGCCCGCCGGTCAGTTCCAGCAGCGCTTCGTGAACGTTGGTCTGCTCGTAATTGATCGGAATGGCGTTGCAGCGCTCTTCGGCCAGGCGCAGTCGCTCGGGGTAACGATCGATCGCAATGACCCGTTCGGCGCCGAGCAGATAAGCGCTGCAGATCGCCATGAGCCCGACGCCGCCACAGCCCCAGACCGCGACCGTTTCGCCCGGTTGAATGTCGGCGTTGTCGGCTGCGAAATAACCGGTGGGCGCGGCATCGGAGACAAACAGCGCCTGCTCGTCGCGCACGCCCTCGGGCACCTTGAACAGGTTGACTTCGGCGTAGGGCACACGCACGTAGGTGGCGTGGCTGCCGGGGTAGCCGCCGAACGCGTGGCTGTAGCCGATAATCCCGCAGCACGGTTGGCCGTAGGCGAGGTCGGTCACCGACGGATTGGGGTTGGAGTTGTCGCAGCAGGAAAAATCGCTGCGCTGGCACGGCTCGCAATTGCCGCAGCCGATGATGGAAATGGTGATGACCTTGTCGCCCTTGCGCAGGCCATTGACGCCGGGGCCAACCTCTACGATCTCGCCCATGAACTCATGGCCGATGATATCGCCCGGTTTCATCGCCGGAACGTAACCGCCGAGCAGGTGCAGATCGGAGCCGCAAACCGAGGACATCGTGACGCGGATGATCGCATCGCGCGGGTTGAGAATCGACGGATCAGGCACATTGTCGACTTGCAGATGGTTGGGTGCTTGCCAGGTGAGTGCGCGCATCAGTGAATCCCCCCTTCAATCGCCACGCCGGTTTTCACCGGTTGTTGACCGGCCGCGGTATGGCCGCTGTCGCCGTGGACATAAAAGAAATCATCGTCGCCTTCAGGGCGCATGCGGTTGTTGCTGACTTCGCCGGTTTCCATCTGTTGCTTCACCGCTTGCAAGCCATTGAGCAGCGCCTTGTCGCTGAACAGGCTGATTGCGCGGGCGAAGGCGTAACCGAGTTTGCCCATCGCCGGTTTGCACACGACCACCGCTTTGACCTGAGTGCCACGGTTGGCGGGGGCGGGGGTCAACGTCAGGGAGATGTCGTGTTGCCAACTGGATTGATCCGGGGTTTGCCAGTGCAGGGTGTTCGGGTCTTTGGCGGGCTGGCGGATCAGCGTCGTTTGCAGTTTGCGACCGGCGGGTGCGCGCAGCGTCCAGCAGGTGGTGTCGGGGCTGAGTTGTTCGACGCTGTCGACCCAGCGCAGCAGCGGCCCGATGTTTTCGACGCGGGTGATGAAGTCACGGACTTCTTCCAGCGGGCGGTTGATCGTTACGCTGCGGGTGATCGCTTCGCTGATCGGCCAGTGGTGTTCGCGGCTGAATTGCTGTTCGAACGGGGTAGGGGTGAGGGCCTGTTTCAAGCGGCAGTGGCCGGCGGCGCCGCGCCATACGCCGTATGCGCCGGCGACGATTTCCAGTGCGCCGGCGAGGCCGCCGGTGCGCCAGCCGTGCAAGAGCAGGGCGCCGCCGGCGGTGAGGGACAGGGCGCGTTCGGCGCCGCTCATTGCGCCGCGCTGGCCGGTGTCGTTTCTTGTGTGGGTGGCTATCAGTGGATGGTCAGTCATGTTGCGGTTCTCCATCGGTGTGTTTGCGATAGAAGAAATGCTGGCGTTTGCGGTTCCACTGGGTTTGTCGGTGGTGGGATGAAAGGTCGTCTGTGTGTGCGCAACACCCTTGTAGGAGTGAGCCTGCTCGCGATGACTTTCTTTCAGGCGCTGAGTTTTTTGGTTTGGGTACATATCCGTTGCTGCGGTAACGGCTTCTTATGGTTTCGCCCTTACGGCGACTCACTTTTTTTCAAACGCCAAAAAAAGTAAGCAAAAAACGCTTGCTCCTGCGTTCGGCCCTCGCAGGCTCGGGTCCCTTCGCTCCGGGATCGATCCGGGCGCAGCGGCTACGGTTTGCTTCGCTGCACCTACTTCCGCTGTGTCTGGCTGCGCCAGACGGTCGCTGCGCTCCCACGCCCGGATCAATCCCTCCACTCAGCCTTCCGACGTCGCCGGTGGATCAAGATCAAAAGCACTCGAGCTAAAGCTCATTGTTGAGTGGTGAGAAGCGGCGCATGGCTTTGTATTCGCGTCGTCGCTACCCCTCACCCCAGCCCTCTCCCTCTGGAGAGGGGGCCGATCTTTGGGCTTTTCAGAATTTGTGTTCGACTCGGTATTTCGGGTCGGTGTTGCTCTCACACCCACCTCGATCAGTTCCCTCTCCCTCCGGGAGAGGGCTAGGGTGAGGGGCTTTTGATCTTGATCGTTTGATTTTCAGGCAGGCAACCCAGATTGACCGCGCCCATAAAACCAACTGAACGCCCACCCCAACCCCGAACTCAAAAATTCCAGGCGAAACGCCCACAACCAAATCCGGGGGAGTGTATGTCTCGATTACCTGTCATTGCGGTCACGGCCAGTTGCTGGAAGATCGGTCCGCATGCGGTGCAGATGAATGACGACAAGAATTCGCGTGCGGTGGCCAGTGCGGCCGGTGGGCTGCCGCTGATTTTGCCGATGTTTCCTGATCTGCTTGATCCTGAGCAGATTGTCGCGAGTGTCGATGGTTTGCTGTTCACCGGTGCGCCGTCGAATATCGAGCCGTGTCATTACGGCGGGCCGCCGAGTCCGCCGGGGACTGAGCATGATCCGGCGCGTGATCATCTGACGCTGCCGTTGTTGCGCGTGGCGATTGCTGCCGGGTTGCCAGTGCTCGGTTTGTGTCGTGGGGTGCAGGAGCTGAATGTGGCCTTCGGCGGGACCTTGCACCAGCAGCTGGATGAGCCTGGCCCGGAGCATGAACCGCCAAGCGACGAGTCTATCGAAGAGCAGTACGCCAAGACCCACGACGTGACGGTGCAACCGGGCGGCGTCCTGGCGGGGCTTGGGCTTGAGGGGGCGATCAAGGTCAATTCCGTGCACGCCCAGGGCATCGCGCGGGTGGCTGAGGGTTTGCGTGTTGAGGCGGTGGCGGAGGACGGTTTGATCGAGGCGCTGTCGGTTGAGGGCAGCAAGGGATTTGCTTTGGGCGTGCAGTGGCATCCTGAGTGGCAGGTGCTGTCGCATCCGGAATATCTGAAGATATTTCACGCCTTCGGCGAGGCGTGCCGCCTGTATGCCGAACAACGTACCGCTGGGCTATAGCGGAGGGGATGTTAATAATGGTCAGCATTTAGGTGTCGGAGTTTAAACAAAAACAACATGTAACGAACAAGAGAAAAAAGCCCGTACAGGGTACGGGCAATTAAGGAGGGTACTCGTGAGCGACCTGCTTTTGGCAGGTCTGCTATTGGGAACGTACTGGCTGGAGTTGTTTCGTTTTTTCTTGAAGTTCATCTGACTAACGGTCACTTCTTTCAAAGCAGCGAAGAGTTAATATCAATCTGCCATTTTTTTGATATGTAACGGGTTTTGCTGACCGCCATAGCCAGTTGATCTGCGCGCACTGCAACGATCGTCCATAAGATGCGGGTGCGGCAGACATCAAACTAGCGCTTCGGCGGTGTTTTGAACTGGCTGTCGATCAGCATCATCTTCGCGGCGCAGAGCGCGAGGCCTTCATCAATGGCCTGCTCTTGTTGCAGCTTGATGCATCGCCCGCACAGCCCAGCATGGCCCGCGCCCGCCTTGTAGCGTTCCGCTTGCTGGGGGCTTTTGTACAGCCTGTTGCACCTTGTACAAGTATGCTGTTGATCATCGTCATCCATCACGCACTCTCCTGTTACGGCTCGATAGGCCAATTCAACCTTCGCACACGCTTCGGTGGTTTTGTATAAAAAACCGCGCGAAAAGCGCTTCGCTTATTAATTATTGAGGATCGGAAGATCAGGGTTTATTTGCACGTCAGTACAACTTTCGTGCCTGCGACTGCATGAGACGAGGTTTTGCGCGCAATGACACGGAAATGACAGGGCGAACGCAAACACGCTCAGGTTTGCACGCTGCAATTGCATCGCAAAGTTGTCAGGCAAGGGATCGTTAGTTGCCTTTCATTTGGCTGTTAAAAAAACATTACGCTCGACTTGTACAGATTTGGTGGCTCTGTATAGCTAGTTTTCAGGGCGTTGAAACGTATATCGAAATCCAGTCAAATTCTCTGAATTTCTCCGCGCGTGAAACATCCCTGTTTAGTAACAACAGGAGAGCCTCATGAGCCAAACAGAATTGTATGTGATCAACTACCGACTCCATGGCATGCCCAAGTCGTTCATTATCAGGACGAAACTGATGAACAACGCGGAAGCCTGGCAGTGGGCCAGTTGTGACGCGGGGTTGACCCCGATCCCCAAGCCCGGAAGGCCTCCCTTGAAGCGTTTTTCCAAACCGATGGCGGAGCGGTTCGGCGTGACCGACGTGCAATGGCGGGCCTCGAAGCCGGTGACCTGGGATGAGGACCTTGCGATATGACCAGACCCCTGTCAGACCCGGACCCCGACCCGCCCACCCAATGGGATGAAGCCATCGCCCGCAATACCGCGTTGTTCAGAGAGGCAGACCTGCTCGACGAGATCGCCTACAAGCTTATCCAGACGGGGGACGAAAATGCCGATGTCTGGTTGCGTTTCACTGAAGCAAAAGCGCTGGCCGATGCCAGGCGCAGGGCCGCTTACGAGGACTGGATGAACATCAAGCGGTTGATGGGCCGCCGCTGAGGCGGCCCGGCAGGCGTTTCCGGATCGAGTGTCAGGAGTGTCGTAATGTGTGAGTACATTGTTCAACACGCCGCCCCGCAGAAACTGGCGTCATGCTTTCTCGAAGGAAAGATTTCCCGTATCGAAGTGCTGGGCGTTGCGACCAACAGTAGCGCTGATGCCGATCATCGCCACAGCGGGCGCGGCGATCTGATCAAACCGGGCATGCAGGTCACCGGCATTCGCCATCGCGGCACAACCCTCGAGTGCCTGCCGGTACGCTGGGGCTGGTCGCCGTCGTGGTCGAGCGGGACGTTGCCGCCGCTGACGCATTTGCCGCTGCACCTGGTGATGCGCTCGAAAGTGTTCAACCGTGTCAAGCGTGACGGGCGCATGCTCGTCGCCGTCGAGGGCTGGTACGAGCCTCTGGACACCGGCATGACCGTGCACTCACGTAATCTGGCCTACACCACGTCGCGTCAGCCAGCCCCCATGTTCCTTGCGGCGCTTGCACAGGGCGGCGCCCCGAACGGATATGAAGGGCTGGCATTGGTGACTCATGAAGATGTCGAGATGAAACGCCAGCGGTTGCTGGCGTTTGCGGCGCAGGATGCGCTGGAATGGTTACGCCCCGACCTTGAGTGGGAGCAGGCGCGGGTGCTGGCGGTGCACTGCGCGGTGGTCGAGCCGCAGTTGGAGCATGTACTCACCTCCCAGCGAACCTTGCGTTTCAAGTAAACCGCCGCGCCATCGATTCGCACCGCTGCGCCGCCTCACGGCGCGCCGTCGCTCGGTTGATTTTTCAGGTATCGCACCAGCGTCGCGGCGCAGGCTTCGATCGCGCCATCCACCACCAGCTCGTAGCCATGCGTGTTCTCGGTCGGTATCGCCAGGCATCCGGCATGTGCGCTGACGCCTGAGCTCATCACCGCACTGGCATCGGAGGCGAAGTCCACCAGCAGGGCAAATTGCGGATCAAAGCCGCAATCCTTGGCGGCCGCGGCCAGTGCGGTCACCACATGTCTTGAGTAATAGCCTTTCTGGTCGCCGGTATTGATGATCGGGTCGACCTTCAACTGTGTCGCGTATTCGCTCATCACCGGACCGACTTCGACCGCAATGGTCGTTTCCCCGGGCAAATGCGCGGCGGCGTACATCGCGCCGGCGTTGCTTTCTTCTTCGAGGGTGGTGAAGACGAAGTAGGCGTCAAAGGGCAACTCGCTGCGCCAGTGTTGCACTTGCTCGACAGCTTGCAGCATGGCCACGACGGGCGCGCGGTCATCGAGAAAATGCGCGGCAATCGCATCGTTGACGCGAAACGGCGTTCGCCAGTGCTGGCTGAGCACCACCCGCGTGCCGGGACGGATGCCCATGCGTTGCAAGGCTTGCGGGTCCTGGCGGGTGATGATGTGCACGTCTTTCCATTGCACGGCGCCGCTGAGTACGTCCTGACCTTGCGGCGAGCCGGTGGTCGCGTGCATCGAGCCGAACGACAGCACGCCGGGCAGGATTTGCTCGTCGCCGAGAATGTCGACCGGGCATACGCCGAAGTTCACCGGATTGGCACCGCCCAGCGCCACCACCCGCAGAGTGCCGTCCGGCTCGATGCGTTTTACCACCATGGCGATTTCATCCATGTGGCCCATGATGCGCACCGCGCGGTTGGCATCGGCACTGGTGTTCCGGCCCTTGATCAAACCGATGACATTGCCGGCCGGATCGGTCCAGGTTTCATCGCAGTGACGCTGCAAGTGTTCCTGACAAATGCTCCGGACCTCGTCTTCCTGACCACCGGGGCCGCGCGCCATCAGCAGGCGCTTGAGCAGTGCTTCGGTGTTGGCCGTGGTCTCGCCATCGGCGGCCTGTTCGCGGGTTTTCGGCATCGCTTTCAGTCCTCTTTGACGTGCGCCCCGTTGCGGGCCGCTCTACGTTTAGGAAGGCATGGGCGTTAAAAATTCAATCGCAGGCGCCACGACCGGCGATTGAAGATTTCTTCGAACCTTCGTTCGCTTCGACCGATCACAACAGACACAACGATCATTTTTTCAAGCGGGGCACGGTGCGCCCGCAACAGCATGCCAGCGCGGTCAGAGGGCAAAATCGGCGCTTTCGATCCGGCAGTAAGGACGTAGAACATGAATCAACACAAGCCGGTCGAACAGATCATTGTCATTGGTGTTTCAAGCGGTGGACTGGCCGCATTGCGCGTGCTGCTGGAGCAGTTTCCACGCGATCTGCCGGCAGCGGTGTTCATCACCATGCACATCGGCGATCAGCCGAGCCTGCTGCCTAGCCTGCTGACGCACACCTCGTCGCTCGACATCAGTTTCGCCGCAAGCGGCGCCAGGCCAGCCAATGGCTGCGTGTACATCGCACCGCCGGACAAGCACTTGCTGATCAAGCGCGACACGGTGCAACTGGTGCGCAGCGCCAAGGAGAACCATGCGCGCCCGGCCATCGATCCGATGTTTCGCTCGGCCGCGACCAGTTACGGCGACAGAGCCATTGGCGTGATGCTGACCGGCGAGCTGGATGACGGCGTGGTCGGGCTGCAAGCGATCAAAGCGTATGGCGGTCAGGTGTTCGTGCAGGACCCGGACACCGCCGAAGCGCCGTCGATGCCACGCAATGCA
Organism: Pseudomonas sp. Z003-0.4C(8344-21); assembly: GCF_900104975.1. NCBI lineage: Bacteria > Pseudomonadati > Pseudomonadota > Gammaproteobacteria > Pseudomonadales > Pseudomonadaceae > Pseudomonas > Pseudomonas sp. Z003-0.4C(8344-21). Next base: position 3,746,412 of record NZ_LT629756.1, on the reverse strand, counting down.
TTGCGGCATGTGCAGGTGGACGTGTGCCTGCCGCTGAACACACTGGGCACGGCGTTGGTCGAGGCGGTCCGGCAACGCGCGGACGGCGCTCATTCGTCGGTGCAGCCGCCACGCATCGAGCCGTACGCGACGGAAAACGAACTCACCGAAAGCCTCAGTCGCGGCGGCGCTTATGTCCTGGACGGGATCGGCAAGGTCGCCGGTATATCCTGCCCGGAATGTGGCGGGGCGCTGTGGGAAGTCGGCGATACCCCGCCGCGTTTTCGCTGTCACACCGGGCACGCCTACACCAGCCGCGCCTTGTTCCACGCCCAGAATGCAACCGTCGAAGAAGCGCTGTGGGTGGCGATTCGCGCCTTGCACGAAAAGCAGTTGCTGCTCGGGCGGCTGATGCAGAGCAGCAAGGACCACGGCCGCACCAGCGCGTTGAAGGAATACGAACTGACCAGCGAAGGTCTCGAGAACCACAAGGATACGTTGCGCGGCCTGCTGACGAGCCTGCGTTCGGTTGAATGATGACGAGGTCTGGATGGCAAACATGAGTGTCGACAGCAAAGCCCAGGTCGCCAGCATTTTTGAGCAATTGCTGAGTCTGCGCGAGAGCGTGAACACCTTGCGCGAGATCGAGGAGGGCAGCGCCACGCTGCGTGGCCAGCAGACGATGGACGTCGACGGCGCGTTCGATCTGGTTTTCGAAAAGCTGCAAGACAACATCGCCGGCATGGAGGAGGCACTGGCGACGCTGGCCGAAGCCACGGGCGACGTGCCCAAGTTCTAGTCTGCCGGGAGGAGCAAAGCATGGATCAGCAAAACAACGGGCTGGTGGTGATCTGCGGCGCCAGTGCCGGCGTCGGGCGCGCCACGGCGCAGCGTTTCGCCGCGGCCGGTTACCGCATTGGCTTGCTCGCACGCGACGAGGCCGGACTGGAGTCGACGCGTGACGAGCTGGCGCAATACGGGCAGGCAGTGAAGGCGATCAGCGTCGATGTCGCTGATGCGCCAGCGCTGGAAGCGGCGGCCATTGCGTTGGAAGAGGAACTGGGGCCGCTGCAGATCTGGGTCAATTCAGCCATGGTCACGGTGTTTTCACCGATCGAGAAGCTTACTGCAGAGGAAATCCGTCGGGTCACCGAAGTGACTTATCTCGGCACCGTCCACGGCACGTTGGCGGCGTTGCGCTTGATGCGCCCACGCAATGCGGGGCTGATCATTCAGGTCGGCTCGGCGCTGGCCTATCGGGCGATTCCGTTGCAGTCGGCCTATTGCGCGGCCAAGTTTGCCGTGCGCGGTTTCACCGATGCGTTGCGCTGCGAACTGCTGCACGAGCGCAGCCGCATTCGCGTGTGCATGGTGCAGTTGCCGGCGATCAATACGCCGCAGTTCGATTGGGCGCGCAACAAACTGGAAAAACGTCCGCAACCGGTGCCGCCGATTCACGATCCGGACGTCGCCGCGCGGGCGATCTTCAGTGTCATCCAGCGCCCGCCGCGCGAGTTGTGGCTGGGCATGGCGAGTATCAAGGCGATTGTCGGCAGTTGCCTGATTCCGGGGTTGCTCGACCGAATGCTCGCGCGCCAATGCTATCCGGGGCAGATGAGCAAGGAAGACGATAACGGCGAGCACGGCGACAACCTCTATCAACCGCTGAGTGGCGACCTGCACCGCGCGCGCGGACGCTTTGTCGGCCGCTCGCGCGACAGCGCGCTGGCGCTGACTTCGACTCAGGTGTCGGCATTGGCAGCGGCGCTGGCAGTAGTCGGCGCGCTGGTGTTGTTATGGTTTTGAAACGCTGCGACGAAACCAGCGGTAGCCAAAGCCGTTCAGTGTCAGCGCCTCGGTTTCGCTGACGGGCGAGGGATAGATGCCGTCCGCGAGGACTTGCTCGAAATCCTTCAGCTCTTTGTTCAACGCGCGATCGAGCGTGACAGCTTGCCGACTGAGGTTGGCCAGCACAACGGTGGTCGCTGCGCCAACATGGCGCATGGCAAACACCGCCGGATGCGCCTGCGCAAGGGGTTCAGAGGCGCCCCAGCCGATTTCGCCGAGCTGCGCCCGCAGCTGAAAGATCGCCTGGCAGCGCGCGAGCAACGACTCGGGATCGTCTTGCTGCGCGGCAACATTCACCCGCTGATAGCTGAACGGTCCGGCATCGATCAGCGGTGCCGGCAGCTTCGCTTGTTCCGCGCGGGAAAACCCGCCATTGACCTCTGCACTCCATTGCATCGGCGTGCGCACCGCGAGGCGTTCGCGCCGTCGCAGGTCGTCGCCCATACCGATTTCCTCGCCGTAACGAATGATCGGCGTGCCCGGCAACGACGCCAGCAGCGCCTGCGCCAAGGCCTGATGCCGCACGTCGCCATCGAGCATTGGCGCCAGCCGTCGGCGGATGCCCCGGCCATAGACACGCATGTCCTCTTGCGGGGCAAACACCTGCATGACTTCCTCGCGTTCGGCCGGGCTCAGGCGTTCCAGATCCAGCTCGTCATGGTTGCGCAGCCACACCGCATAACCAGCGCCATCCGGGGCGTGCGGGCGCTGGCGCAACGCGCGCAGCAGCGGTTCGGCACGCTCGCGGGCGAGGGCCAGAAACAGGTGATTGTTCATCCAGAAATCCAGCGCCAGTTGCAAGCGATTGCCGCTGCCGAAATAGTGCTGAAACCGCTGCGGTTCGACATCGACTTCGCCCATCAACAGGCATTCCGGGTTGATCGAACGCGCATGCGCGGCCAACCGTTCGAGCAGCCACACACCGCGTTCTTCCTCGCCGCCGCCGGCCTGTTCCACGGCGTGGGAGGCGGCGTCCAGACGAAACCCGGCAACGCCCAGGCGCAGCCAGTGGCTGATGATCTGTTCGATCTCGGCGATCACTGCCGGGTTTTGCAGGTTCAGGTCTGGCTCATGTCGGTAAAACAGATGCCGGTAGAACTGCCCGGCCTGTTCGTCCCATTGCCAGATGCTGTCTTCCACACCGGGAAAGATCGGCTGGTTGCCGTCGTCCACCGGTTGGTCCGACCAGATGTAATAGTCGCGATAGCGGCTGTGGCGATCCCGCCGCGCCTGCTGAAACCACGGGTGTTGGTCGCTGGTGTGTTGCAGCACCAGTTCCATGATCACTCGTATGCCGCGCTGGTTGGCCGCGTCGATCAGCCGGCGAAAATCCGCTTCGCTGCCGAAGCGCGGTTCCACGGCCTGGTGATCGCTGACGTCATAGCCACAATCGCGAAACGGTGAGCCGAAGATCGGCAGCAACCACAGCGCGCCGATGCCTAACAAGCGCAGGTGATCGAGGCGTTCGACGATGCCGGCAAGGTCGCCGCAACCATCGTCATTGCGGTCGAAAAACTGCGACGGATCAACTTGATAAATCACGGTGGTATGCGGCCATTCAGCACTCATGGGCAGTTCCTTTCTGACGCAGGATCAGCGCTTGTTGTGCGGCGACGAGGCCGGCGAAAGGTTGGTCTTCGCCGTGGCGATCACTGGCCACTTCGACAATCCACTCGCCGGTCAACACAAAGGCATGCTCGGCCGCGTCGAAGTTGACGCAGACGATGCGTTCGTCATCCTCGCAGTGGCGCCGATAAGCCAATAGCTGTGGGTGCGAGGGCAATTCCTGCCAGTCGCCGAGGCGCAAGGCTGCGCTCTCGCGGCGGCAATGCAGCAGGCGCCGGTACAGATTGAGCGTGGAGTCGCTGGCGCTTTCCTGAGTTTCCACCGCCAGCGCTTCGGCTTCAGGCGGGAAGGGCAGCCATGGCGCTTTGCCCGACCAGCCGTGCGGCGCCTGCGCCCGCCACGGTAACGGCGCGCGGCTGCCGTCGCGTCCGCCGGGGTCGACGCGGGTTTGCGCGTTGACCTGGGTGTCTTCCAGCGCCAGTTCGTCGCCCTGAAAAATGAACGGCGTGCCGCGCAGACTCAGCAGCATCACCGCCGCTGCGTTTGCGCGTGCCAGCGAGCCGCCGTAACGGCTGCGAATGCGGCTGTTGTCGTGGTTGGACAAGGCCCAGGTCGGCCACGCCGATTGCTCGCCGAGGCAACGTTCGACTTCCCGGATGCACAGGCGAAACACCACCGGGTCCCACGGCGCGTCGAGTGGCGGGAAGTTGAACGACATGTGCAATTCATCACTGGCGCCGTAATACGCCGCCACCCGTGCGGTCGAGCGGATGTTCACTTCGCCGATCAACACGCGGTCGCCGGGGTAATGGTCCACCAACCGACGCAAGCCACGCAGCACTTCGTGGCTGTAGGGCTGATCGTTGATCTGCACCATGGTTTCGCCGGCCATGCAGCGCGGGTCATCGGCGAAGGTCGGATCCTTGCCCACGCAATGCACCACATCGATGCGGAAGCCATCGACGCCACGGTCCAGCCAGAACTTCAGCACGTTGTGCATGGCCTCGACGACTTGCGGGTTGTGCCAGTTGAGGTCGGGCTGCTGCGGCAGGAAGAAGTGCAGATAGTATTGCTGACTGCCTTCATCCCAGGTCCAGGCGCTGCCGCCATCGATCGACGCGCGCCAGTTGTTCGGCTGGTCGCGCCAGAGGTACCAGTCACGCTTGGGGCTGTCGCGGCTGGCGCGCGATTCGATGAACCACGGATGCTGGTCCGAGGTGTGGTTGGGCACAAAATCCATGAGCAGTTTGAGGCCACGCTTGTGCGCCTCGGAAATCAGCTGATCGAGATCGGCCAGGCGCCCGAACAGCGGGTCGATGTCGGTGTAGTCGCAAATGTCGTACCCGGCGTCGCACATCGGCGACGGGTACACCGGTGATAACCACAACGCGCCAACGCCGAGCGCCTTGAGGTAATCGAGCCGCGCGATCAGCCCCGGAAGATCGCCGATGCCGTCACCGTTGCCGTCGGCAAACGAGCGCGGATAGACCTGATAAATCGCGACGTTTTTCCACCATGTCAAATTCTGCGTAGCGGACATGGTCCTCTCCTTGAATTTGCTGTGATGCGTTACTGGCGGCTCTAGCGCGCGGATTCAGGGCTGCTGGTAGTGCCCCGGGACATTGTCGCCTTCGTCAGGCTTGGTCCTTTTCTGCACCTGCACGTCACTCAAGCGTGCGTCCTTGAGTTCGGGAAATGTCTGCCTGAGCACGGCTTCCGCCTGCTGCGGATCGAGGCCGTCCAGATCCTCCTCCAGAGTGCGGCTCTGCGGCTGATTGTCGAGGATGAAACTGACGATGTAGCGGGGCTTATCGAACATGGTGGCCATCCTTTTGATGCGGGGCTGGGTGACTGTTTGGGTGGTGTTGACGCGGCGGATAAACGCCCGGCGCTTTCAGTGATGACGCTGAAGACCGGCGGTTGTTCCCTCCAATTGCCCAAGCGCAACGCCCGCCGTGCCATACGTCGATTCAGTCGAGCAGTGACCGCTCAGACCGGGTCAACCGCGCATAACGGTTCGGCAGCGCGCCCGGCGCGAGGGAGGTAAAACATGCGTGTGCATCATTTGAATTGCGGCTGTATGTGCCCGTTGGGCGGCGCGTTGTTCGATGGCTACAGTCGCGGCCTGACGGCGTCGGTGGTGTGTCACTGCCTGCTGATCGAAACCGCGAGCAACGGCCTGATTCTGGTCGACACCGGTTTCGGCCAGCAGGACGTCCAGCATCCGCAGCGCCTGAGCCGCTTTTTCCGCACGCTGAACAACATCCGTCTCGAACACCGCTTCACTGCGCTGGAGCAGATCCGCCGGTTGGGCTTCGACGCCAATGACGTACGCCATATTCTGCTGACCCATCTGGACTTCGACCACGCCGGCGCCTTGCAGGATTTCCCCCGGGCACGGGTGCACGTCATGCAGCAGGAACTGCAACATGCCCGTTCGGCCAGTGACTGGATCGAACGGCGGCGCTTTGTCCCGGCGCAATGGCGCGACGTCGAGGGCTGGGAGCTGTACGCGCCGCAGGGCGACACCTGGTTCGGATTCGATTCGGTACGCGCCGTGCTCGGCGCCGAAGAAGAAGACATCCTGCTGGTGCCGCTCAGCGGCCACACCCTCGGCCACGCCGGCATTGCCCTGCGCACCGCCGACGGTTGGCAGTTGCACGCCGGCGACGCCTATTTCCACCACGATGAAGTCCATCTGCCGAAACGCCGCTGCCCGCCGGGCATGCGCCTGTACCAATTCATGATGGACAGCGACCGCCAGGCGCGGCTGCACAACCAGCAACGCCTGCGCGAACTGGCCGCCGATGCGCGGGCGGCGGTGAAGATCTATTGCAGCCATGATGCGCGTGAGCTGGAACGGGCAATGCACAGCGGGGCAGATGCGGCGGCGAGATCGCCGGGGCAGGGGGATCGGTTGCGGCATTTGTGAGGGTTGCAACGGGTAAAAGCGGTAGCGCGACGCCGAAACGCCGTCGCGCGTGGGACTCGCCTCAGCGGTTGGCCTGGAGCCAACCCGCCTCAATGAAACGCACCGAACTCTCCATGGCCTGCTGACCTTCAGCAAGCATGCCGGCATAAAAGTGCCAGGCATGGAACATCGCCGGCCAGACTTCCAGATTGACGCGCACGCGGTTGTCGGCCAGGTGAGTGGCAAGGCGCATGGCATCACTGAGCATCAACTCGTTCTCGCCAATCTGCACCAGAATCGCTGGCAGACCGGTGACGTCGGCAAATACTGGCGAAGCCAGAGGATGGTTGGCCAGCGTGTTGCCGAGGAAGGCTCTGGCGAGAATGTCCAGCACCGCTTTGGAGTTCAGCGGGTCGAGCCCTTCACGGTTGCTCATGGACGCACCGCTGTGTTCCAGGTTGGCCCATGGCGAGATCGCAGAGCCGACCGCCGGCAGCGGCAGCCCTTTGGATTTGGCCGCGACCATGACGCTGACGACCATCGCGCCACCCGCTGATTCGCCGGCGAAGGCGATGTTGTGCGCGGGTATGTCCTGTTCCAGCAACCATTCATACGCGCGCAGGGTGTCGTTGATCGGTGCCGGGAACGGATGCTCGGGAGCGAGGCGATAGTCGGGCATGTACACTCGCGCACCGAGCATCTTCGCGTAATTGCCGCCGATGCCATGGTAGCCGTCAGGGCGCCCGACGATGTAGGCGCCGCCATGGATGTACATCAACACCGCATCGGTCTTGAGTTCGTCCGGGGTAACCAGTGTGCCGGGCACGCCGCCCATGTCGAGCGCTGCGAAGGTGACGCCGGCAGGCGCCGGATTCTGCGCGAGCATGCGGGCGTAGGCATCGCGGATGTCGCTCATTTGGGTGGTGGTATCGATACCTTTGAGCACCGGGACCAGATCGCTGAGGCTGTTGGCCCAGGTGTCTACCGCTGCTTGTACTTGAGTGTTCATGAGACCTCGATTCGGCGTTGGCTGAGAGAGTAGCTAATCGAGATGTTATGCTCAGTATTGGGGAATAGGGTTCCCCATAGCAGGCGCCAACCTGCCCGCACATCAACACTCAGAGGCCCCATGGAACTGCACAACCTCAACGATATTGCTGCGTTTGTCAGCTCGGTCAACGCCGGCAGTTTCACCGCAGCGGCGAAGCAACTCGGCTTGACGCGCTCGGCCGTCGGCAAATCGATCGTCAGGCTGGAAAGCCGCTTGCAGGTGCGTCTGCTCAACCGCACCACGCGCAGCCTGAGCATGACCGATGACGGGCAGATTCTGTATGAGCGGTGCGTTGGCATCCTGCAGGAACTCGATGCGGTCGAGGACGCCCTCGCATTTCGTCGAGCGACACCCAGCGGCCGATTGCGCATGAGCCTGCCCGTTGCCCTGGGCAGGCTGCACGTTGTCCATCACATCGAACGTTGCCTGAAAGACTGGCCGTCGCTGGCCATCGACGCAACGTTCTCCGACCGTCTGGTCGACCTGATCGAGGAAGGTTTCGACCTGGCCATTCGCATCGGCCCACCGAAGGACGACTCGGGTTTGCTCACGCGTACGGTGGCTTGCCAGCAAATGATCACCTGTGCATCACCGAAGTACCTGGCGGAACATTCTGCGCCGCAAACACCTGCCGATCTGGCAGATCACCCGTGCCTGCACTTTGTCAGCGGAGGCAGGTTGCTGCCGTGGAATTTCCGGGTGCAGGGGCAGCCTGTGCCGGTGATTCATGCCGGGCGCTTGCAGATGGACAGCGCAGAAGCGTTGCATCAGGCGACGGTCGCCGGTCTCGGCCTTGCGACGCTGCCGTCCTATGTGGTCAACGATGATTTGCGCAGCGGCGCATTGGTGCAACTGCTCGGTGCCTATGCCGAGGCCGCCGAACCGATCCGGGTGATCTACCCGAGCAAGCGGCATTTGTCGCCCAAGGTGCGCCTGTTCATCGACAAACTGGTGGAGGCGTGGTCACCGCCGCCATGGGAATGATTTCCGGCCGTGCGACCTGTGCCGATAATTCACAGCAGGTGTGATTAACCAGCTATATCCAGCAAATCTCGACGGGCCGTACTCTTGGTTGCGGTGGTGGAGGAACGTCTTGCGTGTTCATAAGCCACTGTAAATCCGCCGACGTCGGTGCTGGCACTGAGCTTCGGACGGAACAATAAAAATAATACCTGCGGGAGATACTTCTATGAGACTCGCTCGAGAGGAAGCCGGGGCCGCTACGGCCGCCACCGGAGGCTGGCTGAAATCTGCCTGCGTCCTGCTTTGCCTGTCCACCTCGATCGCCGCGCACGCAGACATCAAGCTCGGTGCGCTTTATCCCCTCAGTGGTTCTTTGGCGCTGCTCGGTGACGAGAGTTATCGCGGTCTCGAACTGGCGATCGCCGAGCGTAACGCCGCCGGCGGCCTCAAAGGCGAGCCGATCACCTTGCTCAAGGCCGACGCGGTCGATGCCGGTCAGGCGGTCGGTGCCGCGCGCCGGCTGACCTCGGTTGAAAACGTCACGGCGGTGTTCGGCAGCTATTCCTCGGCACTGTCATTTGCCGCCACACAAGTGACCGAAATGGCCGCCGTACCGTTCTTCGAGCTGGGGGCGGTGTCCGATCACATCACCGAGCGCGACCTGAGCTACGTAATGCGCAGCAACCCGACGGCGAAAAATTTTGCCGAAGGCACCATTACCGCCATCACGCAAATCATCAGCCCGGCACTCAAGGTTGATCCTCGTCAACTGAAGATCGCCATCATTCACGAGGATGCGCTGTACGGCACCACCATCGCCGGGTTTCAGAAAAAACTTGCCCAGGAGCAAGGCCTGAACGTGGTCGAGGTGTTGCCTTATTCAGCCAAAGCGGTCGATCTGTCATCGCTGATCCTGCGCTTGAAAGGTGCGCAGGCGGATGTGGTCTTGCAGACCAGCTACCAGAACGACACGACGCTGTTTTTCCGGCAGATCCGCGAAGCCGGTTTCAAGCCCAAAGCGGTGGTCGGTGCGGGCGGCGGTTATTCCATGCAGGACACGGTGAAAGTCGTCGGCGCGGACAATATGGAAGGCGTTCTCGATGTGGATTTTCCGCAGTTCCAGACCAATGAAAATGGCGCGCCGGGCATCGGTGCGTTTGCCAAAGCCTACAAGGCGCGATATGGCAGCGAACCGCGATCGGGTCACAGCCTGATCAATTATGTCGGGGCGAAAATCTTCCTTGATGCCATGCAATCCAGCCCGTCGCTGGCGGCCGACGATATCCGTGCGGCAGTGGCGAAGGTGGATATTCCGCTCGGTGGCACCGCCGCCGGCATCGGTGCGAAGTTCGGTGCCAACGGCCAGAACCAGCGCGCCAATACCGCGATCATGCAATGGCAGAGCGGGCAGCTGAAAACCGTCTACCCCGAAGCGGCGGCTGTCGCCAAAGCACACTTTTCCGACCAACCCTGAACCGTGCACTCGTGCTGAAGCTTGATTCCCGAGCTTCACGGGTTCGCTCGCTCGCAAAAAGAGGGCGCCAACTGTGGAAATTTTCATCCAGCTTCTGTTGAACGGCTTATTGCTCGGCGGCACGCTGGCCATTATCAGCATCGGCCTGACCCTGATCTTCGGCATCGTCAGGGTGGTCAACTTCGCCCATGGCGAGTTTCTGATGATCGGCCTCTATGCCGTTTACCTCCTGAACGCGCATTTCGGCCTGCACCCTTACGTGGCGATCATTCCCGCCACGATCCTGCTGTTTGCGGCGGGTGCGGCCATGCAACGGTTCATCATTCAGCCGCTGCTCAGCGCCGAGGGGCACATCCAGATTTTCGCCACCGTGGGCGTTTCGATCGCGCTGATGAACGGGGCGTTGCTGATCTTCGGTGCCGATGTCCTGACCGTGCGCAACATCAGTGTCGGCACCGGTACTGTCAGTCTGGGAGCCTTTCGCGTCAGCAGCGGGCAGTTGATCACCTTCGCCGTGTCACTGGCATTGGTTGCCGGGCTGCATTGGTTTTTGCAGCACACCTTTCTCGGTCGTGCCGTGCGGGCGACTGCGCAACATCGCAATGCGGCGCAGTTGATGGGCGTCAACGTCAAGCACATCTACATCTTCGCATTCGGTCTGGGCTGCGCCTGCCTCGGCGTCGCCTCAGGCCTTATCGCGCCGCAGTACCCGGTGTTTCCAACGGTCGGTACGTTCTTTGTCCTCACGGCATTCGTCATCGTCGTCCTCGGCGGATTGGGCAGTCTTTCCGGCGCTCTGGTCGGTTCGATGCTGATCGGCGTCGTCGACAGTCTTGCCGGTTACTACATCGCGCCGGATCTGAAGGAGGTCGTCTATTTCTCGATCTTCCTCGGCATCCTGGTGTTTCGTCCGACGGGGCTGTTTGGCGCCGGTCGCGGGTCTGAGTAAGGAGCATGGTCATGAATATTTGCCACCCGCGTGTGTATGTCAGTGCCTTGGTCCTGGCGCTGCTTCTGGTGATTCCGTTGAGCGTCGGCTCACCGTTCGTTTATCACCTGTTCATCCTGATTTGCAGTTATGCGGCGCTGGCCAGCGCCTGGAACATCGTTGGCGGTTTCGCCGGTCAGCTCTCGCTGGGCCATGCGGTGTTCTATGGTGTCGGCGCTTACACGACGACCTTGCTGATGATGAAACTCGGCATCAGCCCATGGATCGGCATGTTCGCTGGCGCAATTGTGTCGTCTATCGTCGCCGTGTTGATCAGTTGGCCGTGCTTCAGATTGCGCGGGCCGTTTTTCGCCCTGGCGACCATCGCCGTGCTGGAAGTCGTGCGCTTGATGGCGATCAACCAACACGACGTGACCGGTGGTGCTGCCGGTCTGGGCGTACCGCTGAAACTGGGCGTCGAATGGATGCTGTTCCGCCCGCGCTGGCCGTACCTGTTGATCGCCTTCGCCTTTCTGCTGATCACGCTGGCCGTGTCGTGGAAGATCAAGAATTCGCGCTTGGGCTATTACTTGATTGCCGTTCGTGAACGCGAAGACGCGGCGCATGCGGTGGGGGTGAATTCGGTCAAGGTCAAGTTGATCGCGGTGGTCCTGTCGGCATTCATCACCAGCCTGGTCGGCAGCTTCCATGCGATGTACCTGACCTTCATCGAACCCGGCTCGATGTTCTCCCTGGAAATGTCGATCCAGATCGCCATGTTCGCGTTGATCGGCGGCCTGGGTACTGTCTCCGGTCCGCTGATCGGGACGCTGCTGGTATTGCCGCTGGCCGAACTGGCGCGCGGCTGGCTCGGCGATCTGGGCAGCGGCGTGCATGGTCTGGTTTACGGGGTGGTGCTGGTAGCGGTGGTGCTGACCATTCCGCAAGGTGTGGTGGGGCGCTTCGGAACTCGGGTGTTCGGCTGGATCGACGCCTTGCCCGGTGGCCGGCGTGCCGCTACCGGTGCCGCGCCTGCGCTCAAGGCGCCATTGCAAAAGACGTCTTCACTAACCCGCGGCGAACCGCTGCTGGTTGCGGAGAACCTGCACAAGTTCTTTGGTGGCCTGCACGCGACCAACGATGTTTCGCTGACGCTTGCCGAAGGCGAAATCGTCGGGGTGATCGGCCCCAATGGCGCCGGTAAAACCACCGTGTTCAACCAGCTCTCCGGGTTTCTTCTGCCCTCCCGAGGCCAGGTCAAGGTTCGCCTGCCCAACGGTGACTGGGTGACCCCGACCAGCCCGGCGGAATTCGCCAGGGCAGGCATTGGCCGCACCTTTCAGATTGTGCAGCCGTTCGCCGACCTGAGCGTCTGCGAAAACATCATGCTCGGTGCCTTCATGCACACCGCGGACGCGAAAGAAGCGCGGGCGATTGCCGAGCAAGTCGCCGAACTGACCGAACTCACCGCACTGCTCGATACCCGGGCGCGCAACCTCACCGTCGGCGGCATGAAACGTCTGGAGATGGCGCGCGCCCTGGCCACCCGGCCACGGATCCTGTTGCTCGACGAAGTCATGGCCGGGCTCAATCCGACCGACGTTGCCAAGGCCATCGAGGTCATTCGCCGGGTGCGTGATTCGGGCGTCAGCGTGTTGATGATCGAGCACTTGATGCAAGCGACGATGAGCCTGTCGGACCGCATCGTCGTGATCAGCTCGGGCACGCTGCTGATGCAGGGCGCGCCAAACGATGTGATCAACGATCCGCAAGTCATTGAAGCCTATCTCGGCAAGGAGTACAGCCATGCTTAAACTCGACAGCGTGCACAGCGGCTATGGCGGCACGGAAATCCTGCGTGGCGTGTCCTTCGAGGTCAATGCCGGGGAAGTGGTGACCATCGTCGGCGCCAACGGTGCCGGAAAAACCACAACCTTGCGCAGTTTGTGCGGCATCGTCACGCCGTCACAGGGCACGATCGAGTTCGAAGGTCAGCGCATTGACGGGCAACGCCCGGACCAGATCGTCGACGCCGGCCTGACGCTGATTCCCGAAGGGCGGCAGCTCTTTCCGTTCATCAGCGTGCGCGACAACCTGTTGATGGGTGCCTACAAGCGCAGCGCGCGGGCGGGCTACAAAAAACGCCTCGACGATGTGCTGGATCTTTTCCCACGGGTGCGCGAGCGCCTGGATCAGAACGCCGGGACGCTGTCCGGCGGCGAGCAACAAATGGTCGCCATCGCGCGCGGCCTGATGGCCGGCCCCAAATTGCTGATGTTCGACGAGCCGTCACTGGGCCTGTCGCCGCTGCTGGTGTCGCAGGTGTTCGACATCATCGACAAGATTTTGCAATTGGGCACAACCGTGCTGATCGTTGAGCAGAACATCGTCCATACGCTGCGAATCGCCCATCGCGGTTATGTGCTCGAGAACGGTGAAGTGGTGCTCAGCGGCACCGGCCAGGAGCTGCTGGACAACCCTCACGTCAAACGCGCGTACCTGGGGCTCTGACCCCGAGCGCCGTTAATCATGAAGCGAAAGCGAGAACCGCGATGACATTTTCCAGACATACCGGCCGCACCGTTCTGGTGACTGGCGCCGCTGGCGGCATTGGCGCCGCTATTGCGCGGCTTTATTGCGAAGAGGGCGCTGTGGTGGCGTTGCTCGATGCTGACGCGGCGAAGGTGCAGCAGCAGGCCGCCGCCCTGCGCGAAGACGGATTCACCGTCGCTTGGGCGCAGGCCGATGTTGCCGATTATCCGGCGTGCGCTGCGGCCTGTGAGCGCCTGATCGCAGAGCTGGGCCCGATCGACACCCTGATCAACAATGCCGGCATTTCCCCCAAGCACGACGGCGCACCGGCGCCGATCTGGGCGATGACGCCGCAGGAGTGGGGGCGGGTAGTCGATATCAACCTCAACGGCTCGTTCAACCTCGTGCGCGTGCTCAGCCCCGGCATGGTCGAGCGCGGCTTCGGGCGCATCGTCAACATGTCGTCGGTGGCCGGTAGCGCGTTTTTGCCCATCGTCGCGGCCCATTACAGCGCGACGAAGGCGGCGATCATCGGCTTTACCCGGCATCTGGCGGGTGAACTGGGGCCGTACGGCATCACTGCCAACGCACTGGCCCCGGGGCGCATCGAAACGCCGCTGCTGCAGAGCGTTTCCGCGCAGGCCAATCAGGCGGTGGTTGAGCAGACGCCCTTGCGCCGCCTGGGCACACCGCTGGAAGTCGCCAGAGCGGCGTGTTTCCTCACCTCGACTGAAAGCGATTTCATCACCGGCCAGGTCATCGATGTGGCGGGCGGCTGGTTGATGCGCTGACAGGCGCTGACAAGATTCGGAGGGCGTTGATCATGATTAAAACCATGGGTTTCCCGGGGCGTTACGAGCAGGGGCCCGGTGCCTTGCAACAGCTGGGCCGGGTGTTGCGCGACATGGGCCGGACCCGGCCGCTGGTACTGTGCGACGAGTTCGTCGCCCGGCACCTGTGGCCCGACGTGGGTGCAGCCTTGCAAACGCACGGTTTCGAACCGGTGCACATCGAGTTTCCAGGCGAATGCACGCGCGGCGCGATTGCCGCGTTATCGGCGCAGGCTCGGGTGCATGCGCCAGACACCGTCATTGCACTGGGCGGCGGCAAGACCATCGATACGGCGAAGGGCCTGGCGGTCAAGCTTGATGTCCCGATCGTCGTCTGCCCGACCATTGCTTCGAGCGATGCACCGACCAGTCGGCTCATCGTTCTGTACGACGACGCGCATAAAGTCGTGGGGGTGGAGTTTCTCGCCATGAACCCCGCGGCCGTCATCGTCGATACCGAGGTCATCGTGCAGGCCCCGGCGCGTTTTTTTGCCGCGGGCATTGGCGATGCGCTCAGTAAAAAGTTCGAGGCCCACCAGTGCCACGCTGCCGGCGGCAACAACTCCTTCGGCACGCCGGCGCTGCACACCGCGCTGATGATGACCGACATGGTCTTCGAAACGCTGATGCAGTACGGCGTGTCGGCTTATCAGGCGGTGTGCCGACAGGAAGTCAACGACGATGTCGAGCGAGTCATTGAAGGCACCGTGCTGATCAGCGGCGTGGGCTTCGAAAGCGGTGGCTTGTCCTTGTCCCATGCACTGGTTCGCGGGTTGACGGCCATACCGGCGATGGCGTCGATGCTGCACGGTGAACTGGTGGCGTTCGGCACGCTGGTTCAAATGGCCGTGGAGAAGCGTCCCGTTGAGGAGATCGAACGGGTCGCGCGGCTGTTGCAGGCAGTGAAGCTGCCCGTGACCTTCGCTGAACTGGGGCAGAGCACACCCTTCAGCACCGCGCAGATCAACCTCATGGTGGAGGCGACCCTGTCGGCGGCGTACGCAAAAAACATGCACCCACCCCTGGATTACCAACGTCTGGTCAGCGGCCTGGCCGCTGCGGACCGCATCGGCTCGCGTTTGATCAAAGCCTGAGCCTGCCAGCCGTTGACCCTGTGCGCGTGCGTCACAGCTGGTGTGAAAAGGTAGCTGTTTTCACCCGCAGACCGACGCCATAACCTTTCAAGCAACCGAAATCAGCGCGCCATCCCGTGCGTAAGTTCGTGAATAAAACCGAGAGGCCTGACCATGAATACCCCTGTTAAACCTGATGAACTCGCGATTCCCTACCAGTTGCCGCAAGTGCCGTTCATGACGCCCGACATGGTGCATCCGAACGTGATGACCCAGTGGCTCGAGGACGATGAACTGTGGGTGCCAGTCACTCAGTCGGTTTCGTTCAAACCGTTGCTGCTCAATACCAGCGGCGGCTATTACATCAATCTGTTGCGTGTGCGTCAGGCGGGGGTGCTGTCGCGTCACCGGCATACCGGTGGCGTGCATGCGATCGTGCTCAAAGGCCGCTGGTACTACCTGGAACATGACTGGGTGGCTGAAGAAGGCTCCTTCGCCTACGAGCCGCCGGGCGAAACGCATACGCTTTTCGTGCCCGAAGACGTCAGCGAAATGATCACCTGGTTTCACGTTCAGGGCGGCTACACTTACGTCGACCCGCAAGGCGTCGCCGTAGGCTACGAGGACGTGTTCACCAAGCTCGAAGCCGCACGGGCGCATTACCAGAGCCTGGGTTTGCCGGACGACTATATCGAGCAGTTCATTCGCTGAGCCGAACCGTTAAAAAAGCGCGCTTCGGCGCGCTTTTTCATGGCGGTTCAGAGAACATCAGCCTGAAGAATCACGCAAGGATCGGCTATGGACAATTACTCTCAGCTACTCGCTTTCATCTGGTCTACCGAGTGCGGGAGCTTTTCGGCGGCTGCCCGTGCGCATCACATCACGCCCTCGGCGGTCAGCAAGTTGATTTCACGTCTGGAGGACCGCTTGCAGGTCCGGCTGTTCCAGCGTGGCTCGCGGGTACTGACGCTGACCGAGGAGGGCGCCGCTTACCTGCGCAGCGCCAAGGCGGTGGTGGAAGCCATGAACGAAGCCGACTCGCTGGCCGAAGCATTGCCCTCGAGGGTCAGCGGCACCCTGCGCATCCATACCATGACCTCGTTCGCCAAGCACCAGATCGTGCCGTGGCTGCCCGAGTTTCTGGATTTGTATCCGGCACTGGACGTGGAAATTCAGTTGGGCGCGCAGTTCGTCGATCATTTCGAACAGGGGCTCGATATCGCCATTCACAGCGGTGTGCTGCCCAGTTCATCCCGCATCGCGCGGCGCATCGGTGAATGCGAATGGCTGATCTGCGCTTCGCCGCAATACCTGGCACGGCACGGCACGCCCACCACGCCCAGAGACCTGCTCGAGCATCGCTGCTTCAATTTCAGTTTCGTCAGCCCGTGGAACAAGTGGTCGTTTTTGCAGGAGGGCGAGGGGGTGTCGGTCCCGGTCACCGCCAGTGCCTCGTTCACCCAGGGTGACCTGTTGCGCGACATGGCACTGTCCGGGGCCGGTGTGGTGAAGCTTGCCGACTTCCACATCGGTCTGGATGTCAAAGCCGGGACGCTGGTGCCCCTGCTGGAGTCATTCAAATCGGGCGTGGTTGAACCGATCTATCTGCTTTACTCCGACAGAAAGCACCTGAGCCCGCGCATCCGGGTGTTCATCGAGTTCTTCCAGGACAAATGGCGCCAGCATCCGTGGAAGGTGTCTTGAGCAACGATGAGCACCCATCCATTCAACGCCGCCCCGTGCGCGTACTGACATCCACCCACACCGCCAGCACCAGAATGCTGCCCTTGACGATCATCTGCCAGTAACTGTCGACGTCGAGCATCGACATGCCGTTGTCCAGGCTGGTGATCACCAGCGCGCCGAGCAGCGCGCCGTAGACAGTGCCGGAGCCGCCGCGCATGGAAGTGCCGCCGATGAAGCAGGCGGCGATGGCGTCGAGTTCGCCCATGCTGCCGGCCGAGGGTGAACCGGCGGCGAGGCGCGCGGTGTTGACCAGGCCGGCGAGGGCGCACATCACGCCCATGATCCCGAAAATCCACAGCTTGACCGCTTGTACGTTGATACCCGACAGGCGCGTCGCTTCCATGTTGCTGCCCACCGCATACACGCGACGGCCGAACACGGTCTGGCTGGTGACGTAGCTGAACACACCGAGCAGGGCCAGCAGCAGCAGAACCGGCACGGGAATGCCATCGTAGCTGTTGAGCGTCTGCACGAAGCCGGCCAGCACCGCGCCGATGACCAACACGCGGATCACGTCACGCGCCAGTGAATGCGCGGCGAGGCCGTGCAGGGCGCGGTTGCGGCGTTGTCTCCAGGTGAGGAATACGGTCAGCGCGAACAGCACGATGCCCAGCCCGGTGCCCATGGCGTGGGGCAGGTAACCCTGACCGATGTAGACCAGTTCCGGCGATACCGGGGCAATGGTGGTGCCGCCGGTAATCCCCAGCAAGATCCCGCGAAACGCCAGCATGCCGCCCAGGCCGACGATGAATGAGGGGATGCGCAGGTATGCAGTCATGTAGCCGTTGCCGAGGCCGATCATCAGCCCGCACAGGGCCACCAGACTCAGGTTGGCCAGCAGCGGGATGTGATAGACCACGTCGAGAATCGCCGCGAGGCCGCCGAGCAGGCCGAGCAATGAGCCGACCGACAGATCGATCTCGCCACTGATGATCACCAGCACCATGCCGCAGGCGAGAATCCCGGTGATCGACATTTGCCGCAGCAGGTTGGAAAGATTGCGCGGGGTGAGAAAACCGCCCTCGGTCTGCCAGCTGAAGAACAGCCAGATCAGCACCACGGCGAACACCAGCGCGAGCATTTTGTAGCGGGTGAACAGCTGTTTGACCTGATTCATTTACGCGGATTTCCGATCATTATTGTTATGGCTGCCGGGCTGGCTGAGTGCGGCGGCGAGCACCTGTTCCTGGGTCAGATCCTGATTGACGAAGTCGCCGCGCAACTGGCCTTCGCCGATCACCAGCACGCGGTCGGACACGCCGAGCACTTCGGCCAGTTCCGAGGAGACCATGATGATCGACACGCCGGCGGCCGCCAGCGCGCCCATCAATTTGTAGATCTCGTATTTGGCGCCAACGTCGACGCCGCGGGTCGGCTCATCGAGAATCAGCACCCGCGGCTTGGCCAGCAGCATTTTCGCCAGCACGGCTTTTTGCTGGTTGCCGCCGGACAGGCTGGTGATCGGCAGAAACGGGCTGGCGGTCTTCAGGTGCAGGCGCGCGATTTCCCGGTCGATGCTGCCCAGCTCGGCCTCGGCATCGATGCGGCTGAGTTTCGAGTAACTGTCGAGCACGGCGAGGGTGATGTTCTGGCCAACGCCGAGGTCGGGGATGATGCCCTGGCGTTTGCGGTCTTCGGGCACCAGGCACAGGCCGGCGCGGATCGATTTCAGCGGCGTGGCGGTGTCGATTGGCTGGCCGTCGAGCCAGACTTCGCTCTCATGGCGGCCGGGATACGCGCCATACAGGGCCGTGACCAGTTCGGTGCGGCCGGCACCGACCAGCCCGGCGATACCGAGGATTTCGCCGCGCTTGAGCACGAACGACACATCGTCGACCCGTTTGCGCTTGGGGTTGTCGACGTCGTAGCAGGTGATATGCCGCGCTTCGAAAATCACCTCGCCAATCTCGTGCGGCTCGGACGGGTAGAGGTTGCTCATTTCGCGGCCGACCATCTGGGTGATGATCTGCGCAATGTCCATGTCGGCCATGGCGGTGGTGGCGATGTGTTTGCCGTCGCGGATCACCGCAATGGTGTCGCAGACGGCGGCCACTTCATCGAGCTTGTGCGAGATGTACACGCAAGCGACGCCCTTGGCCTTGAGGTCGCGGATGATGTCGAGCAACACCTCGATTTCCGAACGGCTCAGCGCCGATGAGGGCTCGTCGAGGATCAGCAGGCGCGCCTGCTTGTTCAGCGCCTTGGCGATTTCCACCAGTTGCTGATAACCGCCGCCGTATTGGGAAACCGGCAGCGAGACGTTCATGTCCGGCACTTTCAATTCGCGCATCAGCGCTTCGGCGCGGTGGATCATCGCCGGGTAGTTCATCCGCCCGCCGGGTAGCGTCAGTTCATGGCCCATGAAGATGTTTTCGGCGACCGAGAGGTCCGGTACCAGAGTCAGTTCCTGATGAATGATGACGATGCCGGCGGCTTCGGTTTCGCTGATCGATTGCGCGCGTAGCGGTTGCCCGTCCCAGAGGATTTCACCGTCCCAGGTGCCATGTGGATAGACCGCCGAGAGGATTTTCATCAGCGTCGATTTGCCGGCACCGTTCTCGCCGCACAGGCCGACGCACTCACCGGGTCGGACCTTGATGTCGATGCCGTTCAGCGCTTTGACACCGTTGAAGGATTTGACGATGCCGTTCATTTGCAGCAAATAGTCGGACATGGAAAAGGCTCGTATACCAAGGACTCAAACACCAGACCTGTAGGAGTGAGCCTGCTCGCGATAGCGTCAGTTCAGACACTGCACGGCTGGCTGATCCGCGGTCATCGCGAGCAGGCTCGCTCCCACAGGGTTTCTGTTTAACCGCAGATCCGCGAATGGATCACAGCCCGAACCTGTAGGAGTGAGCCTGCTCGCGATAGCGTCAGTTCAGACACTGCACGGCTGGCTGACCCGCCGCCATCGCGAGCAAGCTCGCTCCCACAGGGTTTCTGTTTAACCGCAGATCCGCGAATGGATCACAGCCCGAACCTGTAGGAGTGAGCCTGCTCGCGATAGCGTCAGTTCAGACACTGCTCGGTTGGCTGATCCGCCGTCATCGCGAGCAGGCTCGCTCCCACAGGGTTTCTGTTTAACCGCAGATCCGCGAATGGATCACAGCCCGAACCTGTAGGAGTGAGCCTGCTCGCGATAGCGTCAGTTCAGACACTGCTCGGCTGGCTGATCCGCCGCCTTCGCGAGCAAGCTCGCTCCCACAGGGTTTCTGTTTAACCGCAGATCCGCGAATGGATCACAGCCCGAACCTGTAGGAGTGAGCCTGCTCGCGATAGCGCCAGTTCAGCCACTGCTCGGCTGGCTGACCTGCCGCCTTCGCGAGCAGGCTCGCTCCTACCAGGGTTTCGGACTAACCGTCCTGATCACTGCCCGGCAATCTGTGCCTTGGTGTAGAACCCGTCCTGTTCGAGCAAGTCGATATTGTCCTTGGTCAGCGGGGTGGGCGTGAGCAGGATGGTGTCGACTTTTTTGCTGCCGTTGTCGTACTGCGAGGTGTAGGCGGGTTTTTCGTTGCGCGCCAGTTGCACCGAGAGCTTGGCCGCTTCGGAGGCGATGAGTTTCAGCGGCTTGTACACGGTCATGGTTTGCGTGCCGGCGATCACCCGCTTGACGGCGGCGAGGTCGGCGTCCTGCCCGGAAATCGGCACCTTGCCGGCCAGTTGCTGCGCGGCCAGGGCCTGGATCGCACCGCCGGCGGTGGCGTCGTTGGAGGCGACGATGCCGGCGATTTTGTTGTCGTTGCGGGTCAGGGCGTTTTCCACAATGCTCAGCGCTTCGGTCGGGTTCCACTCCTTGACCCACTGCTGGCCAACGATCTTGATGTCGCCCTTGTCGATGGCGGGTTGCAGCACCTTCATCTGGCCTTCACGAAGGATCTTGGCATTGTTGTCAGTGGGCGCGCCACCGAGCAGGAAGTAATTGCCCTTCGGCGCGGCCTTCAGCACGCCGCCGGCCTGCATCTCGCCGACCTTTTCGTTATCAAAGGAAATGTACGCATCGACATCGGCGTTGAGAATCAACCGATCATAGGACACGACCTTGATTCCGGCCTTCTTCGCTTCGGCCACGGCATTGGTCAGCACGGTGGCGTTGAACGGCACGATGACGATCACATCGACGCCACGGGAGATCAGGTTTTCGATCTGCGAAATCTGCTTCTGCTCGTTGGCATCGGCCGACTGCACGAACACCTTGGCGTCCATTTTTTCCGCCGCCGCAACAAAGTAATCGCGATCGCGAGACCAGCGTTCCAGCCGCAGGTCATCGATGGAGAAGCCGATTTTCGGGTGGGCAGCGTCAGCCAGTACCGGTAGCGAAAGCAGTGCCAGAGCACTGGCCAGGAGCGTACGTTTGAGGTTCTTCATGGTGGTGCGTCCTTTTATTTTTGTTTGAAAGACACGGCCTGACGATGAATATCGGGCTGGTAGAACTGTAGAGAATTTGCCGGCGCCGCACGCACAGAATTGTCGTGCAATTGTCACAGCGGCGAGGCGCCGGCAGACTCCCTCGGGGTCAGCGATAGATAAAGCGGTTGACGATGTTCTCGAGCATTTCCTGACGGCCGCTGACGGCCTGCGGGTTGAGCTCGTTGGTGAAAGCGTGCTCGGCCAGTGACTCAAGATTGAAGTCGCCTGCCATGACCGCTTGACCAAAAGGCTGCTGCCAGCCGGCGTAGCGTTGATCCTTGAGCGCTTGCAACTGATCGTTCTCGATCATCGCCGCGGCGCGTTCCAGCGACTGGGCGAGCACGTCCATGGCGCCGACGTGACCATGAAACAGATCGACCTCGTCGAGGCTCTGCCGGCGCACCTTGGAATCGAAGTTGAAACCGCCATTCTTGAAGCCGCCAGCCTTGAGGATTTCATAGGTGGCGAGGGTCATTTCTTCGACGCTGTTGGGGAATTGATCGGTGTCCCAGCCGTTTTGCGGATCACCGCGGTTGGCGTCGATGCTGCCGAAAATTCCCAGCGAGGCGGCGGTGGCGATTTCGTGATGGAAACTGTGGCCGGCCAGCGTCGCGTGGTTGGCCTCGATGTTGACCTTGATTTCCTTTTCCAGACCGAACTGCTGCAAAAAGCCGAACACCGTGGCGCTGTCGTAATCGTATTGGTGTTTGGTCGGCTCTTGCGGCTTGGGTTCGATCAGCAGATCGCCCGTAAAGCCGATCTTGTGCTTGTGCTCGACCACCATGCGCATGAAGCGCCCAAGTTGTTCGCGCTCACGTTTGAGGTCGGTGTTGAGCAGGGTTTCGTAGCCTTCACGACCGCCCCACAACACATAGTTGGCGCCTTTCAGGCGTCGGGTCGCGTTCATCGCGCTGAACACCTGAGCCGCTGCGCAGGCGAAGATTTCCGGGTCCGGATTGCTCGCGGCACCAGCGGCAAAGCGCGGATTGCTAAAGCAGTTGGCGGTGCCCCACAGCAGCTTGATGCCGCTTTGTTCCTGATGTTGCTCGAGGTGGTCGACCATTTGCGCAAAGTTGTTGCGGTATTCCTTCAGCGACTGGCCTTCAGGGGCGACATCCGTGTCATGAAAGCAGTAGTAATCGATACCCAGTTTGCTGAAGAACTCGAAGGCCGCCGAGGCTTTGCCGATGGCCACTTCCATCGGGTCACCGGCATGGTGCCAGGGGCGTTTGAACGTCCCCGCACCGAACACGTCGGAACCCGGCCAGACGAAGGTGTGCCAGTAACAGGCGGCCATGCGCAGGTGTTCGCGCATGGGTTTGCCGAGGATCAGTTTATCGGCGTCGTAATGGCGGAAGGCGAGGGGCGAATCGCTGTCTGGACCTTCATAGCGGATCGGGGCGACATCGGGAAAGTACGGCATGGACGGTGTCCTTGTTGTTCTTGGCGGTGTCTCGATACTAGCAATGGCCCCGGGGGCGAAGATTATGAAAATCACCAACACACAGTGCGATTTTGCGTATTGAGATTCGCTGCGCTCGCGCCTAGTCTGTGCCGACCGCCTCCAGGAAAAGAGGCTTTGAACGCGCCGAAAACAATGAAAACACTACCGCCTGTTCACCGCATCGCCCTGTTGTTCAACGGCAGCAAAATCTACGACCGCGGCATCATCGCCGGCATCGGCAACTACCTCAGTAGCACCCGCGCCTCGTGGGATCTGTTTCTGGAAGAGGACTTTCTCTGCCGCTTGAAAGGCATCGAACGCTGGCAGGGCGACGGGATCATTGCCGACTTCGATGACCCGCTGATCGGCGAGGCCCTGGCCGACATCCAGTTGCCGGTGGTGGCGGTGGGCGGCTCCTATGAAGATGCGCGGGCGTACCCGAAAGCGATCCCGTATGTCGCCACCGACAACAACGCCCTGATCACCCTGGCTTACAACCACCTGATCGAAGCGGGGCTGCAGCGCTTTGCCTTTTTCAGCTTGCCTGAGGCGCAGGCCAATCGCTGGGCGCAGGAGCGGGAAAAAGCCTTTCGCCGGCTGATGCAACGTGACGGCCTGCGCGCCGAGGTCTATCGCGGCATGGGCACCAGCGCGCCGCTGTGGGACAGCGCCGTCGAACAACTGATCGCCTGGCTGCAAGCCTTGCCCAAACCGATCGGCATCATCGCCGTCAGCGACGCCCGGGCCCGCCAGTTGCTGCAAGCGTGCCTGACCGCCGGCATTGCCGTGCCTGAGCAGGTGGCGTTGATCGGCATCGACAACGACCCGCTCACGCGCAGCCTGACGCGAGTACCGTTGAGCTCGGTGATCCAGGGCACCGAAACCATGGGCCGCACCGCCGCGCAACTGCTGCACCAGATGCTCCACGGCATGCCTGCCAGCGGCACGCAGATTCTGGTGCCGCCGGATGCGGTCAATGTGCAGGTGTCGAGTCTGCACCAGCCGTTGGGCAATCCCTACGTGATGCAAGCGCTGCTGTTCATCCGCCAATATGCCTGCCAAGGCATCAAGACCGCGCAGGTCGCGGCCTACGTCGGCATCTCGCGCTCCTCGCTTGAAGCGCATTTCCGTCATGAGCGCGGCTGCAGCGTCCACGACGAAATCCTGCGCTTCAAACTGGCGGCGGCGACCAGCGGCCTGGAGAACCGCGACGCCGCAATCGTCGACGTGGCCCGCGCCTGTGGCTTCAAATCGGCGCAATACCTGCACACGGTGTTCCGCCGTGAGTTGGGTTGTACGCCGCGCGAATATCAGCAAGGGGCGCGTTAGCGACTAGGCTGACGCTTTCGCCTCAGCCTTGACCGCGTTTTTGCGATACGTGAGCAACACAATGCCGGTGACCACAATCACTCCGCCGAGCACCTGGCCCTTGCTGAGCATCTGGTCGAGCACGATCCAGCCCATCAGCAATGTCGCCAGCGGCTCGATGTTCATCACCGGCGCATTGCGCGGCATGTCCAGCCTTGGCACGGAAATGAACAGCACAATGAAACCGGTGCCGTACAACACCACCAGCGTGGCCAGGGCCAGCCAGCCGGTCGAGGTCGCCGGCAGGTTCAGGCCGCCGGGCAGGGCACCGGTGAGGCCCGCCAGATTGACGCTGCTGAACACGATGAAAATGGTCAACAGACTGCGCGCCGAACCGCGCACCTGAGACAATTTGTGGTCGGTGATCCACAGCGCACAGGCGAACACACTCGCCGCGCAGAAGGCGAGCGTCACGCCCAGCCACCAATCCGCGCCGACGCTGCCGGCGTTCGACAGGCGCCCGGGAACGTCCAGCACAAACACCAGACCCACCAGAATCAACCCCATCAACAGCGCGGTGCGCGCGCTCGGCCTCGGCCCGCCCATCGCCCAGGTGAGCAATGCCAGCAGAATCGGAAACACATTGGCGACCAGCAGCGCCAGCGCCACCGGCACCCGCGCCACGGCGGAGTACAAACACAAACTCTGCGCCGTGATCAACAGCCCCAACAACAGTTGCCAACGCCAGGCCCCGGGCGGCAGACGCAGGCTCTGTTTTTGCCACAACACCAGCATCGCCAGCACCAGCAGCGTTCCCCCGGAACGCATCAGAATGGCGAGCAACACTCCGGCACCATCATCAAACGCGACCCGAGCAGCGACATGGTTGCCGGCGAAGGCACAGCCCATGCACAACAGAATGAGCACGGCGAGGTGGCGAGGGAAGGGGGGCGGTACGGTCGGTGCGATGGTAGAGCGGGACATGGCAGTTCTCGAAAAGTGGCCATTCGGGATGGCGCGGGATTTTTATTATGTTGTCGTACAACTGCGCTGTTTGTACCGTATCGGGCAGGGGTGGGCAAGGGTGCCTTAGACCAAAGAAGCTCGTTCCTTGGCCGCCATTGGCGATTTTCTGATGGTTACGTTTCGGGTTGGAGATCGTATGACTCGACCGATCAGGGCGCCGCAATCGCCAGAATCTGCTCCGCCAGCCACGCCAGCGCCGGGTCGTGCTGGCGATGGCTCAGATACACCAGATCGAGCTCGAACGGTTCCAGCGCGAACGGCAATTCATGCAGGTCCAGCGGCAGCAATTCGGCGAACTGCTGCGCCAGTTGCGTCGGCAGCACCACGCACAGGTCGGTGGCGGCGGCCAGGTGCGCGGCTTGCAGGTAGTTCGGCGTGGTGTAGACGATTTGCCGTTCGAGGTTCTGCTCGGCCAGCCACTGATCGACCATGCCGCGTGTCTGCCCGCCGTGGACCCAGAGGTGGCGCAGTTGCAGAAAGGTTTGCAGGTCGAGCGCGCCGCTGATCTGCGGATGCTCGCGGCGCACGGCGATGCGCAAGGTTTCCCGGCGCCACAGTTGCCGAGTGAAACGGGCCGGCACCTCGTTGAAACGGCCGAGCACCATGTCGAGATCGCCGCGGTCGAGCGCCTCGACCGGCAGGTTCGGCGTCAGGTGGGCGACGTCGATGCGCAGCTGCGGCGCCACGCTTTGCAGGCGCGCGAGCAAGGCCGGCATGCACAGTTGTTCGACGAAGTCGGTCAGGGCGATACGCAGTTGCCGACGGCTGTGTTGCGGCTCGAAGGCTTCGCCACTGCCCAGGGTTTGCTCGATCTGCCGCAGTGCCGCGCGAATCGGCCCTTCCAGCGCCAGCGCACGCGGCGTCGGGCACATGCGTCGGCCGACCCGCACCAGCAGCGGATCGTCGAGCAGGTCGCGCAACCGCGCCAGGGCGTTGCTCACCGTCGGTTGCGTCAGTGCCAGCCGCTCGGCCGCGCGCGAAACGTTCTGTTCACGCAAAAGCATATCCAGCACGCGCAGCAGATTCAGATCGAAGTTGGAAATATTCATGCGCGGAATATATGCCATGGGAATTCTAAATTTCAAAAATATCTGAACGCTGCTTAGGGTGGCGCTTGTCCTTTATTGATTGGAGCGCTGCGCGTGACTACGTCTTCGAACTACCAGGCGCCTTTGCGCGACATGCGTTTCGTCTTGCACGAACTGTTCGACGTCAGCGCGCACTGCCAACAATTGCAGGTCGAACTCGACCGCGACGTCCTCGACGGCATTCTCGAGGAAGGCGCGCGGTTCACCGGCGAAGTCATCGCACCGCTCAATCGCAACAGTGACGAGCAGGGCTGTCAGTTGCACGGTAGCGAGGTGACCACACCGGACGGTTTTCGTCAGGCCTATCGACAATACGTCGACAACGGTTGGGCGAGCATGACCGGGCCACAGGCGTTCGGCGGCCAGGGCGTGCCGCAGATGGTCTCCGCGTGCTTTCACGAAATGCTGATGTCGGCGTCGCTCGCTTTTCGGGTTTATTCCGGGCTCACCGAAAGCGCTGTGCTGGCGCTGTACCGCCATGGCAGCGCGGAACTGAAGCAAGCGTATCTGGCGAACCTGATCAGCGGCGAATGGACCGGCACCATGTGCCTGACCGAGCCGCAGGCCGGCACCGATCTGGCCCTGCTGCGCACCCGCGCCCAGCCTGAGGCCGACGGCAGTTACCGCGTTACCGGCAACAAGATTTTCATCAGCGGCGGCGAGCAGGACCTGACCGACAACATCATTCATCTGGTGCTCGCGCGCCTGCCGGACGCACCGCCGGGCGTGAAGGGCATCAGCCTGTTGCTGGTGCCGAAAGTCCTGCCCGATGGTCAGCGCAACACGCTGAGCTGCGGGGCGCTGGAACACAAGATGGGCATCAAGGGCACGTCGACCTGCGTGATGAATTTCGATGGTGCGCAGGGCTGGCTGGTGGGCGAAGCGAATCAGGGCCTGGCGTGCATGTTCACCATGATGAACGACGCCCGTTTTCAGGTCGGTCTGCAGGGCCTGGGCATTGCCGAAGCGGCGTTTCAGGGCGGCCTGCGTTATGCGCGGGAACGCTTGCAGTCGCGTTCGCTCGCCGGTGCTGTTGCGCCGGAGCAGGCCGCCGACCCGATCATCGTCCACCCCGACGTGCGGCGCATGTTGCTGACCCAGAAAGCGCTCACCGAAGGCTGCCGGATGCTTGCGGTGTACACCGCGCGGCAACTCGATCTCGAACAAGCCATGGGCGCGGATCATCAAGCGGCAAAGCGTCGGGCGGCGCTGTTGATTCCGATCGTCAAGGCGTTCTTCACCGATGTCGGCCAGGAAGTCGCCAGCCTCGGCGTGGCGCTGTACGGTGGCCATGGCTATATCCGCGAGTGGGGCATGGAACAGCTGATGCGCGACAGCCGCATCACTCAGCTCTATGAGGGCACAAACGGCATTCAGGCGCTGGACTTGATCCGCCGCAAACTGCTCGGCGACGGTGGCGCTGAACTCAATGGGCTGATTGACGAGTTTGCGCAACTGGCCGAAGCCGCCCAGGCGCATAAACCGCTGCGGAAAATGGCCCAGGCGGTCAGCCAGCGCTTGAGCGAATGGCGCGAGCTTGGCCAAGCAGTCATCGCCGCGTGTCAGCGGGATCCGCAGGAAATCGGTGCGGTGTCGGTGGATTTCCTCGCCTATTCAGCCTACGTCCTGCTCGCCGGTTTCTGGCTGCAAGCGGCGACCCGCGCGCAGCAGGCGTTGGCCCAAGGCAGTGCTGACAGTGGCTTTTACCAGGCCAAGTTGCACACCGCCGACTTCTACTGGCGGCGCCTGTTGCCGCGCGCGGGCGCCCATCGCGACGCCGTGCTCGGCGGGGCGAACTGCCTGATGGCAATGGCGGCCAGCGACTTCAGTTTCTGAACCCCAGACCGGATAACCATAAGGAGTCGTGCCGATGCAATCCTTCAGCTTTGCCACCACCGCGCAGATCCTCTGCGAAGCCGGCGCCGCACAGCGACTGGCCAGCCTGTGCCGCGAGCGCGGCGCACGGCGGGTGTTGATCGTCACCGACCCGGGGATCGCCCGGCTCGGTTTGCTCGATGACGTGCTCCCGGGGTTCAGCGCGGCGAAAGTGGCGGTGGCGATTTTCAGTGACGTGAGTGCCGATCCCCATGAACACTGCGTAATGGCGGCGGTCGATCGCGCCCGGCACATCGGCGCCGACCTGATCGTCGGGTTCGGCGGCGGCAGCTCGATGGACGTCGCCAAACTGGTTGCGTTATTGGCCCATCCCGGCAACAGCCAAACGCTCACGCAGTTGTACGGTGTCGATCAGGCCAAGGGCCCACGGCTGGCGCTGATCCAGGTGCCGACCACCGCAGGCACCGGTTCGGAGGTCACGCCTATCGCCATCGTCACCACCGGCGAAACCAGCAAAATGGGCATCGTCTCGCCGTTATTACTTCCGGATCTCGCCGTGCTCGACGCGGTGTGCACGCTGGGCCTGCCGCCGCAGGTCACGGCAGCCACCGGTATCGATGCGATGGTCCACGCGATCGAGGCCTACACCAGCAAACTCAAGCGCAACCCGCTGTCCAGTCTGCTCGCCCGCGAGGCGTTGCGCCTGCTGGCGACCCATCTGGACCAAGCGGTGCACAACGGTGGCAACCTCGACGCGCGGCAAGCCATGCTGCTCGGTGCCTGTCTTGCCGGGCAGGCGTTCGCCAATGCGCCGGTGGCGGCGGTGCATGCCTTGGCCTATCCGTTGGGCGGGCACTTTCACATTCCCCACGGCTTATCCAACTCGCTGGTGCTGCCGCATGTGCTGCGCTTCAACCTGCCAGTGGCCGAGGCGGATTACGCTGAGCTGGCCGTGCCGTTGCTCGGCGAGCGGCTGCGTATTGGCGATCGGCGCAGCCAGGCCGAGCAGCTGATTACCGAACTGGCCGAGTTGGCGCCGCGCTGCGGACTGCCCCATCGCCTGCGCGATGTCGACGTGCCCGAAGATTGCCTCGCACAACTGGCGCGTGACGCGATGCAGCAGCAACGCTTGCTGGTGAATAACCCGCGAGAGGTCAGCGAAGCCGACGCGCTGGCAATTTATCAGGCGGCGTGGTGATGGGGCATGAGCGGTGAGGGCAGGGAGGCTCAGTTGTAAGCCTCCGATCAGGTGAGTAAGCTGCCGGGATGAACCAGACCTCAGCTTCCTCATCCTTCCCCGGCGCGCGCGGCCCGGTCGATCACGAGATTCGTGACCAGATCGTCGCGGCGGCCAACGAGCATTTCAGCCAGTATGGCTACGGCAAAACCACGGTGTCGGACCTGGCCAAGGCCATCGGTTTTTCCAAAGCGTACATCTACAAGTTCTTCGATTCCAAGCAGGCGATCGGCGAGGCCATCTGCGGCAACTGCCTGGGGCAAATCGTGGCGGCGGTGGAACTGGCAGTCAGCGCAGACGGGCTGTCGCCGACCGAGCGCTTCCGCCAGTTGGTCAAAACCGTGATTGCCACTGGCGTCGAGCTGTTCTTCACCGACCGCAAGCTCTACGACATCGCGGCCTTTGCGGCCGGCGAGAACTGGCCCAGCGCCCAGCGTTACGACGCCCGGATCAAAGGCTTTATCACTGACATCGTGCGTGACGGACGCACGGCCGGTGAGTTCGAACGCAAGACGCCGCTGGACGAAACCGTCGACTCGATCCATCTGACGCTGCGGCCCTTCGTCAATCCGCTGATGCTTCAACACAACCTGGATTTCATTGAGGTGGCGCCGACGCTGACCTCGAATCTGATTCTGCGCAGCCTGATGCCTTGATGCTGCGTTGATCCTCCTCCCAAGCAATTCATGTTCTCGACGCAAACTCGCATCGAGAACGTATTCACCACAGTCAGAAAGTGACTATTGACGTAAATGGTCACATGGATAATATGGGCCGCTGCGGTTCTTCATGTTCCATTTCAGAAACACCCATAGAGTCCTGATAATGAAAAAAACAATGCTCAAGCATCCCCTCGGGCTGGCTGTCGTGCTCGCGTCTTCCAATGTGCTGGCGGGCGGTTTTGCGCTCAATGAGCAAAGCGTCAGCGGGATGGGCTCGGGGTTTGCCGGTCGCTCGTCGTCCGCCGAAGACGCCAGTACGGTGTTCGGCAATCCGGCGGGCATGGCGCGGCTGAAAAGAGAGCAGGTGAGCGTGGGGCAGGCGACGCTGTTCGCCAAGTCGGATATCAGCCAGACCCGCAGTACCTTCGGCGGCAAGGAAGACGGCGACATGGTGCCGACCACCACGGTGCCCATGGGTTATTACGTCAAACCGATCAATGAGCACTGGGCCTTCGGTGTCGGGTTTTATGTGCCGTTTGGTTTGATTACCGATTACGACCGCGGTTTTGCCGGGCGCTATTACGCCAATAAAAGCGAAGTCACAACGCTGACGTTCCAGCCCACCCTCAGCTACGCCTTCAACGACAAGGTGTCGATCGGTTTCGGCCCGACCATCAACCGCATCAGCGGCGAGCTGTCAGGGATGGTCGCCAACCCGCTGAGCCCCGGGCGCAATGACGGCAAAGTCAAAAGTACTGGCGACGACACCGCGCTGGGCTTCAACGCAGGCGTCATGGTGCAGGCGACCGAGCAGACGCGCCTGGGCCTGACCTACCATTCCAAGGTCAGCTACCACCTCGATGCGAAAACCAAAGTCAGCGACGGCATCTTCAACCTGCTCGGCGTCAGTGGCCGCAGCTACGACGCCTCGCTGGATGTCGACACCCCCGAGTCGGTGGACTTCTCGGTGACCCATCAACTCAATCACGACTGGACGCTGTATGCCGGCAGTACTTGGACGCGCTGGAGTCGCTTCAAGGAGCTGACCATCGAAAACAGCGGATTGCCGCCGTTGCTCAGCGGCCAGTTGGGCACCATCAGCGAAGAACAGAACTGGCACGACACGTGGGCCCATGCGATCGGCGCGGCGTATCAGCTAAACAACCAATGGGTGCTGCGTGCCGGGTTCTCGGTTGATCAGTCGCCGGCCAACAACACCAACCGCGGTCCGCGTATTCCTACAGGTGATCGCAAGGTGTTCAGCCTCGGTGCCGGTTGGACGCCGGCGGAGAATGTCACCATCGATGTGGCCTATTCCTACCTGCAGGAAGAGAGCGTCGAGATCAATCACACCGCAGCCGACAAAGGTGCGTATAGCGCCCAATATCGCAACAGCGCCAGTGGGCTCGGCACGTCTGTCAGCTACCGCTTCTGATCCAGCGCTGCGGTGCAGGGCGGGCCTGATGTAAGGCCCGCTCGATTTCGCCTGTCACAGCGACTCAGCGCGCCGCGACAGGCGAGGGCTCGGCGGGTTGCCAGCCACCGCCCAAGGACTTGAACAACGCCACCGCCGCGCGGGTTGATTCGGTTTGCGCTTGCGCCCGGGCATCGGCGGTTTGCAGTAACGTCTGATCCGCCCGCAGCACATCGATCAGGCTGGCGGCGCCTTTCTCATAAGCACTGAACGACGATTGCCGAGCCTCGGTCAACGCCGCTTCGCCGGCACCAAGGGTGCTGGCCTGGGCTTGCCGATTGACCTGTGCCGACAGCGCGTTCTCCACATCTTCCGTGGCGCGCAGTACCGATTGGCGGTAAGCGGCCAGCGCTTCGGCTTGCTGACCTTTGGCCTGATCGATCTGCGCGTCGATGCGCGCAAAGTCAAAGAGCCGCCAGCGCAGGCCGAGCAGGGCGGCGGACTGGCTCGCGCCGCTGGAAAAGAGGTTGCCACCGGACACCGCCGTCGCACTGCCGAGCAAGGCACCGAGGGAAAATTTCGGGTAGTACTCGGCCATGGCGGCACCGATGCGCGCATTGGAAGCCGCCAGTCGCCGCTCGGCGACGATCAGGTCAGGCCGACTGCGCAGCAAGTCGGCAGGTGTGGCCAATGCCTGCGAGGGCGGCGTGGCGGGAATGCTTTCCGCTTGGGCCAGTTGCACTCGATGCGTACCCGGTGGCGTACCGAGCAGCACATCCATGGCATTCATTGCAGCATCCATACCGGTTTGCAGCACCGGTACGCTTGCCTCGACTTGCGCCAGTTCGCCTTCGATTTGCCGCACCTGATAGCTCGCCGCCAAGCCCTTGCTGTAGAGCAATTGGACTTTTTCCAGCAGGTCACGCTGGGTTTTGACCTGTTGCTCGGCAATGTCCAGGCGTGCCTGCAAGCCGCGCAGGGTGACGTAGGTATCCGCCGTTTGCGCCGCGATCGCCAGGCGTGTCGCGCTGAGTCCTGCTGCGGATGCCTGGTACTCGGCGAGCGCAGCCTCGCGCTCCCGGCGCAGTCCGCCAAACACATCCAGCTCCCAGCCAGCCTCGAGATTGACCTCATAAGAACTGCCGTAACGGTCATACCCGGGAGACGAATTCAGCACTTGGCCGAGTGGCGTTTCCACCGATTGGTAAGCGCGCGCGGCCTGTCCGTTGACACTCGCCGAAGGCAGCAGCGCGGCATTCGCAGAGCCCAGCCCGGCGCGTGCCTGGGTGACTCGCGCGGCGGCCTGCGCCAGGTCCAGGTTCTGCGCCAGTGCCTGAGTGATCAAGGCGTCCAGCAGCGGGTCATTAAAGCTTTCCCACCAAGTAACAAGGCTGGCTGCAGACCCGGCCATGGCAGGCTGGCGCTGGTAATGCTCCAGCAGTGGGGCGGCGGGGCGCTGGTAGTCGGGGCCGACCGTGCAACCCGCGACCAAACCGACGCTGACCAAAAGAGTGATGGGGCGGAGGAGGTGCATGGAAATTCCTGTGTGGGCTTGGCAACGCTCAACGAGCGAAGCGAAAATCTGGCAGTTTGTGACTGTTGACGATATTGGTCACAGGGCTGAGAATATGATGATCATCCTATTTTAGTAAAGGAAATCCATGCGCCGGCTCAGACCTTTTCCCTTCGCAGCCTGTGTGCTGCCCCTCGTCCTGACGGCGTGCGGTGATGCTTCTACGACGAAAGACCCGCGCACCCTTGCGCCGCTGGTGAGGTCGGCGGTCGTGCAGCTTGCCGAGGATGGCTCGCGGTCATTCACCGGTGTGGTGGCGGCGCGGGTTCAGGGTGACCTGGGCTTTCGCGTTTCGGGCAAG
This sequence comes from Pseudomonas sp. Z003-0.4C(8344-21), assembly GCF_900104975.1. NCBI lineage: Bacteria > Pseudomonadati > Pseudomonadota > Gammaproteobacteria > Pseudomonadales > Pseudomonadaceae > Pseudomonas > Pseudomonas sp. Z003-0.4C(8344-21). Next base: position 3,713,209 of record NZ_LT629756.1, on the reverse strand, counting down.
GTCCTTGAGCGTTTGGTCGACACCGGTCAGACGGTCAAGCGCGGGCAGCCGCTGATGCGCCTCGACCCGGTCGACCTTGGCCTGCAAGCGCGAGCGCAACAAGAAGCGGTCACCGCCGCCCGCGCCCGGGCCAAACAGACCGCCGATGACGAAGCACGCAATCGCGAACTGGTCGCCGCCGGCGCGATCTCGGCCTCGGCCTACGATCAGATCAAAGCCGCCGCCGACAGCGCCAGGGCGCAACTCCGCGCCGCTGTCGCCCAAGCGGACGTCGCGCGCAACGCCTCGGGTTATGCGGTGCTGGTGGCGGACGCCGACGGCGTGGTGGTGGACACCCTCGTGGAACCGGGGCAGGTGGTCAGCCCCGGGCAACCGGTGGTTCGACTGGCGCGCGCGGGTCAGCGGGAAGCAATTGTTCATCTGCCGGAGACTCTGCGTCCGGTCGCAGGTTCGACCGCTCAGGCCAAGCTGTATGGCGATCCGGCGGCTGCGGTATCGGCAAAACTGCGCCTGCTGTCCGATTCCGCCGACGCCACCACTCGCACGTTCGAGGCGCGCTATGTGCTTGAAGGCAAGCTCGCCAATGCGCCGATCGGTTCGACCGTCACCGTTGATATCGCTCAGGTTTCCGCACAACAACAAGCGTTGAAAGTGCCGATCGCGGCGCTGTACAACGCAGGCAAGGGCACCGGCGTGTGGGCGATTGCCGGTACACCAGCGAAAGTGACCTGGCGCGCCGTTGAAGTATTGGGGTTGAGTGACGATTCGGCACGCATCGCTGGCGAACTCAGCGTCGGTGAGCCGATCGTTGCGCTCGGCGCGCACCTGCTGCACGAAGGCGAGGAAGTGCGCTTGCTGGCCCGCGATGACGCCCAGGTTGCCGGGAGTCGTCCATGAGCGAGGGTCGATTCAACCTTTCCGCCATTGCCGTTCGCCAACGCGCGATCACGGTGTTCCTGATTTTTCTGATTGCCGTCGCCGGCACCCTGGCGTTCTTCAAGTTGGGCCGGGCCGAAGATCCGCCGTTCACCGTCAAGCAATTAACCGTCATCACCGCATGGCCGGGCGCGACCGCGCAGGAGATGCAAGACCAGGTTGCCGAACCGCTGGAAAAGCGTCTGCAGGAACTGAAGTGGTACGACCGCACGGAAACCTACACCCGCCCAGCGCTGGCATTCACCATGGTGTCGTTGCTCGACAGCACACCGCCGTCGCAGGTGCAGGAAGAGTTCTATCAGGCGCGCAAGAAGCTCGATGACGAAGCGATCAAACTGCCGGCGGGCGTTATCGGGCCGATGGTCAACGACGAGTTCTCCGACGTGACGTTCGCGCTGTTTGCCCTGAAGGCCAAGGGCGAGCCGCAGCGCTTGCTGGTGCGCGATGCGGAGTCTTTGCGCCAGCGCCTGTTGCATGTGCCGGGGGTGAAAAAGGTCAACATCATCGGTGAGCAGGCCGAACGCATCTTCGTCTCGTTTTCCCATGATCGACTGGCGACGCTGGGTCTGTCGCCGCAGGACATCTTCGCCGCCCTGAACAGTCAGAACGTGCTGACGCCCGCCGGATCGGTCGAAACCAAGGGGCCGGAAATCTTTGTCCGGGTCGATGGCGCGTTCGACACCTTGCAGAAAATCCGTGACACGCCGGTTGTCGCGCAGGGTCGCACCCTCATGCTTTCCGACGTGGCCACGGTCGAGCGCGGCTACGAAGACCCGGCGACGTTTCTCGTGCGTAACAACGGCGAGGAAGCGCTGCTGCTCGGCGTGATCATGCGCGAGGGCTGGAACGGTCTGGATCTGGGCAAGGCGCTGGATGCCGAAACGCTCAACATCAATGCAGAAATGCCGCTGGGCATGACCCTGTCGAAAGTCACCGATCAGGCGGTGAATATCGACTCGGCGGTCGGCGAGTTCATGGTCAAGTTCTTCGTCGCGCTGTTGGTGGTGATGCTGGTGTGCTTTCTCAGCATGGGCTGGCGTGTCGGCGTGGTGGTCGCCGCAGCGGTGCCGTTGACCCTGGCGATCGTCTTTGTGGTGATGGCCGCCACTGGCAAAAACTTTGACCGGATTACCCTCGGCTCGTTGATTCTCGCGCTGGGCTTGCTGGTCGACGACGCGATCATCGCCATTGAAATGATGGTGGTGAAAATGGAGGAGGGCTATGACCGCATCAAGGCGTCGGCCTATGCCTGGAGCCATACCGCAGCGCCAATGCTCGCCGGTACGCTGGTGACGGCGATAGGCTTTTTGCCGAACGGTTTCGCCCAGTCCACGGCGGGCGAATACACCAGCAACATGTTCTGGATTGTCGGCATCGCCTTGATCGCTTCGTGGGTCGTTGCGGTGGCTTTCACGCCGTATCTGGGAGTGAAGCTGTTGCCGGACATCAAGCAAGTCGAAGGCGGGCACGCGGCGATCTACGACACGCCGCGCTATAACCGCTTCCGCAAAATTCTGGCGTGGGTGATCACCCGCAAATGGCTGGTGGCGGGCACGGTTGTCGCGCTGTTTGTCGTCGCGATCCCGGGCATGGGATTGGTAAAGAAGCAATTCTTCCCGACCTCTGACCGCCCCGAAGTGATGATCGAAGTGCAAATGCCCTACGGCACCGCGATCGAGCAGACCAGCGCCGCCACGGCCAAAGTCGAGGCGTGGCTGCAAAAACAGGCTGAGGCAAAAATCGTCACGGCCTATATCGGCCAGGGTGCGCCACGGTTTTTCCTGGCCATGGCGCCCGAGTTGCCGGACCCGTCATTCGCCAAGATCGTCGTGCTGACGGACAACCAGGACGCCCGCGAAACCCTCAAGTTGCGTTTGCGCGAAGCGGTTGCTCAAGGCCTGGCCCCGGAAGCGCGCGTGCGTGCGACACAAATCGTCTTCGGCCCGTATTCGCCGTTCCCGGTGGCGTACCGAGTGATGGGCCCCGATCCGGCCAAATTGCGCGACATCGCCGAGCAGGTCCGCAGGGTGATGCAGGACAGCCCGATGATGCGCACCGTCAACACCGACTGGGGGCCGCTGACGCCGACGCTGCATTTCAACCTCAATCAGGATCGCTTGCAGGCGGTCGGGCTGACCTCCAGCGCCGTGGCCCAGCAGTTGCAGTTCTTGCTCAGCGGCGTGCCGATCACGGCGGTGCGTGAGGATATCCGTTCCGTGCAGGTGGTTGGCCGTGCCGCAGGCAACATCCGCCTGGACCCGGCGCAGATCGAAGGCTTCACCCTGGTCGGTGCGGCCGGGCAACGCATTCCGCTGTCGCAGATTGGCAAGGTCGAGGTGCGCATGGAAGATCCGATCCTGCGCCGCCGCGATCGCACCCCGACCATCACCGTGCGCGGCGACATCGCCGAAGGCTTGCAGCCACCGGACGTCTCCGGCGTGATCATCGAGCAATTGCAGCCGATCGTTGCGCAACTGCCTTCCGGTTACCGCATTGAACAGGCCGGCGCCATCGAGGAATCCGGCAAGGCCGGCAAAGCGATCTTGCCGCTGCTGCCGATCATGATCGCCATGACGCTGCTGATCATCATCGTCCAGGTGCGCTCGATCTCGGCGATGATCATGGTCTTCCTCACCTCGCCACTCGGCTTGATCGGCGTGGTGCCGACGCTGCTGATCTTCAATCAGCCGTTCGGCATCAACGCACTGGTCGGGTTGATTGCACTGTCGGGGATTCTCATGCGCAACACGCTGATCCTGATCGGGCAGATTCATCACAACGAGCAAGAAGGCCTCGCGCCTTTCGACGCCGTGGTCGAAGCCACCGTGCAACGGGCAAGGCCAGTGCTGTTGACCGCACTGGCGGCCATTCTGGCGTTCATTCCGCTGACGCACTCGGTGTTCTGGGGCACGCTGGCGTATACGCTGATTGGCGGCACGTTTGTCGGAACGATAATCACGTTGGTGTTCTTGCCGGCGATGTATGCGATCTGGTTCAGGATTCGGGCGGAGAAGGAGGGCCAAGCGAAGAGGTCGAATATGGCGTAGGGGATTCGAGAGTGCGGGCGTGCCCATCTGTGGCACACCCGTATTTGCGATCTTCGAAGAAGTTCGACGCAATTAGCCGTTTCGCTGTTAATCCTTGGATCCAATCATTGACTCACTATATCGCTAGTAGACAAACGGTAGGCTCAGCCTATTGCTAAAAATGATGGCGCAATGACATATTGCAGCACCTTCCCTCACTACATGATGTGCCGAAAATGCGCCCCCTCAAGTCACTTGTTGCAGCGTCGATGCTGCTCAGCGGGTGCAATGGAATGCCAGTCGCTTTTGTTCAGGATCCTGTTTTAGACCAAGCCTTTGTCGTTCACTCCGGCGTGCCTTTGCCTTACGTGCTGATGGGTTCGGCTGTGCAATGGAATGAAGAATTTGCCGTGACGGTGAAGCACATTCCTTACCTGTCGGGCGCGGTTTTCCAGGGACAGGCTGACGTGCAGTTCTTCCGGCACAAGGCCGGCAGTGTGCCGGCGTGGCGCGGTTACAGGCCGGGTGAGGAGCTGACGTCGGTGGGCTTCAATTCGCTGTACATGTCGGTCAAGGGCACCGGCCAGGCGTTGCCGGCGATGGTTCGCCTCGACGTCAAAGAGGGCAACGTGCTTTACGGCACTCATAATGGCGCGCTGGCCAAAGGCATGTCCGGCGGGCCAGTGTTTTCCGCCGATGGCAAGGTGGTCGGCATCAACGTGGCGTTTCTGACCCGTGACGACGTCAGCCGGCTCAAGCGTAAAGACTTGCTTGATCAACCGCGCGTGAGCATTTTCCTGCCGTACGCGGAAATCAATCGCGAGTGGACGCGCTATCAGGCCAGCCTCGCGCCGATCGTGCCGCCGGCGACCAAGTTCGCCAGCCGCTGATCAGCGTTCGCGCAACGCTTCGCGGGCGCGGTTGAGCGGTTTGATCAGGTAGTCGAGCACGGTTTTTTCGCCGGTGCGAATGTCCACCGTGGCGATCATCCCGGGGACGATGGCAAAGCGTTTGCCGGCCTTGTTGCGCAGTTCATCCGACGCAGTGCGGATGAACACGCGGTAGTAGAAAATTTCCGGCTTGGCTTCGTCCTGAATCGTGTCCGGGGAGATCGTCACCACTTCGCCGTCGAGGCTGCCGTAGATCGAGTAGTCGAAAGCGGTGATTTTGACCTTGGCCGCCTGGCCCGGATGAATGAAGGCAATGTCGCGCGGTGAGATGCGCGTCTCGATCAGCAGTTGTTCATCGAGCGGCACGATCTGCATGACCTGACCGTTGGGCGCGATGACGCCGCCGATGGTGCTGACTTCGATGTCCTTGACGATCCCGCGCACTGGCGAACGCAGGGTCAGGCGTGACAGCGAGTCGGTGCGCCCACGGATCACCGCTTCGAGCATCTGCGCCTCGGCATTGGCTTTGGCCAGGTCTTCGCGGGCGCGCACCATGTAATCGGAACGCGCTTCGGTGGCCTTCAATTCGAGTTCGGAGCGCTGGCGGGTCAGGCGCAAGACTTCGACCCGGCTCGAGGCGCCGATCTTCGCCAGGTTTTCGGTGATCGCCAGTTCGCTGCGCACCAGTTTCAACGAACTTTGAATGCCGTCGAGGGTTTCCGCCAAGCCTTTGCGGCGGGTCTGGAACAGCTCGGTTTCGGCGCGGATCAGCTCGGGAAAGTCCTGTAGCGAGGGATCGAACGTCAGCGGTTTTTCGCTGACTTCGGCCTGCAAGCGATTGACGCTGGCCAGCGCCGCGCGGTACTTGGCCGCGCTTTCGCCGACGTTGGACTGGTTCCTCACCGGGTCGAGCTGGGCGAGAATCTGCCCGCGCTCGACCAAGGCGCCTTCGCTGACATTGAGCTGCTCGAGAATGCCGCCCTCCATCGACTGGATCACCTGTTCACGAGAACTCGGCACGACCTTGCCGGTGCCGGTCGAGACTTCGACCACTTCAAACCACGCCGCCCAAGCGATGAAGCATGCGAGCATCAATGCGCAGCCCCAAATCACCTTCGCCCCTCCGGCGATGGCGCGCTCGTCGCGGCCGTCGAGGTAGGACATTGGGTCCGGCACGTCAGTCATCATCGGTTTCATACCGCCACTCCTTTGCCGGGTGCGCGCAACCGCGCCAGCGCGGCGTCGCGATGGTCATCGATGACGATGCGCCCGTTATCGAGGACGATGATCCGCTCGACTAGTTGCAACACGCTGACCCGATGCGTGGCGACCACCAGCGTGCGGCCCTGGGTCCAGGTCGCGAGTTTTTCCAGCAGCAGACGCTCGGTGACGTCATCCAGCGCCGCCGTCGGTTCGTCCAGCAACAGCACTTGCGGCTGACGCAGCAACAAACGCGACAGCAGCAGGCTCTGACGCTGACCGCCGGACAAACCGAGGCCGCCTTCAAGCACCAGATGATCCATGCCTTTGGGCAACTGACGAACGAATTCGAGCGCGCCGGTAACGTTCAGCGCGGCGATGATTTCCTGATCGCTGGCCTGACCGGCGCCCAGGGTGATGTTGTCGCGCAGGGTGCCGTGAAACAGCCGTGCCTGTTGCGACAGCAGGCCGACGTCGCGGCGCAGGTCGGCCGGATCCAGATGCGCCAGGGCGATGCCGTCCAGTGTGGTTTCACCGCTGCTCAGATCCATCGCACCGCCCAAGGCCTGCAGCAAAGTCGATTTGCCGGCGCCGTTGCGGCCGAGCAGGGCGATGCGCTCGCCGGGGCGGATGGTCAGGTCGATGGCGTTGAGCGCCGGGGCCGATTCTTCGCTGTAGCGGAAACTCGCCTGGCGCATCCGGTAGTCGCCGCGAATCGCCGGCAGGTGCACGCGCTGGCTGCCCTCGGGATGATCGACCGGCATCTGCATGATCCGGTTCAAGCCTTCCAGCGCGACCTTGGCCTGCTGCCAACGGGTGAGCACGTGGGTCAGTTGCGCCATCGGCCCCATCATCCGTGAGGACAGAATCGACGCCGCGACGAGGCTGCCGGTGGTCAGGTCGCCGGCGATCACCATCGGCGCGCCGAACACGATCACCACGGCGAAGACCGCGCCTTGCACGTTCTGCGTCCACGCCACGAGGCTGTTGGTCAGGGTGCGCAAACGCAGGCTGCTGTCCGCCGAGGCGGCGTTGTACTGATTCCATTGTTGCTGGAAGCGCTGCTCGGCCTGCAGCGCCTTGATGTCGTCGAGGCCCTGGATGCTTTCCACCAGCATGGCGTTGCGCAGCGCGGCTTCGCGCATCGAGGCATTCGCCAGTTTTGCCAGACGCGGTTGCGCGATGATTCCCGGCAACAGCATGAACACCAGCGCTACCAGCGGAATCAGCACCAGCGGCCCGCCGATCAAATAGAACACCAGCAGGAACAGCAGGAAAAACGGCATGTCGGCCAGCGCCGTGGCGGTGCTCGAGGTGATCAGGTCGCGGATCTGCTCCAGCTCGCGCAGTTGCGAAATGAACGAGCCGGTGGACTTTGGCCGGGCGGAATTGCGCAGGCGCAAGGCGTGGCCGAACACCAGATCGGACACCCGCAAGTCAGCACGCTTACCGAGCACATCGGTGATGCGCAGCCGCAGAATGCGCATGACGAAATCGAACAGCAGCGCCAGCATCACCCCGCCGAACAACACGTACAGGGTTGGCAAGGATTCGGCTGGAATCACCCGGTCGTACACCTGCATGGAAAACAGCACCCCGGCCATGCCCAATAGATTGGCCACCAGCGAGGCGATCATCACCTGGGTGTACGGCCGCAGGTCGGTGAGGACGATGCGGCGGAACCAGTGTTCGTCGTAAGGCTTGATGTAGTCGTTGGTGCGAACGTCGGAGACCGGTTGGGTCGGGCGCAAAATCACCGTGCGCAGCGCCTGCTCGGCGAGCACGGCCGCGTCCATCCGGCTCTGCAAGCCTTGATCGCCACTGAAGCAGATCCCCAGTTCGCCGGTCTCGCCGATGCTTTCCAGCACGCCGACCTGACCGTCGTGCAGTTGCACCACCAGCGGCGTGCGCCAACGGCTCAGGCTCTTGTTGTCGAACACCGCGAATTTCACGCTCAAACCGGCCTGACGGGCCATGTGCCGGACCACTTCTTCGACGCGGCCTTCGCTGTGTACCGAAGCCAGGCGCACGCTTTCCGGCGAGACGTCGAGTCGATAGTGGCGGGCGACCTTGAGCACCGCTTCCAGCCACGGCGAATAATCTTCCCGCGCCTCGGCAGCCACGGGTTCGGGGATAGTGATGCTGGCGTCGGTCATGGCAGGATCTCGACATTCTGGATGGCGCTGTGGTCGATGCCGAAGACCCGGCGAATCGCCCCGCTGTTGTAGAAGCAATCGATCTGCAGGCGTTGCAGATCGGCCTGGGTGTTGACCAGATCAAAGCGCGACTGGTGGATTTCCTGCTCGGCGTTGAGCAAGTCGAGCAGCGGCCGTGTGCCCAGTTCCAGGTACTGGCGGCCGTACAACATACGCGCTTCGGTGATGCTGGTCTGGCGAAATTCCAGCGAGCGCAACCGACGGTTCAGGCCCGATGTCTGCGCCTGGGCTTCCGCCAGACCTTGGCGGGCTTGCAGTCGGGCGAAGTCTTCGGCCGAGTCTGCGGCGGTCAAGGCATGCCCGGCGGCGCGGCTGCGGGCGCTGATGGCGCCGCCCTGATAGATCGGCACTTCGAGGTTGAGGAAGATGCCGAGCTGGGTGCGATCGGCGCGCGAATTCTGATCGTCGTAATGATCGTCGAGGTATTGATTGACCGACGGTTGCAGCGACAGGGTCGGGTAGGCTTCGGCCTTGGCCTGTGCCAGTTCGGCCTGGGCCTGGGTGCGTTGCGCGGCGGCTTGCAGGACGGCGGGCAGGGCATCGGAGATCTGCGAAGCGTCGCAGGCCTGAGTCAGCGTCGGCGCGGCGGCGTCGCTGACTGCCGGGGGAGTGCGGCGACCGAGCAAACTGGTCAGGGTCGCTTGCCAGCGTGCGTATTGCGCTTTGAATTCCTGCAACGTGGCGGTCGCGCCTTCGGCACGGGATTGCGCCTGGACCACATCGGAACGGGTGCTGGCGCCCATGTCGTTGCGTTGTTTGGCGAGGTCGACAATGCCGCCGATGCCCTGAATCTGTTCGCGGGCGACGTCGAGCAGGCGTTGATAGCGCTGCACTTCGATGTAGGCCTTGGCGGTGTCGCGGGCCACATCGTCGATCGCCAACAAAATTCCGGCCTGACTACGCGCCACGCGAGCGCGGGCCGCGTCGACCGAGCTGGACACTTTGCCGAAATCGTAGAGCATCTGCTTGAGGGAAATGTTCACCGACTGGCTGCCGGCATCGCTACCGTAACCGCTGGTGTAACCGCCCTTGATGCCGCCGGTGACCTGCGGGTAATAACCGGATTCGGCGACATTGACGCCTTCGCCTTGCTGGAACAGCGTGCCGATGGCTTCGCCGATGCGTGGATGCCAGTCGACGGCCAGGCGCACGGCTTGTTCCAGGCCCAAAGCGTCCGTAGCGGCGGACGCCTTCGAAGCTGGGGCAGGGCGCTGACGGCTGTCATTGCCTGCCGGTTGTTGCAGTTGCGCCGGGCTGATGCTGCGCAAACTGCTGTCGAGATTGTCGTCGGCGCGAACGCCGACGGTGAAAGCGGGGTAGAGGCCGATGGTCAACAGGACCACCGGCCATTTCTGGCGAAAAACTGACTCCACAGACTTCCCTTACTGTTGAGAGACGGACGTTGCTGATGCCTGGTTTCAAACCACTTGAATGCCGTTTTGCACCCACAAGTGGTGACTCGGATCCTCCTGTGCCGTGTATTGAACATAGTCGATGCCGTCGGCCTGCTGCGCGCCATCGGCGACCCAGCCATCGGTCATGTGCACGCTGTCCTTGTCATCACCCTTGATCAGCAGGGTGTTGTTGTCAGAGGAAGTGATCGCCAGCAGGTCGCTGAGGTTCAACGTGAGTGACACCGCACTGGAATGGTTGAGGTCGAGGATTTCGACGTTATGGACCTTGCTCTGCAGATCGCCGAGGTTGATCGCCACGTCGCCACCGGCCCAGAGCAGGGTGTCGGTGCCGCTGCCGCCATCGACCGAGGTGAATTGCTGGTCGGCGATGACCAGCGTGTCATCGCCGGCCCCGCCTTGCAGGGTGATGGCGCCACCGTGCGAACCGTCGAGGGTGTCGTTGCCATCGGTGCCCTGGATCAGCTCGCTACCGGTAGTCGCGCGAGCGAGACCGAGGTCATCGCTGGCCAGCGCCGAGAACGCGGTGCTGGCGAAGGCGCCGGCCTTGTTCAGGTCGATGGTCAGCGTGGCGGTATCGATCGTGCCGTTGGGGTGCGTGAGCTGATAAGTGAAGGTGTCTTCCTGACCGATCACTGCATCGGTCAGCCCAGCCTTGAGCGTGTAGGTGTAATTGCCGTTGGCCTGGACCAAAAGCGTGCCGTAGTTGCCGACCAGCGAGACGCCGTTGTAACCCGGCGCCACGTAACTGCCAGCGACCAACACACTGAGCAGGGTGTACACCGAGCCCAGCACATCGGCGCCGCCGCCCGCGGTGTCGGTGAGCAGGTTGCCGGACACCGGCGTGTAGCTGCCGACCACAAACTGGTTGGTGTAGGTTGCGACGTTGATCAGGCTGGTGTTGACGCTGGTGAGCAGGCCGAGGCCGCCGACCGCCACCCGCACCTGATAAGTGCCGGCGGTCTGGTCGTCGAACTTGATCCCGTAGTTGCCACCGCCGAGATTGAGCAGCGCGTTGCCGCCGTAGCTCTTGACCAGCACGTACTGGTTGGTCGCGGTGTTGAGTTTGTACAGGCCCACCGTCATCGAACCGAGCAAGGCCAGCAGGTTGCTCGAGTTGACCACCACGGTCAGGTCGCTGACGGTGTCTGCCGCAACCACCGTGTTGTAGTTGCCGCTGCCGCCGCCCAGCAGCACGTTGAACGTGCCAAGCGCGGAGTTGCTGGTGACTTCGCGGTTGACCAGCGTGACGTCAGTCGAAGCGATGTCCGCCGTGGCATCGACCACCAGCGCCGGGCTGCCGAGGTTGGCGTCGTTCCACACTTCGGTGGCCTGCGGGCTGTCGATGCGCACGTACAGGTTGGCGGTGTCGCTCAAACCGTTCGGGTGTACCAGCTGATAGTTGAACACGTCGACTTTGCCGACACTGCTGACGCTGCCGTTGGGCTTGTAGCTGTAGTTGCCGTTGGCGTCGATGGTCAGCGTGCCGTACAGCCCTTGCACCGTGGTGCCGGCCCCGGCGCTGACCCAGGCGCCGTTCTTGAAGATCTGCAATTGCGCGCCGTTGTCCGGGCCGGTCTGGTCGGCGGTGCCATCGACGCCAACATTGGTGATGACGTTGCCGGTCACCGCTGGCCCGGCGACGCCGTTGAACTGGGTCAGGCTGCTGACGTCCAGTTGCAGCTGCGTGTTGACCGTGGTCAGCACGCCGATGCCGGTGCTCGATACCGTCAACCGGTAGTCGCCTGACAACAGGCTACCGATGTCGACCCGCACGCCTTGTCCGGTCAGCGCAATCAGGTCGAGCAGACCGCTGCTGCCGTTGACGTCCAGGGTGATCCAGTTGCCGCTGGCATCCTTGACCTGAAGGGTATAGACCACGCCGTCGAGCAACGAGATCAGGCTGCTGGTGGTCAGCGTCAAGGTTGGATCAAGCCGCGAACCACTGGCGACACTGAAGGTGAAGGTTTTCGAGAAGCCGGACAACAGCGTGGTGAACGAATCATTGAAGGTCTGCGACGCTGTCGCCGGGGCGAGGGTGACGGTGCCGACGGCAAGGTTATCGCTGGCCACCACCGGTGCGTTGACGTCGATATCCGGCGCCGTGACATTCGCGGCAATCGAGACGTTACCGCGCACATCGCTGAGGTTGACGGTGAGTTTTTCGCCGTTGATCTGCGCGCTGTTCAGGGCAATGCTGAACACCCCGAGGTTGTTGACCGTGCCGGTGCCGAGCACGGTGCCGCTGGCCGATTTGATAGTGACGGTTGCGCCTGCCTCACCGGTACCGGTGACGGTCAGACCGTCGGCGCCGACCAGCAGCGCCGTGGCGGCAGCGGGCGGCGTCAGGTCGGGCGCGGTGGCGCTCGCCGCTGCCGACACGTTGCCGCTCGGGTCGGCCTGGGTGACGCTGAGCACCTGGCTGTTGATCTGCGCCGAGGCCAGCACCACCGAGAAGCTGCCGTTGGCCGCGACGGTGGCCGTGCCGAGCACCACACCGCCGGCACCACGCACACTGATGGTCGAGCCGGGCACACCGATACCGGTGAGCAGGGTTCCGCTGCCATTGACGCTGACGCCGGTCGGCGCACCGGGCGCGGTGACGTCCGGCGCCGTCAGGCTGGCGTTCGGCGACAGGTTGCCGGCCGGGTCGACCAGACGCACGGTCAGGAGCTGGCCGTCCAGTTGCGCGGTGTTCAAGTTGAAGCTGAAGGTGCCGCCACTGCTTACTGTGCTGGTGCCGAGCAGCGCGCCGCCCGGGCCGTAAACATTCACCGTCGCGCCGGCTTCGCCAGTGCCGCTCACGGTCAGGCCATTGGTGGCCAGCGCCAGACCGGTCGCCGCGACCGGTGCCTGGGTGTCATTGGCTGTCAGGTTGAACACCGGCGACAGATTGCCCGTCGGGTCTGCCTGTTGGACGTTGAGCTGTTGGCCGTTGAGCTGGGCGCTGGACAGTTGCACGGTGAAGGTACCGCCGGCATTGACCACCGCGGTGCCGAGCACCGTACCGGCGGCATTGGTCACGCTGACCGTGGCGCCGGCTTCACCCGTGCCGCTGACCGCCAGCCCGGTGCCGTTCAGGGTCACATTGCTCAACGCTGCCGGTGCTGTGGTGTCGGCGACGCTGAGACTGGTCGATGGCGAAACGTTGCCCGCCGCATCGCTCTGGCTGACGCTCAACTGCTGGCCGTTGAGTTGCGCCGAGGACAGCGTCACCGAGAAGGTGCCATTGCCCGCCACGGTTGCCGTGCCCAGCACCGCGCCCCCGGCACCGCGCACGGTGACCAGAGCGCCGGCTTCACCGAGCCCGCCCAGCACCAGACCGCCGCCGCTGAGCAGCAGCGCGCTCGGTGCTGCGGGAGGCGTGATGTCGGGTGCGGTGACATTGAGACCGGGCGACGTGTTGAGGGCCACATCGGTCTGAGTGGCGTTGAGTAGCTGGCCGTTCACCTGCGGCGCATTCAGTTGTGCGCTGAACGTGCCATTCGCCGCCACCACCGTTTCACCCAGCAACACGCCGCCCGCGCCGGTGATCCGCACCGTTGCGCCCACTTCACCGCGACCGGTGACGAGTGTGCCGCTGGCATTCACCGCCAGATCGCTGAGTGGCGCGGGTGCCGAGGTGTCGTCGGCGGTGATTTCGGTGGGCAGCGAAGCGCCGCCCAGCGGCGTATTGGCGGTGACCTCAAGGCTCTCACCATTGGTTTGCGCAGGCGTCAGCACGATATTGAACGTGCCATCCGGACCGGTGACTCCGGTGCCGATCAGGCTGTTGTCAGCGCCGAAGACGTTGATGGTGGTGCCGATTGCTGCGGTGCCGGTCAGCGTCACGCCATCGCCCGACAGGACCAGATTGCCCGGTGCATCCGGCGCCGGAACAGCCGGTACGTTCAGGATGGCATCAGCGGAAACGTTATTGGCCGCGTCCGTCTGAATGACGGTCAACACCTGGCCGGCCGTGATGCCCGGCGTCAGTGTGACCAGGAACGTACCATTGGCCGCGACCGTGGCAGTGCCGACGACAGTGCCGAGCGCGTCGGTCACCTCGACGCTGGCACCAGCCTCACCACGCCCGGCGAGCTGGGTCAGATCACCGCTGATGGTCAGGCCGGTGACGGCATCCGGATCCGTGATATCCGGCACCGGGAAGGACAGCGCTGGCGATACGTTCAGCGCCTCATCGGTCGCGATCACCGACAACACCTGGCCGTTGGTCTGGGCCGGGTTGAGCGTGACCGTGTAAGTGCCGTTGCCCAACGCCACAGCAGTGCCCAGCACGGTGCCAGTGGCCGACAACACCGTCACGGTGCTGCCGGCTTCGGCAGTCCCTGTGAGCGAAACGCCGTCCGCGGTCAACGATGTGACGGTCGGCGCGAGCGGCGCAGTGCTGTCCGGCGCATCGACCAGAGCGGGTTCGGACAGGTTGTTGTTCGCGTCGGCCTGAACTACGGACAGCGTGCGGCCATCAAGTTGCGCCGCGGACAACGTGACGCTGAAATTACCGTCGGCGGCTACCGTTGCCGTGCCGAGCACCACCACGCCGTCGCGCACGGTGACGATCGCGCCGGGCTCGCCGGTGCCGGTCACGGTCAGGCCGTCCTGGCTGACATTGAGGTCGGCGACCTCCAGTGGAACGGTGGTATCGCCTGCTTGCAACGGTGCGGTCGGTGAAGTGTTGGAGGCCAGATCCGTCTGATTGACGCTCAGCTGCTCACCGTTCACCTGCGCGGGGTTGAGGGTCACGCTGAACGAGCCGTTGGCGGTCACGGTTGCGGAGCCCAGCACGGTGCCGGTCGCGCTGAGCACGCGCACCGTGGCGCCGGCTTCACCGCTGCCGGTCAGCGTCAATCCATCAGCCGTAAGTTGCAGCCCGGTAGGCGCCGCCGGCGCGGTAACGTCCGGCGCGGTAACCGGCGCTACGGGCGAAGGGTTGCCCGCTGCATCGCGCTGGATGACCGACAGGGCTTCACCGTTGAGTAGCGGCTGATTGAGGGTCACGCTGAAACTGCCGTCCGCCGCGACCGTGCCGGTGCCGACAATGGTGCCGACCCCGTTGGTGATGACCACTTGCGAACCCGCCGCGCCGGAGCCGGTGATCAGGCTGCCACTGGCATCGATCGCCACATCCGTCAGCGCCGCTGGCGGGGTGCTGTCGGCAGCCACCAGCGTGCCAGCAGGCGAGGTGTTGCCGGCAGCGTCTGCGAGCTCGACGAAGATCGCTTCGCCATTGGTTTGCGCGGGTTGCAGAGTGATCTGGAATAGCCCGTCACTGCCGACCGTGCCGGTGCCCAGGACTGTGCCATCGGCCAAGGTCACGCTGACCTCGGCACCGACTTCGCCACGGCCGGTGAGCACGTCGCCGGCCACGTTGATCTGCAGATCCACAGGCGTGGCGGGCGGGGTCAGGTCCGGTGCGGTGACCGGCACCGGGGCGCTGACGTTGCCGGGTGGATCGGCCTGCTGCACGTTGAGGATCTGTTCGTTGATCTGCGGCGGGTTCAACGTCACGCTGAACGAGCCGTCAGCAAGCACCACGCTGGTGCCGAGCAGGGTGCCGTTGGCATCGCGCACGGTCACAGTCGCGCCGGGTTCGCCGGTGCCGGTGACCAGTGCGCCCGAGCTGTTGATGTCGACGTTGGCCAGCGGGTCGGGCGGCGTGAAGTCGGGGGTGGTCAGGCTCACCGCCGGGGAGTCGTTGCCCGCCACGTCGGCCTGCACCACGCTGATCACTTCGGCATTGCTCAGCGCCGGGGTCAGCGTCAGGGTGAAGGTGCCGGTCGGGCTGACCAGCGCAGTCCCAAGGACATTGCCGTCGCTGTCGATGACCCGCACCTGCGCGCCCGGTTCGCCGCGCCCGGTCAAGGTCGCGCCGTCGCCGCTGATGCCCAGTTGCGCCACGGCCGCTGGCGGCGTGCTGTCGACCGAAGTGAACGGTGTCGCCGCCGAGGTGTTGCCTGCTGCGTCGGTCAGCGACACGGTCAGTGCCTGGCCGTTGGCTTGCGGCGTGGTCAGGGTGATCGCAAAGCTGCCATCGATGCTCACGGTGCCGGTGCCAACCAGCGTTCCAGCGGCGGTGAACACGTTGACCGTGGTCCCGGCTTCGCCGGTGCCGGTCAATACGCTGCCGTCATTGCTGACCGCCAGTGCGGCGGGTGGGGTGGGGGCGAGCAGGTCCGGGGCGATCAGGTTGACGCTGTTGGATTCGTTGCCAGCGGCATCGGCCTGGCTCAGGCTCAGGGTTTGCCCGGAGGTTTGCGCCGGGTTGAGGGTCACGCTGAAGGTGCCGTTGGCCGCCACCACTGCGCTGCCGAGGATCGCTCCGCCGGTGCCCAGCACGGTCACCGTGGCGCCAGCTTCACCACGTCCGGTGAGGGCGACGCCGTTCGGCGCGAGGCTGAGTTCGCTGAGTGGCGTTGGTGCGGCGATGTCGGCCGCGGTGTAGTCGGTAGGGGACGAGTTGATCCCCGTAGTCGATGTCGCCACGGCGGACAATTGCTCGCCGTTGAGTTGCGCCGCGTTGACGGTAACGCTGAAGGTACCGTTGGCCGCGACCACTGCACTGCCGAGCAACACACCCGAGGCATTGCGAATGCTTACGGTGCTGCCAGCGGTGGCTGAGCCGGTCAGGGTCAGGCCGTCGGCGCTGAGGGCCAGATTGGTCGGCGCACTTTCCGCCAGATTGCCTGGCGCAGTCACCGGAGTCGCCGGGCCGCTGTTGCCGGCGGCATCGATCTGCACGACGGAAAGCGTCGAACCGGCGACCGCCGCCGGCGACAAAGTGATGCTGAAATTGCCGTTGTTGCCGACAGTGGCGGTGCCCAACAGCGCACCGCTAGCGTCACGCACTTCGACGCTGGCACCGACCTCACCGATACCGGTCAACGTCGCACCGTTGGCGCTGACCGCCAGATCGTTCGCCGCCACGGGCGCGGTGGTGTCGGCGGCGTTGACGATGGCCGGAGCGGACGGATTGCCCGCCGCGTCCGTGGCCGTCACGTTCAGCGACTGGCCGTTGGCTTGTGCGCTATTGAGCGTCAGCTGGAACGTGCCATTGGCGGCGGCCGTTGTGGTGCCAAGGAGGTTGCCCTGGCTGTCGCGCACCGTGACCGTGCTGCCGGCCTCGGCGTTACCGGCCAGTTGCACGCCGGCGGCGTTCAAGGTCAGCCCGCTTGGAATGGCCGGCGGGGTCAGATCGACCGCGATCACTTCAACGGCCGTGGAGACGTTGCCCGGCGGGTCTTCCTGGGTGACCGTCAGCACCTCGGCATTCAGCTGTGGCGTGCTCAGGGTGACGCTGAACGCGCCGCCGCTGCCGACCTGCGCGGTACCGAGTACCGTGCCGTCGGCGCTACGCACGGACACGGTGGCGCCAGGCTCGCCATGACCGGTCACGGTCACACCGTCGGCATTCACCACGACCTGCGTCAGTGCAGCCGGAGGACTGATGTCGGGCGCGTTGAGGTTGGTCGATGGCGAGACATTGCCGGCCGCATCGGTCTGGCTGATTGCCAACGCTTCACCGTTGGTGGGCGCGGGCGCCAGCGTCACGCTGAACGAACCGTCGGCGCCGACCACAGCGCTGCCCAACACCGTGCCGCTGGCGTTGGTGACGTTGACCGTCGCACCGACTTCGCCGGTGCCGCTGAGCGTGGTGCCGTCGGCGCTGATCAGTGGGTTCTGCACGGCGGCGGGCGGGGTGCCGTCAATAGTGAGCACGCCGGTAGCGGTGGAAGTGTTGCCGTTGGCATCGGCCAGGGTGACTTGCAGGGTCTCGCCGGTGGTCTGCGCGTTGGGCAGGGTGACCTGGAAGTTGCCGCTCTGATCGACCAGACCGGTGGCCAATACATTGCCGACGGCATCACGCACGGTCACGGTGCTGCCGGCTTCGCCCTGGCCTTTGACCACGGTGCCGACATCGTTGATGGTGACGCCGGTTGCGGCGGCGGGCGGCTGCAGATCGGTGGCGATGAGGCTGGCAGGCTGCGAAGGGTTGCCGGCGGCGTCGCTCTGGATCACGGTGAGCGCCTGCCCATTGAGTTGCGCCGGTGTCAGCGTCAGGCTGAAGCTGCCATTGCTGGCAACCAGTGCGGTGCCCACCACCGTGCCGTTGCTGTCGGTGACGGTGACGGTCGCGCCGGCTTCGCCAAGGCCGGTCAGTGCACTGCCGGTGGCATTCAATACCAGATTGCTCACCGCCTCGGGTGGCGTGCCATCGGCGGCCGTTACCGTGCCCGGTACGGAGACATCACCGTCAGGGCTGGTGGCGGTGACTTGCAGCACTTGCGCGTTTATCTGTTTGGCATTGAGCAACAAGGTGAAGCGGCCGAATTCATTGATCAGGCCTGACCCGAGCACATCGCCGTTGCTGTTGGTCACGGTCACTGTGCAACCGGGCGTTCCTGCGCCGGTCAGGGTGAAACCGTCGACGCTCAAGGCGAGATCATTCGGGGTCGCGACTTGAGAACCGTCAAGACCTGCCAGCGGAACGGCCGGCGAATCGTTGCCGCCGCCGTCAGTGCTGATCACCTCCAGATCACCGCCAGGCTCGGCCGGCGGACTCAGGGTTACCACGAAGCGGCCATCCGCACCCGCCGTCGCGGTACCCAACACAGTGCCGCCGCCGGCAATGCTGACGGTGACCAGCGTGCCGGGCTCGGCGAGGCCGGAAACCTGATCGCCTGCCGGGTTGAGCGCCAGATCGCTGACCGGCGCCGGTGGGGTGTCATCCGGTGCAGTGACAGCGCCCGGCAATGAAGCGTTGGTGCCGTCCGACACCACCACTTGCAGGGCTTCGCCGTTGGTCTGCGCGGTATCGAGGTTGACCGTGAAAGCGCCCGTGCCGTCAGCGGTCGCGGTGCCGATGACGTTGCCGTCGGCGTCGAGCACCCGGACGGTATTGTTCGGCTGTGTGGTGCCGCTGACCGTGGCACCCGCCGGGTCGATGATCAACCCGGTCGGCACTGGTTGGGCGGTGACGTCCGGTGCGGTGACCGGCGTGGCCGGCGAGGGCAGGGTGCTCGCATCGGTCTGAATGACGCTGAGCACTTGGCCGTCAAGTTGCGCCGGGCTGAGGTTGACGGTGAAGCTGCCGTTGCTGGCCACCAGCGTGGTGCCGAGCACCGTGCCATCCGGCGTGGTGACGGTGACGGTGCTTCCGGCCTGCCCGGTACCGGTCAGTGTTACGCCATTGCTGTTCAAGACGAGATTATCGGGTGCCAAAGGAGCGGTAATGTCTGCCGCCGTTAGCGGGGTGCTGGGAGAAACGTTGACACCATCCGATTGGCTGACTTGCAGCGGTTGACCGTTGGTCTGCGGACTGTTCAACGAGACCGTAAATGCACCGTTGCCGTCAACGATCGCGGTGCCCAGCGTGTTGCCGGCCAGGTCCTTGACCGACACCGTGGCACCGGGCTCGCCGGTACCGGTGAGTGTGCTGCCCGTCGGATCCAGTGCCAGATCCGCAGGCGCAGTCGGCGCCTGAATATCGGGCGCCTGAACCGGCACCGCCGGCGAAGCCGACGTCGAGGCGTCAGTCTGCACGACGTTCAAATTCTGGCCGTTGGTTTGCGGCGAGGAGAGATTGATTTCAAAGCGGCCATCGCTGCCGACTACAACGGTTCCCAAGACCACGCCGCCGGCGTCGGTGACGGTCACGGTGGCGCCGGGCTGACCGTTACCGGTAACCACAGCGCCGTTCGCGGAAATGTCCACATCGGAGACTGCAACCGGTACCGTCAGATCAGGCGCCGTGACGTTGACCGGCGCCGATGGGTTGCCGTCGGCGTCAGTCTGAATCACTTGCAGTTGTTGTGCATCGGTCTGCGGTGTCGAGAGGTTGACGGAGAAATTGCCGTCGCTGCCGACCGTGCCGGTGCCGATGATATTGCCTGCCGGATCGCGCACGGTGACGGCGGCGCCGGCCTCACCCTGACCGGTCAGCGTCTGCCCCTGGTTATCCAGAGTGACGCCCGTCAGTGGCGCCGGGCCTTGGGTGTCAGGCGTTACATAAGTCAGCGGGGCGGAAGTGTTGCCCGCGCTGTCGCTGGCGCTGATCTGCAGGGTTTCGCCATTGTTCTGTGGCGGGCTCAATTGCACGGTGAAGGTACCGTCGGCGCCGACCACCGCGGAGCCGAGCACGTTGCCGTTGGCATCCCGCACGGTCACGGTGGAACCGACCTGGCCGCGGCCTTTCATTTGCGCGCCATCCACGCTCAGATCGATGTCGCTGGGCTGCGTCAGGCCGTCGAGGTCGACTGCGATGACGGTCACCGCGGGCGAAGGATTGGCCGCAGCGTCGGTGAGTTGCACGCTGAGTGCTTCACCGTCGATTTGCGCCGCGTTGAGTTGCACCGTAAACGAGCCGTCCGCCGCGACCAGCGCCGTGCCGAGCACGGTGCCTTGAGCATTGGTGACACTGACCGTACTGCCGGGCTCGCCGCGGCCGGTGACCGTGAGGCCATCGCTGCCGACGGATACATCCGTGGCGGCAGCGGGGCCGGTGATGTCCGGTGCGTTGAATGTCACCGCAGGCGATTGCGCGCCGACACTATTGAGCGCGACAACGCTGATCACTTCACCGTTGGCTTGCGCTGGGCTGAGGGTCACCGTGAAGGTACCGTCAGCGCCGACCGTGGCACGCCCGATCACGTCACCATTGGCGGCCCGCACTTCGACCGTGGTGCCGGCCCTGGCGGTACCGCTGAGCTGGCTGCCGTCACTGCTCAGACCGAGATTGGCGGGCGTTTGCGGTTCGACAATTTCCGGTGCGCTGACTGTCGCGCCCGTGGAGATATTCCCGGCCGCATCGATGGCATTGACGGTCAACGGCTGTCCGCCGGTTTGCGCAGGGCTGAGCGTGACGCTAAAGGTGCCATCCGCCGCGACCACGGCACTGCCCAACAGGCGGCCATCGGCTGCGCGCACTTGGATGGTCGCGCCGGCTTCACCGCTGCCGCTGAGTTGCGTGCCATTGGCGCTCACGCTGAGATTGGCGGGCGCGGTGGGCGCAGTAGTGTCCGGCGCGGTCACCGTGCCCGGTGTGGACACATTGCCCGCGCCGTCAGTCAGCGTCACATCGAGGGGTTGGCCGTTGGTTTGCGGGGTGTTCAGGTCAACCTGGAAGCGTCCGTCAGCACTGACAGTGCCCGAACCCAGCAGATTGCCGGCCGCATCGCGTATTTGAACCACACTGCCGGCTTCGCCGAATCCACTCAACACGCGGCCATCGGCTGACAAACTCAGACCGGTGGCCGGGGCGGGCGGCGTCGCATCGCCGTTACCGCCACCACCGCCTCCGCCACCACCACCGCCCGCAGCCGCCGCCGCGCCGCCCGCGCCCAGCAGGCCGAGCCCGGCGATCGCCCACGCGGGTGTGGCGCCATCAACCACGCCGACACCGGCAATCAACTCGTCGAGAGAGCCGATTTCATCGAAGGTAAAACCATTGAAGGGTTCTGCGTTATAGCGCGCCTGCCACAGCGTGGCGTCATCGCCCTGAAACACGATGTCGTTGGGTACGCCGTCGGGGCTGGTGACAAAGAAATTGGTAATTTTGATCTGCTCGCCAGACTTAAGATTCAGGATCAAATCCTGACCGCTGCGACTGGTCGACGCCAGTTGCTCGGGCCGGGCCGGAATTTGTACAACGGAAGGCTGATTGAGCTGAACGTTACCCCAGTTCTGTGCGGTGAGTTGAGAACTGGCTTTGTCGGCGATAACGATGTTGTCCATTACTACTCCCTGTTAGTGCATCGGCGTATGGCCACGGCTATAGGGAGAACCATAGATTGGGAGGGGGAGTTGGGGGTGTCTGTTATCTGACAGACAATTCATACAATGAAAACAGATACTTCTAACCGATTGATAAAAAAGCAATAAGGTCATCATTACCGCTTGTCGGAACCTTGGATCCAAGTGGTTTCCCGATGCAACAAAATGTTTCGGATAACGCGTCCAAGGCAAACTTAGAGTTATCCGGAATTGGCATCGGAAGGTAACTAATGGCTACTCGATATCAAATCGCGTCGATGAACGATAGAGTTGGGCGCCGGACTTCATTCGAAGGGATTAATTCCTTGGATTTAGCTGCGAGTCAGAAGCTGTACAGGAAAACCGGGTCATCCGGGGATTACGCTTCGAGTGGATTTTTCCGGTCGCGTACAATTTAGTGCGCTTGCTATCGGACGTTGAAGTGATCGTATGATGCCCGACGCTGGTTTAAAAACGTTGAAAGTCTCATCTTGGGGTCTGTTCGATGTCCAATGCGTTTGTTGCCACGTAAGCTTTGGCACCGCGCATTGAAGCACCGAAATAGTCTTGATTCGTACTACGCCTTGATCGGCAGCAAATGCCCAGATTCGGGATCATCGAGGCGCGAATTTTCCGTTTGATTCTTCAGGACTTTCCGCGCCGCCATGCGCGTGCAGGCCTTGGCATTTGCTTCACGACCCCTAATCAAAAATCAATTTGCCTGCCGCCGATTTGCGCGTCCGTTTCGTTCTGGCCGGCAATCATGGCCGAAGCGCTGATTGCGTTTTGATTGGCCCAATCGCGAAGTCTTGTGAACTCGTCTTTACGCATTTTGCTCATGGGTACCAAACGCGAAATGGTCGTTTCAAAATCCGCCATAGTCAGGTCACTGTCATTACCGGAGTCATTCATCCGTCGTGAAAACGCTTCAATCAGCGAGTCCCCGACCCACGCTTCGATTTCGGCACCGGAAAGCACAATGTCTTTACCGAAATTCGACTCGCCGCCGAGCGCGGACAATCGATCCAGGTCAAATTTTGCCGGGTCACGCCTGGATTTTTTCAGATGAATTTCAAGAATCTTTTTTCTTTCTGCTGTCGACGGGAAATCAACGAAAAATATCTCGTCGAATCGACCCTTTCTCAGCAACTCCGGAGGCAAGCTGTTGATGTTGTTGGCGGTCGCAAAGACAAATACGGGTGCGGTTTTTTCTTGCATCCAGGTCAACAGCGTGCCGAATACACGCGTGGCCGTTCCACCATCAGATGCTCCACCGGAGGAGCCGGAAAGCCCTTTTTCAATTTCATCGATCCATAAAATGCACGGTGAAACAGCTTCGGCAGTACGCAATGCAGAACGAATATTGGATTCCGAGGAACCCACAACCCCCTGGAAGATTTTTCCCATGTCCAACCGCAACAAGGGCATGTTCCAGGATGACGCCACGCATTTTGCCGTTAGCGACTTGCCGCAACCAGGCACTCCCGTCAGCAGCAAACCTTTCGGAGTGCCAACACCGAACTCCTGAGCGAGTTGCCCGAAACACTGGCTGCGTAAATGCAGCCACTTCTTGAGCGTGGCCAGACCTCCGACGTCCTCCAGGCTCACTTTCGAGTCGATATATTCCAAAATGCCTGTTTTGCGGATGATTTGTTTCTTTTCGGAAAGCAGGTCCCTTACCGTCTCTTCATTCAAGCTCAGGCTGGCGACCAATGAACGAGAGAGACTATTGTCGATTTCCAATCCCGTGAGACCAAGAGCGGCATCAATGAGCTTGTCTTGGGTTTCGCTGGATAGATCAATCTTGACGCTGCTGTTGCCCTGCCAGGAACGAACAAAGTTATTAACCTGAGCCTTGACTTCATCCCTTGATGGCAAAGGAAAGTCAATGAACGTTATTTCCTTCTGAAGATCATTGGCAATTTCAAAGCTGGGCGCCACGACAATACAATTGCTTCGATACCCACGAGAGCGGATATTGATGGCAAGATCTCGCAGGCGGCGGCGATAGACAGGATTCGAACTTGGGGTGAGGTAGTTGTGAGCATCACAGAAAACGAAGATATTCTTGCTGTTTTCTTCTTTGGCTCTTTCTTCGCAAAAGTCCAGAGCTATTTTCAAGTCAAAAGTTTTATCGCCAGCAATGACACCATTCGTCTGAACTCCTGAGGTCGAGTTCCAAATGAACAAGCGATGGCCAAGCGTCTTGGCGATTTCAGATATTTCATTGAGTGCGCGCTCTTCCTCATAAGTTTCAATGACCAGAATTGCATAACGCGCTTTAAGGTGATCTGTTATCTGCTTGGTACGGCTCATGCCTGTTATCCCTGCGCTTGAACTGAGTTATACATGCATCGGTAGACCGGTTTTGGTAACGCCGGAACTTGAAATGATGAACTCTACGGGTCTGCTGTTACGGAAAAAGTCGATGTCGACTCTGTCGCTGGTTTTGATCAATTGCTTGTGTTGGTAGGGGTGTTTAGCGTTATGTCGATAGCGACCGGCCAGCGTCAAGTCCACGGCTTTGACAACTCGAATCATGGCTTCATTCTGGAATATCTCTTTTGGCGAATAGCCTGTGTAAAGTATCCAGTTTTTCTCGCCATTGACGGCATGTATCAACTGCAACAACGCTGGCGCTTGGTCGAGCGGTTCTCCCCCGGTGAGGGTGACCCCGTCAATGTCCAGTGCATTGATTTTCTGTGCCAGTTCATGAACAGGCATCAACGTGATCGGACCGGGCGCGTGGGTCGCCTGGTTGAAACATCCTTTGCAGTTCAGCGCACAACCCTGCACCCATAGGGTCAAGCGTAACCCGGGGCCGTTGACGCTACTCAACTCCATATGGTGAACATTGATTTCCATCAGAAGTTCGCACTGAGTATTTGAAGCGTCTGTTCTTCATGGACGACGGTATATGCCGGCTTCCATTCGGTCACAAGCTCTGCAGCAGGGCTGGAAAGCAGAGCTTCGAGTTCTTCTGTAAGTTTTGTGCAAATGTCGCCTTTGACGCCGTGTACTTCCTCGGTAATTTCATCGCCGCTGAACGTCACATGAATGCTGTATTCGTAGTGAGGTCCGAATTCAATTTCGAATCCTTGCAGCGCTTCATTCACCCTTGCTGGAACGCCAGATGCACCTATGCGCTTGATGGTTTCATCGATGGCAACGCTGATGTACGCCTTCTGGAAGCGCAACGCCAGATCAGTCATAACCGCTTCATCGCCGGCCGAAATGGTTTCCCGTTCGATAAGCAATTTGTATGAGCCTTCCTCGATCTGACAAACGAACAGACTGAATCCGCCGGCGGTTTGGCTATAGATGGCTCTAAACTGCTGATTACCCATATAGCCTATTTTGCTCAGCACTTTTTTACTGAAGTCGCTGGAAAATACGGACACCAGGCCTGTCGTTGGTCTGAGCCCCATCTTGCCGAAAGCTTTTGCGATGGCCTCTTCGTTAACGTAGGAAAACTCAAACTTTGTACAGTGCGACATTGTTAAAGCTCCAGTCTGCGGCCGGGAGAAGCATCTTCGGCGCCCTTGGTGGCGTCCAATACACTGGGGGGAACTTCAATGTTACGTGTAGGTGCACTGGATGCTAGCGGAGCTTGAGGCACAACATTTTCGGAAGGCGAGGCCACAGTATCAGCGTTGACAACCACCCGGCGTCTTTGTGCTGTTTTTGAAGCGCCACCAGCACCCAGGAGACTTGTATCAATCGCTTCAAGGAGCTTTTTTATGATCAGGGCTGGACTTGAAGTGAGTTTTTCGAATAGACCAACGCACAACAATGCATCGGCTCCATCATTGAATTGCAATTTAACGAAATAATTTTGATTTTCATCGCCAATGATACCAATGCGCGAAATCTGATTCATATCCCGTGACAACTTGATCCACTGATCCCCATCGAATGACGCTGCGATCAACTTGGTCGCTGTTGCGGCAAATGCATTGCTACCTGCGTAAACCTCGCCCGCTTCAAAATTCTGATAGCTGACAAGGATTTTTTCTCCTGGGGCGAATCCCAGAGAGGTTGTCAGATACTCATTGGTTGAATAATCGATATCGGCGTGAAATTTCAGGCTTTTCGAATAAGTGTAAATGCCGAAAATGCCCACTACTACATAGCCAAGTGCCTTGAGTAGGTGTTCCGGATCAAGAATCGCGAAAATTGCGAAAAAAAGAACAAGGATGGCGTACCCATATTTTACGGCTTTCTGTGTATGGAGCTTTTTATTCCTGTACGCCTGAAATGTCTTACCTGGAACATATTGTTTGGAGGGCGCGAGAAGCAGAATGCCCATGCCAAAAAAAATCATACAGATAAGCCCCATCGCAGCCTTGCGGGTTTGCCCGCTTTGCAATCCTTCGAGGAAAATCCACGCACCGCCGATGATAAAAGCAGGTAAGAACCCCAGGATTACCAATCCCACGATCTTGCCTCTGGTGAGCATCATCATTTGCCACGTCGGAATAGTTTTTATCATTTAAAGATCTTCAAAGTTGGTGGGGAAACATTACAGAACGCGTCGTTATCGACTTCGTCTTTCGTAACTTTTTTGAGTGTGTATGAGATACGCATGACCTCATCGGCATAGGTCACAGAATCGATATGAGTTGACTCATCAGAGATTTTTTCGGCCTGGACATTCAGGATGCGCGCGAGACCTTTGAGCTGGCGTTCCTGCTCCTGCCTTTTTTCCTGCATAGCGGATTGTGCGTGCCATACCTGGGCGAGGATGAAGAGCAGCGTCGTTGCCGAAAAAATGATAATCAATCCATGATAATGCTTCAAACGAGGTCACCGTAGCAAAAAGCCATCGCGTATTTGAGCATGCCCGCGCGAGCATCTCAAGTTAGCGAAAAAGACGATGGCTTAAGTGCAAAGCCGCTACATCATCGCTCTACGGCGACGCACTTGATCTCCACGAGAAGGCCGGGACGAGCCAACTCGGCGACGCCTATGCATGTCCACGCGCAAGTGCCCCTGGGAAAGACTGCATCCTTCACGCGTCTGAATGTCGGCATGTGGCGGTGCATGTCGACGTGATAAGTGGTCATTTCCACAACGTCTGCAAATGTGCAGCCACCGGCTTGCAAGACGAGCCGGAGATTTTCCCAAGCTGCCAGAAACTGCTGCTCAGGGTCTTCGATCACGGCTAATTCCGGCGTCCGGCCCACCTGACCCGCGCAGTAAAGCGTTTTTCCAACCTTTACTGCGGGTGCATAACCGGCCTGCTCACAGAGCAACTTCATGCTGTCTGGAATAATGATCTGACGATCAGTCATGGTCGTGGCGCCTTATGAATAAACGGACAAAAAATTAACCCAGGGGCCAGAGCGGCGTCTATTCGAGTCATTGGTCCCATGGTGTCGGAAATAAAAGCTGTGTTGATACCCGCTTTTCTCATGATATTTCGACCAACATTCATGCGGAAAAGTAGGGAGCGCGCGGGATTGCTACGGCACTGCCATTGCAGCACTCTCACTGTTCAACTTTGTACGGGGTAAAGCATGGACTGGAGTGATATGCGGGTGTTTCTCGCGGTTGCCCGCACCGGGTCATTGGGTGCTGCCGCCAAACTGTTGGGGGTTAGCCACCCGACGGTGGGGCGGCGCTTGCAGGTGCTTGAACAGTCCAGCGGCCAGCCGATTTTCCTTCGCACCGCCCAAGGACTGGTGCTGACCGACAGCGGCGAGAAGGTCCTCAGCCTGGCGCAGGACATGGAGCAAAGTGCCTTGGCCATCGAAAGGCGTCTCGCCGGGGAAAGCGCCCAGCCCGAAGGTGTGTTGCGCATCTCTTGCGCTGACTGGTTCGCCTGCTATGTGTTGGCCCCGGTCCTGCGTGAGCTGGGTCAACGTTATCCATTGATCGTGCCCGAGGTCATCGCCGGGCATCGACTGTTCGACCTGGCGCGTCGCGACGCCGACATCGCGTTTCGAATCGTGCCGTTCACCGAACCGGATATCGTTCACCGCAAACTGACGACCCTGAGCTACGGCTTATACGCGGCCGTCGATGCTCCTGAGCCAAAACCCGAGGGCGAGGGGCTTGGCTTGATCACCATGAGCGTCGCTCAGTCTCATTACCCGGATGTGCAGTGGCTGCAGCAGCGTTACCCGCTGGCTCGTACCGTGTTTACCAGCAGCAGCCGCACCGTCCAGGCGCAAATGTGCGCGCAAGGGCAGGGCGTTGCGGTACTCCCGCGCGCGTTGGGCGATCGGCTGACAGCGCTGCGCCTGATTGATCCGCATGCGCCGCCACCGGGTCGCGATATATGGATGGGTTATCACCAGGACATGCGCCAGATGGACAGCTTGCGCGCCCTTGCCGACCTTGCTGCCAGCATGATCGGCTCATAAGCAGGCCGTTGACTCATTCGGTCGGCTGCATCGCAGCGGTCTGCAATCCGCCAGCCGGCTGGTGCGCCAGGGTAATGCTCAGTCCCGTACCGACTGTCAGGCAGGCCGCCATGCACATTAGCGAGACGGTAAAGGCGTGGGTGATGGCAGCCGCGTCCGTATCCGTTCCCAGCAGGGTGTAAAAAATCCCGCCGATGATCGCCACGCTCAGGGATGTGCTGATTTGCAGTGTGGAACTGGTAATGCCCGCGATCATCCCGGAATACGCGGGCGCCACACGCCCGGTGATCATGCGCATCAATGTTGGCAGGGCCAGCCCTTGGCCGAAACCGATCAAGAAGAGACTCACGGCAAGTGGCAGCGCAGCGGGGCTGGCGGTCATTGGGGTGTGTGTCACCAGCGCGGCCAGCAGCACAAGCCCCAGCACTTCCAGTGCCATGCCGACGGGATTCACATAGGCGCCCAAAAAACGCCCGAACTGCCTTGTCGAGAGCGGCCCCAGCAAAAATCCGGCGCCGAAAGGCAGGAACACCAGACCCGCATCGAGTGGACTCGTGCGCAGGGCGCCCTGTAGGTAAATGGAAAACAGCAGGAAAAACACGCCGATCGAGTAGAAGCTCAGCGCGACGAGCAACGCCCGCCCAAGGCCAGGCGCACGTAATGCCGCAGGATCAAGCAACGGTGCGCCGCCTGACTGGCGTAGACGGGCTTCGTAGCGCCAGAACCACCAGGCCAGCAGCGGCGCCGCTGCAAGGGAAAGCCAGGCCCACAACGGCCAGCCCGCTTCACGTCCTTCGATCAGCGGCACGATCAGCGCCCCAAGCGTCAGCACAGAAAGTGCCGTTCCGCCCAGATCCAGCCGGGTGGTCTGTCGCGCACGGGTTTCCCTGACCACTGGAATAGCGATCAGGATCACCAGCAACGCAATCGGCAAATTGACCAGAAATATCGCCCGCCAGCCCAGGCCCATCAGGTTGAGCGATATCAAGATCCCGCCCAAGGCCTGGCCGATGACCGACGCCAGGCCAAAGACCGCGCCATACAGGCTCAGCGCCAACGGCTTCTCCGACTCCGGAAATATGGCCTGCACCGAAGCGAGCGCCTGGGGCGCCATGACCGCTGCCGTCACGCCTTGCAGCGAACGCCCGGCGATCAACATCCACGGCGACTCGGCGAAGCCGCAGATCAGCGAGGCGACGGCAAATCCCACCAGGCCGACGAAGAACATCCTCATGCGGCCGTAGAGGTCACCCAGGCGTCCGCCGGTAATCAGCGTCACCGCATACAACGCCGCGTACGAGGAGATGATCAACTGTTCGGCGGAGGAGGCGGCGCCCAGCGATTGCTGAATCGAGGGCAGCGCCACATTAACGATGAAAAAATCCAGAGGCGGCAAAAACGCACCGACCAACAGGATGGCGAACATCAACCAGCGCCGCGGCTCCGGCGACGATACCTTTTTCGCAGGCATAGGAATCTCCTGTGTGAAACCGCTCGGATTTATGGAAAGGCGTGTTCAGATCTGCGACAGGCCGCCGTCGACCATCAGCTCTACACCGTTGACATATTTGGCATCAGACGAGGCGAGGAACAGCGCCGACGAGGCGATTTCTTCCGGCTGGGCCATATACCCCAGCGGCGTGATCTGCTCGACATGCTGGCGCAGTGCGGCAATGTCGCTCTCGCTCATGTTCAAACCGTTATCCATCAGTGGCGTGCGGGTGAACCCGGGGCTCAGGACATTTGCGCGGATCTTGCGACCTTTGAGTTCGTTGGCCCAGGTCCGGGCGAAGGAGCGCACCGCAGCCTTGGAGGCGTTGTAAAGGCTCAGTCCTTCCATGCCGTTGCTGGAACAGATCGAAGCCGTCAGGACGATCGACGCGCCATTGTTCATCAACGGCAGTAGCGTCTGAACCGTAAAAAACACCCCCTTCACATTTATGTCGAACAGCTTGAAGTAAGCCGCTTCGGTGGTTTCGCCAAGCGGGTTCTTTTCACAAATACCCGCGTTGGCAAACACCGCGTCCAACTGATCGTCGTGGGCTTCAATCGTCGCTTTCAGCGTGTCCAGATCCGTCTGCCGCGCGACATCGGAAATGACCGCAACGGCCTTATCGCCGAGCCTGACGACCGCCGCCTCCAGCGTGGCTGCAGAACGGCCAGTGATGTAAACCCGTTTCGCACCCTCTGCAATCAACCCCTGCGCAATCGCAAAGCCGATCCCGGTGGAAGCGCCGGTAACGACTGCAACCTGATTGGCGAATTTACCTGACATAGCTGACTCCTCGGTCCTGGGTGTGGATGCGTGTAACCACAGTGGCGGCCATTGTGAGAGGAGTCAGGGGCGGGCGGGACTGCCAGAAATGCACGTTGGTTGTTCAGTTTTGTGGGGGCGCCCGTGAGCATTCGGTTGAACCCATGAAAAAATCATGTCCGGTGCCCGAGCGCTTATACTCGCTGGGCCGCGTGCAATACCCATTCGAAAAACAGACGTGTCAGGGCAGACCATGAGCGACAGAACGGACACTCCGAATCAGCCAGTCAGCGACGAGACGCTGGGCGCCCGGCAACCCGTGGCCATGCTGAACTTGCGGTGGCTGATACTCGCCCTCGTGTTGCTGTCTGTTCTGGCGACGTTGGCCAACAGTCTGATCACCGCCTACCGCGTGCAGCGTGATGCTTTGCTGGACCACGCGCTGCAATCGAACAGCGCCTATGCCGCGAAGGTCGCTTCGAGCCTGTCCGAATTTATTCATTCGGCGCAGAACCATCTGCGGTTTGGCGCCGATGAATTGGGCAAAGCCTGGGGTGATCCCAGCGTCATGCGCGGCGAAGCGCTTCGTCTGCAAAAACAGGACGCCGATTTCAACTCGATCGCCATTGTCGATAGCAATGCCAAGGTGCTGGAGGCGTACCCGGACGCCCTGCAAATCAATGGCTCTACCTTGCACTCGGATGCCATTCGCAACGCCATCGAGGCGAAGCGCTCCTTTATAAGCTCGGCTTACACGTCGTCGGCGGGCAATCTCGTCGTGTTCATTTCCGAACCCGTTTATGACGCTGCCAAGCGTTACGTGGGCATCATCGGCGGCTCGGTTTATCTGCGCGAGGACAACGCACTGCACACCTTGATCAGTCGTCACTTTCATCACGAAGGTACGTTTGCCTTTGTCGCCGATCAGGATCGCCAGTTGCTCTTTCACCCTGACGCGTCGCGCATTGGCGACACACTGGGTTGGAGCAAAACCGTGGATGCAGCGTTACGGGGCGAAAGCGGCTCAATGACCGTACGTAATTACAAAGGCGTGCCCATGCTGGCCGGATACGCGCAGGTACCGGGCGCCGGCTGGGCTGTGGTCGCGCAGCAGCCACGGGAGATCAGTCTGGCGCCGCTGGAGACACTGATGCGTGATGTTTTGCGGGGAATGGTGCCAGCCGCTGTGATTGGCATTGTGCTGATCTGGCTTGGCACCTTGCTGATCTGTCGTCCGTTGAACCAGCTCTCGCTTATCGCCCGACAGTTGTCGGCGCCGCAGGCGACTGAGCAACTCCACCACGTGAAGGCCTGGTACCGCGAGGCGTTTTCCATTCGCCAGGCGATGCTTGCCGGTGTGCAGTTGTTGCAAGCAAAGCTGGGCCGCCTGAGTCAGCAGGCGTTTGCCGATCCCATGACCGGTCTGGCCAATCGCAGGGCCATGGATGAGGAATTGCGCGGCCTGGAACGTGCCGGCCGAACGTATTCGGTGTTGTCGCTGGACATCGACCATTTCAAACGGGTCAACGACACCTTTGGCCACGACAAGGGCGACCTGGCGATAAAACAGGTCGCGCAAATCATGCAAACCCATTCCCGCGCCGGCGATCTGGCGTGTCGCGCGGGGGGAGAGGAGTTCTTACTGATTTTGCCGGAAACCGATATCGATTCTGCCAGTGCTATCGCGGAACGGATTCGTCAGGCCATCGCCACATGCGATATTCCAACGGTGGGACACATTACCGCTTCGATCGGCGTGGCAACCTGTGAACACCTGCCAACCACGGCAGACGTCGTCCTCAAGAAAGCTGACGAATGCCTGTACCGGGCCAAACAGGGCGGACGCAACCGGGTGGAATTTGCCCATCCAGATGCTGCGAGTAGAACATGTTAAAACGGCTCAGCCAGGCTTGCGCTCCCTATATGATTTGCAATGCCGGTTAAAGCCACTAAAGGACAGGCAAGCCAATGCATCATGCCCCCAAGCACCTCTTTGCGTACGTACGACAGCCTTGCGAATACCGCCCATCCGTAAGCGCTATCGTGCTTTTCGGCCTCAGCGTAGAGGGAAAAGACGAGCCGCCGGTTTACCTGGAAATTCGCTTCATTGACTACAGCTGCCAGCAGGTTGAGGGCGATCATCTGATGTTGTCCCTGGAGGGGGCCATCGAGGCGGCTCGAAATGATTACGGGATTCAGGAGGATGATTGGCGCGCGATGAGCCAGAAGGAGATTGACCAAATCAAGTGGTAGTAACAGCTATCCGCCAGCTCCAAAGGTGGCGCGGCTAACAAAACTCATCAGCGCTCTTCGGGTCGAACGCCTCGTTATTTACGCTTGAAGGATATGGCCCCGTGATTACTCACCTCCGCTTGATACCCTTGATCTTTTTCGCACTCTTTAACGTGGGCGGCTGCGCTCAGTACCGTTACGTCAGTCCCGAAACCGAACAAGGCAAGCAATGTGTGGAAAAGCTGGATGCCAGGGTGTTCGAGTGTGAGCAACGTGCGCGAAACGCCACAAGCATCCAGCGGGAGTCTTATGAGTTTCAAATGATTGGCTATCGTGCTTGTACTCAGCAAACTCCTGGAAGTGCACAAATGCCACAGCCGTGCGGATCAGAGCCAGTTGAGCCTGGCGCTGCGCAAAGCCGGATGTGCAAGAAGGATTACAAGGAGTCGTTCATCGATTGCGGTGGGCGCGTTGAAGAGATCAAGAACAACTGAATCTGCTCCCGCATCCGGGAAGCGTTGTTAATTGCCAATGGCAATATCATCCCGCGCGAGTACGGCGTTTTGATTTACCATTCGCCCGCCGCCTGTTCCGGCGGCTTTCAGCCCCAAGGCTGCACTTCGAATTCAAATGGACGGATCCCCGCGTCAAGTAACCCGCGCCTTTGCTGCGCGCATGAAAAAGCCCGCTTCGCGGGCTTTTTTACAGCACTGGATTGGCGGCTTTCGGCCAATAACCGCTGGCCGAGATCTCGCCGCCGCTCGCCATCCGCGCTCGGCTAGTCCGTCGCCAACAGCTTCTTTACCTGCGCCACAATCTCGGCAATGTCAAAAGGCTTGGCAACTACCACATCGAACAAGTCCGAGCGCTCCATGCCGATATGCGCCTGCGCGCCACTCATCAGAATGATCGGCAAATGTTTGACCGAGGGCTGCGCCCGCACGGCTTCGGCGAACTCCAGGCCGTCCATGACCGGCATCATGAAATCAGTGATGACCAGCGCTGGCCGTTCTCTCTCCAGCACGTCGAGCGCTTTCTTGCCATTGCTCGCGGTCACCGTCATGAAGCCTTCATCCTCAAGCGCAAAGCCAAGGATGTCAGCAATCAGATACTCGTCGTCGACTACCAGGATGGTGGTCATGTTATTTCAACCCGCTCGAAGACTTACGATATTGAACCAGGCAATGACTCAGCTGAGGCTGAAGGTTCATTTCTCAAAGCCTTTTCCAGGAACACATCTTGATCACGGATAAGCACCTCGAACCGCGATGGGTTATAGGCGCTATCGCGTACCTTAAGAATGGAAAGCGTCCTGCGAAGTTCAGCGTGATGCTCAAAGAAACGCATGAGAATCAGGTTGTCGACAATACTGGACAGGTCAGAGTTCGGTGAGCTCACCTCGGAGCCAAACAAATCGCGCATCTCCCACGAGGCGAACACCGTCACGCCTCTGGATCGCAGCTCGTTCATCAGCGCACTGTAGAAGTCGGTGATGCGTTCCGGGGTGGTGGAAACCCTGGTCATGCCGCTCAGGCTATCGATGAACAAGCGCTTGATGCCTTTTTCATCGACGATGCTCAGCAGTCGCGCGCCGAGGCCGTCCAGCAAACCCTCGGTGGTCGGTTGCCAGGCAATGCTCATCGCACCGCTGTGTTCCATGTCTTCAATGTTGATGCCGAGCGATTGGCCTTTCAGGCGCAGGCGCTGCGGGCTTTCATAGAAGCCGAAATGCAGGCCCGGCGCTTCGGGCGTCGACTGCGCCAGAAATTTCAGCCCCAGGGTGGTTTTTCCGATCCCTGAAGGACCCATGACCAGCGACACGCTGGAGCTATACAGTCCGCCGCCGAGGATGTCATCCAGTGACGCAATGCCGCTGGGGATGCGCGTCATGTCGGCGCTGTCCGGGGCGGAAGGGCGTTTGTACAGAGTTTCAAGGCGTGGATAGACGACGAGGCCGTCATCGGTGATTTCACATTCGTGGAGACCCGTCAACGCGCCGCTGCCGCGGGTCTTGCGCAAGTGAATGCGTCGCACCGAGCGGGTGCCGAAAAGCTCTTCGCCCATTTCGATGACGCCGTCGACCATCGTGTGTTCGGGGCTGCCGTCGTCAAGGCGCGAGCTGGTGAGAAACAGCACGGTGCAACCGGCGAAGGCCGCGTGGCCTTGCAGTTCGGAAATGAATTTTTTCGTGTCGATGGGGGAATCGGCTTTGGAGCGCGCATTGAGCAAACCGTCGACCACCATGACCGTGGCTTTCTGCCGGCTGATTTCGCGCCTGAGCAGTTTCACGACTTGGTCGAGGCCCTCGTTTTCCAGGGTATCGAATGCGCTGACGAATTGTATTTCTGCACCCACTCGAGAAGGGTCGAAAAAACTCATCGTCGACAGAAACTGGAACAACCGGTCGTGCGACTCGGCCAGCAACGTGGCGACCAGAACGCGACCGCCGTTGCGGGCATGGTGGAACCCCAGCTGATTGGCAAGGATGGTTTTGCCCGAACCCGGACGCCCCTGAATGATGTATGAAGCACCCGCGACCAGGCCTCCCTGAAGCAGCGCGTCGAGCCCTTCGATTCCGCTCTGAAGGCGTTTTAGCTTTTCCACAATGCGACCCTGATCTGAAAAAACAGGCTTCTTAAGCCGGATGGATGAAATGCTAACGTCATTTCCATCTGGAGACCATTGCGGTTGAGGGAAAAGTAGCGCTGGAAGTTCCGCTGCGCATTAAGCAAGACAGACCCGACGCGCGGCGCCGGATCTGGTTCTTGTCGAAGCAACAAACGTGTGTGCAAGCCCGGCGTACGGGCGACCGTATCGTTTAGCGCGATTGTCCGGTGGCGCTGGCCTGGGCCGCTTCAATGATCAGCGCGGTGACTTTCTGCGGGTTGG
This sequence comes from Pseudomonas sp. Z003-0.4C(8344-21), assembly GCF_900104975.1. Lineage (NCBI taxonomy): Bacteria > Pseudomonadati > Pseudomonadota > Gammaproteobacteria > Pseudomonadales > Pseudomonadaceae > Pseudomonas > Pseudomonas sp. Z003-0.4C(8344-21). The sequence goes on along the minus strand of NZ_LT629756.1, from coordinate 3,678,038 downwards.
ACGTCATCACCACATGGGATGCACCCTGGACGGTAACGGTCTTTTTCGAACCCGCGCGATCGGCCATGAACTTCAGCGCCGCCTCGGGAATGTTCTTGTCCGCCGAACCGTAGATGAACCATGACGGCAGTTTTTTCCAGGCCGGTTCGCCAGATCCTTCCTTCAACGCAGCCTCGCTGATCGGCCGTTGCGTGGCGGCCATCAATGCCGACTCGGCGGCGGGTACATCGGCGGCAAATTGCTGGCCGAATTTGTCCTGCTGAATGTAGAGATCCTTATTGCCGTCCTTCAGCAGCACCGGGGCGGCGAGAGTAGGACCCAGGGTGCCTCCCGGATAGCGACCGGACAGTTCGATCGCGGTTTCTCCTTTGTCCGGCGCAAAGGCTGCGACATAAACAAGCGCTTTGACTTTCGGATTGTCGTGAACCGCGTTGGTGATCACCGAGCCACCGTACGAATGGCCAACGAGGATTACCGGACCGGCCGTATGCTCGACGATATCGGCGACATAATCCGAGTCCTGTTTGACGCCACGCAATGGGTTGGCCGCGGCAACGACTGGATATCCCTGTTTCAGCAACTGAGCGGCAACCCCATTCCAGCTGGACGATTCGGCGAATGCACCATGAACCAGAACGACGGTGGGCTTGGCAGCGCCGGGTTCAACGGCGGCAGTGCTATGCAAAGAGGTCAGTGCCAATGCCGCGGTGATGGTGACAGCCAAAAGCGATTTGATATTGCGCATGATCATTCCTTTTTTCATTGGTTGGAGGCAGCTGGAGAACAACAGTGTTTTCTGGCAATCGGAATGACTGCCGCTGAAAAATGTATTGAAGGTAGGGCTCGCCATTCAGGCATCCGGTGGCGAGTCGATGGAGAGAATTCTTGCAGGGGCATGTGTACCGGCTATGTTCGATAACCGGCAGTTATGCGTTGTTTTGAGTATGTGTAGGCGCTGGATACAGTGGCTTACAAATGCGAGCCACTGTATCCGGCCGATAGCGGCCGCCGTCGACGTGTAGCCCGTGCGGGCTAGGGATGGACGCCGATATCGAGGGTGACGCAGAGACCGCCACCGTCGCGGTTGCGCAACGTCAGTGAACCACCAATTGCGATGGCCAACTGCTGAGCGATGGCTAGGCCAAGACCGGTGCCGCCTGTGCTGCGGCTGCGTGAGTTTTCCACCCGATAGAACGGCTTGACCACGTCTGCCAGAACCTCTTCGGGAATGCCTTGGCCGCGGTCGAGCACACTGATCGACACGCCGGTGCCTGCGGTTGCACTGACTTGCACTTCGGCCGTGCCAGCGTACTTCAGCGCATTGTCCACCAGATTCACCAGAATACGGCGCAGGGCATGCGGCCTGGTTTCGATGACCGCGCCGTTCTTGCCGCTCAGGCTGACCTCTCGACCGGTGTCCTGGTAGTCGCAGACCAGACTGTCGAGAAAGGCGTCCAGACTGATGCGGCAACTGGCCTCGGTTGCGCCATGGACACTGCGAGCATAGGCGACACCCTCGCGGACCAGATGCTCGATTTCGTTGAGGTCGTTGCCCAGTTTGTCTTTCTCGGCTGAATCCTCCATGAACTCGGCGCGCAGTTTCATGCGCGTGATGGGCGTTTGCAGGTCATGTGAAATCGCCGCCAGCAGTTGCATGCGCTCTTTGAGATAAGCGGCAATCCGCGCCTGCATGCTGTTGAAGGCGCGCGCGGCATAGGCCACTTCACGCGGGCCGCTTTCATCCAGGTGCATCGGATGTGCGTTCGGATCAAGGTTTTCAACTGCCTCGGCCAGGCGGCTTAGCGGGCGTATCGCGATCCGCACCGCAAGCCAGGTACAGCCGATCATCAACACCAACTGAGCGAACAGGGCGAAAGGCAGCCAGGGTGACAACGGCCTGACAGAAGGGCGCACGTCGATGGTGACCGGGCTACCGTCAGACAGTCGCAACTGCGCCTGAAAATGCGGGCGTGAGTCCGGGATTTCCACAAAGGTCAGCGCATAGTCACGGCCCAGGGCGACTTGCAGTGATTGCGCCGCAGTCCCGGCGAGATCATTCGAGGTCAGCGGACTTCCTGCATCATGCTCGCGCAGCAGATAGTCGTAGTTGCGACGCTGCAGGCGCTGGGTCCACGCCGGGCGCTCAGCGGCAGGCAGACGGTCGAGGATGGCGATGGAGGTCGCGGTGTCGTGTTCGAAATTGCCCAGCATGGCCGTCTTGGTGCTTTCGTAGCGTTCGTAATACTGGGCGGCGAACATCAGGGACTGGGCGAGTATCAGGCCGACGAGGAACACCAGCCACAGCCGCGATGCCAGCGTGCGAGGCCATTGCAAGGCGAGTTTCATGCTTGCTCCTCGAGCACTTCGACCGCATAGGTAAAGACGTAGCCTTCATTGCGCACGGTCTTCAAGTACAGCGGTTCGCGAGCGTCATCGAGCAACCGCTGACGCACGCGGCTGACCAGCAAATCGATCGAACGGTCGAACATGTCCGCGTCACGGCCCTGGGTCAGGTTGAGCAATTGGTCACGACTCAGTACCCGCTGCGGATGATCGAGAAACACCCGCAGCAGCCTGTATTCGGCGCCGCTCAGCGAGACGAGCGTGTCGTCTTCATCGAGCAGATGGCGCGCGGTGGTGTCGAGGCGCCAGCGCCCGAACTTGAGTTTTCGGCCGCTTTCACTGACCACAAAGTTGGGCGGCAGCATGCGCGTACGTCGTAGAACCGCATTGATGCGGGCGAGCAGTTCGCGCGCAGCGAAAGGTTTGGCCAGGTAATCGTCAGCGCCCATTTCCAGACCAATGATGCGATCGGTCTCGTCGCTGCGCGCGGTCAGCATCAGCACCGGCGTTGCCTTGTGCTTTCCGACGCGAAGTTCACGGCACAGCAGCAGCCCATCATCGCCCGGCATCATGATGTCGAGTACGATCAGATCCACCTTGTTGGTTTCCAGAAACGCCCGCATCTGACGGCCATCCGCAACCACAGTGGTGCGCAGACCATTCTTGTTGAGGTAATTGCCGACCAGTTCCCTGATCTCGCGATCATCATCCACGATCAATACATGATCGATATGTTCCATTCCCTGCTCTCCAAAATGAGCGCAACGATTGCGCAGGCTGGCGATGCCCGATTGCCCGTTGGAAGGGGCTTGTACGCGAACGGCACAAGTGCCCAGAGGCGCCAACGGCAACAAGGGAAGTCGCGGATTTACAGCGCGCGTATTACGCCGTCAAACGCTGATGGCAGTCCAGTTTTTTAGGGGGCTGTGACAGTTTCTTGTTTGAGCCTGATCGGGTGCCGGCGCATGTTGAATGCGAGTTGGCGAATTGGTGGGTACGGAACGTGGTTGCTCCTTCATCGCCATCATTCGCCGGAGAACATCAGGCGGGGGTTTGACGCGCTGCCAACACACCGGATCGTCGGTCCGCCCGCTCGCCGAGTCGCCATCCCAGCAGTCCCCATAGTAGTGCACACAATGCGCCCACCAGTGCTGCCATGCCTGCACCTTGACCGAGCGCGTCCAGCGCGCTCTTCGCCCAGGCACTGATGGCGTCGCCAGCGCGGTAGACCACCGTGTCGATGACGTTCTTTGCCTTGTACTTGCTTTCGGCATCGAGTGGCGCAAACAGCATCTCCCGGCCTGGGCGCACGAAGGCGTACTCACCGATGCGGCGCACGATCATCAGCGCGGCGATCAGGCCGAAGCTGGGCGCGAAAATCAGTCCGATGAACCCTGCGCACATGACCAGCGGCACCATGGCCAACAGCACGCCGACGCCTAGCTTTTGGGCGACGCGTCCAGTGATGAACAGCTGGCAGAGCAGGGCGCCCGCCTGCACGACAAAATCGATGATGCCGAACACGCGCACCTGCGCCTCGCGGTTCGGGAAGTGTTCGGCAACGACACGAGCCTGCTCGAGGTAGAGGAAAGTGGTGACCGTGGCCAGCAGCACCACAAAGCCGCAGATGCCGAACAGATAAGGTGATTTCAAAATCGCCGTCAAACCGCTGAAGGGATTGCCCGGCAACGGCCTGCGAGGGTTTTCGCTCGGCGCGACATCGGGGCGTCCTGCGCCACCCCGTTCACGCCAGCGCATCAACTGGCGCTTGAACCACATCGCAGCGGTCAGCAGAACAGCGGCCAACAGCATCAGGCCGGACTCGCCCAGCGGACCGATCAGCAAGGCGCTCAGCGCAGGGCCACTCAGGCCGCCGACGCTGGCGCCCGCCGCGATGAAAGCGAACAGACGTTTGGCCTGGGCACTGTCGAATACATCAGCCATCAGGCTCCAGGCGACCGATATGACAAACAGGTTGTAGACCGATATCCAGACGTAAAACACTCGCGCCAGCCACGGGCTTTCCTCGCCCAGGAACAAGGCGGCGAACAACAGGAGGTTGGCGCAGAAAAATCCGTACACCCAGTCCACGAAATGCAGGCGCGGCACGCGTGCGCTGAGCCAGGCGAACAGCGGAACGGCCGCCAGCATGACGAAGAAGGTCGCGGTAAACAGCCATTGCAAGTTCTCGACGCCGGCAGTGATGCCCATCGATTCGCGGATCGGACGGAGCATGAAATAGCCGGCGAACAGGCAAACGAACAGCAGAAAACCATTCAGCGCAGGGCGCAGCTCGTGAGCCTCGGCATTGATGATGGCGCTCGTGCGGTGGGCGAGAAGTGACATATTCATGTTGCGCTCCTGTAGGAGTGTCGAGGCAATGGCACGGAGCTTGTCCGTGCCAGGGCGGTCAGCGGTAGTTGACGCCGGTCAGTCGCTCAGAGAGTTGCCACAGCGCGTCGGAGTCCGAGCGATCGGCTGCGGCCGCAGGCATCTTGGCGAAGCCCAGCGGTCCGCGCTTCTCGTTGTCTCCGGTGGGCCCATAGTAGGCACCGCCAACAGCCTCCAGCGCCGTCGCTGCATACAGCGTGGGCAGCGCGCCCTGCGCTGCGGAATGATACATATCCCGCTCTACAGCCCATTGTTTGCCGAATTTACTGTCCAGGCCAGGCCCACGGGCGATCAGCTCAGTCACGGCGACGCCGGGGTGAGCGGCGATGCTGCGTATCCCCCAGCCGGCGGCATCGCTGCGCTGCTGCAGATCAATACTCCACTTGAGTACCGCCAGTTTCGATTGGCTGTAGGTGGCGAACGGGTCGTAATTGCGCTCAGCCTGCAGGTCATCGAAGTTCAGGATTGCCCGCCCTGCGGCGATGCTCGACAGGCTGACCACCCGACCATCGTCGCTTTTGCGTAGCAAGGGCATCAGCAGGCCGGTCAGGGCGAAATGCCCCAGGTAATTGGTCGCCAGCTGCATCTCGTAGCCGTCGGCCGAAACGCCTCGAACCGGCGGCGACATGATCGCGGCGTTGTTGATGAGCACATCGAGCCTTGGCAGGCGTCCCTGCAGACGGTTAGCGAGGTCGCGTACGGATTGCAGATTGGCAAGATCCAGCGTTTCGAATTGCACGCGCGCCTCGGGCACGGCTTGCCTGATGTTTGCGATAGCTTCGCGGCCGCGCTCCGCGTTCCGTGCGGCGATGATTACCTCGGCACCGGCTCGGGCCAGGGCCAGTGCGTCTTCATAGCCCATGCCGCTGGTCCCTCCGGTCACCAGCACGATGCGGCCTTTCTGGCTGGGCATGTCGTGGGTCGACCAATCCGGCTTCGGCTCGCTTCGGGGAGCGGCTTGCGCAGCCAGCGTGCCGGCAAGCGCGGCAATGGCGAACAGCGTTCGGGCGGCCTTTAGGATACGTTGGCTCGCGGTATTGTTCGGCGTAGCGGGTGAATGGCTCATCGGGGAATTCTCATTCGCGTTGCAGGTTCCCGGTTGGCGGGGCGAGTGAGCAGTATCGGTGTACGAGTGCGCGAGGATAAGTCGGGTATTGGTGGATAGCCCGTACGGTGTGGCGTACAGTCAGGCGCCTGTGGAGGAGGCATTCATGCGTAAACCAAACCTTACCGATGTGTCTATATTTGCTGCGGTGGTTGAGGCAAGGGGCTTTCGTGCTGCCGCACAGAAGCGGGGTTTGTCGGCCTCGTCGCTAAGCGACTGCATACGTCGGCTGGAAGGCGACCTGGGCTTGCGCCTGCTCAATCGAACCACCCGCAGCGTCACGCCGACGGCGGCCGGCGAGCGATTGCTCGAGCGCCTGCGCCCGGCCTTGCAAGAAATCGACGCCGCCTTCAACGATCTGGACGACGACGCTCAGCGGCCGGTCGGCACGCTGAAGCTCAATGTGCCGGTGCCGGTGGCCCGCTTTTTGTTGCCCGACCTGCTGGCGCGGTTTCTGCGTCTTTATCCAGGGGTCAGTGTCGAAGTCGTCATGGATAACACCTTCGTCGACGTCAACGCTGGCGGGTATGACGCCGGCGTGCGCTATGAAGAGAGCCTCGCCAAGGACATGATCGCCGTGCCCATAGGCCCGCGTCGCCAGCGCTTCGTTGCGGCGGCCGCCCCGGGCTATCTGGCTGAACGTGGGACGCCCACTCACCCCGAAGAACTGCCGGACCATGACTTGCTTGGCCATCGATTCGAGAGTGGAAAAGTGGGCGTGTTCGAGTTCCATCGAGACGGCCGTATTGTGCGTATCCCGCCTCAGGGGCAATTGCTGACGTCGTCGCACGATTTGAAAATCCGTTCGGCCATCAATGGACTGGGCATCGTCTATACCTTCGAGGATTTTCTGCGCGAGCCGCTGTCCGATGGTCGGCTGGTGCCGATTCTCGAAGATTGGTGGCAGGCCTTCGACGGTCCGTTTCTTTACTACCACGGGCGCCGTCACATGCCTTCGCCGCTCAGGGCGTTTGTCGATTTTCTTCGAGCCGAACGGCTGCTGGCACAGAGCTCAGGCGTCTTCAGCGCTGTGTCGTAAGGCCTGCATTCATCTTCGGATGACGAAGGCTTCAACGGTCCCTTCATTCGCTCCCGTCTCGGAAGAGCTGCGGAAATGGTGGAGAAGATGCGGAAACGATCCCTCGCCAGAGGACCAAAATTTAGGAATGCCAGAAACAACAAAGCCCTGAATAATCAGGGCTTTGTCGGTACAGAATATGGCGGAGGCGATGGGATTCGAACTCATGGACCTGTTACAGTCGACGGTTTTCAAGACCGTTGCCTTAAACCACTCGGCCACACCTCCGTTGCGTTGCGGGCGCCATAATACCTGAATGAAACACACTGTCAAACTCTCTGCATGGCTTGTTACAGAGCGTCTGTTATGATCTTTGCGACTGAACGTTTCAAACCAACAGGAGTGTCGCCATGCGCGAACAGGATTACGCAGTTAATAACAGCGTGCAGGCTGAGCAGCTAGAGGTTAGCCGCGTCCTGCGCAACACTTACGGCCTACTGGCGCTCACCCTCGCATTCAGCGGCGTGATGGCTTTTGTCGCGCAGCAGATGCGAGTCGGCTACCCGAATATCTTCGTGGTGCTGATCGGCTTCTACGGGCTGTTCTTCCTCACCAACAAACTCCGTGACTCCGCGTGGGGCCTGGTATCTGCCTTCGCATTGACCGGTTTCATGGGTTTCCTGCTCGGCCCGATCCTCAACCGTTACCTGGGCATGCAGGGCGGCGCTGAAGTGGTCAGCTCGGCGTTCGCGATGACCGCGCTGGTGTTCGGTGGTCTGTCGGCCTACGTGCTGATCACCCGCAAGGACATGAGCTTCCTCGGTGGTTTCATCACTGCCGGTTTCTTCGTGTTGCTGGGTGCCACGCTGGCGAGCTTCTTCTTCCAGATCAGCGGCCTGCAACTGGCTATCAGCGCAGGTTTCGTGCTGTTCTCGTCGGTGTGCATCCTGTTCCAGACCAGCGCCATCATCCACGGCGGCGAGCGCAACTACATCATGGCGACCATCAGCCTGTATGTATCGATCTACAACCTGTTCGTCAGCCTGCTGCAACTGTTCGGCATCATGAGCCGCGACGACTGATAGCAATGATGCAATAACGAAAAACCCGCTTCGGCGGGTTTTTTGTTGTCTGCGGGAAAGTGCTGGCTCAGTTGATGACGATGCTGCCATCCACTTGCTGGCGGTAAATCGTGTAAGGCAGCAGCAGGGTATCGAGTGCGCCGGAGACGACGGCGTCCACCAGTACCACCGGAATGGCCGCGTTGCGGTGCTCATCTGGGTCAATGCCTGAAGCCAGGGGAGCGTTCAGCGTGCAGAAGTCATAGGCGAGGCCGCTGTAGATTCTCGGCACCGCGCCGCAGTAACTCTTTTGTTCCTTCAGCCCGTCTACGGCAGCCTGATCGTTACGTGCCACCGTCTGAATCGTGCCGCAACCGCCAAGCAGCATGGCTGCCAGCAGCGTTGCCTGAATTTTCATAGCGCCAATCCTTAGCCGCGGAAAATCACAATCTACGCCAAATAATGGCAGAAAACATCTAGGCCATCGGCGGCAACCGGCGCTTCACCGGGGTTTTCTTTACGATCGCCGTGTTGGTTTCCGCCAAGGTATTGAGCCGGTCGAGCAGGGTGTCGAGCTGCTCCATCGAACGCACATGCAGGCGCGCGATAAAGCAGTCTTCGCCGGTCACCTTGTCGCACTCGGTGAACTCAGGGATCGACAGAATCTGCCGCTCCACCTCCTGCAATTGCCCAGGTAGAGGCCGCACCCGGACGATCGCCTGCAATTGATAGCCAAAGTGCTTCGGGTCGATCTCGACGGTGTAGCCCTTGAGCACGCCGCGTTCTTCGAGGCGGCGCAAGCGCTCGGCGACGCTGGGCGAGGACAATCCGCTGATCTGCGCCAACGCCTTGAGCGAGCGACGCGAGTCTTCCATCAAGGCAGTAATAAGGATCTGATCGATGTCGTCAGTCATGGGCGAACTCCGCAATTAGGCCATTTCGATGGATACCCTCGATAAAAAAGGCAGATTCGCAGTTTAGCCTGTCTTTTGCGCTGGAGCCGCGCCCGGCGTGCTTGGCATACTTTTGCCATGCTTTCGCCAACCCTTCGGGAGAATGAACATGGACACAACCCTGCGTCGCGGCTCGCTGGAAATGACCGCCGCCATGCTGATATCCGGCACCATCGGCTGGTTTGTATTGGTCTCCGGGCAACCGGTGCTCGACGTGGTGTTCTGGCGTTGCGTGTTCGGCGCCGGCACTTTGCTGTTGATCTGTGCAGCGTTCGGTTTTCTGCGTCCGGGCATTCTGACCCGCGGCACCTTTTTGCTCGCCGTGCTCAGTGGTGTGGCGATCGTCGGCAACTGGGTGCTTTTGTTTGCTTCGTATTCTCGCGCGTCGATTGCCATCGGCACTGCGGTCTATAACGTGCAGCCGTTCATGCTGGTGGGATTGGCGGCGTTGTTTCTCGGCGAAAAGATCACCGTGCAAAAGCTGTTCTGGCTGGCGGTTTCGTTCCTCGGCATGCTGGCGATCGTCAGTGCCCACGGCACGCAAGGCGAGAGTGGCAGCGACTATCTACTGGGCATCGCGTTGGCCTTGGGCGCGGCGTTGCTGTATGCGATTGCTGCACTGATCATCAAGCGCCTGACCGGCACGCCGCCGCATCTGATTGCGTTGATTCAGGTCTGCACCGGGGTTCTGCTGCTGGCGCCGTTCGCGCATTTCAGCGTGTTGCCGCAAGCGCCGAGTGCCTGGGCCAGTCTGGTGACCCTGGGCATCGTCCATACTGGTTTGATGTATGTGCTGCTGTACGGCGCGATTCAGAAGTTGCCGACGGCATTGACCGGTGCACTGTCGTTCATCTACCCGATCGCGGCGATCTTCGTTGACTGGTTTGCCTTTGGCCATCGCCTGGAAATCCTGCAATGGGTCGGCGTTGCCGCGATTCTGCTCGCCGCCGCCGGCATGCAACAAGGCTGGGGTTTCAAGGCGCGGCGACTGGCCGCGCAGTGAGGCTCAAATGTTCCAGCGCGGGGCGGATTTCGCCAGGCGCTGGCGCATCTCGCCGATGTTGGCCGCCAGTTGCCGGGTCAACAAACGGTAACCGTCCAGTGCGCTGTAGACCGGCGCATCGAGGTTGGACTCCGGCAACTCCAGCGGCCTGTCGAGGCGACTCGTCGCCCTGCTTTTCAAGGCGCGGGCCATGCCGATCAGTTGCACGCGAATCTGCCGATGCTCGGCCTTCAGCGCCGATTGCAAATGCGCCATGGCTTCTGGGTCGTTGGCATCCGGGCGGGTATTGCCGAGGATTTCCAGCGTACTGATGCACATGCGCAGGTTGCGCTGGATCGCATCGAGTTCGGTCATGGAGATCTTCACTTCCTTGGACACCGACGGCATCAGCGAGCGCAACTGCACCATCACCGCGCCGAGGCGGCTCATCAAGCGCAAATGCTCGTCGGCGGCTACCGGTTGTCCGCTGATGATGCGTCCATACACCGTGGCGCAGTCGCGCAGGGCATCGGCGAGGTTGTAGCGCCACGAATACACCGCGTACAGCGGCAGGGCGAACGAAAATGCCAAAGCGAGGGCGATACCGATGAGGATATCGACACCGCGCCACAAGCCATCGCTGATCGGATTGTCGCCATGCCCGGCGACGATGAACACGGTGATCGCCGAGAGCAGGGCGGTGTAACCGCCCTTGCCGATGGCGTGATAGGAGAAGAATCCGCAGACCACGGCCATCGCAAAATAGGTCAGCCATGGCATCCCCAGCCACGCGTGCTGCGCCACCAGCGCCAGCCCGACCGCGGCGCCGATCAGCGTGCCGGTGGCGCGCTCCGCGGCTTTTTTGCCGATGTTGCCATGGTGCTGCAGGCCGCCGATCACTACCAGCATAGTCACCGAGGCCCATTCACCGTGGGGCAGGTTGATGCCGGTGGTCAGCAGGATCGTCGCCAGCAATCCAAGGGCCACGCGCACTGCGTGAATCAGGCGGGCGTGGCGGTAACGGCGATACGGGTCCAGCAAGGGGCGCAAGACCCGCCGCAGCAAGGGCGGAAGTCGATGGGTGCTGTAAGTACTCAGTGCAAGCCTCTCGTCATCTCGGTTCAGATCAGTGGAACGGAAAAATGTAGTTCATCCATGCTGCCATACGCAGGAGGATATTGCGCATCGCACCGATATGGTGGAAATGCTGACTGTACAACGCGGCCTGCCCGTAAGCGCCGCCCGGCATCCGTTTGCTGTACCGGGCGAAGGCCGGATCGGTGATTTCCATGATCACCGGCACCCGTCCGGCCGGCGAAGACCTTGCCGGGAATGCCGTCGAACGCTGGCCGGGCGCTTGACGACTTTGGCTCAGGTGCCGATGAGGTGGATCAGAAGATGTAATCAGTGGTCAGGAAACTCGAATCACGCCCGCGAATGATTTCGCTGATCAGATCCTTGTTGCTCTCCTGGAACTTGGTCGCCACCAGTGTACGGATCGAAAACACCCGCAACGCATCGTGCACCGACAGCGTACCTTCGGCGGAATTCTTGCGGCCGTTGAACGGGTAGGTGTCCGGGCCGCGCTGGCACTGGGCGTTGAGGTTGATCCGCCCGACCTGGTTGGCAAACGTATCGACCAGCCGACCGACCGCCACCGGATTGGTGCCGAAGATGCTCAACTGCTGGCCAAAGTCCGATTCCAGCACATAGTCGATCACGGTATCGAGGTGACGATACGGCACGATCGGCACCACCGGGCCGAACTGCTCTTCCTGATAGACGCGCATCTGCGGGTTCACCGGGTACAGCACCGCCGGGTAGAAGAACGACGCGCGGGCTTCACCGCCATGCGGGTTGACCACTTCGGCGCCCTTGCTGCGCGCATCGGCAACCAGCCCGTGCAGGTAATCGACCTTGCCTGATTCCGGCAGCGGCGTGAGCGCAACGCCGCTGTCCCACGGCATGCCCGGCTTCAGGTCGGCGAGTTTGGCGTTGAATTTTTCGATGAAGCTGTCGACCACGTCTTCGTGGACGAAGAGAATTTTCAGCGCGGTGCAGCGCTGGCCGTTGAACGATAGCGAGCCGGTGAGCGCTTCGCTGACGGCGTTATCCAGATCGACTTCCGGCAGGACGATCCCCGGGTTTTTCGCATCCAGACCCAGCGCGGCACGCAAGCGGTGCGGCTTGGGATGCAGTTTTTTCAGGTCGCTGGCGGCTTTGTTGGTGCCGATGAAGGCAAAGATGTCGATCTTGCCGCTGGCCATCAGCGCACTCACGGTTTCGCGGCCGCTGCCGTAGATCACGTTGATCACGCCGGTGGGGAAGCTGTCGCGGAAGGCTTCGAGCAACGGGCGGATCAACAGCACGCCGAGCTTTGCCGGTTTGAACACCACGGTGTTGCCCATGATCAGCGCCGGAATCAGCGTGGTGAACGTCTCGTTCAACGGATAGTTATAAGGGCCCATGCACAACGCGACGCCGAGCGGTACGCGGCGGATCTGGCCGAGGGTATCCTGTTCCAGCTCGAAACGGCTGGAGCGGCGGTCGAGTTCCTTGAGCGCATTGATGGTGTCGACGATGTAATCGCAGGTTCGGTCGAATTCCTTTTCCGAGTCCTTGAGATTCTTGCCGATTTCCCACATCAGCAGTTTCACCACGGCTTCGCGTTGCTCACGCATGCGCCGCAGGAATGCTTCGACATGCTGGATGCGCTCGGCCACGCGCATGGTTGGCCACAGACCCTGGCCACGATCGTAGGCGCGAACGGCGGCGTCGAGGGCGGTGAGGGCGGTTTCAGCGTCGAGCAGTGGCGTGCTGCCAAGGATCACTTGTTCGTCGCCGTTGGCACCCTGCAGATAGACGGGGCTGCGCACTTGCGCGAGCGGGCCGTCCCAGCGCCGCAATTCACCGTCGACGAGGTATTCGCGCTGCTCGACCTGAGCGTCGAGACGGTATTTTTCCGGGATGTCGCTGACAGAAGGGAACAGATTGCCAAGGATGTTTGCTGTGGTCATGTCGCTACCCCGTGATGAAATCAATGTGCAGGTTAAAACCGATACCTGTGGGAGCGAGCCTGCTCGCGAAAGCGATTTTTCAGTCGGATCATCAGGGACTGACACACCGCTTTCGCGAGCAGGCTCGCTCCCACATTGGGATGTGGGGAGGTCTTGGAATTGTCGTTCCAAGCCTAGACCTGTTTCGCCCTGCTTGTGAACCCCGGCTGGCCCCGTTTGCCCCCTTCATTGTCCGGCAATGCCCTCAGTCCTCTGTCACCGCTGGCTTAAGGTGGACGCCTAACAACAAGCGCCACCCCAACGCGAGGCTTTTCATGCGGGCGATCCGACTCTGTTTATGGCTGGCAATGGCCACGGCGCTGTACGGTTGCGGCGAAGAACCCAAGCCGCAGCCGCTCCAGCGCAACATCACACCCGCCGACCCGGCGCTGGCGCAGATCTACGCCAACAGTTGCCAGCTGTGCCACGCCAACCCGGCGGCCAATGCGCCGCTTACCGGTGATCGCCAGGCCTGGGAGCCGCGTATCCGCCAAGGCACCGACACGCTGCTCGACCACACCATCAATGGCTACAACGCCATGCCGCCGATGGGCCAGTGTGTCGAGTGCTCGGAAGAACAATTCCTGCAACTGATCGGCTTCATGGCCGACCAGCCGCTGCCGCAATAAGGGCCCGCCATGACTCTGGATCTGACGCGCCGGCAACTGCTGCAACGGGCGAGCATCGTCGGTGCGTTCAGCGCACTGGCGAGCCACCCGGCGCTGGGCCAGTTGCTGCGCGCGCCACGCCTGATTCCCTGGCGCAACTGGTCAGGCGCGCAGAGTTGCCTGCCGGCGGCGCGGCTGGCGCCGAAGAATCTTGATGAGCTGACAAGCGCCATTCAGCAGGCACCCGGCAGGATTCGCCCGGTCGGCTCGGCGCATTCGTTCAGTGCGCTGATACCCACCGACGGCACGCTGTTGTCGCTGAGTTATTTCAGCGGCTTGCTCGACCACGACGGGAAAACCCTGCAAGCCGAGTTTGGTGCCGGCACGCCCATGTCGCGCATGGGCGTGCCGCTGAGAGACATCGGCCAGGCGTTGCCCAACATGGCCGATATCGATTACCAGACCCTCGCTGGCGCCATCGCCACCTCGACTCACGGCACCGGGAAAACCTTTCAGTCCTGTTCGGCACAGGTCTGCGCGATGCAACTGGTCACGGCCAGTGGCGAGGTGCTGGACTGCGACCGTCAGCGCCATGCCGAGGTGTTCAGCGCGGCGCGGGTCTCGCTCGGCGTGCTCGGTGTGGCGACGAGGATTCGCCTGCAAAACCGCCCGGCCTATCGCCTGCGCGAACATCAGTGGATCGCCAGAACCGAAGAGCTGCTCGAAGACCTTGACAAGAACACTCGCGAAAACCAGCACTGGGAAATGCTCGTCGTCACCCATTCCGACTACGCCCTGTCTATTGCCCTCAACGAAACCAACGACCCGCCTACGCCACCGATCAGCCCGGAAGAAGAGGGCGGCAATGAGTTCGTCAACCTGATCGAGAAACTCGACAAGTACGCGAGCGATTTCCCCGACCTGCGCCGCACGCTGCTCAACAGCCTGCGCCATCTGGCGAGTTTCGAGGATCGTGTCGGCGATTCGTTCGATATCTACGCCAACGTGCGCACGGTGCGTTTCAACGAAATGGAGTACTCGGTGCCCGCCGAACACGGCCCGGCCTGCCTGCGCGAAATTCTCAAGCTGATCGAGGACAAGGACCTGCGCACCTGGTTTCCCATCGAGTACCGCTACGTCAAGGCCGACGACATTGCATTGAGCATGTTCGAGGGCCGCGACAGCTGCTCGATCTCGGTTCATCAGCACTATCAGATGGATCATCACAACTTCTTCGCGGCGATCGAGCCGATCTTCTGGAAGTACAACGGCCGCCCGCACTGGGGCAAGTTGCACTCGCTCAACGCGCGAACCCTGCAACCGCTGTATCCGCGCTGGCGCGAGTTTGTCGAAGTGCGTCAGGCGCTGGACCCGCACGGGCGTTTTCTCAATGCGCATCTGGCGTCGATACTGGGAGTGAGCTGATGGCGGTCAATCGACGTAATTTTCTCCTCGGCACTTTGGGCGTCGGCGCTTTGTTGGTGGGCGTCGGTGCGTGCTTGCGGCCGGGCGACCGAGGCGGGCCGTACAGTGATTATTTTCGGGCGCTGAACAAGGCGCTGAAAGAGCACGGGCCGATGCGTCCGGTACTGTTGATCGATCTCGATCGGCTTGATCACAACATCGATGTGGTGGTGCAGTCGGTCAGGCGTGGCGGCAAGCAGTTGCGGCTGGTGGAGAAGTCGCTGCCGGCGCCGGGGCTGTTGAAGTACATAGCGCAACGCGCCAGGACGCCGCGGTTGATGTCGTTTCATCAGCCATTTCTCAATCACGATGCAGTGGCGTTTCCCGAGTCCGATATCTTGCTCGGCAAGCCGCTGCCTGTGCGTTCGGCTGAGCTGTTTTACCGCGCGCACAAAGGCGCGTTCGATCCGGTTCGGCAGTTGCAATGGCTGCTCGATGGGCCGCAGCGGTTAGAACAATATCTGGCCTTGGCGCAGGGTTTGCGTACGCAGATGCGCGTGAACATTGAGCTGGATGTCGGTCTGCATCGTGGCGGGGTCAGTGATGCGCAGGCGCTGGGGAGGATGCTGACGCTGATCAGTGCCCACCCGCAGCACCTGGAATTTGCCGGGTTCATGGGCTACGACCCGTTTGTGGGCATGGGCGTGCCGGGGATTCTCGGTTCGCCTGAAGAGTTGTTCGCCAGGGTCATGGTGATTTATCAGCGTTATGTCGATTTTACCCGGCAGCAGTTTCCGGGTTTGTGGCGGGAGGGTTTGTGCCTGAACACGGCGGGCAGTCCGAGTTATCGCATGCATGAACACGAGACGCTGTGCAGTGAGGTCTCGGTGGGGACGGCGATGCTCAAGCCGACCCACTATGATTTGCCCTCGCTGAGCGAGCATGTGCCGGCGGCGTATATCGCTACGCCGGTGTTGAAGAGTACCGGCGCGGTGAATATTCCGGCGCTGGATGGCAAGTCGAGGCTGTTTTCGTGGTGGGACCCCAATCAGCGGCAGACTTTCTTCGTTTATGGGGGGAACTGGATGGCGGAGTTTGAATCGCCCATGGGGTTGCAGAGTAATGGGGTGTATGGGCGTAGTTCGAATCAGGAGATGGTCAATGGGTCGCCTGCTGTGGGCCTTGGAGTTGAGGATCAGGTGTTTTTGCGTCCTGCTCAAACGGAGTCTGTGCTGTTGCAATTTGGCGATTTGCTGGCTGTGCGGGATGGCAGGATTGTCGATAGCTGGCCTGTTTATACCTGATGTACTCGATCAAAACTGTGGGAGCCAGCCTGCTGGCGATGGCTTTTCTCTCAGGCGCTTCTTGATTGGGTATGGGTACATATCCGTTGCTGCGGTAACGGCGGCTTAGGGTTCCGCCCTTACGGCGGGTCACCTTTTTCAAACGCCAAAAAGGTAACCCAAAACGCTTGCTCCTGCGTTCGGCCCTCGCAGGCTCGGGTCCCTTCGCTGCGGGATCGATCCGGGCGCAGCGGCTACGGTTTGCTGCGCTGCACCTACTTCCGCTGTGTACGACTTCGTCGTACGGTCGCTGCGCTCCCACGCCCGGATCGATCCCTCCGCTCAGCCTTCCGATGTCGCCGGTGACGCAAGATCAAAAGCACTCGAGCTTGCGCTCATTGTTGAGTGGTTAGAAGCGGGCGGTTGGCTTTGGATTTGTGGTGGATTCGCCCCTCACCCCAGCCCTCTCCCCGAGGAGAGGGAGCCGATCTGCTTTGGCTTTGAAAATCGCGTACGACTCGGTATCCCAGGTCGGCGTAGCACTCGCATCCACCTCACCCTAGCCCTCTCCCTCCGGGAGAGGGCTAGGGTGAGGGGCTTTTGATTTCCAAAATTCGCGTTCGACTCGGTATTGCATGTCGGCGTACGCCTTGCAATCACCACGGTCAGTTACCTCTCCCTCCGGGAGAGGGCTAGGGTGAGGGGCTTTTGATTTCCAAAATTCGCGTTCGACTCGGTATTGCATGTCGGCGTACGCCTTGCAATCACCACGGTCAGTTCCCTCTCCCTCTTGGAGAGGGCTAGGGTGAGGGGCTTTTGATTTCCAAAAGTCGCGTTCGACTTGGTATTTCAGGTCGGCGTAAATCTCGCATCCACCGCGGTCAGTTCCCTCTCTCCACGGGCGGTCCGACGTTTCGGGAGGGCTAGGGTGAGGGGCTTTAGTTTTCTGGCTTCTCCCACATTGGTTTTCATACACCTGAAATCCCTGCCAGCCCATCTCCTGTAATGAAGCTTTTATGACAAAAGTTCGGTAGCACATAGCCAGTCCGGTCATGCCTATGTAACGCGCTTGAGGGGCCCTTCGGGGTGCACTTTGCAAGCCGAGGCGGGACGCCGGGAGTGAGGCAATGGGGACTATGGAACGCTATTCGAAAGTGGGCATGCAGGAGCTCGATCAACGCTTGTCGAAGATCGTCGAGGCTGCGCGCAAGAAGCCGGTGTCGGTGTATCGCTACGGCGCGCCGTGGGTCTGGATTGTTTCGCAGGATGACTGGCAGGGCGCTTTGAAAGAGGTGTCGAGTTACATTCCGCCGGGGCATTCGCTGGTTTTGCTGCGCCCGCAGATCGACGATTTGCTCGATGCCCACCGCGAACTCCTGCACGACCTCAACGCCGAGCCGGGCATGCTGATTCCGGCGCAAACGGTGATGCACATCCTGCTTTTGCAACTGCTGTATTCGGTGCCCAGCGAACAGCAGCTCTACGAACAGCTCAATTACAACCTGCTGTTCCGCTGGTTCGTCGGCCTCGGTCTGAACCAGAAAGTCTGGAGCTTCAGCGCCCTCAGTCGCGACATCGCCACGCTGCTCAACGAGCCGCGCGCGGTGCTGCTCATTCAGAAAATCATCGGCGAAGTGTTCTGCGGTGCGTTGCTGCAAATGCCCGAGTTCTCCTTGAACTTCGCGCTGTTGCACACCTGGCTGGGCAAACACGCCTGCGCCCCGCACGTCGGCAACTAACAGCGGCAACACACCGGGCGCTGTAGCGCCAACAGGTCATCGCGAATTCAGGGGGTAGTGTGGAACCGATTTTCAAGTCACGGCTGGCGCTGTGCGGCTGGCTGCTGGTGACGGCGGGCGTGCAGCCGGCGCTGGCCGAAGAGGGCGCTGCACACGCCGCAGCGCCGCGTCTGGTCGACGTCAACGAATACTTCGTACGTGGCAATACCGTGCTCGATGCGCGGGCGATCGAGGAAGCGGTGTATCCGTTTCTCGGCCCGCAAAAAGCCCTCAGCGATATCGAAGGTGCGCGCGACGCGTTGCAGAAGGCTTATCAGGAGCGCGGTTATCAGTCGGTGTTCGTCGAGCTGCCGGAGCAAGCCGTGGCTGACGGCATCGTCTATCTGCAAGTCAGCGAAACCAAGGTTGGCCGCGTGCGTGTGGTCGGCGCCAGGCACTATTCGCCACTGGACATTCGCGACAACGTGCCGGCGTTGAAGGAAGGCGAGGTGCCGGACTTCGCCAAAGTCCAAGGCGAACTGGCGCAGCTCAACAAGACCCCGGGGCGCCAAGTGATGCCGCTGGTGCGCGAAGGTCAGCGCCCCGGCACCATGGACGTCGATTTGCAGGTGGAGGACCAGAACCCGTGGACCGCCAGCGTCGGCCTCAACAACGATTACAGCGCCGACACCGAAAAGCTGCGCACCGTCACCAGCCTCGGTTACAACAACCTCTGGCAACTCGGCCACAGCGTCAACCTGACCTTCTTCACCGCACCGCAGGAAACCGACAACGCCAAGGTCTGGTCGGGCTCCTACACTGCACCGCTGACCGAACGCTGGAGCGTGCAGTTCTCTGGTTACCAGTCCGACAGCAACGTCGCGACCATCGGTGGCAGCAACGTGCTTGGCAAGGGCCACAGCTACGGCGTGTCGGCGATTTATACACTGCCGTCGAGCGGCAACTGGTCGAACTCGCTATCCGCGGGCATCGACTTCAAGGACTTCGACGAACGCCTGACCCTGTCCGGCGAGAGCGACAAAGTCCCGCTGCAATACGCGCCATTCACCTTTGCCTACAACGGCTATCGCTACAGAGACAAAAGCCAGCTCGGCCTCGGTTTGAGTCTGGTCGCGGCCACGCGCAGCATTTTTGGCTACGGCAGTTCCGACGAAGATTTCGACTACAAACGCTACCGCGCCAAACCGAGCTTCGCCGTGCTCAAGGGCGACACCAGTTACACCTGGACCTTCGACAGCGATTGGCAGAGCGCGACCAAAGCGGCGTTCCAACTGGCCTCGGGTCCACTGGTTTCCAACGAACAATTCTCCGCCGGCGGCGCGACTTCGGTGCGCGGCTATCTGGCTGCCGAACGCACCGCGGATGACGGTTACCTGCTCAGTCAGGAACTGCGCACACCGTCGCTGGCGAAGTTCGCCGGCACCTGGATGCAGGACTGGCGCTTCTACGCCTTCGCCGAAGGCGCACAACTCTATCTGCGCGACGAACTGCCGGATCAGGACGCCAACTACGCCCTGGCCAGTGTCGGCCTCGGCACCCGCGCCAGCCTCAGTAAATGGCTGTCCGGCAGCCTCGACTGGGGCTACCCGCTACTCGAAGGGCCGAACACCTCGAAACAGGAATCGCGCCTGCACTTCAACCTTCAGGCCACTTTCTAACCAGGAGCACTTTTCATGCAGCGCCTCATTCTTTCCCTGTTGATCTGCCTGGGCTTCGTGCTCCCGGCCACGGCTCAGGCCTGGTGGCAGGACGACTGGCATTACCGCAAACAGATCGCCGTCGACACCACGCCGCAGGGCGCGGCGATCAATCAGGCGCTCGGTCGCACGGCGCTGCTGGTGCGTTTGCACACCGGCAACTTCACCTTCGACGGGGTGAAAGAGGACGGCTCGGACCTGCGCTTTGTCGCCGCCGATGACAAAACCGTGCTCAACCATCAGATCGAAAGCTTCGACGCGCTGATGGGCATGGCGCTGATCTGGGTCGACGTGCCGAACGTCGAGGGCGGGCAGCGTCAGGACATCTGGATGTATTACGGCAATCAGAAGGCGCCGGCGACCGGCAACGGCCAACTGACCTTCGACCCGAATTACACCGCGCTCTACCATTTCGACGGTGCCACCGGCACCCCCGCCAAAGACACCACCGCCTACGGCAACACCGCGCAGAGCGCGACTGGTGCGGCGATTGATGGCGTGGTCGGGCGTGCCTTGCAGTTCAGCGGTCAGCCGTTGCTGCTGCCGGCCAGCCCTTCGCTGCAGCACAACGCTGGCAGTGCGTTCACTTTCAGCGCCTGGCTGCGTCTGGATCAGGCCAGTGGCGAGCAACTGATTCTGGCTCGCCGCGAAGGCACGCAAAGCCTGCTGATCGGTGTTAGCCAAGGTCTGCCGTTCGTGGAAATTGACGGCCAACGCGCCGCTGCCACCCAGGCGCTGACGCCCGCGCAATGGCAACACGTCGCGCTGACCGCCGAAGGTTCGAAAGTCACCCTGTACATCAACGGTCGCGAGAGCGCTGCGTTGGCCCAGGCGATGCCGGCGTTCAACTCGGTCATGGCCATCGGTGCCGATCTGCACGAAGGGCCGTTCCAGCCGTTTGTGGGCGCTATTGATGAGCTGCGCCTGTCGAAGGTCGCCCGTCCGGCCGCGCTGCTGTTGGCCGATGCCACCTCGCAGGGTGCCGAGTCGAAGCTGGTGGCTTACGGCGTCGATGAAGAACAGTCCGGTTTCGGTTTCGGCAGCCTCGGTTTCCTGCTCAATGCGGTGCCGGTGGACGCCTGGGTGATCATTGCCGTGCTGGTGCTGATGATGTTCCAGTCGTGGATCATCATGCTGCGCAAGAACCGCACCCTCAGCCGTGTCACCGCGGCCAACGAAGACTTCCGCACGCATTTCGCCAAGGTCGGCACGCGCCTGGAGATGTTCGCCGACGACGCGCAACTCGCTCAGCGCCTGCAACATTCGTCGCTGTGGCGCCTGTATCTGGTGGCGGTCAAAGAGATCCGCACCCGTCGCGAGCAGGGCGCCGATACCTCGTCGGTTTCGGCAGCGACCATCGAAGCCATCCGCTGCTCGATGGACGGTGTGCGCACCCGTGAAAACCAGCAACTGAGTTCGAAACTCTCGACCCTGTCCAACGCCATCGCTGGCGGCCCGTACATCGGCCTGCTCGGCACAGTGCTGGGGATCATGGTGGTGTTCCTCGGCACGGCGATGGCCGGTGACGTCAACATCAATGCGATCGCACCGGGTATGGCCGCCGCCTTGCTCGCCACCGCCATGGGCCTGTTCGTCGCGATCCCGGCGCTGTTTGGCTACAACCGCTTGATCACCCGCAACAAGGAAGTCAGCGCCGACATGCGCGTGTTCGTCGACGAATTCATCACCCGTCTGGCGGAGATGCATGGCGAGAGCCAGTTCAGTGAATCCACGCATGCGCGCGGCCATCACGCCAACCATTCCGTACCGGCCTGAGGAGCACTGACATGGCGTCCGTAAATGCCTCCCACGACGATGACGAAGATGCCGCAGTGGACAGCATCAACATCACGCCGCTGGTCGACGTGCTGATGGTGGTGCTGGTGATGTTCATCCTCACCGCCACCGCGCAGGTCTCCGGGATCCAGATCAACCTGCCCAAGGCCAGCGCCTCGGTGTCGCTGTCGGAAGCCAAGACCAAGGCGATTTCGGTGAATGACGGCGGTCAGGTGTTTCTCGATGCCTACCCGGTGACCCTCGCCGAACTGGAAGAGCGCCTGCGCATAGAGAAAGCGCAGAGCCCGGATTTCCCGGTGATCGTGCGCGGCGATGCGACGGTGCAGTACCAGAAAGTCATCGAGGTGCTGGATCTGTTGCGCCGGCTCGAACTGTCCCAGGTCGGTCTCGTCACCGGCAAACCGAGTCAGGGCTGAGTCATGACTGCACAACTTCCGATCGAGCCCTTGCCGGTGAAGAAGTCGCCGCTGCGTTATGCGAAGTGGGGCGCCGGTCTGCTCATCGCTGCTTTGGCTGCATGGTTCCTCTGGCAGTGGGCCAACGACATGGCCGGCGTGCGCCGCGAAGCGCCGAAGGTGCCGACGATCATTCCGTTGCCGCCACCGCCACCTCCGCCGCCGGAAAAACCGCCGGAGCCGGAAACCCCGGTGGAAGAAAAAGTCGTCGAGCCCGAGCCAACGCCTGAGCCGCAAGAGGTCAAGCCCGAGGAAGAAGCGCCGCCATCGCCGGCGGACGATCTGGCCAACCCGATGCAAATGGACGGCGATGCGCAAAGCGGCAGCGACGCCTTCAACATCGGCGCGGGCAAGGGCGGCGGCATGGCCGGGGCCGGCGGCGGACGTTTGGGCACCGGCACGTACAGCCAGTTCCTCGCGTTCACCTTCCAGCGCTTGCTGCGCGAAAACCCGGAACTGCGCAACCTCGCGTTCTCGTTGCAGGCGGATGTGTGGCTGAGCAGCGTCGGCGAGATCACCCGCGTCGAGCTGATCAAGTCCAGCGGCAACCCGCAAATCGATACCCAGGTGCTGGCCGCGCTGCGTGGCGCGCCGGCCCTTAGCGAACGGCCTCCGGCCTCGATCACTTTGCCCGTGCGCCTGTCCCTGCAAGGGCGGCGTCCGGGTTAACCCAGCCTGTTTATTGCCAGGCCTTCGAGCTTGGCCAAAAGGAGTTGTGTGCAGATGATTTCCAATGTGAATCGATTGTCCCTGGCGGTCGGCATGGTCGTTGCGACCCTGGTCGGTCAGGCCGTGGCCGCGCCGGCACCGTCGGAGAACGCCACGATCAATCTGATCCGCTTGCTGGTCGAGCAGGGCATTCTCAAACAGGACAAGGCCGATGCTTTGATCGCTCAGGCGCAGAACGAGGCCGTCCAGGCCAGGCAGGCCGCCGCGACCACGGCGGTTGCGGCCGGACCGGTCGCCGCACCGGGCGATGTCCGTGTGCAATACGTGCCGGCGGCGGTGCGTGACCAGATCCGCGATCAGGTCAAAGCCGAGGTCATGGCCACCGCGAAACAGGAAAACTGGGCGGCGCCCAACAGCTTCCCGGAATGGGCTGCGCGCATCAGCTTCGACGGCGACATTCGTCTGCGCAACGAATCGCGCTACTACTCGGACAGCAACAGCAACGAGATCGTCGACTTCGCCAAGCTCAACAACAACGGCCCGTATGACGTCAATCCCAACAGCAGCACCAGCCTGCCGCCGCTGCTCAATACCCGCGAAGACCGCACCAACCAGTTCCGCATTCGCGCACGGCTGGGCATGAAAGCCGAGATCTCGCCGCAGTGGACCGCCGGCATTCGCATCGGCACCGGCTCGGACAACAACCCGGTCTCGACCACGCAAAACCTCGGCGGCGGTTTCGCCAAGAAAGACATCTGGCTTGATCAGGGTTATTTGAACTGGAAGCCGAGCGATGAGCTGACCCTGACCGGCGGGCGCTTTGCCAACCCGTTCATGTCCACCGACATGCTCTATTCCAATGACCTGAATTTCGATGGCGTCGCAGCGCTGTTCGATCACAAGCTCAACCGCGACTGGGGCGTGTTCGGCACCGTCGGCGCGTTCCCGGTCGACTACACCAACGACACCGCCAGCAGCAACGGCTTCGACAAGGAAGAGAGCGACAACAAGTGGCTGTACGGCGCGCAGATCGGCGCCAAATGGGCGATCAACAGCAACAACCGCTTGAAGGGCGCATTGGCCTACTACCGCTTCGACGATATCGAAGGCCAGCGCTCGGCGCCTTGCGAACCGTGGGCCGGCGCCCCTGGCTGTGACAGCGATGGCAGCCGCGCGGCGTTCATGCAGAAGGGCAACAGCGTGTTCCTGCTGCGCGACATTACGCCGAACCCGCTCAACCCGACGACCACGCCGCAACCGCAATTTGTCGGCCTCGCCTCGGAATTCAATCTGCTCGATCTCAATATGGTTTGGGATGCCGACCTGCCGGAAGATTTCAAACTGCGCAGCCAGGGCAACTACATCCAAAACCTCGCCTACAACGAAGGCGACATGCGCAGGCGTTCGGCGGGGCAGATCGTCAACAACCTCGACAGCAACGGCGACCTCGAAAGCGGCGCCAACGCGTGGATGGTGCAGTTCACCCTCGGCAGTGCGCTGGACCTGAAAAAGCAGGGCGACTGGAACATGTTCGCTGGCTACAAATACATCCAGCCGGATGCCTTGCCGGACGGCTTCAACGACTCGTCGTTCCACCTCGGCGGGACCAACGCCAAGGGCTATTTCCTCGGCGGCAATTACGGTCTGGCGAAGAACGTTTACGCCACCGGTCGCTGGATGAGCACCGAGGCGGTGTACGGCGCGCCGTACGACATCGACGTCTTGCAGCTTGAGATCAACACGCGCTTCTAAAGCGCCGGGAGAGGCTTATGAAATCGCGATTCGTGTTGCTCGGGTTCGGTCTGTTGATCGCCACTGGTGCGAATGCCGAAGGCATGGAAGAACGCCTGCGTACGCAGTTGCGCAGCACCACTCAGCAGCTTCAGGCTCTGCAAAGTCAGCAGGCCCAGGCCAGCGCCGCGCAACTGGCAGCGCAGAACGAAGCCAAGGCGGCGCAGGCGCAGATCAAGCAGCTGACGGCGCAACTGGCCAAGGCCCAAGGCATTGCCGAGCAGCTCGCCGGCCAGCAACAGAGCCTGCATAGCCAGGCGCAGGCGCAAGTGGCGGCCAGCGTCGAGCAGACCGGCAAGTTCAAGAAAGCCTATGACGACTTGTTGGTCATGGCCCGTGGCAAAGAGGCGGAACGCGCCAGGCTTGAAGCGCAATTGAGCGAGCGTGACACACAAGTGCAGCAATGTTCAGCCAAGAATCAACAGATGTACGGCGTCGCCAAGCAGATCCTCACGGCCTACGAAAACATCGACGTCGCCGAGGTGATGAAAATCCGCCAGCCCTTCGCCGGTAGCGCTCGGGTCAAGTTCGATGAATTGGCTCAAGGCTTCGGTGACGACCTTTACAAAACTCAATTCGATGCGCCGCAAGCCGCGCGCGCCCACTGACAGGCAAGGAAGAAGCAATGACTCAACTCATCAGCCATGTATCGCCACAATCTCTGACCGAGGTGCTGCAAGCCGCCGGTTACCGCGTCAACCAGACCGAGCAGAACGGCATCGTGCAGTTGCTCAGCGCCAGCCAGGGCATCGGCTACGCGGTGCGGTTCGGCAACCCGGCGGCGGAGCAGGGCAGCTACGTCGACTTCACCTTCAGCTGTGCGCTGCGTGTGCAAGGCGAGTTGCCGCCGGGTGTGGCCGAGCAGTGGAACGCCACCCGGCGCTTCGCGCGGTTGTCGTTGCAGGGCGAGTTTCTGGTGATGGAAATGGACGTGGTGCTGGCCGCTGGCGTGAGCCACGATCATCTGCGCGGCAATCTCGAATTGTGGGATCGACTGTTGCAGGAATTCATCGTCTACCTGCGTGATTTCAGTCAAGCCGCGCAGGCATCGACCGGCAAAACTGCAGTCGCCGAGCAAGAGGAAGTCGCGCTGTGAAAAAGCCTGCCGTGGTGATCAGCGCCGCTGCGGTGGCGCTGTTGGTGGTGGCCGTGGCGCTGGTGCTGCGGCCGGGCTCTGATCCGGTTGCCGCCCAGCAATCGTCGCCTGTCGCGGCGGTTGCTGCGGGGCCTGCGGTGGCGCGGTTGGGTAATCAGCAGGTTTCGCCAGACGAGTTACAGGCGTTGCTGGCGACCGTTGCGCCCGAAGCTCGGGAAAAGCTGCGCGGCAACCGTGAGGCGCTGGAACGCTGGATTCGCACGCGTCTGGCCGAAAAAGCGGTGCTGGAACAGGCTGACGCGCAGGGTTGGGCGCAGCGCCCGGAGATCGTACGGCAGACCAGGGCGGCGACTGAGCAGATTGTCTTCCGCGATTATCTGCGCTCGGTGAGTCAGGTGCCGGCGGACTATCCGAGTGCGGCTGAAATTCAGCAGGCGTACGAGGCGGGCAAGGCCAATTGGCAGACGCCGGCGCTGTATCGGGTCAGTCAGATTTTTCTCGGCGTGAGTGATGCATCAGCGTTGGAAACCGTGCGCAAACAGGCGCTTGAACTGAGCAAAAAAGCGCAGGCCACACCAGCGGAATTTGCCGCACTGGCGACGCAGTATTCGCAGGATCGCGTCACGGCGGAGCGGGGCGGTGATAGTGGGCTGCAACCGTTGCAGCAACTGGTTCCGGAGGTGCGTGGCGCCGTCGCCCGGCTCAAGGTCGGCGCCGTGTCTGATCCTGTGCAAAGCGCCGCCGGGTTCCATGTGATCAAACTCATCGAACAGCAACCGGCCCGCACCGCGACGCTGGACGAACTGCGCGATCAACTGACCCAGGCCCTGCGTGCACAGCGCCAGGAACAGATCGCCCAGGCGTATCTGGACGGCATGCTCAACACCGCCACGCTGAGCATCGACGGCGCCGAGCTCAACAAAGTCCTGGAGGAAAAACACTGATTTCACCTTCACTGAGTAACCTGTGGGAGCTGGCTTGCCAGCGATGGCGGCTTATCAGTCACCCATGATGTTGGATCTGCTGGCCTCATCGCTGGCAAGCCAGCTCCCACAGGATCTCCACTGGGTTCAGAAATAGTTAAAAGTGCTGGAAGCCACCAAAATACAAAGATCGACAGGGAGTCATCAATGTCATTCACCGAACCCGCAGGACGCGCCGGCACCAGCGATTACCGCTCGCCTGAACACAAACAGGAAACCTGGCTCAGCCACGCCGCCGCCATCGACAGCGAAGTCGCGCAGTACTTCCTTGTCAGCGCCCGTTGCGGCTGTTTCATGCAAGCGGCGCGGAGTCTCAATGTGCGCTCGACGCTGCTGCGCAAACAACTCGCGCAACTCGAACAGCAATTGCAGCACAGTCTGTTCAGCTTTCAGGGCAGCGCCTTGAGCCTGACCCGCGAAGGCCAGCAACTTCAGGCTCGACTGATCACCCTGGCCTTTGAGCGCAAATTGCCGGTGATCGAACAGCCGCTGATTCGTCTCGCGGTGGCCGAATCGATCCTGCACGACATTCTCGGCCGCGACCTGATCGCGCTGCTGCGGCGCAACGCCAGTGTGCGTCTGGAGATCATTGCGCTGGACAGCGAATTGTCATTGCGTGCGGTCAGTGCCGACATTGTTCTCTGGCTCGCCCACGGCTCAACCCCGCATCCTGGCCCGACCTTTGCCACGAGCGAACCGCAGCGGCTGGCCTGTCTGGATTACCTGCCGCACATCGCCAAACGCTATTCCCGCGTGACCGCGCGCCCGGAAACGCCGGACGATCTTGCCGATTTCATGTTGGTGCAGTGGCAGCACGATCGGCAGATCGACAGCTTTCGTCCGTGGAATGAACTGGTCGAGCAGCGCCTGGCGGGGGTGGTGCAGATGCAGTCGTATGAATTGATGCTGGAGATGATCCGTTGCAGTGCGTGCATCGGCTTGCTGCCCATGTACATGAGTCGCTATGACCGTGGGCTGGTGGCGCTGCCGGGGCTGTTTGACCAGCCGATGCAGCTGAATGCCTTGCTGGCGGTGAACAGTGAGTCGCAGGAGGTTGGGGAGGTGCAGAGCTTGGTGGAGTTGATTCTGCGCACGTTCAATGAGCGACGGGAGTGGTTTAAATAGCAGCGTAAAAAACGGACGGACTTAGTGAATTAAATAAATCCGTCCTCTTAAATAGTCCCTTAAATATCGCTTCACATGAAATCGACAAGTTTCTTTGGGTCGTCGACGTTACATCCATTTTATTCGATCAATCCACGATCCTGAGTCGACTTCATTCGAAGCATCCCATTCGAAAGATCCAATGAATCTCCCAGCGGGGGCGTAGTAGTAAAGGAGGGTCAGTCCTGCATCTGAATTTGGGATAACACTTTCCGAAAGCAGCAATCCATTAGTGTCGTAAAATCTAATCCTATTTCCTGAACCGGAGTTGTGTAGGTGATATAGCTCGACGTATGTGGATTTTTGATAGTTCCAGCTGAATCTAATCCTGCAGTTGTAATAGATTAATAGAGATATTTTTCCTAGTCCGGGAAGTACCTCTGTTGCAGCTAGATTGCAAAATCCACCATTCGTGGCTGCTCTAAGCACTGTAACGATCAATCCACTACGTAGTGAAATCGGTATTCCATTTGGGAGATTTGTTCCTGCTGCCTCTCGCTCCCAGTCTTCAAAGCCTTGAGGAAATCCAGTCCCCACAACTTGAGCTTCGGCGGTTTTGGAAACTCCGATGACTTTGTCTGCCCTGTTCTGTTCGAACTTTACCCTGACCTGACTGTTGGCAACCACCTTCACATTGGGAATTGACCAGGAAAACTGCCCCGGAACATTGCCGATCGGCAAAGTCTCGTCATGGGTGGCGACCATGGCGCCGTTTAGCCACGCTTCGAACGTCAGATGAATTTGATCCGTCGCCTGCCATATCGAGGGGATCAGGTGAACCAGCGCCCACAACGGCCCGCCATTCATCTTGCCCAGATCGACTTCCTTCGGATTGTCACCGTTTTCTCCAAGGACCTCCTGAAGGATGGCCTCGAGCAGTTCTACCCGATCCATATGCACATTAACCACGCAGTCCTTGGACCAGAATTCCTGCGGGTTGAATACTCCGTTCGATGACGTACCGGAAAAGTCGGCTATCTGACTGATGACGTTGTACTTGAATATGAACTGTGGGTCGTTGGGGGCATGGGCGAAATCCGCAGTTTTGAAGGTCAAGACCACTGGTTTGGTTTCGGGGTTGGGGTCCTGCGCAGTTGGCACCAGCAGATGGGTGAGGGTTTTACCGCCATAGTTGATGGTCAACAGGTCATACAGTTGCTTGCCCGGATAATCCATTGTCACGATCACGCCCGCTGCTGCCTCGGCCGGGCCGATACTCTTTGGAGTGACATCAATGTTCAGCAATGAATTTCCAGGATTCGGGTCCGTGTCATTGCCGGCAGGGTCGACTAGGGAATGCAACACGAACAGCTCTGACGAACCCTCATTGCTCGACTGGCGCTGGAGGCTGACTTTCAGATTGTTTACTCCGTCTGACAGCAACCCCAATGGAATGCGAAACTCAAGCTGTGAGGTCATATCTTTGGTGACCTCGGCCGGGATCGGCGCAGGTAAGCCATTGAGGTAAATCCGTCCGGTCTCATTGGGCACCTGACCCTCATAAGGCCCGAACAACACCAACAGTCCCTTCGAGTCCGCGTAATAGTTGAGCCGGGAGAGCCCGACTTGGGCGACCGGGTGAATGATCGGGTAGGTCTGGCGTGGAATATAGGGCGGTGTCAGTGCGAGGGCGACGATGGGGCCGCCGTTGGATGCGGGATTGTTCATGGCACGCAATTCCTTGGTAATTGATGTGCCATGAAAACCCTGTGCGATTCATTTCGTCTACTGTCAGATCTGACAGGTGAGGCTGGTTTTAAGACGGACGGTCATCAAACGGAGTCGTCCATACACTTCCCGCAGATAGAAAACGGCCCGCAAAGGGCCGTTTCGGTTCCATCACGTAGGCGCGCGTCTCAGCCGCGACCTCCAGATTATCCAGCGCCCGATTCACCGCCAGTTCACCCAACATGATCATTTGCGCAGTGCCCAGCAGCACATGCCGATGCGAGCCCTCCGCCAACCCGGCGAAGTCGGTGGCCATGGTTTTGGCCGAGGTCAGGGTTTCGCAGGCGTCGGCCAGCAGTTCTTCGCCGTCGATGCCGGGGGCGATGAGGTAGCGGGTGTCGGATTTGAGCAGCGCTTTTCTGGGGAGCAGCGGATTGAGGTAGTGATCGAGGGCGCGTTCGACGGCTTCGTGGAATTTATTGGAATCTAAGGTTTCGTAGGGCGAGGTCGGGTCGGTTTCAGGCGGGTTTGGCGTTGGTTTGATCATGGTGAAGCTCCTTGAGAAATGGAGCCGTCATCCACCGCTGCTAATCGAATGGGGTGGCGGCTGTACGCGGGTTAGCAGACCAGGCTCAAGGATCCCGGTGCGCCGAAGTGCCCCACGCAAGCCGCCATAAAAACAGAAATGGCGAAACCAGCGTGCCTTGAGAATTGCCGAGCTGCTAAACCCGATCACTGATTCATCAGCGACCTGGAAACGATAAAGCCGGCCCTCAAGGCGCACAAGCCGGCGGATTCTGGCGGATGCGTAGCCAAATGGCGCAAGCCGTTGTGGCTTGCCAGACGTTTCGGTCAACGGCTTTAAACAGTCGTGGCGAATCAATGAAGACGCGGTTTACAGTGACCGGCCACGCACTAATCCAGGAGGGATCTTTCATGCCTGAGCACAACCCCGCCATTCACCTTGAGCGTTTCAGCGAATCCCACGTCGAAGGCGTTACCGCGCTTTACAACGACCCGGCCGTGACCCGGCAGGTGTTGCAAATGCCGTTTCAGTCTGCCGAGATCTGGCGCCAGCGGCTGATGCCCGAAAACGAACGGATGGTGAAGCTGGTGGCGCTGCATCAAGGTGCGGTGATCGCGCATCTCGGGCTGGAGGCTTTTTCGCGGATTCGCCGTAGCCATGCCGGCAGTGTCGGCATGGCCGTTTCGGTGGCGTGGCAGGGCAAGGGTGTCGGTTCGAAGCTGTTGGCGGCGGCGCTGGACGTGGCCGATAACTGGATGAACCTGCACCGCGTCGAACTGACGGTGTACGCCGATAACGAAGCGGCCATCGGTCTCTACCGCAAGTTCGGCTTCGAAACCGAAGGCCTGTTTCGTGATTACGCGGTGCGCGACGGGCAGTGGGTCGATACGCTGAGCATGGCCCGTCTGCGCGGCGCATCGAAAACCTGACTTAATCGTTCAGCGCGAACGCCACCGCCGCCCGAGCATGCAGTTCCGTGGTGTCGAGCAGGGGCAGGGCGCTGTGTTCGGGTTTGATCAGCAGGCCGATTTCGGTGCAGCCAAGGATGATTGCCTGCGCGCCGTGTGCGGTCAGCGATTCGATCACTCGCTGATAGATTTGTCGCGATTGATCGCTGATCACGCCGACGCAGAGTTCGTCGTAGATAATCCGGTGCACGTCCTTGCGCTCGGCTTCGTCCGGCACCAATACCGTTAACCCCTGCGCGATCAGACGTTGCTTGAGGAAATCCTGTTCCATGGTAAACGCCGTGCCGAGCAGGCCAACGCTACGCGCCTCAATCGACAGTGCCGCCTGGGCTGCCGGTTCGGCGATGTGCAGAAACGGAATATGGATCGCTGCCTGAATCTGCTCGGCGACCTTGTGCATGGTGTTGGTACACAGCACCACGCAATCGGCGCCACCCGCCTGGAGCCGGCGCGCGGCATCGACCAGGATGGCCGCGGCATCATCCCAGCGTCCGGCGTGCTGGGCCTGTTCGACGGGGCCGAAGTCGACGCTGTACATGAGCAATTGCGCCGAGCGCAAAGGGCCGAGGCGATCGCGGACCTGTTGATTGATGAGGCGATAGTATTCGGCGCTGGATTCCCAGCTCATGCCGCCGATCAGGCCGATGGTGCGCATTGGATGTCCTCGGGCAGTGAGGTGTGTCGAGAGTTCGGGTCTGGCTGGAGTGTCCTTTTGTTTGCGGGCCGAAGCCAGCGCCGACTGACTGTACCGCTGACTTTCCATGCAAGTGTTACGCTCGCTGCAGCTTTAACGTACGCCGAGGCTTCGATCTGCCACTATCGAGGTTCGCAGGTCCTTTCCGAGGAACACCGCTATGGACGATGTACAGCAACTGGGCGAGATGCTCCGTCATTACGCCGACAGTGAAGCGCACAAAAAGCAACTGTTCGAGACGCAATCGGCGGCGTGGGCCACGCGCATTACCGCGCTGTTTGGTGATATCCAGCAATGGCTGGAGCCGGTGCAGGCGCCGAATCTGCTGGAGGTGAATCGCGAGGCCTACGTCGCATTCGGGCCGAGCGTGCCGGTGGAGACGTCGACGTTCAAGACGGAAAAGTTGAGCATCGTGATTGCCGGGAAACCGGTGGAGTTCGTGCCGGATGTGATGGGCAGCGGCGGGCAGATTTCACTGGCGGTGATGGGGCTGACGGCCGCGCGTTACGGCAGCATTTCGCTGGTGGGACTGCCCAATGGCGAGTGGCAGTGGCGCAAGACCAACGGGTTGAAGGATCCGGATACGTTTGTGTTTGATGCGAATTTTCTTGCGCAGCAGTTGCAGGGTTTGATTCCGCGCGATCGCGTTTAAGATCAAGAGCTTACCCCCTCACCCCAACCCTCTCCCCCAGGGGGGCGAGGGGAAAGGGAGCCGATCGAGTGCTGTTCAAAGCCTGAGTTCAACTTGATATTTCAGGTCGGCGTAATACGAACAAACAACTCGGTCAATTCCCTCTCCCTCTGGGAGAGGGCTAGGGTGAGGGCAGTCCGGCTGACACACCTCACATATCGAGGTTGACCCACCCCGGCTTGACCTCTTCAGGCGCCACCGCCTTCACCGGTTTCCCGGTCGCCAGTTCCACCCGCCGCGCCACCTCCGGATCATCCGCAAACGGCACCATGCTCGCCTCATCCAGAGTGTCCGCCGTCTCCCGGCCCAAGCAGTACTCCACCGCCAGCCACAGAAACACTACGCCCGTCACATCGAAGAACATTTCCATCACTGGCACCTCAAGCAACCTGCGCTTCACGCTGCGCCAGTGCGACATCCGCCACCCGCACCGTGCGCCAGACGTTGTAGGCCATCAGCAACATGCCGCTGAGGAAAAACACCCCGCCAGCGAAGCGCACGATGAACCCCGGATGGCTGGCCTGCAGCGCTTCGACGAACGAATAGGTCAGCGTGCCGTCCTCGTTGATCGCTCGCCACATCAGGCCTTGAGTGATGCCGTTGACCCACATCGAGGCGATGTACAGCACCGTGCCGATGGTCGCGAGCCAGAAGTGCAGGTTGATCAATGCGGTGCTGTGCATCTGCGCCCGGCCGAAGATTTTCGGCACCATGTGGTAAGTCGCGCCGAAGGTGATCATCGCCACCCAGCCGAGCGCGCCGGCGTGGACATGGCCGATGGTCCAATCGGTGTAGTGGGAGAGGGCATTGACGGTCTTGATTGCCATCATCGGACCTTCAAACGTCGACATGCCGTAGAACGCCAGCGACAACACCAGAAAGCGCAGGATCGGGTCGGTGCGCAATTTATGCCAGGCGCCGGACAGGGTCATCATGCCGTTGATCATCCCGCCCCAGCTTGGCGCCAGCAGGATCAGCGACATGGCCATGCCCAGCGACTGTGCCCAGTCCGGCAGGGCGGTGTAGTGCAAATGATGCGGGCCGGCCCAGATGTACAGGGTGATCAACGCCCAGAAGTGCACGATCGACAAGCGATACGAATACACCGGCCGATTGACCTGTTTTGGCACGAAGTAATACATCATGCCGAGGAAGCCTGTGGTGAGGAAAAAGCCCACGGCGTTGTGCCCGTACCACCACTGCACCATGGCGTCGGTGGCGCCGGAATAGACCGGATAGGACTTGAACCAGTCGACCGGAATCGACAGGTGATTGACCACGTGCAGCATGGCGATCACCAGAATGAACGCACCGAAAAACCAGTTGCCGACATAGATATGTCTGGTCTTGCGTTGCACCACGGTGGTGAAAAAAACCACGGCGTACGCCACCCAGACCACGGCCATCCACACCGCGCCGGAGAATTCGATCTCGGCGTATTCCTTGGTGGTGGTGTAGCCCAGCGGCAAGGTGATCAGCATGATCACGATCACCGATTGCCAGCCCCAGAAAGTGAAAGCGGCAAGAGCGTCCGAGTACAGCCGCACCTGGCAGGTGCGCTGTACCGCGTAATAACTGGCGGCAAACTGCGCGCTGCCAGCGAAACCGAAAATCACCAGGCTGGTGTGCAACGGGCGCAAGCGGCCGAAGGTGGTCCATGGCAGGTCCAGATTCATCTCGGGCCAGACCAGTTGCGAGGCGATCCACACGCCCATCGCCATGCCCACCACACCCCAGAAAACCGTCGCGATGACGAATTGGCGCACGACCTTGTAGTTATAGGCCTGCCCGATTGTTGCTGTGCTCATGGTCAGTTCATCCACGGTTGCCAAGTCTCGCCAGGCCTCCTGGTCTGGCATGGGCTGCACTGTAGGAATTGCGCTGGGAACAAAACAGACTCAGCAATGGCTGGTTTGTGCGGATCAGACTCGGAGCAGGGCTGTGGCGGTTTGACGCGGGCTGATATGGTGTTTCTGTAGTTTCTGTTCCCTGCCACGGTCCATTGCAGGAGTGAGCCTGCTCGCGATAGCGCTGTACCCGTCAACACATCTGAACCTGATACACCGCTATCGCGAGCAGGCTCACTCCTGCAAGTCGAAACGCCGGGACCGGGGAAACCCTTAGTATCCTCAACGATTGGGCATTTTCCCTTGGGTCAGTGATGGCCTTTTGGTAGAGTCGCGCTCGCCAGCGGGTTTTCGGCTGGACGATGGAACCGAAGAAGGGAGTCTGATCAGTGAGTCCGGGCAAAAAAATCCTCGGTCTGACGGCGTTGCTTTTGCTGCTGACGCTGTGGGCCAGCTATGTATATCTGTTCAACGAAAACCGTGACGGCCAGCTCGGCGGTGTCGGCGAGAGCACCGCGTGGTGTGGCGTGCCACCGTCTACCGAAGCGGCGGCGCCGGGCAAGGATCAGCTGACCCTGCGCATCACCAACAACCTGCGCGGCGAGTTCATGCTCAGCGGTTCGCTGGTGGTCTCCGAACGCACTTTCAATCGCTATGATCTCAGCCGCAATGAACTGCGCCTGCGCCTCGAGCCGTTGCAGTGGACCTACGGCGCGACGCCGATCTTCCTCGAACAGGTCAAGGTGCAGCCGCTGAGCCGCAACTTGTCGGCGAGCAACAAAAGCGCCTACGCCGAACTCGAACCGCGCCCGATCGGCGTGCAGGGCCAGGCCACTGCGTTCCCTTTCGACACCTACCGCTACGGCTACAAACCGGTGCTGTATTACCTCAAGGGCAGCGAACGCATCGACCTGCGGTTCAAGAACATCACCACGCTGATGGAGATGTCCAATACCTTCACACCGATCCAGAAGTACAACCGCGTCGACTACATCAACGAGAACACCTCGATGATTCGTGACGAGGATTACAAACCCTACGGACCCCACGAATGCGCCTTCAGTGTCGAGCGCAAGGATTCGTTCAAGGTCGTGGTATTGATGCTGCTGCTGGTGCTGTGTCTGCCGCTGATGCTGGTGTTCTATCGCGACCTGCCGGGGATCGATTTCCTCGCGACGCTGATGGGCGTGGCGCTGGTGCGCGGGCTGCTGCTCGGGCCGGTGCAGGACTTCCGCCTGTACAACATCGACTTTCTGTTTGGCGCGGTGATCTTGCTGGTGGGGACGGTGTCGCTGATCAAGGCGATGCGGATCAATAGCCGGCGGGAGATAGCGATGCGTAGTGGTGAGACGTCCTGGTGATAATCGGGTTGAAGATCAAAAGCCCCTCACCCTAACCCTCTCCCGGAGGGAGAGGGGACTGACCGAGGTGTCTGGCGAGCTGCGCCGACCTTGAAAAATCCAGTCGATTATGGATTCACTACATTAGGTCAGGTAAATGCATCTCATGAATATCCTTCGGTCGGCCCCCTCTCCCTCTGGGAGAGGGCTGGGGTGAGGGGATGCAATCTCCAGCCGATCACTTCAACGCCGGATCCCCCATGTTCATCTTCTTCCACCCCTGCAACAGCACCTGCGCCTTCGGCTCCTGCCCGCTGTCGAGGTACCACTGAATCAGCGACAACCGTGCATTGCGATTCGCCGGCTGCACCTTGAGCAACCCCTCCAGCAGTGCACAGGCCTCATCGACCTTGCCACTCTCATGCAGCGCCACCGCCAGCACGTAGCCGTACTGCGCGTTCTGCGGCTCCAATTCAGCAGCTTTTTTCAGTGGCGCCATCGCCTCATTGGT
Source organism: Pseudomonas sp. Z003-0.4C(8344-21) (assembly GCF_900104975.1). NCBI lineage: Bacteria > Pseudomonadati > Pseudomonadota > Gammaproteobacteria > Pseudomonadales > Pseudomonadaceae > Pseudomonas > Pseudomonas sp. Z003-0.4C(8344-21). The sequence continues at coordinate 3,642,198 of NZ_LT629756.1, read as the reverse complement.
CTTTCCAGCGCGGATCAGTGACAAGCCTTGAGTGTGCTGCAGCAATGCAGCATCCGGGTGTTGCTTGAGACTGTCGCCGAGCAGTTTCTGCGCTTCAGCAACCCGACCATTGCCTTCCAGCCATTGCACCAGCGTGACCAGCGCCGGATAGAAGTCCGGGTCACGTTGCAGTGCCGAGCGCAACAAACCTTCGACTTCGACGGTACGGCCGCTGGCCTGGTACAGCATCGCCAGATTCAGATTGGCCTCGGCACGTTCCAGCAGGCTTTGCTGCACCGCTTCATATTCGGCAATCGCCGCGCTCCAGTTGGCTTGCGCTGCGCCCAGACCGGTGTTGCGCGATGCGCCGAGCAGGTCCCGCGCCGCAACGATGCGCACGGCTTTCACCGGGTCGCCCAACAACGGTGCAAGCAACGGCGCACGCTCTGCTGGCGGCAGGAAAGCGCTGATCGCGCGTACCGCGCCTTCACGCACGTGCGGGTCGGCGTGGCGCAAATCCTGAGTCGCCAGTTTCAACGCCTGTTCGCTCGGGTACAGCGGCAGTTCCGCCAGCAACGTCGCGCGCTGAATGGCCGGCAGGTTGCTGCGTTGCAGCTGCGTATACAGCGCGTCCGCGGCACCGGGCTGGCCGTTGCGAATCAGCCACAGACTCTCGTCATAACGCGGCGCTTGCGCTGCGCTGGAGGTGCCCCACAGCTTGAACTGCGCGGTGATCTTGTCGCCGGCCTTGCCCTCGTGGCAGGTCAGGCAAGCGTCCGGGGTGCCGAGCTTCTGCGCCCGTTCCGGGTTGGGAATGCTGAAACTGTGGTCATGACGGAAGTCGTTGCCCATGTAGAACTTGCCGGGCATGTGACAATCCACGCACTGCGAACCGGGCTGGCCCATGGTGTGGCGGGTGTGTTCGCTGGAGTCGTAGTTCTTTGCTTGCAGGCCTTTGCCGTCGACGTCTTCGATCGAGGTCTTGCCGGCGCTGTTGTGGCATTGCAGGCACACCGCGTTGCCCGGCGCGTTGAGTTCGGTGCTGTGCGGGTTGTGACAATTGCTGCAGCGCACACCCTTGTCGAACATTTTGCTTTGCAGGAACGAACCGTGTTCGAACACTTCATCCTTGATCTTGCCGTCCAGCTCGTACAGTTCGCGGGTGAGGACGCTGGGCAGATAATCGTCCATCAAGCGCTTGCCGACGGTAAAACCATCGTCCAGCGGTGCCCGACGGGCGTGACAGCGTGCGCAGGTTTCGATCTCGACGGTGGCGTTTTTGTCTTTCAGGTTCACGTCAAAGCCGTGATGGATCAGATCGGTTTTTTGCGCCGTCCACTGCACATGATTCGACGCCGGACCGTGGCACGCCTGGCAGCCGACGCCGAGGCTGTTCCACTGACTGTTGAAGCTGTTGCTGGCCGCCTCGAAGTTGCGCTTGAAGCCGGTGGTGTGGCACTCCACGCACATGAAATTGGCGTTCTGACTGGGCTTGCTCCAATGCAGCGGATTCTTGAAGTTGACGCCCTGGCCGGGATAGAGATGAAACCAGCGGTGCTTTTGACTATCCCAAGCCACGCCGAGCGCCTGCAAGCGACCTTCTCCGACCTCGATCAGGTACTGCTGCAACGGCGCGATGCCGAAGGTGTAGGCGACTTTGAAGTCAGCATTCTTGCCGTCGATGCCGGGCGTGTTGACCCAGAATCCACCGTCGTGGCGCGAGAACCGTGTGGTTTCCTTTTCCGCCTTGAAGGTGACGTTATTGAAATCGCCGAGTACGGTCTCGGCGTTCGCCGCCTGCATCGCCAACTGGTGGTGCGAACCCTGCCAGTCCTTGACCTGCTCGCTGTGGCAGCCTTGGCATTGCTGTTCATCGACCATCGTCGCCGGGGTGCTCGCCACGACCGGCTGTGACTTCGCGGGCGTGGCAACCGGCGTGCTCGCCGGTATGGCTTTCACTGGCGAGGGAGCGGGGCTGAACAGAAACCAGCCGATCCCCGCAACGGCAGCCAGCAGTACGCCGATGGCGACGGGAAACAGATAACGTGAGGTTGAAGAGCGGGACGAATCAGGGTCAGGTCGTGCGGCTTTGTTTTTATGCTTGGGCATTGCGACTTCCGTAGTCCAGGGGCATTTGCCGTCGGGCGCGCGTTCCAGCTCGTTGCAGCTTTGCCGGATGACCGGCGTCTGTCAAATGGGGCGTATGAGGCGTTGCGTAGCCGTCTGTGAATTTTGTGCTTTGCCAGCGCAATTACCGAGGATTTAGCTATACCTGTAACTCCCCCAGGCAAAGTGTTTGGCCTTCTGACAGGAGTTACAGCATGAAGCTAGCAGTGATGATGGGCACGCTGTGCATTGCCACCCTCGGTGTGGTGGGTTGTTCCAGCAAGACCGTCGCTCCCGATGAATACTCCGGGTTTCTCAAGGACTACAGCCAGCTCAAGGAGGCCAAATCGCCGTCCGGGGCTGAAGTGATGCGCTGGATGGACCCGAAACTGGATATCAACAAGTTCACCAGCGTGTACATCGAGCCGAGCCAGCTCTATCCAAAGCCGCAGCCGACCGCGAAAATTCCGCAGCAGACGCTCAACGGCATCACCAGTTATTACGATCAGGCGCTCAAGCGTGAAATCGGCAAGTCGTTGCCGTTGGCGACCGGGCCTGGGCCGGGGGTGATTGTGGTGCGTCCGGCGATTACGGCGGTGAGCAGCAAGACCGAGGGGTTGCATGCCTATGAGGTGATTCCGATTGCGCTGGTTGCTGCGGCTGTGAGCACGGCCAGTGGTATTCGTGATCAGGAAACGACCTTGGCCACCGAGGCGGTGTTTCTCGATGGTGGCAGTAACGGTGTCGTGGCGCAGGTGGTGCGCAAAGGTACCGGGACGCCGTTGGAGAATTCTTCGCAGGTGATGAAGGCTGATGACGTTAAAAAGGTTATCGATGGTTGGGCGGTGGATATGCATCAGACTTATTTGAAGCTCAAGGCTGAGGCCAAGTGATGCGCTGAGGCTTGGGCTTCGTCGTTGGCAGGCTGGCTCCGTTTTGTGAGCACTGAAGATCAGTGTGGGAGCCAGTCTGCTGGCGATGGCTATCTTTCTGGCGCTTCTTGATTGGGTACATATCCGTTGCTGCGGTAACGGCTTCTTATGGTTTCGCCCTTACGGCGACTCACTTTTTTTACAAACGCCTAAAAAAAGTAAGCAAAAAAACGCTTGCTCCTGCGTTCGGCCCTCGCAGGCTCGGGTCCCTTCGCTCCGGGATCGCTCCGGGCGCAGCGGCTACGGTTTGCTTCGCTGCACCTCCTTCCGCTGTGTCTGGCTGCGCCAGACGGTCGCTGCGCTCCCACGCCCGGATCAATCCCTCCACTCAGCCTTCCGATGTCGCTGGTTAGGCAAGATCAAGATCAAGATCACGCGAGCTAACGCTCATTGTTGAGTGGTTAGAAGCGACGTATGGCTTGAGATCTTCAGTGGATTCGCCCCTCATCGGAACGCCGCCCGCCCAGCCCTCTCCCCGAGGAGAGGGAGCCGATCTGCTTTGGCTTTGAAAATCGCGTACGACTCGGTATCCCAGGTCGGCGTATGCCTTCCAATCAACACGGTCAGTCCCCTCTCCCTGCGGGAGAGGGCTAGGGTGAGGGGCCTTTGATCTTGATCTTGGTCTTGATCTGGTTTTTGATCGTTCCCACCCTCCGCGTCACGGCTGCGTTCTTGGCTGCATAGCGTGGATCAGGCCTACCTGACTGGCGGTGCTTGTCAGGTATTTCCTACAGGAGTACAAATGTACTCCATGACCAATCTCACTCCTCGCCGTACCGCTATCCTGACCTTTATCCGCGAACGTATCGCCGAACACGGTCAGTCCCCAAGCCTCGCTGAAATCAGCGAGGCTTTTGGTTTTGCCTCGCGCAGTGTGGCGCGCAAGCATGTGCTGGCGCTCACTGAAGCCGGTTTTATCGAGGTCAACCCGCATCAGGCCCGTGGCATCCGACTGCTCGGGCAACCGTCGCGTCCCGAAATGCTTGATGTTCCTGTGCTTGGCCGCGTGGCTGCCGGTGCGCCGATAGGCGCCGATGCCGAGGTGCATGGGCGCTTGATGCTTGACCCCGCCTTGTTCTCTCGCACCCCCGATTACCTGCTGCGGGTGCAGGGCGATTCGATGATCGAGGATGGCATTCTCGACGGTGATCTGGTCGGCGTGCGGCGCAATCCCGAGGCGCTGAATGGGCAGATCGTGGTGGCGCGTCTTGACGGGGAAGTCACCATCAAACGCTTCGAGCGGTTGGGCACTGAGGTGCGGCTGTTGCCGCGCAACCCGGCGTATCAGCCGATTGTCGTGCGTGACGATCAGGATCTGGCCATCGAAGGGGTGTTCTGCGGTCTGGTGAGGCAAGGCTGATGGGCGCCGTCGTTGCACTGGATACGCTGTTCAATGGTGGCCAGGTCTGGAAGGGTCGGCCTGCGCCACCGGCGGCCAGTCCGCAGCCGACCGGGCATGCCGCACTCGATGCAGCGCTGCCCAGCGGTGGCTGGCCGGAAGGAGCATTGAGCGAAATCCTGCTGGCCGCCCCGGGTGTCGGTGAGTTGCAACTGGTCTGGCCGACGCTGGCGCGGTTGGCAGCAGCGGGTGAGCGCATCGTGCTGGTCGCGCCACCGTTCGTGCCGTATCCGCAGGCGTGGGCAAGCGCCGGGGTCGACCTGCGGCAGTTGTCGGTGATTCAGGCCAGCGAACGTGATGCCTTGTGGGCGGCGGAGCAATGCCTGCGTTCGGGCAGTTGTGGCGCGGTGCTGTGCTGGCCGCACAAGGCTGATGATCGTGCCTTGCGGCGTTTGCAGGTGGCTGCCGAGTCCGGCCAGACGCTGGCCTTTGCCTGGCGGCCGTTGAGCGAAGCGGTCAACCCGTCACCGGCGGCACTGCGGATTGCCATCGACGCCAAGCCGGCGCAATTGCGCATTCTCAAGTGTCGTGGCGGGTTGGCGCGTTCGGCACCGATTGCCTTTGCCGTGGGGCACTGAGACCGCCATGCGCTGGGTATGCATTCTGTTTCCGCAATTGGCTCTGGACGCTGTACTGCGTCAGCGCCCCGATGCCGATGAGCCGTTGGTGCTGCTCAACGGCCCGGCCCAGCGCCGGGTATTGCAGGCGGTCAACCCGGCGGCGCGCAAACTGGGTTTGCGTGCGGGGCAATCGATGACCGCGGCCCAGGCCATGAGCAAAGGCTTTGCCACGGTTGATTACCAGGCCGCCGAAGTCGAGCGCTGGCAGCAGTTTCTCGCCGCCTGGGCCTATCGCTTCAGTGCACAGGTCAGCGTGCATTACCCGCGTACCGTGGTGTTCGAGATCGAGTCGAGCCTGGGCCTGTTCGGCACCTGGGCGCAATTCGAAGCGCGGTTGCGCCAGGAACTGACCGATCTGGGCTTTCGCCATCGCATCGCCGCCGCCCCCAATCCGGTGGCTGCCCGAGTGTTGGCCAACGCCTACGATGGGCTGGTGGTGCCAGACGGCGAGGCCTTGCAGCATCATCTGGGTCAATTGCCCGTCGACCGGGTTGGCCTCGAACCGAGCGTGGCCACGGCGCTTTCACGGATGGGCTTGCGCAACCTCAATCAAGTGCAAAACCTGCCGCGTCAGGCGCTGGCGCGGCGCTTCGAAGCGTCGATGCTCAAACACCTCGATACGCTGTTCGGCGCGCGGCCGCTGGCGCTGGAGTTCTACTTGCCACCCGACCGTTTTGATGTGCGCATCGAACTCAACTTTGACGTGCAATCGCATCAGGCACTGCTGTTTCCGTTGCGACGACTGACCGGCGATCTGTCGGCGTTCCTTTGCGGACGCGACAGCGGCGTGCAGCGTTTCGATCTGCACCTGGAACACGCCGGCTTGCCGGACACGCTGATCAAGGTCGGCCTGCTCAGCGCCGAACGGGATCCGGCGATGCTTTTCGAACTGGCCCGGGGGCGGCTGGAACAGGTGCAGGTCGAGGCGCCGGTGCGCGGCTTTCGCCTGCGTGCAGAAGATCTGCCGAGTTTCGTGCCGCAATTTCAGGAGCTGTTCGACGACCGCCCGCAGCAGACCCTGCCGTGGGAGCAATTACGCGAACGCTTGCGCGCGCGGCTCGGTGACGATGCGGTGCAGGGTCTGCGCTTCCAGGCCGATCATCGCCCCGAGTGCGCCTGGCAGTTCGGCGTCGACAAACAGCCTTGCGCAGGCCTGCCGAGCGTGCAGCGTCCGGGCTGGCTACTCACTGAGCCGCAAAGCGTGCCGGAAGGCTCGGCGCGGATTCTCATGGGCCCGGAACGCATTGAGTCAGGCTGGTGGGATGGCGATGATGTGCGCCGCGATTATTACCTGATCCAGAGCCGCACCGGCCAGCAAGGCTGGGCCTGGCGGGCGGTGGGTGAGGGCGGACCGTTGTGGCTGCAGGGCTGGTTTGCATGAACGGTGGTTACGCTGAACTGCATTGCCTGTCGAACTTCAGTTTCCAGCGCGGTGCGTCCAGTGCGCTCGAGTTGTTTCAACGAGCGAAAAAGCACGGCTATCAGGCCTTGGCGATCACTGACGAATGCACACTGGCCGGCATCGTACGAGCGTGGCAAGCGGCAAAGTCGGTTGAGCTGCCACTGATCATCGGCAGCGAAGTGCGGATTGAAAACGGCCCGAAGCTGGTGCTGTTGGTGGAGAACCTTGCCGGTTATCAGGCGCTGTGCGGCTTGATCACCCGCGCGCGGCGGCGTACGCAGAAAGGCCAGTATCAAGTCTTGCGCGAGGACTTCAACGAACCGCTGTCGGGGCTGCTGGTGTTGTGGGTGCCTGATTCTGTCACTGAGGTGCAAGAAGGGCGCTGGCTGAAACAGACGTTCGGCGACAGGCTGTGGCTGGCCGTGCAACTGCACCGAGGTCAGGATGATCAACAGCGTCTGTTGGCGTTGTTGGATCTGGCCGCCGAGTTGCAGATTCGCGCCGTGGCCAGTGGCGACGTGCACATGCACGCCCGTGGCCGCCGCGCCCTGCAGGACACCATGACTGCGATCCGCCATCACCTGCCGGTGGCCGAGGCCGGCCTGCGCTTGCACCCCAATGGCGAGCGGCATTTGCGCAGTGTCGAGGTGTTGCATGAACTGTATCCGCAGGCTTTGCTTGATGAGTCAGTCGCCCTCGCTCGGCGCTGCACCTTTGATCTGAGCGAATTGCGCTATCAATATCCAAAGGAGCTGGTGCCCGAGGGGCACAGCGCCACTTCCTGGTTGCGCCAATTGACCAAGGAGGGCATCGCCTGGCGCTGGAAGCAAGGCGCACCGTTCAAGGTGCTACGGCAGATCAACAAGGAACTGCAACTGATCGCTGAACTCGGCTACGAAAGCTATTTTCTCACCGTGCACGACGTGGTGCGTTTCGCCCGCGAGCAACAGATTCTCTGTCAGGGCCGTGGTTCGGCAGCCAACTCGGCGGTGTGTTTTGCCTTGGGCATCACCGAAATCGACCCGGAGCGCACCACATTGCTGTTCGAACGCTTCATGTCCAGGGAGCGCAACGAGCCGCCGGACATCGACGTCGATTTCGAGCACGAGCGTCGCGAAGAAGTCCTGCAATATGTCTTCCGTCGATATGGCCGTGGTCGTGCAGCGTTGACCGCGGTGGTCAGCAGTTACCACGCCGCCGGTGCCGTACGGGACGTGGCCAAGGCCTTGGGCCTGCCGCCGGACCAGATCAATGCACTGGCCGATTGCTGTGGCCACTGGAGCGACGAAACGCCGCCGCTGGAACGCTTGCGCGAAAACGGTTTCGACCCCGAGAGCCCGCTGCTACGCCGGGTCTTGAGCCTGACCGGGCAACTGATCGGCTTCCCCCGGCACCTGTCGCAACACCCCGGCGGTTTCGTGATTTCCGAGCAGCCGCTGGACACTCTGGTGCCGGTCGAGAACGCGGCCATGGCCGAGCGCACGATTATTCAGTGGGACAAGGACGACCTCGATGCGGTCGGCCTGCTCAAGGTGGATATCCTGGCACTTGGCATGCTCAGCGCGATCCGCCGCTGTTTCGATCTGCTGCGCCACCATCGTCAACGCGATTTGAGCCTGGCGACGATTCCCCCCGAAGACCAACCGACCTACGCGATGATCAGCCGCGCCGACACCATCGGCGTGTTCCAGATCGAATCACGGGCGCAGATGTCGATGCTGCCGCGCCTGCGACCGCAAAAATTTTATGACCTGGTGATTCAGGTGGCGATTGTCCGGCCGGGCCCGATTCAGGGCGGGATGGTTCACCCGTATCTGCGTCGTCGCAATAAAGAAGAAAAAGAAACCTATCCTTCGCCAGAACTGGAAGTGGTGCTCAAGCGCACCCTTGGCGTGCCGCTGTTTCAGGAACAGGTGATGCAGATCGCCATTGTTGCCGCCGACTACAGCCCCGGCGAGGCCGACCAGTTGCGCCGCTCCATGGCGGCGTGGAAACGCCACGGTGGCCTGGAACCGCACAAGGAGCGCCTGGCTGCCGGTATGAAGAAAAACGGCTATACGCCGGAATTCGCTGCGCAGATCTTCGAGCAGATCAAAGGTTTCGGCAGCTACGGTTTCCCCGAGTCCCATGCCGCCAGTTTCGCTTTGCTGACCTACGCTAGTTGCTGGCTCAAGTGCCACGAACCGGCAGCGTTTGCCTGTGCGCTGATCAATAGCTGGCCGATGGGCTTCTACAGTCCCGACCAGATTCTGCAGGACGCGCGTCGCCATCAATTGCAGATTCGCCCGGTCGACGTACGTGCCAGCGACTGGGATTGCAGCCTGGAAACCACCACCGGGCCACAACCGGCGATTCGCATGGGTTTGCGCATGATCAAGGGCTTTCGCGAGGACGACGCTCGGCGCATCGAAGCGGCGCGGGCGCGTGGAGCGTTCGCCGATGTTGCCGATCTGGGCGAGCGTGCGGCGCTCGACAGCCGCGCGCAAGCCTTGCTTGCCGACTCCGGGGCCTTGCGTGGCCTGGCCGGGCATCGGCATCGGGCGCGCTGGGAAGTGGCGGGGGTGCAGAAGCAGTTGGGGCTGTTTGCCGGATTGCCCAGTCAGGAAGAGCCGGAAGTGCTCTTGCCCAAACCCAGCGTTGGCGAGGATCTGCACGCTGACTACGCCACCGTCGGCACGACATTGGGGCCGCATCCGCTGGCACTGTTGCGCGGCGAATTGCGAGCCTTGCGCTGCCGCAGCTCGCGGGAACTGCTGGATGTCGAACATGGCCGGCCAGTGAGCATGGCCGGGTTGGTGACCGGGCGCCAGCGTCCCGGTACTGCCAGCGGGGTGACGTTCGTGACGTTGGAAGACGAGTTCGGCAACGTCAATGTGGTGGTCTGGCGCGATCTGGCCGAGCGTCAACGGCAAGTTCTTGTTGGATCGCAATTGCTGAGGGTCGATGGCCGCTGGGAACGCGAGGGCGAAGTGCGGCACTTGATCGCCGGTCGCCTGAGTGATCTGAGCCCTCTGCTCAACGGCATTCGCGTGCAGAGCCGGGATTTCCACTGATCAACCCGACCCTGGTCCAAACAGCGAACCCTGCGGGAGCCAGCCTGCTGGCGAAAGCGACCTGTCATTCAACATAGTCGTCGCCTGATTCACCGCCTTCGTGAGCAAGCCCACTCTCACATGGCTTTTATTACCCCTGGATGCCAAGCCTGTTTATTGACGCCAAAAAATCCTGTCATGAGTGATGGCACTTTGTCATAATGCCGGTCCTTTTCCGCTGCCCAGCGCTTTGCCGTGCCGGGACACCCCGTTTTTCAAGAAGGAAATACTCAGTGAGAATGATCTCCCGGATGTTGGTCTCAGGCGTTGCGATTGCCGTGCTCGGCACGCTGGCCACCACGCTGTCCGGCTGCGCCACCGAAAGCTCCCGCGCGCTGCCGGTGGCCAAGGTCGAAAGCGCCACTCAGGTCTGGACGGGCGTTCGCGTGCCAATGGCCGTGGGCAAGTTCGACAACCGTTCCAGCTACATGCGCGGCATCTTCTCCGACGGCGTCGACCGTCTCGGCGGCCAGGCCAAGACCATCCTCATCACTCACTTGCAGCAGACCAACCGCTTCAGCGTGCTGGACCGCGACAACATGGGCGAAATCCAGCAGGAAGCCACCATCAAGGGCCAGGCCCAACGCTTGAAAGGCGCTGATTACGTGGTCACTGGAGACGTCACCGAGTTCGGCCGCAAAGAAACCGGCGACCACCAGTTGTTCGGCATTCTCGGTCGCGGCAAGACCCAGGTCGCCTACGCCAAGGTCAACCTGAACATCGTCAATATCAGCACCTCCGAAGTGGTCTATTCGACCCAGGGCGCCGGCGAGTACGCCTTGTCCAACCGCGAAATCATCGGCTTCGGTGGCACCGCTGCCTACGACTCCACCCTCAACGGCAAAGTACTGGATCTGGCCATGCGCGAGGCGATTAATCGCTTGGTCGATGGCATGAACGCCGGTGCCTGGAAACCGGGCAACTGATCGACGCCCATTGCAAGGAGCAACACCCATGAAACTGAATCTGTCGCGCCCGCTGCTGGCGCTGACCCTGGCCGCCAGCACGTTGTTGGCCGGTTGTGCCGCGCCGAAAACCCTGTATCAGTGGGAAGGCTACGAGCCGCAGGTCTACGAATACTTCAAAGGCGAAGAACCGAAGGAAGCCCAGGCCGAAGCGCTGGAGCGTGACCTGCAAAAAATCCGCTCGACGGGTAAAGCCGTGCCGCCGGGCTACCACGCGCACCTGGGCCTGCTCTATCTGAGCATGGGCAAGGACGATCAGATGGTGCAGCAATTCAACACGGAAAAAACGCTGTTTCCCGAGTCCGGCACGTACATGGACTTTTTGCTTAAAAATGCCAAGGCCGGAGTCACCCAATGATCTCGCGTACCTGCAAATGGCTGATTGCCGGTCTGGCCCTAACCGTGCTGGGTGGCTGCGTCGCGCCGAAAACCGTGGATTACTCGGCGTACAAACAGGCGCGCCCGAAAACCATTCTGGTCCTGCCGCCGCTCAATACCTCGCCGGACGTGAAGGCTTCCTACAGCCTGCTGTCGCAAGTGACGTTCCCGCTGGCCGAGGCCGGTTACTACGTCCTGCCGATCACCCTGGTCGACGAAACCTTCCGCCAGAACGGCATGACCACGCCCGATGACATCCATCAGGCACCGCCGAACAAACTGCAGGAAATCTTCGGGGCGGACGCGGCGCTGTACATCACCGTGACCGAATACGGCACTCGCTACATGGTGATCAGCAGCGAAACCGCAGTGACCGCGACGGCGAAACTGGTCGACCTGAAAAGCGGCACGACGCTGTGGACCGGTACGGCGCGCGCGTCGAGCGAAGAGGGTGGCAACAACGGTGGTGGCGGTCTGATCGGCATGCTGATCACCGCCGCCGTGAAGCAGATCATCAACAGCTCCACCGACGCCGGCTACCCGATTGCAGGTGTGGCGAGCAATCGTCTGCTTTCCGCTGGCCACCCGGCAGGCCTGCTGTACGGCCCGCGTTCGCCGAAATACGGCACCGACTGAACCTCTACCGGTGATCGTTCCCACGCTTTGCGTGGGAACGCCGCCATGGACGCTCTGCGATCAATAGTGGTCAGTCCCAGCGCCATTTCCCCATCGAAACCCCTGTATCCTGACGCCAAAGTCGATATTCTGCGCCTCGGGCCAACCGACGCCAAAGGAGTGTTCGTATGACCGACAAGAAACCGGAGACCACGGTCGACCGCGTCTACCAAGGGGTTTACCAGGCGATCAGCAAGCGTTCGCTGCGTCCGGGGATGAAACTGGGCGAGGCCTCGCTGGCCGAGCTGTTCAATGTCAGCCGCACCTCGGTGCGCGCGGCGCTCAAGCAACTGGAAGCCGAAGGGCTGGTCACCACGGAACCCAACAAGGGCGCATCGGTGTCGTTGCCGAGCAACGATGAGCTGCGCTCGCTGTTCGAAACCCGCCGTCTGATCGAGATCGGCATCGTCACCGAACTGTGCCGGCGCAAAGACCCGGCGGCGATGCAGGACCTGCGCGCGCACCTGCTGCTCGAAGACGAAGCCCACGCGGCGGGCGATCACGAACGGCTGATTTACCTGCTCGGTGAATTCCATCTAAAACTGGCGCGCAGCCTGAACAACCCGGTGCTGCTCGATTGGTTCCAGAAACTGATTTCCCGCGCCTCGCTATACGCTGCTGCGTTGGATGACGACAGCCATGAAGTCTGCCGCGACGACGAGCATTTGCGTCTGATCGAGCACATCGAGGCCGGCAACCAGAGCGCTGCCATCGAACTGACCTGCACCCATCTGAACGGTATCGAGAAAGCCATTCTCGACGTCGCCGCGAAAATGAAAACCGGCTACCACCCGCTCAAGCACTTGATCGGCGTCTAGTCGGCTGCACGCCCACAAATCGGCTAATCTCTGATGAAACCAATGCGACCGAAGACGCTCGAAACACACGAGCGTCGCGTCGTTCCGGCGTCGCGACAGATCGGGCACTCACCACAGGACTCCGAGTCAATCGATGCAGTTTTTATCCGAGAGCTACGGTTGTGACGGCTGGAAAGGCGAAATGGCCGAGCGTATTCGGGCGTTCGACTGGAGCCACACCGAGCTGGGCCCGTTGCATAGCTGGCCGGCGAGCCTGTGCAGCGCGGTACAACTGATGCTGGCCTCGCCGTTGCCAATGGTGATGCTTTGGGGGCGCGCCGGTTACATGGTCTACAACGACGCCTATTCGCAGTTTGCCGGCGGTCGTCACCCTTACCTGCTCGGCGCGCCAGTCGAATTGGGCTGGCCAGAAGTCGCCGAATTCAATCGCAACGTGGTCGATACCTGCCTGGCGGGCGGCACGCTGTCCTACCGCAACAAACTCCTCGTGCTGTTGCGTGACCGCGTCCCGGAAGACGTCTGGCTCGATCTCTATTACAGCCCGGTGGCCAATGATGAAGGCGCGCCCGCCGGCGTGATGGCAATGGTGGTGGAAACCACCGAGCTGGTGATCTCCGAACGCCTGCGTCAGGAAGCGGAGAACGCCTACCGCGCCGATAACGAGCGAGTGCGGCTGGCGCTGAATGCCGGGGCGTTGCTCGGCTCGTTTGTCTGGGACATCAAAAACAACCGGCTGTCGGCCGATGAACGCTTCACCCGGACCTTCTCCTATCCACCGGACCAGGATCTGAGCAATCTGGCCCAGGACATTGCCGACTCACGCATTCATCCCGATGACCTCGCCTGGGTGCAGGAGCGTGTTGCTCATTCGGTGCAGACCGGTGAGCCGTATAACGCCGAATACCGGGTGTTGCGCAGCGATGGCAGTTACCTGTGGGTGCTGGCCAGCGGTGCTTGCGAATTCGACGACGACGGCGCGCCGCTGCGCTTTCCGGGTGTGCTGATCGACATTCATGAACGCAAGAACGCCGAAGAATCCCTGCTCAAGTTCACGCGCAATCTGGAACAGCGTGTGGCCGAAGAGGTCGAGGCGCGCCTCGCGGCTGAAGAGCAGTTGCGCCAGTCGCAGAAGCTCGAATCGATCGGCGGATTGACTGGCGGCGTCGCTCACGATTTCAACAATCTGCTGCAAGTGATCGCTGGCAACCTGCATCTGCTCGCGCGGCATGAACCAAACAATGCCAATGTGCAGCGCCGCGTCGGTGCTTCGCTGGCAGCGGTCGAGCGCGGCGCAAAGCTGTCTTCGCAACTGCTGGCGTTTGCCCGGCGCCAGCCGTTGTCGCCGGCGGTATGCAACCCGCAGCAGATCTTCGAGGGCGTCGGCGAATTGCTCCAGCGCGCCCTCGGCGAAACCATTCAGATCGACGTGCAATTGCCGCCAGCACCGTGGCATGTCTACGTCGACCGCAACCAGTTGGAAAACGCCATTCTCAACCTGGCGATCAACGCCCGCGATGCCATGCAAGGCGAGGGCGTGATCGGCCTCAGTGCTTCCAACGTCCAGCTCGACAGCGCGTTCTGTGCCGGTAAAGGCATCAGTCCCGGCGACTTCGTGCGGGTCGCGGTCAGCGACAGCGGCGCGGGTATCCCGCCGGACATCCTCGAGCAAGTGTTCGAGCCGTTTTTCACCACCAAGGCCGATGGTCAGGGCACCGGGCTTGGCCTGAGCATGGTCTTCGGTTTCGTCAAACAGAGCGGCGGCCATGTCGAGATCGACAGCCGGATCGGCGAGGGTACGCGGGTGCAGTTGTATTTCCCGCGCAGTCTGCGCCCGATCCTCGACGAATCGCCGAACCTGCAACGCCAGCAGAGCGGCGGCAACGAGACGATTCTGGTGGTCGAGGACAACGATGCCGTGCGCACCTCGGTGGTCGAGTTGTTGCGCGAGGAAGGTTATCGCGTGGTCACGGCCGGCAATGGCGATGTGGCGATGCAGACACTGCTTGAAGGCACTGAAGTCGATTTGATTTTCACTGATGTGGTCATGCCGGGATTGATCAAGAGTTCCGATCTGTTCGCCTGGGCCAAGGTGCAGACGCCGCCGGTCGCGGTGCTGTTCACGTCCGGGCACACCCGCGACATCATTTCGCGCAATCACCAGCTCAGCCCCGACACCCATCTGCTCGGCAAACCCTACAGTCCGCAAGCGCTGCTGCAGACGATTCGCTCGGTACTCAGCAGTTGAGCGCTGAACACCCTTTCACCAAGGCAGGCCGATGACTTCCAAACGCAGCTCCAAAGCGCCCGCCGGCATGGTCCGCGTTCGCGGCGCCCGCGAACACAACCTGAAAAACGTCGATGTCGACATTCCGCGCGACGCCTTGGTGGTGTTCACCGGGGTGTCCGGTTCGGGCAAGTCATCGCTGGCCTTTTCGACCCTGTACGCTGAGGCGCAGCGGCGCTATTTCGAATCGGTGGCGCCTTATGCTCGGCGTCTGATCGATCAGGTCGGCGTGCCGGATGTCGACTCCATCGAAGGCCTGCCGCCCGCCGTCGCTTTGCAGCAACAGCGCGGCACGCCGAGTACGCGTTCATCGGTGGGCAGCGTGACCACGTTGTCGAGCCTGATCCGCATGCTCTATTCGCGCGCCGGCAGTTATCCGCCGGGGCAACCGATGTTGTACGCCGAGGATTTTTCGCCGAATACCCCGCAGGGCGCCTGCCCGGAGTGTCATGGGTTGGGGCGGGTTTATGAAGTCACCGAGGCGCTGATGGTGCCGGATCCGAACCTGACCATCCGCCAGCGCGCGGTGGCCTCGTGGCCGCTGGCGTGGCAGGGACAGAACCTGCGCGACATCCTCGTAACCATGGGTATCGATGTCGACATTCCATGGAAGAAACTGCCGAAAAAGCAGCGCGACTGGATTCTGTTCACCGAAGAAACCCCGACGGTTCCGGTGTACGCCGGGCTGACCCCGGAAGAAACCCGCGTCGCCCTCAAACGCAAGATGGAGCCGAGTTACCAAGGCACGTTTACCGGCGCCCGTCGCTACATCCTGCACACCTTCACCCACTCGCAAAGTGCGCTGATGAAAAAGCGCGTTTCGCAGTTCATGCTCGGCAGCCCGTGCCCGTTGTGTGAAGGCAAACGCCTGAAGCGTGAGGCGTTGTCGGTGACGTTTGCCGGGCATGACATCGGTGCGTTGTCGCAGATGCCTTTGCTGCAACTGGCAGAGGTGTTGCGCCCGGTCGCGGCGGCGGATTATCTGGAGCAGGCTGAAGAAAGCAGCGACACCCTCAGTCATGCGCAAACCCGCGAGGCCCGCCAGCAGCGCGTGGCCCACGGCGCCAGCGGTCATGCCAGCGCGCCGGATGTGCGGCACACGCCGAACCTGTCGCTGGAGAAGCGCATTGCCGCGCAGCGCATCGCCGAGGATTTGCTCGAGCGAGTCAGCACCCTGACCGATCTGGGCCTTGGTTATCTGGCGCTGGAGCGCAGCACGCCGACGCTGTCTTCCGGAGAGTTGCAGCGCTTGCGCCTGGCGACGCAATTGGGCTCGCAGCTGTTCGGCGTGATTTACGTGCTCGACGAGCCCTCCGCCGGCCTGCATCCGGCCGATGGCGAGGCGCTGTTCGAGGCCTTGCAGCGTCTGAAGGCGGATGGCAACACGCTGTTCGTGGTCGAGCATGATGTCGAGACCATGCGCCGCGCCGACTGGCTGATCGACGTCGGCCCGGCTGCGGGCGAGAATGGCGGTCAGGTGTTGTACAGCGGCCCGCCGGCCGGTCTGGCCGAGGTCGAGTTGTCGCAGACCCGGCCCTATCTGTTCGGCGAAGCGCAGCGTCCACCACGCGCCGCACGCAAACCCTCGGCGTGGCTGAAACTCGAGGGCATCACCCGCAACAATCTGAACAACCTCAGTGCCGAATTTCCGTTGGGCTGTTTTACCTCGGTGACCGGCGTTTCCGGCTCCGGCAAGTCGAGTCTGGTCAGTCAGGCCTTGCTCGAACTGGTCGGTGCGCAACTGGGGCGGCCGACGGTGGAGGCCGAGCCGGAAGAACTCAGCCTCGAAGACGATGCACCGCAGATCAGCGGCGGCCAGGTCACGGCAGGGCTGGAATCGATCAAGCGTCTGGTGCAAGTCGATCAGAGGCCGATTGGTCGCACGCCACGCTCCAATCTGGCGACCTATACCGGGCTGTTCGATAACGTACGCAAATTGTTTGCCGCCACCGATGCGGCGCGCGCCGAGGGTTACGACGCCGGGCAGTTTTCTTTCAACGTCGCCAAGGGCCGCTGCGCCACTTGCGAAGGTGAGGGGTTTGTCAGTGTCGAGTTGTTGTTCATGCCCAGCGTTTATGCGCCGTGCCCGACCTGTCATGGCGCGCGCTATAACCCGCAGACCCTGGCGATTGTCTGGCAAGGCTTGAGCATCGCTCAGGTGTTGCAACTGACCGTCGATGAAGCGGTGGCGGTGTTTGCCGAGCAACCGGCGATTCGTCGTTCGCTGGAAGTGCTGCGCGATATCGGCCTCGGTTACCTGCGCCTCGGCCAGCCGGCCACCGAATTGTCCGGCGGTGAAGCGCAGCGCATCAAACTCGCCACTGAATTGCAGCGCAATCAGCGCGGCGCAACCTTGTATGTACTCGACGAACCGACCACCGGATTGCACCCGCGCGATGTCGATCGGCTGCTGGAGCAACTGGATACGCTGGTGACGGCGGGGCACACGGTGATTGTGGTCGAGCACGAAATGCGCGTGGTCGCGCAAAGCGACTGGGTGATCGACATCGGCCCGGGCGCCGGGGATCAGGGCGGCAGAATCGTCGCCGCCGGCACACCGCAAAAAGTCGCCGCCAGCAAGAAAAGCAAAACGGCGGCGTTTCTTGCCCGTGCCTTGAGCCGATGACGGCGGCGCCTGGACTCGCGCCATCGCTGGCAAGCCAGCTCCCACAGTAATCCTTGGTGTAGCCGAAAATTGGTGCACGCCGCCAATCCCTGTGGGAGCGAGCCTGCTCGCGAAGGCGTCCGTCCAGCCAACTCATCTGCAGCTGACACAATGCTTCGCGAGCAGGCTCGCTCCCACAGGGAAAGGGGGGTGTCGGCTATTCCTGCACCACTGCAAAACTGTGTGGGAGCTGGCTTGCCAGCGATGGCATCAGCTCAGGCCCCATCCAGCGTGCGGCGAACCTTGTCGAGCAGTTCGTTGATCTGGAACGGTTTGACCAGCATGTCCATGCCCGTGCCAAGGAACACCTGGCGGTTGAGCGCGGTTTCGGCGTAGCCGGTCATGAACAGGATCGGCAACCCTTCGCGCCAGCCACGGGCGACATCGGCCAGTTCCCGCCCGCTCATGCGCGGCAGGCCGACGTCGGTCAGTAGCAATTGAATTGACGGATCATTCTGCAAACGCTCCAGCGCCGATTCGACATCGACCGCCTGAGTGCAACGATAACCGGCATCTTCCAGCACTTCGGTGACGAACAACCGCACCGTGGCCATGTCTTCGACGATCAGCACGTGCTCGCCGCTGCCTGTGGCGTCGGGCAAGGGCGCCGGTGTGTCGGCCCCGGTCGGGTCGTTGGTGCCGGGGAGCATGATGGTCACTTCAGTGCCACGCCGGGCAACGCTGCGAATGTGCGCGTCACCGCCAGACTGGCGGGCAAAACCGTAAATCGTCGACAGGCCCAGCCCGGTGCCCTGACCCAGCGGTTTGGTGGTGAAGAACGGTTCGAACACTTTGTCGATCACGTTGTGTTCGATGCCAGTGCCATCGTCACGCACCGACAGGGCCACGTACGCGCCATCGGCCAGATTCGGATCGCCATGGGAATAGGCGGCGTACGTATTCACCCAGATATTGCCGCCCGAGGGCAGGGCATCGCGGGCGTTGATCACCAGGTTCAGCACTGCGCTTTCCAGCTGCACCGGGTCGACCAGGGCAATCGCCGGTTTATTGGTCAGTTCAAGCTTGAGGGTGATGCGCTCGCCGATGGTGCGCACCAGCAGTTCCTCCAGCGAGCGAACGTGCTCATTGATGTCCACCGGCCTTGTGTCGAGCGGTTGCTGACGGGCAAACGCGAGCAGGCGATGGGTCAGCGAGGCCGCGCTCATCGCCGAGTTGAGCGCGGCTTCGGTATAGAACTGGACTTTGTCCAGACGCTCATCGGCGATGCGCTTCTGAATCAGTTCCAGACTGGTGATGATCCCGGTTAGCAGGTTGTTGAAGTCGTGGGCGATGCCGCCGGTGAGTTTGCCCAAGGCGTCCATTTTTTGCACTTGCAGCAATTGCGCTTCGGCGCGCACGCGCTCGGCGACTTCCTTGGCCAGTTGCGTGGTGGTGTCGTCCAGTTGCGCCAGGTGCGAGCGCTCACGGTGGCGGTGCTCGGTGACATCCTCGACGAACACCAGGCTCAGTTCCGGCGTGCGATAGGGCGAGATCTGCCACTGCGTTTCGCGAATCTCACCCTGCACGCTCATGTTCAGCGTGCCTTTCCAGCGCTCGCCGTCCACCAGGCGCATACGCAATTCGTCAAGGATCGTCGATTGATCCTCGGCGAAGCATTCCTGCAGGGCCAGCGGGTTACGGTTGTCGACGATCAGTTGGGCGAACGCATGGTTGCACTCATGCACTTTGAGGCTGGCATCGAGCACGGCAATCGGCGCCGAGACGTTGGCGAAGATTTCGCGAAAGCGCGCCTCGCTTTCGCGCAAGGCGTTTTCCGTGTCGCGTACCCGCAGCAAGGTGCGCAGGGTGGCAAGCAGCACGTCGGGGTCGACCGGGTGAATCAGATAGGCATCGGCGCCCGCGTCGAGGCCGGTGATGATGTCGCCGGTCTGGATCGATGCCGCCGACACGTGGATTACTGGCAGCAGCGCCGTACGCGGGTCGGCACGCAGCAGGCGAACGATATCGAAACCGCTCATGTCCGGCAGGTTGACGTCGAGGATCAACGCATCGAGTGCTTCACTCTCGATCAGGGCCAGGCCGTCGCTGCCGGTGCCGGCTTCCAGCACCGTATAACCGTGGCGCTCAAGGCGCCGGCGCAGCGCATAACGGGTGGCAACGTTGTCATCGACGATCAACAGGCGGATGTCACGATTCATCGACGTTCTCCAGAGCGATCGCCAGCGGGATGATGACAAAGAACGTCGAGCCGACGCCCGGCGTACTTTCGACGCCGACTTCGCCGCCCAGCAACGCGGCGAAACGCTTGCACAGTGACAGGCCCAGACCGGTGCCGCGCAGGCGTTTCTGCAACGGCGAATCGACTTGAGAGAAATCTTCGAACAGGGTGTCATGCAGCTCCGCCGCGATGCCGATGCCGGTATCGCTGACGGCGAAGCGCACACGGTCTTCGCCTTCCATGCGCGCCGACACTCGCACTTCACCGCGAGTGGTGAACTTCAGCGAGTTGGAGATGAAGTTGCGCAGAATCTGCCCGAGCTTCTTGTCGTCTGTGTACAGGCGCGGCAGGCCACGCGGTTCTTCGAAAATCAGGTCGACCGCCGAGGCATCGACGATCGGCCGGAACATCCCGCGCAGGGCCGAGAACAGGTCGAACATGTCGAACCAGGCCGGAGAAATAGTGATGCGTCCGGCCTCGATCTTTGCCAGATCGAGCAGGTCATCGACCATGTCGCTCAGTTCGCGGGCAGCGGTGCTGACGAACGCCACCTGCTTGTGCTGTTCCGGGCTGAGCGGGCCGTCGAGTTCGTCGGCCAGTAAACTGTTGATGCTCAGGATCGAACCCAGCGGCGTGCGGAATTCGTGGCTCATGTACGACAGGAAACGGCTTTTCAGATCCGACGCCTGACGCAGCTCTTCGGCCTGGGTGTCGAGTTCGGCGTACAGCGCCAGCACCCCCTGATTGGTTTCATCGAGTTCTTCGCGCAGCGCGCTGGTTTCGCGCTGCAACTGGTCGATGAGCGCAAGCTGTTCGGCGTGGCTCAAATCGGTCGATTCAGCCATGGCTGGCCTCCAGCGCGACGACCAGCACCGTAACGTCGTCGCGGCCACGACAAAAGTCGCGGTGCAGGACGCTGGCTATCACGGCGGGATGGCGATGCACCAGGCCGGGGTAGTCTTTCAGGTTCCAACGGGACTGTAAGCCGTCGCTGTACATGATCAATAAATGTCCGTTCACGTGAGCATAGTCAAAAGGTTTGGCTTTTCGGTACTGAGCACCGACGATGCCGGGGTGCGAGGCCAGGCCGCGCGATTTTTCCGGGTCGAGCAGGCTGGCGCCGATATTACCGACACCGGCGAACGTCAGGCCATCGCGCTGGCTGTCGAACTGGGCGAACGCTACGGCGCCGCCGCGGGTGCCGAGCATGTCTTGATGCAGATCTTCCATCAACATCACCGGATCGGCAAACGGCGCTCGGGCGAACGCCCGGGCCCCGGCCAAAGCTGCACGTTCGGCGTCTTCGCCATGACCCAGGCCGTCAATCACCAGCGCGCTGATCCGCGACGCTTCATACGTCAGGTGCCAGACATCGCCGCACGCAGGATCGGCATGCAGCGAATGCTGGCTGACGCCAAAACGGATATCCGCCTGACGATCACTGCGAGGGAAGATCCGCGCCAACAGCACGGCGCCACGGTGGTCAGCGTAGACATCGAACGCGTCGGTCTGCCGAGATACCGCCCCGAGACCAATCCCTTGTGTGCCGCCGGTGGAAAAGCCATCGGCCAGACACGCATCGAGATCAAAACCCTGGGCCCGATCTACTGTCTGCATTTCGATGCCGAAGCCGTTGCCCGGTCGCGCCAGTACCCGCAGGTGAAACTCACCGCGCTGGGCATGCTTGAGCACATTGCTGGTCAGTTCCGTCGCGACCAGTGCGACACGGCCGGCATCGTTTTCATCGAAACCATGCTGCTCGGCGAGTTTCTGCGCGGTGCGCCGCGCGTGGCCGATCTGGCTGCTGTCCTCGATCGGCAAAACCTGGGTCAACGACCCGGCAATATTCATGTCCATCGGGTGATCGTTATGCGCGTGCCTTTGCCGGGCTCAGTGTCAAGTTCGAACTCATTGACCAGCCGCTTGGCACCGGTCAGGCCAAGGCCCAGGCCACTGCCGGAGGTCCAGCCGTCGGTCATCGCCAGTTTGATGTCGGGGATGCCCGGGCCTTCATCGCGAAACGTCAGACGCAAGCCGACCCGGCCGTTTTCCTCGAGGATCTGCCAGTCCATGTCGCCGCCGCCGCCGTAGACCATGGTGTTACGCGCCAACTCGCTGACGGCGGTCACCAGTTTGGTCAGGTCGATCAGGCGCATGCCGCATTCAGTGGCGAGCTTGCGCGTGGTCTGGCGGGCCAGCACTACGTCCTGTTCAATGAGAATGGGTTGAGTACCACTGCTGCGCACGGTCATTGCAGGCGCACTCGATCCTGCAGCAGTTTCATTCCACGCTCGACGTTCAACGCGGTGCTGACGCCGGGCAAGGTCATGCCCAGCTCAACAAGGGTGATCGCCACGGCCGGTTGCATGCCGACCAGCACGGTTTCGGCGTCCATGATTTTCGACAAACCGGAAATCGTGCCGATCATGCGGCCGATGAACGAGTCGACCATGTCCAGCGCGGAAATGTCGATCAAAACGCCGCGCGCCGAGGTACGACTGATGCGTTCGGACAGATCGTCCTGCAGGGTCAGGGCGAGCTGGTCATGCATGTCGACCTGAATGGTCACCAGCAGCAGATCGCCCATTTGAAGAATCGGAATACGTTCCATCGGTCAGACCGCTTTGCCGAGGGTGATGCCCAGGCGTGTCAGGGCCAGCTTCAATGCATCGGCCAGATTGGCTTTGGTGACCACGCCTTGCAGGTCCAGGCCCAGGTGCACGATGGTTTGTGCGATCTGCGGGCGCACGCCACTGATGATGCAGTCGGCACCCATCAGGCGAATCGCGGTGACGGTTTTCAGCAAGTGCTGGGCGACCAGGGTGTCCACAGTCGGCACGCCGGTGATGTCGATGATGGCGATTTCCGAACCGGTGTCGACGATGCGTTGCAGCAGCGATTCCATCACCACTTGCGTGCGCTGCGAGTCGAGGGTGCCGATCATTGGCAGGGCGAGGACGCCGTCCCACAACTTGACCACCGGGGTCGACAGTTCGAGCAGCTCTTCCTGCTGACGCTTGATCACTGCTTCGCGGGATTTCTGGAAGGTGCCGATGGTGTGCATGCCGACCGTGTCCATCAGTTCGGAAATTTCCAGCAATTGCTCGGCCAGCAGTGCCGGCTGATCCTGATAATGATTTTGCAGCAGGGCGAACAGCGGGCCCTTCAACGCGAAGATGAAGTTGGCGGTTTGCTGGGAATCCTGGCCGAGCAGGGCGCGGCTTTGCGAGAGCTTTTCAAGGAACTGACGGGTGTCTTCCCAGCCGGCGGCGGCGATCTTGCTGCCGTTGCCATTTTCCAGGCCGGCCAGCAGCAGGCCCAGCAAGTCGCGGGTTTGCTGTGCGATGTCATGTTCTTTGAGATTGCGCGTCGCGCCGCTGGCTTCGAGGCGTTTGGTCCATTCGTTCAACAGTTGAGTCTGGTTGTTCTTGATTGCTTCGACTGTGCTGTTCTGCAGGGCTGCCATGTGCGTGTCGCTCCGTTACGTAAGGGGCCGGCGTGGCGAAATGGCCGGCGCGAATTGACTGACATTTGCCGCTTGAAATAGTTGTTCATCCAGCGGTGAATTTTTCTGCCTGCCGCGTCGAACGCCCCGGTAACTCTAGTCGGCGTGGCAGCAGGCAACGATGTTTTGAACGAATCTACGGCGTCAGGCTTCGAATCTGCATGCCCGACGTTTTCCAGTCGTGCTGGAAGAAGGAGGCAGGACTATGAATGAGGTGGATATGAACGAGCAAGCGCCGCAAACGCAAAATCAGTCCGCGGAATCGATCAATCGCAACGACCCGGCCATCGACCCGCAAACACCAGGGCAAAATACCCCCGCGCCGGCTGAAGAAGGACAGGCGGACAGCGCTGCTGCCGAGGTCGATCAGAAGCAGCATCACAACGATAACAGCAACGACTTCAGCCCCGGCTTCAAGCCCGATCCGGACAGACCTGCGCCGGGCGAGAGCACGGATGCCGACATCGACACCGACGGGGGTTGATCGCCGCACCCAAAAAAAAGCCGCATCCATGGATGCGGCTTTTTATCGCCCGGGCGTTTATTTGCTCGGATACTTGGCTTGCAGCTCTTTGGCATGGGTCAGATGCTTCTCCAGCGCAGGCAGCATTTTTTGCGCGAAGGCCTTCAGTTCTGTCGCCCCCTTGGCCTTGTCATCGGTCACGGTGTTCGCCTGTTTCTTGAACAGCTCGATGGTTTCCTGGTGCGCCATGACCTGATTGTTGGCATAGGCCGCATCGAAGGATTCGTCGCGCATGTCGAGAATCTTTGCCTTGGCCTGTTTGGTCAGGGTCGTGGTGTCAGGAACCTCGATGTCGTTGGCTTTGGCAATCGCCGCCAGCTCATCGTTGGCCTTGCTGTGATCAGTGATCATCTGGTTGGCGAAGGCTTTGATGTCTGCGGACTGACTTTTTTCCAGGGCCAGGCGACTGGTTTCGATTTCGGCGATGCCACCGGCGGCGGCGTTATCGACAAAGTCATTGTCAGTCGCGGCAAAGGCGCTGCCCATGCCGGCCGACAGTGCAACAGCCAGAGCGAGATGACGCAGGTTGAATCCGTCCATTGGGTATCTCCACGCAGGTTTTTGTGAGCGTTAACCAATGGAGCGAACACACCCGCCAAAGGTTTTATCGCATTTACGACAGGGCGACGAACGGCAACCGCTGGTCTGACAGGGTGTCGACAGACGCCTGCGGGTGAGGCCATGCTGATAACGAACCAGCGCATCGGTCGCGTTGGTTGTCGATCAATTGATGGAGGTGTTTCATGCCGGTTTCACATGATCTGTATCAGGACCTGGGTTGCAAGAAGGAAGAGATCGAGCAAAAACGCTCCGAGGATCCGAAGCTGGATTCGCTGCTCAACAAGTATTTCGACGTCGATAAAGCGGTCGTCGAGGCCGAGAACGCCCAGTCCGACGCCCCCACTGACGACGAGCTGAAAAAGCTCAAAGAGAAGCGTGTGATCGTCAAGGAACAGATCGTCGCCCAATTGGCCGGGCAACCGCTGACGGGCCAATAAGTCGCCGACCGGCGGTCACTGACTGACCGGAACGACCCTCGGCAATGGCACCTCGAATATTCAGAGTCCTCCAAACCCGACTCTTGGCGAGGTGCCTTATGAACGACCCCAAATTTCCCAGTGAGGAGCAGGGCGGATTCGACCCGATTCCAACCCGTCCCGAACCGAACAGCCCGGCGCACACCACCGCGCGTCCCGAGAAACCCGTGGAAGAATTGCCCGAGGATGAAGATCCCGAGAAGTTCGACAGGTCCAGCAACTGACAACCACTATCGCCAGCAGGCTGGCTCCCACAGTGGAGTGTGTTGCAAACAGATTTTGTGACCGACCAGGAACCCTGTGGGAGCTAGCCTGCCAGCGATAGCGCCAGTCCATTCAACATGGACCCAGAGGGCTCACTTCAGAGCCGCCTCCAACGGCATCCGCGCCATATGCCGCGCCTTCAACGAGCCGAAATACAACCACTCCCCATACTCGCGCACCGTGGTAATCGGCGAATAATTACCGCTGCTCGCATCCTGCAGATTGGCGATCACCTTGCCCTGCAGATCCAGCCCCAGCACAAAGCCGCGTTTCTCCACCGGTTTGGGCAGCACGGTCAGCGCCCGAACGATCATCTTGCGCACGAACGGATGCTCGGCGGTGCCATCGAGCAAGGCATTGCGCGGCGCATACAAGGCCACCCAGAAACGATTGCTGCCATTGAACGCGAGGTTATCCGGTAGCCCCGGCAAGTTGTCGATGAATACATCATGGGTGCCGGCTTGCGGTCCGCTTAGCCAATAGCGGCTGATGCGGTAGGCGCCGGTTTCGTTGACCAGCACATAGGCGTCATCCGGGCCGAGAGTCACGCCATTGGCGAACTGCAATTTGTCCAGCAACACGCTGGTCTTGCCGGTCTGAAAGTCGTAGCGCAGCAAGCGCCCGTCAGCACCGTGCTCAATGATCGCCTCGCCGTCGTGGCCATAGCCCCAGCGGCTGGAGGCGTCGCTGAAGTAGGCGTAATGCCCGGATTCGTCGATCGCCACGTCGTCGGTGAAACCGAAGACCAGACCGTTGGCCTCGGTGCTCAATGGAATCAAGCGACCTTGCGCGTCGAGGGACAGCAACCCCTTGACCGCATCGGCGATCACCAGCAAACCGTTGGGATGCCGCGCCAGGCCCAGCGGACGTCCACCGGTGTCAGCCAGCACTTTGCGCTCCTGGCCGTCGAGGCTGGTGCGGATCAGTCGGCCGTCATGCAGGCCGGTGATGAGGTAATCGTCTTCCAGCAGTAATGCTTCCGGCCCTTCGATATCGCTCGGGCCGACCTTTACCGCGCTTTTGAGTTTCTGGTTGTCGGCGTAGATGCCTTCTTTCAGCGACGGTGCTGGCGGTGGGGTCCAGGCCAGTGGTTCGACGCGGGTCGGCATCAACAACAGAAAACCGATAACGATGACAACCAGCAATGACAATCCATGTCGTAGCTTCACGCGTGCGTCCTCGCTGAGGCCAGGTACTGTGTGGCCATGTCGCGCAACGCCAGCAACGACGCGGCGGACTCGCGCTCGATACGCCGCTTGAGCAGCAAGCGATTAACGATGCGCAGGGCGAAACCGTCGAAACGATAATCCAGCGTACGCACGAATCGCGTCGTGCCAGCCTCGGCGCTGCATTCATAGGTGAGGTGCAACGACAAGCCCTGATCACCCTGCGCCCGCGCGCACCAGCGGCGGCCCGGGCAGGTACTCGGTGACTTCCCAGCGCAAATGGCCGCTGCGCCCGCCGGCGTTGATGTCTTCCTCGAAACGCGAACCGGCATGCAGCGGCCCTTGTGCGCCGTCGATTTTCCGTGACGAGGGATGCCACTCCGGCCAGCGACTGACGCTGGCGGCATAGGCGAGGACGGCAACCGGGTCGCCAGCGATATCGATCTGGTGCTGCATGCGGGTCATGGGCAATCTCGAATGGCTTGGAAGGGTGTCTTCAGGTTCGCGATAAAGCGTGCCGAACAGGTAATCCATCAGCGGCACAACGATGTTGAAATTGCTTGCTTGCATGTGCTCGCGACGGTGATGCAGTTCATGCAGGCGGCGCATCTGGCGAATCCACGGCAGGCGCGCCAGTGGATGATGTGACGGCAGATGTTCACAGGCGTGAAAAACCTCATACATCAAATAGCCGAGCACCATGCAGCCGCCGAACAGCCCGGCGACGTTGGCGTTGGCCTGTGCCAGCAACCACCACAGCGGGAGGGTGATCAGCAGCGTATGAATCACGACCAGCCACGCCGGAAACAGAATCACCCGCCAGTCGCGCGCGCTGTCGTAGCTCATGTGACCCGGGGTGAAGAAACTGTGGTGATCGCCGGCATGGCGGGCATAGAACATTCTTGCCCAGGCCTTTTTGTGGTGGCCGAGATGACGATGAACCATGTACACGCCGAAGTTGAACAACAGCAGAGTCACCGGCACCGTCAGCCATTCCAGCGGGCTGACCTGCTGCACGCCGCTCCAGAACCCGGCAATCGCCAGCACACCAAACACCAGCACAAACCCACCATGCAGCCATGGGTTGTAGCGCGGATGAACGGCCGCGCGGTAGCGCTCGCGGAACATCTCGGTGGTCTGCCTCACTGCCTCACCTGCGGGTATCGTTGTGATACCCGGCAGAGTAGCCGATCCGGCCATTCGTGCAGGCTCGACCTTGATGGCAGTTGCGCCATCATCCGGTGTAAAGCGTCGGCGTCAGCTCAACGGATTCCAGCGCTGCGACCAGTCGTCATCGGTGCGGATCACTTCGCGCAGCAGGTCGAAGGCTTGCTGCAGGGTTGCCGAGTCACGGTCGCGTGAGTAGACGAGGTAGGTCGGGTAGCCGAATTCCGGGGCTTTGGTCACTGCCTCCAGCGCACCGGTTTCCAGATAGGTGCGCACCACACGGGTCCGGAAGTAGCCGCTGCCGCCGTGTTCGAGGATGTATTGAAGGGCCAGCGGGCCGAGATTGAAGCTCAGCGGCGCCTTGGCTTTTTCCGGCAGCGCGGCGTCGTGCTGGCGGCGGAAGTCCGGGCCCCAGTCGATGTACACGTAGGGATCCGGACGATCGGGCGCGCGCACCAGAATCAGTTTTTCTTCCAGCACTTGCTCGACCTGCAAGCCCGGCCAGTATTCCGGTTGATAGACCAGGGCTGCGTCGAGCACGCCAAGTTCGAGCTGGCGCAGCAGGTTTTCACCGTCGCGGATTTCCATGCGCAGGGCGTGACCGGGGATCTTCTCGCGCAGTTCCGCCGCCCAACTGAGCATCAACGGGTTGCACAGGCTGACTTCGCCGCCGATGTGCAGCACGTTGTGATAGCCCTCGGGCAGCGGCAGGTCGCGGCGTGCGGCTTCCCAGGTTTGCACCAGTTGATTGGCATAGACCACGAAGGCCTCGCCGTTGGGCGTCAGCTTCGCCCCGGCGCGGTTACGCACGAACAGCGTGCTGCCGAGCTGGCTTTCCAGCTTCTGCACCCGCGCGGTGATTGCCGTCTGCGTGACAAACAGCTTCTGCGCCGCCGCGGCGAGGCTGCCATGGCGGACAATTTCCAGAAAGGTGCGAGCGAGATCGATGTCCATGGGTGGGCCGGTGTTTTCAGATGGCGCATTGTACGGACAAAAAAGCCCTCACCCCTAACCCTCTCCCGGAGGGAGAGGGGACTGACAGTTCCCTCTCCTGTGGTAGAGGGCCAGGGTGAGGGCAAATGCAGTCACCGCCGAGCATGGCGTTTCGTTCAGTTCCTACGAAAACGGGCCTGTATCCAGCAGATGAGGGGATATTTCTGACGACTTTTTCAGGTTGGTTGTCGGACGCCTGGCCTATAGCATCAGTCCCGACATTGAAGTCACCGAGCGCACGATCGCTCGGAACCCAGACAAAGGACGGCACTATGCGAATTCCGCTGCTTGAAAGCCACACACCGGCTTACTCCCCTCGCCATTACTGGCGCGACGATCGCGCCAGATGCCCCTCGGAGGACATCGCCATGCCCGCTGCCAAAGCGCCCCGGCTTACGGGCTTGAAGAAGCTCGAGGGCAAGCCGGTCGAGTTATTGCTGCGAGGGCAGGACACTGGCGACGACCCGATGTTGATTCTGCGCTGCACAACCGAAGGGTTTGAACTGCACGACGTCATTAACATGCTCGCCTCCAGCGAGCTCTATCAGCGTGGCGATCTGGTCAAACGCATCACCGGAAGATCGGTCAGAACCGTGCGGCGCCTGCTCAAAGAGGGCACGTCGGTGCGCCTGGACACGCCGCAGAGCATCATCGCGTACCAATACGCCGCTGCGCTGGAATTGGCCACCGAAGTGTTCGCACGCCAGGCCAAGGCCGAGTCGTGGCTGCAACAATCTGCGACCTATTTCTACGGCCATGTTCCGCTCGATCTGGTCGGGCACGCATTGGGGTTCAGGATGGTCGAGGAATATCTGAACCAGATCAAATACGGGGTTTATCAATGAATCCCTTGCCCTGGGATGAACGCTGGTACGCCTGGCGACTGGATCGCGAGATGTACAGCGATACGTGGGATCGCGGCCTGGGTTCGAATCGCCGTGGCGGCCGCTGGAATACACCCGGGCGACGCGTGGTTTATGCGTCAGTCGACCCCTCCACGGCGATCCTCGAAGTGGCCGCCCATGGCGGGTTCGATGCACTGGACGAGGAGCCTCATGTGTTGACCTGTTTTGAGGTCATCCACGAAGCCAGCGTCAGAATCGTGCAACCGGAAGAAGTGCCCAATCCGCATTGGCTGCACCCGATGAAAACCTCGCCCAATCAGCGCCGATTCGCCGACGCCTTGTTGGCCGAGCACCCGTTCGTACTGGTGCCCTCGGTGGCAACTCGCCATTCCTGGAACTTGCTGGTGAGCTGCGATCTGGCAGAGGGGCAATTCAGGATGGTTTCGCAGGAGCGGTTTGGTCTGGATACACGGTTGTTGAAGGATTTGGCTGCTAGCTGAGCAGACGCTCAACTACCAGACACAAGCCGGGCGCTGAAACGACAAATCCCGCCACAAGGGACGGGATTTGCAGATAACCAAGCCGCTTCTTACGAAGGGAACAGCTCGGACAGTTTCATCGACAGCATCATGTCGCCTTCAACGCGCAGCTTGCCGCCCATGAATGCCTGCATGCCGTCGGTTTCGCCGCTGACGATGTCTTTCAGGGTCTGGCTGTCGAGTACCAGCGTGCAGTTGGCATCCGGGTTTTCGCCTTCCTGGATGTCGCAAGTACCGTCCTTGACGATCAGTGCGTACTGCTTGTCTTCGTCGGTGATGTTGAAACCGAAGACCAGATCCAGACCGGCAGCGGCGGCTGGGTTGAACTTGGCTTGCATTGCTTTTACGGCATCAGCTACGGAGG
The DNA here is from genome assembly GCF_900104975.1 of Pseudomonas sp. Z003-0.4C(8344-21). Lineage (NCBI taxonomy): Bacteria > Pseudomonadati > Pseudomonadota > Gammaproteobacteria > Pseudomonadales > Pseudomonadaceae > Pseudomonas > Pseudomonas sp. Z003-0.4C(8344-21). Next base: position 3,612,301 of record NZ_LT629756.1, on the reverse strand, counting down.
TCATGGTTCGATCCTTTCTTGGGTAATGGTGCTGGTGTTACAGCAAGGGTCACAGTTGTCCGGTACTCAGCGGAAAGTGATGAGTTCCGGAGCCTTCAACAGTTGCAGATGTGCATGACTGTTGAAGGAAGCCAGGGCCACCTCGCGACCACGGAACTTCAGCTGGTTGAGCGAGGTGTTGACGATTTGCCAGTTCAGTTCAAAGGCCTGTTTCGCAGGCATTTGCGTAATGAGGTGGAGCAGGGCAGTAATGGTGCCGCCGGAAGTGAACACGGCGATTGTCTGGTGCTTTTGAGCCAGATCGAGAATCCGGTGGAGCCCGGCGCGTACGCGTTCGACGAAGCCCTGCCAGCTTTCAAGGCCAGGGGTGTCGTAGGTGCCGGCCAGCCAGCGCTCGATGATCAGGGCGAAAATGCGCTGGAACTCGCCACGGTTTTGCGCGGCGTTGCGCAGGATGTCGAGCGCTTCGGGTTCTTCCGGCAGCATCGCCGGGAGCAGAGCGCGGATCACCGCGTCGGCATCGAATTCGTTGAACGCGGAGTCGGTTTCGAGGATCGGCACCGACAGGCCTTTGGCGCTGAATTGCTCCAGTGCACTAGTGGCGGTGTGTTGCTGGCGACGCAGGTCACCGGCGAGGCAGCGATCGAAGCGAATACCCAGTTCAGCGAGATGCTGACCGAGGATTTCAGCCTGGCGCACGCCGGTCGGCGACAGCACGTCATAGTCGTCTGCACCGAAGGAGGCCTGGCCATGTCGAATCAAGTAGATGCTGCCCACGTCCGCGTCTTCCCGGTACGTTGAAGGTTTGGCGAGGTTATGGGGATGGCGGTTAGCTGTCAATGAAAAAACATACGCTTGTTTGAAATGCCCGTTACAGGGGTGTTGCCGAAGGTTTCACGACTGGTCGACAAGGCGACGCATGGGTATGCTGGGGCCATCCCGCGTGTGCCGTAAAACCACGCACTGTTCTAAGGAGTCTCTGTGGAGTTTTTCACCGAATACGCCAGCTTCCTGGCCAAGACTGTCACGCTGGTGATCGCCATTCTGGTGGTGCTGGCCAGTTTTGCTGCATTGCGCAGCAAGGGCCGGCGCAAGTCGGCGGGGCAATTGCAGGTCAGCAAGCTCAACGATTTCTATAAAGGTCTGCGTGAGCGTCTGGAGCAGACGCTGCTCGACAAGGATCAGCTCAAGGCGCTGCGCAAGAGCGAGGCGAAATCCGAGAAAGGCGAGAAGAAACAAAAGAACAAACCCGAGAAGAAATCGCGGGTGTTCGTGCTGGATTTCGATGGCGACATCAAGGCCTCGGCCACCGAAAGCCTGCGCCACGAGATCACCGCGTTGCTGACCCTTGCCACGCCCAAGGATGAAGTCGTGCTGCGCCTGGAAAGTGGCGGCGGCATGGTGCACAGCTACGGTCTGGCCTCCTCGCAACTGGCGCGTATCCGTGAGGCCGGCGTGCCGTTGACCGTGTGCATCGACAAGGTCGCGGCGAGCGGCGGCTACATGATGGCCTGCATCGGCGAGAAGATCATCAGCGCGCCGTTCGCGATTCTCGGCTCGATCGGGGTGGTTGCGCAGTTGCCCAACGTCAATCGCCTGCTCAAGAAGCACGATATCGACTTCGAAGTGCTGACTGCCGGTGAGTACAAGCGCACCCTGACCGTGTTCGGCGAAAACACTGACAAGGGCCGGGAGAAGTTTCAGGAAGACCTGGATATCACCCATCAATTGTTCAAGAACTTCGTCGCCCGCTATCGCCCACAACTGGCGATCGATGACGTGGCAACCGGTGAAGTCTGGCTCGGCATCGCGGCACTGGACAAGCAACTGGTCGATGAACTGAAGACCAGCGACGAATACCTGGCAGACCGAGCGAAAAAAGCCGAGGTCTATCACCTGCACTACGCCGAGCGTAAAAGCCTGCAGGAGCGTATCGGCATGGCCGCGAGCGGTTCAGTCGATCGCGTGCTGTTGAGCTGGTGGAGCCGTCTCACGCAGCAACGTTTCTGGTAATCCGGCAGGCATAAAAAAACGCCGGTCACATGACCGGCGTTTTTATGTCCGCAGCAAAAGCCCTGAGGCTTATCGGCGACGGAACAGCGGCAGCGGTTCGTCAGTCGCGGCCTGGTAGGTCACCGAGAAGTCCTTGAGACCTTCCAGCGCTTCGTACGGATCTTTGTCGGCGCGAATGGCAAAGGCGTCGAAACCGCAGCGATGCATGTAGAACAGTTGATCGCGCAGCACGTCGCCAATCGCACGCAATTCACCTTTGAAACCATAGCGATCCCGCAGCAGGCGCGCATTGGAATAGCTGCGGCCGTCGGTGAAAGCCGGGAAGTTCAGGGCAATCACCTGGAATTCATTGACCACTTCACCGATCTCTTCGGCTTCTTCGTCGGCGTCCAGCCAGACGCCCAGACCGCCGTCGCGAGCCTTGAGCATGCGGCTGTGCTCGCGCCACAGTTGCAATGGAACGATCAGATCGTCGCAATTGCTGATCTCGTCAATGTTGAAATCCTTGGGCAGCAGGTGCCAGGTTTCGTCGACGACTTCGTTGTTCTTAATGATTCGCTGCATAGACGCGTTCCTTGAAGAGGTCGATGCCAATACGCTGATAGGTGTCGATAAAGCGCTCGTCTTCGGTGCGTTGTTCAACGTACACGTCGATCAGTTTAGAGATCACGTCAGGCATGGCATCCTGAGCGAAGGACGGGCCGAGGATCTTGCCCAGGCTCGCGTCACGGCTGGCGCTGCCACCGAGAGAAACCTGATAGAACTCTTCGCCTTTCTTGTCCACGCCGAGGATGCCGATGTGGCCGACGTGGTGGTGACCACAGGCGTTCATGCAACCGGAGATGTTCAGGTCCAGCTCACCGATATCGAACAGGTAGTCCAGGTCGTCGAAACGACGCTGGATCGATTCGGCGATCGGGATCGACTTGGCGTTGGCCAGCGAACAGAAATCACCGCCAGGGCAGCAGATGATGTCGGTCAGCAAACCGATGTTCGGCGTGGCGAAACCTTGTTCGCGCAATTCGCCCCACAGGGTGAACAACTGGCTCTGCTCGACATCGGCAAGAATGATGTTCTGCTCGTGGGAGGTGCGCAATTGACCGAAGCTGTAGCGCTCGGCCAGGTCGGCGACGGCATCGAGCTGCTTGTCGGTGATATCGCCTGGCGCCACGCCGGTCGGCTTCAGCGACAGGGTCACGGCGACATAGCCCGGTTTCTTGTGCGTCAGGGTGTTGCGGCTGCGCCAGCGGGCGAAACCTGGATGCTCTTTGTCCAGATCGGCCAGCTGCGTGGTCTGGTTGTCCAGCGCCTTGTAGTCCGGGTCGACAAAGTGCTTGGCCACACGCTGCAGTTCAGCTTCGGTCAACGTGGTCTGGCCACCGCGCAGGTGCTCCATTTCCGCATCGACTTTCTGCGCGAACACTTCAGGTGTGAGCGCCTTGACGAGGATCTTGATCCGCGCCTTGTATTTGTTGTCGCGACGGCCGTAGCGGTTGTAGACCCGCAGGATGGCGTCGAGATAGCTCAACAGGTCCTGCCACGGCAGAAACTCATTGATGAAGGCGCCAACCACCGGCGTACGACCGAGGCCACCGCCAACCAGCACGCGGAAGCCCAGTTCGCCGGCGGCGTTGTACACTGGCTCAAGACCGATGTCGTGGACTTCAATGGCGGCACGGTCAGTGGTTGAACCATTGACGGCAATCTTGAATTTGCGCGGCAGGTAAGCGAATTCAGGGTGGAACGTAGTCCACTGGCGAATGATTTCGCACCATGGACGCGGGTCGATCACTTCATCAGCGGCGACACCGGCGAACTGGTCGGTGGTGACGTTGCGCAGGCAGTTGCCGCTGGTCTGGATGGCGTGCATCTGCACGGTGGCCAGCTCAGCCAGAATGTCCGGAATGTCTTCCACCGCCGGCCAGTTGAACTGCACGTTCTGCCGCGTACTGATGTGGGCGTAGCCCTTGTCGTAGTCGCGGGCAATTTTGGCCATCATGCGCACCTGACGCGAGGTCAGTTGGCCGTACGGCACGGCGACGCGCAACATCGGCGCGAAACGCTGGATGTACAGGCCATTTTGCAGGCGCAGGGGGCGGAATTCTTCTTCGCTCAGCTCACCTGCCAGATAGCGTCGGGTCTGATCACGGAACTGCTTGACGCGGTCCTCGATGATCCGCTGATCGTACTCGTCGTATACGTACATATAAGTCCTGTTCTCAGGCTTTGGGCTACTCGGAAAACGCTGCGTTTTCGCTTGCTGGAGTCCGATTGTGCCTCTGCAATTCTGCGCGCACGGCCGCGCACTCCCTGACGGAGCCGGGGCAATATACCCGTTTGCAGTTATGCGCAAAAGTGATGTTTGAGTATATGTAAAGAACCAAATCGCCTAACGAGAATCACTGTCAGCTAATCCACATTTGTCGTGCGGACAATCTTCGTCTTAACTGTGGTCGAGTCTTTCTGCAATCACCGACAAAACCGACAAGAGGCGATGCAATGAGCAATCCGACTAAGGCAAGAAAGAGCGACAGCAGTGTCGATGCGTGGGCCATCCTGTTCCTGATCATTCTCGTGGTAGGGACAGCGGTATTCTGGGTCAGCCATCAGTAAGTGAAATTCCGGGCCTGACCGCATGCCTGTAACAGGTGGTTCGCCAGTTACAAGGCTCGATCGTTCTGTCACGGCCCGGATTTTTTTCATGCAGGCCTCAAACCCCGGCCAGATGCAACACCAGTTTGACAATGGCAAACAGCGTCAAACCGAACAGGGCTGTGAATAAAACCCCCAGAATGACGAAATGGCTGGGCTTGCCGTGGGTGAAGTCCCTTTCGCGGTTCTTGCCGCTCTGCACCCCGAACGCAGCGGCCATGACGCTATGCAGCATCTGCCACAGGGTCGGCGGTTTGTTGTCGCTTGGATCGTCCATATATCCCTCTGCACGAAGTCGTTCGTGATCAGCATAGTCAAATAACCGCCTGTCAGCGGTCCGAACACGACGTAACAACTCTCTCGCTATTCGATAACTATGTACCGCCGGACGGGTCGGTGCGGATGATGTGCTGCCGCTTCATCTACAGGAGCGATGTATGTCACCCGATTTCCCCCTATCCCGAACCGCGCAAGTCATGGCCAAACCTCTGGCAACGGAAAGTGTGCATGCGCCGTTGCTCGAAGCCGCGTTGCCGCAATGGCTGATTGATGCTCCCGCTCGCAGAAGAGCTGAAATCAAGCGGGCCACCAGCACCATCCCCGACTGGTACACAAAGGCGTCACCGGCGCAACGCGACGTATTGCACAAACGCTTCAATCACAGTTTCCAGGCGCAGGTGCAACTGGATAAAACGATGTCGTCGTTCAAGGACATCGACGCATTTGCCAGGCCTTTGTTGCTGGAGGCGTTGAAAAGCCGCTTTCAGGTGCAAGTGGATGTCGACAAGACGCTGTTGTGTTTGAAGCGACCCGTTCTGTTGACTCTTGCTCGCGTGGAAGTCGGCACGTTCGAAGTCCTGACATTGCCCATGCTGCAGGCGGCGCTGCACAACTTTGAAAGTGAGGAATGCAAGTACGGAGCCTTTCACAACAGCTCAACCTTCGCGGTTGAAACCGGCACGCCCGACAAATACAGGGCAGTACCGGTCAATGTCTCGGTGAGGAACTTTCTCAGCCTGTGCCGGGAGCTGGACATCGGGGCAAAGTATCAAGCCTATCTGACTTCTTTTTTCCATCCCGCCAACCCAGACGCAGAGGCAAAGCTGCGCCGCCATTTCATTCTTGCTCAGAAAACCGCTCTGCACGCGGCGGCCGAACAAGCGTTGTTGACAAAGGACATCCGTCGGCAGGATTACGCGATGATTCTTTCGGTACTCAACGGCAATAGAAACCCCAGACTGGACAACAAGATAGTCTCATTCCAGGACTTGAGTCTGATGCGCTACAGGCTGGTTGGCTGCATTGTCTTTGTGATGTATGACAAATTCCCATCGTTTGATGAGGTGATTCTGTATGTGCCCAACGACCCCGAACATCCGCTCAAGCGCTATACCGGCACGCAGATGCAAGACACCTTGAAACGGCTATTGTCTGCTCGGGATCCACAGCAGCCGCAGAGTACCGCACCGACAGCCTATCAACAGTTTTTCAGTCAGTTCTTACCTTATAAAAGGCGCGCAGAATATTTCAGCCAGTTCGTCAAGCCCGCCCATCCCGCGTCCGATTGGCTGTGGTCGGCATGGCTTACGATCGGGCAAGCAGTGACGGGTGTCAGCGCGTGGGAGGCGCCTCCCAGGGTACCGAATACGATTCCGGATACCGACCCATTCGTGGCGGCAAAACCGCTTCCGGACCTGGAGACCTACATAAAGGGTAGGAACCATGACCTCTGGACTTATCTCTACGAAAAACACCGCGACAAGCTGTTCGATGATGCTCGCAGTCACGCGGTGCCAACCGCGGACGTCGATGCCAAGGCGCGCGATGCCAAACTCGCTGCGCTGCTGCAGTTCGGTCTGTTGGCCCTGAACGTCGTATCAATGTTCGTTCCCGTGCTGGGTGAAGTCATGATGGTGGTCATGGCGGGTCAGTTGTTGTTTGAAACCATTGAAGGCGTCGTCGAATGGAGCGAAGGCGACAAGCATGCGGCCAAGGCCCATTTGGTCGATGTTGCCGAAAACCTTGCGCTGATGGGCGCGATGGCAGCTGGGGGGGCGGGCTTCAGCCGGCTGACGGCGGTCAAGCCTGAGCCGGTCATCGAGAGCCTCCACCCGGTGACGTTGCCCAACGGAAAAACCCGCCTGTGGAAACCCGACTTCAGCGGTTACGAACAGGACGTCACGTTGGGCGCCTTATCCGAACCCAATGCGCTGGCGCAGTATTCGCTCGACGGCAAAACGTATATCCGTCGAGACGGCAATATCTACGAGCTGGTCAAGGATGAGACGACTGCGCAATGGCTGCTCAAACATCCCACCGATCCCGATGCCTACCGGCCAGTCCTTGTGCATAACGGCCACGGAGCCTGGCGCTTGGCACTGGAACAACCCATGACCTGGGGGCGTCTGGACCTGTTACGACGCATGGGGCCGGTAACCGACGGTTTTTCCGATGATTCCCTGCTGATGCTGGCCGATGTCAGCGGTGTCAGTGACAACACGTTGCGCAAGATGCACATGGACCATCTGCCGCCGCCGCCCGAATTGCGCGACGCCATGAACTTGTTCGAGGCGGACGCCGGTGCGCGGCAGATGATCGAGCAATTGCGCGGCGCAAGAGCGATCGATGAGCGGTACCTGTACGCATTGCCATTGATCCCCGAGATGCCGAACTGGCCGGCCGGTCGGGTGTTGGAAATCTTTTCCGGGTCGGAGAGCGCGGGACGGTCGATCCGCTACGGGGCGCAAAATTCGGGTGCGGTAGTTGGCCAAAACTCCTTGATACGTCTCAGTCGTGAACAAGTGATGAACGGCGAGATGCCGGCGCGAATCCTGGCAGCGCTGGAGGAAAACGAGATCGGTCATCTATTGGGCGAAAGAGGCGCACAATTTCGGCCGGCAAGGCCTGACGAGTTCATGCAGCGGCTCGCCGAGTATGCGTACACGCGCCAGGCGGCCATTTTTGACAGCCTCTACAGCGGCACCCAACCGCTGAGCCGGCGTGCGCGCATTCTGCAGCGTGAGTGTCCCGGTCTCGGCCAGGCCGCCGCGCAGGACGTGCTCGAGCATGCAACGTCCGCGCAACTGAGCCAGATGGATAAAACCGGACGTTCGCCTCTCAATCTGCTCGAAGAGGCCCGCTGGCATGCTCGGCAAGGGCGCCGGATCCGCGCCTTTGCCGGTTTGCACAGTGAAAATCTTGCCTCGGCAGCGAGCCGGCGGCTGGCATTGTTTGCCCTTGAGCAATTGCCGGAATGGCCCTTGACACTGCTTCTGGAAATTCGCGAAGGCAGCACTGCAGGTGCCTTGCTCGACAGCATTGGCGAACCGACGGCCGCGGTTAAACGCTATCTGGTAAAGAACGGGCCTTTTTACCAGGCATTCGATGCACATGGAGTAGCGCTCAACCGGGTACGAAGAATCGAGGACAGCTTTTACCGTTCGCTCATGTACGCATTGCCTGATGACCTGCGTGCGACGCTAGGTTTGTATGAAGGCAGCAACGGTAGCGAACTGCAACACCGGATCATCGAGTCCGCGCATGTTCATCGACACGAAGCTGTGCGCCTGCTGGAACCTCAAGCCAAATGGTTCAAACCGCCGGTGCGGGTCGCTGCGAGGTTGCTTGGCTATTATGCAAGTGGGCGGGGCAGGGGGTTCAATCGGTCGCTGGAGTCGCGAGTCACCCAGTTGTATCCCCAACCGCAGCAGGCCGATGCATTCTTCGCCCAGCAACGAGGCCGTAACGACGTGCAGATCTACGCTGAGTTGCAAACGCGTCAGCAGGATTGGGACACCCTCAACACCAGCCTCGATGAGTGGCAGGCAGGCCCGACCGACAGCCAGACTGCACAGCGCCGCACGCACGTGGCTCAGGCGTTGCGAGATGCCTGGCGCAATGCTCCCTTGGCCGGACAGATTGCCGAAACCGCGCGGCTGTCATTGGTTTGCGACACGCCGCTGCCGGTGCTGAACACACGCTTTGCCCACATCCGCGAACTGTCGCTGACGGGCATCGGTGTGACGGACGCCAATGCTGATGGCTTCCTGGCGGCTTTTCCGAACCTCACCGATTTGTCGATTGGCGAGCCGGGGCCGGTTTATCACCGCCGATCCATGGCCCGGCCGCTGACGACACTGCCACTGGCAGTCGGACAATTGCCACGATTGACCCGCCTGCGGTTCTCCACCGATGCGCCTCTACTGGCGCAGACCCTCGCCCCAAGACTCAGAGCGCTTACATCACTGGAAACGCTGCACATCGACTATTCGGGTACCGACGCAACCACACTCCACGGTCTCGATCTTGAGCCTTTGACGCAACTGCGCACACTACGCATAGACGCGCCGCGTGCCTTGTGGCGATGGCCTGCCTACGTTGAACGGCTTGAGCGGCTTGGGCGCCTGGACCTGACTCACACACTGATCGAAACCTTGCCGGAGTCGCTTTATCACGGGCATGAACAACTCTGGGCCGGGCTGTCGCTGGATTGGTCGCGGGTCACCCCGGCCACCTTCAGGCGCGCTTACGATTATGTCAGCCAATATTCCGGTCCTTTTGGTCATCTGCTTGATGTGCATCAGATGGTCCGTGAGTTCTGCGCTGCGGAGCTGGACGCCATGGCGATCAGGCCAGGCGTGGCCGATCCTTTGGCCGAGGCCTTTTACGGCGCCTGGGCTACACCCGAAACCCGGATTGAAGCGATTGAAGATCTTCGGGCCGAACATGAAGCGGTATTCGCTCAGTTCTACGCCCCCGCCCTGCGCCACGGAACACGCTATGCGGCCCTCCAACGGCGTTGGTCGACAGGGCGCAACGCCGACATGCTCAATGCGCTGAGAGTCAGTTGGCATGGGACGATTCGCCGGCGCTACGGCCTTGCGTCCAGCGTCGAGACGTTTGAGTTGCCTGGGGCGCAAACGCCGCTCGCCTTGTCAGCGCACGCCGAATTGCTCACCGAGCTGCCGTCGCTGCCGACCGGCAGTTTTGCGCACGTGCGTACATTGCGTCTGGCGCGGCTGGATGTGCCGCTCGAACAGGCGCGCAGCTTTCTCCGGGCGTTCAGTCAGGTTGAAAGCCTTGAAATCACGGGTGCGACCTTTACCGAACTGCCTTTCACCGCAGACGCGTTGCCAGCGTTGACGCACCTCGATGTCTCAGGCAACAGGATCGCGGTAACGCCGCTCGTGCAGCGGCAGATCAATGGATTGCAGCGTCTGAGAGGACTGAATCTGAGCCATAACCCGCTCGTTAACGTCGATGTCGGCGCTTTGAGTCGCTTGCGTGCCTTGAATCTGCGGTCGACCTCATTGCAAACGTGGCCCGGCGGCGCCGAACGCCTGCGGCGATTGACCTGGCTGGATTTACGCGACAATCGTATCGCGGCATTGCCGCCGCCAGTGCTGTCCCTCCCCGACGTACTGATGCGAACCAATCTGACCGGTAATCTTTTCAGCCCGGACGGCGAAGCCGGATTCAATGCGGCGCTGCAGCGGGTCGAGCAGCAACGTGGATTGCGGCAGGGCACGTTGCGTCGCTTCGCGGCGGAACCGGTGCCGGAACCATTTCCTCCGGCGGAAACGGGTGGGTCATTCATCGATTGGCTGCTGCCGCTTCCAGAGCCGGTGACCGTATTGCCCGATGACGCTGTGGCTTCGGCGAACGTGCAACGCCTCAGCACGATCATGCCCCACGCACAGGCTGAGCCTTGTGTGAACGACTGGCGGGCGACGGGATGGAGTGAGGCGCGAATCGAAGCGCAAATCGACGTCTGGCATCGGTCCTGTGAGGGTTTGATCCGCCAGATGAACGACTGGCTGTACATTCGCGAGATACGCACGGACCGGCTGCAGATCAACGCACGGAACCGTTCATTTGCGGCGCGAAGAATCCGCGATGCATGGCTCGACGGACTCACCGAAAACCCCGGCAGGCCGGGGCTGGAACTTGAGCTCGAGGGGCGTGAGACAGGTGACTTGCCAGCGCTGGCTGTACAGCTTCCGGCGGTGACCACGCTGGATCTTGACGGGGTGGGCATGACCGTGCAGGGCTCCGACGGTTTTCTCAATGCGTTTCCCTCTCTCGATACCTTGTATATCGGTGGCAACGCACTGACGTCTTTGCCCGCCCCGGTGTTACGGATGCGTCATCTGGAACGTCTGGACATGCAGTATTGTGATCTTCACAGCGCGACGAGCCTTTATCCGTTGGTTGGTCGTGCGCGTCTTCGCCAACTGGATATCGGCTACAACGAACTTCGCGTGTTCAACCCGCCCGATTTTGGCGTCATCGAGACCCTTGATCTGCGTTACAACCGCCTGACCGAATGGCCGGTGGGCGTGTTGCAGGCACCACGGCTGCGCAACTTGAACCTGAGCGGCAACGAGATCGCCGACATCCCGGTTGATCTGTTCAATGGCACGCACGAATCTTTGATCCATGGGACCGACCTGTCGGGAAACCAGCACTTGTCTCTTGCCGCGTTGCAGGATTTGCGCCGCTACGCCCGCGAACATTCATCGACTCACGCGTTGGGCGTATCACGTCGAAGCATCAACAGCATGATCGATGCGCATGTTCTGCCTGACCCCGTCGCTGTCGCCGGGCCCAGCGGCAATGAAACCAGTACTGACGCTCATGACCCGCATGCAGTCATGGAGCCGGTGGAAGAGGTTTTTGATCCAGCCATCGACGTAGCGCCGAGGTCGCTGGAGCCGTGGCTGAAGCACAGCAGCCCGCAAGTGGCGGCACAACGACGGGCGGTCTGGGCGCAGTTGGCTCGCGAACCGAATCATGAGCGGTTTTTCCAGTTGCTGCGGCTGTTGCGTGACACCGAGGATTTCCGCTTGGTACCGGCAGATCTCACGAGAAGAATGTGGGACGTGGTACAGGCCGCCACGGAAAATACCGAGTTGCGACAGTTGTTGTTCGCGGGGGCCGAAACCCATGGTACCTGTGTCGATGGACGAATTCTGACCTTCAGTGACATGGAAGTACGCGTCGCGGTGTATCGCACCTTGCACGACATTCCGTTAAACAGAACAGCGCTTCGGGGCCGGACACTGTTGCGCCTGTCCCGGCAGTTGTTTCGCCTGGAACGGGTGGAAGTGCTTGCCGAAGCCGCGGCACCAGGGATGGATCGCGCCGAGGTACGCCTTAAATACCGCATCCGTTTGACCCGCGGCTGGGGTGACGGTATCGAGTTGCCCGGCCAACCGGCCTACATGCTGTACGACGCGCCCCTGAGCGATGAACGGCTGATGCAGATCCGGGCTTCAATCCTGGAAGCGGAGCAGACTGACGCGCTGCCGGCGAGCATGATCGAACGCGATTACTGGAGCGCTTATCTGCAGGAGCGTTATCCGCAAGCGTTACGCGCAATCGACGTCGAAATCGACGCGCAGCGTGAGCAGCTCTGGACCGTGCTGGATGATCGGCTTGCGCGGGGTGAAATCAATGCCCAACAGTACGATCAGCAACTCACTGATCTGGGCAGGACCATGGAGGCGCGGCGCCGGCAAGAGCGCATCGCACTGACGCGACGGGAGATTGTTGATCTGCTGAGTTATGCCGGTGAGTCCGAATCGCCCGGTCATCTGTCGCCGACGCCTGGGCCGTCATCGCAACCGTAGAAGGTGCATTTGGGCGCAGTCACATGCATGGGGGGCGGGTGACGTATCCGGTTACTCATCGCCGGCCGTGCAATAACCGGGTACCGCAGACGCAATGGCGCGACGTGGTCTGCTGATTGTTTCCCCAATAAGGAACAATCATGAACCCGACATCAACCAGTGCGCGAGCGAAGCAACCTGCTTCGCTCGCGCAACCTGCCAAACCGAAAGCGACGCAAAGCCTGCACGGCCACTTCCTTGAGAAATCGATCCCTGCATGGTTGACCAACGCCTCAGCGCAACGACGCGAGGCGTTCAAAGGTGTCACGACAGCGCTGCCGTCCTGGTTTCTTAACGCGACGTCGGCCCAGCGCCAGACGTTGAGCGACACCTTCAAGGCCAGCATTGAGGCGCAGAACAGCCTCGATAAAAGCATGGCGACGTTTCAGCAGGTCGAAGCCTTTGCCAGGCCTTTGCTGATCAAGGCCCTTGCGGACGAGTATCGGTTGCAAGTGGACGTTGACCAGACGCTGCTGTGCCTGCGCCGGCCGCTGGAGGTCAGCGTTCTGGCAATAGAGGTGGGCTCCTTCGAAGTGGTCAAACTGTCATTGCTGGAGGCCGCGCTGCATAACTTCGAAGCCTGGGAATGTGACCGGGGTGCTTACCACGCAACCTCCGGCTTCGTCGTGGCAACGACTGAAGCCGGCAATTATGAGGCCGTGAGCCTTGCGATCTCGGTCAGCCAGTTCCTCGGATTGTGTCGCCGTCTGGACATTGGCAAGCAATATCAGACCTGGCTGCGGTCGTTCTTTCATCCCGCGGATCCAGTGGCGGAGGCGGCACTGCGTGAGCGTTTCATTGCCAGCCAGAAAGCGACAATGTGCGCTGCTGCCGAGCAGGCGTTGCTGACGAAGGACATCGAAGCTGCGCACTACGCGATGATCGTTTCGGTGATCGAGGGCGAGCTCAACCCCTCGGTCGGCAACAAGCCAGTGTGGTTCCGCGACTTCAGCCTGATGAAAAAAAGAATGACGGGCTGTGTGGTCTTCGTCATCAGCGAGAAGTACCGCTACAGCAATGAATGGCTTGTTTACATTCCTCACGATCCCGAGCACCCGTTCAAATGCTATCGCGGCAATGACGAGAAAGAAGAGTTCAAGCGGCTGCTCACGGCTCGAAGCACGGCGTCAGCGTCGGGCGCGGAACCGACTGCCTATCAGCGCTTCCTCAGTCAGTTTTTGCCTTACGACCAACGAGGCGACTATTTCAGCCAATTCACCCGCAAGGCAGCGGATTCACCCAGCGATTTCTGGCGCTCCCCGTGGCGCATCGTCACCTCGTTTGGCCCTGGCGCGCCTATTACTCGAATCAAGCAGTTGCCGCCCCCGCCAGCCGCAAAACTTGAGCCTGAACCTGATCCCTATATCGCTCCCGGCACGCTTCTGCAAAGGCAGCGCGGGCTGTGGGAAAAGAACCAGGATTTGTGGCAGTACCTTTACGACGAGAGCCGGGCCAAGGTATTGGCCGACGCTCGAAGCCATGCCGTGCCCACCGACGATGTCGACGTCAAGGCGCGCGAGGCCAAACTGGCGCACCTGATGCAGATCGGCCTGCTTGGTTTGAATGTGGTGTCGATGTTCGTGCCGGTGCTGGGCGAAGTGATGATGGTGGTGATGGCCGGGCAACTGCTCTATGAAACCCTTGAGGGCGCGATTGAATGGGGTGAGGGCGATCGCCGTGCCGCCAAGGATCATCTGATCGATGTGGCGGAGAATCTGGCGCAGATTGCGCTGATGGCGGGGATTGGGGCAGGGGTGCGGAAAATCTCCAGCGCCAAAGCTGTGCCGGTCATCGAGCAGCTACAGCGGGTGCAGTTGCCCAACGGCGAAACCCGTCTGTGGAGAGCCGACCTGCAAGGTTACGAGTCCGCTGTCGCGCTGCCGGACAGTCCCGGCCCGAATGATGCCGGGCAGCATGTGTTTGAGGGGAAAACCTACATTCGCCAGGGTGGCAAGGTCTACGAGCAGTTTTTCGATGACTCGATCGGCAAATGGCGGATCAGGCATCCGAGCGACGCCAATGCCTGGCAGCCGGTGCTCGAGAGCAATGGCCTCGGCGCCTGGCGGCATACGCTGGAGCGTCCACAGACCTGGGATCGTCTGACGCTGCTGCGGCGCATCGGCCATGCAACCGAAGCCTTCTCCGATGCGCAACTGCTCAAGGCTGCCGATATCAGCGGTGTCAGTGAGGCGGCCCTGCGCAAGATGCACATCGATTCGGCGCTGCCACCGCCGGAACTGACCCAGGCCCTGCGCATGATGCGGGCCGATAGCAACGCGGCGCGAGTCGTTGAGCAGTTGCGCGGGACACAAGCGATCGACGACCTTTATCTCTACGCGTTGCCGCTGATCACCGAAATGCCGCGCTGGCCGGCGAACCGGGTGTTGGAAGTCTTTGACGGCGAGTCATTGTCCGGCAAGTCCGTCAGGTATGGCTCCGCTCGGCGCTTTCGCGATGTCGGCGTCAAGGCGCCGATTCAGATATCGCGGGCCGATGTCCTCAGCGGTGACCTGTCAACCCATATTCTGGCGGCGCTGGACGAATCTGAAGTCACCGCGCTGCTGGGAGAACAAGGTGCACGCGTGCGCGATGCCCGGCCGGCAGAATTCGGCAAGCAGATCGCCGACTACGCCAACAGGCGTCAGCCGGCGATTTACGACAGCCTCTATCTGGGGACAGGTCCCGCCGCCCCTCAGGTTTTGCGTTTACAGAAGGCCTGTCCCGGGCTCAGCGAAGCGGCGGCACAGACAGTGCTTGCACATGGGCGCCCCGATGAACTGGAGCGACTCGGCGCAGGCCAGCGAGTGCCGCTGCGCCTGCTGGAAGAGGCACGCTGGTATGCGCGTCAAAGCCGACAAGTGGCGGCCAACGCCGGTCTGCGCAGTGAAAATGTTGCTTCGGCGGACAGCCGGCGTCTGGCGTTGCACGCGCTGGAACAATTGCCGGGCTGGCCTGACACCTTGCGTATCGAAGTACGCGAGGGGCATGCGGCTGGCACGCTAATCGACAGCATTGGCAGTGAAACGGCCGGCGAGAAAAAATACCTGATCAAGCAAGGCATGCAGTTTCAGGCCTTCGACGAACGCGGGGAGGCGCTCAACAGCCTGCCTCGCCACGGCGATAATTTTTACTCATCGATCATGCATGCCCTGCCTGATGCGGCGCGCCGCAGCCTCGGTGTGCCTGAGGTCGGGCAGTCCGCCGGGTTGCGAACAAAGATCATCGATTATGCCGATAAGCATCAAGCAGATGTGTCTGCGCTGCTGGCGCCACCGGTCAAGTGGATCAAGCCGCCCGTGCGGGTGAACGCTACGCTGATCGGTTATCCCGCCAGCGGACGCGGCGCGGGATTGCCAACGCAGCTGGTCGCCCATGTGCGCGATATCTATCCGCAACTGAGCTACGAGCAGGTTCAAGGCTTCATTCTTGAACAATATCGGGCGGGAAAAGACAGCAGCGCCATTTTCGAACTGTTGCTATCCCGTCGGCGCGAGTGGGAGCAACTTAACGCGACGCTGGATGAATGGGCGGGGACATCGACGCTCGCACCCTGGGAACGTTCCGGTACAGATCACAAGTTTCGCGCCGCGCAAGCGCTGAAAACCTGTTGGCGCAATGCCTTGTCCACCGGAGTCGCGGGTGCTGATCAACTTTCGATTCTCACTTACGACCCTCTGCCGGTGCTGACCGCAGATTTTGCACATGTACGTGAGCTTTCGATTGGCGGCAACGGTTTGACCGATGCCAATGCAGACACATTTCTGGCGCGGTTTGCCAATGTGCAAAAGCTGTCGCTGGGGGAGCGGGGCACTCTGTTCGGCACTTACATTGGGCATGAGCAGTCCCTGACGACCGTGCCCTTGACGGTGACGCGAATGTCCGCGCTGAAGACGCTCAAGTTCAGAACCCAAGCCACGGTCATGGCTGCAGATCTATCGACACGATTGCGTACGTTGACCGCGGTCGAGGAGCTTCATCTCGACTTGATCAGCGGCGCAGGCATGCCGCCTGGCCTGGACCTGGCTACCCTCAAGCGACTGCAAAAACTCAAGATCGAAGCCCCGGGCCTTACGCAGTGGCCGGCTTATGTGGAGCAACTGCCTGAACTGGAACGACTGGACCTGACCCAGACCGCCATCGCTTCCCTGCCACAAACGCTTTATATCGGCCACGAAAAACTCTGGGCGGGTTTGTCACTGGACTGGTCGAAGTTTTCCCATGAAGCGTTCAAACCTGCTTACGACTATGTGAACAATTACCTCGGGCAGTGGCGACACCTGGTTGATCTGGACACGATGGTTCGCCGCTATTGCGCCGGAGAACTGCAATTTCTCACGGGCGAGGCCGGCCGTCCCAACCCGCTGCCCGAGCGGATCATGAGCCTGTGGAACACCCCGGAAACCAGGCTCAAGGCCGTGGAGATCCTGCGCGTGGAGCACACCGCGATATTCCGCCAGTTCTACGAGCCCACGGCATCCGCAGGACTGCGGACTGCGAAGCTGGCCGCGCGTTGGCAAACGCCGCCCCATGACCGGGTAGTTCGTGCACTGGAAAAGAACTGGCGTGCTGCGATACGCCGGCGTTATCGCTTGAGCGACGACATGCATCCCTTCAATGCGACGAACTGGACATCCGCCACCGATCTCGACGATGCCGGCGTGTTTGAACTGGTCGACACCGCCTGGATAGAGGGCGAGGCGCCGATCAGTGAACTGCCGCAATTGCCAGTCGGTACGTTTGCCCATGTGCAGACCGTGCGGCTGGAGCGGTTGAACGTGCCGATCGATCAGCTTCGCGGGTTTCTCCAGGCATTCAGTGGCGCCACAAGCCTGGAAATCACCGCCTGCGGCTTGACCGAAGTGCCGGTGCGGCCAGCCGACTTCACCCAGCTGACTCAGCTGGACCTGTCTCTCAACCTTATCGCCGTCACGCCTGAGGTGCAGGGCCAGTTCAATGCGCTGAACAAACTGGAACACCTCAATGCCCGGCTCAATCGGCTGGACACACTGGACGTTTCTCGCCTTACAGGGCTCAAGACGCTGAACCTCAGCTCCAACGGACTCAATCAATGGCCGACAGGGGCGCAAAGCCTGCCTCGTTTGCAAGTGCTGGATTTGCGTCATAACACCATCGGGTCGCTTCCCGAAGATGTCCTTGCCGACGACACGGTGCTGCTCAAGACCCGCTTGCTCAACAACCGCTTCAGTGTCGCAGGCGAGGCGGACCTTGAAGCGGCGCAGCGCCGGATTGAAATGTCCATCGGTTTGCCCGAGGGCGCCTTGCAACAGTTCGATGCGCAGTCGGTGTCACTGCCGGGCATTTCAAGCGCGACCCTGCCGGAAAGTGCGCTGAATCGCGCCGGTCAGCTGTTGCCACTCCCGCCGGTCTCCGCAATCAGCGGCGGCTCTGACATGAGCGCCAGTGTGCTGGAGATATTTCCCTTGCTGACGCTTGAACAAGCGCAAGCCAGCGTTGCGCGCTTACGCAGCGAAGGGCTGCTTCCCGAACAAGTGGTGGACAGGCTGAACCAGTGGCGAGCGACTAACGAGACGCTGACGCGTGAGTTGAACGGCTGGATTTTCAACCCGGCGCCAGGGCCTGGTGAGGGGGTGTCGTCGTCCACGAGACTGTTCGACGCGACGAGGATCCGAAATTGCTGGCGCGACGGGGTTACCGCGCTGACCGAGTCCGCCGGACAGACGCTGAGTCTTTCAGCGGGACTCATCGGTGATTTGCCTGCGTTGTCTAGCGTGTTTTCCCACGTGCGAACACTGGACCTGACAGGGGTCAAGTTTACCGTTGAGGGTTTCAACCGCTTTTGCCCGGCGTTCCCTGAGTTGACCACCCTGATGCTCAACGGCAATGCATTGGACCGCGTGCCGGAAGCTGTCGCGGGTCTGAGCCAGCTGGAACGGCTGGAATTGAGCGGTAATCGCCTGGCCGCGGCACAAACGGTATATCAGTACGTGACCGGGGCGCGCCTGCGCTGGCTCGACCTCAGCCACAATCAGCTGGAAGAATTCAACGCCACAACCTTCAGCCGCCTGGAAACCCTCAACCTCGGCCAGAACGGTCTGGATTTCTGGCCTGACGGCGTGCTCAATCTGGCGCATATGCAAAGGCTGGATCTCTCGGGCAATAACATCATGGTCTTCCCGGACCGGCTGTTGGGCGGCAACCATGAGCGGCTCGTGGCGGGTACTGACTTGGCGGATAACTCGCTGTCGCTCGACGCACTGCAGCAACTCAGGGATTACAGTGCCGCGCAGGGTGGTGATGTAATGGGGTACACGCCGGAATCCTTGCAGGGTTTGATCGAAGAGCGGATAAGCAGCTCGGAAAGCGATTCCGGTTCCGGATCGGATTCGGATACCGATAGCAGTGACGGTGATGACCCGAGTGGCGCAGGCGGTGGGGCTGTCAGGCGCGTTGATACGCATGCTGGTGTCGAGGCTGCAGAGGTGATTGCCGATCCGGCCCAGGATGTGGCCGCACCGGCGATGGAGACCTGGATGACGTACACGCATGCAGATGTACGTGCCGCGCGGCTTACGCTATGGCAGCAATTGGCACGACAGACCAACCATGAGTCGTTCTTTCATTTGCTCTCGACCTTGCCTGACACCCTCGAATACAGGTTGTCAGGCGCGGATCTGACTCATCGGGTGTGGCAGGTCATCGAGGCCGCCACGGAAAATACCGAGCTGCGCGAGCTGTTGTTTCTCAATGCCGAGACGCACGGCACTTGCGGTGATGGGCGGATCCTGTCGTTCAGCGAACTGGAAACCCGGGTCTATGAATACAACGCTTTGCGTGATATCCCACGGCACCGTCCGCAGCAGCGCGGCAGAGCGCTGCTTGATCTGACCCGCCGCCTGTTTCGTCTGGAAAGGGTCGACCGACTGGCTGAAGCCGCTGCAAAAAACAAGGACCGCGCCGAAGTCCGCTTGCAATACCGCATCGGCCTGACTCGCGGCTGGCCGGACGGCCTCGAATTGCCGGCGCAACCCGAGCACATGCTGTACGCCACACCCATTCGCGGGCAGCGCTTGCTCGACGCACGCGCCGCGGTGCTCGCCGATGAAGCGTCGGACAGGTTTCTCGAGGATCTGATCGCCCGCGATTACTGGATTCGCTATTTGCGCGAGCGCAACCCTGAGGTGTTCGAGACGCTGGAGCGCAACGCTGGCCAGCGTCAGGAAGAGGTTGAGGACGCCTACCCGGACAAAGAGGACAACGAGGTCACCCGCAACCGCTATCTCGAGGCAATGGCAGCGCTGGAGATCGAACTGGCGGAAGCGCGTATAGAAAAGTTGAAAGAACTGACGCGCGCGCAACTGCCAAACCTGGCGTCGAGCGGCGAGGGCGCGGCAACACCCGCTCCGGCTTCACCGCAGCCCGGCCCGTCATCGCGCCCGTGAGCGGCTGAAGGACAAGGCCCGGGAGCAAGCAGCTACCGGGCCTTGGGCGCCTCAGTTGTCGTAACCCAGGTTCGGCGCCAGCCAGCGCTCGGTGACGCTCAGATCCTGGCCCTTGCGCGCGGTGTAGCTCTGCACCTGGTCCTTGTCGATCTTGCCCACGGCAAAATACTGCGCCTGCGGATGGGCGAAGTACCAGCCGCTGACCGCTGCTGCCGGGAACATCGCGTAGTGTTCGGTGAGGAACACGCCGCTGCGTCCGGCACGCATTTCGGCCGCTTCAGGATCGAGCAGGGCGAACAGCGCCGCTTTCTCGGTGTGGTCCGGGCAGGCCGGATAACCGGGAGCAGGGCGGATGCCGCTGTATTGCTCTTTGATCAGCGCTTCGTTGTCGAGCGTTTCATCCTTGGCGTAACCCCAGTGCTCTTTACGCACCTGTTGGTGCAGCCACTCGGCGCACGCCTCGGCGAGACGGTCGGCCAAGGCCTTGACCATGATCGAGTTGTAATCGTCGCCGGCGTCCTGATAAGCCTTGGCGACTTCTTCGGCGCCGATACCGGCGGTGGTGATGAAACCACCAACGTAATCGGTCACTTCGCTGTCCTTCGGTGCGACGAAGTCGGCGAGGGAGAAGTTCGGTTTGCCGTCGGTCTTGATGATCTGTTGGCGCAGGTGATGCAGTTTCGCCAGCGGCTGGCCGTCATCGCCGTACAGCTCGATATCGTCGTCATGCACCTGATTCGCCGGCCAGAAACCGAACACGGCGCGGGCGCTGATCAGCTTCTCGTCGATCAGCTTGGCCAGCATCTCCTGCGCGTCCTTGTACAGCGCGGTGGCGGCTTCACCGACCACTTCGTCTTCAAGGATGCGCGGGAACTTGCCGGCCAGATCCCAGGAAATGAAGAACGGCGTCCAGTCGATGTATTCGGCCAGCACCTTCAGATCGATGTTATCGAGCACTTTGCTGCCAGTGAAGGTCGGCTTAACCGGCTGATAGTTGGCCCAGTCGAATTGCGGTTTCTTGGCGATGGCGGCGGCGTAGCTCAGGCGCTCGGTGCGCGCGCTGCGGTTCGAGGTGCGCTCACGCACGTCGACGTATTCCAGGCGGGTCTTCTCGACGAAACCGGCCTTCAATTCCTTGGACAGCAACTGCGTCGCCACGCCTACCGCGCGGGAGGCGTCGGTCACATAAACCACCGCATCGTTGCTGTACTTCGGCTCGATCTTCACCGCTGTGTGCGCTTTGGAAGTCGTTGCGCCACCGATCATCAGCGGCAGGTGGAAATCCTGACGCTGCATCTCGCGGGCCACATGAACCATTTCATCCAGCGACGGCGTGATCAGGCCGGAGAGGCCGATGATGTCGCATTTCTCATCCTTGGCGACCTGCAGGATTTTCTCCGCCGGGACCATTACCCCGAGGTCAACAATGTCGTAGCCGTTGCAGCCGAGCACCACGCCGACGATGTTCTTGCCGATGTCGTGCACGTCGCCCTTGACCGTGGCCATGAGGATCTTGCCCTTGGCTTCCGGTTTGTCGCCTTTTTCCAGTTCGATGAACGGAATCAGGTGCGCCACGGCCTGCTTCATCACGCGGGCGGATTTCACCACTTGCGGCAGGAACATTTTGCCGGCGCCGAACAGGTCGCCAACGATATTCATGCCGGACATCAGCGGGCCTTCGATCACTTCGATCGGCCGCGCAAACGACTGACGCGATTCTTCGGTGTCTTCGACGATGTGCGTGGTAATGCCCTTGACCAGTGCATGCTCCAGGCGCTTGTTGACGTCCCAGTTGCGCCACTCTTCGGTTTCGGCTTCCTTGACACTGCCATCGCCCTTGTATTTGTCGGCGATGGCGAGGAGGGCGTCGGTGCCTTCCGGTGTACGGTTGAGGATCACGTCTTCAACGGCGTCGCGCAGCTCCTGCGGGATCTGGTCGTAGATCTCCAGCTGGCCGGCGTTGACGATACCCATGGTCAGGCCCGCGCGGATCGCATACAGCAGGAACACCGAGTGGATCGCCTCGCGCACCGGGTTGTTGCCACGGAACGAGAACGACACGTTGGACACGCCGCCCGAGCTCAACGCGTACGGCAGTTCATCGCGGATGTAGGCGCAGGCATTGATGAAGTCGACTGCGTAGTTGTTGTGTTCTTCGATGCCGGTGGCCACGGCGAAGATGTTCGGGTCGAAGATGATGTCTTCCGGCGGGAAGCCGACTTCGTTGACCAGAATGTCGTAGGAGCGTTTGCAGATCTCTTTCTTGCGCGCTTCGGTGTCGGCCTGGCCGGCTTCGTCGAACGCCATCACCACCACCGCCGCGCCGTAGCGCTTGCACAATTTGGCGTGATGGATGAACTGCTCGACGCCTTCTTTCATGCTGATCGAGTTGACGATGCCCTTGCCCTGAATGCATTTGAGGCCGGCTTCGATCACTTCCCATTTCGACGAGTCGATCATGATCGGCACGCGTGAGATGTCCGGCTCGCCGGCGATCAGATTGAGGAAGGTCACCATGGCCTTCTTCGAATCGAGCATGCCCTCGTCCATGTTGATGTCGATGATCTGCGCGCCGGCCTCAACCTGTTGCAGGGCAACTTCAAGGGCTTCGGTGTAGTTGTCTTCACGGATCAGACGGGCGAATTTAGCCGAACCGGTGATGTTGGTGCGCTCGCCGACGTTGACGAACAGCGAGCTGCGATCGATGGTGAACGGCTCCAGACCCGAGAGGCGGCACGCCTTGGGAATGTCCGGAATCTGCCGCGGCGCGTAACCGGCGACGGCTTTGGCGATGGCTTCGATGTGCCCCGGTGTGGTGCCGCAGCAACCGCCGACGATGTTCAGGAAGCCGCTCTGGGCGAATTCTTCGATGACCTTGGCGGTTTCCGACGGCAGTTCGTCGTACTCGCCGAATTCGTTCGGCAGGCCGGCGTTCGGGTGCGCGGAAACGTGGGTGCTGGCCTTGTTCGACAGCTCTTCCAGATACGGCCGCAATTCACTGGCGCCGAGCGCGCAGTTGAGGCCTACGGAAATCGGCTTGGCGTGGGCCACCGAGTTCCAGAACGCTTCGGTGGTCTGCCCCGACAAGGTACGGCCGGACGCATCGGTGATGGTCCCGGAAATCATGATCGGCAGCTCGATATGCAACTCTTCGAACACGCCCTGCACGGCGAAAATCGCCGCCTTGGCATTGAGGGTGTCGAAAATCGTCTCGATCAGGATCAGGTCGGCACCGCCCTCGATCAGGCCTTTGGTGGCTTCGGTGTAGTTTTCCACCAGCTCATCGAAGGTGACGTTGCGGTAGCCGGGGTTGTTGACGTCGGGCGACAGCGAGCAGGTGCGGCTGGTCGGGCCGAGCACGCCGGCAACGAAGCGCGGCTTGGCCGGGTTTTCGGCAGTCTTGGCGTCGGCCACCTTGCGGGCCAGGCGTGCGCCTTCTACGTTTAACTCGTAGGCCAGCTCTTCCATGCCGTAGTCGGCCATGGAGATGCGTGTGGCGTTGAAGGTGTTGGTTTCGAGAATGTCGGCGCCGGCGTCGAGGTAGGCTTTTTCGATGCCGCCAATCACGTCCGGACGGGTGATCACCAGCAGGTCGTTGTTGCCCTTGACGTCACTCGGCCAGTCGGCAAAACGCTTGCCGCGATAATCCTGCTCTTCGAGCTTGTAGCTCTGGATCATCGTGCCCATCCCGCCGTCGAGAATCAGGATGCGCTCTTTGAGGGCTTGCTTGAGAGCTTGAAGGCGGATGCTGCGATCGGACATGTGGACTACTCGAAAAGACCATTACGAAGGAGGGGGATCATAACAAACCTGTGCGCTTTTGGAGCATGCCGGACTTTTCCATGAATATCGCTCATGTTGGTACGGACGTCATAACGGTAGAATCGCAGCCTTTTTTACAATCGGGATCAGCAGCATGTCGTACCGCGTCATCAGTTTCATGTTGCTGTTCCTGAGCGGCGTTGCTGCAGCGCAGACGCCTGCGACCTCGTCCCCGATCAGTTACACGCGCGATATCCAGCCGATCTTCACCGAGAAATGCGTTGCCTGCCACGCCTGCTATGACTCAGCCTGCCAGTTGAACCTGGGCAGCGGCGAGGGCGCGGCGCGCGGGGCAAGCAAGATGCCGGTCTACGACGGCGAACGCACCCAGGCGGCACCGACCACCCGATTGTTCTACGACGCTTTCGGCAAACGTGCCTGGCAGCAGAAGGATTTCTATTCGGTGCTCGATGCCCAGGGCAGCCAGGCAGCGCTGATGGCGCGCATGCTCGAACTTGGTCACAAGACCCCGCTGACACCGAACGCGAAACTGCCGGAAGACATCGTGCTGGGCCTCAATCGCAGCAATCTGTGCGCGATGCCCGGCGAATTCGACGCTTATGCCGGCGCGCACCCCAAAGAAGGCATGCCGCTGGCGGTCACCGGGCTGACCGACCAGCAATATCAGACCTTGCAGCGCTGGCTGGCGTCCGGCGCGCCGATCGATGAACAGGGGCTGGCGCCGAGCGCCAAAGAGGCGTTGCAGATCGTCCAGTGGGAAAACCTGCTCAACGCCCCCGGTGCGCGGCAGAGTCTGGTCGCGCGCTGGCTGTTCGAGCACTGGTACCTGGCGCACATCCATTTCCAGGATGGCGAGCCGGGGCATTTTTTCCAGTGGGTGCGTTCGCGCACGCCGACCGGTCAACCGATCGACCTGATCGCCACGCGCCGGCCCAACGACGATCCGGGCACGCAGGTGTATTACCGCTTGTGGCCGGTGCAAGGGGTGATCGTGCATAAAACTCACATCACCTACCCGTTGAGCACGGCGAAGATGGCGCGGGTCAAAAGCCTGTTCTACAGCGGTAACTGGCAGGTCGATGCGTTGCCCGGTTATGGCCCGCAGAGTCGCGCCAACCCGTTTGCCACCTTCGAAGCGATTCCGGCGCAGGCGCGCTATCAGTTCATGCTCGACAACGCTGAATATTTTGTCCGTACCTTTATTCGCGGCCCCGTGTGCCGCGGGCAAATCGCGACCGACGTGATTCGTGACAACTTCTGGGCGCTGTTCCAGGCGCCGGAGCATGACCTGTACATCACCGACCCGCGCTATCGCGGTCAGGCCACGCCGTTGCTGGCCATGCCGGGGCAGAACGATGACGTCGGCAGTGTCCTGAGCCTGTGGCGCGATTATCGCAACAAACGTAACGAATATGAGGCACTGCGCCGCGACAATTACGCTGAAATCCCGGCGCCGAGCTGGTCGACCCTGTGGGCCGGCAATGACAACGCGCTGTTGAGTATCTTCCGCCATTTCGACAGCGCAGCGGTGGTCAAGGGCTTGATCGGCGATGTGCCGCAGACGATGTGGCTGTTCGACTATCCGCTGCTCGAGCGCACCTATTACCAGTTGGCGGTCAACTTCGATGTGTTCGGCAACGTCTCCCATCAGGCGCAGACGCGTCTGTACTTCGACCTGATCCGCAACGGCGCCGAGCAGAACTTCTTGCGTCTGATGCCTGCCGATTCCCGCGAGGACTACCTCAACGATTGGTATCAGGACGGCGGCCAGTTCAAAATGTGGCTTGATTACGAAGCCATTGATGACGACAAGCCGACTGCCCTGAAACTCGACGAAAAGGACCCGAAACGCGACTTTGCGATGCAATTGCTGGCGCGTTACGGTGATCTCAATGCGCGGCCGGATCCGATCAATCGTTGCGATGGCGCTTACTGCTCGCGGCCGAACATCGACCCGGCACTGCAAAATGCAGAGCACGCCCTCAGTCACCTGGCCTCACGCCCGGCTGCCGGATTGAAAGTCATCGATAAGTTGCCGGAAGCGACGCTGCTGCGCATCGAAACCGCTGGCGGCAAACGTGAGGTGTACAGCCTGCTGCGCAACCGTGCGCACAGCAACGTCGCGTTCCTGCTGGGTGAATCGCGGCGCTATCAGCCGGGGCTCGACACGCTGACGATCTATCCGGGCGTGCTGACCAGCTACCCGAATTTCATCTTCAACGTACCGGCGGATCAGGTCCCGGCGTTCGTCGATGGCATGGAAAACGCCAGGGACGCCCATCGCTTCGAGAAAATCGTCGAGCGCTGGGGCATCCGTCGCAGTCACCCGCAGTTCTGGTTTTATTTCCACGACCTGAGCCAGTACCTGCACGAAACCGATCCGGTGGAAGAGGGCGTGCTGGACATGAATCGCTACGAGAATCTTTGAGCAGGCATCGACGCAGGCCTGTGTCTGCGTCGATGGATGCGTCAATACTGAGCAGCGCTCATGTCGGGGCGGGTGCTGACATTGCCCCAGCGGGCTTGAAGGCTTTCCAGAAATCCGTGCCGTAATCGAGGAACAGTTCGGTGCCCGCCGGAATCTTCTCCCATGCGAGCAAAAACACCATGTATTTGCCAACGTAGATCGAGCCAACGTTTTCCACGCCTATGTTGGCCTGGCCGGGCACATTGACCGCGTTGATCAGGCTCAGCACGTTGCTGTTGCCATGACCGCTCAGGGTGGCGCCCTTCGTTGCCGTTGCGAAAAGGAACGTGCTGACTTTCTCGGTGGATTTCTCGAGCATTTCCGCCCGCACGGATTTGGCGGTGCGGTGCAGTTTGCCGGCGTAAGGCCCCAATACTTCGAAAGGCTCGATATCGACTTTGGCAAATACCGACAGCCCCCGTTCCGGACCGTCGAGCGGTCGTCTGACCTCGAGACGACTGACCAGTCTGTCGCGATGGCGGCCTTCATCGGCGATCCATTCCTGAACGTCTTCGGTGATTCTGCGCGTCATTTCCTTGAGTCTGGCACCCTCAAACCCAGCGAGAAAACGATTGGTTTCGGTGATGGTGATATTGTCGATATCACCCTCCAGTTTGCGCGTCAGACTGATCCTGACATCCGTTGGGTCCTGAAGAATCGGGGCATTGTTATTGATGTGATGCCCAAGCGAAGGGGTCAGATCCGTGGCGCGGGCGTTGTCTGGCGCAGCATTTTCCAGTCGAGGTCGTTTGGAACTGCCAGCAGTCGGCGGCGAAAGTGGCCCTGTTTCGCGGGGCGAAGGCGGCTGCGGCATCTGCCAGGAAGCGGATTTTATCCCGGCACCGGGGGGAAGGGCCTTTCGAGCGCGCATGAGCGCTGAATCCGAGGCTGCAAGCAATTGCAAACACTCTGGAACCGCACTTCTTAATTCACCCCGATTATTGACAAAAGTTGACCAGAGCACCGGGTCGAGATTGTTGTCATCGAGAAACGTACTCATGGTGCTGGCCGATCCGGTAGCGATGTAACGCACTCGCCATTGTTCGATGTGTCCTGCGGTCAAAGGCGTGAACGCCTGGTTGTGGGCATATTTCTCCAACACCTTGCCCGGTGCCCGGAACGAGCCATCGGTGTTGACGTGGGAAATGAAGTCCGTCGGGTCAAGATTGTGCGTGGCGGCGAAGCCTTCGCGGCTGAGGGTGTTGCGGCCTTCTTGTGACATGCTGCGCCAGTCCCGCAGATGCTCGTAGGTGACGACCGTACGCGCGGTGTCGGCCCGATCCAGTACTTGTTGGCCCAGCGGTTTCAATTGCCCTTCTGTGTGGACGAATTGCCTGAAAGCGGCCGGGTCCAGCCGATGTTTTTTCGCGAACGCCTCAAGGGTGACCTCCAGCACGTGCTCGCTGAACTGCGACCACTTCTGCAGATGCAGCGGGGTTGTCACGGTGGGATCGTCAGGCGCGCCGCCTCTGACCCGGATTTCCCGGGTGTACCAGTGACCGGGTTTTACCGATGAGAGGTTGATCGACAGGTCACGGTTGTTTTTCGGATTGACCAGTACCACGGAAAAGCTGTTTTCCCCGGTCTGCGCGGTCTCCTGAATGAATCCATAGGAGTTTTCACGTACCTGGTAAACGGCGACAGTCCCGTATTCATCGATGTTGCAAATGAACTTCTGGTTGTATTCAGGGCGGAAAAAAATCCCTCGCGAGTCGGCCTGGAGGCCGGAAATCCAGTGGGGCTGAACAGCGTGGGGGCGCAGCAGCGGGCTGTTGTTGCTTATCACAGTCACCGGCTCGCGATAGCGAGGGCCGAAAGCCTTGTTGGTCAGTGCATCGATGAGCCGATAGTCCGCCGCATCGACGCTGCCGACGTTGCGCATGGGAATGTTGGCGATCCCTTCGACGGTGCACAGCCGATCACCGGGCTGGCGCGGTTTCCAGGTGGTCGGGTCAACCGCGATCAAGTGCTGAGCGGTCACCGTACCATCGCGCAGTTGGGCAATGCCAAGGCGCGCCTGGCGTATTGCCGCAGCGCCGATTTTACGCAACGTAAAGCGACCGAGCTTGAGCAATCCCAATACTGACTCCAGCGGGTTGAGTTCGCGCAGCGTCGAGATCAACAGCGTTCGCGTCAGGGTGGCGAATTTTGGCAGGGCGAGGCGAATGCCGATCTTGCCTGCGAGGCTGACCACCCGCGTACAGCCGGCGAAATATTTTCCGATGGGCAGGGCAAACGAAACGATGTCGGTGAACAGGCCGAGCCCGCCGCGCTCGATACGTTGCGACTCGCCGGATGCCAGGTCGTCAATGGCGCCCCAGAACGGCACGAACATTTTTCCCCAGAAACTGAGGTCCTCGAGAAAATCCCTGCCGATATCCGTGCTGCGCGTGGCCTTGCGGGTGTCTTCGAGCAAGGCCGATTGATCTTTGTAAAACAATTCCCGAGCAATCATCGCCGCGAGATTCTCCGCCCGGGCAGAGGTCAGGTTATTTGCCGCAAAGGGCAGGGTGCGTGTCGCTACGTCGGGGGCGCGTTGCTCAATGGCAACCGCGATGAATTTTTCGCCGACCTGCTCCATGATCAAGGTGGCGTGCTGATGCACTCTGGGTTTCGAGCCGTCGCGGTAGGCTTCCCAGTCAAAAGGCATTTCGGTGCCTTTTCTGAAAGCGCCGCGACTGGTGCGGCTGCTGGAACCGACTTTCTCGACCTTGATCTCACCGCCGACAGGCAGCGAGTCGATGTTTTCGCGCAAACGCACGATACCCGCGAGCGGGAAGACTTCCATGTAGCGGGCCTTTGCCGGATACACCGGGTTGACCATTCTCAGAATGAACCCGCAGCGGCCACGCACCGCGTCGGTGTTGGTCTTGTTCTCATGTTCGACCTGCGTGTCGTTGAGCGGTAGCCGCAGCGAGTAAACAGTCACTTCGTCCCGCTCAAGATCACCCCGGCATGCGGGCAGGTACTGGGCGAGCAACGTCTTGATCAGGGACTTATAGGCGGCTCCTGGAGTGATCAGCCAGGCATGAAACGCTTGGTCATACGCCGCGTCTGACTCATAGCGAAATCGACTCGGCGGGCTCAGCGCGAGGTTGTTCAGGGCATCGAGCATTTCTTGCTCATGCTGTTCCAGCGTGCTCAATGCCAGTTCTATTTCGCTGACCGGGTAAGCCGTCTGACGTGTGGCGAACAATCCCATCGCCGCCGCCCACTCCACCGTCGGGCGGACCTTGGCGGCGGCAACCAGTCGCTGTTGCTCGATATCATGCGCAAAAGCCCGAAAATGCTCTGCCGGCAGGTTGAGCAGCTGTTCGAAAGTCATGTGCCGCGATGAGCCGGGCGCGACGGATTCGGCAAGTATGAAACCACTCTTGAAATTGACCCAGGTGCTCGACGTGGCATACGGCAGTGCGTCGGGGATGTCCTGAACCCACGCTTCGCTGGCCACATTGCTCTTCATGATGGCCACCGCTAACAAGGCAATGGGCCGCTCGACGTGAAGTGATCTTTGAAATTCTTCGATCAATGATTTTTGTATGGACGAATAACTACAGGCGGGCTCGATCAGTATCTGCAACTCGTTTTGATTGTTGGTGTGCGCGCCTGGTTTGATGCTCAGCCAGAGCGCTCGCCACAACAATTTCGTCAAAACACTGGCTGGGCCATCTTGCTTGTTCTTTGCGGTGTACCAATCCAGTTCCCTGGCAATACGTTGCGCCAGTTGCAGGTTATCGGCCGACTGCAGGGCTGTTTCCAGAAGTGCTACCGGCGTGGTTTGGCTCAACGTTTCAAATCTGCCATTGGGTTTCACCGGTACGACATTTGCCAGCAGGCAGCGTGATGTTTCGGCTTCGATTTGGCGGACAACCCGCATGATCGTTTCGTCGCCCTCAGCGCTGAACAAGTGTTCGAAGTCGCTGACGGGACCGTGATGTCCGAGCAGCCATAACGCGCGATGCTCAACCAGGTTGTGCAGCAGGCGCTGCCAGTCGGCATGTTTGGCGGGACGCCGCGGAATCAGCGCGTACCAGGCCAGCACCAGGTCGAAGCGCACCGAACCGTCGCTTTTGAGCCCGTTTCCGACCTTGCCGTAGATATCCAGCAAGACATCCACGTCGATGGACCAATAAATCGGAACATCTCTGAGCGTTACCGAGTGACCGGCGATCGGGAAAACTTCCGCAGGGTCAGGTGTTGGCGACTTCGTGGAACTCAATTGGGAGGACAGAAAGTCTTCCAGGAAATCGTTGCCCAACAACGATTGATCGACCTTGGCAGGCATGGAGAGATGCGTTATGAAATCTTCGTCTGTCTCGAGTTTTTTCAAGACGCGAAAGGCTTCCTTGCACTCGCGCCCCAATTCAGAGGTGGCGGGCGGGTAGTAATAGAGCTGACTGGCACCCATGTTGACGTTATCGTCGATGAGCTCATGCAGGTAACTGATCAGGTGGTTGAGATCCTGCAATCTGCGCGGGGGCGTCTTGTTGTAGAAACTGGATAACGAAGTAGACATTCAAGGCCTTTGAACCGTAGCGGCTGGAAAAATAGTCGAAGGCGTTGAATATAGGGGTGCGGAAAACCGGCTGAGGTATACATATATATGGGTGCGAATGCGCTTCGGTTTCCATTTGTTAACGGCGCACCAACCGATCAAGCGCCCAGCCGTCGCCGTCGGCAGCTTGCGGGCGACGGCATACGCCCGGCTTTTTCCGACAAAAATACTGGGACTTTGTCCCGCGCGCCGATTGGCGTAAACTGCGCCCAAGCCTGCGAGGAGTTTCCATGACCGCCATTACCATTACCGACGCCGCCCACGACTACCTGGCTGATCTGCTGTCCAAGCAGAACACCCCGGGCATCGGCATCCGCGTCTTCATCACCCAGCCTGGCACCCAGTACGCCGAGACCTGCATTGCCTACTGCAAGCCGGGCGAAGAAAAGCCTGAAGATACGGCGCTGGGGCTGAAAAGCTTCACCGCGTATATCGATTCGTTCAGCGAAGCGTTTCTCGACGACGCCGTGGTCGACTACGCCACCGACCGCATGGGCGGCCAGCTGACCATCAAGGCGCCAAACGCCAAAGTACCGATGGTCAACGCTGACAGCCCGGTCAACGAGCGCATCAATTACTACCTGCAAACCGAAATCAACCCGGGGCTGGCCAGCCACGGCGGTCAGGTCAGCCTGATCGATGTGGTGGAAGACGGCATTGCGGTGTTGCAGTTCGGTGGCGGTTGCCAGGGCTGCGGCCAGGCCGACGTGACCTTGAAGGAAGGCATCGAGCGCACGCTGCTCGAGCGCATCCCTGAGCTCAAGGGCGTGCGCGACGTGACCGACCACACGCAGAAAGAAAACGCCTACTACTAAGGCGTTCGCTGCGAATATGAAAAACGGCGCCCCGTGAGCGCCGTTTTTTTATGCCCCCGCTTTACCCAGGGTGGGAGCGAGCCTGCTCGCGAAGAGGCCATCAAGGGCGATAAAGATGCGCATGCCCCGCCCGATACAACGACGACTCGCTGAACACCTCACTCCCCAGCACCCGCCCGACCAGAATCAACGCGGTACGCCGAAAGCCTTTCGCTGCAACCTTGTCCGCAATGTCCGCAAGCGTGCCCACCACCCAGTCCTGATCCGGCCACGTCGCCCGGTGAATCACCGCAATCGGACAATCCGCACCGTAATGCGGCAACAACTCCACAAGAATCTTCTCCAGATGATTGACCCCCAGGTGAATCGCCATGGTTGCACCATGCCGGGCCAGATTGCCCAGTTCTTCGCCCGCCGGCATCGCAGTCTTGTCGGCATAGCGAGTCAGAATCACGCTTTGCGACACATCCGGCAGGGTGAGTTCGGCTCCGAGCAGCGCCGCACAGGCGGCGGTGGCCGTCACGCCCGGAATGATCTCGAACGGGATACCAAGCTCACGCAGATAACGAATCTGCTCACCGATCGCGCCGTACAGGCTCGGATCACCGGAATGTACCCGTGCGACGTCATGGCCTTCGGCATGCGCGGTCTTGATCAGCTCGATGATCTGCTCAAGGTGCAGCTCTGCACTGTTGACCACGGTTTGCGCCTGGTGCCCCTCGAGCACTGCGGCGGGTACCAGTGAACCGGCATAGATGATCACCGGACAGTGTCGGATCAACCGTTGGCCTTTGACAGTGATCAATTCCGGGTCGCCGGGGCCGGCGCCGATGAAATAAACGGTCATCGTTGGATCCTTGGAGAAGAGGCGCGACAACGCTTCAGATGAAGATTGTTCATGATGGATGGCGGCGATTATCAGGATTTACGCGGCGCCGGCCAACGCCAGAGTGGCTTGAGCGTATTTTTGTCGGCTGATCAGCAGCTTTGCCGGCGCCTGCAGGAGTTGTTCGGCAAGCGCCAGCGCTGCGCTTTCCGCCACGCCGTAGCAGCCGGTGCGTTCGTAAGCGATTTGCGACTGGTGGCTGAGCATTGACTGGTAACCGGCCAATTCCTCGCTGCTGAAGTACAGCAGGGGCAAGGCCAGTTGTACGGCCAGTTCCTGCAGGCCCGGTTCGTCGCGCTTCAAATCGATGCTGGCCAAGGCCTTGATTGACTTGAGCTCGATGCGGTGCGCCTGCAAGGCCTGGTCGAGCAACGCGCGCAGCGTGCTGGTCGGACAGCCGCGTTGGCAGCCGAGGCCGACCACCAGCGTGGACGCCGCGCGGTCATCGCTCATGCGTGGTAGTGACCGTCGCTGTTGCGGCGGAACAACCAGGCGCTGATCAGGCCCAGGGCCAGCCAGAACGCCACGTTGGTCAACTGCGAAGCGATCTTGAACTGGCTTTCCAGCGCCTCGGGCGCGAGCATCGAATGCACCAGCGGCTGCGGCGCGCCGATCACATGCGGCACCGCGAGAATCGCTACGCCGAGCAGCTTCATCAGCCAGTGCCGGCTGAAGGCGATCAGCGACAGGCCGACGGCGGTCGAGGCCGCAGTGCCGATCCACCACATCTGCCGCGACGCCAGATCAGCCGCAGCGGTGCCCGGCAATTCCGGCGGCAGGCCCAGCGTTGGCGCCAGCACGAACGTCGCGTAACCGGCCAGCCCCCAGAGCAGGCCTTGCGCGGTTGAGCGCGGCGCACGCAGGGTGTACAGACCGGCAAGCATCAGAGCGAAACCGACCGCCACCACCAGATTGCCACCGGTGGTCGAAACCACGCGCTGCCAGCCGTTTTCCGGCTCCCAGGCTTCGCCGTCATGGCTGTGCGCTGCGGTGCCGGCCGCGTGTTCGTGGACTTGGGCGACCGGTTCGGATTTTTCAAAGGTTTCGGCCTGAAGAATCAGCGGTGAGACCCAGAAGCTTTGCAGCAGTGTGAGGAGCAGGGCGGCCAGCAGGCCGCTGAAACCTGCGGTTTGCGCAATTCGCTTGATCATTCGACAGGTCTCAGTGGCACGGAAACGCGGCGCTGTGGCGGGTATCGTGGGCGGCGTTGTGCACCGCTTCGATATGCGAAAAACCGGCGAAATACACCAGGCCCGCGCCGAGAATCGAGGCGAAGGCGGCGGCAATCAGGCGTTGGCTCAGGGTGGTGGTGCTGGCGATTTTATCCGTGTTGCTGCCGGTGCTGCTGATGATCGACATGGCGCTTCCCTATAGTGTAAGGGGCAGTCGAACGCATGCGGACCCTGCGTGACGGACACGCGGAGGTACGAACAGCGCCCGCCCACCGCGGGTTTGTTATGTCCAGTGACGCCGATAGCGCACTGTGTATTGCGGGCCGGTCTCCGGGCTCGCGAGGGGTTGGCGCCTGGCCGACCTGCAAGCGTCACCTTCCCATGCCGGGTTGGCACAGTGGTTTTGACGCTTCGCTCGCTTACCGTTGCGGGGGCAGCACCGGACTGACATGGCTCTGAGTAAAGCACATGATTCACCGGTTTCCCGTTTCACCCTGTGAAGGGCACCCGTAACAAGGCGTACAGGAGAGCATGCGGGTGGGTTTGAGTCAATTTCGGGCAGTAGTGAATATCCACGAAACCAAAGCATTGACCCATCATCAACCCATGCGTAGCCTTGCGCCTTCGAGGTTCTTCGGCATCTGTCGAAGCTAAGAAGGGAACGCGGTCAAAGCCGCGGCTGCCCCCGCAACTGTGAACGGTGAAGTTCGCTGCCACGCCACTGCCAGCTCGGTCCACGAGCCCGCGGGAAGGCGCAGCGAATGCCAGGCCCGGCGCCTGAACACTGTCAGCCAGGAGACCTGCCTCGTCACAGATTCTCACTTTCAACCGGGCGGGGTGATCCGGTGGCGAACACTTCCGGCGCGCCTGCGCGTGGCCGGTTCTCGTCCCGTATGCCCGCCGCTTTGCCAAAGGGCATACCGATGAAAACACTGGCCAAACTCCCCGTCACCATCGTCACCGGTTTCCTCGGTTCGGGCAAAACCACCTTGCTGCGGCACATGCTCGACAATGCTCAGGGCCGGCGCATTGCGGTGATCGTCAACGAGTTTGGCGAGCTGGGCATCGACGGTGAAATCCTCAAGCAATGCACCATCGGCTGCACCGAAGAAGAAGCCAGCGGCCGCGTTTACGAACTGGCCAACGGCTGCCTGTGCTGCACCGTGCAGGAAGAATTCTTCCCGGTGATGCGCGAACTGGTCGCGCGTCGCGGCGATCTCGATCACATCCTCATCGAAACCTCGGGCCTGGCCTTGCCCAAGCCGTTGGTGCAAGCCTTCCAGTGGCCGGAAATCCGCAGCGCCTGCACCGTTGATGCGGTGATCACTGTGGTCGACAGCCCGGCCGTGGCCGCCGGCACCTTTGCCGCGTTCCCGGATCAGGTCGATGCCCAGCGCAAGCTTGACCCGAACCTCGATCACGAGTCTCCGCTGCACGAACTGTTCGCCGACCAACTGGCCAGCGCCGATCTGGTGATCCTCAATAAAGCCGACCAGACCAGTCCGGAAGATCTGGCGCGTGTGCGCGCTGAAGTCGCCGAAGAGTTGCCACCTGCGGTAAAAATCATTGAAGCGAGCAACGGCCGTCTGCCGCTGGACGTGCTGATCGGCCTCGGCGCCGGTTCCGAAGAACACATCGACAGCCGTCACAGTCACCACGACCATCACCACGACGGTGATGACGATCACGATGACCACGATCACGACGCCTTCGACTCGATCTCTATCGAACTGCCGCAAGCCGACGAAAGCCTGCTGCTCGACGCGCTGACGCAACTGGTGGTGCAACACGGCATCCTGCGCGTGAAAGGCTTCGCCGCGATTCCGAACAAGCCGATGCGCTTGCTGATTCAAGGCGTAGGTACGCGCTTCGACAAGCATTTTGACCGTCAGTGGGGCGCCGACGAAGCGCGCGTAACGCGTCTGGTGTTGATCGGCCAGGAATTGGATGCAGCGCAGCTCGAAGCGCAACTGCGCGCCGCGCTCAGCGTTTAAGCCATGCACCTGCTCAGGACCCAGCCCGGCGGTTTCGTCTCGGATGACAACATTGCCGACCTTGGCCAGACGCCCGCCGAGTTGGTGATCCTGTGCAGCGGCGATTCCAGCCTTGCGCTGCTCGCCGAAGCGGCGCAGCAGTTGCCGCAAGACTACCCGAGCCTGCGTCTGGCCAACCCGATGCAGGTGCAGAATCACGCGTCGGTCGATCTTTACGTCGATGAAGTGTTGCGCCACGCCAAGCTGATTCTGATTTCGCTGCACGGCGGGATTGCCTACTGGCGGTATGGCGTCGAGCGCCTGGTGGAATTGTCCGAGCGCGGCGTGCAGGTGATTCTGGTGCCGGGCGACGATCGCCCCGACCCGGAACTCAGCGACTTGAGCACCGTCAGCGCGGTGGACCGTGACCGTCTCTGGCAGTTCTTGCGTCAGGGTGGACTGGGCAACGCGCTGGATTTTTTCCGCTGCCTGGGCAATCGCTGGTTCGCCCGCGATTACCCGTGGGGCGAGCCGCAAACCTTGCCGCGTACAGCGATTTACCACCCGACCAAAAC
The DNA here is from genome assembly GCF_900104975.1 of Pseudomonas sp. Z003-0.4C(8344-21). Taxonomy (NCBI): domain Bacteria; kingdom Pseudomonadati; phylum Pseudomonadota; class Gammaproteobacteria; order Pseudomonadales; family Pseudomonadaceae; genus Pseudomonas; species Pseudomonas sp. Z003-0.4C(8344-21). The sequence continues at coordinate 3,576,319 of NZ_LT629756.1, read as the reverse complement.
TACTGCTGCCCTGAGTGACTGGCAAGCTGAATGGCTGCCCGCACAACCGGTCGCGGCGCTGCTGTTTTACCGCTCGCACCTGCAAGCAGCCAACACTGGGTTCATCGATGTGTTTTGCCAGCGCATGCAAGCTGCGGGGCTCAATCCTTTGCCCATCGCCGTGGCCAGCCTGAAAGAACCCGGCTGCCTGACGGTGGTCGAGGATTGGCTGGACGAAGTCGAGGCCGGGGTGATCCTCAATACCACCGGTTTTGCCCAGTCCAGTCCCGAAGCGCCGCACCTGCGACCGTTTCGTCGCAATATTCCGGTGATCCAGGCGATCTGCGCCCAGGACAACGAGCCCGGCTGGCGCGACAGCGAGCAAGGCCTGGGCCCGCGCGATCTGGCCATGCACATCGCCTTGCCGGAACTTGACGGGCGCATCATCAGTCGGCCGATCAGCTTCAAGGATCTGGCCTGGCGCAGCGAGCGCAGCCAATCGGATGTGGTGTGCTATCGCGCGCAACCCGATCGCATGGATTTTGTTGCTGAACTGGCGCGGCGCTGGACTGATCTGGCGCGGGTACCGAACAGCGAAAAGCGCATCGCGCTGATTCTCGCCAACTACCCGACCCGCGACGGGCGCATCGGCAACGGTGTCGGCCTCGACACGCCAGCGGCAGCGCTGAATATCCTGCGTGCGTTGCAGGCTGAGGGCTATCCGGTTTCGGCCGATTTGCCAGGCAGCGGCAGCGAGTTGATCCAGCAATTGCTCGGCGGCGTCAGCAACGATCTCGAGACGATTGACCTGCGCCCATGCCAGCAAAGCCTGGCGATGGACACTTATATGGCGATGTTCGATGCATTGCCTGAATCCAACCGCGCCGCCGTGATCGCGCGTTGGGGCGCGCCGCACAACGACCCGATGTGCCGCGACGGACGCATGATGATCGCCGGGCTGCGTTTCGGTCTGACCTTCGTCGGCATTCAGCCGGCGCGTGGTTATCAGGTCGACCCGAGTGCGGTTTATCACGACCCGGACCTGGTCCCGCCGCACGCTTATCTGGCGTTCTATTTCTGGCTGCGCAACACCTATGGCGCGCACGGGGTGATCCATGTCGGCAAGCACGGCAACCTCGAATGGCTGCCAGGCAAAGGCGTCGGCCTGTCGGAGAATTGTTGGCCGGACGCGCTGCTCGGGCCGCTGCCGAATATCTATCCGTTCATCGTCAATGACCCGGGCGAGGGCGCCCAGGCCAAACGGCGTACGCAAGCGGTAATCATCGACCACCTGATGCCGCCGCTGACCCGCGCGGAAACCTACGGGCCGTTGCGCAATCTCGAACTGCTCGCCGACGAGTATTACGAAGCGCAGTTGCTCGACCCGCGCCGCGCCCGGGAATTGCAGCGCGACATTCTGCAACTGGTGCGTGATACGCAGATTGACCGCGAGCTGCAACTCGACGCCGCGCTGGACAGTGACGCCGACGCGGCGATCTGGTTGCCGCGTCTGGATACGTATCTGTGTGATTTGAAGGAGTCGCAGATTCGCGATGGCCTGCATATCTTCGGCGAATCGCCGAGCGGGCGGTTGCGCATCGATACCTTGCTGGCCTTGCTGCGGATTCCGCGCGGTGACGGCAAGGGCGCGCAATCGAGCCTGCTGCGCGCGGTGGCAAAAGCGTTTGAACTAGGTTTCGATCCACTGGATTGCGCTCTGGCCGAGCCGTGGGAGGGACCGCGTCCAAGCGAACTGCAAACCGTCACCGACGAAGTCTGGCGCACCGCCGGCGACACCCGCGAACGCCTCGAATTGTTCGCCACCGAGCTGATCTCCGAATCCCTGCATATCCCTTGTAGGCCTTCGCCTGCTCGCGATAGCGGTGGATCAGCCAACATCAAATCAACTGACACACCGCCATCGCGAGCAGGCTCACTCCTACAGGAATCGGGGTGGGCTGAAGTCGGGTTAATCATTGATAATTTGCGTGAGGTCATCGCACCACGCCTCGACGCCTGCGGCCCGGCAGAAATGCGCGGTCTGCTCGACGCTCTCAGTGGCCGTTTCGTCCCCGCCGGCCCGAGCGGCGCGCCCAGTCGCGGGCGCCTCGACGTGCTGCCGACCGGGCGCAATTTCTATTCGGTGGATGTGCGCAACCTGCCGACCACCACCGCGTGGCGTATCGGTTTTCAGTCAGCGACGCTGATCCTCGAACGGCATCTGCAGGATCACGGCGACCATTTGCGTCAGCTCGGCCTGTCGGTCTGGGGCACCGCCACCATGCGCACTGGCGGCGACGACATCGCTCAGGCCATGGCGTTGATGGGAGTGCGCCCGGTATGGGCCACCGGTAGTCAGCGTGTCGATGATTTCGAGATTCTGCCGCTGAGCCTGCTCGACCGCCCGCGCGTCGATGTGACGTTGCGCGTCTCGGGATTTTTCCGTGATGCGTTTGCCAACCTGATTCGCTTGTTCGACGCCGCGGTGCAAGCGGTTGCGGCGCTGGACGAGCCGGACGACCTCAATCCGCTGGCGGCCAAAGTGCGCGCCGAGCGCGAGGCGCTGCGTCAGTCCGGCGTCGACGAGGACACCGCGCGGCGCCAGGCCGGCTGGCGCATCTTCGGCGCCAAACCCGGTGCTTACGGCGCTGGCGTGCAGGGCGCTGTCGACGGTCGCCTGTGGCAGAGCCGCGAAGACCTCGCCGAGGTTTATCTGAACTGGGGCGCTTACGCCTATGGCGGCGCCGACGAGGGGACCGCTGCACGCGAGCAGTTCGTCCAGCGTCTGAGTCAGGTGCAGGCGGTGTTGCAGAATCAGGACAACCGCGAGCATGACCTGCTTGATTCCAACGATTACTACCAGTTCCAGGGGGGCATGCTTGCCGCCGTGGAAAGCCTGCGCGGCGAAGCGGCGGCGAGTTATCACGGCGATCATAGCCAACCTGATTTGCCGAAAATCCGCACCCTGAAAGAAGAGCTGAACCGGGTGATTCGTTCACGCGCAGCAAACCCGAAGTGGATCGACGGGGTCAAGCGCCACGGCTATAAAGGTGCGTTCGAGATGGCCGCGACGGTCGATAACCTGTTTGCCTTCGACGCGACCACGCAATTGATCGACGATCATCAATATGCGTTGCTGGCCGACGCCTATTTGCTGGACCCGCAGACCCGGGAGTTTGTCCGCGAGCACAATCCGCATGCCTTGCGAGACATGACCGAACGCATGCTCGAAGCGCAGCAGCGCGGCATGTGGCAGGAGCCGGGGGCTTATAAGGAAGCGCTGGAGAATTTACTGCTGGATATCGAGGAAGATGGGTAGCGCCTGCAAAAGCCAACCCTCACCCCAGCCCTCTCCCGGAGGGAGAGGGGGCCGATCTGTGTTGTATTCGAAACCTATGTTCGACTCGAACTATCAGATCAATGCAATTCGTGAGATCACCTCGATCAGTCCCCTCTCCCTCCGGGAGAGGGCTAGGGTGAGGGCCTTTTACCTGACACCCCGCAACATTGGAGAACACCCGAATCAGTTCCCTCTCCCTCCGGAAGAGGGCTAGGGTGAGGGGCTTTACCTGACACACCAGAACATTGAAGACCACCAACGACCACGCCAGAGAACCCACACATGACCGACACCCCACATTTCCCCCTCTCCGCCGTGGTCGGCGCCGATGATCTCAAGCTCGCCCTGTGCCTCACCGCCATCGATCCGAAAATCGGCGGCGTGCTGATCGAAGGTCCGCGCGGCATGGCCAAATCGACCCTGGCCCGCGGCCTTGCGGACCTGCTCGCCAGCGGCCAGTTCGTCACCTTGCCGCTGGGCGCGACCGAAGAACGTCTGGTCGGCACCCTCGATCTCGACGCCGCCCTGAGCGACGGTCGCGCGCAGTTTTCCCCCGGCGTGCTGGCCAAGGCTGACGGCGGCGTGCTCTACGTCGATGAAGTCAATCTGTTGCCTGATCACCTGGTCGATCTGCTGCTCGACGTCGCCGCCAGCGGCACCAACCTGATCGAACGCGACGGGATTTCCCATCGTCATTCGGCGAAATTTGTCCTGATCGGCACGATGAACCCGGAAGAAGGCGAGTTGCGCCCGCAGTTGCTCGACCGCTTTGGTCTGAACGTCGCGCTCAGCGGCCATACGCAACCGACCGAGCGCGGCCAGATCATTCGTCGGCGGCTGGATTTCGACAGCGATCCGCAGGCCTTTTGTGCGCAATGGGCCATCGCGCAACAAAGCCTGCGTGAGCGCTGTGAGCGTGCGCGCATCGCACTGACCGGCATCGAACTGGACGATGCCGCGCTGGGGCAGATAACCGAACGCTGTTTCGCCGCCGGCGTGGATGGCTTGCGCGCCGATCTGGTATGGCTGCGCGCAGCCCGCGCGCACGCGGCATGGCGTGGGGCGGCAGTGATTGGCGAGGAAGATATTGACGCCGTGGCCGAGTTTGCCCTGCGCCATCGTCGTCGCGAACCCTCGGTGCCGCCGAGCCCGCAACAGCAGCAACAGCCACAACAACCGCCACAGGCGCCGAATCAGGCGCAAAGCACCGTGAGCGAAGGGCAGGGCCAGTGGGGCGATATGCCGGCACCGGCGCTCGCCACCGGCACTCGACGAGAAGTGCCCGCCTGGCCAAAAAAGCCCTAGGCATTCGCCCCCGATCCGACGCGGGGGCGAATGCCAGACCCCGCGCCGGACGGCTCGACAACGGACGCCAAGGCAAGCGCCACAGCGCCAGGAATGGCTCGGTGAACTGGCCGGGCACGTTGATAAACGGGCGGCCACGACTGCGTGAAGACCTGCTGTTTCAGCTGCGCACCCGCTCGCCGCATGAGTTGTGGCTGGTGATTGTCGATGCCTCTGCTTCGACCAGACGCCATCAGGCGCTGAGCGATGCCAAAGGTCTGCTCGCACAAGTGTTCGACGATGCCTACCGCCAACGCGCGCGGCTCGCTTTGTTGACCGCCAGTGGTTCGACGCCGAAATGGCAAGTGCAGGGACTCAAAGCGTCCAGCGGTCTGCAAGCGTGGCTGCAAGCGTTGGGGGCGGGTGGTGGCACGCCGTTGCTCGCGGCGTTGCAGCAGGCGCAGCAATGGCTGGGGCAACGGCGCAAGCGCTTCCCCGCCGAACTGCAGCGATTGCTCGTGGTGACCGACGGGCGTTTGAAGCAATGTTCCGGGCTGCCGATGCTGGATTGCCCGGGATTGCTGATTGATATCGAGCGTGGACCGATTCGCCTGGGACGTGCGCAGGTGCTTGCCGAAGCGCTGGGGGCCGACTATCGGCACATCGATGATCTTGCTGTGCATTGACGATCGCGTTTCAAGAGTGCTCGCGAACGGAACTGCCGTCAGGCCCATTCGTACAGATCTTGAAACGATTTGCCACTGGGGAAAATGTGTCTTGAGGCGGTACGCTCCAAGGCCATTTTTCCTTCAGGATTTGCATGAACACCCTCTCGGAGCCCCCCAGTTATCCCGTCTCCTGGCGCCACGGCGCGGTCTTGATGCTCGCGCAGCATCCGGTTTTTCGACTTCCGACTATCTTTGCCAATGCGGCTCTTGAGCCTTCGCGTTGCGCTTTGTCGTGTCCGGCAGCCTGAACTCACTGAGAGAGATCGAGACGTTTTATGGAATGGTTAGCGGATCCCACAGCCTGGTTGGGCTTGTTGACATTGATCGTGCTGGAACTGGTGCTGGGTATCGACAACCTGGTGTTCATTGCGATTCTCGCGGACAAACTGCCGCCGCATCAGCGCGACCGCGCGCGAATCATCGGCCTGTCGCTGGCGCTGATCATGCGTCTGGGCTTGCTGGCGAGCATTTCCTGGCTGGTCACGCTGACACAGCCGCTGTTCGAAGTGTTCGGCAAAAGCTTCTCCGGGCGTGATCTGATCATGCTGTTTGGCGGCGTGTTCCTGCTGTTCAAGGCGACGATGGAGTTGCATGAGCGGCTGGAAGGTCATGTCGGTGAACGCACCACCAACGCGGCGTACGCGCTGTTCTGGCCGATCGTTGCGCAGATCGTGGTGCTGGACGCGGTGTTCTCGCTCGATGCGGTGATTACGGCGGTGGGCATGGTCGATGAACTGGCGGTGATGATGATCGCTGTGATCATTTCCATCGGCCTGATGATCGTCGCCAGCAAGCCGTTGACCCGCTTCGTCAATGCGCACCCGACGGTGATCATGCTGTGCCTGGGCTTTTTGATGATGATCGGTTTCGCCCTGACCGCCGAAGGTCTGGGTTTTCATATTCCGAAGGGTTACCTGTATGCGGCCATCGGTTTCTCGATCCTGATCGAGGTGTTCAACCAGATTGCCCGGGCGCGCCGCAAACGCTCGATGCAGGGCGTGCGCCCGTTGCGCGAGCGCACGGCCCACGCGGTGATGCGCTTGCTCGGCGGTCGCACCCTGGCCGCGGAAGAGGTCGGAGAAGAAATCTCTGACCTGCTCGACAACGGTGACGCGCCGAGTTCAGAGCTGTTCGACCGTCGCGAGCGGGTGATGATCAGCGGCGTGCTGCAACTGGCCGAGCGACCCATTCGCCAGTTGATGACGGTGCGTGCCGACGTCGACGCCATTGATTTGGCCGATGACGCGGAGACGATTCGCACGAAGTTGATGCATTCGTCCTACTCTCGCCTGCCGTTGATACGCAACGGCGCGGTGGATGAGCCGTTGGGCTTTGTCCACAAAAAGGAACTGCTCAAGGACTATCTGGCCGGCGCCGAGCCAAACCTTGAGCAACTGGCCCGCCAGACCGTCAACCTGCTTGACAGCTATTCGATCCTCAACGCGCTGGAACAGATGCGCGCGGCCTCGACGCACATTGCGTTTGTGGTCAACGAGTTCGGTGATTTTGTCGGTGTGCTGACCATGACCGACATTCTCGAATCGATTGCCGGCGAGTTGCCCGACGCCAGCGAAATCGAAGGCCCGGACGTGCTGGAGGAGCAGGGCGGCTATCTGGTCAGCGGCGCTTTGCCACTGGCTCGAGTGCGCCAACGAACCGGGTTCGCCGCCGAGCCGACCGAGGATTACCAAACCATGGCTGGCCTGGTGATGAGTTTGCTGGATCGCTTGCCGATGAAGGGCGACCGGCTGGCATACGAAGGCTGGCAATTGACGGTGAAAGCAGTGGAAGAACGACGGGTCACGCGAGTGTTGCTGGAGCGCGCTGCGGCATGATTGTGATGGTCATTGCCTGACCCTCCGCCATTGCCAGCAGGCTGGCTCCCACAGGTTTTGTGTTTGCTTCAGATCGAATGCCTTACGCATCCCTGTGGGAGCTGGCTTGCCAGCGATGGCGATCAGTCAAGCGACGCAGCTTCATGAATGAAAGGTGTATCGGTCCTTGCCGGTGTGTTTGGACTCATACAACGCCGCATCCGCCTTGATCAACGCCTGATTCAACGTGTCGCCATCCTCGACCCGGGTAATGCCGACGCTGATGGTGACCGGGTGCTCGGCAGGCTGTTCACGAACCAAACGGCACAGCTCGGTGGCCAGCCCGGCAGCGTCTTCGCGGCGCACGGCCGGCAGATAGATCGCGAACTCTTCACCCCCCAGGCGCGCATAGTCGAATTCAGCCATCACGGTTTTGATATCGGCAGCGACGCGTTTGAGCACTTCGTCACCGATGTCATGGCCGTAGGTGTCGTTGACCTTCTTGAAATTGTCGATGTCGATCATCATCAGAAAGTGATCGTATTCGCGCGGGATTGCTTGCAGACGCTGCTGCGCGTGCGTCATGAACGCACGACGGTTGGGAATTTGCGTCAGTGGATCGTTGTACGCCTGATCCAGCAGCAATCTGGACATGATGTAGTTGCTGAACCGCGCCTCGCGAAACTTCAAAAACGCGTACAGGGTCAGCGCGCAGAGGAACACGCTGTAACAGGCGGTCAGTACGCCGCGCAGTTCGCTCAGTTCGGTGCTGGTACCGAGGAACGGGTTGAGCACCAGCCAGATAACCACCTGCACGGCAAAAAACGCCCAGCGCCGCAACGGCAACACCGAAACGCTGTACAGCAGGCTCGCAGCGGCGAGCATCAGCCACGAGCTGTGCACCGCAGGCGGCAGGCCATCGACGATCATTCGCACGCCGACCGTCAGGCCCAGGACCAACAACACGGTGAGCACATCGAAATGCGCGGCTTTGCGAGTAAACCCGAGCACCAGCGTCAACACACCGAAGACGCCAAGAAAGACCATCGAGCGCCAGGTGAAGCCTTGTCCGCCCATGAAACTGACGATCAGGTCGAACAACAGCCACATGAAAATGCTGACCACGTAAATCAGCAGGCTGAAGGTTTTCAGCCGCTCGAATTCGCGCTGAAGAAACTCGCTTCTCAACGGCGCCGACGCGCTTTCCTTCAATGCCTGCGCTTCTATGCTCTCGAACATGCTCGCCCTGCTGCTTGTTTTGATGGCAGCGGCCACGCGCCTGAAGGGCTGTAGCGCTGCGTATTCGCTCAAGAGCAAAGCAGCCGGATGGACAGTTGTCCAATTCCTGTCTGTGTGAGGATTTTTCAGTGACGCTCAGCGCGAATGAGCTGCCAGCTTATCCGCGTACACGGTGGCTGGCACGACCGACCATGCATAACGACCGCAGCGCTCGACGCAACCAGACCAGATCATGCTCGGACTTGCGCCCCTGTGCGGCAGGCGCTTTGGTCTTGCCAACGTACCGTGCGAAATCTTCTGCAAGCGTCTCTTCAGTGCCGATGCCCTTGAGCTTTTTTTGCAATTTGCCGTTGCGATAGAACAGCACCGTGGGCGTACCGGTGACCAACGGATGGCGCGGCGTCTGGCTGGTGTCGAGCATGTAAACGTTGGCACGGTGGCGGTAGGGTTCGGCTGTCTGACGAAAAACAGGACCGGCCCATTCGCACGCGGGGCAGTGCTCGTTGGCAAAATACAGGATGACCGGGCGCCAGGTTTTCAGGGCTTTGCGATAAACCGGTGCCAGCGTTGCCGCAGGGGTGGATGCGCTCATTGAAGGCTCCTTTTCAACGACGGTGAGGTCTGGCGACGTTAAAGGAGGGTATGTGAGGACGTCTACTGTCAGAAATTACAGGTGCTGGCCTGAAGTCTCGGATTTATCCCACGAAAATGGTAGAGCGCACTGACATCCAAGGCAGAAATGATGAATGAAATGACGTGTTAGGCTCGATGCATCAAGTCAACCGCTTCTCGGGGTGCTATTTCTGGTACTTCTTAAAGTACGCCGAGGAGCATCTTGATGGCACATATCGTCCTCTCCAACGTTGTAGCGAGTATTTCTGAATTGAAAAAAGATCCGATGGGAACGGTAGCAGCAGGTGACGGGCATTCGGTCGCAATCCTTAACCGAAATCAGCCAGCGTTTTATTGCATTCCTGCCAAAGAGTATGAGGCGATGATGACGCGTCTGGATGATCTGGAGCTGATTGCGCTGTGCAAGGAGCGGGAAAACGACCCAACGATCAGGGTCTCCATAGATGACTTATGAGCTGGAGTTTTCGGAACTAGCCTGGAAGGAGTGAATGAAGCTTGGCTCAGTTGTGAAGGAGAAGTTCAAGAACAAGCTCGCGGAAAGACTGTTGAATCCACACATTCCCTCGGCTCGTCTGAAAGGCTTGGGCAATGCATACAAAATCAAACTTCAAAGCGCCGGCTATCGGCTGGTATATAGAGTGAGCGACGAGGTGCTGATTGTCACAGTGATCGCCATCGGCAAAAGAGCCGGGGGCGATGTATATGAGGCTGCCGCTAAACGCTGATTGCAATTCTGGCTCTTCGTTAGATGCACTGAATTCGCCCAACCCCACCCCATTTGGGAATCTGAAACCCGCCTGCAGTAGCGTTCGGTAGCACAACCGCTCCCTTCAGTTCGCCACCCTCAAGCAATATTGTTATCGCATCCCCTTGATTCTAAAAACCTTTAAACCCCACGCAGATTTCTGACCAGGGCTGTGGCACACTTTCTGCTGTCTATTCCGTAGTAACAAACCGTGTTCCGGTATAGCGGAATAAACACCATTTTGGAGTGCTTGCCATGCATCGCCGTCCTTCGTTGTTCAAAGCATGTGTTTTCGTTCTTGCAGCTTCATCAACCGTGATGGGCCTGGCCCAGGCTGCCGAGAGCAAGCTCGACAGTGTGCTGGCTCGCGGCAAATTGATTGTCGGCACGGGCAGCACCAATGCGCCTTGGCACTTTCAAGGCGCGGACGGCAAGTTGCAGGGTTTCGATATCGACATCGCCAGGATGGTGGCCAAAGGTCTGTTCAACGACCCGAGCAAGGTCGAGTTTGTCGTGCAGTCGTCCGATGCACGGATCCCCAACCTGCTCACCGACAAGGTCGACATGAGCTGTCAGTTCATCACCGTCACTGCCAGCCGCGCGCAGCAAGTGGCGTTCACCCTGCCGTATTACCGCGAAGGGGTCGGTCTGTTGTTGCCGAACAACAGCAAGTACAAGGAAATCGAAGACCTGCAAGCGGCGGGCGACGACGTCACCGTTGCTGTGCTGCAAAACGTCTACGCCGAGGAACTGGTGCATCAGGCATTGCCCAAGGCCAAGGTTGATCAGTACGACAGCGTCGATCTGATGTATCAGGCAGTGAACTCCGGCCGCGCCGACGCGGCTGCCACCGACCAGTCTTCGGTCAAATACCTGATGGTGCAGAACCCTGGCCGCTATCGCAGCCCGGCTTACGCCTGGAGCCCGCAGACCTACGCCTGCGCCGTCAAACGCGGCGATCAGGACTGGTTGAACTTCGTCAACACCGCTTTGCATGAAGCCATGACCGGGGTTGAATTCCCGACCTACGCCGCGTCGTTCAAGCAGTGGTTCGGTGTAGATCTGCCGTCGCCGGCCATCGGTTTCCCTGTCGAATTCAAATGATCCCGTGAGAGCGGGGCGATTGCCGTCGCCTCGCTCAAGGTACTGCTGACCATGAACTATCAGTTGAACTTTGCCGCCGTGTGGCGCGATTTCGACACCTTGCTGGCGGGGCTCGGTCTGGGCCTGCAACTGGCGCTGGTGTCGATCGCCATCGGCTGCGTGATCGGCCTGCTGATGGCGTTTGCCTTGCTGTCGAAGCATCGCGCCTTGCGGGTGCTGGCCTCGGTGTACGTCACGGTGGTACGCAATACGCCGATTCTGGTGTTGATCCTGTTGATCTACTTTGCCTTGCCGAGCCTCGGCATCCGGCTGGACAAGATTCCTTCGTTCATCATCACGCTGTCGCTGTATGCCGGCGCGTATCTGACCGAAGTTTTCCGCGGTGGCTTGCTGAGCATTCCCAAAGGCCAGCGCGAAGCCGGGCTGGCAATCGGGCTGGGCGAGTGGCAGGTCAAGGCCTACGTCACCGTGCCGGTGATGCTGCGCAACGTCTTGCCGGCGCTGTCGAACAACTTCATTTCGCTGTTCAAGGACACTTCGCTGGCGGCTGCGATTGCGGTGCCGGAGCTGACTTATTACGCGCGCAAGATCAACGTCGAAAGCTACCGGGTGATCGAAACCTGGCTGGTGACCACGGTGTTGTATGTCGCGGCCTGTTACCTCATTGCCATGCTGCTGCGGTACCTGGAGCAGCGTCTGGCGATCCGCCGATAGGAGCTTGCGATGTACGAATCACCTGATTGGCTGCATGAATTGTGGGTTGCCCGAGAGCCGCTTTTCCAAGGTTTTCTGACCAGTGTGCAAGTGTCGGCGCTGGCGATTGTGCTCGGCACCTTGCTGGGCGTTGTCGCCGGATTGGTGCTGACTTACGGGCGCTTGTGGATGCGTGCGCCATTTCGTTTTTACGTCGATCTGATTCGCGGCACACCCGTGTTTGTATTGGTATTGGCTTGCTTCTACATGGCGCCGGCGCTGGGTTGGCAGATCAGTGCCTTTCAGGCCGGCGCCTTGGGCCTGACGCTGTTTTGCGGCTCGCACGTCGCCGAGATTGTCCGCGGCGCGCTGCAAGCGTTGCCACGCGGGCAGATGGAAGCGGGCAAAGCCATCGGTCTGACGTTTTACCAATCCCTCGGTTACGTGCTGTTGCCTCAGGCATTGCGGCAGATTTTGCCAACCTGGGTCAACTCGTCCACGGAAATCGTCAAGGCTTCAACCTTGCTCTCGGTGATCGGCGTGGCTGAATTGCTGCTCAGCACGCAGCAGGTCATCGCCCGGAACTTCATGACCCTGGAGTTCTATCTGTTCGCCGGTTTTCTGTTCTTCGTCATCAACTTCGGCATCGAATTACTCGGCCGGCACATTGAAAAGCGGGTGGCCCTGCCATGACTCAAGCTCAAGTTTCCCCACAGAATCAGGCGCTGCTGGACATTCGCGGCCTGCACAAACAGTACGGCGCGGTCGAAGTGCTCAAAGGTGTCGACCTGAGCATGCAGCGCGGCAACGTGGTAACGCTGATCGGTTCCAGTGGTTCGGGCAAGACCACGTTGCTGCGCTGCGTAAACATGCTCGAGGAATTTCAGGGTGGGCAGATTCTGCTCGACGGTGAATCCATCGGCTATGACGAGGTCAACGGCAAGCGCGTACGTCACGCGGAAAAAGTCATCGCCCGGCATCGCGCGATGACCGGCATGGCGTTCCAGCAATTCAATCTGTTCCCGCATCTGACCGCGTTGCAGAACGTCACTCTGGGCTTGCTCAAGGTGAAAAAGATGCACAAAGACGAAGCCGTGGTGCTCGCCGAGAAATGGCTGGAGCGCGTCGGCCTGCTGGAGCGGCGCAATCACTTTCCCGGCCAGTTGTCCGGCGGTCAGCAACAGCGCGTGGCGATTGCCCGGGCGATTGCGATGAACCCGAGCCTGATGCTTTTCGACGAGGTCACCTCAGCCCTGGACCCCGAATTGGTCGGCGAAGTGCTCAACGTGATCAAGGGCTTGGCCGAGGACGGCATGACCATGTTGCTGGTGACCCACGAGATGCGGTTTGCCTTCGAGGTGTCGGACAAGATCGTTTTCATGAATCAGGGGCGAATCGAAGAGCAGGGGCCTCCCAAGGAACTGTTCGAGCGCCCGCAATCACCGCGTCTGGCCGAGTTTCTGAAAAACACGCGGTTCTAATTTTTGTTTTGTAATCAGGAGAAACACCCATGAGCATTACTCGTTATGGCACCGGCAGCACTGCCGCCGGCGGTCAGCCACGTCCCTTCGCGCGCGCAGTCGAAGCGGATGGCTGGCTGCACGTCTCCGGCCAGGTGCCAGCGGTGGAGGGCGAGATCATTGTTGGTGGCATCGTCGAACAGACTCACCAGACCATGAAAAACCTCATCGCGATTCTCGAAGAGGCGGGTTATGGCCTGGAGGATGTGGTGCGGGTCGGTGTGTGGCTGGACGATCCGCGCGATTTCAGCAGCTTCAACAAGGTCTTCGGCGAATATTTCAAACCCGAACACGCCCCGGCGCGGGCTTGTGTGCAGGCGAGCATGATGGTCGATTGCAAGGTTGAGATTGATTGCATCGCGTACAGGAAGAAGGCCTGAGTGATGGCTTCCCCTCACCCTAGCCCTCTCCCGGAGGGAGAGGGGACTGATCGCTGTCGATGCAGGTTTTGTCGGCTCACCACAACATGTGCATCGATACGATCAGGCTCCCTCTCCCTCCGGGAGAGGGCGGGGGGTGAGGGCAGCAATGCCGCTGACACGACACCAAGGGCCAGTTACCATCCGGCGACTTTGAATGGGAACCACTGATATGACCGAAGACACCATCAAGCGCCGGGCTCGCGGTCTGGACCGGGCGTTCGATATCCTCGATTTCCTCAAGGAAATCGGCCAGCCGCTGCGCCCGAACGACATTGCCAACGGCATCGGCAGCCCGAAATCAACGGTCTACGAGCTGGTTGCCTCGTTACTCGAACGGCGAATCCTGGAACCGGTGGGCAAGGACGGTCATGTCTATCTCGGCCGCCAGCTGTATTTTCTCGGCCAGGCGCACCTGCGCCATTTCGACCTCAGTCGCGAAGCCGATCACGCCTTGCAGGAAATCGTCCGCCAGACCCGCGAAACCGCGCAGATGTGCCTGCTCAACGGGCGCAAATACACGGTGGCGCTGATGAAGGAAGGCGAGCGGCATTTCCGTATTTCCTCCGACATCGGCGAGAACGCGCCGATCCCGTGGACAGCCTCGGGGCGTCTGCTGCTGGCGCACCTGAGCGACCAGCAGATCATCGATCTGATCGACGAAGACGACTACATCCTGCCCGACGGCGAACGTCTGCCGCTGGAGCGCTTTCTGGCGGAGATCCGTCAGGCCGGCATCGACGGTTTCTTCTCCTTCGACAGTGTCGCCGACACCTTCACCCATTGCTTCGCCGCGCCGGTCAAAAACCCGCAAGGCGTAGCGATTTGTACCTTGTGCATCGTCGCGCCACGGGCCGACGCGAAAACCCATTACGACGACTATCGCCGGGTACTGATCGAGAGCGCCAACAGTCTCGCCCGGCGCATCAACGAATAAACGCGGCTGCCTGCGGCCGTGACAACGAGGAGTTCGACCATGACGACTGCCAACAATCGTGCTGTGCAAAAGGGCGACGCGGCCATCGGCGCGCAGCTGGTGCGCGACGTCAGCCTGCCCGCGCTGGTGCTGCACCGCCAGGCACTGGAGCACAACATTCGCTGGATGCAGAAATTCGTCAGCGACAGCGGCGCCGAACTGGCGCCCCACGGCAAGACCAGCATGACCCCGGCGCTGTTCAAGCGTCAGCTCGATGCCGGTGCGTGGGGCATCACCCTCGCCAGCGCGACCCAGACCCGCGCCGCCTATGCCCATGGCGTGCGCCGGGTGCTGATGGCCAACCAACTGGTCGGTACACCGAACATGGCGCTGATCGCCGACTTGCTCGCCGATCCGGCATTCGAATTCCACTGCATGGTCGATCACCCGGATAACGTCGCTGACCTTGGCGCGTACTTTGCCTCGCGCGGGCTCAAGCTCAACGTGATGATCGAATACGGCGTCGTCGGCGGACGCTGCGGTTGCCGCAGCGAGCAGGAAGTCATCGAACTGGCCAAGGCGATCAACGCGCAACCGGCGCTGGCCCTGACCGGTATCGAAGGTTACGAAGGGGTGATCCATGGCGACCACGCAGTCAGCGGCATCCGCGAGTTCGCCGCCTCGTTGGTACGCCTGGCCGTACAGTTGCAGGACAGCGGCGGTTTTGCCGTTGCCAGGCCGATCATCACTGCGTCCGGCTCGGCGTGGTACGACTTGATTGCCGAATCGTTCGAGACGCAAAACGCTGCTGGGCGCTTTCTCAGCGTGCTGCGCCCGGGCAGTTACGTCGCTCACGATCACGGCATCTACAAGGACGCGCAGTGCTGCGTCCTCGACCGGCGCAGCGATCTGCACGAAGGCTTGCGCCCGGCGCTGGAAGTCTGGGCGCATGTGCAGTCATTGCCGGAACCGGGTTTTGCGGTGATCGCACTGGGCAAGCGTGATGTGGCCTTCGACGCCGGATTGCCAGTGCCATTGCTGCGCTACAAGGCCGGTGCCGTGCCCGCCTCAGGCGATGACGTGACTGCCTGCAAAGTGACCGCGGTGATGGATCAGCACGCCTTCATGACGGCGCCGCCGGGTGTTGAATTGCGCGTGGGCGATATCATTTCCTTTGGCACGTCGCATCCGTGCCTGACGTTCGACAAGTGGCGGGTGGGGTTGCTGGTGGATGAGCAGTTGACGGTGATCGAGAGCATGGAGACGTGTTTCTAAGGTCCAGACCGCATCGCGGCCAATCGCGAGCAGGCTCGCTCCTACATTTGAAATGCATTCCAATTGTAGGGGTGAGCCTGCTCGCGATGACGGCGGCACAGCCACCACCGAACCATCAGAGACCCCTCAAATGAACACCCTCAGCCCTCTGGGCCCAAACAATCCGCGCATCGCCCTGATCGGCGAATGCATGATCGAACTGCAGCAGCGCGCCGATGGCAGCCTGCAGCAAAGCTTCGGCGGCGATACCCTGAATACCGCGGTGTACCTGTCCCGCGCCATGGGCAGTCAGGCACAAGTCGACTACGTCACCGCATTGGGCGACGACAGTTTCAGCGATGCCATGTGTCGGATCTGGGCCGGCGAAGGCATCGGCCTCGATCTGGTCCAGCGTCTGCCCGGTCGTTTGCCCGGTTTGTATTGCATTCAGACCGACGCCAACGGTGAGCGACGTTTCCTTTATTGGCGCAACGAAGCCGCCGTCCGCGAGTGTTTCACCACGCCGGCCGCCGAACCGGTGCTGGCGGCGTTGCCCGATTATGACGTGCTGTATTTCAGCGGTATTACCCTCGCTGTGCTCGGCGCAAAGGGGCGGGAGAGGCTGATCGAAACCTTGATCAATGCGCGGCAAAACGATGCGCGCATCGTCTTCGACAACAACTATCGGCCTCGGCTGTGGGCTTCTGTCGAAGAGGCGCGAGCGGCGTATCGCAGTATTTTGCCTTTCGTTGATCTGGCGTTATTGACGGTGGATGACGAGCAGGCGCTGTTCGGCTTCCCGGACTGTGCTGAAGTGTTTGCCGCGTACGCACAGATCGGCACGCCGGAAGTGGTGCTCAAGCGTGGGGCGGAAGCTTGTCTGATTCGCTGTGACGGTGAGGCGTTTGAAGTCCCGGCGCAGAAGGTCGAAAAAGTGGTGGATACCACGGCGGCGGGGGACTCGTTCAGTGCGGCGTATCTGGCCAGTCGTTTGTCCGGTGGCAGTCCTGCGGAAGCGGCGCAGGCGGGGCATCTGCTGGCGAGTCGGGTGATTCAGGTGCCGGGGGCGTTGATTCCCGAATAGTCGTTGAATGGCCGCTTGCTGCGCAATCGATCACGAGCAGGCTCGCTCCTTGGTGGAATGCGTTGCAAATTGTAGGAGTGAGCCTGCTCGCGATGGGGCCGGGAAGCCAACCCGCTAATCCCGGTAAAACACCTGCACCAGGTGATAACCAAACTTGCTCTTGATCGGCCCATGCACGGTGCGCAGTGGTTTTTTGAAGATCACCGCATCAATTGCACCGACCATCTGCCCCGGGCGCACTTCGCCCAGATCGCCGCCGCGTTTGCCGGACGGGCAGGTGGAGAATTTCTTCGCCAGCACATCGAACGCCTCACCCTTGGCGATGCGTTGTTTGAGCTGTTCGGCCTCTTCGGCGGTTTTCACCAGAATGTGGCGGGCTTGGGCTTTCATCGGGCGGTCCTGATAACGGGGTGACGGCGGGGCGCGGATTATGCC
This sequence comes from Pseudomonas sp. Z003-0.4C(8344-21), assembly GCF_900104975.1. Taxonomy (NCBI): domain Bacteria; kingdom Pseudomonadati; phylum Pseudomonadota; class Gammaproteobacteria; order Pseudomonadales; family Pseudomonadaceae; genus Pseudomonas; species Pseudomonas sp. Z003-0.4C(8344-21). The sequence continues at coordinate 3,559,132 of NZ_LT629756.1, read as the reverse complement.
TCAAGTCACAGGGTTTGGCTGGTCATCGTGCGGATCTTGCTGGCCAGCAACTCGACTGCGAACGGTTTGGCGACCATGTCCATGCCGTCTTCCAGAAAGCCTTGGCGTTCGGCGGCTTTCTGTGCATAACCGGTCATGAACAGCACCTTCAGGCCCGGCCGATGCTGTCGGGCAATCTCTGCCAATTGCCGACCGTTCATGCCCGGCAGGCCGACGTCGGTGACCAGCAGGTCCACGCGCCGGCTGGATTCGAGCAGGGGCAGGGCGGTCTTCGCGTCGACGGCTTCGTAGGTCTGATAACCCAATTCCCGGAGCAGGTCGAGCACCAGCATGCGCACCGCCGGATCGTCTTCGACCACCATCACGGTTTCACCGGTGGCGATGGTCGGCGTTTGTTCAACGGCCGGTTGCGTGGCGTGTTGTGCCTCGACGCCGTGCAAGCGCGGCAGATACAAACGCACCGACGTCCCCTGGCCCGGCAAACTGTCGAGGCTGACATGCCCGCCTGATTGCTGGGCAAAACCATAAATCATCGACAACCCCAGGCCGGTGCCCTGGCCGATCGGCTTGGTGGTGAAAAACGGATCGAAGGCTTTCGAGCGTACCGAGGGCGTCATGCCGGTACCGTTATCGCTGACTGCGAGCATTAGATAATCGCCAGCCTTGACCGGTTCCAGCGTGGTGATGTCACTGCCGTCGAGATAGACGTTGGCGGTTTCGATCAGCAACTGGCCGCCATCGGGCATCGCATCGCGGGCGTTGATCACCAGATTGAGCAGGGCGTTTTCCAGTTGGCTGACGTCGGTGCTGACCGGCCACACATCGTTGGCCAGTTGCAGTTTGAGTTCGATCGGATCGCCCTTGGTCCGGCGGATCAGATCCTCCAGCGATAGCACCAGCACATTGACGTCGAGGGTTTTGCGATCCAGCGACTGGCGCCGCGAGAACGCCAGCAAGCGGTGAGTCAGTGCCGCCGCGCGGTTGGCCGAAGACACCGCCGCTTCGGTGAAACGCCCGATCTCGTCGGCGCGGCCGTTGGCGATGTAGCGCTGCATCAGGTCGAGACTGCCGATGATTCCGGTGAGCATGTTGTTGAAGTCGTGGGCGATGCCGCCGGTGAGCTGGCCGACCGCTTCCATCTTCTGCGCATGGCGCAACGCATCTTCAGCGCGCTCGCGTTCGAACATTTCGCTCTGCAAGCGCTGATTGGCCAAGGCCAGTTGCTCGGTGCGAGCACTGACGCGTTCTTCCAGGGTTTCGTTGAGATTGCGCAGGGCTTCTTCGGTTTTCTTGCGCTCGGTTTCGTCGATCACAAAGATATAGAAACCGTTGACCGCGCCGTCAGCGCCATACCGCGGCAGATAATTCATCAACGCGTGGCGGCTGCTGCCATCGCGGTGCGGGGTGTACAGGCTGAAGGAACACGGCCGGCCGGCCAGCGCTTCGGCAATGTACGGCAGGCGCAGGAAATACGCCTCCTCACCAATCACTTCGCGGATCGTTCTCCCGTACAGCTCCTGTGGCGTGAGGCCGTACCAGTCCAGATAAGCCGCGTTGTTCAAGCGGAAGCGTTCTTCGCGATCGACGTAGCTGATCAGGATCGGCATGGCGTTGATGATCAGTTGCAGCTCGGTCTGACTCTGGCGCAATGCCTGTTCGGTGTGCTTGCGCTCGGTCAGGTCCAGCGCGGCGCCGAGGAACCGCGTCGGCCGGCCATGGTGATCCTTGTAGCAGCGCCCGCGCGCAAACACCCAGCGTACCTCGCCGTCAGGCTGCAGCAGGCGATATTCCTCGGCGTATTCGGTGCCGTGGGTGATGCAGTGTTTGATGCTGCGCGCAACCATGGCGCGATCTTCGGGGTGCACGCCTTGCAGGTACTCGCTGATCGGCAATTGCCGGGCCTGCGCGGGATCGACCCCGTGCAGCTGAGCGAAATGCGCGTCGGCGATGAAGCGGTCTTCGCCGATATTCCAGTCCCAGGTGCCCACCGCGTCGGTCGCCGCCAAGGCCAGTTGCAGGCGCTCTTCGGTTTCACGCTGTGCTTGCAGGCTCTCTTCGGAGCGGCGCTGCAATTCCAGCGCAACGCGTCGGCGTTCATTGGTTTCGATGGCGGTGACGAGAATCCCGGCGACTTGCGCGGATTCGTCGCGAATCGGGCTATAGGTCAGATCAAGCCAGAAGTCGCTGTCCTTGCCGTCACGCTGCAAGGTGAAGCGCCGCTCGCTGTAGGTGCGCACCTGGCCCTGCAGGACGGCGGAGTAAATCGGGTCGGTGAAGTCGCGAAGCTCCGGCCAGACCTCATGCGCCGGCTGCCCGAAAGCCTGCGGATGCTTCTGCCCGGCAAGCATGGCAAAACCGTTGTTGTAGATCTGCGTTAGCTGCGGGCCCCACAGCAACACCATGGGCATGGGCGAGTGAATGACGATGTCGACCGCGGTGCGCAGGCTCTGCGGCCAGGTTTCGGCAGCGCCCAAGGGGCCGCGACTCCAGTCGGTGCGGGTGAGCAGTGCCTGGGCATCATCGGGAATCGGTACAGCGTTCATTACATCGGTCCTGAGCGTAGTTCGGTGAGACGGCGTCTATCATTGTTGCAAACAGGCGTGCGTCAGGTGCAGGCCAATTTCTGTTCATTGAATGCTTCGCGGGTGATTTTTGCCATGGAAATCGATGCACTGCTATCAATTTTGTCCAATAAAAACGGCTCAGACCTGTTTCTTTCTACAGGCGCACCGCCCAGCGCGCGGATCGACGGCGTGCTCGTCGCGTTGGGCGAACAGCCGTTCAAACTCGGCGAAACCGCCGCCATCGCCGCCTCACTGATGGACGCCGAGCAACAACGGGAGTTCGACCGGGATCTTGAAATGAACCTGGCAATCTCCCGAACGGGCATCGGCCGCTTTCGGGTGAACGTTTTCAAGCAGCGCAACGACGTGTCGATCGTCATTCGTAACGTCAAACTCGATATACCGAGGTTCGCCGACCTGAAATTGCCGCCAGTGCTGCTCGACACCATCATGCTCAAGCACGGGCTGATTCTGTTCGTCGGGGCGACCAACTCGGGTAAATCGACCTCTCTGGCCGCACTCATCGATCATCGCAACCGCCATAGTACCGGGCACATTGTCACCATCGAAGACCCGATCGAGTACATCCATCGGCATCAGCGCTCGATCGTCAACCAGCGTGAAGTCGGCGTCGATACTCGCAGTTTTCACGCGGCATTGAAAAATACCCTGCGCCAAGCCCCGGATGTGGTGCTGATCGGCGAAATCCGCGACCGCGAAACCATGGAGCATGCCTTGGCGTTTGCCGACACCGGGCATCTGGTGTTGTCGACGTTGCATGCCACCAATGCCAATCAGGCGCTGGACCGGATCATTAACATGTTCCCCGAAGAGCGGCGACCGCAACTGTTGCACGCACTCGGCAATAATTTGCGCGCCTTTGTTTCGCAGCGCTTGGTACGCGGCGTCGATGGGCAGCGCCGGGCCGCGGTCGAGGTGCTGTTGGGGACGCCGACTATCGCTGATCTGGTTCGGCGCGGGCAGTTGGAGGAGCTCAAGCCGATGATGGAAAAGTCCGCCGAGCTGGGCATGCAAACCTTCGACGCGGCACTGTTTGCGCTGGTGATGGAAGGCGCAATCAGTGCAGACGAAGCGCTGAAAAATGCAGATTCGGCGAACAATCTGAAGCTGCGCTTGAAGCTGGCGGATGAACCCGTCAATAACGCGGGCTCAGTTTCGGGAGAGTGGGGCTTGATGGATTGACGAACAGGCTGGCACCCGCGTTTTGGTGTGCGGCTGCCAGCGCAAGGTTCAGAAATCCAGTTCCGGCCGACCCCGAAACTGGGCAAGCGCCTCGGGATTGGCCAGGGCATCGGTGTTGTTCACCGGTCGCCCATGCACCACCTCGCGCACCGCCAGTTCGACGATCTTGCCGCTGATGGTGCGCGGGATATCGGTCACCGCAACGATCTTCGTCGGTACATGCCTTGGAGTGGTATTGGCGCGGATCACCTGGCGGATGCGCTGTTCGAGCGCGTCATCCAGTCGCAGTCCTTCGCGCAATCGCACGAACAACACGACCCTTACGTCATCCTGCCACTGCTGGCCGATGGCGACGCTGTCCAGTACGTCGCTGAGCTTCTCGACCTGACGGTAGATCTCCGCCGTGCCGATGCGCACGCCGCCGGGGTTCAGCACAGCATCCGAACGCCCGTGTATCAACATCGCGCCGTGTGGCAATTGTTCGGCGTAATCGCCCTGTGCCCAAACACCGGGAAACAGGCTGAAATACGATTGGCGCAGTTTCGTGCCGTCCGGGTCATTCCATAAACCGATCGGCATGGCAGGAAAATGCCGGGTGCAGACCAGTTCGCCTTTCTCGCCGATCACCGCCTGGCCGGCGTCGCTCCACACCTCGACCGCCATACCCAGGCTCTTGCCCATGATTTCTCCACGCCGTACCGCTGACAGCGGATTGCCATTGACGAAGCAAGAGACGATATCGGTGCCGCCGGACATCGACGCCAGACACACATCGCTTTTAACGTCGCGGTAAACATAGTCATAGCTCTGCGGCGACAGCGCCGAGCCGGTGCACAGCAGGGTGTTCAGGCTGCCCAGATCATGGCTGTCGCGAGGGCGGGCACCGCTGTTTTCCAGGGTGGCCAGATACTTCGGGCTGGTGCCGAACACGCTGATGCGCTCATCGTCGATCAAGTCGAGCAAACGCTGGTGGTCCGGGTAAAACGGCGAGCCATCGTAGAGCACCACCGCACTGCCGACCGCAAGCGCGGAGACCAGCCAGTTCCACATCATCCAGCCGCACGTTGTGTAGTAGAACAGCCGGTCGCCGGGGCCGAGATCGCAATGCAGGCCGTGCTCCTTGACGTGCTGCAGCAGCACGCCGCCGGTGCTGTGGACGATGCACTTCGGTACGCCGGTGGTGCCGCTGGAATACAGCACGTAAAGCGGATGGTTGAATGGCACCGGGACGAAATGCGCTTCGCCGCCGGCTGCGTAGAAGTCATCCCACAAACTCACTTCAGCCTGTGTCCGGTACATTTCGGCGCGTGCTTGCGGCTGGGCGTACGGGACGATGATCAACTGTTTGAGCGTCGGCAGCTGTTCGAGGATGCCGTTGATCTTGTCTGTCTGGTCGAGGATCTTGCCGGCATAGCGATAACCCGCGCAGGTCAGCAGCACTTTCGGTTCAATCTGGCCGAAGCGATCGATGACCCCGTGGGTACCGAAGTCGGGCGAAGAGCACGACCAGATCGCCCCGAGGCTGGTGGTCGCCAGCATCGCCACCAGCGTCTGCCAGGTATTGGGCATGCACGCTGCGACACGGTCACCGAGGCCCACGCCGGCCGCCTGCAGGCTCGCTTGAAAACCGGCGACGTGCTCGGCCAGTTCGGCCCAGGTCAATTGCTCGCGCTGGCCGTTCTCCGCCACGCTGATCACCGCCACGGCGTCGTCGCGGCGGCGCAGCAGGTGTTCGGCGAAGTTCAGGGTCGCGCCCGGAAACCACTCGGCGCTGGGCATCTGCACGCCTTCACGCAGTACCGCGTCGGGCTGGGTGTGAAAGCGGATATCGAAGAAGTCGACAAGCGCCTGCCAGAAATTCGCACGCTGCTCGATGCTCCATTGGTGCAGGGCAGGGTAGTCGCCGATGTTCAGACCGTGGCGTTGATTGATGGCACGGCGAAACGCATCCATGCGTGATTGGGCGATGCGGTTGGCGCCGGGTTGCCAGAGAATGTCGGACATTGCTTGCCTCTTTTTATCGGGTTGATGGGGCTTCCTGTGGGAGCGAGCCTGCTCGCGATAGCGGTCTGTCTGTCGTCATCGATAACTGAAAGTCGCCTTCGCGAGCAGGCTTGCTCCTGCAGAGGGGCGTTATTGCGCGAGCCAGCCGCCATCGATATTCCACGCCGCACCACGCACCTGACTGCCAGCCTCGCTGCACAGAAACAACACCAGTTCGCCCAGATGCTGCGGCGTAACGAATTCCAGCGACGGTTGTTTCTCGGCCAGCAGATCATGTTGCGCCTGCTGCGGATCGACACCCTTGGCCGTACGATCGTCGATCTGCTTCTGCACCAGCGGCGTCAGCACCCAGCCCGGGCAAATGGCGTTGCAGGTGACGTTGCTGGTCGCGGTTTCCAGGCCGACCACTTTGGTCAGGCCGATCACGCCGTGCTTGGCGGCCACGTAAGCGGCTTTGCCGGTCGAGCCGACCTGGCCGTGCACCGAGGCGATATTGATGATCCGTCCCCAGTTTTTGCGGCGCATGCCCGGCAGGCTCAGGCGGGTGCTGTGGAACACCGAGGACAGGTTGATGGCAATGATCGAATCCCAGCGCTCGACCGGAAACTCTTCCACCGCCGCGACATGCTGAATGCCGGCGTTATTGACCAGAATATCCACGCCACCGAACTCGCGCTCGGCGTAGGCGATCATCTCGGCAATCTGCGCGGGGTCACTGACGTCCGCCGGATGGTGGCCGACCTTGCCACCAAACTGGCCGACTTCGGCAATCACTGCCGACGCATCGCCAAAACCGTTGAGAATCAGATTGGCCCCAGCCTTGGCCAGGCTCAGTGCGATGCCCAGACCGATGCCGCTGGTGGAGCCGGTCACCAGTGCGGTCTTGCCGGAAAGAGTCGTCATGAATACCTCACACAATGCCAGTGGCGTAGAAAGTGCCGATCACTACGAAAACCGCCAGGGTCTTGATCAGCGTAATACAGAAAATGTCTTTATAGGCTTCGCGGTGGGTCAGCCCGGTCACCGCCAGCAGAGTGATCACTGCGCCGTTGTGCGGCAGGGTGTCCATGCCGCCGCTGGCCATGGCGGCTACGCGGTGCAGCACTTCCAGCGGAATGTTTGCAGCGTTGGCTGCGCTGATGAACTGCTCGGACATCGCCGCCAGGGCAATGCTCATGCCGCCCGATGCCGAGCCGGTAATGCCGGCCAGCAGGGTTACGGTGATGGCTTCGTTGACCAGTGGATTGGGGATCTGCTTGAGCCAGTCCGCCAGTACCAGAAAGCCCGGCAACGAGGCGATCACTGCGCCAAAACCGTATTCGGACGCGGTGTTCATCGCCGCCAGCAGTGCGCCGCTGACTGCACTCTTGCTGCCTTCGGCGAGCTTGCTGCGAATCGCCTGAAAGCCGAACGCCAACACCATCAGAATTCCGACCAGCAGCGCCGCCTGTACCGCCCAGATTGCGGTGAGCTTGGCAATTTCGGTGGTGACCGGCGTGGCCATGCCCGGCAGCGCGAGGCTGTGGGTCTTGCCGTACCACTGCGGAATCCACTGGGTGAACAGGAGGTTCATGATGCCAACCGCCAGTAGCGGCGACAGTGCAATCCACGGGTTGGGCAGCTTCAGGTCTTCGGCGGTTTCCGGCTCGTTGCGCAGCTCGGTGCCGTAGCCCTCACCCGTGCGCTGCGCCTTGTTGCGCTGACGCTGCAGGAACAGCATGCCGGCGCAGAACACGAAAATCGTGCCGATCACACCCAGCCACGGCGCGGCCCATGCGGTGGTATTGAAGAACGTGCTGGGAATGATGTTCTGAATCTGCGGGGTGCCGGGCAGGGCGTCCATGGTGAAGGAAAACGCGCCAAGGGCGATGGTCGCCGGGATCAATCGTTTAGGGATATTGCTCTGGCGAAACATCTCGGCGGCAAACGGATACACCGCAAACACCACCACGAACAACGATACGCCGCCGTAGGTGAGCAACGCGCAAACCAGCACGATCACCAGCATGGCCTGGCGAGTGCCGAGCAGGCGAATCGCTGCTGCCACGATCGACCGGGAGAAACCCGACAGCTCGATCAGTTTGCCGAACACGGCGCCGAGCAGGAACACCGGAAAATACAGCTTGATGAAGCCGACCATTTTTTCCATGAACACCCCGGTGAAGGCAGGTGCGACAGCGGAAGGATCGGTGAGCAGGACCGCGCCGAGCGCGGCAATCGGGGCGAAGAGGATAACGCTGTAGCCACGGTAGGCGGCCAGCATCAGCAACGCGAGGGCTGCCAAGGCAATGATCACACTCATGGTGTGTCTCTCCAGAATTGTTATTTTTGTGGGTGGAACGGGTGTGGAGAGGTGTTAGCGAGATTTGTGCCAATTGGCTAAGTGATTGAAAAACAAAGAATTGATGAGCTGGATGCGGTCACGTTAAGAGAGTTTGTCTCTGAATGGAGATATTTATCGCCTGATCTGACGCCATCGCGAGCAGGCTCACTCCTACAGGGTGACGGTGTGCGCAGATCCTGTAGGAGTGAGCCTGCTCGCGATAAGTGCGAAGCACTTCAATCTATAAAACAGGACATGAGTCTCGCTATTGAGACTCGGCAATCCCCAGCGCGACCATTTTCTTGTACAGCGTCGACCGCCCAAGCCCCAGCCTGGCCGCTGCTTCAGGCACCTTGCCCGCGCTTTGCGCCAGTGCGGCCTGTATCAATTGCCGGTCGAAGCGTTCCCGCGCCTGCGCGTAGGTTTCTTCCGTCGCCGTTTCGGGCACGTGCGCGGACGTACGTTCAACCGGTGTCAACGTGCCAATCGCCGCGCGCAGATCCTGCTCGGTCAGAATCAAGTCATCACTGAGTAGCGCCGCACGCTCCAGCACATTACGCAACTCGCGAATGTTCCCCGGCCAGGCGTGTTGGCCGAGCAACGTCAGCGCATCGCGGTGCAGCTCGTGCTGGCTGCGCAGCTCCTCCAGAATCGCCTCGCTGAGTGCCGGCAAATCATCGAGGCGTTCGCGCAGAGGCGGCACCTGGATCGGCAGCACATTCAGGCGATAGTACAAATCGGCGCGGAATTCGCCGCGCTTGATTGCCGCTTGCAGATCGGTCGATGTGGCAGCGATGACTCGTACGTCGCTCTGGATCACTTCGTTGGAGCCGACGGGTTCAAACTCCTTTTCCTGCAGTACGCGCAGCAACTTGCTCTGTAGCGGCAGCGGCATGTCGCCGATCTCGTCGAGAAACAGCGTGCCGCCCTGAGCGATCTGAAACTTGCCGGTACGCCCCTTGCGATCAGCACCGGTGAACGCGCCGGGGGCCGTGCCGAAAAATTCAGCTTCGAGCAGCGCTTCGGGAATCGCCGCGCTGTTGATGCTGACAAAGGCTTTGTGCGCGCGGGGCGATGCGCTGTGGATCGCTTGAGCGAGCAGTTCCTTGCCGGTGCCGGTTTCGCCGAGCAGCAAGACCGGCGAGTCGGCACTGGCACTGCGCCGGGCGCGGCGTTTGACTTCAAGACTGGCGGCGCTGGTGCCGATGAAGTGGGCAAAGTTGTATTTGGTCTGGCGGGCGCGCAACAGCGAGCGCGTCGAGGCCAGTTCCTCCTGCATGCTCAGGTAGCGCTTGAGCATGGGCGACAATGTGCGCAACTCGTCGAACAGGGCAAACCCGATCGCGCCGATCACGGTGCCAGCATCGTCGTGAATTGGCAGGCGCATCACCACCAACGGCTCTTTTGGCGTGTCTTGCATGTCGAGCAGAATCGGCCGCCCGGTGCGTACCACTTCACGCAGCAGGCTGCTGGGGATCACGCTTTCGCAGGCCTTGCCGATTGCGCTGGCAGCCGATTCAAGGCCGAAGCGCCGGGCATAGCGCTCGTTCATCCAGACGATGTTGGCGTCCCGATCAACAATGACCGTGCCTTCGCTCGACTGCTCGATGATCTCGAACAGCGAGCGGATCGCCAGCGTGCGAACGCGTTGGTAGTCCTTGAGGCTTTCGGTGGTGTTCATCGGGTAGATCCTGAAAACGTTTCGTCAGTAATGGCGCTATCGCGAGCAGGCTCACTGCTACATTTGGAATACATTTCAAATGTGGGAGTGAGCCTGTTCGCGATGAATATGACTCGGTTTGCCGGCCATCTCGGATTATGCCTACCCCGGATGCGCCGCCGCCAACAGCTCTTTGGTATACGGATGCTGCGGCGCATCGAATACCTCATGGCTGGCGCCACGCTCCACGACTTTACCGTCCTTGATCACAATCATGTCATGGGCCAGCGCGCGAACGACGGCCAGGTCATGGCTGATGAACAGGTACGTCAGACCGTGCTTTTCCTGCAACTGGCGGAGCAGGGCGACCACTTGTTTCTGCACTGTGCGATCCAGCGCCGACGTCGGCTCGTCGAGCAGAATGAGCGCCGGTTTCAATACCAGTGCCCGGGCGATGGCGATGCGCTGGCGCTGACCACCGGAAAACTCGTGGGGATAGCGATGACGACTTTCCGGGTCGAGACCGACCTCTTTGAGCACGCGGATCACTTGCTCATCACACTCATCGGCGCTCGATTCACAATGCACTTCGAGGCCTTCGCTGATGATCTGTGCCACCGACATGCGCGGGCTGAGGCTGCCGAACGGGTCCTGAAACACAACTTGCATTTGCCGCCGCCACGGGCGCATCTGTTTCTGATTGAGACAGTCGAGTGCCTCGCCCTGAAAGCGGATGCTGCCTTCGGAGTCGAGCAGGCGCAGGATCGCCTGACCCAGCGTCGACTTGCCTGAACCCGATTCGCCGACGATGCCCAGCGTTTTGCCACGCTGAATGTTCAAGCTGATGCCATCCACCGCGCGCAGATATTGCTTGCGCTGAAACAGCCCGCCACCGACGGCGAACTCGACCTTCAGATCATCGACTTCCAGCACGTTCTCACGCTCATCGCGCGGCAGCGCTTCGCCCTCGGGTTCGGCGTTGAGCAGCACGCAGCTGTAAGGGTGCTGCGGCTCGGTGAACAAGGTTTCGCAGGGCGCCTGCTCGACGATTTCGCCGGCCTTCATCACGCAAACACGTTGCGCGATGCTGCGCACCAGATTGAGGTCGTGGCTGATCAACAGCAACGACATGCCCAAGCGCTTCTGCAAGGATTTGAGTAGCAGCAGAATCTTGCGCTGTACCGTGACGTCGAGCGCGGTGGTTGGCTCGTCGGCGATCAACAATTCCGGTTCGCACGCCAGCGCCATGGCGATCATGACCCGCTGCCGTTGCCCGCCCGAGAGCTGGTGCGGATAGGCTTTCAGGCGCTCCTTTGGTTTCTGAATACCGACCAGTCCGAGCAATTCGAGAATGCGTTGCTGCGCTGCTTTGCCGCCGAGGCCGCGATGCAACAGAAGCGTCTCGCCAATCTGTTTCTCGATGGTGTGCAGCGGATTGAGCGAGGTCATCGGCTCCTGAAAAATCATGGCGATGCGGTTGCCGCGCAACTCGCGCAAGACTTTCGGATCCGCCCCGAGCAGCTCCTGGCCACGATAGCGAATGCTGCCGCGGGTGTGCGCCTCGGACTCGGGCAACAATTGCAGAATCGAGTGCGCGGTGACCGACTTTCCGGAGCCGGATTCGCCGACCAGCGCCAGGCATTCGCCCGGGCAGATATCCAGACACAAATCACGCACCACGGTCTGGCCGTGGAACGCGACATTGAGGTTACGGATTTCAATCAGGTGATCAGTCATGGGCACGCTTCAGGACCTTGGATCGAATGCGTCACGCAACGCTTCGCCGATGAATACCAATAAAGACAGAATCAGCGCCAGCGTGAAGAACGCCGTCAGACCGAGCCAGGGGGCTTGCAGGTTCTGTTTGCCCTGGCCGATCAACTCGCCCAGCGAGGCACTGCCGGCGGGCATGCCGAAGCCGAGAAAGTCCAGCGCGGTCAGGGTCGAGATCGCTCCGGTGAGAATGAACGGCAGGTAACTCAAAGTCGCGTTCATTGCGTTGGGCAGTATGTGCCGGAAAATCACCTTGCGGTCGCTGAGCCCCAGCGCACGGGCGGCTTTGACGTATTCCAGATTGCGCCCGCGCAGGAATTCGGCGCGCACTACATCCACCAGCGCCAGCCATGAAAACAGCGCCATGATCCCCAGCAACCACCAGAAATTCGGCTCGACGAAACCGGACAGAATGATCAGCAGGTACAACACCGGCAACCCCGACCAGACTTCCAGCAGCCGTTGCCCAAGCAAGTCGACCCAGCCGCCGTAGTAGCCCTGCAATGCACCGGCAGCAATGCCGATCAGTGCGCTGACAAACGTCAGCATCAAGGCGAACAGAATCGACACCCGCGCGCCAAAAATCACCCGCGCCAGCACATCCCGCGACTGATCGTCAGTCCCCAGCCAATTCACCGATGTAGGCGGGCTGGGCGCTGGTTTATTGAGATCATAGTTCGGCGTGTCGTCACTGAACGGAATCGGCGGAAACAGCAGCCAGCCGCCGTCCTTGCGAATCAGGTTCTGCACATAGTCGCTGCGATAATCGGCCTGGAATGGCAGTTGCCCGCCGAACTCCTGTTCGGTGTGGCGCTTGAACACCGGGAAATACCACTGGTCCTGATAGCTGACCATCAACGGCTTGTCGTTGGCGATCAATTCGCCGCCAAGTGTCAGCATGAACAGGCCGATGAACAGCCACAGCGACCACCAGCCGCGACGGTTTTTCTTGAACCGCTCGAAACGGCGACGACCCAACGGCGAGAGCTTGAACATCAGGCGTTCCTCGCGGCGAAGTCGATACGCGGGTCGACCAGGGTGTAGCACAGGTCGCCAATCAGTTTTATCAGCAGGCCGAACAAGGTGAAGATGAACAACGAACCGAACACCACCGGATAATCCCGCGAAACCGCCGCTTCGTAGCTCATGCGCCCGAGGCCATCGAGCGAAAAAATCACTTCGATCAACAGGGAGCCGGCGAAGAACACGCTGATAAACGCTTGGGGAATGCCGGACACCACCAGCAGCATCGCATTGCGAAATACGTGGCCATACAGCACACGGCGTTCACTCAAGCCTTTGGCGCGCGCGGTCACCACATACTGGCGGGTGATTTCATTGAGAAACGAGTTTTTCGTCAGGATCGTCAGCGTCGCAAATCCGCCGATCACCAGCGCTGTCACTGGCAGCACCAGGTGCCAGAAATAGTCGGCGATCTTGCCCAGGGTCGACAGCGATTCGAAATTGTCCGAGACCAGCCCGCGCACCGGAAACCAGTTCAGCGAGGTGCCGCCGGCGAATACCACAATAAGGAACATGGCAAACAAGAACGCCGGCATCGCATAACCGATGATGATCGCGGTGCTGCTCCAGACATCGAAATGACTACCGTGGTGAACGGCCTTGCGAATACCCAGCGGAATCGACACCAGGTAGGTAATCAATGTCGCCCATAAGCCGAGCGAAATGGTCACCGGCATCTTTTCCAGGATCAGATCAGTGACCGTGGCGCCCCGGAAGAAACTCTTGCCGAAGTCCAGCTGCGCATAGTTTTTCAGCATCAGCCACAGGCGCTCATGAGCCGGTTTGTCGAAGCCGTATTGTTTCTCGATGTCCTTGATCAGTTGCGGATCGAGGCCACGGCTGGCGCGCGAGGCGCCGCTGGCAGTCTCGCTGGCACCGGCGCCGACGCTGGCACCACCGATCCCTTGCAGATGAGCGATGGCCTGTTCCACCGGGCCGCCCGGAGCGGCCTGAATGATCACGAAATTGACCAGCAGAATGATCACCAGCGTCGGGATGATCAGCAGCAGACGCCGCAGTATGTAACCCCACATCAGTGCGGTCCTCCGGGTCTGCCGCGAGCGATTTTCTCGGCGGTCATCTGTTGGTTGGTCAGCGGCGTGCGGCTGATTTCCCACCAGCTCTCGATCGCTTCGTCATTGCTGGCTTGAATCGTCGGTATGCCGAAACGATTCCACCACACGGTCGAAGTGCCGGGTGGATAGTAATTGGGAATCCAGTAGTAGTTCCATTGCAGTACCCGGTCCAGTGCATGCGCATAGCGCAGCATGTCGGCCTGGGTGGATGCGCGAATCAGGCCATTGATCAAGGTATCGACCGCCGGGTTTTTTAGCACCATGTAGTTGTTGGCACCGGGATCGTTGGCCGATGCCGAGCTGAAGTAGTTGAGCAGTTCGCCGCCCGGAGATGTCGTGACGGGATAGCCGGTAACGATCATGTCGTAATCGCGGCTCATCAGCCGGTTGACGTATTGCGACGAATCGATGCGGCGGATGTTGAGCTCGATGCCGATCTGTTTCAGCGTGCGTTTGTAGGGCAGTAGCAGGCGATCCATACCGTTCTGGCTGACCAGGAAAGTGAAGCTCAGCGGCTCGCCCTGGGCGTTCACCAGTTGATCGCCCTCGGGTTTCCAGCCAGCCTCTTCGAGCAGTGCGAGGGCTTGCAGTTGCTTGTCGCGGATCACACCGCTGCCATCGGTTTTCGGCGCCTCGAACACTTTGCTGAACACCTCGTCGGGGATCTGCCCACGCAAGGGTTCGAGGATCTTCAGTTCTTGCGCATCGGGCAACTCGGTGGCGGCCAGCGACGTATTGGAGAAGTAGCTTTGCTGGCGAATATACAGACTGCGCATCATCTGCCGGTTGCTCCACTCGAAGTCCCAGAGCATCGCCAATGCCTGGCGCACACGCCGGTCGGCGAACATCGGCTTTTGCAGGTTGAACACGAATCCCTGGGCCGATTGCGGCGCTTCGGTGGCCAAATGGGCTTTTTGCAGACGGCCGTCGCTCAGCGCGGGGCTGTCATAGCCGATCGAATAGCCGGTCGCCGAGAATTCGCGGTTGTAGTCGTAGGCGCCGCCGCGCAGCACTTGGCGAGCGACATCGGTGTCGCCGAAGTATTCGATGCTGAAATGATCGAAGTTGTACAGGCCGCGACTGACCGGCAGGTCCTTGCCCCACCAGTCGGGGTTGCGCTCAAAGGTGATGCTGCGCCCCGAATCGACCCTGCCGACTCGATAGGGGCCGCTGCCCAGCGGGGCTTCATAACCGCCACCGCCGGCGAAATCGCGGGTTTTCCACCAGTGTTCGGGGAACACCGGGAGCGTCGCTATATCGAGGGGCAGGGTGCGGTTTTCGTTGCTCTTGAAATCGAAACGCACGGTCAGCGGCGCCTCAACTTCGACACCTTTGACCTCGGCGAACTGGGTGCGATAGCGCAGGCTGCCCTGGGTCATCAGAAGGTCATAGGTGTAGCGCACGTCTTCGGCGGTGATCGCTTTGCCGTCGGCGAAGCGGGCCTTGGGATTGATGAAAAAGCGCAGTGACAGGCCATCGTCCGAACGCTCCATCTTTTGCGCGACAAGGCCATATACGGTGTAAGGCTCGTCCAGCGAGCGCTGGGCCAGCGGCGAATACAACAACCCATCGATCTGCGTGACACCGATGCCTTTGTCTATATAAGGAAGGACATGGTCGAAGTGGCCGATCTCGATGGCCGAACGGCGCATCGTGCCGCCCTTGGGCGCCTGCAGGTTGGTGTAGTCGAAATGGCTGAAACCAGCGGGGTATTTGGCAGGCTCGCCATAAACGGTCAGGGCATGTTGCGGTGCGGCGTTCGCGCTTGCGCCAGCCGTCAGCAGGGCGAGGGCGGCGAGCATCAATGTGGGGAAAACCAGTCGCATTGTCAGCCTTGGGACTTGAATCGATAAGCGCAAGTTGTACGCGAGAGGCGCGTCGCTCGCCAGCCGTATGTGTAACTGAAACACAACGGCCCACCAGAAGGCGGGCCGTTGCGGGCAGTCGGACGACGAATCAGTCCTGACGGCTGGTGACTTCCAGCAGGTGATAGCCGAACTGGGTCTTCACCGGGCCTTGCACGACATTGATTGGCGCGCTGAACACGACGGTGTCGAATTCCTTGACCATCTGACCAGGACCGAAGGAGCCCAGGTCACCGCCCTGACGGCTCGATGGGCAGCTGGAGTTGGCCTTGGCCACTTCGGCGAAATCGGCGCCGCCTTCGATCTGGGCCTTGAGTTCGTTGCACTTGTCTTCGCTGGAAACCAGGATGTGGCGGGCAGTGGCTTTAGCCATGGGGAATTTCTCCAAATGTATTTCAGTAAAGTGTGGAGCCTACCGGATTCAGTGAGCGATTTCCCGGCAAAGTTCCGTTGCTCTGTCCGTGGCGCAAATCAGAGATCGGCTGCACGCAGGCGCTCGGCGTGTTCGACGTACAGCTCGATCGGATCAGGCAGCCTCGTCACCGTGCCGTAAGCGCGGCGCAGACTGCCCAGATGGTCCAGCGGATAGTCCGAGCGAATCACCTGGCCCAAGTGAGAACTGAAGCGCCCGACAAACCCATCGTTTTGCTCCGTCTCGGTCGTGAAGTATTGCGAAAGCGCCTGGCAGATACGATGCATGGGATCAAGCAGTGAGGCGGGCGCAGTCGCAATGACGCCACTCCATGAATAATAGCGCACGCCATCGACCTGGTCCGCCCCATGCCCGCCCCAGGTCCTGGGTAGCCCTTGCGGATACTTGTCGTTGAAATCGCCGACGCCTTCGGTTGTCAGTGCATTGAGCGCGGCCAGTGCGTTCTGCGGTAACGCCGAATTGCCACTGAGCAATGAAAGGAAGTTGGCAAACAACGTCGCGACGTTCTGCGCCACCGCTTCCGGCAAACGGCCCGGGACCAGTGCCTTGCGCAAGAAGTCGGCCAGTTCCGAACCATGATTCGGGCCACTGACCGACGTCACCGAAGCAACGGTGTGTGGTGCAAGCGCTGCAGCGTAGCGGGCTGCCAATGCACCTTGGCTGTGGCCGATAAGGTTGACTTTCTCGGCACCTGTGCCAATCAGTACGCGATGAATCTGTGCAAGCAGTTGTTCACCCCTTGTTTCGTTTTTGTGAGTGGCGGAAATATGTGGGACGAACACACGGCTGCCGGCTGTTTTCAAAGCGTCGCGTGCGTCATGGAACAGCTCGAAGTGGCCGATGCGCTCGAATCCGAACAGACCATGTACCAGCAGGATGGGATAGCGAGTTGAAGCATTCCGTTGCATGTTCTGACCTTTCACAGAGGTTCATCGGGAGTCCGGAGGCCACTCTAAAACACTCATCTTGCCGAAGAAGTAAGAACAGGCTTCTATTGGTCGATGAAACTGGACCAGAAGTTGTACGAATTATCAGATAGTTGTGAGATCCGAATCGGAAGTTGCCGCCGTCTTTCGCACATTCAATAACGAATTCGAGATGTTTGCCTACTCGCCGCGCAGCTTTTACCGGACGTCTGCGGCGAATCGTGCCGACAGAAGAAATTCGCCGGATCCCGTTCAATGTGAGCTGTCGACGTCGCTTGCAAACGGCGTTTTTCCAAGGAACGGAGCCACTGATGAACACGCATGAAGTCGAGTTTTGCTACCGGATGCGCCACCCCGTCGGAGCCTGTGCATCAAATGAGTTGTTGCCGGCGGTAACCCTGGATTCGGTCGAAGGCAGGGTGCTCGATCCCGCGTTGGGCAGGGTCGTTGTCCGTATCGCTCCTTATCCAGGCATGACCTGCGGCGACCGCTTGCTGCTGAGTTGGGAAGGGCTGGATATCGAAGGCTTCGCTTACCAGCATGAAATGGTGCGTTATGTCACCGAAGGCCAGGTCGGCAAGGAGGTTGTTTTCGTCATCAAAGGCCTGCATGTCGCGGCACTGGATGGCGGTTCGCTGGAAATCTACTGGACTCGCATGAGTGCCGGATTGCCCGAACCCTCCTTGTCGGCACGTCTGCAATTATCGGTCGGTGATCCACGTCCACAACTGCTCGCACCGATCGTCGAGGGTGTGGTCAGTGGAACACTGGACCCAGCGCGGGTGCCGGAGGGTACGCTTGTCGTGCTGCAGCCTTATGCACGCATGGCGGCTGGCGATCGGGTGACATTGATATGGGGCACCGATGCGTTTCCAGCTTCTTTCAGGGATAACCTGAAGGTCGAAACCTTCGCTGTTGCCGATGTGCTGTCATTCTGGATCGACGGAGCGCACATCGCCGGGCATCTCGGTGAGCAGGTAGCGGTGCGTTACCGGGTCGAAGACGCTGTCGGCGCACTGCGTGAGTCCGAAGCGACGAAACTGCGGGTGATGCCCTTTTTCCGTGAGGATCTGGACGCCCCCGATGTGCTGGAGGCCCAGGATGGCGTGCTTGACAGTGAAGATTCAATCGATGGGGTGACTGTCGTGATCGGTAATGCCCGCACGCAGGAAGGAGAGTTGGTATACCTCAAATGTGACGGAGACTTTTTCAACCATCGCGACGACCGTGAGATCAGCCGCGAAACGGCAGGGAAACCGTTGATTTTCATCGTGCCTCACCGGTTTTGGCGTGAGCATCATGGCACCACGGTGCGTGTGGCTTACACGGTAGAACGTCTCGATGATGTCAGTCAGGAATCGGCAGAAACACAGGTACGAGTAGAGGCGTAGCGCTGTTTGCCATCCCTTCGGTTTCAGCGAAACCGAAGGGATGGCATGGCTATCAGTCCGCGTGCGCAGCGAGACGCTTGGCGGCGTCGAGCAACAAGCGCTCAGTCGCACTGAAACCGAGGCAGCCATCGGTAATCGATACCCCGTAGCGCAGAGATCCGCTCAGCGGCTGGCAGCCCTCGAACAGGTGGGATTCGAGCATCATGCCGATCAGGCCGCGGTCACCCTGCAGGCGTTGCTCAAGCACTTCGTTGAAAACGCCGGGTTGGCGCAAAGGGTCCTTGCCACTGTTGGCGTGACTGCAATCGACCATGATCCGGCTCGGGATATTCAATCGATTCAGATCGGCGTGGATTTTCGCCACGCTTTCACGATCGTGGTTCGACCCTTTGTGACCTCCGCGCAGCACCAGATGGGTATCGGGGTTGCCTGGCGTTTGAATGATGGCCGGATGACCTTGGCTGTCGACGCCAAAATGCCGATGCGGGTGGGCTGCCGAACGCATGGCATCAACCGCAATTGCAGCACCGCCGTCGGTGCCGTTCTTGAAGCCGACCGGCATGCTCAAGCCGCTGGCCATCTCGCGGTGGATCTGCGATTCAGTCGTGCGCGCGCCAATGGCCACCCAGCTCAGCAGATCATCGAAGTACCCGGCGGCCATCGGTTGCAGCAGTTCCGTGGCCACCGGTAAGCCGAGCCGAATCATTTCCAGCATCAACTCGCGTGACAGCGCAAGGCCACCGGCCATGTCATCGCTGCCATCCAAGTGCGGGTCGTAGGCCAGGCCTTTCCAGCCAACCGTGGTGCGTGGTTTTTCGACATAGGCACGCATTACCAAAAGCATTTCGTCGCTGACCTGTTCAGCCAGTCGAGCGAGTTTTTCGGCATATTCGAGTGCGGATTGCGGGTCGTGGATAGAGCAGGGGCCGACAATTACCAGCAGCCGCTGGTCCTGGCCGTTGAGAATGGCGCGCACGGATTGGCGCTGGGCGGCGATCTGCTGACTCAAGGTGTTGCTGAGCGGTAACCGCTGTTTGAGTTGCAACGAGCTGGGCAGACGCAAGGTCAGAGCTTCGTTGGCAGGATTCAACGTGGAGAGTGGCAGAGCGGAAACGGACGAGTTCATATTCGGTCTTCCTGGGCTGGCGGCGGTTTCTTACCGCGCGATCGGCCCTACTGGGGTGTTCGACAATTGGCCGGATTGGCTACGCGTGTGTGCTTGCCACCTGTAGGTGACCGATCGGAGGCGGCAGGCTGTCCCGAGCGGAAGCTGGTAAATCGCCAGGCGCTAAAGCTGTCGTAACGGTAATAAGTGGCGTAATTCATGGGTGAATCCTCAAATGTCTGGTGGTGTGGCTGAAAATGTGTGAAGCCTGAAAAAACAAAACCCCCGGTCGGGGAGCCGACCGGGGGTTGAGAAATCTCTGGTAGGCGACCCGTTTACATGGGCGCCGTTTGGGTATCAGGCGCGCCAGTGGCTAAACCAATACCCAAAATAAAAGCTGACCGGAGCGCAAACACCATTCACCCACGCAGCCGCGACCGAGCGCTGGGCGCTGGCGGTATCAAGCTGTGAAAGTGTATTGAACATGGGCTGTCTCCGTGGAATGGACCGAGCTTACTCGACGCTGACCGGCGGCAGCAATCAGAAATTGCTATTGGCTGTTCAACCTGATGTCTATTGCCGAAGTCCTTGAGATCGTAACACCCGGTCCCTTGCTTGTTGACCGAGGATGAACAGTGTCGTCATTGTGCTGGTTGTGGCGCTGACGAATGCGACAAAGAATGGCAAGCGCCCTGGGTTGGTGTTTCTGGAGAATGCAGGATGAGCCTTGAATTGCGTCGCGCTACCGCCGAGGACGTGACATTCGCCCGCGAGCTGACCTGCCAGAACATGCTGCGTTACTACCTTGAGTTCGAGCTGCCATGGCAAGACCATGCGTTCGATGTCGCGTGGTCGGAGCGGCAGAACTGGCTGATAGTGCGTGATGACGTGTCTGTCGGTTATATGAGTCTGAGCCGGAACATGCGCGCGCTTTATATTCGAGAATTACAGGTCTCTGAAGCGTTTCATCGACAAGGTGCCGGTTCCTGGGCGATCGATCAGGTTATCGACATGGCGCGCAGAGAGCGTCGTCCGGCTATACGCCTGACGGTCTTCCAGAATAATCCGGCAAGAAACCTTTACGAAAGAAAAGGCCTGCAGGTCCGGGGCAAGGATGAGTGTTTTCTGCGAATGCAGCTCGATATCAGCACACCTGTGCTCTGAAACCCGCAGCCGGCAAGCCCTCAATGATGTATTGAAACTTTTTTAATGCTGCTTTCCGCTAGGTCTGTGGGGCACTTTTTGCTAAGGTGTCCCGCATCCCAATATGACCATATCGCGAGGTGTCTGCTTGATTAGGGTGCTAGTGGTCGATGACCATGATCTCGTTCGTACGGGCATTACCCGCATGCTGGCCGATATCGACGGCTTGCAGGTGGTCGGCCAGGCCGAGTCCGGGGAAGAGTCCCTGATCAAGGCTCGAGAGTTGAAACCCGATGTGGTTCTCATGGATGTCAAGATGCCCGGCATCGGTGGCCTGGAAGCCACGCGTAAGCTCCTGCGCAGTCATCCGGACATCAAAGTCGTCGCGGTGACGGTTTGTGAAGAAGATCCTTTTCCGACACGCTTGCTCCAGGCCGGCGCTGCGGGATATCTGACCAAAGGCGCCGGGCTGCCGGAAATGGTTCAGGCGATTCGCCTGGTGTTCGCGGGTCAGCGCTACATCAGTCCGCAAATCGCTCAACAACTGGCAATCAAATCCTTCCAGCCGTCCAACGATTCGCCCTTCGATGCGCTGTCGGAGCGGGAAATTCAGATCGCGTTAATGATTGTCGGCTGTCAGAAGGTGCAGATCATTTCCGATAAGCTGTGCCTGTCGCCGAAAACCGTGAACACCTATCGCTACCGTATCTTCGAGAAGCTTTCGATCAGCAGTGACGTTGAGTTGACGCTGTTGGCGGTTCGTCACGGCATGGTCGATGCCAGCCTCTGATCATGACTGAAACATTCGATTCCAGTGCTTTTCTCTCGACCGTCAGCGGACGCCCAGGCGTCTATCGCATGTTCGACAGTGATGCGCGGCTGTTATACGTCGGTAAAGCCAAGAACCTGAAAAAACGCTTGGCGAGCTACTTTCGCAAAACCGGTCTCGCGCCCAAGACCGCGGCGTTGGTCGGACGGATTGCGCAGGTCGAGACGACCATCACGGCGAATGAGACCGAAGCGTTATTGCTTGAGCAAACGCTGATCAAGGAATGGCGTCCGCCGTACAACATTCTGTTGCGCGACGACAAATCCTACCCCTACGTGTTTCTATCCGATGGTCAATTTCCGCGCCTGAGCATTCATCGCGGCGCGAAAAAAGCCAAGGGCAAGTACTTCGGTCCCTATCCGAGTGCCGGCGCCATCCGCGAAAGCCTGAGCCTTCTGCAAAAAACCTTTTTCGTTCGTCAGTGTGAAGACAGCTACTACAAGAACCGCGCGCGACCATGCCTGCAATATCAAATCAAACGTTGCAAGGCGCCTTGCGTTGGCCTGGTCGAGCCCGAGGTTTACGCCGAGGACGTGCGTCACTCGGTGATGTTTCTTGAGGGGCGTAGTCATGCGTTGACCAACGAGCTGTCCACGGCAATGGAAGAAGCGGCGATCAATCTGGAATTCGAGCGAGCGGCCGAGTTGCGCGACCAGATCGCACTGTTGCGACGGGTCCAGGATCAGCAAAGCATGGAGGGTGGCACGGGAGACATTGATGTCATCGCTGCGTTCGTCAACCCCGGCGGCGCCTGCGTGCATCTGATCAGTGTTCGCGGCGGGCGAGTGCTGGGCAGCAAGAATTTCTTCCCGCAAGTGGGCATCGAAGAAGACGTGTCGGAAGTCATGGCCGCGTTCTTGGGCCAATACTTCATCAGCAGCCCCGAGCGCGATTTGCCGAGTGAACTGATCGTCAACGTGGTGCACGAAGACTTTCCGGCGCTGATCGAGGCCATTCATGAATTGCGTGGGCGCGAGTTGGCGATCAGTCATCGGGTCCGTGGTACGCGTGCGCGCTGGCAGCAATTGGCTGTCACCAACGCCGAGCAGGCATTGGGCGCGCGTCTGGCAAACCGTCAACACACCGCGGCGCGTTTCGAGGCCTTGGCCGAAGTGCTCAATCTCGATGAGCCGCCACAGCGTCTGGAATGCTACGACATCAGTCATTCCAGCGGTGAGGCAACGGTGGCTTCCTGCGTGGTGTTTGGCCCTGAGGGCGCAATCAAGTCGGACTACCGGCGCTACAACATCGAAGGCGTCACGGCCGGTGACGATTACGCTGCCATGCACCAGGCACTGACGCGGCGCTTCAGTAGACTCAAGGAAGGCGAGGGCAAGTTGCCGGACATTCTGCTGGTCGATGGCGGCAAGGGCCAGCTATCGATGGCTCGCGATGTGCTCAATGAACTGGCCGTGCCGGATCTGATTCTGCTCGGGGTTGCCAAGGGCGCAACCCGCAAGGCTGGCTTCGAAACGTTGTATCTGAATGATGCAGCGCACGAGTTCACGTTGCGCGGCGACTCGCCGGCATTGCATCTTATTCAGCAGATTCGCGACGAAGCACACCGTTTTGCAATCACCGGGCACCGCGCGCGCCGCGGCAAAACCCGCCGCACATCTACGCTTGAAGGCGTTGCTGGCGTTGGACCAACCCGCCGTCGCGACTTGTTGAAACATTTTGGTGGATTGCAGGAGTTGTCTCGTGCAAGCATCGAAGAGATCGCCAAAGCCCCGGGGATCAGTAAAAAGCTCGCAGAGTCGATTTATGCGAACCTGCATAGCGAGTAGAATGCCCCCTCACCTCGTAGCCAGTTGTGCCGATGAATATCCCTAATCTGATTACCGTTTTACGCGTCCTGCTCATACCGATCTTCATTTTGCTGTTCTATCTGCCTTACCAGTGGAGTTACATGGCCTCTGCCTCGGTGTTTGCCTTTGCGGCAGCAACCGACTGGCTGGACGGTTACCTCGCCCGTCGTCTGGAGCAGAGCACGCCGTTCGGCGCGTTTCTCGATCCGGTTGCCGACAAACTCATGGTTGCCGTGGCGTTGGTGCTGCTGGTGCAGGAACACGGCAATCTCTGGCTTACGTTGCCGGCGGCAGTCATCATCGGTCGCGAAATCGTCGTTTCGGCATTGCGTGAATGGATGGCCGAACTCGGCGCCCGTGCCCATGTCGCAGTGTCCAATCTGGGCAAATGGAAAACCGCTGCACAGATGCTTGCTTTGGTGATCCTGCTGGCCAATCCCAAGGACTTCAGCTTCTGGGTCATCTTGGGTTACGCCTTGCTGATGGTCTCCGCCGGCCTGACGTTATGGTCGATGGTTCAATACCTTCGTGCTGCCTGGCCGCATCTGAAGACGGATGTGGAAAAGAAATAAAAGTTTTTTGAATCAAGGGGTTGACGGACCTTCTTAATTCTATAGAATGCGCATCACCAAGCGGGAATAGCTCAGTTGGTAGAGCACGACCTTGCCAAGGTCGGGGTCGCGAGTTCGAGTCTCGTTTCCCGCTCCAAGTTTTACGTATTTGTTGTTGTGCTACTGACAGCAAATGCTTTGAGGCCGAGTAGCAAAATGGTTATGCAGTGGATTGCAAATCCACCTACGCCGGTTCGATTCCGACCTCGGCCTCCACTTTAAACAAGCTCCGTAGATCCATGATTTACGGAGCTTTTTTATTTGCATTGCGCTGCAAGATTCAGTTTTGAAATACAGCCATTGCTAACTTGCTTCAACGGGAAGTGATGTATATATTTCCCGCACTGCTTCAAGGGCTGCATCCTGTCAGGATTGCTGCTCTGATGCAGACTACAGCAACACCGCGCTACCGCCCGAATGGCGAAACTGGTAGACGCATGGGACTTAAAATCCCCCGCTCGTAAGGGCGTGCCGGTTCGATTCCGGCTTCGGGCACCATGAATATCAAGGGCTTGCATGACATACATCATGCAAGCCCTTAGTTCTTTTTTCCGCAATCAAAAAATCTTTTCCGCAATTCGTGACCGTTAGTCACCTCGTAGGGGTGACCTTCATGCCCTTTCGCATACGGATGTACTGTTCTGTCATCCCTACGGTGGTGTGCCCAAGTTGGTCTCGTGCTTCTCTGATGCTCCCTGTTGACTCCTCTTTATCCGTGGCCGCTTTTGCTCGTAGGTCGCGCATCTGAAATTCTGCTTTTGGAATCCCGGCTGCTTCCCTGGCGTCATCGAACCTTTTTCTGAGCATGCTGGCCGTCATCGGCTGCCCAGAGTCGATCACTACCAGGCGTGTTGATCTGATTTTCTGTCCGGCCTTTCGCGCCATGATTCGATCTATTACGACTTTGAGCTCACCAATGATTTCGATCCTTCGTTTAGCCCCAGTTTTGCCTTGCTGGACGGAGAGCTTTCCGTCGTTTATGTCGCGCTCATCCATCTTCAATGTGTCAGCGACCCTCTGGCCTGTTAGATAGAACAGGTCCAAAGCATCTCTTAATGGTTGATCGGCATGCTGGTAGGCTCGGGCAAGGACTTCGTCTTCAACATATATGTCGCGACCGGTTTCTTTATTACCCTTCACGCCTGAGCAAGGATTTGCCAAGGATGTGTAGCCGTTCTCGCGAGCGAAGTTCCAAATGGAGCTGAGTAACGCTTTTTCCCGATTTGCACGAATAGGAGCTGCCTTACCGCGATGACGAAGGTACTGGCTGACATGTTTCGGTTCGATTGCTTCTAGAGGGGCCGGTGGGTCGTTGAAGAACAGGAGAAGATTTTTCAGTTCGCGCGCGTTGTCCTTTTGGGTGGCATGGGCTTTCGTGGGAACCACCTCATTCATATAAAGCTCGGCCACGTATGCAAAGGTAAGTACGGTTTGTGTCAGAGTTTGAGAAACGCGGCTTTTTTCGAGCTTTGCGTACTCCAAGATGGCTAGGCCGTAATCTGTACCCAGCGGGATTTCCTTGCGTGGTTTCCCGCCAGTGTCATAAAGGTAGTAGGTGGTGTTGCCGCGTTTTCTCTCGCGCAGGCGAGGAATGCTTCCCGGCTTTGTTGGTCTTCGCCCCATTTATCCCACCAAGCGTGGCTGCCACGTCGGAACTTCTGGTGCGTTTGTAGTTACCCCTGTTAGCGCCGAGGCAATCACGCAGGGCCAGCCGTTGCGCTTGATGGTGTGACGAATGCCATTACGCTTCAGTACAGTAATCTGACCAGCTTTAGTTTTGGCTCCAGTCAACTCGCAGACCTGCTCATGGCTAAGAAATTGAATGTTCATGCCGCCTCCTTGCCAGGAAATACAGAGCGCTTCGAATGCGCTTGCTGTGCGACTTTGCTGCCCTCGATTCCTGGTTGCAGCTGCGCAGCCATTGCAAGTACCTGTTCGCGCATAGATCGGGCATCACGCTCGAGCTTCTTGCCGGTACGGAAGGCGCTGAAGGTTTCGGCGGCGATCCGCAGCAACTCGCCGATGGCGACCAGCGTCTGGTGCTCGGCCGGGCCGAAGAGGGGGGCTGCTTCAAGTCGTTTGCAGGTTTGTGCCAAGCGAGTGTGATCGGCCCGGATGAACTGCAGGGAGGCTCGAAGCTCGCGGATGGTTTTGGCGCTTGCGGCGCGTTGGATGTCTTTACCCTCGCGCAGGCCGGTCTCCAGGCCATCGCTGCGGCCTATGATGTAACCGCCCCAGAGCAGCAGGGCGGCCAGAGCTATCAGGATGATCAGTGCACCGATTTGTATTGGGGTCATCATGTGGTGTGCTCCTAAGGTTGTCGTTGGCTGGTGGTGACAGCCGTCAGTGGTGTGGGGGCCGTTTGGCGTTGGCCGTCCTGCTGTCGCTGCATATCTTCATCAGCCTTGTAGGCGCGGATGTCGATCAGCGAGGCAACATGGCGGATGTGCGCGTACTTCAACGCCTTGCGGCTGGTGTCCAGCGTGGTTATGGGAAGCTGGATCCGGCCGCTGTTGATCTCCGTCACAAACGACTGCTCGTTGAGATTGCGAAAGTATTGCTCGCGGACTTTTTCTAGCGGGATCAGGACGTCACCGAAGATTCGATAGAGCAGTTCGACGGTGGCCGATTCGGGCGCCGGATGCAGGCGAAGCGGATTCTGTGCAGCGTTACTCATGGCCTTGTCTAGGCTCCTTGCGTTGTTGTCGTGCCGGGTGGTTCCAGGCATTCAGGCAGTGGCGTCTGGTCAGCTCGCGCAGATGTTCGGGCACTTCGAGGAGCGCGGCGTTGCGCTCCTCGCGTGTGCGCATGGCAACGATCTGGCGGGCGTACTCCCTAGGCCACGTCACGGCGATCTGCTGGGATGGCAGGAAGATCGATGTCCAACTGCTCGGCCAGCCAGCGGATGCCGGCTTGCATGACGCGGGTCGATTGGCTGTACTGCATTCCGCATTTTTCGTCATACCAGGGGCTGTCCTTGACACGCAGGTACGCTTTGTCGCGCTTCGGGTTCGCTGGCAGGTTTCCCTTGAGCAAGCCTTTTTCCCGCATGAGAGCGATCAGTTTGGGACGAGTGAGGCCGAGTTGTGTGGCTGCTTGGGCGAGGGTGCGTTCCATATCTCTCTCCTATGCTGCGTGCGCAGCTGGAGTGGCCGCTGCAGCAAGGTGATTAATGGACTCAATGACCTCTGCGTAGATCTCGGCATCGGAGTCATACAAGGTGAAGCAGCGCGTATGCGGACTCTTGTTGCCGATGCTCAAGATCGCGGTGACGCCGCGGCGTGTATGAGTACGATGCAGCGCCACATGCAGGGGAAGTTCAAAACCCATGTCGAGGCTCAGCACGCCGCCGGTGTGCACCAGTTCGAACAAGCGCTGCTTGTCCTGGGCTTCAAAGCGACCGTATTGACGATCCGCATGTGGGAGATGCACCAGATCGCTGGAGTTGCTCGCGTCGAACGGACCGTTGGCAATCTCTTCAATAAAGTCTGCCAGTTTGAGGTGCATCTTCTTGTCGTTTGGCAGGGTCAGCGTGTGGCGTTCGCTGCCCAGCTCCACGACAAAAGTGCTTACCACTGCGCCGCGCTCAGCCTTGAGACGGAATGCCAGGCATTCACGCTTCGGTGCTGTGCGCAGGACATGGTTGAAGGTCTCGGTCAGGTTGACCTGGGCGTTGAGCAGCTGCAGGGTGCGGTTGTCGATCTTGTACTTGATCATGCCGCGTGCCCTCCACCGTTTGGGTCGAAACACTTGGCAGGAGGGCGACGTTTTTTGGAGGTTTGGATGCTAATAAAAGCGCAGCCACATTCTCGGGCCAGACGACGAACCTCGAAAATGCGGCAGGGGTCAGCAATGGTTGGGTGCAAATGAATCGTAGCTTTGGTATGCATGAATTTGCCTCGCTCTGTGGTTAAAGAGTGAGTGCAAATTAGCAACAGCTAATTCATTTCGCAATAGCAAATGCTAAATTTCAGATCTCAAGGTACTTTGACGGCTTTAAGATAGCCCCTACGTACTGGATTTTCTCGACGAGCTTTTCCTCCAGGAAGATAGGAGGGTAGCTGTCGTTAATGCTATCGAACCGGAGTTGACCGTCCCGGCGATAAATGAACTCTTTCACCATTGCCCTACCATCGGTGGTCCGCACGAGGACCTCATCGCCAGTCTGATAAGCATGATTCGGTTCAATGAGCACAAACTCTCCGTTTTTGATGCGTGGATGCATGCTGCTTCCCACGACTTTCAAGCCATACGCATCGGGATCGGAACTGATAATTTCCAAATATCCATCGCCATGACCTGGAGGATATTCAAGTGCGTCGAAGTAGCCATCAGTACCCAACATAGCCTTTCCCACTACGGGTACTGGAGCAGGGCGCCGGTGCTCGCTTGCTTCCCGCTCTTCAGCTGTTCTAAGGGCGGTTTCGTTGATGGTTGCATTGAAGAACGCGGGGTGGGGCAAAACTGGAGGCTTCAGGCCAAGAGCGATCCAAGCGGCGGTGATTTGATGCTGGTCTTCGGCGGAGTAGGTTCCCGTCGTAAGCAAATCAGCAGGAATTGCGAGCTTTTTTGCAAGGTTCGTGGCAGCTCGGTCACCCAATGTCCGGTGCCCGTTTAGGATCTGAGAAATGTACGAAGCGTCCACATCTGCATGCGCTCCGGCAAAGTCCTTGAGTTGGTTTTCACCAATCAGGGCTTTAAGAATCGTGAGGCGTTTTTCGTAGATATTCATATAGGGAATCATCCGTGCTCCGTTAGCAAAATGTAAATTACGTTTTGCTATTGCGGACCGGATTAGCAGTTGCTAATCTTGTGTTGAATAGGGGGTTAGCAATGACGCTTCTCGAATACATAAAGATCCTAGACGACGTACAGCTCAAGACCTTTGCCTCTCGATGTAATACCTCAGTCGGCCAATTAAAGCAGGTTGCTTATGGCAATCGTCGAGCGAACGCAGCTTTATCCATTTCGATTGATCGGCATAGCGGCAGTCGTGTGACGTGTGAGTCGTTAAGGCCAGACATTGATTGGCAATATCTGCGAACACAGGCACCAGCTAATCACAGAGTAGAAAACGCTGCATAGAAAAAAGGCGACCCAAGGGTCGCCCAGTTTCTCCCGACAGCATCACCACAATGCTATCGGGTCGTGATGTCAGAAGGCGAGCACACCACATGCCGTCGACTTTCATCGCGTTTCCAAGGCTCGGAAGCCTTGGTGTTGCTGCCGTTCTTACCACAGAGCTGGCAGCTGTTGCGCCAGGGGTGAACAACGGATTGTTCGTCCCGGCACGGTGCCGGTGTTGGTCTTACGAACCTAGCCGGCTTTGGGCCTCTCCAGACCACGCGGCAAATGTATCACCAACTTCTGTCGCGCGGCACTGGCAACTTTTAGGATTAATGCCATGAGCCGTATCGCTCTGAGTTCTCTGGAACGGGCGCAGCGGGAAATCCTGCCGCTCGATTTAGCGCTGTACCACGCCGCTCGCGATTACCCGGGCGGCGCTGCTGCCATCGCAGCCACCACTGGCCGCAACCCGACCACGCTGCAGCACAAGCTGTCGCCAACCCACCCGAGCCACTCCATCAACATTCAGGAGTTTGGTGAGATCCTCGAACTGACCAAGGATCGCCGCATTCTCGATGCTGTGCATGCGCTGGTCGGTGACACGATCTGGCAGGAGCTAGCCGACACCTATACCAACGACATGCCCGAGACTCTCACCACCGGCATCGCCGAATACTTCCGCCAAGTCGCGGATCTCGCCGAGACCTGGGCCAAGAGCATCGGCGACGGTGTCGTCACCGATCAGGAACTCGCCGCGATTCGCCTGCAGGTGTTCCGGGGCATCCAAGGGCTGCTGGGTTTGTTCAACCGCGCCACCTACGTCAACCAGACGACGCGAGGCGCTGATCGTGGCTGACATCGCCGATTTCGCCAATGATCTGGTGCAGGAACGCATCGATCAGGCCATGGCTGCGCGCAGCGCTGCCAAAGCAGAAAGCGCTGCCCATTCTTTGCTGTTCTGTGAAGCCTGTGACGATCCGATTCCGGAAGCACGCCGACTGGCCCAGCCGGGTTGCTCGCAATGCATCAGCTGCCAGTCCCTTTCTGAGCGGGGGATTCAGCATGCTCGATGAGGTGTTGGGGCAATTCGCCGATTACGGTCTGGAGCCAGCGCAACCGCTGGTGTTCGGCAAGCTGACCCGCTGCAAGACATCGCAGGACAAGGGCAAGGAAAAGAACGGCTGGTACGTGGTCCACGAGCAGCGCACGGAGAAGGGCGACACCCTGATCTTTGGCGCCTTCGGTGACTGGCGTTCGGGCGAGACGCAGAAGATCAAGGTCAAGGCCGGCCGCATGTCGCCTGAAGAGCGTGAAGTGATGCGCGCCCGCCAAGAAGAAGCTAAGCGCCGCGCTGCCGAAATCGCGAGTAACGCTGCGCGGCGGGCCGCGAAAAGGGCGCAGGGTTTGTTCGAGCGCATGCCGACCACCGGCCGAAGCGACTACCTGGACCGTAAGCAGATCGTTGGTATCAAAGTGCGTTACGCGCCGCGCACCGGTGCGGTACTGGTGCCGATGAACAATGCCCGTGATCAGATCATGGGCCTTCAGGTGATCTTTCCAAACAAGCAGGAAGACACCGGCCGCGACAAATCCTACTGGCCTTACGGGATGGCAAAGGAGGGCACTTTCCACCTGCTCGGTCCGCACCCAGTACCGGGCGAACCGGTGCTGGTTTGTGAAGGTTACGCCACCGGCGCCAGCCTGCACATGGCGACCTCGCTCGCTGTGGCCGTAGCCTTCGATGCGGGCAACCTGTTGGCCGTGTGCAAGGTCATGCGCGAGCGCTTCGCCGGTTGCCCGCTGATCATCTGCCGCGATGACGACTGGAAGACCACCAAGCCCAACGGCGATGCGTGGAACCCGGGTGAGGAGAAGGCTAGCAACGCCGCGCTGATCGTCGGTGCCCAGGTCGTTGCGCCGATCTTCTCGATTGAACGTCACGACAAGTGGACCGACTTCAACGATCTGCACGTCGCCGAAGGCCTCGACGCGGTTCGCCGACAAGTCCTCGCGGTGGTCCGCCCACCGGCAGCCGGTGGCTGGAAAGATCAGTTGGCTCGCAGTGAAAGCGGCGCCTTGATCGCGCACATGCAGAATGTCGAACTGATCCTGGCTCACGACGAACGCTGGGCCGGGGTGATCAGCTACTGCGCCTTCAGCTCGAAGATCGTCAAGCTGCGTGCGGCGCCTTATGGCGGTGGCACCGGCGAGTGGGCCGACATCGATGATGTGCGCGTGATGAAATGGCTCGCGCAGCAGTACAACCTGCGCGTGAAGTCCTCGCACGTGATTGAGGCCGTCAGTGTCGTGGCCCACGATCACGCATTTCACCCGGTGCGTGAGTACCTGAAGAAACTCGAATGGGATCGTGTGCCGCGCCTGGAGCGTTGGCTGACGGATGTCATGGGGGTGAAGGCAACGGATTACACCTCCAAGGTCGGCAAGCGCTGGATGATCTCGGCCGTGGCGCGGGTGATGAAGCCCGGCTGCAAGGCTGACTCGGTGATGATCCTCGAAGGCGTGCAGGGCGCCGGTAAGTCGACCGCCATGAGCGTGCTCGGCGGTGAGTGGTTCATGGACACGCCGTTTGCCCTCGGTGACAAGGATGGCTTTCAGGCGATTCGCGGTAAGTGGATTGTCGAGCTCGGCGAGCTGGACAGCTTTAACAAGGCTGAGAGTACCAAGGCTAAGCAGTTCTTCTCGGCGTCCACCGACACCTACCGCGAAAGCTATGGCCGCAGAACATTGGACGTGCCACGCCAGTGTGTTTTCGTCGGTACCACCAACCAGGACGAGTACCTCAAGGACGCCACTGGTAACCGCCGTTATTGGCCGGTGGCATGTACCAAGGTCGACGTGGCGTTGCTGCGCGAGATCCGCGACCAGCTGTGGGCCGAAGCGATGTTTTGCTTTGAGGCCGGCGATCTCTGGTGGGTAACGCGAGAGGAAGCGCCGATGTTCAGCGAGGAACAGGACGAACGCTTTGTGGTGGACGAATGGGAAACGCCCATCCTGACCTGGCTCGAAGAGTCGCAGATCGGCGAGACCACTACCGGCAGTGAAGTGATGAGTCAGGCGCTCAAGCTCGATCCCGGTCATTGGGGCAAACCCGAGCAGATGCGCGTGGGAGCGATCCTCCATCGACTGGGCTGGCGACGTTTCCGTTTGGGCGCCTTGAGCAAGAGCGGCCAGCGGCCCTGGGCCTACAAGAAACCGGATGGTTGGGGCAGGGCGCCTGTGCTGGAACAACCGGAGTTTGAGGAGCCGTGCTTCGATGATTAAAGCGATCGATATGGCTCTCAAACAATGGGCGCAGGAGCTGCACAGCGACGAGGTGGCCGCCGGTTACTCGGGCGGCAATATGGTCGCCATGATGATGGAGAGCGGTGGCCAGCTCGTGCGCGGCAGGCGTGGGAGCAGGGTGCCGCTGGAAGCCTCTCTGGACATCGAGCGTATCGTCAAGAAACGCCTCGATCCCGAGTTGAAGACGGTGGTGCAGGTGCATTACTTCCAGCCTGATGCGCCTTTGACTGCGCGTCTGGCCGAGAGTGGCTGCACACGCAACCTTTACTACCAGCGCCTGCATGACGCTCACATCGTGGTCGAGCACTTCCTCTTGGGGGAAGCGGCTTGAACGTGGGCATTACTCTGGCTCACGCCGTCCCACTGGCCTGCCTCCGTCCCACTGCTTT
The DNA here is from genome assembly GCF_900104975.1 of Pseudomonas sp. Z003-0.4C(8344-21). Lineage (NCBI taxonomy): Bacteria > Pseudomonadati > Pseudomonadota > Gammaproteobacteria > Pseudomonadales > Pseudomonadaceae > Pseudomonas > Pseudomonas sp. Z003-0.4C(8344-21). The sequence continues at coordinate 3,526,636 of NZ_LT629756.1, read as the reverse complement.
TTGCGGTGGTGGGACGGGCGCAGGCCCCGTCGTTGTTGGGCTGTCCCACCGTCCCACCTTTTTCATGCCTCCCGCCCGTGTATGCGTAGCGGGCATCAATGCGCGTGTTCACGCGCACGCGTGTTTTTAAATATTCTCTCTATACACGAGAAAGGAGAGTTAAAAGTAGGACGGTGGGGCTAAGCCCCAATCTACGGGGCTTTCAGACGTCCCACCTTGTTTTAGAGAGGTGGGACGCATGGGACGCCAGAAAAGCAAAAGACAGCCGGGATAGATATTCACCGACATTCGCCAGCTGTTCACCGGGCGTAACCCACACATTCACTGGATGGCATTAAAACGGCCTTGCTGCCACCAGAATCGACCTGTAAAAAGGGGCCATCTTCGATGGGTGCGACCGCAAAGCGCGGCAGGCCACCCACCACCTGACCCGGCCATTGCGCCGGGTCTTTTTGTTTAAGGGGCAGGGCAATGACGAACGAGCAACAGGCACTGGCAGAGATGCCGATCTGGTTGGTGATTGCCCTGTCATTGGTTGGCGGTGTGTCCGGCGAGATGTGGCGCGCCGACAAGGACGGGGCGAGAGGCTGGGCATTGTTGCGCCGCCTCGCACTTCGGTCCGGTGCCTGCATCGTGTGCGGCGTGTCAGCGATGATGTTGCTGTTCGGTGCGGGCCTGTCGATCTGGACAGCCGGCGCCCTCGGTTGCCTGACTGCGATGGCCGGCGCCGATGTCGCCATCGGCTTGTACGAGCGCTGGGTGGCCAAGCGGCTGGACCTGAGCGAGGCCGAGCCGAAGGCATGAGCCGGGCAGGCCCGGGAGGGCGCCGATTTTTACGGGTCCTCCCTGAAGGCCGCCCCCTACACGGGTTATCGAACTCGCGGAATCTCTCTAGCTGAAACCTTCGCAGGGATGTCCGTCTTTCCAAGTGCAAGACATCACTCAGCACTGATAACGATCACGTATGTGCTGGTTGTAATACGAACCCTTGGATACAGCCGCTATCAACCCGTTATATACGTCTAGGGGGACGTTGCAGAAGTCGTAAGTGTGGCCTTGTTGAAAACAGATCCTCATCCGTTTCGTGCTTGGATCGTAGCCAACGGCGGTGATTGCATCGGAACGCACGGCAATCATTTCCATGCCATCTCTCCATTTGAAAAAGCGTCTGCAAATACTAGTAGAGAGTCATGGATTTGCAGCCCTCCGCACAAAAGTGCCGGGGACCCTGGGGACTTTCAAAGGACACGGGGTCGGAAACCCGCGGGATTGTGTTAGAGGGAGTCCCGCCAGCTTACTGAAATTTCAATCATTGAAATCTGAAAGGACTCATTGAAAACCGCTGAAAAGGAGGGCTTATGACCGCAGCCACGTGCCTGTCCAAGAGCGACTTCGCCGTGCCATCGGCGGGTCATCGAGTTACATCACCTGGCTCAAGGAGAGCCGTCGACTGGTCCTGTCCCCCAACGGCAAGCAGGTCGACGTGCTGGCCACCGAAGCGTTGATCCGCGACACCACCGAGCCGAACTAGGCTGCCGTCGCTGCTCGCCACAACAGGATCGGCTTCAGGGCGATGTTGCAGCCACGTCGCAGCTCAATACGAGCCGACTAACATGGCTGCGCCGCCGCCCGCTGATCCTGCGCAAGGGGAGACTCCAGTCTTTGTGCAGAAGGCCGCATTGAAAAAGCACATCGCTCAATCATTCACTAATGAGCCTGTCGCTCCGGCCGGCGCGGCAACGCGCCGTCTTATCGAATCCTTGGGAAGTGGAGATGCAATTGACTGCTGCGAGTGAAGAAAGCTGTTCGTCTAAATTGCAAGGCACGCGCGTAGTTTGCATCTGATATGTATCTGAAAATATGGATTTGAGCGTGACGCGCGATTCGAAATTCGGTCTGGTCGCCTGTCGCATTGAACCCCTTATTGCGCAGCCTCAGCCGATTGCAACCCGTTGCGCGACGAACAACAACCGACCAAACACTGGCTATTTGCCGCCAAGCGACCAGGCTTATCTGTTAAATAGCTCCTTGTGCAAGTTTACAAACGCTTGAACAGTCATCGGTGGCTGTCCGGTGACTTCACCAATGATGAAATCCTCGCCCTCGAACACGCCGTGCTGGTAGTCCTTGGCAACTTCCAGCAGATGCTGAATGAGGAAAGGCTGTAGGCCATCGCTTTGCATTTCCTTGCGGTACTGATCCAGTGTTATCGCGACGTACTTGATCTCCCGATCCAATACTTTACCGACTTCGTCAGCCACGGCATGCTGGTTCATTTCGACCGGACCGTGAAGCGGATACGTCTTGCCTTTGTGAGGCTGCGGGTTTTGCAATATGGCAGCGATGAGCCGCGCCTGATCCTCTGCTGCAATCGGGGCATGACGACCTGAGCCAAAGGGGAGGCGAATCTCGCCGTGTTCAACGATATGTTTACGCCAATGCGGGTATATCAACCACTGTGCAAAGTACGTCGGTCGCAAGTGCGTCATGTCCAGCCCCGACCAGTCAAACACTCGTTCTGCGGTGTAGTGATTAAGGGCCGCGTGACTTTTGGCAACGCGACGTGCGGAAATTTGAGACATGTTTACAACTGACTCTACCCCGGCTTCTTTAGCAGCGAGAGCGAAGTAGGCAGTCGCTTCAATCAAGCCAGGTGCGATTGGGTAAACGAAATAAGCTCGCTTGATGCCTTCAAGCGCTGCTCGAACAGCGTTCAAGTCCAGCAGGTCCGCGACCACAACTTCGGCGCCCAATTGGCGCAGTTTGGCCGCTCGATCATCGTTCGTGCGGACGAGCGCACGTACCGCGTGTTTTTTCTGGCGCAGTATTTCAACGGTTCTCCGGCCGGTAAAACCACTGGCGCCGGTAACGAGTATGGTGGGGCTTGTCATCGATCTTCTCTCTCTTTTGGTTTTCGACTGCATAATGGCCATGGTTCGCATGATGGCTGCAATATGGTTATATGATAGCTATCATCTTTGTCAACGAGTTCTTTAGCTCTAGGGAATTCAGAACGTAAGTTTTAGAGGGGGTAGGCAGTGTAGGCGGGGACTGGAGGGACGTCAGCAATCTGACGAGAGGGCTGGCAACCACCGGAATGAGTACACCGCACGCCTAACGAGGGTCCGAATACAAAGTCGGCGGGTTGATGGATCATTTTCACGATGACGGCTTGGATTCAAATGCCTGCATGCCCAGCTTCACTGCAGGTCGGGCCTCTATCAACGCCAGCCAGCGTGCCATGCGGGGCAACTTCTCCCAATGAATTTGGTCGCGCACCGATCTTGCAAAAGTAAACGCAGAAATATCGGCCATTGAAAAGGCATCGCCCGCTATGTACCCGCCCTCGAGAAATGCCTCTGCCGTCATCAGATGTTCCAACGCTCGTCGGCTTAATGGTGCAGATGCATCTTGCTGCCCTATCTGGCGCAGAAAAAAAGCAGCGTGGCTTGGCGCGATAACATCCGTGACGAAGAAATAAAACCGGTCGTAGACCCGGTACCGTTGAGCACTCGGCCCTCTGGGCGACAGCCGACCAGGGGCGTGTTCGTCAGCATACTGAATAATGCCATTTGACTGATTGATTACAAGGGGAGGTGAGACGCTGTGATTTACAAATGTCGGAGCCTTACCTAACGGGTTAAGCGCCAGATATTCTGGGGCACGCTGATCGCCAGAGAGAAGGTCAAGGCACCTCGGGGTAAATTCTATGCCCGCCTCAGTCAAGGCGATTGCAGCTCGCACACTGTTCCCCGTTGATGCGCCATAAAGCTCCCGTATCTCAGACATAAAATTCTAACCTCGTAAAATTGGTTACGCGAATGCATCCACGAAGGACTACGTATTACGGTTTCAGCAATTTTGCTGACCTCTCAGAATTTCGTCGGCGCCGAGCACAGCCTCAGTGCCTCAATTTGTACTTGACTGGTGTGTATTTACACATATGATGGTCGTCATGAAAAGCCCCCATGGCGCCGACCTTTGTCATTGCCTCGCCGCCAGACGCCATGCGCGTCTGCTGACCCGCCTCTACGATCGGCATCTGTCTGCTGCGGGTCTCACTGCCTCGCAGTTTTCTACTCTTGCGTTGATCAATGAGCACCCCGGGATTCTGATCGCCGAATTGGCTGAGGTAATGGTCATGGAGCGAACTACGTTGGTTCGGGCACTGAAGCCACTGCAGAACGAAGGTTATGTCGCTAGCCATGCCGAAGGGCCGCGTTCTGCCATCAGGCTCACGCTGTCTGCGCAAGGACGAGCGAAGTTGGCGGAGGCCGAGCCCTATTGGAAAGCCGCGCAGCGTGAGCGTGAGGATCAAATCGGCGGGGTCGCAGCAGTTCTGATTCGTAACTCGCTTCTTCAGCAGGCCGGTGGCGAATAAATTTTTTTGCGTGTTTGGTGTGTAACTGCACATATGATTCTTACCCAGAAATGAGGAAGTACTCATGAAAGCTTTTCCAAGAGTTCCGTCCCAGAGCGCTGTCAATCCAGCGGAGCGAATCAGTGCGATCGACTTCGTGAACAGGCTCAATTGGTGGTTCGAGACTTGGGATGTGGAGGCAATGGTCGATGCTTTTCTACCGGACGCCGTCGCGTACCACTTCCATGGCACCATTCGTGGCCACGATGAGATTCGCCAGTTCTTCAAGAAGGACTATCCGTATCTGATTCCTGGCGTCAGCCGACACGCCACCAACCACATTGTCGATGCGGATGAAGACGGCGTCGTGGTGCGCTATCAGAATCTGCTGGTGCGCTACGCGACGCCAGAGTCGGCCGCGATACTGGGAGATGGCCAAGCCATCGATAGCCCCGATGATTTGCCTGCCATCTGGCTCTACTCGCCAATGATGGATCGCTTGCGTCGAACTGAACACGGCTGGAAAGTCTTCGAGCGGTTCATAGGTGGTTCAGCCATCAACATGAGGCTTAACCCACCGATTACTGATGCTGCTCAACTTGCCAAGTACATGCCCCAATTAAAGCAAGCGTAAGACCTGCCATCGTCGAGTAGAAATGAAAGGGGGGCGTTCCACACATATTCGGAATAGCGAAGCCCTTGCTAACAGTAAGTCAGTCTTCATCCTTTGAGCGGCGCTTAGCAGCCCGCTCTTTTTTTGTGGGAGTGACAGGCCAGGCATTAATGACCGATTGTAGAAACTGCTCAGACAGTTCAGGGCTATCCAGCGCTCTGGCAATGAGCATCGCCCCGGTGATCGATGAAAGGATGCGTAGTGACTCTTGGTACTTTTCTTCATGATTTGCGCCTTCGACCAACGCCATCAGGGTATCGATCAAATGCTCGACGCCTCTGGTGAAGGAGCTGCTGACCGTGCCACCGGTACGCGCGACATCCGCACCTAATGCAGGAATCGGACAACCCTCGGTCCAGTTATCCAGATGCGCTTGTGTCAGGTACGTCTTGACGAGCTCAGGAATAGATTTGGCATTCTGCCAATCCTGAATATTTGATTCAAATGTCCGGCTGACCGCTTCTGACGCGAGCTGTTCCTTGCCGCCCGGAAACTGTCCGTAGAATCCGCCATGGGTCAGTCCAACTGAGCGCGAGAGCTCGCCGATACCAATTCCGTCGATGCCTTTTTCCCGATACAGCCGTGACGCTGCAGTAAGGATGGCTTCTTTGTTGGCTGCGGCCTGGTCTTTCGTCACTTTCATGAAATTGCTCCTGTGGCCAGGTTGGCATCGCCTGGACATAACGATGTTGCTGGGCTGGCTTTCATGATATTCGTCATATAAAGTTGCTGCAATGGCTGTCTAGGCATCTGTAGAAGTCTCGCGGATCCCATGGCTTTAGCTCAAGTCAAATAATTTTCCGGTGGACCGGCCCCATGAAACGTAATGATCTGCGCTGTGTCGATCTGAATCTGCTGGTGGTGTTCGAAGCTCTTATTCAGGAGCGCAACCTCACCCGCGCCGCTGAAAAATTATCTCTTGGTCAGCCAGCGGTCAGCGCAGCGCTGGTGCGTTTGCGCAGGCTGTTCAACGACCCTCTGTTCGAGCGCATCGGTCGTCGAATGGTGCCCACCTCTCGTGCATTGCGTGCTGCACAGACGCTCGGGCCGGCGTTGGATTGCGTGTGTACTGCGATCGCCGACACCAGGGTTTAACCGGGCTGATCCCTTTTTTTGTCATTAAATATGATGGCTATCATTATTAGTGATAGCCAACTTCACTCCCTTCGATTCGTCGTGACCTCGTGCGAGGCCGAGAATCCGCAAATTCCCAAACCGTCTGGCGGACACAACCCATGGAACAGTCACTCAAACCTTTGCGTTATCCCCTTGCCGCGTTGGCGCTGGTAGCGCTTGCTGCGTGTGAACGCACACCCGATGCCGCTCAGGTTCCCGGGGCGCCGCACGTTACCGTCGCGAAAGTGCTTGAGCAACCCATCACCGAGTGGGATGAAGTCACTGCTCGCCTGGAAGCACCAGAAACCGTAGAGGTTCGCCCACGGGTGACGGGCCAGATCGAACGCGTGGCTTTTACCGATGGTGTGCTGGTGAAGAAGGGCGATTTGCTGTTCCAGATTGATCCGCGTCCGTTCGAGCATGAAGTGCATCGCATCGAGGCGCAGTTGCAACAGGCACGCGCCACGCTGATCCGCACTAGCAACGAGGCGCAGCGCGGACAGCGTCTGTTAAGCAGCAACGCGATCTCTGCCGAACTCGCCGACACTCGCACAACCACGGCGCAGGAAGCCCGGGCCGGTGTCGATGCGATCCAGGCGCAGCTGGATCTGGCGCGTTTGAATCTCAGCTTTACCCGCGTCACGGCGCCGATCACCGGTCGTGTCAGCCGCGCGGAAATCACCGCCGGCAACATTGTCACCGCCGACACGACCGCGCTGACCAGCGTGGTCTCCACCGACAAGGTCTACGCATACTTCGATGCTGACGAACGCATGTTCCTCAAGTACAGCCTGCTTTCCCGCCAGGGCCAGCGCGGCCAGACCACGCCGGTCTACATGGGGCTTTCGAACGAGGAGGGCAACACGCACCTTGGGCAGATGAATTTTGTCGACAACCAGGTAAACCCGAAAACCGGCACCATCCGAGGCCGTGCGGTTTTTGATAACGCTGGCGGTCAATACACCCCTGGTCTGTATGCGCGCTTGAAACTGGTGGGTAGCGCTGCGTATCCCGGTCTGTTGATCAAAGACGAAGCGGTCGGCACCGACCTCGGCAAGAAATTCGTGCTAGTGGTCGGCCAGGACAACAAAGCGGTTTATCGCAGCGTTGATCTGGGGCCGAAACTGGAAGGCCTGCGCATCGTGCGCAGCGGCTTGCAGAAAGAAGATCGCATCGTCATCAACGGCCTGCAGCGCGTCCGCCCAGGTGCTTTGATCGATCCGCAGGACGCGCCGATGGCGAGCCCGGAAACGGTCACCACACTGGCTCGCCAGCGTCAGGCAATCGAAGCCGCCAATCAACCGGCTTCAGCTAAATCGCCTGCGCTGGTGAATGCTGAATCTGCCGCTGCACCTCGCGGATAAGGAGCACTGACATGAAGTTCTCCCAGTTCTTTATCACGCGGCCGATTTTCGCCGCAGTGCTATCGCTGCTGATCCTGATCGCCGGAGCCATCTCGCTGTTCCAGTTACCGATCAGCGAATACCCGGAAGTGGTGCCACCGACCGTGGTGGTCCACGCCAACTACCCCGGCGCCAACCCGAAAGTCATCGGTGAAACCGTGGCCGCGCCGTTGGAGCAGGCGATCACCGGCGTCGAGAACATGTTGTACATGTCCTCGCAATCCACCGCTGACGGCCGACTGACCCTGACCGTGACATTCGCTTTGGGCACCGATCTGGACAACGCCCAGGTCCAAGTGCAGAACCGTGTGACCCGCACCGAACCCAAGCTGCCAGAGGAAGTGACGCGCATAGGTATTACCGTCGACAAGGCTTCTCCCGAGCTGACCTTGCTGGTGCATCTGGTGGCACCGGACAAGCGCTACGACATGCTCTACCTGTCGAACTACGCGATCCTCAACGTCAAGGATGAGCTGTCGCGCCTCGACGGTATCGGCGATGTGAAGATGTTCGGTATCGGTGATTACTCGCTGCGTATCTGGCTCGATCCGAACAAGACCGCTTCGCGCAATCTGACCGCAACCGACGTAGTTAACGCGGTGCGCGAGCAGAACCGTCAGGTCGCTGCAGGACAACTGGGTTCGCCGCCGGCACCGAATGCCACGAGCTTCCAGATGTCGATCAACTCCCAGGGGCGTTTGGTCAGTGAAGAAGAGTTCGAGAACGTCATTATCCGCAGCGGTCCGGATGGCGAGATCACGCGTCTGAAAGACATCGCCCGGGTCGAGTTGGGCTCCAACCAATACGCCTTGCGCGCCTTGCTCAACAACGAGGAAGCGGTGGCGATGCCGATCTTCCAGCGTCCGGGCTCGAATGCGATCGACATCTCCAACCAGGTGCGGGCGAAGATGGCGGAACTGAAGAAGAGTTTCCCGGAAGGCATGGACTACGAAATTGTCTATGACCCGACGATCTTCGTGCGCAGTTCGATCGAGGCAGTGGTTCACACCCTGTTCGAAGCATTGATTCTCGTGGTACTGGTGGTGATCCTGTTCCTGCAAACCTGGCGCGCCTCGATCATTCCGCTGGTCGCGGTGCCGGTGTCGCTGATCGGTACGTTTGCCGTGATGCACCTGTTCGGCTTCTCGTTGAATGCGCTGTCGCTGTTCGGCCTCGTGCTGGCGATCGGGATCGTGGTGGACGATGCGATCGTGGTGGTGGAGAACGTCGAACGGAACATCGAGTCGGGGCTGGAACCGGTCGAGGCGACCAAAAAAGCCATGGGCGAGGTGACCGGTCCGATCATTGCCACGGCGCTGGTGTTGTGTGCGGTGTTCGTACCCGCAGCCTTTATTTCCGGCTTGACCGGGCAGTTCTACAAGCAGTTTGCGTTGACGATTGCGATCTCTACGGTGATCTCTGCGTTCAACTCCTTGACCTTGTCACCGGCCCTGGCCGCCGTGTTGCTCAAGGCACACGGCGCACCGAAGGACCGTTTCTCCAAAGTGTTGGATCGCCTGCTTGGTGGCTGGCTGTTCAAACCTTTCAACCGCTTCTTCGATAAGGCCAGCCATGGCTATGTGATTGCCGTGGCCAAGATCATTCGCGGCAGCAGCGTGGCGTTGCTGATATACGCAGGTCTGATCGCCTTGACCTACATGGGCTTCAGCACCACGCCGACCGGTTTTGTGCCGACCCAGGACAAGAAGTACCTAGTGACTTTCGCCCAATTGCCGGACGCCGCGAGCCTGGATCGCACCGAAAACGTGATCCGGCGCATGAGCACCATCGCCATGAACGAACCGGGCTTCGACAGCGCCGTGGCCTTCCCGGGCCTTTCGATCAACGGCTTCACAAACAGTCCGAATGCCGGCATCGCCTTCATCGGTTTGCGGCCGTTCGATGAGCGCAAGGATCCGAGCCTGTCAGCCGGGGCGATTTCCGCTTCGCTGAACGCCAAGTTCGGCAGCATCCAGGACGCCTACATCGCGGTGTTTCCGCCGCCGCCAGTGCAAGGCTTGGGCACCATCGGCGGGTTCCGTTTGCAGATCGAGGACCGGGGCAACCTGGGTTACGACGAGCTGTACAAAGAAACCATGAACATCATCAACAAGAGCCGCAGCGTTCCGGAGCTGGCCAACCTGTTCACCAGTTACACGATCAACGTGCCGCAGATCGAAGCCGCCATTGACCGCGAAAAAGCCAAGACCCACGGCGTGGCGATCAACCACATTTTCGACACGTTGCAGGTGTACCTGGGCTCGCTGTATGCCAACGACTTCAACCGTTTCGGGCGGACCTACCAGGTCAACGTACAGGCCGAACAACAGTTCCGCCAGGAGCCGGAACAGATCGGCCAATTGAAGGTGCGCAACGACCGCGGCGAGATGATCCCGTTGGCCACCTTCGTCAAGATCAGCCCTAGTTCGGGGCCTGACCGCGTCTCGCACTACAACGGTTTCGTCACCGCCGAAATCAACGGCAGCGCTGCGCCAGGCTACAGCTCCGGCCAGGCCCAGGCGGCGATTGAAAAACTGCTGAAAGAAGAATTGCCGAATGGCATGACCTACGAATGGACCGACCTGACCTACCAACAGATCCTGTCCGGCAACACCGCGTTGCTGGTGTTCCCGCTCTGCGTGTTGTTGGCGTTCCTGGTGCTGGCGGCGCTGTATGAAAGCTGGAGCCTGCCATTGGCGGTGATCCTGATCGTGCCGATGACCCTGCTGTCGGCGATTGCCGGGGTGATCATTTCCAAGGGCGACAACAACATCTTTACCCAGATCGGCCTGATCGTGCTGGTTGGTCTGGCCTGCAAGAACGCGATCCTGATCGTCGAGTTCGCCAAGGACAAACAGGAGCAGGGCATGTCGCCGCTGGATGCGGTGCTGGAGGCTTGCCGCATGCGGTTGCGGCCGATCCTGATGACCTCGTTCGCCTTCATCATGGGTGTGATTCCGCTGGTGACGTCCACTGGTGCCGGCTCCGAAATGCGCCGGGCGATGGGGGTTGCGGTGTTCTCCGGGATGCTCGGCGTAACTTTCTTCGGCTTGCTGCTGACGCCGGTGTTCTTCGTGCTGATTCGTCGCTCCATTGAGCGCAAAAACGCACGCAAGGTCGCCAAGGTTCACCCAACAACCGCATTGCATCCGGAGGCACACTGATGAACACCTTGAAGCTTTTTTTTCCCAGCCTTCTCGTCGTTGCGCTCGCCGCGTGTACGGTCGGTCCCGACTACAAGACGCCTGACACCGCGCCGGCCACTATCGTGTCGATCCAGGGCGGGCACTACGATCAATCGCGGTTTGAAACGGTGTGGTGGCAGCAATTCGATGACCCCACGCTCAACCAGTTGGTGAGCAAATCCCTGGAAGGTAACCGCGATCTGCGCGTGGCGTTCGCCCGCTGGAAAGCGGCCCGAGCGATTCGGGACGACGTCAGCAACGACAATTTGCCGGTGGTTACCAGCCGCGTCAGCAGCCAACAAGGAAAGGGCCAAGTGCCCGGTCAGACCGAAAGCCGCGTCAATCAGGAACGCTATGATCTTGGCCTCGACATGGCCTGGGAAGTCGATCTGTTCGGTCGCATCCAGCGCCAACTGGAATCCAGCGACGCTCAGGAAGATGCTGCCGCCGCAGACTTGTATCAACTGCGCGTGACGATGATTGCCGAGTTGGTGGACGCCTATGGCCAATTGCGCGGCGCACAACTGCGGGAAAAGATCGCCCTGGCCAACCTGAAGAACCAGCAGGATTCGCGCAGCGTGACGGTCAGCCTGCGCGATGCGGGTGCGGGTAATGAACTCGACGTAGTGCGCGCCGATGCACGTCTGGCTGCGGTCGAGGCTACGGTGCCGCAACTTCAAGCGGAGCAGGTGCGGCAGAAAAACCGCATCGCCACGCTGCTGGGTGAGCGTCCGAATACGTTGAGCGTGTCGTTGAACCCCGCCGAGTTGCCAGCCATCGCCAAAGTGCTGACAATTGGTGATCCCGCAGAGCTGCTGCGTCGGCGCCCGGATGTGCTTGCCGCCGAGCGCAGGCTGGCTTCCTCCACTGCGGATATCGGTGTGGCCACCGCCGACTTGTTCCCGCGCGTGAGCCTGAGCGGTTTCCTTGGTTTCACCGCCGGCCGTGGTTCGCAGATTGGTTCCAGTGCCGCCAGGGCCTGGAGTCTGGGACCGAACATCACCTGGGCAGCATTTGATCTGGGCAGCGTGCGGGCGCGCATTCGCGGTGCCGACGCCAATGCCGAAGGCGCGCTGGCGACCTATGAACAGCAAGTGCTGCTGGCGCTGGAAGAGTCTGAAAACGCCTTCAGCGACTATGGCAAACGCCAACAACGCTTGTTGTCGTTGATCAAACAAAGCGAATCGAGCCGCGCCGCTGCCGACCTTGCGGCCATCCAGTACAAGGAAGGAACCGTGGATTATCTGGTGCTGCTGGATGCGCAGCGCGAGCGGCTCAACGCCGAAGATGCTCAGGCACTGGGTGAAACCGATCAGTACCGTGGCATCGTCGCGATCTATAAAGCGTTGGGTGGTGGTTGGGACAGCGGTGACGGCAGGGTCGCGAGCGTTTATTGATATACCGATCGAAACCCCTGGCGGAATCTTTGGCACAATATCAGAAGCGATTTAGAGAAGGTGCAGCGTTTACCTCGCCTGATCGTTCGTCATTATGATTCCAGCAGCGATTGCTCACACCATCGCTGCTGGTCTGGACTCCACAGGCAAGGCGTGTCGAGAACTGCGGCAACTTAAGGTAATAGGCCTGCCGAGCGATACGTCGCGATTGTTCTGTCAAAGACACTGATGTCAGCCCGCCCGCGAGCGATCAATTGAGCTCCCTCCACAGCCGCATAGATCGCCAGCGCTTGTTCCTGTCGTTCCTCAAGGCTCAGCTGTGGCCGGCAAACCGACAACACTTCCGTCAGCCAGCGCACATTCAGTTCGGTGAAACCGTCGACCTCTGTCCTTACCTCTGGTGGCAAGTCATCGTATTCGGCAGACATGATCCCGCACAGGCACATGCGATTGTCGTTGACCAAAGCCATGCGAAAGATGTCCGTGTAGCCCTTGATCCACACATTCAGGTCGTCGGAATCGGCCCGTAAGCCAGCAAGGTATTCAAGCCCATCCTCGGTGTAACGTTTGGCTAAAGCCGCGCCCAAGTCGCCTTTGGTAGGGAAGTGGTAGTGGATGCTCGCGCTTTTGATGCCGACTTCCTTGGCGAGCTCACGAAAGCTCAAGCCGTTGTAGCCCCGGGTCTGCACCATCTTTCGGGCAGCCGACATGATCGTTTCTCGTGTATCCGTCGTCACAAATAAATCTCCCTATCGATAGATAGACGTTGACAGTGAAAATGTTCTTGCCGTAGCTTATACCTATCGATAGGTAGATGGATAGTTATGGAGCTCGTATGAAGATTTTTGATATCCCTGGTTTTCCTAACCCGCTGCGCATTCGTATTGTTCTCGCCGAAAAAGGGCTGGGCTCGCAAGTAGAGTTCATTAAGGTCGACCTGCCTGCTGCGGAACACAAGCAACCCGCGTTCCTGACGATCAACCCGTTGGGTACCGTCCCGGTGCTGCAACTGGATGACGGCACCAACATCAGCGAATGTACCGCAATCACCGAGTATCTGGACAATCTGGACGGCAACCCGATTCTCACCGGCAAGACGCCGAAGGAAAAGGCCATTATCCACATGATGCAAAAGCGCGCAGAGTCCGAGCTGGCGGATCCGGTCGGCTATTACTTCCACCACGCCACGCCGGGGCTCGGTGCCGCGCTGCAGCCCTACAAGAGTCCTGAATGGGAAGGTCGTATCGAGTGGGGCAACCGTCAGCGCGACAAAGCAGTTGCCGGCATGCACTACTTCGATCAGCTCTTGCGCAGTCAGCCATACATCGCCGGTGAGCAATTTTCCATGGCCGACATCACGGTGTATGCCGGGCTGATCTTCGCCGGTTTCGCCAGTATTGCCATCCCCAATCAGTGCAGCGCGCTCCTGGCATGGCAGGCGAAAGTGCAGCAACGCCCAAGCGTAAAAAATCCCGCCTGATCCTTGCTCCTCCGCCCCAACTGGAAAACAGTCAGGGCGGACCTAAACCTACTCGTTTTTTTCAGGTTCCTCTATATGACCCTTTTCAACATCCGATGGGCGATGCGCCATACCCTGGCCATCGTCGCGCTGACGACTGCGTGCTCGACATTGACTGTTCAGGCCAGCAGCACCCCAGCAGAAAAAAAAGCTGCACATAGCTACACCCATCAAACCGCTCCGACCCAGTTCATCGAAGTCGAGGGTGCGCGCCTGGCATATCGTCGCTTCGGCAAACCCAGTGCCGTGCCACTGGTATTTCTCCAGCATTTCGTTGGCAACCTAGACAGCTGGGATCCCAAAGTCATCGACGGTTTTGCCCGTGATCGTGAAATTATCCTTTTCGACAATGCCGGCGTCGCCAGTTCCAGCGGTGAAGTACCGAACACCATCGAAGGCATGGCCAAATATGCCTCCGGCCTGCTGCAGGCACTGAACGTGAAAAAGGCTGACTTGCTCGGCTTTTCCATGGGCAGTCTGATCGCACAGCAAGTGACGCTTGATCATCCGAACCTCGTCCGTCGCCTGATTCTGGTCGGTTCATCACCTCGCGGTGGAGTTGGTATGGACTCGCTGACGCCGGAATTTCAGGGCTACCTGGCGAAAAAGCGTGCCGTACCGGATGAACTGTTGCTGGACGTTTTCTTTACCCAGACCGTAGAAAGCCAGGCCGCCGGACGCGAATTCCTTTCCCGTCTGCGCTCACGTAGGGTCAATCGCGATGTTGATGTCGATAGCAAGACTGCACCCGCACAAGCAGCCGCCATCGCTGGTTGGGGGGCGCCAGCCGGCAACGCCAACGACTACCTGAAAGGCATCAAGCAACCGACGATGGTAGTCGCCGGCAGCCATGACATTGTCTTCTACACAGTTAATGACGTGACCTTGCAGCAGAGTTTGCCCAACGCCCAGTTGGTGATCTACCCGGATTCAAACCATGGCGCGATCTATCAATACCCGGATCTATTTTTGAAACACGCCACGCTGTTTCTCAATGGGGTGAAGTAATCGAAACAAAGCACTGACGATTTGCTCGGCAGTACATGCCGCACGACCGATTAGGCTCCAAGTCAGGCCTGCGTCTACAGATCTGACGAGCGAAGAATCCAGGATCTCAAAATATGAAAGCGATTCAGTTCCGTAGCTTCGGCGGCCCCGAAGTACTCGAGTACGTCGACTTGCCAACGCCCGTGCCGCGGCCGGGAGAAGTATTGATAGAAACCTCCGCGATTGGGGTGAATTTTCCGGATATTCGTGAACGGTTAGGCATGTATAACCGGCCCGAAACACGCGTTGGTGGTGTCACGCTGCCGCATGTATCCGGACTTCAGGTGGTCGGACGCGTTTCAAAAACAGGAGCGGGCGTTGACCGTGCCGTTATCGGGCGCAAGGTCATGGCCTTGATGCCCAAGGGCGCATACGCACAGCAGGCTATTGCCCGTGCTGACATGCTGGTAATGCTGGATGAGTCGGTAAACGACGTCGCCATGGCGGGTTTACCTTGTCAGGGGGTGACTGCGTTCCTCGCTCTACGCACATGCGCGCATTTACAGTCAGGTGAAAGCGTTTTGATCCAAGGCGCCGCCGGGGGGCTTGGCAGTCTGGCTGTGCAGATTGCAAAAGCCATGGGCGCACAGACAGTTTTCGGTACGGCCAGCACTGAAAATCGACGCGCATTCGTGCGCAGCCTCGGGGCCGACTATGCCATTAGCTACGACACTCCCCAGTGGCCGGAGCGGGTGCTTAAATTGACCGAGGGGCGTGGAGTCGATGTGATCCTCGAAACCATCGGCGGCGAAGTGTTCGATCAGAATTTTGAGTGTCTCGCCATGCTGGGGCGTTGTGTGGTGGTAGGCTCCACGCGGGGGCCAGGCGAGGCATTGGCGCCTCGTCGGTTGATGGCCAAAGCGCAAACCTTGACCGGCATGTACCTGCCGACGTTCTTCCAGCGCCCTACTTTGATTCGCGAAGCTTTGCAATTCCTCGCTGATGGCGTTTCAGGCGGAGTGATCAGACCAGTCATCGGCGCGACGTTACCCCTGAGCGAAGCAGGGCTGGCGCACGCCTTATTGGAGCGAAGGGAAGTGCAAGGCGTCATTGTGCTGGATCCAAACCTCTAAGAGTGAATCTCCGATTCCCTGAGTTTTCTCGCGAATTAATGATGTAGGGGGGCTGTGGCGTTGATCAGGCGGACAAACATTCATCAGTAAATATGTCCTCACGAGAAGAGGACGCTATGCGGCATCACGGTTTCAATGGCAATGCAAGATGTTGACGCTCGGACTGGTGCTCGCGTGGGACGATCAATGCATTAGTGCGGTCACATAGCCTTTCTAGGTCTATAAAGGATAAGGTCTTGCGCACACGCGTCACGCCGTCCTCATTAAGAGTGGCCCGATATTAGCGTTGCGATTATGGCGGTTCGTCTACCGATGGCGGACCTGATAGGCTGCTTCTGGCCGTTAGCGGCCACTTGCGAACGGCCGCTTCTAGGCGAAACCTGTTATACATGAACGCCAGCAATTGCTCGATTACAACCCCCCCCATTAGCCTGAAATCTAAGTCTTGAAGGGAGCCAGTTTCCTGCCCCCGTCAGATTGTGGAACCTTCGTTTTTCCGAGAATTCTTCCTGCATCCTTCGCAGGTGAAAGCCCAAATACCTTCGTATAGTCTCGACTAAACTGCGTTGGGCTTTCGTAGCCCACCTCGAAAGCTGCCGCCATGACGCTCCTGCCGCTGGCTACCATGAGCATCCGCGCCTGAAGTAAGCGCACTCGTTTGTGATACTGCAATGGACTCAACGTCGTCACCGCTTTGAAGTGGCGATGGAAGGCCGAGACGCTCATTGCCGCTTTCTGAGCCAAGCTTTCCACCCTGATCGGCTGCGCAAAATCTCGACGGATCCATTGAATGGCTGTGTTCACTCTGGCCATGGCGGTATCGGGCGCTGCGATCTCTCGCAGCATCCAGCCGTGGGGGCCTTGCAGCACGCGAAACAGTATCTCGCGTTCATAAACAGGCGCCAGGGCTGCGATAGCTTCCGGGTTGCCCATCAATCGCAACATGCGCACCCATGCGTCCATTAATTCGGTCGTAACGGCCGCCACCGAAAAGCCCGGGTCGCTTTCATGGCGGCCGACAGGTTTGGGCAGGTCAGCCAGCAAGGTTGATAACACGGTGGGATCAAGCGTGAGGCTTATGGCCAGATAGGGTTCGCCCGTTGCCGCAGGGTGCACCGCGCCCACCGCAGGCAACTGAATCGACATGACGAAATAGGTCGCAGGGTCGTATCGCAGCGTGCGGTCGCCCACGGTCATGGTTTTGCTGCCCTGCAGAATCAAGTTGATCATCGGGTCATAGACTGCCGCCAGCATATGCTCGGGGATTTTGCCTTGGACCATAGCGACGCGGGGAATGCCCGTCTCTGTGCGGCGTTTTTCGGCCTTGGCGGCGAGGATGCGGAGTTCGTTAAGTTGTTCGTTCATGCTGGCCATGCTGAATGTCACAGCAGGAGCAACGCAAGCGAAAAGTAGAAACAGGCAGATTTCGAGTAGGAACGGCTGCGTCCGCAGTGACCAGCGCCCTTAATGTGGAGGCTCATTCAAGCAGTCGAGGAGTACGTCATGGGCGTTATCGTCATTACCGGAGGCAGTCGAGGGATCGGTGCGAGTGCAGCAGAACACGCCGCCCGGTGGGGTATGGGTGTCATTCTTACTTACAACCAGCATCCGGACGATGCGGATGATGTGGTGCGACGCATTGAACGAGCGGGCGGCAAGGGCGTTGCGCTTAATCTCGACGTGGCGGATGTGGAAAGTTTCAAAGGGTTCCGCGATGCCATCCTGTTAGTGCTCCGGGAGACATGGGGCACAAGCACCCTCTCAGGTTTAGTTAATAACGCCGGCTATGGCCTGTTCAACCCGCTGGCGTCGGTCAGCGAGGCTCAGTTTGATGGTCTTTTCAAAGTCCATCTGAAAGGCCCTTTCTTTCTGACGCAGACCTTGCTGCCATTACTGGAGGAGAACGCCAGCATCGTCAATCTGACCAGCGCTACTACACGCGTGGCCACCTCCGGGGTGGCGCCGTATGCGGCGTTCAAAGGTGGACTGGAAGTGCTCACGCGCTACATGGCCAAAGAGTTCGGTGATCGGCGCATACGTGTCAATGCGGTTTCACCTGGGGCGATTCGAACCGAGTTAGGTGGCGGGCTCAATGATGAGTTTGAGGCGATGCTGGCTGAGCAAACGGCGCTAGGCAGAGTCGGTGAGCCCGAAGATGTGGCCCGCGTCATTGCCATGTTGCTGTCCCAAGACGGGGCCTGGATCAATGCCCAGACCATCGAAGTCGCGGGCGGCTACATCATCTGAACGATCGGGAGACGTTGCCATGCTGGATCATATTTTTCTGTCTGTGAGTGACATTGAGCGCTCTATCCGTTTCTACGAAGCTACGTTGGCGCCGCTGGGTATCACCGCGCGCTTGGACTACGATGGCAAGGACGGTCCGCCTGGGCATCCGGACCTGAAAGGTTTCGGCGCCAAGGGCCGGATGTTTTTCTGGCTGCGTCAGGGTGAAGTCGAAGGCCGAGCGGTACATGTCGGTTTCGTCGCAGACAGTAAAGCTCAGGTTGCGGCGGCCTATGCGGCAGCGTTGGCTCAGGACGCCGTCGATCAAGGCGCACCGGGGGCGCGTCTGCACTACGACCCCAACTACTACGCGGCCAATGTTCTGGATCCTGACGGATACAGCCTGGAATTCGTTTACAAGAACTGGCAGCACGCACAATGAAAAAATTGATGATTTATGGCGCAACCGGCTACGTCGGGCGCATGGCGACCGACTATGCAGTGGCGCAGGGACTGGACGTTGTCATCGCCGGGCGCAGCCACGACAAGCTGCGCGCTCTGGCTGCACAGTTGGACGTTCCTTATCGCGTGTTTTCCCCTCATGCCCCGTCGACACAATGCCTGGAAGGCATTGGCCTGCTGGTGAACTTTGCCGGCCCCTTCGCGCGGACAGCTGACGCCTTGATGTGGCTCTGTATCAAGGCTGGAGTCGATTATCTGGATATCACGGCCGAGATCAACGTATATCGGTTGGCCGAGCAATTGGGCGATGAGGCGGCAGGGGCAGGGGTCATGCTCCTACCTGGCGTCGGTTGGGACGTAGTGCCGACCGACTGCCTGGCGGTGCATGTCGCTCGTCGGGTGAAATATCCGCAGTCGTTGAACATTGCACTACAGGTCGCGGGTTCCATTTCACGTGGGTCAGCACTGAGTGTTAGCGAAATTGTTGGAGCGGGGCTGCTGGCCCGGATTGATGGAGCGCTTCTTTCAACTCCCGATGCGCAACCGCGACACTTCGATTTTGGCGACGGCCAGGAGCTTTGCGTGCCTTTGTCGTTCGGTGATCTGGTCACCGGCTGGCGCTCCACCGGCATTCCCAATATTGCAATGTTTGTACATTTTTCCGGTGATCCATTACCTGACGGAGATCTTTCAAAAATTCCCGAGGGGCCGAACGCGCAACAGCGCGAAGCTCATCGCGCTCGGGCAGTGGCCGAGGTAACTGGCGCTGACGGCACTGTGGCACGTTCAGTGATCGAAACCGTCAACGGTTACACCTATACGCCGATTGCTGCCATGGAGGCGGCACGCCAAGTATTGAACGGCGTGCGAAGACCGGGTTTTGAGACACCGGCAAAGCTGCTGGGCGGCTCATTCGCCGAGAGCATCGGCGGTACGACCATCACTGATTACTGATTGATCGGACGATAGTGCAGATGTTGTTTACTCAGGATTCCACTGCGCTGTCGTCTGCCTCGAACTCATGGGCAAGCCACCTGCCGGCAATCCGTGCGACGTTCACCAAGCGCTCGCTGGACATCCCGCTGCATGCCGCTGCAGACAGCCCCCGCAGGGTGACCAGGATGTAGTCAGCCCAGGTCTGCGCAGCGTCCGGGCAGACTTGGTCCAGATACCGGCGGATCGCCTGGATTCCAGCGTCGCCGAATTTCTCCGCCATGTTTCGAGCGACCGGATCGTCCGCACGCAGGCCTTCGGTGATCAGGCAACCACGCAAAGCGCTATCTCGCCCGTACTGCTGCGCAGCGGCAATCAGCAGCGAGGTTAGCGCTTCGGCGGGAGGTCGATCCGGTGCCAGCAGTCTGTCCATTGGCAGCGCGTTTTCTGCGGCATAGCGATGCATTGCTCGTTCGAACAGTTCGGCCTTGCTTCCATAGGCTGCGTAAAAGCTCGGCGGCTTGATATTCATTGCCTCGGTCAGGTCGGTCAGGCTGACAGCGTCGTATCCACGCTGGTGAAACAGTGCTTGTGCGATGGCTATCCCTTGCTCCCGGTCAAAGGCGGAACGGCGCTGTCTGGGTTTTTCGTTCATGGCTATTTCTCTAGGTAATACGCCACTGTAGCGATCGCTACATGCAAGTTCAAACGCTTCGGTTGCTCCTTTTATTTAGTACTCACTAAATAATTTGCAGAGGACGTTCTTCCTATGTAGTGTTCACTACATATACGACAGTTGAGGTTCATCCCATGCAATTCAGAAACAAGGTCGTGCTGGTTACTGGCGGTTCTTCGGGCCTCGGCTTCGCAATCGCCGAAGCATTCGTCAGCCAGGGTGCGGATCTGATCATTACCGGGCGCCGCCAGCCTCAGCTAGACGAAGCAGCAAGTCGCCTCGGTGGGAATGTTTCTGCGGTGCGGACTAATATCTCGGACCCAGCCTCCCTAGGGGAACTGTTCAAGCATATCGGTGCGGTCCACGGTCGTATCGATGTATTGATCGCTAACGCCGGGATGGGTGAAATCGAGCCTCTAGGTGCAATCACCGACGCGGGCTTCGATCGGGTGTTCGCGACCAACGTCAAAGGCACCACCTTTACGGTTCAGGGGGCGTTACCGCTGATGAGCGAGGGGAGCAGCGTTGTCATTATCGGCTCGACTTCTTCGATCAACCCTGGACCTGGTATGAGCGTGTACGGAGCAACCAAGGCCGCACTACGCGCGTTGGTGAGGAGCTGGATTCTCGACATCAAAGGATCGGGTGTACGCATTAACTTACTCAGCCCCGGGCCGGTGGACACCCCGTCCCTACGGGCCGTGCTTGGTGAAAACGCGCCACAGGTAATCGATTTGCTAAATGAGAAGAGCACCCTCGGCCGGATCGGCCAGGCACACGAGATCGGCCAAGCTGCGCTCTTTCTGGCGAGCGAGGCGTCGAGCTATGTCAATGGTGCCGAGCTGTTCGCCGACGGTGGAGCTTCTCAGGTTTGAACGCCCATGGATCGGTCGTCTCGCCAAATGCTTACCTTCCGCTGAACGACGACAATGCCTTAACGGGCAATCCGCAACGGGAATATCATTCGCTTATAGCTGACGAGTGCAACCATCCTGCCGAGTGAATCGGGGATGCAAGGAGTTACCAAATGAGTAAGTTTGCTGGATCAGTAATCGATCATGTGGGCATTGGTGTCTCGGACATTTTGCGCGCTCGCGCCTTTTACGAGCGGTCGCTCGAGCCGTTAGGGATCACATTGCTAATGAGCATCGAGACGGACCATCCGCATTCGACGCCTCGCAGACTTGGGTTCGGCTCCGCAGGCAAGCCGTTCCTGTGGCTGCACGATGCACCAGTTCCCAGCTACGGGGCTCATATCGCGCTGATGGCGCAGAGTCATGGGGCCGTCGACGCATTCCATGCGGCTGCCATCGCCGTTGGCGGACAGGACAATGGCGCACCAGGCATCAGGCCTCAGTACCACTCCGATTATTACGCAGCCTATGTACTGGGCCCTGACGGAGTTAATCTGGAGTGTGTTTGCCAACTGACGCCTTAGGTGCCTGGGCTCTCATTAGGTATCTGTCAGGTGGCATTCTTCGTCAGCTTTTCAACCGCATCGAGCTGTTAGCCAATGGAGGTTTTCCCAGAATTGAATGTGTTCCTGTTTAGCTATGGAGCAATTCTTATAACCGATAGCAGCGCCAACTCAAGATGTCTCGTGGCACGGCTGTAATGAGGCTCCTCCTCTGGCCTGTTGCTGTGGCTGCTCCTGGCCGTTAGCTGCCGCTCGTGACCGCCAGCTTCCGGCCAAAAGCTGACAGTCGTGGCCGCACTATGATGAGCTAGCCTCCAATCGAGGCTGGGGGCATTCGATGCTTGACTTCTACACGACATCCCCTGTCGGGGCGACAAAAACAACAAGAGTTAAACTGCTACCGGGGAGATACTGTACGACGCGAAATTCCTGCTGCGGCACCGTCCCGTTGGTAGCGATATTGAACTGGCTGCACGCGGGGAAGAGGAACCCGATCACTTCGGCTCCTTAATTGACCCCTGTGGGCAGTTCCTCTGCCGAAAGCTGAGGCAAGCCGCTGAGCGGCAGTGAATCATGCCCCTTCCAAGATCACGTATTCCGGCAAGTTTTACATGCCTCTGGCATTAGTCTGGCCCCGTGGCGCTTTGCTTGCGCTGTTTGCGGTCCATCGGATTGTAAGTCAATGAGCTCATTCGGCTTCGCTCAAATGGTCGATATGAGCAAAGCGCTCGACCAGAAAGTCGATCAGGGTGCGAACCCGTGCAGATAGCTGCAGTTGCTGCGGGTAAACTGCATAGACATCCGCGCGGGTAGGCGTCTGATCTTCAAGGATCAACTGCAAGCGGCCGCTTCGGACATATCGGGCGATGTCCCACTCTGCTCGCATCAGAATGCCGTAACCCTCCAACGCCCAATTCAAAGCCACCTCGCCGTCGTTGCAACCCAGGGCGCCATGCACTTTGATGTTTTGAGTACGGCTCCCTGCTGCGAAACTCCATACGCCATAAGGCGTCTCGTTTTGCCTGATGAAAATGCAGTTGTGCTGCTGCAAATCTGCCAGTCGCTCAGGTGTGCCGTGCTTCTGCAGGTAGAGGGGAGAGGCACAGAGCAACCGACGGTTGGATGCGATTTTGCGAGCATGGAATGCTGCATCTGGCAGTGTGCCGAAACGGATGCTCAGGTCAAACCCATGGGTCGTGAGATCCAGTGGGTGGTCGCTGATCTCCAGTTGTATTTCAACCTCAGGATACCGGCTGTAAAAGGCCGCCAACGCCGGCCCGATATAGCGGCGACCAAAGCCGAGCGATGCGTTGACCCGAATCAACCCTTTGGGAGTTGCCCGACTGCTGCTGACCATCTGCTCGACCTCATGGATCTGCGTCAGGATTCGCGCCGCGTGGGAGAAGTAAAGCTCACCCTCTGTGGTCAGGCTCATTGAGCGGGTGGTGCGATTGATTAAACGAATGCCCAGCCTGGCTTCCAGCGCCGATAGACGTTTGCTCACTGCCGGAGGGGTGACCCCCAGCTCGCGAGCCGTGGCGGCAAGGCTGCCTTGGTTGGCCAGCAGGTAAAAAAACGACAGGTCTAAGGTCTGGCTCATTCATCGCTCAAAGTCGTGTATGGGGCGTATAAGTTTGATTGAAGCATCATCAATACATATATCCTGCCCATGGCTTGTCTGAATAGCATTTTCAACCTGCAAAAGCAGGAGCTTTAGGTGAAGGTGCTCTGGTTTCCGTCAGTGCTGCGCTTGCTTCGGGGGCGAGCCACCTTGAACCGTAATCACCTTTTCAAATCCGCACGGCCCGGTTGTTTACCTGAAGGCTTGGTCTCGAGTGGTTTACGGCTCAAAAAAGGCGAAGGATTCATAACCTAAAGTAAATTATGTAGTGATTTAAAGTAACTCACGCCTTCCGATTCAATACTTATACTCGGAACACACCCTGATCGAACGACTCCGTTTGACGGGCAAAACAAAACTTACAAAGGTGTTCCCAAATGAATGCGTACAAAATTGCTTCGGTTCCTGGAGACGGTATCGGCATTGAAGTTATTGCTGCCGGGGTTGAAGTCCTCAAGGCGCTGTCCAAGAAAGTCGGCTTTGAAATTACCTTCAAGGACTTCGACTGGAACTCGGATAACTACTTGAAAAATGGCTACTACATTCCGGAAGGTGGCCTGGAAGAACTCAAGACTTTCGATGCGATTTTCTTCGGTGCCGTAGGTGCGCTGAACGTTCCTGACCACATTTCTTTGTGGGGACTGCGTCTGCCTATTTGCCAAGGCTTTGACCAGTACGCAAACGTACGTCCTGCCCGCGTGCTTCCTGGCGTTAAAAGCCCGCTGCACAATGGTGATCAGATCGACTGGGTCGTGGTGCGTGAAAACTCTGAAGGTGAGTACTCGGGCAACGGCGGACGCGTACACCGTGGCTTGCCAGAAGAAGTGGCCACTGAAGTCTCTGTGTTCACCCGTGCCGGTGTTGAGCGTATCCACCGTTTTGCTTTCCAGTTGGCCCAGAGCCGTCCGCGCAAGCACTTGACTATGGTCACTAAGTCCAACGCCCAGCGCCATGGCATGGTGTTGTGGGATGAGATCTTCTACGAGGTGGCCAAGGACTTCCCTGATGTGAAGATCGACAAAGAACTGGTCGATGCCGTTACCACACGCATGGTGCTTAAGCCATCCACTCTGGATGTGATCGTGGCGACCAACCTGCACGCCGATATCCTTTCCGACCTCGCCGCCGCCTTGTCAGGTAGCCTGGGTATTGCACCGACTGCCAATCTAAATCCTTCGCGCCAGTTCCCGTCGATGTTCGAGCCGATCCACGGTTCCGCCTTCGACATCACCGGTAAAGGCGTCGCCAACCCGATCGCAACCTTCTGGACTGCGGCCATGATGCTCGAGCATCTGGGCGAGGCTGCGGCCGCCAAGGAACTGATGTCCGCCATCGAAGCTGTTACCGAAAGCGGTTTGCACACGCCTGATTTAGGCGGTACAGCGACCACTCGGCAGATCACCGACGCTGTAATCAAGCTGATTGGCCGCTAATTCATAGTAATAACTACGGCATACCGCCAAGGGAGGGGTCATTGATCCAGCCCTTGGCATTTCCTGACAACAATAAAAAATCAGGGCCCCGTCATGAAAAAAATTCTGGGAAAGCTCTACGTTCAAGTTTTGCTAGCCGTGATCCTCGGTGCCATCGTGGGTGTAGCGGTTCCTGAAACCGGTGAAGCACTGAAGCCCTTGGGCGACGCGTTCATCAAACTGATCAAGATGCTCCTTGCACCGGTGATTTTCCTCACGGTGGTAACGGGCATCGCCAAGATGGAAAACATGAAGGAGTTAGGGCGTGTCGGTATGCGCGCACTGATCTACTTCGAGGTGGTGTCGACCCTAGCACTGGTGGTTGGTCTGGTGGTGGTGGACGTGTTCAAGCCCGGCGCAGGCATGAACATCGACGTCGCGACGCTGGACGCTTCAAGCCTGGATACCTATACCACCGCAGCGAAGCACACGACGTTCATGGATTTCGTGATGAACATCATCCCGAACACCATTGTCGATGCCTTTGCCAAAGGCAATGTACTGCAGATCCTATTGTTCTCGGTGCTGCTGGGCGTCGCCCTGGCACAGGTTGGCCCCCGCGCAAAATTCTTCGTCGACACGCTTGATAGCCTGATGCAGGGCATGTTCCGAATGGTCAACATGATCATGCGCTTGGCCCCCATTGGCGCATTCGGCGCGATTGCCTTCACCATCGGCAAATACGGCTTCGGCTCGCTGTTCTCGCTGGGCAAGCTGATGGCCTGTGTCTACCTCACCTGCATCGTGTTTGTGATCTTCGTGCTCGGTCCCATCTGCCGCATGAGTGGTTTCAGCCTGTGGAAGTTCCTGCGGTTTATTAAGGAAGAGTTGTTCACTGTGCTGGGCACCAGTTCATCGGAGTCGGTACTACCGCAGATGATTTCCAAGATGGAGAAGGCAGGGGTTTCCAAGCCGGTTGCTGGCATGGTGATTCCGGCGAGCCTGACGTTCAACCCGGATGGGCAGGCGATCTACTACACCATTGCAGCCATCTTCATTGCCCAGGCCACCAACACACCATTGACCTTGATGGACCAATTGATCGTGCTGGCCGTGCTGATGTTCACCTCCAAGGGATCGGCCGGGGTGACAGGTTCGGGTTTTATCATTCTGGCGGCCACCCTGGCTTCGCTGGGAACCATTCCGGTCGCTGGCATGGTGCTGTTGTTGGGTGTCGACCGTTTCATGTCTGAAGCGCGTGCCATCACCAACACCATTGGCAACGGCGTCGGCACCATGGCGATTGCCAAGTGGGTAGGAGCACTGGATACGGCGAAGATGAATCGTGCACTCAACGGTCAGCCGGAGCCTGATGAAGTGACGCCCCCTGTCGCCAGCCAATCCGCGTCCCATGACGCTCATAGCAACGGCTCTCAACAGGTGGGCCTGGCGCCTGCTTTGAAGGTCTAAGCTTCTGCAATCAGAAGTTTGGGCTGGCTCAACGTCGGCTCCTTCCCGGAGTCGACGTTTTCTTTTTAGGTGACCTTCAATTTGAAATCAGATAGCTGCGCCGGTTGCGTGACGAGTCATTTTCAAAGGTAAAAACAATGTTTGAGTTGGATCATGTGCTTGCGCAGGACATCGTCGATCGAGCAATGCTCATCCTTCCTTTCAATGTCAATGTGATGGACTGCCAGGGCTTGATTATGGGCAGTGGCGAGCCCGAGCGGATAAACACCCGTCATGAGGGTGCCCAGCTAGTTCTGGCGAACCAGCGCGTGGTGGAAATCGATGTGCAGTCGTCTCCCTGCCTCAAAGGGGTCCAGCCAGGTATCAATGTGCCCCTCATGCACGATGAACGCTTGATTGGCGTGCTGGGCCTTACCGGCGATCCGCATACGCTGCGTACTTACGCAGAATTGCTGCGCATGACCGCTGAAATGCTAGTTTCGCAACGGCACCGCGAAGTGCAGTCGCAATGGCGCAAGCAGCGCAGCGACGACTTGCTGGCCTTGCTCTTGGGGGATGCGGGAAACTCTCCTCGCTTGTTGGACGAAGCGCAGCAGCTAGGGCTCAAACACCAGCTCACGCGCACGCCACTTTTGATTGAGTTCGCGTCTAACCAGGTCGCAGCGATGGTGAGTGAATGGTTGCTGGGGCGGGTTCCGGACAGTTGGTGTCTGAGTCCGTCGCCTAATACGGTCCTGTGGTGCTGCCCCGCCGTCAGCGGGGTCGATCCTCACAAGTACCTGCAAAAAATGCAGAGCCAAGGCTGGACGCCTGTTCGTGTGGCCATCGGAGTGCCTGTCCAGGGCATGGAGCGGCTACGCAAAGTCTGCGCGCATGTGACGGCGCTAGCGGCCTATGGTCGTGCCGTTTTGAAGACGCAGCGGCTTTTGCTGCTGACGCGCTTGCGTCTGCCGGCAATGTTATGGGCTCATCGAGAAGAGTATGTGGTCGAGGAACTACTGGCCGTCGTCAACAAGGTGCGTGCCAAGGACAGCAATGGTCAGTTGATGCAAACGTTGCGAAGCTGGTGTGAGCACAGTGGGCAAATCCAAACCTGTGCAGATGCCCTAGGCTTGCATCGAAACACCCTGCGTTATCGGATGGATAGGATTTCAGAGATCACCGAAATGGATTTGAACAAGCTAGATGACGTGGTTGTTTTGTACCTGGGTGTGCAACTGATGTCTGACGGTTGAGCCTCGATGTTCAGCGTAAACAGGCGCAGACTTGCATCAGCGCCTGAGGTTGGAGGCTAAACGGTTCGCCGATATCAGCACTCGGCATAGGTTTAGCGAGTACCTGCGCCGTAAACCGCGAAGGCGCCCAATGCTTCTTCTATTCGCAGTAGACGATTGTATTTGCTCACTCGGTCCGACCGGCACAACGATCCGGTCTTGATCTGTCCGGCCCGCGTGGCGACGGCGAGGTCGGCAATGAAGGTATCCTCCGTTTCCCCGGAGCGGTGTGAGATGACCGCTTTGTAGCCCGCCGCTTGAGCCATGCGAATGGCGGCCAGGGTTTCGGTCAAGGTGCCGATCTGGTTGTATTTGATCAGCACCGAGTTGGCAATCCCTCGATCTATCCCTTCCTTGAGGATGCGCGTGTTGGTGACGAACAGATCGTCGCCTACCAGTTGCACATGTTCGCCAAGCTGGGCGGTCAGTTTTTTCCAGCCGTCCCAGTCACTTTCGTCCATGCCGTCTTCGATAGAAGTGATGGGGTAGCGCTCACAGAGTGAGCTCAAGTAACGGGAAAAGTCTTCGGAGTCGAATCGACGATCTTCACCCTGCAGATGGTAGAAACCGTCCTCGAAGAATTCGGAGGCTGCGCAGTCGAGCGCTAGAGTAACGTCCTGTCCCAGCACATAGCCTGCTCGCTCCACGGCTTCTTGGATGACCAACAAAGCGGCTTCGTTGGAGGGCAGCGAAGGGGCAAATCCGCCTTCGTCGCCGACCGAGGTACTCAGGCCTTGAACGCGCAAAACGGCTTTCAAGGAGTGAAAGATCTCGGCACCCATGCGCAGTGCCTCGCGAAACGATGAGGCTGAAACCGGCTGAATCATAAACTCCTGAATGTCCACATTATTATCGGCATGTTCGCCGCCGTTAATGATGTTCATCATCGGTATCGGCAAGGCGTACCGTCCAGGTTGACCGTACAGGGAGGCCAGGTGTTCGTACAGCTCCAGGCCCTGATGCTGTGCGCCAGCCCGTGCGGTGGCCAGCGATACGGCTAGCGTCGCATTGGCGCCCAAGGCGCTTTTGGAATCTGTGCCGTCCAGTTTGATCATGGCCTCATCGACGGTCTTCTGGTCCAAAGCGCTAAGCCCTTTGACCCGTGCGCTGATCACGCCCTTGACGTTTTCCACGGCGCGCAGTACGCCCTTGCCCAGGTAGCGAGCCTCACCATCGCGAAGCTCCAGCGCTTCTCTCGAACCCGTCGATGCGCCAGAGGGCACACTGGCGGAACCGGTCACACCGTTGGCCAGTGTCACGCTGGCTTCTATCGTCGGGTTGCCGCGTGAATCGAGTATCTCGCGAGCGTGAATGTGCGCAATGGCAGAGGTTTCAGGCGTCATGGAGGGTCTCCGATTGAGTGGTGCTTGCAGGGCGCGGTTGGTTGGCGTTTTCGAGCAGTTCTTGCTGCTCTGCTCGTAAGGCACGGACGTCGAAATCCCGTGGCCAATCAGTCATGGACTCTCGGGGAGTCGGCATTTGTACGGCTGGGTGCTGCTTCGAAATCATTGGACGTCACTCTTTTTGATATTGAGGGACAACTATTACCTGACCAAGCCTACGCCGAGATTCGGGCGAATCCTTTAGGCGCGCGAACAAAAGCGCTTGCCTTTGCTTGTGCCTGGAGCTGGAGCCTAAGCGGTTCGCTGATGTCAGCATGAGGCATCACCTATCGCCGGAGAGCGCTCATGAAAGTCGTCATAGCACCTGATTCATTCAAGGACAGCCTAAGCGCCGATGGCGTTGCACAAGCCATTGCGCTGGGGCTGGCTGAGGTGCTGCCTAACGCTGAATTGGTGCAATGCCCGATGGCCGATGGCGGCGAGGGAACCATGGAGGCGATTCTGGCGGCCCTGCACGGTGAGTGTCGTCACGCCGAGGTTAGAGGGCCTTTGGGTGTCGGGGTCAGCGCCCGTTGGGGATGGCTTGCGCAGACGCGAACCGCGGTCATTGAAATGGCCGAGGCGAGCGGCCTGCAACTGGTGGCCTTGGAGCAACGTGACGCATGTCTCAGCTCCAGCTATGGCACTGGGCAACTGATCCTTGATGCTCTGAATGCCGGGGCCGAAACAATCATCTTGACCATCGGTGGTAGCGCGACCAACGACGGCGGTGCGGGTATGCTCAATGCCTTGGGCGCGCGCTTCCAAGATGAAGGTGGAAGGGAGCTGACGCCAGGTGGCTTGGCTCTTTCTGGATTGTGTAGTATCGATTTGAGTGAGATGGATCCCCGTCTGCATAGTACCCGTTTCGAAGTGGCGGCTGATGTCGATAACCCCTTGTGCGGTGCCCACGGCGCTTCATTTACCTTTGGTCGGCAGAAGGGGGCAAGCAGCGAGCAGATCGAACAGCTGGATCAGGCATTGACCCATTTTGCCGATTGTTGCGCTGTCGTGCTTGCGCAGGATGTTCGCGACATTCCGGGCGCCGGGGCAGCCGGAGGCATGGGGTTTGCCGCGAAAGCGTTCCTGGGGGCCGGTTTTCGACCGGGCGTAGAAGTGGTGGCAAAATTGGTCGGGCTTGCCGATAAGATCAAGGGTGCAGACCTAGTCATCACCGGCGAAGGCCGTTGTGACGGTCAAACGTTGCGCGGCAAAACCCCCATGGGGGTAGCGCGTATTGCCCGTGAGCAAGGCGTACCTGTAGTGATTCTTGCCGGCACGCTCGGTGAGCGCTACGAGGCGCTGTATGAACACGGCGTCAACGCTGCTTTCGCATTGGTGTCAGGCCCCATGAGCCTCGCCGATGCGTGCCAGCAAGCACCTCGACTATTGCGCGAACGGGCGCGGGATATTGCTCGTCTCTGGCGGCTTAAATAGCTATTCGCGGCCTGCAGGCAACTGAGAGGGGTGAACCGTCCCACGCCTGAGCTCAGTTACTACCACCTGCGGGGCACCTACTCGCCACATTGAAAGGTTTCTCAGTCCTGCGGTGATCTTTGCTGCTTTTTAACGGATTAGTTTCAGGTTAATTGCTAGTGCATGTGCGCCTATCCTGTGTCTACGGCCTTAGATGCAATTAAGTCAGCCGTTGCAGTTTCTGCACCTGCGGCGGCCTGTGTAAACTCATCGCTCACGCCTCATGCTGTGTGGTTTGTAGTGATCCAACGCCAGGATGCGCTTGAGGTGAGCTCACACCATTTCTACTTTTTTACGGTCGTGCGAAGGCGCTGATGACGAACCACATCTCGGGTCGCTCATCGTTCGGCCCCATTCCTACAGTTCGAGTATCAGCCCCAAAGCGATTCCTGGTTATGTGCCGCTTTTGCCGACCTTTGCGGAGCCTGAGAGGCTGCAATGGTTCGAAAGGGGCCACTCACGAATGACTGGTTTTGGCCGATAGCGGCCCTTGAAGACTGACAGGTGGAATTCCTGCCTATGTTCAATTGGCCCCTACACCTAGCCCAGGCGTGGACACCCTTTCTTGCCACCTCGGAAACCTGGCCCCTGTGAGCTGGGTCCACCGATCCTTTCTGCCTAGCTAGATGAGGCGACAGTTACCAGTGATAGATTCATGTCAATCTGTAGCCTATCTACCACGTCCGGTCCGTCATCCTTGATCCACGCTCCGTACTGCTGACTGATCATCTTTCCATGAGTATGGTTCAACTGATCGGAGATCCAGTCGACCGGCGCACGGTGACGGCCAGGCCTCTCTACAGCCCGGTTTCTTTCCGCAATTTATTTTGAGGTGCTGATTTTGCTGTCTTGGAACGGATAAGAAATGTGTGCGATGCGGAAAAATCATGTCCCTAAGCGAATGATTTAAAAGAAAAAGATTATGGACTTAAAATCCCCCGCTCGTAAGGGCGTGCCGGTTCGATTCCGGCTTCGGGCACCATGAATATGAAGGGCTTGCATGAGATATCTCGTGCGAGCCCTTTTTTTGCTTTGCAGTTACCAGGTTCAGCGCGAATTCATCTCTTTGCTGAGTCGAGTGGACTTTACCCTGCGCCTGCGCATCCAGCTCGCGAGTGCATGTAGCGGATGCAGAACGGCCGCAAGCGCGCCCACAACCAGGATTGAAAAAAGCGTGATCAGCGCAATGCTTTCGTGCGAGAACATGGTGGGTTACTCCTGTAGTCACTATGTTGGAACCCGCAGGCTAGACGCTTTCGACGGTGTTTGCGGTGAACGTATGTTCATCTTTTTCCAGCCGGACTGTGCTACGGGAAACTCGCGTAGGGGGCTGGCGGAGTAAAAAGCGATACTGGCTTTTGACCGGCAGGGAACCGATCAGGAAGGAAAAATAATCATCACGCGCAAGCGAACTGGCGGTGACTGCAGCGTCACCGCTCGTGCAGCAAACCTCGCGTCCGCTTGTTCAATCGCGGTCATCTGAACCGGGGCAATGGCCGATCGATAGGTTTCAACGCTGACAGCGTATTGCGAATCAGCGGAGCATCCTTTTCGATGTCGTTGAGCCGGTCGCGGATGCGCAGGGCGGTGGGGTGACCGCCTTGATGATCGACCCAGTCGGCGATTTCCTTGCAGGCCGCCGCAAGTCGAGCCTGGCGGGCGTCGAGAAGGGTGAGGAGGGTGGTGATGGACTCTTTTTCGGACATGGAACACCTCCGTTCTATCTAAGCTGAATGGCAGCAAAAAGCCCGCGCTGGCGAGCCTCATGCCGTGGGGGTGCTGCTCCCTCAGCTGGTTTGAGTATAGACCCGCTTTTGATCGATATCAGGCGCAGGGCCGGCGGGCAACTGACGGGGCGCTGGCTGCGTTCAGCCGCTGGCATTCATTTTCCGCGTCGTCTTCTTTGTCGTAGCCATCGCCGATGAAGCCGCCTGTGCGCGTGTCGCGGATTCGAAACCAGCTTTGCGCTTCAGCGGGATCTTGCTGACTGTCCCCGGCGCGACGGCCGTGGATGATGATTTTGGTGCAACGCTGCACGACGAAAATGTCTTCCATGGCGCCACCGCACTGATTCGTGTCACAACAACTATAGAAGCCTGTAGCGATTGCGCAAAAAATACACAGTTCAGCGCGTCGGCTGCCCGCTCAAGTCAGCCATCAACTGGCGTCCGCCACCTCAATCATCTGTTCAAGAAACATCGCCAGAGCCACTTCCTCGGTGCGCAAGCCTTTGCGCACGCGCGGTTTCGGCAGTTCGGCAAGGGCGCCGAGCATGAATTTTTCCACCACGCCGGGATGGATGTAGCACTTGCGGCACACCGCCGGGGTGTTCCCCAGTTGCTTGGCGACGTTTTTCACCATCTCCACCACGTGCCGTTTTGCCTCGGCCTCGGACTCCCATTGCAACTCACGCAATGTCGACAGCGCCAAAGCGCTGCCGGCCCAGGTGCGGTAATCCTTGGCGGTGAAATCGGCGCCAGTGAGGGTTTTCAAGTAGGCGTTAACGTCTGACGAGGTGACGGAGTGGCGTTCGCCGTTTTCGTCCAGATATTGAAACAGGTTCTGCCCGGGGATCTCCAGGCAGCGCTTGATGATGCGTGCCAGGCGTCGGTCCTTGACGGTGATCTGGTGTTCGATGCCGCTCTTGCCACGAAACTGGAACAGGATCGCGCTGCCGTTGACCTCGACGTGGCGGCTGCGCAGGGTGGTCAGACCGTAAGAACGGTTATCGCGGGCATATTGCGTGTTGCCGACCCGAATCAGCGTAGCGTCGAGCAAAGTGATGACGGTTGCCATGACCTTGTCGCGACTGAAGCCGGGCGCCGCCAGCAGCGCTTCCAATTGCTTGCGCAGCTTTGGTAGCGCCAGACCGAAATCGCGCAGCCGGGAATACTTGTCGGCATCGCGCACCTCACGCCAGCGTGCATGGTAACGATACTGCTTGCGGCCGCGCGCATCGCGGCCAGTGGCTTGCAGATGACCGCACGGGTCCGGGCAGATCCACACATCGGTGTACGCCGGAGGGACGGCGAGGGCGTTGATCCGTTTGATTTCATCCGGGTCGGTGATGCGTTGTCCCGACGGTGAGAAGTAGCAGAACTTGCCGCGCAGTTTCTTGCGAGTGATACCGGGCTGGGAGTCATCGACGTAATGCAGGTCGGATGGCAGTGCAGCAGTCAGCTCGGTGTCGGGCATGGCAAGGTCCTTGGGTGGCAGCGGTCAGTAAAATCATTGACCGCACGCCGTTGCCGTCGTGCCAAATGATTCAGGCAAGCACCGCGACCGCTTTGATCTGCGCCCACAACCGCTGGCCCGGGTGCACACACAATTGGTCTCTGGAATAGCGCGTGATCCGTGCGAGCAACGGCGTTCCGCCTGCATCGAGACGAATCAGTACGTGAGCGGCGTTGTCGGCTGCTTGCTCGCCCACTACCGTAACTGGCAATCGATTGAGAATGCTGCTGGATTCGCTGTCATGCAGCGCCAGGCTGATGTCCCGCGCATGCACCTTGCAGCGCAGCGTCTGGCCGATACTCATCGGTGCATGCGTGACGCGAATGCTCATTTCGGTAGCCGGCAGTTGCAGGCTCAGTAATTGATACTGCGCATCGTAAGCGCTGACCTGGCCTTCGATGATCACCCCGGCGTCATCGCCCATTGCCATCGGCAAGTCCAGCCGTGCGAGGGTTTCGCCGATCGGGCCGCTGGCCAACACCTTGCCCTCGCTGAGCAACACCAGGTGATCGGCCAGTCGCGCCACTTCGTCCTGGGCATGGCTGACATACAGCACCGGAATGTCCAGTTCGTCATGCAGGCGCTGCAAGTAAGGCACAATTTCGTTTTTGCGCTGGCTGTCGAGTGCGGCCAGCGGTTCGTCCATCAGCAACAATTTCGGACTGGTGAGCAACGCGCGGGCGATGCCGACACGCTGTCGCTCACCGCCGGACAAATGCTCTGGATGGCGATTCAGCAGATGCGCGATGCCCAGCAGTTCGGTGGCTTGCGTTATATCGACCTGACGCTGTGATTTGGCAATACGTTTGAGGCCGAACTGCAAATTGGCCATGACCGACAGATGCGCAAACAGGCTCGCTTCCTGGAATACATAGCCGATTGCTCGCTTGTGCGGCGGGACGAAAATGCCGTTGTCGCTGTCCTGCCAGACCTCGCCGTTGACCTCAACAAAGCCTTGCCCGGCGCGTTCGAGTCCGGCGATACAACGCAGGCAAGAGGTCTTGCCAGAGCCCGAAGGTCCATAAAGCGCGGTCACGCCGCGGCCCGGCACATGCAAGTCGACATCGAGACGGAAGCCCGGCCAGACGGTTTTCAAACGAGCATTGATCATCACTCAGCTCCAGCCCGCGCGGGTCTTGCGGCTGGAGTACAGCGCCAGCAATACCACAAACGAAAATATCAGCATTGCCCCGGCCAGCCAGTGGGCCTGGGCGTATTCGAGGGCTTCGACGTGGTCATAGATCTGCACGGAAACCACACGGGTCTTGTCGGGGATGTTGCCGCCGATCATCAGCACTACGCCGAACTCACCGACCGTATGCGCAAAGCCGAGGATCGCTGCGGTGATAAAACCAGGTCGAGCCAGCGGCACCATCACGCTGAAGAACGTATCCCAGGGACCGGCGCGCAGGGTGGCGGCGACTTCCAGCGGGCGCTGGCCAATGGCGGAAAACGCGTTCTGCAATGGTTGCACCACGAACGGCATGGAATAGATCACCGACCCAATCACCAGCCCCGTAAAGCTGAAGGTCAGCGTGCCCAGACCCAGCCATTGGGTGAATTGGCCGAGAAAGCCGTTCGGGCCCATCAGCAGCAACAGGTAAAAACCGATGACGGTGGGCGGCAGAACCAGGGGCAGGGCGACGATCGCCCCAATCGGGCCACGCAACCAGGAGCGGGTGCGCGACAACCACAGGGCAATCGGTGTGCCGACCACCAGAAGAATTGCCGTGGTGACGGACGCCAGTTTCAGGGTCAGCCAGATCGCGGCGAAATCGGCACTGGTCAGTGCCATTTACAGTTGATAACCGTAAGACTTGATCACCGCAGCGGCTTGCGGGCCTTTGAGGTATTCGACCAGTGCCTTGGCGGCAGGATTGTCTTTGCCTTTGTTCAGAATCACGGCGTCCTGTTTGATCGGATCATGCATGTCGGCCGGTACGATCCACGCCGAACCGCTGCTGACTTTACCGTCCTTGTAGATCTGCGACAGGGCGACAAAACCCAGTTCGGCGTTGCCGGTCGAAACGAATTGATAAGCCTGTGTGATGTTTTGTCCCTCAACCAGCTTGGCTTGGGTAGCCTCGGTCAGTTTGAGTTTGGCCAGTACCTGGGTCGCCGCCAAGCCGTAGGGTGCAGCTTTCGGATTAGCGATGGACAGATGCTGGTACTGGTTTTTCTGCAAAACTCCGCCCGCATCATCGACGTAACCTTCTTTCGCCGACCACAGCGCCAAGGTGCCGATCGCATAAGTGAAGCGCGAACCTTTGACAGTGTCGCCTTCCTTTTCAAGTTTTTCCGGGGTGGTATCGTCAGCGGCCAGGAACACTTCGAACGGCGCGCCGTTCTTGATTTGCGTATAGAACTGGCCGGTGGCGCCGTAGGCTGCAACCAGTGTATGCCCGGTGTCTTTTGCGAAGCCGGCGGCGATGGCCTGGATCGGCGCGGTGAAATTCGCGGCCACTGCCACTTGTACTTCATCGGCCAAAGCGCCATTGCTGGCGAATACAGCGATCAGAGATGCCAGGCAGGCAGGGGCAAATCGTGAGGCATGCAGGATCATGCAACAGCTCCGTGGTTGGCGTGTACGCCGGGCAGCACTGTCAGGTGAGGGCTGCTTCGCGGCAAGTGTGCTTTCGCTATATACGGAAATATATAGCGAAAGCAGGCCAAACAGGAAATGTTCTGTGCCACGTCAACGATGCTTGAGTTTCGCCAGTGCGCCTTCGGCTAACTGCCGGGTCAGTTCAGCACTGTCTGTATCCTTGCCCAGCGTGAACGCCTGACCGGCCCATAGGTTCGCGAACTGTTCCTCTTTCACCGCGCGCAAAGGCATCAATGCCCCGCCAGCCAGGGGGAACGCCGGGGCTTGAGCCGACATCGGGCCGAGTTCGCGCATCACCCGGTTGAGAATGCCCCGCGCCGGCCGGCCGGTAAAAAGATTGGTGATTGCGGTTTCGCTTTCCTTGGCGGTGCGCAGCGCCTTGTGGTGACTGGCGCTGATTTTTGCTTCGGTCGTAAACAGATAAGCGGTGCCGACTTGTACGGCCGAGGCGCCGAGCATGAATGCCGCCGCCACGCCGCGCGCATCGGCAATGGCCCCTGCGGCAATCACCGGGATTTTTACCGCATCGACCACCTGTGGGACCAGGGCAAACGTACCCACCTGACTGCTCAGGTCATCACTCAGGAACATGCCCCGATGGCCGCCGGCCTCATAGCCCATGGCGATGATCGCATCGCAGCCGTGCTGTTCCAGCCAGACCGCTTCATCGACCGTGGTTGCCGACGAGAGGATCTTCGCTCCGGTAGCCTTGACCCGCTCCAGCAGGGATTTTTCCGGCAGGCCGAAATGGAAACTCACCACCTCGGGCCGGAACTCTTCCAGCACTTCGCAGGCCACCGCATCGAAAGGCGCACGGTTGGACACCGGCGTCGGTGCGTCGAAATCAACGCCCAGTTCGCGGTAGTACGGCTCAAGCAGGTTTTTCCATTCGCGTGCGCGCTGTTCATCGGTGACTGGAGGCTGATGACAGAAGAAATTGACATTGAATGGCCTGGTCGTGTTCTGGCGAATGGTCTTCAGTTCTTCGCGCAATTGCTCGATGCTCAGCATCGCCGCTGGCATCGATCCCAATCCACCCGCGTTGCATACGGCGATCACCATGGACGCATTCGTCGCGCCGGCCATCGGCCCCTGAATGATGGGTAATTCGATGCCGAGCAAATCAACGATGCGAGTGTCTGGCCATTGGCTCATGAAGCTGTTCTCCGAACGAGGAAGCGGGCAGGGATGGCAGAAGCGGTTTGTAACAGCAAAAGCGCGTTTCGAGCCAGTCCGAAATTGAGAACAACCCGTGCAGTTTTTCGGCGCCGAAAGAGTCCGCCACTTGTCCTGCGTGCGCAGCTGCGCCTTCTCCTGAGGCAGATTCGCTGTTTGGCCCATGGTCGAATGTGGCAATGTGTTTCGATGTGCTATTCCACGACACGACATTCTGAAAACAGTCATGCGAGGCAGTCATGTTCAACGCCATTGTGATCGACAAAGACGACAGCAGTTACCGCGCCAATCTGC
Organism: Pseudomonas sp. Z003-0.4C(8344-21); assembly: GCF_900104975.1. Classification (NCBI taxonomy): domain Bacteria; kingdom Pseudomonadati; phylum Pseudomonadota; class Gammaproteobacteria; order Pseudomonadales; family Pseudomonadaceae; genus Pseudomonas; species Pseudomonas sp. Z003-0.4C(8344-21). The sequence continues at coordinate 3,489,205 of NZ_LT629756.1, read as the reverse complement.
AGCAACTCGACGAAGCGCAATTGCCTGAAGGGGACGTTACGGTAGCTGTCGCCTACAGCACGCTGAACTTCAAGGATGGGCTGGCGATTACCGGCAGCAGCCCGGTGGTGCGCAAGTTTCCGATGGTGCCAGGGATCGATCTGGCCGGCACCGTGGAACACAGCTCCCATCCGGATTACCAGGTCGGCGACCAGGTACTGCTCAATGGCTGGGGCGTTGGCGAAAATCACTGGGGCGGTCTGGCGCAGAAAGCCAGGCTCAATGGTGACTTGCTGATTCCTTTGCCCGAGGCTTTTACACCGGCGCAGGCCATGGCTGTCGGGACGGCCGGTTACACCGCGATGCTGTGCATTCTGGCGCTCGAACGCAATGGTGTGACACCAGCCCAGGGTGAGGTGCTGGTCACCGGCGCCAATGGTGGTGTCGGCAGCTTCGCGATCGCGCTGCTGAGCAAACTCGGTTATCGCGTGGTGGCGTCCACCGGGCGAGTGTCGGAGCATGAATACCTGCAGCGATTGGGCGCCAGCGAAATCATCGACCGCGCGACACTGTCCGAACCGGGCAAGCCGTTGGCCAAGGAACGCTGGGCCGCCGTGATCGATTCCGTCGGCAGTCACACTTTGGCCAATGCTTGCGCCAGCACTCGCGCCGAAGGCACTGTCGCGGCCTGTGGTCTGGCGCAAGGGATGGACTTCCCGGCATCCGTGGCGCCGTTCATTTTGCGCGGCGTGACGCTTGCCGGCATCAACAGCGTGACCCAGCCGAAAGCGCGGCGAGTGCACGCGTGGGAGCGGCTGGCCAAGGATCTGGATTTCTCGCTGCTGGCCTTGATCAGTCGTGAGATCGGCTTGAATGAAGTCCTCGACGCGGCGCCGCAGTTGCTGGCCGGGCAACTGCGCGGTCGCGTTGTGGTTGACGTCAATCGCTGAGCTGAACGAGCGCCAGGCGCTAAGGCTGGGTTTCCCGCTCGAGCAATTGCCGTTTGCGCTCAACGCCCCAGCGATAGCCTGAGAGGTTGCCATCGCTGCGCACCACGCGGTGGCACGGGATCGCCACCGCCAGACGGTTGGCCCCGCAAGCCTGAGCCACGGCGCGCATCGACGTTGGCGCGCCGATGCGTTGAGCGATTTGCGCGTAACTGGCCGTCTGCCCCGGCGGGATTTCCCGCAGCGCTTGCCATACGCGCTCCTGAAACGCAGTGCCGCGCACATCAAGCGGCAAGTCCAGGCCGATCGCTGGCGCCTCGACAAACCCCACGACCTGGGCGATCAGTTGCTCGAACCCGGCATCGGCGCCGATCAGGTTGGCCAGGCGAAACTGATCCTGCAAATCACAAACCAGACGATGCGGATCGTCACCCAACAGAATCGCACACACTCCGCGATCACTTTGCGCGACCAGAATCGCCCCGAGCGAGCATTGGCCGACGGCGAAGCGGATATCGTTATTCTTGCCGGCAGCGCGGTAATCGCCAGGTTTCATCCCGAGCAATTGATTGGCTGACTCATAGAAGCGGCTATTGGAATTGAATCCCGCGTCATATAGCGCCTCCGTCACCGACCCAGCGTTTGCCAGGTGTTGACGCAGCTTGCGCGAGCGGTGGGCGGCGGCGTAGCCCTTGGGCGTCAATCCGGTTGCGGCTTTAAAGATGCGGTGGAAATGAAATGGGCTCAGGCCAGCGGTCTGCGCCAGTTCGCTGAGCGCCGGCAATGTCTCGGCGGCCTCGATATGACGGCAGGCGTTGGCGACAGTCGCTGCGTGCTGTGCGGCAACGTCGCTGTGATCCTTGCCGGCGCGTCTGCTGGCTCGGTAGCCTGCGGCCTCGGCCTGCTCAGCCGTATCGAAAAACTCGACGTTGTGCGGTTTTGGCAGGCGCGAGAGGCTGCTTGGCCGGCAATAGACACCCGTGGTCTTTACTGCATAGACGAATTGCCCGTCCGCTTTCGGGTCGCGGGCCACCACAGCGGCCCAGCGCGGATCGGTTTCGATGCTGATGGTGTTGGCTAGCGTGTCCATAGGGGGTAATCCGTTGACCTGTTTGATTCAGGTTAACTGGCGTCGATTGCCTCGACACTCCGGGCCTTGCGGTCAAACTTTCACGCGCTGCCGGCGACGCGAAAGGTGAGATTCATGCGTCGTTCGCCCAAGCGCGGATGATAGCCCGGCTTGATCGGCAACACGCCGTGGAAACGCAAGCGATCAACGCCGCCCCAGATCACCATGTCGCCATGCAGCAGCGGAATTCGCTGGCATTTGTCGCTGCGTTCGAAGCCGCCGAACAGAAACATCACCGGTAAACCCAGCGACAACGAAACGATCGGCGCGGCATAGGCTTTTTCGTCCTTGTCCTGATGCAATGACATTTTCGCGCCGGGGACATATTGGTTGATCAGGCAGGAATCGGCCGCAAAGTCAGCGAACCCGGCTTGCTCTGCGGCGGCGCGCGCCAGATCGGCAAACACCGCAGGTAACGCAGGCCACGGCAATCCGCTGAGCGGATCCACGTTTGAATAGCGATAACCTCGGCGATCGGTGACCCAGCCCAGACGGCCGCAACTGCTGGTGCCGACCGACATGCTGAAGCCGCCGGGGGTAACCATATGGCGGAGCGGGGCGGCCGCAAGCACCGTGTCCAGCTCCGACAGCAGCCGATCAATCTGTGACAAGGCAAACCCGCGCAACACCCACGATTGCTCGCCGATCTGCTCGGCCCGGGCTTGCTGGACGGGTTCGTGGTCGGCGAACAGGTCAAAGTTGGACGGTTGCATGGTGTCGATTACAGCGCTTTGCTGACCTTGATGTCACTGACTTTTCCGGTGACGTGCATTTCTTTTAGCGCCGCTTCTGCTTCCTCTTCAGTGCCGCTTTCAAGCTCAGCGAACTCGAAACGTTGCTCGCCGTCGAGCTTGTACTTGATGACGTATTTGGTCGTTTGCGCCACGGTGATGTTTCCTCTTCTGGTAAGCGTTTATCAGCTGAGCTTGGTGCTGGAGCGACGAATGATCTTGATCGAATGGGTCAGCGTCGGCTTGCGCGTCACGCTGATGGCGCGGCGGTTGACGGTGTCGATGGTGATGTTCCAGAAGCCGGTGCTAGGCGCGGTGATGCGGGCCGGGAACGTATCGAAGGCGCCGCCGTGATAAGTGTGACGGCCGCCATTTTTGAAGCTGCGGAAGTTGGCGTCGTTCATCAGACGGATGTTGCACATTTGCGAGCACTGGATGACGACGATGTCGTCTTCGTTGAGGTGTTCGCGCTGGTGAATGAATTTCATGGGCGCCTCCAGAAGGGCTTTTGCTACAAAATCAAAACGATAGCTTGTCGATGAGCGCAGTTTATCAGCCCGCACGGGTTATTATCTGGCCGTCGGGCATCGGTTTGACAATTTTGAACAGATATTCGCAATCGGATGCGGGTTAAATGCAAAAGGCGTCGGAGAAAAACAGCGTTTGTGCTGTCGGACGGTCTTTAACGGAGGTTTTGTATGAAGTGGGGTGTGGTGTGTCTGCCGTTGATATTGGCTGTCGGTGGTTGTGCGAACGTTTCCGAGATCAATGAAACGCTGCCGACCATGAGCGTAATCTCCGGCAAGAAGCCCCAGGAATATGCCGAGTGTCTGGCCGAAAAGCTGGCCGACAGCCGCGGCGCGCTGCAAGTGCAGCCGCACAAGGAAGGCGTGCGAGTGATCGTGCCGGGCAAACTTTCCACCGGTCCGGCAGCGGTCTTCGATATTGAAGACCGCTCCGGCGGCAGCAGCATCAAATTGCACGAGCGCATGTCGAATGTGCCAGTGCGTCCGCATGATGTGCAAAAAGCCGCCAATGCCTGTATTTCCGGCTGATAGACTTGTCGTCGTCAGCACCGATGCCGTCGCAGTGATGCTGTGACGGCATTGTCATTTCTGGAGTCGCGATGAAGCGAGAGCACGTTAGGGAGCGCCATGCAGAGGGCCTTATCTCTGCCACCCATGTCATCCAGAACCCGGCCAATCCGGGCGAATGGATCGTGTTTTTCAAGAAAAGCGCCGGTCGCAGCTATTTTCTGGTGGACGAAAACGACGAAGTCGAGTCGTTCAGCCGTCTCGACGATTTGATCGAAGTCGTGCGTGGACTCGGGATCAAATTCGCCGAAATTCATATGTAGCGACTATTTGCAGACCACGATGACGCTGCGGTTTTTGTAGTTGCCGACATCCACCCCCAAGGTCTTGTCATCCTCTGTGGGGGCGGGCGTTCCGTCTGTACCGACGATGCGGTAACCGGTGCCGGCGCAAGATGCATCGGCCTTTTCGTAGCACATTGCCCAAGAGTTGGCTTCGCCGGAGCAATCGATCGCCAAGCCTTGTTCGCCGTTGTTCAGATAGGCAGGGCGCGAGGTGGCGCATCCGGCCAGGGTCAATACTGCGATGATGGAAAGCAGGTTTTTCAGGGTCATGTTCAGGTCTTCAGCAAGGGGGGCTAGACGCTCTGACAGCGCTGCGTCGAAAAGGTTATAGCGATTGGCCACTTGTTTGTCCGCAGGCATGAAAAAGCCCTGCGCGATGGCAGGGCTTGAGGGTTGTGGCTCGGCCGATCAGTCCTGATCCTTGCCGCGGCGCTTGGCCGATGCTGGCGTGTCGGTGAACACAGCCGCCACATCGGTGGCCATTTGTTCGCTGTCGAAAGGCCCGGCGATGTGCTCGCCATTGGTGGTGGTCAGCGTCCACTTGCCGTCTTTCTTGTCGATCACATACCCGTTGACGATTTTTACCGCAGCCATCTATCTGTCTCGTTCGCTGGTTCAAAGTCGCCATGATACCGGCAAATGCGCACATTGGGGGCCGATCAGGGTATGGTGATCCGGCTCGTCCGGTTCTTGAGCTACGCTGAATACGCCGCTGAAAATCTGGATGGAACTATCGGCACGAATATTTCTCTATCTTGGCATCGGTTAGCCAGTGCGGGGCATTGTAAGGTGCACGCCGCCTGATTAGACTGCGCCGAAACTCGTACACACAGCCTTTTCAAGGACTTATATGATCAAGAAATGCTTGTTCCCAGCAGCCGGTTACGGTACTCGCTTCCTGCCAGCGACTAAAGCCATGCCTAAAGAAATGCTGCCGGTGGTAAACAAGCCACTGATCCAGTACGGCGTTGAAGAAGCGCTGGACGCTGGTCTGACGGAAATCTCCATCGTGACCGGTCGTGGCAAACGTGCTCTGGAAGACCACTTCGACATCAGTTACGAGCTGGAAAACCAGATCAAAGGCACCGACAAAGAGAAATACCTGGTCGGTATCCGCAAGCTGCTCGACGAGTGCTCGTTCTCGTACACCCGTCAAACCGAAATGAAAGGCCTGGGTCACGCGATCCTGACCGGTCGCCCACTGATCGGTGACGAACCGTTCGCCGTGGTGCTGGCGGATGACCTGTGCGTGAACCTCGACGGCGACGGCGTGCTGACCCAGATGGTCAAGCTGTACAAGCAGTTCCGCTGCTCGATCATCGCCATCCAGGAAGTCGACCCGCAGGAAACCAGCAAGTACGGTGTCATCGCTGGCGAAATGATCCGCGACGACATCTACCGCGTACACAGCATGGTCGAGAAGCCAAAGCCGGAAGACGCGCCGTCGAACCTGGCGATCATCGGTCGCTACATCCTGACGCCGGACATCTTCGATCTGATCGAGCAGACCGAGCCAGGCAAGGGTGGCGAAATCCAGATCACCGACGCCCTGATGAAGCAGGCCCAGAACGGCTGCGTGATGGCTTACAAGTTCAAAGGCAAGCGTTTCGACTGCGGTGGCGCCGAAGGCTATATCGAAGCGACCAACTTCTGCTTCGAGAACTTCTACAAGACCGGCAAGGCTTACTAAGAGCGCTTGACTGGTCTGCAGGAAAAACCCGCTTCGGCGGGTTTTTTCGTTTTGCGCCCCCATATCAGCGGCAACGCTTGCCCAATCAGCGCCTGCGGGTATGCTGAGCGCCTGCCTAGGAGATAGAAATGGCCTACGATTTTGATCTTTATGTGATTGGCGCCGGTTCCGGCGGTGTGCGCGCTGCGCGTTTTGCCGCCGGTTTCGGTGCGAAAGTGGCGGTGGCCGAGAGCCGTTATCTGGGCGGCACCTGCGTCAACGTTGGCTGCGTGCCGAAAAAGCTGTTGGTATACGGCGCGCACTTCGCCGAAGACTTCGAGCAGGCGTCGGGGTTCGGCTGGAGCCTGGGTGAAGCGAATTTCGACTGGGCGACGTTGATTGCCAACAAGGATCGCGAGATCAATCGCCTCAACGGCATTTATCGCAATCTGCTGGTCAACAGCGGCGTAACGTTGCACGAAGCGCACGCAAAAATTGTCGGCCCACATGAGGTCGAAGTGAAGGGTGAGCGCTTCACTGCTAAAAATATTCTGATCGCTACCGGCGGCTGGCCACAGATTCCTGAAATTCCTGGTAGCGAACATGCCATTGGCTCCAATGAGGCGTTTTTCCTCAAAGAGCTACCCAAGCGCGTACTGGTCGTTGGTGGCGGTTACATCGCAGTCGAGTTCGCGGGGATTTTCCATGGTCTCGGTGCGAACACCACGCTGTTGTATCGCGGTGATCTGTTCCTGCGCGGGTTCGATGGCGCGGTGCGCAAGCATCTGCACGAAGAACTGAGCAAGCGCGGCATGGACCTGCAGTTCAATGCCGACATCGCGCGGATCGACAAGCAAGCTGACGGCAGCTTGAAGGCCACCCTCAAGGACGGTCGCGTTCTGGAGGCCGACTGCGTGTTCTACGCCACGGGTCGTCGTCCGATGCTCGACAACCTGGGCCTGGAAAACACCGGTGTGCAGTTGGACGACAAGGGTTTCATCAAGGTTGATGACGAGTATCAAACCACTGAGCCGTCGATTCTGGCGCTCGGTGATGTGATCGGTCGTGTGCAATTGACGCCGGTAGCGCTGGCGGAAGGCATGGCCGTGGCGCGGCGTCTGTTCAAGCCTGAGCATTACCGTCCGGTGGATTACAAGATGATTCCGACGGCGGTGTTCAGCCTGCCGAATATCGGCACGGTTGGCTTGACTGAAGAGCAGGCGCGAGAGGCGGGTCATGAGGTGGTGATTTTCGAAAGCCGCTTCCGGCCGATGAAGCTGACGTTGACGGAGTGTCAGGAGAAGACCCTGATGAAGCTGGTCGTCGACGGCAAGACCGACAAGGTCCTCGGTTGCCACATGGTCGGCCCGGATGCCGGCGAAATCGTCCAGGGGCTGGCCATCGCATTGAAGGCTGGCGCGACCAAGCGCGACTTCGACGACACGATCGGGGTGCACCCGACGGCCTCCGAAGAGTTTGTCACCATGCGTACGCCGGTCAGCGCTTAAGCGCCTTTCGGTTCTGGCGCTGCCGCAACGGCAGCCGCCAGACGCTGGCTGTCTTCCAGGCTGGCCTGAACTTTGGTCAATTCCTTTTCCAGTGACTGATTGAGCTGCGTTTGCTCCTCGACGCTCAGCTTGAGTGCCTGGCTTTCCAGTGAGGCGACGCGCAGGCGCTCCTGGAGGAGGGTGCGTTCGCTGTCGACGCGCGTGGCTTGTTCGAGCAACTGATCCTGGCGCAAGTTGCTTTGCTTGAGCTGATCCTGCAGCAGGCTCAGCTCGCGCTGGGTGCCACGGTTCTCGGTGAGCAGACGCTCGTTGTCGCGGTGCAACTGAGTGATCTCGTCCTGACGCATCAGCGCGCTTTGTTGCGCCTGACGCAGCTCGGCCTGAATCTGCTGAACCTGGCTTTCGTGGCGGCTCTGTTCCTGCTCGCGTTGTTCCTTGCTGGCGTTGCGGTAGTGCTCCAGTGCGTCGCGAGCGTGCAGGTGCTTTTCTTCCAGCGAGCGGATTTGCTCGTCCTTGTCCTGCAAGCGCAATTCAAAGTCGGCCAAAGCCTGATTGAGCCCGGCGTTGCGTGTCTGCTCGGTTTGCAGCATCGAGCGTGTGCTGTTCAACGCCTCGGATTCGCGTTCCAGTGCAGCGCTTTGAATGTCGTGCTCGTGCTCGAGCTTCTCCAGTGCCTGACGCGTCTGCGCGAGCTCTGCTTCCAGTGCTTCACGCTGCGCCTCGAACTGTTCGCGCGCCTGCTCGATCGGCTCCTGCGCCTGCTCTTTCAGGCGCTGGGCAAGACGAGAGACGAGGGCGGTCAGCTCGTCATCGATCGGCTCAGCGGAGGCTTCAGCCGGTTGCGCGCCGTCATCCAGCTCTTTCAGATAGCGGTGAATTGTGGTTTTCGAGCCGGTGTTGCCCATTTCGATGCGTACTGCATCGATGCTCGGGTGTTCGCCGCGCGCCAGAATTGCGGTGCGCGCGATCTGCACCAGCGCTTTGGTAATGCCGCCACGGGCCATGTGAACTCCTACGATTACGTACTGTGGTACATGCCACTGATAAGCGCAGTGTACCATGCCGGCATAAAAGTGAAATATATCGAAAATTACAGGCGGGATATTCTGGTATTACCCAATATCATGCAGCAAAATGCACATCTTCATCTTCAAACCAGTACGCCAGCGAGAAAACAGCCCATGAGCGATCTGGATCGCTATCTGCAAGCCGCCACCCGCGACAACACGCGCCGCAGCTATCGCGCAGCCATCGAGCATTTCGAAGTGAAGTGGGGCGGGTTTCTGCCGGCGACCGCTGACAGCGTTGCGCGCTATCTGGTTGCTCACGCTTCTGAGCTGTCGATCAATACCTTGAAGTTGCGCTTGTCGGCGCTGGCGCAGTGGCATAACAGTCAGGGTTTCGCCGACCCGACCAAGGCGCCGGTGGTGCGCAAGGTCTTCAAGGGTATTCGCGCGTTGCATCCGGCACAGGAGAAACAAGCCGAGCCGTTGCAGTTGCAGGACTTGCAGCGAGTCATCGATTGGCTTGAGCAGGAGGGACAAACCGCGCGCGAGCAACAGGATCGCCCGGCGTTGCTCAAGGCGTACCGCGATCGTGCGTTGATTCTCTTGGGATTCTGGCGTGGCTTTCGCAGCGATGAGCTGTGCCGCCTGCAGATCGAGCATGTTCAAGCGCACGCCGGCAAAGGCATCACCTTGTATCTGCCGCGCAGCAAGGGTGATCGGGAAAACCTCGGGCAGACGTATCAAGCCCCGGCGCTGCTCAAGCTGTGTCCGGTGCAGGCCTATATCGACTGGATTACTGAGGCGGCGCTGGTGCGCGGGCCGGTGTTTCGCAGCATCGATCGCTGGGGCAATCTGAACGAGGCGGGGCTGCACGCCAACAGCATCATCCCGTTGCTGCGCCAGGCGTTGCAGCGTGCCGGGATCGCCGCCGAGGGTTACACCAGTCACTCGTTGCGGCGCGGCTTCGCCACTTGGGCTCATCAGGCGGGTTGGGACCTGAAGTCGCTGATGAGTTACGTCGGCTGGAAGGACATGAAATCGGCGATGCGCTATGTTGAAGTCAGCCCATTCCAGGGAATGGCTCGGATTATGGATAAGCCGGATCAAGCGTAGAGATCGTTTTCTTCTATTAATACAGTCAGCTAATAGCGAAAACAAATCAGCAGCATCAGGTTTGCCAATGAGCATTCCGTCGAGTGAGTGGGTAGGATTCACCCATCAACTTCATAACCCCTGACGGAGAGTCATCGATGCCTATCATCAACAGCCAAGTAAAACCGTTCAAAGCTACCGCGTTCAAAAACGGCGACTTCGTTCAAGTCTCGGACGCTGACTTGAAAGGCAAGTGGTCCGTGGTGTTCTTCTACCCAGCCGACTTCACCTTCGTTTGCCCAACCGAACTGGAAGACCTGGCCGACAACTACGCTGAATTCAAGAAACTGGGCGTAGAGATCTACAGCGTGTCCACCGACACTCACTTTGCCCACGCTGCCTGGCACAACACTTCGCCAGCCATCGGCAAGATCGAATACACCATGATCGGCGACCCGACCCACGTCATCTCGCGCAACTTCGACGTGCTGATCGAAGAAGCTGGCCTGGCTGACCGTGGCACCTTCGTGATCAACCCTGAAGGCCAGATCAAAATCGTTGAACTGAACGATGGCGGCGTTGGCCGTGACGCTTCCGAGCTGCTGCGCAAGATCAAGGCTGCTCAGTACGTCGCTGCACACCCAGGCGAAGTTTGCCCGGCCAAGTGGAAAGAAGGCGAGGCCACTCTGGCTCCGTCCCTGGACCTGGTCGGCAAGATCTAAGTCTGTGACACGCAACGCAGGGCGGCACGCCGCACCTTTCTAGTTAGCTGCACCGCCCAATAAAAATGCCCGGGCGAGATTCGCTCGGGCTTTTTTTCGCCTCAAATAAAGGAAATCGCCCGTATGTTGGACGCCAATCTTAAAGCCCAGTTGAAATCGTACCTGGAACGGGTCACCCAGCCGATCGAGATCGTTGCATCCCTCGACGACGGTGCGAAATCCCGTGAAATGCACGACCTGCTGAAAGACGTTGCCAGTCTTTCCAGCCAGATTACTTTGATCGACAACGGAGACGATGCACGCAAGCCGTCGTTTTCGATCAACCGTCCAGGCGCCGACATCAGTCTGCGTTTCGCCGGTATTCCGATGGGCCACGAATTCACCTCGCTGGTGCTGGCCCTGTTGCAAGTCGGCGGCCACCCGTCGAAAGCCAGTGTTGAAGTGATCGAGCAGATCCGCTCGCTCAAAGGCGAGTTCAGCTTCGAGACTTACTTCTCATTGTCTTGCCAGAACTGCCCGGACGTGGTCCAGGCGTTGAACCTGATGGCCGTGCTCAACCCGAACATCCGCCACGTCGCCATCGACGGCGCGTTGTTTCAGGACGAAGTCAACGATCGCAAGATCATGGCTGTGCCGAGCATCTACCTCAACGGCGAGAACTTCGGTCAGGGCCGCATGGGCCTGGAAGAGATCCTCGCCAAACTCGACACCGGCGCCATCGAGCGTCAGGCCGAGAAAATCAGTGCCAAAGAAGCGTTTGACGTGTTGGTCGTCGGCGGTGGCCCGGCCGGTGCTTCGGCAGCGATCTATGCGGCGCGTAAAGGCATTCGCACCGGCGTTGCGGCTGAGCGTTTCGGCGGCCAGGTGCTCGACACCATGGCCATCGAGAACTTCATTTCCGTACAGGAAACCGAAGGGCCGAAACTGGCGACCGCGCTGGAAGAACACGTCAAGCAATACGACGTCGACATCATGAACCTGCAACGCGCCGACCAGCTAATCCCGGGCAGGAACGGCGAGCTGCATGAAGTCCGCTTCGCCAGCGGCGCGACACTCAAAGCCAAGAGCGTGATCCTGGCGACCGGTGCGCGCTGGCGTGAAATGAACGTGCCGGGCGAGCAGGAATATCGCAACAAAGGCGTGGCGTACTGCCCTCACTGCGACGGTCCACTGTTCAAAGGAAAGCGTGTCGCGGTGATCGGCGGTGGTAACTCCGGCGTTGAAGCGGCCATTGATCTGGCGGGTATCGTCTCGCACGTCACGTTGCTGGAATTCGACGTCCAACTGCGCGCCGATGCCGTGTTGCAGCGCAAACTGCACAGTCTGCCAAACGTCACCGTGATCACCAGTGCGCAAACCACTGAAGTCACCGGTAACGGCGAGAAGGTCAACGGTCTGCGTTACAAGGATCGTACGACCGATGAGATGCGCACGGTCGAGCTGGAAGGCATCTTCGTGCAGATCGGTCTGCTGCCCAACACCGATTGGCTCAAAGGCACCATCGAGCTGTCGCCGCGTGGCGAGATCATTGTCGATCACCGTGGCGAGACTTCGATCCCGGGGATCTTCGCTGCCGGTGACGTGACCACCGTGCCGTACAAGCAGATCGTGATTGCGGTGGGCGAGGGCGCCAAGGCTTCGCTGAGTGCTTTCGATCATTTGATTCGCACTTCGGCCCCGGCGTAACTGCCAGGTCGAAAACGAAAAAACCCATGAGCGATCATGGGTTTTTTATTGCGCGTGGAAAGCCACCCCTCATCGGAACGCCGCCCGCCCAGCCCTCTCCCGAGGGAGAGGGAGCCGACCGAGGTGTCTGAAGTCATCCATCGACCTGAGAGAGCCGGTCGATTATGGATTCACCGCGAATCGTTCAAGTCGGCGTAATTCTTCAACATCCCCCCAATCAGTCCCCTCTCCCTCCGGGAGAGGGCTAGGGGTGAGGGGCTTCTAAGGCCTTTCAGTTCTTACAACGGCGCAGGCTGAATGATCTCAACCCAGTAACCGTCCGGATCCTTGATAAACGCCAGGCTCTTCATCCGTCCATCAGTCAGGCGCTTCTGGAAATCGCAGCCCAGTTCTTCGAAGCGTGCACACGCCGCAACGATGTCCGGCACGGAAATACAGATATGGCCGAAACCACGCGGGTCGGTATTGCCATTGTGATAGGCGAATTCGGCATCGTTCTCGGTGCCGTGGTTGTGAGTCAGTTCGAGAATCCCCGGAATCGACTTCATCCATTCGGTGCGAGCAGCGGCATCAGCGGGGATTTGCGATTTGTCGACCAGAGCGAGGAAGTAAAGGCTGAATTCGGCTTCCGGGAAGTCGCGTTTCTCGACCAGCGAAAAACCCAGTACGCGGGTGTAGAAGTCCAGGGACTTGGTGATGTCTTTGACGCGCAGCATCGTGTGGTTGAAAACGAAGTTGCGGGTTGCGCTGTCCGGGGTGGCGGTGACGCCGGGGAATGTGTTGAGTTCGTGCAGGCTCATGGGCCCTCCAATAACTATGGGCGAGTGATGGGCGCAATGATACGCATGCCTGCCGGCATCGCCAAATGAAAGGGCAGACTTGCCCTGCGCCCGGGCGAGCCTCAGACTTTACCGCTCAATCTGCGAGTGCTTGCGGCGATGATCCGACTGTTCAAATCCTTCTGTGTATTTTCTGCCTTGTCGTTCGTGACTGTGTGCGTGTCTGCGGACGAGCCGATTATCACCTGGCCAGCCGGCTGGCAGGTCGAAGCGCTGCCTGCGGCGACTGCGCAGGTTTCCCGTCAACGGGCGGTAAAAACGGATGCCGATGGCAATCAGGTGATGGTGATGGAGCTGACCATGACCGAAGTCGAAAAGGACCATCAAGTCAATTTGCCGGGCGTGCTGCTGGAGATGCGCAAATCGATCCAGAAGGATTTTTTCCAAAGCGGCTACCAGAGTGTCTGCAACAAAGTGCACGCCGCGACACTGGGATCTTTGTCTGCGCTGGAAACCACTTGTACGATCACGGAAAACGGACGACATGTACTGTCGCAAACCCTCGTCGCGGCAGTGGAGGCGGACAAGGCCTATGTACTTTCCTACGCGGGGCAGGCAGAGGTTTATAAGGCGAGCGCAGACGAAATAGTGGCGGTGAGAAACAGCTTGAAACTTTAAGTCGCTGTTCTGCACAAGACGGTTAGATACCGGAAGGGATTAAGACTAAAGTTTAATCGTAGCGCCGTCTGGCAACATCAAGCAGCAAACTGTTTAGCCGCTGGCTCATAAACGTTACACAAAAGTCGCAAGTTGTACGATGAAATTCATTCCATTTGTTAGATATTGTCAATAAAAAAGCCCCGCTTGATGCAGGGCTTTTAATCGATTGGCGAATTAACCGCGCAACCACGAATCAACGGTGCCGGCACCGTATTGTTCCTTCCAGGCTTTCAGGCCGCGGTGGTTGCCGCCCTTGGTTTCAATCAGTTCACCGGTGTGCGGATTCTGATAGACCTTGACCACACGAGCGCGGCGGGTTTTAGGTGCTGCAGCGGTCTGCAAGCCGGATTTTGCCGGGTTTGGATCGAGGATGGCGATGATGTCCTTCAGGCCTTTGCCGTAAGTTTTCATCAGCCCCTGGAGCTTTTCTTCGAATTCGATTTCTTTCTTGAGCCCGGCGTCGTTCTTCAGCGATTCGAGCTGCTTGAGCTGTTCCTGAAGGGCCTTTTCAGCTGCACGAAATTCAGCGAGTCTGGACAATATCTTTACTCCAATAGTGTGTTTGGCTGATACCAACCGCAAACAAAGCTATAAGCCAAGAGCCGTGAAGCGACTCGGTGATAATGGCTCACCTGCGAATTTTGCTCAGGTTGAAAAAATTGTAGTAGTTAATGCGCCAAGAGTAAATCCTGATGTTGTCTTGATGTAACAGCAGTGGTCTTTTGTATCAAATTGGTGCGCCTTGTCGGTACGCTCGTCTTGAAACAGCTTAGTTAACGATGAGTTAATGCGTCGATGAAATCCGCGGCGGGCATCGGTTTGGCAAACAGATATCCCTGGAGAAAATCGACATGATGCGCGGCCAGATAGTCGGCCTGTGCCTGGGTTTCGACACCTTCAGCAACAATACCCAAATCCAGCTTGGCCGACAGTTCGATAATCGTGTCGAGTATGTGCCGCGATAGCGCGTCGATGCCGATCATGGCAACGAAGCTCTGATCGATTTTCAAAAAATCCACGTTGAATTTGCGCAAGTAGGCAAGGCTGGAGTGCCCGGTGCCGAAGTCATCGATGGCGATCTTCACGCCCATTGAATGCAGGTGCTCAAACAGTTGACGACTGATCTCGGTGGGTTCGATCAGTTCGCGCTCGGTCAATTCAAGCACCAGGCTGATGCTGCCGGGCGAGAATGCGGCGAGAAACAGCCGACAGTCCTCCACCAGCTCCAGGTCCCGGCAATGGCTGGCGGTGATATTGATGCCAATGTGAAAAGGTGCAGTGAAGGTCGATGACAGCGGTCCCAGCAGCGCAGCGGTTTGCTGCATCAGCGCGCGGGTCATTGGCACGATCAGTCCCGAATGTTCGGCGAACGGAATGAACAGGTCCGGTCGCACCAGACCCTCCTTGGGATGAGCCCAGCGCATCAGCACCTCGGCCCCCGACCAGGCCTTGCTGTCGCCATGCACCACAGGCTGAAAGTAGGGGACGAACTCACCCGCCTCCAGCGCGCGAAGCATCTCGTGACTTGGTGATGTCGAGCGCTTCTGCACAACATGGCCGATCGCGCCCGAGACCGCGCCGAAGAAGATCAGCAGGCTGAACAACGGCGGGTACTCAGCAGCCATGTAGCGCCAGGTCTCACCCTTGGCGAAACAGGCGCTGACGCTAAACCCATAGCGCGATGAAACCAGCGTCGTCGGCGCAACGGGAAGTGCGGGGAGGGCGCCGGCGTGGACTTTGCCCTCAGCCGCCAGCCAGTTATCACCCACCTGTAGAACCAGCAGCGTCTGTCGTCCGATCAGCCGCAGGATGTTGCTCAGGTGATAACCGTCCAGCGTGGTCAACGCGCCACCGCGGCCTTCGCTGAGTCGATACACCAGCAGCGCGGTGTCCGGTGTCACCGGGTTGCCGTTCATCAGCCACAATTTGCCCTGGTTGTAGTCGCCGGCATTCACGACTTCCTGGTAGTCGCCAAACAGCGAGCTGCAATAGAGGTTGTCGTCCCAGACCAGATTGGTCGAGCGCACGAACGGGCGGCGGGTCACTTGTTCACGCAGGGCAAGCTTGACGCTTTCGCAAGTCTTGCCGGCCAGGGGCAGCAACTCATGTGCCGCCTGGGCGGTGTTGTCGAGCATCAGTTCAAACTGGCGCAAGGCCTGATCGGCGGTTTCCTGGGAACTCTGTTCCAGCGTGCGCTGCGCCTGCGAGTGCAGAATCAGGCAGCCGAGCACTAGCGGCAGCAGCCCGCTCAGCAGCGTGACGATGATGCGCGTGCTGCGTTTGCGGCGGGGTCTGACGGTCAACGGCATGGGCGCATCCTGTCGCGATGGAGTGGGCGAAGCTCGGCGCGCTGTACAAACACAGTCAGCCAGAAGCGAGGATAGATCGAACGACACGCTTGCGCTGCTCAGCGATGATGGATCCGCGTCGCCAGCTCGATAAACGCCAGCGTGGCGGGTGATGCCTGGCGGCGATCAAGAACGGCGAGTCCGACCTGACGCTTGACCGCAGGCAACAATGGCTTCTTCACGAAAGCGCTGTCTTGCGTTTGTGGCAATGAGCCTTCGGCGACGATGGTGATGGCGTCGCCACGGCTGACCAGATCGAGCGTACTGAGCAGTTGCGCACAGCGGTAGCGGATATTCGGTTGCAGGCGTGCGGCCATGAACAGTCGCGACACCAGTTCCGAAGAGCCGGCCTCGGTGAGCACGAATGGCGCCTCGCACAAATCTTTCAGGCTTAACGCCGGGTGCCTTGCCAACGGGTGATCGGGCGGCAGCAGGGCGACCATCTGGTCTTCGATCAAAGTGAATGTGTCGAAGCGCTCCTCTGGCAATACCACGAAGCCGATGTCGATGCGTCGCTCCTCCAGCCATTGAATCACTTGACGATCCGGTCCTTCGTCAACGTGCACTTCGATGCCCGGATGGGCTTCTCGATAGCGCCGCAGAATGGCCGGTAGCAGCTTGATCGACGAGGTGGGCCCGAACGAGCCGATGCGCAAGGTGCCGCTTTTCATCCCTCGCGCATCGGCGGCTTCCTGACGCAATGTATTGGCCAGACCGAGCATCGCACGGGCGCGCAGCAGCAATTGCTCGCCGATGGTACTGAGCTCTACTTGTGACTGATGCCGGCGCAGCAGTTCGACGCCAAGTTCCTGTTCCAGTGATTTCAACGCGTGGGACACCGCCGACTGGGAAATCCCCAAGCGATGGGCAGCCAGGGTAAAACCGCGCAGTTCGGCGACCAGCGAGAAGATTTCCAGTTGCGTAAGGGTCATGAGTATTTGCTCATTTTACGATGAACGCGAATGAGGTCGATCATAAAGCATCTGCAACCTTTCGAGCCTCGACTACATGCACAACCCTGGAAAAACATCATCCGACGTTCCGGTTTATCTGACCCTCGCCGGGGTAACGATGATCTGGGGCGGCACATTCGTCGCCGGCCGGTTTCTGAGCAGCAGTCTGAATCCGCTGTTTGCGGCCAGCCTGCGCTTTTTGCTGGCCAGCCTGGCCTTGCTGGGCTTTTTATGGCTGACGCGAATTGCGCTTGTCCGCCCGACTGCCCGCCAGTGGTTGCGCTTGGCATTGTTGGGGTTTTTCGGGATTTTCTTTTACAACCTGTGCTTCTTCTACGGCCTGCAATACATCAACGCATCGCGCGCTTCGTTGATCGTCGCGCTGAACCCGGCGGTAATCGGTCTTGCTTCGTGGTGGTTGTTCAAGGAGCGCCTGGGCTCAATGAAAACCGCAGGTATCGTGATCTGCATCGTCGGCGCCGCATTGGTGATCGTCAGCCGTAATCCGCAATTACTGGCGGCGACGCCCGACGCATGGATGGGCGATTTATTGATCTTGGGGTGCGTGCTGGGCTGGGGTGTTTATTCATTGTTTTCGCGTGAACTGAATCAGTCGTTAGGCCCGGTGCAGACGGTGACGTACTCGATCCTGATTGGCACGCTGATGTTATGCCTGTTGGCGGCAGCGCGCGGCGAACTGAGCTGGGCAGCACTGAATGATCTGGGCGCGCCGCAATGGCTGAGCCTCGCCTACCTCGGTGTGCTCGGTTCAGCGCTGGCATACATCGGTTATTACCACGGCATCCGCAAGATCGGCGCGACGCGCAGTGGCGTGTTTATCGCGCTCAACCCGCTTACGGCGGTGATCTTCGGCGCGCTGCTGCTGGGCGAACAACTGACGCCGACCATGTGCGTGGGCGGTGCGCTGATTCTCGGCGGCATCTACCTGTGCAACAAACCCCTTGCGACAGACGCAAAAAAGCGGATTTCATAGGGGCAGCAGACAAGCCGGTTTACGCTGTGTAGAATCGGGTTACGCATACAATAATAATCGTCTTCTGGCAGCAGAAGCCTCGCCCGCAAGAGCCTTGGGTCGACAATGAAGATATTCGGGTTTCAACTGATCTACGGTGACTTCCTCGCCCGCAGTGTGCGTGGCATTTCCTGCGCGCCGCCCAGCGCTCTCAGCATGACTCGCCAATAAACCCCCGGTTGATTGATTAGAAATGATGAGGCGTCACCATGGCAGATTTATACGAAAACCCAATGGGCCTGATGGGCTTTGAGTTCATCGAGTTCGCATCGCCGACTCCCGGCACGCTGGAGCCGATCTTCGAGATCATGGGCTTCACAAAAGTCGCCACCCACCGTTCCAAGAACGTGCACCTGTACCGTCAGGGCGCGATCAACCTGATCCTCAACAACGAACCGAACAGCGTCGCCTCGTACTTCGCCGCCGAACATGGTCCGTCCGTTTGCGGCATGGCGTTCCGCGTCAAGGATTCGCAGAAGGCCTACAGCCGCGCACTGGAACTCGGCGCCCAGCCGATTCACATCGAAACCGGTCCGATGGAGCTGAATCTGCCGGCGATCAAAGGCATTGGCGGTGCGCCGCTGTACCTGATCGACCGTTTCGGCGAAGGCAGTTCGATCTATGACATCGACTTCGTGTTCATCGACGGCGTAGACCGCAACCCGGTCGGTGCCGGCCTGAAGATCATCGATCACCTGACCCATAACGTTTATCGCGGTCGTATGGCCTATTGGGCAAACTTCTACGAGAAGCTGTTCAACTTCCGTGAAATTCGCTACTTCGACATCAAGGGCGAATACACCGGCCTGACCTCGAAAGCGATGACCGCACCGGACGGCATGATCCGCATCCCGTTGAACGAAGAATCGTCCAAGGGCGCCGGGCAGATCGAAGAGTTCCTGATGCAGTTCAACGGTGAGGGCATCCAGCACGTCGCGTTCCTCACGGACGATCTGATCAAGACCTGGGACCAGTTGAAGAAGATCGGCATGCGCTTCATGACGGCACCGCCGGACACCTACTACGAAATGCTCGAAGGGCGCCTGCCGAACCACGGCGAGCCGGTCGACCAACTGCAATCGCGCGGTATCCTCCTCGATGGCGCATCGGAGCAGGGCGACAAGCGTCTGCTGCTGCAGATCTTCTCGGAAACCCTGATGGGCCCGGTGTTCTTCGAATTCATTCAGCGCAAAGGCGACGATGGTTTCGGTGAGGGCAACTTCAAGGCACTGTTCGAGTCGATCGAGCGCGACCAGGTGCGTCGTGGTGTTTTGACCACCGAGTAATCCCCAGCAGCGATAAACAGTGTGGGAGCCAGCCTGCTGGCGATAGCGACTTCAGATTCAGCATAAAAGTTGACTGACAGATCGCAATCGCCAGCAGGCTGGCTCCCACATTTTTTTGTGTTTGGCTTATGGGCGGCTTTGTCGCATCAGGTGCTTGAAGCCTTCGAAAACCAGCACCACCACCGCCATCCAGATCGGGATATAGGTCAGCCACTCCCCGGACTTGATGCTTTCACCGAGCAACAGCGCCACGCCGAGCAGCAGCACCGGCTCAACATAACTCAACAAGCCGAACAGACTGAACGGCAGCAAGCGGCTGGCGATGATGTACACCACCAACGCTGAGGCACTGATCAGGCCGAGCAGCGGAATCAGCCAGAGCAACCCGGGATATTGGTCAAACACGCCCAAGCCTTGCTCGCCGCCCTGCACGAACCACCAGGCGACCGGGAGCATCAAGGTCATGTCGACCCACAAGCCACCGAGGTTGTCGGTCTGAAGGTATTTGCGCAGTACGAAGTACAACGGATAGCCGACCACGACCACCAGGGTTGCCCAGGAAAAACCGCCCACCTGATACAGCTCGTTCAGCACGCCGAGGCTGGCAAAAAACACCGCGATCTTTTGCAGATACGACAGGCTCTCGCCGTAGGCAATCCGCCCGGTCAGCACCATCGCCAGTGGCAGCAGGAAATAACCCAGCGAGACATCGAGGCTGTAGTCGTTCAGCGGCGCCCACATGAACAGCCACAGCTGCACGCCGAGCAACGCGGCGGAGATGATCAAGCCGCCGATCAATTTCGGCCTCGCCGCCATCAAGCGCACCAGCTCGACAACCCGCCGCCATTCCCCGGAAACCAGCATGAACACGGTCATGCACGGCACGGTCAGCAGCATCCGCCAGCCAAAGATCTCCACACCGCTCAACGGTGTGAGCAACGAAGTGTAGTAATACATTACGGCAAACAGCACGGATGCCGAAACCGATAGAGCGATACCTTTAGCCAAGCTGTCCTCGCAGGTTGAGGGTTGAACGGGGCGCGAAGGATACGTGGTTTTTGTGCTGAATATTGATCGGTTGCTCAATATTCTTCACAGGCATCAACCGGATCGCCGCGCCATCAGCATAGCTACTGGTTTCCCTGTGGGAGCGAGCCCTCTCGCGAAGCGCTTGAAATCACTGAGCACCCTTCAACGGATTGCCAAAGCGCTTGAGGTACATTTCACCAAACCGGTAAGAGGCGTAATCGGTCATGTGACCGAGGTCGCGATAAACCGGCAAGCCATCGACCGTGGTCGCGCAAGCGCCATCCTTGCATTGCAGGCTTTTCGGATCGATGACGATCAGGCTCGGGTATTCGCCCTGCAGTTCGCTGAACAACCGGGCCAATGTCGGATCTTCGTCATTTGACCAAGGCACCGATGCGCATTGAATGCTCTGTTCGGCACTGCCGAGCAAGCCGCGCAACTTCACCTGTTTCAATAAACACTCGTTGATCCCCGTCGGCATCGGCAGGGTATTCATCAGGAACACCGGTGTTGCGCCGGACTTGACGATGATGTCCAGGGCTTGGCGGAGCGCGACGCCGAGGCGTTGTTGCGACAGTTCGACACTGCGCGGATCCTCCAGGCGGGTGACGATGGCATCGGTGAGATAGGCCTCCCAGAACTGCCCGATAATCACGTAGCGGAAATGATGGCTGGCGATCATTTCGTAGTAGCGTTGCGCAGCGTTGTGGCATTTCTGATACAGCGCGTTTTTCGCTTTGTACCAGTTGTAGAGGTAGATGTTCGGCAGCGCCAGGCAGGCCGGATATCCCTGCGCGAGGACGGCGAGGTTCGCGTCCTTGGCCAGCGTTTCAACGAAGCCCCAATAATGATTCGAGTAGGAATCCCCCATCAACAGAACCTGAGGCCTGGCCTGTGCGGCGCCCATGATGCAGCCAGGATCGGTGCCGTCGCTCACGCCCAGACACGCTTCCCGGTTGGCCGGCACCGACGCTTTCAAACCGTTGAACAAATTGTTCGAGCCCTGATTGAAGCGGTTCGGCCAGCCCTCGCTCCGGTCACCCGCCGAATGCAACAGCGACAAGGCAATCGCCGGCACGATCATCAGCCAGATCAGGGTTTTTCCGAAGCCAGCGCGCGCCTTGCGGAAACGGTTTTCGATCAGCACGAAGGACAGATAGCCGATGACGAAGGTCGCGCCGAAGTACACCAGCTGCACCAGCGGGGTGAGGGCGATGCCCAGGTAGCTCGTCACGGCGAGAATCGGCCAGTGCCACACGTACAGTGAATAGGAGAGCGTGCCGATAAACACCAGCGGCCGGAACGCCAGTAACCTCGAGGTCACGCTGGCATCTCCGATGCCGCGAAACAGCAGCACGGCCGTGGCCAGGCACACGGCGATGGCGTGGTAGCCGGGAAAACCCGACAAGATATCTTCGCGCGTCGCGCAGTAGAACAGCGTCGCCAACGCCAGCGCACAGATCAGCGAAGCGTTCAGGCGCTTGAGCCGGAACGTCTCGCTGCTGAAAATGACTGCGCAGGAACCGATCATCAATTCAAAGATACGTGCGGTGAAGAAGTAATAGTTGCGGTCGGGATAGGCGTACGACAGGTACAGCGCCAGTGCCATTGCCGCGAGGGTCAGACCCAGCACCGTGGCTTTGAAAACTCTTTTCGCTACGTAACGGTTGAGCAGCCAGAGGCCCAGTGGCAAGGCCAGATACCATTGCCATTCGATGGCCAAAGACCAGGTGTGCAGCAACGGCAGACTTGCCGCATCCGGCGTCGCGTAGCCGCTGGTGACCTTGGAAAAGTACTGGTTGGAAATCAGCAGCGAGGTGTATTTTTCACTTTTGAGAAAGTCGACGTAGTCGCTGGGCAGATACAGCAGCGTGGTAATCAGCAACGTGACGATCAGCAGCGCAATGATCGCCGGTTGCAGGCGCCAGATCCGCCGCGTGTAAAAGCCGCTGAAGCTGAAAGAGCCCTTGTCCAGCGAGGTCATGATGATCGAGGTGGTCAGGTACCCGGAGATCACAAAGAAAATGTCGACGCCGATGTATCCCGACGGAAACAACGCCAGGCCGCCGTGGAAGATCAACACCAGCAGCACGGCGATGGCGCGCAGGCCGTCGATATCGGCGCGGTACTCAATCGAGGGGTTGCGCCCGATGGCCGTTGCCGTCTCTTCGGCGTGAAGCTGTGAATGCGGATGGTGTTGGTCGCCGGGGTTTTTCAGCAGAGCAGGCTTCGCGGGGGCCTCGACGGAGCGATCGAACATGCAGTTATCCCTGGCAATTTTGCGCCGATCAATCCAGTTTCCGTTTGATCGCGCTGAATTCAATGAAAAACAGCCGATTGTATCGGCTGTTCTACATTAGGGAAGACCTGTTATGCCTGATGTGGTTTGCGCCCAGAGACGAAATGGCTGACATCGTTGAAACCCGGTGTCGAAGCATGCCCCGGCGTGACCAGTGAATCGATGAATGCCTCGTCCTCGGCGCTGATTTTCACCGCCTGCGCCTGGGTATAGGCATCCCACTGCGCCTCGGTCCGCGGCCCGACAATGGCCGAGGTCACGGCGTTGTTGTTCAGCACCCAGGCAATCGCAAACTCGACCATGCCGACGCCGCGCTGCTCGGTGTACTGCTGAATCTGCTGGGCAATGCGCAACGACTCGACGCGCCACTCGGTTTCCAGAATGCGCTTGTCCTGGCGCCCGGCGCGGCTGTTGGCGTCCGGTTGCACATCCGGCGCGTACTTGCCGCTGAGCACGCCACGAGCCAGCGGACTGTAAGGCACCACGCCGAGGCCATAGGTTTGCGCAGCGGTGATCTGCTCGGTCTCGGCCTGACGGTTGACGATGTTGTACAGCGGCTGGCTGATCACCGGGCGGTCAACGCCGAGCTTGTCTGCAACACGAATCACCTCGGCGATCCGCCAACCGCGATAGTTCGACAGCCCCCAATAGCGGATCTTGCCTTGGCGAATCAGATCGCCAATCGCCGAAACGCTCACTTCAAGCGGCGTGTTGTGGTCTTCGCGGTGCAGGTAATAGATGTCGACGTAGTCAGTGCCGAGCCGAGTGAGGCTGGCTTCGAGACCGTTGAAGATGTGTTTGCGGCTTAAACCGCTGCGGTTTGGCACGCCGTCGACCGGGCCGAAGCCGACCTTGGTGGCCAGCACCCATTCGTGCCGATGCCGGGCGATCGCCTCA
Organism: Pseudomonas sp. Z003-0.4C(8344-21); assembly: GCF_900104975.1. NCBI lineage: Bacteria > Pseudomonadati > Pseudomonadota > Gammaproteobacteria > Pseudomonadales > Pseudomonadaceae > Pseudomonas > Pseudomonas sp. Z003-0.4C(8344-21). Next base: position 3,466,013 of record NZ_LT629756.1, on the reverse strand, counting down.
CCGACGATCTCTTCGGAACGGCCGTTGGTGTAGACGTCGGCGGTATCGATGAAGTTGATCCCCTGATCCCAGGCCTTGTCGATGATGCGCAGCGAATCTTCGGCGCTGGTCTGTTCGCCGAACATCATTGTGCCGAGCGTCAAGGTGGAGACCTGCAGCCCGGAGTGGCCGAGTGTGCGGTAGCTCATGGCGAAATCCTTTTTGGCGGTGGGAGGGGTCAATCAAATACCAGATGCGGATGAGGGGGCAAAGTGAATTTACAAGATCAAAAGCCCCTCATCGGAACGCCGCCCGCCTAGCCCTCTCCCAGAGGGAGAGGGGACTGACCGAGGTGACTTGGAGAGATACGCCAACGCGCAATACTGAGTCGAACGCACATTTTGAAAAGCACAGAGATCGGCTCCCTCTCCCTCGGGAGAGGGCTGGGGTGAGGGGCCGCCGATCTCAAATTTCAACCAACTCTCGAGTCGAACCGAAATATAAAAACGGCCCAAAACAGGGCCGTCCATGAAAGCCGTTGAAAGCCTAAGCCCGCAACGTCCGCGTCATCCGCAACGCCAGCAAACTCCCGCCGACAATCACCGCCGCGAGCAGATACAACGCCGCATCCGTCGAGCCTGTGCTGTCCTTGACCCAACCCACCAGATACGGGCTCAAAAACCCCGCCATCTGCCCCATCGAGTTGATCAGCGCCAGGCCACCTGCCGCGGCGCCGGCGCTCAACATCGCGGTCGGTACCGGCCAGAACATCGGCAACCCGGTCAGCGCACCCATGGTGGCGATGGTCAAACCGAGAATCGCAATCGCCGGATTCGCCGCGAAGTTCACTGCGATCAGCAAACCAATCGCGCCCATCAGCATCGGCACCACCAGATGCCAGCGGCGTTCCTTGCGCAGGTCGGCCGAGCGACCGACAACCAGCATGAACACCGCCGCCAGCAGATAGGGAATCGCGCTCAACCAGCCGATCACCAGGTTATCGCTGAAACCCAGATTCTTGATGATCGACGGCAGCCAGAAGTTGATCGCGTAAACGCCGCTCTGGATGCAGAAGTAGATCAGGCCGAAGGCCCAGATCGCGGGATTCTTGAACACGGCCAGTAGCGAGTCGGAGGTGGATTTTGGTTTGTTCGCCAGGTCTTCGGCCTGATCTGCCTCAAGCACCGCGCGCTCGTGCGGGGTCAGCCATTTGGCGTTGGCGAAGCTGTCGCTGAGCAGGAACCAAGCGAGGGCGCCGAGGATGACCGTCGGAATGCCTTGCAGCAGGAACATCCACTGCCAGCCGGCGAGACCGCCCTGGCCGGCGGCGAAGTGATTGAGTATCCAACCGGAGAATGGGCTGCCGAGCAGACCCGACACCGGAATCGCCGACATGAACAGCGCCATGATCCGGCCGCGGCGGAACGCCGGGAACCATTGCGAGAGGTACAGCACCACACCGGGAAAGAACCCGGCCTCGGCCGCGCCGGTGAACAGTCGCAGCGTGTAGAACTCGGTCGGCGTGGTGACGAACAGCAGGCAGGTCGACAGCGTGCCCCAAGTGATCATCATCAGCGCGATCCAGCGCCGTGGACCGAATTTGGTCAGGGCCAGGTTACTCGGCACGCCGCACAGCACGTAGCCGATGAAGAAAATCCCGGCACCGAGGCCGTACACGGTTTCGCTGAACTTCAGCGCGTCGAGCATCTGCAGTTTGGCGAAGCCAACGTTGACCCGGTCGAGGTAGTTGAACAAGTAGCAGATGAAAATGAAGGGGATCAAACGCAGGGTGATGCGTTTGTAGACGGCGTTTTTACCGTCGGTGTCGATGGTCTGGGTAGCTGCGGCGCTCTGCGACATAGCGGCTCTCTCTTTATTATGATTTTTTGCGATGCAAAGGGTAACGTTGATCGCCCCGAGAGTCTCGGCCACCTCTGGCCGGATTGTCTTTGTGCCTGAGCACAGGGTTTGCCGGTAGACCCTGTGCGGGTGAACAATTGCACGCGCCGAAAATCAAGGATTGCCGCTGTCATGTTCGAACTTGACCACGACCTCGCCCAGGACATCGTCGACCGGGCGATGGCCATTTTGCCCTACAACGTCAACGTCATGGACAGCCAGGGGCTGATCCTCGGCAGCGGCGAACCCGAGCGCATCAACACCCGCCACGAAGGCGCGCAACTGGTGCTGGCCAATGGTCGCGTGGTCGAAATCGATACGCAGACGGCGGTGCATCTCAAAGGCGTGCAACCGGGCATCAACCTGCCGCTGCTGCTTGATCAGCGTTTGATCGGCGTACTGGGCATCACCGGCGACCCCGAACAACTGCGCACCTATGCCGAACTGGTGCGCATGACTGCAGAAATGCTGGTTGGCCAGCGCAACCAGCAGGCCGAGCAGCAATGGCGGCGCCAGCGCTGTGATGACCTGCTGGCGCTGTTGCTGAGCGAAGCGGGTGATTCGCCGCGGCTGGTCGACGAGGCGCAGCAACTGGGGCTCAAGCCGCAACTGACGCGGGTGCCTCATCTGTTCGAACTGGGTGCTGAGCACGGTCCGGGGCAAACGGTCGAGGCGCTGAGTGCCTGGCTGATGTCGCGTTACCCGGACAGCTGGTGCGTGAGTTCGGCGCCGTCATCGCTGCTGTGGTGTCGCCCGGCGAGTCAGCACATCGAGCACGAGCGCTTGCTGGAAAAACTCGATGGCCTCGGCTGGAAGATCCTGCGCCTTGCCGTGGGCGGGCAGGCCGACGGGCTGGCCGGGCTGCGCCGCTGCTATCGGCGGGTCGGCGATCTGCTCGCCTACGGGCGCGAAGTCTTGCCGCATTCGCGCGTGCTGACGCTCAACCGCTATCGTTTGCCGGTGATGCTCTGGCGCCATCGTAACGATGATGCGCTGGACGAACTGCTCAAACCGCTGCGCAAGGTGATCGCCAAGGACAGCAACGGTCAATTGCTGGCGACGCTGCGCAGCTGGTGTGAGCACGACGGCCAGAGTCAGGCCTGCGCCGAGGCCTTGGGCATTCATCGCAACAGCCTGCGCTACCGGATGGAGCGGATTGCCGAGTTGAGCGGGGTCGATCCGCTCAGGCTGGACGGGATGCTGGCGTTGTATCTGGGGGTGCAGTTGTTGCCGCAGACCGACCCATCGGCATGAGTCGTTCTTGAGGCCGCCATCGCTGGCAAGCCAGCTCCCACAGGTTATAAGGCGTTCATGACTTCCACATCCACCACAGCACCCTGTGGGAGCTGGCTTGCCAGCGATGAGGCCGGTACAACCAACACCTGTCTTTTGTGAAAATGAACAATAAACGCCGACGCCACTTGTGCAACCGACCGGCGTCAACCTTCGCGGCCACTGGCAGCATGACGGACATTGCCACCGGAGAATTCTCATGAAAGTCGTCATCGCCCCCGATTCATTCAAGGACAGCCTCAGTGCTCAGGGCGTCGCCGAGGCCATCGCCCTCGGCCTGGCTCAGGTGTGGCCACAAGCGACGCTGGTCAAATGCCCGATGGCCGATGGTGGCGAAGGCACGGTGGAATCGATTCTCGCTGCCTGTGCAGGCGAGTTGCGCCGCAGTCGCGTGCGTGGCCCGCTCGGTGCGCCGGTCGAAGCCGCGTGGGGCTGGTTGCCCCACACCCAGACGGCAATCATCGAAATGGCCGAAGCCAGTGGCCTGCAACTGGTGCCGCCGGGACAGCGCGATGCGTGCATCAGTAGCACGTTTGGTACCGGCGAACTGATTCGCGCGGCGCTGGATGCCGGCGCACAACGGGTGATTCTGGCGATTGGCGGCAGCGCTACCAACGATGGCGGCGCCGGTGCGATGCAGGCGTTGGGGCTGAAACTGCTTGACGCGCAGGATCAGCCGCTGGTCCCCGGCGGACTGGCACTGGCGCAACTGGCGCGGCTGGACCTGAGCGCACTCGACCCGCGTCTGGCGCAGGTGCGTTTCGATATTGCTGCGGATGTGAACAATCCGCTGTGCGGCCCGCATGGCGCGTCCGCAATTTTCGGCCCACAGAAAGGCGCCTCGCCGGCGCAGGTGCAGCAACTTGATCACGCCTTGGGGCACTTTGCCGAACTGTGCGCGCAGGCGCTGGGCAAAGACGTTAGCGGTGAACCCGGCAGCGGTGCGGCGGGCGGTCTCGGCTTTGCCGCAAAAGCATTTCTCGGTGCGCAGTTTCAGGCTGGCGTGGAAGTGGTGGCGGAGCTGGTGGGGCTCGCCGACGCTGTTAAGGGCGCCGATCTGGTGATTACCGGGGAAGGGCGCTTCGACGCGCAGACCTTGCGTGGCAAGACGCCGTTCGGCGTTGCACGGATCGCCAAACAACACGGTGTGCCGGTGGTGGTGATTGCCGGCACCCTGGGTGAGGGTTATCAGGAACTGTATGACCATGGCATCGACGCGGCATTCGCCGTGACCAGCGGACCGATGAGCCTGGAACAGGCCTGCGCCGAAGCGCCACGGTTGTTGCGTGAACGCGCTACGGACATTGCTCGCGTGTGGCAGATGGCCCGGCGCAGCTTGTGAAATGCTCGACCGATGTTTCATCCTTGAAACACCGATAAAAATAATTGCAACGCACCCGCAATCTTCCTAAAGCCTGGCCGATACAAAGGTCAGGCGCACACAAAACTTCCAAAACAGTGGCGCCAGACTGCAGCCCACCCCCACGGCTCAGTGATATGGCAGGGACGCTCGTAGCTTCTATCTTGAGAGTGCAGCCATGTCCTTGCGTAACCTGAATATCGCGCCCCGTGCCTTCCTCGGTTTTGCCTTCATTGCTTTATTGGTCGTCGTGCTTGGCGTGTTTGCCGTCAATCGCATGTCGGTCATTCGCCAGGCGTCGATCGATATGAATTCGACGCAACTGCCTAGCGTGACCCATCTCAGCGTGATAACCGAGAACGTCCTGCGGATGCGCATCCTCTCGTTCCGCGTGTTGGTCAATCGCGAGCCTGCCGCGTTGCAGGAAGCCCAGACGCGTATCGCCGTGCTGGTTGAAAAGGCGCGCAAGGCACAAGCCGCTTATGCCGAACTGCCTGCCGGTCCGGAAGAACGTGCGCTGTACCAGACGTTCTCGACCACGCTGGACAACTACGTTCAAGCGCAGAACCAGATGCTCGAGTTGTCGCGCCAGGACAAAATGGATGAGTTGCGCGCGCTGATCAACACGCGCATCAAGGAAGGCACCGACCAGATGGGCGAGCAGTTGAACAAACTGATCGCAATCAATGCCGCCGATGCCAAGACCGCGTCGACTCGCGCCGGCGATTATTACGACAGCGCCATTACCGGGATCATCATTGTCGCGGTGATTGCAGCGCTGGCCACGGTGTTGCTGGCCTGGCTGTTGACCCGCAGCATTGTCACACCGCTCAACCGCGCGCTGCTGGCGGCGCAAACCATCGCCGCTGGCAACCTGAGCAAAGCCATCGAAGTCGACGGCAAGGACGAGCCGGCGCGCCTGCTCGAAGCCCTCGCGGCGATGCAGGTCAATCTACGTCAAACCATCGAACAGATCGCCGGTTCCGCCACGCAATTGGGCGCGGCCGCCGAAGAACTCAGCGCCGTGACTGAAGAAGCCTCGCGCGGTTTGCAGCAGCAGAACAACGAGATTGAACAGGCTGCCACTGCCGTCAACGAGATGACCGCCGCCGTCGAAGAAGTCGCGCGCAACGCCGTGTCGACCTCTGAAGCGTCGAACCAGTCGACCCACGCCGCCCGTGAAGGTCGCGATCAGGTGGTGAAAACCGTCGACGCGATCCAGACCATGACCCACGACGTACAGAACACCGCGCAGATGATTGAAGGTCTCGCCGCACAGGGTCGCGATATCGGCAAAGTGCTCGATGTGATTCGCGCCATCGCCGAACAGACCAACCTGCTGGCGCTCAACGCCGCGATCGAAGCCGCGCGTGCCGGTGAAGCCGGACGAGGCTTTGCCGTCGTCGCGGACGAAGTCCGAGCGCTGGCCCATCGCACCGCGCAATCGACCCAGGAAATCGAAAAAATGGTCGCCGGCATTCAGAACGGCACCGGCGAGGCGGTTTCGTCGATGCAGCAAAGCAACCAGCGCACCCAGATCACCCTGGAAATGGCCCGTGCCGCCGGCGTCGCGCTGGAGCAGATCACCCAGTCGATCCACCAGATCAACGAGCGCAACCTGGTGATCGCCAGCGCCTCGGAAGAGCAGGCGCAAGTCTCCCGCGAAGTCGACCGCAATCTGGTCAACATCCGCGATCTGGCCACGCAGTCGGCGGCCGGCGCCAACCAGACCAGCGCAGCGACTCATGAACTGTCGCGTCTGGCCGTGGATTTGAATGCGATGGTGGCGCGTTTCGTGATTTGAGATACGGTGAAGGCTGGAAACCGCGCAATCAGGAGACGTACATGCGCTATTCAGCCTTGACCCAACGCATTGCCGGAGAGGGCGCCGCCGCCTGGCAGATCCACGACCGAGCGTTGGCATTGCGCGCCGAGGGCGTTGATATTCTGCTGTTGAGCGTCGGCGATCCGGATTTCGATACGCCGCTGCCGATTGTCCATGGCGCGATCGACAGTCTGCTGGCTGGCGATACGCATTATGCAGATATTCGTGGCCGGCTCGAGCTGCGCAGGCTGATTGCCGAGCGCCATTGCCAGCGCAGTGGTCAGCGCGTTGATCCTGACCAGGTGATTGTCTTGCCCGGCGCGCAATGCGCGGTGTATTCGGTGGCGCAATGTCTGCTTGATCCCGGCGATGAAGTGATCGTCGCCGAACCGATGTACGTCACTTATGAAGGCGTGTTCGGCGCGTGCGGCGCGACGGTCATTCCAGTGCCGGTGCGCCCGGAAAACGGCTTCCGCGTCGACCCGGCCGATATCGCGGCGCGTATTACTTCAAAGACTCGCGCCATGTTGCTCAACAGCCCGAACAACCCCAGCGGTGCAAGCTTGCCGCTGTTGATCTGGCAGGAACTGGCGGCGCTGTGCCTGCGCCATGACCTGTGGCTGATCAGCGACGAGGTCTACAGCGAACTGCTTTACGAAGGCCGGCACATCAGCCCGGCGAGCCTGCCGGGCATGGCCGAGCGCACGGCAACGATCAACAGCCTGTCGAAATCCCATGCCATGACCGGATGGCGCATTGGCTGGATGATCGGGCCGACACCGCTGGCCGAGCATCTGGTCAACCTGTCGCTGAGCATGCTCTTCGGTCTGCCGGATTTCGTGCAGAAAGCCGCGCAGGTTGCGCTGCAAAGCGATCTCCCGGAGGTGACGCAGATGCGCGAGGAATATCGCCTGCGCCGCGATCTGGTTTGCGAGCGTTTGCGCGGCTGCCCGGGCCTGCATCCGATCAGGCCGGATGGCGGCATGTTCGTGATGGTCGATGTGCGCCAGACCGGTCTCGGTGCCCAGGCGTTTGCCGAGCGATTGCTGAACGGTTATGGCGTCTCGGTACTGGCCGGTGAAGCGTTCGGCCCGAGTGCGGCGGGGCATATCCGCATTGGCCTGGTGGTAGATCGGGTGAAACTGGCCGACGCCTGCGCGCGGATTGCCTTGTGTGCGGCGCAGCTTTTACAGGCGCGCAGTGCTTGATGGTCCCCGGCCGTAACCCACGCACTGATCGTTCCCACGCTCTGCGTGGGAATGCAGCCCGGGACGCTCTGCGTCCCCTTACAAGCTGGAACGCGGAGCGTCCCTTGAGGCATTCCCACGCGGAGCGTGGGAACGATCAGTGGAAAGGGTTCACTAGATTCGCCGGCTTCTTGCCAGCCAACGCCGCCAGCAGATTCTCCACTGCACACCGCGCCATCGCCTCGCGCGTTTCATGGGTCGCCGACCCCATGTGCGGCGTCGCCACCACATTGTTGAGTTGCAACAACGGCGAGTCATGACTGAGCGGTTCACGCTCGAACACATCCAGCCCCGCGGCACGAATGCGCTGATGACGCAGCGCGTCGATCATCGCGGTCTCATCCACCACCTTGCCGCGTGAGATATTGATGAAAATGCTCTCCGCACGCATCAAGGCAAACTGCTTGGCGCCGATCAACTTTTCAGTCTGCGCCGTCAGTGGCAAGGTCAGGCAAATGAAATCGGCCTGTCTGAGCAAGTCCTCGAGGCTGCGGTATTGCGCCTTGAAGCGTTCCTCGACGGCGGGTTTGCGCGACTGGCTGTGATAGATCACCGGCATGCCGAAGCCAAAATGGCCACGCTGGGCCAGTGCCTCGCCGATGCGGCCCATGCCGATGATGCCGAGTGTCTTGCCATGCACGTCAGTGCCGAAATGTGCCGGGCCGATGTTGCGGCTCCACTGGCCGCTGCGCACCATGTTGGCGAGTTCGACCACACGCCGGGCCGCCGCCAGAATCAAGGCGAAACCGGTGTCGGCGGTGGTTTCGGTGAGCACGTCCGGGGTGTTGGTCAGCAGGATCCGGCGACGACTGAGGTAATCGATGTCGTAGTTGTCGACACCCACCGAAACACTGGCAATGGCTTGCAGTTGCGGCGCCAGATCGAGCAACGAGGCATCGAGTTTAAGACTCGCACCGAGCAAGCCGTGGGCGCGGGGCAGGGCGTCACGTAGTTGCATCAGGCCGTCGGCGTCGAGGCTTTCGATCAGCGTGACTTCGAACTGCTCTTGCAGACGCGCCATGAGCGCGGGCGACAGCTTCTTGTACAGCACGACGTGTTTTTTCATGACAAAGTCCTTTCAGGAATGCGCCGGCACGCGTGGCGTGGCAACGGCTTTAGCGACGACGCGGTCACTGGCGCCGGGCTTGAGAAAAATCGTCAGCACCACCGACAGCAGCAACGCACCGCTCATCAACAGATAGGACGCGCCCGGCGAGCCGGTGGAGCTGTTCAGGTAACCGACCAGATACGAGCCGCCGAACGAACCGAGCGCGCCCATGCTGTTGATCAGCGCCATGGCGCCACCAGCGACGTTGGCCGGGAGGATCTCCGGCACGATCGCGAAGAATGGCCCGTACGGCGCGTACATGCAGGCGCCGGCGATCACCAGCAGCGTGTACGACCACCAGAAATGTTCTGCGCCGAGCGCATAGGAGCCGTAAAAGGCGATGGAGGCGATCAGCAGTGGCGGCCAGACGAAGCGTTTGCGCTTCTGCAATTTGTCCGAACCCCACGACACCGCGAGCATGCCGATCACCGCCGCCAGATACGGTAGCGCCGACAGCCAGCCAGCCTCGATCATGTCCATCTGAGCCCCTGCCTTGAGGATCGACGGCAGCCACAACACGAAGCCGTAAACCCCGATGCTCCAGCAGAAAAACTGCAACGCGAGAATGATCACCTTCGGCGAACGAAACGCTTCGGCGTAGTTCTTCACGGCTTTGATGCCGACCTGTTCTGCCGCCAGTGCGCTTTCCAGATCGTGCTTTTCCTGATCGCTGAGCCACTTGGCCTGGGCCGGACGATCATCGGCCAGACGCCACCAGATAAAAGCCCACAACACCGCCGGCAAGCCTTCGATGATGAACATCCAGCGCCAGCTGAAGTGCTGCACCAGATAACCCGAAACCACGGACATCCAGAGCATCGTCACCGGGTTGCCGAGGATCAGAAAGGTGTTGGCCCGAGATCGTTCGGCACGGGTGAACCAATGACACAGGTAGACCAGCATCGCCGGCATCACGGCCGCTTCGACCACGCCGAGCATGAAGCGGATGACGATCAGCCAATACGCGTTGGAGACCACGCCGGTCAGCGTCGCAAGGCCGCCCCATAGGATCAGGCTGACGAAAATCAGCTTCTTCACGCTGTGCTTTTGCGCGTAGACCGCACCGGGCACCTGGAAGAAGAAATAACCGAGAAAGAACAGCGCTCCGAGCAAAGAGGACAGGCCCGGCGTGATCATCAGGTCTTCGGCCATGCCGGAAGCGGCGGCGAAGCCATAATTGGCGCGATCGAGATACGCCAAGCTGTAGGTGATGAACACGATCGGCATGATGTACCACCAGCGGCGGGTGGCGAGGGTAGCGTTTTTCATGGTCTTGCTCCTGAGCTTGTTGTTTTTGTCGCAGCAGGTTCAAACAATGGGCAGCCTGTCAGGGCCTCATCGCCAGCAGGCTGGCTCCCACGGGGTTAGTGGTCGACACAATCCCCATGTGGGAGCCAGCCTGCTGGCGATTGGCGGCCTCAAATTCAACCGATAATTCCAGGCGAGTCGGTAACCCCTCCATATCCCCACGACTCTGCACCGCCCGACTGCCAATCCAGTTCGCGCGTTGCACCGCCTCGGGAACACTCTGATGCTCGAGCAGGGCGCTGATCAGCCCCACTGCAAATCCATCGCCGGCACCGACCGTGTCGATGACCTGAGCCACAGGCACGCCAGCGACAAAACCCTGGTCCAGCTGTGTGCGGTAGTAAGCGCCTTGCGGGCCGAGCTTGATCGCCACCGCTTCGGCACCCTGATCGAGATAGAACGCAGCAATATCCGCCGGGGTTTCAAAACCGGTCAGCAAGCGGCCTTCGCTCAAACCCGGCAAAACCCAATGGGCGAGGGCGGCGAGGCGGTTGATCTCGCTGATCATCTCGCGCTCGCTGGCCCACAGGCTCGGGCGCAGATTGGGGTCGAACGAAACGCTGCGCCCGGCATGGCGCATGCGGCTCATCAACTCAAAAGACAGTTCGCGCGCCGTGGCCGAGAGCGCTGGCGGAATGCCGGTGGCGTGCAAATGACGGGCGCTGAGCAAGTCCGCGGTGATCGACTGCGACGACAAATGACTGGCCGCCGAACCGCGGCGGAAATACTCGACCTGCGGGTCGCTGCCATCGTCATTGCGCGACTTGAACTGGAAGCCGGTCGGGTGCTTTGGGTCAACATCGACGTGGCTGCAATCGAGACCTTCCTTGATCAGGGTTTGGACCACGAAGCGTCCGAGCGAATCATCACCCACCCGGCTCAGCCAGGCGACATTGAAACCCAACCGCGAAAGCCCGATGGCCACATTGCTGTCGGCGCCAGCGATGCGTTTGTGAAAATGCTCGACCGCTGCCAGATCACCGGTCTGCTCGGCGACCAGCATCGCCATGGTTTCGCCGAACGAAAGAATATCGATCTCAGACATGGGCAGGCTCCAGACGCGATTGGCCGAGGCGGGCGAGGGCGGCGACGTGCTCGGTGGTCAGTTGCAGCAGATCATCGCCCTGCAACGGGTACTCGGCCGCGCGCATAACGCCTTGGGCCATGTGCCGCAACAGTTGCTCCCACAGATGCAGGTCACTGACGGCGGGCGGCACGGCGACGAGTTTGCCGTCGGCGCGACGCGCTACGGCTTTGCAGTGCACATAGCCGACATGCCGGCCGAGCAGGCGCGCGGCGCTGGTGGCGGACTGGTCCTGCCATTGCCAGTTGCCGATGTCGAAGGTCATCTTGATTGGCAGGTTGTGCTGTTCAACCGCAGCGAAAAAGCGTTGAAACGGTTCGATGCGCCCGCCGTACAAGGTCTGATCGTTCTCGACCAATAGCTGCACCGAGGTTTGTCGGAGACGTTCGGTCAGGGCTTGCAGGTCGTTGGTGTCGGTGAAGTAGCCGAGGGAGACTTTCAGCCACTTCGAACCGAACGCTTCAGCCTGTTGCAGTGCAGTGATCAACTCGGGATTTGGCTGTGCCTGCCCAGCAAGCCACAGCTCGGTCGGTGAAGAGTAAATGCTTTGCAGGCCCTGCGCCTGGGTGGCCGCAGCCAATTGCTGCGGGTCTTCGCGGGTGAGCAATTCTTCACGCCACTCGATGCGATTGGCGCCGGCCGCAGCCAGAACTTCGATGAAAGAGTCCTGACCGCGCTGGCGCACAAGCTCGGCGCCGTAGCTGGACAGACTGATGGAAACGGCAGGTTTGTTCATTGTTATTGACCTCTGAAACCGGTTTCATTTTTGTTCAAAAAAATATCAGTGAATTCTGTGTTGTTCTTGCGGATGCCTTCGCGAGCAGGCTCACTCCTACAGGTGACCGCATTCCAAATGTAGGAATGAGCCTGCTCGCGAAGGCGTCAGGTCAAACACCGCCAACCCCGCGCGTAGATCCACGCTCAACCAGCACCGGCGCAAAATCCACCACCCGCGCCAATTCATCATCCCCACGCAAACGCGTAAGCAAACATTCGAACGCCCGCGCGCCAATCTCCTGCGTCGGCTGCGCCAGCGCAGTAATCCCGCTGCCCACCAGCGGATACCAATCCAGATCATCCAGAGCGATCAGCCCGATATCCTCGAACAGCCGCGAGCCGATCGCCCGCAATGCAGTCGCAGTTGACAGCGCGGCCACACCGTTGGCGCAGAACAACGCTTTCGGCCCATCCCCAGGAGTGTTTAAAAAAGTTTGAAGTTGCGCTTGCAGATCATCACCGGTTTCCAGCACCGCCCCGGACAGGTCCGGACGCTGGGCAATCTGTGCATGAAAACTGCTGACCCGCTCGATCCGCGAGCTGGTGCCGTCATACGGTTCGGTGACCAACACCAGATCGCGATAACCGCGTTGTTCAAGATGTGCCAACGCCATTTCTACTGCCTGTGGATTGTTCAACCCGACCATATCGCTGTCGAGCCCGTCCACCTTGCGATCCACCAGCACCAACGGCATCTCGCGGCGCAATTCATGCAATTCGTCACGGTGGTGGCCGAGGGTGTTCACGATCAGCCCCTCGATGTTGTACGAGCGCAGCAGCGCCAGATGCTGGCGTTCCTGCTCGTCATCGCGATCGGTGTTGCACACCACCAGGCTGTAGCCATGCGCACGACAGGCGGTTTCCACCCCGTGCATCACGGCAATTGAATAGGGGTTGCGGATGTCGGCGACCAACATGCCGATCAGGCGAGTGCGCCCGCGCTTGAGACCACGGGCCATTTGGTTGGGGCGGTAGCCGAGTTCGGCGATGGCACGCTCAATGCGCAGGGCGATGGCCTCGGAGAGCAGGGCACGATCATCGCCGATAAAGCGTGACACGCTGGCTTTGGATACACCTGCGCGTTCGGCGACGTCGAGCATGGTTATGCGGCTGCGCTGCGCAGTGAAGAAATCGTTCACGGCTAAGTCTTCTTATGTATGAAACCGGTTTCAGGAGACACCAATTTCTTTACTTGCGTCAAGTGAAGACCCGTTAGGGCTTGAAAAGTACATCGTCGTTTCCGACAGACGGCAGCTAAACCTGTCAGATCTGACAGTAGGCGAATGATTCGGACAGGTGCCTAATTTGCTCAACGGATCAGCAATCAGTCTCACAGGCTGAACTTACATAGACGTGATGGAAAGAAATCATGAGTCCAGTCGGTATTTCCACAACTAGCCCCTCGATCGGTGTATTGGCCGCACCACTATCAGTCGAGGGTGTCGATGGTAATGACCCGGATGGATACGTTCCCAAAGATATCTTGTTGAATGGAACCCGTATCGTCATCCCTCGCCCGGACGACACGGGGCCCAACGACCAATTGATGGCGTTCTGGGTTCAAAACTTGATCGAGACAACTATTTTTGACCAGACCTATCCCGCGGGAATTCCCGATCCTTTTGTTTACGTAGCCTTGACGCCACAACAAATGTCGATGGATGGTGTTGCGCAGGTTTATTACAAGTTATGGAAAAGAGGCGGTGGCAATTCTGATGAGTCGCCACCGCGCACGCTAACCATTGATCACACACCTCTTACAACTTTTCCGGAACCCGTGGCCATACATGCAACACTGTGGGGGTATTGGAATAATAATACGAAGCCTGCATTGACAACTGGTGGCACATTTCGAATTCGCTCTTTGAATAATATTGCGTTGCCCGGCGATGTCGCATGGATGACATGGAGGGGATATCGGACGCTCAATGGCGCTGGTCCGGAAGTGGCAGAAGTATATGGTCGGTGGGAAAAAACCCTTTCCGTGATAGACATAACAAATGGTTTCAACCATGTTGTGCCATTTCAAAAACACATCAGTCCACTATTTGACTCTGATTCCGGTGTCTTCGTCTGCCAATTGTTCAGAGGCGGCAAAATCATTGCCGAGTCTGAAAAAGGGTTAGTGAAAATTGATCAAGTTACGCCTGGTACACCTGGCCCTTTCGGCCTGAACTCGCAAGGAGAGACGATAATGGGAATTCAATTTGTAGATAAAATACAGCGACCGCTTTCTATCGGTGTTTCATCAGGCGTAGGGATTTTAGCGGATATCGCCATTGATACACTGGCGGATGGTTTTATCGCCAAAGCTGTACTGGATAGTCAGGTCTTGACCATCAATTTCACTCGTACGCCCGATGAATTGAATGGTGACAATCTTGATGTCCAATACCGTGAAAAAGGGGAACCGGACTGGACTGATTTCCCAAACACCATTGAGCTTGGCCCGGTTGCCGGCCGGCCGAATGGCACCATCCCACTGCCGTTGAATGCCGCGCTGTTCGCTGAAAAAGCTACCTCTTCCGGTCCGACTGTCTGGGAACTCATGATCAAGCTTTACAAAGGTGGAGGCGGTAACTCGGAAGACTCCAATACGCTGGAATTCACGGTGGATCAGCTCGCACCGGTTAATACAAAAAACCCTCCCAGAAGAATAAAGCCGACGCCAGCTCCGGTCTTTGTCAATGGCACCCCGCTTCCGTTTCGCAATATCGACACGGCCTGGATTACTGCTAATCCGAATATGAATTTCACGGTGAATGTAGGTTATTTCGGACGTCGTATCGACGACAATTTAACCGTCTGGTTAACCTCAGGTACGCAAGTAGTAGAAGTCTTCAGCGATGCGATTCCTGCGGCCGGTACTTTTGATATTCCCAGCAACGAGTTACTTGTATTCCCGAATGGTCGCGTCAACATAAAATATCGCTGGGATGACTGGCTTGGTAATCTGGGCGAGGAGTCTACTCCTACCCCCGTTCTGACGTTGGTATTGCCGCAGGCGCCATTGGCCAATAAAGCACCGCTGGTGCCGGCAACCGACCCGAACTATATGGAATCGCTCTCGTGGGAAAACTTCGAAGGCGGTGTTAACGTTACGGTCATTGTAGAAAACCTGCCTATTCAATACGCAGAACCTGGCGATCAAATCTACGTGGTTATTACGGACCCCGCTGATGTCACCAATTTTTTCGAAACGCCAAAACAGCCATGGGCTAACGCTAACTTGAGTTTCGATCTTACCTTTGCAGCGCTTGATCAGATATTTAACGGTGACGATAAGCCGAAGGATGTCACAATTCACTATGAAATAGAGCGCGCCGGCCTCACCCAAAACGCTGTTTCACCTTCCGCGACCATTATTCTGAAGTTCGACATTGCGGGTGTAGTACCACCAAATCCTCCTGATCTGGAGAATCCGGATCTCCAACTTCCGATCGTACAGGGGGTTTCCAAAATTGATAACGTAGTGGAATCTGATGATCGCGACAAGCCGGGCACATTCAAGGTAGTGAACGCTCTTACGGATCCGGATATAGAGCCGGTGCATACCGTCAAGTGTTTTCTGGGAAGCTCTACCTTACCTTTTGCGGAATTTAGTCCGCTTGCCGCTGTATCACAATTTGAGATTCCCATCCCGGCAACTGAAATGGCCAAGTTGACACCGCCAAGCGTTACAGCTCGTTACTTTATTCAAAAGACCGGAGTCGACAAAAACGTTAACAAATCATTGCCGCAAACAGTCGAAGTCAAGCAGATTCCGGTGCTCCTGCCGGTACCTACGATCAGAATCCGTAATCCTGCAAATCGCGACTATATCGAGTGCTACGCGATGGTCAGTCCTACGAGTGGTTATATCCTGGGACTGAACATCAGCAAAGATCCGCTGCTGCCGGTAGGCACTGTTATCACCGCACACTTTGAAGCGCACTCGAATGCCACGGGTACTGCGCTGATTCCCAATACGAAGGCCTCGGCGCCTTATACCATTCAGGGGCCGACCGTGCCTGATGTCGCCAGAGTGGGCACGGCTGCACACTTCAAGGCAGCACAGCCCAAGCGAGGTGCGCTTGCATGGGGCAAGTACTGGTATGAAGCCCAGGGTGGCCTGCAAGCCTCAATTCCAGTCATCAAGCCTCTGGATACTATCAATAACAGCTTCCAATATTGCGATCTGACAGTAGCGCCAGCGTAGGGCTGCGATAAGTAAAGTAGTTCAGCGGGAGAGAGGTCTTTGCGTCTCTCTCCCGCGCGCGCGGCTTTTTCAGTGAAAGTCAACGGGAGGTTGAACATGCCTGCACTCTGTAAGGATAAATCGCGGTGCATTTAAGGATTATTCCTACATTAATTATTTTCCGTAGTCATTAGCCTGTCGGACGTTTTTTAGTTGGCGCTCGCGACACTACCGAAAAAACAGACGTCGTGATCGCAGAATGAGGAAGTATCCATATGTCCATATATTTAGGCTTCAGGCACCCGAACACTCTTAGACTGATGATGGCTGCGGCATTGATCGCTGCGCCCCAGGCTCACAGTCGCACCTTGCTGCCAGGCGAGAGTGAAGTAGTTACCAATCCACCGGCGCCAGAAGCATGGAGCGTGTCCCAAGGTGGAACGCTGACCATCGACAACGCGACGGCGCTGACCATCGGTTCACAAAGTGCCAATGTCGTCTTCAACGGTGGCCAGAGCCAGCGTATCAATGCAAACGCCTCTTCGTTGAAAATGTCCGGCGCTACGGTCAATAGCGCGACGGGACGGGGAGCTATCCAGCTACTCGACAGCAACGCGACGATCGACAAATCGATTATCACCAGCACCAACAGTTTTGGGCTTTTGCTGGGACGTAACCTCAGCACCCCTGCATCCTCCACTGCCACCATTACCGGCAACAGTGTCATCACCGGGGCGATCGGTGGGGTACAAGCGGTAGGTTTCGCCGTGCTGAACCTTACCGACTCTACTGTCGTCGGTACCGGCGCAAGCAGTTATGGTGTGCAGTTGGGTGGCGCGAAACTTTCAGCGACGGGCAGCACGATTACCGGCGCACAGGATGGCCTGCAAATCGTAACCGACACGGTCGGCGTCAATGCCAGCACCGTGACACTCAATGATACCCGCGTGACCGGTGGCACCGGGTCGGCCATTGTATTGGGCTCCTCCGGCAGCGCCGGGACTGTCGCCAGCATCAATATCAGCGGCAATTCCGTACTGATCGGTGGCGATGGCAATCTTTTGCGAGCAGCCAACCGTTCAACAGCCAACCTCACCGTTGATGCAAGCCAGCTGAAAGGCAATGTCGTGGCCGAGACGGGCAGTTCGATCTCCTGGCGGATGCAGAACGGCGCCGCGCTGGAGGGGGATCTGCAGAATGTGACGCAAGTCAGCCTGGACTCAGGCAGCACGCTCAATGGCAATGTTCTGTCCGTTGCAGGAACGGCGTCAAATGTCAGCCTGAACAATAACGCCCGTCTTACTGGCAACGTGGAAAACGTTGTCGGGTTATCGCTGAACAATGGCAGCCAGATGACCGGCAATGTACTGGCTGACGCCAGTGGCCTTGTTGACCTGGACAACGGTTCGGCGCTCAACGGTAATGTCCAGAACGTCTCAAGCCTGGTGCTGAACCACGGCAGCAGTCTCACCGGCGATGTCAGCACAGCTGCCAACGGTGGCGTGCTGCTGGACAATGCTTCTGTGCTGACCGGTCAGGTCAACAATTCAGGCAGCCTGACTGTCAATAATGCTGCCCAGTGGGTAATGACTGGCGACAGCACCGTGCAACGTCTTGCGCTGGACAACGGCGTTGTTCGCATGGGCACGAACGAGCAGTTTCAGCAATTGAATATCGGCGACCTGTCTGGTCGCGGCACCTTTGTGATGGGCACGGATCTGGGCAACGGGTCCACCGATTTTCTGAATGTCACCGGTAATGCCAGCGGTCAACACCAACTGCAAATTGCTGCCACCGGCACTACGCCCGTTACTGCCGAAGCGGTGAAGATCGGCAATATTGCCGCCGGCGACGCCAGTTTCTCGCTGGGTGGTCGCGAAACGGTGGACGCTGGTGCTTTTGTCTATCGGTTGAAACAGGACGGCCAGGGCCTTTTCCTCAACCCGGACAAGGAAACCGTCAGTACGTCGAGCAACACCGCGCTCGCGCTGGCAGGGAGCGCGCGCAGCGTATCGAACGCGGAGATGAACATGCTCAATACGCAAATCGGTGATCGTGGGCTCAGTATCCGACCTGATGCTGCAATGCGGGCAGCCAGTGACAGCGACACGACCAAGTTGAGTAACAGTGTCTGGGTACGCACTTATGGCAACCAATACAACGTCAAGAATGCCTATGGTGATGGCTACACACAAAATCAGACAGGAATTACCGGTGGTGCCGATACCACGGTAGTCGTCGGCGGACGCGATGTTCTGCTGGGCGGTTTCGTCGGTTCCAGCCGCACCGAGATGGACCTCAAGTACGGTTCCAAGGCAACGGTCGATAGCTTGAATGTCGGTGTTTACGGCAGCACATTCGATACCGAGAGCGGTGTGTTCGTCAACGGTATGCTCAAGCTCAACCAGTTCGACAACAAGGCAAAAGTCACCATGAGCGACGGCACACGGGCCAAAGGCGATTACAAGTCGCTAGGCGCGAGTGCTGCCGTTACCGTTGGCAAGCACATCCGCTTTGCCGACAACTGGTTTCTCGAACCGCAGGTCGGCGTATCTACCGGCGTCACTCAGAGTGACAGCTATAAGTTAGACAACGGCCTAAAAGTCAAAGCGGACACCATGCGATCCGTACAAGGAAACATTGGGGTCCGGGGCGGACGTTTGTTGGCACTGGAAGGTGGCGCCTTGCTGGAGCCCAGTGTTTCGCTGGGGGCAAACCATGAGTTCGTCAAAACCAATGAGGTTAAAATCAACGAAGACAGTTTCAACGATGACCGCGCCAGTAGCACGCTGGAATACCGTGCCGGGCTGAAATGGACACCTGCACAGCGAAATTGGCAGGTGGCGGGCGAAATCGGCGGTGGTACGGGCAATACTGTCTCCCAGGACTGGAGTGCGAGCCTGAGATTGAGTCATTTTTTCTAAATTGAACGAGATGGAAAAGCCCTGGCAATGCCGGGGCTTTTTATTGGAAAGCGACTTCAAAAGACTCAGCCGAACAATCCGGCGGCAATGTTGATCGAGAATCCCAGAATAGCCGTATTGAAGACAAACCCGATCAATGATTGTGCCAGCACGATCTTGCGAATATCCCTTGTCGCAACTCCCACATCCGACGTTTGCACGGCCACGCCGATCGTGAACGAAAAGTACAAAAAGTCCCAGTAATTGGGCGTTGTCAGCCCTTCGGCAAAACGCAAAGCCGGTTCCGTGCCGCCCCAGGTGTAATACAACCTCGCGTAATGCACGCAGAAAATCACGCCGATGAGCAGCCATGAACCGACCACCGTGAGGGCGGTGAAGCCGTAGTGCAGAAGTTTGAGCCTCGTTTCCAGGTCCTTGTTGCCGGCCAGTTCGAGGGTGATGGTCGCCAGGCTTGCCAACGCAGCGATGCAAACCATGAATAACACCAGTCCGGCATTCTCGTCTTCGATCTCAGCGATGCGTTTAACGTCCGGTGCCTTGGCGCGCATGGTGAGCCACAGCATCAGGATCAGGTAACTCCAGACGCCGACGTTCCAGCCGATGAGAGTTTTGCTGACGACGGAGTCGGCGGGGGCCAGCAGGCCGGTGGCGAGGCCGAACAGCGCGGCGGCAGAGAGACGCGGGTGGGTGCGGGCGAGGAAGCGCATGAGAGCTCGATGGGCCGTGATGGTTTGGACACATTAGCCCAGCGATGACGGACATGACCACATCGTCGAATGTTTGCAAAATCCCTGTGGGAGAGAGCCTGCTCGCGAAAGCATCGATACATTCAAAATTGATGTTGACTGATCTGGCACATTCGCGAGCAGGCTCGCTCCACAATTGGGATCAGTGGGGCTTGGTGAATCGTTGTACGAGATTTATCACAACAACAAAGAACACCGGCACGAAGATGACCGCAAGTGTCGCGGTGATCATCCCGCCGATCACTCCAGTACCAATGGCTTGCTGACTCGCCGAACTGGCACCCGTGGCGATAGCCAGCGGCACCACGCCAAGAATGAACGCCAGCGACGTCATGACGATTGGCCGCAACCGCAAGCGCGCTGCCTGCAATGTCGCATCGATCAGGCCGTGGCCTTCGTCATACAGACTTTTGGCGAACTCGATGATCAGGATCGCATTCTTCGCCGACAGGCCAATGATGGTTATCAGCCCGACCTTGAAGAACACATCGTTGGGCATGCCGCGCAACGTCACGGCCAACACCGCGCCGAGCACGCCCAGCGGCACGACCAGCAACACCGACGTCGGAATCGACCAGCTCTCATAAAGCGCCGCCAGACACAGAAACACCACCAGCAGCGACAAACCGAGCAGGATCGGCGCCTGGTTGCCGGACAAGCGTTCCTGCAGCGACAGACCGGTCCATTCCTGGCCCAGGCCTTTCGGCCCTTGCGCAACCAGACGCTCGATTTCCGCCATGGCCTCACCGGTACTGTGCCCCGCTGACGGTTCACCGGAAATCGCAATCGCCGGATAACCGTTGTAGCGAGTCAACTGCGCCGGGCCCTGAATCCAGTTGGCCCGCACGAACGCCGACAACGGCACCATATGCCCGGTGTTGTTGCGCACATGCATTTTCAGCAGATCGTCGACCTGACTGCGTTGGTCGCCTTCTGCTTGCACGACAACGCGCTGCATCCGACCTTGATTGGGGAAGTCGTTGATGTAACTCGACCCCACCGCTGTCGACAGGGCGTTACCTATGTCCGCGAAGGAAACGCCCAACGCGTTCGCCTGTTTGCGATCAACGACTAGCTGAACCTGTGGTGCTTCGGCCAACGCGCTTTCGCGCACATTCATCAGCACCGGGCTTTTTTCTGCGGCAGCGAGCAATTCGCTGCGCGCCTGCATCAACGTCGCATGGCCGAGCCCGCCACGATCCTGCAAACGGAACTCGAAACCGCTCGATGTACCGAGACCATCCACGGGCGGTGGCAGGACCGAAAACGCCATGGCGTCCTTGACTTCACTCAAGGCGACGTTGGCGCGATCGGCAATCGAACTGGCGGAATCTTCACTGCCGCGCTGCGACCAATCCTTCAACGTCGAAAACGCCAAGGCTGCGTTCTGGCCGCTACCGGAGAAACTGAAACCGAGAATCACCACACTGTCACTAATACCCGGTTCGCCGGCGTTATGTGCTTCAAGCTGCTCGGCCACGGCCACCGTACGATTCTTGGTCGCACCGGGCGGCAGTTGAATGTCGGTAATGGTGTAGCCCTGATCTTCCACCGGCAGGAACGAAGAGGGCAGGCGCGCGAAGCAAAACCCCAGTCCGACCAGCAGCACGACGTAAATCAGCAGGTAGCGACCGCTGCGTTGCAGCGCATGGCCGACCCAGCCCTGATAGCGGTCAGTCAGTTGCTCGAAGCGTCGGTTGAACCAGCCGAAGAACCCGGACTTTTCGTGATGCTCGCCTTTGGCAATCGGCTTGAGCAGCGTGGCGCACAATGCCGGGGTCAGGGTCAGGGCGAGGAATGCCGAGAACAGGATCGACGTCGCCATCGACAGTGAGAACTGCTGGTAAATCACCCCGACCGAGCCCTGCATGAATGCCATCGGAATAAACACTGCGACCAGCACCAGCGTGATACCGATGATCGCTCCGGTAATCTGCGTCATGGCTTTGCGCGTGGCCTCCTTGGGTGACAAGCCTTCACTGGCCATGATCCGCTCGACGTTTTCCACCACGACAATGGCGTCGTCGACCAGAATGCCGATCGCCAGCACCATACCGAACATGGTCAACACGTTGATCGAGAAGCCCAGCGCAAGCATGGTCGCAAAAGTGCCCATCAGTGCCACTGGCACTACCAGCGTCGGGATCAGCGTGTAACGCACGTTCTGCAGGAACAGGAACATCACCGCAAACACCAGCAGCATCGCTTCGCCAAGGGTGTAAACCACCTTGGTAATCGAGACTTTGACGAAGGGCGAGGTGTCGTACGGGATCTTGTATTCAACGCCTGCCGGGAAGTAGCGCGACAGTTCATCCATCTTCGCCCGCACCAGTGTTGCGGTGTTCAGCGCGTTGGCGCCCGGCGACAGTTGTACGCCAACCGCTGTCGAAGGCTTGCCGTTCAAGCGGGTACCGAACTGGTATTCCTGGCTGCCGATCTCGACTCGCGCGACGTCGCCGACGCGCACGGTGGAGCCGTCGCGATTGGCCTTGAGCACGATGTCGGCGAACTCTTGCGGCGTCGATAACTGACCTTTCACCAGAATGGTTGCGGTGATTTCCTGCGACGCCGGTGACGGCAAGTCACCGATACTGCCGGCAGAGACTTGCGCGTTCTGCGCGACGATGGCGGCGTTGACATCGGCGGGCGTCAGGTCGAAAGCGATCAGCTTCTGCGGATCGATCCAGATGCGCATGGCCCGTTCTGCGCCATACAGCTGAGCCTTGCCGACGCCCTCCAGACGCTTGATCTCGTTCATCACGTTGCGCGCCAGATAATCGCTGAGCGCGACGTCATCGAGCTTGCCGTCACTGGACGTCAGGGTGATCAGCAACAGGAAGCCCGAGGAGACTTTCTCCACCTGCAGGCCTTGCTGGTTGACCGCTTGCGGCAGGCGCGACTCGACCACTTTGAGACGGTTTTGCACATCGACCTGCGCCAGTTCCGGGTTGGTGCCGGGCTGGAACGTGGCTTTGATCGTCGCGCTGCCGAGGCTGCTTTGCGATTCGAAGTACAGCAGATGATCGGCGCCGTTGAGCTCTTCTTCGATCAGGCTGACCACGCTTTCGTCGACAGTCTGCGCCGAGGCGCCGGGGTAAACGGCATAGATCTCGATCTGCGGCGGCGCGACATCAGGGTATTGCGCCACCGGTAATTGCGGGATGGCCAGCGCTCCGGCCAACAGAATGAACAGCGCGACGACCCAGGCGAATACCGGGCGATCGATGAAGAACTGCGGCATAAAAAAGCGTCCTGCTTACTGACCCGAGGTCTGGGCAATGGGAAGAGGGCTGTCGTCGATCTGCACAGTTTCGCCGGGGCGCGCGTGTTGCAGGCCTTCGACGACGATGCGGTCGCCGGCCTTGAGACCACTGGTGACGATCCAGCGGTTGTTCTGCACGGCGCCCAGTTGCACGGGTTGCTGGGCGACGCGCATCTGGTCATCGACAATCAGCACCTGGGCGATGCCGGCGCTGTCACGCTGTACGGCGCGTTGCGGCACGGTAATGCCATTGGCGATCGTTGCCTGTTCCAGACGTACGCGGATGAAACTGCCCGGCAGCAAGTCGAGATCCGGGTTGGGGAATTCGCTGCGCAGGATGATCTGCCCGGTGCCCGGATCGACGGTGATGTCGCTGAACAGCAACTTGCCCGGCAGCGGATACAGGCTGCCGTCGTCCTGGATCAGGGTGGCTTTGACTTGATCCTGACCGACTTCCTGCAATTGCCCGGAGCGGAACGCACGGCGCAGTTCGTTGAGTTCGCGGGTGGACTGGGTGAGGTCGGCGTGGATCGGATTGAGTTGCTGAATCAGTGCCAGCGGGGTGGTTTCGTTCTGCCCGACCAAGGCACCTTCGGTCACCAGCGCGCGGCCGACGCGACCGGAAATCGGTGCCGTGACGGTGGCATAGCCGAGATTCAGTTTCGCCCGTTTCACCGCTGCTTTATTTGCCGCCACGTCGGCTGCGGTCTGCCGGGCATTGGCGCGGGCGTTGTCGTAGTCCTGAGCGCTGATGGCCTTATCGTCGATCAGCTGCGCATAGCGCTGCTCTTGCAGTTTCGCCTGAAAGGCATTGGCTTCAGCCTTGCGTAGCGCGGCTTCGGCGCTGTCGAGGTCGGCCTTGAAGGGTGCCGGGTCGATGCGAAACAATACGTCGCCTTTTTTCACGTCGCTGCCTTCGCGAAAGGTCCGTTGCAAGACCACACCGGCGACCCGAGCGCGGACTTCGGCAATCCGTGGCGCGGCAATGCGCCCGCTGAGTTCGCTGCTGAGCGTCAGGGGATGCGCCTCGACCGTCTCGATACGCACCGTAGCCGGTGGCGCCTGCACCTCGGCGTCCGACGACGAATCACAGGCGCTCAACGTCAGCGCCAGCGCGATCAGGCCGAGCCCGGCCAGCAGTTTGTTCGACATGTACAACCCCCAATATTGAAGTCCGCATCCTACGGGCAGACGCCGAGATTAGCGGTGAAGCTTTGTAGGCGCTGTGTGAAATTGTGTAAGGGTTTTGCTCGGGGAGGGGTGAGGGCGTATATCCTGCAAGCCTTGAAATTTATTGCGACAGATAAAGCATCGCCAGCCTGCTGGCGATAGCGGTCGAACCGTCGCCACAGCATTCTCTGGATCACCCATGCCCAACATCCTCCTCGTCGAAGACGACACCGCCCTCGCCGAACTGATTTCCAGCTACCTGGAGCGCAACGGTTATTCCGTCAGCGTCATTGGCCGTGGCGACCACGTGCGCGAGCGGGCGCGGGCCAATCCGCCGGATCTGGTGATCCTCGACCTGATGCTGCCGGGCCTCGACGGCTTGCAGGTGTGCCGCTTGCTGCGCGCCGATTCGGCGACGCTGCCGATCCTGATGCTCACCGCCCGCGATGACAGTCATGATCAGGTGCTGGGCCTGGAGATGGGCGCCGACGATTACGTCACCAAACCGTGCGAGCCGCGCGTACTGCTGGCACGCGTGCGCACGCTGTTGCGCCGCAGCAGTCTGGGCGAGCCGCAAACGGTCAATGACCGTATCGTCATGGGCAATCTGTGCATCGACCTGTCCGAGCGCACCGTGACCTGGCGCGAACAACCGGTGGAGCTGTCCAGTGGCGAATACAATCTGTTGGTGGTGCTGGCCCGGCATGCAGGCGAAGTGCTCAGCCGCGACCAGATCCTTCAACGCCTGCGCGGTATCGAATTCAACGGCACCGACCGTTCGGTGGACGTGGCGATTTCCAAGCTGCGGCGCAAATTCGACGACCATGCCGGCGAGGCGCGCAAAATCAAGACCGTGTGGGGCAAGGGCTATCTGTTCAGCCGCTCCGAATGGGAATGCTGAGCTGATGTTTCGCATCCTGTTTCGCCTGTATCTGGTGACGATCGTCTCCTACAGTGCGGCGATCTATCTGGTGCCGGATCTGGTGGTGATGGCGTTCAGAGAACGCTTCGTCACGTACAACCTCGACTATTCGCGCGGTCTGCAATCGCTGATCACCCGCCAGTTTCATGCGGTGCCGCAGGATCGGTGGCCGGCGCTGGCGGCGTCGCTGGACAAGGATTTCCAGCCGTTGCACATCGTCCTCGCTCGAATCGATGACGCACAGTTCACTGACATCGAGCAGGAGCGCCTGCGCCGTAAGGAAAACGTCGTGCGCATCGGCGATTGGGGCTGGCGCACGCTGGCGGTCGCGGCGCTGGACGACACCACCGCGGTGAAGATGGTCGTACCGCCCGATCCAGTTGATGTCGATCTGCTGTACTGGAGCATCAATGTGCTGATCGGCGCGACATTGCTGGCGTGCCTGTTGATGTGGTTGCGCCCGCACTGGCGCGATCTGGAACGCCTCAAAGGCACCGCCGAACGTTTCGGCAAAGGCCATTTGAGCGAGCGCACGCATATCGCGCCAAGCTCGAACATCGGCAGCCTCGCGCATGTCTTCGACACCATGGCCGGCGATATCGAAAAACTGCTCAATCAGCAGCGTGATCTGCTTAACGCCGTGTCCCATGAACTGCGCACGCCATTGACGCGTCTGGATTTCGGCCTGGCGCTGGCGCTGTCCGACGACCTGCCGGCCGCCAGCCGCGAGCGCTTGCAAGGGCTGGTCGCGCACATTCGTGAGCTGGATGAACTGGTGCTGGAGTTGCTGTCCTACAGCCGTTTGCAGAACCCGGCGCAACTACCCGAACAGGTCGAGGTGGCGCTGGACGAATTTATCGACAGCATTCTGGGCAGTGTCGACGAAGAGCTGGAATCTCCTGAGATCGTCATTGATGTGTTGCTGCACGGTCAGCTCGAACGCTTTTCACTCGATCCGCGCCTGACCGCGCGTGCCATTCAGAACCTGTTGCGCAACGCCATGCGCTATTGCGAAAGCCGTATTCAGATTGGTGTGCAGGTCAATGCCGAGGGCTGTGAGATCTGGGTTGATGACGACGGCATCGGTATTCCCGACGATGAGCGTGAGCGGATATTCGAGCCGTTTTATCGGCTTGATCGCAGTCGGGATCGGGCCACGGGCGGGTTTGGTCTTGGCTTGGCGATCAGCCGTCGGGCACTGGAAGCGCAGGGTGGCACACTGACCGTCGAACCTTCGCCGCTGGGCGGTGCGCGGTTCAGGTTGTGGCTGCCGACGAAACCCTGATTTCCAAAGGCTAAGCAATACCTTGTGGGAGCGAGCCTGCTCGCGAAGGCGGTCTATGAGCGAAGCATGATTCGACTGATTCAACGCCATCGCGAGCAGGCTCGCTCCCACAGGGGGCTTGCGTTGTTCAGGCGAGTTCTGTCGATTGAATCAACTCAACGCCGGCGCTCTGCATTTTCTCCAGCGCCGACTGCAGTGATCCATTCAAATCGATTGCCCGACACGCATCCAGCACCACATAAGCATTGAAACCCGCCGCTCGGGCATCCAGCGCGGAAAACATCACACAGAAATCCAGCGCCAGTCCGACCATGTAAACGGTGTCGATGCCGCGTTCTTTGAGATAGCCCGAAAGTCCGGTAGTGGTATAGCGATCGGCTTCCAGGAATGCCGAATAGCTGTCGATATCAGGATTGCAGCCCTTGCGGATGATCAACTGGGCGTGCGGCAAGTCGAGTTGAGGGTGAAACTCGGCGCCGGCTGTGCCTTGCACACAGTGCTCGGGCCACAACGTTTGTTCGCCATAGGGCAGTTGAACGCTATCGAAGGGTTGCTTGCCAGGATGCCTGCAGGCAAACGAAGCGTGGCCCGACGGGTGCCAGTCCTGGGCGATGATGACCTGGCTGAACTGCCGGGCGAGCCGGTTGATCAACGGCACAACAAGATCACCTTCCGGCACTGGCAATTGCCCGCCGGGGACGAAATCGTTTTGCACGTCGATCACCAACAACGCGGTACGGGATGAATCAGGCATTGCGTGTCCTCCTTGAAAACAGTCGCTCAGCATAGTTCAGGACTGTTCATGCGCCGAGGCGGCTTTAACGATTTTGCCTTGCTTTCAAGTTCTGGTGCAGCGTTGTGCCCGCTCGTGGGCCGGCGGTTGCTTTCCGTACTCCGAGCGGGTGGCGAACCGTGGTTTGACCGTGTTGCCTGCCAGCCAAGGAACGCGCGATCGGCCAGAACACCGCCAGCAAACAAAGCTGCTGCGGCGGCAGCAATAAACCAGCGCCGGCTCAGCCCTGGCTGTTCAGGCGAAGGAATCGCGTCCAGCCGCGCCTGCAAACGTTCGAGCGGTGCCTGTTGTGCCAGCTCGTCGTAGGCTTTTTGGTAGGGCAGGTTAGCCCGACTGAGCCACTGCACGCGCAGGTTGAGCAGCGCGTCGTCCGCGATGGCCTGTTCCAGCAGGCTGCGTTGCTCGGCGCCGAGTTCATTGTCCAGCCAGGCGACCAGTTGCTCATCCGAAGGTGTCTTCATGAGTGGTTGGCCTCGGTAGAGGTCGAAACCGTGTACAGCGGTGGGTATTCAGCCAGTTTCAACCGGGCGGTGGCCAACCGCGTCATGACTGTCGCAACTGGAATTTGCAGAATGTCGGCGACTTCGCTGTAGGAAAAACCTTCGACGTAAGCCAGATAAACCGTCTCGCGCTGGGTTTCCGGTAAGGCGTTCACACGGCGAATGACCTGTGCAGCCATTACGTGGGGTTTCGCAGCAAATGCGTTGTCAGCCTCTGTGCCATTCCCAGCCGGTTCCTGACGCACCCGGCGCGTGCGCACTTCGTTGATCCAGATTGAATGCAACAGGCCCAACAACCATCGCTCCATACGCGTGCCCGTCACATACTGACCCGCGCGTTCGAGTGCGCGCACGCAGGTCGCGTGCACCAGATCCTCAGCCACATGCCGATTGCGCGACAACAGCAAACCGTAGCGCCACAGTCGCGCCAGATGCTGTCCGAGTTCTGCTCTGAACGCCTGCTCGCTGATGGCGACTTCCCTTATCAATGTTCAGGTTGTGATGAGTCGTGGACGGCACTGGTTTGCAACGCGCATTTCTGCGATTTGCTGTCCCAGACCTGACCTTTCGGGCATTCGGGTTTTTGCACCGGCTGGCCTTTTTCTTCGGTAGCCAGCGCCAACGGGCTGGAGATCACCGCGACCAACAGCCACGGGGCGGCGAACATAACGGAACGGATAGTCATGGGCAAGGCTCCACAGAAGGTTGAGTCCGCGCGGGGACAAAACCGGGTGAAATTTTGTTCATTACATTGTCAGTGACTGTTGAGGGTGCGGATAAATTCAAGCGCTATGCTCGGGTGGGTCTGCCGTCGATCCGATGTATTGCTGTAGGGAGCATTGCCATGAACGGTCCGTCATTCAGCGGCGAGCGAGTACAAGACCGCCGCTGACAGCTATGTCAATGGCGCTGGTTGTAGCAGAGCCGCAATTGCGCAGCAGGGACGTGGTCAGGGTACCCTATGAAACGGCTGCGCTTGTGGCAGTCAAACGGGGCTGAGGCGGGCAGGCACCCTGAAAGCAGAGTCGCGCGTCGGGGTTTGTCAAAGGGGTCAGGCTCTTAATGTCAAAGGAGTCAGGCTCTTAGGTGTCAGGCCTGTCATGACGAACCGGCCATTCTTGATCTCGACGGTTTCCACACTGTTTTGGAGTTTAGCGCTGAACTCGACGCTGCCCTCCAGTCGCGGATCTCCCTCTTTCGGTGCAACTTTCAGGATCAAGGTGCCACTCGTTGCCCGATAGATTTCTGGATCGTTCAAAGTGCCAAAAGCATAGCTTGCTCGATATTTACCATTTTCGGTCAGCGTATAGGTGTCTGGAGTTGTTCCTTCAGGAAAGTAAACA
Organism: Pseudomonas sp. Z003-0.4C(8344-21); assembly: GCF_900104975.1. Taxonomy (NCBI): domain Bacteria; kingdom Pseudomonadati; phylum Pseudomonadota; class Gammaproteobacteria; order Pseudomonadales; family Pseudomonadaceae; genus Pseudomonas; species Pseudomonas sp. Z003-0.4C(8344-21). Next base: position 3,437,011 of record NZ_LT629756.1, on the reverse strand, counting down.
CTCAAAGCGGCTTGTCGTTGAGGCAGCGGTTCGGGAAAAGTCTGAATGCCTATAGCTTGCCAATAAGGATCAGGCACCGGATTGGAACTGATGGCCAGTTTCACATCCGTCGTATAGAACGTCGGGCTTTCGCCATCGATCGTATCAGCAGAGAACTCTCCAGTAGTTTGGTTCTTGGAAGCTGTCATCGCTAATGCTCCTTATGCACGAACTAAAGTGGGAGCGAACTCCCGGTCAAGGCTCAAGCTACTGCATCAGGATCTGCGGCATAACTGTCAGAGTTGACAGTTGACAGGCGAACTATTCGGGAATTTTTAATCGAAGCCGTGACTCCCTGCTTCGCATCGTTACACAAGAAAACGAGCCTGCTCGCAATTGCAATTTGCGCGACAACCGATCAGCCCACGCGAGCCAGATCCGCAGCCTTCCGGTTGCGCTCGCGAACCCCACGTACCACCAGATACAACAACGGCCCAATCGAAACAAAAGCCGCCGTCAGCAACAGATAAGGGGCCACCGACCAAACCGGCTGCCCGCGCGACCTGGCATCCTTGACCATCCAGACGCCCGCCAGTGTGGCCAGCAAGTACAGATCGATAACAACCTGCGCAGTGTCCGGACGCGACATCAGGCTGATGCCAAAATCGATCACCGACTGTTCGGCCTGGAGCATCACTGAAACGGTGTAACCACCAAAAGCGAGCAAAGCCGTGAGGGGCAGGGCGATGGAGATCATGCGTGCCTTCCTTGGTGCGATGAGAGAGTCGCCACACTAACGCTTCCGGCTGAATTTGGCCATTGACTCGCCCGCAGCGAGCAGGCTACTTTCCGTTCCATGACTTCCACCGTATTGCGCTGCCAGCCAAGCATTATTACCGCCATTCCTCATTTGGCGGGCTAGCTCACGACTGCAGCACCCAACCCGCCCTAGAGGCGGGTTTTCACTTTCTGTCTCCGGGGTTTTGAAAAACGTCAGGAGACGACCATGCCGCACAGCCCCGACCAGCAAGCCCTGCTTGAGCACTACGTAAAAAAGATCCTTGCTGCGTCGGTGTATGACATTGCCGTGCGCACGCCATTGCAAGCGGCGCCGGCGCTGTCGGATGCGCTGGGCAATCGGGTTCTGCTCAAACGTGAGGACTTACAGCCGACGTTCTCCTTCAAGATCCGTGGCGCCTACAATAAACTGGTGCAACTGAGCGAAGAGCAGAAAGCGCGCGGGGTCATCACAGCCTCGGCCGGCAACCATGCCCAGGGAGTGGCGCTGGCGGCACGCGAACTGGGCATCACGGCGACGATCGTCATGCCGTCCACCACGCCGGAACTCAAGGTCCAAGGCGTGCGCAGTCGGGGAGCGGAAGCGCTGCTGCATGGCGAGAGTTTTCCGTTTGCACTGGCCCATGCGCTGCAACTGGCCGAACTCAGCGGACGCACCTTCGTCTCGCCATTCGATGACCCTGAGGTGATTGCCGGGCAGGGCACCGTGGCGATGGAAATTCTTCGGCAGCATCAGGGCGCGCTCGACGCAATCTTTGTTCCTGTGGGCGGTGGCGGGCTGATTGCCGGAATCGCCGCTTACGTCAAATACCTGCGCCCGGAAGTGCGCATCATCGGCGTTGAATCCGAACACTCGGCGTGCCTGAAAGCTGCGCTGGAAGCGGATCAACGTGTGGTTTTGCCCAGTGTTGGCACTTTCGCCGATGGTGTCGCGGTCGCACAAATCGGCGCGTTTGGCTTCGAAGTCTGCCGATTTTGCGTGGACGAAGTCATCACGGTCAGCAACGACGACCTCTGTGCGGCGATCAAGAACATCTACGACGACACGCGCTCGATCACCGAGCCTTCGGGCGCACTGGCAGTGGCGGGCATCAAGCAATACGTGGGCCGAACGGGTGCGCAGGGGCAGACTTTCGTGGCGATTGATTCGGGCGCCAATATCAACTTCGACAGTCTGCGTCATGTCGCCGAGCGCGCCGCGGTGTGCGGCGTCCCTGCTTGATGAACGTTACGGCAGCATTGGGCGCAGGAAGCTGCGCTCGTAACTGACGATGAATTTCTTCTCTACAAGATTGGCAACCAGTGCGGTGCTTTCCGCATCGGTCATCGCAACGTGACGATAGCTTTCGTAGTCTGCCAGCGAAGGAAAGCTGAACAGACAATAAGCGATATTGCTCGCGCCTTCGGACGGAAGAAAGTAACCATGATGGGTGCCGCCCAAACGCTCGACGATACCGAGCCAGGCTTTGGCGTAATCTTCGAACTCGGTCAACTGATAGGGATCGATGACGTATCTGACGTGGCAGGTAATCAAGCCGTACACTCCTTGTTGTGGTTATTCCGGCAGCGCCGTGCCGACTTTTTCAGATGCCGACCAGATCCGATAACGCACTTCTACGTCCGATGGTGCGTAGACCACAACGGGTAATTTGCTGTTGTAGCGCAGTTTGAAACCGTCACCGATAACCGGCACGAACACGCGTTTCTTTTGCGAACCGGGCGGGCAAGCCATCATCGTGCTCACCGGGCCGGTTACCTGTTCCAGGCGGTAGAACGGATAACCCCAGCCTTCGAGGTTCTTTTCGACCAGCGCGCCGCCGAGCCGCTGGCGATTGCAATCGACCTCAAGGGTTTTGCCAGCAAGGATTTCGACCTGAAAGTTCTCTTCCTGCTCTTGCTTGGGCAGATGAATGACCTGGCGGGTGAAGCCGGCCTCAGCCTTTGGATAAGGCGCGACATCTTCGAGCTTGGCCGCGTGGGCGAGGGTAGAAAGGCTGGCAACAAGCAGCCCGGTAATCGCGTATGCGCGTAAAGAACCCATGGAAGCCTCCGTGCGGGTGTCGGGGTAGTGAGGCATTCTTGCCGCCACGGATGCTTAATGCAAATCAGGGCGTACTTGCAAAATGCAGTGCGTGGGCAGGCCTTTCTTGCATTTTGCAAATAGCACAATGCTGGCCAGTGCGCCAAGTGACTGATTTGTAAGGCGTGACAAGAAGCCGATCAAAGGCACGCTTTATGCGTTCTATTAGTGCGGCGCACCGGATTTGGGCGCCTACACTCCAATGGGCATTTCGCAGTACCGCCGCTTGACGCACCCAGGGAAACAGCGGGGACACACCCGCGCAGGGGCGCAACGGTCAGCGTGAATACTTGATTGGCATCTCACAGTAAGGAGAGGGTTCGCCATGTTTCTGTCTGCCTTGGAACTACGCAACATCATCGAAAGCAGTTTTCTGCCGAAACGCTGCCAATGCACGCTGTCGCCGGATCTGTCGATGACCATCAAGGTCTTCGGCGATCATCGGACCGATCAGGTAGACCTGCAGGTCAACGGCATTGATGCGAGCCGGCTCAACAGCTGTCGCGAAATCAACAATCTGGTCGCGGGGCTTCGCTCCGATCTGGCCCAACAAACTGCGCCGCATCAGAGCACCGTCCGCTCGCGAGCGGTTTAACGCACCGTTTCACCCAGCTCGACCGTCACGCGCCGGGCCTGCACAAAACCAAGGCCCAGCGCGAACTCGACCAGCACCGCGAGCAAAATCCCGGGGCCGGCATGACCGTTGAGCCATTCCGCAAAACCCAGCACCGCTAACCCAAGACAACCGACGATAAAACCGTTGCTCAGCGCATTGCGCCCCAGCGACGGCGGTGCATTGCGCACCAGATAAAACATCACCCCCAATGCCGCAAACAGCACTGCACTGCGCCGCGCGACAAAACCGGCCCCCTCGGAATACTCGATGCTCCAGATCGCCAACAGCCGTTCGGGGAAGATGCCCCAGGCCAGCGCCAACAGAAAACACAACGAACACGTGAGACTGGACAACGTGCGAAACGACAACTGCATGGCGAATCCTTGCGGCAGTGAGGAAGGCTTCGAGCATAACCGCCGAAACCCCTCCCGCCTACCGCAAAGCCGCGAATCAGACGTTTCTGTCAGTTCTGTAGCTGGCACGCGTCGGATAATTTCCGGTAGCTGATTTCTTCAGGTCTGCCGTTGTTGTCGATGTATTTCATGTCAGCGGTGATGACCTTGCATTCCAGAGTAGGTGGCTCGGTCAGTGCAATTACCTTCGCTACTTGCAGCGGCATGCCGTACTTGTAGGGCACGGCGTTTGAGGGGGTTGTGTCATTGGCTTGGGCCAGTCCGGTGAATGCGGCGCAGGCGAGGGCGGCTGCGAGCAGTGAAAGACGAATGTTCATGAGAGGACTCCGGTGCGACGGTTCTGGAGTTCGGCGTGATTCACCCGAATCTGCCGCACTGGACAACAGCCAGAATGGTTGAGGGCGTGCGGTTCAGTGGAGTTTTTGACTACGGCGTTAAGGCAGGGTTAACCGGGCTGAATGGTGGCTGTCGGAGGTGTGGGATGGCTTTCTTCCCAAGATCTCGCGAACTCAGACGCAGGCAGGTGCATTGCGTTCTTTGTGCTTCAAGCAAGCGGGCGTGCAGGACGCGCCCACATCAATTGTGCGCTTAACCCGCTGACGCAGGGCAATGACCATAGCAGGGGCGCAGCAACGAATGTTGAGTTACTGCGCGTCGGTTTAATATTTGAATGAGAGCGGAGCGGGAAGGCCTTGGGACGGGCTCGACGCTAACTATTCCTTCCGCTTGTATTATTCGCGTCATTATTGTTTTTGAATAAAGTAATTTATCGGCTTAGTTTGTCAGGGAAGAAAGACAGGGGCGAGTGCGAAGAAGCCCATTCTTTGGAAAGCTTTTTAGCTGCTTCAATCTGTTTAACAGACATTTTAGCCGCGATTCTAGGTAACGTGTATTCAACGTTTTCCTTCATGCCACCCCCTCCGTCTAGCTCGGACAACCAGGATATAAGCGCATAGCCTTTTATAAGGTCGAGGGGATATCCGAATGTATCGGGCTCATGAGCTAGGTCAGCGCCGTATCCGAAAACAGTAGGTGCATACCCTGCTAACGCCGCCTGTTCATTCCAGTGGCGAAATCCCTCAATATCGCCACGTTTATGCAATATTTCACCATATTCCATCATCGACTTAGGGTAACCGCCTTCAGCCGAAAGCTTAAACCACCTTTCAACTGCTTCGCTTCGTTTCCAAGGCAGGAAAAAACCATCACCTTGCCTGAGGGAGACCGCCATCCAATATTGCGCAAATGCATTTCCCGCAGAGGCGGCCTTTTCCAACCAGGTATCATCTAGCGTTATTTCGTACATTAAGCACATCGCCTCCGCGTCTCCAGCCTCGGCTTTTTCTTGAGCAATTTGTTTTGCCCGATTCAACCATTCTACAGGTGGCTTCTGAGAAGGAGCGCAGTCGTTGGATATTTCACACATATCATGCTCAATGCGGCCCAATTGAATCATGGCATACAGATTGTTCTGACTTGCTGAGGCTTCATACCATTTTCTGGCCTCTTTGTTCATGTAATGATTTTTCTTTCGAATTGCTTCGCCTAAATAATACTGTGCTTCAGGGTCGCCTGCCTCTGCTGCGATGGTCAAAAAGGAAATGGCTGAGGCTGTCTTGTATTGGTTGTAGAGGGTAATGCCGTTATCTCTGGCAGATTTCTGCTCGATATCCAGTTGGGCTTCCACGTATGAGGGAAGCAGAGTCATGAATAACAGGAGAACGGCGAAATACTTCATTGGGTTTATCAGTCTGACTCGTCAAAAAAAGATCATGCTAATTAGTCTTCAGCGGCTTAGTTTGTCCGGGTAAAATGAAAGGGGGGGGTGAGTCGCCTTCCATTCTTCTGCAAATCTTTTACCTTTGGTAATTTGCTCAGTTGTCATCTTCGCTTCAATTTTAGGTAGTTTGCTCTCCACTCTTGCTTGTAAACCTCCACCCCCATCTAGCTCCTTCAAGGTGTAAACCAGGGCATAACCTTTTACGACATCGAGCGGGAATCCATAGGTGTCTGGCTCATGAGCAAGATCAGAGCCGTAACCATAAACCGTGGTGGCATAGCTTGCTAAAGCTGCTTGCTCATTCCAATGACGGAATCCCTCAATATCACCTTTTTCATAAAGAAGTGCTCCGTATTCCATCATTGCAGGCGGGTAGCCGCCCTCAGCAGAGGCTTTGAATAATTGTTCAACAGCTTCAGAGCGTTTCCACGGTAGGAATACGCCATCTCCTTGATGGTAGCTTTTAGCTAACAAGTACTGTGAGAATCGGTGATGTTTTGCAGCCGCTTTTTCTAACCAAGTTGTATCGAGTGTTAGCTCATACATGATGTACATGGCTTCTGGGTTTCCATCCTCAGCCTCAGGCTGAGCGATGCTAGATGCTTGATTCAGCCAGTCTGATGGTTTTTTTTCTGTAGGTGGACAGTCTTCTGATAATTTACATAGATCCTTTTGTACTCGTCCAAGCTGGATCATTGCGTAAAGATCCCCTTGAGCAGCTGCCATTTCATACCACTTTTTAGCTTCAGGATTCATATAGCTATTTTTTTGCCGCAACGACTCAGCTAGATAATACTGCGCTTCATGGTCACCAGCCTCTGCCGCTATTCTTAGTAGAGGGGCCGCTGAGACAGCTTTAAGTTGATTGTAAAGGATTACTCCTTGATGTTTTGCTTGCGACTGGTTGGTGTCCAAGTCGGCATTTGCCTGGTTGGCAATGACAAGTATTGATGCGGCTAAAAGTAGTTCTATAAGGCGCATGTTCTTTTCTCAAATGTTACCGGTTGGGGCTATATATTTGGCTGTGCCAGACGGTATGTAAGTTCGGCCGAAGAACTGGGATCTCTGACATTGTCCATCCTTTTTCGCGCCTAGCACTTTTACGTGGGACAAATAATCGGCGCGCATGTCATCACCGGCACGGTTCGTTAGGCGGAGAACCGGGTCCGCCATGAAATTGTCAAGTAAAAGCCTGTTCTCGCAATAAAACTGTTCTGCGTTTGCTGGCTTTATTCCGAACTTATTCATAGACATGCATATGTCTTCAAACTGAGTTTGCGCTTTGTCAACGGTATTGTCTTTCTGCGCGCGTTTCAGGAGCCAAAACAAAATTTTCTCAATGGCTTGCTGTTGCAGTAAATGTGACTCTTCCTCACTATATTTAATCGTATCGTCTTTTTCTGCTGTTTTCCCTGTGGGGCTGGTAATGGTCACAGAAAAATCACTTGGAGGACTGATCAGGGTCAGAAGTAGAGGACCTAAAGCTCCGGGTATAGCGTTTATGCACCACTCCTCGAGTTCATGTTGGTTCTCGTAAGACATAATGGTTTGCGCTATCGCACTGCCTTTGCCTGTTGCAGTTAAGGTCTCATAAAGCGTCATTACCGCATCAGCGCCCATAAGATAAATCATGCGAATATCAAAACCGCCAATGCCCAACGTATTTAACTTTGAAAGGTACGCATAGGTTTCGTCTTCAATGACAAAGTATGGGTTCTGGTTGTTTTTATAGAGTTCTCTACGAAACATGTTAAGCAACTCTGTGACGGCATCGTAGCCGACTTCGAACTTGAAGGAGCCACCGACGCCTGGGCCGGCAATCAACGCTGCTTTGAGCACCAGAATCAAGCGGCCCTCGTGCAGGGAAATACTTGCTTCGGCCCTCGCTCCGAGACCAGCAGCGGCGTTGAGTTCCACGGTCAAACGCGCAAGGCTGAACCATTCGTTGGCTTTCATTCCGGCGGCTTTTCCAGAAACGGGCGCTTTGGTTAGCAAGGCTACTTCGGAGGGTGGAGCCCAGTTTAGTGCTCCGGTGACCATGATCCCGGTTTGAAGGCCAGCGAACAGATTGAATGCGGCTTTTGCGCCGTCCTGTATCTGTAGCGTTTCAGGAACTTTTTTAATTTGGTCGCTTTTTTCAGTTCTCGCATAGCTGCGCTTGTCGGGGTTGCGCACCACCGGTTCCGGAGGCGCCAAATGGAAGCCAGCGTTACCGACATCCAATGCAATTTCCGAAGAAAGCAGCAACGATGCGCCGGCGTAGCCCCAAGCCTTCGCGCCTAGAAAGAGCGAAAACCGTCCGAGGTTCATCTTTTGCTGTATATCTTCGGCATTTCGGTAGGTGATGACGATATCCTTCGCGCTAGCACGGTCTGGCAAGTCGACTTTAAAAAGTTCGACCTCACCTCTGGCAAGATCAACGGCAAAGGTGGCCTTGGCCGAGGCTTGGAACCCTTCTGCCAGAGTCCAGCCCGGCCCTTCTACTTTTGTCGACGAGTGGATGGTCTCCGTGGTGGAGGGCATCAGGCAACGAACCAGTTGGGCTTGCGGTGTGATGTCGAAAATCCGGAAGGTCTTGCGTACGTTGTCCTTGAACAACACTTGCTGCAATCGATCCCCCCATTCTTTACGGGTACCAGCGTTCTCCAGCGCAGTGACCTTGTACTTTTTGTTTTCAAGGTAAGCTTTGAATTTTTCGATTTCGAACCACCCTTCGGCGGAGAACCAATCGCTTTCCTGGTCCTTGATTCTTAGCGCGCCTTCGCCTTTCAGCCACTGTCCGAACAAGCTCAGTTCGCTGTCCGTCGCTGCTTTTCCATCGCTGTTGCCCGGACGCTTCGCCAGATCTTTGACTTTGGCGCCAACTTTCTTCCAGTCATCCTTAACGGTCTGTTTGAGTCGTGGTAGCGAATACATGCTGAGGTAAGTCAGCGGTTTTTTCAGGCTGTCCGCCATGCTCATCTCGGCCAACGGAAAGCCGTTTTTGATCAAGCGCTCTTCAGGTCTTGCCTGAAATTGCTCTGGCTCCCACAACAGATGACGGCGAACAGTCGCCGTTGCCACATTGCTCTCAGCCCGAAGACGTAGTTCTTCTTTCGACGCCTGCAAACTGTCCCAGTCGGCACGTTCATTAGTGACCAGGTTGGTGGGCGCTTTTGCTTGTCGACCACTTGCCTCGATCCAGCCTTTGTACTTGGCACTGAGGCGTTCATTGACGTCCTTTTGCTTTTTCTCGAGCGCCATATACTGCTTGAACAGGTCGACACCACCTTCGACTGCTCCGCCCTCAGGAATCAATGCGAACTCCGGCAGGGCAATTCCGTATTGCGCAACGTCGATGATGGCGTCCAGATAAGCGCTGTAGGTAGCTTTCCTTTCCTTGCGTTTGATTTCCTGGTCGCGCACATAGGTGCAGAGCATCAACTGATTGTTAGTGCCGCACATCGCGATGTCGTCGATTCGCTTTTTGTCTTGAACGAGCATCGGCGCGAGCTCTGCCGAGGTTAACGTGGTGAGATCCTTGTCCTCTAACAGCGCTTCTCGCGCTTTCAGGTACTTTTGAACAGCTTCACGAGCCGCAATGGCTTTGGGCGCATAAAGGTTGCCGCTTTCGTACGCGTAGCCTTTTTCCTTGGCGGCGGCAATGGCCATGCGCTTGAGCTTTTGCCATTCGCTATGCATGCCGCGTACGCGGGTTGCTGCATCCCGGGCGGCCATGAATTGGTTTCTTTTGAGTTGGTCTTGTTCAAGGGCGGTAAGCGGGGCGGTAGATTCTGCTGCTGGCGCTGTGGTTGTTAAGTTCTGCTGAGCCTCCAAGAGCGCTGCATCCAGATTGCTGATGTTCGGATGTTGAGCTTCGATTTCAAGCATCCGTGCCTTCTCTTCACCCTCAAGAAAGTTTGCCAGTTTAGGCTCAAGGAAATACTCAAGGAGCCCCGACTCGTATAGACCTTTTTTCCGTTCTTCGGGAGATTTGCTTGAGCTGACCTTCTGCTCCAAGTCACTGGAAGCTTCTTTCAAGGCGGAGTTTGTCCGCTCTGGCAGTAACCAGAAGGACTCATTTTCCGTATCGTAAATTGCACTGCCATAAATGGTGGAGCAGGGCGTTTTCACTTTGTCGTGATCGCTTGGTGTGTCTTCTGGCGCTTCGGGTTGTTCACCTATATCCCGAGGCGGTTTTGCACAAGTTTCATCGGCCACTACCGGTGTTGCAGGTGCCGACTCGGTGTTAGGTGCTGCGCTGGTATTTTGTTCCATTTCGCTTCCATTCATTCTGTACTGACGGGTCATCAAGCAGCGCTGACAGCGAGTTGCTGCAGCTGCTGGACTTTGATGAACGACTCTTCCCTGGATTGCAGGATGGCCATCACTTCTGGCTGCGTTTCGAGCAGAGGGCCGTTGGTGATTGCGCCCAGCTTAAGCAGATGGCGACCTTCATAAATGTTGTGGTCAACCAGCGTCTGGAGGTTCGCCACGAGGTGGGGTAGTTGTTCATCGGTAGGATCACCGTAAGCAGCGTATTGCTCGTCTGCCCAATAAACCCATCCAAGATGCGCTTGAACGCTCGGTGCTTCAGGCGGCAGATTGAAAGCTGAAACGTCGCCCAGCCATTCAAGTTCCGAAACGGCGCGCCAACTCAGCCATCGACCGCGATTACGCCCGAAGTGGGCCGGCGCCGGGCTGTATATACGCTGCCAGGGCCCGAAGAGTTGGTGCAAACTTTCACCGGTGGTATAGGCCAGCGCAGCCCACAGACTAGGTTTGTGATAGCTCAACAAACTCTGGCCGCCAGAACCATCATTGGCCCGCAGGAGCCAACGTGCGTGCGCCAATGACTTGATCGGATCCGCAGTGGTAAGGGCGATGCCAGAGTAGTTCTCTTCGCACAGTTTTGCCGCCTCGGCGGCCAGACGACTGCCCCAAGGTGCGACCAGCCAGAGAGGCCCGTCGGCGGCGATTTCAGCAAAATCGGTATTGAGAAAAAGAGCTTGTGCCTCCACAGGTTCACCGACGCGGTAAAGACGGCTCATGGCCTCTGGCTGGCGGACGCGGTCAATGATGAAACATAACCTCACATCAGAGCTTTCTCTCGGCAGTTCCTCGAATGAGTAACGTGGAGCTTCGAGGAGGGTGCTCAGCGCTTTTACATGCATGTGCAATCCTTACGGCTGCAAGCGCCGTTACTTTGTTTTCCGCACAACGGCGTGATGCCGGACTCGCTCAGGCGCTTGGGTAGCGGAATAGGGACGGTACCAGCCTTATCTGCGTCAGCCACCTTCATCGGCCCCGGCAACAACGGCACCGCCGGCGTGCCCACCCCAGGCGAGCCGCCGGTATTGACCTTCACCTCAGCGCCGCTGATGGTCACGCCACCGGCGTCGACTTTTACGAAGCTGCCGCCGGCCTTGGCGGTCAGTTCCATCGCGCCTTCGACCACCACTCGCTGGCCTGCGTAGTAATGGATTTCGTTGCCAGCCTCAACAAACTGCCCAGTCCCCACCTTCACGTGCTGCGTCACACCCACCGTCAGGTGATCATCCGCGCGCATTTCGCTGATTCGGTCCAGATGGGTGATCCGGTGCTCTTCAACCTTGAATTCGCTTAGGGTGTTTGCTTCAACAGTGTCATGCCGTTCGTTGCCGACGCGAATCTTCTGGTCGTGTTCGATGTTTTCGTCCCAGTCGCGCTGGGCGTGGATGTAGATCTGTTCGGCGCCTTTCTTGTCTTCGATGCGGAACTCGTTGTAGCCCTTGCCGCCCGGGGAGCTGAGGGTTTTGAAGGTGCTGCGGGTCTTGTTGGCGGGCAGGTCGTAGGGGACGACGTTTTCCTTGTGGTACAGGCAGCCGCTGACCAGAGGCTGGTCGGGGTCGCCTTCGAGGAAGGTGACGAGGACTTCCATGCCGATGCGCGGGATGGCGATGCCGCCATAGGCCGCGCCGGCCCAGCCGCTGGCGACGCGCAGCCAGCAGGTGGTTTTGTCGTCGGACTGGCCATCGCGGTCCCAGTGGAACTGCACTTTGACGCGGCCGTACTGGTCGCAATGGATCTCTTCGCCGGCAGGGCCGGTGACGATCGCGGTCTGGCTGCCGAGGACTTTCGGTTTCGGGTGTTCGAGGGCAGGGCGGTAGTGCGCGTCCCACGGCGTGGCGAGGAAGCTGTTGCGGTAGCCCTGGTGGAAATCGCTTTTGTTGTCGGTGACGTCGCTGGTGACGTTTTCGCCGAGCACTTGCGGTTGTTTGCCTTCGTGGAGGACTTCGAGCAGCAGCCACAAGTCGTTCCATTCGGCGCGCGGGTGTTCGGCGAGCGTCAGGAAATGACCGCTGGTCAGCGTTGGTTCGTCACCTTTGCCTTCGGCGAGTTTGTAGTCGCTGCGATGGCGTTCCAGCGCGCGGGTCGAGAGGAACTTGCCGCGCTCGCGGGTGGTGAAGCGGCCGGGGTAGTCGTAGTCCTCGAGGTCGGGGGCGAATTCGGATTTGACCGCGCCCTCGGGCAAAAGCTTGGGTTTCTCGAAATCGTAATCGCGGCGGCTGACCCGGGTGGTGCGGGTTTCCAGGCGCAGGTTAAAGCGTTTGATCACCGGTTTGTCGGCGGCCATGCCGGAGTCCTGCTGGTAGCTCACCGGTTTGAGCTTGCGGAAGACCGTCTGATCGTCGCCGAACACCAATTTGTGGCCACTGCTGCTGTGCTGGAAGTGAAAGTGAATACCTTCCTCTTCGCACAGGCGCTGAATGAAATGCAGGTCGGACTCGTCGTACTGCACGCAGTAATCGCGTTCCGGGTATTCGGCGCCGAGCTGAAAACTGTACGCGTCGGCGAGGATGCCGCGGTCTTCCAGTACCTGAGCGATTATTTTCGGCACGGTCAGTTGCTGGAAAATCTGCTGATCGTGGTTGTGCCGCAGGTAGGCCAGTTGCGGCACCAGGCTGAGGCTGTAACGAGTCAGCGTCTTGCCGGAGTCGCCTTGCTCGATGCGATAGACCAGACCGTGGATCTTGCCTTCGCCGGTGGCGCCGAAGGTCAGCACGCCGGGCTTGTGCAGCAGCTCTTCGAGGTTGAGGTCGGGTCGGGCGCTGACCAGTTCGAGGTCGAAACGGAACGGCTCATTCAGGGCTTCGCGACCGGTGAAGCTGAGGACCTGCAGGTCGGCGTTGGCGCCTTCGAGGGTGAGGGTGATGTGGGTAGCGTTGGCGTCCAGCATGCCTTGAATTCCGTCCGTGAATAAGCAGGACACAGATGTTGCAGGATTAAGCCGTCTCGTTCAAGGCGCAAAAGGCGTAGGTGGGATGGGTATGGGGTATAGGGAAAACCCTTAGGGGGGGCGTTTCGGCTAATGAACCCGGGTGGTTGGCGGGGTGTGGCCTTGGCTATTGGCGACTTTTCTTACGCGTTGATGTTGGAGATTCAACTGTCGAAGTTGCCGGGGAGTACGGCAGGTGGCGATCGTTGGCGTCTGGTAGACCGCTATCGCCAGCAGGCTGGCTCCCACAGGTATTGGTGTCGTACTGGGGGAGAGAGGTGGGTTTTCAATATTGTCAGTGACTGGAAGTAAGCTATCGCCAGCAGGCTGGCTCCCACAGGGATTGGTGTCGTGCTGGGGGAGAGAGGTGGGTTTTCAATATTGTCAGTGACTGGAAGTCAGCTATCGCCAGCAGGCTGGCTCCCACAGGGATTGGTGTCGTGCTGGGGGAAGAGGCCGGTTTTCAAGAGGTCATTGACTGGAAGTCAGCTATCGCGAGCAGGCTCACTCCTACAGGGGAATGGGGTTCAGGCATGAGAATTCATTTGTGGGAGCCTAGCCTGCTAGCGATAGCGGTCGAACAGTCACTGCTACAACCAATGCCAGAACCGGCTCCAGAATCCGCGGTTCAAATCCTCTTTACACCCGGCATATTGCCGCGCATACGTGTCGGAACGAACCTGCACCTTGCGCGCGGTCGGGGGCAGCCAGGCTTTGCTGGCGTAGGTTTTGTTGCGGAAGCCGCCCCAGCCTTCGTGGTAGTTGAGGTACTGGTTATAGGCGTCGTATTTGTAGACGCCATTGATCGAGGTGGTCTTGTCCATGTACCAGCCGATGAAATCGATGGCGTCATCGAAGTCTTCGCGGTCGGCCCAGTTGCGGCCGGTGCTTTTCTGGTAATCGGACCAGACTTCATCCTTGGCCTGCGCGTAACCCGAGGCGGTCGACACCCGACCCCACGGAATCACCCACAGCAGGTATTTGCGCGGGGTCTTGGCATCGTAGCGGTAGCCGGATTCCTGATACATGATCGCGAAGGGCACCTGAATCGGCACCCCCCAGCGTTTTTGCGTGACTTGCGCGGCGTCGTACCAGTCGCTTTTTTCGCGAAAGATTTCGCAGATGTCTTCAGGCGACCGGGGCGGCGAGGTGCCGCACCCGGTCATCAGTGCTGCCAGTGTCAGTAGTCCAAGCGTCTGCCCGTATTTCAAAAGCGGTATCCCGTCGTGCGCAAAAAGCCGACAGTCTACGCGCTCAGCTCAATTGCTGACGATAGGGCAGGTCCGGACCGGTCTTGCTGCAGGTCAGCGCGGCGGCCTGGACCGCGAAGTGCAGCATGGCGTCGATCTGATCCCGGGCGAGTTGCTGCACACCTTCGACCGAATCCAGGTCGTGCTCGGTCAGCCAGGTAATCAGCGCGGCCTGGAAGGTATCGCCAGCGCCCACGGTGTCGGCGATCTTCACCGAAGCGGCCGGCACCGACCACTGGCCATGTTGACGGCTGAAGACGCTGGCGCCGTCGCCGCCACGGGTGAGGAAGACTATCTGGCAGCGATGCTCGAGCCAGTTCTCGATGACCTGCTGCGGATCCTGTTCGGGATAGAGCAGGCTCAGGTCTTCATCGCTGACCTTGATCAGGTCTACCAGCGGCACCAGCGTGGCGATGCGTTCGCGCCACAGCTCGATGTTCGGTTCAGGATTGAGGCGTACGTTCGGGTCGAGGGTGATCAGGCGCTGGCCGCTTTCTCGCTGCACCAGTTGCAGCAGGGCGTCGCCGATCGGCTGCACCACCAGCGAAAACGAGCCTACGTGCAGGCCGCGCACCTCGGTACCGAGGGTCGGCAGATGCGCCGCGCTCAATTGCCGGTCGGCGCAGCCTTCGCCACGAAAGCTGTAATGCGGCGAGCCGTTGGCGCCGACCGCGACCATCGCCAGCGTGGTCGGCGCGGCGAACTCCACCAGATAATCCGGGCGCACGCCTTCCTCTTTCAATACCTGCTGCAAGCGCCGACCGAGGTAGTCGGTGGACAAGCCGCCAAACAACGCCGAGTCCACACCCAAGCGGCGCAAACCGACGGCGACGTTGAACGGCGAACCGCCGGCGATCGCCTTGAAATTGACCTTCGAGGCCAGACCGCTGGCATCGTCTTCACTGAAAAAATCGAACAGGGCTTCGCCACACACCAGGTACATGATTGTTTGCTCTTTAAAGGGTTGCGACATGCTGTTGATAGCGTTCATAAGCCTGCTGGAACGCCGCGACATTGGCGGCGATCGGCAGGGTTTCGCTGCCGGCATCGAGTTTTACGCAGCGTTGGCACAAGTCTTCGAGGCTGTCTTGCTCACCGTCAGCCGACGATGTGCACCATGCCGCCTGAATCGCCGCGCCAAGCGCCGCAGCTTCGCTTTGCTCGGTGCAAATGACCGGGGTGTTCATGATATCGGCGACGATCTGCCGCCACACGGCGCTTTTCGAGCCACCGCCGATCAGGCAGATGCGCAGGCTTTGTAAACCATTGCGGCGCAGCAGATCCAGTCCGTAACGCAAACCGAAGGTCGTGCCTTCGACAGCGGCGCGGCACAGGTTGGCCTGGGTCAGGTTGTCCAGCGTCAGCCCGTGCAGGCTGCCGGTGGCGTGGGGCAGGGCGGGGACGCGCTCGCCGTTGAGGAATGGCAGCATGCACACGCCGTCGGCGCCGATCGGGGCTTGGGCGACCAGATCGTTGAAGTGCTGCAAATCGAGCGCGAACAGCTCGCGAATCGCGCCAGTGGCGTTGGTCAGGTTCATCGTGCAGATCAGCGGTAACCAGCCTCCGCTCGACGAGCAGAACGTGGCCACCGAGGCGTCCGGGCTGACGGTCGCTGTGTCGGAATAGGCGTATACCGTGCCGGAAGAACCGAGGCTCATGGTGATCGCGCCGGGCTGAATGTTACCGGTGCCGATGGCGCCCATCATATTGTCGCCACCGCCACTGGCGACCCGCGCGTTGCGGTTCAGGCCAAGCTGTTCTGCGATCGCCGGGAGGATCGTGCCGACCGCTTCGTGGGCTTCGATCAGCTCGGGCAGCGCCGCTTCGAGGCGCCCGCTGCTGTCGATGTCGCGCAGCAGTTGCAAGTCCCACTCGCGCGTGCGCACGTTGAAATAGCCGGTGCCGGACGCATCGCCATATTCACTGCAGGCGCGTCCGGTCAGCCAGAAGTTCAGGTAGTCGTGGGGCAGCAGAATGCGTGCAACGCTGGAGAAGACGACGGGGTGTTGCTCCTTGGTCCAGAGCAGTTTCGACACGGTATAACCCGGCGCAATGACCACGCCCAGACGTTCCAGCGAACCTTGCTCGCCGCCCAGATGGCTGAGCAACCGGTCGTTTTCGGGGCTGGTTTCGGTGTCGCACCAAAGCTTGGCCGGGCGCAGCACTTCGCCTTGATCGTCGAGCAGGACCAGACCGTGCTGCTGGCCGGAAACGCCGATGCCGAGGATGTCCTGACCATCGACATTGGCGGCCTGTAACGCCTGGCGGGTGGCGAGGGCGAAGGCTTCCAGCCATTGCTGCGGGTCTTGCTCGCGACGACCGTTGGCACCGCTGATCATGGTGTGCGGCGCGGCGCCCTGACCGAGGACCTGGCCACTTACCGCGTCGAGGATGATGGCTTTGCTGCCTTGGGTCCCGCAGTCGATGCCGAGGTAGAGCTTTGTTGTTTTCATTTATGCACCGGTCGGATTGTGTTGAAGATCAAAAGCTACCCCCTCTCCCCAGCCCTCTCCCCCAAAGGGGGCGAGGGGGAAGGGAGCAGATCGGGGGATGTCCAAATCCAGCGTTCGACTCAATATCGATCGTTCCCACGCTCAGCGTGGGAATGCCTCAATGGACGCTCCGCGTCCGCTGTTCGCTTTTTGGTGGGACGCAGAGCGTCCCGGGCTGCATTCCCACGCAGAGCGTGGGAACGATCAGTCACTCGCAGCCACCACGGTCAGTTCCCTCTCCCTTCGGGAGAGGGTTAGGGTGAGGGGGCTTTTCAGGCGAGCACTCGTTCCAGCGTTCGCGTCACGCCTTCGTCGCGCAAGCTGTTGTAGCACCACTCGAACGCCGCCACAAACTCCGCCGATTTCGGGATCGCCGCACCAAAAATCTCCTCGACCCCCAGCAACCGCTCAGTGATCAACTCATCGTCCACCACCAACGCCTGACAAAATGCCGCCCGTGGGTCAGGAATCGTGTACGTATCGCCGTTCTCATCGACACCCTTCAAGTACAGCGCCCACGCCGCCACGACCAGTGCAGCGCGCCGGGTCTCGCGGCCATCGGCGATCAGCCGATTGATCGTCGGGATGGTGAACTTGGGAAATTTCGATGAGCCGTCTGAACACACCCGCTCCAGTTGATCGGCAATCGCCTGATTTGAAAACCGCGCGACCAGCGTGTCCTTGTAATCGCTCAGGTCGATGCCCGGCACGGGCGCCAGTTGCGGGGTCACGTCAAGATCCATGTAGGCGCGCATGTAACGCACGAACAACGGGTCATTCATGGTTTCGTGGACGAAGCGATAGCCCTTGAGAAAACCAAGATAGGTGAGCGCCAGGTGACTGCCGTTGAGCAGCTTGATCTTCATTTCTTCATAGGGCGAAACGTCGTCGGTGAACTGCACGCCGACCTTCTCCCACGCCGGACGGCCATTCACGAATTTGTCTTCGAGTACCCATTGCACAAACGGCTCGCAGACCACCGGCCAGGCGTCGTCGACCCCGTGTTTGTCGGCCAGTTGCAAGCGATGCGCGGTACTGGTCATTGGCGTGATGCGATCGACCATCGCGTTGGGGAAGCTGACATTGGTGTCGATCCAGTTGCACAGATCGCTGTTGCGCAACGAGGCAAACGCGAGCAGCGCCTTGCGCGTTACCGCGCCGTTGTGCGGCAGGTTATCGCAGGACATCACGGTAAACGCCGGAATCCCCGCCGCCCGGCGTTTTTCCAGGGCTGCACAAAGAAAGCCGAACACGGTTTTCGGCGCCTCTGAATGAGCCAGGTCATGCTGGATCTGCGGCAGGTGCGCCATGAATTCGCCGTTGCTGTCGTCGATGCAATAGCCGCCCTCGGTGATGGTCAGCGAAACGATGCGGATCTGCGGATCGGCGAGTTTGTCGATCAATGCCTGAGCGCCGTCCTCGGCCAGCAGCATGTCGCGGATGGCGCCGATCACTCGTACTTCGGTGTCATCGCTGTCACCGAGTTCGAACAGGGTGAACAGGTAATCCTGCTCCTTGAGATCGTCTCGGGCACGGCGGTCTTCGGCGCGCAGGCCGACACCGCAGATCGCCCAATCAAGGGCTTCGCCGCTGTTCATCAAGGCGTCGGTGTAGTACGCCTGATGCGCGCGATGGAAGCCGCCGACGCCAATGTGCGCAATGCCCTGGCGGGTGTCGCTGAGGCGATAGGCCGGCAGTTGCACTTCGGCGGCGAGACGGTTGAGGTTCTGTTGGTTGAGTTTCATCGGATAGTCTCGAAATCAGGCCGCGGCACGCAGCGGGCGGGTCAACGCCACGCCCTCGGCATCGAATAAATGGCAGTGGGCGGCATCCAGGTGCAGGTTCAGTTGTTCGCCATAACGGCTGGCGAGATCACCGCGCACGCGCATGGTCAGGGCTTCGCCGGCGTTGGTGGTGACGTGGCAGAACGTATCGCTGCCCAGGCGTTCGCTGACGTCGGCAACCACCGCCAGGCTGCAATCGCCCGGTTGCGCCAGTTCCAGATGTTCCGGGCGAATGCCCAACGTCACCGCGCTGCCGACGCTGAGGCTGGCGGCGTTGAACGGCAGGTTGATGCGCGTGCCGGCATCCAGCGCGACTTCACAGCTCTGCGCATCGACGCGGGCAATCTTGCCCTTGAGGAAACCCATCTTAGGCGTGCCGAGAAAACCGGCGACAAACAGGTTGGCCGGGTTGTGATACAGGTCCAGCGGTGAGCCGACCTGTTCGATCCGGCCACCGTTGAGCACCACGACCTTGTCGGCCATGGTCATCGCTTCGACCTGATCGTGGGTCACGTAAATCATCGTCGCTTGCAGGTCTTTGTGCAGGCGCAGCAGTTCCAGGCGCATCTGCACGCGCAGCGCGGCGTCGAGGTTGGACAGCGGTTCGTCGAAGAGGAAAATCTTCGGGCTGCGCACGATGGCACGGCCAATCGCCACGCGTTGACGCTGGCCACCGGAGAGCTGTTTCGGCTTGCGCTCAAGCATCGGGCCAAGCTCAAGGATCCGCGCCGCTTCGCCGACTTTCTTCTCGACTTCGGCTTTCGGCACGCCGGCCAGATCGAGGGCGAACGACATGTTCTTCTTCACGGTCATGTGCGGGTACAGCGCGTACGTCTGAAACACCATCGCCAAGTCACGCTTGGCCGGGCTGACTTCGGTGATGTCGCGCCCATCGAGTTCGATGGTGCCGTCGCTGACTTCCTCCAGACCCGCAATCAAACGCAGCAAGGTGGATTTGCCGCAGCCCGACGGCCCGACGAAGACCACGAATTCCTTGTCGTTCACTTCAAGGTCGATGCCCTTGATGATGGAAAAGCCTTCGAAGCCTTTTTGCAGATTCTTGATTTTCAGGTTGGCCATGAGATGGGCCTCCATGGTTTTAATTCTGTTAAGCCGGACGCGCTTTTCTGTAGGGGTGAGCCTGCTCGCGATAGCGGAGTGTCATTCAACAATGATGTCGACTGACATGGCCTCATCGCGAGCAGGCGAAGGCCTACAGGGAGTTGTGTTGGGTTTGGGATGTTCATTTCACGGCGCCGAACGAGAGGCCACGCACCAGTTGTTTCTGGCTGATCCAGCCGAAGATCAGGATCGGCGCGCAGGCCAGCGTCGACACGGCCGACAACTTGGCCCAGAACAAACCTTCGGGACTGGAATACGAAGCGATCAGTGCGGTCAGCGGCGCGGCTTTCGACGAGGTCAGGTTCAGCGACCAGAACGCCTCGTTCCAGCACAGGATCAGCGACAGCAGCACGGTCGAGGCGAGGCCGCCCTTGGCGATCGGCAGCAGTACGCGAACCATCTCTTGCCACAGCGTGGCACCGTCGAGGCGGGCGGCTTCGAGGATGTCTTTGGGGATGTCCTTGAAGTAGGTGTAAACCATCCAGACCACGATCGGCAGGTTGATCAGCGTGTAGATCACGATCAGCGCGATGCGCGTGTCGAGCAGGCCGAAACTCTTCGCCAGCAGGTAGATCGGCATCAACACGCCCACGGGTGGCAGCATCTTGGTCGAGAGCATCCACAGCAGCGTGCCTTTAGTGCGCTGGGTTTCGTAGAACGCCATCGAGTACGCCGCCGGCACCGCGATCAGCAGGCACAGGGCCGTAGCGCTGAAGGAAATCACCACCGAGTTCCAGGCGAAACTGAAATAGTCGCTGCGCTCGTTGATGTGCAGGTAGTTCTCCAGCGTCGGCATGAAGATGAATTGCGGCGGCGTGGCGAACGCATCGATTTCTGTCTTGAAGCTGGTCATCACCATCCACAGGATCGGGAAAAAGATCACGATCGCGATGGCCCAGGCCAAAGTGCCGAGCAACAGGCTTTGCAAACGGCGGGATTGTTGGAGAGTCATGGCGGGCCTCAGGCTTTGTCAGTCAGGTTTTTGCCGATCGTTCGCACCAGAATGATCGCCGCGATGTTGGCGATGACCACGGCAATCAAGCCGCCTGCCGAGGCCATGCCGACGTCGAACTGCACCAGGGCCTGGTTGTAGATCAGGTAGGCGAGGTTGGTCGAGGCGTAACCGGGGCCGCCATTGGTGGTGGTGAAAATCTCGGCGAACACCGACAGCAGGAAGATCGTTTCGATCATCACCACGACGGCAATCGGCCGCGCCAGATGCGGCAAGGTCAGGTGCCAGAAAATCGCGATCGGGCCGGCGCCATCCAGGCGAGCGGCTTCTTTTTGTTCCTGATCCAGCGACTGCATGGCGGTCATCAAAATCAGGATCGCGAAGGGCAGCCATTGCCACGAGACAATGATGATGATCGACAGCAAGGGGTAGTGGGCAAGCCAGTCCACCGGTTGTGCGCCGAACAGCTTCCAGATGTAGGCAAGGATTCCCGACACCGGATGAAAAATCAGGTTTTTCCAGATCAGCGCGCCAACCGTGGGCATGATGAAGAACGGCGAGATCAGCATGACCCGCACCAGACCGCGACCGAGAAACTCGCTCGCTTCCAGCAGCGCACTGATCAACACGCCGAACACCACGCTGATCAGCAACACGCTGCCCACCAGCAGCAACGTATTGGTGGCGCCAGGCATGAAGCCCGAGTCGGTCAGGAAGTAGGTGAAGTTCTCCAGCCCGACGAATTCGTTTTCGCCGGGGTAGAGCAGGTTGTAGCGGATCATCGAGAAGTACAGCGTCATGCCCAGCGGCACAATCATCCACAGCAGCAACAGGGCCACCGATGGGCTGACCAGAAACCAGCCGGGATTGCGCATGCGCAGTTTGCGCTGGGGTGGCGCCAGTTCGATGTGGGCTTTGGCAGTTGAAGTATTCATGACATTAACCGATTCGACAGGCGAATGAAGATCCCTGTAGGAGTGAGCCTGCTCGCGATAGCGTTTTTCCATCCAACCAGATGGTGACTGACACACCGCAATCGCGAGCAGGCTCACTCCTACAAAAGCAAGAGAGAGCTGTGCTGGTTACTTGGGATAACCGGCGCGCTTCATCTCGCGTTCGGTGGTCTGCTGGGCCGCAGCCAAGGCTTGATCCACCGCGGTCTGGCCGATCAGCGCCGCCGAGAACAACTTGCCGACCTGCGTGCCCACGGCCTGGAACTCAGGAATGGTCACCAGTTGAATACCGATATAAGGCACTGGCTTCAACGTCGGTTTGCCCGGGTCTGCGGCTTTCAGCGATTCCAGGGTGACCTTGGCAAACGGCGCGGCGCTCATGTAGGCATCGCTGTAGGTCGAGGCCCGGGTGCCAGGCGGCACGTTGGCAATGCCGTCGGTTTTCGCCACCAGCTCGCCGTACTCTTTGGAAGTGGCCCAGGCGCTGAATTGCTTGGCCGCGTCCTTGGCCTTGGAGCTGGTCGGAATCGCCAGCGCCCACGAATACAGCCAGGCCGAACCTTTGTCAGTGACCTGATGCGGAGCGAAGGTGAAGCCGACATGCTCGGCAACTTTGCTTTGCGTTTTATCCGTCACGAAAGAACCGGCTACGCTGGCGTCCACCCAGATCGCGCACTTGCCGCTGTTGAACAGTGCGAGGTTTTCGTTGAAACCGTTGCTGGAAGCGCCTGGCGGGCCGGATTTCTTCATGGTGTTGACGTAGAAATTCAGCGCGTTTTTCCATTCCGGACCGCTGAACTCCGGTTTCCACTGCTCATCGAACCAGCGCGCGCCATAGGCATTGGCCACGGTGGTGATCAACGCCATGTTTTCGCCCCAACCGGCCTTGCCGCGCAGGCAGATGCCGTACTGCTCTTTGTCCTTGTTGGTGAGTTTTTCAGCGAACCCGGCGATCTGTTCCCAGGTCGGCCGTTCGGGCATCGTCAGTCCGGCATCCTTGAACAGATCGGTGCGGTAATAGGTGATCGAGCTTTCGGCGTAGAACGGCAGTGCGTACAGCGAACCTTTCACGGACAAGCCTTCACGGACCGAAGGAAAGACATCGTCGAGGGCGTAACTGGCCGGCAGGTCCTTCATCGGTTCCAGCCAACCCTTGGCGCCCCACAGTGCGGCTTCGTACATGCCGATGGTCAACACATCGAACTGACCGCCCTGGGTGGCGATATCGGTGGTCAGGCGCTGACGCAGGACGTTCTCTTCGAGCACGACCCAGTTGAGCTTGATGTCCGGGTGCTCGCTCTCGAAAGTCTTCGAGAGTTTCTGCATGCGGATCATGTCACTGTTGTTGACGGTGGCGATGGTCAGGGTCTGGGCGCCAAGGCTGACGCTGCTCAGGGTCATGCAGGTGAGGGCAAGCAGAGCTTTTGCAGTGGGTTGCATCGTGCACTCCTTTTCTGCACCCGGCGGGTGGCAGAAGGACGGTTATTGTTTTTGTGTCTTCCGACGACAGGAAGAATCTGCGCTGATTACAGCCTTCAATCGGCGCAGTGACAAATCATCCCTAGCACTTTTATCGATACTTTTTTGCACTGGGGTTTACGGGGGTTAACGCAGGGAAGGGGTTTGCAGCGGGGAAGGGGAATCGAATGTGTACAGGTTTCAGACGTTGCACATCCCATGTAGGCCTTCGCCTGCTCGCGATAGCGTTGTGTCATTCAACAATGATGTTGACTGACATGGCCTCATCGCGAGCAGGCTCGCTCCTACAAAGGATCGTGTTGTCAGAGGTGGTTCTGCTCGGTCAGGCGCTGTACCGCGAGCCGTCTGTAGTGCGATGGCGTCATGCCCTTGAGCTGCTGAAAACGCCGGTTGAAGTTGGAGATGTTATTGAACCCGGACTCGAAACACACCTCAGTCACCGGTTTGTCACCGTCGGCCAGCAACTCGCAGGACTTGCTGATGCGCAGGCGATTGACGAACTCGATGAAGTTACGTCCGGTGGCCTGTTTGAATACGCGGCTGAAATAAGTCGGGGTCATGCCCAGATGCTCGGCCACTTCCTCCAGCGAGATATCCCGCGCGTAGTGGCTGAAGATGTAATCGACCGCGCGGTTGGTGCGATCGATGTTGTGCTCGTCGGCCAGTTGCGGCGTTGTGGCGCCCGACAACAACAGGAAGTCATCACTCGCCGCGAGCAACTCCATCAGAATGAAAAAATGCCCGAGGCGGGTAATACCGCTGGAATCGGCGATGCGCTGCATCAAGGTCATGGCCTGGCGAATGGTGCGCTTGCAGCGAAACTCGATGCCGTACTGCGCACGCTCCAGCAGTGGTGCCAATGTTTTCAACTCAGCGAATACCTGATGGCCACTTTCGAACAATTCATCGGTGAAGTTGACCAGCATGTCGCGCTTTTCCACCACTTCGTCTTCGGCGACCTGGCTGATCCAGTTGTGCGGCAGGTTGGGGCCGGTCAGGAATAGCGTTTCCGGATAAAAGTTGCCGATGTAGTCACCAATGAACACTTTGCCGGAACTGGCGACGATCAAGTGCAGTTCGTACTCCTTGTGGAAGTGCCAGCGCACCAGCGGGCAGGGGAAGCCGTGCTGACGGTAGATGATGGACAAGCCGTTATGGTCATCCATCAACTCGTAAGAGGGGTCGGTGACGCGAGCGGTTCGGGTCATGGTGCGCTTCTTGTTGTTGATCGCCTGCCGATGATGCCTCGTTTATCAAGCGTTGCGCCAGTTCCCGTTGGCCGTACGGTGCTGGTGTCTATGCTGACTTCTCACTGGCTTTCTGTAGATTCGCCGTCAGGCAAAAGCGCACCAGATTCGAATTCTTGATGAAGTCGAAATTGATGATGTGGCACTTTTTCGCCCAGTCCGATTGGCTTGGATCGAACCAGCTGTCGAGCGCACCCAGAATCCGCTGCGGACCGCCCGCGGAGTAGAGCGTCGCTGACAAGGACCAAGGGCGCAGCCTGCTGATCGGCGCGCTCAACACTTCAGCAATGTAGTCTCGAAGTTCAGCTTCCTTGGCCAGATTTTTGCCGATCCATTTGTGGTCGATCTTGCGCTGGAAGCGAAAATCATCGTTTTCCCACGTCGTCGGCGCGGCCACCATGATGCGTTGCAGCGGACTGATTGCCTTCAGCTCTCCAAGGGGCAGATAAAGATTCTGCGCGGGGATCATTCGATCACCGAGATGCTCCAGCATTAATGCCTTGAACTGTGCATGATCGAATTCCTTTTTGCCATTGGCGAGCTCATGAAAGTCCAGAATGATGAATTCATCACGGCTTCTTTCATAAAAAGCTTTTATGTCACGCACCAGATCTTCAAGTGTGCGAGAGGAACGGTAGCCATTATGCTGGAAACGGAATTGCGCAAGGCCTTGGGCTCCAGGGATAAACTCAAGACGAACATCAAGTGCCCGGGCGCCACGACTCAATTGTGAATAGAACGAAACGTCCTGGCAGGCAATCCAGTTGCTGCTTAACGGTACGGTATAACGGGCATCAAGGTCGCAGCCCGCATTATGCGTGCCCGGCAGGGTCAATTCAAAAAGCGAAAGATTGTCAATCTGCGGCGCGTCGGCCATCCATTGGTACGGTTGAAAGTTGTCGATACTGTCCATGTATTACATCCTGCGTGGATTTTTAAGTTGGTAGAAGTGCGCGCGCAGGATGTTTATAACGGTTCGATGTTGTTTGGCCAATGTCGCTTTTAATGCAAGTCGTGTAGATATTCCCGCTTACATGTCACTTGTTTCTTGCGGTAGACGGTTCTTCGCTTCAATCCACTGCGCCATGTACTGAGTGCTTTTATGCGAATGATGCCGCAGCATGCTGCCGGTGAAGTTTGTAACCCTTAGTTGTTCGAGGTTTTCCTGACAATAACGCAGTTTTTCGATCAGCGCCGGACCGTGCACTGACTGCGAGTAGCGTTCGGTCAGCAGGGCGTAACCTGCCAAGCGGGCCTGCTGCCACTGCGCCTCATCGTTGTAAAGCGCGACAGCGCGATTAGCGAAATCGACTGCGCTCCGGGTGACTGCACCTGGCCACGCATGCTCGCCATGCATGCCTTCGGCACCCACCGGCGTGGTGACACTGGGCGTGCCGCAGAGCATGGCGTCGACCAGTTTGCCCTTGATGCCGGCGCCAAACCGCAACGGCGCCAGGCAGACCCGCGCGGCAGACATGACCTGCAACGCATCTTCAGCCCAGTTCATGATGTGAAAGCCTTCCCTGGCGTTATGCAGCGCCGAGGCTTTCGGCGGCGTATAAGCACCATAAATATGCAGTTGGGCCTGCGGCAATTGCTGGCGAATCAGCGGCCAGATCGTGGTTTTCAGCCACAGCACCGCGTCCCAATTGGGCGCATGTCGAAAGTTGCCGATGCTCAGAAAGTTCGCCCGTCCGGCCATGGCGGCCGGTTCGACAACAGGCAGATCGACCATCAGCGGACACCAGTGCAACAACTGCGCAGGCACGCCGAATTGTTCGATCAGCAATTGAATCTCGACTTCGGAAATCATCAGGTTCAGATCACAACGATACAGCGCTGCGATCTCGCGTTTGGCCAGATCGGTCTCGGCCATCAGCGCGAACTCGTCGGTGAGGGCAGGCGCGAATACATCGCTGAAATCATTCTGCTCAGGATTGCGCTTGAGGCGATCCTTCAGCCGTTGATGGCGCGCATGCCGCAGGCTTTGCAGGTCCGAAGTTTCCAGCACCCGCAGCGCTTGCGGGCAGTGCTTTTCCACGCGCCAGCCAAACTGCTCCTCCATCATGAACTGGTCGAACAGGACAATATCCGGCGCCAGTTCGCTGATGAACGTATCGAAGCTGCTGTTGTTGAGTTCGATCGGCACTTCACGAATGCCGAGCGCAGCCAGATCAGCCTTGTGCTCGCCAGGGCCGGCCGGACTGCTGAAAGTGATATCCCACCCTTGCTGCAGGAGGGTTTCGAGGATCTGCATGACATGCCCGCTGGCTGCCGAGGAACGCGGCTCTGGCCAGACGTAGCCGATGACAAGGACTTTGGTGGTGGAAGGCAGGTTCATGAGGGCAGTCCTGAGCATCAGCCGGGCCGGCAAAAAAAGGGCGCAATTAAACCACAGTGATGGTTGTTTGCGCCCCTCTTCTCAGCAGTGCACCTGTTTTCGCGTTTTAAAAGGCCGGTTTGGCCAGGTTAAGCAGAAGCGGGCCCGGAAGGAACTCTCCGGGAGCGGTGTTATTGATCGTATTGGTGATAACCGAACGGTTGAACTGAAAAGTACTGGGGCTGGTTCGGTATTGGTCTATCAACGACACTGCCACTGCATAGGATTCGGCATTCAGCAATGCCGGGTGCTCTTTGATGATTGCTGGCCAGGTTGTAATAGACTCGAATTCCTGAAAGTCCGCCACTTTTGCATAGCGGAAATGAGGGTTGGCCGTATTTTTGGGATGCGCCTTGCGCGGGTTTCTGGCGAACTCCAACAGACCGACGGCGTCGTACTCCGCCGGGCTTGCACCTTTAATCGCATCTCCGTAATAGAAGTCGAGCGTGCCTGGAGCGCCATGAGATATTTCATGCACCAGAACGTCGCCGATCTTGGCGTCGTCAAATTTCGCCACTTCATACATTTCATCCAGATTGTCCGGATAAATGGACAAGAACGTTCTTGTGTTGACGTCCAGTTTGGTATTCGAATACACAGCGGCTTGCCAGCGCTTATAGGCCTGGGGCTGTAAGGCAGCATAGGCATCGCTACCCTGTGGCCGAAAGATCATGTTCTCGAGGCTGACAAAGTCGAGATCTCTGCGCATGTTCCGCAGATTGTTCGTTATGTGCTCGACCGCCGCATTCGAGTCGGTACCAAAGATATGCAGAAGGACGGTTCTGACGTCCTCGTTTCGGGCATCGGAGATCAACGCAATCGTGTTGTCGATTTTACTTTTAGCGTGAGGAATCGCTTTTTTAAGATAACCGCGGGTATAGCTGAAAGGTTTTGCTCGCTTGAATGGATTGCGAAAGATATTGACAACTTTCAGCTCTCTCAATTGAGGTCCCCACGGTTCGCCCAGACGGTTTACGGCGTACCATTCATCCGTGTGGCGGATGCCCCATACCTGAAACAGGTCGGTGGAGCTTTGCGCATATTGCCGCGTGCCTAGTCGCAGAGTGTCCGTATCGGCCACAGTGGAAAGTGCGTGATAGGGCGGTTTTGCGGTCCATTTCCGGGCGTCGTATATAGCACCTTCAAGTGCGGCCAAACCGCTGTGCCAACCTTTACGCAAGAGTTTCGCTCCCTTGATCAGCACATCGGTGGCCCCGTCCAGTGGGTTGATCAGGCTGTTGACCAGTCCAAGGCCTGTCGAAGCGATTTTGCCGGCCTTTGTGGCAGCGCTCACGCCTGTGGCGACCACGGTGGCAACTTTTGCGATGGCAGCGACTACCAGCAGAACGGTCATTGCGGCTTCCAGCGCGCAAGCTCCGGCGCCTTGAACCTGTCGCTCTATATCGTCGGAATTCAAATCTTCGATACACGACTTGAACGGAACGATCACGTTGAGAAACGTATCCAGATCCTTGTCCCGTTTGATCCGCAAAGCCTCGAGCCGGGTCTGTCCCCAACATTCTTTGACCAGTTCATCATAAGTTGCGATCGGTCTGTGCTTGAGCACGAAGTTCACCAGGCGATCGAACTCCTTGGAGTAGAAACTTTGGTAGTAACCGTTGATCTGCGCAGGTGGCTCAGCGGGCAACTCATTGACCCTGTCGATAATGCCCGAACTGATAGCGACGAGACCGGGCGGTACGCCATGGGTATAACATTCGATATCCGTGGGTAATCGATGCACTGTAGCAGGCGCAGAGTATTTCCTCCCTGCGGGGGAAACCTTTGGATTCAGCAGATTTTCCTGCTGAATCAGCGCTGCCATTTGAGTGTTTTCACGGCAGACGCCGTGCAATGTGAGTAGCTCGTAACACGAACCCTGACCTTCGTACTCGCAATAAATCACCACGCCGTAGCGGCCTTTGGCTTCGTCTATCTCTTTATGGCTTTCAGTGGGCTTACGCTCAGTCGTCTTGACGATTGAATCAATGACCGATGCAAGGGGATTGACGGGCAAAGAGGTGATGTCCTGAAGTTTCGCAACCGAGGGTCTGACGGTGAACATTGTCACCTTGCCTTTGAGCAAACGCGTCCGCTCAGACAGTGACAGGAACGAGAAGGCCTGTTTCAGGTGCGTATGCATGGCTTGTGTATGCGTGACATAGGCCCGATTGAACTGGCGGTGGAATTCACCGTCGGGCGAAACCAGATTGCGCAGCAGGTCGGGAAACGCTTTATAGATACTTTCGCCTTTTTTCAGATCCCAGTCGCCGGTCGCAAGGTCGTTGGACATATGCAGTTCAACCGGAGAAAGGCGCAGCGAGTTATAGGCGTCTTCCAACGGTACATTGCGTACCTGCTGAAGCACGTCATTTTCAAGGTAAGTACAACCCTTGGCGACGTGCTTGAGAATGTCCAAGGCGACACTTTTGCGTGTTGGCAGAGGGCGCTTCAATGTTTCGGCATTTGCGGCAAGTGTTCTGGCATGCCGAACATACGCATCCGTGGCGACTTTAAGGGCCTCGGGGACGGAGTTCTCGACCTCTTCAGGCGAGACGATTTTATTGAGCAATGCCCAATCGATGACAGGGTCTATCGCTGCCAGAGCATCGAGTTTCTTGCGCGATTCGGTCGCCGGTTCCAGTGTCGAAAGTTGTTGCAGCTTTGCGTAAGACATCGAGCGGGTCGAGCCTGGGGCTATGATTTCATGCACCGCTACGATTCGGCAGTATTCGACGCATTGCGGTGTACCCAGTAACAGCGTGGCAGGCAGCTGGGGGACCAGAAACTCCGGCGCGGGCTCGGCCAGCAATAAATGCGCGGCGAGTGCGACGTTACGTTGGCTCACTCGATGATGCGCGATCAGGTGATTTTCGAATCGGGTCTGAATGTCTGCGAAAGACAGCTCCAGATGTTCGGCAGCATACAGATCGAAGCCGGCCACATGATTGCGCGGCTCTTGCTCACCCACTTGCGGATGCAGATCCAGCAAAAGGGCGGTCAGGATTATTTGTTTGCGCGCCGTTGCCGACTGTGGCTGACTCGGCTGCGTGCCATACCAGCCCAGATCGCGCACGCAAGCGTCCGCCCAATGAACGGCGATTGGGCTGGAGACCAGTTGATCAATGATATTTTCGGCTTCGGAGCGTGTGAACGGCGCGAGCCGTCCACCCAGAATACGTTCTGACAGATGCTCCAGTAATGACTCGCCTTTTGTATAACTGACAATGAGTTTGCGAAGCTCGCCGCGTTGCGCCGCCGACAGCGTGGCCGTGTTGCCTTCGCTGGCCTTGATCATTTCCCGATAGTTACCAAACACTGGACCTGGCTTGGGCGCGGCAGTCATGAATGCGACCAGGCGGGAAACTTCGAGAGCGTTGCGCGGGATCAGAAAGCCATGAAATGCCAGCCACTGCGTTAAATCAATCTGATCGGCGTTGGAAATCTTGCCACCGGTCAACGCTGCCATTTCAACCAGGGTTTGCAGGTCTTCTTTCAAATCCGGCGCGAGGATGAAAGCGTTTTCCAGGCCCGTGCTGTTGTTACCACTGACTGCATTCATTTTGCCTTCAGCGCTTATTTCAAAAATGAAACGATCGGAAAGTTGTAATGTTGCCAGGAGCTTTTTGAAAGAGGCTTGATCGCACAATGTATGCAATAGGTGTCGACCCGCAAGCAGTGCTTCCTCCAGGGATGATCCCGATTCGAGAGTGATGGTCGCGCCAGCCAAGGTAATGGTTTGCGAAGGGGCGAGATCCGATACGCGTTGCCTGAGTTTATAAATCACTTCTTCCCGCTCACGATTATCACTCGGAGAGTGATCGCGCTGGGAGTCTATGGAGTTTGTGAGTCGAGATAAATTACGTTGGTTTGAAGAATTCGTATGTTTGGTTTTCATAAGTCAGCTTGTTGTTGGTTTGTAAGTTCGATGTATCCTCTTTTTTAAGTGGGTGGTTATCAACAAGGTTTGTGTGAGGTCGTTTTTCGATTGCTCGAAAGTTGTTGTATTTATCTCGAGCTCATTAAGGGTGATAGCTGCGTTGATTTGTGCGGTTAATCAATTATCTTTTTTACTTTGTCGCGCAATTGGTCAATTGAAAACGGTTTGCCGATCATGTGCATGTCTTCCGGGACGTCAATGGATTCCGCGTAACCACTGGCGAACAGGACCTTAAGGGCAGGGCGCAGTTTGCGCGCTTCCTTCGCCAGCTCGCGACCATCCATGCCGGGCAGTCCGACATCCGTCATCATCAGATTGATTTGCCGGGTCTGGTCCTGAAGAACTTCCAGGGCCTGCTCGCCACCATCGGCTTCCACGACCCGGTATTCCAACTCCTCCAGCACATCCACAATAAGCATGCGCACGATGGCGTCGTCTTCAACGACAAGGATGGTGGATTGGGTGGCAGACATGGCAGGGCTCTCAAAAAAACGGGGGGACACCGGTCGATCGAAATCGCCGGACTCTTGCATGAGTAAATGGCGCATAGCCACAAGTTCCCGGCTTGATACAAAAAAAGCGCGGGGCAGCGGGGCGGCGACAGGATAGCGGTTGGCGCCGTCCGCGTGCAGGGGGATGTAGGAAATTGCCATCAAAAGCGTCAGAAAAATGGATCCAGACCGGGGTTTTCGGGCAAACTCCACGTTTTTCAACAGTTCGACAAGGCTGCCTCATGTCCTCTCCGTCTTCGGTTGATGAACAACGGTTTCGTAAACTCCTGACTCGCAACATCAGCCTGCCCTTGGGCGTTGGCGCACTGAGCGCCGTGTTTTTCGTGTCGCTGATCACCTATCTGTTGTCGGTTATCCAGTGGGTGGAGCACACCGACCGGGTGATCAATAACGCCAACGAAGCGGTGAAGCTCACCGTGGACCTGGAAACCGGCATGCGCGGCTACCTGCTCAGCGGTGACGAGCACTTCCTCGACCCGTACGAGACTGCCAAACCGCGGATCGCCGTGGCGCTCAGTACGTTGCTTGAGCTGACTGCCGACAACCCTGTGCAGACGGATCGCATTCGTCGTCTGCAGGCGTTGCAGGTCGAATGGGCCAATTACGCGCAATCAATGATCGATCTGCAGCGCAGCAGCGGCGATTATCGTGGCGCGGTCAAGGCCGGGCGCGGCAAGCGCCTGACCGACGAAATCCGCAAGCAGTTCGAAGACGTCATCGAGACCGAGCAGGTATTGCGCGCCACGCGTAATGAAGAAGTGCGGCGTACCACGATCTGGAGCATCAGCCTTTATCTGCTGTTCATCGGCGTCATCAGCGGTTTGCTGGCGTATGTCGGTCGCCGTGATCTGGTCAATCTTTCGCAAAGCTATAGCGCGACCCTGGCGGCGCAAGAGGCCAGTGCCGAGCGCCTGGAAAAACAAGCATGGTTGCGCAATGGCCAGACGCAACTGGCCGAGCAAGTGTTGGGGCAACTGACGCTGAATCTGTTGGGGCGCAATATTCTGCAGTTCTGCGCGCAGTACCTGGGCACTGCCGTGGCCGCATTGTATGTGCGCGAAGAGCACGGCGGACTGAAACGCGTGGCCACTTACGGGTTCTCCCGTCAACAAGAAGAACAGGAACAAGCGATCTTCAGTGGCGAGGGCATTGTTGGCCAAGTGGCGCAGCAGGCGCGGCTGATTCGTCTTGATGCGGTGCCGAGCGACTACTTCAAAGTCAGCTCCGGCCTCGGTGAAGGCTTGCCGCACAGCGTGCTGGTGGTGCCGACCAGCGACGACGAACGCGTCAATGGCGTGATCGAACTGGGCTTTCTGCGCCCGCTGAACCAGCGCGACATCGAATTGCTGGAACTGATTGCCGGCAACATCGGCACTTCCATCGAAGCGGCGCGTTACCGTCAGCGCCTGCAGGAAGTGCTGGCCGAAACCCAGCAGTTGAACGAAGAGTTGCAGGTGCAGCAGGAAGAACTGAAAACCGCCAACGAAGAGCTGGAAGAACAGTCGCGGATTCTCAAGGAATCCCAGGCGCACCTGGAAACCCAGCAGGTCGAGCTGGAGCAGACCAACGAGCAGCTTGCCGAACAGGCGCAAACTCTGGCCGAGCAGCGCGATGCCATGGACCAGAAGAACACCGAGCTCAATCAGGCCCAAGTGCAACTGGAAGAACGCGCCGAAGAGTTGCAGCGTTCAAGCAAATACAAGTCTGAATTCCTCGCCAACATGTCCCACGAACTGCGCACGCCGTTGAACAGCTCGCTGATTCTGGCCAAGTTGCTCGCGGAGAATCCGCAGGAAAACCTCAGCGCCGAACAGGTCAAGTTTGCCGAGTCGATCTATTCCGCCGGCAACGACTTGCTCAACCTGATCAACGATATTCTCGACATCTCCAAAGTCGAGGCGGGCAAACTCGAAGTGCTGCCCGAGAACACCAGCGTCGCGCGTCTGGCCGAAGGCTTGCGCAACATGTTCGAGCCATTGGCGACGGACAAGCAGCTGGCCTTCACTGTCGACCTGCAACCGGGCGCGCCGGCCATGCTGTACACCGACCGCCAGCGCCTGGAGCAGGTGATCAAGAACCTGCTGTCGAACGCGTTGAAGTTCACCGAGAAGGGTTCGGTGAGCCTGACCATCGCCGGCCAGCCTGACGAGCATATTGCATTCATCGTTCGCGATTCGGGCATCGGTATTGCGCCCGACCAGCAGGAAAGCATTTTCGAAGCGTTCCGTCAGGCCGATGGCACCACCAACCGCAAATACGGCGGCACGGGTCTGGGCTTGTCGATTTCCCGTGATCTGGCGACCTTGCTCGGCGGCTCGATCAGCGTCAGCAGCACGCCGGGGCAGGGCAGTGTGTTCACCCTGCTGCTGCCAACTCAGTACAGCGAGTCCGCGGAAGTGGCATCGGCGCCGTTGACCTTCACGCCGCCTGCGCCAGTCGCGCCTGCAGCGCCAGCGCTGAATGTGTCACCGCTGGCGCCGGTACACATCCCGCGTTTCGCCGATGACCGCGACAAGGCTCCGTTCAACACACGCTGCATTCTGGTGGTGGAAGACGAACCGAATTTCGCCCACATCCTCTATGACCTTGCGCACGAGCTGGGCTATCAGTGCCTGGTCGCCCACGGTGCCGACGAAGGCTACGACCTGGCGAAAGAGTTCGTCCCGGATGCGATCCTGCTCGACATGCGCCTGCCAGACCACTCCGGCCTGACCGTGCTGCAACGTCTCAAGGAACACGCCGGCACCCGGCACATTCCGGTGCATGTGATTTCTGTCGAAGACCGTGTCGAAGCAGCGATGCACATGGGCGCCATCGGCTATGCGGTCAAACCTACCACCCGTGAAGAGCTGAAAGACGTATTCGCCCGTCTCGAAGCCAAGCTGACGCAAAAGGTCAAACGCGTGCTGCTGGTCGAGGATGACGATCTGCAACGCGAAAGCATCGCGCGGCTGATCGGCGATGAAGACATTGAAATCACCGCGGTGGGCCTGGCCCAGGATGCGCTGGAGCTGCTGCGCACGACGATCTACGACTGCATGGTCATCGATCTGAAGTTGCCGGACATGCTCGGCAATGACCTGCTCAAGCGCATGTCCACCGAGGACATCTGCTCGTTCCCGCCGGTGATTGTCTACACCGGGCGCAACCTGACCCGCGACGAAGAATCCGAGCTGCGCAAGTATTCGCGCTCGATCATCATCAAGGGTGCACGCTCGCCGGAGCGCTTGCTTGATGAGGTCACACTCTTTCTGCACAAAGTCGAATCGCAGTTGTCCCATGAACGGCAGAAGATGCTCAAGACCGCACGCAGCCGCGACAAAGTCTTCGAGGGCCGCAAGGTGCTGTTGGTGGACGATGATGTGCGCAACATTTTCGCCCTGACCAGTGCCCTGGAGACCAAAGGCGCAGTCGTGGTGATCGGCCGTAACGGTCGTGAAGCGATTGAGAAACTCAACGAAGTCGAGGACATAGATCTGGTGTTGATGGACGTGATGATGCCGGAAATGGACGGTTTCGAAGCCACCATTGAAATCCGCAAGGATCCGCGCTGGCGCAAGCTGCCGATCATTGCGGTCACGGCCAAGGCCATGAAGGACGATCAGGAGCGCTGCCTGCAGGCGGGCGCCAATGATTATCTGGCCAAGCCCATCGACCTGGATCGTCTGTTCTCGCTGATTCGTGTGTGGTTACCGAAGATGGAACGCATTTAGTGGAACGCAGTACACCCGCCGAACGAAACAGCGAAATTGAGCTGCGCCTGTTGATCGAGGCGATTTATCTCAAGTACAGCTACGATTTTCGCGATTACTCCGGCGCTTCGATCAAGCGCCGGGTGCACCACGCGTTGAGCCAGTTCGAGTGCGCGACGATCTCGGCGCTGCAGGAAAAAGTGCTGCATGACCCGACGGCGTTCATGCAGCTTTTGCAGTTGCTGACGATTCCGGTCAGCGAAATGTTTCGCGACCCGTCGCACTTCCTCGCCATCCGCAACGAAGTGGTGCCGCTGCTGCGCACCTATCCTTCGCTGAAAATCTGGATTGCCGGCTGCAGCACGGGCGAGGAGGTCTATTCGATGGCGATTCTGCTGCGCGAAGAAGGCCTGCTCGATCGCACGATCATCTACGCGACTGACATCAATCCACGCTCGCTGGACAAGGCCAAGCAGGGGATTTTCTCGATGGAGAACGTCCGCGCCTATACCGCCAATTACCAGCAGGCCGGTGGTCAGCGCTCGTTCGCCGACTACTACACGGCGGCCTATGGCTACGCGATTTTTGACAAGACCTTGTGCGAAAACGTGACGTTTGCCGAT
The DNA here is from genome assembly GCF_900104975.1 of Pseudomonas sp. Z003-0.4C(8344-21). Classification (NCBI taxonomy): domain Bacteria; kingdom Pseudomonadati; phylum Pseudomonadota; class Gammaproteobacteria; order Pseudomonadales; family Pseudomonadaceae; genus Pseudomonas; species Pseudomonas sp. Z003-0.4C(8344-21). The sequence continues at coordinate 3,401,682 of NZ_LT629756.1, read as the reverse complement.
CACAGCCTGGCCACCGACAGCGTATTCTCCGAAACCCACTTGATTTCCTGCCGCAACGTGCTGATCTATTTCAACAAGAAGCTCCAGGATCGGGCCTTCGGGCTGTTTCATGAGTCGCTGTGTCACCGCGGCTTTCTGGTGCTGGGCAGCAAAGAGACGCTGGATTTTTCCAACTATGCCAACCGGTTCGAAGGGCTGGTGAAGCAAGAACGGATTTACCGCAAAACATGAACGAAGCGGCGGTTTTGCCTCGCGTCGAGGCCGTTGTAGTCGGAGCGTCCGCCGGTGGCGTCGAGGCGCTGCTGAGCCTGCTTGGGCCGCTGCGCCGTGGCTTCAGATTGCCGATCATTGTGGTGTTGCACCTACCCGAAGAACGCCGCAGCCAATTGGCCGAAGTCTTCGCCCGGCGCCTGCAAATGCCGGTGGTCGAGGCTGCCGACAAGCAGGATATCGAAGCCGGCACGGTGTATTTCGCCACGCCCGGTTATCACCTGTCGATTGAAATGGACCGCAGCTTTTCCTTGAGTCAGGAAGACCGTTTGCACCATTCGCGGCCCTCGATCGATTTTCTTTTCGAGTCCGCCGCCGACGTTTACGGGCCAACGCTGGCCGCGGTTTTACTGACTGGCGCCAATCACGATGGCGCGCGCGGACTGGCGCAAATCAAGCGCTGCGGCGGTTTGACCATTGTCCAGGACCCCAACGAAGCGCAGGTCGCCACCATGCCCCAGGCTGCAATGAACATTCGGCAGCCGGATCATGTCCTACCCATTCACGACATCAGCGGTCTGCTTGTCGAGCTGGAACGAATCGCATGCTAAGTAACATCCAAGCCAAACTGCTGATCGTCGACGATCTGCCGGAGAATCTGCTGGCACTCGAAGCGCTGATCAAGCGCGAAGACCGCACGGTCTACAAAGCCCTGTCAGCGGATGAGGCGTTGTCGTTGCTGCTGCAGCACGAGTTCGCCATGGCCATTCTCGATGTGCAGATGCCCGGCATGAACGGCTTCGAACTCGCCGAATTGATGCGCGGCACCGAGAAAACCAAGAACATCCCGATCATTTTCGTCAGCGCCGCCGGCCGCGAGTTGAACTACGCGTTCAAAGGCTACGAGAGCGGGGCGGTGGACTTTCTGCACAAACCGCTGGATATCCATGCGGTGAAAAGCAAGGTCAACGTCTTCGTCGATCTGTATCGCCAGAGCAAGGCGTTGAAGCAACAGCTCGAAGCGCTCGAACAGGCGCGTCGCGAGCAGGAAGCGTTGCTGCAACAACTGCAAAGCACACAGGCGGACCTCGAGCAGGCCGTGCGCATGCGCGATGACTTCATGTCGATCGTCGCCCACGAAGTACGCACGCCGCTCAACGGTCTGATCCTCGAAACCCAGCTGCGCAAGATGCACCTGGCCCGCGACAACGCTTCGGCGTTCACTCTCGACAAGATGCACGCCATGGTCGACCGCGATGAGCGGCAGATCAAAAGCCTGATTCGCCTGATTGAAGACATGCTCGACGTGTCGCGCATTCGCACCGGCAAGCTGTCGATCCGGCCAAGCCGTTTCGATCTGGTGCAGTTGGTGAGTAATCTGTTGCAGAACTTCGCGCAGCAGATTGAAGCCGCGGAGACCGAAGTGTCGCTGACCGTGTTCGGCCCCGTTGAAGGTCACTGGGACGAGTTCCGCATCGAGCAAGTGGTGTCGAACTTGCTTACCAACGCCCTGCGTTATGGCGGCCGCAGTCCGATTCAGGTGCGCGTCTACCGTGAGGGCGATGAAGCGCGAATCGAAGTGCAGGACCACGGCATAGGCATCAGCAAAGAAAACCAGAAGCGTATTTTCCAACAGTTCGAACGGGTTTCCGCCAAGACGGTAGTGGCCGGGCTCGGGCTGGGTCTGTTCATTTCCGAGCAGATCGTCGCCGCCCATGGCGGCTCCATCGTCGTCGAAAGTGAAATCAACGAAGGCGCCCTGTTTCGCGTTTGTCTGCCAATCCAGGAAAACGGCATATCCGACGCAACCTCTGATTGACCGTACGGTCGTATCAGCAGCTATTGACCGAACAAAGGCTTCCCATGAGCGTAGATGCACAAGATGTAGTACTCGTCGTCGAAGACGAACCGGTTATCTTGATGGTTCTGACGGATTATCTGTCGGGGCAGGGCTATCGCGTGTTGCAGGCTGAAAACGGAGAACAGGCGTTCGAGATCCTGGCGAGCAAGCCGCACCTGGACATGTTGATCACTGATTTTCGTTTGCCGGGCGGAATTTCCGGCGTGCAGATCGCAGAACCCGCCGTAAAACTGCGCCCGGATCTGAAAGTGATCTTTATCAGTGGTTATCCTCAGGAAATCCGCGAAACCGGCAGTCCGATCACCAGCAAGGCTCCCATTCTTGAGAAACCCTTCGATCTGGACGTGCTGCAGGAAAAAATTCAGGAATTGCTGGCCTGACTGCCCGGCCCGCTTGCGCGGGCCGTGGATTGGCAGTCAGTTCTTGATCATCTCGCGCACCTTGGCGGTGAGCAGATCGAAGGTGAACGGCTTGGTGATCATCTGCATGCCGGAATCGAGGAATCCGCCGCGCACTGCGGCATGCTCGGCGTAACCGGTGATGAACAGCACCTTCAGACCGGGCCGGTATTGGCGACCGACCTCTGCCAGTTGACGGCCGTTCATGCCCGGCAAACCGACATCGCTGACCAGCAAGTCGATGCGCTGCGTCGAATTGAGAATCGGCAATGCGGTGTCGGCGTCGCCAGCCTCTACGTAGGCATAACCCAACTCACTGAGCACCGCACAGACCAGCACACGAACCGCTGGATCGTCCTCAACGATCAGCACGGTTTCGCCGTCCAGCGCATCGGGAGCATGCTCAACGTCTGCATCGTCGCTGACCAATTCTTCGCCGCGAAAGCGCGGCAGGTAGAGTTTGACCGTGGTGCCCTGATCGATTTCGCTGTCGATCGACACGTGGCCGCGCGACTGTTTACTGAAACCGTAAATCATCGACAGGCCCAAACCCGTGCCCTGGCCGATCGGTTTGGTGGTAAAGAAGGGATCGAACGCGCGGCTCATGACACTTTGCGGCATGCCGCAGCCGTTATCGGTGACGCTGAGCATGACGTAATCGCCAGGCTCGAGATTGCTGTAGGCCTCAGTGAAATCGCGGTGCAACACCTGATTGCTGGTCTCGACCACCAGTTTGCCGCCGTCGGGCATGGCGTCACGGGCATTGATCACCAGGTTGAGCAGGGCGCTTTCCAGCTGATTGGGATCTGCTTCGGCAACCCAGAGGTTTTCATCCAGACGCATTTCCAGCTGAATGCTTTCATTGAGGCTGCGCTGCAACAACTCGCCCATCGACAGTACCAGGGTGTTCATCTGAACGGCTTTGGAGTCCAGCGACTGGCGACGGGAAAACGCCAGCAGACGATGGGTCAGGCCGGCGGCGCGGTTGGCTGAGGTGACGCCGAGATCGATCAGGCTGTCGAGATCCTCGGTTCGCCCACGGGCCAGGCGCCGCCGAATCAATTCGAGGCTGCCGATGATTCCGGTGAGCATGTTGTTGAAGTCGTGCGCGATGCCACCGGTGAGCTGGCCGACCGCTTCCATTTTCTGCGATTGGCGCAAGGCTTCTTCGTTGTGGCGCAGCTGCGCGGTGCGCTCCTCGACCTGTTGCTCGAGGGTTTCGAGCGTCGATTGCAGGCGCCGTTCGCTTTCGCTGAGGTCGATCAGGCGATCGCGCGCTTCATATTGTCGTCGTCGCCCGCGCAGTGCGGCCGAGACCATACTGACCAGGGTGACGGGATGAAAAGGGCGCTCGAGGAAACTCACGTTGCCAAGCAGATCGCTCAGCCGCGACGAGGGGCCTTGTTCCTGTCCGCCGTGGTGGGTCAACAGAATGATCGGCAGATCCGACCACGCCGGTTGCTGCTCCAGCCAGGCGAACAGTGTTTCCATTTCCGGCCCGCGCAGGGCTTCGGCAGCGACGAGCAATAAGCCTGCGCCCAGTTCCAGCTGCGTACACAACTCGCCGAGGGCGGGGGTGACGACGCCACCGTAACCGGCCTCATTGAGAATCTTCAGCGCAATCTGACTGTCGCGACCCAAGGGCGCCAGAATCAGCGCCCGTTCGGCCAGTGGCACCTCGAGATTCACAAGCTGTCTTCCTGAAGCAGCGGATTGTTCGCGCCGAGGTAAGTTGGGACGCCACGCAGCACGCCCTGAAACGCTTCCAGCGGTTCACCGATGGTCATGCCGCCCTTCGAAATACGGAATTCACGAATGGTCGATTCGTGGCTGCCGGTGCGTTTCTTGATAATGGAAATCGCGCGGCGGACCTTGCCCAGCGCTTCGAAATAACGCAGCAGCACCACGGTGTCAGCCAGATAGGTGATGTCGACCGGCGCTTGCATGTCACCGACCAGGCCATGCTGGGCGACCGTCATGAACGTCGCCGCGCCCTTGCGGTTCAGGTACAGCAACAGTTCGTGCATGTGCAGGACCAGCGCGTTCTCTTCCGGCATCGCGGCCTGGTAACCGTTGATGCTGTCGATCACCACAGTCTTGATGTCAAGCTCATCGACACAGCGTCGTACGCGATGGGAAAACTCGCCCGGCGACAGTTCGGCGGCGTCGACCTGTTCGATCAGCAGATTGCCGGTGGCCTGCAGCTCCTTGAGGTTGATACCGATGTTCTTCATGCGCTCGTGCAGCAGGCCCAGCTCTTCGTCGAAGATGAACAGCGCAGCTTTTTCGCCGCGACGCACAGCAGCGGCGGCGAAGATCATCGAGATCAGCGACTTGCCGGTACCGGCAGGGCCGAGGATCAGCGTGCTCGAACCGGTCTCGATGCCGCCGCCAAGCAGCGCATCCATTTGCTCGATGCCGCTGGAGAGTTGCAACCGCGCATACTCGCCGCGATGCTCGGCCGCCACTAACCGCGGGAACACATGCACGCCATCACCCATGATGGTGAAGTCATGGAAACCGCCGCGATACTTCTGCCCGCGATACTTGACCACTCGCACGCGTCGACGCTCGGCACCGTAGGCGGGCGTCAGTTCTTCGAGGCGGATCACCCCGTGCGCGACGCTGTGCACGGTCTTGTCCAGCGACTCGGTCGTGAGATCGTCCAGCAGCACCACCGTCGCGTTATAGCGGACAAAGTAATGCTTGATCGCCAGGATCTGCCGGCGATAGCGCAGAGAGCTTTGTGCCAGCAAGCGGATTTCGGACAGGCTGTCGAGCACCACGCGAGTCGGCTTGAAACGCTCGACCGCTTCGAAAATCTGCTTGGTGGCTTCGCCCAGCTCCAGATCGGAGGAATACAGCAGGCTTTGCTGGTGCTCGGCGTTAAGCAGGCTTTCCGGCGGCGTCAGCTCGAAGATCTTGATGTTGTCGTCAAGCGTCCAGCCGTGGGACAGCGCGCCTTGGCGCAGCTCGCGCTCGGTTTCCGAGAGCGTGATGTACAACGAGCGCTCGCCGGCTTTTGCGCCGGCCAGGAGAAAATGCAAAGCGACCGTGGTTTTGCCGGTTCCGGGTTCACCCTCCAGCAGAAACACATGTCCGCGAGACAAGCCACCGGCCAGGATGTCGTCCAGGCCCGTAATGCCGGTAGCGGCTTTCGCACTGATCAACTCGTTAGAAGTAGACAAATAATGTCCTCTCATGACTTAGGGAAGCGCGACCATCGATGCATTGGGTCGGCCTGAATAACTTGACCTTAAGCCGTGATGGCAGTTCCGCTTATTGTTTGCGGATGTTGCGGGTTTTTACGCTCAAAGACCCTGCTGCAGCGCCGGATCGTCCGGGTTCAGCTGTTCGAGTTGCGCGAGCAGAATCTGCACATTTTGCAACTGGCCGCTTTCTTTCCAGTAATTGATCAGCAGAACCCGAGCCTTGCGGTCGGCGGGATGGCGCTGGACGATTTCCTGCAATTGCTTTTGCGCCGCCTCCAGTTCTTCTGCGCTGTGCAGGGTGGTGGCGAGGTCGTAGCGGTAATCCTTGTTGTCCGGCTCCAGTTCGACGGCTTTGGACAAACCGAGCAGGGCGTATTCACGCTGGCCATGGTGCAGCAACCACAAGCCCAGGGCGTGTTGCAAATAGGCTGAATCAGGCTGGGCCTTGAGTTGTTGAGCGAGCAATTGGCGGGCTGCGTCGCTTTGGCCCAAACGGTCGAGGACATCGATCTGCATGACCAGCGCCGGCAGATTGCCCGGTTCCAGACGCAACGAGTTCTCCAGGGCGACTTGCGCTTGCTTGAATTCGGCGTTGTGAATGTGCAGGCGCGCCAATTGCGCGTAGTTGGCGGCAGTTTCCGGTTGCGCCTTGAGGGTCTGCTCCCAGCCATCGATGGCTTGCTGCAGCGGCGCAAAATACAGCCCCAGTTCGTCAGGCGTCAGGCCGAGGAGGGCGTTGATGGCGGCAAAACGCACGTCCTGGTCCGCATCGTCGAGCATCGGCCCTACCAACAGACTGCGTTGCCCGCCCGGGACCAGCCCGACCACACTCTTGATGGCGGCCAGGCGTACTTGCGGGGCTTCGTTCTGCAGGTCGGTGTCCGCCAGTTTCAGCGCCTGGGGGCTCGGGTAGTTGGGCAGCTCGCCGTGCAGCCACACGCGGCGTTTCACCGAGATGTCCGGCCGACCCAGTTGCTGGTACAACTGGCGCGCTGCCCCCGGTTCGCCGGTGCGGGCGGCGTTCAGCGCTTCGCTGTAACCGTGTTTGATCGAATCGGGTATCACCGGGGTGGTGCTGCGCAGCGACAACCAGGCCACAACGACGACAAGCACCAGGCCCAGGCTGATCAGCAGGTAGCGGCGAGACTGAGGCATGCGGGATTCCGAAACAGGCGTTGTTGAGCAGAGCGGCAAGCTTCGGTCAGCTCGGGCAATCAGTCAAACCCTATGCATGTGAATCCTCCTACAAGCTGCGTCGACTCAGTTGCGCACCAAGCCGGCGATGCAGTGTCTACGCTTGCAGAAGTCGCTTTGATGAGTGTGCCCATGCAAGCCCTGTTCAATTACTTCAAGGCTGTGATTCATCCCGGCCAGGCCGTTCTGCTGTTTGCCCTGCGCACCATTGTGGCGGGGTTGCTGACGCTGTATCTGGCGTTCGTGTTCGACCTCGACCAGCCCAAGTGGTCGATCATGGCGGTGGTCATCGTCAGTCAGCCATTGGCCGGGATGGCGCTGGCGCGCAGCTTCGGCCAGGTCATCGGCACGACCCTTGGCGCGGCTGTGGCAGTGCTGATCATGACGATTTTCCCCCAGGCGCCCTTGCCCTTTATCACCACGCTCGCGCTGTGGCTGGCGCTGTGCACGGCCGGAGGCACGCTGCTGCGCTATACCAGTTCACAAGCGTTCGTGCTCAGTGGTTACACCGCGGTGGTCGTCGCGCTGCTGGCGATCCCTGATCCGGACGGCACGTTCCTGCTGGCGGTGACTCGCGTGACCGAGACCCTGCTGGCCGTGGCGTGCGTGTGCGTGGTCAGCCTGTTGACGGCGCGCCCGCAAGCCGTGGCCAAGGGGTATTTCGCCAAGGTCGATCAGGTGATCAAACTGGCAGCCAGTCATGCGGCGGCAGTGCTGCGCACCGAAGAAAGCGAGGCGGACTTCCAGCGTCGGCAGCAGCAACTGCTCGGCGAAATCAGCGCGCTCGAGGGGTTGCGTCGACATCTGTACTTCGACGCGCCGCGCCTGCGCAGTGCGAATAATCTGGTGTTGCTGCTGGGCAATCAATTGATGCTGCTGACTTCGCGACTCACTGCATTACGCCATCAGCGAGAACTGCTCACCGAGCGCTGGGAGGGCGATCTGCCGCTGGAGGTGCAACGCCTGCGCAGCGAAGAACTGGCTCTTCTCGACGAGCTGGCGGAGCAGGGGCGTTCGTTGTCCAGCGAGCGCCGGCATGATTTCGTCACCTTGCAGCAGCAATTCGAAGGCTTGGCTTATCAGGCCGAGCAACTCACCGAAAACATGAGCGCGACCCTGCGCTCGCTGGCCTGGGCGTTACGCTGGGAGCAGGCGCGGCTGTTGCAGCAACTCGAACAGATTCTCGAATTGAGCGATGCGATTCAGGAGGGACGGGAGGCCAGCGTGCTTTTTCGCGGTCAGGTCAGCCCGCTGCATCTGGATTTCACCCTGGCGTCGATGAATGCGATCCGCGCGTTCACGGCGTTGCTGGTGGCCGGGTTGATCTGGATCGAAACCGCTTGGGACGGCGCGCGTGGCGGGATGATTCTGGTGGGGATTCTCTGCTCGCTGATGGCGACATTTCCGCGACCGCTGATGGCCGCGCAGAGTTACGCCCGAGGTTTGGGACTGGCACTGGTGGTCTCGGCGCTTTATCAATTCATGCTGGTGCCGGCGATCAGTGATTTTGAACCGCTGGCCTTCCTGCTTGCGCCGCTGCTGTATGTGATCGCGATCGGCCTGGCGAACCCGGCGACGACGGGGATTGCCATGGGCCTGGGGCTGTCGAGCTTTCTGATGCTCGGTCCGCAAAACGTCGGCACCGGGCAGAACACGGCCATTCAATGGTTCGAATTCGCTGGTGCCTACGTCAGTGCGGCGATGCTCGCGCTGTTGGTTTATGCGTGGATCTTCCCGTTCCGCCCGGCATTGCGCTTGCGCCGCTTGTATAACGAAGCGCGCGAGCAGGTGTATACGCTAAGCAAAACTCCAGCAACCGACGCAGAGCAATTCGCCTTCGAAAGTCGCATGGTCGACCGGCTGACCAGCATGCTCGGCCTGCTACCGGCGGCGAACAGTCGGGCCATGCAACAACTGTATGAAGTCAGCCTGGCGTGCGTGGCGTTGGGGGTGGCGATGCAGCAGTTGCGCCAGCAGGCGCAAAACAATGCATTGCTCAGTGAGGCATTCAGTCAGCATCTGGCGTCTGCGCTGCGCAAGACCGGGCGTTTTGTCGCCGGGCGCGCGGATGTGCAACTGGCGCCATTGTTGAAGACACTGCGTGCCTTGGGCGACGAACTGGACGATCTGCACGTCGCCAGCCACGAACATTTGTGGTCGATATTCCGCATGCGTGTGGCCCTGCTGATCGTCGTGTCATTCCTGCAGCGTCACGGTGAGTTCATCGAACGCTCGATTCCGGAAGGAGAACCGGCCCTTGCCCATTGATTTCGAGATTGGCGGCGTGTACCTGCCGCCCATTGCCCAAGCGCTGTTGTTGGCCATACCGATCTTTCTGGTTCTGGACTGGGGGTTGCGCCGCCTCGGCGTGCTGCGCCTGGTCTGGCATGAAGCGCTGTTTGAGGGCGCCTTGTATGCGTGCGTTTGCGCCGCGCTGATTCTGTTGATGGGAGCCTGATGCCTTGAAAGTGTTATTCGCGCGGTTGGTCACGTTGGCGGTGGTGGTGTTGGCCATCGTGCTGGGCTGGTTTGCCTGGGAGTATTACACCCGTGCACCGTGGACACGGGATGCACGGGTGAGGGCGGATGTGGTGTCGCTGTCGGCGGATGTTTCCGGGCGCATTGTCAGCCTGGCCGTGCAGGACAACCAGCACGTCGACAAGGGGCAACTGTTGATGGAGATCGATCCGGCGCGCTATCGCCTGGCGGTGGAGCATGCGCGGCGCTCGGTGGAGGTCGCCCGGGCGTCGCTGGGTCAGTCGCAAGCGGCCATCGTTGCCAGCGAAGCCTTGCTCAAGCAACGCCAGAGCGAGGAGCGTCGGCGGCGCAAGCTCAAGCAGGGTTTTGCGATTTCCGGCGAAGAGTGGGAAAAATCCAGCACCGATGTCGCGGTGGCCCAGGCGGACCTGTTGCGTAACCAGGCCAATCTCGGGCTGGCCGAGGCCAACGTGCAATTGGCGGTTGCCGCATTGACCCAGGCCGAACTGGATCTGCAGCGTACCCGCGTCGAGTCGCCGGTCAGTGGCTACGTCACCAATCTGCTGACCCGTCAGGGTGACTATGCGACAGCGGGTGGCGCCTTGATGGCGCTGGTCGACAGTGATTCGTTCTATATCAGTGGTTACTTCGAGGAGACGAAACTGCCGCGTATCAGCGAGGGTGATCGGGTCCGTGTGCAATTGATGAGCGGGGAGACCTTTGGCGGGACGGTGCAGAGCATTGCCTTTGCTATTGCCGACCGGGAAAACGCACCGGGTAGCCGGCTGCTGGCTAACATCAATCCGAGTTACACCTGGGTGAAACTGGCGCAGCGGGTGCCAGTGCGGATCGAGATTGACGGCGACTATGCCGGGAAGAACCGCTTGCGTGCGGGTACCACTGCTACTGTGACGGTGCTTGAGGATCATGGTTTTTAGGCGCAGCGCTGAGCTTTGTTTGCTCTGATTTTTGGGTACATATCCGTTGCTGCGGTAACGGCTGCTTAGGGTTCCGCCCTTACGGCGGGTCACCTTTTTCAAACGCCGGAGTGCCGGCCCAGCAAAAAGGTAACCCAAAACGCTTGCTCCTACGTTCGGCCCTCGCAGGCTCGGGTTCCTTCGCTGCGGGATCGATCCGGGCGCAGCGGCTACGGTTTGCTTCGCTGCACCTCCTTCCGCTGTGTCTGGCTGCGCCAGACGGTCGCTGCGCTCCCACGCCCGGATCAATCCCTCCGCTCAGCCTTCCGACGTCGCTGGTGGATCAAGATCAAGAGCACTCGAGCTAACGCTCATTGTTGAGTGGTTAGAAGCGGGTGGTTGGCTTTGGGTTTGTGTGTATTCGCCCCTCACCCCAGCCCTCTCCCGAGGGAGAGGGAGCCGATATTGGTTGGTTTTGATATTCGCATTCGACTCGGTATTTCATGTCGGCGTAATTCTCGCATCCACCTCAGTCAGTCCCCTCTCCCTCCGGGAGAGGGCTAGGGTGAGGGGCTTTTGATTTCAGCTTTCAGCCTTCAGCCCTTCAATGCCGCCGGTGATCAAAATCAAAAGCGGGCGAGCTGACGCTCGGCCTGATGGTTGCACCCGATCCATGTGGGAGCTTGCCTGCAAGCGATTGGGCCAGCACAACCAACACATCATTGCCTGCATCACCGCCATCGCCAGCAGGCTGGCTCCCACAGGCTGAGCACGCTCCAACAGGTTCAGCATGCCCGCATTGAAATCGCATAAATCAGAAACGCCAGGTCACCCCACCTCCAACAATGTGCAGCGCACTGTTCGGATAACTACCGGACAATGTCTGGCCGTTGCGCTTGGTCTGTTGCACATCCATGTCGCCGAGCCAGACCAGGGTGTAATTGAGGTTGAGGTCGGTGTCTTCGGCGAGTTGGTAGTTCAGGCCGGTCGCCAGGCGCCAAGCGTCGTTCATAGGGTTGTCGACGGTGCGGTCCTTGTCTTTGACGGCGGAGCTGTCGTAGCCCAGGCCCATGTTCCAGCGCAGTTTCGGGCTGATCTGGTTTTGTGCCCCCACTGACAGGTGCCAGGTATCCTGATATTTGCGGTCGACGGCGCGGGACACGTTGCCGGCGGCGGAATCTACCGAGACGCCGATGTCGGCAAAGTTGCTCCAGTCCTGCCAGTTCACCGAGCTGAGCAGCGTCCATTGTTCGTTCAACTGATGGGCGATACTCAGGGTCGCGGTCTGCGGGATGTTCATGTCGATTTCCAGCTCGTCGACGTCCAGCCTCGATAAGGCGAGATTGAGCAGCGGGTTGCGTACACCATGGACTGACGGCGAATCCTTGAACTCCATTTTCACCTTGCTGGTGTACGCCAGGCCGAGCGTGGTGCGCTCGTTCAGTTGATAGCGCACGCCCACGTTGACCCCGGTGCCGACGTCGGTGTCCTTGTATTGCAAGCGGCCATCCTGCTGGAACGGGTCGCCGGGCAGGAAGGCGTTATTGTCGATGGCCATCTTGGTGTAGTAGTAGCCGTAGACCAGACGCGGGCCTATGCCCACTGACAGGTCATCGGTGAACTTGTAGGCGAAGGTCGGCTGCATCGAGATGCCGATCAGCGTCGATTCCTGAGAGAAATAGCGCCCGGCCCAGTCGTCGTCATATTTGACGCTCAGGCCGAAGTTGCCGTACATGCCGAAGCCGATACTGGCGCGGTCATTGAGTTCATGGCTGATAAAAAAACTGCTGCCCGGCAGGATCGGCAGTGGGTTGCCGCCTTCGTTGCCGCCGAAATCGTTGTCGCTGTCGCGATCAAAACCCAGGCCACCGAATATCGCCTGACCGGTCAGCGTGACCTGCGTGCCCTTCAGCGCAGCGATGCCGGCCGGGTTGCTCATCAGCACGCTCGGGTCGCTGGCCAGCGCCGCCGAGCCAGCATTGGCCAGCCCCGCGCCTTCCTGGCCCGCCTCGTACAAATCGATCCCGCCCGCGAGTGCCTGACTGCCGGCTCCGGCCAGCGCGAGAATGATCAGTGATTGCGTGGTTTTCATCCCGGCATCCTTATCAATGAAGATCAGCCTTCAGGTTTAGTCGCGAATCGGCTCGGGCACCAGTCGAGACGAGCCGTGATTCGTGAACTACGCTCACAGCGGTTCAACGGAACCGGGCAGGAGAGCCTGAATGGACGACAAACCGCTGCTGACTTTCAACAGTTCCCGCGCGCTGCTGGACGTGCTCATCCGCGCGGGGCTGATCACCGTGCTGGTGTTGTTCTGCTACGACATCTTTCATCCGTTTCTGAATGTGATGCTGTGGGCGCTGATTCTTGCGGTCACCCTGTATCCGCTGAACCAGAAACTCGGCGCGAAGCTCGGCAATCGCTACGGCTGGGCAGCGATCATTCTGGTGCTGCTGGGGCTGGTGATTCTGATGCTGCCGTTGAGCCTGCTCGGCGCCTCGATTGCCGATTCGGTCAAGGACGGCATGCACACAATCGAAGCCGGGCAGTTCGAGATTCCACCGCCACCGGCCAGCGTCGAGGCCTGGCCGCTGATCGGCGCGCCGTTGTATGGCATCTGGATGCACGCCTCGCAGGACCTGAGCTGGACATTTCAAGAACTGGCGCCGCACCTCAAGGAGTGGAGCAAAGTGGTCCTGCATCAGGCCGCGGGTGTCGGTGCCGGGATCGTGGTGTTTGTGATTGCGCTGATCGTCGCGGGGCTGATCATGACCCACGGCACGCGTGGCCACCGCACGGCCGTGGCGATCACCACGCGGATTTCCGGGCCGGTGCGCGGCCCGCAGATTGCCGAACTGTGTACCGCCACCATCCGCGCCGTGGCGCAGGGCGTGGTCGGCATTGCGTTCATTCAGATGCTGTTGATCGGCGTCGCGCTAGTGATCATGGGCGTGCCCGCCGCCGGCATTCTTGCCTTGCTGGTGTTGTTGCTGGGCATTACCCAGTTACCGGTGCTGCTGATCACCGTGCCCGTGGTGATTTACGTCTTCGCCCACGACGGGGTGGGCGCCGGGACGATCATCTTCGCGGTGTGGATGGTCATCGCCGGGCTGTCCGATAACGTGCTCAAGCCGATGTTGCTGGGCCGTGGGGTGGCGGTGCCGATGCCGGTGGTGCTGATTGGCGCGCTGGGCGGCATGGTCACCAGCGGCATCATCGGGCTGTTTACCGGGCCGGTGATTCTGGCGGTGGGGTATGAGTTATTCATCGGTTGGGTCTATCAACCGGCCAATGTGACTGATGTTCTGGAGGATTCGGGCAACGAAATCGGCCGTGACATTTAACCCGGTGTGGGAATCTGACAACCGTTCATCCCTCGACTACGCTGGCTTACGTATCCCATTTTGACACTTGGGCGTAAGGAAACAGGCGCATGCGAAGCAGGCTGCTGGCGGTTGGGATGGTGCTGTTCGCAATGCTCTGGAGCGATGTTGGCTGGGCGCTGGATGCCGCACCGAAAACGGCCGACGAAGCGGTCGAGTTGAAGGTCGCCAACCGCAGCATCATGCTGTTTCGCGCGACGATTCTCGGCGAAGCGCCGGCGTCACGGGTCAAACGGGCAAAAATGATCATCCATGAGGCGCTCAACGAAGACGCCGAACTGAAGATCAGCACCGACTCGATTCAGAACAGCTACATCGTGCTGATCGGCGACAAACGCGCGTTCATCGTTGCCCCCAAGGACATCGACAGCCTCGAATATTCCTCGGTACAGGAAGCCGCCGAAGGCGCGGCCGAGCGGCTGCGTCAGGTGGTGACCGAAACCCGCGAGGCACGCAATCTACAGATGATCGTGCGTTCGCTGGGGCTCGCCGCCGTGGCCACGCTGATTTATCTGGCGCTGCTCTGGTGCCTGGCCTGGTTACGGCGCAAATTGCTGAGCAAGCTGCCAGCGCTGATGGATCGCCACACCCGCGCGCTGAAGGTCGGGCGCGTGCAGCTGATCGATTCGAATTTTCTCTATCCGCTGGTCAGCCGTTTTTTGTTGTTGCTGCGCTGGCTGCTGATTCTGTTGTTCACCTACGAGTGGCTGGGTTTTATCCTGTCGCGATTTCCCTATACCCGGCCGTGGGGCGAGAGCCTAAATAATTACCTGTTCGAACTGGCCGGTTATCTGCTGCAAGGGATCGTCGATGCGATCCCGGGCCTTGGCGTGGCCCTGGCGATTTTCTTTATCGCCCGTGGCGTCGTAGCTTTCACCCGGCGGATCCTGCGCCGCATGGCCACGCCGGGGACGCTCAGCTGGCTGAACCACGAAACCCTGCAACCGACACAACGCCTGACCGCGCTGGCGGTGTGGCTGTTTGCGTTGGCGATGGCTTATCCGTACTTGCCCGGCGCCGGCACCGATGCGTTCAAAGGCTTGTCGGTGCTGATCGGTCTGATGATTTCCCTCGGCGCGACCAGCGTGGTCGGGCAGGCCGCTGCCGGTTTGATCCTGACCTACACGCGCACGCTGCGCCCCGGCGAGTTCGTGCGCATTGGCGAGTACGAAGGCACGGTTACGGAGCTGGGCATGTTCACCACGCGGATTCGCACCGGTCTGGGCGAAGTGCTGACGCTACCCAATTCAATGATCACCGGCACCGTCACCAAGAACTATTCACGCACCGTGCAAGGCCCCGGTTATGTGGTCGACACCGTGGTGACCATCGGCTACGACACGCCGTGGCGACAAGTGGAGGCAATGTTGCTGGAAGCGGCAAAACGTACGCCGGGTGTGCTGGAAGATCCGCCGGCGCAAGTGTTCCAGACGGCACTCTCGGACTTCTATCCCGAGTACCGCCTCGTTGCTCAAGCGATCCCAAGCCAGCCGCGCCCGCGCGCAGTGCTGCTGAGCATGCTGCACGCCAATATTCAGGATGTGTTCAACGAATATGGCGTGCAGATCATGTCGCCGCACTATCTGGGCGATCCACCGGATGAGAAGCGCGTGCCGCCGGAGAAATGGTTCACCGCGCCTGCGCAAGCGCCGCGGGATCAGTAATAGCCGCATTGGCGCGCATCGACAGTGAGAACTAGGCTGGTCAGTCAGTCGCCGTTCAGGCGCAACGCCCACGCAGGGACAGGAGCGGAACCGATGAAAACCCCAGCCAGTATTGTCTGCCTGATGTTCACCCTGGTTCTGGCACCGGGAGTCCGTGCCGAAGACCCGCCCCAACCGCCAGCGACCGAGGCCGCTGACGACACGCCGCTGGTCAATCCGCAGGTGGTCGACAAGCTCATCGACATGGGCAATTACCTGCGCAGCCTGCGGAAGTTTCAGGTCGATGCCCAGGTCTCGCGCGACACCGTTCTGGAGTCCGGTCAGAAGATCAAGACCGAGTCTTCCAACACCCTCAAAGTGGTCGGCCACGATCGGCTGTATGCCAAAAGCGAGGGCGATGTGCGCACCCGGGAGTTCTTCTATAACGGCAAGAAACTGACCCAGTATTCGCCCTACCTCAAGTACTACACCACCGTTGACGCTCCGGCCACTGTCGCGCAAACGCTGCACCGGGTCGAGAACCACTATGGCGTGCAAGTTCCGATGGAGGACCTGTTTCTGTTCGGCAGCGATCAGGCGCAGATCGACGCCTTGCAAGCCGCGCTTTACGTGGGGCCGTCGATCATCAAGGGCCAGCTCTGCGACCATTTGGCCTTTCGCCAGGAAGGCATCGACTGGCAGTTGTGGCTGACCCGCTCCGACAAACCCTTGCCATGCAAACTGGTGATCACCACCACCGACGAGAAAAGCTTTCCCGAGTACAGCGCGGTGTATCAATGGAACCTCAAGCCGAACATTCCGGACACGCAGTTCACCTTCAAACCGGGTAAAGGCGATGTCGCGATTGCCTTGAAGAAAGCCAGCGATCAGGGAGGGGAATGACATGAACAAGTCGCTGACGTGGGGCTTGTTGTTGTCGCTGGCCACCGCAACGCTGTTGACCGCAGGTTATGTCGCTGAAGCCGATGCCCGACCGCAGCGCGCCCAAGGGCATGCTCGCGCCCACGTCAACCGCGCCCCGGCGCCCCATGCGCAACGCGCACAACGAATCAACCCGCCACCGCGAGCCCATCATCTGAACGCCGGTCATCGGAGCAATCCGGGCAACCGGGTCAACGCCGGCAATAACGTTGGCAATCGCACGCACGTCAGTAACATCAATCGCAACGTCAACATCAACAATTACCGCGATGTCGACATCGATGTCGACGGGCATGGCCGCTATGGCTATGACGATCACTACCATCCGATTGCTACGGCAGCGGCGGTCACGGCGACTGTTGCGGTGACGGCAGCGGTGGTGGGCTCGATCCTTACCCCGGCGCAAATGCCCAGCAGTTGCGTGCAAGTGATCCGCTACGACGTGGCGTACATGCAGTGCGGTTCGACGTGGTACCAGCCGCAGTATCAGGGCAGCGACGTGACCTACGTGGTGGTCAACGCCCCTTGATCAGGCTTACAGCCCGTGTGCGGTGCCTTTGCAGAAAAACAAACCCGGCTGATGCCGGGTTTGTTCTGATCATCGTGCCTCAATCGATACGCGGATGCTGCTGCGCCAGCTCATTGCGCTTGGCTTGCAGCGTGGCGATTTCGGCGTCAATGTCTTCGATCTTCTGCTCGATATTGTCGTGGTGCTCTTGCAGCAGTTCCTTGGCTTCTTCGAGGTCCGAAGCCGCAGGCGCTGCACCGCGCAGTGGCTTGTTGGCGGTTTCCTTCATCGTCACGCCGGTGACCAGACCGACCACGGCGATGACCATCAGGTAATACGCCGGCATGTACAGGTCGTTCGTGCTCTCCACCAGCCAGGCGACAGCCGTCGGGGTCAGACCGGCGATCAGCACCGAGACGTTGAAGGCGCTGGCCAGCGCGCTGTAACGGATATGTGTAGGAAACATCGCCGGCAGCGTCGAGGCCATTACGCCAATGAAGAAGTTCAGCAGCACGGCGAGAATCAGCAGACCGGAAAAGATCAGGCCGATGCTGCCGCTGTTGATCAGCATGAACGCCGGAATGGCGAAGATGAACAGGCCGATGCTGCCGACCACGATAAACGGCTTACGGCCGATCTTGTCGCTGATGAAGCCAATCAACGGCTGCACGAACAGCATGCCGACCATGATCGCGATAATGATCAGCACGCCGTGGTTTTCACTGTAGTGCAGGTTGTGCGTGAGGTAATTCGGCATGTAGGTCAGCAGCATGTAATAGGTGACGTTGGTCGCCGCGACCACGCCAATGCAGGTCATCAGGCTGCGCCAGTGCTTGGTCGCCACTTCCTTGAACGAGACTTTCGGGCCGGCGGCCAGACCCTCGCGGTCGCCTTGTTCGAGTTTTTCCACGTGCTGCTGAAACGCTGGGGTTTCTTCGAGGGCGTGACGCAAATACAGACCGATCATGCCCAGCGGCAGGGCGAGGAAGAACGGCAGACGCCAACCCCATTCCTCGAAGCGCTGCTCGCCGAGAATGGTCGATATCAACACCACGACACCCGCGCCGAAAACGAACCCGGCGATCGAGCCGAAGTCCAGCCAACTGCCAAGAAAGCCGCGTTTGCGATCCGGCGCGTACTCGGCGACGAAGATCGAGGCACCGGTGTATTCGCCACCCACCGAGAAACCCTGAGCCATCTTCGCCAGCAACAGCAGAATCGGCGCCCAGATGCCGATGGAGGCGTAGGAGGGGATCAGGCCGATGGCGAACGTGCTCAGCGACATGATCACGATGGTCGCGGCGAGAACTTTCTGCCGCCCGTATTTGTCGCCCAGCGCGCCGAAGAACAAGCCGCCCAACGGCCGGATCAGAAACGGTACGGAGAAGGTGGCGAGTGCTGCGATCATTTGTACGCCAGGGTCGGCGCCGGGGAAGAACACTTTGCCGAGCACATAGGCGACGAAGCCGTACACACCGAAGTCGAACCATTCCATGGCGTTGCCCAGCGCGGCGGCGGTGATCGCCTTGCGCATCTTGGCGTCGTCGACAATGGTGATGTCTTTCAAACCGATCGGTTTGACGGTTTTCTTGCGTGGTTTCATTGCGATGTTCCCGCTCGCTGATTCAGATGACCGCTGCGATGCCATCTCTATGATGGCGCCGGCTCTTCTGGCTCAGATACATGCGGACACGAAATAATTCACCGATGGCGGGAATTAATTTCGACAGGTGCGCGGCGCGGCACCGCACCCTGTAGGAGTGAGCCTGCTCGCGATAGCGGTCTGTCAGTCACAGCCCTTTCGACCGACCCACCGTCATCGCCAGCAGGCTGGCTCCCACAGGGTTTTGTGGCGAACCTGGAGTTCAGGCAACAGACGAACCCTGTGGGAGCGAGCTTGCTCGCGAAGGCGGCGGTACAGCCGCTACAAGACTTACAGCGCAGCCTTCACCTGCAAGCCAAACACCAACGCATTGTCGATGTCCTGTCCGGAAAACGCGCCCGGTTCGATGATGTACTGCATGTTCGGTCGCAGCGTCAGCCACGGCGTGGCCTGATAACCGTAGCCGAGTTCGATCAATTGCTCGGCGCTGTCGAGGTTGGGGAACGCCGTGCCATTGTTCAGCGCAGCGTCCTGCTGCACGTCGCGGCTGCGCGGGTTGGGCACGGCGCGGCCGTAGCCGAGGGCGAGGGTGTCGCGCGGGCGCCCTTCGATCGGTTTGTACAGAACCACGCCGGTGCCGTACCACTTGCTGAACGGCGAGGCGGCTGCGCTGGCGGCGGAATACTGGCCGAAGGCGTGCAGGCTGCGACCTTCCGAGGACTGTGAGCGCCATACGGCCTGATCGATCAGCAGGTAATGCCCGCCACGACCGGAAACTTCGTCATCGCTGCCGATGCGTTTGGCGTCGGAGCTGTCGTAGTAATAGCCGACCTTGTACTCGCCCGGGAGTGCGCCGGCGTGTTTATAGACCAGTTCGATCGGCACCACGGTGCCGGTGGTGTGTTTTGGGCCCAGGTGCCAGGCGCGGCTGGAGTTGCCGTTGCTCGACGGGTCGACATTGAACGCGGCGACGCGCAGTTGCCACGCTGACGACAGGTCGTATTTGACCCGTACGCCCAGGTGCGCGTTGGGGTAGTTGGCCCAGCCGCTGCCTCCGGACATGTTCAGCGGATGGCCGCAGAAGCCGGCGTTCATGAAGTTACAAAGGATGCCGCTGTCGAGGCCGCCGAGGTCGTTGCCCATGGCCATGTAACCGAGTTTGACGTTGAGCGCCGGGGTGAACAGGCTGTGCTCGTAACTCAGTTCGGTCAGGCGCGTGTACAGGCCACCGTAGTTTTCCTGAATCGGCAAACGGTTGCCGACCAGATCTTCCGAGGCGCCGTTGCCGCGTCGATCATTGATGGTCAGCTGGACCTTGCCGGCATTGTCGACGCCGTAGAGTTTGCTCAGGTCGAACTGCACACCGAGTTTGATGTTCTGCGAGTAACGCGCCGAGCGATGCAGACCACCGTCGGCGTTGTAAGCGGTTTCGCCGCTGTAGTCGCCGGTGAACTTGATACCGTCTTCGTCGAGTTGATGGCGCAGGCCACCCCAGTCACCGGTGAGGGTGCTGCGGGTCAACAGATCGGAATCGTCAGCGGCGAATGCGGGGAGGGCAGCGGTGCAGGTGAGGCCCAGCAACAGGCCCTGGAACAGCGTGGAACGGGAAAAGCCAACAGCCAAAAACATCTGAATCTTCCTGCTGAAAACTTGAGCGATAGGGGAAAAGCAACGCGGCACCCGAAGGTGCCGCGCTCAACGTCGACGCCGTGGGTTACGGCAACGCATAGGCCATCACGTAGTCGCCACGATCAGTCGACTGACGCGCGCCACCGGCGGTGACGACGATGTACTGTTTGCCGGTTTTCGGCGAAACGTAGGTCATCGGGCCGCCCTGGCTGCCGACCGGCAGACGCGCTTTCCAGACCTCCTCACCGTTGCCGCTGTTGAAGGCGCGCAGGTAAAAGTCCTGAGTACCGGCGATGAAGATCAGGCCGCCCTGAGTCGACAGCGTGCCGCCGAGGGTTGGCAGACCGATCTTGATCGGCAAGTGCATGCGGATGCCCAGCGGACCTGTGTCTTCAACGGTGCCGACCGGCACCTGCCAGGCGACTTTCTGGGTCTTCATGTCGATTGCGGTCAGGGTGCCGAACGGCGGCGCCTGGCACGGAATACCGGCCACCGACAGGAAGCGGTTCTTGTTCACCGCATAGGGCGTGCCTTTGAGCGGCACTGCGCCCATACCGGTGTTCAGCGCTTCACCACCGCCAGCGGCCTGGCCTTTGTTCTGCGACGGGATCATCTGAATCCACAGGCCGAGGCGCATGTCGTTGACGAAAATGAAACCGTGTACCGGGTCGGTGGAAATGCTGCCCCAGTTCATGCCACCCAGAGAACCCGGGAAGCTCAGCGATTTGTCGGTACCCGGCGCCGTGTACAGGCCGTCGTAGCGCATGCTCTTGAAGTCGATGCGGCAGAGCAATTGATCGTAAGGCGTGGCGCCCCACATGTCCGACTCGGTCAGATGCTGCGCACCGATCTGCGGCATGCCCACCGATTTTGGCTGAGTTGGCGAGTACGGCTCGTTAGGAATGTTCGCCGCTTTGACCGGCACGTCCTTGACCTCGGTCAGCGGTTTGCCGGTGGCACGGTCGAGCACGTAGATCTGCCCGGCCTTGGTACCGATGACCAGCGCCGGAATGCTTTTGCCGTCCTTGTCGAAGTCGATCAGGCTCGGCTGCATCGGCAGGTCGAAGTCCCAGAGATCGTTGTGCACGGTCTGGTACACCCAACGCTCTTCGCCGGTGCTGGCGTCCAGCGCAAGAATCGACGCGCCGTACTTGTGGTCCAGTTCACTGCGCTCGACCCCATAGATGTCGGTGGACGAGCTGCCCATCGGCAGGAATACAGTGTTGGTTGCCGGGTCGTAGGACATCGGTGCCCAGCTGTTCGGCGTGCTGCGCACGTAGGTGCTGCCGTCGGCCGGGGCTTTGCGATCCTGCGGGTTGCCGGGGTCGAACGCCCAGCGCATGGCGCCGGTGACCACGTCAAAACCACGAATCACGCCGCCGGGCATGTCGCTTTGCACGTTGTCGGCGACGCGGCCGCCGACCACGACCGTGGTGCCAGCCATCAATGGCGCGGACGACAATTGATAGTAGCTGTCCGGCACATCACCCAGACCGGCCTTCAGATCGACCTGACCGTTGGTGCCGAAACCTTCGCAGAACTCGCCGGTGTCGGCATCGACGGCAATCAGGCGGGCATCGATGGTGTTGGTCAGCAGACGGCGCTGGCAATTGGCAGCTGGCGCCGGTTTGGCTTCGATGATCGGCGAATTGGCCGGCTGCGCGATGGCCGCAGTGCTATCGAAATACGCCATGCCACGGCAACGCTGCCAGACTTTCGACTGGGCATTGATCTGGTTTTTCCAGATTTCCTTGCCGGTGTCGGCGTCCAGCGCGATCAGGTTGTTGTGCGGGGTGCAGATGAACACCTTGTTGCCGACCTGCAACGGGGTGAGCTGGTCTTCAGCGCCATTGCCGTCGCTTTCGGCAACATCGCCGGTGTGGTACGTCCACGCCACTTTGAGCTTGTCGACGTTGTTGCGGTTGATCTGATCCAGCGCAGCAAAGCGGCTGCCACCTTCGGTATTGCCGTAGTGCGCCCAGTCTTTCTGCGCCTTGGCCGGCTCGACCGGGGTCAGGCCCGGGCCGGCGCCGGTGTCGGCAACGGTCGGGTGGGCGACGAACATATTGCCGCCAGCCACCGCCACGCCCACCGCCAACACGGCGGCAACGGCATACGCGCCGCGACCGGCAACCTCACCGTTCGCACGCTTGAGCAGGGGATAGACCAGCGCCACGACCAGACTGATCACGCTGAACATGAACAGTCGCGAGAACACCGGCCAGAACACCAGCCCGGCATCGCTCAGCGCCCAGATCGCGGTGCCGACGAGGAACGCTGCGAATAGCCACGCACCACTAGTCTTGAAGCGGGCGATCAGCAGGCCGGAAACCGTCATCACCAATCCACCCACCAGGAAGTACCACGATCCTCCCAGGCTGACCAACTTCACGCCGCCTGCGGCAAGCGCCAGGCCGAGCAGGGCGATGACCACGCCGAGCCCGACGAGAATGAACTTTGATATGCCTGAGAGGCGTTGACTCTGGTTCACGTTGAATGTCCCCGTTGAAATGAGGTGCGCAGTATATCGTTAGGTAACTACCTAGTTAAAACACAAATTTTCACAATAAAGCGTAGCCCGCGATTCTGGCGCGCGTTCGACGGTGTGTTGCTGAATGAGTTTACGCAGAGGCGGCGGAGGAAAAGCCCGGTTGTGTCAGTCTCGGTGGGATTAATGACAGCCATATGCAAAAAAGCTGCTCATCCTTGTCGAGGATAAACAGCTTTTGACTGGCCGACGCATGGCGGCCGACGGAAGGGAGATCAGGCGTTTTCTTCGATCCGGCGCACATCGCCAAGCGAATCACGCTGCATCGATTGCAGGTTTTTCTCGATGGTTTCGCACAGCGCTTCCATTTGAATCTGGTGTTCGCTGTGGCGAAACGGGCTTTGCAGGTCGGTGCCTATGCGTTCGATGGCCAACAGCATGAAGCCGACCACCGTCGAGGCCAGCGGCGTGAACCAGCCCAGCGATTCGACCAGCCCGACCGGCACGATCAGGCAGAACAGCGAAATGAACAGCCGCGGAAAATACACATAAGGGTAGGGCAGTGGCGTATTGGCAATCCGCTCCATGCCGCCCTGGCTGTTGGACAGATCCACCAGCGTCGACTCAAGCCGCGCCAGGCGAATGCTGTCCAGGCGCCCGGCCTTGTATTCGCGCGCCAGCAGCGCCGCCGAGCCGGTGAGAATGTCGTTGGCGAAATTGTTGGTGGTGCTGCTGCGGGCAAACTCGTCGGCCGGAATGAACGCGCGGACCTCATCGGGGCAGGGCAACCCTTGCAGGTGCGCGGCGAGGCAATTGACGTAGGCGACGTGACGGCGCAACAACGTCGACTTGACCGGATTGACCTCACGGCCGCCATCGTCGATCAACGTCAGCACCTGACGGGCGAAGCTGCGCGAGTTGTTGATCATCGAGCCCCACAGCGTGCGCGCCTCCCACCAACGGTTATAGGCGCTGCTGTTACGGAAACTGATCAGCACCACCAGCGCCGAACCGAGCAATGTCAGGGGCATCAACGGCAGGTTCAACTTGGCGTTGAGAAACAGCATGAAATCCACGGTGACGGCGATGTCCCAGAGCAACAGCCAGAACAGCGACCAGCCCACGTAGCCGAGGGTCTTGATGATCAGACGGTACTTTTTGGCGATGGCAGCTTTCAAACCGGGACCTCGTGAGCGTTGGCGATCAGGAGTGACGCCTTAACTCCGACGCTGTTTTCGCGCTAAAGGTCCGCAACCTGCTAAATCGATTAACCCAACGCGGTGTCGAGGAACATCATCACCCCGAAGCCCAGCATCAGCCCCAGCGTTGCCGGGGTTTCGTGACCGTTGCGGTGGGTTTCCGGAATGACCTCATGGGACACGACAAAAATCATCGCGCCCGCCGCCAGACCCAGTGCGATCGGATAGCCCAGGGCAAAGCCGCTGGAAACCCCCAACCCGATCACCGCGCCCAACGGCTCCATCAGTCCCGAGCCAATGGCGATCAGCGCCGCACGCCAAGCCGAAATCCCGGTCACGCGCAGCGCCAACGCGATGGCCAGACCTTCGGGGATGTCCTGAATGGCGATGGCAGTGGTCAGCGGCAGGCCGACTTTCATGTCGCCGTCGGCGAAACTCACACCAATCGCCATGCCTTCGGGCAGGTTGTGCAGAGTGATGGCGAGGACGAACAGCCAGACCCGGTTGATGCGCTGCGACTCCGGCCCACGGCGGCCGCTTTCCTGGTGCTCGTGGGGCACGAAGCGATCGAGCCCGATCATCAACGCCACGCCCAGCGCCAGACCGAACACCACCACACCGGCGGCCAGCAACGAATTGCCGGTCATTTTTTCGGCAGCGTCGATGCCGGGCAGGATCAGCGAAAATGAACTGGCGGCGAGCATCATGCCGGCGGCGAAGCCGAGCATGGTGTCTTGAGTGCGCGAAGCAATGTCGCGCAGCACCATGGCCGCCACCGCGCCCAATGCCGTCGCGCCGAAGCCCGACAAGCCGCCCAGCACGGCCAGACGCAGGTTGTTTTCGTCGGCGCCGACCAGTGCGGCGTAGCCGCTGATCAACAGCAATCCGGTGACGACAATCAATGTCGCCCAAAACAACAGCCCCGGCCAGCCGCCACTCGACGCCATGCTCCACCAACTGCGCATGGTCGTGCTTGCGGAAGACGAGGGAAGTGACATGGGGCCTCCTGTGGTTTGGGCTGAGATGCGGGTGTGCTCACAAATATCAGAAGCGATCGTGGGGGGCGGAATTGCAAATTTTTTGCGGAGTCGGCGACGGACGGCTATGCCGAAGATCAAAAGCCCCTCACCCTAACCCTCTCCCGGAGGAAGAGGGGACTGACCGCTGTGGATGTAAGAGATACGCCGACCCGCGATACCGAGTCGAACTCAGGATTTGAGCACAGCCCAAATCGGCTCCCTCTCCTGGGGGAGAGGGCTGGGGTGAGGGGTGAATTCACCGCGGTACCAAAGCTTGAACACGAAACTGCCGCAGCAACCCATTCAACTGCCCAAGCGCAATCCAGAGCCTGACCGAGATCTGGCCAACGACAAAGATCTGCTCCCTTTCCCCTCGCCCCCCATGGGGAAGAGGGCTGGGGTGAGGGGGATCGATTCCGGCAACCACACATAACCAGCGCCGACCCATCCAGGCATCGGCACTTCACATCTCAACCAGCGCTATTGCCCCACGCTGCCCTGATAAACACCCACACCCAACCCTTCAAACCGAGCCTTCAACTGCAACGCCAGATACAGCGAATAATGCCGCGACTGATGCAGATTACCGCCGTGAAACCACAAATTATCCTGCCGTGTCGGCTTCCACATATTGCGCAATTCCCCCTCGTACGGACCCGGATCGTTGGTCGTGCCAGACCCAAGCCCCCAGCAACGCCCGACCTTGTCAGCGACCTCCTGGGAAATCAGCTTCGCCGCCCAGCCATTCATCGAGCCATACCCGGTGGCATAGACGATCAGATCCGCCGCCAGCCGACTGCCGTCGGTAAGCACCACCGCGTCCGCTTCGATGTGATCGACGCCCAGCCCCGGCGCGCTCTTGAGCTTGATCGTGCCGTTAGCGATCAGCTCGGACGCGCCGACGTCGATGTAATACCCGGAGCCACGGCGCACGTACTTGAGGAAGAGACCGGATTCGTCATCACCGAAATCGAGCATGAAACCGGCCTTGGCCAAGCGCTCGTAAAAGTCTTTGTCGCGGGTTTTGATCGCGTCGAAGATTGGTTTGTGAAAGCTCGGCATGACCTTGTACGGAATCGAGGCAAACAACATGTCGGCCTTGTCGGTGGTCAAGCCTGCCTCCAGCGCGTCTTCGGAATAGAGCCCGCCGAACACCAGTTCCATCAAGCTGTCGGAGCGCACGATGTGCGTGCTCGAGCGTTGCACCATGGTCACTTCGGCGCCGTTCTCCACAAGGTCGGCGCAAATGTCGTGGGCCGAGTTGTTCGCACCGATGACCACCGCACGCTTGCCGCGCCAGGCGTCGCCGCCGGGATGGCGGCTGGAATGATGTTGCTGCCCTTGAAACACGTCGGCACCGGGAAAGCGCGGCACGTTGGGCACGCCGGACATGCCGGTGGCGAGGATCAGTTGGGTCGGTTTCAACGTCAGGTGCTCACCGTCGCGCAGCACTTCTACCGTCCAGGTCTGAGTCTGTTCATCGAACCCGGCGCTCAGGCATTCGGTGCGCGACCAGTAATCGAGCTCCATGACCTTGCTGTACATCTCCAGCCAGTCGCCAATCTGGTCCTTTGGCGTAAACACCGGCCAGTGATCGGGGAAGGGCAGGTACGGCATGTGGTCGTACCAGACCGGGTCATGCAGGCACAGCGATTTGTAGCGCCCGCGCCACTGATCGCCGGGCCGTTCGGCCTTGTCGACGATCAGCGTCGGCACGCCCAGACGCTTTAGCCGCGCGGCGAGGCCGAGTCCGCCCTGACCGCCGCCGACAATCAGGCAATACGGTTGCGTGGTGATGCCCAGCGCCGCTTGTTCATCGCGGCGGCGCTCCAGCCAGTTGCGTTTGTCGGCATGGGCGTGGCCATGGGTGGCGCCCATTGGCCGGCGGCGCCCACTGGGTTCTTCGAAGCCCTTGAGTTCGCGCATGGTCGTCAGCAACGTCCAGCACAGGCCATCCTTGAGCCGCACGTAACCCTTGCCGCGCGCGGCTTCGGTTTCCAGGCTCATCCAGCCTTCGAGCACGCCGTCGGTCAGCGTGGCCTCACCGTCGAGTTTCCATTGCTGTGGCCGGGTCTGCTCAAGACGGGTTTCGAGCAGGTCGCGGATGGCCGGTTTGCCTTCAAGCGTCACCAGGTTCCAGCTGAACAGCAGCAGGTCACGCCAGTAGCATTCGTCAGCAAACAGCTCCAGCGTCGCGTCCACATTCCGTTGGGCGAGGCGCTCGCCGAGTGTTTCGACCCAGGCAGCGAGTTGCGCGGTCGGCGTTTGCAGGGGCGCATCGATAGCGATGTTCATAGAACTTCTCCGATCTTGTTGTTGTAGGAACAACAGCCCCGGAGCAAGGCTCGGGCCATCTTCGGCAAAGCCCCGTGGCAGAGCGGTTGGCGCCGTAGATCGCCAATCGTGTATCGGCGCTGTGTCACGAATCCGGGAATGGGCGATGACACTGTGTCACGCCGGGCAAAAACGCCGGTTTCGGACTTTTCATATAAGCTGCAAACAGTCCCGTGTCCGACCGTAGCGGAGAACAACAACAATGAAACCGGCCTTGATCAACGCCCATGCACAGCAAGTGCTGCAAGCCGTGCAGGGTAGCGTCGCCAGTCATAATCCCGTTGCTGACCTGGCGATCACTCGCTCGTGGCGTCGCTGTCTGGATCAATACCGCCTCGACCCCGCCAGCCGCCGTGCGCCGGATGTGGTCGAGCAAGCGCGTTTGCAGGATCACCGCGCGCCGCTGGAACACATCATTGCCGTGGCGCACTGGCAGATGAACAGCCTGCACCAGCAGCTGGGGCGTGACGGCCATGTGGTGTTGCTCACCGATGCGCGCGGCGTGGCGATCGACAGCGTGTTCAACGATGCCGAACGCGCCGGATTTCAGCGTGCCGGATTGTGGCTGGGTTCGGTATGGAGCGAGGAGCACGAAGGCACCAACGGGGTCGGTACCTGTCTGGTCGAGCGCCAGCACGTGACCATCCGCCGTGATGAACATTTTCGCGGCAAGCACGTCGGCCTGACGTGTTCGGCCAGTCCGATCTTCGACCCGAGCGGCGAATTGCTTGCTGTGCTCAACCTGTCCTCGGTGCGCGAGGAGCAGAGCCTCGAACAGCGTTTCAAAGCCGTGGCGCTGACCAATCTGTCGGCCAAGCTGATCGAAAGCTGTTTTTTTCTCGGGCATGATCCGCAGCGCTATCTGCTGCGCTTCCACCCGGATGCTGGCTTTGTCGGACTGCTGGGCGAAGGGCTGCTCAGCTTCGATGAGAATGCGCGGATCTGCTCGATCAACGACGCGGGTCTGGAACTGCTTGGCCTCAATCGCGAGGCGATCATCGGTCAGCCGCTGACGCTGCTGCTGGAGACACCGATTGATCAACTGATGAGTCACGCCGGCGCACAACCCAGCGTCTGTTGGCCGCTGCGCCTGGCTGACGGTCGGCAGCTTTATGCCCAATTGCGCGAACCGCTGCGCCGGCCACAACCGGCGATTCCCGCAGTCATCCCTGTCAACGACGCGCGCGTCTGTCTGGAAGACCCGCGCCTGCAACGCGGTTTTGCCCGCGCGCTGCGAGTGCTGGAACGCGACGTGCCGGTGTTTCTGCAAGGCGAAACCGGCACCGGTAAAGAAGCCTTCGCGGCGGCGCTGCACCGCGCCAGCTCGCGGGCGAGCCAGCCGTTTGTGGCAATCAATTGCGCGGCGATTCCGGAGGCGCTGATTGAGAGCGAGCTGTTCGGCTATCGCGGCGGCAGCTTCACCGGGGCGCGCAAGGAGGGCATGCTCGGCAAGCTCGAACAGGCCCACGGCGGCATCCTGTTTCTGGATGAAATCGCCGACATGCCCTTGG
Source organism: Pseudomonas sp. Z003-0.4C(8344-21) (assembly GCF_900104975.1). Lineage (NCBI taxonomy): Bacteria > Pseudomonadati > Pseudomonadota > Gammaproteobacteria > Pseudomonadales > Pseudomonadaceae > Pseudomonas > Pseudomonas sp. Z003-0.4C(8344-21). The sequence continues at coordinate 3,373,153 of NZ_LT629756.1, read as the reverse complement.
CTTTGCAGACGCGCCTACTGCGTGTGCTGGAGGAGCGCCAGGTGGTGCCGCTGGGCGCGACAACGGCACGGCCACTGGATATACGCCTGATCAGCGCCAGCCATCAAAATCTGCAGATTTGCGTGACCGAAGGACGTTTGCGCGAAGATCTTTTCTACCGCATCGGCGGCTTCGCGGTGCAACTGCCAGCGCTGCGCGAGCGATCGGACAAGGGCCAGCTGTTCGATCTGCTGCTGCGTGAAGAAGCGGCCGGAATGCGCGTCCGACTGGACGCCGGGGTCAAGGAACGCCTGCTGAAACAGCCTTGGCCCGGCAACGTCCGGCAATTGCGCACGTGCCTGCGCACTCTGGTTGCATTGGCAATAGAGGGGCGCATCAGCCTCGATGATCTGCAAGAATTACTGCCGGAGGCGGCAGACAGCACAGCCCCCACGGAAAACCCTTTGTACGTGTCTGAACGACAGACCCTGCTGACCTTGATCGAAACCGAGCATTGGCACATCGCCCGGGTCGCCGCGCGGCTGGGCATCAGCCGCAATACGCTTTATCGCAAGTTGCGTCAGCACGGGATAACGCGGCCTGGTTGATCGCGGACAATCTCGGCAGGTGCGCAACGCTTCATCCTCCGATACCTGAACCAAGAGGCAAACGCTCATGTTGAAAGCCTGCACCCTCCTGTTATGCCTCGCCCTGGCCAGTTGCAGCAGCGTTGACGTGCGCAGCTACAGCCAGGAAAAACCCATGCTGGAGCTGCGCGAATTTTTCGAGGGCCGGGTCGAGGCCTGGGGAATTTTTCAGAAGCGTTCAGGTGAGGTCGCCAAGCGCTTTCATGTGGTGATCAACGGCCACTCCGAAGGCAGCAAGCTGATCCTCGACGAGGCGTTCACTTACAGCGATGGCACGAAACAGAAACGCGTCTGGACCCTGACCCCGGACGGCCCCGGCCAATGGCGCGGCACCGCCGGCGATGTGGTCGGCGAGGCACGGGGCGAGATCGCCGGCAACACCTTGCGCTGGCGGTATGTGCTGCGCTTGCCGGTGGACGGCGAGGAGTACGACGTCGAGCTCGATGACTGGATGTACCTGATGGACAGCAAGACCCTGATCAATCGTTCGTACATGAGCAAGTTTGGGGTCGAGGTCGGTCAGATCACCCTGTTTTTCCGTAAATAGCCCTGACGGACAAGCGCCGACGATTACTCGGTCGCGTCCGGGTCTTGCGGCATCGGTGTGGGAATCTGCCACGCCGGTTTCTGGGGTTCCTGAAGGTCGAACGCGCGGCGCGCGGTGCGAAAGTCTTCGACGTTTTCGACCACCCAGGTCCACACCGGCGACATCCGCACCAACAAGCCTTGGCCGAGTGCCGTCAGTTCGTATTCGACACGCGGCGGCACTTCGCCGAATTCCCGTCGCAGCAGCAGACCGTCGCGTTCCAGCGCGCGCAGGGTCTTGGTCAACATGCGCTGGGTGACGCCGGTCATCTGCCGTTTTATCTCGGCGTGACGCATCTCGCCATACACCCCCAAGGCATGCAAGATCCCCAATGACCAGCGGCTGCCAGCGTGTGCAAGCACTTCGCGGCGCACGCCGTCATCGTCTTTTCTGAGCGTCTGGCAGATCGCTTCGGCGTGCCGCAGCGCTTCCTGGTCGGTCATGTCTTCCCTTGGTATCACGTGTGTGCCTTCTTACGAGCGCTGACGGTTGCTGCCAGCATTGGCGCATCTTACAGGCAACGGATTTGAGGAGACATCATGACTGAAACAGGGCAATCCATTCTGGTGCTGGGCGCCGGAGAACTCGGCTTCGCGGTGTTGCGCAATCTGGCGCGTGTGGCAAAGCGCGCGCCGGGCTCGACCATCAGCGTCCTGCTCAGGGACTCGACCATCAATTCCCGAGTGCCGGAAAAAAAGGCCGAAATCGATGAGCTGCGTAGCCTCGGCATCCAGATGGTGGCCGCCGACCTGGTCAACGATTCGATCGAACAACTGGCGGAAGTCTTTGCCCGGTTCGACACGGTCATCGGTTGCGCCGGCATGGTTGCCGGTCGCGAAACGCCGATGAAACTGGCAAAAGCGGCGCTCCAGTCTGGAGTGAAGCGCTATTTTCCGTGGCAATTCGGTGTGGATTTCGAGGTGATCGGCCGTGGCAGTCCGCAGGATCTGTTCGATGCGCAGCTCGATGTGCGTGAGTTGCTGCGTGCCCAGGACCAGACCGAATGGGTGATCATCTCCACCGGCATGTTCACCAGTTTCCTGTTCGAGCCGGTGTTTGAAGTGGTCGATTTCGACAACAACGCCGTCAATGCGCTGGGCAGTCTGGACAACAGCGTGACGCTCACCACGCCCGAGGACATCGGAGCGCTGACCGCCGAGATCGTGTTCTTCGAGCCGCGGTTCCGTAATGAAATCGTCTACCTGTCAGGCGACACGCTGAGCTATGGCCAGATCGCAGGCATCCTCGAGCGTGCGCTGGGGCGGCCGTTCAAGTCCAATGTGTGGACCGTTGCGTACCTGATGGACGAACTGAAAAAAGACCCCACCCATCACATCAAGAAATACCGCGCGGTGTTTGCCCAAGGACGCGGCGTGGCGTGGCCCAAGGCCGGGACGTTCAACGAACGACAGTCGATTGCGGTCACTACCGCCGAGCAGTGGGCGCAGCAGCATCTCGCCAAGGCGTGATCGGGCAGGGCACGTTGGATTTCTAATACTTCCAGAACACCGGCGTAATCAGCACCAGCACCGTGAGAATCTCCAGCCGCCCCAGGAGCATGCCGATGGTCAGCAACCATTTCGCGGCATCCGGCAAGGATGAAAAGTTGCCTGCCGGGCCGATGATCGTGCCCAGCCCCGGGCCGACGTTGCACACCGCGGTGGCGGCGCCGCTCAATGCTGTCGTCCAGTCGAGCCCGATCAAGGCCAGCCCGAGAGCAATCAGGGCAATGGTGATGGTGAAGAAAAACGAGAAGGTCAGCAGCGAGCGCAGGATCTCCTCGTCGATCGGGTGGCCGTTGTACTTCTTCTGGATCACCGCGCGTGGATGGATCAGCTGCTTCAAACTGCTGACCAGCAGCGCGGCGGCGACCTGGAAACGGAAGATTTTCAGGCCGCCGGCGGTGGAGCCGGAGCATCCACCGACGAAGGTCAGGTAGAAGAACAGCAGAATGGCGAAGCTGCCCCACAGCGTGTAGTCGCCGACGGCAATGCCGGTGGTGGTCACGACTGAAGTGACATTCACCGCAACGATGCGAAACGCATCCCACCACGAGTAATCGCTGTGCTGCCACAGCCAGGTGCCGACCAGCAGCCAGGTGACCATCAGAAACCCGATGAAGCCGCGGACCTGATGATCCTTGAACAACGCACGGCGGTGGCCGCGCAAGGTCGCGACGTACAGGGTGAACGGCAGGCTGCCGGCGATCATGATGACCACCGCGACCCAGTGAATCGACGCTTGCGACCAATGCCCGAGCGAGGCATCGGAAGTCGAGAAGCCACCCGTGGAGATAAGCGACATCGCGTGGTTGATCGCTTCAAACGGCGTCATGCCGCACAGCCACAGGGCCAGCGCGCCGGCAGAGGTCAGACCGAGATACAGAAACAGGATGTATTTGGCGGCGACATGGGAGCGCGGCGTGACTTTCTCAGACCAGTCCGAGGACTCGGTCTGGAACAGACGCATACCGCCGACCCGCAGCAGCGGCAGGATCGCCACCGCCATGCCGATGAAGCCGATGCCGCCGAGCCAGTGCAGCATCGAGCGCCACATCAGCAAGCCCGGCGAGGCGTGGTCCAGGCCGCTGAGTACCGTCGAGCCGGTGGTGGTGATGCCGGACATGGTTTCGAAAAAGGCGTCGGTGTAACTGATGTGGCTGATCAACACCATCGGCAACGCGGCGAAGGCACACACCACCACCCAACTGGCGGTGGTCAGCAGGTACATGTCGCGCGGACGAAGCTGAGCCGTCTCGGGGCGCCCGCGCACCACCAGCAACAGGCCACAGACGACAGTAATCACGCTCGACCAGAGAAACGCCGAAAGGTCGTCGCTGCGCTCGAACGCCACCAGCGTGAGCATGGGAATGGCCATGCTCACGGCGAGGGTGATCAGGAAAATGCCGAGGATGAAACCGATAAGCCGCAGTGCTGCAAAAGACATGAACGTTCGTCTGTTGAAATAACGGCGCGTAGTATCGGATGTCGACATATCGAGGGCGTAAAATTTGCGTAAAATTTTCGACCGAGCCGCGACTGGCGCTGATCGCCAGTCACGGCAGCGCGACGATCAGCCGACCAGATGCAGGAACTGCATGTGTCGCTCGTACTGATCAAGGATGTCGCCGATCACTTCCTCGCGGGACCAGCCCATGATGTCCTGGTCCTGGCCACCCTCGCGCAAGTGCACCTCGGCGCGGAAGTATTTGCGCTCCTCGTCCTGGGTATCGGCCATCACAAAGCTCGGCATGGTGTACGGGTGCGGCCGCACTTCGTAAATGAACTGGGGGTTGTCAGCGCCGCCGACGCTGAGCCGCACGCTGTTGTCTTCCAGATCCTCGACATTGCAGATGTAGCCTTGCTTGCGCCATTCCTCGGCGACCGACAGGCACGCCGGTTTTGCCGTCTCCGCAATGAAGCGAAGTACGTGCGCGCGGCGCGGAAACATCGCCATGGTGCGCAGGCGTCGTTGCCAGCCGCCCGGATGGCGGCTGACCCCAGGCGACAGCGATTGATAACGCAAGCCGCGCTTGGTCGCGTCGAGTTTCAAGGCTTTGAGCAAGCCGCGCATGCTGAAGAGCAGGGTGATGGTGAAGGGCAGTGCGCTGGCAATTGTCGCGGTCTGCAAAGCCTTGAGCCCGTCAGCCAAGAGCAGGGCGATCGCCACCAAGCCCATGCTTGATGCCCAGAACACCCGCTGCCAGACCGGTGTGTTTGACGATCCGCCCGAGGCGAGCATGTCGACCACCATGGCGCCGGAGTCCGCCGAAGTGACGAAAAACACCACGACCATGACCACCGCCACCAGCGAGATCACCCCGGAAAACGGAAAGTGCTGGAGGAAGGCGAACAAGGCCAGCGAGGTATCCTTGTCGATGGCCGCGCCGAGGTCAGTGATGCCTTCGGTGAGGATCATGTGAATCGCGGTATTGCCGAACACGGTCATCCACAGCAGCGTAAAAGCGGCGGGTACCAGCAGCACGCCCATCACGAATTCGCGGATAGTGCGGCCACGCGATATCCGCGCGATGAACAGCCCGACGAAGGGCGACCACGCCAGCCACCAGCCCCAGTAGAACAGCGTCCAGCCGCCAATCCAGTCGGTCGGTTGGTAGGCGTACAGGTTCAAGGTCCGGCTGACGATTTCGGTGAGGTAACCGCCGGTGTTCTGCACGAACGTCTGCAGGATCAGCACGGTAGGCCCGAGAATGATCACCATCAACAGCAACAACACCGCCAGGCCGAGATTGAGTTCGGAGAGACGGCGCACGCCCTTGTCCAATCCGGTCACCACGGAAATGGTCGCAAGGCCGGTGGTGGCGACAATCAGAATGATCTGCACGGTGGTGTTGATCGGCACACCGAACAGCGCGTTGAGCCCGGTATTGATCTGCGCCACGCCAAAACCCAGCGAGGTCGCCACACCGAGCACGGTGCCGATGATGGCGAAAATGTCCACCGCATGGCCGATAGGGCCGTGGATGCGATCGCCGATCAACGGGTACAGCGCAGACCTGAGGGTCAGCGGCAGGCCGTGTCGGTAACTGAAGTACGCGAGGATCATCGCCACGATGGCGTAGATCGCCCAGGCATGCAGGCCCCAATGAAAAAACGTGATTTTCATCGCTTCCCGCGCCGCTTCGACGGTGCTGCCGTCACCCACCGGCGGATTGAGAAAATGCATGACGGGTTCAGCCACGCCGAAAAACATCAGGCCGATGCCCATGCCGGCCGAGAAGAGCATGGCGAACCAGGTGGTGCTGCTGTAATCGGGGCTGCTGTGGTCGGGCCCGAGTTTGATATCGCCGTAGCGACTGATGCCGAGAAACACCACGGTACCCAGAATGATTGCCACCGCGAGGATGTAGAACCAGCTGACATTGGTGATGATCCAGTTCTGCACATTGGCGAACACCACTTGTGCATGGGCCGGGAACACACTGGCGTAGATCACCAATAAAAGCAGGAGCACGCCCGAGGTGTAGAACACCGGAGGGTTGAGTGTCGGAGCGGCGCCCGTGTCGGCCTTGTTGGTCATATAAGTCTCCTGAGGTCGGTCACAGCGCGGTATGCGACTGAAGGGAAAATCGCGCGGCGTTTCAGATGACCATAGGGGACGGGCGTCGTTCCGCAACGCCTGGGCGACGTTTTTTTACGTGCGCCGGCAGATTATTTACGGGTTGGCGATCATCCGTTGCAACGCACGGGCAATATCGCGGGCGGACTGCTCGGTGATCGCGCCCGGATATTGATCGAACATATGCGGGGCGCCGGGGTAGACGTGCAGCTCGACGGCCGAGAAATTCGCCGTGCTGACGTCACCGAAGCTGCTCGAGCAGAGATCGGTCCGCGCGGCGGCGGACCTGCTCGATCATGATCTGATTCTCTCGGAAGCGACCTTGCTTTCTTGAGTGGATCGAAACCGAGCTGGGCCATGGTTTCGTCTATTGAGCCGGATTGACCTCAGGTCGGGATCGCGCCGCTGAGCACGGCAAACGCCAGCATCACCAGGCTCACGCCCCAGGCCCAGAAAAACGTGTACATGATGTGCTTGCGCAATTCGACCCCGGCCAGCGCCAGGGCGAGGTAGACACTGGGCACCACCGGGCTGATGGCGAAGCCGGTGTTCTCGCCGATCAACATGGCCCGTGCTACCGCTTCCAAAGGCACGCCGGCAGCGACCGCCACATCGCGGATCACCGGCAATAACGCAAAGTAGTAGGCGTCGGGGGAGAAAATCATCCCCAGCGGCACGCCGAACGCGCCGATGATCAGGTGCAGGTATTGCGCAGAGCCGTGGGGCAGGGCGTCGATCAGCGCGAGGGCCATGCCGTCGGACATTTTTGCCCCGGACAACACGCCGAGCAGCACACCGGCCGCCATCATCACCAGGACCATCTGCAGCGCGTCAGCCGCATGCGCTTTGATGCGCTCGGTCTGCGCCTCCAGCGAAGCAAAGTTAAGCGGCAGCGCAATGCCCAAACCGACCATGAAGCAGGCATACAACGGGAAAATACCGCTGAACAGGCAGGCGAGAATGGCGACGGTCAGGGCCACGTTGAGCCAGTAACGCAACTGGCGTGGTGAGAGCGCGTGTTCACGTTCTTCTGGCTGGGCCAGTGTGGCGTCGAAACTCGACGCTGCGCCCAAGGATTTCGGCAACCGCCGCTGCGCACGCAAACCGAGCCATCCGGCAATCAGCAGCAGACAGGCAAAGCCTACCAGTTGCACCGGAATCAGCCCCATCCACAGCGCGGTCGCGTCGAGCCCAGTAGTAGCGGCCGCGCGAGCGGTGGTGCCGCCCCACGGCACCATGTTGCCGACGCCTGCGGTCGTGCCGACCAGCAGCAAGAGCATGTTCGGGCTCATGTTCAGGCGTTTGTACAGCGGCAGCAGCGCCGGAATGGTCAGCAGAAAAGTGGCGGCACCGACGCCGTCCAGGTGCACCACCGCCGTCACCAAAACCGTGACCAACGCCACGGCCAGCGGCTTGCCGCCGGTACGCCGGATCAGGAAATCCACCAGCGGATCGAACAGGCCGCGATCGCGCATGATGCCGAAATACAGGATGGCAAACAGAAACAGCGCGGCGGTCGGCGCGACAGTGATCAAGCCGTTCTTGATGAAGTCGCCGATTTGCGGCGGCGCGAAACCCGCCAGCAGGCAGACGGCGACGGGGATTGTGGTGAAGCCCACCACCGGGCTGATCCTGCGAAGCAAAATCAGCGCGATGATGCTGAACATCATGAGAAAACCCAGTGCAGTGATCATGGATATGGCATCTCGGTATTGTTTTTATTGTTCGATTGGGTCCGATGGGGCGGCCCGGTAAAACCTGTCAGAGGAGGGCGGTCAACCCGGTGCCGGCAAGCGCAACGACAGCAGCAGGTAGCTCAGGCTTTTGCCATGGCGGTCGAGCCCCGGGCTGCGATTCACCCCGCCTTCGAGCGCGTCGTCGAGAACGAAATTCAGCGCCTGCAGGGTATCGATCTCATAACGCTGAACGCGTGAAGGCCGGCGGCTGGCGAACTGCTCGGCGACGCGCTCGACGGTCAGTTCGCGCTTGAGCCAGTCGTAGTGCGCGGCGTCCAGCGGCAGGACCACGACGCTGAGGATATTGCCTTTATCGCCGGCGCGGGCGTGGGCGAAATCGGCAAGCGTGACAAGTGCAGTCATCAGTACCACTCCAGGCGCGTCTCGATTTCATCGCGCGCAATCAGAAAACCGTGGGTCGCGATCGACTCGCTCAAGTGCCGGCGAACGCCGCCACCGCCAGCCGGGCCGTTGGTGTAGAGGGACTCAACCTCAGCCAGCAGCAGGTCGACCTGGGCGCGGTCCTTGTGTACCAGACCGACCCTGACCGTCACATCCGCCACCTGCGGCGCTTGCGCCAGACATTGGTTGAGGTAATCGCCACGGGCATCGTTGAACAGGCTGGCGACGCCGGCAATGTCGATCCACGGCTGCACTTGCGGGGCCATGTGATCGAAGCGTTGCAGGAGGATTTCACGGGCAAGCTTCGCCCGATCGACCGCGCCGGGGCCGGCATAGGAAATCTCGGCTTCGCCAAACCACATGCCGCGCACACCCGCCAAACCCTTGAGCTGTGCGGGACGCGGGTGGCCCTGAATACCGCTGATGGCCACGCGATTGGGAGAGAGGGTGGTCACGCTGGCTTCGCCGAGGTCGAGCACCACATCCGGCGTGAGGTAACGGCGCGGGTCATGGACCTCATAAAGCAGTTGTTCCTTGACCGTGCGCTCGGTCACGCAGCCGCCGGAGCCAGCCGCTTTGGTGATCACCAGCGTGCCGTCAGCACTGATCTCGGCGATCGGGCAGCCCAAACGCGCCGGATCGGGCACATCCTTGATGCCGGGATGGCCAAAATAGCCGCCGGTGACTTGAGTGCAGCATTCCAGCAGATGCCCGGCCGCCGTAGCGATGGCCATTTTCTGCCAGTCATCCGCCGCCCAGCCGAGACCATGGCGGATCGGACCCACCGCCAGCGAAGGGTCGGCAACCCGACCGCAGAGGACGATGCCGGCGCCATCATTTAATGCCTGGGTGATGCCGTCGGCGCCGGTGTAAACGTTCACCGAAACCACATCGTGCTGAGCAACGTCGAGGTCCAGCCACTGCTCAAGACGCTGCTGTTCGACGTGCAACAAGTCATCGCCGAGCACGCAGGCGATCTTCAGATCCGCGTGGCGTGCGCCCAGTTCGGCTCGTAACCGCTGGGCGGCGGCGCGTGGATTTGCCGCGCCGCCATTGGTGATGATGGGGATGCCAGCCTCGATGCAGGTATCGAGCACTGGGCGCAGAAAATCGAATAACCGCGCGGCATAACCGCTTTGCGGGTCAGCCTGTTTGCGCAGCTGCGCCTCGGCGAGGGTGCGCTCGGCGAGCAGTTCATACATCAGATAGCGTTTGCCGCAGCGGCTGGCCAGATCCTGTGCCAGGCGCAAACCCGCGTCGGGGCGATCGTTGGCGAAACCTGCGCCACAACCGATATGAATTGTTGTTGTCATTGCGTCGGACTCGGCATGTGTTCGCGGCCATCATGCGAGCGTTGGATTGTTCTGTGAATTTTAAATATTCTAAGAATTAATCCATTAATTTTATCGGTCGAGCATGGACATCAACTTCCGCCAGCTGCGCGCGTTCATCCTGATCGCCGAGACCTCAAGCTTCACCCGTACCTCAGAGAAACTGCACGTCTCACAACCGGCGCTGAGCTACATCATCCGCAAGCTCGAAGAAACCATCGGTCTGCAACTGCTCGCGCGCAACACCCGCAGCGTCGAACTGACCCCGGCCGGCGAACACTTCCTGCCCCAGGCCCAGGCCATGCTGCGCGACATGGAAAACGCCGTGCGCGACGCCCGTGAAACGCTGAATCTCAATCGCGGCAGCATTCGTTTGGCCGCATTACCGACTGCGGCTGCGTCGTTCCTGCCGGAAATCATCGCCGCGTTCATGCGCGAATTTCCCGGCGTGCAGGTATCGCTGCGCGACGGGCGCGCGGGGGAGGTGAGCCATTGGGTGCAAAGGGGTGAAGTCGATATCGGTATCACTTCGCGGCCGGAGGATCTGTCCGGACTGGAGTTCGACGCGCTGATGGACGACAACCTCATGCTGCTGGTGCGCCGGGATGCTCTGGCGGGTAGCACTGACGAGCGCTGGCAGTCGCTGCCTTATATAGCGCTGACCCGGGACACCAGCATTCGTCCGTTGGCGGATGCGGCATTGGGGTTGTTGGGTGTGAAGGCTGAATGTTCGTGGGAAGTTGCGCATATGAGCACGGCGGCGGCGCTGGTGCGTGCGGGGTTGGGGTTTACCTTGCTGCCGGCCAGCGCCACGAGGTTTTTGCGTGTTGATGCGGAGGTGGAGGTTTTGCAGATTGAACAGCCGCAGCAGCGGTCGTTGGGTTTGTTGCAGAGGAAACCGTTGAAGCAGACGCCGTCGATGCAGGCGTTTGTGCGCAGGTTGGCAGGGTTGAGGCTAGGCTGAGCCAGTGGCGCTCCGATGTTTAATCGTGAGCAAACTGGTCAATCAGTCCCAGACGCGGCACGCGCATATGTGGCCGCAACAAAGCGCCGGGAGCGATTACTGCGTTTGCACCGATTTTGCAGCCATCACCAACAAGGGCACCGAATTTGTTGACCCCCGTTTCTATTACATGATCTTCATGGCGGATTTTTATATTGGCGCCGTCAAGCTCGTTACGATAGTTGGCAATGATCGCCCCGGCTTCGATATTTACTGCTTCGCCAATCAATGAATCACCAACAAAGTTGAAGTGCGCCAGCTTGCTACCGTCCAGCATGAACGTACTCTTGAGCTCGCAGCTTGGGCCAACAATGCAATGACTCCCCAGATAAACACCTCCACGGAGATAAGCGCCTGCAGCCACGAAAGAGCCTTCGCCAATGATAATTGCGCCTTTAAGGACCGCTCCTTGTTCAATGATTGCTGTTTCATGGACGGCACAATTGCCATGGCGCCGGTATCCTGCGCCCAGCGTGTCAAGCAAGGCCAGGATCCGGCTTTCGCAGTCCTGAGCCACGGTCCATGGGGGCGCAGAACATATACCCAGCAATGGCCATCCAGCGATGTATTCACTTATCTCTGGTAGCTTCATGAAAACCTCGTAAATCATTGCGTGGAAAGTAGTCCGACAGGGCCGTGCTTTCGCCAGTGGACAAGCCAAAGCCAGCATCAACTACGGCCCGATCAATCAGAACTCCAGTGAAGTACCGTCTTGCGGAATATCGACCCGGCTCTCGATCCCGTGTTTCCTGACATAGGCGCGCAGCGCTTCGCGGGTCAAAGACATATGGTTGATCGCATCCATATGCACGGCAACGATCTTCGCATCTTTCGCAGCCTTTGAGGCGCGCAGCACGTCTTCTTCGCCCATGATGATTGATCCCTTGTAGCCGGTCATCATCGCCTTCCCGGCGTTAAGCACGATGACTTCGGGATGATATTTCTCGATGGTCTGGTCAACTTCTTTACGCCAGACAGTGTCGCCAGCGAGGTAAAGGGTCTTGTAGCCTGGCGCCTGAAACACCACGCCCATGGCTTCACCCAGCGGTTTGGCAAGTGCTGGCACGGCGTACATCTCGTCGGTGCCATGTTGGCCACCTGTCTTGGTGATCTTCACGCCGCCGAATTGCGCTTCATCAGTCAGTACGCGCACATTCTTGAAACCTTGCGAACGAATCAGTTGCGCATCTTCTTCATGCTGAGCGAACAGAGGGATGTCTTTGGGCAGTGCTTTTTGCGCAGCGTCATCCCAGTGATCAAGGTGGGTATGGGTGACGATGACAGCGTCGACACCGGCAATGATGTCGGCGGGCGCCTCGGTCAGATCAACTAATGGGTTGCGCAGGTTGCTGCGGTAGGTATTTTCAAAGCCAGGGTAGGCACCCTTTTTGGCAAGCATCGGGTCGATCAGAAAGGTCGTATCGCCATAGGTGATCTTCGCCGTCGCGTTGCGAACCTGGTGCAGTTCGACTTTATGAGCTGCGTCAGGTACTTGGGGAGCGTTTGTACCCGCGAATGCCGGTGCGGTCGTTGCAGCACAAGCGATGCTGACGGCAAGGGGAAGTGTTTTAAAGTTCATGGATTCAGTCCTGTTGATGTATCGATGCGCCATTCTTGCTGAATCGCATCAACCTCAACAGTGGCCTGAATGACAGCTTTCGATATAATCGGGCCATAGGTTTTTATTCAAGCCGGGAGTAGGGTGGTCGCTCGAATCCTGGTCATTTGTGGAAAGCGGACGTAGAGCCCTTTGGGCTTACCGGGGGTATTGCATGGGTTCCATCCGCGTTGCCGTATTGGCTTTCGATGGCGTAAGCCTGTTCCATCTTTCGGTTCCGGGGATGGTATTGGGCACCGCTCAATCCGGTTCCGGCGAACCCCATTATAAGGTCAGTTATTGCGCAGTGACGCCCGGGATGGTGACTACCGACCAAGGCGTCGGTCTTGAGGTGAAGCAAGGCCTGGAGCTGATGGCGTCGGCTGATGTGATTGTTATTCCAGCATGGGGCGATCAGTCGGTCTCTGCGTGTCCTGAACTCGTGGAGGCTCTTCAGGCAGCCAATTCCACAGGCAAGCTCATCGTCGGGTTGTGCCTCGGAGCGTTTGTGCTCGGAGATGCCGGACTGCTCGATGGCAAGGAAGCGACCACTCACTGGGCAGCCCGAGACGAATTTGCGCAACGCTTTCCCAATGTCCGCTTCAGGCCTGAGGTGCTTTATGTCAGCGCAGACAACATCGTGACCTCCGCAGGGACTGTAGCGGCAATCGATTGCTGCCTGCATTTGATACGTGAACGCCTTGGCGCTGATGTCGCAAACCGCACTGCGAAGATGCTGGTGACGCCACCACATAGACAGGGTGGCCAGGCTCAATACGTTGAATATCCTGTGCCGCAGCTGTCCAGCGAGACTCATTTGTCTGAAGTATTGACGTGGGCGCGCATGAATCTGTCGGGTGATCTGTCGCTCGACGTCCTGGCGGAAAAGGCAAAGATGAGCCGGCGAACGTTTACTCGGCGTTTCAAGGAAACTACCGGCACAACCGTTTCCAAATGGCTGAACAGCCAGCGCGTGGCCAGAGCGCAGGAGCTTCTGGAAACGACAGATTTGCCTGTAGAGTGCGTGGCTGGTGAGGCGGGCTTTGGAACCGCCTTATCCTTGAGGCAACAATTCAGCGCTCAGCTCGGGACTTCGCCTTCTGAGTACAGGCGAATGTTCTGCCGCGAAATGCACCGGGCCGAGAAGACTGCAGAGTCGTTAACGAGCAAGTGATGTGTGGATCGATAGGACAGGGCTCATCGTGGGCATGTGCGCATTGCACTTGAGGATTTCTGCGACTGGCGAACTGACAATGAGGAAGGTTCCGTCCTGATACATGATTTAACATAATATACATTACACGTAACAAGGTATTACGAGCTCATCCTCGATGTACGCGGCATTTCGATCTGCTGCGAAGCCTCAGTGTCCTTTTCGTCGAGCCGCTGGTATTTGAAATCTGCGCCTTTCAGCCTTTCTCCCGCGTCAGCTTTTCAATCAGCGCACGATGCTGCGGAAATTGCGCAGTGAGTTTTCCTCGATCAGCCATTTCCATGTCTTTAAAATCAAATCCCGGCGAAACCGCCTCGCTGATCAATCCGAATCCATGTGATCCATTGAGCAAGCGTGAGGCTTTCCAGATGCCACCTGGTACGTGTAATTGCAGATGTTGCTTAGTGAGAATGTCGCTGCCCATGACCAGCGTCTGCAATGAACCGTTTGCATGGATCAGGCTGTATTCGATCGGATCGCCCAGATGAAAATAATGCAGGATGTCGGATTGGTTGAAATGAAACTGTCCCACCGGAGATTGCTCAGTCAACAGATAGTAGATCGACGTCAGTAGATAACGGGGCCCTGTGCTGGTCTCAAGGCTGGCGCGGTGATCGGATTGATAGGTTCGGCGGAAATAACCGCCTTCGATGTGAGCTTCGAGATCCAGCGCATTTATGACGTCGTGCGCATTGGGTTTAGCTTGAATCATCGCCTGCTCCCGTTATTCCGATAGGCTTTTTTGATAGCTCAACTAAACGGTCATTTAGTGTAGCTATCAATAATTTCGCTTTTATCCCCCTGCATAAGACTTTCTGCGCACTCAATCGTCAGGACTCGATTTGATAATAGTCGCGATACCACGCAACAAATCGGGACACGCCGTCTGCAACATCCACTTGTGGAGAAAACCCCGTCCAGTCGGCAAGTGCCGATACATCGGCCCATGTACTGACAACATCGCCCGCTTGCAGCGGCAGAAAATTGTATTGAGCTTTAATACCTAGCGCCTTTTCCAGATAATCGACAAAATCCAGTAATTCAATAGGCCTGCCGCGTCCTATATTGAATAGTTTGTTAACGCCCTCGCCCTCCTTCGCCGGTACCGGCGGTTTTGGACATAACCGCGCGATGCCTTCGACAATGTCATCTATATAAGTGAAATCCCGCGCCATCTGGCCGTTGTTGTAAATATCGATCGGCTCCCCCTGCAAGATCGCCTGGGTGAATTTGAATAGAGCCATATCCGGTCGGCCCCAAGGCCCATAAACGGTAAAAAAGCGCAGCCCGCTGGCCTTCAGTCCGTAGAGATGGCAATAGCTGCTGGCCAATAATTCGTTGGCGCGTTTAGTGGCTGCGTACAGCGAAACCGGGCGCTCGACCGGGTTGTCGACACGGTAAGGCAGCTCGCTGTTCGCGCCGTACACCGAACTGCTTGATGCGTAGATGAGATGCGCCGGCTGGTGAAAACGACAGGTTTCCAGTACGTTCAAAAAGCCCACCAGATTCGATTGCGCATAGGCGTCCGGGTTGTCCAGTGAGTAACGCACACCGGCCTGAGCGGCCAGATGGATGACTTCGGTAAAACGATGCTCTTTGAACAGCGTCATCAATGCCGGTTTATCAACTATGTCCATCTGACGAAAATCGAAGCCTGGCAGTTCTCTTAGTTGCTTTAATCGTGCCCGCTTTAGCTCAACGCTGTAATAATCGTTGAGGTTGTCGATACCGATTACTTGCTGGCCTTGTTGAACTAATCGTTTCGCCGTGTGATACCCGATAAAGCCTGCCGCGCCAGTCACAAGAACGGTCATAGTCCCTGCTCTCCTCGATCGAATAGGCGATAAGTTATAACGCCGTCCGCCAGAAGCCGTCCATAGCTTATAAGCATTTCGTAGCCGCTCAATGCTGGAATGTCTCAGCGACCCTGACGCTAGCGGTCAGTGTAAAAAAAACGAACACGTTCGGACGTCAAATTAAAAACCCTTTATAAACAGCAAGATAGTCACGTGAGATACAGCTAGTCGACAAATGGCGTGTTTTTTGACTCGGATCGTTTGACAGACCGCGAAGACTGGCCGATAACTACCAACGTCTAGCTGAACGTGGCGCGATTCCCTTCTCAATCGCTGCCGAAAGTTCCAGAGCTAACCACTTAGCAACCTAACGTAAACACTGCGAACATGCAGACTGTGCGGTAGCTTTGTCTTTGAAAAAGTTCAGCCAACATCGAGCCGGACAAGTGATTCATTATTGAGACACACCGACGTTACATCATAATAAAAACACACCCTGCCAATTGTCTTTGCACGGCCCTGAATAGAGCTTCTGCCTGCCCTAAACTTCTCGAACATCAAAGAGTTTACTCGCATGCCAGCAATCAGCTCGGATCAACCCAATTGGTATCTGTTGCAATGCAAACCACGCCAGGATGAGCGCGCACACCTCAACCTGCTCCAGCAACACTACGTGGTCTTTCACCCTCAACTCTTCACTGAGCGCGTCATTCGCGGGAAACGACAGCGCGTGATGGAGTCGTTATTCCCCGGTTATCTATTTATCCAGCTCAGCAGCACAGACAATTGGGCACCGTTGCGCTCGACCCGTGGCGTCAGCCGGGTTGTCGAGTTCAATCATGGTCCCGTGGCAGTAGCGGAACATGTCATAGAGCATCTGCGCGAACGCTGCCTGGAATCGGATTCGGATGTGAAAGGCCGCCTCGAACCCGGTGAGCCTTTGCGGATCATCAGCGGCCCGCTCTCACCACTCGAGGGTGTATTCCAGGCGCTGCAAGGCAACGATCGGGTGTTACTGCTTCTGCAGTTTCTCAACCGCGAACAGCCCGTTTGCCTGCCGCTTACCGCTATTCAACGACAACAGCACAACTTCCAATCGTACAAATAACAGCTTTTCTCACCTGCCATTTCTCAGGAGCCATGACATGGCCTTGAAATCACGCTGCCCTGTTGCACTGATCATGGCCTCTTTCTATCCGGGAATGGCCTGGAGCACCGACCCACAAGCGATAAACGTTTATGGATTCGACTTCACGCCGACGTTTGTTTTTTCAGAAAGTTATGACGACAACTTTCGCGAAGTGGAAGACAACAAGCAGTCCTCGATGATCACCAAACTGGCCCCCTCCTTCGAGCTCAAGGCCGAAGACCGTAACAGCGCCACGCGAGTGATCTGGCAACCGACGCGGTACATCTATTACGACGATTCCGATGCCTCGAACACGGCGCAACGTGTGCGTGCCGAGAGCGTGATGGAGTTCACCGATCGCCATCGTTTGAAGCTGGACGCCGAATATCGCAAATGGGAGCGCACCGAATCGACGGCGGTCGAGGGTGTGAATGACAAGCTCAACAACAAACGGGTCGGCGGGCTTTATACCTTTGGCGCCAAAAGCGCGGACAACCAGATCGACCTCGGGGTCAATTACGCGCAACTGCGCTACGACAATGGCGACGGCATCAATGCCGACAAGGAACGCGACACCACCGCCTTGACCAGCACCTGGTACCACCGCATCGGCAGCAATACCCGAGGTTTGCTCGAATATGACCACACCGACTTCGACTACAAGCAGGCGAACAGTCCGCGCAGCAGCGTATCGGACGCCGTACTGGCCGGTGCCGTCTGGGATTTCACGGCACGCACGACGGGCAAAGTGCGCGTCGGTTACGAAAAAAAGAACTTCGACAGCAACGAATCCAACGACCTCGACAACCCCACCTGGCAAGTCGATCTGCAATGGAAACCGCGCACATATTCGACGTTTACCTTTGTCGCGCGCCAGGCGCTTGCCGAGGGCGACGACGGCGCGGAGGCGGTGAAGTCGACCTTCACCCAGGTCGGCTGGCGACACGGCTGGACCGAGCGGATTACCACTGTGGCCCAAGCCGGCCTGGGCCGTTACGTCTACGAAGGGCAAAGCCGCACCGACGACTTTCAGGATTACAACCTGGCGGTGATCTATGCGATGCGCCGCTGGCTGGACATCGAGGTCGGCTATCGCTTCCGCGACAACGATTCCGATGCCGACAACGAAAGCTTCACCCGCAACGTGTTTCAGATCAGTTTCAACGTCAGCCTTTAAGAGGGTTTCGACATGAACACATCCGCACTTGTCTTGTCGTTCACGCTGGTGATGGCGGCGCCTGTCTACGCGGCAGATCCCGGCACGCAATACAAACTGGCCGCTGGCGATGTGTTGCGCATCATCGTGTTTGGTGAGCCGGAGTTGAGCCTGAAAAAGATCCGGCTCAGCGACGCCGGCACGTTTTCCTACCCCTTTCTCGGCGAAATCTCCGCCAAGGGACTGACCCCCAGCCAGGTCGAAAAAATCATTGTCGACGGACTCAAGCAAGGCTACCTGGTCGACCCGAAAGTCAGTCTCAGCCAGATCGAATACCGCTCCTTTTACATCAATGGCGAAGTGAAAAAGCCCGGCAGCTATCCGTTCGTGCCCGGCTTGACCCTGGAAAAAGCCATTGCTTTGGGCGGGGGGCTGACCGAGCGGGCCTCGATCAAGCGCGTCACCATCTTGCGAGGCGACAGTGGCGCGACCGACACCGATAACGTGACGCGCAGCACCACGATTGCCCCCGGCGACACCATTTCCATTGCACAAGGGTTCTTCTGATCATGGACAACAGCCTTGGCACTTACGTCGAACGTCCTTTGCAAGCGCACGTGCAGCAGCATCACCAGCACAGCGAAGACAAGGACACCCTGGATCTGCTGAAACTCTGGCGGGTGATCTGGCGCGCGAAATGGAGCATCGGCTGGCTGATTCTGGTGAGTGGTCTGCTCGCGGCCATCGTGGTCTCGAACATCACTCCGCAATACATCGGCAGCACCACCCTGCTGTTCAACGACAAGAGCCCGCCGCTGATGTCCTTTCAGCAGGTCAAGGACTCCAACAGCAACACCACTGACTACCTGCAGACGCAACAGGCACTCCTGCAATCGCGGGATCTGGCCGAGCGTGCGGTGAAAAAACTCGGTTTGACCACGCACCCGGTCACTGACCCGCGCCAGCAACCGAAGTCGTGGTTCGCACCGCGCGAATGGCTGGCCGCTGTTGATCTGGACAAATGGTTACCGGGGCTGGGCCTGGAGCGCTGGCTGCCGGAAAAACAGGCGGTCACCGAAGAAGAAGTGTTCAACCAGGTCACGCAAAACCTGATGCTGCACACCAGCGTCAAGTTCGTCGGCAAGAGCCAGTTGCTCGAGATCGAGGTCGAGTTGCCCGACCCGGTTCTAGCGGCGGCCGCGGCCAATGCGCTGGCCCGCGGCTTCACCGACAGCCAGCTCGATACCAGTGAAAAGTCCACGCAAACCACCACAGCGTGGATGAACACCCGGCTGGTCAAGCTGCGTGACAACTTGCGCGCCGCCGAGAAAAAGCTCCAGGGCTACCGCGAAGAACAAGGTCTGGTAGACGTCGGCGGCGTCGCCACGATCAGTGCCAACGAGCTGGAGATGACCGGCAATCGCATGGTCGACGCGCGGCGCAACCGCGCTGAAGCCGAAAGTGAATATCGGCAGGCAAAAGCCTTGGGCAACGGTGATCTGAGCAAACTGTCCAGCGTGCCCGCCGTCCTGAGTAACCCGCTGGTGCAGAAATTCCAGGCCGATCGTGCCCTGGCCCAGGCCAAGGTCGATGAACTGTCGGGACGTTATGGGCCGAAACACCCAAGCCTGTTGTCCGCGCAGTCGGAGTTGCGCACCGCCACCACCAGCCTGCAATTGCAGGTGCAGCAGGTGGTCGCCGGAATCGAGCGGCAATACCAGCTCGCCACGGCCAGTGAGGCTTCGCTGCGTCAGTCCTTCAACAGCAACAAGGCGCAAATTCAGGACATTGCCCGCAAGGAATTCCAGTTGCGTGAATTCCAGCGTGAGGTCGACAGCTCGCGGGCGCTCTACGAAACCTTCGTCACCCGCTTGAAGGAAACTACTGCGACCGCCGACATGGACTCGACCAAAGTGCGCATCGTCGACCCGGCGATTGTTCCGGTCGATCCGAGCAAACCGCGGAAAACCTTGATCGTGGCGATCGTTTCCTTGATCGCGGCGGTGATCGGTGTGGCCCTGGCGCTGCTGTTCGACAGCCTGAGCAACACCTTCAAAACCGACGAGTCGATCGAAAGCGCGCTGAACATTCCGCTGCTCAGCGTGGTGCCATTGGTCATGAAGAAGAATCGTCGGCAACTGGCGCGTTTGTTCGAAGACAACGACAACCCACGCTTCTCCGAGACGATCCGCAACCTGCGCACCTGGCTGATGCTGCAAAGCAACGAGATGCCCTCGCAAGTGGTGCTGATCACCTCGACGGTGGCCGGTGAAGGCAAAAGCACCATCGCCAACAACCTCGCCAGCTCGCTGGCACCGCTGGAAAGGGTACTGCTGATCGATGCCGACATGCGCCAGCCGACGCTGTCGCAGAATTTCGACTTCCCGCCCGACAGCCCTGGCCTGGCGAACGTGATTGCCGGCACCGCCCGACTCGAAGACTGCATCGTTTCGGTGGGCAATCTGGACATGTTGCTGGCCGGCAAGGTCATGCCGTCGGCGCGAGATTCCCTCGCCGCGCCACGTCTGCCCTCGCCTGCCGAGCCGGCCAACGCACTGCAACCACCGCCGCAGGATCTGCTCAGTTCACCGCGCATGGCGCGCATGCTCGAAGCGCTGCGCTCGCGTTACCGGCACATCATCATCGATTCACCGCCTGCAGAATTGATCAGCGATGCGCTGTTGCTGGCCAAGCATTCGGATGCGGTCATTTACGTGGTCAAGGCTGACAGCACCCCGATCAGCCAGGTCCAGCGCGGCCTCGCGATGTTGCAACAGAGTCATGTGCCGGTATTCGGTACCGTGCTCAACCAGGTCGACCTGCGCAAGGCGCGCAAGTATGGCCATCACCACTCCCGGGCGTTCTATAACTACGATTTCGCGCCCAGGTAACACCGGGCGCTCGCGCCTGCCGCTGCACCCCTTTCTGCCAACACACAACTCGCTTCACCTCTGCCGAGCCACGGAAAAGCCAGCGGGAAGACACCTCGTGTCTGCTCGCTCAGCGCTGACGCATTACTGCTGCCTTGAGGTCAAGCCCATGACTCCGCTCTATACCGCTCATATGACGCAACGCCGCGGCCTGACCTTCTGGGGTCAATGGTCGTGCGCCCTGCTGCTAGCCACCTCGTTGCTGGTGCTGCTGGTGTATTGGCGCGTCGGCTACCTGACCAGCGAATATCGCATCCTGATTATCCTGGCTGTGCTCGGCTCAGTGCCGATCTACAGCGTGATGCGCGTGTATCACAAACGCTATGGCCTGGTGGTCGGGCTTGGCAGGCTGCTGGCCGGCTGGTTGATTCTGCTGGCGGTGCTGGCGGCGATTGCCTTCGTCACGCAGACCAGCGCGATCTATTCGCGCCAGGTGATCATCCTCTGGGCGGTGCTGGGTTTCGTGGTCCAGGCGGCGAGTTTTCTGCCCCTGCATTACCTGGCCCGGCTGTACTCGCGCAAGATCTGCAACGAACGCCGGTCGGTGATCATCGGTACCTGCCCGACGGCGCATGAGCTGGCGAAAAAGCTCTCCACGCCCAATCGTGCACTGGTGCTGGGCTTTGTCGCTGCCGCCGATGACAGCGGCCCCGCACCGAGCATTCTGCCGCTGCTGGGCCGCGTCGATGCGATTCGCGAGATCATCGCGCGCCTTGAAGTGCGCCGCGTGTACATCGTGCTGAACATGGCCCATGCCGCCACCATCGAAGCGCTGTACATCGACCTGCTCGACGTCAATGTCGACGTGGTGTGGATTCCGGATTTCGGCAGCATGGTGCTGCTCAACCATTCGATCTCGGAAATCGAGCGGATGCCGGCCATCTACCTCAACGAAAGCCTGATCAGCTCGCATCCGGCCAGTCTGTTGTGCAAGGACCTGTTCGAGCGCAGCCTCGCCGCCCTGGCGATCGTTCTGCTCAGCCCGTTGCTGTTGGCGGTAGCGGCCGCGATCAAACTGACCTCCGCCGGCCCCGTGCTGTTCAAGCAGAACCGCCACGGCTGCAACGGCGAAGTGATCAAGGTGTGGAAGTTTCGTTCGATGCACGTTCACGACGACCGTGAAGTGCGCCAGGCCACCCGCAACGACAACCGCCTCACGCCGATCGGCCACTTCCTGCGGCGCAGTTCCATCGACGAATTGCCGCAGCTGTTCAATGTCGTGTTTGGGCAGATGGCGCTGGTCGGTCCGCGCCCCCATGCGGTCACCCACAACATTTATTACACCGGCAAGGTGCGCGCCTACATGGCCCGCCATCGACTCAAGCCGGGCATCACCGGGCTGGCGCAAATCACTGGCCATCGCGGCGAAACCGAAACGCTGGAAAAGATGCAGCTGCGCGTCGCCCAGGACCTCAATTACATCAATCAATGGTCGCTGTGGCTCGACCTGAAAATCCTCCTCAAGACCCCCTTCACGCTGTTCTCGAAAAACATCTACTGACCCCTGCCCCACCGCTGCCTGCCCCTGCCCGCCCGTTGATAACCGGTCATGACGACCTGAGGTTTGACCATGAATGTGAGCGTATTCGGTATTGGTTATGTTGGCCTTGTCCAAGGCGCTGCGCTGGCTGAGGTCGGGCACAGTGTGCTCTGCGTCGATGTCGACGTCGCCCGGGTCGAGGCCTTGAAGGAAGGCACTCTACCGATCTACGAGCCGGGCCTGAAAAGCCTGGTGCGTGACAACTATCAGAGCGGCCGGCTGCGCTTCGGCACCGATCTGGTGGACGCCGTGCACCATGGCGACGTGTTGCTGATCGCCGTCGGCACCCCGCCGGACGAAGACGGTTCGGCGGATCTGCAATATGTGTTGAGCGTGGCGCACACCATCGCGCTGAACATGGACCGGCACCAGATCATCGTCGACAAATCCACCGTGCCGGTCGGCACTGGCGATCGGGTGCGCGCCCACATCGAGCAGGTACTGGCCGACAACGAGCGCAGCGATCTGACCTTCGATGTGGTTTCCAACCCGGAATTTCTCAAGGAAGGCTGTGCCGTCGAAGACTGCATGCGCCCGGACCGGATCATCATCGGCACCGACAGTGCGCGTGCCGAAGAAGTCATGCGGGAACTGTATGAGCCGTTCAATCGCAATCGCGAAAAAATCCTCGTCATGGACGTGCGCAGTGCCGAGCTGACCAAGTACGCCGCCAACTGCATGCTGGCGACCAAGATCAGCTTCATGAACGAAATGGCCTGCCTGGCCGAAAGCCTCGGTGCCGACATCGAAAAGGTGCGCCACGGCATCGGCTCCGATCCGCGCATCGGCTACCAATTCATCTACCCCGGTCCGGGCTACGGCGGTTCGTGTTTCCCCAAAGACGTGAAGGCGCTGATCCACGCCGCCACCAGCGTCGACTTCGATGCCCGCGTGCTCAAAGCCGTCGAGGCGCGCAACCAGGAACAGAAAACCACGCTTTACAGCAAGATTTTCAATCACTTCGACGGCCACCTCAGCGGCAAGACCTTTGCCCTCTGGGGGCTGAGCTTCAAGCCCAACACCGACGACATGCGCGAAGCACCCAGCCGCGTGCTGATGGAAGCCCTGTGGCGCGCCGGCGCCAGCGTGCAGGCCTTCGACCCCAAAGCCATGGAAGAGGCGCAGCGCATTTATGGCTCGCGCGATGACCTGACCCTGACCGGCACCAAGGAAGCGGCACTGAAAAATGCCGACGCGCTGATCATCGTCACCGAGTGGCAGGCGTTTCGCGCCCCGGACTTCGACGTCCTCAGCGCGCGGCTCAAGCAACCGCTTATTTTTGACGGGCGCAATCTGTTCGATCCGCAACGGTTGAGCAAACGCGGCTTCACCTACGTCTCGGTGGGTCGTCAGACCCTCTCTGTGATCTGACGGGAGCCTCGCCATGTTGAAACTCGAACTGGTCGGGCAGTACTCGCCACAATTGCTCGAGGCCAACCAGGCCTATTCGTTCATCAACTTTGCTTCGATCAGCAGCGTGTTCGCGCAGCGCTCGGGCGCCATCACCTACTTTTGCGACGGCATGCTGATGTCGTCATTCATGTCGCGGGTGACCGGCAGAACCATCGGCCGGGTCAGCTTCGACTTCACCTCGATCGCCGACCAGGTACTGGGCGGTGCCGAGCGTTTGGGCAAGCGGGTTTACTTCGTCGGCGCCCGACAAGGCGAACTTGAGCTGTTCATGCGCAAGATCCAGACCCTCTATCCGCGGCTGAGCATCGCCGGCTACCACAACGGCTATTTCAACGCCGCCGAGGCCGAGGCGCTGCACGCCGATATCTGCCGCAGCAAAGCGAACATTCTGATTGTCGGCCTCGGCGCCGGCCTTCAGGAACAGTTCGAACAGGACGTGCTGCGCGCAGGTTTTCAAGGCGTTGCCTTCACCTGTGGCGGGTTCATTCGTCAGGAAGCGCTGGCCTCGCGGCAATACTATCCGGCGCTGATCAATCGCCTGCACTTGCGCGCGTTCTATCGCATGTATCGCGAGCCGCACACGATCAAACGCTACCTCATCGATTACCCGAGCAACTTCCTGCACCTGCTGGCCTTGCTTGCACGGCGCAAAGTCGCCATCAGTGTCGGGGAGTGACCATGCACATTCTGTTCATTCTCAAGGATTTCAAATCCGGCGGCGGCGTCGAACGCGTGCAGCAACGTCTGTCCGAGCAGTTTCTCAAGGATGGCCGGCGGGTGAGTTTCTTCGTCATGAACGGCGAAACCCCGGACACCGAAGGCAATCAACGCCACCACAGCGGCGGAGGCAACGGCATCGCCGGCCTGCTCCGCTCGATCGTGCTGTTGCGCCGGCTGATTCGTGACGAGCAGGTGACCCACCTGATTTCCGCCAAGGAGCAGGCCAACGTCTGCACCTGGTTCGCCACGCTGGGCAGTGCCTGCAAAGTCATCTACAGCCGACACATCGCCCTCGATTGCAAAGAGCAGAAAACCGGCCCTTCGAGCCTGCGCCTGCTGTACGCCTTGTACCTGTGCGGCAGCGGCAAAGTGGTCACGGTGTCCACGGCGTTGCGCCAGTCGCTGGTCGGCGGGTTGCCGTGGGGCCGAAAGCGCATCAGCTTTTGCCCGAACGCGGTGATCACCGAACAACTGTTCCAGGCCTCACGGGCGCCACTACTCGCCGGGCTGCCCGAAGCTTACTGGTTGGGACTGGGACGACTCACGCAGCAGAAAGGCTTTGATCTGTTGCTCGACGCCTACGCCCTGGCCTTGCAACAGCGCACGCTGCCGGACCTGGTCATTGCCGGCGACGGGCCGATGCGCGATGCACTCAAAGCGCAGGCGCAACGCCTGGGTATCGCACGACGGGTGCACTTCACCGGTTACCTGAGCAACCCCTATCCGCTGCTCAGAAACGCGCGGCTGTTCATTCTCAGCTCCACCCACGAAGGCATGCCGACCGTGCTGATCGAAGCGCTGGCCCTGGGCACGCCGGTGCTGGCCAGCGACTGCGAAACCGGCCCCCGAGAACTGCTGGACAACGGCCAGCTCGGCCTGCTGGTCAAGGTCAACGACGTGCCGGCACTGGCTGAGGGAATGCTGCAAAGCCTGGCCTCGCGCGATGACGCAATGCCCCACGAACAGACCCTGAACGAAGCGCTGCGTCCTTACACCAGCCAGCACGCGGCTCAGGCGTATTACCAGGTATGGAATCAATGAAAAAATTCCTGATCATCCTCCACGACCTCAGCGCCGGCGGCGCCGAAAAAATGATGACGCGCCTGGCCGGTGCGCTGGTCGATGCGGGTAACGACGTGACTTTGCTCCTGCTTACCGGGGGCGGCATCAACGCGAAGTACCTCGATCCACGCGTCAAGACTGTCGAATTGCACAGCCCGCGCAGCGTTCGCGCGATTCCAGCACTGGCGCGGTTCCTGCGCGCCAATCGCTTCGATGCGCAATTGGCGGCGCTGACCCACGTCAACGTCGTGGCCATCGCCGCCGCGCTGTTGTCCGGCACGCTGGCACGCCTGCACGTCAGCGAACGCAATGCGTTTTCCCACGATAAACACGTCAATCCGGCCTTCATGGTGCGGCTCGCCTACAGCGCGGCGCCGCTGCTGTATCGGCTGATTCCCAACCCGGTGATCTGCGTGTCGAAAGGCGTTGCTCAGGATCTGGTCGATACCACCATCGCCCGCCGCCAGGACGTGACCACTGCCGACAATCCGGTGCTCGACGACGACTTCTACAAAAAGCGCCCGGGCCGCCCCAGCCACCGCTGGCTGCTGGAAAAGTCCGGTGCGGTAATCGTTGCCGTGGGCCGTCTGGCCCGGCAAAAAGGCTTCGACACCCTGATCAGCGCGTTGGCCGCGCTACCCGATACCAACGTGCGTCTGATCATCTTTGGCGAGGGTGCGCTGCGCGAGCAGTTGCTTGAACAGGCCCGCGAGCTGGGCGTTGCCGAGCGTGTCGATCTGCCGGGTTACACCGCCGATCCGCTGGCAGAAGTGGCCGCCGCCGATTGTTTTGTCCTGTCGTCACGCTTCGAAGGCAGCCCGAATGCGCTGGTCGAGGCCTTGGCCACGGGCACGCCGGTGGTCGCGACTCGCTGCCCCCACGGCCCGGCAGAAATTCTTATCAATGGTCTGGTGGCGCCGCTGGTCGAGGTCGATGACGCGCCCGCCCTGGCGCAGGCAATCGTTCTGCAACTCAACACACCGCGCCACTTCAAGCGGCATACCCGGCTTGAGGCGGCGGCCCGGTTCGCCAATACCCGCGCGTTGCAGACCTATCTCACGGCGATGCTTGGGAGCGCCGCATCATGAGCACCCTGACGATCCGATATTCAACCTTGCGCGACGGCTTCGCCCTCTTCGGCGTGCTGTTTTACATCCAGGTGATCACCTTCATCCTCGGCCTCGGTGGCGGGTTCAACTTCGGCGACGTCGACAAGGACCTCGAAGGCAGCGTCGCCAATCAGGTCTGCGGACTGGTGACGCTGTTGGTGCCGTTGTTTTTCTTCATCCGCAACAAGGTGTTCCTGAGCAAAACCTTCTACCGCAGCAACTTCTTTCTGCTGCTGTTCCTGCTCTGTGTGATCGCCTCGATCGGCTGGTCCCATGACCCGATGCTCAGCCTGAAACGGGTGATCGCTATGCTCGGCGTGGTGTTTTTCGCCGGCTTCATTGCCTGGAACTACCCGCTGGAAAAGATCGTGTTCATGCTCGGCTGTGCGATCGGCGCCGCGGCGTTCATCGGGCTGATACTGGCGGTGCTCATGCCTGACGTCGCGTTCCTCTCCGGGGGCATCCGCGACGGCGCCTTCAAGGGGATTTTTGCCGAAAAGAACGCCGGCGCGCGGCTTAACGCTGTGGCCATTCTGTTATTGCTGCCGATGATCCGCCAGGGCAATCGCCGCGCGCTGTTCTGCGCGCTGTGTTCGCTGGTAGCGATTCTGCTCGCGCAGTCGGCGACCGGCGTCGCGCTGGTGGTGTTCGGCACGGTGAGCTACTGGTATTTCCTGACCCTGATCCGCCTGCGCATCCACCGCTCGCAGGGACTGTTTTTCGCCAGCACGGTGCTGTTTCTGCTGGCGGGTCTGTTGCTCTACAACCACGTCGCCTGGCTGCTCGAAATCGCTGGCCGCGACCCATCGCTGACCGACCGCACGCTGATCTGGGAACTGCTTTCACCCTTCGTCGAGCAGGAATGGCTCAAGGGCTATGGCTTCGGCGCTTTCTGGGCCAGTCCCGATGCCGATGCGTTCATCACCCGTTGGGGCTATATCGGCAACGCCCACAGCGGCTACATGGAAACCCTGCTCAACGGCGGTGTGATCCAGTTGAGCGCATTGATTCTGCTGTTCGGCGAAGCGCTGCTCAAACAGTACCGCGCCGTGACCGCCAACCACACGGCGCAACTGCGTGCCAGTGCGCTGGTGATCATCGGCCTGTTCGCCGTGACCAACTACGTGGCGTACGTGATTCCCAACTATCGCTCCGCCGAATTCCTGGTGTTCTGCACCCTCGCCCTGTCCTTCCGGCATCAGCTGGTGATGCTCCCCGCGTTCAAACCGGCAAACCCGCGCCAGCGTCAGGCTGGCCGGGCATTTGCGCCTGATTCCGCCAAGGCGTAACCCAAGGAGAAGCTGCCGTGACAAACCAATCCCCGCATACCGTTTGTGTTCTGATCCCGATGTACAACGGCGTCGACAGCATCGAGCAGACGCTGACCTCGCTGGCCGAGCAGACGCGTCTGCCCGATCACGTCATTGTCATCGACGATGGCTCCACCGATGACGGGCCGCAACGGGTCCGGGACTTCGCCGCGCCGTTTCGCCTGACCCTGTTGCAGCAGGCCAACGCCGGCCAGGCCAGTGCGCGCAATACCGGTCTGCACCACAGTCAGGAAACCTTCGTGGCGATGCTCGATGCCGATGACCAGTGGCGTCCGCAAAAACTTGAGCTGCAACTGGCGCTGTACGACGAACTTGAACAGCAGGGCCGCCCGGTCGGCCTGATCGATTGCTACACCCAGGTCAATTACAGCAACGGCAAGCGCCAACTGGACGCCGTGCGCAAGAGCGGCATGCACTTCTACGACTTCGTCCACGCCAACGTGCTCAATGGCGTGTCGGCCGCACTGGTCAAACGCGACGTGATGCTGCAACTCGGCGGCTTCGATGCCGGCCTGCGTTATTGCGAAGACCGGTTCATGTGGACGCGCATCGCCGAGCACTGGGAAATCCACACGGTGCCGCAGGTACTGCTCGAACGCACGGTCAACGACGGCAACATGACCGCGCAACCGAAAAAGCACTACCAGAACAAGATGAAGTTC
Source organism: Pseudomonas sp. Z003-0.4C(8344-21) (assembly GCF_900104975.1). Taxonomy (NCBI): domain Bacteria; kingdom Pseudomonadati; phylum Pseudomonadota; class Gammaproteobacteria; order Pseudomonadales; family Pseudomonadaceae; genus Pseudomonas; species Pseudomonas sp. Z003-0.4C(8344-21). The sequence continues at coordinate 3,344,732 of NZ_LT629756.1, read as the reverse complement.
ATCGACGTGTACCTCGAGCGCTATGGCGCCCAGCTGAGCAAGCAGCAGCACATCGATTTTGTGCTGGGCAATCACACCGATTTTCTCAACACGTTTTCCCGGCGTGGCGATCATGCCGAGGTGCTCGATGTGTACCGGCGGATGTTCGAATACTCCTGGCAGACGCTGATCTTCGATCACGGCAAACCGACCTTGCGCTGTCTCTACGCCCTCGCCCGCACCGGGTTCAAGGCACCGGCATCAACCGCCGCTCAATGATCCGGTAACCGCCATGGCCAATCACCGCCTCGTCACCCTCGGCTGGATCTTCACCGAAAAATTCGGCCTGATCCTGCTGTCGATGATCACCTTCGTCGCCTACGCGCGCCTGCTGTCGCCGGCCGAGCTGGGTGTGGGCACGATCATCATTGCCATCGTCGAGCTGGTCGGGCTGATTTACTCCTCGGTGCTGGAAGACCCGCTGGTCCGCCTGGAGCGGCTGGAAGACAAACACATCTCGACGGCGTTCTGGGCGGCGGTGCTGGTCAGCCTCGCATCGATTGTGCTGATCTGCGTGGCGGTGATGTTCTATACGACCGACCCGGTGCTGCGCTGGATGACCGCGCTGGCCTCGGTGAAGATCCTGTTCACCATGATGGCGCGTGTCTACGTGGCGCAAATGCGCCGCAGCGGCAACTTCAAGATGCTCGCCTCGCGCACGTTGCTGGGCAAGATTGTCGGCGGTTTCGCCGGCATTGCCGTCGCGCTATGGGGTTTAGGCGCCTGGGCGGTGATCGCGCAGGCACTGATCATGGAGTTCGTCTCGATCATCGTGCTGATGCGTGCAGATCCGCGGCGCATCGCCTTTTATATCGACGGTGCGTTCCTGCGTGAGCTGATCAAGGCCGGCACTCCGGTGGCGATCAATGCGCTGAGTTCCCAGACCCTGCAGCGCGGCGTCAACGTGGTGCTGGGGATGACGGCCGGGGCGAATGCGGTCGGCATGTTCAACATGGCCATGCGCATCATCGACCTGCCGCGAACGGCAATCTACAACGGCCTGCTGAGCTATGCGCTGCCGGCGTTTTCACGACGCAGCGCCGAACCGCTGCGCCTGCTCGGAATCATCGGCGACTCGACTGTGGTCAGCAGCTTTCTGTTGACGCCGCTGTTCCTCGGCATCGCCCTGACGGCCAGCGATCTGATCCTGCTGATCTTCGGCGCCAAGTGGGCCGAGGCGATTCCTTTGCTGCAAGTGCTGGCGTGCACGGCGGCCGTCGGCAACATGGCGATGTACGCCACCACCGCGCTGGTCGCGGTCAACCGCAGCCATTTGACGATCAAGGCCGAGGTGCTGACCACGTTGCTGGCGCTGCTGTTGGTGTATGTCTTCGGCAGCGCCTATGGCGGCATGGCCGCCGCGGTGGCGCTTCTGGCGCGCATGCTGCTGATCACGCCGCTACAAATCCGCGGGCTCAACACCGCCGTCGGTTACGACTGGCGCCGCTTCTTCGATTCCAACTACCGCAGCGTGCTGGCCTCGCTGGTGATGGTCGCAACCGTGTTGTCGCTGTCGCCGCACCTGGCCGTTCAGGGCTACCTGCACCTGCTGTGCGACATCTCGCTTGGCGCGCTGAGCTATGCCGTGGCGTATAGCGTCCTGCACCCGCGCTGGCCTCAGGAATTCAAATCGGTGTTCACCGCTCGCTGAATTCAGTCCATGAAAACAGGAAGGTTCCTCCATGCGTAAAACTACGTTGATTACTGGCGGCGCCGGTTACATCGGCTCGCACACCGCTTTGGCCCTGATCAATGCCGGACGTCACGTGCTGGTCCTCGACAACCTGTGCAACAGCAGTCGCGAGTGCATCAAGCGTCTGGAGCAGTTGACCCTGAGCCGGGTGGATTTCATCAGGGGCGATATTCGCGATGCGCACTTGCTCGACAACATCTTCGGCCGCTACGACATCGACGCCGTGGTGCATTTCGCCAGCCTCAAATCGGTGGCCGAAAGCGTGAGCAACCCGTTGGACTATTACGCCAACAATGTGGCCGGCACGCTGGAACTGTGCCGGGCGATGGCGCGCAACGAGGTGTTCAAACTGGTCTTCAGCTCTTCGGCCACGGTGTACGGCGATCCGGCGAGCACGCCCATTCGCGAAGACTTCGGCACCGGCAAACCGGTCAATCCCTACGGCCGGAGCAAACTGATGATCGAGGAGCTGCTGACCGATCTGTGCCACTCCGATCCACGCTGGAGCATCGCCTTGCTGCGCTATTTCAATCCGATCGGTGCCCATGAAAGCGGGATGATCGGCGAAGATCCCAGCGGCCGGCCGAACAACCTGTTGCCCTGCCTGACCCAGGTCGCGATTGGCCGGATACCTGAACTGACGGTGTTCGGCAGCGATTATCCAACCGTCGACGGCACCTGCGTGCGCGACTACATTCATGTCGTCGATCTCGCCATCGGCCATCTCAAGGCGTTGTTGAAGTTGCAGCAAACCAACGGCGTCGACGTGTGGAATCTCGGCACCGGCGTCGGTTACAGCGTGCTGCAGATCATTCAGAGTTTCGAAGACATCACCGGCATCGCCATCCCCTATCGCTTTGCCCCGCGCCGTGCAGGTGACGTTGCCAAAATGTTTGCCGACCCGGGCAAGGCCGGGCGGGAATTGGGCTGGACCGCGCAACGCGACCTGCAACAGATGATTGTCGATGCCTGGCGCTGGCAGTCATGCAATCCGCAGGGCTATCAGTCTTCCTTCAAGATCCCCGCGCTGAGTGTGGCCCGATGAAACTTCATGGCGTGCTGTTTCTCTGGCTGCTGGGGTTTGCCCTGGCCGGCAACGCCGCGCCAGCACCGCCCGGTGTTCCCGCCGCCGGGCTGGTGCTGTGGCTGGACGCGGCGGATGCGCAAAGCGTGCAGCTCGATGAGCAGAACCGCGTGCTGCGCTGGAAAGACAAATCCGCCAGCGGCCTTGATGCCAGCGCCGACAATCCCGGCGCGGCGCCACAGTGGCTGCCGGACGCGGTGAACGGTCGTGCGGTGGTGCGCTTCAACGGCGTGTCGGGTTTGCTCGGCAAAGCCATCCGTAGCGCCAAAGGTCCGGTGACGGTGTTGGTGGTGTCGCGGCGTACGGCAGAACAAGCCGGGACCGATCCTTGGCAACGCTTGTTCAGCTCGCGCCCGCAAACCGCCAACAACGATAACGTCCTGCCGAATTTCGCCATCAGCCTGCGCGACACTGCGGCGTACGCAACCAGCGTTTCCGTGCTGGAGCTTTACGACGTACCGATCGGGCCGTATGGCATCGGTCGCAACGCCGTTGGCACGGCGGATAACTTTCGCGGCGACATTGCCGAAGTGCTGGTCTATGACCGTGCGTTTGCCTCGCTCGCCGACCGCCAGCAAGCCTTTCAGTACCTCGCAGACCGCTGGACCGTGGCGGTCCCGCCGATCGCTGATACCTGGACCCGGGTCGGCCCGCTCGGCGCTGTACCGAACCGGACCAACAGCAACCTGCCGCTGTCCGATCAGGCCAACAGCGGGCAGTGGGTGCTCAACGACAAGCTGTCCGACGAGTTCAATGGCAGCACCCTCGATCGCACACGCTGGCACGTCAACCACGGCGTCGGCAACGAATCGCTCGGCCGCAAACCGGCGCTGTACACCGAGAAAAACGCCAGCGTCAGCAACGGCAACCTGAACATCGTCTTTCGCAAGGAAACCTTGCCGGAAAAATACGTGAAACTCGGTTTCAAGGACTACACCTCTGCCATGGTCCGCACCCTTGAGAAGGGTTTGTTCGGCTATTACGAAGCGCGGGCGAAACCGATGAATTCCGCCGGTTCCAGCGCCTTCTGGCTGGCCTGGACGGGCATGGCCGACAACGCCACCGAAATCGACATTTTCGAAATCGCCGGCAAGACCAAGGATGGCAAACTGGACCGCTCCTACCACATGAACGCCCACCTCTGGGCCACGCCGCAAAGCACCGAGCACATCGCCGATGGCAGCATCTGGGTCAGCCCATGGCGGCTGGCCGATGACTTCCATGTCTACGGCTTCGACTGGCAGCCCGACACGCTGCGCTGGTATGTCGATGGCGTGCTGGTGCGCGAATCGCGCAACAAACACTTCTTCTTCCCGATGGAAATTGTCTTCGACAGCGAGGCCATGTGGTCATGGTTTGGCGTGGTCGACGATGCTGACCTCCCCTCAACGTTCGAAGTCGACTACATCAAGATGTGGCAACGCCGTGCATCGCTGTCCCAGGCCGGGAGCACGCCATGAGCCGCCACTGCTGTTTCAGCTTGCGCCTTGGGTCGAACCGTGTTCGACAGAGTCGTCAGTTTTTGATCAGCGCTGATCAGTCCGGAGCGCATCTACATGAACAATCGACGGCTCAAGGAACTGGATTTATTGCGTTTTCTGGCGGCCCTGGCCGTGGTGTTCTTTCACTATGCGTTTCGCGGTTATGCCAAGGGCGATATGTCGGCGATGCCCTACCCGCTGCTGGCTGAGCCGGCCAAGTACGGCTATCTGGGGGTCGAGCTGTTTTTCATGATCAGCGGCTTCGTGATTCTGATGACCGCCTCGAGCAACAACCTCAAAGTGTTTTTCATTTCGCGCGTGGTGCGCCTTTGCCCGGCCTTCTGGGTGTGCTGCACGATCACTTTTCTGGTGACCCTCGCCGTTGGCCAACCCAGGTTCAGCGCTGATTTTTATCAATACGTGGTCAACATGGCCTTTCTCAGCGAGATGCTCAATGTCGAGCCCATCGACGGCGTGTACTGGTCGCTGTTCGTGGAGATCAAGTTCTACCTGATGATTTCCGTGTTGCTGGCCTTGAAGAAAATCGACCGGATCGAGCCGTGCATGGTGGTCTGGCTGCTGATCTCCGCCGTCGCCGAAGTCCTGCAATTCGAAAAGCTGCGCTCGATGCTGATCACCGATTACGCCGCGTGGTTCATCGCCGGGGCCACGTTTTATCTGGTCTGGGCCAAGGGCTTCACACCGCTGCGGATTCTGCTGCTGGCGGGGGCGTTGGCGCTGGCGATTTTCACGGCGGTGGTGTGGGCAGCATCGATTGAAAGCAAATACGCTACCGACTACGACCCGCTGATCATCTGCGCCGTGGTGGTGCTGTTCTTCGTGATTTTCCTGTTGATCGCGACCAACCGCATGTCCGCTCTGCAACGCTGGAACTGGACCGCGCTGGGCGTGCTGACCTATCCGCTGTACCTGCTGCATCAGATGATCGGCTTCATGATCTTCAACATCGCCTACCCGGCGATCGATCCGCACGTGCTGCTCTGGGGCACGGTAGCGTTCATGATCGGTGTGTCGTGGTTGATTCACGATCAGATCGAGAAACCGATGGCGCAATCGATAAAAAAGTCGCTGTCGATTTCCTTCAAACTGGTCAGGGCCGACTAGCTCGCCCAGCATCAGCCGCGCTTGAGCGTCTCGCTCGGCAGCTCTTTGAACAGCGCCCGATAGCTGCTGGAAAAACGCCCCAGATGCCAAAACGACCAGTGCATCGCCACTTCGGCCACGGTGGTTTCCGTCGGTCGGCGCCTGAGCAGTTCGCGGTGCGCGCTGTTCAACCGACGCAAGCGTAACCAGTGGCTTGGCGTCATCCCCGTGTAGGCCTTGAAGGCCTGTTGCAATTGCCGTAGCGATACCCCCGCCACCTGCGCCAACTCGAGCAGATTGAGCGCATCTTCCGGCGAATCAGCCGCCCACTCCCCCACGCGTTTCATGATCATCCGTTCTTCGCCACGCCGTTGCAGGCCGCTTCGATCAAGGCGCGCCTGCGCGTTGTCGAGAATGAACAGACAGTCTTCAAGTAGCTGTTGAGTCAGCGCCTCCTTGCTTTCCATATCAATGGCTTGCGACAACTTCGTGAGGGTCGAGCTTAACCAGCGACTGAACAAGGCGTTCTGTCCGCAGGTGAGCGGCGCCATGAACAGCCCGTCGAATTTCGCCACATCCAGCCCATGTTCACGGACGAATGCCGGGCCGAACACCACGGCGATTTCCTGGTAATTCTCCGGGGTGATCCAGATGTTGCGGCTCTCTTCGTTGAGCAGGTAGAGCGCGTTGTCGCTGCGATCGAAACAGAACGCCAGCGCACCGGACGGCGCGCTGAAATTCTGCTCGACCCGGGTATTCATCTGCTCTTCGTAGACCTCGACGCCCTGCAGATCGAGATAGCGGATCTGCCCGGCGAAATGCCCCGGCGACATCTGCTGGTAATGCTGGACCCAGCCCGGTGTGGCGCGCACTTGCTCGGCCACATCGGCGGTGTTGAAGGCTTGAACCTGAAGCGGATTGCACGTTGTCATGAGGTGACCTTGCGCACTCTTTTGGTGCGCTTGGGTGCTGCTTAAAGTGGATAGATGGATTCACCAGCCGCGCCCAAGATAGACGCCAACGCGCCACAGGGGAAGGGGCGGAAGATGAAACCCGCCCTCCCCGGCGTCTACAAAACCAATAACGAGGTCTCTATGAATGCCCCTTTCGATCAGCTGTTCACGTGGCTGAAAGATCACAAGATTACCGAAGTCGAATGCGTGGTCAGCGACCTGACCGGCATCGCCCGCGGCAAGATCGCACCGACCAACAAGTTCCTGCATGAGCGCGGCATGCGCCTGCCGGAAAGTGTGCTGCTGCAAACGGTAACCGGGGATTTTGTCGATGACGACATCTACTACGACCTGCTCGACCCGGCCGATATCGACATGGTCTGCAAGCCGGTGTCCGACGCTGTGTATGTGATCCCGTGGGCAATCGAGCCGACCGCGATCGTTATCCATGACACCTTCGACAAGTTCGGCAATCCGATCGAACTGTCGCCGCGCAACGTGCTGAAGAAAGTCCTGCAGCTGTACACCGACAAGGGCTGGAAGCCGATTGTCGCGCCGGAAATGGAGTTCTACCTGACCCAGCGCTGTGAAGACCCGGACCTGCCACTCAAGGCACCGCTGGGCCGCTCCGGTCGTGCGGAAAGTGGCCGGCAGTCGTTTTCCATCGATGCCGCCAACGAATTCGACCCGCTGTTCGAGGACGTCTACGACTGGTGCGAACTGCAAGGTCTGGACCTCGACACGCTGATCCACGAAGACGGCCCGGCGCAGATGGAAATCAACTTTCGCCACGGCGACGCGCTGGACCTGGCCGACCAGATCACCGTGTTCAAACGCACCCTGCGCGAAGCGGCGCTCAAGCACAACGTCACCGCGACGTTCATGGCCAAGCCGATCGGCGACGAGCCCGGCAGCGCCATGCACTTGCACCAGAGTGTGGTCGACATCGCCACTGGCCAGCCGATTTTCGCCAACGCCGACGGCAGCATGAGCGAGCTGTTCCGCCAGCACATCGGTGGTTTGCAGAAGTACATCCCGAAAGTGCTGCCAATGTTCGCGCCCAACGTGAACTCGTTCCGCCGCTTCCTGCCCGATACCTCGGCGCCGGTCAACGTTGAATGGGGTGAAGAGAACCGCACCGTTGGCTTGCGCGTGCCGACCTCGGGACCTGAATCGATGCGCGTGGAAAACCGCCTGCCCGGCGCCGATGCCAACCCGTATCTGGCGATTGCCGCAAGCCTGCTCTGCGGATACCTGGGCATGGTCGAGAAGGTCGAGCCGAGCGCCGCCGTCGAGGGCCGGGCTTACGAGCGCCGCAACCTGCGCCTGCCGATCACCATCGAAGAAGCGCTGACCCAGATGGAAGAATGCGCCACCGTAGCCCAATACCTGGGCGCCAAGTTCGTGCGTGGCTACGTCGCGGTAAAACGCGCCGAACACGAAAACTTCAAGCGCGTGATCAGCTCGTGGGAACGCGAGTTCCTGCTGCTGAGCGTCTGACCCAAATCTGCACACTCCTTGTAGGAGTGAGCCTGCTCGCGATGGTGTCGGCACATCCAACATCAATGTCGTCTGAAACACCGCTATCGCCAGCAGGCTGGCTCCCACACTGAAAAGGAGGTGTACACAAAACCCGCTAACACCCCAAAACCCTGTAGGAGTGAGCCTGCTCGCGATGGCGCCGGCACATCCAACACCAATGTCGTCTGAAACACCGCTATCGCCACCAGGCTGGCTCCTACATTGGCGGTGTACCTGAGACCTGACAACACTCACACATGAATCGTGTAACGCCCAAGAAATCCAACAATTTGAAGAGGTGTCGATATGCGTCTGTTGAAATCCGTACTCCCGGTTGCACTGAGCGTGGTGTTCAGCGCCGTGGCGCAAGCCCAGCCCCAGGTCAGCGTCTACAACTGGACTGACTACATCGGTGAAACCACTCTCGCCGACTTCCAGAGTCAGACCGGGATCAAAGTCATCTACGACGTGTTCGATTCCAACGAAACCCTCGAAGGCAAGCTGCTCGCCGGACGCACCGGCTACGACGTGGTGGTGCCGTCGAACCATTTCCTCGCACGCCAGGTAAAGGCCGGGGCGTTCCTCAAACTGGATCGCTCGCAACTGCCGAACTGGAAAAACCTCGACCCGAAACTGCTCGAGTTGCTGGAGAAAAACGATCCGGGCAACGCCCATTCGGTCCCCTACCTCTGGGGCACCAACGGCATCGGCTACAACGTCGACAAGGTCAAGCAAGTGCTGGGCATCGACCATATCGATTCCTGGGCGGTGTTGTTCGAACCGGAAAACCTGAAAAAACTCAGTACTTGCGGCGTGTCGATGATGGATTCCGCCGACGAGGTGTTCCCCGCCGTGCTCAATTACATGGGCATGGACCCACGCAGCGAAAACCCCGAAGACTATAAAAAGGCCGAAGCCAAGCTGCTGAGCATTCGCCCCTACATCACCTACTTCCATTCCTCGAAATACGTTTCCGACCTGGCCAACGGTGATATCTGCGTGGCGTTCGGTTATTCCGGCGATGTGTTCCAGGCGGCCAACCGCGCCAAGGAAGCCAGGAACGGCGTGAACATCGCTTATGCCATTCCCAAGGAAGGCTCGAACCTGTGGTTCGACCTGCTCGCGATTCCGGCCGACGCCAGTAACGCCAAGCAAGCCCACGCCTTCATTAATTACCTGCTCGATCCGCAGGTGATCGCCAAGGTCAGCGCCGCGGTCGGTTACGCCAACCCGAACCCGGCCGCCAAGCCGTTCATGGACCAGGAACTGGTCAACAACCCCGAGGTTTATCCGCCGCAAGCGGTGCTCGACAAGCTCTACATTTCCTCGACGCCACCGCAGGCGATCATGCGGCTGATGACCCGCTCGTGGAGCAAAGTGAAGTCGAACAAATGAATCAGTACACCCAGGAACACGCGCGCTCCTATTACGCGGCATCGGCGCGAGCGAGTACTGATTACCCGGTTCTCGAAGGAGATCTGAGCGCTGACGTCTGCGTGATCGGCGGCGGTTTCACCGGGGTCAACACGGCGATTGAACTGGCGCAGCGCGGGCTGTCGGTGATCTTGCTCGAGGCGCGGCGAATCGGCTGGGGCGCCAGCGGGCGCAATGGCGGTCAGTTGATTCGGGGCATCGGCCATGACGTTTCGGGCTTCGCCAAGTACGTCGGCGAGGAAGGCGTGACGTATTTGCAGCGCGCCGGGATCGATTCGGTGGAGCTGGTGCGCCGACGTATCGCTGATCATCAGATCGACTGCGATTTGCGCTGGGGCTTCTGTGAACTGGCCAATACCCGTGCGCAGTTTGCTGCGTTCCAGACGGAACAGGCTGAACTTGGCAAACTCGGCTATGCCCATGAAACCCGTCTGGTCGGCCCTGAGCAGGTCCGTCAGCAAGTGGTCAACGCCGAAGGTTACGCTGGTGGCCTGGTCGACATGGGTTCCGGGCATCTGCATCCGCTGGATCTGGTGCAGGGCGAGGCTCGGCTGGCGGCCGCGTTGGGTGTGCGTATTTATGAGCAAAGCCCTGTGCTGGAAATCGTCCATGGCCCCACCGTGAAGGTGCGCTGCGCGGGCGGCACGGTGCGCGCCGGCAGTCTGGTGCTCGGTTGCAATGCACATCTCGATGAGCTCGAACAGCAGCTGAGCGGCAAGGTGCTGCCGGCGGGCAGCTACATCATCGCCACCGAGCCGTTGTCCGCCGCACGCGCTACGCAGTTGATCCCGCAGAACCTGGCGCTGTGCGACCAGAAAGTCGGCCTCGATTACTACCGGCTCTCGGCCGACCGGCGCTTGCTGTTTGGCGGCGCTTGTCACTATTCCGGGCGTGATCCGGCGGACATAGGCGCGTACATGCGGCCGAAAATGCTCAAGGTGTTTCCGCAACTGGCCGATGTGCGCATCGATTATCAGTGGGGCGGCAAGATCGGCATCACCGCCAATCGCTTCCCGCAGGTGGGCCGCCTCAAGCAGCAGCCGAACGTGTTTTATGCGCAGGGTTATTCCGGGCATGGCCTCAACGTCACGCACTGGTGCGCAAAACTGCTCGGCGAGGCGATCCACGCCGGACACAGCCAAGGCCTCGACGTGTTCAGCCGCGTGCCGCACATGACCTTCCCCGGCGGCCCGGCACTGCGCTCGCCGCTGCTGGCACTGGGGATGTTCTGGTATCGGCTGCGCGAATTGCTCGGCTGAAAAACTGTGGGAGCCAGCCTGCTGGCGATGGCGGTGGGTCTGTTGAAATGATGGTGGCTGGCAGACCGCTTTCGCGAGCAGGCTCACTCCTACAGGGAACTGGGGGTTGCCTGGGTTATGTGTTCACCACTGGGGCTGGGGGGAATTGGCTATTTCGGTTTGCTCTATCGCAAGGCACTTCTATATTGATGAAGTGCTTTTGCGTTCCTGACGCTCAGTGCCCAATGAATTAAGGAGGACATGGATGAAGTCGTCAGCCAGCGACGAACCGCGAGCACCCGGTCAGGCCCCGATCAAGACCCGCCGTTTCGGCGTTTCACTGGTATGGATCGTGCCCATCGTGGCCGTCCTCGTGGGCATCTCGCTGGTGGTCCACAACATCCTCCAGGAAGGCCCGACCATCACCGTCACCTTCAAGACCGGTGACGGCCTCACCGCCAACAAGACCGAAGTGCGCTACCGCAACGTGGTCATTGGGCATGTCTCGGATGTCGAACTGGCCGACGACCATAAAAACGTCAACGCCACGATCAAACTCGCCAAACAGGCCGAGAGCTTTACCCGCGAAGACTCGCAGTTCTGGGTAGTGCGCCCACGTATCGGCGCGGGCGGTGTGTCCGGCATCGACACCCTGCTCTCCGGTGACTACATCGGCGCCGACATTGGCCAGGCCAACAACCGTGCCAAGCACTTCACCGGTCTGGAAAACCCGCCGCCGATCACCTACGGCGAGCCGGGCAAACGCTTTACCCTGCACGCGCCGGACCTCGGGTCGCTGGACATCGGCTCGCCGGTCTACTACCGCAAGATTCCCGTCGGCCAGGTAGTGTCGTATTCGCTGGATGCCGATGGCAAAGGCGTCAACATCGAAGTGTTCATCAACTCACCCAACGACGCCTACGTCACCGAGAACACGCGGTTCTGGAACGCCAGCGGCATTGACGTCAACGTCGGCGCCAACGGTTTTGCGGTGAAAACCGAATCGCTGTCGACCCTGCTGGTCGGCGGCATCGCTTTCCGCGCGCCGGATTACAGCCCCAATGACACCACCGCCGCTGAAGACCGCGACTACGAACTGTTCGCCGACCAGACCACTGCCCTCGCCCCACCCAATGGCAAGGCGCAATACTTGACCCTGCGTTTCGATCAGGCCCTGCGCGGGCTCAAGGTCGATGCGCCGGTGGAATTCCTGGGGGTCGAGATTGGCCGGGTAGTGGCGGTCAATCTGGATTTTGACGAGGTCAAGCGAACCTTTCCGGTGAACGTCGGCATCGTTATTTATCCGCAACGCCTGGGCCGCGCCCACGCGAAAATCCTCAAGACCTACAAGGGCGACGAAAACGACGAAGCCACGGGCGCGCGCCTGATCGCCACATTCGTTGAAAATGGTCTGCGCGCACAGGCACGCAACGGCAACCTGCTCACCGGGCAGTTGTACATCTCGCTGGATTTCTACCCGAAAGCGCCGAAAGTCGCCTTCGACGCAACAGCCCGGCCGATCAGCATTCCGACCGTCCCCGGCAGCCTCGAACAGCTTCAGGAAAAACTCGAGGCGATGGTCAACAAGATCAACGCACTGCCGGTGGAACGCATCGCCAGCAACCTCGACAGCAATCTGGTCGAGCTGCGCAAAGGCCTGAGTCAGTTCAACGCCAAGACCTTGCCGAGCGTGCAAAGCACCCTCGCCGACGTCAGCAAAACCTTGCAGTCGGCCAATTCGACCCTCGCCGAAGATTCGCCGCAGCGCGAGCAACTGGGGCAGACCCTCGACGAACTCGGACGCATGTCGCGCTCCCTGCGTGAGCTGTCGGATTACCTTGGCCGGCATCCGGAGTCGCTGATTCGCGGACGGCCCGACAACGCCGCGCCGCTGGACCTCAAAGGACCGCCACGCAATTGAGCACAGGAGCAAAAAACATGGCATCACCGCTGAAAATCAGTGTGCTCGCGGCGATCATGCTACTCGGCGCCTGCCGCAGCGACCCGATCAGCTTTCACACTCTGACCCCGGTGCATCAAGGCGCCGGGCGCAGCGGTGCGGACATTGCCATCGAGAGCATCAGCGTGCCGCCGCAGGTCGATCGGCCGCAAATCGTCATCCGTGAAGGCAACAGTGGCCTGGCGATTCTCGAAACCGATTGGTGGGGTGCCAGCCTGATCGACGAACTGCGCAGCGCCCTCCTCGACCAGTTGAGCAACGGCGCGGGTCAGCAACGCTCATCGGTGCGCGTCGACGTGCAGCGCTTCGATTCGATTCCCGGCCAATACGCGTTGATTGACGTGAAATGGCGCTTGCGTGCGCTCGGTGAGCCTGACGCCGACTTGCTGACCTGTCGCTCGATCCTGCAGACACCGTCGGGGCCGAGCATCGAGGATCTGGTGACGGCGCAGCAGAACAACGTCAAACGACTCGCCGCACAGATCACTCAGGCCGCCAGCCGTTCGCGCGGCTGCCCAGCCGCGGGTTGACTCATCTCACAGATCGAAACGGTCCACTGCCCGCCGCCGCTCGTTGTCATCGCGCACATCGTAGTTGGCGGTGGTCTGGATGTTGCTGTGATGCGCCAGTTTCTGCGCGATCGACAGGTCGTGTTCTTCGATAACCCGCGTAATGAATGAGCGACGGAAATCGTGCGGCATGATCTTCACCCCGACCTGCGTGCCACGCTGGCGGGCAATGTAGTAGATCGCGTGTTTGGTGATGCGCTCGCGGGTGATGTGGTTGCCACGGCGAATGCGGTTGAACAGAAACGCATCATCGCTCTCGCCTTCCTTGAGCTGCGAACGGCGCAGTTCCAGCCAGGCATTGAGCTTGGCGAACGCCCAGGTCGGCGCGTACTTGATCAACTGCTTGTTGCCCTTGCCGGTGACGGTCAGGCTGCGCTCGCTGAAGTCGACCTGATTCAAATCCAGATCCACCGACTCCGACTTGCGCATGCCGGTGCCATACAGCAGCGCAATCACCGCCGCGTCGCGCAGACCTTGCGGACGTGGATCGGCGGCGCAGACTTCCATCAATTCGTGAATCAGCGTGCGCTTGAGGTTGCGCCCCTGGGACAGGCGCGTACCGGCGATGGCCTTGACCGAACGCATCTTCAACAGATGATCCTGACTGATCAGGCTCATGCGCCAGGCTTCATTCATGACCCCGCGCACAGCGTTCACGTACAGCGAAGAGGTGTTCGGCGCGTAGCCGTCTTCGCGCAATGCGGCGACCAGCGCCACGACATCTTCCGGTTGCAGGCCGTGCCAGGGGATGTCTTCGATGTCCACGTCCTCGAAGCCGAGGCGATCGGCCGCGTCCTGCAAGACGTAGCGCATGGTCAACTGGCTGGAAGGCGCCAGGCGCGTCAGGTAAAGCGTCAATGGATTGGTGGTGGACGCGGTGGATTCAGTACTCGACAAGTCAATCAAACGAAACGGCCTTGGTAAAAAAACAGTTCAACAAAACGACACGGTGACAAAAACGGGCAAGTGCCGGGCTGCCCCAAAAAAAGGCCTACAACCTGCCGCCCGACCGCGTGAAAGTCAATCAGGCATTCCCCGGCAGGTAGCCCAACCCTTTGAATTTCAGTGCTTTTCAGACAACCGGGTGCTGGCATTGCGCCTGCGCCAATTGAACGGCCGTCAGCATCGCCTGCCTGTCTGCACCGCCAGGAAGTCGCGTCGCGCAAAACAGTAGGCAAATTGAAACATGCCCTTGCCTATCCTGACCTTAAGGCATGAACACCCGTCCGGCTCAGGAGTGTCCTATGAAAATCACGGTCTTTGGCAGCGGTTACGTGGGTCTTGTGCAAGCGGCGGTACTGGCCGAGGTGGGCCATGACGTCGTGTGCATGGACGTCGATCAGCACAAGGTCGACCAGTTGCGCCAGGGTCACGTCAGCATCTTCGAGCCGGGGCTGGCGAATCTGGTGCGCGAGGGCCTGGACGCCAAACGTCTGCACTTCACCAGCGACGAAAAACTCGCCGTGCAGCACGGTCGGGTGGCGTTTATCGCCGTGGGCACGCCTTCGCGTGAGGATGGCTCGGCGGACCTGCGTTACGTGCTCTCCGTGGGCGACGCGATTGCCCGGCACCGCGAGCAGCCGCTGATCGTTGTGGAGAAATCCACAGTGCCGGTGGGTACCGGTGACACCTTGCGCGCGCACATCGAAAAGGCCCTGATAAAGGTCGGCCGGCTGCTGCAATTCGATATTGTCTCCAACCCGGAATTTCTCAAGGAAGGCTCGGCCGTTGCCGATTGCCGGCGCCCGGACCGCATCATCATCGGCTGCGAAGGCGATGACGTGCGCGACGTGATGCGTGATCTGTATGCGCCATTCAACCGCAACCATGACCGGATCCTGTTCATGGACCTGCGCAGCGCCGAGCTGACCAAATACGCCGCCAACTGCATGCTCGCGACCAAGATCAGCTTCATCAACCAGATCGCCGAACTCGCCGAACACCTGGGCGCCGACATCGAAGCGGTGCGCCAAGGCATCGGCGCCGACACGCGCATCGGTTATCACTTCATCTATCCGGGCTGCGGCTATGGCGGCTCGTGCTTTCCCAAGGACATGCGCGCGCTGATCCACAGCGCCGAACAAGCGCACTGCTCCAGCGATTTGCTGCAAGCGGTCGAGGCGATCAACCAGCGCCAGAAACACAAGCTGTTCGAGCGCATCAACGCGTTCTACCGCGGCGACCTGCGCGGCAAGATCTTCGCCCTTTGGGGCCTGGCGTTCAAACCCAACACCGACGACATGCGCGAAGCACCGAGCCGGGTCCTGCTCGAAGCGTTATGGGCAGCCGGCGCCAGCGTCCGCGCCTACGACCCCGAAGCCATGCAGCAAACCCAGAACCTCTACCCGGACGAAGCGAAACTGCTGCTGATGGGCACCCCCGAATCGGTCCTGCCCGGCGCCGATGCCCTGATCATCTGCACCGAATGGCAACCCTTCAAAGCCCCGGACTTCGACCTGATCAAACAACGCCTCAACAGCCCGGTGATCTTCGACGGCCGCAACCTCTACGACCCCGAACGCCTGGCCCGCAACGGCTTCCACTACTTCGCCATGGGCCGCGGCGAATCGCAGCAACTGCCGATCCCGCTGCAACAGTGGCCGCGTGCGTCGGATGTGGCGTGAGTCGTCCTGTTTATGCGCAGGATTTTCAAGTTCATTCCAAACAGACAACGCCGACCCTCACCCTAGCCCTTTCCCGGAGGGAGAGGGAACTGACCGAGGAGGATGCGAGAGGCACGTCGGCTAGCAATACCGAGTCGAATGCAATTCTCGAAATCAACCAAAATCGGCTCCCTCTCCAGGGGGAGAGGGCTGGGCGGGCGGCGTTCCGATGAGGGGCAGCCACACCACAAATCCAAAGCCAACCACCCGCTTCTAACCACTCAACAATGAGCGCAAGCTCGAGTGCTCTTGATCTTGCGTCACCGGCGACGTCGGAAGGCTGAGCGGAGGGATTGATCCGGGCGTGGGAGCGCAGCGACCGTCTGGCGCAGCCAGACACAGCGGAAGGAGGTGCAGCGCAGCAAACCGTAGCCGCTGCGCCCGGATCAGTCCCGAAGCGAAGGGACCCGAGCCTGCGAGGGCCGAACGTAGGAGCAAGCGTTTTGGGTTACCTTTTTGGCGTTTGAAAAAGGTGACCCGCTGTAAGAGCGGAACCTTAAGTAGCCGTTACCGAAGCAACGGATATGTACCCGGATTCGCAGTATGGCCCTTGACCGCCAGCAGACGCACAGGGAGGATGACTGACGCCCGCCAAGCCTCTGAAACAAGGACATTCAAACTTCGTGGCCACCTGTTCGCCCCTCATCCGCCGATTGATGATCAGCTCCCTGAGCGTCGTCGTCAGCCGCGCCCTGATCAGCCCACTGCTGACCCTGTTCCTGAGCAACAAACTCGGCCTCAACCCCCAGGACGTCGGCCTGCTGCTGGGCATCGCCGTATTCAGCGCCACGCTGCTGTCCTTGTACGGCGGCTACATCATCGACCGGCTCGACAAACGCCGCTTGCTGATCCTCACCATGCTCTCCAGCGGCATCGGTCTGATCCTGCTCACCTTCGCGCAAAACCTGTACCTGGTCACGCTGGTGCTGATCATCAGCGAAACCGCCTCGGCGCTGTTCCTGATCGGCTCCAAAGCCATCCTCAGCGAAAACTTGCCAGTAGGCCAACGGGTCAAGGCGTTCTCGCTCAACTACACGCTGACCAACATCGGCTACGCCGTCGGCCCGATGATCGGCGTGGTGATCGCCGGTGTGCAGCCGGCGGCGCCTTTCATCGTTGCGGGCATGATCGCCATCGGCAGTATTTTTCTTCTCCTCGGCGCTGCCCGGGAAGCCAGTCCGGCCGCAACCCTCACGCCACCACAGAGTTTCCTCAACACCCTGATCATCCTCAAGAACGACCGCACGATGATCCTGTTCACCCTCGGCTGCCTGCTCAGCACGCTGGTGCACGGGCGCTTCACCCTGTACCTGTCGCAATACCTGCTGGTCACCCACACCCAGCAACAGACGCTCGACACCATGGCCGCCCTGCTCGCCTGCAACGCGATCACGGTGATCCTGTTGCAATATCAGGTCGGCCGCTTGCTCAGCCGCGAACACCTGCGTTACTGGATTGCCGGCGGCACCGCGCTGTTCATCGTCGGCCTGATCGGTTTCAGTCTGGCCGACAGCCTCGTTGGCTGGTGCGTGGCGATGTTCATCTTCACCGTCGGCGAAATGATCATCTACCCGGCCGATTTTCTCTTCGTTGACACCCTCGCCCCGGAAGAATTGCGCGGCAGCTACTACGGCGCGCAGAACCTCGCCGCGCTCGGCGGTGCGGCGAGTCCGGTCATGTGCGGCTTTCTGTTGATGCACACGGCGGCACCAAGCATGTTCTATGCCCTGAGTGCGCTGGCAGCAGCGGGCGGTTATCTGTGCTTCATCAGCGGGCGCCGGGTCGCTTCAATTCAAAAATAATGCACTAAATCTGCATTAATATGAATTTGTCAGTATCGACTTCGCCCGGCACACTGTGCGCGTTCCTCCCCCAATGTTGGAACGCTTCGAGGGCTTTCCGGATATGCCGGACAAGTCCTTTTTTTTGTCTCGAATTTGCTGCAAAGGATCGGATTCACATGCTCGCTCGCTGGTTGCCCGCCGCTATCAACACCCGTCCCACCGAATGGAGTCGCGCCGCCATCGGCATGGCGCTGGGGACGTTGTTCAGTGTCTGGATGTGCGCACAAGTCTTCGGCCATGACGTTGCCTATCACCTGATCGGCCCGCTGGGCGCATCGGCAGTGCTGCTGTTCGCCGTGTCCTCGGGCGCCCTCGCCCAGCCGTGGTCGATCCTTGGCGGCTATCTGTGTGCCGGCGTCGTCGCGCTGCTGGTCGCTCACGTGCTCGGCCGCACCCTCGGCAGTGCCTGCCTGGCAGCGGGCATGGCGTTGATTCTGATGTGCTGGCTGCGTTGCCTGCATCCACCGGCCGGTGCTCTGGCATTGACGCTGGTGCTGGCTGACCCTGCGACCATTGCCATGGACTGGAAAGCCATGGAACCGGTGATGCTCGGCGCGGTATGCATGCTCACCAGCGCCCTCGCCTACAACAACCTGACCCGCATCCGCTATCCGAAACGCCCGGCCGAACCGGCGCCGCTGGTGACGCCGGTCGACAGCCTCGCCATTACCGCCGAAGACCTGAAACTGGCGCTGGCGGAGATGGAGGCTTTTATCGATGTCACGCCCGAAGACCTTGAGCGCTTGGTGCATGTCAGTGAGCTGTACGCCAAGCGTCGCAGCATCGGTGAGGTTTTTTCCAAGTAATTTTTCGTGGTTCGGCTAAGGTAAAAACGCAAACAGCGCCTGCACATATCCGGGTTGTACACGGCAAATTTGCACTGTTACGATCGGCTACTGCCCGTGCGCGGGCTTTTCGAATAAAGACAATAAAAGCAGGGAGTTACAGATGACAGCTCAGGCTTCATCCCAACGGACCCCGTCCATGGATACCACGCAGAACGAAGTGCTGGCCGAAGTGCGCAACCACATCGGTCACCTGACCCTGAACCGCCCCGCTGGCCTCAACGCCATCACCCTCGACATGGTCCGTCAGCTGCAGCAGCAGCTCGATGCCTGGGCCACCGACGCCAACGTGCACGCGATTGTTCTGCGCGGCGCCGGGGAAAAAGCCTTCTGCGCCGGCGGCGACATTCGTTCGCTGTACGACAGTTTCAAAAGCGGCGACACCCTGCATGAAGATTTCTTCGTCGAGGAATACGCCCTCGACCTGACCCTGCATCACTACCGCAAGCCGGTGCTGGCGCTGATGGACGGTTTCGTCCTCGGCGGTGGCATGGGCCTGGTGCAAGGCGCCGATTTGCGTGTGGTGACCGAGAAGAGCCGTCTGGCGATGCCGGAAGTGGCCATCGGTTATTTCCCGGATGTTGGCGGCAGTTATTTTCTCTCGCGCATACCCGGCGAACTGGGGATTTACCTGGGCGTCAGCGGCGTGCAGATTCGTGCGGCCGATGCGCTGTATTGCGGCCTGGCCGACTGGTATCTGGACAGCAACAAACTGGCGCTGCTCGACGAAAAGCTCGACCAGATGGAATGGCAGGACACGCCACTCAAAGCGCTGCAGAACCTGCTCGCCAAACACGCCGTACAGACCTTGCCTGATGCACCGCTGCAAGCCTTGCGCCCCGCCATCGATCACTTTTTCGCCTTGCCGGACGTGCCGAGCATAGTCGAGCAAATGCGCGAGGTCACCGTCGCCAACAGCCACGACTGGGCGCTGACCACCGCTGATTTGCTGGAGACTCGCTCGCCACTGGCGATGGCAGTGACGCTGGAAATGCTCCGTCGCGGTCGACAGCTGAGTCTGGAGCAATGCTTCGCTCTGGAACTGCATCTGGATCGCCAATGGTTTGCCCGTGGCGATCTGATCGAAGGCGTGCGCGCCCTGCTGATCGATAAAGACAAGACACCACGCTGGAATCCGCCCACCCTCGCCGAGCTGGACGCTGCGCACGTCGCGAGTTTTTTCCACGGTTTTGATGAGAGCGGGAGCTGAGCCATGCACGATCTCGAACTGACTGAAGAACAAGTGATGATCCGCGACATGGCCCGGGATTTTGCCCGTGGCGAAATCGCGCCCCATGCACAAGCCTGGGAAAAGGCTGGCTGGATCGACAACGCGCTGGTGGCAAAAATGGGCGAACTCGGCCTGCTCGGCATGGTGGTGCCTGAAGAATGGGGCGGCACTTACGTCGATTACGTCGCCTATGCCCTCGCCGTGGAGGAAATCTCCGCCGGCGACGGTGCGACCGGCGCATTCATGAGCATTCACAACTCGGTGGGCTGCGGCCCGGTACTCAATTACGGGAGCGACGAGCAGAAGCAGACCTGGCTGGCCGATCTGGCCAGCGGCCAGGCCATCGGTTGCTTCTGCCTGACCGAGCCGCAGGCCGGCTCCGAAGCGCACAATCTGCGCACCCGCGCTGAACTGCGTGACGGCCAGTGGGTGATCAACGGCGCCAAGCAATTTGTCAGCAATGGCAAACGGGCGAAACTGGCGATCGTGTTTGCGGTGACCGACCCGGAGTTGGGCAAGAAAGGCCTTTCGGCGTTTCTGGTGCCGACCGATACGCCGGGTTTCATCGTCGATCGTACCGAACACAAAATGGGCATTCGCGCCTCCGACACCTGTGCAGTGACCTTGAACAATTGCAGCATTCCCGAAGCCAACCTGCTCGGCGAACGCGGCAAAGGCCTGGCGATCGCCTTGTCCAACCTCGAAGGCGGACGCATCGGCATCGCCGCGCAAGCACTGGGTATCGCGCGAGCGGCATTCGAGGCGGCGCTGGTGTATGCCCAGGAGCGCGTGCAGTTCGATAAACCGATCATCGAGCACCAGAGCATCGCCAACCTGCTGGCCGACATGCACCTGCAGATCAACGCAGCACGCTTGCTGATCCTGCACGCGGCGCGGCTGCGCACGGCGGGCAAACCGTGTTTGTCCGAAGCGTCGCAGGCCAAGCTGTTTGCCTCGGAAATGGCCGAGAAAGTCTGCTCGTCAGCGATTCAGATCCATGGTGGTTATGGTTATCTGGAAGATTACCCGGTCGAGAAGTACTACCGCGATGCGCGGATTACCCAGATCTATGAAGGATCCAGCGAGATTCAGCGGATGGTGATTGCGCGGGATTTGAAGAACTATCAGTTGTAATGTGTCGGCCCCTTTCCCTCACCCTAGCCCTCTCCCCTGGGAGAGGGAGCCGACCGAGGTGTCTGGCGCTATGCATCGACCTGAAAGACCGGGTTGATTATGGATTCAATAGAGCACTTCCAGACCGGCGCAAATCTGAAATATCCCCCAATCAGTCCCCTCTCCCTTTGGGAGAGGGTTAGGGTGAGGGGCTTTTGCTTTTGGCTTTGCTTCTGCCGCTTACTTACCCTGAAACTCAGCCGGCCGCTTGCCAATAAACGCCGCCATCCCTTCTTTCTGATCCTGCGTGGCAAACGCGGCATGAAACACCCGACGCTCAAACCGCACGCCTTCGCTCAGATTCACTTCAAAGGCGCGGTTCACGCTTTCCTTGATCATCATCGCAATCGGCAATGACTTGTCGGCAATCACCGCCGCCACTTTCAGCGCTTCATCAAGCAACTCATCGCTCGGCACGATCCGCGCGACGATGCCGCAGCGCTCGGCTTCCACGGCATCGATCATGCGCCCGCTCAGGCACATTTCCATGGCTTTGGCCTTGCCCACGGCGCGGGTCAGGCGTTGGGTGCCGCCCATGCCTGGGAGCACGCCGAGGTTGATTTCCGGTTGGCCAAATCTGGCGTTGTCGCCGGCCAGGATAAAGTCGCACATCAGCGCCAGTTCGCAACCGCCGCCAAGCGCAAAACCGTTGACCGCGGCGATGATCGGCTTGCGCCGATTGGCGACGCGGTCGCTGTCGCTGAACAGGTCGTCCATGTAGATCTGCGGATAGGTCAGCTCGGCCATTTCCTTGATGTCAGCCCCGGCGGCGAAAGCCTTTTTCGAACCGGTGAGGACGATGCAGCCAATGTTTGCGTCAGCTTCCAGCGCATCGAGGGCCTGGTTCACTTCGCTGACCAGTTGCGCGTTCAGCGCATTCAGGGCCTGCGGCCGGTTGAGGGTGATCACGCCAACTCGGCCATGGGTTTCAAGCAGGATGGTGTCGAAAATCATGAAGTAGTTTCCTTGTCAGAGATTGCGCGAAATGACCATGCGCTGAATGTCGCTGGTGCCTTCGTAGATCTGGCAGACCCGCACGTCGCGGTAGATGCGTTCCAGCGGAAAATCGTTGAGATAACCGTAACCGCCGAGGGTTTGCAAGGCCATCGAGCAGACCTTTTCGGCCATCTCCGAGGCGAACAGCTTGGCCATCGATGCCTCGACCAGTGCCGGCTGGCCGCTGTCACGCAGAGCCGCGGCGTAATGGACCATTTGCCGGGCGACAGCGATTTGCGTGGCCATGTCGGCCAGACGAAACGCCACCGCCTGATGCTCGATGATCGGCTTGCCAAAGGTGTCACGTTCACGGGCGTAGTCACGCGCCGCTTCGAAGGCTGCACGGGCCATGCCCACCGACTGCGCGGCGATGCCGACTCGACCGCCCTCAAGGTTGGCAAGGGCGATCTTGTAGCCTTCGCCTTCCTCGCCCAGACGGTTGGCCAGCGGCACCTTGAGCTCTTGAAAAAGAATCTGGCAGGTGTCCGAGGCATGCTGGCCGAGTTTGTCTTCGACGCGCGCGACGCTGTAGCCCGGTGAATCGGTGGGCACGATAAACGCGCTGATGCCGCGCTTGCCGGCGCTCGGATCAGTCACCGCGAACACGATCACCACCCCGGCGTTTTGCCCGGAGGTGATGAACTGTTTGCAGCCATTGAGTACGTAATGATCGCCCTCGCGCCGGGCGCGGGTCTTCAGGCTGCTGGCATCGGAACCGGCCTGCGGCTCGGTAAGGGCAAAGGCGCCAAGCATCGCGCCGCTGGCCAGCGGCTTGAGAAAGCGCTCGCGCTGATCGTCATTGCCGAACTTGAGGATCGGCACGCAACCCACTGAGTTGTGCACGCTCATGATCGTCGAACAGGCACCATCGCCGGCGGCGATTTCCTCCAGGGCCATAGCGTAGGCCAGGTAACCGGTCTCGCAACCGCCCCACTGTTCCGGCACGAGCATGCCGAAAAAGCCCAGTTCGGCCATCTCGGCGATGGCTTCCCTGGGGAAACGGTGCTCGCGATCCCACTCGGCGGCGAACGGTTTCAGGCGTTCCTCGGCGAACTGCCGGGCCATGTCGCGGATCTGGGTTTGGTCTTCGTTGGGAATCATGGTGAATCCTTAATCCTTGTAACAACACAGACCCCTGTGGGAGCTGGCTTGCCAGCGATGAGGCCGTCACATCCAACATTTATGGTGACCGTTCCACTGCCATCGCGGGCAAGCCCGCTCCCACAAGGTCAACTGTCAACCTCAATAGAGGCATTCCACCGCCATCGCCGTGGCCTCACCGCCACCAATGCAGATCGCCGCAATCCCGCGCTTGAGCTGCTTCTGCCGCAGCGCCGCCAACAACGTCACCAGAATCCGCGCGCCCGATGCACCGATCGGATGGCCGAGGGCGCAGGCGCCGCCGTGCACATTGAGCTTGTCATGGGGGATTTCCAGGTGGGTCATCGCTGCCATGCCGACCACGGCGAAAGCTTCGTTGACCTCGAACAGGTCGACCTGATCCAGCGCCCAGCCGGTTTTCTTGATCAGCTTCTTGATCGCCCCGATCGGCGCGGTCGGGAACAGCCCCGGCGTGTCCGCGAATGCCGCGTGGCCATGGATCACCGCCAGCGGTTTCAAGCCCAGGGTTTGCGCCTGCGACTGGCGCATCAGCACCAGCGCCGCGGCGCCATCGGAAATCGAGCTGGAGTTGGCCGCCGTCACGGTGCCGCCTTCGCGGAACGCCGGTTTCAACGAGGCGACCTTGTCCAGTTTGGCTTTCGGTGGTTGTTCATCGTGGCTGATAAGCACCTGCTCTTTGCCCACGGTCACGGTCAGCGGGACGATTTCGTCCTTGAAGCTGCCGTCCTTGATCGCTTGCTGGGCGCGGGTGGTCGAGGCGATGGCGAACGCATCCTGGGCTTCGCGGCTAAAGCCGTTGGTTTCGGCGCAGTCTTCGGCGAAGGTGCCCATCAGGCGGCCCTTGTCGTAGGCGTCTTCGAGGCCGTCGAGGAACATCGAGTCGAGTACGCGGCCGTGGCCCATGCGGTAACCGGCGCGGGCGCGATCGAGCAGATACGGCGAGTTGGACATGCTTTCCATGCCCCCGGCGATGACTACATCTGCGCTGCCGGCGATGAGCATGTCGTGGGCCAGAATGGTGGTTTCCATGCCCGAACCGCACATCTTGTTGACCGTGGTACAGCGGGTCGATTTATCCAGCCCGGCGCCCAGCGCGGCCTGACGTGCCGGCGCCTGGCCGAGGCCGGCGGGCAGCACGCAACCGAACAACACTTCATCGACCGCATCGCTGGCAACCCCGGCGCGTTCGACTGCGGCTTTGATCGCCGCAGCGCCCAGTTGCGGCGCGGTGAGGCTTTTCAATTCGCCCTGAAAACCGCCCATTGGCGTGCGCACAGCGCTGACGATGACAATCGGATCATTGGAAATAGTCATGACAAATCCTCCTTACTTCGCGGCCATGCGCAAGGCGCCGTCGAGACGGATCACCTCGCCGTTGAGCATGCTGTTTTCGATGATGTGCCGCACCAGCGCGGCGTATTCGGCCGGCTTGCCCAGACGTGGCGGGAACGGTACGCCGGCGGCCAGCGAGTCGCGCACTTCCGGGGTCATGCCGGCCATCATTGGCGTTTCGAAAATGCCCGGGGCAATGGTCATCACGCGGATGCCGAAGCGCGCCAGTTCACGGGCGGCCGGCAGGGTCAGGCTGGCGATCGCGCCCTTGGAGGCCGAGTACGCCGCCTGACCAATTTGCCCGTCGAAGGCCGCCACCGAGGCAGTGTTGATGATCACCCCGCGCTCGCCGTCGGCGTTGGCTTCAGACTCAGCGATCGTCGCCGCGGCGAGGCGCAGCATGTTGAAACTGCCGATCAGGTTGACGTTGATCACCTGGGCAAAACTGCTCAGGGCATGCGGGCCGGTCTTGCCAAGGATCTTCTCGCCACGGACGATGCCGGCGCAGCTGACCAGGCCGTTGAGGCTGCCAAACGCATCAAGGGTCGCCTGCACCGCGGCTTCGGCGGCGGCTTCGTTGCTGATGTCGGCGACCACGCTTTTGGCGCCAAGACGCTGCGCCTGAGCGGCCACGGCCTCGGCGTTCATGTCCACCAGCATCACTTTCGCACCGGCGCTGACCAGCAGCTCAGCGCTGGCCGCACCTAGGCCCGACGCGCCGCCGGTGACGATAAAAACCTTGTTCTCGATCTGCATGACTGTTTCCTTCGATTCAAGCTGAAACGTTGTGCGCCGCGGCCTCTTGAGCCTTGGCGATTTCCTGGTTGCGCAAGATAAAGCGCTGCAATTTGCCACTTGGGGTCTTGGGCAATTCGCTGACAAATTCGATTTCCCGCGGGTACGAATGCGCGGCCAGACGCTTGCGCACATGTTGGCGCAGTTCTTCAGCCAGCTCGGGGGCGGCGCGGTATTGCGCACTGAGCACGACGAAGGCTTTGACCAGTTCGGTGCGTTCCGGGTCGGGTTTACCGACCACCGCCGCTTCGACCACCGCCGGGTGCTCGACCAAAGCGCTTTCGACATCGAACGGGCCGACACGGTAGCCGGAGGTGGTGATCACATCGTCGCTGCGGCCGACGAAGCTGATGCTGCCGTCCGGGTTCCATTCCACGGTGTCGCCGCTGAGGTAGTAGTTGCCGACAAACGCCTTGGTCGGCGCGCCTTCGTAGCCGCCAAACCAGCACATCGGCGATTGCGGGCGGTCGATGGCGAGAATGCCGGGCTGGCCGACGCCGAGCTCGTTGTGGTGTTCATCGAGTACCACAATGCGGTGGCCCGGCGAGGCGAAACCGGCGGCGCCAACGTGCACCGGATGGTCGAGGCCGTGGTGGTTGCACAGGACCATGCCCAGTTCGGTCTGGCCGTAATGGTCGTGGATGACCACGTCGAGATGGTCGGCGAACCAGCGAATCACTTCCGGGTTCAACGGTTCGCCGGCACTGCTGACGATGCGCAGTTTGCCCTTGATCGACTTGGCGAATTCCTCACCGCCGGCAATCAGCAGACGATAGGCCGTCGGCGACCCGGTGAGGTTGCTGATGGCGTATTTGTTGATCACCCGGCAGGTGCTTTCGAGGGTGAACGGCCCATCGTAGAACGTAATCGGATGGCCCAGCGCCAACGGCCCGGTGACACCAAAATAGATTCCGTAGGCCCAGCCCGGATCGGCGACGTTCCAGAACGCATCTTCCGGGCGCAAATCCACGGCATCGCGGGTATAACTCTTGAATGCAACGATGGCCTTGAGCGGCACTGACAGCGCTTTCGCCGGGCCGGTAGTGCCGGAGGTGAACATCAGCAGGAAAGGATCTTCGCCGGTCAGCAGCACGGGTTCGCAAACGCTGGAATAGTTGGCCAGCTCGGCCCAGAAGCTGTAATCGCCACGCACGATGCCCTGCCCCTTGGCGCCGCCCACCGTGACCAGCGTCGGGCAATCGGCGACTTCAGCGAGTTTCGGCCGGTTGACCGCATCGGTCACCACGACTTTGGCGCCGGAACTGTTCAGACGGTGTTCGAGGGCTTTCGGGCCGAAGGCGGTGAACAACGGTTGATACACCGCACCGATGCGCCAGGTGGCGAGTACGGTAATCAGCAATTCGACATTGCGCGGCAGCAGTCCGGCGACCCTGTCGCCCTTCTGCACGCCTTGGGCAAGAAGGAAATTGGCGAAACGCGCGGCTTTATCTTGCAGGTCAGTGAAGGTGTACGTCGCACTGCTGCCGTCGCGCCCCTCCCAGAACAAGGCAATGCGCCCCGGCAAGGCGTGGCGGTCGCAACATTCGACACAGGCGTTGAACGCTGCAAGCGAACCGCTCAGCGCGGCATCGACGGTGTGCTGGTAGTTGAACTGTGCGGTGGCAGACAAGTAATCGCGCATTGCCAGAATCCCTCGGTGTTTTTATTAGGCTGGGAACCGTAAACAACAGAGGGATAGTCGCGCTGCACGGGGCGCCGGGCAATGGTCAAAGCCATCAAACTGGTTGACTGGTTTGGCCAAGGCCCCGGCGAAGATGATCGTTCCCACGCTCTGCGTGGGAACGCAGCCCCGGACGCTCTGCGTCCTTCCGAGTCGGGACGCGGAGCGTCCCTTGAGGCATTCCCACGCGGAGCGTGGGAACGATCAGTCATGCGGCGTCGGCTCAGACCGCGTCGTTGAGGATCAACGTGCGATAGTGGCCGGGGTTTGACCCTGACCACTTGCGAAACGCCTTGTAGAACGAGCTGACATCGGCAAACCCCAGCCGCGCGGCGATTTCGGCGAAGCTGATCGAAGGCTCTGCCAGCCAGGTGATCGCCAGCTCCTTGCGCACGCTGTCCTTGAGGCCCTGCCAGGTCTGCCCTTCTAACGCCAGGCGCCGGCGCAACGTCGAGGCGGACATGCACAATTGCTGGGCCAGCGCTTCGGTTTCCGGCCATTGTTCGGCGGGCAACTGACGCAAATCGTGCTTGATCCGGCTGGCGAGGCTTTGCGGGTCGCGGTACTTCACCAGAATGTTCGCCGGTGCGTGGGCGAGAAAGCGCTGCAATTCTTCCGGGCTGCGCTTGATCGGCAGGTCGAGGCAGTCAGCGGCGAAAATCATCCGCGTGCGCGGGCGTCCGAAACGCAGGTTTTGCGAAAACATCACTTGATAGTCGTCAGTGAAATCCGGCGCGGCGCAGCGCAGTTCGATCGCCAGAATCGGAATGCGCCGCCCCGCCAGCCAGCAGGCGACGCCGTGAACGATCATCCAGTAGGTGAAATAAGTGAAAGCGCGGCGCGGTTCGTAGTCGTCTTCGAGCAGAACGATTTCCGCCAGGCTTTGCTGGCGCACCAGTTGCGCCGACAACCGCTCGAGCATCAGCGAGAGGAAACCCAGCCCCGTCTCGAGCCCCGCCACCAATGTCGGTTGCGCCATCGCCGCGCGGCACAGGAACGCCAGGCTGCCAGACTTGAGCTTGCGTGGGTCCATGCCGAAAAACTCGTCGTCGGTGCGGCGGGCCAACAGGCGCCAGAGTTTCGCGTATTGCGATGCGGGCACCCGAGCGTGCTCGGCCTGCAGCAATGCCGGATCGATGCCGACCTTGTGCAACACCTCCTGAGTGGCCGCGCCGGGCGCACAACTTTGCAACAGTGCTTCGCGCACCAGTTGAATGGCGATGGTGTCTTTTTCCGACATGGAACGCGGCGAGCCTTGTTGTTATTTCAATGCCCGGCATCTTACCCCTGTGTGAGCGAGCCTGCTTGCGAAGGCGTTGTCAGGCGAATGCGATGTTGAATGTACCGCCGTCTTCGCGAGCAGGCTCGCTCCTACAAGGGATGTTGGTGAGGCGAAGATCGGTTTTGTTCAGGTTAGGTTCAGCTAAATGTCAATCAGTGCCATTTGGGAATGAGTGTCATTATGTTACAACTTAGCTACCTATCTAAATCACCGGTGGTTGTGCCGAATGCTCGTTCCCTTTCTGATCATGCTGCGCGAAGGCATTGAAGCCGCGCTGATCGTTGGCATCATCGCCAGTTATCTCCAGCAAACCGGCCGCGGGCAGTGGATGCCTGCCGTGTGGATCGGGGTTTTCCTCGCGGCCGCCCTCGCCTTGCTGGTCGGCGGCGGCCTGGAACTGGTCAGCGCTGAATTCCCGCAGAAGCAGCAGGAGCTGTTCGAAGGCATCGTCGGACTGGTCGCCGTGGGCATCCTCAGTTCAATGGTGTTCTGGATGCGCAAGGTCGCCCGCTCGATCAAGCATTCGCTGCAGGCCTCGCTGGATCAGGCGCTGACCGCATCGAAGCATCAGGTGATCGCGTTGATCGCCATGGTGTTTTTTGCTGTCGCCCGCGAAGGCCTGGAGACGGTGTTTTTCCTGCTCGCGGTGTTCCAGCAGAGCGAAGGCCCTGGCGCGCCGATCGGCGCATTGCTCGGGTTGGTGCTGGCGGTCATCGTCGGTTTGCTGATCTACAGCGGCAGCATGCGCCTCAATCTCTCGGCGTTCTTCAAGTGGACCGGGCTGTTCATTCTGGTGGTGGCCGCGGGGATTCTCGCCAACTCGGTGCAGGCGCTGCATGAAGCCGGGCTGTGGAATCACCTGCAGACCGTGCTGTTCGACTTCAGCGCAACCCTGCCGATGGATGGCCCGCTGGGCTCGGTGCTGGCCGGCATGTTCGGTTATCAGGACGCGCCGACCGTCAGCACCCTCGGTGCCTATGTGATCTACCTGCTGGTGGCGCTGGTGCTGTTCTTCCTGCCCGCGCCCGCGCCATCGGTGTCATCGACTTCCGTTTCCAGCCAATAAGGGCCTTCATGTCCAAGCCTAAAACTCCTCAGGCCTCGCCTCCCCGCGCCTTGCGCTGGGCGGTGGCCGGCTCGGTGGTGGTGATGATCGCCGCCGGCGGGCTGTTCTACTACGCGTCGCAATTGGCCGCCGCCAAGCGCCAGCACAACCGCGATGAAGTGGTGGTCAACATTCATCCCGGTAACTGCGAGCCGAATGCGCTCAGCGTGCCGGCCGGGCGCGCCAGTTTTCGCATCGTCAACCGCTCGGATCGTGCCGTGGAATGGGAAATCCTCGACGGCGTGCTGGTGGTCGAAGAACGCGAAAACATTGCGCCGGGCCTGAGCCAGGTGATCAACGCCAACCTGCAACCCGGCGACTATGCGATCACCTGCGGCTTGCTGAGCAACCCGCGTGGCACCTTGCACGTGACCCCGACCGCAGCCTCCGACGCCGCGGCCAAAGCCAAGCCGTCGATGGTGGCTTTCGTCGGGCCGCTGTCGGAATTCCGGGTGTACCTCGCCAGCCAGAGCAGCGCGCTGATCAAAGCGGTGACCGCGTTGAATCAGGCCATCGTCAGCGGCGATCTGAGTCAGGCGCAGGCGCTGTATGTGCCGGCGCGTGCCGCTTATCAACGGCTGGCCCCGGCAGCGCAACGCCTGGCCGAACTGGATAACCGCATCAATGCCCGCGCCGATTACTTCGAAAAACGCGAAGAGGATCCGGGCTTCGTCGGTTTCCATCGCCTCGAATACGCGCTGTTCCAGCAACGCAAACTCGACGGCGTGGCGCCGGTGGCGCAACAACTGCTCAGCGACGTCACTGAGTTGAAACAGCAACTGCTCGCCCAGTCACTGCCGCCGGAGCAACTGGTGAGCATCGTCGTGCGCAACCTCAACACGCTCGCCGACGTGCGCGCCGCCAACGGCGAAGAAGAACGCTACAGCCACACGGACCTCAACGGTTTCGCCGCCAATGCGCAGACCGCGCACAAGGTGGTCGATCTGCTGCGGCCAATGCTGAGCAAATCCGCCGCCGAGCTACTGCCGAAAATCGACGCCGCGCTGGGTGATTTCGATAGCGCGTTAAGCAGCCTCAAAGTTGCTGAAGGCTACGCCAGCTACGACAGCGTCAGCGGCGAACAACGCCAGCAGCTCGCCAATAAAGCCCAGGCCCTGGCCGACGCGCTGGATGGCATCGACCCCGCCCTTGGCCTTTCCGGCCTGTAAGCAGAAGACCTGACCCTGATGAAAGAATTCGAAACGCTCAACCTGCAACGTCGCCGTGTGCTCATGGGCATGGGCGCCGCCGGTGTCGCCCTCGCCGGCTCGGCCCTGAGCTGTCCGGCCATGGCCGCCGCGCCGGCGCAAGTCACCGAAGCACCAAGCAGCGACAAGACCGAAGACCGCCACGATTTTCACGGCGTCCACCAGACCGGTATCGTCACGCCGCGCCCAGCCTCGGGCATGCTGGTGGCATTCGACGTGCTGGCCAGTGATCGCGACGATCTCGAGCGGCTGTTCCGCACCCTCAACGAGCGCATCGCGTTTTTGATGAAGGGTGGCCCGGTGGCGCAGATC
Organism: Pseudomonas sp. Z003-0.4C(8344-21); assembly: GCF_900104975.1. NCBI lineage: Bacteria > Pseudomonadati > Pseudomonadota > Gammaproteobacteria > Pseudomonadales > Pseudomonadaceae > Pseudomonas > Pseudomonas sp. Z003-0.4C(8344-21). Next base: position 3,314,067 of record NZ_LT629756.1, on the reverse strand, counting down.
GATCCGAAACTACCGCCGCCCGATTCCGGCATCCTTGGCCCTAACGTCACCCCGGATAATCTGACCATTACCGTGTCTGTCGGTGATTCATTGTTTGATGAGCGCTTCGGTCTGGCCGCCGCCAAGCCGAAACGCCTGCAACGCATGGTCGGCTTCCCCAACGACGCGCTGGACGCCGATTGCTGCCACGGCGACCTGAGCCTGCAGTTCTGTTCGAACACTGCCGACACCAACATTCATGCGCTGCGCGACATCGTCAAAAACCTTCCGGACCTGCTGCTGGTGCGCTGGAAACAGGAAGGCAGCGTACCGCCGCAAGCCCCGGCGAAACCGGGAGTGCCGGCGCAATCGGCGCGCAATTTTCTGGGTTTTCGTGACGGCTCGGCCAATCCCGATTCCAACGACGGCAAGGCCATGGATCGACTGGTCTGGGTGCAGCCCGGCAGCGACGAGCCAGCCTGGGCGGCCCACGGCAGTTATCAGGCGGTGCGGATCATCCGCAACTTCGTCGAACGCTGGGACCGCACGCCGTTGCAAGAGCAGGAAAGCATCATTGGCCGGGTCAAAACCACCGGCGCACCGATGGGCGCGGAGCATGAAAGTCAGGTCCCCGATTACGGCAAGGACCCGGCCGGCAAGCTGACCAGACTGGACGCGCACATTCGCCTGGCCAACCCGCGCACCGCCGCGAGCCAGGCCAACCTGATCCTGCGCCGGCCATTCAACTACTCCAACGGCGTGAACAAGAACGGCCAACTCGACATGGGCCTGCTGTTCATCTGCTACCAGGCCGATCTGGAAAAAGGCTTCATCACCGTGCAAACCCGGCTCAACGGCGAACCGCTCGAGGAATACCTCAAACCGGTCGGCGGCGGCTACTTTTTTACCCTGCCCGGTGTCACCGGCGACAAGGACTTCATCGGTCGCTCGCTGCTCAACGCCACCCAACCAAAAACTGCCGCCTGACAACACACTGGAGCCGCCCCGATGAAAAAGACGCCACTCGCGTTACTGCTGACCCTTGGTTTGCTCAACACCCCGCTGTCGGCATTCGCCGCGACAGCGCCGCTGGATCTGGTGGGGCCGGTGTCGGACTACAAGATCTATGTCACCGAGAAGCTCGATGAGCTCGCCAGCCACACCCAGCAATTCACCGACGCAGTGAAGAAAGGCGACTTGGCTACTGCGCAAAAACTCTACGCACCGACCCGCGTGTATTACGAGTCGATCGAGCCGATTGCCGAGCTGTTCAGCGACCTCGACGCGTCGATCGATTCACGCGTCGACGATCACGAAAAAGGCGTCAAGGCTGAGGATTTCACCGGTTTCCACCGCCTCGAATATTCGCTGTTTTCGGAGAAGTCGACCCAAGGCCTCGATGCACTGGCCGATGGCTTGAACAAGGACGTCCAGGACCTGCAGACCCGCGTCGCCGGCCTGACCTTCCCGCCGGAAAAAGTCGTCGGTGGCGCAGCGGCGCTGCTCGAAGAAGTCGCCGCGACGAAGATTTCCGGCGAAGAAGACCGCTACAGCCACACCGACCTGTATGACTTCCAGGGCAACATCGACGGCGCGAAGAAAATCGTCGACCTGTTCCGCCCGCAGATCGAGCAGCAGGACAAGGCGTTCGCCGCGAAGGTCGACAAGAATTTCGCCAGCGTGGACAAGATCCTCGCCAAGTACAAAACCACTGATGGCGGGTTTGAAACCTATGACAAGGTCAAGGACAACGACCGCAAGGCGCTGGTCGGGCCGGTGAATACGTTGGCTGAGGATTTGTCGACGTTGCGCGGCAAATTGGGACTTAACTAAGGTTTTATAGCGCCTGTCGGGGCCCTATCGCGAGCAGGCTCACTCCTACAGGGGAACGCATTCCAATGTAGGAGTGAGCCTGCTCGCGATAGCGGTTGTAGCCGCACCACACAATCCGAACGATTACAGGATCCGGTAAAGCAACCGCTCAATCCGCACCCGACTGACGCGCTTGAGAAACTTCGCCACCCCAGCCGGGTAATCCGGCAGCGTTTCCAGGGTCTGAAAGCTGTCGATGCGCGTGGTGTGGCGGAAGATTTCTTCCAGCTCCTGCGCCCGCGGTGCCAGCCATTCGCCTTTCGGATCATCGATCAGCAACGCGTTTTCCAGATCGAGGCGGAATGCTCGCGGATTGAGGTTGTTGCCGGTCAGCAACGTGTAGCGCTGATCGACCCACATGCCTTTGAGGTGGTAGGTATTGTCGCCGTCGCGCCACAGGTGCAGGTTCAACTGACCGCTGTCGATGTTGCGCTGGTGGCGTTTGGCAAAGCGACGCAGGCTGATCTCGTAGAGATACGGCAGCGCGGCGATCACCTTGAACGGCTCGCTCGGCGGAATGTAAAAGTCGTTGGCGGTCTTGTCGCCGACCACGATGTCGATCTTCACCCCGCGCGCCAACGCCCGGTTGATCTCGCGGATGACCCCCAGCGGCAGGTTGAAGTACGGCGTGCAGATGGTCAGTTGGGTCTGCGCGCTGGCAATCAGCTCGAGAATGGCCCGGTTCAACGGGTTGTTCTTGCCGACACCCAGTAGCGGGCTGACCGACAGCCCTTCCCTGCCGCTGCTGCCTTTGGCCGTGTCGTACGTCGCATATTTCAGACGGCTGCGCAGATCGCCGATGTCGTTGCGCAGGCTGCGCGTGGTCGGCAGATTGGGCAAGTCGAGGCGATGCACCGCTTTCGATTCGATCAGGCCATGCTTGACCAGGTGATGCATCGAATCCGCCAGGTCGTGGCTTTGCAGGACGTGATAGCGGTCGAAGCGGTACTTGTCGAACTTGTGCAGATAAACGTTGTTCAGGCTCGCCCCGCTGTACACCACGCAATCGTCGATGACGAAGCCCTTCAGGTGCAAAACGCCAAACAGCTCGCGGGTCTGCACCGGCACGCCGTACACCGGCACTTCACTTTCGTGAGTGCGGGTCATTTCCTGATACCACGCCGAATTGCCCGGCTGCTTGCCGGCGCCGATCAAGCCACGCTGCGCGCGCAACCAGTCGACCACCACGGCGATTTCCAGCTCGGGGCGCTTGAGCTTGGCGGCGTGCAGGGCATCGAGAATTTCCTGACCGGCTTCGTCCTGCTGCAGGTACAGCGCAACGATGTAGATGCGCTGCGTCGCGCTGGCGATTTTCTCCAGCAGGCAACGACGGAACTCGGCGGCGCCGGACAGAATGGTCAGGGCCTCGGCAGTCAGCGGAAAGCTGCGCAGTTTGGGCAGCAGGGAACGTTTGAAAAGCAACGGCATAGGGCTCGCAATGGGTCGAATCCGAAGAGGTTGAGAGCTTACACCATCGTATCCCTCGGGTCTTGTCGGGTCCCGAAGGACGCCATCGCCAGCAGGCTGGCTCCCACATTTGAAATGCATCCCCCTGTGGGAGGGGAGCCAGCCTGCTGGCGATGGCGATTTTACGGCTGAAGATAATACAGGCTTGACCAAGGAGAACATCCGTTCTACTGTCAGCCCCATGAACGAAATCACTCACAATGAAACCCGCGACATCATTCTCGATGTCACCGAAAAGCTGATCTATAAAAGTGGCATCGCCGCCACCAGCATGGATCTCCTGGTGAAGACTGCCGGCGTCTCCAGAAAAAGCATTTACCGTTACTTTGCCGACAAGGACGCGCTGGTGGTCGCCGCGTTGCGACGCCGTGACATCCGCTGGATGGACTGGTACCGAAACGCTGTCGAACAGGCCCCAACCCCGGCCGACCGCCTGCTCAACCTGTTCAGCGTGCTCACCGGCTGGTTCGCCTCCGAGGGCTTTCGCGGCTGTGCGTTCATCAATACCAGCGGCGAGACCGGCGATGCGCAAGATCCGGTGCGACTCGTCGCCAAAGAACACAAACAGAAGCTGCTCGACTACGTGTGCGAGTTGTGTACCGAACATGGCGCCGAAGATCCGTTGTTGCTGGCCAGGCAATTGCTGATCCTGATTGACGGTGCCATTACCGTAGCGCTGGTGATGGGTGATCACAGCGCTGCCGATAATGCGCAATGCATGGCGCGCAAGTTATTGGACCTGTAACGCCTTAATAAGCCGGACACGTTGTTTAATTATTCATTCATTCGGGAGATTGATATGTCGACTGCAGCCCAGGTACGTCCGCCATTGCCACCGTTCAACCGCGAATCGGCCGTCGAGAAAGTGCGTCTGGCCGAGGATGGCTGGAATAGTCGCGATCCGGAAAAGGTCTCGCTGGCCTATACCCTCGACACGAAATGGCGCAACCGCGCCGAGTTCGCCAACAACCGCGAAGAAGCCAAGGCCTTTCTCACCCGCAAATGGGCGAAAGAGCTGGATTACCGTTTGATCAAGGAACTCTGGGCCTACTCGGATACCCGTATCGCAGTGCGTTATGCCTACGAGTGGCACGATGATTCGGGCAACTGGTTCCGTTCCTACGGCAACGAAAACTGGGAATTTGATGACAACGGCGTGATGTTCCAGCGTTACGCCTGCATCAACGACATGCCGATCAAGGAAAGCGAGCGCAAATTCCACTGGCCGCTGGGCCGGCGCCCGGATGATCACCCGGGGCTGTCCGATCTCGGTCTTTGAATCAGATTTTCAATGTGAGAGCCCGCCTGCTGGCGATAGCGGATTGCCGGGTCACCGGCAATCCGGCGCAATAAGCGCCACCCCTTCAGGCGATGACAATCCCCTCGCCGCTCAAGCTATTGAGCGACACCCCGACCAGCGTCACCGAATCATTGCCGAACGTCAGCAGCGTGTCCTGGCCGACGCTGCTGGCATGCGCACGGAAATCTTCCGCTGGCAAAACGCCCTGCACGCCGAGAAACACCAGTTTGTCGTTGGCCGTGTAACCGGCCACCCGATCGTGTCCGAATGCGCCGCTGAACAGGAACGTATCGGCGCCACCGCCCGACTCCAGCAGATCATTGCCGCCACCACCGACCAACACATCGTTGCCGCTGCCGCCAATCAGATGGTCATTGCCGTCGAGCCCGAACAACCAGTCGCCGCCGGCATGGGCCTTGAGCGTGTCGGCACCATTGTTACCCTTCACGCTGGATTCGTAAGCGCTTAGGTTGCTGCCGACCTTCAAACCGCTGGCCGTGACGCTGTGCACCACGTCGTCCTTGAACAGCCCCCAGAGAAAACCCGGCTCCTTGGAGACGATGCTGCCGATGTCGCGGGTGATGCTGATCCCGCCGTTGGCATCGCGCACGTACAGGTTGCCGGCGCCGTCGTTGGCGAAATCGAAGTTCTTCACTGAGCCTTGCAGGTCGAGGCTGTTGCTGCCCTGCCCGCCGAGGATGACGTTGTAGCCACCGCTGTCGCGGAAGCTGTCGTTGCCGGCGCGGCCTTCCAGATAATCGTTGCCGCTGCCGCCCTGGATCAGGTCGTTGCCGTCGCTGCCGATGATGAACGTGCTGCCCTTGTGGGTTTCGGCGTTGCGGTTGAGGTCCTGCACCCAAGTGTTGGCCCGCGCCGGGTCCGACAGGTTGGCGACGATGATCGTCGAGTCGCGACTGGTCAGGTCGTAGAACTTCGAGTCCAGCACCCGCGTCATGCCGTCGCCATAACCGGTGGGCAAATGCGAGATCCAGGTGGGAATGTTGAGGATCGAGAACGGCAGCACGTTCCAGGCGCTGGAGGCGTAATGGTCGTTGAAGCTGACAATGTTGTCGGTGGTCGAGGTGTGCGGCGCATCGTGCACGCCGACCGAAGCGCCGCTGAAGGTCGAGCCGTCGAGCGCGCGGAACACCGGGTCGTTTTCATAGCCGATATTGAGCACCTTGTCGGTGCTGCTCTGGGTCGGCGAGGCGTAGGCGATGTAGTTGGAGTCGGCAAAAAAACCGCCCCACTTGCCGCCGCTCAGGTCCGCCATGCTGTTGACCGCCAGCCCGCCGAGACTGTGGCCGCTGACCAGAATGTCCTTGCCGGTAAGGCCGTTGGCCTTGGCGAACGCCATGACATCGTTGAGCAGATTGCCGAACGCTTCGCCGACGTAGTTTTTCGCATAATCGGCGGGGCCGAACGCGGCGAGCAGATCATTGATCACGTCACCGATCGAATCGCCAATGAGGATTTCCCGTGGACCGCTGGTGCCACGAAAGGCAATGCCCAACTCGGTGAGATGGCCCTGAGCATCGTATTTGCCGAGGATTTCCACTTGCGCGCTGGTGTAGCCGGGTTTTTCGCCGAAGAATGTCCCGCGTGCATCGGTCTTGCCGTCGTAGCCCAGTTGCGTGGCGCTGATCGGCGTCCATCCGGCCTTTTGCACCGCGTCGAGGGCGAGCTTTTCCGAGTCGGGATTCCACGGAATGCCGGGGATCACCCCTTGCGAATCGGTCCCGCCAATCAGCGCGGTGACCAGCGTGGCCGGCAGGCCGAGGCCGAAACCGTTGTGCTGATAACCGCTGGCGAAGCCGTTGTCGAGGTTGTGGTAGGAATACAGCGTGATCGCCATGGCGTCGCTGAACAACGCCTTGGAATCAGCCGTACCGAGGTTCTTGTAGTCATACACACCCATTGCCATTGCCTCTCTTGTTGTTGGAATTGTTCAGAGATAGCTCACAGCCAGAGCGCCCCACGGGGACGCCCCGGAGCATTGTCACTACTGCTTTTGATGTCTGTAGGCCTTCGCCTGCTCGCGATAGCGGAGGGTCAGCCACCTTTTTATGACTGACACACCGCTATCGCGAGCAGGCGAAGGCCTACAGGGGTTACTAGGCGAAAACGAACGCCGAGTCCGACAGATTAGCCACTCCGACCCCGATCAGGGTTACGGTATAGTCGCCAATCTTCAGCACGGTATCGCCACCGGACTGCGACGCGTGCTGTTTGTAGTCGTAGCCCTGCCCCGCGCCCTCGACGCCCATGAACACCAGTTTGTCGCTGCCCTGATATCCATTGATCGCATCGAGCCCGAACGCGCCGCTGAACAGGAAGGTGTTGTTGCCGCCCAGCGCGGTCATCACATCGTTGCCAGCGCCGCCGACAAAGGTCACCTGGCCTTTGTCGCTGATCAGGCTGTCATCACCACCGAGGCCGAACAGCCAGTCACCGTCAGCACTGGCGTGCAACGCATTACCATAGCCATCGCCGCTGAGGGAGTGGTTGTACTGAGTCAGCTCGCTGCCATTGCTCAGGCCCTTGGCCGTGACGCCCCAGGTGATCTCCTTGCTACCCCACCACGACCCCGCCTCTTTACTGACCAGCGCGCCGATGTCGCGGGTCAGGCTGATGCCGCCGTAAGCGTCGCGCACGTATAAGGTGCCGTCGCCATCGTTGGCGAAGCTGAAGTTCTGCAGCGGCTTTTGCAGTTCGAAGGTGTTGTGCCCCTGACCGCCGAGCAGAATATTGAAACCGCCGTCATCGCGGAAACGGTCGTCACCGCCCAGGCCTTCCAGAAAGTCGTTACCGCTGCCGCCCTTGAGCCAGTCGCTGCTGTGCGTGCCGATGATCAACGTGCTGCCCACATGCGGTTCGCCGCTGCGGCCGAGGTCTTCAACCCAGGTCTTGCCGCGCGACGCCTCTTCCAGATTGGAGACGATGATCGTCGAGTCCTTATGAGTCAGCGCGTAGAACTGCGAGTCGATTACCCGGTTCAAGCCATCAGCATAGCCCAGCGAACTGTGGGCCGACCAGTTCAGCGGATTGACGATGCTGAACGGCACCAGGTTCTGCGCGGTGGATGCGTAGTTGTCGGTGAAATTGATAATGTTGTCGGTGGTCGAATCGTGCGCGCCGTCGTGTTTGCCGAGCGAACCGCTGCTGAAGGTCGTGCCGTCAAGTGCGCGGAACACTGGGTCATTTTCATAACCGATGTTCAGCACGTTGCTGCCGGTGCTGCTCTGGGTCGGCGAGGCAAACGCAATGTAGTTGGCATCCTTGAAGAACCCGCCCCAGTGGCTGGCGCTCAGCTCCGCCACGCTGTTGACCCCGAGCCCGCCAAGGCTGTGGCCGCTGATCAACACGTCCTTGGCGGCGATGCCGTTGGCGATGGCAAATGCGGCAACAGCCTTGAGCAGATTATCGAAGGCATTTTTCGCGTAGTTGCTCGCGTAATCCGATGGACCGAAGGCGGCCAGCAGGTTGTTTTTCATGTCGCCGTAGGTGTCGCTGTAACCGAGCCCGCCGGTGCCACGAAAGGCGATGCCGATACCGATCAGCTTGCCGGCGGCATCGTACTTGCCGAGCACTTCGGCCTCGGCGCTGGTGTAGCCGTCCTGCTCACCGAAAAACGTGCCCTGCGCGCCGACCTTGCCCTGATAACCCAGCGCCGTCGCTGCGACGGGCGCCCAGGCGGTGGCCGGTAACGGTTTGCCGGTCGGCGTGTAGGCATACAGCGTCAGTGCGATGGCGTCGCTGTACAACGCTTTGCCATCGGTATTTCTGTAATCGAACAATCCCATGTCGGTCCTCTCATCCTTCAAAACGGCAGTGCCCTTGAGCACTGCCGATACACCAGGAACTGTGGTTAGAACTGCCAATCCAGCGTCAGCCCCACACCGTGGTCTTTTTCGTTCGAGCCGACCAGACCGTTGTAATCCAGATTGACCCGCACGTCACGGTTGAGTGCCAGGCCTGCGCGCACGCCGACCACCGCGGCGTCGCGATCCATCGACACGCTCTGCACGGTGAAGGCGCTGTTGCCGTTGGCGAACGCCAGGTGGCTGTCGGCGTCGACACTGCTCAGGTTGTGCTGCCAGCCGAGGCTCGCGCCCAGCTCCAGCTGATGCTGATCCGACAAGGCGAAGCTGCGCTTGGCGCGCACGCCGAGGGTCGACAGCACCACGTCGCGGTTGTCCTCACCGCCCTTGAGCGCCGCCGCGTCACCCTTTTCGGTGAAGCTGTCGGTGTTGAGGTGGACGTAGGACAGATTGGCGAACGGCTCCAGATTCATCGGTTGCAGGCCGAGGTCGTAAGCAGCTTCGGTGAACAACTGCGCCGTGGTCGCATCGCGCTTGGTTTTCTGCTGGCCGCTGACACCGGCAAATTGCAGATCACGTTTGGCATCAATGCGGTGCCAGCTGTAGGCGCCGCCGACGGTCAGGCGCAGCGCATCGATCTCATGCCCCAGATACGCACCCAAGTGGTAGCTGTCGACCGACGCCGATGAATGCGTGCCGCTGCCCATGCTCAACGAGCTGTCGCTATAACCGGTGACGAAACCCAGGCGCGTATCTTCAGCGATCAAGCCGTCGACACCGGCCAGCAAGCCACCGATGGAACTGGTGGAATCGGCATTCTCGTGGCCGCCATCGCTTTTACCCCACGACCCGAGCACCTTGACCCAGGCATTGCTGCGATCGTCAGTCGGCGCATCCGCGTTGAACAGATCGCGCTCACGCAGACGCTCACCCACCGCTTCGCGCAGGTAGCGGCTGTCGTTGATCAGCAGCGTGCCGATGGCCGGATGAATCTCGCCGGAGAGTTGCTGGAACGCTTGCTGCGCCGATGCAGCGTTCGGCGACAGCAGCAGGGTTTCGAACAAGGCATTGCCGGCGCCCAGACGCTCAGCCGCTGCACCGACCGCGCGCTGATTCGGCGTCAGGCCGACGCTGGCGAACGAGGCGTCGTTGCGCCCCACCGCCAGTTGAATGCCGTCCGCCGAATACGCCAACGTGCCGCCAAGGAAGGCGTAATCCGGCAACACCTGGCCGAAGCGCCCTTCAATGCCGCCGGCCGCTTGCAGGATGTTGTAGCGCGTACCGAGCAGACTTTGCACTTCACTGGTGGACAGCAGGGTCGGGCTGTTTTCCAGCGACATGCTCACGGTGGCGCCTTCGATGACGGCTTTGCCGCCGGCGACGATCTGGTCGCTGCTGGTTGGCGACAACTCGACGGCGTAAGTCGAGCCCGGCGCGAAGGTCACGTCGCCAGCAACATTCAGCGTGCCGATCGAGTTGCCCGGCGCGACCGTACCACCGCTGTTGACTGCCAGCGCGCCAATGCGGCCATTACCGCCGAGGAAGCCGCCGTCATTCACGGTGACGGACGATTGCAGCGAACCGTTGATGGCCAGCCGTCCCTGATTGACCAGTGTCGGGCCGCTGTAGGTGTTGTTGCCGGTGAGCACCAGGGTGCCGATGCCCTGTTTGGTCAGGCCGCCGTGACCGGAGATATCGTTACGCCAGGTATCGAGGCCGCAGGTAATGTCCGTGCACACGCGTTCGGTCGGCTTGCCCTTATCGATGATTGCGCCGATGCCCGGCAGATCGGCGACGAACTGGCCGGAACCGTAGGCGCCGTCGATGCGGAACTCAGCGGGAATGTCTTGCTCGGTAACGAACATCGATGGGCCATCGATGCCTTTGCGCAGGTTGATCATGCCCCAGCCGTACAAGGCGTCGATGCCCGGTGCGCCAAGGTCGGTCGCGGTGGTGCGCAGGACCGTGGCGACCTGATCGCCCGTCATGTACGGAAAGCGCTCCATCAACACCGCCACCGAACCGGCCACATGCGGCGCGGCCATCGAGGTGCCGTTGTAGTTGGCATAACTGGTGGTGAGGTTGTCGAGGCTGGTGCCTTCGATGATCGAGCTGTAGATTTTCGTGCCCGGCGCGGCCACGCAGAAGCTCGCGGTGTAGCCGCAGCGCGAGGAAAACGTACTCATGATGTACGGGTTGCTGCTGGCCAGATCCGGGTTCTTTTGCAGGGCGGCGACGGTGATCCAGTTCGGCGCGATGTCCGGGACGAAATAGCCGAGGCCCGCGATCGCATCGGGGTTGTTGAGGTTGTAGTCGTTGCCTGCGGCAAAAATGGTGACGATGCCGCTGCGCGCCGCGGCGATGGCGCCGTCATAGGCGCCGCCGGGTTTGGTCCCGAGCAGCGTGCGGATCTCGTTGAACTGCAACTGCGCGTCGTTGACGGTGAAGTGCGGATAGGCCGGATCGCGGCCACCCAGATCGAAGCGGTCGGTGATGCCAATGCCCCAGCTGTTGTTGATGATCCGCGCGCCGCTGGCGATCAGCGCATCCCAACCGGCCTTGTACACCGCGCCGTCGTTGCCGCGCACGATGCCGTCTTCCGGGCCGGGGTCGCCGTTGTCGGCGCTGATGATCTGCGCGCCGAAGGCCACGCCGTGCATGACGCCACCGTCACGGCTGCCGGCGGCGATACCGCCGACATGGGTGCCGTGAGCGCCGAGTTTGCCGTTGGAACCGACCGTCGGCGCGCCGTCATAAAGGAACGCGTCCCCGGCTTTGACCGGGATGTACGGGTCGGTGTATTCGCGGATCCCGCGGGTGACCAGGGTGACGACTTTGTTGCTGCCGGAGAACTCCGGGTGCGCGGCGTACACCGGCTGGTCGAAGATCCCCAGTTTCACGCCTTTACCGGTGTAACCGGCGGCGTAGGCGTAGTCGGCACCGATCGCGCCCAGGCCCCAGTCGGCCTGGAATTCGCTACTGCGCCAGCTCGACGGATCGCCCGTGCGGCCGTTCTCCACGTAAGGCGCAGCGTGGGCGGTGCCGAGGGCGCAGAGCACCGCGAGCGTCAGGGTTTTCAGGGCAAAGCGGCCACCCGTTTGCGCGGGGGTATTGTTGTTGTTCATCCAGCGACCTTCCTTAGTGTTGTTGCGAAAAATCCGTTACGAATGGATCGTTCCCACGCTCCGCGTGGGAACGATCAACGCCTGTGGCGAGGCGTAGCGATTAGAACTGCCAGTTCAGGCTCAGGCCGACGCCGTGCAGTTTTTCGCGACTGGCCAGTTGTCCGTGGTAATCGAGGTTGACCCGCACGTCCTTGCTCAACGCCAGGCTGGCCTGCACGCCGACCAGCGCGGCGTCGCGTACCAGCGCTGAGCTTTCCACCGCGTACGGCGTGCTGCCGCTGGCAAAGCGCAGGTGTTGCTCGGAATCGATGTCGCTGAGGCTGTGCTGCCAGCCGAGGCTGCCGCTGACGTCCAGCGCTTGCCTGCTCGAGATATCGAAGGTCTTGCGCGCCCGCACACCGAGGGTGCTGAGCACTGCATCGCGCTGATCGCCGGAGCTTTTCAACGCTGCCGCATCGCCCTTCTCGGTGAAGCCGTCAGTGTCCAGATGCACGTACGTCAGATTGGCGAAAGGCTCCAGCGCCAGTGGTTGCAGGTCGACTCGATAAGCCGCCTCGCCGAATATTTGTGTGGTCGCCGCGTCGACCTTGGCTTTCTGCTTACCGCTGACTTCGCCGTAGTGCAGATCACGCTGCACATCGGCGCGATGCCAGCTGTAGGCCGCGCCACTGCTCAAGCGCCAGGCGCCGATTTCGTGCCCGGCGTAGGCACCGAGGTGATAGCTGTCGACCTTGGCCGACGAGTGCGTGCCCGACCCCATGCTCAGCGAACTGTCGCTGTAACCGGTGACCAGACCGATGCGAGTCTGCTCGTCCAGTGCGCCGTCGACACCGGCCAACAGTCCACCAATCGAGGTGTTGTAGCCGGCCGTGTCGTGGCTCGAATCGGTCGAGCCCCACGCGCCGAGGGCTTTGATCCAGCCGTTGCTTTGCCCGGCGCTGCTGTCGCGCAGGCGCTCGCCCACCGTGTCGCGAATCTGGCGGCTGTCATTGATCAGCATCGTGCCGAGCGCCGGGTAGATTTCGCCGCTCAACTGCTGGAACGCTTGTTGCGCAGTTGGCGCGTCTGGCGCACGCAGCAGGCTTTCAAACACCGCGTTGCCGGCACCCAGCCCTTCGACAGCCGCGGCCACCGAGCGTTGGTTCGGGGTCTGGCCGACGCTGGCAAACGCCGTCGCGTTGCGCTCGATGTTCAGTTGAATGCCATTGGCCGCGTAATCGAGGCTGCCGCCGATGAACAGGTAATTGGGCAGTACTGCGCCGAACTGGCCCTGAATGCCGCCGGCTGCTTGCAGAATATTGTACTGGCGGCCGAGCAGGCTTTGCGCTTGGGCAGTGCTGAGCAGCGTCGGGCTGTTTTCCAGTGAAAGGCTGACGGTGGCGCCACTGACAGTCGCGGTGCCGCCGGCGACGATGCGATCACTGCGGGTCGGCGACAGCTCCACGGCATAAGTCGAGCCTGCGCCCAGCGTCACATCACCGGCGACGTTCAAGGTGCCGATGGAGTTGCCCGGAGCGACTCGCCCGCCGTTCTTCACCGACAGCGCAGCGATGCGTCCGGAGCCGCCGAGGGTGCCGCTGTCGTTGACCGTGACCGCTGAAGTCAGCGAGCCATTGACCGTCAGCAGTCCGCCGTTGACCGTGGTCGCGCCGCGATAGGTGTTGTCGCCACTCAGGACCAAATGCCCGGCGCCGGATTTGCTCAGGCTGCCCTCGAATACGCGCCCCGCTGCTGCCGCATCGCGCGCCGTGCCGACCGCGTAATCGGTTTGATCCTGCTGACTGGCACCGACTGGAACGCCGTTCTGCCAGCCCTTGTCTTGCAGGGTCTGCTGCCAGGTGCTGTGTTCGGCGAGGTCTTCGCGCTGGCGCTGGAGCAGCGCCTTGTCGGAGATGTCATTGCTCCAGACATCGCGCTGCCCCGCGCCGAGGTTGGCGTCAAACGCGCCGAGCAACTGCCCCGGCCCGCGCATCGCCCGGTTCAGATTGGCCACCCCCCAACCGACCCGTCCGCTTGGCGCATCGGTGACCGAACCATCCAGTTGCGTCGCGGTGGTCAACAGCACTTGCAGCGCCTGCTGATTGTTCATGTACGGATAGCGTTCCATCACCAGCGCCAGCGCGGCAGTGGCGTGCGGCGCAGCCATCGAGGTGCCGGACTTGATTGCATAACCACCGCCAGAAATGGTGCTGTCGATCTTCGCGCCGGGGGTGGTGATGCACCAGTATTTGGCGATGCCGCACTGGTTGTACTTTTGCTGATTGCCTTGATCCAGCCCCGACACCGCCAGCCAGTGGCCTTCCAGATCCGGCTGAAAGTACGGCAACGCAGAGCGCACGCTGGCGTTCGGGTAGCCGCTGTTGCCGGCGCTGAACACGTTGATCACACCCCGGCGAGACACGTCCGCCGCCGCATCGAGCCAAGTGCCTTTGTTCCAGTGCTGGGCATAAGCGGCGTGCAGGTCCGCCAGCGTGCGATAGCTGACATCCGGCGGCTGGCTGCCCCAACTGTTGTTGATCGCGCGCACGCCGGCATCGGCCAACGCGTCATATACCGCTTTGAAATAGCGTGGGTCGGGGCTCGGGCCGAACAGGAAACTGTCGTTCTTGTTGGTGTTGCCGACGTAGATCTGCGCGTTGAACGCCACGCCGTGCATGCCGCTGCCATCACGCGCGGCGCCCATGGTGCCGATCACGTGGGTGCCGTGGGAATCGTTGTTGGGGTTGAGCGTGCCGTCGACGTTGAACGCTGAGCCGTCGAGGTAAGTGCCGCTGGCCAGCACCGGGTGGTAGCGGTCGCGGGTGAACTCGGGGTGGGCGGCATCGAAACCGGAATCGAGGGCGCCGATTTTCACGCCTTGACCGGTGATGCCCGCCGCGTAGGCGTACTCGGCTTGCAGGCGACTCAGGCCCCAATCGCGGACGAATTCGGCGCTGCGCCAACTGGCTGGATCGCCGGGCTTGCCGGCTTCAAGGTAGGCGGCGTGGGCCGCTGTTGTCGAGATTGCAAACAGCAGGGAGCCGACCGAAACCGGCTTGGTGCGTACGTCCATGTTCTGTTCTCGCTTTTATTGTTTTTGTGGCAGGCTTTTCTGCGGTGTTGCCTGCTTCCCCTCACCCCAGCCCTCTCCCCCAGGAGAGGGAGCCGATCTTCGTTGAGTTTCGAACCGAGTCCAACTCAGCTTCTTTAGTGAATTCACTATCGAACCGTCAGGTCGGCGGATTTCTCCAGCATCCCCCGATCAGTCCCCTCTCCCTCTGGGAGAGGGTTAGGGTGAGGGCTGCCCAGCGACCACAAAGGCCTCGTCCACCCGCGCCAGATCCTGCTCGTTCAAGGTCCCGGCGTAAAAATGCAATTTGGTCCAGGCCATCAAGTAGTCATAGCGCGCCTGCGCCAGATCGCGGCGAGTGGTGAACAGTTGTTGCTCGGCGTTCAATGCGTCGAGGTTGGTTCGTTCACCGCCGAGGATGCTTTGCTTGGTCGACACCACCAGTGCTTCGGCCGAACTCAGGGCTTTCTGATAGGCGCGCAATTTGCTCACCCCGGAAAGGCAAGCGCTGAACTGGCGGCGCAGTTCGATCAGCGTCTCGCGGGTCTTGCCGTCGAGTTCGTATTCGGCCTGCTCCATCGTGCGGCTGGCCTGGCGGGTCGAGGCGGATACGCCGCCGCCGGCATACAGCGGCACGCTGACTTCAAAACCAATGGTGTTGGTTTCGTAACGCTGGTTATAGGTGTTGCCGCTTTCCGATTCGTTCTGGCGCATCGAGGCGTAGGCGCTGACTTTCGGCAGGTGCCCGGCGCGGTTGCGCTCCACTTCGTAACGCGCGACTTCCACGGCCTGGCGTTGCGACGCGAGGTTGGGGTTGTTGCTCACCGCCAGTTCGTGCCAAGTGTCGTAGTTGGCAGGTTGTAGAGCGAAGGTCTGGAAGTTCTGGTTGAGCGGCGCCAGATCACCGATGTCCACCGCTGGCGTGCCGACCAGTGCGCCCAGCTCACGCAGCGCGGCGTCCTGCTCGTTGCGCGCCTCGATTTCCTCGGCCGTCGCCAATTCGTAGCGCGACTCGGCTTCGAGGATGTCGGTGCGAGTGCCCTCGCCCTGCTTGAACATGTGTTCGTTCTGCTGGAACTGCTGCTCGTAGGCCTTCTTCTTCGCCAGCGCGATGTCGATCTGGTCCTGGGCAAACAGCGCCTTGGTGTAGTTGTCGAGCACACGCACCAGCAATTCCTGGCTCTTGCCACGGAAGGCTTCGTCGGCAAACAACGACTGCGCTACGCCTTTGCGATAGGCCGCGTACGCCTCGTAGTCGAGCAGCGGTTGTTGCAGGGTCAATGCCGAGCCGTAACTGCTGTAGTTGCGCTCGTCGGTGTTATTGCGCGCGCGCTCATCCAGAGACGTGGCTTTCGAGGAGTTACGGCCCTTGTTGTAGGTGTAACCGATGCGCGGCAACAGTCCCGCGCGGCCGATGGCGCGGTTTTCCAGGCCGGCATCGCGTTCCTTGATCGCGCCGAGGAACACCGGGTCATTGCGCAACGCCTGTTCGTAGATCTCGAACGGCCCCATGGCCGCTACTGCCGATTGGCTCGCGAGCAATGTCAGCGCCGCCAGCATGGAAAACTTGGTCATACAGCCGAACATCCTTATTCCTCGGTCAACGCGGAACCGGCCCGATCGAGCAGCGGTTTGAACAGGTAATTGAGGAGTGAACGTTCACCGGTGCGCACGAACATTTCCGCCGGCATGCCGGGTTTGATCACCAGACCGTTGAGTTTTTCCATGGCCTGATCGCTGACGCTGCTGCGCAGCACGTAGTACGGCACGCCGGTTTTTTCGTCGACCATCTGGTCGGCGGAAATCAGGCTGACTTCGCCCGGTACGCGCGGGGTTTTGCTCTGATTGAACGCGGTAAACAGAATGTCCACCGGCAAATGCGTGCCGACCTTGTCGATCAGGCTGATCGGCAAGTGGCCTTCGACTTCCAGCGAGGTGCCCTGCGGCACGATCTCGAGCAAGGTTTCGCCCTGGCGCACCACTGCGCCTTCGGTGTGCACGCCGAGATTGACTGCGACGCCGTCGGCAGTGGCGACAATCTCGCTGTGTTGCAGGTCGAAACCAGCCGAGGTCAGTTGCTCCGACAGGGTCACGCTTTTCAGTTGCGCGTCGGCCAGTTGCGTGCGCACTTCCTTCTGATATTCCTCGCTGTGCTGTTGCAGCTTCAGGCGCGTTTCGAGGATGCCCTGCTCGACCCGGCCGCTCTCGCCAGTGTTCTCGGCCAGTTGCTGCTGCACTTGCGACAGTTGCCGCTGATATTCCATCAAGCGGTTGCGCGGGATGTAACCGTTGTCAGCCAGTGGCTGCAAGTTGCTCAATTGCTGTTGCAGCGAATCGGCCTGGGCGTTCAGGTCGGTGCGGGCGCGACGCATGCCAGCCAGCTGAGCGGTGGCGCCTTCGATGCTCGCACGCAGCCCGGCCTGCTCGCGGTAGAACGCCTCGCGGCGGCTGCTGAACAGTTGCCGCTGGCCTTCCAGCACCAGCGCCAGGCGCGGGTCCGGGTCGCTGCTCAGTTCTGCCGGAAAAGTCACTTGCTTGAGGTTGTCACGTTCGGCCTGCCAGCGTGCGAGGCTGGCCCAGGCCATGCGGTATTGCGCTTGCAGCGACTGCACGTCGGCGGCGACCTGGGTCTGGTCGAGACGGAACAGCGGCTGGCCTTGTTTCACGATTTCGCCTTCGCGCACCAGAATCCGGCTGACCACGCCGCTGCTCATCGACTGCACGGCTTTGCGTTTGCCCGAGACCACAACGGTGCCCTGCACCGGAATGCCTTGATCGAGCGGCGCCAGTGCGGCCCAGGTAAAGAAACTGCCGGCGCCGACAATCGCCAGAATCCAGCCCATGCGCGCGAAAAATTTCGCGTCACGCTCCGGGCGTTCGCTCAGGTAGGCATGTTCCATGTTCGCTTCGTTTTCAGTGTTCATGCTTGCGCTGCTCATACACCCGAATTCCTCGTCGAGGGCTGATACTGTCGGCTCATGCTGAGCCCGCCCGGTGCCTGCGCGGCTTTTTCGCGTTGTTGTTCAGGGTTGCCGGAGAGTGCCTTGAGCACCTCCTGGCTCGGGCCGAAGGCTTGCAGACGACCCTCGTTGAGCACCAGCAGTTTGTCGGCTTGCGCCAGCACCGACGAACGATGCGTCACCAGCACCACCGTGGTGCCCTGCGCCTTGAGCGCGGCAATCGCGCTGGCCAGCGCCGCTTCGCCGACGGTGTCGAGGTTGGAATTGGGTTCATCGAGCACCACCAGGGTCGGCGTGCCGTACATTGCACGGGCCAGGGCAACGCGCTGTTTCTGGCCGCCGGACAAGCCACTGCCGTCCTCGCCCAGTTGCGTGTCGTAGCCTTGCGGCAACCGCAGGATCATCTCGTGGACGCCGGCCTGCTGTGCGGCCGCCACCACTTGCTGCGGGTCGGCTTGGCTGAAACGCGCAATGTTCTCGGCGATGCTGCCGCTGAACAGTTCGATGTCCTGCGGCAGATAACCGATGTACGGGCCGAGTTGGTCGCGATTCCAGCGATGAATATCCGCGCCGTCCAGGCGCACGGTGCCGCCCAGCGTCGGCCAGACGCCGACCAGTACCCGCGCCAGGGTCGATTTACCCGAGCCGGAAGCGCCGAGCACACCGAGCACTTCGCCCGCGGCGAGATTGAAATTGACCATATGCAAGGTCGCGGCACGCTGCCCCGGCGGGCCGGCGCTGACCTGTTCGAAGGTGATCTGGCCTTTCGGCGCCGGCAATGCCATGGCGTCGTCACTGGGCGGGAACGCTTGCAGCAGCGCGTCGAGACGGCGGTACGCCAGCTTCGCCCCGCTCCACTGTTTCCACACCGCGATCAACTGGTCGATCGGGCTGAGCACGCGGCCCATCAGAATGGAACCTGCGATCATCATGCCGGCGGTCATGTCGCCCTTGATCACCAGCAATGCGCCGAGGCCCAGCACCAGTGATTGCAGGCACAGGCGCAAGGTTTTGCTCAGCGAACTGATCACCGCGCCGGTGTCACTGGCCTGATTCTGCAAACCGAGGAAGCGCGAGTGCACCTGGAACCAGCGCTTGCGCAGCGAACCGAGCATGCCCATCGCCTGAATGGTTTCGGCGTTATGCAAATGGCTGGTGGCCAACTGGCTGGACTTCTGCGAAAAACCAGCGGCTTCGCCCAGCGGCTTTTTGGTCATGTACTCGTTCAGGCATGCCAGCGCGATGAGCAACAGCGCGCCGGCCGTGGCGAGCACGCCGAGCCAGACGTTGAACAGGTAAATCACGAACAGATAGACCGGGAACCACGGCGCATCGAAAAACGCGAACAGCGCCGGGCCGGTGACGAATTGGCGAATATGGGTCAAGTCGCCCAGCGATTGCCCGGCATTGCCCTCGCCCTTGAACAGGTTGCGTTCGAACGCCGCTTGATACACCCGCAGGTTGAAACGGCGTTCCAGCTGACTGCCGATACGGATGACGATAAAGCTGCGCACCACTTCCAGCAGGCCGATAAAGGCAAAGAAACCCACCACCATCAGCGTCAGCATCGCCAGGGTCGTTTCGTTCTGCGACGACAGCACGCGGTCATAGACCTGCAGCATGTAGATGGAGGGCACCAGCATCAGCACATTAATCAGCGCCGTAAAGCAACCGACACTGATCAGAATGCTTTTATAGTCAGCCAAAGCCTTGAACAAGGGAGCGGTGGCTGGGGCCTTCGCCATCTTCATTGATTATTCCTGAAAACTATCTCTCGCCATTCATTGGCGAAATTCGAGTTGATAATCCGCCCACGGCGGAACTTGCCTTTTGCCTGACGCTTACACTTTCATAACAACTAGCGCCTTGAACTACGGTGCAGTTGCCAGTTGAAGGTGACTTATAACGCCGATGCAGCACTTTATATTCAAACTTCGTCTCAGACTTGATCGTTGCCGGTCAACGCGCTGTGCGCTCAAGGGTAATGATCAGGCCCGACTTCAAAGTACTCAGATAAAGCCCATCACGTTGTCGGCTGAAAAACTGGATTCTTGAGCCTTCGTTGCCCGTGATCGACAGGCCGTCAGGGTCGGCAAACCAGCCGATTGGCAGTTGTTCCAACCACGCGCCGAGACAGTCGGCGCCTTCACCCAACGTCTGATTCGCGCGCAATTCGACACCACAGGTGTTCGAAGGCTTGTCCTGTTGCTTTTGCGCCTGGCGATCATCGCTTGCCGCGGACAATGTCGCTTGCCAGTGCCCGGCAAATACCGCCGGATCTTCCAGTCTGAGGCTGCTTGCCATGCTCGTTTCTCCTGAAACCATGATGAACGCCGCCGTTAGCCACGCCCCTGCCTTGTAGGTAAAAGCTTTACCGATCATGGGAATAATCGCTCCGGGGTGTAGCCTTGCTTACCGTCCAGCACGATGCAAGCGGAGAAAGCGACGCATGACGCGCCGCTTTGTCCTTTTACATCACGCCACGATGTCGCTGGTGGCTGCCTGGCCAACGGTGCTGACGATGAAATCAGCCACGCCGTGCCCGGAGAAGTCCACCGACAACAGGCTGTTGCCACCCGACGAGGTCAGTACCGCATCGCCGGCCGCACCCGTGAAGGTGTTGACGAAGTGCAGGCCTGCGCCATTGGTGATGCCGGTCAGGTCGATCTTGTCCAGACCGCTGACGAAATCGAGGATCTGATCGATCGCCCCCGGCTTGGAATCGGAGCTGGCCGCAAACACAAACGTGTCCGAACCTGAACCGCCCCACAGCTTGTCCGCACCGCCCGCGCCGAAGAGGATGTCGTTACCGGCACCGCCCTTCAGCTCGTTGGCCACGCTGTTGCCGATCAACAGATCACTGCCGGCACCGCCAATGGCGTTTTCGATAATCGCACCTTTGGCAATCGACACGTTGCCGACCATGCCACCGACGTCGGAGAACGAGGCGTCATTGAGGTTGATTTTCTGGTTCTGGGTGAAACCGGAGAAATCCAGGGTGTCCCTGCCGCCCGCGTCCCAGACCGAGAACACCACTTTGTCGCTGGACGACGAAGCACTGAGGAAATCCCGCCCGGTGTTGGAGTTGAAACCGTAAGTGCTGTCACCGGTACGGGTGTTCATGTTGGCGCCGTAGAGCTTCTGGATGGCAGCGATATCGTCCATCAGCGGCCCGGAGGCATACGCTTCCACCCCGCCCTTGCTGAAGTTCTGGTTGGTGTTGCTTTCACTCCAGTAGCTCATGATGCTGTAACCGCGGGTGTCTTGCCCGTAGGTCGCATCGTTGTAGGTCGGGTTGCCATTGCCGGCATTGTAGTCACCGGGGTGTGCAAGACCGAGGGTATGACCGATCTCGTGGGTCAGGGTCTGACGGCCATAGTTGTTCAGGTCCGGGTTCTTGTTTTGCGTGTAACCGCTGTTGATCAAGTACCACGAAGTGCCGTCATAACCGGCACCGGTCCCCGGCAAATAGGCGAACGCCGCAGCGCCATCCTGACCACCGCTGTAATTGCCAAACGTCATGTGCCCGTCCCCGCCCGAGGCTTTCTCGGTGAAGGTAACGTTGGCGACATCGGCCCAGGACTGCATGGCCAGTTTGGCCTGAGCCTGCTGTTGCGCACTGAACTGGCTGAACCCGCTGATCCCGTGCTTGTTCATCGTGCTGAACGACGCCGAGGTCAGGAACGTATAGGTCAGCTCGATCTTGCCGCTCCCGTCCTTGTCCTGATAGGCAGCGCCATCGCGCAGCAACTGGGTCGCCGCCTGATCGACGGTGTACGAGGGTTTGCCATTGACCGTGAGATTACCGCCACGGTCATATTGATGGCTGAAGCTATTGATCTGGTTATAGGCCGAACTGGCAGCGGCCAGCGACTGCGGCGCCGCAGACAGCAACAAAGCCTGCTCGGCGGAATCAATAGCATTGGTTTTGACTTTCGACATAAACACACTTCCTTGTTAAGCAATGGAACAGTTTTTGTCCGATAGCGACGATCCCGGCGAGATCGTCCTATCACTCGCCCAATGAAGGCGTAAGAAACCTGACACAATTCGAAATGTTGCGTAAAGGATTTTTTTAGTTCGAAAAAGAGTGTTCCGGGTAAATGGCCGAAAACATGGCACAAGACGGTTGAAGATTGCTTGAAGTTGCGCAGGGAATGGGAAATTGTCTGACGATTTTCTATTTAAATATTAAATATCGGTAAGTTGTATTTTGTTAGGTGCGTCGCACTTTACTGGTGCGGCGATATTGGATTGATATCAGATGCTATATGGAGTGCATACTCTTCAAAGCGGCGTCACCCGCAAAAGCCCCTCACCCTAGCCCTCTCCCGGAGGGAGAGGGAACTGACCGGGGTGAATGTGAGATCTACGCCGACCTGGAATACCGAGTCGTACGCGATTTTCAAAGCCAAAGCAGATCGGCTCCCTCTCCAGGGGGAGAGGGCTGGGGTGAGGGGCAGCCACACCACAAATCCAAAGCCAAACGCCCCGCTTCTAACCACTCCTTACAATGAGCGCCAGCTCGAGTGCCCTTGATCTTGCCTAACCGGCCCCATCGGCAGGCTGAGTGGAGGGATCGATCAGGGCGTGGGAGCGCAGCGACCGTCTGGCGCAGCCAGACACAGCGGAAGGAGGTGCAGCGAAGCAAACCGTAGCCGCTGCGCCCGGATCGGTCCCGGAGCGAAGGGACCCGAGCCTGCGAGGGCCGAACGCAGGGGCCCAGCGTTTTGGTTACTTTTGGGCGTCTGCAAAAGTGACCCGCTGTAAGAGCGGAACCGCCAGCCGCAACACTCAAAGAAACGGATATACACCCAAAACCCCAGAAACCTGGTCGGCCCAGAGGCCGCCAAGTCCAAAGCCCCAAAAAAAGCTCAACTCCCCGTACGGATCTTGTTCCAAACCCGCGTCCGGATCCGATCGATATTCAACGGCATCGCCTCCAGCGCAAACAGCTTGCCCATCATCTCCGGACTCGGATAAACCTTCGTATCGTTCCTGATCGCCGGATCAATCAACCCATCCGCCTGCTCATTGCCATTGGCGTAATGCACATAATTACTGATCCCGGCCATCACCTCAGGCCGCAACAGATAGTTCATGAACGCATACCCGGCCTTTTCATCCGGCGCATCAGCCGGCATGGCCACCATGTCGAACCAGATCGCCGCGCCCTCCTTGGGAATCGCATAACCAATCTCGACGCCGTTCTTCGCCTCTTTCGCCCGGTTCTCCGCCTGCAAAATGTCCCCGGAAAACCCCACCGCCACGCAAATATCGCCATTGGCCAGATCACTGGTGTATTTCGACGAATGGAAATAGCTCACATACGGCCGCACTTTCATCAGCAGCGCTTCGGCTTTTTTATAGTCCTCGGGATTTTTGCTGTGGTGCGGCAGGCCCAGATAATTGAGCGCCGCCGGCAGCAATTCCGGACCGTTGTCGAGAATCGCCACCCCACACTTCTGCAGTTTCTCCATGTTCTCGGGCTTGAAAATCAGGTCCCAGGAATCCACCGGCGCGTTGTCGCCCAATACCGCTTTGACCTTGGCGATGTTGTAGCCAATACCCGTGCTGCCCCACAGATACGGAAAACCGTGCTCGTTGCCCGGGTCATTGGTCTGCAACGCCTTGAGCAGCACCGGATTGAGATTCTTCCAGTTCGGCAACTGGCTCTTGTCGAGTTTCTTCAGCGCCCCGCCCTGAATCTGGCGTGCCATGAAATGGTTGGACGGAAACACCACGTCGTAACCGGATTTACCGGTCATCAACTTGCCGTCGAGGGTTTCGTTGCTGTCGTAGACGTCGTACGTCACGCCGATGCCCGTGGCTTTTTCGAAATTTTTGGTGGTGTCCGGCGCGATGTAGTCGGACCAGTTGTAAACCTTGACCGTTTCCGCGGCCTGAGCAAGGGAAACGGCGAGCATCAGCGGTGCCAGAGCGAGGGTCTTGCGGATCATGGATCGATTCCTGTGTGGGTTGTCTTTCTTGTTGGCAGGCAATCAAAGGATCAAATAATCAGAAAATCAGCACGTAGCTCTTGCGCACGGTTTCCTGGATGTCCCAGATACCGAGCGTGTTGGCTGGCAACATCAGTGCGTCGCCACCTTGTATGTGCAGGGTTTCGCCACCGTCATCGGGGGTGAAGGTGCAACGTCCGGAAATGAAATGGCAGAACTCCTGCGCGGTGATCTGCCGGCGCCAGCGCCCGGGCGTGCATTCCCAGACCCCGGTTTCGACGCCATCGTCGCGCTCAACGCTGGTGGTCGAGGCGATCGCGACCGACTCGCCGATGGGCACGGCCACCGGGCTGGATTCGTCGAGTTGTAACGTGGCGGTATTCTTGAACTGGGTGATGCTCATGGGCTTACCTGTTTTTGGAAATGAACGACGCTTAATGCATGAAACCTTCCATGAAACCGGCGACCCGGCTGGCGAGTTTGCGTCGCCACGGTGCGGTCGCCGGATTCGCCAGGGTCTGGTCCTCGTGGACGAAGCTTTTGATGATCGCGTTGTAACCGAGCCAGCGGCACGGCTCCGGCTCCCACGCGCGCAAGGCGTGAATGCCGCCGTCCGCCAGCACCCAAGGCTGATGGACCAGCTCGCTGTCGCGTTCAAGAATCAGATCGGCCAGGGTGCGGCCGCCGAGGTTGCTGGCACCGACACCCTCCCCGCCATAACCGCCGGACAGCGCAATACCGTTGGCGCGGTCACAGAGCATGTGCGGCTTGAAATGTCGCGACATACCGAGATTGCCGCCCCAGGCGTGGGTGATCTGCACGTTTTTCAGCTGCGGGAACAACTCGCCGAACAGATAACGCCGCAGCTCGACTTCGTCACGGCTCAGATCAAAGTTGTGTCGCAGCTTGCCGGCGAACTGGTAGCCGCCGCGTGCGCCGAAGATCAAACGATTGTCGGCGCTGCGCTGGCCGTAAGTGACCTGGCGGCTGAATTCACTGAAGGCCTGCCCGCGATTGAGGCCGATTTCGTCCCAGGTTGCCTGCGACAGCGGCTCGGTGGCGACGATCAGGCTTTGCACCGGCAACTGATAGCGGCCCAGCGGTGGCAACGTTACCGAATAGCCCTCGACTGCCGGCACGATCCAGCGGCTGCGTACATTGGCCCTGGCCGTGCGCAAACGGCCGGACTGCCATTGCGTGACCGGGCTGTTTTCGTAGATCTTCACCCCCATATTCTGCACGGTACGCGCCAGCCCCCGCACCAGTTTCGCCGGGTGAATGGTCGCTACATGAGGCGCGTAAATGCCGCCGTATGGCTTGGCGATGCGGATCTGTTGCGCCAGTTGTTCCGGGCTGAGCCAGCGGTAATCGTCGTCGGTCAGGCCTTGGGCATGCAGTTTCGCCAGATAGTCGCACAGGTTCGCTTCCTGCTCCGGATAACGCGCCGCGCAGTAAAGCACCCCGCCCTTGCGATAATCACAGTCGATACTTTCCTGTTCGAGGACGACCTCTACCTCATCGGGAATGCTGTGCAGCAGATCGAATGACGCCCGGCGCTGCTGCGGCGACAATCCGGCGAGCAAGCGATCCTCGCCGAGCAAATTACCCATCAACCAGCCGCCATTGCGCCCGGACGCGCCGAAACCGGCGGTTTGCGCTTCGACAATCGCAATGTCGAGGCCCGGCGCGTGTTTTTTCAGGTAATAGGCCGTCCACAGCCCGGTGTAGCCGGCGCCGATAATCGCCACATCGACGTCCAGGTCCCGCTCAAGCTCAGGTCGCGCGGTCAGCGACTCGTCGAGCTGGTCCATCCACAAACTGATCGTGCGCCACGCCGGCATGCCAGACTCCGCCACTTGAAACCTTCGATGGCGTCGATCCTAGTGGCAGTCCTTAGCCAGTGTCTTGCGCGCGTGCCCGCAAAGAAATTTGTTTGACGTAGGCTTTGGGCGACTGGCCGGTGTGCTGGCGGAAACAGCTGTAAAACGCCGACAACGAATTGAAACCGGCGGCAAACGCCAGCTCATCGATGCGCAGCGGCGGCACCGCGCTGTCGAGCGAACGCAGCAAATGCTGCAGGCGCGCCTGATTGACATAGCGGTAGAAGCTTTGCCCGAGCACTTGATTCAGCAGGTAGGAAATCTGGTTGCGACTGTAGCCACACTCCTTCGCCACCCGCTGCAAATCGAGTTCAGGGTCGAGGTACGGCTGCTGCTTTTCGAAATACTGCTGCAGGTCTTCGGCCATAAAACTCAGCTGGCGCGGCGACAGTCCCAGGCGACTCTCTGCCGGGCGCTGGCTTGACGAGGCAGTGCCATCTGCTTGCGTACGCACCAGCGAGGCATATTCATTGACCCGCCAGATCAGCCCGTCCTTGACGGTGATCGCCTCGCTCGAGCGAAACGACACCAAGCCGTCGCCGCCGCGCAACGTCACTTCGTATTGGATGAACGCGGTGTTGCCATCGACGCGAATGCGGTCGCAATGCTCAAGCAGTTCGTCGGATTCTCGCGGCATGCTGACGCGCACGTATTCACGCAGCTCATCAAGGCCCAGCACGCGATTCTGAAAAAAATCGTTGTACTGGATGTCCGGGTGATACAGCGCCATGACGCTGTCCAGATCGCGATGTTTCCAGCTCAGGTGATAGCGCATGACCGTGCCAGCCGTGGCTTGGGTCTGTTCGGGGCCGTCATCATCGTCGTGCATGGAAGGCTCGAAAAAAAGAACCGAGCTTGCCCAACATTGGCATTGGCGGCAACGAAAAATCAGTGATGGCCATTTGGCAAGCTCTCGCCTCGACGTGATCCACATCAAAAAAATCGCTGCAATCGCCAAATGGACTGAAAATTCTCACGAGAATTTCACAACTGGATGCTACTTTTAATAACTGTCACCGGTTGAGCCAATGAAGGCTCTTCCCACCTAACATGAGCAAACGGAAGCGCTCGATGAAGAAGGCGGGCAACACATGAATAAAGGGTTTAGCAAAGTCACGTTCCCCAATGCATGCCAGCTGATGCGCTGGCATTTTCATCCCATGGGTTTCGAAGCAACGATGGACGCGCCAGGCAGCATGGTCGCCCGTCTGTTCGATCGCGCCAGTGGGGAAACCATGATTGCCATCGCCGGTATTCCCTGCGCGACGGTCATGAATGCGGCAGACGTGGAACGAATCATCGAGGCTGTGGAGGATGAGCTGGAAGCTTTCATTCCTCCAGAGTCTTTCAGGAGTTACGCCTAGCCTGTTGATCTACAAAGAAAAAAGCCCGCAGTGTGCGGGCTTTTTTGTGCTCAGGTGGTTTGTCTGACCTTGCGCTGATCAGCAAAGAACGGCTTGTTGCTGGCGACCCGATCGGACGCCCGTGGCATGTTCACCGCTTGCGCATCCTGCGGTTCAACGTACCAGTAGCAATGGCTGACCGCACGGGTGATGCCGACATAGGCCAGGCGCAGGATTTCGTCTTTCTGCGCATTGTCATATGGCTCGCTGTCGCCCGCTTTACCCAACCCGGCCATGCGGTAAACCTGATTCTTGTACGGCGAACTGGTCAGGTGCTGACAATCGCCGAGCAGGAACACCGCATCGGCTTGCAGGCCTTTGGCACTGTGATAGGTCAGCTGCTTCAGACGCCGAGCTTCGTACGGCAAGCTCGAATCTACATTAAGTACCGGTTGAATATGCTCAGCTATCAATGACTTATCGCTGCCTTTTCGATAAAGCATCAAGATTGAATGGCCCTGGCGATAGTGCTCGGACAGGCGCTCGGCCAGTGCCTGATCGTCGCGGTCGAGAACGTTGACCGCGTGCAACGGCTTGGGCGCACCGCTGGCCTTGGCCTTTTTGCCCGGGATGGCCGGCGCCGCGCGGACGATATGTTCGGCGGCGTCGATGATGTGCTGGTGGCTGCGGTAATTGTCGCTAAGCATCACACGCGTGGTGCTCG
Source organism: Pseudomonas sp. Z003-0.4C(8344-21) (assembly GCF_900104975.1). Classification (NCBI taxonomy): domain Bacteria; kingdom Pseudomonadati; phylum Pseudomonadota; class Gammaproteobacteria; order Pseudomonadales; family Pseudomonadaceae; genus Pseudomonas; species Pseudomonas sp. Z003-0.4C(8344-21). Next base: position 3,286,587 of record NZ_LT629756.1, on the reverse strand, counting down.
GCGACGGGAATTCCTTGTCGAACGCCATGAAGTAACTTGGCGAACTGCCGCGCCAGCCATAGATCGACTGCCAGTCATCGCCAACGCACAGCAATGACGAACGCTGCGCCCCGCGCCCGACGTGCATGGCCGGACCTCGGCTGCGGATTTCAGCGAGGCTTGCGCGGATCCAGGAAACGATCTGCGGCGAAACGTCCTGAAATTCGTCAATCATCAGGTGCGACAGCGGCCGGAGCAGCTCATCGCTTAGCAGCTTGAGGTTTTCCGGCGAATGCTCGCTGAACAAGGCGAACATCCGGTTATAGGTCATGACCGGTGGTTTCTGATCGAGCAGATGATCTTCGAAGGCGCGCCAGAACAGGCTCAGCGCCTCGAAGAAAAACCGGTCCGAATCGTCTTTGGCGAAACTCATGCGACCGACTGCGTCAGGCACATCCAGCCCCAGGTTCTCGATAAACCCAGCCGCGGCGACAAAACAATCGAGCAGCGGCGCCGAAGCCAGCTCGCCCTTGACCTTGTATTCGAAGCCCGGCCCGGCGCTGGCATCCCCGGCCAAGGTTGCCAGGATGCGCTTCGACGACTCGTAACTATCCAGCCAGATCAACGGCTTACGACAGAAAGCTTGAAAAAGGGTGCGTTTGACTGCCCATTCGGCACGCACGCTGAGCTTGGCGTTGGGCCGGGAAAGCTGAGGGTTTTCGCGATGATCGAAACCCAGCACTACCCAAGCATCCAGACTCGGGATGTAGCCATGACTATGGAATTTCGCACCATTGATCTCAAACGTCTGCCGATTCGGTTCGATGCCCTTGATCGGCCACGCACCGGCGCGAAACCACAGGTCCTCGATCACATCGCAGAGCTCTTCATCACGTCGGGCGGCCAGCTCCGTTACCGCTACACGCTTTTGTACGTCCGGGTGATCGCGCTCCAGCTCCTTCAACTGCAAACCGGCGCGGGACAACGGCTGAATCAACTGACGGAAACGCTCATCCTGGTTAAACAAGCGGTGATAGCAGGCGTTGAGCTGCTGGCGCTGCGCATCATTGATGCGCAGGTCAAACGGGTTGCTGTCGACCTCTTCGGCAGCGCCCTGCGCTCTGTCACTGAGGTTCTCGAAAGCCTGCAAACGCTCGAAACCGGGCAAGCTGCGCACCATCGGCAGAATGCGCGAATGAAAGGTGCGCACCAGTTCGCGAGCCTGGCGCAGGTTCACTGCCAAATCCCAGAGTGCGAACACTTCGATCAGTTTGTTGATGAAATCCTTGCGTGACTCGCGAGTGAAGGTCACCACAGTCATTGAATCCAGCTCGAAACCCAGATAGTGCTTGAGCAGCAGGATACGCAGCACCAGCGTGGTCGACTTACCCGCGCCGGCTCCGGCGACCACCGAGGTCGACGCCGTTTCGCTGAAGATCATCTTCCATTGCGCGGCGCTTGGCTGCGCGTGGGCAGGCAACAGGCGCGCGACATCGGCTTTCATGCGTTTTTTAAGTTCGGCGGTCAGCGGCAGTCGCCAATCGTCGAACAAATGATTGTCGACGCTGGGCGGGCGGTACTCGGTGTTGCGGCTGTCGCGTATCAGCAGCACCTGGCGGCCTTCCTCCAGCCCTTCGAGCTTGCCTTGTTTGAAGCCGTAATCGACACCAGCGGTGTGCCCGCTGCGAAAGCCATCCGCCTGCCCGTGCAACCAGGACGCACGGTGCTGCGCGCGCAAACGGGTCAGACCATGGCCGAAGAAACGTGCCGCCAGGCGTTTGAACCAGGGCATCTCGGCCAAAGGACGAAGTTCGGGAGGGAGATCGGGGGTGTGTTGCGCCACGAAGACGGCTCCAGTGTGAGGCTGAGGCGGCTATGGTGTCTGGATTCGCCGCGCGTTTCTAGCGAAATGCTTATGGGTCATCGGTTTAGGCGATGAAATGAAAGTCGGGTGAGATGCTTTCTTTTCCCCTTTCATCAACCTATTCGATAGTAATGCCGCATTTTTTACGCTTTTTATCGATAGTTAAGGGGTAGATGATCGCCGTCATAAACCACCGGTTTCGCCCTGTGACGAACCTTTTGCGGAGACGATCATGCTTGAACTCAGACCTTTCAATTCGCTGGGCGCAGCCAATCATGGCTGGCTCGACGCCCACCACCATTTCTCCTTTGCCGAGTATTACGACCCGCAACGCATGAGCTGGGGCAATCTGCGCGTCTGGAATGACGACGTGATCGCCGCCGGCAGCGGTTTTCCGCAGCATCCGCACCGCGACATGGAAATCATCACCTATGTACGTGAAGGTGCGATCACCCACCAGGACAACCTTGGCAACAAGGGCCGCACCGAGGCAGGTGACGTGCAAGTGATGAGCGCTGGCACTGGCATTGCGCACAGCGAATACAACCTGGAAGCTCAGGACACGCGGATTTTCCAGATCTGGATTCTGCCGACTGAAACCGGCGCGCCGCCGTCCTGGGGTGCCAAACCGTTTCCCAAAGGCCAGCGTGAAGGTTTTGTAACCTTGGCCAGCGGCAAGGACGGTGACGACCAGAGCCTGCGAATCCGCGCCGATGCGCGTTTGGTGGCGGCCAATCTCAAGGCTGGGGAAACTGCGGAATACCGTCTGGATGAAGGCCGCCGTGCGTATCTCGTTCCGGCCACTGGCGTGATTGAAGTCAATGGCTTGCGTGCACAAGCTCGAGACGGCGTTGCGGTGGCGCAGGAGCAAGTGCTGACCGTCACGGCGGTTGAAGACAGTGAAATTGTTCTGGTGGATCTGGCTTAAAGTTCTCGATCATCCAACGCCGCATTACCAGGTCGACAAATGCCTCAAGCCGCCCACATTCAGTCCCCTCTCCCTTTGGGAGAGGGTTAGGGTGAGGGAAAAAAGGGGCAACCATCACGGCTGCCCCTTTTTTTACACCTTGGTGAACATCAACGGCTGGAAATCGCCCCATCCACCAATGCCTGCGCTTCAACCACCAGTTGCTTGAGGTGGTCATCACCGATAAAGCTCTCGGCGTAAATCTTGTAGATGTCTTCAGTGCCCGACGGCCGCGCAGCGAACCAGCCGTTCTCGGTCATCACCTTCAGACCGCCGATCGCCTGATCGTTGCCCGGTGCATGGCTGAGAATGCTCTGGATTTTCTCGCCAGCCAGTTCGGTCGAGGTGACCTGCGCCGGCGACAGCTTGCTCAGCAGCGCTTTCTGCTCTGGATTGGCCTTGGCATCGACACGCACCGAGAACGGTTCACCCAGTTCATCGGTCAGCGCCTTGTACGCCTGGCTCGGATCGCGCCCGGTGCGTGCGGTCATTTCCGCAGCGAGCAATGCCGGAATCAGACCATCCTTGTCGGTACTCCAGACGCCACCGTCCTTGCGCAGGAACGACGCACCGGCACTTTCTTCGCCGCCGAAACCCAGCGAACCATCGAACAGGCCCTCCGCGAACCATTTGAAACCGACCGGCACTTCGTACAGCCGGCGGCCCAGACGCTTGGCGACACGGTCGATCAAGCCGCTGCTGACCACGGTTTTACCTACGGCAGCATCGGCGCGCCATTGCGGCCGGTTCTGGAACAGGTAATCGATGGAAACCGCCAGATAGTTGTTCGGCGCCAGCAGACCACCGGACGGCGTGACGATACCGTGGCGATCATGATCCGGGTCGCAGGCAAATGCCACGTCGAAACGTTCTTTCAGGCCAATCAGGCCTTGCATCGCGTGGCTTGACGACGGGTCCATGCGAATCTGGCCATCCCAGTCAACGGTCATAAAGCGGAACGTCGCATCGACTTCTTTATTGACCACTTGCAGATCCAGACGGTAATGCTCGGCGATCGCCGACCAGTAGCGCACCCCGGCTCCGCCCAGCGGATCAACGCCCAGACGCAGCTTGGCGTCACGAATGGCATCGAAGTCGATCACATTGATCAGGTCGGCAACGTAGGTATTGACGTAGTCATGGCGATGGGTGGTGCTGGCCTTGAGCGCCTGCTCGTAGCTGATGCGTTTCACGCCGGCGAGCTTGTTGGCCAACAGTTCATTGGCCTTGGCTTCGATCCACTTGGTGATATGGGTGTCGGCTGGTCCGCCATTGGTGGGGTTGTATTTGTAACCACCGCTTTGTGGCGGATTATGCGACGGCGTGATGACAATGCCGTCCGCCAGACCCGAGGTGCGGCCACGGTTGTAGCAAAGAATGGCGTGGGAAATGGCCGGTGTCGGGGTGTATTCGTCACCTTCGGCGATCATCAGCGTGACACCGTTGGCAGCCAGAACTTCCAGCGCGCTGGCCCCGGCCGGGGTCGACAGCGCATGTGTGTCGATGCCGACGAACAATGGCCCGGTAATGCCTTGCGCTTCGCGGTACAGGCAAATCGCCTGGCTGATTGCCAGAACGTGCCACTCGTTGAAACTCAAGTCGAACGAGCTGCCCCGGTGTCCGGAAGTACCGAACGCCACACGCTGAGTGGAAATCGACGCGTCGGGCTGTCCGGTGTAGTAAGCCGTTACCAGTCGCGGGATGTCGACCAACAGTTCTGCCGGTGCCGGTTTGCCCGCAAAAGGACTGAGTGTCATGCAAAACCTCTGAAATGGAGTGATTCAGGAATAGAGCGCAGTTTACTGGCAGTTTGACCGTAGTGCGACGGGATCTATCCGGGACTCTTCCGATGTTTTTTAACGTCAGTCAACGGGGGCCAGACGCAAGGCGTCACCGAGCAACCCGACCACACTGGCCAGATCACGCTCACCATGACCCAACGCGCTCAGACGCAGATTCTGCCCGTGCAGCCCCTGCAAGCTGAACAACTCGCCCGGCGCCACCACGATCTGCTGTCTGAGCAGGCGCTGGAAAACCTGAACCATATTGACCGGCCGCAACGACCGCACCCATACGGTTGCGCCGCCCTCGGGCTCGACGACATCCAGCGCGTCGCCCAGGCGATCGCGCAACAGCGCGATCAGCGGCGCGCGACGCTCCTTGAGCATTCTTCGCAAGACCGCCAGATGCTGGTCCAGTCGCCCGCCACCCAGCAGTCTGGCAATGGCTTTCTGGCGAATCGGTGACAAGCGGAACGCGCGCAACAAAAAGTGCCGCTGCAGCTCATGACGCCAATGTCGCGACAACAGAAAACCGAACGGTGCCTCGGCGCCGATGAATTTCTCGAATGTTGAAAACACCAGCAACCGTTCAGGATCCAGCCAGTCACGCAAGGGCTGTGGGCCCTCGCCGTCATGCAGTTCGCTGTAGCAGTCGTTTTCCAGCACCCAGGTGCCGTGCAATGCCAGTAAATGCGCAATCGCCTGCTGGTTACTCAACGGGCGCAGACTGCCGCGCGGCATGTTCAATGCAGACGACACCAGCATCAAGCGCACCGGTTCGTGCGTTAACAGCGACTCGAGCTGTTGCGGGTCCACCTGCCCTCCGCCCAGCAGCGGCAACTCGATGACGTGCACCTGGGCCGCCTGCAACAGACGCAGGATCACCCAGTCGCATGGAGACTCGACGACGACGGTGGCGCCGCGCAATTGCAGCACCGAAATCAGTATTTCCAGTACCCCACGCAAATCTGCACCGATATAGACGTCGTCCGCGCGCCAGTAATTGGCGGTCGAGGTGGTGTAGCGCGCGGCCAATACCGTACGCAGCTCCCGCTCGCCGCACGGTTGGATCAGCGAAGACGGCTGGCGTGGATACTGGCGCAACAATTCGCGCTCGAGCATCAACAACGGACTGTCCAGTGGCTGCAGTGAAGCCGGGTCGTCAGCGCTCAGCACGCACATGCCCGGACGTCTGGCGTTGACGTACACCGTTTCCAGCAAATCATGGCAGCTATCCGGCGAATCCATGTCGTGTAGCGCCTGGGCGTAATACCCGGACTTGGCGATCGAGTAGACCCGCCCTTCCTTTTCCAGCAGCGAATAGGCGTACTGCACCGTCGAGATCGATACGCTGAGCCGGTCTGCCAGTTGTCGCAGCGAGGGCAGACGCACTGCTGCGCCCTTCCCGGCTTCGTCTATCAACGATGTCAGATATCGATAAACCGCCTGATAAACGAAGTCATTATCCCTCGACGCTTTCACAATCCCGTATCCGTGGGCATCCATTCATCTCCTGGCAAACTGCTCATGGTCAGCCTTTTGCCGAGCGGTCTGCTGGTGGCTGTGCAGTGGCGCCATGGTCGTCCAGGCTCGGCGAGGCGGCCTGGTCTGGAGCGGATAGACGAAACGGCCCCATCGCATAGAGACGCACGATCAACCGCAGCGGCAGCCCGCTGACATCAGTCATCCACTTCACGACCTGTTCCGGGGCATGCAGCCCTTGCATTGCCCGGTGCAGATCCGGGATCGCCACCAGCATGCCGGGGTGACAATGGCGCAGGAACCGCTCAAGACCCGCGCCGCCATCGATGAACGGGGCAAACAGCAGGCATGTCAACTGGATCTGGTTCAAGTCGAAACTGGCCAGCAACGCACCTTCCGCCTGTACGCTCAGTTGATCGAGCTCCCGCAAATGGCCGAAACTGGCCAGCAGTTGCTCGCAAACCGATTCGGGTACCTGTTTCTGCCGCATCGTCAGCAAGCTGCTCGCCAGATAATCACTGACACCCTCGTCGTAGGTCCGACCTTCGATGAATTGCGCCTGCAAACCGCGCAGATGCGCAGCCACCACAGGCTCTACGTGTTCATCGTCGGGCTGATAGAGCGTCATGTCGTCCGCCTGGAAACCGAGGAAATCACTGAGCAATGGCCAGCGCTCCTCAAGCTTGCCGACAATCATGTCGTTGATATGAATGAAACTGGTGCGCCGACAGGCTTCAAACTCACCTTGCGGACGCCAGACCACCCGCTCCTCCTCTGGATAAAACTCACGGTAATAATCGCCACCCAGCGCATCGAGCAAAGGAAACAGTCTGTCGAAACCGACATTGCTCACCTGAGGCCCGGCGATGCCGGCCTTTTGCACCGCCCGGTCCAGCCCGTCCAGAAAATGCTGCTGACGGCGCGTTGATTCGCTGCCGACCATGGCATCAACGCCATGATTCCAGCGCGCGATCTGGCCGTAGAATTCGGCGCTGGCAAGATAGGCGTCGTCCCACAAATGCAGCGGTTCGTCCCAGTTACGGCGGTGCCCGAGCAACAGCAGATTAAGGCGATTGCCCTCGCGACCTGCATCGCTGATCGGCGTCTGATGATCAAATGGCACGACTTGCCGATGGTCCACCATCACCAGTTCGACCCGTGGATCGTCATACAGAAACAAGGCACTGTAGCTGCGATGCATGTTCTGGAGCGACGTCTGGCTGCTGCCGTTCCAGCGCAGATTGGCCACTCGCAGTTGAAACGTCGCCGGCGCACGACTCGCAATGCTCAACTGTGCAGCGCGCAGCAAGGCCAGGGTGTAACAGCTGTCGCGCGACCCGGACTGGTTCACCAGCACCCTGAATTGACCGATGTGCTCCATGCCGCCCGCGGCCACCGCCAGCCGTTGAATCAACAACTGCAGGGCCGTGCGTTCAGCACGGGAGAAAAAACTCAGCAAGCGTTGCAATACTTGCTGGTAGACATAGTTCATTGCTTGATCATGGATCGTGCTCATCGGTATTTACCCGGAATCGAAAGTTTCATGCCGCACTCACGGAGACACCCGTAGCGGACAATTCATCAATAAGTAATAGACGCTCAAATGCTAACACTTACAACTTTGAAGTTATTTGAAACACTTGAGCTGGCGAAACCCCCAAGGATTGCCTTTTTTGGTCTCAAAGCCCTGTATTTAAGGGGTTATCCTCGTTCACCGTTCGTCCTAGGAAATTTCCCACGGGGTCCGAAGGCAAGTGAGTACAAGAAAAAGAGAAGCGGTTTCCGAATCGTCTTACAGCATTTAAACAGAAGTTGCCGTTATCAACAGATTCAACAGTTAGATGTCGCGCAGGACAAATAGAATGCACAGCCATGGCTCATTCCTTGAGATGAAAGTAATCATTCAATTATCAGGGCTTATATGGCGATTAGAAGATACAGATCGAGAGCAAAAACCAGCTCAGTTGTTCAACAGGCACGCGGATGGCGCCTCAACAAGCGTGGGTTGTCGCAAAGGGAGAGTAAACGCAGAGGAGTCCGTGGGACCACGGACTCCGAAGGCAGGGCTTACGCCGGTTCGACTTGCAGGGCGACCCGTTCGCGGCACGGGCATTCGTCCATGTAGCGATGTGCTTCGACGAACTCGTTGAACGCGAATACACGGGTTTTCAGTGGCAGCAGTACGCGGTCAGCGGTCAACTGATTGATGTCACGCAACGCGCGTTGCAGGGCGACGCTATCCTGCGCGATACCCAGCTCGGGCTTGCCGGTGAAATTGCCGATGCAATGCACAAAGAACTGGATGTTCTTCTGAAACGCTGCGCAGGCCGGAAACGGCGTTTGATTGCCGCCCTGCAAGCCGTACAACACCAGACTGCCGCGCGGTGCCAGCACATCGCCGAGCAATGACATCTGCGGACCACCGAGGCCATCGAACACAACGTCGACACCGCGGTTGTCGGTGATCTTGTTGATTCGCATCAACAGATCTTCCTCTTCGGTCACGATCACCTTTTCTGCGCCCAGAGACAGCAGATACTCGCGCTCCTCGGCTTCCTTGGTCGCGGCAATCACCCGCACACCCAGCGCCTTGCCCAACTGGACAAACGACGGGCCGGCGCAATGGCTGGCGTCCGTGACCAGAGCGAACTGCCCCGGTTTGACCCGCGCCAGATCGGCGTAGGCAAAGTAGGCGATCAGCAGCGGCGTGTAATGAACGCTGGCTTCGATCGGGCTGAGGACATCCGGATAACGCGTCAGCGCGGTCCGCGGCAGCACGATCGACTCGCCGTAAACCGGATAGTCGTTGGGGCTTTCAGCAGGGAAACTGGCGACCTTGTCGCCCACGGACAGGTCCTCGACGTCGGCACCGACTGCGGTGACCACACCGGCCATTTCATGGCCAAGGCCCGAGGGCAGACGCGCCTGGGACGAAGCCAGGTTCTGACGCCAGAGGGTGTCATACCAGCTGATGCCGATGGCTTCGACACGCACCTGCACTTCGCCAGGACCTGGCTGAGCGGCCGCATGCTCTTCGCATTTGAGCACCTCGGCCGGACCAAACTTGTGAAAACGGATCGTGCGGGACATCGCAAACCTCGTCAAAGTAACCTCTAATGCCATGAACTCTATCTGGGCTTTCGACCCAAGACCATCAGTGGCTATTAATAGTCGACATGCCTGTCATTGATTCCGCAACAGGGGCGGCATTGGCATAAACCTGCAAAAAAGCGCTGCCGCCGTCTCGTAAAAGCTGAATTTCCGGTGCAGAGTACCAGCCTTTCCCCGTAAGATTCATGCCGGCCATTGTTCTCATATGGCCGCTCTCGTCAAGCTTGATGACTCTGCCAGGACTCCAGATGAATCGTAATGACCTGCGTCGTGTCGACCTGAACCTGTTGATCGTATTCGAAACATTGATGCACGAACGCAGTGTGACCCGGGCGGCAGAAAAGCTCTTTCTCGGACAACCGGCGATCAGTGCGGCGCTGTCGCGCCTGCGCAGCCTGTTCGACGACCCGCTGTTCGTACGCACCGGGCGCAGCATGGAACCCTCTGCCCGCGCGGTGGAAATCTTCGCCCTGCTCTCGCCGGCCCTCGATTCGATTTCGACCGCCGTCAGCCGCGCAGCCGATTTCGACCCCGCGACCAGCACGTCGGTATTTCGGATCGGTTTGTCCGACGACGTCGAATTCGCCCTGCTGCCGATGCTGCTCAAGCGTTTGCGCGCAGAAGCACCGGGCATCGTGCTAGTGGTGCGCCGGGTCAACTACATCCTGATGCCAGGCCTGCTCGCCTCTGGCGAAATCTCGATCGGCGTCAGCTACACCACCGACCTGCCCGCCAATGCCAAGCGCAAAGTCCTGCGCCGCAGCGCCCCCAAACTGCTGCGCGCCGACACCGTACCCGGCCCGCTGAGCCTCGACGATTACTGCGCCCGCCCGCATGCACTGGTGTCATTTGCCGGCGACCTCAGCGGCTTTGTCGACGAAGAACTGGGAACACTCGGGCGCAAGCGCCATGTGGTGCTCGCCGTGCCGCAATTCAATGGATTGGGAACGCTGCTGGCGGGCACGGACATCGTTGCGACCGTGCCGGATTACACCGCTGATGCGTTGACGGCCGCAGGCGGACTGCGCGCCGAAGACCCGCCGCTGCCGACGCGTACGTTTGAACTGCACATGGCCTGGCGCGGGTCGCAGGATAATGATCCGGGAGAGCGCTGGTTGAGGTCGCGGATTCAGATGTTTTTTGGGGATCCAGATAGCCTGTAGTTCCAGGTTTCACTTGGAGGCGAGGGCTTCTGACAAGCTAGCCCCCCTCCAAGTCCTGATGCTCAAAGCCCTGCTGATCCAGGCAGCTCCAGCCCAATGCCGTCCCCCCAAGCGTTGCCCATCAAAGCCTCACTCACCCTGCCCCACTTGCCAACCGTCCGGCACCACAGCAATCACGTCAATTTCCATCAGCCATTGCGGCTGCCCCAGCCCGGAAATCACCAGCCCGGTGGAAATCGGGAACACACCCTTGAGCCACTTGCCGACCTCCTGATAGACCGGCTCGCGATAGCGCGGGTCGATGATGTAGGTGGTGGTCTTGACGATGTGCGACAGCTCCGAGCCCGCCTCTTCCAGCAACTGTTTGACGTTTTTCATCGCCTGCTCGGCCTGGGCGCGTGGGTCTCCAAGGCCTACAAGATTGCCTTCGAAATCGGTGCCGATCTGGCCGCGTACGTAGATCGTGTTACCCGCCCGAACGGCCTGACACAGATCGTTATCCAGCGACTGGTTCGGGTAGGTTTCCTTGGTGTTGAACATGCGAATGCGGGTATGCGTAGGTTGTGCCATGTGGGGCTCCCTGGAAGCAGAAAGTTGCCCGCGCCGCCCGTCCGGGTTCGGCGCGGAACGCGGATTCAGGCCGTCACGACTGATGCCGGCGCCGTTGAAGCAGCGTGCTCGGCCTGACGCTCGGTGGCGTCCCGGTATTCAAGGTATTTGCGCTGGGTGGCAATGTGATCGGCGACGTATTTGGCGTCGTGCCATACCCCCCAGATGAACGACGAGCCGCGGCGCGACTGCCACGGCAGACCGAGGAAATAGATGCCGGACTCGGTCGACACGCCACGCTGATGCCGGGGTTTGCCTTTTTCATCGAAGGCATCAACGTTCATCCAGCTGTAGTCGGTGGCGAAACCGGTGGCCCAGATGATGGTGGTGATGCCAGCCTCGGCCAGGTCCAGTTCGAGAATCGGTTGGCTCACGCATTCCGGGTCGGGGAACACGCGACGGGCTTCAGGCTCCAGCGGCAGGTTCAGCCCGTTGCGTTCGATGTAGGCATCGGCGGCATCGAGCACGGCCAGATAGTTCTCGTCACCACGCGCCAGGTTTGCCGCCAGGTCCGGCTGGAAAGTCGCCACGCCGTCGCTGAAAGACCGGGTCACGCCGACCAGTGTCATGCCGCGCTGCGCCAGTTCGCGGAAGTCCACCGTGCGCCCGCCATGGGCGCCACTGACCGCGATGGTCACGTGCTCACGGCCAGGTTTCATCGCCGCCTGATCCCACTCGCCGAGCACGCCCAGCCACCAGCAGAAATCGCGATTGCGATACGCGCGCGGCGGCCGGTCATGCTGGCCGACCGACAAGTAAACCTGCTTGCCGGCGCGCAGCAGTTCATCGGCGATTTGTGTGCCGGACGATCCGGCGCCCACCACCAGCACCGCGCCTGCGGCCAGTTGCTGCGGGTTGCGGTACTGTGCGGAATGGATCTGCGTCAGCCGCTCATCTTGCGGTGCGATGGCTGGAATCACCGGTTTCTGAAAAGGACCGGTTGCCACCACCACGCGATTGGCCTGGATGACGCCTTGAGAGGTTTCAACGGTGAAACCGGGACGCCCGACGTTGCGCTCAACCTTGCGCACTTCAACGCCCGTGCGAATCGGCGCTTTGAATTTGCGGGCGTAGGCTTCGAAGTAATCGGCCACCTGCTCTTTGTGAGCAAAGCCGTCGGGGCTCAAACCGGCAAACTCAAGGCCCGGAAAACGGTCGTGCCAGGCCGGTCCGTTGGCGACCAGCGAATCCCAGCGTCCGCTGCGCCAGGCCTCAGCGATCCGGCTGCGCTCCAGGACCAGGTGAGGGATAACCAAATGGCTCAGGTGTTCGCTCATGGCCACGCCTGCCTGACCGGCACCGACCACGAGCGTATCGATTTCAATGTTTCCAGCTGTCATACCTGTGTCCTTCACGAAGGCGGGTGTGGACGCATTCTGTGCAGGATCAGGGGATAGCGAAATTATGATTTTTGTCGTCGCAGAGCAGGAAAAACCTAGGGCTATGCTTCGCCCGGGTCGCTCAACATCCCGTGGCACATCAACCCCAGCACGCTGCGCATATGCGCCGCATGAGCCTCGCGATCCGGCACGGCTTCAGTGGCCAGGCGGATGAACGCCAGGTTCGCGTACTGGTTGAACAAGGTCGCGGCGACCTCGATATCGACTGATGGGCGAACCTTGCCCCGGTCTTGAAAATGCTTGAGCAGAGCCTTGGCTTCCTCGACCACCGCCGCGTTCCACGGCTGAAAGGCGTGGGACAGGTCTCCCGTGAACAGGAATGGCGCCAGTTCGCGCCACAGCGACGCAGGCATCGCGCGCAGTTGATATCGGGTCATCAAGCCTTCGAGTTCGCACAGCGCGTCGAGCGGGTCCGAATTGTCGTCCAGATTCGCCCTCGCCTCGCGCATCGCCAGTTCGTCGGGGGCCTTGAGCAATGCGAGGAGAATGTCCTGCTTGCCCCCGAAATAATTCACCACGGTGGGCGCTGAAACGCCCGCCTCGTTGGCAATCTGTTCCAGCGTGGTCGCGCTGAATCCATTGGCTTTGAACAACCTCAGCGCCGCCTCGGCGATCACCTGTCGGCGCTGTTCTTTTTGCCGTTCTCTTAATCCGCTCATGGCGCCCTTGCACTCGCTTTGCGATGCCGCTCAGGGTACGGACTTGCGTTTTTCCCCACAAATATTTTCTTTACAAAAATATTTTCAAGTGCCAAAACTTATACCGCCACAAGCCCTCGGCAACCGCTTGCCCCTCGCCCTCACCCGCATCGGGCGCCCTCACCCGGAGACACGCAATGTCCAACGAACTCGATCCAACCCGCACCACACGTGACTATCAGGCGTCCGATGCCGCCCACCACATCCACGCGTTTGTCGATCAGAAAGCCCTCAACGAGGAAGGCCCGCGAGTGATGGTCAGGGGCGATCGGCTGACCTTGTGGGACAACGACGGCCAACGTTATCTGGACGGCATGTCAGGGCTGTGGTGCACCAACCTCGGCTACGGGCGCAAGGATCTTGCCGCTGCCGCCAGCGCTCAGCTGGAGCAGTTGCCCTACTACAACATGTTCTTTCATACGACCCATCCGGCGGTGATCGAGTTGTCGGAACTGCTGTTCAGCTTGCTGCCGGCGCACTACAGCCACGCGATCTACACCAACTCCGGTTCCGAGGCCAACGAGGTACTGATTCGCACGGTGCGCAAGTTCTGGCAGGTAATGGGCAAGCCCGAAAAAAAGGTCCTGATCGGCCGCTGGAACGGTTACCACGGCTCGACACTGGCGGCGACGGCGCTGGGTGGGATGAAATTCATGCACGAAATGGGCGGCACGATTCCGGATGTCGCGCACATCGACGAGCCCTACTGGTTCGCCCATGAAGGTGATTTGACCCCTGAAGAGTTCGGCCTGCGCGCAGCGCGTCAGCTGGAAGACAAGATCCTCGAACTGGGCGCCGACAAGGTGGCGGCGTTCGTTGCCGAGCCGTTCCAGGGGGCTGGCGGGATGATCATTCCACCGCAGACCTACTGGCCGGAAATCCAGCGCATCTGCCGTCAATACGACGTACTGCTGTGCGCCGATGAAGTGATCGGTGGCTTTGGTCGCACCGGCGAATGGTTTGCCCACGAGGCCTTGGGCTTCGAGCCCGACACGCTGTCCATCGCCAAGGGCCTGACCTCGGGTTATATCCCCATGGGCGGGCTGATTCTGTCGCGACGTATGGCCGAAGCGCTGGTGGAAAAAGGCGGCGTCTTTGCTCATGGCCTGACCTACTCGGGCCACCCTGTGGCGGCGGCGGTGGCGATTGCCAACCTCAAGGCGCTGCGCGATGAGGGCGTGGTCACTCAGGTGAAAAACGACACCGGGCCGTACCTGCAGAGCTGCCTGCGCGAGGTGTTCGGCAATCACCCCTTGGTGGGCGAAGTGCAAGGCATCGGACTGGTGGCGGCGTTGCAGTTCGCTGAAGACAAGGCCACGCGCAAACGCTTCGTCAACGAAAACGACATCGCCTGGCGCTGCCGCACCATCGGCTTCGAAGAAGGCATCATCATTCGCTCCACCCTGGGGCGCATGATCATGGCCCCGGCGTTGGTCGCCACCCGCGCGGAGCTGGACGAACTGGTGGACAAGACGCGCATCGCCGTGGACCGCACCGCCCGCGAGTACGGGCGCCTGTAACCGGGCACGTCGGACTGAGAAGTTTTTCCGTAACCCGGCTCCACAAAAAACCTCGTTTCGCCAATGCCTGCGCATCGACAGAATGCACTCATGTCCCATCCCCGACCGGGCCGCGTATCCCGCGCCCGGCCGGCGGATGGCAGGTCAGGACGGAACAGGACAAACACTTAATGACGTTTTCAATCGTCGGCCGTTGCGCCGAAACAGGACAACTGGGCATCGCCATCAGCTCTTCCAGCATCGCCGTGGGTGCACGCTGCCCGTGGCTGCGTCCGGGCGTTGGCGCGGTGGCCACGCAGAACATCACCCTCCCCGCCCTCGGCCCACACGTGCTCGACCAGATGGAAAACGGCCGCTCACCCGCCGAGGCGCTGGACAAAGCGCTGACGAGCAACGGCTACAGCCAGTTTCGCCAGCTGACCGCCATCGATCACTTGGGTCAGACCGCGCATTTCAGCGGCAGTGAAACCCTCGGTACGCACAACGCGCTGGCTGGCGAGCAGTGCGTCGGCGCGGGCAACATGCTCGCTGATCGCGCGGTTATCGAAGTGCTGGTGCAGACCTTTGAGAGCAGTGGCGGGCAACTGGCTGACCGTTTGATCGCCGCCATGCAGGCAGCCGTCGCGGCCGGCGGCGAAGCCGGCCCGGTGCACTCCGCGGCGCTGGTGGTGGTCGGCGAACTGACCTGGCCCATCGTCGACCTGCGCGTTGACTGGGCCGACCACGACCCTATCGGCAAACTCGCGCAACTGTGGAATGACTACCGCCCGCAGATGCAGGACTACATCACCCGCGCCCTCGATCCGACCAAGGCCCCGAGCTATGGCGTGCCCGGTGACGAATAAGACGCCCGTGAGCCAGGCAAGGATCGACACATGAGCAAAAGCCGGGAATTGTTGGCGGCATTGGTGGCCTTCGACACCACCAGTCGCGAGTCGAATCTGCAACTGATCGAATTCGTGCGCGACTATCTCGCGCAATTCGACGTGCCCTGCGAGCTGATCTTCAACGAGCAGCGCACCAAGGCGAACCTCTTTGCAACCCTCGGCCCGGCGGATCGTCCGGGCATCGTACTGTCCGGGCATACCGATGTGGTGCCGGTGGACGGACAACCGTGGACGGTCGCGCCGTTTTCACTCAGTGAACACAACGGCAAGTTGTTCGGGCGCGGTACCGCCGACATGAAAGGCTATATCGCTTGCGTGTTGGCAGCGGTCCCCGATCTGCTCGCGGCGCCCTTGAACATGCCAGTGCACATCGGGCTGTCCTATGATGAAGAAGTCGGTTGCCTGGGTGTGCGCGCATTGCTTGCCGAACTTGAGAAACGGCCGGTCAAGCCGCTGCTGTGCATCATCGGTGAACCCACCGAACTCAAGCCGGTGCTCGGGCACAAGGGCAAACTGGCGATGCGTTGCGAAGTGCATGGCGCGGCCTGCCATTCGGCCTATGCGCCTGAGGGCGTGAACGCCATCGAGTACGCGGCTGAACTGATCGGTGAACTGGGGCGCATCGGCACGGCACTGCGCGCGATGGATCTGCACGATCCGCGCTTTGATCCGCCGTTTACCACGGTGCAGACCGGGGTGATCAGCGGTGGCAAGGCGTTGAATATCGTCCCAGCTGACTGCTGCTTCGATTTCGAAGTCCGCGCGCTGCCTGCGCAGGATCCGCGCGCGGTAGCAGCGCAGCTTCAGCATTATGCCGAGGCCCATGTGCTGCCGAAAATGCGCACCGTCAATGCGGGTAGCGACGTGCGTTTCTCCGAGTTGTCCGCGTACCCCGGCCTGGTCACCGACGCGAAAAGCCAGGCGGCGCGGTTGATTGCACATTTCTGTGGTTCGGATGAGTTCACGACCGTGGCGTTCGGCACCGAAGGCGGATTGTTCGATGCTATCGGCATTCCCACCGTAGTGTGTGGGCCAGGGAGCATGGATCAGGGGCACAAGCCGGATGAGTTTGTCAGCGTTGCGCAACTGGATGGTTGTGATGCGATGTTGCGGCGGATAATCGACAAGCTCCAGTCAACACAAGCTCTGTAGCAGCCCGGCGTGCCGCTACAGAGGTGAAATGGATTTTTCCAAAAGCTACTTCGGCGCCAACTCTTGCCGACAATGATCCACGAACAACTGCGCCGGTTTGGTCAATTGCGAACGGCGCAGCCAGGCGGCTGACAATCCAGAACCGGTGACCTCTTCGGCCAGCGGCACGCACACCAGTTTCTGTCCGTCGTAAGTGAGGTTGGACTGCGGGCGGGTCACCAGAATCGAGAAACCGAACCCGCGCCCGACCATGCCCCGCACCATTTCTATCGACGGCGAGCTGAACTGGATGTGCGGCGTCAGCCCGCGTTCTTCGAAGATGCTCACGAAATAGGTGCGGCTCGGCTGTACGTCGAGCAACACCATCGGCTCCAGCACCAGATCGTTGAGCGAAACCTTGGCCTGATGGGCGAAGCGATGCCCCTCTGGCAATAACGCGTAGGGTTGCTGCGGGGCCATCAACGGCGCGGTGTCGATGGTGCTGTCCAGATCGTGTTCGTAGAGGATTGCAAGATCGATGCTACCGGAGGTGAGCGCCTGCACCAGCTCCTGTTGCTCACCATCGCGGATGCGGATTTCCACACCCGGCCAGCGATCACGGAACCCGGCAATCAAGCGTGGCAGGTACAGCGGCGCGACGGTTTCGAAGCAGCCGATATCGATCTGCCCAGCGACCACATCGTTGTCCGCCAAGGCGTTCTGCTCGAACTCGTGGGCCACCCGCAACAGCTCCTGAGCCTTGCGATAGAAGCGTGCGCCACTGGGCGTCAGCGACACGCCCTGAGCGTGGTGCCGAATGAACAGCTGCACGGCAAAGCTTTCTTCCAGGTGCTTGATCGCGGTGGAGACCGAAGGCTGCGCGATGTACAGCTTGCGCGACGCCTCGGCAACGCTGCCGCACTCCACCGTGGTGACGAAATACTTCAGTTGTCGCAGGTTGTAGGCTGCCATTGCTACCTCGAATTCGCTGAACCGTGACCGCAGATCTTGCGCGCTATTGTGCGACGTGCAAAGCCTTTGAGAAACAAGCAAATACCTGCCCATTGAAGCTAAAAAAACTGACCCCGAAACGGTGCGTAAACGCACCGCCAAGGTGCGTTATTGGCGAGTTTTTTTATCGACAGCGAACACATTTTTAATCATTTCCTGACCCCGTCACATCGCCCACTATCGGCACCACTGATCGCAAACATGGCCCGCCGAGGCCATTGAAGGAGTGTGTGCAGTGACGGATTTCAAAAGCTGGCAACGCCTTGCCGAACAGCAGCGTTTCATCGACGCCGCGTTGATCGCAGGGCACATGCATCAAGCGCAGAGCGGTGAAACGTTCGCCGTGATCAACCCCGCCACCAACGCCTTGCTGGCAAACGTCGCGGCTTGTTCGGATGCGGATGTCGACCTCGCCGTTCGCGTCGCGCGCAAAAGCTTCGAAAGCGGCCCATGGGCGCGCATGCAGCCCAGAGAGCGCAAGGCTATCCTGCTGCGCTTGTCTGAACTGATTCTGGCCAATCGCGAAGAACTGGCATTGCTGGACTCCCTCAGCATGGGCAAGCCGGTGATGGACGCCTACAGCATCGACGTGCCCGGCGCCGCGCATGTTTTCGCCTGGTACGCCGAAAGTCTCGACAAGCTTTACGATCAGGTCGCGCCCACTGGCCCCGGCTCACTGGCGACCATTACCCGCGTGCCGCTGGGCGTGATCGCTGCGGTGGTGCCGTGGAACTTCCCGCTGGACATGGCCGCCTGGAAGCTCGCTCCCGCACTGGCGGCGGGTAACAGCGTGATTCTCAAACCCGCCGAGCAATCGCCGTTTTCGGCACTGCGTCTGGCACAACTGGCACTCGAAGCCGGCGTGCCGGAAGGAGTGTTCAACGTGGTCACCGGGTTGGGCGAACACGCCGGACGCGCGCTGGGATTGCACCCGGACGTCGACGCGCTGGCGTTCACGGGCTCGACGCAGGTCGGCAAATACTTCATGCAATACGCCGCGCAATCAAACCTCAAGCAGGTCTGGCTGGAGTGCGGTGGCAAGAGCCCGAACCTGGTGTTTGCCGACTGTCAGGACCTGGATCTGGCCGCCGAAAAATCCGCTTTCGGGATTTTCTTCAATCAGGGCGAAGTGTGCTCGGCCAACTCGCGACTGTTGGTGCAACGTTCGATTCATGACGAGTTCGTCGAGCGCATGATTGAAAAGGCGCAGCACTGGCAGCCAGGCGACCCGCTGAATCCGGCGAGCAAAATGGGCGCCATCGTCGACGCCAGGCAAGCGTCACGGGTCATGGATTACATCGCCGGCGCCAGTGCCGGCGGCGCGCACCTGGTGGCGGGCGGCGACCGGGTGATGATCAACGGCTCGAACAATTTCATTCAGCCGACGCTCTTCACAGACGTCACGCCCAACATGCGTCTGTCCCGCGAAGAGGTGTTCGGCCCGGTGCTTGCAATCACTGCGTTCGATGACGAAGACCAGGCCGTGGCGATGGCCAACGATCACATTTACGGCCTCGCCGCATCGGTCTGGAGCGATGACCTCAACCGCGCTCATCGCGTGGCGGGACGATTGAATGCCGGAACCGTGTCGGTCAACACCGTGGATGCACTGGACGTGACCGTGCCCTTTGGGGGCGGCAAGCAATCTGGCTTCGGCCGCGACCTGTCGCTGCACTCCTTTGACAAATACACCCAACTGAAAACCACCTGGTTTCAGCTGCGCTGATTCGTCGCCCGGGAACAATTTGAGTGAATCCGTATGAAAACCGATTACGACTACATCATCGTCGGCGCCGGTTCGTCCGGTTGCGTACTGGCGAACCGTCTGAGCGCGGACCCTGCTGTCAGCGTCTGCCTGATCGAAGCGGGCAGCCACGACAACAACCTGCGCATCCAGACGCCCGCTGGAACCATCACCCTGTACAAGAGCAAAAAGTACAGCTGGAACTTCTTTTCCGCACCGCAGCAGCACCTCAACGGCCGCAGCCTGCACACCCCACGGGGCAAGGCGTTGGGCGGTTCGAGCTCGATGAACAGCATGATCTACATCCGCGGTCACGCCAGCGATTACGATCGCTGGGCCGAGGCTGGCTGCGCAGGTTGGGACTGGAACAGCGTGCTGCCGTTTTTCAAGAAATCCGAAAACAACCGCCTCGGTCAGGACACGCGTCTGCATGGCACTTCAGGCGAGCTGAACGTTGAAGCCGCACGCGACCCGAACCCGGTGTCGCAGCTGTTCGTCAACGCCGCACAAAAGATCGGCATCCGCCGCAACGACGATTTCAATGGCGAGCAGCTTGAGGGGTGTGGGATCTACAACCTGACCCAGAAAGACGCCAGGCGCCTGTCGAGCTATCGCGCCTTTGTGGCGCCGGTGCTCGAGCGGTCCAACCTCACGGTCATCACCGACTGCGCGATGCAATCGCTGATCCTCGAACAGCGCGTGGCCAAGGGCGTGCGCGTGGTTTCAGAGGGGCAGCAAACCCGACTGACTGCACGTCGCGAGGTGATTTTGTCGGCGGGTTCCCTGGCCAGCCCGAGCTTGCTGTTGGCCTCGGGAATCGGCCCGGCCAGCGAACTGAAAGACGCCGGGATCAAGGTCGAACATGACCTGCCGGGCGTTGGCAAGAACTTGCAGGATCATCTCGACGGCTTGATCACCGTGCGCTCGAAAAGTCCGCTGACGCTGGGGTTCTCCCTGGGTTCGCTGCCGAGCATTCTGCTGTCGCCGCTGCGCTATGTGCTCGGCAAGAAAGGCTGGCTGACCACCAACTACGTCGAGGCCGGTGGCTTCGCTCGCACGCCGCTGGCAGAAGCGCTGCCGGATGTGCAGTTTCACTTCGTGCCCGGTTATCGCAGCCATCGCGGGCGCCTGTTCGAATGGGGCCACGGGTACGCGGTACACACCTGCGTGCTGCGGCCGAAAAGCATTGGCCAGTTGCGCCTCGATCGAAACGGCAAAGCGGTCATTGACTTCAATTTTCTCTCCGACCCTGAAGACGCAAAGGTGCTGATCGAGGGGCTGAAGCTGGCGCGCAGAATTCTCGCCGATCAGCAGTTCGATGCCATTCGCGGCACAGAGATGCTCCCCGGCAAACACGTGCAGACCGACGAGCAATTGATGGCCTACGTGCGTGAGTACGCCGCGACGGTGTTCCATCCGGTGGGTACCTGCAAGATGGGGGTCGATCCGATGAGCGTGGTCGGGCCGGATCTGAAGGTGCACGGTATCGAAGGGCTGCGCGTGGTCGACGCCTCGATCATGCCGAGCCTGATCAGCGGCAACACCAATGCGCCGTGCATCATGATCGGGGAGAAAGCGGCGGACATGATTCTGCGGGGCGATCAATCCACCGTCGAAAGGCATGTCCGGGACCATGCCACAGCCGGTTGAAGCAGTTCGATCCGCTGGGTCTGGAGGGCGATAAAACCTCACGAAAACGCCGCGTCCGTGCACCGCGAAGCGGCGTTTTCATTCGCCCTGCCCCAGCATCGAACAGGTTTTTTTCACCCCAGTTTTTTCCTCATCAGGGACCACATATTTACTAATTTTCCTATCCCTCGACATCCGCCAACATCAACCCTGCCCCACAGCGGCAAAAGGTCCGTCAGAGGCCACAAGCGTTTCAAGTTTTTGGCGTCTAGCCCCACTGCCCCGAGACCTATTCAAACCAAAAAAACATCCGGGAGTGTTCAATGATCAAGTCTTTCGTATCGCGCTGCGTGCGTCCGCTGGCCCTGACTGCAATGGCTGCCGGCATCGCCAGCGGCGCCCAGGCCGGCACCCTGTCCATCGGACACACCACCTGGGTGGGTTACGGCACCCTGTACCTGGCCAGGGATCTGGGCTACTTCAAGGAAGGCGGCCTGACCGTCGAGCTGCCGACCATCGAAGAAGCCTCGATGTACATGGCGGCGCAGGCCTCGGGCAAGTTGTCCGGCTCGGCGTCTACCCTCGATGAAATCCTCAAGTACCGTCCGCAGTTCTGCTTCAAGGCCGTGGCCGCGCTGGACGACAGCCATGGCGGCGACGGCGTGCTGGTGGGCAAGGATGTCAACAGCCTGCAGGACCTCAAAGGCAAGGCCGTTGCCGTCAACGAAGGTTCGGTCTCGCAGTTCTGGCTTAACTACCTGCTGAAAAACGCCGGCATGAAGATGAGCGACCTGACCATCCAGAACATGACCGCCGACGACGCCGCCACCGCCTTCATCGCCGGCCGTGTACCGGCCGCCGTGACCTGGGAGCCGCACCTGAGCACCGTCCGCAGCAAACAGCAAGGCAAGGTTCTGGTGGACAGCAGCACTACGCCGGGGGTGATCGTCGATGTCGTCGCCCTGAGCTGCGATGTGATCGACAAGCAACAGGCGGACGTCAAGGCGCTGGTCGCAGGCCTGTACAAAGCCGTGCAGTACACCAAGGACCACCCGAAAGAGGCTTACGCAATCATGGCCAAGGGCGTGGGGGGCTACCTCGCCGACCCGGCTGAACTGGAAGCGGCGGCCAAGGGCGTGCGTTTCTACGATCAGGCCATGAGCGAAAAACTGCTGGGCAGCAACGGCAGCACCGGCGAGGCCGCCACGGTGATCAAACTGGCCAACGAAACCGCCAGCGAGCTGCAGGGCAAGCCGTACAACGTGAGCTACAGCGACCTGATCGACAACCGTTTCGTCAGCCCGAAATAACCGAGGAGCACCTCATGTCCAAGCGCAATTCGTGGCTGAACCGTTGCCTGACGCCCAAGACCAGCCTGCCGGTGCAGGTGATCTGGAGCGCCAGCGGTCTGGCCTGGGCTCTGCTGATCGGCCTCTGGGCCTGTCTTTCCTATGGCGGCGTGGTGCCGGCCATGTTCCTGCCGACACCGGGCGCGGTGTTCGATGCCGCGATGCGCCTGGCCCGTGATGGCACCCTCGGCCCGCACGTGTGGGCCAGTGTGGAAGTGGTGATGGTCGGCTTCATTATTTCTTCAGTAGTGGCTGTGCCCATCGGCCTGATGATGGGTAGCTTCCGGGTCGTGCAAGCGTTCCTCGAGCCGCTGGTCAACTTCATCCGCTACCTGCCGGTGACCTCGTTCGTGCCGCTGTTCATCCTCTGGATCGGCATCGGTCTGGAGCAACGCGTGTCGATCATCATCTTCGGCGTGTTTTTCCAGCAAGTGGTGATGATCGCTGACGTCTCCAAGGGGATTTCCAAGGACCTGATCAACGCGTCGTACACCCTGGGCTCGAGCCGCGCGGACGCGGTGCTGCACGTCATCGCCCCGGCCTCACTGCCCGGCGTGCTGGATACCCTGCGCGTGACGATGGGCTGGGCCTGGACGTATCTGGTGGTCGCCGAACTGGTCGCCGCCTCCAGCGGCCTGGGTTACCTGAGCCTCAAGGCCATGCGCGGGTTTCAGGTCGACGTGATTTTCCTGGCAATCGCGGTCATCGGCCTGTTGGGCCTGATCACCGATCAACTTTTCAGACTTCTTCGCTTGAAGGTGGCCGCATGGGCTCAGTAACTGCAACTTCGCCGATCCAGCTTCGCCCGACTCCCGTGGCAGCTTCGGCCACTCCACGCTTGCGGGTCGATAACGTCACCCTGCAATACCGGACGCCGTCAGGCAGCACCTTCACGGCGCTCGACTGCGTCTCGTTCGAGGTCCCCGATCAGCAGTTCGCCGTGTTGGTCGGCCCGTCCGGTTGCGGCAAGTCCAGCCTGCTGTATCTGACCGCCGGCCTGGCGGAACCGACCTCGGGCGATATCTACGTCGGTGGTCAGCAAGTCGACGGCCCCGGCGCCGATCGCGGCATGGTGTTCCAGGGCTACACGCTGTTTCCGTGGCTGACCGTGCGCAAAAACATCGAGTTCGGCCTCAAGCGCCGTGGAATGCCCGCCGCCGAGCGCAAGGAAATCGTTGAGTTCTACCTCAACGAAGTGGGCCTGCTGCGCTTCGCCGACAACTACTCCAAGCAGTTGTCCGGCGGGATGATGCAACGTGTGGCCATTGCCCGAGCGTTGGCGAACGACCCGCAAATCCTGCTGATGGACGAACCGTTCGGCGCGCTCGACAGCCAGACTCGCCTGCAGATGCAGCAACTGTTGCTCAAGGTCTGGGAAAACAGCAAGAAAACCGTGCTGTTCGTCACCCACGATATCGATGAGGCGATCCTGCTCGGCGATCGTATTTTCGTCATGGGCGCCCGTCCCGGGCGAATCAAGGAAGTGCTCGACGTGCCGATCGGCCGCCCGCGTAACCTGGACATGGTGATGGACCCGCAATTCATCCGCATGAAGCGCAACATCTTCCACCTGCTGCATGACGGCCCTGAAGACCACGACCACTGAACTCGCTTGAATCGCTAAAACCTTCGTACTACCGCCATGGATCGGCGGGTGGTGCGCTCAGGCGATCCGGCACTCGGCTTGGTATCTCCACGCCACGGACGGTCGAGTTGGTTTGAAAAGCCGGATCAAAGGTGCAACGCCGGTTTGGGCTGGTGAACGCCATGGGCAGAAGGGACGCGGACGCGCAGGGCAATCAGCAACGCGGCCAGCAGCATCAGCACGCCTGCCGCTACGAATACGCCTGCGCTGCCACCGAGGCTGAACATCGCCCCACCCGCGGCGGCGCCCGTGGCGATGGCTGACTGTACAGAGGCCACGACCATGCCTCCGGCGCTTTCCGCCTGATCCGGAACCGCGCTGGCGACCCAGTTCGACCACGCCACCGGCACACCACCAAACGCCATGCCCCAGACCGCCAGCAACACCGCCTGCCCCGGCACCGAAGCCGGCAACAGCACCAACGCCAGTGCTGCAACGCCGACCAGCGCGGGCATCAGCACCAGAGTGGCCAACGGGTAGCGCTCCAGCAGTCTGCCGGCCAACAACGTGCCGACGAAGTTCGCCACACCGAACCCCAGCAGCATCAGCGACAGCCCTTGCGCACCGATGCCGGTCGTCCCTTCAAGGAATGGCCGAACATAGGTAAACATCGCGAAGTGCCCGCTGTGCACCAGCACACAACCGAACATCCCCATGGCGATGCCGGGGCGCAGCAACACCTCGAAAACGGTGCGAAGCCTTGCTGGCCGCCGCGGCGCGAGTTTCGGCAGCGTGAACGACTGGAAAGCCAGGGTCACCATGCCTACCGCCGCCGCTGCAAAGAACGCGCTGCGCCAGCCATACAACCCGCCCAGATAGCTGCCCAGCGGCACTGCCACTACGGTGCCGATGGCGATGCCGCTGAAAATGATCGACAGCGCCCGTGGCAACAAGGCACTCGGCACCAAGCGCATCGCTACCGCCGCCGCCATGCTCCAGAACCCGCCAAGCGCAATGCCCAGCAAGATGCGCATCACTAACAGCACCGCGAAACTGGAGGAAACCGCGACCAATAGATTGGACGCGACCATCAGCACGGAAAAACCCAACAACACCCAACGTCGGTCGATGCCGCGGGTCAGTCCTGGTACCAACAAGCCAGCGAACAGCGCCACCACGGCTGTCACCGTTACTGCCTGCCCAGCCAGCGCTTCCGATACTCCCAACTCGGTAGCCATCAGCGTCAACAAGCTGGCCGGAAGGTACTCAGCGGTCAGTAAGCCGAACACTCCCATTGCCAGCGAGAAGACGGCCATCCACGCAGGTGCCGCAGGCTCTATGTCGGCGCTGACGCCGCAGTGGCGGTCGGACACGGTGTTACCTACACAGTCAGTCATTGCACGGATCTCCCGATTTTCATTTCGAGCCGCAGTCTAGGCGCCGAAAACCGGATGATCTATGATCCAAAGCCTCGACTTTTTGACTAAAACACCTGAACGATGCCTGCAGATCAGTTTGCCCTTTCCTCTGACCTCATCAACGAACTGTTGCGCGGCATGCGCCTGCGTGGCGTTGACTATCGGCGTATCCAGGCGGGCTCGACCTTCGGTTTGGGCTTTGCAGAAAAAACCGGGCACGCCTGGTTCCACTTCATGGCCGTCGGCAATGCGGTACTGCGAATGGACGACGGCAGCACCTATGCGCTGTCTGCCGGCAACGCGGTGTTCATCTCCCATGGCGTAGCCCATCAACTGTTTTCCCATCCGGATGCGCCTGTCCAGGACATCGATCGTCTGGACGGTGCGCCCTTGGGTGACGCCGTCAGCGCGGTGGATACCGGAACCGATGCCAGCCCTGCCCCGAGCACTATTTTGTTCAGTGCTTGTATGGAGTTTGAACTGGGCAGTATCCATGGGCTTGGCAGGCTGATGCCGGGTTTGATGCTGATTGACGCCGGCGGCCAGCGCTACCCCGGGCTGGTGCCGATCCTGACTACCATGGAACGCGAGGTCAGCGCCGCACGCGTTGGCTACGCCGGTATCCTCGCGCGCTTGGCCGACGTGGTAGCCGCCATGGTCGTGCGCGGCTGGGTGGAGTGCGCCTGCGGGAATGCTTCTGGCCTGGTCGCCGCCTTGCGCGACCCCCGCTTGGCCGGTGCACTGCTTGCGCTCCATCAACAACCGGGCCGGGACTGGACTGTTGCGCAGCTGGCAGAGCACTGCAATACCTCACGCTCGGTCTTCGCGGACCGCTTCCAGACGACCATTGGCATGGCCCCGCTGCGCTATGTCACCGAACTGCGAATGCGGCTCGCAAGCCAATGGCTGACCCTCGAAAGGCTACCGATTGAAGAGGTAGCGCAACGTTTGGGCTATACCTCCCAGGCTGCGTTCAGTCGTGCATTCAAACGCATTACAGGCAAGACGCCTGGATTGAGTCGCAAGGTCAGGCAAGCCGAACGCAGGTAGTCGATGGCAAGCGCGAACAGGCGCAGGTGCCCACTCAAGCCTTGGCAGGCGCCATGCCGGATTTGCGTGCTTCACGAAAGGCAAACATGAACACCAACACCACACCCAAGGAGAAGAACGCCGGAAACAACCAGATGCTCTGCCACTGATGCCCCTCAGGTGTGGCGTAGTAGTCAGAGACATGCCCCGCGACCCAGAAACCGATCAACATGCCCACGCCATAGGTCGCCAGGGTAATCAGGCCCTGAGCCGAGCTTCTGAAGCGCTCAGGGGTTTTGGCGTCGGTGTAGATCTGCCCGGACACGAAGAAAAAGTCGTAGCAGATCCCGTGCAGGGCGATGCCGGTGAACAGCATGAAGGCCAGGTCGGCGTTGTTGCCGTAGGCGAACAACACGTAGCGCAAGGCCCATGCCAGCATGCCCATCAATAAGGCGATCTTGATGCCGAAGCGGTGAATGAACAGCGGCAGCAGGAGCATGAACAGCACTTCGGATACCTGCCCGATGGCCATCTTCGCCGTAGGATTGGTCATGCCGATGTCCGCCAGAAACGGATTGGCATTCTGGTAATAGAACGCCAGCGGGATGCAGATCAGGATCGAGGCAATGAAAAACACCAGGTAGCTGCGGTCTTTCAACAGGCCCAAGGCGTCGAGGCCAAGGAGCTGTTTGACACCGGTGCGGGTGTTCTCGGTTTTCAGCGGTGCGGTACGCGGCAGCGTGAAGCTGTAGACGCCCAGCACCAGAGATGCCAGCGCCGCCATCAGGAAGGTGTTGCGCAGGCCGCCTGAGGCAATCGCGGCTTTCGAGTCCCAGGCGAACACAAAACTGATCACCACTCCGGCGACAATCCAGCCCACCGTGCCCCACACCCGAATGCGCGAAAACTCCAACGCCGGGTCGCGCATCTGCCGGAAGGCCACCGAGTTGACCAATGCCAGCGTCGGCATGTAGATCATCATGTAGGCGAGTACGTAGGGATAGAACGCGGCAAAATCTGGCGCCCGGTAAAGCTGATAAAGCAACACCGCCCCTACCAGATGCAACACCGCCAGAATGCGTTCGGCATTGAAGAAACGGTCGGCGATCAGCCCGATCACGAACGGGGCAATGATCGCGCCCCAGGATTGGGTCGAGAACGCCATGCCGATCTGACTGCCGCTGGCGCCCAGCTGGCTGGAAAGAAAAGTGCCCAGGGTGACGAACCAGCCACCCCAGATAAAGAACTGCAAAAACATCATGGCGCTCAGGCGCGCGGTCATCCAGGTCATCACAGTCACCGTCTTGTTTTTATTGGGAAAAGCGGATGAATCTCAGGCGTCGGGCAAGCCGAGCAAGCGCCTGTTGGAAGCCGCATCGCTGGCCACGCTGGCGAAATCGTCAAAGGCCTTTTCGCTTCGGGTGATCATGTGCTTGCGGATAAATGCAGCGCCCTCGGCAGCACCTTGCGCAGAATCTTTCAGGCAGCACTCCCACTCCAGCACGGCCCAGCCGCTGAATCCGTATTGAGTCAGCTTGCTGAAAATCGCCTTGAAGTCGATCTGCCCGTCCCCCAGCGAACGGAACCGTCCGGGACGCTCCACCCAGCCCTGATAACCGCCATAGACACCGGAGCGCGCATCCGGACGGAATTCCGCGTCCTTGACGTGGAACATGCGGATACGTGAGTGATAACGGTCGATAAAGCCCAGGTAGTCCATCTGTTGCAGCAACAAGTGGCTGGGGTCGTAGAGGATCGCGGCGCGAGGATGATGATCGACGGCTTCAAGGAAACGCTCGAAGGAGGCGCCGTCGTGCAGGTCTTCACCGGGGTGAATTTCGTAGCACAGGTCGACACCGGCCTCGTCAAAGCAGTCGAGGATCGGCAACCAGCGCTTGGCCAGTTCGGCAAACCCTTGCTCGACCAGCCCGCTGGGACGCTGCGGCCACGGGTACATGTAGGGCCAGAGCAGAGCCCCGGAAAACGTGGCGTGTGCGGTCAGGCCCAGACGCTGGCTGGCCCGCGCCGCCAGCTTCAATTGCTCGATCGCCCACTCGGTGCGCGCCTGAGGCTGCCCGCGCAAATGAGTCGGAGCGAAGTCATCGAACAACGCATCGAACGCCGGATGAACCGCCACCAATTGCCCTTGCAGGTGTGTCGACAGTTCACTGATTTCCACGCCGGCGCGTGCGCACACGGCTTTCAACTCATCGCAATAGCTCTGGCTTTCAGCCGCGCGTTCAAGATCGATAAAGCGTGTGCCCAGCGTCGGCAGTTGAATGGCGCTGTAGCCTTGGGACGCCGCCCATTGCGCGATATTGGCCAGGGTATCGAATGGCGCTTCATCACCGATGAACTGCGCCAGAAAGATCCCCGGCCCGCGCAGGCCTTGGGTAACCGGAGTCGTTGCGGTCACAGCGGACGCTTGCGGTTTCATACGTTGCACTCCAAAGGGGTCCACTTGGCATCGCTGCGGTGACTGGCAATGGCTGTTTCGATAAACGCCATGCCGCGCAGGCCGACTTCGATCCCCGGCACGCCAGGTGCAGCATGGTTTACCCCGCCTGCGCGGATGGCCGTGGCAAAGTCGCCGTACAGATTGGCCATCGCTTCCAGATAACCTTCGGGATGCCCGGCGGGCAGGCGCATGCGTTGGGTCGCGGCCTCGCACAACCACGGCTGCCCGGTGCCGGAACGCAGGATGCGCATCGGTTGGTCGAGTGAGCGATGAATCAGGCTGGCAGGCTGTTCCTGGCGCCATTCGAGGCCGCCCTTGTCACCGTAGACCCGAATGCTTAGCGGGTTTTCTTCGCCCGCGCAGACCTGGCTGGCGATCAGCACACCGCTGGCGCCCTGCGCCATCTTGAACAGCATGACGGCGTCGTCATCCAACTGACGACCCTCGACGTGCACACCGAGGTTGGCACACAAATGGGTGATGGCTTGATCAGCCACAAACTCCGCCAGGGAAAACGCGTGGGTGCCGATATCGGCGATGCAGCCGCCCGCACCGGACAACGCCGGCTGCCCGCGCCACTCGGCCTGCCTGTTGCCTTGCCCGGCCACATCCTGGCTGAGCCAGCCCTGAGGATATTCCACCAGAACCTTGCGCAGGTTTCCGATGACGCCGTTGCGCACCATGTGCCGTGCTTGCCAGACCATCGGATAGCCAAGGTAGGTATGTGCCAACCCGTAAAGCCCCCCGCTGTTGTTCAACCGGGTTTTGAGGTCCTGCAGTTCAGCGAGGCTCAATGCGGCGGGTTTCTCGCTGAACACATGAAAACCTGCGGCCAGTGCTTCGCTGGCGACCGGCGCGTGCAGATGATTGGGCGTCACGATTACCAGCAACTCCATGCGCTGCTCAGCCGGTAGCGCACGCTCGGCTTCCAGCATCAATTGCCATGTGCTGTAACAGCGCGACTGAGGCAGGCCCAAGCGGTTGCCGGTACGCAGGTTGTTCTGCGCGTCGCGACTGAACGCTCCGCAAACCAGTTCAAAGCGGCCATCGAGCCCTGCGGCCTGGTGGTGCGCTTGAGCGATAAAAGAGCCCTCTCCTCCACCGACAAAACCCATTCTTATTTTAGGTATCACTGTGTTCATCGCTGACCTTCTCTGTCCGGCGCGGCTGAAAGCTGTTTGCAGGCGAATGTAACCGGTTACATGTGAGCAGGAATTTAGGCGCTGGGGCGTGTGCTGTCAAACCGGTAATCCACGCTCGCAAGGATTCAAGCGCAGGCAGACCTGCTGTAAGCTCGTGCGACGTTCAGTTCAGACATGAGGTGGTTTTGTCCAATATCCGTGAAGTCGCCCGGCTCGCTGGCGTTTCGGTCGCCACCGTATCGCGCACCCTGAAATCGCCCGAGCGTGTGCGCCAGGCCACCCGAGACATCGTCAATGCAGCGGTCGAGCAAGCGGGTTATCGCCCCAACCTGATGGCCGTGCAATTTCGCTCGCGGCGCACCGGCAACCTGGTGATTCTGGTGCCGAAAATTGCCAATACGTTTTTCGCCCGAGTGATCAGCGGCGCGCAATCGGCTGCCCAGGCCGCCGGTTACCGACTGCTGTTGTGCGATACCCAGGGGCGCGAGGAGATCGAACGTGAATTTGCCGAGCTGGTCTACGCGCATCAGGCCGATGGCGTGATTCAGTTGCGCGCTTACGACCCCTTCCCGACCGGCAGCGCTGAGCCGCCGCCGATGGTCAACGCCTGTGAAGTGATCCAGGGCGGACGCCATCCCACCATCAGCCTCGACAACCACGCGGCTGCCAAGGCCATGACTGAACACTTGCTCGGTATGGGCCATCGGCGGATTGGCCTGATCAAAGGCCCTCAACACAGCCCCCTGACCCAGCAACGGGTCGCCGGTTATCAGGCGGCGCTGGCCAAGGCGGGCATCCCCAGCGACACGGCAATCATCTGCCATGGCGATTTCAGCCTGCGCGCCGGCTACGACGGCGCTGCCACGCTGCTGACGCTAAGCGATCGCCCGACTGCGCTGTTTTGTGAAAACGATGAGATGGCCATTGGCGCGCTCAAGCGCATCAAGGAAGCCGGCCTGCGGGTGCCCGGGGATATCTCCGTGGTGGGATTCGATGATATTCCGTTGGCGCACTACTGCGATCCGCCCCTGACCACCATTGCCCAACCCGCCGAAGGTTTTGGACGCACGGCCGTGGAGATGTTGATCAACCTGATCGAGAAAAAGATCAATCCCGAGCAGCATGTGATCCTGCCGTTTGAACTGACGATCCGTGAAAGTTCGGCTGCGCCTTCAGCACGATAAACACCTATCGAGGAAACCGCTCACACGCCTGCTTGCAATGCAAGGCTCAAGCGTCCGAGTCCTTGGAATGCAACATCTCGCCCTCGCTGCAACAGATCAGCGAGGCACGCTGCAAAATCAGACACCTGAAGAGAACCTGAATCTGTTCACTGCAATAGTGACGATTGCGGTTTTCCGCATGGCTCCATACGCCGGTGATGGTCCATTGAAATATGTTTGATTGTGAATACCTTAAGTCATAGTCAACGCATCCGGGCAGCAATGCGAGGCGCTCAAGTGCATCTTGTACTTCAACGCAAGTTTGGGATGGGCACACATGAAAATGCACTCTGATTTGATTGTAACTTTCACTCGTCTGCCGCTTCTCTGGTGAATCATTCATTTCAGCACCTCACTGGCTACCTACACACGTTCATTTACAGCGTGACTTGTAGAAAGTCCGCAAGTCATGCACGAGCCCTATGTAGCCGAAGCATATTTTTCGGCAGCCGAAAAGAGAACACGCGCGGGTATTCAGCACTTGCACAAATAAAGTGCGAATGCCGCCGAGGCCTTTGAAACGAAGCCCCTGAGTCATTTAAATCGCTGGGATGTAAGTCCTCATTCATTACTCAGCTGTATCTGAACGCTCGACTGGTTGATGCTTGTTACAGACCTATCAAGTTGCACGGCCAGGACACACCGATGAAAAGTTTAGCGATCATTATTCCGCCGAGGCGGATTGACGCGCCGATGCTCATGTCGTGCCTGGGTATATGGCGCAAAAAATACAACTTGAGAATTTTCTCCGTTGATGTGCGCAACACCGAAGAGATGCCAATTGGCAATCTCAAGACGCACGACCTGCAAGAACTGCATAGCGATTGCTTTGACGCTATCGCCGTGATGGGCGAGTCCGGAACCAAAGAGTATTTATGGAACAACACGGACATTATTTCCAGACTGCAAAAATTCGACAAAGCGCGAAAGTTGATTGCCGGAATTGGCCTTGGCTCGATAGTACTGGCCCAGGCCGGTGTTCTGCTTGGAAAAAAAGCGACCATCGATAACTCGGTCGAGTTAGTGATTCAGTTGAAAAGCTATGGCGCCATCTTCGTGCCCGAAGATGTAGTGATATTGAAATGGATCATCACCGGTAGCGGCAAGGATGTTGAAGCTTTTGCCAACGCCGTATCGATGTGGCTCCGAACGTCCCCGCAGCAAATCATTAAATAAAACCAATGGCCTCAGGAGGCAATATGAAACATCTCGTGAAAGCAGTGCCGGCGATGCTCGCTCTATCGGTCGGGTCGGCAATGGCTGCTACCGATCCGGTGCCGGAACATCAAACCCAAACCTTTCTCAACGCGCTTGCGGCGGGTGGTGGCAAGCCTCTGGAGCAACTGAGCCCTAAAGAAGCCCGCGCCGTGCTGACCGGCGCACAAAACTCGGTAAAGGTTGATTTATCGGGCGTGGAGGTCACTCACAGGACGATCACCTTCGAAGGTAAACCCCTCAAACTGACGGTGGTACGGCCGGAAAAAGTCAAAGGCGAGCTTCCCGCGTTCATGTTCTTTCATGGCGGCGGCTGGGTTCTCGGAGACTACCCGACACACGCGCGGCTGATTCGCGACCTGGTCGTTTCCTCCGGTGCGGTCGCGGTGTATGTCGATTACACGCCCTCCCCTGAAGCCCACTATCCCACCGCCATTAACCAGGCCTACGCGGCCACGCAATGGGTGGCCGAAAACGGTCAACAGATCAATGTCGATGGCAAGCGTCTGGCGGTGGCCGGTAACAGTGTCGGCGGCAACATGGCCGCCGTCGTGAGCCTGATGGCCAAAGAGAAAGCCACCCCGAAGATTCGATTCCAGCTGCTCCTCTGGCCGGTCACCGATTCCAGCTTCGAAACGGACAGCTACAAGCAATTCGCTGAAGGCCATTTCCTCACCAAAAACATGATGACCTGGTTCTGGGACAGCTACACAACCGACCTGAATGCACGGACGCAAATTCATGCATCGCCGCTTAAAGCCAGCATTGATCAGTTGAAAGACCTTCCACCTGCCCTCGTTCAAACCGCAGGGCTGGATGTGTTGCGCGATGAGGGCGAAGCCTACGCGCAGAAGCTGGACGCGGCCGGGGTCGATGTCACCGCGGTTCGCTACAACGGCATGATCCATGACTATGGCCTGCTCAACCCATTGAGCCAGGTACCGGAAGTCAAAGCGGCCATGAGACAGGCAGGCACAGAGCTCAAGGCTCACCTCAACTAAGCGAGCCTTGCGCATGCCGCATTCCCGGTTGGGTGCGGCATGCATCTGGTTAAACGTCCTTAGCGCTCAGCATTTGCGGACGATTCGACTATCACATCCCAAGGCGCCGGCACCGGGAAGACTTCCTGTAGAAAGTCTACGAATGCCTTCACGTTGGGATTACCTCTTCGGCTTTCGGGCCAGAGTGCGGTGATGACGAACCGGTCTACGGCGTGCTCGGGAAACACCGGAACCAACTCACCTCGCTGTACAAAAGGCGCGGCAACGTAGGTCGGAGAGATACCGATGCCGCCGCCTGCCGCGAGCGTCACTGCAACGGCGTCGCTCACATCAATAGTCATGGTGGCGTCGGGCGTGATCTCGACGACACGCTCCCCCACTTGAAATGGCCAGCGCAGCGCCTGCCCCGAACTCTGATAGCGAAAATTCACGCAATCATGGTTGACCAGGTCATCAATGTTGCGCGGTTTGCCTTTTCTGGCGAGATAACCGGGCGATGCAAACGTGCAGATTCGATGCGGGCCGAGTGGCTTGGATACCAGCCGCGAGTCAGCCAGATTGCCGACTCTGATGGCGACGTCGATGCCTTGTTCGATGATATCGGCGAACTGATCGCCGAGCCGCAGATCCACCACCAGTTTCGGATAGCGCTCACGGAACGCAGGGAGCGCCGGGGCAAGAATGTTGACCCCGATCGGCAGTGGCGCGGTCACCTTGAGCGTTCCTGACGGCTCGCCCCTCGATGCGACAGCGGCTTGTTCGATGTCCTCGACTTCGCGGATTACGCGCAATGCACGCTCGTACAACTCACGACCCTCGGGGGTCAGGGTCAATGAGCGAGTGGTCCGACTGAAAAGCCGCAGGCCGAAATGTTCTTCCAGTCGCTGAACACTTTTGCTGACTGCCGAAGGCGAGACAGAGAGATCGCGTGCAGCCGCTGTGTAACTACCCAGCGAGGCCGTGCGAGCGAAGGCGATGAGACCTGTCAGGCGGTCCAGACCAATTTGTGCTTTCATGGCACAAGAGTAACCACTTACAGCCCTATTATCAACGCTGAGCCAAGCGCATACGCTGTTTCCACAGCATCAATTCGATGCCCTTGAGGAGCAAACAGACATGCCTGAAGTACAGCCAAACCCGCTCAATAGTCGCACTGTCGTGATCGTCGGCGGCACATCCGGTATTGGACTTTCCGCAGCCATCCAGGCCAAAGCCGCTGGCGCCAAGGTCGTGGTCATCGGTTCGAACCCGGAACGCGCCCGGCAAGCCGCCGACACCCACGGGCTGGATGGCTGGCGTGCGGCGGATGTCACCCAGCCTGAGCAGATTCAAGCGGCTCTGGCAGACCTTCCGAAGGTCGATCACCTGGTGTTGCTGGCCGGCACTTTCGTCGCAGGCAAAGTGCTCGAAGCCGACGTTGCCTATCTGCACCGCGCGTTCGATGAGCGAATCTGGGCCTCTATCCATGCGCTGAGAGCACTCGGTGATCGTCTCTCGAAAGACGGCTCCGTCACCTTCATTTCCGGTTCACTGGCGGACCGCCCCAATGCCTACGGGACGGCGGTGCTCGCCGCTGCATCAGCGGCCATGGAAGCCTTTGCCCGTGGCCTCGCTCTCGAATTGGCGCCTGTGCGGGTCAACACCCTCTCTCCGGGACCTATCGACACGCCGATCCTCGCCAAAGCCATGGGCGATGCGCGTGACGGCTTCGTCGCGGCACTTGAACAAACCCTGCCGCTGCATCGCCTCGGTACCGCTGAAGAAGCCGGCGCGGCGGTGGTTTTCCTGATGAGCAATGGTTTCATGAACGGTGCGACGATCAATGTCGATGGCGGCGCACGCCTGGTTTGAAGCACTTTTGTCAGTTCTGTAGGAGGTATTTATGACCACACTGTTCGAGCCGCTTCAACTGGGCGCTATCACGTTACCTAACCGCATCATCATGGCCCCGATGACGCGGGCCAGGGGAACCCAGCATCACGTCCCTACCCCGATCATGGCCGACTACTACGCCCAGCGTGCGACAGCCGGCCTCATCATCAGCGAGGCGATCGGCATCAGCCAGCAAGGCCTGGGATGGGCTTACGCCACGGGTATATGGTCCGCTGAGCAGATTGCCGGATGGCGACTGATTACCGACGCGGTCCACGCTGCCGGCGGCCGGATAATCGCTCAACTCTGGCACATGGGCCGGGTGGTCCATCCGAGCTTTCTGGATGGCGCACAACCCATTGCCCCATCGGTAACGACAGCGCCTGGACTGGCCCATACCTACGCCGGAAAACAACCCTACTCTCAGGCCCGGGCGCTACCGCTTGAGGAGATACCCTCGCTGATTGCCGAGTTCGTCCAGGCAGGTCGCAATGCGTTGCTGGCGGGATTTGATGGCGTGCAGATCCACGCCGCCAATGGTTACCTGATCGATCAGTTCTTACGTGACAGCGGCAATTTCCGTACCGACGCCTATGGCGGCTCGGTCGAGAACCGGGTCAGGCTGCTCAGGGAAGTGACCCAAGCGGTGGCGCACGTTGTCGGGGCTGACCGGACCGGGGTTCGATTAACCCCCAGCAGCCATGATCAGGGTGTGAGGGACAGTGATCCTGTGCCTCTGTTTACCCGCGCCGCAGAAGTCTTGTCCGAAATCGGCATTGCTCATCTCGAGCTACGCGAGCCGCCGGCTGACGGCAGTTTCGGCGTGTCGGAGTATCCTCCAAGCGCCGCAATCATTCGTGAGGCCTTCAAAGGCACGCTGATTCTCAACTCCGATTACGATTCGGCGCGTGCCGAAGCCGCCCTGGCAACAGGCCTTGCCGATGCAGTCGCGTTTGGGCGGCCATTTATTGCCAATCCGCAGTTGCCAGAGGTGCTGCGCCGGGGCCTGCCACTGGCGCAGGAGGATCGTTCGACATGGTTCAGCCAGGGGATTGAAGGGTACACCGATTATCCCGGCCTTCCATCCGGCCAGGTTGCAACACAGTGATCGCTGACCTGCGCCTGGGCGTGCGTCAGCAGCAGCGCTTCGCACTTGTCTTTCAAGTACGCGTAAAGCAAACGAAGCGCTGGCGTAAACTGCTTGCGGTGCGGGCACACAAAGCTCAGAGGATAAAGCTCCCCGGGAATATCAGGCAGTAAGACCTCCAGGTGACCGGCACTTACATCCTCACAAACGTCCAACCATGATTTGTACAAAATCCCTTCGCCAGCGATGGCGCAGCGTCGAATGACGTCTGCGTCGTCACTCAGAACAGGGCCGTTTACGATGACCGAGTCATTCTCCGGCAAATTGGGAAATATCCACCGGTCGTAGAGCTTTCCATTCATGTGGAAGCGCAGGCAAGCGTGTTCCTTCAGGTCTCCCACCGATTCGGGCCGTCCGTGCAGCGCGATATAAGCCGGCGATGCCGCGATGACGCGGCGATTGCCTGGCACCAAGGGCAGCGAGATGAAGTCAGCGTTTTGCATCGTGCCATATCGGACGGCCACGTCTACGGGATCACGAAAGA
The DNA here is from genome assembly GCF_900104975.1 of Pseudomonas sp. Z003-0.4C(8344-21). Lineage (NCBI taxonomy): Bacteria > Pseudomonadati > Pseudomonadota > Gammaproteobacteria > Pseudomonadales > Pseudomonadaceae > Pseudomonas > Pseudomonas sp. Z003-0.4C(8344-21). The sequence continues at coordinate 3,249,688 of NZ_LT629756.1, read as the reverse complement.
TGTCCGAGACGCTGTCGGACAACATGACGCGTAGCACCAGACCGGGGTTCTCGCGGCGAAAACTGATCAGCCAGGGAAGCAGCACGTTTCTGCCGAAATCCGAGGCACTGGCGATCTGCAAAACCCCATGGAGTTGCCGATCGTCCTGCTGCAACCCGGCTCGCCCCTCGCTCAGCGTATTGAGCACTTCCCGCGCATAAGGCAGATAGCGCTCGCCTTCTGCCGTGAGGCGCAGACTTCGTGTGGATCGCGCAAACAGGCGCGTATCGAGTTCACACTCCAAGCGCTTTATGGCGGCGCTGATCTGTGCCGGAAACAGATCCATTTCCCGGGCTACCGCGGAGAAACTGTCCACGGTTGCCACACGCACGAAAATCGCCAGGTCGTTAAATCTGATCATCATTGCCTTCTCTTGATATGAACCCACAGGCACTGAAAAGCCCATATGAGACGGCAGAGCAAAAAAGGTATTCCACATGAGGCATGATTTTTCGAGCGTTTCCCTGAATCAATTCATCCGCTTTAATTGCACGCCCAAGCGCTGTCCAGAACGCCGTTGATGGACAGGCAGGCGCAGCGTGCAAATTAGGGGTTTGCGGGAAACATGAATATGCAGGCGAATGGAAATTCAGACGTGCCAGGCTGGCACAAATGGAGTTGATCAGTGCCCCCACCCAAGCAGGGTGATGGCACGTCTAACAACGAGTCATTTACCTCCGGTCACATCCAGAAAGGTACCGGTAACAAACGATGCCTCCGCGCTCGCCAGCCAGAGAATGGCCCGCGCAACCTCCTCCGGCTGCCCGCCTCGACCCATGGGAATCGAGTCCTTGACGCGGTCGACCCGTCCCGGTTCGCCGCCACTGGCGTGCATGTCGGTGTAGATATGGCCGGGGCGGATGCAGTTGACGCGTATGCCTTCACGCGCGACTTCCTTGGCCAGGCCGACGGTGAAGGTTTCCAGTGCGCCTTTCGACGCGGCGTAGTCGACGTATTCATTGGGGCTGCCGAGACGCGCTGACGCGGACGACACGTTGATCACCACGCCGCCGGGGCCGTTATGCCGGTGCGACATGCGCTTGATCGCCTGCTGGGCGCACAGGATCGGCCCGATGGCGTTGACTGCAAAGATGCGTTGCATCCGCGCAAAGTCGAGGTCTTCAAGTCGCGATTGTCTGGCCAGCATCCCGGCATTGTTGACCAGCACGTCGATGCGTCCGAACGTGCGGTCGATGGCCGCAAACAACGCGGCGACCTGTTCGGGATCGGCACTGTCGGCGCGCACCGCCAACCCCCTGCGCCCCGCGGCTTGCACATCCGCAATCACCGCCCGCGCCGCGGATTCGTTGGCCACGTAGCTGATGGCGACGTCATAGCCTTGCGCGGCAGCGAGTCTGGCCGTGGCGGCGCCCACTCCGCGACTGCCACCGGTGATCAGAATCAACGGTGCCTGCGAGACTTCATTCATGAACCTGGCTCCTGACTGGTCGGCCGTATCAGCCGATGATGAAAATGCCGCTGACGATCACCACGCACGCCAATATCCGCCGGACGCTGAGTGCTTCGCCGAGAAACAGATAGCCGATCAACGCTGCGAACAGCACGCTGGTTTCGCGCAATGCCGATACCGCGCCCAGCGGCGCTTCGTTCATTGCGTAGATGACGATGGCGTAGGCCAGCAATGACACCAGCCCGCCGACCACCGCGGCCAATGTTCCCCGCCGAAGAGTGAACAGGCTGCGGGCGTCGCGCAGGCCGATGTACACCGCTGGCATCATCACGCCCCACAACGCACACATCCACACGGTGTAGGCCAGCGGCGCGCCGGACAGCCTGGCGCCGATACCGTCGACAACGCTGTAGGCGGCGATAAAACAACCGGTGCCCAATGCGTAAGGCAGGCTCGGCACCGACAGCCTGCGGCCGCTAAAGGCCAGCGAAATAATTCCGCCCGACACCAACGCAACGCCAAGCAGTTGGCCGGGCGCGATGCGTTCACCGGCGAAAACGGCAGCACCGAGGGTGATCAGCGCGGGCGACGATCCACGGGAAATCGGATAGACCTGCCCCAGTTCAGCGACTCGGTAACTGCGCACCAGAAACAGGTTGTAGCCGACGTGCAGCAGCGCCGAGAGCACCGCGTAACCCCAACTTGCCGCCGCGGGTATCGGCATGAACACTGCGGCGATGGCACAGGTGAAGGCGATGGCGATGCACATCACGGTCATCGACCACAACCGATCGGCACCGCCACGCAGCAGCGCGTTCCAGCTGGCATGCAGGAGTGCGGCAAAAAGAACCAGGATGACGATATGAGTAGGCATGGGCACCATATTAGGTAAGGCAATCAGCGGACTGAAGCGAAGTCTCCTCACTGTGTCATGAGCAATTCCTCATGAAGCCACTCAACGGACTTTCATCGCCTCGCTCATCAACCACTGGCGAAAGCTGACAATGTGCGGCTGCGCTTCGATGCCCTTGGGACAGACAAAGTAGTAGGCAAGCGGCGAGGCGAATGGCACATCGAAAAGGCGCACCAGTCGGCCATCGGCCATCTCGTTCTCGACGTGGCCGCTGCGTACCAACGCCACGCCCTGACCGAGCAAAGCAGCCTCTACGGTCATGTTGGTGTCGCCAAACCGGACGCTTTCGCGAACGGGCGAAAACCCCAACCCGATGGCTTCGAACCAGGCCTCCCATTTCGGCACCAACTCGGCGCCATCGCGGGTCAGCAGCGGAAAGTGCAGCAGTTCGGCCGGGCTGTGCGGCATGCCGATGCGTTGCAGCAATTCGGGACTGGCGACCGGGAATACCTGCTCGCCGAACAGAAATTCCGCATACAGCCCTGGGTAGTTGCCCTTGCCCAGCCGGATCGCCACGTCAGCCTGGCCCGCGGCGAAATGGATGATTTTGTCTGTGGTGTCCAGCGCCACCAACAGCTCGGGGTGCTGCCGTGACAGATTCGGCAAACGCGGCAACAGCCATTTCAGCGCAAAGGAATACGTCGTGCTGACGCTCAGCCGCACCCTGCCCTTTTGCTCGCGCAAATCAGCCAGTGTCGCCTCCAGACTGATGAAAAATTCCCGCACGATCGGCGCCAGCGTCGCTCCCGCTGCGGTGAGGCGCAACGCCTTGCCACGCTCGAACAACGGCAGCCCCCACAGCGCTTCGAGGTGTTTGAGCTGATGGCTGACCGCGCTCTGGGTCACGTGCAGTTCTTCTGCGGCAGCGGTGAAAGTCGGGTGCCGGGTGGCAACTTCAAAGGCACGCAAGGTCGCGGTCGGCGGGAGATCTTTCATGACTTGTTATCCGATGAATTGTCGGCAACGAGCTGAGCATGAATAACCGCTCATGATCAAGCCATGACACGTTTTTGCCTGTGCATACGTTTTCATTGATGCGTCGCTTTTGCTGTTGTGTGCGACACGTCCCGTTTCAGGGCTCCCGCATGCCTGCGCAGCGGTGGTAGTTTGTAAGTGCATGTGTCCTGAGATTCAGGCACGACTTATTCATCACTCTGCAAAGGAATGCCTTTCGCAATGAATGTCCCTTTCAAAAAACTCGCGGCGACCACGCTGATGCTGGCCGGCCTCGCTGTCTTCACCGCGCCTGCACAAGCCAACATCACCCCGCAGCAAAGCGCCGAGATACTGAAAACCTACAACGCCGCGTCGGTGACTGACTTCCACCAGTTCCTCAGCGAACTGGGCAAAAGCGATCTGGCGAAAAAAGCCGAGATCAGCCCGGCCATCGGTGCTTATCTGAATAAAAAGACCCTGACCGCTGAACAGCAGAACGAGATCTACCGCCTGCTCGGGCTGTACACGCGAGTCAAATACAGTGCCGCGGCCACCGAAACCCTACGTGAGCTGGTCGAGATCCCGACCTACCGCAAGGACGGCGTCGAGCAGCACGACAACCCGGAATTCATCAAGATCGCCGCGAAGATCAAGAGTCTCGCCGAATCGTTCGGTCTGAAATTCCGCAACATCGACAATCGCGTCTACGAAATATCCCTCGACGGCAGCGGTGAAGAAGTCGTGGGCATTCACGCGCATGCCGATGTGGTGCCGGTGACGCCGGAAAACTGGGTGCTCAAGGATGGCACCCGCCTCGACCCGTTCAAGATCACCCTGATCGGTGATCGCATGTACGGTCGCGGCACTGAAGATGACAAGAACGGCATCGTCGTCACCCTGTACGCGATGAAGGTCATCAAGGAAGAAAAGCTGCCGCTGGTGCGCAACTTCAAGCTGCTGGTCGACACCACCGAAGAAACCACAGGTGACGCGATCCCTTACTACTTCGAACGCAATCCGACACCCAACTACAACCTCGCGCTGGACGGCGGTTATCCGGTGGTGATTGCTGAAAAAGGTTACGGTACGGTCATGGCCAACTTCGCCAAACGTACAGGCGAAGGCAAAGGTGCTGAAATCGTTGCGTTGACCGGCGGCATGGCGACCAATCAGATTCCGTCAGCCTCGGTGGCCACCTTGCTCACCGACCAGCCTGCGGAACTGGCGGCCAGTCTGCAAAAGGCCGGTAGCGATTACGCCAAGCGCAACGGCGGCAACTTCGAGGTCAGCGCCAAAGTCGATGGCAAGGACGTCAAACTGACGGTGACCGGCGTGTCCGCGCACTCCTCCGAACCCGAGTCCGGGGTCAATCCGGTGGCGCGCATGCTCGACTTCATCAATAGCGTTGATGGCAAGGTCGCGCTCAAGCACAACCACATCACCGACGCCGCCCGTTACCTCGCCGACAACTGGGGCCTGGATTATCTCGGCAACAAGCTCGGCGTCGGTTTCTCCGACGCGTTCATGGGGCCGCTGACCACCTCGCCGACCTTTGTTGGCATGGACGACGAGACCTTCAAACTGGCGGTCAATCTGCGTGTGCCGAAAGGCAAATCGCCGGAGAAACTGAAAACCGAAATCGCCGACAAACTTGCCGCCTGGAGCAAGAAAACCCACGTCGCGGTGGCGTTCGATTATTCGGTCGCGGCGCCGATGTACCGCAACCCCGAGGGTGAATGGGTCAAGGCGTTGCTGGCGGTTGCCACGGAAAACCTCGGCATGAAACACGAATTCGGCACCTCTGCCGGTGCAACGTCGGTGCATGAACTGCCTAACGGCGTGCAGTTCGGCCTGGCCATGCCTAACGTGAAATACACCGGCCACACCGATGGGGAGTTCAAGACCGTCGAGCAATTCCAGCTGGACCTGCAAATCGTCACCGAAATGATCGGCCGCATCGGCCAGTTGCCGAAACTCTGACCGACCTGCCGAACCCGCCGCAATGGTGGGTTCGGCGTTTTAATCGCCGCGTAAACCTGTGGGAGCCAGCCTGCTGGCGATGGCGGTGGGTCTGGCAATGGAAGTGCCGCCTGTGGGGACGCCATCGCTTGCAGGCAAGCTCCCACATCTGATCGCATTGTGTCAGTTGGAACCCGGATACCTGTGGGTGCCAGCCTGCTGGCGATGGCGGTGGGTCTGGCGATGAAAGTGTCCCAGTGCGGCCGCCATCGCTTGCAGGCAAGCTCCCACATTAGATCGCATTGTGTCAGTTGTAACTCGGATACCTGTGGGTGCCAGCCTGCTGGAGATGGCGGTGGGTCTGGCGATGAAATTGTCCCAGTGCGGCTGCCATCGCTTGCAGGCAAGCTCCCACAGGGATCGCGTGCACCACCAGGCCAGCAATCGAAAATCAAAAGCCCCTCACCCTAGCCCTCTCCCGGAGGGAGAGGGGACTGACCGTGGTGGATGCGAGAGCTATGCCGACGTGAGACACCGAGTCGTACGTAAATTCCAAATCCAACCCAAATCGGCCCCCTCTCCCTCGGGAGAGGGCTGGGGTGAGGGGCGAATCCACCACAAATCCCAAAGCCATGCGGCGCTTCTCACCACTCAACAATGAGCGCCAGCTCGAGTGCTTTTGATCTTGATCTTGCCTAACCAGCGACATCGGAAGGCTGAGTGTAGGGATTGATCCGGGCGTGGGAGCGCAGCGACCGTACGACGAAGTCGTAAACAGCGGAAGGAGGTGCAGCGAAGCAAACCGTAGCCGCTGCGCCCGGATCAATCCCGGAGCGAAGGGACCCGAGCCTGCGAGGGCCGAACGCAGGAGCAAGCGTTTTGGGTTACCTTTTTGGCGTTTGAAAAAGGTGACCCGCCGTAAGGGCGGAACCCTAAGCCGCCGTTACCGCAGCAACGGATATGTACCCAAACCAAAAAACTCACCGCCTGAAAGAAAGCCATCGCTTGCAGGCAAGCTCCCACAAAAATCCAATGCCCCCCTAACCGCGATCGTTGCACAAAAAGCAAAAGATCATTGCCCACAAACCTATTGATAGCCCCCTAACGAAAGGCGCACGCTAGAGGGCTGACTCGGGTCTTATATCATTCCGAATGATAGTTACCTTTGCTTCATTCGATTCGTGCCATCACACCCCGCCGAGCATCATCCGCCCATCTTCAATACTTTGGCGGATGCATCCATGGAACATTCACTCAAACATTTGCGCTTCCCGATGGCCCTGTTGGCCGTACTGGTGATGAGCGCCTGCGGCAAAACCCCGGAGACCACCGCTGCCATGCCCCCTGCAAAAGTCAGCGTGGCCAAGGTGCTGGAACAACCGGTCAATGAGTGGGACGAATTCACCGGGCGCCTCGAAGCGCCGGAAACCGTTGAAATCCGTCCACGGGTCTCCGGCCAGATCGATCAGGTAGCCTTCACCGAAGGCGCATTGGTCAAGAAAGGCGACCTGCTGTTCCAGATCGACCCGCGTCCGTTCCAGGCCGAGGTCCGCCGCCTCGAAGCCCTGGTCGCCCAAGCCCGCGCCACCGCCACCCGCAGTGAAAACGAAGCCGCTCGCGGCGAACGTCTGCGCACCAGCAACGCGATCTCCGCCGAACTGGCTGATTCGCGCACCAGCGCTGCCCAGGAAGCCCGCGCCGCCGTTGGCGCCCTGCAAGCGCAACTCGATCTGGCCAAACTGAACCTGAGCTTCACCCGCGTCACCGCGCCAATCAGCGGCCGCGTCAGCCGTGCCGAGATCACCGCCGGCAACCTGGTCACCGCCGACACCACTGCCCTGACCAGCGTCGTCTCGACCGACAAGGTCTACGCCTACTTCGACGCCGACGAGCGTGTATTCCTCAAGTACACCCAACTGGCCCGCAACGGTCAGCGCGGTACCACGACCCCGGTGTACATGGGCCTGTCCAACGAAGACGGCAACCCGCACCTGGGTCAGATGAATTTCGTCGACAACCAGGTCAACCCGAAAACCGGCACCATCCGTGGCCGCGCGGTGTTCGACAACACTGACGGCACCTACACCCCGGGCTTGTACGCACGGCTGAAACTGGTCGGCAGCGGCACCTACAACGCCATGCTGATCAACGACGAAGCCGTCGGTACTGACCTGGGCAAGAAGTTCGTGCTGGTGATGGATGCGGACAACAAAACCGCGTACCGCCCTGTCGAACTCGGGCCGAAAATCGAAGGCCTGCGCATCGTCCGCACCGGTCTGCAAAAAGACGACACGATCATCGTCAAGGGCCTGCAGCGGGTGCGTCCCGGCTCGCCAGTCACCCCTGAAGTGATTCCGATGGCCAGCGAGCAGACCCTCGCCGCCCTCGCCCAACAACGTCAAGCGCTGGAAGCCAGCAACCTGCCCAAAGTCGCCCCTGCCAAGGGTGCGTCGGGTTCGGCTGCGAAGCTGGCTGCTACGACCCCACGCGGTTAAGGGACGACAACTCCGATGAATTTTTCCCAATTCTTCATTTCCCGGCCGATCTTCGCAGCGGTGCTGTCGCTGCTGATCCTGATCGCCGGTGCGATCTCGCTGTTCCAGTTACCGATCAGCGAATACCCGGAAGTCGTGCCGCCCACCGTGGTGGTGCGTGCCAACTTCCCGGGTGCCAACCCCAAGGTCATCGGTGAAACCGTGGCTGCGCCGCTGGAACAAGCCATCACCGGCGTCGAGAACATGCTGTACATGTCTTCGCAATCGACCGCTGACGGCAAGATCACCCTGACCATCACCTTCGCCCTGGGCACTGACCTGGACAACGCGCAGGTGCAGGTGCAGAACCGCGTGACGCGCACCGAGCCGAAGCTTCCAGAAGAAGTGACGCGCATCGGTATCACCGTCGACAAGGCCTCGCCCGACCTGACCATGGTTGTGCACTTGACCTCGCCGGACAAGCGCTACGACATGCTCTACCTGTCCAACTACGCGATCCTCAACATCAAGGATGAGCTGGCTCGTCTCGGCGGTGTCGGTGACGTGCAACTGTTCGGTATGGGCGATTACTCGCTGCGTGTCTGGCTCGATCCGAACAAGACCGCTTCGCGCAATCTGACCGCAACCGACGTGGTCACTGCGATCCGCGAGCAGAACCGTCAGGTCGCTGCCGGCCAGCTCGGCGCGCCCCCTGCCCCGACCGCGCAAAGCTTCCAGCTGTCGATCAACACTCAGGGCCGTCTGGTCACTGAGGAAGAGTTCGAAAACATCGTGATTCGTGCCGGCGACGACGGTGAAATCACCCGCCTCAAAGACATCGCCCGCGTCGAACTCGGTTCCAGCCAATACGCTTTGCGTTCGCTGCTGAACAACCAGCCGGCCGTGGCGATCCCGATCTTCCAGCGTCCGGGCTCCAACGCCATCGATATCTCGAACGAAGTTCGCGGCAAGATGGAAGAGCTGAAGAAAGGCTTCCCGCAGGGCATGGACTACAGCATCGTCTACGACCCGACGATCTTCGTGCGCGGCTCGATCGAAGCGGTGGTTCACACCCTGTTCGAAGCGCTGATTCTCGTGGTGCTGGTGGTGATCCTGTTCCTGCAGACCTGGCGCGCCTCGATCATTCCGTTGGTGGCGGTGCCGGTATCGTTGATCGGTACGTTTGCGGTGATGCACCTGTTCGGTTTCTCGCTCAACGCCTTGTCACTGTTCGGTCTGGTACTGGCGATTGGTATCGTGGTGGACGACGCCATCGTGGTGGTGGAGAACGTCGAGCGAAACATCGAGCTCGGACTGACACCGGTCGAAGCGACCAAGCGGGCGATGCGTGAAGTGACCGGCCCGATCATTGCGACGGCGCTGGTGCTGTGTGCGGTATTCGTACCGGCAGCGTTCATTTCCGGCCTCACCGGGCAGTTCTACAAACAGTTCGCCCTGACCATCGCCATCTCGACGGTGATCTCGGCCTTCAACTCGCTGACCCTGTCGCCAGCGCTGGCCGCCGTCCTGCTGAAAAGCCACGACGCGCCGAAAGACCGCTTCTCGAAAGTGCTCGACAAAATCTTCGGTAGCTGGCTGTTCCGCCCGTTCAACCGCTTCTTCGATCGCGCCAGCCATGGCTACGTCGGCACCGTGCGCCGGGTCATCCGTGGCAGCGGCATCGCCCTGCTGCTGTACGCAGGCCTGATGGTGCTGACGTTCTTCGGTTTCTCCAGCACGCCGACCGGTTTCGTCCCCGGCCAGGACAAGCAATACCTCGTGGCCTTCGCGCAACTGCCGGACGCCTCGAGCCTGGACCGTACCGAAGACGTGATCAAGCGCATGTCTGACCTGGCGCTGAAACAGCCAGGCGTGGAAAGCGCCGTAGCGTTCCCGGGCCTGTCGATCAACGGCTTCACCAACAGCCCGAACGCCGGCATCGTTTTCGTCACCCTGAAACCGTTCGACGAGCGTAAAGACCCGAGCATGTCTGCCGGGGCAATCGCCGGGGCCTTGAACGGCCAGTACGCGAACATTCAAGAGGCGTACATGGCGATCTTCCCGCCACCGCCGGTACAGGGTCTGGGCACCATTGGTGGTTTCCGTCTGCAAATCGAAGACCGTGGCAACCTCGGTTACGACGAGCTGTACAAAGAAACCATGAACATCATCAACAAGAGCCACAACGTGCCGGAACTGGCCGGCCTGTTCACCAGTTACACCGTGAACGTGCCGCAGGTCGATGCTGCTATCGACCGCGAGAAAGCCAAGACCCACGGCGTGGCCGTCAGCGACATCTTCGACACCCTGCAGATCTACCTGGGTTCGCTGTATGCCAACGACTTCAACCGCTTCGGGCGCACCTATCAGGTCAACGTTCAGGCCGAACAACAGTTCCGCCTCGAATCCGATCAGATCGGTCAGCTGAAAGTACGCAACAACAAAGGCGAAATGATCCCGCTGGCGACCTTCATCAAGGTCAGCGACACCTCGGGTCCGGACCGCGTGATGCACTACAACGGCTTCATCACCGCAGAAATCAACGGTGCCGCTGCCCCCGGCTACAGCTCCGGCCAGGCCGAAAAAGCCATCGAGAAACTGCTCAAGGACGAACTGCCGAACGGCATGACCTACGAGTGGACCGACCTGACCTACCAGCAGATTCTGTCCGGCAACACCGCGCTGTTCGTGTTCCCGCTCTGCGTACTGCTGGCGTTCCTGGTGCTCGCTGCACAGTACGAAAGCTGGAGCCTGCCACTGGCGGTGATCCTGATCGTACCGATGACCCTGCTGTCGGCCATCACCGGTGTGATCATCTCGGGCGGTGACAACAACATCTTCACCCAGATCGGCCTCATCGTACTGGTGGGACTTGCATGCAAGAACGCGATTCTGATCGTCGAGTTCGCCAAGGACAAACAGGAAGAAGGCCTCGACCCGCTCGCCGCGGTGCTGGAAGCCTGCCGTCTGCGTCTGCGGCCGATCCTGATGACCTCCTTCGCGTTCATCATGGGTGTGGTGCCACTGGTGTTCTCCAGCGGTGCCGGTGCCGAGATGCGTCACGCCATGGGTGTGGCGGTGTTCTCCGGGATGCTCGGGGTGACCTTCTTCGGTCTGCTGCTGACGCCAGTGTTCTACGTGCTGATCCGTAACTTCGTTGAACGCAGTGAGGCCCGCAAGGCGGCCAAGGCGCACAACCTTCCAAAGCCACTGGAGGCGCATCAATGAGTCTGAAAGTCTTCCTGCCGAGCCTGTTGGTGCTGGCCCTCAGCGCCTGCGCCGTCGGCCCCGACTACAAGACCCCAGCCACGGAGGCGGCCAACATCACGGCCGCCACCGACGGCGCCGCCGGGCAAAAGAACTTCGACCGGTCGAAATTCGAAGGCATCTGGTGGCAGCAATTCGATGACCCGACCCTCAACCAGTTGGTCACGCAATCGCTGCAAGGCAACCGTGAACTGCGCGTAGCGTTCGCCCGCTGGAAAGCCGCTCGGGCGATCCGCGACGATGCCAGCAACGACGCGATGCCGACCATCACCAGCCGTGCCAGCAGTGACCTGGGCAAAGGCCAGATTCCCGGCCAGACCACCGACCGGGTCAACAGCGAACGCTACGATCTGGGCCTGGACATGGCCTGGGAACTGGACCTGTTCGGGCGCATCCAGCGCAATCTGGAAGCCAGCGACGCCGACCAGCAGGCGGCCGAAGCCGACCTGTATCAACTGCAAGTCACCATGATTGCCGAACTGGTCGACGCTTACGGGCAACTGCGCGGTGCGCAACTGCGCGAGAAGATCGCCGTGGCCAACCTGAACAACCAGGTAGAGTCACGCAAGATCACCGTCAGCCTGCGTGATGCCGGTGTCGGTGATCAGCTCGACGTGGAACGCGCCGATGCGCGCCTGGCCAACGTCGAAGCGACCGTGCCTCAATTGCAGGCGGAACAGGTGCGGCAGAAAAACCGCATCGCCACCCTGCTCGGTGAGCGCCCGGACAAGCTGACTGTTGACCTGAGCCCGAAAGACCTGCCAGCGATTGCCAAGGCCTTGCCGATCGGCGATCCGGGTGAACTGCTGCAACGTCGCCCGGACATTCTCAGCGCTGAACGCCAACTGGCCTCAGCCACGGCGCGCATCGGTGTGGCCAAGGCCGATCTGTTCCCACGCGTCAGCCTCAGCGGCTTCCTCGGTTGGACCGCCGGGCGCGGCTCGCAGATCGGCTCGTCGGCCGCCAACGCCTGGGCCCTCGGCCCGAGCATCACCTGGGCTGCGTTTGACCTCGGCAGCGTGCGCGCCCGCTTGCGCGGCGCCGATGCCGAAGCCGAAGGCGCCCTGGCGACCTATGAGCAGCAAGTGCTGCTGGCACTGGAAGAATCGGAAAACGCCTTCAGCGATTACGGCAAGCGTCAGCAACGGTTGATCTCGCTGATCCGTCAGAGTGAATCAAGCCGCAAGGCTGCCGACCTCGCTGAGATCCGCTACCGCGAAGGCACCACCGACTTCCTCGTACTGCTCGATGCACAGCGCGAGCGGCTGAACGCCGAAGACAGCCAGGCCCAAGCCGAAGTCGACCTGTATCGCGGCATCGTCGCGATCTACAAGGCCCTCGGCGGCGGCTGGCAGCCGGAGACCGTTGCCAGCAAATAACCGTTGTAACTGAGCTCCTTTGGTTGGCCGCAACCAACCAATTTTTTTGCCCCGCGTATCATTCGGTCGCGGGGTTTTTTTATGGTTTTTTTCAGCTGTTGTGATTTTGCTGGAGGTCGTGGTGGGTCAGTTTCAGTGGTGTCGGCTGACCGGCCGCCATCGCTTGCAGGCAAGCTCCTACATTTTGATCGCATTCTTTCAGTTGGGATGCGGTCGACCTGTGGGAGCCAGCCTGCTGGCGATGAACGATAACGCGGTAGGCCTGCAGATCCCCTCACCCTAGCCCTCCCGAAACGTCGGACCGCCCGTAGGGAGAGGGAACTGACCGGGGTGGATGAAAGAGATGCGCCAACGCGCAACACCGAGTCGAACTCAGGATTTGAACGGCCCCCAAATCGGCTCCCTCTCCAGGGGGAGAGGGCTGGGCGGGCGGCGTTCCGATGAGGGGCAGCCACACCACCAATCCAAAGCCGAACAACCGCTTCTAACCACTCAACAATGAGCGTTAGCTCGAGTGCTTTTGATCTTGATCTTGCCTAACCAGCGACATCGGAAGGCTGAGCGGAGGGATTGATCCGGGTGTGGGAGCGCAGCGACCGTACGACGAAGTCGTACACAGCGGAAGTAGGTGCAGCGCAGCAAACCGTAGCCGCTGCGCCCGGAGCGATCCCGCAGCGAAGGGACCCGAGCCTGCGAGGGCCGAACGCAGGAGCAAGCCTTTTCGGTTACCTTTTCGGCGTTTGGAAAAGGTGACCCGCCGTAAGGGCGGAACCCTAAGCCGCCGTGACCGCAGCAACGGATATGTACACAGCAACCCAAAAAACCAGCGCCTGAAAGAAAGCCATCGCTTGCAGGCAAGCTCCCACATCTGGAATGCATTCATCCCGGCAAACCCATGACTGCCTGACAAGCAGTATTCCTGTGAAACCTATTGCTGCCTGAAATGCAGTCCCCTGTGGGAGCCAGCCTGCTGGCGATGAGGCCGACGAAAAAGAAGAAAATCTGCTACCAATCCACTCCGCCGATTACTCCGCACGCTGCTTGGTGTTAAATAGGCGCCAGTCTTAACCTTGTCGCCTGAAGCCGTGCAACGAGAACTGCCATGAACAGCTATTGCTACAACGCCCAACCGCAAACGGCGGTGCGCGCATGATCGAAGTCACTGAAGTGTCCATTGCGCAATTGCGCGCCGCACTTGAATCCGGCCAGACCACCGCGGTCGAGCTGGTCGAGGCCTATCTGGCGCGTATCAACGCCTACGACGGCCCCGACACACCGACCGCGCTGAACGCCGTGGTGGTGCGCAACCCCGAAGCCTTGAACGAGGCCCGCGACTCCGATGCACGCCGCGCCAAGGGCCAGACCCTCGGCCCGCTCGACGGCATTCCTTACACCGCCAAGGACAGTTATCTGGTCAAGGGCCTGACCGCCGCGTCGGGCAGCCCGGCCTTCGCCGATCTGGTGGCCCATCGCGACGCCTTCACCATCGAACGCTTGCGCGCCGCCGGGGCGATTTGCCTGGGCAAGACCAACATGCCGCCGATGGCCAATGGCGGCATGCAGCGCGGCGTATATGGCCGGGCTGAAAGCCCTTACAACGCCGCCTACCTGACCGCGCCATTCGCCTCCGGCTCGTCGAACGGTGCCGGCACCGCCACCGCTGCGAGTTTCGCCGCGTTCGGTCTGGCGGAAGAAACCTGGTCGAGCGGGCGCGGCCCGGCGTCCAACAACGGCTTGTGCGCGTATACGCCATCGCGCGGGGTGATCTCGGTGCGCGGCAACTGGCCGCTGACGCCGACCATGGACGTGGTGGTGCCCTTCGCCCGCACCATGGCCGACTTGCTCGAAGTGCTCGACGTGGTGGTCGCCGAAGACCCGGACACCCGTGGCGACCTCTGGCGCCTGCAACCGTGGGTGCCGATCCCGCGCGTCAGCGAAGTGCGCCCGGCGTCCTACGCCGAACTGGCGGTTGACCGCGCAGCGCTGGCCGGCAAGCGTTTCGCCATTCCGCGCATGTACATCAATGCCGATCCCGAGGCAGGCACCAGCGAAGCCCCCGGCATCGGCGGCCCGACCGGCCAGCGCATCAACACCCGCGCCTCGGTGATCGAGCTATGGCAGCAGGCGCGTCAGGCGCTGGAAGCGGCCGGTGCTGAAGTGATCGAAACCGATTTCCCGCTCGTCTCCAATTGCGAAGGTGATCGCCCCGGCGCACCGACCGTGTTCAACCGCGGGCTGGTGTCGAAAGAGTTTCTGCATCATGAACTGTGGGACCTGACCGCGTGGGCCTTTGACGACTTCCTGCAGGCCAATGGCGACCCGAAACTCAATCGTCTGGTTGACGTCGACGGGCCGAAGATCTTCCCGCACGACCCGGGCACCCTGCCCAACCGTGAAGGCGATCTGGCCGCCGGCATGGACGAATATGTGCGCATGGCCGAACGTGGCATCACCCCGTGGAATGAAATCCCCACTGTCGCCGACGGCCTGCGCGGCCTCGAACAGACCCGGCGTACCGACCTCGAAGACTGGATGGACAACCTCGGCCTCGACGCCGTGCTGTTCCCCACCGTCGCCGACGTCGGCCCGGCGGACGCAGACGTCAACCCGGCCTCAGCGGATATCGCCTGGAGCAACGGCGTCTGGGTGGCCAACGGCAACCTCGCGATCCGCCACCTCGGCGTACCGACCGTCACCGTGCCCATGGGTGTCATGGCCGACATCGGCATGCCGGTCGGCCTGACCTTCGCCGGCCGCGCCTACGACGACTCCAGCCTGCTGCGCCTGGCCGCCGCCTTCGAATCCACCGGCAACAAACGCCAAATCCCCCCGCGCACACCGCCGCTGTCGGCCAAGGGGCAGTGAAGATCTTTATTTGAAAAGCGATCACTGTAGGAGCCAGCCTGCTGGCGATAGCTGACTTTCAGTCAATGAGCGGTTGAATGTTCAACCGCTATCGCTTGCAGGCAAGCTCCCACAGGTTTTGTGTTGTGCCTCAATAATCAGACATCCCCAAGATCCCTGTGGGAGCTGGCTTGCCAGCGATGACACCAGCAAATCCACCACCGCACTCAAGCCGACACCCGATCAAATGTAGGAGTGAGCCTGCTCGCGATGGCGGTGTGTCAGTCAATCTTATCGAGGCTGACACACCGCCATCGCGAGCAGGCTCACTCCTACAAGGTTCTATGTCATGGCTAGAACTGAGCACATCCGCCCAATCCCTCCCCCCGCAATTCCCCGATCATCCCGGCCAACCCCACCACCGCTGGCCACTGACCATGATCGACCGCGCCCCTTCGCGCCTCACCCTGCTTGCGCTGCTCTGCGGTCTGCACACCACCGCCCACGCCAGCGGTTTCTTCGACGATGCCAAAAGCCAGGTCCTGAGCCGCAATTTCTACCTGAGCAACGACTACCGCTCGCCCACGCCCTCCGGCAAAAACTACAAACAGGAGTGGGCTCAGGGCTTTATCGGCACCTTCTCATCCGGTTTCACCGAAGGCAGCCTCGGCTTCGGTATCGATGCCCACGCCTTCGCCGGGCTGAAACTGGACGGTGGCAGAGGCCATTCCGGAACCGGCCTGCTGCCAGTCGACAGCAACGGCCGCAGCGAAAACGACTACTCCAGCGCCGGCGGTGCGCTGAAACTGAAAGCCTCACGCACCACCCTCGCCTTCGGCGAAATGACCGTCGAGACGCCGGTGTTCGACACTTCCGACAAACGCCTGCAACCGGAATACGCCACGGGTTTTCTGCTCAACAGCGCCGAGTTCGACAACGTCAACCTGGTCGCCGGCCACTTCACCGCGTTCAAGAACCAGGATAGCTCCTCCGGCCACGGCGATTTCTACGGTTACGGCGCCAACACCGAGGCCGGCGGCATCAGCTTTGTCGGCGCGGACCTGTTCGGCGACGAGCCGCTGGGCGGCGCGCTGTACGCTTCGGAGCTGAGCGACACTTGGCACCAGTACTACGGCAACCTGCACTTCAAACAGTCCGGGCTGCTGCTCGACGCCAACCTCTACCACACCCGCGACACCGGCCGCGCACTGGCCGGCGAGATCGACAACACCGCGTTCAGCCTGTCCGGCAAATACGCCTTCGGCCCACACGCCGTTATGCTCGGCTGGCAACGCATCAACGGCGACACCCCCTTCGATTTCGTCGGCGGTGACTCGATCTACCTCGCCAACTCGATCAAATACGCCGACTTCAACGGCGCCAACGAACGCTCCTGGCAAGCCCGCTACGACCTCGACCTCGGCGCCTTCGGCATCCCCGGCCTGAAGTTCATGACCCGCTACGTCACCGGCAGCCACATCGACGGCACCCACGCCCCCAAGGGCGGCGCGTACAACCCGTTCGACGCCGACAGCGGCCAATACCAGCCACAGCAAGGCGATGGCGGCAAACACTGGGAACGCGATATCGACTTGAAATACGTCGTCCAGTCTGGCGCGGCCAAGGATTTGTCAGTGCAGCTGTCGCACGTCACCCACCGAGCGAATGAGGCGCAAGCCGGCGATGACATTGACCGGATTTATGTGGTGATCGAGTACCCGTTGGGCTTCTGACGGCTGCTTGATTTGAAATGCAATCAACCTGTGGGAGCCAGCCTGCTGGCGATAGCTGACCTTCAGTCAATTAGTGGTTGAATGTTCAACCGCTATCGCTTGCAGGCAAGCTCCCACAGGTTCTATGTGATGGCTGAATGTTCAGGCACACCCAAGTCCCCTGTGGGAGCCAGCCTGCTGGCGATGGCGGCAGGTCAGGCGCATCATTTGTGGCTGAACAACCGCCATCGCGAGCAGGCTCACTCCTACAAGGGTATTGGGCAAGTTCGCAAGGTTGGCGGCGGTTGACGGGTTTGGCCGCACTCCCTATCCTCGCGCCCTGTCACGACTCATTCGTGACCGGGTTTGACGGCCTGGACTTCTCATTACGCGCATAGCCTCTCTCTGCTCGTGCACCTTTGTGCTCGCTCATTGCATATGGTGACTGTGTGTGGGGCATCTTCGGATGCGCCGGGTTAGTGAGACCGGTCCGTCAACCTGCGCACAGTTGCCACCCATTCGTTTGACGGCGATCAAGTGGCAGCTCTCTTTAATTTTCAAAGAGATACCTCACTTATGAAACAAGCAAATACAACCTCGACTTCCTGCGACCACACTACTCAACATCCTTTCACCGTCCGCCCCAATATCCCCCTCCTCGACGCCCTCGAACACGCAGCCGTCTACCTCAACTGCGCCGAAGTCCTCGCCCATCAAGCGCCTACTGTCGCTCGCCCGGATCACAGCAGCTCCTTGCGCTGGGCCAGCCAGCAGATGCTCGCCAACGCCCGCGCCCTGATCGTGGCCTCCATCAACGGTCAGCAAGCCGCTCAGGCCAGGGTGGACGTATGAATGCCCATCTTTCGATGACCCACAACGAACACAGCATCCCCGTCCTGCTGGTCGCCACCGAAGCCCCGCTCGACGTCTTGCACAGCAGCGCCGCCAGCCGTTTTCTCGCCGTCACGCAAATGATGGAAAGCCTCGCCAGCCTGGCTATCGCCTCGGCCAAAGGCGCCGACGTGCAGCAACTGGCCCACGCCGCGGCGATGTTGCTGCGTGATGGTTGTGACGTGATGGATGTGCTGGGCCGGCAGATTCGTTTGCGGGTTTGATACCCGCAAGACGCAGCCTGCGGCAGCGCCTCAGAGATGAGCTGCCGCAGGCTGCGATCTTTAGCCGACGGACTACCGCCTGCACAACGGCTCGATGCTCGTTTGCGCACCAATAGTGTGATAATTTGCGCTCATTCGAACACCCGCTGGAGGCCCGAACATGGCAACCGTACGAAAAACCATTACCGTGACTGACCAGCAGGACCACTGGATCAAAGCCCAGATAGAAGCCGGTCATTACACCAACGACAGCGAATACATCCGCGATCTGATTCGACGCGAGCAGGAGCGAAACGCAGAATTGGAAACTGTCCGCGCCGCCCTTCGAGAAGGTGAATCGAGTGGAACACCTCGTTCCTTTGATCCCGAGGCATTCAAGAAAAGAATGTTGAGCGCGCATGGCTGAGTACCGCCTTACCCCCGCCGCCGAAATGGACCTTGAGACGATCTGGAGTTATACGGCACAACAATGGGGTCTGGATCAAGCCAATCGCTATATAGATATCATTACCGCAGCCTTTGAACAGCTTGCCGAGCGCCCCAGAACAGCACCGGCATGCGACGCTATTCGTCCGGGATATCGGCGCTGCAGTGTCGAGCGCCACATGATCTACTTTCGAATCACAGCCTATGGGATCGCAATCATCAGAGTCCTGCATGATCGGATGGAAGCGCAGCGTAATCTCTGACAAGGACTCGTATTTCGCCGGATACGATGGATTGCAGGTTTTGCGTCCCAAGCCTGGCGCATCACGGAAGGCTGGCGGCGCCGCTCAAACAAACTCGAAGGGGTAATCAACCTGTGGGAGCCAGCCTGCTGGCGATGGCGGCAGCTCAGGCGCATCATTTGTGGCTGAACAACCGCTATCGCGAGCAGGCTCACTCCTACAAGGGTATTGGGCAAGTTCGCAAGGCTGGCGACGGTTGACGGGTTTGGCCGCACTCCCTATCCTCGCGCCCTGTCACGACTCATTCGTGACCGGGTTTGACGGCCTGATAATCCAAGACGCACATTGTTTCCAACGTGCGCGCGCACTCCTGTGCCCGACGCGCTGCTCAATGGTGACTGTGTGTGGGGCATCTTCGGATGCGCCGGGTTCCTTGGACCGGTCCGTCAACCTGCACACAGTTGCCACCTATTCGTTTGACGGCGATGAAGTGGCGGTTCTCGACTTCCAAGAGGCTGCACCATGACCGAATCAACCACAAAGTCCACTCCCCGCGATCAAGTCACCCACCACCCTTTCACCGTCCACCCCGACATCCCCCTCCTCGACGCCCTGGAACACGCAGCCGTCTACCTCAACTGCGCCGAAGTCCTCGCCCATCAAGCGCCTACTGTCGCTCGCCCGGATCACAGCAGCTCCTTGCGCTGGGCCAGCCAGCAGATGCTCGCCAACGCCCGCGCCCTGATCGTGGCCTCCATCAACGGTCAGCAAGCCGCTCAGACCAAGGTGAAGGTATGAATGCCCATCTTTCGATGACCCACAACGAACACAGCACCCCCGTTCTGCTGGTTGCCACCGAAGCCCCGCTCGACGTCTTGCACAGCAGCGCCGCCAGCCGCTTTCTCGCCGTCACGCAGATGATGGAAAGCCTCGCCAGCCTGGATATCGCCTCAGCCAAAGGCGCCGACGTACAGCAACTGGCGCACGCGGCGGCGATGTTGCTGCGGGATGGTTGTGACGTGATGGATGTGCTGGGCCGGCAGATTCGTTTGCGGGTTTGATATATACCCAAATACAACCGCCAAAATACAAGCTGTGGGAGCGAGCCTGCTCGCGAAGGCGTTCGGCCAGACACTGAGAGTGTCGACTGGTACACCGGCTTCGCGAGCAAGCTCGCTCCCACACAGGACTGCGGATAGCGTTGAGTAAAACTGGCGGAAGGCAGCCGGAGTCGAACCTGCCCGGGAACGGATGCCGTCCCCAACCGGGTTTGAAGCCCGGCCGCGCCACCGGGCGCGATTGCCTTCCTTTGACTCATTGCGCGTTGGAGTTTGCCAGCGCGTTGTCGTAACGGATCTGCCGCGACTCGCCGATGCGCCGGGTCAGGCCCAGTCGGTCGAAGTACTCCAGATACTGAATACAGCGTTTGCGTCCCAAGCCTAGCGCATCGCGGAAGGTTGTCACCTGGATCTGCGGATTTTCCGCCGCCAGTGTCAGTAATACCTCTGCCATTCGGCGCAGTTGCGCGTCAGCCAGAAACAGGTCACGCACCACTTGATGCATCAGCCCAAGTCGCGCGCGTTTGCGCAGCAGCAGGCGTACGGCGGCGTCGTCATGGCCGAGCATTTTGGCGATGTCGCGGACCCACGGTGGGTCGAAGTCGGCGTTGTCGAACAGCGGCTGTATTTGTTGCCACAGGGTTTCGTCCTCGGCATTCAGGCGCACCTGATGTTCAGGCAGGTGCAGCCAGGGGCCGCTGCTGTGGATCGAGCCGGCGCTGAGCAGTTCGTCGAGCAGGCTGATAAACGTCGAACGCTCCAGCGCCAAACCACTGAAACGCCGCAGACGATCTCGGTCAGGCCCCATTTGGTCGGGTTCTTGTTCGTGGAATTGCGCGAGGCGTTGCAGCAGATTGAATTTCAGGTGCGCCCAGCGCTGCACGTTGAACAGCAGCGGGCCTTGGCGGGTGTCGATCAGGCGGACGTTTTGCGCTAACGACCACGATGCGCGCGGGCGATTGAACTGGCGTTCGAGGCGCTGCGGATCGAGCCCGCCAGCGCTGTGGTTGAGCAGTACCGGCAAGGCCTGTTCGAAGCTGTCGCTGCCGGCCAGGGTTTGCAGTTGCGCCAGACGTTCGGGGCTGCGGCGTTGCCGCGCCGGGGCGAACGGATCGAGGACCGTGCCGCCGCCCAAGGTGCGTTGCGCGCTGGCGTCACGCAGGATCAGCCGGTCGCCCTTGACCGCGTGTACCGGCGCATTGATCAACAATTGCGCGAACATGCGTTCGCCGGGGCTCAACCGTGGGCCTTCGAGCAAGGCAACTCGAGCGATCACGTCTTGGGTGCCGAGGTGTACGTGCACCGGGTGGAAGTGTTCGAAGGTGCGTTCGCCGGGCAGCAGTTGAAAGTCAATGTCGACCCGTTGCGTCGGCGCGTGCAGCCACTCGCTCAGCAGCCATTGGCCGCGATGGATCTGCGCCAGCTCCAGGCGCTCGCCGCTGAGGTTCAGCGCCACCCGTTGCCCGGCGTAAGCCTGTTCAGCGGGTTGATTCTGCGCGTGCAGGCCGCGCACGCGAACGATTTTGCCGGACGGCGCGAGGGTGAGTTTGTCGCCGACCGACACGGTGCCCGACAGCGCCGTGCCGGTGACCACAATCCCGGCGCCGGCCACGCTGAATGCGCGATCGATCGCCAGACGAAATCCCCCTTCGCCACTGCGCGCCTGCACTTCGTTTTGCGCCTGCACCAACGCCGCGCGCAACGCATCAACGCCCCGCCCGCTCACGCTCGACACGGTAAAGACCGGCGCGTCGGCAAACGGCCCCGGCGCGAGCAGATCCAGCACCTGGCGCTGCACCTCTTCCACCCTGCCCGCCTCGACCCGGTCGCATTTGCTGATCGCTATCACGGCGCGAGGAATGCCGAGCAGTTCGACAATCGCCAGATGCTCGCGGGTCTGCGGCATCACGCCGTCATCGGCCGCAACCACCAGCAACACCAAGTCGATGCCTTGCGCACCGGCGAGCATGTTGTGGGTGAATTTCTCGTGGCCGGGCACGTCGATGAACCCGCTCAGGCCGGCGCCGGGCTGCAGTTCGGCATAGAGATAACCGAGGTCGATGGTCATCCCGCGTTCGCGTTCCTGCGGGCGGCGGTCGCCGGTTTGCCCGGTCAGCGCTTGCAGCAGCGACGTCTTGCCGTGGTCGATGTGCCCCGCCGTGCCGACGATCACGGTGCGGCCTGCAACTGCGGCAGTTGCGCCAGCCACGCCGGCTCATCGTCGAGCTGACGCAGATCCAACCACAGCGCATCGTCGTCAATGCGCCCGAGCACCGGGATCGGCAAGGCGCGCAACGCGGCTTCGAGATTCAGCAGAGAGCGCCCGCGCAGGCGCTTGGACACCTGCGGGCGCATGCACAGCGCCGCACTCGGCAAACGCGCCACCGGTTGGCTGCCGCTGCCGATCATGCCCAGGGCCTCGACTGCGCTGACACTCCAAGTCTCACCCAGCATGTCAGCCAGCACCGGCTGCAACCGTGAAGCCTGGGCGAATATGTCAGCCTGCGGGCGGGTTAAAAGCCGCAAACTCGGCAGACGTTCAGCGAGGCGATCCGGGTCGCGATACAACCCGAGCACCGCCTCCAGCGCGGCCAGGGTCAACTTGTCCACGCGCAGCGCACGCTTGAGCGGGTTCTTTTTGATCTTAGCGATCAGTTCTTTACGGCCGACGATCAACCCGGCCTGCGGTCCGCCGAGCAGTTTGTCGCCGCTGAAGGTGACGATATCGGCGCCATCGAGCAGCGCCTGGCGCACCGTCGGCTCGGCCGGCAAACCCCAACGCGTCAAATCCAACAGGCTGCCACTGCCCAGATCCTCTAGCAATGGCAAGCCGTGCCGATGAGCCAATGCCGCGAGTTCAGCGGTCGGCACGCGAGCGGTAAAACCTTCGATGCTGTAATTGCTCGCATGCACGCGCATGATCAAACCGCTGCGCGGGCTGATCGCTGCTTCGTAGTCACGGGCGTGGGTGCGGTTGGTGGTGCCGACTTCGTGCAGGCGCACGCCCGCGCGGGCCATGATGTCGGGGATGCGGAAGGCGCCGCCGATTTCGATCAGCTCGCCGCGCGAGATGATGCCTTCCTTGCGCGCGCCGAGGCTGTTGAGGGTCAGCAGCACGGCGGCGGCATTGTTGTTGACCACGGTGACGGCTTCGGCGCCGGTCAGTTCGCGGATCAAACCTTCGATCAAATCGTCGCGATCACCGCGTTTGCCGCTGGCCAGATCGAATTCCAGATTCAGCGGATAACGTGCGGCACGCTCCACCGCTTCGATAGCTTCGTCCGGTAACAAGGCGCGACCGAGATTGGTGTGCAGCACCGTGCCGGTCAGGTTGAAGACGCGGCGCACCTGACTGCGCTGTTGTTGAATCAGGCGTTCGCCAACCCGGCCGGCGAGCACTTCAGGGCTGATTTCAATCGCCGAGAGTTGCCCGTTCAGGACGTCGCCACGAAGCTCATCGAGCAATTGCCGAAAGCTCGCCAGCAACGACTCACGCCCGTGGCGCTCAAGCAAAGCCACGCACGCCGGATGGCGCAAAAGCCCATCAATGGAAGGTAACCGCAGGGACATCCGCCACTCCTGGAGTCAATCGCTATCGCCCAAGAGTGTAGACGCTGCGGCTCATTCGTCTCCCGGCGCCAATAACAGATTCGGCGCCAGCCGTTGAAAGCCGTCCTGCGCCAGGCGCATGTCCAGCAGCAGACTGCCGAGGTCCGCCGACAACGCCTCGGCCTCGGCATCGTTTTCCAGATAGATCAGTTTCAGATAGCTGTTGCAGCCGGGGCAGACCTCTGCGCGCAACGGCGCCTGATTGGCAGCGTGGCGATCGTCCTCAAGGCTCAGATAGTCGAGGCCTTTGCTCGACTCGCAATACACGCACTTGACCCGCACCACATGCCATTCGCAGGCGCACAGCGAACACACCAGATAACGCAAGCCGTTGTGTTTGCCGCGATGGCGGATTACCCCGGCCATCGCCGGAGAACCGCACGCAGGGCATTGGCTAAGGCTGTCGCCGGGTTTCAGTTGCAGATGGGCGGCGCTGAGCAACCAGTGACTCCACGCCACTTGCAGCGCCGCGCCAAGGAATGGCACCAGTTGCGCCGGCACCAGTGAATACTGGCCGCTGACCAGAGCGACAGCCCAGGAACGCAATTGACCGGCGCTGGCGACCCGCAACGTCGTCACTGCCTCGATAACGGCGGGTTGTTCAGAAGGCTCATAACGCTGCAACAGCGCCGAAAGATAAGCCTGCCAGCCCTCCTCGCGCACCAAGGTGTCGGCGGCGAACGGCGGCAAGCCATGCTGCTGGCACGCCTCGATGCGTTGCTGATCAAATGGCGCGGTGAGCGGCGGATCATCGAACACCTGCTGCTGAACCCGGCATAACCCAGAAATCAAACGCAGATAGTCAGCCAGCGCATGCCCCTCGGCCAGTTGCTCGAGCCTTTGCGCGCGCAGCGCAAACAGGTTGCGCGGCGGCAGATACAAGAACGGCGGCGAACTGGCCGCCGCTTCGATTTCACCCGGTTCAAGAATAGTCGGCAAACGTCAGCCCTTTTTGCTGATGGAGCGCTCCGGCGCGTCCCTTGGATGCTCATCGCGAGTGAGGTCGCGATACCACAGCGCATGGTGTTTTTTCGCCCAGGCGCGGCTGACCCGGCCATGCAGCATGGCGTCGACCGAACCCTTGATCCACAGCCCGGCGTAGATGTGCACGATGATGCTCAGCACCAGGATGAACCCGGCCAGCGCATGCAAGAGCATCGCCCAGCGGATCACGCTGATGCCGAAGTACACGCTGAACCACGCGCGCCAGATCACCAGCCCGGTGAACAGCAACGCCAGCATGCACAGCAGTAAAGTCCAGAACAGCAGTTTCTGCCCGGCGTTGTATTTGCCCACTGGCGGCACGCTGTCTTCGTCGTTGACCATGACCCGGTTGATCCGCCGCAGCCACTGCCGATCGTTGGCGATGAAAAAGTTCGTGCGCCAAAAGCTGAACACCAGGCCAAGAAACAACACGAACATGGCGATGCCCATGTAGGGGTGCAGAATCCGCGTCCAGGTGCCGCCGCCGAACAGGTTGCTCAACCAGAACAGCGCCGGGTGAAACAGCGCCAGCCCGGACAGCCCGGCCATGAAAAACAGGATCGCCACCAGCCAGTGATTGGTGCGCTGGTTGGCGCTGTAACGCAGGATCGTCTTGTGGCTCATGGCCGCTCCTCCCCGCGTGGATCGTAGGTGTGCACCGCCGGGTCGACGACATGCACCGCGGTGTCGGGCGGCGTCGGCTGTTCATCTTCTTCGACGCGATTGGGGCCGACGCGTACATAGTGGAAGAAGCCGGCAATCACCGCCGCGCCCATCGCCAGCAGCGCCACGGGTTTGCTGAGGCCTTTCCACAAGTCCACCAGCGGACTGATCGCCGGGTGGTCCGGCAAACCGGCGTAGAGTTTCGGCGTGTCAGCGTGGTGCAAGACGTACATGACGTGGGTGCCGCCGACGCCTTGCGGGTCGTACAGACCAGCGTTGTCGAAGCCACGGCTTTTCAGGTCGACGATGCGTTCGGCGGCGTGCTCCTTCATGTCTTCCTTGGTACCGAAGACGATGGCGCCGGTCGGGCAGGTTTTCACGCAGGCCGGTTCCAGCCCGACCGCCACGCGATCGGAACACAACGTACACTTGTAGGCCTTGTGGTCCTTTTGCGAGATACGCGGAATGTTGAACGGGCATCCGGTGATGCAGTAACCGCAGCCGATGCAGTGATCCTGATTGAAATCGACGATGCCGTTGGCGTGCTGGATGATCGCGCCGGGGCTCGGGCATGCCGCGAGGCATCCGGGCTCGGCGCAATGCATGCAGCCGTCCTTGCGGATCAGCCATTCAAGGTTGCCAGCGTCGGTTTCGTGCTCGGTGAAGCGCATCAGCGTCCACGTGTCCGCGGTCAGGTCCTGCGGGTTGTCGTAGGTGCCGTGGTTGTGGCCGACCTCGTCGCGCAACTCGTTCCATTCCGAGCAGGCGACCTGACAGGCCTTGCAGCCGATGCACTTGGTGGTGTCGATCAGCTTGGCGACGGCGTCCTGATTGCGCACCGACGGCGGCACCGTGGTGGTGGCCGAGCGGGCAATGATGTCTTGGCTGGCCATTTATAAGGTCTCCACTAGAGCTTCTCCACATTGACCAGGAAAGACTTGGATTCCGGGGTCTGGGTGTTGCCATCGCCGAGGAACGGCACCAGCGTGTTGGTCAGGTAACCGTGGCGCGTCAGGCCGGTGAAGCCCCAGTGCAGCGGGATGCCGATCTGATGCACGATCTGGCCGTTGACCTGCAGCGGCCGAATCCGCTTGGTCACCACCGCCACCGCTTCGATAAAGCCGCGCTTGCAACTGACCCGCACGCGATCACCGGCGGCGATGCCCTTCTCTTTCGCCAGCACTTCGCCGATTTCGACGAATTGCTCAGGTTGCGCGATCGCGTTCAACTTGCAGTGCTTGCTCCAGAAGTGGAAATGCTCGGTCAGCCGGTAACTGGTGCCGGCGTAGGGGAAGTCCTTGGCCTCGCCGAGGCTTTCCCAGACCGAATCGAAGATCCGTGCCGCCGGGTTGCTGGTGGCTTTCTTGTTTTGCGGGTGCAGCGGGTTGATGCCGATCGGCGTTTCGAACGGCTCGTAGTGCTCGGGGAATGGCCCTTCGTTCATCTTGTCGACGGCAAAGAAGCGCGCCACACCTTCGGGGTTCATGATGAACGGGTTCATCCCGGCTTCCGGCGGCACGTCGGCCTTGTAGTCCGGCACGTCGGTGCCGCCCCAGGTTTTGCCGTTCCACCAGACCAGACGTTTTTTCGGGTCCCATGGCTTGCCCGCAAGGTCCGCCGAAGCGCGGTTGTAGAGAATCCGTCGATTGGCCGGCCACGCCCACGCCCAGCCCTGATGCTGGTGCATGCCGTAGGGGTCGGCGTTGTCGCGGCGGGCCATCTGGTTGCCGGCCTCGGTCCAGCTGCCGGCGAAAATCCAGCAACCGGAAGCGGTGCTGCCGTCATCCTTGAGCAAGCCGAACCCGGCCAGTTGCGTGCCGGCCTTGACCATCGCGCCGCTGGCATCAGTGAAGTCGGTTACCGCGCTGCCGTTGATTTCCTTGGCCAGTTCTTCCGGCGATGGTTCGTCGGCGATCTTGTACGGCCAGGACAGTTTCAGCAGCGGATCGGGGAATTTGCCGCCCTCGGTCTGGTAGCGTTTGCGCAAACGCAGGAACAGTTCGCTCATGATGCGAATGTCGGTCTGCGCTTCGCCCGGTCCATCGGCGCCCTTCCAGTGCCATTGCAGCCAGCGGCTGCTGTTGACCAGCGAGCCGTCCTCCTCGGCGAAACAGGTGGTCGGCAGGCGGATCACTTCGGTCTGGATCTCGGCGGTTTTCACGTCGTTGTACGGCCCGACGTTATTCCAGAACTCCGAGGTTTCGGTGGCCAGCGGGTCCATCACCACCAGCCATTTCAGCTTGGCCAGGGCGGCCATCACGCGGTTCTTGTCCGGCAGCGCGGCGATCGGGTTGAAGCCCTGGCACAGGTAGCCGTTCACTTTGCCCTGGCTCATCAGGTCAAACATTTTCAGGACGTCGTAGTTGGGAATGTCCAGTTTCGGCAAATGATCGAACAGCCAATTGTTCTCGGCGGTGGCGTTGGCGCCGTACCAGGACTTCATCAGGCTGACGTGGAATTTGCTGTAGTTCTGCCAGTACGAAAGCTGCCCCGGCCGGAGCGGCACTTGCGTGCGTTTGTGGATGAACTGGGCGTAATCCTGCTCGCTGTCGCTGGCCAAGGTCAGGTAACCGGGCAGCGCGTTGGACAGCAGACCGAGGTCGGTCAGGCCCTGAATGTTCGAGTGCCCGCGCAAGGCATTCACCCCGCCACCCGGCATGCCGACGTTGCCCAGCAGCAATTGCACCATCGCCGCGCTGCGGATGATCTGCGCGCCGATCGAGTGCTGGGTCCAGCCGAGGGCGTAGAGAATCGTCATGGTCTTGCCCGGCGTCGAGCACGTGGCGATCTCGTCCCAGATCTTCTGCATGGCGTCGACCGGCATGCCGCAGATCTGGCTGGCCAACTCGATGTTGTAGCGGCTGTAATGCTGCTTCATCAGTTGATAGACGCAGCGCGGGTCTTGCAGGGTCGGGTCGACCCGGACGAAGCCGTCCTCGGCGAACTCGTAACCCCAGCCGGACTTGTCGGTGTAGCTGCGTTTTTCCGCGTCATAGCCGCTGAAAATGCCGTCCTCGAAGCCATAACCGGCTTTGACGATGAACGATACGTCGGTGTAGTTGCGCACGTATTCGTGCTGGATCTTGTCGGTGGTCAGCAGGTAATTGATCAGCCCGCCCATGAAGGCGATGTCGGTGCCGGTGCGGATCGGCGCGTAATAGTCGGCCACCGAAGCGGTGCGGGTAAAACGCGGATCGACCACAATCAGCCGCGCAGCGTTGTGCGCTTTGGCCTCGGTCACCCATTTGAAGCCGCACGGATGCGCTTCTGCTGCGTTGCCACCCATCACCAGGATCAGATTCGCGTTGGCGATATCGGTCCAGGTATTGGTCATGGCACCACGGCCGTACGTCGGGGCAAGACTTGCCACCGTCGGGCCGTGTCAGACACGCGCCTGGTTATCGAACCCCAGCATGCCGAGGCTGCGAATCACCTTCTGGGTGATGTAGCCGGCTTCATTGGACGCCGCCGAGGCCGCGAGAAAACCGGTGCTCAGCCAGCGGTTCACCGTTTGCCCGTTGGCATTCTTTTCGATGAAATTGGCGTCGCGGTCGGTTTTCATCAGGTCGGCGATGCGATCGAGCGCCTCGTCCCAGCTGATTCGCGTCCACTCGCTGCTGCCCGGCTTGCGCACCTGCGGGTACTGCAAGCGGCCGGGGCTGTGAATGAAGTCGAGCAGGCCTGCACCTTTCGGGCAGAGGGTGCCGCGGTTGACCGGGTGGTCGGCGTCGCCCTCGATGTGAATGATGTTTTGCGCCACGTTTTTCCCGGCATCGCCCTGGCTGTACATGATCAAACCGCAGCCGACCGAGCAATACGGGCAGGTGTTGCGGGTTTCATGGGTGTGGGCGAGCTTGAAGTGACGCACCTGCTCGGCGAAGGCTGGCGTCGGGGCCATGCCCAACGCGCCCAGGCTTGAGCCTGCAAGGCCTATACCTGCGACCTTGAAGAACTGACGACGGCTGAGATCCATCGTGCACTCCTGATCAGGTGGAACCCGGTACTGGTGCCGGGTTTTATCTGGACAACCACGGTTGCGACGCCCTGGCGTCGACTTTTTCACTGTAGACAATCAGCGCAGCGCCCGGGTGAAAACCGACCGTCGGGTGTTTTTCTGCACGATTTGATGGCTTTGTACAAACTCTGTGGGAGCTGGCTTGCCAGCGATGGCGTCGGCACATTCAATATTGATGGTGCCTGATCCACCGCAATCGCTGGCAAGCCAGCTCCCACAAAGGTTGCAGGTGGCCGCGAGGATTTGTGTGCTCACGCAGGGTATGCGGCTTATCATGACGCCCCTGAACAACCCGCCTTCACGAGACCGCGCATGACTTTCGATTTTGATCAGGTATTCGACCGCCACCACACTGGCAGCACCAAGTGGAGCCGTTACCCGGCGGACGTTCTGCCGATGTGGGTCGCGGACATGGATTTCGCCGCGCCGCCGGTGGTGATCGAGGCCTTGCAGCAACGTTTGCTGCACCCGCTGGTGGGCTACAGCGTGGCGCAGGACAATCTGCGCGAAGCGATCATTACCGATCTGTGGAACAAGTACGCCTGGCAGGTCAAGCCGCAGGAGCTGATCTTCCTGCCGGGTGTCGAGTCCGGTTTCAACATGGCGCTCAAGGCATTGGTGCAGCCGCAGCAGAACGTTGTGGTGCAAGTGCCGAACTACCCGCCGCTGCGCCAGGCGCCGGGCCATTGGGGGTTGAACAAGGTCGAGCTGGAATTCGTCGTTCAGGCGGACGGCGGCTATGCAACGCCACTGACGGCGTTGCGTGATGCGCTGGTGGGCGGCGGCGCGCTGCTGCTGAGCAATCCGCACAATCCGCTCGGCAAGGTGTTTGCTGCTCAGGAGCTGCGTGATGTGGCTGATATCTGCATGGCGCAGGATGCCTGGATCATTTCTGACGAAATCCATGCCGAGCTGTGTTTTGACGGTCGCGTGCATGTTCCGACGGCATCGCTGAGCGCTGAGATCGCGCAGCGCACCATTACGCTGATGTCGGCGAGCAAGGCTTACAACATTGCCGGCCTGAAGACTTCGTTCATGATCATTCAGAACGCTGCGCTGCGTGAGCGCGTCAATCATGCTCGTTGCGGCATGGTCGACAGTGTCAATCCGCTGGGTATGGAGGCTACTCGGGTGGCGTACAGCGAAGGCGCGCCTTGGTTGGCGGAGCTGAAGGTTTATCTGCAGGGCAATCGCGACTGGCTGGTTGAGGCTGTGCGCAGTCGTTTGCCGGGGGTGACGATCGATGTGCCGCAGGGGACTTATCTGGCGTGGCTGGATTGTTCGGCGCTGGATTTGCCGGATCCGCAGCGGTTCTTTCTTGAGCAGGCGAAAGTTGGGTTGAGTGCCGGGGCGGATTTCAGTGATCGGCATCAGCAGTTTGTGCGCTTGAATTTTGGTTGCCCGCGGTCGTTGCTTGAAGAGGGCATTAGTCGGATGGAGCGTGCGCTGGCGCAGCGCGGTGCCTGATTCTTCGGTGATTTTCCTGAGCAGGTGATCTCCTGTGGGAGCTTGCCTGCAAGCGATGGCGGCCTTGTAGCCGCCCCATCACTTGTTGATGTACGCGGTTGATTTGTAGGAGTGAGCCTGCTCGCGATGGCTTTCTTTCAGGCGCTGATTTTCTGGTTGCTGTGTACATATCCGTTGCTTCGGGTGTTGCGGCTGGCGGTTTCGCCCTTACGGCGAGTCACCTTTTCCAGACGCCGAAAAGGTAACCGAAAAGGCTTGCTCCTACGTACGGCCCTCGCAGGCTCGGGTCCCTTCGCTCCGGGACCGATCCGGGCGCAGCGGCTACGGTTTGCTTCGCTGCACCTACTTCCGCTGTGTACGACTTCGTCGTACGGTCGCTGCGCTCCCACGCCCGGATCAATCCCTCCGCTCAGCCTTCCGATGTCGCTGGTTAGGCAAGATCAAGATCAAGAGCACGCGAGCTAACGCTCATTGTTGAGTGGTTAGGAGCGGGTGGTTGGCTTGGGATTGGTGGTGTGGCTGCCCTCACCCCAGCCCTCTCCCCCTGGAGAGGGAGCCGATTTTTGGGCTTTTCAGAATCTGAGTTCGACTCGGTATCCCTGGTCGGCGTATATCTCACATCCACCACGATCAGTCCCCTCTCCCTCCGGGAGAGGGCTAGGGTGAGGGGCTCTTGATTTTCGATTGATGGCCTGGTGGTACGCGCAATCCCTGTGGGAGCTTGCCTGCAAGCGATGGCGGCATGTCATTCAGCCTTTATTTCAACGGACACACCGCCATCGCCAGCAGGCTGGCTCCCACATTGGTTTTGCATGCATTCAAAGAAGACCCGCGCAAATCCGATCGAACTCACGGCAAATACCCCGGGTCAACCCGAGACACTTGCCTTGAAACGAAGGAGACCCTGCGATGAGCGACTATCCAAAACCACCCTTCCCCAAACAAGCCCAACCCGTGCCTGGCTCGCAGCGCAAGATGGAGCCGTATCCCGACTGCGGTGAGCAGAGTTATGTCGGTTCGGGCCGGCTGGCCGGCAAGATTGCGTTGATCACTGGCGCTGACAGCGGCATCGGTCGTGCGGTGGCGATTGCTTTCGCGCGTGAAGGCGCTGACGTGGCCGTGGCGTATCTGAATGAGCACGAGGACGCCAAGGAAACCGCGCGCTGGGTCGAGCAGGCCGGGCGTCAGTGTCTGTTGTTGCCGGGTGACATCGCCGAAAAAGCCCAGTGTCAGGCGCTGGTCGACAAGACTGTCGAGCGCTTTGGGCGTATCGATGTGCTGGTCAATAACGCTGCGTTCCAGATGACTCACGAGAATTTCGAAGAAATTCCCGACGAAGAATGGCTGATGACCTTCGATGTAAACATCACTGCGATGTTCCGCATCTGTCAGGCCGCGATCAAGCACATGCGCCCCGGTTCGTCGATCATCAACACCAGTTCGGTCAATTCGGACATGCCAAAACCGACCCTGCTCGCCTACGCGACCACCAAAGGGGCGATTGCCAACTTCACCGGTGGCCTGGCGCAGATGCTTGGGCCGAAGGAAATCCGCGTCAACAGCGTCGCGCCGGGGCCGATCTGGACGCCGCTGATTGTCTCGACCATGCCCGACGAAGAAGTGCAGAACTTCGGTGGCAGCACGCCGCTTGGTCGCCCCGGTCAACCGGTGGAAGTTGCGCCGATCTATGTGCTGCTGGCCTCGGATGAAGCCAGTTACATCACCGGTCAGCGCTACGGCGTGACCGGTGGCAAACCGATGCTTTGACCGCCGGCGAGAAAAACTGAACCCAGCGGCGTGGCGTGCCTCCATACCTTTAGAGCCCGACGGGCCAACAGGATCTGGAGGTCGTCATGTCCGCACCTATCGTCAAGCTGTTCACCCGACCCAACTTCGCCTGGACCGATATCCGCCGCGAAGAAGAAGCCCACCCCCGACACTACCTCGCGCACCTGCTGGTGCTGGCGCTGATTCCGGCCGTGTGTCTGTTCATCGGCACCACCTACGTCGGCTGGAGCCTGGCGGTCGGCGAGAACGTGCGACTGAGCACGGCCAGCGCCTTGCAGCTGTGCGTCCTGCTATACGTGACCATCGTTGTCGGCGTGGCGATCATGGGCGGTTTCATTCGCTGGATGTCGCGCACGTTTGACGCGCGGCCGACGCTCAATCAATGCATCGGTTTTGCCGCTTATACCGTGACGCCGTTTTTCGTCGCCGGCATTGCCGGGCTTTACCCCAGCCGCTGGCTGGCGATTCTGGTGCTCGGTGCTGCATCGATTTATTCGACGTTTCTGTTGTTTGTCGGGCTGCCGACGTTCATGCACGAGCGCAAGGAACAAGGCCTGCTCTACTCCGCCTCGGTGTGGGGCGTCGGTCTGCTGGTGCTGGTGACCCTGCTGGTATCGATGATTCTGCTGTGGTTCAACGTGCTCATTCCCGAGTACCTGCGCACGACCGCAGGTTGAGTCGATGAGTGTGTATACATTGATAATTGATGGCGGCCGCTCGTGAGTTTCACGGTGTGGGTCGCGGTGCTCGGCACCGTGTTGCTGACCCTGGCGCTGACCGCGTCGTACTTGCGCTGGATGCCGGTGACCACGTCGGCCGTGTGTTTGCTGCTGGGCATCGCCATCGGCCCGAGCGGCCTGAACCTTTTGAAACTGTCGCTGGAAAACGCCTCGCTGTGGATGGAGCACCTGACCGAAGTGGCAGTGCTGTTTTCCCTGTTTGTCTGCGGCCTGAAGCTGCGGTTACCGCTGACTGACAAGCGCTGGCGCATCGCGTTTGGCCTGGCCGGACCGGTGATGGTGCTGACAATTGCCGGGGTCTGCCTGCTGTTGCACTGGGGCCTTCAGTTGCCGTGGGGACCGTCGTTGCTGATCGGGGCGATTCTGGCGCCGACCGACCCGGTGCTCGCAGCGCTGGTGCAGGTCAACGATGCGCGGGATGTCGACGGCGTGCGCTTCGGCCTGTCCGGCGAGGCCGGTCTGAATGACGGCATCGCCTTCCCGTTCGTGATTCTCGGTCTGCTGTTGATTCACAGCGACAACGTCGCCGGCGAGTGGCAAGGCTGGCTGTTGCGCAGTGTGCTGTGGGCAGTGCCAGCGGGTCTGTTGACCGGTTACTGGATGGGTCGCGGTATCGGTCGCGTCACGGTGTTGCTGCGTATCCACAATGAAGACAGCACCCTCAGCCCCAATGATTATCTCGCGCTGGCGCTGATCGCTCTGGCTTACGTGGTTGCTGAAGCGATTGGCGGTTATGGCTTTCTCTCGGTATTCGCCGCCGGCCTGGGCTTGCGCCAGGTCGAAGTGAAGTCCACCGGCGTCAGCCAGCCGCCCGCCGAACATCTGGTGCAACCGGTGGTCGGCCATCAGAACGTCGAACCGCAACACGCGGTGCGTGGCGACACCGATGAACTGAAGAGCAGCCAATTGGCCGCCGGCATCATGATGGGCGACATGCTCGCGTTCGGCGGGCTGGTCGAACGGGCCATGGAAGTGTTTCTGGTGACCCTGCTCGGCGTGGTGCTCCTGGCGCACTGGGACTGGCGGGCGCTGCTGGTGGGCGGCGTGCTGTTCTGCCTGATTCGCCCGGCCTGCGTGGCGCTGATGCCATGGGGCACGCTGCTCAAGCCCCGTCAGCGGTTACTGATCGGCTGGTTCGGCATCCGCGGGATCGGCAGCCTGTTCTACCTGTTCTTCGCCTTGAATCATGGCCTGACCAACAACGTCGCCACGCTGTGTACTGACCTGACCTTGTCGGTGGTGGCGCTGAGCATCCTTGTGCACGGCATCAGCACCCAGCCAATCCTTGCGGGCTACGAACAGTACAAGAAACAAAAAAGCTGATTTTTTTCGTGGCGCTTTAACGGTTAATTGATCGAAGTTTTTTCTGCAAAAAAATGGATCCCCGCTTCGCTGTCAGCGGTCACACACATAACCGTCGCTGAGTGCATCACGCGGCGGCCCGGCAGGTTCGATTCCCCTGCGGCGCGACGCCTATGAAACGGAATCCTGAAGAAAAAGGTTACGGTCATGAAAGAACGTTCGACTCCTGCGCAAATCAAGGCTTGCAGAGCATTGGCTCTGGAACGCAACCGTCAATTGTTCGATAACGCCCACACCCTCAACCGCGCGGCCAACGCCATGCTGGAGGTGGAGAATCTGGATATGGAGCAGTTCGAGCATTACCGGGCTTTACGCAAGAAAGCCGATTTGTTGTTTGAGGATGCGATTGATCATCTGTGCGTGTTGAATGAGGATTTTCCGCCGATTCCTCAGGCGTCGCAGCAAACCCAGGCGGTTGAGCGCGAGCTTGAAGTGGCGAGTTGAGATTCAAAACCCCTCATCGGAACGCCGCCCGCCTAGCCCTCTCCCGGAGGGAGAGGGAACTGACCACGGTGACTAGTTGAATTGCGTCGACCTGAAATCCCGAGTCGAACACCAAATTTGAATCCCGTGAAGATCTGCTCCCTTTCCCCCTCTCCCCCCTGGGGGAGAGGGCTGGGGTGAGGGGGTACGATCTGAAGTCCACTACAAAATCCAAGCGAACAAAAAGCCCGAAACCATAAAGTCGGGCTTTTTTCGATTTCCAGCCATCATCCCCCCGGATTCGTCACCTGAATAAACACCGCATACCCCCCCAGCAATATCCAGAACGTCGCAAAGATCCACGGCGTACGCAACGAAAACAACAGCGACTTGCGATAGCCCTTGTGGCTCGATTCGACCTCGCTGAACAGCGGCGATTCGTCGTACGCCAGCCCCATCACCGGCTCAGCCTCCAATAACTGGCTTTGCTTGAAATGCCAGTGATCAATGATGTCGTACGCGGCGCGAATCCCCGGCCAGGCGTTCAGCGAGCTGAGCACGCCGAGCAGCGCCAGAAACGGCGGTACTACCAGAGTGAACAACTTGCCCCACTCCGGGTTGAGGTTGGCCATGCACGAGGCGAACGCAATCACCAGAAACGACTGCGCCGCCAGATAGGCGTCGGTGCGGTTGGCGAGGATGCTGGTTTCGTACTGGATTTCGCGCCGATAGAAATCCAGACGTTCCTTGGGCGAGCCGAACATCTTGGCGTTGTGTTCGGTCAGCGCCTCTTCTTCAGCACTGGGATGGGTCAATATGCGAGACAAAACAAACGCGCTCCGAGGTGGTTAAAAACCTTTCGAAACCCTCGGTGACGGACAAGTTCAGGCGAACTGACCAGCGCCTCATTTCATCGATTGCGCAATGATCGCCACGAGTCCCATCTGCGTGAATGGCTTGGGCAAGCGCGGCAGTTCGGCGGCGAAGCCTTCCAGGCGTTCGGCATAACCGGTGGCGAGGATGATCGGCAGGTCCGGTTTGAGCATACGCACGGCGTGCGCCAGTTGCGCGCCGCTCATTTTCGGCATGGCCATGTCGGTGATCATCAAGTCGATGACTTCGCCCTGATCGAACAGGCGCAACGCTTGTTCACCGGAAGTGGCACCGAGAACGCGATGACCGAGGTCTTCAAGCAGCAGGCTGGTGCTGGTCAATACCAGCGAGTCGTCATCGACCACCAGTACGCTGAGGCGTGGCACCGAAACCGGCGCAGCCGAGGAAAACTGCGGTTTGCTGGCGACGCCCTCGAGCGCCACCGGAATCCACAGCTCAGCCGTGGTGCCCTGGCCCTTTTCGCTCTTGAGCATGAAACGGCCACCGAGCTGTTCGATAAAACCGTGGACCATCGACAAGCCCAGCCCTGTGCCCTTGCCCAAGCCCTTGGTGGTGAAAAACGGGTCGCGGGCCGAAGCCAGCGTCTGCGCATCCATGCCCTCCCCGGTGTCGGTCAGGCTCAGACAGACGTAACGCCCGGCCGGCAACTGCGAATCGCCCAGCTCCAGCACCACCTGCGGCTGCGCGGTGATGGTCACCGTGCCGCCGTCAGGCATGGCGTCGCGGGCATTGGTCGCCAGATTGAGCAAGGCCAGTTCCAGCTGATTGTTGTCGGCCAGCACTGGCTGCAGATCGTCGGGAAAGAGCGTCTCGATGCGGATGCCCGGCCCCAGCGAGCTGCGCAGCAAACCGGTGATGCCCTGCACCAACTGGGCGATGTCGACCGATTCGGTCTTGAGTTCCTGGCGGCGCGCGAACGCCAGCATGCGCTGGGTCAGCGACACACCGCGCAAGGCACCCTGGGTGGCGTTTTCCAGCAGACGGCTGATTTTCGGGTCGGCACCCATGCGCTTTTGCACGATCTCCAGATTGCCGAGGATCACCGTCAACAGGTTATTGAAATCATGGGCAATGCCGCCGCTGAGTTGACCGATGGCCTGCATCTTCTGCGCCTGAAACAGCGCTTCACGGGTTTTTTCCAGTGCCTGGCGGGACTGATGGGCTTCGGTGATATCGCGGGTGATCTTGGCAAAACCCAGCAGAATGCCGGTATCGCCGCGAATCGCATCGACCACCACATGCGCCAGGAACCGCGTGCCGTCCTTGCGCATGCGCCAGCTCTTGTTCTCGAAACGACCTTCACGGGTGGCGATTTCCAGCGAGCGTTGCGGCTCGCCGAGTTCGCGGTCTTCAGGGGTGTAGAAGATCGAGAAATGCTGACCGATGATTTCTTCCGGCAGATAGCCCTTGATCCGCTGCGCGCCCTGGTTCCAGTTACTGACCCGGCCTTCGGGGCTGAGCATGTAGATCGCGTAATCGGTAACGCCCTGTACCAGCAGGCGGAACTGCTGTTCGCTTTGCTTGAGGGTTTCCTCGGCCATCTTGCGATCGGTGAGGTCACGGGTGATCTTGGCGAAGCCGAGCAAGCGGCCATCCGGGTCGATGATCGGGTCGATCACCACGTGCGACCAGAAGTTGGTGCCATCCTTGCGCACCCGCCAGCCCTCGCCTTCGAAACGCCCTTCGTTGATCGCCGTGTTCAGTGCGCGCTGCGGCAAACCGGCGGCGCGGTCTTCAGCGGTGTAGAACCGTGAAAAGTGTTCGCCGAGGATCTCCGCCTCTTCATAGCCCTTGAAGCGCTTGGCCCCGGAGTTCCAGCTGGTGATGATGCCGTCCGGGTCGATCATGTAGATCGCGTAATCGATCACCGAATCGATCAGCAGGCGAAAACGCATGTTCTCGATCACAGCGTCTTTAGTGTTTTCGCTCATCATGCTCACCGGCCGTTGTCATGAGCGAAATTATGCGGCAATCCGCCGATTTGGGAAGACGTGGTTTCATGATTGATTGCCCACCAGCGCGGCAATAGTTGCTTGATCCGGCTTTCGGCAAAGCGGTCATCGATCAACATGACCACGCCGCGATCCTCACGGGTACGTATGACCCGGCCAGCGGCCTGCACGACTTTTTGCAGGCCGGGGTACAAATAGGTGTAGTCATAACCGGCACCGAAGATTGCCGCCATGCGCCGTTTCAGCTGTTCATTGATCGGGTTGAGCTGGGCCAGCCCCAGTGTGGCGATGAACGCGCCGATCAAACGCGCACCAGGCAGATCGATGCCCTCGCCGAACGCACCGCCGAGCACGGCGAAACCGATGCCCTGGCTGTCTGCGGTGAATTGGTCGAGAAACGCCTGCCGCGCGCCTTCGACCATGCCCCGGGACTGTTGCCAAAGAGTGATGTGCGGATAACGCTCGGCCATCAGCGCCGCCACTTGTTGCAGATAATCGAAGCTGCTGAAGAACGCCAGATAATTGCCCGGGCGCTCACTGAACTGGCGTGCGATCAGTTCGACGATCGGTTCCAGCGACGCCTGACGATGGTTGAACCGGGTGGAAATGCGGCTGACGATCTGCACATCCAGCTGTTCGGCCTGGAACGGTGATTCGACGTCAATCCACACGGTATCGGCCGGTGTGCCGAGCAGATCGGCGTAATAGTTGCGCGGGCTGAGCGTGGCGGAAAACAGCACACTGCTGCGCGCCGCCGTCAGCCGTGGGCCAATGAACGCCGCCGGCACGACGTTGCGCAGGCACAGCTGCGACAGCGGTTTTTTGCGCTCGAGGTCGCGTTTGCTGATATCGAACAGGTAATGCGCGTCGTACAGCTCGGCCACGCGGGCAAATTGCAGCAGGTCGAAATAGAAGTTCTGCAAGCCACTGTCGAGGCCTTGCGGGTGTTCGTTGAGGTAGTCGCCGATGGCGGCACAACACAGCGAGATCGCCTGCAGAAGTTTTTCCGGCGCCTTGTCGTAGGCCTGATACGCCAGCGTTTGCGGCGCGTGCAGGGCGTTCCATTCGCGGTTCAGTCGCTGCAGGCTGTTCTTCAGCGGCGCGGGGGCGTTTTTACGCACGGTGCCCAGCACGAACTGATCAAGGCTGGCGCTGTACATCTGCCGGCCGCGCTCGACGAGGTTGTGCGCCTCGTCGGCGAGCACCGCGACTTTCCATTGGTTGAGCTGGGCGAGGCCGAACAGCAGCGCGCTGAAGTCGAAGTAATAGTTGTAGTCGGCCACCACCACGTCGGCCCAGCGCGCCATTTCCTGGCTCAGGTAATAAGGACACACCGCATGTTGCGCGGCCACTTCACGCATGGCGACTTGATCAAGCAAGCGCAAACGACTGGCCGCCTCGCGCGCCGCGGGCAGGCGATCGTAAAAGCCCTGGGCCAGCGGGCAGGAGTCGCCATGACAGGCTTTGTCCGGGTACTCGCAGGCCTTGTCGCGAGCGACCATTTCCAGGACCCGCAAGGGCAATGCCGGCGACTGCTTGAACAACACCTGGCTGGCATCCAGCGCCAGTTTGCGTCCCGGCGTCTTGGCAGTGAGGAAGAACACCTTGTCCAGTTGCTGCGGCGCCAGCGCCTTGAGCATCGGGAACAGCGTGCCGAGGGTCTTGCCGATGCCGGTCGGCGCCTGCGCCATCAGGCAGCGACCGGTGCTGACCGCTTTGAACACCGATTCGGCCAGATGCCGTTGGCCGGGGCGGAAATCCGTATGGGGAAACGTCAGTTGCTGCGCCGCCAGGTTACGCGCGTCGCGATGGGCCATTTCCTGCTCGGCCCAGAGCAGGAACAACGCGCATTGCTGCTCGAAAAAGCCTTTGAGGGTTTCGGCGCTGAACGACTCGACCAGACAGGTTTCCTTCTCGCTGACGATGTCGAAGTACACCAGCGCCAGATTGATCTGTTCCAGATCGAGTTTGCAGCACATCAACCAGCCATAGATCTTCGCCTGCGCCCAATGCAACTGGCGGTGGTTGGCCGGCTGCTTGTTCAGATCGCCGCGATAGGTTTTGACTTCTTCCAGGCAGTTGGCCGTAGGGTCGTAGCCGTCCGCCCTGCCCTTGACCTTCAACTGGCGGAACTCGCCTTCGAGCGCCACCTCGCTCTGATATTGCTCGCTGCGCCGCGACGCCACGGTGCGATGCCCGGCGATGCCTTCCAGCGCGGTGGGTGACGGGGTGAAACGCAAATCGAGGTCACCGCTCTTGGCGGTAAATTCGCACAGTGCGCGCACGGCGATGCTGTAGCTCAAGCGCTCTGCTCCGCCCATTGCACGTAACACACGGCTACCGGCATCTGGTGTTCGTGGCAGAACTCCAGCCAACGCAGCTGGTTGTCCTGCAATCGATCGCCGGGGCCTTTGACTTCGATCATTCGGTAGGTCTTGCGCTGCGGCCAGAACTGGATCAGATCGGGCATGCCGGCGCGGTTGGCCTTGATGTCGAGCAACAAGCGGTTGAACCAGTGTTTCAGATGTTCAGCCGGCAGGCAGGCCAGCGCCTGTTCCAGCAATTGCTCGTGCAATGCACCCCAGAACACGAACGGTGACTGAATGCCCCACTTGGCAACGAAGCGTTCGCGAATGGTTGCAGTGTAGCGGCCGTCGTCGAGCTCGCTCAGGCACGCCTGAAACAGCTCGGTGCGGCGCTGCTGAAAGTCTTCGTTGAGCAAATCCACCGGCCCGCGCTGGAACGGGTGAAAGAACGCGCCGGGCAATGGCGCGAAAATCGCCGGCCAGCACAGCAGGCCGAACAGCGAATTGATCAGGCTGTTTTCCACGTAATGCACCGGGCCTTCGTCATCGTGCAGGTGCGCCTGCACGTAATACTCGACGGACAACGTCGGATCGACTCTGGGTAAATGCAGATCCAGACGCTCGACCGCTCTCGCCGCTGCGCGTTTGAGCGGCGGCCCACCGAGCTTGCGCCGCAAGCGCGGCACGATACGCTGCAACCCCTGTTGCTCGGCGGCGCTTTCCGGGGCCTGCTGCGCGAGGGTCGCCAGTTCCAGCGCCAGCGGGTATTCGCCACTGCGCTCCAGCACGCGGATCATGCGCAAACGTGCGCCCGGATAGGCGCAATCGCCGTAGATGCTCAGGGCCAGGGCAAATTCGCTGATGCGCTCGCAATACTGGCCGATCTGAAACAACACCTTGCCGCGCCGCCGTTGCAGCCACGGGTTGTCGAAGTGCAGCGCGCTGACCTGCGCGACGATCACTTCAAGCGGCTCACCGGCCTCAAAGCGCAATTGGCATTGGTGCAGGAACAGGCAGGCGTCGACGTCGTCACGACTGCGCAGGCCGCGCGAGTCGGCGCAGAATTCGACCTTTTCGTAGGTAAAGATGCCGAGGTCGGCGAGGACGAATTCCGACCAATCCTGGTACAGATTGCCGAAGAACATCAGGCGCAATCGGTCGCACAGGTCCATCAGGGTCAGTCTGAACAGACGGTCGTCCAGTTGCGGCGCCCAGTCGCGCAGGCTGCGCGGCTCGCTGAACTGTTCGGCCAGTTGCGGTAACCAGTCATCCTTGCGTCCCTTGGGCTGCTCGATGGCAGCGCCGAACGCTTGCAGCAACTCGGCCTTGAGCAGCACATCGAACAACTCGGCGAGCGTCAGCGGCGCGTGTTCCTCGATCCAGCCGTGGGCCAGCAATGGCTGAGCCGCTTCAGCTATGTCGCCAATTTCCAGGTAATTGAGTTTGCCAGCACGAAAATGCACGCCCTTGCGCATGACCATCCGCACCAGCAAGCCCTGTGCCGGGCGCGGCAAGGCATTGAAGTCACAAATAAAGACATGCTCGCGATCGCTCATCACGTCCGCGTAACGAAGTCCAAGCCAATCAAGCACTTGGCGGAAGTTGTTAAGGTAATAGAACGGGTCGTCGAGGGGGTTGGCAGTCACGGAATTCAGGGCCATGGCGAAGCGGATACTGGTTATGCGTACAGATATCAGCTCTGCCCCGCCCGGCGCAAACGGAAAATGATCAATGGCATTTTTTTACCGGGGCCATCGAACTTTTCCGGTGCGGATGGCACCAACCGCGTTAGAAGCCGACAATGCTCGGCAGCACATGAATGAGGCACACGAGGTGGGTATGAAATTCAAGACACTGGGCATTCCTTTGGCCATCGCCGCAGCCCTGGCCCTGGGCGGTTGCTCGACCGCAACCGTCGTCACATTGCAGAACGGCACCCAGTATCTGACCAAGGACATGCCGAAGACCAAAACCGATGATGGCTTCTATGAGTTCGAAGACATCTCCGGGGCGAAAGTGAAGGTTCGTGCAGACGAAGTCGCCACCGTTCGCGAAGAAGACTGAAGGCTGCAAGCGGAGCTGCCGCACGAGGCAGCTCCAACGGCGCAATTACCGGGGCTGGCTCATGCCCGGAATGCTGTTGTCGCAACTGACATAGGTGCCGCCACGCCGGGCGAGTTCCTCTTGCAGGCGCCGGCAACGCGCCAGGTCCTGCTGCTCCATGCGATCGATGATCGGATTGCCGGTGGTTTGCGAGACCACCCCGTCGCCCAGGCGAAACGTTACGTAGGGTTGTTCGGGCTGGATCTGAAAACGGCTTTTTGCTTCGACAGGTTCGACGACCCTGACGTCTGCCGCGCTCGGCGATTGCTCGGTAGTCACGCCGTAACGGCTGAGAATCGAACTGTGAGGCAGATCGGCCCACGCACTGGCCGATCCCAGCGCCAATGTGACGAAACCGATATACCCCTTGAAACCTTTCACGTTTGAAACTCCTTGTGAATGTGATGATGCGCTCCTCAGCGGGAGCGAGCCTGCTCGCGAAGAGGACGGCCCGGCCAGCAATGACCCTGAGTAGAACGAATGAACAGGTAATGGCTTTAGGCCGCATTTTTGATAGTGCAGGGTTTTGAGTCAGAGAATGGTTATGGAGTCACTTTTGAAGCCGGGTTGGCAGTAATCGCCAGCAGGCTGGCTCCCACATAGGTTTTTCTTTGAATAGAGATCCCCTGTGGGAGCCAGCCTGCTGGCGATGGCGCCGTAACTGTCGCCGCAACACTTGGAAATGAGTAACATGTCCGGCCTCCCCGCAGCCCACGTTCTGCGCCTTGCCGAATAAGCCGATTCCATGCCCTTCGAACTCAGCGTTGACCTCACCACCCTGGCCATTCTGGCCGCTGTTGCCTTCCTTGCCGGTTTCATCGATGCCATCGCTGGCGGCGGCGGTTTGCTGACCACGCCCGCCCTGCTCACCGCGGGTCTGCCGCCGCATCTGGTGCTGGGCACCAATAAACTGAGTTCGACCTTCGGTTCGGCGACCGCCAGTTTCACCTTCTATAAGCGCAAACTGTTCCATCCGCGCCAATGGACCCACGCGATCGTCGGCACGCTGGTCGGCGCGCTGACCGGTGCCGTCGTCGCGCATTACCTGCCCGCCGAGTGGCTGAACAAGATGCTGCCGGTGATTGTCTTTGCCTGCGGGCTCTATCTGTTGTTTGGGGGCACGCCGAAGGCGCCGCTGGACAGCAACGCGCCGATCAAAAAGAAATGGCAATCAACCCAAGGCTTCAGCCTCGGCTTCTATGATGGTGTCGCGGGCCCCGGCACTGGTGCGTTCTGGACCGTGAGCAGCCTGCTGCTGTACCCGATCGATCTGGTCAAGGCCAGCGGCGTGGCGCGCAGCATGAACTT
Organism: Pseudomonas sp. Z003-0.4C(8344-21); assembly: GCF_900104975.1. NCBI lineage: Bacteria > Pseudomonadati > Pseudomonadota > Gammaproteobacteria > Pseudomonadales > Pseudomonadaceae > Pseudomonas > Pseudomonas sp. Z003-0.4C(8344-21). Next base: position 3,206,299 of record NZ_LT629756.1, on the reverse strand, counting down.
CGTCAGCAACATTGCGGCGCTGTCGGTGTTCATCTTTTCCGGTCAGGTCGACTGGATCATCGGCCTGTGCATGGGCCTGTCGGTGATGGTCGGCGCGTTCTTTGGCGCGCGCACGGCGATCAGCGGCGGCGCCAAGTTCATTCGCCCGGTGTTCATTACCGTGGTGCTGGGCTTGACCGTACGTCTAGCCTGGCAGCACTGGTTCAGCGTGGCCTAAGCGCCGCGCGACGTAGACGTCGATCAGATAACGGGCAATCGATTTCGACGCCGGCAGCGGCGGCAAGTCGTGCACGTTGAACCACTGGGCGTCTTCGATCTCGTCTTCCTGACAGACAATCTCACCGCCGGCGTATTCGGCATGGAAGCCGAGCATCATCGAATGCGGAAACGGCCAGCACTGGCTGCCCATGTACTGGATATTCTTCACTTCGATCTGCACTTCTTCGCGCACCTCGCGAATCAGGCATTCCTCGGCCGATTCGCCCGGCTCGGCGAACCCGGCCAGGGTGCTGTAGACGCCGGTGACGAAACGCGGTGAACGTGCCAGCAGCACTTCATCGCCCCGCGTGATCAGCACGATCATGCTCGGCGAGATCCGCGGGTAACTGCGCAGGTCGCAGGGCTGGCAATACATCGCCCGTTCGCGCGGCACCTGCGTCATGGGTTGCCCGCAATTGCCGCAGAAACGATGCTCGCGGGCATAGGTGCCGATCTGCGCGGCGTAACCGAGGACTTTGTAGATTGTGTGGTCGCCTTCGAGCATGAACGCGCGCAGACCTTTCCAGTTGCAACCCGGCACCTCGCTGGCACTGCGCAACTCGAACAGATACACCGGCTCGCCATCGAGATGGCCAATGCCATGCTCGGCGAGGATCGACAGGTCCTGGCGCTTGAGCCATTCGCGAGGAAACAGCGCGCCGTTGTCATCGAACAGAAAGCCTTCCGGGCTGCGCGCCACGGCCATGCCGCCGGGTTGATCGGTGTCGAGTACTGCAGTGGTCCAGCGAGCTGTCATGGTTTCTCAGTCCAGAAATTCGGGTTTCTGTTTGCTCATATGGGCGGCCATGGCCACGCGCAAGTCCGTGGATTGCAGCATGGCGGCGTTCCAGGTGGCAACGTATTCGAGGCCGTCGTCGATGCGATGGTCGCGCATGTAGCTGATCATTTCCTTGGTGCCGGTGACCGCGATCGGCGATTTCGAGGCAATCTCGCGAGCGATGTCGAACACGCCTTCGAGCAGTGCGTCCTTGTCGCTGTAAACGCGATTGACCAAGCCGATATTACGCGCCTCGTCAGCACCAAAGGTGCGACCGGTGTAAGCCAGTTCACGCAGCATGCCGTCACCGATGATCCGTGGCAACCGTTGCAAAGTGCCAACATCGGCAGCCATGCCGATATCGATTTCCTTGATCGAGAATTGCGCGTCCTCGGCGGCGTAGCGCATGTCGCAGGCAGAAATCAGGTCGATCGCACCGCCCAGGCAATAGCCCTGAACCGCGGCCAGCACCGGTTTGCGGCAATTGTCGACAGCATTGAACGAGGCTTGCAGGGCGAGAATCTTGCGCCGCAGCAGCCGCGCATTGCGCCCGACGTCCTTGCCCAGTTCATTGGCAACCCCGGCCAGCATCATCAAATCGATGCCCGAGGAAAAATGTTTGCCGTTGCCGCTGAGCACCACCACGCGCACTTCGTCGGTGTCATCGATCCACTGGAAAATCTCGATGATCTCGCTCCAGAACGCGGCGTTCATCGCGTTGATCTTTTCCGGGCGATTGATCTGCACATGGGCGATGTTATCGGCCAGTTCGACGCTGAAGGCGGAGTATTGAGACATGGCAGTGATCCTTTACCGGGCGTGAAATGAGGCCCGAACTATAACAAGGCATCACGGCGGCGGTTCGGCCAAATGCGGGACTGTCCTGAGTTTTGCTTTGCCTGGACCGGCCTCTTCGCGAGCAGGCTCGCACACAGGGGTATGGCATTCCATGTGTGGGAGCGAGCCTGCTCGCGAAGGCGTCCGCTCTATCAATAGAGATTCTCCGAGTTTTATGGCAATGGGGTCTTACTTCAGACCAATCCTGTACAGCGAACCTTTATCCTCATCGGTCAGCACATACAGATAACCATCCGGCCCCTGGCGCACATCACGGATTCGTTGATTCAGTTCGCCCAGCAAGCGTTCTTCGTGCACGACCTTGTCGCCGTCGAACTGCAAACGGATCAGCTCCTGCGTCACCAGCGCACCGATAAACGCGTTGTGCTGCCATGCTTTGAAGCGGTCGCCATCGTAGAACGTCATGCCGGTGACGCCCGGCGATTTTTCCCAGACATGGTGCGGGGCCACCGTGCCTTCGGCGGTTTTGCCCTGAGCTTCAGGAATGGGTTGCATCGAGTAATTGATGCCGTGGGTTGCCAGCGGCCAGCCATAGTTCTTGCCGCGCTCGATGATGTTTACCTCGTCGCCACCACGCGGGCCGTGTTCGTTTTCCCACAGCGTGCCGGTCCAGGGGTTGAGCGCGGCACCCTGCGGATTGCGCAGGCCATAGGCCCAGATCTCCGGCCGGACGCCGGATTGGCCGACGAAGGGATTGTCGTCCGGGACTTTGCCGTCCGGGTACAAGCGCACGACCTTGCCTTGCAGCTTGTCGAGATCCTGCGCGGTCGGCCGGTCGTTGTTCTCGCCCAAGGTGATGAACAGATAGCCGTCGCGGTCGAACACCAGCCGCGAGCCGAAATGATTGCTGACCGAAAGCTTTGGCTCCTGACGGAAGATCACTTTGAAATCCTTCAACGTCTTCAAGTCATCGGAAAGCCGCCCGCGCCCGACCGCCGTCCCGGCCTTGTTGCCGGCACCACCGCCTTCGGCATAGGACAGATAAACCAGCCGATCCTCCTTGAAGTCCGGCGACAGCACCACGTCCAGCAAACCGCCCTGCCCCTTGGCCCAGACCTGCGGCACACCGGAGATCGGCGCCGACAGTTTGCCGTCGTTGCCGACTACACGCAGATTGCCCGGCCGCTCGGTCACCAGCATGCCCTGGCGATCCGGCAGAAATGCCAGCGCCCACGGATGTTCCAGCCCTGCGGCGACGGTGGTGACTTCGAGGGTGCCCTGCTCGCTTTGCAGCTCTTTGGGCGCAGCGGCGAAGGCTGGCGCGCTGATCAGCGCACCGGCGCACAGTGTGGCTAAAAGGGTTTTACGCAACATGCACGATTCCTTTTGTTCGTTTCAGGGGCCGGCAGAGTACGGTTCTGCCGCTCAACGGTGGCTGTCTCCGCTGCGCGGAGGCGGGTTGGGAATGAAGGTCGGCGGGTGACTCGGCACCGAGCGAATCGGTTGGCCGTTGCCAATGCCACGGTTCTCGACGGTGGGCTGACGCGGCGTCGGAACGGTGTTGGGACCGCGCATCGGCGGTGTGCTCGGCTGGGTGCCTTGCATGCTGTTGGGATTGGCCCGGCGAATCGGGCTGTTGTACGGGTTATTGCTGTTGCCGGTGGGGGTCTGCGCCAGTAACAGGTCAGCATGGACCATACCGCCGCTGAGCAGCAGGGCAAAGATGCCAAGCATGATTCGCGTCATGACGCAGCCTCTCGATGAGCAAGGAATAGAGCCTTCGAGTCCACGCTACGCTGCAGGTTCGGATTTGTTAACCCACACGTCTTAAACAACATGTAACACAACTTGACCAAGTGGTTCCCGGCCCACGCATTCAGGGGAAACTTTCCGCCCGGCGCGCAGGTCATCCGATCATCACTCGGAGAACTGGCTATGGCTCGAGCAATCTGGAAAGGCGCGATCAGTTTCGGACTGGTTCACATCCCTGTCGCGCTGGTCTCGGCAACCTCGTCGCAGGGCGTGGATTTCGATTGGCTCGACAGCCGCAGCATGGAACCGGTGGGCTATAAACGGGTAAACAAGGTCACCGGCAAGGAAGTCACCAAGGAAAACATCGTCAAAGGCGTGGCCTATGAAAAAGGCCGTTATGTGGTGCTAAGCGAGGAAGAAATCCGCTCGGCGCACCCGGTGTCGACCCAGACCATCGACATCTTCTCCTTCGTCGACGCCGAACAGATTCCCCTGCAAAACATCGACACGCCGTATTACCTGGCCCCGGACAAGCGCGGCGGCAAGGTCTACGCCCTGCTGCGCGAAACCCTGAGCAAAACCAACAAAGTCGCCCTCTCCCGCGTGGTCTTGCACACCCGGCAGTACCTCGCCGCGCTGATGCCGGTGGAAGATGCGCTGGTACTGGTAAAACTGCGCTGGCCGCAGGAAGTGCGCAGCCTCGATGAACTGGCACTGGGCAGCGAAGTGACCAAGCCACAGCTGGCCAAGGGCGAACTGGACATGGCCAAACGCCTGGTAGAAGACATGAGCGGCGACTGGAGCCCCGACGACTACAAGGACGAGTTCGAAGACAAGATCATGGCGCTGGTCGAGAAGAAAGCCCATGAAGGCAAGATCGAAGATGTTGAAACAGTGGGCGGCGAGGAAGAACGTAAAACCGCTGACGTTATCGATTTGACCGAACTGCTCAAACGCAGCCTCGGCGGCAAGGCCCCGGCCAAGTCCAAGTCAAAACCGGCGGCCAAGGCGCCGGCGAAGCGGACGAAGAAGGCGTCTGGATGAGCAATAGCAAGCGAAATGAGGGCTGAAAATCAAAAGCCCCTCACCCTAGCCCTCTCCCCGAGGGAGAGGGGACTGACCGTGGTGGATGCGTGAGCTACACCGACCTGCGATACCGAGCCGAACGCAAAATTTGAAAAGCCCAAAGATCGGCCCCCTCTCCCTCGGGAGAGGGCTGGGGTGAGGGGAATCCAAAACAAATCCCAAGCCATGCGCCGCTTCTCACCACTCAATAGGCCGAGTGTCAGCTCGCCTGCTTTTGATCCTGGTCACCGGCGGTGTTGAAGGGATGAAGGCTGAAAATCAAAAGCCCCTCACCCTAGCCCTCTCCCCGAGGGAGAGGGGACTGACCGTGGTGGGTGCGAGAGCTACACCGACCTGCGATACCGAGCCGAACGCAAAATTTGAAAAGCCCAAAGATCGGCCCCCTCTCCCTCGGGAGAGGGCTGGGGTGAGGGGAATCCAAAACAAATCCCAAGCCATGCGCCGCTTCTCACCACTCAATAGGCCGAGTGTCAGCTCGCCTGCTTTTGATCCTGGTCACCGGCGGTGTTGAAGGGATGAAGGCTGAAAATCAAAAGCCCCTCACCCTAGCCCTCTCCCCGAGGGAGAGGGGACTGACCGTGGTGGGTGCGAGAGCTACACCGACCTGCGATACCGAGCCGAACGCAAAATTTGAAAAACCCAAAGATCGGCCCCCTCTCCCTCGGGAGAGGGCTGGGGTGAGGGGCGAATCCAAAACAAATCCCAAGCCATGCGCCGCGTCTCACCACTCAATAGGCCGAGTGTCAGCTCGCCTGCTTTTGATCCTGGCCACCGGCGGTGTTGAAGGGATGAAGGCTGAAAATCAAAAGCCCCTCACCCTAGCCCTCTCCCCGAGGGAGAGGGGACTGACCGTGGTGGATGCGAGAGCTACACCGACCTGCGATACCGAGCCGAACGCAAAATTTGAAAAGCCCAAAGATCGGCCCCCTCTCCCTCGGGAGAGGGCTGGGGTGAGGGGAAAATCCACCACAAATCAAAAGCCAACCACCCGCTTCTAACCACTCAACAATGAGCGTTAGCTCGAGTGCTCTTGATCTTGCCTGACCAGCGACATCGGAAGGCTGAGCGGAGGGATTGATCCAGGCGTGGGAGCGCAGCGACCGTCTGGCGCAGCCAGACACAGCGGAAGTAGGTGCAGCGAAGCAAACCGTAGCCGCTGCGCCCGGATCGATCCCGCAGCGAAGGGACCCGAGCCTGCGAGGGCCGAACGCAGGAGCAAGCGTTTTGGGTTACCTTTTTGGCGTTTGAAAAAGGTGACTCGCCGTAAGGGCGAAACCCTAAGCCGCCGTTACCGCAGCAACGGATATGTACCCAGCAAAAACCAGCCCGTGATCAGATCAGAATGAAGATCGCCAACAACCCAGCAAAAATCGCCCACTTCTCCAGGTAATAACGCGTACGGTTACGCTTCTTCAGCTCCTTGCCCCGCAACCGAATCTTGTAGATCCGCGCAAACAAACGGTTAATGCCACCCGTACGATCCCCCGCATCATTCGGCGCACCCGCCGCCGACATCACCGTACGACTGAACCAGCTATTGAACGCCGCCGCCCAGCGATACTTCATCGGCCGCTCAATGTCACAAAACAGAATGATGCGATTCTGGTCAGTGGTGTTTTCCGCGTAATGAATAAACGTCTCGTCGAACATCACCGCCTCGCCATCGCGCCAGTGATAGCTCTCACCGTCAACGTTGATGTAGCAACCGGCATCGTTAGGCGTATCCAGGCCCAAGTGATAGCGGTACGAACCGGCATACGGATCGCGATGACGCACCAGTTTCGAACCCGGTGGCAGTTCGGCAAACATCGCCGCCTTGATCGAGCCAATGCTCTGCACCAGTTCAGTGGTGCGCGGGCAGAGCTTCATCGCCGAAGGATGGCTCTCGCCGTACCACTTCAGATAGAAACGCTTCCAGCCGCTTTTGAAGAACGAGTTGAAACCCACGTCATCGTACTGGTTCGAGCGTTTGATCTCACCGGCACGCAACAGATTCTGACCTTCTTCGCGAATCTCCTCCCAGTGAGCCTGCAACGGGCTCAGGTCGGGAAACTCGCTCGGGTCGAGATAAGGCTGGTTCGGCTTTTTCGAAAACAGATAGAGGAAGCAATTGATCGGCGCGAGAAACGTCGAGTGGTCGCTCAGTTGTCGACCGAGCTTGTGCCGCACACGCCCACGCAGGTGAACGTAGGCAATCGAAACGACATAGATAGCAGCAATGATGAGTTTCACGGAAATCGTCACACGTCAGAAGTGAACAAACTGCGCGCCGGGTGGCCGAAGGCCCAGCGCCTTGTGCAGCGGTCTGAATACAAAGTGGCACGTCCTTGAGCCCACGCCGCCATCCGGCGTCGGTGAAAGGTGGCATTTTAGCCACAGTTTGTAACCGATTGTGAACCTTCATCTGTGAAAAACTGTCACGCGCAGCGCCACGCGCCGATAACGCCGGCATCGCGCCTTCATTGAAAACTACATGATGGCGCCAGCAGTCCATCGCCGGCGCTCGGATTGACTGATCAATAACGATAAACCGCCGCCGCCCCGGTTTCAGTCGGCATCGAACGCAAGGTGTTCAGTGTCTCGTGAGTAAACGGTTGAATCCGGGCCATGACGACACTCCTTACTCTTTCTCCAGGTCAGCTTGTTTGGCGAGAAACTCGTCTTCGAGCATGGCGTCGATTTCCGCTGGCGAATCCTCGCGGACCGGCGGTGCCGTGAGGCGTCCGGTCGACTCAACGCGCGGTGACAAGCGCCCCACCAGATGCTCCAGCGCATGGGCGATTTTTTTCGCCGCGCCGGCGACGGCCAGTTCCAGACTCTCGGCATGGTGGCTGGCCGACAGCGAACTGTGCCCTTTGGGGTGCGCTTCGATCTGGCAGCGTTTGTCTTGCGCGCCGGCCTTCTGCGCATTGACGTCGCCGACATGAATCTCGAGACGGGTCAGAAACGAGGTATAGCGGTCCAGTTCATCGACCACCGTACTGCCCACCCACTCCTGCAGTTCGGCGCTGCCTTCGATATGGTTGCTGTCTACTTGTACTTGCATGGTGAAATACTCCGCGTGCTCTGGGCTTGAGGGCAGTCAGCAGTTCCCCGGGGGGATGCCGTCCTTGTTGAAGTCCTTCAAGCGTTCGCGCTCCTGCTCGGTGGAATGCGCCGGCACGGTGTCGTTCGGTTGGTTGTTCGGTTCGTCGGGTTGATCGTTCTTTTCTTCAGTCATGATGACGCTCCCATGGGTAGCTGCCGCGTGCGGCGGTTGCTCAAGCTGTCGCTCTTCGTGCCCCCTCGGGAATTGCAGCCATGAGGTTTTCAGGCAATCGCGCTGTTCGCGCGCAAGGCTCTCGAGGGTAAATTCCCGGGCTTGGTCAGCAGCGTTCTTCAGTAGCTGCCAGTCGTCCCGAGTGATCCATTCGTGCAGCAGCAATTCGTCGGCACGCTGGATCAACGTGTGGTGATAATCCTCGGGAAAATCCAGCCGATAAGCGTCGTCCTCCAGCAACAGACGCCACGCTTTCAGTTCCATTTCAAGATCGGTCTCACTCACGATAGTGTCCTTCTCGGGTCGGTGGTTTACCTCGCCAGGCAAGGTAAACCACGCATTGCACTTCGCTCAGCTCACTTGCTCGAGCAGGTCTTTGCGGATGAACTCGCGGACCGTGGCCAAGTGGGTTTCTTCTTGCTCCAGCGCATGTTTAAAGCGTTTGGCAATCAGCGGATGACCGCCCTTCTGCGCCAGCTCGATCAGCAATTCCCAGGCGGCGTTGTCTTCGAGTTCGATGGTCAGGATCGCACTCATCGACTGCGACACCGTGGTGCGCGGGTCGGTCAGCACTTGCAACACGCCCATCGCCTTGACGCCGGCCACGTCCGCGCACGGCGTCATGGCGGTGGGGTCGCCGCCGAGGGTTTCGATGGCTTCGCGCACGATGTTCATGTGTTCGAGTTCTTCAGCCTGGATCTGCCGCAACGTGTCGACCAGCGCCGGATCGGCACCGGGCGCCGAGGTGGCCTTGGCGACCATTGCCTCATACAGGCGCACGCCGGTGCGTTCGAAGGCCAGGCGTTCGCCAAGTTTGTCGATCAGCACTTCCGGGGCCTTGCCGATGGTTTTGTCCAGCGCGGTCTTGAGCATGCCTTTGGTGGTGCCCGGTGCCGGCACCGAGCCGATCAGGTCTGCCTCGCGAATCGCCCGTTCACGTTCAGCGGTGTAGTCGCTCATGTCGCCCGGGACATCGGCCGGGAACATACGAGTCGCCTCCAATTGGCGAGCGGTGTCCTGCGGCGAGGTCTGAATGCCGGTGCGATTGGTGCCGATGGTGACTTGAGGTTCGCTCATTGCTGTTCTCCCACTTCGTTGAGTTCCGTGCCCGGTTTGAAGGTGTAGCCGGCCGAGGCGATGTTGGCGGGCACTCCCTCGCTGTTGAGTTGCGCGCGGTAATCAAGGGAAGGTCGTGCTTCGCGCTCCTTGGGCACGTAGTCGATGCCATGCGCGCGCAGGTCGACTTCCCGCGACAGGGTTTCGCGGACGAAATCACGCTGGCTCTTGAACTCGATCATCCGTGGCAATGGTCCGGCGAGCACTTCGGCGGGGTCGCGTCGTTCGTACTTCTTGAACAGTTCGCAGGCCAGGTTGAGGTGCCCCAGCTCGTAGTCGACGTAGCGCTCCCACAGCGCTTTGAGGCGTGGGTTCTCTTCCTGCTCGGCGCAACTGGCGTAGGTGTAGACCTCCATCGCTTCGTGGACCAGCCACTTCTCCATGAACGTTTCGGCAGGATCCTGCAACGAGCCGTACTGGGTGACGTGCTGTTCTTCGACCGAGGCGATCTCGGCATACAGCGCGCGGGCTACCGGATCGGCAAACAGCGGGCCGATGTTCATGTAGTAATCGTGGGTCTGGTATTCGGCGCCGGTGATCAGCGCCGCGTGGATCTTGGTGATCAGCGCGGCGTTGTCTTTTTCGTAGTTGTCGCGCAGGTCGTCACCAGGGGCGCGGTGATGCTCGCTGGTCGGCCGACCGGGCACGAGATCGGTGTAGCCCTGGAGGATGTTGTTGGCGTCCTTGCCTTCGAGCCGATCGAGCATGGCGGCGTAGCGATACAAATGATCGAAGTCTTCGAGCAGGCCAAACCGGTAGGTCTGCGCCTGATACGGATCGGGCTCGTTCTGCGCGACGGCAGCGGTGACCTCGATCGCCACCTGCTCATAGGCCACCGTGGTTTCCAGTGGCGAATGATCCGCCGAGAGCAGCCAGTTGATCGAAGTCATCTGGTGCTGCTCGGCGCGGCGAATCTGTGCGAGCGGCAGTTGCAGTTCCTTGTGAAAGCGCGCGCCGAAATGCTTGAGTCGCAGCGCGTCGGACTCCACCCCGTTCATCAAAATCACCCGTACACGGGTAAACGCGTCGTCATCGAGCTTGCTGATCGGTTTGCCGGCCAGCTCGCGCCAGGTGAACGTCTGCTTGTCCAACGGCGTGCCTTTGTTGTCCAGCAGGTTGTCAATTTTTGTCATCTGTTGCTCTCCTCAATCAGTCAACACGCAACGCCTCGCGAGGCACGCTGTGAAAAATCGACTGCGCCAGTCATGCGCCCATTCCTCTGTTTCGACGGATGGCGTCCTACAGCGCAACGGCCGTATTGAAAGGCTTGCGGTCTCATGGTGATGACCATAAGAGCGAGGAAAAACATCGATTTACTTGCGCTGAAACCCGATGAGCGGCGCAGTACCGCGCTCAGACATCAAGCGCAGCGAGGCTGGCAAAACCCGCACAATGCTCAACGCTCATGCAGCATCGCCTGCATCTGCCAGAGCGTGCGAAATCGCCCTTGGCGCAGGCGCAATTCATCCGGCGGGCCGTCTTGCACGATCTCGCCTTGTTCCAACACCAGCACGCGGTCGAAGCCGGCAATGGTCGAGAGCCGGTGCGCCACGGCGAGCACCGTTCTGCCACGCATCAGGTTGGCTAACGCGCGCTGGATAATCGCTTCGGAATCGGAATCCAGCGCCGAGGTCGCCTCGTCCAGAATCAGGATCGGCGCGTTCTTGAGAAACGCGCGCGCCAGCCCCAGGCGCTGACGCTGGCCGCCGGAAAGCGTGACGCCGCGTTCTCCGACCGGCGTGTGGTAACCCTCGGGTAAGGCCTGCACGAACTCATCGCAGAACGCTTGCCGGGCGGCATCGATGATTTGCTCCTCGGTGGCGTGGGGCTGGCCGTAGCCGATGTTTTCCAGAATGCTGCGATTGAACAACGCAGGCTCCTGCGGCACGACGGCGATCTGCCGGCGCAAGCTGTCCTGGCTGACCGAACGGATGTCCCGATCGTCGATGAGGATCACGCCGCTTTGCACGTCATCAAGCCGTTGCAACAGGCTGAGCAAGGTGGATTTGCCCGAGCCCGAGGTGCCGGCGATGCCAACACTCTGCCCCGGCGGTATTTCCAGAAACAGGTGCTTGAACACCTGACAACCGTCCGGATAGGCATAGCTGACGTCGAGCAGTTTGATGCCGCCGCGCGTCGGTGCCAGTTCCTCCGGCGTGTCGCTGAGTTCGTGGGGTTGCGCGATGATGCTCAGGGTTTCGGCAATCACGCCCATTTGCTGGCTGGCATCGACCAGCGCCAACGCCAGATCGCGCGAACCGTGAAGAATGCGAAAGGTCAGCGCGCTGACCATCACCACATCGCCCGCCGTCACCTGGCCCTGCCGCCATAACAGGATGGCCCAGCCCAACATCGCTCCGGCCATGATCGACAGGCAGACATCGTGCAGCACACGGGCCTTTTCCAGATAGATCCAGCTGCGTCGATGGGCAGCGGCCTCGATGCCGATCTCGCGCTCCAGCCGCTGACGCTCACGCTCGCGTCCGGAAAACGCCTTGATGGTCCAGACATTGGAGACCAGATCGACGATCTCGCCACCGACCCGTGCCGACTGCGAGGCGAACGCGATATGCCGGTGCCTGCCGCGCACCCCGACCATCGTCAGCAACGCCGCCACCAGCAACACGCAGACGATCAACGCCAGCGCCATGGAATCGCGCACCGAAAACAGCACCACCACCGCGCCGAGGAAATCCACGCAGGGCGGCACGATGCGCCACGCCATACCGCCGTAGACGACATCGGCGGCGCCACCGGCCGCCGCCACCCGGTTGGCCAGCGAGCCGCTGAAGTGCCGTTTGAAATAGCGCATCGGGTGGCCGGTCAGGTGATGAAACAGATCCACACGCAGATCCGCACAACTGCCGACCACGGTGTAGCAGCCGACCCAGCCGCCGAGTCGCCACAACACGTTTTCCAGCACGATCAATGCAATGAACAGGCTGAACGCGCGCCACACTTGCCCGGCCTGTGACTCACCGGCCATCGCATCGACCAGCAGTTTCATGCCGTACTGCACCGCCACCGCGCAGCACGCAGCACCGATCACCAGCGCCAACATGGTGCTGAAGTGAAATGGCCGCACCCTGACATAACGCCACAAGAACGCACTCGCCGAGGCCGGCAATGGCTCATGACGCAAATGCTGAAAACTCATCGCGGCCACCGCTTGTCAGCCAGATGCAGCTGCTCGCCGATGCGCTCGGGCACTTGCACAAGCTCAACACACAACGGATGAAAACCCGCGCGCTGGCCCTCGCCATCGGGATAGCCGAAAACTCCGGTCGGACAGTAACGGTCATCATCCCAGCCGGGGTAATCGAGAAACGGGTACCAGCAAATGCCCTGCACCGGCACGCCACGCGCGAGCGCGATTTGCACCTGCTCGACGATATAGCGCAGCCACGGCACGCGCTCGGTGTCCTCCGCCCCGGTTTCCGAGATCAGCAGCGGTCGCTGATAACGCTGATGCAGTTCTTTGAGCATGCCGGCCAGCGGCCGGTAATCGCGTTCACCGCGGTGGATTCGCGCCCCTTCGAAAAACCACTGGTTATGCGGGTAAAAGTTTGCACCGATGATGTCCAGGTAATGTTCCTGCCCGCCCAGTCCAGGCCATTGCCGCCCGGCCAGCAAGTCCCAGGCTTCGAACTGCGCCAGGCGATATCGCTCGGCGTTTTCCAGCTCGTCGCTGCGCCGCGAGCCGGAGATGACGTTGATCAACGGGTCGCACTGGACGAAACGCGCGGCCGGCGCCTGTTCGCGAATCGCCTCGATCGCCGCGATGCTCGCTCGAACCAACTGATGTTTGAGCTCTTGCCCGCGCCCGTGAGCACCGGGGTTGAAATAGCCGACATCACCGCCGGCCCAACTCCAGAAAGAGATTTCGTTGATCGGCGAATAGAACGGCACGCTGACCCCTTCATCGCTCATCAGTCGCGCCGCGGCACCAGCAAAACGGGCGAAGCGCTCGACAAACGCCGGCTGCCAGATATCCAGATCATCCGGATAGCCGTAATGGCACAAGTCCCAGACCACTTGCAGTTGCGCGCCTTGCGCCGCTTTGAGCATCGGCAGAAAACTGCCCCAGTCATATCGGCCGGGGCTGCTTTCGATCAGATGCCAGCGCAACCCGTCCCGTGCGCAGCGGATGCGCAGATCGGCCAGTTGCCGATAGTCCTTGTCTGCCCACTGCGCGTGGCCGGTGCTGCTGAGCAGATCCAGCCGTCGACCATCGCGGCGGCGCTGACTGGAACATTCGTAACCGGCCATCACAAAGCTGTCAAACAGCGCAGCGGGCTCGAGTCCGTCACCCTTCGGCTGCGCGGTCATCAGGCATCCAGCCTCGCCTCATCGGGCAGCGTCTGGCTTTGCGCTTCGATATCGCGATACAACGCCAACGCCTGCCCGACGACCTGGTCCATGTTGTAGTACTTGTAAGTGCCCAGCCGCCCAAGAAACGTCACGTTCGGGGTTTGCTCGGCGAGCGCCCGATAGCGTTTGTACAGCTCGGCGTTTTCCGGGCGTGGCACCGGGTAATACGGGTCGCCGTCGTCACAGGGAAACTCATAGCTGATGCTGGTGCTCGGGTGCGTCTGACCGGTGAGATGCTTGTACTCGGTGATCCGCGTGTACGGCACCTCGGGGTCGGGGAAATTCACCACGGCGACCGGTTGATAGCGTTCCTGCTCCAGCGTCTGATGCTCGAAGCGCAAGGAGCGGTACGGCAAACGCCCCAACTGAAAGTCGAAGTACTCGTCGATCGGCCCGCAGTAAATGACGTGCCGGTACTTCACCACATCGCGCACGTGCTTGAAGTCCGCGCTCAGCAACAGATCGATTCGCGGGTGATCGAGCATCCGCTCGAACATTTGCGTGTAACCGTGCAGCGGCATGATCTGGAACGTGTCGGTGAAGTAGCGGTCGTCCTCGTTGGTGCGCGTCGGCACCCGCGAGGTGACCGATTTGTCCAGCGCCGATGGATCGAGCCCCCACTGTTTTCGCGTGTAGCCGCGAAAGAATTTTTCATACAGCTCACGGCCGATCTGGTTGACCACCACGTCTTCGGAGGTGCGAATCGTCGCAACCGGTTCGGCGCGCTCGGCCAGAAACTGTTCCGCCTCGACCGAGTTCATCGACAAACCGTAGAGCGCATTGAGCGTACTCAGGTTGATCGGGATCGGCACCAACTGGCCGTCAACCCTGGCCAGCACTCGGTGCTCGTAAGGACGCCACTCGGTAAAACGCGACAGGTAATCGACGATGCGCTGCGCGTTGGTGTGAAAAATGTGCGGACCGTAGCGGTGCACCAATACGCCCGCGGCATCGTAATGGTCGTAGGCATTGCCGGCGATATGGTCGCGGCGATCGATCAGCAGCACGTGGCGGCCGAGGCCTTCGGCCAAACGTTCGGCGATGACACTGCCGGCAAACCCGGCGCCGACGATCAAATAGTCATAGACCCCACTGTCGGTCTGACTGGATGGGCCGGATCTGGCCGCTTCAAGGGTTATCTGAGACATTCGATCTGCTCCTTCATGAAGCGGCAAGTGTTGTCCCACGACATGCCCGCGATAGCGGCGTCGGCGCGTTGTACAAATTCATCGGTGCCTTTGAGCGGCAGCGCGCGCTCGATCGCTTCGATGAACGCCCCGGCCGTATCGGCAATGAACACCGCCCCGCTCTCCCCGTAGCCGCTGATCACATCGTGGATCGGTGTCGATACCACCGGACAGCCGCCAGCGAGATATTCCGGGGTCTTGGTCGGGCTGATAAAACGAGTGGAAGCGTTGAGGGCGAACGGCATCAGCGCCACGTCCCAACCGCTGAGATAGGCAGGTAGTTCGGCGTATTGCTTCGCCCCCAGATAATGAATGTTCGGCCGACGTGGCAGGGTCTGCGGATCGATCTTGACCACCGGCCCGACCAGCACGATTTGCCAATCGGCACGTTGCTGCGCGACCTGGTCGATCAGGTCGATATCGAAGCGCTCATCGATGACACCAAAAAAACCCAGGCGTGGCCGTGCGATCAGGGCCTGATCCGCTGGTTCCGGCACATCCTGGCGCGCCACTGCGAAGTGTGCGATATCGACGCTGCTCGGCACCGGATAAGCATTGCCATGCTGGCGCTGCTTGACCTCCCACAGACTGACGCCGCCGGTGAAGACCACGTCTGCCCGGCCCATCAGCAAGCGCTCCATGTCGATCAATTGCGCCGGCGCGCCCATGAACGCCGACAGCTCATCCATGCAGTCGTAGATCGTGACTTGCGCATCGAGGTGATCGGTAAATGCCAGGCTCATCGGGGTGAAATACCAGAGCAGCAGATCGCCCTGCTCACGCCCGACAAGCAGTTGGTCGAGCAAGGCTCGTTGCGCTGACACCACGGCTTCGTGATCGAGACCTTCGGGCACATGCGGGACCGCCACTTGTATGCCTGCGACGGGCGTTGACGTTTCCAGCCAGGGACTCTCACTACCGGACACCAGCGGTTCTTCAAAAAAAATCACATCGTAGTGCTGTGCCAGACGCGACATCACATGCTGCGGTCGCTGAAAAACAAAACCCCAGCGCAAATGCGACAGGCACACCAGCGTGGGGCGGGTTTGCGTCGCCAGCTCGACGAGCTTTTGCGCATTCAGAATCGGCGACTGTCCGGGTTGTTCGGCAAGGTTCATGGCACGGTCCTTTTCAAGAGAAGGAAAGACGACTCAGGATCGAGCCATCGGGCCGTAACACCCGTGAAACAGCAGGTGTCCGGCTTCTCTCGATGAGTCCGTACGGCTCTTGATCGTTGGAAACGTGGCGTTCACGAGGCGTTCACACGAACAATAATCGCAGCCGATGAACTGCACATACCGGCTGGCAAACCGGCTTGAACTCCGCCCAAAAAAAGCTCCCTACCTTTCAACAGGCATCACTGCGAGAGTCGCGGATGCCATCGAAAAACCAAGATGATCGAGGGCGGGCGCATGATTCTGATAACGGGTGGTGCGGGCTACATCGGTGCGCATGTCGCGCTGGAGTTGCTGGCCAGGAACGAGGACGTGCTGATTCTGGACAATCTGTGCAACAGCCAGCGCTCGGCGATCGAGCGCATCAGCACGCTGGCCGGGCAGCGACCGGGGTTCATTCAGGGCGATGTGCGCAATCGGCGTTTGCTCGACACGCTGCTGCGCGATTATCCGATCGATGCCGTGGTGCATTGTGCCGGGCTGAAGGCTGTCGGCGAAAGCGTTCACGAGCCGTTGCGTTACTACGACAACAATGTCGGCGGCAGCCTGACCCTGTGTCAGGCGATGGCGCAGGCCGGGGTTTTCACCTTGGTGTTCAGCTCATCGGCCACGGTGTATGGCGACTGCTGCACGATGCCGATCAACGAATCCTGCGCCACCGGGCAACCGACCAATCCTTATGGTATGTCGAAGCTGATGGCCGAAAACATCATGCAGAGTGTTGCCAGCTCCGACCCGCGATGGTCGATAGGCCTGCTGCGCTACTTCAACCCGATCGGTGCCCACCCTTCCGGTCTGTTAGGCGAAGCGCCGCTGAACATGCCGAACAACCTCCTGCCCTTTCTGCTTCAAGTTGCCAGCGGGCAACGTGAATACCTCTCGGTGTTCGGCAACGATTACCCGACAGCGGACGGCACCGGAGTGCGCGATTACATTCATATCGTCGACCTGGCGCAGGGACACCTTTGCGCGCTCGACGCATTACGCGAGCGCAGCGGTGTGAACATCTGGAACCTGGGCACCGGACGAGGTTACTCGGTGCTGGAGCTGGTCAAGTCTTTCGAACAGGTCAGCGGCGTACCGATTGCGCTGCAGTTCAAGGCCCGGCGGCCGGGCGATGTCACCTGTTGCTGGGCCGATCCGCAAAAAGCCGCTGACGAACTGGGCTGGCGGGCCAGTCGTTCATTGCAAGACATGCTGACCGATGCGTGGCGATGGCAATGCAGTCAACTTGAAACCGAGTGGATCAGAGAGGCCAATTGAAACCTGCAGCACCCGCCAAAGCAGATCACAGCAATGTGCGTTGGCTGGTCGCGTCGCCATACAACTGCCTTGTTGATTATGCGACAATGCGCGCAATGTCCAACATATGACCCCCGCATGCATCGCTCAGCAGCCTGGCCACACCGGCCAATGGTTGCTGGCGAAGCATGCGCGTTGGCGCAACTCAAGCTCGGATCGGGCGGAGCCGGCAAAGCTCCAGGTTGGTATCAAGTCGGTATCAGGCACACATGACCCGCTCCAAACCATTGATAGGTAAGGTAATTGATCTCCACAGCTAACATCACGATGCAGTTCGGCGCCAAGCCGCTCTTCGAAAACGTTTCGGTCAAGTTCGGCGCGGGCAATCGCTACGGTCTGATTGGCGCCAACGGTTGCGGCAAGTCGACCTTCATGAAAATCCTCGGCGGCGACCTCGACCCGTCCGGCGGTCAGGTCATGCTCGAACCGAACGTGCGTCTGGGCAAGCTGCGCCAGGATCAGTTCGCTTACGAAGAATTCACCGTGATCGACACCGTGATCATGGGCCACGAAGAGCTGTGGAAGGTCAAGGCCGAGCGCGACCGCATCTATTCGATGGCGGAAATGACCGAAGAAGACGGCATGGCCGTCGCCGAGCTGGAAACCGAGTTCGCCGAGATGGACGGCTACACCGCCGAATCCCGTGCCGGTGAACTGCTGCTGGGTCTGGGCATTCCGCTGGAACAGCATTTCGGCCCGATGAGCGAAGTTTCGCCAGGCTGGAAACTGCGCGTATTGCTGGCGCAGGCGCTGTTCTCCGATCCGGAAGTGCTGTTGCTCGACGAACCGACCAACCACCTGGACATCAACACCATTCGCTGGCTGGAAAACATCCTGACCCAGCGTAACAGCCTGATGATCATCATCTCCCACGACCGTCACTTCCTGAACAGCGTGTGCACGCACATGGCTGACCTGGATTACGGCGAGCTGCGTCTGTTCCCGGGCAACTACGACGAGTACATGACCGTGGCGACCCAGTCCCGCGAGCAACTGCTGTCGGACAACGCCAAGAAGAAAGCGCAGATTTCCGAGCTGCAATCGTTCGTCAGCCGCTTCTCGGCCAACGCCTCGAAAGCCAAGCAGGCGACCTCCCGCGCCAAGGCGATCGACAAGATCCAGCTGGCCGAGGTCAAGCCTTCGAGCCGCGTCAGCCCGTTCATTCGTTTCGAACAGAACAAGAAGCTGCACCGTCAGGCGGTGATGGTCGAGAAGATGGCCAAGGGTTTCGACGGCAAGCCGTTGTTCAAGGATTTCAGCTTCCAGGTTGAAGCCGGCGAGCGCGTGGCGATCATCGGCCCGAACGGTATCGGTAAAACCACCCTGCTGCGCACCCTGGTCAACGAGCTGACCCCGGATGCCGGTACCGTCAAATGGACCGACGCCGCGGAACTGGGCTACTACGCTCAGGACCACGCGCACGATTTCGAAGACGACGTGACCCTGTTCGACTGGATGGGCCAGTGGACTCAAGGCGAGCAGATGATCCGTGGCACTTTGGGCCGGATGCTGTTCTCCAACGACGAGATCCTCAAGTCGGTCAAGGTCATTTCCGGTGGTGAGCAAGGCCGCATGCTGTTCGGCAAGCTGATCCTGCAAAAGCCGAACGTGCTGATCATGGACGAACCGACCAACCACCTCGACATGGAATCGATCGAAGCGCTGAACCTGGCGCTGGAAAACTACCCGGGCACGCTGATCTTCGTCAGCCACGACCGCGAGTTCGTCTCGTCGCTGGCCACACGCATCATCGAGCTGAGCCCGGATGGCGTGACGGATTTCAGCGGCACCTATGATGACTACCTGCGTAGTCAGGGCGTCGTTTTTTAAACGCAGCTGTGAGTTATTAGCTGCAAGCTGCAAGTTAAAAGCCCTGTCCTTGGTGACGGGGCTTTTTGCATTTTGAGCCGAGTGATCAGTTGATGCGGGGACCTTCGCGAGCAGGCTCGCTGCCACATTGGGAACGCGTTCTTCTGTGGGAGTGAGCCTGCTCGCGATGGCGGCCTCAGCATCACCGCACTCATCGGCGAAGTCGTTAGCCTGCTTTCTTTTCATCCATGCCCGCGCCATGATGACGGCAACGCTCCCACCGCCGCCCGCGATCGAGTTCTCATGTCTGCACAGCCTCAACCCCCGCAAAGCTCCCTGGCGATCACGCTGAAGATCGTCTCCATCGTCTTCTATACCTTCATTGCCTTCCTCTGCATCGGCCTGCCGATTGCGGTGTTGCCCGCTTACGTGCACGAGCAACTGGGTTTCAGCGCCGTGATTGCCGGGCTGGTGATTGGTTCGCAGTACCTGGCCACCCTGCTCAGCCGGCCGATGGCTGGGCGCATGTCGGATACTCTCGGAACCAAGCGGGCGATCATTTACGGTTTGTGGGGGATAGTCCTCAGTGGTGTGCTGACGCTGCTTTCGACGTTGCTGCAGGATTTTGCCCTGACCAGCCTGATCATTCTGATCATCGGCCGCTTGCTGCTCGGCGTGGCGCAAGGCTTGATCGGTGTGGGCACGATCAGTTGGTGCATGGGCGCGGTCGGCGTTGAGCACACGGCGAAATCCATCGGCTGGAACGGCATCGCCTCGTACGGCGCCATCGCCATTGGCGCGCCGTTGGGTGTGGTGATGGTCGCCGATTACGGTTTCACCAGCCTCGGCATTGCGCTCGCAGCGCTGGCAGCGGGCGCGTTGCTGCTGATTCGCAACAAACCTTCGGTGCCAGTGATTCGCGGCGAGCGCCTGCCGTTCTGGGCGGTGTTCGGGCGAATCGCACCTTATGGCACCAGCCTGACCCTGGCCTCGATCGGTTATGGCACGCTGACCACCTTCATCACGCTGTATTACCTGGATCGTGGCTGGACCGGTGCGGCGTACTGCCTGACGGTGTTCGGCGTGTGTTTCATCCTGTCGCGGCTGCTGTTCATTTCGGCGATCGCGCGCTTCGGCGGCTTCACCTCGGCCATCGCCTGCATGAGCGTTGAAACCCTGGGCCTGGTGTTGTTGTGGCTGGCGCCGTCCACCGCGTTCGCCTTGATCGGCGCCGGGCTGGCGGGGTTTGGCCTGTCGCTGGTGTACCCGGCGCTGGGCGTCGAGGCGATCAAGCAAGTCCCGAGTTCCAGCCGTGGATCGGGGCTGGGGGCGTATGCGGTGTTTTTCGATCTGGCGCTGGCGATTGCCGGGCCGTTGATGGGCGCGGTGGCGTTGAATCTTGGCTATGGGTGGATATTCTTCAGTGCTGCGATGCTGTCGGTGATCGGCTTGGGGCTGACGTTGCTGCTCAAGCGCCGGACAACCACCTGAACCCCAACGCGGTCCCCTGTAGGAGTGAGCCTGCTCGCGATAGCGGAGTGTCAGTCGACATCTTCTTGCCTGATACACCGCTATCGCGAGCAGGCTCACTCCTACAGGTGATTGGTGGTGTTTGACAGGTCGGGTTTATTGATCGGCCGTCTGCATCCCCGCCCGTGTCGGTTTGCCCAGCGCATGGGTGAAGAAGCGGCCGGCCTCGGAGATCAGGTTGCGGTGGATGTCTTCGCGGTCGACACCATCGGCATCGGTGCAAAGCGCTGGCATCGCGCGGATCTGCTCTTCATTGCACGGCGCCAGGAACACGAAATGCCCTGCCCCGGCCAATAATTTGAAGTCCGGCGCGGTCGGCAGTTTGCGCGCCAGTGCGGCGGCGTTCTTGTCGAAAGCCACCAGTTTGTCGCCGTCGCCGCTGTAGAGCAGCACCGGCACGTGCACATCGGCCAAGGTGTGCCGGCCGAACTTCAGGCTCAGCGGCGCCATCAGCAGCAAGGCGTGGACGCGCGGATCGGGCACCGGTTGCAGATCATCGCGATCGACGATCAATTCACCCTGAGTGTTACAGGCGTCGTGATCGTCCGGGCGTTCCTGGCAATAGCGACGCAGGCGATCCAGATCCGGCTGCGCGCCGGAGAGAATCAACGCGGTCTCGCCACCCGCCGAATAACCGATCACGCCGACCTGCTCGGCATTCACTAAAGGCGCGAGCATGCCGTCGCCGAGTGTCGCGGTGATCGCTTGAGAAATCTGGATCGGCCGCCCGTAGAGATTACTCAGGGTACCCAATCGGCTGTGGTCTTTGGAATTGTCGCCGGGATGAATCACCGCGACCACCACAAAGCCCTTGCGCGCCAGCGAGGTCGCGAGATCGTGCAAGGCCAGCGGTGTGCCGGTATTGCCGTGCGAGAGCATGAGCATCGGAAAACGGCCGATGGCGACTTTGGTGTCTTCACCCGCCTCGACCGAATAGCCCTCGAGCAGGCTCTGGTGTTCGCGGTCGCTGGACGGGTAGAACGCAATCGCGCGCATCGGTTGCAGATCGAGGGGATCGAGAAAGGTCATTTCGTGGTAGCCGACGCTCCACACGGGGTGTCGTCCGGGCGCAGCCTGCACTGAATCGAGGCTGACCAGCAGGCCTATCAGTAACACTGCACAAAGACGCACCATGGATGCCCCACCCTGTCTTGACTGAATCCTGTGATTCGCTGCCCGCGTGGATCGGCGCGCGAACGCTGAGCGATCAACTGCATAACCCGGGCCAGATTATGTAACAGCCAGAAACAAAAAACTCCGTACTCGCCCCTTGCGGAACCAGAATACAGAGTTTTTTGAGTACTGCCTGAACCTCAGCTGTTCTTTACGCAAGCCTTATGCGGCGGCGAACAGTTGCTCGCTGATCTTCGCCTGGGCTGCGGTCATGGCGTTGTTGCGCACTTCTTCGCCGTAAGCCAGACCTTCAGCGCGAACGATTTCGATGTCGGTGATGCCGAGGAAGCCCAACACCAGCTTCAGATATTCTTCGTGAGCGATGCCGCTGGCCTGACCGGCATGGATGCCGCCGGAGGTGGAAACGATCACCACTTTCTTGCCACCGCACAGGCCTTCAGGGCCGGCTTCGGTGTAACGGAAGGTCTGGCCGGCGACGGCAACGCGGTCGATCCACGCCTTGAGTTGGGTCGGCACGGTGAAGTTGTACATCGGCGCGGCGATCACTACGGCGTCGGCAGCGATGAACTCGGCCAGGGTGCTGGCGCTCAATTCGGCTTCGTGCTGTTGCGCGGCGTCACGCAGTTCAGCGGTGGTGCCAGCGGCGACCAGAGTAGTCGATGAAAAGTGGCTGATCGCGTCAGCCGCCAGATCACGGTAAGTCACCACGGCGCTCGGCTCAGCGGCCTGCCAGGCTTTGACGACCTGGCTGCTCAGCTGACGGGATGCCGAGTTGTCGCCCAGAATGCTCGAATCGATATGCAGCAGTTTCATGTGGATGCTCCTTAAGTGATCGCCGGTTGCGACGCAATGGAGACAATCCTACGCAAGAAACCAATGGATGATTAGCCGCCTGCAATGCGATAGTTTGTCCTATTGATAGAACAGTCGGATGACTCGAATGCAAAACCTCAACGATCTCTACTATTTCGCCAAAGTTGTCGAGGCCGGCGGGTTCGCCGCAGCCGGGCGTTTGCTGGGCATTCCCAAGTCACGGCTGTCGCGGCGCATTGCTGAACTGGAAGAACGCCTTGGCGCGCGTCTGCTGCAACGCACCACCCGCCAGCTCAACCTGACGGCGGTGGGCGAGCGCTACTTGCGCCATTGTCAGGCGATGTTGCTGGAAGCGGAAATGGCGGATGAGGCCGTGGCGAGCATGTCCAGCGAGCCGCGCGGGCGCTTGCGGGTCTCCTGCCCGACCGGACTGGCGCGGGAGATGCTGCCGTGGGTGATCAGCGAATTTCTCGGCAAATTTCCGCAGGTGCAACTGGAGGTGGTGCTGCTCAATCGCCGCGTTGACCTGGTCGGCGAAGGTTTCGATGTGGCGCTGCGTGTGCGCGAACACGGAGATGAAGATCCGTTGCTGGTCACCCGGCGTCTGCGTCAGGCGCAGATGGTCGTTGTCGCCAGCCCGACGTTTGTCGCGAGCCACTCGGTCAATCATCCGCAGGACCTGAAGAACCTGCCGGTGCTCGGCGCGCTTGAGGCCGATCGACTGGTCCATGTGCGCTTGCTCGACGCCCAGGGCAAAAGTTTCGAGCTGAACATGGAAGCACGCCTGGGCATCGATGACTTTATTGTGCGCAAAGCCTGCGTGCTGGCCGGCCAGGGTTTCACCCTGCTGCCGATGATGTATTGCGAAGAAGAACTGCGCAACGGCACGCTGGTGCAGATGCTGCCGGAGTGGTCATTGCCCGGCGGCTGGCTGCAAGCGGTGTATCCGCATCGGCGCGGGGTGATGCCGGCGGTGCGCGCGTGGATCGATCATCTGGTCGAATCGTTCAATGCCTGTGGGGAGCGACCGTTATGAGCAAGGGAAAAATGAACGAAGCCCAAGTGGCGGAGTTCTGCCTGGCATTGCCGGGCGCTCGGGAAGATTACAAGTGGGGCGGCGTTCGGGTGTTTTCGATTGCCGGCAACAAGATGTTTGCCTTGCAGGGACTGCGCGGCGACTCATTAGCCTTCAAGGTCGACAAGGATCTGTTCCTCGGCCATTGCGACCGCCCGGGCATTCATCCAGCGCCGTATCTGGCGCGGGCGCAGTGGATCATCATGCACCCACCCTACCCGCTGGGCGCCGAGGAGTTGCAGGGGCTGTTGCAGCGCTCGCATCAGCTGGTGGTGGGCAAATTGCCGAAAAAGACCCAAATCGGTCTGTTGCTATAAACGCGGTCCCCTGTAGGCCTTCGCCTGCTCGCGATTGCGGTTTACCTGTTTAAGATGTAGCGGCTGACACACCGCTATCGCGGGCAGGCGAAGGCCTACAGGGGGCGGAGGTGGTCTTAAGACAGTGTCAGCAGGTTCGAGCCGAGGAACAGCTGGTCGATCCAGAATACCTGATGCAGTACGACAATCACCCAGAACAGAACCTGAAACGACACCTTGCGCGTCTTGTGCCGGAACACTTGCTGGGCGATCAATGCACCCGGCCAGCCACCGGCCAGTTCCACGGCGTGGAGGATGTTTTCCGGGGTGCGCCAGGCATCGGCGCGGGCCTTGCGCTTGTCGGCCCAGTACATGAAGAACGCCAGCACACTGACAATCCCGTACGCCGCCAGCGGCACCAGAGAAATCCCGCGCAGCCACATCGACACGGAACCGAACAGCGGCAGCGCGCAAACCAACAACAGCACCAGCAGTTTGAATTTCAGATGTTGAATCGCGCCGCCCGAAGGCCGAGCTTCGGCGCGGCGCGCGCGGGAGTCATTCATGGCTTGGCCGCCGCCCAGTCGACCCAGCCGAACTGCCAGGTCGCCAGAATCACCAGACCGAACACGATCCGGTACCAGGCGAAGGCCGCGTAACTGTGGCTGGCAATGAACTTGAGCAGGCCGCGCACGGCGATCATGGCGAAGATGAACGCGGTGACAAAACCGATGGCAAACACCGGAAAATCTGCCGGCACAAACAGCTCGCGATATTTGTAACCGGAGTACACCGCCGCGCCGACCATGGTTGGCATCGCCAGGAAGAACGAGAACTCGGTGGCGGTTTTACGCGACAAGCCGAACAACAGGCCACCAATGATCGTCGAGCCGGAGCGCGAGGTGCCGGGGATCATCGCCAGGCACTGGGCGAAACCGACTTTCAGAGCGTCCTTCCAGGTGATCTCGTCGACCGTTTCGGCGTGCACCTCGTGCTGACGCTTCTCCGCCCACAACATGATCACCCCGCCCACCACCAGCGCGGCCGCGACCGTGATCGGGTTGAACAGATATTCGTGGATCAGGTCGGCAAAAATCACGCCCAGCACCACCGCCGGCAGGAAGGCGATCAGCAGGTTGGCGGTGAAGCGCCGTGCGCTTGGCTGGGTCGGCAGACCGATGACCACATCGAGAATCTTGCGGCGAAACTCCCAGACCACCGCGAGAATCGCGCCGAGCTGAATAATAATGTTGAACGCCATGGCCCGCTCACCGCCGAAATCGAGCAAGTCGGCAACGATGATCTGGTGTCCCGTACTGGAAATGGGCAAAAACTCCGTCAGCCCTTCTACAACTCCTAGTATCAGTGCCTGCAAGGCCGTCCAAAGATCCATCAATCCCCCAAAGAGCGATGCGCAGCGGCATGCTCCGATAGTATTTTTTTACGTTCACTGCGATCAGCGTAGCTGTTTATGGCTGTACCGATTCCGCGCGCACAGAATCCACACGAAACGGTAAAAATTCCGTGAAATTTCAAAATGGATTCAGGTTTTCACGCGCGGGGCCGAAATCCTAACAGACAAGCCCTAATAGCGCTGCCGCGTTATACGACTTGGGTCGCGTATGCCCACCCGCGTTATCGTGGTTGGATGCTGGCGGTCGATCATTACAAGAACAAGAATCCGGAGTGACAGCGTTATGAACAGCTTGCGCAGTGTGTCGATCAGCCGACGCTTGTGGCTCATCTTGATTGTGGCGGTGGTGATGTTGCTGACCTTGGGCGTGCTGATGCTCAAGCAGATCCATGACGACCTCTATCACGCCAAGGCCCAGAAAACCCAGCATGTGGTGCAGACCGCCAGCGGCCTGCTGACTTATTACCATGGCCTGCAGACCGCCGGCACCTTGACCAGGGAAGCCGCGCAGCAACAGGCGCTGACGGCGATTCGCGGCTTGCGCTACGACCAGAGCGATTACTTCTGGATCAACGACCTCACGCCCGTGATGGTCATGCACCCGACCAATCCCAAGCTTGAAGGCCAGAACCTTTCGGCAATCCGCGACCCTGACGGTTTTGCGGTGTTCAATGAGATGGTCGCCATCGCCAAGGCCAAAGGCGCCGGCATGGTCAACTATCGCTGGCCGAAACCCGGCGCCACCGACCCGGTGGCGAAAACCTCCTACGTCAAACTGTTCGAGCCGTGGGGCTGGGTGATCGGCTCCGGCGTGTATGTCGATGACGTGCAGGCCGAATTCCAGGGGCAGATGCTGAAAGCCTCGGTGATCGGCCTGGCCATCGCGCTGATCATGGCGCTGCTGGTGATCCTGATCGCGCGCAGCATCGTCCGGCCGCTGCAGGAAACCGTCAACGCCATGGCCAATATCGCCAGCGGCGAAAGCGACCTGACCCGCAGCCTCGATACCCACGGCAAGGACGAAGTCACCGAACTGGCCCACCACTTCAACGCGTTTACCGCCAAATTGCGTCGGGTGATCGGCGACTTGCAGGTCTCGGCCAGCGCCCTCGGCCAATCCTCCAGCGAGCTGGGCAACGACGCTTCGCAGGCGCAACAACGCAGCCAGCAGCAGTCGCAGCAGATGGAACTGGTCGCCACGGCAATCAACGAAGTGACCTATGGCGTGCAGGATGTGGCGAAAAACGCCGAGCACGCCGCCGCCGAAATGCGTGATGCCGAGGCGCAGGCGCAACAGGGCCAGATCAACATCGACGGCAGCCTGCAACAGATCGACAGGCTGTCCGGCACCATCGATCAAGCGGTGGAAGTGATTCGCACGCTGGCCGCCGAAAGCACGCAGATTGGCAGCGTGCTGGAAGTGATCCGCTCGATTGCCGAGCAGACTAACCTGCTCGCGCTCAACGCCGCCATCGAAGCCGCGCGCGCCGGCGAGCAAGGTCGCGGGTTTGCCGTGGTCGCTGACGAAGTGCGCTTGCTGGCGCAGCGTACGCAGAAGTCCACCGCAGAAATCCAGTCGATGATCGAGCGCTTGCAGAACCATTCCGAGGCCGCCGTGAAGGTGATCGGCGACAGCAGCAAGGCCTCGCAACTGACCATCGAACAGGCGGGGCTTGCCGGCGCCAGCCTCAACGCGATCGGCCAGGCTCTGCGCAATCTCAACGGCCTGAATGCCTCGATTGCCAGCGCGACGTTGCAGCAGGCGCATGTGGTTGAAGACATCAATCAGAACGTGACGCAGGCGGCGGGGCTTTCGCACAGCACGGCGTTGGCGGCGGAGCAGTCGAGTGCGGCGAGTTTGCGGCTTGGGCAACTGAGCGAACAGCTCAACGGGTTGCTGCGGCAGTTTCGCGTCTAGTCACCTTCCTTTGTAGGAGTGAGCCTGCTCGCGATAGCGGTGTGTCAGACAATGTGAGTTTCGCTGACACACCGCTATCGCGAGCAGGCTCACTCCTACATGTTTTTGTGTAAAATCCGCCCCTTTCTTCATTCCCCCCAAGGATCTTCAATGTCCGGGCTCGAACTGTTTGCCGCCGCCCTCGGTGTGATCGCCGTCTGGCTGACGGTCAAACAGAATCCGTGGTGCTGGCCGATCGGGCTGGTCATGGTGTTGCTATACAGCTGGATCTTCTTTGAGGTGAAGCTGTATTCGGACATGTTGCTGCAGGTGATCTACGCCGCGCTGCAACTCTACGGCTGGTGGCAATGGACCCGCGCCGGGACGATGCACGACGGGCGTGCGGTGACGCGGCTGGATGCGCGCGCCGTCGCCCTTGGCCTTGGCGTCGGCGCGCTCGGCAGTCTGCTGCTCGGCGCGGCGATGGCGCACTGGACCGACGCTGCGCAACCATGGCTCGACGCGGCGCTCACCGGTTTCAGCCTGGTCGCGCAGTTGTGGATGGCGCAAAAGCGTCTGCAATGCTGGGCGCTGTGGTTTGTGCTGGATGTGATTTTCGTCGGGTTGTTCATCTACAAGGGCCTTTACCTGACCGCCGCGTTGTACGGGCTGTTTACCTTGCTGGCCGTGCAAGGCTTCCGTGAATGGCGCGCCGACCCGGCGCTGCGCACATGAAAGTGGTGGTGTTGACCGGCCCGGAATCCAGCGGCAAGAGCTGGCTGGCGGCGGGCCTGCAACAGCGCTTTGGCGGTTTGCGCGTGGATGAATACGTGCGCCGCTTTATCGAACTCAATCCCCGCGACACCTGTCTGGCGGACATCCCCGAAATCGCTCGCGGCCAGTTGCAATGGGAGGATCAAGCGCGGGCGCAGCGGCCTGAGCTGCTGATTCTCGACACCCACCTGCTGAGCAATATGCTCTGGAGCCAGACGCTGTTTGGCGCGTGCCCGGCGTGGCTGGAGCAGGAACTGCTGACGCGGCATTACGACCTGCACCTGTTGCTGTCACCGGAACAGGTCGACTGGACCGACGATGGTCAGCGCTGCCAACCGGATCTCGTCGAGCGACAGGCCTTCTATCAGGCGACTCGACAGTGGCTGGAGCAGCATCACCAACCGCTGCAAGTCATTGCCGGCAACTGGGCCGAGCGCCAGGCACAGGCCTTCGCTGCCGTTGCGCGTTTGCTGGCTGAATGACCCGAACGCGGGCCAGGTGTCCATTGCTGAAACACCTTTCCTCACGCAGAAGGCCAGTCTCAACACGGTTCACAGCTTTGTCATGCCAGTTGTTTCAGCGCTGAAACACCACCGTACCAAGCCCCGTTCCAGAGCGTTGCTCAGAAAGTCGCCGGTTCATCGGCAACCCGCCTGTTTCAAAGATGAAACAGATGCCGCACAACGCAGCCAGACATTTCTGTAACCCTCTGAAATCAAAGATGATCTCAAAAGCGGCACAGCTTTCGCTCTCTCCTTCACAACGCTGACCAAGGGCAGCCCGTTAAAGAAGGAATTGCAGCCGTGGGGACTTTCAAAACCGGATTGACCTGTCTTGTGCTGATCGGATCGGCAGCCAGCGCAGTGATCAGTTTCAACGTGCAGGCCCAAGGCAATGGCGTGATCGTCCTGCAGCGCGACGTTCAGCCAATCCCGATCGGGCGCAATGGCGGCAAAGACCCCTACCCGACCACCGTCAACGCCAACCCTTCGGCACGCATCAATCAGACCGTCAACAGCACTGAACTCAGCGATGGCGATTTCGCCAGTGTCGCTAGCGGTTCCTCGATTCGCGGCAACATCAACACGCCCAATTCCAACCTGCCCGGCATGAACACACTGACCAACCAGAACGGTCTGCCCGGCATGCGCGTGGGCAGTGGCGGCGGTGCCGGTGGCTCGATTTCCAATACCGTCAACCGTGCCATGAGCACCGGTCTGGCGCCTCTGACCCGCATGGCCGGAGGCCAATGAGATGAATCGCACCCTGCTGCTTCTCGCCCTGCTCGGCTGCACCAGCGCCATGGCTGATTCAAATACGGTCAATCGCGCGAACATTCAGGATTCCGGCGCGCAGTACCGCGGCAATTTCAACGTCAACCAGGCCGCTGGTGACCAGATGCAGCAAGCCAACACCAAGGCGATCGCCATCGGCACCGAATCCCACGCGACCACCCAGGTCATGCAGAAAATCGACACGCCTGCCAGCCGCGCCATCGACGCGAGCGCCAACATCGGCGGCCACGCTTTCAGCAATGGCAACGGCATCCTCGGTGTGAACCAGGGCGCCGGTGCCAACAATCAGATGGCCAACGTCACGCGAATCAGCATCAGTGCTGCCCCGCAGAGCGTTGACGACAGCGCCCTTTCGCAACAGAACGTGGCGTTTTTACCCAGCTCAGGAGCAACTGGTACCTCACCCGGCAGTCGCCAGGTCACCACAAGTGATCAGGCCTTCACCGGCAGCCGCGGGGTTATCCAGGTGAACCAGAGTGCCGGGGTGGGGAACCGAATGGCCAACACCCTGAGCATCCGGGTCGCAGACTGACCCATACAAAGTGCAAGTGGAAAAGTAACGACACTTAACCCAACTAATAAGCACGATGGAGAAACACCATGAAACCTACAATGGCTCTCAAACCACTGGTTTTCGCACTCGCAGCAGTGATGGCAATCGCAGCACAGGCAGGCGGCCGTGATGACAACAACGGTCATGGTAACGGACATGGCAATGGCCACGGCAACGGTCACGGCCAGCAAGGTCCAAATCTTGAACAACTGCTGCAGATCACCGCAGGCGCTGGCGCCGCTGTACTCGACGCGCAAGACAGCGACGGCAACGTGGTGAAAAACCAGGGCACGCTGAACAATGCCAACGCCAGCGACTCGCTCAACGGCTCCAACGGCAACATGGGCGCCAACGTGGCCGCTGGCGACGGCAACCAGCAGGACAACGCTGCTGCGCTGGCCACCGCTGACGAAAGCTTTATCTTCGGCAATGCTGTTGCGGCCTCGAGCGCGACTCAGGTCAACAACAACAACTACGTGAAAAACTCTTCCACGTTCAACAACGCCACGCTCAACAACGCCGGCAACAATGGTTCCGGCAACATCGGCATCAACGTGAGCGCCGGCAACTTCAACCAGCAGAAAAACAACCTGGCGATCGCTGTATCGGGTGGTCGCGTAGCCACTGCTGCCGCTGCTGCCAACCAGTCCTCCACTGGCCTGGTCGTGGACAACAAAGGCGTGCAGGCGTACAAAACCGACACCCTTACCGGTACCTATGCAGCCGCTGGCACGTTCAAGGCCAAAGGCACTGCGACCATCGAAGACGACAACCATGGCGGTTGGGGTAACCGTGGCGGCGGCCACGGCGGTAACGATGATCAGAAAGCCAAGTTCGAAGCCGTGGGCAGTTTTGGCCTCGCTGGTGTCACCACCCAACAAGTGTTGACTAAAGATGGCTGGAAAACTCCGGTGGTCAACAATGCCAACATGACCAACTCGATGAACAACTTCTCCGGCAACGGTGGAGCCAACGTCTCGGCCGGTGTCGGCAACCAACAAAGCAACTCGCTGTCCATCGCCGCAGGTTGCAAAGCCTGCATGTAATCGCGATCGAAACGAAAGCCCCGGCAACGGGGCTTTTTCCCAGGCTCCACAAGGCGTATTCGATCATGCGGACTCCTGCCCTCCTCGCTCTGCTTTGTCTGTGTGGCCTGACTCAGGCAGCGCAGATGCCCGTCGCTGCCCTGCCTGGCGGCGTACTGGTCTACAAGGACGTACAAAGCATTCGTGAGCGCAAGTTTGCCGACATCGTCGAACAGAAAACCGATTTCAGTTGCGGCGCTGCTGCACTGGCAACGGTATTGCGCCAGGCCTATTGGCTCGACGTCGATGAAGAGCACATCATCAAAGGCATGCTGGTCAACGCTGACCAGGACCTTGTGCGTACGCAAGGGTTCTCCATGCTCGACATGAAGCGCTACGTGGAAAGCATCGGCATGCGCGCCCGTGGTTACCGGATCCCGCCCGAAAAACTCGAAGCGGTGACCATTCCGGTAGTGGTTCTGATGGATATTCGCGGCTACAAGCATTTCGTCGTGCTGCAGCGTTCGGACAAGGATTGGGTCTACATCGGTGACCCGGTTCTCGGCCACAAACGCTACAAGCATGATGACTTTGTCAAAGGTTGGAACGGCATTGTCTTTGCCATCGTCGGCCCCGGTTACGACAAGGCCAACGCCTTGCGCAGCCCTCCCGTGCCGCTGACGGCGAAGAATTCGCTGGACGGCTTCAACCCGGTCAAAGATGCGGAATTGATGGATTTCGGGTTCATTCAGAGCGACTTCTTTTAATCGCCGAGTTAGAGAATGGGACTGGATGTCCCGGGAGCAGCAGATGAAAACCTCATACTGGCTGGCCGCCGCCTGCCTGGCAGCGGGTGCGTCAGGCTTTGCCCATGCCGGATTCAAACCCATCGAAATCAAGGACCAGGAGCTCGCCGAGCTTCGCGGTCGGTACGTCATGCCGGGGCGGATCATCAGCTTCGGCATTGTCATGAGCAGCACCTGGCGCAACGCCAGCGGCGACCTGATCGGCGCAGCGACCTCGATGCAGGTCCAGGCCGCCACCGTCAAACCGGAGTTCTATGTCTCGACTATCAAGGAGTCGGGCAATGGCAGCACGCCAACGTTGGGAACGGGCACCGTGATCGGTGGCGCCGGCCTTAACAGCGCGCAAGGCGTGACGCAGAGCGTGCGCGCGGCGGGCGATGGCAACACCGCCAACAACAACGTCGCGATCAACGTCAGCGAAGCCAGTCAGGCGCCGGCGCTGATGCCGTCGCAAGGCCAGGCGCTCGTCGCTGGGCAGACCATCACCGGCAGCAACGGCGCTGGCAGCGTCGCGGTAACAGCCAATGGCGGCGGCGTGCAAATGGCCATTCAGGCGAGCGGCAATCAGGGCACCGCACTGCAACAAGTCGCCCAGGGTGGACTGCTGCAAAACACCCGACTGCTGGGCAGTGCCAACGTGGTCAACAACCTCACGCAACTCAATGTCGTACTGAACAATAACGGCAGAAGCGCCGGTGCACTGGACTGCAACCTGACTCAACTCGGGGCCCTACGCAGTATCGGATATTGAACTACGCTGAGTCTCGATCATTGGGCTTAAAGGGACGGCTTATTCATGTATCGATCAGTATCACTGCGTGCCGCAGTGTGTTTGAGTACCCTTCTACCGGCGGCGATGTTGCAAGCAGCACCCGACGCCGATGTAGAAGCCCTGAAACGGGAACTTCTGGAACTGAAACAACGATACGAAGTACAACAACAAGCCTTGGCAATCCTTGAACAACGGGTTCGCCAGGTCGAAGAACAGCCCGCCGCCCCACCGCCAAAACGCTTGGCCAAATCGCCATCGGACATGAAAGGCAATCGCGTCGCCACCGGAGCCGCTACCGGCACGGGTGCCGCCGCTGCATCCGGAGGCGCCGCCGGGGGCAGTGGCGCATCCTACGGGCAGTCGCTGGCCGATGATTCGCAACCGGCGCAAAGCGTTTCCAACCTGTACGACGAAGCCAGCGGCTTTTTCGGTGGCGGCAAATTCAGTTTCGAAACCGGCGTCACCTATTCGCGCTATGACACCCGCCAGTTGATCCTCAACGGCTTCCTCGCGCTGGATTCGATCTTTCTCGGCAACATCAACCTTGACCGGATCAAGGCCGATACCTGGACCCTCGACCTCACCGGCCGCTACAACTTCGACAACCGCTGGCAGTTCGACCTGAACGTGCCGGTGGTTTACCGCGAATCGACTTACCAGTCCGGCGGCGGCAATCAGGGCGCGGCCGGGGTGACCACCGAAGAAACCGTGACCAAGGACCCAACCATTGGTGACGTCAACTTCGGCATCGCCTACAAATTCCTCGACGAGTCGGTCAATACGCCGGACGCCGTCGTGACACTGCGCGTCAAGGCACCGACCGGCAAGGACCCGTTCGGCATCAAACTGCGCCAGACCGACGCCAACTCGAACCTGTTCGTGCCTGACACGCTGCCCACCGGCAACGGCGTCTGGTCGATCACTCCGGGCATTTCGCTGGTCAAGACCTTCGACCCTGCGGTGCTGTTCGGCAGCCTGTCGTACACCCACAACCTGGAGGAGTCGTTCGACGACATCAGCTCCACCGTCAATCAGAAAACCCCGGGCAAGGTGCGCATCGGCGACAGCTTCCAGATCGGCGCCGGTATCGCTTTTGCCTTGAACGAGAAGATGAGTATGTCGTTCTCGGTGTCCGACCTGGTGCAGCGCAAGAGCAAGCTGAAACAGGACGGCGGCGACTGGGAATCGGTCATTTCCAGCGACGCCAACGCCGGTTATTTCAATATCGGCATGACCATCGCGGCGACCGACAACCTGACCATCGTGCCCAACCTGTCGCTGGGCATGACCGACGACGCCCCGGACTTTTCCTTCAGTCTGAAATTCCCGTACTACTTCTGAGTCTGCGGCAAACAACAAAGGCCCGTTGCGATCACCTCGCAACGGGCCTTTGTTGTTTACCCGCCCTAGCGGATCTGATGCTTGTGCAACAACCGATAAAACGTCGGCCGCGACACGCCGAGCACTTTGGCTGCAACGCTGAGGTTATCACTGTGCCGGTTCAGGACGTCGCACAGCGCCTGGCGTTCGGCGCGGGTCTTGTAGTCTTCGAGGGTGCCCATGGGCGTGGCGATCGAGTGCTGACTGATCAGCCCCAAATCACGCGCCTCGATCTGCCGGCCTTCGGCCAACACCAGTCCACGGCGCACGCGGTTGGCCAGCTCACGCACATTGCCCGGCCAGTCGTGCTTGCCCATGGCGATCAGCGCGTCTTCGCTGAAACTGCGTGGACGGCGCCCGGTTTCATGACTGTAGAAGTGGGAAAAGTGATTGGCCAGCATCGACAGATCGCCGTGCCGTTCGCGCAACGGCGCGGTCATCACTTGCAGGACGTTGAGGCGGTAATACAGATCTTCGCGAAAAAGTTTTTTCTCGATCGCGGCTTCGAGGTCGACGTGAGTTGCCGCCAGCACTCGTACATCCACCGGGATCGGCTGGCTGCCGCCGACGCGTTCGATGTGTTTTTCCTGGAGAAAGCGCAACAGATTGGCTTGCAGCTCCAGCGGCAGATCGCCGATCTCATCGAGAAACAGCGTGCCGCCATTCGCCGCTTCGATCCGCCCGACCTTGCGTTGATGCGCGCCGGTGAACGCGCCTTTCTCGTGGCCAAACAATTCCGATTGAATCAGATGCTCAGGGATCGCGCCGCAATTGATCGCCACGAAGGGCTTGCTGTGGCGCTGGGACTGACGGTGCAGCGTGCGTGCAACCAGTTCTTTGCCGGTTCCGCTTTCACCGCGAATCAGAACAGGCGATTCGGTGGGCGCCAGTTTGCTGAGCAACTTGCGCAGTTCGCGAATCGGCTTGCTGTCGCCCAGCAGCTCGTGCTCGGGCTGGTCGACATGAATCGTGCCCTGCCCGCGCAATCGCGCCATGCCGAACGCACGCCCGAGGGTGACCTGCACCCGCGAGACGTCGAACGGCAACGTGTGGAAATCGAAAAACCATTCACAGACGAAGTCCCCGACGTTCTG
This sequence comes from Pseudomonas sp. Z003-0.4C(8344-21), assembly GCF_900104975.1. Lineage (NCBI taxonomy): Bacteria > Pseudomonadati > Pseudomonadota > Gammaproteobacteria > Pseudomonadales > Pseudomonadaceae > Pseudomonas > Pseudomonas sp. Z003-0.4C(8344-21). The sequence goes on along the minus strand of NZ_LT629756.1, from coordinate 3,171,550 downwards.
CAGGCGCAGGACTTCCTGATTGAGCACGGCGATCCATTCGGTGCCGCTGCGGCTGATCAATTCCTTGACGGCTTCGGGTCGTTCGAGGTGAAACGGCTGTAGTCGCAGCAAGCCGATGTCACAACTGCGCTCGGCGGCGTTCTCCAGTGAACAACTATCAACGTCCCAGCCAACCGCGCGTAATCCGGGCAATAAGCGGTGGCAGTCGTCGCACGGATCGACCACCAGTAAACGTCGTAACGCAGGCGCTTCGCTCATGACTGTTCCTTGGCGCCAAATAAAGGAAATGATTGAAAAAACAGTCATTTGGCAGACCCGACTGTAACACTAGCAAGATTTTGACAGCCCCTTGTATCGATTGCTTATAGGCGTCCAGTCAAACCGGTTATAAGAACGTGAGTTGTTAGTCAGCTATCGACTTAGTTGGTTTTTAAAAACTTTCACCAAGCTTTCAAAAGACGGCTTCAAAACAGGATCTGAAAGAAACTTTGAAATTTCTTTGTTTCATGTGTGACCCGTTGCAGGGTTGCGTGCATCAGTACAAGTAACCAGCCGAACGGTAAGCCCAACCGACGGCACATCATTTGATTGGGCACGACAGAGAGAAGACCCCATGACCGCCCCGCTCCGTATCAACGAAGCTCTTCTGATTGCCAACCACGCTTTCAAACCTTTCCACTGCGTGGCCTGGGCGCCGCAAGACGGCAATGGTGAACTGAGCCTGACCGTCGTCGACCGGACCAACTCGCACATCGGCCGCAAACAGATTCCAAGCAGCGCCTACTCCGACCCGGCGCAACTCGAGCAACTGCTGAAGCAGGCTCGCGCTGAACTCAGCGAAGAAGGTTACAGCCTGCAATCGTGGTCAATGCCACACTGAGAAGCAGTTCGTGCAGGTGACTTCGAAGTCATTCACCTCTGCGCTTAGTTGCAACCTTGTAAACTTCCACCCGCTTGTATAACTCTTCTCAAGCCGACCAGGCTTAATTGCTTGGTCGGCTTTCTTTTGGTTCAAGAAGACACTGTTCTGGCACAGTGCGACCGTCCATCCGTTAGTTATTACAGTTGTACTTCTCCCGGTTCAGGGATTGAATGTTCCGCTCGTGCAGTTACCCATCCGGTTCGCGGTCATGGTCAACTCGCAAGGAGATGCGTGCATGTCCACCCTCAACACTTTTGCCTTGCCGGCGTTACCAGCGACCGTCTCACCGTCGTTTACGCCTCGATCCGGGCCACTCGATAAAAGCTTTGGTACTCAGGGCGTCGCCCAGGCGTACTTCGCGGGCAGCGTGTCCAGCCTGAGCGAAGACATTGCCCTCGATACACAGGGCCGAATCCTGGTCGCAGCGAAAGTCTGCGATGCGCGCGGCAGCCGATTTGGCCTGGCGCGCATGCTCGCCGACGGCTCCGCAGACCTGACCTTTGGCGAGCATGGCAGCGTGATCGACACCTTCGCCCACGGGTTCGAAGCCACGGGCGGCAAAGTCAGGATGCTGCCGGACGGGCGTATTCTGCTGGCCGGCCTGCATTACGAAAACGCCCATCGCACCCTGCCCGCGCTGGCCTTGTTCGACGCGGACGGCAAACCAGACTTGTCCTTTGGCGACAACGGCCGTCAGGTGATACGCCTGCCGGGCAATCTGTCCATGGGCAGCCGCGATGCCTGGTTGCCACCGGGCGTGCCGGGGGCGGAAGCCTGCGACGTCGCGGTGCAGGACGACGGGCGAATTCTGTTGATCGCCAACCATCATTTCGAACTGGCCGACCATGCCGGCATGCTGATTCGCCTCATGCCCAACGGCAGCCTTGACGACACCTTCAATGGCCGCGGCTTTGTCATGATCCGTCATTTATTGCTTAACACCTGGCTGAGCAGTCTGTTACTGCAAAAGGACGGACGAATCGTGGTGGCCGGCTCCATCGATCTTCCCCAGGAAGGCTTGCTGGCGCGTTACCTGCCAGACGGCCGTCTCGATGAGTGTTTTGCCGTGGACGGTTTCATGGCGTTCAAGGCTGAGAACAAAAGCGTTCAGGTCAGTCGCGTACTCGAAGCGCCCGAGGCCTTGCAGTGTTTTGGCAGCGGCCGCGATCCGATCCGCTGTCTGACCTTCAGCCTCCACTCAAACGGCCGACCGGATATTCACCGCCAGGGTGGCCAGCCGCAACTTCTGCAGATCGGCCACAGCGGCTGCCAGTGGAGCACCGCTCAACGTTTGCCCGACGGGCGGATGATCGCGGCAGGCGCGACCATTGGCGGCGTCGAGGCTGATTTCATCGTTGCCCGTTACCTGAGCGACGGTCGCCTCGACCCGGCGTTCGGCGACGGCCATGGCTGGCTCCGTACGCGCCTTGGACGCAGCCTGGACTCGGCCAGTTCACTGGCCGTGCAGGCGGATGGCGGGATTCTGGTGGGTGGGTTTTCGCTGGATGGAAATTATCGGGCGGTGGTTGTGCGGTATCTCGACCACTGAAAATACTGGCTGTACTTGATCTTCCCGAACGTATCCGGCAACTTGCGCGCTTCTATAAAAAAGGAGCAACCGATGTCCGGTTCGATGACCCAGGCGTTCGCGCAAAACTTTCTCGGGCATTCGCCACGCTGGTACAAGGCGACCATCGTTGGCTTCCTGATCCTCAATGCCGTGGTGCTGTTCAGCATCGGCCCAGTGGCGGCCGGCTGGTTGTTGGTGATCGAGTTCATCTTCACCCTCGCCATGGCCCTCAAGTGTTACCCGTTGATGCCCGGCGGCTTGCTGCTGGTTGAAGCGCTGCTGCTGAAGATGACCACGCCGCAGGCGCTCTACGATGAATTGGTGCACAACTTTCCGGTAATCCTGCTGCTGATGTTCATGGTCGCAGGCATCTACTTCATGAAAGACCTGCTGCTGTTCCTGTTTTCGCGGCTGCTGCTGGGCGTGCGTTCAAAAGCGGTGCTGGCGCTGATGTTCTGCTTTCTCTCGGCATTTCTCTCGGCGTTTCTTGATGCGCTGACCGTAACGGCGGTGATCATCAGCGCCGGTGTAGGCTTCTACTCTGTCTATCACCGCGTCGCGTCAGGCAACGATCCGCGCAAGGACAGTGAAATCGCTGACGATGAGAACCTGCCGAAATTGCACCACGACGATCTTGAGCAGTTCCGCGCGTTTCTGCGCAGCCTGTTGATGCACGGTGCGGTGGGTACGGCGCTGGGCGGTGTCTGCACGCTGGTGGGCGAGCCGCAGAACCTGTTGATCGGCCATGAAATGGGCTGGCACTTCGGCGAGTTCTTTACCAAGGTTTCCCCGGTTTCGCTGCCAGTGCTGGCGGCCGGTCTGGTGACATGCGTGTTGCTGGAGAAGCTGCGCTGGTTCGGCTACGGCACGTTGCTGCCGGACAACGTGCGTGGCGTTCTGGCTAACTACGCCGCTGAGGACAATGCCGAACGTACGCCCCGCCAACGTGCGGCGCTGCTGGTGCAAGGTGCTGCGGCATTGATTCTGATCGCCTGCCTGGCCATGCACGTCGCTGAAGTCGGCCTGATCGGTTTGATGGTGATCGTGCTGATCACCGCGTTTACCGGCATCACCGACGAGCATCGTCTGGGCAGCGCGTTCAAGGAAGCCATGCCGTTCACCGCGTTGCTGGTGGTATTTTTCGCGGTGGTGGCGGTGATTCATGACCAGCAGCTGTTTGCGCCGTTGATTCAATGGGTGCTGGCGCTGCCGGTCGAGCAGCAGCCGGGCATGCTGTTCATTGCCAACGGCTTGCTGTCGGCGATCAGCGACAACGTGTTCGTCGCAACGATTTACATCACCGAAGTGAAGCAGGCATTCCTCGCCGGGCACATGAGCCGCGAGCATTTCGAAACGCTGGCCATTGCCATCAATACCGGGACCAACCTGCCGAGCGTGGCAACGCCGAACGGCCAGGCGGCGTTTCTGTTCCTGCTGACCTCGGCGATTGCACCGCTGGTGCGCCTGTCGTACGGGCGGATGGTGTGGATGGCGGTGCCGTACACCGTGGTGATGGGAGGCCTGGGCTGGTATGCGGTGAGCTACTGGCTCTGACCGCTAGCGCGGGAGCCAGACTGCTGGCTCCCAAATCTGATTTCAGACGCTGGTCCCTGTAGGAGTGAGCCTGCTCGCGATAGCGGTGTGTCAGACTCGCAAATGGGGCAGATACTGCGCTATCGCGAGCAGGCTCACTCCTACATTGGTTTGTGGGTTGGCTCAGCGAGGGAGAATGTACTTCTCGATCGCCTGAGCCACACCGTCTTCGGTGTTGGCCGCCGTAACCACGTCGGCCTGACGCTTCACCGCTTCCTCCGCCTGGCCCATGGCAATCGACAAGCCTGCACACTTGAACATTGCTGGATCATTGCCACCGTCACCGATTGCCGCCGTTTGCTCCAGCGGCACGCCCAGGTATTCGGCAATCGTCGTCAGCGCCGTGCCTTTGTTGGCTTCCAGCGCCGTGACATCCAGATACACCGGTTGCGAGCGCGAGACTTGCGCCATACCGTTGACCTTCGGCAGCAGCTGCGCCTCAAGCTCAATCAGCAATTGCGTGTTGTTGCTGGTGGCGACGATCTTGTCGATACGCTGCAAGTACGGTTCGAAACTCTCCACCACTACCGGCGGATAGCCGAGGCCGTGCTGCTCGCGCGGGACCATCGGCCCGTGCGGATCCTTGAGCAGCCAGTCGCCGCCGCTGAACACCCAGACTTCGACGTCCGGCTGATCGGCAAACAGTGCCAGTGCGATAAGCGCTGTGGTCGCCGGCAAATAGTGCGCAGCCAACAGCGTGCCGTCCGGCTTGACGATAGTCCCGCCGTTGAACGCCGCTGTCGGCAAATCCACGCCCAAGGCTTCGATCTGCTGCAACATGGCTCTGGGCGGGCGGCCAGTGGCGAGGCTGAACAGCACGCCCGCCTCACGCAGCGACCGCACCGCATCAATGGTGCGCTGGCTCAGCGTGTGATCGGGCAACAACAGCGTGCCGTCCATGTCGCTGAGCAAAAAACGGATGGGTTGTTTCGGCACGTCACTCATCCGAGGCCATGCCAGACGCGACCATCGCGAGTCAGTAGTTCTTCGGCGGCCTGCGGGCCGTCTTCACCGGCGGCGTAATGCTGCACGCTGGCATCCTGCTGCCAGGCATCGAGGAACGGTTGCACGGCGCGCCAGCCGTTCTCGATGTTGTCGGCGCGCTGAAACAGCGTTTGATCGCCGGTCAGGCAGTCGTAGATCAGGGTTTCGTAACCGGTCGAGGCCTGCATCTCGAAAAAATCCTTGTAGGCAAAACCCAGCTCGATGTTGGCCATGTTCAGCGCCGGCCCCGGCCGCTTGGCCAGCAGGTCGAACCACATGCCTTCGTTCGGCTGGATCTGGATACGCAGGTAGGTCGGTTGCAACTCATCGACTTCGGTGTCGCGGAACTGCGCATACGGCGCCGGTTTGAAACAGATGACAATCTCGGTGTCGCGCACGCTCATGCGCTTGCCGGTGCGCAGGTAAAACGGCACGCCGACCCAGCGCCAGTTGTCGATCATCACCTTCAGCGCCACGTAGGTTTCCGTGGTGCTGTCCGGCGAAACGTTGGGCTCCTCGCGGTAGGCGCTCAACGGTTTGCCGTCGATCGCGCCGGCGCTGTACTGGCCGCGTACCGAATTGGCCCGTGCCTCCTCGACCGACCAGGGACGAATCGCCCCCACGACCTTGGCCTTCTCGCCGCGCACCGCATCGGCGCCGAACGCGGCCGGCGGCTCCATGGCAACCATTGCCAGCAACTGGAACAAGTGATTGGGCACCATGTCGCGCAGTGCGCCGGTGTGTTCGTAAAAACTGCCACGGGTCTCGACACCGACGGTTTCGGCGGCGGTAATCTGCACGTGGTCGATGTAGTGATTGTTCCAGAATGCTTCGAACAGGCTGTTGGAGAACCGGCTGACGAGAATGTTCTGCACGGTCTCCTTGCCCAGATAATGGTCGATCCGATAGATCTGCTTCTCGGACATCACCTTGAGCAGACAGGCGTTCAGCGCTTCGGCGGTTTGCAGATCGGAGCCGAACGGCTTCTCGATCACCACCCTTCTGAATGCCTCGGGGGTTTCTTCGAGCAATTTGGCAGCGCCGAGGCGGCGGACGACTTCGCTGAAGAAACGCGGCGCGGTGGCCAGATAGAACACCGCATTGCCGGTGCCGCTGTCGGCGATTTTCGCCGCCAGTGCTGAATAGGTGCTGTCGTCCAGAAAATCGCCCTGGACGTAGCTGATACCTTTGGCGAGCTTGGCCCACAAGGCCGGATCAAGCATCTGACCGCCCTTGCCGACCTTGGCCGCCGCTTCACTGCGAATGAAGTCCTCGAGCTTTTGCGCGAAGGCTTCATCGGTAATTGCGTTGTGGTCAACGCCGACGATCCGCAGATTGTCGTCAAGCAAGCCGTCGCGACTGAGGTTGTACAGCGCCGGCATCAGCAAGCGCTTGACCAGGTCGCCGTGGGCACCGAACAGAAACAGCGTGGTCGGTGGTGCGGGTTCTGCCTTGGACTTTCTGCGGATCGTTCGGGTCATTTCTTCGGTGTCTCCACGTGGCCGCCGAAGCCGAAGCGCTGCGCGGAGAGAATCTTGTCGCCGAACGTGCCCTGACCGCGCGAACGGTAACGCGAGAACAGCGAGTTCGACAGCACCGGTACCGGCACCGCTTGCTCCATGGCTGCCTCGATGGTCCATTGGCCTTCGCCGCTGTCCGCCACGGAACCGGAAAAACCGTCGAGTTTCGGGTCGCTGGCCAGCGCATCGGCAGTCAGGTCGAGCAACCACGACGACACCACGCTGCCGCGACGCCAGACTTCGGCAATGTCGGCCACGTTCAGATCGAAACGCTGATCTTCCGGCAGGCGTTCACTGGATTTGGTCTTGAGAATGTCGAAGCCTTCAGCGAAGGCCGCCATCATGCCGTACTCGATACCGTTGTGAATCATCTTCACGAAGTGCCCGGCACCGGCAGGGCCGGCATGGATGTAACCGTGCTCGGCGCGCGGATCGTCAGACTTGCGGTCCCTGGTGCGCGGGATGTCACCCATGCCCGGCGCCAGAGCAGCAAACAACGGGTCGAGGCGTTGCACGGTTTCGGCGTCGCCGCCGATCATCATGCAATAGCCACGCTCCAGGCCCCAGACGCCGCCGGAGGTGCCGACGTCGATATAGTGCAAGCCCTTCTCGGCCAGGGTCTTGGCCCGGCGAATGTCATCCTTATAGTTGGTGTTGCCGCCGTCGATGATGGTATCGCCAGCTTCGAGCAGATCGCTCAGGGTGTTGATGGTGTCTTCGGTCGGTGCACCGGCCGGCAGCATGACCCAGACCGCACGCGGCTTGGCCAGCCCGGCAACCAGTGCCGGCAGATCGGCGACGCCAGTGGAGCCCTCGGCGACCAGGTTATCGATGAAAGCGGTATTGCGGTCGTAAACAACGGTGGTGTGACCGTTGAGCATCAGACGTCGCGCAATATTGCCGCCCATGCGGCCCAGTCCAATAATCCCGAGTTGCATGTGCTGATGCTCCTTACTACAAATAAATATGTGTCATTGGTTATAGCCCAACGCGACTGATGGAGGTTAGTCCAGAGCGTTGCGATGAAGTTTCCGGGCATTGTGCCCGATCCAGACTGATAACGCCGCAAATCGCGCCGAAGACACACCGACCATGAAAAATAAAAAAGTTCCATAAATGGGCAAAAGAAATCAAAATTGGCGCCGATAGTAAGTCACCACCTCAGATCAGGGGTGGCTTACAGTTGATGCACGCCATTTGCGAGGTGAGCAATGGGCACAGTACACACAGCAATGCCGCCACAAACCCTGTACGTCACGATCCGTCGTGATGAGTTGCGTCAGTTGAAGGACGAACGCGACCAGTTGAAGCAAGAGCTGGCGCAGTTGCGCCTGTTGACCCAGGGCTCGCAGCCGCAACCCTTCCCGGTCGTTCAGCGTCACCCCCACGCCTGATCCCCGCCTGATTCGGGAACGGCAGCCGCGGTTCCCGACATGATGCCCCAGCCCCTTAGCGGGCTAAACGCGCGTCAAATAACAAACTTTTCACATCAGTCTGGTGATACTGCGCCGCATTCTGGCCGTACCTGCGCGTACGGCCTCCGTTCGTCGGTTTCACGGATGTCCCGGCGGTGGTTGTAACCAGAGCTGGAGCGCCGAATGGCATTGTTCAAACGCAGCAAAACGACTGCGACAGGTTTTGATTGGGCCGGACTTCTCTGGCTGTTCGTATTCTTCTGGTACTTCTCGGGTATCACCCAACTGCTGATTCAACTGACCGGCACCTCGGGCTTCACCGGGTTCCGTCAGGCCTTTGTCATGAGCGCGATCTGGCTGGCGCCGATGCTGCTGTTTCCCAAGCGCACCAAATTGCTCGCGGCGATCATCGGTGTGGTGCTGTGGGCCTGCTCGATGACCAGCCTTGGCTATTTCTTCATTTACGAGCAGGAATTCTCGCAAAGCGTCATCTTCATCATGTTCGAGTCGAACGTGTCCGAAGCCGGCGAATACATGACGCAGTACTTCGCTTGGTGGATGGTGCCGGCGTTCCTTGCGCATACCGCGTTTGCCTATTTCCTGTGGACCCGTCTGCGCCCGGTGTACATGCCGCGTGGCCGCGCCTTCGTCGCAGCCATGGCGATCCTGATTGCCGTGATTGGCTACCCGCTGGTCAAACAGACCTTGCGCATGGGGACCTTTGAGCAAGGCTTCGAAAAATTCGAAACCCGCATCGAGCCGGCGGTGCCGTGGCAGATGGTGGTGGCGTATCACCGTTATCAGGAAACCCTCGCCGACATGCAGGGCATGCTGCACAACGTCAGCAAGATCCCACCGTTGAAGAACCTCCAGGATGCCTCGGGCGATCAGCCCAAGACCCTGGTGCTGGTGATCGGCGAATCGACCAACCGCCAGCGCATGAGTCTCTACGGCTATCCGCGCAACACCACGCCGGAACTGGACAAGCTCAAGGATCAGCTGGCGGTGTTCGACAACGTCGTCACCCCTCGCCCGTACACCATCGAGGCGTTGCAACAGGTATTGACCTTCGCTGACGAACTGCATCCGGATCTTTACCTGTCGACGCCCTCGCTGGTCAGCGTGATGAAGCAGGCCGGCTACAAGACGTTCTGGATCACCAACCAGCAGACCATGACCAAGCGCAACACCATGCTCACGACCTTTTCCGAACAGGCCGACGAGCAGGTGTACCTCAACAACAACCGTAACCAGAACGCCGCGCAATACGATGGCGACGTGATCGAGCCGTTCAACAAGGCCCTGGCCGATGCCGCACCACGCAAGCTGATCGTCGTGCATTTGCTCGGCACACACATGAGCTACCAGTACCGTTATCCGCCGACCTTCGACAAGTTCAAGGACCGCGACGGCGTGCCGGCCGGTGTGCGTGACGACCAGGTGCCGACCTACAACAGCTACGACAACGCGGTGCTGTACAACGACTTCGTTGTCTCGAGCCTGATCAAGGACTACGCCAAATCCGATCCGAACGGCTTTTTGCTGTACCTCTCCGACCACGGCGAAGACGTGTTCGACTCGGTCGGCCACAAGACCCTCGGTCGTAACGAAAACAAACCGACCGCGCCGATGTACACGATCCCGTTCATGGCCTGGGCCTCGCCGAAGTGGAAAGAAAACCACGACTGGAACTTCGCCGGCGACCTTGACCGCCCTTACAGCAGCTCGCATCTGATTCACACCTGGGCCGACATGGCCGGGTTGAGCTTTGACGAACTCGACCGCAGCAAGAGCCTGGTCAGCGACAGCTTCAAGGAACGGCCGTTGTTGATCGGCGACCCGTACCAGACCGCGCAACGGGCGTTGATCGACTTCAGTCTGATGAAGCCGAAAAAGCCCGATGCGAATGTTGCGCAAGCGACCGAGCAATAAAACGAAGGGGCCTCAGCGGCCCCTTTTTTTCGTCCCCGAAACATCTACAAATAACAATATTTCTCGTTTGAGCCTAAATCTCCGCCCCACCCTTCGTCTTTGAACCAACGGAATTTTCCCTTCGAAGACAAGGAGTCGGCTGCGATGTTCGCGCCCATTACCCGTTCCATGACCCTCACGCTCGGCCTTTGCGGCGCGGCGATCAGCCCTGATCTGCTGGCGCAAAACCAGGCTGAAGAGCAACCTTCGCCGGCCGGTTCGGCGCTTGAACTGGCGGCGACCAGCGTCACCGCTCAAGGCCTGGGCACCACCACCGAAAACACCGAGTCCTATACCACCGGCGCGATGAGCACCGCGACGCGGTTGAACCTGTCAATCAAGGAAACCCCGCAATCGGTGTCGGTGATCACTCGTCAGCAAATGGATGATTTCAAACTCGGTACGTTGTCCGAGGCCATGCGCCAGACCACCGGCGTGGTGGTGCAGCACCTGGATTCGGATCGGGTCAGTTATTCTTCGCGCGGCTATGCGATCAGTAATTTCCAGATTGACGGGATGCTCAATACCTTCGATCGCATGAAGTCTGATTCGGACACCATCATCTACGACCGCATCGAAGTGGTTCGCGGGGCCACGGGGCTGACCACCGGGGCCGGCGATCCATCGGCGACGATCAACATGGTGCGCAAGCGCCCGACCGCGCAATGGCAGGCGCTGGCCGGGGTCAGTGGCGGCAGCTATGACAATTACTACAGCTACGTCGATGTCGGCGGCCCGCTGGCGTTTGACGGTCGCTTGCGTGGGCGCAGCGTGCTGGCTTACCGCGACAGCCAGTCGATCAAGGACAAATACGCGCTGCAACGCGAGGTTGGCTATGGCGTGCTCGAAGCAGACCTGACAGATTCAACTGTACTCGCGGTGGGTTACGACTATCAGAACAAGCACGTGCAAGGCTCGTCCTGGGGCACGGTGCCCTATTGGAATGCCGATGGCAGCAAGGCCGGATTGGGTCGCTCGACCAACATGGCGACGTCGTGGAGTTCCTGGCCGCTGCAAGACAAAACCGCCTTCGCCACCCTCGATCAGCAACTGGCGGGCGGCTGGCATCTGAAAGCGGCTTACACCCATCGCCAAAGCGATACCGACGGCAAGGTGTATTTCGGCGGCGCGGGTTTCCCCGAGGCCGACCGCAGCGGCATGCTCGCGTATACCTCGCACATGATCGGCACGCAAAAAATGCAGGCCTATGACTTCAACGTGTCAGGCCCCTACGCCTTGTTCGGCCGCGAACACGAAATGATGTTCGGCTACGGCGAGGCCGTGCGGCGTTCGAATTCCCCCTACACCATCGCCGGCGGACGTCCCGACGATTACGGGACCATCCGCGACTGGAAGTACATGGGCAACATCGGCAAGTTCAGCGACACCGTCACTGATCTCACTGGATCCAAGGACGACACGCGGCAAAAAGCCGGCTACATCGCCACACGCTTGAGCCTCACTGATGACCTGCACGCCGTGCTGGGCAGCCGCTACGGCAGTTGGCAAGCATCGAGCACCAGTAACAGTTACGACACCGACCGCCAACTGACCAAGGTCGATTACACCAGCCAAAAACAGAACGATATCTGGACGCCTTATGCCGGACTGCTCTACGACCTGACACCGCAATACACGGCCTACGTGAGTTACACCGACATATTCAAACCCCAGGGTAATCGCGACAAGAATCGCCAGTACATCGACCCGGTGGTCGGCAAGAACTATGAGCTGGGCCTCAAGGGCAGTTTGCTCGAGGACCGTCTGAACGTTGCCACAGCGTTGTTCTGGAGCAAGCAGGACAACGTCGCCGAGGTGGACAACACCGCACCGCCCGATCCGGTGACGCGTGAGCAGTTCTACAAATCCGGCGGCAAGGGCAACAAGGTCAACGGTTTTGAAGCAGAAGTCTCTGGTGAGATCCTGCGCGGCTGGAACATGACGGCCGGTTACACCTATACCCATTCAGTCAACGGCAGCAGTGAGCGCAGCAACACCAGCGAGCCGATGAATCTGCTGCGCGTGTCGACGGCGTATCGCCTGCCGGATGAATGGCAGGCGCTGACTGTCGGCGGTGCGGTGAATTGGCGGAGCGATGTATACGGCACTTCGACCCGGCCGGTCGGGGATGGCCAGGAAACGGCGCGGATCAAACAGAGCGCCTACACCGTGGTGAATCTGATGTCGCGTTACGAGTTTGATCGGCACCTGTCGGCGTCGCTGAACGTCAACAACCTGTTCGACAAGAAGTATTACGACAACGTCGGTTTCTACAACGGTGTTTATTGGGGCGATCCGCGCACGCTGACCGTCAGTCTTGACTGGAAGCTCTGACCCGCTCCCCCATGATCGTTCCCACGCGGGAGCGTGGGAACGATCATGCTCTGGCGCTGTGTGCATTCAGCGCTCTGCAACATGCTGCAAAACTCACCCTGAGCGGGCGTTAACCCCGGGTTAATTCACACGATAGAGACTCCTCTCGAGTTTTGCTTCATGGATGAAACGGCTCCCACTTGTTCAGTAGGAGGCACCATGAAAATCTCTACCCTCGTCCTTGCCGGGCTGTTTGCCCTGGGTTCTGCCAGCGTCTTCGCCGAGGGCGGCGCTGAGCGCATGCGCTATTACTACGACAACTTCCCGGTTCACCAGAGCCAGAGCGCGCAACAGAGCGACGCCAGCGTGAAAGAAATTCGCGTTCCCGCCGACCAGACCGCGCAAGTGACCGAGTCTTACCGCGACCGGGATTGACCGAGCAACCGATGGACCTTCCGCGGCTCCGCTCTGGCCCGGGAGATGACAGTTGAGGCGCCCTTTTGGGGCGCCTTTTTTTTTGGTTGGGTGGTTGCTTGTTCGGCTTGGGATTTGTGGTGAATTCGCCCCTCACCCCAGCCCTCTCCCGAGGGAGAGGGAGCCGATCTTCACGATCTTCAGAACCTGAGTTCGGCTCGGTACTTGATGTCGACGTAGCTCTTGCGATCACCTCGATCAGTCCCCTCTCCCTCCGGGCGGTCCGACGTTTCGGGAGGGTTAGGGTGAGGGGCTTTTCAGGCCTGCAAATTCTTGATCCAGAACAGCATGCGCCCATGATCCGGATCAAACATACCCGGCGCGAAGCCGAACTTGCGGTACGACTGCTGCGCGATGGCATTGCCTTCCAGTACTTCGAGGGTAATTTTGCAGCAGCCGCGCTGGCGCGAGATTTCTTCGACTTTCTGCAGCATTTTCTGACTCAGGCCCAAGCCGCGGAACTGGCTCACGACCACCACGTCGTGGACATTGACCAGCGGTTTGCAGGCGAAGGTCGAGAAGCCTTCGAAGCAGTTGACCAGCCCCGCCGGTTCGCCGCCAACGAAGGCCAGTACGCTGAAGGCGTGTGGGCGGCGGGCGAGTTCTTCGGGTAGTCGGCGCAGCAGGTCCGGGTCGAGCGAGTGACCGCCGCCCATGGGGTCTTCTGCGTAGTGGTTGAGCACAAGGCCGATGGCTTCGGCGTGCGTTGGGTTGGTGTAGCTGGCCTGAAGTACCAGAATTTCTGCGGAATCCATTTCCATCCCCGAACAGACAAAAGCCCCGGCACGCAAGGTACGCGCTGATAGGCTGCCTGACCTTAACGCGGCCACATACCGGTGAGCAACCGGCAAATCCTCAGGATCAGGCGTGGCCCCAGATCAATTCCTCGGTCCAGCCGAGTTCGGCGAAGTCTGCAGCACGCAGAGCGCTTTCGCCGGCGCAGAAGAATTCGTCCAGTTGCGGCGGTTCCACCGAAGTATCGCTGAGCATCGCGTGCACCTGGCCGCGGTGATGGATCTGATGTTCGAACAGATGCGACAGCAAGCGCAGGCGGCTGTCGTGCTGGGGCGTGTCGCGGGCAATGGTGACGATGCGGTTCAGCTCGGCATCGCGCAGTTGCTCGCAGTAGGCGATCAGCCGACGGTCGACGTGAGCCTGTTCTTCACGCAGTTGAACGGTGTCAGTGAACGGCTCGTCGGCATTGAAAAAAACATGACAGTCAGGATGCGGTTCAGCCCCGCGCAATTCGCGCTCCAGCGCATCGACGTAAAACCAGTCGCACGTCAGGATGTGGTTCAGCGTCAGGCGAATATTCGGGAAAAAACTCACCCGCGGCGCCGCAAGATCCGCCGCGCCGAGTTGGCTCCAGGCCTTGGCCAGACGATGATTGGCCCAGGCATTCTGATAAGCCATGGTCAGCAAATGATGGGACAACGGTTGGCTCATGTCGGCGCCCTCTTCCTTTCAAGCTTCGGCAAAGCGCTGCAGTTGCATTTCCTGCAAACGACTCAGGGTGCGGCGGAACGGGAATTCCAGGTAACCCTCGGTGTACAGCGCGTCCAGCGGCACTTCGGCCTCAACGTACAGCGGCACTCTGCGGTCGTAGCACTCGTCGACCAATGCAATGAACCGCCGCACGCCGTCGTCGTGTACGGACAACTGCGGCAGCTCTCGATCACCCGCCACTACGCGCTCGGCGCCGTCTTCCGTGCCACGGGCAATGCGCCCTTCGCGTTTGCGCGCGCTGAGGTTCGGCACCTCGCTCAACAGAATAGCCCGATAGCGATCGCACAGCGCGATGAAGTCCATGGCGGCGAACGGCTGCTCGCACAGGTCGGCGTAACGACACCACAACACCGATTCACTGGCCCGCACCACGTTCAATTGGCGATGACCGACTGACACCGGTTCGGCGGTGGCCGGTTCACCGGCGGCCAGCGCCTGGAAGACATCCTCCAGCGCACTGAGCGATGACGCGGCCACAAAGTAACGTTGCAGACCCGCCCCCGGATGCAGGCGATGATCCTCGGCGCCGTTCACGGCAACCACCCGCATATGCGCCTTGATCGCGGCAATCGCCGGGACGAAACGGTCCCGGTTGAAACCATCGGCGTAGAGATCGTCCGGCAGCAGGTTGGACGTGCAGACAATCACCACGCCCTCATCGAACATCACCTGAAACAGCCGCCCGAGAATGATCGCGTCGCCGATGTCGTTGACGAACAACTCATCGAAACACAGTACTTTGACTTCTGCAGCCAGCTCCTTGGCAAGCGCCCGAAGCGGATCGGCAATCCCGGTCAACTGGAACGAGCGCTGATGCACCCAGCCCATGAAGTGATGGAAATGCTGCCGGCGCGCTGGCACCCGCAGGCTTTGGTAGAACTGGTCCATGAGCCAGGTCTTGCCGCGCCCGACCGGGCCCCACAGATAAACGCCGGTGACCGTACGGGCACCGGCGTGCAGCGCTTCGTGACATTTTTGCAGGGCCCAGACCGCGTGTTCCTGGGCTTCATCCTGGACGAAGCCGTTGTATTGAACGGCGTGTTGCCAGGCGCTTAAGGGGGAGTCGAAAGTCATGCGCGGCAGTATGCCACGATGGCTACAGGGAAATATCCAACCGGGCAATTTTCCCCTGTTCGTTCAACCGGAACGTATAGCGCAGCTGTGCCGGGCTACCGGGGAACGTGCCAGAGATCAGCCCCTGTACCAGCACTTTCCCGGTGCGCTGCTGCACATCGAGCACTTCAACACGAGGCTGATAGCGTTGCCCGGTGTCGCGCATCCATTGGGCGATGGCTTGCGGGCCGACCTGATGCAGGCCTTCATCGAACACGTTGGCATCCTCGGCGAAAAAACTGGCGACCTGCGACGTGTCGCGTGCGTTGGCCGCATCGATATACGCAGCAATCGCCGGGGCCAGTGTTGAGGCGGGATGGGACATGGTGGCAGCTCCTTGTTGTGTGGTTCTGCGACCATCCTAAAACAGCGTTGTGTCAGTTTTTGTCAGGAGTGAAACGGCCGTCCTCGTCCAGTTGCATCTGTTTGCGCCAGATACGCAGCAGGTCGCTGCGCCGGCCCGGATAAGCCTCGCCCTGTGGACTTGCAGCGCTGATCCGGTCAGTCCGAAATGTGCGATAGGCACCGCGTAACTCACACCACGCGACAATGATCCGCACCTCATTGAGAAAACCCAGCGCCAAGGGCCAGATCAGCCGCTGAGTCGGCACCTGCTGCGCGTCGGCGTAATCGATGTGCAGTTTGGCCTGGTCGCGGATCGCGTGGCGAAACACGTTCAACGGCACGGCGTTCTGCGGGAAACCGTAGCCCGGCGGCCCCGGCAGCACGGTTGGATTGCGCAGTGCCTCCTGAGCCTGCGGATCGAGCACGGCGGCGATCTTGGCCAAGGCATCCGCCGCCGCTTTGCTCAGTATTTCATCGCCACGCTGATCGACGTAGCGCAAACCGAGAACGATGGCTTCGGTCTCGTCGGCATTGAGCATCAGCGGTGGCAGGAACAGGCCGTTGCGCAGCACATAGCCGATCCCCGCCTCGCCCTGAATTGGCGCGCCGAGGGCCGTCAACTCGGCGATGTCGCGGTAGAGCGTGCGCTCGGACACCTGCAGCTCGGCGGCCAGGGTGGCGGCAGTCACCGGGCGTTTCTTGCCGCGCAGCACTTGCAGCAGGGTCAACAGTCGGGTGGTACGCGACACGATGGCGGGCTCAGGTTGGAAAGATGTCGGAGATTAGCAGAGGTTGGAGTCAGAAAATGGCAGGAGCTTGAGGCGCAGCAAGATCGTTTCCACGCTCCGGCGTGGGAACGTCTCTACGGCGCTCCGCGTTTGGTTCTGTATGGGACGCGGAGCGTCCCGGGCTGCATTCCCACGCAGGAGCGTGGGAACGATCACGCCCGCAAAAGCTGACCTTTCGGGCAGTTATTGCTCGTTGCCCTCGCCGCTCGCTTACGGCATCCTGCGCCTCCATTTTCTGACCCGGCCTCGCCTCGCAGCGCGCAAACACCATGACCGCCTCTGAAAACGCCCCGCGCAACAACGACCTGATCTACGGCCTCAACGACCGCCCGCACCTGACCGCCACCGTGTTTGCCGCGCTGCAACACGTATTGGCGAGCTTCGTCGGGATCATCACGCCTACCCTGATCATGGGCGGCGCCCTCGGCCTGCAAAGTGAAATCCCTTATCTGATCAGCATGGCGCTGTTCGTTTCCGGGCTCGGCACGTTCGTCCAGGCCAAGCGCTTCGGCCCGGTCGGTTCCGGCCTGCTGTGTCTGCAAGGTACGAGTTTTTCCTTTATCAGCGTGATTCTCAGCGCCGGGTTCATGGTCAAGGCGCGCGGTGGCGGCACCGACGAAATCCTCTCGACTATCTTCGGCGTGTGCTTTTTCGCGGCGTTCATTGAGGTGGTGCTGAGCCAGTTCATCGGCAAATTGCGCATGCTGATCACCCCGGTGGTCACCGGCACGATCATCACCTTGATGGGCCTGTCGCTGATCAAAGTGGCGATGACCGACATTGCCGGCGGCTTTGGCGCAGCCGACCTGGGCGCGGCCAGCCATGTGTTTCTGGCGGCGCTGGTGATCGGCACCATTGTCGTGCTGAACCGGGTCGACGTACCGTTCCTGCGCCTGGGTGCGATCGTCATCGGCCTGACCCTCGGCTACGTCGTCGCCTGGCTGATGGGCACGGTGGATTTCACCACGATGCCGGCCGTGCCGCTGGTCAGTGTGCCGGTGCCGTTCAAATACGGCTTCAATTTCGACTGGGTGGCGTTCGTGCCGGTGGCGGTGATTTTCCTCGTTTCGCCACTGGAAGCGGCCGGCGATCTGACTGCCAATTCGATGATCTCGCGGCAACCGGTCAAGGGGCCGCTGTACATTCGCCGGATCAAATCCGGCCTGCTTGCTGACGGCCTCAACTCCGCCATGGCTGCGGTGTTCAACAGCATGCCGATGGTCACCTTCGCGCAGAATAACGGAGTCATTCAGCTCACTGGCGTGGCCAGCCGCTACGTTGCGTTTTTCATTGCCGGATTGCTGGTGATTCTCGGGCTGTTCCCGATGATCGGCGCGGTGCTGCAATTGATGCCGAAACCGGTGCTCGGCGGTGCCGAACTGGTGATGTTCGGCACCGTTGCCGTGGCCGGGATCAAGATTCTCGCCGAAGCCGGTCTGCATCGGCGCAATATGCTGATTGTGGCGATTTCGCTGGGCATGGGCCTGGGCATCGCGGCGGTCCCGGAAGTACTGCGCGAACTGCCGCAGGCGCTGCGCAATATCTTCGAATCGCCAATCACCGTCGGCGCGTTGTGCGCGATCGTGCTGAATATCTTCCTGCCGGAGGAATTCATCGAACTGGAAGAAGACGACTTCGACCCCGAAGCTTCTATTCTTCAGGTTATGGAAAACCCCGACGTGCCAGCCAAAGCTGAACCTGGCCCAGCGGCGACTGTCGCACAAGAGAACCGCTGACGTCCGGCCTTGAAAAAGGGCTGAACCGACAGGCCGGTTCAGCCCTTTTTTCGAGAGACCGTTTATGCGCCGTCTTCACGCCCTGATTTTGTCGTTGCTGCTGTTATCCCTGAGCGCCTGTGCGCTGTTCCCCAATCGAGATCCGGTCAATATCAACGTGGTCGGTCTCGAACCGTTGCCGAGCCAGGATCTGGAAGTACGCTTCGCGATCAAACTGCGCGTACAGAATCCCAACGAAACCGCCATCGACTACAACGGCATCGCCCTCGATCTGGACGTCAACGGCCATTCACTGGCCTCCGGCGTGAGCGATCAAAGCGGCTCGATCCCGCGCTTTTCCGAAACCATCGTCAGCGTACCGGTGAGCATTTCCGCATTCTCGGTCCTGCGTCAGACCCTGGGCCTGAGCCAGACCCAAACCCTCGACAACCTGCCGTATGTTCTGCGCGGCAAACTGGCCGGGGGACTGTTCGGCACTATGCGGTTTGTGGACAGCGGCACGTTGAGTTTGCCCAGGGCGAGTGCCGCAACGTGGTAAAAATGCGTTAGCCTGCCGCGATGCTTTGAGTTATCAACGGAGGCGGCACGTTTATGGAAAACACACCGACGCTGTACACCGAACGATTGATTCTGCGCCCACTCGAACTAGCCGATGCGGAGGCTGTGCAACGGCAGTTTGCGCACTGGGAAGTGGTCCGTTATCTGAATGCCGCCGTGCCATGGCCCTACCCGGACGATGGCGCCCTCACCTACGTTCGCGATGTCGCCCTGCCCGCCGTTGCCGCCGGCACGGAATGGCACTGGTCGATCCGCCTGAAAACCGCACCGGAGCAATTGATCGGCAGCATCAGCCTCATGGATCAAACCGATAATCATCGTGGTTTTTGGCTGGCGCCGGCGTGGCAAGGTCAGGGTTTGATGAGCGAAGCCAGCGCAACGGTGACCGATTATTGGTTCCGAACGCTTGAACGTCCACTGATGCGCGTGCCGAAAGCGGCGCCGAACATGGGCTCGCGCAGGCTCTCGGAGCGAGCGGGAATGCGCTTGATTCGTAGCGATGAGGATGATTTTGTCGGTGGACGGTTTGCTCGGGAGATCTGGGAGATCACCCGCGAGGAATGGCTGGATCGGCATTGATGCCTGGCAGCTCACAGGTGATGCGGTCATGCACATAATTGGCGGTGAACACAAAACCAATGTGGGAGTGAGCCTGCTCGCGATAGCGTGTTGTCAGGCAACTTATGTGTTGGATGTGCCGACGCATTCGCGAGCAGGCTCGCTCCCACAGGATTTCATTCGACAGGCCTATGCGGTGAAGCGCACGCCGGGTTTGGCGCGTTCGTCGACGGATAATTCGAACACATCCGGCCGTGCATAGTGGCCGACCACGTCGTAGTCGTAACGCGCGCGCACCAGTTCGTCGGTGTCGATTTCAGCCGTGAGCAGGCCCGCTTCGCCGCGTAACGGTCCTGCCAGCACGTCACCCATCGGCCCGACAATCACGCTGCCGCCGGCAATCAGCGGGCGGTCTGCCGGCCAGTTGGCAATGTCAACGCCCAGTTCGTTCGGCGAGGCCTGGACCTGGCAGGCGCTGACCACAAAGCATCGGCCTTCATGGGCAATGTGGCGCATGCTCACTTGCCACATTTCGCGCTCATCGACCGTTGGTGCGCACCAGACCTCGATGCCTTTGGCGTACATCGCCGTGCGCAGCAGCGGCATCATGTTTTCCCAGCACACTACCGCGCCAAGCTGGCCGACCTGGGTGTCGAACACCGGCAAGGTCGAGCCATCGCCCTTGCCCCAGATCAGCCGTTCAGTGCCGGTGGGCATGAGTTTGCGGTGTTTACCGACCAGCCCGGCCTGCGGGTCGAAATACAGGACGGTGCAATACAGGGTGCTGCCAGCGCGTTCGATCACGCCGATCACCAGATTGGCCCCGGTGCGCGCCGACAGCCCGGCGAGGGCCTCGGTTTCTGCGCCCGGTACGTCAATCGCGTTGGCGAAGTAGCGGGCGTAGGCTTCGCGGCCCTCGGGCAGGCGATAGCCCAGTTGCGTGCCGAAGCCTTCGCCTTTCGGGTAACCGCCGAGCAACGCTTCGGGCATGACCACCAGCGCCGCGCCAGATTCGCTGATCGCCGCTTCCCAGCTCAGAATCTGGTCAAGGGTGGCTTGTTTGCCGGCGGGCAATGAGCCGATTTGCAGCGCAGCGACAATGGATTTGGGCATCGCAGTAACTCCGTCAGGTTCAGTAGTTGCCGATTCTGCGGCGCCACGCGATCATGAATAAAGCCCCGATCACTGCTGAATGATATGAACCAAATGAATATCGCCAACGTCGACCTCAATCTGCTGAAAGTCTTCGAGGCGCTGCACGAAGAATCCAGCGCCAGCCGCGCCGCCCTGCGTCTGGGCGTCACCCAATCAGCAGTCAGTGCGGCGTTGCGCCGGTTACGCGAGGTGTATGGCGATCAGTTGTTCGTGCGCACCGGACACGGCCTCGCCCCGACGCTCAGGGCCAATCAATTGAAACCGGTGGTCAGTGAAGCCCTGAATAAATGTCGGCAAAGCCTGGCGATGGTCGACCCGGCGGCCAATCACTACGATGGCCGCTCGGTGACAATCGGGCTTTCCGATGATTTCGAGATTGCCTACGGTCGCCGCCTGATCGAGGAGATTGCCCGTAGCATGCCGAAGTTGCGTCTGATCTTCCGCCAGACCCACAGCCAGATTGTCGCCCGTGCGCTGATGGAGCGCAGCATCGATCTGGCGATCACCGCCGGCGGTTTTGCCGAGCGCTTGCTCAGCCGGCAGGTCTTGGGAGAAGGCGGTTATGCGTGTCTGGTCGACCCGTCGAGCCTTGCGCCCGGTCAGGCGCAGATCGGGCTGGAGGAGTTTGTCGCCCGCGAACACATTCTGGTGTCGTCCGGCGGTTTTATCGGCATCACCGATGAAGGGCTCGCGGCCGTGGGCTTGAGTCGTCGGGTCTGCGCTTCGACCACGCATTTTGCTGCGCTGCCCTGGCTGCTCAAGGGCAGCCGTGCCGTAGCGACGATCCCGGCGCATGCCGCCGAAAGTATCGCGGCACTCAGCGGCCTGGCGTTACTGCCCTGCCCGCTGCCATTGCCGCGTTACCCGATCGAGCTGGGCTGGCGTACCAGCACGCAGATCGATCCGCTGGTGGTCAAGGTTCGCGAGGTGATTGCCGCGACCTTCAACTGAACGTTACTTGTTCGCGGCCATCAGTCGATTGACTTCACTGCGCACCATGTTGGCGAATTCCGGCGGCGACATGCCGTCGAGTTCCGCGCGAACCCATTCGGCCCATTTGCCCTTGCGCTTGGCGCGCTCGCCGAACAACCGCGCGGCCTCGCCTTTGGCTTTGCCCAGATTGTTCTGCCAGAGTTCGAACAGACGGGATTTCTCATCTTCCAGCGCGGCGCGCTCTGCGAGTGATTTGTCGGCCAGATTGAAACTCATGGGGAATTATCCTGCTGCGTGAAATGGCGACATCTTACACGCTCGGCCGAAAACTCCGGCGCAGGTTTTTCTTTTGGGGAGCGTTGGCGTGCAACTTTATGCGTTGCGCCATACTCCATTGCTCACTGTCCATTCATCTGCAAGGAGTCACCCATGGCCCGCAAATCTGCCGTGCAAGCCGCTGAAGAGCAAATCAAGGATCAGGCGTTCAGCGAACTTCAGGCGCTGATTGAAGAATCGGACAAGCTGCTCAAGAGCAGTGCTTCACTGGTGGGCGAGGAAGCGGAGACGCTGCGGGGGCAAATCGCTCTGAAATTGCAGCAGGCGCTGGATTCGGTGTCGAGTGTGCGGGATCGGACCAAGCCTGCCGTTGAAGCGACCGAGACGTATATTGGTGGGCATCCTTGGCAGACGGTGGCGATTTCGGCTGGGTTTGGGTTGGTGGTCGGGTTGTTGCTTGGGCGACGTTGAGGTTTTTTGGTTTTTGGAAAAGCGGACCTTTGGGTTCGCTTTTTTTTGGATCTGGTTTTTGGACTTGGCGGCCTCTGGGCCGACCAGGCTTTGGTTGTTTTGGGTGAATATCCGTTTTTTTTGTTGTTGCGGCTGGCGGTTCCGCTCTTACAGCGGGTCACTTTTGCAGACGCCCAAAAGTAACCAAAACGCTGGGCCCCTGCGTTCGGCCCTCGCAGGCTCGGGTTCCTTCGCTCCGGGACCGATCCGGGCGCAGCGGCTACGGTTTGCTGCGCTGCACCTCCTTCCGCTGTGTACGACTGCGTCGTACGGTCGCTGCGCTCCCACGCCCGGATCGATCCCTCCACTCAGCCTGCCGATGGGGCCGGTTAGGCAAGATCAAGGGCACTCGAGCTGGCGCTCATTGTGAGGAGTGGTTAGAAGCGGGTGGTTGGCTTGGGATTGGTGGTGGATTCGCCCCTCACCCCAGCCCTCTCCCGAGGGAGAGGGAGCCGATTTGGATTGGCTTTGAAACTTGTATTCGCCTCGGTATTTCTTGTCGGCGTATCTATCGCATTCACCTCGGTCAGTCCCCTCTCCCTCCGGGAGAGGGTTAGGGTGAGGGGCTTTTGATCCTGAATTACTCCCCCGCCAACTCCCGCAATTGCCCAAGCGTCTGCGCATCCAGCACGATGCCTTCAGCCAGTGAGCGGCTGCGCTGCCCATGCCGGCGGTCGCCCGGCAGGCGTTTGAGGCCGACACTGTGCATCTGGCGGACCAGTTCGCCGCTGCGTTCGGCGAAGGTCTGACCGGCGGCTTTGCTGGGGTCGATGACGATGAGCAATTGGCCGGTCCATGGGGTTTTCGCGCCGGGGTGGTTGGACCAGTCGAATTCGAAGGAGAAGTTGCCGCCGGTCAGTGCCGCGGCCAGCAGTTCGACCATCATCGACAGTGCCGAGCCTTTATGGCCGCCGAATGGCAGGAGCGCCCCGCCTTCGAGGATGGCCTTGGGGTCCTGGGTCGGTTGGCCGAGGCTGTCGACGCCCGTGCCGGGTGGCAGGCGTTCGCCTTTGCGGGCGGCGATCTGCACGTCGCCATGGGCAATGGCGCTGGTGGCCAGGTCGAAGACGATGGGGGCGGCGCCGGCGCGGGGGGCGGCGAAGGCGATCGGGTTGGTGCCGAAGAGTGGACGGTCGGCGCCGTGAGGGACTACGCAAGTCATGCTGTTGACCACGCTGAGCGCCACCAGCCCTTCATCAGCGAAGGGTTCGACATCCGGCCACAGCGCTGCGAAGTGATGCGAATTCCGGATTGCCAGTACGGCGATCCCGGCGTGACGGGCCTTTTCCACCAGTAACGCGCGCGCCGCTGCCAATGCTGGCTGGGCGAATCCGTTGCCCGCGTCGACGCGCACGAAACCGGCGGCGACGTCTTCGACCTGCGGCACGGCGTGCCCATTGACCCAACCGCTTTTCAGCGTCGACACATACCCGGGAATCCTGAACACACCATGACTGTGCGCACCGTCGCGCTCGGCCGCTGCACAGTTGGCGGCGAGCACCCGGGCGACGTCGGTGGAGGTGCCATGGCGCAGAAAGATCGTTTCAAGCAATTGCGTCAGCGCTTCGAGCGACAACGACGACGAGACAGCGGAAGACACATGATCGTGTGGCGCAGACATCTGAAGCTCCAGAATGATTATTGGAGGGAACAACAGCGTACGGACGACTTGCCCAGCGATTAACCATGGCGCAGCGGTCGCCTGTCAACCCTTCGCTGATTCAACGATGGCGCGCGCGGGTGCGTGGCAGATTTATACGCGCTGAGTGCGGTATCCATGTACCGCCAATGCGTCGAGTTGCGTACCTATTCTCGGGTCTCTGCCCATGGCGTCCGTTCAGAGCTCCGATAATGCCCAGCCCCACCGCACCGCTTCTGTTTCCCGATATTCTCGATTCCCCTGGTGTGCACGCCAAACTCGGCAAAACCCACGGTTTGAACAGCAAGGATTTCAGTTGGCTTGCCCACGTGCAATTGGCGACTCACGCCCTGCGCCAGCAGCAGACTCCGCCCATGCACGCCGAACGCATTTTGCTCAACGCCGACAAGCAGCAGCCCGTGCCGCTGACTGGCAGCTTTATTCTCGGTGCCGGGCCGGATGACGGCGGCGTGTTCCTCTATACCCCTTATGACGGCCTGAAAAAGTACAGCGACGACGACGCACTGACCAAAGCCTTGCAAGCGCGCCTCGACAACGCGGACGAAAACGATGATCTGTTGGCCTTCATCAGCCTCTCCTTGCGCAAGGAACTGGTCGAGAAGCGCGATATCACGGTTACTCGCGAAACGATCAGCGGCGATGTATTTGAGGATCAGCAGTCAGCGATCGAGACCGCGCAGAATGCCTGCGCTCGCGATGTACTGGACGAGCTGAAGCGTCTGCCTTCGCTGACAACGCTGCTGGACAAGATTCTCGACGAGCTGCTGACACCGCATTTCGCCGGCCTGCAGCAGTCGCAGACCCGCGTCAGCCTGTATCCAGCCGGCGGCGCGGGTGCCGACGATCGCCGGCAGCAGCTGGATTCGCTGTCATTGAGTGAAGCGCTACTGGTGTACTTTCGCCGCCAGGGCTGGCCGCGCGGGCAGTCGGCCAAGTTTACTCATCCGGCCCGTACCGGCGGCGACGGCGACCAGAAGGCTTGGGCGAATGCGCTGAAATCAGCTTCGGGAAAACTCGTCATGCTGTTGTTTCGACAGCTTGAGGCTTACTGGAACGCCGCGTCCTTCGAAGGTTCGCCCAGGCGCACCTTCTTGCGCCAGACCCTGAAGGATCAAGCGCGTGCGCAACTGATGAGCAAGCGCGAAACCAGCATCATCAGCGCCGGGGAGTTCGATGCCCTGCACAGTTTGATCCGCGAGCCGAACACGGCTGTACGGCGGCCGACTTTCGAAACGGTGTGTTTGCGCAAGGACGCCGCCTCGGTCGAGCTGGCCGGCTCGCTGATGGTCAACCACGACAAGGCCTACCTCTACACCCCGACCCAGGGTCTGCAAGTACTCGAGGACTACGCCGATCTCAAACAGACGCTGACCGCCAAACTCGATGCAAAAGGTCATGAAGACGAGCTTTATGGCCTGATGAACCTGGAGGAACGCAACCGCTATCTGGGCTTCGTCGACCCGCAGGTGACCGGCGAGCATATCGGTGGCGACATCATTGCGACGCTGCTTGAAGCGATCCTGACCAAGCAACGTCAGAACGTCGAATTCGCCATGCAGCGTTTGCGCCAGGGTGAACATTCAACCGATATCCATGCCTTGTTCGACAAGGCCCTGGATATTCGCGCGATGCTTCATGAGCGCCTGCTCAAGCTTGAGGTCAATGAGCGTTGGAGTACTCGACCACTGTTTTCCAGCACACCGCCCTCCTCTGTGGTCCAGACCGACAAGGCGGCGCAACTGGCGTTCAAGCTCGAGCGAGAACTGGAAAATCTCAGCAGCAATTTCCGCGATCAGCCAACCGGCAACGACGCCGAGCAAGGGCGGTTTCTGCGAGACATTCTCTGGAAACTGGCGAAGGCGTTCGAAGACGGCCTCCGCGCCGAGGCCTACATCAACCAGCTCAGCGGTGCGTGGCGGGCAGCCGAACGGGGCATCGTCGATACCGTGTTCGACGCCAGACACCCGACCCGCATGGAGCGTCGATCGCTCAACGGTTTTCGCCCGGATGCCTGGTCGCTTACCCTCACCGGCCCCGGTGACGCTGGCACGCTGGCGCTCGCCAACTGTGTTCTGTTGACTGAACGCGGTGGTCTGGATATCGCGCATTCCGGGCGCGCGATTCTGTGGACTCCAGCGATCGGCCTGGAGACGTTCGACGATATCGCCATTGCCCAACAAACGTTGCAGCGCCGCCTGGACGATAAAGACCAGTGCCAGGCGCTGCTGGAAAATCTGCCAACGGCGCAACAACGGCTGGACGAGTCTTTCACCCTCGCCAGCTTCCAGTTGATTGACGGTAGTGTGGCCGGTGACCGCATGGATTCGGCCATCGGAATTTTCCTCGACCATTGCCAGACATTGCGTCAGTGCATCGAGGACAAGGCCGCGCTCAAACGCTTCCTCGAACAAATGAAAAATTCCGTGATCAACACCAACCTTGGTCGCGCCATTGAGCTGGCCAAAGCCCTTGCCCGTCAGCTTGATTATCCCGACTGGTTACAAATGGCGCCCGGCGCGGAACAGCGCACGCACCTTGCGCTGCTCGATCAATTGCGCAGCAGCTTTGTTGATGGCAAGGATTTTCTCGACGATGTGCCGGAGTTGCGCACGCATGTCGAGCAAACATTGCAAACGCTGCTCGACAGCCGATTTCCAGGCAATGGGCTCAAACCCGAGGACATCCAGATCACGCCGAATCTGACGCTCGCCGGCCCGGCCTGCAATCTGCTCGATTTTGCCCTGCATCATTTCAACGTCGTGCAGGGCACTGGTTTCAAGGTCGCCTCGCTGACCGTCACGCCCCTGCCAGAGAAATTGGATCAGACCGCAGTCCAGCAACTGCTGCAATCGCTGGAGATCACCACCACCTACGTGCGCAAAGTCAGCGCAGCGCTGTCAGGGGAAACCCCGTCTGCACGCACCAGCAAGGAACGCTTTCTGCGCCAGCTCCCCTGGCACCTGATGCAGCACGCGCATTCGATGAAGCTGCAACAGCAACTGTCGGACACCGGCTACGACTTGATCTGCCAGGTGCTGGATATGCCCGATGCGCTCGCACGCGCCACCGTGGCGCTGGCCCACGCCACTGTGAGCCCGCTTTCATTGATCAAGACCAGCGGCGCCGCTGCCGCCCACACACTCGGGCTGTATGTGATCGGCCCCGGCACAGGGCAAACAGGGCCGTGCATGCTTTACGCACCGTATTCGCGGTTTGTCTTTCGCGAGTTCGAAGATGAGGCGCAGTTGATCAACGCATTGAACACGCCCGGACAGTTCCAGGATCTGATGATTCGCCGCCTGCCATCAGAACAACAGGCGGTCTTCAAAAATCTGCTGCAAACCACGCTAGGCAACAGCAGTGAAATGACTCTGCAGAGCACACCCATCAGCGGCAATCTGCTCGAGCGTCTGCACAAGGACACACTCAGCCTGTTGCCACGCTTGCTCGGTTGCCAGGCGCAAATCGACGCGCAATCCGATTGGGAAGCAGCAAAGTCCTTGTTCAGTCGTGGTGTGCATCTGGTTCCCCATGTGTTGTCCGGCAAACTCGCCTCGTTGTTCTTTCTTTGGAAGAGCTACAACGACTTCGAAGATTCGGCCGAAAACCTGCAGCAGCACCGTTGGTCGAACGCCTTGAAAAGCTTCATCACCGGAGCGATATCGCTGTTCAGTCTTGGTCAGCTGTCATGGGAGGACGAGGCGAAGGAAACCATCGAGGAGTTTGCCGCCGAGACGCAGCTCCCCGTGGGGCCGGTGACCAAAACTCCTGGCCAAACCACGAAGATAGCCGCACCGCTGTGGAACAAAGTCCCGCCCGTCAGATCCTCTCGGCTGCATTTGCAGTCGTATGAAACCAGCACTGCGCTGGAAGACCTCACGCTCGAAGCCAGCAAACTGGTGTACGGCGATGCTGACGGCTCGCAAAAATACGCGGCGATTGCCGGCAAGGTCTATCAAGTCAGTCAATCTGAAAAAACCTGGTACCTGCACCACAAGGAAGACGGACAAGGGCCCGAGCTTGAGCAAAACAACCAGCGGCTGATCCTCGCCAAGCCCCGCAAGTCCGGTCGTCGTTGCCGTTCAAAGCAGCGCAACCGCATGCAAATCGAAGTCGAACGCAGCCGCTCGTATGTCATGCACATCCAGGCCAAAGGAATGGCGCAAATCAACAAGCGCTATCCGGCGCGCGCCTTCGTCATCCAGCAAGCGGTCGCTCGCGCACGCACCTATGCGCTCAATTGTCTGCATAACTTCGTGATAAATCGAGCAAATCCGGGTGGAACCCGACTAAAGCGCGTACTCAGGGAGATCTTCGAGGTCTCGCAGGTAACCCCGTCGCTGCTGGGTAAAATTGCAAAGGTGATCATCCCGCTTTGCCGCGAACTGACCGATCCGAAAGATGACTTGCTTTACACTGAGCGTTTTTTCGCCGGTTTGAATGTGCAACCAGATAACACGGTTGCCTTCGTTTTCAATGAGGACACACGCAGGATTATCCATCTGACCGAGCTGTTCTTTAATCCGGACATGGATGCCTATACGCCTTGTTTGCCTGCGCGATTCAACGTGGACTCGCACGCCCGCGCGGTAACGTTGATTCATGAACTGTCGCACTTGCTGTTCAAAACCGAGGACTTCGGTTCGGTCGAAGCAATCGCGCCATTTCCGGACCTGATCAATACCACCACCGCCATCGGCCAATCGCTCAAAGCCAGTACGGACCGCTTGCGCAGCACCTTTTCCCGCTCGACGGCGCCCGAGAAGTTGTTCCTGGATACCGATGACAACGGGATAGAGGTCGATCTGGATAAATTGCCCAAGCGGGTCGAGGTGCTGAAAAAACTCCTCGCCCTGACGAACACCAAAACTCTCGCCGATGCACGCAAGGCCTTTCGTGACCCCGTCTCCGCCGAAGCCAGGATTGACGTTATGCTCGCCAACGCTGACTCGATCGCTTGGCTGATCAGCGAAATGGGCCGGCAACTCGACCCATTGCCGACGGCGATCCCGTTACCGGCGCCAACCTCAAGCCAGACCGAAAACGCGGCGCTGGCGTAACGAGATACAAAAATGCGCAGGTTAAAAACCTGCGCATTTTGATTGAAGCATTGATTATTTGTGACGGCGAAGATCAGTCTTTCTGATCGCGCAACACGTTGCCCGAGGCGCCGTCGATGCGGAACTCGTAGACAACGCCGTCCGCCTTGCGCCCTTCCCCTTCCCAGTAACCGTCGTTGTCGGCGCCGATCTCGTAGACCTCGACATAACCCGCTTTGGTCTTGGCGATCTCGATGGCTTTTTCGATGGTGATCCAGCCTGCCCCCGGCTTGTCGGCCAGCGCAGCACCCGCGCTGAACAACGCGGCAGTGGCAATCAAGGCAGCGAATGTGTTTTTGATCATTTTTTCACTCCATTTATGGATAGTGGTCATTGGCGTCCTGTTTTTTGGGTGCCTGAGCGAAAAATAAGTTCCACTTTGATGGGTAAATGCCATGACTGCAGTTCTCGGCCACTTCCCCAGAAGGTTAGAATGTGCGAAATCAGGACGAGTCCATGACCCAAGACACCCTCTCGGAAGCCGAATACGATGCGATCACCGATGCCGCCGCGCATTGGTGCATGCGCGTGCATGCCGCTGACTGCACGGCCGAAGAGCAGCGCGCCTTCCAGCAATGGCATGACGCGCACCCGCTGCATGCCTTCGAATACCAGGCCATGCTGGAAATCTGGGACGTGGCCGGAGACCTTCCGCGCGCGGAAGCTGCGCCGGTCAAGCCTGTAGCGAAATCTTCACGCCCGTGGCGCCAATTCGCGATTGCCGCAGGTGTCTGTGCACTTGCGTTGCCGCTGGCGGCGTATTCGGGCTGGAATCTGGGCTGGCTGCCCGACAGCTATCAGCACTTCGCCGCCACTGACGAGATCCGCCAGGTCACCCTCAGCGACGGCAGTCAGCTGGAACTGAACCTGAACACCGATCTGACTTTCAGCAATTACAAGGACGAGCGGCGCGTCACCCTCAAGCAGGGTGAGGCGTTCTTTACCGTCAGCCACGATGTGTCGCACCCGTTTGTGGTGCGTGCAGGCGAAGGCGAGGTTCGCGTCACCGGCACGCGCTTCAATGTCTGGATGTATCAGGATCAGGTGCGCGTGAATCTCGTTGAAGGTTCGGTGCTGGTGACCAGCAATCGCTCATTGCCAGGCGACGGCTTGCGACTTGGTCCGTCGATGCAGGCGCGTTACCAGCACGGCGATTACATGCCGCAGATCAGCCAGACCTACGCCAGCGACACCTCGTTGACCTGGCGCGATGGCAAACTGGTGCTGGACAATCTCGCGTTGAGCGAAGCATTGCCACTGATCAACCGCTATCTGAACAAGCCGCTGGAACTGGCTGATACGCGAACCGGTTCCATTCGCGTCGGTGGTATTTACAACATCAAAGCGCTGAACAACTTGCCCGACAGCCTGCCCAAAGTGCTGCCCGTCTACCTGACGCGCAACAAGGAAGGCAATCCGGTGATCAACTCGATACCGCAACAACCGCCGAAAAGCTGAAGGCCGCGTCCCTTGCGGGATGCGGCCTCCATTTGCAGCACTTCACATTGCGGATTACTGAGCGGCCACCTTCCCTGCCTTGTCCAGTGTCTCGCGAACGGTCTGCACCTGATATTGCGGGTCTGCCTGGATCTGCTGTTCAGTGAACGGCAACACGCTCCACTGTTTCTTCGAAAACGCTTCAGTCTGATCCTGCGAGTACTTGGACGCCGGGTCGCTCGACAGCGAGAACGCCAACAGCCCTTGAGCGTGCGGCCCCTTGTCATCGAAGCTCACCACTTGCAGATAGCTGGTGCCGCTCACCACTTCGAGCTTGCCGTCCTCGCGCGGCACGCTTTGCATCGCGTTGTAGATGCCCAGCGTACCCGGCCCGCCATGAATCGGCGTTTGCCGCCCACCACTGCTGACGACCTGGATATCACCCCAGCGGGTTTTCGCGTCGAGGCCCATTTTCGTGCTCATCTTCAGCGACGCCAGCATCGCCTCGCGCAGAGCCTTGGCCACTGCTGGCTGTTCGACCGCCAGACCGCGCGGCGTCTGTAGCGGATCCTTCGGATCGAAGCCGACGCGCCACACATCCGGCATGGCCTGCAGCGTCTGCATGATGTTCTGGAAGTGCACCAGCCCCACGCCGGAGTCCAGATTCGCCCGGCCGTCCCAAGCCTTGAGGCTCGCGCACACCGGTTTCACTGCCTGCGCGTCGGCGCCAAGGTCAGCGCTACAGAACTTGAGCAGATCCGGCATGACCTGAGTCGCCAGATACACCTGGTCATCCATCACCATCTGCTGCAGATCCTTGATTGCCAACGGCCCCTTGTTCAGCTTGCCCAGGCGATCAAGGGCGAAACGCGAACGCAAGCCCAACGGTTGACCGTCCTGGCTGATCAGCGGCGAAAAACCGCTGAGCGGGTGCGCTGGATTGGCCAGCCAGGCCGAATCGTTGGAATGTTGAACGAAGTCCTTGCGCAGCAGTTGCGGCAACTGGCTGGCCGCGTAGATACCCTGCTGCGCCGCTTGCGGATCGATGTCCCAGGCGCAGGCGCTGCTGGAACCGTCGAGCACGATCATCTGCGTACCGATGCGCGGGTCGCTGCACTTGGCCAGTTTCTCGGCGTTGACGTTGGGCACTACCGACAGATTCATGTACAGCGTCTGGCCCTGGTCATCGACGGCCAGCGTATTGACCCAAGGGATGCCCTGAATGTCGTGCACCGAATCCTGCAACTGCTGCAGCGTCGAGGCCTGATTCATCGCATACCATTGTTTCAGTACGCGATCATTGTCGAGGTTGGCATCGCGCAAGCTATAGGCGTATTGATTGTCCCAATCCAGCTTGCCCGGCCACTGCACGACCGGCCCGAACAGTGAGCTGTAGACCTCCTTGGCAACCGGCACGACCTGGCCGTCGGCCTGTTTGACCTGCACGGTCACGGTCTGCTTGTGCATAGGCACCGACTGGCCATCAAGCAGATAACGCGTCGGATCCTTTGGGTCGAGTTGCAGACGGTACAGCGTGAAGTGTTTCGACGAGTCGACCGTGTGCGTCCAGGCCAGATGCTGGTTAAAACCAATGTTGATCATCGGCAGCCCCGGCAACGCCGCGCCCATGACGTCGAGCTTGCCGGGAATGGTCAGGTGCATTTGATAAAAACGCATGCCGCCGACCCACGGGAAATGCGGGTTGGCCAACAGCATCCCGCGGCCGTTGAACGAACGCTCACTGCCCACGGCCACGGCGTTACTGCCGCGATCCAGGGCGAAACGCTGCTGACGGGCTTCGGCCAGGCGATAAGCCTGCGCGTCCTGGCGAATGTCAGCCGTCGCTTGCGGCGCGGTGGCACCCGCCAGGGCTTCGGCAAACTGCCCGACCCCGCCCTCGACCAACAGCCGCCGGGTGAGCTTGACCAGATCCTGCGCGGCGATATCCCGCACCCATTCACCCTGACACTGCTGCGGCAAGCCCTGCTTGCGACGTTCGGCCAGATAGCGGTTGTAGCCGGCCGCATAACCTTCGACCAGATCACGCACAGGCCCCGGTTGCGCCTGCCAGAATCGCTCAACCGCCTGCGGCGTATTCAGCCAGGTGAAAAACACATCGCTGACCCGATTTTCCCGCTGCTCGACCGTGAACTGATCCGGCCCGAAATACTTCGAACGCTGACCGTTGACCGTAACGATCTCATTGGCCAGCAGACATAGATTGTCCTGCGCATACGCATAACCGATCCCGAACCCGAGCCCACGCTCGTCCTGCGCACGAATATGCGGCACACCAAAAGCGGTCCGGCGGATATCCGCACTTGCCTCAGCGGCCGGGCTCAACGCATGGGCTGAACAACTCAACCCCAGCAACACGCCAGCCAACGTCAGCCCGGTTAACTGTCTGGAAATAATCACGCTCGCTCCTGATCGACATGCCAAAGAGCGGATCAGCACCGTACGCAAAACACCGCACAAAGAAGACCCGCCCTGCAAATACCCACGCGCCCACGCGCAATGAGCCTTTTCGAAGAAACGAAGCAGGAGGAGAAAATTTAAGCGACCAACATCAAAAGCCCCTCATCGGAACGCCGCCCGCCTAACCCTCTCCCGGAGGGTGAGGGAATTGACTGTGATGGATGCGAGAGCTACGCCGACATGGAATACCGCGTCGAACTCAAGTCTTGAAAATCAACAGCCCCTCACCCTAGCCCTCTCCCGGAGGGAGAGGGGACTGACCGCGGTGGATGCGAGTGCTTCGCCGACGTGAATTACCGAGTCGTACGCAGTTCCCGAACAGCCCACAAATCGGCTCCCTCTCCAAGGGGAGAGGGCTGGGCGGGCGGCGTTCCGATGAGGGGCGAATACACCGCAAATCCCAAGCCGAACAACCGCTTCTAACCACTCAACAATGAGCGCCAGCTCGAGTGCTTTTGATCTCGCCTAACCGGCGACATCGGAAGGCTGAGTGGAGGGATCGATCCGGGCGTGGGAGCGCAGCGACCGTCTGGCGAAGCCAGACACAGCGGAAGTAGGTGCAGCGAAGCAAACCGTAGCCGCTGCGCCCGGATCGATCCCGCAGCGAAGGGACCCGAGCCTGCGAGGGCCGAACGTAGGAGCAAGCGTTTTTTTGCTTACTTTTTTTAGGCGTTTGTAAAAAAAGTGAGTCGCCGTAAGGGCGAAACCTTAAGTAGCCGTTACCGCAGCAACGGATATATACCCAGAACAAAAAACCAGCGCCTGACAGAAAGCCATCGCCAGCAGGCTGGCTCCCACAGTTCCAACCGAGTACATCAACAAGAGCCTGGTCGGCCCAGAGGCCGCCACGCTCCCAAAAAAATCACAACAAAAAAACACCGAGCCAACAAATTTTCCACATCTTTTCTTTCATGATTCGTCGCGCTGATACGTCTAGTTCAGAGACAACGAAAAAAACCCATTCCCGATCAGGCCCTGAAAAGGAGTAAGCGCATGTACAACTCGCAACTACCAACGGACGGTAGCCAGGCCCCCAAAGGAATCTCCATGAGCCCAAACGCGAGCGAATTCGGCCAACGCGGCGAGCGACACGGCAACGAACGCATCCGGTTGCTGTTGAAAAGCTTCGGCCTGCGCACCAGCCTTATCCGTCTGAAAGTCATCGACGCCCTGCTGGTCGCAGCACAACACGAGCGCAGACTGGGCGTGCGCGGTGTCCACAGTCAATTGCTGGACCTGGATATTCCGCTGTCCTTTCTCAGTGTGCGCGAAGTGCTCAAACGCCTGTGCAGCGAAGGGGTGATCGTCTTCAATGAAGACAAGAGCTACAGCCTGCATCCACAGGCTGCGTCGGTTCTCAAGCACGATTGAAGTGAGCGGCGATCGCCGTCAAGGCTTGACCTTGCGGCGCATCACGCCATTGATCACCACGACGACCACCGCTACAGCGATCGCGACAAACTGGAAGGTCTTCTCGGTAATCGTCCCGGCGTTCTGCAGCCACGACAGGCCGAGCATGATCGCCAGGACCGACAAGGCGATCACAATCGAATAAATCAAGCGTTGCTTCTGAGTCATTGCAGCTTCCTGAAACTTTTAAAATGTATCCGTTTGCATGCCATGCACATACCGATCGATTGCAATGCATTAGCTGTAACCGGGGTCTCATGTTACAGCCGCGCAGGCGTTTTGGCTTGCTGGCGGTGTTACCTCTGAGGATTTTTCAAATGCGGCATCGTATCACCTGGCTGATCCCCGTCCTGGCCCTGCTCACCCTGAGTGGCTGCATCATCTTCCCCCACGGGCATGGCGACTCGATTGCAGTCTGTTGGAACAGCTACGCCAACTGCCGCGGCAATGGATGATTTCGATCAGACTCAGGCTCGCCAGCGATTTTGCCAGCGCCACCGAGAGCCTGGCGGCGATGGGTTTCATTTTCACCAGGATTGCCCCGAATGAACGTCCGCTCGAGCGTTGAGCGGGCCAGCGCAGGCGCTTTCTATGCCTTGGCTTTGACGCCCTGATCGACCGGCTTGGCGACGTTGCCTTCGCCGTAAGTCTTGAGGTTCTGCAAGACGTAAATGGCTTTCTTGAATTCAGGAATCAGGTTTTTACCGTAAGCATTGCCATTCAGACCGTTGGTCTGGATTGCATCGAGTTGGGTGGCAAAATATTCCAGCGCATTGAATTTGACGTCGACGTCCTTGGTCACGCCGAAACGGTCGAACTTGTCGCCCGCGTTCATCAAGGTGAAGGAAGTGATTTCCGAGATCAGCCCGCGGCTGCGCAGCATCTCGCTCAGATTGCCCATTTGCTTGACCGAAACATTCGCCGGATCAAAGCCCTTGATGGCTTTGCGCAAGCCCTGCTTGTCCATCTCGGCGGTATTGATCGCGTTGGGATCGTTGCCGACCAGGGTGAGCATTTGCTGCACCTTGACGCTCTGGGCCACTTGTTTCTTGGCGCCGGTGTCGCGAACCATCACCCCTGCCTTGCTTTCCCAGCCGCCGACAATACCGATTGTCATGAAATGTCTCCCTGCGAAATGACCATGAAATGTCCGTTGAAGATGTTCAATGGGCGCGAGTATCGGCGGGCGTACTGATGGCACCAACCTCTTTCTGCACTTTTTTACAATTCTCGTACATTCACGATACAAAAGCCAAAATCCGCACAAGCCTTGTGCCAGAGCGGTCATCACACTGTCATGTCGAGGGGATTTTCGCACCGACCCAATGGCTGATCCGCCTCCCTGTATCCAGCTTGATACCAACCAGTCATCGGCGTCGCGATTATTAGCACGCGTGTACCTAAAGCTTCGCCCGAGAACGACGATACGCTTTCGATAGCCGCACCTTTGCGTCCCCGCCCCCAAACAAGAAACGCTGCTCAAGGACCGGTCTCCATGCCCGCATTCCGCACCATTCAGGCTCGCTATACGCTGTTTCTGGTTCTGTTCATCCTGCTGCTGTCAGTGTTGACGGTGGTCGGCATCAGCCAACTGGTCGCCCCGAAACTGCGCGAAACCGAAGAACAGGTGGTGCTCAACCGTATCGCCGAAGTCGCCGAGCAGATACAGGGCGAACTGAACAAGGTGCAGGCGCAACAACGCAGCATCACCCAGACCATTCCGTTGCTCGACAGCGCTGCCATCGATACCGTGCTGCCGGGACTTGTCGATCAGTACGGCGAGTTGAAGGTGTTTGGTGGCGGGATCTGGCCGCTGCCGGGCCAGCGCGAAGCCGGGCGCAACAAGTTCAGTACGTTCTGGCACCGCGACGCCTCGGGCAAGCTCGCCGTCAACACGTTCTGGAACAGCGACGCCGCCCCCAACTATTACGACCAGAGCTGGCACAAGGGCGGCATGGCCACACCCCGCGGCCAGTGCGCCTGGGCGGCGGCCTATAAAGATGATGCCAGCGCCGAGCCACGCACCAACTGCGCCATGGCGATTTACAAAAACGGCAGCGCCTGGGGCGTGTCGACGATTGACGTAACCCTGGGCTTCTTCAACGATCTGGTGGCGCGCAAGGAAAAAGACCTCAACGCCGAAATGCTCATTGTCGAGGCTGACGGCAAGATCATCAGTAACAGTTCGCGCATCAATGGTCCGATCGTGCTGAAGAACATCAGCGAACTGGCCGCGACCTCGACCTTCGCCGCTCAGGTGAAAACCGGCTTGCAGAACCGCGACCAGGCGCAGCGCAGCGAGTTCGATAACAACGGTGAAGACAGCACGTTCTTCATGCGCCCGATCGAAGGCACGCCGTGGTTCCTCGCCACCGCCCTGCCGACGCAGATGCTTACCGCCCAGCGTGACGACGTGCTCAGCACCTTGAGCATGCTGCAGATTCCGCTGGTGATTCTGCTGGTGTTGTTGCAGGTCTATGCGATTCGCCAGTTGGTGCAACGCATGAAAGCATTGAAAGCCAATATCGACCTGCTCTCCAGCGGTGATGCCGACCTGACACGACGCATCACCATTCGCGCCGAAGACGAACTGGGCGCCATCGGTCATTCGGTCAACACGTTTATCGCCTACCTGCAAAACATGATCAGCGAAGTGACCCAGGCCACCGGCGCCATGGCCTCCAGCCTCGACGACCTGCAACGCACCTCGGCGCATACCGGCCAGATCCTGCTGCGCCACGCCTCGGAAACCGATCAGACGGTCACCGCCATCACCGAAATGAGTTCGACCGCCGAAAGCGTGGCGCAGAACGCTGCCGAAACTGCGGCGTTCACTCAACGCGCCAACGAGAACGCCGATCGCTCGCGTGTGGTGGTCGGCGAAGCCACCAACAGCGTCGTTGCGCTGATCGACGAAGTGGCGAGTGCCACGCACAAGGTTGAAAACATGCAGCAGGACGCCCAGCGCATCACCGAAATTCTCGGCGTGATCGGCGCGATTGCCGGGCAGACCAACCTGCTCGCACTCAACGCCGCCATCGAGGCCGCACGTGCTGGTGAACAGGGTCGCGGTTTTGCCGTGGTGGCCGATGAGGTCCGCGCCCTCGCCGCTCGTACCCAGGCGAGTACGTCGGAAATCAACGAAATGCTGACGCGCCTGACGCAGGGCGTGAGTTCGTCGGTCAGCGCCATGGAAAACACCCAGGCCAGTTGCCAGTCTGCCGCTGACGCCACGGCACGGGTCAACTCGGGGCTGGACGAAATGGCCGGCTCGGTCAGCCATATCAACAGCCTCAGCACTCAGATCGCCACGGCTGCCGAACAGCAAAGCGCCGTCACCGAAGAGATCAACCGCAGCATGGTGCAGATTCGTCACATGGTCGACGAACTGGTGCAGAGCGGCCAGACCAGCGAACTCAACACCCGCCAGTTGCTGGAAGCCAACAGCCGGGTCAGCGCGATCATGGGGCGGTTCAAAGTCCGCTGATCTTCCAGACCTGGGCGCTCACATCACTTGAAACACGACCTGCAGGAGTGAGCCTGCTCGCGATAGCGCAATGTCAGCAAACACACATTGCCTGACACCGCCATTGCGAGCAGGCTCACTCCTACAGGGTTTTGCCTGTGTGTTTTGCAACAACCGGAAACACTGCGTTGATGCTGAACAGCGAAAACCGGGCAAAATGCGTTCTTTCCGATCGCTACCCGAGCCGAGAACCGTCATGCGAACTCACCTGCGTCTGCTCGCCCTGAGCGCCCTGTTCATTTCCTCTCTCGCCCAGGCCGCCGACCCGATCCCGATCGAAGTCCACCGCGACGCCAACTGCGGTTGCTGCAAAAAATGGATCAGCCACCTCGAAGCCAACGGTTTCAAGGTCGACGATCACGTCGAAAGCGACATGAGCAGCTTCAAGCAACAGCACGGCGTGCCGCCCCGTCTGGCTTCGTGCCACACCGCAATCATCAACGGCAAGTTCGTCGAAGGTCATGTCCCGGCTGAACAGGTGCTGGCCCTGAGCAAGCGCGACGACCTGCTCGGTGTGGCTGCGCCGGGCATGCCGATGGGTTCGCCGGGCATGGAAATGGACGGCATGAGCGATGCCTGGCAAGTGATCGGCCTGACAAAGGACGGCGCTGATGTCGTCGTGGCGGATTACCCGGCACATTGATCGGCGCCGCTTACGCCGGGCTGTTCCTTGCTGCGTTCGGCGCCGCAACGCTGCTGCCCCTGCAATCGGAAGCGCTGCTGGTCGGTTTGATCGTCAGCGAGCATTACTGGCTGTGGGGGCTGCTCGCCGTGGCGACGCTGGGCAATGTGTTGGGGTCGCTGGTCAACTGGTGGCTGGGACGAGGGCTTGAACGCTTTCAGGACCGGCGCTGGTTTCCGGTCAGTCCGCAGCACATGGCCAAAGCCCAAAAGCACTATCAGCGCTTCGGTCACTGGTCGC
The DNA here is from genome assembly GCF_900104975.1 of Pseudomonas sp. Z003-0.4C(8344-21). Taxonomy (NCBI): domain Bacteria; kingdom Pseudomonadati; phylum Pseudomonadota; class Gammaproteobacteria; order Pseudomonadales; family Pseudomonadaceae; genus Pseudomonas; species Pseudomonas sp. Z003-0.4C(8344-21). Next base: position 3,132,778 of record NZ_LT629756.1, on the reverse strand, counting down.
TGCTGTTCAGTTGGCTGCCCGTTGTCGGCGATCCGCTGACGCTGATCGCCGGGGTCATGCGCGAACCGCTCGGGCGCTTCCTGCTGATCGTGACCCTCGCCAAAGGTGCCCGTTATTGCGTGCTGGCCATGCTGACGCTGGGCTGGCTCGGTTGAACCATTGGCCGCGATCATTGCCTGTTTTTAACGTCGCCATAATCTGGCCGTTCGAGCATCGGCCCATTTCAAACGGAGTTTGACCTTATGCCTGTCTCGTTTTCCCGCTGGCTGCCCGGCCTGCTTCTTTGCGCTGCCCTGCCCTTGTCCGCTCACGCTGCCACACCCGCCGCCGCCGAAGGCCCGGCCTACGGCCCAGAGCTGCAAGGCTTCGATTACCCCTACACGCTGAAACACTTCGCCTTTGAATCCCAGGGCAAATCGCTGCAGATGGGTTACATGGACGTCGCCGCCAACGGCAAGGCCAACGGGCGCACCGTGGTGCTGATGCACGGCAAGAATTTCTGCGCGGCGACCTGGGACAGTTCGATCAAGGCGTTGAGCGAGGCCGGTTACCGGGTGATTGCGCCAGATCAGATCGGCTTCTGTACCTCCAGCAAACCCGATCACTACCAATACACCTTCCAGCAACTGGCGACCAACACGCAGCAGTTGCTCAAAGCGTTGGGTATCCAGAAAGCCACGCTGCTTGGCCACTCTACCGGCGGCATGCTCGCTACCCGTTATGCCTTGCAGTACCCCGAGCAGGTCGAACAGCTGGCGATGGTCAATCCGATCGGCCTGGAAGACTGGAAAGCCCTCGGCGTGCCGTATCGCACTGTCGATCAGTGGTATCAGCGCGAACTGAAAGTCAGCGCCCAGGGCATTCGCGACTATGAACGCACCACCTATTACGACGGCCGCTGGAAGCCGGAATTCGACCGTTGGGTCGACATGCTCGCCGGGCTGAGCAAAGGCCCGGGCAAGACTCAGGTCGCGTGGAACTCGGCGCTGATCTACGACATGATCTTCACCCAGCCGGTGTATTACGAGTTCAAGGATCTGAAGATGCCGACGCTGTTGCTGATCGGTACCTCAGACACCACCGCGATCGGCAAGGACATCGCACCGCCCGAAGTCAAAGCGAAGATCGGCCACTACGACGTGCTCGGCAAACAAGTCGCCAAACTGATCCCGCAATCGACACTGGTGGAGTTTCCCGGCATGGGCCATGCACCGCAAATGGAAGAGCCGGCTCAGTTCCACAAGGCCCTGCTCGGCTGGCTGAACACATTCAATCCCGTTCGTTGATAAGGTAAGGCTGATGGCGGTGCAGATTGCAGTGATCGACGACTGGCAGGACGTGGCCCGCGACGTGGTCGACTGGTCAGTCCTCGAGAGCATCGGTGAATTGACCTTCGTGCATGACTACCCGGCGGACAACGCCACCCTGGCCGAACGTCTGGGCCGCTATCAGGTGATCTGCGTGATGCGTGAACGCACACGTTTCGACGAGGACCTGCTCAAGCGCTTGCCGGCGCTCGAGCTGCTGGTCACCGGCGGCATGCGTAACGCAGCACTGGACATGCCGGCGGCAGCAAAACTCGGGATCAAGGTCTGCGGCACCGACAGTTACAAGCACGCCGCGCCCGAATTGACCTGGGCGCTGATCATGGCCGCCACACGCAATCTGCTCAGCGAAGCCAACGCCTTGCGCAACGGCCAGTGGCAGCAAGGGCTGGGCGGCGATCTGCATGGCAAGACTTTGGGCATTCTCGGTCTGGGCAGCATCGGCCAGCGCGTGGCGCAGTTCGGTCAGGTGTTTGGCATGCGGGTGATTGCCTGGAGCGAAAACCTCACTGCCGAGCGCGCCGCACAGGCCGGAGTGACTTACGTCAGCAAGCAGCAGCTGTTCGAGCAGGCCGATGTGCTGTCGGTGCACCTGGTGCTCAGCGAGCGCAGCCGCGGCCTGGTCGACGCGCAGGCGCTGGGCTGCATGAAACCGACCGCGTTGCTGGTCAACACCGCGCGCGGGCCGATCGTCGACCAAGCGGCGCTGATCAAGGCTTTGCAGAAACAGCACATTGCCGGGGCAGCGCTGGATGTCTTCGACGAGGAACCGCTGCCGGCGCTGCACCCGTTTCGCACACTCGATAACGTGCTGGCGACGCCGCATGTGGGCTATGTCAGTCGGCAGAACTATGCGCAGTTCTTTACGCAGATGATCGAGGATATTCAGGCCTGGGCTGCGGGGGAGCCGATTCGCCTGCTTAATTGAATCCATCGCAAATCAAGCGGTGTAGCGGCAATCGCTATCGCGAGCAGGCTCACTCCTACATTTTGGAATGCGTACCTTTTAGGAGTGAGCCTGCTCGCGATAGCGTCCTGATAGCCACTACCAACCCCCGCACCACAACAGTGCAACCGCCCTCCCCGCTAGCACAAAATCGTGACCGCCCGGTCACCGTTTTGGCTCTCCGTCGCCGAAAAACCTGCCCTTCGTCGGTGCGTTTGCTCCGATCCAGCAATATTTTCTTACGCACAAACCGATTGTCGAACAATTTACCCATTTGCTCTGGCCCGCTCTAGGATCTGGCCTAGACTCATTTTCGCAGGGTGAAACCGCCCGGTCACATCGTCGAAAAAAAGTCGAAACTTTTGCATCCAGCGTCGGGTCATCAAGAAGACAGAGCCAAAACGACTGGTGCAATCCTTGCAATGGCTTCACCACCCATTCTGCTTGCGCGTGTTGGGTAGCGTTTGCTCACCGATGCGTGGCGCGTTTGCGCCCGGTCACAGGACGTGGCTCTGAACTTCGTTTGTACGAGACAAGAACAGATCAACACTACGGGAGATACATATGATCAGTGCGGCATTGGATATTCAGGGAGAGCGTGCTCACCAGGTGATTGGCGACTCGAGCACCGTCAGCGTTCCCGGCAGCCGATCGATCAACGTTCCCGGCACCAGGACGCTGACTCCGGTCGCGAGCAAGAACCCCAACAAGAAAAAAGTCCTGTTCGTCACCTCGGAAATCGCCGATCTGGTGAAGACCGGTGGCCTGGGCGACGTTTCCGCCGCCCTGCCGCGCGCCATGGCACATTTGCACGATGTGCGCGTGCTGATTCCCGGTTATCCGCAAGTGATGCACAGCGAAAACCCGATTCACATCATCGGCGAACTCGGTGGCCATGCCGCGCTGCCACCGTGCAAGATCGGGCGCATGGACATGCCCGACGGTCTGGTGATTTACGTGTTGATCTGTCCCGAACTGTACGAGCGTGAAGGTGGCCCTTATGGCGCCAACAACGGCCGCGACTGGCCAGACAACCATATTCGTTTCGCCCGCCTGGGGCTGGCCGCTGCCGATATCGCCGCCAACCTCGCGCAGATTCACTGGTGCCCGGACCTCGTCCACGCCCACGACTGGCCAGCAGGCCTCGCCCCGGCCTACATGCACTGGCGCGGGCAGCGTACGCCGACGCTGTTCACCATTCATAACCTCGCGTACCAAGGCGTGACCAGCCTCGGTTCCTGCCCGGAGCTGGGTATTCCTGCCCACGCGCTGCAGCAGGAAGGCATGGAATTCTACGGCAAGATGTCGTTCCTCAAGGCCGGCATGGCCTATTCCAGCCACATCACCACGGTCAGCGCCACCTACGCGCAGGAAATCACCACCCCGGATTTCGGCTGCGGCCTCGACGGTTTCCTCGCCGCCAAGACCCAGCAAGGCTTGCTCAGTGGCATCCCTAACGGCATTGATGAAAGCTGGGATTCGGCCACCGACCCGCACCTGTTCGCGCCATTCGCCATCGGCGACTGGGAAGGCAAAGCGGTCAACGCCGCCCATGTTCGCGAGCTGTTCGGCCTCAACGACTCGACCGGCCCGCTGTTCGCCGTGGTCTCGCGTCTGGTCTATCAGAAAGGTCTGGACCTGACTGAAGCGGTCTCCGAATTCATCGTGCAGAACGGTGGCCAGATCGCAATCATCGGCCGTGGCGAGCCGGAAGAAGAACAGGCCATGCGTGAGCTGGCGTTGCGCTTCCCCGGGCAGATCGGCGTACGCATCGGCTTCAACGAGACTGACGCGCGGCGCATGTTCGCTGGCAGCGATTTCCTGTTGATGCCTTCGCGTTACGAGCCTTGTGGCCTGAGCCAGATGTACGCGCAGCGCTTCGGTTCGTTGCCGGTGGCGCGCAATACCGGCGGTCTGGCCGACACCATTGAGAACGGCGTGACCGGCTTCCTCTTCGATGAATCCACCGTCGACAGCTACAAGGAAGCCCTGAGCCGCGCGTTCAAGGTCTTTGCCTTCCCCGAGCTGCTCAATGCCATGCGTTGCCGGGCCATGGCGGCGCCATTCAACTGGAGCAAAGCGGTCGAACCGTACGCCGAACTCTACGAAAAACTGGTGGCCAAGGCATTGGGTAAAGCCAGCCACAAATAATCAGGGAGGTTTCAAAGATGCCGTCAAGGACCCAAGAAACCTGGCCCCACGGCGCGATCGTGCTGGACGCCGAACACACGCAATTTGCTCTGTGGGCTCCCGATGCGTTTTACGTCAGTGTTGAACTGGCCGATGGTCAATCGCTGCCCATGCTGCCGCAGGGTGATGGATGGTTTGTGATCAAGGCCCGCTGTCCGGCGGGCAGTCGCTACCGCTACTGTATCGATGGCGAACTGGAGGTGCCGGACCCGGCGTCCAGGGCGCAGGATGGCGACCTCGACCGCCACAGCGTGGTAATCGACCCGCACGCTTACACCTGGCGACATAGCGCCTGGAAGGGTCGGCCATGGAACGAAGCGGTGATCTACGAGCTGCACGTCGGTGCGCTCGGTGGCTTTGCCGAAGTCGAGCAACATCTGGCCCGGCTCACCGCACTGGGTATCACCGCCATTGAATTGATGCCGCTGGCGCAATTTCCCGGTGATCGCAACTGGGGTTACGACGGCGTCCTGCCCTACGCCCCGCAAGCCTCTTACGGCACGCCGGAACAACTCAAACATCTGATCGACACCGCCCACGGCCATGGTCTGGCGGTGATTCTCGACGTGGTCTACAACCACTTCGGCCCCGACGGCAATTATCTGCACCGCTACGCGAAAAGCTTCTTCCGTGAGGACAAGCACACACCGTGGGGCGCGGCGATCGATTTCCGCCGCAGCGAAGTGCGCGAATTCTTCATCGAAAACGCACTGATGTGGGTGCTCGAATATCGCTTCGACGGCCTGCGTCTGGATGCCGTGCACGCCATTGGCGACTCTGACTTCCTGCGCGAAATGGCCCAACGGGTGCGACAACAGATCGATCCGGCCCGTCACGTCTGGCTGACCGTCGAAAACGAGCTGAATCAGGCCAGCCTGCTGGAGCACGATTACGACGCGCAGTGGAACGACGATGGCCACAACGCCTTGCACGTGCTGCTGACTGGCGAAACCGACGCCTATTACGCTGACTACGCCGAGCAACCGACTGAGCAACTGGTGCGCTGCCTGAGTCAGGGTTTTGTTTTCCAGGGCCACGTCAACCGTCATGGCGAACGGCGCGGCGAGCCGAGCGAGCATTTGCCGTCCACGGCATTCGTATTGTTTCTACAGAACCATGACCAGATCGGCAACCGCGCGTTTGGCGAGCGTCTGCATCAACTCGCCGACCCACGCGCATTACAGGCAGCGACCGTGCTGTTGCTGCTGTCACCGATGGTTCCACTGATGTTCATGGGCGACGAGTTCGCCGCCGAGCAACCGTTTCTGTTTTTCACCAGTCATCACGGTGAACTGGCCGAACTGGTACGCGAGGGCCGGCGCAATGAGTTCGCCGCGTTCAGCGCCTTTGCCGATCCACACAAACGCGAGACGATCCCCGATCCGAATGCCGAAGCAACCTTCCACGCCTCCAAACCACGGCAAGAAAACGGCAATGAGCGCCAACAGCAAACCCTCGAGCTGTACCGCGAGCTGTTGCACCTGCGCCATCAGCACATCACTCCCCACTTGCCCGGTACGCAAACGCTGGGCGCACAGAAACTCGGTCACGCCGCGGTGAGCGCGCGCTGGCGGCTGGGCGATGGCAGCGAGCTGCGAATTGACCTGAACCTCAGCGACACGCCAGTGGTCAACCCTCCACACACCGATGCCGTCTGGCTGTTTCAGCAGCCTGCCGGTGTTACCCCGGATTCGGGCGAACTGCCCGCGTATTGCGCGCTTGTCAGCCTCACGGCCGCAACCCCTTTGCTACCTCTGGATGGAGAGCGCCTATGAGCGATGCGCAACTGGAAATACTCGCCAGCCGAGCCGGCCTCGCCGTCGACTGGATCGACGCCAACGGGCGTCAGCAAAAAGTCGCTCCTGCGGTACTACGCAACGTCTTGATCGGCCTCGGCCACCCCGCCAGCACGGCGCAGGAAATCGATGCCAGCCTGCTGGAATTGCAAGCGGCGCAGCAGGACCACCATCTGCCGCCGCTGTTGACCTGCGATGTCGGCACACCGGTGGACCTGACGCGCTATTTCGCCCCCGAAACGCCTTGTGAAATCCACCTCGAAGACGGCTCACGGCTGGATCTGAAGCTTGATTCGCAAGCAATGCTGCCTGGCCTGATTCCGGTCGGTTATCAGCAAGTGCATATCGGCGATCAATATTTCACCCTGGCGGTGGCACCGGAACGCTGCTTCAGTGTCGCCGACGCGGTGGACAATCCGATCCCCCGCGCCTGGGGCCTGAGCGCGCAGTTGTATGCCTTGCGCCGTCCCGGGGACGGCGGCTTCGGCGACACCCTCGCCCTTGAAGAACTGGTGCGTGTGGCCGGTGAGCGCGGCGCCGACGCCGTGGCGATCAGCCCGATGCACGCGATGTTCAGCGCCGACACCAGCCGCTACAGCCCGTATTCGCCCTCGAGCCGGCTGTTCCTCAATTCACTGTATGCCGCGCCCGGGGCGATCCTCGGTGAGCGGGCATTGCGCGATGCGATCGACGCTACCGGTCTGGCCAACCAGTTCGCGCAGCTTGAAGACTTGACCCTGATCGACTGGCCGGCCGCGGCCGAGGCCAAGCAGAAATTGCTGCAAGCCTTGTACGACGGCTTTGTCGCCGGCGATCATCCGTTGCACCCGGACTTCGCCAGTTTCCGCCACAGCGGCGGCGAAGCGCTGGAGAATCATTGCCGTTTCGAAGCGATCCAGGAAATGCGCGCCGCCCGCGGCGAAAGCCTCGACTGGCGCGAATGGCCGGAGCACTGGCGCGATCCGCGTGGCGCCGCGCTGGCGGCCTTCGCCGAGGAATACGCCGAGCGCATAGGCTACTTCGCCTTTTGCCAATGGCTGATCCACCGCTGCCTGGAACGCGCACAGACCGCTGCGCGCAGCGCCGGCATGAGCATCGGCCTGATCGCCGATCTGGCGGTGGGTGCCGATGGCGCCGGCAGCCAGGCCTGGAGTTTTCAGGATGAGTTGCTGGCCTCGCTGACGGTTGGCGCACCGCCGGACATTCTCAACCGTTCCGGTCAAGGCTGGGGCATCTCCGCGTTCTCGCCCGAAGGTCTGGTGCGCAACGGCTTTCGCGCCTTCATCGACATGCTGCGGGCCAATTTCGCCCACGCCGGTGGCTTGCGCATTGACCACGTCATGGGCCTGCAACGCCTGTGGGTGATCCCCAACGGCGCCGATCCCGCCGATGGCGCCTACCTCTATTACCCGTTTGACGACATGCTGCGTTTACTGACGCTGGAGTCCCACCGTCACCAGGCCATCGTGCTTGGCGAGGATCTGGGCACGGTGCCCGAAGGCCTGCGCGAAAAACTTGCCGCGCGCTCGATGCTGGGCATGCGCGTGCTGCTGTTCGAACAGGACAACACGCATTTCAAACCGATTCTCGACTGGCCCGACAACGCGCTGGCGACCACCAGCACTCACGACTTGCCGACGCTCAACGGTTGGTGGCATGGTCGGGATATCGACTGGAACGCGCGCCTTGGGCTGGTCGACGCCAACGGCGAAATCGACTGGCGCCATCACCGCCAGCGCGAGCGCGAAGGCCTGCGCAATGCGTTGAGCCAGGATCCACAGAATTTCCGCGAGGAATCCCACGAAGCCGATCAAGTGGTCGATGCCAGCGTGCGGTTCCTCGGCCACACCCGTGCGCCCCTGGTCCTTTTGCCGCTGGAAGATGCCCTCGGCATCAACGAGCAGGCGAATCTTCCGGGCACCACGGACACCCACCCGAACTGGTCGCGGCGCTTGCCGGGCACCAGCGAAACGCTGCTCGACACCGACGATGCCGCGCGACGCCTGGAATTGCTCGCCTGTGCCCGACTCCAGGCTGCCGAGCGTGACCAATGAACCAAACGCTTATCCAGCCGCTGCGCGCGACCCTGCGGCTGCAATTTCATAAAGGCTTTACCCTCGAACAAGCGGTGCCACTGGTGCCGTACTTCGCCAGCCTCGGTATCAGCCATGTCTACGCCTCGCCACTGCTGGCGGCGCGCGCCGGCTCGATGCACGGTTACGACGTGGTCGACCCGACCCAGGTGAACCCGGAACTGGGCGGCGAAGCGGCGCTGCGGCGTCTGGTCAGCACCCTGCGCGAGCACAACATGGGGCTGATCCTCGACATCGTCTCCAACCACATGGCCGTGGGTGGCAGCGACAACCCGTGGTGGCTCGACCTGCTCGAATGGGGCCGACTGAGCCCCTACGGCGAATTCTTCGACATTCAGTGGCATTCCCCTGACCCACTGATGGAAGGCCAGTTGTTGCTGCCGTTCCTTGGCAGCGATTACGGTGTGGCGTTGCAGGAAGGCACGCTGAAGCTGCAATTCAACGCGCAGACCGGCGGTTTCCATGTCGAGCATTACGACCACCACTTCCCGATCTGCCCGAACGATTACGGCGAATTGCTCAAGGGCGACGAAGCGCTGAAAGCTCTGGCCGATCGTTTCAGTGCGCTGAGTTATCAGACCGATGCGCATGCGCTGTCGATTCCGTTGAAGCAGGACCTGCAGCAACTGGCCGGCGATCCACAGATCCTTGATTCGATCCAGCGCAATCTGCAGCACTACGATTCGACCACAGCAGAAGGCTTCGACAAGCTGCACCAGTTGCTCGAACGCCAGAGCTATCGCCTCGCCAGTTGGCGCACCGCAGCGGATGACATCAACTGGCGGCGCTTTTTCGACATCAACGAACTCGGTGGTTTGCGCGTCGAACGCCCGGCGGTGTTCGAAGCCACCCACGGTAAGATCTTCCAGTTGATCGAAGAAGGCTTGGTCGACGGCCTGCGCATCGACCACATCGATGGCCTCGCCGACCCAAGGGGTTACTGCCGCAAACTGCGTCGGCGTCTCGACAGTCTTGCGCCGGGGCGGCACTTGCCGATCTACGTCGAGAAAATTCTCGGCGCCGGCGAAACCCTGCGCCGCGACTGGGCGGTGGACGGCACCACCGGTTACGAATTCATGAATCAGCTGTCGCTGTTGCAGCACGATCCGGACGGAGAACATGTCCTCGGTGAGCTGTGGCAGCGCCGCACCGAACGCCCCGCCGCGTTTATCGAAGAAGCGCAACTGGCGCGTCAGCAGATTCTCAACGGCTCGCTGGCCAGCGATTGCGAAAGCGTCGCCCAGGCGTTGCTGCAAGTGGCCCGCGATGACCTGATGACCCGTGACCTGACGCTCGGCGCGATCCGCCGGGTGTTGCAGGCGCTGATCGTGCATTTTCCGGTGTATCGCACCTATGTCAGCGCCATGGGCCGCTCTGAGCAGGACGAGGTGTTCTTCCAGAAAGCCATGGACGGGGCCCGGCAAACCCTCAGCGAAGCCGACTGGCCGGTGCTTGAGTGTGTCGCTGGCTGGCTCGGTGGCACGCCGTGGCGACGCAAGCCGCGCGGGCGCTCACGCAAGATTCTCAAGCACGCCTGCGTACGTTTCCAGCAACTGACCTCGCCCGCCGCCGCCAAAGCCGTGGAAGACACCGCGCTGTATCGCTCGGCCGTGCTGCTGTCGCGCAACGATGTTGGCTACGACACCGAACAGTTCAGCGCGCCGTTGAGCGACTTCCATGCCGTCAACCAACGGCGACTGAGCGAATTCCCGGATAACTTGCTGGCCACTGCGACCCACGACCACAAACGTGGCGAGGACACCCGGGCACGGCTGGCCGTGCTCAGTGAACGCAGCCATTGGTACGCCGAGCAGGTCGAATTGTGGCGCGCCCTCGCGCGCCCGGTGCGCAGTGACGAGCAGATGCCGTCGAATGGCGACGAACTGATCCTCTATCAAGCCTTGCTCGGCAGTTGGCCGCTGGACCTGCGCGATGACGATCAGGCCGGTTTCGCCGACTACGCCAAGCGCATCTGGCAGTGGCAACAAAAAGCCTTGCGCGAGGCCAAGCTGCAAAGCAGTTGGAGCGCGCCGAACGAAGCGTACGAAAACGCTGCCCAGGCGTTCACCGAAAAACTCATGACCAGCGCTGAAGGCGAACTGTTACGCGCAGCGTTGAGCAAAACCGTCAACAGCATCGCCGCCGCCGGCGCCCTCAATGGTCTGGCGCAAACCTTGCTGCGCATGACCGTGCCGGGGGTGCCGGATCTGTATCAGGGCAACGAGTTCTGGGATTTCAGCCTGGTCGATCCGGACAATCGCCGGCCCGTGGATTACCCCGCGCGCGCGCAGGCCTTGCAGGCGCAATCGGCGCCCGCAGAACTGCTGGCGAACTGGCGTGACGGGCGCATCAAGCAGGCACTGATCGCCGAGGTACTGAACCTGCGCGCCGAGCATGCCGAGTTGTTCCGTCGTGGCAGCTATCAGGCCCTCGAAGTGCTCGGCAGTCAGGCGCACAACGTGCTCGCCTTCGCTCGCGAACATGAGGGCAAACAGGCCGTCGTGATCGTGCCGGTGCGTTGCGCGAACCTGCTGGAAAACAGTGCCCTGCCTCAAGTGGATGCGCTGCGCTGGGGCGATACGCGAGTGGTTTTACCATTCGCCGCCTCTGACACAAACCTGAAGGGACTTTTTGCCAGCGCAGCAGTCACAAAGCACAGGGAGCTGAATGTCAGCGACGCGCTGGGGGATGTCCCGGTCAATCTCTTTATCCAACACTTAACGTAAGCAAGAGTTCAGTTCAGGAGTATTGCGATGAGCACCGACGATAAACGCATTCGCGAATTCGCCTATCAGATATGGGAATCGGAGGGTAAACCCGAAGGCCATGAGGAGCGCCACTGGGAGATGGCGCGCAAGCTGGCCGAGGCTGAAGCGCTGGCCCCGAAGAAGCCACCAAAGGCCACGGGTAGCAAAACCGCCGGCAAGACCGCGACCAGCAAGGCGACTGAGGGTAAAGCGGTAAACGGCAAGACCACGCCGGCGGCTAAAGCCAAACCGGCAGCGAAGGCCAAGCCGGCCAGCACCCCGAAAGTGGTGCCGCCGGGAGAAAAAACCGCCGAGAAAAAACCGCGCGCACCGAGAAAACCTCCGGCGATCTGACGCAACCCGATTATTGAACTGAACGAACCTGTGGCGGGCTTGCTCGCCATCGAGGGCGCACTCGCCCTCAAGAAACACACATCCCCTTGTAGGAGTGAGCCTGCTCGCGATAGCGGTGTACCCATTGACACATTGGCTGGTTGACACACCGCCATCGCGACCAGGCTCACTCCTACAGGGTTTTGCATCAGCCCAGAATTCGTTTTTTGCAGGAGCAATCATGACCCGTCCAAAAAAAGCCGAGCCCGCCGCGCACGCCGAGCCGTCCAGAATCCGTGAAGGCCTGCCCTTCCCGCTCGGTGCGACCTGGGATGGTCTGGGGGTAAACTTTGCTCTGTTTTCCGCCAATGCCACCAAGGTTGAGCTGTGCATCTTCGACGATGCCGGTGAAGTCGAACTCGAGCGCATCGAATTGCCCGAGTACACCGACGAGATCTACCACGGCTACTTGCCGGATGCGCACCCGGGCCTGATCTATGGCTACCGCGTTTATGGCCCATACGATCCAGCCAACGGTCACCGTTTCAACCACAACAAATTGCTCATCGACCCGTACGCCAAGCAGTTGGTGGGCGAACTGAAATGGTCGGAAGCGCTGTTCGGCTACACCATCGGCCATCCGGACGCCGACCTCAGTTTCGATGAACGCGACAGTGCGCCGTTCGTGCCCAAGTGCAAGGTCATCGACCCGGCGCACACCTGGGGTAACGACCACCGCGTCAGCGTGCCATGGGACAAGACGATCATTTATGAAACCCACGTGCGCGGCATCAGCATGCGTCACCCCTCCGTGCCGGAAAACGTACGCGGGACCTTTGCCGGCCTGATGGTCGATGATGTGCTGGAACACGTTCGCAAGCTCGGCGTGTCGACGGTTGAATTGTTACCGATCCATGCCTTCGTCAATGACCAGCATTTGCTGCAAAAAGGCATGACCAACTACTGGGGCTACAACAGCATCGCCTTCTTCGCCCCGGACCCGCGCTACCTGGCCAGCGGCAAGATTGCCGAGTTCAAGGAAATGGTCGCGCACCTGCACGATGCCAATCTCGAAGTGATCCTCGATGTGGTCTACAACCACACCGCCGAAGGCAACGAGCAAGGCCCGACCCTGTCGATGCGCGGGATCGACAACGCCTCGTACTACCGCTTGATGCCTGACGACAAGCGCTACTACATCAACGACTCCGGGACCGGCAACACCCTCGACCTGAGCCATCCATGCGTGCTGCAAATGGTCACCGACTCGTTGCGCTACTGGGCCAGCGAGATGCACGTCGACGGTTTCCGCTTCGATCTGGCGACCATTCTCGGGCGTTATCACGACGGTTTCGACGAGCGTCACAGCTTCCTCGTCGCCTGCCGTCAGGACCCGGTGCTGCGCCAGGTGAAAATGATTGCCGAGCCGTGGGATTGCGGTCCCGGTGGTTATCAGGTGGGCAACTTCCCGCCGGGCTGGGTCGAGTGGAACGACAAGTTCCGCGACACCGTTCGCGCGTTCTGGAAAGGTGACGACGGCCAGCTCGCCGACTTCGCCAGCCGCATGACCGCGTCGGGAGAAATGTTCAATCAACGCGGGCGCCGGCCTTACGCTTCGGTGAACTTCGTCACCGCGCACGACGGTTTCACCCTCAACGATCTGGTCTCGTACAACGACAAGCACAACGAAGCCAACGACGAAAACAATCAGGACGGCAGCAACAACAACCTGTCCTGGAATCACGGCGTCGAAGGCCCGACCGACGATGCGGAAATCAACGCCCTGCGCCACCGGCAGATGCGCAATTTCTTCGCCACGTTGCTGCTGGCCCAAGGCACGCCGATGATCGTCGCCGGCGATGAGTTCGCCCGCACCCAGGACGGCAACAACAATGCCTATTGCCAGGACAGCGAGATCGGCTGGGTCAACTGGGACCTGAGCGAGGACGGCAAGGCCCTGCTGAAGTTCGTCAAGCGCCTGATCAAGCTGCGTCTGGCCTACCCGATCCTGCGCCGTGGGCGGTTTCTGGTCGGCGAGTACAACGAGGACATCGGCGTCAAGGACGTCACCTGGCTGGCGCCGGACGCCACCGAGATGACCACCGAGCACTGGCATGACGCACACAACCGCTGCCTGGGCATGCTGCTTGATGGTCGCGCGCAGGAGACCGGGATTCGCCGCAAGGGTGGCGATGCGACGCTGTTGCTGGTGGTCAACGCGCACCACGACATCGTCAACTTCGTCTTGCCAGAAGTACCGGATGGCGGCTTCTGGACGTGCATGGTCGATACCAATCAACCGGCGATTCGCGGCCAGGAACGCTTCGAATTCGGCCACGAATACTCGGTGACCGGGCGCTCGTTGCTGTTGTTCGAACTGCAACGCGACGAAGAAGAGTGATATGGACCTGCAAAGCTATCTGGCCCGACGTGCGCCGGATTACGCCGCCACCGCCGCCCTCGGCCAATGCCTGCGGGCAATGGTCGAGGCTGGACTGGATCGCCTGCCGCTGCCCGGCAGCGGTCACACGCTGGAGCGTTTTCAGCGTCTGGCGGCGGTCGGCGGGCATGATCTGGGGCTGTGCAAGCTATATGAGGGGCACACCGACGCGCTGGCCATCATCGAACAACTGGGCGGCACGCCGACACCCGGCAGCACCTGGGGCATGTGGGCGGCAGAGCCGCCGCAGGCACGCGTCAGGGTCAGCCCGGCCGGGCACATGGTCAATCTCAATGGGCGCAAGGCCTGGTGTTCCGGCGCGGCGGTGCTCAGCCATGCCCTGCTCACGGCATGGGACGCGGACGATCAGCAGCAACTGGTTGCGGTGGCCCTCGACCAACCCGGCGTGACCATCACCGAGCACGGCTGGCAAGCCGTGGGCATGGGTGCCACCGGCAGCGTCGAGGTGGTGTTCGAGAACGCCGAAGCCCAGGCCATCGGCGATCCCGGCGACTACCTGCAACGGCCGGGTTTCTGGCAAGGCGGGATCGGCATTGCGGCGTGCTGGTACGGCGCGGCGCGGCAGATCGGCGAGCGCTTGCGCCAACACTGTGCCGAACGCGATGAACCGCACGCACTGGCGCACCTCGGTGCGGTCGACAGCGCCTTGCAGGCCGCCGCCGATGTGCTGCGCTTCAGCGCTTTGCAGATCGACGCCCAGCCCGAAGCCGACGCTGAACTGCTGGCGCGGCGTGCGCGGGCGGTGGTCGAACAGTCCGCCGAACAGGTCTTGCGTGACACCGGCCGAGCGCTCGGTGCCGGACCGTTTTGTCAGGATCGCCGTTTTGCCCATCTGGTGGCCGACCTGCCGGTGTTCCTGCGTCAGAGTCATGCCGAGCGCGATCTTGCCGCGCTCGGGCAAAGGGTCGCGCAGCAGCCCGGCGAGGTCTGGGCACTATGAAAGCCAACCCGATTGTCGGCCAGGGCACCTCGCTGCATCAGTGGCAAAATTCGCGGCGCCTGGCGGAGTTGCCGGTGATTGATGTGCTTGGTCTGGTGCCGCCCGGCGCACGAGCCGTCATTGTCGCGCCGCATCCGGATGATGAAGTGCTCGGGTGCGGCGGGCTGATGCAACTGCTCGCCGCCGCCGGACGGCCGATGCAACTGATCTCGGTCACCGACGGCAGCGCCAGCCACCCCGGCTCGACGCTCTGGCCGGTTGAACGTCTGAGCGTAGTGCGCCCGCAGGAGTCCGCCGAAGCCTTGCGCCGTCTCGGTTTGCCGATGCACAGCCTGAAATGGCTGCGCGGCGGTTTCACCGACACTCAAGTGGCAGCGCAAGAGCAGGCACTGAGCGAATTCATTCAAAGCTATTTGCATCCTCACGACGTGCTGTTTACCACGTGGCGTGAGGACGGTCACAGCGATCATGAAGCGGTCGGCCGCGCCAGCCTCGAAGCGGCGCGCCGTGCCGGCGTGGTGTGTCACGAGCTACCGGTGTGGACCTGGCACTGGGCGACGCCGGAAGACGCGGCGGTGCCGTGGCAACGCGCGCGCAAGATTCTGTTGTCGCCGACGCACGTCGCACGCAAACGCCACGCCGCCCATGCGTTCGCCAGCCAACTGGAAGGCGACCGCGATGCAGGACTGGCGCCGGTGTTGGCGCCGTATGTCCTTGAACGTTTGTTGCAGCCTTTCGAAGTGGTGTTCCTTTGAGTGTCGAGGATCGCTATTTCGACGGTCTGTTTTCCGGTAACGACGACCCTTGGGCATTCCGCCAACGCTGGTACGAACAGCGCAAACGCGCGATCACCCTCGCCGCCCTGCCGCGTCCGCATTATCGGGCGATCTTCGAACCGGGTTGCGCCAACGGCGAACTGAGCGCCGAGCTGGCCAGCCGTTGCAGCCGTCTGGTGTGCTGCGACACTGCCGCCGCCGCGGTGAAACTGGCGCAGACCCGCTTGAGCCTGTTCGACCACGTCGAAGTGCGGCAGAACCGCCTCCCCGGGCACTGGCCGGAGGAAAAATTCGACCTGATTGTATTTAGCGAAATCGGCTACTACCTCGACCGCGAGGATCTGACAGAAGTGATCCGCCACATCGGCAATTCCCTGACCGCCGACGGCCAATTACTGGCCTGCCACTGGCGCCCGCCGATCGAGGGCTGCGCGCTGAATGCACGGCAGGTCCACGATCAGATTCATGAACAACTGGCATTGCCGCGTCTGGTGCTGCATCAGGAAGCGGATTTCATTCTTGAGGTGTGGAGTCGCGAGCCACGTTCGGTGGCGGCGCTGGAGGGTTTGCGTTGATTGGGATCGTGATTCCGGCACACAACGAAGAGGCGCTGCTCGATGAGTGCCTGCGCGCCGCATTGCGCGCCAGTCAACATGCGCAACTGTCCGGCGAGGAAGTGCAAGTGCTGGTGGTGCTCGACAGCTGCACTGATCGCTCGGCGCAGATTGTCAGTCAATACCCGGTGCTGTGCTTGCCGATAGATGCCAGCAACGTTGGCGAAGCGCGCGCCGTCGGCGCCTGGTGGTTGCTGGAGCGTGGCGCACGCTGGATCGCCTGCACCGACGCCGACAGCCGCGTCGCCGACGATTGGCTGGTCGCTCAGCTCGGCCTGCAGGCTGACGCGGTGTGCGGCACGGTGACCATTGAGCACTGGCCCGATTCGGTGGATGAAGCGGCGCAGATCCGCTATCACCGCCACTATCAGGCACGTGAGGGCCACCGGCATATCCATGGCGCCAACCTGGGTGTCAGCGCGGCGGCTTATATCTCTGCCGGCGGCTTCAAACCCTTGGCTTGCGACGAAGACGTGCAACTGGTGCGCGCCCTGGAACGCTCGGGTGCGCACATCGCCTGGAGCCATCGCCCACGGGTACACACCAGCGCCCGCCTCGACAGCCGCGCCCGCGGCGGATTCGGCGACTATTTGCGCAATCTGACACAGTCTGGCGAAAAAAATACGGATCAGATTGATCTGTGACGCGACGAATCCCGTGTCTTGAGCAATACTCTGCATCGCGGTAACCCAAGGGTCGGAGCACCGCACAGTTGCAACCCATTTTGCCATCAGCGTTCACGGTCAGCGTTTGTGACCGATGACACTGGGCATGCCACACAAGGACGTCGCACTGATGAAACCGTTCATCCTCAATGAAAGCAATCTGCCGGCGCAGATCTGGAATTCGGCCGCGCAGCTCGACAGCATTCCCGTCATCAATACCCTCGCTCTGGTCCCGCCCGGCGCTCGCGCCGTGTTGATCGCCCCGCATCCCGGTGATGAGGTGGTGACGTGCGGCGGCCTCCTGCAACTGCTCGCCAGCCTCGGCCATCCGCTGCAATTGCTCTCGATCACCGATGGCAGCGCCAGCCACCCCGGCTCGCGGCAATGGTCGGAAAAACGCCTGAGCGTGTTTCGCCCGCAGGAAAGCGTCGAAGCCCTGCGCCGCCTCGGCCTGCCGATGCACAGCCTGAAATGGGTGCGCGGCGGTTTCACCGACAATGCGCTGCGGGTGCAGGAAGCGCAGGTCTGCGAGTTCATCAATCGGTACCTGCGCCCCGGCGATGTGGTGTTCAGTACCTGGCGCAACGATGGCAACGATGACCATGAAGCGGTCGGCCGTGCCAGCGCCAAAGCCGCAGAACAGGTCGGCGCCCGCTACCACGATGTGCCGGTCTGGGCCTGGCACTGGCCGGAGCGCGAACAGCAACAGATCCCCTGGGAGCGCGCACGCAAAGTGCGCCTCGACACCTGGACCGTCGCGCGCAAAAGCCACGCCACCCACGCCTACGCCAGCCAGCTCAACGGCGAACCGGCCATTGGCATCGCGCCGCTGTTGCCACCGGTGATCCTGGAGCGGATGCGCTTGCCCTATGAAATTGTCTTCGTCTGACAATGAATGCCCCCTGTAGGAGTGAGCCTGCTCGCGATAGCGGTCTATCAATTGACGCATCTATTGCCTGACCCACCGCTATCGCAAGCAGGCTCACTCCTACAGAGGGGTTGTGTTCAGATCAGACGGAACTGCCACCCCTCCCCATCAGTCGCATGAACAAGCGTGCGTAATTTCGAGGAGTGAACGTGTCCAGCGAACCCGAGCGTCAGCGTGTCGACGCACCCGTCATTCATCGCCTGCGCGTGTTGACGGTCAATACCCACAAGGGCTTCACCGCACTGAATCGCCGCTTCATCCTGCCCGAGCTGCGCGAAGCGGTGCGCAGTACGGCGGCCGACCTGGTGTTCCTGCAGGAAGTGGTCGGTGAACATGAACGGCATTCGAGCCGCTACAACGAATGGCCACAAACCTCGCAGTACGAATTTCTCGCCGACAGTATGTGGAGCGATTTTGCCTACGGGCGCAACGCTGTGTACCCCGACGGCCATCACGGCAATGCCCTGCTGTCGAAATACCCGATCCGCGAATACCGCAACCTCGATGTGTCGATCACCGGCCCCGAACGGCGTGGCTTGCTGCATTGCATACTCGATGTGCCGGGGCACGCCGAAGTGCATGCCATCTGCGTGCATTTGAGTCTGCTCGAAAGTCACCGGCAATTGCAGTTGAAGCTGCTTTGCCAGCTACTGGAATCGCTGCCTGACGACGCCCCGGTCATCATCGCCGGCGACTTCAACGACTGGCAGTTGCAAGGCAACGTCGCCCTTGCACGGCGTGACTATCTGCACGAGGCATTCGAGCGTCATCATGGCCGCCCGGCCAAGACCTATCCGGCACGATTCCCATTGCTGCGACTGGACCGGATCTACCTGCGCAATGCCAGCAGCCATGACCCGCAAATCCTTGGCAACAAACCGTGGACGCATCTTTCCGATCATTTGCCGCTGGCAGTGGAAGTGCATCTGTAGACGCAATTTTGACAGTGCCTTGCTTGGCGCCGAGGTCGGTGGCGCCACTGTTGGCGCATGCACGACTACCTTCCGTCGGGGGACTGAACAGCTCTGCCTGGCCGTTGCACAGGCGATTCCTCGCACAAACAACCACTTAGTAATACGCATAAAAACAAAGATTTGGCGGAGCCGTTTTGCCAATTACCGCCCATCGTCCAATTTCTTGACGCAGCGCCATCACTCTTCTTATCTCTACCTTACTACCCCGGAAAATCAACCGGGACGAACCTCCGGCCACTCGCAAAAGCGAGCGGTCACGGCTCGCCCCGCTCCATTCGGTCGCCCCTCGTTCGGGGTAGGAGAGGCGCCACATCGAGATGCCGCATGCGCCTGCAAGGTAGACCGCCATGAAAACTTCACTCACCCCACAAGAGATCAGATTCACTTTCTGCACCGTGTCGAGCTCGATCCTGTTGTGCTCGTCCATGGAGGCCAAGGCCGAGCCAGCGGTGGATGCCACCCGCATCTGGTATCGCGCGGACGTGCCGGTGATGACCCTCCCCGTCACAGTGCTTACCCCTGACCCGCAGCAACCCGGCCCACGGCGTGATCCAATCGGCTCACGGCTGATCAGTGAAGATCTCGCACCTTCAGCCTGGGATGAGTTGTACGGGCGCAGTGCGCGGCAAGCGCAAACCGATGTGTTGTCGTCCAGCTACGCAATGCCCGGCAGCGGCGAGAGCAAAGGGCCGGCGCTGCTGACCCTGCAAAGCCACAACGGTTATACGCAAACCATCGGTGTCATCGGTGGCGATAATCAGATCCGCGCCAGTCGCAACGGCCCGCTCACCAGCCGCGCCCTCGCCGACCCCGGCACTGACACACTGAATCTGCAAGGCCAAAGCCTGGGTGCCTATTACAGCCTGACCGGCGCTCAGGGCTGGCACGTCGATCTGTCCGCCAGCGCCGGACGTGTCAGTGGTTTCAGCCGCAGCCCGCAAGGCGCACGCCAGGCCAGTGAAGGCAGCGCGATGACGTTCTCGGTCGAAGGTGGTTTTCCCATCGGGCTGAGCGAAAACTGGGTGGTGGAGCCGCAGGCGCAATTGATCAATCAACGCATCAGCCTCGACACGCCTTATGCAGGTTCCGGCAACACCTCGTCCAGTGACCTGACGGCGTGGAGCGGTCGCGTCGGCGCGCGATTGAAGGGCAGTTACGATTTGAACGGTTTGCCGGTGGAACCCTACGTGCGCACCAACCTCTGGCACACCGTCTACACCGGCAGCACGGTAACGCTGGATCAGGTCGACAAGATCAGCAGCAGCCGCAAGTCATCGACGGTGGATTTAGGCCTCGGACTGGTGGCACGCATGAGTCCCACGGTGAGCCTGTATGTCAGCGCGGATTACAGCAGCGATGTCGATGATAACGATTTGAATGGGTTGATCGGCAGCCTGGGTGTGCGGATGCGTTGGTGAGTGGTTGGCTTGGTTGCGAAAGTGTTTGCGCTGACGCCATCGCGAGCAGGCTCACTCCTACAGGGGAACGCATTCCAAGTGTAGGAGTGAGCCTGCTCGCGATGGCTGCGCCACGGTCTCGGATCAACCCTCCGGCTTGAGAATCAACACGGCCAGCGGCGGCAGGTTCAACTCCAGCGACAGCGCCTGACCATGGCTTGGCACTTCTTCGGTCTGCGCCCCGCCGCCGTTGCCATAGTTGGAACCGGCATAGGTCTCGGCGTCGCTGTTGAGCAGTTCTTTCCAGCGGCCGGCAAACGGCACACCGACACGATAGGACTGGCGCGGCACCGGCGTGAAGTTGGCCACCACCAGCACCGGCTCGCCCTCCTTGCTCCAGCGCAACCAGGCGTAAACGCTGTTGATCGCATCGTCGCCGATCAACCACTGGAAGCCCTGCGGCGCGTCATCCTGATCGTGCAGCGCCGGCTCTTCGCGATACAACCGATTGAGATCGCCAACCAGCTTCTGCACGCCTTTGTGCTCGGAATATTGCAGCAGATACCAGTCCAGTTGCTGATCGTGGTTCCACTCGCGCCACTGGCCGAACTCGCAGCCCATGAACAACAACTTCTTGCCCGGGTGGGTCCACATGAAGCTCAGATAGGCGCGCAGGTTGGCGAATTTCTGCCAGCGGTCGCCGGGCATCTTGTCGATCAGCGAATGCTTGCCGTGCACCACTTCGTCGTGCGAAATCGGCAGGATGAAACGCTCGGACCAGGCGTAGACCAGACCGAAGCTCAGCTCGTTGTGATGATGCGCGCGGTACACCGGATCCTGCTGGATGTAATGCAGCGAATCGTGCATCCAGCCCATGTTCCATTTGTAGGAAAAGCCGAGGCCGCCCTGCTGGGTGCTCTGGCTGACACCGGGCCATGCAGTGGACTCTTCGGCAATCACCAACGCGCCCGGCGCTTCGAGTTCGACCACATCGTTCAGGTGGCGCAGGAAGTCGATCGCCTCAAGGTTCTCGCGTCCGCCGTGGCGGTTCGGCACCCATTCGCCAGCCTTGCGTGAATAGTCGCGATAGAGCATCGAAGCCACCGCGTCGACGCGCAAACCGTCGATATGGAAGTGCTTGAGCCAGTGCAACGCCGAAGCGAGCATGTAGCCGTGCACTTCGGTGCGGCCAAGGTTGTAGATCAGTGTGTCCCAGTCCTGATGGAAGCCTTCCAGCGGGTTGGCATATTCATACAGCGCGGTGCCGTCGAATTGCGCCAACCCGTGGGTATCGGTCGGGAAATGCGCCGGCACCCAGTCGAGGATCACACCGATGTCGGCCTGATGGCAGGCATTGACGAACGCGGCGAACTGATCCGGCGTGCCATATCGCGCGCTCGGCGCGAACTGCGAAAGCAGTTGGTAACCCCACGAACCGCCGAATGGATGCTCCATGATCGGCATCAATTCGATGTGAGTGAAACCGAGTTCTTTCACGTACGGAATCAGTCGATCGGCCAGCTCCGGCCAGCTGTACTGGCGCGCTACTTCGCCGAGATCGTCCAGCTCGCATTGCCACGAACCGGCGTGCAATTCGTAGATCGATAGCGGTTTGGCACGTTGCTGGCGCTCGTGGCGGCTGCTCATCCAGTCCTGATCCTGCCAGTCGATCTGCAACGGCGAGGCGACTTTCGAGGCGGTGTCCGGCGGCAGGCTGGTAGCCAGCGCCATCGGATCGGCCTTGAGCGGCAAAATGCCGTGCGCGCCAAGAATTTCGTATTTGTACAACTCACCCGCTTGCATACGCGGAATGAACAGTTCCCACACCCCGGACGGATGGCGCAAGCGCATCGGATGGCGACGACCGTCCCAGACGTTGAAATCACCGACCACCGAGACCCGCCGGGCATTCGGCGCCCATACGGCGAAGCGCACGCCATCGACGCCGTCGACGGTTGTCAGCTGCGCACCGAGGCAGGCACTGAGGTCACGGTGATTGCCTTCGGCGAACAGGTACAAGTCCATTTCGCCGAGCAACTGGCCGAAGCTGTAAGGATCTTCGGCGACCTGCTCGCCACCCGCCCAGCGTGTGCGCAGCAGGTACGAACGCGCCTGGGCAAAGTGGCCGACAAACAGCCCCGGCGTTTCGGTCATTTCCAGCGGGCCGAGTTCTTCGCCGCTGTCCTTGTCCAGCACCGCCACACTCAGCGCGCCGGGCAGATAGGCGCGGATGAATTGCCCGCCAGCGCCATCGCCGTGCGGACCGAGAATGGAAAAAGGATCGTGATGTTCAGCACGCACCAAGGCATCGATATCTTTTGCCGAGGGCAGCAAGGCCTCTTTGACCTGACCCTGTTCCTTGTTCGAGAAACTCATGACTACTCTCCACCAAGATCGGAAAAGGGTTTAAGCCCCGTCAATAACCCATACAAACCGTGCAATGGCACGGGCAGCCACGTGGGGCGATTCAAGGCTTCATAGGCCACTTCATAGGCCGCCTTCTCCAGGCCGAACAGCGCCAGCGCGGCGTCGGCACCTGCAGGATCCTGCCAGGCATGATCAAGGTTAGCCGCCGCCTGGCGGTATGCCTGAACAAATGCCTCACGGGCCTCGCGCAAATAGCGCTCGGCGACGCGTTTGCGCGCGGCTTCGGCTCCGGCGCTGTTATCGACGTTGTGCACGTTGATGGTCATCGCCGCTGCGTAATCGAAGGAGCGCAACACCCCGCTGACGTCCTTGTACGGACTGTGTTTGCCACGGCGTTCACCCAATGGCCGCGCCGGTTCACCCTCGAAATCGATCAGGTAGGCGTCGCCCTTGATCACCAGAACCTGCCCAAGGTGCAAATCGCCGTGGACGCGAATGCGCAGCCCGCCGGTGGCTTTTTTCGCCAGATCCTGCACATGGGCGAGGATGGTTTTCTTGTCGTCGATCAAGCGCTTGACCAGTTTCTGGTCCGCGGCGCTGAGTTCGCCCTGATGCTGCTTGAGCAGGGTCAGCGCGCGCTCCACTTGTGCGGCCACGTCCTTGCCGGTCGCCTGCATGTCCTTGGCCGACGCCACTTGCGGTGCGAAATCGGCATTGTCGGTCGGCGCGGCGAGCACCTGATGCATCTCGCCCAGACGCTGGCCGAGCATGCCGGCAAAATCCTTCAACTCGCCAAGGGCGTTGTAATGTTGCTCCTGCTCGGAGACGGCATCTGCCAGCTCGTCGCGCAAGGCCCGTTCGAGGTTGTTCTGCGTCCACTCCCACGCATCGCCCTGATTGCTCAGATAACCTTGGGCAATCATCAGCAGGTTGTCTTCGCCTGCGCCATCGCGGCGAATCACCGAACCCAGCAGCGGAGAGATATTGGCAAATCCGGCCTCGGTCAGGTAAGCGCTCATCTCCAGTTCCGGGTGTACGCCAGAAGCGACTTTACGTATCAGCTTAAGCACCAGGCTGTTGCCGATCACCACCGAGCTGTTCGACTGCTCGGCCGACAGATAACGCACTTCCGACTCCGCGCCAAGGCCAAGTTTTTCCAGATGCGGTGTCGAGGCAAAGCGGATTTCACCCTCGGCCGACTCCAGCACCGTGTCGTTCTGCATGCCTTGCAGCACTGCGCGCACGAACGCCTCAAGGCTGAACGCATCGGTGATCAGACCGACCTGTCGCACGCGTCTTACACGCGACAGCGCCAATTGCTGCGGCAATGCCGGGCCGACCTGGTCCTCTGCGATGAAGCCGAACGGCAACTGATAGCGATGGGTCTGGCCGCCAGCAGTGACTTCGATTTCGCTGAGCAGCACCGGATGCTGGGCATCGCCGAAACGCACGCCGTAAGCCAGATGGACCTTCTCGATGGCCGCATCCTTGCCGGCGAACCAGCGGCGGTTCTGCAGCCAGCTCGGCAGGATGCTTTGCTCCAGCGTCGTGCGCGACGGCGCTTCGAGCAGTTCTTCCATGCGTTTTTTCAGTACCAGCGTGGTGAAGTCGGGCAGGCTCTGCGCCGGCTCGACGTGCCAGCTCGGCATCTGGTTTTCCGCGGCCAGGCCGAACCAGTAGAAGCCATACGGCGCCAGGGTCAGGAGGAAATTCAACTGGCCGATGGGCGGGAACGCGTTGCCACCAAGCATTTCTACCGGGACCATGCCGGCGTAGGCCGAGAGATCCAGCTCCACCGCTTGCGCACTGCGCGACACGTTGGCCACACACAGAATGATCTCGTGCTTGCCGTCGACATCGGTGTACTCACGGATATACGCCAGCACGCGACGATTGTTCGGCGAGAGCATCTTCAACGTGCCCCGACCGAACGCCTTGGACTGTTTGCGCACAGCGAGCAGGCGGCGCGTCCAGTTCAGCAGCGAATGCGGATCGCCGGACTGGGTTTCGACGTTGACCGATTGATACCCGTAGAGCGGGTCCATGATCGGCGGCAGTACCAGACTCGCCGGGTCGGCACGGGAAAAGCCGCCGTTGCGGTCGATCGACCACTGCATGGGGGTGCGCACGCCATCGCGGTCGCCCAGATAGATGTTGTCGCCCATGCCGATCTCGTCGCCGTAATACAGAGTCGGCGTGCCGGGCATCGACAGCAACAGGCTGTTGAGCAATTCGATGCGGCGGCGATCACGTTCCATCAACGGCGCCAGACGGCGGCGGATACCAAGGTTGATCCGTGCACGACGATCCGCGGCGTAGTAGTTCCACAGGTAATCGCGCTCCTTGTCGGTGACCATTTCCAGGGTCAGCTCATCGTGGTTGCGCAGGAAAATCGCCCATTGGCAGTTGGCAGGAATTTCCGGGGTCTGGCGAAGAATATCGGTGATCGGGAAGCGATCTTCCTGTGCCAGCGCCATGTACATGCGTGGCATCAGCG
Source organism: Pseudomonas sp. Z003-0.4C(8344-21) (assembly GCF_900104975.1). Lineage (NCBI taxonomy): Bacteria > Pseudomonadati > Pseudomonadota > Gammaproteobacteria > Pseudomonadales > Pseudomonadaceae > Pseudomonas > Pseudomonas sp. Z003-0.4C(8344-21). The sequence continues at coordinate 3,107,729 of NZ_LT629756.1, read as the reverse complement.
GAAAGTGAAAAGCCATGTGGCATTCATCGCCATTGATCCCGGCAGCATCGGTGTCGCCGAAGTACAGCTGCGTGTCTTCCGGCCATTGATTGGCCTCGGCGAGCAGCATGCGGTCAGGGTAATTGGCGTCGATCTCGGCGCGGATCTGCTTGAGGACGTCGTGGGTTTCCGGCAGGTTTTCATTGTTGGTGCCGTCACGCTCGATCAGATACGGAATCGCGTCCAGACGCAGACCATCGATACCCATGTCCAGCCAGTAGCGCATCACTGACAGCACCGCTTTCATGACTTGCGGATTATCGAAATTCAGGTCCGGCTGGTGTGAATAGAAGCGGTGCCAGAAGTACTGGCCAGCGACCGGGTCCCAGGTCCAGTTGGATTTTTCGGTGTCGAGGAAGATGATCCGCGTGCCGTCGTATTTCTGGTCGTCATCCGACCACACGTAGAAATCCCGCGCCGCTGAGCCGGGTTTGGCCTTGCGTGCCCGTTGAAACCACGGATGCTGGTCCGAGGTGTGGTTGATGACCAGCTCGGTAATGACGCGCAAGCCACGCTTGTGCGCCTCGGCGATAAACCGCCGCGCATCGGCCATGGTCCCGTAGTCGCTGTGCACGCCGCGGTATTCGGCGATGTCATAGCCGTCATCGCGGCGTGGCGAAGGATAGAACGGCAAAAGCCAGATGGTGTTGACGCCGAGGTCGGCAATGTAATCGAGTTTGGCGATCAAGCCGGGAAAGTCGCCGATTCCGTCATTGTTGGAGTCGAAAAACGATTTGACGTGAACCTGATAGATCACCGCGTCCTTGTACCAGAGCGGGTCTTTGATGAAGGCGGCTGCCTTGGGTTTCTTCGCCATGTGAAACTCCTGTTAAATACTTGAAGACAACCTGCTTTTCAAAGCAATGAGGTCATTGTGGGAGCTGGCTTGCCAGCGATTGCGGTGGAACAGCACCGAAAATGCTGGCTGACCCAACGTCATCGCTGGCAAGCCAGCTCCCACAGGAAAATCGCCATTCTTACGTGGCGCTGATCCGCCAGATCCCGAACGGCTGGTACGCCGGATCAATGCGCATGAACTGGTATTTGCCATGCCAGTCCCAGCGGTGGCCGTTCATCAAGTCTTCGCCGTGTGTCGTCGCATCGTCTGGCAGACCCATTTCCCACAGCGGCAGTTCAAAATTCGCTTCCTGGACGTTATGCGGATCAAGGCTGACCGCCACCAGAATGAAATTGCTGCCATCCGCGCTGCGCTTGCCGAAGTACAGAATGTTGTCGTTCCAGGCGTTGTAGATCTTCAGGCCCAGATGCGTGTGCAGCGCCGGGTTCTGCCGGCGGATGCGGTTGAGCTGGGCGATCTCGGCAATGATGTTGCCCGGCGCAGTGAAGTCGCGGACGCGGATTTCGTATTTCTCCGAATCCAGATACTCCTCTTTGCCCGGCACCGGCGCCGATTCGCACAGTTCAAAACCCGAATACATGCCCCACAGGCCAGAGCCCATGGTCGCCAGCGCCGCCCGAATGAGGAACCCGGGACGCCCGGAGTCATGCAGGAACGCCGGGTTGATGTCCGGCGTATTGACGAAGAAATTCGGCCGGTAGCATTCACGCCACGGCGACTGGTTCAGTTCGGTGAAATACTCGGCCAGCTCGGCCTTGGTGTTGCGCCAGGTGAAATAGGTGTAGCTCTGCGTGTAACCAACCTTGCCCAGACGCGCCATCATTGCCGGGGTGGTGAAAGCTTCAGCAAGGAAGATCACCTCCGGGTACAGCGCGCGCACGTCGGCGATCAGCCATTGCCAGAACGGCAGCGGTTTGGTGTGCGGGTTGTCGACGCGAAAGATCTTCACACCCTCCTCGACCCAGCCGACGACGATGTCGCGCAACTCCACCCACAGGCTCGGAATCGCATCCGGTGCGTAGAAATCGACGTTGACGATGTCCTGATATTTCTTCGGCGGGTTCTCGGCATATTTGATCGTGCCGTCCGGGCGCCAGTTGAACCAGCCCGGATGCTGCTTGAGCCACGGATGATCCTGCGAACACTGGATGGCGAAATCGAGAGCGATCTCCAGCCCGTGTTCAGCAGCCGCCGCCACCAATCGGCGGAAGTCTTCGCGGGTGCCAAGTTGCGAGTGAATCGCTTCGTGGCCGCCCTCCTCGCTGCCGATCGCATACGGGCTGCCGGGATCGTCCGTGCCGGCGGTCAGCGAATTGTTGCGGCCCTTGCGATGCGCGCGACCGATGGGATGGATCGGCGTGAAGTACAGCACGTCGAAACCCATGTCCTGAATCATCGGCAAGCGTGAATGCACATCGTTGAACGTGCCGTGGCGCTTGGGATCGTCGGTGATCGAGCGCGGAAACAGCTCGTACCAACTGGCGAACTCGGCCAGTTCACGTTCAACGTCTACGGGGAATTCGGGGCTAATGCTCAGATAGGCGCGGTGATCGGCCTGGGCCATCAGCTCTGCACTGCGCGAATGCAGAAATAACGCGACCTGCTCGGTTTCGAGCAGGCCGGACAATTGGTGGTGCAGCGCGGCAAGGTCTTCGCTGAGCTGACCTTCGCTGCGTTCGGCGGCCTGTTGCACCATGCTGCGGCCTTCCTGCAATTCCAGCGAGACCGGCACGGCGGCGCTGTGTTTCTTCTCCAGTTCATATTGAAAACTGGCGAAATGATCGATCCACGCTTCGATGCAATAAACGTAGCGGCCCTGCTCCTGCGGGCGGAACTGGCCTCGCCAGCCGTTATTGCCCTGATCGGACATGACCTCGGTCTGCCATTCCTCGGCGCCTGCTTCGCGCCAGCGGATGCGCACCGCGAGTTTGTCGTGGCCATCGGCGAAGACCTTGCTGGTGACGACTATGTCGCGCCCGGCGATCGACTTGACCGCGAACTGGCCGCCGTCGAGGGTCGGCATGGTGTTTTCAATAACGATACGCGGCAGCAGCAACGCCTGCGCCAGCGGCATGTGCGGGTTGTAGCCGAGTTCGGAAGGTTGTTCAGCAGTCATTGAGCATCTCTCCTTCTACGCCCCAAGGACGCTCTTGTGCCTGATCACTGTTCGCGACAGGGCAGCCGCCCCGTGTTGAACTCACTTAGGTTCCGAGCGACCGCCGCGGATAAAAGTTCAGATGAAATTACTGCGCCGCGACGGCGGATCGAATTGATCGCAAGGTGGTCAACCCACTTAAGCACGTCTCACGCCATGTGCCACACGGAGGTTCTCAATGACTATCCCGATCCCGGCGGAAACGCCGGACCCGAACATCGACAAACCGACCCTGCCGGAAACCGAACCGCCAGCGGTGCCCGAGCAGGAACCGCCGGGTACCACACCGCCGCCGAAAGAAGAACCGCCATCGACGATGCCCCCCGTTGTCGTCTAGCCCTCGCACTGATCGTTCCCACGCTCTGCGTGGGAATGCAGCCCGGGACGCTCTGCGTCCCTTCTTAAACCGGAACGCGGAGCGTCCCTTGAGGCATTCCCACGCAGAGCGTGGGAACGATCACCGTGGCAGCGATCGGTCAGAGGTGGTCATTCTTGTCGACGTCCTTTTCAAACACCCGCACCACATGAGGCATCACGCTGAAGATCGCCAGCGCCAGAATGGTACTCAGCAGCGCTGTCGCCTCCTTGCCCAGCCCCACCGCCACGCCGATCGCCGCCGTCATCCACAACCCCGCCGCTGTGGTCAGGCCTTTGACGTGGGCCTCGTCGCCCTGCTGATTCTTCAGAATGGTCCCGGCCCCCAGAAAGCCGATCCCGGCGATCACGCCTTGCAACACCCGACTCATGGCATCGGATTCCGCGCCTGAGGTTTGCGGCACCAGCACAAACAACGCGGCGCCCAGCGCCACCAGCATGTGCGTACGCACGCCAGCGGCCTTGCCCTTGTGCTCGCGCTCGAAGCCAAGAATGCCGCCGAGCACCGCTGCCATCACCAGGCGTACGGTGATGCGGGTGATTTGCGATGCATCGGCGACGTCGGCAAATTCCGCTTGCAGGGTTTGCCACACCTCGTCCCACCAGTCGTCCATCGTTCAGTCTCTTGTTATGGCTTGATAAACGATGGACAACGGCGACCATTAATCGGTTGCGCAGAACCAACCGCAACGCTTGCGCCCTAATCCACAAGACCCTCATGGAAAAAGGACAGCGCTCATGCCCGTTCGAATCGAGAACCAGACGTGCTTCTTCACCACCGAAAACGGCGAGGAAATTCGCCTGTGCAGCGACCTGACGGTGGTCACCGACACCGACAAAGCCATGTCGGCCGTCGATATCGAAGGTCAGCGCATCTACCTGACCGAAGCTGAAGTCGATGCACTGACCGTCGCCGGCGCCAAAGACGGCCGCGAACACGTGAAAGCCGACACGGGTGATTCGGTGATTTGACTGACCGTGATCAACACCGCGCGCAAGCGCCTGCGATAGGCGCTTGCGCCTTTATCGGCGTGCTGCTTCAAGTTGACGCAGGCGCTGCGCCAAAGCTCATCTGATCCGCTTTTTATTCAAATACCTGAGTCTGTTCTGCAAACAGATCGACGCTCATAGTGCTCCGGCCTGATGGAGGCTGATGAGCGAACGACCATGAGCGAACGAATCCCCGTCCGAACCGTTGAAGCGTCCCCCACCCAAGCGCCTCATATAAAGAAGGTGCCCGCACGGCCGCTGAAGGCGACATTCAAGTCCAGCGACACCCAGATTCACACCCGCAGCTTCACCGGTCTGTTCCGCAACTTGCGCCTGAGTGGCGCGGGGTTTCTGTTTGCACTGTTCTTCGGCACCGTGTGGCTGAATTGGGGTGGTCGCCAGGCGGTGCTCTGGGATCTGGCTGAAAGCAAATTCCATATCTTTGGCGCAACCTTCTGGCCACAGGATTTCATTCTGCTGTCGGCGCTGCTGATCATTGCCGCGTTCGGCCTGTTCGCCATCACCGTGTTCGCCGGCCGCGTCTGGTGCGGCTATACCTGCCCGCAAAGTTCGTGGACGTGGATTTTCATGTGGTGCGAGAAAATCACCGAAGGCGAGCGCAACCAGCGGATCAAACTGCAAGCCGCGCCGTGGAACCTGAACAAACTGGCACGGCGCGCGGCCAAGCACACCTTGTGGCTGGCGATCAGCGTGCTCACCGGCCTGACCTTCGTCGGCTACTTCACCCCGATCCGGCCACTCGCGGAAGAGCTGCTGACCTTGCAGATCGGCGGTGTCAGTTTGTTCTGGGTGCTGTTCTTCACCGCAGCCACCTACATCAATGCCGGTTGGCTGCGCGAGGCGGTGTGCATGCACATGTGCCCCTATGCGCGGTTCCAGAGCGTGATGTTCGATAAGGACACCCTGACCATCGCCTACGACGCCGCCCGCGGCGAAAACCGTGGGCCGCGCAAACGCGAAATCAAACCGGTTGAAGCGGGGCTTGGCGATTGCATCGATTGTCAGCTGTGCGTGCAGGTCTGCCCGACCGGCATCGACATCCGCGACGGTTTGCAAATGGAATGCATCGGCTGCGCCGCGTGCATCGATGCCTGCGATTCGATCATGGACAAGATGAACTACCCGCGCGGGCTGATCCGCTATAGTTCCGAGCGCGAATTGCAGGGCGGCAAAACGCATCTGCTGCGGCCTCGTTTGATCGGCTACACGCTGGTGCTGCTGGTGATGATCGGCGCGCTGGCACTGGCGTTGGTAGAGCGGCCGATGGTCTCGCTGGACGTGACCAAGGACCGCGGGCTGTTTCGCGAAAATGCGTTGGGACAGGTCGAGAACATCTACAGCCTCAAGGTCATCAACAAGACTCAACAGCGACAGAACTACAACCTGCAACTGGTCGACGCGGATGGCTTCCAGTTGCAAGGCCAGACCGAACTGAGCCTGGCGCCCGGCGAGATTGTCGATGTGCCCGTGTCCGTGGCGATGACCAGCGAACGGCCGAGCAGCAGCTCGCAAACGTTGAGTTTCAAGATCGCCGACAGCGACGAGCCACAGGTTTACAGCGTGGCCAAGAGCAGGTTTGTCGCGCCGATGAATCGTTGAGCCGTTAGAATCGCGCCCCTCACCCCAGCCCTCTCCCGAGGGAGAGGGAGCCGACCGATGTGTATGACTTTCTGCATCAATCTGCAAAACCGAGTTGATTATGAATTCAACACAGCCAGCTCAGGTCAGCGTACTTCTCGAATTCAACACGGTCAGTTCCCTCTCCCCCCGGGAGAGGGCCAGGGTGAGGGGCCTTCCCCCTGACACACCACAAAAATCCAGAACACCAAGGCCCCCAATGAAACGCTACGAAAAATTCGCCGACGACATCGCTGAACTGATTCGCTCCGGCGTCCTCGGTCCCGGCCAGCGCGTGCCGTCGGTGCGTTACGCCAGCCAGACATACGGCGTCAGCCCGTCCACGGTATTCCAGGCCTACTACCTGCTCGAACGCCGCGGCCTGATCCGTGCGCGTCCGCGTTCCGGCTATTTCGTCAACACTCATGCACCGAGCCCGTTTTCCGAGCCGGTGATCAGCCATCAGGTCAATGAGTCCACCGAAGTCGACGTCAGCGAACTGGTGTTCTCGGTGCTCGATTCGATCAAGGACCCGAACACCGTACCCTTCGGCTCGGCCTTCCCCAGTCCGACCCTGTTCCCGCTGCAACGCCTGTCGCGCTCGCTCGCCAGCGCCGCGCGCGAGATGGACCCGCGCATGGTGGTCACCGACATGTCGCCGGGCAATCCGCAATTGCGTCGTCAGATCGCCCTGCGCTACATGGTCGGCGGGCTGATGCTGCCGATGGAAGAACTGCTGATCACCAACGGCGCGCTCGAAGCGCTGAACCTGTGCCTGCAAGCCGTGACGGAGCCCGGCGATCTGGTGGCCATCGAAGCCCCGGCGTTCTATGCCAGCCTGCAAGTGCTCGAGCGGCTCAAGCTCAAGGCCGTGGAAATTCCTGTGCATCCGCGTGACGGCATCGACCTCGGCGTGCTCGCGCAGACGCTGGAACGCCATCCGATCAAGGCCTGCTGGTGCATGACCAGTTTTCAGAACCCGATGGGCGCGACCATGCCCGAGGCGAAGAAACAGGAACTGGTCGAATTGCTGCGCGAGCACCAGGTCCCGCTGATCGAAGACGATGTCTACGCTGAACTCTATTACGGCCAGCACGCGCCGAAGCCGGCCAAGGCGTTCGACACCGAAGGGCTGGTCATGCACTGCGGCTCGTTCGCCAAAAGCCTCGCCCCCGGCTATCGCATCGGCTGGGTCGCCGCCGGGCGTTATGCGCAGAAAATCGAACGACTGAAACTGATGACCTCGCTGTGCGCGTCGATGCCGGCGCAAGCAGCGATTGCCGATTACCTGCAACACGGCGGCTACGACCGCCACTTGCGCAAATTGCGCTATGCGCTGGAAGAACAGCAAAGCGCCATGCTCGCGGCCATCGCTCGTTACTTCCCGGCGCAGACGCGCGTCAGCCAGCCGGCAGGCGGGTACTTTTTGTGGCTGGAATTGCCACCGCAGATGGATTCGCTGAAGTTGTTTCAGATGGCGCTGGCCCAAGGCATCAGCATAGCGCCGGGGCCGATTTTCTCACCGACCCAACGCTTTCGAAATTGCATTCGCCTGAACTATGGCAGCCCGTGGACCGAGGATTCGGAAAAGGCCATGGAGACGTTGGGGCGGATTGTGCGGTCGTTCTGACAGATTGATATCGCCTGGTTGATCGCCATCGCCAGCAGGCTGGCTCCCACAGTAGATTTGTGAATACAGAACCAATGTGGGAGCCAGCCTGCTGGCGATAGCGCCCGACCAGCCACCGCAGAACTAGCGCCCGCCCCCCAGATCCACAAACGTCCCCGTCGCATACGACGCCTTGTCCGACAACAACCAGACAATCGCCTCCGCCACTTCATCCGGGCGGCCACCACGGGCCATGGGGATGGCCGATTCCAGTTTGCTGACCCGCTCGGGGTCGCCGCTCAACGCGTGGAAATCGGTATAGATGTAACCCGGACGCACCGCATTGACCCGAATGCCTTCGCCCGCCACTTCCTTCGACAGGCCAATGGTGAAGGTATCGAGTGCGCCTTTGGAGGCGGCGTAATCGACGTACTCGTTGGGCGAACCGAGCCGTGCGGCGACGGAGGACACGTTGACGATGCTGCCACCCTGCCCGCCGTGCTTGGGCGACATGCGCAGGATCGCGTGTTTGGCGCAGAGGATCGGCGCCAGCACGTTGGTTTTCATGATTTTCAGAATACGGAATTCGGACATCTCATCGACCCGCGACTTTTGCCCGACGGTGCCGGCGTTGTTCACCAGAGCGGTGACCCGGCCCAGCTCGCTGTCGACGCGATGGAACAGCGCGATCACTTCGTCTTCGATACTGACGTCGGCGCGCACCGCAATGGCCTGGGCGCCCAAGGCACGGACTTGCTCGAGCACACTGTGCGCGGCTTGTTCATCCGACTGATAGTTGATGCAGATCCGATAGCCTTGCTCGGCCGCCAACAGCGCCGTAGCGGCGCCGATGCCACGCCCGCCGCCGGTGATCACGATGACTTTATCCATGCTGGCCTTTCCCCCAAATGCACACGTGACAGTCGGGGCCAAGAATAACCGTCATTGCCGGGTTTTGCATAAGGTCTGTGGCGCCCGGCCGGCCGCCATCGCCAGCAGGCTAGCTCCCACAGGGCTCGGCGTCATGAGCAGATCCAGTGTGGGAGCCAGCCTGCTGGCGATGGCAGGCGACGCGGTCAGTCAGGCCAGCGCCAATGCCTCACCGCGCACAATGTCCTGCATGAAACGCTCGGCCGGCATCGGGTGCCCGAGCAGATAGCCCTGCAAGGAATCACAGCCCAACTGGGTCAGAAACTTCTGCTGCACCCCGGTTTCAACCCCTTCAGCAACAATCCGCAGACCCAGCGCCTGCCCCAGCGCCACGATCGCCGAGACAATCGCCGCGTCGTCGCTGTCGTGTTCCAGATCGCGGACAAAACCCCGATCGATCTTCAGCTCGTTGGCCGGCAGGCGCTTGAGGTACATCAGGCTGGAATATCCGGTGCCGAAGTCATCGATCGACAGGTCGACGCCCATGTCCGACAACTCCTGCAACACCGTCATGCTCGCATCGGCATCGCTCATCGCCGTGGTCTCAGTGATTTCCAGGGTCAGGCTGTTCGCGGGCAAGTGATGCGTGGCCAACGCTTTGGCGACGCTGCGCACCAGCCCGGTGTGGCAGAACTGCAGGGCCGAGAGGTTCACGGCAATCCGCCAGTCGGTGTAACCGAGCACAAACCACTCGCGCATCTGCCGGCAGGCCTCGTTGAGCACCCACTCACCGATCGGAATGATCAGGCCGCTTTTCTCCGCCAGTTCGATGAACTTGTCCGGCATCAACAGGCCGTGCACCGGGTGCTGCCAGCGCAGCAACGCCTCGGCCCCGACCGCCCGACCATTGCCGGCGTCGAACTTGGGCTGGTAATGCAGGCTGAACTGACTGTGCTCCAGCGCCGCGCGCAGGTCCTGCAGCAACTGCAACTGCTTGCGCGCGTTGTTGTTCATCGAGGCGTCGAAAAAGCTGTAGCCGTTTTTTCCGCCACCCTTGGCGTGGTACATCGCCGCGTCCGCGTTCATCAGCAGTTCCTGGGCGTTCTGGCCGTTGCCCGGGTACAGGGCGATGCCGACGCTGGCGGAAATCTGCAGATCATGACCCGCGACGCGGAACGCTTGGGCGACCAAACCCACCTGGCGCGCAGCCAGGCCGAGCGCATCATTGGGTTCACTCAAACGCACCAGCAGGACGAACTCGTCACCGCCGATCCGCGCCAGCGTGTCCTGGCCGCGCAGATCCTCGCGCAGACGCACACCGACCTCGCGCAGCAACTCGTCGCCCATGTGGTGGCCGAACGCATCGTTGACCGGCTTGAAACCGTCCAGATCGATAAACATCAGCGCGAAACAGCCGCCGTGTTCATGGACTTTTTTCATCGCCTGATTGATGCGGTCGTCGAGCAGCATGCGATTCGGCAGACCGGTCAGGGTGTCGTGCAGCGCTAATTGGGTGAGTTCGCGGTTGGCCACGGTCAGCGAATGCGCGAGGTCGGCAGTACGTGCTTCGAGGCGGGCGTCGAGGATCGAGGTGAGCAAGGCAATCGATAGCACCGCCAGCGTGGTGATCAGGACCAGACCGTCGAGGCCGTTGCCTTTCAAGCCGTTGAGCGTGGCGCCGCAGAAACTGCCGGCCGGAAATTGCGCAGCGGCCATGCCGGTGTAATGCATGCCGACGATGGCAACCCCCATGATCACCGCTGCACCGGCGCGAATCAGCCGCACATGAGGCGAATGCTGGCGCAGACGGAAAGCGATCCACAGCGCTGCGGCCGAAGCGCCGACGGCGATCAGCAACGAGGCGCCAAACAGCGCCGGATCGTAATCGATGCCTGGTGTCATGCGCATCGCCGCCATGCCGGTGTAATGCATGGCACTGATGCCGGCGCCCATGATCAGCGCGCCGAAGCCCAGTTGCAGGATCGGCAGCTTCGGCTGGCTGACCAGCCACAGGGCAAAGCCGCAGGACAGCACGGCAATCAGCAGCGACAGCGCGGTGAGGACAATGTCGTAGCCCAGATCGATCGGCAGTTTGAAGGCGAGCATGCCGATGAAGTGCATCGACCAGACGCCGACGCCCATGGCGAACGCGCCGCCGGCCGTCCAGAAATGCACGGCCCGGCCTTTGGCAGTGGCGATGCGGCCGGTGAGGTCGAGTGCGGTGTAGGAAGCGAGAATCGCCACGCACAACGAAATGAAAACCAGAGTGGAGGAGTAACTACCGATGAGCATGGGGATTCTCGTGGCCACCCAACGCACAATCGCGTCCATTCTCGGTCGGGTAAATGCGGCGATTGTACTGATTGCGCAGAAGAACGCACTGACAAAGTTATCAAATGGCCATCAAGCCGATGAAGCGGTGTCCGATCGTCCTACAATCGGCTCTTCGGAGATTTCTGAAGCACGCGGGGTTAAATTGTGGGAGCGAGCCTGCTCGCGATTAGGCCATTCGCCTCGATATAAGCCGTGGCCGTGCGGACGCTTTCGCGAGCAGGCTCGCTCCCACAAGTGTTCGGCCAGTTATTGCGTGTCGCTGACTTCCAGCTGGCCATCCCAGCCACCGCCCAGTGCGGCAATCAATTGCACGCTGGCGATCAAACGGCTTTGCAGAATATTCAGCACACTGCGCTCGTTGCTCAGTGCCGTGGCTTGCACCACGACCACGTCGATATAGGCAATCAACCCGGCCTTGTACTGGTTTTCGGTCAGGCGCAAGGAATCGCGCGCCGCGTCGAGCGCTTCCTGGCGCACCGCGGCTTCTTCTTCATACACCTTGAGCTGCACCAAATAGTTTTCCACTTCGCGGAAACCATCGAGAACGGTCTGCCGGTATTGGGCCACGGTCTGGTCGTATACCGCTTCGGTGCGGTCGACTTCCGCCGAGCGCTGGCCGCCGTCGAACAACGGCAACGCCAGTTTCGGTCCCACCGACCAGAAACGGTTCGGCAGGCTGATCAGGTTCTGCGAAGTACTGCTGCTATAGCCGCCACTCAAACTCAGGGTCAGGTCCGGGTAGTACGCGGCTTTCGCCACGCCGATATTGGCGTTGGCGGCAATCACCGAACGCTCCGCCGAAGCAATGTCCGGACGCCGTTCCAGCAATTGCGACGGCAGACTCACCGGCACTTGCGGCAGTTTCGGGATGGTCTGCACTTCAGCAATGCTGAAGTCCGCCGGCGCTTGCCCGGTGAGCACGGCGATGGCGTTCTCGAATTGCGCACGCTGCCAGATCAGGTCGACCAGATCGGCCTGGGTGCTTTTCAGCTGGGTCTGCGCCTGTGCGACCGCATCACGTCCGGAAACCCCGGCGCGGTACTGGTTCTGGGTCATCTGCAACGATCGCTGATAAGCCGCAACGGTCGCTTCGAGCAAACGTTTCTGCTGATCGATGACCCGCAATTGCAGGTAATTCTGCACCAGTTCCGACTGCTGGCTCAGACGCATCGCCGCCAGATCGGCAAAACTGGCCTGGGCGCTGGCCTCGTCGGCTTCGAGGCCGCGGCGCAGTTTGCCCCAGACGTCAGCTTCCCAACTAACGCCCAGCTCAGCATTGTAAGTATCGCGAATGCCACTGGAAGAACTGCTCAGGCTCGAACTGCTGCTGCCGGTGCCCTGGCTGGAGCGAGTCTTGCCCAGGCTCAGATCGACGCTGGGGTAAAACGCCCCGCGCGCGCTGCGCACCAAGGCCTGGGCCTGGCGATACTGGGCTTCTGACTGGGCGACGGTCTGGTTGGAGCTGTTGAGTTTCTCGATCAGCCCGTTGAGCTGCTGATCGCCATACAACTCCCACCAGGCGCCCCGGGCCAGCGCATCGCTCGGGTTAGCCTGGGTCCAGCCTTCGGCTTCCTTGTACTGAGCGATTTCAGCCGTCTGCGGGCGTTGATAATCCGGGCCGACAGCGCAGGCACTGAGCAGCGCCACGCACAGCGACAGGCTCAGCAAGCGCGAACCCCGTGCGGTGGCGAAATTGAAAAGCGGACGGTCAGTCATAGCGGAGTTTCCAGAGCGGCGTCAGTACGCACGCCACGCCATTTGTTGAAACGATGGCGCAGCTTGTCGAGATAGAGGTAAACCACCGGGGTGGTGTAAAGCGTGAGGATCTGGCTGAAGACCAGCCCGCCGATGATGGTCAGGCCCAGCGGCTGGCGCATTTCCGCACCTTCGGCACGGCCGAGCAGCAGCGGCAAGGCGCCGAGAATCGCCGCCAGCGTGGTCATCAGAATCGGCCGCAGCCGTTGCAGGCAGGCGCTGCGGATCGACTCAAGCGGCGACAGGCCCTGATGGCGTTCAAGTTGCAAGGCCAGGTCGATCATCAGAATGGCGTTTTTCTTCACCACGCCGATCAGCAGGAACAGGCCAAGCAAGGAGATCAGGCTGAACTCGCTACCCAACACATAGATCGACAGCAACGCGCCGACACCCGCTGACGGCAGTGTGGAAAGAATCGTCAGCGGATGAATGTAACTTTCATACAACACGCCGAGCACCAGATACACCGCCAGCAGTGCGCCGAGAATCATGAATGGCTGGCTTTTTTGCGTCGCGGCAAAGGCGTCGGCGGTACCAGCCATTTTCGCGATCACGTCCTCCGGCAGACCGACTTTGGCGATCGCCCGCTCGATGGCCGCACTACCCTGCTCCACCGTCACGCCTTCGGCCATATCGAACGCGATGCTCTCGGAGGCGAACTGGCCTTCGTGGCTGACGCGATCGTCTTCGAGGCTGTTTTCGTAATGGGCGAAGGTCGATAGCGGCACGCGCGCGCCATCGGCGGTAATCACCTGGACCTGCTTGAGCGTCACCGGGTCCTGGGCGTATTTCGGATTGACCTCCATCACCACCTGATACTGGTTGAGGCTGTCGTAGATCGTTGATATCTGCCGCTGGCTGTAGGCGTTGTTGAGCACCGCGGTGACCATGTCCATGTCGACGCCGAGGCGTTTGGCCTGATCACGGTCGACGATCAGCGTGACTTGCTGCGCGCCCGCGCCTTCTCGGGCATCGATCGCGGTCAGTTCGGGCAACGCGCGCAACGCGGTGACTACTTTCGGGTACCACTTGCGCAGCTCGCCCAGATCACCGCTTTGCAGGATGTAGCTGTATTGCGAAGTGGTCTGCTCGCGGCCGCCGCCGAATTGCAGGTCCTGGTCGGCCATCAGCATCAGTTGTGCGCCAGGGACCTTGGGCATTTCCTTGCGCAGGCGTTCGATGACCTTCTGTGCGTTGAGCTGGCGGTCCTTGATCGGCTTCAGGCGCACCAGCATGAAGGCGTTGTTGGTGCCGTTGCTGCCACCGATGAAGCCGGCGACGCTCTCTACCGCAGCGTCCTTGAGCACGGCGCGGCGGAAGATCTCCATTTTTGGCTGCATCACGCTGAACGACAGGCCGTCGTCGCCGCGCACGAAACCGATCAACTGACCGGTGTCCTGTTGAGGCATGAAGGTCTTCGGCACCACCACGTACAAGGCGACGTTGACCGCGACGGTGATCAACAGGCTGAGCAGGGTTAAACGGCGGTGGCGCAGCACCCAGTCGAGACTGCTGGCGTACTTGTCGACCATCCAGTCGTTGGTCCGCTGGCTCCAGCGTTGCAGACGGTTTTCCTGCCCCGGCGTGTGCGGCTTGAGCCAGCGTGCGCAGAGCATCGGCGTCAAGGTCAGGGAGACCACCAGCGAGACGATGATCGCCGCCGCGAGGGTGATGGAAAACTCGCGGAACAGGCTTTCGACAATCCCGCCCATGAACAGAATCGACAGGAACACGGCCACCAGCGAGACGTTCATCGACAGCAAGGTGAAACCGACTTCCTTGGCCCCGAGGTAAGCGGCCTGCATCGGTTTGACGCCTTCGTCGATGTGCCGGGAAATGTTCTCCAGCACCACGATGGCGTCGTCCACTACCAGACCGGTGGCGAGAATCAGCGCCATCAGCGACAGGTTGTTCAGAGAGAATCCATACAGGTACATCACCGCAAAGGTGCCGACCAGCGACACCGGTACCGCCAGGGACGGAATCAGCGACGCGCGGAAATTCCCGAGAAACAGGAACACCACCACAATCACCAGGGCCACGGCGATCAACAGGGTCATTTCCGCTTCGTGCAGAGTCGCCTTGATCACCGGCGAGCGGTCCATCGCCAGGTTCAGCTTGACGCTGGCCGGCAATACCGCTTGCAAGGCCGGCAGCTGCGCCTTGATCTCGTTGACGGTCTCGATGATGTTGGCGCCGGCCTGCCGGTTGATCACCAACAGCACCGCCGCGTCATCGTTGAAGAAACCGCTGTTGTAACGGTCTTCGACGCCATCACTGACCTTGGCCACGTCCTTGAGGCGCAGCGCAGCGCCGTCGGCGTAGTGGATGATCAGCGACTCGTAGTCCTTGGCCTTCTCCAACTGGTCATTGGCCTGGATCTGCCACAGGCGCTGACCGTCCTCGACCGAACCTTTGGGCCGGCGCACGTTGGCTTCGGCGATGGTTTTGCGCACATCGTCGAGCGCCACGCCGTACTGGTTCAGCGCCTGCGGCTCAAGTTCGATGCGCACCGCCGGCAGCGAACTGCCGCCGATCTGCACTTCGCCGACGCCCTGCACCTGCGACAGGCTCTGCGAGAGGATGGTCGAGGCGAGGTCGTAGAGCTGACCTTTTTCCAGCACGTCCGATGTCAGCGACAGGACCATGATCGGCGCCTGCGACGGGTTGACCTTTTTATAGGTCGGCATGCTGCGCATCCCGCTTGGCAGCAGATTGCGCGACGCGTTGATCGCCGCCTGCACTTCCCGCGCAGCGCCATTGATGTCGCGGTCGAGGTCAAACTGCAGAATGACCCGGGTCGAGCCCTGACTGGAGCGACTGCTCATGGTATTGACGCCAGCAATCGCACCGAACGAACGCTCCAGCGGCGTCGCCACCGTCGACGCCATCACTTCCGGGCTGGCACCGGGCAGGCTCGCCTGCACGACAATCACCGGGAAATCCATCTGCGGCAGCGGCGATACCGGCAGCAGACCGAAACTGACGCCACCGAGCAGCATGATGGCCAACGAAAGCAGCATGGTTGCCACGGGGCGCTTGATGAACGGACCGGAGAGATTCATAGGTGGCAACCATCAGCTGCAAGCTGCAAGCCACAAGCCACAAGCTTGCAGTGAACCCGCTTCTCTCTTGCAGCTTGAAGCTTGGAGCCTGTAGCTGCTTTCATACCGAGACCTCTTCAGCTTCAACCTTGCGCTTGCCAAAGCGTCGGCCGAGGCGGTCGAAGTACAGGTAGATCACCGGTGTGGTGAACAGGGTGAGCACCTGGCTTACCAGCAATCCGCCAACCATCACCAGACCCAGCGGTTGACGCAGCTCGGCGCCGGACCCGGTCGCAAGCATCAACGGAACCGCGCCAAACAATGCCGCCAGCGTGGTCATCAGGATCGGCCGGAAGCGCAGCAGCGCTGCCTGATAGATCGCCTGTTCCGGGGCCATGCCCTGGGTGCGTTCGGCATCGAGGGCGAAGTCGATCATCATGATCGCGTTCTTTTTCACGATACCGATCAGCAGAATGATGCCGATGATCGCGATCATCCCCAGATCGTTGCCGCTGAGCAGCAGCGCGAGCAACGCACCGACCGCCGCCGAAGGCAGCGTCGAAAGGATCGTGATCGGGTGGATATAGCTTTCGTACAGCACGCCGAGCACGATGTACATGGTCACCACCGCGGCCAGAATCAGCAGCAAGGTGCTCGACAGCGACGCCTGGAAGGCTTCGGCCGCACCCTGGAACTGGGTCTGCACGCCAACCGGCATGCCGATCTCCTGCTGCACCTGTTCGATCACGTCGACCGCGTGCCCCAGCGCCACGCCAGGAGCGAGGTTGAAGGACATCATCACCGCCGGGAACTGGCCGATATGGGTAATTGCCAACTGCGCCTGCCGCTCTTCGACATGGGCCAGACTCGACAGCCGCACCTGCGCGTCATCGGTGGTCTTGACGTAGATCTGGTCCAGCGCCTGCGGGCCGATGCGTTCGCCGGCCTGGGCCTGCAGCACCACGCGGTACTGGCTGGCCTGGGTGTAAATGGTCGAGATCTGCCGCTGGCCAAAAGCGTCGTACAACGCATCGGTGATGTTCGACACCGAAACGCCAAGGCGTGAAGCGGCATCGCGGTCGATCACCAGGTAGACCTGCAAGCCCTTGTCCTGCAAGTCACTGGCGACGTCGGTCAGTTCCGGACGCTGAGCCAGTGCCTCGACCAGCCTTCCGCTCCATTGGCTGAGCAGTTCGGCATCCGGCGAGGACATGCTGAACTGGTACTGCGTGCGGCTGACGCGGTCTTCGATGGTCAGGTCCTGCACCGGCTGCATGAACAGGCGGATACCAACAAGCTTGTCCAGCTTGGGTTGCAGACGCGCGATCACTTCACTGGCGCTCAGATCACGTTCGCCGTGGGGCTTGAGGTTGATCAGCAAGCGACCGCTGTTGAGGGTGGCGTTATCGCCGTCAACACCGATATACGACGACAGGCTTTGCACCGCGGGGTCTTCGAGGATGACCCGGGCCAGTTCCTGCTGGCGCTCGCCCATCGCGGCAAAGGAGATTGACTGCGGCGCTTCGGAAATCCCCTGGATCACGCCGGTGTCCTGGACCGGGAAGAAGCCCTTGGGCACGACCATGTACAGGAACACCGTCAGCGCCAGTGTGCCGATGGCCACCAGCAAGGTCAGCGGCTGATGCTTGAGCACCCACTGCAACATGCGCCCGTAGCCGGCGATCATCCAGTCGATGAAGGCACCACTGGCCCGATAGAAACGGCCCTGCTCGTGTTCTTGCGGTTCACGTTTGAGCAAGCGTGCGCACATCATTGGCGTCAGGGTCAGCGACACCACCAGCGAAATCAGGATCGCCACCGCCAGGGTAATGGCGAATTCGCGGAACAGCCGCCCGACCACGTCCGCCATAAACAGCAGCGGGATCAATACGGCGATCAGCGACAGGGTCAGGGAAATCAGGGTGAAGCCGATCTGTCTGGCGCCCTTGAGCGCGGCCTGCATCGGACTGTCGCCTTCCTCGATGAAGCGCGAAATGTTTTCGAGCATGACGATCGCGTCGTCGACCACGAAACCGGTGGCAATGGTCAGCGCCATCAGGGTCAGGTTGTTGACCGAGAACCCGGCCAGATACATCACGCCGAACGTGCCGATCAACGACAGTGGCACGGCCACCGACGGGATGATCGTCGCGCTGAAACGACGCAGGAACAGGAATGTCACCATTACCACCAGAGCAATGGCAATGAGCAGTTCATGCTGCACGTCGGTGACCGAAGCGCGGATGGTCTGGGTACGATCAGTGAGTACCGTCACGTCGAGGCCGGCCGGCAGATTGTCGGTGATGCTTGGCAGCAACGCCTTGATGCGATCGACCACCTCGATCACGTTGGCCCCGGGCTGGCGCTGAATGTTCAGCAACACCGCCTGATTCTGGTTGGCCCACGCCGCCAGACGTTCGTTCTCGGCGCCATCGACGATCTCGGCGACGTCCTTGAGCCGCAGCGGCGCGCCGTTCTTGTAGGCGAGAATCAGGTTGGCGTAGTCCTCGGGCGAGGTCAGCTGGTCGTTGGCATCGAGCATGGAGACCCGCGTCGGGCCGTCGAAGTTGCCTTTCGGCTGGTTGACATTGGAGGCGCTGATCAAGGTGCGCACGTCCGACAGGTTCAGGCTGTTCGCCGCCAACGCTTCCGGGTTGACCTTGATCCGCACCGCCTGACGCTGGCCGCCGGCAATGCTGACCATGCCGACCCCGCTGATCTGGGCGATTTTCTGCGCCATACGCGTATCGACCAGATCGTTGAGTTTGGGCAGCAGCATGGTTTTCGAGGTGATCGCCAGTGTCAGCACCGGCGTATCAGCGGGGTTGACCTTGTTGTATACCGGCGGTGCCGGCAAGTCGGTCGGCAGCAGATTGGTCGCCGCGTTGATCGCCGCCTGCACCTGCTGCTCGGCGACATCCATATTGATGTCGAGGCTGAAACGCAGGGTCAGCACCGAAGCGCCGCCGGAGCTGGTCGAGGCCATTTGCGTCAGACCGGGCATCTGCCCGAACTGGCGCTCGAGCGGCGCCGTCACTGCGCTGGTCATTACATCCGGGCTGGCGCCGGGATACAGGGTCATGACGCGGATGGTCGGGTAATCAACCTGCGGCAGCGCCGACACCGGCAACAGGCGATAAGCGATCAGACCGGCCAGGACAATGGCCAGCATGCTCAGGGTGGTGGCTACCGGTCGGAGGATGAACAGCCGCGAAATGTTCATGCGCCCTTCTTGGCCTTGTCAGTCACGGCGGCGTCCGGCGCGTTGGCGGCGGATTTGCCTTGCAGGTGTTCGGTCGGCGTGGTCGGCACTTCATTGCTGTCGTTGACCACTTCGACTTCACTGCCTTCCTTGAGGCGGTCGGTGCCTTCCAGCACCACGCGGTCGCCGGCAGCCAAGCCTTCGGTGACAACGGTGTTCTCGCCATCACTGGCACCGATCTTCAACTGGCGGATGGTGACTTTCTTGTCGCCGTCCAGCGCATAAACGAAGGTGCCATTAGTGCCGAACTGAATCGCAGCCGACGGTGCCAGCACCACGCCCTTCAGCGTGTCCGCGAGCAAATGGATATTGACGAACTGATTGGGGAACAGCGCCTGATCGCGGTTATCGTAACGGGCCTTGAATTTCAGGGTGCCGGTGGCGACGTCGATCTGGTTGTCGAGGCTTTGCAGTACGCCGGTGGCCTGCAGTTTGCTGTCGCCGCGATCCCACGCCTCAGCCGACAGTTTCGCGCCGCTGCGATAGCGCGCGAGTACGGTGTCGAGGCTGTTTTCCGGCAAGGTGAAAGCCACGCTGATTGGCTGCGTCTGGGTAATGACTGCCAGCGCCGTGGTGTCGTTGGCGGTGACAAGGTTACCGACGTCAACCTGACGCAAGCCGACGCGCCCGGCAATCGGTGCGCGGATCCTGGTGAATTCGAGGTTGAGCTTGGCGTCGTTGACCGCGGCCTGATTGGTCTTGACCGTGCCCAGATACTGGCCGACCAGTGCTTCGGCGGTATCGAGTGTCTGTTTGGCGATGCTGTCTTCTTTATACAGGCCGCGATAACGCTCGACGTCGACCTGCGCGTTTTTCAACTGCGCCTGGTTCTGCAGCAAGGTGCCCTCGGCCTGGAGCAAGGCGTTCTGGTACGGACGCGGATCAATCTCGGCCAGGACATCGCCAGCCTTGACCATTTGCCCTTCTTCGAAATTGATCTTCATCAGCTCGCCGCCGACCCGGCTGCGCACGTTGATGGTATTGAGCGCGGTCACGGTGCCCAGCGCCTTGTAATACAGCGGGAAGTCCCCGGTGACCGCGGGCGCCACGCGCACCGGAATCGGCCCGGTGCCGCCGCCGAAGCCCGGCCGCACCATCCCCGAACGCCCGGCGTGCCCGGCCGCAGCCTTGTCCCCGCCCTCCTTGTGGGCGGAACCGGCGGGCCAGAATTTCCAGCACAGGACGGCGATCACCAACAGGACAAGCAGGCTGATCAGCCAGCGACGGGATTTGCGGGAGGACGATTGCATGGAGTGATTAACCATTGGGCGCGTGGGCTTCTATTACGGGAGGCTGAACGATAAGCACTGACTGGATTTAAGCAAAGCAGCTTTACCGGCAATTTACCTTGCACTTACGTTTCAAGGTGTGAGGCAAAACCCTGATACACAAATGAAAACGGCCTGGACAGGGCCAGGCCGTTAACAATTGTAAAAGCCTTACTTGAGAACGGACAGTGCCGCTTCGTAGTTTGGCTCTTCAGCGATTTCCTTGACCAGTTCGCTGTGCAGAACGTTGTCGTTCTCGTCCAGCACGACAACGGCACGGGCGGTCAGGCCTTTCAGCGGGCCGTCAGCGATGGCCACGCCGTAGTTTTCGATGAACTCGGCACCGCGCACGGTCGACAGGTTCTTCACGTTTTCGAGACCTTCGGCACCGCAGAAACGCGCCTGGGCGAATGGCAGGTCAGCGGAAATGCACAGGACCACGGTGTTTGCGATGTCGTTGCCCTGGGCGTTGAACTTGCGCACGGAGGTTGCGCAGGTCGGGGTGTCGACGCTTGGGAAGATATTGAGGATTTTGCGCTTGCCGGCAAAGTCTTTCAGGGTGACGTCAGACAGATCGCCGGCAACCAGAGAAAAGGCTGGCGCCTTGGAACCGGCTTGTGGCAACTGGCCGTTGACTTGAACCGGATTGCCTTTAAGGGTGACTTGAGCCATGACTGGAGTCCTTCTGATGTTTTTGATTGGAAAGCATGCAAGAGGCGGAAGTTAACCATGAAATGACCCAGCGAGCTAAACCCTTCGTTGAATTGTTGGGGGTGAGCGCGAGAAATTGTATACAAAGCGGCGACCTTATTAATGGGTATTGGGCAATACCTCAAGTCTTGTTGCGCCCCGGCCCCTCACCCCAGCCCTCTCCCCAAGGAGAGGGAGCCGAACCATGTTGAATGCTGAATCTGCGTTTGGCTGGGCTGAAATGTTGAACCGGCTACTTCGATCTGGCCCGCTTCGGCCAATGGATTCGGTGAAAGATCAACAGGTCGCCAGAACGTTTCAGCATCCCCCAATCAGTCCCCTCTCCCTTTGGGAGAGGGCTAGGGTGAGGGGCTTTCGAGCGAACATCCGACCTTCATTCCAGCGATGTAGCTTGAGTCTGCAAACAAAACGCTCTGGTAGACCGACAGGATCATCATCGCCAGATCTTTTTCACAACCCATTGTCGATTCACGTCCCGCCCATTCGACTAAACAGCGAATCCCCCGACAATCCACGGAGTCACCACCATGCGTTTCATGATTCTTGTCAAAGCCAGCGCCGATTCGGAGGCCGGCGTCATGCCCAGCGAAGAGCTGCTGACCGCCATGGGCAATTTCAACGAAGCACTGGCCCAGGCCGGCGTTCTGGTCAGTGCCGATGGCCTGCATCCGAGCAGCAAGGGCGCACGGGTCAGATTTTCCGGGGACAAGCGCAGCGTGATCGACGGCCCGTTCATCGAGACCAAGGAGCTGATCGCCGGCTACTGGGTCTGGGAAGTCAAATCGAAGGAAGAAGCCATCGAGTGGGTCAAGCGCTGCCCCAATCCGATGCCTGGGACCGATGCGGAAATCGAGATCCGCCAGATATTTTCCATGGAAGACTTCGGCGCCGAGTTCACCCCCGAAGCACGAGCGCAGGAACAACGGATCCGTGAACAAATGATGAAACCAAAGAATTAATCCATTCGACTGGCTAACCCCCGATTAGCTGCTAGCGTCAGACAGACGTGTCCTACAGGCTTGATTAAACAAGGGATTACGCCGTAACGGCCAACAAGTGCCGAGTTATCCGTAAGCCGTAGGGAAAATCGGGGTGTGTCCGGCCGCCAATCTCCAGGCCAGCATCAGCTCAAGCTGGAATCTAAAGCTCGCCCCCCAAAAACCGCCCCGAAGGCAATGGCTTCAGCGTCAACCTGACCCTGGCATTTTCTAGACTCGGCCACAAAGGATTGTCCCCATGACCGCGCTCAGCGACCTCAACGCCCTGCAAGCCAGCATCGCCGAAGCGGTGCTCGGTCAGGATCAAGTCATCCGGCAGATTCTGCTCGGCCTCCTGGCCAACGGCCATTTGCTGCTGGAAAGCCTGCCGGGGCTGGCCAAGACCCGCACCGTCAAAGCGCTGGCCAAACACCTCGACGCGAAAATGAGCCGTATCCAGTTCACCCCGGACCTGTTGCCCTCGGACATCACCGGTGCCGAGGTGCTGCATCAGGTCGAGGGCAAAAACGAAATCCGTTTTCAGCCCGGCCCGCTGTTCGGCAACCTGATTCTCGCCGACGAAATCAACCGCGCTCCGGCCAAGGTCCAGGCAGCGTTGCTCGAAGCCATGGAGGAACGCCAGATCACCGTGGCCGGCAACAGCCATGCGCTGCCGGAGTTGTTCATCGTCGTGGCGACGCAAAACCCGATCGAGCAGGAAGGCACCTACCCGCTGCCGGAAGCGCAGATGGACCGTTTTCTGATGAAGGTGCTGCTCGATTATCCAAGCGCCGAAAACGAAAGTCAGGTGCTGCGTCTGTTGCGTAACGAAGAATTCGCCCAAGGCGCAAGTACCGCGCCGGCGAAGGGCTTCAACCTCGCTCAGGAGGTGATTTTCGCGGCGCGCAAGGAAGTCAGCGCCGTGCACGTCTCGCCGGCCATCGACAGCTATCTGATCGACCTGATCAATGCCACACGCTACCCCGCCGATTACGACGAAGATCTGGCACGCTGGATCGCCATCGGCGCCAGCCCGCGCGGTGGTATCGGTCTGGACCGTTGTGCGCGCGCCGATGCATGGTTGCAGGGGCAGGATTTCGTTTCCCCGGACAACGTCCGCGCGGTGGTGCATCCGGTGCTGCGGCATCGCCTGCAACTGAGTTACGACGCAGTCGCCGACGGCGTCAGTGCCGATCAGGTGCTCGATCGCATCCTTGATAAAGTCGCGATTCCGGCATGAACACCGACGGGCTGGTTTACGTGTCTCTGGCGCAATTGATGGCGCTGGAGTTCAAGGCCCGTGATCTGAGCTTTCTTGCCCGCCAGCCACGCGGCAGCATTCTTGCCGGCAACCATGCCTCGCGGCTGCGCGGGCGCGGTTTGAACTTCGATGAGCTGCGCCGCTATCAGCCCGGCGATGACTTGCGTCACCTCGACTGGCGCGCGTCCTTGCGCACCGGCAAACCGGTGGTGCGTACCTTCACCGAGGAACGCGACCGCCCGGCGCTGATCGTCGTCGACCAGCGCATGTCGATGTTTTTCGGCTCGCAGCGCAGCTTCAAATCCGCCCTCGCCGCCGAACTGGCGGCACTGGCAGCGTGGATGGTGTTCAATGCCGGCGATCGGGTCGGCGGGTTGGTGTTCAACGATCAGCGCATCGACTGTGTCGCGCCGTTGCGCAGCCGCAAACGCGTGGAGGCGTTGCTCAGCCGTGTCGCCGAGCACAATCAGGCGCTGAACGCGAGCAACCCCGACGCTGAAGACGAAGCACAGCTGGACACCGCCCTGCAACGCTGCCTGGCACTGGCCGGGCATGATCATCTGATCTGCATTGTCAGCGACTTTGCCGGAGCCGGCCCGCGCACCTTGCAGTTGCTGCGGCAACTGGCGGCGCACAACGATGTGATCGCCTTGCAGGTCTACGATCCGTTGGCGCTGAAGTTGCCAAACAATGGCCGCCTGTTGGTCACTCAGGGTGAGTTGCAGGTCGAGTTGGCGGTCGACAAGCGCAACGTACGCCAGCCGCTGGGGGATTTTCTCAGCGGTCGCCTGCAAGACGTCGCCAGCCTGCTGCGCCGCAGTCAGGTGCCGCTGATGATGTTCAGCAGCGCTGAAACCGCTCACGAGCAGCTACGTGCCGAACTGGGCAAAAGCGCCGGAGCACGGCGGTGAACCCGAACATCCCCAGTATCGACCAGCTCAAGGAGCTGAGCCTGCCGGCACCGGTCAGCTACGCGCCACAAACGTGGGGTTGGTGGGTACTGCTGGCGATTTTGATGCTGGCTGCATTGCTGATCGGGCTGAGGCGTTATGGGCAATGGCGCAGAGACGCTTACCGACGCGAAGGCCTGGCGCGACTGGCGCAGTTGCGCGGGCGCAGTGATGATTTGAATGCCTTGCGCGAACTGCCGGAACTGCTCAAGCGCGTGGCGCTGTCGATGCCCACACAATCGCAAAAATGGAACCCGATCCCTGTGGGAGCTGGCTTGCCAGCGATGAGGCCATCAAATTCAGCATCGGCGTTGACTGACAGCACGCCATCGCTGGCAAGCCAGCTCCCACAGGGTGTGGCGGCGCTTGGGAGGGACGACTGGCAAGCCTTCCTGCAACGCCACAGCAAAAAACCGCTCCCCGCCGATTTCAGCACTCAACTCGCGCAACTCGCCTACGCCCCCGACGACACCCTGCGCGCCCTGCCCGCGCCGCAACGTCAGGCGCTGTTCGACATCTGCCAATACTGGGTGGAGCATCACCATGTGGCAGCTTGATTACCCGTGGCTGTTGCTGCTGATGCCGCTGCCCTGGCTGGCTTACCGCTACCTCCCCGCCTACAACGAAGCGCGCAGTGCCGTGCGCGTGCCGTTCTTTGCTGCGATGAGCCGCGCGGTCGGCGAAGCGCCGGGCGTTGTCGGCAGCCGCCGCAATCACTGGCAACTGCTGCTCAACCTGCTGGTCTGGGCGCTGATCCTGCTCGCCTCCGCGCGTCCGGTATTCATCGAAAAACCGCTGGAAAGGCAGCAGCCGGTGCGCGACCTGATGCTCGCGATCGACCTCTCGCAGTCGATGGAAACCGAAGATTTCACCAATGCGAACGGCGAGAAAATCAATCGCCTCGCAGCGGTCAAAGACGTCGTGCAAGGCTTCATCGACAAGCGCAAGGATGATCGCCTCGGCCTGATCGTGTTCGGCAGCGGCGCCTATCCGCAGGCGCCGCTGACCCTCGATCACGCCAGTCTGTCATTGCTGCTCGCCGACACTGGCATCGGCATGGCCGGCCCCAACACGGCGATTGGCGATGCCATCGGTTTGAGTCTCAAGTTGCTGGATCAGGCCCACGAGCAGGAGAAAGTGCTGATACTGCTCACCGACGGCAATGACACCAGCAGCGCAATCACCCCTGACCACGCGGCACAAATGGCAGCGAGCAAAGGCGTGATCATTCACACCATCGGCATCGGCGACCCGACCGCGTCCGGCGAGGCCAAAGTCAATCTGCCGGCGCTGGAACAGATCGCCCGCAGCACGGGCGGTCAGTTTTTCCGCGCCGAAGACCGCAACGCGCTGAATCAGGTCTACGACACCCTCGATCGCCTCACGCCGCATCAGGTCAAAACCCTCAGCCATCAGCCGCAGCGCGAACTGTTTTATTGGCCGTTGGCGGCCGCGCTGCTGATTCTGGCGCTGTATCACCTCGGCGCCCTGTTGCGGGTTCGGCTGGCCTTCGCTCGCCAGCGCGAGGAGGCTTGAGATGGAGATCAACCTCAGCGATCTGCACTTTCTACGCCCAGCATGGTTGCTGCTAGCGCTGTTCGCGGCGTTTTTACCGCTGCTCTGGCGCCGCGGCCGCGATTTGCAACGACAGCTGCGCGGGCAGATCGCCGAACACCTGCTGTCGCATTTGTTGGTCACGCCTGAAGATCAGCAGCGCCTGCGCCCGGTGCATGGGCTCTGCGCGTTGCTGATGCTTGGCGCGATCGCCGCTGCCGGTCCGACCTGGGAACAGGACCGCCCGGACTTTCTCGACAACCGCGCACCGCTGATCGTCGCGGTGGATCTGTCGCCGTCGATGGACGCCAGCGATGTGCAGCCAACCCGGCTGGAGGCGGTTAAACACAAGCTGCACGATCTGATCCAGCGTCGTGCCAGCGCGCGCACCGCACTGATTGCCTACGCCGGCAGTGCGCATCTGGTGTTGCCGGCGACCAATGATCCGGCGCTGCTCGATACCTTTATCCAAGCGTTGAACACGGGGCTGATCGATAAACCTGGCAAGAACGTTAGCGCCGTGATCGATCAGGCGAAACGCTTGCTCGACGCGGAAAAGACACCCGGCACCCTGCTGCTGCTCACCGACGGCGCCGACACCGCGCAGCTCGGCGACCTCGATCAGCGTTTACGCGGTAGCGCCTTGCAAGTGTTGGTACTCGCGGTCGGCAGTGTTGACGGCGGCGTCATTCAGGGTGCCAACGGCCAACCGCGCAGCGATGACAACGGGCGCCCGGTGCTGGGCAGCTTCGATCAGGCCGCGCTCAAGCAACTGGCGTCTGCGGTTGATGCACCACTGGGCAGTCTGACCCTCAACAACGACGATCTGGACTGGATCGAATTGCACGCGCAACGGCACTTTCAGACCAGCAGCAACGAACAGCGCGAACTGCACTGGAAAGACGCTGGTTACTGGCTGTGCTGGCCGCTGTTGTTGCTGGCGCTGTTAAACGTGCGCCGGGGCTGGAGCGTCAATTGGCTGCCCGCACTGTTGCTGACCGCGGGGCTGGGCTGGCCAGCAGCGCCGGCGCAGGCCAACGCGCTGACCGACGCTTTTTTCACCCGCGATCAACAGGGCCGCTGGGCCTTCGAACACGATCACTTGCCGCAGGCGGCAGCGCTGTTCGTCGACCCGTACTGGAAAGGCGTTGCCGCGTATCACGCGGCAGACTACGACCTTGCACTGGCGACCTTTGCGCGGCTGGACACGCCGCAGGCGTATTTCTATCTGGGCAACATTTACGTGCGCCGTTTCAAGTTCGATCAGGCCATCGCTGCGTATACCCAAGCCTTGAAACTGCAACCGCAGTTCCCCGAAGCCACGGCCAATCTGGCCCTCGCGCAGGCGCTGCTGCAAGACACCGAAAGCGCCGAGCAGAACGCCCCTGAAACCAAACCCGACGAGGTGAAATTCGACAAGGCACCGGGCAAGGGCCAGAGCAAAGCGATCAAGACTGAACAAGCGGCGTCCGATGCGCTGTGGTTGCAGAACCTGACCACCTCGCCGGCGAAGTTTTTGCGGCAGAAGTTCAGGTTGCAGGATCAACAGGAGGCAGCCAGTCGATGATTTTTTTCAGACCTGCTGCCGCCATCGCTGGCAAGCCAGCTCCCACAGGGTATTGCAGAGTAGTCAAATCTCGCCTTAACACAGTGAGCCCCTGTGGGAGCTGGCTTGCCAGCGATGGGGCCCGATCATTGATCACAAAAATCAGCTTGCTAATGAGCTGCGTGTTCACACTTCAGGTCTTCGCCGCCGAACCCCAACTCAAAGTCCAGGCCCATCTGCAACCGGCCGAAGGCGCGATGGTCGGCGGTCTGGTCGAGCTGCAACTCGACGTTCTCACCGACACCTGGTTCACCAGCGCCGCCACCCTGCCCGATCTCAAGCTCGACGGTGCCTTGGTCACGCCGCCGGACGGTCAGGCGCAGCACCTCAATCAGACCTTCGACGGCGTGGCTTTTAGCGGCCTGCGCTACCGCTACCTGATCACGCCGAACGTCGCGCAAACCTTCGCTATTCCGGCCCTGACCGTGCGCGCCACGCCCGGCCAGGCCAGTGCTGAACTCAGCGCCCAAATCCAGCCGCTACAGTTCGGCGCTACCCGGCCGCCAGGTTTTGCCGCCAGTGAAACGCCGCTGGTAGCGACCGCGCTGCGCTTTACGCAAGAAGTCGTCAAGTCGGCCACGCCGCTGAAAGTCGGCGACAGCATCAGCCGGCAGTTGACCCTGCAAGCGGACGGCGCGTTGGCGATGGCCCTGCCAATACCGTCACTCGGCGATGTCGGTGGCCTGAGTCGCTACGTGCAAACCCCACAAGTCAGCGCCATGGACGACGGTCGCGGCAATGTCCTCGGTGGTCAACGCATCGACAGCGTCAGCTATCGCGTCGATCAGGCAGGTTCATACACGCTGCCGGCGCTCGAGATGAAATGGTGGGACGCTACGGCGAAACAACTGCGCAGTGCACAAGTACCGGCGGTCACCTTCGAGGCCGTGGCGAACAGCGCTTATCAGCCGGTGTTTTCGATCACTGAAGACCTCCAGCAATTGGGTCGCGATCAACTGCGTTTTTCCACCCGCTGGTTGCTCTGGCTGAGCGTATTGGTCGCGTTGATCAGCGCCGTTTATCTGCTGCGCCCTGCGTTCACTCGCGCCCGGCAGCGCTGGCTGGCACGCAGGCACGCCAGGCAGATGGCGTGGCTGCAATCCCCCGCGTTCGCCTGGCAACAAATCGATGGCCAGTTGCAAGCCCGCCCGGCGCAATTGAGCGCCCTGTATCTGTGGCTGCGGCGCAGTCGACTGGGGCTGAAACTGGTCGAGGCCGGGCCGCGCCTTCAGGGACTGTTACGCGGGCTTTACGGACGTCAACCGACCACTGAGCAAACACTTGTTCAACTGCGCCAATCCTTGACTACGCTTCAAAGTCAGGCCGAACAGCAGCAGGTAAAACCGGCCTCGGCGCTGCGTCCGCTCAACCCTGTTCACGAGAAGGATTTCCCATGACGAACCCGATGCTGTACCGCCAACGTTTCGGACTCGCCTTGCTGTTTGCACTGGCCCTGCCGTTGCTCGCCCAGGCCAGCGAGCCGCTACCGTCGTGGCAGGAAGGCCCGGCGAAAAAAAGCATCATCGAATTTGTCCAGGCTGTGACCGACCAGAGCAGCAAGGACTTCGTCAAACCGGCCGACCGGATCGCCGTATTCGACAACGACGGCACGTTGTGGAGTGAGCAGCCCGCCTACTTCGAACTGCTCTTCGCCTTTGACGAGATCAAGCGCACCGCGGCGCAGCATCCGGAATGGAAAACCACGCAACCCTTCAAAGCGGTACTGGAAAGCGATCACAAAGCCCTGGCCGCGACCGGTATGGAGGGCGTGCTGAAAATCGTCGGTGCCACCCACACCGGCATGACCACCGAAGCTTTCGATGACTACGCGAAAACCTGGCTGAGCCAGGCGCGCCATCCAAAGACCGGCAAGCCGTACACCGAAATGATCTTCCAGCCGATGCTGGAAATGCTCGACTACCTGCGCAGCCAGGACTTCAAGACCTACATCGTTTCCGGTGGCGATACCGGCTTCATGCGTGCGTTTGCCGAGAAGGTCTACGGCATTCCCCCCGAGCAAGTGATCGGCACCACGTTCATCACTTCCTTCCAATACGAGGACGGCAAGGCCTCAATCCTGCGCACGCCGAAACTGGCGCACAACGACGACGGCCCCGGCAAACCGGAAAGCATCGACGCGGTCATCGGCAAGCGCCCGATCCTCGCCTTTGGCAATTCCGACGGCGACCTGCAGATGCTGCAGTGGACGGCCGCCGGGCCAGGCAAACGATTCATGGGGCTGGTGCATCACACCGACGCCAAACGCGAGTGGGCCTATGACCGCCAATCGAGTATTGGCCGGCTCGACCTGGCCCTCGACGAAGCAGAATCCCGCGGCTGGACCGTGGTCGACATGGCTGCCGAATGGCGGCGTATCTACCCGTTCGAACCGCTGGCCACCGAGCAGGTGCAATAAAAGAAAGCGTGCTGCAGGACTGCAATAAACGTTTGTCGCAAAAACAACCACCCCCGCGAAAGGAGCAAGTCATATGACTCGCATACGCAAGTGGCTACCGAAGCTCGCCCTCGTGGCGACGTCGGTGATGGCGTTGTCGGCAACCGCCACAGCGGCTGAAAAACCCAACATTCTGGTGATCTTCGGCGATGACGTTGGCCAGACCAACATCAGCGCCTATTCCATGGGCGTGGTCGGCTACAAGACGCCCAACATCGACCGTATCGCCAAAGAAGGCATGATCTTCACCGATTATTATGCGGAAAACAGCTGCACGGCCGGGCGATCCTCGTTCATCACCGGGCAGACGCCGTTGCGTACGGGGCTGTCGAAAGTCGGCATTCCGGGCGCACCCGTAGGCTTGCAAAAACGTGACATCACCATTGCCCAGGCGCTCAAGGCGCAGGGTTATGCGACCGGTCAGTTCGGCAAGAACCACCTCGGCGACAAGGATGAGTACCTGCCGACCAACCACGGCTTCGATGAATTCTTCGGCAACCTGTATCACCTCAACGCCGAGGAAGAACCGGAGCGCCCGTATTGGCCCAAGGATGATGCCGAGTTCGTCAAAACGACCTCCCCGCGTGGCGTCATCCACAGCTTCGCCGACGGCAAGATCGAAGACACCGGCGCGTTGAACAAAAAACGCATGGAAACCATCGACGACGAAACCACGGCCGCTGCACAGGCCTTCATCGAGAAACAGGCCAAGGCTGACAAACCCTTCTTCGTCTGGATGAACACCACGCGCATGCACGCCTTTACCCATGTACGCGATTCGATGAAGGGCCAGAGCGGCATGCCCGGCAATGACTACGCCGACGGTATGCTCGAACATGATGGTGACGTGGGCAAACTGTTGAAAACGCTCGATGATCTGAAAATCACCGACAACACCATTGTGGTCTACACCACCGACAACGGTCCTAACCAATGGTCGTGGCCAGACGCT
This sequence comes from Pseudomonas sp. Z003-0.4C(8344-21), assembly GCF_900104975.1. NCBI lineage: Bacteria > Pseudomonadati > Pseudomonadota > Gammaproteobacteria > Pseudomonadales > Pseudomonadaceae > Pseudomonas > Pseudomonas sp. Z003-0.4C(8344-21). Next base: position 3,077,065 of record NZ_LT629756.1, on the reverse strand, counting down.
GCCACCACACCGTTCCGCAACGAGAAAAACTCCAACTGGGAAGGTGCGTACCGGGTGCCGGCGATGGTGCGCTGGCCGGGCAAAATCAAACCGGGCGAAGTGTCCAACGAGCTGTTCTCGGGTCTGGACTGGTTCCCGACCTTGCTCGCGGCGGCCGGTGAAACCGATGTGACCAACAAATTGCTCAAAGGCTGGGCGCCGACGTCTGGAGGCAGCACCTTCAAAGTCCATCTGGATGGCTACAATCAGTTGCCCTACCTGACTGGCCAGAGTCCGAAGAGCGAGCGCAAAGAGTTCTACTACTTCAATGACGACGGCGTGCTGGTGTCGATGCGCTTTGGCAACTGGAAAGCGGTGTTCTGCGAGCAGCGCGCGCCGGGCGGATTCAAGGTCTGGAGCGAACCGTTCGTATGCCTGCGCGTACCGAAGATTTTCAACCTGCGCATGGACCCGTATGAACGTGCCGACATCGTCTCCGACCAGTATTACGACTGGACGACGAAGAACGTTTATCTGACTGAAATGGCCGTTGGCAAGTCTGCCGCATTCCTGCAGACCTTCATCGACTATCCACCCAGCCAGAAACCGGCGAGCTTCAGTATCGACCAGATCCGTGCGGCAGTAGACGCTAAAATCGCTGAAAAAATGAAAGCTGCTCAGTAACACCGTTGCACCGCCGCTCGCCCTCGTCGGCGGGCGGCCCTTTTGACTTGAGACCGTGTCGCCTCCATCGCGGGCAAGCCCGCTCCCACAGGTATCTCTGTGGTTCACACAACCGGTAATCACCGGAGTTCCTTGTGGGAGCGGGCTTGCCCGCGATGAGGCCGGCACTGTCATGATGATTTTCGAATCGAAACAAGGCCCCCGCAATGTCCACACGTATCGCCAGCAAGCCGTCGGCCATACCCGCCTCGCCCAGCGCCGCTGTGACCCTGCTCGTCCCCGCCATCCTGCTGTGCATTTCCGGTGCTGCCGCGCTGGTTTATCAGGTGCTGTGGATCAAGCAGTTGTCGCTGGTGGTCGGGGTCGAGGTGTATGCGATCACCACGGGCATCAGCGCCTTTTTTGCTGGGCTGGCCATCGGCGGCTGGGTGTTCGGGCGGTGGGCCGACCGCGTGGCGCAACCGTTGTTGCTGTATGCCGGGCTGGAAGTACTGGTGGCGATCCTCGGGGTCGGCGCCACGGTGGGCATGAGCCTTGCGGCCAGCGCGTTTGCCTGGCTGCAAAGCCATGTCGGCGTGTTCGCCTGGCTGTTGCCGTTCACCCTGGTCGGCATTCCCGCCGTGTTGATGGGCGGCACCTTGCCGGTGCTGGTGCGCGCGCTGGCCAACGATCCGGGCAAGGCTGGCGGGCAGTTGTATGCGGCGAACACTTTGGGGGCGATCATCGGCACTTTGCTCGCCGCGTTTATGCTGATCGCCAGTCTCGGCGTTCGCGGCAGTGCGTTGTTTGCGGCGATGCTCAACCTGCTCGCGGCGGCCGGCGTATTGTGGTTCGCCCGCCAGCATCCAGCCGCTGTGACAACCCCCATCAAACATCACGCTGAGAAAGCGCCGGACCGCACCGCGCTGTGGCTGTACTCCGTCGCCGGTGGCGTGGCGCTCGGTTATGAAGTGGTGTGGTCACAATCGATCGTGCAGTTCATGAGCACACGCACCTATGCCTTCGCCGTGGTGCTGGCGACCTATCTGGCCGGTTTGTTCATCGGCAGCGCCCTGCTCGCCCGCCGCGTCGAGCGCATCCGTGATCCGTGGGGCGTGTTCGGTCTGTTGATTGCCGGCGCCGGGCTGGTCGCGTTGCTGGAAATCGCCCTGCTCGGGCGCTGGCTGGTGCTGGCACAGAGTCAGGCAGAAACCTGGTTGTTGAACATGGGAGCCAGCGAACTGGCCGGAATGAGTGCGCGCTTTGCCGTGGCGGCGCTGAGTATCGTGTTTGTGCCGACCCTGTTGCTGGGCGCGGCGTTTCCGTTGGCGTTGCGTTTGAGCGTCGGCCAGCAGCGCGTCGGCCGGGACGTCGGCGCGGTGGTGGCGTTCAATACGCTGGGCGGGATTGTCGGCGTGATGCTCTGCGGTTTTCTGCTGATCCCTTGGCTGGGTCTGGTGCGCACCTTGGGCCTGCTGGCGATGACCGCCGCAGGCATCGGTTACTTCGCCGTGCGCAAAGGGCATCACGTCAAGAAAGGCCGGCGTCAGGCCGTGGTGGCATTGGGACTGGTCACCGTGGCCGTGGCGCTGTTGACCCCGGCCGAAAAACTCGCCAGCCTGCTGCCCGGTGCACGCAATGGCACCCTCGCGTTCTACGAAGAAGGCCGTGGCGGCACCGTTGCGGTCGTCGCTCAAGGTCGCGGCGCGAACACGTTCCACCGTTTGTACATTCAAGGCGTATCCAACACCGGCGATGCCATGCCGTCGCTGCGCTACATGCGCATTCAGGCACTGCTGCCGCTGCTGATCCACAACGGCGAACCGCGCTCGGCCCTGGTGATCGGTTTCGGCACCGGCATTACCGCCGGCGCCCTGCTGCGCTACCCGGGCCTGCAGCACCGGGTGGTTGCCGAGCTGTTACCTGCCGTGGTCGAAGCCGCGCCACTGTTCAAAGGCAACTTCAACGCCGCCAGCGACCCCGGCGTGGACGTGCGCCTGCGCGACGGCCGCCAGGAACTGCTGCGCAGCGCGCAGACCTACGACCTGATCACCCTCGAACCGCCACCGCCGTCAGCCGCCGGTGTGGTCAACCTGTATTCGCGCGACTTCTACCAACTGGCCGCCAGCCGCCTGCAACACCAGGGCATCGTCGCGCAATGGCTGCCACTGCCGACGCAGAACATCGACGACTCACGCTCATTGGTACGCAGCTTCCTCGATGTGTTCCCCTACGCCTCATTGTGGACCAGCGAATTCCACGAAATGCTACTGGTTGGGTCGCTGCAACCCATGACCCTCGACACGGCGAAAATCAGCGCACGTATCCAGCAGGACAGCGTGCGCAGCACCTTGCAGGATGTCGGCATCGGCTCCGCCGCCGCCCTGCTCGCCACCTGGGTCACCGACCGCGCCGGCCTCGAACGCTTCGCCGCCGACGCCCCCGCCGTGACCGACGATCAACCCCGCATCGAATACGCACCGTGGGTGCGCAGCCAGGAAATCACCCGCGTGCTGCCGGCCTTGCTTGACCTGTACCAACCGCCGCCACTGGTGAACGCCGATGGCGGATTCACCGAACGCCTGCAAGCGCACCGCCAGCGCCTGATGCAATTTTATCGGGCGAGCCTGCATGCCTATGACGGTGATCGCGACGCCTGGGCGCGGGATATTCGCGCAGTCATGCAGGGGGATGGCGGGAACCCGTATTTTCGCTGGTTTGTCGGGCAGTGATGTGGCGCCTGTTGGGGCGCTATCGCCAGCAGGCTGGCTCCCACAGGTTTCGCGGTGGAGGCAAGGCTTGGGACAACATACGAATTCACAGTGGGAGCCAGCCTGCTGGCGATGGCGGTGGTTCAGGCAAATGTTTGACTCAGTCTGAAAATGAAAAGCCCCTCACCCTAACCCTCTCCCGGAGGGAGAGGGGACTGACCGCGGTGATTGGCAGACATACGCCAACATGCAATACCGAGTTGTACACACAATTTGAAAAGCCCAAAGATCGGCTCCCTCTCCAGAGGGAGAGGGCTGGGGTGAGGGGCAGCCACACCACCAATCCAAAGCCAACCACCCGCTTCTAACCACTCAACAATGAGCGTTAGCTCGAGTGCTCTTGATCTCGCCTAACCAGCGACATCGGAAGGCTGAGCGTAGGGATTGATCCGGGCGTGGGAGCGTAGCGACCGTCTGGCGCAGCCAGACACAGCGGAAGGAGGTGCAGCGAAGCAAACCGTAGCCGCTGCGCCCGGATCGATCCCGGAGCGAAGGGACCCGAGCCTGCGAGGGCCGAACGCAGGAGCTAGCGTTTTTTGCTTACTTTTTTAGGCGCTTGTAAAAAAGTAAGTCGCCGTCAGGCGAAACCGCCAGCCGCAGCACCCGAAGCAAAGGATATGTACCCAAACCAAAAAAACTCAGCGCCTGAAAAAAAGCCATCGCCAGCAGGCTGGCTCCCACAGTTTCAACCGCGTACGCCATTGAATATCAGGCCCCCAGCCCCACCAGATACTCCCAGGGATAAATCCCCCGCTGATGCCCATCACTGAACACCAACTGCACCCCATACCCCTGACCATTCACCTCAACCAGACGCACCCGATCATCGACGAACGGCGTAACCCCCCGCAGCCGAAACGCACGGCATTGCGAACACGGACACTGCCGCCGCAGTTGAGCATGCCCCAACACCGACTCACGCCCATCCGGCCAGCTCAGGCGCAACGTCCGCGTGCTCTGCGAATTGACCACCGCCAAAGGACTCATTGCAACTGACTCAAGGCAATGCGCACCGCCTTGCGCACTTCCGGATCGCCGTCATCCTGCGCCGCCTGCAAAGCCGCCACCGCGCCACGATCATTCAGCTCACCCAAGGCCAGCGCCGCCTCCTTGCGCAGGTTGCTGATGCGATGACCGAGCGTATCGATCAACGCCTCCAGCGCCGGCACAAAACGCAAACGACCCAGGCTGCGAGTGGCGCGCAGACGCACTTGCCAATAGTCATCGCTCAACGCCTCGACCAGCGCCGGGCCGGCGTCGCCATGGCCGACCTTGCCCAACGTCGTCGCAGCTTCTTCGCGCACCTGCCACGCAATGTCGCGCAAGGCCTGACGCAGAGCTGGCAACACCTCGGCACAGGAGGCCAAACCCAGCGCTCCGGTAGCCGCACGGCGCACTTCGGTGTCCGGATCGTCGCTGGCCAAACGCGCCAACGCCGGCAGCGCGTCGAGTTGCTTGAGCCAACCCAGCACGCCGACCGCTTCGCGGCGCACATTGGCGTCGGCATCGTTCAGCGCGGCGACGGCAGCGGGTGCCGCGTCGGCAAAACGCAACTCACGTAAAGCGCGAAACGCAGCGATGCGCACATTAACGTCGGCATGATCAGTCCACGGCAGAATCACCCGCCCCGCCGCTTCAGACTTGAGCAGACTAAGGCTTTGTGCGGCAGCCGCTTGCACGGCCAGCGATGGATCGGTCAGCGCCTCACACAAGGCCTGCACGACCGGCTCATCCTCCCAGGCCTCAAGCAATCGCGCTGCTTCGGCACGCACTTCTTCGGCAGGATCGTGGCCAAGTCGATCGACCAGCCAGAGCAAGCCGTCGGGTTCTTCAAGATCCGCCAGCTCGATCAGGGCGATGCGCCGCACACCAGCGTCATCAGCGGTCAGGCGCGGTTGCAGGGCAAGGATTTCATCGATATCGGTCACAGCAAAAATAGAGGTCATAGGGCAAATCGCGGCAAAGGGTTTTCAGGAGGCAAGCCGAGCGGGTTGAGGCGCGGCAGCGGTCGGTCGGTGTCGTGGCGCAGCAGGTCGAGGCAATGACGCTTGAGGCGCGCGAATTCAGCGCTGGTGACCAGTTCGCTGGTGCGCGGACGCGGGAAATCCAGACGCAGGTCTTCGATGATCCGCCCAGGGCGTGCGCTCATCACCAGCAAGCGGTCGGCGAGAAACAGCGCTTCGTCGATGTCGTGGGTGACGAACACGACGGTGGTACGGATGCGCGTCCAGATATCCAGCAGCAGTTCCTGCATGTTCAGGCGGGTCAGCGCATCCAGTGCGCCGAACGGCTCGTCCATCAGCAACAGCCGTGGACGATTGACCAGCACCCGAGCAATTTCCACCCGTTGCTGCATGCCGCCGGACAGCTGATCGGGCCAGCGCTCGGCAAATCCGTCGAGGCCCACCAGTTTGAGAATGTCATCGGCCGCGCGATGCCGCTCGACCTTGCCGATACCGCGCATCTTCAAGCCGAAGGCAACGTTGTCGCGCACCGTGCGCCATGGAAACAGCGTGTGATGCTGGAACACCATGCCGCGCTGCGGCGATGGCCCGGACACCGCCGCGCCGTCGACTCTCAGGCTGCCGGTGCTGGCCTTCAAGTGCCCGGCCAGAGCGCCGAGCAACGTCGATTTGCCGCAACCGGACGGGCCGAGAATGCACACGAACTGGCCGGGTTCGATCTGGCAATCGAGATCCTGCACCGCTTCGAAAGCATCGCGACCTTCGCCGAGCACGATCGACAACTGGCGAATGTCGATCCGCCCCTGCGGAGTTTGCATTACGCTCATCAGGCTTTTCCTCGCGGTCGATGCCAAGGCGTGAACACGCCGCCCAGACGTTTGATCAGCCCACTGCTGCCCATGCCCAGCACACCGATGAGCAGCATGCCGACGACAATGTCGGCGTAGTTCTGAATGGTGTAGGACTCCCACGTGTAGTAGCCGATGCCGAACTGGCCGGAGATCATTTCCGCCGTGACCAGACAGAACCACGACGTGCCCATGCCGATGGCCAGGCCAGTGATGATGCTCGGTGCCGCGCCGGGCAGAATCACTTCGAGCAGAATCGCCCGGCGTCCTGCCCCGAGGCTTTTCGCTGAAGCGACCAGCCGCGGGTCGACGCCCTCGACGCCGTGCACGGTGTTGAGCAGAATCGGAAACAGTGCGCCGGTGAAGGTGATGAAGACCATCGACAGTTCCGAGGACGGAAACATCAGGATTGCCAGCGGTATCCACGCCACGGCGGGAATCGGGCGCAGGACTTCCAGCGGTGGCAGCAACACGTCTTCGGCCCATTTCGAGCGGCCGATGGCCAGGCCCAGGGCGATGCCGATGACCAGCGCGGCGAGGTAACCGGCAAACACGCGGCCGAGGCTGGCGGTCAGGTGCTGCCAGAGTTTGCCGGAGTCACCGAGGCCCAAAGCGGCTTCGATCACGGCCAATGGCGGGGGCACGTTGGCGAACGTGACCAGGCCGAGGTTCCAGTGGTGGCTGGCAGCGAGTTGCCAGAACAGCAGGCAGAGCAGCAGGGAGGCGGCTCTTGGAACCCAGCGTAAACAGGATCGGTACACAATAATTCCTCTCAACACAAATCCCTGTAGGAGTGAGCCTGCTCGCGATAGCGGTGTGTCAGGCGATGATATTTTGGGTGTGCCACCGCTATCGCGAGCAGGCTCACTCCTACAGGGGAAACGGTGTTCCGAAGTTAGCGAGCAGCAACGGCCTGCGTCGTAGCATCGGTAAAGTCAAACACCTTGCCCCCCTGCACCGAAGCAAACGCCTGCGCCTGCCCCTTCAGCAGAAACGCACTCAACCGCCCCTTCGCATCACTGGCAAACCACGCCTGCTCGGCCAACAACTTGATCCCGCTGTCGCTCGCCTGCGCATACACCGCACGAATGTTTTTGCCCTCCTGCTTCAACGCGGCCAACGCGCTGAACGCCGATTCAGCCGAGGCATAACGGCGCACCTTGTCTTCGCCGCGCACCCAGATTTCCGCGACATGGCTGACGTCGGTGATCGCTTTGCCCGTTGCGGCATCCACCCCCGTCAATGGCGTTTGCGCGTAATCGGCCAGTTGCGCGGTGTAATCCAGATTCGACGCCTTGAACGCCGCGCGGATGTACTGGTCGTCGATGAAGCTGTTGAGATCGAGCCCGCGATCGGCCTTCTTCAGCAGCTTCAGCGAGTCGATGGCGGTACCCACCGCTTGGCGATATTCAGGTTTCCAGCTCAGGTCACGGGTCTGCACGCCAAGCGGGCCGTGGAACAGGTAGGCGACCTCGGCATCGACACCGGTGACCTTGGCGATCAGTTCGCTGTATTTCTCAGGCTCTGCGGCGAGCAGTCGATTGGCTTCGATACTCGCCTGCAGATACGCGATGACGATTTCCGGGTATTTCTTCGCATAGGCCTGATCGACCAGCGCACCGTGAAATGTCGGCGCGTTGGCTTGAGAGCCGTCATAAATCTTGCGAGCGAAACCGCGGCTGGGGAACAGTTCGGCGAACGGCACAAAATCAGCGTGGGCGTCGATCTTGCCAGCCTGCAACGCCGAGCCAGCGACTTCCGGTGGCTGGGCGATGATATTGACGTCCTTGAGCGGATCCCAGCCCTGCGCCGCCACCGCACGCAACAACATGCCGTGGGCTGTGGAGGCGAACGGCACGGAAATGGTCTTGCCCTTGAGCTCGGCCAGCGACTGCACCGTGGACGCGCTCGGCACGACGATGCCGTTGCCGCTGCCCTTGATGCTGCCCGACAGCACACTGATGAACAGGCTGTGCTTGCCCGCGGTTTCAAACGCCACGCCGTTGAACGCACCGGGGAAATCGGCCATGGCGCCGAAGTCGAGTTTGCCGGCGACCATCTCGTTGGTCAGCGGTGCGCCGCTGGTGAAGTTCTTCCACTGCACGTCGTATCTGGCGTCTTTGTAGGCGCCGTCGTGGGGCAGGTATTTATCGAGCAGACCGAGTTCACGAATCAACAAACCGCCAGCGGCGCAGTTGATGGTGGTGTCCTGGGTGCCGATGGCGATGCGGATGGTTTCGGCCGAAGCCGACACGGTGAACGAAGCCAGTAGCAGACCGGCAATTGCTGCACGCAACATGGGTGTTTCCCCTCGAATCGTTTATTGGATGTTCGTCTCCGCCGCGATCAGGGTGCGGTGGGAAACGAGGGGGTTTCGGTAAATCGAGCGTCCGGCGTTTCCGGATGGCTTTGGGTTGTCTCGGCTGGCCTCATCGCTGGCAAGCCAGCTCCCACAGTTTACTTCGGTGTTTATACAATCGTTGTTCGACCACAAATCCCTGTGGGAGCTGGCTTGCCAGCGATGGCGTCCGCCCGATCAACGCAGGAGATAGGGGATGTCGACCTTGACGGCCCCGGTCGGGCAATCTTTCTCGCACGGCATGCAGTACCAGCATTCATCGAACGCCATGTAGGCTTTTTGCGTCGCCGGGTTGATCGCCAGCAAGTCCATCGGGCACACATCGACACACACGGTGCAGCCCTTTTCGGCGATGCATTTGTCCTCGTCCACGGTGACGGGAGCGTTGGAGCGGAAGAAGATTTCCTGAGCTTGATAGGCCATGGTTCGGGCTCTCTTGTTTAGTCGTGCATCAAGCGGCGAAGGCGCCTACGCGCAAGCGGTCGTAGGCCTGCAGTTCTTCGGCATCGAGCGGGATGATGTAAGGCTCGACGGCTTTCTTGAAACTGGTCATCTGGCCGTCCTCGCCCTTCTTCAGGTGGCAATGGCAGAACCACTCGCTGTCGTCGCGTTGCGGGTGATCGACGCGGTAGTGATACAAGCCCCAGCGGCTTTCGGCGCGGAACAACGAGGCGCGAGCAGCCATTTCGGCGCAGTCGCGAATCACGCTGGTTTCCATCGCGCGCATCAGTTCGTGAGCATTGTTGGCTTTCATCTGCTCGAGATCGCGCTCGATGTCGCTGAAGCGTTGCAGGCCGATCTGCATTTTTTTCGTTACTTTCGGCGGTTGCAGGTAGTCGTTGACGAAGCGCCGCAGCTTGTATTCGACCTGCGCTGGCGGCAGGCCGTCTTCGCGATCCAGTGGTGCGTAGACCCGAGCCTTTTCCTTGGCGATCTGCTCGGCATCCAGCGCCGTAAATTCGCGGTCGGCGACAAACTCCGCCGCGTTATGCCCGGCGAACCAGCCGTAAGTGAAGGCGCCAAGCATGTAGTTGTGCGGCACGGCGGCCATATCACCCGCCGAGTACAGGCCTTTCACCGAGGTTTCTGCGCGTTCGTTGACCCACACGCCAGACGCCGAGTGGCCGCTGCAAAAGCCGATTTCGGAAATGTGCATCTCGACCATGTGCGTGCGGTAGTCGGTGCCGCGATTGGCGTGAAACTGGCCGCGACTCGGGCGCTCGTTGCTGTGCAGGATCTCCTCGATGTTCTGGATGGTTTCCTCGGCCAGGTGATCGAGTTTGAGGAACACGGGGCCGTTGCCGCTCTCCAGTTCCTGATGAAATTCCCACATCATCTGCCCGCTCCAGTAATCGCACTCGATGAAGCGCTCGCCCTTGTTGTTGGCGGTGTAGCCGCCCAGGGGACCAGTGACGTAGGCGCAGGCCGGGCCGTTGTAGTCCTTGATCAGCGGGTTGATCTGGAAGCACTCGAGGTTGGCCAGTTCGGCGCCGGCGTGATAGGCCATCGCGTAGCCGTCGCCGGCATTGGTCGGGTTCTCATACGTGCCCATCAGGTAGCCCGACGACGGCAGACCGAGGCGCCCCGCCGCACCGCACGCGAGGATCACCGCTTTGGCCTTGATCACATGGAAATCGGCGGTGCGGCAATCAAAGCCCATCACGCCATTGACGGCGCCCTCCTCGTCGGTCAGCAAACGCGTGCAGACCAGGCGATTGGTAATGCTCACCCGAGCGCGCTTCAACTGCCGATACAGAACTTTCTTGATGTCGTGCCCTTCCGGCATCGGCAGCACGTAGGCGCCCATGTGGTGGACCTTTTTCACCGCGTAATCGCCGGTTTCGTCCTTCTCGAATTTCACGCCCCAGCGGTCGAGCTGTTCGATCGTTTCGAAACTGTGGGTCGCATAGGCATACACCGCTGCCTGATTGACGATGCCGTCGTTGGCGATGGTGATTTCCTTGGTGTACTGCTCCGGCGTCGAGTGGCCGGGAATGATCGCGTTGTTCAGGCCGTCCATGCCCATGCTGATCGCGCCACTGCGTTTGACATTGGCCTTGTCGACCAGCAGAACGCGCAAGTCACGGTTCTGCTCTTTCGCCTTGATCGCCGCCATCGGCCCGGCCGTACCGCCACCAATCACGACGATGTCGTATTCCTGCTCGAGCACGTTGCGGGTCATGCCTGCTCCCCTTTTTGCCGATCGATGCGCAGGCGGTACTGGAAGGCATCGCCACGGTAGTAAAGGTGTTCAAAGTCCAGCGGCTGGCCTTGGGCATCGTGGGTCAGACGCTCAATGCGCATGATCGGCGAACCGGCCTCGACGTTGAGCGCCTGGGTCAGGTCGCTGTCGGCCAGCACCGCGTCGATGGCCAGATCGGCGTGGCCGAGGGCGATGCCGCAGTCGTTTTCGAGGATCAGGAAAATGTCGCGGGTGACCAGATCAGCCTTCTCCAGACGCTCGCCCAGCGCTTTGGGCAGGTAGGTGATTTCCAGCGAGATCGGCTCGCGGTTGATCAGGCGCACGCGTTTGATCTGCGCGACGATTTCGCCTTCCGCTACCTGCAAACGCTCGGCGACACGCTTGTCTGCGGCAATGAATCTGAAACTGCGCAGGCGGTTGATCACCTCGTAACCGCGGCCGGTCATCGACTCGGCGAGGCCTTGCAGGCTGCTGACATTCTGGAAGGTTTTCGGCTTGGCGACGAAGGTGCCTTTGCCGTGGATCTTGAAGATCAGCCCTTCTTTCTGCAGATCACCGAGTGCCTGGCGCACGGTGATGCGGCTGACTTTGAACAGCGCACCGAGTTCGCTTTCGGAGGGCATCTGGCTGTCTTGCGGGTATTCACCGTCGAGAATCCGCGCGCGCAGCACGTCGCGCAACTGGGTGTGCAGCGGGACGCTGCCAAGGGAGAGAACGTTATCGGTCATCTTCGGATCACTTGTCATAACGAGTTATGGCGTGATCTTAGGGTTGTTATGACAAGTGTGGGAAATACCGAATGGGCATAACCTTAGACGCTTCACACGGTCGCTTTTGCAGGAGTGAGCCTGCTCGCGATAGCGGTGTGTCAGTCATTGATGTGTTGTCTTACACACCGCTATCGCGAGCAGGCTCACTCCTACAGGGAATCGCGGTACAGCACGCGATCAGCCGATGCGCAAGGCGCGCAGGTCGAGGTGGCCGTTCTGGAGTGGCGGGCACCAGTAGTAGCCGCCGGTGATTGGCCGGCTGATACGGTACAAGCCGTCGGTGATGCCGTCTTCCAGGCCGCTCATACGCCGCAGTTGCGCTTCGAAGGCATCCAGCGAGAAGCCGAACGCGAGGAACATCAAACCGGCGCGATCGCCTTCGATCCACGGCATCGAGCGGCGCACGACGAAGGCTTCCGGGGCAAAGCTTTCCTGCGCGGTGCGTTTGACGTGGGCCGAAACCGGCGCGTCGTCGATTTCTTCGTTGTCGCTCAGGCGCCGGCCCATGATGTTGTCTTTGTCTTCGGCGGACAGTTGGTGAAAGCCCTTGAGGTCGTGCTGCCACTGCTGGATGGCGGCGAAACTGGCACCGACGTGGCCGTCAGCGCCTTGGCTCAGCAGCGCGGCAGCGATGGCGGCGTCATCGTGTGGGTTTTCCGTGCCGTCTTCATAGCCGGTCAGGTCGTGGCCGTCCTTGTGGCGAAAGGCTTCCTGACGATCGACGAGGCGCAAGGCCGGTGCGAGTGCGGCTTCGAGGGCGTTGGAGCGATTGAGCAATTCGCCACGGTCGACGCCGTGCAACCAGACCCACAGCGCGTGCTGGGTGGCAGGGTTTTCGACACCGACGCCGGCCAGTGCCGGGAAGCTGCGCAGACCGTCGATGTGCACGTTGAGCACCTTGACCAGCGGTTCACCGAAACCCACCACCGCCGACGCGCCATCTACCTGATTCAGCAGGTTGTCGAGCGCCTGCGGCAGCGCTTCCACCGACTCGAGGGCGAAGAACAGGTGACGCGCTTGCGCAGGAACTGGGGTGGCGAGAATGCCCGGCTGGTAGTAACTCATGTGAACTCCTTGAAAAAGTGCGCGGAGTTTACCTGCGGGCGGTGGATTTGTGGGGGTTTGGTGAATGTGTAGAACACCGAGGACCCTCACCAAAGCCCTCTCCCAGAGGTAGAGGAAACTGATTGGGGGATGTCCGAGGGCTTCGTCGAGTTGAACATCCTGCTGTGAGTTCATCATCGACGCGGTTTCTCAGGTCGATGCATGACTCAAGACGCCTCGGTCGGCTCCCTCTCCCTCTGGGAGAGGGCTGGGGTGAGGGTTGGCCTCGTTGCGCCAGGCACTCGGGCTCAGTCCGGTCCAGCGTTTGAAGGCGCGGCGAAAACTGCGCACGTCGCTGTAGCCGACTTCTTCGGTGATGCGCTCGATAGGCATGTGCGGATTCGCCAGCAGGCTCAATGTGCGCGCCTGGCGCACTTGCTCCAGCAAGGCCTCGAACGTCAGCCCGTGCTCGGTCAGGCGCCGGCGCAAGGTGCGGCTGCTCATGTTCAAGTCGCCGGCAATCTTTTCGATATGGCTGCCACGACTCAAGTCCCGAGCGATCGCCCGCTCCACCGCCTGAATCAAATCGAGCTTCTGATGCACCTGCGCCGCCTCCAGCTCCAGCAACGCCACGGCCTGCCGCAACGCCAGTGAATGATGATTGGGCAGGTTCACGTCCAGCCATTGCACGTCGATCAGCATGCGATTGTGCAGACAACCAAAGCGCACGTCCGGCCCGAGCAAGCGCTGATATTCGCTGCGATAGTCCGGTGCGGCATGCACGAATTCCACGGCGACCGCCTTGAATTCAGCCCCCACCAGCGCGCGCCCGTACACCAGCAGACTGGCGAAGAATTCCTCGACCGCAAACACCTGCACATCTGCAAATGGCAGGCGACATTCGGCATCGAGCCAAACCTGATCGCCCACCACATCGACACTCGATACGACAATCCCGCCCGAGGTGTGCTGATGGCGAATGCCAAGCGCGAACGCATCGCGCAAGGTCTTGCACAGCGACAGCACATGGCCGAGCAAGCCCAGCGTACCCAACACATTCTGCGCACCGACCCACAACCCCAGGCCCTGATTGGGCAGCACCTTGAGCGCACGTTGAATCATCGCCACGGCCTGACGATAGGAGATCCGCTGCGCCGGATCCTGCAGATCTTCGAGGTTGAAACCCAGCCCGCGACACAGGCTCTGCGGATCGACACCGTTGATCTGCACCACGTCGGCGAGAGTCTGCAACAGGAATGGCGAGACCATCGCTATTTCAAAAGTGGGGTCTTGGACTTTTACGTTCATGGGGGCTGACATTCCGGATCACGCTTGATTGTTATTTTTGTAACCGGTTATGTCGAACGAAGTTAGCACAGGGTTGGCCGAGTGTCCGCAGAAGTCCCCCTGATTGTCCGCCAATACCCTGCCCCGCCGGGCGCCAAGCGCTTATTTCTAGCGTACCCGACACCCCGTGTGCCGGCGTTGCGCTCCAACACAATAATAATGAGGACCGCCATGCACCCGAACCGCGCGACATTCCCCCTGCGCCTGGCCCTTTGCTTGCTGGGCTGCGCTAACGCAGCGGCCTTGGCGACCGAGGCCGGCGTCGACAATATCGGCCCCGGCACCGATGGTTTCTTCATGCTGCCGACTGACGTCGACAGCCTTCCCGACCACATGGTCGCGTTCAACCTCTACTACAACCATTACAAGTCACGGAAGCTCAATATCAGCTCGCTGGGCGGCAAGGTGCCGAATGTCGAGATCGAATCGACCGCGGTGATTCCGCGCCTCGACTATCTGAGCCCCGTGCGGGTGTTCGGCGGGCGCTTGGCCGGGTACATCGCCCAGCCGTGGCTGAAGCAGGAGGTCTCGGTGTTCGGCCTGCGTGACACCCGCGAAGGCATGGGCGATACCACCGTCGCGCCGATCATCCTGTGGGACATGGGCAAGGACCTGACCCTCGCTGCTGCGTTGGAAATCACCGTCCCCACCGGCGAATACAGCGTCGATCGGCTGGCCAACACCAGCAACAATTTCTACACCTACAAACCGTTGTTTTCCTTCACCTGGCTGCCGACCGACAAGACTGAAGTCTCGATGAAGACCACCTACAGCTTCAACGAGAAGAACAAGGACACCGACTACAAATCAGGACAGATCTTCCACTTCGATTATTCGGCCAGCTACAAGCTGACCGACGACCTGATGCTCGGTATCAACGGCTATTACCTGAAACAGACCACCGACGACAAACAGTTCGGCCATACCGTGCAGTTCGCCGGGCAGGACGTCGATGACGGCGTACGTGGGCAGGTCTTCGCCATCGGCCCGGCGCTGCATTTCACCTTCCTCAAATACGCCAGCGCCGAGATCCGCTGGGCCAAGGAGCTTGATGTGGAAAACCGGCCGGAGGGGGAAATGTTGTGGGCGAAGATCAGTATTCCGTATGCCTTTTGAGTAAATTTGTAGGAAATTCGCACCCGAATTTGTAGCCTGAACAACTGAAAAACGTATCGATGGAATACGCCTACAGCGGCGGTCGTGATTACCCGACGACAGGAGGAAACGTCTGGCAGATTTAAAGGGGGTGCTTGCAGATACTGGGCTCCGTTATCCCATGGTTCATCAAGGGCTCATGGGGTGCATCGTCAGCCAGTGACGACAATGAGCCATTCCCCTTAGACTGCTTGAAATTGATCACGGAGGTCATATGAGCCTATTGCTTTCCCCGTTTTATTCTGAGTTCGATTCCGAAGAAGAGGCAGAGAGCTACGATCGCTGGTTTCGTGCCAAGGTGCAGACTGCGCTGGATGATCCTCGCCCGGGCATCCCCCACGAGGAAGCCATGGTGCGGCTCGACCAATTATTAGAAGAGAAACGCAAGAATCGACGCGCTGCCGCTTGAATGGAGCGATCAAGCTCTGGACGATCTGGCTGACATTATCGATTACGTTGAACAACACAATTCCAACGCTTCAGTTGCTCTGCAACACAAGGTGGGTGCAGCAACGCAAAGGCTTTCATCAATACCCTATAGCTACAGATCCGGTCGAGTGCCAGGTACCCGGGAAATGGTGGTCAATTCAAACTATCTGCTGGTCTATCGGGTAAACGGCCGCATCAGAATCCTGACGCTGGTTCACACCCGACAACAATACCCGCGAAACTCATAGAATAAAAAAAGGGCGACCCACCGGTCGCCCAAACGTACTGCACGAGAGTCCTCTTACAACGTCAGCTGCCCACGCTCCTCCTCGGTCAACTGCTGCCTGGCCTGTTCATCCAACGCCCCGGCGCCCAGTACCTGCACCGGGCTGTTCGGGTTGTACCCCGGCGCCGGTGCGCGGCTGGCGCCATCGCGCGAGGGTGTGAGCTGTTCGTTGCCGAAGCTCAGCACCTGCACGGTAAATACCGAGGCCTGATTCTGCCGCGCCGCCGCTTGTTGCTGGCGCGCCACATCTTCCGCCGCTTGCGTGGCAGAAGAGGCTGCCGAGCTGGCCGAGGTGATCGCGCCGGTATTCACCGCCGACACCACCGGCACACCGGTCGCCTTGCCCTGCACCGAAATGTTTGCGGCGTTGACCACCGTCAGGGCGGCGATGTTGACGTTGCCAGACACGCGAATCCCCGCCTCGCCCGCATCAATGGTGCCCAGCGGCGCGATCAGGTCGATATCGCCCGGTGCCACTTCGGCAATCGGGTTGAGCGTGGCGATACCGGCGCCGGTGCTCGGCACCGATGGCGACAGCGTGACGTTGCCCCAAGTGTCGTAGACACGTTTTGGCGGGGTGTAGACCACGGTGGTTTTCGAACCGCGACCGGCGTTGATGTCGCCCTCGGCCGACCAGCCGAGAATCGAGCCGCCGAAGGTGGTCATGATCCGGCTCTGCCCGAGCAGAATGCTGCCTTGCGAATACAGCTGAATGTTGCCCGAGCCCTGGGTGATGATCCCGGCCGTGGACGGCGGTGCTGCACCTTCGATGCCGAACACCTGACCACCGCCCGGGGTGAGCATCTGAATGTCGCCGCCGAACAGGGTCTTGACCCCTGCTCCGCCGTAGAGCGTGATGTCGCCGTCATAACGGATCGCATTGCCGGCAACATCAGTGGTCGGGAACAACGCAGCTATCGCGTTGCGGCCACGCAGATAACTGCCCGGACGCGGACCGTCGGCGTCGTTGTATTCCAGGCCACCGGCGCGCAGTTCGGCGAAGTACACCTGCCGCGCGAAGATCGCTTGCTCGGCACTCGGCAGCGCGGCGTAGAAGGCTTGTGCCTGTTCGGCGTTGCCGCTGAAGCCGTAACCGAGGGTCAGCCAGCTCTGCAGTTCACCGACGTAGCTCTTGACCACCTTGCCTGGCTGCGCGCTTAACGAAGCATCGGGATTGGCCAGATTTTGCGGGTCCAGATAGCGCGCGATAAAACGCGAATAATCCGGCCCCTGCGCGCCGATGCCGGCCTGCAATACCACACTGGCGCCCGGACGGTTGTCTCCCGCCACGATTGAGCCAAGGCTGGTGATGCTGGCGCGGTCCTCCATGACGATGTTGCGTCCGGCATTGACGTCCAGCGTGCCAGGCCCGGCAATATCGAAGCTGCTGTAGAGAATGTCGCGCCCGGCCCAAACGCGCGAAACGTCATGCGGATCGTTGTGCACAAATACGTTGCCGGACGAGGTGATGACTTCCTGCCCGACACCTATCTCATCTGCCTGCACAGGCGTGGGCTGCCCCAGGTAAGTCCCGGAAGCCACGATGTCACGCCCCGCTACCATCCACACCGGGCCTGCCGCTTCATACCAAGTGCGCTTGCTCGTTCCGAAACTCAAGGTTTCGCCACTGCGAACCCCGACCAGATCGCCGGTCAGGGCGTAGAACCGTGCCGATGCCCGACCGCCGTTCAGTTCCGAATAGCTGTCGGGACCGAACGCGAACAATGGATAACGCGTGTTGCTGTCCGGCAGTACGCCGTCTCTGCTGTAGTTGCTGCTCTGCGGTTTGCCGGAGGTGTTTGTGGCGAAAGTATTGAAGGCCGGATTGAACGGCGTGGCAATCGCCGAAGGACTGGCCCCGGACTGGTTGATGGCGTAACCGCCGGCATAAATGGAATCACCGGCCAGCAGCTCGAGCTGCCCCGATGGCGACGGTGCCAGAAGCAATGAGTAAGCCGTCAGCGGGTTTTGCAGGTTGGTAAACGTCGCCGATGGCCCGGCATAAATCGAGCCCTGCCCTGCCACCGCACGCAATATGGACGGATAGACAAAGCGGCCGTCGGTCGGTGAGGTATTACGGCCGCTGATCAACCTGCCGAACTCGCTGAATTCGCCGATTTGAGTGCTCGGCGCCAGGTTGCCGCCGGCTGAGAACAGGTCGATTGCCGTGTGCTCGGTCCACAGCGAGAAACCACTGAGTACGCCGCCCTGGGTGACGCTGCCAGTGTCGTCATAGACCGGCGAGGCATTGGTCAGGATGACGCGACCCGGATCTGTCGCCCCGCCCAACACCAGGTCACCGCGGCTGTTGAGCTGCATGGCCGAATCGCCCGGTATGAGCACCAGGCCACCAGACGCACTGCCGACGGTTGCCGTGAAGGGATCGAACGGGCGTGTTTCCCGTGAATCGTTGACCTGCGCCAACGCACCGTATTGCAGGTTGATGCCGCCCAGCGCACCGCCGTTCAATTGCGCCGCACCGCGCAGGTTGATCAACGCGCCTTGCAGATCATGGGTCGGCTTGCCGATGCCGGTCTCACTGGCGCGCGCTTGCAGGGACGGATTGAGCGCACCGCCGATGCGAATATCCATGTCGCCGCCACCGGTCATTTGCACACTGCCATCGCTGCCGACTCGCCCGGTGCTGCCGACGGCGAGGATCACTCCTTGGCTGCGCGGGTAATTGATCGCATCACCCAGCGGTTTGAGCATGCCGACGTCTGCCCCGGCGCGCAGACTGATGTTGCCGCCGCCCAGGGTGCCGAAGCCGGTGAAGCCCACCAGGTACGGTTCGGTGTTGTTGCTCCCGGTTGAAATCAGCTGGCTGCCATAGCTGCCGAAGTTGATCCACCAGGCTGTAGGCATGCCCGCATCGCCCGTGCCTTGACGCCACAGCCAGTTACCGACGGCGGCACTCGCCATCTGTTCGCGAAAGCCACCGTTCAGCGAGGACACTTTGGTGCCCACCGAATCGCCGGACACCGAGCCGCCGGCATTGATCGTCAGGTTGCCGCCCAACTGCGGATACCAGGCCTGATAGAGGCTGTCAGTCCCACCGTTGACCCATTTTTCATAATCGGTGCCAGCGCTGCCAAGCACCGAATTGCTGTCCGAAAGATGCCCGCGCGGCTGATTGTAGAGCGGGTCGATATTCGCCGACTGGGTGCCGGCGGTGTACACGCCAAACGGTGAGTCCATGCTCAGATTACCAGCTGCGATGAGGTCGAGATCACCCGTACCGGTGCGCAGCACGCTGAACATCTGGGTGTGGGCTTTGGCCGTTTTCCCGGGATTGTTGCCAATGCACAGATCTGGCTGTAGATCACAGATCACGTAATATTCTTCCGGCACCGGCTCGTAGTCCGCGCCCATGCCGCTGCCCGGTGCCCAGACCCAGCGGGCCATGGGTGCGCAGTCGCCCGGTTCTATATCGCACAGGATGAGATATTCCTCGGACACCGGCTCGAACTCAGGGAATCCATACGGGTTGCCAGCGGCCCAGACCAGTTTGCCGGCCTCGGTGGTGACCTTTACGCCGTAGTGACTATCCGCCAGGTGCAGATTGCCCTCGCCTGTCAGCGGTTTTACCGTACGGCTGTCGGCAGCATCAAGGTCCGCGCCCGCCACTACACGCATCGACCACGACGCGCTGCCGGAAGGCAACATGCTTGCCACTGCCCAGTTCTTGCCTTGTTGCTCGCCGGTGAACGGTCGCAGCTCAATCAACGACGTGCCCTCGGCAAGTTTCACATCGGTCATCGACGGAATCAGCGAACCGCGCAGCAACGCCAGCGAACCACTGAGTTTCACCCCGGAGACGCTGAGGAGATCGGCGTCGTAAACCCCCGGCAAGGGCACGCCTTTAGGCCAGGTCATGGCTTGCAGAGCGGTCGCCTTGTTCAGGCGAATGCCGGCGCCAAGGCGCGTTTGCGCGGGCAACGTCACGCTCTCGCTCAGCAACGTACCGGCGGCGTACAGCAAGTTGCCGCTCGGGTCATGAATGGCGCCGGTCAGCACCGTACCGGCGCTGAAGGTGTACGCTTCGGTCAGCACCGCCTGCGTCGGCAGCAAGGTGCCACTGGCCAGGACTGCGCCCTGAATCGTCACGTCGTAATTGAGCGTGGCGCCGATCGGAAACTGCGTGCCTTCGGCCAGCGAAACACCGCTGCCCGGCACGATCAGATCACCGCCAAACGGTTGCACCCCGGCAATCAGTTTCCAGCCAGCGTCATCGACGGTTTCCGGCGGCGGCGCGAAGCCGTCGTTGATGCTGCCATAGATGTCGAGGTTGCCACCGGCGCGAATCACCAGGCTGCCAGCCTCACCGGAACCGTAAACCGACGGGTTCAGTTGTGTATGCCGGTTGAGGCTGGCGTAGCGATAACCGGACAAGTCCAGATCGCCTTCCACCACCATATCGCCGTCCGCGGTTTTGCTGGCAATTTCCACACCGGGGCGCAGGTGGAAAGCGTCCGCATAGGTGGCGTTGTTGAGGCCAGCCAGTTTGCGTTGCAGCAGATCCGTGTTGCTCAGCGCGGCATTGATGAAGGTGGCGCTGTCGGTGTGGATACGATCCAGCATGGCCTGATCGATCACTTGATACGGTCGACCACTCACCGCCTCATCGACGCCATCGCGGGCATCGGTATAGCGACGGGTGCCGTTGAGGCCGATGGAGCGTGCGCCCTGGATCGTCAGCGCACCGCTGGCATCGATGGCGATGTCATTGCTGCCCAGGCGCGGCGCATTCAGCTCCAGCGTGCCACGCAACATGCCATCGTTTTGCCCGGCCAGATTGCCCGGCACGGCATCGGTGCCGTGGCGCAGGTCGATCCGCGCACCGGAGGCCAGCGTCAGCACGCCTTCACCGGAGTTGAGCTCGACGGTGGCGCGGTTTGGCGCATCGATGATTTCGCCATAACTGTCGACGCGCAACACGCGGCCGTGAGCGTCGAGGACGCTGTTGCCGGTGAGGGTCAGGCCGTTTTTGGCCGACAGGCGTATGCTGCCGACGCGCTCGCCACTGGCGTCAACAAGTCCCGCAACGGTCAGGCTGCCGTTGTCCAGCGAAACGTTGACCTCGCTCGCCTTGAGGCCATCGCCGATCAGCAGATCGCCTTGCTTGAGCTGCAAGCTGCGGCTGCCGAACACTTGCCCAACGTTCAGGCGCTGATTGAGCGCTGCGAACTGCTCAGTGGCATCACCGCCCAGCCGTTGCGCACGGATTTCCACACCGCCCGCCTTGTACGGCACCAGCGTGCCGCCGGCATCGTAATAACCGCTGCTACCGCCAAGGATCTGTCCTTGCAGATCGACAGTTCCCGCCGCGTCAGCCAATGCGATGGCGCTGAGGTGGCCGGCCTGATTGTTCTTCGCCGACAGATCGATTCGCGAGCCCGCCGCCTGACGAATGTCGCCGTTGGCGCTGAACAGCGACACATCACCGCCCCAGCTGTATTTGTTCACATCGTTGAACGGCAAGGTACGCCCGGCCAGATCCAGCACCGCGCCGCTACCCAGATTCAGATCCTCTTCGGACTTGACCGTCAGTTTGCCGCTGGCCAGGGTAATACGGCTGTCGAGAACGATACTGCGCGCCTCGAGATTGAGTTCTGCACCCAACGCATCCGCGACACCGGCAGCCCCGCCACCATTGAGCGTCAGGTTGTTACCGGCCTTGAGCAGGTTGACCGATGCCGCCTCACCGGTGAGCAACGGCGTACGCAGATTGAGGTTGCCGCCGCTGTAGGTGTAACCCTTGACCGGGTCGTAAGCGCCCTGTTCCTGATACACGGCGAGGCTGCCCTTGTGGTTGGCGGTGATGCGCTCGCTGGCCGTCAGGTTGACGTTGGCAAAACCCAGCGCCAGACGATTGTTCTGATCCAGACCACTGGCTTGCGGCATCGGCCCGTAACCCAGTTCGATGCGTTGTGCCTGAATGTCCAGGGTGCCGCTGCCCGTGCCGGCGCCGTCGGCAATGACACCGCCAGGGCTCTGCGTAGCGCCGTTCCAGATCAGACTGGCGGTGCGGATGCTCGCCACATCGCTGGCATCGCCCAGACCGTAGATCGCGGGCGTGGCCAGTACCAGATTCTGCAGTTTGCTCTGGCCGGTCTGCGGATCGAGGGTGTCGAGGCTGACGCTGCCAAAGAAGTTGAATGCATCGCGGGTGGTGAGACTGAGGGTTTCCAGGGCCGGCGCACCGGCCTGCGTATCGCCGCGCAGCAAACGGTCGAGGACATTCTGATTGAGCGTCAATCCGGCGGGTACGCGATTACCCGCCGCGGCCAGTGCCTCGGCACTGCCGGCATTCACCGCACCGACCGACAACGCCAGATGCCGGGTGCCGAAACGCACCGCGTCACTGAGTTCGAACTGATTGTCCGTGGCGGCGGTGATGCTGCCGGTCGAATAGAGCACTGCCGGCGCAGTGCAGAGGTCCGTCGCGCAGGTGCCGATGCGGATACTGCCGGCGCCCGTGATGCCGCTCGCCACCTCTGGCGCCAGCACGTTGGTCCAGCCGTTGGAAGCCAGCAACAGACTGGAATTGCGCGGCTGATACAGATAGCCGGCGGTCGAATCGTAAGCCACCTTGCCATGCCCCAGGGTATTGATCCCGGCACCTGCCTCGACGGTGATGCCACCCAGGGTCGAGGTGGTGCGCAAGATGACCTCCGGCGCAGCCAGAATCGCGCCTTCGCGCAGGACGATATTGGTGCTGGTGCCCGTGAACTCGATGAGGTTGGGTGAGATGTTGTACACAACCTTGGGCAATGCACCGAGGGTCAAGCGCGCGGCGTTGAGGTTGTTCAGCGAATCGGCATACAGCGACACACCGGCGAAATCCTCGGTCGGCGCACGTCCCGTGCCGAGTACTTCGATGTCAGCGCCGGCATTGCCGCCGCGTATCGCAGCCGTACCGGTAAAGCCACCCTCGACAGCCTTGAACAACGCCTGCCCGTTGAACAGCAAGGCGATATCCTGCTCGCCACCGGCGCTTAACCGCATGTCCAGCGTTTTGCCATCCATCGGCGCCAGTGCGCGAGGTATGCCACGGCGTGCCGCATCGCTTTGAATGAACTGCGTGAACCCGGTTTCGTTGTATTGCGAGTACCGCCGCAACACATCCGCCGAAGTCAGGATGACCTGGCTGGCGAGGCTGTCACGGACTCCGGTATTGGCAATCGACAATTGCCCGCTACCTGCCCACGAACCGTTGCGCAATGGCAACGCCGAATTCATCGCGCCTGCTGTGGCCTGGCCGTTGACCTCGACCCGGAACGCCCCCGGCAACAGCGCAAAGGTCGACGGCAACAGGGTGTAGGTGCCCGCCGCCAGCCCCGGCACGCCTGCGCCGAGGGTGATCTGCTGGCCGATACGCGGGTCGACCGCACCTGCCTCGGCCAGCATCGGCGCGTAAACGCTCTGATCGCCCGGAACGATGGCGTACACCGGGTTGCTCGCCAGACCCGGCAGGCTGAAGCTGCCGTCGCCGGCATTGCGCACCAGCGGGTTGAAACGCGCATCGGTGGAACCGCCGCGTCCGGAAACGAATCCGGCGCCACGCAAATCGCCACCGCCTGACAGGTCGATCAGCGCGCCGCTCTGTACATCAATGAATTGCGAGTTCAGCACAACGCCATCGGTATCACCGGTGACGCCGTTCAGCACCACAGACTTGCCGTCGTAGCGATAATCGATGCCATCGGTAGTGCCGCCGTAAGGCATCACCAGTCCGGCGCCGCTGACTGACGTCACGCTGCCCGGCAGCAGGCGCACTTCGCGGGTTTTGGTGACCACATCGTCACCTACTGTAATCAAGCCCAGTGGCGCGCGGATAACGCCGCCCTGCTCAATGGTGCCCGCTGCCAAACTCAAACTGCCGAATACCGAGTACGGCACGGCAGCGGGTGCCGGTCCGCGACCGCTGATGCGCAGGGTGTGTGAGGAAGTGGCAATGTCACCCTGATAACCGACGCGCACCTCAGCCTGTACCCCCGTCGCCGGATAAATCTGCGCTGCGCCCAGGTCCAGGTCACCCGGCGTCCATAGTCGGGTTTTCGGTGCGCCATCGTTCGGCGCGAGGAAACGCAGGTCACCGCTGCTGTTCAGGGACACCCGACCAAAAGCGCGCCGACTGTATTCCACCGCCGGAGCCTGCAGTTGCGCGATCGAACCCTGGGTGCCGAATGACAGGCCATTGCGCAGATCCAGTAGATTGGCCGATGCGCTGAAGGTTGCGTCGGCCAGCTTCGTTGTTGGATTGAGCAGCAGTCGCGGACGCATTAAGCCAACGCCCGCGAAGTAGCTGCCGACACCTGACAGCCGCAGGTACGGAGCGCTCAACTCGACATGGGCCGTCGCCTTTGAATCCTCAGCCAGCGACAGCGCTGCGGCATAAAGATTGAGGCTCTGCTTCATCTGCAGAGCGACATCACCGTCAAACGACAGCAGACCGTTGCTGAACAGACTCAGGTTATCGAAACCGCCGGCCATCAAGCTGTCCGCACTCAGGCGCGTCTGCCCATAACGCAAGCCATCGGCAGCCTCGCCCGGTTGCAGATCCACCGGCAACGGTTTGCCACCGGCGCTTTGGCCGACGATCATTTCCCGTGGCGCGCGTACCGCGTTGCTCGCCGAGTCCGCGTACAACGGCGTTTCAAGGGCCAGCTCCAGACGTCCACCCGCCGCGCCGAGACCACCGGCCGCCGCGCGCAAATCACCGTCGATGAACAGCCCGTTGTAGGAACTCAGGCTGATGCGTCCGCCGTCGCTGGCGACACGGGTCGGGCCCTGGCCCGCAACGTCGAGCACCGCCTCGCTACCGGACGCGTCGAGCCGCGCGCCCTGGCGAACAATCACGTAGGCATCGGCCGCCGTTGCGGTGGCGGCTGTTGCATCGATCTCGCCACCGACAATGATGCTGCCACCCTTGCCGACCTGGCCGTAGCTTCGGCCTAGCGCATCGGGCGCCGTGCTGGCGCGCCCGGCAACGTCGAGCACGGCCTGTTCGCCGATCCAGATCGAACGCTCGTGCGCCTTCGGGTCGGCCTGTTGATTAGACGTGGTCGGATTGATCGACCCGAACTGCTGTTGACGGACATCGATCGTACCGCCCCAGGCGTTCAGCTCACCGTCAACCGTAATCTGCCCCGCGCCACGCAGCGTGATGCGCTGCCCCGGATCGACGCTGATGCGCGATCCGCGGTCCAGGGTTAACGTGCTGTTGGTGGCATCGATCAGCCCGATCAAGCTGGCCCCGCCTTGCAGGGTCAGGCTGGCGCCGCCGCGTTGTGTCAGCACGCCTTTGAGCGGATCTTGTTGAAACAGCGGCGGTGTCCACAGTTCCAGCGCCGCCCGAGGGTCGACAGCGCTGGCCAGATTCAGCGCTTGCTCGGTAAAGCGGTACACCGGCATGCTCACGTCGATCGCGGCGCCTTCGGCAACCTGCAGCCCACTCAGGCCGATGAGGTTGTAAGCGGAAAAACCTTTTTTGAACAAGTCGGCAGACACTTGCAGGGTATGGTCTGCCAGCGCTTTGTCAGTCTGCCCGACGCGTATCTTGTTGGCCTGCACCGTCAACGTGCCGCCACCGATGACACCGTAACCGCGCAAATCGCCTTCAAGCTTGAGATGCGTCTGGCCAGGCGCTGAAATGGCACTGGACTCCAGCTTCAGGTCACCGCCCTTGCCGCCCCGGGTCTTGCCGTTGGCCAGGATGGCGCCGCCGGACGAAACGTCCAGCAGGCTGCCGGCGCCGATGTCGATATCGCCACTGCTGCGAATCGACAGCAGACCACCGTTGAGGTACGCCAGGCTGGCGCTGTCGTCCGGGTTGGTGCGCAGGTTGCTCCACAGACCACCGGCATCAAGCCGCACGCCCTCGGTGACGGTGACTTGCGTCGCCTTGCCATCCTTCGCCGTCAGGCGGGTGTCAGTGGTACCGCTGCTGAGGAACTGATTGAGTACGTTGCCCAGCCGCAGACTGCCGCCACGCGCGGTCAGATCGGCACCAATCTGCACATCCGGCGCATACAGGGTGATGTCGCCGCCGTTATCGACCGTGAGCGCGCCATCGACCACGACCTGATCCCTGGCCGCGACCTTGAGCGCGCCGAGGCGGAAACCGTTGAGTTGCTTGTTATCGAGGAACAACGCGCCCTTGCGTGCATCGGCCACCGCACCGGTGAGATCCAGATCACTGCCGCCGACCGGACGTTCGCCACCGATCTGCACTTTATCGAGCGTCGGATTGAGCGTGTACAACAAGCCGCCCGCCGCCGCGACATAGGTCGGCTCATAACTGCCGACGATCAATTGCGCACGCCGCGCCAGCGCCGTCTGGCTCTGATCGTAGCCATCGAGCTGAGGTTTCGGCGCCTGATTCTGCCGCTCGCCCTGGTACACCTCGCCAACCATCTGTCCATCAAGCAGCGCGTTGGCGGTGGCGATCACCAGTTGCCCGGCGTCGCGGCCGACGGTGTATCCCGACTCGAACCGTGAGCGTGGGGCAATCAGCGGGTTATAAAAAACGCTGGTCTGACCCCAGCGTTCACTGTGATCCTCATATCCCTTGTACAGCCCGGTGTAGAGCAAATCCCCGGGAGCGCGGGAAACTTCATAGAGTTTGCCATCCTCGCCACGCAGCCAACTCTGCCGCACTTCGCCACTCTGCACATCGAGGGTACCGCCCGACAGGTTGATCAGCGAACCGTTCTCGGTGACCACGTCGTTGCCGGCAAAACTCACCGTACCGCCCTGGGCCATCCACTCGCCAACGCTGTGACCTTGGGTGCCGAGATAACCACCGACTTCGAGCAAGCCACCTGCCGTGTACCAGCGGTCGGTGGCATAGCCGTTGGTGCCGGCCGGCACGTAAACCAGTTCGCGCACGTCGACCCAGATGTCATTGCTGTTGAGCGCGCCTTTGTCACGGTTGCCCGAGGCATCGCGCTGCTCGTTGCCCTGCACGTTGATCTTGATGCTGTTGTTTTCCATCGCCACTTTGACGCCGAGGGCTCCGGACACATCAATCATCGCGCCATCACGCACCAGGCTGCGGCGCTGCGCACTGACAGCCACCTGGCCGCCAGTGGCAAGGGTAATCGAGCCATTCTGGAATTCGACGGTGCCACCGCTCTGCACCTCGATACGCGATTGATCGCCCCGAATGCGGTTGTTGGCGTTGACGCCGGTCAGCGCCGCGTCATGCTGACTGTCGAGGGCGGTCAGGTCGCTGCTGTCGAGCAGAACCGCGGTGGCACTGCCCTGCCCCAGCGTGATGCTGCCAGTGGCGTCGGTGCTGGGGTTGCTCAGGTGAATCGTGCCGCGCGTTGCGACCGAAGTGCTGGCGAGCAAGACGCCGTTTTGCACCACCTCATGACCGGCCAAGGTGATGTCACCGGTCGCCGACTGAATCAGACCGTTGTTGGTGACCTTGCCGGCAGCCGCCCCGGCTTTGAACCCCGGAATGACTTCACTGCCGAACGTGGTCGACAGGGCATTGCCCTCGGTGCCCGAGCCTTTGCGGATGTAGAAGCGGTCACCGGCGGCGAGTACGGTCTGGCCCTTCACGGTGCTGATGCTGCCGTCGTTCTGCACGTCATGGCCGAGCAATAACGCGTAACCGCCGGCATCGGTCGAGGCCGCCGGTTTGTGGGTTTCGATGGCCGCGCCGCGCTCCACCAGCACCTTGCCGGCCGCTTCGGTGAAGGTCGGCTGCGTGCCGTTGCTGTCAAAATACAGCCCGCGGTCACGGAACTGGATGTCCGTGATATTCGCCGCCGCGGCCACCAGATTGCGCACGTTGACCTGACTGCTGCCGCTGAAGACGATGCCGTTGCGGTTGATCAGCATCACCGTGCCGTCGCCCTTGATCTGGCCCTGAATCTGGCTTGGCCGCGCGCTCGGATCGTTGACCCGGTTGAGCACCGCCCAGTTCGATTGCTGGGCGAATTCGACGGTGGTGTTGCGACCGACGTTGAAGGTTTCCCAGTTGAGGATCGCCTTGTCGGCGGTCTGCTCGATCTTCACCGTGGTCTTGCCGCCGCTCTGGGTCTGCTGCGGACCTTTGGCGTTCTGCCAGCCCTGGGCGAGGCTGTTATCGACCTTCAAGCCGCCCTCACCCAGCCCGTCCGGCACCCCTTGCACCGTCCCCAACGCCGCAGCCCGCCCAGCCGCCTGCGCCGCTTGCTGCGCAGCAATCGCCGCGACCGTGTTGTTGAGCGTCTGAATCGAACGCTGCAATTGCTGATTGGCCTTCTGCTGCTGCGCCAACGGCGGCGTCATCCCCGGCAACCCACCCCCACCCGACCGCGCCGCCGCAGCCTGCTGCGCCGCGCCCTTGGCCGCAAACCAGGCCGAATTGAACGCCGTCTGCGCCTGCGCCCCACCCGCCACCAGACACAACGCCACCGCCTGCGCCAACGGCTTGAGCAGCCACAGCGCCGGCTCGACGATTTCACGCCTGGATGACTGAACGTTGGAACGACGACGGGACGGGCGAGCGAGCATCACTACGAGATCCTTTTGTTGACTGCCACACATGGCTGCAGGCATGCATAGACCTGCTGTTACGACATAGGCAGTTGGCAAGGACCACGACCGAACGGATGTCACACAAACTTCATGAAGGGGGAGTAACTGGGCGGGAAACTACGCTGAAAATCAAAAGCCCCTCATCGGAACGCCGCCCGACGGGCCCTCTCCCAGAGGAAGAGGGAACTGACCGAGGTGATTGGCAGGGAATTGCCGGCGTGAAATACCGAGTCGAATGCAGACTTGAAAGCAAAAAATCAAAAGCCCCTCACCCTAGCCCTCCCGAAACGTCGGACCGCCCGTAGGGAGAGGGGACTGACCGTGGTGGATGCGAGAACTACGCCGACTTGGGATATGGAGTCGTACGCGATTTCGAAGCCAACATAGATCGGCTCCCTCTCCCTCGGGGAGAGGGCTGGGGTGAGGGGCGAATCCACCACAAACCCCAAAGCCATGCGACGCTTCTAACCACTCAACAATGAGCGTTAGCTCGCGTGCTTTTGATCTTGATCTTGCGTCACCGGCGACATCGGAAGGCTGAGTGGAGGGATTGATCCGGGCGAGGGAGCGCAGCGAAGGGACCCGAGCCTGCGAGGGCCGAACGCAGGAGCAAGCGTTTTTTGCTTACTTTTTTAGGCGCTTGTAAAAAAGTAAGTCGCCGTAAGGGCGAAACCGCCAGCCGCAGCACCCGAAAAAACGGATATTCACCCAACCAAACAGCCAAAAAAAAGCCCCAAGACCAAAAGGCATGGGGCAAAGGAATTGGTTGGTTGCGGCCAACCAAAGGAGCTCAGCCAAATCAGAAAATCAGATGCAATCCTGCGCCGCCCGCTCAAAACTCGACGGCAACAAATTTGACGCCAGCAAATGCCGCTCATAAATGAATACCTTGCCGCCATTCCCCGCCTTGTAAGCCTCAAGCACGTTGTCCGCGGAAATCTTGCTCGGCACCACAATCCGATAACTGCGCTGGGTCTGCGAAACCGTCGGGTGCAGCGCACTGCCCTGCAACTTCGGCACCACGCACTCGGCGTACTGCTCTGGAGTCTTGCTGGTCTGCAAGGTCAGGCTCGGATTGTTCGGCGCCGAAGCACAACCGGCGAGCAACAAGGAAGCAACAGCCATGGCAGGAACGAATAAAAGACGCATCGGGGTAATCCTGAAAATAAAGGTTCGGTTCAACCGGCAACGGTCCAGCCTCACGGAGCCGCCGTTGCCATTTATGTTTTGAGAGATCAGCTCGACGCCACCAGGGCCTTGAGCGACACATCGAATTGTTTCAAGGCATCGAATTGCAGGTCGCGCTGTTTATCGATCTGCGCCGCAATCGCCGGTGCGGCCTGGTCATGCACCCAGACCGAAGGCAGCTGTTTTTCCACCGCGCCTTCAGCCTTGCCGATGTATTGCAGGTCGGCGTCGTAGAAGCGTGCGGTAAAGCGCGCCTCGACCAGGCTGTTACGCTGGGTCAACAAGCGGTTGAAGGTGTCGAGCTTGACCACCACGTCCGGATGCGCCTGCACCAGCGCATCGAGGTTGTCGTAGACCGTCACCGACAAAAACTGCTGTTGCAACGAACTTACCAGCCAGTCGATCGCCAGTTCCGGATCGGAGCTGCCAACAAATGCTTCACGAATTCGCGAATCCAACGCATCTTTCGCGCCATTGGCCGCCATGTCGTGATAACGCTCAAGGTATTGCAGGTTGTCCAGGGTGTTCGCACTGAGCAACACGCCAACGGTTTGCGAATGCTGCAAGGTCGCGCTGCTGCCACCCAGGCTCTGGAAATGGCACGCCCCGCCGCCGGCTGCGTAGGTCGGTGCGGTAAACATCGCGCCCGCTGTCAGCAGGGCGAGCAAAGCCAGTCGGGGCAGAATGTTCATCGCGCAATTTCCTTGAGCGGCGTGGTCGATGGAGGCGATTTTCCGCCGATTGCCGACAAAGCAGAACTTGCGTTTCTTGATGGTCACTATTACTTCTAGCAATAGTTGCGCTCGCGCAGACTGCGAGACACTCCATTACAACGACAAAGACCCGTGAGGTTTGCCTTGAGAACGTTTGACCTGATCCGTGACGCGGTATTTCCCGAATATCGCGAGCGCGTGGCCGAGTATCTGGTGCAGTACGAAAGTGTGTTGCTGGACAAAAACCGCCTCGATCCACAACTGATCAAAGACACAGCCAACCAGTTGCGCGGTTACCTGCGCGGGCTCAACACCACGCGCGTGTTGGGTATGGCTTATTGGGAGGAACTGGATCGCCGAGTGGTCGACACCTGGCTCGCGCCCGCGCCATGACCGTCTAGACTTGCCGGGCGTTGTCCCGTCAGTCGAACCGGAGGTGCGTCATGAGTAACAGCGAACCCACAACTTTCAGCGGCAGCAACGGCGGCTTCGCCGATCGCTTGCGTGCGCATTAGGCGTGGGGCTGCGAGCCCGGCACCAGATTCTGCCGCAGGTCGAGATGTTCCCGATGAGCAAGGTCAACGAGGCGGTCGACCACTTGCGCAGTGGCAAGGCACGCTACCGCGTGGTGCTCGACGCCAGCCAATAACGCCAAGGCGCGGCGGTGCAGGCCGACCGCGCCCTC
This sequence comes from Pseudomonas sp. Z003-0.4C(8344-21), assembly GCF_900104975.1. NCBI lineage: Bacteria > Pseudomonadati > Pseudomonadota > Gammaproteobacteria > Pseudomonadales > Pseudomonadaceae > Pseudomonas > Pseudomonas sp. Z003-0.4C(8344-21). Next base: position 3,046,124 of record NZ_LT629756.1, on the reverse strand, counting down.
TGCGAAGAATCCGCCCGAACGCTTACAATCGCCGGTCTTACCGCCCAATCAGACAGGCCCGCCCGTAAATGCTGCTCGACCCGCCAACGATGCTCACCATCACCATCGCACTTGCAGCCGCTGCCGCGCTGTACCTGGCGGTCGAATGGCGCAGTATTCGTGAATCTTCGCTGCTGTTCTGGAGCGCCGGTTTCGCCACGATCAGCTTGGGCTCCACCCTCGCCCTGTTGCGCAGCAGCGGCTTCCTGTGGCTTGGCATCTGGTTCGCCAATGGCTTGTTGGTGACCGCGCACTTCTTTTTTCTGCTCGGCGTGGCGCGCTTTACCCAGACACGGCTGTCGCCGGCCTGGTACCTGATTTTCCTGATCTGGCTGGTAATGCTCCAGTTACCGGACGGGCCGCTGTGGTCGAAAGCCATGCTGGTGGCCAATTCGCTGCTGGTGGCGCTTCCCACGCTCAAGGCCAGCTCGCTGTTGCGCCCGCACGGCAAATCGCTGAGCGTCGGCGCAGTGCAACTGCGTTATGTGCTGCTCGGCCATGGCCTGTTCTACGTGGCCAAAGCGCTGACCGTGGTGATACCCGGCACGTTGATCGATCTGGCGGCGTTTCGCGGCGAGATCATTCAGATTTCCCTGGTCGAAGGCGCAATGGCGATCATGTTGATCGCGTTATCGATGACCGGCACCGAACGTTATCGCCGGGAAAAACAGATCGCCCGCCTCGCCGAGCGCGACCCGCTGACCGCCCTGTACAACCGCCGCGCCCTGGAAAAGCGTGCACCGCGCCTGCTGCAACAAGTGTCGCCGCAACAGCCAGGTGCCCTGCTGCTGATCGACATCGACAACTTCAAACTGGTCAACGACCACTACGGTCACACCGCCGGCGACCGTTTGCTCATCGCCCTCAGCGAAATGATCCTTGCGGCCCTGCCGCGCAATGCACTGACCGCGCGGCTCGGCGGTGACGAGTTTGTCATTCTGTTGAACAACACCTCCAGTGAGCGCATCGTTGAACTCGGCGACAGCCTGCGCGATCAGTTTTTGAACATGGCCTCACAAACCTTTGCCACGCCCGCCGCGGTTACCCTGAGTATCGGCGCCACCGCATTCGACACGGCCCCGGCCAGCCTCGCGGCACTGATCGAACAAGGTGATCTTGCGCTCTACGAATCCAAACGCGGCGGGCGAAATCGCCTGCGTCTGACCGGGCTCACCACTTCAGGATAATAAAAAACATGTCCAGCCTCGACACGCCACTGCAAGACCTCGCCGCCCCCGAAGGCGTCTGCTACGGCTGCGGTGGCCGCAACCCGCATGGCCTGCACGTCAAAAGCCGCTGGCACGACGACGGCATCCACGTCATCGCCGAACATTTGCCGGACAGTCAATATTGCGGCTGGCCGGATCTGGTTTACGGCGGGCTGATCGCCATGCTCGTCGACTGCCACTCCAACTGGACGGCGATGGCCTACCACTACCGCGCGGAACACCGCGAAGCCGGCAGCCTGCCGCGCATCGACTGTGTCACCGGCAATCTGGGCATCAAATTCATCAAACCGACACCGATGGGCGTGACGCTGATCTTGCGGGCCAGAGTTGACGGTGAAGTCGGGCGCAAAACGCGGGTGATTTGCGAGGTGTATGCAGGGGAAGTGCTGACGGCGGTAGGCGATTCGGTGTTCGTGCGGGTGGATACCGGACAGTTGGCGGATGCGGCGCATGGGCGTTGAAGCCTCGACCATTCGATGCTGCCGATTGGGTGGTTTATCTGAACCCTGCAAATGCGACATTTTGTAAACTCATAGGACTACGCGGCCCTGCGTCGTTGCCTACAAACATCACGGAAAGCGCCGGCTTGTAAGGCGTTGGTCCAAACTCTATCGTTTGCATGTCGCTGCCAAGCAACAAATCGCAGTGGAAAAATCGGGGTGACGCTAATGTCTGCCAGATCTAATCTGCCCCCATCTCGCCCAAGGCAGTACGCCGTCCTAACCATCCAGGACGTGCCAAACCCTTGGGCGTTTTGCTATCAGGAAGAAAGCATGCCAACAGCGGTATTGGTCGACGGCGCCTTTTTCATCAAGCGCTTTCGAAAGATCGAGCCACAAAATTCTTTCAATGCCGAGCGCGCCGCCGACCTTGTTCATCATTGGGCTACGGCTCATCTCACTAGCAGAACAAACACATCCAACAGCCATTGCGCTGCTTCTCAACCTCGCCACAGAAGAGACCTGTACCGGATCTTTTTCTATGACTGCCCGCCACTCGACACCAAGCAGCACAATCCAATCACCAAAAGAGCCATAGATTTCTCCAAATCCAACGAAGCGCTTTTTCGTCGAGAACTCCATACCCGATTGCGCACCAAGCGCAAGCTGGCTTTACGACTCGGTCATCTCTCAAAAGATGTGAAGTGGACAATCAAACCGGCGAAAATCGCTCAGCTCCTGAAAGGAATCATCCAGATTGCAGACCTTACGGAAAACGACGTCAGCATCGAAACACGCCAGAAAGGCGTAGACATGAGAATCGGTGTAGACGTGGCATCGCTCTCGTTCAAGCAACAGGTCGATCAGATTGTGCTCATCGCGGGCGATGCGGATTTTGTACCCGCGGCGAAGATGGCCAGGCGAGAAGGTGTCGACTTTATCCTCGACCCAATGTGGCAAAGCATCCCTGACGGTTTGATGGAGCATATCGACGGTCTGCGTTCAACCTGTCCGAAGCCGGCTGTACGGCTTGACTGCCCTACCATATGAATCCTCCCTGGCGCTTTAGAGGGATTCCAGGCTTTGACTGATTTCCAGAAGGCATGAAGCCTGAGATTTACCCCCAGGCCCTACCAGCGTCAAAGGGACAGATTTGCCACTTTGGCCCGCGCCGAATGCAACTTCCTGTAACTCTCAATCAAACGCAAATGCCGATCCAGCCCTTCCAGCTTCATGCTCGTCGGCGTCAGTCCGTAGAAGCGTACGCTGCCGTTGACCGAGCCAATCGCTGCGTCCATGCGCTCATCACCGAACATGCGTCGGAAGTTGGCTTCGTAGTCTTCCAGTTGCAGATCTTCGTCCAGTTCCATTTCCAGCACGACGTTGACTGCTTGATAGAACAAACCGCGTTCGACGGTGTTGTCGTTGTATTGCAGGAAGGCTTCGACCAGGTCCTTGGCTTGTTCGTACTTCTGCAGGGCGAGGTAGATCAGCAGGCGCAGTTCGAGGATCGTCAGTTTGCCCCACGGCGTGTTGTCGTCGAACTCGATGCCGATCAGCGTGGTGATGTCGGTGTAATCGTCCTGCTCGCTGTTTTCCAGACCTTGGGCAAGGTTGCGCAGGCCGACTTTGCTCAGGTTGTGCAGGTTGAGGATGTCAGCGCGAAATTGCAGGGCTTTGTTGGTGTTGTCCCAGATCAGATCTTCGATCGGGTAGATCTCCGAATAGTCCGGCACGAGGATGCGGCAGGCCTTGGCGCCGATGTGCTCGTAGACCGCCATGTAGACTTCCTTGCCCATGTCTTCAAGGATGCCGAACAGCGTCGCGGCTTCTTCGGCGTTGGAGTTTTCGCCCTGACCGGAGAAATCCCACTCGACAAACTCGAAGTCGGGTCTGGCACTGAAGAAACGCCACGACACCACACCGCTGGAATCGATGAAATGTTCGACAAAGTTGTTGGGCTCGGTCACGGCCTGGCCGGAGAACGTCGGCTGCGGCAGGTCGTTGAGGCCTTCGAAACTGCGGCCCTGGAGCAATTCGGTCAGGCTGCGTTCCAGCGCCACTTCAAGGCTCGGGTGCGCGCCAAACGAGGCGAACACGCCACCAGTGCGCGGGTTCATCAGGGTCACGCACATGACCGGGAATTCGCCTCCCAGCGAGGCATCCTTGACCAACACCGGGAAGCCCTGTTCTTCCAGGCCTTTGATGCCGGCAAGGATGCTCGGGTATTTTTCCAGCACCGCTTGCGGCACATCCGGCAGGGCCATTTCACCTTCGAGAATTTCGCGTTTCACCGCGCGTTCGAAAATCTCCGACAGGCACTGCACCTGCGCTTCGGCCAGGGTATTGCCGGCGCTCATGCCGTTGCTCAGGTAGAGGTTTTCAATCAGGTTCGACGGGAAGTACACCACTTCGTTGTCCGACTGACGCACGAACGGTAGCGAGCAGATGCCGCGCTGGGTGTTGCCGGAATTGGTATCGAACAGGTGCGAGCCGCGCAGTTCGCCGTCGCGGTTGTAGATCTTCAAGGTGTAGTCGTCGAGGATCTCGCTCGGTAACTCGTCTTTCGCACCGGGCTTGAACCATTTTTCGTCCGGGTAATGGACGAACTCGGCGTTGGCGATCTCTTCGCCCCAGAACTGGTCGTTGTAGAAGAAGTTGCAGTTCAGCCGTTCGATGAACTCGCCCAGCGCCGAAGCCAGCGCGCCTTCCTTGGTCGCGCCCTTGCCGTTGGTGAAGCACATCGGCGAATGCGCATCGCGGATGTGCAGCGACCAGACGTTGGGCACGATGTTGCGCCACGAAGCGATTTCGATCTTCATGCCGAGGTCGGCGAGGATGCCCGACATGTTGGCAATGGTCTGCTCCAGCGGCAGGTCTTTACCGGCGATGTAGGTGCCCGCGTCAGACCCCGAATGTGGCATCAGCAAGGCCTGCGCATCGGCGTCGAGGTTGTCGACTTCTTCGATGATGAATTCCGGGCCGGTCTGCACGACTTTCTTCACGGTGCAGCGGTCGATCGAACGCAGGATGCCCTGGCGATCCTTGTCGGAAATGTCCGCCGGCAACTCGACCTGGATCTTGAAGATCTGGTTGTAGCGGTTTTCCGGGTCGACGATGTTGTTTTGCGACAGGCGAATGTTTTCCGTGGGGATATTGCGCGTGTCGCAGTACAACTTCACAAAGTAAGCCGCGCACAGCGCCGACGACGCCAGAAAGTAGTCGAACGGCCCCGGTGCCGAGCCATCACCCTTGTAACGAATGGGCTGATCGGCGATCACCGTGAAGTCGTCGAACTTGGCTTCAAGTCGAAGGTTGTCGAGAAAGTTGACCTTGATTTCCATGCGGGATTACCAGAATACGGCTAAACGAATGGCCGCCATTATCCGGCTTTTGCGCGCGATGTCTTGTGCTTTCGGGATTCGCCGCCCGCCGGCGACACTGGCAATTTCGGCAAATTCGCTACACTTCGAAGCAACGCGTCGTCATCCATGACAACAATCTGAACAATGTGCCCGCGCCGTTGTTCTAGATTCAGAAGACACCGGATCAAGGACGAGCACATGGCCGTTTCTGCTTCTGCGCCACCTCTGCCGAGCCCGCAACGTGCGGTCACCCGCCGACTGGCCATCGCTGTTGGCGCACTGTTTATTGCTGGCGTCATCGCCGCGGTCAGCGCCCTCCTCGGCATCGCCAATCAGCTTGATGAAAAAGACGTCGAACAGAACCAGTTCTACTCGGCGCGAGCATTGGAAAACCGTATCACCGCCACCAAAAACTACATCACCAGCTACGCCTACTGGACCACCGCGTATGAACATTTGAGCGGGCCGGTGGATACGGACTGGGCCTACGCCGAGCAGAACATGGGCAAAACCATGTTCACCAGCGACGGCTATGACGGCGTTTTCGTGATTGATCGCAATCGCACCAAATACTCGGTGATTCGCGGGCAAATGGTCGAGACCGACATTTCCGAGGTATTGCAGGTGCCAGCCGCGGCCTTGCTGGAGCAAGCGCTGAACCAGCCGGATCTGACCAAACCGGTCGCCACCTATTCGCTGTTCGAGGGCTGGCCGGCACTGATTACCGCAGCGCCGATCATCCCCAACGACGAACGCCCGCTCGACGAACTGAGAAACACCTCGGTGCTGGTGTTCGTTGACAAACTGACCCCGACCAAGCTGCGCAAGATCGGCAGCGGATACGGCCTGACCAACCTGACGCTGGCCCCGGATGACACCATCGAAAGCCATCAGCCGAGGGTGGCGCTCGACAGCACCGGTTACAGCCTGATTGCCGATCTGCAGCGGCCCGGCCAGCAATTGTTGTGGTCGTTGATCCCGCCACTTGGCGCGACGCTGGTGGTGCTGATGCTGCTGACTGCGTATTTTTTCCGCCACGCGCTGCGCTCCTCACAGTATGTCGATAACAGCATCGAAGCGATGCAAGCCTCCAACCTCGCTCTCGAAAGTGCCAACCATGCGCTTGAAGCCAGTGAAGAACGTTTTCGTGCCGTGGCCGAGGCGGCTTCGGACTGGATCTGGGAAGTCGATCGCGACCTGTTGCTGACCTACCTGTCGGCACGCTTCAGTGAAGTCACCGGTTACCCGCAAACCCTGTGGCTGGGTCAGCCTGTCGGCGAACTGCTGTCGTGCGACACCACACCGCTGGACCTGTGGCTGCGCAAGCTCAGCGAAGAAACCAGCAGCGGCGATTTGCGCTGCACTTACCGCGACCACTCGGGCCAGCCGCGCCACTGTCGACTGTCGGCGCGGCCAATCGTCCATCAGCACGATGTCGTCGGCTATCGCGGCACCGCCAGCGACATCACCGACGAAGTGGCCGCCCATGCGCAGATCCAGCACTTGTCGATGCACGATGCCCTGACCGGCCTGCCCAACCGCAACAAGCTCGCACGTTATCTGGATGAAGCCCTGTTGCTCAAGGAACACGCGCTGCCGCTGACGTTGCTGATGATCGACCTCGACAATTTCAAACCGATCAACGATTCACTCGGGCATCCGGCCGGCGACGCGGTATTGCAGGAAGTCGCCGCACGCCTGCGCGAATGCACCCGCGAACATGACCTCGTCGCGCGTCTGGGCGGCGATGAGTTCATCGTCGCGCTCAACGGCATGGACAGTCATCACGAGATCGACAAGTTCTGCACGCGCCTGATCGGCAGCCTGCACCAGCCGATCGTGTTCGAAGAACATCCGTTGCACATCGGCGCCAGTATCGGTATCGCGCTGAGTCGGCGCCACGGCTACGTGCCGAGTGATCTGATTCGGTATGCCGACATTGCCTTGTATCAAGCGAAATCCGACGGCAAGAACACCTGGTGCTATTTCGAAGCGCACATGAGCGATCAGATCCAGACACGTCGGCAGATGGAAGACGACATGCGCCACGCGCTCAAGCACAACGAATTCATCCTGCATTACCAGCCGCGCTACAAGGTCGATGGCAAGCAGATCGTCTCGGTCGAAGCGCTGGTGCGCTGGCAGCATCCGACCAAGGGCCTGCTCGGCCCGGACGTGTTCATCCCGCTGGCCGAACAGACCGATCTGATCGTGCCGCTCGGGCGCTGGGTGTTGCGCGAAGCCTGCGAAACAGCGCTGGCGTGGCCGGAGGATGTGCTGTTGTCGGTGAATCTGTCGCCAGCGCAATTTGCGGTCAGCGATGTGGTTGAGGATGTACGCGAGGTGCTGGTCGCCACGCGCTTCCCGGCCAGTCGCCTGGAGCTGGAGATCACCGAAAACGTCATGCTCAACGACACCGACGGCGCACTCGCGACCATGAACGCTCTGAAGCAACTCGGCGTGCGCCTGAACATGGACGATTTCGGCACCGGTTATTCCTCGCTCGGCTACTTGCGCGCTTACCCCTTCGATGGCATCAAGATCGACAAGCGCTTTATCGCCTCGATCAGCAGCGGCGCCAACGATCGCGCGGTGGTGCAGGCGATCATCGGGCTGGGTAAAGCCATGGGGCTGACCGTGACCGCAGAAGGTGTCGAAACCGAAGAACAGCTGGATATCCTTGGCGTCGACCAGTGCAACGAAGTCCAGGGCTACTTCATGAGCCGGCCGATAGACAAAGCCGCGTTTGCCGAGTTGTTGCAGGCCTCGCGCCTGTCGCCAGTGAGCAGCACGACCAGCAGAAAGGGCCGGGTGACCTGAGGTCAGCCCTGCCCGGCTACCCTGACTTTGCCGCTGAAGACCTTGAAGCCGAAGGTGTTGTAGGCCAGCGTCAGCGGTACCAGCACGGCAAAACCGATGAGCATGAATGTTTGACTGTTCGGGCTGGACGCCGCCGCGCTCAAGGTCAGGTCCGGCGGAATAATATAAGGGAACAGCGCGACCAGCATCACGGCGAACGCCAGTACAAAGACACCCAGCGCAGCGAACAAAGGCAGGAAATCCCGGCGGCTGCGAAAGCCCATGGCAAAGACCAGCAGTGAGACGCCGAGGAGCAACCCCGCCGGCAACCACAGCCGTACATCCATCAAGCGATGCGTGTATTGCGGATACAACGTGGCAGTCCACACAACCAGCGCCAGCAACAACAGCACAACGATCAATGCCAGGACCCGGGCCTGGCGCGCCGAGCGCTGCTGCAATTGATCCATCGTGCGCCAATAAAGCCAGCAGGCGCCCAGCCATAGATAACCGAGCACCAGCACCACACCGCAGAACAACGCAAAAGCACTGAGCCACTCACGGCCATCGCCGCTGTATTGGCCATCGCGATGCGCGACGCCCTGAACCAGAGTACCGAGCACCATCCCTTGGACGAACCCGGTCAGCAACGATGCAACCATCAACACCCTGTCGATCGCCCTTTTGTGACGTTCATTGGACGCATGGTCACGAAACTCCAGCGCCACCGCTCGCGCGATCAATGCCATAAACATCACAATGAATGGTACATACAGCGCCGGCAGTAAAATCGCATAGGCCAGCGGAAACAGCGCCAGCAGCCCACCGCCGCCAAGCACCAGCCATGTCTCGTTGGCGTCCCACACCGGCAGAATCGTTACCGCCATGGCCCGGCGCTCGCGGCTGCAAGCGGTCACGCCCATAAGCATGCCGACGCCCAGATCGGTGCCGTCGAGAATCACGTAATTCATCACTGAGAATGCCAGCGCGGCGGCGCACAGCAGGGTCAGCCAGTCAGTGTCCATGCGAACGCATCCTCAAGAATGCCCGGTTTCGTCGGCCAGGGTCGGTTGCGGTCCCGGCTCATTGGCATGCGGTGGCTCACGCAGCAAGCGCAGCAACACCCACAGGCCGATGGCGAAAATCAATAGATAGAACAGCAGGATCAACCACGTCGACCCGAGCACTTGCGCACGCGATACCGATGACAGGCTGTCCGCCGTACGCATCAAGCCGTACACCGTAAAAGGTTGGCGGCCGACCTCGGTAACGACCCAGCCGCTGAGCATCGCCAGAAATCCCGCCGGCGCCAGCCACACACAGCCGTTCAACCACCAGCGCGCGCTGTACAGGCGCCCACGCCTGCGCAAGATCAGGCTGATCACGCCTTGCGCCAGCATCAACAGGCCCAGCCCGACCATCAGGCGAAAGGCGAAAAACACCGGCGCCACCGGCGGGATGTCTCGCGGCGGGAATTCATCCAGCGCGGCGATGCTGCTGTGTAAATCGTGATGCAAATACAACGAGCCCACGCGTGGAATCGACAATTCCCACAGATTGCGTCGCTCGTTCATGTCTGGCCAGGCCAGCAGGCGCAACGGTTCGCCGGCGCCTGCGGGTGGTCGGGTCCAGGAACCCTCGATCGCGGCGACCTTCTGCGGCTGGACCTGCAAGCTGTGCCGGCCATGCAGATCGCCGACCACGATCTGCAGCGGCATCAACAATACAATCAGCCACAACGACATGGAAAACTGCACGCGGGCGCGGGGATTGTGCGCGGCCTTGCGCAATTGCCAGGCGCTGACGCCGGCAATGAACGTGGCACTGCCGATGAACACGGCGAGGATCATATGCGCCAAGCGATACGGAAACGACGGGTTTAAAATGATCGCCCACCAGTCCTCGGCGATGAATCGGCCGTCCGAGGCAATCGAATAACCTGCCGGCGTTTGCATCCAGGAGTTGGCGGAGAGAATCCAGAATGCACTGATCAGCGAGCCCAGCGCCACCGCGCAGGTGGCGAAAAAATGCAGTTTCGGCCCGACCTTCTTCAAGCCAAACAGCATGATGCCAAGGAAACCCGCTTCGATGAAAAACGCCGCCAGCACTTCGTAGAACATCAGCGGGCCGATAACGTCGCCGGCCTGCACCGCCAGCCGCGACCAGTTCAACCCGAACTGATATTCCAGAATCAACCCCGACGCGGTGCCCACCGCTACGTTGAGCGCGAACACTTTTAACCAGTAGCGATAAACATCCAGATAAACCGCGCGCCCGGTTTTCAACCACAACGCTTCCAGCACCATCAGGAAGTTGGCCAGACCGATGCTGAACGCCGCCAGCACGATGTGAAAACTGATGGTGATTGCGAACTGGGCGCGGGCCGCCATCAGGGCGGAATCAACGGACTCCATGCGGGCATTCAGCCGCTGAAGAACAGCGCAAGCTTGTTGCCCTCGGGATCGCGCAGGTACGCCACATAAAAGTCCGGCGTGTAAGCCTCGCGGGTGCCCGGCGCGCCTTCGTCGCTGCCGCCATGCTCCAGCCCGGCCTTGTGAATCTGGTCGACCTGCTGCCGTGATTCGGCACGAAACGCCGGCATCATGCCGTTGCCTGCAGTGGCCGGCTCGCCGTTGAAAGGCTTGGCGATGTGCACGCTGCCGGGTCCATTGGATTTGTCAGCAGCGCCGGGCAGGTAAAAGCAATCGTGTTCTTCGCGATCGTGCTGATAACCCAGCGGCGTCAGGATCGCGTGGTAAAAGGCCGCTGAACGTTCCACGTCATTGGCGCCGATAAACAGATAACTGAGCATGGGAAGTTCCTCCGCTGGCCATTCAACCGTGGGTTTGTTCTTCGTTATGGGTGAACAGGTTGCCGGCCTCGCGCACCAGCTGCCGCCATTCGGCGCTGGTGATCAGGCCTTGTTCCTCCATCGCATCGGCAGCCTTGAGCAGTTCGTCGTAGCGGTGTTCGGGGTCCGGATCGTCCTGTATTTGCGCCGCCAGTTCGCGCCAAGCCGCCAGTGATGCCTGTTTTTGTTGATCGAACATGGGGGTATCTCCTGAAAGACTCACCCGGTAGAAAGAATCGGCCCGGCGCAGGTTCAGGGCAGTCGACGGATGGACGGTCTGTTTGAAACGGCTCAACGGCGTCGCGGTATTTGTTTATTGACCGTGCAGTGCCGATCCGCGAAGTTATTCCTCGTTCGGTGCGGACCATGGCCGGGAAAAAGCGTGCTCATCATGTGTTTCCCCGCTTGTTTCCTGCGTCGCACTGTTCACTGTTCATCCCTGTTCGCTGGAGTTTTTCAATGCCGTCGCCCAAATCCCTGCCCACCGCCCTGCTCGGCCTGGCCCTTGCCTGCCCGGCGCTGGCCGAGACCCAAGGTCTGGAACTGGGACAAGTGCTGATTTCGGCGGATGAGCGCAGCGGCGCAGACGCCAGCGTCGAAGAGGCCAAGACCCGTCTGGTACAGGTGCCTGGCGGCACTAATGTGGTCGACATGCGCCAGCCCTTGCAGGGCCGCGTTGCGAGCAATCAGGATGTGCTGGCCTACCAACCGGGCGTCTATGCGCAGTCGGCGGGCAATGAAGGCGTGAAGATTTCCGTGCGTGGTTCGGGCATCAACCGCGCGCCGGGGGCGCATGCGTCGGGGCTGTACACAATGCTCGATGGCTTGCCGCTGACCGGCCCCGGTGGTACGCCGTATGAATTGCTCGAGCCGTTGTGGGTCGATCATGTTGAAGTGCTGCGCGGCGCCAACGGTTTCGATCGCGGTGCGCTGGCGCTGGGTGGGGCCATCGATTACGTCAGCCACACCGGCTACACCGCACCGAAGCTGCAAGTGCGCTATGCGACCGGCAGCCACGGCTATCAGCAGCGCCAGGTCAGTTCCGGGCAGGTGCTCGGCGAGTTCGATTACTACGTGTCGCTGACCGATGCCAATGCCGATGGCTATCAGGATCACACCGCCAGCAACAGCAAAGGCGTGATCGCCAACTTCGGCTATCGCTTCAACCCGAACCTGGAGACACGCTTCTATATCCGCTACCGCGAAACCGACAACGACCTCGCCGGCCGCGTGACCAAGCACTCCATCGAGCATCACTCGCGGGCCGCCAACCCGTCCTACGTGGCGCGGGACGACAGCCGCAAGCAACCCGGCAGCACCTTCATCGGCAACAAGACTACCTACTATATCGACGACGATTCGAGCATCCAGACCGGCCTCGTCTATCACGACTATCCAATGGATCTGCGCGAAGGCCCGAACCGCTTGAAAGTCGCCTACACCGACGTCAGCGGCACCTTCGACTACAAGCGCCGCGACACCCTGTTCGGTATGGAAAGCCGCAGCAATGTCGGCCTGCGCGTGACCAAGCACCTGCCCAACGACGGCGCCAGCGAATTCGTCCGGGTCCCGAGCGGCAATACGGCCGGTTACGCGCCGGGCACGCGTATGCGCAACTTCACCTATCAGGGTTCGGACACCGTCCTGCATTTGGGCAACGACCTAGAAATCGCCAACGACCTGTGGCTGACCACCGGCCTCGCCGCTATTTACACCCGCCGCGAAAGCGCCGTGACCTATCCGAACAGCGGCGGCAAAACCAGCCTCAACGATTGGGACTACGCGCCGCGAATCGGCCTGCGCTACCAGATCACTCCGGATGTTCAAGTGTTCGGCAACCTCAGCCGCTCGGTCGAGGCGCCGCACCCGTGGTCACTGATCTACAGCTCCAACGTGCGTTTCCCGGCCGGCAATGGCGCGGCCACCGGCACGCAAAAAGACCCGACCACCCTGCAAAACCAGACCGCCACCACGCTCGAACTCGGTGGCCGGGGCGACAGCGCTGTCGGCGAATGGAGCCTGGCCTGGTATTACGCACAAGTGCGCCACGAACTGCTTTCGGTACTGCCTGACGCCACGGCGGTGACCCCATACGAACTCAACGCCAGCCCGACCGTGCATCAAGGCGTCGAAGCCAGCCTTAACAGCAAACTCTGGTCGGGAGCGGATGGCCGTCAGCTGAGTCTGCGCCAGGCCTACACCTTCAGCGATTTCCACTATCGCGATGACCAGCGTTTCGGTGACAACCGTCTGCCGGGCTTGCCGATGCACTATTACCAGGGCGAGTTGCGTTACGACTGGCCGCAAGGTTTCTTTGCCGCCGTAAACACCCAACTGGTATCGAAAACGGCCGTGGACTATGCCAACAGCTACTACGCTGATCCCTACGCCCTGTTCGGCGCAACGCTGGGCTACAACGCACCGAAGGGTGACTGGCAGGGCTGGGTCGATATGCGCAACCTGACCAACAAGCATTACGCGGCCACGGTCACACCGGGGTATGACGACAAGGGGCTGGATGCAGCGCGGTCGACACCGGGTGAAGGGATGGGGGTGTATGTCGGGGTTTCGTGGAGTTTGCTCTGACCGATTGCCCTTGGAAGCAAGTACTGCGGGTTGCTCAGAGTCAGTCTCGCCAAGCTGACTTTGATTTCACCCGCCTCCGATGATGGATCGTTCGATGAAATCTCGATGTCCTGAATGTGGCTATATTGCGAACAGTATTCCTCCAACCCACAAGTGCCCCGAGTGTGGAAGTTTCTCCCACGACTGGCTGATTTATGATTGGGACAGCTTCGCGTCGATCAAGCGTCGGCATCTCAACTATAACGTGGCAATTATCTGTATGGCGCTCGCTGGCATGCTGACGGCTTTGGGTGTGGGATCATCCCCTGTGCTGCCATGGATGCTCGCCTTGCTGCTCATCCCTGCGATGATCAGCGGATGGCGTTGCCGCAGACAGCTGAGAGCCCAATCACAATACCAGGGACACAAGGCTGGCATTATGTTTCCCTGGTTCAGCGGTTTCGAGGGATTGTGAAACGTACAGACGACGAGATCCGCTTCACCCTACTCATCAAGTAAGATAACAACATTGAAAACAGCTCTGCGCCTCCTGCTTTTGATTGGCGTTTCAACCAGTGCTTTGGCTGACGTCGAGCAGATCGGCTTCCAGACCACCACCTTGCCCGACCCGCACCATCAGCGCCCACTGGAGATGGTCGTGTGGTACCCGAGCCCGACAACCGACGCGCCAGAGCTGATTGCCGACGATGTCGTGTTTGCCGGCGCCAGCGCCGTTCGCAACGCGCCTCCTGCTACGGAGGAGCATCCCTTGGTGGTGTTGTCTCACGGCTATCGCGGCAACTGGAGCAATCAGATCTGGCTGGCCAGTGCGCTGGCTCATCAGGGCTACATCGTTGCGGCCATCAACCATCCTGGCAGCACGACCCATGATCGCAGCGCACAGGCAGCAGAACAGTTGTGGCAGCGACCCGTCGATCTCAGCCGGGCGATTGATGCAGTCATGGCACAACCGGACAAATTCGGTGCGACCGCCAAACGGCGGATCGCAGTCGTCGGACATTCCCTCGGTGGCTGGACTGCGCTGGAAATCGCCGGTGCACGCTTTGACCCACAGCTGTTCGCTGGCGATTGCAAAGCCCATCCGCAGCTGTCCAGTTGCGAGGTTTACCAGATCATGAGTCCCGCAAAAACTGCGCAACTTACAGCAGCATTAGCCAGCGATTTGCGCGATCCTCGCGTCAGTGCCGTCGTGACACTGGACCTTGGGCTCTCGCGCGGAATGACCAACCAGAGTCTCGCCGCTCTACCCGTGCCGGCGCTGGTGATCGCAGCCGGCGCACCCTCGCTGGATCTGCCCGCCCAGCTGGAGTCCGCCGACCTCGCCAAACGCTTGCCCAAAGCGAGCAGCCGATATGTCGAGATCGGTGACGCCAGTCATTTCAGCTTTCTGCCAACCTGCAAGGCGGGGGCGGTGGAACTGTTGGAGGACGACGCACCGGGGGACGGGATCATTTGCAGCGATGGCGGCAACGCCCGCCCAAGGGCAGTGATTCAGCAGCAGGTGACCTTGCTTATTTCCGGCTTTTTGACGCAAGCGGCGAACATCCAGGAAGAACGTTGAGTTCTGCGTGGAAGATACCTGATCACAAAAACAGCACAGCCGCCGCTTCCCGCATGAAAATCTCAACGGTCTTTGGCCCGATCCCGTCGAACTCGCAGAGGCGCTTTTCAAACGCCCTGCGATCAGCACTCGCGGCGACAATGTTGCTCACCTTGCCGGCGTATTCGCTATTGAGTTTGTTTGCCAATGCAAGCAAACGCACAGCCGTGCTCTCGTCGTAACGCACATACCGAGCCTGCCCGAGAAGCCCGACCAATTGGCGGTGGCTGCACTTCGCGAGTTTTTGCGGTGAACCGTTTTCATGCGCCACGACGATGATCTGGTACGCCTGCGCAGCAATCGCGCCCTGGATTCTTTTGCCCATCAAAAAACTGGCAACCAGCCATTTGAACAGCCCCGCTTCGTTGGCTCCTTGAAGGTCGATCTGCAAATCGCTTGCGCTGATGTTTTTACTCACGGTCTGGTCTCAATGAAGACACTCGGCCCGGCGTGGCAGCCGAGATGTAGCTACGCTTCAGTCTTGCCTCGTCATTTCTGATAGGCCCGGACGGGTGAAGGTTCGGAAAAACATCACGCTTGGAACATGTCGCGAGTCTCGATGTAGTCAACGATGTCTGCCTCGGCCGTTAAATTGAATCTCAACCCGGTCAGCGCGGTCAGCTTGTGGAGGAAGACCAGACGAATGCCACGGGAAGAACCTATGAGCCTCGCAGCCTATGAATGCGCACATGCCCGGTCGAAACCGGCCTGACGAGAAGATGCAAGACAACGCAGACGCTGCCCCGATCAAGGCTGTCAGCGCTGTCGCGGCGTTCCGCCTCACAGTGGCGTTCATGTTGACGGTGATCCTGGCGTTTCTCGGCGTGGAAGGATGGCGGACCTGGCGTGACTACCACTCAGCGTTTACGTCGGCGCGCAATTCCGTCACCAACCTTGCCAGGGCGACGGCGCAGCATGCAGAGGATGCCATTCGACAGGTGGATGTACTGACTGCTGCGCTGGGCGAGCGCGTAGAAGGTGACGGACTGCAAAACATCAATGTGAATCGCATTCACAAATTGTTGGTACAGCAAGCCAGATTGATGCCGCAATTGCACGGCCTGTTCATTTATGGTCCGGATGGACAATGGATCGTCACCGACAAGGAAGTCATCCCTGAACCGGCGAACAACGCCGACCGCGATTACTTCCAATACCACCGCACACACACCGATCGTAATGTGCGTATCGGCAAAGTGGTCAAAAGCAAATCCACCGACGATCTCATCATTCCTATCTCGCGTCGCTTGAACAACCCTGATGGTTCCTTTGCAGGGGTTCTCCTTGGGACCATCAAAGTCAGCTATTTCGTGGATTATTACGGTGATTTCAAAATCGACGACCGAGGCGCATTGGTTCTGGCACTGCGCGATGGAACAATCCTGGTACGTCGACCGTTTATCAAATCCGTTATCGGTCAGAGCCTGGCGAGCAGTGAAATTTTCACCCGTTACCTGCCCGTCTCCAGCGACGGCATCGCAGAAGTCAAAGCCGTCGTGGACGGCACCGAGCGCCTGTATGGTTATCGGGCGCTGACCACATACCCCTTGGTGGTCGAAACCGGGCTGTCCCGTGAATCGATCATCGCGCCCTGGCGCTGGGATCTCTACAAGACCGGATTTGTGCTGTCCTCGGTGATCTGCGCATTCACGGTGTTCGGTCTGATTGTCCTCAATCAGCTTCGCCAGCGCATGGCCATTGAAAAAGAGCTGCGTATTGCTCATCAGACCATGCGTGATATGGCCCTGACCGACAGCCTCACCGGCCTGGCCAACCGGCGTCGGCTGGACAGTGCGCTGGCAGACGAGATTCGGCTGGCCAAGCGGCAGAACTCGTCACTGGCATTGATCATGATCGACGTCGATTACTTCAAACGCTACAACGATACCTACGGGCACGCCGCCGGTGACGAATGTCTGGCCACTGTAGCAAAGGCGATTTCCCACGCGCTGAAACGCCCCGGGGATCTTGCCGTCCGGTATGGCGGCGAAGAGTTTTCCGTGCTGCTGCCGAACACCGATCTCCAGGGGGCAGAAATGGTCGCCCGGCACATCATCGAAACCATTCGAGCTTTGGGTATAGACCACGCCGCACATCCCCTCGGCCACGTCACTGTCAGCGCAGGCATCGCGGCGGCCAGGCCAGCCGAACATGAGGTTAGCGCCGCTGTACTGATCAATGCCGCCGACAAGATGCTCTATGCCGCGAAGCAGCAAGGTCGCGATCGCTACTGCAGTGCCACGCAACTACCGTGATCGCCGCTCGTCACAATCCAGTCACTGCCATTTGCTAGGCTCTGCCGCACGTACCATTTGCTCAAGGCCCGCAATTTCACATGCAATGGAATGAGTCCACACCTCGCCAGCCCATCATCCTGCGCTCCGACAACCTCCACTCCGATGACTTCGGCGCCCTCTTCTCCCGATTTTTCGGCAACCGCTACGCCGACACTCCGCCGATTCCCTCGAACATCGTGATCAGTGGCGTCTACGGTCGACACGAAGGCGTGAGCTTTCGCCGCATGCATTATCGCGGTGACTTCAGCGTGGCCTTCCCTGACCCACAGGACGAGATCACGTTCGTCATCCCGACCGCTGGCAAGATCCTGTTCAATCACGCCAGCGAATCCATCGGTGCAAGCCACATCGGCCTGGCGATCGACAAGGCGGACATCCGCTCGATGCGTTTCTTCGATGATCACGCGCATCACGGCATGTCGATCAACCGCCATCAGCTCACCGAGCGTTTATCGGCGCTGCTGGACAAACCGATCGTGCAGAAGATCGCTTTTCAGCCCAGCGTGGATTTGCAGTCGCCAGCCTTTCAGGGCCTCAAGGCGCTGATCGATCTGGCGACGGGAACCGAGTTCGACACGTTGCTCAACAGCGGAACCTTGATGCCCTCGCGCCTGCGCGAAATGTTGATCGATGCGGTGCTCGAGGCGTGGCCGCATAACTTCTCCGAGGTGCTGCGGCGGCCGGCACCGCTGGTGGCGCCCAGGCACGTGAAGCTGGCGGTGGAGTTTATCCAGGCACATCCAGAGCAACCGGTCAGCGGCGTGGAGCTGGCGCGAATGAGCCATGTCAGCCAGCGCGCGTTGCAGGAAGGCTTTCGCCGCTTCGTCGGGATGTCGATCGTGGCGTATCAGCGCCAGGTACGTTTGCAGCGTGCTTATGAAGCGTTGGCGCAGCGGCATTCGGCGTCGGTCACGGAGGTGGCGCTGCGCTTG
This sequence comes from Pseudomonas sp. Z003-0.4C(8344-21), assembly GCF_900104975.1. Lineage (NCBI taxonomy): Bacteria > Pseudomonadati > Pseudomonadota > Gammaproteobacteria > Pseudomonadales > Pseudomonadaceae > Pseudomonas > Pseudomonas sp. Z003-0.4C(8344-21). The sequence continues at coordinate 3,027,986 of NZ_LT629756.1, read as the reverse complement.
GGTTTCAGCAATGTCGGGCGGTTTTCTCAGTACTTTCAGAGCGCGTTCGGAGTGAGCCCGGCGCAACTGAAGTCGAGGCTTTGAGGTTCGCGTCTTGCCGGTTGTTCACATGCCCGTCGTTCGCCGCCCGCGTAATTTGATGGAACAGCCACCTGCTCAAAACGACTAACCCCTGACAGGCCACTCGATCGCCGCAACGCATCGGCTGGCGTCTACCTGGCTGCGACGGCCGCTGCGCATGCGTCGTCGCAGGCTTTGATAGGGGGTTTCGCATGACTGAGGACTTCACAGGATTTTTCATCCATCACGCGGTTTTAGGCATTTCACTGGGGAACTGGATTCTGGCGTTTTGCGCAACGTTGCTGAGCTATTTCCTCGCACGAACGGCCATCCGCTTCGTGTTTCGAAAGGTGCAGGCGCGGGCGGCGGCCGGTAATGGACACTTGAGTTACATGGCCAGCGAAGTGCTGTCGGCAACCAGCACCACGCTGTTGCTGCTGGCGTCGATTCTGATCGGGATCGGTTTGCTCGACTTGCCCGAGCGCTGGCTCACTCGAGTTAGCAGCCTGTGGTTTGTGGTGGCGGCATTGCAGGTCGGTCTGTGGGTCAATCGCGCATTGGCGCTGGCGCTGCATCGTTACTTCTCGCGCCACAGCACCACCGGCACGTTTCAGGGCAGTGCTCTGGCGACGCTGAGCCTGTGGGGCGTCAAGGTGTTGTTGTGGGCGGTGATTCTGCTGGCCATGCTGTCGAACCTCGGCGTCAACATCACCGCGTTCGTCGCCAGCCTCGGCGTCGGCGGTATCGCGGTAGCGCTGGCGGTACAGAACATTCTCGGCGACGTATTCGCCTCGCTGTCGATTGCCGTCGACAAGCCTTTTGAAGTGGGCGATTTCATCGTCGTCGGCACGCTGGCCGGTACCGTCGAACACGTCGGCCTGAAAACCACACGCATACGCAGCCTCGGCGGCGAGCAGATCGTCATGGCCAACGCCGACATGATCGGCAGCACCATTCAGAACTACAAACGGCTGCAGGAGCGGCGGATCGTTTTCGAGTTTCGCCTGACCTATGAATGCTCGACCGAGCAGATCAAAGAGATCACCCGCCGCGTCGAAGCGATCATCAAGCATGAAAAACAGGCGCGCTTCGATCGCTGCCATTTCCGCAGTTTTGGCGAGAGCGCACTGGAATTCGAGACGGTGTATATCGTCCTGGATGCCAGCTACAACGTGTACATGGACGTGCAGCAACGAATCAATCTGCAGATCATGGAAGCGGTTGCCGATGTTGACGCCGAGTTCGCCTTCCCGTCGCGGACAGTGCACATAGCGTCATTGCCGGAAGCCGCTGCGTTGCCGCCAAAAGCGCAGCATGCCTCGCGTACGGAACATGCCTGAGCGCGTTAAAACACCGGCCGCCAGCAGCACTGGCGGCCGGTTGTTCGTTCAGAACGCGTAACTGGCCTTGAGCCCGCCGTTGAAGCCGTGGCTGTCACCGCCGCCACTGGCACCGACCTCAGCGCCCAGGCTCAGGGCGCCGAGATTGGCCATCAGGTTGACGCCGCCGCTGAACTGATCGCGATTATCGAAGGCCGCGCGCTGATCAACGTCGAGGCCGAGCAAGTGACCCTGGCTGTCGACCCGGTTATCACCCAGGGTGCGTTCGTAGCCAACCTGTACGCCCGGCACCAGTTGCCAGGCGCCCATTGCCAGCGGAGCGAAGGCGACGTTGAGGTTGGCGATCGCGCTGCGGCGGGTGGCGCTGTTGTCGTCGACGTCCAGCGCCAGTTCGCTGCCCTTCTCCTGGAAGCCGTTGAGGTCGAGGTGACTGATGCGCAAACCGAGGCTCGGTTCGAAGGTCATGCCGTTGACCGGAGCGCGATAACCCAGCGCCAACGTCGCACCGGTGAGGTTGCCATGGCTGTCGCCTTTCGCCGTACCGAGGCCACCGCCGAGTTCGCGTTTGCTGGTGTAATCGACGTAACCGGCACTGGCATTGGCGTCAAGGAACAGGCCGCGCTCCAGGTTGCTGAAACCGTAGCGCGCGCCGACATTGAGGAAGGTCAAGTCCGCGTCCGCCTCCCCACCTGCCCCGCCGACGTTGCCATTGCTATAGCCAAACCCGCCGCGCGCACTGAATTGTTCGCTGAAGCGTTGAGTAATGCCAACCATCAGGCCTTGGCTGTGTTCGTTGCTGCTGTCGGCATGGGCCGAGCCATCGGTGCCGAGGTAGCCAGCCAGCGCGGTACTCCAGAGGCGGTACTGCCCGACCTTGAGATCACTGCCCCTGACGAACGGTGCCGCGGCTTGCTCAATCATTGCGTTCTGGCGCAGCAGATAGCTCGCCGCGTCGGCATGCACCTGACCGCCAACCTGGCTTTCAACCCCACCGAGCGTGCCGGCATCGATCGCCGATTGCAGGTAGTAGTTGTAAGCGCTGTAAGTCCCGGACAACTCGGTGTTCTGCAACTGCCGCAGCAACTCGGCACCGGCCGCAGCGTTACCGATCAGCCCGGCCTGCCCCGGCAGACTGTTGTATTCGACCAGCTTGCCGCGCAGCACGTAAATGGTTTCCTGCGACAGACCGAGACCCTGTTTGAGGTAATTGTCCATGCTGCCGTACTCGGCGGCGACCTGATCGAGACCGGCCTGCAAATAACTGGCCTGCACGCCCAGCAACGGCTCGTAGACCGCGGCCATGCTCGGCGGCAAGGCTTTCAGGGTTGCCGCGACACGGGCGGCGGTGTAGTCGTTGGTCGCCAGATAGTTAGCCATGATGGTCGCCTCATCGACCCCGGCAATGCTCTGCAAAACAGCCGCGGTCCAGCCGGTGCGGTCCTTGCCGGCGGTGCAGTGAAACAGCTGCGCCGCATCGACACTGGCGAGGGCATTGAACAACTGGCCGAACTGACTGCGCATGCCGGCGTCGCTGACGAAGGCGCGGTTGGTCTGCTCCATCATCGCGATGGCGTCAGCGGCGCTTTTGAACGAGATATGGGTGATATCGGCACCGGAGGTCGTGCTGCCGATGATATCGATGTTCTGCCAGGTCGCGCCCTCAATCATCGTGTCAGGCGTGGCGGCAATTTCGCTCGGCGTACGCAGATCATAAATCGCCCCGATACCCAGCCCGCCAAGCGTCGCCAGATCCGCCGCCGACGGCGTCAGCGCATTGGAACGATAGAACACCCCGCCACGCATCGTGCCGTCATGGGCGGTGGAATAAGCGCTGGTGGTACCGGCGACATCACGAAAATTATCGATGCCTTGCAGGCGCGGCGTGTCGAGCACGACAGGCTCGGCAGCGTGGGCGGCAGCAATGGACAGGCTCAGAACGGACAGCGAACACAGAAGACGTTGGAACACAGTGCAGCCTCTTTGAACAAGCGTTGGGCTTTTCACTATGGGGATGCCAGTGGGACGGAATATGACAGTTTCGAATGGAAGGGAAATGCCTGCGCAAATGGGCCGTGGGGTGCGTGAATGGTCTGTTTTTGACAACGGGAACGAGTGCTACCTGGATTGCCGGGGCGGCTTGAAATCAGCCTTAAAATCAAAAGCCCCTCACCCTAGCCCTCTCCCGGAGGGAGAGGGAACTGACCGTGGTTTTTGGAAGAGTTACGCAGACATGAAATACCGCGTCGTACGCCAACTTCGAAGCCAAACGAAATCGGCCCCCTCTCCCTCGGGAGAGGGCTGGGGTGAGGGGCAGCCACACCACCAATCCAAAGCCAACCGCGCGCTTCTAACCACTCAACAATGAGCGCCAGCTCGAGTGCTCTTGATCTTGATCCACCGGCGACGTCGGAAGGCTGAGTGGAGGGATCGATCCGGGCGTGGGAGCGCAGCGACCGTCTGGCGAAGCCAGACACAGCGGAAGGAGGTGCAGCGCAGCAAACCGTAGCCGCTGCGCCCGGAGCGATCCCGGAGCGATCCCGGAGCGAAGGGACCCGAGCCTGCGAGGGCCGAACGCAGGAGCAAAGCCTTTTGGTTCCTTTTTGGCGTCTGAAAAAGGGACTCGCCGTAAGGGCGAAACCGCCAGCCGCAGCACCCGAAGCAATGGATATGTACCCAGCGCGAAGATCAACCCTTTCGATCACCCACCTGAATATCCGTCAGCCCCACCCGCTCCGCCTGCTCCATCACCTGCTCCGGCGTCGAATCCGCCGACGGCATGAGCAGACTGTTCTCCGCATCCCCCAAATGCAACTGCAACAAATGCATCGCCGCCTCATGCTCAGCCAGTTGCACCTGCTTCAATTCAAGCTCATAACTGCGCGGCTCACCATTGAAGCGATACTCCAAAACAAAAACAGCCATCGTCTCATCCTCGAAGAAAATCAAAACAACTGCATACCCTGACCGACCGGTCAGCTTATTGGTTCAACCGCATCGCTTGCCGGGCAAACTTTTCGCGGCGCCGGGCGTCCCTTGCATACACTTCCCGAAAAGCTGATCACAGCTAAGGACTGGCAATGACCTTCTTCATCTTCCTTCTGGCCTGCGCAGCAGCGGCAACCACCGGCGTCATGTTCAAACCGGGCGCGTGGTACGAAGGCCTGAACAAACCCGGCTTCACCCCGCCCAACTGGGCGTTTCCGGTGGCCTGGACGATCATTTATCTACTGCTGGCCTGGGCCGGTTATCGCTTGAGCCTGATCCCCGGCAGCCAGACCGTGCTCGCCCTGTGGGCCGCGCAAATCGCCTTGAACACACTGTGGACGCCGGTGTTCTTCGGCGCGCATCAAGTGTTGGCGGCGATGGTCATCCTCACGCTGCTATGGCTGGTCGTCGCGGCGATGGTAGTGCTGGCGTTGCAACTGGACCTGATCACCGGACTGATCCTCTTCCCGTATCTGGCCTGGCTGTGCGTCGCCGCGGCACTGAACTTCTCCATCCTGCTGAAGAACCGCGCATGACGGCCCCTGCGCCTTGGCCGCAAGGTGAACGTGAACTGGCGCAAGTGCGCGCGTTCAACCGCAAGCTCGCCTGGCTGCCGCGCTTCAAGATCCGCAACCGCCTGACGCCGCGCCTGATCCAGGCGCTGCTGCGCCTCAGTCAGGTCGGCGGCGCGAAAAAGCTGCGCGAGCATGGCCTGACCGCTGAGCGAAGGATCTTCGACACCGTGCCCGTGCGCATTATCCGGCCCAAAGGCCAGCCGCGTGGCGTGGTACTGGATTTCCACGGCGGCGGCTGGGTCATCGGCAACGCGCAGATGAACGACAATTTCAACATCGCCATCGTCAACGACTGTCAGGTTGCGGTGGTCTCGGTCGATTACCGATTGGCCGTTTCAACCCCGGTCGAAGATCTGCTGGACGATTGCCTGCGCGCCGCGCGCGGGGTGCTGAATGACGCCGAGTTCGCCGGACTGCCCCTAGTGGTGGTCGGCGAATCCGCCGGCGCCCATCTCGCCGTCGCAACGTTGCTTGCATTAAAAGCATCGCCCGAATTGCTTCGACGCATTCACGGTGCACTGCTGTATTACGGCGTCTACGACCTGACCGGCACACCCAGCGTACGCAACGCGCCGGCCGAGACACTGGTGCTTGACGGCCCCGGCATGGTCGACGCGTTGCGCCTGCTGACCCCCGATCTGAACGATACACAACGCCGCCAGCCTCCGTTGTCGCCGCTGTATGGCGACTTCAGCGACCTGCCCCCGGCGCTGCTGTTTGCCGGCGAGCTCGACCCGCTGCTTGACGATACCCTGCTGATCGCCGAGCGCTGGCAGCTCTCGGCCCCGGTTGAGCTGCATGTATTACCGGCGTCGCCCCACGGGTTCATTCATTTTCCGACGGCCATCGCTCAGGGCGTGCTGGCTTGCAGTCGGCAGTGGATCTCGAAACGTGTCGAGAGCGCTAAGGCGTGATGACGCGGCTTCAGTGAAGGTTGGGTATTCGGGCATCGCTTTTACCCCCTTGAAACAGCCTGCAATACCCGTTTTCCTCAAATTGCCGGTGTTCACCCGCCAACCGCTGATTTTCTGCCTAGACTTGTTTTTGTTCCGGCCTGCGCATGCACTCAATGCATCGAGCCATCCGAAAACAAAAACAAGAGGAAATCCGTAGATGCTCAGATCCCTGTATACCGCGCTGGCCTGCGCATTGGCGTTAGGCACAATGAGCTCGGCCATGGCAGCCGACCCGGTAATCATCAAGTTCTCGCACGTCGTCGCCGACCAGACACCCAAAGGCCAGGGCGCCTTGCTGTTCAAGAAACTGGTGGAGGAACGCCTGCCGGGCAAGGTCAAGGTCGAGGTCTATCCCAACTCCTCGCTGTTTGGCGACGGCAAGGAAATGGAGGCGCTGCTGTTGGGCGATGTGCAGATGATTGCACCGTCGCTGGCCAAGTTCGAGCAATACACCAAAAGCCTGCAGCTGTTCGACCTGCCGTTCCTGTTCAATGACATCAACGCCGTCGACCGCTTCCAGCTGAGCCCGCAGGGTCAGGGGCTGCTCAAGTCGATGGAAAGCAAGAACATCACCGGCCTGGCCTATTGGCACAACGGGATGAAGCAACTGTCGGCCAACAAGGCGCTGCGTGTGCCTGCCGACGCCCGTGGCCTGAAATTCCGCGTGCAGGCCTCTGCCGTGCTCGAAGAACAGTTCAAGGCCGTGCGTGCCAACCCGCGCAAGATGAGCTTCGCCGAGGTGTACCAGGGCTTGCAGACCGGCGTGGTCAACGGTGCGGAAAACCCCTACTCGAACATCTACAGCCAGAAGATGCACGAGGTGCAGAAATTCATCACCGAATCCAATCACGGTGTGCTGGATTACATGCTGATCACCAACACCAAATTCTGGAACGGCCTGCCACCTGACGTGCGCAGCGAACTCGACAAGATCGTCGTCGAAGTCACCGCCCATGTGAACAAGGAGGCGCAGCAGCTAAACGAGAGCGACAAACAGCGCATCCTCGCTGCCAAAACCACGGAAATCATTACCCTCACGCCTGAAGAACGCGAGCAGTGGCGCGAAGCGATGAAACCGGTGTGGAAGAAGTTCGAGGCCGATATCGGCCCTGACCTGATCTCCGCCGCCGAAGCCGTCAACAAGGCTCAGTAATCGCATGGCAGGCGCTGCCGGGGCGGCGCCTGCCAGTCTTGACTCGACGTGAGATGCCCGCCATGAAAGCGCTTCGGCGAATCTGGGAACACTTCGAGGAAGGTTTTATCGTCTTCCTCCTGGCTGCGATGACGCTGGTCACGTTCGTTTACGTGATCCTCAACAACTTCTACAGCCTGTTTTACTGGCTTGCCGATCAATGGCCTGCGGCAAGCTCCCCGTTGTTCGCCATCGGCGACGGCATCATGGGCATGGCGCAGGCGATGACCTGGAGCACCGCCCTGACCAAGGCACTGTTTGGCTGGCTGATCTTTTTCGGCCTGGCCTATGGCGTGCGCACGGCCGGGCACATCGGCGTTGATGCGCTGGTCAAACTGGCCCGTCGTTCGGTGCAGAAATACATCGGCATACTCGCCTGCCTGTGCTGCCTGGCCTATGCCGGGGTGCTATGCATTGCCAGCCTGGAATGGATCGCGACCTTGATGAACGCCGACATCGGTGCCGAAGATCTCGGCCACTTCGGCATCATGCAATGGCATATCGGGCTGATCGTGCCGGTGGGTTTCGCGCTGATTTTCATCCGTTTTGCCGAAATCCTCGTGCGCATACTGCGCAACCGTCAGACCGGACTGGGCCTGGCCGATGAAGCCGCCGACGCGCTGAAACTCGCCGAGCACGAGGGTGACAAGCCATGACCATCGCCTTCCTGTTCGTCGCGCTTTTCGCTTTGATGTTCATTGGCGTGCCCATCGCCATTTCCCTCGGCCTGGCCGGGTCGTTGACGATCATTTTCTTCAGTCCCGATTCCGTACGTTCGCTGGCGATCAAGCTGTTCGAGACCTCGGAGCATTACACCCTGCTGGCGATTCCGTTTTTTCTGCTCGCCGGCGCGTTCATGACCACCGGCGGGGTTGCCCGTCGCCTGATCGACTTCGCCAATGCCTGTGTCGGGCACATTCGCGGCGGCCTGGCCATCGCGGCGGTGCTGGCGTGCATGCTGTTTGCCGCCCTCTCCGGCTCAAGCCCGGCGACCGTGGCAGCGGTGGGCTCGATCGCCATCGCCGGCATGGTCCGTTCCGGTTATCCGCAGGCTTTCGGCGCGGGGATCATCTGCAACGCCGGGACGCTGGGCATTCTGATTCCGCCGTCGATCGTGATGGTGGTGTATGCCGCCGCCACCGAAACCTCGGTCGGCAAGCTGTTCATGGCCGGGGTGATACCGGGCCTGCTGTTGGGCACCGCGTTGATGGTGGCGATCTACATCGTCGCAGTGAAAAAGAACCTGCCCGCCCTGCCCCGCGCCACGCTGCGTGAATTTCTCGCCACGGCGCGCCAGGCCATCTGGGGCCTGTTGCTGATGGTGATCATCCTCGGTGGCATTTATTCCGGAATGTTCACCCCCACCGAGGCGGCGGCCGTGGCAGCGGTCTACTCGGCGTTCATTGCGTTGTTCGTCTACAAGGACCTGACGTTTCGCGAGACGCCTAAAGTCCTGCTCGAGTCAGCCAAACTGAGCATCATGCTGATGTTCATCATCGCCAACGCCATGCTCTTCGCCCATGTGCTGACCACCGAACAACTGCCGCAGCAGATCACCGCCTGGGTGATCGAAGCCGGCCTGACCCCGGTCACGTTCCTTTTGGTGGTCAACATTGTGCTGCTGATTGCCGGTGCGTTCATGGAGCCGTCGGCGATCATCCTGATTCTGGCGCCGATTCTGTTCCCCATCGCCATGAAACTGGGCATCGACCCGATTCACCTGGGCATCATCATGGTGGTCAACCTGGAAATCGGCCTGATCACGCCACCGGTTGGCCTGAACCTGTTTGTCACTTCGGCGGTGACCGGCATGTCCTTGCCCGCGACCATCCGGGCGGCGATGCCCTGGCTGATGATTTTGCTGCTGTTCCTTATATTGATTACCTACGTACCGTGGATTTCACTGGTATTGCCGACCTGGCTGGGGATGAGCTGATGCCCGCACCCGTGCCGTGCAGCGCTAAAACACTCTGCTGACAACCATAACAAGACGGAGAGCTTTCCCATGCGAGTCAAAACACGCTTTGCCCTGTTGGCCGCCGCCACCCTGGCATTGAGCACCGCGGCACAGGCCGCGCCGGTGTTCATCAATATCCTGACCGGAGGCACCAGCGGGGTGTATTACCCGATCGGTGTCGGCTTGTCGCAGATCTACAGCGATGGCATTGCCGGTTCGAAGACTTCGGTGCAGGCCACCAAGGCCTCGGTGGAGAACCTCAATCTGTTGCAGGCCGGTCGTGGCGAGTTGGCGCTGGCCTTGGGCGATTCGGTGGCGGATGCAAAAAACGGCGTGGAAGATGCCGGTTTCAAAGCGCCCCTGACCAAACTGCGCGCCCTCGGTGGCGCCTACCCGAATTACATTCAGATCGTCGCCAGCCAGGAATCGGGGATCAAGAGCCTCGCCGATCTCAAGGGCAAGACCATCTCGGTCGGCGCCCCCAAGTCCGGAACAGAACTCAACGCCCGGGCCATTTTCAAAGCCGCCGGCCTGACCTACGAGGACATGGGCAAGGTGCAATACCTGCCCTTCGCCGAATCGGTGGAGTTGATCAAGAACCGCCAACTGGACGCCACACTGCAATCCTCCGGCTTGGGCATGGCGGCGATTCGCGACCTGTCTTCGGTGATGCCACTGAACTACATCGCCATCCCGCCTGATGTGGTCAGCAAAATCGGCAACCCGGCGTATCAGAGCGCGATGATTCCGCCCAACACCTATGACGGTCAGGCCGAAGCCGTGCCGACCGTGGCAATCACCAACATCCTGGTGACACGCGCCGACCTGCCCGACGAGGTCGTTTACCAAATGACCCGACTGCTGTTCGAGAACCTGCCGCGCCTGGGCAATTCTCATTCGGCCGCCAAGGACATCAAGCTGGAGACGGCGGCGAAAAACCTGCCGATCAATCTGCACCCCGGTGCCGAGCGCTACTACCAGGAAAAAGGCGCGTTGTAACCGCCCCAAGGCCAGTGGCGATTCGAGCGTCGCCACTGGCTTCTTCCAGCGTAGTCATGAGGCAGCCGCCAATGAGCGATGAGCATCACGGCATTTCCGCGAACCCGCGGGACTGGCCAAAAGCGCTATTTTACGTAGCGCTGCTGTTTTCGATATTCCAGATCATCACCGCAGCCTTCGCGCCGATCTCCAGTCAGGTGCTGCGCGCGGTGCACGTCGGCTTTCTGTTGTGGGTGGTGTTTCTCAGCTACCCGGCTTACGGCCAGAGCCGACCCTGGCAACCACTGGCCTGGTTGCTCAGCCTGGCCGCCATCGGCGTTGCCCTGTATCAGTGGGTGTTCGAAGCGGATCTGATTCAGCGTTCCGGCGACCTGACGCCAACCGACATGCTCGTTGGCGTGGTGCTGATTACGCTGGTCTTCGAAGCCGCGCGGCGGGTAATGGGCATTGCACTGCCGATCATCTGCGGCTTGTTCCTCGCCTATGGCCTGTTCGGGGAGTACCTGCCCAGCGAACTGGCCCACCGCGGCTACGGCGTCGACCAGATCATCAATCAATTGTCGTTCGGCACCGAAGGGTTGTACGGCACCCCGACCTACGTGTCGGCCACCTACATCTTTCTGTTCATCCTGTTTGGCGCGTTTCTCGAACAGGCCGGGATGATCAAGCTGTTCACCGATTTCGCCATGGGCCTGTTCGGCCACAAGCTGGGCGGGCCGGCCAAGGTCGCTGTGGCCTCGTCGGCGTTGATGGGGACCATCACCGGTTCGGGGATCGCCAACGTGGTGACCACCGGGCAATTCACCATTCCGCTGATGAAACGCTTCGGCTACCGGGCGGCGTTCGCCGGCGGCGTCGAAGCCACGTCCAGCATGGGCAGCCAGATCATGCCGCCAGTGATGGGCGCGGTGGCGTTCATCATGGCGGAAACCATCAACGTGCCGTTCGTGGAAATCGCCAAGGCCGCGTTGATCCCGGCCATCCTGTATTTCGGTTCGGTGTTCTGGATGGTCCATCTGGAAGCCAAACGCTCCAACCTGCAGGGCTTGCCCAAAGAGCAATGCCCCAGCGCGTTTGGCGCGGTCAAGGAGCGCTGGTACCTGCTGATCCCGCTGCTGGTCCTGGTTTACCTGTTGTTTTCCGGGCGCACGCCGCTGTTTTCCGGGATGGTCGGCCTGGCCTTGACGGCGATTGTGATTCTCGGCTCGGCGATCATTTTCAGGGTGCACAGCTTCGGTCTGCGTTGTGCGTTCTGGATCGCATTGGGTGTGCTGTGCACAGGCTTTTTTCAGCTGGGGATCGCGGTGATTTTCGCCGTCGTTGCGGTGCTGGTGCTGGTCTGCGCATTGATCAAGGGCAGTCGGGAGACCCTGCTGATCTGCCTGCACGCATTGGTCGAAGGTGCACGCCACGCGGTGCCGGTGGGCATTGCCTGCGCGCTGGTCGGGGTGATCATCGGCATCGTTTCGCTCACTGGCGTCGCGTCGACGTTTGCCGGTTACATCCTGGCGATCGGCCGCGACAACCTGTTGCTGTCGCTGATCCTGACGATGATCACCTGCCTGGTGCTGGGCATGGGCATTCCGACCATTCCCAACTACATCATCACCAGTTCGATTGCCGCCCCGGCGCTGCTGGAACTGGGCGTGCCGCTGATTGTGTCGCATATGTTCGTGTTCTATTTCGGCATCCTCGCCGACCTCACTCCACCGGTGGCGCTCGCCTGCTTTGCCGCTGCGCCAATCGCCAAGGAAAGCGGCTTCAAGATCAGCCTGTGGGCGGTGCGCATTGCGCTGGCCGGTTTCATTATTCCGTTCATGGCGGTCTATAACCCGGCGTTGATGCTGCAAGGCGACAATCTGTGGATGAGCGCTTACATGCTGCTGAAAACCGTTCTGGCGGTCGGCCTGTGGGGTGTCGCGTCTACGGGTTTCCTGCAACGCAAAATGGCAGTGTGGGAGCGTTTGCTCAGTTTCGCTGCGGGGGCTTTGCTGATCGTCGCGCTGCCGCTGACCGATGAGATCGGCTTCGTCCTCGGCATTCTGGTGCTGTTCCAACACGTCTGGCGATCCCGCCGCGCCGGGCTGGCGGCGGCATGATCGGTTTGTGCCTGGGGCTGGCCGGCAGCCTCTGGGCGCAACTGCCGGTGAGCCATTTCACCCTGGCGTGGAATCACAGCATCGAGAAGATTCGCTGGGAAGAAGATTACCGCGTCAGCGCCGAAGGCCTGATGCTGCAAGAAGCGCGGGTACGCGGCAACGGTGCCGGCATGGACATCCCCGATGACGCACGACTGGACAACGGCAGTTGGCACTTCCAGCGCCGCTTGCCGCCCCAACAACCACTGAAACTGGGGCGCACACCCGAGGCGGGCGATTATCAGTTGTGCTTCGAGGGCGACTGCCAATCGATGAGTCAATGGGTCGGCGCCCCGACCAGCGCGCAACCGTTCATTGAGCTGTGGAGCTGCGAGATCGCCGGATAATCGTCATTCAGCGCCCGCTCCTCTTTTGCATGGAACCCTGCGTTCCCCGCCGTTCTCTATCACAGAACCAACGGAGGAGGAATTCCCTATGATCGCCCCTGAAACCGGTATGAAGCCGGGTGAGCGCTATCGCATTGACAGCGTCGAGCGCGCGCCGCAGTTTCCTGGCTTTTTTCTTGATGGCAGGTATTACCTCGGCCCCGAACTGCAGACCGCGGTGGGTTGGCTCGAAGGCCAGACGTTTGTCTACGACATGCTCGATCCCACAGGCGAGCCGATCTACCCCGATCGGGTCGTCGGCCGGATCGAGGCGCTGACGCTGGTGATGAACGACGGGTTGCGCCTGGCGGTCGAGTTGGTGCCCTACGAGCCGGAAACCATTGAGCCGGCTGCGACGCCTGAACCTCTCGCCCCCAAACGCTCAATGACCAGCCCGCGCCTGGCGGGCAAACTGGTGGTCATCACCGGCGCCTCCAGCGGCATTGGCCGGGCGACCGCGCATGCGTTTGCCGCTGAGCATGCGCGGCTGGTGCTGGCCGCGCGTGACGGCGAGGCGCTGGCCGAGGTGGTCGATGAGTGCGCGGCGCGGGGTGCACAAGCGCTGGCGGTGCGCACCGATGTCACCTCCAACGAGCAAATGCAACAACTGGCCGAGCAGGCGGCGGAATTTGGCAATGGCCGTATCGATATCTGGATCAACAATGCCGGTGTTGGGGCGGTGGGCGATTTTGCGCAGACGCCACTGAAAGTGCATGAACAGGTTCTGCAGACCGACTTGCTCGGCTATCTGCGCGGCGCCTACGTCGTGTGGCCTTATTTCAAGGCACAGCAACAGGGGATTCTGATCAACACGCTGTCGCTCGGCAGTTGGGTGGCGCAGCCGTATGCGGCGGCGTATTCGGCGAGCAAATATGGCTTGATCGGTCTCACCGAAGCCCTGCGCGGCGAACTGGTCGGGCAGCCGGATATTCATGTCTGCAACATCTATCCAGCGGTCATCGATACCCCGGGGTTTCGCGACGGCGCCAACTACACCGGCCATGCGCTGAAGCCGCCACCGCCGATTTATGATCCGCAGCAAGTGGCGAGCGCAATGGTCAATTGCGCGCTCAAGCCAAAACCGCAGGTGACGGTCGGCAGTGCGGCAACGCTCGCTCGCATGGCGCACTTTCTGCTGCCGGGCTTTTCGCAGTTGTCGGGCTGGCTGACCCGCCGGGGCATCCAGCGCAGTCCGGCCATTGAAACGTCGTCGGGGAATTTGTTCACACCACCTAGCGGCGAGCGGCGCGTCGAGGGCGGTTGGCGCCAGCCGACAAGACCCTCACCGCTGCTGGTGGCTGGCGCCGCGATGCTGGTCGGTGGCTGCCTGCTGGCGATCAATCGATCACGCGGACGCCACCGCTAGCCAGCTTCCGGCGAGCGGTGGCGCGATAAAGCGTCACTGCTCGCGGGTTACCGTCAACGCCACCACGGCGATGCGCTCGGCGAGGGCGTATTCGGGTTTGACCAGTTCTTCACCGAACACGTCCGGGTCAAGCTCTTCATAAGTCCACGCATACCTGCCACCGGCCACCAGCGGTTTGATCGCTTCGAGGAAAGGATCCTGCCCGACCTGAATCGCCACGCCGGTGTAGACCAGCAACGTCCCGCCGAGCGCCAGACGCGGCAGTGCTTCGCGCACGATGCGCACTGACAGGCCTTCGCCCAGCGCCCCGCCACCGTGGCGATAGGCACGCTGATGCTGATCGTTCATGTACGGCGGATTGGCGATGATCAGATCGAACTCGCCCTCAACGCTGGCCAGCAGATCGCTGTGGTACGCCGAGACGTTATCAGCCCCGGCGAGTTCCGCGTTGACCGCGGTCATGCGCAGCGCCTGCGGATTGATATCGACGGCCAGCACTTCAGCCTCGCGCCGCGCCCGGGCAATGATCACCGCGCCTGCCCCGCTGCCGCAGCCAATGTCCACCGCACGTTTGATCGGAGCGAAGCGTTGCTGTAGCTGCGCCTGGATGGCGCGGGCGAAGCGATAGGTATCGGGGCCGAAAAACACCGCATCGTTGGCGGTGGTGGGAAAAGCCGAATGCACAAACAAGCGGTCATTGAGCGTCGACCAGCGCACGTTGCTGCGCCACAGCGAACCTTGCTGCTCGATGATGCCCGCCTGCTCGAGCTTGCCCAGCTCATCCGCTGATAACAGCTCGCTGGCAAACGGCATCGACCACCCGAATACATCGCGCAGGTCCTTGGCCAGCGGGCTGGCGAAGCGTTGACAGACCCGTTCGTGGGTCAGCGGTGTCGGAGTGATAAATCGATAACCGCTGTCCTGCAAGCGTTTACCCAATTCGAATAGCGTTCGATCCGAAGTTTCCTGTAGCGACATGCAGCCTCCTGTGGTCAACGCAAACGGTCACGCAATTGAATAAAACGCCGGGTCGCAAACAGCCCGGCCGGACGCCAGTGCCGCTGCGGTTGCAGCCAGGGTTGCAGCTTGTGCATCTGTTCCACAGGCGGCAGATTTTCCAGGCTCTTCTCCAGCGTGCGCTGCTCGGTATCAGCGATGTCGATTTGTTCATCGGCTGCTGCACCTCGGCGCGCGACGTAGGGCCGGTGCGCGTTGTCCGGGCAGTCACCGGTAATCCAGTCGCTGAGCAATTGTTTTTCGTAACCGTTGAACACACCGAACATCACCGCTTCGCTGCCCTCGATCAGGCGCCAGAAACGGCTTTGCTCAACCGGTTGGCCACGTTTGATCCAACTCTTGCGCTCCAGCGCCGCGAGGAAATCGGCCATCTGCCCCGGCGCCGCCAGCCACTGGTTGATGGTGCGGTCTTCGATCCGGCAATAGTCGGAATGCATGTGCTGGCCGAAGATTGCCTTGCGTTCGAGCATCGACACCACCGCGCGCTGCATATCGAACTCCTGAATGACCGCCGTCGAGCCCTTGCCCAGATCATTCAGACGATAACCGACGGTCATGCGCCGGTAAAAATTGTCGCGCTCCGGGCCTGCCGGGATCAGCCGCAACAGCGCCTGCACGGCCTTGCGCGCATGCCCGGTGCTGGCATTATCGATGGTCACGTGCAGGCGGAAATATTGCGGGTCGATGCCCAGCTCGGCCAGTTCGTACGAGCTGATCAACAGGTGCAGAGGTGGCTGTTCGTAGCCAAGGTTGTAGCCGATGACTTCCGGCAGAAACTCATCGCCGAAACGCCCCAGCGCCAGTTGCAAGGCGCCCTGCAGAAAGTACTCATCGGCCAGACCTTGCAGGTCGGCGCAATCGTGTTCGGCCAGCAGCTTGCGGTAGATCACCACATGGTTCTGCCGTGGGAGGCCGTTGCCCAACTCCTCGAGATAGGTATCGAGCAGGTAGTCGAAACGCTGGTCCTGCCAGTGCGCAGGAATGCCCGCCAGCCAGGCGCCGTCGACCTCTTTGGTTGGCGCCACATGCTGAAGGAAATACAGCGCGTGGGACTTGTTGCGAAAATAGCGCCGGTCCGCACCCTGCTGACGCGCTGACAGGTACTCCGCATATTGCGCCGCGACATCGGCACAGTGCGCCTCCGACCATTGCGCCAATGCCTCAGGCTCCGATGGCAGATCCAGCGGCAGCTCGGCGGCCAGCTGCAATTGTTGGCGAAGCAGATCGTAGGCAATCCGGTCAACCGCAGAATCTTCCGCCAACAGCCGATCATAAAGATCGTGATAAGAGACCGGTTGCAACACGGCCCTCTGTGAAGACTTCTTGATCGGGATGTCGATCAGCGTCATGGCAGCTCCCCTCATCAAATGCATGCTCATAAACGAGAGAGTCGCCGCCGGTTAAAATAATTCCTTTTTTCAGCGCAGCGACGGAGCCAACGGTACATCCCCCACTGCTGCCGTCATTCGCCCGCGGAAAATGCCTGGGCAGCACAAACTGCCCAGGTAAATTCCTGGCTTTTTGCGGCGAATCGCGTGAGCAAAAGCGCGATTACTTTTTCTCTTCGGCCGACTCGCCTTGCTGTATCTGCAACGAAGCCTTGCTCTTGTCGCCTTCCTTGTTGGGCGCATCGTTCGAGCCTTCGAAGCAGCCTTGCAGCAGCAACATCGAGCAGAAACCGAGGCATACGCAGAGGGTTTTCATGGGTGTCTCCTGACGGGGATTGTGGAACATTCGGCGTTGATTACGCGGTCGCCGGTTTAGCAGTGGTAGCGCCATCGGCACCGGGCTCGAGCTTGACCTTGATCCAGCCGTGCTGATGTTTATCGAACGCCTTGAACGCCGATATCGCATCGGTCAGCGGTTCGTCCTGTGTGATGACTTTGGCCGGGTCGACGCGACCGGCCAAGGTCATTTCGATCAGCTTGGGAATGTACTTGCGGTGGTGACAGTTGCCCATGTTCAGGCGCAGGTTCTTGTTCATCGCCGCGCCGATCGGGAAGCTGTCGAACCCGGCCGGGTACACGCCGATGATCGACACAGTGCCGGCCTTGGCCACCGCCTGCACCGCCCATTGCAGGGCTTGCGAGGGCTCATCGCCCGGCTGCCATTGCGCCGGTTCGTGAGCGCCATGGTGGGCGTGATTAGCGTCGATGCCGACCGCATCGATGGCGCAATCCACGCCAGTGTCGTCGGTCAGGCGGGCGATGGTTTCGAGCGGGTCTTCCTGTTCGAAATTGATGCACTCGGCGCCCAATGCCTGCGCTCGAGCAAGACGATCTGCGAGGCCATCGATGGCGAACACGCGGCCAGCGCCCATCAGTTTGGCGCTAACGATAGCGAACAGCCCGACCGGGCCGCAGCCGAACACGGCGACGGTATCGCCGTCTTTGATTTCGGCCATCTCCGCACCAAACCAGGCGGTGGGCCAGATATCCGACATGGCGATGGCCTGGTCGTCGCTGATGGCATCGGGGAGTTTGATCAGACCGATGTTGGCGAACGGGATACGCGCTTTTTCGGCTTGCAGGCCGTGGAACGGGCCGGTGGTTTTCGGCCCGCCAAAGAACGATGTGCCGGCAGTTTTGCCGTTGGGGTTGGCAACGTCGCACTGGGCGAAATAACCGGCACGGCAGTAGGCGCAGTTGCCGCAGGCAATGGTCGACGGGATCAGCACGCGGTCGCCGACCTTTAGATTGCGCACGTCACTGCCCAGGGCTTCGACGATGCCCACGCCTTCGTGGCCGAGGATGGTGCCGGGTTGCATGTCCGGGGCGCTGCCGCGGATGAAATGCAGGTCAGTGCCGCAGATGGCTGAGGCGGTGAGCCTGACGATGGCGTCGGTCGGGGCCTGGATTGTCGGGTCCGGAACGTCATCCAGGCGTATGTCGCCGATACCGTGAAAGACGATGGCTTTCATTGTCTTCTCCCGTTGGGTGGTGGGTTTATGGGTTGAGGTGCGGGTGGGCGGCAAGGTTTCATCGGGGTTTGGGGTGGGCTGATTAATGGTCGGGTTTTCCGCGTGGGATTTGTGTTGGACCCGCCCCTCACCCCAGCCCTCTCCCCAGCCCTCTCCCCCAGGAGAGGGAGCCGATTCTGGTTGGTTTCAAAATTTGCATTCGACTCGATATTGCGCGTTGCCGTAGCTCTCGCATTCCCCGCGATCAGTCCCCTCTCCCTCCGGGAGAGGGCTAGGCGGGCGGCGTTCCGATGAGGGGCTTTTGATCTTCTGCCACGGACCACCGGTAAACTCGTTGGAATTTTTTCCACGCCCCCCGACTCCTTTGGCTATGAGCCTAAGGAGGAACTCATGAGTCGTACGGATATTTTCACCATTGAATACTTGCTTCACGGTCAACCCCGGTCGTTTGTCATCCGCGCTAAAAACATGAGCAACGCGGATGCGTGGCATTGGGCGAGTTGTGACGCGGGTATTGCGCCGATTCCCAAACCAGGGAGACCACCGCTGAAGGTCATTTCGAAACCGCAGGCAGAACGGTTTGGCATCACCGAGGTTAAATGGCGCGAGACTACCGCTTTGGTGTGGACGGAGGCTTCATCATGACTTCAACGACGTCATCGGCTGGCTTTTCAACTGAGGATGAGGACGACGAACCGGCGCGGATCAACGCCTTGTTTTACGAAGCGGACCGCCTTGAGGAAATCGCCTACCGACTGTTCGATGAGAGCAGTCGCAATGCGGCGATGTGGGAGCATTTCAACCAGGCCAAGGCTGTGGCCGACGCCAAGCGCACCGAGGCGTATCAGGCCTTCATGCAGTTGCGCAGACGCTCGCGAAGCTGACCGTTGCAAACGCTGAAAAAACAACACCCGCCCTTCGACGGGTGTTGCAGGTGTGCCGTTCAGCCCTTGCTGTGTTCCGGCGATGACGGCCCCTCCTTGACCCCGCGCGGGCCGGCGATGCCCCAGACGATCAGGCCCAACACCGGGAACACGATCAGGCCGATGGCCCATGCGGCTTTGGTGCCAACGCTTTTCTCGCTGCGAAACACACTGACAATCGCCCACAGGTCGACCAGCAGAATGATCACCGCGACCGCTATCGAAAAGTAACTCGTTGCCTCGTTCATGGCGCACTCCTCCAATGACTGGTATGCATTGGGTTGCGCGATCAAATCAGCGTTCAAAAAATCCTGCATAAGGCGGATAGCCGTGATCTGCCAAGCTGAATCGGCCCGTGCAGCAGATCCGAATCCATTCCCGATCTGGGGCTTGCTGATGAAACTTCTGTCTTGGCCGGACGATCTCCTGAACATCACAAAACCGGGAGAGCAACCATGAAATGCTACCTATGCGGACTCAACGCACAGAAAACCGACGAGGCCCATGGCGGCCAGCTCGTCGACTGTTCCGACTGCGGCATTTACCGGGTTTCAGGCCTTGTACTGAAAGAGCTGGGCGCAAAAAGATTCAACTTCACCAAGATGCGTGATGACTTGCATCGGCAAAGGCAGTTCAACGCCACGCTGGTCGCCGAAATCAATACCGAGACCGCAATCTGGGCGTAAAAAAGCCCGGTTTCCCAGGCTTGTCGTCAGCCATGCTTGACCAGATTCAGCGCCGGTAACGGGCCACCGGGGAACTGCGCCAGTTGGCCCTGCTGCACGCCGCCCAGATCGATGCCGTAAAAGCCAAGGTCGGCGATCAGCGCCGCGACGCGCTCTTTGCTGGCAGCGTGTTCACCAGAGTAAAACAGTACCCGTTTGCCGCCTTCGGCGGCCGGGTTACTCAGCAAAGCCGCCAACAGATGATTGAAGGCTTTGACGACGCGTGCGCCGGGCAGTAGCTGCGCAATCACTTGCGAGGACGGTACGCCGTGCAGATCGACCGGCTGAAACAGCGGCGCTTCGATCGGGTTGTTGGTGTCGATCACAATGCGCCCGTCCCATGACCCCAGATCGCGAACCGCCTCAGGGATTTTCGTCCAGTTCACCGCGAGGAAAACCATATCCGCCCGGCTGGCTTCCTGCGCTGTCACCGGCCGCGCCAGCGGCCCCAACTCGTTGGCCAGGTCGGTCAGGCTCTGCGGCCCACGGCTGTTGGCGATGTTGACCGGCAGACCGGCGTTGACGAGCAATCGTGCGATGGCCGAGCCGATGGCGCCGGTGCCAATAATGCTGATCGTATTCATGTTGAAGCCTCGTATTGATGTGTGAAGTTGATGAGGCTATGAGACGCTTTTTGACCTTTCACAAGTAGTAGGAGCTGACTAGAATCACTTTCAATCAATGCTTGAAGGTTTGAGTATGGAAACGCTGGGCAATCTGCTGTCGTTCGTTCGCAGCGCCGAGTCCGGCAGCTTCTCCGCCGCTGCCCGACGCCTGGGCCTGAGTCCTGCCGCGGTCAGCCGTAATGTCGCGCAACTGGAAAGCAATCTGGGGGTGCGCCTGTTTCAGCGCAGCACCCGCAAACTCACCCTCACGGAAGCGGGCGAGCGCTTTCTGGCCAATGTCGGTTCGGGACTGGACAGCGTGCAAGCCGCGATTGCCGATGTTGCTGGCAATGAGGGAGCGCCTTCCGGCGTTCTGCGTCTGAGCGCGGCGCCGGGGTTTGCCAAAGATTTTCTGCTGCCGCTGATGCCCGATTTTCTCGAGCTATATCCTGCGGTGATTCCCGAATGGCACGTCGACAACCGGCAGGTCGATCTCATTGCCGAAGGGTTCGATGCGGCTATCGGTGGTGGCATCGAACTGGCCCAGGGCGTGGTCGCCAGAGCCGTCGCTCCGGCCCATCTGATCCTCGTGGCGTCGCGCCAATATCTGGCAGATCACGGGCATATCGAGCGCCCGGAACAACTGCCGACCCTCGATCACCTGGCCATGCGCTCTGTGCAGACAGGCAAGATTCGCAGCTGGATGCTGCAGGGCCCCGACGGGCAACGCGCGCCGCTGGAGATCACGCCGCGTCTGCTGGTCAATGATCCGCAGGCGTTGTGTCAGTGCGCGCATCTGGGCTTGGGCGTCGCGCTGCTGGCGGTGCCGGATGTGTTGCCGTACCTGCAGAATGGCGCGCTGGAAAGGGTTTTGCCGGACTGGCATGTCGACGCCGGGCAGATCTACCTGTATTTCTCCAGCCAGAAATTACTGCCGGCCAAGACCCGTGCGTTCGTGGATTTTCTGGTCGAGCGTGCCCGCGCAGATCGCTGGCAAACCCGACTGGATGCCCGGCCATCGTCCGCACATACCGGTGCTCACATCCGGTAATGCTCCAGCAGAAAGTCGACAAACAAACGCACTCGCGCTGGCATCGCCGGACCGCCGACGAACACCGCATGGATCGGCTCGTCATCGCCCGGATTCCAGTCTTCCAAGAGTGAAATCAACTCGCCACGCTGCAGATCCTCTTTCACGCTGAACTCGCCGATCCGCGCGATGCCGGCGCCGCCCCGCGCGAGTTGCGCCAGCGCTTCACCGCTGTTGCATTCGATGCTGCCGCTGACCTTCAAGGAAAACACCTGGCCGTCGCGGATGAACGGCCAGTTGGGTTCGGCCCGGCGAAAGTTGAAGCGCAGGCAGTTGTGCCGCAGCAAGTCTTCCGGTTCCTGCGGGGTGCCGTGGCGCTCAAGATATTCGGGCGAAGCCACCACCACCTGACCGGTGACGCCGAGTCTGCGCGCGGTCAATGGGCTGTCCGGCAAATGCCCGAAACGCACCGCGACGTCGGCCTGGCCACCGAGAATGTCGACGACTTCATCGCCCAGGGTAAGGTCGACCACGATGTTCGGGTAACGCGCGCTGAAGGCGGCAACCAACGGTACGATCGCCAGCCGCCCATGCACGAGGGCGGCGCTGACCCGCAAGCGGCCTCGTGGCACGCCTTGATCGGCGATAGCCTCTTCGACCTCGGCCATGTCCGCCAGAATGCGCCGGGCGCCACGCAGAAACGCCTCGCCTTCGGCAGTAAACGTGAGCGCCCGAGTGGTGCGCAAGAGCAGGCGCGTGCCCAGACGCTGCTCGGTGCGCGCGATGATCCGGCTGACCGCCGACGGTGTCAGCCCCAATGCGCGCGCAGCGGCCGACAGACTGCCTTCGCGCGCCACCGTGACGAACACGTCCATTTCACCTGATCGACCACCGACGTCCATTTGTGATTCCTGCGCAAAGGTGATTGCCAAAATCGCGGTCTACCGCCGCAAACGTTCGCATCGTAGCATTGGCGGCATAGATGAGGAGATTTTCCATGCGTATCAATCCACCCCTTGTTGCACTCGCCATTGGTGCCTTTGGCATCGGCGTCACCGAGTTCGCGCCCATGGGCATGTTGCCGGGCATCGCTGCCGATCTCGACGTTTCCATTCCGGCCGCAGGGCTGCTGGTCAGTGCTTATGCGCTGGGCGTTCTGCTCGGTGCACCGCTGATGACCCTGACCACGGGCAAGATTCCACGGCGCTATCTGCTGATCGGGCTCATGGCGATTTTCACTCTCGGCAATCTGATGTCGGCGCTGGCTACCGACTACTACAGCCTGATGGTCGCCAGGGTGGTGACTTCACTCAATCACGGCGCATTTTTTGGGGTCGGCTCGGTCGTCGCCGCCAGCGTGGTCGCCCCGCAAAAACGTGCCGGCGCGGTAGCGGCGATGTTCATGGGCCTGACCCTGGCAACCATCGGCGGCGTGCCGCTGGCCGCATGGTTCGGTGAAATGTTCGGCTGGCGCACCGCGTTCTGGGGCATTACCGGCCTCGGCGTGATCACCATGGCCGCGCTTTGGTTCGCCCTGCCCAACCTGCCGGCACCAAAAGGCGCCGGAGCACTGGCGGAAATTCGCGTGCTGGGCCGTGGCCCGGTGCTTGGCGCGCTGGCCCTGACCGTGGTCGGTTCGAGTGCGATGTTCACCGTGTTCACCTACATCGCGCCGATCCTCAGCAGCGAAACCCACGCCTCCACCGCTTACATCACCGCGATGCTGGTGCTGTTCGGTGTCGGTCTGACCCTGGGCAACATGTGGGGCGGCAAGGCTGCGGACCGCTCGATCGATCGCACCCTGATCGTTTCGCTGAGCGCGCTGATTGCGGTGCTGCTGGCGTTCACCGTGCTGATGCGCTGGCCGCTGCCGGCCGCCGTCGCCATCCTGATCTGGGGCATCGCCAGCTTCGCCCTGGTACCGCCGCTACAAATGCGCGTGATGGAAGCCGCCAAAGACGCACCCAACCTCGCCTCGGCGGTCAACATCGGCGCCTTTAACTTCGGCAACGCAATCGGCGCGGCGCTCGGCGGCGCGGTTATCAATGCCGGGCTGGGTTATCCGGCGATCTCCCTGGCCGGCGCGGCAATGGCGGGGCTGGGGTTGTTGATGGTGTTGGGGTTTGTCTGGCGGTCCCGGGCTGCTGCGGCTGCGGTGGCATAAGAAAGCAGCAGGCTGGCTACCGCATCGGATTCGTCATCGACACGAATCCCCTGTAGGAGCCAGCCTGCTGGCGATGGCGGTCTAACCAACACCTCAAACTCAACGCGGAAACAACAACGTCACCGCAAACCGAACCCCCCACCCTTGCGGCCCGTCGTCAGGGCTGTCGAGCCAATAGCGCGGCCCCGCTTGCACCGTCAGCGGTTGCCCGCCGATTTTCAGCAGTTGCGTCACCGTGAGGTTGACCGGTACCGACCACTCGCGCGATTGCCAGTTGTACGTCGATTCGGTGTTCACCCCCCAAGTGGTCAAGGTGCTGGTGGTGTAGGAAAGGAACGGTTGCAGGAAGGTCTGGTTGACCTTGTCCTTGTCATCCGGCGGGCTGCCCTCCAGTCCCCAGATGTGGTTGGCGAGGATGCCGTGGGTCCAGCCGTTTTCCTGTTTCAGGGCGACGGCGGTCGGGCCGATTCCCCACTGCTCGCTGCTCAGCAGTTCATCACTGCCGGTGGGAATCAGAATCGCCGGGCCGGCGCCGAGGATCCAGCCACTGGCCGTGGGTTGTCTGGGTGAAAAGAAAAAGCTCTGGGTGATATCGCCGACGCCGGATTTGTCCGCGGCGCCATTCGGTGCAAGGCCGTGCTGATCGATGACCGGGAGGATCGTGCGGGAGATCAGGTTCCAGTCATCGTTGAGGGTAAACGGCAGCACCGGCTGAATGTTGGTGGTGCTGCGCATGCCCTCACCGGTTGGCCCCATCTTCTGGTCCCAGTTGTATTGCACCGGCAGGCTGTACATGGCCGCGACCGGGTTGAGCGCCTTCTTGGCCAGTTCTGCGGAGTCTTCCGCCTGCACGGACAGCACGATCGACAGAGTCACCCAAAGTGCCGCGCCGCGCCTCAACCAATAGTTGTCAGTTCCCATACTTCGTCACCTTGGGTCAATGATCAATGAGCGGCAGGTTTGGGCTCAGGCAGTGTGTACTCGTTGTTCTGAACGGACTTGTCCGGCATGTAAACCCGGAAGGCCAGCGTCCAGTTGTCGGTGGGAGCGATCAACAGGTTTTGCGCGGTGGCGCCGCAACTTTTGGCATTGCCGAAGTGCAGGGTGAATGTTTTGCCATCCTTGTCCGGCACAATTTCATGGTTCGAAAGGCTTGAGCCTTTCTCGGTGTGCAAGTACAGGTCGTCGCCGTAGATCGTCATGGAATAAAAGCCCAGCTTCGGGTTGGTCATGCCCGGCACCGGATAATTCGCGGTGTAGCAAATGTCTTTGTTGACCTTGTAAGACTTGAAGGAATACCAGGCATGCTGATCAGGCAACAAACCGGTCGCCACGGCAGCACCGACGTTGATGTCATCCTGAGAAATCGAGCCGCGAGCGCCCATGGTTTTACTGACGCCACGGGTGTCGGCGACCTTCACGTAGTGCGCCTTGATCTGCTTGAGCTGGTCCTGATTCCAGTCAATCGCCTTGAACGCTTCTGGCGTGTAACCGGCCGGAAAGCTGACCTTGTACTCATCCTGTATGGCGTTGGCCTTGGCGACGTCCGCAGGGTCGTTCGGATTGACCTGAGTACGGATATTGACGACGACAAAGTTGGTGACGGTTTTCGGGTCGATGACGTAATCACCGCCGCCGTAATAGACGTTGTCGGTGACATGGTCGTGTTGCATGAGGTGCACCGAGGTGTAACGTCCATCGCCTTTGGGCACATGGACCGTAGCACCGTGGGAGGCATCGATGATGGCGAAGGAATACAGCGTATCGCGGTTCATCAACACGGCCGGTTGCTTGTCCAGCTCCATCGGTTTGCGGTGGTTGTAGAAAGTGTTGGTTGCACCGAGCTTCACCTCGTTCTGCATCGATTCATCCAGCACGGCGAAGGCGAAGTTTTCCCGGGTCACCGCCACGTTCTTTTCGTTGACCAGCGTCGACTCGAGTTTTCGCGCTGCTTCCAGGCCCGGCAGCGGCGTTTTTTCATCGGGCTGTGCGGCATGGCTTTGTATTGCCAACAGGCTCAACAGAACAGAAACGGACGTCACTAACTTCATCGACGGAGCTCCTTGCAAAAAGTCATGCACAACATTTCAGTGATGCTCGAGTCGCCGAAGCATCACCCGTTCCATTCGGCGAAAAGGTCCCCCCAAATGCGGAACAGCAAAAGGCAAGCGTAGGCAACTGTGACCAATGCGCAACCTTTCGCCTTGTTGGGTGAAATGTTTGAGAGCAAGGAACCCGCTGATGCCTTACTCGGTCTTCAGCTCAAACAACTCACCGCCCTCCTTGCACAGGCGATCGAGATACCCGGCGGCATCCAGCAACTGATAAGGAAAGTACAGACCTGGCGCAGTGGGCGCTGAGCCGTCGAGCCCGATCAGCCGCTCCAGCAGCATGGCGACGCTCAACCCCGTCAGCGCTGCGGCGCCGGCCGGGTGAACGAGAGCATGACGGGTATGCAGCGCTTGCCCGTCCCGCCCTTCCCCGACCATTTCGATGAGAATTTCGGTCGACATCGGCCGCCCCGCACGCCGCGAAGAGCTGACGCCGCTGGCGAGATTGAACTGCACATTCACCGCATCGGTGGCGGCGGCGAGACCCGCGACGTCGATCGACGAAAAGCCGCTGGCCTGCATAAGCGTACCGTCCAGCGCGCGGAAGCTGACGTTCGCCTCCTCGCCCTCACGCCAGACATACGCACCTTCGCATCGGGTCAGCGCGGCGGGTAGCATTCTGTTCAGATGTTCGAAGTCAGCGGCCACGGTCGGCCCGCCGCCGTCCTGTTCGTCGACCAAGGCGTCAATGCGGATATCGCGAACCTGCGCAAACGCCTTGGCAAGTTGCAACGTCGCCACGGTTGTGGCGCCGACCATCCACTCGTAACCGAGTACGATCGGCGACGCGTTCGGGGCATGGATATAGCGGGCGATTTGCGGCGCCATTTCGAATACGCCAGAGGAAATGCTCAGGTGCGGCACTTTGCGTTTCTGCGCAAAACGCAGCCCGGCCAGCGTGTGATCCATATAGAAAACCGCCACGGTGCTGACCGGGCGACCGCCCAATCCGAGATCATCCGCGGTGAGATCGATGACCACACCCTCGGCCCCGCCCATTTCTTCAGCGGCTTGCTGAGCCTTCGCCAGATCACGTCCGCCGATCAATAACGGCACGTCGGGATGGGCCGCGCGCAAGGCCTTGGCAGAGCGGTGGCCGATGGCGCCGGAACCGCCCATGAACAAAATTGGATGCACTGACATCTGGAATCCCTCCGCGTTTTTATGGGTCGCAACCTAGCGTTGGTGCGCGCCCGGCCATGAGGGTTCCACTGCGTTGGGTTTGTTGCGAGGCGAACCGACGCATGGCCGCCACCTGCGTTCGAACGACCAGGCTCACATCGAACGTTTTTCCACCCAGCGCCGATATTGCCGAGTGCGAAACGCCATACCGATCTGCTGCAAAATCAGCGCGCGTAAAGGTGACACGGTCGGATCAGGCTTTTTTGCCCGGCTGAGTCGACGCAGCTGAAACTTCACCACCGCCATGTTCGCCAGGGCGGCGATCGCTTTGTTTTTCCAGGTGATTGGCGGCAGTTGGGGAGCATTGTCCTTGCCTGCCAGCCAGTCACGCGGCAACTGCGGATCGATGGCCAGCGCCGTGCCGATACCGACCATGTCGACACCGCTCTGCACAACGCTTTCGGCCACTGCACGGCGACGGATGCCACCGGTGACCATCACCGGCATGTTCGCGACGGTCTGTATATCGCGGGCAAACTCAACGAAATAAGCTTCGCGGGCCAAGGTCCGGCCATCGCGCGCCTCGCCCTGCATGGCCGGCGCTTCGTAACTGCCACCGGACAGTTCCACCAGATCCACACCTGAGTCGTTGAGCAGTGCAACCACCTTTTTCGCATCCTCGGCGGTGAAGCCGCCGCGCTGAAAATCGGCGGAGTTCAGTTTGACTGCAACCGCGAATTCGGCCGAAACCATGGCTCTCACAGCCTTGACGATTTCCAGCAGCAGGCGTGCGCGATTCTCCAGAGAGCCGCCCCACTCGTCCGTCCGCTGATTGGTCAGCGGCGACAAAAACTGGCTCAACAGATAGCCATGGGCGGCGTGGATTTCCACCCCGGTGAACCCAGCCTGCTCGCCGAGCCGTGCCGTGTTGGCGAAGCGCTGAATGACCTCGTTGATTACGCTTGGGGTCATCGCGTGAGGCGTAGCGAAACGCTTGGACAGTGTGCCCAGCTCAAGCGCTACCGGTGACGGCGCCCAGGTTTTCTGCCCAAGGCTGGACTGCATCTGACGCCCCGGATGATTGATCTGCAACCAGAACTGCGCACCGCCGGATCGCCCGATGTGCGCCCAGCGTTTGAACTTGTCCAACTGCTGGTCATCCTGCAACACCACGCCACCGGGCCCGGTCATGGCGCGCCCGTCGACCATCACGTTGCCGGTGATGATCAGCCCGGCACCACCGTCGGCCCACGCCTGATACAGACGCATCAGTTCGACCGAAGGCGCCTGGTCGGCGTCGGCCATGTTTTCTTCCATGGCGGCTTTGGCGATGCGGTTCTTGATGGTCGAACCGTTGGGCAGGATCAGCGTGTCGAACACGTTCATGGGGAAGTTCTCAACTGGGAATGAGGCCAGCATAAGTTTGAAGTCGACTTTAAGGTCAACCGCTTTTTCAGGGCGCATCGAGCATGATCGCACCGCACGCAAAACGGCTATTGACCTTAAAGTGAGGTTTAAGGTGAGCATGCGCCGACCTGCTCGATTTGAAGATATCCCGATGATGCTGAAGACCCTTGTTTCCTCTGCGCTGGTATTGATAGGTGGTGCGTTCATGACATTTGCAAACGCTCAATCGGCTGTCAGCAGCGATCGCCAGATCCTGGTGTTCATGACCAATCACGCAAGCTATCCCTCGCGAACCGATACCACCGGGTTGTGGCTGACCGAATTGACCCACTTCACCGATGTCGTGGAAGCAGCCGGCTACACCACGGTGTTTGCCAGCCCGAAAGGCGGCGCGGTGCCGCTGGATGAACGCAGCCTCGGCTGGTTCTACATGGACAAGGGTGCCCGCGAGCATCTGCAGTCACCGGCCTTTCGCGCCCGACTGGCCAACACACTGCCGATCAGCGAAGTCGACCCGTCGCGGTTCAGCGCCATCTATTTCACCGGCGGCCATGGCGTCATGTGGGACTTTCCCGACAACCCGGACCTGCGCCGCGTCGCTGAAACGATCTACAACCGCGGCGGCATCGTCGCGGCGGTGTGCCATGGCGTGGCCGGTCTGCTGGATCTCAAGGATGAGCAAGGCCAGTTGATCATCAAGGGCAAAAACATAACCGGTTTCTCCGACCGCGAAGAGCTGTTCTCGGGCATGAAAGATCAGGTGCCGTTTTTCCTTGAGGATCGGTTGGTACGCCAAGGGGCTCGCTACCGCAAAGCCTGGCTGCCATTCACTGCCTTTGCCATCACCGATGGCCGGCTGGTCACCGGGCAAAACCCGCAATCGCCCAAAGCCGTGGCACACGCCGTGATGGCCGTGCTCCACGCTGGCGTAGGCACGCACTGAAAGTTCTCGTAGATCACAATAGCCGGAGGAAGCCCCATTGAAACCCGCAAGCGCCGTTCTGACAGGATTACTGTTCAACTCACTGGCCAACGCTGCGTTGGCCCAGACGCCTGAACCGGCGAGCCCCACCGGCACCGCCGTTATCGATATCGGCGGCCATCAAGTGCCCGTGGTCAAGGATGGCCTCTATGACCGTTTTCGCTCCAACCCGCCGTTGTCGGTGATTGCCAAAGAAGTTCCGGGCGTTGATCTGAGCTGGTTCAAGGGCCTGAACAAGACCAGGGTCGATATCGGCTTCGAGTCTTACTCACCCAACTTCTACTACCAGAACAGCCGCGTGACCGCCATTTATACCGCCGACCTCGAGCGCCTGCGCGCACTGATGCCGGCCGAAGTACTGGCAACCGTGCAACCGCTGCAAGTCTGGCCGGGGCGCGGCCTGATCGCGTTCACCGCCTACACCTACGAGCATTGCGATAACGATGCGTATAACGAGGTGGCCGTGTCGATCGTCACTAACCAACCCGGCAAGGCCAATCTGGGCCCGGCCACACTGGTTGGCCAGTCGCTGTCGCAAGACTTCTGGGGTTATGTGCTCAAGTTGCCGGTCAATACCGAGCTGGCGCGGGTGCGCGGTGTCGTCGGTTACAACCTGCCGAAATGGTTGACTGGCATCGACCGCCGGGAGGATGGGCAATCGGTGATCTACCACATCACCGACAGTCGGACCGGCAAGCCCGACGTGTCCTTCACAGCGAAGAAACTCGACACGTTGTCCCGCGATGTCGAGAGGGTCACCAGCAGTTTCACCAACCTCGATCATCAGGGCCAATTGGCCTATGGCTACGCTGTCTCCCGCGACCTCAGCCATGCTTCTAGCCGCGACGCCGAGTCCGCCACTCTGACGCTGGGCGACGGCGACTTGTCGAACTACCTTCGCTCGCTGGGGCTGGGAAAGATGCTGAAGTACGAGTACGTGCCTGAATTCCAGAGTGCGCTGTATGCGCCAAGACCACTGTCGACGCTGGTGGGCGAGCGCTGAAACCCGTTGCGCCCGTCAGGCCTGGGAAGCCCGGCGGGCGGTTGTTTTCTTCGCCGCCATTGCGCCCGCACCTTTGCCTGAAGCACCCGCGGCGCCCTCCTCACGCAGACGATTGATCAGCAGTTGCGCATTGTCCGCACAGGCCATGCCCTCGGGTTTGCTTTCGATGCCCTTGATCACCTGCAGCAGTTGTTGTTTGTTGCGCGCCAGCCGTTGCTGCAGGACTTCGATTTCCGCAACCTTTTGCTTGAGGCCGCCGAGCAACTGGTCATGCTGCCAGCCATTGGCGTTCATCGGCATCAACTGGCGGATTTCATCGAGGGAAAATCCGGCAGCCTGCGCGCCAGTGATGATCTCCAGCACCCACTCTGTGTCGGGGGCGTAATCGCGATAGCCATTGGCTTTGCGCGCCACCGATCTGATCAGACCACTGGCCTCGTAGAAGCGGATACGTGACGGTGCCAAGCCGCTGATTTTCGCCAGTTCGCCGATTCTCATGTCGCACTCCCAAAATGCTCTAGACCTTAAAGGAGACTTTAAGCCTGAAGTCGCCTTTAAGGTCAAGCGCTCGGGTTGCAATGCTCCGTCGTTACGACCAAAACCCTTTATGCGGCTCGGCCGCCTCACCTTCCAGCATCGGCCCCAACACACTGACCTTGCGCTGCCCCTTGGCAAATACCTCGCGGCACGGCAGGGAGAACGTCGGGTTCTCCGGGTGGTCACCGGTCAGCCCCAACAACGCATGCTCCGACAAGGCGTAAACCACTCGCCCGATTCCGGTCCAATACACCGCGCCAGCGCACATGCAGCAAGGTTCGGCGCTGGTGAACAGTGTGCAGTGTTCCAGCTCTTGCGGCGTCAGCAGTTTGGCCGCCGCAGCCGCCGCGACCAGCTCCGCGTGTTGGGTCGGATCGCCCTCCGGTGGCATCGAATTGTTCCCCGCTTCGACAATCACCTTACCGTGACGGTCGGCGACCAATGCGGCGAACGGATGGCGACCGCGCTGTTTTGACGCCTCGGACAAGGCGATGGTCTGGCGCAGCAACGCCAGATCCAGATCGCTGACGCCGGCCGGGACGAGCTGAGTGAATTGATTCATGGGTAACTCCTGGGCAGTGGAAAAACAACAGGTCAGTCGGCCAGTTCAGCCGATGTCGCGCCGATGGTTTCGGTCGATTTTTTTTCGTTGTTGAGCAGAACATTGAGCACGATGGCGGTGATCGCCCCGAGGAAAATTCCGCTGTCGAGCACCAGTTTCAGCGTTGGGCCGACGTGTTCGAACAGCGCCGGGAATGACATCGGCAACACGCCGACACTCACCGACACGGCGACGATAATGCCGTTGCGAGTGCCCTCGAATTGCACCCGCGACAACTCCTGAATACCGGCGACCGTGGTCATGCCGAACATGACGATCGCGCAGCCACCGAGTACCGGTGTCGGCACCGCCGCAATCAGCGCACCGAGTTTCGGGAACAGCCCCATCAGCACCATGATTGCCCCGGCAGCGGCCACGACGAAGCGGCTCTTGACGTTGGAAAGCGCAATCAAACCGGTGTTTTGCGTGAACGCGTTGTAGGGAAAACTGTTGAAAAAACCACCGAGCATGGTCGACAGGCCATCGGCGCGAAACGCGTTCCCAAGGGTCTGTTGCGTGGTCGGTTTGCCGGTCAATTTGCCGATCGCCAGGCAGTTGCCGGTGGTCTCGGCCATGATCACCAGCATCGCCAGGGTCATGACCAGAATCGGCACCGGCGCGAATTCCGGCGCACCGAAAGCCATCGGCGCGCTCAGTTCGAACCACGCTGCCTCGCTGACCCGGCTGAACTGGGTCATGCCGCACGCCGCCGCAATCAGGCTGCCGACGAACAGGCCGATCAACACGCTGAGGTTGCCGACAAAGCCCTTGCATTTGGCATAGATCACCAGCGTCACGCTGACCGTGGCCAGGCCCAGCAACAGGTTGGCCGGATTGCCGAAATCCGCCGCGTCGGGATTGCCACCGCCCAGCCAGATTGCCGCCGCCGGCATCAACGAGATCCCGATGATGGTGATGAGGCTGCCAATCACCACCGGCGGAAAGAACCGCAGCAATCGGCTGAACACCGGCGCCAGGGCGATGGTGATGAAACCCGCTGCGATCACCGCACCGAAAATCTGGCTGAGCCCGAACTCCTTGCCGATCATGATCATCGGCGCCAGCGCAATAAACGAGCAGCCCTGAATCAACGGCAAACGCGCACCGAATTTCCAGAAGCCCAAGGTCTGAATCAGCGTTGCGATGCCGGAGGTCAGCAGGTTGGCGTTGATCAGCAACACCACCTGCGCCGAGGTCAGCCCCATCGCGCTGCCCAGGATCAGCGGCACCGCCACCGCCCCCGCGTACATCACCAAAACATGCTGCAAGCCAAACGTGAACAACTGTCGCAGCGGCAAAACCTCATCCACCGGATGAATGCATTGTGTGGTCATTTCACACGCTCCTGAAGGTGCGGCATCTGTTGAGATCGCGGGCATTCTCAGGCGCGTTTGAAGATCAATGCGCCTCAGAGATCGTTAAGTGCGGTGCCATGGTTCAACGTTTGTTGCGATGAAACAAATGAGCAACCATCGCTTTTTTCGATGGTGAAAAGTCGGCACACTCGGCGCTTGCTGATCCATCTTCGATTCGGGAGTCCACCGCTTGCGCTTCTCACTCGATCAATTGCTGATGTTTGTTCAGGTCGTGAAAAGCGGCTCGTTCTCCGCCGCCGGGCGCAAACTCGGCAAGACCCAGTCAACCATCAGCGCGGCGATTGCCAACCTCGAAACCGACCTCGGCGTCGAGCTGTTCGATCGCAGTAACCGCAGCCCGGCGCTCACCGCCAGTGGCCACAAACTGCTGATCCAGGCCGAAGCTGTGCTTGAGCGCTGCATGACCTTCGAGGCGCACGCCGACTGTCTCTCGGACAACGTCGAGCCCTGCCTGACGCTGGCCATCGAAACACCCTACGGGCCGATCATGCCGGCGCTGAAAGCCTTCGAGCAGGCCTTCCCCTTCGTCGACCTGATCATCCGCCACCCGGTGTACGGCGACGTCAGCGAACTGGTCAGCAGCGGCGAGGCCGTGCTCGGCGTCGCCTTCTCACAGCCCGGCTACCCCAAGGAACTGGCGTTCCAGCAATTGGGCAAACTGATCATGCTGCACGTCTGCCACCCCGACCATCCGCTGGCGCAACTCGACGATGTCAGCTTCGATGACCTGCACGTTCACCGACGCCTGGCCTTCAGCGCCCACGCGAGCAAGCTGCCGAGCAGCGAATACCTGCGCTCCGCGCAGTTGTGGCAAGCAGAAAACTATCTGGCGTTGCTGGAAATGGTCCGCGCCGGACTCGGCTGGGCCACCCTGCCCCGGCAGTTGATCCAGCGGGAATTGGCCAAAGGCGAATTGGTCGAGTTGCAACTCACGGCGTACCCGCACACCGACTGGCAGATTGGTGTGGATCTGTTATGGGCGCGGCAGCGTCCGCTGGGCAAGGCGGAGCGTTGGCTGAAGGAAAAACTGCAGGCCAACAAGGTGTTTGAGCGCGATCGCAATGGGCAGATCACCACGCTTTGAACCCGCGTTTCGCCGCCTTTGAAAATGCTCCGCCGGCTGACCGGTTCGGCAAACATGAAAGTTTTCCTGCAGGCGAGATGATACTTGTACGATGTCCTATCACGATGTATTACTAGGTCTCCCGAACAAAAATAAAACCACGGAGATCGCTACATGGACTCAACCCTGTCCGCCCTGCCTGACAGCCTTGACCCAGCGCAAGGCAACACCCGCCGCAGCTTCCTGAAAAAGTCACTGGCGGTTTCCGCCACGCTCGCCGCCATCGGCAGCACCGCCCTGAGCCGACTCGCCGATGCCGCCGAACCGTTGAGTCAACGCTACCCCGACCCATTGATTCACATCCTCGACGACAGCTTCATGGAGCTGCGGATTTTCAACGCCAGCGTCGAAAAACTCGCCACCGGCATGCGCTGGGCCGAAGGGCCGGTCTGGGTCGGTGATGGCCGCTATCTGCTGGTCAGCGACATCCCCAACAACCGCATCATGCGCTGGGACGAAATCACCGACACCTTCAGCGTGTACCGCGACCACTCGAACTTCTCCAACGGCATGTGCCGTGATCGCCAGGGACGGCTGATCGTCTGCGAAGGCTCCACCACCACCAGCGAAGGCCGGCGCATCACCCGCACCGAAGCCAATGGCACGATCACCGTGCTGGCCGACAGCTTCGACGGCAAGCCCTTCAACTCGCCCAACGACGTCGTCTGCAAAAGCGACGGTTCGATCTGGTTCACCGACCCGCCCTTCCAGACCGGCAACAACTACGAAGGCCACAAAATCACCCCGACCCAACCCCACGCCGTGTACCGCATCGACGGCGAGAGCAAAAAAGTCACCCGAGTGATCGACGATCTCAACGGCCCCAACGGCCTGTGCTTTTCCCCCGATGAAAAAACCCTCTACGTCGTCGAAGGCCGCGCCAAACCCAATCGCCTGATCTGGGCGATTGCCGTGAAAGACGACGGTACCTTGGGCGAACGCCGCAAGCACATCGAAGGCCTGGACTACGCCGCGATCGACGGCATCAAGTGCGACGAAGCCGGCAACTTGTGGTGCGGCTGGGGCGGCAACGGCGACCCGAAAGCTGACCTGGAAAAACTCGACGGCGTGCGCGTGTTCAATCCGCAGGGCAAGGCCATCGGGCACATCTCGCTACCCGAGCGCTGCCCGAACCTGTGCTTCGGCGGGCGCGAAGGCAATCGGTTGTTCATGGCCAGCAGTCACTCGATCTATTCGCTGTTTGTGAATACGCGCGGGGCTACTTTTGGGTTGTGAAAACGCTGCCACCGAATCACTGAGCTCGGCCTCGGTGATGCTGGCTAACGTCATCGGCACCGTCGAAGGCCCAGCACGCAAGACGCTGCAAGGGATTGCGCAGGTGGTGATGTTGGGCGAACTGGCGGTGAATCAAGCGCTGGGCAATGTGGTGCCG
Source organism: Pseudomonas sp. Z003-0.4C(8344-21) (assembly GCF_900104975.1). Lineage (NCBI taxonomy): Bacteria > Pseudomonadati > Pseudomonadota > Gammaproteobacteria > Pseudomonadales > Pseudomonadaceae > Pseudomonas > Pseudomonas sp. Z003-0.4C(8344-21). The sequence goes on along the minus strand of NZ_LT629756.1, from coordinate 2,992,993 downwards.
GTGGATTGTTGCGTGGGCTCTTTGTGGCAATGGTTAGGCTGTTGCCACGAAGGGTTCGGGTTACTTGATGCGTCTGCTTTCGCTCCTGAACAGACGGTCGCCTTCATTCGAGTTCAGATTGAACAAACCGGGCGCTCTCCCAAACGCTCTACCAACCTTACGAGATAACCATCGGGATCCTGGACGATAAATTCGCGCTGACCGACTTCTACATTGTTAGCCCGATACCAAGTGTCTTTGCATTCTCGATAGAGTGGAAATCCAGCTTGACCAAGTTTTTGGATGATCGGGCCGACAGCCGCAACGTCAATCTGGAGGTTGATTCCTCTTCCAAACGGCTTAGTCAGGGGGGCAGTTAGCCATTGGCCTGCGTCGGGGTCAGCCTGCTCAAGCATTACTTGCGCACCGTTCAAGTCGAGGTAAGCGAATCCGTCTTCTGGGCGTTGATAAGCTACTTCAAGTCCCAGGCAAGAAATCCAAAAGTCCAGACTACTACCCAGGTCAGTGACCATTAACTCTGGAACCAGTTTGCTACGTTCGAACATGAGATGACTTCCATTTCAATCGGCTCAATCGCCGGGGGTAAAAAGCCGAGTCGCGGGATCAGGCTGTGCTCTTCTGGCACGGCGCCATGGGAGCAGGTGGTGAGCATCATGATGCACGGTCGGCTGAGTATTATCGAATCGAGTCGAATGGCGGCTTCTGGCCGATTGCTGCCGTTCACGACTGACCGCTTTCGGCCAATAGCAGTCGTTCAGGTCGGTACAAACGCCTGACTTTATACTCTGGAAAAAACGCGTGGTTGAGTTATCTTGTCGAGCTGCCTATTCGCTCAGCACTCCAAGGAAAACAATGCTCAGTTCACTCATATCAAATGGTCAGCCACAAACGATTGACCGATTAGAACTGATGATCCCTTGGTGGAGTTTTACGAAAACAGTATTGGCTGCAACAGCCCTGTCGTTGGTTCGTGATGGACTCACCGGGCTGGACGAGCGAATTCCTGATCAGCCTTTCACGTTACGTCAGTTACTGCAGCATGAGGCGGGTCTGGCAGATTACGGCGAGCTTGCGGAGTATCACGCCGCCGTCAGGAAGAATGTGTCGGCCTGGTCGGTAGATGACATGATGCGGCGCCTTGACGGCACCAGACTTCGATACTGTCCCGGAGCCGGTTGGCATTACTCGAATGTTGGCTACTTGCTCATCGGCAGGCTAATTGAACGGCTAACTGATCTGACGCTTGATGAAGCAGTGATTCAACGAACACTTTCCCCACTTGGCCTTTCGAACGTTCGCTTCGCTAAAACGCGAGCAGACTTTCAAATCACCCATCTTGGAGACGCCTCAAATTATGACCCTGCCTGGGTTTATCACGGCCTGCTGATCGGCCCAATTTCGCAAGCAGCGCTATTTCTGGATCGACTCCTCTGCGCAGACCTGCTCCCTACAGGCTTGCTGCAGGAAATGCAGGTAGCGCGAATATTAGGCGGCCCAATTCCCGGGCGCCCATGGATCACGCCGGGTTACGGCCTTGGTGTGATGCAGGGAGCTATTGACGGCGGATTTACCATCTGCGGGCACACGGGCTGCGGGCCAAACAGTGTCATTGCTGTCTACCGTATTTGCGATGGAGACGCATCGGCGTGTTGCGCTGTTTTTGAGACGGACGCCAGTGATGGCGCAGTCGAAACCAAAGTCGTTGGACAGCTGATGCAAGCTTTGCAGAGTGGCTGAAAGAAGGCACTTCATATTGACCGCTTATGGCCGAAAGAGGCCATTGCTATGCCGCTAAAAACGCAGCTCAACAAACGGGATGAGGGGCGAATCTGTCTGAGGCGACATAACGCTATAGATTTCAATAAACACCGACGTTTAAAAAGACATCTCCAAACACTCTCCCAGGCTACACCTCCTTGCGCCTTTGCCTACAGCTACGCCAGAATCCGCCGGCTTGTGCGCTTTGGGGGCGGGTTCTATTGTGGTCTGGTCGCTGACGAATCAGCGATCGGGTTTCGCAGCCCGGTTAATCAAGGCGCACAGCGCTCCAGATCGTTGCCATCAAAAATTGGTAATGGTGCTTTATGGCGGCTGTGCGCGGGATACCTTCGGGTATGCCGGGTTCCTTGATTCCCGGTCTGCGAACCTGCGTACAGCTGCCACCTCCATTCGTTTCGCAGCGAAATGTGGCGGCTCCAATAATCAGGGAGCTTCACCATGATCAAACCCACACCCAACCCACCCGAATCCAGCCCCACATCCCCCTACGAATCCACTAACTCCAAAAAGCTCCACGAAGCCGCCGACCGTGCGCTCGACCATTACCTCTGTCCGCCCGGATCCACGCCGCCGCCACGTAAACACCGTGGGATGTATGCCGTGACTGCGGATAACAAAAACGAAGAGCTGCTGATCGATGCCAGTGAAACACTCGCTTCGGCCCAGACCATTGCGCAGAACGTCGCCAGCTTGTTGCCGGCGTCGCAGCGTCGGGCGTTGTTGGGGATTTCGCAGTTGATCATGCTCGGGGAGCTGGCGGTGAATCGGGCTTTGGATAATTTGCAGTTGCCGGAGTGATGTAAGTGCTGGGGTTGGCTGGCGGATGACTTGGGGGCTGTGAGCAAGCGCGGCCCTCACCCCAGCCCTCTCCCGGAGGGAGAGGTGGCCGACCGAGGTGTCTTTCGTGATGCATCGACCTGGAAGACCTCAGCGATGGTGAGTTTCGGCGATTCTGGAGTCGAAGCGTTACGTTCAGGTCGCCGTCACTCTCGAATATCCCCGAATCGGTTCCCTCTCCTGGGGGAGAGGGCTAGGGTGAGGGGTTGTCCGTTCGTGTAAAAGTCTCCAGCCTGGTCAAGGGCGGCGCATCCTGATTTTAGCGAGATGGCGTCTGATTTATTTTCCGCTGTCGGCCAATAGCGGCCTTTCGGGTCCGAGTTTCGATTGGCTCAGACTCCAGAATTGAATCTACTGACCCAGACGAAAAAAAGCGCCAACCTGGCGCCTTAACACATCAAGCGATTTTGATCACGACCTTTCCAAATGCTCCCCTCGCGAGATGCTCATAAGCCTTGCGTGCGTCCTCGAACGGATATACCTGATCAATAACGGGACGGATCTTGTGTTCGTTGAGAAACGCGTTCATCCGATCAAAGGATGAACGCGGCGCCACGGCGATTCCGCGAATGGTCGTCTGGCGGAAAATCAGTGGCATCAGATTCAGTTCAACGGTTTGCCCTGTCAAAAAACCGATCTGCGCAATACGCCCTGATGCCTTGGTGGCTGCTACCGATTGATTGATGCCGCTGCCACCGGCCACATCGAGTAGCAGATCCACGCCTTTGCCGTCGGTTAGTTTCAACACCTCGTCCGCCCAATTCGGAGTTGTTCTGTAATTGATTCCTGCCACAGCCCCGAGCGCCTTCACGGCTTGCAGGTTTTGGTCGCTACTCGAGGTTGCGATTACCTTTGCGCCAAGCGCAGTAGCGATCTGCACGGCAAATATTGATACACCCCCGGTGCCTTGAACCAATACGGTCTGGCCCGACTGGATTTGTCCGAAGTCGACCAGCGAATACCAAGCCGTAAGCGCCGCAATAGGAAGTGTTGCTGCCTCTATATCACTCATGTTGTCCGGGGCACCGACGGCGCTATCCTCATGAATGATCATGTATTCGGCCAAACCACCAGGCAACGGCGAACCGAAGCAGTAATCGGGTTCGTTTGGCCCTGGCTCGCCATCCAGCCAACGCGAGTAAAGATGGGAGTTGACGCGATCACCGACCTTGAAGCGCGTGACGTTGTCACCAATGGCTACCACCGTGCCGGCTGCATCGCTCACCGGAATCAATGGCTTGGGCACCATGTGCGGTTCATAAATGCCGTCGACAATTGCCTTGTCGCGAAAGTTGAGCGAAACAGCACCGACCTTCACCAATAATTCGCCAGCCTTGGGTTGCGGGGTCGCCACCTCCTCCAACTGCAGATTGTCGAGTCCGAAATCTTTCAATAACCACGCTTTCATTGCGAGTCTCCCAATACATATCAATGGTGATGAACCAAGCCGGTTCAGCCTTGGGTGCATTTTTCGCTGTTGAGGGCGCGCAATAAATGCGTGGAAAAAGACATGATTGTTCTATTCTTGGACAACAATCATGTTCAACCTCTTAGTCACTTGGGTTCATAGGAAAGTCATGGAATTGCTTCAATCGATGCGACTGTTCGCCAGGCTTGCCGAACTTGGCAGCTTTACCAAAGCTGCGGAATCGCTAGACATCGGGCGACCTCAAGTCACTCGATCTATCCAGGAGTTGGAAACGTCATTGGGCGTGCGCTTGTTCCAGCGCACCACAAGAAAGGTAGCCCTCACCGCCGAGGGCGAGAGGTTCTATGAGCGGGTACAGGAAATTCTGGCGGGTATTTCTGCTGCGACCTCTATGTTCGATCGATCAGGAGCAACGCTTACAGGCCGACTTCGCGTCGATATTCCAAGCGCCTTCGCGCAGATGAAATTCATCAATAGCCTTAAAGAGTTCACCGTCTGCTACCCAAACATCAACATGATTCTGGGCGTGACTGATCGGGCCGTCGACTTGATCGGCGAAGGCGTCGACTGTGCGTTGCGTATCGGCGATCTACCGGATTCGACCTTGATCGCTCGCCCTGTTGCGATGGCGACCATGGTGACGTGTGCCGCGCCCGATTATTTGAACGAGCATGGCGAACCCAAGACACTTGGTGAACTGGCTTCCCATCGAGGCGTCAACTTCTTGTCCGGCCAGAGCAACAGAACATTACCCTGGCATTTTTCGCTGAAAGGTCAGGATCGATCCTTTGTGCCTGATGCAGGCATCACCGTCACCGAGTCGAATGCGTACGTTCAGTGTGGCGTGTCGGGTTTCGGAATAATCCAGGCACCCGGGATTACCGTGTCCGAGCATTTGGTCAGTCGCGGTTTGGTGGAGATTCTAAAACCCTATCGGCCAGCCCCTCGTCCTGTATCGTTGCTATACCCGAGCCGGGCTCATCTCGCTCCGCAGGTTCAAGTTTTTATTGAGTGGCTGCAAACGCGTATTCCGCAGCTTCATTCTGACTGGCTGGAAGCATAGCGATCATTGAGCCCCGTAAAAGTGACTGCGGGTCGGGAATGCTCACATCATCAATGCCTGCTTATGCGCCGAAAGCAGACGCCCAGGTCTTAGCCATCAAATCGTGTATGACCTACTATCCGTCCGCACCGCTCATGGCTAACGAGTCGGGCAGTTAGTCATCAAGGGATCCAGTGAATCTACATTCTGAAATTGAAAGAATCTTTGCTGGCAAAGCATTTGCCAGACCACTTTTCCATTCATGTCCAGGAGGTTTGCGTTTTGAGCTATCTGGATCCGGTGGAGTGATAGAGCAATTCCTGACAGCCCTTCTGAAAGCAAAAGAAATCTGCAGCGATATCTTCCTGAACGACACAACGCTTGTCGCTTGTCTTCGCGTTCATTCGGGCGCCAACAAATTTGCCCATCGGCCCCGTATCCAGGCTCTGCGGTCAGCTGGGATCAACATACCCTCGGAGTGCTCAGTCTGGAGCGAGGAGATAGACCCACAGCAATGGTTTTGCGACGAAGAACCGGAGTTCTGGATCAACGTCGCGTTTGAAGCGCCTGCGACTCTGCTTCAGTCATTGCTATGGTGCGCTTTGACCAAGGATTTTGCCGCTATCCAGCCTAACCCCCAATGCGCGGTTTACCTGTTCAATCTGAACAAGCAAGTCATGGTTTTTCCGTACGACGATAGAGGTATGGATGTGGTCGGCCCTAACAAAGATCTGCTTGCAAAGCTTTATCGTCAGTTTCCTGGATACTTGCTGAATTATGACCGACACACGATGGACGCTACATTCGAAAAGTTTCTGCGCTAGCGTCTTTGCTGGATTTAGCGCGACGACGACGGCCAGGCGGTCTTTGATTGACCATTAACGACAAGGCAGGCTTTGCACCGGCCTTGCCCCGACGTGAAGCGTCTGTTCACTCGGTCAAAAGAGCGATCAACCCCGCCTCCACATAACTGCCAATCAACTCGTCAAACAACCCAATATCCCCCCGACTGCGCGCAATCAACTGCGCACCAGCTACCGCCGCGTAAATCGCCCGAGCACGCGCTTTACAGCGTTCTTCATCCGCCGTGCCCGCACTGATCAACACCTCGGTCAGCCACTCGATATTCGCCTCGGCAAACCGCTTGACCTGGGCCTTGACCTCGTCCGGCAGGTCTTGATATTCGGCGGCCATGAAGCTGGCCAGGCACAGCCGGTTGCCACTTTCCAGCGAGGTGCGAAAGATCGACGGATACAGCGTCAGGCAGCGTTGCGCATCGGGATTGGCCTGGCGAATGCCTTCGAGCACTTGCGCCGCGTCCTGCCAATAGCGCTCGGCAACAGCGGCGCCCAGATCGGCTTTGCTCGGGAAGTGGTAGTAAATACTGGCATTCTTGATGCCCACCACTTCGCCGATGCTGCGGAAATTGATGCCGCTGTAGCCATGCAGCTGCGCGGCTGTTTTAGCCGCCTCCAGAATCGCTTCGCGCGCGTTCACACTCATTTTCATGCCCTCAATGCGTTCGATCATGGCGTGGAGTGTACGCTCAGAATGATTACCTGCCAATTGACAGGTAGGGGTTGACACTTGGTAAAACTGGTCGCAATCTTATACCTACCAAATGACAGGCAGGTAACCCGAAATGACTCATTCCAGTGCTGTGATCGACCCTTCTTCGCTGCCGATGATGAAGATTTACGATTGGTACAACGGCCCCTACCCGGCCCGTGTGCGCATTGCGCTGGCGGAAAAATCGCTGCTGTCGCGCATCGAATTCGTGTCGGTCAACCTGTGGACCGGCGAGCACAAGCAAGCTGAATTCCTGCGCCTCAACTACTCCGGCACGTTGCCGCTGCTGGAGCTGCAGGACGGCACGCTGATCGCCGAGTGCACCGCGATCACTCAGTACCTCGACAGCCTCGATGACAACCCGACGCTCACCGGCCACACGCCGGTGGAAAAAGGCCTGATTCACATGATGACCAAACGCGCCGAGATCGAATTTCTCGATGCGGTCAGCGTGTACTTCCACCACGCCACACCGGGCCTCGGGCCGGAAGTCGAGCTGTATCAGAACGCCGAATGGGGCCTGCGCATGCGCGACAAGGCTGTGCGCGGCATGCACTACTTCGATAATGTTCTGCGTGATCGGCCTTATGTCGCCGGCGAGCACTTTTCCATGGCCGACATTGCCGTGCTGGGCGGGATGATTTTCGCGGCGCTGGTTGAACTGCCGGTGCCCGACGAATGTGTCGCGTTGAAGGCCTGGCATGCGCGGGTGCAGGACCGGCCAAGCGTGCAGCAATGGCGGGCAATGGTTGCGCAAGGAGATGCGCAACGCCGATAAACCCACAGTTGCCGCCCCGCTTCTGGGGCGGCAATGATCAATCCTCCCGACACAATCTGCGAGCGAATAACCTACGCTCTAGCGCAATCCTCTTGAATGCTTGCCTGATCCTCTGGACTTGCACCGCCGTGGATACCCAACGCACGCGCGAGGCCATACAGTCCGATAACAACCGCAACCGCGCCCACACGCACGCGAAGCGGACTTCACAGCGCGCCAACCTCAGTGACAAACAGCTCACTGGCGCTGCGGCCCATGCTTATAAAAATGCACGTCAACCGATGATCAGGCGGGTGAACCCATGGAACTACGAATCAACCAGAAGACCGTTCAGGTCGATGCCGACGCCGATACGCCCCTCCTCTGGGTGTTGCGCGATGACCTCGGCATGACCGGCACCAAATATGGCTGCGGCCTGGCCCAGTGCGGTGCCTGCTCGGTGCTGGTCGACGGCAATGTGGTGCGCTCGTGCGTCACGCCGGTGGCCGGTGTGGTTGGCCGCGATATCACCACCATTGAAGCCATCGAATCCGACGAGGTGGGCAAGCGTGTGGTCGCGACCTGGGTCGAGCTGCAAGTTGCGCAATGCGGTTATTGTCAGTCCGGGCAGGTCATGGCCGCGACCGCGCTGCTCAAGCACAACCCCACGCCGAGCGATGCGCAGATTGAGGCGGCGATGGTCAATCTGTGCCGCTGCGGCACTTACAACGCCATTCATGCCGCCGTGCATGAGCTGGCTGGCAAGAGGGACGCCTGATGAATGTTTCCATCGAAACCACTGCACAATCCTCGTTGCCTGACCTGACGACGCCGATCAACCTTTCCCGCCGCCGCTTTCTCACCGGTACCGCCGTCGGTGCGCTGGTGCTGGGCTTCGGTCTGCCACTCGGCGCGCCCCGCGCGTTTGCCGCAGCAGCGGCTGCCACGACCAGCGAACGCGGTACGCAGGTGCCGGCGTTTCTGGAGATCCGCCCGGACAACCGCGTACGCCTGATGTGCCCGTTCATGGAAGGTGGCCAAGGCACTTTCACGGCGATGGCGCAGATTGTCGGCGAAGAACTCGACGCTGATCCGGCGACGTTCCTGGTCGAAGCCGCGCCGCCCGGCGAGGCGTACGTGGTGATGGACAACGGTATGCGCATTACCGGCGGCAGCATGTCGGTGCGCATGAGCTATCCGGTGATGCGCCGCCTCGGCGCCTTGGCCCGCGCCATGCTCCTGCAAGCGGGCGCCGAACGGCTCGGCGTGCCGGTGAGCGAACTGAGCACCGAACCGGGCAAAGTGCTGCACGCCGCATCCGGCCGCTCGCTGACCTACGGTGAGTTGGCCGAACGCGCAATGGACCTGCCCGTGCCCGACCCGGCCAGCGTCAAGCTGCGCGATCCGAGCCAGTTCCGCTGGATCGGCAAACCGGTCAAGCGCATCGACGCTTACGACAAGTCCACTGGCAAGGCGCTTTACTGCATCGATCTGAAGGTCGACAACATGCTCCACGCCGCCGTTCAGCACGCGCCGCGTCTGGGCATGACCGTGGGCAATCTGCGCAACGAAGAGCAGGTCAAAGCCATGAAAGGCGTGCATTCGGTGCACCGTCTGCCCGGCGCCGTGGCGGTGCTTGCCGAGCGTTGGTGGCACGCCAAACGGGCGGTCGAGGCGATTCAGGTCGACTGGCAAGAACCGGGCGCCGACAGCCCGGTCCGCGTGATGCCGGCGGATTTTTCCAGCGATGCGTATTTCAAGCGTCTGGCTGCGGAAAAAGGCCCGGCCCGTGACGATGAAAACGAGGGTGACGTGGCCGCGAGTCTGGCCAACGCGAAAACCCGCGTCGATGCGACATATCACAACCAGTACCTCAATCACGCGCAACTCGAGCCGCCGTCCGCGCTGGCTCGCTTCAATGCCGATGGCTCGCTGGAAGTCTGGCTACCGAATCAGGCACCGGACCTGTATCGCGCCGACATCGCCAAACGCACCGGTCTCGAGCTTGGGCAAATCACCCTGCACTCGCCGCTGCTGGGCGGGTTTTTCGGTCGGCATTTTCTCTACGACTCGGCCAGTCCGTACCCGCAGGCCATCGAGCTGGCGAAGGCTGTCGGGCGTCCGGTCAAACTGATCTGGAGCCGCGAAGAGGAATTTCTGCGTGACGTGCTGCGCCCAGTGGCAGCGGTCAACTTTCGCGCGGCGCTGGATAACGACGGCTGGCCGTTGGCAATCGAAGCGATCAGCGCCACCGAAGGCCCCACCGAAGCCATCGCCGGCAAGCAAGGCGAAAAGCTCGACCCGACGGCGCTGGAAGGCTTGTCGGGCAAGTCCTATGCGGTCGCCAACAAGCGCATCGCGCAGATCTACGTCAAAGGCCCGGCCATGCTCGGTTACTGGCGTTCGGTGGGCAATTCGCTGAACGACTTTTTCTATGAATCGTTCCTCGACGAACTGGCCGACAAGGGCGGCAAGGACCCGTTCGACTTGCGCCTGCATCTGCTGCGTGACAATGCTCGGCTGACCACCCTGCTGCAAGCGGTGGCCGAATTGTCGGGCGGCTGGAAACGTGGACCGTTTACTGCCGAGGATGGCAGCCGGCGCGCGCGCGGTGTGGCGATGGCGTCGCCGTTCGGCACCGAGACGGCCGTGATTGCCGAAGTGTCGATCGAAAACGGCCAGGTCAAGGTGCACGACATCTGGCAAGCGATTGATCCTGGCAGCATCGTCAATCCGGCGATTGTCGAGGCGCAGGTCAACGGCGCCGTGGCGTTGGGGCTGTCGCAGACGCTGGTCGAGGAAGCCGTGTGGCTCGATGGCAAACCGCGCGCGCGCAATTACGACCTGTATCCGATCCTGGCGCCTTCGCGCATGGCCAGGGTGCATGTGCGGGTGGTTGAAAGCGGGGAAAAAATGGGTGGCATCGGTGAACCGCCACTGCCCGCCGTCGCGCCCGCCGTGGCCAACGCGGTGGCCGCACTGACCGGGCAGCGAATTCGCAGCCTGCCCATGAGCCGTCACACCTTTAGCTGATCAGCGCCGGAGCGTTTATGAACAACAGCCGATTCGCAAGAACCGCTGGCTGGCTGGCCGTGCCGTGTCTGATCGCGGCAGGTCTGCTGGCCTGGTATGTCACCCGCGAGCCTGTCTCGCCCCTGGAAAAGCCACCGTTCAGCGTGGCCGACATCGACCCCGGGCTGGTTACCCGCGGCGAATACGTCGCCCGCCTCAGCGACTGTGTCGCCTGCCACAGCGTGCCGGGCGGCGCGCCGTTCGCTGGCGGCCTGGAAATGGCCACACCGCTGGGCGTGATCCATGCGACCAATATCACCCCGGACGCCGACACCGGGATTGGCCGCTACAGCCTCGCCGATTTCGACCGTGCCGTACGCCATGGCGTAGCGCCGGGCGGTCGGCGTTTGTACCCGGCGATGCCGTATCCCTCGTATGCCAAGCTCAGTGACGACGACGTGCGCGCGCTGTATGGGTTTTTCATGAAAGGCGTGGCGCCGGTCAAGCAGACCAACCAGCAGAGTTCGATCCCTTGGCCGCTGAACCTGCGCTGGCCGATTGCGATGTGGAACGGCGTGTTCGTCGACGCCGAACCTTACGCCAGCAAACCTTCGCAGGATGCACAGTGGAACCGCGGCGCCTATCTGGTCCAGGGCGCCGGGCATTGCGGCAGTTGCCACACGCCACGCGGACTGGCCTTCAACGAGAAAGCGCTCGATGAGTCCGGCCAACCGTACCTCGCCGGCGCACTGCTCGACGGCTGGTACGCGCCAAGTCTGCGTGACGATCACAACACCGGACTGGGCCGCTGGAACGAGGCGGAAATCGTCCAGTTCCTCAAGACCGGGCGCAACCGCCATGCGGTGGTTTACGGTTCGATGACCGAAGCGTTCAACAACTCCACGCAGTTCATGAGCGACGAAGATCTGAGCGCCATTGCCCATTACCTGAAATCGCTGCCTGGCGACCCACAACGTGATGGCCCGCCCTGGCAATATCAGCAAGCGTCTGCCGCGCCAAGCCTGGACAGCCCCGGCGCGCATACGTACGTAACGCGCTGCGCGTCTTGCCACGGTGTCGACGGCAAGGGACAGGCCGAATGGATGCCGCCGCTGGCCGGCGCCACTTCCGCGCTGGCGAAGGAACAGGCATCGGCGATCAACATCACCCTCAACGGCTCGCAACGGGTCGTCGCGGCGGGCGTACCGGACGCCTATCGCATGCCAGCCTTCCGTGAACAGCTCTCGGATCAGCAGATCGCCGAGGTGCTGACATTCATGCGCAGTACCTGGGGCAATCAGGCCAGCGCGGTCGATGCCGCGTCGGTCGGCAAACTGCGCGAACACACTGATCCGGCGAGCAGCAGTCCGATTATTTTGCAGATGCGTTAGGAGCGCTGAGACTGCAATTGCCGGTCCCGCGTGGGACCGGCATTTTACTTTCAATGAGACGTCACAGGCTTTGTAACCGGCGACTTGTCTCAACCGATCAATGCGGACTGGCCACCGGCCGCACAACAATCTCACTGACATCCACGTCGTCCGGCTGGTCAATGGCGTAAACCAGCGCTCGTGCAATCGCATCGGCACCCAACGCTACGCTACGGAACGCGCGCATTTCTTCACGCGCCACCTCATCGGAAATCGAATCCGCCAGTTCGGACTCGACCACGCCCGGGCAAACCACGGTCACGCGGATCTTGTCCGTCTCTTGGCGCAGGCCGTCGGAGATGGCCCTGACTGCGAATTTGGTGGCGCAATACACGGCGGCGGTCGGTGACACCGAGAGGCCGCCAATCGAAGAAATGTTGATGACCTGGCCGAAGCCTTGCGCTTCCATCCCCGGCAACACCGCGGCAATACCGTGCAGCACGCCACGTACATTGACGTCGAGCATCTGGTTCCATTCATCGACCTTCAGCGCAGCCAGTGGCGACAGCGGCATGATCCCGGCGTTGTTGATGATCACGTCGACCTTGCCGTGCTGCGCCTTGGCGAATTCAACAAAGGCCTGCATCGAATTCATATCGATCACGTCGAGTGCGCAAGCGCTGGCCGAACCGCCTTCGCTGCGGATCTCGCCGACCAGCTTTTCCAGGCGTTCGGTGCGGCGGGCACCGAGTACTACGTGAGCGCCTTTGGCTGCGATCAGTCGTGCGGCGGCTTCGCCGATACCGCTGCTGGCGCCGGTGATCAGTACGACTTTGTTGTGGATGTTCGACATATCCGTTTCTCCTGCTCAGTGCATGGAAAGTCAGCCGGGCCGCGTTGTGCGGGGTGTTGGCTGGGTACGTCGAAAAGCTTAAGCGCGCAGGCGCGGTGGACGCGTGCCGAAAGCTGCGTGAGGTTTGCCTATTCGTGTCTGAGTGCGCGGTGATGGTTTATCGGCGCTCTTCAAGCACCGCGAAATTCGCTGGGCGTTACGCCCACTTCACGACGAAACACCTGCGAAAAGTGACTGGCACTGGAATAGCCGACCTCCAGACCGATGTCGATCACGCTGCGCTGGGACTCGAGCAACAATTGCCGCGCGCGGGCCATGCGCAAGCGGATGAAATACTGCGAAGGCGCCAGACCGGTGGCGCGTTTGAACAGGCGGCTGAAGTGGTATTCGCTGAGCTCGGCGAGCGTTGCCAATTTCGCCAGACTGAATTCGTCGTCCAGATGCGCGGTCATCGCGTCGGTGACTTTGCGCAGTTTGTAAGCCTGCAGCGCGTTGACGCGACGCCCCGCCTGGGTCTCGGCTGGATAGGTACGCAGCAGGTGCACGGCGAGCGCCTGGGCCAGCGACTGGGCGAACAGTGCGCTGGGCGTGCGTTGCTCGATCAGTTCGCTGCGCAATTGCTGCATGACAAACGCTACGTGCGAATCCCGCGCGCCTGAAACATCGCGCAAGCGCAGCGGCGCGTTGGCCTGCCCGGACAGCTCGCGCGAGGCACGTTCGATCAGCGGCAAACCCAGATAAAGGTGCATGACTTCAAAGGTTTCGCCGCCGTGGGTCTGCCAGCGCATTTCGTAGGGTTCATCCGACTGGGTGAGAAAAAAGTCGCCGGCCTTGACCTCGACCGCCTCCCAATCGCCACCCGGCGCCCGTTCTTCCACCCGCGCCGCGCCTGCCAGAACCAATACCAGCAACGGCTCTACCACCGCCGGCACCGTGATCGGCTCATTGATACTACGATGGCTGAATAGCTGAATCACGACATCGTCGATTCGCGGTCGCGAAATCAGCGCGAGCGGTTCACCCGGCAGGTAATCAGCCATGGACTCGCCTGTTATGCGCATCCGATCAGTATTCGCCATGAAAGGGTCCTTCTATTCTCGCAGTTGCAAAATCCGACAATAACCCAGCCATACCTCATATTGTGCGCAAAACTCCGACAGCCCCGGCAAACCCGCGAAAGTTGTCACCCGCGCATTGCGAGACAGTTGAACCGTCGCCGACGCCAAACGTTGCTGGCAAGGCAATCCTGACTGGATCACAACGTGGAGAAAGATCATGAGCGAGATCAACAACAGCACGCCAAATGAAGTGATGGGCAAAGTGGCCCTGGTGACCGGCGCGGCCAGCGGCATCGGCAAGGCGATCGCCTTGTTGCTGCACGCCCGTGGCGCCAAAGTCATCGCCGAAGACCTCAACCCCGACGTGCAGGAACTGGCCCGCCCCGGCCTGGTACCGCTGGTGGCCGACATCACCGAAGACGGTGCCGCCGAACGTGCGGTAGCGCTGGCGGTCGAGCAGTTTGGTCGGCTGGATATTCTGGTCAACAACGCCGGGATCATCATCAACAAACTGGTGGTCGACATGACCCGCGACGACTGGGAGCGCATTCAAGCGGTCAACGCCACCGCCGCTTTCCTGCACAGTCGCGAAGCGGTCAAAGCGATGATCCCGAACAAGTCCGGTGCGATCGTCAACATCGCGTCCTATGCGTCGTATTTCGCCTTCCCGACCATCGCCGCCTACACCGCCTCGAAAGGCGCGCTGGCACAACTGACACGCACCCTGGCCCTGGAAGTGATCGAACATGGCATTCGTGTCAATGCCGTCGGCGTCGGTGATGTGGTGACCAACATTCTCAACGACGTGGTCGACGATGGTCCCGGGTTCCTCGCGCAACACGGTGAAAGCGCGCCCATCGGCCGCGCCGCGCAGCCGGAGGAAATTGCCGAAGTGGTCGCGTTCATCGCCTCGGACCGCGCCAGTTTCATGGTCGGCGCGGTGGTCATGGCCGATGGCGGCATGACCGTCACCGCTGGCTGACATGGCAACGGGCGCAGGCGAAAATGTCCGGCACGCGCAGCAGGATCAGGCAGATCTGCGGCAGTATCGGCGTAACACTGCGCCCTCCCCGCTGTGTAATCTGAAGATCAGCGACGGGTACCGCCATGGCCCCCGAATTTTTAATGAGAGTTTGCTATGCACCAGAGCGATGCTTCCCTCTTGCAAAACACCGCCCTCTATCGCACTGAACTGATCCGCGCACTGACCCAGCGCTTTGCCGAGCCGGGCATCTACGAGACCGCCATCGCGCCGCTGCATGTGATTCGCATGGACCAGCCCACCGAGCTGATCCACACCGTGCACAAACCGGCGCTGTGCCTGATTTTGCAGGGGCGAAAGGAAGTTGGCCTGGGCGAGGACTGCTACCGGTACGACCCGCTGAATTATCTGGTGGTCTCAGTCACGTTGCCGGTGTCCGGTCGAGTCTTGCAGGCGAGCCCTGAGGCGCCTTATCTGTGTATCCGTCTCGATTTCGAAGCCACCGATCTTGCGCAGGTGATCGCCGATGCGCCGCCGACCGGTGTTCCGGACGAGCCTGAGCGCGGGATGTTTCTGGAAACCATCGATGTGCCGCTGCTGGAAACCATGCTGCGTCTGGTGCGTCTGCTGGAAACCCCGCGCGACATCGGCATGCTCGCGCCGCTGGCCCTGCGCGAGATGTACTACCGCCTGTTGCGCGGCGTCCACGGGCGTCGCCTGTATGAACTGGCCATGGGTGATTCGCAAGCGCGCCGCGTGTCGCGGGCGATCGACTGGCTGAACAGCCATTACACCCAGCCACTGCGCATCGAGGAACTGGCGCGCATCGCCAACCTCGGCAGCTCAACCTTGCATCACCGCTTCAAGGCGATGACCGCGATGAGCCCGCTGCAATACCAGAAGCAACTGCGCCTGCAGGAAGCCCGCCGGCTGATGCTCGGCGAGGGGCTGGATGTGGCAAGTGCCTGTTATCGCGTCGGCTATGAAAGCCCCTCGCAATTCAGCCGTGAGTACAGCCGCCAGTTCGGCTCGCCGCCCTCGAAAGATATCAGCAGTGCGCGGAGCCTGGCGTGAGCGACGAACAGCATTGCCTTACTCGCCCAGAGCGAGCTTGGCTGCGCGAGATTTACGCGCAAGCATTATGCGGAATACCACAAAACCGGCGACGGCAAACGCAGCATTCAGCGCGACCATCGCGAAGGCGGTGTCGTCCTGCAGACGACTGAGCAGCAATCCCGCAACGGTCGCACCGGCCATTTGCGCAAAGCCGATAAAACCAGCCGCCAGCCCGGCGCGGGTCGGATTGGGAATCACCGCGCCGGCGACCGAACCGGGCAGCACCATGCCCGCTCCCAGCGTCAGCAAGACCTGTGGCAGCATCAGACCGGTTACCGATGGGCCAGCCAACTGGTGAATAATGAACGACAGACTGGCGCCTGCCGCAACCAGGCCGGTGCCCACGGCAACGATCCTTTCCGGCCCGGACTTGATGATGGTGCGGTTGGTGTAGACCGCACCGGCAATCAACCCGGAAACAATGCTGCCAAACAGCAGACCGTATTGGGTCGGACTCAAGCCAAGCTGGCCCACGAACACCCGCGATGAGCCGGCGATAAAGCTGAACATCGCGCCGTAAGTGCAGGCGATGGCAACCGAAAAACTGCGCACAGACGAGCCCTTGAGCAGCGTCGCGTAGTTGCCCAGCAATGTCTTCAGGCGCCCGGCCTGCGGGTCACGTTGTAGATGGGTTTCCTTGAAAAACAGCGAAGCGATCAGCGCAAGTGCGCCGAACACTACGGTTGCCATCACCACGGCGCGCCAGCCGCCGGCGTGGGTGGCGATCAACCCGCCGATTACCGGTGAGAGCATGATGGTACTGAGCATGCCAATCACGGTGATGGCCATGATCGGTCCGGCGCGCTCTTTCCACACATCCCGCACAATGCTGCGCGCCACCACCAGCGCCGCGCAGGCGCCCAACCCCTGAAGCGCACGGCCGACGATGAACTCGTCCATGCTCTGCGCATACGCCATCCAGAGTGAAGCCAGCACGTAAGTCGCAACGCCGGCGAGCAATAGCGGGCGCCGACCGAGGCGATCTGAGAGCGGGCCGAAGAACAACTGCCCCAGACCAAAAGCGGCGACAAACATCGACAACGCCGCCAGCGAGGCACCCGGTGCAGCGCCAAGGCCTGACTCGAGTTCGCGCAGGCTGGGAATCAGCAACTGCGTGGAAATTTCCCCGAGGCCGCATAGCCCGATCAGGAGTGCGAGCAATACGCTGGAACGAGTGGATGTGTGCATGGCTTTATCCCAAATGATGGGGAGACAGATGCCCCGATCCATTTGGGGTCCCGGTTGTGTTAAACGCCCTCACGCGCAATCCAGGACAGCAGCCAACCACTGCACCAAGGGCGCAGCATTATGATCATAATAATTTCCACCTGTAAATATGACGCCCGTAATTTCAATAACCGCAAAGCGTAGACATGCACTCAGCTCACAGGCACAGCAAACACCGCACTGGCGCGCGCCACCGTGCGCTCACCGACATGCAGGCTGACAGCGGCGTACGCCAGTTGCCGACCTTTTTTCGAATGTTCGAGGCGCACCTCAAGCCATTCATTGATTTGCACGGCACCGAGATAATCCAGGGTCATGCTCGCCGTGATCAATGGCTGCGGAGGGTCGCTGGCAAATGCCATGGCGTAGCCCATACCCACATCCGCCAACGTCGCCAACACACCGCCATGCAACGTGCCACGGCCGTTGGCGTGCCTGGCGTCGGTCAACAATCCGAGTTCCAGTTGCAGACCACTGCCGCGCGCGTAGATTGGGCCCAGCAAATCGAGCAATGGGCTGCTGCGACTGAACAGCGTGAAACCTTCGGGGATTACAGTGGCGTTCATGCTTGCTCCCGTTGCGGGTGATTCAACGATGATGTTGACCTGCTGAGTTCGGTTGTATGTGCCGAGAGATGATCGGGCCAGAACTATACGGACATGGAATATGCTGGGATAAGTCGCCCGTGCTACACGGCTGACACTGTAAAAGGAGCGATGCGAGTGGATGTGCAGATTCGAAACGCATCGGATAGCGATGCGCCGGCCATCAGCAAGACGATCATCAACGCACTTCGAGAGTCCAACGCGCGGGACTATTCATCCGACATTATCGACCAAGTGGTTCAAGGCTTCTCCGTCCCGGCGGTCCTGCGTATGTTGACTGAGCGCCAAGTGCTCGTCGCGACAATTGACGGCCACATCGTCGCCACAGCGAGTCTTCAGAAGAACATTATTCGAAGCGTATTTGTCGACCCGCAATATCACCGAAGGGGCATCGGCAGGCACTTGATCAGCACCATTGAATCCATCGCTCTGGATGCAGGCTTGAGTTTGCTCAACGTGCCCTCTTCAATCACAGCAGAAGGCTTCTACACTTCGTTAGGCTTCAGGAAAATCCGCGACGAGTATTATCAATCGGAGCGTACGATCATCATGGCCAAGATGCTGATGCCGTAATGTTTGCTATTACCGGAATACAACGCGGCGCTATGCTGGTAACCAGCCCTGCCCTGGAATCCGATGGAATGCCAACCCCGAACATGCGCCCTACCCCCGCGCCGCTTCTCAAACCCGGCGAAACCGTGGTTCTGTTCGACGGCGTCTGCAAACTCTGCAATGGCTGGGCGCGTTTCCTGATTCGTCACGATCAGCAGCGACGCGTGCGCCTGGCCGCCGTGCAATCCCCAGAAGGCCAGGCGCTGCTGGCATGGGCCGGGTTGCCGGTGGACCAGTTCGACACCATGGCGGTGATTCGCGATCGGCATTATTGGGAACGTTCCGATGCGTTCCTTGAAGTGATCCGCCAATTGCCAGCCCGCTGGCAGCCGCTGCGCCTGCTGCGCGTCTTGCCTCGACGCCTGCGAGACTGGGCGTATGACCGCATCGCGCTGAACCGCTATCGGCTGTTCGGCCAGTACGACACCTGCCTGCTGCCCAATGCGGACCATGAGTTGCGTTTTCTGAAGATGCGTGCGCCTCCGGCCACTACAGCCAATAACCCAGCAATTGAACCGGCGTCATCTTCGTCACCATCATCAGCACAATGACAAACATCCCGGCGAATCCCATTACGCCCATCCAGAACCACGCGCGGTACACGTTCGCATAGCGCACGTCGAGGACGGCGCCCGCCTCGCCCGCCTGCACGGCCATCCGCCAGAGTCGTTTCTGCAACAGCAGAACCGGCAGCCACAACGCGCCCACGCAGACGAAGATGATCAGCGACGTCAGTATCCAGCCGGTGCTGATGGGCAATCCGGAAAGACGCAGCAGCCCATAGCCGGTGATGATCTGCGCAAAGCCTGCCGGTGTGGTGATCCAGGTGTCGAAGCGCACCACCATGCGCGCGACGTGGGCGATGACTTGCGGGTTGGCCGTGCGGCTGGCGGCGATCAGGTAGAGGTAGGAGCCCATACCGAACCCGAAGAGGAAAATCGCCGCGACCACATGCAGGTATTTCAGGCACAGATAGAGCATCAGCGCTGCCCGTCCGAGAACTGCACCGACAGGCTCAGGTTATGCGGATCGTTGATCGCGGTCAGATACTCGTCAACGGTGATTTCGCCCACGCAAGGGCGTGCGCCCACGGACGGTACGTAGCCTTGGGCCATTTTGCTCGCCAGTGCGACGGCAGCGCAGCTGGGGATTTCCGGGCCTTTGTCGTTGAGGGCGGTGAGCTGCGCGGTCATCGTCAACGGTTGGCCATCGAAACCCAACCCCTGCACATCGATGTACATCGCACTTTTGCCGTCGCCGAATCGCTCGAAACGCATGCCCAGGCGATGCAGCCGCGCGGCCCAGAGTGCATGGTCGCGGACCAGGCCGAGCTTCAATGCCTGCGCCAACAGACCATTGGCGAGGCCGCCGAGCTTGAGCCCGGCACCGGCCTTGAAACGCAGGGTCTGCGCGCCATAGCGAGCGGCAAAGATGTCCATGTCCGGAACGTCGACATTGGCCAGCAGGCGCGTGCCCAGTTGCGGCATCTTGCGCAAGGTCAGATCGAGCCAGCCGAAGACTTCATGGACCTTGCCGTTCTTCAGTTGCCTGATCGGTTTGCCGGCGTAGGCCAGCACGCCTTCGATGGTCGACAACCCCGGCATTTTCGCCGACGAGGAAATCCCGTGCTCGATCGAGTCGATCCGCAAAAAGCGCTGGCGTTGCTCGTCGATGATCGCTGACGACAGCGTCGGCACCGAGCTGCAGCCGCTGAGGATCGCCACGCCCGCCTGTTTCGCCCGTGCGTCGAGCGCGTCGATGCCATTGACGAAGGTGCGGCAATCGGCAAGATCGCAATAATTCACGCCGGCCGCGATGCAGCTTTCCGCCACCGCATAGGACTGCCCCTGAAACGGCCCGCCGGTGTGCACCACCAACTGGATATTCAGCGCGCGCAATACGTTGCTGAACCCCGCGCCCATCGCATCACCGCACCAGCCCTCGCACACCGCGCCAGACTCCGCCTGCAACTGGTCGACCTTGCCCTGCAACTTGCGCGGATCACGTCCGGACAGCACCAGACCGATGGCCGGCATCGAGATCAGATGCCGGCAAACGATACTGCCAAAATTTCCGTAACCGCCGACCACCATCACCCTGAACGGCATGCAATTCTTCCCTAAGTCAGTCCATTACACAGCGGGCAGGATATAGGGCTGGTGATCGACGGGCCATCGCGCGGCACCATAAAACCTGTGGAGGATTGTGTCAGGTCAGGCAGATCTTATGAGAATGACAGTGCGCCATCGCCAGCAGGCTGGCTCCCGCATGGGGTTCGAGGTGCAGCGTGCATGTAGTTTCACCCGCGAAAGTGAAATTAAATGAACCCGACGAACCCGGCACCGCCTAACGCATAGACCATCAGGAGGTAGCCTATGCAAATCGAAACCGTGTGGATCGTACTGGCGGCAGTGCTGGTGCTGATCGAGTTGTGGGCCATCAATCGGGTGCGCAAGAGCGAGGGGAAATCGAGCAACAAAGGCGTATGGATCGTGCTGATCGTGTTTGTGCCGCTGTTCGGCCTGATCGCTTGGGCATTGGCCGGACCGAAGCATATTCGTCACGATACCGCGTCAAATCCGGGTCGCTGATGTTGCCAACGCTGGCCGCAAGCCTTTGGATTTGCGGCCAGCGCGCTCAGGAATCCTGCGGGATCACTGATATCTTGCCGTTGCGCTCGATGATCGCGAATTTGATCTGATCAATCGTTTCAATGCCTTGGCTCGAGCGCGCAGCCTCCATCACGTCCGCTTCCACCAGCCGCGCATGGCGCAATCGGCGATGCAATAGCTTGCCGTTCTCGACAATGATTGTCGGTTCGCCGTCGATCAGGCGTGACACCCAGCCCGAACGCTGCTTGAGCAAGGAAAAGCCGACATCGATCGCGATCAGCGAAACGATCACCAGCAACGAATTGGTCAGCGAAAAATCGTCGCCGAGCAGCGCTTGCTGAGTGGCTTCGCCGATGATCATCAGCAGGACGAAATCGAACGTGGTCAGCTCGGCCAGTGAACGCCGTCCGGCGATTTTGAACAACACCATCAGGGCCAGGTACATCGCTACTGCGCGCAACACGGAATCCATGGCGTCACCTACGGAAAGATGAATTGAACCAGCTCAACGCCAGTTGAACCGGGCGATTCGATGCGGCTGCGAAACAGCCCGAGGCCGTCGCCGCGCAAAGTCAGGTACAACGTCGCCTGGCCCTGCCCGTCTGCCTGTAACCACAGGCGCATGCCCTGCGCCGAATTGCGCGAGCGCAGCGGTTGCGGCTGCAGGGTTTCGACACTGAAGCCTTCCAGGAGCTCGCCACCGATGTCGAGTTCCAGCGTGGCATCGGGTTTGCCGTTCAGGCTGATTTTCATCGCATTGGTTGAGCCATTGCGATGGAACATTTCGTACTCGGCGCGCAGGTGGCCGTTGTCGCTAATGACTTCCCGCGAACTGATGAGCCCGCGCGAAAACAACCCCAGCAGACCAAGCACCACCAACAACACCAGCACGTACCAACCGCACCGCTCGAAGCGCCAGACCTTCGCCTGATAGGCCATGTCTTCGCGCACCGGGTAGTCCCTGCTTTGCAAGTCCGGATGATCGCCGTCGCCTTTCATCGGTTCAGCCTCGCTCGCCGCGCAGGGCTCGTTGATGGAAGTGCGGCAGTTGCTGCAAGGCGAATTCCGAAGCAATCTGCAGCACCTCTACACGCGAACCGGGAAACCATTGCTGGCGCGTGAATACGGCGTGTTGTCCGTCCAGCTGGAAGGCCCAGGCGAAACAGACGGTGCCGGCAGCGATGCCGTCGACGTCGTCAGGACCGAGAATCCCCGTGGTCGCAACGGCGACGTTGGCGGTGCTGTCACGCAACGCACCGATCGCCATTTCCCGCGCGACTTCAACGCTGGTCAGGTTGAAGGTTTCGATGGTGTCCGGGCTGACATGCAGCAGCCGTTGCTTGGCCTGCGGTGAATACACTACATAGCCGCTCTCGATCAGTTGGCCGCTGCCCGGCACCTCGGACAGCAGCATGACAATGTTGCCAGCGGTGCACGATTCCGCCGTGGTGATGGTCAGCGAATGGTCGCGCAAATAATCGACCGTTTCATTGGCGATAGACATGACGCTCACTCTTGGAATTATTGCCGGTTGACCGCATACCGCGGTGATCATTCCCACGTTCAGCGAGCCCGGTAGACGCCGGGCTCGCCGGTTCCCTCAAGTGGCGGGCACCCACGGTGGCGTCTCCGTGGTTTCCGCCAGCGGCACGTCGCTGCTGCCGGGCGTGAGGATCACCTTGCGGCAATTTTCCTGCTTCTTGTCGAAGAGCTTGTAGCCCTCGGCCGCCTGCTCCAGCGAGAGCCGGTGGGTGATGATCGCGTCGGGTTGCAGCGCTCCGGTTTCGATATGCCCGAGCAGCTCCGGCAGGTAGCGCTGGACATGGGTCTGGCCCATCTTGAACGTCAGGCCCTTGTCGAACGCATCGCCAAACAGGAATCCATGAATAAACCCGGCATACACACCTGGCACGCTGACCACACCGCCACGCCGCACAGCGGCGATGCACTGACGCAGGGCCTTGCCACTGCTGCCTTCGAGCTTGAGCGTAGCCAGCACCGTTTCGGTGGTGCTGCCCTTGGCCTCGAACCCCACTGCATCGATCACCCCGTCAACGCCGCGATGGCCGGCCGTCTGCCGAATGATCGTGTCAGCCGGATCGTCGTCTTCATCGAAGTTGATTGGAATCACGCCATAGGTGCGCTGCGCGTATTCCAGCCGATACGGATGGTGATCGACCATGAAGATCTGCTCGGCACCGAGCATTTTCGCGCACGCTGCGCTGAGCAGCCCGACCGGGCCGGCACCGTAAATGGCGACGGTCGAGCCCTTGCCGATCTGCGCGTTGTTCACCGCTTGCCAGGCAGTCGGCAAGATGTCCGACAGGAACAACACCTTTTCGTCCGCCAGCGTGCCCGGCACCTTGAATGGTCCGGTGTTGGCCTTGGGCACGCGCACAAGCTCCGCCTGCCCGCCGGGAATGCCGCCGTACAAGCGACTGAAGCCGAACAACGCCGCCGGCGGTGTGATGGATTTTTTGTTGAGGATTGCGCCGCGACCGGGGTTGGTGGTTTCGCACGCGGCATAGAGTTCCATCTGGCAGAAGAAGCAGCCACCGCAGGCGATCACGAACGGAATCACCACGCGATCACCGCGCTGTACCGCAGTCACCTCCGGCCCGGTTTCTTCGACGATGCCCATGAATTCATGGCCGAAGATATCGCCGTGTTCGACAGTGGGAATCTTGCCTCGGTACAAGTGCAAATCGGAGCCGCAAATGGCGGTCGCGGTGACGCGCAAAATGATGTCATCGGGGGCTTCGAGCTTCGGATCCGGCACGGTTTCGACTCTCACATCGTGAGCGCCGTGGTAGGTCATTGCACGCATGGCAAGGTCCTCTTCCTGATCAATGAAATGGCGTGAGTCTCTTCATTTCGGAAGCGCAGCGTTCTGCAGGAGTTCAGTGAAATTTTGCCGCAGCGGATCAATGGCTGCGGTGGCAGCAGGCTCGGTTTTGTTCAGATTGGTAATCTGCAAGGCGTGCACGATGCGCTTCATGCAGAGTGCACGAAGCGGTTTTGTCGCGGCTCCGGCAAAGCCTTGATCCAGCGCGGTTTGGCCGATCACTGCAAGTTGGCACAGCTCATGCGTTGTAGACAGGGAATACACCGCACGGCCCATAGAGGCCTGTGTTCATACCGTGATAGCAGAGGCCAATAAATAATGAACGCCATCGACCTACTCAAAGCCGATCATGAAAAAGTCAAAGACATCCTTAGCCAACTGAGCGAGTCGACTGAACGGGCGTTGAAAAAACGCCCCGAGCTGCTGGCCAAGCTGGAGATGGAAGTCTCGATTCATACCCGTCTTGAAGAAGAAATCCTCTATCCCGCATTCAAGGAAGCGGGCAGCAAGGAAGAGGACGTGATGTATTACGAGGCCAAGGAAGAACACCGCACCGTGGATTCGCTGGTGCTGCCGGATCTGAAGGAAACCGACCCGGGCACGCCTGAGTTCGCTGGCCGGGTGAAGGTGGTCAAGGAGCTGCTTGAGCACCATATCGAAGAAGAGGAATCGGAGATGTTTCCCAAGGCCAGGCAGCTGTTGGGCAAGGCGAAGCTCGATGAGCTGGGCGCGCAGATGGAGGCCATGAAGGCCAGTTACAAGAAGGAAATGGCTGCTTAAGGATTACGCGTGGTTTGGCCCGGCTTTGGCCGGGCTTTTTTTGCCTGGCGCTCGCGCAGTTGCTAGCGATGGCGGTTGTGGTCGGCTTTGGTTCGGCGGTGCATTCTCCCCTCACCCCAGCCCTCTCCCGAGGGAGAGGGAGCCGATCTCGGGCGGCTTCGAAATCGCGTACGACTCGGTATTTCATATCGACGTATCCCTCGCATCCACCGCGGTCAGTCCCCTCTCATCCGGGAGAGGGAGCCGATTTCGGTTGGTTTCGAAATCGCGTACGACTCGGTATTTCATATCGACGTATCCCTCGCATCCACCGCGTTCAGTCCCCTCTCATCCGGGAGAGGGAGCCGATTTCGGTTGGTTTCGAAATCGCGTACGACTCGGTATTTCATATCGGCGTATCCCTCGCATCCACCGCGGTCAGTCCCCTCTCATCCGGGAGAGGGAGCCGATCTCGGGCGGCTTCGAAATCGCGTACGACTCGGTATTTCACATCGGCGTATCCCTCGCATCCACCGCGGTCAGTCCCCTCTCCCTCCGGGGAGAGGGAGCCGATTTCGGTTGGTTTCGAAATCGCGTACGACTCGGTATTTCATATCGACGTATTCCTCGCATCCACCGCGGTCAGTCCCCTCTCATCCGGGAGAGGGAGCCGATCTCGGGCGGCTTCGAAATCGCGTACGACTCGGTATTTCATATCGGCATATCCCTCGCATCCACCGCGGTCAGTCCCCTCTCATCCGGGAGAGGGAGCCGATTTCGGTTGGTTTCGAAATCGCGTACGACTCGGTATTTCATATCGGCGTATCCCTCGCATCCACCGCGGTCAGTCCCCTCTCATCCGGGAGAGGGAGCCGATTTCGGTTGGTTTCGAAATCGCGTACGACTCGGTATTTCATATCGGCGTATCCCTCGCATCCACCGCGGTCAGTCCCCTCTCATCCGGGAGAGGGAGCCGATTTCGGTTGGTTTCGAAATCGCGTACGACTCGGTATTTCATATCGGCGTATCCCTCGCATCCACCGCGGTCAGTCCCCTCTCCCTCCGGGAGAGGGCTAGGGTGAGGGGCTTTTGTCTTTTCGCTTGTCGCGCGCCCCGACAACCCCTTATAACGACTGCTTTCATTTCAAGAACAAGAGACGTCAACCATGAGCAACGCCTGGAACGAAGGCTATTTCACCGACGAAGGCTACACCTACAGCTACAGCCGGGAGATCAACCCGGTGTTCCAGCGCTACTGCCTGTTGTTGCGCGGTTTTGCCAGTCTGGACAGTTCCGACGGCTACCACTGCGAACTCGGTTTCGGTCAGGGCGTGTCGATCAATATCCACGCCACCGCTAATCCGGGCACGTTTGTCGGTACGGACTTTCATCCGGGCCAGGCGGCTTATGCCGTTGAGCTGGCAGCGGCGGCCAACAATGGTGCCCGCCTCTACGACGACAGTTTCGAGCAACTGCTGGCGCGTGATGACCTGCCGCAGTTCGACAGCATCAGCCTGCACGGCATCTGGACCTGGGTCAGCCGCGACAACCAGAAGCTGATCGTCGAATTCACCCGCCGTCACCTCAAACCCGGTGGTCATCTGTACGTCAGCTACAACAGTTTTCCGGGCTGGTCGCCATCGGCACCGTTGCGCCAGTTGTTCAGTCTGCATGACCGCTTCGCTAACACCTCTGCGCGTCCGGATCAGCGCATCGATGCTGCGCTGCAGTTCTCCGAGGCGCTGCTGGCAGCCAACCCGAAATACGCCGCGGCGGCGCCGAGTCTGGGTGCGCGACTGCAGAGCATCAAGGGCCAGGATCGTCAGTACGTCGCCCATGAATATTTCAACCGCGACTGGAACTGCATGTACTTCGCCGACATGGTCGATGCCCTCGCACCTGCCAAGCTCGATTACGCGACGACCGCGGTACCGCTGGACTCAGTCGATCCGCTGAACCTGAGCGCGGAGGCGATGGATTTCCTCGAAACCATTGAGCATCCGGTCATGCGCGAGCAGGCGCGCGACTATTTCGTCAATCAGCATTTCCGCCGCGATCTGTACGTGCGCGGGGCCAATCGTCTGTCTGCGCCCGAGCGCCGCGCTCAGATGCTGCATACGCGCTTCGTGCTGCTGCAACCGGCAACAAGCGTACCCACCGCCGTCACCGGTCCGGCCGGCGAAGCCTCGTTGCAAGCGGAGATTTATGGCCCGGTACTGGACGCACTGGCGGACCAGACGTATGCCGCAAAATCAATGCGCCAATTGCTCGGGGCGACGGCGCCGCTGACCTTCGACGATCTAGAACAAGCGCTTGCCGTGCTGGTCGGCATGGGGGTCGTGGCGCCGTGCCAGAGCGAAGCGGCTGAATTGCAAGTGCAGGACCGCTGCGCGGCGCTCAATCTGCAATTGTGCAAACGCTCCCTGTTCACCGCCAGGGTTCAGGTGCTGTCCAGCCCGGTCACCGGTGGTGGCGTGACGGTCAGCCGTTTCCAGCAACTGTTCCTGATTTCCATCAAGCAAGGTAGAAAGCACCCAGCCGAATGGGCGCAACTGGCCTGGGGTGTGATCAGCGAACAAGGCGAAGTGCTGATCAAGGGCGACCAGCCGTTGCTCACTGCCGAACAAAACCTCGCTGAACTGACCGAGCAGGCGCAAGCGTTTGCCGAGCAATCGCTGGTGGTACTCAGAGCGTTGAAAATCGCTTGATGTGCAGTATGTGCGCAAGCACCAGCGGGCAATCCTGTCGGCGCTTGCGCGTTGTCTCAATGGCCGCGCCGTTTAATCAAAGGCGCCATCGAGTATTTCGTAAATCACACCGGTAGCCAGCGCGACTAGAATCAGATCCGTCCCCACCTGCTGCCATTCGTAGCCGTCGTAACGTGGCAAGTGCCCTAGCAGGCGCCCGTCCAGTTTCTTCGCGATACCGGGTGGCAGCGGTTTACCTCGCGCCAGATTTTTCTGGATGCCCGGCGGCAACGCCGGCCCCGGACTCCAGTAGTCGCGATAGCCACCAACAATTCCGAGGATGTTGCCGCGATCAATACTCGGACCGCCCCCGTGGCCTTGGTTGCCTTGGCCTCCCTGCTTGCCTTGCCCACCCTGATTACCCTGGCCTTTCTGTTTACCGTGATCCTGCATGTTCTGCGGATTGCCTTTGCCGTTGCCCTGCCCTTTGCCGTTTCCGGGGTCGGCCGAAGCCACCGCAGACGCTAAAACCAGTGCAAGGGACGACGCCGTGGCAATCCATTTACGAGAGCTGATCATGGGTACTCCTTCATGGCGGGAAGCTTCACTGTCATATGGACGCTGAACCTCAGCTTAGTTTATTTCCCCGCGCTGACCATCGGTTAACCAAGCGGCCGGGCTGCAGACTGTGCGAGGCTTCACTGTTTCTCTAACAAATTGACATTGCCTTGGCCCGGCGCTTGGGTCAGGATTCGCGCCTTTTCAACCGTCAGCCGCGTATCCGTCCACCGTACTGCGCCAGTCGCCCCCACTTGCCTGCCGAGCACCCCAGATGAACCGCCAGAAGAAACTCAAACAACTGTTCAAGGAAAAGGCCAAGAAGGCCAGTGCCAAACTGGCACCGAAAAAGCCCAGGTACATCAGCAAGGCGGATCGCTTGAAACTGGCCGCTGAAGCCGCGGAGCCGGTCGAGAGCGACGAACGTTACGCTTGAAGCGCGTTGCCTGGTAGCAACGCGCTGACCCGCTCGATCAAACGTCCGAATGCGTGTGGTAAATCTTGCTGACAATCGTCCACTGCCCTTCAACCTTCAGCAGATTGAAAAAATCGGTGAAACGAAAGCCCGAGACATTGTCGGTATCGACTCGCGCGCTGGCGGCAGTGCCGACGATATCGATCCGCACGATCGCCGCCTGAGCTTCGGGCGATGGGCGAAAGGACGTGTCGATCACGTCGTAGAGATTCTGGATCGCGCCGCCGACCAGGCGCTCGCCGTCGACGCCAAACATCGTCGCCTGCGGATGGAATGCCGGTTTCATCAGAGCACTGTCAGCTTTCGCGCCGCCCTCGTTGTACTGGCTGAGGACGGCGACGATCGCGTTGTATTCCTGCACGTAGGTGGGAGTGGTCATGGTGGGGTTCCTGTTTTGAGTGAAAAGGCTGCCGCCAGCCAAGGCTGACGCGGCAACGGGGGTTGATCAGGCGCTGGCGGTGGGCCAGTCGATGTAGCCTTTGGCGCCGCCGCCGTAGTAGCTCTCACGCGGCGCGATGGTCAGTTCGATTCCGCGACGCAGGCGCTCGACCAGATCGGGGTTGGCGATGAACAGCCGTCCGAACGCCACCGCATCGATCCGTCCTTGTGCGCGTCGCTCGAGGGCCATTGGCAGGTCGTAGTTGTTGTTGCCGATGAACGGCCCGGTGAACTGCGCACTCAGCGCGTCCAGATCAACACCTTCCGGCACGCTGCGCGACGTGGCTGTCGCCCCTTCGACGAAATGCAGGTAGGCCAGATTCAATGGATTGAGCTGCTGGATGAGATAGCCGTAAGTCGCCATGACATTGCTGTCGGGCGGCGTGTTGCCGGCATCAGGGGTAACCGGCGAAAGACGAATACCGACGCGGTCGCTGCCCCACACATCAATCACCGCGCGGGTGACTTCCAGGGTCAGGCGCGTACGGTTTTCGATGCTGCCGCCGTACTGATCGCTGCGCTGGTTGGTCGAGTCTCGCAAAAACTGATCGAGCAGATAGCTGTTCGCCGAATGCACTTCCACGCCATCGAAACCCGCCTGTTTGGCATTCTGCGCGGCACGCCGGTATTGCTCTATGACGCCGGCAATCTCCGCTGTTTCGAGTGCGCGCGGCATTGACACGTCGACGAAGCCTTATTCGGTGTAGGTGCTGCCC
Source organism: Pseudomonas sp. Z003-0.4C(8344-21) (assembly GCF_900104975.1). Taxonomy (NCBI): domain Bacteria; kingdom Pseudomonadati; phylum Pseudomonadota; class Gammaproteobacteria; order Pseudomonadales; family Pseudomonadaceae; genus Pseudomonas; species Pseudomonas sp. Z003-0.4C(8344-21). The sequence continues at coordinate 2,963,655 of NZ_LT629756.1, read as the reverse complement.
TCAGCCTTGATCGCCGAAGGTGCAACAGGGGCTTGGCCGTCCGGCTGCAACTCGACACTGGAAAACCGCCCGACGTGCCACAACTGGCAGATGATCTTGCCGCCGGCGGCGTGCACCGCATCGGTGACAGTCTTCCAGCCAGCGACCTGCTCCTGCGTCCAGATACCTGGCGTCATCGCATAGCCGCGACCTTGGGCAGAAATATTCGTCGCCTCCGCGATGATCAATCCGGCCGTGGCGCGCTGGGCGTAATAAGTCGCATGCATGGCGTTGGGCACGCCGTCGTTGGCCATTCGGCTGCGCGTCACCGGGGCCATGACGATGCGATTGGCCAAGTGCAGCGCGCCGAAGGTGACGGGTGAAAAAAGGTCGGTGTCAGCCGCGTGATCAATCATCTAACCTCCAAAACATTAGACTGGTCGTCTAGCAACCAGCGTTAAAAAAACGCCCCTGAGCCAGCGGGCGATTGCTTGTTTCAAGCGTCCGTTGAGTGGACGTTCAGTGGCAGTGCAGCGGCGCCTGGTGTTTCACATTTGCCTCGGCGGCACCGGGTTGCAGTGCGATTTTTTCCCACTTGGCAATCACCAGCGGCGCGATGGCATTGCCCAGTACGTTCAGCGTCGTGGTGCCGCTGTCGATGATCCGGAAAATCCCCGCGATCAACGCCACGCCCTCCAGCGGCAGGCCGGCCGACGCCAGGGTCGCGGAAAGAATGATGATGGCGAACCCCGGTACGCCCGCTGCGCCCTTGGACGTCAGCACCATGGTCACCACCAGCAATATCTGCTGCGACAGTGACAGGTCGATGGCGTATAGCTGCGCAACAAAAATCGTCGCGACGCCAAGGAAAATCGATGCCCCATCGAGATTGAAGGCATAGCCCACCGGCACCACGAAACTGACAATCCGCCGCGGTACGCCGTACTGCTCGAGTCTGCTCATCAACTGCGGCATGACCGCCGCCGAAGCGGCACTGGAAAACGCCAGGATCAGCTCGTTGCGGAAGTAGCCGATCAACTTGAAAATGTTCTCGCCGATCAGGTAGCAAATCCCGCCGAGTATCACCAAGGCAAAGACAACCAGCGCCAGATAGACCACGCCGATCAACTTGAGCAACGGCAACAGTGAGGCAAAACCAAACGTCGCGACGGTCGCACCGATCATGCCGAACACGCCAATTGGCGCGTAGGCCATGACCATGGAAACCACCTTGAACATCGCATCGGAAATGCTCTGCACCAAAGCGATGGCTGGCGCACTCTTGTCTTTGGGCAGTGCATTCAAGGCCAGGCCAAACAACACCGCGAAGAACAATACGGAGAGCAACTTCGCTTCCGACATGGCCACCAGCACATTGTCCGGGACGATGTTCTGCAGGATCACCAGAGCACCTTTGGACGGCTCCAGTTTGATCTCAGCGGCGTTGTGCGAAATGCCGGAAATATCGGTGCCTGCACCCGGTTCGAACAGGTTGGCAAAACACAGTCCGATGACGATCGCCAGCGCCGTGATCGCGAAGAAATAGCCCAACGACTTGGCGCCCATACGACCGAACGATTTGTTATCGCCACCGCCGGCAATCCCCAGAATCATGCAACAGAACACAATCGGCACCACCACCATCTTCATCATCTTGATAAAAATGTCGCCGAGCGGTTTAAGGATCTCCGCGCTGACCCACATTTGATACTGCGGATGGGTATTGAAATACCAACCGACGAGCACGCCAAGCACCAGCCCGGCAACGATTTGCCACACCAGGGGAATACGTTTCATGTCTAGCCTTCTTGTTGGAATGAACGGTCTGCGCAAAAGGCAGTTGCTAGAGTCATGAGCTTCCAGCTCACTGTGAGAAATGGCACAACGCTGTTGTGCCATGGCAGTTGTTACTTGGCGAAGAGCTGGCTCATATCCTTGAACGCCTTGAATTCCAGGGCATTGCCGCAGGGATCGAAGAGAAACATGGTGGCTTGTTCACCGACCTGGCCCTGAAAGCGAATGTACGGTTCGATCACGAACTGCGTGCCGAACGACTTCAGACGTTCTGCCAGTGCCTCCCATTGTTGCCAGCCGAGAATAATGCCGAAGTGCGGCACCGGCACGTCATGACCGTCAACCGGGTTGCTGTGCACGCTCTCTTGAGAGGCGGTTTTCGGATGTTCGTGAATCACCAGTTGATGGCCGTAAAAGTTGAAGTCGACCCATTGAGTGCTTGAGCGTCCTTCTTCAAGACCGAAGACTTCACCGTAAAAAGTGCGCGCCGCAGCCAGGTCATAAACAGGGATAGCGAGGTGAAAAGGCGAGAGAGTCATCAGAGCTCCAGGATCGTTTTGTTGGTTGGCAAACAAGTCACAGCGACATCGGCTCTTGCGGTTCAGCCAGCGCCGGGATGAAAAACATCCTAGGACGAAAAACCCAACATAAAAATCAATATATATTTCTCAGACTCACAACTAATATTTGTGAATGATCAAAGAACTGAAAACACTTATTGCCGTTGCGCGTGAAGGCACCTTCGCGGCGGCCGGTAACCGGATCGGCCTGACGCAGGCCGCGGTCAGCGCGCAGATGCAGCGCCTGGAAGCCGAACTCGGTTTCGAGATCTTCGACCGAAAGGGCCGCTCGGCGCACCTGAACAAGATGGGCCAGCAGATCCTGCTGCAAGCCCAGGACTTGCTCAGGCTCTATGACAACCTCGGTTCGACGGCGGTGGGCCTGCCGCCCAGTGTGCTGGTCAACCTTGGCGCGATTGCTTCGGTGCAGCGCTCCTATCTACCGGATGCGCTGGCGCGCTTTCACCAACAATGTCCGTACTGCCGAACCCGGGTGATTCCGGGCCTGTCGATGGAGCTGGTCAATCTGGTGGATACCGGCGAGATCGACATGGCTGTGGTCATTCGCCCGCCCTTCTCGCTGCAGAGTGATTTGCGCTGGACCACCCTGGCCCTCGAGCCGTATCGGTTGATCGTGCCCCGCGATATGGCGGGCGATGACTGGACGCAATTGCTGAGCAGCCAACCGTTTATCCGCTATGACCGCTCCTCCTTTGGCGGCAGACAGGTCGACCGGTTTTTGCGCCAGATGCATTTCAACCTGCGCGAAGTCTGTGAGCTGGACGAACTGGAGGCGATCATCAAACTCGTCGAAAACGGCGTCGGTGTGGCGCTGGTGCCGCAAACCTCGCCCGACTTTGAATGGCCTGCCGGCGTCCGCGCCTTCGATCTTGGGCCGCACACGTTTCACCGCGACATCGGCCTCGTCCACCGAGCGCGCGAGACTTTCACCGAGCCTGTGCGTGTCCTCGCCGAGTTGATCAGCACTCAGCTCAAGCCCCGCAGCGAGCAGGCTTGACCGGCCCAACCATTAACTGCGTCAATAACAACCATTAACTCAATGAAGTTCTCTTATCAGTGCCGCGGCGTAAGATCGGCTCCAGACCCAACCACTACCCAACGGAGCACACCATCATGAAACGCCAAGCCCTTCTCAGCATCGCTTTCTCGCTCTTCGCACTGAACGCTTTCGCCGCTACCCCTGCGCAGCCGCTGGTTGTCGAAGGGGGTTCCGACCGTTTGCTGGAACAACGCACCGCTGCTGCCACGCAAACCGATCCACTGTTCAGCGATGCCGTCGCCGCGACCGAAACCGATCCGCTGTTCAGCGACGCCGTAGCCGCCACTGAAACCGATCCCTTGTTCAGCGACGCCGTCGCCGCGACCGAGACCGACCCGCTGTTCAGCGATGCAGTAGCCGAAGGCGGTTCTGACCGTCTGATCGAACGCCGCGCCGTCTGAATGCCGCGTTTCACCGCGGTCACCGAAGAAAAGCCCGACCTCGCCGTCGGGCTTTTTGCGTTTGGGCTTGCGCAATACTGCGCGTAACCTCCTGCTCTCAACTAACCTTGAGTAACCTTATGCGGGAGCAAACAAATCATGTCCCTCGCGATCAGATTTCTGCTCGCCCCGACGGCTTCACTTCTGCTTGCCATGAGCGCCGACGCGCAAACCGAGGCCGACCCGCAGCAACCACCCGCCCTGCTCCCGCTGGCTTCCGAAGCCGCGCCCATGCTTACTGCCTACCCGCCGCTCGCCGAGCCGCTGGCCCGTGGCGTGGTGATCATTCAATACCGCACCGAACACACGCGGATCATGCCGGTGTTCGGCAAAGCGGCGGTGCTGGTCTCGCCGCGTCTGGGCCATCTGCACGTCACCGTTGATGACTGGCAAGGCACCTGGGCCCATACGAGTGAGGATCCGATCATTCTGGTCGGCCTGACCCCCGGTGCTCACAAGGTGCTGCTGGAGATTGCCGATCCGACGCACACCGTGCTGACCAGCACGACGGTGAATTTCGTCGTGCCCGCCAAGCAGCCCTGAGCGAAGTCGGCAGCCGGCGCGCAAACTTTTCCTCCGCCCTCGGGTTGATCACCTACCCTCATAGACTGTCTGGTCGATGCGAGCCGCCACGCCATGCGCGACACCTTGAAATGGATGTTGTTGGTCGCCCTTACCCTGCTCGGTAGCAGCAGCCTGGCGCTGTGGGCGGAGGATTTGCCGGCGCCGGCGCAGAATGCCGCCGCGCCGTTGCCGGTGATCGCGCAAAGTGATCTGCAAGCTCTGCAACAACGCCTCGACGGGCTCAAGCAGCAGATCTCGGCGGCGAACAATTACAACCAGCTCGAAGGACCGCAGGATCGGGTCCAGGCGTTCATTCTCGATATCGATCGATTGTCGGCTGCGCTGTTGCCGCAACAGGCGCAACTGGCGGTGCAATTGGGTGTGTTGGGCGCCGCGCCGGACACCGATGTGGCCGCCGAACAGGCCGACATCATTGCCCAACGGGCGACGCTGACGGCGCAGAAAAGCAAGCTCGACAGCACGCTTAAAAGCCTCGCCGCGCTAAAACAGAATGCGGCGGACCTGATCACCCAGATTGCCGGCATCCGCCGCACGTTGCTGGAAAGCGAACTGACGCTGGGCACCCATAGCGTACTGAATCCAGGCTTTTGGTCGCCGCTGGTCAATCCCGACGCAGATGACCGTCGGCGATTGCATTTCTTCGTCGACCAACTGCGCACTTCCGGGGCCAGCGTGTGGCTACCCGGCGAGCGCTTTTACACCAGCCTGCTGGTATTTCTGGCCTTTATCGTCTGGACATTCGGACGCCGGCTGGCCGAGCGCGGCCTGACCTGGCTGTGCATTCATCGCGTGCCGGAGGGACGGCTACGCCGCAGCGCGCTGGCCTTCGCCTCGGCACTGGCGACGATCGCCACCACCGCCATCGCCCTGCAAATCCTGTTCTATGCGTGCACCCGCCATCAGCCGTTGTCGCCGGTACTGCAAACCTTCTCCGAGGAATTCGAAAAGGTCGTGTATGCCTGCGTGCTGATCACCGGCCTGAGCCGCGCCCTGCTGTCGACCGCGCATCCCTCGTGGCGCTTGCCGGCGATTGCCGATCCAGTGGCGCAGGCGCTCAAGCCGTATCCGCGAGTTTTATCCTGCACGTTGCTGGTGTTGGTGACGCTGGTCCAGGTCAGCAACGCCACCGGCATGAGCAGCCAGATCGTGATTGCCGGGCGCGGGATCATTGCCATGGTGGTGCTGGCGATTGTCCTGACCTTGCTGCTGCGGGTCGGCAAGGTGCGCAAGGCGCTGGTCGCGGCCAACGATGCGGCGGCGGCCAACAGCACCTTTGCCGGGATCATCTACACGGTCGCGAGCGTTTCGATTCTGGTTTCGGCGCTGGCCCTGCTCGCCGGCTATGTTTCGCTGGCGCGGTTCATCAGTTACCAGCTGGTCTGGGGCTTTATTGTCCTGTCCGGTTTCTACCTGCTGATCCAACTGGTCAAGGACCTCTGTGAACACGTGTTCTCGCCCCGACATGCCAGTGGCAAGGCTCTCAAGCAACTGCTCGGCATCGGCGATCGGCGCCTCGATCAGATGGCAATCCTGCTGTCGGGCTTCAGCCGTGCCGCGCTGATGCTGCTGGCGGTGATCAGCCTGTTCGTCGGCGGTATTGGCACCACGCTCGGGCAACTGCTGAGCAACATCATGGTCATCCTCGGCGGCGCCGGGTTGCGCAAGTTGAACATCGTCCCCGCGCACCTGCTCAATGCCGTGCTCGCGCTGATTATCGGAATCTGGCTGATCCGCACCCTGAGCCGCTGGCTGGACAATGAGTTCCTGCCCAAGACCGAGATGGACCCCGGCATGTGCGCGTCGCTGAGCACGCTGTTTTCCAACATCGGTTATGCCTTGGTGATTCTGCTGACCCTGTCGTCGCTGGGCGTGCAGTGGACCAATCTGGCGTGGATCGTCAGTGCGCTGTCGGTGGGCATCGGTTTCGGTTTGCAGGAGATCGTGAAGAATTTCGTTTCCGGGCTGATTCTGTTGACTGAACGGCCGGTGAAGGTTGGCGACCTGATCAGCATCAGCGGCGTTGAAGGCGACATCCGCCGGATCAACGTGCGCGCCACGGAAATTCAGCTCAGCGACCGCTCGATTGTCATCGTGCCCAACTCGCAATTGATCTCGCAGAACCTGCGCAACGTCACCCTGGGCGGCAGCGCGCAAGGCGTGGCATCGCTGGAGCTGATGTTCCCGCTGGACATCGACCCTGAGCAAGTCAAAGAGCTGCTTCTCGATGCCTACCGCGAGAACGAAACCCTGCTCGATAAACCGGCGCCGTTCGTGCGCTTCAGCAAGCTGTCGCCGGACGGGATCACCCTGACGGTGACCGGGTACGTGGCGAGCCCGAGGATTGTCGGGGTGACCAAAAGTGATTTGCTGTTTGAAATCTTGAAGCGTCTGAGTGCGGCGGGCATCGCGCTGGCGAAACCACCGGCCGCGAGTTGAGGGAGCCCGACCCGGCACTCAGGCTTTACGCGTGACCACACGTCGATGGCAGTCGGCCGGAGTCAGCACCTTGCCCGACGTCGAGCGTACAGCGATGGTCTCCACCGGTTGGTCTGAATCGTTGTCGAGCAGCACCGAGTGGCTCTCACCTTCGCTGTACAGGAAGCGCTCCCCCCACTGGCGCATGCTGACCACGATCGGAAACACCGCGCGGCCCATTTCGGTCAGCACATATTCCTTGTAGGCGCTGCCATCGGAGGCCGGCTGGATCTCCAGAACGCCCAGTTCCACGAGCATTTTCAATTTCACCGTGAGGATGTTTTTCGCCAGCCCCAGGCGTTTCTGGAACTCGCTGAAGCGGCGGACATCGTCGAAGGCGTCGCGGATGATCATCAGCACCCAGCGATCGCCAATGGCCTCGAGTGTTCTGGCGACCGGGCATTCGCTCTGTGCCAGTAATTTCTGTCTGGCCATGACGCTCCAGTGGGCAGATGGGAAGGAAGAAAAACGATCTAACGTCAGACGAAAATGTTTTGCAAAATGTGGTTGTATTTAACAACTTGATTTGATAAAAATCAACGCATCGGTTTTGTTTCGAAACCACATATTCCAAGGATTGGATGGATGCCGTACACGCCTCATGCCCCGGTAAAAATGGACGCCGAAGCCGAAAAGGCGACCGGAGGACACTCACAGACTCCGCGGTCTGCCAGCCCCTCGACCCTCAGCCGCTATCAAACCCTGCTCTTCGCAATCACCTGCGCCATGGCCGTGGCCAACGTTTACTTCGCCCAGCCATTGCTCGAGTCCATGGCGTCGAGCCTGGCCGTTTCGCCGGGCACGATCGGCATCGTTGTCACCGCGACTCAGGCGGGCTATGCCGTAGGGTTGTTGTTTATCGTGCCGCTGGGGGACCTGCTCAATCGCAAGAAACTCATCCTCACGCAAATGCTGATGTCGGCCTTGGCCTTGTGTGCGGTGGGACTCGCCGGTAACTGGGGCATGTTGCTCGGTGCCATGGTGTTGGTGGGCCTGATGGCGGTGGTGGTGCAGGTGGTCGTGGCCTACGCTGCCTCGCTGGCCAGCCCGGAACAGCGCGGCGCAGCCGTCGGCACGGTCACCAGCGGCGTGGTGCTGGGCATTCTGTTGGCGCGCTTCGTGTCAGGGGCAGTCGCCGATCTGGCCGGCTGGCGTGGCGTTTACTTTGTCTCGGCTGCGCTGATGATCGGGATGGCGCTCGTGTTGTGGCGAACCATGCCCGCCTCCGCAGCCCCGCCGGCCAAAGGCAGTTACTGGCAGTTGTTGCGATCGGTGTTCCAGCTGTACCTGACCGAGCGCACGCTGCGGGTCAGAGGCACCTTCGCCCTGCTGATCTTTGCCGCCTTCAGCGTGCTGTGGACGTCGATGGTACTGCCGCTGAGCGCGCCACCGCTGTCGCTGACGCACACGCAGATCGGCCTGTTCGGCCTCGCCGGTGTGGCCGGTGCGCTGGCAGCAGCGCGGGCCGGCCGCCTGGCGGATCAGGGACGTGGCAATCGCACCACCGGCATCGCCCTGGCGTTGTTGACCCTGTCATGGCTGCCCACGGCGTTTGTCGAAAGCTCATTGCTGGCCATGGTCGTGGGTGTGGTGCTGCTGGACTTCGCCGTACAAGCGGTGCATGTCACCAACCAAAGCCTGATTTTCGCGGCTCGCCCGGACGCGCAAAGCCGTCTGGTCGGCGCCTATATGTGTTTCTACTCGGTAGGCAGTGGCCTTGGTGCGATTGCGGCCACTTACACCTATGCACACTTTGGCTGGGTCGCTGTTTGTATTCTGGGTGCGGCCATCAGTGCTGTCGCCCTGCTCTACTGGTTATATCTGGGGCTGACCTCCAACTAAGCTCATAACTTTCAAGAACTTCTCACTGTCGTTTTAAAACGCTGGCGTGAAACTGTGTGCCTGCCACACGAACTTAATATTCAACCGAGGTCAGTATGGCGTTGCACACACTCACCATTACTTCGCATCAACTTGAATTTCAGCTGCCGGCCAACTCCGCGCTTACCGACATCGAGTGGGAAGCCGGCGGCAAGAACGTGATCCCGCTGGGCTGCCGGGTCGGGGCCTGCGGCGCATGCCTGATCAAAGTCAATTCGGGCCTTGAGGCGTTGAATCCTCGGGACGGTGACGAAGAAGCGTTTATCGAGGTACTGGGTTACAGCGGAGAAGAATACCGGCTGGCCTGTCAGTGCCTGATAAGAGGTGAATTGGCCATAGAAGTGATTGGCTGATAGTTGCAGTTGAAGTCTGGTCATTATTAAACGCGTTAAAACAAACCCAAAATAGAGGCTTGAATATGCTTAACCGTGTAAAGAATGTTGGCTATGGTGATCGCACACCTTTCCTCAACGCTGCCGCTTCGGTAAATCTGCGTGGGGAAATCGACCGGATCATCGACGGGCAAGTTGAGCAATGGTACGAAACCGTGCCTCAAGCCGCGCACCTGGAAGGCAAAGACGTCAACAGTGCCTATTACAAACGCCACCTGGTTGAAACCGCATGGCGCATCCGTCTGCTGCGCGTGGCGGAAGCCAAGGCACTGGTCGAGGTTGCCAAGGTCAGCCCGGAAGCCGCGCAGATCTGGGCTCACTACGAACAGGAAGAAATGCTCCATGACGACCTGTTCATCCAGGATCTGCAACGTGTCGGTGTAAGCCGCGAAGAGTTCCTCGCCACCGAACCCTACCTGTCGACCAAACTGCTGGCCGGTTTCTTTTCCTACCTGCTGGATCACGAAGGTCCACTGGGTGTGATCGCCTATTCCTACCTGGTCGAGTACGTCAACGTGAAGCTGGAGCCGCGCAAGCTCGAAGCGCTCAAGGTTTCGGTTGGCGAAAAGAACATCGTCGGCCAGGTGTCGCACTCCCACACCGACATCAACGATGACCATCCGGGTGAAGTCTGGGCAGCCCTGCGCTTCCTGATCAAAGGCGAGCAGGACATCGCAGCCCTGAAGCGTTACCTGGCCGAGCACCAGAAAATCCTCGCCATGTATTTCAGCGAGCTGTACATCGACACCCTGGCCAAGCCGCAAGACAAGGCTGCTTAAGCCATGGAGCAGGCAATGAATTCGAATCGACCCGGTGTTCTGATCCTGAGCCACTGTGGCTTTTCTTTCCTGGAGGACTTGAAGGAGCAGCTGCAACGGCGCCAGCTCCGGTGTTTCGTGCTGACTTCATTGCCGCTCGCCGAGCATGTGCCGGCTCGCCTGGAGCAGATCCAGGTCTGGGCGGACCGGCTCTACACCGCCGACTCCCACCAGTTGAAACTGGAGGACGTCAACAATGCCCTGCAAACGCTGCACAAGTCGGGCGAGCAGGTCACCTGTTGCATCAGTGTGTGGGAAGGCTATCGACACCTGATGGCGGCGGCGAACGCAGCGCTCGGCACCTATGACATCGACGCGCAGCAGGCCCTGGCATTGCGCAACAAGCTCAATGTGCGCAATCAACTGGCCGATGCCGGTTTGTCGCAAGCCCGTGCGCACGCGCTGACCGCACCGGTATTGCAAACGCTGCAAGCGCAGAGCGCGCGTTATTTCATCAAACCGATTCACGGAATTGCGTCCTACGCGGCATTTCCGCTGCGTGAGGACACCACCTGGAAGGCCCTCGAAACGCTGCGCCTGGCCTCGGTCGAGGACACGGTATACGCCTCGGCATTCAATGACGGGCTGCAGTTCATGGCCGAGGATTACATTGCCGGCCAGGAATTCAGCTTCGAGACCTTGTTGATCGACGGCCAGACGCATGTCGTTGCCATCCACGAAAAATACGAAGTGACCGAAACCGCTGACACCGTCCTTGAAGACAGTTGCACCACCCCCCCGGCGAGCCTCGATCAGGCACAGATCGCGGCGGGCCTGCAGTGGCTGGAAAAAGTCTTGAAGTGCATGGCGCTGCGTTGGGGTTGCTATCACATCGAGGCACGTTTTACCGGGCAGCACTGGGATCTGATCGAGATCAATCCACGCGTGGGTGGCAGCCTGATTTCCCACAGCGTCGAAGCCGTCACCCACGGCCACAGCATGCTGTCGCTGTGGCTGGATCTGTTGCTGGCCAGCCAGGACGATCACGCGCCACGCGATGCCCTCGCGCAACAGCTGAACGCGTTCCAGTGGCAGGCGGATGGCACCAGTGCACAGTCGGTGGCGACGTTCTTCCGGGTGTATTTCGCTCAACCGGGAACGTTGAGTTCGGTGGCGCTGAACGAGCTGCCCCTCGCCCCCACCGTCAGGCACATCCTGCTCAAGGCCGGCGATGTGATTCCAGCCCATGCCCGAGAGGTGTTTCTCGGCCAGTTGCTGTGGGCCTTCGATCGCAGCCGCCAGGCCGAGGAGCTTGAGCGTTTGGCGCACCTGTCCGCAACGGCGCTGGATATTCGCTACGAACCCGGCACCCCTTGATTACGCCAGGCCAGCGCCTGGCACAGCCTTGCTGTTCATGAACACTGACAAGTATCGAGGATGACCAACATGCCGCTGCGTGCGCCTGTATTGCTGATAGTGGATTACAACCTGAGCCGGATCGGCGATGTCCTGCATATGCGCAACCATGCGCGCGAGCGCTGGGGAGCCGAAACCTGGCTGATCCGGGCCAACCCGCAAGACCATGACCTGCAGATCAGCGACCGGGTGATCGACGCCGACCCGCTGGCCCCCGACTTCGTCGCTCAGGCCTTGCATCGGCTGGCCGGTGACGCGGCCCGGATCAGCGCCGGGCTGGTGTTTTCCGACAACGCCGTGGCCAGCGGCGCGGCGCTGCTCGAACGGCTCGGCCTGCCGGTGGACGACGCCGCACGAGCGCTCGCGGCCTTCGACAAGCTCGCCTACCGCGAGGCCGAGCGAGCGATTGCACCGCTGCTGGACCGTCTCGGGGTGATGCTGCCCGACTTTCAGCCGATCGAATGCGTCAATGATGTGCGCAACTTTGCCTTGCGCCAGGAGCGCGGTTTCGTCATCAAACCCGCCTGTGAAGGCAACAATCGCGGTGTGGTCATGGTTGCTCCGGGCGGTGACTGCGAAGACGCGTTTGCCGAGGTCGCACCGTATCTGGACGGCGGCGTGCTGGCCGAAGCTTTTATCGCCTATACCCGCGAGTATTCCTACGATGGGCTCGGCGAGCTGTGGTTCATCACCGAAAAAGTCAGCGCCACCGGGCGCTATCCGGTCGAGGTTGCGCAGATTCTGCCCGCCCGCCTTAGCACGCAGGAGCGTCAGGCGATCCGGCTGACCGGCGAGCAGGTCAATCGCCTGGTAGGCCAGCGAATCGGCCCGTTTCACAACGAGATCAAGCTCAGCGACAGGGATTACCACACGGCCGTCATCGAACCCAACCGACGGCCGGGCGGGATGAAAATCTGGACACTGGCCAAAGCCGTTCATGGTCTGGACCTGTACGCGGCGTGGGTCGATTCGGTATTCGCCGCCACCGTCCCGCGCGAACTGCCCGATGCTTCCTGCAGCGCGGCCACCGTGATGTTCGGCGTGCCGCAGGACATGACTCTGGATGTCAGTGGACTCGGCGCGATCGACAGCCTGGTCGAGGACACACTGACCCGCGCCGCGCAAACATTCGCCATGGCCAGCGCCGACATCACGCTACTGGAATGTGCATGGATCGCCGGGGAGTCGCGGTTGATCCACGCGATCCCGAGAGACAACAGCGATTTCGTTGCCCACGCGTGCGTCGCCTTGCATGACCCGCGCGTAGACATTCGCGATCTGGTGGCGGTGCTGCGCGAACAATGGCAGGTGGTGCTGAACCGCAGCCTGGCCTGCGAGCAACCCTTGAAAGTCGCCTCCTGAGCCTTTTTTTCACGCGTCGAGACCACTGGCATGAAAATCCTGATTCTCCACCGAGTCCCCTACCCGCGCATCGACTACCACCGTGGCATCGACCACGAACGGCATGACGTCACGTACCTGGGCAAACAATCGGCGATCGACACCCTGCCGTCAGAGCTGCGCTGCACGCGCGTGGTCCGGTCGGGGCTGAGCAACGCCTGTGACGAAACCCTGGCGTGGCTGGCGCAGCATCCGCAGACCTTCGACCGGGTCATTTCGATGTCCGAGTACGAACTGCTCGATGCGGCGCGCTTGCGCGAAACCCTGAACATTCAGGGTGCCTCGCTCAAGGCGGTCACGCTGGCTCGTAACAAACTGGAAATGAAGGCCGCGGTGCAGGCACGCCGGTTGCGTGTACCGCGCTTCATGGCGCTGGAGCGCTACCTGGCTCTGCAAGGGCGAGTGCCATGGACCAGCGCCACCGTGCTCAAACCGCACAGTGGCGCATCGAGCATGGACGTCAGCATCCACTCACAACCGGCGCAGGCCTTCGATGAAATCCGCCACAAGATCAGTGAACTGGCGCTGCCCATCGAAGACTTCCAGGTCGAAGAATTCATCAGCGGCCCGATCCGTCATTTCGACGGACTGGTACTCAATGGGCGCATCCTGACCCTGCTCTCCAGCGAATACGTCGGCACCTGCCTGGACTATATGGAGCGCGGCAGTGCGCTGGGTTCCTGGCATCTGCCGACCACCGAGGCCATGCACGCCTGGGTGGGCGCAGCGTTGCAGGCCGTACAGATCGACAACGGCGCCTTCCACCTGGAAGCGATCATGGATGGCGACGAACCGGTGTTCCTCGAAGTCGGCAACCGGGTCGGCGGTGCAGATGTGGTCGCGACCTATGAATTGGCAACCGGCATTCATCTGCCGTCGCTGGAACTGCGCATCCACGTCGACGGCGAACTGGATATTGCGCCGTTCGCCGCGCAGCCGCCGGACCTCGGTTTCGGTTGGTTCGTGTTCCCTGGCCACACCCATGCACAACGCATCTATCAGGGCCTCAACGGCGCCGAGGAACTGCGTGCAAGCCCGCACGTCGTGCAGTGGAACGAACTGCAGCCAGGCTCGCTGCTGCCAGAGCACGTGACGTATTCGGCGTTCGAAGCGCCGTTGGCCGGCATCGTCAAGACCGCCGAGCCGCAACAGACCCGCGCGCTGCTGCAAACGCTGTTTTCCCGGGTGAGCCTCGCCCATGACCTGACGTCCGTTGCGTGACGTCGCCTTTGACCTTCAAGGCCATTCATCCATGAAACCACTGCACGTAGTGTTGGCTGTATTGATCACGGCGATCTGGGGTGTGAATTTCTCAGTCATCAAACTGGGGCTCGCCACCGTCGACCCTTTCATTCTGGCGGGTATCCGCTTCAGTCTCTGTGCGTTACCGGCGATCTTTTTCATCCGCAAGCCCGATGTGCCATGGCGCTACATCATCGGCTACGGCCTGGTGTTCGGCATCGGCCTGTGGGGCGTGGTCAATCTTGGCATCAAGGCCGGTCTGTCCGCAGGCATCGCTTCGCTGGTGCTGCAATTCAGCGCCTTTTTCACCATTCTGCTCGGCGGCTGGGTGTTCAAGGAAGCGCTGACCCGTTTCCAGATTCTGGGCATGCTCATCGCGCTGGCGGGGCTGCTATGCATCATCAAGATCAGTGACGGTTCGGTGAGTGTCCCCGGGGTGTTGCTGGTGCTGGTGGGCGCCGCTTCGTGGAGCGTGGCCAACGTCATCAACAAGAAGGCCAGCACCAAGGATGTCTTTGGCTTCCTGGTGTGGTCGAGTGCCTTTGCACCGATCCCGCTGTTCGCCCTCGACTACGCGGTCAACGGCAGCGCCGGCTACACCGCGTTCGTCCAACAGGTGGACACGACCGCCGTACTGTCGATCCTCTTTCAGGTGTACCCGAACACACTGTTCGCCTACTGGATCTGGAACTCGCTGCTCAAGACCTACCCGGTTTCCACGGTGGCGCCGCTGTCATTGCTGGTGCCGATCTTCGGCATGCTCGGCTCGGTGGTGGTGTTCAACGAAAGCGTGCCGGCGAGCAAGATCCTCGCGGTGGTGTTCATTGTTCTCGGGCTGGCTGTCGGCCTCTATGGCCAGCGTATTTTCAATGCTATGTTCGCGCGTCCTGCGCGCAGTTCACTATGAATCGACAGGGAATCGGTATGAGTCTGGGAAGACGTGATTTTATGGGCGCCACTGTCGGGGCGTCCCTGATTGGAGGCAGCATGATTGCAGGGTTGGCAAGCGCACAGGCGGCTCAGGCACCGGCGCACAATGACACCACCACGCCGTTCGATCCGGCCGACTGGGCGTCGGTTCGCGCGCAGTTCAAGCTGTCGCCGCAGTTCGTGCACATTTCCAATTTTTTTCTGGCCTCCAACCCCAAACCCGTGCGCGAAGCCATGGCCCGCCACCGCCAGGCGTTCGATGAGAACCCCTACACCTACCTGGAAGACAACATGTTCGCCAGGCCCGACGACATGGTCTGGCGCAAGGTTTGCGCCGCAGCTGCCGAATACACCGGTGGTCGCGCCGAGGACATCGCGCTGACCACCAGCACCACCCAGGGTCTGGCAATGATCTACAACGGTCTGAAGCTTGAGCCCGAACAGGAAATCCTCACCACCCACCACGAGTGGTATACGCACGACGAGGCCATGCGCCTCGCCGTCGTCAAATGGGGCGGCAGCATTCGCCGCATCGATCTGTATGAGGGCCCCGAGGATGTCAGCGTCGACGCCATCGTCGCACGCATCGAAACCGCCATCAGACCGACCACGCGAATCCTCGCCATGACCTGGGTGCATTCCGGTACCGGCGTGCGTTTGCCGGTCAAGGAAATCGGGGCGCTGGTGGCGCGGCTCAATCAGGATCGCGCCGAGGCGGACCGGATCATCTATGTGATCGACGGTGTGCACGGTTTCGGTTGCTCCGAAGCCCAGGTGGCCAGCCTCGGCTGTGATTTTTTCAGCGCCGGCACCCACAAGTGGATCCTCGGCCCGCATGGTACGGGGCTGGTCTGGGCGCGCGAAGGCCAATGGGCGCAGATCGTCCCGACCATCCCCACCATCATGGCCGCCGAGCCCGGCAATGCCTGGCGTGAGCTGCGCGATCCGCAAGGCGAAACGCAGGCGGCCTGGGTCAGCCCAGGCGGGTTCCTGGCATTCGAAAACCAATGGGGCGTGATCGAGGCGTTCGAATTCATCAAGAAAATCGGACGCAAGCGCATCGCCGATCGTGTGGCCGAACTCAACGGGCAACTCAAGGAAGGTCTGGCCGCACTGCCCAATGTGTACTTGCACACGCCGCGCGCCGCTGAGTTTTCCGCAGGCATCGTCTGCTGTGACGTCAAGGGTTCGACGCCCAAGGAAATCGTGGCGAAATTGAAGGCGCACAACATCATCGCCAGCGCCACCCCCTACCGGCATTCAACGGTGCGATTCTCGGCCGGCATCATCAACACTGCGCGGGACATCGACAGGACCCTCGAGGTCATGCGCACGCTGGTCTGACCCCGGCCCGAACAGCCATCACCCTGGCAGCCCGCCACCCGGGCGCCGGGGCTGACCTCGGCCATCCATCCAAGCATCGTGTGTGCCCAAGGGCAAGGATCGATCTAATGAGTGAACAACAAAGTACCTCGAAGGAACTGGCGGTTTTCCTGTTCTGCTCGACGGTTTATCGACTGTTTTCCGGTGCACTGCTGGTATCGCTGACCTGGACCATTCTCAAACAGAACGATGACGATTACCTGCCGTTGGCGCTGGCGATTTTCTGCTCGTTCATACCGGCCTTCATCACACCGGTGATGATCAAACGCTTGTCACGCCGCATGGACGGTCGCCAGATGAGTGCCTGGTTCGTCTTGTGCCTGACCGGACTGGCGTTGATCTCTGGCCTGTCGCGCAATGTCACGGTCGGCCTGCTGGTCACCAACCTGTTCGTCTGGCTGATGATCATGTCGCTGGAGGCCAGTCTGGACATGTGGTTTACCCAGTTGCAACGAGGCATGGATCAAACCACGGTGCGGCGGATCAGCGGCGCGACCACGGCGACGAGCCAGGCCGCGCTGATGGTCGGGCCGTTGCTGGCCGCAGGTCTGATGCCGATATTGAACGGGATGGGTTTTTCGCTGGTGCTCGGCGCCGGCTTCCTGCTGGTCGCGGGCGTTTGTCATAGCCGTCGCAGCCTGCCGGTGGCGGTTCAGGAGGCCGGCAAGGTCGTGGCGCCGGCGCGTTTGCCGTTAACCCTGTTTGTGCCAATGGTGCTGATCTGGCCCATTCTCGGCGCCTTCAATTTCATGCTGCCGGTGTACGTGTCGAATCATGGCTGGTCGCTGTTCGAACTCGGCGTGCTCGACGCCGTATTTGGCCTGGGCATGGCCCTGATCGGCGTGCTGGTGATCATTGCCAATACCGGACGGAACCTGCTCGCCTACCTCTGCGCGTTGATCGCTCTGGCCGTTATTTCCACTTCGATGTGGTGGCTGATGCCTGACACGCTGCTGCTCAAGGCGCTGAGCCTGCTGATTCTCGGCATGGCATTCGGCGGTGCACGAGTCCACATCCGCGTGGCGATCGCCTATCGCTACAGCGAAGCCGCCGTGGGCCTGTACGTGAGCAAAGCCAACGCGCTGGCCACGCCGGTGCTGCTGCTGATACTCAGCCTGCAACTGGCGATCATCGAAAACGCCTGGCTGTTGCCGTTCCTGTTGGTGTCATTGACGGTGGCCCTGTTGCTGCAAACTTCGGCCACTCGCTTTGCGCGAGGACAGGCGCCGGTGGAGGCAGTCAGCGTCTGAGCATTACGCAGAGCGGCGTTCAGAAAATCGCTTGAAGAAAAAACCGGCTGATTACGCCGGTTTTTTTTCGTCGCGGCAAAATGTCCTGCCAATACGCTCGGCGAGTTGCAGGCGCGTCCTGCACAAATGTTCTAAACGCCTCAAGCCATTGCGCGGTATTTTATCCAGCCGTACTTCGCCAATCCGAACCCTGGAGCCTTCGTGGATAAACGCAACTGGATCGAACTGTCCCAGGATGTCGACACCGGGATCGAATCGATTCGCGCTCATTTTGAAGGGCATGCCTACGACCCGCACTGGCACGACAGTTTTCTGGTCGGCGTCACCGAGCAAGGCGTGCAGCAATTCAATTGCCGGCGCAGGCGCCACCGCAGTACGCCGGGCCAGGTGTTTCTGCTCGAACCGGGGGAAATTCATGACGGCCATGCGCCGACCGAGGACGGTTTCACCTATTCGATGCTGTACCTTGATCCGCACTGGCTCGAGCGCGAAGTGCATGCGCTTTACGAAGACGCACCGTCGAACAGTCAGCCGGGATTTGCCGACACGCTGAGCCAGGACCCGCGTCTCGCCACCGCGATTGTTCAGGCCTTTCATGCGCTGCACGACGGCGATTTGCGCATCGTCCGCCAAACTGCCATCGACGGGCTGCTGGGCTCGTTGACTCGCCACCTCGACTGGCGCAAGCGTCAGCCGATTGATCCACGCTTGCCGCTGGTAGCGCAGGTCGCGCGGGATTATCTGCACGCGCATGCCTTTGAAGACATTGGTCTGGATGATCTGGCGAAGATCTGCGGGGTCGACCGGTTTCGCCTGAGCCGCGCGTTCAAGGCTGCTTTTGGCTTGGCCCCGCATGCCTATCTGATCCAGTTGCGCCTGGCCAAGGCGCGGCAGTTGCTGGCGCGCGGCGAGACGCCGGCCGAGGTTGCCTGTGTGCTGGGGTTTGCCGATCAGAGTCACCTGGGCCGCTGGTTCCGACGCGCCTACCAGTTGACCCCGGCAGACTACCGCAAGCGCTGCTCAAACCTTCCAGACTGAGGCGCGCCGACTGGCGATCATGCAGGCCTGTTTCAACTTTCAGGATCTGCGCATCATGGCCTCATTACTGCCCTTTCTGCTGTTCGCTTTCGTAGCTTCGATCACGCCCGGCCCGACCAATATTCTGGTGCTGAGCCACAGTTCCCGGCAGGGCCTGCTCGCCACCCTGCCGATCATCTTCGGCGCCTGCACTGCGGCGGCGCTGATTGTGCTGGTGGTGGGCCTGGGCGCTGGCGAAACGCTGTTGCGCTATCCGCTGGTGCAACACGCCATGGCCTGGGGCGGCGTGCTCTGGCTGAGCTGGCTGGCCTTGCAGATTTTTCGCAGCCCGCCGCCGTCGCTGGACCCGGCTCAGCAACAAGATTCAGGCATCAGCGTCTTCGGCGCGGCGCTGCTGCAACTGGTCAATCCCAAGGTATGGATGATGGCCGTGGCGGTGGTCAGTGTGTTCGTCGGCGGAGGCGACAAGACCTTGCGCCTGCTGGTGTTGTCACTGGCCTTTCTGTTGGTCTCGCTGCCGTGCATGACCTTCTGGGCGCTGCTCGGGGTGGGCAGCACGCGGTTGTTCGGCTCCGCACGGGCGTACCGGCGCATGAATGCCGCGCTGGCGCTTTTGCTGCTGATTTCGGCGTGGCTGGCGGTGTTGCTGTGAGTTCTAATTGCCTGTCGCCTGCCGATACTCGCGTGGGGTGAACCCGGTCGAGGCCTTGAACTGGCGGGTGAAGGCGCTGTGATCGGTGTAGCCACATTGCAGCGCCACGTCAGTGATCGGCAGGTCGCTGTGCAGCAAGCGGTGCGCGTGTTCCAGGCGTATTTTCTGGATCATCTGCCGCGGCGTCAGATGGAACACGCGTTTGCAGTAGCGCTCCAGTTGCGCCACCGAGATGCCGGCGATGCGCGTGAGTTCGCCCAGCGTCACCCGGCGATTGAAGTTGGCACGAATGTGTTCGTCGACCGCCGCCAGCCGCTCGAACGCCGGGTGGGTTTCGCTGGCTGATTGCAGGTCCACGGAAATCCCGACCAGGCCGATGATTTCTCCGCCACGGTTGTACAGCGGCTGTTTGTGCGTCAGGCACCAGCCCGGCTCGCGGCTGCCATACAGATGCAGTTCGAGCTGATCCTGCAGCACAAACCCTTCCTCCAGCACTTTGCGATCCTGCTCGGTGTAACCCGGCCCCAGTTGCGCCGGGAACACCTGCGCACTGGTCTTGCCGAGCAACGGACGCAAATCCCTCAAGCCGCAGCGCTGCACCAGCGTGCAATTGGCGAGGACATATCGGGCCTGCAGATCCTTGATGAAAATCGCCGCGTTGGGGATCACGTCGAGCATCGGTAACAGCAGCGCGGCGCTCGCCACCAGTTCTTCGAGGGTCTGCGGGCGCTGGCCGTTGCCGCCCTGCGCCAGGATCGAAAGCGCGCTGTGCATCAAAGAGTGTCCTCGGTTCGTGGATCGGCCAGGTGCCCGATCTGCGGCGGTCGCGTGCAGATTGCAACATCGCCCGAAGCCTGTCGAGCGTGGCGTTCCAGCAGCGCCATTGTGCTGAATTCGTCATCGATGCCGCGCTAAAACATCAATCGCTGCTGCGTCGATGAGTGCAGAGTCAGGCCGGAAAGTGAAGTCGCTGCCTCCAGCGCCAGCGTGAGTCCTCGGCGCCTACTGAAATCATCTACGGGACATGCCCATGAAACGATTGCACGTGATCGACTCGCACACCGGCGGCGAACCTACCCGGCTGATAATGGACGGCTTCCCCGCCCTGCCCGGCGCGACCATCGCCGAACAACGCGATGCCCTGCGCAGCCAGCATGATCAGTGGCGCCGCGCCTGCCTGCTGGAGCCGCGCGGCAACGACGTACTGGTCGGCGCGCTGTATTGCCCGCCGGTCTCGGCGGAGGCCACCTGCGGGGTGATCTTCTTCAACAACGCCGGTTATCTGGGCATGTGCGGCCACGGCACCATCGGCCTGATCAACTCGTTGCAGTACCTGGGCAAGATCCAGCCCGGCGAACACAGGATCGACACGCCGGTAGGCCCGGTCAGCGCCACCCTGCACGAGGATGGCAGCGTGACCGTCGGCAACGTGCCCGCCTATCGCTACCGCACGCAGGTGGCGGTAGACGTGCCGGGTTTTGGCCAGGTATCCGGCGACATCGCTTATGGCGGCAACTGGTTTTTCCTGGTCTCCGAGCACGGCCAGACCTTGACCATGGACCACGTCGAGCACCTCACCACCTACACCTGGGCCATGCTCAAAGCCCTTGAAGATCAGGGCATTTACGGTGAGGACGGCGCGGTCATCGATCACATCGAACTGTTCGCCGATGACGCCAACGCCGACAGCCGCAACTTCGTCATGTGCCCCGGCAAAGCCTATGACCGCTCACCGTGCGGCACCGGCACCAGCGCCAAACTCGCCTGCCTGGCTGCCGACGACAAATTGCAGCCCGGCGCGCTCTGGGTGCAGGCGAGCATCACCGGCAGCCAGTTCGAAGGCCGCTTCGAATGGGCAGGCGAGCGCATTCGCCCGTTCATCACCGGCCGCGCCTACATGACCGCCGACAGCACCCTGCTGATCGACGAACAGGATCCGTTCGCGTGGGGTATCTGAGCCGCCACGCTGGTTTTTCACCTTACTTCGAATGCTGTGCCAAGGAGTCATGACAATGAGCGACAACATCTTCACCGGTTGC
This sequence comes from Pseudomonas sp. Z003-0.4C(8344-21), assembly GCF_900104975.1. Taxonomy (NCBI): domain Bacteria; kingdom Pseudomonadati; phylum Pseudomonadota; class Gammaproteobacteria; order Pseudomonadales; family Pseudomonadaceae; genus Pseudomonas; species Pseudomonas sp. Z003-0.4C(8344-21). Next base: position 2,942,380 of record NZ_LT629756.1, on the reverse strand, counting down.
ATGCCGGCCCTGATGACCCCGTGCACCGCCCAGCGCACCCCGGACTTCGACGCGCTGGTGGCCAAGGGTCGCGAACTGGTCGACATCGGCATGAGCGCGGTGGTCTATTGCGGTTCGATGGGCGACTGGCCGCTGCTCACCGAAGCCCAGCGTCAGGAAGGCGTGGCGCGGCTGGTCGCGGCCGGCGTGCCGACGATTGTCGGCACCGGCGCGGTGAATTCCCGGGAGGCGATATCCCATGCCGCGCACGCCGCCAAAGTCGGCGCGCAAGGCCTGATGGTGATTCCGCGAGTGCTGTCGCGTGGGGCTTCTGCGGCGGCGCAAAAGGCGCATTTCTCGGCGATTCTGCAAGCCGCGCCGAACCTGCCGGCGGTGATCTACAACAGCCCCTACTACGGCTTCGCCACCCGCGCCGAGCTGTTCTTCGAACTGCGTCGCGAGCACCCGAACCTGATCGGCTTCAAGGAGTTCGGCGGCGCCGCCGACCTGCGTTACGCCGCCGAAAACATCACCTCCAAGGACGATGACGTGACCCTGATGGTCGGCGTCGACACCCAAGTGGTGCACGGTTTCGTCAACTGCAACGCCGCCGGCGCGATCACCGGCATCGGCAACGCCCTGCCGCGCGAAGTGCTGCAACTGGTGGCGCTGAGCAAGCAAGCGGCCAAGGGCGACGCCAGGGCGCGGCGTCTGGCGCGGGAGCTGGAGTCGGCGCTGGCGGTGTTGTCGTCGTTCGATGAGGGCTGCGATCTGGTCCTGTATTACAAGCATTTGATGGTGCTCAACGGCGACAAGGAATACACCCTGCACTTCAACGAAACCGACGCCTTGAGCGACTCGCAACGGCGTTACGCCGAGCAGCAATATGCGCTGTTCCGTCACTGGTATGAAAACTGGTCGGCGGAACAGGACTTCGCCTGAGTCACGCACTTGCACCTGCCGTGCAGCCCGAGGTTGCCGGCAGTTCCTCCTCTTTTTCTCAGGAACACACCATGGCAAATAACCCTGCGCACGACATCGCCGTGGTCGGTGCCGGCATTATTGGCGTTGCCTGCGCGCTGCGTCTGGCCCGTCAGGGTTTGCGCGTGGTCGTGATCGATCAGCAGCCCCACGGCCATGGCGCTTCGTTCGGCAATGCCGGGCATCTGGCGACCGAGCAGGTGTTTCCCATCGCCGACGTGTCGATCCTCAAACGCCTGCCGGGCATGCTGCTCGATCCGATGGGGCCGTTGCGCCTGGACTGGCGCTACCTGCCGCGCGCGCTGCCGTGGTTCACTCGGTTGTTGCTGAATCTGCGTGCGCAGCCGTTCGAGAATACGGTCGCCGGTTTGCGCGCATTGAACGGAAGCAGCCTTGGGGCGTGGCAACGTTTGCTCGGCGATATTCAGCGCGGCGATTTGCTTAAAGCCGACGGTTCATTGCTGGTGTACGAGCGCGGCGAATCACGGCAGGCAATCGAGGCGTTGCAGCAAAGGTTGCACCAGCAACAAGTGCCGGTGGATGTCTGGCAGGCCGGCGCCATTCGCGATACCGCGCCTCAGCTAAGCGAAAGGATTCAAGGCGGCTTGTTCTTCCCAAGCACCGGGCATTTCATCGATCCCTACCGCGTAGTGACCGCGTTGGTCGATGCGGCCAAGGCTGGCGGCGTGAGTATTTTGCAGCAGCGGGTGGCGGGTGGTCAGGTGCAGGACAACGGCGTTTGTCTGCACACCGACAACGGGCCAATCAGCGCCCGCCGCGTGCTGATCGCCTGCGGCGCCCATTCGGCGCCACTCACCGCCGCCCTCACCGGCAAAAAGGTCCCGCTGGACACCGAGCGCGGTTATCACCTGATGCTGCCCCACGAAACCGGTCGACTGCCCTTCCCCGTCACCTCGCTGGAGCGCAAGTTCATCATGACGCCGATGACCGAAGGCCTGCGCCTGGCGGGCACGGTGGAATTCGCCGGCCTGCACAAGCCGGCCAATATGCAACGCGCCTGGCAATTGCACCGTTTGAGCCAAGGCCTGTTTCGCGAGGATTTGAGCACTGAAGCGGCAACGCCGTGGATGGGATTTCGCCCTTCGCTGCCGGACTCGCTGCCCATCATCGATCAGGTCTGCGAGGGCAAGGTAATGCTCGCGTTCGGTCACCAGCACCTGGGCCTGACCCAGGCAGCTGTCACCGCCGAAATGCTGGTGCAGATGGCGTTCCCGGCTTCAAATCCGGCGCCTGATTTGCCGAAGGGAGATCGTTACCGATTGGCGCGTTTCTGATTGAGCGCGTCAGTTAACGCGCTTGAGCGCCTCGCCGTGGTGCATGGCCAAGTGACCGGTCTTGTCACTCTTGACCTCGTACTGCGGCGAGTCCTTCGAAGCCGGCCGATGGCGGCCCATGAACTCGGTATCGCGGGTGTGCACCTTGACCACCGTGCCATGAATCTCCCCGGCCTCGGAGTTCCAGCGCACCGCATCGCCGACTTTGAATGAAGCGCTCATGTCGATTTCCTTGTGTCTTGGTTGTGCTGTGGATCTTCTGTCACCGGAGAAAATTCAACAAAGTGTGTTTCCACGGCTGAGCCGACCACCGGCACGCGGAAAAATCGAACGGCATGATTTCCCTGCACCTCCAACCTGTACGCCGATAAAACAGCGCACAACGCGAGGTGTGAAATGACCAACGACCCAAACCTGCAAAGCGCAACCGTTCAGGACGATCCGCTTCCGACCACCCCGGATCCGTTGAGCCCGGGCCGCACCGAAGTCGATCCGATGAAGGATCGCGGCATCGATGAACTCCCTGACAACGAGGGCGAAATTCCGCTGGACGATGACAGCACCGGTCTCGACCCGGAACGAGTGCGCAGGGAAACCGACAATGCGGAGATGGATGATCAACCTAACCCGCGTTGAGCCGGCGTGGCAGCGCTGTGGTTAGGCAGCGCTGCCACGAAGCGAGCGATTCTGACGACTAGTCGTAAAACGCCTCAACCGCCACCCGGCAACCGACAAAAAAACTGTCCGCCACCAGGCGCAACGGCTGCACGTCCAGATCACTGGCCTTTGTGCCGATCAACTGCTGGAAGTGTCGGTAGACGGCGGCGTATTCGCCCTCTTCCGACACCGTCTGCCGTACGCCATCGATGCTCAGCAGCGCGCCGCCGTTATCGAGGCGCAACACGCCCTCGGCGCAGCGCACTTCGATGCTCCAGAGTTCGTCATGACCATGGTCGAAGTCGAATTCGGCGCGCACATCGAGGTGGTTCGCGTCAGACATTTTGATCGAGGCGGCAATCGGCGACTGGCAGTTGCTCGGCACGCGCAACTCGGCGGCTTCGACAAACAGTGGCAGCGCCAGCAGGTGGGTGACGATCGACAAGGCGTTGATGCCCGGGTCGAATACGCCGAGGCCGCCGGGTTGCCAGATCCACGTCTGGCCGGGGTGCCATTTGCGCACGTCTTCTTTCCAGTCGATCTGCACGCTTTGCAGGGTGCGCGAGGCAAGCCAGTCACGAGCGGCTTCGATGCCAGGGGCGTAGCGCGAATGCCAGGCAAACAAGGCACTGACGCCTTGCGCCTGCGCCTGATCGACCAAAGCCAAAGCCTTGCCCAAGGTGGCGCAGGGCGGCTTTTCGACCAGCACGTGTTTGCCCGCGGCCAAGGCCTCCTGAACCAGTGCAAAGCGACCTTGCGGCGGTGTACAGAACGCGATCGCATCCACCGCCGGGCCGTTGGCCAGCAGCTCGGTCAACGATTGGAAATTCTCGACGCCGGCGCAGGGCTTGCCCTGGGTGGCGACCGAAACCAGCTGGAATCCTGGATTGGCGGTGATCGCCGGTACGTGTTGATCCTGGGCAATCTTGCCGTAGCCCACCAGACCGAGACGGATTGGTTGCATCAATGACTCCGCTTTTGTTTTGTTTTAGTCAGCTGACGCGTTTGAGTCAGCGCGTCGGCAGATTACCTGCAAATCACTTGAGCGTCTGTCGGCGCAACGTCACAAATTCACAAGGTCTGTGGTACCTCGCAGGATCAGGCAAGCATCGCACAGGATTGCACCATGACCGGATACGCCAGACCCGCAAGAATAACCTCACGATAAACCGATGGAGGACGTTCCCATGCTTGTACACGCTTACGGTGCCCACGCCGGCGACCAACCCCTTGAGCCGCTGCAGATCAAGCGCCGCGCGCCGGCCGCCCACGACGTACAGATCGACATCGCCTTCTGTGGCATCTGCCACTCCGACCTGCATCAGGTGCGCGCCGAATGGGCCGGCACGCAATTCCCTTGCGTACCGGGCCATGAAATTGTCGGCCGGGTTTCGGCGGTGGGTGCGCATGTTGCAGACTTCAAGGTCGGCGATCTGGTCGGCGTCGGTTGCATCGTCGACAGCTGCAAACATTGCGACGACTGTGAAAGCGGTCTGGAAAACTACTGCGACGGCATGATCGGCACCTACAACTTCCCGACCCCGGATGAGCCGGGCTGGACGCTGGGTGGTTACTCGCAAAACATCGTCGTGCACGAGCGCTATGTCCTGCGCATCCGTCATTCCGAGGCACAACTGGCGGCCGTCGCGCCACTGCTGTGCGCGGGCATCACCACCTACTCGCCGCTGCGTCACTGGAACGCCGGGCCGGGCAAGAAAGTCGGTGTCGTCGGCATCGGCGGGCTGGGGCACATGGGTATCAAACTGGCGCACGCGATGGGCGCGCATGTCGTCGCCTTCACCACCTCGGAATCCAAGCGCGACGCGGCGAAAGCCTTGGGCGCCGATGAAGTGGTGGTGTCGCGCAATGCCGAAGAAATGGCCGCGCATGCCAAGAGCTTCGATTTGATCCTCAACACCGTCGCCGCGCCCCACGATCTCGATGCGTTTCTGGTGCTGCTCAAGCGTGACGGCGCCCTGACGCTGGTCGGCGCGCCCGCCTCGCCGCACCCGTCGCCCAACGTGTTCAACCTGATCACCAAGCGCCGCACCATCGCCGGTTCGATGATCGGCGGGATTGCCGAGACTCAGGAAATGCTCGATTTCTGCGCCGAGCGCGGCATCGTTTCGGACATCGAACTGATCGGCGCCGAGCAGATCAACGACGCCTACGAGCGCATGCTCAAGGGTGACGTGAAATATCGCTTCGTGATCGACAACGCAACCCTGGCCGGCTAACCCCTCGCGCCCATCTCCAGCCTGGCGCTGGCGATGGGCGCAACGATTCTGTCGGCGGAATTTGACAGCTTCGGCGCGGCTCGCCAGAGTCGCACCCCTTTGCCTGCCGTCGAGCCGCAGGTTCGTGTTGAAAGGGGTTGCCGTTGAACGAACAGACTTTGTCCCTGCGCCTTGAGCGCGTGGCCGCACACGTGCCGGTCGGTGCGCGGCTGGCCGATATCGGTTCGGATCACGGTTATCTGCCGGTCGCCTTGATGCGCCGGGGGCTGATCAGCGCAGCGGTGGCGGGCGAAGTTGCCCTGACGCCGTTCCAGGCGGCGCAACGTACGGTGCGTGAAAACGACCTGCAGGCGTACATCAGCGTGCGGCGGGCCAATGGCCTGGCCGCGATCAGGCCTGACGACGGCATCAGCGCCGTCAGCATTTGCGGCATGGGCGGTGAAACCATCCGCGACATTCTCGAAGCCGGCAAGGCTCACCTCAGCGGCAACGAACGCCTGGTGCTGCAACCCAACGGCGGCGAACAACCGTTGCGCCACTGGCTGATGGAGCACGGCTACCGCATCCTCAGCGAAGAAGTGCTGCACGAAAACCGTTTCGACTACGAAATCATCGTGGCCGAGCGCGACGGCCCGGTGAGCTATACCGCTCAGCAACTGTACTTCGGCCCGGTGCAAATGCAGACGCGCAGCCCGGCCTTCATCCGCAAATGGCAGCATCGACTACGCCTCAAGCAGAAAACCCTGACCCGCCTCGCCCAGGCGCGACAGACCGTGCCGCAGGAAAAGCTTGAAGCCCTCACGCAACAGACGCGCTGGATCGAAGCACTGCTGGGCTGAAATCCTCCCCGCTCGAACCGTCATCAGCACGCTTCGATTAGATACACCGCATCACAAATGATGTACCGCAAGCCCCATTTATCAATTCAACCCTGCCCCCTAAAGTTCACTCCAACAGCGGCCCTTCACTCCGACGGGCCAGCGACTGGAGATAGCTCACATGCCTTTCATCAGCGTTCGTATCACCCGCGACGGCGTCACCCGCGAGCAGAAAGCCCAGGTCATCCAGGAAATCACCGAGACCATGACCCGCGTGCTGAAAAAGGATCCGCACCTGACGCACATCGTCATCGAAGAAGTCGACACCGATAACTGGGGCTACGCCGGCATCAGCACCACCGAGTACCGCAAGCAACTGGCGGATTCGCAGTCATGAGCCGCACGGTGAAAATAGATTTCGTTTCGGATGTCGTCTGCCCCTGGTGCGCCCTTGGCGCCACCGCGCTGGAACAGGCGATCAGCAATCTGGCCGGTGAAGTCGAGGTGCAACTGACTTACAAACCGTTCGAGCTGAACCCGGACATGCCTGCCGAAGGTGAGCACGCCATTGTCCACATGATGCGCAAATACGGGCGCAGCGCCGAGCAAGTGGCGGACCGCAACGCGATGATCATCGAACGTGGCGCGCAGATCGGTTTTCACTTCGACCTGGAAAAACGCAGCCACTTTCACAACACCTTCGATGCCCATCGCCTGCTGTTCTGGGCCGTAACACAAGGGGTGCAACGGCCACTGAAACGCGCGCTGCTCAAGGCGTACTTCAGCGACGGCCAGAACCCGAATGACCACGCCACGCTGGTCACTCTGGCCGGCGCCGTCGGCCTCGACAGCCAGCGAGCGCAGGCCGTGCTGGCGAACGGGGAATTTGCCGAGGAAGTGCGTGAACTCGAACGGTTCTACCAACTGCGCGGCATCGATTCGGTTCCGGCCATGGTCATCGACGACCAACAGCTCATCGCCGCTTCGCAGTCCGTCGCTTATTACGAGCAAGCGTTACGCCAGGCCGCGCAGGTTCCGGCGCACGCCTGAAATTTTGCAAGTCGTTACCTAACCCATTCAGATTGCATAGAGGAAACATCATGAACACCTCCAACAAAGTTGTGGTTATCACTGGCGCCTCGCAAGGCATTGGCGCAGGTCTGGTCAAAAGCTTCCGCGAGCGCGGTTACAAAGTGGTCGCGACTTCGCGTTCGATCCAGCCTTCGACAGACCCGGATATTCTCGCCGTCGCCGGTGACATCGCCGACCCGAAAACCGCCGAGCGGGTGATTCGTGAAGCCGTCGCCCGCTTCGGCCGGATCGACACGCTGGTCAACAACGCCGGGATCTTCGTCGCCAAACCGTTCACCGAATACAGTCACGCCGACTACGCCCAGGTCGTGGCGACCAACATGAGCGGCTTCTTCTACATCTCACAATTGGCAATCGCCGAAATGCAGAAGAACGCCAGCGGCCACATCGTCAGCGTCACCACCAGCCTGGTCGACCATGCGATTGACGGCGTGCCGTCGGTCCTCGCTTCGCTGACCAAGGGTGGCATCAACGCAGCGACCAAATCCCTGGCCATCGAGTACGCCAAGCGTGGCATTCGGGTCAACGCGGTGTCGCCTGGCATCATCAAAACGCCGATGCACGGCGAAGAGACCCACGCCGCCCTCGGCAGCCTGCACCCGATGGGCCACATGGGCGAAATCGATGACATCGTCCAGGCGATTCTGTACCTCGACACCGCGAATTTCGTCACCGGTGAAATCCTCCATGTCGACGGCGGCCAAAGCGCTGGCCACTGATCGCTCCCCGCTTCCCCGCCGGTGTGTACCGGCGGTGCTGCTTCGTGAGATAACACCGAGGATCACATGTCAGGCAAACCTCGGTGTACCCACATGAAGCGCCATTTTGATGACCTGCAACTGGGCAGTATCGAGCTGTTCTGCCTCGCCGCCGAGGCCGGCAGCTTCACCGCCGCCGCGCAACTGGCCGGGGTCACCCCCGCGGCTGTCAGCCGGTCGATTCTGCGTCTGGAACAACGTTTGGGTTCACGCCTGTTTGCCCGCACCACACGGAGCATTCGCCTGACCGAAGCCGGGCGAAACTTCTTCCTCCAGTGCAGCCAGGCCCTGACCCAACTGGTCGAGGCGCAGCAGGAAGTCATGGGCGCGCAGACCACGCCGTCGGGTTTGCTGCGCATCAGCCTACCGACCACTTACGGCCACCACCGTATTCTGCCGCTGCTACCAAAATTCCGTGCGCTGTATCCGCAGGTCAGCGTCGATATTCACTTGGGCAACCGCAACATCGACTTCGTCGGCGAAGGCTACGACCTCGCTATCCGCGTTCGCGCCCAGCCCGACTCGAGCATGATCGCGCGCCTGCTCGAAGACGCGAAACTGGTGGTGGTTGCCTCCCCTGACTACCTGCAGAAGGCCGGCACACCGCAAACACTTGAAGACCTGGTGCAACACGACTGCATTCAGTTCGAGCTGCCAAGCAGCGGCCGGCGCATCTCCTGGCTGTTCCAGGAAAACGGCGAGGACCGCGAAGTCATGTCCGACGGCGGCTACTCCTGTTCCGACGACGTACTCGGCGGCGTGACCCTGGCCAAGCACGGTGCCGGGGTGTTTCAGACGTATAAATTCATCGTTGAAAAAGAGCTGGCCGAGGGTAGCCTGATCGAGGTGTTGCAGCCCTACGCCGGACGCTCACGGCCTTACACCCTGCTCTACCCGCACGGCCGCTATGTGCCGCAGCGGGTGCGCGCGTTTGTGGATTTTCTGTTGCAGTATCGCGAAGCGTGGGCGAGCGCCTAGGTGGGTGAATTGAATTGCGATACCGATTCACGGGCGCAGATCAGCCCGCCCCCGGTCCGATCAACATGCTTTCGATCTCGGCGCCAGGCATCATTTGTTGCAGGCCTTCGATGAGTTTGTCGCCGGCTTCGGTCAGTGCTTCCAGCGGCATCTCGGGCAAGCTTTCGAGGATGAACCACATCTGCTGCGCCTGGGCATCGAGGCGGGTTCTGACGCCCTGGCGCCAGTTCCAGCGGCGGCAGGTCACGCCTTGATCGTCGCGCCAGACCACCTCGCCGGCGTCAGGGAATTCATGGACCGGGGCGCCTTCCTTCATGGTGTCGAACGGTTCGCTGCCGTCGGCCACCACCAGGCGCGGCGCGCCGACGTAGGCCTGGGCATTTTCGCCACCGACCGGGATCGCGTAGGCCAGGCTGATGGCGTTGTAGAGATCAACCACCGGGTCGATGCTCGGCAGGCTGCCGTCGCGCAGCACGCGTTTGCGCAGTGCTTCGGCCGAACACGGCGTACGTTGCGGCTTGGCGCCGAAGCGGCGGAATACCTCGGCCCACGCCTGCAGATGCGCCGCCGCCCACTCCGGACCGCCCGCGGTCACCGTCTGACAGGCGTTGGCCAGCGCTTCGCCGGCAATCAGCGGGCGGGTAATCGGCGCCGCTTGCACGACAATACTCAACGCTCTGAAGCCCGGCGCCAGTTGCGCAACAGCCGGATCGATTGACGGCACGACAGACAGCATCCCAGAATCCCCTTAAACCTGAATTTCAACCGATGCTAGCGACCAATGACCAAAAAAGTCAATATATCGACCGAGGCCGGCGCCGACGTCCAGAGCGTAAGCGAAGCCGTTGCGCGCACTCTCAAGCAGGCCCGAAAACAGCAGAACATGACCCTCGACGAACTGTCGCGCCGCGCCGGCGTGAGCAAGGGCATGGTGGTCGAAATCGAGAAATGCGCCGCCAACCCGAGCATCGCGATTCTGTGCAAGATCGCCGCTGCGCTGGGGCTTTCCGTGGCGGACTTCGTCAACGTCGCCGACACACCCGCGGCGCATTTGATCGACAGTCAGGACATTCCCACGTTATGGCACGGCGAGCTCGGTGGATCGGCGCGCTTGCTGGCCGGCACCAGCGGGCCGAACATGCTCGAATTGTGGCGCTGGGAGATGTTCCCCGGCGAAAGCTACAGCTCCCCCGGCCACCCGCACGGCACCACCGAACTGTTTCACGTCGAGAAAGGCACGCTGCGGCTCAAGGTTGGCGAGGTTGAACTGATCATCGGCCCGGGTTGCTCGGCTGTGGCCAGGACCGATGTGCCGCATGAGTATGCCAATCAGGGGAAATCGAAGCTGGTGTTCACCATGTCGGTGACGGAGATTCATCAGGCGGTTCGGGGAGTGTAAGCGGCTTGTTAGCCCGGCGTGATTTGTGTGGGGTTGCCTGAATCGAGCCCCCTCACCCCAGCCCTCTCCCCCACAGGGGGCGAGGGGGAAAGGGAGCCGATCCTTGTCGCTTTCGAGGTTTGAGTTCGACTCAGAACGCTCAGGTCGATGCACGTCTCATATCCAACGCGATCGGTCCCCTCTCCCCCCGGGCGGTCCGACGTTTCGGGAGGGTTAGGGTGAGGGGCTTTTGAGCTGCAACACCGCCTCAACTGTCTACGCCTGCGTTTGCGCTGTTATTGCGGCTTGGGATGTTCCTGCGAAACCGAGTTCGTCGCGTCGACATCCGCCATGTCTTCATCAACCGGTGCTTCGTCATCGGCCGGCAGCGGCACCTCGGGTTTTTTGCGCGGGGAATCTTGCCCGGCCTCGTTGTCGGTCGGGCGTGTTGCGCCTTGCTGCGACTGATTGCCCGGTGCGTTTTCGTCAATGTCCATGTCTGCTCTCCGTTGAAATTCACAGTGGGTAAAACTGAGAAAAGCATCGGCCGGGCAAGTGCCCAACGCTGGACGAACGGTGCATCGCCGGGCCGTCAGCCGTCCGCTCAGTTCGATGGAACCGCTGTTTGCTGCGGGTTTTCCAATGCACAACCCTCCACGGAGAATCCGCACATGGACACTCTGGTCTCGACCCTCAAGGAATACGCCGAACCGCTGCCGGATGTTGGCAGTGACGCCTTTGCCGACCTCTTCGACCGCTACGCCGATGCCCAGGTGGTGTTGATCGGTGAAGCCAGCCACGGCACTCATGAATTCTACGAAGCACGCGCGGCGATCACCCGGCATCTGATTGCCCATCATGGTTTCACCATTGTCGCGGTCGAGGCTGACTGGCCGGACGCCGATCAGATTGATCGCTGCGTGCGCGGCCGAGGTCAAGGGGCCTGGCACGACGCGGCGTTCTCACGCTTCCCGACCTGGATGTGGCGCAACACCGATGTGCAGGCATTTACCCGCTGGATGCAGCAATACAATCAAGCACAGCCGGCAGAGCGACGCGTGGAGTTTCGCGGACTCGACGTGTACAGCCTGCGCAGTTCGATTCGCGAGGTGCTGGGTTATCTGCAAGACACCGACCCGGCCATGGCCCGCGAAGCACAACAGCGCTACGCCTGCCTGAATCCCTGGCACGATGATCCGGCGCTCTACGGGCATTTCACAGAAGTGGGCGGCATGGCCACTTGCGAACGCGCCGTGCTCGAACAACTTCAGGCCCTGTTGAATGAACGTCTGAGCCTGATGAAAAACGACGGCGAAGCGCTGTTCAACGCCACCCAGAACGCCCGCGTCGTGCACGCCGCCGAACAATATTATCGAGCGATGTATCGCGGCAGCCGCGAATCGTGGAACTTGCGCGACCGGCACATGTTCGAGACCCTCCAAGCGTTGCGCATGCGCCACGCGCACGAGGCGAAAGTGGTCGTCTGGGCGCACAATTCGCACATCGGCGATGCCCGCGCCACGCAAATGGGCGACAGCGGCCAACTGACCCTCGGCCAGCTGTGCCGGCAAGCCTTCGGCAAAGACGCGGTGCTGATCGGCATGGGCACCGATCAGGGCAGCGTGGCAGCTGCCGACGACTGGGACGCGCCGATGCAGATCAAAAATGTGCTTCCCGCCCTGCCGCGCAGTTGGGAGCGCGCCTGTGTTGAGGCCGGTTGCCCGCAGGCGTTATATGACTGGCGCGCGGCAGATCGCGCCGAGTTGCGCGAAGCCCTCACGCGGCGCCTGCTCGAACGCGCGATCGGGGTGATCTACCGCCCGCAGACCGAACGCCAAAGCCACTACTTCGACGCCACCCTCAGTGAGCAATTCGATGCGTATTTATGGTTCGCGCAGACCACGGCGATTACACCGCTGTCGAGCCCCGAGTCATCGAGTCATGAAGAGGACACATTTCCGTTTGGGGTGTGAACCGTATCGGTACAGCGACATAAAAACTGAGTGGCGGCTGGCTTGCCAGAGAGTCGTTTGTATGACTTTTTACCGATTTTGTTCTGTCCGCGGACAAATGCCGAAAGCTCTCGCTGCAACCTCCGTTTCGTCCTACAGCCAGCGTGAATGGATAGTTCTATGGTGAAGCCTTGTTCAATCGAAAGAACAGCGAGGCGAAAATGCATAGAGATATCTTTTCCAAATGGGCTGAAAGCGCCGAGGGATTGGCAGCGCCAAATTATTCTGGCTATATTTGTCCAGAATATTGGAGTGAACTGATGATCATCGTTCCGCTGGCCGAAGCTAAAAACAACCTATCCAAACTTGTCGATGATGCCGCCGCTGGACAAGTCATCACGATTGCCAAGCATGGCCGGGCGATGGCTCGCCTCGTTCCTGCGGGAAAACCGACCGCACAGCGTATTGGTGCAATGAAGGGCAAACTGTTGCTGCCTGCAGATTTCGACTCACCATTGCCCGATGACATGCTGGATGCATTTGAAGGCACTCAGACATGAGGCTACTGCTTGATACACATATTCTGCTCTGGACGCTCAGTGATGACGCCAAATTGTCTGGTAAAGCCAGAAAGCTGATTGAAAACGCTGCCGATATCTACATCAGTGCCGCCACTTTTTGGGAAATGGCTATCAAGGTCGGGCTCGGTAAATTGGATGTAGATCTGGATGACATCCGCCAACATTGCCTTGATAGCGGGTTTATCGAATTGCCGGTGACCACGGAACACGCCATAGCTGTGAAGGATCTTGAACACCATCATCGGGATCCGTTTGATCGCATTATCGTTGCCACAGCCATGACCGAACCGATGAGGTTGCTTACGGCCGATCCGTTGGTCGCTCGATATTCTGATCTGGTGGTTCTGGTTTAACCCGATGCGTGGCTTTCTTGCAATCGCGCTTCGTAATTCAAAATCCATATTGAATGTCGGGCCGCCATCGCTTGCAGGCAAGCTCCTACAATTTGTTCGTGGTTCTTCAATTGAAATGCGGTCCACTGTGGGAGCGGTGTGTTTAAGGTGGCAACGACAAAAGCCCGCTTTCAAAGCGGGCTTTTTGTTCTGTAGCGATACCGACTACTTATGCTTTGCAGTCAGCGCCGAGTAGCTGTTCATCAGGTTGCGATAGTTGGGGATGCGCTGCGACAGCAGGTTGCCCAGGCCTTCGATGTCGTTGCGCCAGTCGCGGTGCAGCTCACAGGCCACCGAGAACCAGTTCATCATTTGTGCGCCGGCCTGGGTCATGCGGTTCCATGCGGCTTGTTGCACGGTGGTGTTGAAGGTGCCCGAAGCATCGGTGACCACGAACACATCAAAACCTTCGGCCAGTGCCGACAGCGTTGGGAACGCTACGCAGACATCGGTGACCACGCCGGCGATGATGATCTGCTTGCGGCCGGTGGCCTTGATCGCTTTGACGAAATCTTCGTTGTCCCAGGCGTTGATCTGGCCTGGGCGAGCGATGTACGGCGCGTCCGGGAACATTTCTTTCAGTTCCGGGACCAGCGGGCCGTTCGGGCCTTGTTCGAAACTGGTGGTGAGAATGGTCGGCAGGTCGAAGAATTTCGCCAGGTCGGCCAGGGCCAGGACGTTGTTCTTGAACTCGTTGGGCGAGAAGTCCTGCACCAGGGAAATCAGGCCGGTCTGGTGGTCAACCAGCAGCACGATGGCGTCGTCTTTGTTCAGGCGGTTGTAGGTTGGAGTGGTCATGGTGGGCATCCCTTTTCAAGTTTGAAGTTTGTTGTTGCGTTCAAGTTGGGTACAGATTACTGACCCGTCGAAAAGGGATAAATCGGCTGAAATGCGTTTCACTGTCCACTCCAAACGGACAATGCCTATTCGCTCTGTTCCGCCTCATCCTCCGAAGCCGGCGGCAACGACGCCAGCATTTGCGCGTGACACACCGCAAGAATTTCATCGGCCAGCGCCGAATCATCCTGGCACGCCCGGGACAGCATGACCGCGCCCACCGCTTGCGCCAGCAGCCCGATCATTTTCAAACGCGCCGCGTCCGGCGCTGCTGCGGCGTCAGTCGGGTACTTGGCGCCCAGCGTCTGCAAGGTGCGCTCGATGCCGTCGGCGAACGTGGCTTTCAACTCGTCCGGCTGGCGGGCGGCGTCGCCGCAGAGTGCGGCCATGGTGCAGCCGTCGCCACGTCCGTCGCGGTGCTCGCGCGACAGGTACAGGTCGATGAAGCCTTTGATGTCGAGGGTTTCGGCGGTCGCCAGTGATCGCCCCAAGCTGTTGGCGGAGGCTTCGGCCATCAAATCCGCTTTCGAGCCGAAGTGCTTGTAGAAGCCGCCATGGGTGAAACCGGCCGCCGCCATCAGATCAGCCACACCAACGCCGTCAAACCCTCGCTCACGAAACAGCTCGGACGCCGTCTCGACGATGTGTTCACGGTTGGCCTGTGCCTGGGCCTTGCTGACTCGCATGAGCGGTACCTCTTTGCGCTAAAAATCATCCGTTGATGATACATAGATGTTGGCCATAATCAAAACCGTTGACAGCTTAGATTTAGGTCATCATCCTAAATCCACTTTCAGCTGTTCCACACTTTCCCCAACCGCTGTCTTCGCAAAGAGATAAATCCATGACCACTCGCCCTGCTGTCCTGATCACTGGCGCTTCCACTGGTATCGGCGCGGTCTACGCCGAACGTTTCGCCCAACGCGGGCATGATCTGGTACTGGTCGCTCGCGATGCTGCACGCCTCGACACACTGGCGGCCAAACTGCGCAGCGAGCACAGCGTTGCCGTCGATGTGATCCCGGCCGACCTGACCCGACTCAGCGATCTTTCCACCGTCGAAGCGCGCCTGCGTGACGATGCGCGCATTGGCATCCTCGTCAACAATGCCGGGGCGGCGCAGTCCGGCGGCTTTATCGAGCAGAGCACCGACAGCGTGGCCAATCTGGTCGCCCTCAACACCACCGCTCTGGTACGCCTTGCCAGCGCGATTGCGCCGCGTCTGGCCAAGGCCGGTGAAGGTGCGATCATCAATATCGGTTCGGTGGTCGGACTGGCGCCAGAGTTCGGCATGTCGGTTTACGGCGCGACCAAGGCGTTTGTGCTGTTTCTTTCGCAAGGCCTGAGCCTGGAACTGACGCCGCTGGGCGTGTACGTGCAAGCTGTGCTGCCCGCCGCGACCCGCACGGAAATCTGGGATCGCGCAGGCATCGACATCAACACCCTGAGCGAAATCATGGAAGTCAGCGATCTGGTCGACGCCGCACTGGTCGGTTTCGATCGCCGCGAGCCGGTGACCATTCCACCGCTGCATGAAGGCCAGCGCTGGGATGACCTGCAAACCGCGCGGCAAGGTTTGCTCGGGCAGATTCGCCAGTCCGCGGTTGCCGAGCGTTACCTGCCATGAAAGCTTTTCTCATCGACCGCTACGGCAAACACAACGGGCACATCAGCGACGTCGCCGAGCCCGCGCCTGGGCCTGACGACGTCCTGATCGAGGTGCACGCGGCGAGCGTCAATGTCCTCGATTCGAAGATCCGCCGCGGTGAATTCAAGTTGATTCTGCCGTACGCGATGCCGCTGGTACTGGGCAACGATGTCGCCGGTGTGGTGATCTCGACCGGCGCAGCGGTCACGGCTTTCAAACCTGGCGATGAGGTCTATGCGCGGGTGCCGGAACAGCGCATCGGCACCTTTGCCGAGCGGATCGCGGTGGATCAGCATGCGGTCGCGCGCAAGCCCGCCAACCTCAATATGGAACAGGCCGCGGCGATTCCGTTGGTGACGTTGACTGCCTGGCAAGCGCTGGTCGACATCGCGCAGTTGCGCGCCGGGCAGAAAGTGCTGATCCATGCCGGCTCCGGCGGCGTCGGCACGGTCGCGATTCAACTGGCCAAACACCTTGGCGCGTTTGTCGCGACCACCACCAGCACGGCGAATGTCGAGTGGGTCAAGGCACTGGGCGCGGACGTGGTGATGGACTACAAACACCAGCGTTTCGAGGATGAGCTACGCGGTTACGACGTGGTGCTCAACAGCCTCGGTAGCGATGTGCTGGTGAACTCGCTGAAAGTGCTCAAGCCCGGTGGCCAGCTGATTTCCATCTCCGGCCCGCCCACCGCGGAGTTCGCCAAGACGCAAGGCCTTGCCTGGCCGCTGCGGCAAGTCATGCGCTTGTTGAGCCTGAAGATCCGTCGCAGGGCTCGCCGGCACAACGTCAGTTACAGTTTCCTGTTCATGCGGGCCAACGGCGTGCAGCTGCGCGACATCAGCGCGTTGATCGAGGCCGGCAAGCTGGCGCCGGTCTTGGATCGCAGCTTTGCGTTTGAGTCGACTGGGCAAGCGCTGGCTTATGTCGAACAGGGCCGCGCCAAGGGTAAAGTCGTTGTGCGGATGAAATAGCCGCATGCCTGTCGATGACGTTGCCGGCTACGCCGAAGATTCGCCTGCCAACACACAACCGTTCGGCACAACTGCGCCCGAGAAGGAGCAAACGCCCGCGACCGAGCCGCCAGCCACCCTGCTCGACCCGGCCGCCATCATATGGCGGCCCTTGTTGCTTGAGCCCTGACACGTTGCCCGTCAGGTATTCAACGGCGTTTGCGGCGTATCCGGGTTGAGCTGCCGGCGGCGGAACTGCCCCGGCGGCTGGCCGTGAATCTGCCGGAAACGCCGGGAGAAATACGCCTCGTCGGCAAACCCGCACAGGCGCGCCACCTCGCCCACGGAGCGGGTGCTGTTGAGGAGGAAATTGCGCGCCGCGTGCATCCGCCGTTCGAGCACCAGTTCGGTGAAGGTCTTGCCGATTTCCTTGCGCAGCCAGTGGGTCAGATAGGTCGGTGACAGGTACGTCGCCGCCGCCACTTTGATCAGGTTGAGATCCGGGTCGGCGATGTTCTTGCGCAGGTATTCGAACATGCGGCTCAGCGCATCGCGTCGACTGACCTCGGCGGCGTTTTCTTCGGCCAGGCGCTTGAGCGGCTCGGCGTACAGAAAACACACGCTGCCGATCAACTGCAGCAGCAAGCCCTTGAGCATCTCCCGCGTGCCGAACTGGCGATTCTCGTCGAGGCGGCGCATCTGCTCGATCAGCGCACAGACCCCGGCGAAATCCGCATCCGCGAGAATGAAATCCAGATGCTCCTGAAAGCGGAACGGTGACAGCTCCGGCGCCAGCAGGATCGACACCTCTTCGAGGTCCATCGGGTCGCACTGCAAGTGCGGCAACAGGAACGTCTGGGAAAAATTGATGACGATGAAATTGCTCTCTGCCGGGTGCGGAATCACATGCACACGGTGCGGCAGGATGAACGCCAGGGTGTTGCGCGGGAACGGACGCTCGACGTTGCCGATGTGCTGCACGGTGTCGCCGCCGAGGTTGATCTGGATCTGAAAGTATTCGTGGCGATGCGGCGCGGTTTCGGCGCGGCGGCCCTTTTTGTCGCGAATGTAGAAATCGGTCAATTCGCTGCGTTGCTGCATGACGTAGGTGGGAATCCGGTGCGGTGACGACATCGGCGGAGGGTCCTCGGCAGGTACATGGGGCACGAATCATCTTGCAGGCAAGCCAAAGGCGCAGCAAGCAGTCATACGATGACCTTATGCTCGATGATTTTTTCTCCGCGGAAGTGGCCGTTCGCCTGTCCAAAAAATCTGGAGCCATGAAAAAACGTATTTCCCTTTATTTTCAACACCTTAAATCGCATATCCGATTGATTCTGAAGCGTCGCACGCAGATTTTTTTCTTGGACAGGTTTAACCAGCACTCGCGTCATAAGAAAAAACGTTCTAACCCCTGGCTTGATCTGACGATGTTGTACGACCACTGTAATAACCAACGCAGCCCAGCCTCCTCCAAAAACAATCAAAGGTGTGCACGTCATGATCCAGCCATTGCCCCTCGCCGCCCCTCCCGATCCCGCCGAACCGGCCTGCCGTGAGACGTCCCTGAACGTCTGACGCCGGGCCTTCGTGCCGTCGTTTTTCAACGCCGATCTGTCTGCCCCGACGCTTCTGGGCAAGGCCTTCGGCTGCGTGAAAACCTCTCGACCCTTCTAACAATAACGAGGTCCGTCCATGTCCAATTCCCATGCTTCTCAAGCCAGTGTGCCGCCGGTTATTGCCGGCGCGCGCGACGCCGTGGTGCCGCAACGCCTGCCCTCGCGGCGGCGCTGGTTCATGTTGTCGCTGTTGCTGATCGCGACCATCATCAACTACATCGACCGGGTCAATATCTCGATCGCCGCACCGTTCATGGCCAAGGATCTGGGCCTGGACAAGATCGAGATGGGCCTGATCTTCTCCGCGTTCGCCTGGACCTATGCGCTGGCGCTGGTGCCGGCCGGGTTCATCGCCGACCGCTTTGGTTCGCGCTTCACTTATGGGGTGTCGCTGATCAGTTGGTCGACGGTCACCGTGTGCCAGGGCTTCGCCACCGGCTTCGCGTCGCTGTTCGGCCTGCGTTTGGCGGTCGGTGCCATGGAAGCCCCGGCGTTCCCGGCCAACAGCCGCGCGGTGACGGTGTGGTTTCCGGCGCGCGAACGCGGTCTGGCGAGCAGCATTTATGTCTGCGGCCAGTACCTCGGCACGGCGCTGTTCACCGGCGCCTTGCTGTGGCTGGCGACCACCTTCGACTGGCGCCACGTGTTCTACAGCACCGGCGCACTGGGCATCGTTTTCGGTGTGCTGTGGCTGTACCTGTATCGCGATCCGCTCAATTGCAAAAAGGTCAGCAAGGCCGAATTGCAGTACATCGAAGCGGGCGGCGGTCTGGTCAAAAGCAGTCAGGAACGCACCCGTTTCAACTGGCGGCAGATCGCCGAGCTGTTCAGCTACCGTCAGGTCTGGGCGATCTGCATCGGCAAGTTCGCCAGCACCTCGGCGCTGTACTTCTTCCTGACCTGGTTCCCCACTTACCTCATCGAAGAACGCCAACTGACGATGATCAAGGCCGGGATCTTCGCCGTGTTGCCCTTCGTCGGCGCCACCGTGGGCATCCTCCTGGCCGGGATCGTCTCAGACGGGCTGATCCGCCGGGGCTACTCGATGTCGTTCGCCCGCAAGTTGCCGCTGGTGGTCGGGTCGATGCTGGGCATGTCGATCGTGCTGGTGAATTTCACCGACTCGAACACGATCTGCATTGCCGTGCTAACCATCGCTTTTTTCGCTCAAGGCATCGCCTCGTCTTCATGGGCGGCGGTCTCGGAAGTCGCGCCGAAGGAGCTGATCGGCCTGACCGGCGGCATCACCAGTCTGGCGGCGAACATCGGCGGCATCGTCACGCCGATCGTGATTGGCGCCATCGTGCATGCCACCGGCTCGTTCGCCTGGGCGTTCTGGTTCATCGGCGGCGTGGCGCTGATCGGCACCCTCTCCTATTCGCTGCTGCTCGGCCGTTTGTATCGCATCGAACTGAAACCACGCTGAGCACAACAGCACCGTTTTCTCCAAGCCGAAGCGGCATTCGTCCAACTACACCGACGCGCGCCGCCGTAGGCTGATCTCACACACAGGACCTCACAGGATGAACATGACTGAATACGTTTTCACTCCGGATCTGCCCGCGACCTTGCCGGTGGTGGGCAGCGCGCAACGCTTTCCTGTCGGTCGGGTGTTTTGTGTCGGTCGCAACTACCCGTGGCCGGACAGCCAGGGTCAGTCGCGCCAGCCGCCGGTGTTCTTCATGAAGCCGGCGAGCAACGTTGTCGATGCCGTGGGTGAAGTGGCCTACCCGCCGCTGACCGAAGAGTTCGTCCACGAAATCGAACTGGTGGTGGCGATTGGCGAAGGCGGCGCGAACATTCCCGAAAGCCAGGCGCTGGCCTATGTCTGGGGCTACGCCGCCGGGCTCGACCTGACCCGCCGCGACGTACAACTGGCGGCCAAGAGCAAGGGCCTGCCGTGGGAAGGCGCCAAGGTTTTTGATGGCGCCGCGCCGATGACGGCGATTGTGCCGGTCAGTCGCAGCGGCCATCCCGAGGGCGAGTTGTGGCTCAACGTCAACGGCGAGGAACGCCAGCGTGACAGCCTCGACAACCAGATCTGGTCGGTCAGCGAAGTGATCAGCCGCATCTCTCGTTCGGTGGCGTTACGCGCCGGCGATCTGATCATGACTGGCAGCCCGGCGGGCGTCGATGCGCTGCAGCCCGGCGACCTGATCAGCGCCGGCATCGATGGCATCGGTCAATTGGAAATGCGCGTCGGCGCTCGTCCGCAGTCATTTGCATAAGGAGAACCTCAGCATGTCCATTTCATCTCCGCTAAAAGTTGCGCTGGTCACCGGTGCCGGCAGCGGCATCGGTCGCGCCGTGGCGCTGGGCCTGATGGCCGACGGGTTCACCGTGGTCGCCGCCGGACGCCGAGCGGAACCTTTGCAAGCGCTGGTCGAACTGGCGACAAGCGAAGGCCACCAAGCGCTGGCGGTACCCACCGACGTGCGCGACCCCGCCAGTGTCGACGCGCTGTTCGCCAGCATTGCCGAGGTCTACGGGCGACTCGACGTGGTGTTCAACAATGCCGGGGTGAATGCCCCCGCCGTGCCGCTGGATGAACTGACCTTCGAGCAGTGGCGCAACGTGATCGACACCAATCTCAACGGGGTTTTCCTGTGTGCCCGCGGCGCCTTCGGCCTGATGCGCCGCCAGCAGCCACAGGGTGGACGCATCATCAACAACGGTTCGATTTCCGCGCACACGCCGCGCCCGTTCAGCAGCGCCTATACCGCCAGCAAACACGCGGTGCTGGGCCTGAGCAAATCGCTGGCGCTGGACGGTCGCGAATTCAATATCGCCTGCAGCCAGATCGACATCGGCAACGCGTTGACCGAAATGTCCGAGCGCATGACCCGCGGCGTGCGCCAGGCCAACGGCAGCATCGCCGTCGAGCCGATGGTCGACGTCAAACACGTCGCCGAGGCTGTGCGCTACATCGCTGGCCTGCCGCTGTCGGCCAACGTTCTGAACATGACCGTCATGGCCACTGCCATGCCGTTTGCCGGCCGCGGTTGAGCCGGCCTTTTTATTCGGTAAGTGAGGTTTACATGAAGCCCGAAGTCTTGCAGTTGAGCCCGATTCTGATTCCTGAAATCAATGCCCGTCTCGATGAACTGTTCACCGTCAGACGCTATTTCCAGCAGGCCGACAAAGCCGCCTATTTGCGTGAGCATGGCGCCAATATTCGCGGGGTGGTCACCGGCGGGCACACCGGCATCAGCCAGGCCCTGATGGCGCAATTGCCGCGACTGGAAGTGGTGGCGGTCAATGGGGTCGGCACCGATGCGGTCGACCTGGCGTACGCCCGCGATCGTGGTATTCGCGTTACAGCAACCATTGGCGCGCTGACCGAAGACGTCGCCGACCTCGCCATCGGTTTGCTGATCGCGGTGTGCCGTGGCCTGTGCACCAGCGATCGCTACGTGCGCTCGGGTGAATGGCCGCACAGCCCGACGCCGCTGGCGCCGCTGCCACTGGCGCGACAGGTGTCGGGCATGCGCATCGGCATCGTCGGCATGGGCCGGGTCGGTCGTGCAGTGGCTAGCCGCGCCGCCGCGTTCGGCTGCCCGATCAGTTACACCGATCTGCAGCCGATGAGCGATGTCAGCCACACCTTCGTCGCCGATCTTAAACAACTGGCCCGCGACAGCGACGCGCTGATTCTCGCCGCCGCCGCCGACAAGGCTGAAGCGATTATCAATGCCGACGTCCTGCAAGCGTTGGGCAAGGGCGGGTATTTGATCAACGTGGCGCGCGGCAAACTGGTCAACGAAGCGGACCTGCTGGCGGCGCTGACGGCCGGCGAGATCGCCGGGGCCGGGCTGGATGTGTTTGTCGATGAGCCGAATGTGCCAGAAGCCTTGTTCGCCAACGAACAGGTGGTGCTGCAACCGCACCGCGCCAGCGCCACCTTGCAGACGCGTACGCGCATGGGCGAAATGGTGGTTGCCAGCCTGCTCGACAGCTTTGCCGGCAAGGTGCCGCAGGGGTGTGTCACCGGGTAAGCGCCGCGGCTGAAATGGCAGCCCCTCACCCTAGCCCTCTCCCAAGGGAGAGGGAACCGATCCGGGGATATTGGCGTGTTACGCCGACCTGAGAGAGCGAAGGTGAATCCATAACCGCCAAGCTCGATAATCGACTCGGTGTCGCAGGTCTATGCATGGCCTCAGATACCACGGTCGGCTCCCTCTGGGCGGTCCGACGTTTCGGGAGGGCTGGGGTGAGGGGCCGCTGTTCACGCAGATCCCAAACCACCTCACAAGGTATACGAAATCCCCACCTGCACCGTCCGCGGCGCGCCCGGATAGGCGTAGACGTTGCCGAACGCTCCTTCCTCATAATCACGATCGAACAGATTCTTCAGATCAAGGTTGAGCCGGACCTTGTCGTTGACTTTATAAAAGCCCAGCAAATCGACCACCGTGTAGCTGTCCATCGAAAACGCGGTATTGGCGGTCTGCCCGGCGCGTTCGTCGACATACTTGAGCCCGGTACCGAGGCCCAGGCCTTTGAGGGCGCCGTCCTGGAATTCGTAGACGTTGAGCAGGCTGAAGCTGTTTTGCGGAATGTTCAGCAAGCGGGTGCCGGAGCGGATCGTGTTGTCCTTGGTCACTTCGGCATCGACATAGGCGTAGCCGCCGATGACCCGCCATTCCGGGGTGAGGTTGCCGGCGACGTTCAGGTCGAAACCACGGCTGCGCACCTCGCCTGCGGCGACGCTGAAGGTCGAGTCGACCGGGTCGGTGGTCAGCACGTTGCGTTTTTCGATCTGGTAGATCGCCGCGTCGATGCTCAACTGATGATCCAGCGCCTCCCACTTGAGGCCCATTTCATAGGATTTGCCTTTCTCCGGGGCAAAGCCGCCACCGACGCGGCTGGCGCCGGTATTGGGTTTGAACGAGCGCGCGGTGTTGGCGTAAATCGCGAGGGTTTCGGTCAGATCGTAGGTCACGCCCAGTCGCGGGGTCACCGCGTTATCCGCCGCCTGCCAACTCTTGCCGCCCGGCACGTAGGTTTCATAGTCGTGTTCGAAACGCTCGAAACGCGCCCCGGCCAGCACTTTCAGGCGCTCGGTCAACGCCACCTGATCCTGCACGAAGGCGGCGTAGGTCTTGAGGTTTTCCTTGTCGTGGGTCGGCGTGCGGGTCAGGGCCGGGCGCGGCTGGCCGTAGACCGGATCGAAGATGTCGATCGGGTAGGCACCGACCGCACCGCTGGAGCGCTGGATGATCGACTTGTAGTCGTAGTCTTCGTATTCGATGCCGGTGAGCAAGGTGTGCTGCAGACCGCCGGTGCTGAAGTGCCCGGTCAGATTCAGCTGGGTGTCCTTGTCGGTCCATTCCAGCTTGCGGTAGTTGAAGTTGCGCCCCAGGGTGCGACCGTCTGCGGCGATGCCGTTGGCCTCGATCGCGTTGCCTTTAAGCGAACCGTCGAGCCACTGGAAACCGCCGCCCAGGGTCCAGTCGTCGTTGAGCAGGTGCTCGAAACGCAACTGGGCCATGTTGTTGTCATTGTGCAGTTTGCCGACGTCCTTCTCACCGAAGAAAGTGTCGCGCGAGGCGGTGCCGATCTGCTTTGGATAGCGCGTCACACCACGGTCGAGCGGCGCATTGTTGCGCATGAAATCGCCTTCGAAAATCACCTTGGTCGCATCGGTCGCCTGCCAGCTCAGCACCGGCGTGATGCCGTAGCGTTCAGTCTCGACGTGGTCGCGAAAGGTATCGCCGCCCTCGCCCACCACGTTGAGCCGATAGGCCAGGCGGCCTTCTTCATCGAGCGGCCCGGAAGCGTCGAGGGTGCCGCGCTGCATGCCTTGATCGCTGAGCTGGCTACCCAGCGTGACGGTGCGCTCGGCCAGCGGCTGTTTGGACACCACGTTGAAGGTGCCGCCGGGATCGCCGCGGCCGTAGAGCGTGGTGGCCGGGCCGCGCAGCACTTCCAGACGCTCGATGGTGTTGGCGTCGGGCATGTTCGGATAGCCGCGGTTGATCGGGAAACCGTTGCGGTAAAACTCGCCGGTGGTGAAGCCGCGCACGGTGAAGGTGGTCAGGCCCTGGCCGCCGAAATTGTTCGCGCGGCCGACGCCGCCGGCGTAATCCAGGGCGTCCTGCAAGCGCGTCGCGCCGATGTCCTCGACCGCATCTTTGGTCACTACGCTGATCGATTGCGCGGTTTCATGGATCGCCGTGTCGGTGCGCGTGGCACTGGCCGAACGCGTCGCGCGATAGCCCTGCACCGGGCCGTCGGCCCGTTCGTAATCTGCCGTGCCGACCACATCGGTGGCGTCCAGCTCAAGCACTGAGGGTGCGTTAACAGCCTGTTCGGCCCACGAAGAAGAAGACAACGCCTGCAGCACGCAAATGGAAAGCAGAGTACGACGCATGAAAAGGAAACCTTTACGAATAGGCCAGAACGGATGGCAGAACTGCCAGCGAAACGGCGCGCATGGTATACCAGTGCAATGCGTAATTGAAACTTATTCTTATTTGTCATATTGGTCAGGATTGCTGACCCGCAGCGTTTCGAATCAGTGGCCCAGTAGCCACGTGGTCATCGCCATCGAGGTTTGCAGCGACTGCCCGGTGCGCTGCAACTTGTTCAACAGGCTGGCGCCCAGCCACAGTTGATACAGGGTTTCCGCCAGATGCCGGGCATCGCCCTTGGGCACGCTGCCGTCCGCCTGGCCCTGTTCGAGGCATTCGGTGATGCGCGATACCACGCGCTCGGCCCCATCGCGCAAGGTCAGGCGCATCGACTCGGAGAGGTCGGCGACCTCGGCGCTGAGTTTCACCACCAGGCATTCATCGCCGTGGCCTTCGAGGGTGCAGCGGTTCTGCCAGCCCTGCCAGTAATCCATCAGCCGCTCATAGGCGTTGAGCCCCGGCAGCGTCAGGCGCCGTTCCATGTCGGCGAGGTAGCCGACGAAGTAATCCTCGAGCAGCGCCTGGCCATACAGCTCTTTGGATTTGAAGTAATGATAGAACGAGCCCTTGGGCACACCGGCGGTCTGCAGGATCTCGTTGAGGCCAACGCTGGTGAAGCCCTTCTCGGCCATCATCCGGTGGCCGGTGTCGAGCAAATGTTGGCGGGTGTCGTCGTAGGTCGGTTTCATGGGGCGCGAATTAGCTGGCAATAGACCAGTCGTATGCTGAGAAGGAAGGCGAGTTTGCCATACCTCACACCGAAAAAACCAAAGATAAAAAATTACTAGACGACTGGTCTAATTGAGATCTATGCTGCGCCCCGACAAACGATTTCTGCCGGGTGCCAGCGATGGGCGAATCCCTCTCCCACGAAACACCTGACCTACACAAAGGTGCGTTTATGAAAATCCTGATGGTGCTGACCTCTCACGATCAACTCGGCAACACCGGCAAGAAAACCGGTTTCTGGCTGGAAGAATTCGCCGCCCCCTACTACGCCTTCAAGGACGCCGGTGCCGACGTCACGCTGGTCTCGCCGGCCGGTGGTCAACCACCGCTCGATCCGAAAAGCGATGAGCCCGGCGCGCAGACCGCTGAAACCGATCGCTTCCGCCAGGACCCGGCCGCCCAGCAGGCACTGGCAAACACCGGACGCCTGGCCGAGGTCAGCGCAGAAGATTTCGATGCGGTGTTCTACCCAGGCGGCCACGGCCCGCTGTGGGATCTGACCGAGGACAAGCATTCGATCGCCCTGATCGAAGCCTTCGACCGCGCCAACAAGCCGCACGGTTTTGTCTGCCACGCACCGGGCGTGCTGCTGCACGTGGTACGGGCGGACGGCCAGCCAATCGTCAAGGGCCGCAACGTCACCGGTTTTACCAACGCTGAAGAAGCAGCGGTCGGCCTCACTGACGTCGTGCCGTTCTTGATCGAAGACGAGTTCCAGCGTCTGGGCGGTCAATACTCGAAAGTCGCTGACTGGCAGGTACACGTGGTTGCCGACGGGCAACTGGTCACCGGTCAGAACCCGGCCAGCTCCGCCGCCGTTGCCGAGAAACTGCTGAAACTGCTCGGCTAAGTACGCCAAAGCCCCAGGAACGCCGTGCGCGGTTAGCGCGGCGTTTTTTTTCATTCGATTAATAGTCGACTGGTCTAATTACTCAAGGTCACTCCATGAAGCACAACCCGTTTTTTAACCCCGTCACCCTTGGCGGTCACACCCTGAAAAATCGCATCGTCCTGCCGCCCCTGACCCGCCAGCGCAGCACGCAACCGGGCAATGTCGCCAACGCGCTGATGGCCGAGTATTACCAGCAACGTGCCGGCGCCGGCCTGCTGATCACCGAAGGCACGCAGATCGAACCGCGCGGCCAGGGTTATGCGTGGACGCCGGGCATCCATACCTCTGAGCAAATCGCCGGTTGGCGCAAGGTCACCGAGGCCGTGCATGGCGCAGGCGGGGTTATTTTCGCCCAGTTGTGGCACGTTGGCCGGGTCTCGCACAACGCACTGCAACCCGATGGCGCGGCCCCCGTATCGGCCTCCGCGGTGGCGACCGATCGGGTGAGCGTATTCATCGAAACCGCGCCCGGCGCCGGTGAGCTGGTCAGCCCTTCGGCGCCGCGTGCACTCAGCACGCTGGAAGTCGAAGAACTGGTGCAGTTGTATATCCAGGCCGCGCGCAATGCGATGGACGCCGGTTTCGACGGCATCGAGTTGCACTGCGCCAATGGTTATCTGGTCAATCAATTCATCTCGGCGCACAGCAACCTGCGCGACGATCAATACGGTGGCTCGCTGCACAATCGCCTGCGCTTTCTGCGTGACGTGGTCGCCGGCGTCGCCGAATGCATTGGCAAGAACAAGGTCGGCGTACGCTTCGCGCCGCTGTTCACCACCACTGATGAAGCGCGGACGTATCTGGGCCTGGTCGAAGACGATCCGCACACCACCTACATCGAAGCGATCAAGATCCTTGAGGACGTGGGCATCGCCTATCTGTCCATCGCCGAAGCGGACTGGGACAACGCCCCCGAAATGCCCGTGACTTTCCGTCAGGCCGTGCGCGACACCTTCAGCGGCGCGATCATTTATGCCGGGCGCTATACCGCCGAATCCGGCGCGCGCTTGCTGGAATCTGGCCTGGCGGATCTGGTCGCGTTCGGCCGTCCGTTCATGGCCAACCCTGACCTGCCGGCGCGCATCGCCAACGGCTGGCCGCTGAATGTGCTGAACCCGGCGACCGTCTACGGTGGTGGCGCTGAAGGCTATACCGACTACCCGTCATACGGCGGCTAACCCGGCGATCTGTGCACAATTCAGGCACCGCAGGTTTTCGTTCAATAGCGCGCAAATATCTATACACGATCTACAATCTGTATAAGTATTCGTAGCTAAACAACCAAACCCTGGCCGAGCACCCGTTGCTGCTCCTCACCTGAATCCGTGCACATGAACACCACCCATCGGCTCTGTCTGGTGCTGGGCGACCAGTTGTCGTTCGACCTCGCTTGCCTCGCCGATCTCGACCGCGAGCACGACGCTGTGCTGCTGGTCGAGGTCATGGAAGAGGCCACCCATGTCGCCCACCATCCGCAAAAGATCGCGCTGATCTTCAGCGCCATGCGCCACTTCGCCAAGGCCCTGCAAGACCAGGGCATTCGTGTGCATTACGTCACCCTCGACGACCCGCAGAACAGCGGCTCGGTGCCCGGCGAACTCAAGCGCTGGCAGGCGCTTTTGCAAGCGCAGCAAGTGCACCTCACTGAATGCGGCGACTGGCGTCTGGAACAATCAGTGAAAGATTGCGGACTGCCCATTCACTGGCACGCCGACCAGCGTTTCCTCTGTTCGCGCGATGAATTCCGCGCCTGGGCCGCCGGAAAGAAACAGCTGCGCATGGAGTATTTCTACCGCGACATGCGCCGCAAAAGCCGCCTGCTGCTCAACGGTGATGGCACCCCGGTCGGCGGCGCCTGGAACTTCGACAGCGACAACCGCAAAGCCCTGCCCAAAGGCGCCAAGCCACCCTACCCCGCGCGCTTTGCCAACGACGCGATCACACACGACGTGTTGGCGCTGGTCGCTGCGCGTTTCGCCAGTCACTACGGCAGCCTCGACGATTTCAATTACCCGGTGACCCACGCCGACGCGCAGTCACTCTGGGCTTGTTTTCTCGACTATGGTCTAGCCGGTTTCGGTGACTATCAGGATGCGATGGCCAGCGACGAGCCGTTCCTGTTCCACGCCCGCATCAGCGCTGCGTTGAACATCGGTCTGCTCGATCTGCGCCAGCTGTGCAGCGACGTCGAATCTGCGTACTGGTCCGGCGCGATTGCCCTGAATGCCGCCGAAGGCTTCATTCGCCAATTGATCGGCTGGCGCGAATACGTGCGTGGCGTGTACTGGCTGAAAATGCCTGAGTACGCCGACGGCAATGTCTTCGCCAATCAGCGTGCCCTGCCGGAGTTCTACTGGACCGGCGCCACGCAAATGAACTGCATGCGCCAGGCCATCGGTCAAAGCCTCCAGCACGCGTACGCCCACCATATTCAGCGACTGATGGTGACCGGCAATTTCGCCCTGCTCGCCGGCATCGCGCCGCGCCAGATCTGCGACTGGTACCTGGCGATTTACATGGACGCGTTCGACTGGGTCGAGTTGCCCAACACCCTCGGCATGGTCATGCATGCCGACGGCGGCTACCTCGGTTCCAAGCCGTACTGCGCCAGCGGCCAGTACATCAACCGAATGTCCGACTACTGCCGCGACTGCGCCTACTCGGTACGCGAAACCACGGCCGACAACGCCTGCCCGTTCAACGCCCTGTACTGGCATTTCCTGATGCGCCACGGCGATCTGCTGCGCGGCAATCAGCGGATGAGCATGATGTACAAAAATCTCGACCGCATGCCGCTGGCCAAGCAGCAGGCGCTGTGGCAACGCGGGCAGAGCCTGCTCGAGCGGCTGGATAACGGCGATGCGTTATAACTGCGCGGCCGTGCAACTTAAATGTGGCGCTCCGGGTCAATGCTCACACAGCGTCAGGCTCATGGAGGTTCGTTGCGGCGTGCCGTTCGAATGCTGAGCCGACCATCAATAAGGCATGAGGAGTGGATGTCCTGAAACAGCTTTCTCGCGAGCAGCTCGAATCCGAGGTCACGCGCCTGCGCCTAGCCGTGGAAGCCACCTGCGACGCGGTCTGGGACTGGGATCTAAAGACCGACCGGATCGTCTGGAACGACTCACTGCAACAGGCCTACGGCTACGTCGCCGAGGCCATCGAGCCGACCTGCGACTGGCGTTTTGCGCAGATCCACACTCAAGACCGTGGCCGAGTGACCACCTCGATTCGCTCGGCAATCGACGGCACAGGCACCACCTGGAGCGCCGAGTACCGCTTTCGCTGCCACGACGGTTCCTACGCCGAAGTCCTCGATCGCGGTCATCTGATCCGCGACGCCGCCGGTCAGCCTGAGCGGATGATCGGCGCGATGCTCGACCTGACCCGCTCGCGCAGCGCGGAAAATGCACTGCGCCTGAGCGAAGAACGCTTCAGCACAATCCTCGAAACCATCGAAGCGGCGTTTGCCATCGTCAAGGTCAAATTCGATGCCGACGACCAGCCGATCGATTATTTCTTCGTCGAAGCCAACCCGGCGTTCGAGCGTCAGGCCGGGGTCAATCTACGCGGCAAATGGGTCACCGAGTTTGCGCCGAATCTGGAACGGTTCTGGTTCGAGACCTACGGCCATGTGGCGAAAACCGGTGAACCGGCCAACTTCGAAAACTATGCCAATACCTTCGAACGCTGGTTCGACGTGCGCGCCGTGCGTGTTGGCGAGCCGGCCGATCGGCAGATCGCAATTCTGTTCAATGACGTCACCGAACGCCGCAATGCCCAGGAACGGCTGCGCGTCAGCGAGGCCGTGGCCCGCGAAAACATTGAGCGTGTGCAACTGGCCCTCGCCGCCGGCGCGATCATCGGCACCTGGCACTGGCACCTGCCCTCCGATGGTTTTTCCGTCGATGAAGCCTTCGCCCGGGTATTCAATCTCGACCCGGCGCTGGGCCGCGATGGCCTGAGCCTTGAGCAGATAGTCATCAGCGTCCACCCCGACGACCGTGACGGACTGATCGCCGCGATCAACGAAGTGATCGCCCGTGGCGGTGCCTATTCGCATCAGTACCGCGTGTGCGGCGCCGACGGCAAATACACCTGGATCGAAGCCAATGGCCGCGTCGAATGCGCCGAGGACGGCACGCCGCTGCGTTTTCCCGGGGTGCTCATCGATGTCGAAGAGCGGCGCAATGTCGAGGCCGAGCGCGACCGCGCCACCGCCGCTCTGCGCGCACTCAATGACACCCTCGAACAACGGGTCTCGGCACGCACCGCCGAGTTGATGCAGGCCGAAGAAAAGCTGCGCCAATCGCAAAAAATGGAAGCGGTCGGTCAGCTCACCGGCGGCCTCGCCCATGACTTCAATAACCTGCTCGCGGGGATTTGCGCCTCGCTTGAGCTGGTCGACAAAAGGGTCAGTCAAGGTCGACTGCAGGACATCGGCAAGTACATGGAAATCGCTCAGGACGCAGCCAAGCGGGCGGCCGCCCTGACCCATCGACTGCTGGCATTCTCCAGGCGTCAGACCCTCGATCCGCGGCCGACAGAAGTCAACGCGCTGATCGCCGGCATGACCGAATTGATCCAGCGCACCGTCGGACCGAGCATTCGCCTGAAAACCGTGGTCGCCGCCGATCTGTGGCCGGCGCTGGTCGATGCCAGCCAACTGGAAAACGCCCTGCTCAACCTGTGCATCAACGCCCGCGATGCGATGCCCGATGGCGGGCGCATCATCGTCGAAACCGCCAATCGTACGCTCGATGCCGAAGCCGCGCGGGCGCTGGACATGCCCGCCGGTCAGTACCTGTGCCTGTGCGTCACCGACACCGGTACCGGCATGAGCGCCGAAGTCATGGCCAAGGCTTTCGATCCGTTTTTCACCACCAAGCCATTGGGTCAAGGCACCGGGCTGGGGCTGTCGATGATCTACGGTTTCACCAAGCAATCCGGCGGTCAGGTGCGGGTGCAGTCGCAGGTCGGCCAAGGCACCGAAATGTGCATTTACCTGCCGCGTTATCGCGGCGCGGCGCAACGCAATAATGACGACGCGCAGAGCACCAGCACGCCGTTTGCCAAGGCCAGCGAGACCATCCTGATCGTTGACGACGAGCCGTCGGTGCGCCTGCTGCTCAAGGACATTCTCAAAGACCTCGGCTACAGCCTGCTCGAAGCGGCGGACAGCCTCGAAGGGCTTGAAGTGCTGCGTTCCGGCGCGAAGATCGATCTGTTGATCACCGACGTCGGCCTGCCGGGCGGCATGAACGGTCGGCAGATGGCCGATGCCGGACGGCAAATCCGCCCGCAGCTCAAAACCCTGTTCATCACCGGCTACGCGGAAAACTCGGTGATCGGCAATGGCCAGCTCGGGCCGGGCATGCAGGTATTGACCAAACCCTTTGCGGTCGACACGTTGGTGTCACGGGTCAGTGGGCTGATGGCCGCACCCTTAGAGTGAGGGTTCACCGCGGTACGCAGCGAAGCCGTTGCGTCCGGCGGCTTTGGCTTGATACAGCGCCTGATCGGCGGATTCGATCAGGCTTTGCACGGCATCCAGTTGCGCCCCCTGCCCAGCGGCAACGCCGATGCTCACGCTGACCCGGGACAGTGGGCTGGAGGGATGCGGCAGATGTTCCTGCCTGAGGCGATCAACGAGCAGTTGCGCCACCACCGCCGCACCCTCCGCGTCGGTGTCGGGCATGATCACCGCGAACTCTTCGCCGCCGTAGCGCGCGACCAGATCCGACGGTCGCCGCACCGAGTCTTCCAGCAGTTTGCCGACTGCCTGCAGGCACGCGTCGCCGGCGACATGCCCGAGCGCATCGTTATACAACTTGAAGTAATCCAGATCGATCATCAGCAAGGCCAGTGAGCCGCCGTCGCGCTGGGCCCGGCGCGCTTCGGTGGCGAGGGTCTGATCGAAGCAGCGCCGGTTGGCCAGCGCGGTCAGCGCGTCCTTCATCGCCAGCAATTCCAGTTGTCGATTGGAGCCGAGCAACTGCTGCTGGGCGATCCGCAACTCTTCTTCGATCTGGGTGCGCCGACGAATATCGCGATACAGAAACCAGCCGATGATACCGGTCAGCCCCAACAGGCTGGCGACCACCACCGCTGACAGCAAGGCCTCCGTGCGCCACGCCGCGAGGGCTTCATGTTTGCCGAGGGCGACCGTGGTGATCAGCGGCAGTTTCTGGCTTTTGCGAAACGCATAGAGGCGTTCAACGCCGTCCAGGCTGGAGGTAAACGACGCGGTGCCCACCGAACGCTCAACCAGATATTTGGCGTAGATCGGCGATTGGGAAAAGTTGCGGCCCATGTCCTGCTCGCGGAACGGGTAGCGCACCAGCAGCGTGCCGTCGGTGTACGACAGGCCGATCGCGCCGTCCTGACCGACATCGAGCTTGCCAAACAGACGCAAAAAGTTCTGCACGCCCAGCGTCACCGCGACCACCCCGGCGAACGCGCCCTGATCGTCATTGAAGCGGCGACTGACGGTGATCACCCACTCGTCATTGCTGCGGCTGCGGATCGGCGGGCCGATGAACGTCTCGCGGCTCGGGTCGTCGCGGTGATGAATGAAATAGGCGCGGTCGCTGCTGTCGGCGCCTTGGGGAATCGGCCGGTTGGATGACATCAGCCAATGGCCGTGGCGGTCGTAAATGGTGATGCCGCTCAGTTGCGGCATCAGCGGTTGTTGATGGTTGATCAACGTGCGCAAGCGCTCGATGTGTGCCGGGCCGCTGCCTTCGGTTTCCAGGCGCTCGACCAGGCCGAGCAACAACAGCGAACTCTGGCGGACGATGCCTTCGGAATAGGTCGCCAGTGCTTGCGTCAGGTTCAGGCTGTGGACGTCGATTTCTTCCAGCGCACGCTCGCGCGAAGCGAGGACTTTCCAGATGGTCAAGGACGCCAGGGAACAGCCGATCACCAGTAACAGGAGGATGACGAGGTGGGTATCACGCTTCACGAAAGTACCTTATGGAAAGTCCGGTTTCCCGTTCCTGCCGTCAGCGGACCGAGGCCCTGACAGCGACCGTATGTCCTCGGCTGGGGCAAGGATACAAGCAGTCCAGGCAACGCGCAGCATCATCCTGCGCAATATCCTGTGGGAGATTGTCTGCAAGCGATGGGTTTCTTTCAGGCGGTGTGGTTTGGGTACATATCCGTTGTTGCGGTAACGGCGGCTTAGGGTTTCGCCCTTACGGCGAGGCACTTTTTCCAGACGCCGAAAAAGTACCCAAAAAGGCTTGCTCCTACGTACGGCCCTCGCAGGCTCGGGTCCCTTCGCTACGGGATCGATCCTGGCGCAGCGGCTACGGTTGGCTTCGCTGCACCTACTTCCGCTGTGTACGACTTCGTCGTACGGTCGCTGCGCTCCCACGCCCGGATCAATCCCTCCACTCAGCCTTCCGATGTCGCTGGTTAGGCAAGATCAAGGGCACTCGAGCTGGCGCTCATTGTTGAGTGGTGAGAAGCGTCGCATGGCTTGAAATCTTCAGTGGATTCGCCCTCACCCCAGCCCTCTCCCGGAGGGAGAGGGAGCCGATCTTTGGGCTTTTCAGAATCCGAGTCCGGCTCGGTATCTCAGTCAGCGTATCTCTCACATCCACCGCGGTCAGTCCCCTCTCCCTCCGGGAGAGGGCTAGGGTGAGGGGCTGTTGATTTTCAAAAGTCGCATTCAGCTCGATATCGCACGTCGGCGCATCCCTTACATCCACCACGGTCAATCCCCTCTCCCTACGGGCGGTCCGACGTTTCGGGAGGGTTAGGGTGAGGGGCTTTTGATTTTCGCGTTCTGGCGCTCGTCGCCCGAATGGCGCTGCCCACGCAATGCGACGATGTCGCGCTTGGGCGCGGCGCCGAACAGTCGGCTGTATTCGCGGCTGAACTGCGACGGGCTTTCATAGCCGACCTTGAAGGCGGCGCTGGAGGCATCCTGCTGTTCGTTGAGCATCAGTCGCCGCGCTTCGGTCAGGCGTAGCCACTTCTGATATTGCAACGGGCTCATCGTCGTCAGTTGGCGGAAATGATGGTGGAAGGTCGGCGCACTCATCTGCACCCGCGCGGCCAGTTCCTCGACTCGCAACGGCGAGGTGTAGTTGATTTTCAGCCAGTCGATGGCTTTGGCGATGCGGTAGCCTTGGCCGTCGACCGCAGTGATCTTACGCAGGCGCAGCGCCTGATCGCTTTGCAACAGGCGGAAGTGGATCTCGCGCTGGATCAACGGCGCCAGCACCGGGATTGCCTCCGGCTCATCGAGCAGTGCGAGCAAGCGCTGGAACGCCAGCAGCATCGGCTGGGTGACGGAGCCGATACCGACGCTCTTGCGCTCGGCGCCGTCGCGGTATGACGGTGGCTCACTGTGCGCGGCCAGCTCGGCAAGCATTTGCACATCGAGCTTGAACGACAGGCCCAGGCAGGGCCGCTCGGGGCTGGCCTGCAACACTTCGGAATTGGCTGGCAGGTCCAGTGAGGTCAACAGGAATCGCGAGGTGTCGTACATGAAACCTTCGCCGCCCACCCACAGTTTTTTCTCACCCTGCGCTACCAGAATCACGCTGGGTTCGACCATGCATACCAGCGGTGACGAGGGTTGCTCGCGGCGGAAAAAACCGAGCCCGGCAATCGCCGTGGGGAAATCGCCTGGTACCTCGGCATGGGCGCCGATGGTCTGCGCCAGCTCGGCTTGCAGCGGTAAATCCTGGGAAATTGTGTTGGTCATAGGGTTCCGTTACCTCTGCGCTGAACTGTAGCGTGCCGGCGCGCGAGCGTCCCGCGCAAATGGCATGACTCAGCGGATCAGGCAAGAAATCCAGCGAATCGCGCTACAGCCGTGCGCGCCTGACCGGGACAATGGGCGTTTCGCGCAACACAGGATTTCGACAATGACCGTGACCACATCCACCCCGCCGCAACCGTCCGCCTCATGGGGCGCGGTATTCGCCATGTCGCTTGCTGCCTTCGTATTGGTGGCCTCGGAGTTCATGCCGGTCAGCCTGCTGACGCCGATCGCCAGCGACCTGCATATCAGCGAAGGCCAGGCCGGTCAGGGCATTTCCGTGTCCGGGCTGTTTGCGCTGCTGACCAGTCTGCTGATTCCGTTGCTGGCGGCGCGGGTCGATCGCAAGCCGCTGCTGCTGTCGCTGACCGGGTTGATGATCGTCTCCGGGACTGTGGTCGCGTTCACACCGAACTACACGGTGTTCATGCTCGGTCGCGCACTGATCGGTGTGGCGATTGGTGGCTTCTGGTCGCTGTCGGCAGCGACGGCCATGCGCCTGGTGCCGGATGAACAGGTCACCCGGGCGATGGCGATCGTCAACGGCGGCAATGCGCTGGCGACCGTGATTGCCGCGCCGCTGGGCAGTTTTCTCGGCGCGTTGATCGGCTGGCGCGGTGCGTTTTTCTGCGTGGTGCCGGTCGCCCTGTTGGCCGGGGCCTGGCTGATGTTCAGTCTGCCGTCGATGAAAGCCGCTGGTGGCGCCGCTTCCGGCAATGTCTTGCGCTTGCTCAAGCGCCCGCCGGTGGCGTTGGGCATGCTCGCGGTCAGTGTGTTTTTCATGGGCCAGTTCATGCTGTTTACCTATTTGCGGCCGTTTCTTGAAACGGTCACTCAGGTCAATGTTTCGGTGCTCTCGCTGATGCTGCTCGGCCTCGGCGTAGCCGGGCTGGCCGGGACTTTCCTGATCGAAGGGTTTGTGAAAAAAAGCCTGCATCGCACGCTGATCATCATTCCGCTGTTGATGGCCGTGATAGCGATGGCGCTGATTGCTTTTGGTGGTTCAACCGTCGTTACAGCGGTGCTGCTCGGATTGTGGGGGCTGGTGGCAACGGCTGCGCCGGTGGGCTGGTGGACGTGGCTGGCGCGAACCCTGCCGGATGCCGCCGAAGCGGGCGGCGGTCTGATGGTCGCGGTGGTGCAGTTCGCTATCGCCTCGGGTGCGATTGTCGGCGGCGTGCTGTTTGACATGAGCGGCTATCGCGCGACGTTCGAATCCAGCGCCGGGCTGCTCGTCGTTGCGGCGGTGCTGGCGTTGCTCGCGGCGCGAGCGGCGTCACGGGTGCCGCAGCCATCGATGAGCCTGACCTGACTCGTCGTCCCGAATCCTCAAACGACAAAAGCCCGCTTTCAAAGCGGGCTTTGTTGTGTAGCCATACCAATTACTTTTGCTGTGCAGTCAGCGCCGTATAGCTGTTCATCAGGTTGCGGTAGTTGGGAATACGCTGTGACAGCAGGTTACCGAGGCCTTCGATGTCGTTGCGCCAGTCGCGGTGCAGCTCACAGGCCACCGAGAACCAGTTCATCATTTGTGCGCCGGCCTGGGTCATGCGGCTCCAGGCGGCTTGTTGCACGGTGGTGTTGAAGGTGCCCGAAGCGTCGGTGACCACGAACACATCAAAACCTTCCGCCAGTGCCGACAGGGTCGGGAACGCTACGCAAACATCGGTGACCACACCGGCAATGATGATTTGCTTGCGACCGGTGGCCTTGATCGCTTTGACGAAGTCTTCGTTGTCCCAGGCGTTGATCTGGCCCGGGCGAGCGATGTACGGCGCGTTCGGGAACATCTCTTTCAGTTCCGGGACCAGCGGGCCGTTCGGGCCTTGTTCGAAGCTGGTGGTGAGAATGGTCGGCAGTTCGAAGAACTTCGCCAAATCGGCCAGGGCCAGCACGTTGTTCTTGAACTCGTTGGGCGAGAAGTCCTGCACCAACGAAATCAGACCGGTCTGGTGGTCAACCAGCAGCACGATGGCGTCGTCTTTGTTCAGGCGGTTGTAGGTTGGAGTGGTCATGGTGGGCATCCCTTTTCAAGTTTGAAGTTTGTTGTTGCGTTCAAGTTGGGTACAGATTACTGACCCATCGAAAAGGGATAAATCGGCTGAAAGGCGTTTCACCGTCCACTCAAACGAGACAATCCACACCCGCTGATCAATGCCATTAGTCCACGCACTGTTAAGTTCATGGAACACATCGATGCACCCGGCATCACTCGTCTTGCAACTTACCCACTTCATCTGTCCGAGATTGTGGAGGTATTTATGCCTGTCGATATCAGCCGTTTGCGCATCACCACGCCTGTCGCCACTTCGCCCACCAACCCGGTCGCACTGGAGTTGATGGGCGATGAGGCGTTGTTGCGTTTTCCTGAAGTCATCAGCCGCCAGCCCGATGGCAGCATCCGTTTCAGCGCACCAACCCTTGGCGCCTCTAGCAAAAGCACTCATCGCACGCGCTGCGAATGGAAAGAGCCGGTGTACTGGACGCTGGAAAGTGCGGCGCTACACGTCAATCGCCAACGCATGACGCTCACACAAGTCAACTCCGCGCAAAAAGTGGTGATTGCGCAGATGCACGTCAAGGACAACGACAGCCCGGCGATCAAGGTGTTCTGGAACAAGAACAAAATCACCTGGGGCTTTCGCCAGAGCTTCAACCAGCCCGACCCGGTCAACAGCACGATCGCCAGCAATATTGGCCTCAACGTGCCCTTCACGGTCGAGATCAACGTCAGCGCAGCAGGGCTGGTCAACGTGCTGGTGACCTGCAATGGCGTGACCGCCTCGGCGCCGCCGCAGCAAATGGACAGCAGTTGGGCCAGCCAGCGTTTCAACTTTCATGGCGGTGTCTACAACCAGATCGATTACAGCGCGACCACGGCGGCCACCGATGGCTCGGTCTGTCTGATCCACGACTTGTTGCTCAGCCATTAACCGTTCGACCGCTTATCGGGCAACTGTAAAACAATCAAAACGATTCACGCTTTGGCGTTATCGGAATTAGTGTCCGTTGCGTTAACGGACAGCAAGTTAACCCTCACTGTTGTCGGAGAACCATCATGACTACCGGTAATAAGAATCAGGGCAATAACAAGACCTCCACCAGCGATAAAAAGGGCTCGTCGGGCAGTGGCAATGGCGGCAACTTTGCCAACGACCGCGAAAAAGCATCGGAAGCCGGCCGTAAGGGCGGGCAACAGAGCCATGGCGGCGGACGCAAGTCTTAAACGCCAGATCGGGGGCGGCGCTGCTGCCCCTTTTACCTTGAGGTCTGCCATGAAAGCGCCCGTCGAAACCCACCACTGCGCCATGCAAATGGAAAAGGCTGAAGAGCCTGCTCACGAAATGGAGCTAAGCTCTCCACCAGGCCTGACATTGGCAGAGGATCAGCCTCAACAGCCTGCCAGTGCGCCAGAGCCGCCACGCCCTGTTCCCGCGGTGGCGTCGCGCAGTTGCTACGAGCGCCTGCAAGGCGCCGCTCAGGCCGAGCGCCAGTGCGGGGCGACGCACACCCGACCTGTTTGCGAGCGCGGTTACTGAGCAAGCCAGTCAAAGCAGTCTGTTGACCCGCATCGTCAAAACGCCATTAAACAGCGAGGTGACTCATGCCCGTTCACGTCATCAATTTCACGGGGCCGATCAACGCCTCCACCTGCGGCCAATTGATCGACAAAGCCTCCGTCGCCGTACAACAAAAAGCCTCGAAGCTGATTGTTAACATCGCCACGATGGGGGGCGAATGCAGTTACGGTTTCACCATGTACAACTTTCTCTTGTCGCTGCCGATTCCGGTGCACACGCACAATCTGGGCACGGTCGAGTCGATGGGCAACATCGTGTTTCTTGCCGGCGAGCGCCGCTCGGCGTGTACCCACAGCAAGTTTCTCTTCCACCCTTTCCACTGGCATTTGCAGGGCGCGGTCGATCATTCGCGCATGTCGGAATACGCCATGAGCCTGGATTACGACTTGTACCTGTATGCGCGCATCGTCGCTGAACGAACGGAAGGTGCCCGGGAAACGCTGGAGACCGAGAAATACCTGACGGCGGCCCCGCGCATCATCGACCCTTCGCAGGCCATGCTGTGTGGCTTGATCGATGCGATCGAGGCACCGGTGATCACAGCCGAATCGGTGAATTCGATCATTCACGGTTGATGGCGCTGAGGGTCGTTCGTGAGTCGGCGGGTCATCTTTTCTTACACCTTTTGTGGCGCTATCCCACACCATCCAGCGATCCGTGGCCGGCGCCTGCCTGCAGTTTGGTATCATGCGCCGCTTTTACGGTTAACCCCCCGCCAGTCCTGTCGACTGACGGGCTGCAAAAGGCGGTATTAGATGACGGCTTTGTTGACTCGCCGCAAGGTACTTGCGGGAATGGGCGTGCTCGGGCTGGGCCTGCTCGCCGGCTGCGAC
The DNA here is from genome assembly GCF_900104975.1 of Pseudomonas sp. Z003-0.4C(8344-21). Taxonomy (NCBI): domain Bacteria; kingdom Pseudomonadati; phylum Pseudomonadota; class Gammaproteobacteria; order Pseudomonadales; family Pseudomonadaceae; genus Pseudomonas; species Pseudomonas sp. Z003-0.4C(8344-21). The sequence goes on along the minus strand of NZ_LT629756.1, from coordinate 2,903,001 downwards.
ACCCGCGGCCAACTGTCGTACAAGTACGGCAAGGATCTGAGTAACAAGATCATGGGGCGCACCTTCAAACTGAAGAACACCGACGGCGAAACCATGACGCTGTCGAGCTTTCGCGGCATGATGCCGATGGTGTTCTTCGGTTTCACCCAGTGCCCGGCCGTGTGCCCGACCACGCTCGCCCGCGCGGCGAAAATCAAGAAGCTGATGGGCGCCGACGGCGATCGCTTGCAGGTGATCTTCATCACCCTCGATCCAGAGCGCGACACCCCTGAAATTCTCGACGCCTACATGAAAGCCTTCGACCCGACCTTCGTCGCGCTGTACGGCACGCTTGAGGAAACCCAGGCCACGGCCAAGGAATTCGACGTGTTCTACGAGAAGGTTCCGGCCGGCGACACCTACACCATCTCGCACACCGCGACCAGTTACGTCTACGACTCCAACGGCGGTTTGCGCCTGGGGCTGTCCACATCGCTTTCGGCAGAACAATGCACGGAAGATTTGCTCACTGTTATGGAGGTCTGCTGATGCGTCCTGTCTTGAACCACATCAAACGCGCTGTACTGGGTCTGTCGTTGCTGGGCCTGGCTTTTCAGGCAGCGGCGCAAACCACAGTCGACGACGCCTGGGTGCGCGCCACCGTGCCGACCCAAAGCGCCAGCGGCGCGTTCATGACCCTCACCGCTGACAGCGACAGCAAGTTGCTCAGCGTCGCTTCGCCGGTCGCCAAGGACGTGCAGATCCATGAAATGACCATGAAAAACGACGTCATGAGCATGGGCCCGGTGAAATCGGTGGATCTGCCGGCGGGCAAAGCGGTCGCGTTTGATCCCAATGGTTATCACGTGATGTTGATGGGGCTGACCGGCCAGCTCAAGGAAGGCGAAAGCGTACCGCTGACCCTGACCGTGGAAAACGCCAAGGGCGAGAAAGAGACCCTCGAAGTCAAGGCACCGGTTCGTGCGCTGACCACTATGCAAGGGCACGATCACAGCAAGATGCATTGATTGCCGAGTGATCTGAAAGGGGCGGCTTGATTGATCAGGCTGCCCTTTTTTTACGTTTGATGTTCGACCTTGGTAAATGGCACCGGACATGTTTCTGCATCACGTGCCACTCGTCGTACTGTTAATCGAACGTCATTGCAACAAGCGCATTTGCGCTTGATTAAACGCATGTTGAAACGTTGTACTAGGATAGGATCCAAACCTGCAGGAAATTTTACCGGCCATGGAGCTCACGCCGCGACTGCAAGGATACGAGCCGCTCAATGCCACTCACGGATGAAGACATGAACTCACACCTGTTTCCGCACATCGGCAAGGTCATTGCCAGCACCGGCAGTCGCCATTTTCCGCGCATGCTGCATGACCTGATCCGCACCCAACTGGCGGTGGACGCTACGCATATTCGGCAGATGCGCGTCGAACCGGTGACGCAGCGCTGCGAACCCGAACCGACGAGGGAGGCGGCGTTGCGCGCCGACACGCTGTTCAGCGAACACAGCGACCGGCCGCCGCCCGAGACATCGCCAACCGCCGCCGACGCTGCGCAACTGCACCTGACCCGGCGCAAGGACGGTTACCGCTACGTGATTTCGGTGTACCGCAACGATCAGTCGGAACGTTTTTCCGCCCAGGAGCGCAGCCTGCTGCAGGACATCTCGCCGGTACTGCTGCCGATGGTCGAAAAACACATCAACGCCGTGCAGCCGCTGGAGATCGACTCGCAAGCTCTTGCACCGAACGCGGAAACCAGCGGCCTGGAGACCCTGCGCCTGCGCTTCAACGAGCGCTTGGAGCAACTGGGTTTGAAGCTGTCGAACCGCGAAAGCGCGGTGTGCATCGGCCTGCTCGCCGGGCACACCGCGCCGGAACTGGCCGCGCAGCTGCAGCTAAAGGTCAACACCGTGGAAAGCTACCTCAAGCGCGCGGCGATCAAACTGGGCATCAGCGGCCGACATTCGTTGATGAAGTGGATGTATTCGCCGCAGGACAGCGCGGCAGCCCCCACCCCCTGACCCAGCACGATCAATCCCGCGCCAGCGCTTCGATCGGGTCCAGCCGTGAAGCGTTGCGCGCGGGCACGAAGCCGAACACCACGCCGATCAAGGTCGAACAGAACACTGCGGTCAGCACCGAGCCCATCGAAAACACCATCTCCCACTCCTTGATGAACACCGAAAACAGATGGCCGATGGCGTACGACAGGGAAATGCCGATGGCGCCACCGAGCAGACAGACCATCACCGCTTCCACCAGAAACTGCTGACGAATGTCCGACTGGCGCGCGCCCACCGCCATGCGAATGCCTATCTCGCGGGTCCGTTCGGTCACGGAAACCAGCATGATGTTCATCACGCCGATGCCGCCGACCACCAGCGAAATCACCGCAATCAGCGATAGCAGCAACGCCAGCGAGCGGCTGGTTTTCTGCACGGTCTGCATGATGCTGTCGAGGTTGTTGGTGAAGAAATCCTTGCTGCCGTGACGCTGCAGCATCAACTTGTTGACGTTGTCCTCCACCACTTTGCTCGGCTGGCCGTCCTTGATGCGCACGCTGATGCTGTCCAGATAGCGCTGGCCGAGCAGGCGCCCGGCAGCGGTTTCGTAGGGCACCCAGACGTTGAGTGACTTGCTCGCGGCAAACAGGTTCTTGTTCTCCGCCGCGACGCCAATCACGGTGCACGGCAGATTACCGATCAGGATCACCTGCCCCAGCGGATCGACCTGCTCGCCGAACAGGCGCTGACGGGTCTTGTGATCGATCACCACCACCTGAGCCTGACGTCGCGCATCGCTTTCGCTGAAATGAATGCCCGCCGCCATCTTGATCCCGCGCACCTGGAAATACAGATCGCTGACGCCATTGACCTGGGCATCGACATCGATATTGCGGTAACGCAACAGCAGATTGCGGCCAACCACCGGTGTCGCGCTGTCGACGTAATACAGTTGATTGAGGGCCGCAACATCGGCAGGCACCAGGGTTTCGATGGCGGCGGATCGGCTGTCGCCGAAACTGGTTCCGGAATAGATATCGATGGTGTTGCTGCCGATCGCCTGAATGTCCTTGAGCACATAGCGCTTGGCACCCTCGCCGATCGCCGAAATGGACACCACCGAAGTGATGCCGATGACGATGCCGAGCATGGTCAGCAAGGTGCGCATGCGGTGCGAAATCAACGCGACCCAGGCCATGTTGAAGGCTTCCTTGAACAGCCCGAGGCTGGCGACCAGACGCCGTGCTGCGGTGGCTTGCGGCGCCGCCCGGTCGTCGCTCACCGAGGCTTCGCTGTCGGGCACGTTGCGCCGGTCGCTGAGGATTTCGCCGTCGCTGACTTCGATGATGCGCTCGGCGTTGGCCGCCACTTTCGGATCGTGGGTCACCAGAATCACCGTGTGCCCGGCGGCGTGCAGCTCCTGCAGAATGTGCATGACCTCCTTGCCGCTGGTCGTGTCGAGGGCACCGGTTGGCTCATCGGCGAGGATCACTTCACCGCCGTTCATCAAGGCGCGGGCAATACTGACGCGCTGCTGCTGGCCGCCAGACAGCTGGCTGGGCCGGTGCGTCAGGTGCCGTTCCAGCCCCAGCCGCGCCAACAGCTCGCGGGCGCGGGCGTGGCGTTGCGGCTCCGGGGTGCCGGCGTATATCGCCGGGATCTCGACGTTGTGCATGGCACTCAGATGCGGCAGCAAGTGATAGCGCTGGAAAATGAAACCGAAGTAGTCGCGGCGCAGTGCTGCCAGCGCCTCGCTATCGAGGTCGCGGGTTTCCCGGCCGTTGATCCTGTAACTGCCGGCGGTGGCGTAATCGAGACAGCCAAGGATGTTCATCAGCGTCGATTTGCCGGAGCCGGACGCACCGATGATCGCCACCATTTCCCCAGCGTGTATCGTCAGGTCAATGTCTTTCAGCGCCAGGAATTCACGATCGCCAGCAATGAAGCTGCGGGTGATGCCACTCAGTTGCAGCAGGGCTTCGGCCATGATCAGGACCCCGCCACAGCAGATACCGGATCACCGATCACCACGCGATCACCTTCAGTCAGACCTTCGTTGATCTGCACCTTGACGTTGTTGTTAATGCCGACCTGCACGGTGCGTGGCTGGGCCTGCCCCTTGGCATCGAGCACACGCACCGGATAGCTGCCGTCACCGTTGCGCGCGCCGAGTGCCGCCACTGGAACCATGAGCACTGACTTCGCCGTGTCGAGCACCACGCGCACCTGCGCGGTCATGGAAATGCGCAAGCGATGATCCGGGTTCGGCACCTCGAACAATGCGTTGTAGAACACCGCGGTGTTCTGCTTCGGCGTGCCGGCCGGCGGGGTTTCGAGGAAGTTCTGCGGTGCCGGCTCAGTGCCGCGCAGCTTGCCGTAATAACGCTTGTCTTCACCCAGAATGGTGAAATACACCTCCTGCCCCGGCGCGATGTGAATCACATCCGCTTCCGACACCTGCGCCTTGACCGTCATGGTATCCAGATCGGCCAGCTTGAGCAGGATCGGCGCCAACTGGTTAGCGATCACGGTCTGCCCTTCCTGCGTAACGATGCCGACCACATCGCCGTCGATGGGCGCAATGATCCGTGTATAGGCCAGGTTGACCTTGGCGGTGTCGATCTGGATATGCGCACTCTTGATCTGCGCGTCCAGTGACAGCAGATTGGCCTGCTGCACTTCGTAATTCGACTGCGCGGTTTCGAAATCCTGGCGAGAGATCGACGCGTCTTTCTGCAAGTTCCGGTAACGCTCGAACAAGGCCTTGGTCTGGCGCAGTTGCGCCTGGGTCGCACGTTTTTGCGCTTGCAGGTTTTCTTCATCGACCTGGGCCTGACGCAGAGTGTTCTGCAACACCAGTGGATCGATTTCCGCCAGCCACTGGCCCTTCTTCACCTTGTCGCCCACCTTGACCTTGAGCGACTTCAATTGCCCCGACACCTGCGCGCCGACATCGACCTGCTTGATGCCCTCGAGCAACCCGGTGGCGAGCACCGCGTTCTCGATGTCACCGCGTTCCACCGTGGCCGTCAGGTACTGCGGCGCTTGCGCCGGCGCCTGTACCGCGTACAGCAACAAGCCGGCGACCGCCGCCAGCGCCACACCCAAAGCGACTTTGCGCAACTTCGACTTTTCCATAAATAAACCACAAATCCGTTCAGAGTTGAGCCCGGCCAGCGACCGGGCTGCAAGACGTACACATCGATCAGGAGAACATTGCCTTGGCCGGTTGCTTGTGACCCTCGTGCCACCACGCGGCGAAACTGAACACGTTGGGCGCCTTGAGCAAGGTGAAATGGTTGCCCGGCCCGGACCACACCGTCAGATCCGCGACCTCGCGGCGCCAGCCTTCAACCATCGCCGCTTGCTCGCGCTGATTGCCCGCCGCATCGAGCGTCGGATCGTCCACCAGCGCCAACCGCACCGGGCCGCTGTAGCGCTGACGCGGTTGATACACCGTGCGCAACGCACTGGCGAACGTGCGCGTCGAGCCGAGCAAAGACTGCGGCGCAGATCGCGCCGACAGCACGCCCGCACGCACCATGCCCTCGTGCAGCAGACGTAGTTGCGTGGCGTCATCGGCTGCGGCGAACACCTCGGCATCGATGCCCAGTGAGGCGCCGGCCGACAGTTGCAGCGCCTCGATCAGCCGCTGTAACGCCGCGGTTGCGGTGTAGGGTTTGCCAACGACGCCGTTGCCGCCGGGTGACTCACTGTCGATCAGCGTCAGCGACGCCACTTCGCGCCCGTCGGCCTGTAATTGCGCGGCCAGAGCGTGCGCCACCCAGCCACCGAAGGAGTGTCCGATCAGGTGCACGGGGCCCTGCGGATAGAGCTGCTCGATCGCCCGCCGGTAACAGCGCGCCGCCGCCTCGACCTGACTGTGCGGCACCGCGTCGCCTTCCAGCCCGCGCGGTTGCAGACCATGCACCGGCCACTCGGGACCGAGGGCTTCGGTCAGATGAATGAAGCCGGTAACACTGTCGCCGGCCCCCGGCACGCAGAAGATCGGCGCCCTTGCACTGTCGCCAGTCTGGATGGTCACCAGCGGTTGATAGACCGGCAATGTCGGCGCCTTTGCTTGCACCAGTGCCTGGCTGAGCGCCTGACCCAGCGCTTGAATATGCGGGGCTTTCATCATGTTCTGGTGATCGCCGGGCACGTCGATGCAACGCAACTCGGCATTGGGCAATTCTTCGGCCCAGCCGAGGGTCGGGCTGAGCTGCGCCATCGCCGCTGAACGTTGCTGTGCGCGAAACACATGCAGCGGCACCGGCAGCGGACTGACCCGGTAATGCGCCAGCGCATGCCCGTGGGCAACTTCGCGATCAAGGTAATGCCAGGTATCGGCTGCCGAGGCTGCTGCCAGCTCCGGATGGAGCAATTGCTGCTGCTGGCAGCGCTCCAGCAGGTCGGCGAACGTCAGTGCGTCCAGCTCGGTTTGCAACGCGGCCAGCGCCGTCAATCCACGCTGACCATCCTCGCCAAGGCCCAGCCAGTGCGCGGTGCAATGCAGGAGCAACTGCCGCTTGTGCACGTGGGCATCGTTCCAGCGCGCCTTGTGCGGATCGGCCAGACGCGGCACGTAGCTGTCGATCAGGCCGATGAATTCGACCACTTCGTCCTGCCCCAGCAATTGCTGCGCGACTTCGTAAGCCAGTACACCGCCGAACGACCAGCCAGCCAATCGATAAGGCCCGTGAGGTTGTCTGTCGCGAATGATCCCGGCCATGCGTGTCGCCAGGCATTCGAGGGTGCGCAATTGCGCCTGGCCGAACTCGATACCGGGCAGACCGTAGATCGGGAAATCACCGTCGATGTGTCGGCCCAGCGCCGGGAAATACACATCGCGGCCGCTGAATTCATGCACCAGAAACAGCGGCGTACCTTGACTGCCCGCGCGGACCACGATGAGCCCCGGCTCCGCCTCGCTGATCCCGTCACGCTCAGCGAGCAGCGCAGCCATCGCCTCAATGCTCGGCTGCTGGAACAACTCGGCGAGGGTCATCGGCAGACCGGCCTGCTGCATCTGACTGACCAGCCGCACCGCCAGCAACGAATGCCCGCCCAGTTCGAAGAAATTGTCGTGACGACCGACCCGGTCAACCTGGAGGATTTCGCTCCACAATCCGGCGAGACGGATTTCCAGCGCGTTACCCGGCGCCTCGTACACGCGGTTGAGCAAAGCCTCCTGGGTCGGCTCCGGCAAGGCCTTGCGATCGACCTTGCCATTATTGTTCAGCGGCAGATTCTCCAGCCGCACCCACGCCGAAGGCACCATGTATTCCGGTAAGCGTGCCTGCAACAACGCGCGCAAGGTGGCGCTGTGCAGTTCGGCATCGTCAGCGCTGAAATAGGCCACCAGACGGGTGGTTTGCGCGCCGTCACGCCGCGCCAGTACCACGGCTTCCCTGACCCCGGGACAGCTGAGCAGACGGTTTTCGATCTCGCCCAGCTCAATGCGGAAGCCGCGGATTTTCACCTGATCGTCATTGCGACCGATGCACTCAAGCTGCCCCGGCGCCAGCCAGCGCACCAGATCGCCGGTGCGGTACATCACCGCGTCGGGCCTGCCGCTGAACGGGTCCGGGAGAAATTTCTCTGCGGTCAGCTCGGGCCGATTCAGGTAGCCCAGGGCAACGCCCTGCCCGCCGATGTACAACTCACCGGTCACGCCGAACGGTACCGGTTGCTGGAAGGCGTCGAGCACATAGACCTGGGTGTTGGAGATCGGCCCGCCGATCGACACGCTGTCGGCCTCATCGGCGACATTCTGCACGGCAAACGTGGTGGCGTAAGTGGTGGTTTCCGTCGGGCCATAGCAATGCACCAGACGCACATCCGGCGCCTCGGCGCGCAACGTGCGAAACGCCGCCGGATCGCCGCGCTCGCCGCCGCAGAGCAGGATGCGCAAGCCCTTCAGGGCGTCGGGAATCAGCTGCACATACTGGTTGAACAGTGCGGTGGTGACGAACAGGATGCTCGCGCCGCTGCGCTTGAGTTCGGCGCCGAACGCGTGCGGGTCGAGCAACGTCGCGTGATCGATGATCGCCACCCGCGCGCCGTTGAGCAGCGCGCCCCAAACGTCCATGGTGCTGGCATCGAACGCCGGATTGGAGGCAAACGCAACGCAATCCTGGCGATTGAAATCGGCGTAGCCGTTATTGATCACCAGCCGCGTGATCGCCCGGTGCGGGACCATGACGCCTTTCGGCATGCCGGTGGAGCCCGAGGTGTACATGATGTACGCCAGCGACTCGGCCGACTGCGGCAGATCCGGGTTATGGCTGGGCTGAGCCTCGAGCGGCAGCCGATCAAGATCGATGCGCCGTGCGGCAAAGGTCAGCGGGGTGGTGCTGTGCGTCAGCAGCGCGGCGGCCTGGCAATCCTCGAGCATGAACGCCTGGCGCTCGCTTGGGGCGTGAATATCCAGCGGCACCCACGCCGCCGCGCACTTGCCGACCGCCAGTTGCGCGATCAGCAGGTCCAGCGAGCGCGGCAACAGGATCGCCACCGCGTCGCCAGGTTTTACTCCGTCGCTGCGCAGATGATGCGCCAGCCGATTGGCCCGGCGGTTCAACTCGGCATAGCTCAGCGTCTGCTGGCCGTGCAGCGCTGCGACGGCGTCGGGTTGTTGCACGGCCAATGCTTCGAACAGATGCTGCACGGTGTGGTCGTGCGGGTATTCCCGTGCGGTGTCATTGAAATCCACCAGCAAGCACTGGCGTTCTTCGTCCGTTATCAATGGCACCTGGGCAAGCAGCGCCTGATCGTTGCTGACCATGGCCTGTAGCAGTTGCTGCAGGTAACCGGCAAAACGCTGCACCGTGGTTTCATCGAACAGCGCCGTGGCGTATTCCAGCCAGCCGCCAATGCCCGCGCCGGTGTCGCCGAGGGTCAAAGTCAGATCGAACTTGGCAAAGTGGCTCGGCTCGGCCACGGCTTCCAGGGTCAGCTCACCCAGGGCCAGTGCCGGGCCGTCGCTGTTGCGCCAGTTGAACATGGTCTGGAACAGCGGACTGTGCGCCAGGCTGCGCACCGGCCGGGTCAGCTCCACCACTTGCTCGAACGGCAGATCCTGATGCGCCTGAGCCTGCAAGGTCAGGGTCTTGACCCGCGCCAGCAGCGCTTCGCCGGTCAGCTCGCCCGCGGTGTCGATACGCAGGGCCAGAGTGTTGACGAACAGGCCGATCATGCCCTCGACTTCGGCCCGATTGCGGTTGGCCACCGGCGAACCGATGACCACGTCGGTCTGCCCGGCCAAACGCCCGAGCAGCAACGCCCAGGCACTGAGCAAGGTCATGTACAACGTCACCCCGTGGCGCTGACTCAAGGCCTTGAGCCCGGCGCTCAGACGCTCGTCCAGTTGTAGCGCAATGCTGCTGCCGGCGTAGTCCTGCTGCGCCGGGCGCGGCCGATCCGTCGGCAAGGTCAGCAAGGCCGGCACGTCACGCAGGGTGCGTTGCCAATATTCGCTTTGGCGCTGCAACACCTCGCCGCTCAACCAGCGCCGCTGCCACACCGCGTAGTCACCGTATTGCAGGGTCAGCGCCGGCAACGGATCGTCTTCGCCCTGACTGAAGGCCCGGTACAGCGCCATCAGTTCGCGGGTCAGCACGCCCATCGACCAACCGTCGGAGATGATGTGGTGCAGCGTCAGCAGCAGCACATGATGATCATCGGCCAGACGCACCAGACGCCCGCGAATCAGCGGGTCGTCAAGCAGATCGAACGGCCCCGAAGCCTCGCCCTGAATCAGCGCCTGCAACGCCTCGTCCGCCTGAGGGTGCTGGCGCAGATCCTCGACCCGCAACAGCAGGCCGCTGTCGACCGGCGCAATCAACACCTGAGCGTCGCCAGCGAGCGGTGCGAAGCGACTGCGCAACGTCTCGTGGCGGGCGACGATACGGGCCAGCGCGCGTTGCAGGGCATCGTCGTCCAGGGCACCGCGCAAGCGCAGGGCGATTGGGATGTTGTAAGCAGTGTTGGCGCCCTCCATCTGCGCCAGAAACCAGAAGCGCTGCTGCGAAAACGACAACGGCAGCGCCGTTTCACGCGATGCCGGCAGGATCGGCGGTTGCGTGCAGCGCCCGGCTTCGGTCAATACCTGCGCCACCGCTGCCAGCTCGGCGTTGGCAAACAGATCGCTGAGCACCAGCTCGACGCCGAGTCGCTGGCGCACCTGCGCAACCATGCGCATCGCCAGCAGCGAATGCCCGCCCAGCTCGAAGAAATGGTCTTCGCGCCCTACCCGCTCGACCTGCAGCACATCGGCCCAGATGTCGGCCAGGGCGATTTCCACTTCCCCTTGCGGTGCGGCGTATTCACGGGTGAACACGGCCGAGCGCTCAGGCTTGGGCAAGGCCTTGCGGTCGAGTTTGCCGTTGGCGGTCAGCGGTAATCCGTCGAGTTTGACGAAGGCAGACGGCACCATGTATTCCGGCAACTGCGTCAGCAACAACGCGCGCAATTCCCCAACGGCCAATGCCTGCACCTGCGCCTGCTCGGTGAAATACGCCACCAGGCGCGGCTGTCCCGGCTGATCTTCGCGCGCCAGCACGACCGCCTCCTGAATCCCCGGCAACTGATTGAGGCGATTCTCGATCTCGCCCGGTTCGATGCGCACGCCGCGAATTTTCACCTGGTCGTCATTGCGTCCCAGGTACTCAAGCGTGCCGTCTCTCCGCCAGCGCGCGAGGTCGCCGGAGCGGTACATGCGCGCCTGCGCGGTATTGCTGAACGGATCGCGCAGGAAGCGTTCGGCCGTCAGCTGCGGCTGGTTCAAGTAACCCCTCGCCACACCTCGGCCGCCAATGTACAGCTCGCCGACCGCGCCAATCGGCACCGGGTGCTGGTGCTCATCGAGCAGATACACCGTGGCATTGCTCACCGGTTTGCCGATGTGCAAGGCGTCATCGCTGTCGATGCGCCCGGAGGTCGCGACCACTGTGGTTTCGGTCGGGCCGTAATTGTTGATCACGTCGAAACGCTGGTTGCGCGAGAACTGGCGCAAGCGGTCGCCGCCGATCAGCAGCGTGCGCAACGTCGGGTGTTCCAGGTGTTGGCTAAAGGCGTATTCGGCCACAGGCGTGGGCAGGAAACTCACGTCCAGCGGCTGCGCGCGCCACCAGTCGAGCAACGTGTCGATGTCTTCACTGCCGTCATGCGCCGGGGCGATGTGTAGCGTGGCGCCCGCGCACAGCGCCGGCCAGATCTCCCACGCCATGGCGTCGAAGCCGAATCCCGCGAGGCTCGAGGTGTGACGGCCGGCACACAGGTCGAAGGCCGAACAGTGCCAATCGACCAGGTTCGACAGCGTGCCATGCTCGACCATCACGCCCTTGGGCAAACCGGTCGAGCCGGAGGTGTAGATCACGTAGGCCAGATGGCTCACCTGCAGATTCGGCAGGTGCGGGTTACGGGTGATGCCCAGCGGCCAGGTGCGCGGGTCGAGATTGAGCATCGGGATCGCCAGCCTCGGCAGGCGTTCACGCAGATCGGCGCTGGTCAGCACCGCCACCGGCGCACTGTCGCGCAGCAAATGCAGCAGGCGTTCGGCCGGGTGCGCCGGATCGACCGGCACGTAAGCGGCGCCGGCCTTGAGGATCGCCAGCAAACCGGTCAGCGCTTGCAGACCGCGGCGGGCGACGATGGCGACACGGTCATCAGGCTGCACGCCCAGATCGAGCAACTGGTGGGCCAGCGCATTGGCCTTGTGGTTCAGCTCGGCAAAGGTCAGCGACTCGCCCATGTGCACCGCGGCCAGCGCATCCGGACGCGCCAGCACCTGCGCTTCGAACCGCTGATGAACAGGCTGCGCTGGCGGGTAATCGACCTGGCTGGCATTGAACCCGTGCAACAGTTGCTCGCGCTCCTCCGCCGACAGCACCGACAACCGATTCAGCGGCGTTTGCGGCGCCTGTTCGAGTGCCGACAGCAATTGCTCGATCGCACACAACAGATAGGCGCACAGACGCTGACCGTCGACGGCGCGAGTGGCCAGCAAGGTCAGGCTGAAGCGCTCGCCGAAGTCGTCAATGCTCAGGGTCAGCGGATAATTGGTGCGTTCTTCCGAGCGCAGCACACTGATGCCCTCCCAGGCGGCGAGTGCTTCGGCGCTGGCGTTGGCGCCGGAAGCGCTGTGGCGATAGTTGAGCAGCGTGCTGAACAACGGCGATGAGGCGACCACGCCACTGCATCGCTGCGCCAATGCCAACGGCGCATGTTCGTGGCGCATCAGGGTGGTCAGCCGCGCGTGAGTGGCCTTGATCGCTTCAGCGACGGCCAGCGTGGTGATGTCGACTCGCAGCGGCAAGGTGTTGATGAAGATGCCCAGTGCACGTTCGGTGCCTTCGGCGTTGTGCATGCGCCCCATCAGCACGGTGCCGAAAACCACGCTCGCCTGCCCGGTCAGGGCACTCAGCACCTGGCCCCAACCGAGGTGGAACAAGCTCGCGACGCTGACGCCCTGGCGCCGCGCCTGTGCGCGCAAGCGGCGCTCAAGTGGCGGGTCGAGCGCCTGGCTGAATTCGACAATATCGCTGCCATCGCCGTGCACACCTTGCAGGCCATAGGGCAAGGTCGGTTGGTCGATGTCGGCGAGCATCTCGCGGAAAAACCCTTCGTGTTGCGCCTCGCTGATGCCCAGGCGCGCCTGCGCCACGTAATTGCGAAACGGCACAGGCGCGCCCAGCCGCGCGGCCTGTCCGCACAGGCAGGCCTGCAATTCCTCGCTGACCACCGCCAGTGCCGAGTGGTCCATCGCCATGTGATGGAACAGCAGCATCGCGACGATGCGCTGTTCGCGCGCGTCCCAGGCATGCGCCAGGCGCAACAGCGGCGCGCGCGTCACGTCGAGGCGGAACTGGCGAGCGTCGAAGCGTTCGTGCAGTTGGCTCAGCGCATCGCCGCCCTCAGCCTCCAGCAGCACTTCTTCCAGCGGCAGGCGGGCATCGCGCAGGACCACTTGCAGCGGCGTGTCGAGGCCTTCCCAGACCACCGCAGTGCGCAGAATGTCGTGGCGATTAATGACCGTTTGCAAGGCGTCGACGAATGCCTGCAAACGCTCCGCGCCGCTGAAGGCGAAATGCGCCTGCATGACATAGGGATCACCGTGCTGCGCGCTGACGTGATGATAGAGAATGCCTTCTTGCAACGGTGTCAGCGGATAGATGTCCTGCACGTTCGCCGCCCCGCCGGGAATGCCTTCGAGCAGTTGATCGATAGCGTCCTGGCTCAGTTGCGTCAGGGTCAGCATCGCCGGGGTGATCCGGGTGCAACCGGGCGCAATACCATTGGCCGGCACCTCGACCTGACCGACGCGGGCGGCGGAGTACCCGCCGGCCTTGATCAGTTCGATCAGCGCCGCCTTGTGCTCGCGCAACGACGCCAGCAGTGTCGGATCTCCAAGCGCCTGCTTGTTGCCATTGACGCGCAACTGGTCGTTTGTGACCGTCAATTGGATGTCGCGGGCTTTAAGGGTTGCCAACAAGGGATTCAGGCTCACAGGACGATCTCCATTCTTTCCGTGATTGCTGCGTAACCGGCCAGTGTCGGGTGCTCGAACAACGCCCGCACGTCAGCCTCTATGCCTTCCTGTTGCAGCCGGCCGACCAGACTCACCGCCAGCAGCGAGTGCCCGCCCAGCTCGAAAAAGTGGTCGTGACGGCCGACCCGTTCGACATTGAGCAATTCGCCCCACAGCCGCGCCAGGGTGATTTCCACCTCGCCGATGGGTGCCTCGTACGGCCGGCTGACCAGCGAATCCTGATTCGGCGCGGGCAGCGCCTTGCGGTCGAGTTTGCCGTTGGGGCTCAGCGGCAGACGGTCGAGATGGATGTAGGTGGCCGGCACCATGTAGCCCGGCAAGCCGTGCAGTAATGCGGCGCGAAGGATGTCGATGTCCAGCCGCGCACCGGTGTAATACGCCACCAGGCGCTTGTCCCCCGGCACGTCTTCGCGGGCCAGCACCGCCGCTTCCTGCACGCCGTCGATGCGGGTCAGGCCCGCCTGGATTTCCCCCAGTTCGATGCGCAGGCCGCGAATCTTCACTTGATCGTCGTTGCGGCCCAGGTATTCGATATTGCCGTCGGCACGATAACGAGCGATATCACCGGTGCGATACATGCGCGCTTGCGCCTGCGGGCCGAACGGGTCACGCAGGAAGCGTTCGGCACTCAGTTCGGCGCGATTGAGGTAGCCGCGCGCGACCTGTACGCCACCGATGTACAGCTCGCCGACCACACCTTGCGGCACCGGTTGTTGCTGCGCGTCGAGGATGTACATCCGCGTATTGGCGATCGGTTTGCCGATCGGCGTATTGTCCGGCGTGTCGTGCACCGGCCCGGCGCAATGCCACGCGGTGACGTCCACCGCCGCTTCGGTCGGGCCGTACAGGTTGTGCAACTGGCTGGCCGGCAACTGCTGTTTGAAACGCCGCACCAGACTGCCGGGCAACGCCTCCCCACTGCACATCACCTGGCGCAAGCCGGCACAGCGCTCGGTCTGGCCGTGGGCGAGAAACACGTCGAGCATCGATGGCACAAAATGCACGGTGCTGACCTGTTCGCGATCGATCAGCGCGCTCAGGTACGCCGGCTCCTTGTGCCCGCCAGGGCGGGCCAGCAACAGGCGCGCGCCGGTCATCAGCGGCCAGAAGAACTCCCACACCGACACGTCAAAACTGAACGGGGTTTTCTGCAACACGGTATCCGCCGCCGTCAACGCATAGGCGTCCTGCATCCACAGCAAACGGTTGACCACCGCACCGTGCTCGTTGGCCACACCCTTGGGCTGACCGGTAGAGCCGGAGGTATAGATCACGTAGGCCAGATGCGCCGACGTCAGGCGCTCGCGTGGCGGGTTGTCCGCCGGCATGTCGCGCCAGATGTCCTCGTCCAGATTGATCACCGGCACCGCCAGTGCGCCAGCCTGCGAGGCCGTGCTGCCCTGCACCAGCAGCGCCACCGGCGCACTGTCGGCAAGCATGCAGGCGATGCGTTCGGCCGGGTAGTCCGGGTCCAGCGGCACATACGCGCCACCCGCCTTGAGGATTGCCAGCAGGCCAACGACCATGGCGAGACTGCGCTCGACGCAGATCGCCACCCGCGAATCCGCCTGCACGCCGAGCCCGATCAGGTGATGGGCGAGGCGGTTGGCGCGCTCGTTGAGCTGTTGGAAACTCAGGCATTGATCGTCGATTTGCACCGCGACGGCCTGCGGCGTGCGCAACACTTGCGCTTCGAACAGCCCGTGCAGGGTTTGCTGCAAGTCGTAATCGACCGCCGTCGCGTTGAAGTCGAACAGCAAGCGCTGACGCTCGGCCTGCGGCAACACCGACAACTGCTCGATCGGTTGCTGCGGCGTCTGCTCCAACGCCTCGATCAGTGTCTGCAACGCCGTCTCCATGTAGTTACAGATGCGCAACGCACCGACCTCGGCCGAGGTGATCGCGGTGAGCCTGAAAGCGGTGCCGAGATCGTCGACGTTGAGGCTCAGCGGATAATTGGTGCGCTCCTCGCTGTGCAGGGTTTCGATGCCGTGCCACGCCGGATGCGCCTGCGCAAGCGTCGCGCTGCCATGCCGATAGTTGAGCATCGCACTGAACAACGGCGCCGGTGCAGCGATTCGGCTGCAACGCTGGGCCAGAGCCAGCGAGGCATGCTCATGCGCCAGCAGGCCGGTGAGCCGCCCATGGGTGGCCGCCAGCGCGGCGCGCACCGGTTGCGCGCCGAGATCGACGCGCAGCGGCAGGGTATTGATGAACATCCCCAGTCCGCGATCCGCCCCTGCCCCGCCCTGCATGCGACCCATCAGCACCGTGCCGAACACCACCCGCTCCTGCCCGGAAGTGGCGCCCAGCACCTGCGCCCACGCCAGATGAAACACGCTGGCGACGCTGATGCCCAGCTGTCGTGCCTGGCGGCGCAGGCGCTGTGCCAGGGCATCGGGCAGTGCCAGCGCGGCTTCCTCGCAAGTCCCCGCCGCGGCGTTGACGTCCTGCAAGCCGAACGGCAGCGTCGGCTCATCGACATCTCCGAGCATGTCGCGGAAGAACTCTTCGTGCTCCGTCTCACTGACGCCCAGCCGCGCCTGTGCCACGTAATTGCGGTACGGCACCGCCGGCGGCAGCGAGCGCTGTTCGCCAGCGAGGCTGATCTGCATTTCTTCGCGCACCACTTCAAGCGCCGTGTGATCGAGGGCGATGTGATGGAACAACAGCAGGCCGGCCACTAGCCCGGTGCTCGGATCGCGCGCATGCAACAAGCGGATCAGCGGCGCCTGGGCGAGATCCAGCGCGCGCGTCGACAGTTGCGCGAACGCGACCTCCTCCACTGGCAACTGCGCCTCGCGCCACACCACCTGCACCGGCGCAGCCAAGCCCTGCCAGACGATCGAAGTACGCAGGATGTCGTGGCGCGCCATGACCTGACGCAACGCGCTGGCAAAGGCTTCGACCCGCTCGACACTGGCGAACATCAGCCGCGAATGCAGCACGTACGGGTCGTGTTGCCCGGCCGTTATGTGGTGATAAAGAATGCCTTCCTGCAATGGCGCCAGCGGGTAAATATCCTGCACGTTGGCCGCGCCGCCCGGCACCGTGGCGACGATGCGTTCGATGCTGGCCTGGTCCAGTTCGAGCAGGCTGAGCATGCTCGGCGTGATGTAAGTGCAGTCCGCCGCGATGCCGTTGGCCGGCACCTCGATCTCGCGGCCGCTACCGACCGCCGCCGCCAGCGCCGCCAGGGTCGGCTGGCTGAACAGCACGCGCACGTCGGTGCTCAGATCGATCTGGCGCATGCGTTCGATGACGCTGATCGCCAGCAACGAGTGCCCGCCCAGTTCGAAGAAGTTGTCGTGCCGGCCGACTTGTTCGACCTTGAGCACTTCGCGCCAGATCTGCGCCAGCGCGGTTTCCACCGGGCCTTGCGGCGCCTGATACTCACGGCTGAGCCAGGCGCTTTGATCCGGTTCCGGCAAGGCCTTGCGGTCGAGTTTGCCATTGGTGGTCAACGGCAACGCGTCGAGACGCACGTAGGCGGCCGGCAGCAAGGCTTGCGGCAAGCGCGTCTGCAGGTGCTGGCGCAAGTCGTCGATAGCCACGGCGCCGCGCGCGGTGAACCACGCCAGCAACTGCCCGTCGCGCACCTGCGCCACGGCGTCCTGCAGCGCCGGATGACTGGCCAGCGCGGCTTCGATTTCGCCAAGTTCCACCCGCACGCCACGCAGTTTGACCTGATCGTCATTGCGGCCCAGATACTCCAGCGTGCCGTCGGCACGCCAGCGCACAAGGTCGCCGGTGCGATACATGCGCGCGTCTGGTTCAGTGCTGAACGGGTCAGCAAGAAAGCGCTCGGCGGTCAATTCATCGCGGTTCAGATAACCCCTGGCCACGCCTGCGCCGGCGACGTACAACTCGCCTTTGCCGCCCACCGGCGAAGGTTTCTGTTGCCCATCGAGGACATACACCCTGGCATTGGCGATGGGTCGACCGATGTGCAACGCCTGCCCCGCCTCGATGCGACCCGAGGTCGCCACCACCGTGGCTTCGGTCGGTCCGTAGTTGTTGATCACCTCGAAGGTCTGATCACGCGGGAACTGCCTGAGTTTATCGCCGCCGATCAACAGGGTGCGCAAGGTCGGATGGCCCAACTCGCGGCTGAACGCATATTCGGCCACCGGCGTCGGCAGGAAGCTCACCTGCAAGGGCTGCGCCCGCCACCATTCGAGCAATTCTTCAAGGTGTTCATTGCCGATCGACGCCGGCGGCAAGTGCAGGGTCGCGCCGACACACAAGGTCGGCCAGACCTCCCAGGCCATGGCATCAAACCCGAACCCGGCAACGCTCGCCGTATGGCTGCCGGCGTGCAGGTCGAACGCTTGCGCGTGCCAGTGCACGAGGTTTTCCAGGCTCTGGTGTTCGACCATCACGCCTTTTGGCTGGCCGGTGGAGCCGGAGGTGTAAATCACATAGGCCAGATGGTTCGGAGTCAAACCGGCCACTTGCGGATTTTGCTCGGGCAAGTGCTGCCAGCGCTCGTCGCCAAGATCGATCACCGGCACGTTCACCGCGCCCGCATTTCTTCGATGCGGTTCTGCTGGCCACGGGCCCACACCGGATACCAGCAACGCCAGCGGTGCGCTGTCGGCCAGCAGGTACGCGATGCGCTCGGCCGGATGCGCCGGGTCGATCGGCACGTAGGCTGCGCCGGCCTTGAGCACCGCCAGCATCGCCAGCAACATGTGCGGGCCGCGCCGGGTGGCAAC
Organism: Pseudomonas sp. Z003-0.4C(8344-21); assembly: GCF_900104975.1. Lineage (NCBI taxonomy): Bacteria > Pseudomonadati > Pseudomonadota > Gammaproteobacteria > Pseudomonadales > Pseudomonadaceae > Pseudomonas > Pseudomonas sp. Z003-0.4C(8344-21). The sequence goes on along the minus strand of NZ_LT629756.1, from coordinate 2,884,733 downwards.
CGCCACGCGCGCGTCGGGCCGCACGCCCAACTCGATCAGATAATGCGCGAGGCGATTGGCCTGTTGATTGAGCTGCGCGTAGGTCAGCTGTTGCTCACCCGCTTGCACCGCCACCGCCTGCGGATTGAGCAAGGCCTGCGCTTCGAAGAGGCGGTGCACGGTTTGCGCAGGCGGGAATGCCCTGGCGCTGGCGTTGAACTGGCTGAGTACTCGCTCGCGCTCTGACGGCGGCAGGATCGCCAGGCGATTCAGCGCCTGTTCGGGATTTTGCTCCAGCGCTGACACCAGCGCCGCCAGCGTGCTGTGCATCAAGTCGCAGACCCGTTGCGCGCCGACTTCGGCGGGCGTCAGCACCGACAGATCGAAGCCCTCGCCAAGATCGTTGATGCTCAGCGTCAGTGGGTAATGACTGCGCCCATCGTGAGCGAGAAATTCGATCCCCTGCCACGCTGCATCGTCGCAATGACCCGCCGCGCTGTGGCGATAATTGAGCACCGAGCTGAACAGCGGCGACGGCGCAGCCACCGCACTGCAACGCTGGGCGAGTGCCAGTGACGCGTGTTCATGACCGAGCAGCGCAGCCAGCCGCTGGTGCACACCGCGCAGCGCCACACCGATGCCGGCCTCGGCGACATCGACGCGCAACGGCAAGGTATTGATGAACATGCCCAGCGCACGATCAGCGCCCGCACCACCCTGCAGTCGACCGAGCAACACCGTGCCGAACACTACGTTCGGCTGCCCGGCCGTGACCGCCAGCACCTGCGCCCAGGCGAGATGGAACAAACTGGCGGCGCTGACCCCGAAGCGGCGCGCCTGCGCTCGCAAGCGCTGGCTCAACTCCACTGGCAATCCGCTGACAAACGCCTCGATGTCGTCGCCCTCACCTTTCACTTCGCGCAGACCGAACGGCAAGGTCGGCTCGTCGATGTCGCCGAGCATCTCTGAAAAGAACGTTTCGTGTTCCTGCTCGCTGACGCCGTGGCGAGCCTGCGCCACGTAATTTCGGTATGGCGCGGCGGCTGGCAGCGGCTCAATGGCACCGAGCAGACTGGCCTGCATTTCCTGACGCACCACCGCCAGCGCGGTGTGATCGAGGGCGATGTGATGGAACAGCAGCATGGCGACGACGCGTTTGTGCACGGGATCGGCGGCATACACCAGGCGCATCAGCGGCGCCTGGCCGAGATCGAGGCGCCATTGGCGGGCAGCGAAACGCGCTTGCAACTGGGCGAGCACGTCACCCTCTGCCGCGTCCAGCGCCACGCCATCGACCGCTAATGGCGCGCGCCGCCAGACCACTTGTTGCGGACTCGGCAGCCCTTCCCAGACCACGCTGGTGCGCAGAATGTCGTGGCGCTCGATGACGCCTTGCAGGGCGTGGACGAAGGCGTACAGGCGGTCGATGTCGGCAAACGCCAGACTCGATTGCAGCAGATACGGATCGCCCTGGCCGGCGCTGAGGTGGTGATAAAGAATGCCTTCCTGCAACGGCGCCAGCGGATAGATATCCTGCACGTTGGCCGCGCCGCCCGGCACCGTGGCGACGATGCGTTCGACACTGGCCTGATCCAGTTCGCTGAGGCTCAACATGTCGGCGCTGATGTGGCGGCAGTCGGCGGCAATGCGATTGGCCGGCACCTCGACTTCGCGACCGCTGCCCAGCGCAGCCGCCAGTGCGGCGAGGGTCGGCTGGCTGAACAGCACGCGAACATCGGCACTCAGCCCGAGCTGGCGCAGACGTTCGATCAGGCTCACGGCAAGCAGCGAATGCCCGCCAAGCTCAAAGAAATTGTCGTGACGGCCGACCTGCTCGACCTTGAGCAGATCGCTCCAGACCTGCGCCAGCGCCTGTTCCAGCGGACCGTGCGGCGCGGCGTATTCATGGCTGAGCCAGGCGCTGTGATCCGGCTCCGGCAAGGCTTTGCGGTCAAGCTTGCCGTTGGCGGTCAGCGGCATCGCCTCGACGCGCACATAAGCGGCAGGAATCAGCGCCTCCGGCAATCGGCTCTGCAAGTGCCGACGCAACTCGGCAATATCTACTGCGCTGCGTTCGCTGAACCAGGTCAGCAAGCGTCCGTCACGCACCAGCACCACCGCGTCTTGCACGTCGCTATGCGCGCGCAGCGCGGCTTCGATTTCCCCCGGCTCGATGCGCACGCCGCGCAGTTTGACCTGATCGTCATTGCGTCCCAGGTACTCAAGCGTGCCGTCGGCGCGCCAGCGCGTGAGGTCGCCGGTGCGGTACATGCGCCCGTTGGGTTCATCGCTGAACGGGTCGTCGAGGAACATCTCGGCGGTCAATGCCGGGCGATTCAGGTAACCGCGCGCGACGCCGGCGCCGCCAACATACAGTTCGCCCAGAACACCGACGGGCACCGGTTGTTGCTGACTGTCGAGCAGATAGACTTTGCCATTGGCGATCGGTTGACCAATGTGCAACACCTGCCCGGACTCGATGCGACCCGACGTTGCCACCACCGTGGCTTCGGTCGGTCCGTAGTTGTTGATCACCTCGAAGGTTTGATCACGCGGCAACTGCCGCAGCTTGTCGCCGCCGATCAACAGCGTGCGCAGGGTCGGGTGGCCTAGCTCGCGGCTGAACGCATATTCGGCGACCGGCGTCGGCAGAAAGCTCACCTGCAACGGCTGCGCCTGCCACCACTCGAGCAGCTCATCCAGGTGTTGATTGCCGATCGAGGCCGGTGGCAGGTGCAGGGTCGCGCCCACGCACAAGGCCGGCCAGACCTCCCAGGCCATGGCGTCAAACCCGAACCCGGCAACGCTCGCCGTGTGGCTGCCAGCATGCAGATCGAACGCTGCAGCATGCCAGTGCACCAGATTTTCCAACGTACGGTGTTCGACCATCACGCCTTTTGGCTGGCCGGTGGAACCGGAGGTGTAGATGACATAGGCGAGGTGCGCCGGGGTCAGCGCCGGCAATTGCGGGTTGGCGTCGGACAAATGCGCCCAGCCGTCGCTGTCCAGATCGATCAGCGGCACCGTGCCGAGCAAGCCGCAGGTTGCGGTCTCGGCGAGTACCGCCAGCGGCTCGCAGTCCTGCAACAGATAGGCGATGCGCTCGCTCGGGTGAGCCGGATCGACCGGCACATAAGCCGCGCCGGCCTTGAGAATCGCCAGCAGCGCCACGAGCATCTGCGGACTGCGGCGCAGGCACACCGCGACACGGTCATCCGGCTGTACGCCGAGACCGATCAGGTGGTGGGCCAGGCGGTTGGCGCGCTGATTCAGCTCGGCATAACTCAGACGCCATTCGCCCTGCACCGCCGCCCACGCCTGGGGATTGGCCAGTGCTTGCGCTTCGACCAGACGCTGCACCGTCTGCGCTGGCGGGAACGGCCGCGCGGTGGCGTTGAAGCCGAACAACACCTGCTGGCGTTCGCCCGGCGAGACAATCGACAACTGCTGCACGGGCAGCTGCGGCGAGTGTTCGAGTGCATTCACCAGACTGTGCAACGCGGTCTGCAAGTAATCGCACACCCGCGCGCCGTCCACTTCAGGCACAGCCTGCACATTCAAGAGGAAACCGTCACCGAGGTCATCGACGCTGACCACCAGCGGATAATTGCTGCGTTCGCGCGAGCAGAGAATCTCGATGCCATCCCATTTCACCGCGGCCGTGTCCGCCGGACTGTGGCGGTAATTGAGCAGCGTGCTGAACAACGGCGAGGTCGCCGCGACAGCGCTGCAGCGCTGGGCCAAGGCCAGTGAAGCCTGCTCATGCCCGAGCAACTGCGCCAGGCGTTGATGGGTCGTGAGCACGCTGTCCTGCACCGAGTCAGCGGCAACCGTAACGCGCAACGGCAAGGTGTTGATGAACATGCCCAACGCGCGATCCGCGCCCGCGCCGCCCTGCATGCGCCCCAGCAGCACGGTGCCGAACACCACGTCCTGCTGGCCGGAAACCTGCGCCAGCACTTGCGCCCAGGCCTGATGCACGAGGCTGGCAATGCTGATCCCCAGATGCCGGGACAACTCGCGCAAGCGCCGGCCAAGACCTGCGTCGAGGGGTAACTGGCTGTCGACGCTGGCACTGCCGTCACCGAGCACATCCTGCACACCGAACGCCAGCGTCGGTTCGCTGATGTCGCCCAGCATGTCGCGGAAAAAATCTGCGTGCGCTTGGTCATCGACGCCCGCACGGGCCTGAGCCACGTAATTGCGGTATTGCACCGCTGGCGGCAGATTGTTCGTGCGCCCTTGCAGCAGGTCGCTCATTTCCGCCACCAGCACCTCCAGCGCGGTGTGGTCGAGGACGATGTGATGCATCAGCAGGATGCCGACCCAGCGCTGCCCGGCGCGGTCTTCGGTGTAGGCGAACCGCAGCAGCGGCGCGTGCTTGAGATCGAGGCGATAGTGCCGCGGATCGAAACGTGCCTGCATCTGCTCCAGCACATCGCCGGTGAGCTCGTCGGCATCGATTCGCTGAAGATGCAGGGGCGCCTCGCGCCACACTACTTGCACCGGTTCCTCCAGACCTTCCCAGACCACACTGGTCCGCAGGATGTCATGGCGGGCGATCACGCTGTTCAAGGCACGCACGAAATCTTTGATCTGCGCCAGGCCATCGAAGGCGAACTGCGCCTGCAACACGTAGGGATCGCCGCTGTGGGTGGCGAGGTGGTGATAGAGAATCCCCGCTTGCAGCGGCGCCAGTGCATAGATGTCCTGAACATTGGCGACGCCGCCGGGCACGCTGGCCAGCACCGTGTCGATGCCGGCCTGATCGAGATCGGCCAACGGCAAATGCTCCGGGGTAATCGCCGTGCAGCCGGGTTCGATGCGATTGGCCGTTGCCGCGTGCACCTGCGTCGCGCCGAGACTGGCCGCCAACGCCGCCACGCTCGGCTGCCCGAACAGCACCCGCACATCGCAGTGCAAGTCGTGCTGACGCATGCGTTCGATCAGCCTGACCGCCAGCAGCGAATGCCCGCCCAGCTCGAAAAAGTTGTCATGCCGCCCGACCTGTTCGACGCCGAGCACGCTTTGCCAGATCTCGGCAATCAGGCTTTCCACCGCGCCCTTCGGCGGCTCGAATTCGCCTCGCGCAAACGCATCACTGTCCGGCGCCGGTAAGGCCTTGCGGTCGAGTTTGCCGTTGGCGGTCAGCGGCAAGGCCTCGAGACGCACGAACGCACTCGGCACCATGTAATCCGCCAGCGCGCCGAGCAGCGTTTCACGCAGTTGCGCCACGCTCGGTTCTTCGCCGCCATCAGCGGTCCAGTACGCGACCAGGCGCGGGTCGCCGGGGCTGTCTTCGCGGGCAATCACCACCGCGTCGCGGACACCGGCGCAGGCCGACAGGCGTGCCTGAATCTCGCCGAGTTCGATGCGAAAACCGCGGATCTTCACTTGATCATCGTTGCGTCCCAGGTAGTCCAGACTGCCGTCGGCGGCCCAGCGCGCCAGGTCACCGGTTTTGTACAGGCGCGCGTCGGCAGCGTGGCTGAACGGGTCGCGAATGAAGCGCTCGGCGGTCAGCTCTGGACGGTTGAGGTAACCGCGTGCCACCCCCGCGCCCCCCACGTACAACTCGCCGGTTACACCGACCGGTACCGGTTCACCTTGTGGGTCGAGCAGGTACAGTTGCAGGTCGGCAATCGGCCCGCCAATCGGGCTGACCCCGACCCGCTGCGCATCGGCAGCCTGCAATGGCCGATAGGTCACGTGCACAGTGGTTTCGGTGATGCCGTACATGTTCACCAGGCGCGTGCCGGCATTGCCGACCCGGGCAAACCACGGTTTGAGCAGCCCCGGTTCCAGTGCTTCGCCGCCGAAAATCACTTCGCGCAACGAATGCTGCAGCACACTGCGTCCCTGTGCGGCGATCAACTGGCGGAACGCGCTCGGCGTCTGGTTGAGCACAGTAACGCCGCTGCGGCACAGCAACGCATAGCACTCGTCCGGCGCCCGACTGATGGTTTGCGCCACCAGCAGCAGTTGCCCGCCGAACGCCAGCGCGCCCCAGATTTCCCACACCGAAAAGTCGAAGGCGAACGAGTGGAACAACGCCCATACGTCACGCTCATTGAAGTGAAACCACTGCACAGTCGCCGCAAACAGCCGCGCCACGTTGCGATGTTCGACCATGACGCCCTTGGGCAAACCGGTGGAGCCGGAGGTGTAGATCACGTACGCCAGATGCGCCGGGCTCAACCCGGCCACCAGCGGATTGCTTTCGGGTTCGGCGCGCAGCGACTGGCTGTCGAGATCGATCAGCGGCACTTGCAGTGTGCCGACTCGATCCCGTGTCGCGGCTTGCAGCAGCAGCGCCGCCGGGGCGCTGTCCTGCAGGGTGAAGTGGATGCGCTCCTGCGGATACGCCGGGTCGATCGGCACATAAGCCGCGCCGGCCTTGAGCACGCCGAGCAGGCCGATGATCATTTGCGGGCCACGCTCGACGCAGATCGCGACACGGTCGTCGGGGCGGATACCCAGCGCCAGCAGGTGATGAGCGACCTGGTTGGCACGGCGATTGACGTCGTCGTAGCTGAGGGTCTGCTCCTCGAACAGCAACGCCGTGGCGTGCGGGCGGGACTGGGCGTGAGCTTCGAACTGCTGGTGGATCAATGGCGTGTCAGGGAAATGCGCGCGCTTTGTATTGGCGCCGTGCAACAGCTGTTCGCGCTCGGCCGCCGGCAAAATGCGAATGCTGTGCAGCGGTGTCGGCGCGCTGGCCTGCAACGCATCGACCAGGCCTTGCAGCGTAGTCTGCAGATAAGCGGCGATGCGTTGCGCCCCCAGGCTGGCCTCGGCCAGCGCGGTGATACGCAGGTCTTCGCCCAGATCATCGATGTTGACGGTCAATGGATAGTTGGTGCGTTCGCGAGCGCCCAGCACCTGCACGCCCGGGGCGATGTCGATGACTTCGGCCACTTCATCGACGCTGCTGTGCCGGTAATTGAGGATCGCGCTGAACAGTGGCGTCGGCACCGCCACGGCGCTGCAGCGCTGGGCCAGCGCCAGTGAGGCTTGCTCATGGCCGAGCAGCGCGGTCAGCCGGCGGTGGGTCAGCAACACGCCGGCGCGCACGTCATCGGCGCCGACATCCACCCGCAGCGGCAAGGTATTGATGAACATCCCCAGCGCATGTTCACCGCCCTCGCCGGCCGCCATCCGCCCAAGCAGCACGGTGCCGAACACCACCGCCGTACGCCCGGACAACTCGCCGAGCACCCGCGCCAGCGCCAGGTGCATGACACTGGCCACGCTCACCCCGAGTTGCCGCGCCTGCTCGCGCAATTGCCGGCTCAGGGCGGCGTCGAGCATCAGCGAGGCTTCTTCGATCGAGTGCCCGTCACCCTGCACGTCACGCAATCCGCACGGCAGTGTCGGCTCGTCGATATCGGCGAGCATTTCCCGGAAGAACGCCTCGTGGGCCGACTCGTTCGCGGCCAGTCGCGCCCGCGCCAAATGATCGCGATACGGCACCGGCGCCGCCACTTGCGCGCTGTGCCCGAGCAGAAAGGCTTGCGCTTCGCGGCGGATCACGTCCAGCGCCAGGTGATCCATGATCAAGTGGTGAAAAAGCAACAAGGCAACCACACGGCCATTGGCCGGATCGTCAGCAAACACCAGGCTCAGCAGCGGCGCCTGCTGCACATCGAGACGGAAATGCTGCGGGTCGTGGCGCTGCAGCAGTTGGTCGAGCACGTCGCCGCGGGTGTTCAATTCGAATTCCTGGCAATGCAATGTCGCCTGCCGCTGGACCACTTGCAGCGGTTCGTCCAAGCGGTCCCAGACAAACGCCGTGCGCAGAATGTCATGACGGCCGATCATCCATTGCAGCGCGTCGGCGAAGGCTTGCAGGCGCTCGCGACTGGCAAAGGCGAAGCGCGCCTGCGAGACGTAGGGGTCGCCCGCCGCTGCCGATAAATGCAGATAGAGCATGCCCTCCTGCAGAGGCGCCAGGGGATAGATGTCCTGCAGATTGGCCGCACCGCCCGGCACGCCGGCGACGATGCGGTCGAGGCTGGCCTGATCGAGCGTCACCAGCGGCAGCATGTCCGGAGTGACACGGTACGCCGGGCTCAACCAGTCACCGTTGTGCCGGGCGACCAGCTCCAGCAACTGCGTCTTGTGGGCGGCGAGGCCGTCCCACAGCTCATCGTCCAGCGCGTCGTCACCGCCCAGGATGACCAGGTCTTCATCTTCCTGTTGAAGGCGGATCGCATGGGTCGAAATAACTGCCATCAGTTCGCTGAAATGCATGAGATAACCTGCTGTAAAGACTGGAAAAAAGCTGCACGCAGTGGCGAGTCCGTGGCGACCGCGCGCAACCGGGAAAAACTAAAACATCGGCGCTGCACTGTCTGACATGGGAAGCCGGGACAAGCCCCGCTGCGCAAGGCAGCGCAGACGCGTGTGCGCCGGCGCCGGGCTCGCGCAGAGATCCCTTGACGGGTCAGATCCGGCGCTTGCGGTTGAGCTGTGGAATGGTGGTCGGCGCGATGTTTACCTTGTGCGTCTGCCGTGAGGTCTGCGCCGCCAGTGCGGCCAGCGTCGGCTGACTGAACAGCGTGCGGGCATCGACGTGCAGCCCGGCCTGACGCAGGCGCGCCACCAGACTCACCGCCAATAACGAATGCCCGCCCAACTCAAAGAAATTGTCGTTGCGCCCGATCTGTTCGATGCCCAGCGTCTCGGCCCAGACCCGCGCGACCGCCTGTTCGATGTCGCCTTCGGGGGCCACGTAGGCGCGGCTGAGCAAGTGTTCGGCACCGGGGGCCGGCAACGCCTTGCGGTCGAACTTGTCATTGGGCGTCAGCGGCATGGCGGCAAGCCGCACGAACGCGGCGGGCACCATGTATTCGGGCAATTGCTGCAAGACGTGCTCGCGCAGTGCCTCGATTGAAGGTGCAAGGTGACCGTCAGCCACGGTGAAATACGCGACCAGCCGCTCGTCGCGTACCAGCACCAGCGCCTCGCGAACGGCGGCATGCGCGATCAGCCGCGCTTCGATTTCTCCCGGCTCCAGACGCAGGCCACGCAGTTTCAGCTGGAAGTCGGTGCGGCCGAGGAATTCGAGGTTGCCGTCCGCCTGATAGCGCACCCGGTCGCCGCTGCGATACAAACGATCCCCGGCCACGAACGGACTGTCGACAAAGCGCTCAGCCTGTATCTGCGGCAATTGGTGGTAGCCACGCGCGACGCCGACGCCACCGATGTGCAGTTCGCCGCTGACGCCCAAGGGCACCGGTTGATCGTTGCGATCGAGCACATACAGCCGCGTGTTGCAGAGTGCCTTGCCGATCGGGATGACCCGCTCGGGCACTGGCTCGTGGGGTTCCAGAGTCCAGGCGCTGCTGTCGACCGTGGTTTCGGTCGGGCCGTAGACATTGTGCAGACGAACCCATGGCAGGCGTTCGCGCACGGCACGGGCCATGGCAACGGTCAGGTCGCCACCGCCGCAGAATACGTCGGTGAGACTGGTACAGGTGCTGACATCATCCTGTTCGAGAAACTGCTGCAACAGCGCCGGGACAAACTTGACGACGCTGATACGTTGCTCGCGAATCACTTGGGTGACGTAAGCCGAATCGCGATTACCGTCAGGCCGTGCCAGCACCAGGCGCAGGCCGGCGCTCAACGGCCAGAAAATCTCCCACACCGAGCTGTCGAAGCTGAACGGCGCCTTTTGCAACAGCGCGCCGTCCGTGGTTGGCGGGCGAATCTGCGAGCCCCAGTGCATCAGGTTGCAGACACTGCGGTGCTCGATCATCACACCCTTCGGCGTGCCGGTGGAGCCCGAGGTATAGATCATGTACGCCAGATTCGATGCACCGAGATCCGGTACTTGCAGATTGTCGCTCGGCGCCTCGTCCCAGGTGCAGCGATCGAAGTCAACCACGGATACATCCGTTTCACCCAGCAGATCGCGGGTCGCCGCATGCAGCAGCACCGCCACCGGCGCGCTGTCGCGCAACATGAACTGCAAGCGCGCCAGCGGATAGTCCGGGTCCAGCGGCACGTAGGCACCACCGGCCTTGAGAATCGCCAGCAGGCAGATCACCAGTTCAACACTGCGCTCAACGCAGATCGCCACCCGCGTGTCCGGGCGTACGCCTTGTTCACGCAGGTGATGGGCCAGACGGTTGGCCTGTTCGTTGAGTTGCCGCCAGCTCAGTTGCGCCTCGCCGGCCTGCAACGCAATCGCATCCGGCCGGCGTTGCACCTGTTGTTCGAACAACCTGTGCAGCGGTTGCTCGATCGGGCAATCGACTGCGGTTGCGTTGAATCGGGTCAGCAACTGATCGCGCTCTGCCGGCGAGAGGATCGGCAGTCGGTCCAGGGGCAGATCCGAGTCTTGCTCGAGTGCCTCGACCAGCCCGCCCAGGGCCAGGTGCATGTAATCAGCGATGCGTTGCGCGCCGATGCTGGCGATCGCCCTGGCGGTCAATTGCACGCCATCGCCAAAGTCGTCGACGCTGAGGGTCAGCGGATAGTTGGTGCGTTCTTCGTTGGCCAGGGTTTCGATGCCTGGCCAGTGCGGCCCATCGGCCTGACCGTGCTGCCGTTCGCTGTGGCGATAATTGAGCAGCGCGCTGAACAGCGGCGCCGGCGCGGCAACACCACTGCAGCGCTGGGCCAGCGCCAGCGATGCGTGTTCGTGGCCGAGCAATCCGGTCAAGCACCGATGGGTGGCCTGCACCGCGGTTCGCCCGGGCGCTGCAACATCGACGCGTAACGGCAGGGAATTGATGAACACCCCCAGCGCACGGTCGGCACCCGCGCCGCCCTGCATGCGCCCCATCAGCACCGTGCCGAATACCACCCGCTCCTGCCCCGAGGTCGCCGCCAACACGCGCGCCCAGGCCAGGTGAATCAGGCTGGCGACGCTGACACCGAGCCGGCGGGCCTGCTGCCGCAGGCGGCCGTCCATTTCGCCTGCCAGTGGTTGCTGCGATTCTTCGATACCACGGCCATCGCCTTGCACATCGTGCAAGCCGAACGGCAGCGTCGGCTCATCGATATCACCGAGCATCTCGCGGAAAAACGCCTCATGTTCGGCCTCGCTGACGCCCAACCGCGCCTGCGCGACATAGTTGCGGTACGGCACCGCCGGCGGCAAAGGCTCGCGTTGCCCGGCAAGGCTGGCGGATATTTCGCCGCGCAGCACGTCCAGCGCAATGTGATCGAGCGCCAGGTGATGGAACAGCAGCACACCGACGACTCGTTCCTTCAACGGATCGCGGGCAACCAGCAAGCGCAGCAGCGGTGCCTGACTGACATCCAGGCGATAGCGGCGCGCATCACAGCGCTGATGCAATTGCTCAAGCACGTCGCCCTGCGCCGGGTCGATGTCGATTTCCTGCACCGCCAGCTCGACGTGCCGCAGCACCACCTGCACCGGCGTGACCAGCCCCTCCCAGACCACAGCGGTGCGCAGAATATCGTGCCGGGCCATGACCGTACGCAAGGCGCCGGCGAAGGCCTCGACGCGCTCCAGACTGGCGAAGGCCAGATGCGACTGCAGCAGATACGGATCGCCCTGCGCGGCGGTGATGTGGTGATAGAGGATGCCGTCCTGCAAGGGTGCCAACGGGTAGATATCCTGCACATTGACCGCGCCGCTGGGCACGCTGGCGACAACGCGGTCGAGGCTGGCCTGATCCAGTTCGATCAAGGGCAGCATGTCAGGGCTGATCGAGGTGCATCCAGCGGGTATGCGATTGGCCGGCACGTCGATCTCGCGCCCGCCGCCGACCGCGGCCGCCAGCGCGACCAGCGTTGGTTGGCCGAACAACACGCGCACATCACAGCTCATGCCGAGCTGCCGCATGCGTTCGATCAGGTTCACCGCCAGCAGCGAATGCCCGCCCAGCTCGAAGAAATGGTCGTGGCGCCCGACCTGCGGCACCTGCAGCAGTTCCTGCCAGATTTGCGCCAGAGCGTTTTCGACATCGCCCTGCGGCGCTTCATAGTCACGGCGGATCAGCGCGTCCGGCCCCGGTGCCGGCAAGGCCTTGCGGTCGATTTTGCCATTGGCGGTCAGCGGCATTGCCGTCATGCGCACATACGCCTGCGGCAGCATGGCGCTGGTCAGGCGAGCCTGCAGATACGCGTGCAACTGAAGGATATCCACCGGCCGGCGTTCGCTGAACCACGCCAGCAACTGCCCGTCGCGCGCCAGCACCACCGCTTGCGCAATCGCCTCGTGACGACTCAGTGCCGCCTCGACTTCGCCCGGCTCGACGCGCACCCCACGAATTTTTACCTGGTCGTCGTTGCGCCCCTGATATTCCAGCGTGCCATCGGCGCGCCAACGCACCCGATCGCCGCTGCGATACAGACGTGCCGCCGGGTCGGTACTGAAGGGGTCGCGCAGAAAGCGTTCAGCGCTCAGGTCCGGGCGATTCAGGTAACCACGGGCAATGCCGGCGCCGCCGATGTACAGCTCCCCCGTGACACCCATCGGCAGCGGCCGCTGTTGTTCGTCGAGGACGTACACCGTTGCGTTGCTCACCGGTCTACCGATATGCAGCGCCCGTCCGGGCTCGATTCTGCCGAACGTCGCCACCACCGTGGCCTCGGTCGGGCCGTAATTGTTGATCACCTCGAACGACTGCGCGCGATTGAACTGGCGCAGCCGATCACCGCCAATCAACAACGTACGCAAGGTCGGATGCTGCAGTTTGCGACTGAAGACATATTCGGCGATCGGCGTCGGCAGGAAACTCACATCCAGCGGTCGCGAGCGCCACCACGTCAGCAGCGCATCGATGTCTTCGCTACCGTCATGGGCCGGCGCCAAATGCAGCGTCGCACCGCCACACAACGCCGGCCAGACTTCCCAGGCCATCGCGTCAAAGCCGAACCCGGCGAGACTGGACGTGTGCTGGCCGGGGCCGAGGTCGAAGGCCTGACAATGCCAGTCGATCAGATTGCCCAACGCGCGATGTTCGACCATCACGCCTTTGGGCAGCCCGGTGGAACCGGAGGTGTAAATCACGTAAGCGAGGTTGGCGTCGGTCAATCCCGCCACCGGGTCGGCCTCGTTGGCGGTCGGCCAATCGGCTTGATCGAGCTCGATCACCGGCACCCGCAACAGCGGCAAGCGAGCGCGCAGATCACTCTGCGTCAGCACTGCCCGGGGGGCGCAATCGCTGAGCAAATAGCTCAAGCGCTCGCTCGGCTGCACCGGATCGATCGGCACATAAGCGCCGCCGGCCTTGAGCACGGCAAGCAGTCCCGCCAGCGTATCGAGACCACGACGGGCGACGATGGCGACGCGATCATCGGGTTGTACACCGAGTTCGATCAGGTGTCGGGCAAGGGCATTGGCCTGACTGTCGAGCTGGCCGTACGTCAGTGGCTGCCCTTGATGAATGGCGGCGACAGCGTCGGGGCGCTGCGCAACTTGCGCGGCGAAGCGTTGCGCAACCGTTCGGCCTTGCGCAAAGTCCACCCGCGTGTCGTTCCATTGCTGCAACTGCCGCGATTCGTCGGCGGTACTCAGGCAGAAATCCGCCGTCGACAGCTGCGGTTGCTCCAGCCCCTGCTCAAGAATCAACAGCAAGCGTGCGCCCAGCGCTTGAACGTCCGTGGCGTCAAAGTACGCCTGGTCGTAGACCAGATGCAGCCACGCCTGATCGTTGAAGCGATTGCTGCGCAGATGAATCGCCAGTGGCGTCGCTTCATGGCCATTGGAGACCTTGACGGTGTGCGCCGAGGCCGCGCCGTAACGGTAGTCGTGATCGTCCTGCTCGTACGACACCGACACTTCGAACAACTGCGCGCGGTCCTCGCGCAGCAGACCCAGCGCGCGATTCATTTCACTCAGGGAAAAACGCTGGTGGCGCAGGTCCTGTTTCAGCTGAGTCGCGGTGGCCCGCACCAAGTGCGCAAACGGCAAATCCTGAGCAAAATCCAGGCGCACCGCACTGACCTGGGCGAACAGGCCGAGCGTTGTTTTGAAACGCGCACCCGCGCGGTTGAGAATCGGCAGGCCCACCACCCACTCGTCACGCTGCGCCGTGCGGCTGAAATACACATGCAACGCCGCCAACAGGACGTGAAACGCCGACGCCCCGAACCGTTGCGCCGCTTGCTGCATGCGTTGGTGCAGCAACGCGGGCATCGCTTGCACATGCGCCTGCGACGGCCGCGACCGTTGGCTGGAATCCTGACGATGGCGCGGCAGCAGCAACGGCTCCGGCTGCGTACGGTATTTGTTGAGCCAATAATCGCGATCACGGGCGTGGCGGTCCGAACCCTGATAGCGCGCATCGTCGGCTATGAAATCGACATAGGACGGCGCCGACATCGCAGGTATTTGTCCCTGGCTCAGCGCGCTGTAAATCTCGCCCAGCGACTTGAGCATCTGACCAAAGCCCCAACCGTCGAGAATCAGGTGATGCGCCTGAGTCGCGAGCCAGTGACGCCCTTCGTCGAAGCGAATCAGACTGAAGCGCAACAGCGGCTGGCCATCGAGGCGATAGACCTGCTCCATCTGCTGTTGCAGCAATGCCTGCGCCGCCGCGTGCGCATCGTCGAGACCGGAAAAATCAAACAGCGGCATCGCCACCGCCATCGTCGGCAAAAAAGCTTGCCGGGGCAGGCCATCCTCGCCGACATCAGGCAGCAAGACGGTGCGCAATGCGTCGTGGCTGGCGATCAGCGATTCCAGCGCTGCCTGCATCAGTGCCTGATCCAGCGGCCCGTCAAGCTCGACATAACCGCCTATGTTGTACAGCGGCGAATCACCACGGCTCAGCTGATCCAGCCAGATATCCCGTTGGGCGGCGGTCAGCGCAAAGGTTTCGCAAGGCACGGACAGATCGTCCGCTGCTGGAGCAGAAGTAGGCTGCATAAGATCCATCTCATGTGATTTGCCGGGTATTCAAGCATCGGCCCCGCTCGCGGCATGACACCTGAAACCCGGACAAGCGCAGCGCGCCCCGCCCCGCTTTCCCTGACCGCCGGTGCTTGGGCACGCCCTGCCCGGCTGGCGGAGCAACGGCTGAAAAATCTGTAGGAAAAACACCATGCCACGGTAGTGCTTTTCACTGGGCAGTCGGCACCGGAGAAAGCTCGTCTGCCGACATTCCGGGCGCCTGATGTGACCCGTCAGTCACGCAGGCGGATAACAGGCGCAATCCTGGCCCCGGCAGGTCGGCAGAAATAGTGGCATTTTGTGTCCCTGTTTTCCCCTACAGACGCAGGACAAATGCATCGGTTTAATTGCGCTGCAGATCAGTTCAAGGAGCAATGACTAAGTGGTCGCGTGTGCATGAACGGCAGACGAAACGGTGATGACTCTGAACCAGGGATGAGAAGGATATGAATCTGACCGGCAGTATTCGCAACATGGAAAACCCGCACTTCTACTGGCAACTGGGAGAGCTGATAGCCAGTACCGGCGACGATCATTTCGCCAGCAACATGTTCCAGCTGGTGGACACGCTGGTGCCGGTCAATCGCCTCGACCTCAGTGAATGGACGCTGGATGAGCGCCAGGCCAGTGTGGTCGAGATCAACCCGCTGGGCTGTGCGGGCCTGCCTGTGGCCAGCCACTGCCACGCGACGCTCGAACGGCCGGATGATCATCCGCTGCTGCAGAAAATGATCGAGATGAACGACTCGCTGCTTATTCAGCTGAAAGCTTCACTGTTACCGCGCCATCCGCAACACGGCGTGCATCAGTGCAATCTGGTGTCGCGCACCTCCAATCGCCGTTGCGTGATCTCGGTGTATCGGCCGCACACCCAGCGGGTGTTTTCCCTGCCGGAACTGGCCTTTCTGAAAAGCCTCTCCGACACCTTGCTGCCGCTGATCGAGCGGCATGCGCAAATGACCCGTCAGAGCCTCGCCCGCCAGCCTCGCCCGGCGTTGGCCGAGCTGGATCAGGCGCCGCTGTCGCAAGTCTTCGATGAGCGTTTGGCGTTGAGTGACGTCGTCTTGTCGGCACGCGAGAAGGAAGTCTGTCTGGGCCTGCTGACCGGCGGCACCGTGCCGCAAATGGCGGAAAAACTGCGGGTCAAGAACAGCTCGATCGAAACCTATCTCAAGCGTGCCGCGGCCAAGCTCGGCGTCAGCGGAAGGCATGGGCTGGCGAAATGGATGGCCGGGGCTTGAACGGGTCTCGATCGTTACCGCTTCCGGCGCGCAAACGCAGTTGTGCGAAGTCCGGGTTGTGCCTGCCCGTGCTGTGCACGGCGGTGCTGATGGCCGGGTGTTCGTTGATTCCGGATTATCACCAACCGCCATTGCCGACTGCTGCGCAGTACCCCACTGCAACGCAGCCACCGACCCGCCATGCAGACTGGCGCACGCTGTTCAACGACCCGGCGCTCAGGCAACTGATCGAAAGCGCGCTGGCCAACAATCGCGACCTGCGCGTGGCAGCGCTGAATGTTCAGGCATTCCAGGCGCAATACCGCATTCAACGCGCCGACCTGGTGCCGGCGGTGGCGGCCAATGCCAACGAGTTGCGCCAGCGCATGCCGTCCAGCGTCACCGGCGGCCCGGCGCAGATCAGCTCGGCGTATACGGTCAACCTGGGCATCAGCGCCTATGAGCTGGATCTGTTCGGTCGGGTGCGCAGCCTCAGCGAGCAGGCCTTGCAAAGCTGGCTGGCCACCGAACAGGCGCGGCGCAGCGCCGAACTGAGTCTGGTGGCCAACGTCGCCAATGCCTACCTGACCTGGCGCGCCGATCAGCAGTTACTGGTACTGAGCCGCGACACCCTCGCTGCCGACGAACAAAGCCTGCACCTGACCACGCGCAACCGCGAAGCGGGCAAATCCTCAGCGCTGGAACAAGCGCAGGCACGCACCAGCGTCGACAGTTCGCGGGTCAATCTGGCGCGCTACCAGCGTCTGGTCGCACAGGATCTGAACAGCCTGACGCTGCTGGTCGGCGCGCCGGTGCCAGCGCAATTGCCGGCGCTCCCGCTGGCCAGTGAACTGGTATCGCCACTGCCGGCCGGGCTGCCATCGGATCTGCTGCAACGGCGCCCGGACATTCTCCAGGCCGAATACCAGCTCAAGGCCGCCAACGCCAATATCGGCGCAGCCCGTGCAGCATTCTTTCCCAGCGTGAGCCTGACGGCCAATGCCGGCACCGCCAGTCGCGATCTTTCCGGGCTGTTCAGCGCAGGCTCCGGCGCGTGGACATTCCAGCCACAGATCAGCCTGCCGATTTTCAATGGCGGCAGCCTGCGCGCCAGTCTGGATTACGCCCGGCTGCAGAAAGACGTCGCCATCGCCGAGTACGAAAAGTCGATTCAAACGGCGTTTCAGGAAGTCGCCGACGGACTCGCGGCGCGCAGCACCTATGAACAGCAGCTGCAGGCCCAGCGCGATCTGGTCCAGGCCACCCAGGATTACTACAACCTCGCGCAGAACCGTTATCGCAACGGCGTCGACAGCAGCCTGACGTTCCTCGATGCGCAGCGTTCGCTGTTCACTTCGCAACAAGCCTTGATCAGCGACCGGCTGGCGCAGTTGGTGGCTGAGGTCAACCTCTATACCGCGTTGGGTGGTGGCTGGCGGGCAGGTGAAGCGGTGGCGCGGTGATCTGCGGTGGTTTCCATGATGAGCATGGGTGTTCGGCTTGAGTTTCAGGGTGGAGCTACCCCTCATCGGAACGCCGCCCGCCCAGCCCTCTCCCCCAGGAGAGGGAGCCGATTTGTGGGCCGTTCAAAATTTTCGTTCGACTCGGTATCGCAGGTTGGCGTATCTCTCGCATGCACCTCGGTCAGTCCCCTCTCCCTCTGGGAGAGGGCTAGGGTGAGGGGCTTTGCTTTTCAAGCCTTAGCCGGCGCGGAACATCAACTCCCCGCCCCACCATGCGCCTCTTCAAAGAAGTAATCCTTCCAGCTTCCCGCCTTGTTTTTCAATACGCCCAACTCCTGCAATTTCTCGGCATAGATAAACGTACGCTGCGGCACCACTGTGAAGTCGATTTCCGGATCGTTGACGATCTGCTCCACCAGCGCCAACGGCAACTTCGACTGTTCGACCCGAATATAGGCCTGGGCCGCTGCCGGTTTGTCAGCCTTGATGATTCTCTCGGCCTCGGCCAAGGCGTCGTAGAACGCCTTGTAGGTCTTGGGGTTTTCGTCGTGGAATTTTTCCGTGGTGTACAGCACGTTGAAGGTCGCCTGGCCGCCGAGTACGTCGTAGGAGCTCAGCACTTTGTGCACATTGGGGTTCTGCAACGCCTGATACTGGAACGGCGGGCTGGAGAAATGCGAGTTGATCTCCGAGCCACCAGCGATCAGCGCGGCCGTCGCATCGGGGTGCGGCAGGCTGACGGAAATGTCGTCGAACTTCTTGTATTGGGCATCACCGAACAGCCTGGCGGTTTCGATCTGCAAGGTGCGCGACTGGAAGCCCACCCCTGCCGCCGGCACGGCGATGCGGTCTTTGTCGCTGAAGTCCTTGAGGGTTTTGATATTCGGATTGTTGGTCAGCAGGTAATTGGGCATCGAGCCGAGCGCGGCGATGGCCTTGACGTTCTGTTTGCCTTTGGTGCGATCCCACACGGTGAGCATCGGCGGCACGCCGGCCGAGACCACGTCGAGCGAACCGGTCAGCAGCGCTTCGTTCATCGCAGTAGCACCAGAGATGCTGTTCCAGTCGACCTTGATGTCCAGGCCCTGAGCTTTGCCATGTTTCTCGATCAGTTGCTGGTCACGGACCACGTCGAGGATCAGATAACCGATGCCGAACTGCTGGGCGATGCTGATCTTGCCCTCGGCCTGAGCGACCGAGCTGAACAACGCTGTGCCCGCCAGGGCGGCGGCCAACAGGGTCAATGCGGAACGTTTCAACGGTGTGGCCATGACAACCTCGCAGCAGGGGGTGGTTTGCTGAAAGGCCTGACTTTATCGCTATAAAAAATAGAAATTAAATATCTTTATTGCATATCGATAGCACTGGACGCTGAGCGTATGCCTTGCGCTGCTACAACGTCGATCGTTAACAGCCTGACACAATAAAACCCCGGGAAAATCCCCATCGGCAAACAGGCCGTTCGCCGCGCTCCACCAGCAACCATAGGGGTTTCCAGTCGCTTTTCCATTCGCGCCAGCGCTTGTCCCTGCGCATCACCCGAGCGTTTTAAAAGGCAATCAGATGGCCGAGCCTTGCTATCATCGCCCACACTTTTATGACGATTTAATGGCTGGAAGGTCTTTTTGTGAGCGCTCTTTTCAACCGGTTGCGGCAACCACACGCCCGACTGTTTTCTCTGCTGCTGTTGGTATTGATCGTGCCGATGGGCCTGCGCGCGGCGTTGGGCTGGTCGAGCCCGTTGGGTTATCTGTCGGATCTGGCCGTGGGCAGCCTATTGCTGGTTTTGCTGCATCGCCGTGCGTGGTGGCTGGCTCTGCCGGTGCTGCTGTTGTGGAGCGTGCTGGCGGTGGCGACCGCGGAACTGGTCAGCGCGGTCGGTCGGTTGCCGACGCCTTCCGACATTCATTACCTGGTCGACCCGCAATTCGTGGAAAACTCCACCGGCGGCGGCCTGGCGCACCCCGCACTGGGCCTGACATTGCTGCTGGCATTACTGGTGTGGCTGCTGACCCGCTTCGCCGGCCGCGACCGACCGCTCACGCCTCTGCCCCGTGCAGTCTGGGGCGCGCCGCTGGTGTTGTTCGCTGCGCATTGGGGCGCGCAGAACCTGTGGCCGAACGAAGCCGACCCGTGGCGTTTGTATAACTTGCCGCATCAACTGCTCGCCAGTGAAGTGGCGGACCTGCAGATTCGCGCCGAGGAATGGCTGGACGGCGATGCCGAAGAACCCGCACCGGCGATGGCCGGGCTGACCGATGTCGACCTCAACGGAGAAAAACTGCTGACCGCACCGGGACAGGCGCGCAACGTGCTGATCATCGCACTGGAGGGCATCCCCGGCGCCTACATCCGTGCCAACCGCGAGGCCATCGGCAGTCATTATCAGGAAGACCTGATGCCCAACCTCAGCCGCTGGGCCGAGCGCGGCATGAACACTCCGGATTACGTGCTGCACACGCACCAGACCATTCGCGGTCTGTACGCCATGCTCTGCGGCGACTACGACAAACTCAACAACGGCACGCCCAAAGGCGTGGAAATGCTCACCCTCAACGAGCGCAATCAGGCCTGTCTGCCGGCACAACTGCGTGACCACGGTTTCAGCACGCATTACCTGCAAGGTGCCGGGCTGCGCTTCATGGCCAAAGACAAGATCATGCCGCACATCGGCTTCGATGCCACCCATGGGCTGGAATGGTTCAGCAACAGCAACTATCTGGAATTTCCATGGGGCAAGGATGACAAGGCGTTCTTTGAGGGTGCGCTGGATTACGTTGGCCAGTTGAAGAAACACAAACAGCCGTGGATGCTCACCCTGCTCACCGTGGGCACTCACCAGCCCTACTCCGCACCGGACGATTATCTGCAGCGTTACGAAACGCCGAAGCAGGCCGCCGTCGGTTATCTCGACGATGCGCTGGATCAGTTTCTCAGTGGCCTGGAACGCAAAGGCGTGCTCAAGGACACGCTGGTGGTGATCACATCGGACGAATCCCATGGCATCGACGGCGTGCGTCTGGCCTCCTCGTGGGGGTTCAACCTGACCCTGGCACCGGAGCAGGCGCAACTGCCGCGCCTGAACAAAGGTGTCTATGGTCACGTCGATCTGAGCACTTCGATCCTCGACTACTTCGACCTGCCAGTGCCCTCCGCGCTGAGCGGTCGCTCGCTGTTCCGTGACTATGATTCCGGCCGCGAAATCATGTCATTCACCAATGGCAAGCTGCGCTATCACGATGGCCGCGGCATCTTCTCCGAATGCGACATGCCGCGCCGCTGCCGCTATTACGAAAGCGCTGGTTTCATCGCCGACAGCGCCATTTACAAGGGTCGCTACAGCGGTCATCCGGCCCGGCAGATCGCCGCCCGCGCCAATGCCCTGGACCTGTCGCTGCTGCGCACACCGCTCAATCATCGCTACCAGTTCGGCAGCAACAACATCATCCCACTGCAAGCGCAGATCAAGGATGACTGGGCCGACAACCTGATCGGTGCGCAGTATCTGGAAATGCCCAAGGGCTCGCACACTCGCGTACGCCTGACCGTGCGCGCGGTCGACCCGCAGCAAGCGGCGTACATACAACTCAAGGCCAAGGAGTTCGAACAGGACGTGCAGCTGGGCTTACCGGCGGAAATGGTCGCAACGGCGGATCAGCCGCTGGAAATGGACTTCAGCTTTGAAAACCCGCAACAGCGCAAGGCGTTTTCGTTTCATTTGCTCGGTTACGGGCAAGGCGCGGTGGAAGTCAGTGACTTCAGCGTGATCACTGAACTGCCGGGGCAAGAGGACATTCTCGACGATGTGCCCGATGACGACACGGCGCAATCGAGCTGATCCCGCTGACCAGAAGCAGCGCGGCGCTGAGAGAGTTTGCCTATCGGCGCGCAATACCTGCGCTATTAGCTGGTTTGCCAAGTCGGGTCTAGCCTTACAAGTCCGAAGTCGGCACCAGCCGGCCGCAGCAGACCTGATAGGGACTCGAACATGGCAAGCGAATCGAAATGCCCGTTCAACCATGCCGCCGGTGGCGGCACGACCAACCGAGACTGGTGGCCGAATCAACTGAACCTGAAAATCCTCAGTCAGCACTCGCCCAAGTCTGACCCGCTGGGCCAGGACTTCGACTATGCCAAGGCGTTCAAAAGCCTGGATTTTCAGGCGCTGAAGCAAGATATCAGCGCATTGATGACCGATTCTCAGGACTGGTGGCCGGCGGACTTCGGTCACTATGGCCCGCTCTTCGTGCGCATGGCCTGGCACAGCGCCGGCACCTACCGGACCGCCGATGGTCGCGGTGGCGCCGGCTCCGGTCAGCAACGGTTCGCCCCGCTCAACAGTTGGCCGGACAACGTCAGCCTCGACAAGGCCCGCCGCCTGCTCTGGCCGATCAAGCAGAAATACGGCCGCAACATTTCCTGGGCCGATCTGATCGTGCTCACCGGCAACGTCGCGCTGGAATCCATGGGCTTCAAGACCTTTGGTTTTTCCGGTGGTCGCGCCGATGTCTGGGAACCGGATGAAGACGTGTACTGGGGGTCGGAAACCGAATGGCTGGGCGGTGACAATCGTTACGGCAAGAGCAACGGCCCGGTACAGGAACCCGGTGACGGTACGCTGGTAGCCGAACCGGATCTGCACGGCAAGGAAGAAAGCCGCACCGATCAGGGCGAACGCAATCTGGAGAACCCGCTCGCTGCGGTGCAGATGGGCCTGATCTATGTGAACCCGGAAGGTCCCGAGGGCAATCCGGACCCGGTCGCCTCGGCCAGGGACATACGCGAAACCTTCGGCCGCATGGCCATGAACGATGAAGAAACCGTGGCGCTGATTGCGGGTGGCCACGCGTTCGGCAAGACCCACGGTGCCGGCCCGGCCGACAACGTCGGCCCTGAACCGGAAGCGGCCGGCCTCGAACAGCAAGGCCTGGGCTGGAAAAATGCCTTCGGCACCGGCAAGGGCGCAGACACCATCACCAGTGGTCTGGAGGTGACCTGGACCACCACGCCCACCCGCTGGAGCAACAACTACCTGGAAAACCTGTTCGGCTTCGAGTGGGAACTGACCAAGAGCCCGGCCGGGGCGCATCAGTGGCAACCGAAAAACGGCGCCGGCGCCGGCACGGTTCCGCATGCCCACGACCCGAGCAAAAAGCTGTCGCCTACCATGCTCACCTCTGACCTGGCATTGCGCTTCGACCCGGCGTACGAGCAGATCTCGCGACGCTTCCTGGCCAATCCCGAGCAATTGGCCGACGCCTTCGCCCGCGCCTGGTACAAACTGATCCACCGCGACATGGGGCCGCTGTCACGCTACCTCGGTCCGGAATTGCCCAACGAAGAATTGCTCTGGCAAGACCCGTTGCCTGACGTCAGCCATGCGTTGATTGACGACAGCGACGCCGCCGCGCTGAAAAGCAAAATCCTCGCCTCAGGCCTGTCGGTTGCGCAACTGGTCTCGACGGCGTGGGCGGCGGCCTCGACCTTCCGCGGCTCGGACAAACGTGGCGGTGCCAACGGCGGGCGTTTGCGTCTGGCACCACAGAAGTTCTGGCAAGCCAACCAGCCAGAGCAACTGGCCCATGTGCTGCAAACCCTGGAGGGCATTCAGGGCGAATTCAATGGCGCAAGCACCGGCAAGAAAATCTCGCTGGCGGACCTGATCGTGCTGGCCGGCAATGCCGGGGTCGAGCAAGCCGCACAGAACGCTGGTCATTCAGTGAGCGTGCCGTTCTCGCCCGGGCGCGTGGATGCCTCGCAGGAGCAGACCGATGTCGAATCGTTCGGCTTTCTTGAACCGATTGCCGACGGTTTCCGCAACTACAGCAAAGGCAAATACACCGTCGCGGCTGAAACCCTGCTGATCGACAAGGCGCAACTGCTGACCCTCACCGCCCCGGAAATGACCGTGCTGCTCGGCGGCCTGCGGGTGTTGAATACCAACGTCGGGCAGACCCGGCATGGTGTCTTCACCGATAAACCCGAAGCGCTGAGCAATGACTTTTTCACGAACCTGTTGGACATGGGCGTGGAGTGGCAACCGACGACGCGCGATGCTGATGAATTCGAGGGACGGGACCGCAAGACCGGCGCGCCGAAATGGACCGCAACCCGGGTGGATCTGGTGTTCGGTTCCAATGCGCAGTTGCGCGCGCTGGCCGAGGTGTATGCCAGTGCGGATGCACAACAGCAGTTCGTCAATGACTTCGTCAAGGCCTGGACGAAGGTCATGAACCTGGATCGGTTCGATCTGAAGTAACGGCCAAAAGAAAACGCCGCTTGTTCAAGCGGCGTTTTTTATGCGTTGGATTTCACGAATCCTGACCGCCAAACGCAGTATCAACTGATAGCCGCATACCCCTCGATCTGATCCGGCCACGCCGTCAGCACTTCAAATCCGGTCTCCGTCACCGCCACCATGTGCTCCCACTGCGCCGACAGCGAGCCATCCTTGGTCAGCACCGTCCAGCCATCGGGCATGTTCTTCACGTGGCGTTTGCCGGCGTTGAGCATCGGTTCGACGGTAAAAATCATTCCCGCCTTGAGCTTCATCCCTTGATTGGGAAAGCCGTAATGCAGAATCTGCGGCTCATCGTGGTAGATCTTGCCGATGCCATGGCCGCAATACTCGCGCACCACGCTGAAGCCTTCCTTTTCGGCGAGGCTCTGAATCGCGTAACCGATATCGCCCAGCGTGGCGCCCGGTTTGACCGCGCGAATACCTGCGCACATGGCGTCATAGGTGGTCTTGATCAGATGTTGCGCTTCAGGCGTGGCCTCACCGACCACGTACATGCGGCTGGTGTCGCCGAACCAGCCGTCCTTGATCACGGCGATGTCGAGGTTGAGGATATCGCCATCCTTCAGCGGAGTAGCAGAAGGAATGCCGTGGCAGACCACGTCGTTGACCGAGGCGCAGACGGTTTTCGGGAAGCCGTGATAACCGACGTTGGCCGGAACGGCTTTCTGTACGTTGACGATGTAGTCGTTGCACAGCCGATCCAGTTCATCGGTGGTCACCCCGGCCTTGACGTGGGGTACCAGCATGGCCAGCACTTGGGCGGCCAGTCTGCCGGCCGCGCGGGATTTTTCGATCTCGGCCGGGGTGTTGAGCTTGATCTGGTTTCTCATGCGAGGGCGACTTCCTGTGTCAGTTGGTGCAGGTCGAGCCCGCCATTCTGTTCGGCGCGGATCAGCAAACGGCAGATCGCGCTGTGGTCGAGATTGGGGTGCAACTCGGCGAGCATGCCGATGCGCATCCAGTGCTCGGCCTGCGCGTTGATCGAGCGGCTGAGTGCGTTGCTGGAGATGCGCAGGTTTTCGTGCATGTCTTCGGAAATTTTTACGATGCCCATGGAGGTAATCCGATACGGAATGTATATGGATCGTATATTAGCGTTTGGGGTTCGCGTATTGCAAATCAGGGTTGTGACGTTTGTTTTTTTCAGGATCTGCAGGCGGGTGGCTAGAAGCATGCGGTCGGCTTTGGACTTGTGGTGGCCCCGCCCCTCACCCCAGCCCTCTCCCCTTGGAGAGGGAGCCGATTTCGGTTGGTTTTGAAATTTGCATTCGACTCGGTATTTCATGTCCACATAGCCCTCGCATCCACCGCAGTCAGTCCCCTCTCCCTACGGGCGGTCCGACGTTTCGGGAGGGCTAGGGTGAGGGGCTTTTCAAAAGATTCATCTCCCCCTCATCCCCCCAAATCGTCTACCATGCCGCCGCCGGTTTCCGCATGGGATTAATAGGGAATCCGAGGTGCTTGTTCAGCATCGATCGGAACTGCCCCCGCAACTGTAGGTGCCGAGCCTGCTCCTCGACTGCCACTGGGTAACCCCCGGGAAGGCCGGAGCCAGGCGATGACGCATCAGTCAGGAGACCTGCCGGCACAATGACTACTAACCGGCGGGGTGTCCGGGAAGGACATCGTGCCGTGCGCGTTTTTCGCGTGATGACCGGCCTTGCGTTATTTCCTGATGGCGCTTGATGGTGTGTTTCCAAACCGTACCCGCCCTCCCCGTACGGTTCCATTGGAGACTGCCCCATGCTGCTGCCCCGTATTGCCACCCTGTTCACCAGTCTGGGCCTCTGTGCCTTGGCGCAAGCGGCGCCCACGGTTTATCCGCTGACGATCGAGAACTGCGGCAGCAGCCTGACGTTTCAGCACGCCCCGGCACGCACGATCACCATCGGCCAGGCCGGCACGGAAATGCTCTATGCCCTGGGGCTGAGCGACAAGGTCGTTGGCACTTCGCTGTGGTTCAACGACGTGCTGCCCCAATACAAGGCGCAGAACGAAAAGATAGAGCGCCTCGCTGATAACGAACCGAGTTTCGAAGCGGTGATCGGCAAGCGCCCGGAGCTGGTCGCGGTGGAGCTGGAATGGATGGTCGGCCCGCAAGGTGCGGTCGGCACCCGCGAGCAGTTTCATGAATTGAAGATTCCTACCTACCTGCTGCCCTCCGATTGCGAAGCCAAGGACAACCTCGTCGGCTCCGATGGCACGCGGCTGGCGCCGTTTCGCATCGACAGCATTTACAAAGGCGTGAGCCAACTGGCGCAGGTTTTCGATGTGCAGGCGCGTGGCGAACGGCTCAACGAACAACTCAAGGCCAGCCTCGCGCAATCGATCGCCACGGCGAAAACCCAGCAGCGCAAGGATGTCAGCGCTGTGGTCTGGTTTTCCAGCGCCGAGATGGACATCGAGCCGTTTGTGGCCGGGCACAAAGGCGTTCCGGATTTCATGCTGAGCACCCTGGGCGTGCGCAATGTGGTCGAGTCGGATGAAGAATGGCCGACCGTGGGTTGGGAAACCATTGCCAAAGCCAACCCGACTTTTCTGGTCATCGCGCGCATGGATCGTCGGCGTTTCCCGGCTGACGACTATCAGAAGAAACTCGCCTTCCTGCGCAGCGACCCGGTGACGCGCAACATGGACGCGGTGAAACACAACCGCATCATCATCCTCGACGCCATGGCCATGCAGGCCAGCCTGCGCACCTTCGACGGCCTGGCGCAACTGGCCGCCGCCATCAACGCCTACGACCTGGCGCCATGAGCAGACGCCTGATCCGTTCGCTGCTGGTACTGCTGACGCTATCGGTTGCGCTTATCGGCGGAGTGGCGATCGGTGAGACTTCGATCGAGCCGGGCGTGGTGCTGCAAGTGCTGGCCAACAAGCTGTGGGGCGCCGGTTATGTGCTCGACCCGATCGATGAAGGCATCGTCTGGAATTACCGCCTGACCCGCGCACTGGTCGCCGCTGCCTGCGGCGCCGGGCTGGCAACGTGCGGGGTGATCTTGCAGTCGCTGTTGCGCAATCCGTTGGCCGATCCTTATCTGCTGGGCATCTCCGCCGGGGCCTCGACTGGCGCGGTAATGGTCGCCTTGCTTGGCGTGGGTGCCGGGCTGGTGTCGCTGTCAGCCGGCGCGTTTGCCGGTGCGGTGACGGCATTCGTGCTGGTGATTCTGCTGGCACGGGTCAGCGGCTCGACCAACGGTACCGGGCAGATCATTCTGGCCGGGATTGCCGGTTCGCAATTGTTCAATGCGCTGACCGCATTCTTGATTACTCGCTCGGCGAGTTCCGAGCAGGCCCGCGGGATCATGTTCTGGCTGCTCGGCAACCTCGGCGGGGTGCGCTGGCCGTCGGTGTGGCTGGCGGTGCCGGTGGCCCTGCTCGGGCTGGTCGTGTGCCTGTGGCATCGGCGCGCGCTGGATGCGTTTACCTTTGGCGCGGATTCGGCGGCGTCGCTCGGCATACCGGTGCGCCGCGTGCAGATTCTGCTGATCGGTTGCGCGGCGCTGGTCACGGCCGCGATGGTCTCGATTGTCGGTTCGATCGGTTTTGTCGGCCTGGTGATCCCCCATGCGGCGCGGTTGTTGCTCGGCACCGGGCATGCTCGACTGCTGCCGGCGAGTGCCTTGGGCGGCGCGGTGTTTCTGATTGCCGCCGATGTGTTGTCGCGCACCCTGATCAAGGGGCAGGTGATTCCGGTCGGGGTGATCACCGCGCTGGTCGGCGCGCCGGTGTTTGCGCTGATTCTGGTGGGCCGGAGGTCGGCGCGATGAACGCGGTATTGAGTTGCTCAGACTTGAGTTTCAAGGTGCGCGGCGCCGAGTTGCTGAAGGCTGTCAGCCTGCAGGTGCAACGCGGCGAAACCCTGGGCATTGTCGGGCCGAATGGTGCGGGTAAATCGACCTTGTTGAAGCTGTTGGCCGGCCTGCGCGAGCCGAGCGCTGGCGAGGTACTGCTCGACGGTCAGCGCCTGGGCAAAATGGCGCGCCGCAGCGTTGCGCAGACGCTTGCGGTGGTCGAGCAACAGGCTGACACCGATGACGGCATTCGCGTGTTCGATGCGGTGGCGCTGGGGCGTACGCCTTGGTTGTCGGCGTTGCAACCGTGGTCGACTGCGGACGCTGCCATCGTTGAGCAGGCGCTGGTGGATGTCGATGCGGTGCACTTGCGTCAGCGCGTCTGGCGCAGCCTGTCGGGGGGTGAGAGACAACGGGTGCACATCGCCCGTGCCTTGGCGCAGCGGCCGCAGATTCTGTTGCTGGATGAGCCGGCCAACCATCTCGATATTCAGCATCAGTTGACGATTCTCAGTGTTGTGAAAGCGTTGCCGGTGACTACGTTGATTGCGCTGCATGATCTGAACCAGGCGCTCAAGTGTGATCGTCTGGCGGTGCTTGAGCGTGGGGAGTTGGTGGCGCTGGGCAAGCCGCTGGAAGTGCTGACGCCGCAGCGTTTGTTGGAGACGTTTGGGGTTCGGGGGCGGTATTTGACTGATCCGTTTGATGGTGAGCAGATTTTGCGTTTTCACTCGTGACGTTGTGGGAGCCGGGCTGCTGTTTTTGATTGGGGACATATCCGTTGCTGCGGTTATGGCGGCTTAGGGTTTCGCCCTTACGGCGAGGCACTTTTTCCAGACGCCGAAAAAGTACCCAAAAAGGCTTGCTCCTGCGTTCGGCCCTCGCAGGCTCGGGTCCCTTCGCTGCGGGATCGCTCCGGGCGCAGCGGCTACGGTTTGCTTCGCTGCACCTACTTCCGCTGTGTACGACTTCGTCGTACGGTCGCTGCGCTCCCACGCCCGGATCAATCCCTCCACTCAGCCTTCCGATGTCGCCGGTGACGCAAGATCAAGGGCACTCGAGCTGGCGCTCATTGTTGAGTGGTTAGAAGCGGGTGGTTGGCTTGGGATTTGTGGTGTGGCTGCCCCTCACCCCAGCCCTCTCCCCAAGGAGAGGGAGCTGATTTTGGTTGGATTTGAAATTTGTATTCGACTCGGTATCGCAGTTCGGCGTAGCTCTCCCATCCACCTCGATCAGTCCCCTCTCCCTACGGGCGGTCCGACGTTTCGGGAGGGCTAGGGTGAGGGGCTTTTGATTTTCAGACTGCGCTCGAACTGAAGAAATGCAATCAAAATGTGGGAGCTTGCCTGCAAGCGATGGCGGCCTGACAGCCGACCCGCACTTGAGAATGTACTCAATCCAAGTGTAGGAGTGAGCCTGTTCGCGATAGCGGTGGGTCATCCAGCACTTCGGCGACTGACGGATAGCCTTCGCCAGAAGGCTGGCTCCCACAGTGGATCTGCATGTTGTTCCAAGCCTTGCCTGCACCGCGAAACCGGTGGGAGCCAGCCTGCTGGCGATTTGGGCAGTCTCCGCCCACAAAAACGCTTCAGAAAGTCTCCTTGATGTTCAAGCAATTCACGCTTCTATGCCGCCCTTCGGAAACTCAATGACGCGTCTGTGTAAACCCGTTCAAACCCGCCCGGCACGGCGCTGATTTCGTTCTATCGTTAGATCAAACTGGCTGCATCAACGCAGGACTAAAGGTTGCGACGGATCATCGCTGAGCCTATGTTGCACGCGAGTCTTTCTTCGCGACTGGAACGCGATCAACACCATCATGAGGTGAAGAAATGTCAAAGGAATCACGCCCTGCCGTGCTTGGGCTGATAGGCAATACTCCGCTGGTTCAGGTCACCCGTTTCGATACCGGCCCGTGCACGCTGTTTCTCAAACTCGAATCCCAAAATCCCGGCGGCTCGATCAAGGACCGCATCGGTCTGGCGATGATCGATGCCGCTGAACGCGACGGCCGTTTGCAAGCCGGCGGCACCATCGTTGAGGCGACAGCGGGCAACACCGGCCTTGGTCTGGCGCTGGTTGGCCGCGCCAAGGGCTACCGGGTGGTGCTGGTGGTGCCGGACAAAATGTCTACCGAGAAAGTCCTGCATTTGAAGGCCATGGGCGCCGAAGTGCACATCACCCGCTCCGATGTGGGCAAGGGCCATCCCGAGTATTACCAGGACGTCGCCGCCCGATTGGCGAAAGACATTCCCGGCGCGTTTTTCGCCGACCAGTTCAACAACCCGGCCAACCCGCTCGCCCATGAATGCAGCACCGCGCCGGAAATCTGGGCGCAGACCGAACATGATCTGGATGCGATTGTGGTGGGTGTCGGTTCGGCCGGTACGCTGACCGGCCTGAGCCGTTTCTTCAAGCGTGTGCAACCGGATCTGGAGATGGTGCTGGCCGATCCGGTCGGTTCGGTGATGGCGCAATACAGTCGCGACGGCAGCCTGCCGACGCCCGGTTCATGGGCGGTCGAGGGCATCGGTGAGGATTTCATCCCGTCGATCACTGACCTTTCCAGCGTGCGTCACGCCTACTCGATCAGCGATGCCGAAAGCTTCGATCACGCGCGCCAGTTGCTCAAGGCTGAAGGCATTCTCGGCGGCTCGTCGACCGGCACCCTGCTCGCCGCTGCGCTGCGTTATTGCCGCGAGCAGACCGAGCCGAAACGCGTGGTCAGTTTCGTCTGTGACACCGGCACGCGTTACTTGTCGAAGGTCTACAACGACCAGTGGATGACCGATCAGGGCCTGCTGCAACGCAAAGGCTACGGCGATTTGCGCGACCTGATCGCTCGGCGTTTCGAGGACGGCCGGGTAATCAGTGTCGGCCCCGACGACACCCTGCTGACCGCGTTTCAGCGCATGCGTCTCGCCGATGTTTCCCAACTGCCGGTGCTGGTCGAAGGCAAGCAACTGGTGGGTGTGATCGATGAGTCGGACATCCTCATGGCGGTGCACGAAGACGCCGCGCGCTTCAGCCAATCGGTGTCCAGCGTGATGACCGACAAGCTGCAAACCCTCGCCCCCGGCGCGGCGCTGGCCGAGCTGGAAGCGGTGCTCAGCCGTGGCCTCGTCGCCATCGTCGCCGATGCCACGGGCTTCCATGGCTTGATCACCCGCACCGACATGCTCAACCAATTACGGAGATCCCTTGCATGAGTCAGCACGACGATAAATCCCAGGGTTTCGCGACCCGGGTGATCCACGCCGGGCAACAACCGGACCCGACCACCGGCGCGCTGATGCCGCCGATCTACGCCAACTCCACCTACCTGCAAGACAGCCCCGGCGTGCACAAGGGTTTCGACTACGGGCGCTCGCACAATCCGACGCGCTTTGCCCTCGAGCGCTGTGTGGCGGACCTCGAGGGTGGCACCCGCGCGTTCGCTTTCGCTTCGGGGCTGGCGGCGATTTCCACGGTGCTGGAATTGCTCGATGCCGGTTCGCACATCGTCTCCGGCAATGACTTGTACGGCGGCACGTTCCGCCTGTTCGACAAGGTCCGCCAGCGCAGCGCCGGGCACCGTTTCAGTTTTGTCGATCTGACTGATCTGTCGGCATTCGAAGCGTCGTTGCAGGATGACACGCGCATGGTCATGGTCGAGACACCGACCAACCCGCTATTGAGCCTGTCGGACCTGGCTGCCATCGCCCGCATCTGCCGCGCCCGCGGGATCATCTGCGTGGCCGACAATACGTTCGCCAGCCCGTACATTCAGCGCCCGCTGGAGTTGGGCTTCGACATTGTCCTGCACTCGACCACCAAGTATCTCAACGGGCATTCCGATGTGATCGGCGGTATCGCCGTGGTCGGGCAGAACGCCGAACTGGCGGAGAAACTCGGCTTCCTGCAAAACGCGGTCGGGGCGATCTCCGGGCCGTTCGATGCCTTCCTCACGTTGCGCGGGGTGAAAACCCTGGCGCTGCGCATGGAGCGTCACTGCAGCAACGCGCTGGATCTGGCGCAGTGGCTTGAGCAACAGCCGCAGGTCAAACGCGTCTACTACCCGGGCTTGCCGTCACACCCGCAGCATGAACTGGCGAAACGGCAGATGCGCGGTTTCGGCGGGATGATTTCCGTGGACCTTAACAGCGATCTCGCCGGTGCGCGGCGGTTTCTCGAGCATGTGAAAATCTTCGCTTTGGCGGAAAGTCTCGGCGGCGTGGAGAGCCTGATCGAGCATCCGGCGATCATGACCCACGCGACCATTCCGGCCGAAACCCGCGCAAAGCTTGGGATCGGCGATGGGCTGGTGCGGCTCTCGGTCGGGGTTGAAGACGTCGAAGACCTGCGTGCCGACCTGGCCAGGGCACTGGCAAAAATCTAGCACAGCACTGACGTAAAGCCTGCAGAGCAGATTTTACGTCAGTACGTTTTCGGCGGATTCGCCTCGTCGATCACGCAGGGCGCGCAGCGTCGTGCGTAACTCGGCGGGGTGCACCGGTTTCGACAGAATCGCAATCTGCCGATCGTGCAAGGCCGCCTGAATCCTTTCGACATCGTGGCCGGTAATGATCATCGCTGGCACTGCCCAACCGCGCTGCCTGCGCACTTCATCGATGCATTCGATGCCAGTGGCATGGGTGCCGAGGTCATAGTCGGCGACCAGGATGTCGCAGTCGGTGACCAGGTTTTCGGCCGACCACTCGGCTTGCACGACACAGCCCCAGCGCTCGAGCAACGTCGATGTCGCCAGCAATACGTTGCGATCATCCTCTACCAGACACACCTTCAGCCCCTTCAACAAACCCACCTGTCGCGCTTCACCGCGGACAAACCGTGACTGCGCCGCCGCTACGATTGGCAAACCGGCAAGGGTCACCGCCGTGCCGCACCCTACCCGCGAGCGCAGAGCAACGTCCACATCGATCAGTTCACCCAGACGCTTGATGATCGACAGGCCCAGCCCGACACCCTCGACATCTTTGTCGCGTACCTGCCGCACCCGATAAAACTCCTCAAATACCTTGTGCAGGTGCTCTTCGGCAATGCCATTGCCGCAGTCATGGATGACGATAGCCAGCCCTGCCCCGCGTTTACGCACGCCGATCAGCACCGGCCGCTGCGCGCCGTATTTGAAGCAGTTGGAGAGCACGTTCTGCACCATGGTCGCCAGCAGCGCCGGGTCGGTTCTGACCCAGTGGTGACAAGGTCGCAAACGCAGCTCGACACCCGCCCAACGCGCCGCTTCCTGATGTTGGCGGACGATGTCCGCGAGCCAATCACCGAGGTTCAGCGTTTGCATTTTTGCTTCGACCCGGCCGTTATCGAGGGTGTAGAGGTCGAGTATCGAACGGAACAACTGCGAGACGTTGAGCAGTGAACGGTCGATATTATCGACCAGTCTGCGTTCGCTATCGCCCAAGCGCGACTCGCGCAGACACGCGGTGAACAAACCGATGGAATGGATCGGCTGACGCAGGTCATGACTGGCCTGGGCGAGAAAGCGTGATTTCTCCAGATTGGCCGCCTCTGCCTCCTCCGACGCCTTGCGCGTGCGCTCGAGCAGCAGGTGTGCGTAAAACGGGATCACGGTGCTGGTGATCATCAGCATCAGGACCATGAACGGTTGCGCCTGCCAGTACGGCGTCAGGCGATAGACCGCCAGCAGCGCCAGCAACGCCAGACCGGTGGCCACCGCGAGATAGCGCGAGCCATAGCGCATGCCATTGCCGAGGTTGACCCAGACCATTACCGCGTACAACGGCAGCGCGGCTTCGCCGCCGACTACCAGACCGAAACAGGTGCCGGTGTAATCGTGAATCATGGCAAAAACCCGCCGCGCCGGATAATGCCCAGGCCAGCGCGCAATGGCCTGGCGGAACACAATGGAAGCCAGCAAAAACAGGCTGATGTAGGTAATGACCGGTAGGTAGGTATCGACGCGATGGCCGGGCACAAAGCTCAACCCGATCATGTAAACCACAGCGATGGCCGCGATGATGATGCGCAGATTGGCCTGATCGAGTTCGGTGTTTTTCTCGAATTTCATGTAAACGTCCTTGTGCAGCGTTCGTCAGTTTCGGAAGCAGCCTACAGGCAACCTTCGCGTCCGATGCTAAGGTGCCAGCCTTGATTAACGCTTGACCCAGGGAGGGTCGCGCCATGGCATGCCGGATCATCATAGCCGACGATCACCCACTGTTTCGCGAAGCGATGTTGCGCACTGTGCAGCGCTTGCTCCCCGAGGCGACTATCGACGAGGCCGGTGACCTCGACGCTGTCACCGCGCTGCTGGGCAGCGAGCCGGATACGTTGATACTCGACCTGCGCTTTCCGGGTTTGACCTGCATTACCCAACTCGCCGAACTGCGCCGACGCTTGCCGCGCACCACGCTGATCGTGGTGTCGATGGTCGATGACCAGGCGCTGATCAGCGAGGTCATGAGCGCGGGTGTTGACGGTTTTATCGGCAAGAACATCGCCCCGGATGAAATCGGTCAGGCGATTCTGGCGATCCGCGCGGGCGAGGTACTGGTGAAGTTTGCCCCGTCAGGCTTGCTGCCGCTGGAGCCCGCCAGCGCCCTCACGCCTCGTCAGCAGGAGGTGTTGCGGCTGATAGCGCAAGGCAAGACCAACAAGGAAATCGCCCGTGAGCTGGACATTTCACCCTTCACGGTGCGCATTCACGTGTCTTGTTTATTACGCACCCTCGATGTGCCTTCGCGAGCTGCCGCCGCGGTGAAGTATCTCGGGCTGGTGTAGGCGCAGTTGGTCCCGCGCCTACAAGCAATGGTCGTGTTGCTGCAGGATGGCCCGGGCTTGCCGGGTGAAGCGGTAGTTCTTGTCCTGTTCCAGGGTGATCAAGCCTTCGAGGCACAGGCGCTTGAGCACTTCACGCACACTGATGAACGACAACTGCGGTGACGACGAGGCCACCCACGCGTGCACGCCGTTGACTCCCGTTGAATAGCCATCACGGCTGGCAAGCAGCAGCGCATTGAGCACCTTGAAGCGGATCAGGCTGCTGCGCAGTCCGAAGTGGCTCAGCAATTGACGAATGTGTTGATTGGCACTGCGATCGAACTCGCGCGGCACCGGGGAAATTGCGGGCCGAGCGCCAAGCGCCGCAACGCCGGGATTGTTCAACATGACGAAGATTCCTTTTCTGAAATGTTCAAGCCGCTCTCTATATAGAAGAGGCAGTCGCCGGATGACCGGGCAACTGCCTCGCTGCTGTCATCAAAAATCGACGGTGGCCGACAATTGCAGCGTGCGCGGATAGCCCGGCGAAAACGCGCCGTAGGAAGCCACGCCCGACCAATACTCGCGATCGAAGACGTTCTGCACCGTGGCGCGGAACGTGGTCGGCCGGCCTTCGATTTTGGTCGCATAACGCGCACCGGCATCGAAACGCGTCCAGGCATCCAGTTCCTGCGTGTTGGCCTGGTTGACGTATTGGCGGTCGGTGTAAATCGCCCCGCTGGTCAGGGTCAAGCCTTCCAGCCACGGCGTATCCCATTCGGCCCAGAGGTTGGCCTGCACGTCCGGCACGCCGACCGGTTTGTTGCCGCGATTGGCCGCTGTTGCCGAATCGGTCAGCTCGCCGTCAAGCACGGTGACGCCGCCCATCAGACGTGTGCCCTTGGCGACTTCGCCGTACATGCTCAACTCGACGCCGCGGTTGCGTTGCTCGGCTTGCACCGAGAACACATTGCCGGCGCCGATCTCGCCGCTGGGTTTTTCAATCTGGAACAACGCCAGCGTGGTCATGAATGTGCCGTGTTCGTACTTGACACCGATCTCATGCTGCTTCGATTCGTACGGGGCGAAGGTCTCGCCCGCGTTGCTCGCAGTGCCCGGCGCGATGTCGCCTTTGGACAGGCCTTCGACATAGTTGTAGTACAGCGAAACGTCCTGCCACGGCTTGACCACCACGCCAACCAGCGGCGTCGTCGCGTTGTCGCTGTACTTGGAACTGACCGCACCGGCCGCGTTGTAATTGCGCGACTCGATGTCCTGGCGGCGCACGCCGAGGGTCAGCTGGAAGCGGTCATCGAGCATCGACAAGGTGTCGGTCAACGCCACACCGGACAGCTCCGACTCGGACACCCGCTGAACCTTCGGCGAACTGAGGTACTGCTGCGGCACGTCAACCGGGTGATAGATGTTCGACAGGATCGCGGTGCCATTGGTGATCCCGCGTGACAGCTCATCCTGATAACGGGTGGCCATGATCGTCGTGGTATGCGTGATCGGGCCTGTGGCGAATACGCCGCGCAGGCCGACATCGGCAGTCGAGCGGTCGACATTGAATTTGTAGTAGCCGGGAATATTGCTGGTGTCGCCGGCGTCATTGAGGATTCTCGGCACCTGATCGGACAGGCGCTTGACGTCGGATCGGCCACCGCCGGCGTGAGCGAACACCGTGACGTTGTCGCTCAGGTCATATTCGCCACCGAGCAGCGCCGACTGCTCCCTGGTGTCCGACCAGCCCCAATCCTGCGGCAGGTTGGTGCGGCCGTTCGGTGCGGACGGCACATCGACACCCGGTGCGATGGTGAAGGGCCGCGAGGCGGCTTCCCAGCTCTCTTTCTGGCTGATGTAGTCAAGATTCAAGCGCAGACGCTCGCCGCGATAATCCAGCGCGATGGCGCCGACGCCGAGGTCGCGCTGCTGATCATCGACCGCCGTGTCGCCGCCTTGCAGGTTGCCGTTGAAACGCACGCCGAACTGGTTCTCCGAACCGAAGCGCCGGCTCAGATCCAGATGCCCGCCAACCTGCGAGTCGGAGGCGTAGCTGCCGGTGAATCGGGTCAGGTCTTCGTCCAGCGGACGCTTGGGCACGATGTTGATCACCCCGCCGACGCCACTGTTCGGGGAGATACCGTACATCAGCGCGCCGGGGCCCTTGAGCACTTCGACCCGTTCGGCGTAATCGGTGAATACCCGATAGTTCGGCGCAACGCCGTAGACGCCGTCGAACGCCAGCTCGCCGAGGTTGCCTTCGCCAATCGGGAAGCCGCGGATGAAAAACGAATCGACGATGCCGCCCGTCTGGCCGGTCGAACGCACCGAAGGGTCGCGCTCCAGCGCATCGGCGACCGTCACGGTCTGCAGGTCGGCGAGGGTTTTCGCGGTGTAACTGGTGACGCTGAACGGCGTGTCCATCACGTCTTTGTTGCCCAGCATGCCCAGCCGCGCACCACGCGCAACCTGCCCTCCGGCGAGGGTTTCCGGCAACGCCGTGGCGCTGTTGTAACGGGCGCTGATGTTGGTGGTGTCGAGGGTCAGCGCGTCCTTGCTGTCATCGGCCGGCGCGGTGGGTGCGCCGTTCGATGTCTGGGCGGCGACGTCGGTCTGCCCGGAGCCGGCGGCCCAGGCATTGGCGCTTCCTGCGACCAGAACGAAATTCAGCATGGCGGTACGCACAGCGAGTGTTAACACCCGCTCACCGCAAGGACGACTGACAACAGGCATGACGTGAGGATCCTTTTCATCGAGGGAAAATGGTAATCACTCCTATTGCCAGTCGATTTGCGAAAAAGTATCAC
Source organism: Pseudomonas sp. Z003-0.4C(8344-21) (assembly GCF_900104975.1). Taxonomy (NCBI): domain Bacteria; kingdom Pseudomonadati; phylum Pseudomonadota; class Gammaproteobacteria; order Pseudomonadales; family Pseudomonadaceae; genus Pseudomonas; species Pseudomonas sp. Z003-0.4C(8344-21). The sequence goes on along the minus strand of NZ_LT629756.1, from coordinate 2,847,553 downwards.
CCGCAGTCGGTTTTATTTTTTTGCACTCGCTGCGGGTCAGGCGTACAGGCGCTCCAGCGGTATCGCCACCACCGGCAACGCCGGGTCAAAGGCGTGCCGGGTGGTCTTGTACGGGAACATCTCGCCACGGGCGATGGTGCGGAAAATCCGCTCCACCTCGAACACCTGCCCGGTCTGCCAGTGCCGCACGCAGACCCGCGGATCGCCGTAATCGAGCTGGATGCACGGCACCCGCTTCAGGCCCAGTTGCAACGCCGCGGTGAAGCGGTGATTGCCATCCATCACGATGCCGCGCGAGCGCTCGACGATGATTGGCTCGAGCCAATGCCCGGCGCGGACAATCGACTCGCACAGCATCGTCACGTTGGCCGGATCGACCTGCTCGGACTGCCGCACTTCGCAGAGCGGCCGCAGCGCTATCTGATAACCGTGTGCCATGGTGCTCTCCTGTGCGCCGCGATTCAGCAGGCATCGGCGCGAACAATCGGCGCGTGCTGGCGGGCGACGTCGAGCAGGCGCTGGGCATGTTCGATCAACGGCAGATCGACCATCTCGCCATCGACTTGCACCGCGTGGCTGCCGGTGGCCACGGCGCGCATCACCCGGTCGGCCCAGGCCAGTTGCCGCGAATCCGGCAGGAAGGCGCGTTGCACCGTAGCCAGTTGGCCGGGGTGGATGCACAGCTTGGCGCCGAACCCCAGCGACCGGGCGTATTGCGCGTCTTTGGCGACCACCGCCAGATCGCTGATTGCCGGCGTCACGCCATCGATCGGCGCCGGCAGATCGGCCGTGCGCGACGCCAGCACGATGCGGTTGCGAGCGAACAGAAACGCCTCGGGAGTCTGGCTGCAATCGATGTCCAGGGCGAAATCCAGCGAGCCGAACGCCAGCCGCGCCAAGCCTGGAATCGCGGCAATCGATTCGACCTGTTGCAACCCCTTGGCGGTCTCGATGATCGCAATGACGAGCAATTTCGGCTGCCACGCCAGCAGGCGCTCGACCACCGCCGCCAGCGCCTCGGGGCATTCGGCCTTGGGCAGGAAAATCCCGCTGCAGCGCTCGGGATAGCGCATGTCGCTGAGCCAGGTCAGGTCCTGGCGAAACAACGCACTGCTGACGCTGTTCAAGCGGATGTAGCGCTCGCAGGCAACGCTCGGCGCGCTCTCCTGCTAGGCCCAGATGGCGGCGCGGGCGGCGGCCTTGCTGTCCGGATGAACGGCGTCTTCGAGGTCGAGAATGATCGCGTCCGGCCCTGCTTCGACCGCTTTGGCAAAGCGCTCGGGACGGTTACCCGGCACGAACAGGTAGCTGATCGCGCGCCGGGTTTTGCAGTTGAGTCGATCCGATTGCATGGCGTTGCTCCTTGGTGTGAACCAGTCGTGGTTTGGGAAGATTCCCGCAGCCCTCGCACGGGACTTTTCGCCTGCCGTTGCGGGGCTTGTCGCGACAACCGTTAATGCCTTGTCGATCAAGCAATTAACCGTTGTTTTTATTTGCGGGCGAACGAGTCCTTGAGCGTGTTAATGCACGTTCATGGGTTCGCCTTGCGTTGGGCTTTATTCAAAAATATTTGAAAACCTTACTTGATAATCGTTCCTGTTCGCAATATTGTTCACGCCGCCAACAGGAACTATCGGCGTTTCAAAGCAAGTCAGTGACGCCTGGAAAAGATCGATCAGCTGATGTCACTTGAACATCAGTTCTGGTATTCCAAGAGTATTGGCCTACAACTAATGGCCAGTTAGCACATTCGTGCAAAACCTTATGGATCGGGGTTCTTATGCAAGCGCTTGATGAATTATTTATGACGCCAGGTATATCGGATCCAACATCTACCCTCATTTGGCATCCGCCACCCGCCAATATAAAAACCCGTCTCTGACGAGCAGCGACACTTCATGATTCGATAACGACTTGTTGTCGATATTGCTATGGCGAAGTTATTTTTCCGCGCCAGAGGTTAACTATGCCTGGAATAAATACCGCAACTTCCGAGCAGGACCATAAAGTCCATCATCCGCTCATGTTACAGCCATTGATCGACCCGGTTATTACCACGTTTATCAAGCACTTCCCGAATACATTGGGCAGTTTGCTGGAACACCACGGATCCCCTCTGAATCTGGTCTGGCCGCATGCGTTTGAAGCCAATGCACAAGCGCTGTTGAATGTGTTGAAACGGTTCAACATTGCCCACGCAATCTTTTATGGCGCCAAGGCCAACAAGTCGCAAAGCCTGCTCGGCGCCGCAGCCAAGTCAGGCATCGGTGTCGATGTGTCGAGTCTTCACGAGCTGCAGGACGCGCTACACGCTGCCATTCCCGGCGAGAACATCTGCGCCACCGGACCGGCGAAAACGGCGCTGTTTCACCAGGCGCTGATCGATGCAGGTTCACTGATCTGCCTGGACTCGCTGGAAGAATTCGACCACCTGCGCAACGTGCAGGAAGCACAACCAAGCCCCGTAAAATCAAAGGTTCTGCTGCGTTACCGGCCGAAGAACAGCGCTAAAAGCCGTTTCGGAATGGGTGCTGAAGACCTGCTCGAATGTCTGCAACGATTGGCCAGACACCCTGAGATTTTCCGCTTCGAAGGGTTTCATTTTCACCTCGGCGGCTACGGCTTCGAATCCCGCGCTCAAGCGTTTCGGGAAGTCACCGGATTCGTCGAAGCGGCACGGGAAATGGGCCTTGATCCGCAGATGATCGATATCGGTGGCGGATTGCCGATTCGTTATGTCGAGCCCCAGAGTTATGCCGGCTTTTTGCAGAACGACAATAACCCGAGCCACTATTACAACCAGAAAGTTCCGGCCGACTATTACCCTTACGGCAGCGACCTGACGGCGCCGCAATGGCTGACATTATTCCTCGAAGCCGAACATTCGCCGGGGCGGTCAATTGCCGCTTACTTGCGGCAGCAGTCAATAACACTGGCACTGGAGCCGGGAAGAAGTCTGGTGGACCAAGCGGCGATTTCGATTTTCCGCATCACCCGAACAAAAAAGCTTGCCGACAACAAAACCGTCATCTTTGTTGAGGGCAGTAGTTTCAGCGCCTGCGAAACCTGGTTCGCCTCGGAATATCTGGTGGATCCGCTATTGATCAGCCCAGAGCCACGCCCCGCCGCCCCGAGCCAGGCCTATATTGCTGGGCATAGTTGTCTCGACGACGACGTCATCAGTTATCGCTTGATCAACTTCGCAACCCCCCCCGAAAGCGGCGACTTATTGGTTTACATCAATACCGCCGGCTATCAGATGGACTTGCTGGAAAACCAGTTTCATCGCCATCCCCTGCCCCGGCGGTTAAAGGCAACCTGTTGTACGGAAGGTAATTACGCGTTCACACCTGACTACTGAAGGGACTAACTAAATGATCTTGAATAAAGTTTCCGATCTTATCGGTAATACACCGATGCTGGCTATTGATGTACCGGATACCAACGCCCGGTTGTTATTGAAGGTTGAAAAGAACAACCCCGGCGGCAGCATCAAGGATCGCATGGCGCGCAACATGGTGCTGGCGGCGCTCAAGTCCGGGCGACTGAAACCCGGCGGCGTGGTGGTCGAGTCGTCGTCCGGCAACACCGGGATCGGTCTGGCCATGGCGGCGGTCGAGTTCGGTCTGCACTTCATCGCGGTGGTCGATCACCACGCCGCGCAGGACAAGATCGCGGTGATGAAAGCGCTCGGCGCCGAGGTTCGCTTCGTTAAAGGCACCTACCGCGAGGATGAAGTCGCCGTCGTCGAACGCCAGCGCATGGCTGCCGAACTCGCGACGGAAATTCCCGGAGCGGTGTTCATGAACCAGTCTGACAATGCCGCGAATGCTGGCGGCTACAGCGACTTCGTCCGCGAAACCGTGGCCCAGGCCGAGGGCCTGATCGGTGCGTATGTCGGTTGTGTCGGCACGGGCGGTTCGATGACCGGCATTGCGCGCGGCCTGAAAGTACATAACCCCGACACCGTGACCGTCGGCGTCGAACCGGCCGGTTCGATTGTGTTCGGCCATCCCGGCTATCCCTACTACCAATCGGGCACCGGCACTCCGGCCGGCGACACCGTGGGCCTGGTCCTCGATTACAGCTGCATCGATCTGGGCGTGCAGGTCACCGACTCGCAAGCCTTCGAAACCGCACGCTATATCGCCCGCAACTTTGCCTTGCTGGTGGGCGGTTCGACCGGTGGGGCAATTTTCAAGGCGCTGGAGCTGATTCACAAAGGTGTGCTGCGCGGCAATGTCGTGGTGCCGATTGCCGATGGCGGTGAGAAATACCTGCACACCGTGTTCGACGATCAATGGCTGCAGGAGCGCGATCTGCTCGACCCGGGTATCGGCGCACAACTGGACATCTGGCTGGGCAAGACCCAATGGCTGGAATCCGTTTCCGCGCCGCTGCAACTGAGCGTCGCATGACCCACCCTTCACACAGGAACGCCTCTCGATGAATCTGTTGAAAGTCGCCATCTGTGGTGGCGGCAGGACCGGCCATCTCAACGCCATTCTGTTCAAGCAACTGGCCGATGTGCAGGTGTCGCTGCTCACCCACAACCCCGAGGTCATCGAACAGCACGCGCGGCAGACGCCGATGCAAGCGCTGTTGCCGGATGGCTCGTCCCTGAGCGCCCGTCTCGACCGGGTCACGGCGGATGCGCGTAGCGCGGTGGAAGATGCCGATCTGGTCATCATCACCGTGCCCGCTCACGTGCGCCAGCAAACCCTGCAAGCCATCGCGCCGCACCTGAGTGCGAGCAAACCGGTATACGTCGGCGCAATTCCGGGCTTCTGCGGTTTCGACTGGCTGGCCGAGGCGACGCTGCCCGAGCGGCCGAATGTAGTGATCTGGGGCATGAAGGATGTGCCGCACACCGCGTTCGAGCTGAGTCCGGGGCGCTCGATCAAAATGGGCGGTGGCAAAAGCCAGCTGTACGTGGCAACCCACGCCCGTGAATCGCAGGCGTCGCGTCATCAGCTTCAGGCCATTCTCACGCGTCTGTATGGCCCCTGCGTAACGCTGCTCGAGCACTATCTGGAAATCACCCTGACGCCGGGCAACCCGATCATGCACAGCTCGGTGATCTACGGTTTGATCGGCCCGTACGGCCAATGGCATCGCAAGATCTTCCCGCAACGCATGTGCTGGTGGACCGAATGCCCGGAGCTGGGCGCGTACTTTCTCGAGCGCATGGACGAGGAAAGCCAGGCGCTCTGCGCGGTGATCAGCCAGCGTCTGGGCATTGACCTGTCGTCGGTGAAATCGCTGAAACAGGAAATCGTCGAGGCCTACGGCGAGCAGATCCGCGACACCAGCAGCATGCTCTCGATCCTGCGCACCAATCAGGCCTACAACGACATTCTCGCGCCGATGGTGCCGGCCGCCGACAACCGCGCCGGCTACGTGATCGAACGCGAAAGCCGTGCCTTCAACGAAGATGTCGCCTACGGCCTGGTGCTGTTGGTGGAGATGGCCCGGCGCTTCGAAATCAAGGTGCCCCACATCGAGGAAGTCCTGCAGTGGAGCGTGGCTTATATGCACGGTCTGCGTGATTCGGCCCTCGACTATTTCCCACGCCAATGGCCACACACGGCCAGCGCTGCGGCATGACCTTTCCACTCATTTTTCGACGAGCAGACCGCTGATATGGATGACTTCAAGACACTGATCGCCTACTCCCGCCGCAACGCCATGCGCCGTCTGGTGCGCTGCCTGTTTGCGGAAAACATTCTCGACCGTGCCGCCCTGAGCTTTTCCGCTGGCGGCAATCAGGCCACTTACCCGCTCAAGGGCGGCCGCGCGCACCTGGCGTTCTCCGACATTGCCAAAGGCCCGGCCGACACCATAGTCAACGACGGTGAGGTGGTGCTGGTCACCGACGAAGGCGTCCGCCAGGCCATCACCAGCCATCAGGACATGCTCGATGTGCTGCGCGACAGCTTCGATTTCGCGCCGACCGACGAAGGCGTGGCCGGGCTCAAGTCCGACATGGAAAACAGCCTGACCAACGACGCTCACGCCCGTCAGCACCGTCAGCAGTGGAACGCGCGGTTGCATCAGGCCGCGAAGGATCACGGGCTCGACAGCCTCACCGATTACCTGCGCCAGCACGCGAGCACCAAAGACGCGGCGATCCTGCTCGACCAGTGGGGCTCGCTGGAAGGCCATCCGTATTACCCGACCTGGAAAGCCCGGCCGGGCCTGAGCGATGAGGAAGTCGCGCAACTGTCGCCCGAGTTCAACGCGCAAGTGCCGCTGCGCATCGCCGCGTTGCGCGCCGAACATGCGCAAAGCGAAAGCATGCCGCATGTGAGCAGCTACCACGACTGGTTCGCCGCCAACTTCCCCGGGCAATGGGAACAATGGAAAGCGGCGCTCAACCGCAAGGGTCTGGATGAACGCGAATGGCTGCCGCTGCCGATTCACGGCTGGCATTTGCAGGCCTACGTGCTGAAGACGTTCGCCGCAGAAATCGAAGCAGGGATTCTGATCACCGACGGCCCGGACCTTGTGACGCTGCCGACCATGTCCTATCGCACGATGATGCCGGTTCTGGACGTTTGCGCGCCGCTGATCAAACTGCCGATCGCCGTGTGGATGACCAGCGAACTGCGCAGCCTGCAAGCCAAATCGATTCACATGGGGCCGCGCATCAGCACGGTGATCAGCCAGATTCTGCAAGCCGAAAACGGCTTCGACCAACGCCTGGAAATCTTCCCGGAAGAGATCGGCGTGCGCTACAAGAACGCCGTCACCCAGGACGATCACCCCGGCCGGCATCTGTCCGTGGTCTATCGCGCCAGTGCCCCCGCGTTCGAACGCTCCGATGCTTGCCTGCCGATTACCGTGGCGTCGCTGTTCACCCGTTTGCCCGGCAACGGTCGCCCGCTGTTCACCGACCTGATCGAACGTGACGGCGTACGCGCCACTGCCACGCAGGTGGAAAACTGGTACCGCGAATATGCGAAAGTGGTCACCCGCCCGGTGGTGGCGATCTATCTGCTGTATGGCATCGGTCTGGAAGCGCATCAGCAAAACACCATGGTGCTGTTCTCTGCCGACGGCAAAGCACGTAGTCTGCTGATCCGCGATTTTGGCGATGGCCGCACCTATGCACCGTTGCTCGAAGGTCGCGGCTACAGCCTGCAACCGCATGTCCAGCCGGGTATCCTGCCAACGGTGTTCAGCGGCGACATCGAGCCGGTGCGCATGTTTGTCCTGGATGCGGCGTTCCTCACGCACCTGCATGAACTGGCCCTGTGGTTGACCAAGGAGTATGGCTTGAACGACACGCGACTCTGGCAAATCCTGCGCGAGGAAACCGACCTCGCCTTCGACGCGGTGCGCGAGCGCGTCGCGCCGCAAATCTGGGAAACCGAACACCGCGCGTTCGTCGAAGAGCCCTGGCCAACGCGTTCGTTGCTGCGCATGCACCTGATGCAGTACAGCAACTATCGTTTGCAACATACCCTGACCAACCCGCTCGCCAGCGTTTAACCGAGGCCGACTCATGTCCCATGCAGGTGCCATCCAGGGTTCACGTGTACGAATCCTGATTTATCTTCTGTTCGCGATCCAGCTGGTGTCGATGGGCGCGATGGAAATGAGCGGGCCGTTCTGGCCTGTCCACCTGCGTGGGCTGACCGACTCCGAAACGGTTTTCAGCTTCGCCAGCATCGCCGTGTATGTCGGGCCGATGCTGGGCATTATTCTGACCAGTGCCTTCTGGGGCCGGATCGGTGACCGCTACGGTCACAAGCTGATGATGATCCGCGCGCTCGCCGGGTTGTCGTTGACCCAGTTGGGGCTGGCCCTGTTCAGTGATATCTGGGCCATTCTGATTCTGCGTTTCCTGCAGGGCGCCTTCGCCGGTTACATCGCCCCGGCGCAGGCGTATGGCGTGAGTATCGAAGCGCCGTCGCGACGGGCGCGGCTGTTCGCGATCCTGCAGATCTCGACCAACGTCGGCTCGCTGCTCGGTGCCGTGGTCGGCGGGCTGATCCTCGATTACGCGACATTCTTCTGGATCAACATCATTGCCTCGGCACTTTGCGCGGTGTGTACGGTGATCGCCGCGATGACGCTGCCGGACGTGCCGCCAGTTAAGAAAGCCGTGGTCAGTGCAACCGCCACCCCCGCACGCCGCGCCAGTCTCTGGCAAGGCTCGCCGTTGCTGTCGCTGCTCGGCGTGATGGGCATTCTGCTGCTGGCGCGCATGCTCCCGCAGACGTCGTTTTCGCTGTACGTCAGCTCGGTGTTCGAGGTGAGCAATTCGGTGGTCGGCCTGTGTTACGGCTTGCTGGCGCTGGGCTTCATCCTGTCGGCGACGGCATGGTCGCGCTATTTCGAGCACCGCGGCCAGCAGGACACCCTGCAGCGCATGACCTACGTGGTGATCGGCTGCATCGCGCTGACCGCCGTCGCAGGCGTCACGCGTAATCCGATGGTCTTCGTCGTGGCTTATTTCATCTGGGGCGTACTGCTCGGCGCGACCACCCCGGTGCTGATGGCCCTGATCTCGAAAACCGCCGACAGCTCCCAGCAGGGTCATGTGCTGGGCATCGCTCAGGGCACCGCGCAGTTCGCCTCGATTGCCGGGATATCGGCTGGCGGCCTGCTCAGTCAGGTCTACGGTTTGCAGTACACCTACCTGTTCGTGTGCCTGGCCTATGGGGTCGCGCTGATCCCGATTGTCGCCCTGCGTTACTGGCCTGCGGCGATGCAACCGAGCGCCGCGCCCCCCGCGGACTGATCAAGGAGTGAGGTCTTGAACACTGAACAACTGCGCGCCGACACTCCCGCCGTCGCGCAACTGATCCATTTCAACAATGCCGGCGCGGCCCTGATGCCGACGCCGGTGATCGAGGCCGTGACCCGGCATATCCAGCTCGAAGCCAGCCTTGGCGGCTATGAAGCCGCCGGGCGCCAAGCGGCCGAAGTCGAGCAGGTCTACGGGTCGATCGGGCGCTTGCTCAACGCCGCACCGGATGAAATCGCGGTGATCGAGAACGCCACCCGTGCCTGGGACATGGCCTTCTATTCATTACCATTGCAACCCGGCGATGTGCTGCTGACGTCGGCCACCGAATACGCCGGCAACTACATACCTTATCTGCAACTGAAACAGCAACGCGGTATCGAGATTCGCATCATTGCCAACGATGAGCACGGTCGGGTCTCGTTGTCGGCATTGCAGCAGATGCTCGAGGATGACCGGGTGGCGCTGATCTCGCTGCCGGTGATCGCCACCAACGGCGGGCCGGTGCAGCCGATCGAACAGATCGGCGCCCTCGCCCGTGCGGCCGGCGTGCTGTATCTGCTCGATGCCTGCCAGGGCGTCGGGCAGATACCGCTGGATGTACAGAAGATCGGTTGTCACATGCTCACCGCCACCAGCCGCAAATACTTGCGCGGCCCTCGGGGCATGGGCTTTTTGTACATCGAAAAAGCGCTGTGCCAGAACCTTGAACCGGTGTTTCTCGATCTGCACGCGGCGTCGCTGCAAAGCGCCGACAGCTACACGGTCCGCGCTGATGCCCGACGGTTCGAAAACTGGGAATGCAACGTCGCGGCAAAACTCGGACTGGGTGCGGCGGTGGAGTACGCACTGGCGCAAGGCATTGAGCCGATGTGGCGGCGGATCCAGCAACTGGCCGATTATCTGCGCCAGTACCTGGGGCAGATCCCCGGTTTCACGCTGCAGGATCCGAGCGTGAACAGGTCCGGTATCGTCACCTTCAGTCACCGCCACCATAGCGCCGCGCAGGTGCAACAGTGGCTGGCCGGGCAGGACAAGCGCATCAACGTCAGCACTTCAACCTTTCGCTCGACCCTGCTGGACATGCAGCACAGGGACTTGCTGGAAGTCAGTCGCGCCTCGCTGCACGCCTACAACACCGAAGCGGAAATCGGCACGATGATTGCCGCGTTACGCGCTCTGCCGCGCCTTTGAAACGGCAGGCCAATCGGCGCTTGCATCGCACAGGCGTTGTAAACTAGCATTGGGAATACTTCTCAATTGCATGAAAATCTGCAGCCATGAGCGAAACCCTTCCCGCGAACAACGACAAGCATCTGCGCGCGATCGAAGCCCTGTACAGCGGCCATCACGGCTGGCTGTACGCGACGCTGAGAAAAAAACTGGGTAACGCCATGGATGCGGCGGATCTGGCGCAGGATACCTTCACCCGCATCCTCGCCTCGCAGGTCACGGTGATCGAGCAGCCGCGCGCCTACCTGAGCTGCGTGGCCAAGGGCATTCTGGTCAACTGGTATCAGCGCAAGGCGCTCGAACGCGCCTATCTGGATGCGCTCGCGCAGTTGCCTGCGCCCGAGGTGCCGTCGCCGGAATTGCGTTTCATGGTGCTGGAAACCCTGCATGAAATCGACGCAATGCTCGACGCCCTGCCACCGCTGGTCAAACGTGCGTTCCTGCTGTCGCAGATCAGCGGCTTGAAGTACGACGACATTGCCGAGCAATTGGGCGTATCGCTGATCACCGTCAAACGCTACATGAAGCAAGCCTTCGTGCAATGCCTGTTGCTGGTGGAGTGAATGCTCGCCCGGCGCAATGAAGCGCAACCCGCTCCTCAGGCATTGGAAGAAGCCGCTGACTGGCTGATGCGCATGAGCGAGCGCGAGCTGAGCGACCGCGAACGCGGCGAATGGGAATTGTGGAAAGCCAGCAGCCCCGAGCGCACGCGCGCCTGGGCCCGTGCGCAATTGTTGCAGGGCAAACTGGGCGGCCTGCCGCCGTCCTTGGCCATGTCGGCCCTCGATCGGCCGAGCAGCCCGGAACGCCGTGCGGCGATTGGCAAACTGGCGCTGCTGCTGGCGTTGGTCCCGGCCGGCTGGGGTGGCTGGAAGCTTTCGCAAACCCAGCAATGGTCGGCAGATTACCGAACGGCCGTCGGCGAACGACGCGAGCTGACCCTCGCCGATGGCTCAAAAATCACCCTCAATACCGACTCCGCCATCGACGTGCTGTTCGACGCCAGTCAGCGCCTGATCCACCTGCGCGAAGGCGAAATACTGGTGCAGACCGCAGCGGATATCTCACCGATGGCGCGGCCCTTCGTGGTCACGACCCGGCAGGGCCGGATGCAGGCGCTGGGCACGCGATTCACCGTGCGCGCGCTGCCTCCGCAAACCCACCTCGCGGTCCTGGAAGGCGCGGTAAAAGTCGAACTCGCGGACAATCGCCAGCACACGCCACTGATCGTCAACGCCGGACAGCGCACCGATTTCTCGTCTTCGACGTTTGGCGCGGTCAGTGCGACCGACCGTTACGCCGGTGCCTGGAGCCAAGGCATGCTGATGGCCGACAAGATGCGCCTTGCCGATTTCGTCGCGGAACTGACGCGCTATCGTCGCGGTTTCATCCGCCTCGATCCGGCGATTGCCGACTTGCGCATTTCTGGCGCCTACCCGATCAGCGACAGCCAGCGCACCTTGAACATGCTGGCGCAAACCTACCCGATTCTGGTCAGCGGCCACTTGAATGGCTACTGGGTCATGCTCTCCCGCGCCTGAGCGAAAAAATATTTGCCGCCGTGCTGATACTTTTTCCAATCTCGACTGGCTATGAGGGAGATGCATTTTTTCGTCCTGTTCATAGGCTCATCCATCCATGCCCGCTGCACGCCTCCTGCGCCCGGATCGTCCGTTCAAACCCGCTATTCGCAGTGCGTTGCTGAGCCTTGTCCTGATCGTTGTCGCCTGCCCGCTGGCCGTCGCCGGCGAGCCTGCGCAACTGGATACGCTCGCCCTGCGTGCCTACGACATTCCGGCCGGGCCGCTCGGTGCGACCCTGTCGAGTTTTGCCGTGGACGCCGGCATTGCCCTGTCGTTCCAGCCGGCGCTGACCGACGGCTTGAGCAGCCCGGCGCTGATCGGCCGCTACTCGACCCAGGAAGCGGTCAATCGCCTGTTGGCCGGCAGTGGTCTGGACATGGTGCGGCGCAGCGACGGCAGTTACACACTGATTGCGCGCCGGGTCACGCTGGATGAAACGGCGGTGCTCGGCATCGACCGGCGTAGCGATGCGCTGCCGGCGGTGTACGCCGGCGGCCAGGTCGCCAGCGGCGGACGTCTGGGCCTGCTCGGCAACACCGATGTGATGGACGCGCCGTTCAGCGTCAGCACCTACACCTCGGCGCTGATCAAGGATCAACAGGCTGTCACCGTCGGTGATGTGCTGGAACGCGATTCGTCGGTGCGCTCTACCGGGCAGACCGGCGGCATCGTCGATTCGTTTTTCATTCGTGGCTTTCCGGTGGGCGAAGGCAACCTCGGTGAACTGGCGTTCGATGGCGTCTACGGCGTCGCGCCGAACTACCGGGTCTTCACCGAGTACGCCGAGCGCATCGAACTGGTCAAAGGGCCCGGCGCCCTGCTCTACGGCATGTCCCCCAACAACGCGGTGGGTGGCGTGATCAACGTGGTGCCGAAACGTTCGCTGGACGAAGACCTGAGCCGTTTCACCGCCAGTTATGCGATGAATGCGCAGCTCGGCGGGCATGTCGATGTCAGTCGGCGTTTCGGTGAAGAACGCCGCTTCGGCGTACGCATCAATGGCAGCACGCAACTGGGCGACACGGCGATCGACAAGCAGTCGCGCCACGTCAACATCGGCGCGATCGCCCTCGATTATCAGGGCGAGCGGCTGCGCACCAGCTTCGACTGGTTGCGGCAGAAAGAACGCTTCGATGCCGCCTCGCGGCCGTTTCTGATTGCCCCGGGCGTGGACATTCCCTCCGCCGCCAACGGCCGAACCAGCGTGAGCCAGGACTGGGGCTGGTCGAAAACCCGTGATACCTCGGCGCTGCTCAGCGGCGAATACGACCTCAGCGATGCGCTGACGGTGTTCGCCCATGCCGGCGGCGGCAAATCGGCGGTGGCGCGCATGTCCGACCAGACACCGACCATCATCAACCCGGCTGGCGACACGTCTTCGACGCCCGGTTATTACAAATTCGAGGTCAAGCGCTACACCGTCGACACGGGGGCGCGGCTGCGCTTCGACACCGGGCCGGTCAGCCACCGCACCGCAGTGCAAGTCAGCCGTTATCGCGATGTGCTGTCACGGGGGATCATTTCCGCCGCGCCGATCCTGTCGAACATTTATCACCCCGTGGATCGCCCGGAACCTTACATTCCTGAGCCGGCGACGCCGAAAGTCTCCGAGAGCGAACTGACCGGCGTGGCACTCGCCGACACCCTGTCGATCCTCGACGACCGCGCGCAGATGACCCTCGGCGTGCGCCAGCAGAACATCAAATCGGGCAATTACAACCCCAGCGGCGTGGTCACTACGTCCTACGACCACAGCCGCACCACGCCGCTGTTCGGCGCGGTCATCAAGCCCTGGGATCACGTCGCGCTCTACTACAACTACATCGAAGGCCTGAGCAAGGGCGACATTGCGCCCTCCACCGCCAGCAATGCGGGGGAGATCTTCGCGCCGTACGTTTCGCGCCAGCATGAACTCGGCGTCAAGGCCGACTACGGCACCTTCACCTCGACCCTGAGCCTGTTCCAGATCACCAAGCCCAGCGGCGAACTGGCCGCCGGGGTGTTCTCGGTGCAAGGCGAGCAGCGCAACCGTGGCCTGGAGCTGAACGTGTTTGGCGAAGTGACGCCGGGCACGCGGTTGCTCGGTGGCGTGACCCTGCTGGACGCCGAACTGACGAAAACCGCCGTGGCCGGCAATCGCGGCAACAAGCCGGTCGGCGTGCCGTCGGTGCAGGCCAACCTCTGGGCCGAATGGGACACCTCGTGGGTCGAAGGGCTGACCCTGACTGGTGGCGCCATCCATACCGGCAGCCAGTACGTGAACCAGGCCAACACGCAAAAACTCGATGACTGGACCCGCTTCGATGTCGGTGCGCGCTACACCACGCGCATCGATGAGCGGCCGACCACGTTCCGCGCCACGGTGCAGAACGTGTTCGATCGAGAGTACTGGTCGGGCGTCGCCTCTTACGGCGCGTTCTCCCAGGGCTCACCGCGCACTTTATTACTGTCGGCGACTGTCGATTTCTGAAACGTTCAGCGTGGCGGCGGCAGGCGCCGTGGGCCGCGCTGACTTTGGCAAAGGTTGGACCATGGCGATTTTCGATCGACGCAGCCAGGCGGTTGCTGCGCTGTTACTGGCAGGCGTGCTGAGCCTGTTTTCCCTCGCGCCGCGCAGTGCTGACGCCGCTGACAGCGACGCTGCGCGCACCGAGGTGACCGACCTGCTGGGGCGCAAGGTCAAGGTGCATCTGCCGGTCAGGCGGGTGATCCTCGGTGAAGGCCGGCAGCTGTATCTGGTCGCCGCGCTCGATACACAGAACCCGATCGAACGCATCGTTGGCTGGCGCAAGGACCTGATCCAGTCCGATCCGGACACCTACACTGCGTACCTGCGCAAATTCCCCGCCATCGCGAAAATCCCCACGTTCGGTGGCTTTGAAGACGGCACCTTCGATATCGAGCAGGCCATCTCGCAACGCCCGGACGTGATCATCCTCAACATCGAGGCGCAGCACGCCACCGAGGATGCGCGTTACATCGAAAAGCTCGACGCCCTCGGCATCCCGGTGGTGTACGTCGACTTTCGCAACAACCCGATGCAGAACACCGAGCCGACCATGCGCCTGTTCGGCCAGTTGTTCGGCAAGGAGCAACGGGCCGCAGCGTTCATCGATTATCGCAACCAGCAGATCCATCGAGTCACCGACGTCATTGAAAAACAGCACCCGCCTCGCCCGAGCGTGTTCATCGAGCGCATCGGCGGCTACACGGATGATTGCTGCCTGAGTTTCGGCAATGAAAACTTCGGCCTGTTCGTCGACATGGCCGGCGGCAACAATGTCGCGCGCGGCATCATTCCGACTACTTTCGGCCAGTTGAATCCCGAGCAAGTCATCGTCGCCAATCCGGCGCATGTGGTGATCACCAGCGCCAACTGGGAAGCGTTTGCTCCCGGCGGTCATTGGGTCGGCGTCGGCCCCGGCGCAGACATGGCGCAGGCGCGGAAAAAACTTGCCTGGTACACCCAGCGCCCGGCCTACGCCGGCGTCAAGGCTCAGGAGCATCAAGCCTTCCACGCAATCTGGCACCAGTTCTACAACAGTCCCTACCAGTTCGTTGCCATCCAGCAATTGGCCAAATGGTTTCACCCGGAACTGTTCGCCGATCTCGACCCGGATGCGGCATTCCGCGAACTGCATGAGCGCTTCCTGCCGGTGCCGTACGAATCGGGCTATTTCGTCAGCCTGAGCGAAACCGAGGTCAAGCCATGAGCTCGATGACCGACACCGTGGTGGTCCAGCGCGAAACCTATCGCCGTCTGGTGCTGCGCAAGCGCCTGATCCTCGCGGGACTGGTGTTTTTACTGCTGTGCAGCGTGCTGCTCGATCTGGCGCTCGGCCCGGCCAGCTACAGCCTCAGCGAAGTGCTCGGCGCCCTGTTTTCACCGGACAGCGCTTCGCCGCAAGTGCGCGTGGTGATGTGGGACATTCGCCTGCCCGTGGCGCTGATGGCGGTGGCCGTCGGCGCGGCGTTGTCGCTGGCCGGCGCGCAGATGCAGACGATCCTCAACAACCCGCTGGCCAGCCCGTTCACCCTGGGCATTTCCGCCGCCGCCAGCTTCGGCGCCGCGCTGGGCCTGGCCTTCGGCGTCGCGTTGTTTCCGCTGGCCGCGCAATTCATGGTGCCGCTCAATGCGTTCATCATGGCCATGCTGTCGGCGCTGCTGATTCACTTTTTGAGCATGCGCCGCGGGGTTACCGCCGAGACCATTGTCCTGCTCGGCATTGCCCTGGTCTTCACCTTCAACGCGCTGCTGGCGCTGGTGCAGTTTTTTGCCACCGAGCAAGCCGTCGCCGCCGTAGTGTTCTGGACCATGGGCAGCCTGACCAAAGCCACCTGGCCAAAACTTGGCATCATCTGTCTGGTGATCCTCGTCACCCTGCCGATTTTCGCCCGCCGTGCCTGGGCCTTGACCGCCCTGCGCCTGGGCGATGACAAGGCGGCGAGTTTCGGCATCAACGTGCGCAGCCTGCGCTTTCAGACGCTGATCATGGTGAGCCTGCTCGCCTCGTTTCCCGTGGCGTTCGTCGGCACCATCGGCTTTATCGGCCTGGTCGGCCCGCATATCGCCCGCATGCTGATCGGCGAAGACCAACGCTTCTTCCTGCCGGCCTCGCTGCTGACAGGGGCGCTGATCCTGTCGGCCAGTTCGGTGGTCAGCAAAACCCTGATTCCCGGCGCGATCTTCCCGATCGGCGTGGTCACCTCGCTGATCGGCGTGCCGTTCTTCATTTCACTGATTCTCGGCGGGAAGAAAAACTCATGGTGAAGCTGCAACTGGACAATCTGGGCGCCCGCTATGGCCAGCGCGAGATCATCCGCGGCGTCTCCACCGCGCCGTTTCTGGGTGGTCAGGTGGTGGCCGTGGTCGGGCCGAATGCGGCCGGCAAATCGACGCTGTTCAAACGCATGGCCGGGCTGATCGACGGCCCCGGCCAAGTGATCCTGCAGGACTCGAAAAAAGGCCCGACGGGGATCAGCTACATGCCTCAGGGCCTGAACGCCAGCGCCCGCCTGACCGTGTACGAATCGGTGCTGCTGGCGCGCAAGCAACTGACCCCGGGCTGGGTCGTGCACGATGACGAGCTGAAACTGGTCGACGACATTCTCGCCGCACTGGGCATCACCGCCCTGTCGTTTCGCAACCTCGGTGAACTCAGTGGCGGGCAGCAGCAATTGGTGTCCATCGCACAGACGCTTGTGCGCGAACCGGAAATCCTGCTGATGGACGAACCGACCAGCGCACTCGATATGCATCGGCAAGTGCAGGTGCTGAACTTCATGCGTAGCCTGGCGCGGCAACGCGAGGTGATCGCGTTCATTGCGATTCATGATCTGAACCAGGCGCTGCGGTTTGCCGATCAGGTGCTGGTCATCGCCGACGGCACCACCCAGGGCAGCGGCCCGAGCAGTGAGGTGATCACCGAGCAGATGCTGCGCAGCGTGTACAAGGTTGAAGCGCGGATCGAACAGTGCAGCCGTGGGCTGCACCATATTCTGATCGACGATATCGTCTGAGGCGCAGCGCTCAGGGATCGACCTGAGCCATCAACTCCGGCACCGATTCCGGCCGGCGCGCATACCGCTGGGCCAGCACCGCGCAGACCATCAACTGGATCTGATGGAACAGCATCAGCGGCAGGATCAACACGCCAATGGTGCTGCCGGCGAACAACACCTGCGCCATCGGCACGCCGGTGGCCAGGCTCTTTTTCGAACCGCAGAACAAAATAGTGATGCGATCCTCCTGATTGAAGCCAAACGCCTTGCCGAGCAGGATCGACGCCATCAGCACCAGCGCCAGCAGGATGCAGCAGACCACGATCAGCCCGAGCAATTCGAACAGCGGAATCTGCTGCCAGATTCCCTCGTTGACTGCCTCGCTGAACGCGCCGTAGACCACCAACAGAATCGAGCCCTGATCGACGAACTTCAGCCAGTTTTTGTTGCGCCCGACCCAGGCGCCGATCCAGCGCCGAGCGATCTGCCCGGCAATGAATGGCAGCAGCAATTGCACACTGATTTTCACGATGGCATCGAGCGTCGAACCGCCGTCACCGTGGACGTTGAGCAACAGCGTGACGAGCAACGGCGTCAGGAAAATCCCGAACAGACTCGACGCCGCGGCGCTGCAGATCGCCGCCGGAATATTGCCGCGCGCCAGTGACGTGAAGGCAATCGCCGATTGCACCGTGGCAGGCAATGCGCACAGGTACAGCATGCCCATGTACAGCTTGTCGCCGATCAACGGTGACAGCACCGGTTTGAGCGCCAGCCCCAATAGCGGGAAAAGCACGAAGGTCAGGCCGAACACCAGCAGATGCAGGCGCCAGTGACCGGCGCCGGCGATGATAGATTCGCGGGACAGTTTGGCGCCGTGCAGGAAAAACAGCAGCGCGATGGCGAAGTTGGTCAGCCAGCCGAAGCCGACCGCGACCTGGCCGCTGGCCGGCAGAAAACTCGCCAACAGGACCACGCCGATCAGTGTCAGGGTGAAGTTGTCGGGCAAAAAACGGGGGCGCTTCATGATATTCATCCGGGGGTTGCCAGTGCTTGCCGACGACTCTAACGTGACTGGCAATTACCGACTAACGCCGAAGAGCCGCAAGATGCCGCCTAAAGGACAAACCAACAGCGTTCGCCGCAGCATTCCCGGGCTGCCCAGCTTGCCGCGCCCGCTGTACGGCAGAACCGAATCGCTGCCCAATCGCGCCCTGACCCGCCGCCATAGTCACCCGTGGGTGCAGTTGTCCTACGCGATCCAGGGCGTACTCGAGGTGCAGACCAGCGCCGGACGTTTCGTCGCCCCGCCCGAGCGCGCCGTGTGGATTCCCGCCGGTGTGCCGCATCGGGTCTTCAGCGCGCCGCACACGGAAATGCGCAGCCTGTACATCGATTGCAGCGTTTCAGCCTGGGCCGCCGGGCATTGTCACGTGTTGGCCGTCAGCGATCTGCTGCGCGAACTGATCCGAGCGTTCAGCCAGGTGCCGGTGGAATACGACGAGAACGGCGCGCACGGTCGCCTGGCGCAAGTCATCCTCGACCAGCTCGCCGAGGCCGCGCAGATCGACCTGATGCTGCCACTGCCGCAAGATCCGCGCTTGAAGCAGATCTACCAGAGCCTCGAACAACACCCTGAACAACAAACCACACTCAGCCACTGGAGCGAGCGGTTCGGCGTCACCGAAAAAACCCTTACCCGTCTGTTCCTGCGCGACACCGGCCTGACCTTCCGCGCCTGGCGCCAACGCCTGCGCCTGCTCGGCGCGCTGACGCCGCTTGAAAAAGGCGAACGGGTGACTGACGTGGCATTGGCGTGCGGGTATGACTCGACGTCGGCGTTCATTGCGGCGTTTCGGCAGCAGTTTGGGCAAACGCCGGGGGAGTTTTTTCGCTAGGAAAATCTCCGACACTTCGTTTTTCTCGAAGCATTGCCCAGAAATAAACGATTTTTCCTGCGCATAAATCCGTCGTTAGCATGGCCCTGTCTACCTCAAGCCCATCGACAGGGAGCGTGACATGCCAGCGACCAACCTCAATATCGGCGAACCGTGGATGTGGGGCGCCTTCATCGTTTTTGTGCTGGCGATGCTGGCCTTGGACCTGTTTGTCTTCGGCGGGCGCAAGGCGCATCGGGTGTCAGTGCGTGAAGCGCTGGCCTGGGTGATTGCCTGGTGTCTGCTCGCGCTGAGCTTCGCCGGTTTGCTCTGGTGGTATCTGCACGGCGAGTTCGGCGGCGAGATCTCCCGGCAGAAAACCCTAGAATTTCTCACCGGTTATTTGATCGAGCAATCGCTGTCGATCGATAACATGTTCGTCTTCGTGATGATTTTCAGCTACTTCGCCGTGCCACCGGAATTGCAGCGACGGGTGCTGTTGTACGGTGTCCTCGGGGCGATCGTGATGCGCGCGGTGATGATCTTTGCCGGGGTGTGGCTGGTGTCGCAGTTCGAGTGGCTGCTGTATGCGTTCGGGGTGTTCCTGATCATCACCGGGATCAAGATGCTGGTGTTTGCCGAGCAGCAACCGGACCTGGAAAAAAACCCGTTGCTGCGCTGGGTCCGCAACCACATGCGCATCACCAGTGGCTTTCACGGCGAGCGGTTTTTCATCGTGCAGAACGGTGTGCGCTGGGCGACGCCGATGTTTCTGGTGCTGGTGCTGATCGAGGCAAGCGACCTGATGTTCGCGGTCGACAGCATCCCGGCAATCTTCGCCGTGACCACCGACCCGTTCATTGTCTTCACCTCGAACATCTTCGCGATCATGGGCTTGCGCGCACTGTACTTTTTGCTTGCGGACATGGCTGACCGCTTTCATTTGCTCAAGTACGGATTGGCGATTGTGCTGGTGTTCATCGGCGGCAAGATGGTGCTGATGCCGTGGTTCCACATGCCGGTGGAATGGTCGTTGGCAGTAGTCGGCGCGGTGATTCTGGGCTCGGTATTGCTGAGCCTGGTGATGACGCGCGAGGGTGAACGCCGCACTGATTGACACAACACAAAAACCTTGTAGGAGTGAGCCTGCTCGCGATAGCGGTGGGTCAGGTGACTTGGATATTGGCTGACACACCGCTATCGCGAGCAGGCTCACTCCTACAGGGGATTCTGGGTTCGGTGTTGTTGCCTGGTCATGACGCGGGAGCGTGAACGCGGGACTGAATGACACAACATAAAACCTGTAGGAGTGAGCCTGCTCGCGATGGCGGTGGGTCAGGTGACTCAAATGTTGGCTGACACACCGCTATCGCGAGCAGGCTCACTCCTACAGGGGAACGCGCTTATTTATCGGACTTGATGCTGGTCCACACGCGGGTCCGTACGCGCTCGAGTTTCTGTGGCAACGGCTGAACCACGTAGAGTTTTTTCAGTGCTTCCGGGGTTGGCGTCAGGTTCGGGTTGTCGGTGATTTCCTTGTTGATCAGCGCCAGCGAATCCTTGTTCGCGTTCGGGTAACCGAGGAAATCACTGATCGGCGCGATGACTTTCGGGTCGAGCAAGTGGTTGAGGAATTCGTGGGCCTCGGTAACGTTTTTCGCGCTTTTCGGAATCGCGAAAGTATCGAACCAGATCGGCGCGCCTTCCTTCGGCAAGCGCCAGTCGACCACAACACCATTGCCCGCTTCTTTGGCGCGGTTGCCGAACTGGTAGAAGCTACCGGAGTAACCGATGGCCACGCAGATGTCGCCGTTGGCGATGTCGGTCATGTACTTGGCCGAGTTGAAATAGGTCACGTACGGGCGAACCTTGAGCATCAACGCTTTGGCTTTTTCATAATCGGCGGGGTTCTGGCTGTTCGGGTCGAGACCGAGATAGTGCAGCGCCAGCGGGAGGATTTCCGTCGGCGAATCGAGCATCGCCACGCCGCAGGATTTGAGCTTTTCCATGTTCTCCGGTTTGAACACCAGATCCCAGCTGTCCACCGGTGCGTTGTCGCCCAGCGCCGCTTTGACCTTGGCCGGGTTGAAACCGATCAACACGGTGCCGACCATGTAAGGCACGCCGTACTGGTTGCCCGGATCGTTCTTGCCCAACAGTTTCAATAGTTCCGGGTCCTGATGGCTCCAGTTCGGCAATTTCGACTTGTCGAGTTTCTGGAACACACCGGCCTTGATCTGCGTTTCGAGGAACTGGTTGGACGGCACCACCAAGTCGTAACCGGAGTTGCCAGTGAGCAACTTGGCTTCCAGCGATTCGTTGGTGTCGAAGGTGTCCCAGGTCACTTTGATGCCGGTTTGCGCGGCGAAATCCTTGGGCACGGCGGGCAGGATGTAATCAGCCCAGTTGTAGACGCGCAGCTCGCGTTGCTCGGCCTGGACGGCGCTGGCCAGCAGCGTCAGCCCACACACAGTGGCACCCAGAATACGTTTCATCGTGACCATGGTTGTTCCCCGAAAGCGGCGTGAGTTCGATGGTTTTTATGTTCTGTACACGGCAGTGGCCGAAATGGCGGCCAAGGGTAATAAGGTCGAGCGTGTCGTTGTGCCTTTGATTCTTGCCGAGAGCGCCAGGGGATCACAGTGGGGCATCGGCCAAAAGGGGATCGATATGGCCAATTTAGATGACCGCCAGGATGCGCAACGACAATGCCCGGCACAGGCCGGGCATTGATTGAACAGCGGAGCGACTCAGTCGGTATCCATCACCTTAGTCGGTATACCCCAACTTCGCCGCCCTGCTCTGTTGCGCCTGGCCACGGGTGGCCAGGCAGTAATACAGCGGCACGGTGACCACCAGGCCGACCAGCCACGACAGGTCGGCGCCTTCAACCAAATTGGCGTACGGTCCGACGTACAGCGAGGTGTTGGCGAACGGCAACTGCACGATGATGCCGATGAAGTAGGCAATGATTGCGTGCAGGTTGAAGCGTCCGTAGATTCCGCCATCGGCGCGGAAGATCGAGCTGATGTCGTAGCAGCCGCGCTTGATCAGATAGAAGTCGATCAGGTTGATCGACGCCCACGGCACCAGCACCAGCAACAACGCCAGAATCAAACCGATGAACTGCGAAATGAAATCCGCCGATGCGCCCAACGCGACCACGCAGCAACCGGCGAGCACTACGCTCGACAACACCACGCGCACCTTGATGCTTGGCGTCCACTGGCTGGCGAAGGTCTGGATCGAGGTGATGATCGACAGCACCGCGCCGTACAGATTCAGCGCGTTATGGCTGATGATGTTGAGCAGAAACAGCACCATCAGAATCGGCCCCAGCCAACCGGTCGACTGCTTGACCGCCGCCATCGCTTCGGTGCCCTCCGGGGTGGCCAGCACCGCAACGGCGCCGAAGGCAAACGACAGAATGGTCCCCAGCGTCGCGCCCAGATAGGTCGCCCAGAACGGCTTGGCGATGCCGATATCGGCCGGCAGGTAACGCGAATAATCGGACACGTACGGCGAGAAGCTGATCTGCCAGATGATCCCCAGCGACACCGTCGCCAGCCAGCCGGACAGATTGAAGCTGCCACGGGTGAAGAAGTCTGCGGGCAAGTCATTGGCGAAGATGTAAATGAAGCCGGCGAGCAACGCGCCGCCCATCACCCAGGTGCCGATGCGGTTCAGCGTGTGGATGAAGTTGTAGCCGATCACCCCGATCGCCGTGGCCGCCAATGCACCGATCAGAATGCTCAGTGGCGCCGGCACCGACGGCGCAATGCCGACGATCGATTTGCCCGCCAGGACAATGTTGGAAATGAAGAAACCGATGTAGATCAGTGCTGCAAAAAACACGATCAGCAGCGCGCCGTACCGGCCGAACTGACCGCGACTCTGGACCATTTGCGGAATGCCCATGCGCGGCCCCTGGGCCGACGCCAGCGCAATCACCACGCCGCCGATCATGTGCCCCAGCGCAATCGCCAGCAGCCCCCAGAACAAATCAAGATGGAACACCTGAACCACCATGGCGCCGGTGACGATGGGCAGTGGCGCAATGTTGGTGCTGAACCAAAGGGTGAACAGGTCGCGGGCCTTCCCGTGGCGTTCCGCGAGTGGGACGTAATCGACCGTGTGATTCTCGATCAACGGATCTTGCCGGGACATCTGGGACATATGCATGAACTCGAGTTTGTCTGTTCTTATCTTTGTATGAAGCCAAACCGGGGGGACGCTTTGGTCGCCCCTCAGATGCAGACCATATTATGGTATTCCAAACTTTTCACAAGACTGATCCGTGATTTACCGCGCCATCTGATACGCCATCCTCGCCCAAAGCGCTGCTGGCAAACCAGCCGAAGGCCCCGTAAATATTGAGTTTCCGACGAACGTGGGACGTTTATCGGTTCAGCTGGAAAGGCCTTGCAAACGCAAAATACTGGTATACCATCAGACCATCAAGCAAACAAAAACGCTGCACACCACCCGAGGAATGACCAATGATCGATGCTGCCATTTACAAACAAGTCATGGGCTCGTTCCCGTCCGGCGTCACCGTGATCACCACGCTCGACGATGACGGCCAGATCGTCGGCCTGACCGCCAGCGCGTTCAGCTCGCTGTCGATGGACCCGGCACTGGTGCTGTTCTGCCCCAACTACAGCGCTGACTCCTACCCCGTGCTGATCAAGAACAAGCGCTTCGCAATTCACGTTTTGTCTGGCGGCCAGCAAAGCGAAGCCTACGCCTTCGCCCGTAAAGGCAAGGACAAGGCGCAAGGCATCGAGTGGACATTGAGTGAACTGGGCAACCCGATCCTCGCCAATGCGACGGCAGTGATCGAGTGCGAACTGTGGCGCGAATACGAAGGTGGCGACCATGCAATCATGGTCGGCGCGGTGAAAAACCTGATCGTGCCCGAGCAAGTGGCCGGGCCGCTGGTGTATTGCCACGGCAAGATGGGGGCGTTGCCGGTGCTGGTTTGATGGCTCACCGCAACCAACTGTAGGAGTGAGCCTGCTCGCGATAGCGGTGTGTCAGTTGACTTATATCTTGGCTGATACACCGCTATCGCGAGCAGGCTCACTCCTACAGGGGTTCGGTGTTGTTTGAGCTACCGGTTACGTACGAAACCGGCTCACCAACTGATTCAACGTCTGCGACAGCGCCGTGAGATTCTGCGCATCCTGACGGGTCGAATCCGCCAGGCTCGCCACCAGCTGCGCATCACCATGAATCTGGCTGATGTGCCGATTGATATCCTCGGCCACCTGATGCTGCTCCTCGGCCGCCGTGGCGATCTGCGTGTTCATGTCGCGGATCACGTCAACCGACTCGCGAATCAATTCAAAACTCGCCCGCGCCTCGTTGATCGACACCACGGTTTCCTGCGACACCTCGAGGCTGGCATGCATCTGCTTGCCCATCTGATGAGTACGCCGGGCCAGATTGCCCAGTAGTGCATCGATCTCGCCGGTTGAATCCGAAGTGCGCTTGGCCAGTGCGCGAACCTCATCGGCAACTACCGCAAACCCACGGCCCTGCTCGCCTGCCCGCGCCGCTTCAATGGCGGCGTTGAGCGCGAGCAGGTTGGTCTGCTCGGCGATCGAGCGAATGGTGCCGAGGATCGACTGGATGTCGTTGCTGTCCTGCTCCAGTTGCTGCATCGATTCGGCGCTGTGACCGATTTCCTCGCTCAGACGGCCGACATTGCTCACCGCCGCATCGATCTGCTGCTGCCCGGTGTGGGCCTGACGCTGGCCGTTGTCAGCCGAGTCCGCAGCCTGGCTGCAAGAGCGCGCAACTTCATTGGAAGTAGCGACCATTTCATGGAACGCGGTCGAGACCATGTCCACCGCCTCACGCTGACGCGACGCGACATCAGCCATCTCTGCCGAAACTTCGGTGGCGCTGCCGGAGCTGCTGTGGATCTGCCCCGCCGCCTGGCCGATGCGCTGAATCAAGGTGCGGATCGCTTCGAGAAACTGGTTGAACCAGCCGGCCAGTTGCGCCGTTTCGTCCTGCCCGCGCACTTCCAGGCGCGCGGTCAGATCGCCTTCGCCCTGGGCAATGCCTTCCAGACCACTGGCGACGCCGCGAATCGGCTTGACCATCAACCCGGCAAACCACGCCCCGGCCATGGCAAACAGCAGCGCACAGACGACAGCGATAACGCCGATGATCCAGGTCAGCCGCGTGGCCCCGGCCATCACTTCACTGGCTTTGACCAGCCCGACAAACCGCCAGCCCAACGCCTCGGACGGCCACACCAGCGCCATGTAGCGCTCGCCGGCCAGCTCCACTTCAACCAGGCCTTTGCTCGCTTCGGCCAGTTGCCGATAGCCATCGCCCAGATCGGTGAGTTTCTTGAAGTTGTGCGCCGGATTGCTCGGATCGACCAACACGGTGTTGTTGGCCTCCATCAGCAGCAGATAACCGCTGTCGCCGAGGCGGATCTGCTTGACCAGATCGGTCAGTTGCTTGAGCGAAACGTCGATATTGACCACGCCGGCATTGCTGCCCAACTGGTTGTTGAAGCTGCGCACGGTGCTGACCAGCACCACATCATCGGCCGCCCAGTAATAGGCTTCGGTGCGCAGGGTTTTGCCTGGATTGGCCATTGCGGTTTTGTACCAGGGCCGCGTGCGTGGGTCGTAATTGGCCAGTTGCGCATCGCCCGGCCAGAACAGGTAACCGCCCTGCTCGGTGCCCAGCGATAGATAGGTGTACGCCGGATGCGCCTTGGCCAGCCCGGCGAACAGCTTGAACAACTGTTGATCCTGCGGCCCCATGGACACTTGCGCGGCACCGCTGCTCAGATAGCGTTTGAGGCTGGCGTCGATGCTCTGCAATTGCGGATGCTCGGCCAGATAAGCGACGTTCTGGCTGATCCCCTCAAAGAACAATTGCATCGCATTTTCGACCTGGCGCACTTCGCGTCCGGTGCTGTCGACGAAATTGTCCCGCGCCCCATCGCGGACATTGAGGATGATCAGTGCCGCCACCAGCAACACCGGCAGACTGGCGATCACGGCGAATGCCATGGTCAGTTTTTGTTTGATGTTCATCTGTTGCGCCTTCCTTGTTCGAAGTGTCGGTCAGAAATATTTTGCGGATATCCCGTATTATGGTATACCAATATTCATTCAACCGACCAGCCGTCCTCGAAGGCGTGCCTGAAGGGTGATAAAACTCGCGAGCGTTCAGCGCTCACGGCAGTTCGACAGGCCAGCACACGACCGGCCAATGACAAAAGACTCGAGGTAGCGTCATGAAATTTTCCTTGTTCATCCACATGGAACGCTGGGACGAAAGCGTCAGCCACCGCCAACTGTTCGAAGACCTCACCGAACTGACCCTGATGGCCGAGGCCGGCGGTTTCAGCACCGTGTGGATCGGCGAACACCACGCCATGGAATACACCATCTCGCCGAGCCCGATGCCGCTGCTGGCCTACCTCGCGGCGAAAACCACCACCATCCACCTCGGCGCCGGCACCATCATCGCGCCGTTCTGGCACCCGCTGCGCGTCGCCGGTGAATGCGCCCTGCTCGACGTGATCAGCAACGGCCGCATGGAAGTCGGCCTCGCCCGTGGCGCCTATCAAGTCGAATTTGACCGCATGGCCGGCGGCATGCCCGCCTCAAGCGGCGGCCAGGCCCTGCGCGAAATGGTCCCGGTGGTCCGTGCCCTCTGGCAAGGCGACTACGCCCACGACGGCGACATCTGGAAATTCCCCACCTCGACCAGCGTGCCGAAACCCATCCAGAAGCCCAACCCGCCGATGTGGATCGCCGCCCGCGACCCGGACTCGCACAACTTCGCCGTGGCCAACGGTTGCAACGTGATGGTCACGCCATTGATGAAGGGCGACGAAGAAGTCGTCGACCTGAAGAACAAATTCCAGACCGCACTCGACAACAACCCGGATGTGCCGCGCCCGCAACTGATGGTGCTGCGCCACACCCACGTGCACACCGCCGACGACCCGGACGGCTGGAAAGTCGGTGCCAAAGCCATCTCGCGTTTCTATCGCACCTTCGACGCGTGGTTCGGCAACAAGCAAACCCCGGTCAACGGCTTCCTCGCGCCGAGCCCGGAAGAAAAGTTTGCCGGTCGCCCGGAATTTGAACTGGAAAGCCTGCACAAGACCGCGATGATCGGCACTCCGGAAGAGATCATTCCTCGGATCAAGCACTATCAGGAACTAGGCATGGATGAGTTCAGTTTCTGGTGTGACAACAGCTTGCCGCATGCGGAGAAAAAGAAGTCGCTGGAGCTGTTTATCAAGCATGTGGTGCCGGCGTTTCGCTGACAGCACGATAGGCTGACACTCAATAAAAAAGGGGCGAATTCATCGATATGAATTCGCCCCTTTTTTGCTTAAGTCATCGTACAGAAACTAGCCCTGAAATGAGCCTTTCCGCGATCTGCGCAACTGCTTCAGGTTGAAACGCAACTTGCGCGTCCCGTGAGCAATGCGCGGAAACAGCAACGTCCAGCGAGGGTGCACGACCACACCGCAATCACGGCTGTCCTGACGTGTCATCGAGGATATTTGCGCTGGCAAAGGCACACTGTATTTGATGCATTTGGTGATCAGTGCATCGACATTGCGCTCCATGAACTTCAACGCAACATCGCGTCCGGCATTGAACGAGCCAATGTGTTTTTTCAACGCGGCCAAGGTGTCGCGATACGCCGCATAACTGCCCAGCACATACTCGACATCCTTATGGCTTTGCGTCAGTGAACCGCTGCGGACCCGTTGAAAGTAAAAGTCCGCCGCCGTCGCGAAAGTGGCCTGGCTGTGCAGATAAATGTTCATGCTGAACACGTGATCTTCATGGGCCCGCCCTTCCAGGCGCACCGCAAATCGCTCGCACACCGAACGCTTGAAAATGTACTGCCACGTCGCGGCGTGATATTTGCCGGACAAGATCAGATCTTCCAGCAAGTCGCGTCCGGCATCGAACCAGCCTTCGCGGCTGGCAGCGGTGTTGCGTCGCAACAGTTGCTTTTTGCCGTCCACTTCGGTGTAGGAACGCTTGGAGAAATAAAACAACTCCAGCGGAGCGTTGGCCTGGACCTGCTCCACCAGCGTCGAAAACAACTCAGGGCTGACCACATCGTCCGGGTCACAAAAGAACACGTAGTCGCCACTCGCCAAGGCCAGACCATTACGCCGGGCAGCGCCGACACCTTGATTGTCCTGGGTGACCACTTTGACTTCCGGGCGATGGCCAAAACCGGCTTCAATCACCGCCAGCGTGCCATCGGTCGAACCATCGTTGATCAAGATGATTTCATGCAGCGGCACGGGTTGATCGAGCAGCGAATCGAGGGTTTCGGCGATGTAGGACTCAACGTTGTACGTGGGGATGACGACGGAAATTTTCGGAACAGACACGGAGCTGAGTACCTGAAATGACGGAGTAAGCGAAGGCGTAGATTTGTGAGGCAGATTGGCGTGCGTAGAGCCTGTGAAGGCACGCGGACTCATGTGGCGAGCCACGAGGGTGATGCCAATATGATGGCCATTCTACTCAGTGTTGCTTGAAGCGTCAAAGCGGTTTGGCCGTGTCGAGATGACGCGAAGCGCCCCACACTTCATCGACTTGTACTGCGTACGGCACTGCGCCAAGGGCCGCAAACACCAACGCATTGCGGGGTCAATTGCCAAGAGTAAGCTCAGTCGACAGTCCGCAAGACGTGAGCGTGAACCGTGGTTGCTGGCCAGCAATTTAGTACAGGGCGAGCGAGAAAACGGGGACAGACCACGCTTTTGGAGTGCTTTCTAAACGTGATCTGTCGCCATTTATCCTTTTGTCGATATTTCTTGGCGCAGCCGCACACTATAAAAATCGAAGCTTCCAATAATCGTCACCGCACTCTACCCAGTACTTTTCGCTCGTAGGAATCAAAAAGCTGAAATCATAAAATTGAAAGACCCAATCAGAATGAACATAATTTTCATGGGATCGCCCATCATCCATATGCATGAAGATTTTACGATCAAAGTTTACATAAAATAAAGGAAGCCGAGACCTAATAACATTTGCACGCCTAAACAACTCAGAGTCCAAGCCATTGCCACTGAGAAAATAATCTTCGACTCGTGCAAAGATAGTCTTGTCTGCCCCCAAAAAGCCCTGCAACTCAGATGATGTTAGAAGCTTCGCACTTCCCCCGTTTAAACATGTGAGAAAATTTCCGGCTGTCAAAGTTAATACACCGCCTCTAAAGCTCAGGCATGACCGCTCATATTGCTCCTGAGTGATAGTGCCATTTTTTAGAGAGGCGCGCAGACTCAGCTCCACATCAATAGTAAAGTTACGCTTCTCATCAACAACCCAAAAACATATTCCAGAATGAACAAAAAAACCGACGCTTTTTTCCCCGCCCCATAAGTCATCAAATAACTCTTGATTCACTGTCATTTTTTGTATTCCTTAAAAAATTCTTCTTGTGTATAGACTCGAGCATTACTCGAATTACTTTCAAGCAGCGACTCCCATATCTTGGGCAACTCAACACGAAAACGGGGACAGACCACGCTTTTGCACGAAAACGGGGACAGACCACGCTTTTGGAGTGCTTTCTAAATGTGGTCCGCCCTCATTTATCCCACTTTTATTTTTTCACAAAATCTTGCAGAATTTTATCGTTCTCAGACAATAAGGCTCTGACAAAATCAGCATCAAACTCCATTATCAAACCAATGGCATCTTTGATTTTCCACCGATGAAGTTCGGGATGTTCAACTATTGCGATCAAATGCTGCTTCAACAGCGGGAGGTACTCTGAATACTTTTCACGATGCACAAAAGAATATATTTCCGATATTTCAAAAGGCCTCTCGTTGGCCAGAGCGATGATTTTTGAAAGCACATCATATACCTGACGCCTCGCTAATTCCTTTCCACTGACCTCAGCGGCATTCGCGAAATACATCGTTACTGCCATCAATATATGTCGATATGTATCATCGTACCCATGGAGTCTATGGGTATAAATACCCTGGATAATCTCTGGGCGCCGCATATATTCTTCCAGCACTATCAAGCCGTCATGGACGCCCCAGCTGGTGAGAAGTTTAGAAGCTTGAAAACGCTCCATTTCATTCTCACTGTTGAGCAGTTGTCTCACTGCGGCCATTCTTTCTTCTGAAATGTCCTCTCGGTCAAGGTCACCCGCCTCCACAGCGTAATCGGCGTGTTCCGGAATACCATTGAGCAGTTCGTATGTTTTGGGATCCATCGCTTTCACCTATTTTTTCACCGGTTTAATGTAGTCAGCCGGAACACAACCTTTGATCAAACATTTCCCATCCCTCACAGCGTTTGCCAAATCTGTTTCTGCTCTGTCTAATGAGGTTTGATTTTTTGGCGTGGGATTGTTTGTAAATTTATCACGTGCCGCATCGACTTTCGTCTGCAACTCCGTTGTTACTTCCTGATTTGTCAAAATTTAGTGTTAGGCAATAGACCGGAATCAATGTCCTGTTGCAATTTTTTTACGTCAATCTCAATTTTGTCCTTGCCGTAATCTTTTGGGTTTGACGTTGGGGGAAAACGGGGGAAAACGGGGACAGACCACGTTTTCCATTAAATGGTCGGTTTTTTCGGCCGTCCCGGGCTCCCTCGCTGCACACGACGACCGATCATTGCCTCGACATTAATAGCAAACTTTGAACTGCCAAAAACATTATTTCCATTGGTCGCTTCACGAATCTGGTCAACCAATTCTGACTCTAAGTCATTTTTGAACAGTTCGCGATAAGCATCTGCCGGTTGCCCGCCCTGCCCTCCAAGCGCCAAATACTGAGCATGA
The DNA here is from genome assembly GCF_900104975.1 of Pseudomonas sp. Z003-0.4C(8344-21). Classification (NCBI taxonomy): domain Bacteria; kingdom Pseudomonadati; phylum Pseudomonadota; class Gammaproteobacteria; order Pseudomonadales; family Pseudomonadaceae; genus Pseudomonas; species Pseudomonas sp. Z003-0.4C(8344-21). Next base: position 2,816,771 of record NZ_LT629756.1, on the reverse strand, counting down.
GGAGTAACAATGTGTGATCGCTCTGATTGTGCGTTAACACGGTAACTTGACCAGCGATACTCTGACGGATGATTTACCATTTTAGCTCTGACGGGATTCATTTCGATGTATCGATAACAGCACAATAAATATCGTTCATTCTCAACAAGGCATGAACGATACCGGCCTTCCCACAAACTTCCGCTGCGACTATACGTACGATTTATATATTGGGCATATCTTTGCCCGACACCTTTCATCAGCAGGCTTGCGCTGTTGGAATTATGAGGACTGACTAATAAACGTATGTGATTGGTCATTAAGCACCACGCATGAATATCACAATCATTTTTAGAAGCCTGCTCAACCAAAAGCTCCAGATAAAAAAGGTAATCTTCCTCGGTAAAGAAACAGACAGATCTATTGTTTCCTCGCTGAATCAAGTGGAGCGGTACGCCTGGCATCAACACTCGGGCTCTACGCGGCATCGATGAATCCTTCAATTGGTCGAACTGAAAGCTTAGCGGGCCGAAAGGTAAACATGACGGCAAATTTTTACTTATTGTTGCAGTCAATTACATTAAACGTGGTCTGTCCCCCTTTACATGTCCCCCTTTACACACTCCTTGGCAAGTTTTTGCAAAGAACGGGAACGGGGACATACCACGTTTTTGGAGTGCTTTCTAAACGTGGTCTGTCCCCATTTCTCCCCATTTCTCCACTACGCGGCATCGATGAATCCTTTCAATTGGTCGAACTGAAAGCTTAGCGGGCCGAAAGGTAAACATGACGGCAAATTTCTACGTATTGTTGCAGTCAATTACATTAAACGTGGTCTGTCCCCCGTTGCACATCAATAGTAAAGTTACGCTTTTCATCAACAACCCAAAAACATATTCCAGAATGAACAAAAAAAAAACCGATGCTTTTTTCCCCGCCCCATAAGTCATCGAACAACTCTTGATTCACTGTCATTTTTTGTATTCCTTGAAAAATTCTTCTTGTGTATAGACTCGAGCATTACTCGAATTACTTTCAAGTAGCGACTCCTATATCTTGTGCAACTCAAGGGAATAACGTGGCTGCCCTTCATCGACTCTCTGGGGAGGGTCCCGATTTCGTGGCCCATCCCCATGCTGAGGTATCACTTTATTGGCATCGGTATCAAAGACCACTACAGAGCCATCAAGGCGCTTGTTCGTCATGCAGAACGGGAACGGGAACAGACCACGTTTTTGAAGTGCTTTTTAAACGTGGTATGTCCCCATTTATCGCGTCCCATTTGCCCTCAGATAAAAGGGGACAGACCACGTTTTTGGAGTGTTTTCTAAACATGGTCTGTCCCCATTTTCCTTCTAAGTCATTTTTGAACAGCTCGCGATAAGCATCTGCCGGTTGCCCGCCCTGCCCTCCAGACGCCAAATACTGAGCATGAGGAGTAACAATGTGTGATCTCTCTGATTGTGCGTTAACACGGTAAACTTGACCAGCGATATTCTGACGGATGATTTACCATTTTAGCTCTGACGGGATTCATTTCGATGTATCGATAACAGCACAACAAATATCGTTCATTCTCAACAAGGCATGAACGATACCGGCCCTCCCATAAACTTCCGCTGCGACTATACGTACGATTTATATATTGAGCATATCTTTGCCCGACACCTTTCATCAGCAGGCCTGCGCTGTTGGCATTATGAGGACTGACTAATAAATGTATGTGATTGGTCATTAAGCACCACGCATGAATATCACAATCATTTTTAGAAGCCTGCTCGACCAAAAGCTCCAGATAAAAAAGATAATCTTGCTCGGCAAAGAAACAGACAGATCTATTGTTTCCTCGCTGAATCAAGTGGAGCGGTACACCTGGTATCAAAACTCGGGCTCTACGCGGCATCGATGAATCCTTTCAATTGGTCGAACTGAAAGCTTAGCGGGCCGAAAGCTAAACATGACGGCAAATTTTTACGTATTGTGGCAGTCAATTACATTAAACGTGGCCTGTTCCCCTTTTCACCCCTTTACACCTAATGACAAAAATGACTTTCTAACAGAGCCACCTCATTAGGCCGCAAGCACGAGATCCGAATCGATAACAACTCACCGCTTGAGGAAAACCCGAAGCTTACACATCCATTTTCTACTACCCTATCAATATCCTGGCGCTTACCTAGAAGAATGCAAGCTTCATCAACACCCACGACAAGCTCAAATTCAAGACTAAAATCATCGATATAGTTATCTGAGTAACTACCCCCTGCTCCCCAGCGTTCGAGTTTAAACGCCGGAATTCCAACATCCAATATGAAGCCGTCTACCCTTGCCTTCCAACCCTCCATTTTTACAGAGCCGGCGGCAACAACGGTCACATTTATAATTTGCCCTGTATATCTATTTAATCCAATTTCCAAAAGAGACGTTTTGCCATTCCCCGCACGCCAATATAATGGCAGAGAATCGCGACTCGACTCAAACCGAACTATCAATGGCACATACTCGTCGATTTCGACGATAGTACCTTCACATTCTAATATACTGTTAAGTCTCATTATGATTATTTATAAGGCGCATGTTTTAGAACTGGTAATGGATCTCCGGGACGCCCAGCGCTGATAATCAGTTCCCATCGACCGACTTGCATAATTTCCCCATACTTGATGCCCTGCGTAGCAGCACTATTAAGCGCATTCTGAAAACTGCCAAGCATCGCTTGACTGGCCATGGAAGATGTATGCGACAAACCATTTCGGGTCAAGAACTCTTCGATGTGCTTTGAAGAAAAAAGGGGACAGACCACGAGAAAAAAGGGGACAGACCACGTTTTTGGAGTGTTTTCTAAACGTGGTCTGTCCCCATTTATCCCATTTATCCCCCATTTCTCGCACAACGCGAATCAGCGAAGCTCTCTTTTGCGTACCGCTGATTTTTTATCTCAGAACAGAAAAAAAATAAGCAGGTACAAAAATAACGCCAACCCTGCCAGTACTGACCGGTGACAGGGATCCGCATCGGGTCCCATCCCGCCAGGCCCAATGGTGACCCATCCATCTCGCAAATAATTATAGACCGCTTGTCCAAACCATATTTGCCCCGAGAACATCGCGAAGAAACGTGCCCAGTCTCCGTTGAACCTTATGAAACTAGCGACCGTTGCAATTACCAACAAGCTCAGCCCAATGAAATGCTTGTACTTTTTGATTTCCGTCAGCATTTACTTGTCCTTGAATATCTCTAGAGATTCATCCGCAAGCTTATCCCATACACCAGTCGTACCTAAAGAATTCGAAGCCTTACTGGCTACCTCTTTTGAGAAACCACTAGCTACGACAAATTTCCCGAAACCGGCACTTAGCCCTGCACTAGTCACCGCTTTGGTGAAGTCTTCAGGCCCCTTCAGATAGCCAGCCAATAGCGCCGTCAGCGTCGACCCGTTGGCCAGCAAAGTGCCCGTGAGACCACTAGCCGGAACAGCCGCAGCCCCCATCAACCAACTTGGAGAAAACGGGGACAGACCACGTTTTCCACTAAATGCTAAATGGTCGATTTTTTCGGCCGTCCCGGGCTCCCTCGCTGCACTCGACGACCGATCATTGCCTCGACATCAGCAGCAAACTTTGAACCGCCAAAAACATTATTTCCATTGGTCGCATCACGAAGTTGGTCAACCAGTTCTAACTCTAAGTCATTTTTGAACAGTTCGCGGTAAGCATCTGCCGGTTGCCCGCCCTGCCCTCCAAGCGCCAAATACTGAGCATGAGGAGTAACAATGTGTGATCGCTCTGATTGTGCGTTAACACGGTAACTTGACCAGCGATACTCTGACGGATGATTTACCATTTTAGCTCTTACGGGATTCATTTCGATGTATCGATAACAGCACAATAAATATCGCTCATTCTCAACAAGGCATGAACGATACCGGCCTTCCCACAAACTTCCGCTGCGACTATACGTACGATTTATATATTGGGCATATCTTTGCCCGACACCTTTCATCAGCAGGCTTGCGCTGTTGGCATTGTGAGGACTGACTAACAAATGTATGTGATTGGTCATTAAGCACCACGCATGAATATCACAATCATTTTTAGAAGCCTGCTCGACCAAAAGCTCCAGATAAAAAAGGTAATCTTCCTCGGTAAAAAAATAGACAGATCTATTGTTTCCCCGCTGAATCAAGTGGAGCGGTACGCCTGGCATCAACACTCGGGCTCTACGCGGCATCGATGAATCCTTTCAATTGGTCGAACTGAAAGCTTAGCGGGCCGAAAGGTAAACATGACGGCAAATTTTTACTTATTGTTGCAGTCAATTACATTAAACGTGGTCTGTCCCCCTTTACACATTAAACGTGGTCTGTCCCCCTTTACACATTTCCTTTCTAAACGTGGTCTGTCCCCATTTCTCCACTGCCTATCGGCTGCCATCAAAACTCTCCCTTAGCCAATCTATCCTAAACCTTAAACTGTCCTAGGATAAAAGGGGACAGACCACGTTTTTGGAGTGCCTTCTAAACGTGACCTGTACCCATTTATCTACTTTTATCTATGGCTAGCTTGAGGCAAACCTTTTTGACAGGAATAGTTTGTAACCCGCAGGAGCAACTTCAATCAGAATTTCAGGTTTAACACCATGAGCGACCGAATGATCAACTATAGACTCTACAAAATAATAGCGCTCACTTGGATTGGCGCTGAGTGCCTCTTCATTAGCTACCAAAAACTCTTTAATAACCGTGCCTGAAACTTTCTCGACCAAGGCACACCCTATAATCTCGTACGCTGAGATATATAGCGAATTCGCCACTACTCCATTGGTCCCGCCCAAGGAAGCCAAAAGCTCCTCCACTTCATGGGCAGGAAAATATCCTGAGGACTCAAGCCAAGAAAGAAATCCATGAAAACCATTATTTATAGAGTGCACTTTCGATATCTCCACCAGCTCTTGGAAAACGAGGAGGCGGGAACGGGGATATACCACGTTTTTGGAACGCTTTCTAAACGTGGTCTGTCCCGATTTCTCGCTCCCTTAAGTACATACCCACCGGCAGCGGAAAGCATTAACGAGATAGCCATCTCGCCCCAATACCCTGGATCGGTCAGCATCATCTCGTAGCTTTCCATTGCCTTGCCCCCTTGCCCGTCATTTGCATAAAGGGGAAAACGGGGGGAAAACGGGGGAAAACGGGGACAGACCACGTTTTTGGAGTAGGTGCTATATAAACGTGGCCTGTCCCCATTTACCCATTTACCCCTCCTCATCAAATTACAACTGAGCCAATACAGGAATTTCTTCTGACAAACAGTAACCTTCGGCTACCACATGCAAACTTAGATTTTCCGACAAAAACTGAATAGCATAATGTTTTTGCTGCTCAGATCCGAAACTCCCTTTCCCCAGCATTAATAAGTCAGACGTTTTGAATTCAGTCAATCTCCCCAATTCAAGTCCAGTTGCATCGCCAACAAAATCAAACACAGCAGTTCCGGGGAAAGGGAGCTTTATAAAGCTACTTACGTTCTTGAAGCATAAGGTCCGTTTTGCCGAGGAAAATTCTTCAGCATCAGTTCCAACACGGTCATAAATTATTTCAACAACTATATCCAAGCCGTCAGAACAGAAAGTCACTTTCGACTCACCATAACCAGGTAGCCAGTCGTAAGGATTGAGCACTTGTAGGGGTTCACCAATCTTCATTTTCTCACCGATTTAAGCTCATTTGCGCCAGTAGGAGGAAGGCCATTATTTCTAAGTTGATCCTGCGCAAGATCATTGAATGTCTTACCGGGATATGCTTCAACTCCAGTTTGATTTCGCCCCACCCACTCGCTCCTTGGAATTCCCGCTTGTTCGAGCGCCGTAGATGATCGTGTGTTCAGGATCAGCCGAGTTCCATTCAGATCAACATAATCCAGAGGCAACTGACTCGGCTTGATGACACCGCTCCTCAATGCGCTGGCGAGGTCTTCAACTGTCTTGATCGGTACGCCGGCCATGGAGGAGTAAATCTTTTGTCCATCAAGACTGAATGTACGGTCGGCCCTAATCATATTTTGAGCAAAATTGGCATTCGTCAAAGAGCCTCTTTCAGTTGCGATGACACCTCGAAAAGCTCCTGCTCCACCTGCAGCTGAAAGCAATAGGGCTAGAGACATCTCGCCCCAATACTCTGGCTCGCTCAACATCATACCGTAGCTTTCGAAAGCTTTGTTTACTTCACCGTTGTTCGCATAAAGCAAGGTGGAGGACAAGTCGAGTTGCCACTGTGAAGCATTCTTGTAGGCGTCCTGCATCCCGAGCGGCAATGTCACATAAGCGTTGTACTCCGCGGGTTCCATGATCATCCATGGTTTTCCCGATTCATCAAGCAACGTATAGCTGACAGGTTTTGAGCCCGCATCCGTATTTAGAACTACATTGCCGAGATTCTGAGACTTGACTCCCGCCAGTTTGAGAATAGTTGAGCAACCCACGCCCGACGAATCGTTTTTGCACGCTTCATATTTTTCAAGGTATTCGTCATAGTGCCCTTGAAAGTTGTATTTGGTAGCATTGGCAGTGATCCAAGCTCCGTTCTCCAGTGTTTGCGCGTCAACGTTTCCTTGCGTCGACGCTGCGAGAACACCAACGATTTGAGAAGCCATCGAGAGCAGATCTTTGTTTCCCCCGACCATCTTGTTCAATTCGACTACAAGAGCCTCATTCGCCCCAGCCGCCAACGCGCCCGTGGCGAAATCCCCACCAGTCATTTCGGACAGCAGCCCACCGACCGCAGCGTGAATAATGACTTTCGTCGCAGAGCCATCATCCACAACACCCTTCGTCAGGTCACCGACCAGGTTGAAGCTGAACGCTGCGACGGTGTTGAAAAGTGCGGTTTGCAGCAAATTGCCAAGGTCAGCATCGCCTCCCACTGCCTTGGTGATCAACGCAGACGTACCACCTTGGATGACCTGACTGCCGGCAAACTTACTCACGCCCTCCCACGTGGCCAATGACGGTCCGGCGTATTTGCCATTGGGGTCAAATTTCACCCCAGTCAGCTTATTCAGATACTCCGACATCAAACCGGCCGTCAGCCCAGAAATCACATACCCCTGCAGCGCATCAGATGAAGTGACGTCCGCAAAAACAGCTCCGAGGTCCCCACCGTTATTGATAAAACTGGTCGTCGCATTTGTCGCTGCTCCGGTAGCCACAGCAGCATAAGTTGCCGCCCAGAACGTGCCCATCCCACTCATCGCCGTCAAAGCTGCCGGTCCAACAACCGCAGCCATCACGATCGCAATGATCATTTGGGACGCCGGGCCAAGGCCCGAATTGTTGTACTTGAACGATTCGTGAACTTCCTTCACAAGCCGCCAATCGACATCCCCACGGGCCTCGGCTTCTTTCAACCACGCCAGTTGCGGGTCAGCCTTGACCATGCTGTCGATGGTCTGGCTGACGGACTGCTGATTTACATCCTTGATGTCGATTTTCAAGCCATCGACGGCTTTGATAACGATGTTGCCCTTGGCAATCATCTGGGTCTGGCGAAGGGTTTCGTCAGTGTTGCCCTTGCCTTTGGAGGACACCCAAGCAGCGTTATTGTCGGTCTTGGTATGGCTTTCGTTGTGAAGGTCTTTTACCGCTTCAAAAGTGATCGAGCCACCGCTGTCCAGGGTGATGTTATTGCCACTTTCAAGCTTGGCCACCTGATAAAGCTGATCGCCGCCGCTCTTGAGGGTCAGATCGCCGCCAGACTTGATCTCGGAGCCGACATACTTGTTGTCGGTAACCTCGTCGTGCTGCATTTTCAGCTTGCCGAAGCCACCCTTTTTCTTCATGTCGTACAGCGAGTAATCGGTGTCCTGCAAAGCGAGAATCTGCAGGTTATCGCCCGCCACCAGATACGCCTCATCCCCCGCCGTCACCCGACTGGAAATCACACTCAGGTCCTTGCCCGCATCCAGCTTGACGTCGCCGCCTGCGGTAATACCAGACATCACCTGGGTAACATGGTCCTCCTGGCGCTTTTCGTTTTTGTTTTTCGAGTCCGAATGTTCCTCGTCCGCCGCCGAGGTAATCACCAGATTATCGGTCGCCTTCATCGACACATCACGCTTGGCATCGATCTCGCTGGCGATGACGTTGATGTCGCGTTTGGCGTCTGCCTTGAAATCTCGACCGGCGTCGATCTCGGCACCCAGTTGGGTGGTATCGCTGGCATTTGCCCGCGAGCCCAGTGACACGCTGTCATTGACTTGCACCGACGCCACATTCACATCACGCCCGGCATTCAGCGTCATGTCCTGCCCGCTTTTCAGAACGCCGCCAATGACGTTGATGTCCTTCGCCGCTTTGATGGTCAGGTCATTCACGGCTTCGATGCGTGCTGCGTTGTCGGCAAAATCCTGATGACGAGTGACGGAGCCGTACTGGTCGTCCATCGAAGTGATGGTCCGCTCGTTGATCACATCGCCGGTGCGGGTGGTCAGGCTGACGTCCTTGCCGGTGATGATGCCGCCGGCCTTGTTGATGATGTTGTTGGTTGCCAGCAGATCGAGGCGATTGCCCGCTTCGATCGAACCGCTGTTGATCAGATCCTTGCCGGCTGTCGCGGACAGGTTGTTGGTAGCTTTCAGCGTGCCGACGTTGTCGAGGTTTTCCCCGGCGATCAGCGTCACGTCATTACCGGCAATCAGTGCCCCGGTCGGGCCGAGGCGACCATTGGCTTGCGCCAGATACACCACGGGCACCAGCACTTTTTCGCCGTTCACTTCGTGCTCTTCGAGCCAGACGATATCGTGGGTCAGCGCGGCGACTTGCTGCGACGTCAGGCCAACACCGACCGACAGGTTGAGCGCGTCCTTGCTGGCGATGGCGTTGTTCATCAGGTACTTGAACATGCCCTCGTTGGAGGTCTGGCCGTCGAGGAACGCCTGGCCGGTGCGCGCGGTTACGGCTTGCTGGATCAGGCGTTGTTCATAGAGGCCATCGCCCAGGCGCTTGGCGCTCTGGTCGGGGTCGTAGCCAAGTTTGTCGAGCAGGTAATCGGAGCTCATGAACGACTTGAGGTCGGTGAGTGCCGGGTTGGTTTCGATCAGGTATTTGTGTGGGTTGGACGGTGCCTGGGTGTCCGGTAGGCCAGTCACGCGGGTGACCGGACGGGTGTCGATGGACTCCTTGGCGTCGTTGCCCCGGTCTTTCATGCCGGGGCCCGCCGAACTCTGCGGCAACTTGACGTCAATCTCGCTGGCAACGGCCTTGACCACGGTTGGCGTGCGGTGGAACGTATCGACGGCACGGGTGCTGTCGGAGACCGGAGCCGGGCCGTCGACGAACAGGTTGCGTGGACCGCCAGCAGTGCCGGCCACCAGGTGATCGAGAGCGTTTACTGATTCAGTAGCGACCGTCCATGTCGGCGCGGGCCCGATGTTGGCGGATGCAGTGCCGCTGCTGCCCTGCCCGCTCAAACGGAACAGACCGTTCTCGCCGGTCGGCAAGGAAAACCCAGGCAGACTCAGCGGATTGACCTGCTGTTGAGCCAGGTCCGGTGGCAATTGACTGTTGATGCGCACCACGGTGGTGTTGCCGTTGCCCACGCGGGTATCGGCGACTTTGTTGGTGCCGCCGCTGGCGCTGTAGTCCTGCTGGATAACGCTGTTTTCAATTTCTTTGGTGGCGTTGATCGAGACCTTGCCACCGGCCTGAATCACCGCGTTGCGTCCGGTGGTTGTGCCGGGCGCACCCGCGCCATCGACGCTCACTTCAACCGGATTGCCTTTCTGGAATTGCGTCAGTTCGGTCGGTATCGCCAGCAGATTGTTTGGGTCGTACAACGATGGCGTCGACGTTTCGAAGCCAGCGCTATAACCCGACATGGCCCGGCCATATTTGCTGTTACCGACGTTGGCACCGGTCTCGGCGTCAACGATGACAACGCTGCTGCCCACGGTTTTGGCGATCGCTTTACGGATCAGACCTTCCGGTGCGATCACGTAATACATGAACGGGAAATCAGGGTTGTTGCGCTGGTTGTACGGCATGATCACGTTGGCCATGAATTGCGCCGTGGTGCCCGTGCCCATTTCGAAGTTGTACTGACGGGTGACCTCGATGGTCCCGCTTTGGGTGCCGATGTTCTTCAGGCTGACCGCGGTGATGTCGATGCCGCCGCCCGCCGCGATGGTGCTTTTGCTGTTGAGGAACGTACCGCCATGGAAGACAAAGTCCTTGCCAACGTTGAGGACGGCAGACGCGCTGTTATCGGTGTCGATGAATTGGTACGTCTCGCGAGTCGCAAGGAAGTTGTTGAACGTACTGCCCACGCAGTCACCACAGGTGGCCGCGATAAAGCCTGAAATCAACTTGCGTTCAGCCGACGCCGTTGGCCCTTCGGTGCGGTTCTCGAACACGTCGGCATCCAGCGTGAACCCGCCGCCGCTCTCCATCGAACCGGAAATGTTGTATACCCCCGCCGCTCGCGTGCCGCCGCTATAGCCGGCGATCACCACGTTGCCCAGACCGTAGAAATCACCGCTCTGGTTGGTCAGCGTGCCGACGTTGAGGGTCATGTCGTTGCCGCTGAAAATCAGGCCGCGGTCGTTCAGCAAGACCGGCGCCTTGACGATCAGGTTTTGTGCCGCACCGAGGGTGCCATGGTTGACGAGGCTGCCAGCGTTGACAGTCAGGTCTTCGCCAGACGTGATGCGACCGGCATTGAGCAGTTGCCCGTCAATCTGGATCGTCGACGTCGCACCTGCAGCAAAACTGCCGGCCGCGCCAAGGTTCATCGAAGCCGCAGACAGATAGGTGTCGCGCAGGCTGGTCAAGCGCCCGTTGCCGCCATAGCTGCCGGACAAGCGCATGTCGATCGATCCGTCACTGGCGATCAAGCCATCGTTGGTCCAGTTGCCACCGCGGATCTGCAACGAATCCGAAGCCAGCAATTTGCCGCTGGCGGTCTGGCTGAACTCGCGAACGTTGACGTTCAGGCGACCGGCCTGAATGACGTTGGAGTTGCTCCAGGTATCGGCGTTGAGTTCCAGCAGGCCACCGGTGACGATGCTGCCGCCGGCGCCGATGACATTGGCGGTGGAAATGTCGAACTTGCCACGCCCGACGTGGTTGAGTTGCCCGCCGCCATTGAGGAAGCCGCCGAGTGCGAGGGTCATGTCGACGTTGGCGGTTTCCAGCACGCCGTTGCGGTTGTCGAGCAAACCGCCGATCTGGAACAGGGTCTTGCCGCTATTGCCCAGCGAACGCAGACGGCCGTTCTGGTTGTCGACGCTGGCAGCTTTGACGGACAGTTGAGTGGTGCTTTCGATGACGCCCGCGCCATTGCGCAGTGCGCCGCTGAGGCCGAAATCGATGCGGTTGGCGGCGATCTGGCCGCTGGCGTTTTCCAGGCTGGTGCCGCTGACGCTCAGCAGACCTTTCGAATAGAGCACGCCACTGCTGTTATCCAGCGCCGCCGTGGTCACGCCAAGGTCTGCCGCTTGTGCGGAAATCCGCCCGCCGTTGTTGTTCAGGCCGGCCAGCGCCGAGAGGATCAGGCTCTGCGCCTGAATGATCCCGCCCTGACGATTGTTATTGAGATCAAAACCGTTGCGTAGCACGCCCACCGTACGTGCTTCCAATGCGCCTTTGATACTCGACAGCGTGCCGCCACGGTTATCGATGTTGGCGGCTTTGACCAGGACATTGCCGTTCTGGGCGATGACCTTGCCGCTCTGGTTGTCGAAGTTGCCGCTGACGTCGAGGATCAGTGCGGTTTCACTCTGAATCGAGCCTTTGGCATTGCTCAGGCTGGCCGCGGTCAATTGCACATCGGCGTTCTTGCTGTAGATCAGACCGTCGCCACTGTTGTTGACGGCGCCCGTCGCGATGAGCTGCAACTGATCATTGGCAGCGATCGTGCCCTTGTTGCTGTTGTCCAGCGAACCGGTGCGCGCCTCCAGGCTTTTCTGACTGGCGATCTGGCCGTTCTGGTTGCGCAGATCGGTCACGCCCTTGATCAGCATCGGCCCTGCGGCGGCCAGTTTGCCGGCGGTGTTGTTCAGCTCACCGCTCAGGTTGAGGGTGATCGCCGCATTGCTGGCGATCTGTCCGCCCTGGTTGTCGAGGCGCGAAGCGGTGGCGTTGAACGCCTGCTCGGCATTGATGATTCCGCCGGCGTTGGTGAACGCCGTGCTGACGATATCCAGCGCCGCGCCACTGGAAATCAGGCCGCCGAGGTTATTGTTCAGCGCGCCGCCCAGCGTCAGGGTCTGCCCGGCTGCGCTACTGAGGTTGCCTTTGTCGCTGTTGTCGAGCGAACCGGCCTTGATGTTCAAATCGCCCTGCGCAACCACGGCGCCGGCGTTGCTGTTGAGCAGCGCGTCCTTGAGATCCACCGATACATCGGCGAACTTGCTCGAGAGCGTCCCGCCGTTGCGGTTGTCCAGGCTGTCGCCATTGACGGTGAGGCCTTGCCAGCCCGACAGCAGGCCTTTCTGGTTGATCAGAGTAGTGCCGCGCAACAGCAGTTTTTCGCCGCTGATGATTTTGCCCGACGTGTTGTTCACCGCTTGGGCGATGAGATCGAAACCGAGGTTGCTGGAGATTTCGCCGCTCTGGTTGCTCACGTCACGCAGACGCTTGAGGGTCAGCGGACCTTGGGCGGTGAGCAAGCCGTTCTGGTTATCGAGGTCGCCGTTGGCCAGGTCGAGGGTGACGGCTTTATCGCCGAGCAGGCGGCCGCCGTTCTGGGTCAGCGAGGTCAGGTGCAGATCGATGTCGCCACTGGCGGAGACTTCGCCGCCGTTGCTGGAGTCCAGATCGGTGGCAGTCAGCGTCAGCTGGCCCTGGCTGTTGATCAGCCCGTCGTCGCGGTTGTTCAACTCGCCACTGCTGATCCCAAGTGTTTGCGCGGCACTGATCAGCCCTTTGGCGTCGTTGCGCAGCAGGCCATCGACGCTCAGGTCGAGGTCGCCACGGCTGACCACGCTGCCACCGCTGTTGTTCAGGCTCGCGGCCTGCACATCGATGGCTGCGGCGCCGATCATGCCTTGCACGTTGTTCAGGGCTGCGGCGATACGCAGGGTCAGGCTCTGATTGCTCAGCAGCTTGCCGTTGCTGTCGTCGAGACTTTGCGCGGCAAGCGTAAAGGCTTCAGCGCTGGAGATCGTGCCGCCCTGGTTGTTGACGCCGTTGAGTTGCGTCAGCAGCAGCGTCCCAGGTGCGTTGATCAGACCACCGATGTTGTTCAACTGGCCGTGGTTCAGATCGAGGCTCAGGCTTGAGTTGCTGAACAGTTTGCCGCCGCGTTGATCGAAGCCGGTGACCGAGGCTGTCAGGGCATTCTGGCTGCCAATACTGCCGTCACCGCCGTTGGTGACCTGGCCGGCAGTCAGGTTCAGCGTGTCGGCGCTGCTGAGCCGACCAGTGCTGTTATCGAAGGCGCCCGTGCTGATGCTGACGGCGCCTTTAGCGCTGAGGGTGCCCTGCGAGCGGTTGTCGAGGCTGGCGCTGTCAAGCACCAGCGCGCCGTCGGTGACGATCTGGCCGCCCTGGTTGTCGACGCTACCGTCACTGTTGACGGTCAGATCGCCGGCGCTGGACAGGCTGCCGCCGCTGTTGGTCAGTTGCGCCGTTTTGACCGTCAGCGCCTGTTCGCTGCTGACCTTGCCCTGGCTGTTATCGAACGCGCCGCTGAGGGTCAATTGCAGATCGTGCTGACTGAGCAATGATCCGCCATTGACCAGCGTGCGTCCGCGTAGATCGAGCGATGTACCTGCGTCGATCAGGCCTTTGCTGCGGTTGATCACCTCATCGACGATCAGGGTCAGCGCCTTGCCGGTGAAGACCTTGCCGTCCTCGCTGTTGTTGAGTTTTGTGCCGCTGATGTGCAGATCAGCGTTGGTGCTGATTTCGCCGCCACGGTTGTCCAGATCAGCGACCGTCAGGCTCATGTCCTGGCTTGAACCGAGCAGGCCGTTCTGCCGGTTGTCGAGTTGATCGGCGTCCACTTTGAGTACGCCAGTGGCGATCAACTTACCTTTCTGGTTGTTGACGGTGCGCGCCCCGACATTCACGTCTGCTTTGCCGGCCATGCTGCCTTCGCCGTTGATCAGCTCATCGGCGGTAACCGTAAGTTGCCCGTCAGCGATGACCGTGCCGAGCTGGTTGTTCAAAGCGTTGTCGGCGTTCAAAAGCAAGGCGCCGCGGCTGCTGATCAAGCCCTGCCCGTTGTCGAGGCTGGCGCTGTGGCTGTCCAGCGAGGCGCCGGAAATCACGCCTTTTACGTTGTTCAAGGCCGCCGCAATGCGCAGGGTCAGGCCCTGTTGGCTGAGCAGTTTGCCGTTGCTGTTATCGAGGCTTTGTGCGGCGAGCGCAAAGGCTTGCTGGCTGGAGATTTCGCCGTTCTGGTTGTTCACGCCGTTGAGGTTTTTCAGCAGCAGCGTGCCCGGCGCGTTGATCAAGCCGTTCTGGTTATTCAGCAGGCCGTTGTGCAGATCCAGAGTCAGGTCGGACTTGCTGAACAGTTCGCCGCCCTGCTGATCCAGCCCGGTCAGCGAAACGTCCAGCGCCTGTTGGCTGGCGATGCGCCCGCTGGCGTTGTTGACCTGCCCGGCCTTGAGCGTCAGTGCCGCACCGCTGGTGAGCTTGCCGCCAGCGCTGTTGTCGAATGCGCCGGTTTCGACGCGGCTGATGCCCTGGCCGAAGATCACGCCTTTGTGGCTGTTATCCAGGCTGGCGCTGTTGAGGGTCAGCGCGGAGTCCGTGCTGATCGAACCGCCCGAATTGAGCAACGCGCCGGTGCTGGTCAGGCGCAGATGACCGGCGCTGCCGAGGCTGCCGTTGCGGTTGTCGATACGCGCGGCGTTGACGCTCAGCGCGCCTTCAGTGCTGATGATTCCGGCGTTGATCAGTGCATCGTCCAGGGTGATCACCAGGCCGTTGAGGCTGCCGAGCGTGCCGCCGCTGTTGTCCAGCGTCGTGCCAGTGACGGTCGCCGCGCCTTTGACGGCGGAGATCAAACCCTTGTTCTGGTTGATCAGTCTGGCGACGCTCAGACCGAGGTCGGTACCGGCGAGGATCTTGCCGCCATCGCTATTGTCCAGGCGCAGGCCTTTGACGTTCAGCAACAGGCTGCTGGAGATCTCGCCGCCGCGGTTATCGATGTCGTCAACGCTGAGTGTCAGCGCTTTGGTAGTGCCGACCAGACCACCGTTCCGGTTGTCGAGGGTTTTACCGCTGAGGTTCAGATTGCCCTGGGCGACCAGTTCGCCGCCCTGCTGTTGCAGCAGACCGATGGTCGCCAGCAGGTCGCCCTGACTGGAAATCCGCCCGGCGGCGTTTTGAATCTCGGCGGCCGTGAGATTGAAAGGCCCCGCTGCGCTGACCAGACCGCCGCTGTTGTCCAGACGGTTACCGACGTAAGTCAGGCCGGCCTTGGCGCTGATCACGCCTTTGTCGCGGTTATCCACTTGCGCGACATTCACGCTCAACTGCTGATCAGCCTGAATCACCCCGGCCCGGTTATCGGCCACATCGCCGCGCAACGCCAGGGTGCTTTTGCCGATGATTTTACCGTCGCGGTTATCCAGCGTACCGGCCTGCACATCGATGGCGCCTTTGGCCGAGATATCGCCTTTGTTGCGGTTGTCGAGCGTGCCGCTGATGCGTGTCGTCAGGCTGCCATCGCTGACCAGCGCACCACCCTGGCGGTTATCCAGACTCGCGGCTTTGACGAACACCGCAGCGCCCGAACCGAGCACACCGTCACGATTGTCCAGCGCACCGCGCAGATCGATCGACAGGCCCAGATCACCAAGCACCTGGCCGCTGAGATTGTTCAGCGCCCCGCCTGTGACGGTGATGTTTTTCGCGCTGAGCATGCCGCTCTGGTTGTTCAGGATTTGCGTGGCGTTGACGCTCAGGTTGCGGCTGGCGGCAACGCTTTTGCCGGCGTTATCAACGATCCCTGCGCTCAGGCTCAGATCGCCGCTGGCATTGCGGCTGCCGTCAGCATTGATGCCGGCCTCGATGGCGCCAGCGTTGGTCAACTGCCCGCCGACGCTGAGGGTGATGCTGTCGCGTGCGGCGAGGGTCTGGCGGTTGGTCAGGTTGCCCTGGGTTTGCACGTTCAGCGCAGTGCCGGCGTAGATCGGACTTTTTGCATCAAGGCTGGCGGCTTTGACGTTGACCGCGCCGGCCGCCGAGGTGTCGGCCAGGCTCAGTTGGCCGTTGGCGTCGAGCTGGATATCACCGCCGCTGGCAATCAGTTTGCCGTCGAGTTTCACCCCGACCCCGGCTTCGGTGCCGACCAGTTTGATCGCCCCGGCGTACATGCCGCCGAGCGCCGAGGAATCGATCGCCAGTTGCGGTTTGGCGCTGCCGTCATCGGCGCGGGCGGTGGCATTCAGGCTGTCGGCATTGACGTCGTTGCGACCGGCAACAATCGCCAGGTTCTGCGCCTGAATCTGTGCGTTGATTTTCGCGCTGCGGGTGATGATCTCGAAACGATCGACGTTGCTCGCGTTAATGCCCGCGCCTTCAATCGCTACCGTGCCTTGGTCGACCTGGAACCGGTCCAGTCGGCCGTTTTCGATCACCGGTTTACCGGTGGTGAGAGTGACGCGCGGCGAGTTGATGAAACCGCAACCGTTACAAGTGATGCCGTACGGGTTGGCGACGATCACCCGCGCCGACTGCCCCGCCACTTCGGTATAACCACGCAACTGGCTCGGGTTACCGCTGATGACTTCGTTGAGAATCGCTTGCGCTGAACCGCTGTTCCTCAGGTTCGGGTTGCCGATGACATGGCCGCCCAACTGCGTGTTCGATGTTTGCGTTGCGCCGTTGTTAAGGATGACACCCTGCGCACCGACGTTGTAATCGTGGAACTGATTGTGCGACAGACCGCTGGCATTGGGCGTGGCGATGTTGATGATCGGCACACCGTTGCCGGCCCGATCCAGCGTGGTGTTCGGGTTGGCGACGACGATGCCGTCAGCCTGCGCCCACAGCGGTTGCCAGAACATGACGTTCGCCAGCACAAAGGCCAGGCCGCGCTTGGGCATGCCAAGGAAAGTCTCCTGGTTGTTTGCGGCTGCGCGGGGCTGATCGGCGAGCGAGACGGGGTGACGAACGTCCATGTGGGCGGTTCTCTAGAAAGTCGTTATCAGATGAAAAAGTCGAGGCGGAAATAGATCGGTGCTTCGCGCTCGGGCAGCGCATCCGGTGGTTCCAGGGAATGGGCAAAGGTCACGCTGGCGGCGACGTGCTGGCCGCGGGCGAACAGCTCCAGCGAGTTGCTCGACATGCGCCCGTGCTGATCGCCGTTGTAGCGATCGTTGGCGATCACACCCTGGTCGTAACCGAGGCTGGCGCCGTACTCGGCGAACACCGGTTGCAGCCAGTCGGCGCTCACCGGCCGGCTCCAGCGCAGATCGTTGCGCCAGTAGCCACCGCTGTCGCCGGACAGCGACTGGTCCTTGTAGCCACGGATCGATGACGATCCGCCGAGGCTGGTGCGCTGCGAACTGAACAGCACGTCTTCGCTGCGCTGACCGGTCATCAGGCTGCTGAAGCTGAACGACTCGCCCCACAGCTTGAACGGCTGCAAGTAGCTCAGGGTTGCGCTGTATTTGCGGTAGCGCGCTTCGGGTTCACCGGGGCCCGGATCGTGGCTGCCCTGCGCATCGAAGGCGCCGATGCCTTCCTGCACGCCGGCGTCAAAGTTGACGAACGCACTGCCGATACGGCGGCCGTGGTTGAGGCCGAACTGCGCTTCGCTGATGCGGTTGCTGCTCAGCTTGAGCTTACTGTCTTCGATAAAGTTGTTGGTGCGCAGGTACGACACGCCGGCGCTGAGGGAAGTCTTGCTGACCGAGTCGCGATGAATCACCCGCTCGGCGCGCAGCTGATGGTTTTCGCTGTCGCCGGTCTGCTTGAAGTTGTAGCCATTGGCGGCGATCTGCGAACGGTATCCGCTCTGGCTGTAGGTGTAGCTGAACGTCCACCAGCCCCACGGCAGGTTGTAATTAAGCATGGCGTTGTTGGAGGTGTGCTGATGGTCGGTCATCGCATCGTGGCCGCCGCGCAAGCTCAACTGATCGGCCAGGCCGAGCGGGCTGTCCCAGTCGAACGAAGTGCCCCACTGCTGTTCGCCGGTGCTGCGCTGGCCGTCGTTGCTGCGCGACAGCCCGGCGCGCCATGGCTTCTGCGGCGTGTTGGTCACACGCACCTCACTGCCGCCGACATTCTGCCCGGGGGCCAGCTCCATTTTTGCCTGATTGGACGGCAGGCGATTGAGCTGATCGACCATCTGCTCGATCTCGCGCAGGTCGACCAGCTCTCCGGTTTTACCGGGAAAGGCCATGGCCAGCTCACGATCCGAGAGCCGACTGTTGTCGGTGCCCTTCATGCCTTCGAGCCGGCCTTCGACCACCAGCACTTGCAGATGCCCGCTGGACAGGTCCTGTTGCGGCAGATAGGCGCGACTGGTGACCAGCCCCTTCTCGATGTAGTGATCGGTGATGACTTTGAGCAGCTCATTGAGCTGGGGCACGCCGAGGCATGCGCCGATGTAAGGCTTGAGCAGGCGTGTCTTTTCGCCCTCGCTCAGGCTGTCTGCGCCTTTGAGTTCGATGTGCTCGATCGGGAAACAGCGGCTATCGGTGGGAGTTGCCGGTTGCGCTGGCTTGAGATCTTTGCCGGGCAAATCCTTGAGTTCTTCGAGACGGCGCTGCTGCTCTTCGAGCAGGCGATTCTGGCGGTCGCGGATAAGGTCGGTTTCACCGGGAGTGGGTGCAGCAACGGCGAAATGAAGCGGAGAAAGGCACAGCAACGCTACGCACAACCGCGCCACGAGGGCGGGTGAGGACATGTTCGATCCCTCGAGACGAAAGTGACATCAAAATAGTGGCGCGATATTAGATGGCCATCATTTTGACGTCAAACTTATGTTCTACCATTGGTCGGGCTCGAGGCGATGTTGCGCGGGTAAACCAGCACCTGCGTACAAGTGCAAAACCGTTGTTGCGCAGATAGTGAACGCTGCCCATTCGGCATTCAGTCATACTTACACACGATCACAAGGAGTTTTCATGAGCACCTTCAAGACCCAAGACGGCACCGAGATCTATTACAAGGACTGGGGCAGCGGCAAACCCGTGCTGTTCAGCCATGGCTGGCCACTGGATGCCGACATGTGGGAATACCAGATGGAATACCTGAGCAGCCGCGGCTACCGCACCATCGCCTTTGACCGTCGCGGGTTTGGCCGCTCTGATCAGCCGTGGACCGGTTATGACTACGACACTTTCGCCGATGACATCGCCGGTCTGATCAACCATCTGGACCTGCGCGACGTGACCCTGGTCGGTTTCTCCATGGGTGGCGGTGACGTCAGCCGCTACATTGCCCGGCACGGCAGCGAGCGTGTGGCTGGCCTGGTGTTGTTGGGTGCAGTAACGCCGCTGTTCGGCAAGAAGCCCGACTTCGCCCAAGGCGTCGACAAGTCGGTGTTCGACGGGATCAAGGCTGGCCTGCTGAAGGACCGCGCGCAGTTCATCGCCGATTTTGCCGCGCCGTTCTACGGCACCAATCAAGGCCAGACGGTTTCCGACGGCGTGCTCACGCAGACCCTGAACATCGCCCTGATGGCGTCCTTGAAAGGTACGGTGGATTGCGTCACCGCGTTTTCGGAAACCGACTTCCGCCCGGACATGACCAAGGTTGATGTGCCGACGCTGGTAATCCACGGTGACGGTGACCAGATCGTGCCGTTCGAAACCACCGGCAAACAGGCCGCTGCGCAGATCAAGGGCGCCGAGCTGAAAGTCTATGCGGGTGCGCCGCACGGTTTTGCCGTGACTCATGCACAGGCGTTGAATGAAGATTTGCTGGCGTTCCTGCAACGCTGATAAATCGACATGAACGAGAAGAGCCCGCCCGTGTGCGGGCCTTCTTTTTTCTGCTGTGCTATTTATTGGCTTGTATCGACTCTCGGGAAGGACAATCCATGTTGCGGATACTTGGAAGGGCTTCATCGATCAACGTGCGCAAGGTGCTGTGGACGTGTGCCGAATTGGGCATTCCGTTCGAGCGCGAAGACTGGGGATCGGGGCTTCAGTCGACGCATACAGCGGAGTTTCTCGCGCTCAATCCGTGCGCAATGGTGCCGGTGATTCAGGACGATGATTTCACCCTGTGGGAATCGAATACGATCATTCGTTATCTGGTGGCGCGTTATGGCGGCGCGGCGCTCTATCCCGTAGAAGCGCGGGCGCGGGCGCAAGTTGATCAGTGGATCGATTGGCAGGCTTCGGAGCTGAATCGGTCGTGGTCGTATCCGCTGATGGCGCTGGTGCGAAAGTCCCCGGATTATCAGGACAGCGCTGCGCTGGCCGCCGGTTGTCGGGACTGGGCGCGGAACATGGAGATTCTTGATCGCCAGTTGCAGAAGACCGGGGCTTACGTCAGCGGGGAGGCGTTTTCTCTGGCGGACATTCCGATCGGGCTGTCGGTGAATCGCTGGTTCAAAACGCCGCTGGCGCATCCTGATTTCCCTGCGGTCAGCGCTTATTACGAGCGGTTGAGTTTGCGTGAGGGGTATCGGTTGTATGGGCGTAATGGTACGCCGTGAGCCTTTGAATCTGGCCGCGATGCTCTTGAATCTGTGGGAGCCAGCCTGCTGGCGATGGCTTTCTTCCGGGCGGTGAGTTTTTTTGGTTTGGGGACATATCCGTTGCTGCGGGTGCTGTGGCTGGCGGTTTCGCCCTTACGGCGAGTCCCTTTTTCAAACGCCGGAGTGCCGGCCCAGCAAAAAGGAACCAAAAGGCTTTGCTCCTACGTACGGCCCTCGCAGGCTCGGGTCCCTTCGCTCCGGGATCGATCCGGGCGCAGCGGCTACGGTTTGCTTCGCTGCACCTCCTTCCGCTGTGTACGACTGCGTCGTACGGTCGCTGCGCTCCCACGCCCGGATCGATCCCTCCACTCAGCCTTCCGATGTCGCCGGTTAGGCAAGATCAAGATCAAGGGCACTCGAGCTTGCGCTCATTGTTGAGTGGTGAGAAGCGGGTGGTTGGCTTGGAATTGGTGGTGGGGCTGCCCCTCATCGGAACGCCGCCCGCCCAGCCCTCTCCCCCTGGAGAGGGAGCCGATTTTGATTGGATTTGAAATTTGTATTCGACTCGGTTTTTCATGTCGACGTAGCCCCCACATCCACCGCGATCAGTCCCCTCTCCCTACGGGCGGTCCGACGTTTCGGGAGGGATAGGGTGAGGGGCTTTTGATTCTGCCCTCAAGCGATGGCAGCGCGTCAGCCAAGCATTCTCTTTGCTGGTCCAACCAATCCAAACTGTGGGAGCCAGCCTGCTGGCGATAGTAACGGGTCGGATATCCCAACGGTGACTGACCCTCCGCCTTACCGAGCTGTCTCGCTCCTGCAAGGGTCGTTGTTTGCATGGCTATCTGTTTTTGAACGCCTCGCGCCGTGCCTGGCGTTCGGCGACGTAAGCCGCTTGCGGCTGGCTGATCAGATCTTCACGGCGCAATGGTTCGCCGCAATGCGCGCACACCGGCCCGAGGCCTGCGGGGTGGTTGCAGGGTTTGTGGGTGAAGACCACCGCCAGTTCTTCCTCGGGGGCTTTACACCAGGTTTCGCCCCAGGCGCGCAAGGCCAGGATCACTGGGTAGAAGGCTTCGCCTTTCGCGGTGAGGTGATATTCGTAGCGTTTCGGCCGTTCGTTGTACAAACGCCGCTCGACCAGTCCGTCCGCCTCCAGGCACTTGAGACGCGTGGCGACCATCTGTGGGGTGCCACCGGTCTGCGCCTGGATCTCGTCGTAGCGATGGTTGGCCATGAACAACTCGCGCAGAACCAGCACGGTCCAGCGATCACCGACGATGTTTTCGGCCAGTGAAATCGGGCACAGCGTGGCGGGTGCGCTATCGTCTTCAGCCATCGGAGCTTGCCTCTTTTGCGGTTACTATGATTATCATATCAACACGATGCCGGGACAAGCCCTGCGCACCGCTCTTTCCTTTTGCCGGAGCAAGCCGCCATGTCAAACCCTCTCTACCCGCTGGACCGCACTGCCTATCTGCTGGTCGATCCGTACAACGATTTCCTTTCCGAGGGTGGCAAGGTTTTCCCGCTGATCAAACCCATGGCCGAGCAGAACGGCCTGCTCGACAACCTGCGCAAACTCGACCGCGCGGTGCGTAGCCTGCGCATTCCGGTGGTGATCGTACCGCATCATCGTTGGGAAAAAGGCGATTACGAAAGCTGGGATCACCCCACGCCTACGCAGTGCAAGGTCATGCACATGCATCATTTCGCCCGCGGCGAATGGGGTGGCGAATGGCATCCGGATTTCACCCCGCAGGACGGCGACATTGTCGTTCAGGAACATTGGGGCTCAAGCGGTTTTGCCAACACCGACCTGGATTTTCGCCTGAAGCAGAAAGGTATCACCCACGTCATCATCGTCGGTCTGCTGGCCAATACCTGCATCGAAGCCACCGCCCGCTATGCAGCTGAACTCGGCTACCACGTCACGCTGGTCCGCGATGCGACCGCCGCGTTCAAAGAAGAGATGATGCACGCGGCCCACGAGCTCAACGGTCCGACCTTCGCCCATGTCATTACCGACACCGATGCGTTGATCGCCAGCCTCGAGTCGCAATAAGCCCATGCCTGACCGCGGCTGAGTTGCAGCCGCGGTCAGGCATCCGCCGGCACCACCCCACGCTCTTCGAGCAAGCGCACGAACATGCTCAAGCTGCGCGACACCGTGCCGCGACGCCAGACCAGCCACGTGGTCAGGTAACGAAAATCCGCAGTCAATGGCCAGACGCTGACGGTTGCGCTGCCGGGCATGCTTTGCAGCATTTTGCGCGGCATCAGCGCCAACCCGGCGCCGGCACTGACGCAGGCGAGCATGCCGTGGTAGGACTCCATTTCGAAGATCTTGCCCGGCACGGCGGCGTCGGTGCTGAACCATTTTTCGAAGTGATGGCGATAAGAGCAGTTGGAACGAAAGGCGTAGATGTTTTCGCCGTTCACATCTGCCGCACGCTGGACGGGCGCATGGTTGAGCGGCGCGATGATGACCATTTCTTCCTCGAAGGCCGGCACGCCTTCCAGGGCTGGATGCAGCACCGGGCCATCGACGAACGCCGCCGCGAGGCGCCCGGCCAGCACGCCGTCGATCATGGTCCCCGATGGACCGGTCGACAGGTCCAGATCGACTTTTGGATGCAGTTGGTTATACGCCGCCAGCAGTTCGGGTATGCGCACCGCCGCCGTGCTTTCCAGCGATCCCAAGGGAAACGCACCCTGCGGTTCTTCACCCGCCACCGTTGCCCGCGCCTCCTGCACCAGATCGAGAATTCGCCGCGCGTACTCGAGAAAACTCCACCCGGCCGGTGACAGGCGCAAACGGCTTTTCTCACGAATGAACAGATCGACGCCCAGGTCTTGCTCCAGTTGCTTGATCCGCGTGGTCAGGTTCGACGGCACGCGATGGATTTGCGCGGCCGCGGCGCTGATGCTGCCGTGCTCGGCCACGGCTTTGAAGATTTCCAGTTGCACCAGGTCCACAGACATTCTCCAATCGTGAAAGAAACGATCTTTATTATTCAGTTTCCAGAAAACAAACACCACCCTACTCTAGGCCAATCCACTGAACACGCAGGACGACGCCATGAGCCAGATTTCCAGCCAGACCCACGCCATTTCGATCAACCCAGCCACCGGTGAGCAGATCGGCCACTACGCCTTCGAATCCGCTGCCGCCCTTGATGATGCGCTGACTCGCACCGCTTACGGCTTCGGTAAGTGGAAGCGCAAGCCGTTGCAGGATCGCTCTCGCTTGCTGACTGCCCTCGCCGGCTCGCTGCGCGACACCGCCGACGCCATGGCGACCATGATCACCCTGGAAATGGGCAAGCCGATCGCCCAGGCTCGTGGCGAAATCGAAAAGTGCGCCAAGCTCTGCGAGTGGTACGCCGAACACGGCCCGGCCATGCTCGACGCCGAACCGACTCAGGTCGAGGGCGGCAAGGCGCGCATTGAATACCGCCCGCTCGGGCCGATTCTGGCGGTGATGCCGTGGAACTTCCCGATCTGGCAAGTGCTGCGCGGCGCCGTGCCGGCGCTGATCGCTGGCAACACTTATGTGCTCAAACATGCGCCGAACGTGATGGGCAGCGCTTACCTGCTGCGCGACGCGTTCACCCGCGCCGGTTTCGCCGATGGTGTGTTTGAAGTAATCAACGTCACGCCAGAAGGCGTATCGACCGCCATCGCCGACCCGCGCATTGCTGCGGTCACGCTGACCGGTAGCGTCCGCGCTGGTATGGCCATCGGTGCTCAGGCCGGTGCTGCCCTGAAAAAATGCGTGCTGGAGCTGGGCGGCTCCGACCCGTTCATCGTGCTCAACGATGCTGACATTGATGAAGCCGTGCAGGCTGCTGTCATCGGTCGCTATCAGAACTCCGGTCAGGTCTGTGCGGCGGCCAAGCGTCTGATCATCGAGGAAGGCGTGGTCGAGGAGTTCACGCGTAAATTCGTGGAAGCCACACGTCAGTTGAAGGTCGGCGATCCATTGGCTGCCGACACTTACGTCGGCCCGATGGCGCGTTTCGACCTGCGCGATGAACTCGACCAGCAAGTACGCGACACCCTGGAAGAAGGCGCGACGCTGCTGCTCGGCGGCGGCAAAGCGGCTGGCCCGGGCAACTACTACGAGCCTACCGTGCTGGCGGACGTCACCGACCGCATGACCTCGTTCAAACAGGAACTGTTCGGCCCGGTCGCCTCGATCATCACCGCCCGCGACTGCGCCCACGCCGTAGCGCTGGCCAACGACAGCGAATTCGGCCTGACCGCGACGATCTACACCGCCAACGTGCCACTGGCTCAGCAACTGACCAGCGAACTGGACACCGGCGGCGTGTTCATCAACGGCTACTCCGCCAGTGACCCGCGCGTGACCTTCGGTGGCGTAAAGAAAAGCGGTTTCGGCCGCGAGCTTTCACACTTCGGCGTCCGCGAATTCTGCAACGCGCAGACTGTGTGGCTGGATCGTAAATGACCCTGTAGTCAGCCTGCTGGCGGTTGCATCTGATCAGTTGAATCTTTTTTGGCTGACAGACCGCTATCGCGAGCAGGCTCACTCCTACAGGTCTGGGTTGCAGCTCCGTTGCGGGCACAACACAAAACACTGTGGGAGCCAGTCTGCTGGCGATGGCGGCGGTCAGTGCTTACAAATACTTCAACCAGGTCAGATCCCGACGGCGCGCTTTCAAGTCCGAAAACCAGCGCACGGCCGGGAACAGTGCAATCGCCAGAATGATTGCGGCCAGCCAGATTGCCGCCACCGACGAAAAGCCAAAATAGCTGCCCTGATTCAGCCCGAACAGCACTACGCCGATCAGGTACAGCACTTTCAAGGCATACAAGTGCAGCAGATAGAAAAACATCGGTGCCGAACCGAACACGGTCAGCCAGCGAATCCAGCGCCGCTCCTGCACGCGTTCGAACGCCAATAGCAGCAACAAGCCGATACTCACTGTCAATGCAATAAACAGCAGCGACGGCGGGTACTTGGTGATGTTGAAAAAGCTCATCAAAGTTTGCACCAGCGTGTCGCCTGCGGCCCATGGCTTTTCCCCGTAACCGTTGAGCAGCCGCAGCGCGACAAAGCCAAGCAGCCCTGCGCCACCGGCGATCAGCAGGCGCCGTTGCCGCACAACGGCGTCGACGCCGCGGGCAAACCACGGCCCCAAGGCGTAGCCCAGACCGATCACACCGATCCACGGCAACAACGGATAGGAGGTGCGCAGACGCAAGCTGTCGCTGACGTCGATCCAGCCGCGATCATGCAGGATCGCCCAAGGCACATGCAGCGCCGATTCCAACGGAAAATGCACACCGTCGAGCAGGTTGTGACCGGCGATGATCAGCACACTCAACGTCAGCAATAGCGGGCGCGGCAGCCAGACCAGTGCCGACAAGGCGATCATGCTCAAGCCGATCGCCCAGATCACTTGCAGATAAATCACGCTTGGCGGCAGCTGGAACGTCCAGGCAAAGTTGACCAAGGTGAATTCCAGCACCACCAGAAACAACCCACGCTTGAACAGAAACGCGCTGACATCCGCCTTGCCGGCATATTTCTCCCCGAACAGCCACGCCGACAACCCGGTCAGCAGCACGAACACCGGGGCGCACAGGTGCGCCAGGGTGCGACTGAGGAACAGCGCCGGCTCAGTGCTGGCAATGTCCATCGGATCGCTGACCTGACGGTGCAGCAGGAAGGTTTCACGCACATGGTCGAGCAACATGAACAGGATCACCAGCCCCCTGAGCGCATCGATGGACAACAGTCGGCCGGACGTAACCGGAGCAGATCGGGACAGCGCAATCGTCATGGATATTTCACACTCGAAGAAAAGACACCAGGCGGGAGCGACTGGCCGCCTGAAAAACTGCGTTACCTTATAACATCAAAAACGCAACATCCAAACCCGATCGAGAGTGATTCTCAGAAATTATCCATCGTATGCCCCGCTGCATTTGCCCAATCGCCTCAGACTTCTATAGTGATCAAGTCTCCCCTGCCCTTGCGGCTGATTGCCGAGCGTGGTCCATGGTCAACACCGAACACCTGATCATCTGCGAGCACTGCGACTGCGTTTATCAAAAAGTCGTCCTCGCCAAACACCAGAAAACTCTCTGCGTACGCTGCGGCGGCGTCTTGCAGCGCTACAACGGCCTGACCATCGAACAGCGCCTGGCACTGACCTTCACGGCTGCGATGCTGTGGCTGTTCGCCAATTTCTACCCGGTGATGAGCATCAGCCTCAAAGGCCTGAAGAACAGCGCCACGCTGTGGGATTCGGTGCTGGCGCTGAGTCAGGGGCCGATCACCTTCATCGCCATGGTCGCGGCAATCGCGATCATCATCGCCCCGGCCTTTCAATTGGTGTTGCTGATCTGGGTGCTGGGTTTTGCCCTGACGTCGCGACGGGCACCGGGCTTCAAGCTGTCGATGCGCTGGCTGGAGACCCTGCGTCCGTGGAGCATGCTTGAGGTGTGCCTGCTGGGTGCGATGGTCGCGGTGTTCAAGCTCGCCGGGCTGCTCGACGTGCTGCCGGGCATCGGCCTGTTCGCTCTGGCGGCGCTGAGCCTGATGATGATCCGCATTGCCGGGCGCGACATCCGTGAACTGTGGGATATTTTATGAAACGTCCACCGACCGCCGCCGAGCTCAACCTGTGCCTGTGTCACAGCTGCGGCCTGGCCTGCGATATGCGCGACGAACCGCATTATTGCCCGCGCTGCGATGCGCCACTGCACCGACGCAAGACCAATTCGCTGACGCGCACCTGGGCGTACATGCTTGCCGCGCTGGCGTTTTACGTGCCGGCCAATCTGCTGCCGGTGATGAATACGCTGATGCTCGGCAGCGGCGCCGACAGCACGATCATGAGCGGCGTGCTGGAATTCTGGGAAGCGGGTGCGTGGGACATTGCCCTGATCATTTTCATCGCCAGTATCGCCGTGCCGGGGATCAAGTTCGTCGCCCTGACCTTGCTGCTGATCACCGTGCAGCGCGACACCGCCTGGGCGCGCAAGGAGCGCTCGAAGCTGTACCGTTTCGTCGAGCTGATCGGTTATTGGTCGATGCTCGATGTGCTGGTGGTGGCGTTGGTCGCCGCGCTGGTGAAATTCCAGACGCTGGGCGACATCGAGCCACGACCGGGCATTCTGTTTTTCGGCCTGGTCGTGGTGTTCACCATGCTCGCGGCAATGAGCTTCGATCCGCGGCTGATCTGGGACAAGGACACCGACGACAGCGTCAGCGACGCTGAGCCGCCAGCAGCACCTGTAACGGATGACGCAACGCCTGATCCGACTGGCGCTTGACCTGGCTGCGGCACGAATAGCCGGTCGCCAGCGCTTCGCCCTGCTCCGCCGATGCGTCGACCTGGCGCGCCCAGGACTGCTCGTAAATCAGCGCCGAGGTCTGACGATTGCGCGCCTCGTGGCCGTAAGTGCCGGACATGCCGCAGCAGCCGGTGGCCTGGGTTGTCAGTTTCAATCCGGCACGCTCGAACACCTGCTCCCATTGGCGGGTCGCAGCGGGCGCATTGGTTTTCTCGGTGCAATGGGCGAGCAGACGGAATTTTGCTTCGCTGTGCGGCGGCACCTGCTCGGGCATCACCTTGAGCAACCACTCCTGTACCAGCTGAACTTCCGGGCAATCCTGCAGGCCGGGAACCTTGAGATATTCCTGGCGATACACCAGCGTCATGGCCGGGTCGAGGCCCAGCAACGGCACGCCGACATCCGCCAATTCACGCAACTGCCGCGCATTGCGCAGCGCCGCACGGTTGAACGCCGAAAGGAAGCCCTGCACATGCAACGGTTTGCCGTTGGCGCTGAACGGCGCCAGGTAAACCTGATAGCCCAGGCGCGAAATCAACTCGACCAGATCCGCCAGCAGCGGCGCTTCGAAATAGCGGGTGAACGCGTCCTGCACGATCACCACGCTGCGTTCACGCTGCGCCGGTTTCAGCGCCGACAGCGTCGCAACGGTTGCCGGCTGCACCTGCCAGCGGCGCATCGCGGCGTGAAAATCGAAACGGCTGAGCAACGGCACATCGACCATGCCACCGACTCGCTCGAGCACTCCGCGCACCCACGTCGCACCCATCAAGCCGTTGTACAGCGCCGGAATTCGCGCCATGTACGGAATGCTGTACTCCAGCGAAGCGATCAGATAATCCCGCGCCGGACGCAGATACCGTGTGTGATACAGCTCAAGAAAACGCGAACGAAAATCCGGCACGTTGACCTTGACCGGGCATTGCCCCGCGCAGGATTTACACGCCAGACAACCGGCCATGGCGTCATAGACCTCATGGGAAAAATCCGCCGACCGGGCCCGCGTGTTGCGCCAGCGCTGCCATAACGTTGCAAAAAACGCCGGTCGGCGAATCGCCCCGGACAACACGTCGACACCCGCCTCGCCCTGCAAGCGCAGCCACTCGCGGATCAACGAGGCGCGGCCCTTGGGCGATTGTGCGCGCTCGCGGGTGGCTTTCCACGACGGGCACATGGCGTCATCGGGATCGAAGTTGTAGCAGGCGCCGTTGCCGTTGCAATGCATCGCCGCGCCGTAGTCCTGCCAGACCTTCTCATCGATCTGTCGATCAAGTTCGCCGCGCAGGGTCACTTCATCGATTTTCAGCAATGCCGCATCGGTGTTGGCCGGCGTGGCGATCTTGCCGGGGTTGAACTGATTGAACGGGTCGAACGCGGCCTTCAGCGCTTGCAGCGCCGGGTACAACTCGCCGAAAAACGCCGGCGCGTATTCCGAGCGCAGGCCTTTGCCGTGCTCGCCCCAGAGCAGCCCGCCGTAACGTTGAGTCAGCGCGGCGACGCCATCGGACACCGGGCGCACCAGTGCCGCTTGCTGCGGGTCTTTCATGTCGAGAATCGGCCGCACGTGCAGCACGCCGGCATCGACGTGGCCGAACATGCCGTACTGCAAGCCGTGGCTGTCAAGCAGATCGCGCAGCTCGGCGATGTACTCGGCCAAGTGCTGCGGCGGTACCGCGGTGTCCTCAACAAACGGTTGCGGCCGCGCTTCGCCGGCGACGTTGCCGAGCAGGCCGACCGCGCGCTTGCGCATGCCGTAGACCTTGTTCACCGCCGCGTGACCGACTGCCAGAGTATGGCCCAAGCGTTCAACGGTTTGATCACTGCTCAAATGCTCGACAAACGCAGCGACGCGAGCTTGCAATTCATCCGGATCGTCACCGCAGAATTCGACCAGATTGATACCCAAAGTCGGCCGCTCGGCGCTGGCGGGGAAATACTCGGCGACGCCATGCCAGACAATGTCCTGCATCGCCAGCAGCAACACTTTCGAATCCACGGTTTCGATCGACAGCGGCTTGAGCGCCATCAACGCGCGCGCATCGCGCAGCGCGTCCATGAAACCGGCGTAGCGGATGTTCACCAGCATCGTCTGCCTGGGAATCGGCAGCACATTCAGCCGCGCCTCGACGACAAACCCTAGCGAACCTTCAGCGCCGCACAAAACGCTGTTCAGATTGAAGCGGTTATCTGCTTCACGCAGATGCGCGAGGTCATAACCGGTCAGGCAGCGGTTGAGATCTGGGAAGCGCTGTTTGATCAGTTCGCCCTGCTCATCGATGATCTGCCGCGCGCAGCGATAGACTTCACCGACCCGATCATCACGCACGCACTGCGCTTGCAGCTCGCTTTCGTCCAGCGCCTGAGCGCGCAAACGCTCGCCGCCACGCAAAATCATGTCGAGTTCCAGCACATGGTCGCGGGTCTTGCCGTAGGTGCAACTGCCCTGGCCGCTGGCATCGGTGTTGATCATGCCGCCGACGGTGGCGCGGTTGGACGTCGACAGTTCCGGGGCGAAAAACAGCCCGGCGGATTTCAGTGCGGCATTGAGCTGGTCCTTGACCACCCCGGCCTGCACCCGCACCCAGCGTTGCTCGACGTTGATTTCGAGAATGCGGTTCATGTGTCGCGACAGGTCGACGACGATGCCGTCAGTCAGCGACTGGCCATTGGTGCCGGTGCCGCCGCCGCGTGGCGTGATCACCACGTGCTGATGTGCCGGCTCGGCGATCAGCCTCGCCACCCTAGCGACGTCGTCGGCATCCATCGGGAACACCGCCGCCTGGGGCAGACGCTGATAGATTGAGTTATCGGTGGCCAGTACCACGCGACTGGCGTAATCGGCGCTGATTTCACCGCGAAAGCCGCTGGCCCTGAGGGCTTTGAGAAACGCCTGATAATCGGCAGTGAGGGTGCTTGCGGGCGACAGCTGGGCAATCATCGGTCAGGGTATCTCGGTCAAAATCGGGCCGTGTGGCGGTGAACAGTTGTACGCAACGAATGATTGCGTCAGGCTCCGCCATCTCAGGGTGCCCATGTTCATTGCTGAACGACTCAGGGACAACCGTAAATTCGACCCGTTATTGATGACTTTTGCGAATGAATCCGCGCACGCTCACGCCGTCCATGTCGTTATTGCTGGCTTTCGAGGCTGCCGCCCGTCACGAAAGCTACACCCGCGCCGCCCACGAACTGTCGCTGACGCAAAGTGCGGTCAGCCGTCAGGTGCAGATTCTGGAAAAAATGCTCGGCATGCGCCTGTTCACTCGCGAAGGCCGGCAAGTGGTGCTGACCGACGTCGGGCGCCTGTATCAGCGGGAGCTGGCCGAAGCGCTCGGTCAGATACGCAGCGCGACGCTGCAGGCGATGGCATTCGGGTCGGGCATTCACAGCCTGCGCCTGGCGACGCTGCCAACCTTCGGCTCGAAATGGTTGCTGCCGCGCCTCAAGGACTTCTACACCGCGCATCCTGGCATGACCGTGCATCTGCATTCACGCATCGAAGCGATCGATTTTGATACCAGCGAAATCGACGCGGCGATCTGCGTCGGTGGCGGCGACTGGCCGGGGCTGACCGCCCTGCCTTTGCACACCGAAGAACTGGTGGTGATCGCCAGCGCGCAATTGTCCGCTGTCGAGCGCGACGACGCCGAACGGCACATCGCCGGGCAACTGCTGCTCAACGTCAGCAGCAACGCTCAGGCATGGACGGAATGGTTCAGCCAGCGCGGCTTGCCCCATCGCAGCATGCGCATCGGGCCGAGCTTTGAAATGACCTCGCACCTGATCCAAGCGGTACGAGCCAATATTGGTGTGGGGCTGGTGCCGCGGATTCTGGTCGAGGATGAGTTGGTCAATGGCGAGCTGCTGCAACTGGGAGAGCCGATCACCAGTCGGCGCAGCTACTATCTGGTGTATCCGCCGCGTAATGAAAAGTTGCCGTCGCTGACGGCGTTTCGGGACTGGCTGATAAAAACGCTTTGACCGACAGGCCGCCATCGCGGGCAAGCCCGCTCCCACAGTATTCGGTATCGCTCACCAATCTTGCGTCTCATAACATACCTGTGGGAGCGGGCTTGCCCGCGATGGCGGCAGCATTGACTGCCTCAAAACCGCGGCTTGACCGCCCTCCAATCCGGTTTATACCGCTGCATCTGCCGCACATCGTCGCGCTGGCGAATCCCGCACGTCAGGTATTGATCATGCAGCTTGCCCAACTGCTCATGATCCAGCTCGAGCCCGAGCCCCGGCGCGCGGCTGATCTTCACGCAACCATCGACAATCGGCAGCTTGCCGCCCTTGATCACCTCCTCGTCCGGCTCCTGCCACGGGTAATGAGTGTCGCAGGCGTAATCCAGATTCGGCACGGCCGCCGCGACATGCGCCATGGCCATCAGGCTGATACCCAGATGCGAGTTGGAATGCATCGACACACCGAGGCCGAACACCTCGCACATTTTCGCCAGGGTCTGGGTGTCACGCAGGCCGCCCCAATAGTGGTGGTCGGCGAGCACGATCTGCACGCTGTTCTGCGCCACGCTGCGGCGAAACTCGTCGAAATCGGTGACCACCATATTGGTCGCCAGCGGCAGGCCAGTGCGTTTGTGCAGTTCCGCCATACCGTCGAGACCCGGCGTCGGGTCTTCGTAATATTGCAGATCATCACCGAGCAATTCAGCCATGCGAATCGAGGTTTTCAGTGACCAGTTGCCATTTGGATCGATGCGCAGCGGATAGCCGGGGAAGGCCTTTTTCAGCGCCTTGATGCAGGCCACTTCGTGCTCCGGCGGCAGCGTACCGGCCTTGAGCTTGATGCTCTTGAAACCGTACGCCTCGATCATCCGCGCCGCCTGCGCGACGATTTGTTGTTCGCTGAGCGCTTCGCCCCAGTCATCCGGTTTGTAAGGCGAATCGACGTGCTGCGCGTATTTGAAAAACAGGTAAGCGCTGAAAGGCACTTCTTCGCGGATTGCGCCGCCGAGCAAGTCCACCAGCGGTACGTTCAGGTAGTGCGCCTGAAGATCGAGAAACGCCACTTCGAATGCCGAGTACGCGTTGCTCACCGCTTTGCTGGCGTGGGAACCCGGCGCCAGCTCGGCTCCGGCCAGACTGACAGGCTTATGCGCCGCCACCGTCGCTTGCACGATCGCACGTAACTGGTTGAGGTTGAACGGGTCGAGGCCGATCAGTTGCGCCTGCACTTGTTGCTGGATCGCCAGCGCCGGGGCGTCGCCATAACTTTCGCCGAGGCCGATGTAGCCGTTGTCGCTTTCGATCTCGATGATCGAGCGCAGGGCATAAGGCTCGTGGATGCCACTGGCGTTGAGCAGCGGCGGATCACGAAAGGCAATCGGGGTGACCGTGACACGGGTGATTTTCAAGATGATGCTCCTGACAGATCAACAATCGATTCAGTGGCTCGCGGCCGGGCTGGCCGTCGCGACGACGGCGGTTTCGTCAGCGGGCTTTGCCGGGGTTTTGTCTTTGGCGCCCGGCGCCGTACGGGCGAAGAAAATCACCACCGCAGCGATCAGCGAAGTCGCCGCCAGGCCATACAGACCGCCCTCGATCGAGCCGGTGGTTTGCTCGAGAATGCCGAACGCCGTCGGCGCAACGAAGCCGCCGAGATTGCCGATGGAATTGATCAGCGCGATCACCGCCGCCGCGATGCGCGCATCGAGATAGCTCTGCGGGATCGGCCAAAAGAGCGCCGATGCGGCTTTGAAGCCAATCGCCGCAAAGCAGATGGCAACGAAGGCGAAGACCGGGCCGCCGATGGTCGACATGAACATGCCGATGGCGGCGATCACCAGGGTCAGAGCGACCCACGCCTGCTGGAATTTCCATTTGCCGGCCATCGCAGCAAAACCGTATATGGCGACAATCGAAATGATCCACGGAATCGAATTGAGCAGACCGACCTGGAAGTCGCCGAGATTGCCCATCTTCTTGATCATGCTCGGCAGCCAGAACGTCGCGCCGTAAATGGTCAGGGCAATCGAGAAGTAAATGAAGCAGAACAGCGCGATCTGCCGATCCGCCAGCAGCTTGAACATTGACGGCTTGCTCACCTGCACCGCTTCGCGGGCACGCTGCTCTTCGGCAATCGCTGCGACCAGCGCTTCACGCTCGTCTTCGCTCAGCCACCTGGCCTGACGCGGATGCGATTGCAGCCAGAACCAGACGAACGCGCACAGCACCACCGACGCGGCGCCCTCAATCAGAAACATCCACTGCCAGCCGTGCAAGCCCAGGCCACTGATGTGCAGCAACGCACCGGACACCGGGCCGGAGATCACCGAGGCAATCGCCGAGCCGCTGAGAAATACCGCCATGGTCTTGCCACGTTCGGAGGCTGGCAGCCATTGCGTGAAGTAATAAATGATCCCCGGAAAGAACCCCGCCTCGGCCGCGCCAAGAATGAAGCGCAGCACATAGAAGCTGGTTTCACCGCGCACGAACGCCATGGCCATGGCGGCCGCGCCCCAGGTGAACATGATCCGCGTCAGCCATACCCGTGCGCCGTATCGCTGCAGCAGCATGTTGGAAGGTACTTCGAACAATGCGTAGCCGATGAAGAACAGCCCGGCACCCAGGCCATAGGCCGCAGCCCCGATACCCAGATCGGTTTCCAGATGACTGCGAACAAAGCCGATGTTGACCCGATCGATGTAGTTGACGATGAACATCACCACGAACAGCGGCAGCACGTGGCGCTTTACCTTGGCGGCGGCGCGGGCGAGCACCGTGACGTCCGCTGGACTCTGCAGGGTTTTCAAGGGGCGACTCCCGATCTTGTTGTTTTTAGGAATGGCGTGAAGCGATGATCGATCATGGACGCCGCGTATTGATCCCGTCTAATCTAACTTGGCATTCGATTGATACCCGGATTAGATCAATGTTCGAACTGACTCAACTACGCTGCTTCACCACTGTCGCTACCGAACTGAATTTTCGCCGCGCCGCCGAACGGCTGAACATGACCCAACCGCCACTGAGCCGGCAGATCCAGCTGCTTGAGCATCATCTTGGCGTGGAGTTGTTTACCCGCAGCACCCGCAGCGTTGCGCTGACTGCCGCCGGGCGCGCATTTTTCATCGAAGCGCAGAATTTGCTCGAGCGCGCCCAGCAGGCAGCAATTACCGCACGGCGTTTTGCCGAGGGTGATATTGGTTCGGTAAACATCAGTTTCGTCGGCAGCGCGGTGTATGAGTTTTTGCCCAAGGTGATCGCCGAGGCACGGCTGAAACAGCCGCAGGTGAAAATCGATCTGAGCGAGATGAACACCTATCAGCAACACGAAGCCCTGCGCGCGCGGCGCATCGACCTGGGCATCGCCCGCGCGCCGCTACTGGAGCCGGGCTACGCCACCGAATGCCTGGTCCGCGAGCCGTTTGTGCTGGCCGTGCCGAGTGCGCATCCGTTGGCAACCGCCGCCGAAGTGCTGGTGAGCGATCTGGACCAACAACCGTTTCTGATGTACTCCCACGCGGCCTATCCACCGTTCAACGAACTGCTGACCGGCATGCTGCGCTCGGCGCGGGTCGCACCGGACTATGTGCAGTGGCTGGGTTCATCGCTGACGATTCTGGCGTTGGTCAACGCCGGCATGGGCCTGGCGCTGGTACCGCGTTGCGCGACCAGCGTGGTGTTCAAGAACGTGGTGTTTCGCGATATTGATCTGGGCGAAGGGGTGCAGAGCGAACTGCACCTGATCTGGCGGGAGAACAATGACAACCCGGCGTTTGCGATGCTGCTGGAAGCGATTCGCCGGGCTGTGGTGCAAGGTTGGGGTGGGTAAAAAAGCTTACTGGTTTTTAAGCGGTGGCGGACCACTGGGTGCCTTGGGCTGCGCATTCGCCACAGGCTTGCCATCTGGCGTGTAACGACGTGCCACCCACTCTGGCATTGGTTGCGGTGCTCTGGCTGTCATGACGACACCTCCGATTTCGGGCCGAATTCGACCCATTTGACTTTCCCGGAATCTATCAGCAAAAACTCGGCGCCAAAAGGCACCTCTTTCCCGTCGGCATCCAGCCAACACGGATTTTGCATCACGAACTGGCCATTGCTCGCCTCTGGTGGCCACTCTACAGGCCAGCCAAAAACGCGCCTTTCATCGTTCAAATGCAGTGTGATGAGCCGATGGTGCTGGGCAAAAATGCTGAACCATTCACTGGGGTAGGAAGATTGTTTCGTCACGTTTCGACTGCGTAACCAGCCATGCAATTTGTCATTGGTGGCCAGATAACAGGACAGCAGTCCAAGCGTCACCGACACAACGAATGCCCACATGGTTTCGGCTTTGGCATCCCAGCGCCCGATGAAAAAACCTTTCGAACCTACCCACAAACACAGAGAGCCAATCGCCCAGACCGCTCCCTGAACCACAAACGTAAAGATCAACGCCTGCACAATCTGCCCAAATGTATCAGGCCGCTTGAACGCCGTGAGCGAATAGAAAATCCACGCTGACAAAAAACCCGGAATCAGATACTGCAGCAACGGTATGACTTCTTTGACCAGATCATCCATGATCCGAGGCTCCCTTCGAGGTCTTGCCGACCGACATTCGAAAGCCTAGCGCACGCTGGCAAACCGTTCGCGTACAACTGTCACCGGGCGTTTCACGCCGTCGATGGCTACAGGCAATCACGCACCGATTGGCGCAAAGCTCCGGACTTGGCCCATGGCGGCCCCTGGTACAACGAGACGCGGCTGCCGTCCTTGTATTTGACGATGTCGAGGATCTCGTCCGCGGTGATGACGCTCGGCGCGGTGATGCGGTAGCCGTTGGAAATCGAGGTTTGCGAGGTCTTCGCCACATCCCGCTGCCACAACGGTAATACACACGCGGCATAGTCTTTGGGGGCCTTGCCGCTGGTCTTGCTGACATTCGGTTCACCCGGCACGAGTGACCTCGGCAACGAGCAACCCGCCAACAGGGCCAACGCCAACCCCCCGATCCATATCCGCATGGTGTTTTCCTGATCTGAAAAAAAGCGAATGTAACGCGTAACCGGGTGTACATCCATCCTGGCACGCCGCCCGTGGCGCAATCTGCACAACTTTTCACAAGCTGCACAGACAGACGAACGTGCTTTGCCCATCGGCGAATAATGCGACTACTCTTTTCTACCGAGAATGTTCTGGAGATGATCATGCGGCTCAATGAATATGAACACGAACTTCAGCGCGACCTGCAAAGCGTCGCATCGGACTTGAGATGGTCGGCCGTCGACTTGAAACGTATCGCCGACCAGCTGCGCAAATCCGGCAACGAAGCGGACGCGCAAGCGGTAATGAGGTCTTGTGAGGTACTGCAAAGCGACGAGGAGCGTTTGCAACTCTATGCCAAAGAGGTGAAAGCGCGTGCCATCAGCCGGATCAAGGTGCACTGAGGGCACCCTGCCCTGACCACTCAATAAAAAGCCCCGGCAAACATGTCGGGGCTGTTGTTATGGCCAATCAATGGGTTGTGTGACTTTTCGCCCGCGCCGAGCGTTTTTTGTAGCCAGGCAGTGCTGCGGCGTAAGCCAGCGCCTCCTCTTTGCTGGCAAACGATGCCAGCCGGTCACCCTGGGTACAGACCCGCCAGGGGCCATTGTTCACGCTAAGCACGTCATAGCCGTTCATGTGCATCTTGTTCAACATCGGCATACTCATGGACACCTCCATAGTTGCTTACGGTCAGTTCCAGCTTCACCGGTTTACCTTACACCCTGACTCGCTGAATTTGCCGACCGGATGTCGCAAGGTCCGGCCCGCAGAAATCTTGCACTTTTCGCCCCCACGCCCGCTCAAAATCTTATTGAAACCTTTACTCGAGGCCGCGGCTCAAATATTGCAGTTTGATGACAATTACGTGACAAGCCGTAAACAGGTAACAGATGAAAGTACGTGCAACCGTTATATGCGAACAGGATCGCCACATCCTCCTGGTCCGCAAACCGCGCAGCCACTGGACATTGCCCGGTGGCAAGGTCGAGCCCGGGGAAACCCGCGCGCAGGCGGCCGTGCGTGAATTGCAGGAAGAAACCGGGCTGAATGCCGACGATGTGTTGTATCTGATGGAAATGCAGAGCGGCAGCACCCGCCATCACGTTTACGAAGCGTCCGTGGCAGACCTGGAGCAAGTGCGACCGCAGAACGAAATCATCGATTGCATCTGGCATCCACTCGATGCGGTGCGCCATTTGAATACCAATGAAGCGACGCTGCGCATTGTTGAAGCGTTTCAACGGCGTTTATAAGGCTCAACCGGCAAACGCGCGGCGCCCGGCGCTCATCTCCGTGCGCAGTTCACCGATGAAATTTGATACGTCGCGGATCGTGACGAAATGTTCCGGCGATACGCCAGTAAGCAGCAGCACGACCTGGCCGTTTCCCGGCCGATAGACCTTGATCTGCAACAGCCCATGCGATGCGGGTGTGCATTCGCATTCAAACCCGGGAAAGCCTGATTCAACGATGCGGCAGATGTCGTCAAGAGCAAGCATGGTGGCACGCCTCGCAGGCGATGGGGCCGTTCAATCGGTAGAGCATAGATCAGCATGTTGCTCTGCGTTGTCGCGCAAATGTCTACTGGCTCACAAATCAATGCGAGTCATGGTCCCAGATCCAGTTCCACATTCCCGGCAGACTCACCGGCTCAGAACTTTTTTCAACGGTGCGCGCCAGCGCCGCTTTTTGCAGCGCTTCGTGATCATCATAAAAAGGCTTGCGGTCCAGCTTCACGCCCGTAGCGGCGGCGCTGTCGAGCAGAACCTGCAGATATTCGCGGGTATGCCGCGCGGTGTAGCGATTGAGGTCATGAAAGGTCACCACCACAGGTATCACTCCGTCCACCGTCGGCAACGCCCCCGCCGCTACGCGTTCACGCACTTCGGATAACTGCCGCAGCAGATTGGCGCGTCGGCGTGGGCTGGCATTGAAGCCCCAGATCTTGCCATCGTTGGCGCTGAGATCCGTCAGCAACACCCGCAAACCGTGCTGCTGATACACCGCGAAGGTGCGTTTGTCGAAATTCCAGAATGGCGGACGCAGCAATTTCGGCGGCGCCCCGGTGATGGCAGCGATATCGGCCGTGCCGTTACTTAGCGACGCTTCCAGTAGTTGTGGGTCGAGTGAACGATGGTTGGTGTGCCAATGGGTCGCCGTGTGAAATCCGAGGATGTGCCCCTCGTCGTGTTCTCTTCGCATGAGGCTGCGGCCGATCTCGCTGTTGCCCGCTCGCGGCGCCCGGGTCTGCACGAAGAACACCGCTTTGATATTCGCTTGCAGCGGATTGTCCTTGAGGCCGTCGAGGACCATCGCCGTCGGGTTCCACAAGCTCGAAGCACTGGGGCCGTCATCAAAGGTCAGTAGAAACCGCACCGGCGCCTGGCCCCGCAGCCGCGTTTCGGTTTGCGTGGTCATTTCTATCGGCGCGGCGATACAACCGGCCAGACCGAGCACCATGAGCGCAGCAGTAAAAAGCTTGAATCCGGATGTCATGTTTGCCTTGAGCGCGACCGCTGCCGTCATGTTGTCGTTTGGCAACTTCCCTCGCCCTTTCCATCCGTGCATCGCCCTTCGCGAGCGGAGGTTGGATAGGGTACACAGGCTTTGGTTCCGGCGCTCAATACCTCGGTTGTTTAATGAGCGATTCGACGCGGTGACCTCCACTCGGGACGTCAGCGACTAAGCTGAAATCTTCAACCGGAGATTCAGCCAATGTGCGGAAGACTCTCGCAATACCGCGGCATTCACGATTTCGTCGCCGCACTGAGCATTCCCGACGCCTTGATCAACCACGTCGGCGATGCAGCGCTGGCTCGCTACAACGCGGCGCCGACCACCGCGTTGGCAGTGCTTCATCAACACGGCCCACATCTTCAAGCCGACAATCTGCGCTGGGGCTGGCGGCCGCATTGGGCCAGGGATCGCCCCGCGCCAATCAATGCGCGCGTGGAAAAAGTCGCCCATGGTGCGTTTTTCCGCGCGATCTGGCGCCATCGCTTGATTGTCCCGGTCGACAACTGGTTCGAATGGGTCGATACGGGGGAAAAGACCCGACAGCCGTGGCTGATTCGTCGTGCAGACCAGAGCCCGGTTTTCTGTGCCGCCATCGGACAATTTCCCACAGCCGAAAGCGCGGTTCGAGACGACGATGGTTTTGTGATCATTACTGCCGAAGCGGTGGGCGGCTTACTGGACGTTCACGATCGTCGGCCGGTGGTTTTGTGCCCGAAACTGGCACGCGAGTGGCTCGATCCGGCGACCTCCATTGAGCGCGCCGAGCAGATGTTGCTGTTCGAAGGTGAAGGCAGCGAGTCGTTCGAGTGGCACAAAGTCGCAAGAGCCGTCGGAAACGTCCGTAACCAGAATGCTGAATTGATTCAGTCGGTTGAATGAGGGGCCAACGCCCTTTGAGCGAACCATTGACTCGGCGTCGTTACAACGGCTGTTTCACACGTGAAACACTGCGAATGTAACCGATACGCAAATAGACCAACCGCTTGTCAGACAACCCGACCATCGTACATACATTTCGCTGCACTACAGCTAGCATGCGCGCCGCATTTCCATTTGGTATACCAGTTGACCAAAGAGTCAACAAACCAGGATCCCAACAACATCTACAAGCCTTGCAGAGAACTAAGTTGCGCGACGATTTTGCAATCAAACA
Organism: Pseudomonas sp. Z003-0.4C(8344-21); assembly: GCF_900104975.1. NCBI lineage: Bacteria > Pseudomonadati > Pseudomonadota > Gammaproteobacteria > Pseudomonadales > Pseudomonadaceae > Pseudomonas > Pseudomonas sp. Z003-0.4C(8344-21). The sequence goes on along the minus strand of NZ_LT629756.1, from coordinate 2,776,185 downwards.
GGTCGGTGGCCTGGAGTGTATTCATCTGTCCACGACAGAGCGCTTTGAACTCGACTGTTTTATCGGCCACTACATCAAGACCCGAAACCTGAGTGCCGTTCCCGACATCGAACGCACCCTGCGCAGTACCCTCGAAAACTATCCCGGCCATGCGCCAGTGATGGTCAACGAGCTGAATGCCTGGATCGACAGGACACTGGGCTATCGGGCCTCACACCCGGACTTCACCCAGCTGGACGATCTTTGAGTCTGTAAAAAAGCCCCGCACTTGCGGGGCTCTTCGTATCGACTGCTTAGAACTTGCGGTCAGGTTCGGAAAGCTCCTGGCTATCGTCATGCTTCCAGGTTTTTTCCTTGCGCTTCTCGCGTTCTATTTCTTCTTCACTCGGTTCATCCGTTTCCATATCGTTTTCAGGCTGCTTTTGCTCATTCACCCTGCGCACCTCCTGCTATCGTCAACAGTCTTTCTTCAAGCGTAGATCAGGTTTCAGCCAAGGGCTCCATGCGTGGCGTCCGCCCTGAGCTTTAATCCCCGCACCGGCGTAACATGGCGACATTCACGATCGCGTCAGGGAGACGACATGCTGTACCGAATCGCAGCCGACGGGCTGGTGCTGTTTCATCTTTTGTTCATTCTGTTCGTGCTGTTTGGCGGGCTGCTGGTGCTCAAATGGCCACGGTTGCTGTGGCTGCATTTGCCAGCCGCCGCCTGGGGCGTGGCGGTCGAATTGCTGCACCTGACCTGCCCGCTGACCTACTGGGAAAACCTCATGCGCCACGCCGCCGGGCAGACCGAGTACGCCGGTGGCTTCATTGAGCATTACATCTGGCCGATCATCTACCCAGCCGGGCTGACCCCGCAGATTCAACTGACGCTTGGCAGCGTGGTACTGGCGGTCAACTTGTTGGTGTACGGGCGCTTGATCCGCTCGTGGCGTTTGAGCCGCGCCGCCGCTCAGCCCTGATCGACCTCGCACACGGTCTTGAAGCGCGCATCGAAATCCGCCGCCAGATCCGCCAACGTGATACTGCCCAGTCGAGACAGCAACAGCGCCTGCGCCTCATCGAAGCTGCGGGTCAGCGCCGCATTCACGGCCTGCTCGACCAGGCACTGCGGGTGGTCCGTCGACAAACCGATGGAAAAAATCGACTGCGTGCCCAATGCCTGGTGAATATCCAGCAACGTTATCTGCTTCAGCGGTTTGGCCAGCGCCCAACCGCCCTGATGGCCCTTCTCCGACGTCACGAAACCCTGCTCCTTGAGCAAACCCATGGTGCGCCGCACTACTACGGGATTGGTGCCAAGCATCCCGGCGATGGTTTCCGAAGTGGCGCGTTTTTCATGACGATCCATATGAATCAACACATGCAGCATGCGCGACAGGCGCGTGTCGTTTCTCACTTGAGCATTTCCAGACTGAACAAAGAATGCTCCGAGTATCGCTTGCAAGGTCTTAAGTTACGAGACTATTGACAGTCTTTTTTCACGTAACTTACGCTGTACGCTGAAAACCTCACAGCGGAGATCGGAATCATGTACGACGTCATCATTGTCGGGGGCAGCTATGCGGGGCTGTCCGCCGGCCTGCAATTGGCCCGGGCCCGGCGCAATGTGCTAGTGCTCGATTCAGGCCTGCGGCGCAATCGCTTCGCCGACACTTCCCACGGCTTTCTCGGACAGGACGGACGCGCGCCGGGCGACATTGCTGCCGAGGCGCGAGCGCAATTGATGGCCTACCCTACCGTGCAATGGCTGGCAGCTACGGCGGTAGAGGCGATGCAATTTGACGCTGGATTTGATTTGCGCACCCTTGCCGGCAAACAGCTCAGCGCCAGGCGCCTGATCCTCGCGTCGGGCGTGATCGACGAATTGCCGGACATCGAGGGACTCAAACCGCGCTGGGGCCGAAGCGTTTTTCATTGCCCTTACTGTCACGGCTATGAACTGAATCAGGGCGCAATCGGCGTACTGGCGACTTCGCCCTTGTCGATTCATCACGCCCTGATGCTGCCTGACTGGGGCCCGACGACATTCTTCATCAATGATGTTTTCGAACCAGATGCCGAGCAACGGGCGCAATTGGCTGCACGCGGTGTGAGGCTGGAAACCCGGCGCGTCAGGCGCATCGATGGCGCGCGTGCGGACGTAGTCCTCAGCGATGGCGAGATCATCGCGCTAGCCGGCCTGTTTGCCATGCCGCGAACAAGCATGGCAAGCCCGTTGGCTGAACAGTTGGGTTGTGCATTCGAAGAAGGGCCTATGGGGCCGTTTATTCAGACCGACGCGACACAGCAGACCAGCGTGCCTGGCGTCTTCGCGTGCGGTGATGCAGCATTGGCTGCCGGCTCCGTCGCGTTGGCGGTCGGCGATGGCGCCCGCGCCGGAGCAGGCACCCACCGCTCGCTGATTTTCGGCTGAATACGCTGACGCCTTAGCGCGGCGTCTGCTTCAACGCGTCCAGCCATGTCGGATCCAGGCGCGTCTGCTCGGTATCGAGCCCTTGCGCCTGCATGCGCTGTTTATGTTCTTCGACTTCCCGCCACAGCTGCCCCTGATCGCTGGAGTTGCCGTCCAGCTCGTGCATCTGCATCAGCCCCAGATGATAGAACCGCAGCACTTTCAACGCGGTCGGATCGTTTTGCGCGACGGCGGCGGTGAGGTGATGCATCACGTTGGTGATACTCATCAGGCTGCGCTTGAGCCGCCAGCTGTACACCGCCGGCGCCATCCAGCTCTGATGCCAGAAGCGCCCGCGCAGCAATGCGCCGGTCAGTAAAAAGGCCAGGAACACCCCGCCGACATTGAAGCGCAGGTTGTCGCCGTCAGGCTCGCCGAACAGCGCCACGGCCACGCTGGAAAACAGCATCGCCAATACCAGAAACAGCACGGCGATGATGATCGTGCTGCGCCGGGTCTGCTGGCGGAAAGTGGCGGCGTCCATCGGCTGAATCTCGAACATCACAAATGACTTCCTTGAGCGACAAGAGGGGTAACGGAAAAAACCAGCCGGCGCATTATCGCCTCTGGTGCGGATTTAGCTATGCTGGGGCTCCTTTTGATCTTTTCAGCGTCCAACGGGACATGGCGGTATAGCGCAGATCGTGCCATCTTCATTCATGGATACACATTATTCGGATGCCGTTCGCCTGAGCAGGGAATGACATCGTTTTAAGGATCATTGCATGACCCAACGACACGTAATCAACGCCTCGGTCAGCCCGAAAGGCAGCCTCGAAACCCTTTCTCAACGTGAAGTGCAACAACTGAGCGAAGCCGGCTCCGGCAGCACCTACACCCTCTTCCGCCAGTGCGCCCTGGCCATCCTCAACACCGGCGCCCACGTCGATAACGCCAAGACCATTCTCGAGGCCTACAAGGATTTCGAAATCCGCATTCACCAACAGGATCGCGGCGTGCGCCTGGAGCTGCTGAACGCGCCGGCCGACGCGTTCGTCGACGGCGAAATGATCGCCAGCACCCGTGAAATGCTGTTCAGCGCCCTGCGCGACATCGTCTACACCGAAAACGAACTGGACAGCCAGCGCATCGACCTGAGCAATTCGCAAGGCATCAGCGACTACGTGTTCCACCTGCTGCGCAACGCGCGCACCTTGCGTCCGGGTGTCGAACCGAAGATTGTCGTGTGCTGGGGCGGTCATTCGATCAATACCGAAGAATACAAATACACCAAGAAGGTCGGTCATGAGCTGGGCCTGCGCAGTCTCGACATCTGCACCGGTTGCGGTCCGGGCGTGATGAAAGGCCCGATGAAAGGCGCAACCATTGCCCACGCCAAACAGCGCATTCATGGCGGTCGCTACCTCGGCCTGACCGAGCCGGGCATCATCGCCGCCGAAGCGCCAAACCCGATCGTTAACGAACTGGTGATCCTGCCGGACATCGAAAAACGTCTGGAAGCGTTCGTGCGGGTCGGCCACGGCATCATCATCTTCCCGGGCGGCGCCGGTACGGCAGAAGAATTTCTCTACCTGCTCGGCATCCTGATGCACCCGGACAACAAGGGCCTGCCCTTCCCGGTGATCCTCACCGGGCCGAAAAATGCCGCGCCGTATCTCGAACAGCTCGATGCGTTCGTCACTGCAACTCTCGGCGAAGCGGCCCGTCAGCATTACGAAATCATCATCGATGACCCGGCCGAAGTGGCGCGGCAAATGACGCAAGGCTTGAAAGCCGTGAAGCAGTTCCGCCGCGAACGCAACGACGCTTTCCATTTCAACTGGCTATTGAAGATCGACGAAGGCTTCCAGCGCCCGTTCGATCCGACCCACGAAAACATGGCCAACCTGAAATTGCATCTTGACCAGCCCGCGCATGAACTGGCGGCGAATCTGCGTCGCGCGTTCTCGGGGATCGTCGCCGGCAACGTCAAGGACAAGGGCATTCGCCTGATCGAAGAACACGGGCCGTACCAGATCCGCGGTGACGCGGCGATAATGCAACCGCTCGATGCGCTGCTCAAAGCCTTCGTCGCCCAGCACCGGATGAAATTGCCGGGTGGCGCGGCGTATGTGCCGTGCTACCGCGTGGTGGCGTAACTTTAAAGCCATCTCAGCAATCGCGCGTGTGAGCTGGCAGGCCAGCGATAGCGGCAGATCAGACAGTTAAATGCTGACTGATCCTCCGCCATCGCCAGCAGGCTGGCTCCCCCAAGGGATCGAGTTGTGAGCAGATTTTTCGCCACACCGCTAAACCTGTGAGCCAGCCTGCTGGCGATGAGGCCCTGAAGAACAACCTCAGCTCACCAACCGCGCAGCCAGTGCCTTGGCCTGCAGCGCCACATCCGTCACCGCCGTACTCTCCCACCACATCCCGCGCAACGGCGGCCCCATGGCAAACAAACGCCTGGAAGCGTGCCCTTCGGCATCCAGCACTGCGCCGTCCGCCGCTGCGGCAATGCCCAGCGCCAACGGCCCCGGTTGCACCAGACCTCGCGCCAGCAACTGCTGCGGCAACGGCCGTGCCACGCGGCGCCAGTCGTACTCGATGCCGCTGGAGTTGATCAGCGCGTTGCCCGTTACCACGCGCGTTTCGGATTTTCCACGACGCCGAATGCGAATCCCGACTCCGTCCTCCGTACTCGGCTCGAGCCCCTTGAACGAGGCCGCATCAATCGTCAGCCGCCCTGCCCCGTGCAGTCTCTCAAGCAACTGAGCGCTCAACGGCGGCGAACGGTGATGATGACTTTCCCACCATGGCCGCACATGGCGTACGAATTGTCGCCGCTGTACGTCGCTCGCCTGACTCCACAAACGCGCGATGTGCACGCGAACCGTGTCCAGCGGTGCCTGCCAGTCGATACCTTTTGCCATGGCTTCCCGGCACTGCCGACGCAGTTCGCGCAACAACTGCCGTGGCGTGCGCAGGCTCTGATCGGCACCCAGAAAATCCACCCAGACCGGTGGTTGCCGGCGTACATGAGGCAGCAGGCCATGCCGGGAAAACACTCTGATCGGCCCGCGATGCCCGGCCTGCTCCAGCGACACCACCGCATCGACCATGGTCAGGCCGGAGCCGATGATCAGCACGGTCGATTGCGTATCGAGCAGGCGCATGGCGCCGACATCCCAGGGATCCAGCGCGGCGGTGTTGAGACCGCTGGAGGTTTTCTGCGGGGTTCGCGCGGCGGGGAACATGCCGGTCGCCAGTACCGCATAGGTCCCGCTCAGGGTTTGCCCGTCGCTCAAGCTCAGCTGTACCGAATCGGTAGCGGATACCAAGTCTGTGACTTCGGCGCAGATGTGTTCGACGCTCGAGCCGTGTTGCGCGCCGATTGCGCGGGCTTCAGCCAGACGCTGCTGGACATAGAGACCGAACAATCCGCGCGGCGGGAACAGTTCGCTGACTGGCACGCCCTGTTCGGCAGACTCCGGCCAGCCTCCGCCAGCGATGTGCTCGGTGAGCCATTGAGTCAGGTCATCAGCGTTATCCGGGTCGACGCTCATGCGCGCGGCGTTGCCATTGAGCGTATGGCCCGGTTCCACGGCGCTGTAGGCCTCGCCCCGGCCGAGTTCGGCGCGCGGTTCGATAATCACAATCTTGCGCTGCCCGGGCAGACGCAGCAATTGCACCGCCAGCATCGTGCCGCTGAGGCCGCCGCCGATGATCAGGACGTCTGCACAGCGCAAAGAAACGGGTGACTCCGTGTGGATTTGCTCACGCATCGCTTTTTTCTAGGAGGATTTATTTGGCTAACAATATGCTAAATCGCTTCTCTTATCGGCGGGTTTTTTGAGACTCGTTGGAGACCAAGCCAAAACAACCAATTGACAAAATTTTGAACATCGAAAAAACGGCAAAAAGCCCCCCTGGTAACCAAGGGGACTGCTCTACCTGAACTGAGCTATTTCTTACGATCAGGCCTTACGCGGGAACGATATCGTAAAAAGCTTTCTCCGAAGGGTAGCTATTTCCTCCCCCACCTGGAAAGAGTTCGTAGTGAAACGCAACTGCGTTGTTCCCTGAGTATTTTAACAAGACGCTTTTAGCGATCTTTAATTCGCCTTCATATCCCGGAGAGATCTTTACAGTCCCCAATTTATCCGGAGGTCCTTCCTTTCCGATGTATACGTCAGCTTCGTCACCGAGTTGAGGATTTTCTTGCACAGCAGGAATAATCGCTGTCGCGAATTCAACTATGTTTTGAAGGTTGATGACATCATTTACTGCCTCTTTAATACTGAGCGGCTTAAGCATTCTGTAACTCCTTTTTCAGATATCCAATGGCATTCACTGCTATCACATTGGAGTCGAAGTGCGTTTCACCGTCTACTGTCAGAAATTACAGGGTAAAGCCGCTAGCCGACGAATGGTCGCCATCAGTCAAATCACCACATTACGGATGAATCGCGCCGCCACATCGCCGTCATTGCGGTAGGAATGCGGCTGGTGGCTGACAAACATGTAGAACTCCCCGGCATTGATGTGCTGCGGCTGATCGCCGAGCATCAGCGTCAGACATCCTGCAAATACAAATATCTGCTCGCTCCAGCCCTCGGCATCGACTTGCGAGGGATAGACTTCACCGGGTTGCAGACACCATTCCCACTGCTCGACTTCACGCGTAGCGATCGCCTTCGACAGCAATACCGCTTTGCTGCCGGGTATGCTGCCGGCCCATGCCACTTCATTGATGCGGCTGGGATCGCGCGCATCCGGAGCCTGGATCAGATCACTGAATGCCACGTCGAGCGCTTCGGCGACGCGATCAAGCGTCGTCAGGCTGACATTCTTCTCGCCCGCCTCGATCGCCACCAGCATGCGCCGACTGACCCCGGATTTTTCTGCCAGTGCTGTCTGGCTCAGGTCGGCGGCATGTCGCAAACGCCGGACATTCTGACTGACGTGTTGGAGGACGGAGGCGCGTTGCGTGGAATCTTTGCGCACTATATTGCTCACTCGGTGGGGTTGGGCAGTATACTGCGCAACGTTGCGCCGCATTGTGCGGCCTCCTTTTTATAGTGCGCAAGGCCATCATGTCATCGAACGGTTCTCCTACTCCTGTGCGTCTTTCCCGTTTCAGCAAAGCCGAGTGCGTGCTGGTGCTGATCACCATGATCTGGGGCGGCACGTTCCTGCTGGTTCAGCATGCGATGACCGTCAGCGGCCCGATGTTTTTTGTCGGCCTGCGTTTTGCGGCTGCTGCGCTGATTGTTGCACTGTTCTCCTGGCGTCACCTGCGCGAACTGACCCTGTTCGAACTCAAGGCCGGCGCGTTCATCGGCGTGGCGATCATGCTGGGTTACGGTTTGCAGACGGTGGGTCTGCAAACCATTCCAAGCAGTCAGTCAGCGTTTATCACGGCTTTATATGTACCGTTCGTGCCGTTGCTGCAATGGCTGATTTTGGGACGGCGGCCGGGATTGATGCCAAGCATCGGCATCATGCTGGCGTTTACCGGGTTGATGCTGTTGTCCGGCCCGTCCGGCGCTGCGCTGAATTTCAGCCCCGGTGAGATCGCGACGCTCATCAGCGCCATCGCCATTGCTGCCGAAATCATTCTGATCAGCACTTACGCCGGCCAGGTCGATGTGCGCCGGGTGACGGTGGTGCAACTGGCGACCACGTCGGTGCTGTCGTTCCTGCTGGTCGTGCCGACCGGTGAGCTGATTCCGGATTTTTCCTGGACATTGCTGGTCACCGCGCTAGGGCTGGGCGCTGCAAGCGCGGCGATTCAAGTGGCGATGAACTGGGCGCAGAAAAGCGTTTCGCCGACTCGGGCGACGCTCATTTATGCCGGTGAGCCGGTGTGGGCCGGAATTGTCGGACGGATCGCTGGCGAGCGGTTGCCGGCGATTGCACTGGTGGGTGCGGGGTTGATTGTCGCGGCGGTGATTGTCAGTGAGTTAAAGACCAAGAGGAAGGTTGTCGAGGCAGAAACGGAATTGGAGCGGGAAATACAGGGCTGATCCGAAATAGCCAGTGCCTTTCCGATAGCTATCGCGAGCAGGCTCACTCCTACAGCGGAATGTATTTCAATTGTGGGAACGAGCCTGCTCGCGATGGTGCCAATATGGGCAATGTCTGCGCTAATGAAACAAGGCCAAACACAAAAATCCGGACTACTTTGTAGGATTCTGAGACATCCTGGCGTTTGGTGATCGGGGAGCTGGCACGTATGATGCTTCACAAACCTCCGCAGATTAGAAGCCTATGTCCCTGATAGTTCTACTGCTTCTGCCTTTCATAGGCAGCTGTCTGGCAGCAGTGCTGCCACACAATGCGCGTAATGCCGAATCCCTGCTGGCAGGTCTGGTCGCTTTGATCGGTACCGTCCAGGTGGCGATGCTGTACCCGCAGATCGCCCATGGCGGCGTGATCCGCGAAGAATTCATGTGGCTGCCCAGCCTCGGCCTGAATTTCATTCTGCGCATGGACGGCTTCGCCTGGCTGTTCTCGATGCTGGTGCTCGGCATCGGCACCCTCGTTTCCTTATATGCCCGTTACTACATGTCGCCGGACGATCCGGTGCCACGTTTCTTCGCGTTTTTTCTGGCGTTCATGGGCGCCATGCTCGGTCTGGTGATTTCCGGCAACCTGATTCAGATGGTGTTTTTCTGGGAGCTGACCAGCCTGTTCTCGTTCCTGCTGATCGGCTACTGGCATCACCGTGCCGACGCCCGCCGCGGTGCCTACATGGCCTTGATGGTCACCGGTGCCGGCGGATTGTGCCTGCTGGCGGGGGTCATGATCCTCGGCCATGTGGTCGGCAGCTATGACCTCGACAAGGTCCTGGCCGCCGGCGACATGATTCGTGCGCACGCCCTTTACCCCATCCTCTTGCCTCTTGTTCTCATTGGGGCCCTCAGCAAAAGTGCGCAGTTCCCCTTTCATTTCTGGCTGCCCCACGCAATGGCAGCCCCCACCCCGGTATCTGCCTATCTGCACTCGGCGACCATGGTCAAGGCCGGGGTTTTCCTGCTTGCACGTTTGTGGCCCTCGCTGGCGGGCAGCGAAGAATGGTTCTACATCGTCAGCGGGGCCGGCGCCTGTACGCTGTTGCTCGGCGCGTATTGCGCGATGTTTCAGAACGACCTGAAAGGCCTGCTGGCCTATTCGACCATCAGCCATCTCGGCCTGATCACCCTGCTTTTGGGTCTGAACAGTCCGCTGGCAGCCGTGGCGGCGGTATTCCACATTCTCAACCATGCCACCTTCAAAGCCTCGCTGTTCATGGCCGCCGGCATCATCGACCATGAAAGCGGCACTCGCGATATCCGCAAACTCAGCGGCCTGTTCAAGCTGATCCCCTTCACCGCAACACTGGCCATGGTCGCCAGCGCCTCGATGGCCGGCGTGCCGTTGCTCAACGGTTTCCTGTCCAAGGAAATGTTTTTCGCCGAAACCGTGTTCATCAATGCCACGGCCTGGGTCGAAATCAGTCTGCCGATCGTCGCCACCATCGCCGGCATGTTCAGCGTCGCCTACTCGCTGCGGTTCACGGTCGATGTGTTCTTCGGCCCGACTGCCACCGACCTGCCGCACACCCCGCATGAACCGCCGCGCTGGATGCGGGCACCGGTCGAATTGCTGGTGTTCACCTGCCTGCTGGTGGGGATTTTTCCCGCGCAGATCGTCGGCCCGCTGCTCGCCGCTGCGGCGCTGCCGGTGGTCGGCGGCGAGTTGCCTGAATACAGCCTGGCGATCTGGCACGGCCTGAACGCGCCGATGATCATGAGCCTGATCGCCATGTCCGGCGGCATCGTCCTCTACTGGCTGCTGCGCAGGCAATTTCGACTGGGCCGCTTCAAATACCCGCCGTTGGTGGGTCGCTTCAATGGCAAGCGCCTGTTCGAGCGCAGTCTGGTGCTGATGATGCGTCTGGCCCGGCGTGTTGAACGCCGCCTCGGCACCAAGCGCCTGCAGATGCAGTTGTTTCTGGTGGTATTGGCGGCAGTGCTTGCCGGCCTGATCCCGATGTTGAACAGCAGCCTGAGCTGGGGCGACCGGCCGAAGATTCCTGGTTCGATCGTCTTCGTCACCCTGTGGCTGCTGGCGATCGCCTGCGCCCTCGGTGCCGCCTGGCAGGCCAAATATCACCGTCTCGCGGCACTGACCATGGTCAGCGTCTGCGGCTTGATGACCTGCGTGACCTTCGTCTGGTTCTCCGCGCCGGATCTGGCGCTGACCCAGCTCGCCGTCGAAGTGGTCACCACGGTGCTCATTCTGCTCGGTCTGCGCTGGCTGCCGCGTCGCATCGAAGAAGTCTCGCCATTGCCGAGCAGCCTGCGCAAGGCGCGGATTCGTCGTCTGCGCGACTTGCTGCTGTCGATTGCCGTCGGCGGCGGCATGGCGTTGTTGTCCTACGCCATGCTGACGCGGCAGACGCCCAACGACATTTCCTCCTTCTATCTCAGTCGCGCCCTGCCCGAAGGGGGCGGCAGCAATGTGGTCAACGTGATGCTGGTGGATTTCCGAGGCTTCGATACCCTCGGCGAAATCACTGTGCTGGTCGCCGTGGCATTGACGGTGTTCGCCCTGCTGCGCCGTTTCCGCCCACCGAAAGAAAGCCTGCAACTACCAGCGCAGCAACGCCTGCTGGCGCCCGACGTGGTCACTGATCTGGTCAACCCGCGCTCGGCCAGCGACACCGCGCTCGGCTTCATGATGGTGCCAGCGGTCCTGGTGCGTCTGCTGCTTCCGGTTGCGCTGGTAGTGTCGTTCTACCTGTTCATGCGCGGGCACAATCAGCCGGGCGGCGGTTTTGTCGCCGGTCTGGTGATGTCGGTGGCGTTCATCCTGCAATACATGGTGGCGGGAACGCAGTGGGTCGAAGCGCAAATGAGCCTGCGACCGCTGCGCTGGATGGGCACCGGGTTGCTGTTCGCTACCGCTACGGGTCTTGGGGCGATGCTGGTCGGTTATCCGTTCCTGACCACGCACACCTGGCACTTCGAACTGCCGGTGCTGGGCGATATCCACATCGCCAGCGCGCTGTTCTTCGACGTCGGTGTGTATGGCGTGGTGGTCGGTTCGACGTTGTTGATCCTGACCGCCCTCGCCCACCAATCGGTGCGCGGCCACAAGACCGCGTCGCTACCCAGGTCCGTCGCCAGCAAAGGAGCCGTCTGATGGAAGAAGTCATCGCAATCGCCATCGGCGTTCTTGCCGCGTCCGGGGTCTGGCTGATATTGCGGCCACGGACGTTCCAGGTGGTCATGGGCCTGTGCCTGCTGTCGTACGGGGTCAACCTGTTCATTTTCAGTATGGGCAGCCTGTTCATCGGCAAGGAGCCGGTGATCAAGGACGGCGTCACCCAGGACTTGCTTCACTACACCGATCCGCTGCCGCAAGCGCTGGTCCTCACGGCGATTGTCATCAGCTTCGCCATGACTGCGCTGTTCCTCGTCGTGCTGCTCGCTTCGCGCGGCCTGACCGGTACCGACCATGTAGACGGCCGGGAGCCTAAGGAATGATGGCGATGACGCACCTGATCGCCGCACCGATTCTGCTGCCGCTGCTCACCGCCGCGCTCATGTTGATGCTCGGCGAACGGCACCGGCCGCTGAAGGCAAAAATCAATCTGTTCTCCGGCCTGCTCGGGCTGTTCATTTCGGTGATGCTGCTGCAATGGACCCAGACCACCGGGGTGCCGGGCTCGATCGGCGTGTACCTGCCGGGCAACTGGCAGGCGCCGTTCGGTATTGTGCTGGTGATCGATCGACTGTCGGCGCTGATGCTGGTGCTGACCGGGATCATCGGCGTCAGCGCCCTGCTGTTCGCCATGGCACGCTGGGATGGCGCAGGGTCGAGCTTCCACGCACTCTTTCAGATTCAACTGATGGGGCTGTACGGCGCGTTCCTGACCGCGGACCTGTTCAACCTCTTCGTATTTTTTGAAGTCCTGCTCGCCGCGTCCTACGGCTTGCTGTTGCATGGTTCGGGCCGGGCGCGGGTGTCATCGGGGTTGCACTACATCTCGATCAACCTGCTCGCCTCGTCGCTGTTTCTGATTGGCGCGGCGCTGATCTACGGCGTTACCGGCACGCTGAACATGGCTGATCTGGCGTTGAAGATTCCGCTGGTGTCGGAAGCCGACCGTGGCTTGCTGCACGCGGGCGCCGGGATTCTTGCGGTGGCGTTCCTGGCCAAGGCTGGCATGTGGCCGCTGAATTTCTGGTTGGTGCCGGCGTATTCCTCGGCCAGTGCGCCGGTGGCGGCGATGTTCGCGATCATGACCAAAGTCGGCGTCTACACCTTGTTGCGCCTGTGGACGCTGCTGTTCTCCGGGCAGGCCGGGGCTTCAGCATTTTTTGGCGGCGACTGGCTGATCTATGGCGGCATGGCGACCATGGGCATCGCAGCGCTGGCGATTCTCGCGGCGCAACGGCTCGAGCGCATGGCCAGCCTGAGCATTCTGGTGTCGGCAGGGATTCTGCTGTCGGCGGTGGGTTTCGCTCAGCCGAACCTGATCGGCGGCGCGCTGTTCTATCTGGTCAGCTCGACCCTGGCACTGAGTGCGCTGTTTCTGCTGGCGGAACTGATCGAGCGTTCGCGCTCGGCCAACGAAATCCCGCTGGAAGACGAAAGCGAATTGCTGCCACGACCGCAGGAATCCCTGCAACCGCCCAAAGGCATCAACCTCGACGATGAGCAAAAAGCCGTGGTCGGTCAGGTGATTCCATGGACCATGGCCTTTCTCGGCCTGAGCTTTATTGCCTGCGCACTGCTGATCATCGGCATGCCGCCGCTGTCGGGGTTCATCGGCAAACTCAGCCTGATCGGTGCGCTGCTCAATCCGCTGGAATTGAGCAACGGCGGGCCAATCTCCAATGCCGCATGGGCGCTGTTAGCCTTACTGATTCTGACCGGGCTGGCGTCGTTGATGGCGTTTTCGCGTCTGGGCATCCAGCGTTTCTGGACGCCCGAAGAGCGCCCTTCGCCGCTGTTGCGCAAACTGGAATGCGCGCCGATCTTCCTGCTGCTGGGGCTGAGCATCGTGCTGACGTTCAAGGCTGAGCCGCTGTTGCGCTATACCCAAGCCACCGCCGACGCGCTGCACAATCCTCAGCAATACGTGATGGCGGTGCTCGGCACCCGTGCCGTGCCCAGTCCGGAAGGCAAAGCCGCGCTGCTGGAGGTGCAACCATGAAACGACTGTTTCCGGCACCGTGGTTGTCTCTGGCACTTTGGGTTTTGTGGCTGACGCTGAACCTGTCGATCAGCCCGGGCAACTTGCTGCTCGGCGCGGCACTGGGTTTTGCGGCCCCCCTGATGATGCGCAAACTGCGCCCCAAACGCGCACGCATTCGCCGCCCTGGTAGCATCGTGCGCCTGTTCTTTCTGGTCGGCCGCGACGTGGTGATGTCGAACCTGATTGTCGCCTGGGGTGTGCTCAACGCCGGCCGGCGTGCGCCGCACTCTTGCTTCATCAAGGTGCCGCTTGATCTGCGCGACGCTCACGGTCTGGCGACGCTGGCGATGATCTGCACGGTGGTGCCCGGCACGGTGTGGTCGGAGCTGGCACTGGATCGCAGCGTTTTGTTGCTGCACGTCTGGGATCTGCACGACGAAGCGCAATTCATCGAGCACTTCAAAAGCACCTACGAGCGACCGTTGATGGAGATTTTCGAATGAGCCCATTGCTGTCGAATGCGATTCTGCTGACGCTGTTCCTGTTCTCACTGGCCATGGTGCTGACGCTGATTCGCCTGTTCAAAGGCCCCTCCGCGCAGGATCGCGTCCTGGCGCTGGATTACCTGTACATCGTCGCGATGTTGATGATGCTCACCCTGGGCATCCGTTATGCCAGTGACACTTACTTCGAAGCAGCGTTGCTGATCGCGCTGTTCGGCTTCGTCGGCTCGTTTGCCCTGGCGAAATTCCTGCTGCGCGGCGAGGTGATCGAATGACCGACGAACTGTCTCTCTGGGTCGAAATCCCGGTGGCGATTCTGCTGGTGCTCAGCGGCGTGTTCGCACTGATTGGCGCCTTGGGTATGTTACGCATGAAGGATTATTTCCAACGCATGCATCCGCCGGCACTGGCGTCGACACTGGGCGCCTGGTGTGTGGCGCTGGCCTCGATCATTTGTTTTTCGGCGCTGAAATCCACGGCGGTAGTGCACGCTTGGCTGATCCCGATCCTGCTGGCGATTACCGTACCGGTGACGACACTGCTGCTGGCGCGGGCGGCACTGTTTCGCAAGCGCATGGCCGGGGATGATGTTCCGGCTGAGGTCAGTAGCCGGCGGACTGAAAGCGGTAGCTGAAGTCTTATATCGCCTGAAATGGTGCTATCGCGAGCAGGCACACTCCTACATGGGAACGCATTTCAAATGTAGGAGCCTGCTCGCGATAGCGATCTCTCATTCACCTCATATCCAAGCTACCGCCAACAACCCCGCCCCCAGCACCGCACACAACGGCGAATACACCCATGTATCCAGCCGGGCAAACCGCGAATCCTTCACTTCCTTGAAAAACCCCACCAGATTCGAATCGCCGATCGCCCGGGCAAACAGCAACAAGGCAATCGCGCTGATTACCCACTGCAACGCCTTGTGCTGCACCGCCGGCATGCCCCAGCCGACACGCATGCAGACCAGCACGGCGATCAACAACAGAGCGGCTGCCACCAGCAAGGTGATCCAGCCAGACGGTTTGAACGCCGGTCGCAGCGTTTCGACAAAACCGGCCACCGGCACCTGCGGCACCACCACGGCCGCCGCCCATTGCCCACCCAGCGCCCAATACACATGCATCAGGCTGATCAACGCAAAAACTGTCACCAGCCATTGAGCCAACACAAAGGTCATGGTTGAAATCCTTGGAAAGGGATTTGAACAAACCATCGTAGTCGGATTTTTTTCGTGTGCACGACCGGTCGGCGGTATGCAAGGGCATGAGCGGGATTTCAAAAGCATCGCCAGCAGGCTTGCTCCCAGATCGGGTGTGCGATCACCTGTGGGAGCCAGCCTGCTGGCGATGAACTCAGTCGCCGAGACGACTATTCCAGATCAGCAGAAACCTTCTCGGCCACATCCTTCGGTAACCACGCCTGCCACACATCAGGATGCGCCTTCATGAACGCCACCGCCGCCTCCCGTGGCGCGGTGTGCTTCTCGCTCATTTGCGCCAGCGCCTTGTTCAGCGGTTCGATCGGGAAGTCCACCTTGCTGAAGAACTCAGCGATCTGCGGGTATTGCTTCTGGAACGGCGTAGACACGCCGATCGACAGCTTCGAGGCCAGCGAGCGGGTCGGTTTTGGATTGGGGTTGTCGGCGTCAGTCAGGGTCTTCCAGGCTTCGGCATCGAACGGGGGTTCTTCCAGCTGCACCAGTTTGTACTTGCCGAGCAGCGGGGTTGGCGACCAGTAATAAAACAGTACGGGCTTGCCGCGACGGATCGACGAGCTGATCTCGGCATCCAGTGCGGCCCCCGAACCGCTGCGGAAATTGGTGAAATCGTTCTGCAGCCCGTATGCCGTCAACTTCTGCTTGTTGACTACTTCCGACGTCCAGCCGATCGGGCTGTTCAGAAAGCGCCCCTTGCTGGGGTTTTCCGGGTCTTTGAACACGTCCTTGTACTTTTTCAGGTCACTGACGCTGCGCAAATCCGGAGCCATCGGTTTGATGCCCTTGGCCGGGTCGCCCTTGATCACGTATTCCGGCACCCACCAGCCTTCGGTGGCGCCTTTGACCGTATCGCCCAGACTGACCACTTTGCCCTCGGCCTCGGCCTTGACCCACACCGGACTGCGCCCGGCCCACTCCTCGCCAATCACCTGAATATCATTGTTGGCGAGTGCGGTTTCCAGCGTAATGGTGGTCCCCGGCAACGTGTCGGTCGGCAGTCCATAGCCCTTCTCGACGATGACCCGCAGGACATCGGTGATCAGGCTGCCACTTTCCCAGTTGAGATCGGCGAAATGGATCGGCGCCTGTGCCGCCGAGACCGATTGCGCTGACGCCAGCAACCCGAAGGTGGCCACGCTGGCGGCCAGTAACCGTCGAAATCCGTTCATGCATTGCACCTCGTGCTGTTCACAGCCATGGCCGTTGGCCTGAGAGAAGACCGCAAGCCGCTGAATACTCAGTCAACTCACTGTAGCCGAGGTTCCTGCTTTTTCCGGGACTACGCCGCGACGAGGTCAGGTTTCAGACTTTTCCTGCAAGCTTTGCAGCTCGCGTCTGACCATCCCGGCGTATTCTGCGGGGCGCAAGGTATAGAGCTGCGCCGCCACCCAGTTGAGCCATGCGCCTTGCAGCTTGGTCTTTGCGGCGAACAACCGTCGGGCCTCTTGCCGTGCGGCATCGAGATGTTCCAAATGAAAATCCGCGCGACTCACTCGCTGGCCTTGAAGGTCACGAGTTCACCCTTGCGCCACTTGGCCGCTTTGGCGGTGACGGCTTTGAGCGTCTTGGTCAGGCCTTCCTGCAACTGTTGATGAGCGGCGAACACGGTCACCACGCTGTGACCTTCCTTGAACAGGATCGCATGGCCGTCTGCGGTCTCGACGAAGGCGTAATCGCCCAGGCCATACACCGTCAGTTTGATTTCACGGAAGCGGATATCCATCTTGCCGCCTTCACGGCTGGGCAAGACCGATGCACTGAAATGATCGCCGACCTTGAGCTTGAGGCCGGGTTTGTCGTCGACGACCAAAGCACTTTCGGTGTCGATTTCGGCAACGTAAATGCCTTCAGCATTTTGTTCGGTGATGTAAACAAAACGCGATTGGAAAAGTTTGACCAGCTTTGCGCGCAAATCACCCAACACGAACAAAGCATGCATATCGAGATTACTGACTGCCAAGGAAACATCCCCACATCTGAAAAAACCGCACACGGAAAACGCGCACGGCAAAAAACGTCCAGGCCGATGAAGCTGCCAAAACTCAACTGAAATCCGATTCGAGCAGAGCGCTCGTTCAACGCGAGGTTGGTAAGACTACTGGATTGTCACCCGCGAAACTCGTCCCAAAGTCGCCACAGCTCGAAGGAAAAATCCTTACTGATGGCGCAAGCAGACTGACTACAAACTTTAGGGAAAATTCTCACGAAAAAAAGCACTTTTCCGACATATCGCTGGCGAAAAATTGCTTTAGATAAGCCCTGTCGTCAACAGGCACTGGCGATTCTAGAGCAGCGATGCTCATTCCGACTACCCGAAACGGCCGCTAATTCCCGGCCGACTGATGAAAAGGACTTCATATGTGCACTCTGACTCATTTCGCCGTATCGACTGACGCCAGAATCACCGCACCGCTGATCATGCAGGTCAATCACCTGAACGATCTGTCGACAGCTCCCAACACCCACCAGCACCCGCGATATCGGGTCGTCCCCGCCGGTAACGCGTTCTTTCATATAAAGGAAACATCCACCGGCCTTGTAAGAGGTTTCCGCGGCGATCACAACGAAGCTTGCGCCCTCGCCCGCGCCCTTGAAACACAAATCGAACTCCGCGCCAGCTGCCGCCTCTGATAAGGGGAATAAACGAACACGCCGCACCGGCACCGAACCAGGAGTAGACGATGGAACTGCCAACCGAGCTTAACCTGACCACCCTTTTTGAACAGCTGGGCTTGCCGTCGGACGAGGCGTCAATCAACGATTTCGTCGAAGCACACCCGCTGGACCCGGACACCAAGCTTATTGATGCTGATTTCTGGACGCCGCAACAAGCGCAATTACTCAAGGAATGGCTACGTGCAGACGGCGAGGAAGCGCCGATTGTCGATGAGCTGAACGTGCGCCTGCATCGCGGTAAATAAATGCAATCAGTGCAGACGGTCGCCCGGCTCGAAGTTGAGTTGATCGAGCCAGGCAGCCTTGCACGCCTCAGCCTCGTCGCGGCTGGGAAACGCCGTTCCACGCCGCTCGCCGTTGAGCAAAACCACCCAGCACACACTGCGCCCCATCGCGCGCAAACCGGCCGGCACGCCACTGCCGATCATCACCGCCACATCGATTCTGCATTGCATGCAGCCCTCCCAAAATCATTAGCAACCTAACAAGTTTGCAGATTAAGGGTTTCGGTCGAGCGGAAACAGCAACGCCCGTGCACAGATTCATTGCGCCAGCCGTAACAATCGCTTAGCGCGGCTTCTCCGGCTTATACCCCAGACGCAACCCGCCCCAGTGTCGTCCCTTGACCATGATCGGCACCGACAGGTCGTGCATTAGCTCACCTGTGTCGCGCGTATACGTTTGCAATAGCACCGGTTGTTGATGACTGCCACAACGAATCCCGGTGCGGTCGGCGAATTTGCGTTTGGTGCGGTTATTGATGGCGTCGACCTGCGCATCGCCCGTCAGTGGCTGACTGAACTGCTGATTGTGCGTCGGCACATAACCCTGCGGCGTGCAGGCGATGGCGAACACCAGCCCTTCGTGACGTGGCAACAACGGCTCCTGAATCGCCGGCAGCACCTGATCGGTATAACGGTCGAAACGGCTGTGAAATTTTGCCGGTTGGGTATTCGGGATCGGCTGGTACTGGCGATCGAAGAGATCTTCCAGGCTGATCTTGCCCTGCTCGACATCCGCCTCGAAACGCGCGGCAATCTGGCTCGCGCCTTCACGGGCCAGATCGTAGACGCGCTGGTGATAGTCATCCAGCCCGACTTCGGCCAGACGCTCGCTGATGGTTTCCGCCTGCCCTTCCATCTGTACCGCTGCTTCAGCCAGGCGCCGCGTCTGTTGATCGCTGATCGCCAGGTCGCTGCGCATCTGCTCGATCGCTATGAACAAGCTGTCGAGCTGCTCGCGATTGGTCTGTGCACCGTGGGCGATTTCGCCAACCTGGCTTTCAACCCCGGCTGCCAGTCGGGCAATGTTTTCCAGATGCTCGCCAGTGTGCTCGACCTGCTCGACGCCGGTTTGCAGGTCGCTGGAGAGCTGGCGAATCTGCTCAACCACCTGAGCCGTGCGCTGCTGAATATCGGCAACCATTTCGCCAACTTCGCCGGTCGCCGACGCCGTGCGCGCCGCCAGACCACGCACTTCGTCGGCCACCACGGCAAACCCGCGACCATGCTCACCGGCCCGCGCCGCCTCAATCGCCGCGTTCAACGCGAGCAGATTGGTCTGGCTGGCAATCGACTGGATCACCAGCGTGACGCGCTGAATGTCATCGCTGCGCAGGCTCAGAGCCTCAATCAGTTCCCGGCTGGCATTGGCGCGTTCACTGAGTTGATGCATACGCGAGATTGAATCCACCAGCTCCGTGCGCCCCGCCGCGCTGCTGTGATGCGCCTGACTGGCGGCTTCCAGCGCTGCGCGGCTGAGCTGCGACGTGGCCTGTTCGGTGGCGATCATCACCTCGGCGTTGCTGACGATCTGCGCCGCCGCGTCGAGTTGCGATTCGAGTTTGCTCGCCAGCTCTTTGACCGAAAACGCCACGCCGGCTGCTGACAGCGCGTTATGGCTGGTGGTGTAGGAAAGATCGCGGGTCAGTTCGGAAATTGCGCTGCGGTTGTCGCTTGGCAGCGAATCGGCGACTGCGCGGGTGCGCAGGCGCGGCAGCCAGACGATCAGCACTGCCAGCGGCAAGCCGATGTACAGCGACCATTCGGCCAGAGTCGTGCCAGCCAATAACAGCATCAGGGCGATGCTTTGCAGGGTCGGTGCGATCCAGCGGTTTTTTGCTAATTGCACTGGTGCAGGCAGCGCCGCAACCAGAGATCCGTCTCTCGTCATATCATCACCCCACGCCTGTTCTCATTGTTGTGACTGCATTAAACGCCACTACAACGCCATTATCCATGGTCCGTTAGTCGTGAGGTCTGTGGCAGGTCAATGTAAACGCGGAGCAAATGTTGCAGACGATAAACAGCTTCGCGGGCAAGCCCGGCGCCCACCGGTTCGATTCGAACCTGATGGGGCGGACTTGCCCGCGATCACAGCGCCGGAAAAATCAGGCCTGACGCTGGTGCTTGTCGATCTGCTCGTGACGTTCCTGAGCTTCGATGCAGTACTTGGTGGTCGGACTGATCAGCAGGCGTTTCAGGCCAATAGGCTCGCCGCTGTCGTCGCACCAGCCGAAGCTGTCTTCCTTGATGCGCTCAAGGGCTTGTTCCAGTTGTGGCAGCATGCGCTGGTCGCGATCGATCGCGTTGACCAGCCAGGTGCGCTCTTCTTCAACCGAAGCCGCGTCCGCCGGGTCAGCCGGAGTGTCCAGGCTTTCGATGGCGATACGGTTTTGCTCAATGCGCTCGTGGGTTTCGACTTTCATGTTCTGCAACAGCTCAGTGAAGAAAGCGTGTTGCTCTGCATTCATGTAGTCATCTGCCGGCATCGCCAGCAACTTGTCCTTTGTCATTGATATCTCTATAAAAAAACGTGCATTAAGGCGAATTAGGGAGCGTTTCGGCGAGCCGTGTCCGGTCGTCGAAAAGGCATCGTTTATTGCAAACGCCACCCGGCACTCAATTTACGAAGGGGCGGCAGTCTAAGGCCCGATCGAGGCCTCAGCAACTGTAAATACTGGGAATTTGTCCGACAACGCCCGGAAACTGCTCTGACACAGGCTTCACACGGCCATCGGAGTGCGTTTATAGCAAGAAATTCAGTCGAGCGGCTGTATATAGAAGACAAACGGCTAACTACGCCGCGCTTGCTCGATGAATTTTCCGCGCGCAGTGCATCGTTTCAGCACAGCAGAGCGCGCCAAGCCTCACTACTATCAGGCGCAACCTGCGCTCAAACAGCCTGAAGGATGACGTATGCCCCGCCCCGATCTGCCGGCCACCGCCGAGGTTGCCCTCGCCAGCCCCCCGATCAACGCCGAGCGTTTGCTGCAACTGATCACCGAGCAATACGACAGCCTGCCGCGCCAGCTCAGACGCATTGCCAGCTACATCAGCCAGCAGAGCGAGCGGATCATGGTCGACCGCATCAGTGACATCGCCCGCGAATGCGAAGTGCAACCCTCCGCCATCGTGCGCTTCTCGCAACGCTTCGGTTTCAGCGGCTTCAGCGAAATGCAGGCGTTGTTCCGCAGCGCCTACACGGACAAGGCCTCGCCCGCGCAAAACTACCAGCAACGCATCCGCAGCCTGATCGCCAGCCCTTCACGCAACGCCAGCGACGGCGACCTCGCCCGCGAATGCATCGACGCGACGCGCTCAGGCATCGAACGCCTCGGCCGCGAACTCGACGACGCGGCGTTCACAACCGCCGTCGACCTCATCGTCAACGCTGACAACATTTATGTCGTCGGTGTACGCCGCTCCTTCGCGGTCGCCGATTACCTCGTTTACAACCTGCAACACACGCAGAAACGCATTCATCTGGTGTCAGGGCTTGGCGGCAGCTATCGCGAGCAGATGCGCAGCGTGCGCGCCGGTGATCTGGTCATTGCGATCAGCTTCGTCCCTTATGCCAAGGAAACCCAACACTGCCTGCGTTTCGCCCGCGAGCAGCAGGCGAACACCCTGATCCTCACCGACAGCCACCTCTCGCCGCTGGTCAAACGGGCCAACAGCGTGCTGCTGGTCAACGAAGGCAGCGCTTTGGCCTTTCGCTCGCTGAGTGCGACGCTGTGTTTGTGCCAGGCGCTGTTTGTCGCGGTGGCGTATCGGTTGGGGCTGAATGTCGATGAGATTCACGAACAGGCCGGATTCGACGACTGACAATTGCCGCAACCTCGGCTAGGTTATGCCTACCCCACCGGTTCGACTTAAAGGAACGCGTCATGAAACTGATCGGCATGCTCGACTCCCCTTACGTGCGCCGCGTGGCGATCTCCGCCAAATGCCTGGGCATCGACCTGGAACACGAGTCCGTCTCGGTGTTCCGCCACTTCGAACAATTCCAGCAGATCAACCCGGTGGTCAAAGCGCCGACGCTGATCCTCGACGACGGCGTCGTGCTGATGGACTCAACGCTGATCCTCGACTACCTCGAAGCCCGCTCCGGCAAAACCCTGCTGCCGACCGAACTGAGCCAGCGCGCCCACGCCCTGCGCCTGATCGGTCTCAGCCTCGCCGCCTGCGAAAAAGCCGTGCAACTGTATTACGAACGCAACCTGCGCCCAGCCGACATCCAATACCAGCCGTGGGTCGAACGCGTCGAAAGCCAACTCGCCGCCGCCTTCACCGCCCTCGAACAGGAACTGCAAAAGCACGCCTTGCCCACCGACGGCCCCCTCACCCAAGCCGGCATCAGCCTCGCCGTGGCCTGGAGTTTCACCGAACTGGTCGTCCCCGATCAAATCGATACCAGCCGCTACCCGCACATCGCCCAATACACCGCGTACGCCGAAACCCTCGAAGCGTTCGTCAGCACGCCGATGACCTGAGCATGAATGCGCCCGACACCGCCGCTCCGGCGCTAAAGGAAATCTTCAACGCCGAACGCCTGCAACACATCGCCAGCGAGATGAGCGCCGTTTACCCGGCATTCAAGGCCAAGGCATTTCTTGAACATGCCCAGCACGGCCTCGCAGAATTATCGGTGATGCAACGCATGGCGCGTGTCAGCGAAAGCCTGCACGCCGTGCTGCCGCTGGATTACGCAGATTCCCTCAAAGCGCTGTTCGAACTCGCCCCGCGATTGAACAGCGGCTTCGTCAGCATGTGCCTGCCGCATTACGTCGCCAGCTACGGCGCACACGCGTTCGATACATCGATGAACGCGCTGAAATACTTCACCACCTTCGGCTCTTCCGAATTCGCCATCCGCCACTTCCTGCGCAGCGACCTCGAACGCACCCTGGAACACATGCACGACTGGGCCCACGACGAAAACCACCACATCCGCCGCCTCGCCAGCGAAGGCAGCCGCCCTCGCCTGCGGTGGTCGTTTCGACTGGAACCGATTCAAGCCAATCCGCAATTGACCGCCGGGATACTGGATCGGCTGAAGGCCGATGAGAGTTTGTACGTGCGCAAGTCCGTAGCCAATCATCTGAATGATGTGACGAAAGTGCACCCGGAGTGGGTGCTGGACACGATTGAAGATTGGTCGCTGGACAACAAGCACACGAGATGGATTGCGAAGCATGCGTTGCGCAGTTTGATTAAGCAGGGGGATCTAAGGGCGCTGACGGTGATTGGTGCCGGGGCGAAGGCTGAGGTGGAGTTGCTGGAAGTGCGGGTTGAGCCGGCGGTGGTGCGGCTGGGGGATGCGATTACGTTGTCGTTTTTGGTGAAGTCGACGGTGCCGGTTGGGCAGCGGTTGGTGATTGATTATGCGATTGACTATGTGAAGGCGAATGGCGGGGTTTCGCGGAAGGTTTTCAAGTTGAAGATGGTGGAGTTGGCGGGGTTTGGGAGCGAGGTGGTGAAGCGGAGGCAGGTGATCAGGGACTTTACGACGCGCAAGCATTTTGCGGGGCGGCATGGGGTTTGGGTGATGGTGAATGGGGAGGTTTTGGGGAGTGGTGGTTTTGATTTGGTTGGTTGAGGGTGCTGTGGATAGGGAGAAAACTGGCAGCCATTCGATTGAGAGTTAATCCCAGACAAGGCTGCTTCGGCCAATAGCTTCGAGTCACGGAAGGCAGCTTTCGGCCAAAAGCTGTCATTCCGCGTGTCTACCAAAACTAAGGGTGATTCAGCGTGATGGGCGTACTGGCGTACATCGCTGCAGCGGCGAGGGACCAGGTGTTGGAGGGCAAGGAATGCCTTATAGGTCCCGAAAAACTAAAGGAGTATTGACTAGGGCATCATTAAGCCAGTACAAGAATTAGTGTAGTCAGATTGCTTAATGATTTTTATCCGTGAAAAGGAAATCAAATGGCCGACGCTCAAGTAACGTGTATTACTAAACCGAATGTAAACAGTTCCCATGAACACATCACTCATCTTGGAAATCCAACTAATCAATGGCGTTGGACTCGCGAGCAAGTGATTGCCAGCATTGATGCTGGAACGAATACTTTTTTTGTGATCGATCCGGCAAATGGTGTTCGTGCGAATATTGGAGTTGTACGCGAATCTGGTCATACGCCTTATTTGCGTACATATGCAGATGGGCAATGGAATAATAACTTGTTGTCGCTCAGTCAGTGTCCTATCTGATTAAGCACTGAATGTCCACTAATGTTATAGACATATCTGCGTGACAGCTTTTGGCCGATCAGCCGCGATCACAGACGGGAATCGGCCAGAAGCAGCCATTCACGAACTGTGCAAGAACTGTGGAAAGGGGAAAGATCTATTTCCGTTGAAAGTAGATCTGCCCCCTTTTTTCCGATTTTTATGGTGTTCAGAAGGGTATATCTGAATCTCCCTCTGGACTGTCCCTGCCTGCCAACGGAACAATCGATGCCAGTGCCGGATTGTCGGCCGGGATAGCAGATAGGCCAGGGACGAGTATGGACAGGTCCTGAGCATCAACGGCGCTAGCGACTAAGTTACCATCTACATTAGCGCTGATGCCGTCCTGAGTATCGTCCGAAAGCTCATCCGGATCGAGATCGACATAATCATCGCCCATCATCATTTTGTAGTGTGCGTCATGCTTAGCGGCTTTGAAGATCTTGAAGAAAATCTTCAAATAGCTGGCTGCCATGTTTTCACCAATAGCCACGTACAGCTCATCAGGAGCGTAATGCGAGCCATCATTGACCCAGCTGATTAGGGACTGACACTGTACCTTTTCAAGACCTTCAAATTTTCCGACCAGAACGTACGTGTCGACCCCCCCCAAGATTTTGAAATAATTCTCCAAAATCCTTCGCATGGTGTTTTGCAGCGTAAGCGCTGGCACAGGAGTTTTCTTCAACTCGGCCCAAAGTAACTGGTAGGAGGTTCTGATGGGGTTGTTCGGATGAAACTCGACTACGGAGTAATCGCTAGGCTTTCGGACGATCCAGAAGGTCTCATCACTGAGGGAAGTTTCGGACTTCCGCCGTTGGTCGTAGGTAATCTCTTTGTGAAAATGGACGTTGTGGGTCAGCACCAAAATCTGTTTGAGATGGCTATCCTTCTTTCTCACCTCCGCAAATAGTTCTTTGATCAAGCTACTCACGATAAAGAGCACATCACTATCGAGACTTGAAACTGGGTCATCAATGACGACGACCCGGTCACTTGTGATGCCTGAGGTCGTAATGCTGCCTTTGAGCAGGTGGTAGAAGTACAGGAAGGTGACGAAGGATTTTTCGCCCTCGCTAAGCGTTTGCTTGGCGTCTTTGCCATCACTTCGGATAAGCCTATATGAGTTTCCTACACAGGCAGGATCGAGCGAAAAACTACGAAATCCAAAGTTTTTGAGGATCTTGTTGATGGCGATGACCGTCGGTTTCACGCTTGTCAGCGCTGTTTCAATCTTGTCAATTTCGATCTCAACAGTGTTGATATTATCCGCGGCCTTGTCCCGACTCGATGTGATGCCAACGATGGATTTCTGCAACTTGTCCTTTTCAGACGTGTAGTCGGTTAACGTATTTTTTAGCTCGGTATCGATGACATACTTCCATACCTCTCCGGTGAGCTTGTTCTGTTCAGCGGTGAAGCTAGCTACAAGGCGATTGTGCTCAGAGACTTTCACATTGGCAGCGTCGACAATCCCTAAGATGCCATCCTGAATATCCTTCAACCCCTCAAGCTCAATTTCAGAGCTTGGGCTAGAAACCTTTTTATCCACTCGATCCTTGTTTACAATAACTACAGCTTCCAAGGCTTGGATCTCAAGACTAATCTTATCTTTATCCAGATGAATACAATCCGAGAACAATAAAGCACGTGCCTGAGTCAATACCTCATCTGCAACCTGAAAATAGGTAGAACGCAGAGTAGAAACTGCCTTGGAATCAGCTTCAAACGTTTCGTCAAAGTATTCAGCCAGATTTTTCTCGAAATCATGTGGAATATTCTGTTGGCAAAACGGGCATTGCTCGTCTGTATGTTCCAGAAATCTCATACCCTGCCGAACCCAGTCGCTGTTAGCTAGCCGCTGGATAATCGCTGAGATGCTGACGTCGTCCTTACCAATTACCTTCTTGGCTAGAACTAGGCTTGTTTCGAATGCAATCAGCCGCGACAAGTTCAAGTTTGGAACAGAAGACATCTTGAAAGGTTGCTCACCATATAACACCAAGGCTCTTGCCTGGAGGTCAGCCAGGTCGACCAGAGATGAAGTATTGCTCGCATGCTCTTGCAAAACCCTAGCCTTAAAGGCCTCTTTATTATTTCTCAAGCCGGTGAAAGCACCCTTGAAGTGTTCGTCATGTTTTGTCTTTTGTTCCCAGCACCGAGCGACCAGTTTTGCTTCTAAAGAAACGAGTTCGGCGTTCTTTCCTGTCCTACCATCCTCGCCATCAAGAAGAATGACTGACTTCGTCTTCATTTGTTCGTGGCGCTTTCTTTCATCCTTTAGTAACGCTAGGCGATCAAGCTCGGCTTGCTCGGCCTTCCCCAGCGTGAAAACACCCGGCAGTTCTTTCGAGTCGGTGAAGTTAGAGGTAATGAAATCATTGTTGTAGATCATTGCCGGGATCTGGCTGTTCCTCAGCCACTTGATCCGAGAGTGCGTCGAAATGGCAGGATTTTCGATCAGCCGACTGATCGTGGTCTTGCCCGCGCCATTTGCACCGTAGAAGAAATTGATCGGTTTTAGGTTAACGATTTCTTCGGACTTGTCGGGGCTATAGGTGGCGATATTAGAAAGGCTAATCGACTCGATCATTCTTTGCGCCTATGCAGGGAGCGGAGCCAAGCTGGCGGTGCTCACTAAAATTCGAGGGTCGTGACCGCGCGGATGGCGGCCTAGCCCAAGCCTCAATTGCGTGGTGGCGATTGGCCTATCCAGCTTAGGCGCTCCGGCCAATCCTGCAAGTGAACCGCTGCTCGTTTTCGTAGACGCTGAACGACCGCATTTGGCCGTAAGCAGCCACTCAACAAACGGAGAAGCCACGGGCGTCGAAAGTGATGGCTCAAGGTACAGGCAATGCAAGCGCAGCAAGCCTGCAGATTGCTGACGCCTACCAACTCCCGTACGGAATGCCAAATTTCTCGATATATCGCTTGGACTTCTCGCTGACGGGATACGCGTAACGCCCATGGGTTTTACCCTGACTCGGCCCCATTGGCTCGATTTCTGCCTGAGCTTTGGCCACTTTGATTGGATGATGCCAGGAGTCTCTAACCCACACTTGTACGACACCTCCGGGAGCCAATCCCAAGTAGACCGAAGATATATAAGTAGCCGTCTGATCTGGAGTTTTATCGCATCGTTGGTTGACCGACGTCAGCATCAGTTGTCTTGCTTCCTCAGGTATGTCTATCCAAGCGCGGTAAGTCTGAGGTTCTACGATGGATTGCCAGCGAACAAAAATCCGTTTCGGGAGATCAGCCCCCACCACTGCTTTCGCTGAGCTGCCCACACCGTGCCAACCTCGCGCCGACTCTGTTCCATCTTCTGGTTGCCCGCCCGACGCGGATCCGCCGCCCGTGCGCAGAAACGTCTTGCCCTTGATATCTTCTACGGCAGTATCTTCAACCCAAACCTTCATGTAGTTGGGCTCGGTAAATCCGAGTTCCCACCAGGGGGATTTGGGGTCGTGTTTGGCCGAGAGCGGCTGGGCATGACAACCAACTATCAACAGTGCGCACAGCGAGACTGAAAATAGCTTGGTTAAAAGGGCGTGCAGTTCGGCGCCTGACACCACTACCAACTCCCGTATGGGATCCCGTATTTTTCGATATACCGCTTTGCCTTGTCACTCTCTGGATAGGCATAACGACCGCCGTTCTTGCCCCGTTCCGGACCCAACGGATCGATTTCGCCTTGCCCTCTCGCGACCTTGACTGGATGGTGGCAGGAATCTCTAACCCAAACTTGCACCACGCCGCCTGGAGCAAGACCTAGATAAACTGAAGCAATGTAGCTTGCGGTCCTGTCGGGCTTCTCCGCGCAACGTTGATTTGTGGACGCCACCATTATTCGCCTGGCTTCTTCCGGAATATCCACCCACGCTTGCCAGGTTTTCTGTTCAACGATCGATTGCCAGCGAACGTAAATACGCATGGGCAGATCGGCCCCGATGACTTTTCTGCCGCTACCACCTACGCCAGTCCAGCCACGCGCAGACTCTGATCCATCGTCAGGCTCTCCCCCGGCGGCCGTACCTGCTCCGGTTTTGAAAAAAACCTTACCTGTGATGTCGTGTACGGAGCTGTCTTCCACCCACACCTTCATATAGTCAGGCTCTGTAAAAGCCAGCTCCCACCATTCGGATTTAGGATCATTTTTGGCTGAAAGCGGATCAGTGGACTGGCAACCGCAGACGAAAAGCGCGCACAAAGCGATAACAAGCTTCTTCATCGTTTTGGCTTACCAACTTCCATAAGGAATGCCGTATTTTTCGATGTAGCGCTTTGCCTTTTCACTTATAGGGTAAGCGTACTGACCTCCATTCTTTCCCAAGTCTGGTCCCAGCGGTTCCAATTCGGCTTGGGCGCGCGCTACCTTTACTGGGCGCCGACATAGGTCTCTGACCCACACTTGAACCACGCCCCCCGGCGCGAGCCCCAAATAGACAGACGCCATGAACCGTGCTGTCTTCTCTGGTGTTTCCGGGCACCGTTGGTGAGTAGACCTCACCATCACTTGTCTGGCCTCCTCGGGAATATCCACCCAAGCCCGATAGGTTTTTTGTTCAGGTATCGATTGCCAGCGGACAAAAATCCGCTTGGGCAAACCCGCCCCGATAACGGGTTTGCCTGTACCTCCAACACCTATCCAACCGCGGGCAGATTCTTCTTCATCATTTGGTTCTGCTCCGCTGGCGTTCCCACCTCCCGCTCGCTGGAAGGTTTTACCTTCTATATCTTCCACAGAGCTGTCCTCAACCCACACATTCATGAAATTGGGTTTGACGAAGGCGAGCTCCCACCAAGGGTACTTAGGATCGGCTTCACCTGAGTTAGAACTCGTTGCGTGACAGCCGGTGAAAGCCAAAACGCCCAATATCGCTACTAGTACTCTCATTACCAAAGCTTCCAATCAGGTACGTGAGGGTGATGCACACGAATGCCGTCGTCGGTTGGAGCGTTAATGTAAACAACTTTCAAGCCGCTACCGTCCCGTCGTCCTTGTGGATGGTTCCAGTTGGCAGAAGTATGGATGTACTTAAGCTTCAGCAATAGCTCTTCTTCTGCGGTAGTGCTGTTGTCACCCGCAATGAACCTGTCGCAGATCGATTGCAACTCTTGTGGAATGGCATATTCGGCTCGCCCGGGAATATCGGTGAAGGGAACACCTCTTTCTTTGGCCATTTGATACATCAATCTCAAATAAATATTTGAGAGCTTGCCACTGACTGGACGCCTGAGTAGTAGGCCAGCGTACACGCGTTTCTGTTTGGGACCGAACCGATCTTGTGGATCGGGCGGCAAAGCAAGCGCGGTGGGAGTTACGATTTCCAGCAGGTCCGCAGGCCATCCTTTGGCTATCCACTGACTTTTTACCAGTGCAGCATCCTTATAGATCGAGGTAGTTCTTACATCAGTGTTGCTCCAGACATCAAGTTTTTGCATGGGACTCACCACAACGCACTCCTCGATTTCATCGAGATAGCTCCCACCGATATCTGAGTGGACACCAGGAAATTCGTATTCCGGAAAGTCAGGTTTCACACTACTGAGGGCAAAATTAGCCCGGCGTTCATCGCGAGCAACTAAATGGACGACATCCTTGAAAAAACGAGGGTCAAGATAGAGTTTTATGCCTGGCGCGATTGGGCTTTTCACCATACCGAAGTTAGTTAGGCCAGCAATTGACGGCACTGTATCGAACAGCCCGATAAAACCCATGTTGATACTGCCACCGTACTGATCAACAAATGTACGGCTGAAATTACTAGAGTAAATGGTTAACAGCTCTCGTAACGGACCTTGCTTACCTCTCACTATTTCATTTGAAAAATGACGAGCCGCCGCTGCGCCGCGGCTGAAGCCAAAGGTATCAAAGGTTATAGATGTAATTTCCGCATCTGGATTTTCTTGAAGGGTATCTTCAATGACTTGTTTGATAAAAGTGAAGGACGTCTGTACTCGCCCCGCTACACCGGTTTCCCCTCGCCCCGTACCTTGACCGAACAAACTATCTTGCTCGTTGGATTGAGTGCCAATTCCTTCGATATACAAAGGTCGAGAGACTTTTTTTAACGAGCCCTCGCCCTCAGCAACCGGAGCTTCGTGATACAGGTCTGCGAGTTTTTTTATGTTCGTCGCACCAGCACCATAACTGCTATCCGGATCCTTCATGTAGGGCTGACAGCTCGCCGAAATATCCTCCGGCGCAATCGGATGCTGCGCCCCACACAGCAAACCAGCCGCTGTGTTATTCGCATTATTCCCCGTCCCATCAAAAAAAACTCCAATCCGCAGCGCTATCCCAACCTTCTCAGGCTCGGGCGCTGGTTCTTTGCCGTGTTTTTCGTATTCCGCCCAGTGCTGGGCGTGGAGGTCGACGGGTTTGGCTTGTTCGTAGCGGTAGTTTTTCGGGGGGTTGGGTACGTAGCCACTCATCCTTGTTTCCTTGGTCCTGATCCTTGAGAACGGCGCGAAGCGTGACAGTCGGGGCTTGGCGGCGCAAGGCATGGCGGTGTGCCAGCGCGGTTTGATTCGATGTTTCGACGAGGGTTTCCCCTCGTCGTTGTTGCGGTCAAGTGGTGACTTCGACGTTGTCGAGTGCCTGATTGACCGCGAGCTCGCCGAGCATCACGACCTGGGCGATGCCCAGTGCGGTTTTGCGGTGTTGGGGGTCGAGCATGGCGGCGAAGTTGACCAGCATTTCGCTGGCCGAGCCGAGGGTTTCGCTGGCGTTGGCGAGCAGGGATTCGCTGTCGAATTTCGGGTTGGCGAGGTACATGCGTTCGGGTTCGTTGACGCTGGCCATGATCTGACTGGCGGGTTTGAGGTAATGGTCGAGGGCGCGTTCGGCGGCTTGGTGGAAGCGCTTGGAATCGGGGGACTCGTAAGGGGATGCGGGGTCGGTTTCGGGTGGGTTGGGCGTGACTTTGAACATGGTGAAACTCCTAGTTGAGAAAAAGGAGCCTTCACATTCGCTACCAAACGAAGGTGGCGGCCATACGCGGGTTGGTAGACCGGTAACTAGGACCCGGCACACCCGAAGGTGTCCTGCGCATGGCCACCATTGAGCAGAGACCTGATGAGGTCTGCGAACGGTTCGCGATGCGACTAGTTATGACGGGCTACCAAACCCGATCACTGCTTTTTCAGTGACCGCCAAACGATAGAACCCGCGCCCTAGACGCACAAGCCGGCGGATTCTGGCGTAGTCGTAGGTAACGGCGCAAGGCGTTGTAGGGTTTGGGTGGTGTGGGTTTTTCGCTTTTAAACGAATGCTGGATTTTGCGTTTAGCACTTTGCTCGATGGTTTGCCCTCGCCTGTTTGTGGTCGGGTATTGTCGATGAGGGCACATCGGGACGGTGGCGATTCGGAAGTTGTGGCGGGTGCTGAAATGGCTGCCCTCACCCTAGCCCTCTCCCGGAGGGAGAGGGCTAGGGTGAGGGGGAGATTCGGGAGGGTCGCCGACCTGATTGATCTGCTTTGAATCCATGAATGTTGCGATCGCCAGATCTATTTACGGCGACCCCTCGCCCTTCATAAACACACTTTGCCACCCCATGACCAACCAGTTCTCACTTCAAACAATCCCCCACCCCAATGTCGATAACAGACACAACCGTGGCGTGATCAGGCATCTGGTTTCGCGTACAAGCCGGGTAAGGTGACGCAGCTTTTGCGCAAAACTCCCGTCCATCGAGGCGGATTCGATAAGCACTGCGACGTTCGAGAGGGGCCATTTAGAGCTGTTCAGCCAACATCAGCGGTAATCGCTCGGCCCTTTTCATTCGCTTGAACGTCGATCAGCAGAGAACAAGAAAACAATGATCAGCCCCACCTCCAAGGATTCGACTGGCCACTTGGCGCAGGGCTTCAAGCCTCGTCATGTGACGATGCTGTCCATCGCCGGGATCATCGGCGCCGGTTTGTTTGTTGGTTCCGGGCATGCCATTGCGGCGGCCGGGCCGGCGGTGTTGCTGGCTTATCTGTTTTCCGGACTGCTGGTGGTGCTGGTCATGCGCATGCTCGGCGAGATGGCGGTGGCCAATCCGGACACCGGTTCGTTTTCCACCTATGCCGATCAGGCCATCGGGCGCTGGGCCGGGTTTACGATTGGCTGGCTGTACTGGTGGTTCTGGGTGCTGGTGATTCCGATCGAAGCGTTGGCGGCCGGGCATGTGTTGCATCAGTGGTTTCCGCAGGTCGATGCCTGGTTGTTCGCTTTGGGCTCGATCATTGCGCTGGTGGTGACCAATCTGTTCAGCGTGTCGAAATACGGCGAGTTCGAGTTCTGGTTTGCCATGGCCAAGGTGGTGGCGATCATCGGCTTTATCGGCGTTGGTTTTGCGGTGTTGATGGGCTGGATT
This sequence comes from Pseudomonas sp. Z003-0.4C(8344-21), assembly GCF_900104975.1. Classification (NCBI taxonomy): domain Bacteria; kingdom Pseudomonadati; phylum Pseudomonadota; class Gammaproteobacteria; order Pseudomonadales; family Pseudomonadaceae; genus Pseudomonas; species Pseudomonas sp. Z003-0.4C(8344-21). The sequence continues at coordinate 2,743,316 of NZ_LT629756.1, read as the reverse complement.
CCCGACCGTGAAGTCAGCGGTTTGAGTGGCCTGATGGCGGCGCACGGCGGGTTTGCGCCGAACGGTTTGTCGGCCGTGGTCGGTGCGTTCATTACCATCATGTTCAGTTTCATCGGCACCGAAGCGGTGACCATCGCCGCAGCCGAATCGAATAACCCGGCGCAGAACATTGCCAAGGCCACACGCTCGGTGATCTGGCGCATCGGCGTGTTTTATCTGCTGTCGATCTTCGTGGTGATTTCGGTAGTGCCGTGGAATGACCCGCTGCTGGCCTCGGTCGGGTCCTATCAGCGGGCGCTGGAAATCATGAACATTCCGCATGCCAAATTCATGGTCGATGTGGTTGTGCTGATCGCGGTGGCGAGCTGCATGAACTCGTCGATCTACATCGCCTCGCGCATGCTCTATTCGCTGGGTCGGCGTGGCGATGCGCCGAAGGCGTTGAAGGTGACCTCGTCCGAAGGTGTGCCGCGTGCGGCGGTCATCGCCAGCACCGTGCTCGGCGCGGCGATCACCGTGTGGAGCTACGTGATGCCGGCCGGGCTGTTTGAATTTCTGCTGGCCAGCTCCGGCGCGATTGCCTTGCTGGTGTACCTGGCAATCGCCGTGTCGCAACTGCGCATGCGGCGGATGTTGCGTCGGCAGAACGTCGAGTTGACGTTCCGCATGTGGCTGTTTCCGTGGCTGACCTGGCTGGTGATTGTGTTCATCTGCGCCGCGCTGGCGGTGATGATGATTACCCCGGAACACCGCACCGAAGTGAGCACGACGATTGGTCTGGCGCTGGCAATATCGTTTATCGGTTTGCTGACATCACGACATCCTGCGCAGACGGTCAGTGTCACGCCTGCCGGATGAACATGTGCCGCAGTAAATCCGGCACCGCCGCAAAACCTTGCTGATAGGAACAGGCAATACACAGATCCGATTCGGCATCGTCCCCCGCCCTCCTTCGCCCTAGCATGATCGCACCTTGTCTATTCTGGAGTGTGCGACATGAAGACTGCAAAAACCCTGTTCATCACCGGTGTCAGCAGCGGCTTCGGCCAGGCGCTGGCGAGGGAGGCACTCGCCGCAGGCCACCGGGTGATTGGCACCGTACGCAGAGAATCCGCCGTAGCGACGTTCGAAGCGCTGGCGCCGGAACGGGCCTATGGCGTGGTGTTGGACGTGACCGATTTCGAAGCGATTGATACGGTGGTCGCCGCCGTTGAAAAACGTTACGGGCCGGTGGATGTGCTGGTGAACAACGCCGGTTACGGTCACGAAGGGGTTTTCGAGGAATCGCCGCTGGCGGAAATGCGCCGGCAGTTCGATGTGAATGTGTTTGGCGCAGTGGCGGTAACCAAGGCTTTTGTGCCGTATTTCCGCCAGCGCCGCGCCGGGCACATCGTCAACATCACTTCCATGGGCGGCTACATCACCATGCCCGGCATCGCCTATTACTGCGGCAGCAAATTTGCTCTGGAAGGCATTTCCGACACCTTGAGCAAAGAGCTCGCCCCCTTCAATATTTTTGTCACGGCAGTGGCGCCGGGGTCTTTTCGCACCGACTGGGCCGGCCGCTCGATGCAGCGCACGCCGCGCAGCATCAGCGACTACGATGCCAGCTTCGACCCGGTGCGCAAGGCCCGCGAAGAGAAAAGCGGCCATCAGCTCGGCGATCCGCACAAAGCCGCACGGGCCATGCTGACGCTGATCACCAGCCCTGCTCCGCCCGCACATCTGCTGTTGGGCAGCGACGCCCTCGCGCTGGTTCGTGACAAGTTGCAGCGCACGGCGGAGAGTATTGAGCAATGGCAGGCGCTCAGTTGCTCTACCGATGGCTGAGCAGTCGCGTGAAAAAAGGTGCGGTGAATGGCGAAATCCGAAGACCTGACGACGGCGCGCATGGTGCAACTGATGAGCGAACTGGCGCCGCTCGAGGGCTACAACCTGAGCGTGCTCGACGACGTGCGGTTTCTGCGTTCCAACCGTCCGTTGAGGCGCACGCCGGTGTTGTACGAGCCGGGTATCGTGATCCTCTGTCAGGGGCGCAAACGCGGCTATCTGGGTGACGAGATCTACGTCTACGACGCGCAGCATTATCTGGTGGTTTCAGTGCCGGTGCCGTTCACCATGGAGACCGATGCCAGCGAGGATCAGCCGATGCTCGCGGTGTATCTACGTCTGGATTTCGCCCTCGCCGGCGAGCTGATTCAACAAGTCGATGAGGTCCGCGGCTTCGACGCTACGGTGCCTCGCGGCATGTACGCCTCGCCCATGGATGATGCGCTGCGCGAGTCGACCTTGCGCTTTCTGCAAATAATGAACGACCGCAACGACGCGCAAATCCTCGGCCCGGCGATGTTGCGCGAGCTCTACTACCGCATCCTCACCGGCGCCCAGGGCGGCACGCTGCGCGCGGCCATTGCCCAGCAGGGACAGTTCGGCAAGGTGACCCGTGCAATTCATAAAATCCACAGTTGTTATCACGAGCATCTCGACGTCGAAGCGCTCGCCGAAGAAGCGCAGATGAGCGTGCCGAATTTTCATCTGCACTTTCGCAAGGTCACCGACACCTCACCGATGCAGTACCTCAAATCGACGCGCTTGCATCAGGCGCGGTTATTAATGCTGCGTAACGACTTCACCGCCGCCCGCTCAGCGTTCCTGGTCGGCTACGAAAGCGCCTCGCAATTCAGCCGCGACTTCAAACGCTTTTTCGGCCGCACCCCGCTGGCGGAAGTGGCATGGATGAAACGCACCTATGCGTTGCCGGCACCGAGTACGCCTTCGCTGTTTGTGTCGTCGCATTGAGAAGACAAGGTATCCGCCTTAGTGGGGCTGAGGGAGCCGGCCCTTTCGGAAACAGGCCACCTGTTTTTTTACACTTGTAACGACGCGCGAATCTCAGACCCGTCCTACATCCTTTGAACGCCCTTTGATATAGCGTCCGCCTCGTTTTGTAAAACGAACAAGGACGCTCATGGTGCGCAGAAAAGACATACCCAAAGTACAAAATCCACCTGCGGGTGATGGGCACCAAGTGAGTCTGATTTATCAAGATCCATCTATGAGTCACGCGGACGCCAAAAGACTTCTTGGCAGCGACACGGATGCGGACGTGATCGCTGCACTCGTATCAATTGGCCTGAATGAAAGTGACGGAAACTGGGCTCAGAATATTTGCCTTGAATATCTGACCCATAATTCCGAGGCGATTATCGCCGCTGCGGTCACCTCCATTGGCCACATCGCTCGCCGTCATGGGGTAATGCAGACTGAGAGAGTTTTCCTTGCACTCGAATCAGTCAGGCACGAACATCCTTCTCTGGAAGGAATAGTCGATGACACGCTCGATGATATCGACGCGCTCACCTGACCGACTCAAGCCATATCTCACCTGGATGAAGTACCCGCTTCATCCAGCGTAATTTTTCTGAAACTCAATCCTCCCGCGTCAAAACCTCCAGCAACTCGATCTCGAACACCAGATCCGAGTTCGGCGGAATCTTGCCCATCGTCCGTTCGCCGTAGCCCAGATGCGCCGGCACCAGCAATTTGCGTTTGCCACCGACCTGCATGCCCATCAGGCCCTGATCCCAGCCTTTGATCACCCGCCCCGTGCCGATCACGCATTGAAAAGGTTTGCCGCGGCTCCAGGAGGAGTCGAACTCGGTGCCGTCTGGCAGCCAGCCGGTGTACTGGGTGGTGATCAGCGCGCCCTTGACGGCGGCTTTGCCGTCGCCCGGTTGCAGGTCGATGATTTGCAGTTCTTCTGACATGTGGTTGACTCGTTAAGAATGGCCCTGATGGCGCGGACGGTTTTTTCGCAGAATTGCGCGTCGATGGCAATCGATGGAACCGAAATTCGCGCCGCGGCTCACATGGATATCGACATCGTATGACGACAAGGATGCTTTGATGACCGACTCTCGTTTGCTGCGCAGTTTTATCCCGCCTTACATCCTCAACCGAATCATTGCCCATGGTTCGGAGCCGCAACGCAACGCGGCGATGCAGACGCTCAACCATGTACGCAGCCTTTTGCCCAACCCCGGCCGACCTTCGCAGCCCCCGGCGCGGGCGGTGTTGCCGCAGGCGACCAAACCGGGCCTGGCCCGGCGCAGCGTGCACGATGCGCAGAACAAGATGCTCCTGCCGGGCATGGCGGTACGCCTCGAAGGCCAGCCACCGTCGGGAGATCCGGCGGTCGACGAAGCTTACGACGCGCTGGGCGCCAGCTATGATTTCTTCTGGAAAGTGCTCGGGCGCGACTCGATCGACAATCAGGGTTTTGCGCTGATCGGCAGCGTGCATTACGGCCAGGGTTACGAAAACGCGTTCTGGAATGGCGCGCAAATGGTCTTCGGTGACGGCGACGGCGAAATCTTCCAGCGCTTCACCCGCTCCCTCGACGTAATCGCCCACGAACTGGCGCACGGCGTCACCGAGAGTGAGGCTGGTTTGATTTACGCCAATCAATCAGGGGCACTGAACGAATCGCTGTCGGACGTGTTCGGCGTGCTCACCAAGCAATACATCCTCGGTCACACGGTCGAACAGGCCGACTGGTTGATCGGCGCCGACCTGCTGATGCCGAAAATCCAGGGCAAGGGCTTGCGCTCGATGTCGCACCCCGGCACCGCGTACGACGACCCCTTGCTGGGCAAGGACCCGCAACCGGAGCACATGCGCAAATTCGTCATCACCAGCGAAGACAATGGCGGCGTGCACATCAACTCCGGCATCCCCAACCGCGCGTTTTATCTGGCGGCTCGGGCACTGGGCGGCTTCGCCTGGGAAAAGGCCGGACGGATCTGGTATGACACGCTGTGCGACGATCGCTTGAGCCAGGACGCCACGTTCGACGCGTTCGCAAAACTGACCATCGACCACGCCGGCCAGCGCTTCGGCGCCAAGGAAGTTGAAGCGGTGCAGCAGGCCTGGGCACAGGTCGGTGTCGAATAAACTGAGGAGGCTGTATGAAAACGCTACCCGATTTAGGTGACGATTCCGTTTTGCGTGTCTCTCGCCAGGGTGGCGTCGCCGCGATTCACAGCCTGAGCCGCCCGCGCGAAATCGAATTCGCGCAATGCGACATCAGCCAACGTTCACGCATCTGCTCGGTCCTCGAAGGCTGCCTGCCTTTGGACAGCAGCGACTCCGGACGCGGGGACCAGCGCTTCTATCAGATTGAAGTGCGTTACAAGTCAGGGGAAATGTTGCTGAAAGTGCCCGAGGACCGGGCACCGGGGGAACTGGTGCATCTGTGGGACAAGGGAGAGCTTCTGTAAACGCTCTCCCGGCATTCCGTGTTTAACGCTCGACCGGCTGCATCTCGACAATCGTGCCGTTGGTGATCATCACCATCACGTATTTATCGTTGATCTGCACCCACTGCGCCTGTTCGATTGGCGCCTTCAGACCTTTGGCCTTCCAGTTCTGCAACGCCTTGTCCTTGCGCTGATACATCTCCGGCGCGCGGTCGTTGACCTTCAACTGACGATCGCTGGTCGGCGATTGAACGGAAGGATCGCTTGAGGTTTGCGCCGCTTGAACAAGGGGGCTGATCCCGGCAATGCCGGCAACCAGCGCCAGACTGGCGATAAGGGTCTTGCTGTTCATCGGTGAACCTCCTGAATTGGGTAGTACCTGAACTCCGACTGCGTGGGGCGGGAATCATTCCTTTTTTTGCCCGGGGGCGGCGGTAAGGGGAGCGTGCATCTGCAAGATGTTTGGTTGGCTGCAAGGCCGTCATCGCTTGCAGGCAAGCTCCCACATGGATCAGGTGCAACCACAAATCCGAGTGTCAGCTTGCCTGCTGGTGCTCTTGATGCACTGCCGACGGCTCAAGATCAAAAGCAAAATCAAGAGCCCCTCACCCTAGCCCTCTCCCGACGGGAGAGGGGACTGACCGTGGCGGATGCGAGAGATACGCCAACGTGAGATACCGAGTCGAACACAAGTTTGAACGGCCCACAAATCGGCTCCCTCTCCCTCGGGAGAGGGCTGGGGTGAGGGGCGAATCCACCACAAATCCAAAGCCAACCACCCGCTTCTAACCACTCAACAATGAGCGTTAGCTCGCGTGCTCTTGATCTTGATCTTGCCTAACCGGCGACGTCGGAAGGCTGAGCGAAGGGACCTTGACACGTACCGCGTTTGAAAAAGGTGACCCGCCGTAAGGGCGGAACCCTAAGCGGCCGTTACCGCCGCAATGGATATGTACCCGAAAAAAACCCATTGATCTGCCCTGAACATCAATCCATGCCAACAATGCAATTAACAGATTGTTACATCTGCGCCACCATCCACCTCAATAAAAACCGTGCGCCGCCCTCCCGTAGCGCACGTCATAAAAGCGGTGGAGTCCTTTACTATGACAGCCTCAATCCCACACGGCGGCTCGCGCGCCGGTGCCATTTTCCGAGTCACCTCGGGCAACTTCCTCGAACAGTTCGACTTCTTCCTGTTCGGCTTCTACGCCACACAGATCGCCGCGGTATTCTTCCCGGCAAGCAGTGAATTCGCCTCCCTGATGATGACCTTCGCCGTGTTCGGCGCAGGCTTCCTCATGCGCCCGCTCGGTGCCATCGTGCTCGGTGCCTACATCGACGACGTCGGCCGGCGCAAAGGCCTGATCGTCACCCTGTCGATCATGGCCAGCGGCACGATATTGATCGTGCTGGTGCCCGGATACGAAACCATCGGCCTGTTCGCCCCGGCGCTGGTATTGATCGGCCGGCTCCTGCAAGGCTTCTCGGCCGGTGCGGAACTGGGCGGTGTGTCGGTTTACCTGTCGGAAATCGCCACGCCCGGTCGCAAGGGTTTCTTCACCGCATGGCAATCGGCAAGTCAGCAAGTGGCGATCATCGTCGCTGCCGCACTTGGCTATGGCCTGAACCAGTGGATGGCGCCGCAGGCGATCGCCGATTGGGGCTGGCGCATTCCGTTTTTCGTCGGTTGCATGATCGTCCCGTTCATCTTTTTCCTGCGCCGCAACCTGGCGGAAACCGAAGAGTTCGCGGCGCGCAAACACCGTCCGAGCATGGGCGAAGTGTTCCGCACCCTCGGCCAGAACTGGGGCGTGGTGCTGGGCGGCATGTTGATGGTCGCGCTGACCACCACGGCGTTTTACCTGATCACCGTGTACGCGCCGACTTTCGGTAAAACCGTGCTGCACCTGAGCACTTCCGACGCGCTGCTGGTGACGCTGCTGGTCGGCGTTTCGAACTTCTTCTGGCTGCCGATTGGCGGCGCGCTGTCCGATCGCATCGGCCGTCGCCCGGTGCTGATCGCGATGGCGTTGCTGGCGCTGGCCACGACCTATCCGGCGCTGTCGTTTCTGGTGCAGTCGCCAAGCTTCACCAACATGCTGCTGTCGCTGCTGTGGCTGTCGTTCATCTATGGCCTGTACAACGGCGCAATGATTCCGGCCCTCACCGAGATCATGCCGGTGGAAGTGCGCGTCGCCGGTTTCTCCTTGGCCTACAGCCTGGCCACGGCGATCTTCGGCGGGTTCACCCCGGCGATGTCGACCTTCCTGATCCAGTACACCGGCGACAAAGCCGCGCCGGGTTACTGGATGAGCATCGGTGCGCTGTGTGCGTTGTGCGCCACCCTTTATCTGTACCGCCGTGCCGGTGGTCGTCTGCAACCTGTCGCGGCCTGAGGAAAACCTGCCATGAAAAAAATCTTTACTGTCACCGCCCTGCTCGCCGGTCTGGCGTTCAACCTGAGCGCCCACGCCGCAGAACTGAGCGTGATGACGTCCGGTGGTTTCACCGCCGCCTACAAAATCCTCGGGCCGAAATTCGCCGCCGCCAGCGGTAACACGCTGACCACCAGCCTCGGCCCGTCGATGGGCAAGGCGCCGGAGGCGATCCCAAATCGTCTGGCGCGCGGCGAGCACGCCGACGTGGTGATCATGGTCGGCTACGCCCTCGACGAGTTGATCAAACAAGGCAAGGTCGACCCGGCTTCGCGCGTCGAACTGGCGGACTCGCGGATCGGCATGGTGGTGCGCGAAGGCGCGGCGAAACCGGACATCAGCAGCGTCGACGGTTTGAAGAAAACCCTGCTTGATGCGCAGTCGGTGGCGTACTCCGACAGCGCCAGCGGCGTATACATCGAGCAACAGCTGTTCAAGAAACTTGGCATCGAAGACCAGTTGAAGCCGAAGTCCAAAATGATCGCCAGCATTCCGGTGGGCTCGGTGGTTGCCACCGGTGACTATCAATTGGGCTTCCAGCAGGTCAGCGAATTGCTGCCGGTGCCAGGCGTGAGCTTCGTCGCGAAGATCCCGGAATCGGTGCAGTCGGTAACCCGTTTCGCTGCCGGCATTCCGGTCAAGGCCGAGCATCCTGAAGAAGCCAAAGCCCTGCTCGCCTACCTCGCCGCGCCTGCCGCCCAGGCTGACGTGCAGGCCACCGGGCTGGATTCGGTCAAGCGCTGATCGTTGGCGGCTGGACCTTCATTTCCACCACCAGCCGCTCCAGCTCCAGTGCCGCCGGGGTCAGCGTACGACCCCGGCGCTTGAGGATGCCGACGCTGCGCATCACCTGCGGATCGGTCAGCGGCACCCGTGTCAGGATCGGATGATCCGGCCCCGGCAGCGCCATCAATGGCACCGCCGCCACACCCAACCCCGCCTCGACCAGGCCGATCATCGTCGTCACGTGCCGTGTCTCGCAGATGCTCTGACGCTGCGGCACTACCCCACCCAACGCCTGATCCAGCAGAAAACGATTGCCGGAGGTCTTGTCCAGGCCGATGTAGTCCTGCTGATAGAACTCGTCCCACGTCACGCTGCTGCGCTGCGCCAACGGATGATCGCGGCGACAGGCGACAACGTAGCACTCCTGCACAAGCGGTTCGAAGTCGACTTTGGCATCCTGCGTGCCGAGAAAACTCAAACCGAAATCCGCCTCGCCATTGACCACTGCACTCAACACATCGTGCGCGCTGGAGTCGAGCACCTTGACCTTGATCCGCGGGAACTGCTGGTGATAGCGCGCGATGACCCGTGGCATGAAGTAGTACGCCGCCGACGGCACACAAGCGACGGTGACATGGCCCAGCCGCGTCGACGCCACTTCGCTGATGCCCAGCAATGCCACGTCAAGATCATCGAGCAAGCGTTCGACACTGGGCATGAAACCGCGCCCGGCCTGGGTCAGGCTGACCTTGCGCGTGGTGCGCTCGAAGAGTTTGACACCCAGCGCGTCTTCGAGCTTTTCGATGCGCCGGCTCAGCGCCGGTTGCGACAGGCGCACGGTGTCGGCGGCCTTGCGAAAACTGCCTTGCTCGACCACCGCGCGAAAGGCTTGCAGGTCGTTGAGGTCGAAGTTGATGGCCATAGCGGTTCCGGAAATTGATGCGCAGGGGTTATAAATGTAACCATTTGATGCAAAACAATACAGCCACGAAGCAAACCCCCTGTAGGAGTGAGCCTGCTCGCGATAGCGGTGAATCAGTCACCGATGATGTCGAATGACCCACAGCTATCGCGAGCAGGCTCACTCCTGCAAGGGATCTTTGGTGGATGAAAAGTTGCTGCAACCCTTATCCTTGTCGCCCTCCGCCGTACCGTTGTCAGGAGTTGACCCATGCCCCATGAAGGCAATCTGTTGCAAGCCGCTGTCGTGTTTTTGTTCGCGGCGGTGCTCACCGTGCCTTTGGCCAAGCGTCTGCAACTGGGCGCGGTGCTCGGTTATCTGTTCGCCGGGGTGATCATCGGCCCATCGGTGCTCGGCCTGATCGGCAACCCGCAGAGCGTGGCGCATATTTCCGAACTGGGCGTGGTGTTGCTGCTGTTCATCATTGGTCTGGAGCTGTCGCCGCGACGCTTGTGGGTGATGCGCAAATCGGTGTTTGGCGTCGGCCTGGCGCAGGTGTTGCTGACCGCGTCGGTAATTGGCGTGCTGGCGTTGTCGGTGTTTGGCCAACCGCTGAACAGCGCGATTGTGCTGGGTCTCGGCCTGGCACTCTCCTCTACCGCGTTCGGCCTGCAGAGCCTGGCCGAGCGCAAGGAACTGACCAGCCCCCACGGGCGGCTGGCGTTTGCGATTCTGTTGTTCCAGGACATCGCCGCGATCCCATTGATTGCCTTGGTGCCGATGCTCGCCGGCGTCGATCACCACACCAGTACCGCCGACGATATCCGTCACAGTCTGCAGGTGCTCGGCGGCATCGCGGTGGTAGTGATCGGTGGACGTTATCTGTTGCGGCCGGTGTTTCGCGTGGTGGCGAAAACCGGTCTGCCGGAAGTGTCGACGGCCACGGCGTTGCTGGTGGTGATCGGCACCGCGTGGTTGATGGATCTGGTCGGTGTGTCGATGGCATTGGGCGCGTTTCTCGCCGGCCTGCTGCTGGCGGATTCGGAGTATCGGCATGAGCTGGAAGCGCAGATCGAACCGTTCAAAGGCCTGCTGCTCGGGTTATTTTTCATCAGCGTCGGCATGGGCGCCAACCTGAGTCTGTTGCTCAGTGCGCCGGTTACGGTGCTGGGGCTGACGCTGCTGTTGATCGGTCTGAAATTGCCGCTGCTGTTTGTGGTTGGACGGCTGGCTGGCGGCTTGAACAAGATCAGTGCGATTCGCCTCGGCATCGTTTTGGCGGCCGGCGGTGAGTTCGCTTTCGTGGTGTTCAAGATCGGTCGCGATCAGGGCCTGTTCGAGCCGCGTCTCTACGATCTGCTGGTGCTGACCATCACCCTGTCGATGGCGGTGACGCCGTTGCTGCTGTTGCTTTGCGCGCGGCTGGTCAGCCCGAAAGTGCAGCCGGTGGAAGTGCCGGAGAAATTCCGCGAAATCGATACCGAAGCACCGCGCGTGGTGATCGCCGGCATGGGTCGGATGGGCCAGATCGTCGCGCGGATTCTGCGCGCGCAAAATATCAATTTCGTCGCCCTGGATACGTCGGTGGAAACCATCGAACTGTCGCGCAGTTTCGGCGGTGTGCCGGTGTTTTATGGCGACCCGATGCGCCCGGAAATCCTTCATGCAGCAAAGGTCGGCGAGGCGGAATATTTTGTGATTGCCACCGACGATCCGGACACCAACATCAAGACCGCCGAAGTGGTGCGCAAGCTTTATCCGCACATGAAAATCATCGCCCGCGCACGCAACCGCCAGCACGTACATCGCTTGATCGATGTCGGCGCCGAAGCGATTCGGGAAACCTATTATTCGAGCCTGGAAATGAGCCGGCGCACCTTGGTCGGGCTCGGTCTGACCCAAGCCCAGGCCGATGCGCGAATCAAGCGCTTCAAGCACCACGACGAACAGGTGCTGGAGGCGCAGCACGCGGTCTACGACGACGAGGCCAAAGTCCTGCAAACCGCTCAGGAAGCCCGGGCAGAACTGGCCAAACTGTTCGAGTCGGATCAGCTGGAAGAGCAAGCGCGCAACACCTGACTGCTTTGCACAGAACCAAATGTGGGAGCCAGCCTGCTGGCGATGACGGTGTTTCAGACAACACATCTGAAACAGACAGACCGCTATCGCGAGCAGGCTCGCTCCTTGGGAATCGGTGTCAGGCCAGTTCCAGCGCCGGCGCTTTTTCGACCGCTGTCACTGCAAACCGATCCGCCAGAAACGGTGCGATATCCAGTGGCAACGGCTCGTCATTCACCAATTTGTCGAGCAATACGCCGGTGATCGCCGAGGTGAGGATGCCGGTGCGGAAGTGTCCGCAAGCATTCAGGTAACCCTCCACGCCGCGCATCGGCCCGAGGATCGGCAGTTCGTCCGGCGAACCCGGACGCAGCCCGGCCCAGGTGCGCTTGAGGTTTACATCGGCCAGTTCCGGCAGGCAGCGCACCGCGCCCTGCACCAGCCCGGCGATTTCCGGGTAGGTGGTGGTGACGTCGAAACCCTTGTCTTCGGTGGTGCTGCCGATGAGGATTTCGCCGTTGTCCTTTTGCGCCACGTAGCAGTCGCTGGTGGTCAGGCAGCCGTTGAGGATCTTCGGCATGCGTTCGGTCAGCAGTATTTGGCCTTTGACCGGTTTCACCGGGATGCGAATCCCGGTGGCCCATTCACTCAGATCCGCCGCCCAGGCACCCGCTGCGTTGATCAGCGTCTTGCAGTGAAACACACCCTCCTCGCTCGTTTGCACCCCGGTCACCCGCGTGCCGTGATGCAACACACCGGTGACATTGGTGTTGACGAAGATATCCACGCCGTTCTGCCGCGCGCCTTCCATGTAGGCATCGGCAAGGCGGAACGGGCTGACCTGATGGTCGCAGAGGAACTCCAGCGCCCCGCGCGCCTCATGGCTGACGCTCGGTTCGGCGGCGCGTAATGCAGCCTGATCGAGCCAGCGCACCTGATCGGCCAGATGCGGAATGCAACCGACGATGTGCTCGGCGTAGAGCCGGTCCTCGTCGTCATAAATGACGAATTTCAGCCCGGTCCTTTCGAACTTGAAATCCATCCCGTGATTATCTTTCAGCTCGCGGTGCAACGCCGGGTACAGCGCGTTGGACTGCAAGGCAAAATCGAAGAACGATTCCGGCAGGATGTGCGGCGTACTCGCATCCACCGCCACCGCCGCGCCCTGGGTTTCGCGCTTGCGATTGGCCGACATCATGCGAAAGAAAATCACCCCGCAACCGAGGCCGACCGACTCCCCGATCGCCCACAATCCGCCGGCCGACGCGCGGGTGGCGTTGCCGGGGCGCTTGGCGTCGATCAGCGCAATCTTCAGGTTTTTGCGTTTGGACAATTGATAGGCGCAGGACGCCCCGATCACGCCGCCACCGGCAATGACCACGTCGTAGAACTTACTCATGGGCAGCGGCCTCCGTGCCGACAGACTGAAATGCGGAAAAAGGAATCGGATCAATCGGGAAGCGCGGACGCAGCCAGCCGACATCCTTGCGACCGGTGGCCTGGCGCAGACGATCGCTGCAGTAGCCGACGCACATACGCCCCTGGCAATCGCCCATGCTCACACGAGTGCGCATTTTCAGGCTGGCGATGTCTTGCACGCCCTGCTCGAGCGCCCGATCGATGTCGGCACGGGTGGCGTTCTCGCAACGGCAGATGACCGTGTCGGCGGCAGGCAACGTGGTCTGGCCGACGCCGCGAGCGGTGTAGCGATCCACCGCCGCACGAAAGCGCACGATGGCCTTGAGTTTGCCCAAGTAGCGGTCGCGGCGCACCCGCGCCAGTTCTTCTTCGAGCACGCCGCGTTGCAGCAGGATCGATGTGGCGGCGATCCGACCGGCGAGCATCGCCGCTTCACCGCCACGAATGCCGCCCATGTCGCCGGCCAGATGCACGTGCGGTTCGTTGCTTTGCTGCCAGATATCGGCGTTGGCACGCAGGTAACCGTCGTCACTGAAACCGTGATCAAGGCCCATCTGCTGGCTTAATTGCGTGCGCGGGATAAAGCCGTAACCGACCGCAAGGGTCTGCGCTTCGAAGCGCTCGACGCGGCTCAGGTCCGGTTCCCAGGTCGCCGAATACGGCGCAACGCTGACGCTTTTCAGTTCGCCCTCGCCATGCGCCTCGACCACGCCCCAGCCGTATTGCATGGGGATGCCGTGCAGTTTCAGGTACGCGAGCATGCTCAAGCCATCGAGGAACAGCTGCGGCTTGTTCAGCAGCGCCAGACTTTCCCGGGCGATCTTGCCGAATGCGCAGGCCTCATACACGCCCGCGACGCGCACGCCAGACGCATGCAGTTGCGTCGCCACCAGCGGCAACAGCGGCCCCGTGCCGGCAATGATGACCGGCCCCTGCGGCTTGACCACGCCACTTTTGATCTGCAACTGCAGGCCGCCCAGCATGATCACTCCCGGCAACGTCCAGCCGGGAAACGGCACGCTGCGCTCGTGACAACCGGCCGATAACAGCAACTGTGGGTATTCGATCTCGTGCAGTTGCTCGTCGCCATCGAGCACTACTAACGCGCGAGTGCCTTCGGCGCCGACCACGCGATGGTTGAGACGCACGTCGATCAGTCCGACCTGTTCCTGAAACTCGCCGTGCAGCTTGCCCAGCGCCTCAGCGTAACGTGGGCCCAGATAGTCCAGTTGCACGCCGTCACGCAGCGGCCCGCGATACACCACGCCGCCGAGGCGCGACGCTTCTTCGAGCAAGGTGCAGCGCACGCCGTGACGGGCCAGTTCGATGGCGGCGGCCATCCCGGCGGGGCCACCGCCGACAATCACCGGTTGCAGGCTCATACGACCTCCTGCGCGGTGATGCGGTTGACCTGGGTTTGAATCTGCATGCCGTCGCGCACCACGGTCTGGCAGGCGCGACGTTTATGCCGACCATCGATCTGTACCAGGCAGCACTGACACACGCCCATGCCGCAGTAGGCGCCGCTGATCTGGTTGTGATCGTTGCGGGCAATCTGGCGCAAGCCGAGGGATTGAATGACGCTGAGGACGGTTTCGCCGATGGCAGCGGTGACAGGCTGGCCGTTGATGTGCACAGTCATGTCCGCCTGCACCAAAGGCTGGATATCGAAGGATCTTTCTAGGCAGTTCATTGCAGTGTTCGTCCGTGAAAAATTCAGAAGAGTGTTGCGCCAGCTCCTTGCTGCACTACACCGTGCCGTCCCGTTTTTAATACGTTCAGGGGACGTGCGGTACTCCGTCAGCGCAACAAAGTGCGCGCGGAAACAATGTAGTCGATACCGCGGCAAAAAGATTGGATCCATTCAAGGTAAGGGGTATCGCGAAGGGAAATATTGATCCAGAGCAGGCCAGGCAGCAGAAAGTAAAAAGCCGCTTTCACCCGAAGATGAAAGCGGCCGAGGCATCCTGCCTCAGAGGGATCAGTGCACGAACAGGGCGATCAGAATAATGATCGGAATAGGCACGCCGAGAAAAAACAGCAGTAATGAGCGCATGGTTTTGCTCCTTGTTTAACGGACGGGAGTGGTCGTGGTGTAGGTGTCGACTTCGACGTATTCCACTGCGTCGCGACGACGACCGCCGAACGTGGCGGCGAGGCTGGCGAAGAACGCACCGGCCAGCAGCGCGACGAACATCCACAGCGAGGTGTAGGCAGCGACTTTGGCGGCGGTGTCGGCGGCTTGCTGAGCTTTCGTTTTGGCGTCGGCGATGGCTTTCTGCGTGTTGGCGTAGATCTCGTCGACACGACGTTCAGCATCGGCCTGGCTCAGGTTGGTTCGCTGGGCGACCAATTGTGCGAGGTAGGTGCGGTCTTCCGGGCTGAGCTGACCGTTGGCAAGGCTCTGAGTGAAGATGCGGGTCACGGTGCCGCGAGCGGCGTCATCGCTGACGGCGGCAGGACGATCATCGCGGAACAGGCTATCGACGAAATAGCCGTACTGATCGCTGTCAGTGTTGGCAGCAGCCGAACTGGCCGCCTGACTCATCGCACCGGCAGCACCGCCGACGACATTGGCACCCGCCTGCACACCGCCGCTGACGACGCTGCTGACCGAACCGACCACCAGCATCGCGGTGACCAGCGTAGCTACACACCAGGCGAGAAAACCGTGCGCGGTGTCGCGGAAATACACCTCGTCACCGTGCATGTTCGCCCACTTCACTCGCAGGCGACCGGCGATGTAGCCGCCCATCCCGGAAGCGATGATCTGCGTCACCGCCAGCCAGACAATCGTCGAAATACCCAGACCCTTGGCGCTGACGCCCTCACCGGCCCACGGTGAAACAGCGGAAAAACCCAGACCGAAGCCGAGCAACACCAGGATCATCGACAACGCCGCAGCCGCCGCAGCGCCCGCAAAGATCGCGCCCCAGGACACACCTGATACGCTGCTTGATTCTTCAACGGCAGAATAAATTCCATCAGAAGATCTGTTCATTGTTGTTCTGCTCCAGGCATGAAAAATGATGTTACAAGTACTCAACGGAGCAATTGCAGCGACCGTGCCAGTCGTCAGAACAAAATAAACGTAGCGTTTTCAATCAGTTAGAAAAGATGAACTTCCTCAGACCATGCAAAATGCAACAAGCGCATGTTAAAGGCGGGTTTTCTGCACTGGCAGAAGGGTTTATTTGCGTTTGTAGCTCTTGTTACCGCTTGGCGTGAGGCAATACACCCCGCCACGTGGGCCAGTGCAAAACGCACCGGTGCCACAGGCGCAGCCATCGTCGCTTTGCAGAAAATTCTGCAGACGCGCCTGCTGACGCTCGCCAAACATTGCCGCACAGCTCTTTTTCGAGCCACTGATGGAGCCGTCATTGCACAGGAACAGGTCACCGTCGCAGCGATTGATCCCGCCCTTTTTCCCGGAACATGGAGTATTGGCGGCCAACGCTGGAGCGCCAAATAGCACCAGCAGCAAACCGGTCATCGGCATCCAGCCAGGGCAAATGAATTTACGCACGGCACCACTCCTGTGAGAAATTATGGCCAGATGATATCAATGTTTCGTTTATCTCACCCCAGTTACCGACCCACTGGCCTTAGGAACATGAAAGTTAATTTAAAGCGTCACGGAAATTTCTTGGCAAAATGCTGCCATTCCGTTTGAACCGATCAGCAGGCCTGCCTATGACTCGTATCTTGACCATCGAAGACGACGCCGTGACCGCCCGGGAGATCGTCGCCGAACTCAGCAGCCACGGGCTCGATGTCGACTGGGTCGACAATGGCCGCGAAGGCCTCGACCGCGCCGTGAGCGGTAATTACGACCTGATAACCCTTGACCGCATGTTGCCCGAGCTGGACGGCCTGGCCATCGTCACCACCCTGCGCACCATGGGCGTGGCGACGCCGATTCTGATGATCAGCGCCCTCTCAGACGTTGATGAGCGGGTGCGGGGTTTGCGCGCCGGCGGTGACGATTACCTGACCAAGCCGTTCGCCACCGACGAGATGGCCGCGCGGGTCGAAGTGCTGTTGCGCCGCCAGACAAGCGTCGCCACGCAAGCGACGACGCTGCAGGTCGCCGACCTCGAACTGGATCTGATCAGCCACGAAGCGCGCCGTGCCGACCAAGTGCTGACGCTGCTGCCGACCGAGTACAAACTGCTCGAATTCCTCATGCGCAACAGCGGCCAGATTCTTTCGCGAATGATGATTTTCGAAGAGGTCTGGGGCTATCACTTCGACCCCGGCACCAACCTGATCGACGTGCACATCGGCCGCCTGCGCAAGAAAATCGACGCCGCTGGCCACGTTCCGCTGATCCGCACGGTACGGGGCTCCGGCTATGTCATTGCCGAACCCGTCTGACGGCTGGCGCTCTTCCAGCAGCCGTCTGCTGGCGCTGTACAGTTCGCTTTTCGTGGCCTGGAGCGCGATCCTCATGGGGGTCATGTATTACGAGGTGTCGGGCTACCTCGACAACCTTGCCAAGCATTCGCTGATGCAACGCCAGCACCTGTTTTCGCACTTTCGTGGAGAGCAACTGGAAGACGCTCTCGCCGCCAGCATGACTTTCGATATTCGTGGCATCGACGCCTACGGCCTGTTCAGCGCCGACGGCGTTTACCTCGGCGGCGCACTGCAACAGATCCCCGAAGGCCTGCCGCTGGATGGCAAGATCCACATGCTCGCCGACTGCGCCGATTCCGACGATCCGACCCTGCCGAGTGACAGCTGCGACGCCGTGGCCACGCAAACCCGCGATGGCCGCTGGCTGGTGCTGCTGCGCGACAACGGCTCGTTGTTCGCAGTGACGCGGATCATTTTGCATGCGTTGTTCTGGGGCGTATCGCTGACCATCTTGCCGGGTGTCGCGGGATGGCATTTGCTGCGGCGCCGACCGTTGCGACGGATTCGGGCGATTCAGGACAGCGCCCAGGCAATCGTCGCGGGTGATCTGACCCATCGTTTGCCGCTGTCCAACCGCCGCGATGAGCTGGACATGCTCGCGGCCATCGTCAACGCGATGCTGGAGCGCATCGAGCGGCTGATGAATGAAGTCAAAGGCGTCTGCGACAACATCGCCCATGACTTGCGTACGCCGCTGACCCGCCTGCGCGCGCAGTTGTATCGCATGCAGCAACAGGCCGGCGAAGGCTCGCAGGAAGCGGCGCAACTGGACCTGGTGCTGGCCGAAGCGGATACGCTGATGGCGCGGTTTCGCGGCTTGCTGCGGATTTCCGAACTGGAAGATCGTCAGCGCCGCTCAGGATTCGTGCAACTTGACCCGGTGCAATTGCTCGAAGAACTGCATGAGTTTTACTTGCCACTCGCCGAAGAAGGCGAGCTGCGTTTCGAGCTGAACATGCCGGAAACCCTGCCGCCGCTCAATGGCGATCGGGCGTTGCTGTTCGAGGCACTGGCGAATCTGTTGAGCAATTCGATCAAGTTCACCCCGCCCGGCGGCACGGTCATGTTGCGCGGGGTGAATGCCGGTGGGCAGACGCAGATCGAAGTGCACGATTCGGGGCCGGGGATTCCCGAAGCGGAACGCGAGGCGGTGTTCCAACGGTTTTATCGCGCCGAGGGTGGGCAACCGAAGAGCGGTTTTGGCCTTGGCTTATCGATCGTCGCAGCGATTGTCAGCCTGCATGGCTTCAGCCTGCACGTGAGCAGCAGCGACCTGGGCGGGGCGAAACTGCTGCTCGATTGCAGGCAGAGCCTGATCGGTAATTCCTGATCAACTTTTGAAATGCAATCCATGTGGGAGCCAGCCTGCTGGCGATGGCGGTGTGTCAGTCAACGGATGCGTTGAATGATCGATCGCCATCGCCAGCAGCTAGCTCCCACAGGTTTGCGCGTCGACCATCAAACCGGGTAATTGGCGCGCAATGCGTCCAGTCCACCCTGGTAAATGCCGTTGAACAGCGCCACCACTTCCTCATCGCTCACGCCCACGGCATTAAATCGTCCCGACCAGGTCACCCGTGCGCCCTGCCCCTGGGCCTCGACCTTGAGCGTGGCCAGATAATCAGTTGCCGGAAACGGCGCCTGTTCGATCGAATAGCTGTACGTCATGGCGGCGTTATCGAAGGTTTGCAGGCGCTCGATCACCACGCCGCCGTCAGCGGTTTTCAGGCTGCGCACACGTCCGCCGTCGGCCAGGGTGCTTTCGGTAATGAGTGGCAGCCAGTCGGGCAGCGTGTTGAAGCCGCCGATCAATTGCCAGACCTGATCGGCCGAAGCCGGGATATCGATGGTTGCAGAAGCGGTTGCCATGGAAGTGGGCTCTCTAGTCCGTTTCAAATATTGTAACCCCTCATCGGAACGCCGCCCGCCTAGCCTTCTTCCGAGGGAGAGGGAACCGATCGGGGGATATTAACGATGTGCGCCGACATGGAAGATTCGCTCTGAATCCATAATCGCTCAGGTCGTTCAGGTCGGCGTCTGACGCGGCAAAACTCGGTCAGTCCCCTCTCCCTCCGGGAGAGGGTTAGGGTGAGGGTTTTTTTCAGCTCTTGAACAACCGAAGTAGCCCTTCACCATCAACCTCAACCCTGATCGCGTCATAACTGGCGATCGTCGCATGCGCGGTTTCCAGCGGATGCTGATGAGTCGTGGTAATGATCATCAACGGCGCACCTGCCGCTTCCGCTGCCTGAATGCCCACTGCCGCGTCCTCGAATATCAGGCAATCACGCGGTTCAACCCCGAGGCGTTGCGCCGCCAAGCGATACCCCGCCGGATCCGGCTTGCCGGCCTTGACATCTTCCGCCGTAATCAACACCGCAGGCGCGGCAATGCCGGCGGCGGCCATGCGCCGCAACGCCAGATCGCGCGGTGCCGACGTGACCATCGCCCAGCGCTGCGCCGGCAGGCTGTTGAGAAACGCCGCGGCGCCGGGAATCTCGACGATGCCTTCGACGTCATCAATTTCCGCAGCGGTAATGAACGCCGCTTGCGCTTCGGCATCCACCCCCGGCAGGTTCAGACGGGTGATGGTGTCGATCGCCCGCGCACCGTGGATGGTCGGCAAAAACGCTTCGACATCGACGTCATGGCGTACTGCCCAGGCCGACCAGATGCGCTCTGCAGCGGCGATGGAATTGAGCACGGTGCCGTCCATGTCGAACAGGAACGCACCGAACGCGCGGTCGAAAACAGAAGTTTCAGCAGACAAAAGGGCAAATCCTCTGACAGGGGGGCGGGCAAATTCGCCCGCCAATGTAGCATCTGTCAATGCAGTTGCGGCGCCTTGGACTTGAACGCGTTTTCCACACAGTCGAGCAACTGACCGATCGCCCACGGCTTCTTGATGAATGCCACCGAATGCTTGACCCCCGAGGTCTCCGGGGTCTCATAACCGGACATGACCATCACCGGTTTTTCCGGCCAGCGGTCACCGACCAGATTGGCCAGGTCGGCGCCGTTGAGCGTGCCGGGCATGGTGATGTCGGTCAGTAACAGCGCAACGTCTGCTGCATGTTTTTCCAGATACAGTGATGCTGCGTCAGCGCTGGTTTGCGGTTCGACCTTGAACCCTTCCTCCTGAAGAATTTCGCAAAGAAACTCCAGAATCAACGGATCGTCTTCCACTACCAGAATCAACCCGCCAGGAAGGTGCGCGCTCGACGTAGGTGTAGGGCACATGAACAGCACTCCCCCGAATTACATTTTCGATTAGCGGTTTGGATCCGCTGCTTAACTGGTATGAGCAGTGGGCTCTGTAGAAATTCACTTTTGATACAGGACTTTTCGACAACGAGCTTTTCAGCGGTTATGGATCAACGTTCGCAACCTGGCAATTGTGGTTAAAATGCCGGCCCATTCTGCTTGCCGATCCTGCCCGATGACCCCTGAAGCCCTCGCCACCCTCCACGCCCATTTGCTGCCGGCACTTGCCGCCGCCCCTGGCGAAACCCGTCGCCTGTTTCATGGACGCGGGCGCTGCTGGCCGGGGCTGGAGCAGTTGACGGTGGACTGGTTGCAAGGCGTGGTGCTGGTGTCGCTGTTCAAGGAACCGGCACCTGAACAACTGGAAGATCTGAAGCGCTTGCTGCTCGAGATCACTGCGGGGGACGAATGGCGACAGTGCGGAGCGCACACCTTGTTGATTCAGCATCGCTATTTGCCACAAAGCACCGCCGAATGGCTGCTCGGCGACGAGATCGAGGAAATGACCATCGTCGAGGGCGGCCTGCAGTACCGCGTCGATCTGGGGCGCAAGCAGAACGCCGGGCTGTTTCTCGACATGCGTTACGGGCGCGACTGGGTGCGCGAACAGGCCAGCGGCAAACGCATACTCAATCTGTTTGCCTACACCTGCGGTTTCTCGGTCGCAGCCATTGCGGGCGGCGCCAGCCATGTGGTCAACCTCGACATGTCGCGCGCGGCGCTGAGCCGCGGTCGCGACAATCATCGCCTGAACGGCCATGACCTGAGCAAAGTCAGTTTCCTCGGCCACGACCTGTTCAAGTCCTGGGGCAAGGTGATCAACAGCGGCCCGTACGATCTGGTGATCATCGATCCGCCGTCGTTCCAGAAAGGCAGTTTTCTGCTGACCAAGGATTACCAGCGCGTGCTGCGGCGCCTGCCGGAATTGCTCACGGCGCAGGGCAGCGTACTGGCGTGCATGAACGACCCGGCGTTCGGCCCGGACTTTCTGATCGATGGCGTGACGCGGGAAGCGCCGCAGTTGTGCTTTGAACAACGGCTGGAAAATCCGCCGGAGTTTCCGGACATCGATGCGGAGAGCGGCCTGAAGGCGCTGGTTTTCCAGCGCAACGACTGACTTCCTGACGACGCCCCCTTGTGGGAGCCTGCTCGCGAAAGCGTTCTATCAGTCGCAGCGATGTTGACTGAGCTAGCTGTGTAAACCCACCACGTTGTTCACGGATGCTATTCGGCTAATCGGTGGTAAATAACTCAAACTGGCATGCGGGCGATGCCAGTTGTACCTGTGCAACCAAGGCATCAGATACGTCGCGCGTTGATCTGAGCTTTCATAACTTCTGGCGTAGGCCCATTCGCGCAGAGCGGTCTGTATAAATCGCTCTGCCTTGCCATTCGTGCGCGGGGTGTAAGGCTTGGTAAAGATGTGCTTAAGCCGCAGCCGCCGGCACAGGCGCTTGAAGCTCCTGGATTTGTAGCAAGGGCCGTTGTCGGTCATTACCCGCTCGAATTTCACGCCGAGCGTTTTGTAGTAACGCAGGGCCCGGATCAGCGCGAGGCAGGCGCTACGAGCGGTTTGGTCTGGGTATAAACCACAGTGCGCCACTCGACTATGGTCGTCGATGGCAACATGTCCAAACTCCCAACCCACATGGTAAGAACGGCCTTTCAGACGGTCTTTTGTCACTCGATGACCAGGTTTGTTAAAGCGCCCCAGCCTCTTGATATCCAAGTGCAGCAAGCCTCCCGGCTGAGAGTATTCGTAGCGAATAACCGCAACTGGCGGTTCCAGATAAGCCAGGCGATTGAGTCCGTTGCGGCTCAATATCCTGCCTACCGTGCTATGCCCCACCTTCAAAGACTTACTGATTTCGCCATAGGTTTTTCGCTCACGGCGAAGCTTGATGATTTTCTCCAGACACTCTGGGGCAGTAGCGTGCGGACAGGAAGCCGGGCGGGATGAGCGATCCTGGAGACCTTTTTCGCCTTCGGTTCGATAGCGGTTTATCCACTTGTAGGCAGTGCGAACGCTGACCCCTTGGGCCTTGGCCACCTCTTCAACTCTCAAACCCTCTGTGAGGACTCTTTGAACAAGAAGGGCTCGACCAGAAACAGTTAATCGGGCATTTTTATGAGTGTTCACTCGGGGCCTCCGGGGGCTTGGTTTGGTTCGCACCTCCAATTTCCCGGAAAAGCCCCGAGTGAACAACCTACAGAGAGATCACAGCTAGCTAGCGCATTCGCGAGCAGGCTCCCACAGGGTCAGCGTTTTGCTTCAGAAATTTGGCGAGTCGCGCAAACAGCCCGGGGTGTCCATTGACTGCCATTCCCCTTGCGCAAAATCAGTCGGGCAACGCCGAGTCAGCGCGAATCGAGCGCCATGCGGCTTGCGCCAGCACCTGGCGATATTCCATCGGACTGCCCTTGACCCGCCCCGCCAGCCACGCCCGGCAATAGCTGTCGGCCTGGCCGATGATCAGCGATGGCAATAATTCGAAGGGCAACTCACGCAATTTGCTAATGCGTCCGGATTCGCCGAGCCATTCGCGCAGGCGCCGATTGCGCGTTTTGTTGCGCTCGGCCAACTCATCCTTGAACGGCCCCTTGGTCACGGCAAATCGCGCGTGATACTGGAAGCGCGCCCATTGTGGCTGGCGCTCGACCCAATCCAGATAGCTGAACACTAACGCCTGCACGCCCTCTTCGGTGCTTTTCGCGGCATCCAGATATTCATCGCGCAGCCGCGTCTGGTCCTCCAGCGCCGTGAAAAACAGCGCCGCGACCAAGCCTTCCTTATTGCCGAAATGGTGATAGATCGCGCCGACGCTGGTGTCGCACTCGGCACGAATCATCTCGATGGTGGTGGCCTCGATTCCCTGCTCGTTGAACAGATTCAGCGCCTTGCGAAAGATGTCGCGCTTAAGTTCGGCCCGCCGGCCGGGGTAACTGCGTTCAAGTAGATCTGCGGTGTCCATGCTGCTCAGAGCCCGAAAAATGAAAATGGAAGACACGCTCGTGCCCAAGAAAAAAGCCTGCACAGGTTGACAGATTTCATGCAGACAGAATACCGTTCCGTTACGGAATATTATTCTGTAACGGAATATCGTTCTGCCAAACCACTTATCGCGAGGCGTTTCCCATGAGTCAATCTCTCAGCATGTTCAACAGCGTCGGCTCCGATGCCTTCAGCAAGATGGCCTGCCAGTTCGCCCCTTACTTCAGCACGATCAACCCAGTGATCAGCGAACTGCGCCCGAACGCCGCCACCGTTCACGTGCCGTTTCGCAAGGAAATCACCAACCACCTCGGCACGGTCCATGCGATTGCCATGTGCAACGCGGCAGAACTCGCTGGCGGCATGATGACCGACGTCTCGATCCCGGACGGCGCGCGCTGGATTCCCAAAGGCATGACCGTGGAATACCTGGCCAAGGCCAAAACCGACGTGACGGCAGTGGCCAGCGCTGAAGGCGTGGATTGGCAAAGCGAGGGCGACAAGGTGGTGACCGTCGATATTCACGATACCGAGGGCAAAAAGGTCTTCACGGCGCGAATTACCATGAATGTGAAGCTTGGCTGAATAGCCGGACTGGCTGCGGATTGAGTGTTGATCGTTCCCACGCTCCGCGTGGGAATGCAGCCCCGGACGCTCTGCGTCCATAGCGTGACGCAAAGCGTCATGCGGGGTACGCCGAGCAACTCAGTGCAGCGTCAGCCGCTGGCGGACGAATTCCTCGGTATGCCGGGTGGTCTGATCCAGATGCCGGTCACGCTGTTTCTCGGCGTCGAGCATGGCGCGCTTGCCGTTTTTCTGCAGCAGATAGGTATGAATCTGCTGAACCTCGAGCGAGCGATAAATCGGGGTGGTATCGATAAATCCGCGCAGGCCGTTGCTGCGATAGTGCCGGGTGCTCATCAGTACCTGGGTTTCGCGCGAGCCGATTACCTCAAAGCCCAGCGCCTCGAAATACGGGACCTTGCCAATGTTGCACGTCAGTTCGGCATGCGGGTATCGCCCGACCATTTCGCCGATCATCGCCCGCGCCACACCCTGGCGCCGATGCCCTTCGCGCACGGCCATGTAGGCGACGCTGCACGCTTCCCAGTCGCCCTGCACCGGCAGGTACAGAAGAAAGCCGATGACCTGCTCCGGATCGTCCTCGTCAGTCGCCACCAGCAATTCCACCTCGGTGCCCTTCTCGCCTTTCAATGCCTCGAGATACAGATGCACCTCATAACCCACCGCGTACTGATAGACGTTGTAGAGCAGGTTGCTCGGGCCAAGGCCGACTGCGCTGATGTCGGTCAGGTAGTCGACGACCATTTGCAGAATCTGGCTATTGACGCCTTCGGGGCATGGGGTCTTGTAGTGGGTGATGCGTGGCATGACAGGCGAACTCCGGCGGAAAACCGCGACATCATACCTTGTGGATCGACAGAATCTGCTGATGGCAGCTTACCGTCACTGCTGTGGCGCCACGACCTTGAATCTGATCGCGATCTCTCTGGATACCACCGAGTCTGCCCACTCCCCCGCGCCGAGGCGAAACTCGTCGCGATTGAGGATCATCTCGCCGTCGAACACACCGATGCCGCTGCCCGGTTTCAATTCCACCGGCACCTGCACATCGCGCGTCATGCCTTTGAGGGTGAGCTGGCCGTCGATCAGATAGCGATGCTCGGCCACTTCGGTGAAACGCGTCGACTTAAACACCGCTACAGGAAATTGTGCGGTATCGAACCACGCCGGTTTCACCAGTTCGGTGTTGGCGTCTTCACTGCCGGCATCGATGCTGGTGAGATCGATATGCAGCGTGGTCCGGGCGTCACCGAGGCGGGCGCTGTCAAAATCCAGCGCCGCCTCGAACTTGCCGAAGGTGCCGTACATCGGCGCGCCCATTTGCCTGTAGGTAAAGCTGATCTGGCTGGCGGTGGTATTGACCCGATTGTACTCAACGGCCTGCGCAGCAGTCGTGGCGCACAGGCAAAACGCGGCAGCCAGCAGCAATCGGATCGACATTGACATTCTCCAGGCTGGGCTCGCTATCGGACGCCTCGATTGACTTTAAGCAAACAACCGTCGTTACGCCAACCCTCGCCGGGCTAAACCAACCGCTCGATCTTCTGATGCCGCCAGACCAGTTTGTAATACAGGGTTTGCAGCACCAGCATGCCCAGATACGCTACCGGGAACGCCATCCACACACCCTGCAATCCAAATTGCCCGTCGAGCCAGTACGCCGCCGGCAGTTGCACGCCGACGACGCAGATGATCGCAATGGCCACCGGCACCAGCACCGTACCGCTGGCGCGCATGATGCCGCCGATGATCGCCTGGAAGCCGAACACCAACAGGCTCCACAACATGATGTGCAACAGATGCTCGGCCATCGCCCGGGTCGAGTCATCGGTAAGGAACAGCCCGAGCAACCAGTGCGACAACAAATAGCCGATGACAATCAAACCACCGGTCAGGCACATGTTGATCACAAGGCCCGTGCGCAGGATCGGGCCCATGCGCTCCAGCCGCCCGGCACCAATGGCCTGCGCACCGAGAATCGATGCGGTGATCGCGATCGACAACGCCGGAAACTGCACGTAATTGACGATCTGCGTCACCGCGCCATAGGCCGCTGTCGCTTGCGAGCCGTGCTGGTTGACCAGTGCCAGAATTACCAGCTCCGACAGCGACAGCACGATCATCTGCACACCGGTCGGCAGGCCAATGCGCAGCACCTTGCCGAGAATCGCCCGGTCGAGTCGCAGGGCGGCAAAAAACTCCCGGTCCGGCGCCAGCGGATGCCCCTTGCGAATCAAGCGCCACGCCAGCCACGCCATCGCCGACAGGTTACCGGCCAGCCCGGCATAAGCTGCGCTCTGAATGCCCAGTTGCGGCAAGCCGAACCAGCCGCGAATCAGTGCCGGCGTCAGCGCCAGCCCGACGCAGGTCGAGACCATCAGCGCCAGCAGCGGGGACAGCGTATCGCTGACCCCGCGCAGCAATTGCGTAAACAGCACGAACACCAGGAGTGACGGCAGAATCCACAGCATTACATGGGCGTACTCCACCGCATCATCGAGTACATCCACCGGCGTTCCCAGCCCGGTCAGCGCCTGTCGCGCAAACACGCTGCCGAGCACCGCCGCCAGCAAACCGATCAATACGCCCAGCAACAGCGTCGCGCCGGCAATTGCCTTGACCATGTGCGGTTCCCGCGCGCCCCAGGCCTGGCCGATCAGCACACCCGCCCCGGCACCGAGGCCGATCACCAACGCAATGAAAAAGAACACCACCGGAAACATCCCCGACACCGCCGCCAGTGCCTGGGTGCCGAGCATCTGGCCGATGTAGATGCTGTTGACCGTGCCCGACATCGATTGCAGAAAATTCGACAGTACCATCGGCGCAAGGAACAGCAGATAGGTTTGCCAGAGCGGGCGGTGGTTGGCGACTTGCATTGAGGGGAGGTCCATCTCTACGGCGGCAGGGGTTGATGGAGGATAGCTTCGATGAGTTGCGAGCGGTGTGCAATTAACATTTCCGTTCGCTGTTTATCAGCGGTTCAAACATCGGCTAAACAATCGCTGACGGTAGTAGGTAGCGTGTCACGGGCTGTGGTAAACAACACGCACGCCCATTTTCCGCTTGAGGTCTGTTCATGCCGCACGTTGCCAATTTGCTGACCGCTACCCTTCTCACCCTGCTCGCCACCACCGTTCACGCCGCCGCGCCCGCCGAAACCTTGAAGCCGTTGGTGCAGACGCTGAACGAACGCCTGAACATCGGTGACCTCGTGGCGCTGACCAAATGGGACAGCGGCAAGCCGATCCAGGACAGCCCGCGTGAAGCGCAGGTCATCGCCAATGCACAGACGCTTGCCACAGAACGCCAACTCGACCCGCAAGACGTTGCGCAATTGCTCGCCGCGCAAATGGAGGCGAACAAGCTGGTGCAGTACGGTCTGCTCGCGAAATGGCAAGCCGCCGGTGCCGCGCCGGACACGCCGCGCCCTGATCTGGGCAAGCAGATCCGTCCACGTCTGGATGAGTTGCAAACACGGCTGCTGCAACAGTACGCCGACTTCGCGCCGTATCGTCATGATGCCGATTGCCCAAAATGGCTGGCCAATGCCCGCAACGGCCTGACCCGGGATGCGCTGCATGATCTGGCGTTGACCCGTGCGACCGGTGAGCTGTGCATTCGGCCGGTAGCGCCGTAATCAACAGCGTACGCAGCTCTTCCAAAAGCACAGGCAAGCCAACCTGAGACTGCCGGGCAATCCACACGCGACTGGCCCCCGCCGCCCATTGCGCATACCATTCGCCGACAAAAATCAGAACAGACCCTGCCTGCCATGCTCAAAGCCAGTCTGCGTAGCCACCTCACCCTCTGGTTCGCCGGTTTGTCTTTGCTGACACTGTTGAGCGTGGGCTTCTATGTCGGCCACATCGCCACCGAGCAGATGAAGCAGGCCAGCGGTAATGCGCTGCTCAATACCGCGCGCGCGGCGGCGTCCTTGTTGGGCGAACAACTGC
Source organism: Pseudomonas sp. Z003-0.4C(8344-21) (assembly GCF_900104975.1). Classification (NCBI taxonomy): domain Bacteria; kingdom Pseudomonadati; phylum Pseudomonadota; class Gammaproteobacteria; order Pseudomonadales; family Pseudomonadaceae; genus Pseudomonas; species Pseudomonas sp. Z003-0.4C(8344-21). The sequence goes on along the minus strand of NZ_LT629756.1, from coordinate 2,715,300 downwards.
GCGAACGCCAACTGGAGGTTTATCTGCTCAGCCGTGCGCCGCATCTGGAACGCGGCGATCTCGACAATCCGGCGATCCTTAAATCGATGCAATTGCGCACCGAGGCCCGCGCCGAGTATGCGTGGATGGGCGTCACCGATGCCGAAGGCAAGGTGCATCAAGCGGTGGGCGGTTTGCTGGTCGGCCAGTCGGTGCAGCAACGGCCATGGTTCCGGGCCGGGCTGAATGGTGAGTACACCGGCGACCCGCATGAGGCCGTGCTGCTGGCGAAAATGTTGCCCGCCCTGCCCAACGGCGAGCCGCTGCGTTTCATCGATTTTGCCGCGCCGATCCATAACGCCGAAGGCCGGGTCATCGGCGTATTGGGCGCACATGCACACTGGAGCTGGGTCACGCGCATGGTCGAGTCGGCGGCGTTCGCGCATAAACATTCTGCGCCGGACATCGAAGCGTTGATCATCGATCACGATGGCAAGGTTCTCTATCCGGAAGCGCTGGCTGGCCAGCAAGTGGCGACGGCTGACGAAGAGCTGCAAGGCTGGACGGCAAGCAATGGTTTTCTGACCAGCACGGTCAGCGTGCCGCCCCCTTCCAGCACGGCACTGACCTGGTCGATTGCCGTGCGTCAGCCATTGCAAACCGCACTGCAACCGGCACGCCTGCTGTTTTACAAATTGCTGATTCTCGGCGTGTTCGCGGCGGTGATTTTTGGTCTGGTGGCCTACTATCTGGCGCTGTATCTGAGTCGGCCGATCGAGCAGCTCGCGCACTCGGCCCGGCAGGTGCAGAACAAACAGACCGGTGTGCAATTTGCTTTGCAACACCCGGTGCAGGAAATCGCCCAGCTCGGCCAGTCGATCGAGGCCATGACCCAGTCGCTGCTGGCCAAGGAGCGCGAACTGCAACAAGCCAATGCCTCACTCGAAGCCACCGTCGCGCAGCGCACTGCGGCGCTGACCCAGGCCAATGCCGAACTGCTGAGTCTGGCTACCCACGACGCCTTGACCGGGGTTTATAACCGTCGTCGTTTCGACGAAAAACTCACCGAGTACACGCTGCTGTTTCGCCGCACCGGTCGGCCATTCTCGCTGCTGCTGATCGACGCCGACCATTTCAAGCGCATCAACGACACGCACGGTCACGCAGTGGGCGATGCTGTCCTGCAACAATTGGCGCAACTGATTCAGGCCAGTGTGCGCACCACCGACTTCATCGCTCGTTACGGTGGTGAAGAGTTCGCCGTGCTGCTGCCGGAAATCGCCACCCCCGACACACCCGAAGTGGTCGCCGAAAAGATCCGCGCGGCGATCGCCAGCGCGGATTTCCCAGGCATCGAACAAGTCACGGTGAGCATCGGTATCGGTCTGGCTGACCCGGCTGACAACAGCCATGTCGCGCTGCTCAAACGTGCTGACCAGCAGCTGTATCAGGCCAAGGCGAACGGTCGCAATCGGGTGGCGTGAGCAGGCGTTGCTGAAATATTGCTTCGGTGTTGTAGTTGGAAATTGCCGCAGAACTTACTGCGAAAACGTCTGCAGATACGCCAACAGATTATCCAGCTTCTCCTCGTCGCTCAGTCCCCAGAAAATCATCCGCGTGCCGGGCACCACGTCTTTCGGGTCTTTGAGGTAGGCAATCAGCGTGTCGCGATCCCAGGTCAGCCCTGAGTTTTTCATCGCGTCGGAATACACATAGTTCGCGGAGGTCCCGGCCGGTCGGCCGATGATGCCATTGAGTTGCGGGCCGAATCCGGGGCGGGCGGATTCGCCGACCTGATGGCAGCCGCCGCACAGGCGCGGAAAGATTTTTGCGCCAGCTTCGGGGTCGCCTGCGGCTTGCGTGAGAGGACTGAGCAGGCCAGTGCCGAGCACCAGCGCGAGGGTCAATGCAGCAGTGTTTTTCATCGCAAGTTCCGATTCCATTTCAACGGGCGGCGCAAGGTTAGCATTTTGTGTTTATAGATAAGCGCCGAGAACCCGACGGACAGTACTCAGTGCCTGGCGCAGTACATCAATGTCTACCGAGCCCAGTGCCAGGCGAATCGCATGCGGCACATGGCTCGCCACGGCAAACGGTTCGGCGCTGGTGACCGAAATCTGTTCGCGCATCAATTCGACGATGATCTGGTCGGCGCGCACGTCTTCCGGCAGCGGTAGCCACAGGAAGTACGAAGCCGGATGGCCAATGCAATGCAGACCTTTGAGCACCTCGGCGGCCAATGCTTGTCGCGCCATGGCGTCGTTGCGTTTCTGCTCTTCAAGCAGCGTCACGGTGCCGTCGTCGAGCCAGCCACAGGCGATGGCGGTCATCACGCCCGGCGTGTTCCAGGTCGTGGCACGGATCACCCGTTCCAGCGCTGGCACCCGCTCGAGCGGTGCGGCGATGAAGCCAACGCGCAGGCCCGTGGCGATATTTTTCGACAGGCCCGAGACGTAAACCGTGCGCTCCGGCGCCAGATCAATCAGCGCGCGTGGTGGGTTTTCCACCAGAAACGCGTAGGCCGCATCCTCGATCAGCGTCAGATCATAACGCCGGGCGATCGCCACCAACTGCTCGCGCTGCGCCAATGGCGTCACCCAGCCCAGTGGATTGTGCAGTGTCGGCATGCAGTACACAGCGCGCACCGCGCGGTGGCGGCAGAGCTTTTCCAGGACGTCGAGGTCCGGCCCCTGAGCGCCCGACGGGATCGCGACAATTTCCAGATGCAGCGCTTCGGCCAGAATCTTGAAGCCGGAGTAGGTCAATGCGTCGGCGGCGATCACGTCGCCGGGTTTGAGCAGCGCCATCAACGTCACCGCCAGCCCCTGTTGGGCGCCGTTGACGATCAGTACTTGCTCGGCCGTGACCTCGACGCCGCGGCTCTTCAAATACCGGGCGGCCGATGCGCGCTCGTGGCTGCGACCGGCGTGGGGTTGATAGCGCAGCAACGCTTCCAGATCGCCCGACAAGGCCAATTGGCGCAGCGCTGTGCGCAACAGCTCCGCCTGCCCCGGCAATGACGGGTAGTTGAAATTGAGGTCGATCATGCCGACCGCCACGTCTTTCTGATCGATGCCCTGCCCCGGTGCCAGCGAGGTTTCTCGGACAAACGTGCCGCGCCCGGTTTCGCCGCTGACCAGGCCCATGGCCTCAAGCTCGGCATAAACCCGCGACGCGGTGACCAGCGCCAGCCCCTCTTGCGTCGCCAATTGCCGATGTGTCGGCAAGCGCGTGCCCGGTGCCAGACGCCCCGAACGAATATCCGCAGCATAAGCGTCGACCAGTGTTTTATAGCGGGAGCGTGGCATGTCGAGGTGTATCCATGACAATTTTTTGATTGTGCTGATTCTCGGCCCTAGCATCGGCGCAACGCACCTCACTTGTCGAGCATGACTTCGTATGGAACAGACTTCGCACCTGCCCGCCCCGGCACTGGAAAAAACCAGTGGCTGGATCAATGGTTTCATTGGCGTGCTGATTTTCAGCGGCTCGCTGCCCGCCACACGCCTGGCGGTGCTGGAGTTCGATCCGGTGTTTCTGACCGTGCTGCGCGCCGCGATTGCCGGGGTGCTGGCCGTGGTTCTGCTGGGGTTGTTCCGCCAAGCACGGCCGGCGTGCAATCAATGGCTGTCGCTGCTGATTGTCGCGCTTGGAGTGGTGCTGGGTTTTCCGCTGCTGACGGCGTTGGCATTGCAACACGTCACGTCGGCGCATTCGATTGTGTTTGTCGGATTGCTGCCACTGGCGACGGCGATTTTCGGCGTGCTGCGCGGCGGTGAGCGGCCACGTCCGGTGTTCTGGCTGTTTTCGATTCTCGGCAGTGCGCTGGTGGTCGGTTTTGCCTTGTCGCAAGGTTTGACCGCTTCGCCCACGGGTGACCTGTTGATGCTCGCGGCCATTCTCGCCTGCGGCCTCGGTTACGCCGAAGGCGCAAAGCTGTCACGCAGCCTCGGTGGCTGGCAGGTGATTTGCTGGGCGCTGGTGCTGTCGTTGCCGCTGATGGCGATTGCCAGTCTGTGGCTGGCGCCCGCCTCGTTCGCTACCATCAGTCTGCCTGCGTGGCTGAGCCTGGGTTATGTGTCGCTGTTCAGCATGCTGATCGGCTTTGTATTCTGGTATCGCGGCCTGGCTCAGGGCGGGATCGCAGCGGTCGGCCAGTTGCAATTGCTGCAACCGTTTTTCGGACTGGCCCTGGCGGCGACGCTGCTGCACGAACAGGTCAGCCTCGGCATGCTGGCGGTGACGTTGGGCGTGATTCTGTGCGTAGCCGGGGCGAAGAAATTCGCTAAATGATGCTCAGGGCGCCAGCCTTCCATTCACGCGGGCTGAGCCCGGTCTTGCGTCGAAACGCCCGGGCCAGCGCCGACGGGCTTTCGTAACCGACCTCCTCGGCGATCAGCGCAATCGGCCGGCCCTCGCGCAGGCGTTTCTGCGCCAGACTGACCCGCCAGCTCAGCAGATAATCGGCCGGCGTCTGCCCGACCACACGGCGAAACTGCTCGGCAAAACCGGCGCGGGACAGGTTGGCGACCGACGCCAGCTCGGCCACGCTCCAGGGTTTGTGCGGTTGCTCATGCATCAGGTTCAGAGCACGCGACAAGCGCGGATCGGCGAGCCCGGCGATCATCCCCGGTTGTTGTTCTCGGCTGCTGATCAAGTGGCGCAACAGCAGAATCACCAGCAATTCGAACAACCGATCCATCACCGCCATACGCCCGCAATGGCCTTCGAAGGCTTCCTTGAACAACCATTCGAGTGTGTTGCCCAGTTCGGGAACGTCCGTCAGCTTCAGCACCAGATAATCCGGCAGCGCCGCCGCCAGGGCATTGCCGGAGCCGCCGTCGAAGGTCAGCGATGCACAGACTAGCCGGGTGTCCATGGCTTCGTCGGCAAACATGCGATGAGTGAAGGGGCGCGGGAAAAAGATCAGCGATGGCTCAGTTAGCCGCATCTCGCGATCACGACCCGGCTGCAACAACAACTCGCCCGTCTGCAATAGATGAACATGGCCGACCGGCTCGTCCTCATGCACGCTGACGCCACAAAACGCGCCGCTGTGAAATGTGCCGGCATTCACGCCGAAATGGCTGAGCAAGGTTGACAGGCGATCCATGGGCGACTCCGGTTTTGTTGGCTGCTTGTGGTGTTGCAACGCTCGCTCCGCGTCGAGACTTTCGCGAGCAGGCTCGCTCCCATTCTGGAATGCATGCTCATCTGGGACCCTGCTCGCGAAAGCGCCCCCCGTCGATAAGTCCTCCGCACAAACACATCTGGACGATCTGCAGCATATCCTCGACGATTTGCCGCCAAAGCACCAGACACTCTCAATAACATGGCCTCCATCCCCGGCGCACTTCGCACCGGTACTTCGGAGAATCACCATGAGCCGCATCAACGCTATCAGCCTCGACACCGCCACCGACGCCACCCGCCCTGTGCTCGAAGGCGTGAAAAAGAAAATCGGCTTTCTGCCGAATCTGTTCTCCACATTGGCCAAGGCGCCGGTCGCCCTCGACACCTATGTGCAGGCTTCGGCGATCCTCGGCAAGACCTCACTGAGCGCCCAGCAAAAAGAAGCGGTGTACCTCGCCACTTCCCAGGTCAACGGGTGCGACTACTGCCTGGCGGCGCACACCTTGTTCGCCGGCAAGGCCGGACTGTCGGCCGAGGACATCGTCGCCGCCCGTCACGGCGAACTTAACGCTTACGCCGCCCTCGCCCGCCAACTGGTCGAAACCCGCGGCCACTTAAACGATGAGCAGATCGCTGCCGCCCGCGCCGCCGGTATCGACGACGTGAAAATCATTGAAGTGATCGCGCTGGTCGCCGTGCAGACCCTGACCAACTACCTGAACAACACCGCGCTGACCGACATCGATTTTCCTGCCATCGACGCGTGATAAAACGTCAGCAACAACGCCGTGGCGAGGGAGCGATACCCTCGCCACAAATCGTTTCGTCCGCCGCATCGTGGCATGATGCGCGCAGGTCCGGATCCACACTGGCCAACACCACGCCAGTGCTCTGAAACCAAACACCGGCACGAGGGTCTTCTTCACATGCTGACGTCAGGATAAGACAAGCCCCCCATGAAAGACTGGTTGCAGGACAACGGCGCAATGGCCGAGCAGATTCGACGTCACGATTGGGCGAACAGCCCGCTCGGTCCGTTGCAACACTGGCCCGATGTACTCAAGACCACTGTCTCGCTCTGCCTCGCCTCGCACTTTCCTCAAGCGATCATTTGGGGCCCGGAACTGATCACTCTGTACAACGACGCGTTTGTGCCGATTCTCGGCGACAAGCCCGATGCATTGGGCCGTCCCTTCAGCGATATCTGGCAGGAAGCCTGGAGCGAGATCAGCCCCATCGCCGATGCGGCTTATGCCGGACGCGCCACCTATATCGAAAACTTCGCGCTGATGATCGAACGCGGCCGCGGCCCGGAGCAGGCCTATTTCACCTTCTGTTACAGCCCGATTCGCGATTCTCTTGGCAATGTCGTCGGGATGATCGACACCGTCACCGAAACCACGCAGACCGTCCACCTCAACCAGCGCCTGGTGGTCCTCGATGCGATCGGCAAGGCCGTGACCAACGCCACTGACGCCCAAGACATTCTGGCGACGAGCACGCGGCTCATGGTCGAGCAGTTGCAACTGTCCAATTGCGCTTACGCCGACATGGATGCCGACGAAGACGGTTTCACCATTCGCGGCGACTACGCGGCGCCGGGCTCGCCGAGCATTGTCGGCCATTATCAGTTGCGCGATTTCGGCAAAAAAGCCGTGACCCTGCTGCGTGCCGGCAAGCCGCTGGTCATCCATGACAACCGCAGCGAACTGCCGCCGGAAGAATCGGCGACGTTCCAGGCCATCGGCATCACCGCGACCATCTGCATGCCGCTGATCAAGCAAGGTCGCTTGACTGTCCTGATGGCTATCCACGACAAGGCGCCGCGGGTCTGGTCGGAATTCGAACAGGCGCTGTTAAGTGAAGTGACCGAACGCTGCTGGGCGCACATCGAGCGGGTGCGCGCCGATGCCAGCGTGCGCGAAGGCCTCAACGCGCTGGCCGAGCTAAACGCCACGCTCGAACAGCGCGTCGAGGAGCGCAGCCTGCGCCTGGCCCACGCGGAATCAGCCTTGCGCCAGTCGCAAAAGCTCGAAGCCATTGGCCAGCTCACCGGCGGCGTCGCGCATGATTTCAATAACCTGCTGACGATCATTCGCTCGTCAGTGGATTTTCTGCGCCAGCCCAACCTTTCCGAAGAGCGCCGCCAGCGCTATATGCGTGCGGTGTCGGATACGGTAGAACGCGCTTCCAAGCTGACCAGCCAGTTGCTCGCCTTTGCCCGCCGCCAGCCGCTCAATCCGCAGGTGGTCGATGCTGGCGAGCGTCTGGAAAACATCGGCGAAATGCTTGAGTCGGTGACCGGTGCGCAAATTCATGTGTGCGTCGAACGGCCCGATCATCCCTGCTATATCCGCGTCGACCTGAGTCAGTTCGAAACCGCGCTGATCAACATTGCGTTAAACGCCCGCGATGCCATGAACGGTCAGGGTCTGTTGAAACTGCGACTGGAATGCAACAAGCCGCTGCCAGCGATTCGCGGCCACGCCGGCTCCGGCGGGCAGTTCGTGTCGATTGCTCTGGCCGATAGTGGCCCCGGCATCGATGCGAAGACTCTTGAGCACATCTTCGAACCGTTCTTTACCACCAAGGATGTCGGAAAAGGCACCGGATTGGGCTTGTCTCAGGTGTTCGGCTTTGCCAAGCAATCGGGCGGCAACGTCGATGTGTCCAGCGTGCTCGGCGAAGGCACGGAGTTCACCCTGTACTTGCCACAAGTGCCTGCCAGTGAAGTGGAATGCAACGATGCGGCAGACGATGACGACGCAGAGCCGCTGCACGAAAAGCGCCGGGTGTTGGTGGTCGAGGACAATCTCGATGTTGGCCGCTTTGCCAATCAGATTCTGCAGGACTTGGGCTACGAGACGGTCTGGGCGACCAACGCCGAAGAAGCCCTGCAACTGGCAGGTGCTGACGCCATGGCCTTCGATGCGGTGTTTTCCGACGTGGTGATGCCGGGCATCACCGGCGTCGCTCTAGCCAAAGAGCTGCGCCGGCGCCGCCCGGATCTGCCGGTGATTCTGACGTCCGGCTACAGCGAAGAGCTGGCGCGCAGCGGTTACGAAGGGTTCGAGTTCATCGCCAAGCCCTACTCCGCCGATCAGGTCTGGCGCATTCTCGGCAAGACCTGGCTCAAGGACGCGTCCGGCGCAGCCTCAGTCGTGATCGACGCCGGCACGCTTGAGTAATTTCTTGCAGCGCTCCGACAGATGAAATACCTGCAAATGCTTGCCGGCCTTGGCGTAGCGCTCACGCAGGGTTTTCAGCGCAGCAATGGCTGAATAATCGACGAAGCTCAGATGCCGGCAATCCAGCGTCACCCGGTCCGGGTCATTGGTCGGGTCGAACTGGTTGAGAAACGGCGTGGTCGAGGCGAAGAACAACGTGCCATGCAGGCGATAGAGCTTGCTGCCGTCGGCTTCCAGATGCTCGTCGGCGTACAGTTCGCGCGCCTGCTGCCAGGCAAAGTTGAGCGCGGCAATGACGATGCCGCAGAGCACAGCGGTGGCCAGATCGGTGAACACGGTGATAGTGGTCACGGCGATGATCACCAGTACATCGTTGAGCGGCACTTTGTTCAGCACCCGCAACGACGCCCAGGCGAAGGTCTGCTGCGACACCACGAACATCACGCCGACCAGCGCCGCCAGCGGAATCCGCTCGATCAGCGGTGACAGGAACAGAATGAACAACAGGATCAGCACGCCCGCGACCACCCCGGACAAACGCCCGCGCCCGCCGGAACTGAGGTTGATCACGGTCTGCCCGATCATCGCGCAACCACCCATGCCGCCGAATGCGCCCGAGACCATGTTCGCCGCGCCGAGCGCTACGCACTCGCGGTCCGGATAGCCGCGGGTTTCGGTGATTTCGTCGGTGAGGTTGAGCGTCAGCAGGGTTTCCAGCAGACCGACCAGCGCCATCAGGATTGCGTAGGGCGCGATGATGCGCAGGGTTTCGAGATTCCACGGGATATCCGGCAGCGCAAAGCTCGGCAAGCCGCCGGCAATGTGCGCCATGTCGCCGAGGGTGCGGGTTGGCAGGCCGAACAGGTAGACCAGCAGACCGACGCCGAGGATCGCCACCAGCGCCGGCGGCACGGCGCGGGTCAGGCGCGGCAGGAGGTAGACGATGGCCATGGTCAGCAGCACCAGACCGGTCATCAGGTACAACGGCGTGCCGCTGAGCCAGTCTTCACCGTTTTTGAAATGCTCCAGTTGCGCCAGGGCAATGATGATTGCCAGACCGTTGACGAACCCGAGCATCACCGGGTGCGGCACCATGCGCACCAGTTTGCCCAGGCGTAGCAGCCCGAACGCCATCATGATCAGACCGCCGAGCAACACCGTCGCCAGCAGATACTGCACGCCGTGCTGAACCACCAGCGCGACGATCACCACGGCCATCGAGCCTGCGGCGCCGGAGACCATGCCCGGCCGCCCACCGAACAATGCCGTCAGTGTACAAATGATGAACGCGCCGTACAGGCCCATCAGCGGGTTGAGGTGCGCCACCAGCGCAAACGCAATGCATTCGGGCAACAGGGCAAACGAGGTGGTGAGTCCGGCCAGGACATCGGCGCGCAGACGAATCGGTTTCATGGCTTACCTGACTGAGCGGCCGACGCGGCGACCGCAGGTGTTCGGAAAAAGAGGGGGGCGAATGTTACGGAATTGTTCCGTGTCGGGCCAGTGATCGCTGACAGGTGCCGAGCCGCGCCTTATGCTGGCGCCTCATTTTTTGATTGAGCTCGACATGTCGTCATCTTTGACCGCCCGCGAGGTTTGTCAGCGTCTGCGTGAAGCGGCGCTGGGCATCCTGACTTTGGACGTCTGCGCAGGACCTGATGCGACCGGCCTGGTCACGGTCGATATCGAAGGCTGGCGTCTGCTGCTGGATTTTGCCGGTCAACGATTGCATCACTGTGAATATGCCCGCAGTCCTGAAGGCCATGAGGGTGCGCTTGAATCGTGGCAGCGTTATGGCACGGACCCGGTGAGTCTGCTCAGTACCTGGGAACTGGCGCAGGTTGAGTGGTTGTTGCTGGCGGATCGTTAATCGGCGGCAGCGATGTGTCAGTTGTTGGTGATTTGGCTGGGCTGACGCCATCGCGACTAGGCTCACTCCTACAGGTTTTGTGGTGGGCTCGCGTTTGAGGACAACGAGGACCATTGTGGGAGCCAGCCTGCTGGCGATGGCGGTGTGTCAGGCACTGAGGATTTGGCTGGGCTGAGGCCTTCGCGAGCAGACTCACTCCTACAGGTTTTGTGGTGGGCTCGAGTTTGCGGGCAACGCAGGATCACTGTGGGAGCCAGCCTGCTGGCGATGGCGGTGTGTCAGGCACTGAGGATTTGGCTGGGCTCACGCCTTCGCGAGCAGGCTCACTCCTACGGGTTTTGTGGTGGGCTCGAGTTTGAGGACAACGAGGATCACTGTGGGAGCCAGCCTGCTGGCGATGGCGGTGTGTCAGGCACTGAGGATTTGGCTGGGCTGACGCCTTCGCGAGCAGGCTCACTCCTACAGGTTTTGTGGTGGGCTTGAGTTTGCGGGCAACGCAGGACCAATGTGGGAGCCAGCCTGCTGGCGATGGCGCTGTGTCAGGCACTGAGGATTTGGCTGGGCTGACGCCATCGCGAGCAGACTCACTCCTACAGGTTTTGTGGTGGGCTCGAGTTTGCGGGCAACGCAGGACCAATGTGGGAGCCAGCCTGCTGGCGATGGCGGTGTGTCAGGCACTGAGGATTTGGCTGGGCTGACGCCTTCGCGAGCAGGCTCACTCCTACAGTTGTCGGGTGTTATTTGAAGTGGATGGTTTGCGCTGGCTTGACGTCGGTCCGCGCCACGGAGCCGGTGAGGGCGGCGAAGTCCTTGTTGTGTTCGGCAATGATGTCTTCGGCGCTCATCGTACCGTTGTCGACGGTCGAATGCGCGTCTTGCGCGACGACTACGTCATAGCCCAGTTCATGGGCGCGGCGCACGGTGGCATTGACGCAGTAATCGGTCTGCAGGCCGCAGATCACCAGGCGCTCGAAATCTTCGCTGGGCAACAGCTTGCCCAGGTCGGTCTGGTAAAAGGAATCGCCGGTGGTCTTGTTCACACGCAGATCTGTGGGGGAAATCAGCAAGCCTTCGGCGAGTTGCCAACCCTCTGCATCGCGAACGAACGCACCGTCCTTTTCTTCATGTTGAATCAGCACCACCGGAACCCCGGCCTCGCGAGCGCGGCGGCTCAGGTCATTGATCCCAGAGATCACGCGGTCGACTTCAAAACACTGATATTCACCAGCACACAGAGCCTGCTGGACGTCGATGATCAGTAATGCGGTGGTCATGTCGAGCCTTCCTTGATCAGTCCTTGAGAATGGGACGGACCTGAGTCCGCCCCTTTTTTTACTCCGCTCAATAGCCCAATGACAAGCCGGTATTGCGCCGTGGATCGTTGGCACCGTAAAAGCGGTTCTTGCCCACCGGTTTGCCGCCCAGCGCCGGTGCACCGACCAGAATCGCAGCGATATGGTTAGGGTCCTGCGGGCCAGCGAATTTGTGGCCCCAGCTCTCAAGTAACTTTTTCGTATCGGGGCTGGCGGCGAAGTCTTCGAGGTTGGTTTCCTCGGGCATCCACTGTTGGTGGAAACGCGGAGCGTCGACGGCTTCCTGCAAGCCCATGCCGTAGTCGATGACATTGAGCATGGTCAGCAAGGTCGCCGTAATGATCCGGCTGCCGCCCGGCGTGCCGACCACCATCACCACTTTGCCGTCCTTGGTGACAATGGTCGGGCTCATCGACGACAAAGGCGCCTTGCCCGGCGCGATGGCGTTGGCCTCGCCCTGCACCAGACCGTACATGTTCGGCACGCCAACCTTGGAGGTGAAGTCGTCCATTTCATCGTTGAGGATCACTCCGGTCTTGCTCGCCATCACGCCCGCGCCGAACCAGTCGTTGAGGGTGTAGGTGACCGACACCGCATTGCCCCACTTGTCGACAATCGAATAGTGCGTGGTGTTGCTGCCCTCATGTGGCGCGACGCCGGGTTTCAGTTCAGCCGACACGCCGGCTTTCTGCGGCTGGATCGCGTCACGCAGTTTGGTCGCGTAATTCTTGTCCAGCAGATGTTCGATCGGGTTTTTGACGAAATCCGGATCGCCGAGATAGCTGTTGCGATCAACATAAGCGTGGCGCATCGCTTCGATCTGATAATGCATGCCCTGGGCGGAATGGAAGCCCAGATCCTTCATCGGATAGCCTTCGAGAATGTTCATGATCTGGCAGATCACCACGCCACCGGAACTGGGCGGCGGTGCCGAGACCACGTGATAACCGCGGTAATCGCATTCCACCGGAGCCAGTTCGCGGGTCTTGTATTTGTCGAGGTCGGCCTGAGTGATGATGCCTTTGTTGGCCTGACTGGAGGTCACAATCGCATCCGCGACCCAGCCTTTGTAGAAGCCGTCTGCGCCTTTTTCGGAAATGCTGCGCAGGGTTTTGCCGAGGTCCTTCTGCACCAGTTTTTGCCCGACTTGCATCGGTTCGCCGTTGTGCAGGAAAATCGATCCGGAATCACGCATGTCCTTTTTGAACACGTCCGTGGCGTACTCCAGCAGCTCGACATCGCCCTGCTCCAGGGCAAAACCGTCTTCGGCCAGTTTGATCGCCGGTGCGATCATTTCCTCTCGCGCTTTGGTTCCGTACTTGCTCAGTGCCAGCTCCATGCCGGACACGGTCCCGGGCACGCCAACCGCCAGGTGCCCGCGGGTACTCAACTCAGGAATGACGTTGCCGTCCTTGTCCAGGTACATGTTCGCCGTTGCCGCCAGCGGTGCTTTCTCGCGAAAATCAAGAAAGGTCTTGCGTCCGTCCGCCAATTGAATGGTCATGAAACCGCCGCCACCGAGGTTGCCTGCCGCCGGATACACCACCGCCAGCGCATAGCCCACCGCGACCGCCGCATCGACGGCATTGCCGCCGCTTTTCAAAACATCGACGCCGACATGAGTGGCCAGATGTTGTGCGGTGACCACCATGCCGTTTTCCGCAGCGACCGGTGCCACCGACGCGGCGTGAGCCATAAGACAGCTGAGTGCCAGGGACGTCGCAATCAGCGACTTGGCCAAAGGTTCGTACTTCATGAGTCGATCTCTTTTTTGTTTTAGGGGACGGCGCAAAACCACGTGCAGTGTTTCAAGCGCAATCAGCAGTATGGTCGGCTTTACGTATTGCGCCTCTCTGTTGCGCCGCTATGCTGGACGCTGTTCACACTTTCCAGCGGGGTTGCACTGATGCCTTACACATTCATCACCCTGCCCTCGCCGGTCGGCGAGCTGAAGCTGGTAGCGAACGGTTCGCGACTGGCGGCCATCCTCTGGGAAAACGACAAACCGAATCGGGTACGCCTCGGGCCGATGAGCGAGGCACCGGGCAATCCGGTCCTGCAAAACACCGCCCGGCAGCTCGATGAATACTTTTCCGGGACTCGTGTTCGCTTCGACCTGGAACTCGACTTCGCTGGCACGCCTTTTCAGCGGCAAGTCTGGGCTGCATTGCTGACCATTCCGTTCGGCGAAACCCGCACCTACAGCCAGATCGCCGAGCAAATCGGCAACCCGACTGCCGTACGGGCCGTGGGCGCGGCGAACGGGCGCAATCCAATCTCCATCGTCGCGCCATGTCATCGGGTGATCGGCGCGTCGGGGAAGCTGACCGGTTTCGCCGGCGGGCTTGAAGCAAAAGAGCGGCTGCTGACCCTTGAGGGTGGCCAATGGTCGCCCATTGGCAAAACCGGCGAACTGTTCTGATTCAAGCACCGAACAGATTATTCATCGCTGCGTACTGCAACAGCATGATGGTCTTGGCATCGCAGATCTCACCACGCTGAAACGCCGCCAGCGCCTCGTCGAATGCCCATTCCAGCACTTCCAGCTCCTCGGTTTCCTCCTCCAGTCCGCCACCGTCGCTGACCTTTGAGGCCGCGTCGTATTCGGCGATGAAAAAGTGCAATTTTTCGGTCACCGAACCCGGGCTCATGTAAGCCTCGAACACCTTCTTCACATCGTGCACGCGATAACCGGTTTCCTCCTCGGCTTCATCGCGGATACGTTGCTCTGGCGCCGCGCCTTCGAGCAAACCGGCCGCCACTTCGATCAGCAACCCGTCATGGCCGTTGACGAACACCGGCAAGCGGAATTGCCGGGTCAGTACTACCGTGCGTTTGTCGCGGTTGAACAAGAGAATCGCCGCGCCGTTTCCGCGATCGTAGACCTCACGGGTCTGACGCTGCCATTCGCCATTGTTGCGGTGATAGTCAAAGGTGATCTTCTTCAATAAATACCAGTCGTGGGACAACACCTGAGTGTCGACGATATTGACCCGCTCGGCTGTGTTGGACATGACGCCTGATCCTTTAGTCATTGATGGCCTCCGGGCCTGCAAATGCCCGGTTCTTTGAACAAAAAAACCAACCATATATCGCCCTACATAGCATGTCGAACCGTCCTACAGACACTGCCTATTTCCTCGCCCTCCTCGCTGATCTGCAACCCAACAGCGAAAACTTCTCGAGTATCTGAGCGACCTCGAGCTGGAGGCGCTGCCTGCTCTGTTTTCCAGTGACGCATAGCCCTTTGAACAAAAGCCCGGCAGCGCTACCGGGCTCGTTCATGTACCGTTAAATAGCCATGAAGTCTCCACTGATAAAGTCGTCATGGAGCACTGCTTGATCCTTTCAAGCAATTATTCTCGAGGCCATCACCCCCTCATTTAAAATCAACATCAAACGCCTGATAAAACGCATTACCAGTATTGGCAACGATCCACATCAGCACGATGACGTGACGACCCTTTTTGCTTGTCGGCAGTATCACCTCGTGGTCGACCTTGGCTTTCAATTCCCCCGCATGGCTGTAATACGGGACCTGCGGATAGAAGTCTTCGAAAAACGGTTGCGCCTCGAGTTGTGAGCGGGTGATGCGTTGCTGCGGATCCCAGCCATCCCGGGTAATCAACCAGCGATAACCACGGGTGGTGTGTGGCGCTGTGTATTGCCATTTGATCTGAAGGGTTTGACCGGCAGTGACATTGAGCAGCGGCCATGCAAACGGACGACCGAGCTTTTTGCTCATCTCGGCATCGGTGAAGTTCACACAGTCGCGTGCATCGTCTTTACCGCCGCTGAGGATGTAACCGTCGGCAGGTGGCGCAACGCTGGCCAAGTCGGTTTCATACGGTGGCGGAAACGGCCCTGCCACCAGCGCCGGAAAGTTCTTGCCACCCTCCATCTCGTTGACCTGCCAGCCACCCAGCAAGCCGAGATCGATTGCCACCGCACCGCGACTGGCCGGAGAAGTCACGCGGCCGTGTTTCAGTTGGTTCTCTGGTATTGCCTGATTCATGATTTTCACTCCATTGATTGATGACTCTCCTTCCCGAGGAGAGGACCTCAAGCTAACGGAGGTGAATTTTTTGTCCATTGGCGAATTTGTCGCGGTCAGCGAATTGCTGCCAACCAAACGCCGCAAATACTGGATACATATACAGTCATAGACGACAACGCCCACGCGCGATGACGGCAAACGATTACAGCGCAACACTACAAAGGCTGCCGTCCGATATTCAGGTGAGCTGAGCCTGAAACTCCTTCTCATACTGCCCTGCCAACTGCTCTTTTTGCTTGTCATCAAGCAGTTTCCCGGCCATCTGAAAGAACTTATGCTCTTCTTCCTCAAGGTGATGATGAACCTTGTCCGACAGCTTCTTCGCCGTCGCCAGCCACGCGGGGCTGGACATCTCGGTTTCGTCGAGTTCTTCCATCATTTCGTCCATTTCATGGTGCTCCGCGATGGCATGACGGCTCAGGTCTACGCCTTCATCCATTGCCATCAACGGAATATAGAAATGGCGCTCTTCCGCGGTTTCGTGGGCTTGCAGTTCAGCTTTCAGCTGTTTGTAGGCCTCGACCCGCTCCGGACTGTCGCCGCTGGTTTCGATCAGGGCTTTGGCGTAGCTGCGCTGGCGCTCGTGGCTTTCACGCAGGGCTTCGAAAATATTCATGGGGGTCCTTGTTGGCGGCGTTCGGGAATGACGCTGTAAACGCTAGACCCCGGCGCAAGCGAAGCGGTTCCAAAGCGTGGGCAAGCGCTTGGAAAATGAGCGCCGGGCAGGATAGGCTGCGAGTTCCTAAAACAAGGAAGTCCCGCATGAATCTGCGCATCGAGTTGTCAGAAAATCCTACAGAAGACGAACGACAAGCCATTTTGGCGCCGCTGCATGCCTACAACGTGGCGAAGGCCGGAATTGCGGTTGCAGAGCCACTTACCCTGCTGGTACGTGACGATGACGGCAAGATTCTCGGCGGGCTGTATGGCCGGCTCGCATGCCAATGGCTATTCGTCGATCTGCTCTCAGTACCTGAAGCAGGACGGGGTCAAGGCATTGGTTCGAAGCTGATGCGCATGGCCGAAGACCTCGCGCGGGAGAAAGGCTGCATCGGCGCCTGGCTCGACACGTTCGACTTCCAGGCACCCGGGTTCTACAAGAAACTCGGGTATAGCCAATTTGGTGAGATCGTCGACTATCCACCGGGGCACAAGCGGCATTTCTTTCAGAAGCGCTTTGCAGGGTGAGCGTAGCGGCGCTTTCGCGAGCAATCTCGCTCCACAATGGTTTGGTGTCGATCACACATCCAGGGTGGGAGCGAGCCTGCTCGCGATGGCGGCACAAGCCGCACCGCTAAACTGGGCTAGAGACAAGTAGCCAGCGCCGCCAACCGGCGCTTGGCAATAAAATCGTCCTTCTGCGCGTAGTAATTCAGTGTCGTGCCCGAAGCGTCAGTGATTACGTCGACGAACGACTCGGCCGAACGCGTGTACACCGTCGTGCCGCCTGAACTGCGCGGCTCCATATACGCCGCTGCATCCACGCCGAACACCGCCTCATCCTGCCAGCCAAACTGCACGCACTGTGCGACGACTTTTTCGGCCTTGTCCGAGGTCAGAACCTTATAAGGGGTTTTGGTCCGGGCATCGTTCATCACCGAACCCGCACAGCCGGCGAGCATCGTGGCCGTCAGCGCTAACATCAGAATTCGCATCGCATTCGCTCGTTGGCAAAAAAGCGGACTGTATCACCGCAATCGCCGAAATCGTTCTGCTTTACTGCATTTATCGCGCGACAGACGCACAGCGCTGCGGCACCCTAGAGTCATCAGTCTTACAAGGAAAACACATGGCGCCTACCGATCAGCGACATGAGCATGCTCTGAAATTGTTTCTCGACGCACGTCCCGAATTGCGCGAAACCCTCGACCACCTCAACCCGTTGCTGGCCCAGGCCAAGGGTGAAACCCAGGCGCAGTATCGTGAAGAACGACTGCATGAAGCGTTTGAAGCCGAGGCGGAAAATCAGGGGTTGTTTGCCTGGGAGCTGACGTTGCAACTGACGGCAGATTCGCCAGAGGAATATCAGGCGCAGCGTCTGGAAGTGCACCGCGAAGTCGCGGAAATGGCCGGGATGG
This sequence comes from Pseudomonas sp. Z003-0.4C(8344-21), assembly GCF_900104975.1. NCBI lineage: Bacteria > Pseudomonadati > Pseudomonadota > Gammaproteobacteria > Pseudomonadales > Pseudomonadaceae > Pseudomonas > Pseudomonas sp. Z003-0.4C(8344-21). The sequence goes on along the minus strand of NZ_LT629756.1, from coordinate 2,697,682 downwards.
ATTGGCTGGAATATTGCGATTTGTATGGCATCAAGCCGTAACCAATCGTAGGAGTGAGCCTGCTCGCGATAGCGGTGTGTCAGGCGAATATCTTGTGAACGATACACCGCTATCGCGAGCAGGCTCACTCCTACAGGGATATGCATCAACTTCGGTTTCGCGGCAGCCTGCATAAAGCTTTATCATGGCCGCAGTTTTGCTGATCGAGTCCGTCATGAAGTTCGCCATTGCGCTGTTTTCCGCCGCCCATGCGCCCTCCTCGCGCCGCGCCCTGCTGTTTGCCCAGGCGGCGCTGGCCAGTGGGCATGAAATCGTCCGGCTGTTTTTCTATCAGGACGGCGTCTATAACGCCTCCGACGCGCTGGTCACGCCGCAGGACGAACTGGACCTGCCCAAGCAATGGCGCACATTCATCGACGAGCAGAAACTCGACGGCGTGGTGTGCATCGCCGCCGCCCTGCGCCGCGGTGTATTGAACGCGGAAGAAGCCAAGCGCTATCAGCGTGAGGCGGTATCGATCAGTGCACCGTGGGAATTGTCCGGCCTCGGTCAGTTGCATGACGCGGTGCAGGATGCCGATCGCCTGATCTGCTTCGGAGGCGCGTAAATGGCCACATCACTGTTGATCATCAGCCGTCAATCGCCCTGGTCTGGCCCCGGCGCTCGCGAAGCGCTGGACATCGTGCTGGCTGGTGGTGCGTTCGATCTGCCGATCGGTTTGCTGTTTCTCGATGACGGCGTGCTGCAACTGGCCGCGGGGCAGAACGCCAAAGCGCTGCAGCAGAAAGACCTCAGCGCCAATCTGCAAGCGTTGCCAATGTTCGGGGTCGAGGAGTTGTTTTATTGCGCAGAAAGCGCCAACGCGCGTGGGCTCGGAAAACTCTCCCTGGACGAAGCGCAGGCGCTTTCTACCGAACACATCACCGCCCTTATTGACCGCTATGACCAGGTGATCACCCTCTGATGTCGACTTTGCATGTGTTGTCTCACTCCCCTTTCGGCGACGATCGCCTGAGCAGTTGCCTGCGCTTGCTTGGCAGCACTGATACGTTGCTGTTGTCCGGCGATGCGGTGTACGCCTTGCAACCGGGTAGCGCGCCGTTTTTAGCCCTTCAAGACAAAAAAATCAGCCTGTTTGTGTTGCTTGAAGATGTACAAGCACGTGCGATCGGGATTCCGGACTGGGCCGAGGCCATCGACTACCCGGCCTTCGTCGAGCTGTCGATCCACCACGACAAGGTCAACAGCTGGTTATGAATGCACTGACTGTCGGCGCCCGCGCCATCGAACTGGACAAGGACGGTTTCCTTGTCGATCTGAGCGACTGGTCAGCCGAAGTCGCCAGCGCCCTGGCCGCCGCAGAAGATATTGAGTTGACTGCCGAACACTGGGAAATCCTCGAATTGCTGCGCAGCTTCTATGCCGAATTCCAGCTATCCCCCGCCACTCGCCCGCTGATCAAGTACACCGCGTTAAAACTCGGTGCGGAAAAAGGCAACAGCCTGCACCTCAACCGACTGTTCAAAGGCACCCCTGCCAAACTCGCCGCAAAACTGGCGGGCCTGCCCAAACCGACGAATTGCCTATGACCGACTTCCCAGCATTGACCCTCGAAACGCCCGCCGAGCACCCGTTCGCGCAATTCGTGCGCATTCTCGGCAAAGGCAAGCGCGGCGCGCGTGATCTGACGCGCGAGGAGGCCCGCGAAGCCATGGGCATGGTGCTCGATGACAAGGTCGAAGACACCCAGCTCGGCGCTTTTCTGATGTTGCTGCGGCACAAGGAAGAAAGTGCCGAGGAAATGGCCGGTTTCACCGAAGCCCTGCGCGAACGCTTGCAGGCGCCAGCCCTGAACGTTGATCTCGACTGGCCTACCTATGCCGGGAAAAAACGCCATTTGCCATGGTATCTGCTGGCCGCCAAGTGCCTGGCGCAGAACGGCGTGCGCATCTTCATGCATGGCGGCGGCGCGCACACCGCCGGGCGGCTGTACAGCGAACAATTGCTGGGCGAACTGAGTATCCCGTTGTGCCGTACCTGGCCGCAGGTCGGCGACGCGCTGGATAACGGCGGACTGGCGTTCATGCCGCTGGTGGACTGGGCGCCACAACTGCAAAAGATGATCGACCTGCGCAATACGCTTGGCCTGCGTTCGCCGATTCATTCGCTGGCGCGGATTCTCAACCCGCTGGGTGCGCGATGCGGCCTGCAAAGCATTTTCCATCCCGGTTATCAGGCAGTGCATCGCGATGCCAGCGGCTTGCTCGGCGACACCGCGATTGTGGTCAAGGGCGATGGCGGCGAAATCGAGATCAACCCGGACGCCACCAGCCATCTCTACGGCACCACTGGCGGGCAAAGCTGGGACGAGGAATGGCCGCAGCTGTCGGCGCAACGCCATGTCAAACCGGCGACGCTGGATGTCGCGCATCTGAAAGCGGTGTGGCGTGGTGAGGTGGTCGACAGCTATCCGCAAATGGCCTTGATCGCGACCATGGCACTGGCCTTGCGCGGCCTTGGTCAGAACCGTGAGCAAGCCTTCGCCACGGCCGAGCAGTACTGGACCGCGCGAGACAAATCGATTTAACCGATCATTCACGCCCGATCTTTGCGCTTTTTGTTCGAACTCATCGGAATAGACTCGGCTCCAATGAATATTGGTTTACGGAGTCTGAATCATGGGTTTACTCGTCGATGGCCGCTGGCAGGACAAGTGGTACGAAAGCAGCAAGGACGGCGCGTTTCAGCGCGAACAGGCTCAACGCCGCAACTGGGTCACCGCCGACGGCGAGCCGGGCCCGAGCGGTGAAGGCGGCTTCGCTGCCGAAGCCGGGCGCTATCACCTCTACGTTTCGCTCGCCTGCCCGTGGGCGCATCGCACCCTGATCCAGCGCAAGCTCAAGGGCCTGGAAAGTCTGACCGACGTCTCGGTGGTCAGTTGGCTGATGCTGGAAAACGGCTGGACCTTCGACAAAGCGCTCGGCTCGACCGGCGACAAGCTCGACGGCTTCGATTACATGCACCAACGCTATACCGCCGACACGCCTGATTACACCGGGCGCGTCACGGTCCCCGTGCTGTGGGACAAGAAGCTCAAGCGCATCGTCAGCAACGAATCCGCGGAAATCATCCGCATGTTCAACAGCGCATTCGACGCACTGACCGGTAATGACCTCGACTTCTACCCGGCGCCGTTACGCAGCGAGATCGATGCGTTGAACGAGCGAATCTATCCGGCAGTGAACAATGGCGTGTACCGCGCCGGCTTCGCCACGTCGCAGCAGGCCTATGAACAAGCGTTCGATGAGGTATTCGCCGAACTCGATCATCTGGAACAACTGCTGGGCGCCAATCGTTATCTGGCCGGCGAGTACCTGACGGAAGCCGATGTGCGTCTGTTCACCACGATGATCCGCTTCGATGCGGTGTACCACGGCCACTTCAAGTGCAACCTGCGCCGGATTGCCGATTACCCGAATCTGTCGAACTGGCTGCGTGAGATGTATCAGATCGAGGGTGTTGCCGAGACGGTGGATTTTCAGCACATCAAGAATCACTACTACGGCAGTCACAAGACCATCAACCCGACGGGCGTGGTGCCGAAGGGGCCGGAGCAGGATTTTACTGCGGGCCATGATCGGGCACGGCTGGCGGGCAAAGGGGTTTGGCGCCGGGGTTAAGAGATCAGGTGTTTTTGAAGGCCCCATCGCCAGCAGGCTGGCTCCCACATTGGATCTGTGTCGTGCACAAATCCCTGTGGGAGCCAGCCTGCTGGCGATTGCGGGCGCCTCGGTCTTTCAGACCTGCGCCTGAGCCCCTTCAAACCACGCCAGTTTCTCGCGAAGTTGCACCACTTCACCGACGATCACCAGTGTCGGAGCATGTACTTCGTGCTCCGCGACCAGTCGCGGCAAGTCGGCCAGCGTGCCGGTAAAGACCCGCTGGTTGACCGTGGTACCCTGCTGGATCAACGCCGCCGGGGTGTCCGCCGAACGACCATGCTTGATCAATTGCTCGCAGATGATCGGCAGCCCCACCAGGCCCATGTAGAACACCAGCGTCTGCGCCGGCGCGACCAGGTCGGACCATGGCAGATCGGTGGAGCCGTCCTTCAAGTGGCCGGTGACAAAGCGTACCGACTGCGCGTGGTCGCGATGAGTCAACGGTATCCCGGCATATGCCGCGCAACCGCTGGCGGCGGTAATCCCCGGAACGACCTGGAACGGAATACCGTGAGCCGCGAGCTCTTCGATCTCTTCGCCGCCACGCCCGAAAATGAACGGGTCGCCGCCCTTCAGCCGGACGACACGCTTGCCGGCCTTGGCCAGATCGACCAGTTGCTGATTGATCTGCTCCTGCGGCACCGCATGCTCGGAACGGCGCTTGCCGACGTATACCCGCTCGGCATCGCGACGGCACAGTTCGAGGATTGCCGGAGCAACGAGGCGGTCGTAGAGCACCACATCGGCCTGCTGCATCAGACGCAAGGCCTTGAAGGTCAGCAAATCCGGATCGCCCGGCCCGGCACCCACCAGATAGACCTCGCCGGTGGTCACCATTGCTTCGCCATCGATCTTGGCTTGCAGCAGACGCTCGGCTTCGGCGCCCTGCCCGGCTAGTTGCCGATCGGCAATCGGCCCCTGAAAAACGTCTTCCCAGAAACCGCGACGCTGCTGCACATCCGGAAACAGGTTTTTCACCTGATTGCGAAACCGCGCAGCGAGCCCGGCCAGATGACCGTAAGTCGAGGGAATCCAGGTTTCGATCTTGGCGCGAATCAAGCGCGCCAGCACCGGCGCGTCGCCACCGCTGGACACGGCGATGATCAACGGTGAGCGATCGACGATCGCCGGGAAGATCACGCTGCACAGGGCCGGCGCGTCGACTACGTTGACCGGAACGCAACGTCGATGCGCGTCTGTCGAGACTTGCGCATTGAGCGTTTCGTCGTCGGTGGCGGCGATGATCAGCCCGCAGCCATCGAGATCCGTCTCAACATAGCCACGCAGCACACATTCGCCGCCACTGGCAGCGACGAGTTCGGCCAGTTGCGGTTCGATTTCAGGTGCGACCACCCGCAGCAGCGCACCGGCATCGGCCAGCAGGCGGGATTTGCGCAAGGCAATTTCCCCCCCACCGACCACCAACACACGACTGCCGCGCAGGTTGTGAAACAGCGGCAGATATTTCATTTAGCCGATGACCTCAAGGCCACCCATGTACGGCTTGAGTACGTCCGGTACACGGATCGAACCGTCAGCCTGCTGGTAGTTTTCCAGCACCGCAACCAGCGTACGGCCGACCGCCAGACCGGAACCGTTCAAGGTGTGTACCAGCTCTGGCTTGCCGGTTTCCGGGTTGCGGAAGCGCGCCTGCATGCGGCGAGCCTGGAAATCACCACAGTTGGAGCACGAGGAAATTTCGCGGTATTTGTCCTGGCTCGGGATCCACACTTCCAGATCGTACGTCTTGACCGCGCTGAAGCCCATGTCGCCGGTGCACAGCGCCAGGGTGCGGTATGGCAGACCGAGCAGTTGCAGGACTTTTTCAGCGTTGGCGGTCAGGCTTTCCAGCGCTTCCATCGACTGCGACGGCTCGACGATCTGAACCATTTCGACTTTGTCGAACTGGTGCTGACGGATCATGCCGCGCGTGTCGCGACCCGATGCTCCGGCTTCGCTACGGAAGCACGGAGTGTGGGCAACGAATTTGATCGGCAGCAGCTTCGAATCGACGATTTCGCCAGCAACGATGTTGGTCAGCGACACTTCGGCGGTCGGGATCAGGTACAGATCGGCTTCGCCTTCGCGAGCGATCTTGAACAGGTCTTCTTCGAACTTCGGCAATTGACCGGTGCCTTGCAGCGCCGGCGCCTGAACCAGATAAGGCGTGTAGGCCTCTTCGTAGCCGTGCTCGTTGACGTGCAGGTTGATCATGAACTGCGCAAGCGCGCGGTGCAGACGGGCGATCGGGCCACGCAACAGGGCGAAACGTGCGCCGGACAACTTGGCCGCGGTTTCGAAATCCAGCCAGCCGAATTTCTCGCCCAGGGCAACGTGGTCTTTCACTTCGAAATCAAACTGCGTCGGGGTGCCCCAGCGGCGCACTTCGACGTTGTCGTCTTCGTCCTTGCCGACCGGCACGGATTCGTGCGGCAGGTTGGGAATGCCCAGCAGGATCGCGTCCAGTTCGGTCTGGATCGCGTCCAGTTCGACTTTACCGGCGCTCAACTCACCCGCCATGCGCTCGACATCCGCCATCAGTGGCGCGATGTCTTCACCGCGCTGCTTGGCCTGACCGATGGATTTGGACCGCGCGTTACGTTCAGCCTGCAGTGCTTCGGTGCGGGTCTGGACGGTCTTGCGCTGTTCTTCCAGCGCTTCGATGCGCGCGGTGTCCAGGGCAAAGCCACGGGAAGCCAGGCGGTCCGCTACGTCCTGAAGGTTGCTACGTAACAGTTTGGAATCGAGCATGTCGGTTTCTCGTTATCAAAGTTTGGTCAGGGACAGGCCAGCCCAAGTCGCGAGCAGCCCGCCGAATACGCTGAGTGCCGCATAGCCCAGGGCCAGCGGCACCTGCCCGCTTTCCAGCAGGCGCACCGTATCCAGTGAAAAGGATGAAAAAGTCGTCAGCCCCCCGAGGAAGCCGACCATCAACCCGGCGCGCACCTCGATCGGCACCTCCGGGCGTATCAAAAACAGGCCGTACAACACGCCAATCAGCAGACAGCCCACGATATTAACGGCCAGCGTCGCGGTATAGAAGTGCCGCGGCCAATTGGCGCTGATCCAGTTGCCGGTGGCGAAGCGCAGCAAGGTACCGGCCATCCCGCCGACAGACACCGCAATGATCAATGGGACCACTATTTTCTCCGCTGTCTTGGGCTTAAACGGTCGAGTTGAGCGAGGTGATTGAGCTTTTCGCCGATCTTCAATTCCAGACCACGCGGCACGGGCTGATAGAACGGAATCGGTTCGAGTTCTTCCGGGAAATAGTCTTCGCCGGCCGCGTAGGCATCCGGTTCATCGTGGGCATAGCGGTATTCGTCGCCATAGCCCAATTGCTTCATCAGTTTGGTCGGCGCATTGCGCAGGTGCAGTGGCACTTCCAGCGAGCCGTTTTCCGCCGCCGCGCGCAACGCGGTTTTGAAGCCCATGTACACCGCGTTGCTTTTCGGCGCACAGGCCAGATAAGTGATGGCCTGGGCCACGGCCAGCTCGCCTTCCGGACTGCCGAGACGCTCCTGCACTTCCCATGCTGCCAGGCACAGGCTCAGCGCGCGCGGGTCGGCGTTGCCGATGTCTTCGCTGGCCATGCGCACCACTCGGCGGGCCAGGTACAGCGGATCACAGCCGCCGTCGATCATGCGCGCGAACCAGTACAGTGCGCCGTCAGGATTGGAACCACGCACTGACTTGTGCAGCGCAGAAATCTGGTCGTAGAACGCTTCGCCGCCCTTGTCGAACCGGCGACGGGTATCGCCGAGCAGGCTTTGCAACAGATCGGTGTCGATCTCACTGTTGTCTTCGGCCAGGTCCGAGGCGTTTTCCAACAGATTGAGCAGGCGCCGACCATCGCCATCGGCAGCGGACAGCAGCATCTGGAAACCTTCATCGCTGAGGGTCAGATTGCGCTTGCCGAGGCCGCGTTCTTCGCTCAGCGCGCGGCCCACCAGTTTGCGCAGCGCCGCTTCGTCGAGGCTTTTCAGCACATAGACGCGGGCGCGCGACAACAAGGCGTTGTTGAGTTCGAACGAAGGGTTTTCCGTGGTGGCGCCGATGAAGATCAGCGTGCCGTCTTCGACGTAAGGCAGGAAGGCGTCCTGTTGGGACTTGTTGAAACGGTGGACTTCATCGACGAACAGGATCGTACGCTTGCCATACTGGCCGGCCTGCTGCTTGGCGATTTCAACGGCCTGACGGATCTCCTTGACCCCGGCGAGCACCGCCGAGACCGTTTCGAAGTGCGCATCGGAGACTTCCGCGAGCAATCGCGCCAGCGTGGTCTTGCCCACGCCCGGCGGCCCCCAGAAGATCATCGAGTGCAAAGCACCCTGCTCCAGCGCCTCACGCAGCGGCTTTCCACGCGCGAGCACGTGTTCCTGACCGACGTACTCGTCCAGATTGGTCGCACGCAAACGCGCGGCCAGTGGCTGGGCAATCGGTGCACTGCGAAACAGATCCATCACGTAGCGTTGAAACCTCTATTTGAACCGGTTGCCATTCATGCTTTTGATTTTGCAGGAGTGAGCCTGCTCGCGATAGCGGTGGATCAGACAACGAAGTGGTGACTGACAGATCGAATCGCGAGCAGGCTCACTCCTACAAGGGGTTTTGGTTTATTCCTGGATAACGTCGGCACCCTTGGGAATGTCGAACTTGAATTTCGAGGCCGGCACCGCTTCGTTGGCCTTGACCCCGGTAAACAGGATATTGGTGCGCTGGCCGACACTGTCGATCAGTTGCATGTCGTTGAGCAGACCGTTGCGGAACGACAGGCGCAGGTTGTCGAACAGGGTGTCTTTGGTTTTCGGCTTGAGGGTGAAGTCGATCACACCGCCCGCCTCTTTCGCGCTGATGTCAAAGCTCTGGCTGATCTTCGACACGTCGCCGGACAGCAGCAGCGCTGGGGTCTGGGTCAGGCGCTCGTCGAGTTTCTTGATAGTCGCCTGTTCCAGGTCCGGGTCCCACAGAGTGACTTTCTTGCCGTCGGAGACCATGGTCTGCTCGGCCGGGGCATTGGTGTGCCAGTAGAACAGGCCCGGACGCTGCAGGGTCATGTTGCCGGTGGTTTCCTGCAACTGGGTGCCGCTGCCGTCGAGGGTCAACTGCGAGAAGTTCGCGCTCAGGGTCTTGGATGTTTCCAGCAATTGGGTCAGACGCGCCACGTCCTTGCCATCGGCGTGGGCCGTGAGCGTGGTCAGCGCCAGTACTGGCAACAGCATGCGGATAAGACGCATGGGAGTCCTCTTGAATATTCGTTGGGAGAGGACGGCGCGTCATTGCGCCATCCTTTGTGCAAAAAGGGTTTCGATCAGTCGCGAACCGGGCCCGGAGCAAGGACCTCGCGAGAACCGTTGGTGTTCATCGAGGTGACGACGCCGGCCATTTCCATGGCTTCGATCATTCGGGCTGCGCGGTTGTAGCCGATTTTCAGCTTGCGCTGTACCGCGGAAATCGAAGCACGACGGCTTTCCAGCACAAACTGTACGGCTTCGTCATACAACGCATCGGCTTCCGGATCATCGCCGTCGCCGCCACCGCTGCTGCCTTCAAAACCGCTGCCGGCCTCTTCAACACCGTTGAGAATGTCGTCGTTGTATTCCGGTGCGCCGCGCAGTTTCCACGCCTCGACCACACGGTGAACTTCATCGTCGGACACGAACGCACCGTGAACCCGGATCGGCAGACTGGTGCCCGGCGGCATGTAGAGCATGTCACCGTGGCCAAGCAATTGTTCTGCACCGCCCTGATCGATAATGGTCCGCGAGTCGATCTTGCTCGACACCTGGAATGCCATACGGGTCGGAATGTTGGCCTTGATCAGACCGGTGATCACGTCTACCGATGGCCGCTGGGTCGCGAGGATCAAGTGAATGCCCGCGGCACGGGCCTTCTGTGCGATACGGGCGATCAGCTCTTCAACCTTCTTGCCGACGATCATCATCATGTCGGCGAATTCGTCGACCACAACAACGATGGTTGGCAGTTTTTGCAGCAGCGGCGCTTCGTCGTGGATGCTCTCGCGCTTGTACAGCGGATCGCTCAACGGCTCACCGGCATCCTGGGCTTCCTTGACCTTGGCGTTGAAGCCGGACAGGTTACGCACGCCCATCTTGGCCATCAGCTTGTAGCGACGCTCCATTTCGGCAACGCTCCAGCGCAAGGCGTTGGCGGCGTCTTTCATGTCGGTCACAACCGGGCACAGCAGGTGCGGAATGCCTTCGTAGATCGACAGTTCGAGCATCTTCGGGTCGATCATGATCAGCTTGGCGTCTTCCGGGCCGGACTTGAACAGGATCGACAGGATCATTGCGTTCACGCCCACGGACTTACCGGAACCGGTGGTACCGGCAACCAGCAGGTGCGGCATCTTCGCCAGGTCGGTGATGACCGGCTTGCCGCCGATATCGTGGCCGAGGGCCAGGGTGACCGGCGATTTGAAGTTGTCGTATTCAGGCGTAGAAAGCACTTCGGAGAAACGCACAATCTGCCGGTCTTCGTTGGGAATCTCGATGCCGACCGTAGTCTTGCCTGGAATCACTTCAACCACCCGCACGCTGGTCACCGCCAGCGAACGCGCCAGATCCTTGGCCAGGTTGGCGATGCGGCTGACCTTGACGCCTGCCGCAGGCTGGATTTCGTAACGGGTAATCACCGGGCCGGGATGGATCGAATCCACCGCGACTTCGACGCCGAATTCCTTGAGTTTGATTTCCAGCAAGTGCCCGACCGCTGCAAGCGATTCCGGCGAGTAATTGAGCTGTTTCTTTTCCGCAGGATCGAGGATCGAGATCGGCGGCAACGTGCCTTCCACGGCGCTGTCGACGAACAACGGCACCTGCTTCTCTTTCTGCACGCGCTTGCTTGGCTCGGGCGCTTTGGCCGGCGCCGGGGCGATCACTGGCGGCACCTGCTTCTCGCGATCGGACATGTGCTTGCTCAGGGCTTGCTCGCGTTCGATCAGGCGTTCCTTGACTTTGGCCTGTTCGCGCTTATCGGTGACCGTTGGCGCCACCACGTCATGCACACGATCGTCGACCTCTCGCAGTTGCGCGACCAGTTGCTTGCGTTCGGTGCGTGCCGCCCACCAGCGATTGAGCGCGCCCTGAAACAGTTCGAACAGGTCGAGGGTGATCTTGCCGGTGATGTCCATCACCTTGAACCACGACAGATCGGTAAACACCGTCAGACCGAACAGGAACAGCGCGATGAACAGCAGCGTGCTGCCCTGAATGTTCAGCGCATTCTTCGCCAGATTACCGAGGCTTTCGCCCAACGCACCGCCAGCACCCGCCGGCAGGCCGGAGGCCGCATGGAAATGCAGATGCGCAAGCGCCGCGCCGGACAGCACCAGAAATACCAGACCGATCAGGCGCCAGGAGAACAGCCAGCCACTCCACTGCCACGGCTCGTGGCGCTGACGGAAGATCTGATACGCCTTGATCGCCAGCAACAGCGGGAAGATGTAGGCGAAGTAACCGAGCACCATAAACAGGATGTCGGCGCTGTAGGAGCCCGCCGGACCGCCGAAATTCTGTACGTCATCGATCTTGCTGTTGTGGCTCCAGCCCGGATCGTCCTTGCCGTAGGTCAGCAAAGCCATCATCAGGAACAGGCACAAGGCACCGATGGCGATCAATGCACCTTCCTTGAGCCGGTAGTGCAATTGTTGACGCCAGAGCGGAACGACTGTTTTGGGTGCTTCGGTGGATTTCTTCAAAACGCTTCTTTTCCTGCGCACAAGGCGCGTCCATCTATTGAATGACGATAAAAAACTGCCCAATCCAGGCAGGTAAAAAATCAAACGAGCGCAAACGGAACTACTTTTAACATTACGCCGCGCTTTTTATAAACACAGCACATGACCAGCATTGTCTGATAACCCGCCATTGTACGGGTTTGTGCGTTCGATGCCATGCTTCAGACCCCGTGATTGAGCATAGCCAGGCGCGCAGAAGCTGCGACGCAATTTGAGCATGCATTTACCTTTTGTGACAAAGGCTTATGAAGGCTATTTGATGAACGTAGCGAAGCAGCCGATATCCACCCGGCTGCGATGCTCGCCGCGCGCTGCCACGGTGTCGCTTACGACCACGGCCGACACACCAAGTTGCAGCTCAATACTGGCTGCGTCGAATATCTGTGCAGGACATCGGCGCTTTTTCGCGGCAAACTCTTTCGCGGCGCCTGCGCGCCGCGACCGCCCTCCCCTTCTGCAAGCCTGGATGCCATGCTGACCTGGTTACAACGCAATTCCATGACCTTCCCTCCATTGGAAAAGGCCATGCGCGAGCCCAACGGATTGCTCGCCGCCGGCGGTGATTTGTCTGCCGATCGTCTGATTCAGGCTTATCGCCATGGCTGCTTTCCGTGGTTTTCCGAAGGCCAGCCGATTCTCTGGTGGTCGCCGGATCCGCGCACCGTGCTGTTTCCCGACGAGCTGCACGTTTCGCGCAGCCTCGGCAAACTGCTGCGCAAGGAACGCTATCAAGTGACCTTCGATCAGGATTTCGAAGCCGTGATTCGCGCCTGCGCCGCGCCCCGGGACTACGCCGATGGCACCTGGATCACCGAAGCCATGCAGGACGCCTACATCGAACTGCATCGTCGCGGCTTTGCCCACTCAGTGGAAGTGCGCGATCAGGGCGAGCTGGTCGGTGGCCTGTACGGCCTGGCGATGGGCCAATTGTTCTTTGGCGAATCGATGTTCAGCCGCGCCGACAATGCCTCCAAATATGGCTTCGCCACACTGGTGCGCCATCTGAAGGACGCCGGTTTCGTGCTGATCGACTGCCAGATGCCCACCGATCATTTGCACAGCCTCGGTGCGCGAGCGATTCCCCGCGAGCAATTTGCCGATTATCTGGCGCGACATCTGGATCAACCCAATCATGCGACCTGGGTTTGCTGAGCGACTTTTGCGCAGGTGGCTTACACTTAATCCACCAGCTTATTCCGAGGGTTGATTCATGACCGAGTTGGCGCGCCTGAAGTTCTATGCCACTCAGCCCCACTCTTGCAGTTATCTGCCCGAGGAGCAGGCCACGACCCTGTTTCTCGATCCGAGCCAGCCCATGGATGTGCATGTCTACGCAGACCTGTCGGAAATGGGTTTTCGTCGCAGCGGCGATCATCTGTACCGCCCGCATTGCCAGAATTGCAACGCGTGCGTGCCTGCGCGCATCCCGGTTGCGCAGTTCCTGCCCAACCGCCAGCAAAAACGCATTTTCAAACGCAACGCCGATTTGCAGGTGCGTCCGGCCAAGCCGCAATTCAGCGAAGAATATTTCGACCTGTACCAGCGCTACATTGAACAACGCCACGCCGACGGCGACATGTACCCGCCGAGCCGCGATCAGTTTTCGACCTTTCTGGTCCGCGATCTGCCCTTCTCGCGCTTTTACGAATTCCGACTCGACGGACGGTTGCTGGCGGTAGCGGTGACCGATTTGCTGCCTAACGGCCTCTCGGCGGTCTACACCTTTTACGAACCGGCCGAAGAACGCCGCAGCCTGGGACGTTTCGCGATCCTCTGGCAAATCGCCGAGAGCCAGCGCCTGGGGCTTGAGGCGGTCTACCTCGGATACTGGATCAAGAACTGCAAAAAGATGAACTACAAGACCCAATATCGCCCGATCGAACTGCTGATCAACCAGCGCTGGGTCATCCTCAACTAAAGCAAAAGCTCAAACCCCTTGGCGTAAACCCCATTTTTCGGGCACAATGCACGCCGCTTTTGCCTGGCGCAGTTGCACCGGGCCATTCACTGGATACCGAGGGCTTTACTGCATGTCGAAAGAAGACAGCTTCGAAATGGAAGGCACTGTCGTCGACACCCTGCCCAACACCATGTTTCGTGTGGAGTTGGAAAATGGGCACGTCGTAACCGCGCATATTTCCGGCAAGATGCGCAAGAACTACATTCGTATTCTTACCGGTGACAAAGTGCGCGTCGAACTGACGCCCTATGACTTGAGCAAAGGGCGCATCACCTACCGCGCTCGCTAATCAAGTCAATACAAAACGCCCGGCTTTTAGCCGGGCGTTTTTGTGTCTGGGGTTTGGGTTTGGGTGAGCACCCGTTTGCTGCGGGTGCATTTGAATTGCTCGAAGATCAAAAGCAACGTCAAAAGCCCCTCACCCTAGCCCTCTCCCGGAGGGAGAGGGAACTGACCGCGGTGATTGGAAGAGTTACGCAGACATGAAATACCGAGTCGTACGCAAAATTTGAAAAGCACAACGATCGGCTCCCTCTCCCTCGGGAGAGGGCTGGGGTGAGGGGCAGCCACACCACAAATCAAAAGCCATGCGACGCTTCTCACCACTCAATAGGCCGAGTGTCAGCTCGCCTGCTCTTGATCTTGATCCACCGGCGACGTCGGAAGGCTGAGTGGAGGGATTGATCCCGGCGTGGGAGCGCAGCGACCGTCTGGCGCAGCCAGACACAGCGGAAGGAGGTGCAGCGAAGCAAACCGTAGCCGCTGCGCCCGGATCGATCCCGGAGCGAAGGGACCCGAGCCTGCGAGGGCCGAACGTAGGAGCAAGCGTTTTTTTGCTTACTTTTTTTAGGCGTTTGTAAAAAAAGTGAGTCGCCGTAAGGGCGAAACCATAAGAAGCCGTTACCGCAGCAACGGATATACCCCCCAATCCCGAGACAAAAGAAAGGCGCCCGAAGGCGCCCTCTTAAACCACAGCCGTCAGGCCATCTCCGCCGTAGTCTCGAAGTCAAACGTCAACTCACCATCCTTGATGTCGATGTGCACCACACCGCCATGCTCGGCCAGCTCGCCAAACAGAATCTCTTCTGCCAGCGGACGCTTGATCTTGTCCTGGATCAGACGCGCCATCGGACGTGCGCCCATTGCCGAGTCATAACCACCCGCCGCCAGCCAACTGCGCGCCGCGTCAGTCACCTCAAGCAACACACGCTTGTCTTCCAGCTGCGCCTGAAGCTCGGTGAGGAACTTGTCCACCACACTCTTGATAACCTCATGACTGAGGCGACCAAACTGGATAATGGTGTCCAGACGGTTGCGGAATTCCGGCGTAAAACTCTTCTTGATCACTTCCATCGCATCGGACGAGTGATCCTGATGAGTGAAACCGATCGAAGCGCGAGCAGCCGTTTCGGCACCGGCGTTGGTGGTCATGATCACGATCACATTGCGGAAGTCCGCCTTGCGCCCGTTGTTGTCGGTCAGCGTACCGTGATCCATCACCTGCAGCAGCAGATTGAAGACTTCCGGGTGCGCCTTCTCGATTTCATCGAGCAGCAATACGCAATGCGGCTGCTTGGTGATCGCTTCGGTCAACAGACCGCCCTGATCGAAGCCGACATACCCTGGAGGCGCACCGATCAGACGCGAGACGGTGTGACGCTCCATGTACTCGGACATGTCGAAGCGAACCAACTCGATCCCCAGCGCCTTGGCCAATTGCCGCGCGGCCTCGGTTTTACCCACACCGGTCGGCCCTGCGAACAGGAATGAACCGACTGGCTTGTCCGGCGACTTGAGCCCGGCACGAGACAACTTGATTGCGGTCGACAGCGAATCGATCGCCGCGTCCTGACCAAACACCGTCAGCTTCAGGTCACGCTCCAGATTACGCAGCAATTCCTTGTCGGAACTGGTGACATGCTTCGGTGGGATCCGCGCAATCTTCGCCACGATGTCTTCGACCTGCGGCACTTCGATACGCTTGACGCGCATCTCCACCGGCTGGAGACGCTGATAGGCGCCCGCCTCGTCGATCACATCGATGGCCTTGTCCGGCATATGCCGGTCGTTGATGTAGCGCGAAGCCAGTTCGGCAGCGGCGCGCAACGACTCATCGCTGTACTCGATGTTGTGGTGCTGCTCGAAACGGCCTTTGAGACCACGCAGGATGCCGATGGTGTCTTCCACCGACGGCTCGACCACATCGACCTTCTGGAAGCGACGCGCCAGAGCACGGTCCTTCTCGAAGATGCCGCGGAACTCCTGGAACGTCGTCGAACCGATGCAGCGAATGTCGCCAGACGACAGCAGCGGCTTGAGCAGATTCGAAGCATCCATGACGCCACCGGACGCAGCACCGGCACCAATAATGGTGTGGATCTCGTCGATGAACAGAATCGCCTGCGGACGCTTTTTCAGTTCATTGAGCAGCGCCTTGAAACGCTTCTCGAAATCACCGCGGTATTTGGTGCCTGCCAGCAGAGCACCAAGGTCCAGCGAGTAGACGACGCTGTTGGCCAGCAGATCAGGCACCTGATTGTCGACAATGCGCTTGGCCAGGCCTTCGGCAATCGCGGTTTTACCCACGCCTGCTTCGCCGACCAGCAGCGGATTGTTCTTGCGCCGCCGCGCGAGAATCTGCGCGACCCGCTCGACTTCCGATTCGCGACCGACCAGCGGATCGATACGACCCTGGCGCGCGAGCTCGTTGAGGTTGCTGGCATAAGCATCCAGAGGATTGCCTGAAGAAGAAGACTCACCGCCCTCGTCGTCCTGCATATCTTGTTCACCTTCAGAGTGATCGCCATGCCCCGGTACTTTGGAAATGCCGTGGGCGATGTAGTTGACGACATCGATGCGCGCAACGCTCTGCTGTTTCAGCAGGAATACGGCCTGACTCTCTTGCTCACTGAAGATGGCGACGAGCACGTTGGCGCCAGTCACTTCGCGTTTGCCGGAGCTCTGTACGTGGAAAACAGCACGCTGCAGGACACGCTGGAAGCCCAGGGTTGGCTGGGTTTCGCGATCTTCGTCATGGACGGGGATCAATGGCGTGGTGGAGTCGATAAACTCCTGCAGGTCGTGCTTGAGTTTGTCGAGGTTCGCGCCGCAGGCACGCAAAACGGTGGCGGCAGCCTCATTGTCCAATAGGGCCAACAGGAGATGTTCGACGGTCATGAACTCATGACGCTTCGAACGAGCCTCCTTGAAGGCTAGATTGAGGGTGACTTCGAGCTCGCGGTTTAACATAGCTTCACCTCATACCCAAGTGGTCGGCGATTAACCGTCCTTCTCGATTTCACAGAGTAGCGGATGCTGGCTTTCCCTGGCGTACTGGTTGACCTGCATGGCCTTTGTCTCGGCGATGTCGCGGGTAAACACTCCACATACTGCTCGTCCTTCTGTATGGACGGCCAGCATGACCTTGGTCGCCAGCTCGCGATTCAGGTTAAAAAACACCTCGAGCACTTCGACGACGAAATCCATCGGTGTGTAGTCATCGTTGAACAAAACCACCTTGTACATCGGCGGTGCCTGTAATGCAGGCTTTGCTTCCTGAACAGCAACGCCTGCCGAATCGTCGTCGTGCTCCTGTGGAAGATCCTTTTGGAGAAGCGGGCGATCCTGATTGAATGTTAGTCGAATCTGGCTGATTGCATGCATGGAAAGAAAGGTTCGTCAGTTGTGCAAATACAGTGGTGGGGGCGGTTGCCTGCGTTTTCAACTCCGACTGCCCGGTCACCTTGACTATCGGGAAAACGGTGTTACAACCAATAGAGCCCACAGTGGGTAAAAAAGATCCGCGGAGTCAATTCTTTTATCGAATTCGATTGCGGATGAACGGGATGATACTCCAGCGATGGAGACTGGTGCAGAGGGATTTGGGTATGTCAGGCGGCAAGGTTAAAGACAAGATAGACGAAAAGGCCAAAGATAAGGTCAAAGACAAGGCCAGAGATAAGGCCAGAGATAAGGCCAAAGCCAAACCCATTTTCAGCGGCACGGTGAAATGGTTCAACAATGCCAAGGGATTCGGCTTTATCAATACCGAAGCCCACCAGGGCCGCGATGAGGATGGCAAGGACATCGATTTCTTTGCGCATTACTCGGCCATCGAAATGGAAGGCTACAAAACCTTGAAAGCCGGACAAGCCGTATATTTCAATATCGTCCAGGGCCCGAAAGGACTGCACGCCCACGATATAATGGACAAGGCATCCGTTGACGCCGCCGCAGCTGCAGCCGCCGCAACCAGCATGCGCACCAGCGTAGTGGGCTGAGCCCGCCACCCAAGGCATCGGGTTATAAAAAACCGCCGAACTCACAGATCGAGATCGGCGGTTTTTTGTGTATCCGCGTTTTACATATGCGAAATCAACGCATCCCCAAAGCCCGAAGACGAAACCAGCTTGGCCCCATCCATCAAGCGTTCGAAGTCATACGTCACAGTCTTCGCCCCGATCGCACCATTGGTGCCCTTGATGATCAGATCTGCCGCTTCGGTCCAGCCCATGTGCCGCAGCATCATCTCGGCCGAGAGAATCAGTGAACCCGGGTTGACCTGATCCTTGCCGGCGTATTTCGGCGCGGTACCGTGGGTCGCTTCGAACATCGCCACGGTGTCGGACAGGTTGGCGCCCGGTGCAATACCGATGCCGCCCACTTCTGCCGCCAGGGCGTCGGACAGGTAGTCGCCGTTGAGGTTAAGCGTCGCGATCACATCGTACTCGGCCGGACGCAGCAGGATCTGCTGGAGCATGGCGTCGGCGATGGCGTCTTTGACCACCACGTTCTTGCCGGTTTTCGGGTTCTTGAACTGCATCCACGGACCGCCGTCGAGCAGGGTCGCGCCGAATTCTTCCGCCGCCACCTCGTAGGCCCATTCCTTGAAGGCACCTTCGGTGAACTTCATGATGTTGCCTTTGTGCACGATGGTCAGCGAATCGCGATCGTTATCGACCACATATTGCAGCGCCTTGCGCGCCAGACGCTTGGTGCCCTCACGGGAAACCGGCTTGACGCCGATGCCGCAGTTTTCGTCGAAACGGATCTTGGTGACGCCCATTTCTTCTTTAAGGAATTTGATCACCTTGGTGGCTTCCGGCGAACCGGCCTTCCACTCGATGCCCGCGTAGATGTCTTCGGAGTTCTCACGGAAGATGGTCATGTCGACGTCGCCAGGCTTTTTCACCGGGCTTGGCACGCCTTCGAACCAGCGCACCGGGCGCAGGCAGACATAGAGGTCAAGCTGCTGACGCAGGGCCACGTTCAGCGAGCGGATGCCGCCACCCACCGGAGTGGTCAGCGGGCCCTTGATGGAAACGACGTAATCCTTGACCGCGTCGAGGGTTTCCTGCGGCAGCCAAGTGTCCTGATCGTAAACCTGGGTGGCTTTTTCCCCGGCGTAGACTTCCATCCAGGAAATCTTGCGTTTGCCGCCGTAGGCCTTTTCAACAGCAGCATCGACAACCTTGATCATCACCGGACTGATGTCGACACCAATACCGTCACCTTCGATGAAGGGGATGACCGGGTTATCAGGAACATTGAGAGAATGGTCTGCATTGACGGTGATTTTGTCGCCGACGGCTGGAACCTGAATCTTCTTGTAACCCATGCTGAACTCCATTGTTTGGATTGAACACCTGGCTTGCTTCGAGCGTAACCCAGTTGAATCAACACGCAAACCCTATGTTCCGCCGCCGCGCACATCTCATTTCGTACAAGCCTGAAAGCAAAGGGAAAAGCGCCAAACTCCAGCATTCGTAACGACTCTTTGCCCAACCCTGCCCTGCGACCTTTAGACCAATGGACGAGAATCGTTGCATATGAACCATCGGCAGATTGCCAGCTACCTATGTATAATGCCGCCCGCTGACCACAGGGTCACGACGGCTGGCCTCTCTAGTACGAGACTTTCCGCCTGATTGGTCGGGCTGTTACCGCAGCCTGACTGCTTGACGCTCTACTGATGCACCCAACATCACCGCGAAGAATCTCGACATTCGGTTCATGGATGACTTTGAACGAACGCGCTTACCCGGCGCCCCTCGAGTTTCTGCGCACGCTTTAGCAAAGAAGAGAGAGTTAATCCGAATATGCCCACCCGCTCGAAGATCATCTATACCTTCACCGACGAAGCTCCTGCCCTCGCCACCTATTCCCTGCTGCCGATCATCGAGGCTTACACCGCCTCGGCCGATATCGCCGTGGAAACCCGCGATATCTCTCTTGCAGCACGCATCCTGGCAAGCTTCCCCGAGCAACTGGGCGACAAAGCCGTAGCCGACCACCTCGCCGAACTGGGCGAACTGGCCGTTACGCCTGAAGCCAATATCATCAAGCTGCCGAACATCAGCGCTTCGGTGCCGCAACTGCAAGCCGCGATCAAAGAGCTGCAGGCGCAGGGCTACAACCTGCCGGACTACCCGGAAACCGTGACCAGCGACGCCGACAAAGACGCCAAGGCGCGTTACGACAAGGTCAAGGGCAGCGCCGTGAACCCGGTTCTGCGTGAAGGCAACTCCGACCGTCGCGCTCCGCTGTCGGTGAAGAACTACGCGCGCAAGCACCCGCACAAAATGGGCGCCTGGGCCAAAGACTCCAAGTCCCACGTCGCTCACATGAGCACCGGCGATTTCTACGGCAGCGAAAAAGCCGCCCTGATCGACGCCGCTGACGCCGTGAAGATCGAACTGATCGCCAAGGACGGTACTGCCACCGTTCTGAAAGAAAAAACCACCGTTCAGGCCGGCGAGATCCTCGACTGCGCCGTGATGAGCAAAAACGCCCTGCGTACGTTCATCGCTGCTGAAATCGAAAGCGCCAAGGCCCAGGGCGTGCTGCTCTCGGTGCACCTGAAAGCGACCATGATGAAGGTCTCCGACCCGATCATGTTCGGCCAGATCGTTGCCGAGTACTACAAAGACGCGCTGACCAAGCACGCTGACGTGCTGGCCGAGATCGGCTTCAACCTGAACAACGGCATCGGCGACCTGTACGCGCGCATCAAAGCGCTGCCGGCCGAGCAGCAAGCGCAAATCGAAGCCGACATGGCGGCGGTCTACGCTGTGCGTCCGGCGCTGGCGATGGTCAACTCCGACAAAGGCATCACCAACCTGCACGTGCCGAGCGACGTCATCGTCGACGCCTCGATGCCAGCGATGATCCGTGACTCCGGCAAGATGTGGGGCACCGACGGTCAGCTGCACGACACCAAGGCAGTGATCCCGGATCGTTGCTACGCCACCATTTACCAGGCCGTGATCGAAGACTGCAAGGCCAATGGCGCGTTCGATCCGACCACCATGGGCAGCGTGCCGAACGTCGGTCTGATGGCGAAGAAAGCCGAAGAATACGGCTCGCACGACAAGACCTTCCAGATCAAGGCTGACGGCGTGGTTCGCGTCACCGACAGCAAAGGCACCGTGCTGATGGAGCAGGCCGTTGAAGCCGGCGACATCTTCCGCATGTGCCAGACCAAAGACGCGCCGATCCAGGACTGGGTCAAACTGGCCGTCAACCGCGCTCGCGCCAGCAGCACCCCGGCGATCTTCTGGCTCGACCCGATGCGCGCTCACGACGGTGTGGTGATCGAGAAGGTTCAGGCGTACCTGAAGGATCACGACACCGCCGGTCTGGACATCCAGATCATGGCGCCGGTCGATGCAATGAAGTACACCCTGCAGCGCACCCGCGAAGGCAAGGACACCATTTCGGTGACCGGCAACGTACTGCGTGATTACCTGACCGACCTGTTCCCGATCATGGAACTGGGCACCAGCGCCAAGATGCTGTCGATCGTGCCGCTGATGAACGGCGGTGGCCTGTTCGAAACCGGCGCTGGCGGTTCGGCGCCGAAGCATGTGCAGCAACTGGTTGAAGAAAACTTCCTGCGCTGGGATTCGCTGGGTGAGTTCCTTGCCCTCGCCGCTTCCCTTGAGCATCTGGGTGTGAACTACAACAACCCGAAAGCGCTGGTGCTGTCGAAGACCCTGGACCAGGCCACCGGCCAGTTCCTCGACAACAACAAGTCGCCATCGCGTAAAGTCGGCAACATCGACAACCGCGGCAGCCACTTCTACCTGGCGATGTACTGGGCTCAGGCCCTGGCCGCCCAGACCGAAGACGCTGCACTGCAAGCGCAGTTCGCAACGCTGGCCAAAACCCTGACCGAGAACGAGGCGACCATCGTTGCCGAGCTCAACGCCGTTCAGGGCAAGCCAGTCGACATCGGCGGTTACTACCACGCCGACGCCGAGCTGATCAGCCAGGCCATGCGCCCAAGCGCAACCTTCAACGCGGCGATTGCTGCGCTGGTTTAAGGTTGTAGTGCGGTAAACAAACCCCGGCCCTGTGCCGGGGTTTGTGTTTTTAGACTTTGTGATCAGCACAAAACCCTGTGGGAGCTGGCTTGCCAGCGATAGCGGTGGATCAGTCACCTTCAATGCTGAATGATAGGCCGCCATCGCTGGCAAGCCAGCTCCCACAGTAATCGGGTTTCAATGTTCAAAACGAGGACAACTCATGGAATGGCTGCCCCACATCACCGTCGCCACCATTGTCGAAAAAAACGGTCGCTTCCTGATGGTCGAAGAGCACAAGGCCGGGCGCAATGTGCTCAATCAACCCGCCGGGCATCTCGATCCGGATGAAACCCTGATCGAAGCCGCCGTGCGCGAAACCCTCGAAGAGACCGGCTGGGACGTCGAACCCACCAGCGTCATCGGCATTTACCTGTACACCGCGCCGAGCAACGGCGTGACTTACCAGCGTGTGTGCTTCAGCGCCAAAGCCGTCAAACACCACCCGGACTATCAGCTCGACGACGGCATCCTCGGCGCCAAGTGGCTGACCCGCGACGAATTATTGGCTCAACGGGACAACTGGCGCAGCGAGCTGATCATGCGCTGCATCGACGATTATCTGGCCGGCCATCACTTCAGCCTCGAACTGATCCGCCCTTCCCTTTAGCCTTGCGGCCGCGAGCCTGATAGAATCGCGCCCTTTTCCAAGACACTCATTGAATCCCTATGCGTGATCCAGCCCCTTCTGACACATCCAAGAAGCGCGTCATTGTCGGCATGTCCGGCGGCGTGGACTCTTCCGTTTCCGCTCTCCTGCTGATCGAGCAGGGGTATGAAGTGGAAGGCCTGTTCATGAAGAACTGGGAAGAAGACGACGGAACGGAATATTGCACCGCCATGGACGACCTGGCGGATGCTCAGGCTGTCTGCGACAAGATCGGCATAAAACTGCACACCGCCAACTTCGCTGCCGAGTACTGGGACAACGTGTTCGAGCACTTCCTGGCCGAATACAAGGCCGGACGTACGCCGAACCCGGACATCCTGTGCAACCGCGAGATCAAGTTCAAGGCGTTCCTCGACTACGCGATGATGCTTGGCGCCGACCTGATCGCCACCGGCCACTACGTGCGCCGCCGCGACATCGATGGCCGCACCGAATTGCTCAAGGGCCTAGATCCAAACAAGGATCAGAGCTACTTCCTGCACGCCGTTGGCGGCGAACAGATCGCCAAGACCCTGTTCCCGGTCGGCGAACTGGAAAAGCCGGAAGTGCGCGCGATTGCTGAGAAATACGAGCTGGCGACCGCCAAGAAGAAGGATTCCACCGGGATCTGCTTCATCGGTGAACGGCGCTTCAGCGACTTCCTCAAGCAATACCTGCCGGCGCAACCGGGTGAGATCAAAACCACCGAAGGCGAAGTCATCGGCCGTCACCACGGCTTGATGTACCATACCATCGGCCAGCGCCAGGGCCTTGGCATCGGCGGTTTGAAAGACGCCGGCGATGAACCGTGGTACGTGCTGCGCAAGGATCTGGACGTCAACGAACTGATCGTCGGCCAGGGCAACAACCATCCGTGGCTGTTCTCCGGCGCCCTGCTCGCTTCGGACATCTATTGGGTCAACCCGATCGACCTGAGCCAGCCGCTGCGCCTGACTGCCAAAGTGCGTTATCGCCAGAGCGATCAGGCCTGCACCCTGGAGAAAACCGCCAGCGGCTATCGCGCCGTGTTCGACGAGCCGCAACGCGCGGTGACGCCGGGCCAATCGGTGGTGTTCTATGACGGTGAAATCTGCCTCGGCGGCGGCGTGATCGAAGTCGCCGAGCCGTGGAGCGGCCAGGCATGAGCCCGACTCAGGAGCAACTGACGGCGCTGGGCGGTGTGTTTCTGGCCGCCGTGCTGGTCGACCGCATCGCCAAGACCGGCCAGACCAACGAAGCTGGCCTGAGCTGCATGCTCGGCAGCCTGCTGGTGCGCGATCCGAAAGACACGCTGGACGTGTACGGCGGCGATGACATCAATCTGCGCGAAGGTTATCGGGCGCTGATCGGCGCACTGGAACGCGACCCCAGCACTTTGCAGCGCGAGCCGTTGCGTTACGCACTGTCGATGCTCGGTCTGGAACGCCAACTGGCCAAGCGCGACGACATGCTCGACACCATCAGCAAGCGTTTGCCGCAGATCCAGTCGCAGGTCGAGCACTTCGGTCCGGCCCACGAAAACGTGGTGGCAGCTTGCGGCGCGCTGTATCAGGACACCCTGAGCACCTTGCGCCAGCGCATTCAGGTGCACGGCGACATGCGCAACCTGCAGCAACCGAGCAATGCCTCGAAGATTCGCGCCCTGCTGCTGGCCGGGATTCGTTCGGCGCGCTTGTGGCGCCAGCTTGGCGGTCATCGCTGGCAGTTGGTGATCAGCCGGCGCAAGTTGCTCAAAGAGCTGTATCCGCTGATGCGCAGCGAGTAAACGCCGCGCGATACCAGTTTTGTAGTCTGTAACGCGTAATACGCCGGTCAGTTGGCGACGGACCGGCGGATTTTTTCATGTATGATACGCGCCCCATTTCGTTGCCCGACTGTCCGAGAACACCCCATGCAGCTCTCTTCGCTCACTGCGGTTTCCCCTGTTGACGGCCGCTACGCCGGCAAAACCCAGGCCCTGCGCCCGATTTTCAGCGAGTACGGCCTGATCCGCGCCCGTGTTCTGGTTGAAGTGCGCTGGCTCCAGCGCCTGGCCGCCCACGCCGGCATCCCTGAAGTACCGGCCTTCTCCGCCGAGGCCAACTCCGTTCTCAATGAACTGGCTGAAAACTTCTCGCTGGAGCACGCCGAGCGCGTCAAAGAGATCGAGCGCACCACCAACCACGACGTCAAGGCGATCGAATACCTGCTCAAGGAGCAGGCGGCCAAGCTGCCGGAGCTGGCCAAGGTCAGCGAGTTCATCCACTTTGCCTGCACCAGCGAAGACATCAACAACCTGTCCCACGCGCTGATGCTGCGCGAAGGCCGTGACGACGTGATGCTGCCGCTGATGCGCCAGACCGCCAACGCCATCCGCGAACTGGCCATCCGTTTCGCTGACGTGCCGATGCTGTCGCGCACCCACGGCCAACCGGCTTCGCCGACCACTCTTGGTAAAGAGCTGGCGAACGTGGTTTACCGTCTCGAGCGGCAGATCGCACAAGTCGCTGCCGTACCGCTGCTGGGCAAGATCAACGGCGCCGTCGGCAACTACAACGCGCACCTGTCGGCCTACCCGCAGATCGACTGGGAAGCCAACGCCCGCGCCTTCATCGAAGACGAGCTGGGCCTGGGCTTCAACCCGTACACCACGCAAATCGAACCGCACGACTACATCGCTGAGCTGTTCGACGCGATCGCGCGTTTCAACACCATCCTGATCGACTTCGACCGTGACATCTGGGGCTACATCTCCCTGGGTTATTTCAAGCAGCGCACCATCGCTGGCGAAATCGGTTCGTCGACCATGCCGCACAAGGTCAACCCGATCGACTTCGAGAACTCCGAAGGCAACCTGGGCATCGCCAACGCACTGTTCCAGCACCTGGCGAGCAAACTGCCGATCTCCCGCTGGCAGCGCGACCTGACCGACTCCACCGTTCTGCGCAACCTCGGTGTCGGCTTCGCCCACAGCGTGATCGCCTACGAAGCCAGCCTCAAAGGCATCAGCAAACTCGAACTCAACGAGCAGAAGATTGCCGCTGACCTCGACGCGTGCTGGGAAGTGCTGGCCGAGCCGATCCAGACCGTGATGCGCCGCTACAACATCGAAAACCCGTACGAAAAGCTGAAAGAACTGACCCGCGGCAAGGGCATCAGCCCTGAAGCGCTGCAGACTTTCATCGATGGCCTGGACATGCCAGCCGAAGCGAAAGCCGAGCTCAAGCAACTGACCCCGGCCAACTACATCGGCAACGCTGTAGCACAAGCCAAACGCATCTGATCGACCGCTTGCCCCGTTCAAGACGCCCGGCCGCGCCGGGCGTTTTTATTCCCGTCTGAAAAGTGCTTTTTTTCAATAGGTTACATATGAATTCCGATATTCCTCTTCAACTTCTGGGCGGCCTCACGGCACGCGAATTCCTGCGTGACTACTGGCAGAAAAAACCGCTGCTGATCCGTCAGGCGATTCCTGACTTCGAAAGCCCGATCGACGCCGATGAACTGGCCGGCCTCGCCCTGGAAGAAGAAGTCGAATCGCGCCTGGTCATCGAGCACGGCGAGCGCCCGTGGGAACTGCGTCGCGGCCCGTTCGCCGAAGACGAGTTCAGCAAACTGCCGGAAAAAGAATGGACCCTGCTGGTACAAGCGGTCGACCAGTTCGTCCCGGAAGTCAGCGAGCTGCTGGAAAACTTCCGTTTTCTGCCGAGCTGGCGCGTCGACGACGTGATGATCAGCTTCGCCGCTCCCGGTGGCAGCGTTGGCCCGCACTTCGATAACTACGACGTGTTCCTGCTGCAAGGCCACGGTAAGCGCAACTGGAAAATCGGCCAGATGTGCGATTCCGAGAGCCCGCTGCTGCAACACGCCGACCTGCGCATCCTCGCCGAATTCGAACAGACCGAAGAATGGGTCCTGGAACCGGGCGACATGCTTTACCTGCCGCCGCGCCTGGCTCACTGCGGTGTCGCGGTCGACAACTGCATGACCTACTCGGTCGGCTTCCGCGCGCCGAGCGCCGCTGAAGTACTCACCCACTTCACCGACTTCCTCAGCCAGTTCCTGACTGACGAAGAGCGCTACACCGACGCCGATGCCAAGCCGGCGGCCGACCCGCATCAGATCCAGCACGATGCGCTGGACCGCCTGAAGAGCCTGCTTGCCGAGCACATGAGCGACGAGCGTCTGCTGCTGACCTGGTTCGGCCAGTACATGACCGAGCCGCGCTACCCGGAACTGGTGGTCGGCCCGGAAGACGTCGAAGAAGAAGACTTCCTCGCTGCCCTGCAGGACGGCGCCGTGCTGATTCGCAACCCGAGCGCGCGTCTGGCCTGGTCGGAAGTCGATGACGACCTGCTGCTGTTCGCCAGCGGCCAGAGCCGCTATCTGCCGGGCAAACTGCGCGAACTGCTGAAGCTGATCTGCGCCGCTGACGCCCTGCACGCCGATAACGTCGGCGACTGGCTGAACGACGAAGACGGTCGCAGCCTGCTCTGCGAACTGGTCAAGCAAGGTAGCCTGGGGTTCGCCGATGAATAAAATTCGCGTTCGTGTCGCAGACTGGCAGAAGGACATCGCCGAGATCCGGCGCATTCGTGAAACGGTGTTCATCGCCGAACAATCGGTGCCACCCGAGCTTGAGTGGGACGCGGACGACGCGACCGCCGTGCATTTTCTGGCGTTTGAAGGCGACTACCCGATCGGCACCGCGCGCTTGCTGCCCGATGGACACATCGGCCGGGTCTCGGTACTGAAAGACTGGCGCGGGATGAAAGTCGGCGACGCGCTGATGCAAGCGGTCATCGCCGAAGCGGAAGCGCGCGGCCTGAAGCAGCAAATGCTCAGCGCACAGGTGCAGGCCACGGCGTTCTACGAGCGCCTGGGTTTCAGCCTGGTCAGCGAGGAGTTCCTCGAAGCCGGGATTCCGCATGTCGACATGGTTCGGCATTCGGCCTGAGACCGCATCGCGGCTTTCGCGAGCAGGCTCGCTCCCACACTTGATCTCTGCGGGACACAAAACTTGTGCTCACTGGAGACCTACTGTGGAAGCGAGCCTGCTCGCGAAAAGGCCTGCAAGCACACCCCAAACCGCCCCGCTATCTCACGATGCCGGGGCGTTTTGCTGTCTACGATTCAACTTGCCCCACCCCGGGCCGACAAACTGGCAATATCAAGCCTTTCGAACGCGGAGATAACGGACATGTCCCTACGCACCCTGCTCACCACCCTGCTGCTCGGCTGCAGCTTTTCGGTGCTGGCAGCCACAGAAATCGTGCCCCTCAATTACCGCACCAGCGCCGACATGCTGCCGATGGCGCAGGACTTCCTCGGCAAGGACGGCCAGGTCAGCGCCTATGGCAATCAACTGATCATCAAGGCCGACCCGGACAAGATTCAGGAACTCAAGGCACTGATCGGCCAGCTCGACACCGCGCCCAAGCGCCTGCTGATCACCGTCGATACCAATGAAAACAATGGCCGTGGCGACGAAGGCTATTCGGTCAACGGCGCGCAGCCGAATCAGACCCGCATCATCAGCCGCAGTACGACCAGCCGCGAAGGTGGCGTGCAGCAAGTGCAAGCCACCGACGGCATGCCAGCGCTGATCCAGGTCGGGCAAAGCGTGCCGATCACCAACGTTCAGAGCGATTCTTACGGCGGTTACAACAGCCAGACCCAATACCGCAACGTCACCCAGGGTTTCTACGTCACCGCCAGTGTCACCGGCGAGACCGTTCATCTGGCGATCAGTACCAACCGTGACCGCATGAGCCAGGAGCGTCCCGATGTAGTGAACGTGCAAAGCACCGACACAACCGTCAGCGGACGCCTCGGCGAATGGATCACCTTGGCCGGCGTGAATCGCCAGACCCAGGCTGATAAACAGGGCCTGACCCGCAGCTACTCGACTCAAGGCCGGGATGACATGACCTTGCGGGTGAAAGTCGACGCACTGGACTAAAGCACCGAAAACTGACTGATTAGTCGTATTAGACGAAAGATGTAGTGCTCTACAAAAAGCACTACAAAACGTTTGACGCGAAAAAAAAGCGAAGGCATGATGGCCTCGCTCCCGCTAATCAGGGGCCCTGGCAAGGGCCTTCGAAGCGCCGCCCGCACCTACCCCGCGAGCCGTTTCGTGTCTGTACCGCCCACAAGGTGTGTTTGACGAGGTTGCCGACTGGAACGAAGTTGTCCCGAGGGACGGAAGCGTATTTAGGTAACCCGGCTTCACGCTGCAGACCGCATAAAGGCCCACGACGCCGGAATGCGCCCGCACCGCGCCACTACCTGCTCACTTCCCCTCGAGCCCATCATTCATCCCGTCGCCTCCCCCGCCGAATCCGACTTGACCACCTAAGCTTCTGGTCAGCGAGCGCAGGAATTTTCCACCGCAGAACAACTTTTCAATAAAGACGCGACGAGGTTTATCTCCATGGCACTGACACGCGAACAGCAAATTGCAGCCCTCGAAAAAGACTGGGCTGAGAACCCGCGCTGGAAAGGCGTGACACGCACTTACTCCGCTGCTGACGTGGTCCGTCTGCGTGGCTCGGTCCAGCCTGAGCACACCTTTGCGAAGATGGGCGCCGAGAAGCTGTGGAACCTGGTCACCCAGGGTGCCAAGCCGTCCTTCCGTCCTGAGAAAGATTTCGTCAACTGCATGGGCGCCCTGACCGGTGGCCAGGCTGTTCAGCAGGTAAAAGCCGGTATCCAGGCGATCTACCTGTCGGGCTGGCAAGTGGCTGCGGACAACAACTCCGCAGAATCCATGTACCCGGACCAGTCGCTGTACCCGGTGGACTCGGTGCCAACCGTGGTCAAGCGCATCAACAACTCGTTCCGTCGTGCCGACCAGATCCAGTGGAAAGCCGGCAAGAACCCGGGCGACGAAGGCTACATCGACTACTTCGCGCCAATCGTGGCTGACGCTGAAGCCGGTTTCGGCGGTGTACTGAACGCCTACGAGCTGATGAAAAGCATGATCGAAGCAGGCGCCGCCGGCGTTCACTTCGAAGACCAGCTGGCCTCGGTTAAAAAATGCGGCCACATGGGCGGCAAGGTACTGGTTCCAACCCAAGAAGCCGTACAGAAGCTGACCGCTGCGCGTCTGGCGGCTGACGTTGCCGGCACGCCGACCATCATCCTGGCGCGTACCGATGCCAACGCCGCGGACCTGCTGACGTCCGACTGCGACCCGTACGACCAGCCGTTCGTGACTGGCGAGCGCACCCAGGAAGGTTTCTACAAGGTTCGTGCCGGCCTGGACCAAGCCATCGCCCGTGGTCTGGCTTACGCGCCATACGCCGACCTGATCTGGTGCGAAACCGCCAAGCCGGATCTGGAAGAAGCCCGTCGCTTCGCTGAAGCGATCAAGAAGGAATACCCGGACCAACTGCTGTCGTACAACTGCTCGCCTTCCTTCAACTGGAAGAAAAACCTGGACGACGCGACCATCGCCAAATTCCAGCGCGAACTGTCCGCCATGGGCTACAAGCACCAGTTCATCACCCTGGCCGGCATTCACAACATGTGGCACAGCATGTTCAACCTGGCGCACGACTACGCCCGCAACGACATGACCGCCTACGTGAAGCTGCAAGAGCAGGAATTCG
This sequence comes from Pseudomonas sp. Z003-0.4C(8344-21), assembly GCF_900104975.1. Lineage (NCBI taxonomy): Bacteria > Pseudomonadati > Pseudomonadota > Gammaproteobacteria > Pseudomonadales > Pseudomonadaceae > Pseudomonas > Pseudomonas sp. Z003-0.4C(8344-21). The sequence continues at coordinate 2,667,634 of NZ_LT629756.1, read as the reverse complement.
CTGACGCCGCCAAGGGCTACACCTTCGTGGCGCACCAGCAGGAAGTGGGCACCGGCTACTTCGACGACATGACCACCGTGATCCAGGGTGGCTCGTCGTCGGTGACCGCGCTGACCGGTTCGACCGAAGAAGAACAGTTCCACTGATAGCGCTTCGCTGAGCAAACGGCCTTTGCGGATCGAATAAAAAGCTAACCGCAGAGCCGCAAGACTGACGCCCCGACTGGTTCGGGGCGTTTTTTTGTCTGCGATTCCTCAACACCGCCGATGCCCTGTAGGAGTGAGCCTGCTCGCGATAACGGTGTGTCAGTTAATGCATGTGCTGGCTGATACACCGCTTTCGCGAGCAGGCTCACTCCTACAGAGGTCTTGCGGTGTCAGCACAAAACATTGATCTGACGCGCCACAAGCATCAGAAATTTCCGCTACAACGGTAGGCTTTGCTACTTGCAGTAACGCGCAAGTAAGACAACTTCCCAATCCCTCACCCGATAAACAGTTACAAATCCGACTCAAACGATATCAATTATCATTTAGCCGCAACTATGATCATTACAGCGCAAGCAAAACATTATTCCTGGAAAACCGCCTGATGCCCGGAAAGGCTGGGCCGAAAGGGTTCCGAGGACGGCCACGTCCTTATTCCAATAAATAATTTCGCCATTGGAATTTTACTTGCCGGGTGTTTAGCCATAAAATCAGCCCGATTGATTGCTGCGACATATCGTCACTGCCTTATTTCTTTATCAAGCTCAGAGACCTTTGCTCTCTGTTAAGGATTACCAGCATGCCCGAAGCGACAGGACTCATGGCCCACAACTGGGGCTTTGCCATTTTCCTTCTGGGTGTCGTCGGCCTCTGCGCCTTCATGCTTGGCGTCTCCAGCCTCCTTGGGTCAAAAGCCTGGGGTCGCAGCAAAAACGAACCGTTCGAGTCGGGCATGCTACCTACCGGTGGCGCCCGCTTGCGGCTCTCAGCCAAATTCTATCTGGTCGCGATGCTCTTCGTGATCTTCGATATCGAAGCCCTCTTTCTCTTTGCATGGTCTGTGTCCGTCCGCGAAAGCGGCTGGACCGGATTCGTCGAAGCTCTCGTTTTCATAGCAATTCTGTTGGCAGGTCTTGTCTACCTGTTCCGAGTGGGCGCCCTTGACTGGGCTCCGGAAGCTCGTCGCAAGCGGCAGGCGAAGCTGAAACAATGAGGCTTTGGCAATGCAATACAATCTCACCAGGATCGACCCCGATGCTCCTAACGAGCAGTATCCGATTGGCCAGCGGGAAACCGTTGCCGATCCGTTAGAAGATCAAGTCCACAAAAACATTTTCATGGGCAAGCTCGAAGACGTGCTGAGTGGCGCGGTCAACTGGGGGCGTAAAAACTCCCTGTGGCCGTACAACTTCGGCCTGTCGTGCTGCTATGTGGAAATGACCACCGCCTTCACGGCACCCCACGACATCGCGCGCTTTGGTGCCGAAGTGATCCGGGCCTCGCCGCGTCAGGCCGACTTCATGGTTATCGCCGGTACCTGCTTCATCAAGATGGCGCCGATCATTCAGCGTCTCTACGAGCAGATGCTCGAACCCAAGTGGGTGATTTCCATGGGTTCGTGCGCCAACTCCGGTGGCATGTACGACATCTACTCCGTGGTTCAAGGCGTGGACAAGTTCCTGCCCGTGGACGTCTACGTACCTGGCTGCCCGCCCCGTCCGGAAGCATTTCTGCAAGGCTTGATGCTGTTGCAGGAATCGATTGGACAGGAGCGTCGTCCGCTTTCCTGGGTCGTTGGTGATCAAGGCGTGTATCGCGCCGACATGCCTTCGCAAAAGGAACAGCGCCGCGAACAGCGAATCGCAGTCACCAATCTGCGCAGCCCTGACGAAGTCTGATCCAGATCTGTTCTTAGTAACGAGAAGCTGGCTTCATTCTTTACGTTGACCGAAAGCGAAAAAATAACCATGACTACAGGCAGTGCTCTGTACATCCCGCCTTACAAGGCAGACGACCAGGATGTGGTCGTCGAGTTGAACAACCGCTTTGGCGCCGAAGCGTTCACCGCTCAGGCAACCCGCACCGGCATGCCGGTGCTGTGGGTGGCCCGCGCCAAGCTGGTTGAAGTCCTGACTTTCCTGCGCAACCTGCCCAAGCCGTACGTCATGCTCTATGACCTGCACGGCGTGGACGAGCGTCTGCGCACCAAGCGTCAAGGGCTGCCGACCGGCGCCGATTTCACCGTGTTCTATCACCTCATGTCGCTGGAGCGTAATAGTGACGTGATGATCAAGGTCGCCTTGTCCGAAGGCGACCTCAGCATGCCTTCCGTCACCAGCATCTGGCCGAACGCCAACTGGTACGAGCGCGAAGTCTGGGACATGTTCGGTATCGACTTCAAAGGCCACCCGCACCTGTCGCGCATCATGATGCCGCCGACCTGGGAAGGTCACCCGCTGCGCAAGGACTTCCCGGCGCGCGCCACCGAATTCGATCCGTTCAGCCTCAACCTCGCCAAGCAGCAGCTTGAGGAAGAAGCCGCGCGTTTCCGCCCTGAAGACTGGGGCATGAAGCGTTCCGGCGCCAACGAGGACTACATGTTCCTCAACCTCGGCCCGAACCACCCTTCCGCGCACGGTGCGTTCCGCATCATCCTGCAGCTGGACGGTGAAGAGATCGTCGATTGCGTTCCGGACATCGGTTACCACCACCGTGGCGCCGAGAAGATGGGCGAGCGTCAGTCCTGGCACAGCTACATTCCGTACACCGACCGCATCGACTACCTCGGCGGCGTGATGAACAACCTGCCGTACGTGCTCTCGGTCGAGAAGCTGGCCGGCATCAAGGTGCCGCAGAAGGTCGACGTCATCCGCATCATGATGGCCGAGTTCTTCCGGATCACCAGCCACCTGCTGTTCCTGGGTACCTACATCCAGGACGTCGGCGCCATGACGCCGGTGTTCTTCACCTTCACCGACCGCCAGAAAGCGTACACGGTGATCGAAGCGATCACCGGTTTCCGTCTGCACCCGGCCTGGTACCGCATCGGCGGCGTTGCCCACGACCTGCCGCGCGGCTGGGAAAAACTGGTCAAGGATTTCGTCGAGTGGATGCCCAAGCGTCTGGACGAATACACCAAGGCTGCGCTGCAGAACAGCATCCTCAAGGGTCGTACCGTCGGCGTCGCTGCCTACAACACCAAAGAGGCCCTGGAATGGGGCGTCACCGGTGCCGGCCTGCGTTCGACCGGTTGCGATTTCGACCTGCGTAAAGCGCGTCCGTACTCGGGCTACGAGAACTTCGAATTCGAAGTGCCGCTGGCCGTCAACGGCGATGCCTACGACCGCTGCATGGTCCGCGTCGAAGAGATGCGCCAGAGCATCAAGATCATCGACCAGTGCATGCGCAACATGCCGGAAGGCCCGTACAAGGCGGATCACCCGCTGACCACGCCGCCGCCCAAAGAGCGCACGCTGCAGCACATCGAAACCCTGATCACGCACTTCCTGCAGGTTTCGTGGGGCCCGGTCATGCCGGCCAACGAATCCTTCCAGATGATCGAAGCGACCAAGGGCATCAACAGTTATTACCTGACGAGCGACGGCGGCACCATGAGCTACCGTACCCGGATCCGCACTCCGAGTTTCCCGCACCTGCAGCAGATCCCTTCGGTGATCAAAGGCAGCATGGTCGCGGACTTGATTGCGTACCTGGGTAGTATCGACTTCGTTATGGCCGACGTGGACCGCTAAGCATGAACAGCACGCTTATCCAGACAGACCGTTTCACCTTGAGTGAAACCGAGCGCTCGGCCATCGAGCACGAGCTGCATCACTACGAAGACCCGCGCGCGGCGTCGATCGAAGCCCTGAAGATCGTTCAGAAGGAACGCGGCTGGGTGCCGGACGGTGCCTTGTACGCGATCGGCGAGATCCTCGGCATTCCGGCCAGCGACGTTGAAGGCGTGGCGACGTTCTACAGCCAGATCTTCCGTCAACCGGTCGGCCGCCACATCATTCGCGTCTGCGACAGCATGGTCTGCTACATCGGTGGCCACGAATCGGTGGTCAGCGAAATCCAGAACAATCTGGGCATCGGCCTGGGTCAGACCACCGCCGACGGTCGTTTCACCCTGCTGCCTGTCTGCTGCCTCGGCAACTGCGACAAGGCACCGGCGCTGATGATCGACGACGACACCTTTGGCGACGTGCAGCCTGCTGGCGTGGCCAAACTGCTCGAGGGCTACGTATGACGCTGACATCTTTTGGTCCTGCCAACCGCATTCAGCGCTCGGCCGAGACTCATCCGCTGACCTGGCGTCTGCGCGATGACGGCGAAGCCGTGTGGCTCGACGAGTACCAGGCCAAGAACGGTTACGCCGCTGCGCGCAAAGCCTTCGCCGACATGGATCAGGACGCGATCGTCCAGACCGTGAAAGACGCCGGCCTCAAGGGTCGCGGCGGTGCAGGCTTCCCCACTGGCGTGAAGTGGGGCCTGATGCCCAAGGACGAATCCATCAACATCCGCTACCTGCTGTGCAACGCGGATGAAATGGAACCGAACACCTGGAAAGACCGCATGCTGATGGAGCAACTGCCCCATCTGCTGATCGAAGGCATGCTGATCAGTGCCCGCGCGCTGAAAACCTACCGTGGCTACATCTTCCTGCGTGGCGAATACACCACCGCCGCCAGGCACCTCAACCGTGCCGTGGAAGAAGCCAAGGCTGCGGGCCTGCTGGGCAAGAACATTCTGGGCAGCGGTTTCGATTTCGAGCTGTTCGTCCACACTGGCGCCGGGCGTTACATCTGCGGTGAAGAAACCGCACTGATCAACTCCCTCGAAGGTCGCCGCGCCAACCCGCGCTCCAAGCCGCCCTTCCCTGCCGCCGTCGGCGTGTGGGGCAAGCCGACCTGCGTGAACAACGTCGAAACCCTGTGCAACGTGCCGGCGATCATCGCCGACGGCGTTGACTGGTACAAATCGTTGGCTCGCGAAGGCTCCGAAGACATGGGCACCAAGCTCATGGGCTTCTCCGGCAAGGTCAAGAACCCGGGCCTGTGGGAACTGCCGTTCGGCGTCACCGGTCGCGAGCTGTTCGAAGATTACGCCGGCGGCATGCGCGACGGCTTCAAGCTCAAGGCCTGGCAGCCAGGTGGCGCCGGTACCGGTTTCCTTCTGCCGGAACACCTCGACGCACAAATGTATGCCGGCGGCATCGCCAAAGTCGGCACCCGTATGGGTACCGGTCTGGCGATGGCGGTGGACGACAGCGTCAACATGGTCTCGCTGCTGCGCAACATGGAGCAGTTCTTCGCGCGCGAATCCTGCGGTTTCTGCACCCCGTGCCGCGATGGCCTGCCATGGAGCGTCAAGCTGCTGATGGCCATCGAACAGGGCAAGGGCCAGCCAGGCGACATCGAGACCCTGCTGGGTCTGGTCGGTTTCCTCGGCCCTGGCAAGACCTTCTGTGCTCACGCACCGGGTGCCGTGGAGCCATTGGGCAGTGCCATCAAATACTTCCGTCCAGAGTTCGAAGCCGGTATCGCGCCTGTCAGCGCCGCCGTCCCGCCTCTGGCAAGGCCGATCGTAGTCGGCGCGTAAACGCTTAAAAAGGCGAAGGGTCCGTGCCCTTCGCCTTTCGTCCGATGACGCCTTTCGGGGCTGACTGGATTCGGACGCATAACAAGATTCCATTAGCCACGCCCGCTGACACCGGGCCAACGAAGACCTTTGAACCATGGCCACTATCCACGTAGACGGCAAAGCGCTCGAAGTCGACGGGGCAGACAACCTGTTACAGGCATGTCTGTCGCTGGGCCTCGACATTCCATATTTCTGCTGGCACCCCGCGCTTGGTAGCGTCGGGGCCTGCCGCCAGTGCGCGGTCAAGCAGTACACCGACGAGAACGACACCCGTGGTCGCATCGTCATGTCCTGCATGACGCCCGCCACCGACAACACCTGGATCTCCATCGACGATGAAGAGTCCAAGGCGTTCCGCGCCAGTGTCGTCGAATGGCTGATGACCAACCACCCGCACGACTGCCCGGTGTGCGAGGAAGGTGGTCACTGTCACCTGCAAGACATGACCGTGATGACCGGCCACAACGAGCGCCGTTATCGCTTCAGCAAACGCACCCACCAGAACCAGCAACTGGGCCCGTTCATTTCCCACGAAATGAACCGCTGCATCGCCTGCTACCGCTGCGTGCGTTTCTACAAGGACTATGCCGGCGGCACCGACCTCGGTGTATTCGGCGCCCACGACAACGTGTACTTCGGTCGCGTTGAAGACGGCACCCTCGAAAGCGAGTTCTCCGGCAACCTCACCGAGGTCTGCCCGACTGGTGTGTTCACCGACAAGACCCACTCCGAGCGCTACAACCGCAAGTGGGACATGCAGTTCGCCCCGAGCATCTGCCATGGCTGCTCGAGCGGTTGCAACATCTCGCCGGGCGAGCGTTACGGTGAACTGCGTCGCATCGAAAACCGTTTCAACGGTTCGGTGAACCAGTATTTTCTCTGCGACCGTGGCCGTTTCGGTTATGGCTATGTCAACCGCACCGACCGCCCACGTCAGCCACTGCTGGCCGACGGCACCAAGCTGAGCCTGGACGACGCGCTGGACAAAGCCGCCGACCTGCTGCGCGGCCGCAACATCGTCGGTATCGGTTCGCCGCGCGCCAGCCTCGAAAGCAACTATGCGTTGCGCGAACTGGTCGGCGCCGAGCACTTCTATTCGGGTATCGAAGCCTCCGAACTGGAGCGCATCCGTCTGGTCCTGCAGGTGCTGAAAGACAGCCCGCTGCCCGTACCGAACATGCGCGACATCGAAGATCACGATGCGATCTTCGTCCTCGGCGAAGACCTGACCCAGACCGCCGCGCGCATGGCACTGGCCCTGCGTCAATCGCTCAAGGGCAAGGCTGAAGACATGGCTGAAGCCATGCGCGTGCAGCCTTGGCTCGACGCGGCGGTGAAGAACATCGGTCAGCACGCGCTGAACCCGCTGTTCATCGCCAGCCTCGCTGAAACCAAGCTGGACGACGTCGCTGAAGAGTGCGTACACGCCGCTCCAGACGATCTGGCACGCATCGGTTTCGCCGTTGCTCACGCGCTGGATGCCAGCGCCCCGGCCGTTGAAGGCCTGGACGCCGAAGCTCTGGAACTGGCCCAGCGCATCGCCGACGCCCTGCTCGCGGCCAAACGTCCGCTGATCATTGCCGGCACTTCGCTCGGTTCGAAAGCGCTGATCGAAGCCGCGGCAAACATCGCCAAAGCCTTGAAGCTGCGCGAGAAGAACGGTTCGATCAGCCTGATCGTGCCGGAAGCCAACAGCCTCGGCCTGGCCATGCTCGGTGGCGAATCGGTCGACGCCGCGCTGCAAGCGGTGATCGACGGCAAGGCTGATGCGATCGTCGTGCTGGAAAACGATCTGTACACCCGCACCGCCAAAGCCAAGGTCGACGCTGCCCTGAACGCTGCGAAAACAGTGATCGTTGCCGACCATCAGAAAACCGCCACGACCGACCGCGCGCAACTGGTTCTGCCAGCGGCAAGCTTCGCCGAAGGCGACGGTACGCTGGTCAGCCAGGAAGGCCGCGCCCAGCGCTTCTTCCAGGTTTTCGATCCGCAATATCTGGACGCGAGCATTCTCGTTCACGAAGGCTGGCGCTGGCTGCACGCCCTGCGCGCGACCCTGTTGAACCAGCCGATCGACTGGACGCAACTCGACCACGTCACCGCTGCCGTGGCTTCGAGCACCGAACAGCTGGCGCGCATCGTCGATGCCGCGCCGTCGGCGGCGTTCCGCATCAAGGGTCTGAAACTGGCGCGTGAGCCGCTGCGTTATTCCGGTCGCACCGCGATGCGCGCCGACATCAGCGTCCACGAACCACGCATGCCGCAAGACCACGACACCGCGTTTGCCTTCTCCATGGAAGGTTACTCGGGCTCTGCCGAACCACGTCAGCAGGTGCCGTTTGCCTGGTCGCCGGGCTGGAACTCGCCACAAGCGTGGAACAAGTTCCAGGACGAAGTCGGTGGTCACCTGCGTGCAGGCGATCCGGGCACCCGCCTGATCGAAAGCACTGGCGACTCGCTGAACTGGTTCGCCGCTGCGCCGCGTGCCTTCAACCCGGCGCCGGGCACCTGGCAAGCCGTGCCGTTCTTCCACCTGTTCGGCAGCGAAGAAAACTCTTCGAAAGCCGCACCGGTACAAGAGCGCATTCCGGCACCTTACGTGGCACTGGCGAAATCCGAAGCGGATCGCCTGGGCGTCAACGACGGTGCCCTGCTGAGCCTGAACGTGGCCGGCCAGACCCTGCGTCTGCCGCTGCGCATCAATGAAGAACTGGGCGCCGGTCTGGTGGCATTGCCTGCGGGCATAGCCGGCATTCCACCGGCATTCGCTGGCGTGTCCGTCGACGGTCTGCAGGAGGCAGCGCAATGACCTGGTTCACCCCCGAAGTGATCGATGTGATCCTGACGGTCGTCAAAGCCATCGTGATTCTGCTGGCCGTGGTGGTCGCGGGCGCCTTGCTGAGCTTTGTCGAGCGTCGCCTGCTGGGCTGGTGGCAGGACCGTTACGGTCCGAACCGCGTCGGCCCGTTCGGCATGTTCCAGATCGCCGCCGACATGCTGAAGATGTTCTTCAAGGAAGACTGGACCCCGCCGTTTGCCGACAAGGTGATCTTCACCCTGGCACCGGTGGTGGCCATGTCGGCCCTGCTGATCGCCTTCGCAATCATCCCGATCACCCCGACCTGGGGCGTGGCGGATCTGAACATCGGCCTGCTGTTCTTCTTCGCCATGGCCGGTCTGTCGGTCTACGCGGTGCTGTTCGCCGGCTGGTCGAGCAACAACAAGTTCGCCCTGCTGGGCAGCTTGCGTGCCTCGGCGCAGACCGTGTCCTACGAAGTGTTCATGGGCCTGGCCCTGATGGGCATCGTGGTACAGGTCGGCTCGTTCAACATGCGCGACATCGTCGAGTACCAGGCGCAGAACCTGTGGTTCATCATTCCGCAGTTCTTCGGCTTCTGTACCTTCTTCATCGCTGGCGTCGCCGTGACTCACCGTCACCCGTTCGACCAGCCGGAAGCGGAACAGGAACTGGCTGACGGTTACCACATTGAATACGCCGGTATGAAATGGGGCATGTTCTTCGTCGGTGAGTACATCGGCATCATCCTGATCTCGGCGCTGCTGGTCACCCTGTTCTTCGGTGGCTGGCACGGTCCGTTCGGCATCCTGCCGCAACTGTCCTTCGTCTGGTTCGCACTGAAGACCGCGTTCTTCATCATGCTGTTCATCCTGCTGCGCGCGTCTATCCCGCGTCCGCGTTATGACCAGGTGATGGATTTCAGCTGGAAATTCTGCCTGCCACTGACCCTGATCAATTTGCTGGTGACCGCTGCGGTTGTGTTGTGGAACACGCCTGCGGTTGCGGTTCAGTGAGGATTTGACCCATGTTCAAATATATTGGCGACATCGTTAAGGGTACCGGTACCCAGTTGCGCAGCCTGGTCATGGTCTTCGGCCATGGCTTTCGCAAGCGTGACACCCTGCAATACCCGGAAGAACAGGTCTACCTGCCGCCGCGCTACCGTGGCCGCATCGTCCTGACCCGCGACCCCGATGGCGAAGAACGCTGCGTAGCCTGCAACCTGTGCGCCGTGGCGTGCCCGGTGGGTTGCATCTCGCTGCAGAAAGCTGAAACCGAAGACGGTCGCTGGTACCCGGACTTCTTCCGTATCAACTTCTCGCGCTGCATTTTCTGCGGTCTCTGCGAGGAAGCCTGCCCGACCACCGCGATCCAGTTGACCCCGGATTTCGAGATGGCCGAGTTCAAACGTCAGGACCTGGTGTACGAGAAAGAAGATCTGTTGATCTCCGGCCCCGGCAAAAACCCTGATTACAACTTCTATCGTGTTGCAGGTATGGCAATCGCTGGCAAGCCGAAAGGCGCTGCGCAGAACGAAGCCGAACCGATCAACGTGAAGAGCTTGCTGCCTTAAGGAAGAACGATGGAATTCGCTTTCTATTTCGCATCGGGTATCGCGGTGGTGTCCACGCTTCGTGTGGTCACCAACACCAACCCTGTGCACGCCCTGCTCTACCTGATCATCTCGTTGATCGCCGTGGCCATGACCTTCTTCGCCCTCGGCGCACCGTTCGCCGGTGTACTGGAAGTGATCGCCTACGCCGGCGCCATCATGGTGCTGTTCGTGTTCGTGGTGATGATGCTGAACCTGGGCCCGGCCTCGGTTCAGCAGGAACGCACCTGGCTCAAGCCCGGCATCTGGGCAGGACCGGTGATTCTTGCCGGGCTGCTGCTGGCCGAACTGCTGTATGTGCTGTTCGCTCACCAGAGCGGTCAGGCCATCGGCCACACCACCGTAGACGCCAAGGCCGTGGGCATCAGCCTGTTCGGCCCGTACCTGCTGGTGGTCGAACTCGCCTCGATGCTGCTGCTCGCCGCAGCCGTCACGGCGTTCCATTTGGGCCGTAACGAGGCGAAGGAGTAAGACATGCCTGCTATCCCTCTCGAACATGGTTTAGCCGTAGCCGGCATCCTGTTCTGCCTTGGTCTGGTCGGCCTGATGGTCCGCCGCAACATTTTGTTCGTGTTGATGAGTCTGGAAGTGATGATGAACGCCTCTGCTCTGGCCTTCATCGTTGCGGGCGCCCGCTGGGCGCAGCCGGATGGACAGATCATGTTCATCCTGGTGATCAGCCTGGCAGCCGCCGAGGCCAGTATTGGCCTGGCGATCCTGCTGCAACTGTATCGCCGCTTCCACACGCTCGATATCGACGCTGCCAGTGAGATGCGCGGATGAACCTGATCTTTCTGACTTTCGTATTTCCTTTAATCGGTTTCCTGCTGCTGTCGTTCTCCCGTGGACGCTGGTCGGAAAACCTCTCGGCGCTGGTCGGCGTGGGTTCCATTGGCTTGTCGGCGATCGTCACCGCTTACGTCATCTGGCAATTCAACGTCGCGCCTCCCGAAGGCGGTCACTACACGTTGATGCTGTGGCAGTGGATGGCGGTGGAAGGCTTCAAGCCTGATTTCGCCCTCTACGTCGACGGCCTGTCGATCACCATGCTCGGCGTGGTGGTCGGCGTCGGTTTCCTGATCCACCTGTTCGCGTCCTGGTACATGCGCGGCGAAGCGGGCTACTCGCGCTTCTTCTCGTACACCAACCTGTTTATCGCCAGCATGCTGTTCCTGGTGCTCGGCGATAACCTGTTGTTCCTGTACTTCGGCTGGGAAGGCGTGGGCCTGTGCTCGTACCTGTTGATCGGTTTCTACTACAGCAACCGCAACAACGGTAATGCCGCGCTCAAGGCCTTCATCGTGACCCGGATCGGTGACGTGTTCATGGCCATCGGCCTGTTCATCCTGTTCCAGCAAGTGGGCACGTTGAACATCCAGGAACTGCTGGTGCTGGCACCGCAGAAATTCCAGGTCGGCGACTTCTGGATCACCCTGGCCACCCTGATGCTGCTGGGTGGTGCGGTCGGCAAATCGGCACAACTGCCGCTGCAAACCTGGCTCGCCGATGCGATGGCCGGCCCTACCCCGGTGTCGGCACTGATTCACGCTGCGACCATGGTAACCGCCGGTGTCTACCTGATCGCCCGTACCCACGGTCTGTTCACCCTGGCACCGGACATCCTGCACCTGGTCGGGATCGTCGGTGGTGTGACGCTGGTGCTCGCTGGTTTCGCCGCGCTGGTTCAAACCGACATCAAACGTATCCTCGCCTACTCGACCATGAGCCAGATCGGCTACATGTTCCTGGCGCTGGGCGTCGGTGCCTGGGATGGCGCGATTTTCCACCTGATGACCCACGCCTTCTTCAAGGCGCTGCTGTTCCTTGCTTCCGGTGCGGTGATCGTTGCCTGCCATCACGAGCAGAACATCTTCAAGATGGGCGGTCTGTGGAAGAAACTGCCACTGGCCTACGCCAGCTTCATCGTTGGTGGTGCTGCACTGGCCGCGCTGCCACTGGTCACCGCAGGCTTCTACTCCAAGGACGAAATCCTTTGGGAAGCGTTCGCCAGCGGCAACCACGGTCTGCTCTACGCCGGTCTGGTCGGTGCGTTCATGACGTCGCTGTACACCTTCCGCCTGATCTTCATCACGTTCCATGGTGAAGCCAAGACCGAAGCCCACGCTGGTCACGGCATCGCACACTGGCTGCCGCTGTCGGTGCTGATCGTGCTGTCGACTTTCGTCGGCGCGATGATCGTGCCGCCGCTGCACGGCGTTCTGCCAGAAAGCGTCGGGCATGCCGGTGGCGAAGCCAAGCACAGTCTGGAAATCGCCTCGGGCGCCATCGCCCTGGCCGGTATCCTGCTGGCGGCCCTGCTGTTCCTTGGCAAGCGTCGTTTCGTCACGGCGATCGCCAACAGCGGCATCGGCCGTTTCCTTTCGGCCTGGTGGTTCGCTGCCTGGGGCTTCGACTGGATCTACGACAAACTGTTCGTCAAGCCGTACCTTGCGATCAGCCATGTACTGCGCAAAGACCCGCTCGACCAGACCATCGGTCTGATCCCGCGTATGGCCAAGGGGGGTCACACTGCCCTGAGCCGTACCGAGACCGGTCAACTGCGTTGGTATGCCGCCTCGATGGCTGCTGGTGCCGTGCTGGTAATCGGCGCCATCGTGCTGGTAGCGGTCTGATATGAACCTTGCGAATTTGCGAAAGGAAACGAGCCCGTCATGATTCTGCCTTGGCTAATCCTGATCCCCTTCATCGGCGGCCTGCTGTGCTGGATGGGTGAGCGCTTCGGCGCTACCCTCCCGCGCTGGATTGCGCTGTTGACCATGACCCTGGAACTCGCCCTCGGCCTCTGGCTGTGGGCCCACGGTGACTATTCATTTGCACCGGCGCCGGGCGCCGACCCGACCTGGGCGCTTGAGTTCAAGCACGTCTGGATCCAGCGTTTCGGCATCAACGTGCACCTGGCCCTCGACGGCCTGTCGCTGTTGATGATCCTGCTGACCGGCCTGCTGGGTATCCTCTCGGTACTCTGCTCGTGGAAAGAGATTCAACGTCACGTTGGCTTCTTCCACCTCAACCTGATGTGGATCCTGGGCGGTGTGGTCGGCGTGTTCCTCGCCCTCGACCTGTTCATGTTCTTCTTCTTCTGGGAAATGATGCTGGTGCCGATGTATTTCCTCATCGCGCTCTGGGGTCACAGTTCTTCGGACGGCAAGAAAACCCGGATCTACGCAGCAACCAAGTTCTTCATCTTCACTCAGGCTTCCGGCCTGATCATGCTGGTGGCGATCCTCGGTCTGGTGCTGGTCAACTTCAACAACACTGGCGTGATCACGTTCAACTACGCCGACCTGTTGAAAACCAAGATGTCGATGACCACCGAGTACATCCTGATGCTCGGCTTCTTCATCGCCTTCGCGGTCAAGCTGCCCGTGGTGCCGTTCCACTCCTGGTTGCCTGATGCCCACGCCCAGGCGCCGACGGCCGGTTCCGTCGACCTCGCCGGTATCCTGCTGAAAACTGCGGCCTACGGCCTGCTGCGTTTCGCCCTGCCGCTGTTCCCGAATGCCTCGGCCGAGTTTGCGCCGATCGCCATGACCCTCGGTCTGATCGGGATCTTCTACGGTGCGTTCCTGGCCTTCGCCCAAACCGACATCAAGCGTCTGATCGCCTTCTCCTCCGTTTCCCACATGGGTTTCGTGTTGATCGGCATTTACTCCGGCAGCCAACTGGCCCTGCAGGGCGCAGTGATCCAGATGTTGGCGCACGGTCTGTCGGCGGCGGCCCTGTTTATCCTCAGCGGTCAGTTGTACGAGCGTCTGCACACGCGTGACATGCGTGAGATGGGCGGCCTGTGGTCGCGTATTGCATACCTGCCGGCGATCAGCCTGTTCTTCGCGGCGGCGTCGCTCGGTCTGCCGGGTACCGGTAACTTTGTCGGCGAGTTCCTGATCCTGATCGGTTCCTTCGCCAGCGCTCCATGGGTCACAGCCATTGCAACGTCCGGTCTGGTGTTCGGTTCGGTGTATTCGCTGATCATGATCCACCGTGCCTACTTCGGCCCGTCGAAATCCGACACCGTGCTGCACGGTATGGACGCACGCGAACTGATCATGGTGCTCGGCCTTGCGGTGCTGCTGATTTACCTCGGCGTCTACCCGCAACCGTTCCTCGACACCTCTGCCGCCACGATGCATGGCGTGCAGCAGTGGCTCGGCACCGCCTTCACTCAACTCGCTTCGGCCCGGTAAGAGCGCTATGGAATTCACGATTCAACACTTTATTGCGCTTGCGCCACTGTTGATCACCAGCCTCACCATTATCGTGGTGATGCTGGCAATCGCCTGGCGCCGCAACCACTCGCAGACCTTCCTGATCTCGGTCGCTGGTCTGAACCTGGCCTTGCTGTCGATTTTGCCGGCGCTGAAAGTCGCGCCGCTGGCCGTGACCCCGTTGCTGCAGATCGATACCTTCGCTTGTCTGTACATGGCGCTGATCCTGGTCGCCACCCTCGCCTGCGTCACCCTCGCCCACGCCTACCTGGGTGATGGCGGTTCGGGCTACCCGGGCAACCGCGAAGAACTGTACCTGCTGATCCTGATGGCCGCCGCCGGTGGTCTGGTGCTGGTCAGCGCGCAGCACCTGGCCGGTTTGTTCATCGGCCTGGAACTGCTGTCGGTACCGGTTTACGGTCTGGTGGCTTACGCCTTCTTCAACAAGCGTTCGCTGGAAGCCGGCATCAAGTACATGGTGCTGTCGGCGGCCGGTTCCGCGTTCCTGCTGTTCGGTATGGCGCTGCTGTATGCGGACGCAGGCTCGCTGAGCTTCGTCGGCATCGGTCAGGCGCTGGCTGCAACGGGTCTGCCGAGTTCGCTGGCACAACTGGGCCTGGGCATGATGCTGATCGGTCTGGCGTTCAAGCTGTCGCTGGTACCGTTCCACCTGTGGACGCCGGACGTTTACGAAGGTGCGCCGGCCCCGGTGGCGGCGTTCCTCGCCACGGCTTCGAAGGTGGCGGTGTTTGCGGTGATGGTGCGTCTGTTCCAGATCTCCCCTGCCGCCAGCAGCGGTGTGCTGAGCGACGTGCTCAGCGTCATCGCCGTCGCGTCGATCCTGTTCGGTAACCTGCTGGCCCTGACCCAGAGCAACCTCAAGCGTCTGCTCGGTTATTCGTCCATCGCGCACTTCGGCTACCTGCTGATCGCTTTGGTGGCGAGCAAGGGTCTGGCGGTGGAAGCCATAGGCGTGTACCTGGTCACCTACGTGATCACCAGCCTCGGCGCCTTCGGCGTGATCACCCTGATGTCGTCGCCGTACAACGGCCGCGACGCCGACGCTCTGTACGAATACCGCGGCCTGTTCTGGCGCCGTCCGTACCTGACCGCCGTGCTGACCGTAATGATGCTGTCGCTGGCCGGTATCCCGCTGACCGCAGGCTTCATCGGCAAGTTCTACATCATTGCCAGCGGTGTCGAATCGCACCAATGGTGGCTGGTCGGTGCGCTGGTGCTGGGCAGCGCCATCGGCGTGTTCTACTACCTGCGCGTGATGGTCACCCTGTACCTGATCGAGCCGAACCTGCGGCGCCACGACGCCCAATTGCACTGGGAACAGAAGGCAGGCGGCGTCATGCTGCTGGCCATCGCCCTGGTCGCGTTCTTCCTGGGTGTCTATCCGCAGCCATTGCTGGTGCTGGTACAACAGGCGGGACTGGCGGGCTGATAGCTCTGTTAGAACTGGAAACAAAAAATGGCACCTTCGGGTGTCGTTTTTTTTTGCGCGGGTTTTCCGCAGCAAACAGTACGTGGCGAGCGCCGCGTCCGGTCCGGCTTACGGAGTCGAGGTCTTTTTCCCACACGCCAGTTGCGATGTCTCTCCTCCCCTCTATCGAACCTTCTCACCCCACCTGTTGACGCTTCCTACAGGTGTTTTTGCTACCGGAGTCTAGCGTTGAATAAGCAGCGAAATGGATGGCTCGGAAGCCTTGACCGATTCGCTTTTTCAGGACAACACTATACGTAGGCAGCGTACAAAACATGGATGCTCTTTTTATCGAACTCCCTGCGTTTCAGAAGCACCGCGACGATTACCTGGACGAGGACCTGTTCCTCAGTTTTCAGTTGGAATTGCTGAAAAACCCCGAAGCAGGCGATCTCATCGAGGAAACCGGAGGGCTACGAAAAATCCGCTTTTGCGATCAACGAAGAGGCAAAGGCAAGCGCAGCGGATTACGCATCATTTATTACTGGTGGTCAGGCTTCGATCAGTTCTGGCTGTTCACCGTCTACAGCAAAAGCGATCAAGACGACCTGACGCCGGCGCAGAGAAAACTGTTCAGGCAAACGCTGGATCGAGAACTCAACACGAGAACCCACTATGAAACGTGACATTTTTTCCGAACTGATGGATGGCCTCGAGGCCCTGACCGATGAGCGCCAAGGCAAGATCACGCTGCGCACCCACAAGGTCCAGTTGCCCAAACTGGTGCCGATCACCGCCGAAGAAGTGGTCGCCATCCGTCAACAGCTCAACCTCTCCCGATCGGTGTTCGCGATGTATCTGCGCACCAACACCCGCACGCTCGAGAACTGGGAACAAGGTCGAGCTACGCCCAATGCCCAAGCGACGACATTGATTCGTCTGGTCGAGCGTTTTCCGCAGACGATCGAACAGCTGGCGGCACTGAGCTGAAATTGAAGGCTCAATCCACCTGTCTGGTGGAATAACAAACGCCCTTGCTCGATAAGAAAGGGCGTTGAGTCCGTCCAGAAGTTTAATATAAAGCGCATGTAGACTTATTACTCGAAAGCCAAAAAAAAAATTAAAAAAGTATGAAAAGGTATAAACAAACACGACCAACCTGTCAGGTCTGACAGGTTACGACTCTCCCATTTTTCGTTAGCGTGACCCTACCAGGCATTCCCCTGATGCCACCTCATCTGGTAGGAGCTGCACACTCATGGCCGACGACATCCCCTCGCTGATGAACGCCCTCATCAAGTCCGACGCCCCGTTAAAAAGAGGCCGCCGCGACTTCGCAGCCGCCATGCAGAAAATGGGCTTCACCTCAGTCTTCGATATCGTGCGCCTGCCCAAGTCCGCCTCCGCTCGTCAATTGGCCCGGTACAGCGATGCCAATGCCGATGCGAAATCACACTGGACCCTGACCTTCCCCAACCCGACTGCCCAGTTGGCGATGCTCCAATCTGTCCCAGACATCATCGTGCACATCAGCTACACCGCCCGCTGCAAAGGTGGTTCGCTATGAATGAACACCAGCAGCCGCCGCACCAATCGACGATGCAAATCAACACCCCGGCCCTGCCCAAGGGTGGCGGCGCCATTCAAAGCATCGGCAAGGGTTCGGCCGGCGTAGGCAGCAAGGGTACGGCGTCGCTCGAACTGCTTTTGCCGATTTCAACCGGGCGTGGTTTTGCCCCTGCGCTGGGGCTGGGTTACAGCAGCAGCACCGGCAACAGCCCCTGCGGCATCGGCTGGCAACTGACGGTCGACGCGGTAACCCTGCGCACGGTCAATGGCGTGCCGGCGTATGACGGCAGCGACCAGGTGGTGGGCCCTGACGGTGATGTGTGGATGCCCGAGCGCAATGAAAGCGACGGCGAGCTGATTTCCCGCAGCGCCAGAACCTACAACGGCCTTGCCCTGCCCACCACCTATTCCGTCGTGCGTCACTGGCCGCGGGTCGAGGGTGCCTTCACCCTGATCGAGCACTGGTCGACCCTGGTGGACAAGCCCGGTTTCTGGCTGCTTCACGGCGCCGACGGCAGCCTGCACATTTATGGCAGCACCGCCAATTCGCGCCGGGCCGATCCGAACGACCCGCAGCGTGTCGGCGTGTGGATGATCGAGGAAAGCCTCAATACCCGTGGTGAACACATCGTCTACGAGTACAAGGCCGAAACAGACCTCCCCGCTGCCCCGCAGTATCGTGACTACCGAGCTCAGCGCTATCTCAAACGCGTGTGTTACGGCAACGAAAAGGCTTTTGCGCATCTGTACGCCTGGGACACCGGCAGTTGGGAAAACCAGCTGTGGCACTTTCAGCTGCTGTTCGACTATGGCGAGCGCAGCAGCGATCTTGAAACAGTGCCGACCTTTGCCGAGCAGCAGCCCTGGCCCGAGCGCAGCGACCCTTACTGGATCTACGCCTATGGTTTCGAATTAGGTAACCGACGCCTGTGCCGACAAGTGCTGATGTTTCATCATTTCCCCGAAGAGCTGGGCGATGACCCGGTGCTGGTGCAGCGCCTGCTCCTGCAATATCGCTCCGATCCGCTTGGCTACAACCACTTGATTGCCGCTCACCAGCAGGCTTACGACGGGCTCGGCCAGATCGAAAGCCGACCGCCCATGGAGTTCAGCTACAACGCGTTCGACCTCGCCCCGACACCCCAGGGCTGGAAAAAATTTCTCGACATGCCCGGCCTCAACGACGGTCAGCAGTATCAGATGGTCGACCTGTACGGTGAAGGCCTGTCGGGTGTGCTGTGTCGCTATGACCAGGCCTGGTATTACCGCGAGCCATTGCGCGCAAAGGCCGGCGGCGACGAAGTCGTCTACAGCGAGTGGAAACGCCTCGAACATGTGCCGACGGCTGACTCTGGCAAACCGATTCGTCAGTCCCTCACCGACCTGACCGGCGATGGCAAGCTCAACTGGGTCCTCGCCACGCCGGGCATGTGCGGATATTTCACCCTCGGCCCGGACCGCAACTGGTCGGGATTTGTGCCGTTCGATGCGTTTCCCGGCGAGTTTTTCCACCCGATGGCACAGACTGCAGACCTGGTGGGTGGCGGCCTGAGCGACCTGACACTGATCGGCCCGCGCAGCGTGCGCCTGTATGCCAACCGTCGCGCAGCAGGATTCACCGACGCCGTCGATGTACCTCATCGAGAAAAAACCGCCGCGGGCGACGACGATTACCTGCCCGTGCTCAGCAACAGCCCGACCGAAGTCGTTGCGTTCGCCGATGTCATTGGCAGTGGTCAGCAACATCTGGTGCGCATCCGTCACAACGAAGTCAAATGCTGGCCGAATCTGGGCCGTGGGCGTTTCGGCAAGGGTTTTGTGCTGTGCGCCCTGCCCTTCGCCTACAGCGAATTCAATGCCTCCCAAGTGCTGCTCGCCGACCTCGACGGTTCGGGTGCGGCTGATCTGATCTACCTGGAAACCGCGCGCCTGCGGGTGTTCATGAATCAGGCTGGCAGCGGCTTTGCGCAGAACTCAGTCGATCTGCCCTGGCCGGAGGGCCTCGCCTACGACCGGCTCTGGCAGGTCAGCAGCGCCGACCTGCAAGGCCTCGGCTGTTCCAGCCTGATCGTGACGCTGCCGCACATGTCGCCCCGCCACTGGCATTACGACTTCGTCAACGTCAAGCCGTATCTATTGAACAGAAGTTGCAACAACATGGGCGCCAGCAGCGGCGTGACTTACCGCAGCTCGGCGCAGGAATGGCTGGATGAAAAACGTGAGCAGATCGCCGACGGGGTCGACAACCCGGTTTCAGCACTGCCGATGGCCATGCATTTGGTTAGTCGGCAAACCCAATGCGATGAAATCACCGGCAACAGGCTGATGCAAATCTTCAGCTATCGCGGCGGTTACTACGACCGCTTCGAGCGCGAATTCCGCGGTTTTCGTCTTTTGCTGCAAAACGACACCGAAGCATCGCCAGCCGAACGTGCGACCGCCGGCTTCACCGCGCCCATCCTCAGCAAGACCTGGTTCCACACCGGCGAGGCCATCGATCCGCCGAGAACCGGTTATTACGACGGCGATGTGGAAGCGGTCGAGCTCAAGCCGACTTTGCTGCAGAACTACCATTTCAATGACGGTTCGGCGCAATCCTTCACAGTGGCCGATGACGACAGTGCCCGAGAGATCGCCCGTACCTTGAGCGGCCGGGTGCTGCGCTCGGAGGTCTACTCGGCGGACGATAACCCGGATACCGCCGTGCCCTATGTGGTACAGGAGCATCGCTACGGCGTGCGGATATTACGGCCTAAAAGCAAATATCAACCGTACGCGGTGATCTTGCCGCTGGATGTCGAATCGCTGAGCTACCAATACGAGCCATCGCTGGCTGACGATCCGTTGTGTCAGCACCAACTGAGCCTTGAGTGGGACGCCTACGGCAGCAGCCTGCATGGTTTCACGGTGAATTATGCGCGACGCCGGACCCTCGCCGACACGCCACCGTTCAGCGATGAACGCCAGCAGAACTGGTGGCGCCACGCCCATGACGATGCGCAACAGAAATGGTATCTGAGCCAAGCCAGAGCGCAACCGATCCACCTGCCGGATATCGAGGCATGGCGCCTGCGCCTGTCCTTCCAGCAGCGCAGCAATGCACTGGTGCTGGAAAAAGCCGCGCTGAGCGCGCAGCAGATCAACCACGAACACTTCTTGCAGATGAGCGGCGACGACGGCGAATGGGCGAAACAGGCCGTGCTGGCCAGCCTGTCATTGCAGCGCTATATCAACCCGCAAAATGCTCAGACCCTTGAACCCGGCGAGGCCACCTTTGCGGGTCTGCCGGGGTATGGGGAAAGGGCGGAACTGGATGCCATCGCCCTGAGCGCTTACGACAAACTCAAGAATGCCGACGGCGAAATGCCCTTCAATCTGAAAGAAAAACTCGAATCGCCAGAAGTCGGCTATCACATCATGCCGCTGTTTTTGCCGACAGCCGCAGAGACCGCAATCGCCGATCCGGACGATGCGAAGAACTATTTGTGGTCGGTGCACCGAGGCTTCCCCACTTACCACGGGTTCGACAGCTTTTATAACCTGGAGAAATACCGCGAAACCCGTAGTCACGGCGAAACCCTGATCATCTATGACGCGTACGGGTGCCTGACCACCGCCGTGACCTTGCCCGACGGTTGCACCACCCGCAGCCTCGATGTGGATTACCGCACCTTTCTGCCAGCGTCCATCGAAGACGCCAACCGCAATATCCAGGAAGCGCGCTACAACGCGTTCGGCGAGCCGTTGGTCACCAGTTTCCATGGCACCGAACTGGGCGAGCCGGTGGGCTTCGACCCATTGAGCAGCTACGTGCCGCCGCCGGATCGCGATCCGATGGCTGCCATTGCCGACCCGAAAAACGCCATTGGCCGGTTCGCCAGCGCCAGTTTCTGGGACACCTTCAGCTGGATGGGCCGCATCTCACGCAACCCGCCACCTGCACCGGACTGGTTGGAGTGGGCAAAGAATCACGGTTTCATACTGCCCAGCGGGCACCTTTGCGATCACGCCCGACAACACCTCGCCGGTCTGGAAAATCCCGACGCCAACGAGACGCTGCTGCGGCAGCAGATCGACGCAGCGCAACGCGAACCGGTGTACTCCGTCGCGCTGCTGGCGGACCGTTATCCCGATGACCCCGAGATGCAAGTGCGGGTCAGTATCGCCTGCCTCGACGGCTTCGGCCGCTCGTTGCAGACCAAGCAGGAAGTAGAATCGGGCATATCCTGGCAGGTCGGTGAAAACGGCGAGTTGATTCTCAACGCCAACGGCCAACCGATAGAAGCCGAGGTACCGCGACGCTGGCGCGTCAGCGAACCGGTGGAATACAACAACAAAGGTGAAAAAGTGCGGATCTACCGGCCCTACTTCGCCGATCAGCCGCGCTACATCAATGACCGGTCAATGCGCGCGCATGCCTTTCATGATCAGCAGTTCTACGACGCCGCAGGACGTCCGACCGAAACCGTGCTGGCGAAACAAATGCTGCAGGGCAATCCGCCGACGATGAAACACCTGCGCCGGCAAGTCTGGTACTGGATCTGGTGCAACGTGGCCTTCGACGAAAATGATTTGTTCGAGCCTCCACCGGAACAACGGCGGCGCAACTGGTGGTCGTGAATCCGGGCATCCACGCACAGACGCCGCACCTGAGCGTCACCGACAACCGTGGCTTACCAGTGCGGCAGGTGGCCTACTGGCGCGAGGACGCCAGCGAACCCGAGGCGCGCATCACATCCCGTCACCATGACGCTGCCGGGCGGCTGGTGGCACAGCGAGACCCGCGCTTGTTCGCCGACGCGTCAGCCCCAGCCGACCTCGCCACGGTGTATTCACTGACGGGACAGGCGCTGACGACGCTCAGTGTCGACGCCGGCTGGCGCGTCAGCCTGCTGGGCGAAGCACGTCAACCGCTACACGGTTGGGATGGCCGGGGCAGCCAACGCAGCATCGAGTACGACGAACAGCTGCGGCCACTGGCAGTGTTCGAACACGCGCACGATGGCGAGCCTTTGTGCGCCGAACGTTATGGTTATGGCGGCAGCGATCCGACGCTCACCGCACGTAATCAGTGCGGGCAACTGATTCGGCACGATGATCCGGCCGGCGCGCAGTTGTTCGAACAGTTCGGATTGACAGGTGGGGTTGTGCAGCAGACTCGGCATTTTCTGCGCTCACTCGATTCTCCCGACTGGCCCGAATCGCTGCCCGACCGCGACGTCTCGCTCGAACCCGGCGCAGGGGCTACGAGCTGTTCGGTTTTCAATGCCCTGGGCGAAACCATTGAACAGACTGACGCCAAAGGTCACCGCCAGTTCTTCGCACTGAGCCTCGCCGGACAGTTGCACGAAGTGCGCCTGCAACTGGATAAACAACCCCAACCGAAAACTCTGGTCAACGCTATCCAGTACAACGCACAAGGCCAGACCGAGCAGGAAACCGCCGGCAACGGCGTGATCACCGCATTGCACTATGCGTCCGAAGATGGTCGCCTGACCCGACTGCAAGCCAGACGCAACGACGAACTCCTGCAAGACTTGCACTATGCCTATGACCCGGTCGGCAATGTCATCAGCATCAACGACGCCGCACTGCCGGTTCGCTACTTCGCCAACCAGCGCATCGAGCCGATCAACCGCTATGGGTATGACAGCCTCTATCAGTTGGTCAAAGCAACGGGATGGGAGGCTGGTGGCGCCAATCAGGGCCCGTCGTTTTCGGCATTCAACGATCCGGCCGCAGTCACCCAGTACACCCAGACCTATCGCTATGATCGCGGTGGCAACCTGCTGGAACTGATTCACGGAGGCGCGCAAGGACATGGCCATCGCCTGCTCGCCGCCGCCCAAAGCAACCGCTGCCTACCCGTATTGGATGGCGTGGAACCGGACGAAGAAGATTTCCGTAACGGCTTCGATGCCAACGGCAATCTGCTCGCCCTGCAACCGGGGCAGTCTTTACATTGGAATCTGCGCAACCAGCTGCGCGAAGTCCGACCTGTTGAGCGTGACGGAGCGGCTGGCGATCTCGAGCGATACGAGTACGGTGCCGACGGCATGCGCCTGCGCAAAGTGCAGCAGATCCAAACCAACGCCCGGACACTGATCGCTGAAGTACGTTATCTGCCGAATCTGCAAATCCGCACCCACAGCGGCACGGGCGAAACGTTGCAGGTCATCAGTGTTCAGGCCGGGCGTAGCAGCGTGCAGGTTCTGCACTGGGAATCCGAACCGCCCCAAGGCATCGCCAACGATCAACTGCGTTACAGCCTCAACGACCATTTGGGTTCCTCCACGATGGAACTCGACCTCACGGGCCAGATCATCAGTCTTGAGCGTTATCACCCTTTCGGCACCACCGCATGGTTTGCCAGGCGCGGGGAAATCGAGGCGAGTTATAAAACCCTGCGCTATTCGGGCAAAGAGCGCGATGCGACGGGGCTTTATTACTATGGGTTCAGGTATTACGTGGCGTGGATGCAACGCTGGCTCAATCCTGATCCAGCGGCGGACGTTGATGGCTTGAACCTTTATCGTTTTGTCCGCAATAACCCGATCATGTGGGCAGATGTCGAAGGCTTGGCGCCGGTGACGCTTTTATATGGATTTGAACATGTCAGGTCACGTGTCCTGAATGGCCTTGCCACAGCGTCGCCACAACAAAGCTTCGTTCGTATCGATGAAATCAATGACGCTCTCCAAATCAATATGGAAAACGCTTCTTCTGACTTTGAAGGGTTCAATGAAATGATCCGCGAAGGCATTGAAGTAGAAGACGACAACGTCGATTACTTTATGCAGGCCACCCCCAGTTACCAAGGCACTCCTGCAGAGGCCCGAAAGTTGCTGCAAGGTTGGTCCGACTATTTGAAAAGTAACGCTGCCGCATTTGATATCACCCGAAAAATCCAGAGTTATGAAACAAAATCCACCAAGGAAGTCGGCCAATTCTGGAAAAAAAACCTACGTGAGCCGCTGTCGGAGCACGATGTCCAACATGTTACTTCAACGCTACAAGACAGTCCCGAGTCGTTGTTCTCCTTGCGCACTGCCAGTTCGATCAAAGCAGGAGACGCCGTGATCAATTGGCAGTTCCGTCAATTCTCAAAGCTGGCGTTGGACTGGATGGCAGGCACCTCTGAAGCTGGGGAAAACTCAGGCGTGGTGTTTTTGGATGTCATTGCCCGATCCCCCGATTTTGTGTTCAAAGAGTTTGCACAAGAAACGTTTACAACCTTACAAAGACGCCGGAGCGGTCTATGGAAAATCCTATAACCCGATTACACATTCCGAACGTCGCCATCTACAAA
The DNA here is from genome assembly GCF_900104975.1 of Pseudomonas sp. Z003-0.4C(8344-21). Lineage (NCBI taxonomy): Bacteria > Pseudomonadati > Pseudomonadota > Gammaproteobacteria > Pseudomonadales > Pseudomonadaceae > Pseudomonas > Pseudomonas sp. Z003-0.4C(8344-21). Next base: position 2,643,056 of record NZ_LT629756.1, on the reverse strand, counting down.
AGCAAATGGCCAAGCCCGGCTCAAATTATGCCAAAAGAGTACAAATGATCGGTCTTGATCAGGCCAGGCAGTTGTCGAACGCATAGACTTCCAAGAGCCAGATAAAACACCAGAACGACGCAGGATTCCCATTACATGACGAAATTGTAATTCCCCATCACCTCTGCGTTATCCGCAGCTTGCAACGATGTCACCCGGCGACCATGCCGGCAGCCCCTGCTCCGCCGAACAACAAAACCCACGCCGAAGCACGTTCCCGTTCTGCCGAACCCAAGGAGTGTTTGATGGTTAACCCTACGAAAATATCGATGGCCGCTTTAGCGGTGGTGGTCGGCGCCGGGCCGTCCATGGTGTGTGCTGGAGACAAGCCCGAAGGCTTTGTCGAAGGCAGCAGCCTGACGGTGCTCAACCGCAATTTCTACTTCAATCATGATCATCGCAATGGCCAGTCCAGCCCCACCGGCAACGGTTATTCCGAAGCCTGGGCGCAGGCCGTGATCAGCAAGTTCGAATCCGGTTTCACTCAAGGCACCGTCGGCGTCGGTGTCGATGCGTTTGCGATGATCGGGCTCAAACTCGACACCGGTTTCGAAGCCGGACACAAAATCGACTGTGGCAGTCCGCCTGCTGGCGATGAGCATTCGCTTTGGCACATTGCATGATGCAAAGTTGAGGCGATTGATATCGAAGGGCTGCTTAGCAGACCTTCGATATCAATCGCCACTCAGCATCTGCTTCAGATTCCTCAAAGATTTGGTTTTTCTAGCACGCCCCGCGCTTTTGGTCTTACAGCGATATAAAAACTTGGAAAATCAGCGTGAGGGGAAACAGATCTTTTGACGCTGGTGGCTTCCATATCCAAAGCCTTCAAAATTTGCGCAGTATTTTTCCCATTGGGCGTTGTGAAAAAAGCTTCTTTCAACTCAATAGAATCACTTGCAAATTTCTCGGTTGCCGCCAACGTTTCCTTGTTCTTCACTTCATTACGAACCATCATAGATGGGTAATCAGTTATACCCATATATGCAACCTGAACCAGCTGAACATCACTTGCAAAAAACTGCTTCGTTTTGCTTTCTTTATAATTACCTCTGAAAATCCAAACTCCTGACGGGTGATATTCATTGATAAATTCGTCCTTGATGACCTGCCCGCCACTTCCATGGCCCTCAGGAAAAATCATTCTGCCAGAGCTGATTTTTACAGCGTCTATAGGCTTGTGCTCCAGAAGCGTATTGAGTTGCGTAATTCGGTCAATGTTATTCTGAAAATAATCAGAAACACGACTCAAAAATTCCTCATTGACCTTCACCGTATTAATCTCGGGCATCTCATCAGGAGCGTCACGCGGTAAGTCATTTAAGAAATCATCAACTTGATCAGGGTGCTCTTGCTTAGTCGTTACGTTGTTTGGAGGCACCGGACTAAGTCCTGTGTACTCCCGCAGGGAAACGGGCGAGTTCCTCAATACACGAAATAAATTCAACCCATCAACGTACCACGCTGGATCCGGATTCACCCATCGCTGCAACCATGATGCGTAATATCGATATCCATAATAATAAAGCCCGGTTGCATCCCTCTCCTTACCCGAATAACGGATGGTTTTATACTTCGCCACCAAGGCACTTTTACCTGCCCAGCACGCCGTACCACCAAACGGGTAATAGTGTTCCTGACTCAATATTCCTGCGCCGTCGTCCAATTCCAGCGTGCTGGAACCGAGATGATCACTCAGGCTGTAACGCAGTTGATCGCCCTCAACGCCCTCAGGCCAATGCAGCATTCGCACCTGATTACGCCCGGCTTCGACACTGATCACATGCCGCTCTTTTCCGTTCGCTTCGCGATGCACCTCAACACCCGGCAGATAACGCACTTCTGATTTCAGGGTTTGCCCGGATGTCTGGCTGAGGCATGTTTTACGCAAGCGATGGCCGGGTCGATCGTAAACATAACCTTCTTCGTCATTCGGCTCGTCCCGGCGTCGCACCAGCGTCACTCGTCTCAATAGACCGCGCACATCCCAGCTCATGGCCTGTCCGCGCTGCAATTCCAACTGATTGCCAGCGAGATCAAACCCTTCCGAAATCTGCGGTTCTCCCGGTAGAGAGCCATCGTCGCGCTGGGCCAGACTTCGATTGCTGCAAGCAGAGGTGAACATCGAAAAAACCGGTGCACCGCTGTGATGGCGGGTGATTAGATTGCCCGCCGCGTCGTAGGCGAATGTCTGGGTGTAGTTGCGCCGCTGCTTCGGGTCCAGCGGTGTGGGCAGCAGATCCGGTAATGCCGGGCCATGGCTCGGCTGGCTGACTTCCCAGCCTTTGGCCTCAACTAACTGATACAGGCTGTCATAGCGATAGCGGCTGACCGGTTCGATGCGCTGGTGATTGAAGTAAGTCACGGCCTGGGTTTTGTCTTCGAGGCTGACGATATTGCCCACCGGGTCGTAGACGTAATGCAAATTCTGCAAGGGTGTTTGTTCGCCGGCGGCTGCGCTGAGCTTCAGCAGCCGACCATCCTCAGGGCTGTACTCTGCGCGGGTCGTGACACCATTACCGGCGGTCTCATGTTCGATCTGCTCATGCGCGTTGTAACGGATATCACTGACCAGACGTGTGGGTGGCTTACCTTCACCGCCAGGGAGAAGCCATGTCGCGGACAGTTGTCCCGCCACGTTGTATTGCCGCGTTTGGGCATTGCCCATGGCATCGGTCTGCTCTTTCAATTCGCCCGTCGGGTAGAACACGTAGCGGGTGACGTAGGACTGCGCCTCCAGAAACACATCACGGTGTTCAGGGTCGCCAGGCCAGTCTGGCAGATCGAGGTCCGCCAGCATGCGCCGCGATTCGACCAGCTCGGCACCGGCCAAACCATAGTCGCGGATGAGCCGGGTGCCCGCCGGGTCATCATGGCGGATCAGGCGACCGCACTGATTGTGCTGGGCAAAGACATCATCCGCATCGGCATAGCTCAATCGCTCAACCACACGAGGCGGTTCGCTACGGGCCTGCTCCGTCACAACAATCGGGCGCTGCAGGTTGTCATAGTCGCGATGGCATTCGCTATCTCGGGCGTCCCAGGAACTACGCAATGAGCGGGCCTGATCCGGCAAACTCAACTGCCACCCGGCGTCGACGCTGTCCGTCAGCAATGCCTGCCCGCTCAATCCGTACGTGGTGGCCAGGTTCGGCTTCGGCGCCGCTCCCCACAATCGTGGATCCCACGATGCGACCTGACGCCCCGCTGCATCGAACACTTGCCGGGTAATTCGCGGGTCGATGTCGGGCGAGTCCGGACGCCGGCAGTAACCGACGCTGCGGATCATCAGCGAACGGGAATCGATGACCGATAGCGTCGGCGTGGCGGTGTCGTGATGAACATCCATGGTCACAAGCGTCCTTTCGCACCTATGGGTGAAGAGTGAGCGCTTTTGCGGTTTACCGATACTGTAAGAACTAACAGGTGCCTTCCCGGCAATGGGCCCTATCGCTTGCACGCGCGCTCCCACAGTGGTTCCAAGTGCACTCGGAATTTGTGAGCGACGCAGAAACCTGTGGGAGCTTGCCTGCAAGCGAAAGCGGTGGATCAGGCGCCAAAAAAAACGGCACCTTCCGGTGCCGTTCGCCTTTCACAGCTCCCCTATCACTTACGCGCATCCGCCCACGATTTCAGCAGTTCGTTGTAGCTCACGGTTTCGCCCTTCGGCTTCTCGTTGGCCAGTTTCGGCTTCGGTGCGCCCGGTTGGTCGAACCAGTATTGCGCGTCGCGTTCCGGGTTCATTTTCGGTGCGCACACGGCCTGGGCCTTGGAGCGTTCGAGGCGTTCCATGATGCGGTCCTGATCCTTGGCCAGACCATCGAGCGCTTGTTGCGGGGTCTTCTCGCCGCTGGCGGCTTCGGCGATGTGGCTCCACCACAGTTGCGCCAGACGCGGATAGTCCGGCACGTTGGTCCCGGTTGGGGTCCATTGCACGCGGGCCGGGCTGCGGTAGAACTCGACCAGACCGCCGAGTTTCGGCGCCATATCGGTCATCGCCTGCGAGTTGATGTCTGACTCGCGAATCGGCGTCAGGCCGACGATGGTTTTCTTCAGCGATACGGTTTTCGAGGTAACGAACTGCGCGTACAGCCACGCCGCCAGTTTCTGCTTCTCAGGGGTGGACTTCATGAACGTCCACGAACCCACGTCCTGATAACCGAGCTTCATGCCCTCTTCCCAATACGGCCCGCGCGGCGATGGCGCCATGCGCCATTTCGGCGTGCCGTCGGCGTTGACCACCGGCAGGCCCGGTTTGGTCATGTCGGCGGTGAACGCGGTGTACCAGAAGATCTGTTGGGCGATGTTGCCCTGCGACGGCACCGGGCCGGATTCGGAAAAGGTCATGCCCGCCGCTTCCGGTGGTGCGTATTTCTTCAGCCAGTCGACGTATTTGGTGGTTGCAAACACCGCTGCCGGGCCGTTGGTGTCGCCGCCGCGGGTCACGCTGGAGCCGACCGGATGGCAGTCCTCGACGCGGATGCCCCACTCGTCCACCGGCAGACCATTGGGAATGCCCTTGTCGCCACCACCGGCCATGGAGAACCAGGCATCGGTGAAGCGCCAGCCCAGCGACGGGTCTTTCTTGCCGTAGTCCATGTGCCCGTAAACGCGTTTACCGTCGATTTCCTTGACGTCTTCGCTGAAGAATTTGGCGATGTCTTCATAGGCCGACCAGTTCACCGGCACGCCCAGCTCGTAGCCGTACTTTTCCTTGAATTTGGCTTTCAGGTCGGCGCGTTCGAACCAGTCGGCCCGGAACCAGTACAGGTTGGCGAATTGCTGGTCGGGCAGTTGATAGATCTTGCCGTCCGGTGCGGTGGTGAACGAGATGCCAATGAAGTCCTTGATGTCGAGGGTCGGCGAGGTGAAGTTCTTGCCTTCGTTGGCCATCAGGTCGGTGATCGATTCGGTCTTGCCGTAGCGAAAGTGCGTACCGATCAGGTCGGAGTCGTTGACCCAGCCGTCATAGATATTCTTGTCCGACTGCATCACCGTTTGCATTTTCTCGACCACGTCGCCTTCCTGCAGCAAGTCGTGGGTGAGCTTGATCCCGGTGATTTCGCTGAACGCCTTGGCCAGCACTTTCGATTCATATTCGTGGGTGGTCAGGGTCTCGGAAACGACCTTGATGTCCATGCCACGAAACGGCTCGGCGGCCTTGATGAACCACTTCAATTCTTCCAGCTGCTGTTCGGCCGTCAGGGTCGAGGGCTTGAACTCGCTGCCGATCCATTTTTTCGCGGCATCTTCGTAGGCGTCAGCCCAGGCAGACGCGCTCAAACCGCTGAGTGCCAGCATGGCTGCCAATGAAATGCTATGTCGCAGCTTATTGTTTTTATCGAACATAGAGACCTCCTGTTTAAGTTGTGGAGCCGCGTTGCCGAACGATTCGGCTAGCCCCAACGCATCACAGCCAACAGCCACACCAGGGACAACGCGGACGCCACCCAGATGCTCCAGTCGGTGACGCCGATTACCAGCAAGTGCAGGTAGGCGCTGCCGAGAAGACCGATAAACAAGCGATCGCCACGGGTGGTGGCAATCGGCAGAAACCCTCGCCGCAAGATGCTCGGCGAGCGCAATTCCCAAGTGGTCATGCCCACCAGAATCAGACCGATGCCGATGAAGAACGCGGCGGTCGGTGTCGTCCAGCTCATCCATTCCATCATCAGCTCCTCAGACCCGACCGAGGGCAAAGCCCTTGGCCACATGGTTGCGAACAAACCAGATCACCAGCATGCCCGGCAGGATGGTCAATACCCCCGCCGCGGCCAGCACGCCCCAATCGATCCCCGACGCCGACACAGTGCGGGTCATCACCGCCGCGATCGGTTTGGCGTTGACCGAGGTCAGCGTGCGTGCCAGCAACAGTTCGACCCAGGAAAACATGAAGCAGAAAAACGCCGTGACACCGATGCCGGAACCGATCAACGGAATGAAAATCTTCACGAAGAACTTGGGAAAACTGTAGCCGTCGATGTAGGCGGTTTCGTCGATCTCCTTCGGCACGCCGGACATGAAACCTTCGAGAATCCACACCGCCAGCGGCACGTTGAACAAGCAGTGCGCCAGGGCTACGGCGATGTGCGTGTCGAACAGGCCGATCGACGAATACAACTGAAAGAACGGCAGCAGAAACACCGCCGGCGGCGCCATGCGGTTGGTCAGCAGCCAGAAGAACAGGTGTTTGTCGCCGAGGAAACGATAGCGTGAAAACGCGTAGGCCGCCGGTAACGCCACGCTCAACGAGATCACGGTGTTGAGGCTGACGTAATACAGCGAGTTGAGATAACCGGTGTACCAGCTCGGATCGGTGAAGATCACCTTGTAGTTCGCCAGCGTGAAGGCCTGTGGGAAAAGGGTCAGGCCGCCGAGGATTTCGGTGTTGCTCTTGAACGACATGTTCAGCAGCCAGTAGATCGGCACCAGCAGGAACAGGATGTACACCAGCAACGGAATAAGCTTTCTCTTGCTCATGGCCGGGCCTCAGCGGTTGGCGTCGGAATGCGTCATGGCGGTATAGAACAGCCACGACACCAACAGGATGATCAGGAAGTACACCAGCGAAAATGCCGCTGCCGGACCGAGGTCGAATTGCCCTACGGCCATCTGCGTCAACGTCTGACTGAGGAAGGTCGTGGCATTGCCCGGCCCGCCGCCGGTGAGCACGAATGGCTCGGTGTAGATCATGAAACTGTCCATGAAGCGCAGCATCACCGCGATCAGCAGCACGCTTTTCAGTTTGGGCAGTTGAATGTGGCGGAACACCGCCCAGGCCGAGGCGCGGTCGATGCGTGCGGCTTGGTAATAGACGTCGGGAATCGCGCGCAGACCGGAGAAGCACAGCAGCGCCACCAGTGAGGTCCAGTGCCACACGTCCATGACCAGCACCGTCACCCAGGCGTCCATGGTATTGGCCGCATAGTTGTAGCTGATGCCCATGGCGTTGAGGCTGGAACCGAGCAGACCGATGTCGGCGCGGCCGAAAATCTGCCAGATCGTACCGACCACGTTCCACGGAATCAGCAGCGGAATCGCCAGAATGATCAGCACCACCGACGACCAGCGGCCCTTGGTCGGCATGGTCAGCGCGACGGCGATACCCAGGGGGATCTCGATCAGCAGCACGCAGGCCGAATAGATGAACTGACGCAGCAGCGAGTCGTGCAGACGTGGGTCGAGCAGCACCTGCTTGTACCAGTCGGCGCCGACGAAGTAGCGGCTGGACTGGTCGAAGATGTCCTGCACCGAATAGTTGACCACGGTCATCATCGGGATCACCGCACTGAACGCCACCAGCAGAAACACCGGCAACACCAGCCACCAGGCCTTGTTGTTCTGCACCTTGTTCATGGCTGCACCTCATCGTCGGCTTCGAGCAGGAATTCATCGGCATACACCATCAGCCACTGCGCCGGAAAACTGATGTACGCCGTGCCCTGTGGCACCGGTTTGTCTTCGGTCAGGCGCACCTTTAACGGCGCGCCGTCGAGGTTGAGGGTCATGATCTTGTAGGTGCCGAGGTCTTCGACGTGTACGACGTCGGCCTGCATTGCGTCATCGAACGGCTCGTCCCAGACATGAATGAACTCGGGGCGGATACCGACCTTGAGATTTTTCCACTGGCCGTGCTCGATATGGCGCTGCAAGGCTTCGGACAACGGCAAGTGCGTCGAAGCGAAACCGACGCCACCGGGCTGCGGCTGCACCTCGATCAGGTTCATCCCGGGGCTGCCGATGAAATAGCCGACGAAGGTGTGGCTTGGCCGCTCGAACAATTCCCGTGGCGTGCCGAACTGGACGATCTGGCCGCCGTACATCACCGCGATCTTGTCAGCGAACGTTGAGGCTTCGAGCTGATCGTGGGTGACGTAGACCATGGTGATGTTGAACTGCTCGTGGATCTGCTTGAGCTTGCGCCGCAGTTTCCATTTCAGGTGCGGGTCGATCACCGTCAGCGGTTCGTCGAACAGGATCGCCGAGACGTCGTCGCGTACCAGACCACGGCCCATCGAGACTTTCTGTTTTTCGTCGGCGGTGAGGTTGCGCGCCTTTTTGCTCAGCAGGTTTTGCAGGTCGAGGACTTCGGCGATTTCCTGCACCTTGCTGTGCACTTTCGCCTCGGCCATGCCCTGATTGCGCAAAGGAAAAGCGAGGTTGTCGAACACGGTCATGGTGTCGTAGACCACCGGAAACTGGAACACCTGGGCGATGTTGCGCTTCTCCGGCGTCAGGTCGTTGACCGCTTTGCCGTCGAACAGCACATGGCCCTGGGACGGGCTGAGCAGGCCGGAAATGATGTTGAGCAAGGTCGACTTGCCGCAACCGGACGGGCCGAGCAAGGCGTAGGCGCCGCCCTGCTCCCAGATGTGATCCATCTCACGGATCGCGTAATCCTCAGCGCCGCTCGGGGTTTTGCTGTAGCTGTGGGCGAGGTGTTGCAAACGGATTTCGGCCATCAGGCAACCCTCGCGACACGCCGGCCCGGTGCTTGCACCAGACGGCCCTGCGCATCGAAAACGAACAGTTTGTGGGTCGGGATATAAATGCGGATCGGCGCATCGACGTCGTATTCGTGAACCCCCGGCAGGTGCAGCACCAGCAGGAAATGCTCGTTGCGCACATGCAGGAAGGTTTCCGAGCCACTGATCTCGGCCACTTCGACGGTCACCGCCAGTTCCAGATCATCGTCGTTGCTCGGCACCAGCGAGATATGGCTGGGGCGCACGCCGAAACGGTATTCGCCCTCGCCTACCGGCCGCAGATCAACGTTCAACGGGAAGTGGACGAAATTGGCGAAGCTGACTTCGTTGCCGGCAATGCGCCCGGGCATCAGGTTGATCGGCGGTTCGGAGAACAACTCGGCGGCCAGCACGGTTTGCGGCTGGTGATACACCGAGGTCGACGGCCCGCTCTGAATCACCCGGCCTTCATGCAAAATCGTCGTGGTGCCGCCCAGCGCCAACGCTTCGTTGGGCTCGGTGGTGGCGTAGATGGCGATGGTATGGCGCGCCTTGAACAGCTCGCGCATTTCCTGGCGCAGCTCTTCGCGCAGTTTGTAATCGAGGTTGACCAGCGGCTCGTCGAACAGAATCAGTTCGGCATCCTTGACCAAGGCCCGAGCCATGGCCGTGCGCTGTTGCTGACCGCCGGACAGCTCCAGCGGATAGCGCTGCAGAAACTTCTCGATGCGCAACATCTTTGCGGTTTCCAGCACTTTGCTGTGGATGATGTCTTTCGCCACACCGGCCTGGCGCAACGGCGAGGCGATGTTCTCGAACACCGTCATGGTCGGGTAATTGATGAACTGCTGATAGACCATCGACACGTTGCGCAGGCGCACCGGGCGCTGGGTGACGTCGACGCCGTTCATCAGGATGCGCCCGCTGTCGGGCTTGTCCAGCCCGGCCATCAAACGCATCAAACTCGTTTTGCCGGACAGCGTGCGGCCGAGCAAAACGTTGAAGGAACCGGGTTCGAATTTCAGGCACGCATCGTCGATCCAGATCTGGCCCTCGACGGTACGGCTGACGTGCTCCAGGGTGAGTGACATGGCTCGGCCTTTTTTATTTTTGGAGTCAAGCGACCGAAGCAACAGAGCGACTTTCGTGCCAGAAGTGGCAAGTGCTTGATTTGCCTTGAGAAGCAGTGTTTACGGGGGCCAGCGCCGTTCACAGCTGAACACTTTTGAACAGTCGGGTGATTGACAATGAACAATAGTGAACAACACTCTATGAACGCTTTTTGCCCGATCCTGAATGCAACAGAGATCCCCTGTAGGCCTTCGCCTGCTCGCGATAGCGGTGTATCAGTCGATGGAAATGTGTCTGACAGACCGCTATCGCGAGCAGGCGAAGGCCTACAGGGGATCTGTGTTGGTTTTAAAGATCGGGTTCATAACAATAATAAAATCGCTGCACTCAGAGGCTCGCCCCCATGGCCGCACCTGCTTCGCCGCTGTCCCACGATGCGATCGTCCAGACCTCCTGGCAACGTTGTCGCGCGTTCGGTCTCGACCATCAGAGCACCCCTGCCTTCGATCAACTGCCCGCCGCTGGCATTGCGCAATTGCTCGACAGTCATCATTCACTGGTGCAGACCACGCATCAGGAAGTTCTGCCCTATTACGAAAACATCCTTAGCAACTCGAACTGCCTGATCATGCTCGCCGACAATCAGGGCCAGGTGCTGACCTCGTGGGGCACCCAGCGTTTTATCGAACCGAACCTGGCGCGCGGCTTTCAGGCCGGGGCGAGCTGGATGGAGCGCTGCAGCGGCACCAATGCGATCGGCACCGCGCTGGCCTGCGAGCAGGCGGTGCACATTGAACACGATGAACACTTTCTCAAGGCCAACCGCTTCATGACGGGTTCCGCCGCGCCGATTTTCGACGCCGAGCGCAAGGTCATCGCCGTGCTCGACGTGTCCAGCGACAGCTACCTGCCGCCCTCGCACACCTTGGGCATGGTCAAGATGATGAGCCAGACCGTGGAGAACCGGCTGATCCTCAACCTGTTCCACGGTCAGCACTTTCAACTCACCTTCAACACCGGGTTGAACAACCTCGACAGCCAGTGGGCCGGGTTGTTGATCTTCGATGAGAGCGGTCAGGTCCTGTCGGCCAATCGCCGCGCGGACAATTTGCTCGGGGTGCGCTTGTCGCGGGTCAGTGTGGAAAGCCTGTTCAAGGTCTCGCTGCTGGAGTTGATCAATCAGCCGGACGGTTTGCCATTCGCCTTGCAGACTTCCGGGCGCAACCGTTTTCAGTGTCTGTTGAAACGGCCGAAACAGGCAGCGGTTCAAGCCCGGGTATTTGTGACGGAAGAAAAGCCCGCGCCATCCAGCGCGATCAGCCTCAACAGCCTGCATTTCGGCGATAGCCGCGTGGAAAAAGCCGTGCGTCAGGCCGAACGCCTGCTGGAAAAAGACATTCCGCTGCTGATCCACGGCGAGACCGGCGTCGGCAAAGAGGTGTTCGTTAAAGCCCTGCATCAGGCCAGCTCGCGCAGTAAACAGGCGTTCATCGCGGTGAACTGCGCAGCGATCCCCGCCGAACTGGTTGAGTCCGAGCTATTCGGTTATGAGAAAGGCGCGTTCACCGGCGCCAACCAGAAAGGCAGCATCGGCCTGATTCGCAAGGCTGACAAAGGCACGCTGTTTCTCGATGAAATCGGCGATATGCCGTTGCCGACGCAGGCGCGCCTGTTGCGGGTATTGCAGGAGCGCTGCGTGCAGCCGGTAGGCAGCAGTGAGTTGTTCCCGGTGGACCTGCGGATCATCTCGGCGACCAACCGTTCGTTGCGCGAACAGGTGCAGTTGGGCCGGTTTCGTGAGGATTTGTATTACCGCATTGGCGGGCTGACCCTGGAACTGCCACCGCTGCGTGAGCGCAGTGATAAACAGGCGTTGTTCAAGCGGTTATGGCAACAGCATCGTGAGCCGACGCAGTGGGCGGGTTTGAGCTCAGAGGTGCTGGAGTTGTTCGAACGGCATCCGTGGCCGGGGAATTTGCGTCAGGTCAGCAGCGTGATGCAGGTGGCGCTGGCCATGGCCGAGGAGCAACCGGTGCGGCCGGAGCATTTACCGGATGATTTTTTTGTCGATCTGGAGATGGAGCCGGTGGAGACGGCGGCGCCGTTGGGGCTGGATTTGAATGATGTTGACGCGTTGAACCGCGAGTTGAAGGCGGCTGGGGGGAATATCTCGCATCTGGCGCGGCGGTTGGGGGTTAGTCGGAATACGCTTTACAAGCGGTTGCGGCAGATTGGCGGTTGAGTACAACCCTTGCACTCACCCCAGCCCTCTCCCCGAGGAGAGGGGGCCGATGGGGGGATATTCGAGAGCTACGCCGACCTGAACTTGCTTCACCGAATCCATAATCGACTCGGTCATTCAGGTCGGCGCAGATCTTCAGCCCCCCACAGTCAGTCCCCTCTCCCTCCGGGAGAGGGTTAGGCGGGCGGCGTTCCGATGAGGGGCTTCTGGCTTCTGGCTTCTGGCTTTTAGCCTCAGTCAGCCAACCGCCAGGTCGTGCCCCCCTTGCCATCTTCCAGCACCACACCCATCGCCGTGAGCTGATCACGAATCCGATCCGACTCGGCCCAATCCTTCCCGGCCCGGGCCGCCAGACGCGCAGCAATCAACGCATCCACCTCAGCCGCATCGACACGCCCTTCGGCGCCCGCCTGCAGGAAGTCGTCGGCTTCGAGCTGCAACACGCCCAGCACGCTGGCCAATTCTTTCAGGCGCGCTGCCAGACCCGCCGCCGCATCGAGATCACTCTCGCGCAAGCGGTTGATCTCGCGCACCATCTCGAACAGCACGGCGCAGGCTTCAGGCGTGCCGAAGTCGTCGTTCATCACCGCAGTGAAACGCTCGACGAAGGCTTCGCCACCGGCCGGCGCCACAGTCGGCAGGCCTTTCAATGCGTGATAGAAACGCTCCAGTGCGCCTTTGGCGTCCTTGAGGTTGTCTTCCGAATAGTTGATCGCGCTGCGGTAGTGGCTCGACACCAGCAGGTAACGCACGACTTCCGGGTGGTACTTTTCCAGTACGTCGCGGATGGTGAAGAAGTTGTTCAACGACTTGGACATCTTCTCGCCATTGATACGGATCATCCCGCAATGCATCCACGCGTTGGCGTAGGTCTTGCCGGTGGCCGCTTCGCTCTGGGCGATTTCGTTTTCATGGTGCGGGAACTCGAGGTCGCTGCCGCCGCCATGAATGTCAAAAGTCTCGCCCAGGCAGCAGGTCGACATCACCGAGCACTCGATGTGCCAGCCCGGACGCCCGGCGCCCCACGGCGATTCCCAGCTCGGCTCGCCCGGCTTGGCGGCTTTCCACAGGACGAAGTCGAGCGGGTCCTGTTTCGACTCGTCGACTTCGATGCGTGCGCCGATGCGCAGGTCTTCGATTTTCTTGCGCGACAGCTTGCCGTAGCCCATGAATTTGGCGACGCGGTAGTACACGTCGCCATTGCCCGGCGCGTAGGCGTAACCCTTGTCGATCAGCGCCTGGATCATCGCGTGCATGCCAGCGATGTGATCGGTGGCGCGCGGCTCCATGTCCGGCTTTTTGATGTTGAGGCGCGCTTCGTCTTCGTGCATCGCGGCGATCATGCGTTCGGTCAACGCTTCGAACGATTCACCGTTCTCGTTGGCGCGGTTGATGATCTTGTCGTCGATGTCGGTGATGTTGCGCACGTAGGTCAGGTCGTAGCCGCTGAAGCGCAGCCAGCGCGTCACCAGGTCGAACGCGACCATGCTACGACCGTGGCCGAGGTGGCAGTAGTCGTACACGGTCATCCCGCAGACGTACATGCGAACCTTGTTGCCATCCAGCGGCTTGAAGACTTCTTTGCTCTTGGTGAGCGTGTTGTAGATCGTCAGCACGTTAATTTCCTTGACGCTGTCTCACTGGCCCCACGAATCACGCAGGGTCACGGTACGGTTGAATACCGGCTGACCGGGTTTCGAGTCCTTCAGATCCGCGACGAAGTAGCCTTCGCGTTCGAACTGGAAACGGTCTTCCGGCTGCGCATTGCCGAGCGATGGCTCGGCGCGACAACCGGTCAGCACTTGCAGTGAGTCAGGGTTGATGTTGTCGAGGAAACTCGCGCTGTCTTCGGCCTTCTCCGGGTTCGGTGAGCGGAACAGGCGATCGTACAGACGCACTTCGCACTCGACGCTGGCGGCGGCCGGCACCCAGTGGATCACGCCTTTGACCTTGCGCCCTTCCGGGTTCTTGCCGAGGGTTTCCGGGTCGTAGGAGCAACGCAGTTCGACGATGTTGCCATCGGCGTCCTTGATCGCTTCGTCGGCACGGATCACGTAGCTGCCGCGCAGACGCACTTCACCGGCCGGCTCCAGGCGCTTGTAGCCTTTTGGCGGCTCTTCCATGAAGTCGTCACGGTCGATGTAGATTTCCCGGGCAAACGGCAAGGCGCGCACGCCCATGTCTTCTTTCGGGTGGCGTGGCAGTTCGAGGTTTTCGACCTGGCCTTCCGGGTAGTTGGTGATGACCACTTTCAGCGGACGCAGCACGCACATGGCGCGCGGTGCGCTCTGGTCGAGGTCGTCGCGAATGCTGAATTCGAGCATGCCGAAGTCGACCACGCCGTCGGAGCGGTTGGTGCCGATCATTTCGCAGAAGTTGCGGATCGATTTCGGCGTGTAGCCCCGGCGGCGGAAGCCCGACAGCGTGGACATGCGCGGATCGTCCCAGCCGTTGACGTGCTTTTCATCGACCAGTTGCTTGAGCTTGCGTTTGCTGGTGATCGTGTAGTTCAGGTTCAGGCGGCTGAACTCGTACTGACGCGGCTGCGCCGGCACCGGCAGGTGCTCGAGGAACCACTCGTACAGCGGACGATGGCTTTCGAATTCCAGGGTGCAGATCGAATGAGTGATGCCTTCGATGGCGTCCGACTGACCGTGGGTGAAGTCGTAGTTCGGGTAGATGCACCACTTGTCGCCGGTCTGGTGGTGATGGGCGTGACGGATGCGGTACATGATCGGGTCGCGCAGGTTCATGTTCGGCGAGGCCATGTCGATCTTCGCCCGCAGCACGCGTGCGCCGTCGGGGAATTCACCGGCCTTCATGCGCGCGAACAGGTCGAGGTTTTCCTCTACCGAGCGGTCGCGAAACGGGCTGTTCTTGCCCGGTTCGGTCAGGCTGCCGCGGTATTCCTTGGCCTGCTCGGGGGTCAGGTCGTCGACGTAGGCCTTGCCGGCCTTGATCAGCTCGACCGCCCAGTCGTGCAACTGGTCGAAATACTGCGAGGCGTAGCGCACTTCACCGGACCACTCGAAGCCCAGCCATTTGACGTCGCTTTCGATCGCGTCGATATATTCCTGGTCTTCCTTGGCCGGGTTGGTGTCGTCGAAACGCAGGTGCGTGACGCCGCCGAACTCCTGGGCCAGGCCGAAGTTCACGCAGATCGACTTGGCGTGGCCGATGTGCAGGTAGCCGTTGGGCTCAGGCGGAAAACGCGTGACGATCTGGGTGTGCTTGCCCGAGTCCAGGTCTGCCTGGATGATCGGCCGCAGGAAATTGACCGGCACGGCAGGGCCGGACTTGGCATTCGAGGTAGGGTCGACAGTGGGCTTGCTCATAGGATCCTTGACTTACATGTGCGCGGCCGCAGAACGGGCCAGACAAAACAAAGCCGCTATCATAGCCGATGCCGTCAAGGGGCTGACAGAGCAGGCTCCATAAAGCGGCGCATTTAATCGCGCGGAAATGAAAAACCGCCTCGAAATTCGCGCCTGTCACGCTAAACTGCGCACCTTGGCCGAAGCAGGCTGAACCGGTTGCGGGGCTGAAGGTCCCAAAACCACGAATTCCTCAGAAGAGTAGCGATCATGACTCAAGTCAAACTGACCACCAACCATGGCGACATCGTCATCGAACTGAACGCTGAAAAGGCGCCGATCACCGTCGCCAACTTCATCGAATACGTTAACGCCGGTCACTACACCAACACCGTGTTCCACCGCGTCATCGGTAACTTCATGATCCAGGGCGGCGGTTTCGAGCCAGGCATGAAAGAGAAGAAAGACAAGCGTCCGAGCATCCAGAACGAAGCGGACAACGGTCTTTCCAATGACAAGTACACCGTCGCCATGGCCCGCACCATGGAGCCGCATTCGGCTTCGGCACAGTTCTTCATCAACGTCGCCGACAACACCTTCCTCAACCACAGCGGCAAGAACGTGCAGGGCTGGGGCTACGCGGTATTCGGTAAAGTCACCGCCGGCACCGACGTTGTCGACAAGATCAAAGGCGTGTCGACCACTTCCAAGGCCGGCCACCAGGACGTACCCGCAGACGACGTGATCATCGAGAAAGCCGAGATCATTGAGTGATATTGCTGATTTCAGACTTGCATCTGGAAGAGGAGCGCCCGGACATTACCCGGGCGTTTCTGGATTTGCTCGCCGGACGCGCCCGCTCGGCGAGTGCCTTGTACATCCTCGGCGACTTCTTCGAGGCGTGGATCGGCGACGACGCCATGACACCCTTCCAGCGTTCCATCTGCCAGGCCCTGCGCAACTTGAGCGACAGCGGCACGGCCATTTTCCTCATGCACGGCAATCGCGACTTCATGCTCGGCAAGGCCTTTTGCAAACAGGCCGGCTGCACGCTGTTGAAGGACCCGAGTGTCGTGCAGTTCTACGGCGAGCCGGTGCTGCTGATGCACGGCGACAGCCTGTGTACCCGCGACGTCGGCTACATGAAGCTGCGCCGCTACCTGCGCAATCCGATCACCCTGTTCATCCTGCGCAATCTGCCGCTGCGCACGCGCCATAAACTGGCGCGCAAGCTGCGCAGCGAAAGCCGTGCGCAGACGCGGATGAAGGCCAATGACATTGTCGATGTCACGCCGGAAGAGATTCCGTGGATCATGCAGCAGTTCGGCGTGAACACCCTGATCCACGGCCACACCCACCGCCCCGCCATCCACAAGCTGCAACTCGGTGAGCAAGCAGCGAAGCGCATTGTGCTGGGGGATTGGGATCGTCAGGGCTGGGCGTTGCAGGTCGATGAGAGCGGGTATGCGTTGGCCCCGTTCGACTTCGCCCCGCCACCTGCCCTCCCAGCGCCCACCCTCTGAAGCCAGATACAAAACCATTGTAGGAGTGAGCCTGCTCGCGATAGCGATATCACATTCAACATCTTTGTTGACTGATACACCGCTAATCGCGAGCAGGCTCACTCCTACAGTTGATCGCGCTTCGGATCAATGACCGCTGGCGGCAGGCCCTGCCTTCGCCGCAAACGGCGGCTTCGCCAGCCACACAATCAGAATCAACCCCATGAACCCCCACCCCAGCAGCGTGAAGTAATCCACGGTCGACAACATATACGCCTGACTGGACAGGATCTGATCCATCTGCGCATACGCCGGTTGACTCGCCCCGCCCAGCGCATGCAAGGTCTCGCGCGTGGCCGGTTCGAAGGTGCTGATGCTCTCGCTCATGTAGGCATGATGCTGATTCGCCCGGCGAATCCAGATCCACGTGGTCAGCGAAGCCGCAAAGCTGCCGCCCAAGGTCCGCAGGAAAGTCGCCAGACCGGCCCCGTCGGCAATCTGGCTCGGCGGCAGATCCGACATCAGGATGCTCAACGTCGGCATGAAGAACAGCGCCACGCCAATACCCATGAACAACTGCACCAGAGCGATGGACTGGAAGTCGACCTCGTTGGTGAACTCGGCGCGCATGAAGCAGCTCAGGCCGATCGCCAGAAACGCCAGCCCGGCGAGCAGGCGCAGGTCGAACTTGTGTGCGTACTTACCGACAAACGGCGACAGCAATACCGGCAGAATGCCGATCGGCGCCACGGCCAGACCGGCCCAGGTCGCGGTGTAGCCCATTTGCGTCTGCAGCCATTGCGGCAGGATCAGGTTGATGCCGAAGAATCCCGCATAACCCAAGACCAACACCAGCGTGCCGATGCGAAAGTTGCGATAGGCGAACAGGCGCAGGTTGACCACCGGATGCTGGTCGGTCATTTCCCAGATCACGAACACCGCCAGCGCGACCACGGAAATCGCCGCGCCGATGATGATGAAGTTCGATTCGAACCAGTCCAGGTCATTGCCCTTGTCGAGGATAACCTGCAACGCGCCGACACCGATAATCAGGGTGATCAGACCGACGTAATCCATCGGCTGGCGGCTGGTGACCACCGGCCGCTTGGCCAGTTGCGAACGCACCACCATTACCGCAAAAATCCCGATCGGCACGTTGATGAAGAAGATCCACGGCCAGCTGTAACTGTCGGTGATCCAGCCGCCAAGAATCGGCCCGGCAATCGGCGCGACCACCGTGACCATCGCCAATAACGCCAGGGCCATCCCGCGTTTCGCCGGCGGATACACCGCGATCAACAGGGTTTGAGTCATCGGGTACAAGGGCCCGGCGACCAGACCTTGCAGGACCCGGAAGCCGATCAGCTCGGGCATCGAGGTGGAAATCCCACAGAGAAACGACGCCAGCACAAACAGCATCGTCGCCCACAGAAACAGTTTCACCTCGCCAAAACGGCGGCTGAGCCAACCGGTCAGCGGCAGCGCAATCGCGTTGCTCACGGCGAACGAAGTGATCACCCAGGTGCCCTGCTCCGAACTCACCCCCAGGTTGCCGGAAATCGTCGGCAACGCCACGTTGGCGATGGTGGTGTCGAGCACCTGCATGAACGTCGCCAGCGACAGGCCAATGGTGCTGAGCAACAGGCTGGGCGGCGTGAAAGAAGCGTTATTGCTCATGGTGGATCCTATGAAACCTAGAGGACACCGCACCCCTGTAGGAGTGAGCCTGCTCGCGATAGCGGTGTAACAGTCGACATCATCGGTGACTGACACACCGCTATCGCGAGCAGGCTCACTCCTACAGGGTCCGTGCGGATCAGCGCTGTGCGGTCTTGCTCGCCGCGGCGCTGTTGTCGTGAATCAGCTGGGCAATCATTGCGTCCGCTTCGGCCAGTTGGCGCTCATACACATTGGTGCTGAACGAGGCTTTTTGCGGCGGCTGCTGCGCCAGCACCGGGCCGCTCTGGTCGTGCAGGTTGACTTCGACATTGGTCGACAGACCGACCCGCAGCGGATGTTTGGCCAGCTCTTCGGCATTGATGTGAATACGCACCGGCACCCGCTGGACGATCTTGATCCAGTTACCGGTGGCGTTCTGCGCTGGCAGCAAGGCAAACGCGCTACCGGTGCCGGCGCCGAGGCTGTCGACGGTGCCGCTGTATTTGACATCGCTGCCGTACAGGTCGGCTTCGATGTCCACCGGCTGACCGATGCGCATGTCACGCAGTTGGGTTTCCTTGAAGTTGGCGTCGATCCACAGTTGATTGAGCGGGATCACCGCCATCAGCGCGGTGCCCGGCTGTACGCGCTGACCGAGCTGTACGGTGCGCTTGGCGACGTAACCGGTCACCGGGGCGATCAAGGTGCTGCGCGCGTTGGTCAGGTAGGCCTGACGCAAATCGGCAGCTGCCGACATTACGTCCGGGTGCGACGACACCACGGTGTCATCGACCAGCGCGCTGGTGGTCTTCAGTTGCTGCCTGGCATTGGCCAGAGCGTTCTGCGCCGAGGTCAGGTCGTCGCGGGCGTGGGACAGTTCTTCCTGGGAAATCGCCCCGCCCTGCGCCAGATTCTTGCGGCGGTTGTAGTTGTCCTGCGCCTTCTGCACTTCGGCCTGTTGCGCGTTGACCTGGGCTTTCATGCCGTCGACGTTGCTGTACAAGCCGCGCACCTGACGCACGGTGCGCGCCAGTTTGGCCTTGGCACTTTGCAGGCCGACTTCGGCGTCGTTGGGGTCGAAGTTGACCAGCACCTGGCCTTCCTGAACCAGATCACCGTCGTCGGCGCCGATGCTGACCACGGTGCCGGTCACCAGCGGGGTGATTTCCACGACGTTGCCGTTGACGTAGGCGTCGTCGGTGCTTTCGTTCCAGCGCCCGATGAATTCGTGATACGCCCACACGCCAGCAATGGCGAGCAGGACGACCACGGCCAGGGCCAACAGCATCACCTTGCGTTTGCGCGGGTTGCCGGTGTCGGGGGTGTTGTCTTGAGCTTTAGTGTTTTCGGCAGTGGCCATGACGGTTACCTTGAATTAGTTGTGCGCGGTGGCTGGGCTGGCGTTGGCTGCGGTCAGGGTTTCACCCTGGAAGCCGCCGCCCAGCGCTTGCATCAGTTGAATCGACAGGTCGATCTGCTCGGCATTGAGCGTGGCCAGCTGACGCTGGGCCTGGAGCAATTGCTGCTCGATGCTGAGCACGTCCAGGTAGTTGCCGATGCCGGAACCGTAACGCTGGACCGCAGTGTTGTAAGAATCCTGAGCAATGTCGGTGGCGTGTTGCTGCGCGCCGATCTGCCGGCCGATATCACGCAACTGATTGATCGTGTCGCCGACATCGCCAAGGGCTTTCACCAGACTTTTGTTGTACTGCGCCACCGCGAGGTCGTAATCGGCGTCGCGGGCATCAAGGTTGGCGCGCAGGCGCCCGCCATCGAAAATCGGCAGCGACACGGTTGGCGCGATGTTGAAGAAGCGACTGGCGGAACCGAACATCGCATCACCCAGCAGCGATTCGGCACCCGCCGACGCGCTCAGGTTGAGATTCGGATAGAAGCGCGTCTTGGCGGCATCGATATCCTTGCTCGCCGCCTCGACACGCCAGCGCGCCGCGACCAGATCGGGACGCCGCCCGAGCAGTTCGGCAGGCAATACCGACGGCACGGCAACGGCACTGGCTTGCAAGACTTTCGGCCGAGCGATTTCGTTGCCACGATCCGGACCTTTGCCGAGCAATACCGCCAGCGCGACTTTGGCGCTGTGCAAGCGTTTTTCCGCGTCGATCAGGCTGGCCTGAGAGCTGGCTTCCAGACTTTGCGTTTGCTGAAACTGGTACTGGCTGTCGATCCCCGAACTCAGGCGACGCTGGCTCAGGTCGAGCATCTGCCGGGTGCGCTTGAGGTCTTCGTTGGCCAGGTCATAAACGATATGCGCCTGGCCGAGATCGCTGTAGGCGCGGGCGACGTCAGCGGCGAGGGTCAACTGCGCGGCCTGACGGTCGACTTCAGCGGCGCGCGCCTCACCGAGTGCGGCTTCCCAGGCATCGCGCTGGCCGCCCCACAGGTCGAAGTTGTAATTGAAGCCGGCGCTGACATTGCGCACCGTCGAATAGGCGCCGCCCTGCCCTAGCGGATCCTGATCACGGGCCAGCCGCGAACGGCTGATGCCGGCGCTGGCGTCGAGGGTCGGGTAACGTTCGGCGTCGGCGGCATAGGCCGCGGCGCTAGCCTGATGGGCGCGGGCGGCGGCGATCTGCATGTCCGGGCTGTCATCCAATGCTTCGCGGATCAGGCCGTCGAGCTGCGGATCGCCGAGGCTGGTCCACCAATCGCTCTTCGGCCACGCCGCCGGCGACAGGCTGACGCCGTCCAGAGACTGCGCTGTCTTCAGGTTCGCGGCGTCGAGGCGCTGACCTTCGGTATCGAGGCCGCTGTAGTTGGCGCAACCGGCGAGGATCATCGCCGACAGCAGCAGGGTCAGGCTGCTGCGCAAGGTTTTACCGCTCATTGTGGTCACCTAAGCGCTGGAGGGTGATCGGGTCACCGGCGGCCAGCAGGATTTTCTTGAGGATGTATTCCAGAGTTTTCAACTCTTCGCGGGAGATGGCACCGGCCAGTTCGTTCATCGCATCGGCACCGATCTGCGGCAGGCGATCGGTCAGTTGCTGGCCCTGTCCCGTCAGTTTCAACTGCACCTGCCGGCGGTCATCTTCGCTGCGTTGGCGCAGCAGAAAACCTTTCTGCTCCAGACGATCAAGCATGCGCGTCATCGACCCGCTGTCCAGCGACAGGTGCCGGCACAGCTCCGCCGGGGTGTCGACGCCGAACTGGGCCATGATGATCAACACCTTGAACTGCGCGGCGGTGATGCCGTGGGGTTCCATGTGCGTATCGATAATCCGGTCCTTGAGCAGCGCGGCACGGCCGAGCAACAGGCCGAGATGGCATTGCTTGAATTCGTCGGGGGTGAAATGCTTCATCGGTCCACCTGATAACTGCCTAGGCAGTGAATGTATGTCGAGATGTTACTGCTTAGGCAGCGAATGTCAACGTAATAGTTAGGTGGCTTGGTAATTTGGTTTTTTTGGCGCGCAGTCGCACGCCATCGCCAGCAGGCTGGCTCCCACAGGGGATCTCCAACAGACACCAATGCTGTGTCGATCAGAGATCCAGTGTGGGAGCCAGCCTGCTGGCGATGGCAGCGACTCGGTTTAGAGAAAGACGCGCGATTTAAAAATCGCGCTTGTAGAAGATATCCAGCGAACTGGCGACGCCACTGGCCGCTTCGACATACACCTTCTTGCTCAGCTTGTAGCGCAGGGCAATCGTGCTGGCCGGTTCGAACACGCCGACGCCGTAGCGCAGGCTGAGTTTTTCGGAGATGTTGCCGCTGGCGACGACGCTGGTGTCGTTGCCGCTGCCCTGGGTGTCGAGCTGGAAATCCTGAATGCCCAGGTCTTTGGCCAGGCCGCTGGTGACCCCGGCGCTGCCCATCAGGCCCAGGCCCAATGCGGCTTGAGCGAGCATGTTGTTGTCTTCGCCGTTGGTGCTCAGTGGACGCCCGAGGACCAGATAGGACAGCGCCTGCTCCTGACTCATGGCCGGTTCGGAGAAGATCTGCGTGGTCGGCTGTTCGGCGCTGCCGCTGAGGCGGATGCCGGCGATCACGTCGTCGGTCTGGCGGATCGCTTCGATGTCCAGATACGGCTGGTCGATGGGGCCGGCGAACAACAGACGCGCACGCCGTACCGTCAGGCGCTGGCCGTAGGCGCGGTAGCGGCCGTCGTTAAGCCACAGCTCGCCACGGGTGTCCATGTTGTCGCCGATGTGCACCTGACCTTGCAGATTGGCGGTCAGGCCAAAACCGGCGAAGCTCAGCTTGTTCTGGCCGACGATCACATCGATGTCCATCTTCATCGCGAGCGGCGCTTTGCCCTCTTCGGTCTGCGCGCCGACGATGATCGTGTCGTCCGAGACTTTCACGGTGGAGGGCGGCAGTTCACGAACGGTGATTTCACCGTTGGGCACCAGCACCTTGCCAGCGATTTTCAGCTCGTCGCCGGCCATGGAGATCTTCAGGTCCGGCGCGACTTCAAGCTTGGCGTACGGCTCGACGGTGACCGGCAATTGCGTGCCTTTCAACGCCAGGTCGACCACCAGCGCCTGGCTCCAGGCGACATTGCCGTTGAGACTGCCGCGGCCGTTTTTGCCGCTGTTCCAGCCGCCATCGAGGCGCACGGATTCACCGGCAATTGCTGCGGTGAGTTGCAGGTTCTGCAGTTCCATCGGCAATTCGGCGCCGGAGACTTCGCCGTCGCTCAGTTGCACCGTGCCGTTGACCAGCGGCGCCAGCAGACCACCGGAAATAGTGCCGCTGCCGTTCAGGCGTCCGGTGAGTTTTTCCACCATTGGCACAAACGGCCGCGCTACCGACAGGTCCAGGCCGCTGAGGCGGAACGAGCCGCTCAACGGTTTGTTTTTCGGCAGCGGATTAAGCTGCGCCTGCACCATCAATTCGCCAAGCTTGCCGCCGACGAAGTTCAGTTCGGTGTCGACGCGTTTCGGTGTCAGTTTGCTGGTGAGCCTGAGCGTCTGGTAGGGGAAGTCCAGCCATTGCTGCTGGTCGCGCATGCGCAAGGTGCCGCCGCTGGCGTCGATGCTGACCACGCCGTTGGGGCCGCTGGCCGGCAGGTCGAGTTGCAGATCGGCATTGAGCCGGCCCTGCCAGGCGAAGTCTTTCGGCAACCACTGCGCCAGGCTTTCGATCGGGAACTGCTTGAGGTGATAACGCAGTTTCGGCTCAGGCATCAGCCGCTGATCTTCGCCGCACAGGCTGGCACTGCCGGAGGTCCAGCAATGCGCGCCGAAGTTGATCTTGCCATCGGCGAGGCGTTCCAGTTTCGCCGGACTCTGCAGCTTCCAGTCCTGCCCGCCGGCCTGGATATCGCCGCTGGCCAGACGCCCGCGCCAGTTGCCCTGATCCAGACGGCCGTCCAGCCCCAGCGCGAGTTTCAGCTTGGGTCCGAGCAGATCAAGGGTGAGCTTCTGACTTTTGATATCCCCCTGCGCGCTGGCGGTCAGTGTGCCCAGCGATGTATCGCCGACCTGAATGCCGCTGCCCTTCAGATCGATCTTCGCCCGTTGCGCACTGTCCAGATTGGCGTCGAGGTTGAGGCTTTGCAGGCGATTGTCCTGAAACACCAGTTGCGAGCCCTGCAAGTCGAGTTTGCCCTGTGGCGCCTTCAGCGTACCGGCGACGTTGACCTGACCGTTGACCTGCCCGCGCAATTGCGGCCAGAGCTGGGCCAGACGCGGCAGCTTGATGTCGATCTGCCCGGCGAGTTTCTGTTGCAGGCTGCCCTTGCCGCTGATGCTGTTGTCGCCGAGACGGATTTGCAGGGCGTTGAGATTCCACTGTTCGCCGGCACCGTCAGCCTTGGCTTGCAGAATCGCCGGTTGCCCGCGCAGTTTGCCTTGGAGGTCCAGGTCAGCGTTGAGGCTCAGGCGCTCATTTTTCATTTCGCCGGTGCTCTTCAGGGGCCCGGCCAACGTGCCGGGCAGTTCGGCAACCCAGTACGCCGGATTCAATGCCGAGAGTTGCAGCGCGGTGTCCCAGGCGATGCCGTCGGCGAATCTGACCTTGACGTGACCTTCGGCCTTGCCCTGCCCGGCTGCCATCACCAGTTGCGGCAAGGCGATCTGTTCGAGGCTGCCGCTGAACGGGCTGCTCAGGGTGAACGCACCGGCCGGACCATCCAGTGCGGCGGCAAAGTTGCCGAGGTACTGACCGTCGGTGTAGGAAACTTCACCCGTGAAGGTACGCAAAGCGACTTGCGGCTCGTCGATCTCGTTGTAGAGCCGATGCCAGGGAAAGTCCTGCCAGTTGATGTTGGCTTGCGCGCTGAGGCCTTTGCTCCAGTCGACGCTGCCGCTGAGTTTAAGGCTTTGTTTATCGTTGGCAGTCAGATCAAGACCGGCGATCTGCGCACCGCTGGCATCGACTTTACCCTTGAGCAACAGCGCCACCGGGGCTGTGTCGGCGGGCAATGTAGCGGTGCCGTTGAGTTGGTAACCGTTTTTCAGATCGCCCTCGCCAGTCAGCACTAACTGATTGAGTTGCAGGGTGTCCGGCAGTTCGGCGCTGGGTTTGAACGCTTCACTGGTGATGCGCACCTTGGCCGGCAGGTTTTCCACCAGTGGCTGCAACTCGCCGGTCAATTGGCCGTCGAGATAACCACGGCTGTCGACGTGCAGATTGAGGGTCTTGAGCAGATCACCCTCGGCTTTCAGGGCCAGCGTCCACGGTTCTGTGCCCGGTGCGGGTAAAGTCAAATCGCCCTGAATAGTCAGCGGCCAGTTGCCGGTCGGTTGCAGCAGACCGGAGAGGTTCAGGCTGAGTTCGTCACGCTGCAGTTTCACGCGGTCGATCTGCAGACCTTGAGCAGTCCAGTGCGCGACCAGTTGCAAACCTTTGAGCTGCTCACTGCCGTTGAACAGCAGGCTGCCGACCTGCACGTCGCCCAGTTCGATGGCCACCGGCAATTGCAAATCCGGCAGTTTGATCGGGCCGCTCTCGGTGGTTTCTTCACCCGGCGGGAATTGCAGAACCACTTGCTCGGCCTTGAGCTGATCGATGCACAGGGTCATGCGCGTCAGGCACAGCGGCGACCAGGCAAAGATCGCCTTGTTCAGTTCGACACGGCTGGTGTCTTGCTGCCAGAGCAGATGATCGGCACGCCATTGGCCGCCAAGGCGACCGTGAAAATTCTCCACGCTCAAGCCTGGTACAAGGCTCAGCGCCCAACGGCTGCCGGCCTGAGTGCCGAGCACGGCGCTGATCGTCAATACCATCAACAGCAACAACGCCAGCAGCGTCACAGCCGTTATTTTCAAACCACGCTTCACAGCTCAGGCCCCATGGAAAAGTGCAGCCGGATGCCGCCGTCGTCGTCCAGCGCATGGGCCAGGTCGAGGCGGATCGGCCCGACCGGCGAGACCCAGCGCACGCCAATACCGACCCCGGTCTTGAGGTTCGGCAGTTCAAGCTTGTTGAAAGAGTTGCCTTGGTCGACGAAGGTCGCCACGCGCCATTTCTCGGCGACCGAATATTGATATTCAACGCTGCCGGCGACCATGTAGCGCCCGCCGATGCGATCGCCATCGGAGTTCTTCGGCGACAGGCTCTGATAGTCGTAGCCGCGCACGCTCTGATCGCCACCGGCGAAGAAGCGCAGCGACGGCGGGATCGAGTTGTAGCCGTTGGTGGCGCTGCCGCCGACCTGCACACGCCCGAGCAAACGGTGCTTGTCGAACACCGTGGTCAGGCCTTTGACCAACGCGGTGCCATATAACAGGTTGTTGTCGGAACCGAGGCCTTCCTTCGCCACTTTGCTTTCGAAGCTCAGACGATAGCCGTTGTGCGGGTCGATGCGGTTGTCGCTTTTCAGGTAGGAATAACTGATGCCAGGCATCAGCAAAGTGCTCAGACCGGAGTCGTCGCCGAGTTCGTATTCCTCGCGCTGCCATTTCAGCGAGATCACCCGTTGCCAGCCGCTGGGCAACTTGCTGTGCCATTCCGGGCCGAAGGTCAGCAGTTTGCTGCGCGTGTCGGAGCCCTCGATGTCTTCGAACTGATAACCGCCGGCCCAGCGCAGTTTGTCGGTCAGCGGCGGGTCGAGCGGAATGTCGTAAAACAGCCCGACGTTTTGCCGTGGCGCCGAAAGCTCGGCTTCCCAGCCATAGCTGTCGCCTTGCGGATTGACCCAGTGGCGGGTCCAGTTGGCTTTGATGCGTGGGCCGACGTCGGTCGAATAGCCAAGACCCAGGCCCATGGTGCGCGGCTTGCGCGTGTCGAGTTTGACGTCGACCGGGATCACCTGGTCTTGGGCCGCCGTCGGTGCCGCGTCGACGCGCACGCCTTCGAAATAGCCGCTCGACTGCAGGTCGCGGTTGAGCTCGGCGATCAGCTCGGAGTCGTACGGCTCGCCGGCCTTGAACGGCACCATGCGTTGCAGCAGGTCTTCGTCGAACGGCGTGTCGCCCTCGAATTTCACTTTGCCGAGCGCATAGCGCGGGCCGCTGTCGTAGATCAACTCGACATCGGCAACGCCAGCACGCGGATCGACCAACAGCTTTTGGCTGGTGAAATGGCCGCTGAAGAATCCGAAGCGCGAGGCCTGGTTCTGAATAATTCTTTTCGCGTCTTCGTAGTGGCCGTGATTGAGCACCGCGCCGGACTTGAGCAGATCGCTTTTCGGCACACGAAAGGATTTCAGCGAGGCTGCCGGGCCGTCGACTCGTACGGTGACGTTGCGCAGGCGGATCGGCTCGCCGGGATCGATGTTGAGCACCAGACGCGGTTTTTCCCCGCCCTTGACGTCGCTGTCGATCTGCGGCTGGTAGTAGCCCAACGCCTGGGCGGCCTTGCGCGCCTGTTCTTCGGCACCGCGATTGAAGCGCTGCAAGGCTTCTTCGTCACGATCGCCGAGGCTGCCGATATAGCCTTCTATATTGGCCTTGAGTTCATCGTTGGACGGTTTGATCCGTACATCCAATTCACTTTGCGCCAGCGCCGCGCAGCTGGATAACAGCATGAGCACGCCGCTGGTAAATCTTCCTGGAAACTTCATAGGCGCGGATGCTATCAGGGCTGGGGAGCGTGATAGAACAGGAAATTTCCCAAGAAGTTCGATTATTACCCTGTTGCTGTTTGTAACACCTGCGGATTGGCGTGGAAAAACACGTGCTCGCGCACCGGCCCGACGGCAACCTCGCCGATCTCCTGATAACCCTGCCTTTTATAGAATTCCAGGTAGCGCGGGTTACCGGTGTCGAGCACCACGCCTTGCGAGGTTTCATCCACCGCGCACCAGTTGTGCACGGCGGTGAGCAGTTGTTCGCCGTAGTGCTTGCCCTGAAATTGCGGATGCACGCCGAGCAACGGCAGCATGTGCACCGAGTCACCGGGCACGCATGCGGCGACGGCATCGTGATATTCCAGATAGCGCCGGGTGCAGCGAAAACCGGTGCTGAGCACCATGCGCAGGCGCCACGCCCAGCTTTCTGTCACCCCCAGGCGCCGTTGCGGCGGCGCGATCAGGGCGATGCCGATCAGCCGATCGTTGACCAGCAGTCCGATCGCCGGCAGGTCCTGGAGAAAATGCTGTTTGACCAGCTCGCGCACCGTCGCGCGCACGCGTTGCTCATAACCGGGGCGTTCGGCTTCGAACAGGTAGCCGAAGGTCGGCTCGTGACGGTAGGCCTGATACAGCAGCGAGCGCGCTTCGCGGGAATAACCGCGGTCGAGCATGTGGATGTCGGCGATGGCGGTCTGGGTGTCAGGCATGGTGGTGATTCTCCCCGGGGCGCGCTCGAAGGATGGCGCGCTTGTTGGTACGAACCTTGGGCGGGTGGTGTGGTTCCCCTGACAGGTTAGACCAGCTCTGGATCTTCATCGACTATGCGGGCCTCATCGCTGGCAAGCCAGCTCCCACAATGTCCGTGCCGTTCACAAACATTCCCACACCACACAGAAACCTGTGGGAGCTGGCTTGCCAGCGATGGGGCCGGGACAGGCGCTACAAATCCCACAGCACAAAATGATTTCTCCCACACTGGCCCCCATCCCCCATGTCAGCTAGCATCGCCCTTTTGCCAGGACTGCCGACCATGAAGATTGTTTCCTTCAACATCAACGGACTGCGGGCCCGTCCGCATCAGCTGGCGGCGCTGATCGAAAAACATCAACCGGACGTGATCGGCCTGCAGGAAACCAAAGTCCACGACGACCAGTTCCCGCTGGAAGAAGTGCGCGCGCTCGGCTACCACGTGTACTTCCACGGACAGAAAGGCCATTACGGTGTCGCCCTGCTCTCGCGCCAAGAGCCGATCGCTATTCACAAAGGTTTCGCCACCGACGAAGAAGATGCCCAACGGCGTTTTATCTGGGGCACCTTCGCCGATGCCAATGGCGTGCCGGTGACTATCATGAACGGTTATTTTCCCCAAGGCGAAAGCCGCGACCACCCAACCAAATTCCCGGCCAAGCAACGTTTCTACAGCGATCTGCAAGCGTTGCTGGAAAGCCAGTTTCACAACGAACAGCCGCTGGTGGTGATGGGCGATGTGAACATTTCCCCGGAAGACTGCGACATCGGCATCGGCCCGGACAACATGAAGCGCTGGCTGAAAACCGGTAAATGCAGCTTCCTGCCGGAAGAACGCGAGTGGATGGCGCGCCTGAAAAACTGGGGCCTGACCGACAGCTACCGGCACCTGAACCCGGACGTGACCGACATGTTCAGCTGGTTCGACTACCGCAGCCGTGGTTTTGAGGATGAACCGAAGCGTGGCCTGCGCATCGACGTGATTCTCGCCTCCCATGGTTTGCTGCCACGGGTGAAGGACGCCGGCGTGGACTACGAATTGCGCGGGATGGAAAAGCCCTCCGACCACGCGCCGATCTGGCTTGAGCTGGCCTGATCCCAAACCTTACGCAATTCCTGTAGGAGTGAGCCTGCTCGCGATAGCGGTGTACCGGTCAACATTTATGTCGACTGATCCACCGCGATCGCGAGCAGGCTCACTCCTACAGGGGGTCCGCTGTCATCTTTCGGTCATGCGCCTGACTTAATCTCCCCGGCAATCCCCCAGGCCTGATTCGGTGCCGGCATGTCCCTGCGTGTGTTCTGCGTTTTTCTATTCAGCGCCTGGCTTCCGGTCTGCGCCGCTGCCCTGCACTTGCCGGAAAACGGCCCGGCCCTGCGCATCCAGGGTTCCAACACCATCGGCGCCGAACTCGGCCCGGCCTTGGTGGAAGGTCTGTTGCAGGAACAAGGCCTGTTGAAAATCCATCGCGAAACCCCGGACGCCGCCAACGAACAGCGCATCGTCGGCCAGACGACCGAAGGTCAGCGCGTGGTGATCGAAGTGGCCGCGCACGGTTCCAGCACTGGTTTCGTCGCCCTGAAAAACGCCAGCGCCGACCTCGCCGCCGCTTCCCGCGAAATCAAGGACAGCGAGTTGCAGGCCCTGCAAGCGCTGGGCGACCTGAAAAGTCCGGGCGCTGAGCAGGTCATCGCCATCGATGGCCTGGCGATCATCGTTCATCCCGACAATCCATTGCAGCAACTGGACACCGAGCAACTGGCGCGGATCTTTGCCGGCGAGGTGAAAACCTGGGAAGCGCTCGGCGGACGTGGCGGCCCGATACATCTTTATGCACGCGATGATCAGTCCGGCACCTACGACACGTTTAAGGAACTGGTCCTCAGCCATCGTGGGAAAAGTCTGAACAGCGCGGCGAAACGTTTCGAATCCAGCGAGCAATTATCCGATGCGGTCAGCAGCGATCCGCAGGCCATCGGTTTTATCGGTCTGCCTTATGTCCGCCAAGCCAAAGCCGTGGCCATCAGCGACGGCGCATCACTGCCGATGCTGCCCCTCGGCAGCCTGATTGCCACGGAGGATTACCCGTTGTCGCGACGGTTGTTCTTCTATCTACCGCCACAGCGCCAGAATCCTTGGGCGAAAGCTTTGGTGATGTTTGCGCAAAGTCGCCAGGGCCAGCAGATTGTCGCGGCCAATGGTTTTGTCAGCCAGACCGTGCACGCCATGAGCGTGGCGCCGAATGCGCTGATGCCCGAGGGTTATCAAGCGCTCAGTCGGCACGCCCAGCGTCTGACGGTGAATTTCCGCTTCGAGGAAGGCAGCGCGAGCCTGGACAACAAGGCGCGGCAGGATATGGCGCGGGTGCTCGACTATATAAAGCGTCATGACAAGAGCGAGCGGGCGGTGACGTTGGTTGGCTTTGGCGATGCCAAGGATGACCCGGCACGTGCGGACCTGCTGTCGAAGCTGCGGGCGATGGCGGTGCGCCGTGAGCTGGTCAGGAACGGTGTGGTGCTGCGCGAGGTTCGCGGCTTCGGCGCGTTGATGCCGGTGGCGGCGAATGATGCGGACGAGGGGCGGATCAGGAATCGGCGGGTTGAGGTTTGGGTGTACTGACTCAGCCCCTGATGTAGTGAACCGGCTTACGCCATCGCGGGCAAGCCCGCTCCCACGGGTTTCGATGGTGAACACGAGACTCATGTCCACTGCAGATCCCTGTGGGAGCGGGCTTGCCCGCGATGAACGATAACGCGGTGTTACTGACCGCTACGCAGCATTTCCTTCGGCACATACTTGCCGATTTCGAACTTGCCGATTGCCGCGCGGTGCACTTCGTCCGGGCCGTCGGCCAGGCGCAGGGTGCGTTGCATGGCGTACATGTAGGCCAGCGGGAAATCGTTCGAAACCCCGGCGCCGCCATGCATCTGGATCGCGCGGTCGATCACTCGCAGGGCGACATTCGGCGCGACCACCTTGATCTGCGCGATCTCGCTTTTGGCGATCTTGTTGCCGACGGTGTCCATCATGTACGCGGCTTTCAGCGTCAGCAGGCGCGCCATGTCGATCTCCATCCGCGAGTCGGCGATCTTGTCGATATTGCCGCCCAGACGCGCCAGCGGTTTGCCAAACGCGGTACGGCTGACTGAACGTTTGCACATCAACTCCAGCG
This sequence comes from Pseudomonas sp. Z003-0.4C(8344-21), assembly GCF_900104975.1. Lineage (NCBI taxonomy): Bacteria > Pseudomonadati > Pseudomonadota > Gammaproteobacteria > Pseudomonadales > Pseudomonadaceae > Pseudomonas > Pseudomonas sp. Z003-0.4C(8344-21). The sequence continues at coordinate 2,611,869 of NZ_LT629756.1, read as the reverse complement.
CGCGCTCAGCCATGCCGATCGAACGCATGCAGTGGTGAATCCGTCCCGGGCCGAGACGCCCCTGGGCGATCTCGAAACCGCGACCTTCACCGAGCAGAACGTTTTCATACGGCACGCGCACGTTGTCGAACAGCACTTCGGCGTGACCGTGCGGCGCGTCGTCGTAACCGAACACCGGCAGCGGGCGGACAATTTTTACCCCGGGGGTGTCGACCGGCACGAGGATCATCGAGTGCTGCGCATGACGCGGCGCATCGGGATTGCTCAGGCCCATGAATATCAGGATTTTGCAGCGTGGGTCGCAGGCGCCGGAAGTCCACCACTTCTTGCCGTTGATTACCCACTCGTCGCCATCGCGCACCGCACGGGCAGCCATGTTGGTCGCGTCGGACGAAGCAACGTCGGGCTCGGTCATGGCGAACGCCGAGCGGATCTCGCCGCGCAGCAACGGTTCGAGCCAGCGCTGTTTCTGCTCTTCGTTGGCGTAACGCACCAGCACTTCCATGTTGCCGGTGTCCGGCGCCGAGCAGTTGAACGGCTCCGGCCCCAGCAACGAACGGCCCATGATTTCCGCCAGCGGTGCGTACTCAAGGTTGGTCAGGCCGGCCCCCAGTTCCGATTCCGGCAGGAACAGGTTCCACAGGCCTTCGGCTTTGGCCTTGGCTTTGAGCTCCTCCATGATTGCCGTTGGCTGCCAGCGATCGCCCTCGGCAACCTGGCGCTCGAACACGGCTTCGGCCGGGTAAACGTATGTGTCCATGAACGCGGTCACGCGCTCACGCAGTTGTTGAACCTTGGGCGAATAAGCGAAATCCATGGGCAGCACCTTCTCTGATGGAGGTTGTTCAGGTCATGCAATCGATGCTAGAACAGCGCTGATAATTTACCTAGCCTATTCTCGGCGTGTATAAACATTCATCACCGATATATGATCGGCTGATAGCCAGCCCTCACATCGCCCAAATAACAAGAGATGCCGCGTTATGAATCTGAGCAAGGTCGACCTCAACCTTTTCATCGTCTTTGACGCGATCTACACCGAAGCCAACCTGACCCGCGCCGGGCAGATTGTCGGTATCACCCAGCCGGCGGTGTCCAACGCGTTGGCGCGGTTGCGCGAAACCTTCAACGATCCGTTGTTCGTGCGCACAGCGCAGGGCATGGTGCCGACGCCGATGGCGCAGAACATCATCGGCCCGGTGCGCAACGCCCTGTCGCTGTTGCGCGTATCGGTGCAGGAAAGCCGCATTTTCAACCCGGCGCAAGCGGTCAAGACCTACCGCATCAGCATGACCGACCTCACGGAAGCAATCATTCTGCCGCCCTTGTTCCAGCGCTTACGCCGACTGGCGCCGACGGTAATCATTGAAAGCTTTCTGTCCAAACGCCGGGAAACCACCAAGGAACTGGCGGCCGGGCGTCTGGATTTCGCCGTCGACGCACCGCTCAACACCGACCCGCAAGTACGCCACGTCAAGCTGATGGATGACCGTTACGTCTGCGCGATGCGCAAGGGTCACCCCATGGCGGGCAAGGAAAAACTCTCGCTGGATGATTACCTGTCGCTGACTCACATTCACATCTCCAGCCGTCGCAGCGGGCTGGGTTATGTCGATCTGGCGCTGGGCAAAATGGGCATTCAACGCAAGATCGCCCTGCGCTCTCAGCACTATCTGATGGCCTCGCAAGTGATGCAGCAGACCGACATGGTCATGACCGTGCCGGAACGTTTTGCCCGACGCCATGACCTGCAATCGTTCAATTTGCCGGTGAATGATGTGCCGTCGGTGGAAACGCACCTTTATTGGCATGAGAGCACCGATCAGGACCCGGCGAATCGCTGGATGCGCGAGCAGATGATCGAGTTATGCCAACAGGTGACGGCGCAGGAGAAGAAACTGGATAAGGTGTAGGGCTTGAAAACCGTGGCGCAGCCATCGCGAGCAGGCTCACTCCTGCAATTGATCGCATTCCAACTGACGAAACGCGACCAATTGTAGGAGTGAGCCTGCTCGCGATGAGGCCAGCCAGGACACCACAAATGATCCTGCTTGACGTAAACGTCAACACGCCATTAGCTTAGCGCCATGCCCTTTCTCCGAGCGCTTTCATGAGCAGCCAGACCTACAGCATTTCCGACCTCGCCCGCGAGCTGGACATCACCACGCGGGCCATCCGTTTTTATGAAGAACAAGGCCTGCTGCGCCCCGAGCGCCGTGGCCAGGAGCGCATCTACTCGCCGCGCGACAAGGTCAGCCTGAAACTGATTTTGCGTGGCAAGCGCATCGGTTTTTCCCTCGCCGAATGCCGCGAGCTGATCGAGCTGTACGACCCCTCCAGCGGTAACACCAGACAGCTCAACAGCATGCTGGCAAAAATTGCCGAACGCCGCGAACAGCTCGAGCAGCAATTGCTGGACATCGAACAGATGAAGCTCGAGCTCGATACCGCTGAAGAGCGCTGCGTGCAGGCGCTGGAGCAGACGCTCAAGAGCCAGCAAATAGCCCAGTAACCGGGCACTACATCTTTCCCTGTGGGAGCGGGCTTGCCCGCGATGGCGTCGGGTCAGCCAACATCATTGCAGGATGTTCCGGCCTCATCGCGGGCAAGCCCGCTCCCACAGGGATCACCACGAATCCACGAAGCAGGTCCCGCCCATGTCCCTCCCCTCCCAAGTACGCCTGATCGAAGTCGGCCCGCGCGATGGCCTGCAGAACGAAGCCCAGCCGATCAGCGTCGCCGACAAGGTGCAACTGGTCGATGCCTTGAGCGCCGCTGGCGTTGGCTACATCGAAGTCGGCAGTTTCGTCTCACCGAAGTGGGTGCCGCAGATGGCCGGCTCCGCCGAGGTGTTCGCGCAGATTCAGCGCAAGCCCGGCGTGACCTACGGTGCGCTGGCGCCGAATCTGCGCGGTTTCGAAGATGCGCTGGCAGCCGGGGTCAAGGAGGTCGCGGTGTTTGCCGCCGCGTCCGAAGCGTTCTCGCAGCGCAACATCAATTGCTCGATCAGCGAAAGCCTGGCGCGGTTTGCGCCGATCATGCAAGCGGCGCAACAACAAGGCGTTACCGTGCGCGGTTACGTTTCCTGCGTGCTCGGCTGCCCGTACGAAGGCACGGTCGCGCCGGAGCAAGTGGCGATGGTCGCGCGCGAGCTGTACGCGATGGGCTGCTACGAGGTTTCGCTGGGCGACACCATCGGCACCGGCACCGCGGGCGCGACGCGCCGCCTGTTCGAGGTGGTGTCGGCGCAGGTACCACGAGAAAAACTCGCCGGGCATTTCCACGACACGTACGGCCAGGCCATGGCCAATATCTACGCCAGCCTGCTCGAAGGCATTGCTGTGTTCGACAGCTCGATCGCCGGTCTCGGCGGCTGCCCGTATGCCAAAGGCGCGAGCGGTAACGTTGCCAGCGAAGACGTGGTGTACCTGCTCAACGGCCTGGGTATCGAGACCGGTATCGACCTGGACGCCTTGATTGCCGCGGGTCAGCAGATCAGCACGGTACTCGGTCGCCCGAGTGGTTCGCGCGTGGCCAAGGCGCGCAGCGCACAGTGAGGTGTTACCGCTGAGTTCCTGGTGTGGGCAAAAGCGAGTAACACGGAAACAAATTGTCTGGCTTTGCCCTCGCTGAAAAAACCAGAAAATTTCAAGCCGTTGATTCTAAAGGTTTTTTAAAAGTTGGCACGACACCTGCTATCTCTATCGCATAACAAGAATAAAAAGCCGCAAACCAATAAAAACAAGACGAAACGACTCTGACATAACAAAAACAACACGGCAGAGACGCAGCTAACAGATTTTTTTGGAGAAGGTGTGCTTTTCAGGGTGCTCTCAGGAGTGACCCGCAACCGGGCAGAGAACAATAAAACTACCTTCAGGTAGCTCCCGAATCGGTTGGATCGTTAAACGAGAAAGCAGATCAGCGCTCAAAAAAATACGTTTGCTCTTGACCCCGGATGGGGGTCGCCAAAAACAGCGGTAAAGGGCCACGGTTGCCAATAACAACAACAGACCGACCCTCAATAATAAAAAAGAGCACGCAACGACAAATTAAAGGGGAGCTTTGGCTCCCCTTTGTGCTTTCTGTGATTCCCGAAAACCATACAAAACACTGTGGGAGCTGGCTTGCCAGCGATTGCGGTAGATCATTCAACATAGATTCTGCCTGACCTGACGCCATCGCTGGCAAGCCAGCTCCCACAGGGTTGTGGTTACCGCTCGATTGTTTTCATTTCCTCAATACTGATCTCGCGCATCCTGAATTTCTGAATTTTCCCCGTCACCGTCATCGGAAACTCCTCGACGAATTTGAAGTGCCGTGGCGTCTTGAAGTGCGCGATGCGTTCCTTGCACCAGGCCTGCAACTCCAGCTCGGACGCGCTGTGGCCGGGGTGGAATTTGATCCACGCGACAATCTCTTCGCCGTAGCGCGAGCAGGGAATGCCGATCACTTGCACGTCGGCCACCGCTGGATGAGTGAAGAAAAACTCCTCGAGCTCACGCGGATAAATGTTCTCGCCGCCACGAATGATCATGTCCTTGTTACGCCCGGCGATGTTGACGTAACCGGCCTCGTTCATGCTCGCCAGATCACCGGTGTGCATCCAGCCCGCCTCGTCGATGGCTTCGGCGGTGGCCTGCGGGTTGTTCCAATAGCCGAGCATCACGCTGTAACCGCGGGTGCAGAGTTCACCGATGGTGCCGCGCGGTACAAGGTTGCCGGCCTCGTCGATGATCTTGCTTTCCAGTTGCGGCTGGGTGCGGCCGACGGTGGTCACGCGCAATTCCAGCTCGTCGTTCGGCCCGGTCTGCAGCGACACCGGGCTGGTTTCGGTCATGCCATAGGCGATCTGCACTTCGCTCATGTGCATCTCGCTGATGACCCGACGCATCACTTCGATCGGGCACGTCGCGCCGGCCATGATCCCGGTGCGCAGGCTAGACAGATCGAACTCGCGGCGTTGCGGCTGATCGAGCATGGCGATGAACATGGTCGGTACGCCGTAAAGTCCGGTGGCGTGTTCTTCGGCGACGGTTTGCAGGGTCAATAACGGATCGAAGGCGTCATTCGGGTAGATCATCGTGCTGCCGTGGGTGATGCAGCCGAGGTTGCCCATGACCATGCCGAAGCAGTGATACAGCGGCACCGGGATCACCAGACGATCACGCGGGGTCAGGCCGATGCTTTCGCCGACCATGTAACCGTTATTGAGAATGTTGTAGTGGCTGAGGGTCGCGCCCTTGGGGAAACCGGTGGTGCCGGAGGTGTACTGAATGTTCACCGGTTGATCGAAGTGCAGGCTGTTGCTGCGTTCGCGCAGTTGCTCGGGCGAGACGCTCTGCGCGAGATCAGGCAATTGCGACCATGGCAGAAAACCTCGCGGCGGCTGCGCATCGAGGCTGATCACCCCACGCAGATCCGGCAGGCGCTCGCTGCTCAATTGGCCGGTGGCGTGCCCGGCCAGTTCCGGCAGCAGCCCCTGCAACATGCCGTGGTAGTCGGATGACTTGAACGACCCGGCGCAGACCAGCCACTGGCAGCCGGATTGCTTGAGCACATATTCGAGTTCGGCGCTGCGATAAGCCGGGTTGATGTTCACCAGAACCACGCCGATTTTCGCCGTGGCCACCTGCGTGATGCACCACTGCGCGCAGTTCGGCGCCCAGATACCGAGGCGGTCGCCGGCTTGCAGACCTAGCGCGAGCAGCGCCCGGGCATGCACGTTCACTGCCTCGGCCAGTTGCCGCCAGGAATAGCGCAACTGCTGATGGCGGACCACCAGCGCTTCACCGTCCGGGTATTGCGCGACGGTTGCGTCAAACTGCTGACCGATGGTCAGCGCGAGCAAGGCCTTGTCCTGCGAACCACGGGTGTAGCTGCGCTGCGGTGCGGCACTGGGTTGATCCATGATGACCCCCTTCTTGTCTTTATTAGTGGGTGTATCGAAATTCCCCTGTAGGAGTGAGCCTGCTCGCGATGGCGTCAGATCAGTCACCCTCGTCGTCGGCTGATAAATCGCCATCGCGAGCAGGCTCACTCCTACAGAAAGCACTGCGCTTTTCAATCCTGAATGATCTTACTCTCGCCCAAGTTGACGTTAACGTAAAGTGTGATTGACAGTCATTCGTCGCAGGCTTACGTTAACGTAAAGGTGATAACTGACCGACCGTTTTCACTGCCACTACAAAAAAGCCAAAAGGTGCCGCATGAGCTATCCATCCCTGAACTTCGCCCTCGGTGAAACCATCGACATGCTGCGCGATCAGGTCCAGTCTTTCGTCGCAGACCAGATCGCCCCGCGCGCGGCGCAAATAGACAGCGACAACCTGTTCCCCGCCGACCTGTGGCGCAAATTCGGTGACATGGGCCTGCTCGGTGTCACCGTCCCGGAAGAATATGGCGGCGCTGGCCTCGGATATCTGGCGCACGTGGTGGCGATGGAAGAAATCAGCCGCGGCTCGGCTTCGGTGGCGTTGTCCTACGGCGCGCACTCCAATCTCTGCGTCAACCAGATCAACCGCAACGGCAATCACGAGCAAAAAACCAAATACCTGCCGCAGCTGATCAGCGGCGAACACGTGGGTGCGCTGGCGATGAGCGAGCCGAACGCCGGTTCCGACGTGGTTTCGATGAAACTGCGCGCCGACAAGCGCGGCGATCGTTTCGTGCTCAACGGCAGCAAGACCTGGATCACCAACGGCCCTGACGCCAACACTTACGTGATCTACGCCAAGACCGATCTGGAAAAAGGCCCGCACGGCATCACCGCTTTCATCGTCGAGCGCGACTGGAAAGGCTTCAGCCGCAGCAACAAGTTCGACAAGCTGGGCATGCGTGGCTCCAACACCTGCGAGCTGTTTTTCGATGACGTTGAGGTGCCGGAAGAGAATATTCTCGGCGTGCTCAACGGCGGCGTGAAAGTGTTGATGAGCGGCCTCGATTACGAACGCGTGGTGCTCTCCGGCGGGCCGACCGGGATCATGCAGTCGTGCATGGACCTGATCGTGCCGTACATCCATGACCGCAAGCAGTTCGGCCAGAGCATCGGCGAGTTCCAGCTGATCCAGGGCAAAGTCGCCGACATGTACACCCAGCTCAACGCCAGCCGCGCCTACCTTTATGCGGTGGCGCAGGCTTGCGAGCGCGGCGAAACCACCCGCAAGGACGCCGCCGGGGTGATCCTCTACACCGCCGAGCGCGCCACGCAAATGGCCCTCGACGCGATCCAGATTCTTGGTGGCAACGGGTACATCAACGAATTCCCGGCGGGCCGTCTGCTGCGCGACGCCAAGCTGTACGAAATCGGCGCCGGCACCAGCGAAATCCGACGCATGCTGATCGGCCGCGAACTCTTCAACGAAACGAAATGAATTTCGTCAGCTGCAAGCCGCAAGCTACAAGCTGCAAGAGAAACGCGCTCTTGCCCCAACTTGCAGCTTGCCGCTTGCCGCTTGTAGCTAAAAGCTGCTTACGGAGCAAGCCCCCCATGATTTTGCACACTCAGCTCAATCCGCGTTCAGCCGAGTTCGCCGCCAACAGCGCGGCAATGCTCAAGCAGGTCGACGCCCTGCACACGTTGCTCGCCCAAGTTGCACAGGGCGGCGGCGCCAAAGCCCAGGAACGACACACGTCTCGGGGCAAATTGCTCCCGCGTGAGCGCATCAACCGCTTGCTTGATCCGGGCTCGCCGTTTCTGGAAATCAGCCAGTTGGCCGCTCACGCGGTGTATGGCGAGGACGTGCCGGCGGCGGGCGTAATCGCCGGGATCGGCCGGGTTGAAGGCGTCGAGTGCATGATCGTCGCCAACGATGCCACGGTGAAAGGCGGTTCGTATTACCCGCTGACCGTGAAGAAACACCTGCGCGCACAGACCATCGCCCAGCAGAATCGTCTGCCGTGCATCTACTTGGTGGACTCGGGCGGCGCCAACCTGCCGCGTCAGGATGAAGTGTTTCCTGACCGCGAGCATTTCGGGCGGATCTTCTTCAATCAGGCCAACATGAGCGCGATGGGCATTCCCCAGATTGCCGTGGTCATGGGCTCGTGCACCGCAGGCGGTGCGTACGTGCCGGCGATGGCGGATGAAGCGATCATGGTGCGTAACCAGGCGACGATTTTCCTCGCCGGCCCGCCGCTGGTAAAAGCCGCGACCGGTGAAGTGGTCAGCGCCGAAGACCTTGGCGGTGCCGATGTGCATTGCAAGACCTCCGGCGTGGCTGACCATTATGCCGAGAGCGACGAACACGCCCTCGCCCTCGCCCGCCGCAGCGTCGCCAACCTCAACTGGCGCAAGCTCGGCGAATTGCAGCAGCGCACGCCGATTGCGCCGCTGTACGCCAGCGATGAGTTGTACGGCGTGGTCTCGGCCGATGCCAAGCAGCCGTTCGATGTGCGCGAAGTGATTGCGCGGCTGGTCGACGGTTCGGTGTTCGATGAATTCAAGGCACTGTTTGGCACCACCCTGGTCTGCGGTTTCGCCCATCTGCACGGTTACCCGATTGCGATCCTGGCGAACAACGGCATCCTCTTCGCCGAAGCCGCACAGAAAGGCGCGCACTTCATCGAACTGGCCTGCCAGCGTGGCATTCCGTTGCTGTTTCTGCAGAACATCACCGGTTTCATGGTCGGGCAGAAATACGAGGCCGGCGGCATCGCCAAGCACGGCGCCAAACTGGTAACGGCAGTGGCCTGCGCCAAGGTGCCGAAGTTCACGGTGATCATTGGCGGCAGCTTCGGCGCCGGTAACTACGGCATGTGTGGACGAGCGTACGACCCGCGTTTCCTGTGGATGTGGCCGAACGCGCGCATCGGCGTCATGGGTGCCGAACAAGCCGCCGGTGTGCTGGTGCAGGTCAAGCGCGAGCAGGCTGAACGCAGCGGTCAGGCGTTCACCGCCGAACAGGAAAACGAGATCAAGCAGCCGATTCTCGACCAGTACGAAGAACAGGGTCACCCCTACTATTCCAGCGCACGACTGTGGGACGACGGCGTCATCGACCCGGCGCAGACCCGCGATGTACTGGCCCTGGCCCTTTCCGCGTCGCTGAACGCGCCAATCGAACCGAGCCGCTTCGGCGTGTTCCGGATGTGATGCTTTCTGTAGGAGCGAGCCTGCTCGCGAATAAGGTCTGTCAGGCAGCGAATGCATCGCCTGATACATCGCTTTCGCGAGCAGGCTCACTCCTGAAGAAACCGTGGAGACGGATGAATATGAGCGACTTCAATACCCTTGAACTGCAAAGCGACCCACGCGGTTTCGCCACGCTGTGGCTCGACCGCGCCGAGAAAAACAACGCCTTCAATGCCGAGATGATCCGCGAACTGATCCTCGCTCTGGACAAGGTCGCCAGCGACGCCAGTCTGCGCTTCCTGCTGGTGCGCGGCCGTGGCAAGCACTTCAGCGCCGGCGCCGATCTGGCGTGGATGCAGCAATCGGCCGAGCTCGATTACCACACCAACCTCGACGACGCCCGCGAGCTGGCCGAGCTGATGTACAACCTCGCCAAGCTGAAGATTCCTGCACTGGCGGTGGTGCAAGGTGCCGCGTTCGGTGGCGCGCTGGGGCTGATAAGCTGCTGCGACATGGCGATCGGTGCCGATGACGCTCAGTTCTGTCTGTCGGAAGTGCGTATCGGCCTGGCGCCTGCAGTGATCAGCCCGTTCGTGGTCCAGGCAATCGGCGAACGCGCGGCGCGGCGCTATGCGCTGACGGCCGAACGCTTCGGCGGACAGCGGGCGCGTGAGATCGGTTTGCTGTCCGAAAGTTATCCGCCAGCCGAACTCGAGCAACAAGTCGACCAGTGGATCAACAATCTGCTGCTTAACAGCCCTGCGGCCATGCGCGCCAGCAAGGACTTGCTGCGTGAGGTCGGCCATGGCGCGCTGACCCCGGCGCTGCGCCGCTATACCGAAAATGCCATCGCCCGTATTCGCGTCAGCCCTGAAGGCCAGGAAGGCCTGCGCGCCTTCCTGCAAAAACGTCCGCCGAGCTGGCAAGCCGCAACCACCACCGAGGAGCCGCGTTGATGAGCGCACCCGTTCTCACCACTCTGTTAGTGGCCAACCGTGGCGAAATCGCCTGCCGCGTCATGCGCACCGCCAAGGCCCTGGGCCTGACCACCGTCGCGGTGCACAGCGCCACTGATCGCGAAGCGCGGCACAGCCGTGAAGCGGACATCCGCGTCGATCTGGGCGGCAGCAAAGCGGCCGACAGTTATTTGCAGATCGACAAATTGATCGCGGCGGCCAAGGCCAGCGGCGCTCAAGCGATCCATCCCGGTTATGGATTTCTCTCCGAGAATGCCGGTTTCGCCCGCGCCATCGAAGCGGCCGGCTTGATTTTCCTCGGTCCCCCCGCCTCGGCCATCGACGCCATGGGCAGCAAATCCGCGGCCAAGGCGCTTATGGAAACGGCCGGCGTGCCGTTGGTGCCGGGTTACCACGGCGAAGCGCAGGATCTCGATACCTTCCGCGCGGCCTGCGAGCGCATCGGCTATCCGGTGTTGCTCAAAGCCACCGCCGGGGGTGGCGGCAAAGGCATGAAAGTGGTCGAGGACGTCAGCCAGCTGGCCGAAGCGCTGGCCTCGGCGCAGCGTGAGGCGCAGTCGTCGTTCGGCGACTCACGGATGCTGGTGGAGAAATACCTGCTCAAGCCGCGGCATGTGGAAATCCAGATCTTTGCCGATCAGCTTGGCCATTGCCTGTACCTGAATGAGCGCGATTGCTCGATTCAACGACGTCACCAGAAGGTCGTCGAGGAAGCCCCCGCGCCGGGCCTGTCCACGGAACTGCGGCGGGCGATGGGCGAAGCGGCCGTGCGCTCGGCGCAGGCGATCGGTTATGTCGGCGCGGGGACTGTGGAGTTTTTGCTGGACGCACGCGGCGAATTCTTCTTCATGGAAATGAACACGCGGTTGCAGGTCGAGCATCCGGTGACTGAAGCCATCACCGGTCTGGACCTGGTGGCGTGGCAGATTCGCGTCGCCCGTGGTGAGGCGCTGCCGATCAGTCAGGAGCAGGTGCCGCTCAACGGTCATGCGATTGAAGTTCGCCTGTACGCAGAAGATCCGGCGAATGACTTTCTACCGGCGACCGGACGTTTGGCGCTGTACCGCGAATCCGCTGACGGACCGGGGCGTCGCGTAGACAGCGGCGTCGACGAAGGCGATGAAATCTCGCCGTTCTATGATCCGATGCTCGGCAAGCTGATCGCCTGGGGCGAGGACCGTGAACAGGCCAGATTGCGCTTGTTGAGCATGCTTGACGAATTTGCCATCGGCGGTTTGAAGACCAACATCAACTTCTTGCGGCGGATCATTGCGCATCCTGCATTTGCTGCCGCTGAACTGGATACCGGGTTTATTCCGCGCTATCAGGAGCAACTGCTGCCAGCGGCGCAACCGTTGAGCGATGCGTTCTGGAACGCGGCGGCGCAAGCGCTGGCGCAGAGTCTGCCGCAGCGTACGCGCGTGGATGATCCGGCTTCGCCGTGGTCTCACAACAGCGGTTTACGCACAGGCTTGCCAGGCGAAACAACCCTGCATTTGAGTTGCGAAGGTCAGGATAAAGCGCTGACGTTGAATGACACCGGCAATGCCAGACTGAGCGGCGAAGCACTCATCGTGGAAGAAGCAGGTGTGCGCCGTAGTTTGCGCACCATTCGCCAGGGCGATGCGCTGTATCTGCAATGGGACGGCGAGTTACGACGTATCGAAACGTACGACCCGATCAGCGCCGTCGATGCCAGTCACAGCCATCAGGGCGGTCTGACTGCACCGATGAACGGCAGCATCGTCCGCGTGCTGGTCGAGGCCGGCCAATCGGTTGAGGCTGGGGCGCAATTGGTGGTGCTGGAAGCGATGAAAATGGAGCACAGCGTTCGCGCGCCGCATGCCGGGGTGATCAAAGCGCTGTATTGTCAGGAGGGCGAAATGGTCGGCGAAGGCAGCGCTCTGGTGGAGCTGGAAGCCGTGTAAATGAAGGATCGATCCTGCGCCTGGCGAGGATCGATCTGACTAGTAACGCGCCGTGGCCTGCACCACGACGCCAATGATTCGACACTCATCGGTCAGCAGGGCTTTCGGCCAGGTTGGGTTGAGCGGTACCAGGTACCGCTGGCCGCCCTGTTCGTCGAGTTTGCGGAAAATCGCTTCCGGGCTGTCGGGCCACTGGGCAATCACCAGTTTGCCCGGCACCGCCTCAACCGCCGGATCGACCAGAATCAGCATGCCTTCGGCAATGCTCTGGCCAGTCGGCGCGGTCATCGAATCCCCCGCTACCGTCAACCAGAACGCCGCGCCGCGTGCGTGATAATCGGTGAGTTCGAAGCGCTGTTTAGCGGAGGCCCTGGTGTAGGACGCCGGGTCGCCTTCGCGCACCTCGCACGTCGTCTGCCAATCGCTGACCGGGTAACGGAAGTACGGGTTGTACTTCTGCGCCAGCGGCATCTCATCCTCCGGCGTAACTTGCGGCTCACGAATCACCAGCACCACTTCGAGAAAATCCAGACCCAGCGCCTGCAGCACGCGGTTCATCTCGGTGACACCGGGTTCGCGACGCTTGTTCAGCCAATGACCGATCCCGCCCTGGGACATGCCGACGCGCTCTCCGAGCTCTGTTTGAGTGATTTTGAGTTCACTCATCTTGGCCTTGACCAACTCAATCCATTTATCCATGTGCAGCACCTTACTGTCGACGCCTTCGGCCGGCAAAACACAAATTGTAGTATTTAAATTCTAGTCACAACTACGCACAGTACTATGCTGAGAGGACGGATTCTCAATCGAACAAGGAGTGCCTCGTCATCATGACTATCAGCAGCAAAGACTTGCCCGATCTGCAAATGGACACCACGTTTACTTCGCCTCAGGGCAACGCGGCAGCGCAACGGGCGCTGGACTATTACTTGAAACCGGCTGTGTCAGAACCCGAGGTGGATGAGCGTTTTTTCGACGTCAAACGTCACCTCAGCGGTGAAGAAGCCCTGGTGCATGCTTCGGACCTGTTGCGCTGTGCGGCGGCGACAGCGTTCAAGGCCGCGGAAACCCTGCAGGGCGCGAGCCGCGATCTGGCGTTTTCCGTGGTGCACATGGTGGATATGGCGCGGGCGATGGTCGACCATTCGCTCGATGGCGAAGAAGCCTGAGCACAGCAGACGGAACGAGACAGGAAAGGATTTTCCAATCAGGCGGATAAAAACATTTGACTTGCAAATGATAATGATTATTATTGCAAGCAGCTGGTCGCGAGATCAGTCGATGGACCAGAGACCTTAGGTCGGTCTTCTGGACTATCTCCTCATCAGGCTAATCACGGTTTTTGACCCGGCTTTTTGCCGGGTCTTTTTTTGCCCGTTTTTCGGGCTTATGGCTTCAGGCTAATGAAGTCTTTGGGTGTTGCGCATTCGATGGCGCGGATAATATCAAAAGAATATCGGATGACAAGCGAAGCCCGGCCACATTGGGGCAAACTTTACCAATTAGCACTTGAGAATCACTCGCACACTCTCTAAGCTGCTTGCGCGTCACGGAGGACGCCCCCCGCTGCAGCCCCCGCAATTCCCCTCGGTTTCAAACCAGCCTGCGTGTAAAGTGACGGCCATAAAAATCGTGTTCAGGAATCGATTATGTCCGTGGCCAAATCCTCGTTCGACATCAGCGCCAATTTCGACAGCGGCAACATTCAAGTCATCGATCTCAGCAATCCGCTCAGCCCGGTTCTGGCGATTCGCCCGGATACCCGCAGCGCACATTTTCAATGGTTCCACTTCAAGGCCAGTGGTCTGCATGTCGGCCAGGAACACTGGTTCCGGCTGATCAACGCCAGCCAGTCTTCGTATAACAAAGCCTGGACCGGCTACCAGGCCGTGGCGTCCTACGATCACGTCAACTGGTTCCGCATTCCGACCATTTTCGAAGGCGACTCCCTGCGTTTCGGCCTCGAAGCCACCCAGACCCACGCCTGGTTCGCCTATTTCGAACCGTACAGCCGCGGCCGCCATGACTGGCTGATCGAGCAGGCACTGAGCAAGGCCGGCACGCAACTGCTGGCGACGGGCAAGAGCGTCGAAGGTCGTGACATCCAGTTACTGCGCAAGGGCAGCGGCGACGAAGGCCAGCGCAAGGTCTGGATCATCGCTCAGCAACACCCGGGCGAGCACATGGCCGAGTGGTTCATGGAAGGCGTGATCGAGCGCCTGGAAAGACAAGACGATCCGGTGCTGAACAAACTGCTGGCCAGCGCCGATCTGTACCTGGTGCCAAACATGAACCCGGACGGTGCCTTCCACGGCCATTTGCGCACCAACGCCATGGGCCAGGACTTGAATCGCGCTTGGCAGAACGCCAGCCAGGAGATCAGCCCCGAAGTACTTTTCGTACAGCAGCAAATGGAAAAGTATGGCGTCGATCTGTTCATCGACGTACACGGGGATGAGGAGATCCCCCGCGTGTTCACTGCCGGTTGCGAAGGCAATCCCGGGTTCACGCCGCGCATCGAAAAGCTCGAAGAGCACTTCAACACACACCTCAAGCAAACGACCAGGGATTTCCAGACCCAGTACGGCTACAGCCGCGACGAACCGGGCCAGGCCAACATGACTCTGGCTTGCAACAGTGTCGGGCAGAAATACGACTGCCTGTCGCTGACACTGGAAATGCCGTTCAAGGACCACGATGACCACCCCGACCAAATCACCGGCTGGTCGGGCAAGCGCTCGAAACAATTGGGCAAGGATGTGCTGACCACCATCGCCGACATGGTCGATATCCTGCGCTGATCCCCTGCCCTCGCTGATCGGCAACCGGCGCATCGACTTGATGCGCCGGTTGCGGCGATCAGCCGCGATCGCGACCGCGCAACATGCTGTCGAGCACTTCGTCACGCCGTATCCAGCCATGGAACAACGCTGCCGCCAGATGCACCAGCACCGTCAGAAACAACAGATACGCCAGATAGCCGTGCGCCTTGCGCAGCAGCGCGAACAACTGAGCATCGGCGGGCACAATGGCCGGCAATTGCAACGCCGTACCGAGCATCACCGGCTCGCCCGAGGCGCTGATCATCGCCCAGCCGAGCAACGGCAACACCAGCATCAATCCATACAACAACCAATGCGAAGCCTTGGCCGCCAGCGCTTGCCAGTCCGGCAGATCAGCCGGCAGCGGTGGCTGGCGTGTGCTCCAGCGCACCAGCAGACGGACGATCACCAGCGCCAGAATGGCAATGCCCAGCGGCTTGTGCAGATGGATCAGCCATTCATGCCGCTCGGACACCGAGGTGACCATGCCGGCACCGATAAACAGCATGGCGATGATCATCACGGCCATCAGCCAGTGCAGCAGCCGCGCCAGCAAAACGAAATGGGTCGGTTGGGTGCTCATGGGCGAGCCTCCTGTTTGGCGGCGGGCAACTGGCTGACTTCGCTGGTGCGGCGCAGGTAGGAATCGGCATAGCCGGCCGATCGGGCGGCGAGCAACGGGTCGTCGGAACCTTGAATGCCGGCCGGCAATACCAGCGGGTCGTAGTTGATGTCACGGCACTCGCCGCTCAGTTGCGGTTGGGTTTTCTCCAGCACCAACGTGCCGGCATTCAACACTTTGCGCTCGGCGGGCCAGTTCTTGCTGGCGTCGTTGACCGGATCCTCAGGATTGGCGAGGGTGATATTCAATTGAAAACGCAGTGGCCCGGATGCCAGGCGTTGCACCAGATCCTTTTCAAGGAAATCGCCGCCCTCGGGCGCGGTAGCACCGGCAGCGTCACGCGCAACGGGGGTCATGCTCCAGCGCACCGCCTGTTTCTTGCCGTTACCGTCGACCAGGTAAAACGCGTTGACGCTGTTATAGGTTTCGGTGGCGTAACTGGCCGACGGTCTGGCCGTCTTGATCCAGGTCAGAAAGGGCACTGCTTCCGGGTGCGCGGCGAAGAACGCCGGGACTTTCGTCGGGTCCGGCTTACCGGTGGCCGGGTCCGGCGACTGCGCCTGCTGTAGCTGATAGAACGCCTCTGGCGTGCCCACCGGAAACACCGGCATGCTGTTCATGCCGGTGCGCCACTGTTGGCCGTTGGCCTGGGTGAAACGCAGCGCCAGACTGCGGATCGGCACGCTGCCGTCCGGCGCGTACGGGTTGCCCGAAGGCAGTGCGAAACGTCCGACCACCGGCGTTTGCGCCTCGTTGAACACTTGTGCAGTGGAGAACGCACGCGCCTCGCCACTGCTCTCGAAACGGCCGATCACGCAGACGCCTTTGCCGTGGTTTCGGCGAAAACCGGGATGCACACCGTTGTTCTTTTCCAGCACATCCACCAGCGCTTTTGGCGTCAGCCGTTGTGGGTCCAAGTTGCCATGCACGTAGGCAAACGCCCCGGCCACAGCGGCGACAACCACGGCAATACCGCCCAGGCGCAATATCAGACTTGCAGCACCCAAGGGTGGACGCTGCGCCCTTCCGGGCGGCGTTGTATCAGGTGAGGTGCGGTCAACCATGAAAGACTCCAGAGCCAAAGGCCAGAAGGAAAGGTGCTATGAGACGTATGCCTCGCAGGTTTATTCCTTCAGAACTGTAGTTTCTTTCACCGCACCGTGTAGGACGCTGCGCTTGAGCGATTCAAAGCTGCTCGAAGCGAGGCTCGCGCTTCTCCAGAAAGGCTTGCATCCCCTCTTTCTGCCCGGGCGTGCTGAACAAACCGTGAAACACCCTGCGCTCAAACAACACGCCGTTGCGCAGTCCCGTTTCCAGCGCATGGTTAACCGCTTCGCGGGCAGCCAGCGCCGCCGTTCGCGGAAATCCGGCGATGCGTCGTGCCACGGCCACTGCCTCTTCAAGCAACTGATCGGCGGCCGTCACGCGTGATACCAGTCCTGCCTGCTCGGCCTCCCTCGCGCCCATCGCACGCCCGGTGAGAATCATGTCCATAGCCTTGGCCCTGCCGATGGCCCGCGTCAGCCGTTGAGTGCCACCCATGCCCGGCATGACGCCCAAGGTGATTTCCGGTAAAGCAAATTGTGCGGACTCAGCGGCGATGATTACGTCGCACATCATCGCCAGCTCACAGCCACCGCCGAAGGCGAACCCGGCGACGGCTGCCACTTTTGGCGTTCGAAACCCAGCGAAAGCATCCCATCCGGCGAAGTAATCTTCGGTAATCATGTCCAGGCACGACTTGGTGTAATCTCCTTGATGTCCGCGCCCGCAGCAAAGTACTCGGGGGTACCGGTAATCACGAAACACCCTACGTCAGGATCGGCGTCCAACCCGCGCATTGCGCCCAGCAATTGGTGCATTACCGCCGTACTCAGGGCATTTCGTGCCTGTGGTCGATTCAACCGGATCAATACGACCCGGCCCATTCGTTCGATCAATACACTCATGGTCATCTCATCGCTCGGAAAAAGTCTGTCGGGAAAGTTTTCGCAGCACGGTCAGGAGTCCCAAATGGCGCCGTAGGCAGGAATGCCGCGTGCTTCCATTTCCTCCACGACCTGCTCGGTCAGTTTCTGATTGGAAATGCAAATGACTGCTTCGGCGCCGAACGACTGCACGGCGGCATAAGCGAGTGTCACCAGATCAGGTTTTCCGAGCACATCGGTATCCCAGATCAGCGCGTCAGGCTGGACTTGCAGGATTTCATCGACCAACGCGTCGCCATAGGTTGTCCTCGGGCTGCGCGTGGACCAGATCAGGCGTATGGGCACTTGCCTGGCCAGTAAATGGGGCAACACGGGCCCGATACCACTGCCGGTGGCGATATACACCACTGACTTGAACAGCGTTTCGATGCGTGCAACGCCTGCAGTGCTGATGCCCTTGACCCAGACATGCGTCGGCGCCTGCTCGATAAAGGCACCCGTCCAGTCGCCGGCACGGGAAATGATCAGTCGGAAACCTTCCTCGCCCGGCGCAGGAATATTCGCGAAGGAGTGCCATTCCCACAGCGGGCTGCGACTGATCGCCGTGGCGGAACCGGCGAACGGCGTGTGATGCGCAAAGCGGGCTATCACCGCGTGTGAAGAAGTGCGGACGAGGCTGACAGGCACTTTACGCAACCGCAGCCAAGGCAGCGCAACGCTGAGCGTCACCAGCAGCAGCACCCAGAACGAGACCGTGCGAGGAACAGCGTCGAACAACGCCGCCGTCGGATTCTGCTCGCGGGCAGACACCACTGTGATTACCCAAAACAACGCCAGCGCAGCCCATCCGGCGAAACGGTGAGTTCGCTCGAAGGCATTATGGAATCGCGCGCGTACAGCCGGGATGGCCATGATCGCGACCAGCAACATCAGCCCGAGCAACCCACCATTGAGGCCGAGCAGCGTCATCGAAACATCACCCGGCCCTGCGTACCGTTGCCAGATCATCGAACCGAACAGCAGCGCAAACCAGGCAATCGCCGCCATCGCGCCACCGCTGTGCAGCCCACCGAAGTGATAGACCTTGGCCAGCGAGCGGCGAATAGCCAGCGGCCAACACGTCGGCGCCCGCGTCGCCAGCCAGAACAACAGATTGATGACGTACTGCTGACGAATCAGGATCGCCAGCGAAAGGTTGGCCATCACCAGCCCGGACAGCACCGGCAAATCCACACTGGCAGAAGACCACCATTGGCCGATTTCAAGCCCGTAGCCCAGCACCGCGACGTTGCACGCCAGCACCAGCATCACCAGGCGGTTGTAATGCGAGAACAGCGACAGCGTTCCCAGCCGCCGCCAGAGTGCACGGCGCGGCGGCAAGACAATCTCCGTTTGCATCGCGCTCATGCAGGCACCTGCGACGCTGTGCCAGTCGCTCGCGTCTGGTGCGCGACTGCCCATTCGAGTAGCAAGCGCTTGTCGACTTTGCCACGGGACGTCAGCGGTATCGCATCCACGGCCAGAATCAGCGACGGCACGCAGTAATAGGCAAGTCGGTTTTCACAGCAGGCGCGAGCGGCCTCAACGTCGATGCTGGCGGGATAGACGAATGCCACCAGATGCCGGCTGTCGAGTTTGAGCGTGACCGCGCGTTCGCAGTTCGGCACAGACTCCAGCACCGTCGATACCGAGTCGAGCTCCACCCGAAAACCGCGGACCTTGACCTGATCGTCGACACGCCCAAGGTGTTCCAGCTCACCGTCTTCAGTCCAGCGCCCGAGATCACGCGTGCGGAACATCATGCGCCCCTGACCCAGAAACGGGTCGGGTTGGTAGCGCTCGCCAGTCAGTTGGGGATTGCCCAGGTAGCCTGCCGTCACGCAATCGCCACCCGCCCACATCTCGCCCTGTTCGCCCGGGCCGCAAAGCTGCCCGGCCTCATTGAGCACATACACGGTGTTATTGGGCGTCGGCTTGCCGATCGTCAGCGCTCCCGCCCCCCGATAATGCTGCATCGTATTGACGATGGTGGTTTCGGTCGGTCCGCATGCATTGTAAAACGTGCAAAACGCCGCCCAGCGATCGGCCAATGGCTGCGGGCAAGGCTCACCCGCCAAAGCGACCACTTTCACCCGACTGCAACGAGCAGCATCCAGCGTGGCGAGCATCGAAGGCGTCGCGATCAGCACATCGCACTGTTCGGCGGTCCGCGCGATGTCCTTGCCGCGAATCAACAGCGTTGCGCCATGGGCCAGACACCCGAGTATTTCCCAGGCCGCCATGTCGAACGCGATGTTGAGGATCTGCCCGACTGTCAATCCGGGCCGCATACCGAGATTGCCGGGTGCGGTCAGCAAAATGTTGCACACGTTGCGCTGAGTCACGCGCACGCCGTTGGGCAGGCCGGTCGTGCCTGAGGTAAACAACACAAAACAGACCGGATCCACCAATGAGCCTGCACCCACGACGTTCTGCTCATCCGCTGACGCACTGACAACGCTGATGAACTCGTCCAGATGAATGCAGTGTTGGGCCGGGGTCAGGGGAATCGCTTGTGCCAGTTCGCCAAGGGTCAGGACCACACGCACCTTGGCGACGTCCATGATGTGACGCAATTGCGCAACGGGGGTAATGCCGACATGTTGCGGAATATAGGCGGCGCCGACTTTCAACACCGCCAGCATGCCCACCAGCATCGGAATCGAACGCTCGACAAACAACGCCACGTGGTCGCCAGGCAATACACCTTGCTCAAGCAACACGCCTGCGAGCCGATTGGCCTGGCGATTCAATTCACCATAGCGAATGAACCGCCCCTGATGCTGCGCGGCAATCGCTTCAGGCCGGACACGCGCCTGCTCTTCGATCGCACGATGGATCAATTGCGCATCCGGTTCGATCTTTGGGCCGCAGCCAAATCGCTGCCATGGATCGGTCTCGACCTTTACTGCGCTATCAAATCCCTGTGTTGCTCGGCGAGTGCTTGCGAACGCTTGCATGGAATATCCCTTTAGCTGATGTCAATCCTGTCTGGTCGCGTCCGCTGTGGCCTGGGTTGCAGCCACAGACAGATGCGCGTCTCAAATGGGTTGAGCAGCGAACGGAAAATCCATTACAAGGACGACAAGAAGCGGCGAATTTTCTTACATGCAGAGCGCATGAAACATTTAGTCATAGAGATGGAATAACCTGCGTCACGGAACGTCTTCCCTAGACTCCGCCCTTTGGCTCCGAGCATTGCCTGCAATGAACATCTCGACATGAACGTACTCGATGAACAACTGCGTGAACTGATTCCCCGGTTACGCCGCTTCGCCGTATCGCTGACACGCAACAGCAGCAGCGCCGACGATCTGGTTCAGGCCAGTCTGGAACGGGCTTTGTCGAGTTGGGGTGAAAAACGCGCCGACGGCGACCTGCGCGCCTGGCTGTTTACAATCCTGTACCGGCAGTTTCTCGACGCGCATCGCCGCTCTCGACGCTATGCGCGGATGCTCGAATTTTTTACCGGTCGCGACGACACCGAACCGTCGGTGGAGCGCACAGTGATCGCTCAATCTACCCTGCAAGCCTTCGACCGTTTGCCCACCGAACAGCGCGCGCTGCTGCTGATGGTCTCGGTCGAAGGCCTGTCCTATAAAGAGGTCGCCGAGATTCTCGGCGTCCCGCTCGGCACCGTGATGTCGCGCCTGTCCCGCGCTCGCCAGGCCCTGCGCCAATTGAGCGACGGCGAAATCAGCAGCCCTTCTTTACGGATACTCAAATGATCAGCCTGCCTCCCAACGAGCGTGATCTGCACGCGTACGTCGACCATCAGCTCAGCGACGCCGACCGGCGTGTGCTGGAAACCTGGCTGGCCAGCCACCCGGACGAAGCGGCGCAGGTTCGTGCCTGGCAGCACGACGCTCAGCAACTGCGTGCAGCGCTGAGCGGTGCGTTGCAGCAACCGGCCAATCCGGCGCTTGATCCGGCAGTGATTCGCCAGCGCCGCCAGCGTCAGTCACGGCGCCATCTGGCCAGCGCGGCGATGCTGCTGATCGCCGTCAGCATCGGTGGCTTCAGTGGTTGGCAGGCACGGGAAATGACCCTCGTGCGCGCCTCGGTGCTACCGATGACCGATGCCTTGCAAGCCTATCGCCTGATTGCCCAGCAAGGCCTGCTTCCGGCCGATTACCAGGTCGACAATGACGGCGACATGCAGCGCTGGCTCGATCGTTATTTCACCCAGGCCAGCCGCTTGCCGGATCTGACGGCGGCCGGGTTCGAACCGGTCAGCGGACGTCTGCTGAGCACCGATGAGGGGCCGGCGGCGATGGTGATGTACGAAGATGACAGCGGCCACAAGGTGAGTTTCTACGTGCGCCCGCCGGGACCGAAAAACACCTTTTTGCCGCGTGGCCGACGCAGCGATGGGGATTTGCAGGCCGAGTATTGGTCGGGCGATGGATACAACTATGCGATGGTCAGCCCGACAGATTTGCCGGCAGCGCAACGGCTCAAGCCGTCGCTACCCTTCTGAACGGGATACCGAGTTCCTGTGGGAGCCAGCAGGCTGGCTCCCACAAGTTGTATTTCGACAGCCTGCACTCACTCGGTCACCTCAACGAAAGCGTGGCCGATCAACCCGTCCTCTGGTTACACTGAACCGCCGCGCCTCTGGGCGCCGGTTTGACGAACACGGAGACCCCGCGAGTGCCTGCCCCACCGCCGAAACGATCCCCCCTGCTGGCGCGCTTGCCGGCATTGCGCCGCTGGCTCGGCAAGGGCGTGCCGGCCAGCGCCGGGCATGACGCCAATGCCCAGGTCATCCGGGATCACTTTCGAAAAAAGGCCTGTGAACAGGGTTACACCCTCAGCCACAGCCAGCAGCGCGTCATCGATTGCATGGCGCAACAGGCCAGCCTGTTGTTCGGCGCCAGCGCGCATACGCCACCGAGCCTGTATCTGTTCGGCGCGGTCGGACGCGGCAAGAGCTGGCTGCTCGACGGTTTCTTTCAGGCGCTGTCGATCACCGAGAAACGCCGACTGCATTTCCATCAGTTCTTTGCGCAATTGCACGCGGGCATGTTCCGTCATCGCGATCAGGACGATGCGCTGGAGGTCACGCTCGATGAACTGCTGGAAGACTGTCGGGTGCTGTGTTTCGACGAATTCCATGTGCACGACATTGGCGATGCAATGCTCATCACCCGGCTGTTCAAAGCGCTGTTCAAACGGCGGATTCTGCTGCTGGTGACGTCCAATTATCCGCCTGAAGGCCTGCTGCCCAACCCGCTGTATCACGCGCGTTTCAAACCGGTGATCGAGCTGATCCATGCGCGCATGCACGTCATGGAAGTGGGCGGTCCGCATGATTACCGCAGCCAGCAGCGGCATTTTCAACATCAAGTGTTTACTCACGGAAATTACGCGTGGCCCGGCACGCCCGCGCAACGCGCAGCACTCGATCTACCGCCCACTGACGCGCAGCCCGTTGCGCTGACCGTCGGCACTCGACAGTTTCAGGCGCGGTTCTGCACGGATCGACGCATCGGTTTCACCTTCAACGATCTGTGCGAACAGCCGACCGCCGTCATGGACTATCTGGAACTGTGTCGACGTTTCGATCATTGGGTCATCGAGGATCTGCCCGAACTGGGCGAATGCCCGATCGCCGCGCAACAGCGCTTCATCAACCTGATCGACGTGCTTTACGACCAGGACAAGCATCTGACACTGATCGGGCGACTGCCACTGCGCGAAAGCCTCGAAGGCGACGCCATCGATCTGGCCCGCACCCGCAGCCGCTTGGGGCAATTGCAAGCCATGCACGACCCGCACTGATACACCACCGATCCCCTGTGGGAGCCAGCCTGCTGGCGATGGCGGTGGGACAGGCAGAACATCAGCGACAGAGAGTCAGCTATCGCCAGCAGGCTGGCTCCCACAGGTTTCGTGGTGCTGAATCGCTTTGCCGTTATCATGTCGCCCCGCGCCGCTCCTTTATCGAAAGCGAACACCGACCATGCACACCCTTGCTCAATTGCGCGCCGGCGAACTGTCGGGCATTACTCGTCTGGATCTCTCGTGTGGCCTGACCGAGTTTCCGCGCGAGATTTTTGCTCTGGCCGACACCCTCGAAATCCTCAACCTCAGCGGCAATGCCTTGAGTCGTCTGCCGGATGACTTGCATCGGCTGAGGCGCCTGCGCGTGCTGTTCTGCTCCGACAACCAGTTCACCGAGCTGCCGGCATGTCTCGGCCAGTGCACGGCGCTGACCATGGTCGGGTTCAAGGCCAACCGCATCGCCAGCGTCCCGCCCGCCGCCCTGCCGCCCTTGCTGCGCTGGCTTATTCTCACCGACAACTGCCTCGAGCGTCTGCCGAGCGAACTCGGTGAGCGCCCTGCCCTGCAGAAACTCATGCTCGCCGGCAACCGCTTGCAAGCGCTGCCGCCGTCGCTGAGCCAATGCCATCGGCTGGAACTGATCCGTATCGCCGCCAACCGATTGACCGAGCTGCCGCAGTGGTTGCTGAGCCTGCCGAGCCTGACGTGGCTGGCCTACGCCGGCAACCCGCTGGAAACCGAGGCGGACGCGGCCGCGCTAGAGGCGACGCCGACAATCGACTGGTCGGCGCTGCATCTGCAACAGCAACTGGGTGAAGGCGCCTCAGGGGTGATCTCGCACGCGGACTGGCAACATGACGACGGTTCGCTGACCCCGGTGGCGGTGAAGCTGTACAAGGGCGAGATGACCAGCGACGGCTCCCCGCTGCACGAAATGAATGCCTGCATCACCGCCGGCCAGCACACCAATCTGATCCGCATCGAGGGGCGCATCAGTGGCCACCCTGACGGCCAACAAGGTCTGGTGATGCAGTTGATCGATCCGTCGTTTGCCAACCTCGCCGACCTGCCGAGCCTGGATTC
The DNA here is from genome assembly GCF_900104975.1 of Pseudomonas sp. Z003-0.4C(8344-21). Taxonomy (NCBI): domain Bacteria; kingdom Pseudomonadati; phylum Pseudomonadota; class Gammaproteobacteria; order Pseudomonadales; family Pseudomonadaceae; genus Pseudomonas; species Pseudomonas sp. Z003-0.4C(8344-21). The sequence continues at coordinate 2,587,610 of NZ_LT629756.1, read as the reverse complement.
CTGCTCGCGCGATGTCTACGCCGCTGATCGCCGCTTCAGCGCCGAGGTTGCGCTGAACGTCGCCAAAGGCATCGCCTCGGCAGCGCAGCATCTGCATCGCCAAGGCATCACCCATGGCGACCTGTATGGGCACAACATTCTGTTGAATCAGCACGGCGATTGCCTGCTCGGCGATTTTGGTGCGGCGTCGTTTCACGCTATCGAGGACAATCCGCAAACGCGCGCGCTGCAACGCATCGAGGTACGTGCCTTCGGGGTTTTGCTTGGGGAATTGCTCGCGCGCATCGATAGCGGGCTGAGCGATCGGCAGCGGCTGGCGCTCGAGGCGCTGGAGCAGCGTTGCTGTCAGGCGGATGTGCTGGGGCGGCCGGGGTTTGGTGAAGTGATCGAGAGCCTGGAAACACTGTGACCGCTGCGCGGTCAATCGCGAGCAGGCTCACTCCTACAGAGGATTTGTGTGGTTTGCAAATACCCTGTGGGAGCTAGCCCTGCTAGCGATGGGGCCATCACTGACGCCGCAGATCAGCCTGCCAGACCGACGAACATATCCTGCACGTCGTCATGGTTGTCGAGGCCTTCGAGGAACGCTTCGACCTCAGCCATCTGCTCGTCGCTCAGGCCGCTGACCGGGTTTTTCGGCTGGTAGCCGAGCTTGGCCGAGAGCACGGTAAAACCCTGTTCCGGCAGGGCTTTCTGCACCGCATCCAGATCGGTCGGATCGGTCAGGAACAACGTAGCGCCTTCTTCACCCGGTTCGAAATCCTGCGCGCCGGCTTCGATCGCGGCCATTTCCGGATCCGCGTCCGGACTCTCCGGTGCAGCTTCGATCATGCCGACGTGGTTGAACATCCATGCCACCGAACCGGAAGCGCCCAGTTGGCCCTTACGGAAAGCCACACGAATTTCGGCGACGGTGCGGTTGATGTTATCGGTCACGCACTCGACGATCAGCGGCACCTGGTGCGGGGCGAAACCTTCGTAGGTCACGCGATGGTACTGCACCGTCTCACCCAGCAGACCTGCGCCTTTCTTGATCGCGCGGTCGAGGGTTTCTTTAGGCATCGAGGCTTTCTTGGCCTGTTCGACCACCAGACGCAAATGTGCGTTGGTGGCGGTATCGGCACCGTTGCGGGCAGCGATGGTGATTTCCTTCACCAGTTTGCCGAAGATCTTGCCCTTGGCGTTGGCAGCCGCTTCTTTGTGTTTAACCTTCCACTGTGCGCCCATTACTCACTCTCTTTGATCTGTGGCGCCGAGACATCTATTGGCCGACGCGTGGCGGCAAGTTTATACGGCCTAAAGTCGGCAATCGACCAAAAAAACGCAATGCCGAATCGACAACTTCATCAGACCTTGTAGGGGGATTCTGAAAAACGTCTTTGACACGACCATTCCGCTCTGCGGTTTCGTACCCTCTGACTCCCGTATTGCCTGACAGAGCCTGTGCGAATGCTCAATGACAAGGAAAGTCCTTTCACCCTGACCCTGACCGACAGTGGCCTGAGCCTGCCGGTGGTGGGTTTCGACGGCGAGGAAGCGCTCAACCAGCCCTATCGTTTCGACCTTGAACTGATCGGCCTCGCCCCCGCCATGGCACCGGGCGCGCTTTTACAGCAACCGGCCTTTCTGCGTCTGGACGAGCGGCACGGGATTCATGGCGTGATCGACAGTGCCAGTTACGAACATCGCGGTACGCACCGGATCGGTTATCGATTGAGCCTGATGCCGCACCTGCAACGCCTGGCACAACCGGATAAACGCCGGGTGTTCGTGCAATCGAGCGTGCCGCAGATTCTCCAGCAACTGCTCGCTGAAAACGGCTTGGCCGCAGACGATTACCGAATCGAAATGACGGTCGGTCATTACCCGCTGCGGCCATTTTGCATTCAGTACGAAGAAAGCGATCTGGCGCTGCTCAACCGGCTCTGCGAAGAAGAAGGCATTCACTATCACTTCGAACACCGCGCCGACGGTCACGTTGCAGTGTTCGCCGATGACAGCCTGAGCCTGCCGCAAACGCCGGTATCAGTGCCGTTCAAGGCCGGCGAACAGACGCCTTCGCCCTGCATCAGCGCGCTGTACCAGCACCATCACGCTGCACCGATCTGCGCGTTGCGAACGGTGCGCGATCGCGGCCAACCGGCCAGCAGCGACGCGGCGGCCAATCAACGAATGGCCGATCCACCGCCCAGACCTGCACCTGAACAGCGCCACCATGAACAGCGCAGCCGCCGTCATCTGGAGCGCCAGCGCGGCCAGCAGCGCACGATCAACGGCCGCAGCGACCAGAGCGGTTTGTTCAGCGGCGATCTGCTGCAAGTCTCGGCGCATCCGATCAGCCATTTCAACGAGCAATGGCGAATCACAGCGATCCGTCATCGTGGGCAGCATCCATCGATTCTCGACCCGAGCCCCAGCGTACACCGCTACCACAACGATTTCCGTGCGCAGCCCTGGGCGAGCGATTTTCGCCCGGCGCTCAAACAACCGCGGCCGAGCATTGCCGGTTTTCATCTGGCCCGGGTCGTGGGTAGCACCGGGCAACCGGCGCAAATGGACGAACACGGTCGGGTCGCCATCAGTCTGTGGCCGGCGGCGCAGGCGCCAATGCACGATAGCGACACGCTCTGGCTGCCCGTCGCCATGACGCGCACTCAGCGCCGCCTTGCGCCGGCCGATCTGCCCTGCGCCGGCAGTGAAGTGTGGGTGAGTTTCCTCGATGGCGATCCGGATCGGCCGATCCTGTGCCTGGGCAATTCACCCGATCCGGCGCCCCGCCCGCCACCGCCGGCACGCGACAATGGCTTGTTGCTCGACTGGCTGCTCAATCGCGCCGAACCGTGACCGGCGCACTCAGCCTTTGTCGGCCAGGGCAAAAGCCTTGTGTAGTCGGCACTGGCGTAATCGCTAGCAGGCTAGCTGTGCTCCCACAGGGAATTTGCGTCGTTCACAAACCCTGTGGGAGCCAGCCTGCTGGCGATTGCAGGCGCCGCGGTCTGTCAGGCTGGCGCCAGATCGAAAAACGCCTGAATCAAGCGCAATTCCCGCCGCCGTTCCATGCAGCCGATCAGGTGCTGGTTCACCAGCCCTGCCCCGGCAAGCGGAATCGCCACCACTCGTGGGTCGTGGCTGACTTCCACCGAGGACACCACGCCCACGCCCAACTCGGCGGCGACGGCTTCGGTCACCGCTTCGCGGCTGTCGAGTTCCAGCAGCACGCGCGGCTGGATCGACGCCTGCGCGCAGGCCCGGTCGAAGGTGCGCCGGGTAATCGAACCCGGCTCACGCAACACCATGATCACCTGATCAAGCTCTTTGAGCGGCACTTCCCCACCGCGCAGTGCCCACGGATGTCCGGCCGGCACCAGAGCGCAGATCCGCGATTCGCTCAGGCCTTGCAAATGCAGCCCTTTGCGCGGCTCCACCTCAGTCAGCACCGCGACATCCGCATGTTCTGACAACAACGCCGCCAGGGTTTCCTGCGCATTGCCCAGGCGCAGATTCACCGTAACGCCGGGATACCGCGCACGAAGGCTGGCGAGCATCGGCATCACCAGGTGCGGGCCGTCCGCTGCGACCTCAAGCCGACCGGTGAGCAATTGCCGATTGGCTTCGAGCATCGTCTGCGCCTCATCCGCCAGGCCGAACATCGCGCGGGTGATCGCCGCGAGTCGGGTGCCCTCCTCCGTTAGCTCCACCCGACGCGCGGTGCGCCGCAAGAGGGTGATCTGATAGTGCTCTTCCAGCGCCTTGATGTGCCCGGTGACCGCTGGCTGACTGATGAACAAGCGCGCAGCGGCGCGGGTGAAGCTGCCTTCACGGGCGACGGCGTCGAAGGCGCGCAACTGGAACAGGTTCATGAATAACTCTCACTGATGGCTGGCATAACAATAAACAATTTGATTGATGCAACGGTGAATTGCAACGTATGCCCCGTAGCTTCATCCCCCAGCACAACCCAAGGACACCTGCATGCGTAACGCCGAACCCATCCTGCTCACCCCCGGCCCGTTGACCACTTCGGCCCGCACGCGCCAGGCCATGATGGTCGACTGGGGTTCCTGGGATGACCGCTTCAATCAACTGACCGCCAGCCTGTGCGAGCAATTGCTGGCGATCGTCAATGGCGCCACGACTCACCACTGCGTGCCATTGCAGGGCAGCGGCACCTTCGCCGTCGAAGCGGCCATCGGCACGCTGGTACCGCGAGACGGCAAAATACTGGTGCTGATCAACGGTGCCTACGGCAAACGGCTGGCAAACATCTGCGAAGTGCTCGGGCGCTCGTTCAGCACCTTCGAAACCGCCGAGGACGAGCCGACCACGGCCGCCGACGTCGACCGTCTGCTGCGCGCCGACAGCTCAATCACCCACGTTGCGCTGATCCACTGCGAAACCAGCACCGGTATTCTCAACCCGCTGGCGGAGATCGCTCTGGTCGTCGAGCAACACGGCAAACGCCTGATCATCGACGCCATGAGCTCGTTCGGCGCGCTGCCGGTGGATGCGCAGAAGGTGCCGTTCGATGCGCTGATCGCAGCCTCCGGCAAATGTCTGGAAGGCGTACCGGGGATGGGCTTTGTCTTCGCGCGCAAAGCATCACTGGCCGCTGCCGCCGGCAATTCGCATTCATTGGCGATGGATCTGTTCGACCAGCACACCTACCTGCAAAAGACCGGGCAATGGCGCTTCACCCCGCCGACCCACGTGGTCGCGGCGCTGCACGAAGCCTTGCAGCAATACAGCGAAGAAGGTGGCCTGCCGGCGCGGCATGCGCGCTATGCCGCCAACTGCCAGGCGCTGATGGAAGAGATGGCCAGACTCGGTTTGCGCAGCTTTCTGCCGGCAGCCATTCAGGCGCCGATCATTGCCACGTTCCATGCGCCGAATGACCCGCGTTATCAGTTCAAGGACTTCTACGAACGGGTCAAGGCCAAGGGTTACATCCTTTATCCCGGCAAGTTGACCCAATTGGAAACCTTCCGCATCGGCTGCATCGGCCACGTCACCCCGGACGACATGCGCCTGGCTGTCGCGGCTGTCGGTGAAGTGCTGCGCGAGATGGAAGTGCTCGATATCTGAACCCTACACAAATCCCCTGTAGGAGTGAGCCTGCTCGCGATAGCGGTCGTACATTAAACATCTTCGTCGACTGACACGACCTCATCGCGAGCAGGCTCACTCCTACATTTGAAGCGCATTTCAACTCAGGAATTCTGTTGCCATGAACTACACCCAACCAACCAAGCTGCAAGCCGCCATCCTCGACTGGGCCGGCACCGTTGTCGATTTCGGCTCGTTCGCACCGACGCAGATTTTCGTCGAGGCGTTCGCCGAGTTCGACGTGCAGGTGTCCATCGAAGAAGCCCGAGGCCCAATGGGCATGGGCAAGTGGGACCACATCCGCACGCTGTGCGATCAGCCGCAAGTCGCCGAGCGCTATCGCAAGGCGTTCGGCCGCACGCCGACCGACGATGATGTCACTGCCATCTATAACCGCTTCATGCCACTGCAGATCGAAAAAATCGCCGAGCACTCGGCGCTGATTCCTGGCGCGCTGGAGACCATCGCCAGCCTGCGCGAGCAAGGCATCAAGATCGGTTCCTGCTCGGGTTACCCGAAACAGGTGATGGACAAGGTTGTCGAACTGGCCGCGCGCAACGGTTATGTCGCCGACCATGTGGTCGCCACCGATGAAGTGCCGAACGGTCGCCCATGGCCGGCGCAAGCGCTGGCCAACGTCATTGCGCTGGGCATCGATGACGTCGCGGCCTGCGTGAAGATCGACGACACCGTGCCGGGCATTCTCGAAGGCCGCCGCGCCGGAATGTGGACCGTCGCGCTGATCTGCTCGGGCAATGCGCTGGGGCTCGATTATCAGGATTTCCGCGCCTTGGGCAGCGATGATCTGGCCAGCGAGCGCAAGCGTATCCACGCATTGTTCGCAGGCTCGCGCCCGCATTACATGATCGACACCATCAGCGACTTGCCCGAAGTGATTGCCGACATCAACCAGCGGCTGGCCAAGGGTGAAATGCCGCAGCAACATTGATTGCGCCGAAACGAACACCGCTGACTGTTCAGGGAGTCAGCGGTGTTTTCGTATTTCAAAGGCGAGTACTGTTCAAGAAACAACAACTTTTAATTTCCGAACTTACTCAGAGATCAGATTGCCTGCGGCGTCATAGGCAAGTCCATCCGGATACTTGATACTTCCATCCGGAAACTTTGTTGTTCCATCTGCCCAGACAATATGTCCATCAGCATATTCAATTGTGTCATCGGGCCAGACGATTCGTCCGTCAGGGTACTGCACCCGACCATCCTGGTGCTGAATGATGCCATCGGGACGCGTAACCGACGTTTTATCCGCATCGATCAGGCTACCGTCCGGCAATGTCGTCGAGCCATCCTGATGAGTCGTGGCGCCAAATGTCTGGATCAAGGCAATCAAAGCTATCGGATCAATATTGATGTTAACTGTCGGCCACGGCATTGGCGGTCGTTTCGTGCTGACCGGATCGGTCGGGCTGGTCGGGGATACAGGTTTGGTGGGTGCCACCGGCCGGGTTGGCGCTACAGGCTTGATTGGCGTCACCGGACGGGTTGGCGCTACGGGTTTGGTCGGCGTTGTCGGACGGGTTGGCGCTACGGGTTTGGTCGGCGTTGTCGGGCGGGTTGGCGCTACGGGTTTGGTCGGCGTTGTCGGGCGGGTTGGCGCTACGGGTTTGGTTGGCGTTGTCGGGCGGGTCGGCGTGACAGGCTTGGGTGGGGTAACGGAGGGCCGCGGCCGCGGGACAGGCGCCTTGGCCATCGCCTTTTTTACAGTATATCCATTTGCTTTGCGGGAAAATAAGTTAGTTCTCATAATTATTAAACTCATGCAATTAAAGTTGGTAACCGTGACCCTTGAAAACCCACTCAAGAATCTGGAGCAAACAGTATCCATCATGCTCAACCAACTCAAACACCAAGCAAACACAAGATATAAACAACAAACCGTTACATACATTTATTACAAACACGCCGATAACTTTTAATCGAAATTAATCTAAAACAACCAAGACTGATCTTCGCTACATTTCCTGCCCCGCCTACAAAAAACATGAATAGCTCGGTAGAAACATCGCTTGAGATTTAGAGTTGATACAGGTCGTCGGTTACTGGCTCATCGGTCTGCATGCGCTGGCGGGGATTTATCACCATTACGTGGTGCGCGATAACACGTTGCTGCGGATAATGCCCAAGCGCGGCTGAGCGTTAGCGGCCGGCAAGCATGGCGCGCCGGCCCTGCAAGCCACCGCTGTGCACGAACAGCAGCCGCGTGCCCGGCGCAAACCGGCCGGCCTCGACCTGCTGCTTGAGCGCCAGCAAGGCCTTGCCTGTGTACAGCGGCTCCAGCGGCACACCGCTGGCCTGTTCGGTCTGCTCGATGAACGCCAGCAAGGCCGGATCGACCTTGGCAAAACCGCCACGGCTGGCATCGAACAAGGTGTATCCGCCGCAGCCCTGCCCGGCCGGGTGCAGAATCGATTCGATTTGCGCCGCCACGCCGTGATCTTCCGGCACCGCCAACGCACCATAAACGTGTCGCGCACCGGCCTCGGCGAGCACCAGCCCGGCCAGCGTCGTTCCGGTGCCACAGGCCAGCCACCAGGCGTGAAAATCGCTCCAGCCCAGCGCCGCCAACTGCGTTTGCACCTGAGAATGAATGGCCGCACAGCCGCGTGCGCCGGCCAATCCCCCGCCACCCTCCGGCACCGCATACAGCTGTGGATATTGCGCCTGCCAAGGCTCCCAGAATCCAGACTCGTTACGGGCGCGATAGCCGCTGTAACCCAACCAGTGCAGTTGCATACCAAACGCCTGCAAATCCTCCACTGTCGGCGTTTGCTGCGCATGTCCGCGCAACAGGCCGACCGTGGCGAACCCCAAGCGCTGGCCCGCCGCTGCGAGCGCATGCAGGTGATTGGAATGCGCACCGCCGAGGCTGATGATGCCTTCGGTGCCGGCACGCTCGGCTGCGTTAAGGTGTTCGGTGAGTTTGAACCATTTGTTGCCGCTGATCAGCGGGTCGATCCGGTCGAGCCGCAGGATCGCCACTTCGATGCCGGCAGCGCTGAGCCAGTCCAGGCGAAGGTGTTCGAGAGGGGCTTGGGGTAGCCAGTTGGCGGGGGGCAAAAGCATGGATGCCGGCTCTGTAGCAAAGAGCCGGCATCTTAACAGCCAGGCGTTAAAAATCTGCCAGCGTACGCCAGTCCCTGTAGAAGCGAGCCTGCTCGCGAAAGCGTCGTGTCAGGCGACTTATAAACTGACTGACATTGCGCCTTCGCGAGCAGGCTCACTCCTACAGGTCCGGCGCTGAGCTCAAAGCTCAGCGGCCAGCCGCGAGCCTTGATTGATTGCGCGCTTGGCATCCAATTCTGCCGCCACATCGGCGCCGCCGATCAAATGCACGTTCTGCCCCGCCTCGACCAAGCCATCATGCAATTCGCGCAGCGGATCCTGCCCCGCGCAAATCACGATGTTGTCCACCGCCAGCACTTGCGGCTCACCGGTTTCGCCGATGCGGATATGCAGCCCATCGTCATCGATACCGAGGTATTCGACGCTGTTGAGCATCTGCACCTGCTTGTTCTTCAGACCGGTACGGTGAATCCAGCCGGTGGTTTTACCGAGGCCGTCGCCGACCTTGGTTTTCTTGCGCTGCAACAGGAACACCTCGCGCGCCGGTGCATGCGGCGCAGCTTTGATGCCGGCAACACCACCGCGGGCCTCAAGTTGCGTATCGATGCCCCACTCCTTCCAGAAGGCCGCGCGATCCTGACTGGTCGCCACGCCTTGATGGACAAGGAATTCCGAAACGTCAAAACCGATACCGCCAGCGCCGATGACGGCCACGCGTTTGCCTACCGGTTTACGCTCGAGAATCACGTCCAGGTAGCTCAGCACCTTGGCATGCTCGACCCCCGGAATCGCCGGTACACGCGGGGCGATGCCCGTGGCGAGAATGATCTCGTCGTAACCGCCCTCAAGCAGTTTCGCCACGTCGACGCGGGTGTTCAGGCACACCTCGACATGGGTGGTCTGCAACTTGCGCTTGAAGTAACGCAGGGTTTCAAAAAACTCTTCCTTGCCCGGCACACGTTTGGCGATGTTGAACTGGCCACCGATTTCGCTGGCCGAATCGAACAGCGTCACCTGATGGCCACGCTCGGCGGCCACGGTCGCGGCGGACAAACCGGCAGGGCCGGCACCAACCACGGCGATCTTCTTGATCTGTTGCACCGGTAGGTAATTCAGCTCGGTTTCATGACAGGCGCGCGGGTTGACCAAGCAACTGGTGAGCTTGCCGCCGAAGGTGTGATCGAGGCACGCCTGGTTGCAGCCGATGCAGGTGTTGATTTCGTCGGCTCGGCCTTCGGCGGCCTTGTTGACGAAATCCGGATCGGCAAGGAACGGCCGCGCCATCGAGACCATGTCGGCATCGCCCTCGGCGAGAATCTGCTCGGCGATTTCCGGGGTGTTGATGCGGTTGGTGGTGATCAGCGGAATGCTCACCGAGCCGCGCAGCTTGGCCGTGACTTTACTGAATGCAGCGCGCGGCACTTTGGTGGCGATGGTCGGAATTCGCGCTTCGTGCCAGCCGATCCCGGTGTTGATAATGGTCGCGCCGGCCTGCTCGATGGCTTTGGCCAAGGTGACGATTTCGTCCCAGGTGCTGCCGCCCTCGACCAGATCGAGCATCGACAGACGGAAGATAATGATGAAGCTCGGGCCCACCGCTTCGCGCACCCGGCGCACGATTTCCACCGGCAGGCGCATGCGGTTTTCGTAACTGCCGCCCCAACGGTCGGTGCGGTGGTTGGTGTGCGCGGCGAGGAACTGGTTAATGAAATAACCTTCGGAGCCCATGATTTCGACGCCGTCGTACTCGGCAGTCTGCGCCAGCACCGAACAGGTAACGAAATCGCTGATCTGCTTCTCGATGCCTTCCTCGTCCAGCTCCTTGGGCTTGAACGGGTTGATCGGCGCCTGGATTGCACTCGGCGCGACCTGCTTCGGGCTGTAGGCATAACGGCCGGCGTGAAGAATCTGCATGCAGATCTTGCCGCCGGCCTCGTGCACCGCGCGGGTGACGATACGGTGCTTGAGCGCTTCCTCTTCGGTGGTCAGCTTGGCTGCGCCGGAATACACCCCGCCCTCGTCATTCGGGCCGATACCACCAGTGACCATCAGGCCGACACCGCCACGCGCACGTTCGGCAAAGTACGCCGCCATGCGCTCGAAACCGCCGGGTTTCTCTTCAAGGCCAGTGTGCATCGAGCCCATCAGGGTGCGGTTGCGCAGCGTGGTGAATCCCAGGTCCAGCGGGGCCAACAGGTGCGGGTAATGAGCGGCGGTCATCGGTAACTCCACAACGAGCGATCACGGAAAAGTTGCGAGCGCTCTGCGGCGCGCGTCATTCATGTTCGACAGACTAAGAGCCGCCTCGCTGTGGCTCAATGACCGTAACTGACAACTTATTGATCCAAATGCGCAGCGCCCCTTGGCAATCGCGGCCATGCGCCCTACCCTAGTCGCCATACCCTGCACCCGGTCGTTGTTGGTTTTCATGCGCAAACTTTTGTACCTGACGTTTTCCATGGCCCTTGTGGCTGCCCTCACCACCTACGCAATGTGGGCAGCGGACCGGCCGGCCGGGCATTACCTGTCGGACCTGCGCATAAAACTGGCGGTCGACGAGGGCACACCCGCCGACCGCGGCAATCTGCTGGGCATCCAGCCCGAACTGTTTCCCACCGACTATCAAAGCCCCGAACGCCTGCACCGCAAACTCGCCGCCTATTTGCAGCAAGCGCAGGATCAAGGCTTGCTGAACGAGAAAACCGTCGTGGTCTTGCCGGAAAACATCGGCACCTGGCTGCTGCTCAGCGGCGAAAAAGACGAGCTGTATCAAGCCCCGACCGTGGACGAGGCGATGAACTGGCTAGCGGCAAGCAATCCGTTGTTGTTCGCTCGCGCCTGGCTGCGCGCCAGCGGCAATGACCGTCTCAATGACGCCCATCTGCGCATGAAAGCCAAGTCCATGGCCAAGCAATACCAGGCGCTGTTCGGCGGTCTGGCCAAGGAATTTCGCGTGACCCTGGTGGCCGGCTCGATCGTATTGCCGGAGCCGGAGATTCGCGATGGACGGCTCAGACCGGGCAGTGGCTCGCTCTACAACAGCAGCGTGGTGTTCGGCCGCGACGGCGTGCCACTTGGCCAGCCGCAGCGCCAGATGCACCCCGTGTTCGCTCAGCGTGACGTAATACAGGCCGAGGACAAAGAGCGCATCAACGTGGTCGACACCCCGGCGGGACGTCTCGGCGTGTTGATCGGCAGCGACAGTTGGTACCCACAGAACTACCGCACGCTCGACGAGCAAAACGCGAAGTTGGTGGCGGTGCCGGCGCAGTTATTCGGCCAGAATGCCTGGAACCAGCCGTGGCGCGGTTACAAAGGCTCAAGCACGCCCGGTTCGGTAAGCCTCAAGCCCGGTGAAGTCACTGAAGGCCAGGCCTGGCATCGCCTGACCCTCACCGCCCAGCCACCGAGCAGTCGGGCGATTGCCGGCATCAGCGTATTTCTGCACGGGCAATTCTGGGACAAGACCAGCTCCGGCCAAAGCTTCCTCAGCAGCAACGGTCAGCATTTTGCCGATGGCGATGCCCGTGGCGCGCGTCTGCTGAATATCTGGTTGTAAGCCATGAAGCCCCAGCCGATGCGCCTTGGTGATCTGTCGGTAGGCTTCGTTCACAGCCTCGCCGACGCCGTGCGCAGTCACGGCCTCGACCCACAGCCACTGCTGGAACAATACGGCCTCGACGCAGCACGATTGGCCGAAGCCGGCGCGCGCTTGTCGATCCCTCGCTACATGCGCCTGGGCCACGCAGCGATTCAGTTGACTGGCGATGCAGCGCTGGGTTTGCGCATGGGCCAGCTCAGTCGTCTGAGCCAGGCCGGCCTCGCTGGTATCACCGCGGCGCAAGCGCCGACCGTGCGCGAAGCTGCGCGCTGCCTGATCCGTTTCGAACCCTTGTACGGCTCGAACTATCGCGGCCAGTCGAGCTTTCACGAAGATGCTCACGGCGCGTGGCTGCGCTTCTATTCGATCAGCCCGTACAACGCTTACAACCGCTTTGTCGTCGATTCAATCGTGGCAGGCTGGCTCAATCAGCTCTCCTCCGTGAGCCGTCAGCCGCTGCGGGCCGAGCGCATCGAGATCGAATTTTCCGAGCCCGATTATCGCCAGGCCTACAGCTCGCTCGGCGATTGCCCGATCCAGTTCGGTGCCGAGGGCAACCAATTACGCCTGAATCTGGACAGCCTTGCGCAGCGCAACCCCGAGCATTGCCCCAGTACCTGGCGGCATCTGCTGCAGCTGTGTGAACGGGAACTTGAGCAACTGACGCGAACCCGCAGCCTGCGCGAACGCATCACGCAATTGCTTGGGCCGCTGCTTAACGGTGGCCGCGAACCGGACCTCGAAGAAGTCGCGGCACGCCTGAAACTGCCGACCTGGACACTGCGACGCAAACTGGCCGAGGAAGGCACGCAATTTCGCGCCATCCTCAACGACACGCGCAGGGATCTGGCGATGACCTACATCCGCGACACCGAACTGGCCTTCGGCGAGATTGCTTACCTGCTCGGTTTTGCTTCAGCCGAAGCATTCCAGCGAGCGTTCAAGCGCTGGAGCGGCCAGACGCCGGGCGAGTTTCGCCGCAGTCATCGCATACGGGCTTGAATCAGCTGCAAGTTTCAAGCTGCAAGCTGCAAGCTGCAAGCTTAAAGCTCGGTTGCGTCGTCTGCGGGTTCGGGTTGATCCAGTTCGTAGGCTTGGTATTCGAGCAGTTCTTCTTGATATTCATCCATCGTAAAATCCCCCAACCGCTCGCTATGAAAAATGGCCTGATCAATCGACCTGTGGCCCGAGCATAAAGTGCCCGTATGAAGGAACAGTGAAACGTGGCCTTCATGAATAAAACGTAGCAGGTGGTTGGGGATTTATCGTGGTGGGATTGTCAGGGGAATGTAACCAGATATAGCCGGGCGCAAATCAGTGTAGGAGTGAGCCAGCTCGCGATAACGTCAGACCTGTCAACATTATGCTGGCTGATCCAACGCTATCGCGAGCAGGCTCACTCCTACAGGGAATTGCGGTTATTGACCGGACGCAGGCATCGCCGGAATCGGCTCGGACGGCGGCGGAATGTCCGGGTTTGCTGGCGGTGTGATGGTTTCGCTGGCCGGCGCTGGCTCTTCAACGGGCGCTGGCGTAATCGGCGCCGGCTCCGCAGGCGGCGCCACCGGCTGGGAATCGACTGGCGCGGTTTCCGCCGGAGCTGGCGCAGGCTCAGCAGCAGGTGCAGGCGCAGGCGTTGCCGCAGGTTCCGCTGCCGGTGTCGGCACCAACGGCGCGGGTGCCGGTGCAGGCGTCGCTTTCGCTTCAGGCACACCGAGGTCAGCCTTGGGCTTCTCCTCGATATGCGCCGCCTTCTTCGCATCCGCCGGCAGGAACTGTTCGACCAGGGTGAAGAACCGCTCGTAGAACTTCTGCGCAGTCACCGTTTCACTGGCGACCTTGACCATCGAATCGTCAGACGAGCCGATCGGCATCGACACCGAGCCCAACACACCTACGCCGAGACTGGCCGAGTTGTTGGTCTTCTTCAGCGCATAGCGATCCTGCAAGGCATTGGCAAACATCGTCGCATGGTGCCCGGCGCTGCCGTCATCGGCGCAGACCACATTGAAGCTGATCTCCATGTGGGTATCGCCGGTCTGCTGGAAGCTCTTGTGCCCGCTGACCAGTTTCGGATCGCTGCTGGTAATGATGTAGCCCTGACTGAGCAACGCCCGCCGCGCCGCTTCGCAACTGGCCACATCCGTCACCGGATAATTGCGCGAAAACGTACCGGAGTCATCGAAGTTCTCGTGCTCATACATCGGCTTGTCTTTCGAACAGCCGGCAACGGCAGCCAACAACAGCGCCAACCCGGCTACACGCAAGGGAATGGAAATCAACATTGAACATCCTGAGAGAAAACAGTCCGGGGCGTATTGTGCAACAGATCGCAACCCCGCGGCGCATGGAATAGTGTCTTGAAACGGTTACAACTTCAATTCGAGGCTCATCACACGCGCGCTGGCGCGCCAGCACAGAAAGATTGAGTGCAAGAGGGAAGGATCGTTCACTGTACGGCCTTCCGGCGCCGCCAAGTTAGCTCCAGAGTTTCAATCGGCTACATCGGCCATGGAGTGGTCGACTGTCACGCCGCCATCGCTTGCAGGCAAGCTCCCACAAGGGATCGGGTGCACCACAAGGCCACGTGTCAGCTTACCCGCTGTTGATCTTGATTCACTGCCAACGGTTCAAGGTCAAAAGCAAAAGCCCCTCACCCTAGCCCTCTCCCGGAGGGAGAGGGAACCGACCGTGGTGATTGGAAGAGGTACGCCGACTTGAAATACCGAGTCGTACTCAAACTTTGAAAAGCCCATAAATCTGCTCCCTCTCCTCGGGGAGAGGGCTGGGGTGAGAGGCGAATCCACCAAAAACTCAAAGCCAACCCCCCCGCTTCTAACCACTCAACAATGAGCGTTAGCTCGCGTGCTTTTGATCTTGATCTTGCCTAACCAGCGACATCGGAAGGCTGAGCGGAGGGATTGATCCGGGCGTGGGAGCGTAGCGACCGTCTGGCGCAGCCAGACACAGCGGAAGGAGGTGCAGCGCAGCAAACCGTAGCCGCTGCGCCCGGATCAGTCCCGGAGCGAAGGGACCCGAGCCTGCGAGGGCCGAACGCAGGAGCAAGCGTTTTGGGTTACCTTTTTGGCGTTTGAAAAAGGTGACCCGCCGTAAGGGCGGAACCCTAAGCCGCCGTTACCGCAGCAACGGATATACACCCAAAACAACCAAAGCCTGGTCGGCCCAAAGGCCGCCAAGGCGCAAAAAAAAGCCCCGACCTAAAAAAGGCCGGGGCTCCCATGTCTCCAGTCAGCAATCAGAACCGCTCGATATCCGCCTGACTTTCCAACTGCTTGCGATACGCCGCGAAATCCTGCTGCCCCTCACGGGAAGCCAGGAACCGCCGGTACTGCGCCTTCTCTTCATCGGTCGGCGCCGCCGCTTCGTTAACGCCATTCAAGCGCACGATCATCAGGCTACCGTCCGGCAGCGTCACACTGCTGAAGGTCGGCTTGTCCTTGGCGGCCGGCTTCGGCATGCGGAACAGCGCCTGCAGCACCGCTGGATCAACACCTTCCTGACCACGGGTAGCCGCTTCGGTGACTTTCCAGCTCTGACCGTCAATCGCCTTGTCCAGTGGAGCCTTGCCATCGCGCAGATCAGCAATCAGCTTCTCGGCACGGGTCTTGGCGGCTGCGCTGGCATGCTCTTTGGTCAACTGGGTGCGGATCGCCGCATTCACGCTTTCCAGCGGCAGCTGCGCAGGCTTCAGGTGTTCCTTGGCGCGCAGCACGATCACGGTTTCCGGATCCAGCTCGATGGCGGTGCTGTTGGCACCTTCATCAATCACTTCAGGGCTGAATGCCGCGGTAACCACGGCACGGTTGGCCGCAATACCTTCGCCACCTTCACGGCCGAACGGCTTGGACGTGTGCACGGTCAGCTTCAGATCCGCTGCTGGCTGCGCCAGGTCAGACGCTTCGAACGCCGAATCTTCCAGTTGCTTGGTCGCTTCAACGAAACGCTGCTCGACCTGTGCGGCTTTCAGCTCGCGGGTCAGTTTGTCTTTCAGGCTGGCCAGAGTCGGCACTTCAGGCGCTTCGACACCCAGCAATTTGATCAGGTGATAACCGAAATCGGTGCGAACCGGCTCGGAGACTTGATCTTTGCCCAGCGAGTACAGGGCTTTTTCGAACGCTGGATCGTAAACACCAGGGCCTGCGTAACCCAAGTCACCGCCATTGTTGGCCGAACCCGGATCCTGCGAGAACTCTTTGGCCAGCGCTTCGAACTTCTCGCCCTTGGCCAGACGCGCCTGGACTTCGTCGATCTTCGCCTTGGCCTGAGCTTCGGTGGTCTTGTCGTTTACTTCGATCAGGATATGCGCCGCACGACGCTGTTCCGACAGGTTGGCGATTTCTTTCTGATACGCGGCCTGCAGGTCTTCATCCTTGACGGCAACCTGATCGAAGAACGATGCCTTCTTCAGCTCGACGTAATCGATGATTACTTGATCCGGGGTCATGAACTCTTTGGCGTGCTCATCGTAGTAAGCCTTGACCTCGTCGTCGGTGAGCTTCACCGCTGCCGGGTCAGCCTTGACGTTGAGCGTGGCGAAATCACGGGTCTGTTTTTCCAGACGGGCGAATGCCAGCACTTCGGCGTCGGTCACGAAACCGCTGCCCGCGACACCCGCGCGCAGTTGGCCGATCAGCATTTCCTGAGCCAGCATCTGGCGGAACTGCATGCGGCTGTAACCCAGCTGACGGATCACCTGGTCGAAACGCTCGGAACTGAACTTGCCGTCCACCTGGAATTCAGGCGTTTGCAGGATCACCTGATCGAGTGCACCTTCGGAGAAAGCGAATTTGGCCTGTTCGGCACCTTGCAACAGCAGCTTGCGATCGATCAGACCCTTGAGGGCCGATTCGCGGAGCATTTTTTCATCGAGCAAGGAAGCATCGAAGTCTTTGCCCAACTGTTGCATCAGCTGACGGCGTTGCATGTCAACGGCCTGGCTCAGCTCGTTCTGGCTGATTTCTTCACCGTTGACCTTGGCCGCCTCATTCTTGTGAGTCGTGGCCTGGAAAATGGCATCGAAACCGGTCAAAGCCATCAGTGCAACGATGACTCCGATAATGGTCTTGGCAATCCAGCCTTGTGAATTGTCCCTGATATTCTGCAGCATGCGTCCCCCAGAAACGGTTGAACTTCAATATTTAGGCAACCGTGGAGCGTGGGTAGAATCCGGATAGAAGAAAGGCGCATCCGAGGATGCGCCTTCTCGTAACTGGCGGAGCGGACAGGGCTCGAACCCTCGATCCCGGCGTTACAGGCGACTTTCTCAGTGGCCTGCTCTACCGCTCCGCTGCCAAGTCAGGCTTGACCCCGACCCGGATGGGTAAAAACCTGAAACTCAGTTAACAGCTTCTTTCAGTGCTTTACCGGCTTTGAAACCTGGCTTCTTGGCAGCCGGGATTTCCAGAGTCTTGCCGGTCTGTGGGTTACGACCGGTACGCGCCGGACGGTCCGTCACGGAGAAAGTACCGAAACCAACCAGAACAACGGAGTCGCCAGCCTTCAGAGCGCCAGTGACGGATTCGATTACAGCGTCCAGCGCACGGCCAGCAGCAGCTTTCGGGATATCAGCGGATGCAGCGATAGCATCAATCAGTTCCGACTTGTTCACTCTAAGTCCCCTTATATCTATTTTGAGATGATTCTAAGTTTTTTTGGTGAAAGCAAAAACGAGTGCTGAATGGCCTACAGACACTTAAGAGCCGCTTTATAACAAGGGCTCTAAAAAACTGTCAAGGAAGCCACCCAGGCAAAAGCCTATTAATGCGTGCTAATTCTTTCCTTAGAGTCAGACTCTCGTTTTTCGTCCTTGGCGACTATCTCCGGAGCCACATCCGGCAAGGGCTCCGGCGCGTATTGCAGCGCAATTTGCAGGACCTCGTCAATCCATTTAACCGGTTTAATCTGCAGATCCTGCTTGATGTTGTCAGGAATCTCCTTCAGATCGCGCACGTTCTCTTCCGGAATAATCACGATCTTGATTCCGCCGCGGTGAGCGGCGAGCAGTTTTTCCTTCAGACCACCAATGGCCAGCACCTGACCACGCAACGTGATCTCACCGGTCATGGCAACATCGGCGCGCACCGGAATGCCGGTCAATGCCGAAACCAGCGCGGTGCACATACCGACACCAGCGCTCGGACCGTCCTTCGGCGTAGCGCCTTCAGGCATGTGAATGTGCGTGTCGCGCTTCTCGTGGAAGTCCAGCGGAATGCCCAGACTCTTGGCGCGACTGCGCACCACAGTCTGCGCGGCAGTGATCGATTCGACCATAACATCGCCAAGCGAACCGGTCTTGATCAGCTGCCCTTTGCCCGGAATCACCGCCGCTTCAATCGTCAGCAATTCGCCACCGACCTGAGTCCAGGCCAGGCCAGTCACCTGACCCACCTGGTCCTGCTGCTCGGCCAGACCGTAGCGGAACTTGCGCACACCGAGGAAGTGCTCGAGCAGATCGGCTGTCACTTTCACCGAGAAGCGTTTTTCCATCGCGTGTTCTTTCACGGCCTTGCGGCAGACCTTGGCGATCTGGCGTTCGAGGCCACGCACACCGGCTTCACGGGTGTAATAACGGATGATGTCGCGGATCGCTTCCGCGTCGAATTCCAGTTCGCCCTTCTTCAGACCGTTCGCGGCGATCTGTTTTGGCGAGAGGTATTTGACGGCGATGTTGATCTTTTCGTCTTCGGTGTAGCCCGGTAGACGGATGACTTCCATCCGGTCCAGCAGCGCCGGCGGAATGTTCATCGAGTTCGAGGTGCACAGGAACATCACATCGGAAAGGTCGTAATCGACTTCCAGATAGTGGTCGTTGAAGTTGTGGTTCTGCTCCGGATCGAGCACTTCCAGCAACGCCGACGCCGGGTCGCCACGCATGTCGCTGCCCATTTTGTCGATTTCATCGAGCAGGAACAGCGGGTTGCGCACGCCCACTTTTGTCATCTTTTGAATCAATCTTCCCGGCATCGAACCGATGTAGGTACGGCGATGACCACGGATTTCCGCTTCATCACGCACGCCACCGAGGGCCATGCGCACGAATTTGCGGTTGGTGGCATGGGCGATCGACTCTGCCAGCGAGGTTTTACCCACGCCCGGAGGACCGACCAGGCACAACACCGGGCCACGGATTTTCTTCACGCGTTTCTGTACGGCGAGGTACTCGAGGATGCGTTCCTTGACCTCTTCCAGGCCGTAGTGGTCGGCATCGAGGATGTCTTCCGCGCGCGCCAGGTCCAGACGCACCTTGCTTTGCGCCTTCCACGGCACCTGCACCAGCCAATCGATGTACGAGCGCACCACGGTGGCTTCGGCGGACATCGGCGACATCTGCTTGAGCTTGTTCAGTTCGGCAGTGGCCTTGGCCAGGGCGTCTTTCGGCAGACCGGCAGCGTCGATACGCTTTTTCAGGTCTTCGATTTCGTTGTGGCCTTCGTCGCTGTCGCCGAGCTCTTTCTGAATGGCCTTCATCTGCTCGTTCAGGTAGTACTCGCGCTGACTGCGCTCCATCTGCTTCTTGACCCGACCGCGGATGCGTTTTTCAACCTGTAGCAGGTCGATCTCGGCATCCAGCAGCGCCAGCACGTGTTCAACACGCGCCGACAGGTCAACGATTTCGAGGATTTCCTGCTTCTGCTCGATTTTCAGCGCCATGTGCGCAGCCATGGTGTCGACCAGACGCCCCGGCTCATCGATGCTGTTAAGCGACGACAGGACTTCAGCCGGGACCTTTTTGCCCAGCTGGACGTATTGTTCAAACTGCGACAGCAATGTGCGCACGAACACTTCGGACTCGCGTTCGGCGGCGTCGACTTCGTCGATCAGCGAGACTTCGGCACGGCAGTGGCCGTCGACTTCACTGAAGCGCTCGACCGTTCCGCGCTGTTCGCCTTCGACCAGCACCTTGACGGTGCCGTCAGGCAGCTTGAGCAGTTGCAGAACCGTGGCAACGGTACCTACGCGATAGAGAGCATCTTCACCGGGATCGTCGTCAGCCGGGTTTCTCTGGGCCAGCAGCAGGATCTGCTTGTCGCCCGTCATCGCGGCCTCGAGGGCTTCGATGGATTTCTCGCGCCCCACGAACAGCGGGATAACCATGTGCGGATAAACCACGACATCACGCAATGGCAAGAGAGGCAATTCGATGGTTGTCTTCATGATTTCGCCTCTACGGCGGCCATAGGGCCGTAATCAGATGGAATTGAACTTGAAACCAAGATGGGGGCTGCCTTGAAAAAAAACAAGCGCAATGCGGCTGTAAAAAACCAGATAAAAAAAAAGAGGCCCGAGGGCCCCTTCTTTACTGCGACAGGGTGGACGCTTACGCGTCCGGCGCTGCCTTGGCAGTCGGCTCACTGTTCTCGTAGATATACAGTGGCTTGGATTTGCCTTCGATCACGCTTTCATCGATCACGACTTTGCTCACCTCGGACTGCGATGGGATTTCATACATCGTGTCGAGCAGTACACCTTCGAGAATCGAGCGCAGGCCACGGGCACCGGTTTTACGTTCCAGGGCACGCTTGGCGACCGATTTCAGTGCGTCGGAACGGAATTCCAGATCGACGCCTTCCATCTCGAACAGCTTGGCATACTGTTTGGTCAGAGCATTTTTCGGCTCGGTGAGGATCTGCATCAACGCAGCCTCATCCAGCTCGTCCAGCGTCGCGAGGACGGGCAGACGACCGACGAATTCCGGGATCAGACCGAACTTGACCAGATCGTCAGGCTCGACTTCACGCAGGGATTCACCGACTTTCTTGCCCTCTTCCTTGCTGCGCACTTCTGCGTTGAAGCCGATGCCGCCCTTGGTGGAACGGTTTTGAATAACCTTTTCCAGACCGGAGAACGCACCACCGCAGATGAACAGGATGTTGCGGGTGTCGACCTGCAGGAATTCCTGCTGCGGATGCTTGCGGCCACCTTGCGGCGGTACCGAAGCGACCGTGCCTTCGATCAACTTGAGCAAGGCCTGCTGCACGCCTTCACCGGATACATCGCGGGTGATCGACGGGTTGTCGGACTTGCGCGAAATCTTGTCGATTTCATCGATGTAGACAATGCCCATCTGGGCCTTCTCGACGTCGTAATCGCACTTCTGCAGCAGCTTCTGAATGATGTTCTCGACGTCTTCGCCCACATAACCGGCCTCGGTGAGGGTGGTTGCGTCAGCGATGGTGAACGGAACGTTCAGCAAGCGGGCCAGAGTCTCGGCCAGCAGGGTTTTACCGGAGCCTGTCGGGCCGATCAGCAGGATGTTGCTCTTGCCGAGTTCGACGTCGTCAGCCTTCTTGTCACGCTGGTTCAGGCGCTTGTAGTGGTTGTACACCGCTACGGCCAGAACCTTTTTCGCACGCTCCTGACCAATGACGTACTGGTCAAGGATGCCGCTGATTTCTTTAGGCGAAGGCAATTTATGCGCGCTGCTTTCGGCCTGGGCTTCCTGCACCTCCTCGCGGATGATGTCATTGCACAGGTCGACGCACTCGTCGCAGATAAAGACCGAGGGGCCGGCAATCAATTTGCGCACTTCATGCTGGCTTTTGCCACAGAAGGAGCAATAGAGCAGCTTGCCGTTGTCCTCGCCGTTGCGGGTGTCAGTCATTCGTTCGATCCAAATCCGATAGGCTTGCAACACAAGATGAAGGCTATTGCGGGCTTTTTCAAGCCCGCCGCTGATCGGACTTGCCGACCAGGCCTCTATGCGTCGCTTATTTTAAGCTGGGCGCTGGTTGATCACTTCGTCGATCAGGCCATATTCCTTCGCCGCTTCTGCACTCATGAAATTGTCGCGATTGGTGTCGCGCTCGATTTCTTCCAGAGTACGGCCGCTGTGCTTGGCCATCAGCGTGTTCAGACGCTCGCGAATGAAGAGGATTTCCTTGGCGTGGATTTCGATGTCCGACGCCTGACCCTGGAAACCGCCCAGTGGCTGGTGAATCATCACGCGCGAGTTCGGCAGGCAGAAACGCTTGCCCGGGGCACCTGCGGTAAGCAGGAACGCGCCCATGCTGCATGCCTGACCGATGCAAGTGGTCGATACGTTGGGTTTGATGAACTGCATGGTGTCGTAGATCGACATGCCTGCAGTCACCGAACCGCCCGGGGAGTTGATATAGAGATGGATGTCCTTGTCCGGGTTTTCCGCTTCAAGGAACAGCAGTTGCGCACAGATCAGGTTGGCCATGTAGTCCTCTACAGGACCCACCAGAAAGATCACTCGCTCCTTGAGCAGGCGCGAATAGATGTCATAGGCGCGTTCGCCACGAGCAGATTGCTCGACAACCATCGGGACCAGGCCGCCGGCGGCCTGGATATCAGAGTTCTGCTGAATATACGAATTACGGAACATGCTCTGCAGTCACTCCCAAATAGTTATGTCTTGAATACGCATAAGCCAGCTCGAAGGCTGGCTTATGTGTGTACTTCTAACGCAAAAACAATCAGTCGGCTGCTGGAGCTTCTACCGGTTTGACCGCTTCTTCGTAAGAGACCGATTTGTCGGTCACGCTAGCTTTCTGCAGAA
This sequence comes from Pseudomonas sp. Z003-0.4C(8344-21), assembly GCF_900104975.1. Lineage (NCBI taxonomy): Bacteria > Pseudomonadati > Pseudomonadota > Gammaproteobacteria > Pseudomonadales > Pseudomonadaceae > Pseudomonas > Pseudomonas sp. Z003-0.4C(8344-21). The sequence continues at coordinate 2,565,279 of NZ_LT629756.1, read as the reverse complement.
CAGTATCCACAACTTGTTCTTCCAGCACAACCGAACGCACTTCGTTCAGTTGCTGCTCGTTTTTGTAGTACCACGACACGACCTGCTCAGGCTCCTGGTAAGCCGAAGCCATTTCCTGAATCATCTCGCGAACGCGGGCTTCGTCAGGCTTGAGGTCGAACTGCTTGACCACTTCAGCCACGATCAGACCCAGCACGACGCGGCGCTTGGCTTGCTCTTCAAACAGCTCGGCCGGCAGTTGGTCAGGCTTGATGTTGCCACCGAATTGTTGAACAGCCTGCACGCGCAGACGATCAACTTCGTTGGACAGCAGCGCCTTCGGTACTTCGATCGGGTTGGTGGCCAGCAGACCGTCCATCACCTGATTTTTTACTTTGGACTTGATTGCCTGACGCAGCTCACGCTCCATGTTCTTGCGAACTTCGGTGCGGAAACCGTCGATGCCGCTTTCCTTGATGCCGAATTGCGCGAAGAACTCTTCGTTCAGCTCAGGCAGCTTAGGCTCGGACACAGTGTTCACGGTAACGGTGAACTCAGCGGTTTTGCCAGCCAGGTCGAGGTTCTGATAGTCCTCTGGGAAGGTCAGGTTCAGAACGCGTTCCTCACCGGCCTTGGCGCCGACCAGGCCTTCTTCGAAGCCTGGAATCATGCGGCCGGAGCCCAGTACCAGCTGAGTGCCCTTGGCGGAACCGCCAGCGAACACTTCGCCATCAACCTTGCCAACAAAATCGATGTTCAGTTGGTCTTCGTTCTGCGCAGCGCGATCGGCCACTTCAAAACGGGTGTTCTGCTTGCGCAGGATGTCGAGCATCTTGTCCAGATCAGCGTCGGACACGTCGGCGCTCAGGCGCTCAACGGTGATGCCTTCGAAACCGGCAACGGTGAACTCAGGGAACACTTCGAATACAGCAACGTATTCCAGGTCTTTGCCAGCTTCGAGCGACTTTGGCTCGATCGACGGCGAACCCGCCGGGTTCAGCTTCTGCTCAACCACAGCTTCGTAGAAGGACGATTGAATGACGTCGCCTACCGCTTCCTGGCGAGCATCGGCACCGAAACGGCGCTTGATTTCGCTCATTGGCACTTTGCCTGGACGGAAGCCAGCAATCTTGGCCTTTTGGGCAGTCTGCTGCAGACGCTTGTTGACCTGAGTCTCGATGCGCTCAGCCGGCACGGTGACGCTCATGCGGCGCTCGAGAGCAGTAGTATTTTCAACAGAAACTTGCATGGATATTCCTCGTTGCACAGACGTTAGCCGGCCGTTTCCGACCCCAGAATCAAGGGCATGCATTCTAGTGGGTCAAACTCAAGAAGTCACCCTACGGAAAACGGGTAAAAAAACAGCAGGCAGTTTATTCGGAGCGATACTTCAAAGCAGCGCGCTCCGCAGACGAATACAAACCATCACGCCAGGGCTCTGCAGCAACCGCTTCTATATATAGAAGCGACTGCCAGTCACTCCTGACGGCCGCACTTGCGAGCAAGTACGCCGGGCAGCGCGGCATCATCGAGCAACATGATTACGACGAAGCGCCCTGCCCTTGCACCTCGAAACCGGCCATGCCGAATTTCAAAAGCGCTAAAACAAAAAAGGCGCCAGACTGTTAAATCTGGCGCCTTTCGAAATATGGGGTGGACGATGGGGATCGAACCCACGACAACGGGAGTCACAATCCCGTGCTCTACCAACTGAGCTACGCCCACCATATTGCGTAACAAAAAAGCCAAACAACTTCTTTGTTGAACCTCACCCGCCCGAAGACTTGAATGAAGCTTTGATTGGTGCGGATGAAGAGACTCGAACTCTTACGCCTCGCGGCGCTGGAACCTAAATCCAGTGTGTCTACCAATTCCACCACATCCGCGGATGAAGCTTTTAAAGCAAAGGCGCCAGACTGTTACATCTGGCGCCTTTCGAAATATGGGGTGGACGATGGGGATCGAACCCACGACAACGGGAGTCACAATCCCGTGCTCTACCAACTGAGCTACGCCCACCATATCGCGCTACTTGTGCCAATGCTGCCTAATGGCGCACCCGGCAGGACTCGAACCTGCGACCATCCGCTTAGAAGGCGGATGCTCTATCCAGCTGAGCTACGGGCGCCTTATTAATCTGTACTCTTAAAGGACTACAAACTAAGTGCTTTCCAGTGTCGCAGAACCTCGATTCCGCTTCACCTTCTTAACCAGTGCTAGGCTGTGCCCGACAAGTGCGACGAATAGTATAGAGGGCTCCGAAGGTCGTCAAATCCTTTTTGAAAAAAATTCATTTAATTAAAGGAGTTAGAGGAATTTACTGACCAAGCGCCTTTGCCCTCACCGCTCGACATGCGAGAATGCGCTCTCATTTTTTCCCCTCTCGATGGTTAATCACGCGCAATGACTGCACAACTAATCGACGGCAAATCGATCGCCGCCAGCCTGCGCCAGCAGATCGCCCAACGAGTTGCCGAGCGTCGCCAGCAAGGCCTGCGCACGCCCGGCCTCGCGGTGATCCTGGTCGGCAGCGATCCTGCCTCTCAGGTTTATGTCTCGCACAAGCGTAAAGACTGTGAAGAGGTTGGCTTCCTCTCTCAAGCCTACGACCTGCCCGCCGAAACCACGCAAGTCGCGCTGACCGATCTGATCGATCGCCTCAACGACGACCCGGCAATCGACGGCATCCTGCTGCAGCTGCCACTGCCCGAGCACCTCGACGCCTCGAAACTGCTGGAACGCATCCGCCCGGACAAAGACGTCGACGGTTTCCACCCGTATAACGTCGGTCGCCTGGCCCAGCGCATCCCGCTGCTGCGTCCGTGCACACCCAAGGGCATCATGACCCTGCTGGAAAGCACCGGTGCCGATCTGTACGGGATGGACGCCGTGGTCGTTGGCGCGTCCAACATCGTAGGCCGCCCGATGGCGATGGAACTGTTGCTGGCCGGCTGCACCGTCACCGTGACTCACCGCTTCACCAAGGACCTGGCCGGCCATGTCGGCCGCGCCGATCTGGTGGTCGTGGCCGCCGGCAAGCCGGGCTTGGTCAAGGGCGAGTGGATCAAGGAAGGCGCGATCGTGATCGACGTCGGCATCAACCGTCAGGACGACGGCAAACTGGTCGGTGACGTTGTCTACGAAACCGCCCTGCCCCGCGCAGGCTGGATCACACCGGTGCCGGGCGGCGTCGGCCCGATGACCCGTGCCTGCCTGCTGGAAAACACGCTTTATGCGGCAGAAACGCTGCACGCCTGAGTGACATTTTCAGCTTTGAAAAAACCCGCCTTGTGCGGGTTTTTTATTGTTTGAGAAAAAACTGTAACCGTTCGCCGGAAACCCCTCTTTTTACAGGCCTTTTCACGAGATTTTCAGCTCGTTCAAACAACCATCGACAGATCTTCAGCCATACTCCTAGTATTATTTTTGGGTTTTGCTATGTGGTTCTGGGTGGTGAGCCCCAATGTTTATTGGGGTTTGCCTACCCTGCGACACCCACTGATATGCTGCGAAACACATGCAGTGGTACAAAAATTGGTACGAGCTTTTTCCATTCTGCGGCGTCCTGCCGATTGAACACCAATCCAAAATCCTACAGTTCGTCGCTTCACCCTCGCCCGCCCTTATTGCCTCGATTACTGTATAAACAAACAGTAATCAGCAAGGCATCCCCGTGGACAACCTCATAGAAGACACCGACGATTGGCTCGGTAACCCGACCCCGCTCGAAACCTGCCGACACCAGCTCAGGATGTACGAAAACGAATTCGAAGCGCTCACTCTCAAGCTGCAGCGGGCACTGGAAAATATTCAGGGACTGATCCAAGACAATGATGCGCTCATTCAGGAGCGGAACTCTCTGAAGGCAAAGCTTCAATATGCCGAGGGGGATTTACTGAGCGAAAAGCGAAGGCTCGCCGACATCGAGCACAATAGAAATCATCTGTTCGATGAGAACCAGCGCCTGCTCAGAGAAGCCCGAGATCGGGAGGAGTGGGGATTTCATTGCGAATGTTGCGCCGAAAAAGGTTTGTGACGAAGCCAGCGCGGGCGGGTCTACGCTGAATCAGATCCATCCGAGGGCATGGCAATGTGCGGACGACTTTCCCAGTACAGCGGCATTCACGACTTTGTGGCGGCACTGAGCATGCCAAACGCGCTCATCAACTCAACCGGCGAACAGCCCTTTGAGCGGTACAACGCCGCGCCAACCACTCAGCTTGCCCTCTTCCACCAGGAGGGCCAGTTCCTGCACGCGGACATGGTCCGCTGGGGATGGCGACCGCACTGGGCAAAAGACCGCGCCGCGCCGATCAATGCCCGCGTCGAGAAAGTCGCTCACGGCCCGTTCTTCCGCGCGATCTGGCCGCACCGGGCGATCATTGCGATCAACAACTGGTTCGAGTGGGTCGACGAAGGCGGGCCAAAGAAGCAGCCCTACCTGATCAGGCACCGCGACCAATCCCCAATACTCTGCGCTGCGATCGGCCAATACCCCAACGAGGAGCACGAACCCAGCGAGCACGACGGCTTCGTGATCATCACCGCCGACAGCGCCGGCGGCATGGTCGATGTTCATGATCGGCGACCGGTAGTACTCCCGCCAGAGCTCGCCCGCGAATGGCTCGACCCGGCCACGCCAAAAGAGCGCGCTGAGCAGATGGTGCTGCATGAGGGAGAACCGTCCGAAGCTTTCGAATGGTTCAAGGTCGATCGCGCCGTGGGCACCGTTCGCAATCAGGGACCTGACCTGATCAAGCCGATTGACGACCGCGGCCTGTTCTAAGTCGACGTCAGCGCTCGCAGACGGTTTTCTGTCGCGTTGTCGAAGAGCACGTAGAGTTTATCGATGGTGGACTCAGTTAAGGCGCGCGCCGACTCCAGGCCATATACGAACCCCTCAGCCCTGGCGCCTGCCTTGGCTGCAATGATCATCGAATCTGCACGCGCAATCTCAGCCAGAAGCTTGTCCGCTGCGCGCTCAATGTTCGGGCTCAGTTCTACACCTTCCATGCCGCCTCCTGCCTATGGGGATCAGCAACAGGATAGCGACATACGCATCAGGGCACATCCTTGAAGAAGACGTGGTGCCCCAGTTTCAGTGTCTGCTTGGCCTTCGCCGCCCAGGCCGGCGCCTTGATGCTGGTGGCGTAGTAGTGGGTGGCGCCGCCGGTAGGATCAGGCACCTTGCCATCGATCACCTGGTCGGCCGCGACACGGCACTGCGCCAGCTCGCGGAACGGGATCTGCTTCACGCCGATCAAGAATTGATAGTTCGGATCGGTCTTGTTCCAACAGCTGAACTGCCACGGTTTTTGACAGACGCCAGCGTAGCCTTCGCCCCACCACGACTTTTCCTTTCCATCAAATACGCGGTTGCGGATCGTCCATGCCACAGCGATCTGCCCGGCGGTACCTTCCCCCCGAGCCTCGCCCCATAACGTTCGGGCGAGGATGTCACGATCTTTTTCAGTTGCGGTCATGCTTTTCTCCAGGCAAAAAGAAGCCCGCTCAGTGGCGGGCTATCAGGATTGAGGGCGCGCTGGCCAATCAGGGGCATAGGGCCAGCCCTCGCGCTCTGGCGTTTTGCTCAGCGCGATCAGGTATCGTTTCCAAGCCTTCCAGAGCGCCCGGTCTTCTTCGGTGATCTCGTCCAGGTCTACCCCGGCCTGCAAAGGGCTGATTACGGTGTTGGCCTGCTCGATCAGCAACCGCAAAGCCGCCATGGAATCCCGATTCTGGTCCTCAAGTGCAACTTTCTCGATTAACCATGCGGGTATCTCGTCAACCAGCGTTTCGCCGGGATCAATCGGCCATCCGGGCTCAACGCCTCGCCATGAGTTTTGCGTGATCGCGTAAGGCATGCTCATCGCTCCATCCCGTAACCACAAACATCGATGGTCGCCGAACCACCAGCAGCGGCGACCGCGTATGTGATAGCCATGTTTCCATCCATCACGAAATCAAACTGAACCCGCGCACCCGCGTCGGCGATCATCATTGGAGAAGAGCCTGCAGCTGGGACGGAAATAAATACGACCTGGCCGGCGGCGCTCACCCGGAGCACAACCGATTGGCAACCCTGCGGAACGACTGGCCCTAGTCCTACCGCTGTGTAAGCCGTGGCAGTTCCCCCTGACAGGCGCCGGAACGGTGTGATGCTGGTGTTGGTCGTATAGAAAATCATGTTGGTGGCCGAAAGCTGGAAACCGTAAAGGGTCCCGCCTGCACCGGTTCTCAGTGCACAAATAAATCGGCGCGAAGAATCACCCGCTTTCGTTCGTGCTCTTCCGAAATACGGCGCGCTGTAGACTGTTGGCGAAAGCTCGATGGCCGCAACACCCGCGTTTTCGTAGAGATACGCGAAGTAGAAAACGTCAGGGTTCAACCCACCGATACCTGAAATCGTGATGGGCGCGGAAAGCCTCAGGTTTTTGCCGGTGCTCGGAATGAACGCGGCTCCAGGCGAAAACGTAATTGAACTGCTGCTGTTCCAGGTCGGAATCAAGCCATCGATGTAACCGTCGGATACGCCGCCTTGGGCTGGAGTGATGGTTTTGTTTACGGCAACCTGCAGCTTGCTGAATGCCGCAATGATGCTGTCCGTTGCGACCACTGCACCAGACGCGCCGGCATCCAGCCCGGTAAGGACCGAAGCCAGCACCCGCGGGTTCGTGAGGTACTTGTTGGTGATGCCTTCGGGGATACCGTCCGAGTTGGAGATGTTCAGCGCGGCGCGCACGCCAGCCTGCGTGGGGTCATTTCCCAACACCGCCAGCACGCCCCCAAACTGGTTGGTCAGCGCTCGAAGAGCATCGGCCGAATCTTTGGGATAACCCTGCATGGGCGCAATGGCATAACCACCTGCCGCGTTCGTCGCACCGATATAGTTTGGCGAGATCGAAAGCGTGGTGTTGCTCGCGATGTTCGTCACCTCGTACCAACCACCATCTGGGCCGCGGAAAGCATCGCCGACACGGGAGTTGGTAACGAATGATGTGCCCGTGCCGTTCACGGTATTGGAATTTTGCACGACAGAAACCGTCCCGGCTTTATACCAGGGCATCGAATATCTCCAGTGGGTTTGAGGGTCAGGCCAGCAATTTGGCGCAAAGAAAAGGACGGTGCCCCTGATCAGTCCACGCGTTGGATGCAAGGCTGTACATCAGGATTCGGCCATTGGCGTAATCAACGCCGAGCGCACAGCTGCCACCGGACGAGTTGTTGTGACAGGTCATCGTGAATGGGTTGATTGAAACGAACTCGCCAGCCCCGAGCGCCTTGTTGATGCCCCAGATATAGCGCTGTCCGACGCTCAATTGCTCGGCGCCGAGATATGCCCAGTTGCCGGCAGCGAATGTCACCACAACCGCCGGAGCGCCGCTGTCGTAGCAAAGCACGCCGTTCTGATCCCACAAGCGAAGACCGTAAGTCGACGTGCCCATCGACGCCCAAGCAGCCACAAAATACTGACCGCTCAGCGACTCATTGACTTTGGAGGCGTTCATCGCGAACCCCGTCCAATTACCAGGACCGCCGGTGAACCACACAGAATACGGCACCTGGATCAATCCCGTCTGATCAGGACGAATGAAAACCAGCGGCGGGTCTTGACTGGTGACTACACGCGCAAACGTAGCGGTAGCCGAAGCCACGCCGGAATAAGATCCCTTCGTTAGCATGCACAGCCTGGGCGCCTCCGAATCGATCTGCACGAATGCGTTGTCGTTGATGCTCTGAAATCCAAAACTCATGTCGAAAACCTTATCGCGTAGGCTTTGGAAACCACCCGCGACTGTAGAGTCGAAGCGCTAGACGACGGGTTTTTCGGCAGAACGACCACCTGACCAACTGACGTCGTCACATAGGGATAAGCACGTATATTTCCCGACGAGTCGTTCTCGGATGGTTGCACGTCCTGTGCTCTCGTCGGGATGATCATGAACACGCAATTAGCCGGATTGAATCCAGGAATGCTAATCGTGTAGCTGGGCGTGGGACCGCTGAAATCGATCACGCCCTGCCATATCACTTGATAAGTAAAGCTGTTGGTGTCCATGGCGAGCTGACCGCTCTCATCAAAGACACGCAGTCCGAATAACGCCATTGATTACCCCAGATAGCCCAGGCGGACCCGCAGCACGTTGTTGGAGTCGTAGACGGAGACATTCAGTGAATTGATCACCAGCCGCCCCTGCCCTGGCACGATGCCGTTGATCTCCAGTGTTCCGTCTTTATTGAGAATCCATCCCTGCTGGCCAGCGATGTAATTGATTGAACTGATATAGCTGCCAATCTTCGCGTTGGTGATCGTTCCGTCCTGGATGAACGCAGAGTTCATGAACACCTGGCCGCCCTGTACCGCAAACGGAACCGAGATGGCGCCGCCGGCGATGGTGTTGACGATGGCGAACCGGTCCGCGCTCACCAGAAACTGGCTCTGCAAACCGGCACCGGTGTTTTCGATGCCGAGCCCGATACCGGCCGCAACGTACTGACCGTTCGCCGTAACTTGCATCTTCACAGACCACATCGTCGACAACTTGCCGTCGGTGTTCGCAAAGGCGGTTGCGGTTTCCTGAATGGCGGCAGAGTTCTCGCCAACTTTCACATTGACCTGAGTGATCGCCTGCGCAGTCGCTTCCTTATCGGTGGCAACAACTTGTCGAAGGTCCGTCACGTTCGCCGCGCTTTCCGCCACGGCCGCATCAAGCGTCGTGAGCTTTTGCGCAGTGGCGAGATTTTCGGAAGCCCTGACGCGATCTTCGTTTGCGATCGCCGCGGTGCTGCTCCATCCCTTCAGGGCGTCGTCCATATCTCCCTTGCCGTCATCATCGCGGAACGATGCGCGCAGAGCGTCGAACGCAGTCGACTGCGCCGTGACCACGCCGTCAAGCTCAGTGATCTCGGCTGTATTGGTCGCCACTTGCTGGGCAAGCCCATTGGCCGTTTCCACCGTCTGACCTACGTCGAGCCAGTAGAGCGAATTCGGCGGTGGGGTTTTGATAGGCACCGGGCCGGTGGCTTGATAGATCCGCTTGCCCTGCACCACCAGGTCGTACTCCTCATAGGTGGCTTCAGGGTCATAGCCTTTCAGTCCGTCGAGCGCATCGATCTGCGCCTGTAGGCCGGGGATCTTCTCGATCTCATCAAGCAGGTCCTGCCCGAGCTCCGTTTCCGTGATTTGTCCGGCGATCATTTCCAGAATGGCAGCGGCATCCGAACTGGATTGCCCCTGCACGCCAAGCCCGATCGGATACCACGGCCCGATGTTGCCGATCTTGTCGACGATGCGCCCCCAGAAATAGAAGGTCGCACCCGCGCGCAGGCCGAGCATTGAGAAATCGCTCTGCGGATAGGCCAGGTCTGTCAGCTTGGTTGCCGCTTCCAGTGAGGTCGTCGGGCCGTACCAGATCTCCGTGCGCTGGCTGTCCTCAGCACCAGCAGGGAAACCCCATTTGAGGTAAATGCCGAATAGCAGCGGCGTCGCAGTAAGGAACGCCAGCGCCGGCGGCAGTCCCTGCTTCCCGCTGAGGTTGGTCAGAATCGAGTTGCGCCAGATAGAAGTAATGTCGAACGCACTCACCGCGCGGACGCGGGCCACGTAGGCGCCAGCATAAATACCGACCACGTCGGCGCTGGTCATGCCGGTGCGCTGCAGCTTGATCCAGTTGCCACTGTCCTTGCGCCATTCAACGTCATAGCCGACTGCGCCCGGCACAGCCGGCCAGCTGATCGTCATGGTAGCCACGGCCAGCCCCTGCACGACCGACGAAGTCGAACTCAGGGTCACGCTCGCCGGCGCTGGCACAACGGTGATCGGAATCACGCTGATCGGACGTTCTTCCAGGCGTGCACCAGTGTCGATATAGGCGAACTTGCTCGGCTCGAACTGCAACGCGCTGATCTCGAAGTCGCCCTCGGTGGTGCGCTTGGTGCGCAATACCCGGTACAGCGGGATAGCCAGGTCGTCGGCGTCGAGCGCCCACTGCAATTGCGCGATCGGCTGCTGACTGTAATTGGTGGTCACCGTCACGGCGCGGCCATTGACGCTTTGCACGGTCCGACCTTCGGCGCGTCCGCCCGGCAGGTTGATGATCAGCCGATCGCCGGCCTTGGCCTGGGTATCGCGATCAAGCGTGATCACCCGCCCCGCAACCGCCGATATCCGGCCGCCCACCTCACGACCAGCCAGCAGCGAGTCCGCCACCGGGATGATGTGCCCCGGCAGCGGAATCACACCTTCCATACCGGTCTTGAACGAGACGGTGCGGTCTTGGTTGTTGCTGAGGATCGCCCACTTGCCACGGCGCTGAGCCTCGGAGGCGCGGGTGCAGCCAATGGCGCTCAGCTCGGTCGGCCGGTCGCCGTAACGGCGTTGCAGATCCAGATCAGCGAACGGAATGACGTCGGTGTCGTAGTTGTTCGCCGGGTTGTCGTAGCTGACCAGCGCCCGGGTGTAACGGGTTTTCGCCGAGGCGCTGCCATAGGAGAACTTGCCGTCGATGACGTTGGCGCGGGTGAAGACGTAGTCGAAGTCCTGCGCGCGCGGCATGTCCGCCTGCATCACCAACTGGCCCTGCGCCCAGTACGTCATGCCCCGGTAGATAGCCGAGATATCGCGCAGCAGCGACCACGCATCAGCCTTGCCCTGCAGGTTCATGTCGCAGAGGAAGCGCGGTTCCTGACCGCCCAGGCCGTTCGGCACCAGCTGGTCGCAGTATTGGGCGATGCGGTACAGCTCCCACTTGTCGACCATGAACGGCTTGATGCGCTTGCCCAGGCCAAAGCGCTCTTCGGTGCAAATGCCGTAGGTGATCCACGCCGGGTTATTGGTCCAGGCCGACTTCATCGAGCCATCCCACGTCCCGGCGTAGGTGCGGGCGATGGGGTCGTAATTGCTCGGCACCATCCAGCGGCGTGCCTTGCACTTCACGGTGACGGCCGGGATGTTGGTGAACTGCTCGGCGTCGAACTCGATGTAGAGCAGCGCGGTATTCGGGTAGCGCAGCTTGGCGTCGATGACCTCTGTGTAACCGGCCACCAGCATGGTGTCGGCGATCTTATTGGTGTTCTGGTTAGGCGTGAGCCGGCGCACACGGATCTGCCAGCCAGTAGTGGCGTCCGGTAGATCGATGCGGCGCGAGCGCTCATAGCGCGTGGTGGTCTTGCCGTCGACTGCGTCCACCAGCACCTGCTGATAGGCGCCGCCGTCGGTGGCGACGTCGATTGCGTACTCGATCCGGTAGCCGCCGACGTTGCCCTGGTCGTCCGAGCGTTGCAGCGCCGGCCAGGCCAAACGCATGCGCACGGCGGAAAGCTGGGTGTTGGTGATAGAGCGCACCCACGGCGAATCGCTGCGCAGCTCGATGTTCAGCGACGTCTCGTTTTCAACAGACGGAATGCCCGGGATGTACGTCTGATCCACCGAGCCCGGGCGCCAGTCCCACTTCACATTCGGAAAGTTGTAGTTACCGCTGGCATCGCGGATCGGCGTGTTGTCCAAGTAGATGTCGTAATCGGTCGGGACGTTGTCGAACTCACCCTCACCAACAGCGATCAGCAGCTTGGCCAGGTTGGTCGAGCGCAGGCTATCGCTGGCTTCGACTGGCGACTTCGGCTTACTGCTGCCGCCCTTCTCGCCGTGGATATCGATCTGTACTTCTGCGCCCATGCTTTCCTCCAGGCATAAAAAAACCGCCTCGTGGGCGGCTGGTGTGATGCTGTCCTGCTTACACTTTGTCTTCGGCCAGGATCGAGGCCGAGATGATCATCCCGCCCCACCGGCGCTCACCAATGCAGATCGGCACCGGGTTACCGCTGGCCGTGGTGTTCTTGGCGCTGCCGAAGGCGTAGGACGGTGAGTTCTCGGGGGAGGCGCTTTGAGAAAGCCCCTTTGCTTGCGGGCTGAGCATCTGAATCACGCCGCCAGCGGTCGAGGCAATACCACCAGCGATCAATGCTGCACCTTGAGCAGTTGTTGAACCGTAGGCGAAAAAGCCAACGGCGATCAGCACGATGCCCAGCACGGTTTGCATTAATCCGGCGCGCTTGCTGCCCGATACGACCGGGACGATTCGGATCTCCCTTGTACCGCCCAGATCAAAAGCCTCTACCGCTTCGTTCTTCCGATTGCGAAAGATGGCGAAGCGCATGCCGAGCCGATCAAGTCGGCGGATCTCATTTTCGAACCCATCTAACGTCACCTTAAGCGCCTTGAGGGCTTCCCACACACGCTTGCTGTCCACTTGGCGCCGATGTACTCGTCCAAACTTCTTGGCCAGCGAGCCAGATAGAAGGATCGTGGTCATTGGATTGTAAGCAGCTGCAACGTCAGCCATGTTCTTCTCCGGGCACAAAAAAGCCCGCTAATGCGGGCTTGGGAATGCATTTAAATTGCCGTGGGCGAAATGTCAAAATTGTCGCCCGAAAGCGTGATTCGACGCCTGACCGTCTCACCGGTTTTTACATCTACCTCGCGCTCAACCAAGCCCCAGCCGCCGCATGCGGCGCTCGGCTTGATTCCAAGGATATGTTTTCCGGCTTTTACTCCAAACCGAGCTACCTCGCCCGATGCGAATTCGGCGGACAAGGTCCCATCTATGTACAGTCGATAGTTGCAACCAGATCCATATAGGCCGCTGTCGCGCGTAACAACAAGCTGGGATTCAGACTTCCCACTGAAGGCGTAAAGTCGATTGCTCGGCACTGGATCGGCCTTGTCGGCCGGAACTGGCGAAGTCGCACACCCCGCTATCAGCGCTACCGCCAGCGCTCCTACGATCAATTTCATGCAGGTCACTCCTGTGGAAATGGTGCACGATATCACCCTGAGAGCTGTGTGGGCATCCAGTGTGGACGAAAGTCCAGTAACTGGGTTGGATCCCATCGTAGTAGCGTTGTGCCTTCCATTTAAAGGAGTAAATGTATGGCGCAATACGCTTCTGACACCAGCAAATACATAACCCTCACCGATGAGCCTGGTGCAGAGCACTGGAAGAAGCTGTACGGCATAGGTTCAACAGTGCCCGTGTCCGGGATTTACAGGTGCAGGGGCTGCGGGGATGAAATCACTTCCAATAAAGACGACCCCTTCCCCCCCCAAAACAAGCATCAGCATGCGAACCCAAAGACCGAAATCTGGTGGGAGCTGATCGTTAAGACTCAGACCACCGGCTCCGGACGCTGATATCGAACAGCCAGTCCTTTGCCTGCAAGCCCAAGGACTGGGATTGCGCCAATGTCGGCGCGGATAACGCAAGGAAAGTGAAATGAGCAAACAGCTACAAGAAGCCCTTGATTACGCGGGCTCATCAATCATCACTCTAAGCTGCATCGTTTCGGGACTGGCAAGCCAGCTGAAAGCCGCTCAAGGAACAGAGGCAATTCAGGCTGCTCAAGACTACGCCCTGGAAGTGGCCAAGGTGTATCCGTCGGCACCTGGCGTGGCACCAGACGTGAAAGCGATAACCCAATTCTTCAGCGGCCACAAATAGGCTCTAGCCCCAGCGCCTGTTCCAGCCTTGAAAGTCGGCGCTCCAGAAGGTCGGCTTTCTCTTGTGCCTTTTCCGCAAAGTCAGCCGGTAAAGAAATGCCGGCAGCCGAGACAATCATCTGGCCTCTCAGGATTTCCGACTCGTTAACGTAAGTTCGGCCTTCGTCATCGAAAGCAAACGGCTGATTCATAAATCTCCCCTGCGGCCTTGCCGCATCATGTGGTTGGTTGTGCATCTCTGTGCCTGAGGATCAGGCGAGTCCGATCAAGCCACGGCCCGCCGAAGACAATGACCTCTGACGGCCTGCCGCACAGGTGGTGCAGCAGGAACGGCCCGGGGCCGAACGTCGCTGCCTCCTCGCCGGGCAAAACCGGATCGGCGCCGAGGAAGATCCCGGCGTGGTTCGGGAAAACCGTGCGCCCCACTTCCATCACGATCATGTCGCCGCGCTGCGGCTGGTCGACCCGGTAGAAGCCAGCGGCCTCGTAATTCGCCTCGTACAGGCTTGTGCTGTCCTTGCTTTCCCACCAGCCGTCAGATCGCTTGAAGGCTTCGAACTCCAGCCCCCATTCGCGCTTGTACCAATCGGCGCAGACCTGCCAGCAGTCCCAGGCACCGTGTACGAATGGGCGCTTGAGCAGCGGCACCTCACCGGACGGCATGACGGTGCGCAGGTCGCCCTCGGGCCAACTGAGAATGTGCCACGGCATGGCCGTCGCCTCGCACATGGCCAAGTCGCGCGGTGAAGGCCTGCTTGTGGCGTCCGGATGTGAATGCACCACACCGATCACTTCCCCGACGTCCTCGGCCGCTGCGTATTGCTCGGGGTCGATACGGAACTCTTCGTTTGGCTCGGTCGAGACATTGATACAGGGGAAGTATTGTTGCTTGCGCCCGATCGCCAGCAGCAGCCCGCAGCACTCTTTCGGGTACTCGGCTTCCGCGTGCGCCTGGATCGCGTTCAAGATGTGCTTTCGCATGTCAGCTCCGTGCGATCAAGGAAACGGCCGGGAAGCCACCGAACGGCAGCGGGTTGCCCTCGCCGAAGCGAGGAATGCATCCCTTGCCCAACGTGGCGTCGCACTCGTCCAGTTCAGGGTTGTCGGTGACGACGCCGTCCTTCGTGACGTACGGGCCGGTGTAGCCGCAGTTCGGCCCCCGGTAACCGCCGGTGAGGCACCAATGGCAAAGCGTCGTTGCCTGCCGGCCGATTGATTCGTTGCCTACATCGCCCGGGCTGGCCAACTCCCAGCTGACGCTCTCCCCGTCCTCGTTCGTCTTCTGGTCGATGTACCAGACCTCGATCGTCTCTTGAGTTGGGTCTGCCGTTGGATTGCCGGCCGGGAAGTTCGCCGCGTCGAGGTAGCTGCCGAGCGTGTGCCGCATCGTCAGCTTGAACTCAAGCAGATCCTCGAACGCCAGACAAAGCGCAGTGATGCGTCCGTTTACGTTGCCCACCGACAATGTCGGCCGGATCGCCGTGCCGTCGCCGTTCGCCTCGATGCCGTCAATCTGCATCGGCCAGGCGCTGTACTCATTGCCCTGCCAGTAGATCGCTTTCGCGGGTAACTGGTCGGCATTGGCGCCGGCGGCAATCAACTCGGCCGGCGTGTGCGGTATCGCGTGCCCGTGGAAACGCAGCACGTCCGCGCCGTATTCCGTGCCGTCCAATTCAAAGAGCAGCACTTCGCTGCCAGGCTCAATCACCTGGATGTCACTGATCAGCGGCATGATCGCCCCTTATGGATGAAATGCACGCTCAAACGTGGCGGTGAGTTTGAAAACACCGCCGCCCACCGGAGTGGGCACGGGGTTCTTGCAGGTGAACAGGCCAAGCTGGCCAAGGGGTGTGGTCCACAGGAAGGCTTTCGCGCCGGCGTGCCGATCGAGGAACGCCATGATCTCCAGCACCTTGGCTTGAGGGCCGCTGTAGGTGATCGGGTAAGCGTCTTCCTTGTTGTTCGGCCCGTCGCCAACTTCCTGTTTGTAGCCGTCGCCAAACCGCGAGGTGCGCACCCGATAGGAAATCTCGGGTGAGTCGCCGTGCTGCGTCGGCCAGGTGAACTTCTCGATGGCCATCAGCCCCTCCCGTTCGTGAGTTTCCAGATTGAGCCGCCTGGTTGCAGCGCTCGGGCGATTGCTGTTTCAGCCTCGACTTTAGCCGCCTGCTGAATGCCTTTGCCAAGCTGCGAGGTGTCTTCGGTGCTGGCTGCGCTGCCACTGCCCTGGGTTTGCACCGACACCGCGACGGGGAAGTTGTAAACGTTTCCGCCACCACTTCCGCCGCCGCTGATCGCGCGCACCCCCAACTGGCCGCCAGCGGTGCGGGTCAAAGGCATGATTGCCTCTGGCCCTGCCTCGCCCATGACGCCGGTCTGCCCGCCTGCCATCCCGAACGCGGTCGGCTTGCTCACCACGGAGTTGGTGAACGCAGCGCCATTGGCGAACATCTGCACACCGTTGGCCCAAGCCCCGCCGTCAGCCTGGAAATACGTGGACGAGTAACCAGCCTGTGAAGCCCCGAGGTTAGATGACGTTGCACCAGCAGATCCTGCCGCCAATCCATTTCCTCCACCGCCTCCGGTGAAGTAGCTGGTTGCGGCGCCGACCAGGCTGCTCAGCAGCGTCGAACTGGCCTGACGGGTCGCGATCCGCGCCATATCCGCCAGAATCGACTTGGTGAAGTCAGCAAACGACAGCTTCCCAGTCATGGCAAAGTTCACGACCGCGTCTTCCATGGAGCTGAAAGCATTGGTGAACAGACTCTTCGTCTGTCCCGCGACATCACGCGCTGATTCCAAGTAGTTCTGCCAGGCCGAGGAAGCCCCGGCACTCCAATTGCCTTGGGCGGCTGTCATGTCGTCGTAGTTCGCCTGCACCGTGTCGTGCAAATCTTGCTGCGTGGCTTTCAGCGCGGCGAGCTTCTGGGTGTACTCCTCGATGCTCATACCGCGTGAGCCATCGCCGTACTGGTTGGCCAACTCCAGACGCTGCTGATTGAATCGGTCGTCGATTCCGTTCTGCTGCTCGGTCAGTCCGCGCTGCCGGTCTCCCTGTCCGAGGCCGGCCGCGGCCCTCAGCCCTTGCTGACGAAGAGTCTCGACCTGCTGTTGCAAAGCGCTCGTGTAAGAGTTGACCGCCAGAGTCTGTTTACGAAGCCGGCCCTCTTCATTGGTCGCGATGAGTGCCAGCTCGCTGTCGCTGTCCTGCTGCGCCTTAACCATGGCGCTGCGGGCATCGGCAATTTTCTGGTCAATCTGAATGATCTGGGCGCCGGTCGTGCCCTTTTTGGACTTGACCGCTTCGAGGGCATCGATTTCAGCCTGGTAGCTTAGGGAAACTTCGTTGGCCTGCTGCTTCAGTAAGCTGACCCGCTGCTCGGTGTAATCGGCCTGGGAGATGACACCGGCACGCTGAGATGCCTCAAGTTCTTTGTCAGCATTTTTGTAGTAGGCCAGGGTCTCGGCCAAAGCGTTTTTCGCGTTATTGAAGCTGGTAGTGTCGACGCTACCGGCTGGTGTTTTGGGATCCTTGAACTTGTCGTTGATGTTTGCAATGTTCTTGTCGATAGCCGCCTGGCTCAGGCGCGGATCGTTCGGAGCGACCTTGCGTATGTCATCAAGTTGGCGCCTGTACTCCTTTATCGCCTCGGTGCGCTTCTGCTCGTTCGTCCACGAAGACTTCGCCAGAGCGTCGATCTTCGACATCGATGACACTGCATCGCCTTGCGCTTTCGCCTGCTCGCCTTCCCATTTCGCGATATCGGCTTGGGCTGCCTTCTGGTCCTCAAGCATGTTGAGCTGATTGGAGTAGAGCTCGACCATCTCCTTCTGGTTTTGAAACGCCCCCACGTCGCCCTTTTGGGCAGCAGCCAGATTGCGCCGGGCCTGCTCAATATCAGCGTCGATATCGGGACGGCCGATGTTCTTCAGATTATCTGCCGCGCGCGCGACAGCGTTGTATCCCTTCTCCCAAAAGCTCAGGTTTTCCAGAATGCGCGGCGTGCGCTCGTTGATCGCATGGGCGTACTGCTCAGTCGCAAGCTTCACCGCGCCAGCGTGGTCGCCTTGCTCTTCCAGCGCTGCAATCTGCGAATAAACCGAAGCTGTCAGATAGTGGTACTGCTCATTGAGCGCGGCGGACGCTTTTACCGGGTCATCGGCGAGCTTGGCAAACTCGGCAACCGTTTCGCTGACTGCTTTGCCGGTAGCCTCTTGCATCGACACAGCAGCCTGGGTAATCCCGGCAAAACTCTCTCCTGCGATTTTTCCGTTTCCCGCCAGCAGCGCGAGCACTTCAGCCGCCTGACCGGTAGTGCCTACAGTGGCACTCACCTGACGAGCCATTTCGCCCAACTGACCGGCGCTCACACCTGCGTAGTTGCCGGTGAGGATCAAGGATTTGCTATAGGCGTCCTGTTCTACGCTGCCCTTGTAATAGGCGACGGCCAGCGCGCCAACAGCTGCGGTAGCCAGTGCGAGTGGCGCAAGAATAGCGAGTAAG
This sequence comes from Pseudomonas sp. Z003-0.4C(8344-21), assembly GCF_900104975.1. NCBI lineage: Bacteria > Pseudomonadati > Pseudomonadota > Gammaproteobacteria > Pseudomonadales > Pseudomonadaceae > Pseudomonas > Pseudomonas sp. Z003-0.4C(8344-21). Next base: position 2,547,301 of record NZ_LT629756.1, on the reverse strand, counting down.
CCAGCAGCACCGGCGCCGGCCCCGGCTCCCAGCTGAGCAACGGCGCGAACCCCACTTCCCCAGTCTCCAGACGACAGGGCATTACCCAGCTGCACGACGTTCTCTTGAGCCTGGCGGGTGCCGAGGCGAAGTTTGTCGAAGCCGGTGGTGGTTTTTTCGAGCTTGTCGTAGTCCTTGTCGATCTTGCTCAGCGCTGAGTTGTATTGATCCTGGCTGATGCGACCGGCGTCTAAATGTTTGCCGAGTTGCTCAACCTGCGTGTCCAGTTTCGACAGCGCAGCGCGGGCCGGGTCAATTGCGCCCAGCAGGCTGTTCAGAGCCTTTTGCTCATCCATAGCCGACTTGGCCAGCGCCACCTGCTGCTTGTCGAGCTGCGCTGATATCTTCGCTGCCTCAGCCTCGCCATAGGCGCCCGTTTTGGTCAGCTTAGCCAGTGCTTCCCGCTGCTTTGCGAGATCCTGCGTAGTCTTGGCGTTGGTAGAGAGCGACTTCTCCAATGCCTGCATTTCGTTCATCAACGAAACGGCGGACTGCTCGGCGCGGCCGCCGGCCTTCGCCATTTCATCCAGACTGGTTTTAGCCTGAATCGCATCGGCCGAGTCGATCTTGACGCCGAGTTCTGCAATGTTCATCGACTCACCTTGAATAAATGCCCGTTTCTACGGGCTGTTGTCGCGGGCCGCAGCCATGACTGCGATCGCCTCCGCTTCCATGACGCGAATGTCTTGGAATACGCGTGAACGCTCCTTGGCAGGAATGCCGACAAGCTTCATCACGTCAGGCAGAACGCCGTAATCGAGGCCGGTTGCGCCGCATGCACCAGTGCGCCACTGGGTCCACATCGAGTCCATAACAAGGAATGATTTCCAGTTGTCCGGCCAGACTTCGAAGGTTTCGTCGTAGTCGTCAGGAGAAAAGCCGAACATCGCCATTTGCTCGGCGTCACTCTCAGCTTCGTAAAGCGCACGGGCAGCGGCGGTTAGTTTCCCAGGCGGGCCTTGCCGAAGGCCTCGCTATAGGCCTTCACGACGGAATCTGAAACGCCGATGCAGCTTTGCACCAGCGCTGTTATCGATTCATCGTTGAGTTTGTCGCCGAATCCCCACGAGACGACCAGATCCTTGATCTGATCGACACCCTGTTCAACTTCCGCTGCAGTGATCTCGGCAAGCGTCGGCTCTGTGCCTTTAAAGCGTTCGCCGATAGCCTCTGCCTTGGCCTTCCAGGAGTCGAACAATTCGGCAAGCGCGGTGCGATCGCGATACTTAAAAGTAAACGGCACCATGGCCGGCTTTTCGCCGACCTGCGGGATTGCCACGTCGACGGTGAAGGTCGGTTTCGGCGCGATGGAAAACTTTGCCATGGGACCCCCCTTAGGCGTTGTAGCGAGTTGGGCGAGATGCGAACGACAGAGTGATCGTCCGCGTCATGATGTTGTTTCGGCTCAGTGTCGGGGTCGCTGTGATCGACACGTACGCGTAGTAGTAAATCGTCGCGCCGCCCGGCAGGTTTGCGCGAATGAGGCGCGGCTCCTTGTCTTCGTCAGCCGCTTCGACAATCGAGACATAGGCCTGCGCAGGGTCGTCAGCGACCGGCAGCGTCATGCTGCTGGCGGACTTGTTGGTTGGGAGTTGGCGGTCATCATCGTCTTCGAGGAAACCGTAGGTCAGAAACTGTTGCTCACCACCGTTCGCAGTTGGCTCGGTGATCTGAGCGATTTGCGTCCAGCCGGTTGCCTCGCGAATAGTTCCCGCGCCAGAGCCTACCGGGTAGCTCTTCACGCTGGTGGTGTCCACGCCCTCTGCGGAGAATTCGCCAGTATCCGAATCGATAACGCGAGCCGGGCGGCCATTCAATTTTGCCCAGGCAGAATCGATCACGATCACGTCGCCATCGGTCAGGCCGTGGGCCGCTGCAGTAAGCACTGCTGGTTTGGCGTTGCTGATTGCAGTGAATGCTTTTGGCATGCTCAGAGTGGCGGCGATCTCGAATGTGGTGCCATTGGGGATTTTGACGCTCATGGGTTTTCCTCTTCGCAGAAATGACAAAACCCGCTCAGAGGCGGGTTCAGGATTTGCCCAACGGGCGGGTTATGGCGTGGTGTCGGACCGGTATGAAAACGACAGCGGGACGGTGTAGGTTGAGTCGCCAGTGATGCCTGGGCCGACGTCTACAGGTGTCATGGGCGTAACTACGAAACCATTTTTTTCGTCACGCACATAAAGTGGAAATAACGCGATGATCTCGGCCGCAATGGGGTTGGCTTTTGCTTTACCTGTGCCTGCCGGGCAAATAATGCTGACCTGGAACACGCCGGTATACAGCCGGTGGTCTCCGCCGAGCGTGTTGCTGGCCGTGTCGCCCGGGATGGTGAACGCCCGCAGGTAGGTCTCGCCTGCCGCCGGGGCGTAAGCCATGTTCTCAAAAACGATCTTTAGCTTCTCCGACCTGACATTGTTCCAGGCGATCAGCTTTGCCTCGTAGATCGAGGCGATGATGGCGTGACTCATACCTGGTTGTTCCTGATGGCCTCCAACACGATTTGCTGGAAGCGAGCCACGGTTACCCGAACCATTCCGCCGGGGGCCTGGGTCGAATGGCCGAACTCCAGCGGAATCGCATAGGGCAAGTTGTTAATGATGTAGGCGATTTGCCCGGCGGTGAAGTCGCTCATTGCCGCGACCAACGCCGCCGTGGTTTCAGCACCGCTCGGGTCTACCTCGTCGAAGGCGACGCTTTCGACTACGCCGAGCGAGATGTGCCAGTTCGCACGGAACCGGCCTCCGACGTAGCCTTCTGGCGCCTTGATGTCCATGCCGTCGTTGAGCTTGCGGCCCTTCTTGAGCCTGCCCCCTTTGGTCAGGTTGGCCGGGTCGCTGCGCAGCGCACTGTTATGTTCGTCGACCGCCTTGTTGTACTCGTTCGCGACTGCGTTCTGAGCCCAGATCTCTGGATTACCCACGGGAGACATGCGGATTAGGCTGCTGCCGACCTCGATGATGATTTCGCGCACACTGGCGTCGATCGCTTCGCTGGTCTGCGCGGCGAACTCGGCCAAGCTCAGGGCGAAGCTGCCGGATTGAGCGACCATGTCATTTCCTCAGTTGTGCTGTCCACGTCGCGTCAGCAGGATCGGCAGACACATTCATCACGCGCATGCCGTTGACGATATCGCCGATGGCGGGCTCGGCCGGTGCAGCTGTTGGCGAGCCCGCCTCCGAAACGAACAGCTCGTTTTGCAGCACCAGCAGCTTCTTGTCGGTGGTTTGGATCAGTGAGCCGTCGATTTCCTTGGACAGGTAGCTACCCAAGACGCCGCGCCCCATGTAAGTGATGGTGGTCTCCGGCGTCTCGCCGCCCAGGTCGGGGTCATACTCGCCGGGAATCTTGCGGACGCCCTCCACTGGCTTTACCGCGTCGGCTAGGCCGTCAGGATCGTCGAAAGCCTCTGCCATTTCGGCCTGAATCTCTTCGCGCATACCCATGATCAGATCCTTTTCAGCATCATCACGCCGGAGCGCTTGATCCAAGGCTCCAGCAGCGCCAGGGCGAAGTTCACACCCGCCGACTGATCAGTAGATCCGGCCACGTAGGTCTTGCTCACGGACGTGCCGGACTGAGCCGATACCGTCTTGCTTTGCACTTCCTTCTGAGTGGCCGTGTACAACTTGCCCGCCGCCGCCTCTTTGGCGACCTGGGCGCCGGCTGTTCTGATCTCGATCGGGACCGGATCGGGAACAACCCGCTTGATCTTGGCCGTGAGCCAGGCGTTTGCCATGGTCACAGCAAGGACCGGATCACCGGCGCCGGCCCAGCCAGGACCCAGCGAAGCGTCAACATCGGCAACGGTGATGAAGTCGGTCATGTGCGTGTCCTTATTCCGCTGGCACCAGGGCCTGCAGGTCTTCTTTCAGTGCGGTGGATTCGAAGGCGATGCCTTTGCTGGTGAGCCACTCTTTCAGCTCCGGCACCTTCATTTTCAGAGGGTCGGTTTCGGCACTTTCTGGCTCCTTGCCATCCGAAACTTTGATGCCCGCCGCTTCGTATGCATCGTAAATTTCAGGCGCATCACCCTCGACGACCACCTCACTGGCAGTGCCAATAACACCGAAGAATTCGCTCAGCAGGCGGTAGCACACGCCGCGCTCTTTGCCCGGTTTGTCCGTGTAGATAACTTTCATGAGTCACCTCAATTCAGCCCGGCGCCCTTGCGGACGCCAGGGTAAGTGAAGGCCGGATTACGGCGTGGTGGTACCGCTGATGACAGCGGCAAATGGGACCTGCTTGCGGCTGAACACCCGTTCCCAGTTCGCAGCAGCGGCGTACTGGGTCGCGGTCGGGCTGAGGTTCTGAGCCTCGGAGCCTTTCCAACTGAAGCCTGCAGGCTGGAGGATGTAGGTCTTCCGCTCCCACAGCACCTCAGCACCGCCGCCATTACCGCCGCCCGGCTTGCGTTCGATCTCCACCGGCACCTTCGGCGTGCCTTCGCCGTAGCCGAATGCGCCTTGGCCGAAGAACACCGACAGGTACTTGCCAGCGCCGTACACCAGGCCATCGTCCATGAAGACCGGCTTGCCCAGGTAGGTGGCCAGGATGATCTTGCCGTCGGAGTCGCGCAGGTACTCGATGAGGTCCTGCTTGACCATTTGGTTCATCACCACCGAGTGCACGCCGATCGCGCCGAACTGGTCGGCCGCATCGCCGGCGGTGAACGCGGCATCCTGAAACGCGTTCGCGCTAATGGCCGCGCCAGCGTCGATGACCATGTCACCGCCGTTGTTGGCAATGTTCGAGGCGATGATGCCGCGCGCTGCACCGAGAGCGTAACGCTGCCACTGGCGAGTCCAGTAGGTGCCGAAGCGGTTGCGGATCTGCTGCTGAGGCTCGCTGTTTGCCAGTTCAGCGGTCAGGTCGGCCACGCCATAGCCTTTGTTGAGGTACAGGACGCGAGCACGCATGCTGTCCTGAGTGACTTTGCCGACTTCGCCCTGGTCGTTCGGGTCATCGTTGCTGATGTTCGGCGCTTCATCAGCGTTGAGATCCTGCCAGTAGCTGATCTCGGCGGTGCCTTGGCTGCCAGAAGCGATAGCGTCCAGAACGGGCGAGCGGGTCACGATCCCCGACTCGTAGACAGCGGTTTTCTCCGGGCTGTTTACCGGCTCCAGCGAGGCGTAGTAGTCACCGACGAAGATGTCGGTCAGTTGGGTAGTTGCCATGAATTAGGTTCCTTTGGTGGCCTGGATTTTCTTGAACAGCTCGGGGTTGTCACGGGCGATCGCAGCGCGTTCGGTTTCCGTGTACTCGCCCCACTTTTTCGTGGCCTTGCCACCGTTGTCGCCGGTCTGTCCGGCGCCCTGAGCCCTCGGCCACAGGTGTGTTGCTGTTTCACGCAGAGATTCCGCCCATTCGAGCGGCGACAGCGGGGTTTTCCCGTCCTTCCCGTAAACGACCTCGCCGTCACGGTCGGTGGCAATCGCCTCGCCGTCTTCACTGAGTTTGAAAGTGCCCCGGGCGCGCAGGATGATGTCCTCGGCAGCCTCGGGGAGCGCGCCGGCCTTGATGGCAGCAGCGCGGATGGAATCGGCCAGCACCTTGTCGCTGTACTTGGCGGCGAATTGCTCGGCCTTGTCGGCACGCGCTTTCTCGGCGGCCAGCTTGGTGTCGTAGTCGGTGCGCAGGCGCTCGGTACGGCGCGTAATGACCTCGTCCAGCTTGCCTTCGGCAATCAGCTTGGTTTCTTCGTCCTGGCCAACTTTGGTCAGCAGCCCTTTCACCGCGGAGATGTCCAAACCCTCGAACTGCGACTTGAAGCCGTCCAATTCAGTTTTGGTAGTCCGGAGCGAGCCAAGCAGCTCGGTGTTTTTGTTCTTGAGGCCCACGGTCGCAGCCTCGACAGCTGCAGCAATGGCTGTCTGAACTGCCGGGTCTTCAAGATCAATCTGGTTTTCGTCTGCCACTTGGTGCACCCCTTGGGTTTGGTCGGCCCGCTTTGCAGGCAATAAAAAACCGCCCATTGGGCGGTTTGGTTTGAATTTTGTGTTTTATCGGACTATCGAGAGTCCGCGCATGACCAGGTAATCGGCGAATTGCGTCCTGCTCGGCGCATACGGCGGCGGCCGCATTCGCAGGCCTGGCGTATCTCGGTTGAGCCTCGTGCGCCGGCCATTCGGCTCAGTGCAATGCGTTGGCTCCTCGATCTGGCAGCCCTGCTCGTCGGCATACAACTCAACAGCCAACCGCACCTGACCCCATTCAAGCTCAAAGGGCACGAACGTCTCGGACAGTGTCTGGTATTCAATCTTGCAGTCACGCCGCGGCCAGGCCATTGCCTGATCAGGATTGGCCTTTCGACCCTTCCACTGTCGACCGTTGATGTCGGCCGCGGCGCGCAGCAGCAATTCGACCTGCTCGGTCTCTGCGTCAGGTATCCGGAACCCGTAGTAGTCGCGGTAGAAGGTCAGCTTCTCCAGCGGCACGAAGCTATTGGCGTCCGGCCTGCCCCTTCCGTCTTCAACGATGATGTGCATCGGCTATCTCAACCCGGTGGAGCGCCGAGTGTAACGCCTGCTCGGATGAACATGTCAGGCTCAGCGGCCTTCAGTTGAGCAAGCGTCAGCGGCTTGAACGATTTGTCGAGCTGCAGCTTGGCAAACTTCTCCGGAGTCAGGCCGCCATCGCGGAACAACTTGGCTCGCACAGGGCCCAACGCATGATCTTGAAAGCTCGCCGGCTGAGTTGCCAGCCACTCGTAATAGTTCAGGCTGGCATCAACCTGCGCTCCGCCGTTTTCGCCTACCGCAGCGCGCGTCGCGTCCTTGGCGAACATCTCGGAAAGCCGGGTTGTCGGCGCCGTGGTTGAGCGGCAGTTAATGTGCGCCGGCGGAAGCGGCCCTTTGCCCAGGTCGAAGCGCATGCCATCCAAGCCCTTGCACTGCTGCGAAGTCTTGCGGTCGAGCGTCGATACCCAGCGGTAGCCCAGCACCACGTCACTGTTGGCCTTCAGCGTCTCCATTCGCGCCGTGGTAGCCACGTGCTGGATTGCCGTCTGCACCACAGCAGCAGCGTTGCGATTGCTCACCGCGAGGACGCCGTCCGTGAAGTTCTGCGCCGCGGTACCGCGAATCGCCTGGATGATCTGTGCATTGGTCTGGCCCTGGCCGAAGCCGAGCCGGATTGTGTTCGTGAAGCGCATCGTCTCCGTGCGCGTCCAGCCGCTGACGAAACTCTTTAGCAGCTTGCCGCCATCGATGCCTTTCACCTGCAGCGGATATGAAAACACCGCCGCGCGGATCACCGTGTTGCTCGGCACCACCGCGTCAATGGAAAGCGCATTGCTCAGGCTGTTGGCCTCGAAGGTCGACTCGTACAGTGCAATGTCGACCAGATCGGCCTGCACTAGGTCACCGTAGGCTTTGTAGATCTCCAGCAGTTTGCCGTCCACACGAGCCAGAAACTGCTCAAGGCGGTCCCGGCTGTAGGTGGTCAGCTCCTTGCGGGTCAACTGCACCCGCACAAGCGTGTCGATCTGGCGAAGGTACTTCTCGAACTTTTTGACCTCGCCGGCCTTAAGCCGCTCCAGCATTACCGAGTGGCGCGTCGTCTGCTCCAGCAGTTGGCTGTCCGCCTGCGCCAGGTTCGTCGTTGGCATCGTCTTTGTCCAAGTTGATGCCGGCCGACTCGCGCTCATCGCTGATCAGGTCGGCTTCGTCTTCGTATGGGCGATCCGGCAACTTGCCGGTGGTGAGGTACTGCCAGTAGGTGTCAGCGCTGATCGTGCCAGCCATCACTCCCTTGAGCAGCTCAGCCAGCACCTGGGCGTCGACCACTGGGGTCACAAATTCAGGGCTCACCTTGAACTTGACCTGCTTGGGGTCGTAGCCCTTCCACTCAGCGGCGTAGCGCAGCGCCTGCTCCACTGCCTCTGCCACCGTGACGACAATGCTGTGCAAGGTGGCGTGCTGGTCGTTCTGACGTGTTTTGCGCGCCTCGCCCGATTCTGTGCCGCCGATGTCCATGACCTTGGCGCCGGCTTCAAGCGCGGCGTTCTTCTGGTCATCCATTGCCTTGCGCACGGCCTCAATCCCAGCGCCTTGAAACTCCAGATAGCCACATTTGCCGTCTCGACCGAGGTCCCATGCCGCAGATGGCCCGGTCACGCTCAGCTCTACAGAATCGTCGAGGCCAGACACCCATGGTTGCGGATGGCTGGTCTGATGTAGCGCAGTGTAGTAGTCAGCGCTCAGCTGATAAGACTTCAGCGCGGCGCGCGCCATCGTGAGCAGCGGCACCTCGTCCACTTCCGGCGAGTTGTCGGTCGAGCCGCAATAGATCACCGGCAGGTATGACAGGCCTTTGACCAGTCGGTTGTCGGTGCCAGTGGTGCCCAGAGGTTTCTCCTCCTCGACGATCTCGCCACCTTCGTTCCGTACAGCGGTGTAACAGGTCTCGCCTTGCATGAAGAACTCGCGGAACACTGTGTCGCAGTCGTGGCTGTAGCGGTCGCCGCCCTTCTTCCGGAACTCCCGGAACACCGAAAGGACCAGGTCTTGGCGACCGCCTTGATCAGCTGTGTCCCAGTTGATGGCGTTGCGCGTGGCATACGTCGAGAAGTACGGTTCGCCGCGCTCATCAATGTTCACCACCAGAGGAACGCGGCCGTGTGAAATAGCCTGGCGCACCATGCGGAAGAACAGTTGCTTCAGGCCGAAGCCGTCAGAGGTGGCATTGTCTTCGAGCCCCTTCAGGCCGGAAGGCAGCTCAATCTCCGGGATGAGTCGAGAAACCAGCCCCATCATCGACCGTAGAGAGTCGCGCACCCAGTGCTCGTACTGAGCACGGTTCGTGTAGTTCTCGTAAAGGTATTTGTTGCCGGTGGCGTCGAGCTTCTCAGCTTCGACCATGCCGCTCGGCTTGGGAAGGTTGCGCTCGTTACGCTTGACGGCGCACTCACCCTCGAGCGCGTCGTCCATCATTTCCCATTCGGCGATGTGCGCGTCGTAGTCGGGGTTTGTCGATTGCACTGGCATCAGGCCAAGCCTCCAATTCGGCGTGTTCCGCCTGTGCGTGTTTTGATCGGGTAGCGTTTGGCAATGAAGTAGCCAGGTGCATCCACTAGATGGTCGTAGCCGGCCTTCTTGTCGGGCTCGCCCTTGTCCGTGTAAATCTGGCGCTCCAGGCACTGCGTGTATTTCGGACACTGGTCGACGTTGACCAGATATCGATGCTCACCGTAGGTATTGGCGAACATCGCGCACATGGCGTTGACCCGGTCCTTCACAGCGGGGTTGGTCGAATCCACCACTACCGTAAATCCAGCCTTTTTCAGCAGTGACAGGTCAGATTCGCTTGCGCTCTTGCTGCTTGTGTTCTGGCCGCTGGCGTCCGGGTAGATCGCAATGCTGTGGTCAGGAAAGCGGAGCTTGATCTTCTCGATCATCTCAGGCGTGTCCCGCACATCTGAAAACTCGCTGAGCGCCAGTGGGAGGTCGTCACGGATGACGTGCACGACTGCCGCCATCTTCATGACGTTGAAGTCCATGCCGATGTGCAAGGCCTCGCCGCGCTTGATGGTTTCGCTGGTGCGGTTCGCCTCACGATTGAACGTGTAGTAGACAACACCTGCGTAATTCTCAAAGCTGGCCTCGTATTCCTGTCGGAAGGTGCGAGGATCCATCTTGCGACGGGCCGCATCCAGCTCTTCAGCCGGCACGTTACCGCCATCGAGCGAGGTGTACAGCCAGCTTTTGTGGTCAGGCTCATGCCCCGGCCGGCCGTCTTGGAACGTGTCGTAGCAGTGGTTGAAACCCTTGGGCGTGCCGATGCGTAGCGCGTGACCGCCCTTCCGCATGCCGATGCCAGGTATTGAGTATTGGCAGGTCGAAAGCATCGGGCGGAGAACTTCTTCCCACGCTTCCCACGGGCAATCCGCCCATTCATCCACCAGGACGAAGAACAGACCGGAGCCGCGCAGATTGTCGTAGTTGTCGAGCCCTACCACACGCATGACGTGGCCAGACTTGAGCGTGATCGAGCACTCCGTTTCGTTCGGGCGGTGCGCACGCCACGCTTCGGGGATGGCCTGCTTCAGCCGGCGCCAGAACACGCGTTTGGCCTGCTTGAACGTCGGCGCGCCGTACCAGATCTCGTCCTCGACGCTCACGCCCCACTCAGCAGCCAGCCGAGCAGCTCGTCGCATCTCAGCTTTGCCCAAGAACGTCTTGCCGAACCGTCGACCACACACCGCATCGCGGAAACGCGCCTGAGGCTGGAAGCCCCAGCAGTAAATGTTCGCCTGCTTCGGCGTCAGCTTCACCGGCGGGTCATAGGTACGGGGTAGCGGGGACATTCTCATCAGGCTCCAGGGTGTACTCAGCAACGGCGTGCTGCTGGTCCGCTTGGGAGCCCAGAGGCTTTTCAGGCTCGAGGCGACGATTCACGTAAACGTCGCCCACTTCTTTGGCTGCCTGCTCCAGCAACTGAGCAGTCAGCGCCATGTTCTTCATGTTCTCTGCCTTCTCGGCCATTCGTCCCAAGGTGCGAAGTCGATACGCTCGGTTGGCGATCGGGATCTCTGCCGTCTCTTCGCGAAACCTCTTGCGGGTGTCGTTGAACAGCGTCTGCCACTTCACGTGCAGGTTGCGTCCAACGTACTTGGTTGGGTCGTATGCCTCGCATTGCTGGCGGGTCACTTCGAGCCCGAATCTTTCTTTGACGGACGCCACCACTTGCGATGGCGTGTCAAAGCAGGCGAGAGCCTGTACGACAAAGGCTTTCACCTCGTCTCTGAGTGCGGCCATAAGTGGGCATCCGTCAAAGTACTGTCAAAGTCAGGCCGACTTGAGCAGACAGGTTCCGCAGGCCCTCGAAATGTTCAATTTCCCCACCTCAGCAGGACTGTTTGCAGCGTCCACCAGCTCTTGCACTTGAGGACTCGCCCCATACCGACGCACAACACCGACGAACTCTTCAACGTCGTGTCCGCGCATCTCAAGCTTGGGCAATCCTTCCTGGGTGAACTTGGGTGCGCCGTACTGATCGGTCGCCTGAGCGATGTGGTACAGCTCATGTTCGACCAGTGCGCAGAAGTCAGCGTCGGAACACTGAGCGCAGTAATCGGCAGCCAGGGTGATGATGTAGGCCGGCACGTCGCCGAACCAATCTCGCATCTGCTGTTCCATCCGGGCCTTCTGCCAACCGCCGGCGCGGAACGCTACCTGTTCGGCCTGGCCCACCACCGTGCGCCCCTTCTTCGTGAATGCGGCAGACGCCCACATCACACGAATGTCCGCATCGATCAGATGGGCGTGGTCTTCGTTGTGGATGCTCCCGGTGACAGCGAGGATCTCGGTCTGGATCCACTCCGATATTTCGGGGGCGGGGGTGAGACGAATACTGGGGCAAAACCTACCCGCATCTTGTGGCTCAAGCCATGTAGTGGAAGGCATCGGTCTTTTCATGCTCTCCCCATTTATCGCTTCAAGATGGTAGCTTCTCGCTGATGATGACCGAACGAGAATTCTATTAAATGACAGACCTACACCACCACGAACCTAAACCCCCTAGGTTCAAGCTACTCAGCTTGCTTAAGGACGGAACGTGGTTTGCTGCGATCACGGCAGTGTTGATTTTCGCAATCAACGTAGTGGATGAAAGAAGCCAGCTTAGGAGCGATGTCAAGCATCTGACCGACACGCTTACAGAAGTAAGAAAAGAGTTTGATGCTTCCCGCCTCGAAATCAAGCAACTAAATGAGTCGTTGCGCCAGAGTCAGATCAATCTTGCTACAAAAGAGGTACGTCTCGAAGAGCTTGATAAACAACTCGCGTCCGTTAATCGAGACGCTTTGAACTCTCACGCAGAAGCTGAGACCTACAAGGCTCTCGCAGCATCCGACAAGCGCTGTGAACCATACTTGGCGGATATCTCACGATTGGAGAGCAAACTCGCTATTTCGGCACTTGACGTTTTTTCACCGAAGGGAGCGCTCCGACAGGAAACATTGGCGGCTTTAGAAAGAGCCAGAAAGTCGCTCGATGCCTGCATGGGCATTAAGCCGTAATCCACCTAATTACGCGGCTCGCTCAATGCCGTCCCAGCCGGGTTGCTTGGCTGTCATGGATTTACTCTGAGACTTGAAATGATGGCTGTATGCCGGTATTGATGGGAATCAACTAGTGATCTGCCAGTGCCGCACTCACCTGCGGCACACCTACCCAGCCTTGCCCGGACCAATGATCAGCGTGCGGATCGCCCCGCCGGTATAGACATCACGCTTCGCGGCAGCCTCGACAGCCTCCTTGGCTGTTGCACCCATATCCATTGCAGCGAGCGCAAAGTCGCGTCCGCTACCGATGGCAAACGAACGCTCCATCCATACCTCGTCCAGCCAAAATCCGCTCTCGGCGTCGCGACCAATCTGGCAAAGCCTGCCATTGGTGACGACAAGCCCATTTGCATCGAGCGGCCTATCGCTGACCTTCACCCCGAAAAACTCATCCATCAGGGCGGCAAAGTCCGCACCACAACCCGTGAACAGGAACTGATGCCCATTCCTATGGATGAGCTTCTCGTAGTCGTCGTGGTCGATGAGTGAGCCGCGAGTCACTCGAGAGTCGTATGCGATCACACCGTCTTTGTAGGCAATGGTCGTCATGCCATGAAACTCCACGAAGTCGGAGGGGTGAGAGGAACTGCACAGGGTTGAGATGAATTGAAAAGGCCGATACCCGATGCTGGGTCGGTATCCACTTTTCAGGCAATACCTATGCGCAACTACATTCGAACTATCACCCTCATCAACCTACTGCTGCTTCCCGCTTCAACTCACCATGATGTTGGTCTGCACCTGGGCGTGGCCGTGCAGCTCAGCAACGATCAGGCCTTGCGGCAGTCCAGCAGCCTTGGCAGCTTCGATGGCCCTGGTGATTGCGATATCCAGTTCGGTCACAGCCTTATTGTCTCAGGGCTCATCGGCAGCGCGTGGCGCAAGCGGGTTACATTGCTCATCAGCTGAAGGGGTCAGCAGGCTTGGCGATCGAGCGAACGAACCACATGAAGCCCTGCTGGAGATTGGTCTTGGCCAGCGCCAGCAGTCGTGGGTCAACACCTTCAATCTGGCCGATCTGTTTGAACAGTTCGCCGGCGTCGGCTTCCAGCGCCTTGATCGAGTTCATGCCGTCGATCTCAGACTGGGTCAGGTCGCGGTAGCCGGTGATCTTCTTGTGTTGGTTATCCATGCTGCTCTCCTCGTCGCGTGTCGCGACACAATTTGCACTCTCGCGAAACGTGTCGCGACCTACTTGCTCTGACTGCGCTTGATCTGCGCGTCCACCTGGTCTGCGCAAGTGTCGAGCAGGTTGATGGCTTGGTTCTTCAGTTCCCACAGCTGGCCGTTGTCGGCGAGGTCTTCATCAGCTACCCGCTCACATGGCACCAGCTCAGGGGGCTCGACTCTTACCGCCGCTGTCTTTGTTACCACTGGCGGCTTTACCGCGCAGGCCGTCAGGCAGAGGCTGAGCAGCCCAATCACGAACAGGCTTGCTGTTGCGTTTGAGTTCTTCAAAGTTCTTCTCCGCCTTTCTGGCTTTGGCCTGGCTGGCCTGCAACCGCTTGTTCAGGTCTTTCTGGTAATCGGCGTTGCGCTGGGCTTCGAGGCGCAGGGTGGTGATCGTGGCTTGGCTTTCGAGGTTGGCGTCGACCGCCTTCTTCTTTTCGCTGGCTTCGAATGCCACTTCCCCGCGAAGGGCGACGACGCGCGACTGCTGAATACCGACGAGCAGGATCGCTACCAGGGCGATGATGATTGCAGCAGCAAAGGTCTTCATGCGGCATCCGCCTTGCGACCGAGGAAGCGGGTCACCAGCTCGCGTATGGCTGTCACGCCGAGGAAGCCGATCGTTCCACCGGCAGCGATCGATAGGCTTGAAGGCCACGCCATCCACTCGATAACGCTGGACGCGACCAGACTCAGCGATCCGCAAATCAGCGCCTCGAAAATGATACGGCGCACGCTGGTTTCTTTCCCGTCGTAGATGACGCGAAGCAAGCAAACGGTGATGGCCATGATGACGCCCGCCATTAGCGGATTGCTCAACGCCAGCCAGAGCTTGGCCCATGTGTCTGGCTTGTCAGGCATGTTTGGCATCCGGGTTGCCTCCCCCTTGGGGAGATTGATAAATCCGGCGTCCGCTGCACTCCCAGCTCGGGGCTATGGGTGTGGGGAGCCGAAAACGAAAAGGGCCTCGCGAATGCAGAGGCCCTGAATAGGGACTGAACCGCTTAGAAATGTGAGCAAGATCAGTTAATTAAGAATTGTCAGACATTTTTTTGAATCTTTACCGCTACCCAGCCATCACTACCTCATAAGCCAACGGAAAGGTGCGGTCGTGAGTAGCGTGGATATTTACAAGATCGAGTACAGCCTCCACGGAGAGCCGAGATCTTTCATCATTCGAGCCAAGTTGATGAACAATTCTGAAGCGTGGCAATGGGCGAGCTGTGACGCGGGTATCGCCCCCATTCCCAAGCCGGGACGACCGCCATTGAAGCGTGTTTCGAAGCCTCTGGCCGAGCGGTTCGGCATCACCGACGTGAAATGGCGCGCAACTGCGGCCCTCACATGGGAGGAGGCTTAGGCAGATGTTCGAGAGCACCTCAGATCTATCAGGCGAGCGATTCTGGGATGACCAAATCGCCGCGAATACCGAAATGTTCCGACAAGCAGATCTGCTGGAGGAAGCTGCCTACAAAATCATTGATTGCGACTCTAGCAACGAAGCTTGGGCGAGATTTACTGATGCCAAAGCTCTGGCGGATGCTCAACGAACGGCAGCCTACCGAGACTGGATGCGAATAAATCGCGCGATGCGAAAATAGGTGCGCTCGTCTTTCCGAGCTTTCAGCCAAAGACCATCCCAGCGTCGACGCCCCATTGCATCGATCTCGCTGTTCCTGTCTCGCGCCACCCCTGAAAGCATTGTGAGGTCAGCGCGGGCTGCCTGCGTTGATCCGTGCGTCGCAATATCCGGCTATCGACGTCCAGGCCTTCCCGAGGGCTGTCCTGGCTACAGGTGAAACTACAGATTCTTCTTGTGGATGCGCCAACCCATGGCGACACCTGAGTGGAGGTATTCGCCGGTCTGTGGATGGCGAGAGAAGTCCGTCTCCCCAACCTGCCGCGCGACTGCCTCCCACGCTGTTCTGTCGCGCTCCAGCAAATTGGCTTTGGCCTTCAGCTTCATGCGTATCTCCCAACGAGTCGAATTCGAGGCAATAAAAAACCCGGCGCAGTGGCCGGGTTCAGAAACGAAACAAATTACGAATCGAGCTGGTGCAGGAGTCGGAGCACGGTGGCGCTGTCAATTTCTGCTTGAACACTTTCGAAAAAAGCCACGCCGCCGCGTCTCGAAAGAGCTTCCAGAAGCTGATCTCCCAACTGGGTTCGCTCCACGGCCCCCAAAATCACAGCTGGCCCTGGGCGAACTTCGGCAGGACGAATAAGTCCTTCGTTTTTGAGCTGCTCGAAAAACAGATCAGCCAAATCAGAAAATTCATGGATGGGATGCTTGGTATCGAGATTTTTCGCGATCAAATCCCTGAAATAGGTACCAGCGATAAGCCCAGGCATAAACGATTGGTTTCCACCTGTTGCTCCAGCCAAAAGCCTTCTCACGTATTCCCACATTTCCATACGAATTTTTCCTTGGACCCCACATGCGAAAAAGCCCAGCTAATTGCCGGGCTTTCATGGTCACTCCTAAACGCGCAGGAATGACAGGATGGGTAGATAATGGCTCATTAGCTCACTGACAGTCAAGCGGCTTTTGTCTCGATCAGTTCATCAGCATCCAGCAGCGTTTGAGCACATACCAATGCCTCATCCACTTCGCGCTCCAGCGCCTTCCGGATATCTCGTCTCCACCGCTCCTGAGTCTTGATCGGATGCGGCTCATCCGACCAGTTGTCCATCTCGTACCAGCCAGCAGGCAGCACATTGGTTGAGCGCTTTCCGTCAACGCCGGCCAGCTTGGGCAGTGCCCAGGTCACGACCGCGCAATGTAGGAAGCGCTCAGGCGCCGGCGAACGCGTGACTTTTGTCAGCTCCGCGATAGCGGCGTGCTTGCGCTCAGTGTGCGTGGAGTACTTCGCTACGAGTGCGCGCCAATGCGCAGCTGACAGCGATTTGTGCAGGCGGCCGAAAACCCAGCAGTCTTGGAGAAAGGCGGCTTCCTTGCCAACGATTGCCCCTTTCTGTTTGGCGCACTGAACCTTTGGTTCGAAGTCGCAGCCGCCGGCGGAGTTGATGGTCTCGGCCGCCAGTGCGCGGACTACGGCGGAAATCACGTTGCGATAAGTCATGCTGCCTGCCCCTTTTTCAGTTCGCGGGTCTTGGCCCGGTATTCAGCCTTGATGGTTTTGATTTCTTCGACGGTGAGCTTCTGGGGCTTATGAGGCCCTTCGATCCAGGCCACCTTGTCGGCGCCGATGCGCTGCACCAACCGGATGCGGTACTCGACCGCGTTGCCGGACAGGTTGCGGTTGCACTTCACGCATTGGCGGTGAATGTTCAGCGGTTCGAAGCGCAGTTCCGGACAGGCACCGATGGATCGGTAATGCCCGGCATCCCAGCGGCTGCCCGTCATCAGGTCGTTGTCGTTCGGCATCGAGTCGCAGCTGATGCACGGCAGGTGCGCGTCACGCAGGCGGACGAACTCGTTCACAGCCGCCTGTGCTTCGCGCAGGTGATCCGCCCTGCTCTTCAGCTTCTCCTTGCGGACCTTGATCTCGCGGCGGTCACGCTGGGCGATGGCCTTGCGAGCTCTCTCGGTGTTCGCTGACGCAATGGCGAGCGCACACTTCGGACTGCACACCGCCTGCCCCAAGCGCTGCGGCGGGAAGCTGATGCCGCACGCTGGGTTCTTGCACTTCTTCGGCCTGGGCGTCTTGGCAGCGATCATCGGCGGCTCTCCCGCTTTTCACGCATGTAAAAGTTCGCCACCACTTCGGCAAGAAACCGGCAGCCAAACTCAGACAGGCCGCCGGCGAACTCGCTAGCCGCTTCCGCTCTATTCGCATACTCGCTATCCAGTCGAAGCGCGACAGCACTGCAGAACCCTGCGATGTCTTCCGCGTCCATTTCCTTGACCAGCTTGTCGACGGACAAAAACACGGTCGTTTCAGTGGTGATTCCAAGTCCATCGCTCATCAATACCGCCCTCCCCACTTGTCCTGCTCAGTCCAGCGCACACCATGCTCGGCGCCGAAGGCGTGCATCAGCTCGAACAGATCGCTGAACCACTTCTGCGACTGCTTGCGGGTCGATACGGCCATCACGACGAAGCCACCGTCGAGGCCGGGCTCCGCGCGCTGCTTCTCCAGCGAGGCACTGAAGAGGCACTTCCAGTCCTCACTGGTCAGCTTCTTGCCGTGCCAGACCACTTGCTCTGATACGTCCTTGAGCATTGCCCACATCTTGCGGTTGCAGACGTCCGGGCGCTTCTCGTCGCGGATCACCACCACCTTGGGCTTGCTCAGGTCGATGGCGTGCAAGGCGCCGGCCAAGCGGTTGATATCGCTTCGGTCGCGAATTGTGTATTCGGGATTCATGGGTTCTCGCTCCTACAGGCAGAGCGCTCTGGAATGGGCTTTTCGGTCGGAGTTTTGCGCTGCTCGCTCCCGCAGGCGACTGGCTGTCCCTCGCTCATCGCCACCGCGGCATTCCAGACTTTGCACCAGGCGCATTCGATACCAGACTTTGCGCCGTTACCTTGATCCCAAACTCCAGGGATGGCGTGACAGTGCCCGGGCGCGTTGCCATTGCCGCTGGTGTGTTTAGGTATCTCGTTTACTACGCACGCCATCACGCTTCGCAACGCCTCGTTCTCGGCCTTGAGTTGCTCAATCTCCCTGAGCGTCCCAGCCTTGGCATCCGCTGCTGCGGCGTCGGCAATGCCCTTGACCGCTTCGGTTACAGCAGCGCGGATGATCTGGCGCTCCGGCGATGCGGAAAGACGATCGTTCTCGGCCAGCAGCTCCAGCGCCACCTCCTCCACGGTCTTCTCCCCGAGAAATTCCTGCAGCGCCTCGGTGTTGCGCTTCCAGTCTGCGCAGTCGGCACGGAAGGACGCGGCTTCGGCCCACAGCAGCTTCTGGAATTTTTGTTTATCAATGCTCATTGAGCCGCACTCCTTGCTTCCAATTGTTCGGCCTGCTGAATGAGCAGCGCCCGGCGATCCGCCAGCTCATTGGCTGCCTGAATTCGCATTTCTGTTTTTTCCTCGGCTGATGCTTGGCGCATGGCGAGCATCGAATCCTTCACCGCGGCGAGCTTCTCGCGCAGCTTTGGCGAAGGCCGCGCAACCTCACCGGTGAGCAGCGCTACGACGGCCCGACCGTCTTCAGTGACCGGCACGACACTCAAGTCGGCCAGGTACTGCTGAGCGCGCTCCTGAGGGATTCGCTGCATCTGCACGGCCTTGGTGATCGCCTGTGTGCGGCGGTTGGCGTCGAAGCCGACCGACACATGCCAGTTCACTTCCTTGCTGTCCTCCCGGGCCTGCCCCACCAGACGCTCGTAAGCACTGTTGAACGCCATGCGCGCGCCGACCTTGTCGCCCGCATCGAGCACGGGTTTCGCTGCAGCCAGCGCAAGTTGGATTTCGTCGGTCAGCACCACGGTTTCAAACTCGTCATTTGTGGTCATGGCGATCGCCCATGCTTCGTCCTTTCCCGGACGACCATCTGCAACCTGAACGCGCTGGAGAATGTCGGCCATTGCCAGCTTGCCTCTCACTTCAAAGCGGCAGGCCTTCAGCGCGGCTTTCACAACCGGTACCGGGTAAGCGCAGAGGTCTTCGGCCATGATCGCCGCGGTGCCTGGGTTCATTTCCTGACCCATGGCTTCGGCGGTGGCGCAGATCGCAGCAGCGAGCCCGGCAACTTGCTGGTCGTTCATTTCAAAGGTACTCATTGCGCTCTCCCGCTTGGCGCTTGGCCAAGACCATTTGCGCGGCCTGCTCGGCGGCGGAGACGTTCGCTTCGGTACGTTCCATCTGGCGGGCAGTCGTGCCGTTGATGCGCTGCCCCGTCACCCACTGGGTGTGGTAGCTCTCGGCGTTGGCCAGCAGCTCGTTGAGGCTGTGGCACTTGCGGAGCACAGCGGCATCGCTGGTTTTCAGGAAGTGGGCGGCGACGTGGTGGGCGACATCGGCGCCGAGGCGGTCAACCAGTTGGCCGAGCTGGCCACCGACCTTGGCGTTCCACACAGGCCAGGTGCTGTAGCGCTTGCGGTAGGCCATGGCGTAGTTCGCCCAGACCTTGAAGGTTTTGCAGGACTGATCCTTGGGCCCCGGCATGTCAGCGGGAATCTCGACCCGTGGCGCATCGGTTCGATCAACCACCAGAACCAGATTGCGGGCCGGCTTGTCCGGGCTGCCTTGCAAGTCCTGACTGGTATCCTGATTGGTACCCTGATGATTGGTATCCTGATTTGTCGGAGATTTTTCCGACCCTTGTTCGGATTTTTCTCCGACCTTGCTCGGATTTTTTTCCGAGGTAGATCGGATTTTTTTCCGACCTTCGTTCTTTGGTGGGGTCGGATATTTTTCCGACCCATCCACCTTCTGGTTCCACTCAATCGCCTTCTCGGTCAGGCGGAACAGCGTGATGTTCGAAGTGCTGGAAAGCTCAATCAGCCCGGCTTCTTCCAGGGCCTTCAGCATGCGGTAAGCAGTGTCTGGCTTGTCAGTGAGCAGCGGCAGCTCCTCGATGATCTTGGCCTTGCTCAGCGCGAAGAAGATTCCGTCGTCAGTCTTGATTGGCTTGGTCCAGCTCGGGCAGCCGTAGACGAACGCGAACAGCAGGGCCTGCTGAGAATTCAGCCCCCACTCCAGCGCCTTCACCTGATTGATCGTGACGGTGTATTGCATGTCAGGCCTTCCCGACCAGTTTGGCCAGTTCGAGGAAGCGGTCGACGTACCAGTGGGGTTGCGTCTCGCGCGGGCATTGAGGGCTGGTGAGGTTCTTGCCGTACTTGAGGCCCTTTTCAGTCACGGACCAGAAGTCGACCATCTCGTGTTTGGAGTTCTTGCGCTGGAGCTGCTTGAGGAAGCCATGGTCGGCCAGCGCACGATTGAAAGCCGCCGGCGCGCAGCGGATGCCGCTGTCCTTCAGTAGCGCTGTGGCTGACTTCGTCGGCATCGAAGATCCGCCAGCTGCATCAGGCGCAGCATCGACGGCATACCCGGGCAGAAACTTGGCATCAAGTCCGTTGTTGGCGGCGATTTGGGCAAGCATCATCATCTTGCTCGACGCCGCTGGCTTGAGCAGGCGATCGAAGCATTCGAGAATTGCCAGCTCGCCGACGATCTTCGGATTGGATGGACTGGAGCGAGCTCGTTCGCGATCCTCAAGTGCCGTCATCCGGTCGAAAACGAGCGCTTGGAGCTCATAGCTGTAGGACATCGCGATGAGGCATGCTTCCCGCTTTGGGAAGACGAAGCATTTTTGGGAGCGGCTTCGACTGTCCATGTAATCGGCTGAAAATTTAGCCGATTGATCTGCACCCAAAACTCGAGGCACTTTGGCCATCAGGTTTTTATGGGTGAGTACGGGATCGCCCTGTTCGCGATTTGAATTGATGAACTGAACCAGCTCCAAGCTGGACATAGAAACTGTTCGCGACACGTTTTCAGAATTGGAAAAACGTGTCGCGACATTGTTGGGGGTATTGACGTAAGCATTCTGTGTATTCATTATTGCCTCGCTGAAGTAGCAATGAGCCAGGCCACGAACCTGGCTTTTTTGTGCCTGCGATTTATGCGCGGGCTTTGTGCAACTCAATCACCGCCCCGATAGCCTCAAGGCTCGCCGACATGTACTTGGCGTGCAGGGCGCGGATCTTCTTTGCTTCATTCGCATCGATCTCGCCATCTTCCAAAGCTGACGCAACCATCTGATCAAGGGCGCCGCGTTGTGCAGATGCAGCCAGCGAGCGCTGGTACAGGTCGACGTTGTCCAACTCCCCCGCCTCCGGGATCCTCACGAACACACCGCCGTACATGGCGCAGATGTAGTCCGGCAGATGCTCGGTCTTCGTTTCGCTTTCCAGCACGAATATCTCGGCATCGCTCAACGGCTTGCAGCCTGCTGTCTCGTAGATCTGGTTTTCCAGACGCTTGTTCTTGATGCCAAGGCGAGCCGCTGCGCAATCCATCCCGCCAGGGAAAGCGTTGGACACGGCTGCCATAACTTGGCGGCGGGTCTCTAGTACGGGCGTTTTCATGTCCTAGTTTTTCCTTGGGGAGGTTGCGGTCAAGATGGCTTCAATGAAACGGCGGACTGGGATGTCAGGCGGCTTGTGCCTTCTTTGCTGCCTTGAACTTTCCTTTGGAAAGAACCTGAATCTGGTACTGCCGGGATTCGGGGATGGTTTCCCCCCACATGGTCACAGCGCTCGGGCGGATGCCCAGAGCTAGTGCCAGCTTTGTCTTGCTGCCGAAGAATTCGGCGACTTCATGCGTATTCATTTCGCATCCTCGTTCGACTCTGACGCAATTTCAGCATGCTTAAGTGATTGCGTCAACGGAGTTTTCCGCCTACTGCATGCTTAAATTCAGTTAACTTAATATTGAGTCCATGGAAAGACATGAACGTATTGCCCGAGCTATACAGCTCAGCGGGAAAAAGAAGGGCGAAATTGCGGCGCTGTGCGGCGTCGCGAACTCTGCTGTCACTCAATGGATTACTGGCGAGAGCAAAAGCCTCCGGCCAGAGAATCTCTACGCCTTGGCAAAAGCAACTGGCTTCAGAGCAGAGTGGCTTGCTATTGGTGAGGGTGCGGAGCAGGAGGCGTCAGAGCCCAACGTCTCGATGACGGAGCAGCCTTCTCAGAGCTTCCGCTACCCAGTGATCAGTTGGGTATCGGCTGGCTCCTGGGCCGAGGCTGTAGAGCCCTACCCTGCAGGCATATCGGATCGCTACGAGTTTTCCGAGTACAACTCGAAAGGCCCGGCGTTCTGGCTTGAAGTCAAAGGCGACTCGATGACCTCGCCGGTAGGTACGAGCATCGCCCAGGGCTCACTTATCCTGGTGGATACCGAAGTAGAAGCGGCGCCAGGCAAGCTTGTTGTGGCTAAACTTCCAGACAGCAACGAGGCGACCTTTAAGAAACTGGTCAGCGACGGCGGAAAGCTCTACCTAAAGCCGCTCAACCCCGGATACCCGACCGAAGTCTTCGATGAAAACTGCCGGATAGTTGGCGTCGTAGTGCAAGCAACACAGAAGTTTCACTACTGAGCTAGATGTAGCCATGCCCGCCACCCAAAACCAGCCAGCAATTGTGCCGCGATCTGAAAGAGGCTGCGGCTCTGCTCAAGTGGTCCGGCGTGGATCTGATGCAGGCAGCCGCCCGGCTATCCGAGGCAGGCCAAGAAGATGAAGCCAAGGAGCTGCTGAAGATTGCAGCGAGCTACCAGGCAGTTGAGGATCGGCTGGCGGGCTATGCGGATGAGGTCAGGGATCAACGCATCACCAGAGCGAAACCGGAGTAGTCGGTTTTTTTATAACGTATGCGAGCAGCCCATTGAGGGCGCCAAGGGAATGCAGATGCGGAGCATTGCGTGAATGGCAAAGCCTTCAAAAATCTCCTATGAAGAAGCAATAGCTGGCCTTGAAGTGGAAAAGCATTGGGTTGCCGGCGACTCCATTGAATGGGTTCAAACATCGGTAAAGCAGTGGCCTTCCAGCTTCAAGTTCCGGACAGCACTTCAAGTGAGCAATGTGCGTCCAGAGGGCCTATTCCTACAACTCGACTACAAGCCAAGTCTAATCCAGGATGTGCCGGACAAGCTGTATATGACCCTGCTGGTCAATAATGCCCGCGTCTTCGGGATAGATGAGAACGGTTCAGCGAATCATGTGAACAAGGTCGGTATCGGGAGGGAGTTTTTTATGCAGAAGATTTCTCACCCTCACATCCATCTCCCGGTCCCTGAGGCATCGTACGGGTACATCGAGCCTCTTAAAGCACAGCCCGTCTCAAGCTTGTGGCAGGTCTTCCTAAGTCGTGCCAATATCATCGGCGCTCCACCATTAAATCTACCGACGGAAAACGATGAGCCACAAATGAGGTTGATATGAACTGCACACATATTACCGAGGCCTTCGGTCTAGCGTGTACGCATATCAATAGCGGCCTCGTTTACCTAGAAAGCCCTATCTCCCTGTCCTTTGACGGCACCTTGATCGGAGCGTACGTTCAAGATATTGGTCAAGGTCGAGTTCGCATCACCGACAACGCAGATACGTTGTTCCACGCGATGACGATGGGCGTGAGCCCCAATGCGAACAAAGCCGCGAAACTGGCTGCCATCGCGGCGGATTGCCACATTGCCCTATCCGAAAGCGGTGAGTTGCATGCTTCGTGTGCCGAAAAAGATGTGCCGTACTACATGGCTCGATTTATCGAAGCGGCGAGCCAGATCAGCCAAGCTTGCGATGCTTGGCGACCCGCGCCCATATCTAAATTTGAGAAGATTGTTTCGAAGGCTCTTCGCGCCGGATTCCCCAAGCGAGTGAAAAGGGACTATGAGGTTCAGGGCGCGAGCGGCCACAACCTTAAGTTCCAGTTCGCGCTTGATGTCGAGTCTGGCAATCCGCAGATCATTCAGACCGTAAGTGCTCAGGATGACAAGCCACACTGGCTGTCCGTCTACAGCACCTTAGGGAAAATGGTTGATCTGAAGAATGCCGCACCACAAGCAAGACGCCTGGTGATTTTAGAGTCGGCCAACCCTCAAGACGTAGGTAAGGCAGCTTCTGCGCTGGCAGAAAGCGCAAGCGTTCTGGTTTTCAAGACCGCGTCTCAGCTTATAGAAGATATAAGGTCGCTCGCGGCCTAAATTCGAAAGCCCGGCCCAGCGCCGGGCTTCTTGTATCTGCCCTGCCAAATGGATTTCGTCATGCGCAACCTCCTTGTAATCGCCCTACTCGCTCTCGCTGGCTGCGCCTCCGTACCCATGGCTAATCACCGGGAAGACGTTGTAGCGAAGCAATTCTCGCCCGCTTCAGGCATGGCTGGTTTATATATTTATCGCAATGAATACCGTGGCGGAGCGATCAAGATGCCGGTAACTGTAGATGGCCGGGTTCTTGGGAAAACGGTACCAATGAGCTATCTCTACACCGAGGTCACACCTGGTCGGCACATCATTACGGCAGACGGCGGCAACACAGATCAGATAAAGGTTGTGGCTGTGGCTGGCGAGAACGTTTACGTGCATCAAGCCATACAGTCAGGATTCTCCATGGCCGGAAGCAGCATGAGGCAGGTGGGCGATACGGAAGGTCGTACCGGCGTCTTAGAATGCAAAATGATCTCCTCACAATTCTGACGACCCTGTCTTTCGCAAATGGTGGCTGTACGCCACGAATGATAAAGTGCGGGCTCAATTACGGGAGAGATCCAATGAAAGGATTTGGGACATTCGCGCTGATCGTCGGCGTGTGCTGGCTGATTTTCGCGCTGAGTATGGAAGTCTCCGTGCCGACTGGCGCCGGCGGCAGGGTGAATAACCTGGGGCTCATGGCTGACCGCCAGATCCATACCATTGTTGGCGGAGTGATTGCGCTCGCCGGCCTGCTCATGGTTTTGCTGGGTGGTAAAGGCTCCCCTGCTGCTGCCCAGGTAGAGAAAGACACGCGCCCTTGCCCTTTGTGTGCCGAGAGCATCAAGACAGCGGCGGTTAAGTGCAAACACTGCGGTGCAGACGTTGAACCAGTAGCCCCCACAAAACTGAAAAATGGGTGGGTTGCATCAACTGCCTGCCGTGACGAAGAAGAGCGGCAGCGAACCATTGAGGCAATTACCAGCACCGGACTCCCGGTTGTTCCTATGATCGGCCTGGCTGTGGGTGCTGGCCCATTTGAAACGAAGGAAGAGGCAAAGCGGGCGCTGGTCACTATGCGTGACGGCCCGCGGCTATTCTGCGAGCTCGTCTATAGAGACTCGGTGAGCGGTAAGTACCCGCCGATTGCGGACTGATCCATCAAGCAAAACAGAGCCCGCTATGCGCGGGCTTTTTGTTGCCCAAGAGAAAGTGGCTCGCAAAATCTATGCAGTAATGCATAAGGGCGCTTGCCAATGCCGAGGAACATAAATACTGTATATAAAAACAGCTAGGTAAGGAGCGCCACATGCCCAGTCCCGCATTCACCACATCGAAACCGTCCTCGTCGTATGAGTCGGCAGGCCGCCGCCTGCAAGCCTTGATCGCCGCTCCAAGCGTTCAAAAGGTACAGGCGGTCACAGTGGCGAGGCTGGATCATGAATCACCAGAGGACTGGCAGCGCCTACTGGATGAGATCGGCGAGACCTCTGGCGTCCGGGTCGAGACCCTAGAGGGCGGCACTGTCAGGATCGGCTGGCGAGAATACTGCGACGCATAAATGAGCCCGCCATCGAGCGGGCTTTTTATCGCCTACACATTTCAGCAATCTGAATTAATTTATTCAGCATGCTTGACATGTATATTTCAGCTTGCTTAAATTCATCTCAAGCCAGCAACGAACACCGCCGGCCAGCAGCGAAAGCCGCGCCGCTCTTTAACAACCAGCGCCATGAACGACTACCCGGCCAGTCCGGTTAGGTCACTCCCGGCTCCATCGGTGGGAGGTCAGTAAACCGATGAACAAAACCGCACTTGCCTCTACCGGCGACCGGCGATCCGACAGGCCCGAAAGCCTGCCCACGCGCAGCCCACTGCGACGGCGGACGAGGTGTTGACCGAACTGAGTGAATGACCCGGTAAGCGGGTGCGGGGAAAAACCACAGATTTACTGATGCCGCTTCTATGAGGCGGCATTGGAAATCCAACGGGAGATAAACAGATGGCACGGCAGAACGACATCGAGCACCTGCAAGACCTGATGCAGAAAGGCGAGCTGACCGCAGATCAAGCGAACGTGCAGATGGTTCGCAACGAGCGCTTCAGGATGGTGGTGAACAGCCTCCCGGCCAGCCTTCGCAAGGCCCTCAACGCAGCAGTACGTAGCGGCGAGCTGGGCCATATGAAGAAAGACGGCCACAAGCCTGAGTGCTACTTCCATCCGACTTTCGAATATCTGGCGAAGGCAGAGCGCCTGAAGCGCGAGCAGCAAGTAAACAGTCTGCGCGGCACGGCAACTGTATGCATGAGTGACGTCGTGCGGGCCGGTTACTCAGCATGACGGGCCTTTTCCTGATCCACCTGGTGACGGGTGCGTTGGGAAAACAACCGAGGGCAAGACGATGAATAAGGTAATTCACATCACGCTGCGCGGTGAGCTGCAAGTCTTCGCCGACGCCGACCTGAACGCCTGCATCCGAGAGGCAAACAGGCTCAACGCTGAACGGGGACTCACCAGCGGAGTGCGCGTCGTTGAGTGCGAAGACGGACATCGAATGACGGCGGCCGACTGCAAAGCTGCTGCATAACGATTTCACTGGCTGGCCTTGGCGACAGGGCCAGACGGGAAATCAACCGCCCAGTTGGGCACAACAGCAGGTGACAGGCATGGACATCAAAACCCTTGAAGCGCTGGGCGTGAGCGCAACCGACCTTTCCGATCGCATCGTGGACCAGGCGGTGCACGCCCTTCTCTACTCCACCGGTTACGGAGAGGACGACGAAGAAAGCACGCAAGCGTCCCGCTTCAAGCAGCAGATTGAAAAGCGCGTGAAGGATGCGGTCGACCAGAAGATCGACGCGATGTTTGCTGAGCACGTTCTGCCGCGTGTTGGCGAAATCATCGAATCGGCCGACATGCGCAAAACCAGCCACTACGGCGAGCCGAAGGGCGAACCGATGACCTTCAAGGAGTACATCGCCAGTCGCGCTGAGGTGTACATGAGCGAGAAGGTCGACTACCACGGCCAGTCGAAAGACGAGTCGAAGGACAGCTACAACTGGCGCGAATCAGGCCCGCGCCTCACCGTTCTGATGAAGCTCTACATCAAGGACACGCTCGAGAAGAGCGCGAAGTCGGCGATCAACGACGTGAACAAGGTGATCGCCAAAAACATCGAGCAGGCTGCCAAGGACGCGATTACGTCCTGCGCCGCCTCTCTCAAGGTTGCAGCGACTCTCTGACAACCAGCGCCACGACAGCCTGTCGTTAACTGCCCGAACGCCTCGAAAGAGGCTGCATCGGAATGTCGGCGCCCCATGAAAAAAGCTGATCCAGGCCAACTGTTTGTATGCGAACGGGCGGACGTAGTTAGGCATCTTGGTCAGGACCGACATTCCAATGCAGCTTCGATAGGTGGCCACTGCCTGCCCAGTGAGCGTGCAATAGGAGGATGACCATCATGTAACAGTGAGCGATTCACCTGCGCGGCGCGGCAAGCCTGAAGGCCGGCGCCCATCACTCATACAGGCAGCGGACAGTAGGCCGTCGATGTCACCGCGCATCGGCCGAATGAGGTAGGCCACCCCATCGCACGAAGACAACTTGATGATGCAAACCCGGTCTGTCGCCAGCAGCGAGACCGGGCCAACCTCCCCCGACACCACCCGAATGCACTCCCCTCCGCGCCCAACGGCAACCAGCGGAGCGGATGAGTGCATTGCGAGTTTTGTTGGATCAACCAAAGAGGTTTTAGCGATGAACGACGAATTCAGCCAAATGGCATGCGGTTCGATCTCGCACTACGCGAGCCAGTGCTTCAGCAGCATCAACGAGTGCATGACAGAGCCTAGCGTTTTATACCGCCCAACCCTCTCCATTGATGGAACCAGGTGGTGCGCTCTGTACGGCTCAGATATGCAAACCGGAGTAGCGGGTTTTGGTGACTCGCCATCCGAGGCGATGTGCGACTTCAACCGGAACTGGTTCACGCCTACCCCGAACTCGCCAAGCGGTATTGCCCGAGCCGCGAAGATCGCTGCCCGTTCCGCCTAACCCAAACACTGGAGGTCGTCATGCACAACTGCACTGACACACAAGCAGTTTGCCGAGGTTGCGGGCTGAAACTGCGCGGCTCGCCATCGTGGAAAGGCGGCCTCGCCTATCACCCCGAGCCGAAAGGTGAAGTCCACCGCTGTCATTACGGCGGCTGGGTCTGCTCGCGGCGCTGCGACATCCGCGCCTGTGTCGAGCTGGAAGGAACCATGCCTGGCTGCGGCGGCGTGAACAGTTACCAGCGGCTGTCCATTTACGCAAAACAGAGCATTGAGCGCCATTGGCCGGAGGTCGCATGAACGCAGCACTGAAACTCTGTCAGGCCAACTTCGACGCTCAGTTGCCTCCGGCGGTGAGCGAGTCGGACGAGGATCGGGAATGGCTGGAAAGCGCCGCTGAACAGCTGGTGTGCGGCTCGGATGTGGAATGGAAGCGCCGGCGCGGCCCGGTGCGGAGGGTGACCTCAGCGCAGTACGCCGAACACCTTCAGCATCACCTGAATCAGCGGCAGATCGACGGGTTGGATGATCGCGACTCGTTCGCCAACCTGGTGTTGGCCGTCGTGGTTGGCAGTCCGGCCGAGGCGCTGACCCACGCCAAGCACCTGCTGGGCACGGACAGCCCGGTCACCGAGCTGGAAGCGATCGCCGCCGACCTACTCCGCCCGCACGCCGCCGACGCGGTCGCCGCTGAGCGAGAAGCTGCCGAGGACGACGCGTTATGAGCAACCAAGTAGCACTGGCCCGGCTGGACCTCGAAATCGCGAAGATGCGCAAATCCTGCACTCCGGTGCCGGATCGCACCTACGTCATGGGCATGATCGAAATGGCGGAGTTCGCCCAGATCATCGACACCCGCACCGCCAATCGTTATCGGGATGCGCTGGACGCCAAGTTCGTCGAGCGCAACACGCATCTGAAAGGAGTTTCGGCATGACAACCCATCTGGTGAAAACGCTTATCGATGAGCAACTGGAGGAGATTGCACGCAGCCTCGCAGTTGTCGGCGCTGGCATCCCTCGCGAGCTTCCTGTTTCGGCGCTCCCTCCTCCACTGGTGGCAGCCATCAAACAAGGCCGCATCGCTGTGAGGGCTCGCCAATGAATCTCCTGTACTGGTTTCTCGTCGTGATCCTGATTGCCGGCGCAGGCGCCTACGGCATCGTGAAAGACGGCCAGGATACTTGCCAAGTGCCGCGCTCCACCACCTACAACGTTTTCCGATGACCAGCCGGCAGTTGGCCCGCCGCATCCTCATTCGGCGCGGATCGTTCCGTGTCCTCGCGATTTACACCTTCCTGATGCTGCTCAGCGCCCTCGCCGATCGCATCACCTCCTGACTTTCAACTTCAAGCGCTGCGCACGTCGCGGCATCAGACCGGTATTGCCCATGGAAATCACGCAGGCTCGGTTGAAAGAGCTTTTTATCTATGATCCTGAAACCGGTCACTTCACGCGGCGGGTCAAAGTGTCCAACCAGCATGCCGGAACAATCGCTGGCGGGGTCAACAACTCCGGCTACGTGATGTTGCGGATAGATGGTAAGCGGTGCATGGCTCACCGAGCCGCCTGGCTGTACATGACGGGCGAGTGGCCAGTTAATGAGATCGACCACATCAATCGCAACGGCTTCGATAACCGATTCGCGAATCTCAGGGATGTAACGCACCTAGCCAACTTGCACAACCGATCCAGCGGAAAGGCTGAAGCTGCGGAGCCCCATGTTTACTGGGATGGCCGCAAGGGTGGCAGATGGTGGGGCTGTTTCACTTTCTGCGGGAAAAGCCACTACACCGGCAGCTCCAGAGACAAAGCCACCGCGCAAAAAATGCTTCAGGACAAAGTTACCGCGTTTTATACCGCCCTACCGCCAGTGCAAACCCCTTCTTAACTCATTCATGCGGCCCGCACGGATCGCAGGAGCATAGCCATGTCCGCACAACAGCAAGTCATCAAGATCGACGACATCAGCGAAGAAAACGCACCAGCCATCTATGTCGCCGGCGGCCTTGGCCAGTTCTTCGACGCGGTAGCTGCTGAGGTCACCGCAGAGGTTCCAGACCTGACCACTCGAAAAGGCCGCGAGCGTATCGCCTCTCTGGCGGCAAAGGTCAGCAAGTCGAAGACGGCCGTGGAAAAGCCTGGTCGCGATTACCTCAAGCGCCTGAAGGAAATGCCGAAGGTGGTGGAGGCCGAGCTGCGCGACTTCGTCAACAAGATGGACGCGCTGCGCGATGCCACTCGCCAGCCGCTGACAGACTGGGAACAGAAAGAGCTGGCCCGGACGGATGCGCACGTCGACGCCATTCAGCGCATCAAGGACCTAGTGACTTTCGACCAGTCACCAACTGCCGGTCACGTCGCCAACATCATCGCCGACCTGGAGCAGCTCGAAATCAGCGAAAGCTGGGAAGAGTTCTTGGCCGATGCCGCCCAGGCGAAAGACCAGACGTTGATCAAGCTGCGCACCCTGCACACCGAGCGGACGCGGTACGAAGCCGAGCAGGCTGAACTGATCCGGTTGCGCGCCGAAGCCGAAGCGCAGGCCCAGCGCGATCGCGATGCACAAATCGCCCGGGAGGCAGCCGAAGCCGAACGTCAAGCCGCTGCGCGCCGCGAACAGGAACTGCGCGAACAAGCAGCGGCAGCACAGCGCGCGGCCGAACAGGCCGCCCGTGATGCTGAAGTGGAAGCCGAACGCCAGCGCCTACAGCTTCAATTGCAGGCAGAGCAAGCCGAACGCGCCGCTGCCCAAGCAGAAGCCAATCGTATCGCCGCCGAACAACGCGCCGAGCAAGAGCGTATCGCCGCAGAACAGCGGCAAGCTGAAGCCGTAGAGCAAGCCCGCCTTGCCGAGGTTGCTCGCCAGCAGGCCGAAGCGAACGAAGCCGCTCGCCAGCAGCGGGAGCGCGAAGCCGATCAGGCCCACAAAGTGAAGATCATGGGGGCAGCCAAAGAGGCGCTGATGTCGATGAACATCACCGAAGAGCTGGCCAAGGCCATCGTTCTGAAGATCGCCCGCCGGGAAGTCCCGAACGTCACTATCCACTTTTGAGGAGGCCAGCATGTCCACCGAAATCATCATGCCGGAGCAACGCCGGCAAGCCGTCGTACCGATCTCGACGGACAACAGCATCATGGCGGTCATCAGCCGGGCCGCCGCCGATCCGACCTGCGATATCGAAAAAATGGAGCGCCTGCTCGCCATGCACGAACGCATGCAGGCCAAGACAGCCGAGCAGGAATTCAACGCGGCTATGGCCGAGATGCAGTGCAACATCCCGACCGTGTTCGAGGGTGCGGTGAATCTGCACACCGGCAACTCTTACGCCACGCTCGATCACATCACTCACACATTGAAGCCGATCATGCAGGAGCACGGCTTCGCCATTACCTTCAAGGTTGAAACCGAAGACAAGGTGATCAAGGTCACCGGGATCCTGATGCACCGAGGCGGACACCGCGAGCAAACCACCATGACTTTGCCAGTCGATATCGGCAAAGGCAGAAACGAAGTTCAGGCGGTCGGCTCGTCTACCACGTACGGCAAGCGCTACGTCATGTGCGCCCTTCTCAACATCACCACAGGCGAAACCCGCGACGATGATGGGCAGTCGGCGGATGGTTCGGATACAGATGACATGCGCGCCCAGGTCGTCGAAGACATCCTCGAGCGTGTCGGGCAAACCACTACACCGGACGAACTGAAAGACGTCTGGCAGGCGAGCCTGAAAGTTCTGCAAGCATCGGGTGACACCAACGGTTATTCCACAGTGAAGACCGCCGTCACCGTCCACAAAGCCAAGCTGGAGGCGCCTCAATGATCGTCCTCAACTGCACTCAGGGCTCCGCTGAATGGCTGCAAGGCCGCGCCGGAGTCATCACAGCAAGCATGTTCAGCACCGCCCGATCCAAGGTGAACGGGCTCACCGCCCAGCAGCGGAAGTATGTCGACGCGATCCTGGCCGGCCATAGCGAAAGCAAGGCTCGCGACCTAGCTGGCTACAAGGCCGGGCCGAAGGCCGAAGTCGTGCAGCGCGCTCTCGATGGAGAGAAGGTCGGCGAGCCTTCAAATGCCGCACTCACCTACGCCTTCGAACTGGCCGTTGAACGGATCGGCGGCGCGCCGCTGGATGGTGGCTTCGAAACGTGGCAGATGCGCCGTGGCCACGAACTGGAGCCCGAAGCCCGCATGGAACACGAAATTCAGACAGGCCTGATCGTTACACAGGTTGGGCTAGTAAAAACTGACGACGGCGTGTTTGGCGCCAGTGCAGACGGGTTCATCGGCGACGACGGCGGTTCGGAGTACAAATGTTTCCTTTCGCCTGACAAGCTTCGCGCTTTCCACATCGACAACGATGCCAGCGAAGTCATCGACCAGGTGCAGGGCTGCATGTGGATCACCGGCCGCAAGTGGTGGCATATCGGGATGTACTGCCCTCTCCTGAAACCCGTTGGCCGCCAGCTCTGGCTGCAAGAGTTCAAGCGCGACGACGACTACATCGAACAACTCGAAGAAGACCTCTGGCAGTTCAAGCTGCTGGTGGACGGCTACGAGGCAAAGCTCCGGAGTAAAGCGGCATGAGATGGGACGCCCATAAGGCAGAAGAGCCTGCAATTGCCAAAGCCCTTCACCGGTTTGCTGACGCAGGGATCTTAGCCGCGTCCAAGGCGCTGCACCGCTCCACTCGCTCACTCAACCGGATCGCCAGCGAGCACGGCATTGAGTTCACGACCTGCACCGCCAGGACGATGGAATCCCGTCGCCAAAACAGGGCCTCAATGGTCGCTCAGATAAAGGCTTTAGCCGGCACGCGATCTCAAGCTGAGATCTGCGCGGCGCTTGGGATTACTCGCGCCGTTCTTCGGGAGCTCGCCGAAATCTACGAAATCAACATCAACAGTCGCTCGAAAGGTGCCTGATATGGAACAAGCATTCGTTGAAGCCGCAAAGCGGCAAAGTGGACTGGAGGCGGCGAAAGCTGCCTTCTTCGCATCTGGAGGTACGGCACAGCGAATCCCTACCGGGATCGGAAAGGACAGTCCAGGCATAGCAGCGGTAGTCAAAACGCCTTACGGCTACAGGAACATCGAAGCGCAGAAGGCTAAGGGAGGCCGCATGATCACCCAAGAGGATCGAGACAAAATCGCCGTCGATCTTATGAACTGCAAGGCAGCCGGAATGACGCGCAATAAAGCCTGCAAGCATATGGGCATCAGCACGACACTCGCCCGGAAGATCGTCGCGGACTACTCGCTCGATTACCCGACGAAAGCCTGATGCGCAGATTCAACACTCGCACCCAACAACGCAAACGACAGACCTGGCTGGACTTGCCGGCCAGCGGAATTGAAGAGGCAGGCCATGGCCGAAGTAACGGAGCCGACGAAGGAAGCGATCAAGCAGAAGAAAAAGCGCGAGAAGGCTGCAGCAAAGGACGCTGCATTGGGAGTCGAGAAGTTTACGGTTGAGGTCGCCGGCGTGTTCAAGACAGACCTCAAGCGGGTCATGGCCGCCCACGGCATCAACAACCAGCAGGAGATTTACCAGCTGCTCCTGATGAACCTGATCGACGCCGACTTCGATACCCAGTCCAGGATGTTGCGATGTGTCACGACACCATTTGTTGTTACCGAAAAGGTGTCGCGACTGATCAGGGAGGCTGGCATAAAGTCGCTCGCCGACGATCCGCCAGAACCTGAGGACGAAATAATCAGAACCGCTTAAAGCTCAAGATGCGGCAGTTCTTCATCAATAACAGCCTCAGCTTTCAGCATTGCGGCGGTTGCGTACCGGAAATAAATCTGGAGATCGTTATAGTCGAGACCAGCTTTTCCATCCTGGATCTCCCGACAACGAAGTAGTGCAACCTCGATAAGTCCGTGATCCAAGACATTATCTGCGACCTCCCCACCTTCGGCTTGGCTAATTCGACGGGCCAACTCGACAACTTCATTGAGCTTGCTATCTGCTGCGACGCGGCCTTGTAAATTGTGCTCACCAATTTTGTGCCAAACCTGATCGACGATTGATTTTTTCACAGCTCACTCCTTGATCCGGCTCCATGCCGGGCCGAACACAAATACCCCACTTCTACGAATCACGCCAGCCGGCGAGGCAATCGGCTGCCTGGAGAACACTATGCCGATCATGGTCAGCTACGGCGCCGGCACCAACAGCACCTCAATGCTGGTCGAAATGGTGCGGCGCGGCGAACACGTTGACGTCATCACGTTTGCCGACACCGGAGGCGAAGGTGACTGGACGTATCGCTATCTCACCATGTTCAGTGAATGGTTGGTCGCTCACGGCATGCCGGCTATCACTATCGTAAGGAAAGGCGGCATTCCTGAAACACTCGAGCAAAACTGCCTTCGAATGAAGATGCTTCCCAGCGTGGCCTACGGCTGGAAATCCTGCTCGCTGAAATTCAAGGTAGAGCCTCAAGAGAAGTTCGCCAACAACTGGCAGCCAGCCAAGGATGCCTGGGCCGCCGGCGAGAAGGTGATCAAGTGCATCGGTTATGACGCCGGCGAGCCGCAGCGCGCCAAATTCGACGAGGATAAGAAATACAAATGGCGTTACCCGTTAATCGAGTGGGATATGGGGCGCGACGAGTGCATCGAATCGATTCGCGCCGCCGGCCTACCACTGCCGGGAAAGTCATCCTGCTTCTTCTGCCCCAACAGCAAGATCCCCGAAATTCTGGCACTGCCACCCGAGCTGAAGCTTCGCGCCATTGAGATGGAAGCGAACGCTGACCTGACATCGATTGCAGGCCTTGGCCGACGGTGGAAATGGGCCGATCTACTTCGCTCTCATGAGCAGCAGATGGATATGTTCGATCAGCCCGCTGACATGCCTTGCGGTTGTTACGACGGAGAATAAGCGCTATCACTTTCCAGCCTTCGCCTTCTCCCACTCTTGCTTGAGAATATGCTGGCACCATTCCACAACGTGTTGGCATGGTTTTTTTGCGGATCCTCCAGACCTGTCGCACTCGATTGCTGCTTCATCTACTGCTTTCAGAAGTTCTTTTGAATCAACTTCATCAGGATTCAGGAGCAACTCTATTTTGGATTTTAACCTCGCAACTTCCTTCATCGCTTGGATGTGTGCGTTAACCCAATCGATATGCATCTGGTGAGCGAGTTGTGGCTCGGCTTTTAATTTATAACTATAGTTCGATTGCGCTGAATCCCAGTAGATGTTGAGTCGCTGAACATTGAAGGCCTCAGAAACGAAGCAAGAGCATGTGTCGCGCAGATCGTTTATCCAGGCTTGACGACTCGCCTTAAGCGAATTCTTTTCTGCCACTGACTCTTGACTGGAGATAGTCTTATTTGTGGAATTTTCCTGATGAGCGATCGTTTTTAGCAAATCTTCGGCCTGCTGCCGTGCGTTGTTATTCGACGTGCGAACTGACAACCACGTTCCTAAGCCAAAAATAACGACCGTTACAACGAAGCCAATCAACGTTGGGTAATCAACACCCGTCTCAACGACAACCTTCGGGATCTGCTCAAGGTAAACCACTGACGTTTCGTAATTCATACCTACCTCATCGTAAATCGATAAACCCTAACTCGCCGCAAAGCAAATAGCCACACCACCCTCCACCGCCCGGGCATGCCCCGGCATAGGACGCCCCATGCCCACAGAAAACATACCGGCCGAGCCATTGCCGAGCTTGGCGACTGGCGCCGCCCTTGATGCTTCGACTTGGACCGACTTCGTCAAACGCCTTCGTTATCACTGCAACGGCGCCGGCGTTAAGTGGCACCACACCGCCGCTGCCATCTTCACCGTGCAGACCAAGCGAATCGATTACGGCTACGAAATCGACTACGCCGAAGGGCGAGTCGTGTGCCTGGAAGATCGGTCGTGGTTCAGCCCGAAAGAATACTGGGACGATCTCGACGACGAGGAGCGCGCAGAAATCGACGAAGCGCTGATGGCTGATCGGGAATGCAGCTTCATGGATATGGACGAGTACGACCAGTGGGAATATCTCGCCGAGTGCGATGACCACACCGTCACTGGCTGGAACAAGCGCTGGGAGATCGTGAACAGCCACTTCACCCGCGAGGCCGCCGAGGCCTTCATCCGACGCAAGCAGCACGACTACGGCGAAATGCGCGTCTACGTCGAATCGCAGTACTACGCCTGGGAGTTCGAAGCGATCAAGGAAGCGATCCTCGACGGCACGCTGACCTACACGCCGAAGACGGTTGTGAATGCCCATGATCTGGTAACGAGAGAGGCTGTAGGGGCGACTGGGCGAGGATGTGACCAGTGAACCAAGGCGTTGAGTTACTAGCCCAGAGGAAGGGAGTTGTTTAACTCGCAGCTAACTACTTCGGTTCACTAAATCACTGCCCACAGCTAAAGGGCGCACTCCAATGACTTGATAGAGCGCCAGCCGCACGATGCAATTCAACAACCCAACTCTGAATTACGTGCGCGACATGTCATGTCTAGCACAACTCTCGATCTCGTCCAGGATCGATTTCAAAACTTTCTACAACAAGCCAGCCGCTATGAATATTCAATCCACGACGGCAAGATCGCCAACGAAAGCAGCGTTGGAAAGCACGGGGAGTCAAAGGCTTGATGAGCTGGAGGGCGTAGGCTCGCTGGCACCGTCCGTTGATCGGCCATCAAGGGCAGGCATCGGATCAACTTGAATTCCAATAAGGAGGGAAGCCCAAGCTTCATATGCTTGCTTGTGGCGGAGCACGGCTTCATCCCACCGGCTGCCGGTCACTTCGCGTGAGACCACCAGCATCATGAGGTGGTTATTGGTTGCGTCGAGTTCAACCAACAGGTGATGGGCATTAAATCGAAAATCATCGGTAGAGGGCATAGCGTCACACTGGTCATTAGATGGCTGTCAAAGAGCGACGTCCTTTCCGCGCATGACATCATTGTGACATCGGTCTAGCGATTGCCGTGAAGAGTCAGACGGCCGGCATCCTGACCGCTGGATGTCAGCCGCAACAGCGAGCAGTCGACTGCTATTTTGATGCGACTGCTGGACGGTTTTTCGAACCTTGATCAAGAGCTACCTGACGAGCTCGCTCAACACCCCAAGCTAAAGCACAGGTCATCGATTCGCCCGCGCCAGGGCAAACAGCCTCCTCATGCATAGCCACGCCATCGGACGCGTAAACCCCGATGAACAACTGTGTCTCGCCGGTGCGCGACAGCCTGACCTGAACGTCGATGTGAGTCCCGTTACTCAGCGTTTCATCATGCATCCTGTTGTGAAGCTCAGGATCTGCCCACGCCCAAAAGATATCGCCTCGATGCCTCATATTGCCCTCCTGCCCGTTTATTGAGAGGGTGTTAACACAGCCCCAAAGATAGACCCTTTCGCGTGAAGCGCAACGGCGCCGAACGGTAACACCAAGCTCCCTACCCCAGCCATCTGGTTCCTATTCCCTAAATCATTTCTCCGCCGCTATAGCGGCAAGGACGAAGTCATGCCTGAAGAAATCGTTTTGATCCAGCCAGCCCCTGTCGTCCGCGATGAAATGGGCTCGTTTCAGCATCCCAACATGCCCGACTTTGACGAGGGTGATGGTGACAAATGCAAAGCCTGGGTAGCAGCGCAGGGTTTGAAGGTTGCACAAGTGGCGCTTGAGTACGCCGACGAAGCCGTTGCCGATCGCTACTTCGAAGCAGGCGATCCAGATTTCAGCTACTGGGAGCCAGAACGACCCGAAGGCGAAGGCTGGTTCTGCCTAGCAATTCACGACACCGACGACGGCCCGGTCTGCTGGTGGGCACGCCGCGAGGTGACGCCATGATCGCCCTCGCCTGGTTCGCCTACGTGTACTGCTACAAGGGGACGCGGTGATGAGAAGTGTTCGCCGATTCGTAGATGATCCATCAGCCGAATATGGATTCCGTTCTGTTCCAGCAACCTATGAGGACGCCGAGAAAATTACCGGCTTCCGTTTGGATCGTCGCATCAATTACTCAATCAGCGCCGAGGGGGAAGTTGAACAGGAAAGCTGGTGCACCCTGGATTGCTCCGGATGCAGCTGTGGCTGCGAGGGTGGCTGCAGCTGCGGTCCTTCAGCGGGATGCAGCGAATGTGGTTACACGGGCAAGCGGCGGCATCACTTTGGCTTTCCGCCGTCGCCGCCTAAGGCATCGAGCGCTACCCGATGAACCGCATGGTCAGCGTCCGCACCGAGGAACTGACCGGCCCGGCGCTGGACTGGGCAATCGTCGCCATCGAGGGTGATCAGCAGCCGGAAGCCGGACAGATGGATCTCTTCGCACTGCCCGACGTCGAGCGCCTCATCACGAAGTACGGCGTCTGGGTCGACGTTGGCCACCGGCACCCTTGGCTGGCCGACATGACCAGCGACCCGTTCAACCGCCAGCCCGGCGAAACCCGGACCATCGCAGTGTTGCGCGCCGTGGTATTCGCCATGCGCGGCGCCGCGGTGAAGATCCCCGCCGAACTCATCCAGCAGTAACCCCCGACCACTCAACAGTCTGCCGCCCTACCGCGGGCGAGGAATGCACACATGCCCGAAATCACCTGTGAGCATGGCCACAAGCAAAGCATCGGCACTGACGCATGGGTCGCCACGCTGACCCTGGACCAAATGCGCTACGCCCGCGACCAGATGGCCGAGAAGATCAAAGCGGCCGAGGCGCTGCCGAGACGCACTATCTGGCGCGTATGCAATGGCAGCATTTGCGTGGGCAACTACCGCGAAGAGGACTTCGAGAAAGCCGCCAATCACCTGCTCCGCATCTTCAAAGAACCATTCATGGCGGAGGCAGCGGAGTACGTTGCCAAGCCCTACGGTACCGAAGTATTCAGGCGCCAGCTGCCGAGCATCGAAATCGAGCGGGTCACTCAGCACGAATACGACACCGAGTGGTTCCCCGCCAAAACCGTATAACCAACTCAACAGCCTGCCGGTGTACGGCGGGCGAGGAATTCGAATGCCCGAATTAACGTACGACCAGAAGCTGGTGGATTACGCGACGGCGCCGAAAGCATCGGCCGGCACCATCTGCCAGATCGAGAACGGCGACTTTGTGAAGCACTGGTGCGGCAAGCTGCGCGGCAAGTTCATCCAAGTCGGCCCCACCTGGAAGGCCTCCAGCAAACAGCAAGCAATCGAAAAAGCTCGAGAGTTTCGAGAGCAGTGCCGGGCAGAAGCAAAAGCGAAAGGCTTGCTGCCTGCATAACCCATCACCACCTTCTGCCGCCACGCGCGGCATGGAGCCTGCTATGTCCGAAAACGAAGAAACCGTCGAAACGTACCCGTTCGACAAGGTGCCTGAGGAGCGCATGGCCGCTCTGATCGGTACCACCAAGCGCGCACTCGAAGGTAAACGGGCACGCGGAATCATCCCCGAAGGCGTCTGGAATAAGATAGACGGCCGCGTTTTTTATAGCATCAGGAGATATGAAGCATGGCAAGAAAGCCAGTGGGCCTGCCCCGAGGAGTTGAATTTGCTGGCCAGTCTGTCCGTATCCGGTTCACTTGGAACGGCGAGCGGCGGTGCGAAACCCTTGCCCATCCCCAGACGCCAAAAGGGATCAAGGCGGCCGCCGATCTACGCGATCAAGTAATCAGCCTGGCCAAGCATGGGGTTCTGGACGAGAAGCGCTACGCCGAATTGTTCCCGAACTCCAGCTACGCCGCCGTGGCCACCGGCCTTACTTTCGGTGAATACGCCCAGACTTGGATCGACGGCCTTGAGATCGTTCCAGGCACTCGCCGGAACTACAAGGGCACCGTCAACAATTACTGGATGCCGGAACTGGCCACGGTACCCATGACCACTATCACCCCGATGCTGTTGCGTCGGGTGATTGCCGAGACCACATGGGAGAGCTCGACCGTGAAGCGCACGGCGATCTCGCGAGTGAATGCCTTGTTCAAGGCTGCGGTGCGGGATGAGGTAATCGAAAGGAATCCGGCGACGGCGATCAAGCTCCCTGGCAAGGCCAAGAAAGTGATTGATCCCTTCAGCGTGGAAGAAGCGGACATGATCATTGAGTGGATGTATGCCAACTTCACTTCGAGGGCGGCACAGATCTACGCGGCCTACTTTGAGTTCGCGTTTTACTGTGGCATGAGGACGGGAGAGCTTAGGGCTCTGCGATGGGATGAGATCGACATGGATAAGCGCGTTGCACACGTCTGCCGGATCGTTGTTGATGGGAAGGTCGAGGAGCGCACGAAGACCAAGCACGCCCGCACGGTGATGTTGAACAGCCGAGCCATGCACGCGCTGAAGCGCGCCAAGCGAATTGCCGACGCCCGACTCAACCAAGTTCGCCGCAAGCGCCAGTCGTCGCCGTATGTCTTCCCGCCTTCCGGCAGTTCGGAATACATCCTCGGCGCGACCACGCCGGGCGGCCACTTCACCAAGGCACTGGAAGCTTTGAAAATAAAGCCACGCAGTCAGTACAACTGCCGTCACACTTACGCCACAATGTGCCTCATGGCGGGCATGAACCCCGCGTTCATCGCAGGACAACTCGGGCACAGCGTCCAGGTGTTACTGTCCACATATGCTCGCTGGCTGAGCTCAACTACCGACTGGTCTGAAGTCGGGAAGCTGGAAAGCCAGATTGGTACAAAATTGGTACAGGCTTAAATTTATTTCATATTTCGCCCTTTGTTTACGGGCGGCTATAGCTTTCTTAGCACATACTCCTAGAATGCGACGCTTTGAAGAAATAACCCGTTACAAACTAACGGAATATCCAACCTTTATGAGTTCGCCCGCGTGAAAATTCGTCTTTCGATCCTGAGCCTGTTTTTTGCATTTACAGGCACATTCATCACGCCAACGATCAACGCTGCGGAAACCACGGCTGCCCCACGCGATGCCTCGACCCTGAAGATTGCCTCCGGCAGCGCCCTGCTCATGGATATGCAGACCAACAAAGTCATCTACTCCAGCAACCCTGACGTGATCGTGCCGATTGCCTCCGTCAGCAAGTTGATGACCGGACTGGTGGTGGTTGAAGCGCGGCAGAACATGGACGAATGGATCAATGTCGATATCAGCAACACCCCGGAAATGAAGGGTGTGTTCTCGCGAGTCAAACTCAGGAGCGAACTGCCGCGCCGCGAAATGCTGCTGATTGCCTTGATGTCCTCGGAAAACCGCGCGGCTGCCAGCCTCGCCCACCATTATCCGGGCGGCTATGCCGCGTTTATTGCGGCAATGAACGCCAAGGCCAAGATGCTGGGCATGACCAGCACGCATTTCGTCGAGCCAACCGGGCTGTCAGAGCGCAACGTTTCCACTGCGCGCGATCTGAGTAAATTGCTGGTCGCCGCGCACAAGCACCCGTTGCTGAGCCAGCTCAGTACCACCAAGGAAAAAACCGTCGCCTTCCGCAAGCCCAATTACACCCTGGGTTTTCGCAACACCGACCATCTGGTCAACAAGGCTGACTGGGACATCATGATCACCAAGACCGGCTTCACCAATCCTGCTGGTCATTGCCTGGTGCTGGTGACCCGAATGGCCAACCGCCCGGTGGCGCTGGTGATCCTCGATGCATTCGGCAAGTACACGCATTTTGCAGACGCGAGCCGCATTCGCAGCTGGGTGGAGACCGGTCGCAGCGCGGCAGTGCCGGCAGTCGCGCAGCAGTACAAGGCACAGAAGAATCTCAAGTCGCGCCAGAGCGGCGTGGTTGAAGCGTCCAAATAGCTGTCGCACAGGAAAAAGCCCCGATTTTCGGGGCTTTTTAAGTCTGCCTAATCAGTCGTTGGGCAGCGGCATCCTGTCGTCATCGGGGATGCCATCGCCCGCAGCCGGATCTCGAGACGGCTCGGGGGTCAGCACATTCGGCCTCGCCAATGGGTCACGCATCGGACTGTCCGGATCGAGCACCGGGTCGACGTCTGACTCGGGCGTGGTCGGCACGCTGTCCGGTTTCTGGTCATCGAAGCTTGAATCGGTACTCATATGCACCTCGCTCAGGGTTTCAGATCGCCCAACGGGTCGTAGGCTTTGCCGGGCTTGCGCTGCGCATCGTCGGGCTTTTCATCCAGCGGAGCCTTCGCGGGGCCGATCGGATCGACTTGCGGATCTTCAAGGTCGGGCGAATCCGGATCAAACCCCAGATCATCGCCAGAGGAATGTTCAGATGAATGTGGGCCTTTCGGGGATGAATCTGCCATGTGCGCCTCCTGGTGCGCCCGCAAAATCACGGGCTCTACGCATAGGAGGCGAGCCGGACGCAGTCGTGCCCGGCAAGTGACGAACGGACCTCAATGTGCCGCCAGCGCCTTGCGCGCCTGCGCCGCTTCGTTTTCCTGACCGGCCTGGGCCAGCGCATCGGCTGCTTTCAGCCAGCGCTGCTGGTCAACGGCTGCAGGGATCTGCGAAGGCTTCTGGATCAGAATGGCCCAGCCGCCGGACTTTTCCAGCGCCGACTCGAAGGCACTGAAACCCATCAGTTGGCGACGGTTCATCCCCGCGCGCAACAGCACGTTCTGCTTGTTGCGATCGTAGCCGGAGAGAATCGCGTAGCGCGGCTCGGCCCAGAAGGCCGAACCTTCGCTGAAGCGCACCATCACCGGATAACCGGCAGCTACTTGGGTCAACAGCGCTGGCAGATTACTGTCCAACGGATAGACCAGCATGCCGTACTCGCGGGCGAGGTTTTCCATGTTGCGCTGCAATTTGTCTTCGGCGCCCGGCAACTGCAACGGTTTTTCCAGCAGGCCAGGGGTAATCACGATGCCTTGCTGTGACAGCAAGCTGGCCAGCACCTGCGGCCCGCTCTGATAGGCTTCGCCACGATAGAACGTGCCGCTCAACTCGACCCGCTCCGGCAGACGCTTGACCTCTGGCGCCACAGTGCCTGCGCAACCGGTCAAAACTGCCGCACCGACGGCAATGAGCAGCGCCGCACGCACTCGGGAAAATAGCTGGACCATCATCACTCTCTGTTCAGACGCCGGTCATCGTGTTCCGGCAACGCTGCGATCATAGGGCCGTGACCGCCTGCGGTATAGCCTTTACCCGCAGACGAGGCGATTGCATAGAGCGAACTGATTGGTCGCCAGCGACCTTTGGTCAATAGCCTGAAACACCCCATTGGCTAGACTGTCAGTGAAACAGAGCGAATTGAAAAGTGTGCGCCCGCTGCAGGGCGAAGAGGAGGCACTGATGAGCCTGACCATGACCATCGTGATGTTGA
The DNA here is from genome assembly GCF_900104975.1 of Pseudomonas sp. Z003-0.4C(8344-21). Taxonomy (NCBI): domain Bacteria; kingdom Pseudomonadati; phylum Pseudomonadota; class Gammaproteobacteria; order Pseudomonadales; family Pseudomonadaceae; genus Pseudomonas; species Pseudomonas sp. Z003-0.4C(8344-21). Next base: position 2,504,152 of record NZ_LT629756.1, on the reverse strand, counting down.
TTGCCGGCTGGCTGGCTGTGGCGACCGCCATGTTGTGGGGGGTGTTGCGGATTTCGCGGCGGCATCATCATCCGGTGCAGACTGCGCCAACTGAGAAAAGCGAAGAGCATCGTGGGCGGCATGTGACGGCGCACTGAAGATCAAAAGCCCCTCTCCCTAGCCCTCTCCCGCGGGGAGAGGGAACTGACGGAGCTGTTCTCGCAAGTTATGCCGACCTGCACTATCGAGCCGAACTCATTACTTGAAAAGCCCTCAAATCGGCTCCCTCTCCCTCGGGAGAGGGCTGGGGTGAGGGGCTGGCGTCACATCGCACCACCCATATCAAAGCGAAAAAAAACCGCCTGAGCCCAAAAGCCCAAGCGGTCTTTACGCTGTCAGCGCTTACGCTTGCTGAGTAACTTTCTTCTGTTTAGCCCGACGCGACATCATGTTCAACACCTCGATACCCGCCGAGAACGCCATCGCCGCATACACATAACCTTTCGGTACGTGGGCGCCGAAACCTTCGGCGATCAGGGTCATACCGATCATGATCAGGAAGCCCAGGGCCAGCATCACCACGGTCGGGTTGTCGTTGATGAACTTGGCCAGCGGGTCAGCTGCCAGCAGCATCACCAGGACCGACACCACCACCGCAATGATCATGATCGGCAAGTGTTCGGTCATGCCGACAGCGGTAATGATGCTGTCGATCGAAAACACCATGTCGAGCATCAGGATCTGACCGATCGCGGCAGCGAAGCCCAGGGTCACGGTCGAGGTCGCGGTCTTCGGATCTTCCGGAGCCGGGTCCATGCTGTGATGGATCTCGGTGGTGGCTTTCCACACCAGGAACAGACCACCGGCAATCAGGATCATGTCCTTCCAGGAGAACGCATGGCCAAGGATTTCGATCACAGGCTCGGTCAACTGCACGATGAAGGCGATGGTGCTCAACAGCGCCAGACGCAGGATCAACGCCATGCCGATACCGATGCGGCGCGCCTTCTGCCGATGTTGCTCAGGCAGCTTGTTGGTCAGGATCGAAATAAAGATCAGGTTATCGATGCCGAGCACGATTTCCATTACCACCAGTGTGGCCAAAGCAACCCAGGCGGTGGGGCTGGCGGCGAGTTCTAACAGATATTCCATGGGTCAGTCCTGACTCTGTGTAAGACGGGGTTAGATAGTCTTGGAGGAAGATTCGGATTCTTCCGTTTCTTTTTCCGGTGTTTCTTTTTTCTGAATCAAGCCACCGGTGGCATCGCTGAGCGCTTGCTCGGCGGCTTTATGGGTATCGTCGATCGCTTGCTTGGCAGTTTCAGCGGCCGCGCCCATCAATTGCTGGGCGCTTTTTTCGGCCTGGTCGCAGCCTGCCAGAACCAGTAAAGACGCAAACATCAGCGCAGGAAATGTGTATTTCATAATGATTCCTCGAATAAACCAGAGCGGCACGCAGAGCAGCCGTCGATGGCTGGGCATTCTAGGGAGACGAACACTTCAGGAAAATTCGTATTTTTAGCGGCTATACTTCGGTTTTCACGAACTGAAGATCGCCATGCTCAATTACCGTCAACTGCATTACTTCTGGGTTGTCGCCAAGACTGGCAGCATTGTGCGCGCCTGCGAGCAACTGAACCTGACCCCGCAAACCATCAGCGGGCAGATCTCCCTGCTTGAACAGACCTACGGCATCGAGTTGTTTCGTCGTGTCGGTCGACAGCTGGAACTCACCGAAGCCGGGCGCCAGGCCCTGCCCTACGCCGAGCAGATGTTCCAGCTCGGCGGCGAACTCGAGTTGATGCTGCGCGCGCAGCCCAACGAACAGCAGATCCTTTTTCGCGTCGGGGTCGCCGATGTGGTGCCCAAATCCATCGTTTATCGTTTGATCGCGCCGACCATGGAATTGAGCGAACCGCTGCGCATCACCTGCCGCGAAGACAAACTCGAACGCTTGCTGGCGGATCTAGCGATCCAGCGTCTCGATCTGGTGATCTCCGACAGCCCGATGCCTTCGCACCTCGACATCAAGGGCTACAGCCAGAAACTCGGTGAATGCGGGATCAGTTTTTTCGCCACCGCCGAACTGGCCGCGACATACGGTCAGGACTTCCCGCGCAGCCTGCACAGCGCCCCGCTGCTGATTCCCGGCGCGGAGACCGTGGTGCGCAGCCGTTTACAGCGCTGGTTTGCCGAACAGCAGATCCAGCCGCAAATCGTCGGCGAGTTCGATGACAGTGCGTTGATGCAGGCGTTCGGCCAATCCGGCAGCGGAATTTTCATTGGTCCGAGCGTGATTGCCGATGAGGTGAAGCGCCAGTACGGCGTCGTGTTGATTGGCCAGACCGACGCGGTGACCGAGTCGTTCTATGCCATTTCCGTGGAGCGCAAGGTCAAGCACCCCGGCATCGTGGCGATTACCGAGGGTGCCCGACGCGAGCTGTTTACCACCTTATGAAGCGCAGGCCTCGCGCGGCTTCAAGGTCATCAGGACCATGGCGAGGAACACCGACAGCAGAATGAACCCGGCAGCGGCAAAACCGAGGAAGCCCAGGCCCGCGCTGTCGATGACCCGACCGCCGATCATCGCGCCCAGACCGATGCCCAGATTGGCCCCGGCGATGTTCAGCGAGGCAGCAAAGGCAGGCGCTTCCGGTGCGGCTTTCATCAGCCGCACATGGCTGACCAGGAACAACGCCGCCTGGGTCACGCCCCAGATCGCCATCGCCACCGCCAGGCCCAACGGCGAATGAATGTTCGGCACCAGCGAGACCATGCCGGCGATCATGAACGCACAGAACAGTACCGAAGCGCCGAGCGGGTGCCGGTCCACCGCACGGCCGCCCAATGAGTTGCCGATCAGCCCGACCGCGCCGAAGCCCATCAGGCACCAGCCGACCACGGTGCCGTTGAACCCGGCCAGACGCTCAAGGATGTCGGCCAGATAGGTGTAAGCGGTGAACATGCCGCTGAACACCAGGATCGACAACAGCACATGGCCGAGCATCAGCGGGCTGCGCAGGATCTTGAACTGCGAACGGAAGCTGACTTGATGCTGATGCAGGCTGGTTTTCGGCAGGTAGACGAATAGCAGTAGAGCCTTGGCAAACGCGACCACCGCGAGAATCGCAAACGCCGTACGCCAGCCGAAGGCGTCGGAAATCAGCGTGCCGACCGGGATGCCGAACACCGTGGCGCAGACAATGCCAAAACCGATCTTGGCGATAGCGCGGCCGGCGAAATCCGGGCCGACAATATCGACCGCGGTTTCGCTGGCCAACGCCCAGAACACCGGCAACCCCAGCGCCGGAATCAATCGGGCAACGGCCATGACCCAGATATTCGGCGCCAGTGCCGCAACGGTATTGGCCAGACCGAACATGATCAGAATGCTGATGAACAACTTGCGTCGCTCGAAGCGGGCGAAATACGCAGTCAAAAATGGCCCGAACATGGCCACGGTAAAAGCGAATAAAGTCACCAGCAAGCCAGCCTGAGGGATAGTGACTTCGAGATCGCGGGCAATCGCCGGCAACAGGCCGACGATGACGAATTCCGTGGTCAGCACCGTAAATCCGGCGGCGGACAACAGAAGAATAGGCAACAGCATGCGCAACTCCAGAAAAACGACGACACCAGCGTTGGCCTTGCGGCCCGCTGGCGAAATTTGAAAATGAGGATGGCGCAGCTTACCAGAGAGTGCCCCGAGCTGACTTGCACAAACCTGTCTGATTGGCCAAACAAACAGGTGGCAGATCGTCACATGCCTGAGGGATAAGGCCTACGCTGTGATAAAGTCCGCGCCCTGCAAAACGTACAGCCTGTTCAGCGGCCGGTTTTTTGGCGCTGATGTCGATTCGACACTCGGTTCGTGCCTGCCCACGCAACCTCGCACCCTATAAAAAACAGAGATGCCGTTCATGACCGCCTCATCCCCTTCTCTCCTGCAACGCTTGAAAAATCTCAGCCTGGTGACCCAGATCGTGATCGGCCTGATCGCCGGTATCGCCCTGGCGCTGCTTGCCCCGGAAGCGGCCAAGTCCACCGCGTTCATCGGCAAGGTGTTTGTCTCGGCGTTGAAAGCCGTGGCGCCGATTCTGGTGTTCGTCCTGGTGATGGCCTCGATTGCCAATCACAAGCATGGTCAGGAAACCCACATCCGACCGATCCTGTTCCTGTACCTGCTGGGCACGTTCAGCGCAGCGGTGGTGGCCGTGGTTGCCAGCATGGCGTTCCCGTCCCATCTGGTGCTGTCGACTGAAAACGTCGCGGTCAGCGCACCGGGTGGTATCGGCGAGGTGCTGCAAAGCCTGCTGCTGAGCGTGGTCGATAACCCGGTCAACGCGCTGATGAACGCCAACTTCATCGGCATTCTGGCGTGGGCGATCGGCATGGGCATCGCGATCCGCCATGCCGGCGACACCACCCGCGAAGTGCTGGGCGACCTGTCCAATGGCGTCACGGTCATTGTTCGCGTGGTCATCCGCTTTGCGCCGCTGGGTATTTTCGGTCTGGTCGCGTCGACGCTGGCCACGTCCGGTTTCGGCGCGCTGCTCGGTTACGCCCACCTGCTCGCGGTATTGCTCGGTTGCATGCTGTTCGTGGCGCTGGTGATGAACCCGCTGATCGTGTTCTGGAAGCTGCGCCGCAACCCTTATCCGCTGACCCTCAAGTGCCTGCGTGAAAGCGGCATCACCGCGTTTTTCACCCGCAGCTCGGCGGCGAACATTCCGGTCAACCTGGAACTGAGCAAGCGCCTGGGCCTGCATGAGGACACCTACTCGGTGTCGATCCCACTGGGCGCGACCATCAACATGGCCGGCGCGGCGATCACCATCACCGTACTGGCCCTGGCTGCGGTGCACACGCTGGGGATTGCCGTGGACATTCCGACGGCGATCCTGCTCAGCGTAGTGGCGGCAATCTGCGCCTGCGGCGCTTCGGGCGTGGCCGGTGGCTCGCTGCTGTTGATTCCGCTGGCGTGCAGCCTGTTCGGCATCCCGAGCGAGATTGCCATGCAGGTGGTGGCGGTCGGTTTCATCATTGGCGTGTTGCAGGATTCGGCGGAGACTGCGCTGAACTCGTCGACTGACGTGCTGTTTACCGCAGCGGCTTGCATGGGGGAAGAAGCGAAGGCGCAGCGTACCGCCTGATATTCACAACTATAAAAAGCCCGCCTCGGTGTGAACCTTGGCGGGCTTTTTTGTGGCTGACATCTTTTGCCCCCTCACCCCAACCCTCTCCCCCAAGGGGGCGAGGGGGAAAGGGAGCCGATCTGTGTGCTGTTCGAAATTAGAGTTCGACTCGATGGATCGGGCCGGCGTATCTCGAACAAACAACTTGGTCAGTCCCCTCTCCCTCCGGGAGAGGGTTAGGCGGGCGGCGTTCCGATGAGGGGCTTTTAAAGGCTTAGAACGCGCCCATGTAATCGCGCTTGCCCACTTCCACACCGTTATGACGCAGCAATGCATACGTGGTGGTGACGTGGAAGAAAAACTGCGGCAGACCGTAAGTCAGCAGGTACGACTGGCCACTGAAGCGCTTCTCTTTCGGCGTGCCCGGACGGGTGACGATCTCAACGCCTTCCTTGCCATCGATCTGCTCTGGCTTGATCTCGCCGATGAAGGCCAGAACCTTGGCGATCAGGGCTTGCAGCTCGGCGAAGGTGGTTTCGCTGTCGTCGTACTTCGGCAGTTCGACTTCAGCCAGACGCGCCGACACGCCTTTGGCGAAGTCGACGGCGATCTGCACCTGGCGGGTCAGCGGAAACATGTCCGGGTACAGACGCGCTTGCAGGAACGCGTTCGGGTCGATGTTTTTCTCGCTGGCGTGGGCTTCAGCCTTTTTCAGCACATCGCTCAGGGCGTTGAGCATTTGTTGAAAAACCGGGACGGATGCGGCGTACAGGGAAATGGTCATGGCAGTCTCGTGTGATGGCTGGGTGGAACAAGGAGGCGATTATAGCCATGCTTGATGACCACACGGCTTGCCTTTTGTTGGGCAAGGATTAGGCTAGGCGCCTTCGACTGCAGAGGGAACGCGCGATGACCACCGAACCAGAATCCAGCTCCGAACAGCCACGGCTCAATGCCACGGAAATCCGTATCCTCGGTTCGTTGATCGAGAAACAGGCGACCAGCCCGGAAAGCTATCCGCTGACCCTCAATGCGCTGGTGCTGGCCTGCAACCAGAAAACCAGCCGCGAACCGGTGATGAACCTGACTCCGGGCCAGGTCGGCCAGAGCCTGCGCGCCCTTGAAGGTCGCGGTTTTGCCAGGCTGGTGATGGGCAGTCGCGCCGATCGCTGGGAGCACAAGGTCGACAAGGCGCTTGAGCTGGTGCCGGCGCAGGTGATCCTCAGCGGGCTGATGTTTCTGCGCGGCCCGCAGACGGTCAATGAGTTGCTGACCCGCAGCGGCCGCATGCATGAATTCGAAGACGCCGAACAAGTGGTGCATCAGCTCGAGCGCTTGATTGCGCGCGGGCTGGCGGTGCTGATCCCGCGTCAGGCCGGGCAGCGTGAAGACCGTTACAGCCATGCGCTGGGCGATCCGGCGGATATCGAGGCGATCATCGCCGCGCGGCACAATCCCGTAGAGCGCTCGGCCACCGGCGTTTCTGTGGAGCGCATCGAAGAACTCGAAGCACGGATCGCTGCACTGGAAGAACGCCTGGCACGCCTCGAATAATTCACGCATTCCCTTTGTAGGCAGGGGAGGTGCGTTTATTCACCGTCCCAGTAATCCACCCCATCCGCCTGCCGCGCCACGGCGACGAAACCGGACGGATTGCCCTCGGCATCAACGCTGAAGTTATCCATCACCGCGTATTTATTCGAATCCGGGTATTCGCAGATCTCGGGTTGCTGCTGCGTGCTGATCGCCAGGTATCGCAACTCGGCCGAACTGGTATTGATGATCTGATGCGCCTGCTCCGGGCCGCCCGGTGGACAGGCGATCACATCACCGCTACGGATCGGAAAACGCTCGCCCCCCAGGCGCACCTCGCCCTCCCCGGCCACCACGTAGAACATTTCCTCATTGACCCGATGGCTGTGAAACGGACTGCCGCGCATGCCCGGCGGCAAGGCGTACAGGCGATAGCCAAGTTTTTGCGCGCCCAGTCGCTGGCCGATGCGGGCGAAGCGCTGTTGATAGCGCCCAGCGGTTTCGCCTTGCGGGGCAAGTGCCTCGGGAAGGGGTTCGAGTTCGACCTCGTCGAGGTTGAGGATGGGCGGGTGCATAAGCGGCCTCGGTTTTGTTTTTTTAAGGTGGACAAGTCTGCGCTTGCCGCGCAGGCAGCATAGCCCACGATGTCTGGCGTGAAATCGCAGCGAGGCCATCGCCAGCAGGCTGGCTCCCACAGGTTGACCAGGTTCCAGCTGAAAAAATGCGATCACATTGTGGGAGCTTGCCTGCAAGCGATGAGGTCCGCCCCGCCACCGCAAGATTCAATCAGCTACGCGCAAACGCCACCGCCGCCGCAAACTGCGCTTCATTCGGGCGCACGCCGGTGTACAGCACAAACTGCTCCAGTGCCTGAATCGCGATGACTTCCAGCCCGGTGATGACCCGTTTACCCTCCGCCCGGGCGCGCACAATCAGCGGTGTTTCCGAGGGAATCGCCACCACATCGAAAACCGTCTGCGCCGCCTTGATGACTTCCGGCTCAAACGCCAGTTGCCCCGCTTCCGGTCCGCCGTCCATCCCTACCGGCGTGACGTTGATCAACATCTGCGGGCGCTCCTCGCCCAGCTCTGCCTGCCAGCGGTAACCCAGCGAGTCCGCCAGCGCACGCCCGGCGCGCTCGTTGCGGGCGACGATCAGGCCGTTCCTGTAACCGCCGTCACGCAAGGCACTGGCCACCGCTTTGGCCATGCCGCCGCTGCCGCGCAGGGCGAAGGTCGAATCCTTGGGCACGGCGTGGCTCTGGAGCAACTGGGCGACGGCGATGTAATCGGTGTTATACGCCTTGAGATGGCCATTAGTGTTGACGATGGTGTTGATCGACTGGATCGCTGCCGCCGACGCATCGAGCTCATCGACCAGCGCAATGCACGCTTCCTTGAACGGCATCGATACGCCGCACCCGCGAATACCCAACGCGCGAATGCCACCGACCGCGCCGGTCAGGTCCTGACTGCTGAAGGCTTTGTAATAGAAATTCAGACCCAACTGTTCATACAGATGGTTGTGAAAACGCAGACCAAAATTCCCGGGGCGCCCCGACAGGGACATGCACAGCTGGGTGTCTTTGTTCGGGTTCATCTGCATGAAACTTCTCCTTCAAACGCACTTTCGGATAGACGGGATTAGCCAGCCCCGCGGGCTCTGAACGATCATGGGGCGTGTTTTAGAGGGCTTTCGCGGCGATCGTTCAGCCGGGTAAAGAAACCGCTACAGACCTTACACAAAATTTACCCAGCGGCTGTGCTGATTTTGCCGATTTCACTGTCTCAGATGTATCCCCGTGACAACTATGGGCCTGGTGCAGGCCCTGCCGCCGGGTCGAAGAACCGAGGATTTATCATGATTCGTAAACTTCCCATTATGGCTTTGTTGATCGGCGCGCTCGCGGTCACGGGCCAGGCAGAAGCGGGTGGTGGCCACGGCTGGCAAGGCCCTGCAGTGTTTGGCGCGATCGTCGGCTCGGCCATCATCGGCTCGGCGCTGATCAATCAGGATCGGCCGGTGTATGTGCAGCAACCGGTGTACGTTCAGCCACAGCCGGTTTATGTGCAGCAGCCGCCGCCACCGGTTTATTACCAGCCGGCGCCGGTGTATGTGCAGCAACCGGTTTACGTGCAGCCCGCGCCGGTTTATTACGGTCCGCCTCGCGGGTATTACGGTCGGCCGCATGGGTATTACGGCGGTCCGCGCTGGTGACCGGAACGCAAAGCCCCGCTTTTGAAGCGGGGCTTTTTTGTGGGGAATCGTTTAAAGCGTGAGATTGGCTCTGGATTTGCGGTGAATTCAACCCTCACCCCAGCCCTCTCCCAGAGGGAGAGGGAGCCGATCTCGGTTGGCTTCCAAGCTTGCGTAGGACTCGGTATTTCACCTCAGCGTACCTCTCACATCCACCGCGATCAGTTCCTCTCCCTCTGGGAGAGGGCTAGGCGGGCGGCGTTCCGATGAGGGCTTTTGATCTTGAGCGACGCACCTGCGATATTCGACCATTTGTCGCCCAACGTCTGAAAAAATCTCGCCAAGGTCGCTGCGAGAACAGTTTATGCAGCTAAAGTCGGCATGATTGACTCGACCGTCACGGGCATTTCCACGAAACGGTCATGGTTTTGTCATGACGGAGCCGCAATCTGAATCCGTCCGTAAACAACAGGTTGATAACAACAAGGACGACGATATGCCAACACAAAACCCGCACCGCATTGTCGGTCTGTGCACCTCTAGCAAGGTGTACAGCGCGCTGACCGAACTCAAGCATCTGGAAGGTCACCGCTGCGCCAAGTTTCTTTCGCTGCTCGCGGAGAATCTGGTGCACAAGGGCTTGCTCAACGAGCGCGAAGTCATGCACATGCTCGATCAAGTGGTCGACTGAGGCAGCCCTCAACGGCGTCAATGACCACTATCGAAAGCGTTGATTGTCCGTAGAAGCGGCGAATCTCTAAGGTAGCTCCATTGTTGAATGGAGGTACAGGTCATGGCTCAGGTTCAAATCATGTCGGTGGTCGGCAGCGCGGTTCCCGCTTCGCTCAGGGCGTCGGGGTTGCTCGCCTGCTGGTATCTGATGCGCGACGGCGAGGCGATCAGTGGTCCGCTCACCTCGTTACCCGCCGCACAGGCATTGTCGCAAAAGATCGTCAGTGCGTCGTTCAATGCCTAAGGCAGTTGCACCTTGGGTTTGGTCTCGACGAACAGCGCCCAGCTCGACAGGAACAGCGCTGCGATCAACGGGCCGATGACGAAGCCGTTGAGGCCGAACACCGCGAGGCCGCCCAGGGTCGAGATCAGGATCATGTAATCGGGCATTTTCGTGTCCTTGCCCACCAGAATCGGACGCAGGACGTTGTCGACCAGGCCGATCACGAAGACCCCGAACAGGCCCAGCACCACGCCTTGCCAGATCATCCCGCTGAGCAGGAAGTACACAGCCACCGGCGCCCAGACGATCCCCGCGCCGACCGCTGGCAGCAATGACAGAAACGCCATCAGCACCGCCCAGAGCAATGCGCTGGGAATGTCGAGGAACCAGAAAATCGCCCCGCCCAGCGCACCTTGCGTCACGGCGACGAGCACGTTGCCTTTGACGGTCGCACGCACCACACGGTTGAATTTCAGTTGCAGCCGACGCTTGTGGTTTTCCTCCAGCGGCACCGCGGTGCGCATCTTGCGCGCCAGTTCGGGACCGTCACGCAGGAAGAAAAACAGCAGGTACAGCATGATGAAAAAGCTCACCACGAATTCAAAGGTGCCCTGGCCGAAACTGAACGCCTGAGTCGCCAGCACCTGGCTGCCCTGCATGGCGGCCTTGACGATTTTCTCGCGCAGGCTGTTGAGTTCGCCCACGCCAAAGCGGTCGAGCAGCTGCTGAAAGTACGGCGGCAGGCTGTGCTTGAACTGCGCCAGATAAGCGGCAATGTCCAGCTCACCGCTTTCAATGTTCTTGTAAACCGTCGCCCCTTCCTGCACCAGCAGAATGCTGACGATGATCACCGGCAGAATCGCGATGACCAGGCACAGGCTCAACGTGCACAACGACGTCAGGTTGCGCGGCCAGCCGAACTTGATTTGCAGCCTGCGCTGCACCGGCGCAAACAGAATGCCGAGAATCACTGCCCAGAACACCGCGCCATAGAACGGCAGCAGGATCCAGATGAAGGCTACAGTGACCAGCACCAGCAGCACTGTCAGGGATTTGAATTGAAGACTCTTTTCGTTCATGTCCGATCCATGTCTGTCAGGCGTCACGCACGCCCCGAACCTTAGTCACCCGCGACGTGCGCGAGTGCCCTGTTTATTCGTTGAGCATAGATCCAGATCAATAAACCCTCGCTGCGCCTCGCTTACCCTGCCGCGCTTTTGCGACCGCCATCATGAACTCGACCCTCAGCGCCCCCGAACTGCTCGCCCCCGCGGGCACCCTGAAAAACATGCGTTACGCCTTCGCCTACGGCGCCGATGCGGTGTACGCCGGCCAGCCGCGTTACAGTCTGCGGGTGCGCAACAACGAATTCGATCATGCCAATCTGGCGCTGGGCATCCGCGAGGCGCAGGCGCAGGGCAAGCGTTTCTATGTAGTGGTCAACATCGCCCCGCACAACGCCAAGCTGAAGACCTTTCTCAAGGATCTGGCGCCGGTGATCGAGATGGCGCCGGATGCGCTGATCATGTCCGATCCGGGGCTGATCATGCTGGTGCGCCGGCATTTTCCGCAGATGCCGATTCACTTGTCGGTTCAGGCCAACACGGTGAACTGGGCGAGCGTCGAGTTCTGGCAGGAGCAAGGCGTCAGCCGGGTCATCTTGTCGAGGGAATTGTCGCTGGAAGAAATCGGCGAAATCCGCGAACAAGTGCCCAGCATGGAGCTGGAAGTTTTCGTCCACGGCGCGCTGTGCATGGCCTACTCCGGACGCTGCCTGCTCTCCGGCTACCTGAACAAGCGTGACGCCAATCAGGGCACTTGCACCAATGCCTGTCGCTGGAAATACTCGGCGCAGCAGGCCACGGAAAATCAGCTTGGCGAGATCGTGCAGACCTTCCAGCCCGAGCCGACGCTGGGCCTCGGCGCGCCTACCGATCAGGTGTTCCTGTTGCAGGAAGCCAACCGCCCCGACGAACTGATGCCGGCCTTCGAAGACGAGCATGGCACTTACATCATGAACGCCAAGGACCTGCGCGCCGTGCAGCACGTCGAGCGCCTGACACGCATGGGCGTGCATTCGCTGAAAATCGAAGGCCGGACCAAATCGCATTTCTATTGCGCCCGCACCACCCAGGTCTATCGCCGCGCCATCGACGATGCAGTCGCCGGCCGCCCATTCGATCGCAGCCTGATGAGTGACCTCGAATCACTGGCCCAGCGCGGCTACACCGAAGGCTTTCTGCGCCGGCATGTGCATGATGAATATCAGAACTATCAGCACGGCAGCTCGGTGTCAGAGCGTCAGCAGTTCGTCGGCGAACTGACCGGCGAACGGCGTGAACGCCTGGCTGAGGTCAAGGTGAAGAACCGCTTTGCCGTGGGCGATCATCTGGAACTGATGACGCCCAAGGGCAACTTCCGTTTTGATCTGCACGAACTGCAGAACCTCAAGGGCGAGACCATCGACGTAGCGCCGGGAGATGGCCACACGGTCTATCTGCCGATACCGGATGCGCTGGATCTGCGCTTCGGCTTGTTGATGCGCGATATCCACACGACCTGAGATCCGCAAGCAGATTCTCGCCCCTGTGGGAGCCTGCTCGCGAAGAGGCCAGCCAATCCAACACAAAAGCCCAGGACTCAGCGCCGATCATCCGACAACGGCGTCGGCTCATCCGCCGGCGGCACGTCCTCATCAGCGGCAGGATCTTTCCAGTCTTCCGGTCGGTCGCCGTCGCTCAAGGGATCACGCCCCGGGTCCATGCCCGGCGGCGCATCGTGATCGCTCAGGGTCGGCTCGTCGGTGCCGGGAACGCGGTGGGTCTGGTCGGTGGGCGCAATGCCGCCCGGGAACAGCGAATCGTCAGCCATGGTGCACCTCACAAATACAGCGCCGGAACGTCCGGGGTGTCTTGGTTGGAGACGGGAAAAGTGGGTAGCGTGCGACGCAGCAGACCAGCGGCATTCAACCTTGCGCGGAAAAGCGATCGCGGCTGTTGGTCAGGTGCAGCCACATCGCCGCCCGCGCCGCTTCCGGGTCCTGGCGCTTGATCGCGTTCAAAATCGCTTCATGCTCCAGATTGGCCAGTTGCCCGAGCTTGCTTAGATCTGCCGCGCCCCGCTCGGCCGCGTTGAGGCGGGTGCGCGGAATCATTGCGCTGCCCAGGTGCTGCATGATCTCGCTGAAGCACACGTTACCGGTGGCCTCGGCGATCAACAGGTGAAAGCGCCGATCCGCCTCCACGCAACTGTCGTTGTTGTCCAGCAGCCGCTGATAGTCATCCAGCGCCTGGCGCATCTGCAGCAGTTGCTGCTCGCTGCGCCGTTGCGCCGCCAGTGCCGCTGCCTGGGTTTCCAGACCCAGGCGCAACTCGAGCATGCTGCGTACACCCAACGCGGTGTCGACATTCAGGCGCAAGCCCTGCTCTGGCGCGCGCTCGATGACGAACGTGCCGATGCCGTGGCGAGTTTCCACCAGCCCTGACGCCTGCAATTTGGAAATCGCCTCACGCACCACCGTGCGGCTGACGCCGTGCTCCTGAACAATGGAATTCTCCGACGGCAGCTTGTCACCCGGCGTCATCTGGCCGAGCAGAATGCTCTGGGTGAGCTTTTCCACCAGGTCATGCGCCAGGTTGTGCGCACGTTTGCGGGCGGGGGCGTCGAAGTCTTCTTGCATGGTCGAGTCCGGTGATCGGGGCTTGCCGATCGTAGCACCGCGCGTGACGTTGGCGGGACTGATTTTGGCCCTCTAGCGCAGCCAACTTGTATGACAACAGCAAAAGTCATCCGAAACACACATCAAATCTTTCGTCACCCAGCCGCCCTTTGCAAAGACAAACAGCGACGCGCCCGCCACGCGAAAGCCAAGAAATACGGCGAATGCGAAGCAAAAAGCATAAAAACCTGCTTCTCAAGACGAAATTAATCACCCCATCCCACTTGTAGGACAAAAATTTCCAGTTGTATGATGTCTAGCAACAACGCAGCACCCAGACCTACCCGCATAAAAATAATCAGTGGGAGAAAACCAAGTGAAAACCTCCGTCTCGGGGATGAACGAGGGTGTCGATCCGACGCTCGCCTCGGCCATCTCGAAAGTCAAACGCCACGTCCTGCCGCTCTTCGTGATCATGTTCATCGTCAATTACATTGATCGGGTGAACATCGGTTTCGTCCGCACCCACATGGAAACCGACCTGGGCATTGGCGCCGCTGCCTACGGCTTCGGCGCCGGGCTGTTCTTCATCGGTTACGCGCTGTTCGAAGTCCCTTCCAACATGCTCTTGCAGAAAGTCGGCGCGCGTATCTGGCTGACCCGCATCATGTTCACCTGGGGCCTGGTCGCCGCCGGCATGGCGTTCATCCAGAACGAAACCCACTTCTATATCCTGCGGTTTCTCCTCGGTGTGGCTGAGGCCGGTTTCTTCCCCGGGGTGATCTATTACTTCACCCGCTGGCTGCCCGGTGCCGAGCGCGGCAAGGCGATTGCGATTTTCCTCAGTGGCTCAGCCGTGGCTTCGTTGATCTCCGGGCCGCTGTCCGGCCTGCTCCTGCAGATCAACGGTCTGGGCATGCACGGCTGGCAGTGGATGTACTTCATCGAAGGCATGTTCTCGGTGTGCCTGTGCGTGTTCGTCTGGTTCTGGCTCGACGCCAAACCCCACGATGCAAAATGGCTGACCCGCGCCGAACAGGACGCCCTGGTCACGGCCATTGACGACGAGCAAAAGGCCCGCGAAGCGGCGACACCGATTCGCCCGTCGCTGGGCAAATTGCTCAAGGACCGGCAGATCATTCTGTTCTGCCTGATCTACTTCTTCATTCAGTTGACCATCTACGCGGCAACGTTCTGGCTGCCGAGCATCATCAAGAAAATGGGTGAGTTGAGCGACGTGCAGGTCGGCCTGTTCAACTCGATTCCGTGGCTGCTGTCGATTGTCGGCATGTATGCGTTCGCCACGCTCTCGGCGAAGTGGAAACACCAGCAGGCGTGGGTCGCCACCGCGCTGCTGATCGCCGCGGCGGGGATGTTCATGTCCACCACCGGCGGGCCGATTTTCGCTTTCGTGGCGATCTGCTTCGCGGCGCTGGGGTTCAAGTCGGCATCGTCGCTGTTCTGGCCGATTCCGCAGGCTTATCTGGATGCCCGCATCGCCGCAGCGGTGATCGCGCTGATCAACTCGGTGGGCAACCTGGGCGGCTTCGTGGCGCCGACCACCTTCGGCTTGCTCGAAGAACACACCGGTTCGATTCAGGGCGGCCTCTATGGTCTGGCCGCGACCTCGATCATCGCCGCGATCATCGTCTTCGCCGCACGCACCACACCGAAACCTGCTGCTGAAAACGCCGTGGCCGATGCCGCGCCGAAACACGCCTGAATTCGTCTGCAAAGGAAAACAACAATGAGCGTACACGACACCGCCAAAGCCCCGATCATCACCGACATGCAGGTCATTCCGGTGGCCGGTCACGACGGCATGCTGCTCAATCTGAGCGGCGCCCACGGGCCTTTTTTCACCCGCAACATCGTCATTCTCAAGGACAACGCCGGCCACACCGGCGTCGGTGAAGTGCCCGGTGGCGAGCGCATTCGCCAGACCCTGGAGGACGCGCGCAATCTGGTGGTCGGCAGCCCGATCGGCACCTACCAGAGAATCCTCAACCAGGTGCGCCAGACCTTCGCCGATCGCGATGCCGGCGGCCGTGGTCTGCAGACCTTCGACTTGCGCATCACCATTCACGCCGTCACTGGCCTTGAAGCCGCCCTGCTCGACCTGCTCGGTCAGCATCTGGACGTGCCAGTGGCAGCGCTGCTCGGCGAAGGTCAGCAGCGTGACGAAGTGAAGATGCTCGGTTATCTGTTTTACGTCGGCGATCAGCGTGAAACCGACCTCGCCTATCGCAGCGAACCGGAGGCCGACAACGACTGGTTCCGCGTCCGTCACGAAAAAGCCATGACCGCTGAAGCCGTGGTGCGTCTGGCCGAAGCGGCGCATGCCAGGTACGGTTTCAAGGACTTCAAACTCAAGGGCGGCGTGCTCAGCGGCGATGCCGAAATCGAAGCGGTCACCGCCCTCGCCGAGCGTTTCCCCGAGGCGCGCATAACCCTCGATCCGAACGGCGCCTGGTCGCTGAAAGAAGCGATTCGCCTGTGCCGCGATCAGCATCACGTACTCGCCTACGCCGAAGACCCGTGCGGTGCGGAGAACGGTTATTCCGGCCGCGAAGTGATGGCTGAATTCCGTCGTGCCACTGGCCTGAAAACCGCGACCAACATGATCGCCACCGACTGGCGCGAAATGGGCCACGCGATCCAGTTGCAATCAGTGGACATTCCGCTGGCCGACCCGCATTTCTGGACCATGCAGGGCTCGGTGCGCGTCGCGCAGATGTGCCACGAATGGGGCCTGACCTGGGGCTCGCATTCCAACAACCACTTCGACATCTCGCTGGCGATGTTCACCCACGTCGCCGCTGCCGCGCCGGGCGACATCACCGCCATCGACACCCACTGGATCTGGCAGGATGGCCAGCGCCTGACCAAGGCGCCGCTGCAGATTGTCGATGGTCTCGTGCAGGTGCCGAAAAAACCGGGACTGGGTGTGGAACTGGACATGGATCAAGTGGCCAAGGCCCACGAACTCTACAAAGGCATGGGCCTCGGCGCGCGGGATGACAGCGTGGCGATGCAGTTCCTGATTCCGGGCTGGAAGTTCGATAACAAGCGGCCGTGTCTGGTGCGTTGAACGGGAACCCTGGGTTGAGCAAGATCTTTGAGTTTGACAGATGAACCTGTGGGAGCTGGCTTGCCAGCGATTGCGGTGGGCCTGCCAGCATCAATGTTGGCCAGGCCGGCCCCTTCGCTGGCAAGCCAGCTCCCACAGGGAATAATGGGAGTCAGGCAGAGATGTGCAGCAACCAGTTTTTGAACGCCATCATCGCCGCCGACTCAGGGCGCGACTGCAATCGTGTCAGCCAATAGCTGCCGGTGGTGATCTCGATCGCAAACGGCTGGCAAATCACCTCCGCCGCCAGTTGCCGAGCGAACATCAGTGGCGGTGCCAACGCCACGCCACCACCCTGAATGGCAGCTTCCATCATCGCCAATGACGAATCGAACATGATGCTCTGCGGCGGCGCTGCATGAGTTGCCAAACCGGCAGCTTGAAACCATTGCGGCCACTCATCGGTGCGATAGGAGCGCAGCAAGGTCTGCTGCAAAAGATCCGCTGGCGCATGCAACTGTCGAGCGATGTCCGGCACGCACAGTACCGACAGCGGCGCATCGAGCAAACGCGTCGCCTCGATGCCATGCCACGCCCCCGCACCGAAGCGAATCGCGTAATCCAGCCCTTCCGCCGCGACGTCCACACGGTTGTTATGGGTCGACAGCCGTAAATCCATGAGCGGATGTTTCGCCCGAAAGTCCACCAGCCTCGGCAACAGCCAACCCACGGCGAACGTGCCGACTGCGCCGACGGTCAACGTTTCGCGATACTGCCCGCCGGCGAGGCGTTCGAGGATCTGTGCGATGTGATCGAAGGACGTGTTCAGCACCGGCAGCAGGGTTTCACCTTCGCTGGTCAGCATCAGCCCGCGGGGCAGGCGTTTGAACAGACTGACGCCAAGCTGCGCCTCAAGGCTTTTGACCTGATGGCTGACCGCCGCTTGCGTCACGCACAGTTCCACGGCGGCGCGAGTGAAGCTCAAATGACGCGCCGAAGCCTCAAAGGCGCGCAGCGCGTTCAGCGGCAATTGCGGTCGAATCATGCCCTACCCCAAATTTTTCTAATGGCTCGTGCGAGTTTTCATCGTTTGTCGTTGGCCGCCAAGCTGACTAGATTGGCGGCGCTGATCAGTGACCTAACGAAAAAATCGTCCGCAGTGTAGCGGGATAACAACATCAACACTCATGGAGAGTGGTTCATTCATGTCATCCATCACTTCAACTAAAGCCTTTTCCTGCGCAGCGTTCAGCCTGTTTTTCGGCTCCACGGCCTGCCTCGCCGCCGTACCTGACGATGCGCAACTGCAAGCACTGGTCAGCGCAACGGTGACGCCGATCATGGAGCAGCAGAACATCGCCGGCCTGACCGTAGCGCTGACGGTCGATGGCAAGGCGCATTACTTTAACTACGGCGTCGCCGCCAAGGAAACCGGGCAACAGGTCAGCGAGAACACCCTGTTCGAAATCGGCTCGATAAGCAAAACCTTCACCGCCACCCTCGCAGGTTTCGCGCAAGCCACCGGCAAACTGGACCTGTCGACCGAGGCCAGCACACTCTGGCCTGAACTGAAGGGCAGCGCCTTTGACAACATCAGCGTGCTGCAACTGGGCACCTATAGCGCCGGTGGCTTGCCGCTGCAATTCCCGACCAACGCGGATTCGCCTGAGACCATGCTCGGCTATTTTCAGCAGTGGAAACCGACCTGGCCGGCCGGCAGCCATCGCCAGTATTCCAATCCGAGCCTCGGCCTGTTCGGCTATCTGACGGCAAAAAGCCTTGGCCAACCGTTCGATCAAGCCATGACGCAAACCCTGCTGCCGAAACTCGGTTTGCAGCACACCTGGCTCAGCGTCCCCGCCGAACAAATGAGCCTGTACGCGCAAGGCTATGACAAGGACGACAAACCTGTCCGTGTGCGCCCCGGCGCCCTCGACCTGCAAGCCTACGCGGTGAAAACCAGTGCCGTGGACCTGCTGCGTTACGTGCAAGCCAACCTCAAACCTGAAACCCTGGCGTCCCCCCTGCCCCAAACCATCGCCAACACCCACACCGGTTACTACCGCGTCGGCGACATGACCCAGGGCCTGGGCTGGGAAATGTACCCCTACCCGATCAGCCTCGAACGCCTGCTCGCTGGCAACTCCACGGAAATGGCCATGCAGGCGCATAAGGTGCAATGGCTGAATCCACCGCAGCCACAACCGGAAAACCTGCTGATCAACAAGACCGGTTCTACCGCAGGTTTTGGCGCGTACGTGGCGTTTGTACCGAATAAAGGCGTCGGCATTGCGATCATGGCCAACAAGAACTTTCCGATTGCGGAGCGGGTGAAGATTGCGCACAGGATTATCAGTGCGGTAGCTGACTGAGCAGGGAAAAAATCGTGGGAGCGAGCCTCCTCGCGAATCCCGGCGTGTCAGCCACCGATGAGGTGACTGATAGACCGCAATCGCGAGCAGGCTCGCTCCCACAGGGGATAGGGTTTATTCAGTTGAGTGCGTGATCAGTCGTCCGGCATTTGCGGCGGCTTGCTCGGTTTTGCAGGCTTGCTCGGCTTGGCGCCTTTCGCGCCTTTGGCAGGCTCCGGTTCGGCAGCGGCCGGGGCGGCCTGCGCGGCCGCGGCGGCTTCTTTTTCAGCCATGGGCATGGCGTCGATGGTTTCGAAAATTTTCGCCAGGCTCAAAGCCTTGGCTTCATCACCCGAGGCGGAGAGTTTGGTCTCGCCGTCCTTGCCCACCAGGAACACTTTCGGATATGCCCCGGCGCCCAGTTTGAGCGAGCGCAGCAGCGCCATGGTGTCCTGCTGGCCCAGGTCCTTGCCGTCGAGTTGGCCGGACATGTTGAGGATGGTGTAGACCTTGATGTTGCGGTCGGTGACGCCCTTTTTGTTGGCCGGGTCGTCCAGCGATTTTTTCAGGCTGACCCACACCGGGTCGACGGTGCTTTGTGCGATGACGATCAACGGTCGGGCGCGGCCAACATCCCCGGCCAGCGGCGAATCGCTGTCGGCGGCGAACAAGGGACCGGCCATCGCCAGCAAGAGTGTCAGGGTCAGTGACCTGATGAGCATGCGCATCTCCTTTTGATATCCACGCTCTACTGATTGCGCATCGCGGCGATTGTTCCGGTGCAGTCGGGCAAATATGTTTCGCCTTTACCGAAGCTTAGGACAGGCACGACATTGCGCAACCGTGGATCAAAACGCCAACTTGTACCCGATCAACACCAGCATCGTCGCCAGGCACGGGCGCAGGACTTCGTCGGAGATGCGCCCGGTCAGGTGGCTGCCGAGCCAGATGCCGGGCAGCGAGCCGACCAGCAGAAAGCCGAGGACGCCCCAGTCCATGTTGCCCATGCTCGCGTGGCCGAGGCCGGCGACGAGGGTCAGGGGGACGGCGTGGGCGATTTCGGTACCGACCAGGCGGCGGGTTGGCAGCAACGGGTAGAGGATGAACAAGGCGACCGTGCCGAGGGCGCCGGCGCCGATCGAGGTCAGGGCGACCATGGTGCCGAGGATCAGACCGGTGATCACCGTCATCACATTGAGGCGCGAGCCGCTGGGGTTGTAGTTGCCGCCAGCGCGTTTGTGAGCAAATTCGAGCAGGCGTTTTTTGAAGAAGATCGCCAACGCAGTGGCGAACAGCACGAAGCCCAGCGCCTGCTTAATGATGGCGTTCATCGCCTCGGGCGCGGTGTGCAGGGTGCTGAGAAACCACAGGGTCATGGCCACTGCCGGCACGCTGCCGAGGGTCAGCCAGCCAGTGATGGCCCAGTCGATGTTCTTGTTTTTCCTGTGGACGAGGACGCCGCTGGATTTGGTAATGGCGGCGTACAGCAGGTCGGTGCCCACTGCGGTTGCCGGGTTGATGCCGAACCACAGCAGGATCGGCGTCATCAACGAACCACCGCCGACACCGGTCATGCCGACAATAAAACCCACCACCAACCCGGCAATCACCAGGCCGAAATTTGCCAATTCCATTAAACCGTCCAGAAAAACGACAGGAAAAATCTGGCCCGCAGCATAGCGATTTTTCTTATAACCACATATATCGATGCGGTCTATCGTTATGCCATATCGAATATACCGCCAATTTCCCTCTGTGGGAGCGAGCCTGCTCGCGATAGCGGTGGGTCAGTTGAATCAATGTTGACTGACAAAGCGCTATCGCGAGCAGGCTCACTCCTACAGGGTTAGGAGGTGGATGCGAGTTCAGTGGATCCGCCGCCCCGCCTTGAAGCTGTGGGTTCTATTGCACCACACCGTGGCCAACGCAATGAGCGACAGGATCAGCAGCGCCCACGGAAACGACATGGCCCCGGCCCGGTCCAGCAACACGCCGCCAAACAGGCCGCCGCCGGCAATCGCGACGTTCCATGAGGTAGTGAGCATCGCCTGCACCACGTCGACGTGATCGCCCGCCGAGTCCGCGGCCGAGGTCAGCAGCAATGTCGCCGAACCGCCGAACGACAGGCCCCACACCGCCATGCAGGCATACACAACCAGCGCTGACGGTGCGGCCAGCGCCAGCACCAGTGCGGTCAAGGCGAACAGCGCGAGGCTGATCAGGGTCAGCTTGCGCAACCAGCGATCGACCAGCAGGCCGATGATCCAGATGCCCACCAGCGAGCACAGACCGAACACCAGCAGTACCAGATCGACCCGATCGGCCAGACCGGCCTGGCTCAGAAACGGCGCGATGTACGTGTACAGAATGTTGTGCCCGAGCATCCACGTCAGCACCACGAACAGCACCGGTCGCACACCGGGCAGACGCAACGATTCGAGCAAGGGCAGGCGCTCGTCGCTGGCCTGGCCCGGCCGATCCGGCACGGCGATGACGATCCACGCCGCCAACACCAGCGCCAGCGCCGACATGATCCCGAACGAGGCGCGCCAGCCGATCAGATTGCCCAGCCAGGTCCCGGCCGGCGTACCCAGCGACAGCGCCACCGGGGTGCCGAGCATGGCAATCGCCAGCGCCCGCCCCTGCTGATGCACTGGCACGATGCCACGCGCGTAACCGGCCATGATTCCCCATGACAGCCCCGCCGCCATCCCGGCGAGGAAACGCGACGCCAGCGTCAGGCCGTAATGAGTAGAAAACGTGGTCACCGTGTTGAACAGCAGGAAGCCGCCCACCGTCATCAACAACACCCGCCGCCGTGGCCAGCCGCGCGTGGCCACGGTGAGCGGAATCGCCGCAACGATCGAGCCCAGCGCATACAGCGTGACCAGTTGCCCGGCGAGCACTTCGCTGACGTTGAGGCCCGCGCCGATTTGCGGCAGCAGCCCGGCCGGCAGGGTTTCGGTAAGGATGGCAATGAAACCGGTCATGGCGAATGCCAGCAACGCGGCGATGGGCAGTTTGTCGGCGCGGACGCCGGGGTCGACGCGGCTGAAATCGGCGCTTGCGGGGTCGCTCATGACGGATGCAGCTCCTTTTGGATCAATCGAGGCAAGCGATTGTATACAAAATTTATTGCCACGACGCCATCCCTGTGGGAGCTGGCTTGCCAGCGATGGCGGTGAATCAGGCACTAAATATATTGACTGACCCGGCCCCATCGCTGGCAAGCCAGCTCCCACAGGGTTTGATGTGTAGGCTCATCACCGCGCTCACTGCACCGGCAAGAAATTCAAAAACAGCAAACTCTGCGCGTAATTCAGGCCGATCCTGCGATAGCGCTCGTCGAGCATCTGCGTCAGCAGATCCAGACGCGCCACAATCTTGCTGAACTCGGTGGCGAAACTCAGGTTGCTGCCCTCCTCCGAGATCTCATTGGAGAACAGCAGCGGCTGGCCTTCCTTGTTCTGCCGCTGCGACAGGATCCACATGGCCTTCTCGATGTTGCGCGCGGAATTGTGAACGAAGGTCGGGTTGATCGCGTCAGTCATGTAGAACTCGGTGCGATTGCCGTGCGCGGTGACGAGCATGCTGCCGATCGCATAGATGAAGGCGCCGACGCGGTCGCCGAGAAATTCCGGGCTCATCGCGTAGCTCAGCGCGGCGAGGTCCTTGCGCCCGCCGAGCACGGGCAGCGGCTGTTGCTGCTCGACAGCCAGGCGCACTTGTCTGACCGCGGTGTTGATGTTGAGGAAACCCGATTTGCGCAGTTCTTCGGGGTTGCGCAGGTACAGCTTGCCCATCAAGCGATAGAGGCTGTTGAGGTTGTCGCGCATCGCCAGCGTGGCCATGCGGTCGACGCTGGTCTGCAGAAATTCCTGCGGCTGGCCCTCACGCATCTGGGTGATGAAGCCGTTGCCGTTCTGGTGGCTGCAACCGCTGAACAGCAGCGACGACAGGCAAGCCAGCAGCAGGCACGGGCGACGGAACAGAGGGACGATCAGGGCAAAAGCGCTCGGCATGAATTCTCGAACTGGCACATTCCGGTGCGACGGTAGTCATCGCATCCTGGCCATGGATAGAGCCGCCGATTGCGAAAAAGTGCAGTGCCCGGTCTGTGAACCGACCTTCGGCAAATCCCATACAATCAATTAGTCGGACTTTATATTTGCATTTGCGCTTATGTCGGCTATAAATCCTCTGTTAATTTTCCAATAGCATGACTAATTGCAGATTTCAAAAACAACAACAAAAAGGAAGGTCAACCATGCTTCAATCCCGTCACCTGCTTTCCGGCCTCGGACTGTCCCTGATGATCACTACCCTTTCTGCCAACGCGGCGGGCCTGACCGCCGAATACAAAGCCTTCGGCAAGACCAATGACGGCACGCCGGTCGAGCAATACATTCTGCGCAACAGCCACGGCATGCAGGCCACCGTCATCACGTACGGCGCGACCCTGCAATCGCTGAAAGTCGCCGACAAGCATGGCAAGTTCGACGACGTGGTGCTCGGGTTTGACGATGTCCAGGGCTACCAGAAAGGCACCGCGTATTTCGGCGCAACCATCGGCCGCTTCGGCAATCGCCTGGCCGACGGCGCCTTCGAACTGGACGGCAAGCGCTATCAAGTGCCGCAGAACGACAAGACCAATGCGCTGCACGGCGGCACGCAGGGCTTCGACAAAAAAGTCTGGAAGGCCAAGGAAACCAAGGACAAGGATTCGGTCGGCGTGACCCTCACCTATCTGTCGGCGGATGGCGAAATGGGTTTCCCCGGCAACCTCACCACCGAGGTGACCTACCGCCTGACCGATGCCAACGAGCTGCGCATCGATTACAAGGCGAGCACCGATAAACCGACGGTGTTGAACCTGACCAACCACAGCTACTTCAACCTCGCCGGCGCCGGCAATGGCGACATTCTCAAACAGGTCGCTACGATCAACGCCAGCCATTACACCCCAGTCACCGCCAAGTTGATTCCGACCGGTGAACTGGCGCCCGTTGCGGGTACGCCGATGGACTTCACCCAGCCGACACCGATCGGCACGCACATCAAGGCTGACCATCCGCAACTGAAATTCGCCGAGCCGAAACAGGGCGGCTTCGACTTCAACTGGGCGCTGGACACCAAGGGCGATATCAGCAAAGTCGCCACCGAAGTCAGCGATCCGCAATCTGGCCGGCATTTGCAGCTATTCACTACAGAGCCGGGCGTGCAGTTCTACACCAGCAACTTCCTCGACGGCACGGTCAAGGGCAAGGGCGGCAAGGTGTATCCGCACTGGGGCGCGTTCACCCTCGAGACCCAGCACTACCCGGACTCGCCGAATCAGCCGAACTTCCCGAGCACCCGCCTCGACCCGGGCCAGACTTATACCCAGAGCGTCGTGCTGAAGTTCTCCGCCAAGTAACCCCTGCCGATCGTTCCCACGCTCCCGCGTGGGCATGCAGCCCGGGACGCTCTGCGTCCCTTCTCGAGCCAGAACGCAGAGCGTGGGAACGATCTGGACTATCCTGCTGCCCCATTAAAGGAAACGACACACTCACATAAGGAGGTTTGCATGCGTACCCTCGAGTTGGCCGGCGTGCAGGTGCCGGTGATTGGCCAGGGCACTTGGCGCATGGGTGAGGACCGCTCGGCGCACACGCGTGAAGTGACGGCGCTGCGCAGCGGCATCGAGCTGGGCATGACCCTGATCGACACCGCCGAAATGTACGCCGAGGGCGGTGCGGAAACGGTGGTAGGCGAGGCCATCACCGGCCTTCGCGATCAGGTGTTTCTGGTCAGCAAGGTCTACCCGCACAACGCCAGCCGCAAAGGCATCCCGCAAGCCTGCGAGCGCAGCCTGCGCCGGCTCGACACCGATTACATTGACCTCTACCTGTTGCACTGGCGCGGCCAATATCCGCTGGAAGAAACCGTCGAAGCGTTCGAACGCCTGCGCGAGGACGGCAAAATCGGCCGTTGGGGCGTGTCGAATTTCGACGTCGACGACCTCGAAGAACTCTCCAGTTCGCAATGCGCGACCAATCAGGTGCTCTACAACCTCGAAGAACGCGGGATCGAATTCGATTTGTTGCCGTGGTGCCAGCACCAGCGCATGCCGCTGATGGCCTATTGTCCAATCGGCCAGGGCGGCGCCATGCTGGCCGAGCCGGTGCTCAAAGACATCGCCGCTCGTCACGGGGTCACCCCGGCACAGGTTTCGCTGGCGTGGATTCTGCGTCAGGATGGGCTGATTGCGATTCCCAAGGCTGTGCACCCGGAGCATGTGCAACTCAATGCCCAGGCCGCGCAGCTGCAACTGGAGGCCGGGGATCTGGCGGCGCTGGACCAGGTATTTCAAGCGCCACAACGCAAGCAGCGGCTGGCCATGGTCTGAGCCGCTGCCGACTGGCGAGGGCTTCGCGATGAGAAGCACGGATCACCACGACCCGTTCAACCTGCAACGTTTCGTCCAGGCGCAGGACCCGGTGTTCGACCGCGTCCAGCGCGAACTCGAGACGGGCCGCAAGCGCAGCCACTGGATGTGGTTTGTCTTCCCGCAATTCGCCGGGCTGGGCGGCAGTGAGATGGCGCGACGCTTCGCCATTGGCTCGGCCGAAGAAGCGCAGGCTTATCTGGCGCACGCCGTGCTCGGCGAACGATTGCGCACCTGCACGCAATGGGTGCTGGCCGTGCGGGAGCGCTCGATCAATGAGATTTTCGGCCACCCGGACGATTTGAAATTCCATTCCTCAATGACGCTGTTCGCCCAGTTCGCTGGCGCGGACAGCGTGTTCGATCAGGCGCTGGAACGGTATTTCCACGGCATTCTCGATGAGTGGACGCTGCAACTGCTCGACTCAAAACAGGCCCAGTTGCCCGCCGATCAGGGTTGAGAAATCGTCATCGACGAACGGCAGAATCGCATCCGCCACCGGTTGCAGCTGGCGGGTGATGTAGTGGTCGTAATCGATGGCGGCGCGGCGCACTTCCAGCGGTTCCGGGCCGGCCAGCGTGATCACGTAACTGATCCAGCCGCCGTTCTGGTATTGCCGCGGACGCCCCTGTTCGGCGTTGTAGTCATCGGCAAGGCGCGCCGCACGCACATGGGGCGGCACGTTGCGTTCGTAATCGTCGAGGGTGCGGCGCAGGCGCTTGCGATAGACCAGACGCTCGTCGAACTCACCGGCCAGCGTCTTGCGCACATAGTCGCGCACGTAATCCTGATATGGCTTGCGCTGAAAAATCCGCTGATACAGCTCCTGCTGAAATTGCCGGGCCAGCAGCGACCAGTCGGTGCGCACGGTTTCCAGGCCCTTGTAGACCATTTCCTCGCTGCCATCGCCGCGGACGACGAGGCCGGCATAGCGTTTCTTGCTGCCCTCCTCCGCGCCGCGAATGGTCGGCATCAGAAAGCGTTTGTAATGAATCTCGAACTGCAATTCCAGCGCACTTTCCAGCCCATATTCCTCGCGCACATGCTCACGCCACCAGTCGTTGACGTGCCGGACCAGTGCATGGCCGATCTGCGCTGCCTCCTCCTGGCCGTGCGGGCGGCGCAGCCAGACGAAGGTCGAATCGGTGTCGCCATAAATCACCGCGTGACCCTGCGCCTCGATCAACTGGCGCGTGCGCAGCATGATTTCGTGGCCACGCAAGGTGATCGATGACGCCAGCCGCGTATCGAAAAAACGACAACCGCTGGAGCCGAGCACGCCGTAGAAGGCGTTCATGATGATCTTCAGCGCTTGCGACAGCGGCGCGTTGTGCTCGCGCTTGGCGATCTCGCGGCCCTCGGCCACGCGCGACACAATGGACGGCAGGCAGTGCCGCGTGCGAGAGAAACGTGCGCCTCGGAAGCCCGGCACCGAATCGGCGTCGTCGGGATGTTGCAGGCCCTCGATCAAGCCCACCGGGTCGATCAGAAACGTGCGAATGATCGACGGATACAGGCTTTTATAATCGAGCACCAGCACCGATTCGTAGAGCCCCGGCTGCGAGTCCATGACAAAGCCGCCGGGGCTGGCCTGCGGCGGATTGGTGCCCAGATTGGGCGCTACGAAACCCTGACGGTGCATCAGTGGCATGTACAAATGAGTGAACGCAGCCACCGAGCCACCGCTGCGATCCGCTGGCAGGCCGGTGACGCTGGCGCGTTCGAGCAAAAAGGTCAGCAGTTCGGTCTTGGCGAAGATCCGCGTGACCAGTTCGCAGTCCTTGAGGTTGTACTTGGCCAGCGCCGGTTTGTCCTCGGCGAACATGCGGTTGATTTCGTCCATGCGCTGGTACGGATTGTCGATGGCCTTGCCTTCGCCGAGCAAAGTCTGCGCGACGTTTTCCAGGCTGAACGACGGAAAGCTCCAGGTCGCCGACCGCAGCGCTTCGATGCCATCGATGATCAACCGCCCCGCCGCCGAGGCGAAATAGTGATTGCGGCTGCCGTGCTCGCGCCACTGCATCTCTTCACCGCCACGGCCGATTTTCAGCGGCACACCGAGGCGTCGCGCATGTTGGTGGAGGATGCGCAAATCGAATTGCACGACGTTCCAGCCGATGATTGCGTCGGGGTCGTGCTGAGCGAACCACTCGTTGAGCTTTTTCAGAATCAGCGTGCGCGAATCGCAATATTCCAGATCAAAGTCGACGATGCTGGCGTCACCGTTCGGCGCGCCGAGCATGTACACCTGGCGCTGACCGCAGCCTTGCAGCGCGATCGAGTACAGCTCGCCGGTTTCTGTGGTTTCGATGTCCAGCGACACCAGCCGCAGCGTCGGGCGGTACGCGGGATCGGATTTGAGCTGGGCATAGAGCAACACGCCGTCGGCGTCGGCTGTACCGCTGAACACGACCGGCGCTGTGATGAAGCGCTCCATCAGATAGCGTTCCGGCGGGCGCACATCGGCTTCGAACACATCGATGCCGGCGCGGCTCAGGGCGGTTTCCAGGCGCATCAACTGGCCGTGCTGCTGACAATACAGACCCAGCACCGGGCGATGCTCGAAATCCTGCAAGGCCAGCGGGCGCAGTTCGACGTTCTTTTCGTCGTGCAACAAGCGTTCGGCCGCTTCGCGCTGCTCGGCGGGAATGAACGCCACCGACGGCTGATGCGGCAAGCGCACACGGCGCGGCCCGGCGTCGGTCGCCAGCCAGAACTCGACTTCGGTGCCGGCCGGCGTATCGCGCCAATGCCGGGTCAGGACGAAGCCCTGCGGTAAATCCACCACTGCAACCTCGGAATCTGGATAGATCGGCATTCTACCCGGCATTGCTTGAAATGACCTTGGCGATAAATCAGCGCTTGAACCGCAAAAAACCCGGCAAATGGCGTTTTTTGCACGCTATCTGCCGCTTTGCCACCTTGCCCTGCGCGGCTGCGTCTACGATGCTTGGTGAACAACGACAACACCTGAGTAACCGCCATGAAGACCGTCGCCCAACTGCTCAAGCTCAAAGATCAGAAAAATCAGGAAGTGCACCAGATCAAACCCGATCACATGGTGCTCGAAGCGCTGATGAAGATGGCCGAGAAAAACGTCGGCGCCCTGCTGGTGGTGGAAGACGACAAGGTGGTCGGCATCATCAGTGAGAGGGACTATGCGCGCAAACTGGTGCTCAAGGGCCGCTCATCGGTGGGCACACCGGTCAGCGACATCATGGTCAAGGACGTGATCACCGTGGACACCAAACAGACCGTCGACACCTGCCTGGGCATCATGTCTGACAAACGCCTGCGTCACTTGCCCGTGGTCGAGGACGGCCAGTTGATCGGCCTGCTGTCGATCGGCGACCTGGTCAAGGAAGCGATTGCCGAACAGGCCGAGCTGATCAAACAGCTGGAGCAATACATCCGCGGGGAATAAATCTCAAGGCACCGCCCCCCCTGTAGGAGTGAGCCTGCTCGCGATAGCGGTCTGTCAGCTAAAAACTGGGTGACTGACAGACCGCTATCGCGAGCAGGCTCACTCCTACAGGGGTTTTGTGGTGGGCTCAGGTTGGCCAGTGTCGCGCAAACACCGGCGCCAGCACCGGGTGGCGGTCGATGCGTTGCAGCCAGGCGTAGAACCCCGGTCGCGTCTGGCGTAGATGCTCGCGGCTACCCTCCCAGCGCGTCACTACCGCCGCCAGCACATCCAGCGCCCCCGGCGTCTCGTCGTCCAGGTACAGCTCGCCGGAGAACTGGTCGGCAAACAATTCCCAACTGAAGTGCAGACGCTGGCGCGCGCCGGCGATCAGGTTCTGCCGTGCGCCTTCGTCGGGCGTGATCAGCCAGCGCTCGGGGTAATCGATGATGCCGATGGCCGCGTAGCAGTTGCTGACGATATAGGCCAGGCCGCGAATCGCCTGATCACGATCCGCCGCCTCGGCGGGCAACAGACCGGATTGGGGAAACGTCAGACCCAAGTGAATCAGAATCGCCGCGCTCTCGGTCATCGCGCTGCCGTCGGGCAGTTGCAACGTCGGAATCTGTTTCAGCGGATTGAGTTTGGCCAACGCCTCGGCGGCCTCCGCGCTGGCTTCGTTATCAATGAAGCGGTAAGCAATCTGGCATAACTCCAGTGCCGCCTCGATCGCCGCAGCGCCGGAATTCTTGTGCCCATAAAGTTGATACATAGCCAATCCCCCCGAAAAAACCTTTGCCACAGAGTAGATGCCTGTGGCCCGGGTGTAGAAATAATCTGCCGGTGTAACGGTTCTGGCACGGTTTTCCCATGCACTGCCGACTTGCGAATTCACATCTCGCACAACAGCGCTGGCGGTGCCCATCCCGCACCAAGAGCAATCATCGAACGCTATCCGCGTTCTTGTAAGGTGCGATACCGAACCAAAAGTTCGCGTATCCAGGCTGGCAA
Source organism: Pseudomonas sp. Z003-0.4C(8344-21) (assembly GCF_900104975.1). Classification (NCBI taxonomy): domain Bacteria; kingdom Pseudomonadati; phylum Pseudomonadota; class Gammaproteobacteria; order Pseudomonadales; family Pseudomonadaceae; genus Pseudomonas; species Pseudomonas sp. Z003-0.4C(8344-21). The sequence continues at coordinate 2,474,434 of NZ_LT629756.1, read as the reverse complement.
CAAGGAGTTCACCGCGTGAATCTTCAACCGTTTTGCCGCATCACTCGCCACTACTATCTGTGCGCTCCAGGCCTGGTTCATCCGAACAGCCGCCCTGCTTACTTTATTACCTGACTTCAACAGCACGTCGCTGTCGGCCATTCATTGTTCGCCGACAGCGACGTGCTATTTAGTTTTTAAATATGACTCGGCTGTTCGCGGCGCTAATCAGCGCAATTACAGCGTTGTCGGACAATAACTTCCCGCCAACTGTGATTGCACCAAAAGCGTTCCAGCGGAATAACTTTGTCGGCACTTTAACATCGGTTTCCGTTAAACAAGAACAAGGAAAACAACCCGTGACCCGCTAGAACACTGACCCGCACCAAATCGGTCCCTCACGCACCAGCACGTGCACGGACAGGCAGTCGCGCAACCGCTCTGTTTCGCTATTTCGCGGGATAAAGCGTCAAGCCCGACTCGCCTCTGAAAAAGCCCCGCCCGACGGGGTAACGGCTCACTGCGCGCCATGACAAACGCTTGGTCGTGACAAAACTTATATAAATGCGACATGCGTAACACCCATGAAATAACTGCGCTACGTTGCAGCAATATCTGGCACAACGGTTGCAATATGTAACAGGCATGAGACACCCAGAAGTGACTGGAGCAACAGAACAACAACCATGGAATGGCTAATGAACAATCGAAGTCGAATGGCACTGAGCCAGTAAGTTTGCACAAGCCAGGTTAATTGGATAGTTCCACTATCGGCTTCTGCACACCTTGAAGAAAGTTGCATTCACCCACTCGAACATTCACCCGATGTTCGGACGGCGGCTTATTGCCCTTCATCTACCCGAGGGAGCTTTAATGAACGATGCGGTAAAGCACAAAACCCTGCCGGGGCCGTTGCGGGAAGCGCCGGTCCCGCCGCCAACGGGCAGGCCGGCCTTCACAGCCAATACCTCACAACCCGGCGGTCTGAATAAACAGCAGATGGTCTTGCTGGTGGCCGTGTCGGCGCTGATACACGGGGCTGCCTGGTGGTTTCTCCAGCAGTCCCGAACCGAGCCATTACCGACGCCGCCACAGATTCCGGAAATGACCGTCGAGCTGACCAGCCCGACGCCACCAGCACCGCCGACCCCGGAACCGCCACCCCCGCCGCCTCCGCCACCACCGCCACCACCGCCCGAGCCTGAGCAACCGGTGGAAGACGAAGACGCGGTCAAGCCACCGCCCAAACCGGTGGAAAAGCCCAAGCCGATCGAAAAACCGAAACCGGTCGAGAAGCCCAAACCGGTGAAAAAAGTCGAGCCCGCGAAAGCGCCGCCGGCCCCGCCGCAGCCGGCAGCCCCCGCTGCACCGGCGACACCGAGCGCGCCGCCGGCACCGGCCGCTGCGCCCGCGCCAGTGAAAGAGTCGGCAGCGATTTCCGGCCTCGCCAGCCTTGGCAATCCACCGCCGGAATACCCGTCGCTGGCATTGCGGCGCAATTGGGAAGGCAGCGTGGTGTTGCGCATTCAAGTGTTGGCCAACGGTCGCGCGGGTTCGGTGACGGTGACCAAATCCAGCGGCAAGCCACAACTGGATGACGCCGCCGTCGCTGCGGTGAAGAACTGGAAGTTCATTCCGGCCAAGCGCGGTGACACGCCGATCGACGGCTTCGCCACCCAGACCATCGATTTCAAATTGCCGCAGTGACGGCACAACCGACTCATAACTGATTAACGCAAGCGAGGTGTAACCATGAACGATTTGTCTTCGATGATTGTCCCCGGTGTCCTCTGGGGCCTGGTGCTGTTTTCCGTGGTCAGTTGGGCGATCCTGCTGGTCAAGTCGGCGCAGTACCTGCGCCAGAAAGCGCAGAACAAACAGTTCACCAAAGCCTTCTGGAGCGCGCCGGACCTGCTCACCGCCGCCGAACATGCCAGCCAGTACCCGGGTTCGCTGGCGCGCATCGCCAGCAGCGGTTTCGAGGCGTTGCTGGTGGAAGATTCGCCGCGCACCACGCAACAACTGGCGCACACCATCAACCGCTCGGATCGTCTGGAACGCAACCTGCGCCAACAGATCCAGAAGGAGCGCCGCTCGCTGGAAAACGGTCAGGCGATTCTCGCCAGCATCGGCAGCACCGCGCCGTTCATCGGTCTGTTCGGTACGGTGTGGGGCATCATGGAAGCGCTGAAAAGCATCGGCGAAACCGGTTCGGCCAGCCTTGAAGCGGTCGCCGGCCCCATCGGTCACGCACTGATCGCCACCGGTGTGGGTATCGCTGTCGCGGTGCCGGCCGTGCTGATCTACAACTTCTTTCTGCGGCGCCTGAAGCTCGCCTCGGCGGACATGGATGACTTCGCCCACGACTTCGACGCCCTCGCCTCGCGCAGCGCGTTTTCCATCAGCCGTCAGGCCATTGCCAGCAAAACCACCAGCGCCGTGCGGGAGGCCAGCTGATGTCTTTCTCGACTCAAGACAGCGATGAAGTGCTCAGCGAAATGAACGTCACGCCACTGGTCGACGTGATGCTCGTGCTGCTGGTGGTGTTCATCGTCACCGCGCCGCTAATGACCAACGCGATCAAGGTCAACCTGCCGAAAACCGACGCCGTTGCCCCCGCCGAAAAGAAAGACCCGGTGGTGGTCAGCGTCGATCAGGACGGCAAGTTTTACCTGGCCAAGACCGAACTCGCCCCCGAGTCCCTGGAAGCCAGCCTCAAGGAGGTCAAGGCCAAGGACGCCGATGTCCGCGTGCAGTTGCAGGCCGACGCCGCCGTCAATTACGGCCAGGTGGCGAAAGCCATGGCGTCCATCGAACGCTCGGGCATCAGCAAGATCTCGGTGATGACCACCCACTGAATGCGGTGCTGCGCGCGGCTTGAAAGACGCGCGCCGCACCGCTGAACGAATCCCGTCGTAATCGGCCGACCGAAAAAACGCCACGCGTGTTCGGAGGGGATCGGCTTGCTTGAAGAAAGTGGTTTTCCGCACGCGGTATCACCGGTAGCGGAGCAATGAGCGGCTCACAAGGCCATTTCGATAACGTCTGATAAAAGTCGGAAACAACCATGCTGATGAACACTCCACGCTTCACGCTCAAACCCTTGGTGGCCACGATCTCTCGCCATCGTTTCGTTCCGCTGTACCTGGTGGCCATGGGGATGGGCGCCGGCACCGTGCAAGCGGCCGAGGACGACAATGCCAGCGCCCCGGCGGCGGCCGCGGTCGTCGCGCCCACCACGCAACTGCAACGGGTAGAAGTGACCGGTTCGGCGATTCGCCGGGTCGATGCGGAAACCGCGGTGCCGATCACCATTCTCAAGGCCGATGAGCTGCGCAAACAGGGCGTGACCACCACCGCCGAACTGGTCCAGCGCATCACCGGCAGCCAGTCGATCAACAACAGCGCAGGCTCCGTGGGCGCGGCGACTGGCGGTGCCTCGTTCGCCGACATGCGCGGCATCGGCGCGAACAAGACGCTGGTGCTGCTCAACGGCCGACGCCTGGCCAACAACGCGTTGTCGGGCACCAACTCGGCGGGCGGCGCGGTGGATCTGAACATGATCCCGTTTGCCGCCATCGAGCGCGTGGAAGTGCTGCGCGACGGCGCCTCGGCGCTGTACGGCACCGATGCGATCGGCGGCGTGATCAACTTCATCACCAAGAAGTCGCTCACCGACGGCGCGTTGACCCTCGGCGGCGAAACCCCGACCCACAGCGGTGGTGGCGCGACCAAAGACATGAGCGCCAGTTGGGGTTACGGCGATCTGGAAGAAGACCGCTTCAACGTCCTCGGCGTGTTCAACTACAACAAGCAGCAGAACCTCGACGCCAACGACCGCTCCTTCGCCACCGACTACGCCCCCGGCCGCGGTCTCGATCAGACCTCCGGCACTGCGTTCCCCGGCAACTACAGTCAGAACGGCAACGCCACCAACCCGTTGGCCGCCAGCAACTGCAACGGTCCCAACCTGATCGCCCGCGACGGCTTGTGCCGCTTCAGCACCCGTGAATTCATCGACCTGGTGCCGCAGACCGAGAAGACTTCGTTCTTCGGCAAGACCACCGGCAAGCTCGGCGACGATCACAACGTCAACCTCGAATATTTCTGGTCGCGCAACAACAACGCCACCGCCATCGGCCCGGCACCATTGACCGGTCTGAGCCTGGATTCGTCGTCGCCCTACTACCCCGGCAATGGCATCACCCCGGCGCCCACCGATTTCGCCCTCGACCCGACGCAACCGGTCGACGTCAACTGGCGTGAAACCGCCGCCGGCCCGCGTGAATCGAAGGACCAGAACACCAGTCAGCGCTTTCTGCTGAGCTTCGATGGCTTGGTTGCCGGCTGGGATTACAACGTCGGCGCCTCGTACAACCAGAACAAAATCGTCTCCAGCGTCACCAGTGGTTATGTCAGCGATCAGGCGATGATCGACGGTCTGGCCAGCGGTTTGCTCAACCCGTTCGGCCCGCAGTCGGCAGCTGGTCAGCAATACATCGATAACGCGGCGTATCACGGCGCCTATTCCACGGCTGTGGGGCGCGTGGCCGGGTTCGACGGGCGCATCAGCCGCGAGATCGGCGACTGGTTCGGCGCCGGCCCGTCCGGTCTGGCCTTGGGTGGCGAGTACCGCAAAGAGAAATTCCACCAGGACTTCGAACAATTTGCCGGCGACATCCAGAGCCTCGGTATCGACCCGGCCGGCAGCGTCGAGGGTGACCGCAGCGTCAAAGCCGCCTACGCCGAAATCAACGTGCCGGTGCTCGACAGCCTCGAACTGTCCGCCGCCGTGCGTCACGACAAGTACAGCGACTTCGGCAGCACCACCAACCCGAAATACTCGTTCCGTTATCAGCCATTGAAAGAGCTGGTGGTGCGTGGCGCCTACAGTGAAGGCTTCCGTGCGCCGTCGCTTTATGAGTTGTATTCGCCGCGCAGCATCACCTACACCCAGGGCTACTACAACGACCCGGTGCTGTGTACCGGCGGCGTGGTGCAACCGGGCGGCAACGGTGGCCGTGATTGCGGTCAGCAGTTCCTCAACCAGATTGGCGGCAACGAAGACCTGGCCCCGGAAAAGGCGCGCAACGTGACTCTGGGCTTCGTCTATCAGCCGATCAGCAACCTGTCGGTGGGCCTGGATTTCTGGTGGATTCACATTTCCAACCAGATCCAGCCGTTCCCGGAATCCACCGTGTTCGATCAGGCCGGTTCCTATCAGGATCGCTTCGTGCGTAACGCCGACGGCACACTCGATTACATCGTTACCGGCAACGCCAACCTCGGCATCGTCGAAACCAACGGCGTCGATGTGTCGCTCGACTATCGCTTTCCCAATACGCCGTACGGTCAGTTTGGCCTGGGCCTGCAAGGCACTTATGTCGACGAGTACGACTTCCAGAGCACCATCAAAGGCCCGTTCACTGACAAGGTTGGCGACTTTCAGGGTGACGGCGTAATCGCGCGCTGGAAGCACAACCTCACCGGCAACTGGAGCCTGGGCGCGGCGCGGGCAGCGCTGACCAACCGTTTCACAACCGGTTACAACGACTACGACCGCGACACCCATTCGCGCGTGGCGTCGTATTCGGTGTGGGACCTGTCGGCGGGCTACACCTTCAACAAGGTGCTGGATGTCGACGCCGGGATGAAGAACGTCTTCGACCGCAACCCGCCGTTCTCCAACCAGGCCTACAACTTCCAGAGCGGCTATGACCCGCGCTACACCGACCCGCTGGGACGCACCTTGTTTGCGCGCATGACTTACCACTTCTAAAGAACGAGCACCGCAAAACCCTGTGGGAGCTGGCTTGCCAGCGATGGCGGTTTGTCAGTGAATTGAATGTTGACTGACTCACCGCTATCGCTGGCAAGCCAGCTCCCACAAGGGTTCCGTGACCATTCAGGGATTTTGGGGAGTGACTTCATGAGATTCATGCGCAACATCGCCGCCCTGCTGTTCGGCAGTGCGTTGCTGTGCTCCGGCACCTCGGCGCTGGCCGCCGGCAGCCATGCGCTGACGGTGTACGGCGAGGCGCCGAAGTATCCGGCGAATTTCCAGCATTTCGATTTCGTCGATCCCAAGGCGCCCAAGGGCGGATCGCTCAGCCGCGCGTCGATGGAGATCGGCCAGTACAACTACATCACCCCGTATGCCGATCAGGGCATTTCCGTGGTGCAGGTCAACGACTGGGTGTATGCGCCGCTGGCGTTCCGCTCGCTCGATGAGCCCTACACCGTTTATGGCCTGGTCGCCGAGCAGATCGAGCGTGATCCCGACGGGCTCTGGGTGCGTTTCACCCTCAACCCGAAGGCGCGTTTTGCCGACGGCACGCCGATCACCGCCGAAGATGTGCGCTACACCTTCAACCTGCTGATGACCAAGGGCAGCCTCAGTTATCGCCAGCAGTACGCCGATGTGCAGGACGTGCTGATCGAAGGCCCGCGGCAAGTCCGTTTCACCTTCAAGAACAACCTCAACCGCACGCTGGCGCTGGATCTGGCGACGATGCGCGTGGTGCCCGAACATTGGTGGAAAACCCGTGACTTCGCCAATGGCGGCGGTTTCGAGCCGCCGCTGGGCAGCGGCCCGTACCGGGTGAGCAAGGTCGACGCCGGGCGCAGCATCAGTTTCCAGCGCGACCCGGACTGGTGGGGCAAGGACCTGCCGGTCAGTCGCGGGATGTACAACTTCGACACGCTGACGGTGAATTTCTACGGTGACACCGACGTCGCTCGCCAGTTGTTGCAGGCCGGTGCGTTTGACTACAACCGCGAGTTTTCCTCATCCGGTTACGTCGTCGGCTACGACAGCCCGGCCCTGCGCGACGGGCGTTTGCAGCAAGCGATTCTCGCCCCGGAAAAACCTACCGCCGCGCAAGGCTTCGTGTTCAACCTGCAAAACCCGATCTTCAAGGATCGCCGCGTGCGTCAGGCGATCAGCCTGCTGTGGGATTTCGAATGGACCAACAAGCAGATGATGCGGGGTTTCTACGTGCGCCAGAACAGCTTCTGGCCGAAGAGTGAAATGGCCGCCACCGCCCTGCCCGACGCCGAGGAGTTGAAAATCCTTGAACCACTGCGCGGCAAGGTCCCCGATGAGGTTTTCACCACGGTGTATGAAGCGCCGAAAACCGACGGCAGCGGCTACATCCGCGACAAGCAATTGCAAGCGCTGAGGCTGCTCGCCGAAGCCGGTTGGACGCCGCAACACAATCGCCTGGTCAACGCTGCCGGTGAGCCGCTGGAATTTACCTTTCTTGACGGTCAGGGCGGCTTCGATCGCATGCTGCTGCCGTTCAAACGCACCCTCGCGCAGATCGGCATCACCCTCAATCTGCGGCGCATCGATTCGGCGCAATACGTCAACCGTCTCAACGCCCGCGACTACGACATGATCGTCACCAGTTTCCCGCGCAGTGGCGACCCGATCGTCTCTCCCGGCCGCGAGTTGTACAGCCTGTACGCCTCGCAAAGTGCCACGCAGGTCGGCAGTTCGAACTCGATGGTGCTGGCCGACCCGGCGGTCGATCAACTGATCGACGGACTGGTCCAGGCCAACAGCCGCCAAACCATGGTGCATTACGCCCGCGCCCTCGACCGGGTGCTGCAATGGGGTTACTACATGATTCCCAACTACTACTCCAAAGGCACGCCGACGGTATTTCAGAACCGCTTTGGCATGCCGGCCGTACAACCGGCGTATGACGAAGGCCTCAACACCTGGTGGGAAGTCTCGGCCAAGCCGCTGACCACCCAGCAGATGCGTGCTCAGCTCGCGGGAGGCCAGTGACATGCTGCGCTATCTGAGTCGTCGCTTGCTGCTGATCATCCCCACACTGCTGTGCATTCTGGTGGTCAATTTCCTCATCGTCCAGGCCGCGCCGGGTGGGCCGGTGGAGCAAGCCATTGCACGTCTGCAAGGTTTTGGCGGGAACAGCATGGGCGGTGGCGGCGAAGTCGCGGCGGTCGGCGGTGCCGGGCGCAGCAGCCGTGGTCTGGACCCGGCGCTGATCGAAGAAATCAAACACCATTACGGCTTCGACAAACCGCTGCACGAACGCCTGTGGCTGATGCTGACAAACTACGCGCAGCTGGACCTGGGCAGCAGTTTTTTTCGCGGCGCCAAGGTCACGGACCTGATCGTGCAGAAGCTGCCGGTGTCACTGTCGCTGGGCTTGTGGGCGACGCTGATCACTTACCTGATTTCGATCCCGCTGGGCATTCGCAAGGCAATCAGAAACGGCAGCGCGTTTGATGTCTGGAGCAGCACGGCAATCATCGTCGGCTATGCGATGCCGGCATTTCTCTTTGCCATTCTGTTGATCGTGGTGTTCGCCGGTGGCAGCTACGTCAACTGGTTTCCAGTGCAGGGGCTGGTCTCGGACGACTTCGACCAACTGAGCACGCTGGGCAAGCTCGGCGATTACCTCTGGCATCTGGTGCTGCCGGTCACCGCGCTGGTGATAGGCGGCTTCGCCACCCTGACGATCCTGACCAAGAACAGCTTTCTCAACGAGATCAGCCGCCAGTACGTGATCACCGCGCGGGCCAAAGGCCTGACCGAGCGCCGTGTGCTCTACGGCCATGTGTTTCGCAACGCCATGCTGCTGGTGGTAGCCGGGGTGCCGTCGGCGCTGATCGAGGTGTTTTTCGCCGGCTCGCTGCTGATCGAAACCATCTTCAACCTCGACGGCCTCGGCCGGATGAGCTACGAAGCGGCGGTGTCGCGCGACTACCCGGTGGTATTTGGCGCGCTGTTTCTGTTCACCCTGTTCGGCCTGTTGATCAAGCTGATCGGCGACCTCTGCTACACCCTGCTCGATCCGCGCATCGACTTCTCGGCGAGGACTGCCTGATGTTCACACTGTCTCCTCTGGGCCGACGCCGTGTCGCGCAATTCAAGGCCAACCGCCGTGGACGCTGGTCGCTGTGGCTGTTTATCGGCTTGTGCCTGATTTGCCTGGGTGGCGAGTTGATCGCCAATGACAAGCCGCTGGTGATCCGTTATCACGACGCTTTTTACTTTCCGATCCTCAGCGATTACCTCGAAACCGATTTCGGTGGCGAGCTGCCGTTTCAGCCGGATTACGCCAGCAATTACGTACACAAATTGATTGAGGATCAGGGCGGCTGGATGCTGTTTCCGCCGATCCCGTTCAGCTACGACACGGTCAATTACGACCTTGCGGAACCGGCACCCAGTCCGCCCTCGGCGAGCAATTGGCTGGGCACCGATGATCAGGCCCGCGATGTGTTGGCGCGGGTGATTTTCGGTACGCGGATTTCGATTCTGTTTGCGTTGATCCTCACCGCCATCAGCGCGCTGATCGGCATCGTTGCCGGCGCGCTGCAAGGCTATTACGGCGGTTGGGTCGACCTGCTCGGGCAACGTGTGCTGGAGATCTGGTCGGGGCTGCCGGTGCTGTACCTGCTGATCATTCTGTCCGGTTTCGTCTCGCCGAGTTTCTGGTGGTTGCTGGGGATCATGGCGCTGTTTTCCTGGCTGGCGCTGGTCGATGTGGTGCGCGCCGAGTTTCTCCGTGGGCGCAATCTGGAATACGTCAAAGCCGCGCGGGCACTGGGCCTGACCGATAACGAACTGATGCGTCGGCACATCCTGCCCAACGCTATGACCTCTACCCTCACCTACCTGCCGTTCATTCTCACCGGTGCCATCGCCACCCTGACCGCGCTGGATTTTCTCGGTTTCGGCATGCCGGCCGGCACCGCCTCGCTGGGCGAGCTGATCGGTCAGGCCAAGCGCAATCTGCAGGCACCGTGGCTGGGGCTGACGGCGTTTTTCGCCTTGGCGTTGATTTTGTCCCTGTTGGTTTTTATTGGTGAGGCCTGCCGTGACGCGTTCGATCCCCGGAGCTGACATGACTGACAACCTGATTGAAATTCGCGACCTGCGCGTGGCGTTCGCCGGGCAGCCCGTGGTGCGCGGGGTCAACCTCGATATTCGCCGTGGCGAGTGCCTGGCATTGGTCGGTGAATCCGGCTCGGGGAAATCGGTGACGGCGCATTCGATCCTGCGCTTGCTGCCAGAAAAAAACCTCAGCAGCAGCGGCTCGATCCGCTACAACGGAGTGGATTTGCTGCATGCCAGCGAGCAGCAGATGCGTGGCTTGCGCGGCAATCGCATCGCGATGATCTTTCAAGAGCCAATGACCTCGCTCAACCCGCTGCACACAGTGCAACGGCAAATCAGCGAAGTGCTGGAAACCCACAAAGGCCTCAAGGGCCGCGCGGCTCGCGCACGCACGCTGGAGCTGTTGGAACTGGTCGGCATTCGCCAGCCGTTGCAGCGTTTGAAGGCCTATCCGCATCAGCTCTCCGGCGGTCAGCGGCAACGGGTGATGATCGCCATGGCGCTGGCCAACGAGCCGGAGTTGTTGATCGCCGATGAGCCGACCACGGCGCTGGATGTCACGGTGCAGCAGAAGATCCTCGAACTGCTGATCGAGTTGCAGCAACGCCTCGGCATGTCGTTGCTGCTGATCAGCCACGACCTCAATCTGGTGCGGCGCATCGCGCAGCGCGTGTGCGTGATGCGTCACGGCGAGATCGTTGAACAGGCCGACTGCGCAACGTTGTTCAACGCGCCGCAGCATCCATACAGCCGCCTGCTGATCGAGGCCGAGCCGAGCGGCGCGCCGGTGCCGAGTCAGTACGAGCACAACCTGCTTGAGGTTGATGATCTGAAGGTCTGGTTTCCTCTGCCCAAGGCATTGTTCAGCCGCCAGCAGGACTACATCAAAGCGGTGGACGGGGTCAGTTTCACCCTGCACCGCGGCAAGACCTTGGGAATTGTCGGCGAGTCGGGTTCGGGCAAGTCGACCTTGGGCCAGGCGATCCTGCGTCTGGTCGAATCCGAGGGCAACATCCGTTTCGGCAACAAGCAATTGAGCCTGCTCAACCAGCGCTTGATGCGGCCGTTGCGGCGGCAGATTCAGGTGGTGTTTCAGGACCCGTTCGGCAGCCTCAGCCCGCGCATGTCGGTGCAGCAGATCATTGCCGAGGGCTTGCTGACCCATGGCATCGGTACAGAAGCCGAACGTGAAGCCGCGGTGATCCGCGTGCTTGAAGAGGTCGGCCTCGACCCGCAAAGCCGTCATCGCTATCCCCATGAGTTTTCCGGCGGCCAGCGCCAACGCATTTCCATCGCCCGCGCACTGGTGCTGGAACCGGCGCTGATCCTGCTCGACGAACCGACCTCGGCGCTGGACCGCACCGTGCAAAAGCAGGTGGTGGAGTTGTTGCGGCAATTGCAGATCAAGCACGGGCTGACGTATCTGTTCATCAGCCATGATCTGGCAGTGGTGCATGCGCTGGCGCATGACTTGATGGTGATCAAGGATGGCAAGGTCGTTGAACAAGGATCGTCGCAGGAGATTTTCGCGGCGCCACAACATCCCTACACCCAGGAACTCCTCAACGCCTCGGGCTTGAAGCCCGCTGAAGATTCCTGTGGGAGCTGGCTTGCCAGCGATGGCGTCGTGTCAGGTGACATTACCGCCTCTGACCCACCGCTATCGCTGGCAAGCCAGCTCCCACAAGTTACAAGGTGAGCAAATAAATTTTCAGGCACTGCATCCAATCGCCGCCGCCACGGGTAGTCCCTGTAACAGCCCACTCTCGTGCTGTCAGCGCTCTACCCTTTTCGGAGAATCATCGGATGAACATCACCCAGCTGATTGGCTTCACCGGTTTGCTCGCCGTCTCCTCGACGACCTTTGCCCAGAGCAGTTATCCCGACACCATCAAAGTGCCGGACGGCCACAAGATCGCCCTGGAAACCACCGGCGTCGGCGAGATCACTTATGAATGCCGCGACAAGCCGAACATGGCCGGTCAGACCGAGTGGACCTTCGTCGGCCCGAAAGCCGTGCTCAATGACCGCAGCGGCAAGCAGGTCGGCACCTACTTCGGCCCGCCGGCGACCTGGCAGGCCAAGGACGGTTCGAAAGTCACTGGCACGCAATTGGCCGTGGCGCCTTCGAGTCCGGGCAACCTGCCTTATCAACTGGTCAAGGCCAACCCGGCTGAAGGCAAAGGCGCGATGAGCGGCGTGAGCTACATCCAGCGCGTCGCACTCAAGGGCGGCGTGGCCCCGGCCAGCGCCTGCACGACGGCGAACAAGGGCAAACAGGAAGTGGTGAAATATCAGGCGGATTACATCTTCTGGGCGGCGAGCTGATTTTCTTCCTGCGCCGCATACCCTGTGGGAGCGGGCTTGCCCGCGATTCCGGTGGGTCAGTGAAATCCTTTCTGCTGACACGACGCCATCGCGGGCAAGCCCGCTCCCACAGGACTTTGTGGTGTTTGCTCGAATGTCAGCTAGATTGCACACCATGCCTTTAGCCGAATCCGATTTCGATTACCAAGACCGTCTCGCTGCCTGTGCCCGCGGCGAGCGTGCGGCTCTGCGCGATTTGTATGTGCAGGAAGGCCCGCGCCTGCTCGGCGTGGCCAAGCGGCTGGTGCGCGACACCGCACTGGCGGAGGACATCGTTCATGAAGCATTCATCAAGATCTGGAACGGCGCGGCGGGGTTTGACCCGGCGCGCGGTTCGGCGCGTGGCTGGATGTTCAGCGTGACCCGCCATCTGGCGCTGAACCTGTTGCGCGATCACGGTCGCGAAACATCGTTCAGTGCCGAGCACGAAGTGGCGGCCGAGGATGACGGCTTCGATGCCGCCGCACATTCGGCGCGCATCCACCGTTGCCTGGAACAGCTGGAGCCGCAGCGGCGCACCTGCATTGTGCATGCGTATGTCGACGGCTACAGCCACGCGCAGATTTCGGCGCGCCTCGGCACGCCGCTGGGCACCGTCAAAGCGTGGCTCAAGCGCAGCCTCAATGCGTTGCGGGAGTGCATGGGATGACCGGCGAATCGGCGCAGGAACGTGATGAACTGGCCAGCGAATACGTGCTCGGCACGCTGTCGTTCGAACAGCGAATCGAGGTGCAGCGACGCTTGCCCAACGATCCCGAGTTGCGTGCGGCGGTGGACGCCTGGGAGCGGCGCCTGCTGGAGCTGACCGATCTGGCCGAACCGCAGCAACCGTCGGCCCTGCTGTGGCCGCGCATCGAACGCAGCCTCAATCGCCTCACGCACAAAACCCCGGCAACGTCGTGGTGGAATCAGCTGCCGCTGTGGCGCGGCTTGAGTGCGGCCGGCCTTGCTGCGACCTTAATATTGGGCACCATCCTATTGACCCAGACCGCGCCAAAACCTAGTTATCTGGTGGTGCTGGTGGCGCCACAGGACAAGGCACCGGGCTGGGTGATCCAGGCCAGCAACTCGCGCGAGATTCAGTTGATTCCGCTCGGCGTGGTCGAAGTACCGGCAGACAAGGCCCTGGAATTCTGGACCAAAGCGGACGGCTGGCAAGGGCCGGTGTCGCTGGGGCTGGTCAAACCGGGTGAGGCCTTGTCGGTGCCGCTGGATAAACTGCCGCCGCTGCAACCGAACCAGTTGTTCGAGCTGACGCTGGAGGGCGCCAATGGCTCGCCGATGGGCAAACCGACCGGGCCGATTCAAGCGATCGGCCGCGCGGTGAAGGTGCTTTAAGGCTCTGTTCTGCGGCTTGCAGCTACCATCATCGGCGTCGATGTTCACCATCACGGCAATGAAGTTCTCAGAAAAAATTCCGGGCGTAACATCAGCTCCATACCAACCAACAACACCCCGGAGCACACCATCATGAAACGCCAGACTCTTCTCAGCATCGCTTTCTCGGTTTTCGCAGTTAACGCTTTCGCCGCTACCCCGGCCCACACAATGATCGCCGCTGACGGCTCGGACAAATTGATCGAAAGCCGTCTGGCTGAAGGTGGTTCGGATCGTCTGATCGAACGTCGCGTTGCTGAAGGTGGCTCGGATCGTCTGATCGAACGTCGCGTTGCTGAAGGCGGTTCGGATCGTCTGATCGAACGCCGCGTTGCTGAAGGTGGTTCGGATCGTCTGATCGAACGTCGCGTTGCTGAAGGTGGCTCGGATCGTCTGATCGAACGTCGCGTTGCTGAAGGTGGTTCGGATCGTCTGATCGAACGTCACGTTGCTGAAGGCGGTTCGGATCGTCTGATCGAACGCCGCGTTGCTGAAGGTGGTTCGGATCGTCTGATCGAACGTCGCGTTGCTGAAGGCGGTGCTGATCGCTTGAACGAACTGCGCAACGCTTGAATGAATGGCGTCACGCGCAACACCGCAGAAAAACCCGGCTCCCTCAGCCGGGTTTTTTATGTCTGACGGTTTTACCCGGCCTTGGCCATGCAGCGTTTGTAGCGCTCGTCCACGCGTTTGGCAAACCACGCGGTGGTGAGCTTGCGGGTGATCTTCGGACTTTGCAGAACGATGCCCGGCAACACCGCACGCGGCAACGCTTTGCCCTCGGCCTGCTCGGCCAGCTCAAAAACCCGCTTGTAAAGTTTGCTCTCTTCGAATTCCAGGGTTTTGCCCTTCTCCAGTTGATCGCGAATGCTCGGGTTGCGCATGCCCAGCGATTTGCCAAGGGTGCGCACCGCCAGTTCCGTGCCGCCGGGCATGATCGAGTCATAGCGGATCAGGTCGCCATCGAGCGCCAGCGGGATGCCCGAAGCGCGACTCACGGCATTCTGGAACGCGGCGTTGCGGCTGGCGTACCAACCGGCATTGAAATCGGCGAAGCGGTACAACGGCTCGCGGTAACTGACCGGATAACCGAGCAAATGGGCGATACCGAAATACATGCCGCCGCGCCGACTGAACACTTCGCGGCGAATCGTGCCGTCCACCGGGTACGGATAGTCCTTGGCATGCTGTTCGGCAAACTCGATGCTGACCTGCATCGGTCCGCCGGTGTGCACCGGGTTGAAGCCGCCGAACAAGGTGCGTCCCATCGGCACCATGCCAATGAAATCATCGAAAATCGCACTCAGCTCTTTTTCGCTGCGCGCCGCGTTCAGGCGTTCGCTGTAACTCTTGCCGTTGGGCGAACGCACTTGCAGGGCACCGCTGACCAGCAGGCTGGGGATGTGCACTTTGGCGGCGCGGCGGTCGATTTCGTCACGGGCGATCTTGCCCAGGCCAGGGACTTTTGGGTCAGCCTGAAAGGTCGATTCCTGCTCGGCCACGGCCAGCACCGAACACAGATTTTGCGTGGTCGGGCTGATGTTCTGCGCGGCGAAGGCGGCGTAGATATCGGTGGCCCAGCCCTGCCGGTCAGGGATTTTCGCCGGCAGCAGCCGGACGATTTCGGCCTTCACCTCGGCGGGTGGGCGTGGCAGCGGTTCGCCGCCGCGCTGGCTGACGCAACCGGCCAATGCCAGCAATGCCGCGAAGGTGATGAGTAAGCGTGGGGGGTGCATGTTGCGTTATCCAGTCCGTTGAGGCGCCACCACCATACACAATCGCTGGCAAAACGTGGGCCGTGACACAAAGAACACCCTGAACCCTGTGGGAGCTGGCTTGCCAGCGATAGCGGTAGATCAGCCAGAATGATTCTGCCTGTGCCGACGCCATCACTGGCAAGCCAGCTCCCACAGGTTATGGGGTGTTGTTCAGATCCCGGCCAACGCCAGATCCATCGCAAAGTAGGTGAAGATCAGATCAGCACCCGCACGTTTGATCGCGCCGAGGCTTTCGCGCACCACACGGTCCTCATCGATCGCGCCGGCCTGGGCGCCGAACTTGATCATCGCGTACTCGCCACTGACCTGATACGCCGCCAGCGGCAGGTTCGACGCCTGACGGATGTCGCGGATGATGTCGAGGTAGGCGCCGGCCGGTTTGACCATCAGCGCGTCGGCGCCTTCCTGCTCGTCGAGCAGCGATTCGCGCAGGGCTTCGCGGCGGTTCATCGGGTTCATCTGATAGCTTTTGCGGTCGCCCTTGAGCGCGCTGCCACCGGCCTCGCGGAACGGGCCATAAAGCGCCGAAGCGAATTTGGTCGAGTAGGCCATGATCGGAATCTGGGTGAACCCGGCCGCGTCCAGCGCCTGACGAATCGCTCGCACCTGGCCGTCCATCGCGGCCGATGGCGCGATCACATCGGCACCGGCACGCGCCGCCGCCACGGCTTGTTTGCCGAGGTTGATCAGGGTCTGGTCGTTGTCGACTTCGAGGTTGTGCATCACGCCGCAGTGGCCGTGATCTGTGTACTCGCAGAAGCAAGTGTCGGACATCACGATCATCTCCGGCACGGCGTCCTTGGCGATGCGCGACATGCGCGAAACCAGGCCGTCTTCACGCCAGGTATCGCTGCCGTTGCTGTCCAGATGATGCGAGACGCCGAAGGTCATCACCGACTTGATCCCGGCGCGCGCGTAGCGCTCGATTTCGCTGGCCAGCTTGCGCTCGGGAATGCGCTGCACACCGGGCATGCTGGTGATCGGCACGAAGTCGTCGATGTCTTCTTCGACGAAGATCGGCAGGACCAGATCGTTCAGGCTGAACTCGGTTTCCTGGAACAGACTGCGCAGGCTCGCATTGCGGCGCAGACGGCGGGGACGTGCTTCGGGGAACTGACTGGACATGGGGCCTTTCCTGAAAACAGCGGATGAGACGAAAGTCGTAGGGGGCGAAGCTTATGCCTTGCGGGGGTTGGGGTACAAACCTGGATCAATCAAGAGAGCGTTACCGGGTTCGCAACAATCTTCAGAACACACCTTCATTCCTTGTGGGAGCTGGCTTGCCAGCGATGGCGGCAAGTCAGTCACCCTTTATGTCGACTGTGCCGGCCCCATCGCTGGCAAGCCAGCTCCCACATGGGATATGTGTAAACCTCAAAGTCAGGAGGGAATGGTGAGGCCTCGGACAACAGCAGGACGGGCGAGAAACCGCTCCAGCACCCGCGTGACATTGGGGAAGTTCTGAATGCCCACCAGATCACCCGCTTCATAAAAACCGATCAGGTTACGCACCCACGGGAATGTGGCGATATCGGCGATCGTGTAACGCTCGCCCATGATCCAGTCACGTCCTTCCAGGCGCGTATTCAACACGTTGAGCAGGCGCTTGCTTTCATCGACGTAACGGTCGCGCGGACGCTTGTCTTCGTAATCCTTGCCGGCAAATTTGTTGAAGAAACCGAGCTGGCCGAACATCGGGCCGATGCCGCCCATCTGGAACATCAGCCACTGGATCGTCTCGTAACGCAGCGCGCCTTCCTGAGCCAGCAACTGGCCGCTTTTATCAGCCAGATAGATCAGGATGGCGCCGGACTCGAACAGCGGCAGCGGCTGGTCGCCGGGCCCATGCGGATCGAGGATCGCCGGGATCTTGTTGTTCGGGTTCAGCGACAGAAACTCCGGCGAAGTCTGGTCGTTGGTGTCGAACCCGACGCGATGCGGCTCGTACGGCAAGCCGATTTCTTCGAGCATGATCGAGACTTTCACACCGTTGGGCGTCGGCAGGGAATAGAGCTGAATCCAGTCAGGGTACTGCGCCGGCCATTTCTGGGTGATCGGGAACGCGGACAGATCGGTCATGGGAAGCATCCAGTCACAAATTAGAAGGCGATCATAAAACAGGCCCGCCGCAGCGCCTACACGAACCGTAACATCCTGTCGCTAACCTGCGCTCAAGCTCGCAAAGTTTGCCGTTAAAGTGCCGCACGGCGGGCCGAATCGAACCAAATGGCCCTGCACGACTCTGAGCTATGCCTTTTTGCAGAGGAAGCTGTTCACGACATGGAAAACACCCGGCGCCGGCAGCCAGTGGTGTAACGGTTTGTCAGCCCTAACTGAATTTGCTGAAGACTTTCTATTTCATGACGAACCTGATGAGTTTCGCCAAACGTTTCAAACACCGTGCCTATGTGGTCCTGCCTTCCCTGCTGGCCGTGACTGCGCTGGCGTTGTCGCTGGAGTCCAGCGAGAGCCGCGCACAGCCGGCCGACGGCACGCAGACGCTGGTGTTTCTGCGCCATGCCGAAAAACCTGAAGGCGGCTTGGGTCAGCTCAACTGCCAGGGCCTGAACCGTGCCATCGACCTGTCGACGCTGTTGCCGGAAAAATTCGGCAAGGCCGACTACGTGTTCGCCGCCAATCCGACGCGCAATGTCGAGGAAGGCGAGCTGGACAATTCCTACAGCTACATTCGTCCGTTGATGACCATCAGCCCCGCTGCGATCAAGCTCGGCCTGCCAGTGAACATCGAATTCTCGGCCAATGACACCAGCGATCTGGCCCGCGAACTGCTGGACGAGAAGTACCACAACTCGACGATCTACACCGCCTGGTCGCACGGCTATCTGCCGGAGCTGATCAACAAGGTCGCGGGCAACGCGGTCGGCAAGAAACAGAACATCACCGAGGACTGGGCGGGCAATGATTTCGACTCGCTGTATGTGCTGACCCTGACCTGGCATAACGGCAAGGCCAGCCTGCAGAGCCATAGTTACAAGCAGGGGCTGGACAACGGCAAGGACACTTGCCCGACCTGAGTTGGGTATCGCCTGATCTTGCCCTATCGCTGGCAAGCCAGCTCCCACAGGGTATGAGGGTGTATATGAATGACCTGTACACCCACAATACCTGTGGGAGCGGGCTTGCCCGCGATGGGGCCAGCAAAAGCGCCATCAGACCTTCTGACTCACCCGCTCGCGCAGATACTCGATCACCGCCCCCCGCTCCCCGGCAAACTCGATCCGCCCGCCCTTCTTCTCGCGCTGGAACACATACATCGGGTCGTAATACTCACGCAGCAAGCCTTCGATCCAGCCGCGATGCAGGTCCACCGCGCCGCTGCGGGCCTGCTCGGCCAGTGCGTCTTCCATCAACAGCAACAAGCGTCGATGGCGCTCGCCGCCCAGACGTTTCTGTACGTTGTTCAGGCTCTCGATCAAGCGTTCGGCGAACAGCGTGAAACCCTCCTCGCCGTGGACCGCTGAAAACTCCGCCGCCAGATCGGTGACGTAATCACGCAGGATCCGCTCGACGCGGTCCTCGAAACGGTCTTCCAGCCAGACCATCGGGTACTGCTGCATGCCCTGATACAGCGCCAGCGGCAAGGCGCAACTGCCGACCACCCGGCTCTCGTCCTCAAGCACGAACTGCTCGATACCGGCATCGCGTTTTTTCAGGATGTCGATGGCCAGACGGTTTTCGAAATCGATGTTCGATGGCTGCCCGGTCGCGCGTTTGCCGAAGCTCGAGCCGCGGTGATTGGCGTGCCCTTCCAGGTCCAGGCCATTGCGCAGTTGCACCAGCACTTCGGTCTTGCCGGTGCCGGTCATGCCGCCGAGCAAAACGAAATCACACTGGCCGATGGCCTGCTCAAGGGTGTCGATCAGAAAACTGCGCATCGCCTTGTAGCCACCACCGACGCGCGGATAGTCGATGCCCGCCTCGTCGCGCAGCCATTGCTGGGTGATCTGCGAGCGCAGGCCGCCGCGAAAACAATAGAGATAACCATCAGGATGCGCCCGGGCGAAATCGGCCCAGGCCTGGATGCGCTCGGCCTTCACCGCGCCGGATACCAGTTGATGGCCCAGTTCGATCGCCGCCTGCTGGCCATGCTGCTTGTAGCAGGTGCCGATTTTTTGCCGTTCGGCGTCGTTCATCAGCGGCAGGTTGACCACGCCGGGGAACGCGCCCTTGTGAAACTCGACCGGCGCGCGAGCGTCCATCAGCGGTCGGTCGTTGAGGAAAATGTCGCGGTAGTCGGTGCAGTCGCGGAGCATCAAATCACCTCGACTGCGTTCGTCTGTCGCTCGACCAGTTCGCCGATTGGCGCAAGGCTCAGGCCCAGTTCGGCGGCGACCGCGAGGAATTCCTCGTTGCCCTCCGGTGTCACGGCGATCAGCAGACCACCGCTGGTTTGCGGGTCGCACAGCACGCGTTTGTGCAGCTCCTGAACGCGGCCGACCTGTTTCGCGTAGCTGTCGAAATTGCGCAAGGTGCCGCCGGGCACGCAGCCCTGATCAAGGTAATACTCGACGCTGTCCAGACGTGGCACGCGGTCATAGGCAATGCGTGCGGTGAGCTGGCTGCCTTCAGCCATTTCCACCAGATGCCCGAGCAGGCCAAAACCGGTGACGTCGGTCATCGCGGTGACGCCGGCGAGTTTGCCGAAACGGCTGCCGGGCTTGTTCAGGGTGCACATCCAGTCACGGGCCACACCGACGTCGGCGGCGCGCAGCTTGCCCTTCTTTTCGGCGGTGGTGAGGATGCCGATGCCCAGCGGTTTGGTCAGGTACAACAGGCAACCGGCGGTGGCAGTGTCGTTGCGCTTCATGTGGCGCTTTTCCACCAGACCGGTCACCGCGAGGCCGAAAATCGGCTCCGGCGCATCGATCGAGTGCCCGCCGGCCAGCGGAATGCCCGCCGCGTCGCACACCGAGCGGCCACCGCGAATCACTTCCCGCGCCACTTCCGGCGCCAGCACGTTGACCGGCCAGCCGAGGATCGCGATCGCCATCAGCGGATCACCGCCCATCGCATAGATATCGCTGATCGCGTTGGTCGCGGCGATGCGGCCGAAATCGAACGGGTCATCGACGATCGGCATGAAAAAGTCCGTGGTCGACACCACGCCGCGCTCGGCATCGATCTCGTACACCGCCGCGTCATCACGCGAGGCATTGCCGACCCACAATTTGGGGTCGAGGTTCTGCGCGCCACTGCCGGCCAGGATCACTTCCAGCACCTGCGGAGAAATCTTGCAGCCGCAACCGGCGCCGTGGCTGTATTGGGTCAGACGAATCGGCTCGCTCATGGGAGGGTCTCTGGCAATGAATGGGGCGGATTCTAGCAGAGCGCGACAAGGATCATGGGCGCTGGCGTCTGCCAAACGTCTTGGCGAACAGGCTCGCCGCTATGGGGATTGGCGCTGGATGCAGCTTTCTGATCGATCCGTCATGAAATGCCGCGAAAGCCACGATATTTCAGCGTCTTGCCAAATCTGGTACGCCTTGTGCAAACGTTTGCCTGTCACCCATGCCAGCGTTTTCGTGACAAACCGTAATCGCCCACGGAACTGCGGGCCCGGATCCACAAAAAGGACTTTGCATGCACTTCGCCTCGTCTCATCGCGCACCGTTTTTGCGCACTTGCGCTGTTTCCCTGCTACTGACCGGCGTTACCGGATTTCTCAGCCACAGCGCCTATGCACAACCGGCGCCCGCCGAAGAATCCGCTCAGGGCGAGAGCCTCAGCCCCGAGGCCAGCCCGCCGAAAAAAGGTGCATACCTGTCGGACTGGTACAACCAGGACCTGACCCTGATCGGCAGCAAGGACATCAGCTTCGGCCCGCAACCGGCCGATGACATCTATCTGGAATACGAGTATTTCGGCCGCAAAGGCCCGTTCGAACTCTACGGTTACATCGACGTGCCGAAGATCTTCAACATCGGCAACAGCCACGACAAAGGCGTGTGGGATCACGGTTCGCCGGTGTTCATGGAGCACGAACCGCGCATCTCCATCGACTACCTCGCCGGCCGCAGCCTGGCCATCGGCCCATTCAAGGAATGGTACGTGGCGTTCGACTGGATCTACGACCACGGCAGCCGCAAGGAAAACCGCGCCAACACGCTTTACAGCGGTTTGGGCACCGACATCGATACGCACTCGCGGGTCAATCTGTCGGCCAACCTGTACGGTCGCTATCAGTGGGAAAACTACGGCGCGAGCAATGAGTATTCGTGGGACGGCTACCGCGCGCAGCTCAAGTACATCATCCCCATCGATAAATTCAGCAACGGCGCGTCGCTGACCTACATCGGCTTCACCAACTTCGATTTCGGCTCGGACCTGCACAAGGACGACCCGGCGCGCACCGCCAACGCGACAGTGGCGACCAACGTCTTGCTGTACTCGTTCACGCATGTGCGCTTCACCCTGGTCGGCCGCTATTTCCACAACGGCGGCAACTGGGATGACGGCAGCGAGCTGAATTTCGGCGACGGCAATTTCCGCGCGCGTTCCAACGGCTGGGGTTACTACGCCGGCATCGGTTATCAGTTCTGACTCAAGGAGTTTTGCATGCAAGCCATGAAACGTTTGACCCTGGCCGGCACGGCCCTGCTCGCTTCCACTGCATGGGCGAACGAGGCACCGATTCAACCGAAAGTCGTGCTGATCACCATGTTCGCCCCCGAGGCGCAGCACTGGATCGACCGACTCGAGCTGAAACAGGAAATCCCCGTGCCGGGCCTTTCCGCCGAATACCCGAACATTCGTTGCAACGCCCAGCAGGTGTGCCTGCTGACCACCGGCATGGGCCAGACCAACGCCGCCGCCTCGACCTTGGCACTGGCCTTGTCGCCGAAATTCGACCTGCGCAAAAGTTACTTCCTGATCGCAGGCATCGCCGGCATCAGCCCAAAACACGGCACCATCGGCACCGCCGCGTGGGCGCATTATCTGGTCGAGTTCGGCACGCAGTGGGAGCTGGATTCGCGCGATGCGCCGGCGAGCTGGCCGACCGGGTACCTGGGCATCAACACCCAAGGCCCAAACGAAAAACCACCGCTGGACTACAAGACCGAAGTCTTCGAACTCAACCCGACACTGCAAGCCAAGGCCTTCGCGCTGAGCCACAAGGTCGAGTTGAGCGAGAGCAAGGAATCGGCGGCGTGGCGGCAGAAATATCCGTCCGCCCCGGCCAACCAGCCACCGGTGGTGACGCGCTGCGATACGCTGGCCGGCAATACCTGGTTTTCCGGCACACGGCTGAGCGAACGGGCCGAGGTATGGACCAAGCTGCTGACCGACAACAAGGGCGAATATTGCACCACGCAACAGGAGGACAACTCCACGTTTGAAGCGCTGTTACGCGCCAGCCGCGAAGGCCTGGTCGACGTGCAACGCCTCGCCGTAGTCCGCGCCGGCTCCGATTTCGACCGCCCGCAACCCGGCGGCAGCGAAGTCGACAACCTGCTCAAATACGCCGATCAGGGTGGTTTTGTGCCGGCGCTGGAAAATCTGTATCGGGCCGGTAACCCGCTGGTGCAGGACATTCTGAAAAACTGGTCGGCGTGGGAAAAAGGCGTGCCCGCCTCTTAAGACACACTCAGCCCCCTGTGGGAGCGGGCTTGCCCGCGATCGCGTCAGGTCAGGCAACCTTTCTCTCGCCTGTTCCATTGCCATCGCTGGCAAGCCAGCTCCCACAGGTTTCAGGTTGTTAGAGAAATTCGAAGTGAGTCAGGGGATGAGGATGATCTTGTCCCCGCCACCCTGATTTACTTCGGCATACCGCGCGAGCCCTTCAGCCAACGGCACCTCAACCAACCCCTGCGGCAACGGCAGCAAATCCTCATCGAAAAACCGCCCGAACTGCTCGAGCATCGCCGCGCACGCTTCAACGCCATACAGCAGCGAGTTGATCCCCACCACCGAACCGCCCTTGCGGTATAACGCCAGTGCTGGCAGTTGCACGTGACCGTCCACTGGCGCGGCGATGATTGCGATGCGCCCGAAGGTCGCCAACGCCGCCACCGAGGCCGGCAACCAGAAACCGGTGGTGTCGAAAATCACATCGGCGCCGCCGCGATACACCGCGTTGACCTGCGCACCGAGGTCTTCGGGTTGCTCCAGTTGAATCGTCTGATAACCCTGCGCCTGCAAGTCGGCCACTTGTTCGGGACGCCGCGCGGCAGCGAGCAACTGCGCGCCACGCACTTTGGCCAGTGCCAACGCCGCTGTCGCCACCGCCCCGCCGCCAATCACCAGCAAACGCGTGTCGGCATTCACCAGACTGCGCTCCAGCGCATCCCACGCCGTGGTGTACGGCACGCCGAGGCTGGCCGCTTGAGCGAAGCTCAGGTGCGATGGCTTGCGCGCGATGCCGCTGGCCGGCAGCTTGACGAATTGCGCATGGGAGCCATCGGCGAAAAAGCCCAGTTCACGGCCTGTTCCCCAGACTTCCTGACCGATCAGCGCTTGCGGCCCTTCGACTACCACCCCGGCAAAATCCCGCCCGGGAATCCGCGGCAGCGCGGTGTAAGGAAAACGGCCGAGGACGTTTTTCACATCGCTGGGGTTGAGGCCGGCCGCTTTGATCTGCACCAGCACTTCATCAGGGCCAGGCACGGGTGTCGGCACCTCGGTGTAACGCAGGGAAGACAGGTCGCCGGTTTTATCGAATTGCAGAGCTTTCATGGAACGATCCACCAAAGAGAAGAAAATTCAGGACAACCAACCGGCAACCAACTGCCGGCCCATCGGCCACAACTGTTCACCGACGAGCATGCCAAGCAGGCCGACCAGCGCAATGGCCGGCGGGGCGGGAGAACGGAAATCGAGCGCGCCGTACAACAAGCCGACGCCCAGACCAATGGCCAAAGAAATGAGGTAGTTCACGAAAGGAACTCCGCCGCGATAAGTGATGGGCAGAGTCTAGGGAATGAGACGGAGCGGTATCGGCCAAGGACTTCTGAATTTCGGACAAAAGCCCAATTCACAAAGAACCTTGTGGGAGCTGGCTTGCCAGCGATAGCGGTGGGTCAGTCAACATATCCGCCGAATGCCAAGCCGCCATCGCTGGCAAGCCAGCTCCCACAGGGATCTCACAAATCAGACATTTTTCCTACACAGCAAATTGCGAAGGCGCCACCCCCAGCTCACGCCGGAACATGTCACTGAAGCTGCTCGGCGAGTAACCCAGCTCCCGCGCGATGGCACTCACTGCGACGCCCTGAATCAACTCCGCCACGGCTGTCGCCAGTTGCACCTGACGCCGCCATTCGGCGAAGCCCATGCCGAGGCTGTCCTTGAACAGCCGCGCGAGGGTGCGCACGCTGGCCCCGGCGTTTGCCGCATGCTGCTCGAACGGCAGTGCCAGCGACGGCGCCGCCATCACCGCCTGACACACTCTCATCAGGCGCCGATCGGAATCGTCCGGCAGCGGGACCTTCAATGAAGAGCGCCGCGCACGCCTGAGTTCGAGCAAGGCCAGCCCGACCAGCGCCTCGTAGTACTCGGGTTCGCCGCTGTCACCCTCCGCCACCAGCCCGACAATCAGCTCACGCAGCAAACCGCCGACCTCGATCACCTGCACCGTCCCATCCAGCGTCGCCGCCAGCGCCGGGCGCAAATAGATATTGCGCATCTGCAAGTCCGACACCACGCGAATGGCATGCGGCACACCCGGCGGCAACCACACCGCCCGCTGCGGTGGCACCACCAGCGCTTCGTGCGGCGTCTCGACCCACATCACCCCGCTCATCGCATACAGCAACTGCCCCCAGACGTGCTCATGGGGTTCGATGAACAGCCCACGCGGATAGGTACGCGCCAGCGGTTGCACCGGCACATCGGGGTCACTCAGATCGGGGGGCGCAGCAAGGGCCATGGCAAGCATTCATTGGGGTTGGCGAAGGCGCCATGGTAACCAGCGCGCCCGACGCTCGCCAATCATCGCTACCGTCGGACAATCCGACTGAATTTTCGCGACGCCCTGCGATCCGTTAATTACCACAGGGAGGAATACCGGCTTTATGAACAACGCAAAACTTTTTGTTATCGACTACACCCTTCACGGTACGCCCAAGTCGTTCATTATCCGCTCGGACAAAATGGACAATGCCGAAGCCTGGCACTGGGCGAGCTGCGACGCCGGCGTCGGCCGAATCCCGCGCTTTGGCCGTGAAAAGGTACAAAAGACCAGCAAACCGATGGCGGAAAAATTCGGCCTGGAAAACGTCACATGGCGCCAGACGCATTAACTACCCAGTCGCTTGCGGACGAGGGAGAAGCACTGATGGACATCCTTTACCACCCGGCGCGACTGGACTACGGCCTGACCACGTTCTTCGGCCAGATCAGCAAAACCGTAGACTGCGAAGTCGGCCTCGAGACCGTTGCGGACGATCCTTATCGCTTTACCTTATGCGTCAAGGCGCCGGTACCGGAGGATCTGGACCAGGCGAAGATCGTCGTGGTGAAAGTGGATGGGCGTACGCTTCAGGGCAGTGTTCGAGAGACGGAGCCGCTGCAGGATGGCGGGATGAAACTTCAGGTAGAGCCTGATTGATCAAAAGCCCCTCACCCTAGCCCTCTCCCGGAGGGAGAGGGAACTGACCGAGGTGACCTTGAGAGATACGCCAACTTGAAATACCGAGTCGTACGCAAAATTTGAAAAGCCCAAAAATCGGCTCCCTCTCCCTCGGGAGAGGGCTGGGGTGAGGGGCGAATCCACCACAAATCCCAAGCCAACCGCCCCGCTCTTCACCACTCAACAATGAGCGCCAGCTCGAGTGCTCTTGATCTTGCGTCACCGGCGACATCGGAAGGCTGAGCGCAGGGATCGATCCGGGCGTGGGAGCGCAGCGACCGTCTGGCGCAGCCAGACACAGCGGACGTAGGTGCAGCGCAGCAAACCGTAGCCGCTGCGCCAGGATCGGTCCCGGAGCGAAGGGACCCGAGCCTGCGAGGGCCGAACGCAGGAGCAAGCCTTTTGGTTCCTTTTTGCTGGGCCGGCACTCCGGCGTCTGAAAAAGGGACTCGCCGTAAGGGCGAAACCGCCAGCCGCAGCACCCGAAGCAACGGATATACTCCCCATCTAAGCGTCCAAACAAACAATCAATCCACGGAGCGCGAAGAACTCCGATACATAAACACCAGCGCCAACGCCAGACACCCCATCGCCAAAACCCGGCTCGACGAAAGCTCGATCGCCGGATTGCCCAACCAGCCGAAATTATCGATCAACATCCCCATCCCCAACTGCCCGACAATCACCGCCACCGTCGCCACCGCCGTGCCCACCACCGGCACCGCACCGACTATCACCATCATGTACACCACGCCGAACAGAGCCCCGGTCAACTGCCACTTCGGCACCTCGAGCAAGCTCACCGCCTGCGCCGGCTCAAAGAAAAAAATCAACAACCCCGTCACCACAGCGCCCACCGCAAAGGTCAGCAGACTGCTGCGCAACACGCCAACCGACTCACCCAAGCGCCCGTTGATCGCCGCTTGCACGCTCAACACCGCGCCGGCCAACACCACCACTGCCAACAAAATCACCAGCCCCATCAGTCACCCCCGCGCAATCAGAATCAATGCCACCACAATCAGCCCCAAGGCCAGCCAACGCTCGCCATTGACCTTCTTGCGCGTAGTGCCGAACCAGCCGAAATGGTCGATCAGCACGCTCTTGCCCACTTGCCCCGAGAGGATCGCGATCATGGTCATGGCGATGCCGATATGCGGCGTTGCCAGGGTCAGCACCACCACGTACATCGGTCCGAGAAATCCGCCGATCAACTGCCAGCGCGGCAGATCGGTCAGCGCCGGGCCTTTCTGCGGGCCGGCGAACAGCAGCAGCAGAAACAGGATCGCCGCCCCGACGCCGAAGATGCTCAGCGTCGCCCACAGGTGCCCGACCTGCTCGCCCAACGGCCCGAGCAAGCCGGCCTCTACCGACAAGCCCATGCCGGCCAGAATCACCAGCGGCAGCAAAAACAAGCGCCACCTCGACTTTTTCACAGGCGTGGCAACAGCCACTTCATCCAGCGTCTGCATAAAAACTTTCCACTTGAAGAAACGATGGCGCGGATTATCGGCTGGCGCATCTGTGCGATAAATGGGAGGATCCGGACAACACTTTTGCGCAATCCGCACAGCAGGGCACTTCATGCACGGGCTCAATGAACTGGGATTCAAGGCACTGCGGCTGTTTGTAGCGGTGCTCGACCACGGCAGTTTTTCCGAGGTTGCGCGCCGCGAAGGCGTCGCGCCCTCTTCGATTTCGCGGCAAATCCAATTGATGGAGCAAGCGCTGAATCAGCAATTGCTTTACCGCCATACCCGCGCCGTTTCGCCGACCGAGGCCGGTCGTATGCTCGGCCATCATGCGCGGCTGGTGCTGGTGCAGCTGGAAGAAGCCGAGCAAGCGTTACAGGAGCAGCAAAGCGAACCGACTGGGCTGGTGCGCATCAACGCCCCGGTGGTGTTCGGTCAGCGCCATCTGAGCCCGTGGCTGGGCCAGTTGTGCGCGCGGTATCCGCAGTTGCAACTGGATATTCAGCAGACCGATCACTACGTCGACCCGTTGCAGGAAGGCGCCGACCTGCTGTTTCGCATCGGCCATTTGCATGATTCGAGCATGCAGGCACGGATTCTGGCGCCGCACCGCTTTCAGGTCGCCGCAAGCCCGGCGTACCTCGCGCGCCACGGCACGCCGCAACAGCCTGAGGATCTGGCTCAACACCAATGCCTGGCCTACAAGGGCGCGGCCGGTCAGCAGCGCTGGTTTTTCCGCCGCGATGGCGAGGACTGGACGCCGCACTCGGTCAAAGGGCCGATCACCAGCAACCACGCCGACACCCTCACCCAGGCTGCCGAACAGGGTCTGGGGCTGGTGATGTTTCCGTCATGGCTGATTGGCGAGGCGGTGCGCGCCGGCACGCTGGTGCCGGTGTTGCGCGGGTATCAGGTATCGAACAGTCTGGAGCCGCAGCAGATTGCGGTGCTGTGGCCGGGCAGTCGAAGGTTGTCGGTGAAGGTGCGGACGGTGATTGATTTTTTTGTTGAGTGTTTTGGTGAGGTGCCGTATTGGGACAGGCCTTGAAGATCAAGAGCCCCTCACCCTAGCCCTCTCCCGGAGGGAGAGGGGACTGACCGAGGTGTCTTGCGTCAGACATCGACCTGAACGATCGAGTCGATTATGGATTCAGCAAAGCAATTTCAGGTCGGTGCATTTCCCAGGCATCCCCCATTTGGTTCCCTCTCCCTCTGGGAGAGGGCTAGGGTGAGGGGCTGCTTTTCAAGCGTCAGATCCGGAACTGCCCAACCAGCTTGCCCAACCGCTGCCCCAACTCCGCCAGACTGCGCGACGTCTGCGCGCCGAGCTGCGTTTCATCGGCAACGCTGTCCACCGCCACCGCGATCTGGTGCACGCTGCGGTTGATCTCTTCCGCCACCGCCGTCTGTTCTTCAGCGGCGCTGGCGATCTGCGCGTTCATCGAGTTGATTGTCGCGATCAGCTCAGCCATGGCATCCAGCGACGCCCCGGCCTGATTGGCCTGTTGCGAGGTGCCATCACCCGCCTCGCTGGAACGGCGCATGGCTTCCACCGCCTGCTGCGTGCCGGCCTGCAGGCGATCGATCATGCCTTGAATTTCCTGGGTGCTGATCTGCGTGCGGCTGGCCAGCGCACGGACCTCGTCGGCGACCACAGCAAAACCGCGACCGGCCTCCCCCGCCCGCGCCGCTTCAATCGCCGCGTTGAGGGCCAACAGGTTGGTCTGCTCGGCGATCGAGCGAATCACCCCGAGCACACCGACAATCGACGTCACGTCCTGCTGCAGGCTGTCCAGCGATACGCCGCTGCTGCGAATGTCATCGACCAGCGCATGGATCTGTTTGATGCTGCCGGCCACCACGCGTTTGGCGCTCTGGCCTTCTGCGTCGGTCTGCTGCGCGGCGACGGCGGCGTTCTGCGCGCTCTTGGCGACTTCCTGCGCGGCGGCGGACATTTCGTTGATGGCGGTGGCGACCTGATCGGTCTCGTGACGCTGACGCTCCATCGCCTGATCCGAGCGTTGCGCCTGATCCGACACCTGAGTCACCAGCCCGGTCAGTTGCGTGGTCATCTCGGTGATCTGCCGCACTAAACCGTGGATCTTGTCGACGAAGCGGTTGAACGAGCCGGCCAGTTCGCCAAGTTCATCCTGGCTGGTGATGTTCAGGCGCCGGGTCAGATCGCCCTCGCCTGCCGCGATGTCATCGAGGTTGGCTTTCATCAGGGTCAGCGGCCGCAGAATCGTGTTGGCCAGCAGCATCCCCGCCGCGGCAATCACCAGCAGCACCACCACCGCCACACCGACAATGCTCAGCACCACGCCTTGCACGCGTTCCTGCACCTGGGTTTCGACCAGCGCCACTTGCGCTTCGATGCCGTCGAGGTTGACCGAGGTACCGACGGCCATGTCCCACTTGGCCAGGTATTCGGTATAACCGAGTTTCGGCACCAGCACCTTGGCATTGCCCGGCAGCGGCGAGCTGTATTGCAGGTAGTGAGTACCGTCCTTCGCCACTTTCACCAGACCGAGGTTGACGTAGACGCCATTCGGGTCGCGGTTGTCCTCGAAGCTTTTGCCCACACCGTCAGGGTCGTTGGCCTTGAACAGGCGCACGATCTCCGAGTCGTAGGCGAAGAAGTAGCCGTCCTTGCCGTAGCGGATGCCCGACAGCAGCTTGATCGCCTGCGCCCGCGCCTCGGTGTCGCCGGGAGCAGCCGCGTCGTACAGCGGTTTGATCGTGGTCATCGCCACGGCGACGTAACTTTGCAGGGTGGCTTTGGCGTCGCCGAGCAGGCGCTCGCGGGTCTGTTCGACTTCCTTGCGCGCCTGTTCCTGGAGGATGAACAGTGTGGTCAGACTGATGACCAGGGCAAAGAGCAATACCGGAAGAACGGCGAGGGACAGGACTTTAGCCTTGAGGCTCAGGCGCATTGTGGGGGCTCACTCTTTTGATTTTGTTGGCGTGGTTAAAGGCTTTAACGGCACGCCAGCTCAAAAGTTGAGTCCTGGATTCACCCCCGCTCCCTGTAGGAGTGAGCCTGCTCGCGATAGCGGTGTATCAGTCAGCGCATCAGGCGACGGGTACACCGCTATCGCGAGCAGGCTCACTCCTACAAGGGATCGGTGACAGGGTCAGAGGACCATCGCGGCCACCCAGCCGAACGCCAGCAGCGGCAGGTTGTAGTGCAGGAAGGTCGGCACCACGGTGTCCCAGATGTGGTGATGCTGGCCGTCGATGTTCAGGCCGGAGGTCGGGCCGAGGGTCGAGTCCGAGGCCGGTGAACCGGCGTCGCCCAGCGCACCGGCAGTGCCGACGATGCACACGATGGCCATCGGACTGAAGCCCAGTTGCACGCACAGCGGCACGAAAATCGCCGCCAGAATCGGCACGGTGGAGAACGACGAACCGATGCCCATGGTTACCAGCAAGCCCACCAGCAGCATCAACAGCGCGCCGATGCCTTTGCTGTGGTTGATCCACGCCGCCGACGATTCAACCAGCGTCTGCACCTGCCCGGTGGCCTTCATCACTTCGGCGAAGCCGGAGGCGGCGATCATGATGAAACCGATCATCGCCATCATCTTCATGCCTTCAGTGAACAGGTCATCGGTTTCGCGCCACTTGACGATGCCGGACACCGAAAAGATCAAAAAGCCCACCAGCGCACCGATAATCATCGAATCCAGCAGCAGTTGGACGACGAACGCCGAGGCGATGGCCACACCGGCGATCAACAGGCTCAGCGGGTTGTAATGCACCGCGGTCTGCTCGACCTGCTCGATTTTTTCCAGGTCATAGACGCGCTTCTTGCGATAACTGATGAACGCCATCGCCAGGCCGAAAACCATGCCCAGCGCCGGAATGCCCATGGCGTGGGTGATGTTGATGCCGCTGATGTCGACGCCGCTGCGCGCAACGTTGGCCAGCAGGATTTCATTGAGGAAGATGTTGCCGAAACCCACTGGCAGGAACATGTACGGAGTGATCAGGCCGAAGGTCATGACACAGGCGATCAGGCGGCGGTCGAGTTGCAGCTTGGTCAGCACATAAAGCAGTGGCGGCACCAGCAGCGGAATGAATGCAATGTGGATCGGCAGGATGTTCTGCGAAGCAATCGCCACCACCCACAACAGGCCGATCAGCAACCATTTGACATTGCCGCCGCCGCTCGAATGTTGCCGGTCAACCATCGCCAGCGCCTTGTCGGCCAGTGCATGGGCCAAGCCAGACTTGGCGATTGCCACGGCGAAAGCGCCGAGCAACGCGTAGGACAAGGCCACCGTCGCACCGCCGCCCAGACCGCTGTTGAACGCCTTGAGCGTGGCGTCCATGCCCAGGCCACCGGTCAGGCCGCCAACCAGCGCCCCGACGATCAGCGCGATCACCACATGCACGCGGGACAGGCTGAGAATCAGCATGACGCCGACTGCCGCTATGACTGCATTCATTTCACTACCTCGAAAAACACTGCGGTGGGCAAACCGACCGCCAGACAGGATGAGTCCGCCAGAACTGCTCGGCGGAGGCAAAAGGGTCTTGTTAGAAGGGCGCGCACTGTGCCCCAAGCAGCCACAAGCTGCAAGTTTCGAGCGGCAAGCTGAGCTGCTTTTGATCCTTGAGTCCTATGCTCGCTTTTAGCTTGCCGCTTGCAGCTTGCCGCTCAAGAAAGCTGCTTTTCAGCCGTTAGAGTGCAAAGTCTCAGATATTTATCGAATAAGGATGTTTTCCATGTCGCTCAGACACCTTTCCATCCAATGGAAAATCACCCTGCTCGCCGGTCTCTGTCTGGCCGGTATCGTGACCCTGCTCGTCGGTCTTTCGCTGTATCGCATGGAGCACAGTTCCGCGCTGGTCAAGGCGTCGAGCATGGAGATGCTCACCGAGTCGGCGCAGGCGCGCATAGAGTCGCAGGGTGAGGTGCAGGCGGCGGGGATTCGTCAGCAGTTCATGGATGCCTACCAGTACGGTCACGGCTTCTCGCGGCAGGTGCTGTTTCTGCGCGAACAGGCCGAGAAGCGTTTTCTCGATGCCTTCGATCTGCGCGAAGACCTGACCCGTCAGGTCAAATCCGCATTGCAGGCCAACCCGGATCTGCTCGGCCTGTCGCTGGTATTCGAAGCCAATGCGCTGGACGGCAAGGACGAACTGTTCGCCGGACAAGAGGAGCTGGGCAGCAATGACAAGGGCCGGTTCGCCCTGTACTGGTCGCAGCCGACCCCGGGCAAGGTCCACTCGATGGCCCTGCCGGAAAGTGACATGAGCGACACCCGCACCGGCCCCAGCGGTCAGGCGGCCAACGCTTGGTTCACCTGCCCGCGCAGCACGCTCAAGCCGTGTGTGATCGAACCGTACTTTTACGTGATCGACGGGCAGAAAGTGCTGATGACCAGCATCGTCTTCCCCCTGCTGCTCAACGGCAAGGTCATCGCCTCGCTGTCGGTCGACATCAACCTCAACAGCCTGCAAGCGATCAGCCAGACCGCGAGCAAAAAGCTCTACGACGGTCAGACTGCCGTGAGCATCATCAGCCCCGCCGGCCTGCTCGCCGGTTACAGCGCCGATGCCGGCAAACTCAGCCAGCGTCTGGACGCCGTCGACACCACCAGCGGGGCTGAACTGCTGCGACGCCTGGCGGCCAGCACCGGCGTGAGCAGTCTGCACAATAATGGTCAGTTGAAAGTACTATCGCCGTTCCAGCCGATTCCAGGCGGGCCGGCGTGGGGCGTGCTGCTCGACGTGCCGGAAAAAGTTCTGGTCAGCCGCGCCGAAGCACTCGAGCAACAGCTGGACGCGAGCAATACCTCGGGCACGTTGATGGAGTTGGGCCTCGGCGGCCTCGCCGCCCTGCTCGGCCTGCTGCTGGTGTGGCTGATGGCGCGCAGTGTGACCCGACCGATCCTGGGCGTCGCGTACATGCTTGAAGACATCGCCAGCGGCGAAGGCGACCTGACCCGCCGCCTGGCCTATGACAAGCAGGATGAACTCGGCCAACTGGCCGGCTGGTTCAACCGCTTTCTCGATAAATTGCAGCCGATCATCGCCGAAGTGAAACGCTCGGTGCAGGACGCGCGCAGCACGGCTGATCAGTCCTCGGCCATCGCCACCCAGACCAGCGCCGGCATGGAGCAGCAATACCGTCAAGTCGATCAGGTTGCGACCGCCTCCCACGAAATGAGCGCCACCGCGCAGGACGTCGCCCGCAGCGCGGCCCAGGCGGCCGAAGCCGCCAAGGACGCCGACCGCGCCACTCGCCAGGGCCTGACCGTGATCGACCGCACCACCGCGAGCATCGACACCCTCGCCGCCGACATGAGCGTGGCGATGGTGCAGGTTGAAGGTCTGGCGGCCAACAGCGAGAAAATCGGCGCGGTGCTGGAAACCATTCGCGCGATTGCCGAGCAGACCAATCTGCTGGCACTGAATGCCGCGATCGAAGCGGCGCGGGCCGGTGAAGCCGGACGCGGTTTTGCCGTGGTCGCCGATGAAGTGCGCAACCTTGCCCGACGTACCCAGGAATCGGTGGAGGAAACCCGTCAGGTCATCGAGCAATTGCAGAACGGCACGCAGGAGGTGGTCGGTTCGATGGGCAACAGCCATCGCCAGGCCCAGGGCAGTGTCGAGCAGGTCGGCCAGGCAGTGACCGCACTGCGCCAGATCGGCGACGCGGTGACGGTGATCAGCGACATGAACCTGCAGATCGCCAGCGCCGCTGAACAGCAGAGCGCAGTGGCCGAAGAGATCAACAACAATGTGGCGACGATTCGCGACGTGACGGAATCGCTGTCGGGGCAGGCCAATGAATCGGCGCGGGTCAGCCAGTCGCTCAACAGCCTGGCGAATCAGCAGCAGCGGTTGATGGATCAGTTTCGCGTTTGATGCATGAGTGCGGGGTGTCAGTTGCAATCCCCCCTCACCCCAGCCCTCTCCCCCCAAGGGGGGCGAGGGGGAAAGGGAGCCGATCTTCATGCCATTCAAGTCCTGAGTCCGACTCGGTATTTCAAGTGAGTGCATATCTCAAGAACAACACAATCAGTCCCCTCTCCCTCTGGGAGAGGGTTAGGCGGGCGGCGTTCCGATGAGGGGCTTTTCAAGGGCTCACCGCCGAGGCAATTCGATCACCACCTTCAACCCGCCCCACTCGCTCTCGCCCAACACCAGCAACCCGCCCCACGTTTCCACGATATCGCGCACGATGCCCAACCCCAGCCCATGGCCGTCGGTCTGTTCATCCAGCCGTGTGCCACGACTGAACACCTCGGCGCGCTGTTGTTCGGGAATCCCGGGGCCGTCATCCTCGACGCTCAAGGAAAAGCCATCGGTGCGTTCGATCACGCTCAAGCGCACTTCGGCGTCCGCCCACTTGCAGGCGTTGTCGAGCAGGTTGCCCAGCAGCTCAAGTAAATCCTCACGGTCCCACGGCAGTTGCAGCCCGGCCGGGGCGACGTAGCTGAGCGCCAGATGCTCGCCGTGGATCATGTTCAGCGTCGCCAGCAAGCCCGGCAGTTCCGCGTCGCAATCGAACAGCGCGCCGGGCAGTGCATCGCCGGACAAGCGCGCGCGATTCAATTCGCGATTGAGGCGCTGCTGCACTTGCTCCAGTTGCTCGATGAGGACCTTGCGCAGTTCCGGGTGCGCATCGAGTTTTTCGCTCGACGCCACGCTCAACAACACCGCCAGCGGCGTTTTTAACGCATGGCCGAGATTGCCCAGGGCGTTGCGCGAGCGCTTGAGGCTGTCTTCGGTGTGGGCGAGCAAATGGTTGATCTGCGCTACCAGCGGCTCTAGCTCCACTGGCACTTGATCGTCGAGCTGCGAACGCTGGCCTTGCTGCAACTGCGCGATCTGTTCGCGCGCCCGCTCCAGCGGCTTCAAGGCGCGGCGCACGGTCAGGCGCTGCAACAGCAGAATCACCAGCAACGCCGTCAGGCCTGCTGCCAGACCGATCTGGCGCATGCGCTGGAAGCTTTCGCGCACCGGCGTGTAATCCTGCGCGACGCTGATTGAAATCGACTGGCCGAGGCGCCGATAGTCCGAACGCAGTATCAGCAACTGTTGGCCGTCCGGGCCCAACTGGAGATTGCTGTGCAGGCCGGGATGATCGAGCAGCGGCAGGTCCTGGTCCCACAATGAGCGCGAACGCCAGTGGCTGTCGGCAAAGTCGATGCGGAAGTAATGCCCGGAAAACGGCCGCTGATAGGCTGGCGACAGATGCCGCTCGTCCAGCTGCAAGCCTTGCGGGCCACGGACCAACGCCACCAGCAGGCTCTCGCTGTCGTTGCGCAGACCCGCCTCCAGATAACGCTGCAAACCTGCTTCGAACAACCACAGGCTGGTCTGCGCCAGCACCACACCGACGATCACCATCACACTGATCAGACCCAAGCTCAAGCGGCGCTGGATCGATCTCACGAGGCTTGCCCGCCGAACAGGTAACCCTGGCCGCGACGGGTTTCGATCACGCTTTTGCCGAGCTTGCGCCGCAGGTGATTGACGTGCACTTCAAGGACATTGGAATCGCGCTCGGTTTCACCGTCGTAGAGGTGTTCGGCGAGGTGGCTCTTGGAGAGGATCTGCTCGGGATGCAGCATGAAATAGCGCAGCAGACGAAACTCGGCGGCGGTCAGTTGAATGTCCGTGCCGTCACGCACCACGCACTGACGCCCCTCGTCCAGGTGCAGGCCGGCGGCCTTCAAGGTCGGTTGATTGGCCTGGCCCTTGGAGCGGCGCAGCAGCGACTGAATGCGCAATTGCAGCTCTTCGGGGTGAAACGGCTTGGTCAGGTAATCGTCGGCACCGGCCTTCAGGCCTTCGATGCGTTCGGCCCAGGAATCGCGTGCCGTCAGAATCAACACCGGAATCGACAGCCCACCGGCGCGCCACTGCGCCAGCACTTCAAGCCCCGGCACGCCGGGCAGGCCGAGGTCGAGAATGATCAAATCGTAGGGTTCGCTGCTGCCCTGATACACCGCATCGCGACCGTCCGCCAGCCAATCGACCGCGTAACCTTGCCGCTGCAGGCTGGCGAGCAACTCGTCGGCCAGCGGTACGTGGTCTTCCACCAAGAGCAAACGCATCGATCAATCTTCCTTGTCTTTTACCAGTTCACCGGTATCAGCCTTCAGGTGCAGCTCACGGGCGACACCCTCGACGGTGAGCAATTCGACTTCATAAATATAAATGTCGTGCTTTTCTTCCAGCTCGACTTCCAGCAGCTTCGCCTCGGGATAACGGTCCATCGCCTGCTGCAACACTTGCTCCAGCGGCAGGATCACGCCCTTCTCGCGCAGGCTCAGGGCTTCGTCCTGATCAAGGTCGCGGGCCATCGCCGTGGTGCAAAACAACAGCAGCACCAAGGCCGTACGGCGGGTGGTGCGAACATTAAGCTTCATTACGTATCCTGATGATCCTTGAGCACTTCGCCATCGACCGCGTTCAATTCCAGATCCCATTTCTTGCCCTGCGGATCGCGCAGTTCGATCTGGTAAATGTACTTGCCGTATTTTTCTTCCAGCTCGGTTTCGGTAATTTCCGAGCCCGGGTGCTTGGCCAGCGCGGCGGCGTTGAGCTTCTCGAAGGAGACGATAGTACCAGCGTCGCGCAAACGAAGCGCTTCGTCAGGCCCCAGATCGCGC
This sequence comes from Pseudomonas sp. Z003-0.4C(8344-21), assembly GCF_900104975.1. Classification (NCBI taxonomy): domain Bacteria; kingdom Pseudomonadati; phylum Pseudomonadota; class Gammaproteobacteria; order Pseudomonadales; family Pseudomonadaceae; genus Pseudomonas; species Pseudomonas sp. Z003-0.4C(8344-21). The sequence goes on along the minus strand of NZ_LT629756.1, from coordinate 2,437,361 downwards.
GCAAAAGCAGTACCGGCGGTGAGGCAGATGATCGAGGCGGTGATCAGGGCAGTCAGGGTGTTCACGGGTGTCTCCAAATTCTTGTGGATTGCTCAAGGTAGGCACCTTAACGGCAGCAACTTAACTGAAACTGAATGGCCATCATTGTGCCCGTTTCAGACGATGCAAAACCTTGTAGGTGGGACCCTGCTAGCGATAGCGGTTTTTCAGTCAGCCCATTTGGCACTGACACACCGCTATCCCGAGCAGGCGAAGGCCTACAAGGGCTCTGCAACATGTGCTTATAATTCGCAGCTTGCTAACGATCGAGGCCGGTATGACCGCCATCCACATCAAATTCCCTGCCCTCACCCTCAAGGCCGGCCCGCGGGCCATGGCGCGCATTCGCGCCCAAGGCCTGAACGCTGCCGACGTCGGCACCCTGCCCGGCGCGGCCGGTGGGCCGAAGGCGCTGGGGATTCAGGGGCTGGATCTGGCGCTGTTCGGTGAATGGCTGCCGGGTGCGCCGCGCGAGCGTTCGCTGATCGGCGCTTCAGTCGGCTCCTGGCGCTTCGCCAGTGCCTGCCTGCCGGACGCCGCCGAAGGCATCCGCCGCCTCGGGCATTTGTACGCCGAGCAGAATTTCAACAAAGGCGTGACCATGGCCGAGATCAGTCAAAGCTCGCAGCGCATGCTCAACGACCTGCTCGACGGCCGCGACGCCAGCATCCTCGACAATGCGCATTACCGCTTGAACATCATGGTGGTGAAAAGTCAGGGGCGTCTGGCCGAGGATCATCGCGGGCGGCTCGGTCTGGCGCTGGGTTCGGTGATTGCCGACAACCTGCGCGGTCGTGCGCGGCTGTCGCGGCACTTCGAACGGCTGATCATCCACGATCCACGCCTGGCCCCGCCACTGCATGCGCTGGACGATTTCCCTTCGCGCTTTGTCGCGCTGAACGCCGGCAACCTGCGCCAGGCCCTGCTCGCCTCGGGTTCGATTCCGATGGTCATGCAAGGCGTGCGCGATTTGCCGGGTGCTGGCGCGGGGACGTTCCGCGACGGCGGCCTGCTCGACTATCACCTCGACCTGCCCTACAGCGGCGACGGCATCGTGCTCTACCCGCACTTCACCGACCGGGTGATTCCCGGCTGGTTCGACAAGACCCTGCCGTGGCGCCGCGCCTCGGTGCAGCGTTTGCAAGACGTGCTGTTGCTCGCGCCGTCGAAGGAATATCTGGCCCGCCTGCCCTTCGGCAAACTGCCCGACCGTAACGACTTCAAGCGTTTCATGGGCGATGCTCCCGGCCGGCAGAAGTACTGGCACACGGCGATGGACGAAAGCCGCCGCCTCGGTGACGAATTTCTCGAACTGACGGCCAACGGTCGCCTCGCCGAGCACTTGCTGACCCTTTAGTCAGCACAGCCACAGACAAGCTGATAAACTCGCCGCCTGCCCGAATCGCTGCGGCGAACGCCATCTGAACAGAGCCAGAATACTGTGGAAATCTTCAAGGAATTTACTTTCGAATCCGCCCACCGCCTGCCGCACGTCCCGGACGGCCACAAGTGCGGGCGCCTGCACGGTCACTCGTTCAAAGTGGCGCTGCACCTGAGCGGCGACCTCGACCCGCATACCGGCTGGATCCGCGATTTCTCCGAGATCAAAGCGATCTTCAAGCCGCTGTACGAGCGTCTTGATCACAACTACCTGAACGACATTCCCGGTCTGGAAAACCCGACCAGCGAAGTGCTGGCCAAATTCATCTGGAATGAAATGAAGCCGCTGCTGCCGGAACTGAGCGCGATCCGCATTCATGAGACGTGCACCAGCGGATGCATCTATCGCGGCGAGTAATCACCGCAGATCGCTATGTGTAGGAGTGAGCCTGCTCGCGATAGCGGTGTGTCATCAAGCATTTGTTTGGCTGAAACACCGCTATCGCGAGCAGGCTCACTCCTACTGGGGGCGGTGTTGAGTCAGGAAATAAAGAACAGCCGCAAAGGCTGTTTTTTTATGCTTACGCCGCCCTGCTGCAATTCCTCTGTCAGCATCAAAATCCCCTGACACCGATCGTTCCCATGCTCTGCGTGGGAATGCCTCAACGGACGCTCCGCGTTCGGCTTTGGCATGGGACGCGGAGCGTCCCGGGCTGCATTCCCACGCAGAGCGTGGGAACGATCGGGGCTCCCACATCGCACACGGGTGCGCTCGGCTGCACCGTTTTTGCCCCTGACAACGCCCTGTCGTCTATACATATCTGCAACTTTGCGGTTTGGCACGACCGCTGCAACCCTCCCGCGTCTTCTCCCTTCCAGCAAGGACTGCCCCATGACGCAGAACGCTCCCGGCAATGATTACCCCCTCAGCGAAGTCCCGATGCACGCGCGCAAAGGCCTGGCCTCCACCGCGATGGTGTTACTGGGCTTCACGTTTTTCACCGCGACCATGTTTGCCGGCGGCAAGCTCGGCGTGGCGTTCACCTTCAGCGAGATGATCGCGGTGATCGTTGTCGGCAACCTGCTGCTCGGCCTGTACGCCGCGGGCCTGGGCTATATCGCCTTCAAGAGCGGTCTCAACTCGGTGCTGATGGGCCGTTTCTGTTTTGGTGATGTGGGCAGCAAGCTCAGCGACCTGATCCTCGGTTTCACCCAGATCGGCTGGTACGCCTGGGGCACGGCGACGGCGGCGGTGGTGATCGGCAAGTATTTCAATCTCAATGAAGCCACGGTGCTCGGCCTGATGGTGCTGTTCGGGCTGGGTTTCTGCGCCACGGCGTACATCGGTTATCGCGGGCTGGAAATTCTCTCGTACATCGCGGTGCCGGCGATGCTGTTGCTGTTGATGCTGTCGATGTGGGTGGCGACGGTAAAAGTCGGTGGTTTCGAAGGTTTGCTCAGCGTCGTGCCGACGGGTTCGCTGGACTGGTCGACAGCCATCACGCTGGTGTTCGGCACCTTCGTCAGTGGCGCGACGCAAGCGACCAACTGGACGCGTTTCTCTCGCTCGGCGCGGGTGGCGGTGCTGGCCAGCCTGATCGGTTTTTTTGTTGGCAACGGCCTGATGGTATTGATCGGCGCGTATGGCGCGATCGTCTATCAGCAACCAGACGTAGTCGAGGTGTTGCTGTTGCAAGGTTTCGCCATGGCCGCGATGGCCATGCTGTTGCTGAACATCTGGAGCACCCAGGACAACACCATCTACAACTTCGCCGTCGCCGGTTGCAACCTGCTGCGCACCGGCCGGCGCAGAACCGTGACCCTGGGCGGCGCGGTGATCGGCACGGTGCTCGCCTTGCTCGGCATGTACGACATGCTGGTGCCGTATCTGATTTTGCTCGGCACAGTGATTCCGCCGATTGGCGGGGTGATCATGGCGGACTTCGTCTACCGCTGGCGCGGGCATTATCCGCGTCTGGCCGACGCGCGGTTGCCGGCGTTCAACTGGCCGGGGCTCGGGGCTTACGGCGTGGGCACCATTGCTGCGTTCAGTTCGCCGTGGGTCGCGCCGCTGGTAGGGATTGCCGCTGCCGCGCTAACGTATGTCATCGTCACCGGTCTGCTCGGCGCCCGTCGCGTCAGCACACCACTACAAGATCTATAAAAGGATTCGCCTGATGCACATCATCAACGCCCGCCTGCGCAACCAGGAAGGCCTGCACGAATTGCACCTGGAAAACGGTCTGATCCACAGCATCGCCCGGCAAACCGAAGCGCCGACGCTCGGCCCGGACGACCTCGACGCCGGCGGCAATCTGGTGGTGCCGCCCTTCGTCGAGCCGCACATTCACCTTGATGCCACCCTCACCGCCGGCGAGCCGCGCTGGAACATGAGCGGCACACTGTTCGAAGGCATCGAGTGCTGGGGCGAACGCAAGGTCACCATTACCGAAGAAGACACCAAGACCCGCGCCAAGAAAACCATTCAGGCGCTCGCCGCCCACGGCATTCAGCACGTGCGCACCCACGTCGACGTCACCGACCCGCAACTCACCGCACTCAAGGCCATGCTCGAAGTGCGCGAGGAAAGCCGTCATCTGATCGACCTGCAAATCGTTGCGTTCCCGCAGGAAGGCATCGAGTCGTTCCGCAACGGTCGCGAGCTGATGGAAGAAGCGATCCGCATGGGCGCGGACGTGGTCGGCGGGATTCCGCATTTCGAATACACCCGTGATCAGGGCGTCAGTTCGGTGAAGTTTCTGATGGACCTCGCCGAGCGCACCGGTTGCTTGGTCGACGTGCATTGCGACGAGACCGACGACCCGCACTCACGCTTCCTTGAAGTGCTCGCCGAAGAAGCGCGCAGCCGCGACATGGGCGCCCGCGTCACCGCCAGCCACACCACGGCGATGGGCTCTTACGACAACGCCTACTGCGCCAAACTGTTTCGCCTGCTCGGCCATTCCGGGATCAGTTTTGTCTCCTGCCCGACCGAGAGCATTCACCTGCAAGGGCGTTTCGACAATTTCCCGAAACGCCGTGGCGTGACCCGCGTCAACGAACTGCTCGAAGCCGGGATGAACGTGTGTTTCGGCCAGGATTCGATCGTCGACCCGTGGTATCCGCTGGGCAACGGCAACATTCTGCGCGTACTCGAAGCCGGCCTGCACATCTGCCACATGCTCGGCTATCGCAACCTGCAAAGCGCGCTGGATCTGGTCACCGATAACAGCGCCAAAGCCATGCACCTGGGCGAGCGGTACGGGCTGGAACAAGGGCGCCCAGCGAATCTGCTGATCCTGTCGGCGGACAGTGACTACGAAGTGATTCGCAGCCAGGGCTTGCCGCTGTATTCGATTCGCGATGGCAAGGTGTTGATGAAGCGGCAGATGCCGGTGGTGGAGTTCAGCGGTGGTCTGAGCTGAGGTTTGTGCCGGGTCTGATGGCCTCATCGCTGGCAAGCCAGGCTCCCACAGGTTTTGTGCCGATCATCAATATTGAGTACGGCGCAAACCTGTGGGAGCCTGGCTTGCCAGCGATGGCGGCCTCGAATTCAGCCCATCAACCGCGCCGTCCCGAACAGTCTGACCCGCACCAATTCTCTATCTTCTACCTCAAGCAAAATCGGCGCCGTGCCGCCGGGCATTACCACCTGCACTTGCCCCGCCGCGACCCAACCCACCCGCCACGCCGCCGATGCCACCGCACTGGCGCTGGTGCCGGATGAGGCGGTCGGTCCTTCGCCCCGCTCGAACACCCGGGCGCGGATTTTCTGTGCTGACTCCAGCGCCGCCCATTGCAGATTCACGCCCGCCGGGCAGGGATCTCCGGCGCCGGTTGGCATGGCATAGGCGATGCGGGCCAGGCCTTCGTTCAATGCAGGCTCACTCATTTGCTCATTGCTCGGTAATGCGCCGACATCGCCAAGCAACGTCACGCAATGCGGATTGCCGATGCGCACGAACTGGCTGTGCGTCCAGGCTGGATCGAGCTCTGCCAGCGACGGTATGCGGCTGACCACTCGCCCATTGAATGGCACCTCTTCGACCTGCTGCGCACCGACGGCATCCGCGCCGAAACCGGGCTGACCCAGATCGAGCCAGAAGCCCTGAACATCGTCCACCGTGGCCGGTTTCACCGAGGTTTCCACGGCGTCGCCCTTGTCGTGATGCACGCACAACAGCGCGCCTGCTTCCGGCATCAAGCCTTGCCCGGCGAGCGCCTGGGAGAAGATCGTCAGCCCGTTGCCACTGCGCTCGGCGAGGGTGCCGTCGGTGTTGACGATCAGCACATCGAACGGCGGGGCGGCCTGGAACGGGCCAATCAGCAAGCCGTCGCTGCGATGGGCCTTGCTGTTCGCCGGGCGCTGGCCAGCGGGCCAGGCGCAGCAAACGCTGATCGCCGTGTCGCTCCATGACTGACGCGAGGCGGCGCATTCGAGGGCGCTGGCGGGCAAGGCGATTCCTGCCTCACGCAAGGCTTCGGGTGAAACCACGCCATAGATATTGCCTCGTGCGTCATAAAACCGAGTCATCCCCACCTCTCTGTGCTTACGAAAATCCCACTGTAAACTGCAATCCCCTGTAGGAGTTAGCCTGCTCGCGATAGCGGTGGGTCAGTCGAGATATTTTTACCTGACACAACGCTATCGCGAGCAGGCTCACTCCTACAGGTTACGATGTCGGCTGCACGCCCCCGCATAGCGATCGAACCTCGTCGCTGAATCACTGTCCTTCGGGGACGCGATGTTTTTACCAAGGATCGATATGACCAGCCTCAACCCCCAAGACACCTTCGTCCCCGGACGCCTGCAACAGATGTCCACGCGCGTGGCTTTTTTCATCGCCGGGCTCGGCATCGCGGCGTGGGCGCCGCTGGTGCCTTATGCCAAAGCCCGCGCCGGTCTCGATGAGGGCACGCTGGGCTTGTTGCTGTTGTGCCTGGGCGTTGGCTCGATTCTGGCGATGCCACTGGCGGGTATTCTGGCGACGCGCTTCGGCTGCCGGCGCGTGGCCACCGGCGGCACGTTGTTGATCTGCGCGGCATTACCGTTGCTGGCGACGGTGTCGTCGATACCGGCGCTGATCGCCACCCTTTTCATGTTCGGTGCGGGGTTGGGCACGGTGGATTCGACGGTGAACCTGCAAGCGGTGATCGTCGAGCGCGCCAGCGGCAAGAACATGATGTCGGGCTTTCACGGCTTGTTCAGTCTGGGCGGGATTGTCGGCGCGGCCGGCGTCAGCGCCCTGCTCGGCCTCGGCCTGTCGCCACTGGCGGCGATGCTGGTGGTGGTCGCGCTGTTGATCGCGGCGCTGTGCAAATGCGTGCCGCACATGCTGCCCTACGGCAGCGAAAGTTCGGGTCCGGCATTCGCCATTCCCCATGGCATCGTGCTGTTTATCGGTGGCATGTGCTTCATTGTCTTTCTCACCGAAGGCGCAGCGCTGGACTGGAGCGCGGTGTTCCTGGCACAGGAACGCGGGATCGACACCGCGTACGCCGGATTGGGTTACGCGGCATTCGCCCTGACCATGACCGCGGGCCGCTTGCTGGGTGATCGCATCGTCCGCCGCTTGGGCGCCACGCGGATCATTCTGTTCGGCGGGCTGACGGCCGCGGCCGGTCTGTTTCTGGCGACCTTCGCGCCGAGCTGGCAAGCCGCACTGGTGGGTTATGCGCTGGTCGGTGCCGGCTGCTCGAACATCGTGCCGGTGCTGTACACCGCGGTGGGCAAGCAGACGGTGATGCCGGAAAGCATCGCGGTACCGGCGATTACCACGCTGGGCTATGCCGGAATTCTCGCCGGGCCGGCGGTGATCGGTTTTGTCGCCCACGCCAGCAGCTTGAGTTTTGCCTTTGGCCTGATGGCGGTGCTGCTGGTCGCGGTGGCGATTGGCGGGAAAGTGCTGAAGGTCTGAAAAGCTTCGCGAGCAGGCTCGCTCCCACAGAATCTCGGTGAACCTGTGGGAGCGAGCCTGCTCGCGAAGAAGCCGACGCGGTCGGTCAGAACCCCACGCTGGCCTGCACAAAGAACGTCCTCGGTGCGCCAACATACATTCCCGAATTGTTGTCGCTGGAGCGGGTGAAGTATTGCTTGTCGAAAATGTTCTTCACCCCGGCGCCGAGCTTGAGGTTCGACAGCTGCGCGCCGAAATCGTAGCCGCCGCGCACGTTCCAGGTGACGTAGCCGGGAATGTCGCCGTACTGCCCATCGGCGGTGCCCTCGGTGATGTAATTGCCGTTGAAACTGCCGTCAGCGTTGACCCCGGTGCCCGGCGAGCGTTGTTGCGATTGGGCGAAGCCGTCGAGGTTGTACGTCCAGCGATCAATGTCGTAACGCAAACCGACCGTCGCCACTTGGCGTGAGTAGAACGGCAGGTCACGACCCTTGAAGCCGGGAATCTCGCCCTCGTACACCGCACGGGTGTAAGTCACGCCGGCATTGGCGGTCAGGCCGTCGAGGCGCGGGTCCAGAGCGGCCATGTCGTAGTGCACCGAGGCTTCGACGCCCTGGTGCTTGGTCGCGCCGAGATTGGTCCAGCCGACGTCGTTGCTGATGTATTGCAGTTCGTCGTCGAAGTCGATGTAGAACAGCGTCACCTCGCCGCCCCACGCGTCATCGTTGTAACGCGTGCCGATCTCATAAGTCTTGGCTTTTTCCGGATTCAAACCGCTGGCGGTCTGGTCACCCGTGCCGCCCTGGCCGAGCTGAAAGTACTGCAAGGCACCGAACGAGGTTTCGTAGTTGGCAAACAGCTTCCACGCATCGGACAGGTGATACATCACGCTCAGTGCCGGCAGCGGTTCGTTGCTGTCGATGCTGCGGCGCTTTTCCTGCACTGGCCGGTTAGAGGTGTCGAGCACCGGGCGATCGTGCCATTCGGTGCTGATGTGTTCGAAACGGATGCCCGGGGTGATCGTCCAGTTGCCGACATCGATCTTGTTGTCGACGTAAAACGCATTGGCCTCGGTGCCACCGGTACGGTCCTGATAGACGTGACCGTCAGAGGTGCGGGTGACCACCGGTTGATTGTTCACCAGCGCCAGGCGACTGGCTTCTTCGTGCATGCCCTCTTTGAGGTAGCGATAACCGACGCTGACTTCCTGGGTCGTCGGGCCAACATCGAACACATGCGAAACCCGCGGCTCGATGCCGAAGGTGTAATAGGTGCGCGGGTACGAGCTGAGGGTTTTCTGGTCGCGCGCGGCAATCGTGCTGCCACGGTAACTGTCGGAATAGTAGGTCAGCACTTCGGCCTGGGTGCGCTCGTCGATCTGCCGAATCCACTTGAACGACACGTCCTTGCGCCGGCCGCTGAAGCTGTCGTAATCGCGGTCGGACTGGAACGGCTTATCGTCGTACTGCTTCTGGGTCAGGCCGCCGGGCATGTCGGCGCTGGCGTCGTAATAGTGGAAGTTGAGGCTGAAATCGTCCTGCTCGGTCGGCGCCCAGTGGGTCTTGAGAATCACGTCATCAATGTCGTTGCCGTTGTTGCGCTCGCGGTAACCGTGACCGTTGACCCCGGAATACAGCAAGGCCATGCCGATGCCGTTGTCGGCGGTGCCGCCGAGAAATGCCGTGTCGATGTGTTTCCAGCCGCCGTGCTGCGAAGTCTCCAGCGTGGTGCCGATTTCACCGGTGGTTTTCTCCGGGATCGCGCGGGTGACGAAGTTGATCACCCCGCCGACGTTCTGTGGCCCGTAACGCACCGAACCAGCGCCGCGCACCACGTCGATGCTGTCGAGGTTGCCCGAGGAAATCGGCGCCATCGACAGTTGCGGCTGACCGTACGGCGCAAACGCCGCCGGCACGCCATCGATCAGCACGGTGGAGCGCGGCGACAGGCGCGACGTGAGACCACGCACGCCGACGTTGAGGGAAATATCGCTGCCGCCGGTGCCGTTGGCGTCCTGCACCTGTACGCCCGGTACGCGCTTGAGCACATCGCCGACGGTCATTGCGCCCTGCTCGACCATGGCATCGCGGCGGATCACCGTGCGCGCGCCGGGGTGGTTCTGCACCACGGCGGCGTTGGCGTCGCCGAGCCAGTCGCCGACCACTTTGATATCGGTCACGCCGAGTTCCAGCGGGCCATTGCTCGCCGCGGAAGTGGCGGCCGGCGACAGCGTCACCGAGCCCTCGTTGATCTGATAATCCAGACCGCTGCCCTGCAGCAACTGACGCAGCGCCTGCTCCGGCGAAATATCACCGTCGACCGCCGGCGCCTGTTTGCCGGCCACCAGATCCGGGCTGAAAAACACTTGCAGCGAGGTTTGCTGGCCCAGCTCGCTCAAGGCCTGGCCCAGCGGCTGTGCGCGAATATGGATGGCTTCGACGGCGAACGCCTGCGGCATCGCAGCGCTGACCGCCAGCGCGAGGGCCAGCGGTAACCAAGGGGATTTTTTGTTATTGGCGATGGTGTTTTTCACGTCGTACAGAGTCCTGTGGATCGCAAGAGTGTGCGGCTGTTAATGCAAACCAGTTGCAGTTGAACAGGAAGACGCTGAACTCGAAAAAAACCTGAATTTTATTTTGCGATTATTTCCTGCCGACCATCGGCCAAGCTGCGCACGGCCACCGGCAGGATGTTCGGCAGAGCTTTGAGCAAGGCGTCGGTGTTGTCGGCGTTGAACACACTGGTCAGGCGCAGGCTGGCCACGGCCGGGTCGGTGACCGTCAACGGATGCTGGCGATAACGCGATACTTCGGCCGCGACTTCGCTGAGGCTGGCGTTGTCGAACACCAGCTTGCCGTTGCGCCACGCGGTCAGTTGCGCCGGGTTGACTGCGTAGGCTGGCGCGACTTTGCCGTGGGCATCAACGTGCGTGCCGAGGCCCGCCGTCAGAGTGATGAATTGGTCGCTCGGCGCACCCCGCCCCTGCACCTTGACCGTGCCCTGCTCCACCGCCACGCGGGTTTGCGCAGGATCGCGGCGCACATCGAAACGCGTGCCCGTGACCGTGACCTTGCCGCTCTCGGTTTGCACGACAAATGGCCGCGATGCATCGTGCTCGACGCTGAACATGGCTTCGCCTTCGCGCAGTTCAATCAAGCGACGATCCTGTTCATAGCGCACCTGCAAACGGCTGCGGCTGTTCAGATCGATCAGCGAACCGTCGGGCAAGGCCACGTGTTTGCGCTCGCCCAACGCCGTGACGAATTCGGCGCTGTAGCCGCCCGGATGATGCAAACCGCTGAACAGACCGAGGCCGAGCGCCACCGCCAGCACACTGGCCGCCACGGCATAACGCAACAAGGGCCGGCGTGCGCGACGGCTTGGCGGCGTTTCAGCCAAAGCCTTGAGGCGTGGCGCCGGGAGCAGATCGGCCGCCGTCCACAAGCCCTGCAGCAATTGAAATTCGTCGCGATGCTGCGCATGCTCGTTCAGCCAGGCGTCGAAGCGCTGCCGCTCCAATGCACTGACATCCGGCTCCTGCAACCGCACGAACCAGCGCGCAGCATCATCGCGCACCGTGCTCGGCCCGCACGCGCAATCACGGGTATCCGTCATGGAAGGTCCTGTTGGGCTGGGGAGGAAAAATCGCCATCGCTCATGATTGCAAGCCATCAAGGCGATCGCGCAGATGCCGCAGGGTGCGGATCATATACTTTTCGACCATGTTCTTGGACAGTCCCAGGCGTTCGGCGATTTCCGCCTGGGTCAGGCCTTCGATCTTCTGCCAGACGAAAATCTTCCGACAATTGACCGGCAGCTCGGTCAGCGCCCGCTCGATGGAATCGGCCAACTGGATCGCATGCATGTAATGCTCCGGGTCGCCGGACGTCGACGCACTGTGCTCGATGGCCTGCGACTCCAGGGCGCCACGCCGGTCCTCGCGCCGATAACCGTCAACCGCAATATTGCGCGCGGTCTGGTGCAGATAAGCACGCGGCTGCTGCACCGCCGTCGAATCGGCCTCGAGCACGCGCACAAAGGTGTCGTGCGCCAGATCCTCGGCCTGCGCGCGATTGCGCAGACGCCGAGTCCAGGTGCCGATCAACTCTTCGTAATGCTCGAAAAAGCCGGGTCTGCGGGGACGCATGAGGTAGGGAACGGCGCACTGAGGAAAGGGCGTGAATAGTAATGCTTCGTATTAAGGTGAAGCAATGAATTCCTCGAGCGGCCGTCTATGCCGTTCGCCCGCTTGCGCTCGCAAGCAGGCGAAGGAAGACAAGGAAGCTGTTGAAAACTCACGCCTGCGGCAGTTTGCGAAACCCCACCGCCAAACGATTCCAGCTGTTGATGGTGCTGATCGCCACGGTCAGATCGACCATTTCCTTGGGCGTAAATTGCGCGGCGACCACTTCGTAGTCTGCGTCCGGGGCGTGAGTCAGGCTCAGTTGCGTCAGAGACTCGGTCCAGAGCAGCGCGGCGCGTTCGCGGTCGCTGAAGAACGGCGCTTCCCGCCAGGCAGTGACGGCGAACAGCCGGCGCGGGGTTTCGCCGCCCTTGATCGCGTCAGCGGTGTGCATGTCGATGCAGAATGCACAGCCATTGATTTGCGAGGCGCGCAGTTTGACCAGTTCGATCAGGGTCTTTTCCAGCGGCAGTCTGGATACCGCCGTTTCCAGCGCCATCATCGCTTTCAGGGCGTCAGGGGAAGCGGTGTAGAAATCGGTACGAGGTTGCATGGTGACTCCGGGTCGCAAGGGAATGTGCGACTACGTTAGTCCCGCTGACAGCTGCGACAAATAGCCAATATTGGCGAAGATCAGTAGGCCACTGGCGCAGAAAAATGCTCTCGGGCAATTGCCAGCGCTGAAGCAGAGCCACTAGAATGCGATCAATTCTTAATTGCACTCATGCCACGGCTGCCCGAACCGAGTATCTGCATTTCATGTCGTCCATCGACTCTCCCTTGAACCAACAGATTCACCGCCTCTACAGCGAGCATCACGGTTGGTTGCAGGGCTGGCTGCAGCGCAGGCTCGGTAATCGCTGCGATGCGGCCGATCTGGCCCATGACACCTTTTTGCGCCTGCTCGCGCGTCAGGTCGCCAAACCGTTGGGCAGCGAGCCGCGGGCATTGCTGACGCACATCGCCAAAGGGTTGATGATCGATCGCTGGCGACGTCAGGACATCGAACGCGCCTATCTGGACACCATCGCGCAACTGCCACCGGCCGAGGTGCCGTCGCCCGAAACCCGTCTACTGATTGTCGAGACACTGTGGCGCATCGAAGCGCTGCTGCGCGAACTGCCGGCGCAGACTCGCGACACTTTCCTGCTGTCGCAGATCGAAGGCCTGACTTACGCGCAGATTGCCACGCGCCTGAACGTGTCGCTGATCACTGTCAAACGCCATATGCGCGCAGCGTTCATCGCCTGCCTGAGTGTGGCGTGATGACCTCACCGATGATCAATCCGCAGATTCTCGGCGAAGCCGCCGACTGGCTGGTGCAGCTGCATTCCGGCAATGCCACGCCGGCCGATCACCAGGCGATCGCCCAATGGCGCCTGCGCAGCGCCGAGCATGCCCAGGCCTGGCAGCGCGCCGAAGCGCTGCTTGGGGATCTGCGCAGCGTGCCAGCGAATGTCGCCATCCAGACGCTGAAACGGGCCGCTCGCCGCGAAGGTCTCAGCCGTCGACAGACCCTCACCCGCCTCGGCCTGTTGCTGCTCGCCGGCCCGGTCGGCATCGCTTCGCAACATGCGCCGTGGCAGCAATGGAGCGCCGACCAGCGCACCGCGATCGGCGAGCAGAAGAACCTGCAACTGGCCGACGGCACTCAACTGTTGCTCAACACCGACAGCGCCGTGGACATCACTTTCAGTCCGATCGAGCGCCGGGTGATGCTGCTCAACGGCGAACTGTTGATCAACACGGCGGATGACTCGAGCGCCCGCCCGTTTATCGTCGAAACCCCGCAAGGCAGCGCCGTCTCCCTCGGCAGCCGGTTTTGCGTGCGCATCGATCGTTCGCGCAGTCAGGTCTCAGTGCTTGAGGGCCGCGTGCAAATAACCCCGCAATGGCTGCAGCAGAGCAACACGCTGAAGGCCGGCGAACGCCAGCGTTTCAAGCTCAACGCTTTCGACACCGCCGAAACGTTCGACCGCAACAGCCTGGCCTGGGACAAGGGCATGCTGCTGGCGAACAACCTGCGCCTGGACGATTTGCTCAATGAACTGAGCCGTTATCGGCGCGGTGTGCTGCGCTGCCACCCGGACGTTGCGGCGCTGCGTGTGTCCGGGGCGTTTTCCCTGCGTGACACCGATGCGAGCCTGCGCCTGCTCAGCGACACCCTGCCACTGAAGATCAGCAGCCTGACCCGTTACTGGTTGTCAGTGGAACCACGGGTTTGAATTCGAAGGAAATATCTTTACCTGTGCCTGATACCTTTTTGCGTCTCGTCCGGTGAGTGGAGCAGACCTCTTTGATTCCACGCGCCCGACAGGAACGCCGAATGACTGCATTGCCCACGCCCCGCCCCGCCACCTTCCCGCTCAAGGCGTTGAACCTGAGCCTGGCCCTGGCCTTCGCCACCCTGACGCCGGTGCTGGTGCACGCCGCCGAACCCGTCAGCGTCAGCCACAGCGTCAATATCGGCCCCGGCCTGCTCAGCCATGTGCTGGCGCAGTTCGCCGTCAGTGTCGGCGTACCGCTGTCGTTCGACCCGGCGCAACTGGGTAATCGCCAAAGCCCCGGTCTGCAAGGCGAATACAGCGCACAAGGCGGTTTCGCCAGACTGCTGGAAGGCAGTGGTTTCGAGCTGATCGGCACCGCGGGCAACGGCTACACGGTAGCGCCGCAAGTGGCGGCTGACGGCGCACTCGAACTCGGCGCCACCAACGTCAGCGCCGTGCGCGACAGCGGCGATACTTATGGCGGTGAGCAAGTCGCGCGCTCCGCACAGATCGGCATGCTTGGCAATCAGGCGGTCAATGACTTGCCCTTCAGCGTCACCAGCTACACCGCCAAGACCATGGCCGATCAGCAGGCGCAAACCGTCGGCGATGTGTTGCTCAATGACGCCTCCGTTCGCCAGTCGTCAGGCTTCGGCAACTTCTCCCAGGTGTTCATGATTCGCGGCTTGCCGCTGCTCTCCGATGACATTTCCTATAACGGCCTCTACGGCATATTGCCCCGGCAGATCATCGCGACCGAAGCGCTGGAACGGGTCGAATTGTTCAAAGGCCCGAACGCCTTCGTCAACGGCGTGACCCCGAGCGGCAGCGGCATCGGCGGCGGGGTCAATCTGCAACCGAAGCGCGCAATGGACACGCCGACCCGCAGCGTCACTCTCGACTACAGCGACGACGGCCGTGTCGGCGGGCATCTGGATCTGGGTCAGCGCTTCGGCGAAGACAACCGCTTCGGTGCCCGGGTCAACCTGATGCAGCGCGAAGGTGCTACCGCTGTCGATGAAGAAGACCAGCGCTCGTCGCTGTTCAGCCTCGGCCTCGATTATCGCGGTGAGCGTCTGCGCATCTCCACGGATCTGGGTTACCAGAAACAGGTGATCAATCAGGGCCGCTCGGTGATCTACGTCGATTCGAGCCTGAAAAAAACGCCGAAGGTGCCGGACGCCAACGACAGCTACGCGCAGCGCTGGAGCTATTCGCAACTGGAAGACACCTTTGGCATGGCCCGCGCCGAATACGACCTGAACGATAACTGGACGGCCTACGTTTCCGGCGGAGCGAAACACACCCGCGAGAACGGTGTGTACTCGTCGCTGACGGTCACCGACCTCAACGGCACTGCACGCGGCGGCATGCTGTATTCGCCCCACGACGAGGACAACCAGAGTGCCATGGCCGGCCTCAACGGGCGTTTCAGCACCGGGCCCATCAGCCACCAGCTCAACCTCGGCTGGGCCGGAATCTGGGGTGAGCAGCGTTCGGCGTTCGAGACCATCGGCACTGCCAGCCGTTACAGCACCAATCTGTACAACGTCACGGACAAGCCACGGCCAGCGGCCACGTCGTTCGCCAGCGACATCAACGATCCGCGCATCGTCGGCAAGAACACGCTGCGCAGCGAAGCGATTTCCGACACCCTCGGTTTCGTTGATGACCGTATCCTGCTGACCCTCGGCGTTCGTCGCCAGGAGCTTAAGGTCGATGGCTGGAACACGACGACGGGCGCGCGCACTTCCAGTTATGAAGAGTCGATCACCACGCCGGTTTACGGGCTGGTGATCAAGCCGTGGGAGCACGTGTCGTTTTACGCCAACCGCATCGAAGGCCTGGCCAAAGGGCCGACGCCACCAACCACGGCGATCAACCGCGATGAAACGTTCGCCCCGGTGCGCAGCAAGCAGATCGAGGCCGGCGTGCGCGTGGACATGGGCAGCTACGGCGCCAACCTCGGCATGTACCGCATCGAGCAACCGTCCAGCTACACCCAGGACGGCATCTTCCGCGTCGATGGCGAGCAGACCAACAAGGGCGTCGAGTTGAACGTGTATGGCGAGCCGCTGGACGGTCTGCGCCTGCTCAGCGGCGCGACCGTGATGAAGACCGAACTGCAAGGCAGCAGCAACGGCGTCAACGACGGCAACCGCGCCGTCGGCGTGCCGCGCTTCCAGATCAACCTCGGCGCCGATTGGGATATCCCAGGGCTCGAAGGTGCAGCGGTGAGCGCGCGGATGTTGCGCACCGGCGGGCAATACCTCAACGCGGCCAACACTCAGAGCATCCCGGCGTGGAACCGTTTCGACCTCGGCACGCGCTACGCCTTCAAACTGGATGACCGGCAAATCACCCTGCGCGCCAACCTGGAAAACGTCGCCAATGAGGCCTATTGGGCATCGGCCAATGGCGGTTATCTGACCCAGGGCACACCGCGCACGCTGAAGGTCGCTGCCACTGTCGATTTCTGACCACTCGTCAGCCAGCGGGCACCCGTGGTTCTGCGCGTCGGACCAATAACAGGTACATGCCCTTTTCAGGAGATGCACCATGATCACGCGCAAACTCACTTCGCTCTTGCTGGCCGGCCTGCTGGCCAGCGCATCGGCCGCCAGCTTCGCGGCGAATGACAGCACCGACGCCACCGGGACCAAATCCGGCGGCGCCAGCAGCTCGACCATGCCACCGGACAACACCCCCGGCGCGCCTTCCGGCGGCAGCGGTTCCGGCGGCGGTTCCACTGGCGGCTCGGGGACCAATTCAGGTACGGGCTCCATGGGTACCGGCGTTGGCACGGGTACCGGCACCAACGGTGGCGCCAGCGGCTCGGGTTCCGGCGCGGGCGGTGGCACCGGTTCGGCCGGCGGCGGCACTGGCGGTGCGGGCGGTGGCTCGGGCAGCTGAACGAACAAGAGCCATCCCGGCAGGTAGGTAACCTTCCCTTGCAGGAGTGAGCCTGCTCGCGATAGCGGTGTATCAGTAGTCCTTTGCGCCACTGACACACCGCTATCGCGAGCAGGCTCACTCCTACAAGGGTTGTGTTAGTCAGCGATCCGAGCGCATCAATTCGGCAAATCCGCTGTCCAGCGACAGCACCGCCGCGCGATTGCGACCGGCATTTTTCGCCTGATACAGCGCCGCGTCAGCACGCTGGATAAACGCTTCCGGGCTGTCATTGCCGCTTGGTATGAACGCATAACAACCCAGACTCACCGTCAGATACCCGGTCGGCGAGCCGCTGTGAACGATATGCTTGTCGATCACGCTGCGTCGAATCTGCCCGGCAATCGCCAGCGCACCGTTGATATCGGTGTCCGGCAGCAACACGGCAAACTCTTCCCCTCCGTAACGCACGGCCAGATCGGACTTGCGCTGGCAACACGTCCTCAGCACCTGGGCAACTTGCGTCAGGCATTGGTCACCAGCGACGTGGCCGTAGGCATCGTTGTAGCGTTTGAAAAAATCGATATCGAGCATGATCAGGCTGACCGGACTGACCTGCCGTGCGCCGCGGGCAAACTCGATTTCCAGCGAGCGCTCGAACAGGCGCCGATTGGCCAACCCGGTCAGGCTGTCGTGCGTGGCGATCTGCTCCAGCGCCCGTTGCGCCTTGCGCAGGTTCTTCTCGATGCGTTCGCCATTGCGCACCTGATGGATGAACACCCAGCCAAACAGGCCGACGCCGAGGATCACCAGCGCGACGATCACGCTTGACTGAAAGGCGCGCTCGTACCAACCCTGGAGAATCGTATCCCGCGAGGTGGCGGCCGATACCACTAGCGGATAAGACGCCAACTGCCGATAGCCGTAGAGCCGTTCGGTGCCGTCGACATAAGAATCGAGCATCGCGGTGCCAGCCGAGGCATTGGGCAGCAGCGCCTGGAAAATCTGCCCGCGCGCCACCGAAGTGCCGATCAGCGATTCATCGAACGGCCGCCGCGCAAGCAAGGTGCCGTCAGTCAGCGCCAGAAACATGATGCCGTTGTCGTCGAGACTGAAGCTTTTGAAAAACTGATCGAAGTACGACATCTTGATGCCGGCCAGCAACACACCCTCGAAATTTCCGGAAGCGTCATTGATGCGCTTGGAGATCGGGATGATCCATTCGCCATTTTCGCGGCTGCGAATCGCCGGGCCGATGTGCGCCAGCGTCGACACGTTCTGCTGGTGAAACTTGAAATACTCACGATCGGCAACACCGTTGCCGCGCGGCAGCTCGGCAAACGAGGTGATTACCCATTGCCCGTCGCGATCGAATAGAAAAATGCCGTGCAACTGCGTCAGTTGCTGCGCACGCCGCGCGAAGATGCGCTGCAAACGCGGCTTTTGCGCAGCGCCGTAACCGTCATCCTCGATCCAGTCGACCAGGCTGGTCATCACCAGGTCGGCCGCCAGAAACGTGTCCTCGGCCTGCTGCGCCATCGCCCGGGTCAAATTGCTCGACGCGGCCTGCGCCACCGCCAGATCCTGACGCTGCGACTGCTGCAGTTGCAGGTACAGCAAACCGGACAGGCACAGGCTCACCGCGACGATAAACAGCACGGCTGCTTTGCGTAACGGCAGACGCTTAAGCGCGCCGGGGGCGTGTTGCGGATCGGGCATCGGGAAAGGCAATAGCAAGTCCTGGGCAGGTACGACGAGGGCGCCAGCGTGGAAAAACCCTTATGTTTTTTGAGCGTAGCCCAGCGGGATATACCCGGCAAACGCAGCGGTCATGCCTGTTATATCGGCGTGTGTCAGGAATGGATGATCACGTTTCGTCGATTTATTTTTGCGGCTTGAGCGGGTGAGTTTTGCGGCTGCAGGAGTGAGAGATCGCGGGGAATTCGCGCCTGGAATTCCCCGGTTTTTTCAGCGGGGTTTGTTGATTTCCCGCAGCAGATCGGCGACGGGGATGTGCAGGGTGTTGGAGTAATAGGGTTTGTAACCGTAGGCGGTGACCACGACTTTGCAGGGGATTTGCTGTTTGTTGGATAGGAGGTGGTTGAGTTCTGTTGTCGAAAGATCTCTACGGGAACCACCACCATTGGAAACTTCACTCATGAATGCGCTGCTGAGATAGGAATATTTTGCATGGCCTCCATCACTTCCTTTGGGCTCAATCGAACCAGTTGCAGAAAACCTGATGAGTTTATCGACCGAAAAATCTTCGTCCTCTGCCAAGGCACACTCCAGCGTAGCGGAAGCCATCCCTTTTCCTTCCCCTCGATCAAAAAGATCAAGCACATCAACGTCCGAATCAAATCTAACGTCGTACAAAAGCGCGGTTTCGCGGTTAACAGAAACAAAATCAAGATTCGCAGGTGGTTTCGTGTGGTCTTTTGCACAGCCGGAGCAGAAAACCATCAGTACGCAAAGGAGCAACTTTTGCATCAGGAAAACTCCTTCATGATTGACTCATACAAAAAATCGCTCGCTGATTTATTACCCGCGATTGCTGCTGTAAATAGCCCCGGTGCATCTGCATGATTGGTGTCGACGTTGGCGTTCAATGAAGGGCCGCAAGCGATGATCCACTTTTCGCCAAAGTCAGCAACCCCATCTGACGGATCTCTTTGAGTCGGAGTCGCTTTGATATTTATCCAATCCGCAGCCACCGGTTTTGGACGCTCGCGATAAATATCCGAGCCAAGCCAAACGAGAGAACCTTCTCCGACGGGATCCAGCGTAATCAGCATTTGGATACGGTAACCCCAGTCCGTCATGATTTTTGTCAGGTGCGCGCCGTTCCATCCGCCAAGGCTATGTCCGACGATGTATACCGGACAGCTTTTATACGGTATCAACCCTAGAACATTCCGTTGAATATCTTGCTTTCCTCTGACCTCGTTGTAGCCCAACCACTCTGACGTATATCGGCCCTGTGCCATTAGCGCTTCAGTTCGTTTATTAAAATTCAACCACGCCAGCCGTATGTTCCTGTACGGACCCGAAAAATAATAACTCTCCTTGTCCCCTGCCCCACCAATGAACAGAACAATTGCCTTGGTACTCTCCACCGGCACAGCCTTCACACTGACATCTTTCTTGTCCGTCAGCGCATGTTCCTTGTGCAGCTTGTAATTGTTGCCTTTCGGGCACGTTACCGTTTCAGCCGCCATGCCTCATTCCTCCAGAAACAACTTGATGGTTTCAGGCAGGTGCGAGCTGACTTCGTGGGTAAACCCGGCAGCGTCAGACACGCCTGTTCCATGCGCCCGTCCGCGCGCTGGATCATGTAGGGGTGATTGGGCATCGGCTCACCGGTCACGTCGTTGACCAGTTGCAACTTGTCGGTGAAGTGCACCGGCATGGGCAGCAAACCACTGAAGGGCGCGGTGGCCACCGTGTCACCGATAATGACCGTGCCGGAACCGCCAATGATCACGTTGCCATGGCCACCGGTGCTGTCCAGCGTTGCGGCGTTCAAGCCATTGATGAACACCGTCGAAGACACCGCGCCGGTGATCGGGCTGCCGCAGGCAGATTTATCGGTCATGCGTGCAGCCGCCAGGCCATCGAAATTGACGTTTGGCGAACCGCTAACGATAGGATTGGTGCCATGTCCCGGCAGCGGGCAGGCGGTTGGATCGGTGACGCGGGCAGCGGGTTTTCCGCTCATGAACAGCTCCTTGCAATCTAGCGTGTCGTCCTTTTGGGTGCGCAAGCATGCGGGAAATGCGCAGGTGCTTCAAACCTTCAGGCAAAAAAACAGGCGCCTTGTCGGGCGCCTGTTCTTCATCGCTGATACCACTTGGGTCACCGCGACGGCGGTACTCGAATATCGCCCGCCCGGCACTGGGTTTTCACGCCTTTGCCGCACGCCGCGAATTGCAGATCCTTGCCCATGCACACGCGTACTTCGGACAGTTCCGGGCCGCTGCAGATCACTGCGACACCATCGGCCGGAATCCCCGGATTGGCCTTGCGGAATAACCGGGCAATTTCCTGCGCCTCGAAATAATACGAAGTGCTGAACGGCTGCAGCTCGTCCGGGATTTTCACCGCTGCCACGGCCTTATCCGCCTCATCCAGATAACCCATCGCGCCGAGTCCGCTGCAAGTGCCATGCTTGGACCATTCATGGTCGAGCAGTTTTTTCGTCGGAAACAATGTCAGGCCTTTGCTGGTTTCCGCCGCCGACAATTTCGTCAGCGGTGGGCAGGATTGCGGCCAGCCACCCGCGGCATATTGCGGCCACAGCCCGTGCAGCACGAAGCCGTAACCCTTGCCGGAACACTGCGCATCATCTTTATGCGTCAGGCAAAAGGTCGGCGACCATGAGAGTGCCAGCAGGTAGTAGTCGAACACCCCCGCCACCGATTCCGCCTGGGCCTTGCTTGATTGCGATTGGCGCGCCGAACTCAGGCCGATGCTACCGGCCGTCAGCGCAATCACTGCGAAAATTGTAAACAGCTTTTTCATCTACCCACTCCTTGGGACGCCTGCGTCCATGGTTTAGCTCCGGACCCGACCGGGCCAGCGCTGATTTCGCCACGCTTGTGTTGCAAGCGCATGACGCAAGGCAAGGCCTGACGTCTTCGCAGGGTCTACGATTAACAGGCAGACATCCAACCAAGGGATCCGACATGAGTAAAGCAGACGAACTCGCCGCCAAACTCAAGCACGTCCATGCTGACGACATTACTTGCGCCGAACTGGAAATCGATTGCTGGCCCGCTCAGGTGTATGACTTGTACCACCGCATCGAAGAATGGTTACAGCCCGTCACCGAGGTCGGACTGAAGATCCGGCGCAATCCTACGCATGTTTGCGAAACTTCACCGGACGGTGAAGCCCATGACTACGCCATAGACCAGCTGATCATCGAGGCCAATCGCCACAGCCTGACCTTCGATCCGATTGCGCGGTTTACCGAGGATGGCTGCGGACGAGTGCAAATCACCCTGCCGGGCAAGGACACGTTTCTGTTGCGCACCGTCGATGAACATCACGAAAGCCATTGGTGGCTGCAGACGGTCGAAACCGGGCACCAACTCGATGCGATTGCCTTGACGGAGAACAATCTGTTGCAGGTGGTGCAGGAAGGGTTGGGGCTTTAGTTTTTTACCTTTCATCACTACGCTGTCGACTCGCTCAACAGACCAGTCTTCCGGAAGAAGTCTAGCCGGTTGTCGCTATACACCCCCAAATCACAATCACTGGAATCTCTGATCGCATGGATGCTTCAACCGCCCCAACCTTTTCGCAATTTTTCAAACGCAACTTCAAACGGGTTCTCGATTACTGGAGTCAACTCACCGTCACGCTAGGTTTCCTGGGTGCAGGTCTGGCAATTCTTGGCCTGTATGTTTACACACGGGCCATTGGCCGCACGGATCTGTTTCTCGCAGCAATTGACGCGAAAGCCGCGCTGGCGCTCTGGTTACTGTTGATCGTGTTAATCATGGTCGGCTATCTGGGCGTACTTTTTGCCAGTGCGTGGTTTTATGGCATCAGCGTGTCGATGTTTGACAAAGTGCCGGAAAAACACAATCGAATCGCCGCGTGGTTGCTGCTGCCGTTGTGCTTGGGTTTTTGTGTATTCACATTAGTGTTGTTTATATACCCAGACACATTCAGTGCCGGTATCTCGATGGGAATGATCTTCTCGGTCACGCTTCTCGCTTATTTTGCCTTGTTTTCTTTCAAAAAATTTCGAGCGATCTTCAACGAAAATACCCAGCATCTGGTGACATGGAAAAAAAATGGCTTCGGACTAGGGGTAGGATTTGTCATCGGTCTTGCAGTAATTTTCGCCTCGTTGCCAACCCTGCTCATCCTTTCAACCTATGTCGGTGAAGACAACGCTGAAGCTGTGGTGGTTGTTGGGCTCTTCTCGCTTGGCACACTTGTACTGAGCCTGATTCCTGTTTTCGTTTTTTACATCAGCAAAGGTCACGTCATTGCTCGCGTTGCATATGGACTGGCCGCAGCATTGGTACTCTTCGCTACATTTTTGCTTCTATCGCCGGGCGCCATGCCAACGATCACTTATGCGGCGGCCGGAAACCTGGCGATTCGTCAACAGAGCCCTGCACGCTTCACCCTCGATGAAGAGATCAGCCTCGGCGACGTGGATAACCGGCAGTGGCGGACTCGACTTAACGAGAAAAACAAAGTGGAAGTTACTGCGTTTCCGCTGCTCTCATTCGGCGACATCTTGCTACTGTGCAGCAGTGACCTGCGGTATCTGAATTTGTATCAGTTGCCCCGCTACACTCGTTTCTGCATCGCGACCCGACACAGCAAGGTGACGCGAAAACCGTTGCGCCCCTCACTGACACCTGGACTTAGCTGGCAAAAATGGGCGGGACATACACTCAATTGGGAGACTCTTCGTTCAGCGGTTTTGACGCCCATCCTGTCGCATCACCCGAGGCCGCCTGCCAAATATGACGTACCTAGATTCAAACCATTGGGATGACGCCCGGAAAAACCTTTCATTACACTGAGCCCCCACCTTTTCCAAAGTGCGATTTCAATGACAACACTAAAAAGCACACTGACTTTCTGCGGACTGTTGACCCTGACCGCCCCCGCTCACGCCGAGACCGCTGCGACCCACCTCGACAGCATCCAGCAACAAGGCGCGCTGCGTGTCTGCACCACCGGCGACTACAAGCCTTACACCTTCAAACGCGCCGACGGCGAATTCGAAGGCATCGACATCAGCATGGCCCGCTCGCTGGCCGACAGCCTCGGCATCAAAGTGCAGTGGGTGCAAACCACCTGGAAAACCCTGATGCCGGACATGCAGGCCGGCAAATGCGACATCGGCATGGGCGGCATCTCGGTCACCCTCGAACGGCAGAAAAAAGCCTACTTCAGCAACACCCTCGACACCGACGGCAAAATCCCGCTGGTGCGCTGCGACGACGTCAGCAAGTACCAGACCGTCGAGCAGATCAACCAGCCCAACGTGCGCCTGGTCGAACCCGCCGGCGGCACCAACGAAGCCTTCGTCCACGCCTTCCTGCCCAAAGCGCAACTGGCCCTGCACGATAACGTAACAATCTTCCAGCAACTGCTCGACAACAAGGCCGACGTGATGATCACCGACGCCTCCGAAGCGCTGTATCAACAGAAACTCAAACCGGGACTGTGCGCGGTCAACCCGCATCAGTACATGCAATATGGCGAGAAAGCTTACCTGCTGCCGCGCGATGACATCAGCTGGAAGATGTATGTCGATCAGTGGCTGCACTTGAGCAAAGTCACTGGCAAGTATCAGAAGACCTTGAGCGAGTGGATTGCGGTGCCTGATGCGCAGTGATGCCTAGTCGTCGTGCAGCATGCCGGAGCTGTATTGGTTAAGGCTGCTGCCGATGCTGTTGCCGCCGAATTTCAGGGTGTTGGCGCCAGGGTTCTGCGGTGATTGGCAGTCGCTGGAGAAACAACTGGTGGTGGTAAAGCCGCCGGTGCCGGAGCAGGCGCTCAGCACCGATATTGCTGCAGCAATCAGCAGCACTTTGACAATATTGAGGCGCATGGCACGGCTCCCATCGACATAAATTGAAAAACCTGTGCTACATCCTAAGCCTGCGCAGAACCCGGCAAGATGAAACTGTGCTGATGGACAGCGCGTGTTCAGCATCGATCAGGTGCGATACGTAACCGGATCAGCGTTATTTGAGCAGCAGCGAAATTGGTGAGCAGTTCGGTGGCGATGCATAAGCAGTACATTATGAGTCTTAGGGCGAAACCTACAGTCGCCGACGAAATCCCCTACGCGATCAGATGAAATGACTGAGCCTATAAAATCATTTTTGACAGTCTCATCATCAAAAAAAACCCGCTTCAGCCGAAGCTGAAGCGGGTTCTTCCCCTCAAAGATCGACCGTTACTTCAGGTCGTCAAAGTGGTCTCGCAGGAACTCGTAAAAGCGAAGCGCTTTTAGCAATCTCCATACGAGGCTCAGCGTACGCAGCAAAAGCTTCATACTTTTGGCCTCCGGGTTGGGGGCCAAACCTCAAGAACGCTTACCGGATCACGCGCTCCTTCGGCCTACACGTCAATGTAGCCAGTGAGGCGGCCGGTTGAAGTCCCTCCGAGAAATCAATCCGGCACGGGTGCAAAACCGTGTCAGGGGGCGTGAAACTGTTAAGTCACCAGCCAAACCTCACCGCAGCACTAACATGTGAGCCCCGGCATGTTAACTCAGAAATTGCAGCCCGAAGACCACTCATTTGGTTTGTCATAGAGGCTGATCGGCAATATTTGTAAATCGTTATTTCTGCTAGTATCGCCAAGAAAAAAACAATGCTCCAAACGGCTAGCCGCAGGCAAAAAGGACGTTGCATGTGCGCGCAAAGATTCATACCATGACCGCACGTCAATGTAGCCAGTGATGCACCAGTCTCGGTCGCAACCCGAGACTTGAAAAAACCGCCCCGCAAAGGCGGTTTTTTTTTGACTGGAATCTTGGGGCTACGTGCAACCATTCCCCAACGTCGCATTTTTCTGCAGTGCGCGATGAAGCTTGGCGCAATTCGAGTATTCAATTACCGCTTCTCGGAACAGCCTCGCCGCTTCGCGAATGGAATTAGGGGCCAGACCACGATACTCAGAAGATCAGCTCCAGAGTCATAGCAAACTGGAACACGTGGTCACGACGCTTGGGACTCTGCCCCACCCTATTCCTGATAAACTCGCTCACCTTCGCCCCTCTGATCCAGATTCCCCCAATGCCTCTACAACCCGCCCCACTCTCCCGCCGCTTCTCAGTCGCCCCCATGATGGATCGGACAGATAATTCACCAAAGCCTTAAAAAAAAAGGCCCATCCACCATTCAAAAAGTGCCTGTACCAGTTACGTACCAGTTGGATTTTTCCTTCGAATAATTACGCTTCTTGCCTTTTTCTCTGTAGCAATTTTTAAGCAGCCATTTTCAGCTCCAATCCGGACACTACCGACACTGTCAGAACCCACTCCCATTTTGAGGGATTGGGTGCAGCCTGCCCGCCCAGGTCGAATCGCGGTAGTTAACCCTTTTCAACCGTGACATGGATCGATCCGTCTGCTTCGGTACAGAAAGAAATCCAATCTGTCGTACACCCGAGAGTAGAATTACACCGCCATGTTGAGGGGTATTTACTAAGTTGCCAGGGGCGATGAAATCAGGGGTTTGATGCCTAGGCGAAATCAGTTTATCGTGCTAAAACCTACCTATTGGTACAAAAATTGGTACGAGATCTTATGCCCTCCTAAGGGGAAGGTTGGCAGTTCGAACCTGTCCTGGGACACCATATAATTCAAGGCCTTCAGAGCTATTTTCATCGATCCCTTTTTGCCCATGGGTGCAGGGTGGGTGCAGGTGGAAAGCGTTAGGCAGAAAAAAGCCCCGCTACGGATGACCTTAGCGGGGCTTTTTTATGAGAGTTAACCTTGCTCGTAGTTCATCGAGCGCATCAGTAGCCGTCGTTCTCTGGTGTAGGCATCTTGCATTTCTTTGCTGACCATTTCTTTCGGCTTAGGAACCGCTTGTTTTGGGATCTGCTCGTCAGCGTAATCCTTGAGGCGCGGCAACACGTAGGCTTTGTCGCCTTCTGTATTGATGTTGTCTTTGAATATAAGAATATCTTTCTTAAGCTGCTCCATTTTGGCGATGATGCGGCTTGGGTCGAGCGTCCCAGATTCGCGATAAATGCTATCGATTTCGTCAGCAATCTTCTTCAACGTTCCACAAACGCCAGTACGCGCTTCAGTTCTCAGCGTGCAGTCGTGCCTTGATCCGGTTAAAAAAAGGCTTTCAGAAATCGCATACTCAGAAACTCGCTTGGCGTCGGACGCTAATTTATCGATCCCGTCTCGAAATCCCGAGTACTGCGTAAGGCCCGCATACAGGGTACCCAAGACAGTCAGATAGATCTTAAGCGACCCCTCCTTGAAATCAATTTCTGTCCCTACATCTTTGTAGAGAAAAAACTCGGCCCTAACGCCCAGAAATTTTTCGAGGGCTTCTCTTAGCGCGTCCTCGTCAAGATTCTCAGGAACTGGATCAATGTGCAGATAGGCTTGGCAAATTATGCTTTTGTCGATGTAGTCAGCCATTGAAATTCCTTTTTTTCTTATGATTGCCTTCGGCCATCTCGCCACAGTCATATCTTATAAGCTGAATTATCTTTGTTTGGCAATTTCGCCCAAGGATTTGATACGAAGCACAGTTGTGGTTGAGCAGTTGGCGTGCCGTGCGGCGGCACGAATGCCCAGGCCGGCGTTGAACAGTTCTGTCACCCGCTTATGCAGATCAATGTCCACCGGGCGGCCCTGGTACTTGCCGGCGGCCTTAGCCTTCTCGATACCCTGGGCCTGGCGCTCACGGCGTTGCTCATAATCCTTGCGGGCTATCGCGGCCATCATCTCCACCAGCATTGAGTTGATCGCCCCCAGCATCCGACCTGTGAATTCGTCGCCTTTGGTGTCCTGCATTCCTTGGTGACTGGTCGGCAGATCAAGCGCGACGATGCGGAGGCCTTTGGAGTCGATCGCAGCCTTGAGCTTTTGCCAGTCCTCCACAGGGAGGCGGGAGAGACGGTCTATCGACTCAACCAGCAATACGTCACCCTTGCGGGCATCCTTTAGCAGGCGCAATAGCTCGGGCCGATCTGCCGAGGCGCCGCTGGAGTTCTCCAGGTAAACGCTCGCGATCACATTGTTGTGGTCAGTGGCGAATTGCTCGAGCGATGCCCGGGCGCGGCCGGCGTCCTGCTCTTCGGTCGATGCTCGGAGGTATGCGCGGATGAACATGATGTGCTGTTCGTATCAGTTAAAGTGTTCTACTAATACTGTTGCACTTTGAGTGTTACTTATTAAGCGGGAAAGGCAAATAAACCCGAATGTGTGCGTATCAGCTCAAGCATGACCATTTGTGATCGGTAACACGATGTCTGACATACCATGCCAAACTAACGATAAAAACCGTTTTCGTTAGTTTTTATACAGGAGTAGTGACAATGGTGACCCAGGCTTGGGACAAGGGGTATGAATGCCCGCAATGCGAAAAAAACCTTACCTTGGATGAGGATTTTTCGAACAGAACCTGGCTGTGCGCCAAATGCAGTAATCCGATCCACATCCATGTTGCCGATGACAAAGGGAATGCCTACACCCTAGTGCGGATACCCGCCAACTTGCTTCAGGTAAGGGACCTGGTGGTGTTGGGGGCAAAACTGGACAAGGATTATCCGGTTTTAAGCTCCCAATCTGCGAATAAGGGTCAATGGCGCCTCGCGCTCAAGGAGTATCGGGCAATTATCGTGGATGCTAACCAGCATTACTCGGTGATCATCGGTGGCTGGTCCGGAACGCCTTCTTACTAAACCCTGCCGCCGCGCCGAGGATGAAGATGAATGAGCTGACTGCCGAGACGACCGCGCAGACCGGCTCCCCGCGGAAGAGCGACGTCTGACCGCCGCGGAGTTCCAGCACTTGGCCGCGGTGCCGGCAGCGGTCGAATGGTTCGCCAATATCGACAACCCGAGCACCCAAGCAAGCTGCAATTACTGCCTGCCTTGGGCACAGCCGGTACTGTGCTTGTGTTTTTCTTGAAAGGAGTCGAAGTCATGCCTGGTGATTATTCACTATCGGATGTACTGGAAAGGCTGTACGAAAACCAGCAGGCTCTGCAGGCGGCCATTATGGAGTTGACCCTCTTGGTTGAGGAGCAAGGGATGCAGTAAGTGGGCGGAAATGTCCGTGGAGCACTGTGGACCATAGGTGAAAGCACCGGCCATATCAAACAAGGCTTGGCTCGATTGAAAAAATTGGACATTGGTTAACCGATGGCATATTCAAGGCCCGTCGACAGTCTTGTAGAGGTAGATTCAGGGAGCGAGCCCGGTTCACCTCACAGGCAGCTATCGGCCAAAAGCGGATACTAACGTTGGAGGTAACGGCGCCAGCACGTAGGATGCCCCAGCATACGTAGTATGCTGGGTGTTCGATTGACAGAAGGACTAGGCGCGCAGTTCAACAAGATTTACTCTTTCTGCGATGGCCTGCATAAGAGCAATTTCAAGACGCTCTACTTGTTTACGTAGTTCGTCCTTGTGTTTTGCCGTTGCACGAGGGTCTGCCAATACGCTCTCCTCATAGCGCTTTGCATCGGACAATAGCGTCTCTATGTAGGCATGGTTTGCCTGATGTGACTTCCGAGCAACGAATGGATCAATGTAGACGGTCTTCACAAATAGCCAGAGACCCGATACACATACAGTCACCAACGGTGCGCAGATAGTAAGGAAGGCTTTGTACGGTGAATCAGCAGGCAAGCTTGCGGCTATAGAGGCAACAACGGTTCCGATACCACCTCCCGCAGCTCCTGCACCAAGGACGCTTGACGAATCCTTACTTCGGCTCGACGGCTTTGACGCCATTCTTCACCTCCGGAAGGTTTTTTAGGAGCATCTCAATTGCCTCTTTACCGGTCTCCCCGTGAAGTTCAACCGTTCTTAACTCAACGCCGCCCACATTTATTGACACAGTGATGGATTTTTTTTTCTTCTTCTTGAAGTAAGCAGAAACAAGAGGTTTGAGCAGCGGAATAACACTGCTTGCTGCGGCGACGGCGCCAACCAAAAGCGCTAGATCTATGGACACGAGAGCCTCCTCATAAGCGCATAACTAAAAGTAGGTGACGCAAATGGCATAATGTTTTGCACCAAATGTAGTTGATAACATTCCTTGTTCACGCATAACTCCTTTTCGGCTTGACTGTCGGAGTATCGCGCCAGAAACACGTCATGAGGCAAGGAGGAAAGGCGACATGGATTTTTACCATATTACGGACTTAGCTGTATATCCACGGTCTGTTGTTGTCCGGATTATACCGGTTCCCACTGGCGGCTTTGGGCTGTGCGGTCATTGGCATAGCTCTCGAGTAAAGCGTAGATAGGGATTCAAACCCCTTCCAATGCAGACGCAGGCCGCTCAAGGCCAGTATACAAAGCCGCACACTTCAATTTTGGTGAAGCATTTTTACACACTCTGGGCCAAAAGCGGACCTTTGAGAGCAGCACCTTCCAGCCAGAAGCAGTCTCTCATTGCCTCAACACATTCCCCCGGAAGGAGTTCTACACCATCGCCACCTTGTCACGTTCCTAACGCACATCAGCAGGATAAAAATTCCACATTGAGGTAATCCAATTGGTCTCTCGCAGCCTCAATTTTACCGATGATGAGTTCGAGCGAGTCTTTGGAGAATTGTACAAGTTCATGCTCAAGCCCCCGCTTACTGAATTTGATTTTTACTTGGGTATACCCATCCTCATTGGTGTGCATCCAATTCGCATGAACAACCTTGTTGCGAAGGCTTCCACATTCCCGAAGATCTGATAGAAGTTGTGAAAACCAAACAGGCTGATCGCCTATGCCACGGAAAACATCGGATGTGAATCGCTCGAACAAATCTAACTTAGTGGCATACATCATATTGCCCACGACCAAGAGACCTTTTTGATCCGTTCGGTCAGATATGAATCCGCATAGAATATTATCGATGTCCGCCTCAAGTGTATTAAACCAGAGGACAACCTCTCCGATTAGAGGCATCAACTCGGAAACGTATTCATAAGCATTATCTGTATCTCCGAGACCTTCAATAATCAGTTGGCCGACGGGTATGGTCTTGGTTCTCATGGGTATCCGATCCTATGAATTTGTCCGGCGCATACAGTACCGTCTAAGCAATGACCTTACGAGTGGCATTAGGTCGATCCACGCTGACGAAAATCTACGCGTGAGTTTCAGCTAAGGTCGAAAGCGACTGCTGGCTCCGATCATGCGTATCTTAGCCACTCAAATGCGGCCGCATGAGCTAGGCTTTGCAAACCCCTCATTTCCAGGATGGATAGCATGCCAAGTAACTCGGTTTCCAATATCGCCACTGCGGACGCCCTGACATTGATCCTGCACAACCAGCATGCACTGGCGGCGGCAATCGAGGAGGTCGCCGGTTGGCTTGCAGCCAATGGAGTGGCAGTGGTTGCGGATAATGCTGTGATGGCTATGGAGACCTTAGATACAAATGCAAAAGCGATCACATGTGCGATTATGCGGATACGGCAATCCTAATAACGCCTTTGCAGGCAGCAATCGGCCATAAGACGGTCAGGCGTGGCCGTCAGCTTTCGGCCAAAAGCTGCCCTTTGCCAAAAAGCTTCAACAGGTTACAAATTCTAAAAAACTGGTTTCGCAAAAGCTTTCTTGGCGCCAAAAATGATATCTTATGATATCACGCGAAGCTTATACCGCTGAGCGATAGGATGTTAATGAAAAAACAGCATTATATTAGTAGGCTGATTTTTTTGTAATAGTAAGACTGCATTTTTATCGGATCTAGATTATGCCACCTAAAGACCTCAAAAGATTGGAGTCTGAAAAAAACAATGCTAAAGAAGTAGAAAAAATTGATTGTTTGGTAGTTTACTTCCTGCTCACATGCTTGTTTGTAGCGCCAATAGTTGCAATTTTTATTTGTGCAGAAAAAAAAGACTGGGCTGCATGGATTCAAGCTGTCGGAAGTGTTGAGGCTATCATTGCCGCCTCCCTTATTGCCATCGGCACACATCGAATGAATATCAAGGCCCAGCAGTATAGACAGTCCGAAGAGCATGTTCGTGTTCTCGCCAACCTGAGAAGTTTGATTGAGGAAACCTACTCTTACCTTATATACGTTCGTGATCATGCTGAAGGTGATCTTGCTAAAAAAGATACTGCGGTACTTTTCCCACCAAGACTTGGAAGCAATAAAAGCACATGGTCGACTTATGGCTGGAAGGCAGCTGATATACGAAGAAGCATATCATTATTTGAAAAGAATTTAGAGCAATTGTCGAGTATTAGCTTCACAGATCTGGGTGATCCTTTTATTGCAAGAAATATATTAGCCTTTATATCCTACGGCAAAACACTGCTTGAAGAAGTAAATACAGGCTGGGACATGATGGATAATAAAGAAGAGATTCATGCAGTAGATCACGAGCATGACGATCTGGATCCATTTAAATATCGCCCCGGCACTCCAAACCTATCATCGTCCCAAAAGAAAATCGGCTTATCTCAAACCATTGCACGAGGCTTTTTTGGCTCTTACTTTAAAAGTGATCTCCCGGAGCTAATTAACGATGTCTACAAAAAGCTAATGCTCAAGTTTGACACAGAATGTGCCGCCTCATGCTCCAATACCTGCATAGATTGAAGGTATCACGAACGACCGCAATGAGCCGGTTTTAGCAGATCGCGACAGGCTGCAAACGGCCGCAAGTAGCCGCCCGGGATGCGGTCTTTCGACCGATAGCAGTCCTCGCCGGAATCGGCTTTGATATCTAGTCCAAGGACACACTAAATGAGCTTGCTGACCACTTTTGGGCCTCTCCGAGATATCCCCCTAGACAACATCGAGAAGCTAAAGGAAATACTTATCCGGTCTGACAAGAGCAGAATGCTTGAAGGATTGGTAATTGAGGCTGTGTTCAATGAGTACCTCGGCAAGCTGGTTGCTCAAGGAATCGATATTTTACCGGTTTCTCTCGTAAGAACTCTGACGGTAAAGAAAAAGCCACAAAAGAAATATGTAAACTCTTGGTGGGTGTGGGACCACTCCGAGACCGGTCAAGCAGCAGCGGATCTACGCCATCGTCTGGCTCCTTCGTCCGGCCGAAGTGAGTTCCTGTTTGATTGCTATTACGACGAGATGTGCCGTGATTTCTTCATTAAGAAATGGGGAGAGCAAACCAACATCCCTATTCAATCTTTTATGATGGAAAAGCGAAAGCAGTCGTCTCCCGCGTTCAGAACTCCAGCGGATTCGGTGATTGACGAGAATCGATCTCAGCAGGCCTTCTGGGCCGGTCTTTCCAGCCACTATAGCGATGATCTCTTTAAGCAGGTCGTTCTTCATCGGCTATTTAAAAACTGTGCGATACAACCTTTTTTTGAAGGTGTCTGGGACATTGACAGCTTGGCGCGATGGCCAGACAACTCTCTCATGCAGTTAGAGGTGAAGCACAAGTACCCGCGTATTGAGAAAGACTCCGGGAAACTCTTTTTTGGCATTAACAATGGTCAGTTGCAAGTAATGCAGGATTTAGCACGTCGAGGAATCAAGACCCTGCACATGATAATGGTGAAGCCCATCTGGGACAAAAACCTTGGAACGGGCTATCTCTTAAACAGAATTGGAAACCGGAAGAACGTATTGCTGTTGGCAAAGTTATTAGATGAAGGTACGTTGCGCGAGATTCGATCCAGGCCGTCATGGAAGACGGGAGAAGAGCAGTCCTTCACCGGCAAGGATGAACAAAAGGTCCGCTACGTTGGCGCGTCTGAGTTTCAACTCCTTGGCACGCTTGATGATCCAGTTGACGCTGTGGCAATAAACATCGCCCTTGCCGCCACAGGCGCCCTCAACCAGCCTGTCACTGATCAGCTTTTGATTGATAACCAAATTCAGCGGTAAAAATACCGGGGGACACATCACGATATTGATGCTGGCGGGGGAACACTGGTAAGACGCTGATGGCAGCGAGTGACTGCGTCTGGCCGAAAGCCTACGGTCACGAACGGCAGCAATCGGCCCAGAGTGTGTAAAAACGCTTCGCCAAAATTGAAGTGTGCGCGTCTACGTTAAATCTGAAATTTATCGGCACGTCAGCAGATGTGGATTTAGCGTAGAAACGCGATTTCCAGTCCGGTTTTGAGTACCTGACGCGCTCAAAAACGTTTTTACACGGTCTGGGCCAGAAGCAGCCTCTCGAGGGAGTCTAAAAAATCAGCGCCGATTCAGTGAGCCAGCGGCAGGTCAGATCATGCCTTTAGGCTTGGCGGTAGCGCTGATGACAGCGTCTTCTTCCACTACGGTCTGAACGAAGCCTTTCGTTTTAAGAGCGTTGACTAGCCTCATGTTGAGAACGGTATTAGGCACCTGGATTTTTTTGACATTCGGTGAAAGCTTTGTGAAACCACCATCAGTCAACATACCAAGAATCAGGGATGCCTCTGCCCAACTGCACGATGGCAAGCATTGGATCAGAACTTCAGAGCGCTGAGCTGAGGTAAGCCCCTCCGCACTTGCAAACTTCTTGAGTGCAGGGATAAACGCTGAAGGAAAGCTTACCGAGTGTCGATTAGCGAGGCGGCAGGTTTCAGCGACTTCTTTGACGGCCTCATTGTCGGTGTCGAACACTTCACTCGGTAACGCCGTCCACATTTGGATCTTTTCATTTAGATCAAGCGCACCGCTTTTACTGAGTGGCACTGCCATGCTGAGCGACAGTTGAGTTAGATCAATGTGGTCGCGTGCCTCAACCCAATGTGCCGCGAGATAAGGAACTTCCAGATCTGCACTGAAAGTCCTGATGCACTCACGGATCTCAGGGCTGTATGTCAGAAAGGGGGCGGTTGCGAGCATCTCCCAACGCTCCCTCGATTCCAGTCCTTTGAGGATCAATGTATCGCTCAAGACGATATCTGCGAACAGCACTTCAAGCGTTTCGTTAGATAACCCTGTTGGGGCGATTAAGTACCTCTGCAGCTCTTGATGCAGGGAGGTATGGAGGCCCCAGAGTTCCCCTTTTAGCTCCTTACCATGACGCTGGATAAAGCTTGCGAAAGCCTCCATATCCAAGGTTTCGCAACCATTATGCTCCAAAGCGGGTACGAGTATGTCTTTGAAGAATGTCCACACCGCGCCGACCTTCACTTTCACCCGATCAGACTGGAGTATTTGCGCCCACAACGATGGGGTCGTGTCTTCAAGACGGTCGAATGTGCATGTCGTTCGATCAAAAAGTTGAACCACGGCATCGGACTCGTCCGTCTCTTCCACGATGGCCCATAACAGTTCTATGAGGGAGCCCGCCGACTCATCCAGCGTGCCGATTTGAGCTAAAAGTGTGATTGCAAACTCCTCCGCAGACTCAAGGAGGAGTTCATTCAGCCCCTCAATCTGAAGGGCCTGCAGTCGACGATAGGAAATGATGTTTTCACTGAGATCGGCTTTACTTGCATGAGCGGATTCGCCTTTTTGGCAAATCAGCGTGAGCAGGTTCAGATTTACCTCAACACAACCCCATTCGATCAGCTTCTTGAGGTCGTCCAGGACGATGCCATTACCTAACTCTGAGAAACGCACCGGCAGCTCTCTAAGCCAAGGCCAGCCTTTACCTCCCGCTTCAAGTCCAGGCATCAAGCGCGAGACGTCTTGGAGACTCGCAATGGCATCACAGATTTTCATGTCCGGCGCCGAATCAAGCCTTCGGAGCTGTGCAACCTCTAATCCATCCATGAGTGCACTGATCAGGGCTTGCCTCAGTAAAGTTGATTCGAATCGCTCAGCGTTCAATAACGCGCGGAACAATCCAGGCTCCAGAGCAAAAACAGATTGAATGAACTTCGGTGATGTCGCGGTTGATATCAAAAATTCGGTCGCTTGCGCCATTCTGCCCAGGTGCCCTTCCAGCCCACTCTTGAGAATAGTCGCGAGCTTACTGCGCTCATGACTCATGCCAGGATCGTTGTATGGACAGCCAGAAAGGTACTCAATCAGGGCGACAATGATGCCCCTGCCATCGCTCAGATCATCTATATCCAGCTTTTCCACGGCCCTTTTCGGGGCATTGATTACAGTCGCGACATCAACGGAAACACCACGTCTCAATTCTAGGATCAGGTTTTTGTCTTCGGATGTGAGGGACCCTGCGTAGAAGTAGCCGAAGTAATCCGTGTAATCGGTATCGAAGTGTCCGTGGCGCATCAGATACACGACAATGTCCAAGCCGTTCAGCTTTTGAGAGATGACATTGCCGTAGTTTTTTTTGGCTGCTGCCCGGAAGGTTTGGTGATTAATTCGGCTTGCCTCAATTCGGTGTTCGGCCATTTCATCATCGATATCAACAAGGGTTCGTTGGAGCAGATCAAACCTTTTTGGGTATGACGTCGATGTCAGTAGTTGCTCAGAGTCAAAAGGTGCTGCCCTCTGGACTGCATCCCCGTACCTATCGATGATGGCCATTGTTAAATTAGTGCTCTGAGAAAAAATCGACTCAAAAACATCATCCTTAACAAAGTCGGTCAACGAAAATTTACTGCCACTTGGCATCCAAACATGGGTTGCCGCAATGTCGGATTTTTTAACCAGTTCTAGCCATACGTACGCCCGCAGCTCAGCCACACTTCCAGCGATTTCCTGTACCCGCTTTTCACGCTTTTCCCGCAACGCTTGGTAGGCATCTTCAGCCTGTTTGGACTGCTGGAATCGCCACTCGCTGAATCCTTGGATGGTCTCGTAAATGGCGCCACGTCGTTTGACCAAGTGTGCATATTCATCAGGATGCAGATTGCGAATCGCGATGATTGAAAACAGCTTGTTCGGATCAAGCTTTAGACCGGAGCCGCCGCTGAGAATGCTGGAGAACATGTCGAATTCGTTGACGATATTTTTGATCAACCGCATGTCATCGATGAAATAACAAACGGTTTCGACCAACGTCTCATTAAGCCCAACGTCCAACGCGACCCCATTGAACTGTCGCTCACGAAGCATCTTGAACATTTGCTCGCGAGAGTTCTCTGAGTTGACCACGGGGATTATCGGGATGATCAGGTCAAAAAATTTCGTTTTCTCACCGACGGCGAACAGCTCATCACGAAGCGCATAGATGAAGTAAACCGGTCTTTTGATCTGCGGGGACTGCTTGATGATGAAATTGATTTCCCGCAGGCGCGTGAAAACGTCGTGAATTCCGAATCTGTCGAGATCCTCGATGACCACGATATCGATTTTACTGCGTTCAAAGCAGTAGACGATTTCGTCAACATTCTTGTGCAACACTGAGCCGTGGTGTGTCGTTTCCAGTTTTCCGCCCTTGATCGTGAAGCCGTCAATGCTGAACAGGGACAACAGCTTCAGAGCCGAGAACAACATGTAGATGCCACCGCCCCCGAGCACCACAACGGCCATCCACCCAGGGATCCATAGAAGCCATTCGACCAACCACGCTGGGTCAATTTTTGGCAGTTTCTCGACTGTCGGGACGTAAAGCCTCAGTACGCTTACGATTATCAGCACGTAGAAAATGGTACGCACCCATATGCTCGACGTAGATGCCTGGATGATTCGTTTCAATCTGCTCTTCGGCAGTTCATCTGACGGTACCGCGTACAGCAGTTGCTGAACGATAGTTTCCTCGATACGCGTCAAAATATCCGACTCGGTTTGTTTATCAGCGCCTTTGAGGTCGGTGGTGTTTGAGTTGGAATCAGCGGGAGCGACAGAAGCATCAGTTGAGGCCGACTTTCCTGCCCCGCCTTTGTTTAGATCTTTGCCGAACGCGGCCAGCGATACAAATGCATAGGTAAGCTCAGGGTGACGTTCGACAAACGTACGTATGACGCTACTTTTGCCGGCGCCGTACTCACCAGTAATAGCGATATTGCGAATCTGATCGTTGCTAAGCGCGCTCAGCAGCTCATTCTCGTAACGCTGTGATCGATCCATCTCCAAAAGTACAGGCGTTAGCGGCTCGAAGACATTTTTACCACCGGGCACAGCAAGGTATTCGCGCGCGGCGGCTACGGCTTTTTCAACAGCTTTTCTGTAGCGTTTGTACTGTCCCATCGCATGATTCACTCGCGAGCTGACGCACTCGCACTTCGAAGTAAGCGCCTGAGCTATACGACGGAACATCCCTGTCTCCTATGCCGCTGAAAGGCTGTTCGGGGGAACCGCCAAAATAATCTTCACTTAATACCCAGTGTCACTGAGGTACGTGTTTTACCGATGATAGCGCACCGCCATCGCCGAATGGGACGAACTCTCTGCTGCTTCCCCTAAAGCACATCTTCTGGAGACCTCGCATGCCTAGATTTCTCGCTGGATCTCACCTCATTGTCGGCCTCGGTGTTTATACCCGCCACGGTATAGATGTCGAGCACGATGAGGTGATCCAGTACATTGGCATTCGGATGTGAGCGGAGTGTGTGAGCGTCCGCTTTTGGCCGAAAGGCGCCTGTCGTGACCGGCAGAAATCGATCCAAAGCAGACGGTGATGGCATCCAGATATTTGCCGAAAAAGCCAGGCGGATACCTAAAGCAAATTAGGGGCAGCTTCTCCGCCGACTCATGCGTACGGGTCGTAAGTTAGCGAATGCGTCGAGGAGGAACCACGCTGCAACCTAGTAAATGCAAGGCTGTACTATCAAAAAGAGGCAGTCCATGTTGGATAGGGAAACTACGGCGGGCCACTCTTGGCTCCTCTTCATAATCTTGAGATCTGCCATGACTGGGCGACTCGGACGCCTTAATTTTCCTCGAGCGCATCTTTTCAAAAAAACCTTTCGACGAGCTCAATCTTAATCAAAAAAACAGGAAAGGAGGTGAATATATTCCTGCTCTATGAGCATCTGTGTCTAGAGGGTGCCGGAGTCGAATACAGGCGTAATCAGGTGAGATCGCGCAGAAGCTTTACTCCGCTAAACAATCTTGGAAGATCTTTAAACTGAATTCGAAAACAAGTGCCGTGATTTCTAGGTTTGTCTTTAATACTAACATGCATTCTTATCTCAACCAGTGCACTGTTATCCAATATTAAATCGAATAGGGCGTTAATAGATGGCTCTTTGCAATGAAGAAATGTTTGATATAGAAACTCTTCGCCACTACTGGTTCTGCGTGATTTTGCTGAAATTACTACCAGTTCATTTAGTTTTTCCGTCAATCGCTTCTGGAGCGTTTCTCTTGTCCAGTGTGCAATAGCTTCGTCTCGATAGCATAAAATTAACTTGCTTCTATCAGAGCTAACCTCAAGCTTTAATTTATGCCCATTTCCGTTGATCTTCGTCGTGGAATATAAAGCGTGTCGACCTATTTTATCTATATATCCATAGCTTTTGATTCGTTCCGCAGTGGAGTTTGAGGTGTTTACCCAATCGGGTTCTTTGAGGAAGAGATCTTGCTTTTTTGGGCTTTTTAAGTTGAATTTTTTTGCGCGATAAGTTTTTATTTCTATACCGCGATAGTCAGCTTCCTGACTGCTGTTTTCTTCAATGCCAGCGAGGGTTTCAAATGTATATCCTATGCCGGTCGATCCAGTGCGCATGCTTTTTACATAACCACTCGCGGTTATCCTGTCAAAAATTTCAAGTAATTCAGTTATTGCCTCTGGCTCCTTTAAGTTTTTTTCGGGTGTCCAGTTGCTATCAAAGTAAAATAGGCCTTGTGCAGGAGCCTGTTCTAAGTCAATTTCTTCCCAAATGGTATCGTATGTTGGATTGTTAGGGTATAGCACATGGATATCATACGCGTCGCGCTTTGATTTATGGCGTCCAATTATGATTAGCGTGTTATGTGGTTTATTGCTGGATAAAAGTGTTGTGTGAAGACCTGTAATTCTTCGTTCAGGATACCGGTGATAGTATTTGTATTTACTCTCTAGCGTTGATTCAACGCCATTGAAACTCCAGCGTGTAGTTATTGCTAAAGAATTGTTTTGTGACGGATTGAGTTTTTTGAATTCATCGAAAAGATTGTAGGCGTCTTTAGGAATTAGCACGCCGTGTCTACCTGAGTCGTCGTTTCTGGTTAGAACCTTTATAAATACTGTATCGATATCTTCGGGCGTGACAAATAATTTGGATAGTTCGCTTCTGGTGTTTAGTTGAGGGCTGATGTGGGCTGTCATAATAAGTCCATTGTTTAAGTAGCGTTAGTGCGATCTCTTGTTTCTGGTTTTGCCCACTGCGGAGGATCACGTGTAGTGCTGGAGTCAAAGCCAGTTTCTGGCCGGTTTCTGCCCATTTACCATCGCCAGTTATGGTGCGGAGGCCAAGAAGTGCGAGACTGCATCAGAAGAAATTTGAATGACTTTT
This sequence comes from Pseudomonas sp. Z003-0.4C(8344-21), assembly GCF_900104975.1. NCBI lineage: Bacteria > Pseudomonadati > Pseudomonadota > Gammaproteobacteria > Pseudomonadales > Pseudomonadaceae > Pseudomonas > Pseudomonas sp. Z003-0.4C(8344-21). The sequence goes on along the minus strand of NZ_LT629756.1, from coordinate 2,397,740 downwards.
TCCATCCCTTGAGCAATGGCATTTTGCCTGTTCGGAATTATAAGCCTGGTGGCGTTGCTTTCTTCAAGGCATGCTTGCGCATGAGTTGGCCCTGATTTCCCAAAGACATCTGACAGGCCGCTTTTGGACGATTTCTGCCTGTTACGAATGGCAGTAACCGACCCAAACCCGCCGTTCGAAATCCTGTAGCCAATGAAGTTTTCCGCCTAGGTTTAGATTGCTGGACGCATCGTAAACGCGCGTACGCCGGCCGAGACCATTAGCGCGGTGGATTGCACGGAAAGGATTTATCAGAGGAGTGGAAACCTTACGGATCCTCAATTCCGGCGAAATGGAGGAGCTGTACTTGGCTTTTGAGGCCGCGTTCTAAGCACGACAGGCGGACGGTGAGATGATAGGCAGCTGGCATAGCCGACCCAAGCTGACGGCAGCAAATGGCATAAACCGGCAATATCTGCCTGTCGCGATGGACAATTAACGAATTGAGGCTGTTCGTCACCCTTTCCTAAAATCTGGCCATATGGGTATTCGTTTTAGTGTGCTTCAGGCGGATTCAACACGTGCCGCGCTGGACCGTCAGTGCCAATGGTCTCTTAAAATCAAAAACTAATATATTCAATTTTTATTGATATATTATTGTTCTGGAAATAGTGAAGACCTCTAACTAATAAAAATTAAGATCTTGCACCTACAATCATAATAAACACCGGCAACAGGCCGGCGTTTAGATCGACACCCTATCTGTATTTCCAGCAGTCTCAAAACCATCGATCAGCCTAAATTATATTGGCCCTGGCGGCCCTCCTCTCTCTCTGCAAGTTGCACCTATGCCTGAGGAAATATATTTTTTGGCGTCGCTTGAGGTTTTATGATATCCAGCATCAAACAAGTACATTTTGGCATAGTTTATTGTTTCTTTTGGAATTTCGACATCTAACCCCTTTTTTTCAGCTGCAACCAAGAAATCATCTAAACAGTTCAATTGCTCTAGCGTTTTAACAAAACTTAAAACCTGCCTGAGAGACCAAACCACATTTTCTTTTTCCTGGTATAGGAAGGGTGCGTCCATATCCATTTCTCCAGATAATTAATATTTTGAGGAAGGAATTTTACATAGCTATGGGAAATAGCGTGCGAATTTAACTATAGATGCACTTTGAGGATTATGCCAGCCTAAGTAGTGCGAGACGATCTGCCATGCCGAATTCTTTGTCACCTTAAATGTTGGAAAAAGCTCCATACAGATCTCCCGCCCTTCCCTGGCATAGAGGTGTCATGGCAAACGCATCATTGCCTAGGTGAGATCCGCAATACCGATAAGACAGCTCTACGGCCGTTTATACACATATGGGTCGGCGGTGACGCTGCCCAATCGCTATTACGGTATTCGCCGCCGCGTCCTCGGTAAGCCTCTATAAAACCGAGGAGGAGAAGATAGAGCCATATAAAATTTTGGGGCGACCGTTCGCCCTTGGCTGAAACCTTTTGGAGAGCTGACATGATTTGGGCGAGCATTCTATGGATCGTGGCGGGCTCTGCGTTTATGGGCGTCGGCCTCAGTTTTATGAGCCCAAGTAATCGTTTTCAACACCGTTATGTACTGCGCCGCACTATCATTTTGGAGTGTGAAGATCACGGAAATATCATCCGCTTTTGGCCGTTAGCGGCCTTTATGAGAGACCTTTGCATATAATCAAAGCGGAATATTTCGAGTCATAACCTATTGAGATTACTTGCCTTAGTCATGGACTTTAAAACCGTCAGCCGTAACAGGTCCATGAGTTCGAATACCATAGTCTCCGCCATCTTATATACGATAATACCCTAATTATTAAGGGCTTTATCGTATCGTCGTTTCTGGGGTACGCAGCTTCTGTCGCAGCGTTTTCGGATCGTTTCCGCATCTTTTTTCGGCCATTTCCGCAACCCTCCCTCTCTCAAATTTGGCTAGGAGATAGGGTCTATTCAATTTGCGCGACAGCCTCCTGACTTCCCAACATTTCAGCGCATAGATGCCACATTCGCTTGCTTCTGCTGGGTCGATAGAATACAGCACCGCGTGAGTTAATCGGGCACAGCATCCATAATCCAGGGAGGCAAGAATCAAATAGCATAGTCATCAGGTAAGTCGAGGTGAACGATGCCGACCTCTTCTAGGTGTGAAATGCTTTCACGCGCTCCTTGAACCCGATCCGGTTCGGCAGCCAAGCAAAGAAGAAAATAGCCGCACTCCGACTGCAACGCCCTTAGAGTTCTAGGTCGAAGTCGATGATCGCCCCGCCCGCCACCGTATAGGGCCCCCAAGGTTCCGACAGATCTTGCCCCGCTGGGAGCGCCGGATCTCGAAGCTGGACCATGACCGTGCTGTCTGCGGGGACCGCATAACCAGCTACTGTTGGATACCGCATCGGATTGGTCCGTAGTCCCGGCAGAAAACTCGGAGCTGTTGTTCCCGAGATCGTGCCGATTAGGCGCTCGCCCCGGTCATCTTGGGTCAGGAAGACTTGGACGGGGCCTGACTGCGACCGATTTCGCTTTAGTCTAACTGCGAGCCACGCTTCGGTTGGTTTGGGGCGTGGGAGCTTTGCCTGTTCGCTATGCAAACTGCGAAAACCCAAGCCTTTGAGAATATTGTTCACGCCAGCACTACCGCCCGCAAGAACGAGGCCAGTGAGAAAATAACCGAAACCGCCTAAATTAGAACTTCCGACAAACATCGCTTTATACAGACGATCGATCACATCTAGCTGCAGTGATACGGCGACTACGACTCCCGCTAGAACCGATACAATCGTTTTCGTGCCTCGACCGTCGAAATAGACGAGAAACAGCCGCCAATTGAAAATGACGGCAAGCGCCGACTCCAGCACCAGTGCGATAGTGAAGACAGCGAACAAAACTTTGAACATCTCGCTGTAAACGGCCGGGTCGATATTCTGCGCTATCTCATTTGGAGTTTCAACGACGGCACCGGAAGCCCCCATCACACAAAAAATCGATATGGCAACGACCATGCACCAAAAACGTATAACAGCTGCGTGTTTAGTGGTTTTTTTCATCGTGCTAGCCCCCTTTGCCCCAAGCCGCTCTATCGTCTACCTGACAAATTTTCTATCCGATCATAAGTCTTGGCATAGGACATCACGCTCATCGTCGTAATAGTCAAGCGTCCATCGAAGCGCTTTGAGAGGGTCGAGCAATTTTCCGTCCGCATCTCGTTTGAGCTGCAAGTGAAGATGTGTCGAAAACCTGCCGCAGGCATTCGGAACTAGGCAAGGCTGCGTTCCAGCTGCATTGCCGGTGCATCCTGCATAGCCAACGACAGTTCCCTTGGTGACCGAACGCTCTGCTCCCTCGAAGCGATCAAGGTGTCCAAGAATGAAGCGGTAGTCGACGCCAGCGAAAGTGAAGCGAAGGTGGACGCGTGTTCCCATGTCGTCGGGGCTCGTCCGGTGCTCCACCTCCCCGTCGATCAAGGCAACGATCGGGGTGCCATGCGGAGCGAAGATGTCGACACCGCCATGTGCCTTTTCAGCGCTTCGTGGATACATAAACCTGCTCCACTTCGGCCTCCAGCGATTGTTCGCATAGAAGCCACGAAGCTCTCCAGCACGCCCGATAACCGGGGTCGGAGTTAATTGGGTCGGATAAAGTACGGACGTAAAGGGTGTCGGCATCACGAGGCCAGGCGGAAGGCTCGGTGTCTCGGCAGGAGTAAAAAAAGCAGGAGGAACTTCAATTTCGTCGCTCAATTTAGGCTCCTATTTTCCAAAAACCCGGAACAAAAAATCGCTATCGTCGAAACCCTGGTACAGAAATCTCGCCAATGCAAGCTACAGTGACGTATCGAGATGGGACCTTATTGATTTTGACTACGCACCGGCGCTGTATCGGAGAATTTTCGGACGGTTCGATCCATTCGAAATTTCTGCAGGTGTGCTTCCACGACAAACGACTGCGTTAGTCACCAAGGAGCTCGCTCACACTGAGCGAAATGGGAGGATAGGCGATGCTGACATCCGCACCGGCTTATGTCGCGATGATGGCGATCGCTGCTACGCCCGACAGAGCGAGCCGTCTCGCGATCTTCATCGGCACCGTAGCCCCCCCATCAACGAATCCACCTCCGCAATGGTTTGTGAGTTTCGCCGACGCCGACCAAGCCGACCAATGGTTCAAGCAAGGAGGTGAACCTCCTGAAAACGCAGCCAACATATTCGATGTGCCGCCGCCAGACTTTCTGTCTGAATGGCTAAAAGGAGGACTGGTCGGCGTATCCGACGGCTCGGGCGCTGAGCTTGAAGATCGCATGATGCCGCTCACTGGAACCAATGCGCGCAAGCGACTCTGGATCGACCACGTTATCCGCATTCATTTCTACGACGCAACGCAAGAATTTCGCTTCGCCGCCGAGCCCCCGCAGTTGCTGACTCGCCTCGATACAGCCGGGTTCGTTGTCGATACGGATGGTAATGACGTCGCGGATCCGGCTTGGGTCGTCTCGCGACTAAGGCTCGATGCGACTGTTGCTTGGACGGACTTCGCCACGCGCGCACCCAATCGTACCGAGCTCACCGGTTATCGTGTCGCCTGCCATCTGCCGATCGCGGTCAATGCCCACGCTGCCGCCGACAACGATGACGGTCGTGCGAAACAGTACGACACCCGCGCGATCTTCCTCGCCGAAGCCGTCAGACAAGATCAACTGGGAGCGCTCTGGACAACTGCGGGAGATCGTTCTCCGGCATTTCGCGCCATCGATTTGCGGTTTTCCGATGTCGATGGAATGACGCCTTCGTCGCCAGTGGTTCCAGGCGGCCTGCGCGGAAGGACTTACGCGCTAACTGATCTGATCGGCTCGGACCAAGCCTATCGAACTGACCCGACTGATGCGGCCATTGCGCCCTTGTTCGCCAGTGTCGAGCAGTTCTCCGAGACGAAGCCGACTAACTTAATCGCGTTGCGTCGCCAGATCGGACTTCGCCGCATTGCCAACGAGCATCAGCTTGTCTTGCGGGCGGAATTGCATCTTGCACTCACCGACCTCGATCATTGGACCCCCCTTTGGGACGGGCTGGCGGGGAACGTCACCGGACTAGATAGACCCAATGGATTGCGGGTGAGTAACTCCGATGCGTGCCTCCTGCTCGCCCAGGAACAGTTAGTCGACCATCTCGCTACCGACTTCGGCGCGGTCCTCCCGGCAGAGTGGCGGGTGACTGTGAGGGTGGAGCAGACCGATTCCGATTCAGGGGGTGGAGATACGATTGAACGCATACTGGCACGCGTCATCGAGAAAGCCCAAATCCTAGCAAAATCACCGCTCCGGGCCTTACGACCCGAAAGCGGTCTTTCGACCATCCCGGCCATCGACGTTAATGGTGCCAAGCCTTTGGCCTGGTACTTGGTCGGCGGTTTCAAGTCGAAGTCTACCGACCGGCGGATATTCAAGAGTTCGGGCGGCGCGACACCTTGGTGGGTCGCTCGTCGAGAGGGGGAGGAGCCGGGGCTTCGGTCCTTCCAACCGGTTCGCGCGGACGATGTCTGGAAGGCCTCGCCAAAATGGCGGACGCGGCCTGTCGAACTAGACCTATCGACAATCACATGCGTCGATGGAGCCGCTCTGAAGCTCGTCAGGACGCCGACAGCTGTCTTAGAAGCGATCGACGACAGTCGCGAACCCACCAAACAACCTGAGCTCGATGACGGCATTTGTTTTCAGCTCTATGGGGCTCTGCCGGCCGGACCGAGCGCCCAGCAGGTGCGAATTGGCGCTTTCCAGTTCAGCCTGCTCGCCCGGTCATCATTCGTGCAGACCTTTCGGATGGTGTTGAACCGGGACGCAAATTCGCTGGCCCGCTCCCTCAGGCTCGGCACACGACTGGAGGTCGTGAGCGCGGAGCCGATCGAACAGGATCGGATCGGCGGGCGGCGGAGGATTGGCGAGTCTCTCGATGGGCCGGTTCTGATCAGACTCGGCGATCGCATTCAGGCAATGAAGGCGCTGGAGCTTGTCGGCATAGAGACGTTCAAGGCCGACTTTGATCAGCAGGTCGAATGGAGCTTTCGCGGCCCACTATCTCCTTCGTTCGGAAAGCTGCTTATAATCGATCCGCAGCCGTTCCGCGTGGCGGCCGTGGACTATGGATTCAAGCCCGATCCCGACAACAACGAGATTGCTGTCTGGCGGCGCAGCGACGACGGCAATTTCGCGTGGCGGGTAAGAGATCCGGCCGAGACGGTGCGCATGCTGCTCCCGCCGCAGATCATCGGCGAGGCGATGGAACGGCGAGTCGACGGGCCGAATGTCGCGCTCAATGATATTGCACCGGATGCACCGGCAACGTCACGATTCGGCTCCCTTACGCGGATCGATTTCGATCCCACCTATCGCGAGACTGCGACCCGCGAGCCGAGCTGGAATTTGCGCCGAGTCTTGGGTCGCATCGCAGACGCGGTACCGGGCGCGCTAATCCGTGATGTCCGCTTCGAGATCGCCTATGGCCTGATCGCGCGTCACCAGCCTCAACGCGAGACCTGGCTGGCCGAGATGAGCGGCATCATGGGTGCCGCCCCGGACGCGCTCGAAGCAACCGGTAGAGACCATCTTTTCATCAAGCATGGCAACGAAGTGCTGCGGCTGGCGGACCATCGGCTCGCAGTCGACAAGATCTGGTCGGGGCGTCCAGAGCGGCGGTTCGAGACGAATGAAGCTCTGACCTTCTTCCTTCGGACAAGGGCGAAAGGCAATGCAGGTGGTCCCGCCACCAAATTGCGCTATCCGGTTCCCGGTCGCTATCCGGACGAGAGTGAGGCAACCGCAGTCCAAAGGCTGCGCGAGACCTTCCAGGACCCCGGCGATCCCCAAACGAGCAGCTTCGCAGGCGGCGTGTCTTGGGCCTTCGAAAGTGCAAATATTCTCGAAGAAGCCTACGAGCAGCCCGTCACGACCGAGGGCCGCATCAGCGACATATTTTTCTCGGCCCTCGGGGGTTGGGGCCGGCAGCGTGCTGCCTTCGCCCAAGGCAAGTCGATCATCGAAACCGAGACGGCTATGGGCCGCCTCAGCGTCTACAAGTTGGAGCGGCTTGGACGGATCGGCGGCCTCGGCCATCGTGCCAAGCATGTCATTGTTTATCGTCGGACAGTCGCACCGTCGGCCCAATTTTACAACAATGAGTCGATCGGAACGAAGCAGGACGATCATGCCGGGCGGCCGATCCTGCGCAAAGTCGAAGAGTATGTCGATATTCTCGAGCCTGAGCGACACTATCCCGAAAAGGGTTCGGGAACACGCGAGCCGGGGTGTCTCTCGGGGGCCCGCTTCATCAGCCGCCGCATCCGGGTGGACAGCGATTGGGGCGGCGATGTCCGCAACGAGGGCTGGATGGTTCCTTTGTGGCGCGCCGACATGGTCAACACGGCGACCAACGCCGATACCAAGGATCCCGATAGCCCCGCAAACCTCTATCCCAAGCCGCTGGTCCAGTTGCTCATGCCGGCGGAATCCGACGAGGAAGTGCCTGTCGCGGTCGACACGCCCGAGCGCCTGGTATTCTACACCTCGACGATCGAAGGAGAGACGGCCGACAATATCGACGATTGGCATGCCGTCGAAAGCATCGATTTTTGCGATGCGCCGCCACCTCGCGTCGAGGCGGTCCCTCCAAGCAGCGCTGCTCTGCACGACGGCATGCTGCCGCCGGCGCCGCGGTCTGCCGGCGGACACGATCCCCTTACCCTCGGCCTCGTGAATGGACAGGTACCCATTCGGATCGGCGCGGGACGGACGGCGACGGGCCCCGCGGCGACACTCAAAAATATCACCATTTCGCGGGCAATGCCGCGTGCCGTCCGGGATCAGAACAAAGATCATCCGGCGGTAGCCGCGCAGCGTGCCGGCGACGAGGCAGGCTGCTTTGCGGCGGACCTGCGAGCCAAATTCGATCAAATGTTCGGCAAGGTCGCCGCGCGGTTCGAGACACTCGGGCGCGAAGCTCTGGGTGGCCGCGATCGGGCGCTACAGGCGGTAAAAGACACTCGGGATGAGCTGAAGGCGGAGCTGCGAAGTTTGCGCGTCAATCTCGACCAGGAAGCGAAAAAATTTACGGACAAGCTCAACGAAGTCAAAAATTTCAAGCCTACAGAGCTGGCGGACAAACTCTCCTCGGCGCTGCGCAGCGATCTCATCAAAGAGCGAGAGGGGCTCAGGAGTCGGGCGATCGGCGCGATCGCCTTAGCAAGCGCCGATCTCCTCGCCCGATCGCAAGACCTTTCACAGCACTGGTCGATCGAGCTAGACACTGCTATCGGTCAGTGGGAGAAGGTGACGGTCGGCAAGTCCATCGCTGAACTGCGGAAAAATGCGCGCGCCCTTCTCGACGGTCAGGTTTTGCGGGCCCTCCAGGCGTGGCGCGACGATACGCTTCATGCCAAAACCGAGATCAAAGCGCTACTGACACGAGTCGAGCCGAGCCTCGACAAGCTGACGCGGCTCCTCGATCTTAGACCCGAACTTCAACAGGTTCGCGGTGAAATCACTGCAGCGCTCGCAAAAGCGTGCGGGGACATTGTCGAAGCACGCAAAGCGATCGCGGCATGGCAGCCTTTCGGCAGCGACGCGGAGGTGAAAGCCAAACGGGCCGAGCTCCATGCTGCCGCCGCCAAGTCGCGCCGGTCGCTGCTCGACATCGCCGGACGCTTGCAGGGAATGGCCGCCGCCTCGGGCCTCAAGCCGAATGTCGTGGCGAAAATAAACGAGACGGTCGTGTCGTTGCGAGCATTCGAGACGTATCTAGGTGAGCTCGACCGAGAGGCCGAAGCGTTCGTCTTTCCGCCTACTGACTTTTTAGGGTTGCTGAGGCGACTCGACACTCTTGCGGTTCAACTCGGCAACGGTGTGAGGCATGTTGCTGATGAAGTCGACGGCCTGATCCTTGTCGCAATTCAAAAGGACGCAGAGCTTCTCGCTCAGTTCGGTCAGGTCGCAGACCAACTTCGGCACGATATCTGGACGGTTATACTCGAGCCATTGGCCACAGCCGCTGACACAGCCGCTACCGTACTCGACAAAGCGCGGAAGGACGCCAAAGCGTTTTTGGAGGCGGGTGACATCGCCACTGCCGAGGCAGCAAAAGCCGCCCACGATCTTGCGGCAACCCTCAAAGGCCAGATCGCCGACAAAATTCGCAATGCTCAGGCGACTGCCCAGGACGCCGTGAGGGATATCGAGCAAGCCATGCGTGAGGGCGTCGACTCGACGGACAAGGCGCTCGGCAAGGTCATATACGAATCCGCCGAGGAGGTTCGCACCTATCTCATCGACGTCGGCACAGTGACTGCTCCCGCCCAAGGTGTCGCCGAAGAGCTGCGCAAGCAGATCGCTACGCCTCTCGATGCTGCCACGACTGCAGAACAAGAAATCGACGCCCAGATCGATGCCTTCGCTGAAGCGCTGATCGCCACGATCAACAGCCTTGCCGACGAAGTCGACAAGGTACGCAGCGCTATCGAGGCGGCTGCGGCCGACCAAGCGCGGCGGATCGCCGGCCGTCTGGAATGCTATCTCGGCGGCGTGGAGCGCGAACTCGCCCGACAGCTCGGTGTGCAACCGGGGGATCTCGTGAACGGTGTCGTCGCCAGCGTTGACAAGGCGCACTATCTCTATCAGGAGGGCGACAATGTTCTGCGCTTGATCCGCGCGGTCGGCGATCCGCCCAAGACCGACGCATTGGGGTTCAATCGCCCCGAGGTCGCCTATGTCTTCGACGTCCTGAAGTCGGTCGTCGACGTGACACCAGTGCTTGCCCTCGCCAACCGTGTCACCGACACTACCGCTGCAATTCAGCAGGCCGCTGGCGCCGCCGGAAAACTCCTGGAATCATTCGGCATCCGCTTGCCCGTTGGAAGCCTCGGCGAGGATCTCATCCCGGACAAGCTCAAGGACCTATCGCTCGGCAAGCTGTTCCCAGACTTTGCAGGGCTCAACCTGGAAAGCTTGCTCAAGAACGCCGGCTTTCCCGATCTTTCGGGCAAGGATTCACAAGGAGTCAAGATCACACGCGGCTTTGACAGGGACCGCCGCGAAGCTTGGCTGCGAGCCGAGATCGACGTGAAGCTGAGCAAGTCGTCGTCGATCCTCGATATCGGCCCCATCGCGCTGATGATCGACGAAGGCCAGTTCCGCGCCGAGACTCGGGTTGCCATGGGCGCCGATGGCCGCTTCGAGAAAGAAGCAAAGGGCCAGATCGCGGGCGATTGGCGGCTTGTCACTGCAGGCATGGACATCATCACCTTCGAAAAGACGCCGCTCTTGTTCGACAAGTCCGGCAAGATCGACTTCAAGATAGCGACCGACCGCGTGCGTTTGGCTCCTACGCTCGAATTTCTCACCAATCTCATGGCAAAGGTCGGCAAGGCGATGCCAGCAGGGGTTGAGCCGATCATGCGTGATGGGATACCGGCAGGCCTCGTCACCAAGCTATCGATGCAACTGCCCCCTGTGCAGACGGGCGCCTTTGCCATCACCGATCTGAGCTTGGCCGCGAGTTTCGGCATCATCGCAATCCCTGAGTTCGAGATCGTATGTTCGCTCGACATCGCCTCGCGCGATGCACCATTTACCCTGGCAGTTTGGCTTCTCAACGGCGGCGGCTATGTAACGCAGCGCCTTTCGTATCGACCGATGTCGCGCCCAAAGCCCATCCTCACGTACACGCTCGACATCGCAATCCTGGCGGGTGTCGGCATCGGTTTTGGGTTCGGAGTCGTTTCGGGCGGCGTATGGCTGCAGGTCGGATGCAGCGTGGCGCTGAGCTGGACGACGGGCGCGGCCAGCAACGTCACGACGGTCACGGCCTTCCTGCTAGCGCGCGGCAATGTCGATGTCGCGGGATTGGTCAGCGCCAACATTATGCTCCGACTCGAGATCTCCTATAACGGATCGACGATGGTCGCGCGCGGCACGCTGCGCCTGAGCTTCCGGATCAGCATGTTTTACACGCTGCGCGTCAACCAGGCGGCGCAATATCACCTGGCTGGCGAGCGGCGCGCCGACCCGGCCAATGACTATTCCGAATCCTTCGGCTGAGCGGCGGGGAGCACACAATGGTGATATTTAAGGTTCAGGCCGACCGCATCCAGTCGAATAACGAGGCGGCATCTGCCTGGGTGGCAGTCAAGATATCAGCTGTCTGGAGCGCGCCGCCCGGTGCACCGACGCAAGCCGATGTAGACGCCCTGTTGCCGTGGAAGTGGGAGACATTGGCAGGCGGTGCCGTGTGGACGCCGCACGATCCCGACGCTTGGGCTCTATGGACCATCGACCCGGCCGACATGAGGACCGCGCGCTCAATCATTGCTCCGCTAACGGTGACGGCGGTTTCGCACCTCGTGGTAGTCGATGACCTCGACACCCGGCTCGACGCCGCGATCACGGCGATCACCCAATCCGATGGTGCCATTCGGCCTGAAAGTCTGGTGCCGCCCGATCAACAAGCGAAGACCAACTTGGCCGGTACTGTTCTCGGGTTCGTCGAGCGATTAGCCAGCGTTCCACACCCCTTGCCGAGTGCCTCGAACGTCCACGCGCTGCTGGAGATCGGCGGTCTGGCGAGGCCTGGCGAGCTGGATGGCTTGTTGCTTATCGCTGCCCCCCGCGTCACATCGCAGCCCGGTCAGGCCTTCGATGCAAGGTCGATCAACCCCGTCTTCGAGGTTCCGGATCCCCGCAATCCTGACAATTTTCATTGGTCACTCGCTGGCCCCAATCACTCCGCAGAGCTGAAATCGAGCCGCGTCGTCAGCGCGATGCGGGCTGCCCCTCCGACCGGCCGTGTCCTCGACCTTTACGATCAGACGATTGCCGTAGTGAACGATCCCCTGCGTACGCTGCCCACGGCAGATGCGCTCGCTGGGCTACCGCAGGCCTTGGCCGATGCGATGGATCCTCTGGCACGGTTGCGCTCCGTACTCGGCGAAGGAATGCGCGAGTGGATAGGCAAGCCCGCGAACGCTGCGGTTCTGCGCGCAGATCTCGGTATCGACGCACCGCCAGATCAAGTTCCGCAATCCGTGCTCAAGCGCATGCTCGACGCGATCGCCGTCCAGGTGCTCGGAGCGCGCTACGACGCGGTCGGCCGCTTCGAGGTACCGCTTGTCGAAGCGCTGGAAGCGCATGACGATCCAGCCACCGCTTCATTGCTGACAGAACACGTCGCCTCACTTCCGACGGGCGTTAATGAGACACACCTTTTGGCAGGGTGGCGCGTCGAGCCGGGTAATGTCTTCGGCAATAGCTACGCAGCCGATGACTGGGCGAGAATTGCGGCCGCCTCGCCGTTCACCCGCGATCATCTGTTGCAGCTTGCCGGTTTCGACCCGGCGCCCAGTTCCTCGCGAGAAGAGGTCAAGCTCGACACCGACGTTCTGCGAGAGATTTGGAGTCACGCCGCCGCAGTCGTTCCGGTCCGGCCCGGCGAACTGCGCGGCATCCGCTATCTCGAATTACCGCGCGAACAGCCGGGCGCTGGCCCTCGTTCGTTGCAGCTCGTCCAGCGGTTCGAGCCGATGAACCCTCCGCAAGCCGGGACGCGTGCGCCAGCGGAGGGCGCGCCCTTTGCAAACGTCTCCTTCGAGCGGGCAAGAGCCAACGCCGCGCTTGCCTTCGCCGCGCCATTCATCGAGGGAGTGGTGAGCGGGCGATCCGATTGGTCAACAGCACTGCCGGGCGACGTCACCGATCCGCTGTTCGAACGACTGAGCAGAGGGCTGCGGACACTGCTGCGTGGCGACGGTCAGATCGAAGGCCTCTATCAGACGCTCTGCCACCATGCCGCATCGCTCGCCGGCATCAACGATCAGGACCCGCTGTTCGATCTTTTGTTGAGCTTGCTCGATGCGGCGGCCGAGGAAGCGATCTTGCTCGGTGCGGCGCTTGCGCCCCGGGTCGATCCGTTTGACACGGTGACGCAGCTACCCCTTCCCCTATCCTTTCAAATTGATCAGTTGCAGACCTTTTCGCGGCATGTCGACGACTGGACGCGACTGGCTGGTTACGGCTTGGTTGCACGGCGAACCGGCGCGGCGAACGAAACCGCTTTCGTCTCGCTCAATGCCGCTCGCCTCTATTTCGGGCAGGGACAGCATCCCGCAGTGCCACGTGACCCGAACTATTTGTCCGACTTCGAGGCTGTCTACGGCGGGCGGGATCCCGTGTCCGGGGAGGCCGCTGACGGAGTGGAGCGTGAGTTCGTCGATCCCCACCCGTTCGCGCCCGGCGATCAGGTCGGCGTGAGCGACGCGATCGCCGAATACAGCAATGCCTGGCAGACGGCCCCTATGCCGGGTCAGGCGGCACTCGATTCCGAAGGTAGTGCGCACGGTGTAGAGTCGGCGCGTTTCCTCTACGGCTCGCCCGGTGGCACGGCGCCGAAACTGCCGACCTTGACGTTTGGTCGGACCTACAAAGTCAGGGGCCATCTCATCGGCCAAGGCGGCGTTCTTGCGCCGTTCGTCCGCCATCAAAGCAATCCATACGTGTTGCGCGACGATATATCGGATGACGCGCCGGGTCTCACTGCTACGATCCCCTATCTTCGTACGGTCGCGGTGTCGGGGCCTTCGTTCAGTGCGGACGCACCGCCCAAGCTCGCGTCGGTGTCGCTGCTAGCGGACGAATTACCCAAGCGCGCGCCCACGCGGCGGCTGGACCCGATAGGCTTGCGAATGAACGTCGACACGAGCAAGGGAGTGCCGCGCATGGCTTGCGATCCGGGCGCCAACGGCGGTCTGCGGTTCGAATTTGTCGTCGATGCTACCGGGCCGGCATCCTTCGACCTGGCGATCGAAGCTATCGACCAGCCGCCTCACCGTCTCGCCGTCCCGATCGCTGCGCTCGTAAAAGGCCTCTGGCACAGGCTGGACGTATTTCGAACGGGTGCCGTCGTTCTCCGCTCGCGTGAAGTCGGCATCGGAACAGAGGACGAGCTTCGGGCGAATGTGGCCTGGGTCGACGTCGCGCAATCGCAACTCGCCTATCAACCGGATGCCGTCAGCCTGCGCCTCGCGTCGGCCATGCCGGTCGACGTGGAGGCGGTTCGGGTCGTGTCGATCACCGGGTCCGGCGGAGGGGCGACGGAGGTATCGGAGAGCAGCGGCTTCGATGCTCCTCGCGCGGAGCCGCTGCTTCTCGACGGTCTCGACCGTACGTCACTTGGGGTCGGTCAGCGTCTGTCCAATGGGCTCGTGCGATCCGATGCCCGTGTCCGGATCGATGGACCAAGCATCGACCGACATACGTGGGAGCGGTGGGTCAACTGCGCATTGTTTGCAGATGGTACGCCCCAAGGCCTTAAAAGCCGCGTTGCGACGATACTCAACCGATTGCAGAGTGAGGGGGCGCAGGCGCGCACCGAGCTGGCGGATCCCGCAGTCAGCGGACTTTGGCTGGAGTTCTGGCGCGTCTTTCCTGTGCGTGAGCGCATTGGGGCGCCGCTTACCTTCTTCGCCAGAGGCGCCGAACCTTTGGCAAGGCCGAGCGTCGGTGTCGACGTCAAGGTCGGCGCCCCCGACTTGGCGGCAGGCGGGAGTTTCGCGAAGGACGGTGACGGAAAAGCAGTAGCCGTCGGCATAGCTGGACATGTCTACGAGCTGCGCGCGCGCGCGATCATTCGTCGGCAGGATTCGCCTTTCGACGGCCTAGTGCGCAACGAGAAGCGGTTCGGCCCGGCCGTGCTCGAAGGTTTTTCAGCTGTCACGCAAACGGGTGAGGCGCTGTTTCTCGGGCCCAGCTCGGTGCTGCCGATTGAGATCGCCACCGCGCAATTGCCCGAATTGGATGAGACGCATTGGAAGCCGGACAAAGTCGTCCCACTGCGCTGGGAAGGTAGTCGCCGCATTGTCGATCTGAAGCTGCCGGCAAACCTGTTCGGCGGTGAAGACGGCGGGCGTCGGCTATTGCGCTATTGCGCGAGCGCAAGCCTGGTACCGCAACACTGGACCTGGCGCGGTCGGCCTGATCCCAAAGGCCAGGACCGCTTGTTCGATCGCGCTTTTGCCCAGCGCCGCAACAACGATCACGGCAGCCTCGAACTCGGTGTGCTGCGCGTGAACCATGCGCTTTCGCTCGAACCTACCGTGACATCGGTTTCTCCGACTATTGTCAGCCGCGATCTTGACTGGCGAGGCGGCTGGAACCTGTGGCGCTTCGGCGTTCGCCTGACCAGCCGTTACCGCGCGCTTTTCCAGACGAAGGCGGACGATCTCGCCGTCTACGATCTCCATGCCTCGAGACCGGACTGGCGATGGCTCGAACGCGAAGTGCCTGACGCAGTGAACGGCCGTATGATCGGCAAGCCGCCTCTGGTTTTAGTGCTGCCGCTTACCGAAGCGGGGACTGACGATGGGCTGGTGCCCCCGCTGCTAGCGCTGATCGCGGAGCCGATGCATGTCAACGGCAACTTCGGCGACGATATTGCAGTCGCCGTCGACGTGGCCCGCCATCCGTTACCGGCTTTCAAGCTAACGACAGTGCCTGATCCGCTCACTGCCGTACAGAAGCTCAAATTTCTGCCCGAAGTCGGGCCCGATCCCATAAGGACGGGCGCCGCGCATCAGGGGAGCGCCGTGGCCCTGAGACTCGACGGGCCGATCGGCTACGGGTTCGACCTCGGCAGCGAAGCGGGCAGATTCACGCATTCGGGCTACCTCGTCTCTCCGGTCCGGCACAGGCTCGAGCCATGGTCGATGATTAAGCTTAAGATGCGGCGCATCGATTGGTCCGGCCATGGTGTTCTGACGGAAAGCAAGGAAGAACCCATTTCAGTGCGGGGCGTTTGGCAGCCGGGGTCGGAAGGCCTCGATACCTCGCCCGACCGGGTGCCGTTCGACGGACTCGTGGCGCAGGAGCTTGCCTACGAGTCCGGCAAACCGTTCGTCGTCGCGTTCCATAACGAAGAGGGCAACTCGGATGGGCCCGCAGGGCAAAGGCTTGAACTCACAATCGTCGAGACAGGCAGCGACTGGCGGGTCGATGCCTCGGTGCTCAAGGTCGACACGACCAAGGATTCGGACTGGCGCCTCGACCCCAACGCGCCCAATGCGGGCAATTTCGAGTTCGTCCGCGGCAGGCACCGCCCATCGTTCCGTCTGATCCTATCGGCGCGGGCCCGGCCTGAGAGAGACGAGCTCTGGACGCCGTCGGGGGAAGTGATGGTCCAAGTCAACCTCGGCGAAGTCGAGGGCGGCGGCAATGGCTGGCTAACGATCTTCAATCTGCCGATCGAGGCCGGGCACAAGGAGTCCATCGCGAACGAGCCCCGAGTCGATCTCGGCGTGAAGGCGCGGATCGAACGCGTCCGGTTATCGGACTTCTCACCCTCAATTTGGTGCCAGTTCACTGTGGCGAGCTCGAAGATAAGGATCGACCGGAACGGCGCTGCCCTGACCGTCGATGTCGACGGGCTCGACCTGAAGCGCCCCGATAGGATCCCCGACAACGGCTGGCTCAGCCTTGTTGTGCACGAAGGCAAGATGCCCCGAAGGATGTTGCCCGACGTCGATCCTCGAGCACAGGACGTGCCCGATATGGTGGAGATGCGCGTTGCCATCTTCACCGAGGATGCCTTCGATATCTCGCATCAAGTCCGCGAGCGCCCCGTCGTCGCCCTGCTCCTCGAGGACGACCAGTTGCGCCCGCTGGAGCCGGAAATCGTCACTCGCGCGAAGCGCATCCTTTGGCAGGAAGATACGACATCGAAGCCGGGCCGTCCCGGTCGCTGGCGACTGCTTCGCGTGCTGCGGCGCAAGGACGACGAGATTACTAATCTCGGCGACCTGTTTGCCGAACCGCTCGAAGAGTTGACCAACGATCCGGCAGACGGACGTGGCATAGTCCTGACGGTATCGCGCCCGTTCCCGAAGCGCGAACACTGAATCCTAAGCTTGGAGCGTTGAAAAGCGCCGTAACGACGCTTTGCTCGTTTTCAAGCCGAAGTCCTCGTCGATCTGCCGAGCTATTGACTCCCAGATCAGCTCAGGTTCGAATCCGTTTAACGACAGCAGCCATTCCCTATGCAGCACAAGTGGCGAGCGGTTCTTGCCGCCAAGGGGGCGCAGCCTGACCCACCTGATTCTTCCTTGAAGCCAAACCAATTGTCGCCCGTTTTCCTTAAGCCAGGTGATGTAACTCGGTGATCGGCCAATGTGCGCGGCGAAGGCGCTTTTGGACAGGTATGTGGCTGTGCTCATAAGCCCTCCTTTTCAGCGGCTTTTCAATGAATCCTTTCAAGATTTCAATGATTGAAATTTCAGTAAGCTGGCGGGCCTCCCACTAACACGATCCCGCGGGTTTCCGACCCCGTGTCCTTTGAAAGTCCTCAGGGTCCCCGGCGACTTTTCGGTGGCCTGGGCTGCAGATCCGCCTCGCTCGACTAGCATCAGTGGACGATCCGTCAGAGGGAGAGATGTCATGGAAATGATTGCCGTGCGTTCCAGTGCGATGACCTCCGTTGGCTACGACCCAGCAACGAGACGAATGAGGATCCGCTTTGAACAGGGTCACTCTTACGATTTCTGTGGGGTCCCATCGGTCATACACAATGGCTTGATGGCCGCGGTGTCCAAAGGCGCCTACTACAACCAGCACATCCGTGATCGTTATCAGTGCTGAGGCCCGTCTTCTACTTGGAAAGACGGACATCCCTGCAAAGGTTTCAGCTAGAGAGAATCCGCGAGTTCGATAACCCGTGTAGGGGGCGCCCCTTGGGGAGGACCCGGAAAAATCGGCGCCCTACCCGGCCTGCCCGGCTCATGCCTTCGGCTCGGCCTCGCTCAGGTCCAGCCGCTTGGCCACCCAGCGCTCGTACAAGCCGATGGCGACATCGGCGCCGGCCATCGCGGTCAGGCAACCCAGGGCGCCCGCCGTCCAGATCGACAGGCCCGCGCCGAACAACAACATCATCGCCGACACGCCGCAAACGATGCAGGCACCGGACCGAAGTGCTAGCCGGCGCAGTAACGCCCAGCCTCGCGCCCCATCCTTGTCAGCACGCCACATCTCGCCGGACACGCCTCCAACCAATGACAGGGCAATCACCATCCAGATTGGCATCTCTGCCAGTGCCTGTTGCTCGTTCGTCATTGCCCTGCCCCTTAAACAAAAAGACCCAGCGCAATGGCCGGGTCAAGTGGTGGGTGGCCTGCCGCGCTTTGCGGTCGCATCCATCGAAGATGGCCCCTTTTTACAGGTCGATTCTGGTGGCAGCAAGACCGTTTTAATGCCATCCGGTGAATGTGTGGCTTATGCCCGGTGAACGGCTGGCGAATGTCGGTGAATATCTATCCCGGCTTTCTTTTGCTGTTATGGCGTCCCATGCGTCCCACCTTCTTAAAACAAGGTGGGACGTCTGAAAGCCCCGCAGATTGGGGCTTTGCCCCACCGTCCTACTTTTATCTCTCTTTTCTCGTGTATAGAGAGAATATTTAAAAACACGCGTGCGCGTGAACACGCGCATTGATGCCCGCTACGCATACACGGGCGGGAGGCATGAAAAAGGTGGGACGGTGGGACAGCCCAACAACGACGGGGCCTGCGCCCGTCCCACCACCGCAAAAAGCAGTGGGACGGAGGCAGGCCAGTGGGACGGCGTGAGCCAGAGTAATGCCCACGATCAAGCCGCTTCCCCCAGGAGGAAGTGCTCAACCACGATGTGAGCGTCATGCAGGCGCTGGTAGTAAAGGTTGCGTGTGCAGCCACTCTCAGCCAGACGCGCAGTCAGAGGCACATCAGGCTGGAAGTAATGCACCTGGACCACCGTCATCAATTCGGGATCAAGGCGTTTCTTGACGATGCGCTCGATGTCCAGGGAGGCCTCCAGCGGCACCCTGCTCCCGCGCCTTCCGCGCACAAGCTGGCCACCGCTTTCCATCATCATCGCGACCATGTTGCCGCCCGAGTAACCGGCGGCGACCTCATCGCTGTGCAGCTCCTGCGCCCATTGCTTGAGGGCCATATCGATTGCCTTAATCATCGAAGCACGGCTCCTCGAACTCAGGTTGTTCCAGCGCCGGCGCCCTGCCCCAACCCTCAGGTTTCTTGTACGCCCAAGGCCGCTGGCCGCTCTTGCTCAAGGCACCCAAACGGAACCGTCGCCACCCAAGCCGATGCAGGATCGCACCCACGCGCATCTGCTCAGGCTTGCCCCAGTGACCGGGATCGAGCTTGAGCGCCTGACCCATCACTTCACTGCCGGTGGTGGTCTCGCCGATCTGCGATTCTTCGAGCCAGGTCAGGATGGGCGTTTCCCATTCGTCCACTACAAAGCGATCGTCCTGTTCCTCGCTGAACATCGGCGCTTCCTCTCGCGTTACCCACCAGAGATCGCCGGCCTCAAAACAGAACATCGCTTCGGCCCACAGCTGGTCGCGGATCTCGCGCAGCAACGCCACGTCGACCTTGGTACAGGCCACCGGCCAATAGCGGCGGTTGCCGGTGGCATCCTTGAGATACTCGTCCTGGTTGGTGGTACCGACGAAAACACACTGGCGTGGCACGTCCAGCGTTCTGCGGCCATAGCTTTCGCGGTAGGTGTCAGTCGATGCCGAGAAGAACTGCTTGGCCTTGGTGCTCTCGGCCTTGTTGAAGCTGTCCAACTCGCCGAGCTCGACGATCCACTTGCCGCGGATCGCCTGAAAGCCGTCCTTGTCACCGAGAGCAAACGGCGTATCCATGAACCACTCACCGCCGAGCACGCTCATGGCGGTCGACTTACCGGCGCCTTGTACGCCTTCGAGGATCATCACCGAGTCGGCCTTGCAGCCGGGCTTCATCACCCGCGCCACGGCCGAGATCATCCAGCGTTTGCCGACCTTGGACGTGTAATCGGTTGCCTTCACCCCCATGACATCCGTCAACCAACGTTCCAAGCGCGGCACACGATCCCACTCGAGCTTTTTCAGGTACTCACGCACCGGGTGAAAGGCGTGGTCGTGCGCCACCACGCTCACCGCTTCAATCACGTGCGACGACTTCACACGCAGGTTGTACTGCTGTGCGAGCCACTTCATCACGCGCACGTCGTCGATGTCGGCCCACTCGCCGGTGCCACCGCCATAAGGCGCAGCACGCAGCTTGACGATCTTCGAGCTGAAGGCGCAGTAGCTGATTACCCCGGCCCAGCGTTCGTCGTGAGCGAGGATCAATTCGACGTTCTGCATGTGCGCGATCAGGGCGCCGCTCTCGCTGCGAGCCAGCTGATCTTTCCAGCCACCGGCAGCGGGTGGGCGGACCACGGCTAGCACTTGACGGCGAACAGCTTCGAGGCCTTCGGTGACGTGCAGGTCGTTGAAGTCAGTCCACTTGTCTTGACGCTCTATCGAGAAGATCGGCGAGACCACCTGGGCACCGACGATCAGGGCGGCGTTGCTCGCTTTCTCCTCACCCGGGTTCCACGCATCGCCGTTGGGCTTGGTGGTCTTCCAGTCGTCATCGCGGCAGATGATCAGCGGGCAACCCGCAAAGCGCTCGCGCATGACCTTGCACACTGCTAGCAGGTTGCCCGCATCGAAGGCCACGGCCACCGCAAGCGACGTCGCCATGTGCAGGCTGGCACCGGTGGCGTAACCCTCACACACCAGCACCGGTTCGCCCGGCACCGGATGCGGACCGAGCAGGTGGAACGTGCCCTCCTTTGCCATCCCGTAAGGCCAATAGGATTTGTCGCGGCCGGTGTCTTCCTGTTTGTTCGGGAAGATCACCTGCAGACCCATGATCTGATCACGAGCGTTTTTCATTGGGACCAACACGGCGCCGGTTCGTGGCGCGTAGCGGACGTTGATGCCGACGATCTGTTTGCGGTCCAGGTAATCGCTGCGCCCGGTGGTCGGCATGCGCTCGAACAAACCCTGCGCCCTTTTCGCGGCCCGCCGCGCAGCGTTGTTCGCGATTTCGGCGGCGCGGCGCTTGGCTTCTTCCTGGCGGGCGCGCATCACTTCGCGCTCTTCCGGCGACATTCGACCGGCCTTGACCTTGATCTTCTGCGTCTCGCCCGAACGCCAGTCACCGAAGGCGCCGAAGATCAGGGTGTCGCCCTTCTCCGTGCGCTGCTCGTGGACAACGTACCAGCCGTTCTTTTCCTTGCCCTTGTCCTGCGATGTCTTGCAGCGGGTCAGCTTGCCGAACACCAGCGGTTGCGCTGGCTCCAGACCGTAATCGGCGAATTGGTCCAATACCTCATCGAGCATGCTGAATTCCTCGTTCAGAAAGGGACTGGCAGCTGATGCACTGCGAGCAGCCCGGTTGAGCCAAGCGACGGGCTTCCGGGATCGGGTCGTCACAGGCTTCGCAGAACAGCAAGGAATGAGCAGTGCTTTCGGCTTTGGCAGCGCTGCGCGCCGCCATGGCCTGATCGATGCGTTCCTGCACCAAGTCGTTGGCGAAATCGGCGATGTCAGCCACGGTCAGCACCTCGCGTCGTCTGGTTGACGTAGGTGGCGCGGTTGAACAGCCCGAGCAGCCCTTGAATGCCCCGGAACACCTGCAGCCGAATCGTCGCGAGTTCCTGATCGGTGACGACACCGTCGCCGATGCTCTTGGCCCAAGTCTCGGCGAGATCCGCGACTTGGCGGAAGTATTCGGCGATGCCGGTGGTGAGAGTCTCGGGCATGTCGTTGGTATAGGTGTCGGCCAGCTCCTGCCAGATCGTGTCGCCGACCAGCGCATGCACCGCATCAAGAATGCGGCGATCCTTGGTCAGTTCGAGGATCTCACCGAACTCCTGAATGTTGATGGAGTGGCTCGGATGGGTTGGCGATAGTTTGTGCTGCAGCGTGGTCGAGTTACGACCGGTCGTGGCTGCAATGGCAGCAGCGCCGCCCGGGTAATCGCGAGCGGCGTGGTACAGCGCTAAATCGAGCGGCAGGATTTCCCGCTGCGCCCGTTCCAGAGAACTCAGAGCGATACGGCTCATGGCATTAATCCTAAAAGTTGCCAGTGCCGCGCGACAGAAGTTGGTGATACATTTGCCGCGTGGTCTGGAGAGGCCCAAAGCCGGCTAGGTTCGTAAGACCAACACCGGCACCGTGCCGGGGCGAACAATCCGTTGTTCACCCCTGGCGCAACAGCTGCCAGCTCTGTGGTAAGAACGGCAGCAACACCAAGGCTTCCGAGCCTTGGAAACGCGATGAAAGTCGGCGGCATGTGGTGTGCTCGCCTTCCGACATCGCGACCCGATAGCATTGTGGTGATGCTGTCGGGAGAAAACAGGCGACCTTTGGGTCGCCTTTTTTCTAGTTTTTTTGGCTGTTGATGAAGTTGATCGGAGCGGGAAAGACTTCTGGTAGATCCGGCCTTAGCTCATGTGCGGATAACGCTCCTCGACAAGCTTTTACAATCAACGGCACCTGCTTAACGGGGACACCTCGGCGCATCCAGTTGAACAGTCGCTGAGGACTAACTCCGATAATTCGAGCGAAAGCCGTAGGAGAGCCAGCAGTGAAACCTATCGCTCTCTCAAGAGCGGAAACGGGTACAGGCCCCACTTGGGGTGAATTGAACGAGCTCATAGATTTACCTCGACACACCAAACACGAAACAAACAATACGTTTGTTATCGGAATACTGCAAGCGGGGTAACATACTGTTTATGAAAACACGGCTGATATCCAACAACGCTGAGCGCTTTGTGAAAGCGCTGGAGCTGACCAACACAGGTGGTACAGAGCTGGCTCGCGTACTCGGGTTAGAAAACGACCAAAATATTACGAACTGGAAAAAACGAGGGGTACCGGCCAATAAAATAAGCGCAGTAGCACTTGCGCTCGGGCTGAGGAGAGAGTGGCTCGAATACGGTGATCTGCCGATGTTTACGGATGATGCCGAGATCGTTTACGGGGTCACGGATGATGGAGAGCCCTATGAAATGACCTCCATTGTTCCATGGAATTCTGATCACTCAATTGAAAAAGATGATCTGGTGTTCTTGCTGACAGACCAGAGCGGAGCGCCTATAGAATCGAGCCAGGTTGACATACACAGCGCTCACAAACGTCATGTCACGCTTGACGTAGCAACTCTTAGAGAATGCGGGGTCAACGCGAATAATGCTGTGTTCATGCTGAACGTTGGGAATAGTAATCAACCCCTTCTTCCTCATGGCGCAGTGCTCGGCATTGACAAAGCTTTTACACGAATTGTCGATAGTGAATTGTATGCACTGACGCACAACGGCACCTTGAGGGTGAGGTTCTTACAGCGGTTATCCAGCGGAGCAATCAGGCAAAAATGCTTCAATCGTGAAGAGTATCCCGACAAAGAATACTCAATGGATCAGGTTCTCGAACAACGGATTGTCATCCTCGGACGCGTGTTTTGGTGGTCGGTAAGCAGACCTTTAGGCTCAGCCTAATCTCAAGAAACCAAACAAACCGTGTTGACCAAGCAGCAAACATATTGTTTACTCGCCTCACTCTTTACCACAGAGCGAGGCAATACCTATGCGCACCACCGCTACCTTACATGTCCATCCGACATGCGTAAGCAATCGCAACCTGATCGAACAACTACAGCTCACAACAGGCTGTCTGGTCGTCATTCATAACAGCAAACCCAAACTAGTCGCCAAGTCCTGCCAGCCCTCTCCTATCGATCCGAACGGTGGAGGGCAAGCGGCATGATCAAGTACAAGGTCGACAACCGCACACTGCAGTTGCTCAACGCCCAGGTCAACCTGACCGAGACCTTCAACCACGTCCTGCGAACAGCACCGAAGCGTGATTGCCTAGCGTTTCGCCTCAAGGCTGAGCGCGGCACAGTGGAAAGCACTTTTGTCGTCGAACTGGGCAGCGAACGCCACACGCTGACCCTGCACAACGACAAGAAGATGCACCTCAAACTCGCCGACTTCATCGAAGAGATTGCCAACGGTCCGTTCGACGCGAGCAACTCCAGCGACCTGGTACATCGCCCGCATGCCGATCGTCAATACGGCCGTTTTGATGTCCAGGACAAGCAGCGCGTGTTCGAACTGGTGCACACCGGAGGTGTGCTGAGCCTCGACATGGGTTTCGAGCTTCCCCTGCATGTGGCGCTGCATCGCACCCATTCACGCCGGGGCGTCACCGCCATCTTGAGCATCGGCAACAAGAGCCCGCATACGCGTTGCTTCACCCTGTACGACCCCGATGCCGAGATCTACGCAAAGCTCATTGAGTCCATCAACCACCTTGCTGCAGCCGCCACTCCTGCTGCGCATGCTGCTTGAGGAGCCGTTTATGGAACGCACCCTCGCCCAAGCAGCCACTCAACTCGGCCTCACTCGCCCCAAACTGATCGCTCTCATGCGGGAAAAAGGTCTGCTCAAGGGAAACCTGCCGGCGAACCCGAAGCGAGACAAAGCGTACCTGCGGGTCAAGGACAGTCCTTGGTATGACGAGAAACACGGAATGCAGCACAGCCAGTCGACTCGGGTGAAGCAGGCCGGTATCCGTTGGCTGGCCGAGCAGTTGGACATTGATCTTCCTGCCATCCCGGCAGATCGCCGTGACGTGGCCTAGGGAGTACGCCCGCCAGATCATTGCCATGCGCACACGTGAGGAGCGCAACGCCGCGCTCCTCGAAGTGCCCGAACATCTGCGCGAGCTGACCAGACGCCACTGCCTGAACGCCTGGAACCACCCGGCACGACAACAACGCAAGGAGGCTCGACAAGGCCATGAGTAACGCTGCACAGAACCCGCTCCGCCTGCATCCGGCGCCAGAATCAGCCACCGTCGAACTGCTCTATCGCATCTTCGGTGACGTCCTGATCCCGCTGGAAAAAGTCCGCGAGCAGTACTTTCGCAATCTCAACGAGCAGTCGTTCGTGACGGAGATCAACAGCGGCCGGATCCAGCTTCCGATCACCACGCTGGACACCAGCCGCAAGGCGCTGAAGTACGCGCACATCCGCCACGTCGCCTCACTGATCGACATCCGCGCCTACAAAGCGGATGAAGACATGCAGCGACAGCAGGACGGCCAACACCCTGTTGCCCCCACACCACTGACGGCCGTCACCACCGGCCAACGACAATCCCAGGAGCACACCACATGATGACCCCAATACAAATCGGTGCACTCGTCACCCTGATAGTTCTGGCCGCCCTTCTGCTCTGGGGCGGTTACATCATGGGCCGCAGCGATGGCCTGGAGACAGGCCTGCGCGAGGGTGAAGACATCCAGCGCGCCGCAAGCGCCAAAACCATCCGCGAGCTCCAGGCATCCCTGCAGTTCATCCGGGCCGATCACACGCGCTTGGCACACTCCTGCAAACGATTTGAAGCAGGTCCACTCTTCGGCCCGGCCGAGCACCAGGCGCTAATCGATATCGGCGAGCTGCTGCGGATCGCCGCTGAGACCTTCAGCGCCTTTCGTACCGGCAAGAAGCTTGAGCGTGACGCCCGCTCACTGCGCGAACAGGTGCTTGCGATGGCTGCGCAGCTGCAACCAGGAATTCAGGACAACAAGGTCGGACAACCGCTCTCCGGCGCCGCGCAAGTCACTGTGGAGGCTGCGTGAATGAGTTGGCTCTTTTCGCAGGCGCTGGTGGCGGAATACTCGGCGGACACCTCCTCGGCTGGCGCACCGTCTGCGCCGTTGAGCGTGATGCCTACGCCGCACAGGTTCTGGCGCAACGACAAGCCGATGGACTGCTCCCGCCTTTCCCGATTTGGTCAGACGTGTGCAGTTTTGACGGACGACCATGGAGAGGCCTTGTTGACGTGGTTTCGGGAGGATTTCCTTGTCAGGACATCTCGGTTGCAGGCAACGGCCTTGGTATCGCCGGCGCCCGCTCCGGACTGTGGCAGCAGATGGCACGAATTACCGATGAGGTACGACCGCGCTACGTCGAACTGGAGAACTCACCATTGCTTGTGGGAAGAGGACTTGCCGTGGTGCTCGGTGACCTTGCCGAAATCGGGTATGACGCGCGATGGGGTGTTATTGGAGCGGCTGACCTCGGCGCCCCTCATCAGCGGGACAGGATCTGGCTCATCGCAGAAGACACCCGTCAGACGATGGCCAACACCGGTGGCGAGCATGGCAAAGGGATCCTCCCCTGCCGCACTAACTCGCCGATCGGGAGCCGACTGCTCGAACGATCGCCTGGATCACGCCGTGATGGCACTGGATGGTGGTCATCTGAACCCGGAATGGGCCGAGTGGCTGATGGGTTGGCCCATCGGGTGGACCGACTTAAGGCCATTGGCAACGGACAAGTTCCAGTCGTGGCAGCAACAGCATTCGAACACTTGTCAGGATTTGAAAATGGGTGAAGGCGCATGAAAACCTTATTTCTGCTAATGGCTCAATACAACGGGCAAACAATCATTTCAATTAATCAAGTTTGTAAAGACTATTTCACACACCTAACAACCGATATGTTTCAGCGCAAAGTAATGGCTGGTCAAATTCGAATACCTATCACGAGACTCGAATCCAGCCAGAAAAGTGCTAAAGGAATTCACATAACAGATTTAGCAGCGTATTTAGACTTGCAGCGGGAGGCCGCGGTAAAGGAATGCAACCAGCTCAACGGAATTCGCCGAGCCAGCTAATTCACTGCTTACCCCAGGCGCCCAGCTTCACGGGCGCTTGAATGATCCTCTCTAACCATGGCCATTCGGCATAGTGGTCACCCTTCCCGCGAAGATGGGTATACCTACGCAACGAGTTCCAGTCACGGTGCCCGGACACGCTGGCCACCCGCGGGATATCCCAATCCATCTCAAACAACCGACTAACTCCGTCGTGTCTCAGATCGTGGAAGTGAAGATCTTCAATCTCCAGAAACTTGCACGCCTTCGCCCAGGCCGTAGAGATCGACGAAGAGTTGTAGGGGAAAATTTCCGCACGCTCTTTTGGCATGCTTTGCAGAATTCTCCAGGCTTCGTCGGGTAGGTGGCACCAAACATCATTGCCAATTTTCTGCCCAGGGTTTTTCATATCTCTCACCAGCACCCGCTGATTCGACTCATCGACGTCGTCCCACACAATTCGGCTTATCTCATCCTGCCGACGCGTGGAAAAAATCGCGAAGCCAATCACCTTCAGCATGTTGATCGAACTAGGTCGACGCTGCTGCATACTGACGAAGTGCTCCAAAAGTTTATCTAGCTCGTCTTTGGCTGGACGGCGATCGCGCTCCCGGCTCTTCATGTTGTAGCCGAGCTTCCTTAACACCTTCCGAGCGTCCGGCATCGCGTGAGGGTCCACCTCATACCCCCAAGCGGGACGCGCAATCGAAAGGACAGCCCCAAGGTGCGCCAAATCGTTACCAGCCGTTTGCGGCTGGACGCCGCCGCCCTCTTTACTCATTCGCCAGAGTGCAAAATCCACCAAGCGCTGACTGTTGATAGCCGAATCAACGGTCTGGCCAAACTCCGTCGCCGCGATAGAATTTAGAGTGGCTTCCTTGGTTTTACCCAACGGCCGGACTTTCTCCATTTCATCCAGGTACTGCTTGATCATGTCCTGTACGGTGACGCCCTTGCGGTTCGCCCGCTCGATCGCACCAGGCTGATCTAGCTCTGCCTCACGTCGCCGCACCCACGCTTGTGCCGCCTGTTTCCGGGCGAAGGTCTGGCTCTCTTGGTAGACTTGCGCTCCATCGCGAAACAGGCGTATCTGTGCCGTGTAACTGACTGAGCCATCGGTGCGTTTTCGTGCTCTGATCGTTGCCATAGTCGACTGGTACAATTCCGAAAGTGATTGGTACATTGTACCAGCGACATCGAAAAAACGCCTGAAAACGCCTAAAAACACGCTATAAATACGTTGAGCCAAATGGTACCAAATACCCACTCAAGCCCAGTAAACTCAAGCCCTGCGCTGTCTCGGCGGTTCTCCGTTGCGCCCATGATGGATTGGACGGACCGCCATTGCCGTTTCTTCCTACGCCTCCTGTCGAAGAACGCCCTGCTCTATACCGAAATGGTTACCACCGGCGCTCTTCTCAACGGAGACCACGAACGATTCCTCCGTCACAACGAAGCCGAGCACCCGCTCGCCTTGCAGCTCGGCGGTAGCGTTCCTCTGGATCTGGCTGCCTGCTCGCGTATGGCCCAGGACCACGGTTACGACGAAGTAAACCTCAACGTTGGTTGCCCTAGTGATCGTGTGCAGAACAACATGATCGGCGCGTGCCTGATGGGTCATCCGCAGTTGGTGGCGGATTGTGTGAAGGCGATGCGTGATGCGGTGTCGATTCCGGTGACGGTGAAGCATCGCATCGGGATCAATGGTCGGGACAGTTATGCCGAGCTGTGCGATTTCGTCGGCACGGTGCGGGATGCCGGGTGCACCAGTTTTACCGTGCATGCGCGGATTGCGATTCTCGAGGGGTTGTCGCCGAAGGAGAATCGCGACATTCCGCCGTTGCGCTATGACGTGGCGGCGCAGTTGAAGGCGGATTTTCCGGAGCTGGAGATTGTGCTCAATGGCGGGATCAAGACGCTGGAGGCCTGCCACGAGCATTTGCAGACTTTCGACGGGGTGATGCTCGGGCGTGAGGCTTATCACAATCCGTATTTGCTGGCGGAGGTGGATCAGCAGTTGTTCGGCAGTGCGGCACCGGTGATCAGTCGGGCTGAGGCGTTGGCGCAGTTGCGTCCTTATATAGCCGAGCATTTGCTGGCCGGTGGCGCGATGCATCACATCACAAGGCATGTGTTGGGCCTGGGTACCGGTTTCCCAGGAGCACGCAAGTTTCGTCAGCTGCTGTCGGTGGATATTCACAAGGCCAAGGATCCGCTGGCGTTGCTGGATCAGGCGGCTGAGTTGCTTGAAGGGCGTTGATGCCCTTCCCATCACTTTAGCCAGGCGGTAGATCCGCCTGGCTTGTCCTTTATGCCGCTGCAGCAGCGGTCCAGTTCACCCACCCAAACCCCCACGTCGCCAGAATCAACAACCCAAAACCAATCCGATACCACGCAAACGCGGCGTAGCTGTGGTTGGCAATAAACTTGAGCAAGCCACGCACGGCGATCATCGCGAAGATGAACGCCGTGACGAAGCCGAGGGCGAAGACTGGCAGGTCGTTGGGCTCGAACAGGTCGCGGTATTTGTAGCCGGAGTACACGGCGGCGCCGACCATGGTGGGCATGGCGAGGAAGAACGAGAACTCGGTGGCGGCTTTACGCGACAGCCCGAACAGCAGGCCGCCGATGATCGTTGAGCCGGAGCGCGAGGTGCCGGGGATCATCGCCAGGCATTGTACGAAACCTATCTTCAGCGCGTCGGACCAGCGCATGTCGTCGACGTGCTCGACGCTGATCACATGGCTGCGTTGTTCGGCCCAAAGCATGACGATGCCGCCGACGACCAGTGCCACGGCAACGGTGATCGGGTTGAACAGGTATGCATGAATGGCGTCGGCAAACAACACGCCCAGGACAACCGCCGGCAGAAACGCGATCAGCAAGTTGATAGTGAAGCGCTGTGCATTGCGTTCGGTAGGGAGGCCTTTGACGATGTCGAAGATCTTCGGCCGAAACTCCCAGACCACGGCAAGAATGGCACCCAGTTGAATAATGATATTGAACGCCATTGCACGTTCACCGCCGAACTCCAGCAAGTCGGCGACGATGATCTGGTGGCCGGTGCTCGAGATCGGCAGGAACTCGGTCAGGCCTTCTACCGCGCCTAATATCAACACCTGGAAAAAGGTCCAGAAATCCATTAATCCTCCATCAGAGCGCTCCTTGAGAGCGACCGGTTAACTGCACTCAGGAATTGAGTATCGGAAATAAGATCGGCACGCCATTACCCATTGCCTGACGCGGCGCCGGCAGAATATGTCTTATCAAAAGCCACACTCAAGTCATGTTAGTAATCGTCGGCCGACGAACTACTCGAGAAATATTTAGTGCTGGAGTGGAAAAAAGTTAGCGCGCGCAATAAAGTGTGATCCAGCGCACAATATTACGGTATGGCGATACAGTGGCAGATCGACACAACTAAAGCTGTCGCAATAGACTCAAAATAGTGGCACCATTGCATATCGCCATCATCTAAGCCGTAGTTCACTCTCTCGAGAAAATCAACTAAAAGCCTGAAAAGCTTACTTATTGTTAGAAATCTCGCGAGACACGTCTAAAATCCGCGCAAATGTTACCAATTGTCAGTCACAGATGAGAACCGGTGCTTTAACATCCCGATGTCAGCACCTAATTCGAGTCAATGCACGATGCTCTCAGCGAACTTGGCGACTAGAAGCCCGCGCCCGACAAATGACGAACCCGGTGTTCTTACTCTGGGTCGTACCCGTGGCGTGGCCGATCATTTTAGAACGCTAATCGCCCAGCATGTTCGTAGCGATTTGGCGCTTGAAGCCAGTGCCTACGCTAGTTCACATAACTTTAATGAACATGTGGGATCGTACCGGGCAATATTCCTGATTATCGATAGCCCACAGGCTCTCGAGGACAATCTTGCGCTGGTGGAGAATCTGCGCAGCGACAACTTGAAGCCGATTATTTGCGCGGTTATCACCGGTCGCGGTGCCTTCAACAAGATCAAGTACTACCTGGCAGGTGCCGATATTTGTATCAAACTCAACACCCTTTACGACGACGGTGCAGAGTTGCTGGCGGATTTCTTCACCAGTGAAGAATGGCAGCGCAACATCAATCTTACGCTTGATCCGACGCGCATTTGCCTGATGGACAAGAGCAAAAAACTCGACATCTCGTTTGCCGAGATGAAGATCCTCGAAGCCTTTGCGCGAACCGGCAATCACATCCTGAGCCATGATGAAATCGCCGGCATCATGGGCCTCAATACCAATTTCTACGACCCTCGGGCACTGGAAAAATCAATCAGTCGCTTGCGTGGAAAAATCAAGGACATGTATGGTACAAACGCGATTCAGAGCATTCGCGGTTATGGCTATCGCCTGCTGCGGGGTCTGATATCGACTGCCTGAGTCTCGGGCAGCCAATCCCTTTTGCAACGTACGAAGGATCGTCCAATGCAGCCATACAGTTCCTTTTCTGCTCCGCTTCTGTTTGAAATCAAGCATTTGAATGAGCGCGTCAACACGACCCATAACAATAAAACTCCATAACATAGCAGCAGTTCGAGTGGAATTTATCGAGGGCCAATCTTGGGCCCAGACCCTGCCTATCGATTACTTCCGAGGAAGCTATTGCTCGCCTGCCGATTTTCTTTTAGCCAATTTTGGTATGTATTCAGGAGAGAGACATGGAAACCAGTACAACCCTCCCAAGGAAATATTTTGTTGTCGTGACTCACAGTACAACGTCGCAACGTGAACTGGAGAGCATCCTGTCCAGTGAGCGCTTCAACTCGTTTGGCACGTCGCAGGCACAAATGTTTGTTGAAGGTGTTGCTTCGCCCTCCTCCGCGCCAATGGTGATGGAGTTCACATATCCGCACATCAGTCGAAAAAATGTCGCGCGCAGTATCGAGCATGATACTCAGCGAATTCTGGCCACACTTGAGTCGGAATGGCAGGCCGCGCAATCGGCGACTACGTTCCAGCACAATTCAGTCATTACCGGCGATATCAGCAACATGCCCCCTGCCGTTCAAAGCGATATGCCGTACAGCGCAACCTGGCATCTTGACCCGGAACAAGGCGCACTGGTCAGAGAAGGGGTCGAGATCAGTCTTACGGGTCTGGAAACAGCACTGGTGCGCAAAATGCTCAGCCATGAAGAGCGTGTTGTCAGCCGTGATGATTTGATCATCAGCATCGGTCGCGAACCGGAACAATACCGAGGCCTGGAAATGTGCCTGAGTCGTCTGCAAGACAAATTCAAGAGCGCCAGCAACGGTGAGCGTCTGTTTCGCGCGGTAAGAAATCGCGGTTATTGCCTTATCCAGGACATCGTCGCGTAAATAACGCCGACCTCCGCCAATAAAACAAACAGAACAAGTGCGATTACAAAAACAACAAGAGCACTCTGTTTGGCTTTATCCCTCCTTGAGTTGTACTTTCCTGCCTCCAACAGTAACAAAACCCACACCACATAATCACCCCCTGCTCTGCGACCTTTTCTAACACACTACTATTTAAATATTAGAATAGTTGGCACTGTGCCATCTTGTTAGAACTCGTCAGACACCATTCCCGGCAATAACTTAGTCTATTGACTGACGACAGTTCGGCATATCGATGTTGTTACCTCAGGACACTCGCTACAACAAAAACAATAAGTCTGCATAACAACTCGGATTTCAACTGTTGAAACCTGAATGGACGTCTTTTGGGGATATTCGTATGGATCTTTCTCTCAGTATCAATCGAAACACGGGCCTCAAGGGACTGACCTTTTGGGGCCAATGGGCACTCGCTCAGGCGTTCGTGGTAACGCTGCTGTTCATCCTGGCCGAGCAGCACACCGGTACGGTCGCGTTCTATTACCGAATGTGCGCAACGCTGGCAGTACTGGCCTCGGTTCCGGCCTACACGTTCACCGGTGTCTATCGCAAACGCGACAACTACCTGACCGGCCTGGGCC
This sequence comes from Pseudomonas sp. Z003-0.4C(8344-21), assembly GCF_900104975.1. NCBI lineage: Bacteria > Pseudomonadati > Pseudomonadota > Gammaproteobacteria > Pseudomonadales > Pseudomonadaceae > Pseudomonas > Pseudomonas sp. Z003-0.4C(8344-21). The sequence continues at coordinate 2,365,220 of NZ_LT629756.1, read as the reverse complement.
GGCTGTTCATGGGTTGGTCGATGACCATGGCCGCGCTGGCATGCATTGCATTCGTCTGCCAGGCCGACGAGCTGTTTTCGCGGCAGGTGATTCTGAGCTGGGCGGTGTATGGCTTCCTTGGTCAGGCGTTTCTCTACGCACCGCTGCATGCGTTTTCCAAGTACTACCAGCGTTCGCGCAAGAGCGAACACAAGACGTTGATCGTCGGTACTGGTGAACTGGCGCTGGGTCTGGCGAAGAAGCTCAGCCAGCTGGAAAACCTGCCGCTGGTGGGCCTGGTCAGCAATGGCGATGTGACCACGCTGGGCTCTGATGCGCCACGTGTCGTCGGCGCACAGGAACAGCTGCTGGACCTGATCGCTGCCCATGACATCCGCCGTTTGTACATCACCCTGCCGCTGTGCGAGGCGGCGAAGATCGAAGCGATGTATGTCGACCTGCTGGGTGCCAACGTCGACGTGGTGTGGGTGCCGGATCTGAACAGCCTGACGCTGCTCAACCACTCGGTAAAAGTCGTGGACGGTCTGCCGGCGATCTACTTGAACGAAAGCCCGCTGACCAGCCGCCCGACCGCCGCACTGAGCAAGAGTCTGGTGGAAAAGGCTGTGGCGTTTCTGGCGATCATCGCGCTGAGCCCGATCCTGCTGATCATTGCGCTGGCGGTGAAGCTCAACTCTCCAGGTCCGGTGTTTTTCAAGCAGGACCGCCATGGCTGGAACGGCAAGGTGATCAAGGTCTGGAAATTCCGCTCGATGCGTGTTCACGATGATCGTGATGTGAAGCAGGCCAGCCGCAATGACTCACGCATTACCGCTGTCGGCCGTTTTATCCGTCGCACCTCGCTGGATGAGTTGCCGCAACTGTTCAACGTCCTGCAAGGGCACATGGCTCTGGTCGGCCCACGTCCACATGCGGTCGCGCACAATAATTACTACTCGGGGAAAATCCTCGCGTACATGGCGCGCCACCGGATTAAACCGGGCATCACCGGCCTCGCCCAGATCAGCGGCTGCCGTGGTGAGACCGACACCATCGACAAGATGCAGAAGCGTGTGGAGATCGACCTGCAGTACATCAACAGCTGGTCGTTGTGGCTGGATCTGAAGATCCTGGTGAAGACACCGTTTACGTTGCTGTCGAAGGATATTTACTGAGGTTCAGGGTTGTAGATGCAAGGGGACGAAAGTCCCCTTTTTTGTGGGCGGGATTTGGGGGTGAGCCGGGATTGTGGCCTGACGAATAACCCCTGTAGGAGTGAGCCTGCTCGCGATAACGGTGTGTCAGGCAACATGAATGTGACTGGACTGACGCTATCGCGAGCAGGCTCACTCCTACAGGGATTTGGGGATGGGTCGCGATTTGTGGTCTGGCAAATAACCCCTGTAGGAGTGAGCCTGCTCGCGATAGCGGTGTGTCAGGCAACATGAATGTGACTGGACTGACGCTATCGCGAGCAGGCTCACTCCTACAGGGATCTGGGGATGGGTCGCGATTTGTGGTCTGGCAAATAACCCATGTAGGAGTGAGCCTGCTCGCGATAGCGGTGTGTCAGGCAACATCAATGTTGACTGGACTGACGCTATCGCGAGCAGGCTCACTCCTACAGGGGATGTGTGTTGTAGCGGAGATCGCTGTCTACTCGGTTATCTTCTCGAAATTACGATAGAACATATCGCCTTCCCGGCTATCGGTCATTGAGTGCAGTTGGTAGCTGCGGTTGAGTCGCGCACCGCCGTCTCGGGTCAGGGGGGCCCAGACCAGGTTGGCGCGGCGCATGGTCGACATGCTCATCATTTCATCGAACGGAATCGACAGGTACAGGCCCTTGTCGAAGCTACCTTCGCCATATTCGGCGCTGCTGGCGGTGGTGATCGTTGCCCAGGCGCCGACGCGTACGCCGTTGAAAAACTCCCGCGAGATATCCACCGTCGTGCCCCAGTCGCCGGCCAGATAGCGGCCGACACTCACCGCCGCCAGCGTGTCGAACGGCAGGTCGGTGTAACCGGTAATGTGCCCGGTCACCACCGAGTAATCGCGCAAGGCAAAACCCTGATCGAAATCGCGCTGACGCACCCAGTTCAAGTCCGCACCCAGTGACCAGCGCTCGCCGGTCGGCCGGAACAGCACCTCGGCGCCGACGCCAGCAAACATCGACTCCAGATAGCCACCGTAGACCATGCCATACAGGTCTTTGTCGAGTTGCTCGGCATGGCTGACCTGGAACAGCGGCATGGTCGTATTGGAGGTCGTCAGGTACTGACGCAAATCGGTTCGCACACGCGGCAATCCGCTTGGCGCGTCGTAGCTGAATTTGTCGAAGTTGTTCGCCAGGTTGGCGCTGAGCAAGCCGCTCCACCAGGTGTTGCGGTTGAAACGATATTCGGCGTCGGCATCGGCGCTGAATTGATAGAGCAAGCCATCCGGACCACCGACGTTCTGCTTGAAGCCCAGGCCCACGCCATAGCTGAAATGCTGCGGCGCCTCGCTGTAGAGGGTCGTCTCGTTGTGCGGCATCGCCGGATTGATTTCGGTGGTGCGGTGCAGCGTTTCCAGCGGCTCTTCGTTGTTGATCACTTCGCGGAAGGTCTGGCGCGGCAGGCTGGTTTCTTCCAGCGGCAAGTCGTAGCGCTTGTTGACCACGGTGAACCAGTCGATGTCGTCGCTGACACTGTTATCGAGAATCCGGCTTGCCCGCCCTACCGCCTTGGACGAGTGGAAATAACGCTGCTGCTCGCCGTAGACGATCAGCTCGGAATCACGCTGGGCGATGCGCTCGACCTTATAGCCGGCGTTCTGCTGCAAACGCCTCGATACATCGGCCCAGTCAACCTGCGCCATCGTCGCCGTCGGGGCTTTCGCCGGCAGCGGTTCCGGGGTCGGGTCGTAGGTTTTCGCCGGGGCTTTGCGGCTGACGAAATTGGTGTGAAAGGTCACACCGAACATCGCCGTGTTACCACGTTCCCACGCGGCGCTGACGTCGATCGAATCGGTGACTTTGAATACTGCGCCGAGGTTGATCGGCGAGTCCTGCTTGATCTCGTTGTCCTTCGGTTCGTTCTTGTAATCGTTGCCTTCGAACTCGAGTTTCAGACTGAGGCGATCCCACGGCGTCTGATAGCTCACGCCACCGAACAACGAAGGCCGGCCACGGAAATACGAACCCGAGTTGACGTCACCGGTGCCCTCGAGCGCCGGCCGGGTATCGAAGCGACTGCTGACATAGCCCAGCGGGTTATCGAAGTCGCCGCGATTGCCGATATAGCCCCAGGCGATGCCGGCGCTGAAATCGAAGTTGTCGTAGCGTTTGTTGGCGACGAAATATTCACTGGAGAACAAACCGGTACCACCGATATCGCGGAAGCCCAGCGCCACTTCCGGCGCCCAATGGCTTTCCTGCCACAGCCGGACTTTGGCGTCGACCGCCTTGTCCTTATAGCTTTGGCTGCCGCTCAGGGCCTCCGAGCCGTACGGCCGGTTGGTGATCGCGGTGTAGCGAAACGAGCCTTCGAGCCAGTCCAGCGGCTGCAACGACACGCTGTAGCGGCTGTACGGATCAGTGCGGTTGGCGTTGACGCTCAACTCCCCCGCCGGTGCCATGCGCGCGGTCGGCGTCTGCCACAAGCCGGTGCCACCGAAGTCATTCTGGGTAATGCGCGGCTCGGCGTGAGCCAGGCCACAGGGCAATAACAACACAGCTGCAAAACGTAACTTCAACGAACCACCTCGGCCAGCTGCGTGGCAATGAATTCGGCCAACTGCTGATTCAGTTCAGGAAGAGGCGGATCCAGATCATCATTTTTCAGCGGCACCAGAATCTTGCTGCCGGCGACGGGAAATTGCCCGGACTCACGATTCCAGTGGGCAATGCCGACGCGCCGCGACACGCCGTTGGGCTGGATCAGCCACAGGTAATCGGCTTCGGCATCGTCGAGAATCGAGCAGCCTTGCAAATACTCACGCGCCTCCTGCAACGGCTGATACGGCAAGTGGCACGGCGCGGCGACGGCGCCCAGTACTTGCACTTCATCGACCCGCTTCGGATAAACCAGACGATCGCCATCCTCGAGGCGAATGTTGCGCGCGAATCCGGTTTCCACTGCCACCGGGTCGAGATCGGCGATCTGCCGACCGGTCACCGGCATCTGCCGCACGTCTTCAGCAACACGCTGCGCGAGCGCCACACGACTCGGTTTGTCGAACAGCACGGCCATGCGCTGCAGCACCTCGAGATCGAACAGCACGCCGACCTTGAGCCGGGTCTGCTGTTCGATCAGCGACTGGCGCAGCAAGCCGCCGGCGAGCCAGTAGCCTTCGGCGTTCGGCACGGCCTCACTGATCACATCGAACAAGCGCCCGCCGGGCGGCAACGGGATCGGCCCGGGATTGGCGACATCGCCCGAAACGGTGACGGCAGCCTGACTGACCCCGGTCATCAGGATCAGACCCGCAGACCACAATCTCAGGCGCTTCACGGCAGGTGCCTGCGAGCAGGCGTCAGTTGCACGACCTTGACGCGCAACTGCGTCGTCAGTTGCTGCTCGCTTTGCAGAATGAAACCGTCGCGCGGATCGACCCAGTAATGATTGGTCGCGCGCAAGCCGATGGCCGGCGCGTCAATCTGCTCATCGACACGCAGCACGGCGTAGTCCTTGTCGAGAATATTCAGGGTAGTGTCCGAGCGCCGGCTGAAGCGGCTGTTGACGATCACCCCGACTTCCTGGCCCTTGTACAGATCGATCCAGCGGCGCGTGGTGAAACCATCGGCGACGTGATGCAGGCCTCGCTTGAACGGCGAGTCATCGGCCAGGCGTGTGCCGTCCAGGTCCCCTTCCAGGCCCAGACCAATGCTGCGCACGGCAAGGCCATCTCGCAGCAGCAGGACTTGCTTGCCGGAAGCGACCCAGAACTGCAGGTCTTCACGCTCGCGCATCAGCGCCAGCACGCCGGAGCCGGACGGCGTAGTCAGCTTCAGTTGCGGGTAATTGACCGCGGCCACTTCCGCAGCCGTCACGTCCACTTCGTCCGGGCCGACCACTGCGGCCTTGAGGTTGTTCAGCGACGCGCTCATCAGCGGATTACAGCCACTGAGCAACACCGCCGCGCATAGGCAGACGCCAACTTTCAACGTATTCACAGTCGGCGACCTTATTTGCTGTTGTTACTGTATTCGCTCCAGTTCTTCGCCGCGGAAGCCCCGGTGCCGACAATCGATGCCGACGGCACCAACTGGCTGATGAAGCGGTTCCAGCGCGTGACATTGGCCGGGCCGACGTAGACCACGTCCTGCGGGCGCACCTGGAAATGCGAGGCCAGCGCCATGGCGGTCGGTGATTCGGCTTCCAGTTGGTAGATCTTCGCCGGCTCGACATCGAGATTTTCCACGCCACGAATGACGTACACCGCGTTGCCGTTGGAGCTGGTCTGGCTGAGGCCACCGACTGAACCGAGCACATCGGAGAGGTTCATCGTCGCCGTCTTGAAGCTCAACGCGCGCGGCTGGTTGACCTCGCCCATCACGTAGATGCGCTTGTTGTCGTTGTACGGCAGATACAACTGGTCGCCGCCCTTGAGGAAGACGTTCTGCAACTCGGAATCCTGCTGATTGAGCGCGTCGAGATTGAGCGGATAAGTGCGCCCGTTGCGCGTCAGCAACAGCCCGGACAGATCGGCGTTGTTGGTGTCGATACCGGCCGAGCCGAGGGCTTCGACCACGCTCAGCGGGTTAGTGGAAATCGCTTGCGGGCCAGCCTTGGTGACCGCACCGGTGACCACGACTTTCTGGCTGGCAAAACGCAACACCGCGACGTCGACCTGCGGCTCGGCGATGAACGCCGACAAACGCTGCTCGATGTCCGCGCGCAGTTGCTGGATGGTGCGGCCGGCGGCCTGCACTTCCTTGATGAACGGGTAATACAGCGTGCCATCGGAGCGCACCAGACGGCCGTTGGCATCGATCTGTTGCTGCGCGCCGGACGGGGCCGTCAGCTCCGGGTGATCCCACACGGTGATATACAACACGTCGTTGTTACCGATGCGGTACTCGGCGGGGGTCGCCAACAACTCCGCCGGCAGCGATTCGTGCTTTTGCGTCGCGCGGTTCATGGCGATCAGCTTCGGCGTGATCGGAATCAGCTCGACCCGGCTGCTTTCACTCGCGCCCTGGCGGGTGATGTCGCTGGTGCTGAGGTATTGACCGGGGGAAAACATGCAACCTTGCAGAGCGAGACTTGCCAACATTAAAAGATAAACACTACGAGTCATAATGGCACTACGCTATTCAAGGGCGAATCCAAAAACAAAGTCACCCGACTTGCGTCGGGCGACCCTGTACTGCACTAACAGAACTTCCTGTTAGTTATGCGTGCCGGTTGTACCGGTGGTACCCGTCGTACCGGTGGTACCGCCGTTGGCACTGCCACCGCTGTTGGACGCCGCTACAGCACTGGCAACCATTGCAGTACTGGCTGCGGGCGCTTGAGAAGCCGCCACACTGCCACCTACATTGGTTACCGCTGTCAACGGCGCTTCAGCGGCGGCAGCCCAGTTGCTCAACATCGTCAACAGGGCAACTGCCATCACTTTTTTCATATCAACTCCTTTCTAACATTCGACCTGTTAAAAAACCGGCCTGTGTTAGCGGTGGTAGAGTTCAAGTCCGCAAAAAGCGCGAACAAGATCCGTTGTTCTTTCACAGTCAGACGCAACTGATAAAAGTCGAACGGCAGGCTTATATCTACGGACTTGCAAAAGGCATTGCCAGTGTAATTTCCCGACGTTATCTAACAACCTGACTGAAAATAACATTGGACTAATTGGCCATCATCGCGAGTATCCATTCGGATGATTGGATTGCCAGCGCCAGGTGTCGGCGACCATGTCCTGCAAGTTGCGTGTGGCTTTCCAGCCAAGTTCTTTCGCTGCTTTCGAAGCATCGGCAAAACTCTCGGCAATGTCACCGGCGCGACGCGGCATCATCCGATACGGCACCGGCCGTCCACAGGCCTGTTCGAACGCCTGCAACACTTGCAGCACGCTGTAGCCATCGCCGGTGCCGAGGTTCCAGGTGTGAATGCCTGTGCGCTCGCCGATCGATTGCAACGCCTTCAGATGCCCATCCGCGAGATCGACCACGTGGATATAATCGCGCACCCCGGTGCCGTCGACCGTGGGGTAGTCGTTACCGAAGATCGACAGTTCTTGCAGGCTGCCGACCGCGACCTGGCTGATGTACGGCACCAGATTGTTGGGAATGCCGTTGGGGTCTTCGCCCATGTGGCCGCTCTGGTGCGCGCCGATCGGGTTGAAGTAGCGCAGCAAGGCGATGCTCCAGCGCGGCTCGGCCCGGCTCAGATCGCGCAATACGTTTTCCACGATCAGCTTCGACTGGCCGTAGGGATTGGTCGGCGTGCCGGTCGGAAATTCCTCGCTGATCGGCATCTGTTCAGGCTCGCCATACACCGTGGCCGAAGAACTGAACACTAGCCGGAACACCCCCGCCGCCGCCATCGCCTGACACAGCGTAACGCTGCCGCCGACGTTGGTTTCGTAGTATTCCAGCGGCTTGCGCACGCTTTCGCCCACCGCTTTCAGCCCGGCGAAATGCAGCACCGCTTCGATCTGATGCTCACGGAAGATCCGGTCGAGCAACGCGCGGTCGCAGACATCGCCGCGAATCATCCAGGCACTCTTGCCGCAAATCGCTTCCACGGCGTGAAGTGCCGCATCGCTGCTGTTGCAAAGATTATCCAGCACCACAACTTCATAACCTGCTTCAAGCAATGCAAGTGTGGTATGCGAGCCGATATAGCCGGCGCCACCCGTTACCAGAATCTTCATAGCGCGGTCCGTCTTTTGGATAGTGACAAGTAACGTGTCAAGCCTTGCGTATCGAACCTGTGTCACAGTCGACACAAACAAGGCGACAACAACCGAAAACAAATTCAGTTCAATGACTGGCAATAAATATTTTTGCAGGTCACACTGTATTGCCGTTACTTATTAGCACTCCCGGCGCACTCATCACTATCAACAGATACCGACTAAAAATAACTAACAAGGCACTTACCGACATCCTCTAACATTGTCGGCTTTTAGCTGCCTGATCAATTGCAATGAATAACCTGACTCAGGTATTAAAGTAAGCCTTCAATCCTTATTGAAACTTGCCACCTGTTCCGGTGCGCAACCGTCGCCTGTGTTCCATGACTGTCCAGGATACTTTTATGATTCGTAAATGTTTGTTCCCCGCTGCCGGTTATGGCACGCGTTTTCTGCCGGCCACCAAAGCCATGCCGAAAGAAATGCTGCCGATCGTCAACAAGCCGTTGATCGAATATGCCGTTGAGGAAGCGCGGGACGCCGGGCTGCAACACATGGCCATCGTCACCGGTCGTGGCAAGCGTGCGCTGGAAGACCATTTCGATATCAGCTACGAACTCGAGCACCAGATTCGCGGCACTGAAAAAGAGAAATTCCTCGCCGGCACCCGCGAACTGATCGACACCTGCACCTTCTCCTACACCCGTCAGGTGGAAATGAAAGGCCTCGGCCACGCGATCCTCAGCGGCCGCCCGTTGATTGGCGACGAGCCGTTTGCCGTGGTGCTGGCCGATGACCTGTGCCTGAACCTGGAAGGCGACGGCGTGCTGTCGCAGATGATCCAGTTGTACAAGAAATTCCGTTGCTCGATCGTCGCCATCCAGGAAGTCCCGGTCGACCAGACTCACAAGTACGGTGTGATCGCCGGTGAGCTGATTTCCGAAGGTATTTACCGCGTCAATAACATGGTGGAAAAACCGGCACCGCAAGACGCGCCGTCGAACCTGGCGATCATTGGTCGCTACATCCTGACGCCGGACATATTCGACCTGATCGCCGACACCCAACCGGGCAAGGGCGGTGAAATCCAGATCACCGACGCGCTGATGAAACAGGCGCAGAACGGCTGCGTGCTGGCCTACAAATTCAAAGGCCTGCGCTTCGACTGTGGTGACGCCGAGGGTTACTTGCAGGCGACCAACTTCTGCTACGAAAACGTTTACCTCAAAGGTCGCTGAGACGGCTCAAGCATTGCGGATTCACTCATTATTTCAGGCAGGCAACCATGAACATTGCACACTATTCAGCAGAGATTGAACGTGAGGTGGACAACCTTGGAATGATGAGCTGGCTGTCGCGCCATCAGCCGTTGCCCAGCGCCAACGAAACCTGGCTGGGCACGATTCTGCTGGTGGAGCGGATCGGCGTGTTTCCGGCGTCCGGCGATATTCGCCGGCCAATGCGCGATCCCTATCCCCTGCTCGCGCATCTGAAAACGCTGTATGGCGAGCAGGCGCTGGAAATGGATGACCGCGATGGCCTGAAAGTGATTTTCAGTGACTGGCGCTTTCGCGTGCGGATCTGCTGCAACGACCCGGCGATCATCATCAACGTGGAAACCCGTTGTGATGCGCGGTTGATGCCGCAGAAGCTCACCGAATTGCTGGGGCTTATCGATTCCTTCAAGCAGTACCCCTGACCCTTTGTGGGAGCGAGCCTGCTCGCGAAAGCGTCGGCAGCTTCAGCACATGCAGTGCCTGACACGACGCCTTCGCGAGCAGGCCCGCTCCCACACTCAGTTCTTCGCAGCAGCGTTGCAGTCAGTCTTGCCTCCCATGATCCAGCCGTAGAAATAATCGGCAATCACCTTCCCGCCCGTGGCCGGCAGCGGATGAATCTTGTCCGGGCCGATCATCGCCGCGGCGTAGCGTTTGACGTCGGGGCCGAACGCGCATTGCAGGTTGGCGAACCCCAAGTGCTGCTCACGCGCCCAAGGCTCGAGCACCTGCGCATACGCCGCCATCGGATAAGCGCTGGAACGTGTGGTGTCCTGGCGCATGACCAGGTTGATGCTCGCCGCCGGTTGAATCTCACGTAGCATGCCGACCAGACCTTGCACGTTATGCAGATACTGCTCCGGCTTCACGCCGAAACCCTGGTCGTTGCCGCCGAGCATGATCAGATAAACGTCGGCGGGGATTTTCGCCACCACCGCTTTCCACTGCGCCTGCCATTGTGGGTCGGCGTGATAAAAATCCGCCGAAGCCGCACCTGAGGCCGCCAGTTTCGACACGCGAATGCCGGGCTGATCGTTGCGCATCCACAGGCCGAACAAAGTCGGCGCGCCTTTCTGCACTTCGAGCCTGAACGACCAGTCTTTTGCGGTGGACAGGCCGGCAAGCGGCACTTCCTGCACGCCCGAACCGGCAAGTTTCAACGGTTGCCAGTCTTGCGCCGGCGACCAGCGATAACGCAGTTCACTGGCTTCGCCATTGCCCAGGTACAACAGCTTCGCCTGAGTCACTGCCGTATCGATGCGCGGCGTAGGGTTGGCATCCACCTGCAGCCACGCGCCGGCGCGACCGGTCACGGTGCGGCTGTCGGGACTGGACTGGCCCAGTTCGGAGACTTTCCAGCCGCCACCGAAGTATTTATCGCTGCTGCGGGTGTATTTGAAGTGCGTACCGCCGAGTGCCGCGCCGTGGTTGAAACCGACATAACCCGGCCCGGCAAAACCGGTTTCACCGGCCACCCGTTGCACCAGTTTGTTCAAATAGAAATCCTGCCCGGCGGTGTAGCTGTCGCCGATCACCGAGACCGACAACACCTTGCCAGCCTTGCCCTCGCGCCACTGGGCAAAGCGCTCGCGAGCGTCGCCTATCTGAACCACCGATGCAGACACGGGTTGGGCGTTATCAACTGCCACCATGCAAAATTTCCTTCATTCTGGAATGGGCCCTTCGCGAGCAAGCTCGCTCTCACAGAGGTTCTGAGTCATCCACAACATGTATTCATTTCATGAAACCTGTGGGAGCTGGCTTGCCAGCGATGGCGGTGGGTCAGTTAGTAAATCTTTGTCTGACAGGTCGCTATCGCTGGCAAGCCAGCTCCCACAAGGGCTCTGTGTCGTGCACTAATCCATTGTGTGAGCGAGCCAGCTCGCGAAGCTTTTAGCTGCTCTGGGTTTGCACCACGGGGGCGATGACCGCCGCCGGTTTCTTCCTGCTCGCCTTTTCACCGAGGAACAACACCGAGGTGAAATTGAACCGGCTGAAAATCATCGCCAACACCACCGGCCCGAGCAAGCCGACACTCAAGCCACCCAGCACCAGCAGGCTCTCATCCTTAACCCCGAGGCGCCCCAGCACAAACCGCGACGTCGCCGCGAACAGCACATGAAACAGAAAAATCGCATAGGAATAGCCACCGAGCCAGGTCAGCGCTTTCGAACGCATGTCGCTGGACAACAATGCGATGCACGACACACACCCCACCGCCAGGCCGATCAGGCTGCGCCGATCAACGATCAACTCGCGATCAATCGCCGCGACGTACAGCAGCGTCAACGAGATCAGCACAAACAGCAGCGGCCCGATCACCTTGAAGCGCTGTTTCAACACCTCGACATTTTCCTGGCCGATCATCCCTGCGACAAAAAACGGCAGGAGATAAATCGCGCCGTTGATGCCGAATGCATCGAGCGGCAGCGGTGGCAGCAGAAACAACAGCGCGGCGAAGGCAAACAGGCCGTACAGGCGCGTCGCCGAACGCAGCAGGCCGCGCCACTCCAGGAGGCCGACGAAGATGAAAATGATGAACACCGCCTGCAGAAACCAGAAGTGGTTGATCGGCACCCAGAACGACAGCAATGCGTCGATCACGCCGACATCCTTGTTCACCCCCGGCCCCACCGCTTGCAGCACCGAGAACGGCACGCCGACGCAAAACAGCGGCACGATCAGGCGGCGCACCTTGCCGCTGAAAAACGCACCGAAGTCATTGCCACGGATCTTGTAGATCGAATAGATGTACCCCGAGATGAAGGTGAACAGCGGCATGCGCACGTACACCATCGAGTCGGCGATAACCCGGAACGGCGAGCCGATATCGATCTTCAACCCGCCGCCCAGCGGCCCGATGACGTGGTACAGCACCAGCAGCAGGCATGCCAGGCCACGCAGGGTTTCGATCTCCAGGGACTTTTTCTTGCTCGACATACAGCACCTGCCTCAATTCAGAATTCTGGATTCAACCTGCACCGGTTTGTTCGCCCGCAGCATCAAGCCGAGGCCAACGAACAACACCGGCACCACCATCGAAAAATGCCGGGCAAAGGAACCAAAGTCCGGCTCGAACAAGCCTTGCACCAGCAGGAACGCCAGCGGGATCGCGATCAGTTCCTTGGGTTTGGTCTGGATCGGCGCGCCCTTGTAATCGGTCGAGGTGATGACTTTGAACAGCAGCAACGCAGTCATGATCATCAGCGCAACGAAGATCACCTGACCCGGCCCGGACAGCAGAATCAGCTCCACCGGGAACGACAGCCGGAAGAAAATGATCATCGAGTCCAGCGCCTGCGAGACGAAATCACTGCCGCTGAGCCACGAAACGATCAACGACTTCGAGCCCTCCTCCCCTGCCGTGCGCAGTTCGTTGTTGCTGGCGCGAATCGACGACACCGGAAAACCCAGGGCGATCTGAATCGACATGGCCACCGCGAGGTAAAACAGGAACAACATCAGGAAGAACGTCGTGCGCGACACGTATTTTTTCATCACGCAAACGCCGACCCACGACAGCGAAAACAGAATCCAGTACGGTCGGATCAGCACGCCGTAGATCACCGCCGACAAGAAAAAACCGCCGCGATATTTGCGTGTCAACGAGCTGAGCAGAATGCTCAACACCGCCACCGAGACGATGATTTCCTTGGTCAGGTTTTCGAGGAAAAACGAACGGACGATGCCCCACAGACACAAGGTGCCGAAGATCGTCAGCGGCATGCGCCGGAACACCACGACCGGAATCGCCGTGAGGAAGAAATTGCAGAACATGCCGTAGGCCCAGGCGTTGGTCAGGTTGATCCCGGTGGGCCGCAGCAGGAACGCCGAGCACTCGTAGGACGAGCGATCGGGCGAGAACGGGTTCCAGAAATTGCAGTTGTCGGCGCGCGCGTAGGACGACCACAAGGTCATCGCATCCGGGCCGGGATCACGCGGGACCAACAGCGGCATCGCCACCGACAAAAACAACCCGGTAAACAGGATCAAAAACGAAATCGAAGAATCGAGTCGCTTGCCGCGAAACTCGATGCACGGCAACTTCAGGCCCATGACAACGCAGCCTTCTTTGCCGCAGTGACGCGGGTCAACAGCGCAATCACTGCGAGTTGCACAACGACGGCGAAAACGTTGCCCCACGCCGCGCCGTAGATCGAGTAATGCTTGATCAGCACGTAGCTGACCGGTACCGAAATCAGCAGGCAGACCGCCGCGCTGGCCAGCGACACACGGCTGTTTTTCGAAGCAATCAAACCGCCCCAGACGATGTCGCCAATGGCCCGCAGCGCAAAGGAAAAAATCAGCACACCGAGGATGGCGTTATCCGGACGCGGCACGCTGGTGGCGACGTAATCGAGCACCAGATTGAAAAACACGTAGATCGCCACGGCAACAACGGCGGAGACCAGCAGCGAGCGCATCACCCATTTGTTCACGAACAGTTGCTTGACCGTGAACGCCTGCTGATCGGCCTGAAACCGCTTGGCCAATACCGGAATCCCGACCACCGCCACCACCGCATACGACAACGCCTGCAAGGTGTTTGCCGCCGACCATGCGTACACGTATTTACCGAGGCTGGCGTAGGGCTCCAGATCGATGATCAGAAAGCGTTCGGCGTACTGACTCAGCGCGATCAAACCGGTGCCGAGGTAGAACGGCAGCCCGGCCTTCCACACGGTGGCGGTGTCCAGCACCGCCGCTTCCCGTCCCTTGTGTACCCGCGCCACGATCAGGTAACCGGCGATAATTACCAGCACGTTGGCGGCGACCCACAGCCACAACACGCTGGCAATGCCTGCCACCCAGCCGAGCATCATCCCGGCCACGGCCAACACCGCCCACAGACCGGTCTTGATGAAAAACAGCAAGGCCCCGGCGGTGGCTTTCTGTGCAGAAAAGACAAAGGAGTTGATCTCGAACGACAGGTGTTCGGTGAGCAGTACCAACGTCACGCACAGCACCAGCGCAGCGGTCGCTTCGACCTGCTGGAACAACGAATAAATCAGCACCGTGACCACCGACAACAGCAGCCCTACTGCCAGATACAACAGCAGGACTTTATCGACCACCCGACGCGAACTGCCGCCCACACTGATCAAGCGATTGATCTCGGAACTGAACCCGACGCTGTAGAACTTCGACGCAATCAGCGACGCCGCCACTACCACGCCGTAAAAACCCAGCGCCTCATAGCCCAGGTAATGGGTGATCGCGAGCACCAGCAGAAACTTCGCGCCCAATGCCCCGCCGCGAAGCAACAGGCGAAATATCATCGAACGACACCCTTGATGATCTCGTCCATGGCCACGGTTTTTGCCTCGATCTCGCGGCAGGTGTCGGTCAGGCGTTTGCCGAAATCCGCCAAGGCATTCGGCGCGTACACCGTGTTGATGATGGTGTCGACGTCGATGTCGCCGCCATTGATCACCCAGTCTTCGACACCCATGTCCTGATAGGCGCCAAAGCCTTTGCGCTCGTAGCTGATGTGGTAGGCCGGCACGCCGGACAGCAGCGATTCGATGGCGCCGTGCAGACGTACGGAAATCACCAGGTCCGGTTGGTATTTGGCGATTGTGGCTTTCAGCGACAGCAGGTCTTCAGTGATGCCCAGTTCGCGATAGAACGCGCCGTCATCGTTGCCGCGCACCGCGCTTTGCACGGCGCAGACCACTTTGCTTTTGTTCTTCAGGCGTTGCAGGAGCAATTTCAGATTGGCGACGTAAGCGACTTTCTTTTCTTTGCTCCACTCCGGCGGCTTGCGCAGCACCACGCACACGGTCGCCGGCGACGCGGCGCAGCGGGTGAACTTGGGCTGCTGAAGAATCTTGCTGGCCAGTGACTGCACCGCCAGATCCGGCGCGCGGTAGACGTTTTCGCAGGCATCGAAAATCGCCGAAGAGCGATTGTCGCGGACGAACACCGCGTCGGCGCTGGCGTAGTGCTCGACGATCTTGCTGCTTTCGCCGTGGAACGGGCCGATGCTCTGCGGCAGGTACACCGACGGCACCTTGCTGAGGATCGCGGTTTCCAGTTGCTTGGCGTGGCCGATCTTCAACTTGATGTGTTCGAAGGCGCTTTTCGAGCGCATGTATCCGCCACCGACGCCGACGATCAGGTCGGTCTTTTTCAACAGGTCCGCGAGCCCAGCGTAGGACTGGTTGAGGAACACCGCCTGCTTGACCCGGCCCAGCCCTTTGGCCGCCATCACCGGCGCGTCGAAGCGCGGGTGCGGCAAGTAGTTGAAGGAGTCCGGGTCGGAAGCGACGACGCTGATCGCGGTGTCTTCACCAAAGTTGCGCTGCACCAGCGCGATTGCCAGGTCGACCAGCAAACCGTCACCGGAGTTGGAGGCGCTGTAGCCGTGCAAAATCGTTACGTTCATAAGCGTGAGTTCTACTTAATAAGTGGGAGCGCGATACAGGTCGTAGGTCTGGCGAATCATCAATGCGGCGCTGAAACGCTCGCGGACAATGCTCCGGCCTTCGTTGCCGAGGTCGAGCAGGCGCGGTTTCTGGATGATCGTCAGCACATCGGCGAGTGCCTGGTGGTCGCCGCTGGGGAAGACGTAGCCGGACACTTCGTTGGTAACCAGTTCCGGCAGCGAGGTGCAGTTGCTGGCAATCACCGGCAAACCCATGGCCATGCCTTCCAGCGGCACCATGGCGAAACCTTCCCAGCGACTGGGCACGATCAGCGCATCGGCTTTCTGATACAGCGCCTGCACTTCACTGGGCGTTACCCACGGCAGGTATTCGACCGAGTCCATCGGCGGGCAATCCACCGAATCCTCGTTCACCGCACTGCCGACCACCGTCAGTTTGAGGTCCTTGCGCTGGACTTTGGCGAAGGCCTTGAGCAGCACGTCGAAGCCTTTTTGATAATCGAGACGGCCGACGAACAGCAGATGAATCGGCTCGGTTCCCGCAGCTTTCGGCGCGTCATCCTTGTGGTGGATGCCGTTGTAGATCAGTTTCATGCGCTTGCGCTCGATGCCGAACCGCGCGGCTTTGTCGAGCTCGTACTGGCTGACGCAGATGATCACATCGGTGACTTTTTGCAGCACCCGCTCGATCCACGCATAGACCTTCTGCTTGGTCGGCGAGCTTTCCATCAGGAACGAAAACGCGTGCGGGCAATAGACGATCTGCGGCTTGCGCCACGGTCGCAACAGCACGCAGACACAGCGCCCGATCACTCCGGAAAACGTGCTGTGCAGATGCACCACATCGGGTTTTTCCTTGATCAGCACTTGGCTCAGCCGCCAGGCGAAACGCAACAGCGACGGCACATTGCGGCCGGTGCGGGCGAAGGTGCGAATCTGCGGCGGCGCGATGCCGTGCAGTTCTTTTTCCTGATCCTTGGGGACCAGATACACCAGCTCGTAGTTTGCCGCGTCGCCTTCGGGGGAAGCCGAAATCGTGCGGATCACCGTCGCGACGCCACCTTTGATCGTCTCTGCCACGTGCAGTATTTTCTTCACAACTCACCCACTTCAAACAGGAAAGGACAATCGCCAGATTTCAGGATTTGTCGGACGCGTATTCGTAGTTGTAATAGCCGTAGCCACCGTTGCCGTAGTAGCTGGCGGCACGCTTCTCGACGCCGTTGAACACCGCACCTTTGAGCTCGATGCCGTTCTGCGCAAAACGGCGGATGGTCAGTTCGATTTCCTTCGCCGGGTTCACCCCGAAGCGCGTGACGATCAGGCTGATCCCGGCTTCACGGCCGACAATCGCCGCATCGGTAACCGCCAGCAGCGGCGGCGTGTCGATGATCACCAGGTCATAGCGCTCGCTGAGCTCGGCCAGCAGGTCGCGGAAATTCGCGTGCATCAGCAGCTCGGAAGGATTCGGCGGCACTTGGCCGCGACTGATGAAATGCAGGTTGTCGACTTCGACGGTGTGGATCGCCTCATCGATGCTGCAGCGCTTGACCAGCAGGTCGGACAAGCCGTTGGTGATCGGCGTGTTGAGGGTTTTGTGCAGATGCCCTTTGCGCATGTCGGCGTCGATCAGCACCACGCGCTGGCCGCTCAACGCCATGACTGCCGCGAGGTTGGACGAGACGAAGGTCTTGCCGACCTGCGGGCTCGGCCCGGAAATCATGATGCGGTTGTTGGTCGAATCGAGCCCGGCGAAGTGCAGGCAGGTGCGCAGGCTGCGAATCGACTCGATCGACAGGTCGGTCGGATTGCGCAACGCCAGCAGGTACGCCGGCTTGTCGACGCCGTCGCGGGCGCGCCCTTTTCTGCCGTCTTCTTCCTCTTGCAGCGCGCTGTAGGGAATCGACGCGTACACCGGCAAACCCAGTTGTTCGATGGCCTCCGGACCTTCCAGCCCTCGGCTGAGGGATTTGCGCAGCAGCACCAGCGCCACGCCGACAAAGGCACCAAGGAACGTGGCGATCAGCACGATCAGCGGCTTCTTCGGTTTGACCGGGCTGGTCAGGTCGACATCGGCGGTGTCGACCAGGCGCACGTTGCCCACCGCACCGGCGCGGACGATGTCCAGTTCCTGGGATTTGTTCAGCAGTTGCGTGTAGATCTGCGAGGCCACTTCGACGTCGCGGGTCAGGTTGAGCAGTTCTTGCTGCGTCGCCGGCAAGTCCTGGACTTTGCCTTCCAGCGACTTCTGTTGCTGGGTCAACTCACCGATCTGGCTCATCAAGGCGCGATAGGCCGGATGCTGTTTGGTGAATTTGCGGTCCAGCTCCGCCTGCTGCATTTTCAACTCGGAGATGCGCGTTTCCAGCGCCACCGACTGGCCCAGCACCGACTGGGTTTCCAGCGAGATGTTCACGGTCTTGCCGTGGGTTTGATAGGCGTTCAGCGCATCGCTGGCCTTGGCCAGATCACGCTTGACCTGCGGCAACTGACTCTGCAGAAACGCCAGACTCTGCGCCGCTTCCGCCGAAGTCCTCCGCACATTCTGCTCGACGTACAGCGCGGCGATCTTGTTGAGGATCTTCACCGCTTCCGCCGCGTCAGAACTGGCCAGTGCCAGACGGATGATCCCCGACTCCTTGCCCTGCTCGGAAATATCCAGCGCGTCCTGATAGCCCTGAATGGTGACGATCCGCGGATTGCGCACCACTTCGAAGTTCGTACCGGGATTGGCCGACAACTGCGTGATCAGGCCTTCGACGTCGTCCTGAGCGAACGCTTCGCCAGCGCGACCTTCGACCAGCAGGTTGTCGTTGTCATCGAACAGCTGGAAGCGTTGCTGCTCGCCGGCAACCAGCGTGAGTTTCTTGCCGAGCAATTCCTTGGGCAGATTGAGCCGGGCGAATTCCAGACGCTCGCCACCCCAGGCGTAACTGTTCAGGCCGAAGCGCGGCGCGGCGACGCTGGACTCGGTTTCGCCGCGATAACGGCGGGCGAGAAAACCGCCAATCATCGGGAAGGTTTTCGGCGTGACGTCGATGTCCAGACGCAGGTCGTCGACCGTTTTGCCGATCACCGCGCGGGATTTGATGATGCCGATTTCGGTCACCGACGGCGATTGCCCGCCGAGCATGCTGTTGAGGTCGGAGAAACCGAGCATGTCGTTCTTTTTCGGCTCGACCTGCACCAGCGCATTCGCCAGGTACACAGGCGTGGCCAACACTGCATAAGCCACGCCGGCGACCATGAAGGCGCCGGTCAATGCGCCGATCAACCACTTCTGATCGATCAGGCTGCCGAATATGCCGAGCAGATCAATACTGTCTTGATCATTGTCACGGGTGCCGATTACTGACGGTAACTGCATAAGTCTGTTCTTACCATTGACTGTTCTGAAGAATATGGGTCATTGCCCGAGGCGCTTTGCCCATGAACTAACTGCGTCTTCAATCAATGCGTGGGCATGAATAAAAGCGGCCTTGCCTTGACGATACGGATCCTGTATTTCGCGTTCGCTCTGCCACTTGCCAAGCAAAAACACTTTGCCTCGGGCGTGCGAGGCAATCTTCAGTACTTGATTGACGTGCTGTTTCTCCATGACCAGGATCAGGTCCGAGTCATTGACGATATCCGCAGTCAGTTGCCGCGCCTTGAAACTCTCGGCGCTGTGCCCGTGCTCTTCGAGAACCTGCCGCGCAGACGCCTCGACGCCCTCGCCAACCCGTGCCGAGAGGCCGGCGGAGGCCACACTGATGACCGAGGAACCCAGCGCATTGCGCAACAACAGTTCTGCCGTCGGACTACGGCAAATATTGCCCACGCAGACAACGAGGATCTTTTTGAACAAGGTTTTACTTTCCTGTGTAATGTCAAACGGCCAATATCCCGAGAGCATTCGATTGAACCCTCAAGATCTTTCTGCACTCGGAAATAGATTCGCCCTGTTAGTCCCGAAGTATTAAGTACCACAGCGTTTAAAAGCGCCCCAACCACAATTAGCGGACTAAAAATAACTGTGATTTTCGAGCGTTTGTTTTCCGACAAAAAATAACATTCGTGCACTAAGTGCCAGTACCCCGTTCGAAAATTCAGTAATACGATGATTAATTCGCAGTTGTCATTTCTCTTCGGGAGAGCAGACATGAAACCGACCCATTTCCAACGCGCCGGCGCCTTGACCCTGATGCTGCTGGGCGCGACCACTCAGGCCCAGGCCAGCGAACTGTTTCCCAACCTGCCAACGAGGACCATTGGTGTTCAGGTAAAAATCCAGAGCTTCACCGCCGCCGACGCGGAGCAGATCAAAGCCGCCGGTTTCAGCTTCGTGCGCTTCGGCGTCTGGAGCGACAGCCTCAGTGCCAGGACTTATCAGCAACAAGTCAGCAACGCCTTCGCCGCAGCCAAGTCAGCCGGGCTGCCGGTGCTGCTGACCGTGCGTGCAATCAAGGCGCTGCCGGCCACCACGCCCGCCGAGCTGACGAGCGCCGGCGAGACCTTCGCCAAAGCCGTCAACGGCCTGCAACAGTCGTACAGCACCCAACTGGTGGCGATCGAACTATGGAACGAGCCGGATCTGGAAACCTATTGGCCGACGCGCAATTTCGCCACGACCTTTGTGCCGTTCATGAGCGGCGTGTGCAAAACCCTGCAGGCACAGCCACAGCTGACCCCTGTGGTCGGTTTCGGCTTCGCGCGGCCACCGAGCGCCGGTTCGGCGTCGACTGTGGCGCTGAGCCGCATCGTCAGTGACTACCCACAATGCCTCGACGCGGTGTCCTATCACCCTTACGGCATGACGGCGACGCAGATCAGCAATGCGCAAACGTTTATTCAACAGAATTTCAATCTGCCGGGCGTGATCAGTGAGTGGGGAGTTTCGGCGCTCGCCTCGAACGGCGGCGTCGAGGGGCAGGCCAGCAAGATCAACGCATTCATCGCCGATGTTAAACGGCTGAACATCCCGCTGACCTCGATCTACGAATGGCGCAACAGCGCGTCAGGCAGCAACGAACGCGAGCAGAACTTTGGCTTGCTGACCTCTGACGGCCAGCCGAAACCGGCGCGACTGTCGGTGGAAACCCAGCTCAACGCCGAGTAGGTCATGGGCGACCGATCTGTTCGCAGGTCGGTTGCTTTGAACCTGTGCGCGGTTTTGGCATCGTATTCATCGGTACCACGCCCCGCCATTCAAACAATCGTTTTCAGGTTGTTGCCGCAGGGGCCATCGAGACACGCAACCGCCCTTGAGTGGCTGTCAGCGCTCGGGTAATGTCACCAGACCCACAGGACAGAGCACGCCCATGACTTCCAAGCTGGAACAACTCAAACAATTCACCACCGTGGTTGCCGACACCGGCGACTTCGAAGCGATCGCCCGGGTCAAACCGGTCGACGCCACCACCAACCCTTCCCTGCTGCTCAAGGCGGCGGCCATTCCGGCCTACGCCGAACTGCTCAATGCCTGCGTCAGCGACTGCAAGGGCGATGTCGGCCTCGCCAGCGACCGCTTCGGCGTTGCGGTCGGCCAGGAAATCCTCAAGGTCATTCCGGGCCGTATCTCCACCGAAGTGGATGCGCGCTTGTCGTTCGACAAGGATGCCGTGCTCAAACGCGCCCATCGCCTGATCGAGCTGTACGACAAGGCCGGCATTGGCCGCGACCGTGTACTGATCAAGATCGCCTCGACCTGGGAAGGCATCCGCGCTGCTGAAGTGCTGGAAAAGGAAGGCATTCAGACCAACCTGACCCTGCTGTTCTCCTTCGCCCAGGCCGCCGCTTGCGCTGACGCCGGTGTGTTCCTGATTTCGCCGTTCGTGGGCCGTATCTACGACTGGTACAAGAAAGCCAACGGCAACGACTACACCGGCGCCGATGATCCGGGCGTGCAGTCGGTCACCCGCATCTACAACTACTACAAGGCCAATGACTACAAGACCGTGGTCATGGGCGCGAGCTTCCGCAACCTCAGTCAGATCGAACAACTGGCCGGTTGCGACCGCCTGACCATCAGCCCGGACCTGATCGACAAGCTGGCTGCCGACACCGGCAAGCTGGAGCGCAAACTGGCGCCAGGCAATGCCGGCGAAGCGCGTCTGAGCCTCAACGAAGCGCAGTTCCGCTGGTTGTCCAACGAAGACGCGATGGCCACCGAGAAACTGGCTGAGGGCATTCGTCAGTTCGCCCGCGACCAGGAAAAACTCGAGGCGTTGTTGCAGGCCAAGCTGTGAACTGAGTTGGCGTAATGCAAAAAGGGCGAACCCTCACGGGTTCGCCCTTTTTTGTGTCTGTCGGGAAATTTCAGTGTTCTTGAGGGAGCTATCGCGAGCAGGCTCACTCCTACAGGGGATCTGTGGCCTTATCGCAGAATCTGTGTCGAATTAAGAACCTGTAGGAGTGAGCCTGCTCGCGATAGGGGCCAGCAGACCCTACCCCTCATCTCAAACCATCAATGTCTTTCGAGGGCATTCACCAGGTCATGAAACGCTTCCCGATTGGAATCGTTCAGGCCCATGAGGATCTTGTGCGCTTCGAGCACCTTGATCCGTACCACTTCTTCGGACTGGTCCTGATCCGGCAGGTCATCCAGGCACTCCGGGCATGGCACCGGGTGGTTGACGATGTTGAACACCTGCTCGAAACCCATCGACTGCAGCAGCCGGGTGATGTCTTCGTGAGTGGTGACGACAGTCGGCAACAGCCCGACCTTTTGCCGCGACAGGATCGACAGTTTGGCCAGCAGGCCAAGGGTCGTGCTGTCGATGCTGCGGGTTTCGGTCAAATCGATCACGATCGCGTTGAAATTCAGCGCGGTGAAGATTTTCTCAATAGTCGCATCCAACGCCGAACACAGGGTCAGGCGAACTTCACCGACGAACTTCAGGACGAAGGTGCCGTCCTGCTCGGCGAACTGGATTCTACCGGTACTCATTAAAGATTCCTGCTCAACACCAACAGGGCGATATCATCCGGCATCTCCCCTAGCGTGGCCAATCCAAACACTTGCCGCAGACCATCCAGGCTGCCGCCCGCCGACTTCACCCGTTGAGGCAAAGCGGCTTCTTTTTCTTTGAGCGTCGGTTCTGGCAAAAGGTCCAGAATGCCATCCGACATCAGCGTCAGGCTGAACGTCGGCGGCAGCTCAAGCACGTGGTCTTCGTAGGTGGCTTCATTGAACAGCCCCACCGGCAGACCACGGCCTTCGAGATAACGAACACTGTCAGGCGTGTACAACACAGGCAACGGCAGATGGCCGCCGATGCTATAGGTCAACAAACCGGTCTCCTCGTCGATGACTCCACCGACCATTGTGACGTGTTTACCCAGCTTACAACTGATCAGCCCCCGGTTGATATGACCGAGCACTTCCGAAGGCTTGAATTCCGGCAATGTGCCGTTGCGCTTGGATTCGAACAGCAAGCGCGTGGTCATGAACTTCAACAGCACGGTGACGAACGCTGAAGACGCGCCATGCCCGGAAACGTCCGCCAGATAGAACGCGACACGGCGTTCGTCCACGCGGAAATAATCGACAAAATCACCCGAAAGGTACAACGACGGGATGATCTGGTGGGCGAACTGAAACTCGTCAATGCTCCACGGGCTTTCCGGCAGCATGTTCATCTGCACCTGGCGACCGGCGTTCTGGTCCTCCTGGAGCAGATTGAGGCTGGCCTCAAGCTCGCGGTTGGCCTTTTCCAGCTTCTCGCGGTAGCGCTGGTTTTCCAGCAGCAGGCGCGCACGATCCAGGGCTCGACGCACGGAATGCTCGAGCACCGCCAGATCTTCGAGAGGCTTGATCAGGTAATCCGCCGCGCCCAGGCGCAGGGCCTCGACCGCGTCGTTCATCACGCCGGCACCCGAAACGACGATCACCGGCGTCTGCGGCGAGCGCTCGGTGACCTGACGAATCAGTTCGAGACCGCCCATCTGCGGCATGCGCAGATCGCAGATGACCAGGTCGGGCGTTTCTTGCTCGAATACCTGAAGACCCTGTTGACCGTTGCCGGCCTGCAGGACGCTGAAACCACTGTCTTCCAGATAGGCCGCGAGACTTGCGCGCACTACCTCGTCATCATCGATTATCAGCAGCGTGGCACTGGTTTTTGGCATGTGGGCAAACGGCGCCAGAATTAGGTTGGCGTAGGTGGCGAGGCCTCGGGCCTTGCACAGACTACTGGATTCGCTTTCTAGCCTCTCTGCTGCAGCGCTTTCAAGCATTCGCTTCGCACGCGGTTTTAAACAGAGGTGCCCTTCTAAGGCGCAGACGGTACTCCCATCCGCAGAGCGTTTCAAGCGTGCGCCGATGGTCGCTTGACGACTTTGTTTGTCAAAGCACCGAGAGTTATAAGAACGGCCGGAAGCGTAACCGGATGGAAGGTCATCCTGCCGGGCCGAGCCTGCTCCACAGACAAAAAAGGCGACCCTGAGGTCGCCTTCCTGTTTTTCGGTCGAAATCAGAAATCGTCTTCGACCTGGCCATCCTTCACCTTGAACTCGCGGTTCTGCAGGTAGGCGTTGCGGATGAACGTGTACTTGTCGCCGCTGATCAGCTTCTCGCTCGATAGCAGGCTGGCACGGGTGTCGACGATGTTCAGGCCAAAGATCGAGTTGCGGGTCGGCACGTGGTCGATGTAGCGGTATGGGCCGGTAAAGCCGTCGACGTATTTCGACGGTGCATCACGCAGGGTGCTCGGGCCCATCAGCGGCAGCATCACGTAAGGACCGCTGCCCACGCCCCAGTAGCCGAGGGTCTGGCCGAAGTCTTCATCGCTACGGTTCAGGCCCATCTGGGTGCCGACGTCGAAGAAGCCGAGCAGACCGAACGTGGTGTTGAAGATCAGACGTGCCGTATCGACGCCAGCGGCCGCCGGTTTGGCCTGCAGAATGTTGTTGGCCAGGTTGGTGACGTCACCGACGTTGCGGAACATGTTGTGAATACCGTCTTCAACGAACTGCGGCGTGACGAATTCATAACCCTGCGCCAGCGGCTTGAGCGCATAGGTGTCAACGAAATCGTTGAACTGGAAGATCGGACGGTTGACGCTTTCCCAAGGATCATCTTCCGTGGCCGCCTGGCTGGCCAACGGCGCCAGCGACAGGCCGGCGTAGACACAAAGCTGAGCGAGCGGATGGCTCAAGCGCATAGAAAAACTCCTTGGATTTGTACCGTCGCGGACGTCAGGGTCCGGGCATTAAGGCCGCTAGTATAAGCGTAAACGCCGCTTTGGACAGTCTGGCCGATGCAGCGGTCTGTAGGATCTTTCCGCGCGGGTCGTTCACTTCATTGTCATCCAACTGTCACCGACGCACCCTAGCCTGAGCGTTATTTCAGGGACGTTGCCATGACTCACGCCGAAACCTTGCCCCTCGCCGCCTCGAGCCTGACTGCCGTGCTGTTTGGCCTGAGCGGTTGCCTGGTGGATTTCGGCGCGCGCGCACGGCAACAGGCAAGCGCCCTGCCCGAGCACGCCGAGGCCACGCCGGGTGCGCTCGACAGCTTGCGCAGCTTGCGGCGCCAGCAGATTCCCTGTGCCTGGCTGGATGAGCTGCCCGCCGCCCTGACGCAGTCGTTGTCAGCCACGCTGCCGCCCTGGATCAAACCGGCGCAACATTCGGCAACAACAATTCCATGGCCAGCGCCCAACGCTTGTTGGCAAGCGCTGATGGCGTTGAACGTCGAAAGCCTTGATGGTTGCGTACTGGTCAGTGGCGAACCGCGATTGCTGCAATCAGGCCTCAACGCTGGGCTATGGACCATCGGCCTCGCCTCCTGCGGTTCACTCTGCGGGCTGACGCCTGTGGAATGGCAAGCATTGGGCCAGAAGGAGCGCGAGTTGTTGCGTGGCAAGGCGACGATGCAACTATTCGCTCTTGGCGTGCATTCGGTAATCGATCATCTGGGCGAGCTCGACACCTGCCTGGCGGACATCAACCTGCGCCGCCTCAAAGGCGAAAAGCCCTGATCCGGATCATGCAGGTTTGGCGTGAGTGGATTAATCTAAAGGTCAGTCACCGACCTTTGGCGCGCGGCTGCGGTCAATGCCAGTGCCTATTGATAAAAGGAAACCACCATGCCCGCCCAAGAACTGCAAAAACAGCTCGATACCCTGCGCGAGCAGCTGGAACAGAATCCACCGCTGTCGGACGCCGAGCGTGAGGATTTGCGTGCGCTGATGGCGCAGATCGAATCGGAAATTCAACTGGAAACTGCCACACAGGACGCGAGTATCGCCGATGGCGTGAATCTGGCGGTCGAGCGCTTCGAAGTCGAACACCCCGCCATCGCCGGCACCCTGCGCAACATCATGAACACCCTGGGCAGCATGGGCATCTGAATCCCCCGCCGCACAAAAAAGCCCTGCCAGCGATGGCAGGGCTTTTTCATTCAACTTTGGCAATGCATTCCCCTGTAGGAGTGAGCCTGCTCGCGATAGCGGTGTGTCAGTTAACATCATCGTCAGCTGACACACCGCTATCGCGAGCAGGCTCACTCCTACAGTTGATCTTTATTGACGCACGAGGCGGTGATTCGGCAGCTGTACGCTTTCGGTGCTGCGATACGGGTTGATATCCAGGCCGCCACGACGCACGTAACGTGCAAACACCGTCAGCTTTTCTGGTTTCAGAAGACGCTGCAGATCAAGAAAAATCCGCTCGACACACTGCTCATGAAAATCCGAATGCTGGCGAAAGCTGACGATATATTCCAGCAGGCTGGCGTGATCCAGCGCCGAGCCACGATATTCCACCACCACACTGCCCCAGTCCGGCTGGCTGGTCACCGGGCAGTTGGATTTGAGCAGATGGCTGTGCACGCTCTCCTCGACGATGCGCGAATCGTCGCAACGCAGCAGTTCCGGGCGCGGATGTTCGTAGTTGCTGACGCTGATATCCAGATCATCGATGCACACGCCCGGCAACGCCACGACGCCTTCCGCTTCAACCTCTTTGAGGCTGCGAACGCGTACGCCCACCGGTTTGCCGGCCGCGGCGGACAAGTCCTTGACCAGCGTCGCCTCAAGGGTGGCGATGTCAGCGAACGACGTCTGGTTCAGCGAATTCAGATACAGCTTGAACGACTTCGATTCGATGATGTTCGGCGAATCGGCCGGGATGCTGAATTCACCGATCGCCACCACCGGTTTGCCCGAGGGCAGCAGCCACGACAGTTCGAAGCAGTTCCAGAAATCCACGCCTTTATACGGCAGGGTTTCGGCGGTCAGGCCAAGCTCGGCCCATTTCGCGGTGCGCGGAATCGGAAACAGCAGGGACGGCGTGTACGTGGCGATGTATTCGCTGGATTTGCCCAGCGGCGAATGTTCGGCTGCGGGATGCATGGCGGAAACCTGACTGAAGAATCAGCGGATTCTACCAGCCTTTGCCCGCGCCTTTCAGTGCTTACTGACTGACAGTCAATTTGCCGACCATGCCGGCCTGATAATGCCCGGGAATGTTGCAGGCAAATTCCAGACTCGTCGCCTTGTTGAAGGTCCAGGTCAATTCAGCAGTCTTGCCCGGCTCGACCAGCACGCTGTTGGGATCGTCGTGCTTCATGCCGTGGCCCATCGCTGCGTGCTCCGTGCCGGTCATGCCGTGGGACATTTCCTTGATGCCGGTAGGCGTGAGCATGCCGCTTTGTTGCATCTGCAACATTTCCTGCTGGTGCCTGGCATGCATCGCGGCGTCACCGAGGTTGAATTCGTGCAGCAACTGGCCCTTGTTCACCAGCACAAAACGAATCGTCTCACCGGGCTTGATCTGGAGGGTCTTGGGATCGAACGACATATCACCCATGACCACCTCAACGCTGCGAGAAGCCTGGGCGGCCGACGCGGGTTGACCAAAATCGAACGTGTGCGCCGGCGCCGCCCACACCGGTGCGCTCATCGCCAGCAGAGCGGCGGCCAACATCGGGGATTTACGCAAAAACATGTTCATGCTCCAACAAGATAAGGTTCAGCCTGTAGGACACTCTAGCCGCCATGCGCTGGCACTCACCTGACAGGCAGATTACAACTTTGTCAGGTTGGCACCTGCCGCGTGGGGCCAAGGTATAACGCTATCGTTTGCACACCGGAAAACACCCGAGCCGCCCATGAAACTGTTGATTGTCGAAGACCAAGCGAAAACCGGCCAATACCTGCGCCAGGGCCTGACCGAGGCCGGGTTCAACACGGAGCTGGTGGCTGACGGCAACAGCGGTCAGCAATTGGCGCTGAGCGGTGATTACGCCTTGTTGATCCTCGACGTGATGTTGCCGGGGCGCAGTGGCTGGCAGATCGTCCAGGCAGTGCGCAGTGCCGGGCTGGATACGCCGGTACTTTTTCTCACGGCCAAAGACGCGGTGGAAGACCGGGTTCACGGCCTTGAGCTCGGCGCCGACGATTATCTGGTCAAGCCCTTCGCCTTTTCCGAACTGCTCGCGCGGGTGCGCAGTCTGTTGCGTCGCGGCAGCGCCACCCCGCAGGAAACCAGCCTGCAACTGGCCGATCTGCGCCTGGACCTGATCCGCCGCCGTGTCGAGCGCAGCGGCCAGCGCATCGACCTGACCGCCAAGGAATTCGCCCTGCTGGAAATGCTCCTGCGCCGCCAGGGCGAGGTGTTGCCGAAGTCGCTGATCGCTTCGCAGGTCTGGGACATGAATTTCGACAGCGACACCAATGTCATCGAAGTGGCGATCCGCCGTTTGCGCCTGAAGATCGACGACGACTTCCCCGACAAGCTGATCCACACCGTGCGCGGCATGGGCTACGTGCTCGAAGAGCGTGGCGCCTGATGCGCAGGCTGTCGTTGAGTTCGCGTCTGGCCCTGCTGTTTGCCGCCTGCACTGCCGTGGTGTCGCTGTTCGCCGGCGTGCTGTTTAATCGCGCCAGCGAGGCGCATTTCATCGAACTCGACCAGCAGCAATTGGAGACCAGACTCATCGGCCTGCGTCGCGCCTTGCAGGATATTCAGCCCGCTCAACGCGACGCGCGCCTGGCAGATGAACTGAGCCGCCAGGCCGATCTCTCACTGCGGATCTCCAGCGGCGACGGCCAGCACTGGTATGACAGCTCGGCACAAATTCCGCAAAACCTGCCGTTGCAACCGGGCCTGTCGACGATCAGTACTGGCGGCATCGATTACCGCGTACTGCGCGCCCCGCTCTACCCCGACACAGCGGATTCAGCGCAATTGACCCTGCTGCTGGACATCACCCACCACCAGCACTTTTTGCAACGCATGCAGCGCCTGATCTGGCTGACCATGGGTTTATCAGCGCTGGCCACCGCGTTGCTCGGCGCCTGGGCGGCGCGCAGTGGCTTGCGTCCGTTGCGGCGCATGAGCACGGTGGCCCGGGGGATTTCCGCGCAGTCGCTCAACGCCCGACTGCCGGAAACGCAAATGCCGCCCGAACTTGCCGAATTGGCCCACAGCTTCAACGCCATGCTCGCACGCCTCGACGACTCGTTTCAGCGGCTCTCGGCGTTCTCGGCCGACATCGCCCATGAGCTGCGCACGCCGCTGTCGAACCTGCTGACCCACACCCAGGTCACCCTCACCCGCCCTCGCCCGCTCGAGGACTATCGCGAAGCGCTGCACAGCAACCTCGAAGAATTGCAATGGATGGCGCAACTGGTCAACGACATGTTGTACCTGGCCAAGGCCGATCACGGCTTGCTTGTGCCCAAGCGCGAAGCGCTGGAGCTGGCGGAAGAAAGCGATGCGCTGCTGGAGTTTTTTGCGCCGTTGGCGGAGGACGCCGGGATTGAATTGAGTCGAGAGGGCCAAGCGCGAATCGACGGTGATCGCGGCATGTTGCGCCGGGCCTTGTCGAATCTGCTGGATAACGCGCTACGGTTTACCCCGCCTGAAGGTTATGTGCGGCTGAGCATTGCCGATCAGGCGAACTCTGTTCGCGTCTGCATCCAGAACAGTGGAGAAGGAATTTCAGAGGAGTTGCTGCCGCGGTTGTTTGACCGCTTCTACCGGGCTGATCCGGCGCGCCAGGAAGGCAGCAGTGAACATGCAGGGTTGGGATTGGCGATTACGCAATCGATCGTTCGCGCCCATGGCGGGCAGATTCATTGCGAATCAGAATCTGGGGTGACGCGATTTGTGATTGAGTTGCCTAAGGGCAAAGTGAGGCCAGCTGTACCGGCCTCATCGCTAGCAGGCTAGCTCCCACAGGGGATTTGTGAACGACGCAGATCCAATGTAGGAGCTAGCCTGCTAGCGATTGCGGTCACTCAGGTTACGAATATCTCAGGGCGTGAGCCGGCTCGATCTTCGCCGCTCGCCACGCCGGGTATACCGTCGCCAGGAAGCTCAGAACAAAGCCCGCCGAGCAGATCAGCAGCACATCACCACCCTGCAATTCCGAAGGCAGGTTGCTGACGAAATACACGTCTGAACTGAAGATGTGCTGCCCGGTGACGCGCTCGACCCAGCCGACCATTTCGCTGACGTTAAGCGCGGCGATCACGCCCAGCACGCCGCCAATAATGGTGCCGACGATACCGATCACCGTGCCCTGGACCATGAAGATCGCCATGATCTGCCGTGGCGTGGCGCCGATGGTTCGCAGGATGGCGATGTCCGCGCCCTTGTCGTTCACCACCATGATCAGCGTGGCGATGATGTTGAATGCCGCTACAGCGACGATCATCAGCAACAGCAGGCCGATCATGGTTTTTTCCATTTTCATCGCGCTGAACAGGCTGCCCTGGGTGTGGGTCCAGTCGTCAGCCTTGAATTCGGCGCCCAAACCAGCGGCGATGTCCGAGGAGACCTTCGGCGCCGCGTAGAGATCCTTGACCGCCAGCCGCACGCTTTGCACCTGATTCGGCTGCCAGTGCTGCATGGTTGCGGCATCGGCGACGTGAATCAGACCCATCGAGCCATCCAGCTCGGCGCCGACCTTGAACACGCCGACCACATTCAAGCGCTGCATGCGCGGGGTGATGCCGCCGGGTGCGGTGCTGACTTCCGGCACGATCAGAGTGATCTTGTCACCGACATTCAGGCGGAAACGTCGCGCGGTGATTTCACCGATCACCACGCCGAACTCGCCAGGTTTCAACGCATCGAGACGGCCCTGCACGATGTGCTGGGCGACGATCGAGACTTTGCCTTCCTGCGCCGGATCGACACCGCTGATCTGGATCGGCTGCATCGAACCCTTGTAGGACAGCATGCCTTCCATTTCAGTGAATGGCACAGCGGCCGTCACTTCGGGGTTTTTCATTGCAGCAGCGGCCACCGGCTGCCAGTCGTCGATCGGCTTGACGCCGACGATGGTCGCGTGCGGCACCATGCCGAGGATGCGCGAGCTCATCTCGCGCTGGAAGCCGTTCATCACCGACAACACCACGATCATGGCCAGCACGCCGAGGGCGAGGCCGATCATCGAGGTCATCGAGATGAACGAAACAAAGCGATTGCGGCGCTTGGCGCGGGTATAGCGCGTGCCGATAAAGATCGATAACGGTCTGAACATTCGCTGGGGCACCGTATAAAAATAAAAGACCCGGCGCCGTTACGAGCGCCGGGTTTCAGCCAGTCAGATGGGGGTCAGGCAGCCTTCCTGCAATTGCAGGACGCGGTCCATCTGGCGGGCCAGATTCATGTCGTGAGTCACCACCAGAAACGCCGTGCGCATCGAAGTGCTCAGTTCGAGCATCAAATCCTGAATGCCTTCGGCCGTGTGCAGATCGAGGTTACCGGTCGGCTCGTCGAGCATCACCAGGCCAGGATTGTTCACCAGCGCCCGGGCGATAGCCACACGCTGGCGTTCGCCGCCGGACAGCTCCGAAGGCTTGTGTTCAAGGCGATGGCCGAGGCCGACACGTTCCAGCAAGGCCGTGGCGCGCTGACGCGCTTCGGGGATCGCGGTTTTGCCGATCAACAGCGGCATGCAGACGTTTTCCAGCGCAGTGAATTCCGGCAGCAAATGGTGGAACTGGTAAACAAAACCGAGCGCGCGATTACGCAGCAGGCCGCGCTTCTTCTCGCTCAGGGCCGAGAGTTCTTCGCCGTCGAGCCAGACGCTGCCCTGGGTTGGCGTATCGAGGCCACCGAGCAGGTTGAGCAAAGTACTTTTGCCCGAACCCGACTTGCCGACGATCGCCACCCGCTCGCCCGGATGCAACTCCAGTTGCAGGCCGGCCAGCACTTGCACCGACTCCGGGCCTTCTTCATAGGATTTGCCCAGGTTGCGGCAGCTCAGAATTGCTTGTTCGCTCATGCCCGACTCACTCATAACGTAACGCCTCCGCCGGCTGGGTGCGCGCGGCACGCCAGGCGGGATACAGGGTGGCGAGGAAACTCAGGACCAACGCAGCAGCGCAGACCATGACCACGTCCTGGCTCTGCACTTGCGAAGGAAGATAATCGATGAAATACACGTCAGCATTAAGGAATTTGTGGCCGATCAGGCCTTCCAGTGCGGCGATTGCTGCGCTGACGTTGAGCGCGGCGAAAATACCGACCACCGCGCCGATTGCGGTGCCGACCACGCCGATCACCGTGCCCTGCACCATGAACGTGCGCATGATCGTGCCCGGTGTCGCGCCCAAGGTGCGCAGGATGGCGATGTCGCCCTTTTTGTCGTTGACCACCATCACCAGCGTGGAAATGATGTTGAACGCGGCGACGGCAACGATCAGCAGCAACAGCAGGCCGATCATGGCTTTTTCCATGCGGATCGCCTGATACAGATTGCCGTGGGTGCGGGTCCAGTCGCGGGCGTAGTAACGGTCTTCGCCGAGCTGCTGGGCGATGTTCCACGCCTCGCGCGGCGCCTGGAACAGGTCGTCGAACTTCAGGCGCAGGCCCTGCACCTGATCGGCTTTCCAGCGATGCATCTTCGCCAGATCCTGCAGGTTGGTCACGCCCAGATAGCCGTCGAGTTCGCCGGCGCCGACGTGGAAAATGCCGACCACGGTGAAGCGCTTCATGCGCGGGAACATCCCGGCCGGGGTCACGCTGACTTCCGGCGCAACGAAGGTCACCTTGTCACCGATGCCCACGCCCAGCTTGGTCGCGGCCTTGTCGCCGATGACGATGCCGAAGCTGCCCGGCGTCAGGTCGTCGAGTTTGCCCTGCTT
Organism: Pseudomonas sp. Z003-0.4C(8344-21); assembly: GCF_900104975.1. Classification (NCBI taxonomy): domain Bacteria; kingdom Pseudomonadati; phylum Pseudomonadota; class Gammaproteobacteria; order Pseudomonadales; family Pseudomonadaceae; genus Pseudomonas; species Pseudomonas sp. Z003-0.4C(8344-21). The sequence goes on along the minus strand of NZ_LT629756.1, from coordinate 2,332,650 downwards.
CATGAAGTTGTCGATGATCGACACGTTGCGCTCTAGCGCCGGGTCGATGGCATTGAGCAGGACTTTGGAGACCTGACCGTTATTGGTCAGCAGGCCCTGCATCTGGGTGAACGGCGCTACTGCCGCCACCTGCCGATTCTGTTTCACCTTGGCGGCGAGGTTCTGCCAGTCGTTGATCGGCTCGCCGGTTTCCAGGGTGGCGTGGGGCACCATGCCCAGCACGCGGGTGCGCATCTCATGATCGAAGCCGTTCATCACCGACAGCACGACGATCATCACGACCACGCCAAGGGCGAGCCCGATCATCGAAGTCAGGGAAATGAAGGACACAAAATGATTGCGGCGCTTTGCACGGGTATAACGCGTGCCGATAAATACGAAGAGAGGTCTGAACATGTCGGGGCTTGTTCGGAGGGAAAAGGAACGTCCTTGTGGCGGGGGTCGATAACCAGCTTTACACTCAGACCACCGCCGCTACCATGGGTTCGCCATGTCGACATTAGATGAAGAAGATCGCCGCGAATACTACCGTATCGAGGACATGATCGCACTGGAAATTCGGCCCCTGTCCGCTCCCGAAGCCGCAGGCGAGGAAGTGTTGCAGGATGCTTCCCCACTCTTCAACCTGCTCAGCGAACTGCACCTGAGCGAATTCGAGTCGCAGCACCTGTTGCGCCAGATCAGCGAGCGCGACCGCGCCATCGCTGCATTCCTCAAATCGCAGAACAAACGCATCGACCTGCTCAGCCAGGTGGTCGCCCTGACCGTGCTCGGCCACATCGGCGAGCCGCAACCGGTGGTCATCTCCGAAGGCGGCATCGAGTTTCAGTACCCGACACCTATCGCCACCGGTGCGCACCTGTCGGTGAAACTGGTGCTGATGCCACAGGCCCTGGGCCTGCTGCTGCGCGCCCGGGTGACTCACTGTGATCCCAAGGGCAATGGCTACGACGTCGGCACCGAGTTCGAACATTTGACCGACGCCCAGCGCCAATTGCTGGCCCGCTATATCTTGCAGAAGCAGGCTCAGGAACGACGTCTGGCCCGCGAACAGAACGAATCAGGCATTTAACTTAAGGAAGAACCGTGACCCTTATCTACGGCCACCGCGGCGCCAAGGGCGAAGCACCGGAAAACACCCTGAGCAGCTTTCAGGCCTGTCTTGCACACGGCGTGCGCCGCTGCGAACTGGACCTGCACCTGTCCAAGGACGGCGAGTTGATGGTCATTCATGACCCGACGCTCAAGCGCACCACCGACCGGCGCGGCAAGGTGGTCGAGCACACCGCCGCAGAGCTGGTCACCTATGACGCGCGCAAGGGCGGGCCGGGCTGGGTCAAACCGTGCCCGATTCCGACGCTGGAAGAGTTGTTCGAGAAGTGTGATTTCGAGCATTGGCAGCTGGAAGTCAAGAGCGCTTCGCGCACCCGCGCGGCAACCACCGTGCTGGCGATTCGCGAAATGGCTCAGCGCCATGGCCTGCTCGACAAGGTGACGATCACCTCGAGTTCGCGGGAGGTGCTGAAAGCGGCGCTGGATCTGGTGCCGGATGTGTCGCGTGGACTGGTCGCCGAATACGCCTGGCTCGACCCGTTGAAGGTCGCGGCAAGCTACGGCTGTGAAATTCTCGCGCTGAACTGGACACTGTGTACGCCGGAACGCCTGCAGAAGGCGCAGCGTCAGGGGCTGCATGTGTCGGTGTGGACCGTCAACGAGCCTGCGCTGATGCGCAGACTCGCCGACTTCGGCGTTGACAGCCTGATTACAGACTTTCCCGGTTTGGCCACTGCCACCCTTGAGAATTGCTGAAATCGGTCTCCCCGGCCGGCTCAGGCCACCGGCCGGAGCCCGTCAAAAAAGCCGGTTGAGGCCGTCGTACGCGGCTACCCGATAGGCTTCGGCCATGGTCGGGTAGTTGAACGTCGTGTTGACGAAATATTTCAACGTGTTCAGTTCGCCCGGCTGGTTCATGATCGCCTGACCGATGTGGACGATCTCCGACGCCTGATAACCGAAGCAGTGCACGCCCAGCACTTCCAGGGTTTCGCGGTGGAAGAGGATCTTCAGCATGCCTTGCGGCTCGCCGGCGATCTGCGCGCGCGCCATGCTCTTGAAGAACGCCTTGCCGACTTCGTAAGGGACCTTGGCCTGGGTCAGCTCCTGCTCGTTCTTGCCGATCGAGCTGATCTCCGGAATGGTGTAGATGCCGGTCGGCACGTCATTGACGAAGCGCCAGCTGCCGTTGTCGACGATGCTGCCCGCCGCGGAACGGCCCTGGTCGTGAGCGGCACTGGCCAGGCTCGGCCAGCCGATCACGTCGCCGGCACCGTAGATGTTCTCTACACAGGTGCGATAGTTCTGGTCGACTTCGATCTGGCCACGGCTGTTGACCTTGACGCCGATGTTTTCCAGACCCAGCTGATCGGTGTTGCCGGTACGGCCGTTGCACCAGAGCAAGGCGTCAGCCTTGATCTTCTTGCCGGACTTGAGGTGCAGGATCACGCCGTTGTCGACGCCTTCAACTCGGTCGTAGTCCTCGTTGTGGCGCACGGTAATGTTGTTGTTGCTGAAGTGGTAGCTCAACGCCTGGGAGATTTCCGAGTCGAGGAAGCTCAGCAATTGCCCGCGGTTGTCGACCAGTTCCACCAGCACGCCCAGACCGCTGAAGATCGAAGCGTATTCGCAGCCGATCACACCAGCGCCATAAACGATCAGTTTGCGCGGGGTGTGGCCGAGGCTGAGGATGGTGTCGCTATCGTAGATACGCGGGTGGTGGAAATCGATGTCGGCCGGGCGATACGGGCGCGAGCCGGTGGCGATGATAATGTGCTTGGCCACCAGTTTTTCTACCACGCCATTGCCGCAAACCACTTCGATGGTCTGCTCGTCGGCGAAGCTGCCGGTGCCGAAGAACACGTCGACGCGGTTGCGGGCGTAGTAGCCGGTGCGCGAAGCGACTTGCTTGGAAATGACTTTTTCGGCGCTTTTCAACACGTCCGGGAAAGAGAACCAGCGTGGCTCGCCGATCGCGCGGAACATCGGGTTGGTGTTGAACTGCATGATCTGCCGCACCGAGTGACGCAGTGCCTTGGACGGGATGGTGCCGAGGTGGGTGCAGTTGCCGCCGACCTGGCGACGGCTGTCGACCATCGCGACCTTGCGCCCCGCTTTGGCGGCATTCATTGCCGCGCCTTCTCCCGCCGGGCCGGAACCCAGTACCACCACGTCGTAGTTGTAGACAGCCATGCGTACTCCTCAGAACAGGCCGCGGTGCCAGCAGCACCGGCGGCTAAATCACGCCGAACGGCGGCGCGAAGGAACAATTGGGGGCCAGTACAGAACCCGGACACAGTCTATAGAAGCGTCAACGCCGCGCACATTAACCCTTGGTCGCGTCGTAGGCTACTTTTGCCTGCACTACAACGCCAGCTTTCGTGTCATCTTCAGTCAGTTTTTTGCGCCAACCAGCCGCTCGAACGCCGGACTGCTGCGGATGACAAAACCTGTATCGGCACGCTCGACAAAGAATGCAGCAATGTCATGCGTTTGGGCATAGTCCGTTGCCCTTTGCGGGCCGAGAATCAGCAACAGCGTCGATAGTCCATCGGCCATTAACGCTGAAGGATGAATCACCGTGACGGACGCCAGATCATGTAGGACGGGCGCACCGCTGCGGGCATCGAAGGCGTGGGAATAGCGCCGGCCGTCTTGCAGAAAATAGTTACGGTAGTCGCCAGAGGTCGAGACCGCGTACCCGTCGATATCAATGACGCGCTCTGCAACCTGCTGATCATCGAGCGGTGCTTCCAGCGCAATGCGCCAGGGCGAACCGTCGAGCTTCCTGCCTTGCGCCTTCAGCTCACCCGTGGCTTCGGCCAGATAATTGTCGATGCCCATGGCTTGCAGCCTGGCGGCGATGGTATCGACCACATAACCGGCGGCGAGGCTGTTGAAATCGACTTCGACGGCCGCGTCCTTGCACAACCGCTCGCCGTCGATGTGTAGATGTTGATGGCCGACACGCTGCATCACCTCGGCGACGGCGGCGCTGGCGGGGATCTTTTCCTGCCGACCTTGCGGACCGAAGCCCCACAGATTCATCAACGGCTCGACGGTGAGGTCGTAGGAACCTTCGCTTTCAATCGAAAGTTTTTCGCCGACACCAATCAATTCGAGCACCGACGCCGGCATGGCCTGACAACTGTCAGCAGGCAGAGCATTGAAACGCTCAATGTCCGAATCATTGCGGTAAGTGGACAACTGACGGTCGACTTCGCCGAGGATGCCTTCCACTTCACGACGAACTTGCGCGGGATCGGCAAGCCCCGCGTGGCGCACATATTTGACCGACCACGTGCTGCCCATGGTCGCACCGCCGATCACCTCCTGGGTATCGCCATTGCCGCAGCCGGCCAACACCGCCGCCAACATCACAAGCCCCGCCCAGCGTCCAGTTAACAAATCTTCATCTCTGCGCAAAACCATGGCGGCCATTATGAACTACAGCGCCCGTGCGCTCCCGCCGGGCGGCACGCCTTTTTATAAAATTGAAACAGTGAGTAACCGACCATGTCCACCACCCCGGGCACCGGCAAAGCGATCTTTCGTGTTGTCAGCGGCAACTTCCTCGAGATGTTCGACTTCATGGTCTACGGCTTTTACGCCACGGCCATTGCCAAAACCTTCTTTCCCACCGACAGCGCCTTCGCGTCGTTGATGCTATCGCTGGCGACCTTCGGCGCCGGTTTCCTGATGCGCCCGCTCGGGGCGATCTTCCTCGGCGCCTACATCGACCGCCACGGTCGGCGCAAAGGCCTGATCATTACTCTGGCAATGATGGCCGCCGGTACGGTGTTGATCGCCTGCGTGCCGGGCTATGCGACGCTCGGCGTCGCCGCACCGCTGCTGGTGTTGTTCGGCCGTTTGCTGCAAGGCTTCTCGGCCGGCGTCGAGCTGGGCGGTGTTTCGGTGTATCTGGCGGAAATTTCCACGCCGGGGCGCAAAGGTTTCTTCGTCAGTTGGCAGTCCGCGAGCCAGCAAGCGGCGGTGGTCTTTGCCGGACTGCTTGGCGTCGGCCTAAACCATTGGCTGAGCCCGGAGCAGATGGGCGACTGGGGCTGGCGCGTGCCGTTCCTGATCGGCTGCATGATCGTGCCGGTGATTTTCGTCATTCGCCGTTCGCTGGAGGAAACACCCGAGTTCCAGGCCAGAAAACACCGCCCTACCCTGCGCGAAATTGTCCGCTCGATCGGGCAGAACTTTGGCATCGTCATCGCTGGTATGGCGCTGGTGGTGATGACCACGGTGTCGTTCTATCTGATTACCGCCTACACGCCGACCTTCGGCAAGGCTGAACTGCAGCTGTCCGATCTTGATGCGTTGCTGGTGACGGTGTGCATCGGCTTGTCGAACTTTTTCTGGCTGCCGGTGATGGGTTCGGTGTCCGACCGGATCGGGCGCAAGCCGCTGCTGCTCGCGGCGACGATTCTGGCGATCCTCACCGCTTACCCGGCGCTGTCGTGGCTAGTGGCGAATCCGAGTTTCAGCCATTTGCTGATCGTCGAATTGTGGCTGTCGTTCCTGTACGGCTCGTACAACGGCGCGATGGTCGTGGCGCTGACCGAAATCATGCCGGTCGAAGTGCGCACCACCGGCTTCTCGCTGGCCTACAGCCTGGCGACCGCGACGTTCGGCGGCTTCACCCCGGCGGCGTGCACTTACCTGATTCATGTGCTGGACAACAAGGCCGCGCCGGGGATCTGGCTCAGTGGCGCGGCGGTGCTGGGGTTGATCGCGACGCTGGTGTTGTTCCGTGGCAACAAGCATGAACTGCGTACGGCGCAGGCAGCGATCCCTGGCGGCGCCCGATAGGACGCCATCGCTGGCAAGCCAGCTCCCACAGGTTTACTGGGCGGTTATACGATTGCATTCACACCCCAAGACCCTGTGGGAGCTGGCTTGCCAGCGATAGGGCCGCGACAGGCAATGAAGATTTTTCAGGCATAAAAAAACGCCCCGACACAAGTCGGGGCGTTTTCATTGACCGCAAAGGCTTAGCGCGGGAACGCTGGCGGATTTACATCAGCCATGTCTTCCATCACGCGAACCACCTGGCAGCTGTAGCCGAACTCGTTGTCGTACCAGACGTACAGTACAACGCGGTTGTCCTGAACGATGGTCGCTTCGGCGTCGACCACACCGGCGTGGCGCGAGCCAACGAAGTCGGTGGACACCACTTCCTGCGAATTGACGAAGTCGATCTGCTTGTGCAGCTCGGAGTGCAGCGCCATGTAGCGCAGGTACTCGTTCATCTCTTCACGGGTGGCGGCTTTCTCAAGGTTGAGGTTGAGAATGGCCATCGACACGTTTGGCGTCGGAACGCGGATCGCGTTACCGGTCAACTTGCCGGCCAGCTCAGGCAAGGCCTTGGCAGCAGCGGTGGCAGCACCGGTCTCGGTGATCACCATGTTCAGCGCGGCGCTGCGACCACGACGGTCGCCCTTGTGGAAGTTGTCGATCAGGTTCTGGTCGTTGGTGTACGAGTGAACGGTTTCGACGTGACCGTTGATGATGCCGAACTTGTCATTTACAGCTTTCAGCACCGGCACGATGGCGTTGGTGGTGCAGGAAGCAGCAGACACGATCTTGTCGTCAGCAGTGATTTCACCGTGGTTGATGCCGTGAACGATGTTCTTCAGCTTGCCCTTGCCAGGCGCGGTCAGAACAACGCGGTCGATACCCGGGCACGCCAGGTGCTGACCGAGGCCATCGGCATCACGCCATACGCCGGTGTTGTCCACCAGCAGCGCGTCTTTGATGCCGTACTGGGTGTAATCCACCTCGGTCGGGTTCTTCGCGTAGATCACCTGGATCAGGTTACCGTTGGCGGTGATGGTGTTGTTTTCTTCGTCGATGGTAATGGTGCCGTTGAACGAACCGTGTACCGAATCGCGGCGCAGCAGGCTGGCGCGTTTGGTCAGGTCGTTTTCGGCGCCTTTGCGCACGACGATGGCGCGCAGACGCAGGCCGTCGCCACCACCGGTTTTCTCGATCAGGATGCGCGCCAGCAGGCGGCCGATACGACCGAAGCCGTACAGCACGACGTCGGTGCCTTTACGTGCGGAAGCGTTCTGCTGACCAACCACGTCAGCCATTTCTTCACGAACGAACTGCTCGGCACTGCGGCCATTGCCTTCGTTACGGAATTTGAACGCCAGCTTGCCCAGATCCACCGAAGCCGCGCCGAGCTTGAGCTCGCTCATGGCTTTGAGCAGCGGGAATGTTTCGTGGACGGAGAGTTCGCTGTCGTCGGAAGAACGGTGGCGAGCAAAGCGGTGGGCTTTGAGAATCGCGATGACAGACTGGTTGATCAGACTGCGGCCATAGATCGAGCTCACCACGTTGTTATTGCGGTAGAGCTGACCGATAAGCGGAATCATCGCTTCTGCGAGTGCTTCACGGTCGATCCATTCACCAAGACACTGGTCGGGCTTCTGAGTCACGGTAACCTTCCACATGTAGGGGCAGAAAAAAGGGGCTACATTATGCCGCCGACAACCTGCCGTAGCAATGCGCGCTTGTCGCGCAATCGGTAACAAATTTCCGTTCAAAAAATTTACGCCCCGCGCCAGCCCAGTAAATCCGGGGCCTGCAGCGTAGTCAATTTTTCGACGAGTGTTAGACGATGTCCGTAACCCTCCGTAACACCACCCGATTTCGGCACTACATAACCCTGTAAAAACTGCTCGTTTTTATGGTTACCACTACATTTCGTTAAAACAGCGAAGATAGACGCAGTCTGCAACTGACAGCCGGCACCGGACGCCGCTACAATTACCGACTTTGTCGCAAAGCCTGGAGCTCAACCTTCCGTGCCTGTTCTGCGTCTACCGCTACTCCCTGCCGAGGCAGGCAAACAGCACTGGGGCAATCTGCCCGGTGCTGCCCTCAGTCTGGCGATTGCCGAGGCTGCCAGCGCTGCCAAGCGCTTCACCCTGCTACTGACCGCCGACAGCCAGAGCGCTGAACGGCTGGAACAGGAGCTGAGTTTCTTCGCCCCGGATTTGCCCGTTCTGCATTTCCCCGACTGGGAAACCCTGCCCTACGACCTGTTCTCACCGCACCAGGACATCATCTCCCAGCGTATCGCCGCCTTATACAGGCTGCCGGAACTGGTGCATGGCGTGCTGGTGGTGCCGATTACCACGGCCTTGCATCGTCTGGCGCCGACCCGGTTCCTGCTCGGCAGCAGTCTGGTGCTGGATATCGGTCAGAAGCTCGACGTCGAGCAGATGCGCTCGCGGCTTGAAGCCAGCGGCTATCGCTACGTCGACACGGTGTATGAGCACGGCGAATTCACCGTCCGCGGCGCGCTGATCGATCTGTTCCCGATGGGCAGCAAACTGCCCTATCGTATCGATCTGTTCGACGACGAAATCGAAACCCTGCGCACCTTCGATCCGGAAACCCAGCGTTCGATCGACAAGGTCGAGTCGGTGAAGCTGCTGCCGGCGCGGGAATTCCCGCTGCAGAAAGACGCGGTCACCCGCTTCAAGGCGCGTTTCCGTGAGCGCTTCGACGTCGATTTCCGCCGCTGCCCGATCTTTCAGGACCTGAGCAGCGGCATCACACCGGCCGGTATCGAGTACTACTTGCCGCTGTTCTTTGACGAAACCTCGACGCTGTTCGATTACCTGCCGCAGGACACGCAAGTGTTTTCGCTGCCGGGCATCGAGCAGGCCGCGGAGAATTTCTGGAACGACGTGCGCAATCGTTATGAAGAACGCCGCGTCGATCCTTCGCGTCCTTTGTTGCCGCCGGCCGAATTGTTCCTGCCGGTCGAAGACTGCTTCGCCCGCCTGAAGAGCTGGCCGCGTGTGGTGGCCAGCCAGCAGGACGTGGAAACCGGTGTCGGCCGCGAACGCTTCCCGGCGCACGCGCTGCCGGATCTGGCGATCGAAGCCAAAGCCACACAACCGCTGGCCGCGCTCGCCGCGTTCCTCGATGAGTTCCCCGGTCGTGTGCTGTTCACCGCCGAATCCGCAGGCCGGCGCGAAGTGTTGCTGGAGTTGCTCGAACGCCTGAAGCTGCGACCGAAAACTGTCGACAGCTGGCCGGACTTCGTGGCGAGCAAGGATCGTCTGGCGATCACCATTGCGCCACTGGATGAAGGTATGGCGCTCGACGATCCGGCGCTGGCGCTGGTCGCGGAAAGTCCGCTGTTCGGGCAGCGCGTCATGCAACGCCGCCGTCGTGAGAAACGCAGCGACGTCAGCAATGACGCGGTGATCAAGAACCTCACCGAACTGCGTGAAGGCGCGCCGGTGGTGCACATCGACCACGGTGTCGGCCGCTACCTGGGCCTGACGATTCTGGAAATCGACAATCAGGCCGCCGAATTCCTCACCCTGGAATACGCCGAGAGCGCCAAGCTCTATGTGCCGGTGGCCAACCTGCACCTGATCGCGCGTTATACCGGCAGCGACGACTCGCTGGCGCCGCTGCATCGCCTCGGCTCGGAAACCTGGCAGAAAGCCAAGCGCAAAGCCGCTGAACAGGTACGTGACGTCGCCGCCGAACTGCTCGACATCTATGCCCGTCGTGCCGCCCGCGAAGGCTATGCGTTCGCCGACCCGAAAGCCGATTACGCGACGTTCAGCGCCGGTTTCCCGTTCGAAGAAACCCCCGATCAGCAATCGACCATCGAAGCGGTGCGCGAAGACATGCTAGCGCCGAAACCGATGGACCGGCTGGTCTGCGGCGACGTCGGCTTCGGCAAGACCGAAGTGGCGATGCGCGCGGCGTTCATTGCCGTGCACGGCGGTCGACAAGTGGCGATTCTGGTGCCGACCACCCTCCTCGCCCAGCAGCACTACAACAGCTTTCGCGATCGCTTCGCCGACTGGCCAGTGACCGTTGAAGTGATGAGCCGCTTCAAGTCCGCCAAGGAAGTGAATGCGGCCATCGCCGATCTGGCCGAAGGCAAGATCGACATCGTCATCGGCACGCACAAGTTGCTGTCCGACGATGTGAAGATCAAAAACCTCGGGCTGGTGATCATCGACGAAGAACACCGTTTTGGTGTGCGCCAGAAAGAACAGCTCAAGGCCCTGCGCAGCGAAGTCGACATCCTGACCCTGACCGCGACGCCGATCCCGCGCACGCTGAACATGGCGGTGTCGGGCATGCGCGACCTGTCGATCATCGCCACGCCGCCGGCACGACGCTTGTCGGTGCGCACCTTCGTCATGGAGCAGAACAAAAGCACGGTCAAGGAAGCCCTGCTGCGTGAGCTGCTGCGTGGCGGTCAGGTCTACTACCTGCACAACGATGTGAAGACCATCGAGAAATGCGCCGCCGACCTCGCCGAACTGGTACCGGAAGCCCGTATCGGTATCGGCCACGGGCAGATGCGCGAGCGCGAACTCGAGCAGGTGATGAGCGATTTCTATCACAAGCGTTTCAACGTGCTGATCGCCTCGACCATCATCGAGACCGGTATCGACGTGCCGAGCGCCAACACCATCATCATCGAACGCGCCGACAAGTTCGGCCTGGCGCAACTGCATCAGTTGCGTGGTCGTGTCGGCCGCAGCCACCACCAGGCTTACGCCTACCTGCTGACCCCGCCGCGCCAGCAAATCACCTCGGACGCGGAAAAGCGCCTGGAAGCGATCGCCAACACTCAGGATCTCGGCGCCGGTTTTGTGCTGGCGACCAACGACCTGGAAATCCGTGGCGCCGGTGAATTGCTCGGCGATGGCCAGAGCGGGCAGATCCAGGCAGTGGGTTTCACCCTGTACATGGAAATGCTCGAACGCGCGGTGAAGTCGATCCGCAAGGGCGAGCAACCGAATCTCGATCAACCGCTCGGTGGCGGCCCGGAAGTCAACCTGCGGGTGCCGGCGCTGATTCCGGAAGATTATCTGCCGGATGTCCATGCACGTCTGATTCTGTATAAACGCATCGCCTCGGCCACCGACGAGGAAGGCCTGAAAGATCTGCAGGTCGAGATGATCGACCGTTTCGGCTTGCTGCCGGAGCCAACCAAGAATCTGGTGCGCATCACCGCGCTGAAATTGCAGGCGGAAAAGCTCGGCATCAAGAAAGTCGACGGCGGCCCCCAAGGTGGTCGAATCGAGTTCGAGGCGCAGACGCCGGTGGACCCGATGACGCTGATCAAGCTGATCCAGACGCAACCAAAACGCTACAAATTCGAAGGCGCGACGATGTTCAAGTTCCAGGTGCCCATGGAACGCCCGGAAGAGCGCTTTAATACTGTAGAGGCGTTGTTCGAGCGCCTCCTCCCGAAAACTGTTTAAGGACGCCCAATGCGCCTGTTTCGCTCGCTGACTTTGCTACTGGCTTTGGTAGCACCTGCGGCATTTGCCGACGATACCTATCAGGTCGAAATGATTCTGGTCCGCCAGAATGCCGTACCCGCCATCGTCAGTCGCGCCGCGCCGGAAGACTGGGCCGCCGGCGCGCAGCGCCTGAGCGATGACAGCCAACGCACGCCAGCGCTGAACGACGTGGTCAGCAAACTTGGCGCCAGCGGCGACTACACCGTGCTGCTGCACAAGGCCTGGCAGCAGACGCTGGGCGAAACGCCGGCGAAAGTTGCGGTCAGCGACGGTCAGGAGCAATTCGGTCAGTTCCCGATCGAGGGCACGCTGGAAATGAAACTCGGCCGCTTCACCGATGTGAGTGCCGATTTCTGGGTCAATCAGATCGACGCCAATGGCCTGGTCACCGCCAGTGAGCGCTTGAAACAGGACAGCCACACCAAGAATGGCCAGCTCAATTATCTCGACAACGGCCACCTGGCCCTGCTGATCAAGATCACTTCCCTGACCGCACCTGCGCCACGGGAAGCGCCTGAAGTCGTACCGGACTGATCGAAGTCCCATGTCACCGCCCCTGAGCAAACCGCTGGCACCCTCGTGGGTCAGCCGGTTCAAGGAACAGAGCCTGGAGCGCGGCCGCCGCTATGCCCTGGAAAACCGCGTGCGCATCGCCCAGGTCGGCGATGCGACCATTACCGCCAGTTGCGAAGGCTCTGGCGGCAGTGTCTACCGTCAGACCATTCACTTGCGAGAGTCGGCCAAAGGCACCTTGTTGCTGGTCGACGCCGGTTGCACCTGCCCTGTTCGCAACAACTGCAAACACTGCGCGGCGGTGCTGCTGAAAGTCCAGGAAACCCTCGATTACCCCGCTGCCGCCAAAGACGCCGAGTTGCTGGAAAAACTTCAGGCAGTGCTGGAAAACCGCGGCCCGAAAGCGCCGCCACAGGTGCTGGTCGATAATGTGCAACCGTTGCCCCGCCTGTGGCTGGCCAGCGTCGAGTTCAGCGCATTCGAACCACGCAACGGGCGCATGCAGCGCTATATCCAGCACCGTGCGGCGCTGTCGTTCAGCTATCTGGACGAGTACGTCAGCGGGCAGAAAAACAGCGACATCCTGATTCGTCAGGACACCCAAACCCTGCGCGTCAAACGCCACCCCGACGTCGAGCAGTCCTACCGCGAGCAGTTGCGCATCCTCGGCTTCCGCATCGCCACAAGGCAGAGCAAAGCCCTGCCGGAAAGCGCTGGCGAACTGTATGAAATGGTCAACGACAGCGCTTGGCTGACCTTCACCCTCAACGACCTGCCGAAGTTGCGCAGTCAGGGCTGGGAACTGCAGATCGACGAAGAATTCGGCTTCGACCTGACGGCCGTGGATGACTGGTACGCCACCGTCGAACAGGCGCCTGAGCGCGACTGGTTTGATCTGGAACTGGGGATCATCGTCAACGGTGAGCGCCTGAGCCTGCTGCCGATCCTGCTCAACCTGATGCGCTCGCACGCGGAAATCCTCAACCCGGAACGTCTGGCCCGCCGTCGCGATGACGAGCTGATTCTGGTCAACATTCCGCAGCGCAACAACGAGCATGGGCCGCTGCAAGTGGCGCTGCCGCTTGGCCGTTTAAAACCGGTGTTGATGACGTTGGGCGAGTTCTACTTACAGGAGCCGGGCGAAACTACCCTGCGCCTGAGCAAGGCGGATGCCACACGCCTCAATTCGCTGGAGGGCATTCCGCTGCTGTGGGAGGGTGGCGAACAGATCCGCACGTTTGCCCAGCGCTTGCGTGACATCCGCGACTTCAGCGCTGAAGCGCCTGAAGGTCTGAACGCAACCTTGCGCCCTTACCAGCTCGAAGGCTTGAGCTGGATGCAATCGCTGCGGCAACTGGAAGTCGGCGGGATTCTTGCGGATGACATGGGCCTGGGCAAAACCTTACAGACCCTGGCGCATATTCTCAGCGAGAAAAACGCCGGGCGCCTTGATCGGCCGTGCATGGTGGTGATGCCGACCAGCCTGATTCCGAACTGGCTCGACGAAGCCGCGCACTTCACGCCGCAATTGAAGGTGGTCGCGCTGTACGGTGCCACTCGCAAAAAGCACTTTGATCACCTCGCAGATTTCGACCTGATCCTTACTACCTACGCACTACTGCCCAAGGACGTCGAGCGTCTGGCGAAACAGCCGCTGCACGTCTTGGTGCTGGATGAGGCGCAGTACATCAAGAATCCCAACAGCAAAGCCGCACAAGCCGCGCGCGAGTTGAACGCGCGCCAACGCCTGTGCCTGAGCGGCACGCCGCTGGAAAACCATCTGGGCGAACTGTGGTCGCTGTTCCACTTCCTGCTGCCGGGCTGGCTCGGCGATGTGAAAAGCTTCAACGCCGATTACCGTGTGCCGATTGAAAAGCGCGGCAGTGAAGTCAGGCTTCAGCACCTCAACGGTCGGATCAAACCGTTTCTGCTGCGCCGCACCAAAGAGCAGGTGGCGACCGAGTTGCCGCCCAAAACCGAGATCATCCATTGGGTCGATCTCAACGAAGCGCAACGCGACGTCTACGAAACCATGCGCCTGGCCATGGACAAGAAAGTCCGCGACGAGATCACCCGCAAGGGCGTGGCGCGCAGCCAGATCATCATTCTCGAGGCACTGCTCAAGCTACGTCAGGTCTGCTGCGACCTGCGCCTGGTCAACGACGCCACCCTGCCCGCCCGCGGCAGCACCTCGGGCAAGCTCGATAGCCTGATGGAAATGCTCGAAGAGTTGTTTGAGGAAGGTCGGCGGATTTTGCTGTTTTCCCAGTTCACCTCGATGCTCGCGCTGATCGAAGACGAACTGAAAAAACGCAAGATCGCCTACGCACTGCTGACCGGCCAGACCCGTGATCGGCGCACGCCAGTGAAGGAATTCCAGAGCGGCAAACGTCAGATCTTTCTGATCAGTCTGAAGGCTGGCGGTGTGGGGCTGAACCTGACCGAGGCGGACACGGTGATTCACTACGATCCGTGGTGGAACCCCGCGACCGAGAATCAGGCGACGGACCGGGCATACCGGATTGGCCAGGAAAAACCGGTCTTCGTGTACAAGATGATTGCCCGCGGTACCGTGGAAGAGAAGATTCAACACCTGCAAAAGGAAAAATCCGACCTTGCAGCGGGCGTGCTGGATGGGCGCAAGGCCGGGGACTGGAAGTTGCAGAGCGATGATATCGAAGCGTTGTTTGCGCCATTGCCGGACAAGCTTGAGAAGCGTTGAAATTTGCGTCGCTGGCTGGATAGCTATCGCTGGCAAGCCAGCTCCCACAGGGTTAGGAGCTGTACACGAAATTGCGATTCAACTCGATACCTGTGGGAGCTGGCTTGCCAGCGATGGGGCCATCCGATATTGCGCAATCACTCAGGGCTCAACCCTTGGAAACAGGCAACGGCGCAAACAGCGCCTCGATATCGCCCTGCTCCAATTTGAACCCACCCGTCGTACCACCTTCCAGCACCGCCCCGGCCAGCACAGCCTTCTCTTGCTGCAACGCCTGGATTTTTTCTTCCACCGTGCCGCGGGCAATCAGCTTGTAGACGAACACCGGGTTGTTCTGCCCGATCCGGTACGCCCGATCGGTGGCCTGATTTTCCACCGCCGGGTTCCACCACGGATCGAAGTGAATCACCGTGTCGGCGGCGGTCAGGTTCAAACCAGTGCCGCCGGCCTTGAGGCTGATCAGAAACAGCGGCACCTTGCCGCCCTGAAAGTCCTTCACCGGTGTACGCCGATCGGTGGTATCACCGGTCAGCAATGAATAGCCGATCCCGCGCTGCTGCAATTCCTGCTCGATCAATGCGAGCATCGAGGTGAATTGCGAGAACAGCAGAATCCGCCGCCCTTCGCCGAGCAACTCCTCAAGCATTTCCATCAGACTGATCAACTTGCCGCTGCCGGAACGCAGCGCCTTGGCCGTCAGCGGCGTGTTGATCAGCCGCAAGTCGCAACAAACCTGGCGCAACTTCAGCAGCGCATCGAGAATGATGATCTGGCTGCGCGCCACGCCACTGCGGGCGATTTCATCGCGGACCTTTTTATCCATGGCCACGCGCACGGTTTCATAGACATCGCGCTGACCATCGCTGAGTTCGACCCAATGCACGATTTCGGTTTTCGGCGGCAGCTCGGTAGCGACCTGATCTTTTTTGCGGCGCAGCAGGAACGGTTTTATCCGCGCAGTCAGGTGCTGCATGCGCCCGGCATTGCCGTGTTTTTCGATCGGCGTGCGGTAGTCGCGATTGAAGGTTTTGCTGTCGCCCAGCCAACCCGGCATCAGGAAATGAAACTGCGACCACAGCTCGCCGAGGTGGTTTTCCAGCGGCGTGCCGCTCAGGCACAGGCGCTGACCGGCCTGCAAATCGCGGGCAGCCTGAGCGGCCTTGCTTACCGGGTTCTTGATGTTTTGCGCTTCATCGAGAATCAGCACACTCCACGGCTGCGGCTGCAGCACCTCCAGATCCCGTGGCAGTAGCGCATAGGTGGTCAGCACCAGATCGTATTCGGTCAGGCTGGCGAAGTCTTTTTGCCGTGCTGATCCGTGCAGCGCCAGCACCTTCAACTGCGGAGTGAAGCGCTGCGCCTCGTCCAGCCAGTTCGGAATCAGGCTGGTGGGCATGACCGCCAACGCCGGATGATTGAGGCGCCCGGCCTGTTTTTCCGTCAGCAGATGCGCCAGGGTCTGCAGGGTTTTGCCCAGCCCCATGTCATCGCCGAGAATGCCGCCCACCCCCAGCTCGCGCAGGGTCTGCATCCAGTTCAGGCCTTCGAGCTGATACGGGCGCAACTGCGCGTTGAGGCCGGCAGGTGCAGCGACCGGTGTGTAAGTCGATTCGCGCAGGCGTTGGGCGAAACTGCGCAGGCGTTCGCCGCCCTGCCAGGTCAGCGGCACCCCGTCGAGCAGTGTCAGACGCGCCGCATCCGGAGCGCTCAAGCGTAAGCTTTCAACGCGATGGCCGCCCAGATACAACTCACTGAGCGTGGCCATCAGCGGTTTGACCCGGCCGTAAGGCAGTGCGACTTTGCCACCGTCGGCAGCATCAATGCGCCCGCCCCTCAACTCAACCAATAGCAGCTCATCGTCACCGCGCTCTGCCAAGGAAACAGGATCGAGCAATTGCGGCTGGCTACGCAGCAGATGCAGAAGAATCGGCAACAGGCTGTGGCGCTTGCCATTGACGACAATGCCCAATTGCAGATCGAACCACTGCCGACCGGTATCCTCTTCGATCTCGGCGTACCAGTCTTCGACCGGCTCCACGTTGAAATGGAAATTGCTGCCGACATCGACCTCCCAGCCAGCATCGCGCAAGACCGGGATACCCTGCTGGGTAAAGATCAGCCACGCAGAATCATCGGGCAGCGTGAACATCTCACCCGGAAGATCGATGCTGCTTTTGCGCGAGGCTTTTTTGAAACCGTGTTTTTGCAGTTGTTGACGCAAGGCTTTTTCGGCGACCGGTTGGCGCTGAATCCGCTGGGTCTCGGCGCCCGACAGAATCATAACTTCCGGGTTGCGATCCTGCGCCGGATGGCCGTCATAGGTGAACAGCAAAGCGGCACGGTGCTCTGGCTCGTATTCCCAGCGCGTGTAGCGTTTGCCGCTCGCCAGGATCAGATAACCCTGGGGAGCCACATCCTCGACGATCCGTTCCGTCAGTTTGTGCGGTGGCGCCACTTTGGTCGCTGCGCTCATGCGATGACTGAATTGCAACGCCTGTTGAGCCGGAATCTCCGGTGCCAGGGCCAGGTGGCAGGCCAGCTTCTCATCGAGATCATTGAGTAACAGGCCGATCTGGCGGTGCTCGCGATCCAGGTAATAAAGCGGCTCCAGCGCCAGCACGTTTTCCACCGGCGCCTCGGCACTTGTCCATTGCGGGCGATAACTGCCGTCAGCCTGTACGGCCCAGGCAAACTGCGCACTGCGGTTGGCGCCTGCCGTCAGCGGCTGCAAGGTTTGAAAATCGAGAAACAGGCGCGACGTGCGCAGGAGCATTTCCAGCAGTTCGGCACCGCTGCTGCCCTCCAGCGGATAACCGCTGTAATAGGCGTGATGGGAGTGCATCGCCACCAGCAGCCGGGCAATGCGCAGATCCTGCTCGGTCAGATAACCAGGCTGGCGCATCAACAGGTCCGACAGCGAGTACAACGGTTTGACGTCGCGCAGCTCACCGCTCTTGAGCTGGTAAACCTTGAAAATATACAACTGCCATTTGCCGGCAACCGGTGAAGCCTTCAGTTGATAAAACAGCCGCGTGCTCGCCGCTTGTGAAGTTTTTTCCTCTGCAGGCTGGACGGCCACCGGGATCGTCGAAAGCCAATGCTCGAGTGAGCGACCAAGCTCAACCGTAGCCTCCTGCCCGGAGGCTTCGCTGACATTCATATCCAGACAATAAAGCACCGCCGCACAATGCTTGCAGTCGAAGCCCACCGGACACGAGCAATAGCAAAGCAGCCCGCCCGCGCCTCGGTGCCTGGCTATGGAAAGGGTCTGCTCATAGGCTGTCTGATTGGACCCGACGCAGAATGCGGTGATTTGCCTGTCATTGACTTCGAGGATCTCGACGCGACCCTCTAGCGCATAAGCGCGAGCCTTGGCCAGCGCGTTGCTGGTGAACGTGTCGGTCCACGGCAGCGAAAGGATCTCCTCGATAAGTGCGCTCATGAACAGTCCTTAGCCGGCCAATACCCGCGCCAACGTCGATTTGACCTTACCCATGCCAGCGTGCAGCGCCTGCTCGATCTCGGCCATGGTGATCACTTCGGTCGTCTTGCCCGCCGCCGGGTTCACCACCAATGCCAGACAGGCGTAATCCAGGTCCAGCTCTCGCGCCAGCGCGGCTTCCGGCATGCCGGTCATACCGACGATGTCGCAGCCGTCACGTTCCAGGCGCACGATCTCGGCGACCGTTTCCAGACGCGGGCCCTGGGTGCAGGCATAAACGCCCTGGTCGCTGTACTCGCAGCCTTCGGCGGCGACGGCGGCGATCAAGCGCTGGCGCAGCGCTTCGCTGTAGGGAAAGCTGAAATCGATGTGGGTGACGTGTTCCAGGTCATCGGCGAAAAGGGTGTGCTCGCGGCCGCTGGTGTAGTCGACGATCTGGTGCGGCACGCAGAAATGCCCGGTGCCCATGGCCGAATGAATCCCGCCCACCGCATTGACCGCGATGATCGCTTCAGCACCGGCCTGCTTCAACGCCCAGAGGTTGGCGCGGTAGTTGACCTTGTGCGGCGGAAAGCGATGCGGATGGCCGTGACGGGCGAGGAACAGCACTTCCTTGCCGGCGTACTCGCCAATCTGCACCTCGGCCGACGGCGCGCCATACGGGGTGTCCACCGCCAGCGACTGGCGAATGCTCAAGCCTTCGAGCTGGGTCAGCCCGGTGCCACCGATGATTGCGTAAACGGTCATAGCGAAAATCCTTAATCGATCAGTTGAGCGTCTTTGAGCGCGCCGATGGCGGTCAGCCAACGCGGATCCTGACGATAATCGGTGCTGGCAAAGGCCTGACCACGCATGCGTGCAATACGTGCGGACGGCTTGACCTTCATGCGCTGCGCGGCGCTGAGCGCGAGTTCGGCGGCGGCGCGGTCGTTGCACACCAGACCCATGTCGCAACCGGCGGTAAGCGCGGCTTCGATGCGGCTGGCGGCATCGCCGACCACGTGAGCGCCGGCCATCGACAGGTCATCGCTGAAGATCACCCCGTCAAACTGCAATTCGCCGCGCAGGATGTCCTGCAACCAGCGGCGAGAGAAACCGGCCGGTTGCGCATCGACTTGCGGGTAAATGACGTGAGCCGGCATTACCGCAGCCAGCTGTTTGCTGAGCCTGGCGAAGGGCACAAGGTCGTTGGCGCGGATCTCTTCCAGGCTGCGCTCGTCGTTCGGGATCGCCACATGCGAATCCGCCTCGGCCCAACCGTGGCCGGGGAAATGCTTGCCGGTGGCGGCCATGCCAGCGCTGTTCATGCCGCGAATGAAGGCTCCGGCGAGCACCGCGGCGCGGGCCGGGTCGCCTTCAAACGAACGGGTGCCGACCACGGCGCTGCGCTGATAGTCCAGATCGAGCACCGGAGCAAAACTCAGGTCGAGACCGACCGCCAGCACTTCGGTCGCCATGATCCAGCCGCACTGCTCGGCCAGGTATTCGGCGTTCGGGTTATCGGCAATGGCGCGCATCGCCGGCAAACGCACGAAGCCCTGACGCAAACGCTGCACCCGACCGCCTTCCTGATCCACTGCCAGCAACAGATCCGGGCGAACCGCGCGAATCGCCGCACTGAGCTCACGCACCTGACGTGGATGCTCAATGTTGCGGGCAAAAATGATCAGGCCGCCCACTTCGGGCTGGCGTAACAATTGGCGATCTTCGGCCGTCAGCCAGGTACCGGCGACGTCCACCATCAACGAGCCTTGCAGGCCAGCAGTCATAAAAATTCCTTGGAAACAGAAAACCCGATCGACAGCCAGTCGCTGCCGTGAGCAGCGCTCGGCAGGTCAGTGACTTTTCTGTTGATCGGGTTCAGAACGAGAATCGGCATGGGCGGCTAGCTTAGCGGATCCCCGCTGCCGCGCCCACCCGTGTGCGGTCAAACCTTGGCGGCGACCGGGGTCGATTTGCTGCGCGGACGCAACTGCGCAGTGGCCATGGCAGCATCAGTGACGCCGGTTTCAGCGCGCATGCCGGCGGCGAGGAATGGCACCATCAGGCGCATCACTTGCTCGATCGAGGTATTGACGCCGAAATCGGTCTCGGCAATCGCCCGCAAGGCTTTGATACCGGACATGCTGAACGCGGCCGCGCCGAGCATGAAGTGCACGCGCCAGAACAACTCGATCGGTGGAATGCGCGGTGCCGCTTCATTAACCAGCAACATGTAGCGACGAAATACCTTGCCGTACATGTCTTCGAGATAACGCCGCAAGTGGCCCTGGCTCTGACTGAAGGCAAGGCCGAGCAAACGCATGAAGATCGACAGGTCGTTGCCGCTGCGCGGTTGAACCACCAGCGCTTGTTCGACGAGAATTTCCAGCAATTCTTCGAGGGTCGGCTTGTTGTCAGGCTTGGCCTGACGCCGCTCCAGCTCTTTGTCGAGGCTGATGCAGAACGGCCCGAGGAATCGCGAGAACACGGCCTGGATCAGCGCTTTCTTCGAGCCGAAGTGATAGTTAACCGCTGCCAGGTTGACGCCGGCCTTGCTGGTAATCAAACGCAATGAGGTTTCTGCGAAACCTTTCTCCGCGAACAATTGCTCGGCAGCATCAAGAATGCGTTCAACGGTTTCCGACTGGGCCATGGCTACTCCGCCTGACAAACACTTGTTTGAAACA
Source organism: Pseudomonas sp. Z003-0.4C(8344-21) (assembly GCF_900104975.1). NCBI lineage: Bacteria > Pseudomonadati > Pseudomonadota > Gammaproteobacteria > Pseudomonadales > Pseudomonadaceae > Pseudomonas > Pseudomonas sp. Z003-0.4C(8344-21). Next base: position 2,311,941 of record NZ_LT629756.1, on the reverse strand, counting down.
TACGTTTCAGCCTATGCAATGTCAAGCCTGCCGGTTCGTTTTGGGAATGGTCGGTCAGCTATTTAACCACACAAGCCCGGCGCTTTAAAAAGCGTGCCTGTCGACCGTCTGGCGGCGTGCCGAAAAACGGCGATTGCCAAGATCGCTTCACTGTATATAATCCCAGTCACTGTATAAAAAGACAGAGCGATCATTATGCTAAAGCTGACGCCACGCCAAGCCGAGATTCTGGCCTTTATCAAACGCTGCCTCGAAGACAACGGCTATCCGCCAACCCGCGCGGAAATCGCTCAGGAGCTGGGCTTCAAATCGCCCAATGCCGCTGAAGAACACCTCAAGGCGCTGGCCCGCAAAGGCGCCATCGAGATGACGCCAGGCGCTTCTCGCGGGATCCGCATTCCCGGCTTCGAAGCCAAACCCGACGACTCCACCCTGCCGATCATTGGCCGGGTCGCCGCCGGTGCGCCGATTCTGGCCCAGCAGCACATCGAAGAATCCTGCAACATCAATCCGGCTTTCTTCCATCCCCGTGCCGACTACCTGTTACGCGTCCATGGCATGAGCATGAAGGACATCGGCATTTTCGACGGTGACCTGCTGGCAGTCCACACCACGCGCGAAGCACGCAACGGTCAGGTCGTCGTGGCCCGTATCGGCGATGAAGTGACGGTCAAACGCTTCAAGCGTGAAGGCAGCAAGGTCTGGCTGATTGCCGAAAACCCTGAGTTCGCCCCCATCGAAGTCGACCTGAAGGATCAGGAACTGGTGATCGAAGGCTTGAGTGTCGGCGTCATCCGCCGCTAATAGGAGGCTTTATGCAGTTCCCACATACCCCTCAGCAAACCCAACTGCCTTTGTTCGAAGCATTTCTGGCGCAACCGTTGGCGCCGATCCTGAAAGACGTGGTCGAGCGCCCATGGACTGCCGAACCGGAAGTATTCAGTGAGCTGTCACTGCGTGGTGCTGCCGGGAACTGTCTGAATCTTCTTGCCCCGATCCTTCGCGAACTCAGCGAAGATCAGGATGCGCGCTGGTTGACGCTGATCGCGCCACCCGCCAGCCTGACCCAAACCTGGCTGCGGGACGCCGGCCTGAACCGCGAACGCATTCTGCTATTGCAACCGCGGGGTGCGCAAAGCGCTCAGCAACTGGCGTGCGAAGCGTTGCGGCTGGGTCGCAGCCACACTGTCGTGACCTGGCTCAATCCGCTGAACGCCAGTTTGCGCCAACAATTGATCAGCGCCGCCCGTACAGGCGATGCTCAGAGCTTGAATATTCGATTGGGTTGACGGCTGTAACACGCGCTGTGTGAAGCGCAGGGCTTCTCCATGGACAGAGAAGCCGATCTGAAGCGGTAATGCCTGATGATGAAAACAGGCCAGGATCAATGAAGAACCCGCGGCCCTTCTTCCTTATCAAACTCGCCTTCGACCATGCGGCCGGCCATTTGCACGCCGACGCTCAACATCGCCTTGGCGATTTCGACATGCTGACCCTGCAGGAACGCTTTGGCATCCTCGGAGAAATCCAGTGTCACCAAAGAACCTTCGTCCTCAGCTCTGCGCAGTTCGATTCGGCCATCTGGTAACTCGACAATTTCTAGAAAGGACGTTGGCATAAAAGTCTGTTCTCCACGAAAGGCAGGCATTATATAGACATCATTCGGGCTTCGCTCAGGATCTTGACCAGTAGCATGTTTCAGATTGCCACCGCGTCAATCGCCCTCAGCATTCATTCAGGCCTTCGCGAAAACGAATGGCCAAGCCTTTCAGATTCTGCCGCCAGCTCTCCAGCTCCTCACGATTCAATTCCTCCGGCGCCTGCTCTTCATCCAGATTGATCATCTGAATCAATGGCTGCGTGACGTCGCCCTTGGGTTTGTGCGGCACTCGCGGTGGCTGAAACAACGCCGAATGCGCTGCCAGCAATTTTGCCAGCCAGGTTTCCGGATTACCCGCCAGCTCGACCATTTCCGCCAGCTCCGGAATCGCAATCGACTCCAGCACTTCAGGGGTCAGCAACATTTCTGCGCGCGGCGCACTGGCCTGCGGCAGGCGATAGAAACCCGCGATCTCATGGCAAAGCCCCAGCAAGGCACCGTAGAGGTGAAAGAGCGTTGATTCACGCCCGGCCTGAATCAGCGCCAGCGAATTCATTGCCCGCCCTTCCTCGGCGCGAGCCAGAGCTTCCAGCGACAGGCCGGCGAAATAGATCTTCTGGTTGGTGCGGGTATAGAGTTCGTGAGCCATGACGGCAGCCTCCACGACGAAATAATTGCTTCACACAGGCCGGACAGTGTCATGGATCAGCCGATCCAACCGCAAGCACAAAACAAAAAGGCCGCATGAAAACCCGAGGGTTCGCATGCGGCCTTTTCAGTGCCGGACTAACGCTTACTCAGCCTTGGCCTTCGCGCTGCGCTTGTCTTCCACCGTCCATTTGCCACCGTCGTAATACGCCTTCCAACCGGTCGGCTTGCCGTCGACTTCGGTCTGCACGTATTGCTCCTTGGTCTTGCGGCTGTAGCGGATCACCGCTGGCAGGCCATCAGGATCCTTCTGAGGTGCTTCGCAGAGAAAGTGATACTTCGGATCGATCTCGTCCTTGTGCGGCAGAATCTCGATCACCAACGGAGCACGGGTCTCGCGGTTTTTCGGGAACTGACTGGCCGCCAGGAACAGACCGGATGCGCCGTCACGCAGGATGTAGGTGTCGTTGACCTTTTCGCATTTCAGCTCAGGCATCTTCACCGGGTCCATCTTCGGTGGCGCCGCATCACCGCTTTTCAGCAATTTGCGGGTGTTCTTGCAAGTCGGGTTGGTGCAACCGAAGAACTTGCCGAAACGACCGGTCTTGAGCTGCATCTCGCTGCCGCACTTGTCGCACTCCAGGCTCGGACCTTCGTAGCCCTTGATCCGGTAGCTGCCTTCTTCGATTTCGTAGCCGGCACAATCCGGGTTGTTACCGCAGATGTGCAGCTTGCGCTTCTCGTCGAGCAGGTAGGCATCCATCGCCGTGCTGCAGATCGGGCAGCGATGCTTGCCGCGCAGGACCAGCGACTCGGACTCACCTTCGTCGTCCGCAGCGATCTCGTCGCCCGGCACCAGATTGACGGTGGCCTTGCAACGCTCTTTCGGCGGCAGGCTGTAACCCGAACAACCGAGGAACACACCGGTCGATGCGGTACGGATCTGCATCGGACGGCCGCAGGTGGTGCACGGAATGTCGGTCATGACCGGCTGGTTGGCACGCATGCCGTTGTCCGGGTTTTCGGCTACTTCGAGTTTCTTTTTGAAGTCGCCATAGAACTCGTCCAGCACGCTTTTCCAGTCGCGCTCGCCCTGGGCCACGTCATCCAGATTCTCTTCCATGCCGGCGGTGAAGCCGTAGTCCATCAGGTTCGAGAAGCTTTCGGACAGACGCTCGGTAACGATGTCGCCCATCTTTTCCGAATAGAAACGGCGGTTGTGCAGAGTCACATAACCACGATCCTGAATGGTCGAGATGATCGCAGCGTAAGTCGAAGGACGACCGATGCCACGTTTTTCCATTTCCTTGACCAGACTGGCTTCCGAGTAACGCGCCGGCGGCTTGGTGAAATGTTGCGACGGATCGAGCTTGATCAGCTTCATCACGTCGCCCTGCGCCATGTCGGGCAGAACGTCGTCATCGCCAGGCTTGGCGATTTGCGGCATGACGCGGGTGTAGCCATCGAACTTGAGGATCCGGCCCTTGGCGCGCAGCTCGAAGTCGCCAGCACCAACGCTGACGGTGGTCGACAGGTATTGCGCCGGCAGCATCTGGCAAGCGAGGAACTGGCGCCAGATCAGCTCGTAGAGACGCTCGGCATCACGCTCCATGCCCGCCAGCTTGCTCGGAATGGTGTTGGCGTCAGACGGACGAATCGCTTCGTGAGCCTCTTGCGCGCCTTCCTTGCTGCTGTAGACATTCGGCGTTTCCGGCAGGTACTTCTTGCCAAACTCTTCTTCGATATAAGTGCGCGCCATCGCCACGGCATCAGCCGAGAGGTTGGTCGAGTCGGTACGCATGTAAGTGATGTAGCCGGCTTCGTACAGACGCTGGGCCATCATCATGGTTTTCTTCACGCCAAAGCCCAGGCGGTTGCTCGCAGCCTGTTGCAACGTGGACGTGATGAAGGGAGCCGACGGCTTGCTGCTGGTCGGTTTGTCTTCACGCTTGACGATGCTGTAGCTGGACGCCTTGAGCTTTTCCAGCGCAGCCATGGCCTGGGCTTCGTTCAGCGGCTTGAAGGCTTCACCCTTCTCGCGTGCCACTTCGAAACGCACGGTCGAGCCCTTGGTGGTGCCGAGATCGGCATGCACTTCCCAGTACTCTTCCGGGTTGAACGCACGGATTTCTCGTTCGCGCTCAACGACCAGTTTCACCGCAACCGATTGCACACGGCCAGCGGACAGGCCACGGGCGATTTTCGCCCAAAGCAGTGGCGAGACCATGTAGCCGACGACGCGATCAAGGAAGCGGCGCGCCTGCTGCGCGTTGACCCGATCGATGTCCAGCTCGCCTGGTTCGGAGAAGGCCTCCTGAATGGCCTTCTTGGTAATTTCGTTGAACACCACGCGCTTGTAGCGGCTGTCATCACCGCCGATGGCTTCGCGCAGGTGCCAGGCAATGGCTTCCCCCTCGCGATCCAAGTCGGTTGCGAGATAGATGGTGTCAGCATCCTTGGCGAGCCGGCGCAGCTCTTCGATGACCTTCTCTTTACCCGGAAGGATCTCGTACTGGGCCTTCCAGCCATGCTCGGGATCGACACCCATACGCGAGACCAGCTGCTTGCGCGCTTTCTCTTTCGGCGTGAGTACCGGAGCTTCACCCGCGGCAGCCTTGCCACGCTTGGCGGCTGGCTCTTTGCTGGCGCTAGCCGAACCGCTGGTGGGCAGGTCTCGGATATGGCCGATACTCGACTTCACCACGTATTGGTTACCCAGATACTTGTTGATGGTCTTGGCCTTAGCCGGGGATTCCACAATGACCAGCGATTTGCCCATGGATCAGAAAATTCCTGAATTCTAGAAGTGAAAGGCGGTTGGCGCCTGACGCGGCACCGCTATATATAGTTGATACAAGGTGAGGTCAAGCACAGGGTTGTCTGCGCCCTCGCCTCATGCCTTGTCAAAAACGCTCGGTTCGACCTGCACCAAAGCAAAGCGTGGCACCTGCTCGCCGTCAACCTCGACTGACTCGAGAAACATGCTCAGCGGACGTACCCAAAAGCCGTAATCGCCATACAGGGCTTGGTAGAAGACCACTTCTTCTTCGGTCTCGGAGTGCCGCGCAACACTGAACACACGGTACTGCGGACCTTTGTAATGTTGGTAGAGCCCAGGTTGTATCGGCATGCTTCGGCCCTCACTGAAATTTTTTCAAAATAAAATAAAAAACCCAAAAACAAAAACCGGGGCACTGGGCCCCGGCTTCCATCGACGAGACGCTTAAACGCGTTCGAAGACGGTGGAGATGCCTTGGCCGAGACCAATGCACATAGTGGCCACCCCGAAGGTGCCGCTATTCTGCTTCATCACGTTCAGCAAGGTGCCGGAAATACGTGCACCGGAGCAACCGAACGGGTGACCCAGGGCGATCGCGCCGCCGTGCAGGTTAACCTTCTCGTTCATCTTGTCGAGTACTTTCAGATCTTTCAGCACTGGCAGAGCCTGTGCAGCGAAAGCTTCGTTGAGCTCGAAGAAGTCGATATCGTTGATGCCAAGGCCCGCACGCTTCAGGGCTTTTTGTGTCGCCGGCACAGGACCATAGCCCATGATTGCCGGGTCCACACCCGCCACTGCCATCGAACGGATCACCGCCATTGGCTGGATCCCCAGGTCCTGGGCACGCTGCGCCGACATCACGATCATGCACGAAGCACCATCAGTGATCTGCGACGAAGTACCGGCGGTCACGGTGCCGCCCTTCGGATTGAATGCCGGCTTGAGCGCCGCCAGACTTTCCAGGGTGGTTTCCGGACGAATGGTTTCGTCGTAGTCGAACAGTTTCAGGAAACCGTTCTCGTCGTAGCCCTGCATCGGGATGATTTCGTCTTTGAACTTGCCTTCCACGGTGGCCTTGTGGGCCAACTGGTGGGAACGCACGCCGAAGGCGTCCTGCTGTTCGCGAGTGATGCCGTGCATTTTGCCGAGCATTTCAGCAGTCAGACCCATCATGCCCGAGGCTTTCGCCGCATACAGCGACATGTGCGGGTTCGGATCGACACCGTGCATCATGCTTACGTGGCCCATGTGCTCGACGCCACCGACCACGAACACGTCGCCGTTACCGGTCATGATCGCTTGTGCGGCGGTGTGCAACGCACTCATCGACGAGCCACACAGACGGCTGACGGTCTGGCCGGCCGAGGTGTGCGGAATCTGGGTCATCAGCGACGCCATGCGCGCAATGTTCCAGCCCTGCTCCAGAGTCTGGTTGACGCAGCCCCAGATCACGTCCTCGACTTCCGCCGGATCGACCTTGGCGTTGCGTTCCAGCAATTTGCTGATCAGGTGCGCCGACATGTCTTCGGCGCGGGTGTTGCGGTGCATGCCGCCCTTGGAGCGGCCCATCGGAGTACGACCGAAGTCGACAATCACGACGTCTCTAGGATTCAAGCTCATAAGTTCACTCTCACTCTAGTTGGGGGCGCTTAACCGAAGAAGCTCTGGCCGTTCTTGGCCATTTCGCGCAGCTTCGCGGTCGGGTGGTACAGCGCGCCCAAATCAGCGTACTGGTCAGCCAGGGCAACGAACTCGGCGACACCGATCGAATCGATGTAGCGCAGCGCACCGCCACGGAATGGAGGGAAACCGATACCGTAGACCAGACCCATGTCGGCTTCGGCGGCGGTTTCAACGATGCCGTCTTCCAGGCAACGTACGGTTTCCAGGCACAGCGGGATCATCATCCAATTGATGATGTCTTCGTCTGTGACTTCGCGCTGCTCGTAAACGATCGGCTTGAGCACTTCGAGCACCGATGGGTCGGCGACTTTCTTCTGCTTGCCTTTCTTGTCGGCCTCGTAGGCATAGAAACCCTTGCCGTTCTTCTGACCCAGGCGCTTGGCTTCGTACAGCACGTCGATGGCCGAGCGACGGTCATCCTTCATGCGGTCCGGGAAACCTTCTGCCATCACGTCACGACCATGGTGGCCGGTGTCGATGCCGACGACGTCCATCAGGTACGCCGGGCCCATCGGCCAGCCGAATTTTTCCATGACCTTGTCGATGCGGACGAAGTCGACACCGGCGCTGACCAGCTTGGCGAACCCGCCGAAATACGGGAACAGCACGCGGTTGACCAGGAAACCCGGGCAGTCGTTGACGACGATCGGGTTCTTGCCCATTTTCTTGGCGTAGGCAACGGTGGTAGCAACGGCCAGCTCACTGGACTTCTCGCCACGGATCACTTCCACCAGCGGCATCATGTGCACCGGGTTGAAGAAGTGCATGCCGACGAAATTTTCCGGACGCTTGAGGGCTTTGGCCAGCAGGCTGATGGAAATGGTCGAGGTGTTGGACGCGAGGATGGTGTCCTCTTTGACCTGACCTTCAACTTCAGCCAGTACGGCTTGCTTGACCTTCGGGTTCTCGACAACCGCTTCGACAACCAGATCCACATGACCGAAATCACCGTAGGACAGGGTCGGACGAATGCCGTTGAGCACTTCAGCCATTTTCGCGGCGGTCATGCGGCCCTTGTCGACGCGGCCAACCAGCAGCTTGGCGGCTTCGGCCAGGCCTTGCTCGATACCGTGCTCGTTGATGTCCTTCATCAGGATCGGCGTGCCTTTGGACGCCGACTGATAGGCGATACCGCCACCCATGATGCCGGCGCCGAGTACGGCAGCCTGCTTCACGTCTTTGGCGATTTCGTCGTAGGCCTTCGCCTTTTTCTTCAGTTCCTGATCGTTCAGGAACAGACCGATCAAGCTCTGTGCAGCCGAGGTCTTGGCCAGTTTGACGAAACCGGCGGCTTCGACTTCCAGCGCCTTGTCACGACCGAAGTTCGCGGCTTTCTGGATGGTCTTGATCGCTTCGACCGGCGCCGGGTAGTTCGGGCCAGCCTGACCGGCCACGAAACCTTTGGCCGTTTCGAAAGCCATCATTTGCTCAATGGCGTTCAACTTGAGTTTTTCAAGTTTCGGCTGACGCTTGGCCTTGTAATCGAACTCGCCGGAGATGGCGCGCTTGATCAGCTCAAGGGCTGCTTCCTGCAACTTCTCTGGGGCAACCACGGCGTCGACGGCGCTGACTTTCAGCGCGTCTTCAGGGCGGTTTTCCTTGCCGGCGGCAATCCACTCGATCGCGTTGTCGACACCGATCAGGCGCGGCAGACGCACGGTACCGCCGAAGCCCGGGTAGATGCCCAATTTGACTTCCGGCAGGCCGATCTTGGCTTTGGTCGACATGACGCGATAGTCAGCCGCCAGGCACATTTCCAGACCGCCGCCGAGGGCGATGCCGTTGATGGCCGCTACGGTTGGCACGTTGAGGTCTTCGAAATCGCTGAAGATCTTGTTGGCTTCGAGATTGCCAGCAACCAGCTCGGCATCCGGCAGCTTGAAGTTGTCGACAAATTCGGTAATGTCGGCGCCGACGATGAATACGTCCTTTCCGCTGCTGACGATCACGCCCTTGATCGAAGCATCTGCCTTGATGGTGTCTACGGCCTGACGCAGTTCGTTCAGGGTTAGACGGTTGAACTTGTTGACGGACTCACCCTTGAGGTCGAATTTCAATTCGACGATGCCACTTTCAAGAGCTTTAACCGTGATGGCTTTACCTTCGTAAATCATCAACTGATCTCCACGATATGGAAGCTGAACAGTACACGTCGGACGCAGGCGAATGGCTCGGCAGGACGCTTTTTCGTCAATGCTAACGCCAATCCACCCGGCACACCCGCCAACGCGATAGTCGGGATTCTGTAGGAGCAGTCTGTAAGACAAACGCTCAATTCATACGCCCGTTTGATTTGGGTACGTCACCTTCTCGGAATTCCCGGCAATTGTCAATCGCCCAAAATACCGGTTGAAATGCGACTTTGCGGTCATTTCCGTAGGACGAAGACCTGCAACAAGCGCCTGCATGTCCAGACATTCATAGAATCAATATTTAGAAAAGTCGCCCTAATCCGTCACAGCCTTTGTTTAAGGGGCTACGCTGGTGGGACTACAGGGAAATGCACAGCGCGCTTGATACCGCGCCGCCAGCAAAAAGGTTTCCGGCCTGCCTGGCCAACCCCGCCCGATGAATCATGTCGGGCTTTTTAATGCGCGTCTGCCGGACGTTTCACACCGTTGCAGTGCGAAAAGTCCGCAGGTCATGCCAGCGCTTTCAGTGTTGCGTCAATATCCTGCAAAACCGCAGCGTCGCCCTTCTCGCCCCAATACAGGGCGATCAACTGCTTGTCGGCGTCGACCTTGTAAACATTGCCCGGCAATTTTTCGAAATGATCGAGCAGTGCACGGTCCTCGCAGACTTCCTGCCATTGATTGACCCACACCCCCGGCGATTTCTGCCAGTACGTCCAGCAGGCCGAATGATTGCTTCTGCGCGGCCGGTAGTATTGCGCACACGGGTTTGGCGGCTGCTGCGTCAGCCAGTGCGGCCATTCCTGAGGTACCAGCTGCATGGCCAGACCGATGCGTCGCGCCTCTGTGCGCAGTGCGATGCGCCCGCTTTGCGCGCGCGACGGGCGCAGCCAGGCCAGCGGACTTAAAACCACCAGCAGGATTGACACCACCAACCAGACCGTCATATCTCTATTCCCCATTCTCGGTGAGCGCCATGTGTCACTTTGGAACCATTGCGCTCGAAACCAGCCATACTTACCACTATTGAAACCTCAGGAGAGCACCTCATGCCCTACCACCACATCCTGGTCGCCGTAGACCTGACCGAAGAGTGCGACCCTGTCATCCACCGCGCCCGTGAGCTTTCGGTCAGCAACGGCGCCAAACTGTCGCTGGTGCATATCGTCGAGCCGATGGCCATGGCGTTCGGCGGCGACGTGCCGATGGATCTGTCACAACTGCAACAACAGCAGTTCGATCAGGCCAAGGAGCGCCTGGAGCGTTTGAAGCTCAAATACACCGAACTCGAGGGCGCCAACTGTCATTTGACCTACGGCCAGCCGCGCCAGGAAATCCACCACTTCGCCAAGGAGCAAACCTGCGATCTGATCGTAGTGGGCAGCCATGGCCGCCACGGTCTGGCGCTGTTGCTTGGCTCGACGGCCAACGACGTACTGCACGGCGCGCCGTGCGACGTCCTCGCCGTCCACCTGGTCAAACGTTGAAATATCATTCCATGTAGGAGTGAGCCTGCTCGCGATAACGTTCTGACAGTCGACGAGTTCGTTGAATGCTAAACCGCTATCGCGAGCAGGCTCACTCCTACAAGGGAACTGCGCTTACATAAGAAAAGCCCGGCGCTCATCACTGAGCGCCGGGCTTTTTCACATCCGGATCAATCAGGCATCCAGCTCGGCCCAACGCTCCACCAGCGCATCCAGCTCGGCCTGCAACTGCTCCAGCGAAGCGATGACCTTGGCCGTCTCCGCCGGCGGACGCTGATAGAAACCGGCCTCGGCCATTTCCGCTTCGACCGCCGCGATCTGCTGTTCCTTGGCGTCGATGTCGCCCGGCAAGGCTTCCAGCTCACGTTGCAGCTTGTAGCTGAGCTTCTTCTTCGCCACCGGAGCCGCAGCGGCAGGCGCCGCCACCGGTGCCGGCTCAGCGGTGACCACCGCCGAGTTCAAGTCAGCCTTGCCCGATTTGCTTTCGGTCACGCCCAGCAGACGTGGCGAGCCACCCTGACGGATCCAGTCCTGATAGCCACCGACGTATTCACGCACCTTGCCTTCACCTTCGAAGACCAGGGTGCTGGTGACCACGTTGTCGAGGAATGCCCGGTCGTGGCTGACCATGAGGACCGTGCCGTTGAAGGTCAACAGCACTTCTTCGAGCAGTTCGAGGGTTTCGACGTCGAGGTCGTTGGTCGGTTCGTCGAGCACCAGCAGGTTCGCCGGCTTGCTGAACAGCTTGGCCAGCAACAGACGCGCACGCTCACCACCCGACAGCGCCTTGACCGGCGTGCGCGCACGCTGCGGGCTGAACAGGAAGTCACCGAGGTAACTCAGGACATGCCGGCTCTGGCCATCGATATCGATGAAGTCGCGGCCTTCGGCAACGTTGTCGATCACGGTCTTTTCCAGATCCAGCTGATGGCGCAACTGGTCGAAATAAGCCACGTCGATGCGTGTGCCCTCTTCCACTTTGCCGCTGGTCGGTTGCAGACCGCTGAGCATCAATTTCAGCAAGGTAGTCTTGCCGGTACCGTTGGCGCCGAGCAGACCGATACGGTCGCCACGCTGCAACACCATCGAGAAATCCTTGATCAGGAACGGGCCGCCCGGGTGAGCAAAACTCACATTCTCGAGCACCATCACCTGCTTGCCGGACTTGTCGGCGGTTTCCAGCTGAATGTTGGCTTTGCCGGTACGCTCGCGACGTTCGCTGCGCTCCACACGCAAGGCTTTCAGCGCACGTACGCGGCCTTCGTTACGAGTGCGACGGGCCTTGATGCCCTGACGGATCCACACTTCTTCCTGAGCCAGACGCTTGTCGAACAGCGCGTTGGCGGTTTCTTCAGCGGCCAATGCAGCTTCTTTGTGCACGAGGAAACTGGCGTAGTCGCCGTTCCAGTCGATCAGGCCGCCGCGGTCCAGTTCGAGAATACGCGTGGCAAGGTTCTGCAGGAAGGAACGGTCGTGCGTGATGAACAGCACGGCGCCCTGGAAATCCTTCAGCGCTTCTTCGAGCCAGGCAATCGCCCCGATATCCAGATGGTTGGTCGGTTCGTCGAGCAGCAGCAGATCCGGCTCGGAGACCAGCGCCTGTGCCAGCAGCACGCGACGACGCCAGCCGCCGGACAATTCGGCGAGGGTCTTGTCGGCCGGCAGCTGCAGGCGGCTGAGGGTGCTGTCGACCAAAGTCTGCAAGCGCCAGCCATCGCGGGCTTCGAGGTCGTGCTGGACATGCATGAGCTTGTCCAGATCGGCGTCGGTGACGATGTTCTGGCTCAGGTGATGATATTCGGCGAGCAATGCACCTACGCCATCGAGGCCTTCGGCAACCACGTCGAAAACGGTCCGCTCGTCGGCCACCGGCAATTCTTGCGGCAATTCGCCGATTTTCAGACCGGGGGCACGCCACACCGAGCCGTCATCGGGCTTCTGGTCGCCCTTGACCAGTTTCATCATGCTGGACTTGCCAGTGCCGTTGCGGCCGATGATGCACACCCGCTCACCACGGGCGATCTGCCAGGACACCTTGTCCAACAACGGCATAGCGCCGAACGCAAGGGACACATCGCTGAATTTGAGCAGGGTCATGAGCTTCTCCAAAAACCGGGCGCGTATTCTACCTGAATCAGCGCTCGCGCAGGCCGGCAATTTGTCTGTGGAAGCACTCTGCACAACATTTGTTGCGAACTTGTGCTGTAAGCCCTGCAAAGCTTTCGCCGCTTGCTGGCAAAAGGCTAAGCTACAGGCAATTCAGTGCCGACCGAGGTCGGCACTTGTCATGATTTCTCTGCCCGGATGTCTCATGCGCAGTCGCCTTTTCAGTGTTTTGTCCTGTTTGTTTTTCACCGCCGCTGCCGCTCAATCCGCCCAGGCGGTGGACCTGTCCACCCAACGCCAGTATTACGATGAAGCCAAGCGCGCGCTGGCCAAGGGCGATACCGGCCCGTATTTCCGCTACAGCCAGGCGCTGGCCGATTATCCGCTGGAGCCGTATCTGGCCTACGACGAGCTGACCGCGCGCCTGAAATCGGCGAGCAATGCCGAGATCGAGAAGTTTCTCGCCGAGCACGGCGACCTGCCCCAGGCCAACTGGATGAAATTGCGCTGGTTGCGCTGGCTCGCCGACCGCGGCGACTGGGCAACCTTCGTCAAGTATTACGACCCGAAACTCAATTTCACCGAACTCGACTGCCTGAACGCGCAGTACCAGATCAGCCACGACAAGAAGGCCGAGGGTTACGCCAACGCGGAAAAACTCTGGCTGACCGGCAAATCGCAACCGGCGGCGTGTGACGCGCTGTTCGGCATTTGGGCGGCTGACGGCCAGCTCACCGAACAGAAACGCTGGGAACGCACCAAACTCGCCGCACAGGCGCGTAATTATCCGCTGGCGAACAGCCTGATCAACGGCTTGACCACCCTCGCCCCGCGCGGTCGTTTGCTGGTCGATGTCGCGCAAAAACCCGAGTTGCTCAATCAGCCGTCGCGCTTTACCCCGGCGGATGAACCGATGTCCGACGTGGTCAGCCTTGGCCTGCGCCGCCTCGCTCGTCAGGACCCGGACAAGGCCATGGCCCTGCTCGACGGTTACGCCAGCAGCATGCATTTCTCCCGTGATGAAAAAGTCGCTATCGCCCGCGAAATCGGCCTGACCCTGGCCCGCCGCTTCGACAGCCGCGCCCTCGATGTGATGACCAAGTACGACCCGGAGCTGCGCGACAACACCGTTTCCGAATGGCGCTTGCGCCTGCTGCTGCGCCTGGCCCGCTGGGATGACGCTTATGAACTGACCAAACGTCTGCCGCAGGATCTGGCCACCACCAACCGCTGGCGCTACTGGCAGGCGCGCAGTCTCGAACTGGCCCAGCCGCAGAATCCACAAGCCCAGACGCTTTACAAGAACCTTGCGCGGGAGCGTGACTTCTATGGCTTCCTCGCCGCCGACCGCTCGCAATCGCCGTACTCATTGAACAACAAGCCGCTGGTGCTCAGCCAAGCCTTGATCAACAAGGTACGCAACACGCCGGGCGTGCGTCGCGCGCTGGAATTCCACGCTCGCGGGCAGATCGTCGACGGTCGCCGCGAGTGGTATCACGTCAGCCGGCATTTCAACCGTGACGAAATGGTCGCCCAGGCCAAACTCGCCTACGACCTGAAATGGTATTTTCCGGCCATCCGCACCATCAGCCAGGCGCAGTATTGGGACGATCTCGACATTCGCTTCCCGATGGCCCACCGCGACACGCTGGTGCGCGAAGCCAAGGTGCGTGGCCTGCACTCGAGCTGGGTGTTTGCCATCACCCGTCAGGAAAGCGCTTTCATGGACGACGCCCGCTCCGGCGTCGGCGCCAGCGGCCTGATGCAACTGATGCCCGGCACCGCCAAGGAAACCGCGCGCAAGTTCAGCATCCCGCTGGCCTCGCCGCAGCAGGTGCTCGACCCGGACAAGAACATCCAGCTCGGCGCCGCTTACCTGAGCCAGGTGCACAGCCAGTTCAACGGCAACCGCGTCCTCGCCTCCGCCGCCTACAACGCCGGCCCAGGCCGCGTGCGCCAATGGCTGCGCGGCGCCGATCACCTGAGTTTCGACGTCTGGGTGGAAAGCATTCCGTTCGACGAAACCCGCCAGTACGTGCAGAACGTGCTGTCGTACTCAGTGATTTACGGCCAGAAGCTCAACTCGCCACAGCCGCTGGTGGATTGGCATGAGCGGTATTTCGACGATCAGTGAGAACGAGCTGACGCCGAGCCATAAAAAATGCCCGTATCGTGAGATACGGGCATTTTTGTTGAAACGCTCGAAGCCTTATTTTCGTTTCAATCTGGAGGCGGCGGATGTTCCGAGGCCGGTCAGGCGATATCTCTGGGTCGGACTTTTCGGGTTTTCCGGGTCAGACATTTCTATCAATCCGGCCGCCAATGCTGGTTTGAGATAGTTTGCTCTGAAAGTCGCCCTATGTGTCAGCCCGATCTCAACCATCAGCTCGCTGGTTCTCATGGATCGGTTTTCGAGTATCAGCAACAGCTTTTCTACTGGGTCGGTTACTGGGTCGGTTACTGGGTCGATCACCATCTCGGAACCAATCGCCTCACGCAACGAAATGTTCAATGCCTGCAGCATATACTCAACGAACGGCGTGGCCTCAGCCATCCGATCAGCCGCCGACAGCGCGGCGTAATAGGCATCCTGCTCCTCGCGTATGACCGCCTCAACAGGCAGATAAGCCAGTACCGGTCGCCACTGACTGAGTATCAACGTTTGCCACAACCGCCCCATTCGCCCATTGCCATCGGCAAAAGGATGAATGAATTCGAATTCATAATGAAAAACACAGCTGGTGATCAACGGATGCCAGTTCGAATTGTCGAGCCATGCCAGCAGATCGTCGATCAGCGCGGATATCCGACTCGGCGGCGGGGCCATATGAACCAATTGATCACCGCGATAAATCCCTACGCCTGCCCGACGCAGTCGTCCGCATTCATCAATCAACCCCTGCATCAATAATTCATGGGCTTGAAGCAAGTCGGCCCTGTTCGCTGGCTGCCATTGCGGCATGGCCTCATAAGCCGTGAAAGCATTGCGCACTTCCTGGATTTCTTTCGGCAACCCAAGCACTCGGCGTCCTGCGAGAACGGCGGTGACCTGCTCGATGCTCAGCGTGTTGTTTTCAATCGCCAGAGAAGCCTGAATCGTTCGAATACGATTGCTGCGGCGCAGTTGCGGCGTTTGCCTGTTGTCGTCCACAGCCGAGAGCTGACCGATTTGCTCGCTGATGTCCGCAATCAGGGCGATCATTCGTGCGGTGAGAGTCAACGGCGGTTGATAACGACTCATTTGTCCATCCAGGCATTCAAACAGGCCGCCATAATGCCCGATCCACGCACCGTTGATCACAGTTGATCAGCGATTGCTTTCCCATCATTGAACTGCAACGCCGCCAACCGCGCATACAACGGGTTACTGGCAATCAGTTCCTGATGCGTACCGATCGCCACAAGCCTGCCCTGATCCATCACGGCAATGCGGTCAGCATTCTTGACCGTGGCCAGACGATGGGCGATCACCAGCGTGGTGCGGTTGTGCATCAGGCTGGGCAGGGCTTGCTGGATCAGGTGCTCGCTCTGCGCGTCGAGGGCGCTGGTGGCTTCGTCCAGCAGCAGGATCGGCGCGTCGACCAGCAACGCCCGGGCGATGGCCAGGCGCTGGCGCTGGCCGCCGGAAAGGCCGAGGCCGCCATCGCCCAGGTGCGTCTGGTAGCCGTCAGGCATTTGCTCGACAAAGTCGTGGGCATGGGCGATGCGGGCAGCTTCCTCGACCTGCTCCAGCGTCGCCCCCGGGCAACCGTAGCGAATGTTCTCCTCAACGGTGCCGAAGAACAACGCAGGCGTTTGCGAGACCAGGGCAAAGCAACGGCGCAGATCCAGCGGATCAAGACGTGTCAGTGGCACGCCGTCGATCAGGATCTGCCCCGCCAGCGGATCGTAGAAACGCAGCAACAGGTCATAAACCGTGGACTTGCCTGCACCGGACGGCCCTACCAATGCGAGGGTTTCACCGGCTTTCACGGTCAGATTCAAGCCGTCGACCGCATAGCTTTCTGGACGCGACGGGTAGGAAAACCGCACATCCTTAAGTTCGAGTTCACCTTTGACCCGGGCCGGCAAGGTCACCAGTCCAGTCGTGGGTGGCTGGATGATGTTCTCCGAACGCAGCAGTTCGGCGATGCGCTCAGCTGCGCCGGCCGCGCGTTGCAGTTCACCGATGACTTCGCTCAATGTGCCGAAGGCGCTGCCGACGATCAGGCTATAGAAAACGAATGCCGCCAGTTCCCCTGCAGAAATTCGCCCGGCCATGACGTCCATGCCGCCAACCCACAACATCACCGCCACCGCGCCAAGCACTAACACGATCACCAGTGTGATCAGCCACGCGCGCTGAAAAATCCGTTTGCGCGCGGTGTCGAACGCCTGCTCAACCGTCAAGGCAAAGCGCTGCTCGTCCTGGACTTGATGGTTATAGGCCTGCACGGTTTTGATCTGACCGAGAGTTTCGGAAACGTAGCTGCCGATGTCAGCGATACGGTCCTGACTCTGGCGCGACAGATTGCGCACGCGTCGGCCGAACAGCAGGATCGGCGCGATCACCAGCGGCAGTGCGATCACCACGATGCTGGTGAGCTTGGGGTTGGTAATGAACAGCAGCACAACGCCACCGATCACCATCAGCAAGTTGCGCAAAAACAGCGACAGCGAAGAGCCGATCACCGATTGCAGCAGCGTGGTGTCGGCGGTGAGGCGCGACTGGATTTCCGAGCTGCGGTTGTCCTCGTAAAAACCCGGATGCAGATACACCAGATGGTTGAACACCTGGCGGCGAATGTCGGCGACCACGCGCTCGCCAATCCACGACACCAGATAAAAACGCGCGAAGGTACCCACCGCCAGCCCGAGCACCAGCAGCATGAACAGCGCGATGGACTGGTTGAGCAGATGCGGCGATCGGGTCATGAAGCCCTGATCCACCAGTAATTTGATGCCCTGCCCCATCGACAAGGTAATGCCGGCGGTCACGATCAGTGCGAGCAGCGCGCCAAAGGCATACCAGCGATACGGCAGGAGAAAATGACTGGTCAGACGCAAAGCGCGCCGGTGCCGGGAAGAAAGCAACGAAATCATGGAATTCACATCCGCTGGGTGAATAGGGCCTGCCTGTTGACTCAGATGGGGTGGAACTCTGTAAATCACAATGAGTCAGGTTAAATATGCCCGTGATCAATGGATGCTAGAAACGATTG
This sequence comes from Pseudomonas sp. Z003-0.4C(8344-21), assembly GCF_900104975.1. Taxonomy (NCBI): domain Bacteria; kingdom Pseudomonadati; phylum Pseudomonadota; class Gammaproteobacteria; order Pseudomonadales; family Pseudomonadaceae; genus Pseudomonas; species Pseudomonas sp. Z003-0.4C(8344-21). Next base: position 2,294,305 of record NZ_LT629756.1, on the reverse strand, counting down.
GTCTAAGGTTGCGGTTGAGACGAACGGCCAATTCTGTTTGAGTAAGGATGCTGTTCGCCGACCGACCACAGGGAGTTGTCACAGCCCGGTCACGCGGCGGTTTTAATCTAGGCGCACAACCTGATGAGGAGACAGGCCATGTCCTTGCAACACACCAGCGAAGACCAGATTCAAGTGATTCGCACCAAGCCCGATCAGTCTCTGGGTTGCTCGATTATCGATAAGGACGGGCGTGAAGTACCGATCACTGAAGACATGATCCAGGACGCGTGCCGCGAACTGGAAAAGCGATTGGTCAAGCCTGCCGAACAAGAGTGATATAACCACCGTCTTCCTGACCCGGCCCTGTTTGCCGGGTTTTTTATGGGTGCAATTCTGGATCTGTATTGCAACCTTCGCGAGCAGGCTCGCACAGAGGGTCTACGGCGTACGCAGAACCTGTGGGAGCGAACCTGCTCGCGAAAGCGTCGCCTCGGTTTTCTAGACTGCCACAGCCCCCAGCGCCGCTACGATCTGCGCCAATGCCGGCGCCTCCCCGTCAACCCGCACTTGCAGACCTTCAATCTCGCGCCGCACTGGATACTGCTTGCGCAGCACATCAAACGCCGCACGCTGCTCAGCGACATTGCCTACAAGGCTGCGGCGAAAATCCGCATCGTCACGGCGTGGGTCATATACACCACGACACAACATGGCCAGCGCCCACGCCGGATCACTGTCGGCGTGCAGCGTCACTTGCGCCAACCACGGCGCCGGCAGCAGCTCAGCGAGCTGAATGCTCGCGGGTTGGCCGATAAAGGCGCAAAACGCCTGATAGATCTGCGCCGTGCCGCGCTGCTTGCCATCAAGGCTGTAACCGGCGATGTGTGGGGTCGCCAGCACGCAGAGCTCAGCCAAGGCGACGTCGACTTCGGGCTCGGCCTCCCAGACATCGAGCACGGCCTGCAGATCTTCCCGCTCCAGCAGCACCTGACGCAGCGCGGCGTTATCTACCACCGGGCCACGCGCCGCGTTGATCAACCATGCGCCGGGCTTGAGCTGGCGCAAACGTTGCTCATCAAACAGATGCCAGGTCGCCCCGTCACCGCTGCGGGTCAGCGGTGTGTGCAGGCTGATCACATCGCACTGCTCGATGATTTGGTCGAGGCTAACGTAATCGCCGCCTTCGGCTGCCTGACGCGGCGGGTCGCAGACTTTTACATCCCAGCCCAAACCCTTGAGCACCTTGATCAAACGCCCACCGACCTCACCCGCACCGACAACGCCGTAGGTGCGCCGAGCCAGATCGACACCTTCGATTTCAGCGAGGGTCATCAGACTGCCCAGCACATAATCGACCACACCGCGTGCATTACAGCCCGGCGCGCTCGACCAAGTGATTCCGGCCTGGTTGAAATAATCCAGATCCAGATGATCGGTGCCAATCGTGCAGGTGCCGACAAAGCGCACCTTGCTGCCCTCCAGCAGCGCTCGGTTGACCTGGGTCACCGAGCGTACGAGCAGTACGTCGGCCTGCTCGACCGTCGCACGGTCGATGGCACGGCCAGGCACTCGGCGGATCTCGCCGAACCCGGCAAAAAAGGCATCGAGCAGCGGGATATTTTCGTCGGCAACAATCAGCATGGCGGGCTCCTTGGGCGGATCGGCAGTTTAGGTGCAGATCGCTTCCCGGGCCAGCAGCCTTTGCGCTTACAAATCCGCTACGAGGATTTTTCCTGACTGCAATGTCAGCGGCGTAGAATGCGGCGCCTTGCGCATCAACACCTGTGGACGTTTTGCCTGTGAATTCCGTTACTGATCAACCTGTCGCCGTTAGCCTTTCTCGCCCCGCGCGGATTCGCCTGGAGCTGAAAACCCTGCTCGCCCTGGCCTTGCCGATCATCATCGCGCAACTGGCGACCACCGCCATGGGCTTTGTCGATGCGGTGATGGCCGGGCGTGTCGGGCCGAAGGACCTGGCGGCAGTGGCGCTGGGCAACTCGATCTGGGTGCCGGTGTTTCTGCTGATGACCGGCACACTGCTGGCAACCACACCGAAAGTCGCACAGCGCTTTGGCGCCGGTACGCACAGCGAGATCGGCCCGATTGTCCGTCAGGCCCTATGGCTGGCGCTGGTGGTGGGCCTGATCGCGACGGCGATGCTGATCGCCGCCGAGCCCGTTCTGCACTTGATGAACGTCGATCCGGAACTGATCGGTCCGTGCATGCAATATCTGCATGGCATCGCCAGCGGTCTGCCGGCGGTGGCGATCTACCATGTGCTGCGTTGCTTCAGCGATGGACTGGGCCGTACGCGGCCGGCGATGGTGTTGGGCCTGTGCGGGCTGGCGCTGAATATTCCACTGAACTACATCTTCATTTACGGCCATTTCGGCGTGCCGGCCATGGGCGGCGTCGGCTGCGGTTGGGCCACGGCGATCGTGATGTGGGTGATGGCCCTCGGCATGGCCGGCTACGAACGTTGGGCACCGGCGTATCGTTCGAGCGAACTGTTCAGCCGTTTCGACTGGCCACAGTGGGCGGTGATCAAGCGGCTGCTGGCGATTGGTCTGCCAATCGGCATCGCGGTGTTTGCCGAGTCGAGCATTTTTGCGGTGATCGCCCTGCTGATCGGCAGCCTTGGCGCCACGGTGGTCGCCGGGCATCAGATCGCCCTCAACGTCAGTTCGCTGGTGTTCATGATCCCCTACTCGCTGGGCATGGCCGTCACCGTGCGCGTCGGTCAGGCGCTCGGCCGTGAGGAACCGCGCGAGGCGCGTTTTGCTGCGGGTGTCGGCATGGCCACGGCACTGGCCTATGCCTGTCTTTCGGCGAGCATGATGCTGGCACTGCGTGAACCGATTGCGGCGATCTACACCGCCGATCCGACAGTGATCCACATTGCCGCGATGCTGATCGTCTATTCGGCGTTGTTCCAGTTCTCCGACGCGATCCAGGTCACCGCCGCCGGCGCCCTGCGTGGTTATCAGGACACGCGGGTGACGATGATTCTGACCCTGTTCGCCTATTGGGGCATCGGCTTGCCGGTGGGTTACGCCCTCGGCCTGACCGACTGGCTCGGCGAACCACGCGGCCCGAGCGGTCTGTGGCAGGGTCTGATTGTCGGCTTGAGCTGTGCGGCACTGATGCTGTCGATCCGCCTGACCCGCAGTGCGCGCAAGCGCATTCGCATCAGTCGTTCGGCTGGCTGAGCACTTTCTGCCGCAACAAAAATGTAGGAGCCAGCCTGGCTGGCGATCGCGGCAAAGTCAGTCACGGAGATATTGACTGATTTGCCGTCATCGCCAGCAGGCTGGCTCCCACATTTGTCTTAGCGTTGGCTCCGGGCTCAGGCGTCTTTCTTGCGAATCCAGTACAGGTAAGTACCGGCCTCTTCGTGCTTGCCGACCAGTTCATGGTCGAGGAACACGCAGAATTTGGGGATATCGCGCTGGGTCGACGGATCGGTGGCGATGACCTTGAGCAGGCCGCCAGGCACCAGATCACGGATGTGCTGGTGCAGCATCATCACCGGCTCAGGGCAATTGAGGCCGGTAGCGTCGAGGGTGCCGTCGACCGGGGTATCGATCATTTCACTCATGGTTTACTCCTGAAACTGGCCGGCATTGTCGCGCATTGCCGGGTGTTCGGTCACCTGCGGTGTTACGCCACACTCCAGTGGGAGCGAGCCTGCTCGCGAAAGCGCTGGGTCAGTCAATGATGTGTTGACTGACAGATAGCCTTCGCGAGCAGGCTCGCACAGGGTTTCGTATTGTGTCAGCGAGATCTGGCTTTCTTTGTGTCATGCCGACGCAAATGGCAGGTCACTTCTTCGCGGTCGTGATACAGCTGCTTGCAGCCAATATCGACTTTGATCCCGCGCGCCTTGAAGCCGTCGGCAATGCGTTCGAGCAAACGCTTCACTTCGGCATAACGCTGTTTCATCGGCAGTTTCAGGTTCACCACCGCCTCACGGCAATGGCCCTCGCCGATCCATTCTTCGAGCATCGCCGCGTTACGCGCCGGTTTCTCGACGATGTCACAGACCATCCAGTCCACCGGTTGCTTGGGCTTGAAGGTAAAGCCGTCAGCCATCAGGTGCTGAACCAGCCCCGTGTCCATCAGGCTTTCGGCCATCGGGCCGTTGTCGATGGCGGTTACCAGCATGCCGCGATTGACCAGTTGCCAGGTCCAGCCGCCAGGCGCGGCGCCCAGGTCGACGCCGGTCATGTCGCTGTGCAGACGGTCTTCCCATTGATCACGCGGAATGAAGTGGTGCCAAGCTTCTTCCAGTTTCAGCGTTGAACGGCTCGGCGCCTCGCGGGGGAATTTCAGCCGGGGAATGCCCATCGGCCACATCGCCGAGTTACCGGCATCGGCCATGCCGAGAAACACTTCGCGGCCACTTTTAAACGTCAGCAGCAGGCGCGGCTTGCTGGGGTCGTCCACCAGTTTGCCGGCAGCGGTCAGGGCTTTGCGCAGCGGGCTTTCGAACTTCTTGCAGAAGTTCGACAGCTCCTTGCCGTCGTTGGTGTCGACCACTTCCAGCCACAGGCTGCCGCAGAGCGGGAACTCGGCCATGTGCGCGAGGATCACGCTGATACGGTCGGTTTCCGGCAAATCGATGAAGAAGCCGCGCGCCCATTGCCGTGGGAAAATCAGCTCGGCGAAACGCTGACCGCGCATCAGGCGCTCGGCGCCGTCTGCTTCGGTGCAGACAAACTCGGCGTACGCTGTAGCCGCTTTGGCCTTGGCGTAACCGGCCACGTTCAGTTGGGCGGCAAGGTCGGAAATCTCCGAACAGACTTCGCCTTCGAAGCCTGGTCGGCAATGCATGAATAGGGTGTTCATTGTTACTCCTGGGCAAAGGACGAGGATTGGTCCCCTGCGCGCTGCTCAAGCCTTGCTTTACAGCAAAGCCTGTCACGAAAACCGGCGCATGATAGCCGATGTTGGAACCTTGGTTCTCGCCACAGAGTCCAGTTAATAGCCAGCTATTCAAAACAGGGCTAGGTTTAATGCTCTGTCCGTTTCCTCAGTCCGTAGCCGTGCGGACTCAAAGGAGTGCTCGTAATGCCGTCCCTCGATAGCCTGAAAACGCTCAAAACCCTGCAAATCGACGACCAGACCTACCACTACTTCAGCCTGCCAGACGCCGCCAAGAGCCTGGGCGACCTCGACAAACTGCCAATGTCGCTGAAAGTGCTGCTGGAAAACCTGCTGCGCTGGGAGGACGAAAAAACTGTCACCGGCGCTGATCTCAAGGCTATCGCCGCATGGCTCAAGGAACGCCGCTCCGACCGCGAAATCCAGTACCGCCCGGCCCGCGTACTGATGCAGGATTTTACTGGAGTACCCGCTGTGGTCGACCTCGCCGCCATGCGCGCGGCGATGGCCAAGGCCGGCGGCGATCCGCAGCGTATCAATCCGTTGTCGCCGGTGGATCTGGTGATCGATCACTCGGTGATGGTCGACAAATTCGCCTCGGCCAGCGCGTTCGAACAGAACGTCGATATCGAAATGCAGCGCAACGGCGAACGTTATGCCTTTCTGCGCTGGGGCCAGAGCGCTTTCGATAATTTCAGCGTGGTGCCGCCGGGAACCGGTATTTGCCACCAGGTCAACCTCGAATACCTCGGGCGCACGGTGTGGACCAAGGACGAAGACGGGCGCACCTATGCCTTCCCCGATACGTTGGTCGGCACAGACTCGCACACGACCATGATCAACGGCCTCGGCGTACTCGGCTGGGGCGTTGGCGGGATCGAAGCGGAAGCGGCAATGCTCGGTCAACCGGTGTCGATGCTGATTCCGGAAGTGATCGGTTTCAAACTCACCGGCAAGCTCAAGGAAGGCATCACCGCCACTGACCTGGTACTGACCGTCACGCAGATGCTGCGCAAGAAAGGCGTGGTGGGCAAATTCGTCGAGTTCTATGGCGACGGCCTCGCCGACCTGCCGCTGGCCGACCGTGCGACCATCGCCAACATGGCCCCTGAATATGGGGCAACGTGCGGATTCTTCCCGGTCGACGAAGTCACACTGGACTATCTGCGCCTGTCCGGGCGGCCGCCGGCCGTAGTCAAACTGGTCGAGGCGTACACCAAGGCACAGGGGCTGTGGCGTCTGCCCGGTCAGGAGCCGCTGTTCACTGACAGCCTGGCGCTGGACATGGGCAGCGTCGAAGCCAGCCTCGCCGGGCCGAAACGGCCGCAGGACCGCGTTTCGCTGCCCAATGTTGCACAGGCGTTCAGTGATTTTCTCGATTTGCAGTTCAAACCCACTAGCAAGGAAGAAGGCCGTCTGGAAAGCGAGGGTGGCGGTGGCGTTGCGGTGGGCAATGCCGATCTGGTCGGTGAAGCGGATTACGAATACGAGGGCCACACCTATCGGCTGAAAAATGGCGCCGTGGTCATCGCAGCGATCACCTCGTGCACCAACACCTCCAACCCGAGCGTAATGATGGCTGCCGGGTTGCTGGCGAAAAAAGCCGTAGAAAAAGGCCTGACCCGTAAACCGTGGGTGAAAAGTTCGCTGGCGCCGGGTTCGAAAGTGGTTACCGACTACTACAAGGCCGCCGGGCTGACGCAATATCTCGATCAGCTCGGGTTTTCCCTGGTCGGCTACGGCTGCACCACCTGCATCGGCAACTCCGGGCCGCTACCTGAGCCGATCGAGAAAGCCATCCAGAAAGCCGACCTCACCGTGGCCTCGGTGTTGTCCGGCAATCGCAACTTCGAGGGCCGCGTGCATCCGCTGGTGAAAACCAACTGGCTGGCCTCACCGCCATTGGTCGTCGCGTACGCCTTGGCTGGTAGTGTGCGCAGCGACATCAGCAGCGAACCGCTGGGGCAAGACCAACAAGGCAATCCGGTGTACCTGCGCGACATCTGGCCGAGCAGCCAGGAAATCGCCGACGCGGTGAATCAGGTCAACACCGCCATGTTTCACAAGGAATACGCGGAGGTGTTCGCCGGCGACGAGCAGTGGCAGGCGATCGAAGTGCCTCAAGCGGCCACGTACGTGTGGCAGGACGATTCGACCTACATTCAACATCCGCCGTTCTTCGACGATATCTCCGGCCCGCTGCCGCAAATCGAGGATGTCAAAGGTGCGCGCGTACTGGCACTGCTCGGCGATTCGGTGACCACCGACCACATTTCCCCTGCCGGCAACATCAAGGCTGACAGCCCTGCGGGGCGTTACCTGCGCGAGAAAGGCGTGGAGCCGCGCGACTTCAACTCCTACGGCTCACGGCGCGGTAACCACGAAGTGATGATGCGCGGCACGTTTGCCAACATCCGGATCCGCAACGAAATGCTTGGCGGCGAGGAAGGCGGCAACACGATCTACATTCCGACCGGTGAGAAACTGGCGATCTACGACGCGGCCATGAAATACCAGGCGTCGGGTACGCCGCTGGTGGTGATTGCGGGCCAGGAATACGGCACCGGCTCCAGTCGCGACTGGGCGGCCAAGGGCACCAATCTGCTCGGCGTCAAAGCGGTGATTGCGGAAAGCTTCGAGCGCATCCACCGCTCGAATCTGGTAGGCATGGGCGTGCTGCCGCTGCAATTCAAGCTCGACCAAAATCGCAAGAGCCTCAACCTGACCGGCAAGGAAACCTTTGAAATCCAAGGACTGAGCGGGGTCGAGCTGACGCCGAGAATGAATCTGCCGCTGGTGATCACCCGTGAGGATGGGCGCCAGGAAAAAATCGAGGTGCTGTGCCGCATCGATACCTTGAATGAGGTGGAGTACTTCAAGGCCGGCGGGATCCTGCATTACGTATTGCGGCAGTTGATTGCTTCGTAATATTTGCAGAAACAGAAACACCGCCATCTGGCGGTGTTTCCCTTTGCGCGCAGCACTTTTCTACAGGCGAAAAAAAACCCGCCGAAGCGGGTTTTTCCCAAGACCATTATCGACTCCCTGTCGGCAGCGATCCTTGCAATGGTCGATCATCCTTGATCCTGAAACACTCCCTGTGTCTCAGTTGATGTGTGTAGATTACCCAGTGGATCCAATCAGTAATAGTCGTAAAAGCTACCAAGGCGTGTAAGACATTCGCCATACAAGCCCTTCCGAAAACCCCTAGCCGTGTCAGGCGCCACCGCTTTCACGGGCCTTGGCGCTCTCTGCGAGGAAATGCTCGAGTCTGCTCAGTTGCTCTTCCCAGCCGCGACTGTCCATGTAGTACGCCTCTTTCTGGCGAATATCGGGAATATGGGCAAATCCGGATTCAGAGACCTTCAACAGCGTGCCATCCTCGAAATCTTCCAGCTCGAATCTGACAAGCGTCGTCGGCTCCTGGGAGTAATCGATCTTCGGATTGACTGCATACGGATGCCAGCGGAACGAAAACAACTGCTGCGGCTCGACCCGCTCGATCAACACATTCCATAAAACGTGTTCATAACCCGGATAAGTGACCTGCCCTTGCGTCCATTCACCGGCGATGAACCGACGGCCCTCCAGCGCCACGCCAAACCACTGGCCAAACGCCTCGGCATCAACCAAGGCACGCCAGACATGCGAACGCGGCGCCTTGAGCGTGATCTTGCGTTCGAAACTATTGGGTACTGGCTTCATACGTCACCTCCTGTTCTGAACACTAGGCTTGTATGACCACATGTCCAATGTGAAGTTGTATCAAAGCGGTGCAGCCACTTCCGAAAGGAAACATCCTGCTGCCATTTTTTGCCGGTGCCACGATGGATGCCGATCCCCTCTCGCAGCGAAGCTGGTACCTTTGCCAGCGACATGAATGAAAAGGATTGCGTCATGCTGCCATCCCTTGCCGATCGTTATCGCGGTGCCCTTCTCGGTCTGGCGTGCGGCGACGCCGTAGGTACTACGGTTGAGTTCAAACCACGCGGATCATTCCAACCGTTGACCGACATGGTTGGTGGTGGCCCCTTCCACCTCGAACCCGGGCAATGGACCGATGACACCTCGATGGCGTTGTGTCTGGCGGAAAGTCTGCTGACCAAAAATGGCTTCAATGCGGTTGATCAGATGGGCCGCTATCTCAATTGGTGGCAGTGGGGTTATCTCAGCTCGACTGGTGAGTGTTTCGATATCGGCACGACCGTCAGTCAGGCGCTGGCACACTATCAGCAAACCGCTGACCCTTTTGCCGGCTCGACCGACCCATACAGCGCTGGTAACGGTTCGCTGATGCGCCTGGCTCCGGTGGTGCTGTTTTACTTTCCCGATCTCCAGCAGATCCACACCTTTGCCGCCGACAGTTCGCGAACTACCCACGCCGCCCCGGAAGCCATCGAGTGTTGCCAGTTGCTGGCTGGCTTGATCGCCAAAGCCCTTGCAGGCGCAAGCAAAGCAGAGCTGCGCCGGCTGTCATCCGCCAGCTTCTCGCAGCCCAAGGTCGCGGCCATTGCCCGTGGCGATTACCTCAGCCTGTCCGAGGCAGATATCAAAGGCAGCGGCTACAGCGTGCAGTCGCTGGAAGCAGCGCTGTGGTGCTTTCAGCGTACGAACAGCTTTGCAGCAGCGATATTGCAAGCGGCCAATCTGGGCGATGACGCCGATACCACTGCTGCGATTACCGGTCAGTTGGCCGGCGCCTATTACGGCGTACAGGGCATTCCTGCGCATTGGCTCGCTACCCTGCACGACGGTGCAGAGATTGCGGCTATAGCCGACCGTTTGCTCGCAGCTTCCCGAATTCGCCCGACTGAATAAACGCAGCGCAAACGCTACACTGCTCGGCACCAGCCCTTTAATACAGCGAGATCTGACCATGTCCCCGCGCCCGCTTTTGGCTCTGTCGCCGTTTCTGTTCTCCCCGCTCCTCCATGCCGCCGTTGACTGCGCGAATGCCAGCGATCAGGCGACAATGAATCAGTGTGCAGGCCAGGATTTCAAAGCGGCGGACAAGGAACTGAACACGGTGTATCAGCAGATCACGGCACGGTTGAAGGACAACCCGGATGGCAAGAAACTGTTAATCAGCGCGCAGCGCGCGTGGATCGGGTTTCGCGATACCGAGTGCAAGTTCTCCGCCTCGGGCGTCGCGGGTGGAAGCGTCTATCCGCTGATTTACAGCAATTGCATGACCAGCATGACGAAAACCCGTGTTGAATCGTTGAAACAGTATCTGAAGTGCGAAGAAGGTGACATGAGCTGCCCGGTGCCGGGCGCCTGACACCGCTCTGAACCACAGACCCGCTCCCCAGTTGAAAGGCTTCCACTGGAGCGAGCGAGCCTGCTCACGAAGCTGTCAGCCAGACACTGACCACTGAACGATCAAACGTGCGGATCCCCCGGCGCCTTGCTCGGCACCGCGTACTGCGGCTTGAGATGACCGTCCTGATCAAGCAACCAGGCATCCATGATCTGCCGCACCACTGGCCCGGCGACACGACCGCCGGCCTCGCCGTTTTCGATCATTACCGAAATGGCAATCTTCGGATGTTCGGCCGGGGCGAAACCGACGAACAAGGCGTTGTCGCGGTGGCGCTCAAGGGTTTTCTCGCGGTTGTAGCGCTCGCCCTGCTTGATCGCCACCACCTGCGCCGTACCGCTCTTGCCAGCGATGCGGTATTGCGCACCCGCCGCGGCCGCGCGGGCGATACCTCGGGCGTCGTGCATGACCATCTGCATGCCATGGTTGACCTGCTCCCAATCGCGCGGATCCTTGAGCAGGATGTTCGGCATCGGGTGCTCATCGACCGGCGCGACGCCATCGACCGTCTTGGCCAGGTGCGGACGGTTCCACACTCCTTTGTTCGCGATCAACGCCGTGGCCTGAGCCAGTTGCAGCGGCGTGACCTGCATATAACCCTGACCAATGCCGAGGATCACGGTTTCGCCCGGGAACCAGGGTTGGCGCCGTGTAGCACGCTTCCAGGCTTGCGACGGCATGAGGCCGGGTGACTCTTCAAACATGTCCAGCGAGACTTTCTCACCGAGGCCGAACATCGCCATGTAATCGTGCAAGCGATCGATACCGAGCTTGTGGGCCAGATCATAGAAGTAAGTGTCGTTGGAGCGCATGATTGCTGCATCCATGTCCACCCACCCATCGCCGCTGTGGTTCCAGTTGCGATACTTGTGATCGAAATCAGGGAGCTGGTAGTAACCGGGGTCGAACACACGGGTCTGCGGGGTCACGACACCGGCATCCAGGCCGGCAATGGCCACCTCCGGTTTGATCGTCGAGCCGGGGGCGTATAAGCCCCGCAACACGCGATTGAACAGCGGCCGATCTATGGAATCCCGCAGTGCCGAGTATTCCTTGGAGCTGATTCCGGTCACGAACAGGTTCGGGTCGAAGCTCGGATTACTGACCATCGCCAATACCTCGCCCGTCGATGGATCAAGCGCTACCACTGAACCACGGCGATCGCCCAGGGCGGCCTCTGCCGCTTCCTGCAGTTTGACGTCGAGGCTGAGCACGATGTTTTTACCCGGCACCGGATCGGTGTGTTTAAGCACTCGAAGTACCCGACCCTGAGCGTTGGTTTCGACTTCCTCATAACCGACATGGCCATGTAACTGCGCTTCGTAGAATCGCTCAATGCCGGTTTTACCAATGGATTGAGTGCCGCGGTACTCGACCGAATCCAGGGTTTTGGCTTCTTTTTCGTTGATCCGGCCAACGTAGCCGATTGAATGGGCAAAATGCGCCCCGAGCGGATAATCGCGGACAAATTGCGGCTCGACATCAATGCCCGGCAAATGAAACTCGTTGACGGCCAATACGGCGATTTGCTCTTCGGTCAGCTCGTAGAACAGCGTCACCGGGGTAAACGGATGACGGGATTGCTTCATCGCCTTGTCGAAAACCGCGCGATCCTCCGCGGGCAGATGCAAGAGATTGATGACCTCGTCCAGCTCTTGATTGACGTCGCTGGCGCGTTCGCGGGTGATTGTCAGGTTGAAGCTGGGACGGTTCTCGGCGAGTACCACGCCGTTGCGGTCGTAGATCAGACCGCGCGTCGGCGGGATTGGCAAGACGTGAACGCGATTGTTTTCCGAGATGGTCGAGTGGTAGTCGAACTCCACTACTTGCAGGATGTACAGGCGCACGACAAGGGCGCAGCTGATGGCAAAGACGAACAAGGCGCAGGCAATCAACCGTTTGTTGACCAGACGCGTCTCTTTTTCGTGGTCCTTGATCGGGATGGCTTCAGGCATTTCTACAGCAACTCTTTAACATGAATGAATGCCGATCCGTGGGCATGGCAGCAGTCCGTAAAAACGAGCTGCACCATACCAAAAACTGCCCGGTCACTTCAGGACGTTTTTTTAATGACGACGGTTGAAGCGAATTGATGCATCGGAGAAACTTTTTCGCAGGCAAAACAAAACCCCAACTGCTTTCGCAATTGGGGTTTCGGAATTTAATCTTGACGATGACCTACTCTCACATGGGGAAACCCCACACTACCATCGGCGATGCATCGTTTCACTGCTGAGTTCGGGATGGGATCAGGTGGTTCCAACGCTCTATGGTCGTCAAGAAATTCGGGTACTGACTCGTGACCAGATGGCCTCGCTTCAGCAAATTGGGTATGTGACAGCTGTCGGTGTTTTGTGAACATCGAACTTTCGGTTCGTTTCGTCTTCACACACCGCAATCTGGTCTGTTCGACGCAAATTGCTTGGGTGTTATATGGTCAAGCCTCACGGGCAATTAGTATTGGTTAGCTCAACGCCTCACAGCGCTTACACACCCAACCTATCAACGTCGTAGTCTTCGACGGCCCTTCAGGGAACTCAAGGTTCCAGTGAGATCTCATCTTGAGGCAAGTTTCCCGCTTAGATGCTTTCAGCGGTTATCTTTCCCGAACATAGCTACCCGGCAATGCCACTGGCGTGACAACCGGAACACCAGAGGTTCGTCCACTCCGGTCCTCTCGTACTAGGAGCAGCCCCTCTCAAATCTCAAACGTCCACGGCAGATAGGGACCGAACTGTCTCACGACGTTCTAAACCCAGCTCGCGTACCACTTTAAATGGCGAACAGCCATACCCTTGGGACCGGCTTCAGCCCCAGGATGTGATGAGCCGACATCGAGGTGCCAAACACCGCCGTCGATATGAACTCTTGGGCGGTATCAGCCTGTTATCCCCGGAGTACCTTTTATCCGTTGAGCGATGGCCCTTCCATACAGAACCACCGGATCACTAAGACCTACTTTCGTACCTGCTCGACGTGTCTGTCTCGCAGTCAAGCGCGCTTTTGCCTTTATACTCTACGACCGATTTCCGACCGGTCTGAGCGCACCTTCGTACTCCTCCGTTACTCTTTAGGAGGAGACCGCCCCAGTCAAACTACCCACCATACACTGTCCTCGATCCGGATAACGGACCTGAGTTAGAACCTCAAAGTTGCCAGGGTGGTATTTCAAGGATGGCTCCACGCGAACTGGCGTCCACGCTTCAAAGCCTCCCACCTATCCTACACAAGCAAATTCAAAGTCCAGTGCAAAGCTATAGTAAAGGTTCACGGGGTCTTTCCGTCTAGCCGCGGATACACTGCATCTTCACAGCGATTTCAATTTCACTGAGTCTCGGGTGGAGACAGCGCCGCCATCGTTACGCCATTCGTGCAGGTCGGAACTTACCCGACAAGGAATTTCGCTACCTTAGGACCGTTATAGTTACGGCCGCCGTTTACCGGGGCTTCGATCAAGAGCTTCGCGTTAGCTAACCCCATCAATTAACCTTCCGGCACCGGGCAGGCGTCACACCCTATACGTCCACTTTCGTGTTTGCAGAGTGCTGTGTTTTTAATAAACAGTCGCAGCGGCCTGGTATCTTCGACCGGCATGAGCTTACGGAGCAAGTCCTTCACCCTCACCGGCGCACCTTCTCCCGAAGTTACGGTGCCATTTTGCCTAGTTCCTTCACCCGAGTTCTCTCAAGCGCCTTGGTATTCTCTACCCAACCACCTGTGTCGGTTTGGGGTACGGTTCCTGGTTACCTGAAGCTTAGAAGCTTTTCTTGGAAGCATGGCATCAACCACTTCGTCACCCAAAGGGTAACTCGTCATCAGCTCTCGGCCTTAAGATCCCGGATTTACCTAAGATCTCAGCCTACCACCTTAAACTTGGACAACCAACGCCAAGCTGGCCTAGCCTTCTCCGTCCCTCCATCGCAATAACCAGAAGTACAGGAATATTAACCTGTTTTCCATCGACTACGCTTTTCAGCCTCGCCTTAGGGACCGACTAACCCTGCGTCGATTAACGTTGCGCAGGAAACCTTGGTCTTTCGGCGTGGGTGTTTTTCACACCCATTGTCGTTACTCATGTCAGCATTCGCACTTCTGATACCTCCAGCAAGCTTCTCAACTCACCTTCACAGGCTTACAGAACGCTCCTCTACCGCATCATCCGAAGATGATACCCGTAGCTTCGGTGTATGGTTTGAGCCCCGTTACATCTTCCGCGCAGGCCGACTCGACTAGTGAGCTATTACGCTTTCTTTAAAGGGTGGCTGCTTCTAAGCCAACCTCCTAGCTGTCTAAGCCTTCCCACATCGTTTCCCACTTAACCATAACTTTGGGACCTTAGCTGACGGTCTGGGTTGTTTCCCTTTTCACGACGGACGTTAGCACCCGCCGTGTGTCTCCCATGCTCGGCACTTGTAGGTATTCGGAGTTTGCATCGGTTTGGTAAGTCGGGATGACCCCCTAGCCGAAACAGTGCTCTACCCCCTACAGTGATACATGAGGCGCTACCTAAATAGCTTTCGAGGAGAACCAGCTATCTCCGAGCTTGATTAGCCTTTCACTCCGATCCACAGGTCATCCGCTAACTTTTCAACGGTAGTCGGTTCGGTCCTCCAGTCAGTGTTACCTAACCTTCAACCTGCCCATGGATAGATCGCCCGGTTTCGGGTCTATTCCCAGCGACTAGACGCCCTATTAAGACTCGCTTTCGCTACGCCTCCCCTATTCGGTTAAGCTCGCCACTGAAAATAAGTCGCTGACCCATTATACAAAAGGTACGCAGTCACCCAACAAAGTGGGCTCCCACTGCTTGTACGCATACGGTTTCAGGATCTATTTCACTCCCCTCTCCGGGGTTCTTTTCGCCTTTCCCTCACGGTACTAGTTCACTATCGGTCAGTCAGTAGTATTTAGCCTTGGAGGATGGTCCCCCCATATTCAGACAAAGTTTCTCGTGCTCCGTCCTACTCGATTTCATGACTAAGAGATTTTCGCGTACAGGGCTATCACCCACTATGGCCGCACTTTCCAGAGCGTTCCGCTAATCTCAAAGCCACTTAAGGGCTAGTCCCCGTTCGCTCGCCACTACTAAGGGAATCTCGGTTGATTTCTTTTCCTCAGGGTACTTAGATGTTTCAGTTCCCCTGGTTCGCCTCTTGCACCTATGTATTCAGTACAAGATAACCATCTTATGATGGCTGGGTTCCCCCATTCAGACATCTCCGGATCAAAGTCTGTTTGCCGACTCCCCGAAGCTTTTCGCAGGCTACCACGTCTTTCATCGCCTCTGACTGCCAAGGCATCCACCGTATGCGCTTCTTCACTTGACCATATAACCCCAAGCAATCTGGTTATACTGTGAAGACGACATTCGCCGAAAATTCGAATTTCTCAATTAAGAGAACTCACAAATTTTACCTTAGCCTGATCCGTTACCAGTGAAAGTAACGTCCAGTCTATCTTTCTATCACATACCCAAATTTTTAAAGAACGATCTAGCCAAAGACTAGAAATCAACATTCACCATCACAACGATGGAATGCTCATTTCTAAGCTTTATACAAGAGAAGCAGTAGTGGTGGAGCCAAGCGGGATCGAACCGCTGACCTCCTGCGTGCAAGGCAGGCGCTCTCCCAGCTGAGCTATGGCCCCGTATTTCTACCGGCGTTTCCCACACAAAATTGGTGGGTCTGGGCAGATTCGAACTGCCGACCTCACCCTTATCAGGGGTGCGCTCTAACCAACTGAGCTACAGACCCAATTTCGGGCTGCTTCTATCGTCTTCTTCAATGAATCAAGCAATTCGTGTGGGAGCTCATGGAGCAGCTGATGTCGTCGATTAAGGAGGTGATCCAGCCGCAGGTTCCCCTACGGCTACCTTGTTACGACTTCACCCCAGTCATGAATCACACCGTGGTAACCGTCCTCCCGAAGGTTAGACTAGCTACTTCTGGTGCAACCCACTCCCATGGTGTGACGGGCGGTGTGTACAAGGCCCGGGAACGTATTCACCGTGACATTCTGATTCACGATTACTAGCGATTCCGACTTCACGCAGTCGAGTTGCAGACTGCGATCCGGACTACGATCGGTTTTATGGGATTAGCTCCACCTCGCGGCTTGGCAACCCTTTGTACCGACCATTGTAGCACGTGTGTAGCCCAGGCCGTAAGGGCCATGATGACTTGACGTCATCCCCACCTTCCTCCGGTTTGTCACCGGCAGTCTCCTTAGAGTGCCCACCATAACGTGCTGGTAACTAAGGACAAGGGTTGCGCTCGTTACGGGACTTAACCCAACATCTCACGACACGAGCTGACGACAGCCATGCAGCACCTGTCTCAATGTTCCCGAAGGCACCAATCCATCTCTGGAAAGTTCATTGGATGTCAAGGCCTGGTAAGGTTCTTCGCGTTGCTTCGAATTAAACCACATGCTCCACCGCTTGTGCGGGCCCCCGTCAATTCATTTGAGTTTTAACCTTGCGGCCGTACTCCCCAGGCGGTCAACTTAATGCGTTAGCTGCGCCACTAAGAGCTCAAGGCTCCCAACGGCTAGTTGACATCGTTTACGGCGTGGACTACCAGGGTATCTAATCCTGTTTGCTCCCCACGCTTTCGCACCTCAGTGTCAGTATCAGTCCAGGTGGTCGCCTTCGCCACTGGTGTTCCTTCCTATATCTACGCATTTCACCGCTACACAGGAAATTCCACCACCCTCTACCATACTCTAGCTCGACAGTTTTGAATGCAGTTCCCAGGTTGAGCCCGGGGATTTCACATCCAACTTAACGAACCACCTACGCGCGCTTTACGCCCAGTAATTCCGATTAACGCTTGCACCCTCTGTATTACCGCGGCTGCTGGCACAGAGTTAGCCGGTGCTTATTCTGTCGGTAACGTCAAAATTGCAGAGTATTAATCTACAACCCTTCCTCCCAACTTAAAGTGCTTTACAATCCGAAGACCTTCTTCACACACGCGGCATGGCTGGATCAGGCTTTCGCCCATTGTCCAATATTCCCCACTGCTGCCTCCCGTAGGAGTCTGGACCGTGTCTCAGTTCCAGTGTGACTGATCATCCTCTCAGACCAGTTACGGATCGTCGCCTTGGTGAGCCATTACCTCACCAACTAGCTAATCCGACCTAGGCTCATCTGATAGCGCAAGGCCCGAAGGTCCCCTGCTTTCTCCCGTAGGACGTATGCGGTATTAGCGTTCCTTTCGAAACGTTGTCCCCCACTACCAGGCAGATTCCTAGGCATTACTCACCCGTCCGCCGCTGAATCCAGGAGCAAGCTCCTTTCATCCGCTCGACTTGCATGTGTTAGGCCTGCCGCCAGCGTTCAATCTGAGCCATGATCAAACTCTTCAGTTCAAACATCTTTGGGTTTTTAAGAAACCCTAAACTTGGCTCAGCAATCGTTGGTTACATCTTTGATTTCTCGCGGAGTAACTTGTGATGCTGACAATCTTGTTGACTATCAGTCTGACTCCACAAGCACCCACACGAATTGCTTGATTCAGTTGTTAAAGAGCGGTTGGTCAAGATCTTTCGTCTCAACCGAGGCGCGCATTCTACAGCAGCCTCATTTGCTGTCAAGTGATTATTTTCAGAAGCTTTCGAAGATTTCTTCAACAACTTCAACCACTTGCGCTTCCGATCTCTCGTCAGCGGGAGGCGAATTCTACAGCGTTACACGCTGCTGTCAACACCTCTTTTTCAACTTCCTTTCGAGCTTCGATGAACTGAAGCCACTTATCGCCGAAACCTACTTAACTCGTTGAATCTCAAGGAGTTTTCCGTTTCGACTGCGCCGGAAGTGGGGCGAATTATAGACAGATCCGATCCACCGTCAAGCAGTAATTTCGTATTTCTATCGAAACAGTTAAAAACGCCATCTGTATATAGACGTAACGAAAACCAATGCGCAGTATATTGCCCAATACCAACAATAAACCTCTCCTGCTCTTACTTTGGACGATGCCACGCAATGAATGACCAACCACGATCGCTTGCCTCTCTGTTGTTTCCGGTTGGCCTGCTATTAATCGCCATGGCATCGATCCAGTCCGGCGCCTCCCTGGCGAAAAGCATGTTTCCCGTCGTTGGTGCTCAGGGCACCACTACGCTGCGCCTTATCTTTGCCAGTGTGATCATGTTGCTGATACTGCGCCCCTGGCGGGCCAAGCTGACGGCCAGATCGCTGCGCACCGTAATCGTCTACGGGATGGCGCTGGGCGGCATGAACTTCCTCTTCTATATGTCATTGCGCACGGTCCCGCTGGGCATTGCCGTTGCCCTCGAATTCACCGGCCCGCTCGCCGTGGCGATCTATGCTTCCCGCCGGGCAATCGATTTTCTGTGGATCGCCCTCGCTGCGATTGGTTTGTTCCTGTTGATCCCCAGCGGAGCCACCAGCGTAGGTATCGACCTGGTGGGCGCCGGCTATGCACTGGGCGCAGGGGTTTGCTGGGCGCTGTACATCCTGTTCGGACAAAAGGCCGGGGCCGATAATGGCGTCACGACAGCTGCACTCGGGGTGATGATCGCCGCGCTGTTCGTAGCGCCGATCGGCATCGTCCATGCTGGCGCAGCGTTGCTAACCCCCTCGTTGATTCCGATCGCAATCGGCGTCGCGGTCCTGTCCACTGCCCTGCCCTACACGCTGGAGATGGTCGCACTCACGCGCATGCCGGCGCGCACCTTTGGCACGTTGATGAGCATCGAGCCGGCCTTCGGCGCGCTGTCCGGCCTGTTGTTTCTGCAGGAATTCCTCACGCTGTCACAATGGATGGCCATTCTGTGCATTATTCTGGCTTCCGTCGGCGCCACCATGACCATGGGCAGCGCGGCGAAACCGGCAATCGCGGCCGATTGAATGCGCAAGTGACGAAGGTCTGGCAATTGCGGCGCATTTAGGCCATGTTTAGCCCGGTAACCCAATGCCAGACATGGATTTTTTCACACAGGGACGGACAACGCTCGACGCGTAGCGAACACAGGCAGACCCGAGCGACAGACTCGTGGCCGCTATAAGGACGGTAATGAAACGAATTTTGCTACTGATCGCCATCCTGGCAATTGCGGGTTGTGCGGCGACTTCGGAAACTCAAGTCAAGCGCGGGAAAAAAGGGCTGCATATCAACTGCTCGGGGCTATCGTCCTCCTGGGACAAGTGCTACGCCAGTGCCGCCAACGCCTGTTTGCCGAAAGGCTACAAGGTGATTGCCAAATCCGGTGACGCCGTCGAAGAGCCCGGCGATTATCCGTTCGGTCTCAACCCTGCTGGCTACACCAGCCGCAGCATGATCGTCATTTGCAAATAGCTCAGCGTGGTTCGGCCATCTGACGGCCGATCTCGTCATGACTGGACTTCAGCACCGCTTTCTGAATGTCCGGCGTGACCAGCATGCGCGCCACTACCAGCGCGCCGACACATTGCGCCAGAATCGACCACGCTAGGCTGTCGCTTTCCAACATCTGAGCCCAGCGCTCGTGCAACCGACAAATCCACAATTGCGCTTGCTCACGCACCTGCTCATCCGAGCGGGCGATTTCCGCGCCCAGCGCCGGCAAGGCGCAACCGACTTCCGGCTGTTCGACGTGGGTCATGCTCAAATAGTGTTTGAGACAGCGTTGCAATCGCTGACGATCCTGCTCGCCCTCCCTACCCCCGCCCAGACGCTCAAGGCTTTGGCTCAGCTCGCGTTCGACAATCGCCGTGAACAGTTCATCTTTCGAGGAAAAATGGCTGTAGAACGCCGCGCCGCTCAAGCCGATCGCTTTCATCAACGCATCGACGCCGACCGTTGAAAACCCCGAGCGTTTCGCCGACAGCGCGCTGCTCTGCAATAACCTCTCTCGGGTTTCCAGCTTGTGACTGGCGGAATAGCGCATGGATTTGCCCTCGACTCGATGACCTTGACGTTGCCCGGATCCTAGCATAACGTTCGTTCACTTAACGATCGTTTAATAAAGGGATTCACCCATGAATAACAAAAAGGTCGTATTGGTGGTTGGCGCTGGAGACTCAACGGGCGGAGCGATTGCCAAGCGTTTTACCCGGGAGGGATTCATCGCTTGCGTCACGCGGCGTAGCGCCGACAAATTGCAACCACTGGTAGACGCGATCAACGCTGAAGGGGGTGAAGCCCACGGTTTCGCCTGCGATGCGCGCAAGGAAGATGACGTCGTCGCACTGATCGAAGACATCGAAACCCGCCTCGGCCCGATCGAAGCCTTCGTCTTCAATATCGGCGCAAACGTGCCGTGCAGCATTCTCGAAGAAACCGCGCGCAAATATTTCAAGATCTGGGAAATGGCCTGCTTCTCGGGCTTCCTCAATGCCCGCGAAGTGGCAAAACGCATGGTAACCCGTCAGCGCGGCACGATTCTGTTCACCGGTGCGACCGCCGGGCTGCGTGGCGCTGCGGGGTTCGCTGCGTTCGCCGGGGCCAAACACGGTATTCGCGCGCTGGCGCAAAGCATGGCGCGGGAATTAGGACCGATGAACATCCATGTCGCCCATATCGTGGTCGATGGTGCTATCGACACCGACTTCATACGAACCAGTTTCCCCGAGAAATACGCGACGAAAGATCAGGACGGCATTCTCGATCCCGAGCACATAGCGGAGAACTACTGGTACCTGCACAGTCAGCCAAGGGACGCATGGACCTTCGAACTGGATCTGCGCCCATGGAATGAACGCTGGTAAACCTTCGCCATAACCACTCGCCATAACAATAAGCAGAGAGACGCGATAATGAGCAAAGCAGTAGAGTTCTATTTCGACCTCGGCAGCCCGGCCACCTATCTGGCTTACACCCAGTTACCGAAGATCTGCGCCGAAACCGACAGTGAGTTGCGCTACATTCCGATGCTGCTCGGTGGCGTGTTCAAGGCGACCGGCAATGCCTCACCGGCGATGATTCCGGCTAAGGGTCGCTACATGTTTCAGGATCTGGACCGCTATGCAAAACGCTACGCAGTGCCGCTGAAATTCAACCCGCATTTTCCGATCAATACGCTGATGCTGATGCGCGCAGTGACGGGCATTCAGCTTCATCATCCCGAACGTTTTCAGGCTTTTATCGACTGCCTGTTCAAAGCGCTTTGGGTTGAAGGACGCAGCTTGAATGAGCCAGCAACCGTAGCGGCCGTATTGATCGAACACGGTTTCGACCCGCAGACAGTGATGGCATTGGTCAATGACGAAACAGTCAAAGCAGCCCTCAAGGACAATACCGAAACCGCCGTTAAACGCGGTGTTTTCGGCGCACCGAGCATGTTTGTCGGCAACCAGTTGTTCTTCGGACAGGATCGATTGGATTTTGTCGAAGCGGCGTTGCGCCAGCTCTAAAGCAAAGCAAACACCCGGGCGCTGGCTACAGCGCCCGGGTGTCAACGCTTAAATGGCTGCGGTCCGCGTGTTCAGCCATTCCAATGCAGCGCCTTCCAACAGTGGGCTTAAACGTTCACGCACCTCGGCGTGATAGCCGTTGAACCACTGTTTCTCATCTTGTGTAAGCAGAGCAGGCAACAAGCAACGCGTGTCGATCGGACACAGCGTCAGAGTTTCGAACTCGAGGAACTCACCGAACTCACTGCTGCCCGCCTCGCGGTTCATCGCCAGGTTTTCGATGCGCACACCCCAACGCCCCGGACGATAAGTGCCCGGCTCGATGGAAGTGATCATCCCCGGCTGCATGGCCGTCTGTGGCGCGGCCGCGGCCTGGTAGGCAATGACTTGCGGACCTTCATGGACGTTGAGGAAATAACCCACGCCATGACCAGTGCCGTGACCGTAATCGACGTTGTCTGCCCAGATCGGCGCACGCGCGATGGCATCCAGCAACGGTGAAAGAATGCCTTTGGGGAAGCGTGCCCGCGACAGGGCAATCACGCCTTTCAACACCCGTGTGCAATCGTGTTTCTGTTCTTCGGTCGGCGTGCCGACGGGCACCATCCGCGTGATATCAGTGGTGCCGCCCAGGTATTGCCCGCCGGAGTCGATCAGCAGCAAGCCGTCACCTTCGATCAGCGCATGCTCTTCTTCCGTGGCATGGTAATGCGGCATGGCGCCGTTGGCGTTGAAAGCGGCAATGGTATTGAAGCTCAGCGAGACGTAATCCGGACGCCGCTCACGTGCAGCTGTCAGCTTCTCGTCGATGGTCAATTCGGTAATGCGTTCGCGTCCCCAGGCCGATTCCAGCCACGCGAAAAACTCGCACAGCGCTGCGCCGTCCTGCTCCATTGCCCGACGGATGTGCTGCGCATCCGCTTCACTTTTCTGCGATTTGGCGAGCGTGGTCGGGTTCAAGCCTTCAACCAGCTTCACTTCGCTGTCGAGGTTGTCCAGCAGGCCGGTAGTCACTCGCGCCGGATCGACCAGCAGGCTCGCGCCCTTCGGTACGTCACGCAAAGCATGCGCAACGTCGCTGTAGTCGCGCAGCGTCACGCCATCCTGTTCCAGCACTGCGCGCAAATTCGCGTCGACTTTGCTCAGCGCGACGAACAGCGTCGCTTGCTGTTGACTGATCAAGGCAAACGAGACAAACACCGGGTTGAATGACACGTCGCCGCCGCGCAGGTTGAACAGCCAGGCGATGTCATCGAGGGTGGCGATGAAATGCCAGTCGGCCCCGCGCTCCTGCAAGGTTTCGCGCAATCTGGCGAGTTTTTCGCCACGGCTGACGGTCGCCTGCGGTGGCAAATGCTGATAGATCGGGGCATTCGGCAAGCTCGGGCGGTCGCTCCAGACGTCTTGCAGCAGGTCGATGTCGGTGCGCAGACGTGCCCCGCGTGCTTCGAGCTTGCTGTTCAAGGTACGCGCCGATGCCACGGCCATTACCGCACCGTCAACCGCGACCACACCACCTTCCGGCGTCTGTTCGGCCAGCCAGTCCAGCGGGCTCGGCTGCCCCGGTTGCAACTTGACCAGTTCGATGCCGCTGCCCTTGAGTTCCTTGGTCGCCTGTTCCCAGTAGCGGCTGTCGGCCCAGACCCCGGCGAAATCGGCGGTGACGATCAGCGTGCCGACCGAACCATGGAAACCCGACAGCCACTGCCGACCCTGCCAGTAGCCCGGCAGATATTCCGACAAATGTGGGTCGGCGGACGGCACCAGCAACGCATGGATGCCTTCGCGGCGCATCAGTTCGCGGGTGTGCGCCAGGCGCTGGGGCACCGATCCTTCGGTCAAGGTCTGGGTACTCATCATGTCTCCTGCTAACCACTTCATCGTTATTGTTCGTAGCCGTTTATCCGGCTCGTTTAAAGGCCTGTTGCCCAGAAGGCCGGGGCACTGGCGCAGGCGCTCTTGATCAGTTCAACAGCCTTGTCGACATCCTCGGCGGTGGTGAAGCGGCCAAGACTCAAGCGGATTGTACGGCCGGCGAGATGCGCGTCATGCCCCAGTGCCAGCAGCACGTGAGACGGCGCGTTACTTGCCGAATTACACGCCGACGTCGCGGAAAAAGCGATCGACTGGCTCAACGCCGCACTGTTGAATTCACCTTCGCTGAAGGTCAGGCTCAAGGTGTGGGGGATACGCTGGGTGGCACAGCCGTTCAGGCGTACGCCCGGCAGGCTCAGCAATTGTTCGAGCAGGCGTTGGCGCAGCGCGACAATGGTTGTTTTCTCTGCGTCGAAGGCTTCGGCGGCGAAGGCAAACGCGGCGCCCATGCCGGCAATCTGGTGAGTTGCCAACGTCCCGGAACGCAACCCACCTTCGTGACCACCGCCGTGAATCTGCGCCTGCACACGCTGCTGCGCGCGCGGGCCGACGTACAACGCGCCGATGCCTTTGGGGCCATAGAGTTTGTGCGCGGAAAACGACATCAGATCCACCGGCCATTGCCCCAGATCGATGGCGACTTTGCCGGCACCCTGCGCGGCGTCAACGTGAAACAACGCCCCGCGGGCCCGCACGACTTCGCCAATCGCTTGAACATCATTGACGGTGCCCAACTCGTTGTTGACCAGCATCAGCGACACCAGAAAAGTGTCATCGCGCATCGCTTCGCTGACCGCCTGCGCAGTGATCAAACCATTGGCGTCGGGCACCAGACAGGTCACGGCGACGCCGCTGTCCTGCAACTGGCGGGCGGTATCGAGGATGGCTTTGTGTTCGATCTGGCTGGTAATGATGTGGCCGCCAGGCACACCGCGCGCCTGCGCCACGCCCTTGAGGGCCAGGTTGTTGGATTCGGTGGCGCCGGAGGTCCAGACGATCTGCTCGGCTTGGGCGCCGACCAGTCCGGCGACTTGCCGGCGCGCCTGCTCGACCGTGTGCCGGGCCTGCTGGCCGAAGGCATGGGAGCTGGAGGCCGGGTTACCGAAATTGCCGTGAAAACCCAGACACTCGATCATCACCTGGATGACCCGCTCGTCCACCGGGGTGGTGGCGGCGTAATCGAAATACAACGGACGTGTGTTCATAAAAGACTCGCAGAGCGTGTTCCGGGATCAGGAGGCTCGTGTCTGCAAACGGCACGGCGCAGCCTTGTGAGCTGCGCGTCGGTTCGAGAGCGTCATCAATACCTGATCGGATGCCGTTAAAGAAGGACAACTTCATTTAAAAGTGCGTAGGAACGCTCCTGAAGCCGAGCTTAACAGGCATCCGGCCTGCGGTTGAAGCAATGCGTCAGCTAAAGCTTTCGAGAAGTAACGGGTACAGGGAAATCACCAGCAGCGCGGCCATGCCCCAGTTGAACACGCGCAACCAGCGCGGCTCCTTCAGTACGTTGCGCAACAGGGTTCCGCAGGCGGCCCAGACACCGACGCTTGGCAAGTTGATGATGGCGAACACCGCAGCGATCACCACAACGTTAATGAAATAACCCTGCATTGGCGTGTAGGTGCTGATCGCGCCGATGGCCATGATCCAGGCTTTCGGGTTGACCCATTGAAACGCCGCGGCACCGAGATAGCTGATCGGCCTGGCCTCGCCTTCGACGCTGTCACCAACCGGCCCCGAGTGGGCGATTTTCCACGCCAGATACAACAGATACGCCGCGCCGACGTAGCGAAGAACCGTGTAAAGCAACGGATAGTTCTGAAACACCGCGCCCAGGCCAAAGCCCACCGCAACGACCAGCACGAAGAAGCCGCAGGTAATGCCGAGCATGTGTGGAATGGTGCGGTTGAAGCCGAAGTTCACCCCCGATGCCAACAACATGGTGTTGTTCGGCCCCGGCGTTATCGAGGTGACAAGGGCAAACAGGGCAAAGCCCAACAGCAGATCAAGCGAGAGGGTCATAGCGGGCAGTCCGTCAGGGTCATTCAGAGGTAGACCCTATCCCACTGCGCCCGCCCGGCCCACGGACAGTTGCGGAAAACTTGCAGCAGTACAGTTGCGTTTCAGCTTGGGCGACCGTGCAGCTGTACGGCACGCTCAGCGCTCATTTCGCCTTGCTGATCGAACCCGTAGGATTTCTGTGGCTGTCCCAGCAGCGCGGCTTTTTTCGCGTGGTATTCGTCGAAGGACAGGCCGCTGCGGTTCAGTGCTTCCAGCGCCAGTTCGCGGGACTCTTCGGCGGTGTAAGGGCGCAATTCCGGCGCGACATGGCCGGCACATCCGGCGAGTACGGAAACAGCGAGCAGCAGCGAAACAGTCAGTAAACGATTCATGGGAGCGTCCTGGCGAGCAGTGTTGGTCGATGTAGAAAGGCTACGCCGCGGCACGCTCGCGCAGAAATCAACGCTCTCAATAGTGGCTATCAGTAATTCGCCACGGCCAGTAATGAATCGCCAAATCGGCCTAACCGAGCAACCGGCAATGCAGCGCGTCATCGTGGCTACGCGCGATGCTGCTGAGCACCTGGAACGAATTGAAGGTGATGGTTTTCGCCCGATGACGGCGGATCAGTTGCCAGAAATCCTGCTCACCGGTCTCGAAACTGCGAAACGCCGCCTCCCCCGCCTCGCGGGTCTGCCATTGCAGAAACCCCAGCACGCGCCGGCCATCGTCGCTGGCTTGCACACTCGCGCTGACAAATCCTGCATAACGCTGGGCCAGGCGCTCGGTTTGTAGCGCCAGTTCCGCCACCAGGGCTGGCTGCTGGAGCGGTTCGATTTCAAATTCGATCAATTGCGTGAAGCTGCGGTTTTGCGCGGATGCTTGCATGGTGTCCCCACTCATCGTCAGGCGAATCTTGCGACTCGAAGGCCAGCAGGGTAAAACCTCCAGTTAAGTCAAGGTCAAGAGCTGTTTCCAATGATCAGTAAAGAACAGGTGCGTAAACCGTTGACCGTCGGTGAAGTGGCGGCGCGCAGCGGCGTCGCGGTCACGGCGCTGCATTTTTATGAAACCAAAGGCTTGATCAAGAGCCAGCGCAACGCGGGCAATCAACGCCGCTATGGGCGTGAGGTGCTGCGCCGGGTGGCGCTGATCAAAGTGGCGCAGCGCCTGGGCATTCCATTGGCGCAAATTGGCGACGCGCTGCAAATGCTCCCGGATGATCGCGCGCCGACGGCAGCCGACTGGAAGATCCTCTCCGAGCGCTGGCGGAAGGAGCTGGATGAGCGCATCGAACAATTGCTGTTACTGCGTGACCGCCTCGACGGTTGTATCGGTTGCGGCTGTTTGTCGATGGAGGCCTGCCCGCTGCGCAATCACGGCGATGTGCTCGGTGAACAGGGTCCGGGGCCGCATTTTCCCAACGATTGACGGCTCGTCGGGCAAACGTCTGCACTGCGCCGAGCGTTCTATAGTGGTTTTTCCACCCGTCTGGTGGAGCCCATTCCGTAGAACAAAATCAGGGAGAACGTCATGAGCGTCAAACCCATTCCCGAGGGGTATCACAGCATTACCCCGTACCTGGGCATTCACAAAGCCGCCGAGGCCATCGATTTCTATAAAGAAGCCTTCGGCGCCACCGAGGTCATGCGCCTGGCCATGCCCGACGGCTCCATCGGTCACGCCGAGCTGCGCATTGGCGACAGCGCAATCATGCTCGGCTCGCCCTGCGATCAGGGGCCGTTGAGCAATCCGGAGCAAGCGGTTTCGGTCGGTTTGCATCTGTATGTGACCGATGTTGATCGATCGTTTCAACAGGCGCTGGACGCCGGGGCGACGACGGTGTCCGAGGTCCAGGATCAATTTTATGGCGATCGCAGCGGGACGTTGAAGGATCCCTATGGGCATCTGTGGTTCCTGGCTACGCACAAGGAGGATTTGACTGAAGAGCAAATCAAGCAGCGGGCGATGGAGATGTTTCAGCAGAGTTGAGCGTTCGGTGTCTGCACCGGCGCTATCGCGAGCAGGCTCACTCCTACACTTGGAATGCATTTCAACTGTAGGAGTGAGCCTGCTCGCGATAGCGCCGGCAAAGGCAACTCAAAACTCCCTGAACACAGTTCATGAACCTGCTCACCACGCTTTAGCCCTTGCCACACACTCCGGACAATTTCAGGATGCATCCAACAAGAACCCTGAAAGAAGGACTCACCCGATGTTCGCCGGATTCCGCAAAGACCAGCGTCACGTCAACGGCGTCGACATTGCTTACCGCATCGGTGGCAGCGGCCCAGGATTATTGCTGCTGCATGGCCACCCGCAGACCCATGTGATCTGGCACAAGATCGCCGAGCAACTGGCCGAGCATTTCACCGTGGTCGCCGCCGATTTGCGCGGTTATGGCGACAGCGGCCGTCCGCCTGCGGATGACGCGCACAGCAATTATTCGAAACGGCAAATGGCTCGCGACAATGTCGAGTTGATGCAGTCGCTGGGTTTGGCGCAGTTCTCGATCCTCGCTCACGACCGCGGCGCGCGGGTCGCCCATCGTCTGGCGCTCGACCACGCCGAGGCCGTGCAACGCATGATGCTGCTGGACATTGCGCCGACCCTGTCAATGTATGCGCAAACCAACGAAGCCTTCGCCCGCGCGTATTGGCACTGGTTCTTCCTGATCCGCCCGGCGCCACTGCCGGAAACCCTGATCGAAGCCGATCCTGAAGGCTATCTGCGCAGTGTCATGGGCAGTCGCAGTGCCGGGTTCAAGCCGTTCACCGATGAGGCGTTTGGCGAATACCTGCGTTGCCTGCGACAACCGGGCAGTGCGCGCGGCCTCTGCGAGGATTACCGCGCCAGCGCCAGCATCGATCTGGTGCATGATCGCGCCGATATCGCCGCCGGACATCGACTGAATCTGCCGTTGCGCGTGCTGTGGGGCGCGGAAGGCACCGTCGGGAATTGCTTCGATCCGCTGAAGGAATGGCAACAGGTAGCCGCCAATGTCAGCGGCCAGGCCTTGCCCGCCGGCCATTACATCGCCGAAGAAGTCCCCGAATTACTGCTGGCCGAAGCGCTGGCGTTTCTGCGTTGAGCCGCGCCTGCACAGCGCGGTGCTATGCTGGCGGCTCGTCCCGCCAGTGCCCGTTTTGCCATGTCCCGGAATAAAGACGCCTTGCCCCTGCCTGAAGATCTGCGTGTACTGCTCACGGTGATTCGCAAGAACGGTTTCGCTGCCGCGGCGGATGAGTTGGGGCTGTCACCGGCCTATGTCAGCAAACGCATCCAGATTCTCGAAAGCACCCTCGGCACGCGTTTGCTGCACCGCACCAGCCGTCGCGTCTCGCTGACCGAAGATGGCGAGCGCGTGCAACGTTGGGCGCTGCGCATTCTCGATGACTTTCAGCAATTGCACGACGAATTGTCCGACGCCCACGCCAGCCCGCGTGGGCGTTTGCACATCTGCAGCAGCTTCGGCTTCGGCCGCAATCACGTAGCGCCGGCGGTGTCGCTACTGGCAGAACGTTATCCGCAACTGGAGATTCGTCTCGACCTGTTTGACCGGGTGGTCGATATCATCGACGAAGGTTTCGATCTGGAGATTCGCGTGGGCGATGACCTTCCCGGCCAGCACATCGGCCGCAGTCTGGTCAGTAATCGCCGCGTGCTGTGCGCCGCCCCCGCTTACCTGCAACGCCGCGGAACACCGCAGACCCTCGAGGACCTGCAAGCGCATGACTGCCTGGTGATCAAGGAGCGCGACAACGCTTTCGGCATCTGGAATCTGGAGGGCGACAACGGCGTGAAAGACGTGCGGGTCAGCGGGCCGCTGTCCTCGAACAATGGCGAGATCGTCCTGCAATGGGCGCTGGACGGCCGCGGGATTCTGCTGCGTTCATTGTGGGACGTGAAAACGCTGCTGGAGCAAGGGCGTCTGGTGCAGGTGCTCGACGCTTACAGCCAGAGCGCCAACGTCTGGGTGGTGTACCCGACGCGCCTGGCGCATTCGGGGAAATTGCGCGCGTGTGTGGAGTTTCTGCAAGAGCATTTCAAAAGCTTGTCGCTGTAACTGCAAACACCACCATCCCCTGGAGTGAGCCTGCTCGCGATAGCGGTGTGTCAGACACAGCAACACTGACTGATCAACCGCTATCGCGAGCAGGCTCACTCCTACAAGGGGATTAGTGGTGAGTCAGGCGAGCCATGGGTTGCTGGCCAGATGCTTGCGCTCAAAGGCCTCGATCTGCTCGCGCCGCTGCAAGGTGCTGCCGATCGCATCGAGTCCCAGCAGCAACGCGCTTTTGCGCAAGGTGTCGATCTCAAAACCCACAACCGAGCCATTGGCCAGGCTGATCTGCTGCGCCTCAAGGTCAATGCTGATCCGAGCCGTTTCCGGCTGTCTGGCCAGCCGACCAATCCG
This sequence comes from Pseudomonas sp. Z003-0.4C(8344-21), assembly GCF_900104975.1. Taxonomy (NCBI): domain Bacteria; kingdom Pseudomonadati; phylum Pseudomonadota; class Gammaproteobacteria; order Pseudomonadales; family Pseudomonadaceae; genus Pseudomonas; species Pseudomonas sp. Z003-0.4C(8344-21). The sequence goes on along the minus strand of NZ_LT629756.1, from coordinate 2,264,461 downwards.
CTGCACCTGCGCCTCGTCCAGGGTGATCAACAACACGCCGTTACGCTGACAATTGTCGTAGAAGATCCCGGCAAAGCTGCTGCCGATCAGCGCGCGGATGCCCATTTGCTGCAACCCCCACACGGCATGTTCACGGCTGGAGCCGCAGCCGAAATTCGGCCCGACCACGAGAAACTTCGCCTCCTGCCACGCCGGTTGATTCAGCACGAAATCAGGGTCGGGCCGGCCATCGCGCAGAAAGCGCAGATCGAAGAACACCCCGCGATCCAGACCCTGGCGATCAATGCCCTTGAGGAATTGTTTGGGCATGATCACGTCGGTGTCGATATTGGCCGCCAGCAACGGCGCGGCCTGGCCGCTGACTTGCGTGAAGGGTTGCAGGCTCATGGGCGTTCTCCAAAATCGCGGACATCGGTGAGTCGGCCGCTGATCGCTGCGGCGGCGACCATCGCCGGGCTCATCAGGTGGGTGCGCGCCCCGGCGCCCTGACGGCCTTCGAAATTGCGGTTGGTGCTGGAGGCGCAGCGGTCGCCGGGCGCGAGCACATCGTCGTTCATCGCCAGGCACATCGAACAACCGGACTGGCGCCATTCGAAGCCAGCGTCGATAAAGATCCGCGCCAGCCCTTCCGCCTCAGCCTGGGCGCGGACTTCGCTGGAACCGGGTACGATCATCGCCCGCACGTGCCCGGCCACTCGCCGGCCATCGACGATGCGGGCGGCGTCGCGCAAATCTTCGATGCGCGCATTGGTGCACGAGCCGATAAAGGCGTGGCTGATGGCGATCTCGCTGAGCGCCATGCCCGCTTCGAGGCCCATGTAATCGAGGGCGCGGCGCATGTCCTGACGCAGGATCGGATCGCTGATCGCTTGCGGGTCCGGTACACGCGCGCCAATGGCTGCCGCCTGATCCGGGCTGGTGCCCCAGGTGACCATCGGCTCGAGGACGCTGGCATCGAGGTGGATCTCGCGGTCAAACACCGCGCCCGGATCACTGCGCAGCTCACGCCACTTTTCCACGCCCTGCTCCCACAACGCGCCCGTGGGTGCACGCGGCTTGCCCTTGAGGTAGGCGAACACCTTGTCATCCGGCGCCATGAACGCGCCGCGCGCACCGGCCTCGACCGCCATGTTGCAAATGGTCATGCGCGCCTCGACGCTCAAGCCAGCGATGGTCGAGCCGCAGAATTCGATCGCGTAGCCGCTGGCCCCGGAAGCGCCGATCCGGCCGATGAGCGCCATGATCACGTCTTTGGAGGTCAGGCCCGGTGCCAGCGCGCCGTCGATGGTCACGTGCAGGGTTTTCAGGCGTTTGTAGATCAGTGTCTGTGACGCCAGCAGGTGCTCGATCTCGGAGGTGCCGATGCCAAAACCGAACGCACCGAGGGCGCCGTAGGTCGTGGTGTGGCTGTCGCCAGCGGCAATCACCATGCCCGGCAGAATGAAGCCCTGCTCCGGGGCGATCACATGTTCGATGCCCTGACGCTTGTCGAGGATGTCGAGCAATTCGATGCCGAAGTCCCGACAGTTTTCTGCCAGATAGGACACTTGCCGGGCGCCGCCCGCGTCGGGCATGGCGGCAATCCGCAGCGGCGCAGTCGGGTTGACGTGATCGACCACCGCCAGCGCCGTGCCCGGCCGCCACACCTTGCGCCCGGCCGCACGCAAACCGCTGAAGGCCTGCGGGCTGGTGTATTCGTTGATCACCTGGCGATCGATATACAACAGCACATGGCCCTGATCGTCGAGACGACAAACCGTGTGCGAGTCGATGTGTTTGGCGTAGAGGGTTCTGGCGGTCATCACGGGGCGCTCATCAGGGAATCCGGTGATGCCCATCATAGGGAGCATGCACGGGCCATCAATTGGCAGACGGTGATGGCGTCATTCATGAAGCGTGTTCGATCCAGACACAAACAGATCCCCTGTAGGAGTGAGCCTGCTCGCGATCGCGGTGTATCTGTCGGAGTTGCTCTGTCTGACAGACCGCTATCGCGAGCAGGCTCACTCCTACAGGGCGGTTGCGCTTGGTGGAAACGCGAAACATTTTCTTTCATATCGTTTATCGGGATTTGCCGCGCTCATCCGTCCTATATAGATGCAGGCCTGCCGCGTAGGCAAAAGCCACGGCCGGACCTTCCAGGGAAACAGCGCTGCGAAGCCCGTAGTCATGCCCCTTTCACCGAAAACAAGACGCGCAACCATGTCGAAGAAATCCCGTTCCAAACTGTGGTTCCTGGTGCATAGCTGGCTCGCTTTGCCCATCTGGTTCTTTGTGCTGATCGTCTGTGTCACCGGCACGCTGGCGGTAGTCAGCCAGGAAATCGTCTGGCTGGCCAACCCGCAGATGCGCGCCAGCCAGCCGGCAGACGATGCGCCACGGCTCAGCTACGACCAGATTCTGGCCGCGATCAAACAAGCCGAACCGCAAACCGTGGTGCAGCGCATCAGCCGGCCCGACGAGTCGCATTTTGCCCTCGACGTCAACGTCAGCTACCCCGACGGGCGTTCGCAGACCGTTTACGTCAATCCCTATACCGGGGTCATTCAGGGCGGCGCGCCGGACTTCAACTTCAAAGCCTTCACCCGTGCGCTGCATGGCTGGTGGCTGGTGCCGTTCACTAACGGCTTCAGTTGGGGCTGGTATCTGGTGTCGTTCCTCGGTTTGCCGTTGCTGGCTTCGCTGATCACCGGGCTGGTGGTCTATAAACGCTTCTGGAAAGGCTTCTTCCGCCCGACCCTGCGCTTTCGTCACGGTGCGCGGATCTTCTGGGGCGATTTCCACCGCCTCAGCGGCATCTGGTCGATCTGGTTCATCGCGGTGATCTCGATCACCGGCATCTGGTTCCTGATCGAAGCGCTGCTGTTCGACAATCACATTTCCATTTCCAGCGAGCCGGTCATTCCGGCGATGGCCCGTGAAGCGGTGCCGATTTCTGCCGATGGCACACCACCGCCACGCATCAGCCTCGACCGCGCGATTGAAGTCGCACAGCAGAAAATCCCCGGCCTGGAAGTCAGCTTTGTCAGCCTGCCGGGCAATGCCTACAGCCATATGAACCTCGGTGGCCGTGGCTGGTATCCGCTGATGTTCCAGTCCGCCACGCTCAACCCGTTCAATGGTGATCTGGCCGCTTCGCGACTGTTGTCCGATCGCACTGCGCTGGAGTTCGTCACCGAATCCATGCGCCCCCTGCACACCGGCGACTTCGGCGGGTTGTGGATCAAGCTGATCTGGTTCTTCTTCGGTCTGGTGCTGAGCATGATGGTGCTCAGCGGCCTGTTGATCTGGACCAAACGCACTGCACTGGCCACCGCCAATGCGCTCAAGCGTGAATCGAAGAAAACCCGTGTGACGGCGCAACCGGCCATCAATCGTGAACCTGCGGAGGTCAACCCGTGAGCAAGTCCATTGCGGCACCGCAACCCTCGCGCCTGAGCCGGTTCTGGCATAAATGGCGCTTCCACATCAACGTTCTGCTGTTGCTGATTCCGCTGGGCTTCATGCCCAAATACTTCGCCGATGCCGCGCTGTTTCGCGGCGATATCGGTCTGGGTGAGCGCGAAGTCGGCGAAATTGCCGTCGGCCCCTGGAGCCTGCGTCTGGCCGAACTGCGCAACGAAGCGCCACGCCTGGAAGGCCCGGCCGGCTACATGAAAGGTTTCAACGCTGCGCTCTGCGATGCCTGCATCGACCAGGTCAAGGCGACCTACCTGCGGATCGGCAAACCGCGCAGCCTGCGCGCAGCCGGCGCGCTGTTCTTCGGCACGCCCTATCGCATGGGCGCGCAATTGCCGGTGCCGGAAAAAACCAAAGCCGATGCCGAACTGTGGATCACCATGGAAGGCTGGGACGGCAGCATGCATCAGGCCTCTATTCCCCTGAGCCAGGCCTCGCCCGCCACCCTCGACTGGCTGAACAAACAAGGAGCCCGACCATGACTCGCTTTCAACGTGCTTCACGCCTGCACTTCAACGCCGCGTTGCTGGTGCTGAGCGCCGCTTTCAGCAGCAGCGCGCTGGCGCATAACCCGATGTGCGAATGCAAAGCCATCGACGCCGAACAGATCAAATGCACCGGCGGCTTTTCCGACGGCAGCGGCGCCCCGGGGGTGACTCTCGATGTGATCGGCTACGACGAAACCATCCTGGTGCCGGGCAAGCTCGGCGCCGATTCGACCCTGACCTTCAAAAAGCCCGGCGCCGAATTCTACGTACTGTTCGACGCTGGCCCCGGCCATGTGGTCGAAATCGACCAAGCGGATATCCAGGCCCCATGAGTACGCCAACCACGCAAGTCGTGCGCCCGGCCGGTGCCGGACATGAAACCCTGAATGTGTTGCTGCTGTGCCTGTTGATTCTGGCAATTGCCGGTTCCGTGGTGGCCTGGCGCGGGGTGTCCCATGAGCCGGCGCCGGTGGCCAGCAATCAGCTCGACGCCCGCCGCGACCTCACCGCGTCCGAACAAGGCATCTATGCCGATCTGCGCGTGACCCTCGATGAAATCCGTCTGCTGCGTGAAGAACAGCAAGCGCTGCCGACGCCGCAAACTCTGGCGGACGAAGGGTTTGCGCCGTTTGCCCGCGATGCGAGTTCGGTCAGCCGCGGCGGACACGTCTGGCAACTGCTGGGCGACACCGCCTACTTCGGTCACAGCCAGTCGACCAGCGTCGCCGGTTCGTTCCTGATGCGCCTGAGCAGCGATGACCAGGCGGCGCCGGACATCTGGCTCAACCGTGGCGCGGATCTTCAAACACCGGCCGAATTGACCGACGCGGCCCTCGCCGCCGCTGGCTGGAAACAGATTGTCGCGCAATACGATGCCGGGGTAACCCGCGAACATCGCCATTGATGCCTCGCCCATTTTCGAGAGAAGACTGCTTGCCCATGTCCATTTCATTACCTCGCCGTCCGTTGCTGCGTTCGTTTCTGCTCGGCCTCTGCGCCTGCCTGCTCAGCCCGCTGGTCAGCGCCGACCAGGCCAAGCGCCTGCGCATCGGCATCACCCTGCACCCGTATTACAGCTATGTGGCGAACATCGTCGGCGACAAGGCCGAAGTGGTGCCGCTGATTCCCGCCGGTTTCAACCCGCACGCCTATGAGCCGCGCGCCGAGGACATCAAGCGCATCAGCGGACTGGATGTAATCGTGCTCAACGGCGTCGGCCATGACGACTTCGCCGACCGCATGATCGCCGCCAGCGAAACACCGAACATCAAGACCATCGAAGCCAACGAAAACGTCCCGCTGCTGGCGGCCACCGGGGTGGCCGCGCGCGGCGCCGGCAAGGTGGTCAATCCGCACACGTTCCTGTCGATCAGCGCTTCCATCGCCCAGGTCAACAACATCGCCCGCGAACTGGGCAAACTCGACCCGGACAACGCCAAGACCTACACGCAGAACGCTCGCGCCTATGGCAAACGCCTGCGACAGATGCGCGCCGACGCTCTGGCGAAACTGACCCAGGCACCCAACGCCGAATTGCGCGTCGCCACGGTGCACGCGGCGTATGACTACCTGCTGCGCGAATTTGGCCTGGAGGTCACCGCGGTGGTCGAGCCGGCCCACGGCATCGAGCCAAGCCCGAGTCAGTTGAAAAAGACCATCGATCAACTGCGCGAGCTGGACGTGAAGGTGATCTTTTCGGAGATGGATTTCCCGTCCACTTATGTCGACACCATTCAGCGTGAGTCCGGGGTGAAGCTATATCCGCTGTCGCACATTTCCTATGGCGAATACACCGCCGACAAGTACGAAAAGGAAATGACCGGCAACCTCAACACCGTGGTTCGCGCGATTCAGGAGTCTGGCGCATGACTTCAAAGGAAACCCTCTGTTCAGAAAACACCAAATCCCCTGCAGGAGTGAGCCTGCTCGCGATGGCGCCGGGTCAGCCAACATCATTGTTGAATGACACACCGCTATCGCGAGCAGGCTCACCCCTACAGGTTACGGGGCCGACGCTGGATTTTGCGGAAGTCTCACTGACGCTGGGCCGCACGACCATTCTCGACAAGGTCACCTTCCAGGTGAAGCCCGGCAGCGTGCATGCGCTGGTCGGCCCGAACGGCGGCGGCAAGAGTTCGCTGATCAAGACCTTGCTTGGGCAGATGCCCCATCAGGGCCAGCTCAGTCTGCAGTGGCCCGGTGCGCCCGGCACCATCGGTTACGTGCCGCAGGCGCTGGAGTTCGATCGCGGTTTACCGATGACGGTCGACGATTTCATGGCGGCGATGTGTCAGCGCCGCCCGGCATTCCTTGGTTTGAGCAAGCGCTACGCTGCCTCCATCGGTGAGGCGCTGGAGCGCGTCGGCATGCAGGACAAGCGCAAGCGGCGCATGGGCGCACTGTCCGGTGGCGAACGTCAGCGCGTTTTGCTCGCGCAGGGGCTGATTCCGGCGCCGCAACTGCTGGTGCTGGATGAACCGATGTCGGCCCTCGATGAGGCCGGGATTCAGGTATTCGAACGCCTGCTCGGTGACTGGCGCGCGGCGGGTATTACGGTGCTGTGGATCGAGCACGATCTGGAAGCGGTCGGCCGTTTGGCCGATCAGGTCACCGGGCTCAATCGTCGCGTGCTGTTCGACGCCACGCCGCAACAGGCGCTGACGCCGGAACGGCTGCTCAGCCTGTTTTCCACCCATCCACGGAGCGCTGCCTGATGAGTTACGAAGCCTTTCGTTTGATGGTGCAAGGCTGGGCCTCTTCCGGTTATTTGCCGGAAGCGCTGGCCTACGGGTTTGTGGTCAATGCGTTGCTCGCCGGCCTGTTGATCGGCCCGGTGCTCGGCGGCCTCGGCACGCTGGTGGTGGTCAAGCGCTTTGCGTTTTTCTCCGAAGCCGTCGGCCACGCGGCGTTGACCGGTGTGGCCATCGGCATTCTGCTCGGCGAACCTTACACCGGCCCCTATGGCGCCCTGTTCGGCTACTGCCTGCTGTTCGGCATCCTGCTCAACTATCTGCGCAACCGCACGGGTCTGGCACCGGACACGTTGATCGGCGTGTTCCTTTCGGTGTCGCTGGCATTGGGGGCAAGTCTGCTGCTGATTCTCGCCGGCAAGATCAACGTGCACATTCTCGAGAACGTGCTGTTCGGTTCGGTGCTGACGGTCAACGGCAACGACATTGCGGTGTTGGCGATTGTCGGCGCGCTGGTCATGGCCCTCGCCTTGCCGCTGTACAACCGCATCATGCTGGCCAGTTTCAACCCGCAACTGGCGGCGGTGCGTGGCGTAGCGGTGAAGACCCTGGATTATCTGTTCGTGATTCTGGTGACCTTGATCACCGTAGCGGCGGTAAAAGTTATCGGCGCGATTCTGGTCGGTGCCTTGCTGGTGATTCCGGCTGCCGCTGCCCGCTTGCTCAGCCAGTCGCTCAAGGGCTTTTTCTGGTGTTCGGTGCTGATCGCCACGGTCAGCACGCTGTGCGGGATTCTCGCGCCGATCGTATTCGATCTGCCGATCCCGTCCGGCGCCGCGATCATTCTGGTCGCCGGCATCGCCTTCGCCCTCGCCGCCGTTGCCCGCGGCGTTGTCCCCAGCCTGAAAGGGAATCTTGGATAAATGATCTTTTCACTGCGCAAAATGACCCTGGCCCTGGCCCTGTGCGGCATGGTCAGCACGCCGTTGTTGGCCGCCGAAAGCGCCAAACCGCTGCGGGTCCTGGCCTCGTTGCCGATTACCTATGGTCTGGGCGAGATTCTGCTCAACGGCACGGATGTCAGTCTTGAACGTGCGGCACCGGCGAACCTGCCGGGCAGCCGGCAGAGCGCCTACTTCACCGGGCGTGGCGCGCCGGCCCTGAGCAAACTGGCCAGCGATGCCGATGCGGTGATAGGCGTGCGCTCGCTGTGGCCGGATGATCAGCTGTACCCGATCGCCCGGCGCAGCAATATCCGCATCGTCGAAGTCGACGCGGCGCGCCCGGTCGACGGCGCCCTGCCCGGCATTGCCGTACAGCCAGATCTCAAAGTCGATGGTTTGAACAGTCAGCCATGGCTGGCCAGCAACAACATGGGACGCATGGCCGATGTAATGGCCGCCGATCTGGTGCGCCTGGCACCGGGCGCCAAAGCGAAAATCGAGGCGAATCTGGCGACGCTGAAACAACGCTTGCTCAAGCTCAGCGCCGATAGCGAGGCGAGCCTGGCCCGTGCAGATAACCTCAGCGTGATGAGTTTGAGCGATCACTTCGGCTATCTGATCGGCAGCCTCAATCTGGAGCTGATCGGTCAGGATGCGCGACCCGACGCAGAATGGACGGCTGAGGATCTGAAGAAACTCACGGCGATCCTCAAGGACAACGACGTCGCGGTGGTGCTGCATCATCGTCAGCCATCGGAAGCGGTGACGGCGGCGATTGCCGAATCGGGCAGCCGCTTGCTGGTATTGAGCACCGATGCGGTGGATCCGGTGGCGGAACTGGAAGGCAACGTGGATGCGCTGATCAAAGGGTTGAGCGGAGTGTAATTTCAGTCTGACCGGGTTATCGTTCATCGCCAGCAGGCTGGCTCCCACAGGGGTTGTGTTCACCGGCAATCCTCTGTGGGAGCTAGCCTGCTGGCGATGAGGTCCGCCCGAGCAATACAAATCCAACACATAAAAAAACCCGCTGCCCCTAAGAGGTCCAGCGGGTTTCTTTTGCCCCGGATTTACTGGGCAGCGACCTGCGCTTCCATTTTCTGACGCAGGCTCAGCGGGCGCATGTCGGTCCAGACTTCCTCGATGTAGGCCAGGCATTCCTTTTTCAGGCCGCTCTTGCCGACGGTGCGCCAGCCCTCTGGTACGGCTTTGTAATCCGGCCAGATCGAGTATTGCTCTTCGTGGTTGACCACGACTTGAAAGAGGATGTCCTCGCGGTCGAATACTGACGTCATGCTGCTTCTCCATCGTTGTAAGGGTGGGCCGCACGCGCGGTGCAGCCGGGTATGTAGAAAGAACGTTCGGCGCGGCGAAAAATTTACAGTGCCGCCGTCGCCGCCGCCAAAGCGCGGCCGAAGATCTCGGCGACGCGGTCGATCTCGGCGGCGGTGATCACCAATGGCGGCAGGAACCGCACTACCGCGCCATGCCGCCCGCCCAACTCGAGGATCAGGCCACGCTTGAGGCATTCGCGCTGCACCAGTGGCGCCAGACGAGCAAATGCCGGCGGATGGCCAAGGGCATCCACTGCGCCGTTGGGGTCGACCAGTTCGACGCCAAGCATCAGGCCGCGGCCGCGGATATCGCCCAGTTGCGGGAAGTCGCGTTGCAGGATGTGCAGGTGCTCGCTCAGTCTTGCGCCCATGGCGGCGGCGTGCTCGCAGACCTTGTGTTCGAGCAGATAGCGCATCACCGCAGAACCGGCTGCCATGGCCATCTGATTGCCGCGGAAGGTGCCGGCGTGAGCGCCCGGCTGCCAGGTGTCGAGCCAGTCGCGATAGACCACCACCGCCAGCGGCAGGCTGCCGCCGATGGCTTTCGACAGCACCACCACATCCGGAATGATGCCGGCGTGCTCGAAGGCAAACATCTTGCCGGTGCGGGCGAAACCGCTCTGGATCTCGTCGACGATCAAGGCCACGCCAGCCTGCTCGGTGATCCGGCGCAGCCCTTGCAGCCACTCGATATCGGCAGGAATAACGCCGCCCTCGCCCTGCACCGCTTCAACGATCACCGCGGCGGGCAATTGCACACCGGCTTCGGGGTCGTTGAGCAGGCTTTCCAGGTAACTCAGGTTGGCTTTCACCCCCGCCGCACCGCCGAGGCCGAACGGGCAACGGTAGTCATACGGGAACGGCATGAACTGCACGCCGGTGCTGAGCAAGGCACCCAGCGGTTTTTTCGGGCCCAGGCTGCCCATCAGACTCAAAGCGCCCTGACTCATGCCGTGATAACCACCGGAAAACGACAACACCGTGCTCCGTCCCGTGGCCGTGCGCGCCAGTTTCAGCGCGGCTTCCACCGCGTCAGTGCCGGTCGGCCCGCAGAACTGGATTTTTGCTTGCGCCGCGAGCGCCGGTGGCAGCAGGCCGAACAGGTCCTGGACGAACTGATCCTTGACCGGCGTCGTCAGGTCGAGGGTGTGCAATGGCAATTCATCAGCCAGCACCTGCTGGATCGCCTCGATCACCACCGGGTGATTGTGCCCCAGCGCCAGCGTACCGGCGCCGGCCAGGCAGTCAATGAAGCGGCGACCCTCGACGTCTTCGACATACAGGCCCTTGGCGCGTTTGAGCGCCAGCGGAATGCGCCGCGGATAACTGCGCGCATTCGACTCCTGTTGCGCCTGGCGCGCGAGCAGTGGCGATTCTTCGAACTGGTACAACGTTTCGACCGGCGCCGAGGTAACCCGGACCGACTCTTCGATAAGGCTGGTGGCGACTGACATTTCTCGACCCCTCAATGAACTATGGATAGCGACCCAAACGGCACGCCGGACAACTGCGCGTTCCGGTCAAGGGGCGCACTGGCAGGTTTTCCTGTTCTGGAAACGCTTAAGGGCGTCGAGGATTTAGCCCTTGACCGGGTTGTCAGACCGGCAACACCAAAGGCTTGTGCATGGGCTGCACCTGCAAGCCATGGCATTGGCAAAGCGCAGTGGCTGCGCGATAGCCCAGATGCCGATAAAACGCCTGGCCCGTACGCGTGCTATTGAGCTGCGCCTGCAGCACACCACGAATCAGCAGCCAACCCTCCAGATCCCCCATCAACGCGCGCCCGGCCCCGCGGCGAAACGATTCCGGCTGGACATGACACAGCAGAATCTCGCCGACATCGTTCGCCATGCCGACGCCGACCGGTTTGCCATCAAGCAACGCGATGGACAGGTAAAACTGCGGGTCGGCGAGCCGGGCGCTGATGACATCGGTCGATTGCAGGCCGAGCCAGCGGCTGACGAGTGAAGGGTCGTTGCGGTGATCGTGCGCACAGCCAAAGCGGATCGAACGTTCGATGATACGGCTGATAAGGCCGGCGTCGGCCAGGGTGGCCGGGCTGATGCAGATGGACGCTTCCATGGCGCAGTTCCCTCAATCCATTGAGTCAAAGCTGCGTCGACCTTACGCCCACCCCGAGCGGATAGCGAACGCCGAGAAGTTACATTTGATGTGTCAGAACACCGAGCCTTTGTAGGAGTGAGCCTGCTCGCGATGACGGTCCGTCAGTCGACCGCATCATCAACTGACAGGACGCTATCGCGAGCAGGCTCGCTCCTTGGGATTGTGCTGGGTTCAGACGCGTTGCAACGGCATGGTCAGCTCAACCCGCAAGCCATCCGCGCGACTGTCGAAATGCAGCGCACAGTCGCAGCGCTGGACGATCGCCTGAACGATCGCCAGACCGAGGCCGCAACCGGTGCTCTGGCCGTTGCGCCAGAAGCGTTGCGTCAGGTGTTGCAGATCATCCGGGGCAATTCCCGGACCATGATCGCGGACGACGAATCGCACGCGGTTGCCGACGGTTATCAGACTCAACTCGACCCTGCATTCCTCGGCGGTATGGCGCAGGGCGTTGTCGAGCAGATTACGCAGCGCGGCAATCGCCAGCGCGGCGGGCATCTGCAGCGGCGCTGTGGACAGATCAGTCGGCAGCTGCAGCTGGATGCGCGTGCGCTCGCCGCCAGTGGCGTCCTGAATCGCCAGGCGTGCGACTTGTTCGGCGCTGTATTGCGAGCCGTCATCGAACGACAGGCTGCCCTCGACTCGCGCCAGCAACAATAACTGCTCGAGGGTGCGATGCAGGCGATCGGCGCCCTCCTCGGCCCGCGCCAACGACTGATCGCGAGCGTTGCCATCGGTCATTCGGGCAACTTGCAGGTGGGTCTTGATCGCGGTGAGCGGGCTGCGCAGTTCATGCGCGGCGTCGCCGGTCAGGCGTCGTTCACGTTCGAGAGTCTTGCCGATGCGCTGGAACAACTGGTTCTGGGTTTCCAGCAATGGTTTCAACTCGCTGGGAAACGCCTGAATCTGCAACGGCTCAAGCGAATCGGCGTTGCGCCGCATCAGCGCTTCACGCAAGCGGTTGAGCGGCGCCAGCCCCTGGCCGATGCCCAGCCACAACAGGCACAGACAACCGAGCAGCGCCACACCGACCGGCACCGACGCCGCCAACAGGATCGACATGTTCAGCGCCTCACGCTCAATCTGCCGATCGGCTGTGGTAATCCGCACATCACCCCGCGCGAGGGTGAAACTGCGCCACGGTGCGCCATCAATCATCTGATCATGAAAGCCCATTTTCTCGGCTTCCAGCGCCTGGTCCGGATTGTTATGACTGCGGGCAAGGATTTCCCCGCGCAAGGAACTGACCTGACAGGCCATGCCGCCGGGAATATTCAGTTGCTCGGCGCTGAAATGAGTGCCCTCGCCTTTGCTCGGCAGCGCTGGCAACTGCTCGAGCAGGCCGGCGACCATCCGCGCCGATGCGACCAGTCGCTGATCGAGGGAAAACATCATCTGATTGCGCAGATCACTGAGCATCCACGCCGCCGCCAGCGCCCAGATCAAGGCAAACGCGGCGCCGAGGGTCAGGCTCAGGCGCAACCGCAGACTCATCACTTGCCTTGCTCTCCACCGTCGGCCGGACCAAGACGATAGCCCAGACCGCGCACGGTTTCGACGATGCCCTTGCCCAGCTTGCTGCGCAAATGATGGATGTGCACGTTCAGCGCGTTGCTTTCCAGTTCATCGTTGAAGCCGTAGACGCTGTCCTTCAACTGCTCGGTGGACAGCACCCGGCCACGATTGTGCAATAGCGCCTGGAGCAATGCCTGCTCGCGCCGTGACAAGTCGACCGGTTGCCCGGCCAGAGTGGTTTCGCGGCTGCTGGGATCGTAGGTCAGCGCGCCGTGCTCGATCAGGTTGACGCTGCGTCCGGCCACCCGACGCAACAGGGTTTGCAGACGCGCGAACAGCTCACGCAGGTCAAACGGCTTGAGCAGGTAATCGTCCGCCCCGGCCTGCAAGCCGTCGACGCGGTCGGTCACCGAGTCGCGCGCGGTCAGTATCAGCACCGGAATCTCCAGCCCGCCCTGTCGCAATTGCTGGAGCAACTTGAGGCCATCTTCGTCGGGCAGACCGAGGTCGAGCACCATCACGTCGAATTCGGCGACCTTGAGCATCGCCCGCGCTTTCGATGCGGTGTTGACGTGCTCGACCGTCAAACCCTGAGCCGTGAGGCCGGCAACGATGCCGCTGGCGATCAGCTCATCGTCTTCGCAAACCAGTACGTGCATGGGCGCTCCGAAAATAAAAAGGCGAGTGAAGCAGGCGAGGATTAAGCGGCAATTATGGCCGCCAGCAGCATTGACGGGAAGCCGAACCTGGAGGGAAGGCAAACCAGGCCGGAAACTTTCTTAAATACGTACACCGATACGGAAACACTTCGCGCCTGTTTCGCCGAACACCGCTGTTTTAGCCTTGGCGCTGATGTTTCACCCACAGTCAAAAGGACTTGATTCACATGCCTCAACTACAAAACTTCGTCGCCATCGACTGGCGTGCCGGCCCGGATCGCATTTATTTCTTTTTCAAGGACAGCGAGACCTACTCTCGCTTTGATCTGGGCGCCAATAAGGTCTCCGATAACTACCCTGCCTCTACGGCTGGCAGCTGGGACAAATTCGACCCGTTCATCAAAGACCTGCGCTTCGGTTTCACCACCACGTCAATCGGCTTCAACGCCCCGGGCGATGAAGACATCGCGTGGTTATTCCATTACCAGGGCGCAACGCCCATGGTCTGCAAATACGACCAGGACAAAGATGCGGTTGCCAGTTTTCAGAAAGTCGCCGATTCGATATGGAAACCGATACTGCCGTACTTCGACCAGATCATTGCCGGCACCTGGTTTCAACTGACCGGGCAAGCGTTTCTGTTTCGCTTCATTCTCAATGACGGCCATTATCTGTCGTTCAATTACAGAGCAAAAACCCTGACGCGCAAGCCGTTCGGCGAATATCAACTGGGCGTATTGAAACCCTACAAAGACCGCATCGTTACCGCCGCACAAAATGACCGGACGTTCGCCGACAGCCACTGGTACATCTTTCTGACCAACAATCAGTATCTGGTTTACAACATCCAGAGCGACCGACTGGTCTCCGGCCCGCACACGATCAACGAAGCGAACTGGCCCGGACTGCTGCGCGGCTGATTGGCCGAGCAAGAGAGAGCCTTGTACGATACGGGTTAATTATCGGTTAATCGCCGCCGCCCATTCTGCGCTCACTTGCACAGGGACAAGGCTCCTCCATGCGTCATTTTTTTCTTTTGTTCGCTCTCTTGGTCTCGGGTCTGGCCCAGGCCGGAAACAATCCATTCGATACGAAACCGGAATTCTTGCCGGTCGACAAAGCTTTCGTGCTGACATCCGAACGTCTCGAGTCCGGGGAAACCCAGCTGTTCTGGCAGATCAGCGACGGCTATTACCTGTATCAGAAACGCTTGAAGTTCGACGGGCTCACCGCCGATCAGCAGCCGAAGCTGCCTGAAGGCGAGTCCCACAGCGACGAGTTCTTCGGCGAGCAACCGGTCTACCGTCAGGGTCTGGAAGTGAAAATTCCGACATCCGCCAGCGGTCAGATCAAGGTCAGCTATCAAGGCTGTGCCGATGCCGGTCTGTGTTATCCACCGCAAACCCGCGTGATTGATCTTGGCGGCAAGGCGACCGTTGCGCCGGGCGCGCAGGCAGCGGACGAGGCACTGGCCAGCAGCCTGCAACAGCGCGCCCTGGGCTGGAGTCTGCTGGTGTTCTTCGGCCTCGGTCTGTTATTGGCCTTTACCCCGTGCACCTTGCCGATGCTGCCGATTCTCGCCGGCATGGTGGTCGGCAGCGGCGCCACACCGCGGCGCGGCTTTGCTCTGGCCGGCAGCTACGTGATTTGCATGGCATTGGTCTATGCCGCGATGGGCGTCATTGCTGCGCTACTCGGTGCGAACCTGCAGGCGTGGTTGCAGAACCCCTGGTTGCTCGGCACGTTCGCGGCGATTTTCGTGATATTGGCCCTGCCGATGTTCGGCTTCTTCGAACTGCAACTGCCGGTGGCCCTGCGTGATCGCCTCGAACATGCCTCACGCAGTCGCAGCGGTGGCAGCCTGATCGGCGCCGGGATGCTCGGTGCGCTGTCCGGTCTGCTGGTCGGCCCGTGCATGACCGCACCGCTGGCCGGCGCTCTGCTGTATATCGCGCAGACCGGCAATGCCCTGCACGGTGGCTTGATTCTGTTCTCGCTGGGCATCGGTATCGGTGTGCCGTTGCTGTTGCTGGTGACCGTGGGCAACCGCTTCCTGCCCAAACCCGGCGCGTGGATGAACCTGCTCAAAGGCGTGTTCGGTTTCCTCTTTCTTGCCACTGCGCTGTTGATGCTGCGCCCGGTACTCGATGCGTCGTTGTGGCTGGGCCTGTGCGGTGCATTGCTGTTGATCGCCGCGTTCTGCGCCTGGAAACAGTCCGAAGGTTTTGGCCGCGTCGCGCAGTTGTTCGGTGCCACTTCGCTGCTGCTCGGGTTGTGGGGCAGCCTGCTGGTGATTGGCGCGGCCGGCGGCAGCGACGACCCGTATCAACCGTTGCAGGTCTACAGCGCTGGCC
Source organism: Pseudomonas sp. Z003-0.4C(8344-21) (assembly GCF_900104975.1). Taxonomy (NCBI): domain Bacteria; kingdom Pseudomonadati; phylum Pseudomonadota; class Gammaproteobacteria; order Pseudomonadales; family Pseudomonadaceae; genus Pseudomonas; species Pseudomonas sp. Z003-0.4C(8344-21). Next base: position 2,248,897 of record NZ_LT629756.1, on the reverse strand, counting down.
GTGCCGGTTCGGTAACGCCAGCCGGGCATGACGCGTTCACCACGATCAAGGAGCCGGCGGCGTTGCAGCGCGAACTCGACTCGGCCAAAGCGCAGGGCCAGTGGGTGCTGCTCGATTACTACGCCGACTGGTGCGTGTCGTGCAAGGTCATGGAGAAGCAGGTATTCGGCAAGGCCAATGTGATGCAGGCGTTGAATGATGTGCGCCTGCTGCGGCTCGATGTCACCGCTGACAATGCCGCCAGCCGTGAGCTGCTCAGCCGCTACAAAGTGCCGGGGCCACCGAGTTTCGTCTGGATCGGCACCGACGGTGAAGAACGCCGCAGCCAGCGAATTACCGGCGAAGTCGATGCCGATACATTCCTGCAACGCTGGAACGCTACCCGAGACGCCCATTAATGCTCACTCTGACCCTCGGCACCTTTGCCATCGCGCTCAACCATCTGCTGCTGATCAGCGCCCTGGCGCTGGCGACTTTTGTCGGCTGGCGGGTGGCCAAGCGCGGTGGCGATAACCCCGAATCGGCACTGTTCAGCCTGTTTTTGCTGGGCATGCTCGCTGCGCGGGTGGCCTTTGTCGCGCTGTACTGGTCGCATTATCGCGCTGACCCGTGGCAGATCATCGACCTGCGTGACGGCGGTTTCCTCGCCTGGCCGGGGGTGATCGTGCTGTTGCTGGCGGCGCTGTATCGCGGCTGGCGCCGTCCCGGGCTGCGCCGGCCGCTGGGCTTTGGCGTGGCCAGCGGTGTGGCGTTCTGGCTGCTGGCGACGCTGTCGCTGAATATTTACGAACAAGGTACCCGTCTGCCGGACATCACCCTGCGCAACGCGGCCGGGCAAACCATCCAGCTCAGCGATTATCAGGGCGGGCCGCTGGTGATCAATCTGTGGGCGACCTGGTGCCCACCGTGCCGGCGCGAAATGCCGGTACTGGAACATGCCCAACAACAACGCCCGGACCTGACCTTCCTGTTCGTCAACCAGGCCGAAAGCATGCAAAGCGTGGCGACTTTCCTCGAAACCCAAGGCCTGAGCCTGAACAACGTACTGTTCGACCGCAGCGGTCGCCTCGGTCAGGCCGTGGGTTCGATGGCATTGCCGACTACGCTGTTCTATAGCCCCGACGGTCGCCTGCTGAGCAGCCACCTCGGTGAACTGTCGAACGCCAGCCTGGCCCGTGCGCTGGAAAGTTTCGACACGCCGATCCCCCATTCGAACCCGGCCACCGCACCGGCCACCTCTGCAAGGAAACTGCCATGCCCCGCCTCCGCCACCTGCTGACCTTGACCCTGAGCGGCGCCCTGCTGCACTTGCCGTCGGTGCAGGCTGCTGAAGAACTGCCCGCCGCGATCAAGCAGATCGAAGCCAAGGGCGCAAAGATCGTCGGCCAATTTGACGCCCCCGACGGCCTGCGTGGTTATGCGGCGCAATACCAGAATCGCGGCATGGCGCTGTACCTGACGCCGGATGGCAAGCACGTGCTGCTGGGTAATCTGTACGACGCTGACGGCAAGGACTTGAGCAGCGAGCCTCTGCAAAAACTGGTCTACGCGCCGATGGCCAAGGAAGTCTGGGCCAAGTTCGAGGCAAGCAACTGGATTCAGGACGGCAACAAGGACGCACCGCGCACGGTGTATTTGTTCAGCGATCCGAACTGCCCGTACTGCAACATGTTCTGGGAGCAGGCGCGGCCGTGGGTGAAAGCCGGCAAGGTGCAATTGCGCCACATCATGGTCGGCATCATTCGCGAAGACAGCCCGGGCAAATCGGCGGCGCTGCTGGCGGCGAAAGACCCGGCCAAGGCGCTGGAAGATCACGAAAAGGCTGGCAAGGGCAGCTCGCTCAAAGCCTTGAAGGATATTCCGGTGGCGGTGCAGACCAAGCTGGCGGCGAACATGCAGTTGATGGAAGATCTTGAATTGCAGGCGACACCGGCGATCTTCTATATGGACGACAAGGGTGAGTTGCAACAGCAGCAAGGGGCGCCGACAGCAGAGAAGCTGGTGAAGATTCTGGGGCCTGAATAACTTCAGATTCTTTGTCGTCTGAAACGGCCTCTTCGCGGGCAAGCCCGCTCCCACAGTGACCGAGGTAATCACAAATTTCGTGTACGACACCAAATTCTGTGGGAGCGGGCGTGCCCGCGATGAACGATGACTCGGTCTAAAGGTTGCGCTCGCTCAGGAAGCTCAACAACGCCTCAGTCACAAACTGCGGATTCTCCAGATTGGAGATGTGCCCCGCCTCCGGCACCAGCACGCATGGGCAGCCGATCAACTCAGCCATTTCCCGGGCTTCTGCCGGTGGGCGTGGCTTGTCCTGATCGCCGCACAACACCAACGTTGTTGCTGCATTCAGCTCGCCCAGGCGTGGCAACAAGTCATCACGTCCAAAAGTGATGCGCCCCATCGGCACGATGCTGTTGCGCAGTCGATCCGAGGAGTACGCCGCCAGTTTCGCGCGGAAATCCTGATACAGCGCCGACTGCGGATCGATGCCCGGACGGAAGAAGATCGGCACGACGATATCGAGCAGTTGTTCGGAAATTTCGCCGCTGCCTTCGATCTGCTTGAACAGCGAGAAATAGTACTGGCGGGTCGGCTCGGGTTCGACGCCGACGTACGTGTCCATCAGCACCAGACCGTTGAGTCGTTGCGGCGCCGAAAGCGCCAGGCGCACGCCCCACATGCCGCCGACCGACAGGCCTACCAGCGTGACGCGGTCGATCTGCAGATGGTCGAGCAAGGCTTGCGCCTGACGGGCGATGTCATCCAGTGACAAGGTGCCTTCCGGCAACCGCCCCGACTCGCCATGGCCCCACAGGTCCAGCGCAATCACCCGATAGTGCGGCGCCAGCGCGGCGATCTGCGGCGCCCACATGGCGTGATCCCACAAGTAACTGCCGGCCAGCAGCACCGCCGGCCCAGCGCCTTGATCGGTGTAATGCAGCGCTTGTCCGTCAACCGTGAAAAAAGGCATCAACCATCCCCCGCGAGAAAAAACAGAACCGGCAGACTGAGCTGCCGGTTGCTGATCGTCAAGGATCGAAATGTACAGTCACTTACCGGTTGATTTCTGTTGAATTGACCGACGCCATCGCTGGCAAGCCAGCTCCCACAGGGTTCAACGTCGTTCACAAGATTTGTGCACACCGCAAAAACTGTGGGAGCTGGCTTGCCAGCGAAGAGGCCGGCCCAGGCGCCGAAAAACTACAGCCCCTCCAGCTCCGCCATCAGATCATTGAGCCGATCAACCTTCTCTTCGGTGATCTCACTCGCCGCCAGTCCATCGATGAACTCGGCCAACTCCTCCACCGTGCTGCATTCGAACATCGCCCGCAGCGGCACGTCGCGTTGCAGGGTTTTCTGCACCCGCGAGGCGATCTGCGTGGCCAGCAATGAATGCCCGCCCAGCTCGAAGAAGTTGTCACGCACACCGACCTTGTCGACCTTCAGCACCTCGGCCCAGATACCCGCCAGGGTTTGCTCCAGCTCATTGCGTGGCGCCAGATAGTCGTGGCTGTGCAACTGACCGATTTCCAGCGCTGGCAGGGCTTTGCGGTCGAGCTTGCCGTTGGCGTTGAGCGGCAGTTGATCGAGCCACAGCCAGTGCAGCGGCACCATGTATTCCGGCAGTTCGGCGCGCAGGCGCTGTTTGATTCGCTCCAGGCGTTCGTTCGGGTTCAGTGTGGAATCCGCTGCGACCAGGTAACCCACCAGATGTTTGCCGTTAGCCCCCTCCTGCACACCGACTGCGCCGTCGCGCACTTCCGGCTGTTCATGCAGGCGTGCTTCGATCTCGCCCAGTTCGATGCGGTAACCGCGAATTTTCACCTGATGATCAACGCGGCCGACATACTCCAGCACGCCATCGTTGCGCCGCCGCGCCAGATCTCCGGTGCGATACAGACGCTCGCCCGGCGCACCGAACGGATTCGGCACAAACACCGGCGCAGTCCGTAGCGGATCGCTGACATAACCGCGACCGACACCGGTGCCGGCCACGCAGAGTTCACCCACCGCGCCCAACGGCACCAGCTCCAGCGCACCGTCGAGGAGATACAGCAAGTTGTTGTCGGTCGGCGTACCGATCGGCAGATAGCTGCCACGCGTCGATGCGAGGTCGACACGGAAGAACGCCACATCGTCCGAGCACTCGGCCGGGCCATAGGCGTTGACCAGACCAATGTCCGGGTAACGCAGCAGCCATTGGTGCGCCAGCTCAGGCGGCATCGCTTCACCGGTTGGCAGCATCCAGCGCAAGCCATCCAGGCTCAGGCGTTCGGAGGCGAGCATGCCCTGAATCAGCGACGGCACACTTTCCAGCACGGTGATGCCCTGCGCTTGCACATGCACCAGCAAACCCTGCGGGTCATGGGCGATGGCGTTCGGCACGATGTCGACCCGCGCGCCGAACAACGGCGCGGCGAGGAACTGCCAGACCGAAATGTCGAAACTTTGCGAAGCGGTCTGCGCGATCACATCGGTTTCGCTCAGTTGCAGGTACGGCACCTTGCTCAACTGGTTGTTGAGCATGCCGCGCTGTTCGACCATCACCCCTTTCGGCAATCCGGTGGAGCCCGAGGTGTAGATCACGTAAGCGAGGTTGTCCGGGCCGCTGTAAAGGCCGGGATTGTCAGCCGATGTCGCCGCCGCCTGGAGTTCTTCCCAGACCAACAACCGTGGACGATGGGCGCAACCACATTCATCGAGCAATGCTTGCGCCTGTTCGCGGCAGGCTTGGCTGCAGACCAGCACCGGCGTGCGGCTCAGCTCGACGATACGTTGCAGGCGCTGGCTCGGCAGGCCCGGGTCCAGCGGCAGATAGCCGGCGCCGGCCTTGAAGCTGCCGACAATCATGCCGAGCAGGTCGAGGTTGCGTTCGCCCAGCAGCGCCACCGGTTGATCGAACTGCACCCCGGCGGCGATCAATGCATGACCGAGACGGTTGGCGCGCTGATTCAGTTCGGCATAGCTCAGTTGCTGATCGAGATAACTGGCCGCGATGCGTTGCGGATGCGCGGCGACCTGCGCTTCGAAAAGCGCCACGTAACTCTGCTCCAGCGGATAATCCTGCGCACTCTCGTTGCACCCGTGCAGCAGGAACTCCTGCTCCTGCGCACCGAGCAGCGGCAGCTCGGCCATGTCGCCATGGAAACCCTCGACCAGCGCCAGCAGCAAGCGCTTGAACTCAGCGAGCAGGCGCTGGACCGTCGATTCGTCGAAATAGCGCTGGTCATACGACAGGTGCAGGCCGAGGTCATCGCCCGGGTAACACACCGCCGTCAGCGGGAAGTTGGTGTGGGTCCGGCCGGAATCCGAGGTCGCATTGAGGCTCTGCGCACGGTCCAGTACCGAGACTTCCACCGGGGCGTTTTCAAAGACGAACAGGCTGTCGAACAGGGGCTGGCCCTTGGGTAATTCGCTTTGTTCCTGGATGTTCACCAAAGGCAAATATTCGTACTCGCGCAACTGCATGTTGCGGTCGAGCAGCGCGCTCAGCCAGTGCCGCACGCTGCAGCGTTCATCGTCCGCCGGCATCTGCACCCGCAGCGCAATGCTGTTGATGAACAGACCGACGGTGCGTTGCATTTCCGGCATGTCCACCGGGCGCCCGGCCACGGTGACGCCGAACAGCACGTCGCGATCACCGCTGAGGCGGCGCAGGACCAGCGCCCACGCGGCTTGCGCAAACGTGTTGATGGTCAACTGATGCGCCTGCGCCAGTTCACGCAACCGCGCACCGTCCTCGACATTGAGGCGGGTGTAGCAGTCGCCGACGATCATCCCACCGCTTTCGCCGGCATGTTCACGCAGGAACGGACGGTCGCTCGGGATCGGTGTGGTGCGCTCGAAGCCTTGCAGATTCTGCTGCCACCACTGCCGCGCCTCGGCCAGGCTCTGACGTTGCAGCCAGCCGATGTAATCGCGATAACGCGGCGGCGTGCTCAACTGCGCTTCGCGGCCTTCGCCGAGGGCGCTGTAGATCTCGAAGAAATCGTTCATCAGCAACGAGCGGCACCAGGCATCGATAAGGATGTGGTGATTGCTCATCATGAACCAGTAACGCGCCGCGCCGACCTTGATCAGGCGCAGATGAAACGGCGCCTGAACGAGCAGATCGAAACCCGCCTCGCGCTCGCTTTTCAGCAGCGCTTGCAACTGCGGTTCCTGCTCGGCCTCGGCGATGGTGCTCCAGTCCAGGTATTCGATCGGCGTGCGACCCGGCGTGTGGATCACTTGCAGCATGTCCTCGCCGACGTTCCAGCAGAACGATGCGCGCAACGCTTCATGCCGGGCGACCACCGCTTGCCAGGCCTGGGCGAAGCGCTCGGTGTCGAGTTCGCTGTTGATGCGGTAGCGATCCTGCATGTAGTACAGACCGGTGCCCGGTTCGAGCAAGGTGTGCAGCAGCATGCCCTCCTGCATCGGCGTCAGCGGATAGACGTCTTCGATGTGCGCGGCCGGCACCGGCAGCGCATCGAGTTGCGCCTGGGTCAGTTGCGCCAGCGGGAAGTCCGAGGGCGTCAGGCCACCGGCCTCGTCTTGCAGACAATGGGCGATCAGGTTTTGCAGCTCAGCCAGGTAGGCATTGGCCAGATCGGTAATGGTCCGGGCGTCGAAACGCTCGGCGCTGAAGGTCCAGCGCAGCTGCAGTTCGCCGCCGTAGACTTGGCCGTCGACACTCAATTCATTTGGCAACGGCGCCTGCGGATCGTGGGCGGCACCGACCGCCTCATCGAGCGGATGGAACAGCGCATCGCTGGCGAAGCTCTGGTCGAACTGACCGAGGTAGTTGAAGGTGATCGGCGCGCTCGGCAACGCGGTCATGCTCGCGCGGCTGGCGTCGTCAGCCAGATAACGCAGCACGCCGTAACCCAGGCCTTTGTGCGGCACTGCACGCAATTGTTCTTTGATCGCTTTGATCGACGCGCCCTGCCCGGCGCTTTCTTCACTGGCGCACGGCGTCAGGCGCAGCGGGTAAGCGCTGGTGAACCAGCCGACCGTGCGGGTCAGATCGATCTCGTCGAATAAGGTCTCGCGGCCGTGGCCTTCCAGTTGAATCAGCGCCGACGCCTCGCCCGTCCAACGGCACAGCACACGGGCCAGCGCGGTCAGCAGCAAGTCGTTGACCTGCGTGCGGTAAGCGCTCGGCGCCTGTTGCAGCAGTTGCCGGGTACGCTCGGCATCGAGGCGTACGCTGACGGTTTGCGCGTGACGATGCTGTCGCCCGCCCTGTGGATTGGCACAAGGCAGATCGGCGCTCGGCCCGGCCAGTTGGGCCTGCCACCAACCGAGTTCTTCGCGCAGGGATTCGCTGCCGGCGTAGGCCTGCAAACGCGCAGCCCAATCCTTGAACGCGCTGGTTTTCGCCGGCAGTTGCAGCGGCTGCTCGGCGTCGAGTTGGCGATAGACCGTTTGCACATCGTCGAGCAACACGCGCCACGAGACACCGTCGACCACCAAGTGATGAATCGCCATGAACAGACGTTGCTGGCCTTGCGGGCCATCGACCAGCACCGCCCGTAGCAGCGGGCCTTGAGCCAGATCGAGGCTGCGCTGGGCCTCGGCGAACAGGGCTTGGCAAGCCTCCATCGATTCGACGCGGCGATGCCAGAAAAAATTCGCAGCGGACAGCGGTTCATGGGTCGCTTGCCACTGACCATTGACCTCGGCGAAACGCAGACGCAATGCATCGTGGTGCTCGATTACCGCCAGTAGCGCTTGCCCCAGAATCTGCGCTTGCAGCGCCGCGCTCGGCTCCAGCAGCAACGCCTGGTTCCAGTGCTGTCGCTGGGGAATGTCGGTGTCGAAGAACCAATGCTGAATCGGCGTCAGGCGCGACTCGCCGGCCACCAGACCCTGCTCGGCCGTCACCCGCTCGGTGCGGCTGGCGACGGCGGCGAGGCTCTGCACGGTCTGATGCTGGAACAGATCCCGCGGGCTGAAATGAATGCCCTGTTGACGCGCGCGGCTGACCACTTGAATCGACAGAATCGAGTCGCCGCCGAGTTCGAAGAAGTTGTCGTTAAGGCCAACTCGTTTGACGTTGAGCACTTCACACCAGATCTGCGCGAGGCTCTGCTCCAGTTCATTGCTCGGCGCCACATAGTCCTGACGGTTTAGCTCAGGGTCTGGCGCGGGCAAGGCGCGGCGGTCGAGTTTGCCGTTGGCGGTCAGCGGCATGCTCGCCAACAGCATCAGGTGGGTCGGCACCATGTAATCCGGCAGTTGTGCCTTGAGGTGCGCCTTCAGCGCTTCGCGCAGTTCGATCTGGCTGGCTTCGCTTTGCCCGGCGACTTCAGTCACCAGATAGCCAACCAGTTGCTTGCCGCTTGGCGCATCCAGTGCGAGTACCACCGCTTCGCGAATCGAATCGTGATCGAGCAGGCGGGTTTCGATTTCACCGAGTTCGATGCGGAAACCGCGAATCTTCACCTGATGATCGATACGCCCCAGATATTCCACCAGCCCATCGGCTCGCTGGCGCACCAGATCGCCGGTGCGGTACATGCGCGCGCCATTAGCGGCAAACGGATCGGCGACAAAACGCTCGGCGCTGATCCCCGGACGGTCGTGATAGGCCTGCGCCAGACCGGCGCCACCGACAAACAATTCACCGGTCGCACCTTGCGGCACCAGTGCCAGATCGGCATCGAGAATGTACGCCACGCGCGCACCGATCACGCTGCCGATCGGCACACTGCCGGCGCCCTCCTCCAGCACCTCTGGCGCCAGACTGGCCAACGGCATGACCACGGTTTCCGTCGGGCCATAGGCATTGAAGAACAGCGCCGGTTTGAACGCCGCACGAATCCTTTGCAGGTGCTCACCGGTCAGCGCTTCACCGCCAGTAATGATCATCCGCACCGGCAGGATTTGGTTTTGCGTGGCGAGGAACTGCGCCAACTGGCTGCCATAACTCGGGGTGAAACCGAGGACATTGATCCGATGATCACGAATCAAACCGCAGATTTCCTCGGCGTCCCACTGACCTTGCGCACGCAGCACCACCTGCGCGCCGCTGAGCAACGGCACCAGCAGCCGCTCGGTGGCGGCGTCGAAGTTGATCGAATAGAAGTGCAGCTCGCAGTCGTCGGGACGCATGCCGAAACGTTCGATCACCGCTTGGCAATGCATGGCGATTTCGCCGTGGGAGACCACCACACCTTTCGGTTTGCCGGTCGAACCCGAGGTGTAGATCAGGTACGCCTGATGCTGCGCCAGGCTGATCAATGGCAACTCGGTCACCGGGTAATCGGCCAACGCCGCGCTGTCGTCTTCCAGGCACCAGCGCACGACGCCGGACGGCAGCTCACCGAGGGCGGCGAACATTGCCCGATCGCTGAGCAGCAGACCGATGCGGCTGTCTTCGATCATGTAGTGCAGACGGTCGAGCGGGTATTCCGGGTCGAGCGGCACATACGCGCCGCCGGCCTTGAGAATCGCCAGCAGGCCGATGACCATTTCCAGCGAACGTTCCAACGCCAGACCGACTCGCACTTGCGGACCAACGCCGCGTTCGCGCAGGGCCCAGGCCAGACGATTGGCGCGGGCGTCGAGTTCGGCGTAGCTCAGGGTTTGCCCGGCAAAGGTCAGCGCCGGCGCATCCTGGCGCGCCAGTGCCTGTTCGGCGAACAGGTGATGGATGCACTGGTCGAGACGGTGCACGCCCGCCTCGACACCCAGGCTGTCGAGCAAGTGTTGTTGCTCGGCTGGGTCGAGCAGCGGCAGTTCGCCGAGGCGTTGCTGCGGGTCGGCGATCAGTGCCTCAAGCAGGTTGCGCCAATGCCCGGCCATGCGCGCGATGGTCGGCTCGTCGAACAGATCGGTGCTGTAGGTCAGGCAGCAACCGAGGCGCTGATCGAGGTCGGTGACCTCCAGGTTGAGATCGAATTTGGTCGCGCGGGCATCGTTGGCCAAGTACTCGACGGTCATGCCGGCCAGACTGCGGCTCTGCTGGAATTCCCAGCGCTGCACGTTGCACATCACCTGGAACAGCGGGTTGTACGCGGCGCTGCGCGGCGGCTGCAACGCCTCGACCAGATGATCGAACGGCAGATCCTGATGCGACTGGCCTTCGATCACCGTGTGGCGTACCTGCTCGAACAATTCGCCGACCAACATCATGCCGTCGAGCTGGCAACGCAGCACCTGGGTATTGAGGAAGGCACCGATCAGCCCTTCGCTTTCCGGCCGGATGCGGTTGGCCACCGGCGCGCCGATGCGCAGATCGGTCTGGCCGCTGTAGCGGTACAGCAAGGTGGCGAGCGCAGCCGTCATGGTCATGAACAGGGTCAGACCGTGTTGCGCATTGAATGCCCGCACGCGCGCGGCGAGGTCGTCGCTCAGGTCGAAACGGAACAGTTCGCCCTGATGGCTCTGCACCGGTGGTCGTGGACGATCGCCCGGCAGCTCCAGCAATGGATGTTCGCGGCCCAGGTGCGCGGTCCAGTAGTCGAGCTGACGCTGACGCTCGCCGGATTCCAGCCAGTGGCGCTGCCAGACGCTGTAGTCCAGATACTGCACCGGCAGCGGCTCCAGCGGCGATTCGCGCTCATCGACAAAGGCTTCGTACAACGCGCTGAGTTCGCGGGCGAAAATGTCCATCGCCCAGCCTTCGGTGACGATGTGGTGCAGGGTCAGTACGAAGTAATGCTCCTGCTCAGCGGTCTTCACCAGACAGGCGCGCAGCAGCGGACCGGTTTCCAGATCGAACGGCCGGTGCGCTTCTTCGTCAGCCAGTTGCTGGACCTGTTGCTCACGCACGTCAGCAGCAGATCCGGAAAAATCCTTCCAGCCCATGCGCACACCTGTTTCGCCATGCACCTGCTGACGGGCGACGCCGTCGAAGCTGGGGAATGTGGTGCGCAGGGTTTCGTGACGCAGGATCAACGCTTGCAGGGCTGCTTCAAAATGCTCGACGTGCAACACGCCGCGCAGCCGCGCCATGCCGCCGACGTTGTACGCCGGGCTGTCCGGTTCCATCTGCCAAAGGAACCACATGCGCTGTTGCGAATAGGACAACGGCACCGCTTGGCTGCGATCGACTTTGGCGATCGGCGGCTGTTCGTTGGTGCGTCCGCTGAGCTGGATCTGGCGAACCTGCTCGGCGAAATCGCCGAGTTCGCTGTGTTCGAACAAGGCACGCAACGGCAGCTCGACGTCGCAGGCCTGACGGGTGCGCGAGATGATTTGCGTGGCCAGCAGCGAATGGCCGCCCAGGGCGAAGAAATCGTCGCGCAGGCCGACCCGGGTCAGGCCCAGCACTTCACGCCAGATCGCGGCGATCTGCTGTTGCAGTTCAGTCACCGGTTCGACGTGCTCGCGCATCTGCCATTGCGGCTCGGGCAAGGCACGGCGGTCGAGTTTGCCGCTGGGGCTCAATGGCATGACGTCGAGGCGCAGCAGTTGCGCCGGGACCATGTATTCCGGCAGCTCGGCGGCCAGTGCGGCTTTCAGGCGAGTGATCTGCTCATCGTGGTTTTCGCTGGCATCGCTGGCGGTGAAGTAGCCGATCAGTTGCGCGCCGGCAGCCGTTTCGCGCACCAGCACCACGGCTTGAGCGACCCCCTCCTGGGCGAGCAATCGTGCCTGGATTTCTTCCGGTTCAACGCGGAAGCCGCGCAGCTTGACCTGTTGATCGAGACGGCCGAGGTATTCGATCACGCCGTCATGGGTCCAGCGTGCGCGGTCGCCCGTGCGGTACAAACGTGCGCCCTGCTCGCCCAGTGGATCGACGACAAAGCGTTCGGCGGTCAATGACGGACGCGCCAGGTAACCGCGAGCCAGACCGATGCCGCTGATGCACAACTCGCCCGGCACACCGGCCGGCAACAGATTCATATCAGCATCCAGCACCCGGCAGATCACGTTGCCCAATGGACGGCCAATCGGCGAGCGTTCACCATCGGCAGCAGTGCAATGCCAGTGGGTGACGTTGATCGCGGTTTCGGTCGGGCCATAACGGTTATACAGTTGCACCGCTGGCAGTTGCGCCAGCACGCGGTTGCGCAATTCAGTGGGCAGCGCTTCACCGCCGGAAAACACCCGGCGCAGGCTGGTGCATTCGACGCTCAGCGGTTCATCGATGAACAGCGCCAGCAGCGGTGGCACGAAATGCAGCGTGGTCACGCCAAACTGTTGCACGAGCCGGGCGATGCGATGCGGATCGCGATGTTCACCGGGACCGGCGAGCAACAACCGTGCGCCGGTGATCAATGGCCAGAAACACTCCCACACCGAGACGTCGAAACTGATCGGCGCTTTTTGCATCAGCACATCGGTTTCATCGAGACGGTAGGTGTTCTGCATCCATTGCAGACGTTCGGCCAGTGCCGCGTGGGTATTGCCGACGCCTTTTGGCTGGCCGGTGGAACCCGAGGTGTAAATTACGTAAGCGAGGTTGTCGCCATGCAGGTGCAGACCCGGCGCCTGGCTCGGCCAGTTTTCCAGATGCAACGCGTCCATGGCGATCACGCTGACGCCGTCGCTGGATGGCAAGTGCTCGAGCAGTCGAGTCTGGGTCAGGAGCAATTCGACGCCGCTGTCGCGCAGCATGTAGGCCAGCCGCTCGGCCGGGTACTCCGGGTCCAGCGGCACGTAGGCGCCGCCAGCCTTGATGATGGCCAACAGACCGATCAGCAGTTGCGGCGAACGCTCGGCGGCGATCCCAACGCAAACATCCGGACCAACGCCTTTGTCGCGCAAATAATGTGCGAGGCGGTTGGCTTGCGTATGCAGTTCGGCGAAATCGAGGCTGCCGCCGTCCCACACCAGCGCCGTGCGCTGCGGGGTCAGGCCTGCCTGTTGATCGAGCAGTTCCGGCAGCCATTGTTGCGCACGGGCGCAGGGTTCTGCGCTCCACTGTTGCTGGTGCTGCTGTTCATCGCGTGCCAGCAATTGCAGATCGCCGATCGCCTGCTGCGGGTGCTCGCAGGCATCGCGCAACAGGTTGCAGAAGTGCTCGGCCAGTCGCTCGATGGTGGCCGCGTCGAACAGTTCGCTGGCGTAATCGAAGGACAGGGTCAGACGCCCGTTGCGGTCTTCTTCGCTGTGCAGTTGCAGGTCGAACTTGGCTTCGCGGCTGTGCCACGGCAACTCTTCGGCGAGCAGCCCCGGCAAGCGCTTGAGCGCACTCAAGTCACGCTGCTGGTGGTTGAACATGACCTGAAACAGCCCTTGCTCGCGCGCCTGCGGAAACACTTCGAGCAGTTGTTCGAACGGCAGATCCTGATGCGCTTGTGCGCCAAGTGCCGCCAGCCGTGTCTGGGCCAGCAGTTGGGCAAACGACTGGCGCGAATCGATCTGCGCACGCAGCACCTGGGTGTTGATGAAGAAACCGATCAATCCTTGGGTTTCCAGGCGCGGACGGTTGGCGTTGGGCACGCCAATGCGAATGTCACGCTGACCGCTGTAGCGATACAACAGGCTTTGCAAAGCGGCGAGCAACAGCATGAAGGTGGTCGATTCATGCGCCTGCGCCGTGTTGCGGATGGCTTCGCCGAGGCTCGCCTCCAGACGCAGACTATGCCGCGCTGCGCTGTGTTTTTGCCTGGCGGAGCGTGGGTGATCGGTGGCCAGTTCCAGCGCCGGGTGCTCATCGCCCAGTTGTGCTTGCCAGTACGCCAGTTGCCGCTCGCCTTCGCCTTGTGCCAGCCATTGGCGCTGCCAGTTGCCGTAGTCGGCGTATTGCGTGGCCAGCGCTGGCAGTTCAGCCGTCGCGCCTTGGCTGGCGGCGGCGTACAGGCGCGAGAATTCGTCGAGCAGAATATTCAGCGACCAACCGTCGGCGATGATGTGGTGCATCGTCACCAGCAATTGGTGATCTTCGTCGTCGAGGCGAATCAGGCTCACGTTGAGCAGCGGGCCTTTTTCCAGATCGAATTGCGTATGCGCCTGGTCTTCACGGATCTGCCGCGCGCGGGCTTCGCGCTCGGCGGCCGGCACGTCGCTGAGGTCGATCACTTGCAGGTTGAATTCACCGGCCGCCAGCACTTGCTGCAAGGCGACGCCGTCGCGCTCGAAGAAGCGTGTGCGCAGGGATTCGTGGCGCTCGATCAGTTGCTGGAAACTGCTGCGCAGGGCGACCTCGTCGAGTTCACCGCGCAAGCGCAAGGCACCCGGAATGTTGTAGGCGCTGCTGTGCGGGTCGAGTTGCCAGATAATCCACAAGCGGTTCTGTGCCAGCGATTGCGGCATCGGCTCGTTGCGCGGCAACGTGGCGATTACACCTTGGGCGCTGCCGCCGGCCTGCTGCTGTTGCGCCACGGCAGCAGCGAACGCCGACAGGGTTGACGCCTCGAACAGCAGACGCAGGTTCAGCTCCAGCGCGAGCTCTTCGCGCACCCGGGCGATCACTTGCGTGGCCGCGATCGAGTTGCCGCCGAGCAGGAAAAAATGATCGTCGCCGGCGACCTGTTTGACGTTCAGTTGCTCGGCCCAGATCTGCCCGATCCGCGCTTGCAGATCCGAGCCACTGGTGGGCGCAGCCTGGGCTTCGGTCGTCGTCGATGGGAACAGCGCGTAACTGTCGAGGCTGCCATCGGCCAGACCTGTGCGGCATGCCGAGCGCTGCAACTTGCCGCTGGAAGTTTTCGGCAAGGCGCCCGGATTGAGCAGGATCACCACGCTTGGCGCCTGTTGATACGCCTCGGCCACGGCTTGGCGAATGGCTTTGATCAAGGCTTGCGGCGCAAGGATTTTCTGCACGCTGCGGCTGATTTCCGCGGCGATACCGATGCCCTCCTCGCCCTCGTGATTGACGGCGAACGCAGCGACGCGGCCCTTGCGCACCACTTCCACTTCGTTCTCGACGGTCTTCTCGATATCCTGCGGATAGAGGTTGTGACCGCGCACGATCAGCATGTCTTTCAGGCGCCCGGTGATGAACAGCTCGCCGTCGCGCAGAAAACCCAGATCACCGGTGCGCAACCAGGTACGGCCGGCGTGCTGGACGAAGGTCTTGGCGCTGGCCTCGGGGTTGCGCCAGTAGCCGTGAGCGATGCTCGGCCCGGTGGCCCAGACTTCACCGACGGCGTTGTCGGCCAGTTCTTTCAGCGAATTCGGTTCGGCGATCAGTACCGCGTGGCCCGGTTGGCTGATGCCGCAGCTCATGATCGCACTGCCATCACCCGGTTCGGCGCGGTTCTGCGCCAAGGCTTGATCGTCGACACGCAAGGCTGGAATACCGGTGCCGCGCGGCGTGCCGGCAACGAACAGCGTCGCTTCGGCCAGCCCATACGAAGCCATGAAACTGTCAGCGCTGAAACCGCTGGCGGCGAACTTCTCGGCGAAGCGTTCGAGGCTGTCGAGGCGGATCGGTTCAGAGCCGGAATACGCCACACGCCAGCGGCTCAAATCCAGACGCGCCAGGGCGGATTCGCTGACCCGTTCGCTGCACAAGCGATAGGCAAAATCCGGCCCGCCACTGATGGTGCCGCCGTATTCGCTGATCGCTTCCAGCCAGCGCAACGGTCGACCGAGGAAATACGCTGGCGACATGAGTATGCACGGCACGCCGCTGAAGATCGGCTGCAGTAAACCGCCGATCAGCCCCATGTCGTGGTACAGCGGCAGCCAGCTGACGATCACATCGTCCGGATTGACGTCGATGCCGAAACCGTGGCGGATCAACTGTTCGTTGGCGACCAGATTGCCGTGGCTGACCTGCACACCTTTGGGCAATGCGGTGGAGCCGGAGGTGTATTGCAGGAAGGCGATGTGATCTGCCGTCAGCGTCGGCTCGAGCCAGTTCTCTGCCAGCGCCTCGTCGAGGCTGTCGACGCACAGCAGCGGCGGCGCGCCTTCGATCTGCTGCAAGGCGTCGCGCAGATCGGCGCTGGTCAGCAACAGGCGCGGTTCGGCATCGGCAATGATCGACAGCAGTCGTTCCTGATGATGACGCCGTGCCGATTCCGGCGGGTAGGCCGGCACTGCGATCACGCCGGCGTACAGGCAACCAAAAAACGCCGCGACGTAATCCGGGCCGCTGGGAAACAGCAACACCGCACGGTCGCCCGACTCGGCCTCGGCCTGCAACGCGGCAGCGATGGTCCGCGCCCGCCGATCGAGTTCGCGATAACTGAGCACCACAGCCTGCTCCTGGTTTTCGGCAAGAAAACGCAAGGCCAGTCGATCCGGCGTCAGGGCCGCGCGGCGCTGAAGGGCTTGGACCAGGGTGCTGGGGAGTTCGAACGCGTCGGTCATGAGGTTTCCTGCCTGAATTCGGGCTTGCTGATGGAATCGGGTTGCGGCGTCACGCCTTGCGAAAAGGCATGCAGGGGCGCGGTCTGTGCCGACCGCGCAAGGCATCGAATGCCGTCTGGCCGGGCGCTATACCCGCGGCCATTCACAGATGAGAACGGATGACGTCTGCAAATAATTAGTCGACGGGCGCGCCCCTCAACGGGGCCGGGGTGCGGCGGCGTGTCGCAGTTCGCAAAACACACTTGCTTGCAGCATTAGTTCTCTTTCTCAATTGACAATCATTATCATTCAACATAATTTGTCGCTCGATGTGTAGGACAGCCCTGCCCCCAGGGGCGTCCCACTAACCAATTTGGCAGCAAGGTGATTTCCATGACGGAACAAGTATCCACAAGCAGGTGCGATTCACCGCTACTTCAGGCATTCGTCGATAATCGGCTGATTCTGGTCAAGATCGCCGCGCGCATTACCGGTTGTCGCTCGCGCGCCGAGGACGTGGTGCAGGATGCGTTTTTCCGCCTGCAATCGGCGCCACCGATCACCTCGTCGATCAAGGCGCAACTGAGTTATCTGTTCCAGATCGTGCGCAACCTCGCCATCGATCACTACCGCAAACAGGCGCTCGAGCAGAAATACTCCGGCCCTGAAGAGGAAGGGCTGAATGTGGTCATCCAGGGTGCTTCGCCGGAAACCTCGCACATCAATTTCTCGACCCTGGAAAACATCGCCGACGCCCTGACCGAGCTGCCCAGCCGCACACGCTATGCGTTCGAGATGTATCGCCTGCACGGCGTGCCGCAAAAGGACATCGCCAAGGAACTCGGCGTCTCGCCGACCCTGGTCAACTTCATGATTCGTGATGCGCTGGTGCACTGCCGCAAGGTTTCGGGCAGTCGGCGCGATACGGTGGCTGTGGGTCGCAGGTAAACAGCAGGATTTGTGGTGTATTCAATCGCTAGCAGGGCTAGCTCCCACAGGGGGTTCGTGGACGACACAACCCCCCTGTGGGAGCCAGCCCTGCTGGCGATAGCGGCCCCAAGATCACTGGATCATCAAGCCAGGTTGCAGCGATCAAAAAACCGCTCACGCCCCAGCATCATCAGTGCCGCGCGCTTGTGCGGAAAGTCGAATTCCTTCTCGCAGTGAAAACACTGGTTGTGCATGTGGCCGATCATCTTCGCGTTGTCGGCGCGGGGCTCGGCGACCACCCGTTGCGTGCGCGGATCATCAAGAAACAGGTAATGCACCAGCGCCGATAGCCAGCTCGCCACTTTGTGCGGGCCGCGGTGGTCTTCCTCGCCGACCAGCATGTGGATGCCGCGATCGTAATCATCGGCGTCATAGAACGGCGCGATGCGATCTTCCTTGGCCCAATAGGCTTCGAAATAGGCGAACGGCTGATCGTCGAAACAGCCGATCAAGGTCAGCGTATGCGGGTCGGCGTCGAGTTTGCTCAGGTACTCGCGGTGCTTGTCGAGGCTGCCCTCCTCCTGCCAGAAACTGGCCACCCGTGGGCTGTTCTGCCAGCGGTTGAAACGCGGCAAATCATCTTCGATTTCGACGGTTCGCAAGGAAATCCAGGCGCCGAGCCGCGCGTCGAAACGCCGATAGACTTCACCGCGCGGTTTGACCGGGCGCCGGGGATGGCGTTTGCCTTCACTGATGATCATTTGTCGCGGATAACTGCCGGTCAACGAAGTCCCCAGCCAGGGTTGCGGCAATTGCCAGAACAGCGTGCGTTCGCAGCGATATTCGCCGCTCACCTCGGTGCTGATCAGCAAGCCACTGAGCAAGGCCTCGGTCGGTGGTTGATCCAGTTGCCAGGTCAATTGCTGGCACGCCGGATCGCGCGCAAACAGCCAGTAACAGGCAGCCCACAGCGCTTGCCCCGGCGGCAACGCGAAGCGCTCATCGATCTGGATCGGGCCTTTCGCGTCGCGATCAAGGCGCAGACGAATCAGCGGCTGGCCGTCGAGGCTCAGGCTCAAACGGCTTTCGCTGGCATCAGCGATCAGTTGACTGCCCGAAGGCAAGGCCAGGGCAGTCAGGTCATTCAGATTGGACATGGGGCGGGCTCACGATAATCATCGACAGTTAGACGATGTGACGTGAGCGGCAGGCGGAAATTTAGGCTTTCAGCGCAAATGGCGCTCAGCGATTGAGCACTGGCACCACGGCGATTTTGTAAGGATCGAAAATCTTCAGCATGTCGCCGTTGTCGCGCAGCCCCTGCAACAGCTTGCCGAACGCCGCGCCGCTGATCGGTGCCGTCGGGCGCAGAATCGCATAGTGATGGTAGATCTGATCGACGCGCTGCGAGACGAGCAACTCATCACGGACCTTCTCGTTACGCAGCAGGTAATCACTGAGGTACGAGCGGGTCACCAGGGCGATGTCGGCGCGTGAGCGCAGCACCATCAGCAGGTTGCTGTCGTGGGAATAGGTCAGCGTCGCGTTGAATTGCTGCGCGAGGAATTTGGGGTCGGCGTTGAAGGCCGCAAATTCGTAGTGATAGCCGCTGAACAGCGCCAGACGCTTGCCTTTGAGGTCGGCGAAATAGTTTTGCTGACGGCCATCTGCACGCTGCGCGACGAAAATCTCGGCATCTTCAAGGCCCATGTCGACGTCGCTGTGGGGGATGTCTTTCCAGCCCCATTCAGGGTTCTCGAAGATCGCCATGTCGATCCGGCCCTGCTTGAAATCACCGAAACGCCGGGGAATCGACGTGGGCACCAGGACGAACTGATAGTCGCTTTGCAAACGGTTCAGCGCTTCGACCAATTGCGGCAACAGACCGGTATCGGCGCCGTTTTCCGGGCGGATGGTGTACGGCGGAAAATGCGCCGCGCCGACCCGGACCAATTGCGCGGCCTGAGCGGGCAATACCCATAATGCAGCCAGCGCTGCGAGCATCAACCCCGCGACGGTCCGAATTGGCAAAGACTTCAAAACACCCCACTCCCCGAAAAAATACCGATCAATGCATTCAAGCTAGGCGGTTTCGCCCAGTTAGCCAGTTTCCCGGCCGGATAGAAAGTGGCTCAACGCTCTTCGAGGACCAGAATCAACGCCTCGTCGGCCAACTGATCGAGGCTCAAACTGCCGCCAGCACGGAACCAGGTGGTGGTCCAGGACAGTGCGCCTGTCAGGAAACGTCGGGTAATAAAAACGTCGCCACGGATGAATCCGGCGTCTTTGGCTTCACCCAGTACTTGCAACCAGATTTCTTCGTAGATATCGCGCAGCGCCAGCACTTTGGCCTGGCCTTCTTCGGACAGCGAGCGCCACTCGTAGACCAGCACCGCCATGGCCTCGCCGCTGCCGCCCATGATCGACTGCAATTCGCAGCGGATCAGCGCCAGCACGCGCTCGCGGACATCGGCCGCGTCGGCCAGCGCCGCGCGCATCAATGCGGTGTTGTAGCGGATGGTTTCTTCCATCACCGCGCGCAGGATTTCGTCCTTGCTTTTGAAGTGATGAAAAATGCTCCCCGACTGGATGCCGACCGCGCCGGCCAGATCACGCACGGTAGTGCGTTCGTAGCCTTTATTGCGGAACAGGTGAGCCGCCACTTGCAGCAACTTGCCGCGGGCGCTGTCGGGGTCCGTCAGCTGGCCACTGTCGACCAAATCGCGCATGACCCTCAGGGCTTTTTGCTCGTCCACCCGTTCTCTCCTACAGTCGATCAGTGTCTTGCCCCCTGAAACCGCAGGGTTGCGCGCAATTTAAGCCGCCAGCGGCGACCAAGCAAGCGCTTGGGCAGAAGATAGTTTCAAGTGTTTACAAACCAAGCGCTTGCTTGGTAGCCTCCAGACACTTCTGTCGCAGATCGCTGAGTCGGAGATAAAAATGCCAAATACCGTGCGTATCGGATGCGCCAGCGCCTTCTGGGGTGATACATCGACCGCCGCCGCGCAACTGGTGGCCGGCGGGCGTCTGGATTATCTGGTGTTCGATTATCTGGCCGAGATTACGATGTCGATCATGGCCGGCGCGCGCATGAAAGACCCAGAGGCCGGCTACGCCAGCGATTTCATCGAAGTGCTGACACCGCTGCTGCCGCAATTGGCCGAGCAGCACATCCGCGTCATCAGCAACGCCGGCGGGGTCAATCCACAGGCCTGCGCCGCCGCCCTGCAAGCCGCGTGTGATCGCGCCGGCGTCGCGTTGAAAATCGCTGTGCTGCTTGGCGATGACCTGCAGCCTCAACTGCGCCAGCTCAGCGGTATCACTGAAATGTTCACGGGCGCCCCACTGCCGCCGCTGTGCGTGTCGACCAATGCTTACCTCGGCGCACCGGGCATCGTCGAAGCGCTGAAGCTCGGCGCCGATATCGTCATTACCGGCCGGGTAGTCGACAGCGCCGTGGTCAGCGCGGCGCTGGTGCATGAATTCGGCTGGTCATGGCATGACTACGACAAACTCGCCCAGGCCGCACTGGCCGGGCACATCATCGAATGCGGCGCGCAATGCACCGGCGGCAACTTCACCGATTGGCGCGACGTGCCGGATTACGAACACATCGGTTTTCCGATCGTCGAGGTCAGCGCCGACAGCCAGTTCATCGTCAGCAAACCCGAAGGCAGCGGCGGCCTGATCACACCGCTGACCGTCGGCGAGCAGATGCTGTATGAAATCGGCGATCCACAGGCTTATTTATTGCCCGACGTGATCTGTGATTTCACTCAGGTCGAACTCCAGCAACACGGCAGAAACGCCGTTCATGTCCATGGCGCCAAAGGCCTGCCGCCCAGCGATCAATACAAGGTCAGCGCGACTTACCCGGACGGTTTTCGTTGCACCGCCAGTTGCCTGATCGCCGGCATCGATGCGGTCGACAAGGCGCGGCGCGTCAGTCAGGCGATCATCGACAAAACCGCAGAAATGTTCAGCCAGCGCGGCTGGGCGCCCTACAGCGAAACCCATGTCGAATTGCTTGGCAGCGAGGCCACCTACGGCCCGCACGGTCAGCGTCAGGACAGCCGCGAAGTGGTGATCAAACTCGCCGTGCGCCATCCCGATAAAAAAGCCCTGGTCGTGTTTTCCAAAGAAATCGCTCAGGCCGCGACCGGCATGGCGCCTGGGTTGACCGGCATCGTCGGCGGTCGTCCGACGGTGTACCCGCTGATCCGCCTGTTTTCGTTTCTGATCGATAAAAGCGTCTGCACGCTGCACGTCGATATGGCTGGCAAACGTCATCCGTGCAGCCTGCCCGCGCCCGCCGTAGCGCAAAACCCGACCTCAGCCCTGCCCCATCAACCGCCCGAACCGCAGGGCCGCGCCGATGCTTCTGTGCCACTGGTAAAACTCGCCGTGGCGCGTTCCGGCGACAAAGGCAATCACAGCAACATCGGCGTCATGCCGCGCAAACCCGAATATCTACCGTGGATCGCCGCAGCGCTGACGCCAGCGGTGGTCGCAGACTGGATGAGCCATGTGCTCGACCCGGACAACGGCAGGGTCGAGTGCTGGTATCTGCCCGGCACCCACAGCCTAAACTTTCTGCTGGAAAACGCCCTCGGCGGCGGCGGTGTCGCCAGTCTGCGCATCGATCCGCAAGGCAAGGCTTTCGCCCAGCAATTGCTGGAAATCCCGATTGCGGTGCCGCAGAGCATCGCCGAACAACTCGACTAGAGGTTGAGCTCCATGGCGTACGCATCGATTTTCCAGGCCGGGCTGTTCAGCGGCCAGAGCATTATCGTCACCGGTGGCGGCAGCGGCATCGGCCGCTGTACCGCGCATGAACTGGCGGCGCTCGGGGCCAACGTGCTGCTGGTCGGGCGCAAGCCTGAAAAGCTCGAACGCGTCGCCGCCGAAATCGCCGACGACGGTGGACGCGCGCACTGGCAGGCCTGCGATATCCGCGATGAAGAAGCGGTAAAACTGCTGGTCAGTGAGCTGATCGCCGCACACGGGCCGATCCACGGTCTGGTCAATAACGCCGGCGGCCAGTATCCGTCGCCGCTGGCTTCGATCAATCAGAAAGGTTTCGAGACCGTGCTGCGGACCAATCTGGTCGGCGGATTTCTGATGGCCCGGGAAGTGTTCAACCAGTCGATGAGCAAACACGGCGGCAACATCGTCAACATGCTCGCCGACATGTGGGGCGGCATGCCCGGCATGGGCCACTCTGGCGCCGCGCGCTCGGGCATGGACAACTTCACCAAAACCGCGGCCATCGAGTGGGGTTACGCCGGGGTGCGGGTCAATGCGGTAGCGCCGGGCTGGATCGCTTCCAGCGGCATGGACACTTATCAGGGCGCGTTCAAAGCGGTGATTCCGACCCTGCGTGAGCATGTGCCGCTCAAGCGCATCGGCACCGAATCGGAAGTCAGCGCGGCGATCGTGTTCCTGCTCAGCCCGGCAGCGGCGTTCATCAGCGGCAGCACCTTGAAAATCGACGGCGCGGCCAGCCTCGGCAGTCGCGCATGGCCGCTGCATAAGGCGACGCACAGCGAGTCGTTCAACGGATTTCATCGGGCGTACTTGCCTGACGTGCTCAAGGACAAGGAATAAGCCATGGCGCAGATCCACTCGCAACTCGACCCGCACAGCGAAGCCTTCGCACGTAACCGTACGGCGATGCTCGCCGCCATCGAACACGTGCAGCAACTGGAACAGAACCTGCTGAACAAGGCTGCCGAAGCCAAGGCGAAGTTCGATCAGCGCGGACAACTGTTGCCGCGCGAACGCCTGAACCTGTTGCTCGATCCCGGCGCGCCGTTTCTGGAACTGGCGAGTCTGGCCGGTTACAAACTGCACGATGACAAGGACGGCAGCGCAGCCGGTGGCGGCTTGATTGCGGGCATCGGTTACGTCTGCGGCATTCGCGCGATGGTGGTGGCCAACAACAGCGCCATCAAGGGCGGAACGATCTCGCCCAGCGGCCTGAAAAAATCCCTGCGCCTGCAACAGATCGCCCTGGAAAACAAACTGCCGATGATCACCCTCGCCGAAAGCGGCGGCGCCAACCTCAATTACGCCGCGGAAATTTTCGTCGAAGGCGCGCGCAGCTTTGCCAATCAGGCGCGGCTGTCGGCGCTGGGCCTGCCACAGATTACCGTGGTGCACGGCTCGGCCACCGCGGGCGGCGCGTATCAGCCCGGTTTGTCGGATTATGTGGTGGTGGTGCGCGGCAAGGCCAAGCTGTTTCTTGCCGGGCCGCCGCTGCTCAAGGCGGCCACCGGTGAAGTCGCCACTGACGAAGAACTCGGCGGCGCCGAGATGCACGCGCAGGTCGCCGGGACCGCCGAGTACCTGGCCGAAAACGACGCAGATGGCGTGCGCCAGGTGCGCGATATCCTGCGCATGCTGCCGTGGAACGAACAACTGCCGTGGCGGCCGGAGCCGCAATACAAAGAACCGCTCTATCCCATCGACGAATTGCTCGGGCTGATCCCGGACGATCCGAAAAAGCCCTACGACGTGCGCGAAATCATCGCGCGCATCGCCGATGAATCGAACTTCGTCGAGTTCAAGGGCGAATACGATCAGCAGACCCTGTGTGGCCATTTGAAGATTCAGGGCCGCGCCTGCGGTTTCATCGGCAATAACGGCCCGATCACCCCGAACGGTGCGAGCAAAGCGGCGCAGTTCATCCAGTTATGCGATCAGAGCCAGATCCCGCTGCTGTTTTTCCACAACACCACAGGCTTCATGGTCGGCACCGAATCGGAACAGCAAGGCGTAATCAAACACGGCTCGAAACTGATTCAAGCGGTGGCCAATGCGCGGGTGCCTAAATTGACGCTGGTGGTCGGTGGCTCCTACGGTGCCGGTAACTATGCGATGTGCGGTCGCGGGCTCGATCCACGCTTCATTTTCGCCTGGCCGAACAGCCGCACCGCAGTGATGGGCGGCGCGCAGGCCGGCAAGGTGCTGCGTATCGTCACCGAGGCCAAACAGCTGAAAGACGGCCTGGTGCCGGACCCGAAAATGCTCGACATGCTCGAACAGGTCACCGCGCAGAAACTCGACAGCCAGTCCACGGCGCTCTACGGCAGCGCCAACCTGTGGGACGACGGGCTGATCGACCCGCGCGACACGCGCACCCTGCTCGGCTATCTGCTGGACATCTGCCACGAAGCCGACCTTCGTACACTGCAACCCAACAGCTTCGGCGTCAGCCGCTTCTGACCGTCACGGATCTTACGGAGAACAATAACAATGATCTTCACCCCGGAACACGAAGCGCTGCGGCGTACCGTCCGCCAGTTCGTCGACCATCAGATCAACCCGCACGTCGACGAATGGGAAAAGGCCGGACGCTTTCCGATCCACGAGATTTTCCGTCAGGCCGGCGAGCTGGGTTTGCTGGGGATTTCCAAACCGGAAAAATTTGGCGGCATGGGCCTCGACTACAGCTATTCGATCGTCGCCGCCGAGGAGTTCGGCACCATTCATTGCGGCGGCATTCCGATGTCGATCGGCGTGCAGACCGACATGTGCACCCCGGCGCTGGCCCGCTTCGGCTCCGATGAACTGCGCGAAGAATTCCTGCGCCCGGCGATCAGCGGTGAGCAGGTCGGCTGCATCGGCGTCTCCGAAGTCGGCGCTGGGTCCGACGTGGCCGGGCTTAAGACCACGGCGCGCAAGGACGGTGATGACTATGTGATCAACGGCAGCAAGATGTGGATCACCAACTCACCCAGCGCCGATTTCATCTGCCTGCTGGCCAACACGTCCGATGACAAGCCGCACATCAACAAGTCGCTGATCATGGTGCCGATGAACACCCCCGGCATCAGTCTGAGCTCGCATCTGGACAAGCTCGGCATGCGCAGCTCGGAAACCGCTCAGGTGTTTTTCGACAACGTACGCGTGCCGCAGCGCAACCGCATCGGCCACGAAGGCGCCGGTTTCATGATGCAGATGCTGCAGTTTCAGGAAGAACGCCTGTTCGGCGCGGCGAACATGATCAAAGGCCTGGAGTATTGCGTCGACAGCACCATCGAATACTGCAAGGAGCGCAAGACCTTCGGCAATGCGCTGATCGACAATCAGGTGATTCACTTCCGCCTCGCCGAATTGCAAACCGAAATCGAGTGCCTGCGCGCGCTGGTCTATCAGGCCACCGAGCAGTACATCAAAGGTCAGGACGTCACCCGGTTGGCATCGATGGCCAAGCTCAAGGCCGGTCGGCTGGGCCGAGAGGTCAGCGACAGCTGCCTGCAATATTGGGGCGGCATGGGCTTCATGTGGGACAACCCGGTGGCCCGCGCCTATCGCGATGTGCGGCTGGTATCGATCGGCGGCGGTGCGGATGAAATCATGCTGGGGATCATCTGCAAGCTGATGGGCATCCTGCCGGGGAAAAAGAAATGAGCCACCTGCCCGAGTGCCAGACGCTGCTGCTGGAACTGCATGGCGGCGTGCTGCATGTCACGCTCAACCGGCCGGACAGCCGCAATGCGATGAGCCTGCAGATGGTCAGCGAGTTGCGCGCGGTATTCGCTGCTGTTGCTGACGAGCGCGATATCCGCGCACTGGTGCTCAGCGGCGCCGGCGGGCATTTCTGCGCCGGTGGCGACATCAAGGACATGGCCAGCGCGCGTGCTCAGGGTGGCGAGGCTTATCGCGAGCTGAACCGGGCCTTCGGCGCCTTGCTTGAAGAGGCGCAACACACGCCGCAGGTGTTGATCAGCGTGTTGCAAGGCGCAGTGCTGGGTGGTGGATTCGGGCTGGCCTGTGTCAGCGATGTCGCGATTGCCGACCATCAGGCGCAGTTCGGTCTGCCGGAAACCAGTCTCGGCGTGATTCCGGCGCAGATCGCACCGTTTGTGGTGCAGCGCATCGGCCTCACAGAAACCCGCCGTCTGGCGCTGACCGCAGCGCGTTTCGATGGCGATCAGGCTCGGCAACTGGGGCTGGTGCATTTTGTCGAGCGCGATGCCCAAGCGTTGGCCGAACGGCTGGATGAGGTGCTGCAGCAAGTGCTGCGTTGCGCGCCGCAGGCGAATGCCATGACCAAGCAATTGCTGCTGGCCAGTGCTGGGCAGCCGTCGAGTGAATTGCTTGATCAGGCCGCGCAGTGGTTCAGCGAGGCGGTGACGGGCGAAGAAGGCGTCGAGGGCACCCTGGCATTCATGCAAAAGCGCAAACCGCGGTGGGCTATCTAAAAAGCATCGCTGGCAAGCCAGCTCCCACAGGGAATTTGCGTCGTTAACAAAACCTGTGGGAGCTGGCTTGCCAGCGATGAGGCCAGCTCATGCAACGCAACTTCCGAGGAAACAGCCCATGCCCACCCTCCAGAAAATCCTCATCGCCAACCGCGGTGAAATCGCCTGCCGCATCCAGCGCACCGCCCAGGCTCTCGGCTACCGCACCGTCGCCGTCTACAGCGATGCCGACGCCGATGCGCTGCACGTAAAAATGGCTGATCAAGCCGTAAACATTGGCCCGGCCCCGGTACAGCAGTCCTACCTGAACATCCCGGCGATCCTCGACGCCGCGCATCGCAGCGGTGCCGACGCGGTCCATCCCGGCTATGGTTTTCTCTCGGAAAACGCCGAATTCGCCCGCGCCTGCGAACAGGCCGGGCTGACCTTCATTGGCCCCAGCGCCGAAGCCATCGAACTGATGGGCAGCAAACGCCTGTCGAAGCTCGCCATGCTCGACGCCGGCGTGCCGTGCATTGCCGGCTATCAGGGCGCTGCGCAAGACGACGCGACCTTGTTGCGCGAAGCCGAGCGTATCGGCTACCCGTTGATGATCAAGGCCAGTGCCGGCGGTGGCGGGCGCGGCATGCGCCTGGTGCACAGTGCGGCTGAGCTGCCGGCGCAATTGCGCACCGCGCGCTCGGAAGCGTTGAACGGTTTTGGCAGCGACGAATTGATACTTGAACAGGCCGTGGTCGAACCCCGGCATGTCGAAGTGCAGGTGTTCGGCGACCATCACGGCAATCTGATCTACCTTGGCGAGCGCGACTGTTCGATCCAGCGACGCCATCAGAAAGTCATCGAAGAAGCGCCCTGCCCGATCATGACCACCGAGTTGCGCCAAGCCATGGGTGAAGCGGCGTTGAAGGCCGGCCGCGCGGTGAATTATGTCGGCGCCGGCACCGTGGAATTTCTGCTCGATGCACGAGGGCAGTTCTACTTTCTGGAAATGAACACGCGCCTGCAGGTCGAACACCCGGTCACCGAATTGATCACCGGTGTCGATCTTGTGGCGTGGCAATTACAGATTGCCGAGGGCCAGCCGCTGCCGCTGACTCAGGATCAGGTGCAACTCAATGGGCATGCCATGGAGGTGCGGTTGTACGCCGAAGATCCGACGCAGGGTTTTCTTCCGCAGACCGGGCGTATCGAAGCCTGGGAGCCGGCGCTGAGCCATGGTGTGCGGATCGATCACGGCTTGCTCGAAGGGCAAGCGGTCAGCCCGTTCTATGACCCGCTGCTGGGCAAACTGATCGCCCATGGAACCACCCGGGAAGAGGCGCGGCGCAAGCTATTGCGCGCGGTGCAGGACACTGTGTTGATGGGCATACAAAGCAATCAGCGCCTGCTCGCCAGCCTGTTGCAGCATGAGCAATTTATCAGCGGCCAGTTCAGTACCGCGTTCATTGCCCAACACTTCAGCGATCATCCAAGCCTGCATCGCTACGTGCCCAGCGCCGAGGAATTGGCGATCGCCGCGCTGCTGTTCTATCAAAGCAGCGCACGCCACCACCGAGCGCCACTGAGCGGCTGGCGCAACAACGCCAGCGTGCCGCTGACTTACCGGCTCGGTGTCGATGAGCAGAACTGGACGCTGCAGTTGCAAGCGCAAGGGGCAAACACATTTCAGGTCACCGCCGGTGAACGCACGATCGACCTGCGACTCATTGACCTCGAAGCGCATTCGCTGACAGTGGCCGTCAATGGCGTGCGCCAGCGCCACGCCTGTCGATTGGCAGACGAGCAGATATGGCTGTTCACCCACCCCGGCAGTCTGCGGCTGGAGGATCGAACTCATGCCGTGATCGACAGTCAGACCAGCGTCAGCTCCGGCACCCTGAAAGCGCCGATGGACGGCGCCATCGTCGACGTCCTGGTCAGCGAAGGCAGCCCGGTCAGCAAAGGTCAGTTGCTGGTAGTGCTGGAGGCAATGAAAATGGAGCACCCGCTCAAGGCCGGCATCGACGGCGTACTCAAGCGGGTGCAGGTCAAGGTTGGCGATCAGGTAAAAAATCGTCAGGTTCTGTTGCAGGTCGAGTAGTCGCCCACACACCGATGCGGGTTTTGACTACGCTCTGAGATATCAGAACGCGAAAATCAGGAACCCTGCGATGCCCCACTGGCTGGTCATAGATCTGGAAGCCACCACCGACGAGGGTGGCTGGCCGGTCACCGAAATGGAAATTATCGAGATTGGCGCCACCCTGGTCGATCGCGCCGGACGCGAGCAGGATCACTTCCAGCGCTTCGTCAAACCGACGCGGCGGCCCTTGCTCACCCCGTTTTGCCGGGAACTGACGCACATCACCCAGGCCAATATCGATGCCGCGCAACCGCTGCATGAGGTCTGGCCGGCCTTCGAGCGCTGGCTGGCACAGCACCAGTCGCGCCTCGAGGGGTGGGTCAGCTGGGGCGATTACGATCGCAAGCAGTTGTTGCAGGAGTGGCAGCGCCTGCACATCGACAGTGGCCTCAGCCGGGTGCCGCACATGAACCTCAAACAACGCTTCGCCAAGGCCCGCCGCCTCGAGCGGCCACTGGGCCTCAACGGTGCGCTGCAACTGGCCGGCCTGCAGTTCAGCGGCCAGCAGCATCGGGCGCTGGAGGATGCGCGCAACACGGCGCGGTTATTGCCACTGGTGTTGCCGCTTTAGAGACGTGACGGGGCTACAAGCCTTGGGCATACTGGCCGGCCCCTTTTCAGCCCATTTCGAGGAACCGCCCATGTTTAAAGTCAACGAGTACTTCGACGGCACCGTCAAGTCGATCGCTTTCGGCACCGCTGAAGGTCCGGCGACCATCGGCGTCATGGCCCCGGGCGAATACGAATTCGGCACCAGCCAGCGTGAAATCATGCACGTTGTGTCGGGCGCCCTGACCGTCAAGCTGCCCGACAGCAGCGACTGGGAAACCTTCGCCGCCGGCAGCCAGTTCAATGTACCGGCCAACAGCAAGTTCCAGCTGAAGGTCGCGGTCGACACTGCCTACCTGTGTGAATACCGCGGCTGATACGGCGGTTTTATCCAGCACAAAAAAAGCCCGCGTGCAACGACGCGGGCTTTTTTTATGCCTGCAAACTTATTTATTCGAGAATTTCCACCGGCATCCCGACTTCGAGTCGACCGTTTCTGTCATTGACCAGGTTCTGCCCGAACATTGCGCCATCGGCTGTGGCCCGATGTTTTTGCAGGGTGGCGAACGGTTCGCGGTCGGCACTGCGCTCGCCGGTTTGCGGGTCGACGGTCGTCATGATGCAGCGTGAGCACGGC
This sequence comes from Pseudomonas sp. Z003-0.4C(8344-21), assembly GCF_900104975.1. Lineage (NCBI taxonomy): Bacteria > Pseudomonadati > Pseudomonadota > Gammaproteobacteria > Pseudomonadales > Pseudomonadaceae > Pseudomonas > Pseudomonas sp. Z003-0.4C(8344-21). Next base: position 2,219,265 of record NZ_LT629756.1, on the reverse strand, counting down.
TTGACCACGCGAAACTCGATATCGCCGATACGAATACGCTTCCAGCCATCCTCGGCATAAGCCGCGCTGCCTTCGATCACCAGATTCGGCCGGAAACGCAGCATCTCCAGCGAACGCCCGACCTTGCCGGAAAGGTCCTGCAGCGAAGCGTCGCCAATCAATAGCAACGGATAGCCGTCGGCGAAGGCGACTTGATCGTCATCGTGGCCGAAACCCGATTGTGTCGTGCGTGCTCGATCCAGCGGCATCTGCACCAGGCGTGTCGGCTTGCCAAGGAACTCGCTGACCCAGCGCGCCGCCTCGTCGCCGGCATCCGGCACGCGCAAGGTATCGCGCCAGATGGTCACGCCGCGCAGCTCGGCATCATCCGCCGGCAAGGGAATATCGATGGAGCCTTGCCCGGACGTCGCGAGTGTCAGGCCGCCGTCGGCATTCCACAGCGCCGACAGCTGACTCATCCGTGCTTCGGCACGCTGAGTCAGGAAGCGCCCGCTGGCCTCGTCTACCAGCATCCAGCGTCGATCACCCGTCAGCCCCAGCTTGTCCAGCTCGGCGCTTTGCAGCACTTCGCCCTTGCCGGATTTCAACGGGTAACGATAAAGCGCGCTCAGACGCAGCATGGCCAGCTCCTTGTGATTGAAGCGCCACCCTATATGAGCCGCGTCGCGGAATCAAAGTGTGGGAGCGAACCTGCTCGCCAAAGCGCTGTTCGATCCAAACCACGCACCGCACGTGGATTCCCGATCGCGACCTGCCCGCTCCTGATGCTGTCAGGCCGGGACTTCGTCGAGCATCAGACGCTGGCGCACCACGTCGACCAGTTTGTCCGGCTGGAATTTGGAAAGGAAGTTGTCGCAGCCGACCTTCTTCACCATCGAATCGTTGAAGCTGCCCGACAACGAGGTGTGCAGCACCACATACAGGCCGCGCAAACGCGGGTCGTTGCGAATTTCGGTGGTCAGACGGTAGCCGTCCATTTCCGGCATTTCCGCATCGGTGAAGATCATCAGCAACTTGTCGGTCATGTGCACGCCGGTATCGGCCCAGGCCTTGAGCATGTTCAGTGCTTTGAGGCCGTCGCTGGCAATGTGCATTTTCACCCCGAGCTGGCCGAGGGTGTCACGCAGCTGCGAGAGCGCCACATTGGAGTCGTCGACCAGCAGCACTTCACGGCCACGGGCGCGCTCCAGCACCGGATCGTCGAGTTTGTCGCGCGAGACCTTGGCGTTGTACGGGACGATTTCGGCGAGGACTTTTTCCACGTCGATGATTTCCACCAGTTGATCGTCGACCTTGCTGATGGCCGTCAGATAATGCTGGCGACCGGCGCTGGTCGGCGGCGGCAGAATGGCTTCCCAGTTCATGTTGACGATGCGATCGACGCCGCCCACCAGGAAGGCCTGCACCGAACGGTTGTATTCAGTGACGATGATGGTGCTGTTCGGCCCTGGCACCAAGGGGCGCATGCCGATTGCCTGGGACAGGTCGATCACCGGCAAGGTTTGCCCGCGCAGGTTGACCACACCGCAAACGAACGGGTGACGCTGCGGCATCAGGGTCAGCTTCGGCAGTTGCAGCACTTCCTGAACCTTGAACACGTTGATCGCAAACAACTGCCGCCCGGCCAGTCGAAACATGAGAATTTCCAGGCGATTCTCACCCACCAGTTGCGTGCGTTGGTCTACCGTGTCGAGAATGCCGGCCATCAATGACTCCTGGGCTTGTTCTGATGAATTCACTTATGTGAGGTTATCGGCTGCAAATGGCGCTTCTTGATTGTCATGACTGACCTGTAAAAAATGCCCTGAACAGCCATTGATGTCACATTAACATCATGCTTTACTGGCGCAGTGATTTTCATCTGCTACTTTTATCTGCGGCGCGACCTCGGTTTGCGTCATAGGTTCCCGCACCTAAGGGATTCCCCTAGGGACAATCAGGCCCAACCTGATATTCGCAATATCCAATAGCCATTAATGTGACGCCATTCTCATTGCATGAACGGAGTCAGGCTATTGTGTGCGATCGCAGTTCAGTGGCAACAAACCCTCTGGAAACTCTCAGTCTGTGCACGTGCACGGCCGGACGCGATCTGCCGACGATTCATGATCGTCGCTACACACGGCATTCGTTCATCAGACATGACGTTGTGGAGATAAGCATGCCAATCGACCGCAAAGACTGGGTAAAACGCTTCCCCGAATTTCTTGTCGAGGCTGAAACACTGCTGGCCAAGTCCGAGGAATGCCTGAGCCATCTGCAACTGATCAGCAATGACAGGGACGCCATTGAATGCATGCTCAGTACCCTGCTCAAGCTTGCTCGCCGGGCGGAGGCCCTGGCGCTGGAGTCGATCAGCGAATTTTCCCTGCACATCCACAGCCTGCTTGACCTCAATCATGCTCGTGTCGATCTTCATGATCAGGCGCTGCAAGCGTTGCAGGATTGCTTCACGCTCATGGCCTGGCAGCTCGAGCTGGTCGATCAGAAGACTGGCCAATTGAGCCTGGATGAAAGCGAGCAGGCTTCGCTGATCGAAGCGCTGGCGTTTCAGGTCGGTCAAAGCCCGATTCAGTCGCCGCTGGCAAGCAAACGTTTGCCGCAACTGCCTTACTCGGGCCAGGCCTGACTCATCGCCGTGGCGCGGATGGCCTTGGCGGACGCACGTCTCGAATGTCGTAATTGAATAGTCCATACCTGCCAGCGACAAAACGATATAAATAATCAGCATTGATCACCCGCCCTTTTTCCTGCCGGCCTCAGGGTTTGCCTGTGTACCAGGGAGCACAACCTGGGGCATCGCCGGTCTTCACTTCACACCCTCAAAACCGACTTTCGTGCTCATGGAACTGGCGTGCAAACCCATGTATTTCCTGACTGAATGGACATATATAGCAAGCGCGACCATCGGTATCTTAAGTGGTATTATGTCGCCCGTTAGTTGTCCTCAAGTTAATGGCACGGTGCTTTCATTCAGGCGTTATCTGCTGAAGTTCGCAAACATCCGGGGCTCCCGACCATGTTGAAACCATTGCCATATTTGACAGTATTTTCAGACAGAGACCCGCCAGGCTCCGGCCGGTCTGCCCGCAGCGAACATTCATTGGCTCCATCCGCTATGTACGCCAGCCTCAAGTCAATTACCCAATGGCCCCCTTCGCGGGAGAATGCGCGTCGGTTCACGCTGATATTGTCAGTCGCGGCCGCACTGGGCAGTTTGATGACCTATGGTTTTTCAACTTCCTTCAGTTTGGGTCTGCTGCTACTGCAAATCGCGGCGACTGCCTGTGTCTGGGTGCAATATCGGCTGTCGCGCAAATCAATCAAGTTTCAGCCGCAGGAACTCGCCGACCGTCTGCTGCAAGTCCAGGAAAACGAACGCCATCGCCTCAGCCGCGAACTGCACGACGATATCGGCCAGTTGCTGACGGCGGCGAAACTGCAGAGTGAGTGGCTCAAGCGTCGCCTGCCCCTCGACTCGCAGGAACAATGCTCGGTGTTATGCGACACCCTCGAAGAAACCCTGAACAAGGTGCGCGACGTTTCGGCCATTCTCAATCCGCGCCAGTTGACCAGTCTGGGACTCGAGGCCAGCCTGCGTGCGCATCTGCTCAAGACCCTGGCTAACACCAGCGTGCAATGGAGCCTCGATTGTCAGCAGCGCCTCAATGGCATTCCAGAAGAGATGGCCGTCGCCGCCTTTCGCATCACCCAGGAAGCGGTGACCAATATGCTTCGTCATGCACAGGCGAAAAATCTGGTGGTACGCTTGCAGCGCCTGCCCGAGGGTCTGACATTATTGATCAGTGATGACGGCGCGGGATTTGCGCCGGCGACCGATCCGGGTCGCGAAGGACAACGCGGCATGGCCGGGATGGCCGAACGAATCGAGCAACTGGGTGGCACCCTGAGCGTCGTCAGCGAGCCGGGCAGAGGCACCCAGATCGAAGCACTTTTCCCGTGGGCGCCGCGCGCACTCGAACGGGCCAGTACGAATAAGGTTATGCGTTGACTTGCAATTTACTTCTGGTGGATGACCACTCGCTGATCAGGGCCGGCGTGCGCGCTCTGGTGCTGGATATTCCCGGTTACGCGGTGATTGGCGAGGCCAATGATGGTTCGCAATTGCTCGAGATGGTCGAGCAACTTAATCCCGATATCATCTTGCTGGATATCTCCATGAAGGAAACCGGGGGGCTGGAAGCACTGCAACGCCTCAAGCGCGTACGACCGCAGAGCAAGGTGCTGATTCTGTCGATGCACACCGATCCGGCGCTGATCATGCAGGCACTCGAATCCGGCGCCTACGGTTACCTGCTCAAGGACACCACCGCCACCGAGCTGGAACACGCCCTGGAAGCCTTGCGCAACAACGAGCGCTACTTGAGCCCGGCCATCGCCCATACCGTGATCAATCAGGCGCTGACCCGCAATCAGAACCAGCAGCCGGATATTGCCGACGCGCACAACCTGACGGCGCGCCAACTGGAAATCCTGCGCCTGATCGTGCGTGGCAAGTCCACCCGCGAGATTGCCAACGGCCTGGGCTTGAGCATCAAAACGGTCGAAACCCACCGCTCCCAGATCATGAAGCGCCTGCAGATCTTCGACGTGGCGGGCCTCGTGCTGTTTGCCGTGCGCGAACAGATCATCAGCCTTGACGACTGATCGCTTCGGTACTGCTCAACAAGGGTGAATGTTCCGGCAAATGCACGCGCAATGCCGCCGGACGCACTTCAAAGCGCAGGCTGTTGCACTCCAGCGGTTCGCCGTCGAGATTCATGCACAGCCCCTCGGCCACCTTGATTTCAACCCAGGGCAAACGGGTTCGCACGAACAGATTATCCAGCCCGAAACCTTCGCTCAGCAGTGATTTCAAAGTCCCCACCAGCTCCTGTGGTGCCGGCAGGATGCTGATATCGAGCAGTCCATCATCGGCCAGCGCCTGCGGGCACAACACATGTCCGCCGCCGGCCTGACGGCCATTGCCAATGCCCAGCGCCAACAGCTCGCCGTTCCAGTGAAAATCCGGCCCCTGCAGTTCGCCATAGGCAGCATGCAACTCGCTGAAGCGCGACAATCCAGTGAATAGATAAGCTGCGCCGCCGAGGACTTTCTTCAAATCTTCAGACGTGTTGGCCGTGACCTGACTGCCGAACCCACCGGTGGCCATGTTGAGAAAAATCTGCCCGCCCACCTCGCCCACGTCAATATCGTGCGGCGGCACATCGAGCAATTCCAATGCTTCGGCAGGCTCCAGCGGCACCCCGGCGGCGCGGGAAAAGTCGTTGGCGGTGCCCAGGGGCAAAAGCACCAGACTGGCCTTGCCCGGATGCGCCGCGAGCGCTTCGGCAATATCGCGCAAGGTGCCATCGCCGCCACCGGCAATGATCGTGGTGTAGCCGTCCGCTAACGCCTGTTCTACCCAGCGCTGTGCATCCCCGGCTTCCCAGGTCAGGCGCACGGCCAGCTCCCAGCCCTGCTTGCGCTTGTCCTCGACGGCAGTGCGAACCGCCTCGTTGAGAGCCTGTTTGCCATGCAGAATCAACAGCGCCCGGCGCTCGTTCATTGCGTTACTCCCCAGAATCGAATCGATTGAAACATCTTGACCACTGCGGCACGCAAAAAAGCCCCGCCCTCCCTAATTAAATCTGCCTTGCGCTGCGGGCGTCCTACACGACGGTACTTTTTCTTACAAAACATGCGGAATCGGCTCAATTGACCCGCTTCGAGCATTGGGTCAACGTGTGCCGGCGGTATCAGTCTTCAAATCCAATACACAAGGACGTGCATGTAATGAGTGGATACACCCACAAAGCTTCGGTCAATTCTGGAGCCCGAATAGCCTGCAAGCGAACATTTGAAACAGCCGGTGGATGCTTCCATGCCAAGCCATGAAGCGCGAATGCCAGTGAGCCCGGTTGGCCCCATCGTTGAAAGTCGCACGAACCACAAGTCCGACTTCAAAAACAGCGCCAGAACGACTGGAGAAGTTGATATGGAACCTCGTGTTACCGAGCTGGAAACCCATCTCAAATATCTTCGACGGGACATGGACGAAATCCGTGGTGATGTCAGAACGATCAAGCACCGGCTAGCCTATTCGGCCGGTGCCATGGCGGTGGTCCTGGGACTGCTGGGCTGGGTCGCCAACAGCCGGTTCGACCAGCTCGTCACCTTGATGAGCAATTGAACCTGTGAGTCATGGCAGGCGCCGCTTGAGTCAGCGGGCGCCTGCCTTTGCAATGGCCAGGTCAGCCCAGCAGATCACTCAACGGAATGAAGCCCACCTCGTCGCCTTCACTCAACGTGCGACCTTCCAGTACTTCAACCAGACCGTCAGCCCACACGGCGCTGCGCAATACCCCGGAGCTCTGGTTGCGGTAAACAGTCGCCCGCCCTTGCTCAAGACGCCCGCGCAGGTATTCGCGCCGATTGCCGGCCACAGGCCAGGCGAAACCCGCGGGTACGCTGAATTTCAGCGGCTCGACTTCACGCACACCCTGACGTCGCAACAGATAGGGCCGGGTCAGCAGCGCAAAGGTCACCAGGGTCGAGGCCGGATTTCCCGGCAAGCCAATGACCGGCACGTTGCGAAAATGACCACAGGTCAGTGGTTTCCCGGGTTTGATTGCCAGCTTCCACAGTGCGAGTTCTCCCTCCTCGCGCAGAGCGATGCCGAGAAAATCTGCTTCGCCCACCGACACGCCACCGGTGGAAAGAATCAGATCGACATCCTGCAACTCACCGAGCCGAGCGCGGGTAGTGGCGAGGTCATCCGGAAGAATGCCGGCATCGATCACCTCGCAGCCAAGCCGTTGCAGCCAACTGCAAAGCAGCACCCGGTTGCTGTTGTAGATCTGCCCCGGCCCAAGCGTCTGACCTGGTTCCACCAGCTCGTCGCCAGTGGAAATCACCGCCACGCGAACCTTGCGCACCACCTTCAGCGCGGCACAGCCCAGCGACGCAGCAAGCCCTTGCTCGATCGGGCCCAGCCGGGTTCCGGCCGGCAGGATCAGCTCACCGATGGTAGTTTCCTGCCCTTGCGGCCGAATGTTCTGCCCGGCCTTCATGGGTTCGAGAAACTGCACTTTGCCGTCGGCCTCGACCGCAGCGTTCTCCTGCATTTCCACGCAGTCGGCGCCCGCCGGTACCGGCGCGCCAGTGAAGATGCGCGCGCACGTGCCAGGCTCCAAAGGTTGCGGGGATTGGCCGGCAAACACTTTTTGACTGACCGGCAGCGGCTGCCCATTCCATTGGCCGAGGTTGAGCGCGTAACCATCCATGGCGGAGTTCGGCCAAGGTGGCAGATCCAGCGTGGAAAACAGATCTTCGCTCAGCACTCTCCCCTGGACCTGCGCCAGCGGCAGATGCTCATGCTCGACGATGGGTGCGGCCTCGGCCATTTCCAGCAAACGTGCCAACGCCACTTCGACCGGCATCAAGGCTCCGGTCTTGCCCGGCTTAGCCACGGGTTTCACACGGCGCCGCCTGCTTCAGATGCGTGACGAAATTGCACGGACGGTGGCGGGCGTCCAGCTGCTCACCGAGAATGCCGTCCCAACCGGTGCGCACCGCATTGGTCGAACCCGGCAGGCAGCACACCAGCGTGCCATTGGCCAGACCGGCCAGCGCGCGTGATTGCACGGTCGAAGTGCCGATATCGGCGACCGAGATCTGCCGGAACAATTCGCCAAAGCCGTCGACCTGTTTGTCGAGCAGGCAGGCCACCGCTTCCGGCGTGCTGTCGCGACCGGTGAAGCCCGTTCCGCCGGTGATCAGCACCACCTGCACGACATCGTCGGCGATCCAGTTGGCGACTTGCGCCCGAATTTTGTAAAGATCATCTTTGAGCAACACGCGTTGCGCCAGGTTATGCCCCGCCGCCGTCAAGCGGTCGACGAAAACCTGGCCGGAAGTGTCGGATTCCAGAGTCCGGGTATCACTGACAGTCAGCACCGCAATATTGAGCGGCACAAAAGGTACATCAGCCTTGGCTTTCATAGGCTCTTCCAGTTGTAGGAGAAACAGCCCGGTGTTATATCACAGCGCCCCCTTTTTTCGCCGCCCCTGTGGAGGGATGCAATGACCGTCAACACCCGACTACCCGCTTGTTCCATCCTGCTATTGGCAGGCGGACGCGGCCAGCGCATGGGCGGCCAGGACAAGGGATTGGTGGAATGGCTGGGCGAGCCGATGATCGCGCATCTGCAGCGCAAGGTCCGTGCAATGACCGACGACCTGATTATTTCCTGCAACCGCAACCGCGAGCGCTACGCGCCGTTTGCCGATCAACTGGTTGCCGACGATGAAGGCGATTTCCCCGGGCCACTGGCCGGGATTCGTGCCGGCCTGAAAGCCGCACACCATTCGCACTTGCTGGTACTGCCCTGCGATGTTCCACGCATCGACACGGCATTGCTGCAGAGCATGCGTGAGACGGCGCAGCTGAATTCTGAAAAACCTTTAATGTTGCGTCATGGCGAACACTGGGAACCGTTGCTTTGCGTGATCCCGCTGAGCCTTTCGGCGGCCTTCGAAGAGGCCTGGAACGCCGGTGAACGCAGCCCAGGCCGGGTGATGCGCAGTCTCGGCGCGACGGCTCTGCAATGCCCGGACAACGACCCGCGCCTGGCCAACCTCAACACCCCCGAACTGTTAAACGCTTACAACACTGTGTCAGACTGACACCATTCAAGGAACTCTCACGCCTTGTATACGTCTCAAGCTCAGTAACCAAAAGAATTCCCATTCGGAGACACACTCATGACTCAACGGACCCTCGCCACTTTCATGCTCGCACTGGGCCTGGCTACCCTCGCCGGTTGCTCCTCGCCTACAGTGATCACCTTGAATGACGGTCGCGAAATCCAGGCCGTCGACACCCCGAAATACGATGACGATTCGGGCTTCTACGAGTTCCAGCAGTTGGACGGCAAAGAGACCCGCATCAACAAGGATCAGGTGCGTACCGTTAAAGAACTGTAAGTTCTGGTCAACCGGATACAAAAAAGCCCGCATTGATTGCGGGCTTTTTCATGGGCGCTCGAAATGTGCCTGCACTCTCACCATTGCAGCTTGATCCGGCTCTCAAACTCGCGCGTTTCTCTGGTCACAGGGTCAATGAATTTCAGCCCCTGCGCCAGCAGCTTCAGCGGGTTGCCGTAGTCATCCTCGACATTTTTCAACACCTGCGGATAAAACGGATCGTTGCAGATGCTCGCGCCCAATGCAGTCATGTGGACGCGCAGTTGATGTTTCTTGCCGGTCACCGGATACAACCCATAGCGCCACAGGTCGCCGTTCCTTTCCCGTACTTCCACTGCCGTTTCGGTATTGCTGACACCGGGACCTTCCTGCATGCGGAAGAACGGCTCGCCGTCGACCAGACGGCTCTTGTGTACCAAGGGAAATTCCAGATCCGGCAGTGCCGGGGCAATCGCTTCATAGCGCTTGTCGATCTGGCGCGTCGGGAACAACGACTGGTAGGCCGAACGGGTCTGCGGATTGGCCGAGAAAATCACCAGCCCTGCAGTATGTCGATCGATACGGTGCAGCGGCACCAGATGAGGGTTGTCCAGACGGCGGATCAAGCGGCGCAGTAACGTTTGCTCAACGTACTCCCCGGCCGGCGTCACCGGCAGGAAGTGCGGTTTGTCCGCAACGACCAGGTGTTCATCGGCATACAGAATCGTCTCGAGCACCGGAATCGGCTTTTCGTCCGGCACTTCGCGAAAGTAATGAATGCGCAAACCTTCCTTGTAAGCCAGGTTCACGTCGATCGGCTGACCATTGCCATCCAGTACACGCCCTCGGGCAATCCGGTCCAGCCATTGCTCACGGCCAATGGCACTGAAATGCTCGCACAGACAATCGAGTACGGTCCGCCATTGACCCGGCGGTAGATAGAGCGTGCTGGCCTGAGCGTGGGCGGCAGAGAATGTTGGATTGGACATATGGAAATTCGGACCCTCAATGCGAAGTCGCATTATCCAGCACTGAGGGAAACCTACCTAGCGCAGAATACTTACGCCGGGATCGACTTGAGCGCTGCGGCCTCGGTGAATTCCTTGAGCCAGCGCAGCACGTCAACCGCCTCCCAGCGACCCGGATCGTACAAGGCATAAAGCAAGCCCTGATAGCCGACCACATCCAGCTGTTTGTGATAACCGGCACGCTGGAACAGCGCCTCGATTTCGGCGAAACAGGTGTTGAAATGCAGCTTGTTGAAAGGCGTCTTGCCCTCCGTGACCAGCCCGTCCAGGCGCAATTCAAGAACCGCCTCGCGCACCACGTCAACCGACATCCGGTTCACGCTGTTCTTCAACTGTTCGACATTGACCACGGTTCATCCCTCTGACGCATTTACTGTATGGGCATACAGTAACCGAACAAACCGCAAAAAGCCAAGGGATGGAACCTGGTGGCGACCGGCGGAAAAGGCAGGGAGTCCGGCTCAACGCAGAAACGCGACAACCTCGTCCGCGCTGAACGGCCAGTCCAGTTCCGCCCCGGTATCGATTCGGCGCAGCACTGGAATTCTCAGGCTGTAAGCCTCGTACAAGGTTTCATCTTCAGCAATATCAATCAGCTCGACCAATAGCCCATGCTCGACAAGAGGCATGAGCTCGGCTTCAGCGACTTCACAGAGATGACACCCGAGAGTGCCGAACAACTGACATTCAGGAGGCATGTGCGCGCAACCGCAAAATGAGTGGGGCTCCATTCTAGGCCTGCGCGCAAAACCCGTCGAGCCAGCACCGCCCAAAGGCTCCAGCGCCGAATCAACGCAACGCTGGCAAAACCCTGACGCACATCAGTTCGCAGAAAAGCCGATTGCGCGATGCTTGCGGTCTTTTTGCTTCTACGCTTGAAAAGCCTGAAGCCGCCGCCGGAGTGTCCAGTGTTCGCCAATCTGTTGATCATCCTCGCCTCGTCCCTCGTGGTGATCGCCCTGTTTCGACGGCTGCGATTGCCGCCAGTGCTGGGCTATCTGTGCGTCGGACTGCTGGTCGGGCCGAGTGCGTTCGATTGGGTCAACGAGAGCGAACACCTGCCGGATGTAGCCGAGTTGGGCGTGGTATTCCTGCTGTTTTCGCTGGGTCTGGAGTTTTCCCTGTCGAAGATGATTGCCCTGCGCCAGGTCGTGTTTCGCCTTGGCAGTCAGCAGGTGCTGATCAGCACCGCGTTGCTCGGGTTGCTGTTGGTGCTGCTGGGCATGCCGGTCACGCCTGCATTGCTGCTCGGCGCCGGGCTTTCGTTGTCGTCGACGGCAATCGTCACCAAAGAGTTGGGCAGCCTCGGCGAAGTGTTCAGCAGCCATGGGCAGAATGCGGTGGGGGTTTTGCTGTTTCAGGATGTCGTGGCGGTGTTGCTGCTGACCCTGATCCCGGTGTTCGCCGGCAGCAGCGAGCAAGCCTGGTACTGGGCGCTGCCGCTGACGCTGGGAAAAACCGTGGTGCTGTTCGTCGGCCTGTTGCTGGCCAGTCGCTGGTTGCTGCCGCGGCTGTTTCACGAAGTCGCGGCCTCGCGCTCGGCAGAGCTGTTTGTGTTGCTGGCGCTGGTGATCGTGCTGTTGACTGCCTGGCTGACCCACCTGCTGGGCCTGTCCCCTGCCCTTGGCGCCTTTCTCGCTGGGATGTTGCTCGGTGAAAGCCATTACCGCCACCAGATCGAGGCGGATATCCGGCCCTTTCGCGACATCCTGCTCGGGGTGTTTTTCGTCAGCATCGGCATGCTGATCGACCTGCAATTGTTTCTCAGCCACAGCCTGTCAATCCTCGGCCTCACCGTCGGGTTGATAGTGATCAAGGGCATCGTGGTGGCCTTGCTGGTGAAATGGCGCGGCAGCGACAGCGAAACCGCTTGGCGCAGCGGTCTGGCGCTGGCCCAGGGCGGCGAGTTCTGCTTCGCACTGATGGCGCAGATGCAACAGAACCGCATGCTGCCCGAGGGCTTGGGCGACCTGCTGCTGGCGGCGACATTCTGCTCGATGCTGCTGACTCCGCTGTTGCTGCGTGCAGCGCCACGCATCGCCGCAGCCCTGCATCGCAAACCCAATCAGGAAGCGCAGATCGAAGAAATCAGCGCGCTCAATGCCGACCTCAACCAACACGTAGTGATTTGCGGCTACGGCCGTGTCGGCCAATCGATCGGGCGGTTCATGAGCAATGCCAGACAACCTTACATCGCCCTGGACAACGACCCGGTGCGCGTACAGGAAGCCACCCATGGCGAAAGTGACGTGCATTATGGCGACTCGGCGCGTGGCGACCTGCTGACCGCCGTCGGCCTGCTACGTGCGCGACTGTTGGTGATCGCCGTGGATCAGAGCGATGTCGCCCTGCGCATCCTCAAGGAAGCCCGGCGGTTGAATGCCCATGTGCCGATTCTGGTGCGCACCCGCGACGACAGCCAGTGGGCCGAACTGAAAGCCGCCGGCGCCACTGAAGTGGTGCCGGAGCTGTTGGAGTCAAGCCTGATGCTCGCCTCTCACGCGTTGATCATGCTCGGATTGCCCGCGCATAAAGTGCAGGAACAAGTCGATCAGGTGCGCATCGACCGCTATCGCCTGCTGCATGGTTTTTATCCCGGTTCCGACGATGCCGAGACTTAATCCTGGCTCACCGCGCCGATCTTGTGCAGCGACAGGTCGGCACCGTAATACTCTTGTTCCTGGCTCAGGCGCAGACCATGCAATGCCTTGATCATGCCGTAGACGACGAAGCCGCCGACCAGCGCCACCGCGACGCCGAGCCCCGTGCCGATCAACTGGCTGATCAGGCTGACACCGCCGATACCGCCGAGCGCGGTCTGGCCGAAAATCCCGCAGGCGATGCCACCCCACACGCCGCACAAGCCGTGCAATGGCCATACACCCAGCACATCGTCGATGCGCCACTTCACCTGAGCGGCGGTAAAGCACCAGACAAACAGTGCGCCGGCGATCGCCCCGGTCAGCAGCGCGCCAACCGGATGCATCAGATCGGAACCGGCACAGACCGCCACCAACCCGGCCAGCGGGCCGTTGTGCAGAAAGCCTGGGTCATTGCGCCCGACGATCAACGCCGCCACTGTGCCGCCAACCATCGCCATCAGCGAGTTGACCGCGACCAAGCCACTGACGCCCTGCAGCGTCTGCGCACTCATCACGTTGAAGCCGAACCAGCCGACAATCAGAATCCACGAGCCCAATGCCAGAAACGGAATGCTCGACGGTGCGAACGCCACCAGACGCCCATCGCGGTAGCGGCCATTGCGCGGACCGAGCAGCAACACGGCCGCCAGCGCCAGCCAGCCACCCATGGCATGCACCACCACGGAACCGGCAAAGTCATGGAACGCGGCGCCGAACTGCGCCGTCAGCCAGGCTTGCAGGCCGTAGTTGCCGTTCCAGATCATGCCTTCGAAGAACGGATAAATGAACGCGACGATCAGCGCCGTGGCGCACAACTGCGGAACGAAACGTGCGCGCTCGGCGATACCGCCGGAAATGATCGCCGGGATCGCCGCAGCAAACGTCAGCAGGAAGAAAAACTTCACCAGTCCGTAACCGTGATCGGCGCTCAGCACCGCTGCCGGTTGCATGAACGTCACACCGTAAGAGATCCAATAGCCTATAAAGAAATAGGCCAACGTGGAGACGGCGAAATCGCTGAGGATCTTCGCCAGCGCGTTGACCTGGTTTTTCTGCCGGACCGTTCCGACCTCCAGAAAGGCGAAACCGGCGTGCATCGCCAGTACCATGACGGCACCGATCAGAATGAACAAGGTATTGGAACTGTGAACCAGCGTGTCCACAGCGCTTTGCAGATTTTCCATAAGCAGGCAGACCTAACGGCAGAAAAGGCACCAAAGCGGTTCATGCGCACAATTCATGCACCAAGTTGCAACCAGACAGGCACCGAATGGGATCTTCAGCGAACTGCTTTGGCGCATCAGGTCGATGTGCTGACACGAACCGCGATCATTCGGAACAAGGTTTCCCGGGGCGTACGCCCGGCATCAGCGCACAATGCCCGGGCGACGCACCACAACACAGCAATTGTCGTACCAGTCATTTCTACTGAACCTTCGCGCAAGGCTCATACTCGAACGCTTCAGACGTCACTACGGAGATCCACCCCATGGCCAGCATCAAGGCAAAGACTGCTCAAGACATCCTGATGAACGACTTCCAGACCCTGGTCGCCGACACCGAGCGTTTGCTCGAGCACACCGCCACCCTGGCCGGTGATCAGGCCGATGAGCTGCGTGCGCAGATCCACGACAGCCTGTTGCGTGCCCGCGAAACCCTGAAACTGACCGAAGACAGTCTGCGCGAACGCGGTCAGGCCGCTGTCACCGCCACCGAAGAATACGTGTCGGCCAACCCATGGCAGTCGGTCGGTATTGCCGCTGGCGTGGGCTTTCTGATTGGCCTGCTGGCCACTCGGCGCTGATCATGTCGATCGGTGAATCCGGCCCGACTGCGGGCACCGCCTCTTCCACGCGACGCCTGGGCGCCGCTGTTCTGGGTCTGCTGCACAGTCATGTCGAGTTGTTCGGCATCGAATTGCAGGAGCAGAAATCCCGCACCGTCAGCCTGTTGCTGTTCGCCGGGCTGGCGCTGGTCTTTGCCCTGTTGCTGCTGGTGGGGTTATCGACGCTGGTGATGATTCTGTTCTGGGATACGTATCGCCTGGCCGCCATCATCGGGCTGTGCGTTTTTTATACCCTGGCCTCGATCTTCTGCGGACTGCGCCTCAAGGCGGCCATCTTCGATGAGTCCTCGCCTTTCCACGGCACGCTCGAAGAGCTGGCCAACGACCGGGAGCGCCTGCTGCCATGAGCCATCCTCAATTGCCGCATAACAGCTCACGCCGAGAAATGCGCAAGGCGCTGATTCGCCTGCGCATGGAAATGCATCGCCAGGAAATCCGCCATGAGGCCGGGCAGGTTCTGCAGCCTTTGCAGCGCGTGCGCGGCATGACGCAGGGTCTGCACAGCGGCTTCGGTATCAAACACGCGCCATTGTGGGGCGTGGCTGCCGTTACGCTGCTGGGCTTTCTCACCGGCAAAGGCGCGAAAAGCGGCGGCGCCGGTGGGGTCAGCCGCTTGATCCGGCTCGGCACCACGCTGGGGCCGCTGATCAAACTGGTCATGCAGAGTTCGGCTAAACGTTGAAGTGATCCATCTGGCTACATTCTTGCACTGACGGCGGGATGAACCTGTTATCCGCAGGTTCAATCCCGCACGCCTGCGCGGCCATCGGGGTTCATCAAAACAAGAACCAAGGAGGCCCCGTGATCGACGGGCAACCGCTCGCCTGCTTTCAACCGTTCATCGATACCGCCACCGGACTGATTGCAGGCGTCGAAGCGCTGGGCCGCCTGCGCCAGGCTGACGGCCAACTGGCTTCGGTCGGTCCGTTGTTCGCCGATCCGCGTACGCCCGCGATTGCCCTGCGCCGCCTCGACAGACAGATCCGTGACAACGCTTTGAGCCGCCTGCACGAAGCGCCATCCGACTGGTTTCTCAGCCTGAACATGTCGCCGCGCTGGATCAGCCGCCTGCGCGCCGGCCAAGCGTTGCCCAGCCTCGGGCAACTGGCACGACACGCGGTCGACCCGCAGCGCATCGTCTTCGAAATCACCGAACTGGGCGGCGATGATCAACGCTTGGCCGAGGTGGTCGCGCGTTATCGCGAGGCTGGTGCCAGAATTGCTATCGACGACTTCGGCGCCGGGTATTCCCAGCTCGATCGGGTGCTGGCATTGCAACCGGACATTCTCAAACTCGACATGCGCCTGTTTCAGGCCGCAGCCTTGGGAGGGCCGAGCAGTGACGTGGTCAAGGCGCTGGCGCAAATGGCCGAGAAGACCGGCTGCTGGATCATTGCCGAAGGTGTCGAAACCGAAGCGCAGCTCAATTTTGCGCTGGAATGCGGGTCGCGCTACGTGCAGGGTTTTCTCTTCGCCCGGGCGCAAGAGGCGTTCTTCCCCACTGATGCGTTTGTGCAGCGGTTCGCCGAACTGCGTCAGCGCTATGTGCGGCAGAAACTCGCCGAGCGCGGGCGGCTGATGCAGATGCGCCAGCAACTGGCCGAACTGATGTCGATCCTGCAAGCCTGGGCGCAGGCCCACGCACCATTGAGCGCGCTGCCACAACTGGACGCCTTCCCGTGGCTGCTGCGCTTTTATCAATGCGATCGCCATGGCACGCAACTGACGCCGAACCTGGAGTGGCGCCAGCATCGCTGGGTCGCCGACAACCGATACCTGGGCCACAACTGGTCGTGGCGCCCGTACTTCTACCATCTGCTCGCCGAAGGCTGGGAGGAACGCCGTTTGACCCTGTCCAGCACTTACCGCGATGCCACCAGCAACCAGTATTGCCTCACCGCCGGGCAGTTTTTCGACAACGGCGAGCGCTTGTTGCTGATCGACATCGACGCTGCCGGCTTGTAGTTCCGCTTGCAGGAGCGTACGCGAACCGGGAAGCTAACGGCCAATATTCGAGTTTTCCTGACGGAGAGAAACAGCCTTGGATTGGCACACCCTGCTCAACCGCGAACGTCTCGGCAAGCCGCTGCACAGCCCGCAAGAACTCGGCCGCAGCCCTTTTCACAAAGACCATGACCGGATCATCTTCTCCGGCGCCTTCCGCCGCCTCGGGCGCAAGACCCAAGTGCACCCGGTCACCAGCAACGACCACATTCACACGCGCCTGACCCACTCGCTGGAAGTCAGCTGCGTCGGCCGCTCGCTGGGCATGCGCGTCGGGGAAACCCTGCGCAGCGCGCTACCCGAATGGTGCGACCCGGCCGACCTCGGCATGGTCGTGCAATCGGCGTGTCTGGCCCACGACATCGGCAACCCGCCTTTCGGCCATTCCGGTGAAGACGCCATCCGCCACTGGTTCCAGCAGGCCGCCGGTCGCGGCTGGCTCGACGGCATGAGCGAAGCCGAACGCGGCGACTTCCTTAACTTTGAAGGCAATGCCCAAGGCTTCCGCGTCCTTACGCAACTGGAATACCACCAGTTCGACGGCGGCACCCGCCTGACCTACGCGACCCTCGGCACCTACCTGAAATACCCTTGGACTGCACGCCACGCCGACTCGCTGGGCTATAAGAAACACAAATTTGGCTGCTACCAGAGCGAACTGCCCCTGCTTGAGCAGATCGCCCACAAACTCGGCCTGCCGCAAATCGAAGATCAACGTTGGGCGCGCCATCCATTGGTGTATTTGATGGAAGCCGCCGATGACATCTGCTACGCGCTGATCGATCTCGAAGACGGCCTCGAAATGGAGCTGCTGGAATACGCCGAAGTCGAAGCGCTGCTGCTCGGCCTGGTCGGCGATGACCTGCCGGAAACCTATCGTCTGCTCGGACCGCAAGACTCGCGTCGACGCAAACTGGCAATCCTGCGCGGCAAAGCCATCGAGCACCTGACCAACGCCGCCGCACGCGCCTTCGTCGAACAGCAGGACGCACTGCTCGCCGGCACCCTGCATGGCGACCTGGTCGAACACATGCACGGCCCGGCCAAACGCTGCGTACTGAACGCCAAAGACATCGCACGCAAGAAAATCTTCCAGGACAAACGCAAGACCCTGCACGAAATCGGCGCCTACACCACCCTGGAAATCCTCCTCAACTCCTTCTGCGGCGCCGCACTGGAACAACACAACGGCCGCACCCCGTCCTTCAAGAGCCGACGGATCCTCGACCTGCTCGGCAGCAACGCCCCCGACCCGCAAGGCTCGCTACACACCTCATTCCTGCGCATGATCGACTTCATCGCCGGCATGACCGACAGCTATGCCAGCGACATGGCCCTGGAAATGACCGGACGCTCCAGCCACTAAGGCCTGCGCACGCCCACAAAGATCAACAGCCCCTCACCCTAGCCCTCTCCCGGAGGGAGAGGGGACTGATCGTGGTGGATGCGAGAGTTACGCCGACTTGGGATACCGAGTCGTACCCAAATTTTGAACGGCCCACAAATCGGCTCCCTCTCCCTCGGAGGGAGAGGGGACTGATCGTGGTGGATGCGATAGATGCGCCAACGCGCGATACCGAGTCGAATACAGCACTTGAAAAGCACACAGATCGGCTCCCTCTCCAGGGGGAGAGGGCCGGGGTGAGGGGCAGCCACACCAAAAATCCAAAGCCAACCACCCGCTTCTAACCACTCAACAATGAGCGTTAGCTCGCGTGCTCTTGATCTTGATCTTGATCTTGCGTAACCAGCGACATCGGAAGGCTGAGTGGAGGGATCGATCCGGGCGTGGGAGCGCAGCGACCGTACGACGAAGTCGTACACAGCGGGAGTAGGTGCAGCGAAGCAAACCGTAGCCGCTGCGCCCGGATCGATTCCGGAGCGAAGGGACCCGAGCCTGCGAGGGCCGAACGCAGGAGCAAGCCTTTTTGGGTACTTTTTCGGCGTCTGGAAAAAGTGCCTCGCCGTAAGGGCGAAACCATAAGAAGCCGTTACCGCAGCAACGGATATGCCCCCAAATAAACCCCACACACCCGCAACTTTAAACAATAAAAAAACGCGATCCCCCGCCAACACTTACCACTCGTTCAAGCCAAACTAAAAGCCCATCCCGATCCTGCACTTCCTTACGCCAAACCCAGTTCAACTGTAGTCCGCTTCCTCAATGATTGTAGGACTTATCCGATACCATGACGCAGACCCCGTCACTCCCTGCGAGTGCTCATGCAACTGAGCTAAGGTGCGCGCTTTATTCGTGTTCGCATGGGATTTGATTATGAACTCCGTATTTATTGTCGACGATCACCCGGTCATCCGTCTCGCCGTTCGAATGCTGCTCGAACATGAAGGTTACAAGGTCGTCGGCGAGACCGACAACGGAGTCGATGCCATGCAAATGGTCCGCGAATGCATGCCCGATCTGGTCATCCTCGACGTGAGCATTCCCAAGCTGGACGGCCTGGAAGTACTGGCGCGCTTCAATGCCATGGGCTCACCGCTGAAAATCCTGATCCTGACCGCACAGTGCCCGACCCTCTTCGGCATTCGCTGCATGCAATCCGGCGCCTCAGGCTATGTCTGCAAACAGGAGGACCTGAGCGAACTTGTCAGTGCGATCAAAGCGGTACTTTCCGGATACAACTACTTTCCCAGTCAAGCGTTGAACCCCGTTCGCAATGACGACGTTCGTTATGCCGAACTTGAACTGTTCAAATCCGTTAATGACCGCGAGTTGATGGTCTTGCAACTTTTTGCCCAGGGCCGCACCAACAAGGAAATCGCCAAGGGCATGTTTCTGAGCAATAAAACCGTTAGCACTTACAAGAAGCGCCTGATGCAAAAACTCAAAGCCAAATCCCTTGTAGAACTTATCGAGATGGCCAAACGCAACGCACTCGTGTGAGAGCCAGCATGCCCAGTCGTTTGAAGGACTATCTAATCGCGTTGAGCGCAGGACTGTTGCTGAGCGCAAACGTCTTTGCCCTGCCCGTCTCCTCGCCGGACTACGCCTTGCTCAGCCGGTCGGCGAGCGATGCGATGACGGTGATGCTCGACCGGCCGCAGCGGCAGTGGCTGCTTGAACGCAACGAACTGGTGCTGGGCACCTCGGCGCCCGACTACCCGCCCTTTGACATGACGGTCAGCGGCAAGGATTACGAAGGCCTCACTGCCGACTACGCCGGACTGCTGGGCCAGGCCACCGGTCTGCCGATCCGGGTGCAGCGCTTCCCTTCGCGCGATGCAGCGATTCGCGCCTTGCTCGATGGCCAGGTCGACCTGCTCGGGACCGCCAACGGCTTCGAAGCCAGCAACGCCAACCTCGCCCTGTCGACCCCTTACGCTTTTGATCAACCGGTGCTGGTCACCCGCGAGGACGAAACCCGCTCGCTCAGCGAAGGCCTCGCCGGGCTGCGGCTGAGCATGGTCTATCACTACCTGCCATTGCCCGAAGTAAAGGCGCTGTATCCGAAAGCGCTCATTACCTGCTATCCCTCCTACCAGAACGCAATCAACGCGGTAGCGTTCGACCAGGCCGATGTGTTTCTCGGCGATACCCTTTCCACCCACTACATGATCAACAAGGGCTACCTGAACAACGTGCGCATGGCCAACTTCGGCAAGCAGGAAGCCCAGGGCTTCAGCTTCGCGGTGCGCCGCAGCAACCCGCAACTGTTGAGCATCATCGACCGTGTGCTCAAAGCCGTGCCGGCCAGTGAACGTGACAGCATTGCCAAACGCTGGAGCGCCGGTAGCGATCTGCTGCTCAGCGAGCAGAAACCGCAACTGACTGAACGCGAAGAAGCCTGGCTCAAACAGCATCCGGTGGTCAGCGTGGTGGTCAACGAGGCGTTTGCACCACTGACGTTTTTCGATAACGACGGCAATTTTCGCGGCATCAGCGCCGACCTGCTCGAGCTGATCCGCCTGCGTACCGATCTGCGTTTCGAGATCCGGCGCAGCCGTAACGACGCGGAAATGATCGAGCAGATCGATCGCCATCAAGCCGATCTGATCGCCGCGCTGCTGCCGTCGGAAGAACGCGAGAAACACCTGAGCTTCAGTCGGCCCTATCTGGAAAACTCCTACGTGTTGCTCACGCGCAAAAGCGCCGACGGCCCGACCAATCTCGGCCAGTTGCGCGGCAAGCAACTGGCAATTGCCCAGGGCAATCCAATGGTGGACTACCTGCGCGAGGAATATCCGCGCATCCATCTGATTGAAACCGCGGACACCTTCAGTGCAGTGTCGCTACTTGCCGAAGGCCGGGTCGACGGCGCGGTGAACTCGCTGGTCATTGCCAACTACTTCATTTCCTCGCGGATCTTCAATCAGCCGCTGCAGATCACTACCACCATTGGTACGAGTCAGGCCGCATTTTCGCTGGCGACGGCGCGTGACAACACCGAGCTGACCTCGATCATCAACAAGGCGCTACTGAGCATCGCACCGGATGAACTGGGCGTTATCAATGGCCGGTGGCGCGGTTATTCCACCGCCTCACAGAACATCTGGCACAACTACCAGCGCCTGTTTTATCAGGTCATTCTCGGCGCATGTCTGCTGTTGTTACTGCTATTGGCCTGGAACGCCTACATGCGCCACCAGATCAAACAGCGCCAGGCCGCCGAACGCGCGCTGAACGATCAACTGGAGTTCATGCGTTCACTGGTCGACGGCACGCCGCATCCGATTTACGTGCGCGACCGCCAGGGCTTGCTGCAAAGCTGCAACGAAAGCTACCTCGAAGCATTTGCTGCCAAGCGTGAGGACGTGATTGGCAAAAGCGTCATTGAAGGCACCCTGAGCAATGCTTTCGAGGCCCACGCCTTTCACGCCGATTACCAGCGAGTGGTTGCCGAAGGCACGCCGATGGTGGTCGACCGGCCGTTGCACATCGGCAACCGGCGCCTGACGATCTACCACTGGATATTGCCGTACCGCGATTCCAGCGGCGCTGTACAGGGCATCATCGGCGGCTGGATCGACATCAGCGAGCGTCGTCAATTGTTCGATGAACTGCGCGCGGCCAAGGAGCAGGCGGACGAGGCCAACCGGGCGAAAAGCACCTTTCTGGCGACCATGAGCCATGAGATCCGCACACCGATGAACGCGGTGATCGGCATGCTCGAACTGACCCTCAAACGCATGGATCAACAACACCCGGATCGTTCTTCGATCGACACCGCCTACCATTCGGCCAAGGATCTGCTCGGTTTGATCGGTGACATTCTCGACATTGCGCGCATCGAATCCGGGCGCCTGAGCCTGTGCCCGGAGCGGGTCAATCTGGTCGACACCGTGGCATCGGTCACGCGCATTTTCGACGGCCTCGCCCGGCAGAAAAACCTCGTCCTGCAAACCCTGCTCAATCCACCGGAGCTGGCCGTCGATGTCTATCTCGACCCACTGCGTTTCAAGCAGGTGCTGTCGAATCTGGTCAGCAACGCGATCAAGTTCACCGAGCAGGGCCAGGTCAGGATCACCCTTGATCTGATGAACACCGAAGCGCCAGGCCGCGCGCTGATGCAGTTGACCGTGCAGGACAGCGGCGTCGGTATCAACGCCGAGGACCAGCAACGCCTGTTCGCGCCATTTGCCCAGGCACAGAACAGCCATCGACAAAGCCGAAGCGGCGCCGGTCTGGGCCTGGTGATCAGTCGTAACCTGTGCGAAATGATGGGCGGCCAGTTGCAATTAAGCAGCCAGCCGGGAATCGGCACTCAGGTGTGCATCACGCTTGCTGTGGAAACCCTGCCGGCACAGGTGAGCGCCGGCAAAAACGAAGCTGCGATCAAAAAAGCGCGAACGCCTTTATGCGTGCTGGTGGTGGATGATCACCCGGCCAATCGCCTGCTGATGTGCCAGCAGCTGGAATTTCTCGGCCATCGCTTCAGTGTTGCCGAAAATGGCTGCGTCGGTCTGGAACGATGGAAGGCCGGTCACTTCGATCTGGTGATCGTCGACTGCAACATGCCGCTGATGAACGGCTATGAACTGACCCGCGCCATTCGCCAGCATGAAATGCAGACGCGTTGTCCACCCTGCACCGTATTGGGCTTTACCGCCAATGCGCAACCGGAAGAGGTCCAGCGTTGCAAGCAGGCAGGCATGGACGATTGCCTGTTCAAGCCGCTGAGTCTCAGCCTGCTCAGTGAATGGGTCGACGGCATCACCCCGGCGTCGTCAGGCCAGGCGTTCGATGTGCAAAACCTCGACACGCTGACCGGCGGCAACCCGACACAGACCCGTCGCCTGGTCGCCGAGTTACTCAAGAGCAGTCGTCTTGACCGCCAGGAGTTGCTGGCGTTATCGCCGGAGCGTGACCGTGCGGCGCTGGCGGAGGTCGCGCACAAGATCAAGGGCGCCGCGCGGATCGCTCAGGCCAAACGCGTCATCGAATGTTGCGAAGCCCTCGAACAGGCTTGCATCAACGCGGCGCCAGCCGATGAGCTTGCTCGCCATTGCGAAGCGAGCGATCAGGCGATGCTCGAACTGGAGCAGGCTTTGCAACAACAATTGACACTGTCGGAGCAAAGCACAATGAGCCCGCCTTAACTATGCTGGGTGCTGAGCAGTGAGTTAACCATCATGGAGAGCCAGAAATGCCCAGCCCACTGCGCCCGGAACAACGCCGGTTACCGCTGCACGTCCACATCAGCGTCATGTTCACCTGCCTGCTGCTGCTCACCGGGGTCGTGCTGGGGCTTTTCAATTACCGCCAGACCACGCAGATCATCCTGTCGAGCAGCGAGAAACTGTTCAACCGCATCGAACAGGATGTGCGTCTGGACATGGCCGCCACCTATCAACCGATCCGCCATCTGCTGAGCCTGCTGGCCGGTGATCCGGCCGCGCAGGCCGTCAACCTCGAGCAACGCCTGCCCTTGCTGCGACCGTTCAGCCAGTCGCTGACGGACAACCCAAGCCTGGCCTCGCTGTACCTGGGTTATGCCAACGGCGACTTTTTCATGGTGCGGCCATTGCGCAGCGCCGCCATCAAGACCTTGCTCAAAGCGCCCGAGGCCGCTGCGTTTCAGGTCTGGAGCATCGAGCACGATGCGCAGGGCAACCTGCACTCGCAGTCGCTGTTTTTCGACCCGGCACTGCTGCCGGTCGGCCGTCAGGACAACCTCGCCGACCGTTACGATCCGCGCAGTCGCGCCTGGTTCACTCAGGCGCGCGAGCGAAACGAGCAGATCACCACCGAACCCTACGTATTTTTCTCCACACACAATGTCGGCACCACCCTGGCCCGACGCAGTGGCGACAACGTCGTGATCGGCGCCGACCTGACACTGGTCGCCCTGTCGGCAACCTTGAGCAAGCATGTGGTCACGCCGTCCACCGAGATCGCCCTGTTCGATGCAGACGGCAATGCCGTGGCCTACCCCGACAGCCAACGCCTGATCGTGAAGGGCAGCGCGGCCAGCCTGGCCAAGGCCGCCGATCTGAGCCCTGCCCTGCATGCACTGCTGACGGGGGACCAGACCAGCAATCGCGTAAGCGCCGAAGGCCGCCAGTGGATCGTCGCCCGCAGCACCGTCGAGGAAGGCGGGCCAAAGGGCTTGCAACTGGCGCTGCTGGTGCCAGAAGACGAATTGCTCGTCGATGCCTACCGCTTGCGCTGGCAAGGCGCGCTGATCACCTTGGCGATCCTGCTGCTGTGCCTGCCGTTGGGCTGGGTGATTTCCCGGATTCTGGTCAAGCCTTTGCACGCGCTGGTCAAGGAGGCCGACGCGATCCGTAGTTTCAATTTCGACTTTCCCTCGGCACGCCGCTCACCGGTGCTCGAAGTCGATCAGTTGAGCGTGTCGATGGCGCGGATGAAAGACACCCTGGCGAGTTTTTTCCGCATCACCGACACCCTCGGCGCGGAAACGCGCTTCGCCTCTCTGTTGCAACGGGTGCTGTTCGAAACGGTGCAGATCGCCCAGGCGCAGGCCGGACTGATTTACCTGCGCGAAAGCGACAGCACACGCATGGAGCCCTACGGGCTGGTCATCGATGGCGCGCCCCAGGCACTGGAAACTTTCGAGATACAGGGCCACGACCTGCAGCACAGCAACGGCCCCGAGTGGTTCGAGCAATTGATCAGCGCCAACAATGTCGTCAGCCATCTGGGTTTCGATCAGGCCGGGGATCTGCAAAGAGTCCTGCTGGCGATGCAATCACCGCGCATCCATCTGATCGGCATCCGTCTGCACAACCGCCATGACGAAACCATCGGCCTGCTGATTCTGCTGGTCAATGACAGCGGCACCACGGCCGATCTGGAAAAACTGCGACCGGACCGTATCGCCTTCTTGCAGGCCGTTTCCGGAGCCGCCGCAGTGAGCATCGAGAGCCAGCGCCTGCAAGCGCGGCAGAAACAACTGCTGGATGCGTTCATTCAATTACTGGCAGGCGCCATCGATGCGAAAAGCCCCTACACCGGCGGGCATTGCCAGCGCGTGCCGGAGCTGACACTGATGCTGGCTCAGGCGGCAGCGGCCAGCGATGCGCCGGCCTTCCGTGCCTACCAGCCCAGCGAAGATGAATGGGAAGCCCTGCACATCGCCGCGTGGTTGCACGACTGCGGCAAGGTAACAACGCCGGAATACGTGGTCGACAAGGCCACCAAACTGGAAACCATCAACGACCGCATCCACGAAATCCGCACGCGTTTCGAAGTACTCAAGCGCGATGCCTGGGTCAGCTATTGGCAGGCACTTGCCATGGGCGGCGATGAGTCCGCCCTGGCGGGCCTGCGCGACACGACGCTGGCGGCGCTGGATGACGATTTTGCGTTTGTCGCGCGTTGCAACCTGGGCAGCGAGGCCATGGCTGACGCCGATCTGCAACGCCTGAACACACTGGCGCAGCGCACCTGGATGCGTACGCTGGATGATCGTCTGGGCGTTTCGTGGGAGGAGAACCGGCGGCAGGCACGCACACCCGCGCCAAGCTTACCGGTCCGGGAAAAGCTGTTGGCGGACAAGCCCGAACATCTGCTCGAACGTGACCCCAACGAGTTGATTCCCGAAGACAATCCGTGGGGTTTCAAGCTCGATGTGCCGCGCTACAAATACAATCGCGGCGAACTCTACAACCTGAGCATCAGCCGCGGCACGCTGACCCGCGAGGAGCGCTATGTGATCAACCACCACATGGTGCAGACGATCATGATGCTCAGCCACCTGCCCTTTCCCGGCCACCTCGAGAGCATTGCCGAAATCGCCGGCGGCCATCACGAAAAAATGGACGGTACCGGCTACCCGAAACGTCTCAAGCGCGAAGAAATGAGCCTGCCGGCGCGGATGATGGCGATTGCCGATATCTTCGAAGCACTGACCGCCGCCGATCGCCCCTACAAGAAAGCCAAGACCCTCAGCGAGGCACTGGCGATCATGGCAACCATGTGCCGCGAAGCGCACATCGATGCGCAGCTGTTTGGCCTGTTCATCAGCGAAGGCGTGTACCGGCAGTACGCCGAGCGTTTTCTCGACCCGGCGCAGATCGACAGCGTCGACCCGGCCAGCCTGTTGCTCAAGGCTGGCCTCGATCCGTGATCAGCAATCGGTCAGACGCAGGAAAATCGCCGCCAGTTGCTCGATGCCGGCCTGATCCTGCGCAGCGAAACGCGAAAGTTTCGGGCTGTCGAGATCAAGCACACCGATCAGGCGACCGTCCTTGACCAGCGGCACGACCAGTTCGCTGTTCGACGCGCTGTCACAGGCGATATGACCGGGAAAAGCATGCACGTCCTCGACGCGTTGGGTTTGCCGGGTGGCCGCTGCCGCACCGCACACGCCGCGACCGAACGGAATGCGCACGCAAGCGATCTGGCCCTGAAACGGGCCAAGCACCAGTTCTTCGTTGCGATTGAGGTAAAAACCGGCCCAGTTCAGGTCATCGAGCTGGTTGAACAGAAATGCCGAAAACTGCGCGGCGTTGGCGATAAAATCGCGCTCGTCCGCCAACAGCGATTCCAGCTGTGCCGCCAACAGACCATAGCCTTCAAGGCCCCGGCCACTTTGTTGCAAATCGATCATGCCTTGTGCTCCAGCAATTTCAGGCCCACCCAATAGCGGGCAAACTGATACGCGCAACGTCCGTTGCGATTGCCGCGGCCGGTGGCCCAACGCACGGCGAGAATGTCCAGCGCTTCATCACGCTGCCAGCTCAAGCCGGCCTTCGCGGCCAACTGGCCGATCCAGTGTTCGACGACGTTGAGGAAATGTTCCTGGGTAAACGGGTAGAACGACAGCCACAGGCCGAAACGGTCCGACAACGCGATCTTGTCTTCAACGGCTTCGCTGGGATGCAGTTCGCCGTCGACGCGTTTCCAGTTTTCGTTGTCGCTTTCCTTTTCCGGCACCAGATGGCGGCGGTTCGAGGTGGCGTACAGCAAGACGTTGTCCGGCGCCTGCTCGAGCGAGCCATCGAGCACGCTTTTCAGCACGCGATAATCGCCTTCGCCGGATTCGAACGACAGGTCATCGCAAAACAGCACGAAGCGTTGCGGCAGTTTGGCGATCTGCTCGACCACTCGTGGCAGGTCTGCCAGATGGTCACGCTCGATCTCGATCAGGCGCAGTCCGGCCGCGGCGTGTTCCGCCAGCAGCGCGCGCACCAGCGACGACTTGCCGGTACCGCGCGAGCCCCAGAGCAACGCATGGTTGGCCGGCATGCCATCGAGAAATTGTTGGGTGTTACGGCCCAGTTGTTCCAGTTGCCGGTCGACACCGATCAGGTCCGACAAGCGCATGTCGAGGCTGACTTCCAGCGGCAGCAGATAGCCGCTGCGCCCGTCGCGCTGCCAGCGCGCGGCCAGGCAGGTGCCCCAGTCGATTACCGGCCGTGGCGCCGGCAACAATGGTTCGATGCGCGCCAGAACCGACTCGGCGCGTTCAAGAAAAGCATTCAATCGGGAATCCACGTCTTCTCCTCGGGCACGTTCACAGTGATGATGACGATCCAGCGACGACACACAGACCCAAATCACCCGAGCAAGCCTTGTTACAAGGCGATTCGGGAACCTCGGTATCCATACATGATCGACTATGCTTGAGCAGCGAAGGGAAACGGAAGTGGTTCAACACCCCATGGATATCAAATTCACCCACCGGCTGTCGTTCAAACAAGCCAGGCTTACCGTGCTGGTCGGGTTCATTCTGGGCACGCTGCTCAGCCTGCTGCAAATCGGCATCGATTATGCCAGCGAAGACGCCTCCATCAACCGTGAAATCCTGTCGCTGCTGGAAATCAGCCACAATCCGGCCTCGCGCATCGCCTATAACATCGATGCCGAACTGGCGCAGGAACTGACCCTGGGCCTGTTGCGCTCGCCAGCGATCATCTCGGCGACGCTCACCGACAACAACGGCACGGTATTGGCCAACGTCAAGCGCCCCGAGCTGCAGAGCGGCTATCGGGTGATCAGCGATTTTCTGTTTGGCGCCAAGCGCCAGTTCGAAGATCGCCTGTATCTGGATCATCTGCCCAACGAATCGCTTGGCGTATTGAATCTGGAAGTCGACACCTACGCCTTCGGCAGTCGGTTCCTGCGCCGGGCCGAGATCACCCTGCTCAACGGTTTCGCCCGCAGCCTGCTGCTGACCGGCATTCTGCTCGCGCTGTTCTACGTGATGCTGACCAAGCCGTTGGTGCGGGTCATCCGCGAACTCAGCGGCCGCGACCCGCGCAGCGCCGAGCCGACCACTCTGGAATGCCCCGCTGGCCATGCCAACGATGAAATCGGCGTGCTGGTCAAAGTCGCCAATCAGCAATTCGAGAACATTGCCACCGAGATCCAGCAGCGGCGCAATGCGGAAAACCGTCTGACCGACTATCTCGGTCAACTGGAAAACATCGTCTCGGCGCGCACTGCCGAACTCAAGGCCATCAACGCGCGGCTCAGCCAGTCCAACCAGGAACTGGAGGTCGCGCGCAGCACCGCGCTGGACATGGCCGAAGCGCGCTCGGCGTTTCTCGCCAACATGAGCCACGAAATCCGCACACCGCTCAACGGCCTGCTGGGGATGATCGCGCTGTCGCTCGACGGCCCGCTGAACGCCGAACAGCAGCAACAGCTCTCGATCGCCCATGACTCGGGCAAGGTGCTGGTCGAGCTGCTTAACGACATTCTCGACCTGTCGAAATTCGATGCCGGGCAACTGGAGCTCGAACACATCCCGTTCGACCTCGGCTCGCTGATCGAAGACACCGCCAACCTGCTGTCGCAGAACGCCGCGCCAAGCGTCGAGCTGACCTGCCTGATCGATCCGCACTTTCCGGCGCTGGTACTCGGCGACCCGACCCGGGTGCGGCAGATCGTCAGCAACCTGCTGTCCAACGCTCTGAAATTCACCCGCTTCGGCCGCGTCGACGTGCGTCTTTCGACTTACAGGGAGGGCGTGCGCATCGAAGTCTGCGACACCGGCATCGGCATCGCCCAGGAAGCGCAGTTGAAAATCTTCCAGCCGTTCACCCAGGCGGGCGCCGGTATCACCCGCCAGTACGGCGGCACCGGCCTGGGGCTGGCGCTGACCTACAACCTCTGCGAAGCGATGCAGGGCCGGTTGACGATCAGTTCCGAGATCGGTTTCGGCAGTCAGTTCTGCGCCGAGCTGCCCCTGCCCTGCCACACCCGTGCCCTGGCGCCGGCGCCGCTGCAAGGAAAGATTCTCGCCATTACCGCAGCCAGCAGTGGTCTGGCGGAACTGCTGCAAAGTCTGCTGCCGGTCTGGGGCCTGGAGTACACGCAGCGCACCATCGATGATTCGCTGCTGGGCCTGAAACCTGACGTGTTGATTACCGATTGCCCGGAGTGCCTGTTCGGGTTGCGACCGACCATCACCGCACCGATTCTGCTGGTGACGGCCTACGGCAGTTTCCTGCCGAGCGAAGAAGCCGCCGCCCTCGCCCCTCTGCAACAACAGGCCCGCCCGCTGGCACGTAACGCGCTGTACCAGAACCTGCGGCGCACTTTGCAGCCGGAAGTGATCGCGATCAACGATGCACAGCAAGACGCATCGACCGCAATCACTCGCGGGCGGGTGTTGCTGGTCGAGGACAACCCGGTCAATCAACTGGTGGCCAAGGGCATGCTCGGCAAGCTGGGTTGCGAAGTCGTCGTCGCTGCCCACGGTGCCGAAGCGCTGGATCAGCTTGAATTCAACGATTTCGATCTGGTGCTGATGGATTGCAACATGCCGGTGATGGACGGTTACGAAGCGAGTCGACAGATCCGCCAGAGCGGACGCTGGCCGCAGCTGCCGATTGTCGCCCTGACCGCCAACGCCATGTCCGAGGAACGTGAACGTTGCCGCGCGGCCGGCATGAGCGATTATCTGGCCAAGCCGTTCCGCCGCGAGGAGCTGGCGGCCCTGCTCGATCAGTGGGTGCCGACTACCCCAGCGCCTTGATCTGCCCCAACAAGTGGTCGAGGCCGTCGCGCAGTTGATTGAGCCGGTCCAGGTCTACTCCGCTATCGCATAACAGGCGGGCCTTCAGCGGCCCGACCTGTTCACGCAGCGCCTGTCCCGCAAGCGTCAGGCTCAAGTGCACTTCACGCTCGTCACGGGCCGAACGTTGGCGCTGCACCAACTGCAATTGCTCCAGACGTTTGAGTAGCGGCGTCAATGTGCCCGAGTCCAGCGCCAGGCGCTCGCCCAGCGCTTTGACGGTCGGTTGCTGCGGTGCGACGTCCTGCCATTCCCACAACACCAGCATCGCCAGGTATTGCGGGTACGTCAGGCCGAGCTGATCGAGCATCGGCTTGTAGGCGCGAGTCACCGCTCGCGAAGCGGCGTACAGCTTGAAGCACAACTGGCTGTCGAGCTTCAGCGAATCGAGCGGCAGGCTGTTCATTTGAGCAGGGCTTCGATCTCGCGGCTCAGGTCCTGCGGCTTGGTTGCCGGGGCGAAGCGCTTGACCAACTGGCCGTCCTTGCCGATCAGAAACTTGGTGAAATTCCACTTGATGCCTTGCGAGCCGAGCACACCGGGCGCGCGTTTCTTCAACTGCACGAACAACGGATGAGCGCCGGCGCCATTGACCTCGACCTTTTTGAACAGTGGGAAGCTGACACCAAAATTCAGCTCGCAGAATTCGCTGATCGCGCCTTCGTTGCCGGGCTCCTGCTTGCCGAACTGGTTGCAGGGAAAGCCCAGTACAACCAGACCCTGATCCTTGTAGGTCTGCCACAGCTCTTCGAGGCCTTTGTATTGCGGAGTGAAGCCGCATTTGCTCGCGGTGTTAACCACCAGCACCGCTTTGCCGGCGAAATCGGCCAGGGTCTTTTGCTCACCCTTGATGGTGGTGCACGGAATGTTCAGCAGGTTGTCGCTCATGAGTCGGGCTCCACGAAGGGTCGGCAAAGGCCAAACATAGCGAGCAATTCAATTGTGTGCAATTTAATTACTCGATAAAAAGGCGACCCGGCGGTCGCCCTGTTGGTGCCTACTGGCGTGGTTCGAGATTCAGGCACACCGAGTTGATGCAGTAGCGCAGGCCGGTCGGTGGCGGGCCGTCCGGGAACACGTGGCCCAGATGCGCATCGCAACGCGCGCACTTCACTTCGGTGCGGATCATGCCGTGGCTGGTGTCACGGATTTCGGTCATCGCGCTTGCGCCGATCGGCTCATAAAAACTTGGCCAGCCGCAGCCGGAGTCGAACTTGGTCGTGGAATCGAACAGTGGCTCATTGCAGCAGACACAGTGATAGACACCATCGGTCTTGGTGTCGTTGTATTTGCCGGAGAACGGGCGCTCGGTGGCACTGAGGCGACACACGTTGTACTGCTCTGGATCGAGCATGGCTTTCCATTCTTCCAGGGTTTTCTGCAACTTTTCCATCATCACACCTCAGCGGCTGAAAAAGCCCGATCTGTACCTTTTCCACGGATCGGGCGGCACGTATGATTGCGCCTCGTCACGCACCAGTCTGGCAGCCAGACCGGGCGCATTCAAACGGATTCTCCGAGCCATGGCTCGAGCGGTCCGCCTGTGTGAGGACGCAGGATTCCCAGTACGGTTGTCCATTCGCCGCCTGGATCGTTCATTTTCAGGATCACATCGCCATGCAGTTCAGCAAATCGAACAAGCTCGCCAACGTCTGCTACGACATTCGCGGCCCGGTGCTCAAGCACGCCAAACGTCTGGAGGAGGAAGGCCAGCGCATCCTCAAGCTGAACATCGGCAACCCGGCACCGTTCGGTTTCGAAGCGCCGGACGAAATTCTTCAGGATGTGATCCGCAACCTGCCGACCGCGCAAGGCTACAGCGACTCCAAAGGCCTGTTCAGTGCGCGCAAGGCCGTGATGCAGTATTACCAGCAGAAGAATGTCGAAGGCGTCGGCATCGAAGACATCTACCTGGGCAACGGCGTGTCCGAGCTGATCGTGATGTCGCTGCAGGCGCTGCTCAACAACGGCGACGAAGTGCTGGTGCCGGCCCCGGACTACCCGCTGTGGACCGCTGCCGTCAGCCTCGCGGGCGGTAACGCCGTGCATTACCTGTGCGACGAGGGCGCCGGCTGGTTCCCTGACCTGGCGGATATCAAGGCCAAGATCACCCCGAACACCAAGGCCATGGTGATCATCAACCCGAACAACCCGACCGGCGCGGTGTATTCGAAGGAAGTGCTGCTGGGCATGCTGGAAATCGCCCGGGCGCACAATCTGGTGGTGTTCTCCGACGAGATCTACGACAAGATCCTCTATGACGATGCCGTGCACGTCTGCACCGCCTCGCTGGCGCCGGACCTGCTGTGCCTGACCTTCAACGGCCTGTCGAAGTCCTACCGCGTCGCCGGTTTCCGCTCGGGCTGGATTGCCATTTCCGGGCCGAAACACAACGCACAGAGCTACATCGAAGGCATCGACATGCTGGCCAACATGCGCCTGTGCGCCAACGTGCCGAGCCAGCATGCAATCCAGACCGCGCTGGGCGGCTATCAGAGCATCAATGATCTGGTGCTGCCGCAGGGTCGCCTGCTGGAACAGCGCAATCGCACCTGGGAATTGCTCAACGACATTCCTGGCGTGAGTTGCGTCAAGCCGATGGGCGCGCTGTATGCGTTCCCGAAAATCGACCCGAAAGTCTGCCCGATCCACAACGACGAGAAATTCGTCCTCGATCTGCTGCTTTCGGAAAAGCTGCTGGTCGTGCAAGGCACGGCGTTCAACTGGCCATGGCCCGACCACTTCCGTGTGGTCACCCTGCCCCGTGTCGACGATCTGGAAATGGCCATCGGCCGCATCGGCAACTTTCTCAAGTCCTACCGCCAGTAACTGGCCAGCAGTGCGCAACGGCCCAATGTTGCGCACTGTCTGATTCAGCAACACTTCTGCGTTCCGCCTGCGCACAGGCCTTCTACACTTGCGTTTCGTGCCCGCTGACAGCGTCCGGGGTAGTGGCGACGGGTCGCGGCTGCCCGTCATCCTTGTCCTGATCTGACGTGGGAAATGTGCCGGGTGCTGAAGAATACGCTGTAGGACACAGTTTGAAATAGTCACTCAGTTGAATCGCCCGGTGCAGCACCTTATATACCCCGCAGTACGCTACATCTTTAGCTTGAGGAGATTTCTACAACCATGATGCGCATCCTGCTGTTTTTGGCCACTAACCTGGCGGTCGTGCTGATAGCCAGCATCACCCTGAGCCTGTTCGGCTTCAACGGGTTCATGGCGGCCAACGGGGTCGACCTCGACCTCAGTCAGCTGCTGGTTTTCTGTGCCGTCTTTGGTTTCGCCGGCTCGCTGTTCTCGCTGTTCATCTCCAAGTGGATGGCGAAGATGAGCACGGGCACCCAGATCATCAGCCAGCCGCGCACCCGGCATGAGCAATGGCTGCTGCAAACCGTCGAGCAACTGTCCCGCGAAGCCGGGATCAAGATGCCCGAAGTGGGTATTTTCCCGGCCTACGAAGCGAACGCCTTCGCCACTGGCTGGAACAAGAACGACGCGCTGGTCGCGGTCAGCCAGGGCCTGCTCGAGCGGTTTTCGCCCGATGAAGTCAAAGCCGTGCTGGCCCACGAAATCGGCCACGTCGCCAACGGCGACATGGTCACGCTGGCGTTGATCCAGGGCGTGGTGAACACCTTCGTGATGTTCTTCGCACGGATCATCGGCAACTTCGTCGACAAGGTGATCTTCAAGAACGAAGAAGGCCAGGGCATCGCCTACTACGTAGCGACCATCGTCGCCGAACTGGTACTGGGCATTCTCGCCAGCGCGATTGTCATGTGGTTCTCGCGCAAGCGCGAATTCCGTGCCGATGAAGCCGGCGCCCGTCTGGCTGGCACCAACGCGATGATCGGCGCTTTGCAACGCCTGCGCGCCGAACAGGGCCTGCCGGTGCACATGCCGGACACCCTGAACGCGTTCGGCATCAACGGTGGCATCAAACAGGGCTTCGCCCGCATGTTCATGAGCCACCCGCCGCTGGAAGAGCGAATCGACGCCCTGCGTCGTCGCGGTTGATTCCAAGGTTGTAAAAACAAGGCCCGCAGTGATGCGGGCCTTTTTTATATCTCGGGGTTATGCGTCGCGAGTGCCGGCCTCATCGCGAGCAAGCTCGCTCCCACAGGTATTGATGGTGTACACAAAATCTGTGTTCCACAACCAGCCCTGTGGGAGCGAGCCTGCTCGCGATGAGGCCGGAACTGCATGCATATAACTAACGGCTGTAAACCCGATAAACCCGCTCTAGCAACGACTTCACCCCCGCATCGGAAAACCTCGGGCTCTCGGCCAAGACATCCTGCTCTTCCAGCCTTTGCAGCTGCCAGCCCTCACTGAACAACCGCTGCACCTCCTCATCATCCACCGCAAACGGTGGCCCGGGCATTTGCGCCTGAGGGTAATCGAGGGTGATCAACAACCCCTGCACACCGGGCGCAAGGATTTGCTGGAGATGCGCCGCATAACGTTCACGCATCGGCGCCGGCAAGGCGATCAGCGCGGCGCGGTCGTACAACGCCGTGCAACCGGCAACGTCCTGCGCCGTCAGCGCAAAGAAGTCCCCGCACCACAACTCGATGGCATCACTGCGGTAAACCTTGAAAGCGCCCTCCTGGTTGATCTGCGGTTCAACCTGATGCTCGCTGAAAAAATCGTCGATCGCTTTTTCCGACAATTCAACTCCGAGCACTTGATGACCGCGCTCGGCGAGCCACAGCAAATCCAGGCTTTTTCCGCACAGCGGCACCAGCACGCGCGCCGAGGGCTCAATCGACAGGTCGGGCCAATAGCGTCGCAAATACGGATTGGCCTCGGGCTGATGAAAGCCGATCTGGTTCGAATCCCATTTCTTGTACCAAAACTCAGGCTGCATGCATCACTCCCGAAAAATCGATGAAAAACCGCGAAAACTTATATTAGATTCAAATCGGTCAACTGACCGAAGATGAGCCATCTTAACCCTCAGGAATCCACCATGTTGCCCAGCCTGTTCATTTCCCATGGCTCACCGATGCTGGCCCTGGAACCCGGCGCCAGCGGCCCTGCATTGGCGCGGCTGGCGGCCGAACTGCCTAAGCCCAAAGCCATCGTCATGGTTTCCGCGCACTGGGAAAGCCAGGAATTGTTGGTCAACAGTCATCCGCAACCGGAAACCTGGCACGACTTCGGCGGTTTTCCCCGCGCATTGTTCGAGGTGCAATACCCGGCACCAGGCAATCCGCAACTGGCCGCTGAGGTCGCCGCCCTGTTGACTGCCAACCACCTGCCGGCGCGCCTCGACTCGCAACGCCCGTTCGATCATGGCGTCTGGGTGCCGCTGTCGCTGATGTATCCGCAAGCGGACATTCCGGTGGTACAGGTGTCTTTGCCGAGCCACGCGGGACCGGCGCTGCAAACGCGGGTTGGCCGAGCCCTGGCGAGCCTGCGCGATCAGGGCATTCTGTTGATCGGCTCCGGCAGCATCACCCACAACCTGCTCGAACTCGACTGGCATGCTGGTCCGGAAAGCGTCGAGCCGTGGGCACGGGAGTTCCGTGATTGGATAATCGACAGGCTGACAGCCGATGACGAGGCGGCGCTGCATGATTACCGCCAGCAGGCGCCGCATGCGGTGCGCAGTCATCCGAGTGATGAGCATTTGCTGCCGTTGTATTTCGCGCGGGGCGCCGGCGGTGAGTTCAGCGTGGCGCACAAGGGGTTCACGATGGGGGCGTTGGGAATGGATATCTATCGTTTTGGCTGACGCCATCGCCAGCAGGCTGGCTCCACAGGGTTTTGTGTGAACCGGAAAGACAGGCAAAAAAAATCCCCGAACCAGTCGGGGATTTTTTATGTGCGATCAATCAGCCCGAGGGCGGATCAATCTTCGCGGTAGCGACGCAGTTTCAGCTGCTTGCCGGCAACGCGAGTGTCCTTCAGTTTGGTCAGGAGTTTGTCCAGACCATCTTCCGGCAGCTCGACGAGGCTGAAGCTGTCACGCACCTGGATGCGACCGATCGCTTCGCGGGCCAGGCCACCTTCGTTGAGGATCGCGCCAAGCAGGTTTTTCGCTGCGATACCGTCACGCGCGCCCAGCGCGGTACGGCAACGAGCACGGCCTTCACCCAGAGGCATTGGCGCGCGACGCTCGCGGTCACCACGATCAGGACGCTCACCGGAACGCTCAGGACGGTCGCCACGCGGTGCGTTGTTCGGCACCAGTGGACGTTCCTTCTCGATCGCCGCCAGGTTCAGCGCTTGACCGTTGGTGGCTTTGCGCAGCAGCGCTGCTGCCAGTGCACGTGGAGTGCAACCGATGTCAGCGGTCAGGCGATCGAGCAGATCACCGTGAGTCGACTCGGCATCGCCAACCAGCGGCGACAGGCTGTTGGTCAGTTTCTTGATGCGTGCATCGAGAACGGCCTGAGCGTCCGGCAGGCGGACTTCAGCAACCTTCTGACCGGTGACGCGCTCGATCACTTGCAGCATGCGGCGCTCACGCGGAGTCACCAGCAGCAGCGCACGACCTTCGCGACCGGCACGGCCGGTACGGCCGATACGGTGCACGTAGGATTCCGGATCGTACGGCATGTCAACGTTGAACACGTGAGTGATGCGCGGAACGTCCAGGCCACGGGCAGCAACGTCGGTGGCGACAACGATGTCCAGACGGCCATCCTTGAGCGAGTCGATGACGCGCTCACGCTGGTTCTGGGCGATGTCACCGTTCAGCGCCGCGGCTTTGTAGCCTTTGGCGTCGAGGGCGCTGGCCAGATCCAGAGTCGCTTGCTTGGTGCGCACGAACATGATCAGCGCGTCGAAGTCTTCGACTTCCAGCAGGCTGAGCACGGCCGAGGTCTTCTGGTCAGCGTGAACCAACAGGTGAGCCTGTTCGATCGCGGTAACGGTCTGGGTCTTGGTCTGGATCTTGACGTGTTGCGGATCGCGCAGGTGGCGTTCGGCAATGGCGCGGATCGACTGCGGCAGGGTCGCCGAGAACAGAACGGTCTGACGGGTCGCTGGCAGAGCCTTGAAGATGACTTCCAGGTCATCCATGAAGCCCAGCTTCAGCATTTCGTCAGCTTCGTCGAGAACCAGATGGTTCACGGTCGACAGGACTTTCTCGTCGCGACGCAGGTGGTCACACAGACGACCCGGGGTAGCGACAACGATCTGTGCGCCATTACGGATAGCCTTGAGTTGCGGGCCCATCGGCGCGCCGCCGTAAACGGCCACGACAGTGACGCCTGGCATTTGCTTGGCGTAGGTTTCAAAAGCGGTTGCTACTTGCAGCGCCAACTCTCGGGTCGGCGCCAGGATCAGGGCTTGCGGTTCGCGCTTGGCAGGATCGATGCGGTGCAGAATAGGCAGTGCGAACGCGGCGGTTTTACCGGTACCGGTTTGCGCCTGGCCAATCATGTCCTGGCCGGCCATGATGATCGGGATCGATTGCTGCTGAATCGCCGAAGGCTCTTCGTAGCCAGTCGCTGCGACGGCTGCAAGAATATTCGGGTTGAGATTAAAAGCGGCGAATCCGCCGGTTTCCTGGGTCATGGGTCTGCCTCTAAGTGCATCCGCAAAGACCCATGCTCCAAAGCTGCGCATGCCGTGTTGAGACTCAAGAGTCGCCCTGGCAGCTTTGTCGGCGGGGATTTGCGAAAACGAATGAATGAAGATGAGTCGTCAAGGAAGAGTCCGCAGTGCGGACGTGCAGCCGAAGCTGACTTCGGGGAATTGCGCTACCTAAACGCGGCCCGGTTAAAGGCCGGCGCGCACTATACCGGATTTTGCCCGAAAAGGGAGCTTTTTTTATCGACCGGATCGCTGTGTCAGCGCTGTGTAATAGGGTTTTGCAGATAATCGCGCCAGGGTCTATTTTGCAAAGGCCCGCCCTGGCGTGCGATGGCGCTTAAACGATTCACCGAGCTGCGACATACCGTCGCGGCGCTGCTCTTGCCGCCCGAGGATTCAGCCATGAACCAGCCCTGCCCCGGCCGCGTCAGCCGCGAACGTCGCGGTCATGTCCACTTGATCGGACTTGACCGGGCCGCCAAGCGCAACGCCTTCGACCTCGACCTGCTCAACGATCTAAGCCTGGCCTACGGCGAGTTCGAAGCCGACCGCGACGCGCGGGTGGCAGTGGTGTTCGGCCATGGCGAGCATTTTACCGCCGGTCTGGATCTGCTCAATGCCAGCGCAACCCTTGCCGAGGGCTGGCAGGTTCCAGCCGGTGGTTGCGATCCGTGGGGCGTGTTCGTCGGGCCGCGGGTGAGCAAACCGGTGATCGTCGCGGCGCAGGGTTACTGCCTGACCATCGGTATCGAGCTGATGCTGGCCGCCGACATCAACCTCTGCGAGCAATACCCGCTTCGCGCAAATGGAGGTTCAGCGTGGGATCTTTCCTTTTGGTGGCGCGACTTTACGCTTTCAGCAGATCGCCGGTTGGGGCAACGCGATGCGCTGGCTGCTGACCGGGGATGAATTCGATGCGCATGACGCGTTGCATCTGGGCCTGGTGCAGGAAGTGAGGGCCAGCGAAGACCTGATGCCGCGTGCCATCGAGCTGGCAGAACGGATTGCCCGGCAGGCGCCGCTGGGGG
This sequence comes from Pseudomonas sp. Z003-0.4C(8344-21), assembly GCF_900104975.1. Classification (NCBI taxonomy): domain Bacteria; kingdom Pseudomonadati; phylum Pseudomonadota; class Gammaproteobacteria; order Pseudomonadales; family Pseudomonadaceae; genus Pseudomonas; species Pseudomonas sp. Z003-0.4C(8344-21). The sequence continues at coordinate 2,180,754 of NZ_LT629756.1, read as the reverse complement.
TGCAGGCGACGTTGCTGTCGGCACGGCAGGCGCGCTATGAGGGCGAGACGGCGGCGGCGCAGGGATTGCCTGCACTGGTGAAGAAATTGCTGGCCACTGAAGATGCCAAGGAAGGCGTGCGGTCATTGGTGGAGCGGCGGCCCGGGGTTTTCAAAGGGTTTTGAGAAGTCTGTCGCCTATCGAGGCGCCATCGCGAGCAAGCTCACTCCTACATTTGAAATGCAATCCCCTGTAGGAGTGAGCCTGCTCGCGATAGGGCCGGCACGGCCCTCGTTTCAGGTGGCCGGGCGAATCGCGTTGATCAACGATTGCAACGAATACCCCAACCGCGGCGCCAGCGCTTCAGCCCTTGCCGTCAGCGCCTGCACGTCGAGCACCTGATCAAGGTCCGCCGGGACAATCAGTATCACATTGCCCTCCTTCACCGGCAGCTCCCAGTAATGCCGATGATAGAGTCCGCGCAGCAACGCCGCGCCCAGCGGTTTGCCGTCATCCGTCGCCCATTGATTGATCACCAGCCAGCCGCCGGGGTTCAGGCGTTTCTGGCAGTCACCGAGAAAGCTCCAGGCCAGATGCCCGACGCCCGGCCCGACATCGGTGTACAGGTCGACGAAAATCAGATCCGCCGGTTCGGCGCTCGGCAGCAATTCGAGGGCATCGCCGACCCGAATGTACAAACGCGGATCGTCATCCAGCCCCAGGTATTCAATCGCCAGGCGCGGCACGTCCGGGCGCAATTCGATGGCTTCGACGTCTTCCAGCGGCAGGAATTTCAGGCAGGCCTGGGTCAGCGTGCCGGCGCCGAGGCCGAGAAACAGCGCGCTTTCCGGGTGTTCATGATATAGCGCGCCAATCAGCATGGCGCGGGTGTAGTCATATTCGAGCCAGCTTGGATCGGCGGTGAAGACGCAGCTCTGCTCGATGGCATCGCCGAATTCGAGAAAGCGGTAATCGGCCACTTCCAGCACGCGAATCACGCCGAACTCATCCTGTACTTCGGCGAGCAGATGCTCGACGCGCTCCTCAGTCATTTCGTCTCCTGATGGTCACCGGGCGCGGTGACGCGATGGCACCGCTGTGGTGCCGTGGCAAAGCGGCAATTGTCGGTGATGGGGCGGGAACAGGTCACGCACTAATTGCTGCTACCATGGCGTTCCCCTGCGTATGAAACTTCGAGACCGTGATGAGCCAACCGTGGAGCCCTGACAGCTGGCGCGCCCTGCCGATCCAGCAACAACCGCAATACCCCGACGCCGCGCACCTGCGCCAGGTCGAGCAAACCCTGGCCAGTTATCCGCCATTGGTGTTTGCCGGCGAAGCACGCGAGCTGCGCCGTCAGTTTGCCGAAGTCACCCAAGGTCGGGCCTTCCTGTTGCAGGGCGGCGATTGCGCAGAAAGCTTTGCGGAATTCTCCGCTGCCAAGATTCGCGACACCTTTAAAGTGTTGCTGCAAATGGCGATCGTCATGACCTTCGCCGCCGGTTGCCCGGTGGTCAAAGTCGGGCGCATGGCCGGTCAGTTCGCCAAACCGCGTTCTGCCAACGATGAAACCATCGAAGGCGTGACGCTGCCGGCCTATCGTGGCGATATCGTCAACGGCATCGGTTTCGACGAAAAGAGCCGCGTGCCCGATCCGGAGCGCCTGCTGCAGTCCTATCACCAGTCCACCGCGACGTTGAATCTGCTGCGCGCCTTTGCTCAGGGCGGTTTTGCCGACCTGCATCAAGTGCACAAGTGGAACCTGGACTTCATCGCCAACTCGGCGCTGGCCGAGAAGTACAGCCACCTCGCTGACCGTATCGATGAAACCCTGGCGTTCATGCGCGCCTGCGGCATGGACAGCTCGCCGCAACTGCGCGAAACCAGTTTCTTCACCGCCCACGAGGCACTGCTGCTTAACTACGAAGAAGCTTTCGTGCGCCGCGACAGCCTGACCAACGATTACTACGACTGTTCGGCGCACATGCTGTGGATCGGCGACCGCACCCGCCAGCTCGACGGCGCCCATGTGGAATTTCTGCGCGGGGTGAACAACCCGATTGGCGTGAAAGTCGGCCCGAGCATGAATCCCGACGACCTGATCCGCTTGATCGATGTGCTCAACCCGGACAACGATCCCGGCCGTCTAAACCTGATCGCGCGGATGGGCGCGAACAAGGTCGGCGATCATTTGCCGGCGCTGATTCGCGCGGTGCAGCGTGAAGGCAAGCAAGTGCTGTGGAGCTCCGACCCGATGCACGGCAACACCATCAAGGCCAGCAGCGGCTACAAGACCCGCGACTTTGCGCAGATCCTTGGTGAAGTGAAGCAGTTCTTCCAGGTGCACGAAGCAGAGGGCAGCTACGCCGGCGGCATTCATATCGAGATGACCGGGCAGAACGTTACCGAATGCATCGGTGGTGCACGGCCGATTACTGAGGATGGCTTGTCGGACCGTTATCACACCCATTGTGATCCGCGGATGAATGCCGATCAGTCGCTGGAGCTGGCGTTTTTGATTGCCGAGACTCTGAAGCAGGTTCGACGCTAGACCGCGTCGCTCATATCGCGAGCAGGCTCACTCCTACAGGGAAACGCATTCCAAATGTAGGAGTGAGCCTGCTCGCGATGGCGTCAGTTCAGTCACAACCAATCTGTGCCAATGCCACCCTAAGCCGCGCCGCACTCTCTCGCTGACAATTGAGCTGCACCCGCGCCAGGCCCAGCCAACTTGCCATCCTGCGCAAATTCGCCGCCAGCGCCAGCATCCCCTCCTCGTCCAGCCCGGCTTCTTCCTCGTGCACCGCATGCACCGCCAACTGCCCCGCCGCTCGCTCGGCGCGCAAATCGACCCGTGCAGCGATCCGCTCATTGTGCAAAAACGGCAGCACGTAATAGCCGTAGACGCGCTTGGGTTGCGGCGTGTAAATCTCCAGCCGATAACGGAAATCGAACAAGCGCTCGGTGCGGCTGCGTTCCCAGATCAGCGAATCGAACGGCGACAACAGCGCACTGGCGATAACCTTGCGCGGCACTGTGGGCTCCGGCAGGCAATAGGCAATCTGTCGCCAGTCGGCCACCTCGCACATCTGCAATTGCCCCGCCTCGACCAGCTCGGCCAGACGCGGCCGCGCATCCGTCGGGCTCAAGCGGAAATAATCACGCAAGTCTTTCTCCGTGCCGACGCCCAACGCCCCCGCCGCATGCAGCAACAGACCGCGTTGCGCTTCGGCCTCATCAGGCATCGGCTGCTGCAGGATCGCCGCAGGGATCACTCGCTCGGGCAAATCGTATAAACGCTCGAAACCGCGTCGCCCCGCCACTGTCACCTCACCGGCGGCGAACAACCATTCCAGCGCAAGCTTTTCCGCACTCCAGTCCCACCACGGCCCAGCCTTGTCGGCGCGGGTCGACAGACTGCCGGCGCCCAAGGCGCCCTGCGCTTCAACCGCTGCCAGCACCCGGCGAATCGTCTTTTGCTGCTCGCGGCCGAATGTCGCCAGTTGCTGATAAATGTCCTCGCCGCGCCGGGCCCGCTGCATGCGCCAGCCCAGCAACGAGTACATCGACAGCGGCAGCAGCGACGCTTCATGCCCCCAGTATTCAAACAACGTGCGCCGACGCCCCGAACTCCAGGCAGCCTGGTCGAGCAAGTCAAAGGAATAGGAACCGAGACGGGAAAACAGCGGCAGGTAGTGCGAGCGCACCACGGCGTTGACGGAGTCGATTTGCAGCAGGCCCAGCCGCTCGATCAGCCGGTTGAGGTGCGGCGCCTTGACGGTCGGCGGCTGGCGCCCGTTGAACCCTTGGGCAGCCAGCGCCAGACGTCGCGCCTGTTTGAGGGAAAAGGCCAGAGTCGCGGGCATGAACATCTCCTTGTCTGCTCGCAACCTACCTCACCGAAAGTGGGTTTGTGTAGCACCGGGTTGATCATTTATGCATCGGATCATCCCAGAACGGCCGCACGGTTTCGTGCTCAACGTCGGCACGACTGACACCGATGTCCTTCAACGCTTCGTCACTCAGACTGGCGAGCAACTCGCGTTCACGGTGCAGTTCGTACCAGCGGCTAAACTTGTGCAGCAGATCGGAAACGATATGGCCGTGGCCGGACAGCTGCTCTTGGTTCACATACTCTTTTTGACCTTTCATCGTCTTGCCTCCCTTTGTGGATGGCTCAAGTCTCGTCCCGACGCTAAGATCAATCCAACGAATGTTTCTGATGGCATGCATCACGGAGATTCATCAATTGTCCGCCTACCCCAGTATCGATACCGATGTCTTGCGCACCTTTGTGGCGATTGCCGATCAGGGCGGTTTCACCCGCGCCGGCGAGATGGTCAACCGCACGCAATCGGCCGTGAGCATGCAGATGAAGCGTCTGGAAGAAGACGTGCTGCAGCGCCAGTTGTTCGAGCGCGATGGCCGTCAGGTGCGCCTCACCGCCGAAGGCCAGGTATTGCTCGGCTATGCGCGGCGCATCCTCAAGTTGCACAGCGAAGTGTTCAACACTTTGCGCGAGCCGCACATGGTCGGCACCGTGCGCATCGGCACGCCGGATGATTACGTGATGCGTTTTCTGCCGGGGATTCTCTCGCGGTTTGCGCAGTTCTATCCGCTGATCCAGATCGAGGTGCATTGCGAGTCGACCAAACAGTTGCTGCAGCGCACCGATCTGGACTTGTCGATCGTCACCCGCGAGCCGGGTAACGAGATCGGCCAACTGTTGCGCAAGGAGCGTTTTGTCTGGGCCGAGGCGCAGAATTTCAGCGCCCACGAACAGACGCCGCTGCCGCTGGCAATGTTCAACAGTGATTGTTTCTGCCGTTTATGGGCGTGCAATGCGCTGGACGCGATGGGCCGCGAATACCGCATCGCCTATAACAGCACCAGCCTGTCGGCGTTGATGGCCGTTGTCAGCGCGGGCCTGGCGATCACCGCGCAACTGGAGAGCCTGATTACCCCGGACATGCGCATTCTCGGCGCCGCCGAAGACCTGCCACTACTGCCCGAGGCCAGCATCATGCTGATCCGCAATCTGAACAACCCATCGCCGATCACTGAATGTCTGGCCGAGCACATCGTCGAAGGCTTTAAACTTTAAACGCGAGCATCACCGCACACAGCACCAGGAAACCGCAGAACAGCCCGCGCAGAAGTTTTTCCGGCATCGCGTGGGCGACTTTTACGCCCCAACTGATGCTGGCCAGACCGCCAAGCGCCAGTGGCAAGCCGATCATCCAGTCGACTTCGTGGTGTACTGCGTAGGTCACCAGGGTTACGCCGGTGCTGGGCAGGGCCAGTGCCAGGGACAAACCCTGAGCGACCACTTGCGAGGTGCCGAACAGACTGGTCAGCACCGGCGTTGCCACCACCGCCCCACCGACACCGAACAAACCGCCCATGGTCCCCGACGCGGCGCCGAGCACACCGAGCCACGGCCACGAGTAGCGCATTTCTGCGCTCACCGCGGGTTTCGGACCGAACATTTTCAACAGGTTGTACGCTGACAGCGCCACCAGAAAAGCCACGAAACCGATGCGCATGGTTTGCGCGTCAATGCCTACCGCCCAGATCGAACCGAGCCAGGCAAAGCAAAAACCCATCAGCGCCAACGGCAGCGCATGGCGTAGCTCGATGCGATTGCGCTGGTGATATCGCCACAGCGCCAGCATTACGTTGGGCACCACCATTACCAGTGCCGTGCCTTGGGCGATCTGCTGATCGAGCCCGAACCACACACCGAGCAACGGAATGGCGATCAAGCCGCCGCCGATACCGAAAATGCCGCCGAGCGTGCCAAGCGCAGCGCCGAACAGCAGGTAAATCAGAAAATCCATCACAGCGCATTCCTCTTCGTCAGGCTTGCCATGCTACGCAGTCGCGGCTGGCGGGGAAACGCACAGCAGCGCACAATGGCTGTGTCGATTTCGCATAAGCGCCCGATCCATGAATCCCAATCAATTAACCGATCAGCTCGGACTGTTCCTCGACGTGCTGGAAAGCGGCAGTTTTTCCGCCGCCGCACGCCGCCATCCGCTAACACCCTCGGCGGTCGCCCGGCGTATCGACAATCTCGAAAGCGCGGTGGGCAGCCAGCTGTTTGTGCGCAGCACCCACGCCGTGCGCGCGACGCCAGCCGGGCTGGCCTTTGCTGAGCGTGCACGGCGAATTGTTGCCGAGCTGCAATTGGCACGCGCCGAAGCGGTGTCTCTGAGCAGTGCGCCGGAAGGCTTGATCCGCATCGACGCGCCCGCCGCGTTCGGACGCCGACATCTGGCGCCGGTGCTCGCTGACTTTTTGTTGCTATACCCGGGCCTGGATGTGCAGTTGCATTTGATCGACAGCTTCATCGACATGGACGGGTCGAACCTGGGCAAAGTCGATCTGGTGCTGCGCGCCGGGCAACTGGCCGACACGCGCCTGGTCGCAACACCACTGGCGAGCATCGTGCGCATTGCCTGCGCCAGCCCCGATTACCTGAAACGCCGTGGCGTGCCGAGCCATCCCGCGCAATTGAATGAATACGACGGGCTCGACTGGGACGGCCTCGCCCCGCCCTTCGCCTGGCGCTTTCAACTCGACGGGCAATTGCAGTTGCACCGTCCGGCCCGTATCCGCCTGAGCGCCAACAACGCCGAAGCGTTGGTCTGCGGCGCTTTGGCCGGACTGGGAATCGCCCATCTGCCGACTTGGCTGGCCAGCGAATACCTGCTGCGCGGCGAACTGCTGCCGCTGTTCTGTGACAACGGCTTGCCCGAAGCAGAATCCGCCGGCATTTACGCCTTGCGCATGGGCCAACAAACCCATTCGCGCAGCCGCTTGCTACTGGAATATCTGAAAACCCGCTTCAGCCCTGTTCCTCCCTGGGATCTGGCGCTGCAACGGGATCTGGGCCGGCATTAAGCTCAAGGCTTAGGGAAAATTATCTGGCGCATTAAAGGTTCGAGCGCTAGATTCATTGCATTACTGAACAAGGCTTGCACCATGACTTCCGAACGCGACACCTGCGACGACCTCCTACTGGCTAACCAGGCCTGCTTCGCCCTGCACTCCACTTCGCTGATGATGACCAAGGTCTACAAGCCGCTGCTGCAAGCGCTGAACCTGACCTACCCGCAGTACCTGGCGATGATGGTGTTGTGGGAACAGGATGGTTTGACGGTCGGAGAAATCAGCACACGCCTGCTCACCGATCCGGGCTCGCTGACGCCACTGCTCAAGCGTCTGGAAGCAGAAGGCTTGCTTAGCCGCACACGCAGTCGCGAAGATGAGCGGGTGGTCATCGTCGAATTGACCGAACAAGGTCGCGCCCTGCGCGATAAGGCGCAAAGCATTCCCCAGTGCATTCTTGGCGCCAGCGGCTTTACCCTTGAGCGCCTGCAGAAACTGCAAGCGGAATTGCAAGCGCTGCGCGGGCATTTGCAAGACAGCCTGATTTAAGCCCCCCGTCCCCCTGTAGGAGTGAGCCTGCTCGCGATAGCGGTGAGTCAGAAACACATGTGCTGACTGACCCAGCGCTATCGCGAGCAGGCTCACTCCTACATTTGATCTCCTTCGCCTGAAAAATATTCTCAGCTTTCAAGATCCCCGCTGTCCCTTCTATTTCAATGCTCTCCAGCTGATTGATCATTCGAAAAGCACGTTCGGCAAAACTTTTTTGAAAATTTATCTTGCGCGCTAAACATTAGCGCTATACATTCGCCTCACACCTACTTAGCGCGCAAACAATTAGCGCACAAAACCACAACCCAACGAGGCTCACACCATGCAAACTCTCTACACCGCAATCGCAACCTCCACTGGCGGCCGTGACGGTCGTGCGATCTCCAGCGACAACATCCTCGACGTCAAACTCGCCACGCCAAAAGAACTCGGCGGTGCTGGCGGTGCGGCGACCAACCCTGAGCAACTGTTCGCTGCCGGCTACTCGGCCTGCTTCATCGGCGCGCTGAAATTCGTTGCCAGCCAGACCAAACGCAAGATCCCCGATGACGCCTCGATCACCGCCCACGTCGGTATCGGTCAGATCCCCGGTGGCTTCGGTCTGGACATTGACCTGCACATCAGCCTGCCAGGTCTGGAACAAGCCGATGCGCAAAGCCTGGTCGACGCCGCTCACCAGGTCTGCCCGTACTCCAACGCCACCCGCGGCAACGTCGACGTCCGTCTGCACGTGACCGTGTAATCACTGAGCCCCGGCCCGAACAAGGAAATTGAATATGAACACTTTCAGCAAAGTCTTGACCGGTACCCTTCTCGCCCTGTCCGTGCACAGCGCCTTCGCCGGTGATGTGGAGCACAACACCCAGGCGTTTCTCGATGTGCTGAATGCCGGCAGCGGCAAGCCGATCGAGCAGCTGTCGCCCAAGGACGCTCGCGCCGTGCTGGTCGGCGCGCAGTCCGGGGTCAAACTGACACTGCCAAAAGCCGATGTCAGCGAGAAGACCATCCAGGTCGATGGCCAACCGTTGAGCCTGACCATCGTCCGGCCGGCCGGGGTCAAGGGCGAGCTGCCAGTGTTCATGTTCTTCCACGGTGGCGGCTGGGTGCTCGGGGATTTCCCGACCCACGAACGGCTGGTCCGCGATCTGGTGGCCGGTTCGGGTGCGGCGGCGGTATTCGTCAACTACACCCCTTCGCCGGAAGCGCATTATCCGGTGGCGATCAACCAGGCCTACGCCGCGACCAAATGGGTGGCGGAACACGGCAAGGAGATCAACGTCGATGGCAAACGTCTGGCCGTGGCCGGCAACAGCGTCGGCGGCAACATGGCCGCAGTGGTTGCGCTGATGGCCAAAGACAAGGGCACCCCGGCGATCAGATTCCAGGCGCTGCTGTGGCCGGTGACTGATGCCAACTTCGATACCGGGTCCTACAACCAGTATGCCGAGGGGCATTTCCTCACCCGCAACATGATGAAGTGGTTCTGGGACAACTACACCACTGACGCCAGGCAGCGTAACGAGATCTACGCTTCACCGCTGCGCGCTACCACTGCGCAACTGAAAGGTCTGCCGCCAGCACTGGTGCAAACCGCCAGCGCCGACGTATTGCGCGATGAAGGCGAAGCGTATGCGCGCAAACTCGACGAAGCCGGTGTGCCGGTAACGTCGGTGCGTTACAACGGCATGATCCACGACTACGGTTTGCTCAACGTGGTCAGCCAGGTGCCGGCGGTGCGTTCGGCGATGTTGCAGGCTTCGCAAGAGCTTAAAGAACATCTGAAATAACCCTATCCCCACATGTAGGAGTGAGCCTGCTCGCGATAGCGGTGTATCAGTCGATGAACATGTCGACTGGTATGACGCCATCGCGAGCAGGCTCACTCCTACAGGGATTTGTGGTGATGGCTGAATTACAGGCATAAAAAAACCCGACTCAATGGTCGGGTTTTTTCTTTCCGTAAAAAGCAGTGCTTATTTCGCACGGCCTTTGTAGGAGCCGCCTTCGCGGGTATCGATCTCGATCATGTCGCCGATTTCGATGAAGTCAGCAACCGACAGCTCGGTACCGTTCTTCAGTTTGGCAGGCTTCATCACCTTGCCGGAAGTGTCACCGCGAGCGGAACCTTCGGTGTAGTCAACCTGACGCACGATAGTGGTCGGCAGTTCCACGGAAACCAGACGCTCTTCGAAGAACACGGCTTCGCAAACGTCGGTCATGCCTTCTTCAACGAAAGGCAGAACGCTTTCGATGTCTTCGGCGTTCAGCTCGTACATGGTGTAGTCAGTGGTGTCCATGAACGTGTAAGTGTCACCGCTGATGAACGACAGGGTGGCTTCTTTACGATCGAGGATCACGTCGTCCAGCTTGTCGTCCGCACCGTAAACGGTTTCGGTCTTGTAACCGGTCAGCAGGTTCTTCAGCTTGGTCTTCATGATCGCGCTGTTACGGCCCGACTTGGTGAATTCAGCTTTCTGAACCAGCCAAGGATCGTTGTCGATACGGATCACGGTACCGGGTTTGAGTTCTTTACCAGTTTTCATTGCGAATATCCGAATTTGGATGGGATTTACAAAAATCTAGGCCGCGTATCATATCCAATTTAGGTAAAACTGTACCAGCGCCGTGGCGAGATCCGCCTGCAAGCCCTGTTCCAGACACCATGCCTCGGCATTTTCCTGCAGTTCTGGCCAGTGTTTGCGGGCCCCGAGCCAGTGCTCGCCGATCGGCTGGCCGGCACTCCAGGCGCGCCACAGACCGTTCATCGCATCGGCAGCCGCTGGCGAAAGGCGTTTGGTGTAAAGCGCGAGGAAGGCGTCGAGCTTGTCCAGATGGATGTCTTCGTCCTGCTGATAGATGTGCCAGAGCATCGGTCGCCCCGCCCATTGCGCACGCACGAACGAGTCCTCACCGCGCACCGCGTTGAAATCGCAGCACCAGAGCAAATGGTCGTATTGATCCTGACGGACGAACGGCAGCACCTGCACGGTAAGCGACTGACGTTGATGAATGGCCCCGACCGTCAGCGTCTCCACCTCCAGCCAACGCGCAACATCGCCAAGAATCCGCCCTTCCGGCACCAGCAGATGGGTCGGCGTATCCGCCGCAGCCAGTACGTCGAGCCAACTGGCCAGCCCGGCGTTCTCGTAGGCAAACAGCGAAATCAGTTGTGCATCAGGTGCGCGCTCGATACCCAACCCTTGCAGAAATTGTCGCTGCGCCGCGGCATCCTGTTGAAACTGCCGACGCTGCTCAAGCAAGCCGCGCTCGCGCAACAGTCCGCCGGTGCCTGGCTGAAAACCGGGGAAGAAGAAAATTTTCTGCACCGATTTGTATTTGACCGAGGGCAATCCATGACAGCCGACGACCCAGTCTTCGGCGCTGAGATAATCGAGGTTCATCCACAGCGGCGGGCGTTCACGCGCGGCCATGGCGTCCATGTAATCGTTGGGCAAATTGCAGGCGAACGCGGCGATCACGACGTCAGCGGCGTCCGTGTGAACCCACTCGACGGGCCAGTGCCGCACCTCGACGCCCTGCTGATATTGCTGCGCAGCGTCGATATCGATCGCTGGGCAGATACGTTCGAACGCGCGCAGATCGTCCACCCAAAGGCGCACTGTCAGGGAATGCTCGGCAACCAGTTGCCGGGCCAGGCGCCAGGTCACGCCAATGTCGCCGAAGTTGTCGACGACGGTGCAGAAAATATCCCAGCGGGTGTTCGTTTCAGTCATTCAAGGCTCCCGTTGGCAAAAGCGCCGATTGTCCGCATAAATACCCTCGCGCAGAAGAGCCGACGCCGATTAATCTTCGTGCGACAATCGCCACTTGCCCGCATTCATCCGCCAGGAGGCAGCCATGCCCTACCGTCCCCGTTCGCGTCGCCCCTTGCCTGTTCAGCTTAGCGCCCTGCATCTGATCGGCAGCATCGCCCTGGGCATGTGGCTGGGCTTTCTCGCCATCGCTCTGACCTGCTGGCTGCTTTCGCGGTTCATCTTTGCCGAGCAACTGGCGCCCGTCGCCCAAGCGGTGCAGCAGATCGCCAACCCGCCCCCGCCTGCGCCCGTGCAAGCCCAGCCGGACATCCCATCGCAGAGCCCACTGTTCGAGCAGTACGAAGAAAACCTGCGCAAGAACGAACAGCAGGCTCGACTGGATCAGGCGCGCGCCAGTTCGCGCAACGCGTCCAACCCCAAATGCCAGTTCTGGCTGCAGCAGGACCAGACCGCGCCCAGCGAAAAGAGCCGCGCCAACGTTTTGCAGTTCTGCGATTGATCATGAACAAACACACTGTCCATCAATTGATTCTCGACAAACTGCGCATCGACCTCGACATCGCAGAACGCGCCGCGCAGACCGCGTACGAAACCGCGACCCACGAAGAGAACATCGCCGAAAACAAGTACGACACCCTGGGTCTCGAGGCGTCGTATCTGGCGGCCGGTCAGGCGAAACGGGTCGAGGAGATTCGTCAGTCGCTGGCGCTGTGCCAGAACCTTACGTTGCGTGCCTACGATGAACAGCGTGGCATCGAGATCGGTGCCCTGCTCGGCCTGGAAGATGAAAGAGGGCGCGAGCAATGGCTGTTCCTGGCCCCGGACGCGGCCGGTCTGAAAGTCGACGTGGTCGGTCAGCCGATCACTGTCATCACCCCGCGCTCACCGCTGGGCAAAAGCCTGCTGGGCAAGTTCGAGGGTGATGAGGTGGAGATTCTGGTGGCGGGCACCCGGCAACAGTTCGCTGTCACCGAGGTGCTTTGAAACAGCGGATCAGTGCACCGGCAATTCGACGCCGTCGAACAGTTCTTCCAGTTCCTGTTTGTTGTGGCACTGAATGGCCTTGGCCATGACTTCGCGGGTCAGGTGCGGGGCGAATTTCTCGATGAAGTCGCACATGAAACCCCGCAGGAACGTGCCGCGACGGAAACCGATCTTGGTTACGCTCGATTCGAACAGCTCGCTGGCGTCCAGCACCACCAGATCGTTATCGAGTTTGGTGTCGACCGCCATTTTCGCCACGATGCCCACGCCCAGCCCCAGACGCACGTAGGTCTTGATCACGTCGGCGTCGGCCGCGGTGAACACCACTTTCGGCGTCAGCCCGCGATGGCTGAAGGCTTCGTCGAGTTTCGAACGGCCGGTGAAACCGAACACGTACGTCACGATCGGGTATTCGGCGAGGGCTTCCAGCGTCAGCTTCGGCAGCTTGGTCAGCGGGTGGCCCTGGGGCACGACCACGCAACGGTTCCAGCGGTAGCACGGCATCATCACCAGATCGCCGAACAGCTCCAGCGCTTCGGTGGCAATGGCGAAATCGACGGTGCCATCAGCGGCCATTTCAGCGATCTGCATCGGCGAGCCCTGATGCATGTGCAGGGCCACGTCGGGATATTGCTTGATGAAATTGCTGATCACCGGTGGCAGCGCATAACGGGCCTGGGTGTGCGTGGTGGCGATCGACAGCGTGCCCTTCTTCTCGTTGGAGAATTCCTGGGCGATCTGCTTGATGCTCTCGACCTTGCGCAGAATCTCGCCAGCGGTGGTGATGATGCGCTCGCCAGCCGGGGTGACGCGGGTCAGGTGTTTGCCGCTGCGGGCAAACACTTCGACGCCCAGTTCGTCTTCCAGCAGACGGATTTGCTTACTGATGCCCGGTTGCGAGGTGTAAAGGCTTTGGGCTGTAGCGGAAACGTTGAGGTCGTGGTGCGCCACTTCCCAGATGTAGCGCAGTTGTTGAAGCTTCATATCAATCCCTCAAAGCAGAAAGACGCCACGGGCATCAGCGACGGTATATAACTATATTAATGGTTTGAAGAATAAATCTAGAACTTTTTCATCGAAGCGCCATTATTTTGCCTCAGCGATCCTCGCGCCGCCGACGCTCGACCAACGGCACCAGATAAACCGGCACCTTGGCCAATTGCAGGACTCGCGCAGCCGTCCGCCCCAACGGTGTCTCCGCGCCGACCCCGTGGCTGTGACTGCCTACGATCAGCAGATCGACAGAGAGTTTCTGCACCTGGTCGAGAATCACCTGCGACGGATCGCCCTGCAGTACACGCACCGCACGTATGCGCTGCAAGTCCAGTTCGCCATCGTCGCCGAGTTCTTCGCGAAAGCTCTCCAGCACGCGCTGCTCGATATTGGCGATGACTGTTTTCAGACCCTGGCTGTGGAATTCGTTCAATGCCTGCTCGTCGAGATAACTCTGCAACACCGATTCAGCGAACAGTCCCATCGGCTCCACCGCGTGCACCACGTACAGATCGGCATTGAAGGTGCGCGCCAACGCCAAGGCATGCTGCATCACGAACGGGGCGTACAGACCGAGGTCAGTGGCATACAGCATCGAACGAATCATATGACCTCCTCGCAAGCCAACATGGCGGAGATTGATTCAGCTTAGCAGTGCCTTGACGAGTACGACGGGCGAGGCAACGTCTTGAGTCAAAGGGCTTTAAATCGACGGTTCGTTGCTGATGCCGTGAGGCACGTGACCGGTGGCGACCACTTCACGGGCCAGTTCGCAATGCCCGGTCTGATCGTCGAAGAACACGTCGGCGGCGAAGGCTTCGAGGAATGCCGACTTGGTCAGACCGCCGAGAAACAGCGATTCATCGAGACGGATGTCCCACTCGCGCAAGGTGCGGATGACCCGCTCGTGGGCCGGCGCCGATCGCGCGGTGACCAGCGCGGTGCGGATCGGGCAGTCATCGTCGGGAAACTCGCGCTGGAGCAGATTGAGCGCCGCGAGAAAGCCCTTGAACGGGCCGCCGCGCAACGGCTCGCGCGCCGACTCGCGTTCCTTGGCCTGAAACGCTGCGAGGCCGCCGGACTGATAAATGCGCTCCGACTCGTCAGAAAAAATCACCGCGTCGCCGTCGAAGGCGATGCGCAATTCGTCGCTGGCAGCACGGCTGGCGCCACCGGACAGAATCGTTGCCGCGGCAAACCCGGCGTCCAGCGCCGCGCGCACATCCTCGGCATGGGTGGACAGAAACAGATCGCAGCCAAAGGCTTTCAGATAAGGATAAGGACTGCGCCCGCCGACAAACGCCGCGCGGGAAATCGCCAGACCGTAATGATGGATCGAATTGAACACACGCAGCCCGGTGTCGGCGCTGTTGCGCGAGACCAGAATCACTTCGACCCGGGCGCGGCCGAGGCGGCTGTTCAGGCTCAGCAGTTTTTCTACCAGCGGGAAGGCATCGCCGGGCGCGAGAATCTCGTCTTCGTGTTCGATCTGGTATTGCCGATAGGCCTCGACGCCACTCGACAGGTAGACCTTGTGGCTTTCGCTCAGGTCGAACAAGGCGCGCGACGAAATCGCCAGCACCAGTTTGTCATCGATGTTGTTGGCCATGTTTTCCCCCAGAGCGACCGGTTAGAGGTTGCGTCGGTCGATAAATCCTAAAGTGCGGTACAGCGATTCGATGCGTGGAAGTTCGCAGCCTGCCGCTTTCGCGGCTGCCAATGGCCGAGCATAGATCGCTTCCAGCTCCAGCGGCCGCTTGTGCAAAAAGTCGTGATACATGCTCGGCCAGTAGTCGGGCATTTTCTCGGTCATCATAAACAGGTAATCAGCGTAGCCCGGCGGCACGTCGTGGCCGCAGGACTTGGCGCCCTGCACCACTTCGGCCATCAGCGTCTGGATCAACGCGCGGCTGTCGGCATCGGCCATCAGCGCGCTGGTACCGGCGACGAGCAACACCGAGAGCCCGTTGTAGGGAATGTTCCACACCAGTTTCTGCCAGCGCGCCTGATGCAGATTGGGCATCGCCTGGGAATCGATCCCGGCAGAACGGAACAGCCCGGCGCCCTCCTCGACCATCGCCATGCGTGTCACCTGATCGATGGCCGGGCCGCTGTGATAACCGATGTTCACCGCGCCCAAGGCTTGATGAGTAATCACGCCGGGGCCTTCGCGATGGACGCAGATCAGGCACAAGCCGCCCAGCAGATGCAGGGAATCGGGAAGCAATGGGCGCAAGCTGTCTTCGACGTCGAGGCCGTTCTGCAGCAACAGCACTTTTGCGTCGGGCTTGGCCGCCTCGATAATCGCCGGCGCCAGGTCGGCGTTGCTGGTGGTTTTGGCGCCGACCAGCAGCCAGTCGCATTTGGGCATGTCGGCGGCCGCGCAGTAGGCCTGCGCCGGGTTTAGCGTCAGCGGGCCATGCACGGCGCTGTTGACCTGCAAGCCGCGTTCGGCCACGGCCGAAAACTCGCTGCGCAATAGAAAGTGCACATCGAAACCGGCGCGCGCCAGCATCACCCCATAAAAACCACCAATCGCCCCGGTGCCGATAATCCCCACCACGGTTTTTTTTACTGCCCCCATCACGGCAACTCCTCTGCAGTTCGATTCAGCGCCTGCGCCAGTGCGGCGTTGAGCGCATCGGCAGTCAGGCGCGTGTGCAACGCGCCAAAGAACTCGCCGTCGCGCACCACAAAGAGTGCCGGCAAATGAAACACCTGATAACGCTCGACCAGTCCGCCGTTGTCGCCGGCATCGATCCAGCACAGCCGGTCCACTGCCAGTGGCAGCCCCGGCAACACTTCGCGGGCATAGCGGCAACTGGCGCAACCGACACTGGTGAACATCACCAGGGAAACGCCGCTCATCGCCAACAGGCGCTGGTCGGCGTCGAAATCGGTCAGTTCGGATTCGACCACTATACTGGGGGAAACAATGTCAGATGGCCGACACAGGGAGTCTGTGCTCATGGGACGTTTCATTCCTCATCCGGACGAAGTGCCGGTTGAATTGACGTTGCTCAAGCCTGAATGCATTTCCAGACAACAGCTGCACACTATCAGCCTCGGCGGCATCGCTTGCAATTACCACCGCGCCTGGCGCCATGGCACCGCATTGCAGGTGCGGATGCCAAGCGTGAATGCCGAGCTGTGTTACCCGGGCTATGTGGCGTGGTGTCTGCGGCGCAAGAAAGGTTATCTGCTGGGCATAGCCTTCACCGATGAGCAGACGCTGTTCAGTGCGCGAATGGGTGAGCAGGTGTGTCAGATCGAGCGCTTCTACCGGATGAAAAACAGCCACGACGATCTGCAGGATATTCAGGCGCTGGCCCTGCAATGGGTCGAGCAGCACGCCGACGAGTTCTCCCACGACACCGT
The DNA here is from genome assembly GCF_900104975.1 of Pseudomonas sp. Z003-0.4C(8344-21). Taxonomy (NCBI): domain Bacteria; kingdom Pseudomonadati; phylum Pseudomonadota; class Gammaproteobacteria; order Pseudomonadales; family Pseudomonadaceae; genus Pseudomonas; species Pseudomonas sp. Z003-0.4C(8344-21). The sequence goes on along the minus strand of NZ_LT629756.1, from coordinate 2,164,198 downwards.
GCGCAAGGCTTTTATGCCGCCGACATTGGACTAAAGCGCCGTTTGCCCATTGTCGAGCAGCGTCCGACGCGCTAAGGTTCGGCTCCCCCGACGCGCTAAATCTGCTGTGCCCCGCCGCGCGGGGATCGCTGGCGGCCGGCACCCGTGACCTGACGAGTAAACGATGGCTGATTTACCGATCAACGACCTGAACGTCGCCTCTAACGAGACCCTGATCACTCCCGATCAGCTCAAGCGTGATATCCCTCTGAGCGACGCCGCCCTGCGCACCGTCACCAAGGGCCGCGAAGTCATTCGCAACATTCTTGACGGCACCGACCACCGTCTGTTCGTCGTGATCGGCCCGTGCTCGATTCACGACATCAAGGCCGCCCACGAATACGCCGATCGCCTCAAGGTGCTGGCCCAAGAAGTATCCGACACCCTGTACCTGGTCATGCGCGTGTACTTCGAGAAGCCGCGCACCACTGTTGGCTGGAAAGGCCTGATCAACGATCCCTATCTGGATGACTCGTTCAAGATCCAGGACGGTCTGCACATCGGGCGCCAGTTGCTGCTCGACCTGGCCGAGAAAGGCCTGCCGACCGCCACCGAAGCCCTCGACCCGATCTCGCCGCAGTACTTGCAGGACCTGATCAGCTGGTCGGCGATCGGTGCTCGTACCACCGAATCGCAGACCCACCGGGAAATGGCTTCCGGCCTGTCTTCGGCCGTCGGTTTCAAGAACGGCACCGATGGCGGCCTGACCGTGGCGATCAACGCCTTGCAGTCAGTGTCGAGCCCGCACCGCTTCCTCGGTATCAACCAGGAAGGCGGCGTGTCGATCGTCACCACCAAAGGCAACGCCTACGGTCACGTGGTGCTGCGCGGTGGTAACGGCAAGCCGAACTACGATTCGGTCAGCGTCGCCCTGTGCGAGCAGGCGCTGAACAAGGCGAAGATCAAGCCGAACATCATGGTCGATTGCAGCCACGCCAACTCCAACAAGGACCCGGCCCTGCAACCGCTGGTGATGGAAAACGTCGCCAACCAGATCCTCGAAGGCAACCAGTCGATCATCGGTCTGATGGTCGAGAGCCATCTGAACTGGGGCTGCCAGGCGATCCCGAAAGACCTCGCCGATCTGCAATACGGCGTGTCGATCACCGACGCGTGCATCGATTGGTCCGCCACCGAGACTACCCTGCGCAGCATGCACGCCAAGCTCAAGGACGTGTTGCCGAAACGTCAGCGCACCTGATCGACGTTTTGCAGGCATAAAAAAACGCCGGGCATTGCCCGGCGTTTTTGTGTGTGCGATTCAGATCTTCGCGGCGCGGCGCTGGTGACGTTCCATGTAGCGCTCGACGTACGAGCACGACGGGATCACCGTGTAGCCCATTTCTTCAGCGTACTTCAACGCACTTTCGGTCAGCGCGGCAGCAATGCCACGGCCACGCAGGGCGTTGGGCACGAACGTGCGGTAGATATCCAGGGTCTGTTTCCCCAGATCCATATAGGTCAGGTAGGCACGATGACCGTCCACATTGGTCTCGAACTGATGACCAGCCTGGTCATGGTGGATGGACAACGCCTCGCTCATCACTACTCCTCGCGGGTCTTGGATTGTGACCCCTACCTTACCGATGTTTTCCCGGCGAAGGAACATCTACGCCACCCCGTGCCTGACGGACACCGAGAAGAGCCACACCGATCTCGCGCACCCTGACACCTGATAAATAGTAGGCACCATTGGTGGGAATGCTCAAGATGCGCTCGTCATTGAGCGCGTTGCGCGGGGTGGCTCCCGGAGGACGCAGGACAGTCTCGGAAGAAGATCTTCGCGGGCCGCTCAGCTGAACATTGCCGGTTGTTGAGACTTGAGACGTGCAACCTTTTATAAAGTCACCTGAACATCAAAAAGATACGCCAAGCGGCTCACAGAAACGGAACAAAAGTATGGACGAATTCATTTAGACAGACTTTAGCCGAAGACGCGAAAAGAGCATCACGGGCAGGGAACTTTTCGCGATCAAGTCGCTCGGGGCGGGGCTTGTAGCTGGATGTTTTTTATACAGCGCAGTTAAAAGTTGCTCGAAAAAGAATCAACGCCTACAATTTTTTTTGCTTCTTGCGCTACGTCAGTTTACTTACTACAAGTAATGGGTAGTATGTACGCCGGCTATTTCCTCAATCGTGAGGAGACAGCTACTTAATTTGAAAGTCCTTGAAGGGGAACACGATGAACAACGTTCTGAAATTCTCTGCTCTGGCTCTGGCCGCAGTTCTGGCTACCGGTTGCAGCAGCGCATCGAAAGAAACCGAAGCACGTCTGACCGCTACTGAAGACGCAGCTGCTCGCTCCCAGGCTCGTGCAGACGAAGCTTACCGTAAAGCTGATGAAGCTCTGGCTGCTGCTCAAAAAGCACAACAGACTGCTGACGAAGCTAACGAGCGTGCTCTGCGCATGCTGGAAAAAGCTAGCCGCAAGTAATAATCCCTCGGGATTGTTATCGAGCCGACCCATTTTTTGGGTCGGCTTTTTTGTGCCCGCTGCTTTTGTCCGGGCAATAAAAACCCGCCGATGCGGTACGCATCGGCGGGTTGCCGAGCAGAGCTTATTGCAGGTCGATCGGTGTGCTGGTAACCATCGGCGCCGGGGCGTTGGTCGGCGTAGCGATCTCCACTGGCAGGCCATCTTCTGCCGCGACTACGTCACGCACCACATCCCAGTCCATGCGCAGGTTGCTGGTGATGTCTTCACGCTTGAGCATCGCGTTGATCACCGCGGTGTGCTTGTCGACCACCGACGGGTTGCCCTTGTCGTCCAGTGGCGTGTGCGCCTCCAGATAGACCTTGCCGCCACTGCGGCCGAATTTGTACGGGTCGTTGATGATCCGTACCGACGTACCGACCGGCACCATGCCAGCCATTTCCAGCACGTTGTTGTTGAACATGCGGAAGCAGCCGTGGCTGGTGCGCATGCCGATACCGAATTTCTTGTTGGAACCGTGAATCAGATAACCCGGCGTGCCGAGGGTGAACTTGAACGGCCCCAGCGGGTTGTCCGGGCCGGCCGGCACTACGTTGGGCAGCGGATCACCATCAGCAGCGTGCTCGGCCTTGATCGAAGCCGGCGGCGTCCAGGTCGGATTCGGCGTCTTGGCAATGATTGAAGTATGCGCGATCGGCGAGCCCCAGCCTTCCCGGCCGATACCCAGCGGGAACGTGTAAACCACGTCGCGACCTTTCGGGTAGTAATAGAGACGGTATTCGGCAAGGTTGATAACGATGCCTTCGCGCGGACCCGGCGGCAGGATGAAACGTGTAGGCAGAACGATCTCGGTGCCGGCGCCCGGCAGCCAGGCGTCGATGCCCGGGTTGGCCGCGACCATTTCCGAATAGCCCAGATCGTAGGTGGTGCCCAGATCGGCAAACGTATCTTCGTACTTGGCCTTGATCACCTGCACCTGGCCGACGATGTCTTCGCCGGGCGGTGGCAGGGGAAGCTCCAATGCAGCAACGGGACCGGCCACACACAGGGCGGCAAGTGACAGGCAGCGGGTGACGGCAGGAAAGCGCGGCAACATCCGGAAAATCCTTCGCATGATCATCAAGGGTATAAGCGCGCGATTGTACACCGCGGCACGGGAATTCGGGGAGGTAGCGCCGCTATAGGCGACAGGGTGCGTTCAGGGTGGAAGCGAGCCTGCTGGCGAAAGCCGTGTCAGCAACGAAAATGTCAGCTGCCGACGCTCGCTCGTTTTGATTTTCAGCGCTCAGAGCTCGAAACGCAGCTCCGGCCAGATCGGCGAGGTGCCGCGCTTCTGCGATTCCAGAATGGCCCGGCACAGCGAACACAGGCGCTGATCCTGGAACACCCGGCGATCCACGCTCGACCAGCGCGGTTGCGCCGGCAACAGACTGCCGCACAACGTGCGATCGGCTGAACCGCCGAGTTCGAGCTGACGGGTCACCAGATGCACCCGCACTTCCTGGCAGGCGAACAGATCCAGCTGTTCGTCAGGCTCGATCAGTTGGTAGGCGAACAGGGACCAGGCAGGACGCGGCATCGGGGCCTCCGAATAAGGGGGCGCCACATTAGCCGAAAGCCTGCCGCTAGAAAAGCCTCATAACAGCGGTTTTAGCGTCGGCCAGACATTTTCCAGCAACTTGCCTTGGGCCCCGGCTGCCGGGTGCAGACCGTCGGCCTGCATCAAGTCCGGATGGCCGCCGACGCCTTCGAGGAAAAACGGTACCAGCGGAATGTTTTTCTCCTCGGCGAGCTTGCCGTAGACCTCGGCAAACGCATCGGTGTAACGCTTGCCGTAATTGGGCGGCAATTGCATGCCGAGCAACAGCACCTTGGCACCCACCTGGCGCGAGCTGTCGATCATCGAGGCAAGATTTTGTTGCAATTGCATTGGCGGCATTCCGCGCAGGCCGTCATTGCCACCCAGCTCGAGGATCACCAGCGCCGGCTTATGCTCTACAAGCAGCGCCGGCAGCCGCGCCTGGCCGCCGGCGCTGGTGTCGCCGCTGATGGAGGCATTGACCACTTTGTCGTCGAAACCCTCCTGTTTGAGCCGTTGTTCGAGCAACGACACCCACCCCAGGCGGGTATCCAGTCCGAAACCGGCGCTGATACTATCGCCAACGATCAGGACCGTACCCGCCGCTGCGTTCTGGGCCATGCACATCAAGGCCAGGCCAGCACTCAAAAACCACACTCGCATCGGATTCTCCATGGGCGCAAGCATTCTCACCGCGAAGGACCTCAGCAAAGTGGTAGCCAGCGCGGAAGGTGAACTGACTATCCTGCACGAACTTAGCCTGGAACTGAACAAGGGCGACAGCCTGGCCATCGTCGGCGCCTCAGGTTCCGGCAAATCCACCCTCCTCGGCCTGCTGGCCGGTCTCGATCTGCCGAGCAGCGGCGAAGTGGTGCTCGCCGGGCAAGGCCTGAGCAATCTCGACGAAGATCAGCGCGCGCGCATTCGTGCCGAGCACGTGGGCTTCGTCTTCCAGTCGTTTCAATTGCTCGACAGCCTCGATGCGCTGGAAAACGTCATGCTGCCGCTGGAGCTCGACGGCCGCAAAGATGCCCGCGAGCGCGCGACGCAATTGCTTGAGCGTGTCGGTCTCGGCCAGCGCCTGACCCACTCGCCGCGCCAGCTCTCAGGTGGTGAGCAGCAACGCGTAGCCATCGCCCGCGCCTTCGCCGCCGAACCCGACGTGCTGTTCGCCGACGAACCGACCGGCAATCTTGACAGCCACACCGGCGAGCGCATCAGCGATCTGCTGTTCGAGCTGAACAAGGAACGCGGCACGACCCTGGTGCTGGTGACCCACGACGAACGCCTGGCCCATCGTTGCCGGCGCCTGATCCGTCTTGAAGCCGGGCGACTGGTCGCCCCTCTGGAGCCTTGATGGTGCGCCTGCCGCTGTTACGTCTGTGCAGTCTCGCGATACGCCAACTGTTGCGCGATGCACGCGCAGGCGAGTTGCGTGTGTTGTTTTTTGCGTTGGTAGTGGCCGTGGCGGCAAGTACCGCCATCGGCTACTTCGGTGCCCGCCTGAATGGCGCCATGACCCTGCGCGCCACCGAATTTCTAGGCGCCGATCTGGTGCTGGAGGGCAGCTCACCGGCCCGCGAAGAACAGATCAGGAGCGGCACCGAACTGCGCCTGCAGCATGCGCAGGTGGTGGAGTTCTCCAGTGTTGTCGCGACCGACAACGGCATTCAGTTGTCGAGTATCAAGGCCGTCGACCGCGCCTATCCGTTGCGCGGCGAACTGAAAAGCGCTGCCGCACCCTTCGCGCCCGAAGAAGTGGGCGGCGAACCGCAACCCGGCGAAGCCTGGGTCGAGGCACGCCTGCTGACCGCACTGGATCTGAAAATCGGCGACAGCATCGACGTCGGCATGAAATCCCTGAAGCTGGCGCGGGTGCTGACCTACGAGCCGGATCGCGCCGGCAACTTTTACAGCCTGACGCCGCGAGTGATGATCAACCTCGACGACCTCGCCGCTACCGGTGTGGTGCAACCGGGCAGCCGAGTCAATTACCGCGAACTGTGGCGCGGTGAACCGCAGGCGCTGGAAACCTATCGGCAACTGATCAAACCCGGGCTCGCCGCCAATCAGCGGATTCAGGATGCCCGCGACGGCAACCGGCAGATCGGCGGCGCCCTGGGCAAAGCCGAGCGTTATCTGAACATGGCCAGTCTGGTCGCGGTGTTGCTGGCCGGGGTGGCGGTGGCGCTGTCGGCCAATCGTTTCGCCAGTCGCCGTTTCGATGCCAGCGCGCTGCTGCGCTGTCTCGGTCTGTCGCGGCGCGAAACCATGCTGTTGTTCAGTATTCAACTGACGGTCCTCGGCCTGCTCGCCGCCCTCAGCGGTGCGCTGCTGGGTTGGCTGGCGCAACTGGGCCTGTTCGCATTGCTGCATGATTTGCTGCCGACCGATGTACCACCGGGCGGGCTGTTTCCGGCGCTTGCCGGGATCGGCACCGGGCTGGTGGCATTGGCCGGGTTTGCCCTGCCGCCGCTGGCCGCATTGGGTCGCGTACCACCGCTGCGGGTGTTGCGCCGCGACATGCTGCCGATTCCGTCGAGCACCTGGATGGTCTACGGCGCCGCGTTGGGCGCACTGGGCCTGATCATGTGGCGGCTGAGCCTGGATCTGTTGCTGACGTTCGCCCTGCTCGGCGGTGGCGTGGTGGCGGCGCTGGTCTTGGGTGGCTTGCTGCTGTTGCTGCTGCAAAGCCTGCGACGGATGCTCGCCCGTGCCTCGTTGCCGTGGCGCCTGGGCCTTGGCCAATTGCTGCGTCATCCTTTGGCAGCGGCGGGTCAGTCACTGGCATTCGGTCTGATTTTGCTGTCGATGGCCCTGATCGCCCTGCTGCGCGGCGAACTGCTCGATACCTGGCAGAACCAGTTGCCGAAAAACGCGCCAAACTATTTCGCACTGAATATTCTGCCGGGCGACAAACAAGCCTTTACCGATCACCTGATCAAAGTGTCCGCGCAAGCCGCGCCACTCTATCCGGTTGTGCCGGGGCGATTGATCAGCATCAATGGCGAGGCGGTACAACAAATCGTCAGCAAGGATTCGGCGGGGGATCGCGCGATTCAACGGGATTTGAGCCTGACCTGGGCGGCGGATTTGCCGGCCGGCAACAAGCTCACCGCCGGTGAATGGTGGAAGGATCAGCCAGACGACGACGTGCCGGGTGTATCGGTCGAAGGCAAAGTCGCCGAAAGTCTCAAACTCAAACTCGGCGATCACATGGTGTTCAGCGTCGGCGGGGTCAACCGTGAAGCGCGAGTGACCAGCCTGCGCGAGATCAACTGGGACAACTTCCAGCCGAACTTCTTCATGATCTTCCAGCCCGGCACCTTGAAGGATCTGCCGGCGACGTACCTGACCAGCTTCTATCTGGCGCCCGGTCATGATCAGCAGATCGTCGAACTGTCGCGGACCTTCCCGGCGGTCACCATTCTTCAGGTCGAGGCGTTGCTTGAGCAACTGCGCAGCATCCTCGCCCAGGTCACTCTGGCGGTGGAATACGTGTTGTTGTTCGTTCTCGCGGCGGGGATGGCGGTGTTGTTTTCCGGCTTGCAGGCGACACTGGATGAACGCATTCGCCAAGGGGCACTGTTGCGGGCGCTGGGGGCCGAGCGGCAATTGCTGATCAAGGCGCGGCGCATCGAATTCGGCTTGCTCGGTGCGGTGAGCGGTTTGCTCGCCGCCATCGGTTCGGAAGTGGTGAGCCTGGTGCTGTATCGCTTTGCCTTCGACCTGCCGTGGCACCCGCATCCGTGGTTGCTGGTGCTGCCATTGATAGGCGCAGTGCTGATCGGCGGTGCCGGTGTGTTCGGCACGCGTCGCGCATTGAACGCCAGCCCACTGACAGTGTTGCGCGAGGGTTGATAGACTCCGGCGGTCTCAATCACAAGAAGTTGCCATGAGCCGTTATCGCCCTCCCCGCACCGCCGGCACCGCGCTGATCACCCCAGAAGGTGAAGCGCGGATGCGCGCCGAATTCCATGAGTTGTGGCATGTGCGCCGCCCCCAAGTGACGCAAGCGGTCAGTGAGGCGGCGGCGCAAGGTGATCGGTCGGAAAACGCCGAGTACACCCAAGCACCGCACTAAACATACTATCTACGGCGCAGCCCTTTAAATCCGAGCACTTCGGAATAGTACCCATACTAAAAAAACATACTATCTTGACCGAAAAATGTTTCGTCTTTTAGCAAAGTATTTTTCTCAGGTCACCCATCCGGCTCGTCGATGCCCCCAAAATCGATAGGTGTGTCGCCCGGGATAAATCCCAGAAACGATCACAAATCTAATTTTCATCCATTGCTCTTCGCATGTGTTTTCGCACGCTGAGACCAACGCCAGCTCAAACGATCATCGGAATCGATCACGAACAGCCCCGACCATACGGCCGACCAAAATTGTAAAACAACCAGCCAGCGCATCCCCATCAACGAGCCAACAGCCTTGGCAATTGGTCGCCACCACCAGCCTATAAAGCGTGAGATTACCTTAGGCCGAGAGGATGGCGCGCTTGGTGAATAAAGCCCGAAGTGGGAATAGGTTCCAAGCCAGCGCCAGAAAATCTGCAGCTCTTGCTGAGCAAGCATTATGGAGTCCAGGCTCCACCAAATGCCCCATCGCTCTTTCCAGTGCGAATTCTCCGCCCAAGTCTGAGTGAGCGATTGCCTCAATGGGCTTGAGATCTGCTCGACCCGGTCTCCTTCCAGGGTCGCAACGCATGAGTAGAACCGGACTGTCTCAAGTGAATATTTCATTGCTAGTCCGACAATTCCTACGGGCTCGCAAACAGGCAGGCTGCTCAAGGCGCAAACAATAGGGGTCGCGTCCACCCCGTGGATCGTAACGTTCTCCTGATATTTACGCCCCATTCCTTCTGCTTCAAACACCGCCTGGAAGCGTTCGATCCGACGCCGAGTCGATCGAAATGCAACTTTGGATTGCTGCTGCTCAGGATCGGTGGATTGGGCAATACGCAACGAGTACTCCAGGTTTTCCCCCAAGGGCTCCCAGAACGCTCCCAAGCTATGCTTGTTCGACCACCTTCGATGAGACAAAAGGTATGTTTTGTAAAATAGCGCTTTCTCTATTTTGCGCCAGACCCAGGCCGCTGCGGCTCCTGCTAGCGCCCATGGAATTGATACCGTCACTGCGATCCCTTACTCAAATTTTATCTAAAGTAGAAATTAGGTCGCGCCGCATCGACCATGACTCAAGCCAAGCAACGCCTCAAGCAAATGCAAGACAACACACGCCTACCGCATCCGCTGATGCCGAGCAAACATAGGTCAGACAGGCGAGGTGATTGACGCCCGCCGAGGTAACGCACTCAGAGGTGGAGAGAATCCAACCAACCACCGGGGGAGACTCGCCCCACTTTCCCGTGATACCGATCTCGTCAAACAGGAGGGTCGATCAATCGAGGGAAACGCTCCGACATGATGGTTTGAACTATCCTGGGTACCTCGGCATACGCCTCATTTTCTAGATAACTGGAATTGACCTCCAGCAAACTGAAATCCTCGAATCTGTCTTCACGGATCTTCGTGGCTCTCGCCGAAAGATCATACTCGGCTCGAATCATGACCTTTTGACCGTCGCCCAGATTCCAGAACTCCTGAAGATTTTCCACTTCGCTCTGGAACCAAAATCGTACCCAACGCGACCGATACGACTTAACGGGCTTGAAGTCTCTGGTGGCAAGCATGGCAATGATCACCTCATGCTCCTCGATATCTCGGTATTTCCAGACACCTCTTGTATCCACCTCCCGTAGGGCCTCAGCAAAATCCTTGGCATCGACGGTGCGAACATATTTTTTGAACTGATGCCAATGGTACGTCCAGTTCTCGAAGAAACGCGCGCGCAGAGCTGCGGCAATTTCAGTGTCCGGCAAGGTCTCGGTAAGTACCTGATACCGGATGGCGCCTTCACTTTTAATAGGACACACGGGCGACTCTGGATCTCGCCGGTGCGCAAAATGAGTCTTCACGGCTGGGTTGGGATCAAGATCCCCCTTAACCGCTAATGGCTGCTCACAAGCAGGGCAACGCGCATCGCCAAGGGAGGGCGTAGAGCGGAGCAAGTGGATGTAGTCGCGGATATGAATAGATTTCGGCTCAAACGGGTGAAATGCCTTGAACATCTGCCACTCCAACAGGATGGATCCAAAATCCTGCCAGCCGTAGCATCAGTTGGCAACCTCAATCCTTACCGATGACGGAGTCGTTTTTTGCGCCTGAATCGGCCTTCATCACGGCGCCCTTGTTTGTAGCCTAAGAGATAGTAATCGCGGCAGAGCCAGCCGGCGTTATGGATAGCGAAGTCGGGAATATCGATAGGCATTGGGCCTACGTAAGATTTTTTGCAATCAGGTTGGCCAGGCCTGGCAACCCGAAAAAGCTTCAAGTACTTGCCAGAGACCCCGAGCGACTCATCCTGCTCGGCAATCTCCACCTGCCATCCAAATGTCCTAAGCAAATCAATATTCAGTTGATCAATATCTCTGCTTTCCATAACGCTATCCTCTTTTGTGGCTCAGCTCTCCTTTTTAGTATGTCGATGGAGACTTTCACTCGGCAACCGTCCCCACTACATAATCATTTATTTTCAAATAAAACCCCGCTAGCCGCCAATGAGCTGAATATTTACTACCGCATAAGACTACGACCACATAGATCAATAAAAACCGAAGGGCTTTGATATCAAGTTAAAAATACTGAAGGATGAACGCAAAGCTGACACAGCAATAAAGCATAACTGAACAAACTAGAAACCCAATCACTCACAGTTGCACCCGCGCTTGCTCCATCGTGACCATAAAATAAATAGAACTTCAATGTCCGACTCGAAAATCCGCTTCACAGTAACTCGATCGCCAGAAGGCACTCTGCTCCTCAACTCTTTTCGCAGCAAAAAGAAACAGGAGAGCGCAAAGCAAAGTGTGTTCCAACATGTTGGATTGCTATATCGAGAGCTTGACGCGGCAAATGAGTACGACCCAATATTTATGCCGGCATTAGTCAAATCCTACAGCGCACTCCACCTGAAGCTTGGTTTTCCTGCGTGCGCACCAATGCATATGCTGTCAACGTTCGATTGGAAAGAACGGATGTACATTGCGGGGGGGGGTTATTTGTAAAGAGTGGCAGGACGCAGCAAAAAACCCGGATTACAACGTAAATCAAAATTACAGGGCCACCCTTGAGTTTTGCGAGCTTGGCTGGGATGTCGAAGTCAATGAATGGTTTTCTCAGCAGCCTTGCTGCAGGTGTTTATGCGAACAGAACAAAGCGTAACTCCTGATGCCTCGTCACTTCCGCAGCATGGCACCACCCGTCACGGGATTACAGCAAATCAGTTATTGTCTATTACATAGCGGCTAAAAACCGAAATACCGGGCCGGTGATGTATTCGAACCACTCCCTGCCCCTCCTCGCAGCTGAACAGTTCCATTGCGCCGTTCTTCACAACCCTGCGTATCGGAGGCAGCTGGAGGCGCTGACCAAAAATTTCAATCTGTTTACGTTCTACCGCCTCAAAGCTATCGAACTCATACTGACGTCCGATCAAACTACCAATATCCGGGCCATCGACGACACATCTGCCGATGATGGGGAAGGTGATTGTATTCAAGTCAAGATAATTACCCTCTATCATCTTTACACTATCTGCTAGTTCATCGTTGGATTCGTCAGTCAGACGGAATCGTCCATCAAAAAATATTGGCTCCTTCAGAAAGCCAGACAGCTCTCTGGCCATGTGTACATATGCAAGCGCATACGAAAGCGGCAGGAGGTGTTCCGGGATAAGGTTCAGCATCATGCCAGAGCTTAGCTCTCCGTCGATCTCCACACCTAAATCTATCTCCCACTTCTCTAGAATCGCTTCGACGAACGTCGCTATCTTGTTAAACCAAGGAAGCTGAGAAACCTCGCGTCCATTCCAGCTTTCTGTATTGATATTAAAATTAAATTTGGAGTTTCCCCCATTATGACTCGCGTCGGCAGTCAAACTTATCATTCCTTTCATCGATACGCCTCGGAGGCAGTACGATTGGGTGCCTGAGGTTATCGATCCTGGGATGTCGTCCAAGTTAATCTTTTTGCCAGTCACTGGATCCGTTGCAGACATTTTTATGACTACCGCAGTGGATGCACGAAAAAAACTTACCCTGCCTTCATTTCCACTGACCAGTTCCTTAATCATCTCGAATAACGCAGATCCTTGAAATTCGATATTCTTCACATCGAGCTCGAACGCATGTCCGTTCTCAAAAAGGGCCGCGTAACCGGTTGCCGCGATCTGGGCATCATCTCCACCGACCTTCATGAAGATCTGAACGTTTTCCTTGGCATTGACCTGAAAAGCTGTCCCATACAACGGATCGTATCTGCTTATCACATCGAAACGAGGGTCGGCCGCCGCCAATACATTTGCTGAAGCCGTATGGACTTGATGTATTGCATTTGGAACAAATTTCTTCGGCATCCCGCTTAACGTCATGGCTAACAGGTCGGTCGCGGCGGTAACTTTAGGTAGCTGACGCCCAAGCTCGGTTTTCGTAGCGGCCTCGGCCTGCCTTTTCCAACCTTTGAGCAGCTCCACGGTGTGGGTGTTTACGTCCCGATCGATCTCATCTGCATGAATCGCGCATAGCCAGATACCGTTGGAAAATGCCTTTCGCTCGTTACTGGTCATGCCTGAATCATAGCGAGGCCCACCAGGGGATGCGGCACAAATATGGGCAGCTTTGCCAACATTTGTGACGCCATCTTCATCTTGAGGAGCCGAAGTCGGCACTCTGCAGTTTGGCTTCGAACACCGATGCGCGACCCTGTCCCTCAATTTCCTTACAACGCTGGCAGTAAAATCATCGCGAGCCATCGATTAGATACCTACTAAAAGCGGAAGTTGCGGCAAGTCTATCCGCGATCAACTTTTGGCGGATAGTGGTAGCAGCGTCCCCTTCTCAGGAACGTGAGCAGCCAGGCTGTTGCGATCTTTGCCATGATGCAAGGCGAACGGCAGTGAATTTTTAGAATCCCAGGTGCTAACAGCTATCGTATCCGCATGTTTCGGTTTCGCACCGATGGGCTTCATCGCTCCGTCGGCTGGTCTTCTAGTTCAGTGGTAACAATCTCGATGACTACAGTATCAAGCCTTATCGGGCGGGAAGCTCGGTACTCGGCGCAAGCAGATTGTGCGAAAAACGGAGTGTGACCACGTAAATATCTATGAGACTGAGTCTTTCTTAAAACCGCCCCCCATGATTGCCAAACCTCCAACCAGCTGCAGAGAACTACTGCAAAAAATGCACGTATGTAAACCAACCAGCTCAGTGATATCGTGTAGCCACTACCTCCTACCCCCAGGTTCATCCTTTTAGGTTTTCTGAACCTAGGTAGCTCCAGATACAGGCTTCCAGCAGATCTGAAGCGGAGCTAGGTCACCCACACCTAATAATTTGAGGAATTATTTCTATGAGTTCTGCAGCAAAGCTTTATGAGGAATATGTAGCGGAGCAGAGCGCTGCATCGATCTATATCGACAAGCTTGGCGAAGAAGGAGGTATCGCTCTGGTGATCCCAGAGACCACCCCCCAAACCCCTGCTGCGGTAATTGGTGCCGACGCAATCGAGTTCATGGCGCTGCTGCGAGACAACGAATCAGATCAAGTCGTGATTGGTGTTTGCGGCGACGCGCAGAACGTCCATTACTCGCAGGTCAACAGCATCATTCTTGACATTGGTACCTACCTTTTGACGGATGTAGGGGTGCCTTTGTTCGTGACTGTTCTAGGCGCATTCATCGAAACGAAAATCAGCCAACATAATTCCGAGGATATTGAGCTACGTGTAAACGTCATCAAGGGTAAAGGCAAACGTAAGAAGAAGTACTCAGTGTCAGGCAAGCCCAAAGACGTTTTGAAGGTAGTAAAGGAGCTCAATAAGAAATGAACGGTGCGGATCTGCTTTTGGAGCTCGATACCTTACTCAAGCAGTGGTGGTACGTAGGGCTACAAGATGAGCGCCACCTGTCATCCTTGGAAACCTTGAAGGCAACGACAGATGATGGCGTGATCAAGAACAAAATTTGGGTTTACTCAACACTTCTAAAATGTCATCTACTCCACGAGGAAATTTTTAATCTCCTAAAGTCTGAAAGCTTTTATCCCGCATGGTGCAAGCTTGAGAATTTAGAAATCCTATTAGCCAACGTTCGCGGCAATCATGAGCATGTCGAGCGAGATTACGGACAAGCCTTCCTAACGAACGCGGTCAACAGCTGGCAAATGCTGTACCCCTATAAAGTATTTTCCAGCAGCCGCGAAATTATCAAGAAGATGAGCTGCTCAATCTGCGAGAGCCCCAGATCAGTCCTTCAGAGTTGCAAGCATCGTAGGGGCAAGCTTTATGCTGGGGAATTTTGCCAAGATGTCGTTGAGGATTTCGAACTCATCACATACGATTTAGTAGCAAATCCGGTCGTCAAGGCAGCCGTTCCATTCAGGCATGATGGTGATCACTATGACTACTCCCTGCTTAGAGCCGGCCTTCAGGTAGTCACAACAGCTCGACACTGGTTCAGTGTTTCAAAGCTTGGCGTACCTGTTGCAAAACATACCGGGGTTCACTCACCATCTTTTCCGTGCCCATGCAGGAGGAGTCTCCGGAAATATGAAGATTGCTGCCTGCCTCTATCAATGATAGAGCATGACCACTTCATCATTGATGTCCTCACGCCCAGACGAGCTTCTGTAGGATGAACTCGAAGGCCGTCTATCACCACAGCATTGCTCGGCGGTAGACGGCTGGTTGGGTGTAAAGGACTAATCAGGTGTCTGCCCTTCGACGATCGGGGTTGCAATTTCTAGATCCTATTACAGATCTCTTAACAGCAAAATTCCATGCTCCCACCGATAATAACCTCACGAGTCTTCGAAGCGCAGACTTGATCTGGCACCGTGGCGAAACGGGAAGTTCTCCGCCATCGTAGATATTGTCGAAGCCCTTCTCACGACCAGCCTTCCTGTCTTCGCAATACATCCAGATCTCTCGGGTTGCACACCACGCATCGTGTGAGAGTGCTCGACGCTGCGCTCGCAAAATTTCGCCTACTGCAAATTGTAATTTCCTCGAACAGCCCTCGCTGACTTTTTCTAAATCGGGAGAAATATAGGCATCCAAGGTGTTCGAGTACTTGTTGGCGGCTTTCTTATGGTCGACATGACTAACGCCATTGCGTCGGTTGAGCTCTTCGAGGACGGCTCATCGACACTTAACAAGTGAATTTTACTTGTTGAATCAAGATTGACTATCAGCGAGTTCGAGCTCAATTGCGCCACTGATGTCGGGCGCAAGGGAAAAACATGTCCTGGACGCCGGGACGGTTGTTGGCAGGCTGCCCTCAAAAGGACATGAAATAGCCCGTCTCGCTGAAAAATTCCAACTCATCGGTCGCTCTGCTTTTACAACTGCCATGCATAAAAATATTTCAACTGATACTGGCTCCATCCTGGCGAGTCCAGCAATCATTGTGCGGCAAAATCGGCATCTGGCATTAGCCGCTGACTGCTCTACTGAAATCAACCATTTAGATATCGAGAAAAGCATGTCAACTCACATAAAGCCGGGCCCTAAACCAAAGCGTGATGATGGAAACGAAGACCGACGGCGTCATGTGAACCCCGAAAACAAGCCAAAACACCCAACGCTCCCGATCCACAAACCTGAAAAGTAGCGGGTGTATGAGGTGAGCGGTCAGGGATCTGTGCCTCGGAGTCCTGACCGACCTTTACGACAGATGTGTACATACGGCATTCGACTCCAAGTGCCGATTGGAACCAATCTTGTAAACACATCAGATGCTATGCCCATCCAATGTGATGGGCGTGCACAGCAACAACCGGGGGGCTAAGTACTAGCAGAAGCCTTACTTGCTCCCCCATATTTTGTCGTCACACATCATTGGATCGTCGAATGAAGAAAACGCACGATGTTAAGCAACGGTCAGCTGAGCAGTGAGTTTTAAGGTTCCAATGACCCAGACACCATTTTCGATTTACGGAAGGTCGGAAACGGCGTCAGACGACTTCTAAGGATGGCTGCCACTAAAGCGTATATACCCAATGCTCGGGTTACTCAGGAAGGCAGGCGCCATACGCGTTATATCACTAGGTTACATAACAGCTTCGAAGTGCACCCCGGCCTGAACATTCGGATGACGGTTCTGGGCGCTTCCTTTCCCGTCGCACTCTAGGCATAACCGTTTCAATTCAGAGCCCTATTGGGCTGGAGGACGCCATCTGCGTCTGAATGACTACTCAGTGAACGTTTCACGAACGAACCTTTGGCCCCCTTCATCAGCGTGAAGCGTCCAACTCAGTAACAACGGGCAACTTATACGTTGCGGCATCTTAATTTTAGTCAATTAGTTTCGAATCATTCTCCCCTACCTCATACGGGTAATATCGATGGCTTTTTCCGAACGTATCTCGCGCCTAAAAGGCTCCTTGATCCGCGAAATCTTTGCTGCTGCACAGCGCCCTGAAGTGATGTCATTCGCAGGCGGCCTACCAGCCGAAGCCATGCTGCCTAAAGTAGAGTGGAGCAGATGCCCCTGTCCATGGGCCAATACGGCATGAGCGAAGGCGAGCCAGCGCTTCGTGAAGCCTTGGCTGCAGAGGCGCGTGCACTGGGTGTGCCGTGCGAGTCAAGTGAGGTGCTCGTGGTCAGCGGATCTCAGCAAACCCTCGACCTCGCCGCAAAACTTTACATCGACAAAGGCACTGAGATCCTGCTGGAAGCACCACCTACTTGGCAGCGCTGCAGATTTTTCAACTGTTTGGAGCTGACTGCATCACTGTTCCGCTGGAGGCCGACGGCCCGGACTTAGCGCAATTGCGTGAGCGCCTCGAAAAACATCACCCGGCGTTTATATACCTGATCCCGACCTTTCAGAATCCATCCGCTGTGCGATACAGCGAAGCCAAACGCGAAGCTGTGGGAGCCTTGCTAGATGAGTTCGGCGTAACCCTTATCGAGGACGAGCCGTACCGTGAACTGACCTACGATGGCGGCATCGCCACGCCAATTGTCAGCCGATTGAAAAAAGCCAGCTGGATTTACACGGGTACCGTCTCGAAAACATTGCTGCCAGGCTTGCGGGTCGGCTACCTGATTGCCAGTCCAGATTTGTTCCCGCATTTGCTGAGGCTAAAGCAATCGGCAGACTTGCACACTAGTCGGGTAGGTCAATGGCAAGCGCAGCAATGGATAGGCACCGAAAAATTTCAGCAGCACATTGTTGAATTGCAGGACTTCTATCGTTTGCGTCGGGATGTATTTCAGCTTGCACTGGAAACGCACTTTTCCGATCTCGCGGATTGGAACCTACCGCAAGGCGGGCTGTTTTTCTGGTTGACGCTCAAGCAGCCGCTAGATACTCGGATATTACTCAAGGCTGCATTGGCGGTTGACGTGGCTTTCATGCCAGGAGAGCCGTTCTTCCCCGAACCGGATAAGAATCTGGGGCACCTGCGGCTGAACTTCAGCTTTATTACACCTGCGCGACTGAGCGAAGGGCTTGAACGATTAGCAGCGGTGGTGCGTCTAGCCCAGTCGCTACGAGTCGCTTAAGGAACGCTAGCCTATATTGCGTGTGAAACGTAAGCGTCCGGTGAAGTCACGCTTCGACCTTTGTAATTACGGGCAACGGTGTGTAACCACGGGCATTCGCTCTTTAACCAACATCCGCACATAGATGGGCACGCAGCGGTGTGTTGGTTATGCCTGAATCTCGCGAGATGAGTGAGCTAAGCGCTTCTGGTTGAGCCATCAAATTAAAACCCAGGAATCTGACTGGGCCACCAAGCTTTGCAATGAAAGATCATTGCGTTTACCAAGCGCATGGACAGGTCGCTGAACGGATCCACAACTCAAAAATAGAATTCGTCTGATCATTTTCCGTAAGGCAGTGATCCTTCGGCTGTCAGCACAACGCGTTCCTGAATAGGGCGAGAGGCACGTCATGAGCAACCATACAGATGTTCTACCTGAACTTATAAGACGTCGAGCAGAGAGGATCGTCTATGACATTGAGCATGCGGGGTCGATGATTATCGCCGTGAAAAATGGAGCGAAGGCTGAGGGTTTCATATTGGGAATCTCGTGCTGGTCAGGCCTCACACAGGATCGCTGCGATCTGTTAACAACGCATTTTGAGGATGTGCTTGAAAAAAGACTTAGAACGCTCACGTTAGGTCTCTAGCATTTCCAAACGGTGACGCAAGAACATTGTGGGAAAAAGTGAGATTTTTCACTTTCCTTGCAGCTGTCGCTGCGACGGCAAGGTGCGTTCCGGTGCGGCAATATTCTCCAGAGCGGGCCGAGCTTGTTCCAGCGTCGAGGCGTTACGGTTTCACCGAACGATCTGATGTCCATCTTGTGGTGGTGGGTGACGAATCCGAAGATGGCAGATGCACAATTCGTTTTTCGATAGATGGGAGCCCCGCTGCCGATTTTCATTCGGGGAGTTAGCCCATTTTGGGCTCACCATGGGCGTACATCGGCTGTCAGCGTTTACAGGCCAAGGCTGCTCTGAGGTGTTGATCAAGGAGGTCAAGGTATCAGTGAAAACAGGTGATGCGGTGATTCTGCGCATCGAGAAAACTGAACGAAGGCCGGCAGGGTAGCGGATGATTGATCTTGGTAAATAGATAGCCACTTGCGGATCACGTTGACGTTGATGCCGTGATGGATGGCTACGCTGGAAATCGTCGGGAGACACACCTACTTCGCCTGGCCAACCGTACTCTTTTTCCAGCAGGTCATTCAGGGCTTTTAGCTCCAAAATATTCATGCGCTTCACCCCGATGGTTTTCCTCCCACGCTTGCTAAGCGCTCACGCATATGCCGGTTTGCATCATTCGGTGTTGAGAGTTTCCGTCGACCGTGTTCCTTTGCCCAGTATGAGGTTGGAGCAAAAAGCTGAGTAATCAATTAGGAGGTGAATACGAAAGGGGGCTGAGGCGGAGCATGCAATGTCCGCGTCAAGGTAAATACGCCTCCCTAATCGTCACACCCAGCAGATTAGCCGGTAGATGAGGGGGCTACCGTCTTCAAAACGTACTATGTGAAAGGCGCCCATTTGCCGTTCATTCTTACAAGCACCGAAAAAACAAACGCGTTCGATTAGCGCATTTTAATGCGCCGTTACCCTATCGCTCATCATGTCTCAGTGCATTATAATGCGCCACACAAGAGAATTCCGTTCAATCTGGATAGGCTGACAGGGTGGGGGAAAGTGAAAGAGATGACTCTAGAAGAGCGCAAGGCTTACATTCAAGCAGTGGCCGAGGAAGTCGCCCAAGGGAACCTGTCGCTGGGTGGCGCTGCTAAGCAACTTCGTGAAAATGTTCTGGGCTTAAGCCAGGAGAGGTTCGCGAAGGCCTGCAAAATTTCAAAGCGCACTCTGTCGCAGCTGGAGGTCGACAGCAGCAATCCGACTGTTGCGACCCTAGACGCTATATTCAGGAAGTTTGGTCTTATGGTAAGCCTGGCTCACCTCAGTCCTGTAGCGCTCAACGCCGCTGCCGCCAAGAAAAAAAAGGTTGGATTTGGCGTTCCTGCTGGTACTCCTGCGCGGCCCCCCTCCCCTTCGCCAAGCAAGCCGATTGAAGGGCGCTAGTCACCTGTTTGTTCAGGCGAAGCATC
Source organism: Pseudomonas sp. Z003-0.4C(8344-21) (assembly GCF_900104975.1). Classification (NCBI taxonomy): domain Bacteria; kingdom Pseudomonadati; phylum Pseudomonadota; class Gammaproteobacteria; order Pseudomonadales; family Pseudomonadaceae; genus Pseudomonas; species Pseudomonas sp. Z003-0.4C(8344-21). The sequence goes on along the minus strand of NZ_LT629756.1, from coordinate 2,144,438 downwards.
GTGATGATGCCTGATTACGTCTTAACCAAAAGTCAAACAGGACTGTCGCCCCAACTTGCACGTTACTCGTAGCGCGTAACGAAATGCTTTCAACCAATTCCGGTGAAAAAAGCACATGGATAAAAAGGAAAGCCAGAGGATTTTATGAGTGATATAGGTGCGGGTGGTGAGCATTTTTTTATGGGCTTTTGCTCCGTCGATGGAGTGACCGCCAATAAAAGCAGTGCTGATAAGCACGGTTGGGACGTCTTCGTCGAGGTAGAGCAGGAAACCGGCGAACTTACGCTGATGACACTTCATGAGCCCATAATTGCAGGCAAAGTCCAAGTAAAATCCACGCGTACCACGTCGCTTAAAGTGGATGTCACCCTGTCCAACCTGCGCAAGATGGCTACCAGCCCGCTTCCCTCCTTCTATGTCCTGATGGACTTTTCGCAAGGGCCACATCCTCAAAGGGCATTCATACGTCATGTCGATGAACCCCTGATCCGTGAAATCTTGCAGAGGGTTAATACTCATATCATCGCCGGCAAAGCGGAAAGGTTACACAAGCTCACACTACGAGTTGATTTTGGATTAGGTCGTGAAATAAGGCTCAGCGAGCCGAGCACGTTCAAGTCAGAAATCTTACGAGCTATTGGAAGCTCCCCTGCCAAATACACCGATAAAAAATCCATGTTTCTCAAAAATGTTGGCTTTGAGGATGGCTGCCACGCAATGCATTTTCAGCTTGAGGGCATGGGAAATCTCACTGCATTCGTTAACGCGACACTAGGAATGGGCGGGAGCGTCGAGCTGCAGAATATGCAATTTTCAACCACAAGATTTGGACAGGTAGATCCACGTAGTCGTACTGAATTATCTGCGGGGATTATGGAGCTTACTCCAGTGGCGCCTGCTGCCAAGGGCACATTGACCTTCCGGGATCTGTCGAGTGGCGTGAGTGCGCTGGTGGAGGCTTCAGCCTTCTTCAGCCCTATGCATGAATGGCTCCCCAAAAGCCTGAAAAAAATCCGGATCGATTGCGGCACCTTTGACTGGTTAATGAATGAAGATGGTTCAAGCGCCCAATTCACCGCAACGCTCGACCCCGAGTTGCCGATTCACCTGGACGGGCTTGCTAATTTTTTTCAGATAGTCTGCCTGCTACGCAGACCTGAAAGCCTCTCCATAGAGATGGACTTCTACGGCACCCAGAGCTCTGTGATCGTCAAAAGAGGCGTAGTCTTGCCAGACTATTCACGGGCGCTGGAAACGGCTGACCTTTTGATGGGGATGAAGAGTTTTTTCGCAGACAGGGAACACCTGACGATATCAGCAACAGAGCTCATCCACTGCGATCAAAACATCAGAGCTATATCTGGTTTCTTGAATAGAAAAACTGGGGCCAGGATATCCTTCAGGTTCGTCGAGGCACATGACCCATTTGAAGCTGCTTGCCTGGTACCGCTTGCCCTGAGAGTTGGCGGAAAATGCTACGTGGCTGTCATTGCGATATTCGGAGACATGAGCCGATCAGAGCAAGGACGTTACACCGTCGCGACAACCGACTTCGATGTCCTTTACAAAACGGTCTTGCGCGAGAATGAGCTAAATACGGATAAAATTCTGCTTCGACTTGAGCCGATCATGACTAACTACACGCACTTTCTACCCATTGTGAATTTAGTCCCGGTGATGCTGGATTTCGTGCTAAGCCGTTGAGCAAATAAGTGCCTTGAAATTCCCGTATGCGAGCACGGCAATTTACTTAGCCCCTGTTAGGGCTTGCATCATTTTTCAAAAGGAGGCCGGTTTGGCCACAAACATCATCACTCGCGGCGGCCATGACGCTCTAAAAGCAGAGCTCGATCATCTGTGGCGTGTGTATCGCCCTGAGATAACCCAGAAAGTCGCTTGGGCGGCATCGCTGGGAGACCGCAGCGAAAACGCGGACTACCAGTACAACAAAAAACTGCTAAGGGAGATTGATCGAAGGGTTAGGTATCTGCGCAAGCGTCTGGAGGACGTGAAGGTTGTCGATTATTCCCCTGAGCAGGAGGGGAAGGTGTTTTTTGGGGCTTGGGTCGAGGTTGAAAAAGACGATGGAGACGTGAAGAAATTTAGGATTGTGGGGTACGACGAAATTTATGGACGCAACGATTACATCTCGATCGATTCACCAATGGCTCGGGCCCTACTCAAGAAGCAGGAAGGTGACGAAGCAACCGTACAGACTCCAACCGGCGAAACCATTTGGTATATCAACAGCATTTTTTACCAAGATCCAGCAGCAGATCAGTCTTCGGCTCCGTCGGTTCAAAAATGACGCGACATCATGACACCGAGCGCCGAGCTGACGCTGCAAACTTAAATAAATGGGCTTATCTGAGCGGCAGCTTACATGCGACGAGCCCACCACCACCGCTCCATGAACAACTATTTGGTGGTGAGGAAGCTTTTAAGTGAATCGAAACAGCCTGCAGACAAGATCAGGCTTAATAGCATTTCCTTCTTCTCGGCATAAACGCTCCATTCATTCAGACCTAACCCAACTCCCAGCAAAATGGTTGTCATCAACATGTAGCGCCAGGTTGGGGCAAATATCTTGATGAGCTGAGGCAACGACGTGTGCTTCACGAACTCACAAGCATGCTTGTTGTATTTGCGCCCTACGATGCAGGCAAGGCCGAGCAGAACTCCCGCCAATCCTAGCGCCATAGGTTGTGTAAGCGGTACGAAAAACAGCGCTCCACATCCCACGAACAAACCACTACCCACGATCGCTAGCTTACGGCTGTACTCTTTGGCAGTCTTATATCCCAAACCTCGTAACTGGGGGTCGAATCCGGGCTGCTTCGGCAGTGTTATTCTCATTAAGCTCATAGCTACTTCCGCCTCATCGTCATGCTTTCTGATGCGTTGTGTTCATCGTTTGCAGATCACGTATCTTGAGTTTATCGCCATCGCTTAACACCCGCACGTGGATACGTTCGCTACATCTGGTGGTCGTACCGAGCTATCCTCAGCATGTAGTAGACGTAGTTCAGCTTCTTTTCTGTCGGCTCATCATCACGCAACCAGCGCACCTTGATATCCAGGTATTGCGCCCATTCAATTCCCTTCTTAAAGCTACGTCGATCACCATTTTTCGCCGCGAGCTCCACGTATTGATTCACCAGCGTGTACTGGTTTTTCCCTGCTCGGTACTTGGCATTTTCAAAGGCAGCCTTGAAGTGCGGCATCGCAGCCTTGAACTCCCCTTTGCGATAGTAGTAAACCCCGCGTAGCCAAGGCAGCATCCAACACAGCTGTTCATCCAACCCATACGCTGCTACACGGGAAGCATACTCGTCGATATGCTCCAACTGAGTGCCTACATCCTTCTTGAGCGAAAACCCCTGATTCAGCAGCTCAGCAAAACCGTGAGGAGGGAGAAATGCTGACTGCCGCCGAGCCAGATCCTGATAGGAGCAGACAGCAAAAAGGCCATATCTACTCTTAAAAGCCGTGAGTACGTCATCTCGTATTGGCTCGCCAGGACGAGCATCCGTGAGCCGCTGCACAGTGGCGGCGACGGCAGTCAACTTGCTGTCGAAAAATGCCCAGTACTGGCTACAGGCATTGTGCCAAACAAACGAAGCCGACTCAGGGGATGTGTGCTGGTTCATTACCGGGGTAAGCTCGGCCTTGAACTCGTTAACGTCATCGGCGATCCATAGGGCGTACTCGCGAAATTGTCGGCAGACATCGGCGAGGTATTGAGGATCGTAGACTTCAGTGATTTCCCTTGCGAGGTAGCTCGACACCCTCGCAACCATTAGTGCGACGAAAATGCTTGCCTGAAGTCCCTTGGATATCTCTCGCCCGGTTTGAGCCAGGGTGGAAAAGGATTCTTCGAAATTTTTAAACAAGGCTGGAAGCGCCGGTAACCTTACGCCTCGCGCCCACTTGATGGCGTTGTCGAGGTTCTGTTGAAGCATGTTGTTGTCGCTTCGCGGATTCTTGCCTGGATAGTGAAACTGCGTCTGCGAGAGATCACAGCGCACGTAGACCCAACGCATCACTTTTTCCAGAGGCAGTACCCGGCTGCCGTCTTCAGCGACTGTTGGCAGGAACCAAAATTTTTCTTCCGGCATGTCGAGCGTAAGATCAGCAAGCCTGTGTTTAAGCAGACTCTGATTCAGCGACACGACAAGCAAGGGGATTGCCTGGGTCGAAATAAAGTATCGGATGGTTTCCACTTTGCTAAGGTAGGTACCCTCTTCACGAACGAGCCGGCTGTATGCGTCCAGCAAGTCGTTGAATGGATCGCCAACGGCATTCATGACCTGGATATTGGGCAAGTACGCTTCCAAGATGCTACTGATCGTCTGAATCACCTGTTCAAGATTTGAAAGCAGCCCACCTTCTTCTTTGGCCAATCTCGCCAACTGCTTTTGGATGGCCTTCTTTTGAGTCTCGTCGATGTCATCATGACTGGCTTCCTTACGCGGGAGCACGCCGAATGCATCGTAGGCGAGTTTGGCCAGCTCGCCTTGGGTAGCAAAGCAGGTATCAATAATCATCTGAAATCCTTGATACCCCCGGTCAGTGACCGGGGGTACGCACTCCTAGCGCTGGTTTGGATTGAGCTGTTTTCCGCGATTGCCATGAACGTGAGCATTAGTCGGATTGGTACCCGATGTGCCGGGATTACTGTTAAGTGCATCCGATTTTTGATTCTGTTGTTGGCGTTGTTGGCGTTGCTGGCTAGTTGAAGTGGGTTGTTTGGACATGATTATCTCCTGCGGGTTGGTAAAGTCGCATCCTAGCGACCTGGCTTAACGCGGTAACTAGGCTTTTTGGAGACGAACTATGGGAAGCTCAGCAGACATACGGTGGCAAGCCAACGTGTCGATTGCCAGCGCCGCAATGCATCGATAGGCCGGACGGTCTCTACAGAAAGATCCACGTACCAAGCCATTATCGAAAAATGAATTTTTTGGCTAGCTTGCTGTGTTCCGGCGCCTGAACCTTATTTCGAACTCAAGAAAAGAGAAGTGTTATGCCTGAAAGCATCATTTATCTGGACAGCAACGACTATTCAGCGCTTAGCAAAATGAATCTGTCTGAGTCAGAAGCACTGGTTCGATCAAGCCTGCTGTCGCTCAAAGCTTCAGGCCGCGCGGTCTTCGCTTTTTCAGGCGCCCATATTTCAGAAATGGCGCCGTTGGATCAAGCGTATGCCGATGCTGCCATTCGGCGTACGGGACTCTTGAAAGATCTCTGTGAACGAAATGCGATGATCTCTTTCGACAGACTGATCAAGGCAGAACTTGAGAGTTTGATTGCTTTACGTTCTGATCGGATCCAGGTCATGGACACGAATTGCCAATGGTTCCCGGAGTTCGGAGCTCTGGTGAGTCCGCTGGACAGCCTTGATATCTCCGGCACCTTGAATAAACAGGCTCAGGACGCATCGCTCAATCGAAAGGAGCGCCGCGCCCTAAAGGCGACCACATTGAGCAAGTCAGGCAATTTTCGGTCGAATATCAGCCATATAGGAAAACCAAATCTTGATGAGTTTATTGAGACGTTTCCGATGCGGCCGAAGGATGCTCAAGTGCTTCATAATTATGTGATGGGGAAGGCAAGTCGAAAAAAAGCTGATGAGGCACTTTTGGAGAGTCTGCGCGACCCAACCTACATGACTCAGTGGTTTCGAGAGCACCACCATAAATTGGGAGCAATTGGTGAGTGGGTAAGGCGCCCGGCGCAAAACTTGATCAAGACGATAGAGGCTAACCTTGAAGACCTGCGCAACCTGCTGATCAGTATGCCGGCAGATAATCGAGCAACCACATTAAGCAGTTTCAATAATAGCTTCTGGGTAAAAACTCAGAACAAGGGCATTCTCGATATCGTCAATAAACTGCTCACTACCTGGGTACCAGGCGCGCCCGCGTGCAGAGATATCTCTCTCGTCGATCAGTACTGCCCAGGTTTGTCGACGTGCTTACGTGGGGTCTACAGATCGGTACGTAACTCTTTCGGAACGGGAACACGGGTGATGAAGCATAGCGACTTCGTCGACGCTATCCATGCGCTCTATGTGCCCTACGTTACATTTTTCCGAGCTGATTCGTACATGGCCAGCATACTGCAGCCACTTGCCAAGCGTTTTGGGACACAGGTTCACTCATCAACCGGCTCTCTGATTAAGGCGTTAGAAGTAATTTCATGAGTGGTTTATTCGGATAATCCCCTACGAATAGGGCCTAGTCCACGACATCGTCCGATGAACGTGCCACGTTAATATAACGCTGCTAGATTGTCCTGAATCCCCTTGAGCGTTTCGACTTCACGCGACTGAAACCCGCGAACAAGGCTAGCTAGACGAAGGCTGATCTTGTCTTCTCGACTATAAAAAAGCCGTCGATTTTTAAAGCGCTCAAATTGGCCATTCGTTCGGTCTGGCATCAATACAAAGCGCTCTATTGTCACGCCATTGCGAATGACCTCGTAGGCCTTTGGCACATCGTCCAGTAGCCCATCATGAATGAGCAGATTGCGAACAGACTCCACCTCCTGCACTTCTTTACAGGATTCAAAAAGAGATCCTTTGCGATCATTGATCGCCAACCGGTTCCGTTGACCAAAAAGGAATTTTGACGAGGCTAGTTTGGGATAAGTCGAAAAATTTGTTCGAAGGTTTTCCGTCTCCATCGCTAGCTTGGCAAGGTAATCAAGCAAGCTGTGCATTCGGATAAACAGGAAGCTAAGTATCGCGTTGAGATTCGTAACGGTGGGTGATGTACTCCACCGGATGCCGTCATCCAGACGAACTCCAGGTGTGAAGAAAGGCTCCAGGTTGAGTATTCGATAAAATTCTCCAGTGAGCTGACTCACCTCTTTTGTGCACTCTTGAATAGCCGACACCAGCATGCAGCAATCATAAAAATACAAAGATCGGTTGAGCTCCGGGAGTTTTACATACGTCTGCAATAGCTGTTCGAACTCATTGCGACCTATCAGCGACTCCGAGTTAAGCCCAGCCTCAACTACAAAACTTGGGGCAAAGGGTTGCAAATTTTGGTAGTCGCTGAGGCTCCCAAATATCTTGGCAGCAAGCTCGTCTTGCAGATACGCACACTGGCTGCCGACCTCATATAGCCCATCGTCAGTTAACGATCGCCAACTTCCTATGGAGTCGAGAAAAAAACCTTCTCCTACCATTCCTTCCTCGATGGCGGTTGGAACTCCATTCAAGCGGAGGATAACGGAGTTACGATTTGGTAGTGCTGGCTGGTCAATTGTCGTCATATCAACACCGCTACTCTAGAAAGTCAGCAGCAAACAAAGGGCGGAACCCTTCATAAGGGAACCATGAGGTCTGATTTCGGACAATCGAGGCATTTGTCTAAATGCATGATCTGCGCCCTTCTGCGCTCCCAGATCCAGCGCGACCAAGCTAAATGCCTGATCAAACGCCGGTACTTTTGGTGCGTGCACAGGATAGGCACCTTGTCCATCAAGCCTGTAGGGCCCCCACTATAAGGCCATCATTTCATCGAGCGTGTTCTCGTCACGGAAGCTCATCATCTCTCTGTAGAGTTTCTCTGGGAGTAACCGGGACTCAGGCAGGTGGTCGATGAGATAACACCGGATGGTCTGGGTGAAGTGAGAGGTGACGGCTGTTCGAATCAGGCTTTCCAACTCCTCCACAGTGCACCCACTGTCGTAATCGAACACAGCTGCTCGCCACCGACTCTTGAGGAGGTGAAAGCTTGTGACATTTCGCGACGTCCTGGCACTCGTTCTCTGGTAGCCCTCTTCCGTCACTCTGTGAAAATAGGCCGAGTCAATACGGAAGGACTCCACCATACCTTGATTGGAGTCCTCCCAAAATTCTGGAATGACGAAAACGAGTCGTTGCAGAAGCTCGACTGATAAGCCCTGAGGCGGAATCACCGTAACCAGCATGTTTCCGACGTGTTCAGGGAAAGCTACATCGGGCGTTTTCCACAAAAAATCGCAAATAACGCGAAATTTACCCATATCGGCTTTGCTAGCTTGCCGTAGCTTCTCGGTCACCAACTGCCGCAAACCATCACTCACGGCAAGTCCAGCGTCCTCAACCATGGACGAATAGTTTGCGTATTCCGCAGGGTCGAACCGAACACTTATCGCTTTTTTTACCTTACTTTCTGCCACGTTTACACTCCAGCCAGCGATTACGTTTTAAAACAGGTGACACATTCAACCGATCGGATTATAGTTTTTTCACCCCGTCATGTCGATGCGCACGCGTATACGCTCGATTGGAAGGGTAATACAGACGAGACGAAGCGCTCACGCAGAAATCTCGACCATATAAGCACGGGAGGGTACAGCCATCTTTTAGGCGCCCTCCCACTGAACAGAGCAAGCGATATGAGCAAGAATGACGAAGCAAACGAAGCGAAGGGAATGATCAAGGGCACCAAGGCACTGAGGGCTCATGCAATTAAGACGGTGGCAGTAAACTTCGACGTGTTCAAGCATCTCCATCCCACCAACTTGGAAAAAGCCCACGAGCTGGCCGTGCAGACCGCTCTGCAAACGCAAGATTCTTTCGTGGACGAGATCTTTACCGACACTAGCGCCTCGGGCATCACCTCGACTCTGTCGGATGTAGGTGCTGCATACACCCCTACCAACCCTCCAGTCTCATCCACGACTTCACCGAAAGCGCGCAAAAAGGCTACCTTCATTGAATAAACCAAATCACCTCGACGGCGAGATCGCTCGTGAGAGCTAATCCGGTGTTCAAGCGCTTTCTCTCAATGAGAGAGCGCTTGATCGCAAAAGATATCCCGAGTCTCACGACAGCAACCCCCGAATAAAAGGTGTCTCGACACAGCGGCAGGGAACTGTAGGCTTTCTCGAATCAGGATGCCCCATGGATGAGTTGACAAAGATATCGGATGGTCATCAAGCCCAAGCATGGTTGCAGCAATTCAGTTTGGGAGACCGTACGCTTGCAAAGAAGCTGCTGGACGCTTTTTGCTTGGTCTCGCGGGATGATTTTATAGATCACATGCGCACTATGCTGCTCAGCGAAGCCGAGTGCATCGATGGCAGAGTCGCACTTTACGCCGAACGTGAACTTGGACACCGCCAAGGGAAGCCCCACCGCCTGTTCAAGGAGGCCAGAAGAGTTCCTCAGCGAGCCTCTGGAGCGGCCGGCCCTGCTGCGGTTAAGCCGACAAAGTCATATGACCCCTCCGTCGGTAGTGAAGGAATTGTGGCGCAGATGATTTCAGAGCTCTGCCATGAGTTTCCCAAAAAGTTTCTCAACCATCCCGGGCCCGACCAGATTCGTCGCAAACATGTGCGCAGTTTTTGGGTCGTCACAGATCTGATCGGTAGTGGAGATCGAGCAAGACGCTATCTCGAAGCTGCCTGGCGTGTGCGATCCGTACGCAGCTGGTGGTCAGGGCAACTGATAAAGTTTTCGGTCATGGGCTATTCGGCGACAGAAAGCGGGCAGAGATATGTGTCACGCCATCCCAGCCATCCTGAGGTTCACATCGTTCTGCCCTGCCCAACCATCGACACGACATTTTCAAAACCTGTGGCAGAGCAAATGAAAAGGCTTTGCACGGTTTACAACCCAACTGAAGGAGAGCTAGGTCGCGGACAGTGGGTTTGGAGTGGGCCAAGCTTGGGGTATGCGAGTACCGGCGCCCTACTCATTTTCGCTCATGGCGCACCGAACAATGTCCCGTTGATGTTCCACAAGGCCTCTAAGAAGAAAAAGAACCCTTGGACGCCGCTGTTCCCGGCCAGAGTTTCTGCAAGCATTAGCAAAGACCACTATGGGATTGGTCTGACGACGGAAAAAATCAATGCCCGCTTGATTAAGCTCGGACAGCACATACTTGCCAAATCCAACGCGGTAATGAACTCAGATATTCCGACCGGGCAAATATTTCTTCTTCTGGGGGCCTTGTCACGTCCGCCGCGCCTCAATGACAGGATACTTGCTGGGAAGGTTGGCCTGCCATCGCACGAACTTAACAAGCTTTTAAAAGAGATGACAGCATACGGGTGGATAGACTCCCAACGGCGTGTGACTGATAAGGGGGTCGGCCAGCTCGCGCATGCAAAAAAGCAGCTTCAGCTCGCTTCAAACGCCATGCCTGTTGGCAATCATGAGCCACAACCGTACTATCCCTCCTCGTTGAGGCGACCAGTCTAGATTCTAGCATCGGCGTGCATTCCTGGAATGTTGCCGCCAAGACGAGTCAGGCTTTAAGACTCATCTACCGGGCGCAGACTACTGCTGCTCTATGTCCTAGCCCCCGCTTACGGTTAAGCGCTCTCGCCACAGTTCACGTGGCGTGGCCTTCGGCCTGCGGCGGGAGCACTCACCCTGCGGGTGTCAAAGTAGATGAAGGATTGGAAGCCTCAACACTATCGTCGCGCCCCTGGCGCTGCCGATGTACCAGCATCAGTAATGGCAGCGGCGATTGCAACCGGTGCAAAAATCGTCGCAGTCCAACGCTCTCTTCCTCCTATTTTTACCTTAAAACATTTGGCCTTGCTGACTCAGGTGCCATACCCACATCTGCGTGATTACATTACGAGAAAAACCGACGCCTACAAAATATTCCGTGTTCGTAAGCGTGCGCGACCGGGGCAGCCCACCTCATTTCGGGTGATCTGCGTACCACCGCACAGCTTGGCGGTGGCCCAGCATTGGATTGCCAAGCATGTGTTGGCGAAGGGAGTTCCTCATTCTGCCAGCACGGCTTTTGCACCGGACTGCCGCCTAATCGACGCTGCCGCCCCCCATTGCGCCAGTCGCTGGCTTATCAAAGTCGATGTGCAACGATTCTTCGAGTCGATATCAGAAGTCGATTGCTACCGTGTGTTTCGCAGCCTTGGATATCAACCCCTCGTGTCGTTGGAACTGTCACGCATCTGTACTCGAATCGGGCCGCTCAACAGTTTGCGCCGCTCTGCAAAATGGTTTCGAAAAGCTCCTCTCGCCAAGTCGAAAATCAGATCGTATGCAGTGCCGAGAATTGGACATTTACCCCAGGGAGCGGCAACGAGCCCAATGCTGGCAAATCTCGCCATGAAAGAAGCGGACGTTTTACTGACTGCTCTGGCAAATCGGTACTCTCTGAACTACACCCGGTACGCTGATGACCTTACGTTTTCCACGGCAGATCATTCTTTCAAACGAAATGATGCCCGCATGGCCGTCCACGAAATCTATGGAGTATTGAGGCGATTCGGTCTGGCTCCCAATCTGACCAAAACAGCTATTGTGTCACCGCGAAGTAGGAAGATCGTTTTGGGACTTCAGGTCAACCAAGATGTTCCGAGACTGACCCGCGACTTCAAAATGAAGATACGCATGCATCTACATTATCTAGAACGCGAAGATGTCGGGCCGCTGAAGCATGCGGAGCGACGAGGGTTTTCTGCTGTGGCGGGCATGCGTAATCATTTGATGGGACTTGCGGCCTACGCGGCTCAAATTGAGCCTGCCTACGGTCAAGCTATCAAGGCGAGATTTGAGCGCATTGCTTGGCCTGTATTGTATTAAATTGATCCTGGCCGAAGGTTGGATGCTGAGGCTTGCGATCGGAAGGAAATTGAGCTTGGGGTAAAGCATCAAAGAGGCTTTATGCCAAACTCCCTAATTTAAGAGCGCTTTAGCATCAAAACGCGCCAAAAATTTCTCATGCAATGCTAAGAGGTGCGGTTAGCACCTCAGCTCTTCAATTTCATGTAAAACCCGGTAATTGACTACTGCGACTCTTCCGTGCTCTTTATTTTTTCCTGTAGGTCTAAAACACATTCGCGCAAAGATGCTGCAAAACCACTTGGAAGGCTTTTATCACCCGCAAACATAGCTGTAATAGCAATCACAGAGTCAGATTTTTCTATATTAGGGATTTTTTCTTCAACCTTCTCAAGTACAGGTCGCGCCTTTTCGTAATTTAAAAATGTGTCAGTACGCAGAATTGTGCAGTCATTCAGCAACTGCATAGCTTCAACACTTGTAAAAGCAGCCTTACCAAAAAATTTCATGTAGGCACCGTAAAGACCACCACCCGCAGCAGTGCCGACAATGCCCCAAAACACCAATGACTTGATGTCCATAATCCTATCCTTACAATATGATGTTTTCAATTACAACGAACTCTAAACGCACGAATAGATTCATGGTTTATTGCTCACGCGACTTGGATGCGATCTTCGCTTTGCCCTATTAATCGTGGGAACTTGGCAGAGGCAAACGACCTTGTAGTATTATTCATAGTCACCGCAGCAATGCATGCTGCGGTGGTTTATTGATTGCACGTTATCTGTAGTAATCGCGAATCAGCTTCCAAACGTGGAAGGCGATCAAATACGTCCTGAAAATGACCTTCAAAATCCTGAGCATGCTTGCCTCTCGGACAGACCTGCAGTCGAGGAAGAGCCCAGCCCCTCTGTCCTCGAATGAGTGATGCGTCAGCACATTCGGTGCGCAGGTCTTAAGAATGAATGAGCCCTCTGTTAAGCTGAACAGGTTTACTAGGCCTGCGGCAGAGGGGCCAAAAATCTTCGCCCTACCGTTTTGACCGGCGGACGTCCGCATCATAATCAATTTTTCGTGATAGCGAAATCGTAGCCTGATGCCATCATCAGGCACACCAAATAGATATCAAAAAAGTATCAAAACGCCACCACCCGATAACAGATTATTCGCGGGCAACTGATGGCCATTTGATTTCTCCTGCGCTCAAAGATATTATGTCGGTGCGTCAGCACACTTTGGTGTGCAGTGGAAGCAGCTACTAACTGCCTCTACATAAAACCGCCCAATGGGCGGTTTTTTTTCGTTATGATTTTAATACGCATTTTTAACGATGAACCGGGCACTCCGTTGAATTCAAACGCTCCTGTGCTAATACCTGCAGAACAAAAACTATGCGGCTCAATTGACCGTCAAGCTTGCACGCTAATTCAGTTAGGGCAAGTGATTTATACCATAGACGCTTTTTGTCATCTTGATTGCCACTATTCGCCTAAGCATATCTATCAATTATGCACACGATACAACCCACTAATCATCAGGTGATTAACTGTTAACGTCTGGCCGATGAAAAACAATGGCCACATCTTCGCAAGAGGTTTCATCAGCCATTCTTATAGGAGATACCTTGAGACGCTCTACGACAACCGTCGTAAAACCTGGAAGGTGAGGTACATCTCCATCACCAAAGTGAGGATGACAAAGAACGCCGCGAGGATTCAACATAAGCCTCATACGCCTAGCGGTTTCGGCACGTTCCTCTTCATCACTCTGCTGGTTCGGTGAGTAATCAAATGGGTCAAAAAAAATGAAGTCGTACTGCTGATCTATAACGGACTGCTTCCAATCTCCGCAGTGGGAGTGCACAGACAGATTTGCGTCGGAAAAACGCTCCAGGTCTTTACAGACAGCCTTCTCGATCTCAAAAATATCGTGCCGAAGAGGCATCAAGTACTCCTGTATAAGGCCTGCAGAAATCCCTAACCCGTAACCAATTTCTAACACAGAAACTGGCTTAAGGTAAGCAAGCCGCCGAAACAGAACTTTGAAATACTCCTCTTCGGTACGCGACATGACCACCTGTCCATTCCAAATAAGTACGTCTTCGTTTTTCTCGTCAAATTGTAACTCGATCGAACTCATGCAATTCTCGGTTGTGTTGTTCGCAAGATCAATCACGTAGTGACTGTCTTCCTATAACTGCGCTGAAATGTTGTTCGTTGTTAAGTGTCTCGCACTAAGCACTAGCCGGCTACTCATCGAGCATCCCAACGGACGGCCTACGCCAAACCAACACAAGCTGAGAGTCCTCAGGTACCGTCGCATCGACGAAGCCCGCGTGTTCCGCCGCCTTGCGTGATGCAGCATTTGACTTGCGCATGTGCGCGTAGATGACATCGTATTGGCTGAGCGAGCAGCAATACTTATACGCCATGCGACCTATCTGCCGGCCTTGGCTGGGTCTGTTCAGAAATACGTGAAAGGATGGATGATGCCCTCGGATGCGATCATTGATCATGTTGATATAAGCGCTACCAGCCCGCCTCCCTTCTGCCAAAATTATCCATGCTTCTCCGCCTGGGCCACCTCCTCTTTCACGCGATCCTGAAGTTTTGATTAGCTCCACAGCACCTGCAGAAACTGGGCCCATCGTTGATTTGGCTTTGACTGCCGGAGGTTTGAGCGTCCGACTTTTGGCTGCTTTGGGCCTCGAACTACTCAGCGATCGAGCCATGGCACTGCTCTCCCAAACCTAAAAGGAGCCTATCGCAACTTTGAGCCCAGAACTCCGCTGGGAAAAAGCCTGGAGAAAAGGCTATTACGACGTCCGCGAGACGGCTTACCAAGCTGCCCCGATTTAATGCGCGGGTCAGCTCGTCGATTCGATTTAACACGCTTGGCAACGGGTCGTTCAAAGGGCCTGGATGGTCTACAGAATCACTGTCGCCGTCATATCGATTGCAGAAGTAATCCATGTCGATGTGAAGCAGGATGGAAGTGTCACCTCCTTCAAGCCCTTCAAGCCAATCATCCAAGTCATCGGTAAACCGATAACGCCCACGCCCTACCCCTTTCTGGTCGGAAACTAGCGAGATCCCAGGACGACGTTCAGAAGGACTTAGCAGCGTATCCGCCAGTGACTCCAGTTTAATCTCTGAATCGACCGTGCCGACGCATTTGGGCCCTTGGCAAAGGTGGCGTACATCAGTACTGGGAGCGTAATGAAGGAATGGAGTCAAGAAACTCCCCATTCCCAACGAGCCACTCATAATCGCACTCGTTACGGTGCTGGGCTGTTGAATATTCACAGCCCGCCCTTCAATGGGATCGATCCAGCCATCAGTACGTTCGAAAAGGCGGGGAGTCCCTAGATCCTTATGATCATCAACATGGAGTACGGTAATGTCGCCATGCTGGGGGTTCTTGCAAACCCATTCACTCCAACTCTCAAGTGTCCAAGTATCATTCAGCGACAGCAGCACTCGACCGTTTCGTTTACGCGCCAAGGCCATATCCTGATACCGAAGATCACCGCCCCACCACGTGAGTCCTATATCGAGCTGGGGGTCAACGTAACGATACGGGTCATCCGACCATCCCAGATTTAATACCCATGAATCTGCGTCCCGATTAGCAACCGCATCCTTGTCACAAAAGTAATCTCGAAGCTGAGCGTGTCTTTGCTGCGGATCAAGCGACAGTCGAGACAGTGGAATGATGATGGGTGAACTCATAGGACTCTGTCCCTTCCTTGGCGGCACGGCTTAGAACGTTAACAAGGCTCAGCCCTATTTGCGTTAACGGGCATTCCTTCAACGTGGCAAACGCCTGCTTCAAATGCAGGTCGGTATCTGCAATCTGGTTAACAGCACGGGAATTAAGTTTAGCTGGCCCGTGATCACGCACATGCATCCAAAAACGCCTGAGCTCTACAAACACAAAGACTGCATGTAGCAAACCAGATGGGGGACGAAGGTCTTCTCTCCACGGAGAAACTACTTGGGCAGACGTACGTTCCACGGTCGGCGTATATCTTTCCAACAGGTAAAGTTTCTGGTGACGATGTTCATGGATCAGTGAGTCCGCGAGATCGTATGGGTCAATCAACCCCTCACCTTGAGATATGGATACGTAAAGCGCGCCAGGCACAGAGTTATCACTGAATGACACGATCTTGCAGGGATCCGCACCGGGATCGCGAACGAATTGGACACAGCTGCATGCTGCCAGCATTTCCGCCGCAAGATCCGGACGCCAAGCTTTTACGATATCCATGGCGCGTTGGACGAGAGTGCTTCCGAGCGCCGCAAGCTCTTTGCTTTCGAAAAAAATAGCGTTTCCGAATGGAGCTCTCAGCCAGAGATCATCACGGCCAAGATCAAGTTCATTGCAATCAGATTTCTGATGAGCGACCTCAAGCAACGTATTCAGATAGGCAGGGCCTACCGAAATGGCCTGACCATCCACCGCTAGCAAGGCGTGTCCACGGTCATGAGCCACGATGGCACTTGACCACGCGACGGCGCCTGGATGAAGCGCCACCTTTTCAAAGGTCGACTGGCCCATCGATTTAAGCTGCTTTACGCAGCTATTTTCTGGAAACAAATCCAGCGCCTCATGCAGACGCTGCACCGCGTCATCCCTTGCGCCTTCGCAAAGCCAACTCAAATGAGGCTTAGAAGTCTCTGCCAGCTCGAAGCTAATCAAGTCAAAAGTTAGGGGCAGTGGTACCGGTACATCTTCAGGCATTTCGCTGTAAAGGTGCTCCTGTAGTCGATTGCCGATATGGGAGATGAGGCGCTTCATCTCATTACAGTAGACCGTAGGATTAACGAAACCATTTTCGCCGAAGCGGTGAGGAAGTGAACCGCCGCCACATATATCCACGATAGCGCACGACTGACAAATATCTGACAGACCGTCCTTTCTCAAATAGCGACGATGCTGTTCGATGGATGGTGAACGCGCCACCTCAATGATGGGTGTGTCAGACACGCTGCCATTGAGCTTGGTTGCGCCATCCTGAGTAACCTTTAAAACGTCTAGATCGTGATAGCTGCCATCCGTTTCAATCGACAACAAGCTCACGTCACCGAAGCCAAACGCATCAGTGCCAGAAGGCAGCCCTGCGCAGGCATCGAGCAAGGCTTCAAACGTTCTTAGAGGGATGTGCGGGTAACGGTCGAACCAAACATCAAACGCATTGATTAGCCAGTTTTCGTACAGCCCAGGGTCTTGATTACGGCCCGGCGGTGGACGAAGCCAATGGGCGTCCGGCAACAGAAAATCTAAACGTGGGAGATTGAATTGATCGAAATATTCAAAAAGCTCTGTCGCACTGGTCGAAGCGTCCACCACTGCAATGACGCCTGCGAAGATCGATGGATACTGCTGTAGCCGCGTGAGTGCCAGCTCCGTCTGCTCAAAGCTGGAACGCCCCTTGCGAGTCAGCCGGTGCTTGTCGTTAGCTGATCTAGGCCCATCAAGGCTAAGCGAAACACCGACATCCGCCTTGGCAAGAATACCCAAGGCATCTTCGGTCAATAGAAGTCCATTTGTCTGCAAACTCACGTCGACGGGAACAGAACAGGTCTGGCGAAGGAGATCTGCAAAATTGGCGAGTGCTTGAGCTCCTGCCAGCAACGGCTCACCGCCATGCAATATGACTGTGCAGTGTTTCAGGTCACTCTGAATCACATACTCCGCGAGTTGACGGGCGAATGCCTCGCGATGCTCCGCAGAGAGAAATTTAGGCATGGAGCGCCAACTCTGATCCGCGTGGTGGTAGACGTAGCAGTAATCGCAATCGAGATTGCATCGCGATGCTACTTTAACCAAAAACGACGAGAACTTAGCAGCGTCCATGCAGGCGACTCACGAACGATTGTGGCGGTGGTGCATGCGATCGTAGCTGGTGATTACCTGGCTGACGTCGGACTCAGTTAAAACCCGCGACCGTAGGCGCTGGATAGCGGGATTGGTGCTCTGACCTTTGGCCAAATTTTGGCGAATTGTCGATAGGGTCAATTCTTCGATCTTGATTGCGGCGGACGACATCTCGTGCTCCTTGACATGTTGAAGTGCCATTATCATGACCGATAGTCACCGATCATTCAAAGCGATAAATCATTACCTCTGGAGCAAATTGCGGCTAGCTATATATCTCCGATCCAAGCTACAGCCGAGTTCATGACGCTAATGCGTATAGCCCGACTGATCGGGAAATGCTGGAGCGAATTGAAAAAAATCTCTGGTTCGACCTACCTGAACGCACTGCCTGCGTTGCGTCCGGGGGTTGCAGCTGAGTGGGAGCTTTCGTCGGTACGTATGCACTTCAGGCAGAGCAAAGGACGGGATGCACCTCAAGTAAATTTCCGATCAACAGGTGGTTCCACCCCATGGCCCTAGCAATGCAGGTATCATAGCGCCTATTGATGCAGAGGCATTTGCATTAGAAGCGATGCAGGTTGGCGCAAATGACGAAGAGATCGAGTTGCTTGGTGAGTTAATCACCCATTTTGAGCCTAGCGAAGCAACTACCCTTTCCGATACCTTTGCCGAAACAGCACTCGACAATGTGCTTTCCTCCCTAGGTGAATATTTTGAGGAAAGAGATGTGTTTCGCTATGGCTATGACTTGGATTCCTCACAGGAACAGTTAGAAAACCTCGTTACCGAAAAATTTGCGACTTGGCATATAACGCCAACGGCAGAAATGTTCGATGAAATAGTCGATGCCTATGATTTAAAGGATCGAATGCAAGATTTCCTTGCATCTAATGATTCGGGCTACTCACCATCACGGGCGTCTAGCAAGTTGGATATAGAAAGCATTGATGATCTCTTTCAGAGAGATAGCTAACAATCGGTTCGCCACTCTCAGGCAGCACATTCATCGAATGGAAGTCATTATTCCCCTTCGATGAATTGGGCTAAGTATTCCGCTACAGAAGCCACCATGTTAGTCACACATTCTGGGCACATCCCTGCACTGAAGGCACACTCCGGTCTTTGCTAATTAATGATATTTCAAAATCTTCGTGAGTGCGTCCAGTGTCCCAGGCTTGAACACGACTTTTCCTTGCTCATCGATCACCGTCCCTCTGTTGCCGACCTTGAGACGCCAAGTGGTGAGAAAATCGTCAGACATCAAATGCTCAATCGCACGACGCTCCACCGGACTGAGTTTGTACTCTGTTCCGCTAGCGCCCCGATCATCAATTCGTATCTCCATCCCAGGAGGGATCAGCTCTCGGTTGAGACGTTCAGCCTCAGCCAATTTTGAGAGCGTGATATTGGCCATCAGCCGTAGTTTCGGATCTTCAATTTCATCGACCCACGAGTCAGCAGGCTTCGACTTCGGCACACGCTTACGTGCACCTTGGCTATCCTCGAAGCACTTGATCAGCGTCCGGTAGTTCTCCCCCGTCTTGTTACGGATGCTTTGCACTTTTGGGACGCCCTTCCCGGCCCCAAAACGAGCAATGGTGGCAAATGAGAAGTCAGTACTCCCCCGTTCAACCTGCTCTTGGCAAATTGCAAATATGGCCTCAAGCGTTGCCTCCTGCCTCGGAGCCTTCTCCTTAAGGTGAGCCATGATCTCCTCTGGCGTCATGCCATCACCTCCCGCACGTTCAACAATTGCGGCGTCTTCACAGTGAGGACTTCAATAAAGTCAGCGTGCGAGATTCTTTCTTCATCACTCAAGTCTTCCAGCAGAATCTGACCCGTAACAACCTGATCGACACGTTCCCAGGTTTTCAAACGGCCCAGCAAAAATTTTGAAATTTGGTTTCCTACAGCGAGCTGTTCCTTTTCAGACAGGCTGCACAAGGACGGCCGAATTCGGTTGAGAAGCGCCATGTTGTCAAACATTTGAGAACGACGAGGCGTCGCAAAATCGGCTGAAGCTGACTGAAAAATACTCGCGTTAACACACACTTCGTTCAACTGCTGAAACAAAGATGTCTCCTCAACTTCAACCACGATCTCATTTTGGTCATGAACAACGAGTCGCACCTGATCATCGTCGTCGCTAGCCTGCTCGGAAATCATCGCTTTGCAGTCATTGATCTGCTTGGTAAGCGATTGCATGTCACACAAGAACATGTCCATCTTCTTAGCAACCTGCTCCTTCTCGGACTCCAGCTTATTCTTTTCAAGCTCGATTCGAACGCGGCTGCTGGCGTCGAAGATACCGCCCATTTTCTCCATGTCGAATTCAAGCTCATCCAACCCCGCAATTTTCGAATCACAGTCACTGATCTCTTTCTCAAAATCGAGATACTGTTCTGACAGAAAAGTAATGCGAAGGGAGATTTCATTCCACAGTGAAAGCAACCCGCCAAGAAACATCGGCCCGGTTACGAAGTGACGGCAGCGAGTGCAATTTTGCATACCCAAATATCCCGCTGGTACCGCACTCCAGACCTGTGTCGCACCGATTTGGGCGCCCCCATCCTCGCAGCGTGATGCTCCGTATGGGCACAACCCGTGATCACGCACCAAAGTGCTACCGACATTCCCTGCCATCAATGCCACCAGCGCTTGCTCGCTATTGGCCACCAGAGTGTGTGTCAGCTCATCCGCCCTGTTTTGCTCAAACATGTTTTGCGCCGCATATACCTGCTCTCGAAGCGCCAGCTTCTCCCCCTCATCCATTCGCCGCCGCAGCACTGCTGCACCGACCTTGACGTAGTAAATACTCATGATCACCGAAGCATGGCCGGCGAGCTTCATGATGATTTCAATAGGGAGACCAAACTCCATAACGTAAGCAGTGATAAGGCTTACACGCATGCTATGCGGGGTGTACTTGGAGTCGTAGCGGGATAACGTGCTGTGGCTCCCACCGTGCGCGAAAGTCGCCAAAACCATTTTTTTAGGCTGGGTAAAATACAGTGCTGCCGCCAAACGTTCAGCTAGGCGCGCCGAGTACGCAGGAGGCTCCTCCTCTCTGAATGACCTGAACAGGAAACAGTTCTTCCCTTTTCGCTTTAGCTGTGTCTCATTGAGATTAGTTCGCTTGCACTCCAACCATGGCATAGGCCGCTGAATTGGATTGTATTTCTCCTGCCATTTCCGAAGCCTGATCATCCAATAGACGAGCTCCTCCGGGATCCAAGGTACGTCATACCCCTTCCCCATAAAGCCAGTCTTGTTTGAGGTGAAATGCATTCCCCAACCACCATCGTCACAACGCTTAATAAAACCGTGTTGGTTTTTGCTCTGAGCCAATGGATTCTTATTCTTGACCCAAACAACTTTATCGCCTTGGAGATCAGGAATGTATTCATCGGCCTCACCAGAGTCGTTGCAAGCGATTTGACGACCACGCGCCGGAATGGAAACCAGTGCATAGGCGTGCATCCAATAGCCGGGGTACCACAACAAAAATTTGTCACCTTGTGACTTGAACACGCAGTCCGGATCGTTCCTATCAATAAGACTTTCATCAACCTCAAAATAGTCAGCATCGAACTGATGGAGCGACGCTAGATCGGAAAAAGTCATGGCATTTTCGGGCGCCATCCATTTCTTCATCCCGCTAACGTACTGAAACGCAAGTGCAGGCTTCGTCGACTCACTGGGGCCCGGTGCTCCGTCACCTTTGTACGACAGCGTTGCAAGTGGATTGCTCGCACCATCTACCCTGACCAGCTCACCGGTGTCTTCATCCTCAATCGTGAGCTCGCTCGCCAAAATATCATTCAAGTATGCGTTTACGGCTAACAATAAATTCCGACCAACTTGTCTACTAGCCTGGCTCTCGATCAACTCTCTAAACGGCTTGATATCGGTGGCTTTTCTCGTAAGAAACTCACGAGGAGTCCTGCCCAAATCATGAGGCTCGATGAAGTGCCGGATAAACCGGCAGAGGCTCGTTTCCTTAACCAACCCACCTCTTTGAGTTCTCAAAAAGTGCTGGATGCTCGGAATCCACCCAACGCCGTAACCTTGAAGGAAATCTAATGTGTAAGGCTCCGGCTTATCCAAAAATACGTGCCAATTTTTCCATTGAGGATAGACCTCTTCAGGACTACTAGGCATCCTCGGATCTTTGAGCTTTGCCATAAGCTCCCGGTAATCCTTGATAATCGTACAGCCGTGCGAAATCACAAGTTCTTGAAGTTCATCGTAACTGTATGGACGCGGAATATTGCACAGGTCGTACCAATCGACCCATTCGTCAGCAAACATTCTGTCGGGATGAGCAGGTAACTGCGGAAATTTTTTGCGAGCATTCCTGTAACCAACGCTGCTCTTTAAATTGATAATTTTTACTGCACATTTGACATCAGCCAAGCAGTCGTAATCTTCAGGCAGCAGAAAAGTAACCCACCCGGGAAAATCCTTATATCTCGTACCAGGATATTTGGGCAAGCGCTCGTCTGCCGAGCAACCTTCCTGATATTCTGTACTCGTGGCGAATCGATAAGGCGCAGCTACAACCTTGGCCTCCTGCCAACTTTCACAGCGTTTCAGATAAGGACTAACCCCGAAAACTTCGGGCCAGCTGACCCAGTCGTTCTTATAAACATTGTATGGATGACTCGGTAACTTTTGATCTTCTTTGTAGCGAGTTTTGTACTCAATCTGCCCAGTAATCCCTAGAACACGCACCGCCTCCACAAACTTTTCGTAAGTGTCGTACTTCCCCTTGCCTGTTTTCGGAGTGTTATCAACTTTCAGAAAAAATACCCAGCCCTTCCACTCATCTGAGTAATACGATGGAGGATCGCCAGGCAGCAAAGCATCCTGAAAATAACGATTTTTATAGTCGGTTCTACTTTTGAATTGTAGTTTTTGGCAAGCATGTGATGCTTCTGCCATAGTGGCATATCGATCAGGTTTTGCTTGTCCGCTGTACTCAGTAAAACCAAGGTAGGTCTGTCCGTAAGTAGCATGTGGGCTTACGGGGAGCTTAGAGTCTTCCTTATAACGCGCCTTGTATTCAGGCCATGTCTTAATGCCCAATTGGATGACAGCATCTCGCGCTTGCTCGAAAGTCTCGTAATATTTCGTACTTCTGCCAACGAATTCATCCCACCCTACATATTCATCGCCATAAATCCTGGCAGGATTACTAGGTAGACCGGGATACTCCTTGTACCTAGCCAGATAATCTTTATATGACGCCAACTTCATATTTGAAGCAATTTCTGACGCCACAGAATAGCTCAGAAACTTATGAATTTTCTTTGACATTATCCACCCCATCAGCACGGCTGCAATTTTTCTGCGTATCGCGTTTTTTATTATTCTAGGTTTTTATTATTGAACGATCACTTGCTAATTTTTCAGCATGTTCCAGGCTTGCCCGCAACTCCTCATCAGTTTGCTCTAAGTAAACCAAGCACGAACTAGGATCCTTATGGTGCATCGCCTTTTGAATCTCCAACTGGCTCAATCCATATGCTCGCAGTCTAAAACCGTAAGCATGTCGATGCCCATGCTCAGTAGTTCCCAGATACTTTTCGTGCTCCAATCCAATACGGTGCACTGCATTTTTGTGCTGTCTAGAAAAGTTTTTAAGCGTCTCGGGTTCACCCTTGCTATTTGTGAACGCATAAGGATGATCAGCATGCGTTGGTGCATCGACCCTTTGTTTAGCTAGATAAAGTTCAAACGTAAGTAAAAACTCTTTCGCCATCGATACAGGTGAAAAATGCACTTGGAAATAGTTTTCTGGATTTTCCAACAGCGGCGCTTTCCACCCTGCATGCAGCGCTTCAGATCTAGGATATTCAGTTCTGGGCTTCAGACGATACCGACGAGCCAAATACTCACGACGAGTACTGTATTTTTTGTCAGGGGACGCACCAAATGCGGGATGATAAATCCTGACTACCGCCTCTCCCCGCTTTCTATCTACGATGATGTCGGACAGATAAAGCTGGAACGCCTCACTCTTCCTTACACCCCCGTAATGCATCAGCAATGTGAGAGCACGCCCCTTGTAGTCAACGAAATCGTGAATGGCAGCTGTCGGGTTTTCGCAACGACGGATCCAACCGTTCACCATCAAGTTATGGATTTCGTTCTCGGGAAACCGTTTTGTAATGCGGCCACTGGTTTTGGGCGTCCGGCCAGTACGCACACTACGAACCTGTTCATTCAAACTCTTGGCCTCGTCCGGGTCACTTAGGTGTGACAGGAACACATGCGCCTCCTTGTTGTAGTAGGCGCACCAGTTCATTCGCTCCTCCGCACCAGAGGCGTTACGAAATGGATTCGCGCGCCTTGTGTGGTACTCAGGACGTTCAGCAAGCCAGTCGGTGTACTGGTTCAGGTGGAACATCAACGCGCGAAAGTCGTCAGGCTTTCTAGGCATCCAGTACAGGCCACTCGGGTCTTCCAGGGTCTCGGTGTTGACCGTCCCAAACTCAAGAGATTGAGCAAAGGCCGCCAGCAGAGCCCTTGTATCCTCGAACCGACCCTGGTTTGCATCGATGTATTGAATCAGCAGCTTTGTCGCGAACACACTCCTTTCGCGCCAAGACTCGCTCTTGGGAAGCTCACTCGCCAAATATCGAAGGTGCGAAATTAGTACGCCACCCTCGGTCAGCAAACCAGGTAGCTGGACTTCACGCCCCGTATCATCGTTCCGATACCGAACCTTCACCTTGGTCGCGTATGACACCCCCCCATCCTCCCTCACTACTGTGTCTGACTATGCATCTGACTCAGGGCCTAGTATTTATTATGCGGATCTAACACAACCATAGCCGATGAGAATGAGTGAAATCTACCCCTCGAATGCGAGAAGATCTGAGTAAGTAGTAAATTTTTTTTTGGCAGGCGTGCTGACTAATGTGTGATCCTATTAGCTAGCCTATGTGGCGCCCGAAATAATGAATGAGGCGAGCGCTCAACCATATGCGTATGAAAAAGGCCACCCATGGGTGGCCTTAGTCTACGACTTCAGAATGACAGTTAGGTTACCGATACTCTTTAACACTAACCACTTCGAGCGAATCAATGCCGTCTTCCACAACGCGGCGGCTTTTTTCGATCATGGCGGCGCGAAGGTCGGAACGTGAAGCACGACTCCTATAAATTTTCGCAACCGCACGGGTTTGGAGACAAGCGTGGCTATCCACCGATTGGTCGATAATATCGCCTCTATCAATAGGCTCATGCATTTATGCGGCCTCCACGTCTTTATAGACACGGTATAATGATATCATATCAGACAAAAATGAGCAAAGCGGGAGCAGAAGCTCTACGAACTGGTTGTTCCGGCTATCCCCCATCAGAATATTTTTCTTGTCCTTGTAAATATTAAGGCACCCTAAACGCTGTTTACTCCCATCGATGTTTTTTACATATAAAGGGATTGCAAGAATCGACACTGCAAATTTATGTCGGCCATAGTACTTTGAGATCACTCCCTGATAATGGGGCGAAATATGCGAGTCATCTCGCAACTCCGTATCCAACCATTCATCGTAATGAGTACGGCAATTTGCTATGTATTGAGGGCGAAGTGAAGAAACTGCTTCCGGCGCTCCCGGTATATTGGGATGATGAGCCTTCAATTTCGTATTCGGCAAGACAAAGGGAAAGCAAATGGGTTCAATATCAGCGTCGGGCTCCCCATCGAGTTGTCCGGCAAAAACTGTTGATAGCTCATTAGATGAAATGTGCAAGATCCCATCAGTTCCGTCCAGACGAGCGTCAAGATTAGACCCAAACAAAAAGAACGGACTTTGGTTGAGCTCGTTGGACAAATGTTCCTTGCACCAAGCCTTGTCATCTTCAGCCAACATGACATTAGCTCGATAGACATCGCTCGGCGCCCCCTCCCATTGCTGGGCCAGCATGAGCATCTTAGACATGACCAGGCGAATATCAGCCGCGATGGACTCCAAAGTCACATTTGAGGTATCACCCAACACTTGGAATTCATAGAGCATGCGAATGTCGATCACCGCGTCACGGTAGGCGGTCAGAAAATTCTTGGGGGGCATGGTGTTGATCTGCTGCTGCAACTCCCTCTCTTTTTTCTTGGCTGAATCAACAACCCCCATCTCCCTCAGGGTGATAAAGGCGACAGCCACCAGCGAAAATAGTACAGCGGGCCACAAATGCGGGGTTGCAAAAAGCGTATTCCAATCTGCTGTTTCCCCATACTCTTTGAATATCTCGGTACTTGTGACAGAGACGGTCGCTGCACTCCCAATGGTGACAAGCGCGATGAGAAAGGAACCCACTCCTGAACTCATGAACTTGCAAATTGGCAGGAGAAAAAACCATACGCAGCTTGAAAACAGAGCAAGTCCACGACACAACAAGGTCTGAGCCCACCATGCTTTGAGTTTTTCAACTGTGTGCTCGAAGCTCGCCCTCGCGTCGAGATACGCCAGGTATGGCTTGGAAGCGGGCTTTTTTGGAGACTTGTTCAAGAGGCTGCTTTCCTTCAGCTAAGCGAAACTCCACCGTTGATCCCACTGATTGCTCAAGCGGCGTTGGAAGCTGGGCCAATGAATGCCTGATGGCACAATGCCCAACCAGCGCATGATACGCCAGTAAAAATAGCTGTACTAGCTGGCAAGATTACGATGCCTAAAGCACGCACTCACTCGCCAACGCCGATATACGCAGAGCAAAAAAAGCAATCGTGCATTCTGGTTGACCCCCCTCTCACTTGTAATACCATGGCGCCATCTTTCGGCTCGACAAGGATTGCTTCATGACTGTGCGCTGCGTTGGATTATTAGTTTCCGCTGGGGATGTGACGGTGGTCGACACCCTAGTACCGACGGACATGACAGAACCCGTTACCATCCTGATGGATGCCAGCTGGAAACTACCTACAGGCGATCGTCTGCATGCGTATGACATCTTGCACCAGCAATGCGTGAGCTACCTGAAAGAGCAAAACATCCGTCAGGTCTTCATCAAAGCAAGCGCCCTCCCCCAAGGCGGCGGTGCAAAACAGAGCCTGCTGGAGGGCGCTGAGCTGAGAGGCGTAATCATGGCAGCCGCTGCCTCTGTCTGTCCCACCAAGGCGCTGGCTAAAGCAGCAATTAGCCGCGCTTACAAACGCAAAGTCGACGACTGCATCAAAGACGACAGCTTTTGGGACGAACAGGTTGCAGGGGGATCGCTGCGTAAAGGCAGTAGGGAAGCCGCCATGCTTGTAGTTTCCCAGCGTGGCCGCAAATGAACAAAGTCGTCGGCAAGCTAAAACTAGAGAAAATAATCGGAAAGGGTTACTTCGGCGAGGTCTTCCTCGGCGAAGACAGCGTGCACGGCCAAGTGGCAATCAAAGTTCTTAGCCGCGCGCTAGCCAAAACAGATGAGGAATGGCAGGGCCTTAAGTCGGCTTTTCTCACCGAAGCACAACATTTATCCAAGGCCAATCATCGCAACGTTGTTCAGGTTCACAGTATCGAGGAGGACGACGACAGCATTCGCTTCTCGATGGCTTATTGCAAGGGCGGCTCTCTGCAGAGCCTGCATGAAAAGGGCTCGATCACAATCAGCCAGGTACGAAAATTCGGAATCGATGTACTGATGGGGTTAAGCGCGCTTCACGCCCGAGGCATGCTCCACCGTGACATCAAGCCCGGAAACATCCTCCTAAACGACGCAGGCACTGCATTGCTTGGTGACTTTGGCCTCGTTACCGATGAATTGTTGTTGGGCTATGGATCAGCGGCCGGTTACGGCGACCACATTGCGTACGAAGTTTGGAAAAAACAACCAACCAGCGCCAAAAGTGACGTATGGGCGTACGGCATGACGCTGTTCCGCCTACTAAGTGGCGAAGCCTGGTACATATTGGAAAATGACTCACCTTATGACCTTGTTGTGAAGGGCAACTTCGTCGAACAGCTGAATTGGCTGCCGCACGTGCCCAAGTCATGGCGGCGTGTCATCCGGAAGATGCTGAACGATATCCCAGCTAATCGCTATCAAAACGCCAACGAAGCTCTGAATGCACTTTCACGTTTGCCGATTGAACCTAATTGGACGGTGCCTATTGTGAACCCGGATCTCGTACGCTGGGAAAGACTTAACAATACCCGCCGGATCATCGTGGAATGGTACCGCCACGGTCAACGCAAGCATGAATGGAAAGCCTGGAGTGAGCCGCTGGATGCTGGCCGCGTGAAAACGCTTGGAGGATCCGCCGGCGTAATTGGAAGAAGCAAGGCAATTCGTGAGCTTGAATCCTACTTCAGCCGGTAACGTCTCGACTCACAATTCAAGCCCCGTTCACCCGTTCAAGCGAAAACGGCGAGGCAAGAGATAGCGACCCGGCATATCAGTCGTGTTCAGACTATCAAGCTGGAAACGCTCGCAGGCAGCAGCACGTCGCTCAGCGGCGCAATGCGGACAAAAGGACTCCAAGGCATTTACACCCTCTGGAGGCACCCACACCGCGCCACAATAGCCGCAACGAGGCATTGATAGCTTGAGATTGGATCGGCTTACGCTCATTTGTCAGCCACTGTGGTAAAGCAGGTTTCACCTGCGATAAACGTTCCCGTTTGCATAACCGAATCGGTACATTACTACTGTACAGACAAACAGTGCTTTGAAACAAGCTATAGCATAGCGAGATTGTTAGTCATTGCAAGGCGACCTATCCTTCGCAACCCCAACTCGCACCAAATCTCACCAGATTTCGAGCTATTTTCAGAATTCGATGCATCAGGCCCAATTCGTTAGCGCCTCGTAGAGTAGCTCAGGCACAGGGTGGTCACTACCTAAGGGCGAATAGCCTGCTGCTTGGATGCGCTTCTGATAAACGGCTTTGCCTAATAGTTCCGGCAGATAGCTCTGGAGGATAAAATGCATTTCAAAAACCCATATTTAAGCCCGCAGACTTAAATACTCGTATTGGCATGTCCGCTTACAAATATCAGAGCTTGAAAACAAATCTTGGGGAGATCTACATGCTCCTGGCTCCTGCGATCTCAACAAAATTGGTCTCTACATTTCATGTATCCTTGGCGCGACTCCTCATTTCCATCGCGTCTTTTTTTGTGGGAGCTAGCATATCCAAACAATTTTTCGTAAGAGACTCATGCTCCATCAACATCTCGGCTATCGTCTTACCGATGACGTTTAATTTATCACCCGCACTTTCATCTGCAGCCCTATCCGAGATATGTGAGGCTGCAACGCAGTAAAATTGTATAGCATGAGTCGCGAGATAAAATGCAAATGACACCTTCTCAGCGAAATGTCCATCTAGCTGATCTTTCTTCTCTTCGTCGCTTACTGGGAAAGCCTCTACAAAGAATCGGTTGAAAATGTCATTACTAAAACTATGTGTAGAATCTGACGCTGGTGCAAATAGCGTATGATAGCCAAACTCATAGCCTGCATCTCTAAACCGGCTATAAGCATCCGGCCAACCTTTAACCCCACCTGAATCCAAGTCAGCAAATAGCCCCCTAATCAGATCGAGCGATTGCTCGAAACCAGCAGACCGTTCAATGCTCTCAGCATTATCATTACTCACAGCATACCGATGCCACTTCCGCGCCCTGTCCTTCGCAGTTTTAAAATAATTTAAAAATAGAGACTTCGCAGTATTTGATGTTTTATCATTATTGATAAATATCAGATTTATCGAGTTCTCCAAAGACGTTCTCGATAACGTTTCAGCTGCTGAATAGCTCCCAACCTTTAGGCTTTGCAAAATCGCTCTATTAAGATCCTCAATGATTTCTGCTATCGAGTAGCAGCAAACACGAGTTGGCATTGTAAATCCGCCTGCCTCATTTAAATTTATACCATGTAGCGTATCTTCAATTTGAAGCTGCAAACTTTCTAGGGCAGGTAGATGACGTGCGTGGGAAAGATGCGGTTTGGTAAAGTCTTCTTTACGATTAAAGCTATCCATGAATCTTCCTTAAACATGCAGCCACTTCACTTAGTACCTTGAAGTGCTATCTGATGTTCCTTGATACGGGTCGTTGCCATCTTTGCAGAACAGACGCCTAGCCGTAAAGCAATGCAGAAGACCCTGTTATTCTTGAATATAGAATTTTTGGCAGTTGTACGCTTCGCTCTTCAGGCCCAATCCCCAAGCCTGCAATTAAACAGATGCGAATATTTCTAAGCATCCAGTTCAAGCGAATCGGGTCTTCCAGGGTCTCAGTGTTGATCGTTCTGAATTCAACAGATTGAGCGCAGGCGTCCAGCAAATCCCTCGTATCCGCGAACCCCTCTGGCTTGCAGCGATGCACTGAATCAGCCGTTTCGTAGCAAACATAATCCCTTCGCAGCCAAGACTCGCACCTGATCAGCTCACTCGCCAGGTACTGAAGGTGCGAAATAAATAATCCATCCTCAGTTCGCAAACATTATCGCTGTACTCCACGCCCCGTATCGTCGCTCCGGTAATGAACCCTCACCTTGGTCGCGAATGGCATCCCCCTGCTCCACCCTCATCACAGTGTCTGACTCCCCCATCAGAGATAGTATGTAGTACAAATTATGTGGATCTAATACAAAAGACACTGGTGAGGATGATTGAAATCTACCGCTAAAACGAGGGCTTGGAGGGTAAAATAGTATGTTTTAGGTAGGGGTGCTAAAACACCTACGGCAAAAAAATGCTCCGCGAGATCGACAGCCGCGTGCGCTTTCTCACCAAACGCCTGGAAGCGCTGAAAGTCGTCAGCGAAAAACCCAGCGATCCGAACAAGGTTTACTTCGGCGCCTGGGTGACCATCGAGGACGAAGACGGCAAGCAGTCGCGCTACCGCATCGTCGGCCCGGATGAACTGGACCTGAAACTCGGACTGATCAGCATCGATTCGCCGCTGGCCCGCGCCTTGATAGGCAAGGCGCTGGACGCGGAAGTCCGGGTACAGACGCCGACAGGCGAGCAGTTGGTTTACATCGTCGAGATTGAATATCCATAACGCGCTTCAGCGCCGAGTGATCAGACCCTGCCGCGCCACGCGGGTCAGTTGCTTGATCATTTCCGGCGCCTCTTCTGCGCTGGGCGCCTGAATCACCGCCAGATCGAAACTATCACTGGCAAACCGCGCCAGCGACTCGCCGTCGTCAACAAACTGGATCAGGAACGCGGCAGGACCGCCGCTGCGACGTGGCCAGCCATCGAGATAGCGCAACAGCGTCGGCTGGTGTTTGCCGCCAAGCAGAATTTTTGGATTGCGCTGGGTGATATGCGCCGTGATCGGTGCGGGACGTGCTGGAGGGCGTAGTGCATTCATCGTGTCGTGTCTCTGCCTCAAAAGTCTGCATGGCAGGTGAGAGGCAACACCGAACCAGCGCTTTAGCGGTATTTCGAAGCCCTGTTCCGGCTTCTGACGGCAACTGTCTGAGTCACCTGGCGCCCCGCAAGTAGCTGTTTAAATCGGCGCATGGGCAACATCCTAGATAACGTGACCGACCAGTGTCAAGAATCGCCGGCAACAAAAAAAGGCCCGCACAATGCGGGCCTTTGCCTTGAGTTAGAGCGCTCAACCGGCGATGGCACGATCCGCCGAGAGTTTGCCGGCGCCTTCGATCAGCACCGCGATGCTGCCGGCCAGCAAGGCCAGGGCGAACTCGTAACCGTTGTTGGCCATGAACAGACCGTTGCCGATGTGCACCGAGAAGATCGCGACCAGCGAAAGGAACGCCAGACCCAGCGCTGCCGGACGGGTCAGCAGGCCGATGATCAGCGCCAGACCGGCGAAGAATTCGGTACCGCCAGCCAGTGTCGCCATCAGGTAGCCCGGTGTCAGGCCGATGCTTTCCATCCATTGGGCAGTGCCCGCCAGACCGTAGCCACCGAACAGGCCGAACAATTTCTGCGAACCGTGGGCGGCGAAGATCACGCCGACAACGATGCGCAGAACAGTCAGGCCGTAGCCAGCGCGGGTGAACAGTACTTTGTTGATCAGAGAGCTCATGGGGCGTTCCTTGTTGTTGCGAGAGGTTGTATGTGTTGGTTGGCCGCTATATTAATCGATAAATTTCATGTTAAAAGCGCAAAAAATCCGCCATAACAATCAATTTATTAGATCATTTACGTGTGACGACTTTTTGCGCCCCGGGCTCCAACGACTCCCGTTCCCGGTCGTACGCCAAGTAGTATTTGTTCACACTATTAACATAGCTGACGGCGCCCATCCCCACTTGCTCCATGGCAATGCGCTCGACCTGAAAGAACCATTGATTGGGGTTGAGCCCGCGGCGCCGGGCTTCGGCGCGCATGCCCTGCACACGTTCCGGGCCGATGTTGTACGCCGCGAGGGTGAAGGCCATGCGTTCACGCTCGTTGAGCTTGGGGCTGTTGAAAAACTTGCGGCGGATCATCGCCAGGTACTTGGCCCCGGCCTGCACATTGGCATCGAGATTCTGGATATTGCTGACGCCGACGCGCTGGGCTGCCGACGGCGTGATCTGCATCAACCCGGTCGGGCCGCTGCCGCTGCGGGCATTGGGTTGCAGACGCGATTCCTTGAACGCCAGCGCTGCCAGATTGAGCCAGTCCATGTTCTGCGCCTGGGCGTGTTTCTGCAGGGTCGGGCGCAGTTTTTCCAGACGCTGGCGGTCAGCCTTGGCCAACGGATAGTGGACCTGGTACAGGCGTCGATAGATGCGCAGAAACGCGGCGTCTTCGTTGGAGGGCTTCTTGTAGCCGCTCAGAAAGCGGTCGATGCTGGCGCGCAACATCGAGGCATCGCGGCGCACGAACCAGTGCTCCTCCCCCGGCTCGCTGATGACCAGTTGCCGGTCAAGACGCAGTTTCGGCAGAATCTTGCCCCAGCGTTCGGCAATCGGCTGTTCGACGATAGTCAGGTGAAAGATTCCGCCCTGAACCATTTCCAGCACATCTTCCACGGCCAGCGTCGGATCGACCCATTCGATATTGATGGGCGCCAGTTTGTGCAGCGCCAGTTTCTGATTGAGCTGACTGACCGCCTCCCCCGCCGCGCTGCCGGTGGGCAACGCCAGGGTCTTGCCGGACAGTTGTTCGACCTTGGTGTAGCACCGCTGGCCCTTGATGCCGACCAGTACCAACGGCACGTCACGGGCGATCGGCTCGCTGCTGGAAACCGCATAACCACCCGGCAAGTCCATCAATTCACCAGGCGCGACCATATCGCCTTCGCCACGCTGCAACGCGCCGAGCAACTGGTCCTTGGCCTTGGGAATGATCTTCAGGGTGACTTCCTGGCCATCGCGAGCATGGCCATTGAGGTATTGCTCGAAGGCGCGCAGGCGATGGTATTCGACGCCAATGGCCTGGCCTTGAACCTCACCGGAGCTGTTGCGGCTCTGATTGACCAGCACGCGCAGGACGCGGCTGCTGCGGATCTCCGACAAGTCACGGACCTTGGCTGCCGGCACTGCCTGCAACGGCCCGGGCAAGCGCGCGGCCGCCGTCAGCGGCAGCAGCAGCGAGGCGCACAAGAGCAGCAAAACCGAGGGACGATGCATCCACTCTCCGAAAAGAATACGGGGTGATTTCAGCTGAAATCACCGACGAAAACAGAGCGCCTGGAGCGCTGGTAAAGTGCGAGAGACTGGCACAGTGATGGCATTGTCGCCACCCCGGAACTCTCGCGGCCTCAACAGACAGCCATAAGTCGTTGTAGTTCTTGGCTTTTCTTATGAATCTACAGCTCTGGTATGCTTTCCGGCCTTCGGCCCGAGGTAGCACCATGCAACTCATCGATATCGGCGTCAACCTGACCAACCCCAGTTTCGCCGACAAACACGCGGCGGTGCTCGAGCGCGCCTACGCGGCCGGCGTCTGCCAACTGGTGCTGACCGGCACCAGCGTCGAAGGCAGCGAACAGGCGCTGGAGCTGTGTCAGCAACTGGATGCCAGCGCCCAGCGGCTGTTCGCCACCGCCGGCATTCATCCGCATTCGGCCAGTGACTGGAATGCCGACAGCGCGCGACGCCTGCGCAGTCTGCTCAACGAAGCCAATGTGGTCGCGGTGGGCGAATGCGGGCTGGACTTCAACCGTGATTTCTCGCCGCGCCCGCAGCAGGAAAAAGTCCTCGAAGAGCATCTGGCGCTGGCCGTCGAGCTGCAATTGCCGGTGTTCCTGCACGAGCGTGATGCCAACCAGCGCCTGCTGGAGATCCTCAAGGATTTTCGCGATCAACTGCCCGCCGCCGTGGTGCATTGCTTCACTGGCGAGCGCAAGGCGTTGTTCAGTTACCTCGACCTCGATCTGCACATCGGCATTACCGGCTGGATCTGCGACGAGCGCCGCGGCACGCACTTGCATCCGCTGGTGAAAGAGATCAAACGCGGGCGCTTGATGCTGGAAAGCGATGCGCCCTATCTGCTGCCACGCACGTTGCGACCGAAGCCGAAAAACGGCCGCAATGAACCGGCCTATCTGACCGAAGTGCTGCGCGAAGTGGCGCTGCATCGTGGTGAAAGCGAAGAGGATCTGGCGGCGCATACCACCGCCTGTGCGCGGGCGTTTTTCAACCTGCCCCCCCTTCCCTGACACACCCGAAACCCCATGTAGGAGTGAGAGCCTGCTCGCGATGGCGGTGGGTCAGTCAACGGATTTCTTGCCTGATATTCCGCTATCGCGAGCAGGCTCACTCCTACATAAAAGCGGGACCGCGTCGTCTGTTGATTCATATCAAGGTCTTCGCGCCTGCGTAGCGGCACAATAATGGCACCTTGCCAAAACTGTTTCCGCTATCAGAGAAGACCTCCATGGGTGCCTGGCTTAGCAATATCTCGCTGAAATACAAATTCTGGGCGGTCAATGCGGTCGCCTTTGTCACCACCCTGCTGCTGGTGTTGTATGCCGTGCAGCTCGAACAACAAGCTCGCAATCATGCCGCTCAAGCGTCCGCGCAGGCGCAAGCGCAGTTACTCAAGGCCTGGCCGCCGGGCCAGCCGCTGCCCCAGGTCGAGCAGGTGCTGACCTTCAAACGCGGCGAAGCACCGCGGCTCAACGGTCAGCCGCTGCTGGAGATCACCGGCAGCAACGGCTGGAACGAGATCAACGCCCTGCCCTTGTTCGGCGAGAACCCGTTGCTGGGCGCCGAGGTGTTCAGCCGCGCTGATGGCGAACAGGTTGCGGTGATTGCACATGGGCCGAGCCTGAGCCAAGTGTTCCGCGAGCGTTTTACCCATTACGCAGTAGCGGTGTTCATCCTGATGCTGGCAATGCTCGGCGCCTCGCAATTGCTGATCCGCTTTTTGCTCAGCCAGCTCAACACCCTCAAAGACGTCATGCTGCATGTCGAGAAAAGTGGCGATCTCAGCGCGCGGGTGCCGCTGGCCGGCAAAGATGAAGTCGGGCAAATGGCCAATGCGTTCAACGCCATGCAGGCCGGCTATCAGCGCGTGGTCAGCACCGTCGCCAATACGGCGCGGCAGCTGGATGTCGGCGCCGCGCGACTGGCGTCGAGCATGAACGAGGTACGCCACGGCATGCTCGGCCAGCAGAGCGAGACCGATCAGGCAGCCACCGCGATCAACGAAATGACCGCCACGGTTTACCACATCGCCCAACACGCTGGCGCCACCCGCGACCTGTCCAAGTCCGCCGACGGCCTGGCCGGCAGCGGCCAGCAAGTGGTCGCCCGGGTGCAGCATTCGATCGCCGGTTTATCCAGCGGCGTGCAGCAGACCGCGCAAATGATTCAACGCCTGGCCGAAGACAGTCAGAAGATCAACGGTGTGGTCAGCGTGATTCACAGCATCGCCGAACAGACCAACCTGCTCGCCCTGAACGCGGCCATCGAAGCCGCGCGCGCCGGTGAGATGGGCCGGGGGTTTGCGGTGGTCGCCGATGAGGTGCGCAACCTCGCCAAACGAGTGCAGGCCTCAACCGACGAGATCACCACCATGGTTTCCGCATTGCAGGCCGGTACCCGTGATGCGGTGGATTTCATGCAAGAAAGTTCATACAAGGCCGACGATTGCGTGCAGCAGGCGCAGGAGGCTGGCGAGGCGCTGGCGGAAATTACCGGAGCAGTGGCGCAGATGCGCGAGAGCAACACGCAGATAGCCGTGGCGGCGGAACAGCAGAGCCAGGTCGCCGAGGAAATGAACCGGGCGGTGGTGAGCATCCGCGATGTAACCGAAAACACCGTGCAGCAGACGGTGGATTCGGCGACCACCAGTAATGAGTTGGCGACGTTGGCCGGGGAACTCAACAAGGCGATCGGGCAGTTGAAACTCTGAAGGCCCTATCGCGAGCAGGCTGGCTCCCACATTGAATTGGTGTTGTGAACAAATGACCTGTGGGAGCCAGCCCTGCTAGCGATGGCGCCAGCCAAGACAACATCAAATCCGGCGATGACGCCTATCACTCCAATAGCCAACCTTGATTCGCCGCCCTGCGCGCCCGGGCCTATTCTTCAACCATGAGTTCAAACATGGATCGAGGAGTAGCAACATGGGCAAACGTCACCCCAACCTTCCCGCGTGGCAATGGCGCGCCTACCCCGGCAATCACCAACACCCGACCAATCTGGTGCTGCACCTGATCGCGGTACCGCTGTTCATCGTGGCGTTTCTGCTGATCGTGTCCGGGGTGTTCAGCCTGAGTCTGGCGAGCGTGGCCATCGGCGTGATCGGGATTGTCGCGGCGCTGGGTCTTCAGCGCCACGGCCACAGCCTGGAGGCGCAAGCCTCCGAGCCGTTCAGTGATCGCAAAGATGCGGTATCGCGTTTGCTGGTCGAGCAGTTTCTGACCTTTCCGCGATTCTTTTTAAGTGGCGGCTGGTGGCGCGCCTGGCGTGAGCGCCACCGCCGGCATTGACTCAGGCGAAGATCGTTACGGTTTGCCGACTCATGGCAATCAACTCGCCTTTCGCGCTCCACAGCTTGGCCGCAACGTGGCCATAACCGTCGGCGGCGTATTCGATATCAGCCAGGTACTGGCACCAGTCCAGCGTGCTCAAATCGTGTAACGGCTGCACGAACTCGATCGTCCAGGTCAGCGTGCTGCCCGGTGCAGGTTTCTTCAGATACGGCAACAGCGCCGGCGGCCAGGCATCGACCAGCGCCAGCAGATGCGCCTCGTTGACCGGCTCTTCCTTGACATCTCCACGCAAGCGTACCCAACCGCCCATCAAGCGCGACGCAATGCCGGTGAACGGCATGCCGCCGACGCTCCAGCGCATCGCCAGGTGCCGCATGAATTCCGGGGTCACGCTTTTGATGTACGGCAACTCCTGGCATTCGTCCCAGTGTTTCATCGACGGCGCCGGATACGCTTCAACCGCTACTTCCGAAGGCCGCGAGGCACCGAAGCTGCCTTGCACGATCGTTACCACCTGACCGTTCTGCAACGCCCGCCCCAACACCTGGCTGACGGCTTTGCCTTCACGCAACACTTCCACTTCGAAGCTCACCGGCACGCCCGGCTCAACCGGGCCGACGAAGGTGATCGCCAGCGAACGCACCGGGCGCTCCGCCGGCACTTTGCCGCGCATGGCTTCATATTGCAGCGCAGCCACCAGCCCGCCAAAACTGGCCCGGCCCTGACCCCATTCGGCAGGAATCGTCACTTCAGGTTGTTGGCGGACAGCATCGAGCAAATCGCAAAAGCGCATGGCAACCTCGGCAAGCGGAAAAGGGATGCACGGATCTTAACCAGACCCGCCGCGCGCCGCAGCGTCTATTCCGGTCAAATGGGCTGACAGAAAGGCCTAGGCGCCATATACAGCCCAAAGCCTTCTGTAGGAGTGAGCCTGCTCGCGATAGCGGTCGGACATTCAACGATGTGCTGGCTGACAGATTGCTATCGCGAGCAGGCTCACTCCTACAGGGGATCGGTGTTGTTTCAGGAATGTTTGAAGCAGTCTGTATCGAGTTTTTCCAGCACTTGATCAGCCTTCAGCTCTGCCTTGATCAGCCCCGCCTGCCAAGTGGCGACACACGGTTGCAGATCCGCTTCCAGCTCGGCCTTCGCCAGCCACTGCCAGCAATCGTGCCAGTCACCCAACGCACCCTGGGCAGACTTCAAGCGCTTGTAGGCCGCCGCAGGCAAGCGGTCCAGCTCGGGATAGGCTTCGATGCCATAACGCACGCGTTTGATCAGCAGACGCAAACGATGCCGGTCGTGGGCGGGATCGTGCAGGGCTTCATCGAGCTTTTGCCATTGCTTGCCCAGACGTTTTTCAATGCGCTTGTCCAGGCCCTTGAGCAAGCCCTGACGCTGGGAAGCACGCAGGAAACGCGGAAACGCATCGAGGATCATCATCAACGACGCCACTTCGTTACTCGCAGCCAACGCCGGATAGGCTTCGGCCATCTGCACCATGCGCCGCTCGGCGGCTTGCGGCTGATCATGTTTGAGCAGATACGCCGCCAGCACTTCGCGATCGCGCCACGGCGTGGTCAGTTCACCGACGGCCGACGCGGCGCTTTCAAGCTGCTCGACACCCGGCAAGCCGCGCAGCGGCCGCAACAGACTGCGCAACCGTCGCACGGTGGTACGCAAATCGTGCAGCGC
Organism: Pseudomonas sp. Z003-0.4C(8344-21); assembly: GCF_900104975.1. Taxonomy (NCBI): domain Bacteria; kingdom Pseudomonadati; phylum Pseudomonadota; class Gammaproteobacteria; order Pseudomonadales; family Pseudomonadaceae; genus Pseudomonas; species Pseudomonas sp. Z003-0.4C(8344-21). The sequence goes on along the minus strand of NZ_LT629756.1, from coordinate 2,106,461 downwards.
CTCAGGATCGGTTCTCGCCGTCATGCGCGCCTGGCAGGCCAGCAATCGCACTTCCAGACTCAGGATATGAGCCACCAACCGGTCAATCATGGGGGGTCTACTCCGTAGACAGCTGCAAGCTCCTGGCTGCAAGCTGAGCGCGTACTGGCTTGAGCTTGCGGCTTGCCGCTTGGAACTTGCAGCTGCTGTTTATCGTCCTGCGCGGGATTCGCGGATGTAGAAACGCGCTTTTTCGGCTTTCTTGCTGCAGCCCTCGAAGCCTTCGAATTGCTGCTGGGTCTTGGCTGCGGTCAGCAGCGACAAGGCTTTGGAATAACTGACGGTGCCGGCAAAGCCTTCGGCCTTGGCCAGGTCCAACTCATGCCAGGCGGCGTCGAGCTGGCTGCCACAGCTGTCGCGGTAAGCCGTTTTACCGGCGCAACCGGCCAATGCCAACGCCAACAACGGCACACAGATCCAGGCTTTCATCACTCACACCTCAAAGTAGGTCAACAGTCGTGCAGGTAAGACGGTCAGGCGGGGAAAAAGTGCCTTGCCGGCGCATGAAACAAGCGGCTGAAGGATAGCGCTGAAGCGCGAGGCAAGGGCAAAAAACGACGTCACCGCCGCGCTCAGCGACCTCGACGATTGAGCCAGCCCGGCGATCAGTGCATTGTGCAAGCTTGCCGGGGAGGAAGCTGGATGAAAAAACGAGTCGCACTGGTGTTGGGTTCCGGTGGCGCCCGGGGCTATGCCCATATCGGCGTCATCGAAGAAATCGAAAAACGCGGTTACGAAATCGCCTGCATCGCCGGCTGTTCGATGGGTGCGGTGGTCGGCGGAATCTACGCCGCGGGCAAGCTCGACGAGTACCGCAACTGGATCGAACGCCTCGACTACCTCGATGTGCTGCGGCTGGTCGACGTGAGCTTTCGCCTCGGCGCGATTCGCGGCGAAAAAGTCTTCGGGCAGATCCGCAAGATCGTCGGCGAGATCAATATCGAAGATTTGCGCATCCCCTATACCGCCGTCGCCGCCGACCTCACCAATCAACAGGAGATCTGGTTTCAGGAAGGCTGTTTGCATCAGGCAATGCGCGCCTCGGCGGCGATTCCCAGCCTGTTCACTCCAGTGATGCAAGGCAATCGTATGCTGGTCGACGGCGGCATTCTCAATCCATTGCCGATCGTGCCGGTGGTGTCGAGCCACTGTGACCTGATCATCGCGGTCAATCTCAATGCAACCAACCAGCGCCAATACAAACTGCCGATCATTGAGCGCCCGCCAGCGTTCCGCTCGCGTTTTGACAGCCTTATCAATTCGCTGGGTTCGAAGCTGCCGTTCCGCCGCACACAGGCCGAGCAATTATTGAAGCTCGAACAGGAAGCGCTGCGCGCCGAAGCGGCCGCCATCAATCCCTGGCTCGAAGGCGCCGAACCGGAAAGCCAGCAACCGGCCGCCGCGCCCGAGCGTGAAGGTGCGCCAAAATCTGCCACCGGTTCGTTCATCATCGACAACGTCGGGCCGGCCTCGCTGCTCGATCTGATCAACCAGAGTTTCGAGGTGATGCAGACCTCACTGGCGCAGTACAAGATCGCCGGGTACCCGCCGGATATCCTGATCAACGTGCCGAAGCGCGTGTGCCGGTTTTTCGAGTTCTACAAGGCGCCGGAACTGATCGCGCTGGGGCGGGAGATTGCCAGCGATACACTGGATCGGTATGAGCAGGAGCAGGGTTGATTACCTGAAGCTGTGGGTGAATGTTCCGGCCTCATCGCGGGCAAGCCCGCTCCCACAGGGTTCTCGGCGGGAAATGAAATCTGGGTCATACATAGCTCATTGTGGGAGCGGGCTTGCCCGCGATGGCGCCCGACCCTACAACACAAAACTACAACCCATCAGCACTCAACAACCGATACCCAACCCCCGCCTCGGTCACGATAAACCGCGGCCGCGTCGGATCATCCGCGAGTTTCTGGCGCAGATGCCCCACCACGATCCGCAGGTAGTGGCTGTCCTCGGTATGCGTCGGCCCCCAGATGTCCTTGAGCAATTGCTGCTGCGTGATCACCCGCCCGGGATGCCGCGCCAGTTGCGCGAGCACCGCGTATTCCTTGCGAGTCAGCGCCACTTCGACGCCGTCGAGCAGCACTCGCCGATAAGCCAGATCCACGGTCAACGGGCCGAAGCTCAATGCGGCCTGCTGCGCCTCTCCTGCCGGTGCCTGACGCAACAAGGCGCGAACCCGGGCGAGGAATTCCTGGATGCCGAACGGCTTGGTCACGTAGTCATTCGCGCCGCCATCCAGCGCCTCGACTTTCTGCCCTTCGCTGGCGCGCACCGACAGCACCAGCACCGGCGCTGTGGCCCATTCGCGAAATTCGCGCAGCACTTGCTGGCCGTCCATGTCCGGCAGGCCGAGGTCGAGCACCAGCAGATCGGGTTTATTCAGCGCCGCCTGGGCCAGGCCTTCGGCACCGGTGCCAGCCTCGAGTACTTTGTAGCCTTGGGACGCCAGGCTGATGCGCAGGAACTTGCGGATCTGCGGCTCGTCATCGATGACCAAAATGGTCGCGGTCTGGCTCATGAATTCACATCGACAGAAAAGAGTGGCAAGAGAGTAGCGCAGTCGGATTCAGGCTTCACCGTCCATCCCCGGCTGCGTCTGCAGTGGCAGGTGGAGGGTGATGCATGTGCCACGGCCGTCAATACCGTCGGCAACGCTGATGCGCCCGCCGTGCGCGCCGACCATGCCCTGACAGATCGCCAGCCCCAGACCCGTGCCCTGGCCGCCACGATCACCGCGCGCGGCGGTGTAGAACATGTCAAAAATCTTCGCCCGCTCGTCTTCGGGAATCCCCGGCCCCTCGTCGCTGACCGAGAAAAAAATCTCCTGATCGTCCGCACCCGCGTTGAGTTGCAAGCGGCCGTGAACGGGTGAAAAGCGCGCGGCGTTTTCCAGCACGTTGACCAGCGCTTGCTCGATCAGCGCCGCGTGCACGTACAGCAGCGGCAATTCGGCCGGCACGTCGGTGCTGACCTGCAACGGCGCGAGCACCGCGCGCAAGCGGTTGAGCGAACTGCCGACGATGTCTGCTGGCGACACCCAGTCGCGCGCCAGTTTCAGTGCGCCGTGGCCAAGTCGGGTCATGTCGAGCAGGTTCTGGATGTAACGGTCGAGGCGCTCGGCTTCATCCCGGGTGCCTTCGAGCAGCTCGCGGCGATCCTCCAGCGGGATCGCTTCGCCGAGTGCGAGCAGGCTGTCGATGCTGCCGCGCATGGCGGTCAGCGGCGTGCGCAGATCGTGAGACACCGAGGCCAGCAAGGCACTGCGCAACTGTTCGGTTTCGCCGTGCAGGCGCGCGGCTTCCAGATCGTCGGCCAACTGCGCGCGCGCCAATGCCTGCGCCAGCGGCTGGCTCAACGCGGTGAGCAGTCGACGGCGCTGGCCGCTCAAGGTCTGGCCCTCTTTTGCGCACACACCGAGCAGCGCCAACGGCCCGTCCTCGACCGACAACGGCCACCACCACCAACGCCCGAACGGCAGCGTGCCGGTGCCCATGCCCGCCGGTTGATCGTGCTGCCACGCCCAATCGGCGGCGGCGCGCTCAGCCTCGGTGAATTGCAGCGGGCCGCCAGTTTCGACTTTCCAACCGCCCTGACCGTCGCGATTGAGCAGGCACAGTTGCAGATCGTTCCAGCCGTTGAGGTGCTGCGCGGCGGCGCTGACCACGGCCTGGCGATCGGTGGCGGCGGTGAGCTTGCGCGACAGGTCGAGCAGTTCGCTGGTTTCCTCCTGGGTGTCGCGCAAGGCCTGCAACTGTCGGCGCTGGCGCGCTGCGAGGTTACCGGTGAGCGCCGCCATCAGCAGGAAAAACAGCAAGGTCAGGACGTCTTCTTCGCGCTGAATGCTGAAAGAGAAATTCGGCGGAATGAATAAAAAGTCGTAGGTCAGAAACGACAGCGCGGCACACGCCAGCGCCGGGCCGAGACTGCTGCGCACCGCCACCAGCAACACCGCGGCGAGGAACACCAGCGAAATGTTCGGCAACGGTAATACGCTGGACACCGCCCACGCCAGCGCCGTCGCCAACAGCGTCGCAACCAGTGCCAATGCGTAGTCGAACCACACCAGCGTCAGCGGACTGCGGGCCTGCGGTTGCTGGGGTTGTTCATCACTGTCGAGAACATTGATTTCCAGCCCGTGAGCCTGACGCAACAGCCGCGCAGCGAGTCCCCCACCCAACAAGCGTCGACGCAGACGCGGCCGCGACTGGCCGACCAGCACCAGACTGGCGCGACGTTCGGCGGCGTGCTGGATCAAAGTCTTCGCCACCTCGCCGGCACGCAGCAGCACCACTTCGCCACCGAGGCGTTCAGCCAGTTGCTGGGCACTTTGCAGGCGCAGGCGCGATTGCTCGTCGCGCACCCTGCCATTGTCGACATGCACCAGGCTCCATGGCAAATGCCGACGTTGAGCAACGCGACTGGCGTGGCGCACCAGACGCTCAGCCTGCGCATCGCCATCGACGCCGACCAGCAAGCGCCCGCGCACGGCCGGCGCGGCCTGACCGAGCTGGCGATAACCCTGCGCCAGATCGTTATCGACCTGTGCGGCGGCGGTTTGCATCGCCAGTTCGCGCAACGCGGTGAGGTTGGTCTGGGTAAAAAAGGCGTCGATGGCGGCGCGGGCTTGCTCTGGGACATAGACTTTGCCTTCGCGCAGACGCTCGAGCAATTCACGCGGGGGCAGGTCGATCAGCAGCAGTTCGAAGGCTTCTTGCAGAACCCAGTCCGGCAGGGTTTCGCGGACCTGCACACCGGTGATGCCGCGCACCTGATCGTTGAGGCTTTCCAGATGCTGGACGTTGACCGTGGTGAACACGTCGATGCCGGCGGCGAGCAGTTCCTGAATATCCTGCCAGCGCTTGGCGTGACGGCTGCCGGGGGCGTTGCTGTGCGCCAGTTCGTCGACCAGCACCAGTTTCGGTCGCGCCGCGAGGATGCCGTCGAGGTCCATTTCTTCGAGCATCACGCCACGGTATTCCGAGCGCAGCAGCGGTTGCTGCGGCAGGCCGCCGAGCAGCGCTTCGGTTTCGGCGCGGCCGTGGGTTTCGACCACCCCGGCAAGGACTTTCACGCCTTGGCGAAGCTGTGTGTGGGCAGCCTGGAGCATGGCGTAGGTCTTGCCGACACCGGGCGCGGCGCCGAGGAACACCTTCAGCCGGCCACGGCCGTCACGGGGCAGGTCTGCTAACAGCGCGTCGGCGCGGCCGGAGTCGCTCATGCTGGTCTCTTTTCCTGATATTGGTGCGGTGACGGTGATGGCGCCATCGCCAGCAGGCTGGCTCCCACAGGGGAATGTGGTCACCTGTGGGAGCTAGCCCAGCTAGCGAATGGCGGCGCCGCCGATTCAGAGTTGTTGCAGCGCCATGTTCAGCTCCAGCACATTCACCACCGGCGGCCCCACCAGCGGCTGTTCGATGTGCGCATCGAGCAACTGCTGCACCGTCGACACTGGCAGATCGCGCGCCTGGGCGACACGCGCCAGTTGATAGGCAATTGCCGCCGGTGGCAAGTGCGGATCGAGGCCGCTGGCTGAGGTGGTCAGTAACGCCAGCGGCACCGGGCCTTGGCCGGGAACCTGCAATTTCCGGGCGTCGTCGATCACCCGCGTGGCGAGCACCGGATTGCTCGGGGCGAGGTTGCTGGCGCTGCTGGAAACGGTGGCGAAGGCGCCGGCGGATGGCCGTGGGTGAAACCACGCATCGCCGCTGAAATCCTGGGCGATCAGTGAGGAGCCGCGGACTTTACCGTCGGCGTCACGCACCAGACTGCCATTGGCTTGCTCAGGGAAGGCCACCTGGGCAATGCCGGTGACCGCCAGTGGATAGGCGATGCCGGTGACCAGGGTCATCAGCACCAACAGGCTCAGGGCCGGACGTAGCATTGTGGACATTTATTGATCCTCGAATTCGTTGGGCAAACTTTTGGTGGGGTGTCAGGGAGATCTTTTCCCCCTCACCCCAGCCCTCTCCCCCAAGGGGGCGAGGGGGAAAGGGAGCCGATCTTCATGCTTTTCAAAACCCGGGCTTGACTCGGAATTTCAAGTCGACGTACCTCTCGCAAACACCTCGGTCAGTCCCCTCTCCCCCCGGGAGAGGGCCAGGGTGAGGGGCTCTTCCAACTTCGCATTCAACTCGCTATCTCAAGTCGACGTACCTCTCGCAAACACCTCGGTCAGTCCCCACTCCCTCCGGGAGAGGGCCAGGGTGAGGGGCTCTTTTCAGCCTCACACCAGATGCAACGCCGTGAGCAGCATGTCGATCGCCTTGATCCCCACGAACGGCACCAGAATTCCGCCCACGCCATAGATCAACAGATTGCGCCGCAACAACGCCGCCGCACTCGCCGCCTGTACTCGCACGCCACGCAGTGCCAGCGGAATCAGCACGACAATGATCAAGGCGTTGAACACAATCGCCGACAGAATCGCGCTCTGCGGGCTGGTCAGCTGCATGATGTTCAGCACGCCCAGTTGCGGATAGATCGCAGCGAACAGCGCCGGCAGGATGGCGAAGTATTTGGCCACGTCATTGGCGATGGAAAAGGTTGTCAGCGCGCCACGGGTTACCAGCAATTCCTTGCCGATCTGCACCACGTCGAGCAGCTTGGTCGGGTCGCTGTCGAGGTCGACCATGTTCGCCGCTTCGCGCGCTGCCTGCGTGCCGTCATTCATCGCCATGCCGACGTCAGCCTGGGCCAGCGCTGGCGCGTCGTTGGCACCGTCGCCGCACATCGCGACCAGGCGACCGTCGTTCTGCTCGTGACGAATGCGCGCGAGTTTCTTCTCCGGTGTGGCTTCGGCAAGCACGTCATCGACGCCCGCTTCTGCCGCAATCGCCGCAGCGGTCAGCGGGTTGTCGCCGGTGACCATTACCGTGCGGATCCCCAGTTTGCGCAGTTCGGCAAAACGCTCGCGAATGCCCGGTTTGACCACGTCCTTGAGGTGGATCGCACCGAGCAGTTTGCCGTCGGCGCAGACCAGCAACGGCGTGCCGCCGCTCTGGGCGATCTTGTCGATTTCCCGCGACAGCGCCGGGGCCAGATCGGCGCGTTGCTGCCCGAGGAAGGTCAGCAACGAGTCCACCGCGCCCTTGCGATAGACGCGGCCCTGATAGTCGATACCCGACAAACGCGTTTCGGCACTGAATGGCACCACCGTCAGGACTTCCAGCGCCGGCTCAGGCTGCGGATGCAGACCGCGCAAGTACTCGACGATGGATTTGCCTTCCGCAGTTTCGTCGCCCAGCGAGGCAAACAACGCGCCCTCGGCCAGATCACGTGCCGACACACCCGGCGCGGCGTACACCGCGCTGCAACGGCGGTTGCCGAAGGTGATGGTGCCGGTCTTGTCGAGCAGCAGCACATGCACATCGCCTGCGGCTTCCACCGCGCGACCGGATTTGGCGATCACGTTGAGGCGCACCAGCCGATCCATCCCGGCAATGCCGATGGCCGAAAGCAGGCCGCCGATGGTGGTTGGAATCAGCGTGACCAGTAACGCCACCAGAAACACCAGCGGCAGGCTGCCGTTGGCGAAGTGAGCGAACGGTTGCAGGGTGACCACCACCAGTAGAAAGATCAGGGTAAGGCCGATCAGCAGAATATCCAGCGCGACTTCGTTCGGAGTCTTCTGGCGTTTCGCGCCTTCGACCAGTGCGATCATGCGGTCGAGGGTCGACTCGCCGGGGTTGGCGGTAATCCGCACCAGCAGCCAGTCGGACACCAGTCGCGTATTGCCGGTGACCGCCGAGCGATCACCGCCGGACTCGCGGATCACCGGCGCCGATTCACCGGTGATTGCCGCCTCGTTGACCGCCGCGATCCCTTCAATCACTTCGCCGTCGCCGGGGATCATCTCCCCCGCTTCGACGCGCACCACGTCACCCTTGCGCAGGTTGGCTGCGGGCACCACCTGGAACCTGCCATCGGCCTGCCGGCGCCGGGCGCTGAGACCTTCGCTGCCTGCCTTGAGACTGTCGGCGCGGGCCTTGCCACGACCTTCGGCCAAGGCTTCGGCGAAGTTGGCGAACAGCACGGTGAACCACAGCCACAGGGCGATTTGTGCAGCCACCAGGGTCGACACATTGACATCGGGAATGAAGCACAGCACCGTGGTGAAAATGGCGGTCAGTTCGACCACCAGCATCACCGGTGAACGCTTCAGCTGCCGTGGGTCAAGCTTGACGAACGCTTGCACTAGCGCCGGGCGCCACAGCGCCGAGATCGCGGTTTTCGCTTGTTCCGGCGCTTTGGCAGCGACGGGTTTTATTGCGGGCATATTCATCGTCAGCTCCTCAGAAGCCCAGGCTCAGATGTTCGGCAATCGGGCCCAGCGCCAGGGTCGGCAGAAAGGTCAGGCCGCCCACCAGCAAAATGGTCACAGTCAGCAGGGTCACGAACAGCGGGCCGTGAGTCGGGAAGCTGTTCTGGCCGATCGGTGCGGTTTTCTTCATCGCCAGGCTGCCGGCCAGTGCCAGTACCGGGAGGATGTAGCCGAAGCGCCCGATCAACATGCCCAGGCCGAGCATCAGGTTGTGAAACGGCGTGTTCGCACTCAGGCCACCGAACGCCGAGCCGTTGTTGGCGCCCGCCGAGGTGTAGGCGTAGAGCAACTGGCTGAAACCGTGCGGGCCAGGGTTGCTGATGGTCGCCGCCGGGCCAGGCAAGGCAGCGGCAATCGCGCCGAGAACCAGCACGCTGACTGGCATCACCAACAGCGTGACCACGAGTAATTGCACTTCCCGCGCCTGGAGTTTCTTGCCGAGGTATTCAGGGGTGCGTCCGATCATCAGGCCGGCGAGGAACACCGCGATCAGCACGTTGAGCAACATGCCGTAGAGCCCGGCACCGACGCCGCCGAAGATCACTTCACCGACCATCATGTTGACCAGCGCGACCATGCCGCTCAGCGGGTTGAGGCTGTCGTGCATGCCATTGACCGAACCGTTCGACGCCGCCGTCGTGGTCACCGACCACAGCACCGTGGCGGTGGTGCCGAAGCGCGCCTCTTTGCCTTCCAGCGGCGCGGTCTGTTCGACTGCAGCGTTGTTCAGGGTCGGATTCGGTTGATATTCGGCCCACAGCGAAGTCGCACCGCCAATCAGGAACAGCGCCAGCATGCAGGCGATGATCGCGCGGCTCTGGCGCAGGTCCTTGACGTAATGGCCGAAGGTGAACACCAGCGCCGCCGGAATCAGAATGATCGACGCAACTTCGAACAGGTTGCTCCAGGCGGTCGGGTTCTCGAAGGGGTGTGCCGAGTTGACGCCGAAGAAACCGCCACCGTTGGTGCCCAGTTGCTTGATCGCAATCTGGCTGGCGGCCGGGCCGAGCGGGATCACTTGATCGACACCCTGCATCGTCACCGCGTTGACGTACTGCGCAAACGTCTGCGGCACGCCCTGCCAGACCAGATACAGCGCCAGCAACAGGCACAGCGGCAGCAGGCCGTAGAGGGTGGCACGGGTCATGTCGACCCAGAAATTGCCAAGGGTCTGCGCCGATTTGCGGCCGATGCCACGGCACAGCGCGACCAGCACGGCGAGGCCGGTGGCGGCGCTGACGAAGTTCTGTACAGTGAGGCCGACCATCTGGCTCAGATAGCTGAGGGTCGCTTCACCGCTGTAGGACTGCCAGTTGGTATTGGTCATGAAACTGACCGCGGTGTTGAACGCCTGAGTCCACTCTTGGCCCGGCAAGTTCTGCGGGTTGAGCGGCAGGTGATCCTGGAACAGCAGAATCGCGAACAGCAACAGGAAACCGGCGAGGTTGAACGCGAGCAGCGCCAGCGTGTATTTCTGCCAGCTCTGCTCCACCTTTGGATCGACCCCGGCAATGCGATAGCAACCGCGCTCGACCGGACCGAGGATCGGCGTCAGCCAGGTGCGCTGGCCTTCCATCACCTTGTAGTAAAAGCGTCCCAGGAAAGGCGCGGGCAGCAAGACCAGCGCGAAGAAGCCGAGGATCAGCCAATAGTCATAACTGTGCATAGCCGCTCCTAGTTCCGGTCCGCGCGCAACAGCGCAACCAACAGATAAATGAACAGCCCCACTGCCAACAGCAGTGACACCCCGTCCAGAACGCTCATGGAAGATCTCCGTGTAACGGCGTATTGCCGCGTGTGGGGTGATTGTCGGGAAGGAGGCTGTAAAGGAACGAGAGCGAGGGTAAGCGCGGGGCATAAAGAAAGCGTAAAGAGTGGTTTTATGCGGGGTTTACAGGCGGATTTCTTGTGTCTGTACAGGCCCCATCGCGAGCAGGCTCACTCCTACAGTTGGAATGCGATCCCCTGTAGGAGTGAGCCTGCTCGCGATAGCGGCATTCCCGGCAACATCGCACCCAACTGGCGCACAACACCAGCACGTCCAGCGCAGATCATCCCCGCTGCGACAGCTTTGAACTCATTACGACTTGTTTCAGCGTAATGGCACGCCCACTGCACACGCCCTCCCCCGAAGCTTTCCAATCCTTCAGGGAGCAAGCGCATGAACACACAACTCAAACCCACGCTGGGCACGCTGCACCTGTGGGGCATTGCCGTGGGGCTGGTGATTTCCGGGGAGTACTTCGGTTGGAGTTACGGCTGGGGCGTGGCCGGAACACTGGGCTTTCTGGTCACCTCGTTCATGGTCGCGACCATGTACACCTGCTTTATCTTCAGTTTCACCGAACTGACCACCGCGATTCCCCATGCCGGCGGGCCGTTTGCCTACAGCCGCCGCGCCTTCGGCGAGAAAGGCGGATTGATCGCCGGTCTGGCAACGCTGATCGAATTTGTGTTCGCGCCGCCAGCGATTGCGCTGGCGATCGGCGCTTACCTGAATGTGCAGTTTCCAGCGCTCGACCCGAAACACGCTGCTGTCGGCGCCTATATCGTGTTCATGGGCCTGAACATCCTTGGCGTGAAACTGGCCGCCACCTTCGAACTGATCGTCTGCGTGCTGGCGGTGGCTGAACTGCTGGTGTTCATGGGTGTGGTCGCCCCGGCGTTCAGTTTCAGCAACTTCGCCCTCAACGGCTGGGCAGGCTCGGATGTTTTCGGCGCACCGGCGATTGCCGGCATGTTCGCGGCGATTCCGTTCGCCATCTGGTTCTTCCTCGCCATCGAAGGCGCGGCGATGGCGGCGGAAGAAGCCAAAGACCCGAAACGCACGATACCCAAGGCGTACATCAGCGGCATCCTGACCCTGGTATTGCTGGCGATGGGGGTGATGTTCTTCGCTGGCGGCGTCGGTGACTGGCGCACCCTGGCCAATATCAACGACCCGCTGCCGCAAGCGATGAAAACCGTAGTCGGCGACAACTCCGGCTGGCTGCACATGCTGGTGTGGATCGGCCTGTTCGGCCTGGTTGCCAGCTTCCACGGCATCATCCTCGGCTACTCTCGGCAGTTCTTCGCCCTCGCCCGCGCCGGGTATCTGCCGGCGTCGCTGGCGAAACTGTCGCGCTTTCAGACACCGCACCGCGCAATCATCGTTGGCGGCATCATCGGCATCGCGGCGATCTACAGCGATGGCCTGATCAACCTCGGCGGCATGACACTGACCGCAGCGATGATCACCATGGCCGTGTTCGGTGCCATCGTGATGTACATCATGAGCATGCTCAGCCTGTTCAAACTGCGTAAATCCGAACCGAATCTGGAACGTACCTTCCGTGCGCCGTGCTATCCGCTGGTACCAATGATCGCGTTGGTACTGGCAGTGGTCTGCCTGGTGGCGATGGCGTGGTTCAACACGCTGATCGGCCTGATTTTCCTGGGTTTCATGGCGGTTGGATTCGGGTATTTCATGATGACTGGTCAATTGCGCGCCGATGCGCCGGCGGATGCGATGTTGACCGGTCTGTAAGGCGCTCGGGTGTGCCGGGCAGAAGCGGCCTAGAATGGAACCACTGCGAAGTCGTTTCGCTCAAACGTGGTATGCAGCGTCGCACGGCGAAATCCTCGCCCGTCGAGCTGCCCTTGAGGAGAGCCGTTATGCCCTGGTATGCCTGGTTGATTCTGGTCGTTGCGATCGGCTCGATTGTTGGCGGATTGATGATGTTGCGTGACACCGCCAACAAGGTCGAACTGACCGATGAAGAACGCAAGCGCGTCGCACAACGCAATGCCGAAGCCGACGCCAAGGACGCACAGGATCGCTGACATCAACCCCGCCCGATCGGCGGGGTTTGCATTTATATAGCCATTGGCTCTGACCGCAGGCTTTTAAGAAGTAGAAGTACAGTCACCATCTAATTTTCCTTGGTTAAGATGCGTGCATTGTTGCGGAGAGTTCCCGATGCGTTATTCGCAGGACCATAAAGCCCAGACCCATCAGCGCATCATCAAGGAAGCCTCGGCGCGCTTTCGCAAGGACGGCATCGGCGCCACCGGCCTGCAACCTCTGATGAAAGCGCTGGGGCTGACCCATGGCGGTTTCTATTCACATTTCAAATCCAAGGACGATCTGGTGGAGAAGGCCCTGCAGGAGGCCGGTAATCAGGTCGACGGCTTGTGCGCAGAGATTTTCGCTCAGGACAATGCACTGGATCTGTTCATCGAGACCTATCTATCGGAGTGGCATCAAACATCACCCGATGAAGGCTGCCCGCTGCTGACCATTTCCTCCGAACTGGGCCTGCGCGGGCAACCGAGCCCCACCAGTGATGAAGTGCTCAACGCACGGCTGACGCAAATCGAGAACAGTCTCGACGGCGAAAACAATGCAGAGCGCGCCATCGTCATCATGTCGACCCTGGTCGGCGCGTTGCTGCTGTCACGCAGCGTCGCGGATGCCGGGTTTGCGCAACGCATTCTCGACGTCACCCGCGACCACCTGAAGAACCGCGACTAGGCCTGCCAGCGCTTGAACAACACGCTTGCATTGACCCCGCCAAAACCGAAGCCATTGGACAACGCATACTCGATCGGCATGGAACGCGCCTGGCCATGGACAATGTCCACCCCTGCACTCGCCGAGTCCGGGTTGTCGAAGTTCAGCGTCGGCGATACCACCTGGTCACGAATCGCCAATAGCGTGAAAATCGCTTCAAGACCGCCTGCAGCACCGAGCAAGTGGCCGGTAGCGGATTTGGTCGAAGTGACAGCGATTTTGTTTTCGGCACCGAACACCGCCTTGATCGCCGCCAGTTCGCCAAGATCGCCTACAGGCGTCGACGTCGCATGAGCATTCAGATGCTGGACCTGAGCCGGCTCGATAGCGGCCTGCGCCAACGCCAGCTCCATCGCACGGCGTGCCCCGCTGCCATCTTCCGGCCCGGCGGTCAGGTGGTAAGCGTCGGCACTGGTGCCGTAGCCGACCAGTTCGGCTAACGGTTGTGCGCCACGTGCCAAGGCATGTTCGAGTGATTCGATGACCAGCAGACCGGCGCCCTCGCCCATCACGAATCCGTCACGACCGCTGTCGAACGGTCGCGATGCGCGCTCAGGCGTGTCGTTGTAACCGCTCGACAGCGCCCGCGCTGCGGCGAAGCCAGCAAGACTGACACGGTCAATGCAGGCTTCTGCCCCGCCGCACACCGCAATGTCTGCTTCACCGGAACGGATCAACCGTGCCGCATCGCCGATCGCCTGGACGCCCGCCGCGCATGCTGTGACCGGCGCGCCCAGAGGCCCTTTCAGCCCATGCTGGATCGAGACATGACCGGCGGCAAGATTAACCAGAAACGACGGAATGGTGAATGGCGACAAACGCCGAGGGCCGCGGCTGTCAGTGGTGCGCACCGCATCGGCGATCGCACCGAAGCCACCGACACCGGAGCCGATGATCGTCGCCGTGCGCTCTCGGTCCTTGTCTTCTTGCGGATGCCAGCCGGCCTGCTCCAGCGCTTGTCTTGCCGCCTCCATGGCGAACAGGATGAAGCGGTCCATCTTCTTCTGCTCTTTCGGCGCAGTGGCGCGATCCGGATCGAAACCGGCTTCGGCATCCTCCTCCTGGGTTGGCACACGACCGCCAACACGCGCAGGCAAGTCAGCAACCACCGCGTGCGGCAGGTTGCGCAGCCCCGAGCGTCCGGCCAGCAAACGCTGCCAGACCACTTCGACACCACTGCCCAACGGCGAAACCAGACCCATGCCTGTAACCACAATTCGACGCGAATCCATACCCTGCTGACCTCCGATCAAGATTTGTAGCGTTGTGCCGCGGAACTGCGCGACAAGTTCGGCACCATGACGTGGCGTGCGGCGACGAATGCCTGCCATTCACCCGCATCAGGCAGCGAAGGAATAGTGATCAACTCGCCCTGATCCAGCCCGGCCAGCGCCGCATCGACCATTTCTTCCGCCTCCATGATCATCTCCGCCGGGATGCCACTGGCATCGGTACCCGAGCGCGCCCAGATTTCAGTGCGCGTCACACCGGGCAACACGGCCTGAACCTGCACGCCGGTGCCATCGAGCTCGGTATGCAGCGACTGTGTCAGGCTCAGCACATAGGCCTTGCTCGCGCTGTAGGTGGCATTGAAACGTTCAGGAAACAGCGCCACCACCGAGGCGATGTTGATAATCGTCCCACGGCCAGCCTTGGCGAAACTGGCAGCGGCGGCCGATGCCAAGCGAGTGACGGCGGTGATATTCAGCTGGATCAGTTGCTCCAATTGCTCCATATCAGCGTCGGCCAACAAGCCGTTTGCCGCAACACCGGCATTATTGACCAGCAGGCTGATGCTTGAATCACTGCGCAGTCGTTGCTCGAGCTTGAGCACATCGTCCCTTTGCGTCAGATCCGCTTTCAACACCTCTACCTGAACACCGTGTGCATCACGCAAGCGGCTCGCGGCATTTTCCAGACGCTCCTGATCACGGGCGACCAACAGCAGATCGAATCCGCGTGCTGCCAGTCGTTGGGCGTAGATGGCACCGATACCCGACGAGGCGCCGGTCACGAGCGCTGTACCTTGAGACGTTGCAAAATTCATGAGAGTGCTCCAACAGGACTGGGCGGGAAGGCTGTAGATCGCGCCGGCATGACCGAACGGTGGATTATTATAGGCATAATCTTACCAACATATGATAGCCGTAATTTTAGCTTGGCGATGAATTGCCGTCCTGATGAGCCCATCAGCTCGTCACCGAACAAAATCAAAAAAGGCCGGTCAATGACCGGCCTCCTGGCGTTGAACATTCAGCTTAGTTGACTTCCAGCCTGTCGCGGTTGCGATCCAGAATCGCCTTGCCAATCCCCTTGACCTCGAGCAACTCGTCAACCGAGAAGAACGGTCCGTTTGTTTCACGATACGCAACAATTGCCTGTGCTTTGGCTTCGCCAACGCCTGCCAGTTCTTTCTGCAGTGTTGCCGCATCGGCGTCATTGAGGTCAATCTTCGCACTTTGCGCAGACTTCGCGGCATCCATCACCACAGGCGCAGTGGCGCCCTCCGAGGGCGAGACAGGTGCCGCAATCGCGGCAATCGAGGCGCTGGTCAGGAAAGCGAAAATCAAGGAATAGAAATAACCGGTACGCATAAGTGACGCTCCATCATCGTTTGAGAAAGCAGCTTTTCCGAAGCTGCTCTTCAAACGTAGGTCATGGCGGGGGGATGTCAAAAATGCGAGCGTTACAGGATGTGAAACAATCAGGTTTCAAGGCGGCGCTGCTGATAGATCCAGTCGACTATCTCGCCGTCTGGTGTGTAGCCGCTGACAGTCTCGCGCAGGAGCTGACGAACGCGGGCGTAGTCGTCACTTTCAACGGCGGCGAGCAGCTCGCTTAGCCTGACCTTCAACACATCCCACGGCAAATGGTCTTCATTGGCTGTCATGATCATCGGATGCGGCGTGGACGCGACGTTATCGCCGATCAGCAGCTCCTCGTACAGCTTTTCACCAGGGCGCAAACCCGTGAACTCGATGGAAATATCGCCCTGCGGATTTCGTTCGGAACGAATGCTCAAACCGGACAGATGAATCATTTTCTCCGCCAGTTCCACTATTTTTACCGGCTCCCCCATGTCCAGCACGAACACGTCGCCGCCCTGCCCCATCGAACCTGCCTGGATCACCAGTTGAGCAGCTTCTGGAATGGTCATGAAATAACGTGTGATTTTCGGATGGGTCACCGTGAGTGGGCCGCCAGACTTTATCTGGCTGTGAAACAGCGGAATGACCGATCCGGAGGAGCCCAGCACATTGCCAAAGCGCACCATGGTAAAACGCGTCTTGTTGACCCTGGAAACATTGGACTTGTCGCCAAACAAGACCGGCGCGACCTCCCGACTCAGTGCCTGCAAGGTCAATTCGGCCAACCGCTTGGTACTGCCCATGACATTGGTCGGACGCACCGCCTTATCGGTGGAAATAAGCACAAAGTTCGACACGCCCGACTGCAAGGCCGCCTGTGCAGTGTTGAGCGTGCCGATCACATTGTTGAGCACGCCTTCAGCGATATTGTGTTCAACCATCGGCACGTGCTTATAAGCCGCCGCGTGGTAAACCGTATCAACTTTCCAGGTTTTCATCACATCCAGCAGCTTGTCCTGATGCCGTATCGAACCGAGGATGGGCAACAACCTGACCTGGACCGATTCACGACACCCGCGCTCTTCCAGTTCACGCAAGATGCTGTACAGATTGAACTCACTGTGTTCGAACAGGATAAGTGTGGTCGGCTGCAGTAAAAAAATCTGCCGGCAGAGCTCCGAACCGATGGAGCCACCCGCTCCGGTCACCATCACCGTTTTGCCGGTGATACAGCGTTCCAGCAGATCGGGCTGCGCAGGCACCGCGTCTCGACCCAGCAGGTCGGCGATGTCGACTTCCTGAATGTCTTCGACTCTGACCCGCCCGCTGGCCAGATCCGTGAAGTTGGGCACACTGCGTACATGCAGAGGAAAACCTTCCAGCAGATCGAGTATCTCCCGCCGGCGCGCGCGGGTGGACGACGGCAGTGCGAGCAGGATTTCCTGAGCGCCGGTCACGTCGATCATTTGCTGGATATGTTTGGGTTTATAGACCTGCAGGCCTGAGATCGATCTATCGGAAATGCCAGGATCATCGTCAATGAAAGCCACAGGGCGCAGGACCCGCCCCATGCGCAGTGCCGCGACCAACTGATTGCCCGCCACGCCGGCTCCGTAAACAGCCACTTTGGTCAGACCGTCATCGCGGTTGGTAAAGGGCACATGTTGCGCCGCGGTGAACCAGTCCCCCATGAAATACTGGCGCATGCACAAGCGCAGGCCGCCAATGATGACAAGGCTCAACCACCAGTAATTGAAAATGATCGAACGTGGCACAACGACCTGGTGATTGCTGTACCAGTAGACGACGAGCGCCAGAACCAGCGAGGACAGACTGACAGCCTTGATGATCGCGATAAGCGCGTCATTGCCGAAATAGCGCATCACGGCGCGATACATTCCGAACCGAACGAACAGAGGAATGGCGACAAGCGGTGCACAGATGAACAACCACAGGTGGACCTTGAACGGATTGACCATCTCGTCGATGCCCAGCCTGACGATGAACGCCATCCACAGCGCTACCCAGACCAGGACGATGTCCGTGACAACTTGCAGCATCCTCTTGTTTCTACGCGGCAGGCCCAGCAGGAACTGCCTCATCTTGTCCATATTGATCTCTGGCACCTACGAGAACTCCTTTCAGCGGGCAACAGAACCCGAAAATCTACCGCCGCCCGACACTGTAAACCCATGCAGCGCAGTTTTGCTGTGGATTTCGAAATGAAGCCCGGGTTCCGACAAAACACAATCCGATGACGCTGAAGCATCAATGCACGCCATCCCTGAAATCCCGGCGCGTCTCGACACTTAGTCAACTGAACAGCGTCATCGCTCGCGCTGTCCAGTTGACTACTCAGGCGATGCATCATGCAGACGCGGTGTAACCCTCACAGGATTTCGCTGCCCGTCCCTTGGCTATGTTGTAAGCATCGTGCAACAACTTGTGCCGCTCCAGACGGATATTCGGGTCTGCCGGAGTACGGAACAAGGAAGTGGTTTTCGCGACGTAAGTAAACTTGTTGCCAAAACCGTATCTGAGCCACAGGTTCCAGTCTTCAAGATTGCTCATATCGGTCTCAAATCCGCCACGTTGCAAGTAAAGCTCACGCTTGAAGAGTAGCGACTGAATCGGAATGAAGTTGTGGTCCAGCAGGACGTTGTAGTCGTATTCCTGTTTGAAGTAGGAAGGCGTTTCATGACTCGTCTCGGTGTAACGTCCATCCGCGCCAGTGATGGTGCCGACTTCCATGGCCAGTGAATAGGCCGCCACCGATTCGTGATCTTTTGCCAGCGCTCCGATCAACACTTCGACGTGATCGGAGAACAGCAGATCATCATCATCCAGGAACATGCAGTAAGTACCCTTGGCCATTTCGAGGCCATGGTTGCCGGTGACGGACCGACCGACTTTGTCCATCCCGTAGAAGCGGATCGGGTGACCTGGCTGTTGCTGGAACTCAGCCACCAGCTCTTTCATCGTCTCACCGCCGTCTTCAACCACCACCAGCTCTACGTTCGGATAAGTCTGATTGCGTACGGAGATGATCGCCTGACGCAGAAACTCGGTGCGGTTGCGATAAGTTCGGGTGACGATCGTGACAAGCGGCATCTCGTCGAGTTGCTCACCGATTGTCCAGAAGGCGCCGTCCCGAATCATTTCGTAGTCGAACCCGCGGAAGGGGAAGTACGTTTCCTTGCTGGAACCCTTGCCCGACAGAAAGTGCGGCGCTTTGCGAACGATCTTGCCGATGTTGCCAATCAAATCACGCCGAACGCCAGCATAAACTTCCGGGCGGAACAACAGAGCACTTTGCAGGACCAGCGCGCCGAACTTGTCGCTCATATCGCCATAACGCAGGCGCAGATAAGCGTTCGCCAACGTACTGCCGGTGAACTGAATCGGCTTGACATGGTTCTCGTGCTCGTAGGTGTAGTGGTAAACCACTGCCGACGGGCAGTATTTCAACTGGTAACCGAAAGACCGGAATCGATAGGACAATTCGACATCTTCGCCATACATGAAAATTTCATGCTCATAACCGCCCACCTTGAAGTAAGCGGAGCGCCGGACCAGGATGCAGGCATGGGAAGACCAGTTGGTTTCCAGAGTGACCGGGTCATAATATTTCGGATGTTCGTAGGGCGCCTGACGCAACTCCCATGACGCAACGGCTCCAGAGGTATCGCTGCCTGCCGCCGCTACCGCATTGGCGATGGATCGCGGCGCGAACACGATGTCGATGTTGCTGATCAGAATCCATTCGGATTGACCGGTCTTGATCGCCCGATCATGTCCCAGACCGAAGCCGACGTTTTTGCCCTGAACCACTTCAAAACCCGCCACCTGCGACGCGAGTGTGGTTTTCCAGCGTTGCAGCTCGGCCACAGTATTGTCGCTGGAGCCGTTATCGACAAAACACAGGTTGAGTTTTTGCAGCGGATATTCCTGCGCGGTCAGCGATGCAAAGAATCCATCGACCCACTTGCTGCTGTTATAGGTCACGATCGAGACGTCAATGACGGGCTGCGCGTCGAGCGCCGGCAACGTCGGTGCGTAGACAAAACGCCGATCCGCGATCGCTTGCACGGCGGCGAGATTGTTTCGGGAGTTGATCGCCCGCATCATTTTCGCTTGCACGTTTTTGATCAGGTGCCGCACACGCATGCGCACGCCAATCAGCGCCGGGAATTTCTGGTAAACCGGGCGCAGTACGGCACGCGGATTCCTGACCACGCGCTGCATTTTCCCCCAGCCGCGCAGAACCAGACGGCTAACGCCGCGCAACGGCCGGGTGATTTGCCACGATCTGGAGATATAAATCTTCCAGAGATCGTACTTGAGCACCTCTATCTGCTCTTCGCGCGCCTGCAATTGCTCTTCACGCGCCTGCAAAAGCTGCGTCAGTCGTTCCTGCTCGAGGAGCAGCTGGTTTTGCATCTGAATGAGTTCGTCGTTGTCATTCATATACCTGTCGCTCAGGACCAGACTGAGCCTGTCATCCGTCGCCGAAAGTTGCTCTTTTGTTTCATGTAATTGGTGGCGAACACCCGATAGCTCGGCCTGCATGTCCAGATACGTATGATTGAGCGCAGCCAGATCCGCCTGCACCTCCAGCGCCTTGTCTTCAAGCCAGGTGATGTAAGACTGCTGACGGTAAACTTCCAGTTCCGCGTCGAATGCATTCCTCGTCTGACCGCTGACTGATGTCCGGGTCAAGCGCGAAAGGTGCGCCGATGGCTCGATGAATTGCGCCTCGCTCAAAAAGTAGCGGGACTGCGCAAAGTCCAGAAGCAACGCCCGGAATTCCCGGCTGCACGGTGCGACAGCACCGTTCGCTTGCCAGTGGGATGCAAGATCCTGCGGTTGTTTCACATCGATGGTCAAACCGGTGCCGCTGTACGGCGCCTTACCCAACGCGTAGACAGTCTTTCCAGCCAGGGCGGCTTCAAAACCCGCCGAAGAGTTGATCGTGAACACCACATCGGCGCTGGCAATCAATTGCGTGATGCTGTGTTCCCTGTCGGCCACCTCGACATGTTCGGGCAACTCAGGCACCTCATCCAAGGGATGCGGTTTGACAATTACCCGGTAATCCTTGTTTCCGATGACAGTCAGCACATGATCGACGTACTCGGCCATGCTTGCGAAAGGCGAGCCCATGATGATGTTCGAGTCATCCTGCACCTGCAGCAGAATCAGAGCCGTCGGCAGCTGTTGATTTCCCTCCAGACGATAACTCTCTTCCATCTGCGCGAGTCGTTCCAGCGCCTCCTCGGTCGGTTGGGCGCCGGTCTGCTGCCGATACTCGGCAAATTCGACGGCAAATCCACTGCGTACATTGACCCCACGGGTGTCCGAGTAATAAGCCATTGGATTTGGCGCGCGCAACATACCCAGCTCATTGAAAAGCAAAGGCACATCATTGGCCGCACACACGGTTTCGAGGCTACCGTCGTAGTTCCAGCAGAACACCAGATCCGGGTCCACGTTGTCGATCAAGGCAGTGACAAAATGATCATGGAATTTCAATGGCTGCTTATTGAGGAGGCAGCGCCAGTCTTCCAGCCAGTGGGCATTACCTGACACCGGGTACTCACACCCGTAAGAAGACGGACTGATCCACGCGTGGCGGAAATCCGGGTATTGAGCCTTGAGCTCATCAGAACCAACGAAGATGCACTCCCAGCCTTCGTCGCTGAACTTGTTGGCCAGTGGCAGATAGACGTCAACGATACTGCTGAATAATGTTGCACGCTCTCTCAACACCAGTGGCAAGGTGTAGAAAACCACGCGTTTGTATTTGCGCGAAGCGACTTTGGCTGCGGGATCCCCCGCCGCGATGCTTTCAGGCTCGATATTGAATTTCACCACCGAGTTGGCTGCGATGATGGAGCCGTTGCCGATCACGGCACCGGCCAGTACCGAAGCGCTGGCACCGATCCATACATCATCGCCGATGCTGACTTCAGCCAGTCGCAGGCCCTGATTCTTGATGGGCGCGTGCAAATCATAGCGATGGGCCGACGAAGTGATGGAAACGTTGGGCGCAACCAACACATCCTTGCCGATGGTCACCTTGCCACTGCCGTTGATCCAGGTACCGCAATTGATGACAGTACCCGAACCGATACGCAAGTAGCCTTGCGCCCCGCATTCGATGACGACGTTATCGCGCAACTGCACACCGTCCTCGATGATGCACTCAGCCGCTTCGTCGACATGAAACCTGACTGTGTCAGCGATATCAGCATTACCGATCTTAAGCATGATTCAAGCAACCTTCACTACGTTGACAGTTGACGGGCAATAGGCAACGCCCACGATCTGACGTCCACCGGACACGCTGACTTTGCGCATCGGCCAACGTTGATCAAGCTCAACGCGTTCTCCGTCCAGACTCGCCATACCGATAAACAGAAAATATTCTCCCGGGGCAACATTCAACGGGAAGGTAAAACTGATCTTGTAAGCGCCTGCATCCAGATCGAATTTACACCCGGCCAGCAACGTATTGTCCCCGGCAACATCGACGCCTTTGGCATCGCGCAGGGAATAACCCATGACCACTTCCTTGAGTTGTGCGTACGACTGCACATAGCAATGCATCGTGACATCTTCGGTGGGTTCGAAGTGGCTGGTCTGCGTTCCATCGGCACTGAAAAAGTCGACGGCATTGATCTTTGCCGCGCCGGAACCGAACCGGACCTCCGAGATATCCCCCAACTCAGTGTCGTAGGAAACATCGACATGCTGTTCTTCGACCACCGGGACAGACACCGAACTGCTGTTGCGAACTTTCTTTTCGTAGTTTTTGGTCGCGGTCAGCACATCGGTGCTGTGGTCGATGATCTGTCCGTTCTGCATGACAATAACGGCCTGGCAGAAACGAATGACCGACTGGGTATCGTGCGAAACGAACAGGATCGTCGTGCCACGCTCTTGCATATGCTTCATCTTGAGCATGCATTTGAGCTGGAATCCCGCATCTCCGACGCTTAGCGCTTCGTCAACGATCAGCACATCCGGCTCGACGTTGATCGCCACGGAAAAAGCCAGACGCGCAAACATGCCACTGCTGTACATGCGAACGGGCTGATTGACGAAATCGCCAATATCGGCGAACTCGAGAATCGCCGCGATCCGCGTCTGCATTTCCTCACGGGAGTAACCCATAAGGGAGCCTTGGAAATAAATGTTCTCAACGCCGGTGTAATCGGGATTGAAGCCTGCACCCAGCTCCAGCAGGGAAGCTACCCGACCGACAACCGTGACCTCGCCGCTGGAGGGTGTCAGCACGCCGGTGAGGATTTTCAGCAAGGTACTTTTACCTGCGCCGTTTTTTCCCAAGATTCCGACTGTCTGGCCTTTTTCGACAGTAAAAGAGACATCGGTCAGCGCATGAAAATCATGATGCCGATGCTTGCCGAAGAGCGAAAGAGCTTCGACCAGCCTGTCGACCGGCTTGTTGTAAAGCCTGTAGACCTTACTGACATTTCGGACGCTGATTGCGCTCTCGTTCACTGCATTCATCACAAAACATCCGCAAAATGAGGTCTTAACTTTCTGAACGTATGCCAGCCCACGAACATCAGGACAATCATGACGCCCCAGAAAAACAGGGTCTGGGTCGGACGTTGCCAAAACCAGACATCACGTATGAGCGAGTCTCTGAATCCTTCGACAATGTAGGCAAACGGGTTCAACCGCAGATACGACGCTGCCCTGCCCTGAATCGCATCGATATCCCAGAACACAGGCGTCAACCAGAACCCGAACTGCGTAGCCATCGCCACCAACTGACTCAGGTCGGGAAAAAAAATAACCACCGAGCTGGTAATCCAGGCGATTGCCAGAAGCAGCATGAACAGACAGGCGATGTAATACCCTACCTGCAACCAGTAAAGGTTCGGCTCATAGCCGTAGATAACGAAGAGCAGCAACAGGATGAACACGAAGAACACGTGTACCAGCACTGCCGAGCTAAGTTTGACCAATGGCAGCAGCGATACCTTGAAAACGATTTTCTTCACCAGAAAACTGTTTTCCTTGACCGCCGTGCATCCGGAATTCAATGCTTCGACGGTGAAAAACCACGGAACCAGGCCGCACACCAGCCACAAGACAAAAGGGAAATCTCCGTGGGGAGCCGCCTTGAACCCGAACTGAAACACGAACCACAGAATCAGTGTGGTCGCGCAGGGTTGAATGAATACCCACAAAAATCCGAGATAGTTAGTCAGGTAGCGAGCCCGAAGATCATTTGAAATCAGGCTCACCAGAATCCTGCGGTCCGCCAGCATTGCCCTGAGCCAACTCATTGAAAATCTCCGGACGTTTCCATCTCGTTCATCACCGTTTCACAACTACCGCACGACATCATGGCTTCCATTTAACGATCCGGGGTCATCGGCTTCAGGCTTTCAGCCTCTGGCACAAAAACCGGTTTTGTCTGCGCGCCGACCTCTGCCCTGGACTTGTCCCTGGGCTTGAATTTCAACACGCGTTTTTCCACCAGATGCCAGGACGCATAGCCAAGCACCAAGGTGATGGCAATCGTGACAAACAGGTAAAGCGGATAGGACATCTCCGGGAATTTCAGCAATACAAACTGCTGGACCGGGAAAGCGTAGATGTACACACCGTAGGAACAGTCACCCACGCGATTGATCCAGCTGCCCAAACGGCTGCTGGACAAGCCATAAGCCAGGACAACGTAAGGCAGGCTGATCCAGAGCAGGATCTTCGAGACCGGGGCATACGGCGCCAGCAGAATGGTCGCCATGATCAGCACGCAAACACCCGATAGACTGAACCAGCGCTCAAGCCGCCACTTCGCGTAACAGGCACCAATCATGAAATAGATGCCGGTCAGGAAAATATTACGGACATCAGTGCCATAGACCACCACCAGTTCCGCGCCACGCCAGCACCAGAAAATAACGGTCAGCGCGAACCCTGCGGTTGCTGCTGCATATACCCAGCGACCGCTCTTGAAGATCAGCCCGAGCGCGACGACGACCAGGTACATGAAGAATTCTACCGGCAGACTCCACAACGAACCGTTGACGGCATTGGGGACGCGCGCGTGCTCCAGAACACCGGGCAGGTAGAACACCGGACTCAGGATGACATTCCACAGATAACCCCAGAATTGCGGATGCGCGAAATACTCACTGATCGTCAGAGTCGTAAACAGCGGCCCCAGAATGAACATGCTGATCAGCACGACCACGATCAATGCCGGAAAAATGCGCAACGATCGCTTGATCAGGAAATTGCCCACCGAAGGTGTGGAATCCCAACTCTTGACGATCAGATAACCACTGATTATGAAGAAAATTTCGATGCCCAGACCGCCGTAGGAGGCAAGCCCCAGAAAGCCGGCCGGCGGGTTGCCGTAAAAGGCGAAGGAGTGGGCGTATAGGACCAGTAGCGCAGCAATCAGCCGAAGCAAGTTTAAATTATTATCCTTATGCTGCATTTATTACCGCTCCACTACTGTGAACTGCTCAAATTGACTGACATGTTTTAAGAGATTTCCCGGCTATGCCTACCAGGCCAGATCCGTCTGACCTCCACTGGCAACAGCCTCATCCGCTCGGCCTGCGCGGGGGGGCGATCATACCACTATCCTAATCAAGGTCCACGCCCGCCAAGGCCTCTAGCGAAGCAGCACGCTGGCACGCACTCATCAATCAAGCGGTTTCCCGAGTACCTGCGCCAAATTTCGCCGCCAGCCACAGCAATGGTGCATACGCGATGATCAACCCGGTGATACCGGAGACCACACCCAGCGCCACCAACAGCGCGCAAGGCAGTAACCACAACAGGTTTATCGCAACGACAGCGAGGGTGACCGTCTTGTGGCTCTGGAAATGTCGGGATGCATATTGATACGCATGGCTGCGATGGGCTTGATAAACCTTGTCACCATTGAGCAGGCGCCTGCACAGCGTCCAGGTCGAGTCCACCACAAAAACGCCTAACAGGATGACCCAGCTCCAGAGCAAGTCCGGGGCGACGATGGCCGCGCCAAGGGACAATATTCCCAGCGCCATGCCAAGAAATCCGCTGCCGGCGTCGCCCATGAAGATGCGCGCCGGCGGATAGTTCCAGCAGAGAAACCCGGCCACGGCACCGCTCAATAAAAGCGCGCCCCAGAGCGGTTCCGCATGCCCGCTAACCACGTAGATCAAAGCACTGCCCAGACAAGCACATAGCGCCTCGGCGCTTGCCAGCCCGTCGATGCCATCCATGAAATTGTAGAGATTGAGCATCCACACCAGATACACCACGGCAAGCAGGTTCCCGATCCATCCGAAATCGACAACCGAACCGAAAACGGCTACCGGGGCCAGTCCATCAAGCCAGCACAATGCCCAGATGGCTGCGCAAAAATGCCCCAGCAGGCGCCACCTGGCAGCAATATGCCCGTGATCGTCGGCGAATCCGATGATCGCCACCAACAAGCCGCTGCCCGACAGCGCGCAAAAAGTCGCCAGGTCCAGCAGCTCCAGCCCATACAGCACGGGCAACGCCAGCAGAAATGTGGCAACGATGGCCACACCACCGCCACGCGGCGTGGCCACGGTGTGCGAGCTGCGCTCGTTAGGGATATCCATCAAGCGTTTGGAAAGCGCGTAGTGCCTCAAACCCAGGGTCAATGCCCAGGACAGCAGAAAAACCAAAGTGAGCAAGCCGGCAAAAATCATCTCTTTCGAGTTCCCTGAAAATGGTCCGCGGTGCGCCGCAAAGCAGTGTCGACGTCAATCGGCGGCACCCAGCCCAGCAAGGCAGCGTTTTTGCTGATATCGACTTGCAGTGATTCACAGATTCGCTGCGCAACATTGCGCCGACCGACAACTGCCGCAAAGAACAGCAGCCATTTCGCCGGTACGGGTAACAAGCGAACCTTCTTCTGCAATGCCGATGCCATTCGCTTGAGCAAAACCGGAGTCGATAAATCGTCGCCGTCGCCGACGAGAAAGGTTTGTCCGGCAGCGGCCGGGTGATTGATGCAAGCAGTGATCAGACTCACCAGATTACCGATCGCCACCAGACTGCGCTGATTGCGGATGCCGCCCAAGGGCAAAACAATGCCTTTGTTCAGCACTTTGAGCAGACTGAGAAAGTTGGCTTTCACACCAGGCCCGTAAACCAGCGGCGGACGGATGATCACGATTTCCATGCCCGTTTGCTGGCCAAACGAACGCAAAGCCTGCTCGGCTTCGTGCTTGCTCAAGCCATAAGGGTCCTCGGGAGCCGGCACATCGTCAGCCGTAAAGGGGCGACCGCAAACGGTACGTTCACCGTTGACCTTGATCGAGCTGATGTAAACAAACCGCTTGACCCCGGCCTGCGCAGCCGATCGGGCCAGTTGCAAGGTTGCGTCGACATTGACGCGACGAAATTCGGCGAGCGCATCATCCGCTGTCTCGCGCATGACATGCACGCGCGCCGCTGCGTGCACGACTACGTCGATACCCGCCAGCTGCGCCGCAGAACTTGAGCCAAGCTCAAGCTGAACAAGCGGACACAGGCCTTGCAGACGCGTGGGGCCACGCACCGCTGCCACGGGCGCGAACCGGCGATCGAGCAGTAGATGGAACACGAGCGCTTCACCGACGAACCCCCTCGCACCGGTAACCAGTACTTTACAAGGACTCACCTGACAGCCTTCCCTGCAAGCGCTGTGCCCCAGCAAATCAGAAAAAACAGTACGCGATCCCTGATACGCCGACGGCAGTGCCACGACGCAAACGAAAGGCGTATCAATTGCCAGCGGCGCAATTGCAGCCAGCTGCTGACGAACGGATCGGTCGTGCGGTCTGTCAGTCTTGCGATCAAGGCAACCTGGGTAAACCACCAGCCGTCATGAACCGACTTGTAACGCGCAATCATCGTGCCCAGGCCGGTGTTGGCGCCGACCTGATTGTTTTCATGCTGCCGATATTCCATTGAAGGACGGGGATCGATGTACCAGCGATAGCCATGACTGCGAGCGAAGGCATAGCAATACCAGTCATGCAGGGTGACATCTTGCAGTTCTTCCCAATGTGTCAGCATCGATTGCTTCATCGCATGAGCCAACGTCGCGCTCAGCACATAAGTGCACCCGGGGCCGGCCGCTTCGAAAAGGAAATCCCAACGCGTTTGCGGTTGTGCCTTGTGGATCAGACGCCTGCTGCCGTTTTCCCAGAACGCCGTGACGTTACTGGAACAGGCATCGGCACCCGTGTCGCGCAACGAGGCGATAGCCCGCTCCAGCTTGTCGTCATGCCAGATATCGTCTTGATCAGCAAAGGAGACATAGTCGTAATCGCGCAAATCGACATCACGCAGCAGTCGAAAGAAATTGCGTGACGCGCCTCCAAAACGCTCGCCGCATGGCAGAAGGTTTACATTTGCGTGCCTGGCCGCAAATTCTTCGCACCAGGACTCCGTGCCGTCAGTGGACGCATCGACGCTGATGTAAATACTGACCTGCACCGCAACCTGGCCCAGGATCGAAGCTATCTGCTCTTCGATCCATTGCATTCCATTGTAAGCGGCCAGCAAAACCGCAACCCGGGGAGTTCTTACTGGCATTCCATTCCTGCTTGCACGATTTTGACAACATGGGCGAGATCGCAAAGACTCAGCGAGTGCTGGAGTCCAGCAATTTCTGCAAGTACTGGCCGTAGCCGGTTTTCTTCAGACTGTCCGCCTGTTTTGCCAACTGCTGCGCTTCAATCCAGCCGTTGTTGAACGCGATCTCTTCGAGACAGGCGACCTTCAAGCCCTGGCGCTGCTCAATGGTGTGGACGAAGTGACTGGCTTCCAGCAAGGAGTCGTGCGTGCCTGTGTCCAGCCAGGCAAATCCACGGCCCAGCATCTCGACCTTCAACGATTTGCGCTCGAGGTAGGCCTGGTTGATATCGGTAATTTCCAGCTCGCCACGCGGCGAAGGCTTGATGCTCTTGGCGATCTCGACAACCTGATTGTCGTAGAAGTACAGACCGGTCACCGCGTAGTTGGATTTTGGCTTGACGGGTTTCTCTTCGATACTCAGCGCACGCCCCGTTGCGTCAAACTCCACCACACCAAAACGCTCGGGATCGGAAACGTGATAACCGAACACCGTCGCACCGTGTGTTTGATCGGTCGCGGCGCGCAAATTGTCGGAAAAGTGCTGACCGTAAAAGATGTTGTCGCCGAGTATCAGGCAGCAAGGATCCTCGCCGATGAACTCCTCGCCAATGATGAACGCCTGAGCCAGGCCGTCCGGACTTGGCTGTTCGGCATAAGTGAGCTTGATACCGTAGGTACTGCCATCGCCGAGCAACTTGCGAAAGCAGGGCAAATCTTCAGGCGTGGAAATAATCAGAATTTCGCGCATGCCTGCGAGCATCAGCACAGACAGCGGATAAAAGATCATCGGCTTGTCGTAGATCGGCAGCATCTGTTTCGAAACGCCGAGAGTCAGCGGATGCAGGCGCGTGCCCGAGCCGCCGGCGAGGATGATGCCTTTACGATTTGTCGTGGTCATTTGTTCAGAACTTCCATAAGCATTCGGGTTACACCACTTTGCCAATCCGGCAAGTGCAGAGAAAAATTGTCGCGCAGCTTCTGAGTATTCAAGCGGGAATTCAAGGGGCGGCGTGCAGGTGTCGGATAGGCTGTGGTTTCAATCGGATCAACGGCTTTCACGGTAAGCTGCTCACCGTTGGCCTGAGCGAATTCGATCACATGCGTGGCGTAACCATGCCAGGACACCTCACCGGCAGCAGCCAGGTGATACAAACCCGACAGATGTTGCTGATCCATAACCTGGCGGAGCGCCACAGCCGTGACGTCGGCGATCAGGTCTGCGCCAGTCGGCGCGCCGATCTGATCGGCGATCACGCTCAGGGTTTCACGATCCTTCGCCAGGCGCAGCATGGTCTTGGCAAAGTTATTCCCGCGGGCTCCGTATACCCAACTGGTGCGAAAGACCAGGTGTTTGCACCCTGAGGCAATAATCGCCTGCTCGCCGGCGAGCTTGCTGGCGCCGTAATGATTGACCGGTGCAACAGGATCCGTCTCCAGCCATGGCGTCACACCCTGACCATTGAAAACATAATCCGTTGAGTAATGGACCAGCCAGGCGCCCGACGCGGCGGCTTCTTCAGCCATGACGCCAGTCGCCAGGCCGTTGATGCGACTGGCCAGCTCGGTCTCTGATTCAGCCTTGTCGACTGCAGTATAGGCAGCGGCATTGACAATGACGTCAGGCGCTACCTGCCGGATTGTCGAGCGCAAGGATTCAAGGCTCGCAAGATCTCCGCTCAGCCCTCCCAGCGTTTGACGGTCAAGTGCGACCAACTCACCGAGTGGCGCCAGAGAGCGCTGCAATTCCCAGCCCACCTGGCCATTTTTCCCCAACAGAAGGATTTTCATGCTTTATTCGAACGATCTGCGTAGTTTTGATCGATCCACTGCTGATAGCTGCCGCTCTTCACGTGCTCTACCCATTCGGCATTGTTCAGGTACCACTCGACCGTCTTGCGGATACCGGTTTCGAACGTTTCTTCAGGCGCCCAGCCAAGTTCTCGCTGGATTTTGCCCGCATCGATCGCGTAGCGCTGGTCATGACCTGGGCGGTCTTGCACGTAGGTGATCAGACTGGCATGGGGGCGGTGGGCGGAATCCGGCCGCAGCTCATCAAGCAATGCACACAAGGTATGTACCACTTCGATATTCTGCTTTTCATTATGCCCGCCGATGTTGTAGGTCTCACCGATAACGCCTTCGGTGACTACTTTGTAAAGGGCGCGAGCGTGGTCCTCCACATAAAGCCAGTCACGCACCTGGTCGCCTTTGCCGTAGACGGGCAGCGGCTTGCCTTCCAGTGCATTGAGAATGATCAGCGGGATCAACTTCTCCGGGAAGTGGCATGGGCCATAGTTGTTCGAGCAGTTGGTAACCAGTGTCGGCAGGCCATAAGTACGAGCCCAGGCACGTACCAGATGATCGGAACTGGCCTTGCTTGCCGAATAAGGCGAGCTTGGCTGGTAAGGCGTGGTTTCAGTGAAAAGATCTTCGGGCCCCTCGAGGTCTCCGTAAACTTCATCCGTCGAAATATGGTGGAAGCGGAAGTTGGCTTTGCGCGCAACGTCCAGCGCAGCCCAGTAATGGCGAGCGGCTTCAAGCAGCGTGTAGGTGCCGATAATATTGGTCTGAATGAATTCCGAAGGGCCGGAAATCGAGCGATCGACATGAGATTCGGCAGCCAGATGCATGATTGCATCCGGTTGATGCTCACGCAGAACCCGGTCGATCTGATCACGATCACAGATGTCGACACGCTCGAATGCGTAACGCGAATTCTGGCTGACCTCGGCCAGAGACTCCAGATTGCCAGCGTACGTCAGCTTATCGACATTAACGACGGAATCGGTAGTGTTCGAGATGATGTGACGGATGACTGCCGAGCCGATAAACCCGGCGCCGCCGGTAACTAGAATTTTCACGCGAAACGATACCCTTGAGCTGCAGACATAGCCCCCGAAAAGAGCGCTGTCTAATCCATGAATGCTGATGCCATAAGCAATTGGCATCCGTCAGAGTCAGTCTGAATCGACAGGCGGTGTCGCACTGTCGAACAAGGGCTGCATTTTACAGCTTAATGAGGGTTTTACTAACGGATAAAGACAGGTCGCGACGCAATTTGGACAGCTGCCCCGCACCTTCCGCTATCAGACGAGCCGCTTACGCGAAGCTTTGGACGTACGTCCCAGAAACCAACCGAGAACCGGGCCGATCAGCATGCCAATCAGCAACGCCAATACGACAATCAACGATACTGGCAACTGCGGACCGGACAAACCCAGAAACAATAACGCCACCGACTGCTGGTTCTCCAGGACAAACGCCAGAACGACCAAAACCAGCAAAAGGATGAAAACGCCAAGAAGTATGCGCTTGAGGTTACGCATAAGTAACCCTCCGAAATACAGCGACTGTCAAACCCCCTCCTCCTCTTCTTCGTTCACTCGATCGCGCAATTCCTTGCCCGGCTTGAAATGCGGAACGAATTTACCGTCCAGACTGACCGACTGGCCGGTCTTCGGATTACGGCCGACGCGCGGCGCTCGGTAGTGCAGGGAGAAGCTGCCAAACCCGCGGATCTCGATGCGATCACCGGTGGCCAGACATTGGGACATTTGTTCAAGCATGGTCTTGATGGCCAGCTCCACATCCTTGGATGAGAGTAGCCCTTGATGGGTGACAATTCGTTCGATCAACTCCGACTTCGTCATATTTTTCCCTTCTTTTTCAAGCAGCTAGATCAGCGCTTGAAAGGTTTTAGCATGCCCGGAAGAATTTGAACAGCCCAGGGATTGACATATCTTTCCCAACGTAAAAATGCCCATTTTCAGGGCACCTGATCGACACGTCGGACTTCAGCGCAATCAACGACAGATCACCAGCATGGTCCGAGTCAGATAGCCAGCAGGGTTGAAGCCAAACGGATATTCATCTTCCTCCTTGGCATCGTCGGACCTCGTAACGACTTTGTAACCGGCGCCCTTGCACTCCTTCGCCGCGCGCCTCTGACACTTCTCCCAACCGGAACCCAGGCCGGAGCAGTCGACCTCAATCCCGCTGACACCACGTACTGCGTGAGTCTTCGCACTGGTGGTACACCCGGCCAGCACCAGCACTGCTGCCAATACAATAATCTTGTTCATCCACTTCCTTATGCCAGGCCAGTGCCCGACGACTGCACGCTCAAGACCAAGCTTAGTCGCGAATAGGCGATTGATCCGATTAAAGAAACAGACCCGCAAGCGAAGGCATTGGTTTCATGCACGGACGTACAAAGACCAAATCGCAGGCACAAAAAAGGGCGACCGAAGTCGCCCTTTTTCATGATCAAGCAGAACTTAGTTCTGTTTGGCCATTGCTTGACGCAGCAGTGCAGCCATAGTGGTATCGGCAGCGGCTTCCGGAGTCTCTTTCAAGCTCTGGATAGCTTCTTTCTCTTCAGCATCGTCTTTCGACTTGATCGAGAGCTGGATTACGCGGCTCTTGCGATCAACGCTGATGATCTTGGCTTCAACTTCCTGGCCTTCTTTCAGAACGTTGCGCGCGTCTTCAACGCGGTCACGGCTGATTTCGGAGGCTTTCAGGGTAGCTTCGATGTCGTCGGCCAGAACGATGATGGCGCCTTTGGCGTCAACTTCTTTCACGGTACCGGTCACGATAGCGCCCTTGTCGTTAACCGAGACGTACTCGGAGAACGGATCGCTTTCCAGTTGCTTGATGCCCAGGGAGATGCGCTCGCGCTCTGGGTCAACCGACAGGATGACGGTGTCCAGCTCGTCGCCCTTCTTGAAACGACGTACGGCTTCTTCGCCCACTTCGTTCCAGGAGATGTCGGACAGGTGAACCAGACCGTCGATGCCGCCGTCCAGACCAATGAAGATACCGAAATCGGTGATCGACTTGATGGTGCCGGAGATCTTGTCGCCCTTGTTGAACTGGCCAGAGAAGTCTTCCCATGGGTTCGACTTGCACTGTTTGATGCCCAGGGAGATACGACGACGCTCTTCGTCGATGTCCAGAACCATGACTTCCACTTCGTCGCCGACTTGTACGACTTTCGAAGGGTGGATGTTCTTGTTGG
The DNA here is from genome assembly GCF_900104975.1 of Pseudomonas sp. Z003-0.4C(8344-21). Taxonomy (NCBI): domain Bacteria; kingdom Pseudomonadati; phylum Pseudomonadota; class Gammaproteobacteria; order Pseudomonadales; family Pseudomonadaceae; genus Pseudomonas; species Pseudomonas sp. Z003-0.4C(8344-21). The sequence goes on along the minus strand of NZ_LT629756.1, from coordinate 2,073,300 downwards.
TCCAGTCCATTTCCGAAACGTGTACCAGACCTTCAACGCCTTCTTCCAGCTCTGCGAAGCAGCCGTAGTCGGTCAGGTTGGTTACACGAGCGGTAACGCGAGTGCCTTCTGGGTAACGGGCTTTGATAGCAACCCATGGATCTTCGCCCAGTTGCTTCAGGCCCAGGGAAACACGATTGCGCTCGCGATCGTACTTCAGAACCTTGACGTCGATCTCGTCACCAACGTTGACGATCTCGGAAGGATGCTTGATGCGCTTCCACGCCATGTCGGTGATGTGCAGCAGGCCGTCCACGCCACCCAGATCGACGAATGCGCCGTAATCGGTGAGGTTTTTGACGATACCTTTGACTTGCTGGCCTTCCTGCAGGGATTCCAGCAGAGCTTCACGCTCGGCGGAGTTCTCGGCTTCGAGGACGCTGCGACGGGAAACGACAACGTTGTTGCGCTTCTGGTCCAGCTTGATGACCTTGAATTCCAGCTCTTTGCCTTCCAGGTGCGTGGTGTCGCGCACTGGACGGACGTCAACCAGGGAACCTGGCAGGAACGCACGGATGCCGTTAACGTCGACAGTGAAGCCGCCTTTAACCTTACCGTTGATAACGCCCTTGACCACTTCCTCGGCTGCGAAGGCTGCTTCCAGAACGATCCAGCATTCAGCGCGCTTGGCTTTTTCACGGGACAGCTTGGTTTCGCCAAAGCCGTCTTCAACCGAATCCAGAGCAACGTGAACTTCATCACCAACGTTGATGTTCAGTTCGCCAGCATCGTTGTAGAACTGCTCAAGCGGGATGAGCGCTTCAGACTTCAGACCAGCGTGAACGGTTACCCAGCGAGCCTGATAATCGATATCAACGATAACACCGGTGATGATGGAGCCTGCCTGAAGGTTCAGGGTTTTCAGGCTTTCTTCAAAGAGTTCCGCAAAGCTTTCGCTCATTTTAATTCCTGTAGATGAGGGCGAAGTAAACGCCCATCTCCACACCCCAGACGGTGTGGGTTAGTTTCATTTAAAAGAAGCACCGCAGGACTATGACTGGTCCCCTGCGCCCTTCTTGGTCACCCGGCGATATCGCGAATGGCGATCTCGCTCATGATGCGTTTAAGCACCTGATCGATGGAAAGCTCCGTGGAATCCAGCTGAATCGCGTCGGCCGCCGGCTTGAGCGGGGCTACTGCGCGCTGGGTGTCACGCTCATCGCGTGCACGGATCTCATCTAGCAGACTCGACAGACTAACACCCTCGACTTTGCCCTTCAACTGCAAATATCGACGGCGCGCCCGCTCCTCGGCGCTGGCGGTGAGGAAAATCTTCAGCGGCGCATCAGGAAAAACCACTGTGCCCATGTCGCGACCATCGGCCACCAGACCCGGCGCCTCCTGGAATGCGCGCTGGCGCTGCAGCAGCGCCTCGCGCACGGCAGGCAGCGCAGCCACTTGCGAAGCGCCGGAGCCGACGCTTTCAGTGCGAATGACATCGCTGACTTCGTCGCCTTCCAGAATGATCCGCTGCAACTGACCTTCGGTCGCGGCGATGAACTGCACATCCAGATGAGCGGCCAATGTTTTCAGCAGCTCTTCATTGGTCAGGTCGACGCCATGGTTGTGCGCAGCGAATGCAAGCAAACGATAAAGCGCACCGGAATCCAGCAGGTTCCAGCCCAGACGCTTGGCCAGAATCCCGGCGACGGTGCCTTTGCCCGAGCCGCTTGGCCCATCGATGGTGATGACCGGTGCAATGTTTTTCACGACTGAGCCTCTTGTGCCACACGAATACCGACTTGCCCGCACAGCGCGAGGAAGTTGGGGAACGACGTCGCGACGTTGGCGCAATCATGGATGCGGATCGGTGCAGTGGCGCGCAAGGAGGCAACGCTGAAGGCCATGGCGATACGGTGATCGCCGTGACCATGCACCTCACCGCCGCCGATCTGGCCGCCATCGATGATGATGCCGTCCGGGGTTGGCTGGCATTTTACGCCCAGCGCCAACAGCCCGTCAGCCATCACCTGAATGCGATCCGATTCCTTGACCCGCAACTCTTCGGCACCGGTCAGCACGGTACGCCCTTCAGCGCATGCAGCCGCCACGAACAGCACCGGGAACTCATCGATGGCCAACGGCACCAGCTCTTCAGGAATCTCGATGCCTTTGAGTTTCGCCGCGCGCACGCGCAGGTCAGCCACTGGCTCGCCGCCGACTTCACGCTGGTTTTCCAGGGTGATGTCCGCTCCCATCAGACGCAGGATGTCGATGACGCCGGTGCGGGTCGGGTTGATGCCGACGTGTTCAAGTACCAGCTCGGAACCTTCGGCAATCGACGCCGCCACCAGGAAGAACGCCGACGAAGAAATATCGCCCGGTACTTCGATATGAGTCGCGGTCAGCTTGCCACCGGATTCAACCGAAGCCGTAGCACCTTCGACGCTCACCGGGTAACCGAAACCGCGCAACATGCGCTCGGTGTGGTCACGGGTTGGCGCCGGCTCGGTCACAGTGGTTTTGCCTTCGGCGTACAGACCGGCAAGCAGCAGGCAGGATTTCACCTGGGCGCTGGCCATCGGCATGGTGTACGTCAGACCTTTGAGCTTGTTGCCGCCGCGAATGGTCATCGGTGGACGACCTTCTGCTGCGGTTTCAATCACCGCGCCCATTTCACGCAGTGGATTGGCCACCCGATTCATCGGGCGCTTGGACAGCGACGCATCGCCGGTCAGGGTGCTGTCGAAGTTCTGCGCCGCCAGCAGGCCGGACAGCAGACGCATCGAGGTACCGGAGTTGCCCAGATAGATCGGCCCCGGCGCAGGTTTCAGGCCGTGCAGGCCGACACCATGAATGGTCACGCGGCCGTGGTGCGGGCCTTCGATGACCACGCCCATGTCGCGGAACGCCTGCAAGGTTGCCAGGGCGTCTTCGCCCTCGAGAAAACCTTCGACTTCGGTGACGCCTTCGGCCAGCGAGCCGAGCATGATCGAACGGTGGGAAATCGATTTGTCACCCGGTACGCGAATCCGACCGGACAGGCGGCCACCAGGTTGAGCCAGGAAGATCAGATCGTTGGAATTCATAGCGTCCACATAGGCCCTGCGGGCCAGGATTTTACTGAAATGCTCGCGGGCAACCCGGGCGCGCGTGAAAACGCCCAACAATTGGTGCCCATCCCCTGCATCGACCGCGTCGCGCAAGGCGTCGAGGTCGCTGCGAAATGTATCGAGTGTGCGCAGGACAGCCTCGCGATTGGCGAGAAAGATGTCGTGCCACATCACCGGGTCGCTTCCGGCGATTCTTGTGAAATCGCGAAAACCACCGGCAGCGTAACGGAAGATCTCCAGATTTTCATTGCGCTTGGCCAACGAATCGACCAGACCGAAGGCCAGCAGGTGCGGCAGATGGCTGGTCGCCGCCAGCACTTCGTCGTGCCGTTCGACCTGCATGTGCTCGACGTCGGCACCCAATTCGCGCCACAGACGATCGACCACAGCCAATGCGGCCGGATCCGTCTGCTCAAGCGGCGTGAGGATCACCTTATGACGACGGAACAACTCACCATTGGACGCCTCTACCCCGCTCTGCTCGGACCCGGCGATCGGATGCCCCGGCACGAAACGCACCGGCATGCCGCCGAACGCTTCGGTTGCCGCACGCACCACATTACCCTTGGCGCTGCCGACATCGGTCAGAATCGCCTGCCCCAGATCCATGCCCGCCAACCGCGCGAGCAGTTTTTCCATGGCCAGGATCGGCACTGCCAACTGAATCACGTCAGCGCCTTGGCAGGCAGCGGCCAAGTCGTCTTCGCAGCGATCAACCACACCCAACTCGACCGCCAGCTTGCGCGATTGCGGGTCGAGATCGACCCCGACCACTTCGCGGCAGACACCGCTTTCACGCAAGCCTTTGGCAAACGAACCACCGATCAACCCCAGACCGACCACCACAAGGCGCCCGATCATAGGTGCAGCAGATTGCAGTGCGGTGACATCAACCACGAGCCAGAACCTTGCGCAGCGCTTCGAGGAAGCGGCTGTTTTCTGCCGGCAGACCGATGGTCACCCGCAGGTGGTTCGGCATGCCGTAGTTGGCCACCGGACGCACGATCACGCCTTCGCGCAGCAAGCCCTGAAACACCGGGGCCGCAACCTGAGCGAGATCGACGCAGATGAAGTTGCCTTTGGATTCGATCCAGCCCAGCCCCAGCTCACGCAAACCGGCTTGCAACTGCTGCATGCCTGCCTCGTTGAGCTGACGGCTTTGCGCCAGATATTCCTCATCCTTCAACGCGGCACAGGCGGCCGCCAGGGCGAGGCTGTTGACGTTGAACGGCTGGCGCACACGATTCAGCACGTCAGCCACCACCGGGGTGGACAGTGCGTAGCCGACGCGCAGCGCCGCCAGACCGTAGGCCTTGGAGAACGTGCGCGACACCAGCAGATTCGGATAGGCCGCCAGGAAATCGAGGCCGTCCGGCAGATCGCTGCCTTCGGCATATTCGATGTAAGCCTCGTCGAGCACCACCAGCACATGTTCCGGCACGTCCTGCAGAAACTCGTCCAGCGCCTCGGCACCGAACCAGGTACCGGTCGGGTTGTTCGGATTGGCGATGAACACCACGCGGGTATTGGCGTCGATGGCCGCGAGCATGGCGGGCAGGTCATGCCCCCAATCCTTCGCGGGTACTACTTTGGCTTGCGCACCGACGGCTTGGGTAGCAATCGGATATACAGCGAAAGCGTGCGCGCTGAACACGGCATTCAGGCCCGGCGCCAGATAGGCGCGGGCAACCAGCTCGAGAATGTCGTTGGAGCCGTTGCCCAGGGTGACCTGATTCAGCTCGACGCGGCATTGCTCGGCCAGCATAGATTTCAGCGCGAAACCGTTGCCGTCCGGGTAACGGGTCAGTTCTGTCAGCTCTTCGCGAATTGCCGCCAAAGCTTTCGGGCTGGCGCCCAGCGGGTTTTCGTTGCTCGCCAGTTTGACGATTTTTGCCGGATCCAGATCCAGCTCGCGCGCCAGTTCGTCCACAGGCTTGCCCGGAACGTACGGCGAAAGTTGTTGCACGCCCGGCTGTGCCAGAGCGAGGAAGTTGCCACTCATTTGCTACCGCCCTTAGAGAACTGCTTTCGGGTAGGAACCCAGCACTTTGAGTGCTACCGCTTCCTGACTGATCTTTTCCAGCACACCCTTGATCAACGGATCGCGGTGATGGCCGACGAAGTCGATGAAGAACACGTACGTCCATTTGCCGCTGCGCGACGGACGGGTTTCGATGCGGGTCAGGTCGATCCCGTTGTCATGGAACGGCACCAGCAGCTCGTGCAGCGCGCCGGGCTTGTTGCTCATGGACACAATGATCGACGTCTTGTCGTCGCCGGTCGGCGGCACTTCCTGGTTACCGATCATCAGGAAGCGCGTGGAGTTGTCCGGGCGATCCTCGATCTTCTCGGCCAGACGCGTCAGGCCATACAGGCCCGCCGCCATGTCACCGGCAATCGCCGCCGAATTCCATTCGCCCTTGACCCGCTTGGCCGCTTCGGCGTTGCTCGCCACCGCGACGCGCTCGACATTCGGGTAATGCGCGTCCAGCCACTTGCGGCACTGCGCCAGTGATTGCGCGTGGGAATAGATACGGCTGATGCTATCGGTCTTGGTGTTCTCGCCGACCAACAGATGATGGTGAATGCGCAGCTCGACTTCGCCGCAGATCACCATGTCGTGCTCGAGGAAACTGTCGAGGGTGTGGTTGACCGCACCTTCGGTAGAGTTTTCCACCGGGACCACGCCAAAATTCACCGCACCGGCCGCCACTTCGCGGAACACTTCATCGATTGCCGCCATCGGTTTGCTGATCACCGCGTGGCCGAAATGCTTCATCGCCGCCGCTTGGGTGAAGGTGCCTTCAGGGCCGAGGTACGCCACTTTAAGTGGCTGCTCCAGCGCCAGGCACGACGACATGATTTCGCGGAACAGCCGTGCCATCTCTTCGTTGCCCAGCGGCCCCTGATTGCGTTCCATCACCCGCTTGAGCACCTGAGCCTCACGCTCGGGACGATAGAACACCGGCACTTCGCCTTCGGCCAGCGAGGCCATCTTCACGCGCGCAACTTCCTGGGCGCAACGCGCACGCTCACTGATCAGCTCGAGGACTTTGGTGTCCAGAGCGTCGATGCGAACGCGCAGTGCCTTGAGTTCTTGCTCGGACATCAGCCGTGTTCCTTCTCGAATTCAGCCATGTAGGCCACCAGCGCGTTGACCGCGTTGAGGTCGACGGCGTTGTAGATGGAGGCGCGCATGCCGCCCACCGAGCGGTGACCCTTGAGGTTGAGCAGACCGCGCTCGTCGGCGCCGGCGAGGAACGGCTTGTCCAGACGATCATCGGCCAGACGGAACGGCACGTTCATCCACGAGCGATCCGACTTGTTGATCGGGTTGCTGTAGAGGCCGCTGGCGTCGATGAAATCGTACAAGGTGCGCTGCTTGACGTCGTTCAGTCTGGCGATCGCTTCGACGCCGCCCTGCTCTTTCAGCCACTGGAACACCAGACCGGAGAGGTACCAGGCCAGGGTCGGCGGAGTGTTGTACATCGAGCCGTTATCGGCCGCGACCTTGTAGTTGAGCATGGTCGGGCACAGCGCGCGGGCCTTGCCAAGCAAGTCTTCGCGGATGATGTTGACGACGATGCCGCTCGGGCCGATGTTCTTCTGCGCGCCGGCGTAGATCATGCCGAAACGCGAGATGTCGACCGGACGCGAGAGGATGTCCGAAGACATGTCGGCCACCAGCGGCACGTCGCCGGTTTCCGGGATCCACTGGAATTCCAGACCGCCGATGGTTTCGTTCGGCGCGTAGTGAACGTAAGCGGCGTCTTTCGACAGGTTCCACTCGTTCTGGCCGGGAATGGCGAAATAGTCGTAAGGCTTGGCGGTCGCGGCGACGTTGACATGACCGTAGCGCGAAGCTTCTTCGATGGCTTTCTGCGACCAGATACCGGTGTCGATGTAGTCGGCCGAGCCGCCTTCAGGCAGCAGATTCAACGGAATCTGCGCGAACTGCTGGCTGGCGCCGCCCTGCAGGAACAGCACTTTGTAGTTCGACGGGATATTCAGCAGGTCACGCAGATCCTGCTCGGCCTGGGTCGCGATGGACACGAACTCATCGCTGCGATGGCTCATTTCCATGACCGACAGACCCTTGCCATGCCAATCAAGGAGTTCACCCTGGGCGCGCTGCAGAACAGCTTCAGGCAACGCCGCAGGACCGGCGCAGAAGTTATAGGCTCGCTTGCTCACATCCAATCTCGCTCTGATTTGATATCACGCATTAAATCGTATCGATCGTCGACACTGGAATGGCGATGAAACGCTTTCCAGTGCAGGAGTGAGCCTGCTCGCGATAGCGGTGCGTCAGTCAACTAATGCTTATCTGACACACCGCTATCGCGAGCAGGCTCACTCCTACAGGGGATCTCCTTGCCTGACGATATTTCATACCGGACAAATAACAAGGGGGCGAATTTTCATCCGCCCCCTCGTTTGTCCGCTTATTCTTGCGGCTCTTCGTCAGCTGCGGCGTCGAGTTGCTGGTCATCTGCGGCCTCGTCGATACCGACGGTGCCCTCGAATTCCTCGCCCTCTTCACCTTCAAGCTCTTCACCTTCGATTTCCGAAGGCTCCTGAACCCGCTCAAGGCCGACCAGGGTTTCATCCTTGGCCAGTTTGATCAGCGTTACACCTTGAGTGTTACGACCCAGGCTCGACACTTCGTCGACACGGGTGCGCACCAGGGTGCCCTGATCGGAGATCAGCATGATTTCTTCACCGTCCTGCACCTGCACCGCGCCGACCAGTCGGCCGTTACGCTCGTTGCTGACCATGGCGATAACGCCCTGACCGCCACGCTTGTACTCAGGGAACTCGGTGATCGCCGTGCGCTTGCCGTAACCGCGCTCGGAAGCGGTGAGGATTTCGCTGCCTTCTTCCGGAATCAGCATGGAGATCAGCTTCTGCCCTTCCGGCAGACGCATGCCACGCACACCGCGGGCGGTACGGCCCATGGCGCGAACTTCGGACTCCTTGAAGCGAGTCACTTTGCCGCCGTCGGAGAACAGCATGATTTCCTGCTCGCCATCGGTGATGGCAGCGGAGATCAGGATGTCGCCTTCGTCTAGTTCCAGCGCGATCAGACCGACGCTGCGCTGACGGCTGAAGGCCACCAGCGGGGTCTTCTTCACGGTACCGTTGGCGGTCGACATGAAGATGAACGGGGCTTTCTTGCGGTCGGCAGCCTTGATGCGAGCACGACGCTCTTCGTCGGTCTCGTTGCTGTTTTCGATGTCTTCTACATCAGCCTCGACGCCTTCGGCTTCTTCTTCATCAGCCTGACGCTTCATGGCTTCGAGATCGACCGGCAGCATGGTGGTGATGTATTCGCCTTCGCTCAATGGCAGAAGGTTGACCAGCGGACGACCACGGGCAGCGCGGGACGCTTCCGGAATCTCGTAGGTCTTGAGCCAGTAAACCTTGCCTTTGCTGGAGAACAGCAGCAGCGTGGTGTGGCTGTTGGCAACCAGCAGGTGAGCGATGTAATCCTCATCCTTGACGCCGGTCGCCGATTTGCCTTTACCGCCACGACGCTGAGCCTGGTACGCAGCCAGTGGCTGGGTCTTGGCGTAGCCACCGTGGGAGATGGTCACGACGCGCTCTTCTTCCGGGATCATGTCACCCAGGGTCAGGTCGAGACGGGCATCGAGAATTTCGGTGCGACGCTGATCGCCGTATTCGGCGCGGATCACTTCCAGCTCTTCGCGGATCACTTCCATCAGGCGCACAGCGCTGTTGAGGATGCGGATCAGCTCGCCGATCTGGTTGAGGATCTCTTGATACTCGGCCAGCAGTTTTTCGTGTTCCAGACCGGTCAGACGGTGCAGACGCAGTTCCAGAATGGCTTGCGCCTGTTCTGGCGACAGGAAGTACTTGCCTTCGCGCAGACCGTATTGCGGATCGAGGTTTTCCGGACGGCACGAATCGGCGCCGGCACGCTCAACCATCGCCACCACTGCCGAGGATTCCCACGGTGTGCTGACCAGCGCTTCCTTGGCTTCCGACGGCGTCGGCGAAGCCTTGATCAGCGCGATGACCGGGTCGATGTTCGACAGGGCAACGGCCTGGCCTTCGAGAATGTGACCACGCTCACGCGCCTTGCGCAGCTCGAACACGGTACGGCGGGTAACCACTTCGCGACGGTGACGGACGAAGGCTTCCAGCAGATCCTTGAGGTTCAGGATGCGTGGACGGCCGTCGATCAGCGCAACGATGTTGATGCCGAATACCGATTGCAGCTGGGTTTGGGCGTAGAGGTTATTGAGGATCACCTCAGGTACTTCGCCGCGACGCAGTTCGATCACGACGCGCATACCGTCCTTGTCGGACTCGTCGCGCAGTTCGGTGATGCCTTCGAGCTTCTTCTCTTTGACCAGCTCGGCGATCTTCTCGATCAGACGCGCCTTGTTCAGCTGGTAAGGGAGTTCGGTGATGACGATCTGCTGACGGCCACCGACCTTGTCGATGTCTTCGATGATCGAACGGGCGCGCATGTAAATGCGGCCGCGACCGGTACGGTAGGCTTCGATGATGCCGGCACGACCGTTGATGATCGCCGCGGTCGGGAAGTCCGGACCGGGAATGTATTGCATCAGCTCGTCGACGGTCAGCTCGGGATTGTCGATGAGCGCCAGGCAACCGTCGATGACTTCACCGAGGTTGTGCGGCGGGATGTTGGTCGCCATGCCCACGGCGATACCGCTCGAACCGTTGACCAGCAGGTTCGGTACGCGGGTCGGCATGACCGCCGGGATCAGTTCGGTGCCGTCGTAGTTCGGCACCCAGTCCACGGTTTCCTTGTGCAGGTCGGCCAGCAGCTCGTGCGCCAGCTTGGTCATGCGCACTTCGGTGTATCGCATGGCCGCGGCATTGTCGCCGTCGACCGAACCGAAGTTGCCCTGGCCGTCGACCAGCAGGTAACGCAGGGAGAACGGCTGGGCCATACGAACGATGGTGTCATACACGGCAGTGTCACCGTGCGGGTGATACTTACCGATCACGTCGCCGACGACACGGGCAGATTTCTTGTACGGCTTGTTGAAGTCGTTGCCCAGCTCGCTCATCGCGAACAGCACGCGACGGTGCACGGGCTTGAGGCCATCGCGCGCGTCCGGCAGTGCTCGGCCGACGATTACGCTCATTGCGTAGTCGAGGTAGGACTGTTTCAGCTCGTCTTCGATATTGACCGGGAGGATTTCTTTGGCCAGTTCGCCCATGAGAAGCCTGATTCCTTTTTCTGGTGAAACTTCGTCATATCCATGTGGGAGCAACGAAGCTCGTCGGGGCAGGCCGGGTGCCATGCGCCGACTTACGACAAATCAACATTCGGATCGCGGATTTGCGCAGTAAAGACAGCTCCGTGGAGCTGCCTCGGAAAACGCCGGATGTTATCACAAGAGCCGCCACGCACCTATCCCCCAGACGCGCATGGAGCATAGTTAGTTGACCGGTGACAGGCTTGAGGGGGACGAGAGAGGCTCAGAGCTTCTTTGAATGTGAAATCTGGGGCAGATTTACAGTTGTTTATTGACATTCAGGCCCTCATCGCTGGCAAGCCAGCTCCCACAGGTTCAGTGCCAGGCACAAAACCTGTGGGAGCCAGCCTGCTGGCGATTGGCAGCTGAGCAGCCGCCATCGCCTGTCAATGCAGGCGCTTGCGGCACATCAACTGGGCCATCTTGGCGGTGTCCGGGCGTTCAACGATGCCTTTTTCGGTGACGATCGCGTCGATCAGGTCCGCCGGGGTGACGTCAAACACCGGGTTGAACGCCTCAACATCCGCACCGACGCGCTTGCCGCCGACTTCGAGCAATTCGGCGCCGGCGCGCTCTTCGATCGGGATGTCGTCACCGCTGGCCAGGTTCATGTCGATGGTCGAGCTCGGCGCCACGACCATGAAGCGCACGCCGTGGTGCATGGCGTTGACCGCCAGTTGATAGGTGCCGATCTTGTTCGCCACATCGCCATTGGCGGTGATGCGGTCGGCGCCAACGATGACCCAGGTCACGCCTTTGGTTTTCATGATGTGCGCGGCGGCGGAGTCAGCGTTGAGGGTCACCGGAATACCTTCGTTGGCCAGTTCCCATGCGGTCAGGCGCGAGCCTTGCAGCCATGGACGGGTTTCGTCGGCGTAAACGCGTTCGACCATGCCTTCAATATAAGCCGCGCGAATCACCCCCAGCGCCGTGCCGAAACCGCCGGTTGCCAGGGCGCCGGTGTTGCAATGGGTGAGAATTGCTTGAGCATTGCCCTGATGTTTGCGGATCAGGTCGACGCCCAACTGCGCCATGGTCAGATTGGCTTCGCGATCGCTCTCGTGAATGGCGATGGCTTCGGCCTCCAGCGCCACCAGTGGATTGGCGTTGCCTTTGAGGCGGTCGAGGCGATCGTGCATGCGCCCCAGCGCCCAGAACAGATTGACTGCGGTCGGACGGGAATCGGCCAACAGCGCAAAGTCTTCCTCCAGCGCCGCGTACCAGTCACCACCCTCGGCGATCCGCGCGCGGGCGGCGAGCACGATGCCATAAGCCGCACTGATGCCGATGGCCGGTGCGCCACGCACGACCATCGAGCGGATCGCCTCGGCCACGCCAGCGGCGCTGCTGTAGGCGATCCAGGTTTCCTCGAACGGCAAAATACGCTGATCCAGCAGGTGCAGCGCGCCGTCTCGCCAATCGATGGCCTTCACTTTCTCCGCAGCCAACAGTCGATCGCGCATCCCACACCCCGCACTCATGAACAAAAGCCGCCGATTATAGCGATCCCCCCGCGAAGACGCTCGGGTATACTTCGCCATCCTTTACAAAAGCACTGGAACCGACTCCCGATGCCCAAACCTGCCATTGCGCTCGACCTTTTATTGCTGCCGACCTGGCTGGTCCCCGTCGAACCCGCTGGCGTCGTGCTCAAGGAGCACGGCCTGGGCATCCGTGACGGTTGCATCGTGTTTATCGGCCCGCGCGCCGAAGCGCTGAAGTGTAACGCCACTGAAATCCGTGAATTGCCGGATGTGCTGCTCGCCCCTGGCCTGATCAATGCTCACGGTCACGCTGCGATGACGTTGTTCCGCGGCCTGGCGGACGACCTGCCGCTGATGACCTGGCTGGAAAATCACATCTGGCCGGCCGAGGCCAAATGGGTCGATGAAGATTTCGTCCGTGACGGCACCGATCTGGCCATTGCCGAGCAGATCAAGGGCGGCATCAGCTGTTTTTCCGACATGTATTTCTACCCCAAGGTCGCCAGCGAGCGCGTGCACAACAGCGGTATTCGCGCGCAGATCGCCATTCCGATCCTCGATTTCCCGATCCCGGGCGCCAGCAGCGCCGATGAAGCCATCCGTCAGGGCGTCGAGCTGTTCGGCGATCTGAAGCATCACGACCGCATCAAGATCACTTTCGGCCCTCACGCACCGTACACCGTCGGGGACGACAATCTGGAAAAAATCCGCGTGATTGCCGAGGAGCTGGACGCGGCGATCCACATGCACGTTCATGAAACCGCCTTCGAGGTCCAGCAGGCCGTCGAGCAGACCGGCGAGCGGCCACTGGCGCGTCTGGGCCGCCTCGGCCTGCTCGGGCCGCGCTTCCAGGCTGTGCACATGACCCAGATCAGCGATGACGACCTCGCGCTGCTGGTAGAAAGCAACACCAGCGTGATCCACTGCCCAGAGTCGAACCTCAAACTGGCCAGCGGTTTTTGCCCGGTCGAGCGTTTGTGGCAGGCTGGAGTGAATGTCGCGGTCGGCACCGATGGCGCCGCCAGCAACAACGATCTCGACCTGCTCGGTGAAACCCGCACCGCGGCCTTGCTGGCCAAAGCCGTTGCCGGTTCGGCCACCGCGCTGGACGCCCACCGTGCGCTGCGCATGGCGACGCTCAACGGAGCACGGGCACTGGGGATCGACGCGCAAGTCGGCTCGCTGGAAATAGGCAAAGCCGCAGACATCGTGGCTTTCGATCTGTCCGGTCTGGCGCAGCAGCCGGTGTATGACCCGGTTTCGCAGCTTATTTATGCCACCGGCCGCGATTGCGTGAAACACCTGTGGGTCGCCGGCAAGCCACTGCTCGACGACCGGCGCCTGACCCGCATGGACGAACAGCAACTGGGCGCGACCGCGCGCCATTGGGGCCAGCGCATCAGCGGCCACACCGAATCGTAAACACCGTGGAGCAGACTCCGCGGCTACAGCCTTTTTGAAGTTTTTCGAGGATTTGAACATGAGCAACGTCGACCACGCCGAAATCGCCAAATTCGAGGCCCTGGCCCATCGCTGGTGGGATCGTGAAAGCGAATTCAAACCGCTGCACGACATCAACCCGCTGCGCGTCAACTGGATCGACGAGCGGGTCAATCTGGCCGGCAAGAAAGTCCTCGACGTCGGTTGCGGCGGCGGCATCCTCAGTGAAGCCATGGCCCAGCGCGGCGCGACCGTGATGGGCATCGACATGGGCGAAGCGCCGCTGGCGGTCGCGCAACTGCATCAACTGGAGTCCGGCGTCAGCGTCGAATATCGGCAGATCACGGCCGAAGCGCTGGCCGAAGAAATGCCCGAGCAGTTCGACGTGGTCACCTGCCTGGAAATGCTTGAGCACGTTCCGGACCCATCGTCGGTAATCCGCGCCTGTTTCCGCATGGTCAAACCCGGCGGCCAGGTGTTCTTCTCGACCATCAACCGCAATCCGAAGGCGTACCTGTTCGCGATCATCGGCGCCGAATACATCATGAAGCTGCTGCCGCGCGGCACCCACGACTTCAAGAAATTCATTCGCCCCTCCGAACTGGGCGCGTGGAGCCGCATGGCTGGCCTGACCGTCAAGGACATCATCGGCCTGACGTACAACCCGCTGACCAAGCACTACAAGCTGTCCAACGATGTTGACGTCAACTACATGATCCAGACCCTGCGCGAGGAATAAGCATGGCTATCAGAGCGGTTCTCTTTGACATGGACGGTACCCTGCTCGACACGGCACCGGACTTCATCGCCATCTGCCAGGCCATGCGCGCCGATCGCGGCTTGCCGCCGATCAACGACAAGCACATCCGCGACGAGATTTCCGGTGGCGCCAAAGCCATGGTCGCGGTGACCTTTTCGATGGACCCGGAATCGCCGGGCTTCGAGGAGTTGCGTCAGGAATTTCTCGAGCGTTATCTGGTCGGCTGCGCAGTGCACAGCAAGCTGTTCGACGGCATGGCCGAACTGTTGGTCGACATCGAAAAAGCCAACCTGATCTGGGGCGTGGTCACCAACAAGCCGGTGCGTTTCGCCGAGCCGATCATGCAGCGACTGGGGCTGGCCGAGCGCTCGGCGCTGCTGATCTGCCCGGATCACGTGAAAAACAGCAAGCCCGATCCAGAGCCGCTAACCCTCGCATGCAGCATGCTTGATCTGGATCCGTCGACGGTACTGTTTATCGGCGATGATCTGCGCGACATCGAATCCGGCCGCGCCGCCGGGACCAGGACCTGCGCGGTGACCTACGGCTACATTCACCCGGACGATCACCCACGTCACTGGGGTGCGGACGTGGTAGTCGATCATCCGCTGGAGTTGCGCAAGGTGCTCGATAACGCGCTGTGCAGCTGCTGAACCTGACGCGAAGGGGCACAGGCTGGATTGCCGTGCAAAGCGCGTACGCTCTGACTCTTGAAGAGGTTGTTTATGTTTGATTACACCGCTCGTCCCGAATTGCTCAAGGATCGGGTCATTCTGGTCACCGGTGCCGGTCGCGGCATCGGTGCAGCGGCGGCGAAAACCTACGCCGCCCATGGCGCCACGGTGCTGCTGCTGGGCAAGACCGAAGCCAATCTGACCGAGGTCTACGACGCAATCGAAGCGGCGGGCCATCCGCAACCGGCGGTGATCCCGTTCAACCTCGAAACCGCCCTGCCCCATCAATACGATGAACTGGCAGCAATGATCGAAACCGAGTTCGGCCATCTCGACGGTCTGCTGCACAACGCCTCGATCATCGGCCCGCGCACGCCGATCGAACAGTTGTCCGGCGAGAATTTCATGCGCGTGATGCAGGTCAACGTCAACGCCATGTTCATGCTGACCAGCACCCTGCTGCCGCTGCTCAAGCTGTCGCAGGACGCCTCGGTGGTGTTCACCTCCAGCAGCGTGGGCCGAAAGGGTCGCGCCTATTGGGGCGCGTACGGCGTGTCGAAGTTCGCCACCGAAGGCCTGATGCAAACCCTGGCCGATGAAGTCGACGGCGTGGCGCCGGTGCGTTCCAACAGCATCAACCCGGGTGGCACCCGCACCAGCATGCGTGCGCAAGCCTATCCAGGAGAAAACCCGCTGAACAACCCGACCCCGGAAGAGATCATGCCGGTGTACCTGTACCTGATGGGCCCGGACAGTGCCGGGATCAACGGTCAGGCGTTCAACGCGCAGTAACTGCCACACGTCGCTTTTGTTGCCGCGGCAGATTGCTGTCGCGGCAGACCTTTGCCGCCTGTAACCGTCATAAATCAGCCAAATTCCCGGCAGCGACCCGCTCAGCCTTTATTCAACCTGTTGATTTTAATCGCTTTAAATTAAAGCGAACCGATTGGCATGACTTTCGCTCTAACGTTCCTCAAAGCATGCCGTGTGAAGGCAATGGGGCGAGACCGATTTCGATAGCTGACTTATCGTCATCCGGCAGACTAGACTTACGCCAGATGTCCTACGGGACTGACGGACCAGTATGACGCGCAGCCCATCGCCGCCCTCACCCAGCCTGTAAGACAGACTTACTGCTTAGGGGCTCACGCCATATGAAATCACCCACCCAGACCAATGCGATTGACTTCGACAGTGCCAAATTGCAGCGCCTGGGCTTTGGTCAACTGCCTCCCCTGCTGGAGCGTCCGGCCAGTCTGGCGCAACTGCGCCAGCAGATGAGCCTGCAACTGCAGACCAGCCTCGAACCGCAACGCATCCTCGGTCTGTTTTTCCGCGAAGTTCAGCGCCTGGTGCCGCTGGACGCCTTGGTTTATGCGCATCAGGGAAGCGATCTGCGCCTGGAGTTCGGTAGCCGTGGCCATCACTCGATCAGCTATAGCCTGAGTCATGAAGGCGAGCATCTGGGCGAAGTGGTGTTCCGCCGCAACCAGCGTTTCAGCGAGCTTGAACAAGGCCAACTGGAATCGTTGCTGTCGTCCTTGCTGTACCCGATGCGCAACGCCCTGCTCTATCGCGAAGCAACGCAGAGCGCGCTGCGCGATCCGCTGACCGGCGCCGGCAACCGCATCGCCATGGAGCAGACCCTGCAACGCGAAATCGACATGGCGCGGCGTCATCAACAACCGTTGTCACTGCTGATGATCGACATCGACCATTTCAAACGGGTCAATGACAGTCATGGTCATAGCGCCGGCGATAACGTGCTGAAAGCGATTGCTGCGACGCTGAAAGCGCAGTTGCGCAATGTCGACATGGTGTTTCGATATGGCGGGGAAGAGTTCCTGATCCTGCTGTCCAACACCAGCCGCGAGGCCGCAGCGATGGTCGGCGAACGGCTGCGTTACGCGACGCAGACCGCCGAGTATTACGCCGATGGCCAGTTGATCGAACTGACGGTCAGCCTTGGTTGTTCGACATTGCTGCCCGGCGAATCAGCCGACAGCCTGCTGCGACGGGCCGACAGCGCGCTGTACGTGGCCAAGCGTGAAGGTCGTAACCGCCTCGCGATGGCGGGCTGAGTTTCCCCAGCCACCACAAAACGATTGTAGGAGCGAGCCTGCTCGCGATGCGGTGAGTCAGCCAATGCAATCATTGAATGACACACCGCTATCGCGAGCAGGCTCGCTCAGTTTTACCCGGGTTAGCGACCGATCAATTCTCGACTACCGCCCTGCGCTCGCGGTTGTGCACTGCGCGCTCCGACGTCTCTAGCTGCATGCAGCGTTCAAGGAACAGGTACATGTAGTCGTAGCTTTTGCAGATTGCCTGGCGCAGTTCGGCCTGCAAGGCCTTGCCTGGGTTCATGCCGGCCAGGGTGCAGATGATTTCAAGGGCTTCCCACGGATGCGCGTCGTCGTACTGCGCATGCATCTTCAGCCACTTCATCGCACGCTTGCGTTCCTCTTCGGGAAACGCGGCAGCGTAGACGCCGGTGGAGCAGACCACCGCCGACCACTCCCCGGTAGCGCCTTCGATGGCGTAGTTGGTCGCGGCAATGGCGACGATCAACGAATCGGCTGAGCTGGTGTGCCAGCACCAATGACTCAAGGCATGCAATTCCGGCGGCACGTGTTGGGCCTGAAGGTCTTCCAGGCTAACGCCGTGGGCCCTGCTCCAGTGCACCCAGTAATCGGCGTGATTGAGTTCGACGCGAATGTTGCGCATCAGCCAGCGTCGCGCCATGTCCTCTCCCGGATGGCGAGCGAAACGGGTCTTGGTAAGGTTCTGCGCCATGTACAAGGCAAATTGCTCAACCACCGGCCAGCCACCAATCAGGTACTGACGCATGGTTCTGGCGCTGAGCTTGTTATCACGCATGCGCAGGTAAAGTTCATGTTCGACAACCCGGCGCTTGCTCTCGCTGCAATCCTGAATCAGCTGTTGTGCCCAGCCAGGATAACTTGCAGCTTCCATGAGGGGTCCGGTTCGGTTGAATGTGTCGATCACTGTTCGGCTCCTTTTGAGTTGTGATTGTAAGGATCGGCAGAAAACTTCAACGGAACGTGCCAGGCGCTTTGAATAACAGCGGCTGCGGTCTGGCGGATCTACTTTGCAAACTGTCACAGGTAAACAACTGCGGGCGTTCGATGACATAACCCTGAGCGTAGTCGACTCCGATTTCAAGCAATGCCTGCTCGATCTGGGCTGTTTCAACAAACTCGGCAATCGTCTGCTTGCCCATGACATGCCCGATGTGATTGATCACTTCGACCATCGCCCGGTTAATCGGGTCGTCCAGCATGTCCTTTACGAAACTTCCGTCGATCTTCAGGAAGTCTACAGGCAAATGTTTCAAATAAGCGAACGAAGACATTCCGGCACAAAAATCATCCAGTGAAAAATAGCAACCTAAGCCCTTGAGTTCATTAATGAATCTGATTGCACTGCCGAGATTTGCAATTGCACTGGTCTCAGTAATTTCAAAACAAATCATTTCAGGCGGTATGTTGTAGTTAACAAACTGTTCGCGCAGAAAGTGCAAGAACGCGTCATCTCCTATAGTAATTCCTGACAGATTAATCGCACACATTGCTAATGGGCGCTGATGTTCCTGGGCAATACATTGGGCAATAACTTTAAATACGTTCTGAACTACCCAACGGTCTAGTTGAGTCATCAAACCATAACGCTCGGCGGCGGGAATGAAACTGTCAGGCAAGATCATCCGTCCGGACTCATCGTGCAGACGCAGCAGAATCTCGATGTGCCCAGCCTCGCCGTGAGTCGGCTTGAGCGGGGCGATTTCCTGGGCGTACAGACAAAACCGGTTTTCTTCCAGCGCCATGTGCAGCCGCTGCACCCAGGCCATTTCCCCAAAGCGCAGCGACAGCTCGGAGTCATCGGCATGGTAGACCTGCACGCGATTGCGGCCCTTTTCCTTGGCCATGTAACAGGCCATATCGGCAGCGCGCAGCGAGGCTTCAAGGGTGGTCGGAGTCTGCGCGACATGCACCAGGCCGATGCTTACCGTGGTCAGAAATGGCCGTCCCTTCCAGACAAAGTGCAGGTTTTGCACGGTCTGACGCAGCGAATCGGCGATCTTTTCCGCCGCTTCGGGGGCGCAGTTCTCCAACAGAATGCCGAATTCGTCACCGCCCAAACGCGCGAGCGTATCGCCCTCGCGCAGGCCCGATTGCAGCAGCGTACAGATGTGTCGCAACAGCTCATCGCCGGCGGCGTGACCGCAGGTGTCGTTGACCAGCTTGAATTGATCCAGATCGAGAAACATCAACGCATGCCGCCCGGCCTGACGCGTGAGGTTGTGCAGCGCCTGCTCGAGGCGGTATTCGAACTCGCGGCGGTTGGCCAGCCCAGTCAACGCATCGTGGGTGGCCTGCCACGACAGATTGGCGATGTACTGGCGCTCCTGCGTCATGTCGTGCAGCACCAGTACCGTGCCGCTGACCTTGCCGGCATTGCGGATCGGCGCACCGACCAGGGTCACCGACAAGGTGCTGCCGTCCAGGCGCTGAATCAGTTTCGAATGCTCGCTGCCGCCGCTGAGCTTGCCGCTGAGAATGTGCTCGATCAGCGTCAACCCTTCGGCCTGGGCGTTGTCATCGAGCAAATTGAACAGCGCAGAGAGTGGCAGCCCGGCGGCCTGCTCGGCCTTCCAGTGGGTCATCGCTTCGGCGGCGGGGTTCATGTAGTCGATGGCGCCGCTGACGTCGGTAGTGATGACGCCATCACCGATCGAATGCAGGGTGACGTGCGCGCGGTCTTTCTCCAGTTGCAGCGCCTCGGCGAAGGCGTGACGTTGCTTGAGCAATTTGTGCGTGCGCCACAGCGCCAGGACGATCAGCCCAAGCGCCGTGGCCAGATTGGTGAACAGCAACAGGCGCATGATCATCCGCGAGCCTTCGCCCAAAGCATCGCTGAAGGCCTTGGCGGCTGGGGTCACGGCATCGTTGATGTTGAAGATCCGCGTCTTCCAGTGCTGGATATCGGCGTCGCTCGCTGAACTCTGCGAAATGCCGCGATGCATTTCCTGGGCGACCTCATCGAGTTGGTCCAGATAGCCATCACCGACCGTCCAGCGATCGATGGCGGTTTCCAGATAACTGAAATGACGGAAATTGAGGTACAGCCAGATCAGGCTTGAAACATCATCGGGGTGGTTGCCGCCCTTGAGAATGCCTTCGCGCGCGGCAGCCAGGTCCGGCGGCTGGCGGTCCAGCGCCAGCCGCAACTGATGCCCGCCCTGCGGCACGCCGATCGCCTCGCGATACTTGAGAAAAATCGCCTCGTCGCGGCTGTCGGCATACAGATTGAGGTAATAGATCGCGTCTTTCTGGCCCTTGGACCAGAGACTTTCACCGGCAACGTAGCCGCGAACGGCCGAAAGCACATACAGGCTGACGCCACCCAACAACGCTTGAAATAACACAACGGCAATAAATGGCCAGACGATGCCCAACAACCGTGGCGTTCCGAGAGTCCGCTTTTGCTTCATGAGATCCCTTGCGCAAGCACTGCCAGATGGACACCGGAAAAATCCCGCTCCTGACAGCTCAGCCTAGGCTAATTTTCGACCTGTCAAAGGGACAGCTCTGCCGTCCTCTACGTCGATTGTGCAAGCCGCCGGCCCGAAGCAGCGTTTGAAGGGGTTTTACTCGATGCAATTCAAGCACTAAGCACAGAAACCGCACTGAATTTCAAGGCCGCTGGATCTGCTGCAGATGACCGTAGAGCTTGGCATACAGCCCGCCATCGGCAATCAATTGCTGATGATCACCGTCTTCGGCAATCTGACCATCGTCGAACACCAGCACGCGATCGGCTTGCTTCACTGCCGACAAGCGGTGGGCAATGATCAGCGTGGTGCGGCCGTTGAGGAAGCGCGCCATGGCCTGATGCAGGTTGTATTCGGTAGCGGCGTCGAGGGCCGAGGTGGCTTCGTCGAGGATCACCACTTTCGGCTCGGCGAGGATCATTCGCGCAATCGCCAGACGCTGGCGCTGACCGCCGGACAGACGCACGCCGGAGCGTCCGACGATGCTGTCGAGGCCGTTGGGCAAGGCGCGCACAGTGGCTTCAAGCTGGGCGATTTGCAGCGCCTGCCAGCAGGCTTCGTCGCTGCGGGTGCGGCCCATGGTGAGGTTGGCGCGCACTGTGTCGTTGAACAGCGCCGGATGCTGCAAAACCACCGCAACGTTTTCCCGCACGGTTTCCAGGCCGATGTCCTGCTGGGTCGAGCCGCCGAAACGGATGGTCCCGGCCAGCGGCGTGTACAGCCCGAGAAGCAACTGCACCAAGGTACTTTTGCCGCCCCCGCTGGCGCCGACGATGGCCACCTTCTCGCCCGGCGCAATCGACAGGTTCATCTGATCCAGCACCAACTCATCGCCATAGCTGAAACTCAGGCCTTGCACCTGAATGCCGACGGTGTCGCGGCCCTTGAACGGATCGACACCGCCCGGGTATTGCGGCTCATCGGCGCGCGCCAGCAGTTCGTTGATCCGCGCCAGCGCCCCACCCGCCGCGTAATAGGCGTATTGCAGATTGAGCAGTTGTTCGACCGGGCCGATCATGAACCACAGGTAACTGAACACCGCGAGCATCTGCCCGATCGACAGGTCGGAAAACAACACGGTGAGCATTGCCGCCGCACGGAAAATATCGATGCCGAACTGGAACAGCAAACCACTGGCACGGTTCGAGGCGTCGGTTTTCCACTGCGAATTGACCGCGTAGTTGCGCACTTCCTGCGCGCGCAGGCCGAGGCGTCCGAGGAAAAAGCCCTGGCGATTGCCGGCGCGCACTTCCTGAATCGCATCGAGGGTTTCGCTCAGCGCCTGGGTGAAGCGCGCAGTGCTGTCGTTCTCGAGTTTCTTCAGGTGCTTGACGCGTTTGCCCAACTGCACCGTGGCGTAGATCACCAGCGGGTTGAACAGCAGAATCAGCAGCGCCAGTTTCCAGTGCATCCACATGAGAATGCTGGCGGTGCCGACCAGCGTGAGCATCGCCACCAGAAAGCGGCTGAGGGTTTCCCCGACAAACTTGTCGAGGGTGTCCAGGTCGGTAACCAGATGCGTAGTGACCGTGCCACTGCCCAGGCTTTCGTATTCACCGAGAGAGATGCGTTTCAGCCGCTCGATCAGGCGCACGCGGATGCGGTAGACGATGTCCTTGGCCAACCGCGCAAACAACCGCGACTGCAACACGCCAAAGCACAACGCGCTGCAACGCAAAGTCAACGTAACCACCAGCATCAGGCCGATATAGCCCGCCGCCTGCTGCCACATGCTCGGCAGGAAATGGTTCATGACTTTCAGCGCCGCATCGCCGTGGCCTAGCAGCACTTCATCGACCAGTAACGGCAGCAACAGCGGAATCGGCACGCTGCACAGCGTCGCCAGCACGGCCACGCCGTTGGCGATCCACAGAGATTTCTTGTGTGTGAGTGCCAGGCGCCGGACTTCTGCCCAGCTCAGCCGGTCGCCTTGCTTGCCAGCTGCCGTGTCATCGCCAAGGTCAGGCACAGGCGGCGCGCTCCAGCCAGCGGCCGAGCAACGGCGCCAGCTCGCTGAGCGGTTGATAGCCATTGGTCAGCAGCGCCAGTTGACCGTTGCGCTCGGCCAGCAGGGTCGGGAAACCGGCGATGCCCAGATCCTGGACCCAGGTGAAATCGGCCTGGGTGGCTTTGTATTGGTCGGCATGATCAAACAATGCGGCGAACTCGATGCGCGGCACACCTGCCTGCTCGGCGAGCTCGACCAGCACGCTGGCCTGGGTGACGTCGCGACCTTCAACGTAGAACGCCTGCTGGATCAGGCCGACCAGCGTCCAGGCGCAATCCGGCGCCAGACTGCGCGCGGTGACGATGGCGCGGCAGGCCGGTTCAGTGTCGTAGACAAAACCGTCCGGCAATGCCCCGTCGAGCTTGAACGGCTGGCCGGTGGCCTCGGTGACCGCCTGCCAGTGTTCAAGGATGTAGCGACGCGTGGTCGGTTCCAGCGCCGCGCCGCTGCCGGTGCGCAAGCCGCCGACCACCAGATGCAGCTCGACCCCGGCTGCCTGCGCCTGCTCGACCAAGGCCTTGGCCACCGGAGCAAAACCCCAGCACCACGAACACATCGGATCCATCACATAGAGCAGGCGCGCAGACATGATCAGGCCTCGGTGGATGCTTGCTTGTAGTTGTAGCCGATCGGGTGCGGCTGGTTACGCGCCTTGGCCAGTTCGATCTGCTTTTGCCGGTCGATGGCGCTGCGGCGGGTTTTCTCGCTGAGCTTGTCCCAGCAATGCGGGCAACTGATGCCGGCCACGTAATGCTCGGAGGCGCGATCTTCAACGCTGACCGGAGTGCGGCAGGCATGACATTGATCGTAGTCGCCTTCGCTGAGGTCGTGGCGCACGGTGACGCGGTTGTCGAACACGAAGCAGTCGCCCTGCCACCTGGTTTCTTCCTGCGGCACCTCTTCGAGGTACTTCAGAATGCCGCCCTTGAGGTGATAAACCTCTTCGAACCCTTCGCCGAGCATGTAGCTCGAGGCTTTTTCACAGCGGATGCCGCCGGTGCAGAACATCGCGACCTTCTTGTGCACGGCCGGATCGAAGTGCTCTTTGATGTATTCGGGGAATTCGCGAAAACTGGTGGTTTTCGGATCGATGGCGCCTTCAAAAGTGCCGATCGCCACTTCGTAATCGTTGCGCGTGTCGATCAGCAGGACTTCCGGGTCGCTGATCAGCGCGTTCCAGTCCTGCGGTTCGACGTAGGTGCCGACCTTCTTGTTCGGGTCCACGCCTTCGACGCCGAGGGTGACGATTTCTTTCTTCAGCTTGACCTTGGTGCGGTAGAACGGTTGTTCGTCGCAGTACGATTCCTTGTGATCGATGTCGATCATGCGTGGATCGTTTTTCAGCCAGGCGAGCAGGCCGTCAATGCCTTCGCGGGTGCCGGAAACAGTACCGTTGATGCCTTCTTCGGCAATCAGCAGAGTGCCTTTGATGCCGTTGTCGACCATCGCCTGCAGCAGTGGCTCGCGCAGGTCAACGTAATCTTCGAGGGTGACGAACTTATACAGTGCCGCCACGACAATCGGTTGTGTCATGGGTATTTCTCCAGGTGGCTACCCTCGCAAAGGGTGAACCGGATTCAAAAAAAACGCGCCGGCTAAGCGGCGCGTCGGGATTTTAGCAAAAAAGCAGCTACAAGCTCCAAGCTTAAAGCGGCAAGCCAAAACTCATCCGCCTTCAACTTGCAGCTTGCCGCTTATCGCTGATCTCCTCCGGCACAAGTTGGCGACGCCGGTGCAGCGCCCACTTCTGCCCATTCCTGCGGGGTGTAGGTGTGCAGCGCCAACGCATGGAACTCGCCCATCAGCTCGCCGAGCGTGCCGTAGACTTTCTGGTGGCGCTTGACCCGGTTCAGGCCTTCGAACTGCGCGCTGACCACCACGGCCTTGTAGTGCGTCTGTAACCCGCGACTGTGCATGTGGCTTTCATCCAGCACTTGCAGATGCTCAGGCTGCAGCAGGCCCAGCGTCGATTCGATGCGTTGTTGCATGGTCATCACGAACTCCGCTTACTTCTTCTTGGCCGGTGCAGCGGCCGGGGTCAGCTCTTTGGTCATGTCGTCGAGCAGCTTGTTGACCACTGGCACAGCGCTTTCCAGCTTGCCCTGGGTCATCTGCGCCGATTGCTGGGTCAGCTGCGGCATTTTTTCCAGGACCTTTTTACCCAGTGGCGACTGGTAGAACGCGACCAGGTCCTTAAGCTCGGATTCGCTGAAGTTGCTGGTGTAGAGCTTGACCATGTCGGGCTTGAGCTTGTTCCAGCCAATGGCCTGGTCCAGCGCGGCGTTGGCCTTGGCCTGGTAGGTTTCGAGGACGGCTTTCTTGGCCTCGGGGGCTTTGGTCTGCTCAAAACGCTGGGCAAACATTTGCTGCACTTGCATGTACACCGGAGTGCCCAGTTTGTCAGCGTGAGCCAGGGTCAGGAAGGCTTCGGCACTGGCGTTGTGGCTGGCGGTATCGGCAAGCACCTGGCCGCTGGCGCAAACCAGTGCAACCGCGGTACAGATGGCACGAAGACGAGTCATCGAGTTTCCTTTTAAGCAAAGCGAGGTCAAACCCCAAGGGCGACCATTCTGCGCCTAACGATTGCCGCGGCTCAACCCCCAAGCCTTGCCGCGCTTGATTGACCGGGTCGGCCGGTCAACAATCGAGTCGATGGAACCACCACGGCCGATGCCGGCCTAAACTGCGCAAACAGACCAACAGGAGTGTGCACGATGAGCCGTATCGAAACCGACAGCCTGGGCCAGATCGAAGTCCCGGACGACGCTTACTGGGGTGCTCAGACGCAACGCTCGCTGATCAACTTCGCCATTGGTCAGGAACGCATGCCGCTACCGGTATTGCACGCCCTGGCCCTGATCAAGAAAGCCGCCGCACGGGTCAATGACCGCAACGGCGATTTGCCTGCCGACATCGCCCGGCTGATCGAACAGGCCGCCGACGAAGTGCTCGACGGCCAGCACGACGACCAGTTCCCGCTGGTGGTCTGGCAGACCGGCAGCGGCACCCAGAGCAACATGAACGTCAACGAAGTGATCGCCGGTCGCGCCAACGAACTGGCCGGCAACCCGCGCGGCGGCAAGACGCCGGTGCACCCGAACGATCACGTCAACCGCTCGCAAAGCTCCAACGACTGCTTCCCCACCGCGATGAGCATCGCCACTGCACAAGCCGTGCAGGAGCAATTGCTGCCAGCCATCAGCGAACTGTCCGGTGGCCTCGCCGAACTCGCGGCGCGCCACATGAAACTGGTGAAAACCGGGCGCACGCACATGATGGACGCGACGCCGATCACCTTCGGGCAAGAGTTGTCGGGCTTCATAGCGCAACTGGATTACGCCGAACGGGCAATTCGCGCCGCATTGCCGGCGGTGTGTGAACTGGCCCAGGGCGGCACCGCAGTCGGCACCGGGTTGAACTCGCCGCATGGTTTTGGTGAGGCGATTGCCGCGGAACTGGCGGCGTTGTCCGGCCTGCCGTTCGTGACCGCACCGAACAAGTTCGCCGCCCTCGCCGGCCACGAACCGCTGACGAGCCTCTCCGGCGCGCTGAAAACCCTCGCCGTGGCGCTGATGAAAATCGCCAACGACCTGCGTCTGCTCGGCTCCGGTCCCCGCGCGGGGTTTGCCGAGGTGAAACTACCGGCCAACGAGCCGGGTAGTTCGATCATGCCCGGCAAGGTCAACCCGACTCAGTGCGAAGCGCTGTCGATGCTCGCCTGTCAGGTCTTGGGCAACGACGTGACGATCGGCATTGCCGCCAGTCAAGGTCACTTGCAGTTGAACGTGTACAAACCGGTGATCATCCACAACCTGCTGCAATCGATCCGTCTACTCGCCGATGGCTGCAGCAACTTCCAGCAGCATTGCATCGCCGGGCTGGAACCTGACGCCGAGGCCATGGCCCGCCACCTGGAGCGTGGGCTGATGCTGGTGACGGCGCTGAACCCGCACATCGGTTATGACAAATCGGCGGAGATCGCCAAGAAGGCCTACAGCGAAGGGCTGACCTTGCGCGAAGCGGCGTTGCAATTGGGGTATCTGACCGATGAAGAGTTTGATGCGTGGGTGCGGCCGGAGAACATGATCGAGGCCGGGGCCAAGGGCTGAGATTTGTAGCGTTTCTTAGTCAGTCATCGCGAGCAGGCTCACTCCTACAGGGCGAATGCGGTCCCCTGCAGGAGTGAGCCTGCTCGCGATGGCCCCGACTCGGTCTAACTGGCTGCCATCTTGATCCGCCGCGCCTTGAGCCCGGCAATCAACGAAGGCCCCAACGCCACCAGCGCCGACCCCAACACCACCAGCACTGCCCCGCCATAGCCCAGCGCATTGATCTGCTCGGCGTGCACATACTCCGGCCAGACCCGCGCGGCCATCGCCACCGCCGCGAACGTCACCAGCGGTGTGATCGCCAGGGTTGCACTGACCCGCGACGCTTCCCAATGCGCCAGCGCTTCAGCGAACGCGCCGTAGGCGATCAGCGTGTTCAGGCAGCAGGCCAGCAGCAACCAGCCTTGCAGCGGGCTCAGGTTCAGCGCTTCGAGCGGATGCACCCACGGCGTCAGCAACAAGGCACAGAACAGATAGATCACCATCATCACTTGCAGCGAATTCCACACCGTCAGCAATTGCTTCTGGCCCAGCGCGTAAAAGGTCCACACGGTCGACGCCAGCAGCACCAGCAAGACCCCCGCGGTGTAATCCGACAGCGAGGTCAACAGCTCTGCCAGACGCTGATTGAAAAACAGCCCGAAGCCGATCAGCAACACCAGCAAACCGATGCCCTGGCCAATGCTGAAGC
This sequence comes from Pseudomonas sp. Z003-0.4C(8344-21), assembly GCF_900104975.1. NCBI lineage: Bacteria > Pseudomonadati > Pseudomonadota > Gammaproteobacteria > Pseudomonadales > Pseudomonadaceae > Pseudomonas > Pseudomonas sp. Z003-0.4C(8344-21). The sequence continues at coordinate 2,046,208 of NZ_LT629756.1, read as the reverse complement.
GCTCCTTGAACACAAACAGACTGGCGATCAGCAGCATGATCGGGCCCATCTGTACCACCAGTTGCGCGGTGCCGGGGCTGAGCAGGTTCAGACCCATCAGGTACAGCACGTAGTTGCCGACCAATCCGAGCACGGCCATCAGCACTAGCCAGCCGCCCTTGGGCCCGAGCACTTTGCGACTGGGTAGACGTTTGACCGACGCCAGATAAAGGAACAGACAGCCGCCGGATACCAGCAGGCGAAACCAGGTCACGGTGACCGGGTCCATCACCAGCAGCACCTGTTTCAGTTTGATCGGCAGAATGCCCCAGAGCAACGCGGTCAGCAGCGCGAGGAACAATCCATAGACCCAGCGACCGGACGAAATGTGCATGCGAACCCCAAAAGCCTGCTGACAAGAATCGCCATTCTAGGCGCGCATTGCGTTGTGACACAGGGACAGTTGCACACAGGCCGCGAATGCAACTGTGCAGGTCGCAGCATTATGTTGACGCGTTGCCGTTGATCGACTCGCCGCGCAGGCCAAGTGCTTCAGGGATAAGCTCAGTTGACATTCAAATCAACCGCCGGGGAGACCGATCATGTTAGCCATGCGCGCCGAGGACAGCGCCCCCGCCACCCGTTTTCGCAGCGACCGGGTGTGCCGGATCAACGGCCAACTGTTTTTCAGCACCCGGGAAAATACCCTTGAGGGGCCGTTTGATAGTCATGAGAAGGCAGAGCAGGAAATCCGCGCTTATATCGCGCGGATGCAGCTTCTGGATTCCAACCGCTGAGCGGTGGTGATCCCATCGCTGGCAAGCCAGCTCCCACAGGATTGGTGGCGTACACAGATTTTGCAAACGCTACGAGACCTGTGGGAGCTGGCTTGCCAGCGATAGCAATCGAACAGGCAACAAAAATGCTATGGCTTAGCGAACTGCCTCAAACAACCCACTGGCCCCCATCCCGCCACCGACGCACATGGTCACGATGCCGTAACGCAAATTGCGCCGCTGCAACTCGCGCACCAGATGCCCGACCTGGCGTGAGCCGGTCATGCCGAATGGGTGGCCGATGGAAATCGAGCCGCCGTTGACGTTGTATTTCTCATTATCGATCTCCAGCCGATCACGGCTGTACAGGCACTGCGACGCAAACGCCTCGTTCAATTCCCACAGATCGATATCCGCCACCTGCAAGCCCTTGGCCTTGAGCAGTTTCGGCACCGAGAACACCGGGCCGATGCCCATTTCGTCCGGCTCACAGCCAGCGACGGTAAAGCCGCGGAAGAACGCCTTCGGTTTGAGCCCCAGCTCAAGCGCCTTCTCCAGACTCATCACCAATGTCATCGACGCGCCGTCGGACAGTTGCGAGGAGTTGCCGGCGGTGACCGAGCCGTCATCAGCGAACACCGGTTTCAGCCCGGCGAGGCTTTCATAAGTGGTGTCGGGGCGATTGCAATCGTCGTGATCGACCACGCCGTCGAGAATCTGCACCTCACCGCTGTTTTTATCCTCGATGCGGTATTTAACCGACATCGGCACGATCTCATCATCGAACAGCCCGGCGGCCTGAGCCTGCGCAGTGCGGATCTGGCTTTGCAGCGCATAACGATCCTGCGCTTCGCGGCTCACGCCATAACGCCGCGCCACCACCTCGGCGGTCTGGCCCATCGTGTAATAGATGCCGGGGGTCTGCTGCTTGAGCAGCGGGTTGATCAGGTGATCGGTGTTGACGCTTTTCAGGGTCAGGCTGATCGATTCGACGCCGCCGGCAACAATGATATCGCTGCAACCGGAAGCGATCTGGTTGGCGGCGATCGCAATCGCCTGCAAGCCCGACGAGCAGAAGCGGTTGAGGGTCATGCCCGCCGTACCGGTGCCGAGGCGCGACAGCACCGCCACGTTGCGACCGATGTTATAGCCCTGCGCACCTTCGTTGGAGCCGGCGCCGACGATGCAATCCTCCACGCTGGCCGGGTCGATGTCGTTGCGCGTCAACAGGGCGTTGACGCAATGGGCCGCCATGTCATCGGGGCGGGTCTGGTTGAACTTGCCGCGAAAGGATTTGGCCAGGCCGGTCCGCACGCTGTCGACGATCACCACTTCACGCATGGCATACCTCATTGTTGTTGTCGGTTGAAAGTGGACCTGAGCATAAGTCCACCTTCTTGCCGACCGCGAGGATCATTCACCCGGCGTATGCGCGGCCATCGCTTCAGTCTTTGCGTTTCTTGGCCTGCTTGTCGGATTTTTCGAACGCCTCTTCCAGGGCGCGGTTAATCGTGCGCAGCACCTTGACCCGCGCCCAGCGCTTGTCGTTGGCTTCGACCAGGGTCCACGGGGCGATTTCGGTGCTGGTGCGATCGACCATATCGCCGACGGCGGCACGATAGGCATCCCACTTGTCGCGATTGCGCCAGTCGTCTTCGGTGATCTTGAAGCGCTTGAACGGAATCTCTTCGCGCTCCTGAAACCGCGCCATTTGCGTGTCCTTGTCGATGGCCAGCCAGAACTTGACGACGATCACCCCGGAGTCGGCCAGTTGCTCCTCGAAATCGTTGATCTCGCCGTAGGCGCGCAACCAGTCGGCCGGCTTGCAGAAACCCTCGATCCGCTCGACCAGCACGCGGCCGTACCAGGAACGGTCGAACACGGTGAACTTGCCACGTGCCGGGATGTGCCGCCAGAAGCGCCACAGGTACGGTTGCGCCCGCTCCTCTTCAGTCGGTGCGGCAATCGGCACGATGTTGTACTGACGCGGATCGAGCGCCGCCGCAACCCGGCGGATCGCCCCGCCCTTGCCGGCGGCGTCGTTGCCTTCGAACACCGCGATCAGCGCATGGCGGCGCATGCGTTTGTCGCGCATCAGCCCGGACAGCCGCGCCTGTTCGGTGATCAACTGTTCTTCATAGTCTTTCTTGTCCAGCCGCTGGCTGAGGTCGAGGCTGTCGAGCAGGTTCAACTGATCGACCGGCGTACCCAACGGCGCAGCGCTGACCTCCTGCGGATTGACCTCGGCGCGTTTGAGCGCGCTCTGCAAACCTTCCAGCAGAATCTTGCCCACCGCCAGGCTGCGGTAGTTGGCATCGGCGCCTTCGATCACGTGCCACGGCGCGTAATCGCGGCTGGTGCGGCGCAGCACGCGCTCACCGTATTTGACGAACTTGTCGTAGGTTTGCGATTGCTGCCAGTCGAGCGGGCTGATCCGCCAGCTGTGCAGCGGATCGTCGGCCAGCGCCTTGAGCCGTGCCTTCATCTGTTTCTTCGAGAGGTGGAACCAGAATTTGAAAATCAGTGCGCCTTCATCGCAGAGCATTTTTTCCAGGCGTTCGGCGCCGGCAATCGCCTGATCCAGACGCGGGTCCTTGAACAACCCATGCACCCGCCCCTGCAACATCTGGCTGTACCAATTACCGAAAAAAATCCCCATGCGGCCCTTGGCCGGGAGCATCCGCCAGTAGCGCCACGCCGGCGGCCGCGCCAGTTCTTCATCGGTCTGCTGGTCGAAGGTGCGCACTTCGATCAGGCGCGGGTCCATCCACTCGTTGAGCAACTTGACCGTCTCGCCCTTGCCCGCGCCTTCGATGCCGTTGATCAGGATGATCACCGGGAAGCGCTTCTGCTGCTGCAATTCGAACTGGGCTTCAAGCAAGGCTTCGCGCAAGGCCGGGACAGCGGCATCAAAGGTGTCATCGTCGATGGCGTGACCGATTTCAGCGGATTCAAACATAGGGACGGCTCCTTCCAGGATTCAGCAAGACTAGCGGATTGGGCACAACCGCGGCGCAGAAATTCCCGCGGGCCGCGGATTGTCAGTGAGCGGCCGACCGCATGCCTTGTCATGGATCAAGCAGGGCCGGTGCGATCGGCTAGAATGGCGGCCTTGCCGTTGCCGAGCCTGCCATGAAACCTGTATTGCCCCACGCCCAGCTCGACTGGGATGACCACGGACGCCCGCGTTCGCGAGTGTTCGATGACGTGTATTTCTCCGACCAGTCGGGGCTCGACGAAACCCGCTATGTGTTCCTTGAACAAAACCGTCTGGCCGAGCGTTTTGCCGCCCTGCCGGCGAGCGGGCGGCTGGTAATCGGCGAAACCGGGTTTGGCACCGGGCTGAATTTTCTTTGCGCCTGGCAATTGTTCGAGCAACACGCCGTGGCGGGTGCGCGGCTGCATTTTGTCAGCGTGGAAAAATACCCGCTGAGCCCGGCCGATCTGCAACGCGCCCTGGCGCTGTGGCCGCAGCTCAAGCCACTGGCCGATCAATTGCTGCGGCAGTACGTGGCGATCCACGAAGGTTTTCAGCGCATCACCCTGGCCGATGGGCGGGTGACCCTGACGCTGTTGATCGGCGATGCACTGGAACAACTGCCGCAGCTCGATGCACAGATCGACGCGTGGTTTCTCGACGGCTTCGCTCCGGCGAAAAACCCCGACATGTGGACCGCCGAACTGTTCGTCGAACTGGCCCGACTGGCGGCGCCGGGCGCGACCATCAGCACGTTCACCAGCACTGGTTGGGTGCGGCGTTTGCTCAACGCCGCCGGGTTCAAGATGAAACGTACGCCGGGTATCGGCCACAAATGGGAGATCCTGCGTGGCGAGTTTCTCGGCTGGCCGGCAGACGTGGCGCCACCCTTGCCGTACAAACCGTGGTTCGCCCGCCCTGCCCCGTTGACCGGCGAACGCCGTGCGCTAGTGATCGGCGCCGGGCTGTCCGGTTGCGCTACCGCGTCCAGCCTCGCCGCGCGCGGCTGGCAGGTCAGCTTGCTTGAGCGCCACGCTGGCGTGGCGCAGGAAGCCTCGGGCAACCCGCAAGGCGTGCTCTACCTGAAGCTGTCCGCCCACGGCACGGCGCTGTCGCAACTGATCGTCAGCGGTTTCGGCTACACCCGCCGCCTGCTGGAAAACCTGCAACGCGGCACCGACTGGGATAACTGCGGCGTGCTGCAACTGGCCTTCAATGCCAAGGAAGCCGAGCGGCATGCGCAACTGGCCGAGGCCTTCCCGGCAGATCTGTTGCAGTGGCTGGAGCAACCGGCGGCGCAGGCCCGTGCCGGGGTCGGTGTAGCCCATGGCGGTCTGTTCTATCCAGAAGGCGGCTGGGTGCATCCGCCCGCGCTGTGCCAGGCGCAAGCCGCGCAGCCAAACATCGAATTGCTCAGCCATCATGAAGTGCTGCAACTGCGCAAAGTCGATGACCAGTGGCAAGCGTGGGACGGCGAGCGCTTGCTCGCCAGTGCTGCGGTGGTGGTGCTGGCTGGCGCCGCCGAGATCAAACACTTTGCGCAGAGCGCCGAGTTGCCGCTCAAGCGCATTCGCGGGCAGATCACGCGTCTGGCGCAAACCGCGCAAAGTGCCGCGCTGGCGACGGTGGTGTGCGCTGAAGGCTACGTCGCACCGGCGCGTCTGGGCGAGCACACCCTCGGCGCCAGTTTCGATTTTCACAGCGATGACCTGACCCCGACCGCTGCCGAACACCAGGGCAATCTTGCCATGCTCGAGGAGATCTCCAGCGATCTGGTCGACCGTTTGCACATCGATCAGCAGCCCGTCGAAGGCCTTGAGGGACGGGCCGCGTTTCGCTGCACCAGTCCCGATTACCTGCCGATTGTAGGCCCGCTCGCCGACCTGCCAGCGTTCAATCAAACCTATGCAGCGCTGAGCAAGGACGCCCGGCAAGTGCCGGATGGCGCCTGCCCGTGGCACGGCGGTCTGTACGTCAACAGCGGCCACGGCTCGCGCGGGCTGATTACCGCGCCGCTGTCCGGTGAACTGCTCGCGGCGTGGCTGGACAACGAGCCGCTGCCACTGCCGCGCAGCGTCGCCGAAGCCTGTCACCCGAACCGGTTCGCCCTGCGCAAACTGATTCGCGGCAAGTGATGCTCAGTCGTCGGGCCTGGCGCACAGGCCCAGTTCTTCGATGCGCAATGCCTCCTCGGTCAGCTCCGTCCAGACAACTTTGAACGCCTCTTCACGTTCGGCCTTGATGATGTCTGCCTGGCTCCTATAGTCGGCGTCGCGCATGGTTTTCGCCTTCTCGTCCAGTGCGGTCATTCGCGGCGCATACTCCTCTTCGACAGGCACGAAGCGGCGGGGAAACGTCCGTTGCAGCCAGACTTGCCAGAACGTGCGCTCACTCATGAATTTCAGCCACTTGGGCGAAAGCTCGGCGACGCTGATCCTGTTCTGCGCCACTTCCAGATCGGCCTCGGTAACGCCGGCCTGTTCCCCAAAAAGCATGTGCCGCGCCTGGCCAGGCAACTCCAGCGTTTCGGCAAGACCGATACGATAGGCAAGGCCCACTTCCAATGGATCAAGCTTGGGAAACTTGACCGCGTGCTCGGCCGCGATGTCGTCCAGTTGTTCAAGCCTGAACAGGCCACGCCCCAGTTTCAACAAAGACCTGGCGCTGACGCCATTGCTGCCGGCGAGTCTGGTCAAGCGGTTGACCTGCACCGCCACTTCCAGACGACTGAATGTCACTGCTGCGGTGTCAGTGCAATTGATCGGGCTGGCAGCCAGTCCCAGCAGATGGTCACACAGCGCGGCGTCGTTCTCTGCGGCCTCAAGCACTGCCCAGACCCGCCGCTGCAGCTCCTTGTTGATTTTCTTCGAGTCGGCGGTATTGCCCAGTTCCGCAAGCAAGTGAAACAGCCCCTCGGCACGCGCATCGTCCTTGAAGGCGTTCCAGATTCGTTCACGCTTGCCAAATGTCTCACCGGCCTTTTCGGGAAACCACAGCGTACGGGCACGTTGCTCGTCGAGCCGGGCGATGTCATTTTCAAAGAATCCCATGCCGACGCCGTAATTGTCACGGTATGTCTGAAGGTGGGTTTTGCTCGGGTCGATCAGCGGATTATCCCCCAGGTCCAGCGCCTGACTGAAGCGTCTGGAGGTTTTGAACAGCCAGTCCGGCAGGTACTTGATCTGGTTTTTCTTCAGGTCCGCCCATTCCAGATTCAACAGGCGAGAAAGTCCCTTGGGCATTTCGGTGATGCCGGTGCTTTCCAGCAACAACCGACGCAGATGGAACATTCGAGAGACATCCGGCGTCGCACCCAGCGGGTTTTTGTTGAGATTCAAATGCCTCAACGTGTGCAAACCGTTGAGCTTTTTCAGGGTCTGCTCAGTCAACTGGAGCTTGTTTCCCGCCAGACTCAGGACTTTCAGATTGGGCATGTGCGACAGCACCTCTGGCAGACGCGTGATGACATTGTCATCGAGTTCCAGCGACTCGAGCTGCTTGAATGATTTGAGGAAGTACGCGACATCGTCGTCCAGTGCCATATCGCGCATGGACAGTTGCTGAATGTGATCAAAGCTGATCCCCGGCGGCAACGTCGGCAGCTTGCCGACGCGCATGCCGTCAAGGTTCAGTACGCCCACTGCTTTGCCGTTCTCGTTGTTCATCTGGTGAAAGCGCCGAAAACCCTTTTCGATCAGCTCGGCGAAGGTACGGCGACTGTGTCGAACCTCAGCCAGATCACCGCCTGCGGTGTTCATCGCGTCAATGTCTTCACCCCAGGTAAACAGCGCGTCACGCAGACTATCGAGATCCCCGCGCAAGACTTTGACTCGCATTGCCCGGCTCAGCGCATCGTCGCCCAGGCCGTCGATGAACTCACTGGCCTGCGCCTCGGTCATGCGCGGAAAGAGTTTGCGGACTTTGCGCAGCAATGCCGAGGGATGCTTCTTCACGGCTGGCTGATCGCCTTGCACGCAGGCCGGCTCGGCATCCAGCGGTGCGGATTCGTCACCGCTCAGCAGGCGCGCCGTGGCCTCGCGCTCGCCCAGTGCCTTCTCGAGTAACTGGCTGCGCAAGCCTGCGGCGTCGGTTGGCAGCGTGTCGGCAGCAGCGGCCACGCCCTTGGACGGCTTCGTCGGGACAGCCTTGAGGATGGCGTCAAACAACGCGTTGGGGCCGGCGGCAACTTTGCCTTGGGATTTACCACTGCCGTCAAACGCTTCATAGCCCGTGGCGGATTTTACCAGCGTACATTTTTTGCTGACGGTCGCCGACTCCTCGCCTATCGCTTGCAGAATCGGTCCGGTCAGCTTTTTATCGCGAATTTCCAGACGCACCTGCGAATCCCAGCCCCTGAGGCGCGGTAGCAGTTGAATCGCCAGTTTGTCAGTGTCGGCATTGGCCAGCCGTGGCCAGTGAAACCCGGCCAGCGAACGATCCAGGCGCACCTGACTGCTCGTTATTCTGACCCGCTGCCCCAATTGCAGCGGCACTCGCCCGGTGGTGCGCAGGTGCAGGCGCTGCACGCTTGGCGCCTGCTCGATGAGGCTTTGGACGTGGCGTGCCGGGATATCGGCGAAGACCTTGCGCAATTTCAAAACCTCATCGACGTCGCCTTGATCGTAGCGTTGATACATATGCTCGAACGCCTCGCGATAACCGGTCTTCAGCGCTGCACCGAGTTTTTTAGCCAACGTCGAATGCTGAGCGCTAGTGGCGACCTTGCTGCCCAGCAGGGCTTCGACCTCGCTTTGATACAAGCCATCGATGATGGTTTGCAGCAACTGTCCTCGAGCCAATTGGTCCGTGTCGACCACCACCCCCAGGGATTCGTCAAACACTGTGGTCCTGGGATAGGTCGCCGTGACGGTGCCCTCGGGATCGGTGACTTCGATATAGCGGTCAGTCGGCCAGCCGCGCATCTTTGGCAATGCATGCAGTTGGTCTTCGACGGCCTGGCCAGAATGGACTTCACCGCGTTGCAGTTCGTTGCTCAAGGTGCGCAACTGTCGCGCGAGGCGAACGCGCTCAATGGTTTCACGCAAGCGTACCGAGAGGCTGACGTTGTCGCGAAAAGCCTCATGCAGTTCCTCGGGCGTGACATCACAGAGGCGGCGCAGCATGTCCAGATCGCTATCGTCGAACTCGCTCAACGACGGATCGACACGTTTGAGCGCGTAGGCGACGCTGCTCCACTCCTCAGGCTGTTCGGCAGGAAGGCGCCAGCCGCCCTCGACGTGCCGGGTAATCTGCGGAACATAGGCTGACGCACGCCGGGCATGTTGCAGGCGCCAGACTTTGCTGGCGGGATCGTAATCACCGGCGAAGATTCGATGATCGATACGGCTCAGGGTCTTGTCGCCAATCTGATAAAACTCCTTCGAGCCCGGAGCGATGGTAAACCCGGTCGGCAGGGAATGTTCATAGGGCGCCAGATCGGGCTTCCACAAGCGTGGCTGCCCTGCGCCGTTAACGATGGCGCTGAATTGCGCAAAGAACTGCGGGTGCGCTTGCAGGAGTTTTTTGCCGAGCGTTGCTACGGCTTTCTGCCCGACGGCAAACCCGCCCATCACGGCAATGTTTTCCACCACGCTGAGCAGATGTGACAGCGCTTGCTGATGATCGCCACGACGCCAGTCCTCGACGCCTTCATAGACTTCAGCGAGCATTTGCCCGACCGCAACGCCCATCATCAACTGCCCGAGCACCGGTACTACCAGCCCGGCGACCGAGAGGACGGTCACACCCCGTTGAATAAAATCGAGCAGGCGCTTTTGCCGCACCTCTTCATCGATATCGTCGGTCGGCACAGCCAGCTTGCGCGCGTCGAGCTGTAGCTTGCCGACATGGCTCTGCACCATGAATTCGAAGAGCGGCACGGTCATCGGCCACTGTTGGATATGCCCGAGTTCGACGCTGTCGGTGAAGGTTTTGAAGAAGTCGGCCTTGTTGTCTTCATCGAGGCTGTTGGCGAAATACTCCCGGTAGTCTTTCTTTTGCATCTGCTGTGTCAGGTATTGCTTGAACACGGTGAAGCTCGGGTATTCATACAATGGTCGTTGCGGTTCGCCGGCGATGTACACCACACACCGTTCACTGGGGTACAACTCCACCGATCGGCTGGAAAACACCACCGCGCCCCAGACACAACTGTCGAGAATCTTCACGCCTTGCATGATCATCGCTTGCTTGCCATAGAGCTTGATTCCACTCGATAGCACGCCATCGGCGTCGATCAGTTTCTGTAACACCTGCCGGGTGGCCGCACTGATATTCCCCTTGAGGGCGGCCTGCTGCAGGTCGAGTTGCAACAGCAGTTTTTTCAGCTTGGCGATATCCCGGGTCATGGCGCTGGTGGCGACGACTTTGCCATCACGGTCCAGCAGGCCGAACACCTTCTGGAAATGCTCCTGGTAGCGTTTGCCCAGATCGAGCTCGCGGCACAGTTTGGCGAAAGCGGCCGGCGTCAGATCGCTCACGGCCTGCGCCGCACTGTTGATGCGAATGAAACTACCCCTCGGGAACGTATCAGCCGCCTCGTCTTCGCTGAAATTCTGCATGGCCGCTTGCAGCAGCGTCGGCGTCGCGTTGGGGAAGGTCTGGATGCCGTTTTCATCGGTGGAAGTTGCCGGGCAACCGCAGTCGACGCCGGGCAGGCTGAGAAAGTCTTTCTCGACATCAAACGTATCTGCCGGCCATTTACCGCTCAGGGCCGCGTGCAATTCGTCGATGCAGAAGCTATTCAGAGGTTTCAGCGCGAGCAGGTCCTTGTCGACCAGCACTTGCGTGTCGTGCAGGTCACGTACGGTCTGATCGAGTGCCGACAATGCTTCGGGGCTGGCTTTGAGCAGGTGCGCAGGCAAGGTTTTCTGCAGCGTTTGCGCGGTGTCGAGATCGGCGGTGGCCTCAAGCAGCGTACCCAGGATGGCGTCGTCGGATGGCGAGGTTTTGTTCACTGTGGCGGGCATGGCAATAGTCCTTTATTGCGGGTCGGACCGATGAACATAGCGAACGGCGGGAATGGCAGGTGGTATCTACCTATCGCCGCCATAAAACCCGGAAACTCAACGGTTGATGAACGACCCCAACACCCACTTATAACTTATCGTTCTAAAACTCCACCTACCGTGGCGGGTCAGTTTCTGAGTACCCGCCCTTTTGGCGAGGTCCCGTTTGACCCCTCCCCAACGGAAAAACCGGTAAGGATTTTATGTGTGGATTAGCTGGCGAGTTACGTTTTGATCAACAACCTGCAGACCTTGCAGCCATCGAGCGCATCACCCATCACCTGGCCCCGCGCGGCCCTGACGCGTGGGGCTTCCATGCCCAAGGGCCGATTGCCCTGGGCCATCGTCGCCTGAAAATCATGGACCTGTCGGACGGCTCGGCGCAGCCGATGATCGACAGCCAACTGGGCCTGTCGCTGGCCTTCAACGGCGCCATTTACAACTTCCCGGAACTGCGCGCCGAACTCGAAGCCCTGGGTTATGCGTTCTATTCCGGCGGTGACACTGAAGTCCTGCTCAAGGGCTATCACGCCTGGGGTGAAGCGCTGCTGCCCAAGCTCAACGGCATGTTCGCCTTCGCCATTTGGGAGCGCGACGCGCAGCGCCTGTTCATCGCCCGCGACCGTCTCGGCGTCAAGCCGCTGTACCTGTCGCGCACCGGTCAGCGCCTGCGTTTCGCATCGGCCCTGCCGGCGCTGCTCAAGGGCGGCGACATCAACCCGATTCTCGATCCGGTGGCGCTCAACCACTATCTGAATTTCCATGCCGTGGTGCCGGCGCCGCGCACGTTGCTGGCGGGTATCGAAAAGCTGCCGCCAGCGAGCTGGATGCGCGTCGAAGCCGATGGCAGCACCGAGCAGAAAACCTGGTGGACCCTGCCCTACGGCCCGAACGAGGACGAGAAAAACCTCAAGCTGGAAGACTGGGTCGACCGTGTACTCGACAGCACCCGCGAAGCCGTGGCAATTCGGCAACGTGCCGCAGTGGACGTCGGTGTGTTGCTCTCCGGCGGTGTCGATTCGAGCATGCTCGTCGGCCTGTTGCGTGAAGTCGGCGTCGAGAACCTGTCGACCTTTTCCATCGGTTTCCAGGATGCCGGCGGCGAACGCGGTGACGAATTTCAGTATTCCGACCTGATCGCCAAACACTACGGCACTCAGCATCACCAACTGCGTATCGACGAAAAAGAAATCATCGAGCAGCTGCCCGCGGCCTTTCGCGCGATGAGCGAGCCAATGGTCAGCCACGACTGCATCGCTTTCTATTTGCTGTCGCGGGAAGTGGCCAAGCATTGCAAAGTGGTGCAGAGCGGTCAGGGTGCCGACGAATTGTTTGCCGGCTACCACTGGTATCCGCAAGTCGACGGTGCAGCCGATCCGTACGCAGCTTATCGCGCAGCGTTTTTCGACCGCAGCTACGAAGACTACGCCGCTACCGTGCAACCGAAATGGCTCACGGCCAACGACGCCGCCGGTGACTTCGTCAAGGAACATTTCGCCCAGCCCGGCGCTGATGCGGCAGTGGACAAGGCCTTGCGCCTGGACAGCACGGTGATGCTGGTCGACGACCCGGTCAAGCGTGTCGACAACATGACCATGGCCTGGGGCCTGGAGGCGCGCACGCCGTTTCTCGACTATCGACTGGTCGAACTGTCGGCCCGTGTGCCTGGCCAGTTCAAGCTGCCCGATGGCGGCAAACAGGTGCTCAAGGAAGCCGCGCGTCGGGTCATTCCAAGTGAAGTGATCGACCGCAAGAAAGGCTACTTCCCGGTGCCTGGCCTCAAACATTTGCAGGGTGACACGCTCAACTGGGTGCGCGAACTGCTGCTGGATCCGAGCCAGGATCGCGGCCTGTTCAACCCGAGCATGCTCGACAAGCTTCTGACTGACCCTCAAGGCCAACTGACCCCGTTGCGCGGTTCGAAACTGTGGCAACTGGCGGCGCTGAACCTGTGGCTCAGTGAACAAGGAATCTGATTGATGAAACCCCATGCCACGTCCATCAACCAACGCCTGCTGCGTGGTCAGGCGCCGTCGTACGAACGTCTGCAAGCGCGTCTGGCCGAAGACGGCAGCACCCTGCCCTGCGCCCCGATTGCCGTGCATTGCGGCTGGGGCCGATTGCTGATCGGCCATACCTTCCCCGACCCGGCATCGCTGGCGCAGGAACTGCTCAACGAACAACCCGGCGAGCGCGACATTGCGCTGTACGTCGCCGCGCCGCAGCAAATTCTTGGTCTGGAACCGACGCAGCTGTTCCTCGATCCGTCCGACACCTTGCGCCTGTGGTTCAGCGATTACCGCCAGGCCACTCGCGTTTTTCGCGGCTTCCGCATTCGACGTGCGCAGAGCGAGGCGGACTGGCAAGGCATCAACCGCTTGTATCAGGCGCGCGGCATGTTGCCGATCGATCCCGAGTTGCTCACCCCGCATCCTCAGGGCGGCCCGGTGTACTGGCTGGCCGAGGATGAAGACAGCGGCGCGGTGATCGGCAGCGTCATGGGACTCAATCATCACAACGCGTTCAACGATCCGGAAAACGGCAGCAGCCTGTGGTGCCTGGCGGTGGACCCGCAGTGTTCGCGTCCGGGTGTGGGCGAGGTGCTGGTGCGGCATCTGATCGAGCATTTCATGAGCCGCGGGCTGAGCTATCTGGACCTGTCGGTGCTGCACGATAACCGTCAGGCAAAAAACCTCTACGCCAAGCTCGGTTTCCGCAACCTGCCGACTTTCGCGATCAAGCGCAAGAACGGCATCAACCAGCCGCTGTTTCTTGGCCCGGGGCCAGAAGCGCAGTTCAACCCGTACGCGCGAATCATTGTCGAGGAAGCTCATCGCCGCGGCATCGACGTGCAGGTCGATGACGCCGACGCCGGTCTGTTCACCCTCATTCATGGCGCGCGCCGGGTGCGCTGCCGTGAATCGTTGAGCGACCTGACCAGCGCGATCAGCATGACCCTGTGCCAGGACAAAAGCCTGACCCACAAGGTGCTGAAGGCGGCCGGGCTGAATCTGCCGGCACAACAACTGGCCGGCAATGCCGACGACAATCTGGCCTTTCTCGACGAGCATCAGCGGGTGGTGGTCAAGCCGCTCGACGGCGAACAGGGCCAAGGCGTGGCGGTCGATCTGCAGACCATCGAGGACGTGCAGCAGGCTATCGAAGCCGCGCGGCAATTCGACAGTCGCGTGCTGCTCGAGAGCTTCCATGAAGGTCTCGATCTGCGCATCGTGGTGATCGGTTTCGAAGTGGTTGCAGCGGCGATCCGCAAACCTGCCGAAGTGGTCGGTGACGGTCAGCATTCGATCGGCGAGCTGATCGAGGCGCAGAGCCGGCGTCGGCAAGCTGCTACCGGTGGCGAAAGCAAGATCCCTGTCGACCACGAAACCGAACGCACCTTGCACGCGGCCGGGTACGACTACGACAGCATTCTGCCGGCCGGCGAACATCTGTTCGTGCGCCGCACCGCCAATCTGCACACCGGCGGCACCCTGGAAGACGTCACCGCCATTCTGCATCCGACGCTGGTCGATGCAGCCGTGCGTGCGGCACGCGCGCTGGATATTCCGATGGTCGGCCTCGACCTGATGGTGCCGGCGGCGGATCAGCCGGAGTATGTGTTCATCGAAGCCAACGAACGCGCCGGCCTGGCCAACCACGAGCCGCAACCGACGGCGGAACGCTTTGTCGATCTGTTGTTTCCGCATAGTCAGTCGGCGATCTCTTGATTACTTGGTGGCTGCACTGACGCCATCGCTGGCAAGCCAGCTCCCACAGTTCCGGCGGTATACACAACACTGTGGGAGCTGGCTTGCCAGCGATGAGGACCGATCAGGCGCCACAAATCCCTCTCTCATCGAAACCATCGATGTGCTCAACCCATCAGGAGTTTCCATGACCCCGCAAATCCCCGAACCGGATCTGAACTACCTGCAAAAAGTCCTCCTGGAAATGCTCGCCATTCCCAGCCCCACCGGCTTCACCGACACCATCGTGCGCTACGTCGCCGAGCGTCTGGAAGAACTCGGCATCCCGTTCGAAATGACCCGACGCGGAACCATTCGCGCCACGCTCAAAGGCAAGAAGAACAGCCCCGACCGCGCAGTCTCGGCGCACCTGGATACCATTGGCGCCGCGGTCCGCGCGGTCAAGGACAACGGCCGCCTGACCCTCGCCCCGGTCGGCTGCTGGTCGAGCCGCTTCGCCGAGGGCAGCCGCGTCAGCCTGTTCACCGACAGCGGCGTGATTCGTGGCAGTGTGTTGCCGCTGATGGCGTCCGGGCATGCGTTCAATACGCAGGTCGATGAAATGCCGATCAGTTGGGATCACGTCGAGCTGCGCCTCGACGCCTACTGCACGACCAAGGCCGATTGTGAATCGCTGGGCATCAACGTCGGCGACGTGGTGGCGTTCGATCCGCTGCCGGAATTCACCGAAAGCGGCCATATCAGCGCCCGCCACCTGGATGACAAGGCCGGTGTCGCGGCGCTGCTTGCCGCACTTAAAGCCATCATCGACAGCGGCCAGGAATTGATGATCGACTGCCATCCGCTGTTCACCATTACCGAAGAAACCGGCAGTGGCGCGGCGGCGGCTTTGCCGTGGGACGTCAGTGAGTTCGTTGGCATCGACATCGCCCCGGTCGCACCCGGCCAGCATTCCAGCGAGCATGCTGTCAGCGTGGCGATGCAGGATTCCGGCGGTCCGTATGACTATCACCTGTCGCGGCACTTGTTGCGCCTGGCCGGTGAACACGAATTGCCGGTGCGCCGCGACATGTTTCGCTATTACTTCAGCGACGCCCATTCGGCGGTGACTGCCGGGCACGACATCCGCACCGCCCTGCTCGCCTTTGGCTGCGATGCGACTCACGGTTATGAACGTACGCACATCGACAGTCTGGCGGCGTTGAGCCGGTTGCTCGGTGCTTACATTCTGAGCCCGCCGGTGTTCGCCAGCGACGCGGCGCCGGCCAATGCCTCGCTGGACCGCTTCAGTCATCAGATCGAACACGACACGCAGATGGAGAGCGAAACCCGCGTGCCGCCGGTGGACAGTCTGGTGGGGCAGCGTTCCGACAGTTAGATCATTGTTGTCTGAGATACCGCTATCGCGAGCAGGCTCACTCCTACAGGAGAACGCATTCCAATTGTAGGAGTGAGCCTGCTCGCGATGCCGCCGGTCGAGGCACTACAAAAACTGGCAGGCCAACCCCAATCGCCGTAGCATCGCGCCATTGATTTAGCCGAGGTGCCCATGCTGATTCCCCACGACGCGCTTGAAGTCGACACCCTCACCCGCCTGATCGAGGATTTTGTCACCCGCGACGGTACCGACAACGGCGATGACACGCCGCTGGAAACCCGCGTGCTGCGCGTACGCCAGGCGCTGACCAAGGGCCAGGCCTTGATCGTGTTCGATCCGGAAAGCGAACAGTGCCAGTTGATGCTCAAGCATGATGTGCCCAGGCATTTGTTCGACTGACGCTCAGCGAACCTTCTGCACACCTTCCTTGCGCTTGATCCGGTCGTAGACTTCGGAGCGGTGCACGTGCACGTTTTGCGGGGCTTCGACGCCAAAGCGCACGCTGGAGCCATTCACCGACAGAACACGCAAAGAGATGTCGTCACCGATTGAAATCAACTCACCAACGACACGGCTGAGTACAAGCATGAGATAGGTCCTTCAGGGTTAGCGAACCCAGAAGATGCGCGGCTTGCGGCGGCTACACAATGCGCAGCAGGCAAATCAGTTTTGCCTTACAGCCTTGCGCGCTCAGAGCCGTCAGACGTTTCCCGCAAAACAACCTCAAGCCGCTGAAAAACGCGGCCCGAACAGGATCACGCTGGCGCCGATCACGCATAACGCCACGCCGATCCAGTCAGAGCCCAACGGGCGCGCTCGCTCGACCACCATCAGCCAGCCAATCGAAGCGACGATGTAGATTCCGCCGTAAGCGGCATACGCGCGCCCGGCGTAGTTGGCTTCGACGCGGGTCAGCAGGAGTGCGAACAGCGTCAGACTCAACAGTGCCGGAATCACCCACAGCGCACTTTTGCCCTGGCGCAGCCACATGAAGAAGGCGAAACAACCGGCGATCTCGAACAGCGCCGCGAGGAAGAACCACAAGTAATTGAGCATCGATGCGTCTCGACAGGGTGACCATTGCGGCCACCCTAACGACGCCGTCTGCTGCGGGCAAGTTCAGCCGTTGTTCTGTTTGGCCTTGGCGCGCATTTTTTCGGCCATGCTGGTCATTTCGTTATAGAGCAACTGCGGATTCTTCTGCTTGATCGCCCAGGCCATGCGCCCTTGTTCGTGGGGCAGGATCATGAATTCACCGGCGGCCACTTGCCGGTAGATGTAGTCGGCGATATCCGCGGCGGTGATCGGCGAACTTTCCAGCAACTTGCCCACCTGGGCCTTCATCGCCGGAGTCGGCCCGCGGAACGAATCGAGCAGGTTGGTCTGAAAGAACGACGGACAAACCACGTGCACACCGACTTCCTGTTGCGCCAGCTCAATCAACAGACTTTCCGAAAGCGCCACCACACCGGCCTTGGCCACGTTGTAGTTGCTCATCGCCGGCCCCTGCATCAGCGCCGCCATGGAGGCGATGTTGATGATCTTGCCTTTGCTCTGCTCGAGCAGCGGCAGGAACGCCTTGCAGCCCTTGACCACGCCCATCAGATTGATTGCGATCTGCCAGTCCCAGTCTTCCAGCGACAACTCGCTGAAGAAACCGCCCGAGGCCACGCCGGCATTATTGACGATGATGTCGATGCCGCCGAGTTTCTCTTCACACGCTTGGGCGAACGCTGTGAGCTGGCTGTAATCGCGCACATCGCAGCGCTGCACAAAACCGTCACCGCCGGCCTCGCGGACTAGTTTGAGGGTTTCCTGCAGGCCCGGTTCGCTGACGTCGGACAGCGCCAGTTGCCAGCCCTCACGCGCCCAGCGCAGCGCGATTTCGCGGCCCAGACCGGAGCCCGCGCCAGTGATCATCATGCGATTTTGCATAGCAGACAGCCTTGTTGTTCCGGGAAAGATGCGCCGAGTGTAGCGAACGTTCGACCACCACCCACGCTCCATCAGATTGCTGAATGGTGAGTGCAAACCGGGGCGCGTTGGATTCAATGAGGGCGAGTAAGTTCTGAACTAGCCGGGCGAAAAAAAGAAATAAGCCTGCAATCCAAATACATTAAAAAAACATGGAATTTTTTCCACTTGGCACAAGTCGGAACTTGTAAGCCGGCTGGAATTACTTGGTATCCAGTCGCCCTTGAACATCAAGACTTCTCGACATTACCAACAAGGAAATCGACATGGGCACAATTCTTATCATCATCCTGATCCTGTTGCTGATCGGTGGTCTGCCGGTCTTCCCGCACTCCAGAAGTTGGGGTTATGGTCCGTCGGGCATCATCGGTGTCGTACTGGTCGTGCTGTTGGTGTTGTTGTTACTCGGCAAGATATGACGATTTAAAGCTGAAAAAAAAGAGGCCCTGTTCAGGGCCTCTTTTTTATTGCGCGTTTTTAACAGCAATCAGTCCGGCTTGCCGTGAATCACACCGGCGGTGTTATCCAGCAGGCTCTTGGTCGCGGTTTGCAGGAACGCTTCCAGCTTGAGTTTCAGTTCGGCGGTACGCGGTGCATTCGGCACTACTTCGGCATGCGGATTGGCACCGAGTTGGTATTGCCAGATTTTCGGCCCCATGTCCTTGTCGCGCGGCAACACCAGAATCTGGTCGGCGGTGACAATCGCCGTGGTCTGCTCGCTGCCCGATGGCTTGATCACACCGAAACCGGTATCGCCCTGCGGCAGGTTGAGCAGGTCGCGGCCCCAGCACTGGTGACGCACTTCGCCACCGAGACGCCCCATGATGGTCGGCACGATGTCGATCTGGGTGCCCACCGTATGGTCACGCGTACCGAACTTCTGCTGGATGCCCGGGGCGATCATCAGCATTGGCACGTTGAAGCGGCCCAGGTCCATTTCGGTGATCTGACGCTCGTTGCCGAAGCCGTGGTCGCCGACGATGACGAACAGGGTTTCGTTGAAGTACTTCTCCTTGCGCGCCTTCTCGAAGAACTGGCCCAGCGCCCAGTCGGAGTAGCGCATGGCAGTCAGGTGTTCGTTGAGGCTGCCACGGTCAGTCACGCGCTCGACCGGCAATGGCGTCGGCAAGGCGTATGGCGTGTGGTTGGACAGGGTTTGCAGCAGCGCGTAGAACGGCTTGCCGTTTTCCCGCGCCTTCAGCTCCTGCAGGCCACGGTCGAACATGTCCTGGTCGGACACGCCCCACGTCGGGTCGGAGAACACCGGATTGACGAAGTCGTTGCGGCCGACGAAGTTGGTCATGCCCTGGTTGCTGAAGAAGCCCGACTGGTTGTCCCAGGCAAAATCGCCGTTGTAGACGTACACGTCGTCGTAGTCACGCGCACTGAGCAACTGCGGCAGGCCGGACAGCTTGTGGCTGCCTTCCGGGGTCTGCATCAGGTATTCGAAACCCGGCAGGTTGGGGAAGCAGGCCATGGTTGCGAACATGCCCTGGTGGGTGTGCGTGCCGTTGGAGAAGAAGCGGTCGAACAGCAGGCCTTCCTTCGACAGCTTGTCCAGGTAAGGCGTGATATTGCCCGGCGCGCCCAGAGCACCGACCGAGTGACCGGCCATGCTTTCCATCAGGATCACCACGACGTTCTTGATCGGCAGGGTCTTGTCGGCCGGTGGCATGTAGTCACGGCGTACCGCAGCGATGTCGGCGTCGACCAGTTTGTCGTCCGGCATCAGCAACATGTCGCGCACCACTTTTTGCGCCTGTTCCTGCGGCAGAGTGGCTTTCCAGATGTTGTCGCGGTCTTCGCCCATGCGCGCCTTGGCGGCAGCGATCAACGACAGCGTGCCGTTGAGGCCGAGCTGGTTGGCGAAGTTGGAATCGGTGGTGTACACATCGCCCCAACGCATTGGCGGGCCCTGACGCAAGGTGCCACGAGCGGCGACTACGCAGATCAGCAGGCAGACCACGAACACCGCCAGACGGGTGTACCACGGCGCGACCTGACGCGAGCTGACACTGCCGCCACTGAACGGCCCGCGCGGGCGGGTGGCGCGGTCGGCGCCCTTGAACGCCAGGGTCAGAATGACTGTGCCGATGACCCACGCCAGCAGGTAGCGAACCACCGGGAAACCGTACCAGAGCATGCTCATCACGGTTTTCGGGTCTTCTTTCACGTACTGGAAAACCAAACCGTTGAGGCGCTGGTGGAACTCGCGGTAGAAGTCCATCTCCATCAGGCCGAGGAACAGCGCGATGCTCGAGGCGATGGTCAGCCACAGACGGAAGAAGCCCCGCGCGGCCATGGCCCGGGCGCTGAACAGCGCCAGCACCAGCGGAATGCACAGATACACCACCAGACGCAGATCGAAGCGCAGGCCGTTGACGAACGCTTCCAGAAAGGTCGCGGCTGGGGTGTCGAGGATCATCTCGCGGTTGTAGACCAGCAGCGCGAGGCGCAGCACGGAAAACATCACCATCATGACCAGCGCACAAAGCAGCGTGTAAGCCAGATGCGATTTGACGGTCGGTTGCAGCAGGCGGCTGGAAGATCGCTGCTGATTCAGGGCGTCCGGGTTTGCCATGTCGTTTTAGGACCCATTGGAAAGTTGAAGTTGCAAAGAATAAAGCGGCGCCAAGCCCTCTATTGGTCATTCCAGACCCCGGGGCGTGCGCGGTGCGCAAATGTTGCACGATCACCCGCACCATTGCCATTGATTACTGCCGCGCTGCCAGATGCTTTCATCTAGAGCCCTGACAGCGAGGCAACAGCGCGGGCGAATTGTCGGGAAGACTTTGTGAAAATTTCGTCCAACGCATATCTGGAAACACAATAAAGCCGGAAACGAAACGCCCCGAATCAATCGGGGCGTTTATTTCAAAGCGCGCGGATTATTTCTCGGCGCGTTGTTTCAAGGCTTTGAGTGTATTGAATGGCGCATCGACCACGAACTTGTTGGCAACCATGGCCGGCACGCTGCCGCCTGGTTCGGTGTGCACTTGATAAGTCACTTCGACCTGATCGCCTTTGGGCACGAACTTCCAGAAACCCTTGACTTGCTGAACCCGGACGAAGCCTTTTTCTTCCGGGAGATAAGTCGGCACACCTTCGAGATTGCGGGTCAGGCTGCCATCGGCGCCTTCGACGGTGGTGATGCGCAACACCGAATCACGCGGAGTGACCGGCCACGGCGTGTTGAACTGGGTGTAGGTCCAGCTCTGGTCGCCCTCGTGCTTGAGCAGTTTCTGGGTCTTGCATTCGTGAATCCAGGCGCAGGCACCGGCGACGTCTTCCTGCAGCGCGCGCAATTTGGCGATGGTGGTCTTCATCAGCGCGACGCCCTGGTAGGACTTGTAGTCCGAGCCGGGTATCTCGCTCAGCGAGACCTTGATGCCGTCCTCGTTCTTGGCGACCTTCCAGTCTTCAGCCTGAGCAACCGAGGTGACCAGCACAGCGGTCAAACCACACAAGAGAGCAATACGATGCAGCGAACCCATAGTCTTTTCCTTATTGTTGAAGTTCCGTTGCCTTGACACATCACGCCGCGGTCATGGCTTCCCACCAACCGATCAGCCTGATCGCTTCTTCGGCGCTGCTGCCACAGACTTCAACGTCGGCAGCGAAGCCTGCGCAGACTGGCGGACGCTCCGGGCGGCCGAAAATGCTGCACAGGTTATCGACCGACAGCTGCACGCAACGTTCGCCGGCAGGTTTGCCATCGGGCATGCCGGGAATCGGCGAACTGATGGACGGGGCAATGCAGCAAGCGCCACAGCCTTCACGGCATTTCATGACGAACAATCCTCGCGACGGGCGATGTGTAAAGAGACGGGAAACAGAGTAACCGCTAGAACGGCTGTTTCAAATTGTCTGCGGCGGGTTTTCAGCGATAAGTGAAAGTGACTGACCAGTCTCCGACAAAGCGTCTGTTCTGCGGGTCACAGCCAAGCGTCATTTACTGTTTGAATTCAAAGTCCAGCGCCGCGCCTTCGACTTCACGGCGTTCGTCATTGCGCAGTTGCAGCTGCATTTCGTTGCTGAGCAGACGCCCGTTGAGCTGGAAGCCGCTGTCTTTTTCGCCAAACATCTGCGGCAGAATCGCCTCGCGTTTGGGCAGTTCCACCGTGCCCTTGGGCTTCAACTCTTCAACCATATCCCTGGGGAGGCTGAGGTCGAGCTTCGCCTTCGGCAATCGGGTTTTCGCGACTTCGCTGGCGGGTTTCGATTTCGAGGCTACCGGGCGGCGCTTCTTCACCGTGGCGGCTTTTTTCGACTGGGCTTTCTTGGCGGGTGCCGCGGTTTTCGCGGTTTTCTTGCTCGTACTGGTCGCGGCCGGTTTTTCCTGGGTGGCAGCCGCCATGACACTCGGCACCTGACCGATCATCAACAAACCCAGCAAAACCCACGCGGCAGGAACAATCGCTTTCATGGACCCAACGAACTAACGGCAGAGGGCCACATGCTCGCTCGTTGTGCGCGACAAGACAAGCCTGACCTGCCGCTCGTTCAGAATCCGCCAGCGGTTTCCTGACACAGCTGGGTCGCCAACAGTCCTAGCGTCATCAACGCCCGTTCCGCCTCGCGGTTCCACGGAATGCCGCAGTTCAAGCGGATACAGTGGTTGAACTGCTCGGTGTTACTGAAGATCAGCCCCGGCGCAATACTGATGCCCTGCTGCAACGCACGCACATGCAATTCTTGCGTGTTGACCCGTCCCGGCAAACTCACCCAAAGGATGAAACCGCCCGTGGGTCGGGTCATTTGCGTGCCTTCGGGAAAGTGCTGCTGCACCGCCAACTGGAAGGCGCTGAGGTTTTTCCGGTATTCCTGGCGGATGTACCGTAAATGCCGGTCATAGCCGCCGTTTTCCAGATAAGCGGCAATCGCCATCTGCGTGACACTGCAGGCCGAATGCGTGCTGAAGGTCTGCAAACGCTGGATTTCCTGCTGATACTTGCCAGCGATCATCCAGCCGATGCGCACACCCGGCGACAGGGTCTTGGAAAAGCTCGAACAGTAAATCACCCGATCGAGGCGGTCATAGGCCTTGAGCGCTTTGGTCTTGCCCTGCTCGAACATCAGCTCGCCGTAGATATCGTCCTCGACAATCTGGATATCGAAATCCGAGGCCAACCGCAGCAGTTGCTTCTGCCGCTCCTCGGGCATGGTGCCGCCCAGCGGATTGCTCAGGCGAGTGGTCAGCACCAACGCCTTGATCGACCATTGGTTGGCCGCCAGTTGCAACGCTTCCAGGCTCATGCCGGTGGCGGGATCGCTGGGGATTTCGATGACTTTGAGACCGAGCAGATCGGCCAGTTGCAGCAGACCGTAATACGTCGGAGATTCAGCAGCGATCAGATCCCCCGGCCGGGTCAACACCCGCAACGACATTTGCAGGGCATCGACACAACCGTGAGTGATCACCACCTCAGACGGATCGACCACCACCCCAGCGTCGCGCATGCGAATCGCCACCTGCCGACGCAGCGGTTCAAAACCAGGACTGAACATGTAACTGAAAGCGCGCGGACTATGGAAACGCGTGACCTTGGCCAATTGCTGGTGCAACGCACGCACCGGCAAGTAATCGACACTCGGCACCGCCGCACCCAGCGGAAACACCCCTTCACGACGCGACTCAACCAAAACCTGCTGAATGATACTGCTGCGCGTCACCAGCCCCGGCCGCTCAACCCGCGCAATGTCCGGCGTCGGCGCCGTCAGCGCCGGCGTCTGGTGCACGTAATAACCCGACTGCGGCCGCGCCCGGATCAAGCCCTGATCCTCAAGATTGGCGTAAGCCTGCAACACCGTTGCATGACTGACATTGAGCTGCGAACTCATCTTGCGCACCGAAGGCACCCGCTCCCCCGGCTGATAAACGCCACGCCGAATATCCTCGGCCAGCTGCTGAGCAATACGTTGGTAGAGCAAGAGATTGGTCATGACGCAGCACTCGATTTCACGGGCGATTTTATTCTTGTGCGAAACAATACCGGAACAGTTTAGAAGTGTACTGGGACAGTTGTCACTTTAGTCAACGATACACTGCGGTGTCTGCGGGACTGTGCTGTTTTTTTGAGAAGTGGTCGAGGAATGTGGCTCAAGATCAAAAGCCCCTCACCCTAGCCCTCTCCCGGAGGGAGAGGGGATTGACCGGGGTGGATGCGAGAGCTGCGCCGACCTGGGATATCGAGTCGTACTCAAACTTCGAAACCAACCTAAATCGGCTCCCTCTCCTGGGGGAGAGGGCTGGGCGGGCGGCGTTCCGATGAGGGGCGAATCCACCACAACCCCCAAGCCAACCACCCGCTCCTACCCACTCAACAATGAGCGCCAGCTCGAGTGCTCTTGATCTTGCCTAACCAGCGACATCGGAAGGCTGAGCGCAGGGATCGATCCGGGCGTGGGAGCGCAGCGACCGTACGACGCAGTCGTACACAGCGGAAGTAGGTGCAGCGAAGCAAACCGTAGCCGCTGCGCCCGGATCGGTCCCGGAGCGAAGGAACCCGAGCCTGCGAGGGCCGAACGCAGGAGCAAGCCTTTTTGGGCACTTTTTCGGCGTCTGGAAAAAGTGCCTCGCCGTAAGGGCGAAACCGCCAGCCGCATCCCCCAAAAAAACGGATATTCACTCAAAAACCCAAGAGCCTGGTCGGCCCAGAGGCCGCCAAGGCCAACCTAACGAGCCGCCCCGAGCTGCCCCTTTTCATCAGAAAAAACAATCTCAACCCGACGATTCTGCGCCCGCCCACGCTCGGAAGCGTTGGCGTCTACAGGGTACTCATCCCCATACCCCTCAACCTGAATCCGCTTGTCATCAATGCCCAGGTCAATCAACACATCCGCCACCGACTGCGCCCGGTCACGCGACAACTTGAGATTCTCCTGCTTGCCCCCGGTACTGTCGGTATAACCCTCGATCCGCACCACCCGCTTGGGATTCAACTGCAGAAACTGAACAATCTTCAGCACCACGCGATTGGCCGAATTCTTCAGCTCCGCCTCACCGGTATCGAACAGCACATCGCCCAGCGTCATCACCAGACCCCGATCAGTCTGCGTAGTCGCCAACGCAACGATCTGCTCCTCAAGCCACTTGCCCTGCTGCTGCACACTCAACAACTTCGATTCGCGCAAGGCCAGTTGCAGACGTTGGCGCTCCAGCTCCAGCTTGGCTGCGCGCTCTTCGTTGAGCACCTGATTGGTATGCTCACGAGCAATTTCGCTGTAACGCTGGCTCAGATAAGCGTAATGCACAACGTCCGAACCGCTGCCCCAATAGCTCGACAGGCGATCGGCGCGGGCCAAAGACTCACCGGCACGAATCACATCTTTCGGCGCGATACGCAACACGTTCGAATCTTCCTTGACCTTCTGAAAGTCGCTGCCAGCCTGCTGCAACGCCGTTTCACTGTGCTGTCCGGCGCAGCCAGAAAGGCTGGCGCAACCGACGAGGATCAGGCCGCCGAGGATTTTCACTGACAGGTTCATTGGGCATTCCCCAGTTGCTTGCGCAGTCGGGTGATGCGGGTGTTCAGTACATTCAATTGCTCTTCACTTTTCTGGGTCAGCACCTTGGCTTCGGCCAGCCGGGCGTCCAGTTCAGCCTGCTCGGCGCGCATCCGCGCGTTGCGGTAAGACTGGTCAGCCATGCTGCCTCTGGCGCGGGTGTACTTGGTTTCTGCCAGTTTCATTTCCGGCACTTCGTCGGCCGTGGCGCCAACGGCCTTGGCCTGAGTGATGGCCTGCTCGGTCAGACGCATTTGTTCGATGGGTGCCGGATCGGTCGCGCAACCGGCCAGAGCCAGAACGGCCACGGCC
This sequence comes from Pseudomonas sp. Z003-0.4C(8344-21), assembly GCF_900104975.1. NCBI lineage: Bacteria > Pseudomonadati > Pseudomonadota > Gammaproteobacteria > Pseudomonadales > Pseudomonadaceae > Pseudomonas > Pseudomonas sp. Z003-0.4C(8344-21). Next base: position 2,020,592 of record NZ_LT629756.1, on the reverse strand, counting down.
GCGAAAAGAGGTCGAATACTCACTAAGAATCCCTACTGTTTGGGGGCACTGACGGGTTGTGGCGGCTGTTGCTGCTGCGCCTTCCAGCGCTCGATATTGCGTTGCAGCGCGGCTTCCGTCAGTCCGGACGCGGGCAATTCTGTCATCTTTTTGGCTAGCTGTCCGCGCAACCACGGATCGTTGCATGCCGAGTTATGGGAAACCGCAAGGAACAGACCGGGGCGATCAATGGGTTGCTCGAACGCCAGCAGATCGTTGGTCATACCCAAGGCCTGTGCGGCCGCCATGCCCGAATAGCGGCCAGCGAGTACATATTCCACTTCCCCCAGAAGCAGTTTCTGCAGGGCCTGGGTGAGGTTGGCCGTCTTGGTCAGGGTCAGATTCTGCTCGGCGAAAATACCGAATGCCTGGGTCATCCGCGACTTTTCCGACAGCGCGCCGGCATGCCCGTGCAGATCTCTGGCGTCGCTGTAAACCAGCGTCGAGCCTTTGCGGGTCCAGACCAAGTAGTCGTTTTCCAGCAGCGGTGGGTGAACGTAGTCGAGGCTTTCAAGCTCATTGAGGGTCAGTGGCGCGTCAGCCAGCAGGTCCATGCGCCCGCTGCGCACCTCATCAAGGGCTTGCGCGCGTTTGCCGGCATACAGCAGATCGATTTTGATGCCGAGGTCTTTGCCGACTTGCTGCAACAGGTCGGCACTGGCACCGATCAGCCGTTTCGGGTTTTGCGGGTCCTGCCACAGGTACGGTGGCGCATCGGGGCTACCGGTGACGACGAGGCGCTCGCACTTGCCCGCCGCTGATGCCACCACGGGCAACAGGGCCAGACCCAACAACCATCCGCAGCGCAGATCCATGGCAACACGCCCCCACTCAAATTCAAGACAAAAAAAACCCGACCAAACGGTCGGGCTCTTTATAAGTGAAGCGGCTGGATTAGACCAGCTTCTCCAGCTCGGGTACGGCTTCGAACAGGTCAGCCACGAGGCCGTAATCGGCCACCTGGAAGATCGGCGCTTCTTCGTCCTTGTTGATCGCAACGATCACTTTGGAGTCTTTCATGCCGGCCAGGTGCTGGATCGCGCCGGAGATACCGACGGCGATGTACAGCTGTGGCGCAACGATCTTGCCGGTCTGACCGACCTGCATGTCGTTGGGTACGAAACCTGCGTCGACCGCGGCGCGCGAAGCACCAACGGCAGCGCCTAGCTTGTCGGCCAGAGCGTACAGGTGCTTGAAGTTGTCGCCGTTCTGCATGCCGCGGCCGCCGGAAACGACGATCTTGGCAGCAGTCAGCTCTGGACGATCGGACTTGGCCAGCTCTTCGCCAACGAAGCTCGAAATGCCCGCATCGTGCGCAGCGCCAACGGCTTCAACAGCCGCCGAACCGCCTTCAGCAGCAACCGGGTCGAAACCGGTGGCACGCACGGTGATCACTTTGATCGCGGCGGTCGATTGCACGGTAGCGATGGCGTTACCGGCGTAGATCGGGCGCTTGAAGGTGTCAGCGCTTTCGACCGAGATGATCTCGGAGATCTGGTCAACGTCCAGCGCAGCAGCAACGCGCGGCAGGATGTTTTTGCCGTTGGAGGTGGCGGCAGCCAGGATGTGGCTGTAACCAGCGCCCCCGCCTTCATGGGCAAGAGCTGCAACCAGCGGAGCAACGTTTTCCGGCAGCTGATGCGCGTAAGCGGCATTGTCAGCGTTGAGGACTTTGCTCACGCCAGCGATTTTCGCAGCGGCTTCGGCCACCGGGCCTGCGCCCTGACCGGCCACCAGGACGTGGATGTCGCCGCCGATTTTGGCAGCGGCAGCCACGGTGTTCAGCGTGGCCGGAGCCAGCACTTTGTTGTCGTGTTCGGCGATTACCAAGATAGTCATGATTAGATTACCTTCGCTTCGTTTTTCAGTTTCTCGACCAGTTCAGCCACCGACTTGACCTTGATGCCCGCGCTGCGTGCAGCCGGCGCTTCGACTTTAAGGGTCTTGTTGGTGGAGGCGGTGGAAACGCCCAAAGCGTCCGGAGTCAGCGTCTCGAGAGGCTTCTTCTTGGCTTTCATGATGTTTGGCAGGGACGCGTAGCGCGGCTCGTTCAAACGCAGGTCGGTGGTGACGATGGCCGGCAGTTTCAGCGAAACGGTCTGCGCGCCGCCGTCGATTTCGCGGGTCACGGCAACCGTGTCGCCGGAGACTTCGACTTTCGAGGCGAACGTACCCTGACCGTAGCCGCTCAGTGCAGCGAGCATCTGGCCGGTCTGGTTGTTGTCGCTGTCGATCGCCTGTTTGCCGAGGATCACCAGTTGCGGCTGTTCCTTGTCGACCACAGCCTTGAGCAGCTTGGCCACAGCGAGGGAAGTCAGATCTTCAGCGGATTCGACGAGGATGGCACGGTCGGCACCCAGAGCCAGTGCGGTACGCAGCTGTTCCTGAGCGGTGGTCGGGCCGATGGAGACGACGACGATTTCAGTCGCAACGCCCTTCTCTTTCAGGCGTACGGCTTCTTCCACTGCGATTTCGCAGAACGGGTTCATCGACATCTTGACGTTGGCGAGATCGACGCCGGAATTGTCCGCCTTGACGCGGACCTTGACGTTGTAATCCACAACGCGTTTGACAGCTACAAGAACCTTCATGGATTCCTCGTTACTCTCCGGTGAAAAGAAAGTCGCCTAGGCGAACCTGGCGGTTGATGCTCATCAGGCTAAAGGGCACCTCTAAAAACGCCGACGTGGCTGCAATTGGCTTGGGTTGTGAATGCCGCTGACCGTTCGTCAGCGGTGACCGACCAGTCGTGGATTTCCAAACCGTGCGAGCGGCGCGAAAAATTGCGCTGCGCTTCACCCTTTACTGCCCGTGCCCTGTCTTTAGACGTGCTCCTGAAAGCGCCAGTCTGCTTACGACCAGCGCAAAACCGCCCGTATCTTGACCGGAACGCCTATTCCGGTCAATACAGCAAAATGACCACTCATAAGCCGCGCTTCTTTGATTTCTCTGGGCTGGAGGCAATTCAAACAAACGTTTGTATTGGACGCTGAGAGTGGTGTAGATATAATGCGCCGCCTAGAGAGAAAGGTGGGTTTTCCGTTATTCCCCTTGACGTTAACGTAAAGGCTGGCGGGATGCGACATCAAACCTCCAAATCAGAAAAAAAACTGTTGAGCCTTGAGTAGGAGATAGCCTGTGGAACGCGAATACATGGAATTCGACGTGGTCATCGTCGGTGCCGGCCCCGCGGGTCTGTCCGCCGCCTGCCGTCTGAAGCAGAAGGCCGCTGATGCCGGTAAGGAAATCAGTGTCTGCGTGGTCGAAAAAGGCTCCGAAGTCGGCGCACACATCCTCTCCGGTGCGGTGTTTGAACCCCGCGCACTGAACGAGCTGTTCCCGGACTGGAAAGAACTTGGCGCCCCGCTGAACACGCCGGTGGCCCGCGATGACATTTTCGTGCTGAAAAACGCCGAAAGCGCGCAGAAAATCCCTGACTTCTTTGTGCCCAAGACCATGCACAACGAAGGCAACTACATTATTTCCCTCGGCAATCTGTGCCGCTGGCTGGCCCAGCAGGCGGAAAACCTCGGCGTCGAAATCTATCCTGGCTTCGCTGCCCAGGAAGCGCTGATCGACGAACAAGGCGTGGTGCGCGGGATCATCACCGGTGATCTTGGCGTCGACCGCGAAGGCCAGCCGAAAGAAGGCCTGTACACCCCGGGCATGGAACTGCGTGGCAAATACACGCTGTTCGCCGAAGGCTGCCGTGGCCACATCGGCAAGCAACTGATCAAACGCTACAACCTCGACAGCGAGGCTGACGTTCAGCATTACGGCATCGGCCTGAAAGAAATCTGGGAAATCGACCCGGCCAAACATCAGCCAGGCCTGGTGGTGCACACCGCCGGCTGGCCGCTGGACATCATGGGCACCGAGAACACCGGCGGCTCGTTCCTCTATCACCTGGAAAACAATCAGGTGGTGGTCGGTCTGATCGTTGATCTTTCCTACAGCAACACGTTCCTGTCGCCGTTCGACGAGTTCCAGCGCCTCAAGCATCACCCGGTGCTGGCGCAGTACCTGGAAGGTGGCAAGCGCATCAGCTATGGCGCCCGCGCCATCGCCAAGGGTGGTCTGAACTCGCTGCCGAAAATGGTCTTCAAGGGCGGCGCGCTGATCGGTTGCGATCTCGGCACTCTCAACTTTGCCAAGATCAAGGGCAGCCACACCGCGATGAAGTCCGGCATGCTAGCGGCCGAAGCGGTGGCTGACGCGCTGTTTGCGGAAAAGGACGGCACCGAAGAGCTGACCACTTACGTCGATGCCTTCAAGAAAAGCTGGCTCTACGAAGAACTGTTCGCCAGCCGTAACTTCGGCGCGGCGATTCACAAATACGGCGCGATCATCGGCGGTGGTTTCAACTGGCTGGACCAGAACATCTTCGGCGGCAAACTGCCATTCACCCTGCGTGACACCAAGCCGGATTACGCCTCCCTCAAGCTCGCCGCCGACTGCAAGAAGATCGATTACCCGAAACCCGACGGCAAACTCAGCTTCGACAAACTCAGCTCGGTGTTCATCTCTGGTACCAACCACGAAGAAGAACAGCCGTGCCACTTGAAGCTGACTGATCCGAGCATTCCGATCAGCAAGAACCTGCCGCTCTACGACGAACCGGCGCAGCGCTACTGCCCGGCCGGCGTATACGAAGTGGTAACCAAAGAGGACGGCGAGAAGCGCTTCCAGATCAACGCCCAGAACTGCGTGCACTGCAAGACCTGTGACATCAAGGACCCTGCGCAGAACATCACCTGGGTCGCGCCGGAAGGCGCCGGCGGCCCGACTTACCCGAATATGTAAGTCGTATCGCTGAACAACAAGGCTCCCTGAACGGGGGCCTTTTTGTTGCCCGCAATTCACGCAACAATACCTCCCCCCTGTAGGAGTGAGCCTGCTCGCGATAGCGGTATGTCTGTGCCGACAATGTCGACTGACACACCGCTATCGCGAGCAGGCTCACTTCTACAAGGAACAGCGCAGGCTCAGGCAGCGCGCTCATCCCCCGGACTACGCTCGAAATAGCGCTTGTACTCACGACTGAACTGCGACGTGCTCTGATACCCGACCCGATGCGCCACCTGCGCCACGCCCAGCCCTTCGGCCACCAGTAACGTCTGCGCCTTCAACAAGCGTAAACGCTTCAGATACTGCACCGGCGACAGCAGCGTGCTGCGTTTGAAATGCTCATGAAAGGTCGACACGCTCATGTTCGCGCAACTGGCCAGGGTCTCGACGTTCAGCGGCTCGGTGTAATGCGCATGGAGATGACTGATCGACGCCGCCACTCGCGCAAATTGCCCCTGTTGTTCGACCAATGCCCGCAGCACATCCGCCTGCGGCCCGCGCAAGGCGACGAACAGCAACTCACGTACCCGCGCCGGGCCGAGAATCTGGCACTCCAGCGGATCGTGCAAACAACTGAGCAAGCGCTCGACGCAACCGCGCATGCCATCGTCGAGCACCACTGAGGTCATCGACTCCGGCGTCTGCGCCGGAATGTGCCGCCCTGGTGCCAGGCCCATCGCCAGCACCAGCTCGCCGAGCAGCACCCGATCGATCGCCACCGAGACGCCAAGCAGCGGCGCATCCGGCAAGGCGAACGTCTCGCACTCGAACGGCACCGGCAGCGCCTGGATCAGGTAATGCCCGGCACCATATTCCATGGTTCGTGGCCCGAGAAACGCCAGTTTGCTGCCCTGGGCGATGATCATCAGGCTCGGCTCATAAATGTGTGGGCCACGGGCGACATCGCAACTGGCGCGCAATATTTGTACGCCAGGCAAGCCGGTCTGGCTGTAACCATCGCGCAGCGCCAGCGGTTCGATCAGCGAAACCAGCCGCGCGTTGGCATCAAGATGACGGGTCAGTTGCATCGAATCGTTCTTCACAAAAAAACACGCAATAAGGGATGAAAGCATCATCGCAGATCCGTTTGCCAATGCGATCGCCCAAACCCGCATGCCGGAGAATTAGGCATGAGACCCGGAGAATTCGTCATGGCCGCACGAGCATTCGGCGCCCAGAATTCGCCGCCTCACTTGTTCCTGCTTCTGCGAGGTTTGCCATGTACACCGCGATCGGTTATGCCGCCCAATCAGCCACCACTCCCCTCGCCCCGATGAAATTCGAACGCCGCAGCCCGCGTGCTGACGACGTTGCCATCGAGATTCTGTATTGCGGCGTCTGCCACTCCGACATTCACCAGGCACGCAACGAGTGGGGCATCGCGGTTTACCCGTTGATGCCCGGCCACGAGATCGTCGGAAAAGTCACCGCGATCGGTGCGAATGTCACCCGGCACAAAGTCGGCGATCTGGTCGGCGTCGGCTGCATGGTCGACTCTTGCCGCACCTGCGAAGCCTGCCAGTCGAACCTCGAGCAATATTGCCTCGAAGGCCCGACCATGACTTACGCCACCCCGGACCGGGTCGATGGCAGCAATACCATGGGCGGTTATTCCGACAGCATCGTGGTCAGCGAGCACTTCGTCGTGCGCATTCCGGAAAAACTGGCCTTGGCCAGCGCCGCGCCGATTCTCTGCGCCGGCATCACCACTTACTCGCCACTCAAGCACTACGGCGTGAAGGCCGGCGACAAGGTCGGGATTCTCGGCATGGGCGGCCTCGGCCACATGGGCATCAAGTTCGCCAAGGCCATGGGCGCGGAAGTGACGCTGTTCACCCGCTCGGCGAGCAAGGCCGAAGAAGGTCGGCGTCAGGGCGCCGATCACGTGATCGTTTCCACCGACGCCGAGCAAATGAAAGCCGCGGCCGGTTACTTCGATTTCCTGCTCGACACCATTCCGGTGCAACATGATCTCAACCCGTACCTCGACACCCTGCGCTTTGACGGCGTGCACATTCTGGTCGGCCTGATCGAACCGATTGATCCGCCGGTGCACGCGGCCAAACTGGTGCTGGGGCGTCGCGTGTTGGCCGGCTCGTTGATCGGTGGTGTCGCGGAAACCCAGGAGGTGCTGGATTTCTGCGCCGAACACAACATCACCTGCGACATCGAAATGCTCGACATCCGCCAGATCAACGAGGCTTACGCGCGGATGATTGCCGGCGACGTGAAGTACCGATTCGTCATCGACATGGCGACGCTCAAGGCTTAAACCTTAAGCCCTAGTTCGGCCGACAGCCGGGCTGTGACCCCTTTGATCAGGGGAATCAGCTCGGCCATTTTCTCCAGCGGCATATAGGGCACGGTGCTGGCGATGCTGATCGCCGCAACAATGCCTTTGCTCGCATCGCGAATCGGCGCCGCCACACAGCGGATCGACGGTTCGTTGTCTTCCAGATCGAAGGCGTAGCCACCGGCCACGTACTCGCTCATGCGCTGTTCGAGCTGTTCCCACGACTGCTGGGGATGCTGCGGCCAGAACTGACTTTTCCCACCCGCCGGCAGACTGATGTCGTACAGGCGCTGCCAATCTTTCGGCGAATCATCGAGCATCAACGCCTTGCCGATGCCGGTACGCGCCAGCGGCATGCGATGGCCGACCCGCGAGCGCATTTCCGGGCCATTGCGCCCCGGATTCTTCAGCAGGTACAGCACCTCATCGCCTTCACGAATCCCCAGGTGCACGGTGTCGCCAGTCAGCGACGACAACTCGTCCAGATACGGCCCAGCCAGGGTCACCAGTGGCAGTTCTTCGCGAGCCTGAAAACCCAGTTCGATCAGCTTCGGCCCGAGCAGATAACCGATTTGCGGCACCACGCGCAGGTAGCGCTCGTCGACCAGGCAACTGGCCAGACGATGGGTGGTGCTGCGCGTGGTGCCGATCAGCCGGGCGATCTCCTTGAGATCGCGGGCGCCACTGGCCACCGCTTGCACCACACCGAGGCCGCGCAACAGCGTCTGGGTGCCGGTGGGCGCGGCGTCCTTGGTTTTTTCCGGGGCGTCTTCCTGCATATCCAGCCTTTTTTACCGTTGAGCGAGGGAACGGGCGGCATTATGGTCGCCCGACGCAGACCACTACAACTCGATACGTTCGACCTTGCCCACCAGCAGCACGTAGGACAACGCACCGACCAGCGCGAGCACGGCGATGTAGGTGATCGCCGGAGCGAACGAATCGCCGCTGGCAAGGAAGCCGATCACGATCGGCGTGGCAATCGCCGACAGGTTGCCGATGAAGTTGAACACTCCCCCCGTCAGCCCGAGCAGGCGTGCCGGGGCCAGCGTCGAGACCAGCGACCAGGTGATCGATGCCAGCCCGTTGCCGAAAAACGCCAGCGCGAGAAAGGCAATTACCAAAGGCGTCGACTCAACGAAGTTCGCGCCGATGATCGCCGTGGAGATCAGCAGCCCGCTGATGATCGGCAACTTGCGCGCGAAGCCGACGGTGTAGCCGCGACGGATCAGCCAGTCGGAAAAGAACCCCGAGCACAGCACACCAACGAACGCGGCCAGAAACGGCAGCGACGCCAGCAGGCCGGACTTGATGAAGTCCATGCCGCGATACTTCACCAGGTAAGTCGGGAACCAGGTCAGGAAGAACCACAACGTCGAGTTCAGGCAGAACTGGCCGAGGTAGATGCCCCACAACTTGCGCTTGCTCAGGACAATGCCCAGATCGGTCCAGCTGAACCTGGCTTTGACTTTGGCCGTTTCCGCCTGGATATCGACCAGCCCGCCGCCCTCGCGAATCAGCTCGATTTCTGCTTCATTGGTGCCTTTGAAATCGCGCGGCTCGCGATACACCGCGTACCAGATCAGCGCCCAGAGAATGCCGACCGCACCGGTCGCGACGAACACCATGTGCCAGCCGAACGCGTGTTGCAGCCACGCCAGCACCGGCGTCAGGAAGGCCAGACCGACGAACTGTCCGGACGTGTAGAAACCGATCGCCGTGGCGCGCTCGCGCTCGGGAAACCAGGTGGTGACCACGCGGCTATTGATCGGATACGCCGGCGCTTCCAGCGCGCCAACCGCCATGCGCAGGACGAACAGGGCGATGAAACTGCTGACGAAACCGAGCATCACCGTGGCCACCGACCACAGCAGCAGCGCGACACTGTAGAGAATCCGCGGGGGTACGCGATCGACCAGCCAGCCGCCGGGGATCTGCATGGCGGCGTAGGTCCAGCCGAACGCGGAAAAGATCAGCCCGACATGCACCGGATCGATGCCCAGCTCGCTGGTCAGCGCTGGCGCGGCAATCGACAGGTTGCTGCGGTCGAGGTAGTTGATGACCACGGTGATGAACAGCAACACCATGATGAAAAATCGCTTGCGGCTGGGCGTGACTAAAGACGCCTGCCCGGTGAGGGTGTGCGATTGCATGAGGAGAGCCTCTTTTTATGTTTATTGAGGTCGGCCTGAGGCCTGCACTGCACCCTGTGGGAGCTGGCTTGCCAGCGATGACGTCAGCACATCCAATATCAATGTGAAAGACACACCGCTATCGCTGGCAAGCCAGCTCCCACAGGGTTTTGTGGTGTGTCAGGAGTGACTCACCACTCGGCGAAACTGCCATCGGCATGGCGCCAGATCGGGTTGCGCCAGCGGTGGCCGACCGCCGCGCGCTCGATCACATATTCTTCGTTGATCTCGATCCCCAGCCCCGGGCCGTTCGGAATCTTCACGAAGCCTTTGTCGTAGTCGAACACGCGTGGATCCTTCACATAGTCGAGCAAGTCGTTGCTCTCGTTGTAATGGATGCCCAGGCTTTGCTCCTGGATAAACGCGTTGTAACAAGCCGCGTCGAGTTGCAAACACGCCGCCAGTGCAATCGGCCCCAGCGGGCAATGCAGCGCCAGCGCCACGTCGTAGGCTTCGGCCATGTTGGCGATCTTGCGGGTTTCGGTGATGCCGCCAGCGTGGGAAGCATCCGGCTGGATGATGTCGACGTAGCCTTCGCTCAACACGCGTTTAAAGTCCCAGCGCGAAAACAGCCGCTCGCCGAGGGCGATCGGCGTACTGGTCAGCGGCGCCAGTTCTTTCAACGCTTCGTAGTTTTCGCTGAGCACCGGCTCTTCGATAAACATCAGTTTGTACGGGTCGAGTTCCTTCATCAGGACCTTGGCCATCGGCTTGTGTACGCGGCCATGGAAGTCGACGCCAATGCCGACGTTCGGCCCGACCGCATCACGCACGGCGGCGACGTTGGCCAGGGCCAGATCGACTTTTTCGAAGGTGTCGAGAAATTGCAGCTCCTCGGTGCCGTTCATTTTCACCGCGGTGAAACCACGGCTCACCGCCTCTTTCGCCGCACGCGCCGTGTCGGCCGGGCGGTCGCCACCGATCCACGAATACACACGAATCTTGTCGCGCACCTGGCCACCGAGCAGATCACTGACCGACACGCCGAGGGCCTTGCCCTTGATGTCCCACAGTGCCTGGTCGATGCCGGCCAGCGCGCTCATGTGAATCGCACCGCCGCGGTAGAAGCCACCGCGATACAGCACCGTCCAGATGTCTTCGATGTTGCGTGGGTCTTTGCCGATCAGGTAGTCGGACAATTCTTCTACGGCAGCGGCAACCGTGTGCGCCCGGCCTTCGACCACGGGTTCGCCCCAACCGGTCACGCCCTCATCGGTTTCGACCTTGAGGAAGCACCAGCGCGGCGGGACGATGAAGGTCGTGAGTTTGGTGATTTTCATCTCTGCTCTCTTTTGTAAATGCAGCTTTTATTAGATGCAGCGCACGCAGCGCCGGAAAAGTCTTAACGAAGCGCTTTCCATGCGGCCACATAGGCCTTGGCATTGACCGCCACTTGCTCTGGTGTCATGCCCGGTTTGAACAGCCCGGAACCGAGGCCGAAGCCTTTCACGCCGGCATCGAGGAACGCCTGCATGTTGTCCGGCGTGATGCCGCCGACTGGCGCCAGCACCGTGCCCGCCGGCAATACCGCGAGCCAGGCTTTGACGACTGCCGGGCTCATCTGCTCGGCCGGGAACAGCTTGAGAATATCCGCGCCCTCCTCCAGCGCCGCGAAGGCTTCGGTCGGCGTGGCGACGCCCGGTGACAGATACAGCCCGGCCGCTTTCGCCGCGCGCAGGACCTTGGCATCGCTGTGCGGCATGACGATCACCTGGCCGCCGGCATCCTTCACTTGTTGCACTTGTTGCGCAGTCAACACCGTGCCAGCACCGATCAGGCAATCGGCGGGCAAGGTCTTGCGCAGGGTGGCGATACTTTCGTACGGCGAAGGGGAATTGAGCGGTACTTCGATGACGCGAAATCCGGCGGCATACAGGACTTCTCCCACAGCCGCGGCGTCCTGCGGTTGCAGGCCACGCAGGATTGCGATCAGACCGTTTTGCGCCAGTGCTTGCTTGAGCATGTCAGGCCTCCAGTCAGGTTAACGGGATGAGGAATCGATCAGTCCGGCGGCAAGCGCCAGTTGCCACAGGCCACGCTCGGTGGCCTGCTCGGCCAGCGTCACCCGGGCGAACCCGCAGGCGTCCAGTGCACGGCTGTAACGCGCGCAGAGTTGGCCGTTGCCGATCAGCACGATCGAAGGAAGATTCGGATTGTTGCGGCGTTGACGCTGCACCGCGGCGAGCGCGGCCAACTCATGACCGATCATCAGCCCGGACAGGTAATCCGCTTGCAGGGTCGGGCCAAGTTCACCGGTCACGCCCAGCGTGCGCGCACTGAACAAGGTCGAAAGCACGCCGAGTTCACCGTCCGCCGACAACGCGACCTGCACGCCGCGGTCGAACGCCTGCGCCTCGAAGGTGGCGCTGGGTTGTTGGGTGCGGCCGAGAATGCTGTGCTCGCTGAGCACCGCGAACACCTCGCCAGTCATGAACGTGTCGAAATGCGTGATGCAACCATCGACCACTTCGACCCACTTGGAATGACTGCCCGGCAAGCCGATCAGCAGATCAGCGCCCGCCTCGGCCGGCAGCTGCTGGAGGACACCCAGCACCTGGGTTTCCTCGCCACGCATCACATTCGGTAGACGCGAACGCTGAATCACCCCCGGCACGATATGCACTGGGGTACCGCGCAGACTGACGACTGTTTGTAGGGATTTTCCGAGATTGGCGACGTCCGCCGGCGTTTCGCAGTAGGCCGCTTCGCGCCAGCCCTGTGCGCTGCCGACCATGCCGCAAGCGATCACCGGCAGATCCGGCTGCGCATCGAGCCAGTCGCCACAGGCCTGATCAAACGCCAGTTCAAAACCATCGGCACATTCATGTCCGTGGATGATCCGCGGCGTCTTGGGCAACTGCATGATCCCGGACGACAGCGCACGCTGTTCCAACACCACACCGTCTGCCGCGAGTTTGTAAGCACGTAATGAGGTCGTCCCCCAATCGAGCGCGATCAATTGCGCCTGCATCGCTTCACCTGTTCTGTTTTTTGGCAGTGAGTGCGATGGACTATAAACCCGGGCGCGGGCAAATCTCAATATATAAATATCAATCCCATATAGTGAGACGAAAACAAAAAAAGATCGCAACATCGCTGATCGATGTTGCGATCTTCAGTAACGGATCAATGACCCTCGGCGAACTCGCGCAGGACTTTGCCATCCATGCGATACCGCACCCACTCTTCCTGCGGCTGCGCGCCGAGGGATTTGTAGAATTCAATCGCCGGCGTATTCCATTCCAGCACGCTCCATTCGAAGCGGCCGCAGTCGTTGGCGCAGGCGATTTTGGCGAGGTGGCGCAGCAGGGTTTTGCCGGCGCCGCCGCCGCGTTGTTCAGGGGTGATGTAGAGGTCTTCGAGGTACAGGCAGTTGCTGCCCAGCCAGGTCGAATAGCTGAAGAAGAACACCGCGAAACCGATTGGCAAGCCATCGCGCAGACAGATCAGGCCGTGGGCGGTGGCGCCTTCGCCGAACAGGCTGCGTTCGATGTCGGCAACGCTGGCAATGACTTCGTGGCGGGCCTTTTCGAAATCGGCGAGTTCGGTGATGAAGGTGAGGATCTGCGGTGCATCGCTGGGGGTCGCCGGGCGGATTTCGATCGTCATGGACGGGCCTTGTGTGCAAATTAAAGCGCCATACTAAGGCGCGCGGCGGCGCTCGTCACATGGCAAAACGGGTTAACTTGCCTGATTTGCCGAACACTGTGTCACCTGTGGGAACGAGCCTGCTTGCGAAGGCGTCCTTTTAGTCAGTCCTTGGGTCAACTGACAGAATGCCTTCGCGAGCAGGCTCGCTTCCACAGGTTTTGCGACAATCTGAAAGGATGTTTATGACCGTTGAATATTTCACGCCCATGCAGGCACTTGCCTCAGCGTTGCTTCCTCATGCTCTGCAGTCCTCAGACGACGGCGCGCACGACCTCGCCCACCTGCAGCGGGTCTGGCACAACGCACGCACGCTGCATGAAACGGAAGGCGGTGAGCTCGATGTATTGCTCGCCGCAGTGCTGCTGCACGATTGCGTATCCGTCGAGAAAAACTCGCCGCTGCGCGCTCAGGCTTCGCGTCTGGCAGCGGACAAGGCTTCATCACTCCTTCAAGCGATGAACTGGCCCAGCGAAAAAATCACTCAGGTCGCCCACGCCATCGAAGCCCACAGCTTTTCCGCCAACATCCCCCCGCTGACCCTCGAAGCGAAAATCGTCCAGGACGCCGACCGTCTCGACTCGCTGGGCATGCTCGGCGTCGCGCGCACTTTCTATGTCGCCGGGCGCATGGGCGCGGCGCTTTACGATCCGCAAGACCCCGAGGCGCAACACCGTGACTACGACGACACACGCTTTTGCCTCGACCATTTCCAGACCAAACTGCTGCACCTCGCCGAGGGTTTCCAGACCGCCACCGGCCGGCGCCTGGCACAGATTCGCCATCAGCGCTTGAAGGGTTTCATGGAGCAGTTCAAGGAAGAAATCGGCATCGACCCATTGGTAAACACACCATGACGAAACAAACCGTTCGTCGATCCTCAGGCACCAATCCCGACGTGCGGCGGACCAACCAAGGGTAAGGATTCCAATCACTGGAGAAGCCCTATGATCCCGTCAAGGTTGACCGCTTTCGTCTTCAGCGCCCTGCTTTGCCCTGCGGTATTCGCCGCCTCGTCCACGGCAGCGGGCACTGGCCCTACCGATCCGACCCCGCCTCGCGCCCCCGCCATCAACAGTGCTCCCGGCATGAATACCGATGGCTCCGGCGTGCCGTTGATCAATCAGCCACCGGCCACCGGCACCGACCCGCGCACGCAGGGCAGCGATCCGGGCCGTCAGGGCGGCATGAACACGCCTGATTCCCCCGCCGCGCCCGATAACGCCGGCCCCGGCGTCGGCTCGAAAACCACCACCGGTGGTTCGGGTTCCGAAGGTGCCGGTCAGTAGCAGTTCGCCGACGCGAGCGCCCTATTCACTCCCATGAAGAGGTAACCATGAACGTCGACAAAGACCTGGAAAAAGAAGTCCTCACCCGCCTGTTGCACGCGCATCCCAACGGCTTGGGCAAGGAAGTGCTGGACAATTACCGGGGCGAGAAAGTCGTGGCCAGCGCCCTCGCCGTCCTGCAGGAGCGCGGCTTGATTCATCACGGTCATGTGACCTGCAGCGAAGCGGGCGAGCATGAGTTGAACCTGCCGATCAAGCTCAGCGCTGCGGGCGTTGAAGCTGCACGCAAACTTGATCAGCAGTAATTGCGAAGTCGCTCGCGGCCGGTGCGGCGAGCGGCTGAAACTGCACACTGGAGGAGAAATCCCATGCCTCGTGGAAGCAAAGACAAATACACCAGTGAACAGAAGCGCAAGGCCGAGCACATCGAAGACAGCTATGAGAAAAAGGGCGTGTCGACAGATGAAGCCGAAGCCCGCGCCTGGGCGACCGTGAACAAGCAATCGGGTGGCGGTGAAAAGTCCGGCGGCTCCGGGCGCAAAAAACCGGCGAGCGCCAAGTCGGAAGACCGCAAAGAGTCATCGCGCCGAGCAGTGGCCAGTCGCAAGGGGCATTCGCGTAATAGCGAGACTTCGAAGGATGCGCAGACCGTCGACAGTTTGATGAAAGAGGCCCGGGCGAAGAATATTCCGGGACGCTCTTCAATGCGCAAGCAGGAATTGATTGAGGCGTTGCGCAAGGCTGGTTGAGTCTGATGGCCTCATCGCTGGCAAGCCAGCTCCCACAGATTTGTCGGGTGGTTGCACTATTGCACTTACCCCCGAAGACCCTGTGGGAGCTGGCTTGCCAGCGATTGCGATGTATCAGTCGCCTCAGGACTCGCGGATGAAAGCATCCACCTCAACCGCCCCCGGCGATGTCGCCGGCCCCCAGCGCGTCACCGCCAAGGCTGCCGCCGCGTTCGCCCGCCGTGCTGCTTCCTGGGCATTCAATCCTCGCGCCAACCCGGCGATAAACACCCCCGCATGCGCATCGCCAGCGCCGTTGCTGTCCACGGCTTTCACGGCAAACCCCGGCACATGCCGGCGCTCACCGGCGCGCTGAATCCAGCACCCCTGCGGCCCGTCACGCACGACCATCAAAACCGAATCCGGCAGATGTTCGACCAACCGATCCAACGCCTGGGCTATGTCGTCAGCACCCGTAAAACGCAATGCCTCGACACTGTTGCTGGTCCACACATCAATGCGCGGCAGCAACGCCTGCATCAGTGGCGAGTCCGGCGACTCCACCAGCGGGCCCGGATCAAACACCACGTTGATGTCCTTCGGCAAGGCCAGCGTCCAGTCGAGCAACGCGTGCGCCTTGCCTGGGTGAAGCAGGCTGTAACCGCTGAGGTACACATAGTCACCCGCGTCGGCGGCAACGCTGTTCAGGTCCTCGGCGGTCACCTCGCCTTCGGCACCGATATAGGAAATGAAACTGCGCTCGGCCGAGGCATCGGTGAGGGCCACGCACAAACCCGTGTCGCGTTCAGCAGGTTCAGCAATGCCAATACAGATCCCTTCAGCCTGCATCGCCTGGCGCGCCAGATCGCCGAAACGTCCCGTGCCGTGACGCCCCAGATAAACCACCGGCAGGCCGTTGCGCACCGCGGCCGCCATCACGTTGAACCCGCCGCCCGCTTCGAATCCCGCCGACTGCGCCAGCACGTCGCCGCCAATCTGCGGGAGCTTTTCCACGGCCATGACCAGGTCGATGATGACCTGGCCGGTGTGCAACATCTTAGGCATGAGCATTCTCGGGTTGCGCGGCGCGGCGATCTTTGGCCCCGCCCAGTACAAGGTAAAGGCCGCCGGCAACGACGAAGGTCACGATCCAGCCGAGGCCGTTATGGCCCAGCCACGAGTCGGACAGGAAACCTTTGAACCAGACGTTCTCAGCGGTGGTGCCGATGGTGGTGAAGCTGAAACCCAGCACGATGGCAATCGCCCAGGCACCAAACGCGCGCCATTCAATACCGCCGCGATACCAGTAGGCACTGCTTGGGCTGACGTCCAGCAGATCTTTGGGGCTGTAGTAATGACGATGAATCAGATCGACCACGAAGATCCCGACCCAGGCCGTGATCGGCACCGCCAGCAGGGAAATGAAGGTAATGAATGGGCCGTAGAAGCTGTCGGCGATCAGCATGAAATAAATCGAACCGGCGAAGATCGCGACGATATCGACTACCACCGCGTACACGCGTTTGACCTTGAGACCCAGCGTCAGCGTGGTCAGGCCGGCGGAGTACACCGACAGGTTGTTCGACAGCAGCAGACCGCCGAACGCGGTGATCAGGTACGGCACCGCCATCCACGTCGGCAGCATGTCGCGGATTGCCACGATCGGGTCAGTCGCCGATGCCAGATCGTTGTTGCCCACCGACAGCAAGCCGCCGAGGGTGATCAGCAGAACCAGTGGAATACCCGCACCGAACGCAGCAGAAGCGACCAGGCGCACGGCTTTGACGCTGCGGTGCTGATAGCGTGACATGTCCGCGCCAGCATTGGCCCAACCGATCCCGGTGCCGGCGGCCATGGTGCCGATGCCGATGATCATCGCGCTCAGCGGCGCCGGTGTGGCGTTGAATACGGCGCTCCAGTCGATGGTCGCGCAGAGGAAGCCGCCGACCAGGATGTTCAGCGCGCCGAACACGTAAGTCGCCCACTTCTGAATGACCAGCAACGTCGCATGACCGAGGCCGGACACTGCCAGAGTCAGCAGGACGAAAATTGCGATGAAGATCAGCGTCAGCATCGGCGCACTTTTTGCCTCGACCGGCGAGCCGAACAGGATCGAACACAGCGACAGCAGCACGAACGCCGCGGTAGTGGTGTTGACCGTTTCCCAGCCCAGACGCGACATCAGCGACACCAGCGTCGGGCCGATATTGCCGCGTACGCCGAAGATCGCTCGTGACAGGGTCAGACTGGGCGCGCGGCCACGTCGACCGGCAATCGAAATGATCCCGACCACCGCAAACGAACCGGCGGCGCCGAGGATTGCGACGATGATCGCCTGCCAGATCGCCAGCCCGCGAAACGCCACCAGCGTGGCGCCCAAGGGCAGGCCGAGAATGGAAATGTTGGCGGCGAACCAGACCCAGAACAATTGCAGCGGATGGCCGTTGCACTCGGCTTCCGGCACCGGCTCGATGCCGCGGGTTTCCAGTTGCCCGGCGCTCTGCCCGGCGGTCGATGAACTCATGAACGTGCTCCTGTTTGCCTTTTTTGTGGTTGTGGCAATGATGCAAAACGACAAGACAATCGGCCTTCCGAGGCCTGTCTGAGCGATCCATTGCGGGTGAATGATGCAAAAATTCTGGTGCGCCTATCGCTGGCAAGCCAGCTCCCACAGGTACGGAGTGAACCTTGAGATGTGCACTTTCCCTGTGGGAGAGTGAACCTTAAGATGTGCACTTTCCCTGTGGGAGCTGGCTTGCCAGCGATGGCGCCAGCCCATTCAGCGCAAGCCCAACAGCCCCTGCACCAACGGCTCAAGCTGCAACTGATTAACAGTTTTCACTGTTTCGATCATTGGATCAGGCCAGCACTCAAGCCCCAGGCAGGCCCCGAGCATCGCGCCGAGAATCGCCGCGATGGTGTCGGTATCGCCACCGAGGCTGGCCGCCATGCACAGCGCCTCGAACGGGTTCATCTCGCCGATGGCCACCTGCTGCGCCAAAGCGAAGGAGACCACCACCGATTCCTGCGACGCCACCGAAGTCCCAATCACGTCGTAGAGCAGATCCGCCAGCAGCGACTTGTCGCTGTCGACGCTGATGCTGCGCGCCCAACTGATCCGCGAGCCGATACGACCACCGGCGACCCAATGCCCGTGGGTTTCTGCCTGCTGGGCGATTTGCTGACCAAGGTTCAGCGCCTCGCCCAGATCCAGGCCATTGACGCCGGCAGACACCACCGCCGCCACCGCCGCCGCGCTGGAAATTCCCAGCGTGGTGTTGTGGGTGACCTGGCAGGCCTGCACCACGGCCGCGATAAACCGTTCGCGATCCGCCACATCGGAGGCGATCCCGACTGGGGTGATGCGCATCGCCGCGCCGTTGGTGGTGCCGTAGCGCCCGGCCTCTTCCGGCGAATGGCCGGCGAGAATCATTTCAATCGCACGCTTGGTCGACGGTCCGAGCAGATCCTGCGAGCCCTTGGCCTGCATCTCGGCTTCCCACTCGATCAGGCGCTGCGCGAGGATCGCCGGCTCGATGTGGCCCTTGCCTTCGACCAGCAATTGACCGACCAGAATCGCCTGTTCGGTGTCATCGGTAATCGAGCCTTTGGGCATGTTCGCGGCGATCGGTTGCAGCGGCCCGGCATCCTGCAGATCGGTGATCTGGCCGAAACGCGCCTTGATCGTTTCGCGATCGAGCGATTGCGTCGGCATGCCCAGCGCATCACCGAGGGCCAGACCATAAAAAGCGCCAAGGGCACGGTTGAGCGGGGTCATTTCGATTCTCCGAATTGCAGGTGCAGACGAAAATGCACCGGTTCGAGCAGGCTTTCGACCTGCTCCATGAAACGGTTCTGGCGATCGTAGGTGGTGCGCAGGGCTTTGAGGAAGACCGTGCCGACCGGGCGACCGAGCAGTTCGGCATCTTCGGCATTCAGCGGTTCGGCGCCGATCCATTGATCGCCGCGCTCGCCGATATAGCCATACGCGGCCAGGGTGATGGTCAGCGAGTTGTCGATCAGGCCTACGCGCGGCAGGCTTTCCAGGCCGCCATTGGCCGGCATCAATGAGCGTTCGAGGGACACCAGGGTACCGTCGGTAGCGCGCCGACGACGGTCGAGAGTGATGAATTGGTCAGTGCCGAAACGCACGAGCAGATCGGGCCGGGTCACGGCTTCAAGGCGCAGCACCTCTGTGTTGATCAGCGCCCCGCTGTCGGCCAGCGCCTGGGCCCAGCCGCTGCGCTGGTCGAGGGCAACACCGTCGAAGGTGACGATGGAGCCGACGCCGCTTTGCGTCGCGATGTAATTGCGCCGCTTCAGCTCGGCCAGCGCCTCACGCAGCGTGCCGCGGCTGACCTGGAATTCCTGAGCCAACTGATGCTCGCCGGGCAACAGAAAGCCGTCCTCCATGAGGCCGCTTTCGATGCGCCGGACGAGCTCGTCGACCACCCGTTGTTTCTTGTCGAATCGTACCTGTCTAATCATGTACAAATTGATAACCGAAACGGGGCGTGGCGGGCAAGGGATATTTGTGAGAGGTGACCGGTGGAGTGAGCAAAATCAAAAGCAAAATCAAGAGCCCCTCACCCTAGCCCTCTCCCGGAGGGAGAGGGGACTGAATGGGGGATATTGGAGCGCTTTGCAGAACTGAACGCGCTTTAGTGAATCCGTAATCGACCCGATCTTTCAGGTCGACGTAGAATGCAAGACACCTCGGTCGGCCCCCTCTCCCTCTGGGAGAGGGCTGGGGTGAGGGTAGCTTTTGACCTTAGCGTTGCTTCAGGCGGTCAATCACGACGGCCAGCAACAAGATCGAACCACGAATCACATACTGATAAAACGTGTCGATGTTCTTCAGGTTCATCGCATTCTCGATGATCGCCAGAATCAACACCCCGGCAATCACATGGCGGATCATGCCGATGCCGCCGCTCAGCGACACGCCACCCAGCACGCAGGCCGAGATCACTGTCAGCTCGAAACCCTGGCCGATCATTGGCTGCCCGGAGGTCATCCGCGACGCCAGAATCACCCCGGCCAGCGCACCGATCAAACCGTGCACGGCGAAGATGATGATCTTGGTCCGGTCAACGTTGACGCCCGCCAGCAGCGCCGCTTCCTGGTTGCCACCGATGGCCATGGTGTTGCGCCCGTAGGTGGTGTAGTTCAGCAGCCAGCCGAAGAACAGGAAGCAGACAATGGTGATCAGGATCGGCACCGGCACGCCGAACAACTGGCCGTTACCGAAGACGAAGAACGACTCCTGCGACACGCCCACCGCTTTGCCGTTGGCAAAAATGTAGGCCAGGCCACGGACGATCTGCATGGTCGCCAGCGTGGTGATCAACGCGTTGACGCGCAATTTGGCGATCACGATGCCGTTGATCAGGCCAACGATCAGGCCCATCGCCAGCGCCGCGCTGACACCGAGAAACACACTGTTGGTGTCACGCATCACCACCGCCGCGACCACACCGGCGCAGGCAATCACCGAGCCGACCGACAGGTCGAAATGCCCTGACGCCAGGCAATACAACATGGTGCACGCGGCAATGCCGGTGGTGGAAATCGCCAGCCCGAGACCGCGCATGTTCAGCGGCGAGAGGAAGTTGTCGATCAGCAGCGTACAGGCAATGAAAATGCCGATCGCCGCCAGCAGCATGACCCAGTCGTCGAGGAAGCGACGCATGTCCAGCGGTTTGCGCTCGGTCGGCAGGGTTTCGTTTTGGGTTGTCATCATAGTCACCTCTCAGTTCGCCACGCCGTCAGCGCGGTGGCGCGGCAAAGCCAGTTGCAGCAGGTTGGATTCGTTGGCCTGGTCGCGGTTGACTTCACCGCGCAGGGCGCCTTCGCACAGCACCAGAATGCGGTCGGAAATCCCCATCACTTCCATCAGGTCGCTGGACACCACGATCACCGAAATACCGTCGGCGGCGAGGTTATGGATGATCTGGTAAATCTCCGCTTTGGCACCGATATCGATGCCGCGGGTCGGTTCGTCGAGCAGCAGGACTTTCATCGGCATCGACAGCCAGCGACCGAGAATGGCCTTCTGCTGATTGCCGCCAGAGAGGAATTTGATCTGCTGGCCGGCATGCGGCGTTTTCACTTTCAACGCCTTGATCTGCTTGTCGGCGTTGCCCTTCTCCCACAGCCCGCGAATCAGGCAGCCGAGGCTCGAATGCGCGCCACGGGCACTGATGTTGATGTTCTCGGCGACGCTCGCCAGCGGAATAATGCCTTCCTTCTTGCGGTCCTCCGGGCACAGCAGAATGCCGGCGGCAATCGCGTCGCGCGGCGAGCGCAGCTTCAGTTCGTGCCCGCGCAATTCCAGACGTCCAGCGGTGTTGCGCTCCAGGCCGCTGAGCAGCCGAAACAGCTCGGTGCGCCCTGCCCCGACCAGCCCGAACAGGCCGAGGATTTCGCCTTTGTGCGCTTCGAAACTGATCGGCTCGCGCAGGCCCGGGCCGAGCAGGCCGTCGACTTTCAACGCCACGGCGCCGCGCGGGCGGTGGCGATAATCGTAGATGTCCTGAATGTCACGCCCGACCATGCAGGTCACCAGTTGATCGTGGGTCAGCTGGCTCATGTCGTCGAAGGTGCGTACGTAGCGACCGTCCTTGAACACCGTGACGGCGTCGCAGATACGGAACACTTCTTCCATGCGATGGGACACGTAGAGCACCACTTTGCCCTCATCGCGCAGGCGGCCGATGATCGCCATCAAACGGTCGATTTCCCGCGCCGAAAGGCTGCTGGTCGGTTCGTCGAAGGCAATCACATGCGCACCGCGCGACAAGGCTTTGGCGATTTCCACCAACTGGCGCTGGCCGAGCGACAGGCGCCCGACCTTGGTCTGCGGGTCGATTTCATCGGCCAGGCCTTTGAGGCAATTCAAGGCTTTCTGGCGCAGCTCGCCGCGATTGATCAAACCGAAACTGGCCGGTAAATGCCCGAGAAACAGGTTTTCGGCGACGGTCATTTCCGGGACCAGATGCAGTTCCTGGTGAATCACCGCGACACCGCTGCCAATGCTGTCGGCGGTCGATTTGAACGCCATGGTCTGCTCGCCGATCTGCAGCTCGCCGCTGCTCGGGATGTAAGCGCCACCGAGGATTTTCAGCAGGGTCGATTTGCCAGCGCCGTTCTCGCCCATCAGCGCATGAACCTGGCCGGGATGAGCGACGAAACTGATGCCGTCCAGCGCCTTCACGCCGGGAAAGGTTTTGCCAATCCCGTTGAAACGCAGGCTGCCGCTGGCGCTGTGTTGTTCTTGTGTCTGTACTTGCGCGTGCATAAAGCCACCTCTTCACACCGATAAACGGCCCGGCTGCCCGGGCCGTCGCTGCGTCAGTTCCACAGGCCGATTTTTTCCAGCTCTTGCTTGAAGTTTTCGCGGGTGATCAGGGTGACGTCATCCATGGCGGTGTACTTCGGTGGTTCTTTGCCGGCGGTGATCCACTCGTACATCATCTCGGCGGTCTTGTAGCCTTCGATGTGCGGGCTTGGCAGCATCGAACCGAAGAAGCCGCTGTTAGGCTTTTTCAGTTCGCCGATGGCGTCGGTGCCGTTGATGCCGATGCCGATTACATTGGTTGCGGCGAAACCGGCCGCTTCAGTGGCGCGCACGCCGCCCAGCACGGTGTTGTCGTTCATGCCGCCGATGATCAGGTTTTTCGCCGCGCTTGGCAGCTTGACCAGCGCCGAGTTGGTGGCGTCCATGCTGCCCGGTACGTCGAGGGTTTTCAGGGCGGCGAAGAGGATGTGATCTTCCGGCATCCCAGCCTTCTTCAGGGCATCGACCGAACCGTCGGTGCGCTTCTTGCCGGTATCGAGTTCGTTGTAGGTGTTGACCACCGCGTAGGTGTCTTTCCAGTCCCAGTTGCGCTTTTTCGCTTCGGCGGCCATGGCGGCGCCCTGCTTCTGACCGACTTCAAACGCAGCCATGCCGAGGTACGGCACGTCTTCCATGAATTTGCCGTTGGCGTCGACGAAACGGTCGTCGACAGCAATGACCTTCAGATCATTGATTTTGGCTTTAGCCATGATGGCCGGGCCGAGGGACACGTCCGGCGGGCAGATCACGAAGCCCTTGGCGCCATTGGCCGCAAGGCTGTCGATGGCCGAGAGGGTTTTCTCGCCATCGGGTACGGCGATCTTGATCAGTTCAAAGCCTTTGTCCTTGGCGGCTTTCTCGGCGAAGGCCCACTCGGTCTGGAACCACGGTTCTTCGGCCTGCTTGACCAGAAAACCGATCTTCACCGCGTCGGCAGCGAGCAGCGCACTGCTCAGGCTGAACGCAGTGACCGCCAGGGCAGTGCTGCACAGGGTACGAATCCCGAATCGACGTTTCATCAGATGACTCCTTGTTATTTTTTTTGAGCAAGGTTTGAAAAGCGTTGAAGCGTGTTCTCAGTGGAGCGTGTTGAAAATAGTCATATCGTATGATGATTGGATTGCAAGCGTAGTTCAGCGCTGCGAATCCGTTTGTTCAGTCGTGGTACATCACCGAGCGCCCACCATCGATGGTGATACACGAAGCGTTGATAAACGGCGCTTCGTCGCTGGCGAGAAACACCGCCGTCATCGCCACTTCCAACGGCTGGCCGATGCGTTTGGGCGGGTGCAGGTCGAACGCGCGTTGGCGCTCGGCGTGCGGGTCGGCGAAACCGTTCCAGTAGTCGACGTTCAGTTGCGTTTCGATGTAGCCCGGGGCGATGGCGTTGACCCGAATGCCTTTGGGCGCGTATTCGATGCCCAGCGCGCGGGTCAGGCCGAGCAAACCGTGTTTGGCTACGGGATACGGGAAGCAGCCGGGAATGATGTGGCTGGAATGAGTCGAGGCGATATTGATGATGCTGCCCACGCCCTGTTCGAGCATCTGCGGCAGTACCGCTTTGCAGCCGTACCAGGCGCCGTCCAGATCAATGGCGAAGCAACGGCGCCAGTCCTCTTCGGTCATCTGCAACGGATCGCGGAACACATTGACCCCGGCACAGTTGACCAGCACGTCGATACGCCCGTGCAGCTCAACGGCGCGTTTGGCCATGGCATTCAGATCTGTCTGACGCGAAACATCGGCCTGCATGGCTTGCACGTCATAACCCCGGGCGCGCCAGTGCGCGGCGACGTTTTCGACTTTTTCCGCCTGGATGTCGCTGATCAGCAGTTTTGCCTGTTGGCAGGCGAACGCAGCGACGATGGCTTCGCCGATGCCTTGGGCGGCGCCGGTCAGCAACACGACTTTGCCGCGCAGACGTTCTCCTTGAGGTGGCGCGGGCACCGGCGGCAGAGTAAGCGCTTCAGCCACGGTCAGACCCCTTTTTCGCAGGCGCAAAAAAACCGGGCATCGACCGATGTCCGGTTTGCAAGACCTGAAGAATTGAACAGGCAAGTACGCGCCACGACTTCAAGCCGTGGCGAGAAACGGACTCCGCGCTGGAGTGCGATGGATATTCGCTGCATCACTTCACCTGTTTTGTTCTTTTTAAGTGTGAGTGCGTGTTACTGCTGGAGCCGACTATAAACCCGACCGCCAAATAATCTCAATATATAATTTCGCATCCCATATTATGAGATCTAACCGGCAAAACGCGTACAGAGCTTTCCTGCAACATCGACACGCATCGACAGCACCGCGCCATCCAGCGGATGGTTTTGCGGGCTCTTGGCACTGGTGATGTACAGAGTTTTCAGGTCCGCACCGCCGAATACGCAACTGGTCGGACGGCTGATTGGCAAATCGATCTTGCGATCGACCGCACCTTCGGGCGTCAGACGCAGAAGACAGCTGCCGTCCCAGCGCGCATTCCATATGTAACCTTCAGCGTCCATCGCCGAGCCGTCCGGGCCGCCGTGCTGATCGGATTTATAAAAAACCTGCGCATCGTCGAGACTGCCGTCGGTGCGGATGAAATATTGATTGAGCGCGCTGTCGAGGCTGTCGCCGAACAGCAGTTTCGTACCGTCGTCGCTCCACAGCAGGGTATTGGGTATGCCCAGATTGAGCAGCAACGGCGTCACGCGTTGATCCGGATCGACCCGGAACAACCCCCCGGAGCGGCGCACAATCGGCAGGTCTTCACCCTGCTCGCCGATGTTGTTCTGCATGGTGCCAAGCCATAACCGGCCCCGTGCATCGCAGCGCGCCTCGTTGGGCCGGTTGCCGGGTTGCGGGTCGGCGACACAGAACAGCGTCAGCTTCGGTTCGAGGCCCGGCGAATCGAGGTCGAGGCGATAAACGCCGCTGCTCAGGGTCACCAGCGCATCGCCGTTGTTGCACGGAATGAACGCGGACACATGCTCGGGCATCTGCCAGATCTGCACGTTCTGGCCAATCAGACGCAGCACCTGTTTGCCGGCGATATCGACCCAGTACAGCGCCTGGGTCGGCGCGTCCCAGAAAGGACCTTCACCGAGCTGGGCGCGGTGTTCGGTCAGGGCGGTCCACTGCATTTGCGGGCTCCATTATTGTTGTTTTCTGTAGGAGTGAGCCTGCTCGCGATCGCGGTGCATCAGTGACGTTGATATCAACTGACGGGCCTCATCGCGAGCAGGCTCACTCCTACAGGGATCTGTGTGGTCAGCTGGCTTTTTTATCGGCCATGACTTTCGGGTAAAACCGCTTTATCGCCAGATCGGCGTTGTCGATCAGGGTCATGCAGGCCCACACACCGCGCGTTGAATCGCGGGCGGCGATGGCATCGGCCATGTCTTTGTGAATCGGTAACGTGCGACGCAGTTCATCCGGGTCGGCAGCAGACACTTCGAACGATACCGCGAGCAACGCGCCGAGGGCCGGGACCATCTGTTCGATAAATTGATTGTGGCTGGCGGCGAGAATGCATTCGTGGAAGGCCTGATCGGCGCGGTTGTAATCGATTCCGCTGTCGACTGCGCGTTCGAGTGCGTGATAGGCCAGTTTCACTGCTTCGATCTGTTCCGGGGTTGCGCGTTCACAGGCCCAGCGCACCGCCATCGGTTCGATGGTGCGGCGCAGATCGAGCAGGTCGTCGACGAAGTTTTCCGGCAAACCGTTGCGCGACAGCCAGCCGACCACTTGCGGGTCGAACAGGTTCCAGCGCCGCACCGGCAAGACTCGCGTGCCGACTTTCGGCCCGACTTCGAGCATGCCTTTGGCGACGAGGGTTTTGATCGCTTCGCGAATCACCGTGCGGCTGACCCCGAGCTGTTCGCCCAGATCCGCCTCGACCTTGATGGTCTGCCCCGGCCGCACCTGGCCCGCGGCGATCCAGCTACCCAGCCAGTCAACCGTCGACGCATGAAAGCTGCTGGACATGAACACCTCAAAGCGGTTCGCGATGGGTGCTTACGCTAATCATCATACGAATAACAGTCAACGAGATTTTTCAGCTGGAATACAAAACCCATGTAGGAGTGAGCCTGCTCGCGATAGCGTGTATCAGTCAACGCACTGTCGACTGTCTCACCGCTATCGCGAGCAGGCTCACTCCTACAAGGGGTACGGGTTTCAGGGTTCGAGACCGATTCGAAAGAACTCGCCGCCGCTCCACACGCCCAGCCAGCGCTGGCCATCGATTTCGCGGCTGACGGCCAACTCGACCAACTCGTAGAACACGTTGCGGTGGATCAGCGCTTCAAGATTAGTGCGCACATGCACATAAGGCGCGGGTTCCTGCGTCGTGGGATCAATCTCGACACGCAGCGGATGCTCGGGCCCGGCCTCGGTGGTTTCATCGACGTTGGTGGTGAAGCGCAGCACTTGCGCTTCACCCTCGCCTGCCACCTCAAGGGCGATTGCCACGAACGGCGCGTCGTCGACCTTGATCCCGACCTTCTCGACCGGTGTGATCAGGAAATAATCGTCGCCGTCGCGGCGGATGATCGTCGAGAACAGCTTGACCATCGGCTTGCGCCCGATCGGCGTGCCCAGGTAATACCAGGTGCCGTCGCGGGCGATGCGCATGTCGATGTCGCCGCAGAAGTCCGGGTTCCACAAGTGCACCGGCGGCAGGCCTTTGGTTTTTGGGATCTGTCCCAACAGGTCATTGGCTTTTTGCGGTCCACTCATGGCGTCCTCCTTCGGTTATTGGTTGCCGATCCCCAGCAGACTGCGTGCGTATTGCGCCAGTGGCGGGCCGATCAGGTCTTCAGGCTTGTTGTCGTGGAACGTCAGTAAACCGCCACGACTCTTGATCCGTGCAGTATCAATCAAATACTGGGTGCTGGTCTCGATCAACATGATCTGAATCACCCCGCCGTCGATACCGAGGCGGTCGACCGCTTCCTGATCGAGCCATTCATCGGAGTTGCCGATACGGTCGTCAGCCTTGGCGAAACGCGTGTACAGCAAGTAATGCGCGCCGGCATCGCGAGCTTCGCCCATGGCTTGGTCAAGGCCTTCGGGAGCGCGGGCGCGGCGGACCATCGGGAAGTACTCGACGAACCCCTTGAAGGCTTCTTCGGCAACCACGTTAGGCCGCGGATAGGAACCGCCCGGCGGTGCAAAAGCGCCCTGAGCGATGTAGATGAACGAGTCCGGCTGAATGCGGAAATTGTTC
The DNA here is from genome assembly GCF_900104975.1 of Pseudomonas sp. Z003-0.4C(8344-21). NCBI lineage: Bacteria > Pseudomonadati > Pseudomonadota > Gammaproteobacteria > Pseudomonadales > Pseudomonadaceae > Pseudomonas > Pseudomonas sp. Z003-0.4C(8344-21). The sequence goes on along the minus strand of NZ_LT629756.1, from coordinate 1,993,010 downwards.
ACGCGACGGCTGTCGCTGTGGTCCAGCAAACCGGCATCACTCATCTGGTAGCGAGTGCCTTCGGCCATATCGCTGACAGTCATACAGCCGCCAAGCGCCAAAACGGCCAGCAGCAAAACCAGGCTACGCATCCTATTCCTCCAAAGGCCGGTGACGGAAAACCGGCGAATGGCCGTTGAATGCAGCTTTTGCGCCAGCTCTGGAAATTGCTGACTTGTAGATCGCATCGCCAGCGGGCTGGCTCTTGCAGGATTGCGCAAAACACTGTGGGAACCAGCCCGCTGGCGATGAGGACAGTCAGCCGCCGATAATCTTCATGACCGTCGCACCACCGGAAAATGCCACCTCCTGCTTGTCCCCCAACGCCTTGATCAGCAAGCGTTGCAATGCCGGCAGTGCCTCATGGCGCGGCTTGTCGAGCAGATCACCGACATAGTGGCGGTTGCTCGACGACAGGCAGCCATGCAGCCAACCCGTCGAGGACAGGCGCAGGCGCGAGCAGGTCCGGCAGAACGGCACGCTTTCGTTGGCGATCACGCCAAAGTTACCCAGACCGGGAATCGCATAACGAACCGCCGTGGCATCGATCGGCGCGTCGGTCTGCGCATATTCGTAGCGCTCGCCGATCAGGCTAAGCAGTTGCTCGAGACTGACAAACTGCTGCAGGAACGCATTGGAGTCCTTGGCCAGATGGCCCATGCGCATCAGCTCGATGAAACGCAACTCGAATCCACGTTCCAGGCAGTAATCGAGCAGCGGCATCACCTGATCGAGGTTTTGCCCGCGCAACGGCACCATGTTGACCTTGATCTTCATGCCCGCCGCGGCAGCTTGTTGCATGCCATCGAGTACGCTGGCCAGATCACCGCCACGGGCGATACTGCGAAACGCTGCCGGGTTGAGGGTATCGAGGGAGACGTTAATGCGGCGCAGGCCGGCATCAATGAGCAAGGGGAGTTTTTTCGCCAGGAGCTGACCGTTGGTGGTCAGGCTGATGTCGTCCAGGCCCATCTTGCCGACGGCGCTCATGAACGATTCGAGTTTGGGACTGACCAGCGGCTCGCCGCCGGTGATGCGCAAGCGCTCAATGCCCGCCGCTTCGATCAGATACGCCACGCCGCGGGCCATGGCTTCGGCCGACAGTTCATCCTGCGCCGCCACCAGCCGCTTGCCGTTGGGCACGCAGTAGGTACAGGCGTAATTGCAGGCGGAAGTCAGGCTGATACGCAAATTGCGAAAACGCCTGCCTTGACGGTCAACGATCATGATCACTCCGGCGATGGAAAATCGAGCGGCTAAAACTTGACTTAGAATTCAAGTTTTAGCAAGCCCTATGCCTGAGTATATTCCTGCGGTATTGCGACATGTAACGAATTCACGGCGCAATAAGGCTGCTGAATGGCTCAGCTGCTTGGCGTTTCCGGGTCGCGCTTGCGCTTGTTGCCCATGCGCACGCCGATGTCCATCAGGAACTGGAAGAAGCCTTCCTGATCTTCCAGCACATTGCTCCAGAACGGCGAGTGGTACAGCGCAACAGCGCCGTGCACCAGCGCCCAGGCCGCGCAGTAATGGAAGTACGGCGGCACGTCTTCAAGCTTGCCTTCGCTGATGCGACCCTTGATCAGCAGGGTCAGGCGTTCGAAGTTCGAGGCACGGATCTTGTGCAGCTCCTCGACCATTTCCGGGACCTGATTGCCTTTGACGACCTTCTCTTCGAGACGGTCGAACAGGCGATAGCGCTGCGGGTCACGCATGCGGAATTCGAAGTAGGCGCGCGACAGCGCTTCCTTGTCCTTGTCGACGTCAGCCGAATGCAGCAGCTCGTTCAAATCGCGCTCGTAATCGAGCATCAGGCGCAGATAGATCTCGGCCTTGGATTTGAAGTGCTTGTAGATCGTGCCTTTGCCGATACCCACGGCATCCGCAATCATCTCGACGGTGACACTGTCTTCACCTTGTTCGAGGAACAGCTTGAGCGCGGTATCGAGAATTTCCTGCTCGCGGCGACGAAACTCACGGACCTTACGAGGTTCTTTGTGCATAAGAAAAGGTCTGAAGGGTCAAAATACGAAGCCGCGTATTATGCCTAAATTGCGCAAAAATGCACGGATCATCGACCATATCTGTGTTTACCGTTCATTTTGGGAACGTTTCAGAGGCAATGAGAACTCAACTGAAGCAAACGTATTCCAAATTTGTTTAAAAACCCCGACTGGCTTACTGGACTGCACGCCAGACTGATCAATACTTGAACTGTCGGGCGACATCTCCCCCAAGTGTCGCGCCGGTAAAGGTACCAACGGACCGCGTGCCTTTGTTTTACTCCTAATGGTCTTAACCCGGATTCACCCCCCAGAACCCGGGTTTTTTTTGCCTGCGATTTGGCCAGCCGCTACGGGGCAGATCTAACACTCGCCAAAGGGAACAAACGCTTGAAGTTCTCGGTGGTCTGCTCGGCAAAGCGCTCATAGTTCTCGCCGCGCAGCATCGCCAGAAATTCCGCCACCTCGCGCACATACTGCGGCAGGTTGGGCTTGCCGCGATAAGGGATCGGCGCCAGATACGGCGAATCGGTCTCCACCAGCAGACGATCTGCCGGCACTTTGCTGGCGACATCGCGCAACGCATCGGCATTGCGGAAGGTGACGATGCCCGACAGGGAAATGTAATAACCCATGTCCAGCGCGGCTCTGGCCATGTCCCAGTCTTCGGTGAAACAATGCAGCACACCGGCCTGGGGCAATGCCGCTTCGCGCAGCAGTTCAAGCGTATCGGCTCGGGCACCGCGGGTGTGAATGATCACCGGTTTGCCGGTCTGTTGCGCGGCCTGCAAGTGCAGGCGGAACGACGCCTGCTGCAGCTCGGCAGCTTCAGGTTCGTAATGGTAGTCGAGACCGGTTTCGCCGATTGCCACCACTTTCGGGTGATCGAGCTCGTGCAGCAGCCAGTCGAGCGCCGGCGCCGCGCCGGGCTGGACGTCGAGCGGGTGCACGCCGACCGAGCAATCGACATCGCTGTAGCGTTCGGCGAGGGCTTTGACGTCGGCGGCGTTGTCGGCGCTGACGCCGATGCACAGAAAGTGCCCGACGCCGCGCCCGCGAGCTGCATCGAGCGCAGCATCCAGCGAGCCGTCATGGGCGGCGAGGTCAAGGCGATCAAGGTGACAATGAGAATCTACGAGCATAAAAACGGCAACTTACATCGTGTGGGTGGGACGGTCGGACTTCAACGCTCCGGCCAGATGGGTTTCGATGCGACTGCGCGCGGTGTCGTCGCCATCGTTAAACTGCACGCCGACACCGGCGGCACGATTGCCTTGCGCACCTTTGGGAGTGATCCAGGCAACCTTGCCGGCAACCGGGATCTTCTCCGCCTCGTCCATCAGGTTGAGCAGCATGAACACCTCGTCGCCCAACCGGTAGCTCTTGTTGGTCGGGATGAACAAGCCGCCGTTCTTGATGAACGGCATGTAGGCGGCATACAACACGGATTTGTCCTTGATCGTCAGGGACAGGATGCCGTTGCGCGGGCCGGGGCTGATCGGTTCAAACATGTTCACCTCCACTGCTGATGTTCAGAGTCTAGGTACACATCTCTATCTTTGACCAGGCAATCCCACCCATTGCACCAACAATGCTTCGAGCAGCAACGCCGGATTGAGATTGGCCTTGCTCAGCACCTTCTGCCGTTGGGCGAGAATCCAGTCCTGAATATCGAGGACTTTACCCTGCGCACTTTTCTGCGCCAGGTACTGCACGACCTTGCGCATGTCAGGCAGACCGAGGCCGGCCTCGTCCTGAGTCAGTTGATAGCGCAGAATCAGGCTCGACCAGTCGCAGAACCAGTCGAACAGACGCAGCATCGGAATGTTTTTCCATTCTTCGGCCAATTGCGTCGGCGACTGCTGGCCCTTGAGCAACTTTTTTACGCCTTCAACCACTTGCGCGCGCTGCTCACGAACGCCTTGGGCTTGCAGGCTGACCGCCATCAGCGGCGAACCGGCAGCCAGCGTCAACAGTTCGACACGCTCGTCTTCGGAACACTCCGGCAACGCTTGCGCCAGCCACTTCAGACTCATCGCCTCACCCGGCAACGGACAGGCCTGCTGCACGCAGCGGCTCTTGATCGTTGGCAGCAAACGGCTGGTCTGGTGGCTGACCAGCAGCAGCACGGTATCGCCGGACGGCTCTTCAAGACTCTTGAGCAAGGCGTTGGCGGCGTTGATGTTCATCGACTCGACCGGTTCGATCAGCACCACTTTGCGCCCGCCCAGTTGCGCGGTCTGCACGACGAAACTGACCAGATCGCGTACCTGGTCGACCTTGATGGCCTTGTCGGCTTCTTCCGGTTCGAGAATGTAGTTGTCCGGGTGGCTGCCGGCCTTGAGCAAAAGACAGGATTTGCATTCGCCGCAAGCTTCCGGCGTCGGACGCTGACACAGCAGGCTGGCCATCAGACGCTCAGCCAAAGCCCGCTTGCCGATCCCGGCCGGGCCGTGCAGCAGATACGCGTGAGCGTGCTGGCTACGCCCGGCCAATTGCTGCCAGAGGCTGTCCTGCCACGGATAGGCCTCAGCCACGGCTCAGCTCCACCAGATTCGGAATCAGGGTATCCAGCGATTGTTGCACCTTGCTCAGTGGCTGACCGGCGTCGATCCGTACATAGCGCGCAGGATCGGCTTCGGCACGCTTGAGGAACGCACTGCGCACCGCCTCGAAAAAGGCCCGCCCTTCGAGCTCGAAACGATCCAGCCGGCCACGAGCGCTGGCGCGCGCCAGGCCGATTTCCACCGGCAGGTCGAAGATCAGCGTCAGGTCCGGACGCAGATCGCCCTGCACGAAGCTTTCCAGCGTGGCGATGCGTTCCAGCGACAAGCCGCGACCACCGCCCTGATAGGCGTATGTCGAGTCGGTGAAACGATCGCAAAGGACCACCGCGCCACGAGCCAACGCGGGGCGGATCACCTCGGCCAGATGCTGCGCACGCGCGGCGAAGACCAGCAACAGTTCGGTATCGGGGTTCATGACTTCGTCGGCCGGGGCCAGCAGCACGTCGCGAATCCGCTCCGCCAGTGGCGTGCCACCCGGCTCACGGGTCAGCACAACCTCGATACCGGCGGCGCGCAGGCGCTCGGCGAGGTATTCGCGGTTGGTGCTTTTGCCGGCACCTTCCGGGCCTTCGAGGGTAATAAACAAGCCAGTCACAGGCAGTCCTTAATCAAAGTCATTGCGCGTTTTCGGGGGTAGCGGCATCCGGTGCCGGCGCAGGCTCCTGCGGCGCAACCTGTGGCAGTGTCTCCGGGGCAGGATTGGGCGAGGCTGGCGGAATCGCTTCCTCGCTTGCCGGGGTTTCCGGCGCTGTTGCCGGCGCCGGGCTGGAGCGGTAATCGGCACGGCGCTTGAGCTGATACTCGCGCACCGCATTGTTGTGCGCATCCAGATCATCGGAGAACACGTGGCTGCCGTCACCACGGGCGACGAAATACAGGCTGGTGCCTTCCACCGGATTCAGCGCGGCATGAATGGCTTCACGTCCGACCATCGCAATCGGTGTTGGCGGCAGGCCAGGAATCACATAGGTGTTGTACGGCGTCGGTTCTTTCAGGTGCGCGCGTGTCAGCTTGCCGGTGTAGCGCTCACCCAGGCCGTAAATCACCGTCGGGTCGGTCTGCAGTTGCATGCCCAGCGCCAGGCGGCGCACGAAGACCCCGGCAATCTGCCCGCGCTCCTGCGGTACGCCGGTTTCCTTCTCGACCAGCGAAGCCATGATCAGCGCCTGATACGGCTCTTTGTAAGGCACATCGGTCGAACGTTTTTCCCACTCGCTAGCCAGCACTTCGTCTAGACGAGCAAAGGCCTTTTTCAGCAGCTCGGCATCGGACATGCCGCGCACGAAGCGGTAGGTGTCAGGGAAGAAGCGTCCTTCCGGGAACAAGCCTTTATGGCCAATCTTCGCCATGACGTCGCTGTCGCTCAGACCGCTCAGGGTCTGTTCGAGCTTCTCGTCCTTGGCCAATGCAGCGCGCACTTGATGGAAATTCCAGCCCTCGACCAGCGTCAGGCTGTATTGCACTACATCGCCGCGCTTCCACGAGTCGATCAGACCGTTGACGGTCATGCCCGGCTGCATGCGGTATTCGCCGCTGTGGATGGGCGTGCCGGCGAGGTTGAAGCGCCAGTACACGCGAAGCCAGAACGCGTCCTTGATGACACCATCGGTTTCGAGAGAAAGGAATGTACGGGTCGGCGTCGAGCCTTTCGGCACATCCAGCAATTCTTCCTGGGTGATGTTCAGTGGCTGCTCCAGCGCACTGTGAATCTTCCAGGCGCTGGCGCCCAACAGCAGCCCTGCCAGAACCAGTCCGGTTTCCAGCAGCAGCAAAAGTTTACGTCTCACAAATCAGGCATCCAATAGGGCGCGGGCAAGGGTTTGCAGTTTACGGGTGAGCGGGCCAGCCGGCCAGCTCAGTGCAGCGTAGGCGCGTACCGGCCACACGCCATACACGCTGTTGCAGACAAACACTTCATCGGCCCATTGCAGCTGTTCCAGGCTGATATCAGTGATTTGGCTGGGGATGGCCAATGACTCGGCCTGAAACAAAATTTCCGCACGCATCACACCGGCCACGCCACAGCGTTTCAAATCCGGAGTTATCAACACGCCGTCGCGCACGATGAACAGGTTGCTGAACACACCTTCAATAACGCGCCCGGTACGGTCGAGCATCAAGCCTTCGGCGTGCTCGCTGTCCTGCCATTCGGCGCGGGCGAGTACCTGTTCGAGTCGATTGAGGTGTTTGAGCCCGGCCAGCAGCGGCTGCCTGGACAAGCGCGTATTGCAGGGAAACAGGCGTATGCCGTGCTCAGCGTTGGCAGCGGGATAAGCAGCGGGAGGATTGCCTTGCAGAATGCGGCGGCCTGATGCCGTCGGATCGGGCGCATAACCGCGCTGACCGTCGCCACGGGTGAGGATGAGTTTGAGCACGCCCTCACCCATAGCTGCCGCATAGCGCAGCAGCTCGTCGCCGATCAGTTCGATATCAGCGACGATGGCAAGACGCGCACAGCCTTCGGCCAGACGCGTCAGGTGCCGCGCCAGCAGAATCGGCCGGCCGCCACGTACCGCGATGGTCTCGAACAGGCCATCGCCGTAAGCCAGGCCGCGATCTTTCAGCGACAGACTGTCAGCCGGTTGACCGTCGACCCAGCAGTCCATCAGCCTGCGAACCGGCGGAACGCCAGGGTGCCGTTGGTGCCGCCAAAACCGAAGGAGTTCGACAGCACGACATCGATGTCCATGGTGCGCGCAGTGTGTGGCACGAAATCGAGGTCGCAGCCTTCGTCCGGCTCATCGAGGTTGATGGTCGGCGGCGCCACCTGGCTGTTGATTGCCAGCACGCTGAAGATCGCCTCGACCGCGCCCGCTGCACCCAACAAGTGACCGGTCATCGACTTGGTCGAGCTGACCGACAGTTTGTAGGCGTGATCGCCGAACACCGACTTGATCGCATTGGCTTCGGCAAGGTCGCCGGCCGGGGTCGAGGTGCCGTGGGCGTTGATGTATTGCACCTGATCGACATTGATCTTCGCGTCGCGCAGTGCATTGGTGATGCAGCGTGCAGCGCCGGCGCCATCGGCCGGTGGCGAAGTCATGTGGAAGGCATCGCCGCTGGTGCCGAAACCGATCAGCTCGGCATAGATGGTCGCACCGCGCGCCTTGGCGTGCTCGAGTTCTTCGAGCACCAGCGCACCGGCACCGTCAGACAGCACGAAACCATCACGGCCCTTGTCCCACGGACGGCTGGCACGGGTCGGTTCGTCGTTGCGGGTCGACAGCGCACGGGACGCGCCGAAGCCGCCCATGCCCAGACCGCACGCGGCCATTTCGGCCCCGCCGGCAATCATCACATCGGCTTCGTCGTACATGATGTTGCGCGCCGCCATGCCGATGCAGTGCGTACCGGTGGTGCATGCGGTGGCGATGGCGTAGTTAGGTCCCTGTGCTCCGAGATGGATGGACAGGAAACCGGAAATCATATTGATGATCGAGCCTGGCACGAAGAACGGCGAAATTCGTCGTGGGCCGGTCTCATGCAGGGTACGACTGGTTTCTTCGATGTTGGTCAGACCGCCGATCCCCGAACCCATGGCAACGCCGATGCGCTCACGGTTCGCGTCGGTGACTTCCAGCCCGGCGTTGCGCACAGCTTGAAAGCCTGCGGCGAGGCCGTACTGAATGAACAGGTCGAGCTTGCGCGCTTCCTTGACCGACAGGTATTCCTCGACATTGAAGCCTTTGACCGAACCGCCAAAGCGGGTCGAATAGGCAGAAAGGTCGGTGTGTTCGATCAGACCAATGCCACTGCGGCCAGCCAGAATGCCCTGCCAACTGCTCGGCACATCCGTGCCCAGTGGCGACAACATACCCATACCGGTGACTACGACGCGTCTACGCGACACAGCACTCTCCTTTTTCAAATGACGATTTTGCATCAGGCCTAAAGAAAAAACCGCACGCCATGATGGCAGTGCGGTTTTTCCATGACAGCAAGCAACGATTACAAACTATTACGCCTGGTGGCTGGTAACGTAGTCGATTGCAGCTTGTACAGTAGTGATCTTCTCAGCTTCTTCGTCAGGGATTTCGGTCTCGAATTCCTCTTCCAGAGCCATCACCAGCTCAACGGTGTCAAGGGAGTCGGCACCCAGGTCTTCTACGAAGGAAGCGGTGTTGACCACTTCGTCTTCTTTAACACCCAGTTGCTCGGCAACGATTTTCTTGACGCGCTCTTCGATGGTGCTCATACCTTGTTTTCACTCCTAATGGACAAATTCAGGCAGCTGGCCAGTGGGTAAGTGTATAGAAAGACTTTTCAGTTTTTCAACTGAAAGCTTCACTCCTCAAACCCTGCAGCCCTCTGCCTATAAATAGATTGCAGCTTTATAACGGATTTTAGACAGCTCGTATGACATTTTTTTGAAGCAATCCGTCACATTTTACTCACATGTACATCCCACCGTTCACCGGGATTGTAGCCCCAGTGACGTATGCCGCACCGTCGGATGCAAGAAAAGCGACCACGGACGCGATCTCTTGAGCTTGCCCCAAACGACCCAGCGGAATCTGCGTCTGCAAGGCTTCACGCTGTGCTTCAGGCAGCTCGCGGGTCATATCGGTGTCGATGAACCCTGGGGTCACCGAGTTGACCGTAATGGAACGCGAACCGACTTCACGCGCCATCGCCCGGCTGAAACCTTCCAGACCGGCCTTGGCGGCTGCATAGTTTACTTGGCCGGCGTTGCCCATGGCACCCACCACCGAGCCAATACTGATAATTCGACCCCAACGCGCCTTGGTCATGCCGCGCAGAACGCCTTTGGACAGGCGATACAGACTGTTCAGGTTGGTATCGATCACGTCGTACCATTCATCGTCTTTCATGCGCATCATCAGGTTATCGCGGGTGATGCCGGCATTATTGACCAGAATCGCCACCGGCGCACCGAACTGCTCCTGAATGCCCGCCAGTACCGCGCTGACTGATTCGTCGCTGGTGACGTTGAGTTCGAAACCGGTGCCCTGGATACCGTTTTCCTTCAGGGTCGCGGCAATGCGCTCGGCGCCCGACGCGGAGGTCGCGGTACCGACAACGATAGCGCCCTGACGACCCAGTTCCAGCGCGATGGCCTGGCCGATACCGCGGCTTGCACCGGTGACCAGTGCAACTTTACCTTGCAGACTCATGCAAGTTTCTCCTGATTCAGGCCTGCGCTGCGCGAGCGGCAGCGAAGGCATCTGGGGTATTGAGGTTAGAAGTCGCAACGCCTTCGGCGCAACGCTTGTTCAGACCGGCCAGGACCTTGCCCGGACCGCATTCGACCAGATCGGTCGCGCCTTTGGCGGCCAGCGTCTGCACCGACTCGACCCAGCGCACTGGCTTGTAGAGCTGTTCGAGCAGATCGCGTTTGAGGGTTTCCAGGTCGGCCGGCACTTGTGCACTGACGTTCTGTACGACCGGGATCTGCGGCGCCTGCCAGTCGATGGCGGCGATGGACTCGGCAAAGCGCTCGGCGGCCGGGCGCATCAGTTCGCAGTGCGACGGCACGCTCACCGGCAGCGGCATGGCGCGCTTGGCACCACGGGCCTTGCAGCCTTCAATGGCACGTTCGACGGCAGCCTTGGCACCGGCAATCACCACTTGGCCAGGCGAGTTGAAGTTGACTGCGCTGACGACCTCACCTTGCGCCGCTTCGGCGCAGGCGGCCAGCACGTCAGCATCTTCCAGACCGAGAATGGCGGCCATGCCGCCCTGCCCGGCCGGAACCGCTTCCTGCATCAGCTGACCGCGGCGCTCAACGAGCTTGACCGCATCAGCCAGAGTCAGGCTGCCGGCAGCGACCAGCGCGCTGTATTCACCCAGGCTGTGACCGGCAACGAATGCCGGACGCGCACCACCTTCCGCCAGCCACAGGCGCCACAAGGCGATCGAGGCGGTCAGAATGGCCGGTTGGGTCTTGTCGGTTTGATTGAGCAGCTCTTCCGGGCCCTGCTGGGTCAACGCCCACAGGTCATAGCCCAGCGCAGCAGAGGCTTCTTGAAAGGTTTCGAGGATCAGCGGATGTTGCGCGCCCAGCTCGGCCAGCATGCCGAGGGACTGCGAACCCTGTCCTGGAAAGACGAATGCGAGGGAAGCAGACATGTAACAAGCCCCTAATGATCTTGTCGTCGGAAAATAACGCCCCGCTCGGGACGCCAGAAACTGACAGTTTGGATGGCCCTTTGAACCGGGCGGTCACATTTAAGCATTGTCCGACGAAAACGCCTAAGACAACAGGTCCTCCAGACGACCGTGGAGACGCTGGGGCAAGTTCTCCTGGATCTCGATCAGTGCACGGGAAATCGCGCTCTGAAAGCCCTGAACGCCGGCCGATCCGTGACTTTTCACCACGATGCCCTGCAAGCCGAGAAAGCTTGCGCCATTATGTCGCGCCGGCGCCAGATCGGCCTGCAAGCGCTTCATCAGCGGCAGCGCCAGCGCTCCTACCGCCCGCGAGGCAAGATTCTTCTTGAACAACGCTTCGATGCGCGCAGCGATCATCGTCGCCAGGCCTTCGCTGGATTTGAGCAGAATGTTGCCGACGAAACCGTCGCACACCACCACATCCGCCTCGCCACGGTACAAACCGTCGCCTTCGATGAAACCGGTGTAGTTGATGCCACGCGCCGCCTGTAACAGCGTCGCCGCCAGCTTGACCTGCTGATTGCCCTTGATGTCTTCGGTACCGATGTTCAGCAAGGCCACGCGCGGGCGATGAATGCCCAGCGTCTGCGCCGCCACCGAGCCCATTACGGCGAACTGCAACAGATGTTCGGCGCTGCAATCGACGTTGGCGCCCAGATCAAGCAACTGACAATAGCCAGTCTGCGTCGGGATCGCGGCGACCATTGCCGGACGATCAATGCCCGGCAAGGTCTTCAGCACGAACCGCGACAACGCCATCAACGCACCTGTATTGCCGGCGCTGACACAGGCCTGAACCTTGCCGTCACGCAACAATTCGAGGGCGACACGCATCGACGAGTCCGGTTTGCCACGCAGCGCCTGGGTCGGCTTTTCGTCCATGGTGATGACTTCGCTGGCCGGTACAATCGTCAGGCGCGCGCGATCGGCAGCCGATTGGCCGTTGATCAGTTCTTCAAGAAGGGAAGGTTGACCGACGAGGGTCAGGTGCAGCGAGGGCGTAGCAGACAGGCAAGCAAGGCTGGCCTGAACAATGCTGCGGGGACCGAAGTCCCCGCCCATTGCGTCAATCGCGATGACTTGAGCAGACAAGTGATTACTCGTCAGCGCCCTTGTCGATCACTTTACGGCCACGGTACACGCCTTCTGGCGATACGTGGTGACGCAGGTGAACTTCACCGGTGGTTTTTTCTACAGACAGGGTGCTAGCCTCGAGAGCGTCGTGCGAACGGCGCATGTCACGGGCAGAGCGGGATTTTTTGTTCTGCTGAACAGCCATAATTGATTAACTCCTAAACGTTTGGGTCACGCTTTAACTGCGCCAATACACTGAACGGGTTGGACCGCGTTACCTCGTCCTCGCTCGGTTCGGGCTCATCTGCTCCCGCCGGCTGCTGGCATTCTTCCGGATGATGAGCAGGCACAATGGGCAAGGCGAGCAAAAGCTCCTCCTCGATCAGTGACTGCAGATCCAATGGATCTTCGCCCAGTTCCAGCACGTCATAACCTTTCGGCAACGACTGGGTATTCGCACCCTCCTTCACCACGGCGTAACTGCATTCGCTGTGGATCGGCAGGGTGACCAGCTCAAGACAACGCTGGCAAACCATTTTGACTTCGGTGTCGATAAAGCTGTGGATCACCACAGATTTACGTTCATCTCGTTCAAAAACGAATTTGGCCTGCACCGTACCGACATCGTCGGAAAGCGGGTCGCAGAGTCTCTTCAAATCGGCCAGCAGCAGTTCACCTTGAAGGGTGGTGCCACGGTCAGCCAATTTGCGCGGGTCAACGTGAGGTGGAATCGGGTCATTCAACATAGGCGCAGCATTATAGGGATGCACCCACCCATGTCAAAGGAAATTGTGCCCTGTCCGTCACTTGCGTGCCTCCGCTAGAATCCGCACCTGCCTGAGGAGACGTCCATGCTGCCTTTATTACTTGCTTCAAGCTCGACCTATCGACGCGAATTGCTCGCTCGCCTGCACTTGCCGTTCGTCTGCAGCTCGCCGGACATCGACGAAAGCCACCGTCCCGGCGAGCGAGCCATCGACCTGGTCAAACGCCTCGCCGAGGAAAAAGCGCGGGCATTGGCCGACAGCCATCCGGACCATCTGATTATCGGCTCGGACCAGGTTGCCGTACTCGGCGAGCAGATCATCGGCAAGCCGCACACCTTCGAGAAGGCTCGCGAGCAACTGCTCGCCGCGAGCGGCAGTCGCGTAACCTTTCTGACCGGCCTGGCCCTGCTCAACAGCCAGACCGGCCACTGCCAGGTCGACTGCGTGCCGTTCACCGTGCACATGCGCCAACTCGAGCCAGCGCGCATCGAGCGCTATCTGCACCTCGAACAGCCTTACGACTGCGCCGGCAGCTTCAAGGCCGAAGGCCTCGGCGTGAGCCTGTTCCAGTCCACCGAAGGCCCGGACGCCACCAGCCTGGTCGGCCTGCCGCTGATTCGCCTGATCGACATGCTGCTGGCCGAAGGCGTGCAGATTCCCTGACCCAGAAAAAAACCGGCCATTGAAGGCCGGTTTTTTTCTACAGCGAAGGCTTATCGCAACGATGGACCGTGGAATCCCATCCACATCGCCAACTGCTCGGCCACACTGGCGCCGAGCTTTTTCGAGAAGCGATCGAACGGCGATTCCTGGACGGTGAAGTCCACCAACTCCTTCTCGCCAATCACGTCACGCGCAACCGAACTGGCACTGCCCAGACCGTCGATCAGACCCAGCGGCAGCGCTTGCTCGCCTGACCAGACCAGACCGGAGAACAGTTCCGGATGCTCTTTGTCCTTCAAGCGATCGCCACGACCCTGCTTGACGCTGTTGATGAACTGCTTGTGCGTGGTATCCAGCACACTCTGCCAGAAAGCCGTTTCTTCAGGCTTCTGCGGCTGGAACGGATCAAGAAACGCCTTGTGCTCGCCCGACGTGTAGGTGCGACGCTCGACGCCGAGCTTTTCCATGGTACCGACAAAGCCGTAACCGGCTGCCGTTACACCAATCGAACCGACCAGACTGGCCTTGTCGGCGTAGATCTGATCGGCCGCGCTGGCGATGTAGTAGGCCCCGGAAGCACCAAGATCGGAAATCACCGCATACAACTTGATCTCTGGATGCAGACCGCGCAGCCGCTTGATTTCGTCATAGACATAACCCGACTGCACCGGACTGCCGCCAGGACTGTTGATGCGCAGGATCACGCCCTTGACCTTCTTGTCCTCGAATGCCGCGCGCAGGCTACCGACGATATTGTCGGCACTCGCGGGTTCTTTATCCGCGATCACGCCGTCAATTTCGATCAGTGCCGTGTAGTTCGGGCCGCGCGTGGCGCTCTTTTCCATATCCATCAGCGGCGTGAACAGCAGCAATGCAACAAACAGATAAACAAACGTCAGCAGCTTGAAGAAAATCCCCCAGCGCCGCGAGCGACGTTGTTCCTGCACGCCCGCGAGCAAGGTTTTTTCCAGCAGCTTCCAGCTTTTCGCGTCACCGTCGTCGGCACTTGCCTTGGCCGGTGCTTTCCATTCGTCGGTCATGCCATCACCCCAAAAACGTATTAAGCCTGCTGTCCCAGCCAGGCATGCAATTCAGAAAACCGGTCGATCGACAGCAGCGGCTCGAACTGTTGCAACGATTCGATCGACTGCGCGCCATAACTGACGGCTACCGAGCCCATTCCCGCGTTGCGCGCCATCAGCAGATCGAAGGACGAATCCCCCACCATCAGCGCCTGCTCGGCCCGCACACCGCAATGTGCGAGGATCTGCTCCAACATCAGAGGGTGCGGTTTGCTGGCGGTTTCATCGGCGGCGCGGGTGATATCGAAATAATCTTCCCAGCCATTGGCCTTGAGCACGCGATCAAGCCCGCGGCGGTTCTTGCCGGTCGCTACCGCCAGGTGATAACCCTGCTCGCGAAACGACGCCATCGATTCGATGACACCCTCGAACAACGGCGAAGGCACGGCTTCGGCAGCGATATAGTGATCGGCGTAGTACTCGCGAAACGCGGTCATTTCGGCATCGCTGATCTCCGGGTACAAGGTGCGAATCGCCTCTGGCAAACCCAGACCAATGATGCCCTTGACTGCGAAATCATCGCGCAGCTCGAAGCCGGAACGCCCGGATGCAGAGTGCATGGCCTCCACAATCCGGTGAATGGAATCGGCCAGCGTGCCGTCCCAGTCGAAAATCAACAGTTTGTAATCAGGGTGCTGCACTCAGGCGCTCCACAGTCTTGGCCCACATCTCATCGACCGGGGCCTGCAAGGTCAGCTTGCCGCCATCGGGCAGCGGCACGGTCAGCATGTAGGCGTGCAGGAACAGGCGCTTGCCGCCCAGATCGCGAATTTCCCTGGTGAAATCGTCGTCGCCGTACTTGCTGTCGCCGGCAATGCAATGCCCGGCGTGCAAGGTATGCACGCGAATCTGGTGCGTACGACCGGTGACCGGCTTGGCCTCGACCATGGTGGCGAAATCACCGAAGCGGCGCAGCACCTTGAACACGGTCAGGGCTTCCTTGCCTTCATCGTTGACTTCGACCATGCGCTCGCCGGAGCGCAGATTGCTCTTGAGCAACGGCGCACTGACCTGCTTGATTGAAGTGGCCCAGTTACCGCGAACCAGCGCCATGTAGCGCTTGTCGACGCCGTCGCCACGCAGTTTTTCGTGCAGGTGACGCAGCATGCTGCGCTTCTTGGCAATCATCAGCAGGCCAGACGTGTCACGGTCGAGACGGTGAACCAGCTCCAGCTCTTTCGCGTCGGGACGCAACTGACGAAAGGCTTCGATCACGCCAAAATTCAAGCCGCTGCCACCGTGAACAGCAATGCCCGCGGGCTTGTTGATCACGATCAGCGCCTTGTCTTCGTAGATGATCGAGGCCTCGAGACGCTGCAGCAGCCCCTGGGCCAGCGGCACCGGCTCATCGCGCTCAGGCACGCGCACCGGCGGCACGCGCACGATATCGCCGGCCTGCAGCTTGTATTCGGGCTTGATCCGGCCTTTGTTCACACGCACTTCGCCTTTGCGCAAAATGCGGTAAATCAAGGTCTTGGGCACGCCTTTGAGCCGGGCGAGGAGGAAATTGTCGATTCGTTGGCCGGCATACTCCGGCGAGACTTCAAGCAGTTGAACGCCTGGAGTCGAAGGGGCAGTAGTTGTCATGCCGCGGATGATAACAATTTTTATGGAATTGAAGCACTTAATCATTGCTGCTATAGTCGCGAACGCCGCCAAAAGCGGCCTGGACAGAGGAATCACGGTCAAAGACCGGCCCTGACCAACGCAATTCACCAGGGCGCGAGGCCGTCCTACGGGGCTTTCGCTACGTAACGGTGGAGTTTGCAGTTGTAACGAGCGCAGGTGACATGAGGCCTGAATCACACCGCCGAGCAGCGTTTCCAATCGCCCGGCAGGCAAATATTCGAGGCCAGTTCACAAAGTGCAGTCAGCTGCGAATGACCCCGAGCGAGCGCTTCGGAAACATCGCCTGAATTAGCCATGATGCGTGACCTCCCCTTTCGGAGCTCACGGTAAATGCCAACCCGCTGCGGATTCTGCGCGCGGCAGCACCCGAATTATCAGGGATACGTGTAGGGTGGAGATGCACAACCGCCGGACTGTGTAGCAACAAGCTTTTATCAAGACGCTTCATCTCGTCCACAGCCGCTGGTTGATTCCTCCTCCTGACTGAGTGCTTAAGTAGCCACAGCAAGCAGGACGCGTACGTCGCGGTATCGGCCCAATTGGCCTGACATCGCTGGACACGGGAATGGCCAACCACTCCCGACGCACCTGACACCGACCGTGAGAAGTCGTGTGTGCCGAACGCCGTTTCCGGCAGCCCGGAAACCGACGGTACTACATGAAAAGAATGCTGATTAACGCAACTCAACCCGAAGAGTTGCGTGTTGCACTGGTAGATGGCCAGCGCCTCTACGACCTGGACATCGAATCCGGTGCACGCGAGCAGAAGAAGGCCAATATCTATAAAGGCCGCATCACTCGCATCGAACCAAGCCTTGAGGCTGCCTTTGTCGATTTCGGCTCCGAGCGCCACGGCTTCCTGCCCCTCAAAGAAATCTCCCGCGAATACTTCAAGAAAGCCCCCGAAGGCCGCGTCAACATCAAGGACGTCCTGAGCGAAGGCCAGGAAGTCATCGTTCAGGTCGAAAAAGAAGAACGTGGCAACAAGGGCGCGGCCCTGACCACCTTCATCAGCCTGGCCGGTCGCTACCTCGTACTGATGCCGAACAACCCGCGTGCCGGTGGCATCTCCCGTCGCATTGAAGGCGAAGAGCGCAACGAACTGCGTGAAGCGCTGAACGGCCTGGTTGCACCGGCCGACATGGGTCTGATCGTGCGCACTGCCGGCCTTGGCCGCAGCAGCGAAGAAATGCAGTGGGACCTCGATTACCTGCTGCAACTGTGGACCGCCATCAAAGAAGCCTCGCTGGATCGCTCCGCGCCGTTCCTGATCTATCAGGAAAGCAACGTGATCATCCGCGCGATCCGCGACTACCTGCGCCAGGACATCGGCGAAGTGCTGATCGACAGCGTTGAAGCCCAGGACGAAGCCCTGACCTTCATCCGCCAGGTGATGCCGCAGTACGCCAGCAAGATCAAGCTGTACGAAGACAGCGTACCGCTGTTCAACCGGTTCCAGATCGAAAGCCAGATCGAGACCGCCTTCCAGCGCGTCGTCGAATTGCCTTCCGGCGGCTCCATCGTCATCGATCCGACCGAAGCCCTGGTGTCCATCGACATCAACTCGGCACGCGCCACCAAAGGCAGCGACATCGAAGAAACCGCCCTGCAGACCAACCTTGAAGCCGCCGAAGAAATCGCCCGTCAGTTGCGCCTGCGCGACATCGGCGGCCTGATCGTCATCGACTTCATCGACATGACTCCGGCCAAAAACCAGCGCGCCGTGGAAGAAAAAGTCCGCGAATGCCTGGAAGCCGACCGTGCCCGCGTGCAGATCGGCCGCATCTCGCGCTTCGGCCTGCTGGAAATGTCCCGTCAGCGTCTGCGTCCATCGCTGGGCGAAAGCAGCGGCATCGTCTGCCCGCGTTGCAACGGTACCGGCATCATCCGTGACGTTGAATCGCTGTCGCTGGCGATCCTGCGCCTGATCGAAGAAGAAGCCCTGAAAGACCGCACCGCCGAAGTCCGTGCCCAGGTGCCGATCCCGGTCGCTGCGTTCCTGCTCAACGAAAAACGCAACTCGATCACCAAGATCGAACTGCGTACCCGTGCCCGTATCGTCATTCTGCCGAACGATCACCTGGAAACGCCGCACTTCGAAGTCCAGCGTCTGCGTGACGACAGCCCCGAAGCCGCGACCAACCAGTCCAGCTACGAAATCGCTGCCGCCGCTGCCGAAGTCGAAGAAGTCCAGCCAGCCGCTGCGACCCGCACTCTGGTTCGCCAGGAAGCCGCGGTCAAGACGGCCCCGGCCCGCGCCAACGCGCCGGTGCCAACCGAAGTCGCTCCAGCCGCCCCTGCTCCGGCCCCGGTGGCCGCGCCAGAGCCAAGCCTGTTCAAGGGCCTGGTGAAATCGCTGGTCAGCCTGTTCGCCACCAAGGAAGAGCCTGCCGCTCCGGTCGCCGTGGAAAAACCGGCTGCCGAACGTCCGGCGCGCAATGAAGAGCGTCGCAACGGTCGTCAGCAGAGCCGCAACCGTAACGGTCGCCGCGATGAAGAACGCAAGCCGCGCGAAGAGCGTGCACCGCGTGAAGAACGCGCCCCACGTGAACCGCGTGAAGAGCGTCAGCCACGTGAAGCCCGTGAAGTACGCGAGCCTCGCGAAGCTCGCAGCGAAGCGCCGGCCGCCCGTGAAGAACGCGCGCCACGTGCACCGCGTGAAGAACGTGCCCCGCGTGCGCCGCGTGAAGACCGCAAGCCTCGCGGCGAGCGTGAAGAACGCGTACGTGAACTGCGTGAGCCACTGGACGCCATTCCAGCGGTAGCCGCTGCCGCCGCCGTCACCACTGAAGAGCGTCCGGCCCGCCAGCCACGCGAAGAACGCGCACCGCGTCCGCCGCGTGAAGAACGCCAGCCACGTGCCGAACAGGCCGCTGCTGCCGTCGCCGAAGAAGAAGTGATCAGCAACGAAGAGCAACTGCCGGAAGACGGTCAGGACAGCGCCGAAGGCGACCGTCCACGTCGTCGCTCGCGCGGTCAGCGTCGTCGCAGCAACCGTCGTGAGCGTCAGCGTGATGCCAACGGCAACGTGATCGAAGGTTCGGAAGAATCCGAATCCGGCGAAAACGCTGGCGAGCCAAGCACTGCCGATCTGGCTGCCGGCCTGGCCGTCACCGCCGCCGTTGCCAGCAGCGCGATCAGCGCTCCGGCCGAAGCACAGGCGCACGAGCAAGCCGAACGCGCCACCGCTGCCACACTGGAAACTGCTCCAGTCGAAGCGCCGGTTGTCGAAGCCAACACCCCGGTGGAGGTGACTGCCTCGCCGGAAATCGAAGTGGCCCCGGTCCGCGAAGCTCAGCCTCAGGTTGAAGTGCCCGCTGAACCAGAAGCTGCTGTTGAAGCGCCAGTTGCAATCAGTGAACCAGCAACTGAAACCGTCGCTGAAACCGTAACCGAAAGCGTGCGTGAAGTGCGCGAAGAGCAGACTGCCTTCAACTGGACTGCCGAGCCTGCGAAGACCGAAGCGCCAGCGCCAGTCGCTGAAGCAGAAGTTGCAGAGGCGATGGTTTCCGAGCCAGTCGTCGCGGCCGCCGAGCCGGCCCCGGCGCCAGTGGTTGAAGCGCCGGTTGTCGAGGCCCCTGCCGTCGTCGAAGCGCCAGCCGCGGTGGTTGAAGCACCAGCTCCGGTCAGCGCTCTGACGCCAAACGGTCGCGCACCGAACGATCCGCGTGAAGTGCGTCGTCGCAAGCGTGAAGCCGAGCGTCTGCAGAAGGAAGCCGAACTGGCCGCCACTGCGGCGCCAGTGGTTGCCGAACCCGCCGCTGCTACCGAAGTGATCGAGGCAGCACCTGCCCCGGTTGCCGAGGAAGCATCGGTTGAAGCAGTAATCGCCGAGGCACCGCGTTCCGTACAGGACGCGGTCGAGCAACGCGAAGAGGCCGAGGAAAAAGAGCACGAGCCTAAACCTTTCGTGTAATTTCCCAAGCCGTTAAAAAGCCCCGCCCGGTGTAAGCCTGGCGGGGCTTTTTTATGCCTTCAATTTATGCCTGCCCCTGTAGGAGTGAGCCTGCTCGCGATAGCGGAGTGTCAGTCGACAAACATTTAGCTGAACCACCGCTATCGCGAGCAGGCTCACTCCTACAAGGGATCCATGCATGAATCAGGAACGGGCAAAGACCAGCGCCTCAGGCACGTCGACATCCCAAAGCACGCCGGGATCATCCACCGCCACCTCAACCACCCTTCCCTGAGCGAACAGCGGCCTGGCACCCCGATCACCGGACAAACCGGACAACGCCGGGCCAAACGAACGCCCAAACCCCACCGGATGGCCAAACTCACCACCCAGCACGGGCACACTCACCGCGTCATCAGCCATCGCCGCAACCACCCGCTCGGTACTTGACGACAGAATAAACGGCATGTCCCCCAGCACGATCAACCAGCCATCCGCATCGGCACACGCAGCGACACCTGCGGCAATACTGTCGCCCATGCCGGTCGACTCGATCGAAACAACGTCACAGCCATAAGCCTGGGCCATGCGCATCGCCTGCGGCCGCGCCTCGGTCGTGACCAATACGCGCTTATCGAGTTCCGCTGGCAAGCTCACCAGCACCTGCTCGATCACCGAGCGCATCGCGCCATCGCGCCCGGTGCAGTCAGCGAGCAATTTGTCCTTGTCGGGACCGGCAATCTGGCGAAAACGACTGCCCTCGCCTGCTGCCAACACAATCACTGCGATGGATCGGCTCATGCACCCTCCAGCGGTTTCTTCTGCTTCAACTCCACGCCGTTCTTGATCGCGACGATCTCCGCCAGCAGCGACAACGCAATCTCGGCCGGCGAGTGACTGCCGATGTGCAGACCGATCGGCCCGTGCAAGCGATCGATGGCCGCTTGGGACAAGCCTAGCTGAGCCAGATTCTCTCGGCGTTTCTGACTGTTGACCCGCGACCCCAGCGCGCCGACGTAAAACGCCGGCGAATCCAGCGCCGTCAGCAGGGCCATGTCATCCAGACGCGGATCGTGGGTCAGCGCAACAATTGCGGTGCGCTCATCGGTCTGAATGCTCAGCACCGCGTCATCCGGCATGCCCGGTACAAACCGCCCATGCTGTTCTTCCCAACCATAGGCGAACTCGGTGCGCGGATCGCAGATCAGCACTTCGAAATCCAGCAGCCGTGCCATGTCCGCCACGTAGCGCGACAACTGCCCGGCGCCGATCAGCAGCAGACGCCAGCGCGGGCCATAGATGGCTCGCAACGTCTTGCCATCGAATACCAGCGAATCGCTTTTACTGGCGGGCGCAAGCGTCACTTCGCCGGTTTCGATGTTCAGTTCGCGGGCGACGATCTGGTGATCTTCGCAACGGGCGAGCAGCCCTTCGACCCACGCCGGATCGCCAACGCGCTCCTCGGTCAGGCGCAAGGTACCGCCGCACGGCAAACCGAAACGCGCCGCCTCCTCACGCGTCACGCCGTAGGTAATCAACTGCACCGGCGGGCCATCGATGGCGATGCGACCATCGTGCAGGCGGGCGATCAGGTCATCCTCGACACAACCGCCCGACACCGAACCGATCACCACGCCGTCCTCGCGCAAGGCGAGCATGGCACCCGGCGACCGCGGGGCGGTGCCCCAAGTTTGCACCACGCTGAACAGCACCACCCGCTGGCCAGCGCGGCGCCATTCAAGCACGCTGCGCAGGACATTCAGATCGACGCTGTCCATTACGCTTGCGCCTTCTGCCAGTCCTGCAACTGATAGCGCACGGGCAGGTTACGGATGCGTTTACCAGTGGCAGCGAAGATCGCGTTGCACAAGGCCGGCGCAATCGGCGGCACGCCTGGCTCGCCAACGCCGCCCAACGGCACATCGCCCGGCGGCGTAACCAGATGCACGGCGACTTCTTTCGGCGCCAACGACATGCGCGCCACTTCATACATATGGAAATTGTCCTGCTGGACCTTGCCGTCCTTGAAGCTGATTTCACCCAGTACCGCGTTGCCCAGGCCCATTACACAGGCGCCTTCGAACTGCGAGCGGATGCGCTCGGGGTTGATCTGCGGTCCGCAATCCACGGCAATGTCGGCTTTGTGCACGATCAGCGTGCCATCGTCCTTGACCTCGACTTCGATCACCGCCGCCACGTAAGTGACGAAGCTGTAGTGCACCGCCAGGCCAAGACCGCGGCCCTTGGGAAATTTGCGCCCCCAACCGGCTGCCTTCGCTGCGGTTTCCAGCACGGTGCGCATGCGTCCGGTGTCAATCGGATAGCGCTCGGGGGACTCGCCGTAGTTCCACTCTTCGCTCAAGGTGCGCGGGTCGATCTGGCGATCGGCGCCGAGCAGTTTGATCTGATACTTCAGCGGGTCTTCGCCGGCCTTGTGCGCCAGTTCGTCGACGAAACTCTGGATCGCGAAACCATGGGGAATGTTCGACACCGAGCGATACCAGCCCACCCGCGTGTGCACCTTGGCTTCGGGGTTTTCCAGACGCACGTTGGGAATCGCGTAGGCCATGTTGGTGAAGCCCATGCCCAGTTCGAACGCCGCTTCATGGTTCATGTCCGGGGCGAACAATGCGGTGATGCTCGGCGCTACGGTGCGGTGCAACCAGCCAGAGGGCATGCCGTCCTTGCCGACGGCGGCCTTGAGGTACTCGGCCGACACGGTATGGAAATACGAATTATGGATGTCGTCTTCGCGCGTCCACTGCACACGCACAGCCTTGCCCGGAAACTCCTTGGCGAGGATTGCCGCTTCAACGACGAAGTCCGGCTTCGACTTGCGACCGAAACCGCCGCCAAGCAAGGTGACATTGAAGGTGACGTTGTCGAACGGCACGCCAAGACGTTCGGCGATGCGCTCGCGGGTCACTTGCGGGGCCTGACTCGGCGCCCAGGCTTCGCAGATGCCCTTGTCGAAACGCGCAATGGCGACCATCGGTTCCATCGGTGCCTGCGCCAGATGCGGCAGGTAGTAAGACGCCTCCAGGGTGCTGGCCGCGCCGCTCAACGCCTTGTCGATATCGCCGGTGTTGCGCACCACTTTGCCGGGCTTCAACGACGCCGCTTCCAGCTCCTTGCGATAGGCGATCGAGTCATAACTGGCGTTCGGGCCGTCGTCCCACTCGATCTTCAGCGCTTCACGGCCTTTGATTGCCGCCCAGGTATTGCTGGCAACGACTGCCACGCCACCCAATGGCTGGAATTCCGATGGCAACGGACGAGGTTCGATCCGGACCACTTTGAGTACGCCCGGCACCTTCAGTGCGGCGCTGTCATCCAGCGACTTGACCTTGCCGCCGTACACCGCCGGGCGCGCAATGGTGGCGTACAGCATGCCGTCGAAGTGCACGTCGGCACCGTAGACCGCACGCCCGTTGACGATGTCGTCACCGTCGATGGCCTTGTTGCTTTCCTTGCCGATGTAGCGAAATTCCGCCGGCTGCTTGAGGCGCAGGGTGTCACGCGCCGGTACGGCCAAGGCACTGGCAGCCGCGGCAAGTTCGCCATAGCCCAGCTCACGGCCGGAAGGTTTGTGCACGACTTTATGCAACTGCGCGTGGCATTCACCGACCGGCACTTTCCACTGCGCCGCCGCAGCCTGCTCGAGCATGGTTCGCGCGGCCGCGCCGCAACGGCGCATCGGCTCGTACCAGTGGCGCATGCTGCGTGAGCCGTCGGTGTCCTGGTTGCCGAAGCGCACTTCATCACCCGGCGCCTGCTGCACCTTGACTCGCGCCCAGTCGGCTTCCAGTTCATCGGCGACGACCATCGTGAGACTGGTGCGCACGCCCTGGCCCATTTCCGAACGGTTGCAGACCACGGTGACAGTGCCGTCGGCGGCAATGCTCACATAGACTTTCGGATCGTCGATCCAGCCATTGGGCATGCCGTCGGCGCCAAACTGCTTGGGCTTGTCTTCGGCCAGCGCGTCCTGCCAGCCCCAACTCGCGGCCAACACCAGCGCACCGGTGGCGCCGACGCCTTTGAGGAAACCGCGGCGGCTGAGGTTGCTCAGGGCGAAATCGTTCGGCAGGCGGCTCATGCCTTGGCCTCCTTCAGGTGAGTGGAGGCCTGGCGAATCGCAGTCTTGATCCGGTTATATGTACCGCAGCGACAAATGTTGCCGACCATGGCTTCTTCGATTTGTGCGTCACTCGGGTTTGGGTTGGTCTTGAGCAATGCCGTGGCTGACATGATCTGCCCGCCCTGGCAGTAACCACATTGCGCCACCGCGCTGTCGAGCCAGGCTTGCTGGACGATTTTGCCGATCGGGTCGGCGTGCAGGTTATCGATGGTGGTGACGTTCTGCCCGATCACCGAACCGATCGGGGTGATGCAACTGCGCGCGGGGGCGCCGTCGATATGAATGGTGCACGCGCCGCACAGGCCCATGCCGCAGCCGAACTTGGTACCGTTGTAACCGGCGACATCGCGAATCGCCCAGAGCAGCGGCATGTCTTCGGTGACATCGAGGGAGTGGTCTTGACCGTTGAGTTTCAGGGTAATCATGGGCACGCCCGCATATTTTTCGTGGTTATCGGGTCGAGCAATCTGCCGCCGGAAAATCAGCGGTGGGTTCGCGCAGATCGACTCAGGCTAATCAGGCTCTCTTGTGCTGAGCAGAACGTCTGCACCGGGCCTTTGGTGGAGCAAATGGTTGGTATCGTTAGCTGACTAAGTTAACCCAGCATTAACAAAAAAGCCCTGCTGAAACAGGGCTATTTAGCTGCGAGCTTTTAGCTACGAGCTGCAAGTAAAAGCAGTAGCTGATTCACTGAACAGATTGTAGCTTGCCGCTTGAAGCTCGCAGCTTGAAGCTGCCTCAATACCGATTGGGCTCCATTTCCAGCTCGACATTGAACCGCTCGGCAATGTCTTTCTGGATACGCTGCGCCAGACTCAGCAGTTGCAGACCGGTAGCGTTGCCGTAGTTGACCAGCACCAGCGCCTGCAACTTGTGCACGCCGGCGTCACCGTCGCGAAAACCTTTCCAGCCGGCGCGTTCGATCAGCCAGCCAGCGGCGAGCTTCATTTGCCCGTCTGCCTGCGCATACGCCACGACGTCCGGATGTTCCTGCTTGATCTGCGCGACTTGCGCCGCGGATACCAGTGGATTCTTGAAGAAGCTGCCGGCATTGCCGAGCACCGCAGGGTCGGGCAGTTTTTCGCTGCGGATGCTGCAGATCGCGCGGCTGACATCGCTCGGCGTTGGCTGCTCGATGCCCTGTTCGGTCAGGCGCTGGCGCACCGGGCCGTATTCCAGATGCAACTGCGCGCCGCGATCAAGCTTGAAGCGCACGCGTAGAATCAGCCAGCGTCCCGGCTGCTGCTTGAACAGGCTGTCGCGGTAAGCGAAGTTGCATTCTTCGAGGCTGAAATCGCGCAATTCGCCGGTCTGCCGATCCAGCGCAGTGAGGCCGGCAAATACGTCCTTGATCTCAACGCCGTAAGCACCAATGTTTTGCATCGGCGCCGCGCCGACCGTGCCGGGAATCAGGCTGAGGTTTTCCAGACCGGAAAACCCCAGCGCCAGCGTATGCAAAACAAACGGATGCCATGGTTCGCCGGCCTCAGCTTCGATGACCACGCGGCTGCCGTCATCGCTGAGTACGCGGATCCCACGCGTCGCCATGCGCAGGACCAGCGCCACAATATCCGCCGTCAGCAGCAGATTGCTGCCGCCGCCGATCACCAACAGCGGCACGTCGTGCGCCGTGGCATAGGCCAGCGCTTCACGGACATCGTCGTCGCTGTGGGCTTCGGCGAACAGTTGCGCACGCACCTCAACGCCAAAACTGTTGAACGGTTTCAGGGAAACCTGCGCTTGCACCGGCAGACTCATAAGCGCCCCTTCACTTCGATCAACAGTTGGTCACAGGCTGCTTCGATCAGATCCAGCACCTGCTCGAAGCCCTGATCGCCGTCGTAATACGGATCGGGCACTTCGTCGACCAGCCCGGCATAGCGGCGCAGGAACAGATCCAGTTCGGCCTTGCCGGTGGCCGGCTGCAACGCCTTGAGGTTGCGCAGGTTACTGTTGTCCATGGCCAGAATCAGGTCGTAACTGGCGAAATCGGCGCGGCTGACCTGCTGCGCACGTTGCAGCGACAAGTCGTAGCCGCGCACTTTGGCTGCAGCCTGGCTGCGCTTGTCTGGCGGGTTGCCAACATGCCAGTCACCGGTGCCGGCGGAGGCCACTTCGACCTGATCCGCCAGCCCCGCTGCTCGCAGCTTGTGACGCAACACACCTTCAGCGGTGGGCGAACGGCAAATGTTGCCCAGGCACACGAACAGAACGCGCATCAGGCCCCCAGCAGGCGACGAACGCGTTCGAGGTCTTCGACGGTGTCGACACCGGTCGGCGGCGCGGTCAACGCATCGGCGACGTGAATGCGCACGCCGTGCCACAGTGCACGCAGTTGCTCGAGGGATTCGGTGTTTTCCAGCCAGCATGGGCCCCAGTTGACGAAGTCCTGGAGGAACCCGGCGCGATAGGCGTAGATGCCGATGTGGCGGCGGTATGGCACGCCTTCCGGCAGGTGCTCGCGACTTTTGGCGAACGCATCGCGGGCCCATGGCAAGGTGGCGCGACTGAAGGTCAGCGCGAGGCCATTGATGTCGCTGGCGACCTTGACCACATTCGGGTTGAACAAGGTTTCCACGTCTTCGATCGGCTCGGCCAGTGTGGCCATGCGCGCTTCGGTGTGGGCGGCAAGATTGGCCGCGACCTGATCGATCACGCTGGGTGGAATCAGCGGCTCGTCGCCCTGCACGTTGACCACGATCGCATCGGGCTCGAGGCCCAGCTTCGCGGCGACTTCGGCCAGACGATCAGTGCCGGAATTGTGATCCTCACGGGTCAGCACCACTTCGGCACCAAAGCCCTTGCAGGCCTCGACGATGCGCGCATCGTCAGTCGCCACCACCACACGGGTGGCGCTGCTTTTGCTCGCCTGCTCCCAGACGTGCTGGATCATCGGCTTGCCGGCAATATCCAGCAGCGGCTTGCCCGGCAGACGCGTCGAGGCATAGCGCGAGGGGATCACAACGGTGAAGGCAGTGCTCATTTATCCAGGCGCTCGTCGGTGGTCAGGGTGCGGGCTTCGCTTTCCAGCATCACCGGGATGCCGTCGCGGATCGGGTACGCGAGGCCAGCGCCCTTGCTGATCAGTTCGGTCTTGTCAGCGCTGAGCTTGAGCGGACCTTTGCACACAGGGCAGGCGAGGATGTCGAGCAGTTTGGTGTCCATGAGCATTCCCAGATAAATAAACAGTCAAGGCAATAGCCGATCGGGCAACAGGCGCATCAGTTGCGTGTCGAACCAGGCCACGAAGGCCGGCGACGGCAGCGCATCGACCGCCAGATACCACCAATCGGCAGCAGCAAAGGCGCGGCACTTCACCGCGTCCTTTTCGGTCATCACCAACGGCAATGACGGGGTGAAATTCAAGGCTTGCACGCTGTACTCGGCGTGGTCGGCAAACGCATGGGGGATTGCGCGCCAGTCTAGCGCTTCGAGCGTATTGAAGAAACGTTGCGGATTGCCGATCCCGGCCACGGCGTGCACCGCCTGACCGGGCGCAAAATGTTCGAGCGGCTGGCGCTCGCCGCTGCGCAGATTGACCAGTGCAGTGGGTTGCAGGCGAAAGGCAAAACCGTCCTTGCGATCTTCGCTGGCGCCGTTGTACAGCACGCCGTCGACGCTTTGCAGGCGCTCGACCGGCTCGCGCAGGGGGCCCGCCGGCAGGCAGCGTTGATTGCCGAGACCGCGTGCCGCGTCGATCAGCACCAGTTCCAGATCCCGCCCCAAGCGGTAATGCTGCATGCCGTCGTCGGAGAGGATCAGGTCCAGCGGTTCGCTGGCAAGCAAGGCTTTGACGGCGGCGCTGCGATCGGGATCGATCATCAGCGGCACGCCGGTGCGCTGGACGATCAGCAGCGGTTCATCACCGGCAATATCGGCCGTCTGATCGGCCTCGACGCGCCACGGCAGTTGCGCAGGTTTGGCCCCGTAACCACGGCTGACCACGCCGACGCGCAAACCACGCTGACGGCAATGTTCGATGAGCCAGAGAATCATCGGCGTCTTGCCGGTACCGCCCACAGTGATGTTGCCGACCACGATCAACGGCACCGGCGGCTGGTAGATCGTGCCCTCACCGTCGAGAAAGCGCTGGCGCTTGTTGACCACCACCCGGCGGTAGAGCATTTCCAGCGGCCGCAACAGCGTCAGGGCCGGGTGACCCGCATACCACGCAGCAAGCAAGCGATCGGACAGGCTCATCAGGATTTGGGCGCCGCCTCGACCGTGGTCATGCGCAGATGGCTGAAACCGAGCTTGCCGGCCGCGTCCATGGCGGTGATCACGGATTGATGCTGGGCCTTGCCGTCAGCACTGATCGACAACGGCATGCTGGTGTCGCCGTTGGCTTCTTTCTGCATGGCGTCCATCAGCGTCGCCAGATCGTTCTTCGGCAGGACCTTGTTGTTCACCGAAAACACACCTTCGGCGCTGATCGCGATATCCAGTTGCTTGACCTGCTGGTCCTCGGCCGGCGAACCACTGACCGCTTCCGGCAGATCGACGCGCAGTTGGGTTTCGCGGGTGAACGTGGTGGTCACCACAAAAAACAGCAACAGGATGAACACCACGTCGATCAGCGACGCGAGGTTGATGTCCACGGTTTCCCGGGGCTTGCGACGGAATTTCACGCTTTGCCCTCGGCCAGGTCGACGTCACGGTCGCCCTGCACCACTTCCACCAGTTTGATCGCTTCCTGCTCCATGCCGACCACCAGTTCATCGATGCGGCGTTGCAGGAAACGGTGGAAGAACACCGCCGGGATACCGACCATCAAGCCCGCCGCCGTGGTGATCAGCGCTTTGGAAATACCACCGGCGAGGACCGAGGCATTGGTGGTCATGCCGGTACCGGTGAACGCGCTGAAAATGTCGATCATGCCCAGCACGGTGCCGAGCAGACCGAGCAGCGGCGCCATCGCAGCGATGGTGCCGAGCGCATTGATGTAGCGCTCCAACTCATGAATGACACGGGCGGCGGCCTCTTCGATGCACTCTTTCATGATCTCGCGACCATGCTTGGAATTGGCCAGGCCAGCAGCAAGGATTTCACCCAGCGGCGAGTTGGCGCGCAACTCCTTGAGTTTTTCCTTGTTGAGCTGTTTGTCCTTGATCCAGACCCAGACCTGGCCCAGCAGATGCTCGGGAGTGACGCGGCTGGCGCGCAGGGTCCACAGGCGCTCGGCGACAATCGCCATGGCCGCGATGGAACTCAGAATGATCGGCAACATCATCCAGCCGCCGGATTTGACCAATTCCCACACAGTGACAGTCCCCTCGAAAAAGTGCGCCACTTTACCATACCGATTGCCGATTAAGGCCCGCCGCCCCGACGACCGTAATGCCACCGCCGCCCACGCGCCGATCAGCGGGCCAGTGCCGGCGGATCCCGCCAGAACCGCCGCTGGTGACGCAGGGTTTGCGCGGACTGGAAGGTTCCCAGTTGCAGGTGAATGGCGCCGTGTTCGGCGCTGTCGTAGATACGCAGCCGCTGTTTGCGGTAACGCGCCAGCACCGTCGGATGGGGATGGCCGAAGGAATTGCCGTGGCCGCGAGAGATCAGTACCGAGTGCGGCTGCAATGCCTTGAGCAGCGCCATCGACGATGAACTGCGGCTACCGTGATGCGGCGCTTGCAGCCATTGGGTCGGCACCGCCAGCGGTCCGTCGAGCAGGAGCCGTTCGGCGTGACTGTCGATATCACCGGTCAATAGCAGCCGCTCGCCATTGGCCTCGATCTGCAACACGCAAGAGCGCTGATTGCTGTTGCGGGCGTCTGCCCATTGCCAGAGCTGAAAACTGACCCCGTCCCACTGCCATTGCTGTTCTGACTCACAGGCAGCGGCGTTCAGCAGTTGAGGTAATCCCTCGGGATCACCACTGATCACGCGATTGATCGGCAAACCACGGGAGACGGCCAGCGCACCGCCGGCGTGATCGGCGTCGGCGTGGCTGAGCAGCATCAGGTCGAGTTTTTCCACGCGCAACTTGCGCAACGCAGGCAAGACTACGCGTTCGCCGATATCGAACTCACCAAACCGCGGCCCGGCGTCGTACAGCAGCGTGTGATGCCGCGTGCGGATCACGATCGCCAGACCTTGACCGACGTCCAGTTGCCAGACATCGGCGATACCGTCCGTCAGTCGCTCGCGCGGCGGCAGCGCCAGCAGCAACAACAGCGGCCAGCCCAGCGGACGCAGCGGCACCCCACGCGGCAACAACAGCAGCACCGCGCCGAGGCTGCCGAGCAGCCAGACCACGCTGGGTAACGAGCCGGGAATCCACGCAGGCCATTGCCCGGCAATCACCGCGAGCCCGCGAAACAGCCAATCGATCAAGCCACCCGCCAGCCACAGCAAGCCTTCGCCGACATACGGCACTGGCAACAACAGCGTCCCGAGCAACGCTGGCGGCAACACCACCAGACTGACCCAAGGGACCGCGAGCAGATTGGCCAACGGCCCGCTCACGCTGATCGGCAGATTCAGGGCCAGCAGCACCGGGCACAGGCCGATTGCGATCAGCCATTGCGCGCGCGTCCAGGTCTGCCACCAGTGCCAGGCCCCGAGACGACCGCCGAAGGTGAAGATCAACACTGCCACAGCCGCGAACGACAACCAGAAACCCGGACGCAGACTGGCCAGCGGGTCGAGCAACAACACCCCATTGAACGCCAGCAACAGCGGCCACCATGCCCCGAGATGGCGAAAACGCAGACGCCATAACAGCACCAGCCCGACCATCACGCAGGCCCGCTGCACCGGCACATCGAATCCGGCGAGCAGGCCATAGCCCAGCGCCGCCGCAAAGGCCAGACCACAGGCCCATGGCAACCACGGCCAGCGCAGCGGCCACAGCCCATACCGCGCCAGCCCGGCGACGAGCAGGTACATCACCGCCGCCAGCAGGCCGATGTGCTGGCCGGAAATCACCAGCAGGTGCACGGTGCCGGTGTCCTGCAGGATCTGCCAGTCCTCGCGACTCAGTCCGGAGCCATCGCCCAGCACCAGCGCGGCCAACGCGCCGCTGCGGCCTTGCGCATCCACCCCCAGCAAACGCTGCCGAACGCTGTCACGCCAGGCCCAGCGCGCCTCGCTCAGGCGCTGGCCATCCTTGATCGTGCCAGTCGCGCCGATGCGTTGCGCCAGCAGCCAGGCCTCGAAATCGAAGGCATCGGGATTGCGCAAGCCACCCGGGCGTTTCAGTTTCACCGCCAGACGCCAACGCTCGCCGCTGTTGACCGCCGGCCCGGCGTACCAGGCCAGGCGCATTCGCGCCGGCAGTTTTTCGTGCCGCGACCGCGCGTCAGCCAACTCGAAGCGCACCACGCCATCGCTGTTTTGCGGCAGCCCGACGACGCGTCCTTCCAGCCAGCGGGTTTCACCGTCAAGCTTCAACGCCAGACGATCATCCAGAGCCCACTGCGCCGCGACGCTGGACCAGGCGAACCCGAACAGCACGAACGCCAACGGATAACTGCGAAACGGTAACAGCATCAGCGCCACCACCGGCATCAACAGCATCAACCAGACCGGCGGTAACGCCGGCATAAAAACCGGGGCCAGCAAACCGACTGCCAGCGCCATCATCCCTGTGCGCATCAGCCCGTCCTTGAGAGTCCCACACCTAGGCATAGCGGGTGTCGGGCACCCGCGCCGTCAATAATTGTCACAAAGTCTGAATGGGCGGTTCGTAGAATCCAGACATACTTGCCGCCTTAACCGACCGAGAAGCCTTATGCCCCGGCGCTTATTCAAACGTTACATGCCCGACCCGACGAGCATCAGGGAACACAAATCCTTACGCTTTCTCGGCAAGTTGCTGCATGACCCGAACCTCTGGCACCTCAACCGTCACTCGGTCGCCCGAGCGATGGCGGTCGGCCTGTTTGCCGCATTCCTGCCCATTCCGGCGCAAATGCTGGTGGCCGCCGCACTGGCAATCTTCGTACGCGGAAACATGCCGATCGCCGTCAGCCTGGTGTGGCTGACCAACCCGATCACCATGCCCGCGGTGTTCTTCTGCACCTATCAGGCCGGCGCATGGTTGATGGACGTACCCGCGCGACACCTGCCGGACGAGCTGTCCTGGGAATGGATCAGCGGGGAACTGTCGACGCTGTGGCAACCGTTTTTGCTTGGGTCGGTGGTGGTCGGACTGGCGCTCGGCGCACTCGCCTACTGCGTTGTAATGATGTATTGGCGCTGGTGGGTCGCCCGACAATGGGCTCGGCGCAAGAAAAGCCGGCAGAAATGAATGCAAAAACGGCCTCCGAGTGGGAGGCCGTTTTTTATTGCAGTGTCTGGGGTGGCGCCATCGCTTGCAGGCAAGCTCCCACAAAAAACCGCGGCCACCCTCAGGTCGAGTATCAGCTCGCAGGCTGTTGATTTTGATCCACCGGCGACGTTGAAGCCTGGGGCTTGAAATCAGCTGAAAATCAAAAGCCCCTCACCCTAGCCCTCTCCCAGAGGGAGAGGGAACTGATCGTGTTGGCTTGAAGACTTACGCCGACATGCGATACCGAGTCGAACGAAAATTTCGAAGCCAACCAAAATCGGCTCCCTCTCCAGGGGGAGAGGGCTGGGGTGAGGGGCAGCCACACCACAAATTCAAAGCCATGCGACGCTTCTCACCACTCAATAGGCCGAGTGTCAGCTCGCCTGCTTTTGATCTTGATCCACCGGCGACGTCGGAAGGCTGAGCGCAGGGATTGATCCGGGCGTGGGAGCGCAGCGACCGTCTGGCGCAGCCAGACACAGCGGAAGGAGGTGCAGCGCAGCAAACCGTAGCCGCTGCGCCCGGATCAGTCCCGGAGCGAAGGAACCCGAGCTTGCGAGGGCCGAACGCAGGAGCAAGCCTTTTGGGTTACCTTTTTGGCGTTTGAAAAAGGTGACCCGCCGTAAGGGCGGAACCCTAAGCAGCCGTTACCGCAGCAACGGATATGTACCCAAAATTCACCGCCTGAAAGAAAGTCATCGCTTGCAGGCAAGCTCCCACATTAACAGCGGCTGTACTCAGGAATTGTGAGCGACACCGGACCCTGTGGGAGCCAGCCTCAGATCAGGTACGCATCCCCCGCCCACTCACCAGCAACCGCGCACAACCGAGATACAACACCACCGTCGCCACCAGCATAAAAGTGATCGCGATACCGATGCGGATATCCGAGACCCCCAGAATGCCGTAGCGGAAGGCATTGACCATGTGCAGCACCGGGTTCGCCAGCGACACCGTCTGCCAGAACGGCGGCAACAGCGTGATCGAATAAAACACCCCGCCCAGGTAAGTCAGGGGCGTCAACACGAACGTCGGAATAATCGAAATATCATCGAAGTTTCGCGCAAACACCGCATTGATGAAGCCCAGCAGCGAGAAAATCGTCGCCGTCAGCACCACCACCAAAATGGTCACACCCAAGTGGTGCACCTGCAGATCGGTAAAGAACAGCGACAGGATCGTCACGATCAAACCCACCGCCAGACCACGCAATACGCCACCAATGGTGAAGCCGATCAGAATGGTGTGCGGGGAAACCGGCGAGACCATCAGTTCTTCGATGGAGCGCTGGAACTTGCTGCCGAAGAAACTCGAAACCACGTTGCCGTAGGAGTTGGTGATCACTGACATCATGATCAACCCCGGCACGATGTACTCCATGTACGTGAAGCCACCCATGTCGCCGATCTGCCGGCCGATCAAGTTACCGAAGATCACGAAGTACAGAACCATGGTGATCGCCGGCGGCAGCAGGGTCTGCGGCCAGATCCGCATGAAGCGTTTGACCTCGCGGTAAACGATGGTCTGCAAGGCGACGAGGTTGGGACCGAACTCAGAACTCATACCGCCACCTTCGACAGATTTTTCTCCACCAGAGACACGAACAACTCCTCAAGGCGATTGGTTTTGTTACGCAGGCTCAGCACTTCGATATTCTGCAAAGCCAATTGGCCGAACAGCGCAGTAATGCCCATCGACTTGTCGACCTGCACTTCCAGCGTGTGCGCATCGATCAGCCGCGACGGGTAACCGACCAGTTGTGGCGCGGCCGCCAGATCGCCCTTGAGATCGAGCAGGAAGGTTTCCACATGCAACTGACCGAGCAGTTGGCGCATGCTGGTGTTCTCGACAATCGTGCCGTGGTCGATGATGCCGATGTTGCGGCACAACTGCTCAGCCTCCTCCAGATAATGCGTGGTGAGGATGATGGTGATGCCTTTCTGGTTCAGTTCGGTGAGGAAGGTCCACATCGACCGGCGCAGCTCGATGTCGACACCGGCAGTCGGTTCGTCGAGGATCAGCAGCCGCGGCTCGTGCACCAAGGCGCGAGCGATCATCAAGCGCCGCTTCATGCCGCCGGACAGCGAACGCGACGGCACATCGCGCTTGTCCCACAGGCCCAATTGCGTCAGGTACTGCTCGGCGCGTTCCTTGGCGATTTTCGCCGGGATGCCGTAGTAACCGGCCTGGGTCACGACGATGTCGAAAGTCTTTTCGAACTGGTTGAAGTTGAATTCCTGGGGCACCACGCCGATCGAGCGCTTGAGCGCGGCCGGGTTCCTGTCCAGGTCGTGGCCAAAGATATTCACCGTGCCGCTGGTCTTGTTGACCAGGGTCGAGAGAATGCCGATGGTCGTGGATTTGCCGGCGCCGTTGGGGCCGAGCAAGGCGAAGAAGTCACCTTCGGCGACGTCCAGATCGATACCACTCAAGGCCTGGAACCCGTTGCCGTAGGTTTTGGTTAGCTGCCGGATGGACAGAGCGGAACTCATATCGGATTTACGCACCATGAAGGGGAGAAAAGAATAAATAAGGGCGAGCGGCGAGGGAAACAACCGCGGCGCAAGTTCGCAATGGTGCTTGCCGACGCCGCACAAGTACAGTCAAGTGTGTCGATAGTAATTATCAAGTCAACGCGGTCATGACCGCTTTCTGATAGGCCGGACGCTGTTTCAGGCGCTCGTACCAGGCTTGCAGATGGGGTTGTGGTGCGCGCTCGATGGGCATTTCGAACCAGGCATAAATGAAGCTGCCGAGCGGGATATCGCCCATGCCGATTTCATTGCCGGAGAGGTAAGGCTGGCTGATCAGGGCATGGTCGACCATGTTCAACAACTCATCGCACTCTTTGATCGCGGCATTGATCGCCGCCCAGTCCTGCTTCTCGGCGGGCGTACGCAACACGCCCCAGAACACTGTGCGAAACGGCCCGGCAAAACTCGAGCTGGTCCAATCCATCCATTTGTCAGCGGTGGCGCGGGTGCGCGGATCCGCCGGATACCAGGCGCTGTCGGGCGCGTGTCTGGCCAGCAGATAACGGACGATGGCGTTGGATTCCCACAGCACCAGACCTTCGTCTTCGATTACCGGTACCCGGCCATTCGGATTCATCGCGCGGTATTCCGGCGTATCGACCACACCGAACGCGCCACCGGCATCGATCGCCTCGTAAGCCAGGCCAAGCTCCTCGGCCGCCCACAACGCTTTCCTGACATTCGATGAGTTTTTCCGTCCCCAGATCTTCAGCATGACCGCCTCTTTGCAAATGCGTGGACGGCCAGCATACGCCGGATCAGCGAGCACTCACATCACTGAGCATGTCACCCAGTAACGCCGGTTGCTGATCGGTAAACAGGTGCGGATAGCATTTTTGCAGATGCTCGAAGAAGAACGCTTCCGGCACATCGCTGAACTGGCCGTGATCGACCAGATATTCCATCAGCAGCGCGCCATCACGGTTGTACGGGTGAAAAACGCTGTCATTGACGCCGTCGAATTCCAACGGCGCGACATTGAACAGCTCACACAATTGCTGATTGAACGCCGGCGTAGCCTTGACCCAGCGGCCATCAAGAAAGAACTCGGTGTAGCCATGCATGGCGAATCGGTCACTTTTCAGCAACTCGAGCAGACGCGGCGTCGACAGGTGATTGCGCACATCGGCCAGACCAATGCGCGCCGGAATCCCGCAGTGTCTGGCGCAGCCAGCCAGCAGCGTAGCTTTGGGCACGCAATAACTTTCGCCTGTCGCCAATGCATGGCTGCCGCGCAAGGTCTGCGGGTCGCGGCTGAACGTGTAGGGGTTGTAGCGCACTGCTTCGCGCACGGCGTAATAAAGACCGATTGCCTGCTCACGCGGATCTTGGCTGGCGCCGCGATGCTGCTCTGCGAACTCCACCACTGCCGGGTGGTCACTATCGATGAAGCGGCCGGGGCTCAGATACTCGTGCATGACGGCAATCTCCTGGATGAGTCACGAGTCTAGCGACAGCTTGAGCACAGAGATAACGACGTTTCGGCCAAACCTGGAAGCAAAGCCGCGGGATCGGCGAACGATTTCCCACACGTGTTGCCCACCGAACCTACGAAAACCATCCGGGGTTTCCCACGATTTCAATCACCTTGGTCTGACCACCCGCTTTTACAGATGCCGTCTAAGCTCTGGAGGGTCGATTTGCCTTGGTTCACGGAGGACTGAATATGCTGTTGTTGTGGATACTGGTTTTGATCGTTGGTGTGGCGTATCTCGCTCACCGGCGCATCGCCCCTCTGCCTGCCTTAGGCATCGTTGCCGTCTACCTGGTGGCGATGGGCATCTTCAGTCATGCACCGGGCTGGTTGCTGGCATTGTTCTGGGTAGTGCTGGCGCTGATCGCCGCCCCCTTGCTGCTGCCTGACCTGCGCCGCCAGCATTTCACTGCGCCATTGTTCAACTGGTTCCAGAAAACCCTGCCGCCGATGTCGCAGACCGAGCGCGATGCGATCGACGCCGGCACCGTGTGGTGGGATGGCGAACTGTTCAGCGGGCGTCCGGACTGGGACAAACTGCTGGCCTATCCAAAGGCGCAATTGAGCGAAGAAGAGCAAGCTTTCATCGACGGCCCGACCGAAGAACTTTGTGCAATGGTCACTGATTGGCAGATCGGCCAGTCGATGGATCTACCGCCTGAAGCCTGGGCACACATCAAGGAACACGGCTTTTTTGCCCTGATCATTCCCAAGGAATTCGGTGGCAAAGGTTTCTCCGCGTACGCTCACTCGCAAGTGGCGATGAAACTGGCGACCCGCAGCGGCGACCTCGCCTCCACGGTAATGGTGCCGAACTCCCTCGGCCCGGCCGAACTGCTGCTGCATTACGGCACTGACGAACAACGCAATCACTATCTGCCACGGCTGGCCCGTGGCGATGACATCCCGTGCTTCGCCCTCACCGGCCCGCTCGCTGGCTCCGACGCCGGTGCCATGCCCGACACTGGCATCATCTGCAAAGGCCAGTGGCAAGGCGAGGAAGTTGTCGGCCTGCGCCTGAACTGGGAAAAGCGCTACATCACCCTGGGCCCGGTCGCGACACTTCTAGGCCTGGCCTTCAAGGCTTATGACCCCGAGCATCTGCTCGGCGAAAAGGAAGACCTCGGCATCAGCCTGGCGCTGATCCCGACCGACACCCCCGGTGTCGAAATCGGTCGTCGTCACCTGCCGCTGGGCGCGGCATTCATGAACGGGCCGAACTCCGGCAAAGACGTATTCATCCCGCTGGACTACCTGATTGGCGGCCAGGAAATGCTCGGCAAGGGCTGGATGATGCTGATGAACTGCCTGTCGGTCGGCCGCTCGATCTCGTTGCCAGCAGTCGGCACCGGTGCGGCCAAATTCACCAGTCTGGTCACCGGACAATACGCACAGATTCGTGAACAGTTCAACGTACCGCTGTCGGCTTTCGAAGGTATTCAGGAGGCCATGGCACGCATCGGCGGCAACGCATGGATGATGGACGCCGCGCGCATGCTCACGGCCAATGCGGTGGATCTGGGCGAGAAACCTTCGGTGCTGTCGGCGATCCTCAAGTATCACCTCACCGAACGCGGGCGCGAGTGCATCAGCCACGCCATGGATGTGCATGGCGGCAAGGCGATCATCATGGGCCCGAACAACTACCTGGGGCGCAGCTGGAACGGCGCGCCGATCTTCATCACCGTCGAAGGCGCGAACATCCTCTCGCGTAATCTGATGATCTTCGGTCAGGGCGCGATCCGCTGCCATCCGTTCGTGCTCAAGGAAATGGCCCTGGCCGGCCGCGAGGACAAGGACCAGGCGCTGAAAGAGTTTGACGGCCTGCTGCTCAAACACATCGGTTTCGCCATCAGCAATGCCGCCAGTACCCTGGTGCTCAACCTGGGCTTGGGTCACTTTGAACACGCACCGGGCGACAAGATCAGCCAAGGCTACTTCCGTGCGCTCAACCGTCAGGCTGCGGCGTTCGCCATGCTGGCGGACTTCAGCATGATGCTGCTGGGCGGCGAACTGAAACGCCGCGAACGCCTGTCGGCGCGCCTCGGCGATGTGCTGAGCAACCTGTACCTGGCCTCCGCCGCGCTCAAGCGTTATCACGACCTCGACTCGCCGGCCTATATGGAGCCGCTGCTACGCTGGGCCATGGAAGAAAGTCTTGGCCAGTCGGAACGAGCACTCGATGAACTGCTGCGCAACTTCCCCAACAAAGTGTTCGGCTGTCTGTTGCGGGTCATCGTCTTCCCGTTCGGTCGTCGCCACACAGGCCCGTCGGACAAGCTCGGCGCCGAAGTGGCGGGAGTCATCGGTCGCGCCAAGGGCGATCCGGCGCTGGAACAACTCCTCGCCGGCTGCTACCGCCCGCAATCCCCAGACGACGCGGTCGGCGCGCTGCAACACGCCAGCGATCTGCTGCATGCCGCGCAGCCACTGCACAAAAAGCTGCACACCTCGCTGAAAAGCGGTCAGGTCAAACCGGTCGCCGGCGAACATGCCATCGACGCGGCACTGGAGGCCGGCGTACTGCAACCGGTAGAAGCGCAAAACCTGCGCGACGCCGAAGCCGCACGACGCAAAGTGATCGATGTCGATGATTTCGACAAGGAAGAACTGGCGCTGGCCGAGGGCAAAGTCCGCTGATCTCTGCTGCCGTACAGCGTTTAATCTGTGAAAAACGGGCGCGGGGGCTTTATACTCCCGCGCCCGTTTTGCTCTTGAGGACTTATCTCGTGTCCAACGTCGTTGCCGATCATCTTGTATTGCTCGACCACCTTCGCAGTATCCTGGTCGCCGTAGGTGAGGCCGAACAGGTGCCCGAAGAAAGCCACGCCCTGTTCCTCGAGCGCTTCGACGAACTGCTGGCGTCCTTGCCGATCGATCCTATCGAAAGCCAATATCTTGGCCAGGACATCCTGACCCAGGTGATCTCCCGCTACCCGCAAATCGCCCACCTCATCCCGCGCGACCTGCTGTGGTACTTCGCTGGCGACTGCCTGCATTACCTGTCCGACGAAGAGATCGACCTGTACCAGGCACTCGAAGAGCGTCGCTTCGAAGCCGAACAGAACGACGAACCGTTCGACTGGAACCAGGAAAAGCAACTGATGGCGATGTCCGCGCAGGACAGCAAGCACTGAGATTGTCCTGCTCATGAAAACGCCCGCATGGTGATGCCATGCGGGCATTTTTTTTGGTGGTTTAACAGGCGAACATAACGCTGGCTTTTGGCTGCGGACTCACCGATAAAGATCAAAAGCCCCTCACCCTAGCCCTCTCCCGGAGGGAGAGGGGACTGACCGAGGTGGATGCGAGAACTACGCCGACTTGGGATATCGAGCCGTACGCGATTTCGAAGCCAACATAGGTCGGCTCCCTCTCCCTCCGGGAGAGGGCTGGGGTGAGGGGCAGCCACGCCACAAATCCCAATCCTACCCCCCGCTTCTAACCACTCAACAATGAGCGTTAGCTCGAGTGCCCTTGATCTTGATCTTGCCTAACCGGCGACATCGGAAGGCTGAGCGCAGGGATCGATCCGGGCGTGGGAGCGCAGCGACCGTCTGGCGCAGCCAGACACAGCGGAAGTAGGTGCAGCGAAGCAAACCGTAGCCGCTGCGCCCGGATCGATCCCGGAGCGAAGGGACCCGAGCTTGCGAGGGCCGTACGTAGGAGCTAGCGTTTTTTGCTTACTTTTTTAGGCGCTTGTAAAAAAGTAAGTCGCCGTCAGGCGAAACCGCCAGCCGCAACACCCGAAGCAACGGATATTCACCCAAAACCCCAAAACCCAAGAGCTCAAAGCAACCCCTCCCCCTCCGGCAACTCATAAGCCATCGCCACATTCCCCCCGCCCCCCGACCGGCCCGGCCGCCCCAAGGTCGGCTCCTTCTGCAGACACTCCACCAGATAATCGATAAACACCCGCAGCTTGGGCGGCAAATACCGAGTCGGCGAATGCAACAACCACAACCCACCGTGATACGACGCCAGAAACGTCCACTGCGGCAATACCTGAACCACCAGACCCTGCTCCAACGCATAACGCGCCGTGAAGTACGGCAGACTGCCAATGCCAATATGCTGCAACACCGCCCCTAACCGCACACCCGTATGGTTGGCGGCATAGCGCCCACGCACCCCGACCGTCACCGCTTTGCTGCCCTTCTTGAATTTCCAGCGAGCATCACTCGGGGTTTCGCCCAGATAAATACAACTGTGATTGAGCAAATCATGCGGATGCGTCGGCGTGCCGTGTTCGGCCAGATACTGCGGCGTCGCACAGAGCAAATGATCGATGGTCAGCAACTGTCGTCCGACCAGCCCCGCCGGCGGCCGATCGGTGATGCGAATCGCCAGATCGACGTGATCATCAATCAGATCCACCTGGCGATCCTCCAGCAGCAACTCGACATCGACCTTGGGATAACGCCGCAAAAACTCCGGCATGTGCGGATGAATCACGAAGCGCCCCACCGCCTTCGGCACACTCACGCGCACCAGCCCTTCGGCCTCATGGGTGAACTGGCCGCTGATTTCCATCACCGAGCGGGCGGCACTGATCATCTCCTGACAGCGCTTGAAGACTTCTTCGCCACCGTCACTCAAGCGCAGCTTGCGCGTGGTGCGCTGCAACAAGCGTGTCGCCAGCGCCTTTTCCAGGCGGGAAATGCTGCGGCTCACCGCTGAGGGTGACGAACCCAGTTGGCGAGCGGCCTCAGAGAAGCTGCCGGTCTCCACGACCCTGACGAAAATCGCCATTTCTCCGAGTAACGGTAGCGGCAAATTTATGCTCACAGCGCACAAGTCCTTTGATGTTTGAACGGATTATCACGCTATTAACCGATTCATATAATAAAAAAAGAAACTTTAATAAGGGCATGGAATATGACGCTTCGCCTCTTTTTCCATAGTGATGACCTCAAGGCCAATGTGGAAGTCCTCGACTGCACGCCCCAGGAAAACGAATTTGCTGTCGTGCTGCGCGCAACCCTGTTTCATCCACAGGGCGGCGGCCAGCCCAGCGATACCGGCTGGATTGGCGAAAGCCAGGTATCGCGCGTGATACAGGAGCCGGAGCGGATCATCCATTTTGTCGACCGCCCGGTACCCCCGGGCATGACAGTGATCCGCATCAACGAACAGCGGCGACGTTTCAACACGCGCATGCATTCGGCCGGCCACTTGATCGGACATTTCATTCAGGCGCAGGGCTGGACGCCGATCAAGGCTCATCACTGGCCGGATGAAGGTCGTGTGCAATTCAAACCCGGCGACGCCGCGCAGGAACTTGACGTAGCGGCCGTACAACAAGCGCTCGATCAATGGATCGCCGACGATCTGCCACGTCTGACCTCACTGCGCGAAGGTGCGCGGGAAATCAGTTTCGGTGACCTGCCCGCTTATGGCTGCGGCGGCACCCATGTACGCAGCCTGAAGGAACTGGGCACAGTCACGATCACGTCCCTTTCGCAGAAGAAAGGCACGTTATCCGTCCACTACAACGTGGATTGAGGATTTCGAACGCTGCCGCACGCAGCGTTCGACGCCGGGGGACCGCATTCGCCGGTTCCGTTGACTATCGATAGATGGACCTAAGACATGATGCTAGACGTCGAGCGTCTCGATGAGACGTGCATAAAAAAACTGGCCAACGAAGAAGTCCTCGCCATCCGCGTCAAAAGCTTTCTGGCCGAGCCGCTGGCGATCGAGATTGGCAACAAGATCCTCGCACCCGGGTTCGAGGGTTACATCAACGCGCCGAGCATTGGCCGCATCGGCATGGCGTTTTACGAGGCGGAAAATCAACCGCTGCTGATCGAGGACTACTTCGAACGGGCGGCCAGCAACATTGCTGAATTGCGCAATCGCTGTGCGCCCTACTCATCACCGATCGACACCTTGCGCTGCATGCTCGACGAATCCTGGCCGGCTGGTGCGCACCTGGAAAACCTCTACGGGCGCAAAATGTATGTCGGCCTGTCACGGGTAGTGAAGCCGGGCGTGTGCTTCCTCGCCCATCACGACATCTTCGCCAAGGACGCCCCGGACAGTTTTCAGGCGCGCAGTCTGGAGGCGCAGTTCGCCTGCAACGTCTACCTGAACATGCCGACCGAAGGCGGCGCGTTGCAGATGTGGGACGACCGCATCACCCCTGACCAATTCGATGAGATGCGTGGCGACAGTTACGGCATCGACCCCGCCCTGCTCGGCTCTCCTGCACTGGAGGTCCGGCCGCAACCGGGCGATTTCATCATGTTCAATTCGCGGCGCATGCACTCGGTGACCCCGGGCGTGGCTGATCCGCGCTTGAGCCTGTCGTTCTTTGTCGGCTATCGCGGCAATGCATCACCCCTGACTTACTGGAGCTGAAATGTATTCGAATTATCTGGGCGAATTTCTCGCGCTGGCGACCATCCACTTTCTGGCGGTTGTAGCGCCCGGACCGGACTTTGCCGTGACTATCCGCCAAAGTGTGCGCTTCGGCCGGTTGGTTGGTATTTGCACGGCGCTGGGCATCGGTGCGGGAATTTCCGTGCATGTGCTTTATACCCTGCTCGGTGTCGGCGCCTTGATGCACACCACGCCGTGGTTGCTGACCGTCGCCAAAGTGATCGGCGGTGCCTACATTCTGTATCTCGGCGTCAGCTTGCTGCGCAGCAAACCGAAATCGGCCGTCGAGGGTGAAAAATCCAGCGACGAACCAATGGTCGAACAGACCTTGTTCAAAGCCTTTAGCACCGGTTTTCTGACCAACGCCACCAATCCGAAAGCCACGCTGTTTTTTCTGGCGATCTTCACCACCATCATCAGTGCCAGCACGCCGCTGCAAATCCAGGCGCTCTATGGATTGTGGATGTGCTTTGTCAATGCATCGTGGTTCGTGCTGGTTGCGCTTTTCTTCTCGAGCAACCGGATCAGATTGCTGTTCATGCGCATGGGGCACTGGTTCGAACGCACCATGGGCGTGGTACTGATTCTGTTCGCCGGTCGATTAATGTTGTCCTGGTAAAGGGATACACGCAAAAAGGCCCGCCGAAATCGCTTCAGCGGGCCTTTTTCAGGATTTACATCGACGGCTGGTACGAATGCTGCGCAAACAAAAACGCCGATCATCAGTGATCGGCGTTTTTGTGGATATGGAGCGGGAAACGAGACTCGAACTCGCGACCCCGACCTTGGCAAGGTCGTGCTCTACCAACTGAGCTATTCCCGCAATGGCGTCCCCTAGGGGACTCGAACCCCTGTTACCGCCGTGAAAGGGCGGTGTCCTAGGCCACTAGACGAAGGGGACACAGGCTACAACTTTCACTAATAAAAACGCCGCTCACTGAGCGGCGTTTCTAGAATTTGGAGCGGGAAACGAGACTCGAACTCGCGACCCCGACCTTGGCAAGGTCGTGCTCTACCAACTGAGCTATTCCCGCAAATGGCGTCCCCTAGGGGACTCGAACCCCTGTTACCGCCGTGAAAGGGCGGTGTCCTAGGCCACTAGACGAAGGGGACACGCTACCCGGAACACATGGTGTGTGTTTCGGTGTCCAGATCCGCATCAAAAGACTTGGCTCTGGTTTCACTCGGCACCGCCCGAAAGCACTGCCGTTTAAAACTGGAGCGGGAAACGAGACTCGAACTCGCGACCCCGACCTTGGCAAGGTCGTGCTCTACCAACTGAGCTATTCCCGCATTGGCGTCCCCTAGGGGACTCGAACCCCTGTTACCGCCGTGAAAGGGCGGTGTCCTAGGCCACTAGACGAAGGGGACACACTACAACATTCACTCCCTGCCGCGCTTCGCTGTGTGCTTTACGCTGCAAGTGGCGCGCATTCTATGGATGGATTGAGGGGTCGTCAACCCCCTGATATAAATTTATTTAAATCAATGACTTCGCCCCGCTTTAGGGCAGCAGGGGGGCTTTTCCGTCGTCCGATGTTTGACGCCTATATTCTGCCACCCGGCAAGACGTTATAGTCCACACAGTGATGGCAATCTGTACATCAAACG
This sequence comes from Pseudomonas sp. Z003-0.4C(8344-21), assembly GCF_900104975.1. Taxonomy (NCBI): domain Bacteria; kingdom Pseudomonadati; phylum Pseudomonadota; class Gammaproteobacteria; order Pseudomonadales; family Pseudomonadaceae; genus Pseudomonas; species Pseudomonas sp. Z003-0.4C(8344-21). The sequence goes on along the minus strand of NZ_LT629756.1, from coordinate 1,948,743 downwards.
CCAGCATTCATATAAACAGTGTGCGGCCGATACAGATTGAACTGCCGAACCGAATCGTCGAGTGGCGCTAGGCGGCCCTATGCCCAGCCACTACACTCGCATGCGAACCCTATAAAGAGGTCTTACCGGTGACACCACTCATGATCACCCTGCTTGTCATAGCCGGGATCGCAATTCTGATCGCCATTGGCTACATGAACCATGTGGTGGAAAACAACAAACTGGAGAAGGCCCGCACCAAGGTCGAACTCAACGACCGCCTGCGCCGCTGCGGCGAACTGACCGAGACCTTCCCCGGCCAGTTCATGAGCCCGGCACTCAAGCTGCTGCTGACCCGCCTGGAACTGAACGTCTGCCAGCGCCTGCTGAACCTGGAAAAAACCAGCGCCACCACCAAAGCGCGCATCACCGAGCTGAGCGCCCTGGTGGCCCAAGGCGAATCGATCCCGGTCAACAACCCACCAGCGCCGATCATCACCGAAGCCAAGGCCAAAGACGTACGCTTCCTCCTCGAAGCCCTCCACGGCCAGATCACCCGCGCCGCCCACGACGGCTTCCTGCCACCGAACGAAGCCAAACACTGGGTTCGCGAAGTGCGCCATATCCTCGTCCTGCTGCACATCGAATTCTTCAATAACCTCGGCCAGCAATCCCTGCAACAAAACCAGCCCGGCCAGGCCCGCCTCGCCTTCGAACGCGGCGTGCAATACCTGCGCAAACAACAAGACCCGCAGATCTACGCCGAACAACTGCAATACCTGGAAAAACTGCTGGCCCGCGCCAACGCCCAGGTGATGGACAAGATCGCACCGGTCGAAGGCGAAGAAAACCAACTGACCGCCGGCCTCAAAGACGTCGAGGCGGATGCGGACTGGAAGAAGAAAGTCATTTACGACTGAGTGCAGAGATTTGAAGAGAAGCCACCGAGAGGTGGCTTTTTTGTGAGATCACGGCAAGAGCCTGACAAAATTTCGCTGAAGAGGAGACCGCTTTCGCGAGCAGGCTCACGCAACGCGTCGCTGCTCACCACTCCTACGATGAGCGGTAGCTCGAGTGCTTTTGATCTTGCCTTAATGCTGGAAATCAATCTAAAGAATCAAAAGCCCCTCACCCTAGCCCTCTCCCGGAGGGAGAGGGGACTGACCGGGGTGGATGCGAGAGCTGCGCCAACCTGAAATACCGAGTCGTACACGATTTCAAAGCCAACACAGATCAGCTCCCTCTCCTGGGGGAGAGGGCTGGGGTGAGGGGCAGCCACACCACAAATCCAAAGCCAACCACCCGCTTCTAACCACTCAACAATGAGCGCCAGCTCGAGTGCTCTTGATCTTGATCTTGCCTAACCAGCGACATCGGAAGGCTGAGTGGAGGGATTGATCCGGGCGTGGGAGCGAAGCGACCGTCTGGCGCAGCCAGACACAGCGGAAGGAGGTGCAGCGCAGCAAACCGTAGCCGCTGCGCCCGGATCGATCCCGGAGCGAAGGGACCCGAGCTTGCGAGGGCCGTACGTAGGAGCAAGCCTTTTGGTTCCTTTTTGGCGTCTGAAAAAGGGACTCGCCGTAAGGGCGAAACCGCCACCCGCCACACCAAAAAAAACGGATATTCACCCAAAACACCCAAAGCCTGGTCGGCCCAGAGGCCGCCAAGGCTCAATCAAAGCCGAAAATGCCCAACCATGGACCTCAACTCCCCCCCCAACTGCGCCAGCTCAACACTCGAAGCCGCATTCCCCCGCATCGCAATCGACGACTGATCGGCACTCGCACGAATGCTCGTCACACTGCGATTGATCTCCTCCGCCACCGAACTCTGCTCCTCGGCCGCCGCCGCGATCTGCTGATTCATCTGCTGAATCAACGACACCGCTACCGCAATGCTCCCCAGCGCACTCTCGGTCTGCAACGCATCACTGACCGCCAGCTTCACCAGTTCGCCGCTGCTCTGAATCTGCTGCACCGACGACTGCGCCGCCGAGCGCAACGCACTGACCAGCCGCTCAATCTCCTCAGTCGATTGCTGCGTACGCCGCGCCAATGCACGTACTTCATCGGCCACCACCGCGAAGCCCCTACCCTGTTCCCCGGCCCGTGCCGCCTCGATCGCGGCATTCAATGCCAATAGATTGGTCTGCTCGGCGACGCTCTTGATCACCTCCAGCACCGTGCCGATATTCTGAATCTCAGCACTGAGACTTTCGATGCTTGAACTGGCGGAAGTTGCGGAATCGGCCAACTGCTCAATCCGCGCCATGCTCTGTCGCACCACCTGCTGGCCACTCTCGACCTTGTCATCCGCGGTCTGCGCGGCCAACGCCGCCTCCTCGGCATTGCGTGCCACGTCGTGCACCGTGGCGGTCATCTGGTTCATCGCGGTGGCGACCTGCTCGGTCTCTTCCTTCTGACTGCTCACCTCAAGGTTGGTCTGCTCGGTGACCGCCGACAATGATTGTGCCGAACTGGCCAGTTGTTCGATCCCCGCCTGCAAACCGCTGACGATGGTGCTCAGCCCCGCGCCCATCTGCTGCATCGCCAGCATCAATTGGCCAATCTCGTCGCGCCGGGTCACTTGCACGCTGGCACTCAAGTCGCCGGCAGCGATCTGCTGCGCCACCTGAATCACGCTGCGCAACGGTGCGACGATCAGCCGGGTGATGAACCATGCAGCAAGTACCCCGACCAGCAACGCCAGGGCCGAGGAGCCAATGATCAACAGCGAATTCTTCTTCAGTTCTGCCTGCATCGCGGCGTCCTCGGCAACATAAGCCTGATTCACCCGCTCGACCACCTGCTCAGCACGCTGATGCAATTGTTCATAGACCGTTTTTTCCTGATCCAGCAAACCGGTGTATTCGGCAAGCTTGTCGTTGAACCCGGCGATATGCCCGGACACTTCGTTGAGCACGGTCAGATAACCCTCGTCCTTGACCGTGGTTTTCAGCTCTTCGGCCTGCGTCTGCGCTTGCGCCGCCTGTTCGATGTTGCCCTTGCCGGCGCTGTCGGCGTCGCCCTTGCGACTTTGATCGAGACGAACCCGGGCCTCATTCATCGCCTGCAACATCAGGCGCGATACCTGGCTGACCTGACTGGCTTGTTCAATGAACTGCGTCCCATCCTTGCCCTCGGTGTCCTTCAGGGTATACGCGCCGTCGTCGGCCAGCCCGGCCTGCAGCACGTCCAGGTTATTAGCCACGCTGGATACCGACCAACTGGCCATCTCCAGCGCAAGATCCTTGGCCTGGCTCAGCGATACGAATTCATCGAACGCCTTGCGATAGGCGCCCAGCGACTGCTCGACATCGTTCATCACCGACACATTGGCCGGCGTGCGCGCCTTGAGCTCGTTAGCCAGGGCCACCAGACCGTCCACGCCTTCACGCAGGGCATCGGCCGTCTTCGGGTTGCCGTGCAAGGCATAATCCTGTTCGAGCAGGCGCACCTTGAGCAGACCGCTATTGAGCGAGGACATCTGCTTCAGCCCGTCGAAGCGCAGGCTGATGGTCTGCAGGGACCAGACGCCAATCGCCGCCACCAGAGCGGTCAAGAGCAAGACCAACACAAACCCGATTCCCAGTTTTTTCGCCATGCCGAGGTTGGCGAAACGTCCTTGCATGGCCGAAATCATTGCGCGAGCCCTCTGCCATTGTCAGTAAAGCGAAGAGTCGCAACGGCCAGGAACCAGCACAAGTCTCTGCCGTCGCAATAATGGCAAAAAGCTACAGCCGCGTCGTTTTCAGAACACTGGAGGTCGATCCGAACCGGTGTTGCGGAAAAACTGCCGAGCCCGTGGGTCACAGGCGTACGCCACGTTGATGCGATGCCAGTCACCCGATTCGCCGCTGGGACTGAACGCATTCACGTTCGCCAGCATCACGCCACACCGCTGGGCCTGGCCGCGAACCAGGCCCTGATCGGCCGTCCGCGCACGCGCCCAGATAAACAACCCGCCCGCCGGCCGGCCGAACACCTCCCAGTCGGCGTCTTCCAGCGCCTGCAAAGCCGCGACGCGATCAGCATTCAAGCGCTGCCGCTGGCGCTGCACCAGCTTACGGTAAGCACCACTGGCCAACAGCGTTGCCAGCACCGCCTCGGAAAATCGCGATACCCCAAGTCCACTGACCATTTTGACCTGAGCCAGGCGCCTGACCAGCTCACTGTCTGCGAGGACAAACCCGACCCGCAAGGAACTGCTCAGCGTCTTGGAAAAACTGCCCACATAAATCACTCGACTATCATCGTCCAGCGCAGCCAGACGCGTACCGTGACCTGTGTGCAGGTCGGCGTAGACATCATCCTCGATCAGGCGCAGGTCATGAAGCCTGCTCAATTGCAGGATACGTTGCGCCACGCCCGGCGACAGGCAACTGCCGGTAGGATTGTGGTGATGACTGTTGATGAACATCGCCGCCGGCCGGAACTGCTGCAGCAAAGCTTCAAGCGCTTCGACATCCGGCCCGTTCTGCGTACGACGCACCTCCAGCATGCGCACGCCATGCAGGCGCAGCAGATCGAACAACGGCGCATACCCCGGCGTCTCAACCACCACACAGTCGCCGGCCTTGAACAACGTGCGCACGATCAGATCCAGCGCATGACTGGCGCCGCCGGTACTCAACAACTGCGCACTGCCAGCGTCGATATCCAGCCGCTTCAAGCGCCTGACAATCTGCTCACGCAACGCTGGCAACCCAAGCGGCGTGCTGTAATTGAACAGACTGGCCATGTCCGTACGCGCCACCTCACGCAACGCATAACTGAGATCGTCCGGCTCACGCCAGCTCTGCGGCAAACCACCGCAACCCAACTTCAAGCCACCGCCGACATCGCAAACCGCATCGCACCAGCCATAGCGCCCGCCAGACAATTCAGGATCAACATCGGCGCCAGCCATCGACGGCGAAGCAGCAACCACAAACCCGGTCCCCTGGCATGAGCTCAGAACCCCCTGCGACACCAACCGCTCACATGCCTCGACAACACACGAATGACTCAGCAGATTGCCCCGGGCAATCTGCCGGGCAGAAGGCAAACGAGTGGCGGGTGGCACACCACTTTGCAGAATCCAATCCGTCAGCCCATCAACAATCTGCTGCACGACCGGCACCATTGCCTGTCGATCAATTCTCAATTCCATGAGCAAGCAAACTCCTGTCCGTTTTGCTGACCGCAGTAAAACACAGCCACGCCGCACAGCCTGTGCGACAACGCCGCCAAAAGCGACCGATCTAACGGCTTGATACACATTGTTTAAAGGGATACACGGGATTGGGCGCGCATCAACGCAAAGCCGGAAATCAAAAGCGCCCTCACCCTAGCCCTCTCCCGGAGGGAGAGGGGACTGACCGGGGTGGATGAAAGAGATGCGCCAACGCGCAACATCGAGTCGAACTCAGGATTTGAACGGCCCCCAAATCGGCTCCCTCTCCAGGGGGAGAGGGCTGGGGTGAGGGGCGAATCCACCACAAATCCCAAAGCCATGCGGCGCTTCTCACCACTCAACAATGAGCGTTAGCTCGAGTGCCCTTGATCTTGCCTAACCAGCGACATCGGAAGGCTGAGTGGAGGGATCGATCCGGGCGTGGGAGCGCAGCGACCGTACGACGAAGTCGTACACAGCGGAAGGAGGTGCAGCGAAGCAAACCGTAGCCGCTGCGCCCGGATCGATCCCGGAGCGAAGGGACCCGAGCCTGCGAGGGCCGTACGTAGGAGCAAGCGTTTTTTGCTTACTTTTTTAGGCGCTTGTAAAAAAGTAAGTCGCCGTAAGGGCGAAACCGCCAGCCGCACCCCCCGAAGCAACGGATATGCACCCAAAACCCAAAGAGCATGGTCGGCCCACAGGCCGCCACGCCCACAAAAAATCAGAACGCCGTAACCCCCCCATCCACCGCCAACGAATGCCCCGTCGTAAATGCCGCCCCATCGCTGCACAAATACAACACCGCGCTGGCAATCTCCCCGACCGTACCAATGCGCCCCACCGGATGCATGGCATTGGCAAATTCGCCCTTCTTCGGGTCCGCCTCATAAGCACGACGGAACATATCGGTATCGATCACCGCCGGACACACCGCATTGACGCGGATCTTCTTCTTCGCATATTCGATCGCCGCCGACTTGGTCAGCCCGATCACCGCATGCTTGGAGGCCGCATAAATGCTCATCTTCGGCGCCGCACCCAACCCCGCCACCGACGCCGTGTTGACGATCGCCCCGCCGCCCTGCGCCAGCAGCAATGGCAACTGATACTTCATGCACAGCCAGACGCCTTTGACGTTAACCCCCATGATCGCATCGAACTCATCCATCGAACCGTCGGCCAGTTTGCCCTTCTCGATCTCGATGCCGGCGTTGTTGAAGGCGTAATCGAGACGGCCGTAGGTATTGATGACTTCGTCCATCAGATTTTTAACATCGCTCTCGACGGTCACGTCGCAACGCACGAAGGATGCTTCGCCACCGGCAGTACGAATCAGCGCCACCGTCCCCTCGCCGCCTGCCGCATCGAAATCGGCGACCACTACTTTCAGGCCCTCGGCAGCAAACGCCTGAGCGGTCGCGCGGCCGATGCCGTTGGCCGCTCCGGTAACGACAACGACTTGACCGGAAAACGTCATGCTCATGCGGGTGTCCTCGAACGCTGGATATGCCGAAACGGCTGGAATGTGCTGAGTGGCAGCATAGCCATCGCGCTCGGTCGCACGTCAGCACTATCCACACAGCGGTTATGCGCCCATGAACCGCAGTGATTAATCCATAACCTGAACTATCACCGCACTGGATCGACGTGCATTCGCCGCGTCAGCCAACCTTGCACCATCGCCGCCGAGGGTCTATCAACAAGGCTTCATTCCGTTCGAGTGCCTGTCATGACCAACCAGACAAATCGCCAGTTCCTGCTCGCCAAACGCCCGGTGGGTGCGGCCAGCCGCGAGACCTTTACCTATCAGGAAGTGCCGGTCGGCGAACCGGCTGAAGGACAGATTCTGGTGAAGAACGAATACCTGTCCCTGGACCCGGCCATGCGCGGCTGGATGAACGAGGGCAAGTCCTACATTCCGCCGGTCGGTATCGGTGAAGTCATGCGTGCGCTGGGCGTAGGAAAAGTCATTGCTTCGAACAATCCGGGCTTTGCTGTCGGCGACTACGTCAACGGCGCCATCGGCGTGCAGGATTATTTCCTCGGCGAGCCAAGAGGTTTCTACAAGGTCGATCCGAAACTGGCCCCGCTGCCGGTGTATCTGTCCGCGCTGGGCATGACCGGCATGACCGCCTACTTCGCCCTCCTCGATGTCGGCGCGCCAAAGGCTGGCGACACCGTGGTGCTGTCCGGTGCGGCCGGCGCGGTGGGCAGCGTTGCCGGGCAGATCGCCAAGCTCAAGGGTTGCCGGGTGGTCGGCATTGCCGGTGGCGCCGACAAGTGCAAGTTTCTCATCGAGGAACTGGGCTTTGACGGTGCCATCGATTACAAGAGCGAAGACGTTATTGCCGGGCTTAAACGCGAATGCCCGAAGGGCGTCGACGTGTATTTCGACAACGTCGGCGGTGACATTCTCGACGCGGTGTTGAGCCGCTTGAACATGAAGGCGCGCGTGGTGATCTGCGGCGCAATCAGCCAGTACAACAACAAAGAAGCGGTCAAAGGCCCGGCCAATTACCTGTCGCTGCTGGTCAATCGCGCGCGGATGGAAGGCTTCGTGGTGATGGACTATGCCGCACAGTACGCCAGTGCCGCGCAGGAAATGGCCGGGTGGATGGCCAAGGGGCAACTGAAGAGCAAGGAAGATATCGTCGAAGGCCTGGAGACGTTCCCGGAAACCTTGATGAAATTGTTCAACGGCGGGAATTTCGGCAAGTTGGTACTGAAGGTCTAAATTCACCGCAAAACAAATGTAGGAGTGAGCCTGCTCGCGATAGCGGTGTGTCAGTCACAATGTATGTAACTGTCAGACCGCTATCGCGAGCAGGCTCACTCCTACACGCAGATACGTGTTGCTCAGGCGATCTCGGCCACAACCGAAGCCAGCGCCTGGGCCGGATCGGCCGCCTGGCTGATCGGACGTCCAATCACCAGATAATCGGAACCGGCATCCAGCGCCTGACGTGGGGTCAGAATGCGGCGCTGGTCGTCCTGCGAACTGCCGGCCGGACGAATCCCCGGAGTCACCAGTTGCAATGACGGGTGCGCGGCTTTCAGTGCGGTGGCTTCCAGCGCCGAACAGACCAGACCGTCCATTCCGGCTTTCTCGGCCAGTGCCGCCAGACGCAGCACCTGTTCCTGCGGCTCGATGTCCAGACCGATGCCGGCCAGATCCTCACGCTCCATGCTGGTCAGCACGGTCACGCCGATCAGCAATGGCTGCGGGCCGCTGCGCTTGGCCAGCTCTTCACGGCAGGCCGCCATCATGCGCAGGCCACCGGAGCAATGCACGTTGACCATCCACACGCCCATCTCCGCAGCGGCTTTCACGGCCATCGCGGTGGTGTTGGGAATGTCATGGAATTTCAGATCGAGAAACACTTCGAAACCCTTGTCACGCAGGGTGCCGACGATTTCCGCGGCGCAACTGGTGAACAGTTCCTTGCCCACTTTGACCCGGCACAGCTTCGGGTCCAACTGGTCGGCCAGCTTCAGTGCGGCGTCACGGGTGGGGAAATCCAGGGCGACGATGATAGGAGTCTGGCAGGCGGACATGAATGGGCTCTCAGGCAGGTCGAAATCGGCGCGCATTGTAGCGGAACCGGCGGCAGCGCGGCACCCGATGATCGGTAAATCGTCGCGCCGACGCTGATCAGCATAGCGCTCGCTGCTATTGTGTCGACTTCGATACACAGCCGACACGCCGCCAACATGCACCCGCATTAGTCTCGCCAGCCGCAACACGTCCTTACAACAGCACTTCCCGCCTCACGGCCGGACGCCTATGCTGAAAACCACCACCTCGCAGCCCATCTTTGTGGTTGGCGGCCTACTGGCAGACGAACAGCCCCATGCACAACACCCAAACGCCCGCTACAGATGAGCCCAAAGACGACAAGCGCTGGAGCATTCGTGCCCTGATCGTTGACGACGACGTGCCGATCCGCGAGTTGATGATCGATTACCTCGCCCGCTTCAATATCCACGCCAGCGGTGTCACCGACGGTGCAGCCATGCGTCAGGCGATGCAGGCCGAACATTTCGACGTCGTGGTGCTGGATCTCATGCTGCCGGGTGAAGACGGTTTGTCGCTGTGCCGCTGGCTACGCGCCGAATCGGATATTCCGATCCTGATGCTCACTGCCCGCTGCGAACCCACCGACCGCATCATCGGCCTCGAACTCGGCGCCGACGACTACATGGCCAAGCCGTTCGAGCCGCGCGAACTGGTGGCGCGCATCCAGACGATTCTGCGCCGCGTGCGCGACGACCGCAGCGAACAGCGAGCCAATATCCGTTTCGATAACTGGCGCCTGAACAGCGTCATGCGCCAGTTGATTGCCGACAATGGCCTGGTGGTGCCGCTGTCCAACGCTGAATTCCGCCTGCTCTGGGTATTTATCGAACGTCCGCGCCGGGTGCTCAGCCGCGAACAATTGCTCGACGCCGCCCGCGGCCGCTCGATCGAAGCATTCGACCGCAGCATCGATTTGCTGGTGTCGCGCCTGCGGCAGAAACTCGGCGATGACCCGAAAGCGCCACATCTGATCAAAACCGTGCGCGGTGAGGGATATCTGTTCGACGCACGGGACATCGGCTGATGCGGGCGCGCTTCGACACGCTGTTCGGACGCCTGTTCGGCGTGCTGTTCGTGGCGATCGTCCTCGCGCACCTGCTGGCGTTCACCTGGTTCCGCCTGTACGGCCCGCCCCCGCCTCCACCACCGCCGCCGGAGTTTTCCCAAGGTGCCGAGGGGCAACAGGCGCCGCCCGACCCGCGTTACCCGCACCGCCCACCTCGTCCATGGTTCGGTGGCCCGGTGGTGCCGCTGACCTTTCAGTTCATCACCTTGATGATCGCGGCATGGTACGGCGCCAAGCTGCTCAGCCGCCCGATCCAGCGTCTGAGCGATGCCGCCGAACGCCTCAGCGAGGATCTCGACAGCCCGCCCCTCGACGAGTCCGGCCCACGCGAAGCGCGACAAGCGGCCTCCACCTTCAACCTGATGCAACGGCGTATTCGCGAACAGGTCCAGCAGCGCGCGCGCATGCTCGGCGCCGTCTCCCACGACCTGCGCACACCGCTGTCACGACTGAAACTGCGCCTGGAAAACCTCAGCGACGAAAAGCTCCAGGGCCAGATGCGTCAGGATCTGGACGACATGATCAGCATGCTCGATGCCACCCTCACCTACCTCCACGAACAGCGCACCAGCGAAGCCGTGCAACTGATGGACGTGCAGGCGCTGGTCGAATCGCTGTGCGAAAACGCCCAGGACCAAGGTGCCGACGTGCAAGTCAGTGGTCATTGCGCCCCGTTGCCGGTACAGCCAATGGCACTGCGTTCATGCCTTAACAACCTGCTCGACAACGCCCTGCGATATGCCGGCCAGGCGCGCATCGAACTGCACGATCGCCGCGAACAAGTGCAGATCCACGTAATCGACCATGGCCCGGGGATTGCCGAAAACCAGCGCGAAGCCGTGTTCGAGCCCTTTTACCGACTGGAAGGCTCACGCAACCGCAACTCCGGCGGCGTCGGCCTGGGCATGACCATTGCGCGCGAAGCTGCACAGCGTTTGGGTGGAGAGTTAAATCTGGAAGAAACCCCGGGGGGCGGCCTGACTGCGGTGATTCGCCTGCCGCGGACCTGAAAACACAATGCTCCCCGGTAAAAGTACGAGTATCTGGATGTGGCGGCCTGAGTTGAGCCGGCAGTTGCGGTCAGCCTGAAAAGCCCCTCATCGGAACGCCGCCCGCCTAGCCCTCTCCCAAAGGGAGAGGGAACTGACCGGGGTGATTGGGAGAGTTATGCCGACCCGAAATACCGAGTCGAACTCTAGTTCTGAAGAATGCACAAATCTGCCCCCTCTCCCTCGGGAGAGGGCTGGGCGGGCGGCGTTCCGATGAGGGGCGAATCCACCGAAAATCTCCAGCCATGCAGCGCTTCTAACCACTCAACAATGAGCGCCAGCTCGAGTGCTCTTGATCTTGATCTTGCCTAACCAGCGACATCGGAAGGCTGAGTGGAGGGATTGATCCGGGCGTGGGAGCGCAGCGACCGTCTGGCGCAGCCAGACACAGCGGAAGTAGGTGCAGCGAAGCAAACCGTAGCCGCTGCGCCCGGAGCGATCCCGCAGCGAAGGGACCCGAGCCTGCGAGGGCCGAACGCAGGAGCCAAGCCTTTTGGTTCCTTTTTGGCGTTTGAAAAAGGGACTCGCCGTAAGGGCGAAACCGCCAGCCGCAACACCCGAAGCAACGGATATTCACCCAAAACACCAAGAGCCTGGTCGGCCCAGAGGCCGCCAAGGCCAAGAAAAAAACGACCTACCGCCGCTCCTCGACCCGCCCCTGACTCTTGCTCCAGTCCGTCAACAAACTATAAGCCACCGCCAACAAAGTAGGCCCGATAAACAACCCGATAAACCCAAACGCAATCAACCCGCCGAACACCCCAAGCAACACAATCACCAGCGGTAAATTCCCCCCGCGACTGATCAGATACGGCTTGAGCACGTTGTCCACCCCACTGATGATAAACGTGCCCCAGATCCCCAGAAATACCGCCATCCCGTACTCACCCTTCCATGCCAGCCAGGCCGTGGCCGGCACCCACACGAGCGGTGGCCCCATCGGAATCAGACTGAGCAGAAAGGTCACGATCCCCAGCACCAGCGCGCCCGGCACCCCGGCAATTAGAAATCCGATCAACGCCAGAACTGCCTGCGCCGCCGCTGTACCGATCACCCCGTTGACCACCCGCTGCACCGTACCCGCCACCAGCTCGATGTAATAGCCGGCACGCTCGCCGATCAAGCGTTCCAGCAGACTGTGCACGAACGCCGCCAGCCGTGGCCCGTCACGGTAGAAAAAGAACACGAAGACAATACTCAACGTCAGTTCGAGAATACCGCCGCCGATCTGCGCACTGCGCGCCAGCAGCCAGTTACCGACCTGCCCCAGATAAGGCTTTATCGACACCATCAGCGCCGCGCCCTGCTGATCGATGCTGTTCCATAACCCCACCAGCCGTTCCCCCACAAACGGCAAAGTTCCGAGCCAGTCCGGCGCTTCCGGCAGTCCGTCGACCTGCACATCCTTGATGAATGCCGTGGCATCTCGCACATGATCGGCAAGATTAAAACCCAGCCAGACCAGCGGCGCGGCTACCAGCAGCATCCAGCCCAAGGTCAGAATGGCCGCGGCCAGCGATTCACGGCCATTGAGCCAGCGCGTCAACAGGCGCATCAGCGGCCAACTGGCGAACGCCAGCACCGCGCCCCAGAACAGCGCCGACCAGAACGGCGCCATTACCCACAGGCTGGCCCCGAACAGCACCAGCAGGAGGATTTGCACCAGCAGGCGATCGTTATTGAGCATGTGAGATCTCGGAAAAATCAGTCAGGCAAAGAGTAGGCGAACACGCCGTGCATGTTCGCCCGGTAGCTTATCGCAACAGGTCGATGCGCAGACCTTTGCCTTCGACAGTGCCGGTTTCCATGCGCGCCGCTCGCACTCCCTGACTGATCAGCGCCTGACGCCACGCTTCGGCCTTGGGCCCGGACAGCGTCACGCGCAACGTGGTATCGAGGTTGAGGCCACGGGAGATCAGCCTTAGCCAGGTATCATCCGGGGCATCGACGCGGTCCGGGAAATCCAGCTCGCCGGTGCTTTTGAGCTGGCGCAGCAGGGTCGCCGAGGTCGGCAGCAACTCACCGAGTGGCGCCGCTGCCTCGAACTGCTCGACATGCAGATAGGCTTTGCGATTGCCACGAGTGATGCTGTACAGCGCCACCAGTGTGTTGTCCCGCGGTGCGGCCAGGCGCAACAGCAGATACGCCTGCTGCTCGTCGGCGCCATACAGCTTGGCGTTGCCGAACACTTCGTTGGCCCACAGGCTGCTTTCACCGCAATCACGCGCCTGACACCAGAACAGCAACTCGGCGTCCTGTTTCTGCAGGGCCTTGCGCGCCTCGGTGAAGGCTTCGGTGGCGGAATGTTCGGGCGGCAACTCGTAAGTGACCGCGGTGGTCTGGCCACGGGCGGTGACCTGGCCGTCGAAGCGCAACTGGCCGCTGATCTTGCGGATCGAACCCAGCGGGTAGATCCGCTCAAGCTCGACTGGCGGGCGATAGTCGACGATCTGCGCGTCGGCCAGACGCGGCACGATCGGCAAATCCTGACTGCCCGGCACGTCGGCGGCGAACGAAACGGTGCTGAAACAGCACAGTGCCCACAGACTGATCAAGCGCATCGTCAGGCTCATCGGATCGGCATGACTGGGTGATTCGGGGTCGCAGCGGTGTAGAAATCCATTGTTGTCGTCTCCCATTTCAACCCGACCAGCCTCGACAGTTGCCCGCTGCAAGTCAAGGAATGGCGAAGAAGCGATTGAAACAGTCTGCGACAAGATCCGCGCCGGCCTCATCGTTGAGGTGCAAATGGTGCCCGCCCGCCAACTGTTCCCGGCCAAAGGGCAGACGCTCCAACAGCTCGGGATGTTTGGCCAGCATCCCCTCGGCCGCCACGACCAACTGCGCCGGACAAGCGATGCGCGCGACAAAAGCCAGCGCCTGTTCCTGGGTCAGGCGTAATGGCGAGGGCAAGGTCAGGCGATTGTCGGTGCGCCAGGTGTAACCGCCGGGCACCGGCATCAGGCCGCGCTGGGCCAAAAGCTCAGCCGCTTCCCGACTCACGGCTACCAGCCCTTTCATGCGCGCTTCGATGGCGCGGTCGAGGGTCGGATAAACCGGTTTGCGCTTGTCACGCAGATCCAGTTGCGCTTGCAGGGCCATGCCCATGCGTTCGGCAGCATTTTCGCCTTTGTCTGTAGGCGGAATCACACCGTCGATCAGCGCCAGATGGCTGATGCGCTCCGGTAATGAGCCAGCCAACACCAGGGAAACGATTGCGCCCATGGAATGCCCGAGCAGGCCGAAACGCTTCCAGCCCAATTGCTCAGCGACCTGCAGCACATCGTGGGCGTAATCCCACAGCGCATATCCGGCACCGTTCGGCCGGTGCCCGGAGTGACCGTGCCCGGCCATGTCCAGCGCGATGATGCGCAATCCCTTGAGCCTGGGTGCCAGACGCGCAAAGCTGTTGGCGTTGTCGAGCCAGCCATGCAGAGCAATGACCGGCAAGCCGTCCTCAGGACCGAACAAATGCGCGGCCAGCTCGATATGCGGCAGGCTCAGGCGCACTTCTTCGAAGATCGGGCTCATGCGCAGTCCTTGTCCTGACGGATTTGCCAGCGGCTGAACAGGGTCTTCAACAAGCGCGCCGTATCCTGCGGGCGTTCGAGCGGGAACATGTGCCCGCCGGGCATGCTCAACGCCTCCCCTTGGGCCAGGCGCGAAACGAAACGGGTGTGATGACGCATCACCACGCGACTCTTGTGTCCGCGCACCACCGCCAGCGGCACCTGCAATTGCCGGGTATGAGCGGGGCTGGTGTGCGGCACGCCGCGATAGATGCTGATTTCGGTGGCCGGATCGAAACGCAGGCGCAATTTGTCGCCGACCTTGTGCAAACCGTGGTGCAGGTAGGCGTCGAAGCATTCCGGGTCAAAACCGCGAAACAGTGTCTTGCCGGCAAAATAACTGCGCGCGCTGTCGAGGTCGGCGAACTCTTCACGCCGGCCCAATGTGCGTCCGGCGGGCGTCAAGCGGTCGATAAAACCAAAGCGCTTGGCCGCACGGATGACCCATTGATCGGTGCGGGTCAGCACCGGCGAATCGAGCATCACCACACCGCGATACAACTCGGGGCAACGCAGCGCCGCGTGCAGGTGCAGCACACCGCCAAACGAATGGCCGACGCCCCACACTGGCTGATCCTGTTGCTGCAAGTGATGGATGAGTTCGTCGACGAGGTTGTACCAGTTGTCGTCTGCGGGAAAACGCGGGTCGTGGGCATGCTGTTCCAGATGCGCTACCCGATATTCCGGCGCCAGCGCCGCGAACAACTTGCCGTAGGTGCCCGAAGGGAAGCCGTTGGCGTGGGCGAAGAAGATCGGTTGCGACATGCTGGGCAAATCCATGGATGGAAAACGTGGCGTTGATTGTCCGTAAGAGCGGCGCTCACAGCAATGACTGTAAGTGCCAGGAATGATGACAGTCTGGCCAGGGTGATGGGTGTCAGTTAGATCGCCCCACCCCCCTCACCCCAGCCCTCTCCCCCAAGGGGCGAGGGGAAAGGGAGCAGATCGGGGGAGTATCCGGGACCTGAGCTCGACTCGATTTATCAGGTCGACGAGGATTGCGAAAACCACACGGTAGGCCCCCTCTCCCTCTGGGAGAGGGCTGGGGTGAGGGCTCGCCCTGACGGAACCCGATAAATGTCAACGCAGCGGCGGCTGCTCACCCAACGGCACCACCGCCATGGTCAGACGCGACACACAACTGGCCTTGCCCTCATCGCTGGTCAGGCGGATGTCCCAGACATGCGTGGTGCGGCCAATATGGATCGGCCTGGCCACTGCCGTCACCCGGCCACTGCGCAAGCCGCGCAAGTGGTTGGCGTTGATCTCAAGCCCCACGCAATAAAATTTGCTCGCATCGATGCACAGATAACTGGCCATCGAACCGACCGTTTCCGCCAATACGACCGAGGCGCCGCCGTGCAGCAAGCCGTAGGGCTGATGGGTGCGATGGTCGATGACCATGCTCGCCGTCAGCGAGTCGTCATCGAACGCCTCGAAACGAATGTCGAGCACTTCGCCGATGGTGTTTTTCTGAATCGCGTTCAACTGCTCGATATTCGGAGTGGTACGCCACACGCTCATCGCAGACTTCCTTTTGTTGTTCTGGTCGTCGCTCAATCCTGCCACAGCACCGCCTCGTTGCGCTCGCTCCATTCTTCGAAGCGGCTGCCATAGGTGTCCTCGATGACATTGCGCTTGATCTTCAGGGTCGGCGTGAGGAAGCCGTTTTCCACCGCCCAACTGTCTTTGACCACCACCAGACGGCGCAGGCGTTCATGCTTGTCGAGGGCGGCGTTGACCTCTTCCAGCAACTTTTCCAGACTCGAATGCAGGCTCGCCCGCCCCTCTTCCTGATTGACGCTCGACAACA
This sequence comes from Pseudomonas sp. Z003-0.4C(8344-21), assembly GCF_900104975.1. Classification (NCBI taxonomy): domain Bacteria; kingdom Pseudomonadati; phylum Pseudomonadota; class Gammaproteobacteria; order Pseudomonadales; family Pseudomonadaceae; genus Pseudomonas; species Pseudomonas sp. Z003-0.4C(8344-21). Next base: position 1,932,536 of record NZ_LT629756.1, on the reverse strand, counting down.
CGCACAAGCCCAACGGCGCGCTCAATCCGTCACCGACGACACAGACCTGCTCGATGCGCGAATGCACCGCCAAACGGTTCTCGATCGGCGCCGGGGCGACGTATTTGCCCTTGCTGGTCTTGAAGATTTCCTTCAGTCGCCCGGTCAGGCGCAGGCGCCCTTCGCCGTCCTGTTCACCCTTGTCACCGGTGCGCAGGAACCCGTCTGCGGTGATGGTTTCGGCGGTTTTCTGCGGCTCCTTGAAATAGCCGAGCATGGTCGCCTGACTGCGCACCTGCACTTCGCCCGACTCATCGATGCGCACCTCGACCTGCGGGCACGGTTTGCCGATCCAGCCCTGCCGGTATTGCCCCGGCAGGCAGATGTGCGAATAGCCGCAGCCCTCGGTCATGCCGTACACCTCCAGCACGTCGAGGCCAAGTTTCTGGTACCAGGCGAGCAAGGTCTGCGGCACTGGCGCGGCGCCCGACAACGCCACGCGCAGAGCATCCAGACCGAGCCCGGCAAGGACTTTGTGGCCGACGCGCTTGCCGATAAACGGCAGACCAAGAAGAAAATCCAGACGTTTTGCCGGCATCTTGCTGTACACGCCCATCTGGAATTTGGTCCAGATCCGCGGCACACCGAACATCGCGGTCGGCCGCGCGCGCTTCAGATCAGTGATGAAGGTGTCGAGGCTTTCGGCAAAGAACACCGTCTGCCCGGTATAGATCGACGCCAGCTCGACGAACATCCGCTCGGCGACGTGGCACAGCGGCAGGTAAGACAGCAGCCGGTCGTTCTCGTTGAGCCCGAACAATTGCGTGCCATGCGTCGTGGCGAACCCGAGATTGGCGAAACTGTGCATCACGCCTTTCGGGAGACCCGTGGTGCCGGAGGTGTAGATGATCGTCGCCAGTTGCTCGGCGGGCGGGCGCGGGTCGTCCTGGATCGGCGAACTTTTCAGCAGATCAGCCCAACTGAAATCAAATTCGCCGGGCGGATGCAGCGGCAGGCTGATGATTGGCAAACCGGCCGGGATGCCCTTCGACATGCCCGGCCAGTCATCAAGCTTGCCGATAAACGCAATCACGCTTTCGGAGTGCGTCAGCACCTGCGCCACGGAATCGGCAGTGAGATTGGGATACAGCGGCACCGAGACGTGCCCGGCCATCCAGATGGCCAGATCGGCGATGATCCAATGCGCGCAGTTTTTCGAGATCAGGGCGATGTGGCTGCCGGGTGGCAATTCACGCGCACGCAGCCAGTGCGCGGCGCAGCGGGCCTGATGGCCGACATCGGCCCACGTCAGGGTCTCGACCTGCCCGCCGCCGATCGGCTGCACCAGAAAGCGCTGGCGCGGGTGCCGGGCTTCCCGTTCGTAGAACACGTCCAGCGGCAAACGGAAGGCGGCAGACATGCGACTCGCTCCTGTTTTTTTGGTCTGGAGCAAGCGTAGTCAACCAAGCAAGTGCTTGGTTGGATTTTTCAAACAAATATTTCAGATGAATGCGTTCACCTGTAGGAGTGAGCCTGCTCGCGATAGCCATTCAATATCAGCGGTGAGTGACACACCGCTATCGCGAGCAGGCTCACTCCTACAGGGGGCGGTGTTTACAGCTTAAGGGTGTTTCAGGCTGTTGAGGGTCATGGAACCAATCAACAATTCGCTGTGCTCAAGCTCGGCCAGGCCAGCGGTGCTGACCCGCTCCGGCGGATGTCCGGCGCCATGCTGCAGATAGCTGAGCAAATTGCCCACCAACGGGTTGTGGCTGACCAGCAAGACATTGCTCACCGACACCAGTTGCTCGGCGACCTTGTCCGGATCGGACTCCGGAGTCAGCCACTCGACCGTGCGAATCTCCGGCTGGAATCCCAGTGCCTCGCGCACGATCTGCGCGGTTTGCTGTGCACGTATATAAGGGCTGGCATAAATGGCCGTCAGCGGCTGGCCGAGCAAATGCGCCGCGCTACGCAAGACTTCCTGGCGACCGTGTTCGGTCAATTCGCGCTCGGGGTCGACTTTCGAGCCATGAGGCACCGCCTCACCGTGACGCAATACCCAGAGTTTCATAGCTTCGGTTCCTCATCTCGAACCGGATGCGCGGCTGGCGCCACGGCATGCGGCGCTTCGCCTTCCGGGGTGCGCGGCGCCGGCCAGTCGGCGAACGGCCAAGGCTTCTGGTCACTGTGGAAGGTGCCGAAGCGGCCGATCTGCGCGAGAAACTGGCTCAGACTGTCACCGAAATTCATCAGGCTGGCGCTCGGCGCGCCGTAGATCAAACGGTAGATCAGTTGCACCAGGACCACGGCGCCGAGGATGAACTGCGCCACTTGCCAGACCAGCAGGTAAACGATCATCCACAACACCCGCAGAAGGATGGATTCGTACTGGGCTTCGGTTTTCGGATCTTGCATGGCTTGCTTCCTGTCCGTGTAACAGCTGAGTCAGTTGAACCCGCTGGTGGAAATAAAGTCGACGTCGGTTTTCGGCTCGGCGCGCATCAGTAGACCGATCACCTGCTCCAGCGTGCGGCCTTCGAACAGAATTGCATGGAGCCCGGCGACCAGCGGCATATAGACGCCGACTTCCTGCGACTTGGCCTTGAGCACTTTCAGGGTATTGACCCCTTCGGCGACTTCACCCAGACGCGACACCGCTTCATCGAGGCTCAAGCCCTGACCGAGAGCGAAACCGACCTGATAGTTGCGACTCTTCGGTGATGAACAGGTGACGATCAGATCACCGACGCCGGCAAGCCCGAGGAACGTCATCGGGTTGGCGCCCTGATTCACCGCAAAGCGGGTCATTTCCGCCAGCGCGCGGGTGATCAGCATGCTCTTGGTGTTTTCGCCCATTTCCAGCGCCACGGCCATGCCGGCAATGATCGCGTAAACGTTTTTCAACGCCCCGCCCAGTTCGACGCCGAACCGATCGGCGCTGGCGTAAACCCGGAAAGTACGGCCGTGCAGTGCAGCCTGCACCGCTTTGCACAATTCTTCGTCTTCGCTGGCGACCACCGTGGCGGTCAGCGCATGCTCGGCGATTTCCCGCGCCAGGTTGGGCCCGGACAACACGCCGATGCGCGCTTGCGGAGCGATTTCTTCGAGAATCTGGCTCATCAGCTTGAAGGTCTGCGCTTCGATGCCTTTGGTCAGGCTGACCAGCATCTTGCCGCTCAACCGCTCGGCGTGGGCGGCGAGTACCGTGCGCAACGCACTGGAGGGCAGCGCGACGAAGCACAAATCACAGGCGTCGAGGGTTTCCTGCAGGTCGGTGACCGCGGTCACTCCCGGGAGAATCTTGATGCCTTTGAGGTAACGCGGGTTTTCGCGATTGAACCGGATGGCTTCGGCCTGCTCGGGGTCACGCATCCACTGCCGGACTTGATGGCCGTTTTCGGCCAGCAGATTGGCCACGGCGGTACCAAAACTTCCGCCTCCCAGGACCGCAATCGGGCGCTGTTCAGTCATATGCAATCCGTTAATCCATACCAGTGGCGATGGCGGCATTATACGGGGCGACCCGGTCGCGGCCAGCCCCAGCAACAATTACCGACACTTGTAGGAAGAAGACCAATAAAACCTAGGAAAATGCCTGCAACGTAACTGGAAAAGTCGCTGCCCTCGGTTAACATGCGCGCCAATTCTTCGCTTTCAAGGCTGTGTCGTGTCCGCCGGTTCTCTTCCTTCGCGTTCATCCCTGTTGCTGGCGCTGCTGGTCTGCCCGGCCGCGCAGGCGGATGACCTGTTCGTTGACAGCGAAGCACTGCCGCAAGTGCTGACGGCCACGCGCCTGAAGCAAACGCCCGCAGAAGTGCCCGGCAGCATGACCGTACTCGACAACGAATTGATCAACGCCAGCGGCGCCCGCGACATCAGCGAACTGCTGCGCCTGGTGCCGGGCATGATGGTCGGCAACATCAGCGGCAATCAGGCCGCGGTCAACTATCACGGGACCAACGCCAGCGAAGCACGGCGCATGCAGGTGCTGATCGACGGTCGTTCGGTGTATCGCGCCGGGCTGGCGACGGTGGACTGGAGCGACATTCCGGTGGCCATTGAAGACATCGAGCGCGTCGAAGTCTTTCGCGGCCCGAATACCGTCAGCTATGGCGCCAATGCGCTGATGGCGGTGGTCAACATCATTACCCGCCACCCGGCAGACAGCCACGGCACCCGGCTGAAGTACACCCGCGGTCAGCGCGGCATCAATGACTTTTATGCCAGCCAGGGCAGCAGCTGGAATGGCGGCGACTTGCGCCTGTCGTTGTCCGGTCAGGAAGATGATGGCTTCGACAGCGATCGCAGCGGCGCCGATTATCGCGACAGCCGCCGCCTGAATCGCCTGAGCCTCGCCGTCAGTCACACCCTCAGCGATGATCAGAGCCTCGATTGGCAGATCAACGCCAAGGACGGCACCAACCAAAGGCCATATACCTACCAACCGGTGTTCTCTGGGATTACGGCCGCCGGGAACAATTCGGACGTAGTGGCCAAGGATTACGCCGGCTCGGTGCGCTGGAACCTCGACATCAACCCGCAGCACAGCCTGTATGTTCAAGGCTCGGCGCAACACTGGGACCGTCAGCAAACCTGGCGCGCCTGCGATGCCGAGGTATCGTTCAGCCCCGAGCTGACGCAATTGTGGCAACTCAACCCCAATTACACCGAGCGGCTGGCGCGCAACATCACCCGTTTCACCGGCCCCGGCGCGGCACCCGGTACACCACAGGAAATGGCCCTGGCCAATCAGGTGCTCGACCAATGGCGCAACGGCGCGAGCCGAACCCTGTGCGGTGACATCGACCAGAGCGCGCGCGAATCGCGCTATGACCTTGAACTGCAGGACACCCTCAGCCTGTCCGACAGCCTGCGCCTGGTCAGCGGCCTGAACTACCGTTACGACCGCGCCGACTCCGAAACCTATTTCAACGGCACGCTCGACGACACCACCTGGCGCGCGTTCGGCCAACTGGAATGGCGCGCGACCGAACACTGGCTGTTGCAGGGCGGCGCAATGTTCGAAGACACCCGACTGGTCGGCAATTCGCTGACCCCGCGCTTCGCCGTTAATTACCTGATCAACCCGCGCCACAGTCTGCGCGCGGTGTACTCGGAGGCGATCCGCTCGCCGGACATGTTCGAGAACAATGTCAACTGGAGCTATCAGGTCAGCAATCTGCGGCCCTCGGCCTATGGCCAATCCTCGGCACGCTACTTTGTCAAAACCCGTGGCCCGGGTGATCTCGATCAGGAGCACATGCGCTCGCGAGAGCTGGGCTATAACGGTTATTTCGCCGAAATCGGTCTGGCGCTCGACGTAAAGCTGTTTTACGACGAGATCACCGGAATGATCAGCGAACCGCTGCGCAACAACCAATACATCGCCAGCAATGCCAATAATTCACGGTTTCGCGGCACCGAGACCCAGCTCGACTGGCGCGTGAGCCGCGCCGACCGTTTGCGCATCACCTACGCCTTTGTCGATGCCGAGGCGAGCAATCCGCTGGATCAGCAATTCACCTCGCGCAACAGCGGCTCGGCCGGCTGGCTGCGCGATTGGGGCCACGGCTGGAACAGCGCCCTCTTCTATTACGGCGACAACGCGCTCAATGGCTACCGCTTCGAGCGGGTCGACACGCGTATCGCCAAACGCATCCCACTGGGCAAGGCGCAACTGCAGCTGGCCGGCGTGTTGCAGCAGCGCCTGGACCATGAACCGAACACCTTCGTCGACAATAACTACGACGAGCGCCGGGTCATGTATTTCAGCGCCGAGCTGGAGTTCTAGGATGCGCTACGGCCGGTCACGGAAGACGCCGACCCTGAGTCACTGGCTGGCCGGGGTGTTTCTGTTCGTCAGTGCGTGGCTGCACGGGGTCGCGGTGCAGGCCGCCGACATTCTGTTGACCGGCTCCGAAGACAGCCCCGGCGTGCAAGCCTTCGTCCAGGCGCTGAGCGAGTTGCGCCCGACCGACAGCGTCCGTTTCCAGCCATTGGCCAGTCTGCCGGCGCCGGGCAAATTACCGGCCAGCCTGCGCTTGGTTCTGCTGGATCTGCCGAGTCTGGACTGGCGGCTGCAAGAACCCCAGGGCCCGGCGACGCTGGTGTTGCGCATCAGCCGCTTGCAGGCGCGGCAACGCTTGGGCAGCAGCCAGCCGGCGCGCTTGAGCCTGCTGTGGAGTGATCCGCCGTTGAGCCGGCAATTGCAATTGATCCGGCAAATTCTGCCGCAGGCGCGACGCGTAGGTGTGCTGTTCGGCGAGCACAGCGAATTTCTCCTCAAGGAACTCAACCTCGCCGCCGAACCGTTGGGCCTGCACGTGTTCAGTCAACGCTGGGACAACATCCACGACAGCCGCCCGTTGCAAGCCGTGCTGAAAAACAGCGATGTGCTGCTCGGCCTCGACGATCCCGACCTGTACAGCCCGAAAACTGCGAAAAACCTGTTGCTCAGCAGCTACTCGCGGCAGACGGCACTGGTCGGCCCCAACATCGCCTTCGTCCGGGCCGGCAGCCTCGCCAGCACCTACAGCGATCAGCACGACTGGCTGAGCCTGCTCGACCAATTGCTCGACCAGCCACCGGCCAGTTGGCCGCGAGCGCTCTATCCCGCACGCTTCAAAGTCTCAAGTAATGCGCAGGTGGCTCGTTCTCTGGGTATCGAACCGCCCGATGATGTGTCTGTCGCCAGCCTGCTGGCCGAAGGAGAGCGCCGCCCATGAATTTCCGTCGCCGTTGGGACATCAACACCCGTACCCAGTTGATCAGTCTGGGCCCGGCGCTGTTGCTGACCTTGCTGTTGATCAGCTTCTTTACCTTTGTGCGGATTCAGGATCTGCGTCAGGAGCTGACTCACACCGGCCAGTTGATTGCCAATCAACTGGCGCCCGCCACGGAATACGGAGTGATTTCCGGCAATAACGAGGTGCTGGAAAGCCTGCTCAAAGCCACACTCGCTACGCCCAACGTGCGTTTTCTTGAGGTCCAGGACAGCGCCAACCGGATTCTGGTCTACGTCGAGCAACCCGCCGATGCGCACCGCCGACCGCATCAGGTCGAAGTGTTCCAGGCACCGGTGCGCCTGCAACGCATCGCTCTGCACAATGATTTTTTCCAGGATGGCAAAGTCAGCAATGGCGGGACCGGCGAGGATTATCTGGGGCGGGTGATCGTCGGTCTGTCCAACGATGCGTTCAGTCAGCGCCAACAGGAAATCCTCCTCAAGGCCGCCATTCTCGCGTTGTTCGCCCTGCTCTTCACGTTTGTGCTGGCGCGGCGCCTGGCCGGCAGTCTGTCGCAGCCGATCCGTGAAATCGGCGATGCGGTCAAGGCGATCCAGGACGGTGACTACAAAGCCCCGCTGCCGATAGTCGACGACACCGAACTCGGCGCCCTGTCGCAACACATCAACAACCTTGCCCAGGCGTTGGAACAGGCTAGCCGCGAGCAGCATCAGGCGATGGCGCAGCTGATCCAGACCCGTGAAGAGGCAGAAAAGGCCAACAACGCCAAATCCGACTTTCTGGCGATGATGAGCCATGAACTGCGCACCCCCATGAACGGTGTGCTGGGCATGCTGCAGTTACTTGAAACCACCGAGATGACCGAGGAGCAGGTCGAATACGCCGCCCTCGCCTCGGAGTCCACCGAACACCTGCTGAAGGTGATCAACGACATTCTCGACTTCTCGCGCATCGAGCGTTCGGAACTGGAGCTTGAGCACATTCCGTTCAACCTTGCCGAACTGATCGGCGCCTGCGCCCAGTCGTTCCAGCACAGCGCGGCGCAACGTGGCCTGGCCTTGAACCTGCGCATCCCCGATGACCTGCGCGGCCTTCAGGTGCAGGGTGATCCGACGCGGATCCGGCAGGTTCTGGTCAATCTGGTCGGCAACGCGCTGAAGTTCACCGAACAGGGCCGTGTCAGCATCGAGGCGCAGTGGCAATCGCTGGATCACGAACTGCTGTGGTTCACCTGCTCGGTGCGCGACACTGGCATCGGTATCTCTTCGGAAAGTCTGGAGTTGATGTTCAACGCTTTTCAGCAGGCCGACAGCTCGATTTCCCGGCGTTACGGTGGCACCGGTCTCGGCTTGCCGATCGCCCGTACGCTGGCCGAGCGCATGGGCGGCACGTTGCGCGCGCAAAGCGAGGAAGGTCGCGGCTCGGTATTCACTCTGGAAATCCCCCTGGCGCTGTACAAGCAGGCCTTGCCGCCGCTGGCCGCGCCGCGTGCACTCAACGCCAGGGAACACGGCGAAGGCCGCCACGTGCTGCTGGTCGAAGACAACCCGGTGAACCAGACGGTGATCGAAGCGATGCTGCGCAGCCTGGGCTTTGCGGTCAGCGTCGCCACCGATGGCGCGCAAGCGGTGCGCAGTGCCGAGAGCGCCGACTTCGAAGCGATTCTGATGGATTGCCGCTTGCCGATCATTGATGGCTACGAGGCTACGCGGCAGATCCGCCGCCTGCCCGGACGCAGCGAGGTGCCGATCATCGCCCTGACCGCCAACGCCTTGCAGGGCGACCGCGAAACCTGCCTCTCGGCGGGGATGAACGATTATCTGGCGAAGCCGTTCAAACGTAATGATCTGCAGCAGATTCTGCAGCGCTGGGTGTCGTAACGTGGGCCTTTCGACCATCTGCGACTGGCGTGAAAAGCGAAAGTGCGGCAGTCTTAGGCACCCGAACGAGCCCTAAAAGGGGCTTGAATAAAAATTTCAGTGCACAAGTGTACATTCATGTCCTTGGTGCTGTGACTTTCACCACAACGCAATAGTCTATGAGTAGGCTGCCGGTTCGAGGCATGAACGCTTCGAACGGTCGGGAAGATTTGCCCCACCTGCCGCATGGGATTATTGAGGAGCTCGCATGACCAAACAAAACGCCTTTACTCGGGAAGATCTGCTGCGCTGCAGTCGCGGTGAGCTGTTCGGCCCAGGTAACGCGCAACTGCCCGCCCCGAACATGCTGATGGTGGATCGCATCACCCTGATCAGCGAAGAAGGCGGCAAGTACGGCAAAGGTGAATTGGTCGCCGAGCTGGATATCAACCCTGACCTGTGGTTCTTCGCGTGCCACTTCGAAGGCGATCCGGTGATGCCGGGCTGCCTGGGTCTGGACGCCATGTGGCAACTGGTCGGCTTCTTCCTCGGCTGGCAAGGCCTGCCGGGCCGCGGCCGTGCGCTGGGTTCGGGCGAAGTGAAATTCTTCGGCCAGGTCCTGCCGACCGCCAAGAAAGTCACCTACAACATTCATATCAAACGCGTCCTCAAGGGCAAGCTGAACCTGGCCATCGCCGATGGTTCGGTGACTGTCGACGGTCGCGAAATCTACACCGCCGAAGGCCTTCGCGTCGGCGTGTTCACCTCCACTGACAACTTCTAAGGGTTATTCGCATGCGCCGCGTCGTTATCACTGGTCTGGGCATCGTTTCGTGCCTGGGCAATGACAAAGAGACCGTCTCCGCTAACCTGCGTGCAAGCCGCCCTGGCATCCGGTTCAACCCGGAATACGCCGAAATGGGTCTGCGTAGCCAGGTTTCCGGCTCCATCGACCTCAACCTTGAAGAACTGATCGATCGCAAGATCTATCGCTTCGTCGGTCACGCAGCGGCTTACGCCTACCTGGCCATGAAAGACGCCATTGCTGACTCCGGCCTGACCGAAGAGCAAGTGTCCAACCCGCGCACTGGCCTGATCGCCGGTTCCGGTGGCGCCTCCACGCTGAACCAGATGGAAGCACTGGACATCCTGCGCGAGAAAGGCGTGAAGCGCGTTGGTCCGTACCGCGTGACGCGGACCATGAGCAGCACCGTTTCCGCTTGCCTGGCCACCCCGTTCAAGATCAAGGGCCTGAACTACTCCATCGCTTCTGCCTGCGCCACCAGTGCTCACTGCATCGGTACCGCCATGGAACAGATCCAGATGGGCAAGCAGGACATCGTCTTCGCCGGCGGCGGTGAAGAAGAACACTGGAGCCAGTCGTTCCTGTTCGACGCCATGGGCGCGCTGTCCAGCAAGCGTAACGAAACGCCTGAACAGGCTTCCCGTGCCTACGACGCCGACCGTGACGGTTTCGTCATCGCGGGCGGTGGCGGCATGGTCGTGGTCGAAGAGCTGGAACACGCTCTGGCCCGCGGCGCAAAAATCTACGCGGAAATCGTTGGCTACGGTGCGACTTCCGACGGCTACGACATGGTTGCCCCAAGTGGCGAAGGCGCGATCCGTTGCATGCAGCAGGCGCTGTCCACCGTCGACACCCCGATCGACTACCTGAACACCCACGGCACCTCGACTCCGGTCGGTGACGTTGCGGAAATGAAAGGTGTGCGTGAAGTGTTCGGCGACAAGGCTCCGGCGATCAGTTCGACCAAGAGCCTGTCCGGTCACTCCCTGGGCGCCGCCGGCGTTCACGAAGCGATCTACTGCATGCTGATGATGGAAGGCAACTTCATTGCCGGCTCCGCCAACATCGACGAGCTGGACCCTGAAGTGGCCGATCTGCCGGTGCTGACCAAGACCCGCGAAAACGCCACCATCAACACCGTGATGAGCAACAGCTTCGGCTTCGGCGGCACCAACGCCACGCTGGTGCTGAAGCGCTGGGAAGGCAAGTAATTCCCCGCAGCTGAGCCGCACATGAAAACGCCCCGACTGGTTCGGGGCGTTTTTTTTAACCTGCAGAAAACCCAGCACACCTCTGATCCCTGTGGGAGCTGGCTTGCCAGCGATAGCGGAGTGTCAGGTAACGAAGATGTTTGTTGTGCCGACGTCATCGCTGGCAAGCCAGCTCCCACAGGGGTTCTGCGGTGCGCTGGAGATGAAACGTTTGTCATGAAACCAAACGCCCTGCGACCGAATGTCGCGGATTACGCGGGCTGCAGCACTCTTGCAAAATACGCAACAACACCTTGCGCGAATCGGCCGTTTACTTAGCTGACTAACAAATTCTATAACAGAGTCCTGCACAGGCCTTGCTGCAGACAACCTGAGATTTGGAGCTAGCAGATGACTGTAAAAGTAACTGAACGCGACGATTCACACATGTCCCACGAAGGCGTAGCCGCCGGTATCCGCATCTGGGATGTGCATCAACAAGACTTGCTGGTCGGCATGTTCCACAGCGAAGTCGATGCCCACAACTACAAGGCCGAACTCGAAGTCCAAGAGCAGCAACGCGACGCCCGCTCCTCCTGAAGCCACCACAGCATTGAAAACGACAAACCCCGCCATGAGCGGGGTTTGTCGTTGTAGCTTTCAGCGGATTACCACATCAGGTCATCCGGGATCTGGTACGCCGCGTACGGATCGTCCTCGGTGCTGACCTCTTCGGTCTTCACGTTGAGCTGGACGATGCGCTGTGGGTCGCGCTCCTGAATCTTCAGCGCCGCTTCACGCGGGATCACTTCGTAACCGCCGTTATGATGGACGATTGCCAGCGAACCATTGCTGAGCTTGTTGCGCATCAGCGTGTTGACCGAGATGCGCTTGACCTTCTTGTCGTCGACGAAGTTGTAGTAGTCCTCGGTGGTCAGCTTCGGCAGACGCGAGACTTCGATCAATTGCTTGACCTGCGCGGCACGCGCCTTGGCTTCGGCCTTCTCTTTCGCCTGACGGTTCAGCTCCTGGTCGCGCTTGACCTTCTCGGCCATGGCTTCCTGGGCGGCGCGCTGCTGCGAGTCATCCAGTTCGATCTGACCCTTGTGAGCCAGGCGCTGCTGCTTCTGCTTGTCCTTGCTGACCTGCTTGGCCTGCTTTTGGTTGACCAGGCCTGCTTTGAGCAACTGGTCGCGAAGGGAAATACTCATGGTGCTTACTCACTTGGGCAGTGGCTCAGCCGCAGCCGGGCACATTCTTTTCCTGACGTTTGGCTTCGCCCCAGAGGGCGTCCAACTCTTCGAGGGTGCAATCTTCCATGGGACGGTGGGTGTCGCGCAATGCCTGTTCGATAAAACGGAAACGTCTTTCAAACTTGCCGTTGGCGCCACGCAATGCGGTTTCCGGATCGACTTTCAAATGGCGGGCCAGATTGACCACGGAAAACAGCAGGTCGCCGATCTCGTCAGCCACCGCGACGGGGTCGTTTTCGGACATGGCTTCGAGCACTTCGTCGAGCTCTTCACGCACCTTGTCGAGCACCGGCAAGGCGTCCGGCCAGTCGAAACCGACCTGCGCGGCGCGCTTCTGCAATTTCGCCGAACGCGACAATGCCGGCAGCGCGGACGGCACATCGTCGAGCAGTGACAGTTGCTCGGGCGCTGCGGATTTCTCGGCGCGCTCCTCAGCCTTGATTTCCTCCCAGCGCTGCTTGACCTGCTCTTCGCTCAGACGCGGCACGTCGAACGGCGCGTACAGATCGCCGGTGGGGAATACGTGCGGATGCCGGCGGATCAGCTTGCGGGTGATGCTGTCGATCACCCCTGCGAATTCGAAGCGACCTTCTTCCTTGGCCAACTGGCTGTAATACACCACCTGAAACAGCAGATCGCCGAGCTCGCCCTGCAAGTGATCGAAATCGCCACGCTCAATGGCGTCGGCCACTTCGTAGGCTTCTTCAAGGGTGTGCGGAACGATGGTGGCGTAAGTTTGCTTGATGTCCCACGGGCAACCGAACTGCGGATCGCGCAAGCGGGACATCAGGTGGAGCAGGTCTTCAAGGCTGTACATCATTTCTCAGTCTCACCACAAAACCCTGTGGGAGCTGGCTTGCCAGCGATTGCATCACCTCGATTCTCCTGAGAGACCGAGTTGTCTGCATCGCTGGCAAGCCAGCTCCCACATGGGATCAGAGTCATCTTCACGGGGTACGGTTACGCCGCGTTTCGATGATGTTCGGCAATTGCGAAATCCGCCCCAGCAAGCGCCCCAGCGCGTCCAGGCCCGGAATCTCGATGGTCAGCGACATCAACGCGGTGTTGTCTTCCTTGTTCGAGCGGGTGTTGACCGCCAGCACGTTGATGCGCTCGTTGAGCAGCACCTGCGAGACGTCACGCAGCAGACCGGAACGGTCGTAGGCGCGGATGACGATGTCCACCGGATAGGTGAGCACCGGCACCGGTCCCCAGCTGACCTGGATGATCCGCTCTGGCTCGCGCCCCCCCAGTTGCAGCACCGAGGCGCAGTCCTGACGGTGAATGCTCACGCCGCGGCCCTGAGTGATGTAGCCGACGATCGCATCGCCCGGCAGTGGCTGGCAGCAGCCGGCCATCTGCGTCATCAGGTTGCCGACGCCCTGGATCTGAATGTCGCCACGCTTGCCCGGTTTGTAGCCGGTGGCCTTGCGCGGAATCAGTTCCAGCTGCTCGTTGCCGCGCTCCGGCTCGACCAGTTGCTGCGCGAGGTTGACCAGTTGCGCCAGTCGCAGGTCGCCGGCACCGAGGGCGGCGAACATGTCTTCGGCGGTTTTCATGTTGGCCTTGTCGGCCAGCTTGTCGAAGTCCACCGCCGGCAGGCCGAGACGGGTCAGTTCGCGCTCGATCAGGGTCTTGCCGGCCGCGACGTTCTGGTCGCGCGCCTGCAATTTGAACCAGTGCACGATTTTCGCCCGTGCCCGCGACGTGGTGACGTAACCGAGGTTCGAGTTCAGCCAGTCGCGGCTCGGCGTGCCGTGCTTGCTGGTGATGATCTCGACCTGCTCACCGGTCTGCAGGCTGTAGTTGAGCGGGACGATGCGCCCGTTGATCTTCGCGCCACGGCAGTTGTGGCCGATCTCGGTGTGTACGCGATAGGCGAAGTCCAGCGGCGTCGCGCCTTTGGGCAAGTCGATGGCGTGACCGTCGGGGGTAAAGATGTAGACCCGGTCCGGCTCGATATCGACACGCAGCTGTTCGGCCAGCCCGCCGATGTCGCCCAGCTCTTCATGCCACTCGAGGACCTGACGCAGCCAGGAGATTTTCTCTTCGTAGTGGTTGGAGCCGGATTTGACGTCGGTGCCCTTGTAGCGCCAGTGTGCACAAACGCCGAGCTCGGCCTCTTCGTGCATCGAGTGCGTACGGATCTGTACTTCGAGAACCTTGCCTTCCGGGCCGATCACCGCAGTGTGCAGCGAGCGGTAGCCGTTCTCTTTCGGGTTGGCGATGTAGTCGTCGAATTCTTTCGGAATGTGGCGCCACAAGGTGTGGACGATGCCCAGCGCGGTGTAGCAGTCGCGCATTTCCGGAACCAGCACGCGCACCGCACGCACGTCGTAGATCTGGCTGAACTCCAGCCCCTTGCGCTGCATTTTGCGCCAGATCGAATAGATGTGTTTGGCCCGCCCGCTGATGTCGGCCTCGACACCGGTGGCCTGCAATTCGTCCTTGAGCTGGGTCATCACGTCAGCGATGAAACGCTCGCGGTCCAGCCGCCGCTCGTGGAGCAACTTGGCGATCTGTTTGTATTGATCGGGCTCCAGGTAACGGAAGGACAAATCCTCCAGTTCCCACTTGATATGACCGATGCCGAGGCGGTGCGCGAGCGGCGCATAGATGTCGAAGACTTCACGGGCGACGCGGTTACGTTTTTCGTCGTCGGCGGTTTTCACCGCACGGATCGCGCAGGTGCGTTCGGCCAGTTTGATCAGCGCGACGCGCACGTCATCGACCATGGCCACGAGCATTTTGCGCAGGTTCTCTACCTGCCCCTGCGTGCCCATGACCATCGACTGGCGCGGGCTGAGGCTGGCGCTGATGGCGGCCATGCGCTGCACGCCGTCGATCAGCTTGGCCACCACCGGGCCGAAACGCTGGCCGACGGCGGCGAGTTCGATCTGGCCCTCGCGTACGCCGCGATACAGGACCGCCGCGACCAGCGAATCCTGATCGAGCTTGAGGTCGGCGAGGATCTCGGCGATTTCAAGCCCGGTGCTGAAACTGCCGGAGCCCTCGGCCCACAGATTCTTTTTCGCGTTGGATTGCTGCTCCGCCTCGCGAGCGAACTCACAGGCTTCTTTCAAGGCTTCGCGATCCAGTGCCAGATCGACACTGACCGCATGATCGAGCCAAGCCTCGAGATTGATACTGCCGTCGGTGTTGATCGGCTGGTGTGCTCTCACCTGTACCATGTCGCTTTACCTTCCCTACGACGCAGATTCAATGCGTCAAATCGCTGATCCTCATCGCCCGGTTGCGCTCGCGGGGCTCAGGCGAGCGCGGCACGGACAGATCAGACGGATTCAGACGAGCCATCCTGGCTCGCTTCAAATAACGCCATGGCCTCGACATGTGCCGTCTGAGGAAACATATCGAGAATCCCGGCACGTTTTAACCGGTAGCCCTGCTTGATCAATTCGACCGTGTCGCGTGCCAGAGTTGCAGGGTTGCACGACACATACACCAGCCGTTTGGCACCCAGGCTCGCCAGCTTGCGCACCACCTCGAAAGCACCGTCACGGGGTGGGTCCAAGAGTACCGCAGAAAAGCCGTTTCCGATCCACTGGGCATCGCTCAAAGGCTGGGATAAATCGGCTTGAAAAAATTTTGTGTTATGCAAATTGTTACTGGCGGCGTTGGCTTCGGCACGCTCGACCATGGTCTGCACGCCCTCGACTGCCACCACTTCACGCACGCTTTGGGCCAAGGGCAACGCAAAGTTGCCGAGACCGCAAAACAGGTCCAGCACGCGTTCCTCGGCCCTCGGCTGCAGCCAGTCCAGCGCCTGAGCGACCATCGCCTCGTTGACGCCGGCATTGACCTGAACGAAGTCGCCGGGGCGGTAGGCCAGATCAAGGTCCCATTGTTCCAGGCGATAGCCCAGCGCCTGGCTGGCGTCGACCGGTTGCGGTTCGCCGTCGCCATGCAGCCACAATTGCGCCTCATGGAACTGGCAGAAATCCTTGAGGATCGTCAGATCTGCTTCGGAGAGCGGCGCCATGTGCCGCAGCAACACGGCCAGTGACGAGCCGCTGAACAATTCGACATGCCCCAGCGCTTGCGGCTTGCTCAAGCGACGCAGCATCTCCGGCAAACGGGTCATTATCGGTTGCAAGGGCTGTACCAGCACCGGGCATTCGCTGATCGCCACGATGTCCTGACTGCCGGCGGCGCGGAAACCCACTTCAAGTTGCTTTGCCTTCATGTCCCAGCGCACCGCAATCCGCGCGCGACGGCGATAGCCGAATTCCGGACCGGTCAACGGCGCGGCCCATTCTTGGGGCTCAACGCCGGCAACGCGCGACAATTGCTCGGCGAGCATGCGCTGTTTCAGGGCGAGCTGTTCGTCGTGGGGCAGGTGCTGCACGCTGCAACCGCCGCAGCGACCGGCATGCGGGCACGGTGCCGGGCGGCGCAAGTCGCTGGGCTTGAACACACGCTCGGTGCGCGCCTCGACGACTTTGCCGTGGGCGCCAAGCACTCGCGCCTCGACTTCTTCGCCGGCGAGCGCGCCGAGGACGAACCAGGTTTTGCCTTCGAAAAATGCGATACCGCGACCGTCATTGGCCAGGCGCTCAATGTTCAAACGCTGCTTTTTGCCGGTCGGGATTTGTGCGGCCTTGCTACCGCCGGTGGGCTGGAAGCGCAGGCCTCTCTCGTGTTTGGCCATCAGTTGGGCGCGTCGAAAATGCCGGTCGACAGGTAACGGTCGCCACGGTCGCAGATGATCGCGACGATCACCGCGTTTTCAACTTCTTTGGACAAGCGCAGCATCGCTGCCACCGCACCGCCCGAAGACACGCCGCAGAAGATGCCTTCTTCGCGGGCCAGGCGACGGGTGACGTCCTCGGCTTCGCTTTGCGCCATGTCGACGATGCGGTCGACGCGGTCGGCCTGATAGATCTTCGGCAGGTATTCCTGCGGCCAGCGGCGGATGCCGGGAATGGCCGAGCCTTCCATCGGTTGCAGGCCGACGATCTGCACGCTGTCGCTCTGCTCTTTCAAGTAGCGCGAAACGCCCATGATGGTGCCGGTGGTGCCCATGGAGCTAACGAAATGGGTAATGCTGCCCTGGGTCTGGCGCCAGATTTCGGGACCGGTGGTGGTGTAGTGCGCTTCGGGGTTGTCGCCATTGGCGAACTGATCGAGCACCTTGCCACGGCCTTCGGCTTCCATGCGCTGCGCCAGATCGCGCGCGCCTTCCATGCCTTCTTCCTGACTGACCAGAATCAACTCGGCGCCATACGCGGTCATCGCCGCTTTACGCTCGGCGCTGGAATTGTCCGGCATGATCAGGATCATCTTGTAACCCTTGATCGCGGCCGCCATGGCCAAGGCGATCCCGGTGTTACCGGAAGTGGCCTCAATCAGCGTATCGCCGGCGTGGATCTGCCCGCGCAACTCGGCACGGGTAATCATCGACAGCGCCGGACGGTCCTTGACCGAACCCGCCGGGTTGTTCCCTTCGAGCTTGAGCAAAAGGGTGTTGCTGGTAGCGCCGGGCAGGCGCTGCAAACGCACCAGCGGCGTGTTGCCGACGCAATCGGCGATGGTTGGGTACTGCAGGGTCATGGCGTATTCGCAATCCAGACGTGCGGGGGCGCCTATCATACCGGCAAACCCGCGCAGGCCATATCACGCAAAGTGCGGTGCTTATGGTTTATGGGAATAAGCGCACGCTAGTCAGTGTTTTCCATGTGGGCGGTATCCAGTGCGTAGAACTCATGCAACTTGGCTTGCAGCAACTGCTTATCCGGCAAACAGGTTTGATATTGCGCAATCAGCGCAGGCGAGAGGCTACGATTGAGAGCGTACTCGACCACCTCGTCTTCCTTGCTCGCACAAAGCAGAACTCCGATCGCCGGGTTTTCGTGAGGCTTGCGCACGTTGCGATCGAGCGCCTCCAGATAGAAATCCAGCTTGCCGAGGTATTCCGGCTCAAAACGGCCGACCTTGAGTTCAATGGCTACAAGGCAGTTGAGCCCTCGGTGGAAGAACAAAAGTTCGAGTGAGAAATCCCGGCCGCCGACTTGCAGCGGATATTCGGAACCGACAAAGCAGAAGTCGCGACCAAGTTCGATCAGGAATTCCTTGAGGCGGGATAGCAGTCCCTGGTGCAGATCGGTTTCGGAATGAGCAGAGGGCAGATCTAGAAATTCGACCATGTAGGAATCGCGGAAGATCTCGAGTACTGCCGGGTGGGCTTGTTTAAGTGCGGCGGAGGCTTTTGCCGGATCGGTGACGCTTCGCTCAAACAGCGCTGTTTTCAGCTGCCGCTCCAGCTCACGTCTGGACCATCGCTCTTGAACGGCCATTCTTACGTAAAACGCGCGTTCCTCGGGTCGTTTGCACTGGCTGAAGATGACCAGATTGTGCGACCAGGATAATTGTCGCACCAGTGGTGCGACTTTCTCTTCGGCGTGATAAGTCTCATAAAACTGGCGCATTCGAAACAGGTTCGAACGAGTAAAACCGCGCAACCCTGGTTGTGTCATGGCCAAATGATCGGCCAATTGACCCACCACCGAATCCCCCCACTCCGCCCGCGCGATCTTGAGACTGATATGCGCCCCCACCTGCCAATAAAGCTCAATCAGTTGTGTATTGACCGCTTGCATGGCCTTATGTCTGGAACTGTGAATCAGCGCGAGCACTTCGTTGAAACGTTCGCCATCCGGGCTGCCAGTAAGGCTGGATACAGTCATGCGCAATTCCTTGAAGGTTAGGTGAGGCACGAGCCTAAACCGTTCAGGAAGCCTGAAATGACCGCTGGTGCCGCTTGGGAAATGTCACACAGAAAAAGGCGAGCGCTCCGTCAACCCAGCGGTATTGAAGCCATGGATGGACTACATCGCGAGCAGGCTCACTCCTACACGGAACGCGCGTTGTTCACACAACCTGAGGCGAACCGAGTTCCAATGTGGGAGCGAGCCTGCTCGCGAAGGCGTCAGAACTGGCGACACCATCATCCGCCAGCAAGCGCAAATTCAACCGCAATCCCGCCACGGCATTCTCGGCCCAGAGCAACCCGCCCTGGCGCTGCACCGCATTGCGCGCAATGCTCAAGCCCAAACCAAACCCGCCATCCCCTGGCCTCGAGCCGTCGAGTCGGATGAACGGTGAAAAAATCCGCTCCAGATCTGCTTCAGCCACACCGCCGCCCTGATCCTCCAGCCACAAATGCCAATAATCGCCATCGCGCTGTCCATCGAGCCGGACAATTGCGCCCTCGGGCGAATGCCGAATCGCATTGCGCAAAATATTCTCCAGCGCCTGCGCCAGGGTATTCAGATGGCCGCGTACCCAGCACGACGCATCGACCGAACATTGCAACTGCAAGCTCGGCCAGCCGCTTTCGTAACAGGCATTGTCGGTAAGCATTTCCCAGAGGGCCTGAATCTGGATCGCTTCGTCGGGCAGTGGCGTGCGGTCAGTGTCGAGCCAGGCCAGTTGCAAGGTGTCTTCGACCAGCCGCTGCATGCCGTCGACCTCGCGGCCGATGCGTTCGCGCAACTGTGGCAGCCCTTGCTCGCCTTCACTGGCGACGCGCAGGCGGCTCAGCGGCGTGCGCAGTTCATGGGATAAATCGCGCAACAGCTGCTGTTGCACGGCGACGGTGGTTTGCAGGCGTTCGGACATCGAATCGAATGCGCGGGCCAGCTCACCGAGTTCGTCGGGGCGCTGGGTCATGCCACTCGACAGGCGCACATTCAATTGGTCGGCGCGCCAGGCGTTGGCCTGTTCACGCAGGTTGTTCAGAGGTACCACCAGCAAACGGTACAGGCCGACACACAACAACAGCGTGAACAGCCCGGGAATCACGCCATTGGTAATGACGCGCCAGAACACCCGGTATTTGCCCGGCACAAAGCGTTCCGGCAACTCGATGACGAGGATGCCGGCGGACGGTTCTTTGGGAAACGGCACGCGCAGCCACGGTCGGCCCTTTTTGTGGATAGGCCAGTCGAGGCCGCGTAGAAAGGTCAGGTGCTGCACTTCTGCCTCGTTCAACGGCTCGCTGCTCAGCGACTGCAAATTGCCGCCAATCACCCCGACCCAACTGGCCTCGCGCAATTCCATGCTTTGCAGCCAGTCATCCACGCCGTGGCGGCCGCCGTGCTGCCAAGCCTGCTCCGCTTGCGCCGCATAGCGACTGAGCGTTGCGCGCGCGTTGTCAGAGAGGAACTGATTGCGCTCCTCCATGTAGCGACCCCACGACCAACTCAGCCAGATCATCAGCAAACAGAACGCCACCAGCAGCAGAGCCAGTTTCCAGAACAGCGAATGCCGCCCCGGCAGTTCAGAGCGTTTCATCAGCGCCACTCAATACGTAGCCCTTGCCCCAAACCGTGCGCACTTCGCGCTCGGTGTAACCGATGGCTTTGAGTTTGCGGCGGATCTGGCTGATGTGCATGTCGAGGCTGCGGTCGTGGGCGGCATAGCCGCGTTGCAGGACATGCTGATAAAGGAAGGCTTTGCTCAGCACTTCCTCGTCGTTGCGATTGAGGGTGTCGAGCAAGCGGAATTCGCTGCGGGTCAGCCCGGCGGCCTGCTCGCGGAAAAACACCTCGCATTGCTCATCGTCGAAACGCAGCGCCCCGCTTGCCGCTGGCAGCGCAGCCGCCGCCGGACGGCGATCGAGGGCGACGCGGCGCAGGATCGCTTCGATGCGCACATGCAACTCGGCCATGCTGAACGGCTTGGGCAAATAATCATCGGCGCCGAGCCGAAAGCCGCTGATGCGATCAGCCTCGGCGCCGAGGGCCGACATCAGCAGCACCGGGGTGGAATGGCTCTGGCGCAATTGCGTCAGCAGCTTCAAGCCGTCGAGCCCCGGCAAGAGAATGTCCATCAGCACCACGTCGAACGGCTGGTCCCTGGCGATGTTCAGGCCTTCCTCACCATTCTGGCACCAGGTCACCTGAAAGCCGCTGCGGCCCAGATGTTCATGCACGTAGGCACCGAGCACCGGATCGTCTTCGATGGAAAGAATGCGTGGCTGGCCAACGGAAACAGGAGTCATGAGTATCTGCAAGTAATTCTCAGTTGAGCGCGATTATTCAAGATTGCCGGGCTTGCGGCAACTCAAGGTTCGGTCATCAGACCAACGCGCGTGCGCGAGCCTCGCCATCGCTGGCACATTTTTCCGAAGATTGCCTGCGAGCAAATCGCTACACTGCGCCCATGTCGCGTGCCGGATGCACGCATGAGTCAACAGATCAGCGGGATGCAGGAGACGGGCGTGCTCAAGAAACTGGGAATCAAAGGTCGGGTATTGTTGCTGACCTTGTTGCCGACCAGCCTGATGGCGCTGGTGCTGGGCGGGTATTTCACCTGGACGCAGCAGTCCGACTTGCAAACCCAATTGATGCAGCGCGGCGAAATGATCGCCGAGCAACTGGCGCCGCTGGTCGCGCCGGCCATGGGCCACGGCAACACCGAACTGCTCGAGCGCATCGCCACGCAGTCGCTGGAACAACCGGACGTGCGCGCGGTGACATTCCTCGCCGCGGATCGCTCGCCACTGGCCCACGCCGGCCCGACCATGCTCAATCAGGCGCCGAGCGGCGACAGCGCGCAATTGCAACGACGCAGCGGCAATGACGCCACACGCTATCTGATGCCGGTGTTCGGCAAGCACCGCAACCTTGCTGGCGAGCTGATCCCGGAAGAGTCCGACCGCCTGCTCGGCTGGGTCGAGCTGGAGCTGTCGCACAACGGCATGTTGCTGCGCGGCTATCGCAGTCTGTTCGCCAGCCTGCTGCTGATCGCCGCCGGGCTGGCCGGCGCGGCGCTGCTGGCATTGCGCATGGGCCGCACGATCAACCGCCCGCTCGGGCAGATCAAGCAAGCCGTCGCTCAACTGAAGGACGGCCACCTGGAAACCCGTTTGCCGCCGCTCGGCAGTCAGGAACTGGATGAACTGGCCTCGGGCATCAACCGCATGGCCGGCACCCTGCAGAACGCCCGCGAAGAATTGCAGCACAGTGTCGATCAGGCCACCGAAGACGTACGTCAGAATCTCGAAACCATCGAGATCCAGAACATCGAGCTGGATCTGGCGCGCAAAGAGGCACTGGAGGCGAGCCGGATCAAATCGGAATTTCTCGCCAACATGAGCCACGAGATCCGCACGCCGCTGAACGGTATTCTCGGCTTCACTCATTTATTGCAGAAAAGTGAACTGACCCCGCGCCAGCTCGACTATCTGGGCACCATCGAAAAATCTGCCGACAGCCTGCTGGGGATCATCAACGAGATTCTCGATTTCTCGAAAATCGAGGCCGGCAAACTGGTGCTGGATCATATCCCGTTCAATCTGCGCGATCTGCTCCAGGACACCCTGACCATTCTCGCCCCGGCCGCGCACGCCAAGCAGCTGGAACTGGTCAGCCTGGTCTACCGCGACACGCCACTGTCGCTGGTCGGCGATCCGCTGCGGCTCAAGCAGATCCTCACCAACCTGGTCAGCAACGCGATCAAGTTTACCCGCGAAGGCACCATCGTCGCTCGGGCCATGCTGGAAGATGAACACGAAGACAGCGTGCAACTGCGCATCAGCATTCAGGACACCGGCATCGGCCTGTCCAATCAGGACGTGCGCGCGTTGTTCCAGGCCTTCAGCCAGGCGGACAACTCGCTGTCGCGCCAGCCCGGCGGCACGGGTTTGGGGCTGGTAATTTCCAAACGTCTGATCGAACAGATGGGCGGTGAGATCGGCGTCGACAGCACGCCGGGCGAAGGCTCGGAATTCTGGATCAGCCTGAGCCTGCCGAAAACCCGCGACGACGCCGAAGACATGCCCGCCCCGCCACTGCTCGGGCGCCGCGTCGCAGTGCTGGAAAACCACGAACTGGCGCGGCAAGCCCTGCAGCATCAACTGGAAGATTGCGGCCTCGACGTCACCCCGTTCAATACCCTCGAAAGCCTGACCAATGGCGTCACCGGCGCGCACCAGACTGATCAGGCGATCGATCTGGCGGTCATCGGTATCACCAGCAACGACATGCTGCCCGAACGCTTGAACCAGCACATCTGGGACCTCGAACACCTCGGCTGCAAAGTGCTGGTGCTGTGCCCGACCACCGAGCAGACGCTGTTTCATCTGTCGGTGCCCAACCCGCACAGCCAGTTGCAGGCCAAACCGGCGTGCACACGCAAGCTGCGTCGGGCCTTGTCCGATCTGGTCAACCCGCGTCAGCCACGCCATGAACCGGGCGAACCGCTGTCGAGCCGGGCGCCGAAAGTGCTGTGTGTCGACGACAACCCGGCCAACCTGCTGCTGGTGCAAACGCTGCTCGAGGACATGGGCGCCAAGGTCCTTGCGGTGGAAAGCGGATATGCCGCGGTCAAAGCGGTGCAGACTGAATCCTTCGATCTGGTGCTGATGGACGTGCAGATGCCGGGCATGGACGGTCGCCAGAGCACCGAAGCGATCCGCCAGTGGGAAAGCGAGCGACACAGCACCCCGCTACCCATCGTCGCCCTCACCGCCCACGCCATGGCCAACGAAAAACGCGCGCTGCTGCAAAGCGGCATGGACGATTACCTGACCAAGCCGATCAGCGAACGGCAACTGGCGCAGGTGGTGCTGAAATGGACCGGTCTGGCCCTGCGCAATCAAGCGCCGGAGCGCGGCAGCGACAGCGCTGCGAACAGCAATGAATTGCCGGTGCTCGATCATGAAGAAGGTTTGCGTCTGGCCGCCGGCAAGGCCGACCTGGCTGCGGACATGCTGGCAATGCTGCTCGCCTCGCTCGAAGCCGACCGCGAAGCCATCCGCGCCGCTCGCGACAGCCACGATCAGAACGCGCTGCTCGAACGCGTGCATCGCCTGCACGGCGCCACGCGTTACTGCGGCGTACCGCAATTGCGCGCGGCCTGCCAGCGCAGCGAAACCCTGCTCAAGCAAGACGACCCGAAAGCCACTCTGGCGCTGGATGAACTGGAACGGGCGATCAACCGATTGGCGGCGCAGGCGAAGATCAGCGCCTGATCCACGGCAATACCGGGCGGCGCTGTCAGCGCTACAGTGGCTGACGATGATTCAACCCTGTCGATGTTCAAGGAGGATTGCATGCGCACCATCGTTTTCAGCAGCCAGACGTATGATCGCGACAGTTTCCTCGGCGCCGACTGCCCGGCAGGCATCGAGCTGCACTTTCAACCGGCGCGGCTGAGCCTCGACACGGTGGCGCTGGCCGATGCGCATGAGGTGGTTTGCGCGTTCATCAATGACGACCTCAGCGCGGCGGTGCTGGAACGTCTGGCCGCCGGTGGCACACGCCTGATCGCCTTGCGGTCGGCAGGTTACAACCATGTCGACCTGATCGCCGCCAAACGTCTTGGACTGGCGGTGGTGCGAGTGCCGGCGTACTCGCCACATGCGGTCGCCGAACATGCGGTGGCGCTGATCCTCGCCCTGAATCGACGCCTGCACCGCGCCTATAACCGCACCCGCGAAGGCGATTTCAGCCTGCATGGCCTGACCGGTTTCGACCTGGTCGGCAAGACCGTAGGGATTGTCGGTACCGGGCAGATCGGCGCGACGTTTGCGAAAGTCATGCACGGCTTCGGCTGTGAATTGCTCGCCTACGACCCGTATCCGAATCCGGATGTGCTCGCTTTGGGCGCGCGCTATCTGAGTTTGCCGGAACTGCTCGCGCAGTCGCGGATCATCAGCCTGCATTGCCCGCTCAATGAGCAGAGCAAGCACCTGATCAACCGTGATTCGCTGGCGCACATGCAGCCCGGCGCCATGCTGATCAATACCGGGCGCGGCGGTCTGGTCGACACGCCCGCGCTGATCGACGCGCTGAAGGACGGCCAACTGGGTTATCTGGGGCTGGATGTGTATGAGGAAGAGGCGCAGCTGTTTTTCGAGGACCGCTCGGACTTGCCCTTGCAGGACGATGTGCTGGCACGCTTGCTGACCTTTCCCAACGTGATCGTCACCGCGCACCAGGCCTTTCTGACGCGCGAGGCACTGGGCGCGATCGCCTCGACAACCCTGAGCAACATCGCGACCTGGGCGGCAGGCACGCCGCATAACCAGGTCGAGGGTTGAGCCGGGCCGGTTACTTCGGCGACAGCGAAGACGCCAGAATCAGCAGGGCCAGCCAGCCGAAACCGAACAGCCGCTGTTTCGCCGAATGGCCGTTGCGCAGCAGAAACCAGACGAAGACCATTGGCAGCAGAAACACCATGATCTTCAGCCAGCCTTCCACCGGGCGGCTGCCGTCGGGATTGGCGGTCTGTTCAAGCACTTGCTCGCCCTGCTGACGACGGCGTCGCCCCGCCGCGGCCGGCATCACTTTCGGCAGTGGTTGCACAGCGGGGGCAATCGCCGCCTCCGGCACCGCGTTGTTGCGAGGCAGGCTGCCGAACGAAATCGTCGCCGCCTGTGCCGCCGCGGCTACAGGCTGCGCTTGCACTGCGGCATATTCATCGATCGGCGCGCCGCAATGAATGCAGGCCGACGCTTCGGAGCTGATGCTCTTTTTGCATTCATAACATTCGATCAGCGCCATGTTCCGTTCCTTCAGATTCGAGGCCGGCAGTTTGCCATGAGTGCTGGCCGATTTGAACCGGATCGAAGGTCGCACGCGCGCATCATTCTGCAATCGGGGCCGTGCTAGCATGTCGCGCATATTTGGAGGACCCATGGTCGAACACGATTTCCGCTACACCCTGATGAACCCGCAACACACCCTCACCGAATGCCGCGCCCTCGTACCGGGCCGCTATCAGGTCACCGGCAACGGTGGCTCGATCCGCATCGGTGATGTCCTGCTGGTGACCCTCAAAGGCAGCAAGGATTTGTCCATGCGCCTGACCGTCGACACCGTTCGCCACCTGATCAACCCGCCGGGCCAATGGACCGCGATGACCACCGGCCCGCTGTTCGGTGAACTGGCGATCCATACCTGGCAGGTCAACTGCGACAGCTGCGCCAAAGAGCTGAGTTTTGAATTCGCGGTCGATGCCAAACTCGGCAAGACCGCTGAAAAACCGGCCGCCACCGCGCGCATCGCCGAGCTGGGCTGGCAAGCCGTGGGCGACAAGCACCTGTGCCCGAAATGCCAGGAGCCCGCGTGATGAAACGCTTTGCCCTGGCCGCTCTGGTCGGTGTCGGTCTCGCGGGCTGTGCCGCCGAGCCTGTGCAACTGCAACACAACCGCAGCTACATTCTGGAATGGATCGGCGAGCGCCCGTTGATGGATTACAGCCATCTGACCGTGACCCTTGGCGACGATGGCCGCGCCTACGGCAACGGCGGCTGCAACCATTGGTTCGCGCCGTACACGCTGGACGGCGACAAGCTGTCGTTCGGCAAAATCGGCAAGACCCGCAAACTCTGCGCCCCGGCCTTGATGGAGCAGGAACAACGGTTTTTGCAGGCGCTGGAAAAGGTCGAGCGCTGGGACATCTCGCCGATTGAGCAGATGCGTTTCTGGCCGGCCGAAGGCAAGCCTTTGCGCTGGTGGCTGGAAGAGGGTTGAACCTCATAGCTGATCGCTGTAACGATCGTTCCTACGCTCCTGCGTGGGAATGCATCAAGTGACGCTCTGCGTCACAGGGACGCGGAGCGTCCCGGGCGGCATTCCCACGCAGAGCGTGGGAACGATCCTGCCGAACGACCGCCTATTTGGTCGCCTGCAACGCCTCGAGCTTCGCCATCACCCCCGCCGCCGTCTGCTCACCGAGCAACTGCTCCCGCACCTTGCCCTTGTCGTCGATGATGTAAGTCACCGGCAATGCCTCGCTGCGCGGCAATTCGAACAGCTCCGCCGGATCCTGCGCCAGCACGGTGAACTTGATGCCCAGTTTCTCGCTGGCTTCTTTCAGTTCCGCGCCTTGCACGTTGTCGAAGTTGACGCCGAACACGCCGACGTTCTTGTTCTTCAGTTCCTCGGCCAGGTGATTGAGTTCAGGAATCTCCGTGCGACACGGGCCGCACCATTCGGCCCAGTAATTGAGCACCACCCATTGTTTGTCGAGACGCTCGGACGCGACTTTCTGGCCGTTCTGGTCAATCCCGTAATCATTGCCGCAGCCCCCCAGCATCAACGCCCCGATTACCGTCAATGCCGCTGCCAATCGCCGTGTCATGTCGTGTTCCTTGAGAAAATTCGAAGGCGCCTGCGACCCATCGCCTCTGACGGTTCTGGATTGCGCGCTGCACAGTTAGAATAGCCGCCACTTTACGCCAGAAGCGACCCGCCATGACCGATCTGACGCTTTATCACAATCCGCGCTGCTCGAAATCCCGCGGCGCACTGGAACTGCTCGAAGCCCGCGGCCTGACGCCAACCGTGGTGCGTTACCTCGAAACCCCGCTGAATGCTGCGCAAATCAAGGCGCTGCTCGGCAAGCTCGGGATCAGCGCACGGCAGTTGCTGCGCAGCGGGGAAGATGAATACAAAATGCTTCAGCTCGCCGATGAAAATCTCAGCGAAGCGCAATTGATCGACGCCATCGCCGCGCATCCGAAACTGATGGAACGGCCGATCCTCGAAGTCGGCGACAAAGCGGTCATCGGCCGTCCACCGGAAAACATTCTGGAGTTGCTGCCGTGAGCGCGCCGTACATTCTGGTCCTGTATTACAGCCGCAGCGGTTCGACCAACGAGATGGCCCGGCAGATCGCTCGCGGTGTCGAGCAGGCCGGGCTGGAGGCGCGACTGCGCACGGTGCCGGCGATTTCCACAGAATGCGAAGCCGTCGCCCCGGACATCCCCGCAGAAGGCGCGCTCTACGCGACCCTCGATGACCTGAAAAACTGCGCCGGTCTGGCACTGGGCAGCCCGACGCGATTCGGCAACATGGCCGCCCCGCTGAAATACTTTCTCGACGGCACCAGCAACCTTTGGCTGACCGGTGCTCTGGTCGGCAAACCGGCCGGTGTGTTCACCTCCACCGCCAGCCTGCACGGCGGTCAGGAAACCACCCTGCTGTCGATGATGCTGCCGCTGCTGCACCACGGCATGCTGATTACCGGCCTGCCGTACAGCGAGTCGGCACTGCTGGAAACCGAGGGCGGCGGTACGCCTTACGGTGCCAGCCATCATGCCGGCGCCGACGGCAAGAGCGGCCTCGATCAACACGAAGTGGCGCTGTGCCGCGCCCTCGGTCTGCGTCTGGCGAAAACCGCACAGAAACTGGTGAGCTGAGATGGCGAAGAAGCCGAAGATCCTGCCCTCAATCGAGTGGCTGGAGCCGCGGGTGAAGGCGATGCGGGTGCTCAGCCTGCTGAGTTTTTTCGCCCTCGCCGGCCTGCTCGCGGCTTATTACCTGGTGTTCGCCGACCTGCACGGCGCGCGGCCGTGGGTGATTCTGCTGGTCGAACTGATCCCGTGGCTGGTGCTCGCGCCGGCGATGATCATGGGCAGCGCCCGCGGGCACTCATGGATGTGTTTTGTGGTGAATCTGTATTTCATCAAAGGCGCACTGGCGGCGTATGACCCGAACCGGCAGTGGTTTGGTGTGCTGGAAATGGTGGCGAGCCTGGCAGTGTTCTGCTCGGCGCTGCTGTATGTGCGCTGGCGTTATCAGCTTGATCGCAAGCTGGCGGGCGAAGGCGAAATCAGCGTCGCCTGACAAATAGCTATCGCGAGCAGGCTCACTCCTACAGGGGATCTGTGGCGTTCACAAATCCCCTGTAGGAGTGAGCCTGCTCGCGATAGGCGCGACGCGGTCTCAATGATTGACGGTGTAGGCGAGCATCATCGAAATCTGGCTCATTGGCCGCCCGCCGCTCTGTTCGTGCCACTGATTGAACGCGTTCTGCACCGTCGCCAGGTCGCGCAGGCTGGTCGGCGCCTTGTCGACGATCTTCTGGGCATTCAATGCGGCGACGACGTCATAGCTCGGCACAAAGGTGTCCTTGCCGACCATGCGCAAAAAGCGCGGCGCTGACAGCCCGCCCAATTGATGACCGTGCTTTTTCAGGTATGTCCACAGGCCGACGATGTCGGTCACCGGCCAGTCGGCGATCAGCGCGCCGAAGCTGCCCTTGTCCTGCTCCACATCAAGAATGAACTGCGCATTGCGCGGCACGCTCTTCAGCTTGCCCAAGTGGCGGATGATCCGCGCGTCCTGCATCAGGCGCTCAAGGTGCTCGGCGCTCATCAGCACAACTTTTTCCGGGTCGAACTTGAAGAACACTTCTTCGAAGGCCGGCCATTTGGCGTCGACCAGACTGTGCTTGAGTCCGGCGCGAAACACCCGCAGCGCCATTGTCGAGAGGTAGCGGTCGTCGCTGATCTTGCGCAGTTGCGTCGGGGTTTTCGGAACAGGCAGATGGGCTTCCAGTGCAGCCGCCGAACCGAAACGGTTCAGACAGTATTCGTGCAGCCACTTGTAATCGCGCATGCCCTCTCCCGGGAATTGAAAGAAAATCCGTTGTAGGAGTGAGCCTGCTCGCGATAGCGCTGTGTCAGTCGATATCAAAATATCTGACAGACCGCTATCGCGAGCAGGCTCACTCCTACAGGTTTTAATTAAAGGTTTACGACGTTGACGAAGCGCGACGCCGCGGTTTCGTCGATTTTCAGGCTGGTGAAGTCGAACAGGTTGCGGTCGGCCAGTTGCGACGGGATCACGTTCTGCAGGCTGCGGAAAATGCTCTCGGTGCGGCCCGGGGTCTTGCGCTCCCAGTCCTGGAGCATTTCCTTGACCACCTGACGCTGCAGGTTTTCCTGCGAACCGCAGAGGTTGCACGGGATGATCGGGAATTGCTTGAGGTCCGAGTAGGCCTGAATGTCCTTCTCGTTGCAGTACGCCAGCGGACGGATCACCACGTTGCGCCCGTCGTCGGCGCGCAGCTTCGGCGGCATGGCCTTGAGGCTGCCGTTGAAGAACATGTTGAGAAAGAACGTTTCGACTATGTCGTCGCGGTGATGACCGAGGGCCATTTTTGTCGCGCCGATTTCGTCGGCAAAGGTGTACAGCGTGCCGCGACGCAGGCGTGAGCACAGCGAGCACGTGGTCTTGCCTTCCGGAATCAGTTCCTTGACCACCGAGTAGGTGTCTTTCTCGACGATGTGGTACTCGACGCCAAGCTCTTTCAGGTAGGCCGGCAGCACGTGCTCGGGAAAGCCCGGCTGTTTCTGGTCCATGTTCACCGCGACGATCTCGAACTTGATCGGTGCAACCTTCTGCAGGTGCAGCAACACGTCGAGCATGGTGTAGCTGTCCTTGCCCCCGGACAGGCAGACCATGACCTTGTCACCGTCTTCGATCATGTTGAAATCGGCGACCGCTTCGCCGGCCAGCCGGCGCAGGCGCTTTTGCAGTTTGTTCTGGTTGACCGTAAGAGTGCCCATGACGCGAAATCCGTGAGGTGTGACGAAAGGCCGGCATTTTACGCAAAAACCCCGCCGCTGTGGGGACGTGTTGTCGGCCGCCACAGGACACTTGAGACAGACCCCGAGGCGATTATCCGCCCGGTTTACAGCGCGATTTGCTCTAAGCCCCTGATACCGGTGCGGTTCAGTCCTTTCTATACTGCGACATAAGGTCGCACACATCTGAAGACCTGTATTTGCTCGGCCGCCTGGCCCGTAGGCGCTCCGTTGGGGGGCGATGGCAATATCAAGAGGAGTGAATGGCATGATCCATCACGTAGTGGGACTGTTTACCCACCCCGATCAGGAATGGAAGGAAATCCGTGGCGACCAAGAGGAAAGCATCAGCCACATGTACCTCACACACACGCTGATTCTGGCGGCGATCCCCGCCGTCTCGGCGTTTATCGGTACCACCCAGGTTGGTTGGGTGATCGGCAACCGCGCGCCGGTGATGCTCACCTTCGAAAGTGCGCTGTGGATGACGATCATGTCGTACCTGGCGATGCTCGGTGGCGTTGCGGTAATGGGCGCCTTTGTCCACTGGATGGCACGCACGTATGACGCCAACCCCAGTCTGGCCCGTTGCGTGGCCTTCGCCACTTACACCGCGACGCCGTTGTTCGTCGGTGGCCTGGCGGCGCTGTATCCGCACATGTGGCTGGGGATGATCGTCGGTACGGCGGCCATCTGCTACACGGTATATCTGCTGTACGTGGGCTTGCCGACGTTCATGAACATTCCTCCGGACGAAGGCTTCCTGTTTTCCAGCTCGGTACTGGCGGTAGGCCTGGTGGTGCTGGTGGCGATCATGGCGTTTACCGTGATTGTCTGGGGCCTGGGCGTAGGGCCGGTGTACACCAACTGACGATATCCGCCTGGTGAGAGAGGCCGCCGCAAGGCGGCCTTGTCATTTGGGCGATGACCATTCGGCAGCTCGGCGATTCGCAAGCGCCCGGGGTTGCGGCATACTCGGCGTCTCTGGAGATCCATCAAGCATGCCCGAGCAACTCAATACCCGCGTCGAAGATTGTTACCAACTCGCTGAATCCTTTTTCAAACGTTCCTTCAAACGCCCCGTCGTCAGCCTCAAGCTGCGCGGGCAGAAAGCCGGTGTCGCGCATCTGCACGAAAACAAGCTGCGCTTCAATCCGCAGCTGTACCGGGAAAACACCGAACACTTCCTCAAGCAGACCGTGGCCCACGAAGTCGCGCACCTGATCGCTCATCAACTGTTCGGCGACCGCATCCAGCCCCATGGCGAGGAATGGCAATTGATCATGCGCGGCGTTTACGAATTGCCGCCGGATCGCTGCCATACCTACGAAGTCAAACGCCGCAGCGTGACCCGCTACATCTATAAATGCCCGTGTCCCGAGAGCGATTTCCCGTTTACGGCACAGCGCCATAGTCTGGTGCGACAGGGGCGACGGTATTTCTGCCGGCGTTGCCGCACGACGCTGGTGTTCAGTGGTGAGATGCGGGTGGAATAGTCGGTTCCTGCGGTGCCCTGACTGGCCCTATCGCTGGCAAGCCAGCTCCCACAGGTTCCGAGGTGTTTACAAAACCTGTGGGAGCTGGCTTGCCAGCGATGAGGCCCTTACAGGCGCTAAAGAATGACTTTGTTGTGACGCAGGTTTTCAATTTTCAACGGGCTGAATCCCAATTCCCCCAACACCTCATCCGTATGCTGCCCCAGCGCCGCCCCGACATGCCGCGGCGCTGGCAACGCCTCGGAAAACTTCAACGGACAAGCCATCTGCGCCTGCGCCGTACCCTCCCCGCGCGGCACTTGCGTCACCAGTTCGCGCGCCTGCACCTGCGGATGACGCACCGCCTCACCGAGGCTCAACACCGGCTCGACACACGCATCGACCCCGGCGAACAACTCGCACAACTGCGCAAAATCATGCTTTTCAAACTCAACCCGCAACGCCTCCTTCAGCGCCTGCTGTTGCTCAGGTTTGGCTGACAGCCCCTGCGCCGCCAGCTCCGGTCTACCCAGCGCTGCACACAAGGCCTGCATGAATGCCGGCTCCAGACTGCCGACCGACATCCAGCGCCCGTCCCGCGTGCGGTAATAGTCATAAAAGCTACCGCCATTGAGCATCTGATCTTCGCGCCCCGGCTCATCTTCGCAAGCGAGATAACCGGCGCCGGCCATGGCGTTCAGGCTGAACGCGCAATCGGTCATGCTCACGTCGACATGCGTGCCCTGCCCGGTTTGCTGGCGGGCGATGACGGCGGCGAGCAGGCCGATCACCCCGTGCAGCGAGCCACCGGCAATGTCCGCCACTTGCATGCCCAACGGCAGCGGCCCGCTGTCGGCGCGGCCGGTATAACTGGCCAGCCCTGCCAGGGCCAGATAATTGATGTCGTGGC
This sequence comes from Pseudomonas sp. Z003-0.4C(8344-21), assembly GCF_900104975.1. Taxonomy (NCBI): domain Bacteria; kingdom Pseudomonadati; phylum Pseudomonadota; class Gammaproteobacteria; order Pseudomonadales; family Pseudomonadaceae; genus Pseudomonas; species Pseudomonas sp. Z003-0.4C(8344-21). The sequence continues at coordinate 1,899,973 of NZ_LT629756.1, read as the reverse complement.
CGGCGCGGTCCTTATAGGGCCCGGTCTGGCCATAACCGCTGATCGAGACGTAGATCAATTTCGGATTGATCGCTTTCAGCGCTTCATAACCCAGGCCCAGACGCTCCATCACACCGGGGCGGAACTGTTCGAGGACGATGTCGTACTCGGTCAATAACTCGCGGATGATTTCCAGCGCCGCCGGCTGTTTCAAGTCCAGCGCCAGACTGCGTTTGTTGCGGTTCAGGTAGGCATGACTGGCCGACACGCCGCCATCGTGCGGTGGCAACACGCGCAGCAGATCCATGCGGGTCGGCGATTCGATGCGCAGTACCTCGGCGCCCATGTCCGCCAGCAATAACGAGGCAAACGGCCCCGGCAGCAGCGTCGAGAAATCGAGAACCTTCAGTGAGGCCAGCGGTGCGGACATGGGCGAACTCCTTGGGCGATGCACTCAGCCTAGGCAGCGATCAGCGATGCGGCAATCACCGAAAATGTCAGCGGGTATGACCGTTGCGCTCAAAACGCAGGCATGAAAAAACCCGCCGAAGCGGGTTTTTCCAGACAAGCGATGCTTACTTCACATGGCTCGGGGTTGCGCCTTCAGCCACACCCAGGTCGTCTTCAGGACGGGTTTCGGCGATACCGCGACCACCCGAAGCCAGTTCGGCTTGCAGTTGATCGGTGTCCAGCTCCTTGACCCACTTGGCAACCACGATGGTGGCTACCGCGTTACCGACCAGGTTAGTCAGTGCACGGGCTTCGGACATGAAACGGTCGATACCGAGGATCAGCGCCAGACCGGCCACCGGCAGGTGACCGACCGCCGACAGGGTCGCGGCCAGCACGATGAAGCCCGAACCGGTCACACCGGCTGCGCCTTTGGAGGACAGCAGCAGTACCAGCAGCAGAGTGATCTGGTGAGTGATGTCCATGTGCGTGTCGGTCGCCTGAGCGATGAACACAGCCGCCATGGTCAGGTAGATCGACGTACCGTCGAGGTTGAACGAGTAACCGGTCGGGATCACCAGACCGACAACCGATTTCTTCGCGCCCAGACGCTCCATCTTGATCAGCATGCGTGGCAGCGCCGATTCCGACGAGGACGTGCCCAGTACGATCAACAGCTCTTCACGGATGTAACGCACCAGCTTGAACACGCTGAAACCGTGAGCACGGCAGATCGCACCCAGCACCAGCACCACGAACAGCACGCAGGTGATGTAGAAGCAGATCATCAGCTGGCCCAGTTGCACCAGCGAGCCCACACCGTAGGCACCGATGGTGAAGGCCATCGCACCGAAGGCACCCAGCGGCGCCAGTTTCATGATCATGTTGATGATGTTGAACATCACGTGGGCGAAGCGATCGATCATGTCCAGCAGCGGACGACCGTACGAACCCAGGCGATGCAGGGCGTAGCCGAAGATCACCGAGAACATCAGCACTTGCAGAATGTCACCGGTGGCGAACGCGCCGACGATGGTGTTCGGGATCACATTGAGGAGGAAGCCGACAATGCTCTGGTCTTTACTGGCCGTCACGTAGGTGGCGATTTTCGAGGCGTCCAGGGTGGTGACGTCGATGTGCATGCCGGCGCCCGGCTGCACAACGTTGACCACGACCAGACCAATCAGCAGGGCAATGGTCGAAACGATTTCGAAATACAGCAGCGCGTAGCCGCCGGTCTTGCCCACCGATTTCATGTTCTGCATGCCGGCGATGCCGCTGACAACGGTACAGAAGATGATCGGGGCGATGACCATTTTGATCAGCTTGATGAACCCGTCACCCAGCGGCTTGAGCGCCACACCGGTCTGTGGGTAGAAGTGACCGAGCAGAATGCCGATGGCGATGGCAACGATCACCTGGAAATACAGGGATTTATACAGTGGCTGACGAGTCGTCATTGCAGGTTTCCTCAAGCGTCCCGCGACAACATCCATCTGTTGGCCGCGAAACCTTAATTGCGAACCCTCCTGCACTGGAGGGATTTGTTGTTGGAGCGGCGTTTTCCCACGGGATAAATGCACGCTTCTGTCGCTTGTATCGCAAACGCCGTGCCAGATTGGTGCGATGGGCAGCCAGCCTTTTGATATCAGGGCTCAGCCACATTTTTGTGTCACCGCGCGGTGACCTGCGCATGGCGGATTTCCGCCAACTGGCCCGCCCTCGTCCTGCAATTTGGCGGAAATCCGCCTTGTTGCCCACTGGCCTCGCCGCTACCATCGGTCGCCTGAACAGGACCTGCCGCTTATGCGTGAACGCACCATCGCCAGTCATTTCGCCCGTGCCGCCCTCGGCGGCGCGCGCCGGCAAGGCTTTGATTATTCAGGCCTGCTCGAGCAGTTGGGGATCAGCCCGGAACTGCTTGAAGAGCCACGTGCGCGCCTCGCACCGGAACAATTCGCCCGTTTGATCCAGGGCCTGTGGCTGGCGCTGGACGACGAATACCTGGGATTGGGCAACGCACCGAGCAAGCCCGGCAGTTTCGCCATGATGTGCCATGCCTCGATCCACTGCCGCAACCTAGAGAAGGCGCTGCAGCGCGGCCTGCTGTTTTACAGCCTGTTCCCCGACGCGCCACGGCTGACCCTCAGCCGCGAAGATGAATGGGTGCGTTTGAGTCTCGACGATTCGCGGTTGTGGGACCCCGATCACTTTCTCACTGAAAGCCTGCTGGTGATCTGGCATCGCCTTGGCAGTTGGCTGATCGGCCAGCGGATCCGCCTCGAGCAGGCGACCTTCAGCTACCCGCGCCCCGACCATGGCGCTGAATATGACTTGCTGTTTCCGTGCCCGCTGAGCTTCGGCGCCGAGCACAGCAGCCTGCTGTTTCACAGCCGCTACCTGTCGATGCCGTTGTTGCAGGACGAGCGCACGCTCAAGCATTTCCTCGAACGCTCACCGGCGGACCTGCTCTCACGCCCGGACGACGGCGACAGCCTGAGCAGTCGCCTGCGCCGCTTGCTCAGCCGCGACAGCAGTCACTGGCCGGACCTGGAAGCGGTTGCGGCACACCTGCACATCAGCCCGCAGACCCTGCGCCGGCATTTACGCGAGGAAGGCACGAGTTTTCAGGAGCTCAAGGATCAACTGCGGCGGGATATCGCCATCTATCATCTGGGGCGCGCGGATCTGTCGTTGCAGCAGATTGCCGAGCAGTTGGGTTTCTCTGAGCCCTCGGCGTTTCACCGGGCGTTCAAGAAGTGGACCGGGTTGACACCGGGGGCTTATCGGGCGCGGGAGTTGTAGGTAGCAGGATCAAAGGCCCCTCACCCTAGCCCTCTCCCAGAGGGAGAGGGGACTGATTGGGGATTGAATCCGAATGCGCTGCCATCGCCCAGGTCGACAATTTTTCGCAAACCACTTCGGTCAGTCCCCTCTACCTCTGGGAGAGGGTTAGGGTGAGGGCAAGCGCCATTCACACCGCCGGAAAATGAATCCTGAACGCCGCCCCGCCCAACGGTGAGTCGCCCAGTGCCAGTCGGGCGTTGTAGCTTTCGATGATGTCCTTGACCACCGCCAGCCCGATGCCCTGCCCCGGATGTTGTGCATCCAGCCGTTCGCCGCGTTCGAGTATCCGCGCGCGCTGATCCGACGGCACACCGGGGCCGTCGTCCTCGACGCATAGCTCGACCCCGGCCAGCGACTCGCGCACGCTGATGCGCACTTCGCCCAGGCACAGCCGGTAGGCATTCTCCAGCAGGTTGCCGAGCATTTCCAGCAAGGCGCCCTGCTCGATCGGCACGTAACAATGTTCAGGCAGATCGAAAACCACGCGCACCTGCTTGTCGCGATAGACCTTGTCCAGCGTGTCGCACAGGCTTTTGAGCACCGGTCGCAGCTTGACCTGATGGCGCACCAGACCGCTTTTGCGCAGGCTCGCCCGTTGCAGTTGATAGCTGATCTGCTGGCTCATGCGTTCGATCTGACTTTGCAGCACCCACGCTTGATCGCGTTCTTGAGGACGCTGGGCCATGTCTTCGCTGACCCCTTGCAGTACCGCCAGCGGGGTTTTCAGGCTGTGAGCGAGATCGTCGAGGGAATCGCGGTAGCGGCTGCGCTGCTGACGTTCGCTGAGCAGCAAGCGGTTGAGCGAGCCGGTCAGGCGCAGCAGTTCGCGCGGGTGTTTTTCGGTCAGGCTTTCGCGAGTGCCGCCCTCGATTTCATCGAGCTCCTGGCTGAGGCGGCGCAAGGCCTTGAGGCCCCAGGTCAGGCCGATCCACAACAGCGCCAGCAACACCAGGAGTGCCGCGCCGAAGCCCAGATAAAGATTTTCGCGCAAGCCTTCGAGGGTGGTTTCGTATTCACGCACCGGTTGCAGGGCGACGATGCTGAACGCGGCGCTTTTGCCGCCGAGCAATTTCACCTCCACGTCGTAAACGAAGAACTCCTGGCCGTTGCTTTCGCGAATGCGCGCGAACTCATTGCCGAGACCGTCATAGCGCGGCTTGTAGTTGATCTGTTCTTCCTGAGTGGCCTTCGAACGCCAGACCAGACGGCCTTCGCGATCATAGATGTAGCCAAGCAAGCGGAAGTCCGTGAGGTTGAAACGCTCGTCCGGCAACTGCGTCGGCATGACCAGCCGACCGTTTTCAATGCGCGCGGCGGAAATCAGCGTGGTCACGTCCGAGGCCAGGCGCTGCTCGATCGAATCCTGCAAGGCCAGGCTGAACGCGCCTTGCATGGCCGGGAGCAAGGCGAGCATGAACAACACCGCCAACGTGGTGGCGGCGAGCATCAAACGAACGCGAAGGGAACGGATCAAGTGCAGCGCTCATTGAACAAGTAGCCGAGGCCGCGCACGGTATCGATTGGCTTGAACCCGGCCGGTCCCTCAAGCTTGCGGCGCAGACGGCCGACCAGCACTTCGATCACGTTCGGATCGCGCTCGTCGTCGTCCGGGTAGAGTTGTTCCATCAGGCGATCCTTGGGCACCACCTGCTGGTGGTGGCGCATCAGGTATTCGAGAATGCGGTACTCGTAGGCTGTCAGCGCCAGCGGCTGCTCGTCGAGGCTGGCCTGCTTGCGATTGAGGTCGAGCAGCAGCGGCCCGGCAACAATGGTCGACTGAGTGAAACCACTGGAGCGGCGCAGCAAGGCATTCAGGCGTGCGTCGAGTTCTTCGAACTGGAACGGCTTGACCACGTAATCATCGGCGCCCGCAGCGAGGCCTTCGACCTTGTCCTGCCAGTTGCCGCGCGCCGTGAGAATGAGGATCGGGAAGGACTTGCCGCCCGAGCGCAACTGGCGGATCAGGTCGAGCCCACCCATGCCCGGCAGGCCAAGGTCGATCACCGCCAGGTCGAAGTTGAACTGTCCGGTCTGGTACAGCGCCTCCTCGGCATTGGCCACGGATTCGACCACATGACCGCTCTCGGTGAGGCGGGTTTGCAGATGATGGCGCAACAGCGCTTCATCTTCGACGACCAACAGTTTCATAAAGCTCTCCCAGGCAATTCAAAAATCTCCAGACAACCCCTGTGGCAGCCGGCCTGCTGGCGATTGCAATTTGGCAGCCGACAAATATCGTCGAATGTCAGGGCGCTATCGCCAGCAGGCTGGCTCCCACAGGTACCGAGGCGACCGACTTAGAAATAATAGTTGGCCGACAGATAAGTCTGCGCGCTGCTGGTCAAGTCCAGCGAGCCCTGCTTGCTGCCGCCGCTTTCTTTCATCTCGGTGCTGGCGTTGCTGCGCAGGTAACGGTAACCGAGTTCGACCGAGGTGTTCTGCGAGACTTGCTGCAACACACCGAGCTGACCGCCGACGGCGTAGCCGATGTCACTGTCGCGGCTGTAGCCTGGTGAATCCTGGGTCAGCTTGGTCAAGCCTGCGGTGGCGCCACCAAACAATTTGGTGCTGCCGCCCACCGGGTAGAACAGATCGTAACTGCCCAGCAAGTTTTCCTGGCGCAGTTTAATGCCATTGTGCGAGCCCGACACGTTGTCGTAAGTGGCGTAGTAGCGGCCCTGGCTGTTTTGCTGACCGAGGCGCACGCCGTAGGTATTGTTACCGTCGATGGCACCGGTGGCGTTCGGATGGTCGAGGTTGTTGTTCAAGGAGCGGGACTTGTCGATCTTGTCACTGGTCTGGCCGAAGGTCAGGCCGGCGAAGTTCGAAGACGTGTCGGCCTGGGCCGCGATACTGGCGCTCATGACGCTCAAAGCCAGCAACAGTTTGTTCAAACGAGTCATGGGTAGTTTCCTCTTGCACAGTGCTGTTGGGGTATGGCGCAAGATTACTGAGCGCCCCCTGTACCGGCCCTGAACCGTCTCTGAACCTGACCTGAATCAAATCGACTAGGCTGTTCTGACCACTTTCGCGAAGGAGACCCGATCATGCGTTTGTTCCTTGCCCTCACCTTGCTGGCCGTCAGCAGCCTCACCCAGGCGGCGATCAAGACCGAAGAAATTCCCTACCAGAGCGCCGACGGTACAAAACTGATCGGTTACTACGCCTATGACGACGCCATCAAAGGCAAGCGTCCCGGTGTCGTCGTGGTTCACGAGTGGTGGGGGCTGAACGATTACGCCAAGCGCCGTGCCCGTGATCTCGCCGCGCTGGGCTACAGCGCGATGGCGATCGATATGTACGGCGACGGCAAAAACACCGAACACCCGAAAGACGCGATGGCGTTCATGCAGGCGGCGACTCAGGATGCGGCGGCGGCCAGCAAGCGCTTCGAGGCCGGGCTGAATTTACTGAAGAAACAAGCACAGACCGACGCGGATAAAATCGCCGCGATCGGTTACTGCTTCGGCGGCGCTGTGGTGCTGAATGCGGCGCGTCAAGGCGTGCCGCTGGCGGGTGTGGTGAGTTTCCATGGCGCGCTGGCCACCAAGACCCCGGCTACGCCCGGCAGCGTCAAGGCGAAGATTCTGGTCGAGCACGGCGCGCTGGACAGCATGGTCACCGCCGACAACGTCACTGCGTTCAAGGCGGAAATGGACAAGGCTGGGGCCGACTACAAGTTTGTCAGCCTTGATGGCGCCAAGCATGGTTTCAGCAATCCCGATGCGGATCGCCTGAGTCATGGTGAGCATGGCGGCCCGGATATTGGTTACAACAAGGCCGCGGATGAAAAGTCCTGGGCGGACATGCAGGCGTTTTTCAAGTCGATCTTCAGCTGATAGCGTCTACCCCGATCGTTCCCACGCTCTGCGTGGGAACGATCTGTGCGGCGGTTGGGAGCGAGCCTGCTCGCGAAGGCCGCACCGCCGTTCTCGACCTTGCCCCGACTAACCGGCAAAATGCCCGCCATGAACCTAGCCCCCACCCTCCCCGCCTGCTGCACCGCGCTCGACAGCCATTGGCCGTTGCCGATCGTGTTGCCCGACACCGTGCTGATCAGCACGCAATTCGATCCGGCCCAATTGCTGGCTGATGATTTTCAGCGCAGCGCGATCGTGGCGCCGCCAAGCATTCAGCGCTCGGTAGCCAAGCGTCAGGCCGAGTTTCTCGCGGGGCGAATTTGCGCCCGCGCGGCGTTGCAACAATTGCAGGGCAACGGCGCGGCTCCGGCGATCGGCGAAGATCGCGCACCGGTGTGGCCGGCGCCTATCTGCGGCTCGATCACCCACAGCAGCGGTCGCGCCGCCGCGATCGTCGCCAACAAGCAGCACTGGCGCGGCTTGGGCATGGACCTGGAAAACCTGCTGAGCGATGACCGCGCCGCGCGTCTGGCCGGGGAAATTCTCACGCCGGCGGAAATGCAGCGCATGGCTGCCGGTTCGAAGGAGCTACGGGCGCTGTGGGTGACGCTGACGTTTTCGGTCAAGGAAAGTTTGTTCAAGGCGCTCTACCCGATCGTGAAGCAGCGCTTTTACTTCGAGCATGCCGAAGTGCTGGAATGGACCGAGGCAGGCGCGGTGAGGTTGCGCTTGCTGACGGATTTGTCGAGCGAGTGGCGCAACGGATCGGAGCTGGAGGCGCAGTTCGGCGTGCAGGATGGGCAGTTGTTGAGTCTGGTGAGCATTCAGGCCTGAAGTTTTGCATTGCCTGCAGGGTCCTCATCGCTGGCAAGCCAGCTCCCACAGTATTCCCGGTAAACACAGAATCCATGTACACCCGCGAAACCTGTGGGAGCTGGCTTGCCAGCGATGAGGCCGGTACTGCCACCACACAACCTACCGCCGTTCCTGATTCCTCGGCCAGCTCAAACTGAAACACGCCCCACCCAGGCTCTTGCTCTTGCCGATGATCGCTCGGCCGTCGTGCCAGTGAATGATCCGGCGCACGATCGACAACCCCAGACCATGCCCGCCCGAAGCTCGCGTGCGGCTGTCATCCAGACGCAGGAACGGCGTGAAGATTCGCTCCCAGGCCACTTCCGGCACACCCGGGCCGTCATCCTCGACATCGACCCGGCAGCGTAATTGCCCGACCTGATAACTCACCGTCACGTTACCGCGCGCATGGCGCATGGCGTTGCTCACCAGATTCTGCAACGCACGGTGCAGATAACGCGGCTCAGCCTCGACCCAGGCATCGTCATTATCGGCGGCGGACAGGCACAAACCGCGCTGCACGGTGACTTCGGCGCGCAGGGGCGCCAGCTCTGCGATCACTTGATTGACCAACGCATCGAGGTCGACACGCTGGAAGGTCAACGCCGGCGAACCCTGCTCCAGGCGTGCATAGGTGAGCATTTCATCGACCAGCTTATCGAGGTCCTCGATGTCGTGGTCCATGCCCTCCCGGTATTTTTCCAGGGCTTGCGGCGTGGTTGCCGAGCCGATCATCTCCAGACCGAAACGCAAACGTGCCACCGGCGTGCGCAATTCGTGGGACACCGCGCGCACCAGTTCGCGCTGGATCGCCAGCAATTGCTGCAAGTGCTCGGCCATGCCATTGAACGCCGCGGCCAGCCGCCCGACCGAGTCGGCACCGCGCGCCGGCACCCGGGTTTCGAGGCTGCCCTTGGCGATGCGCGTGGCTGCGGCTTCAAGGCCACGCAAGCGCCGCTCGAGCTGCCGCACCAGCAGATAAACGATCAGCCCGATCAGGGTCAGGCCCAGCGCGGCGATCAGCACCAGCCATTCCGGCGGGTACGGGTTCATTTGATACAGCGGGCCGATTTCCAGCACCCACGGCGTGCCGACCATGCCGGCAAACACGCGGATCGAGTCGCCGCCCTTGCCCAGCGCCATCACCGTGTCGCCCTCCGAGACCCGCCGACTCTGGTCCTCGTCCATGTCAGCGTCGTTCACCGTGACCAGACGCAGGTCGAATCCAAAGCCCTTCTCTTCCTTTATCTGCGCCAGGCGTTTCGGCTGCTCGGCAACCGGTACGCGCACCAGTTCGTCGGCCAGGAGATAAATCGTCGCCCGCGCCAGTTGCTCACTGATCTGCTGCACTTCACCGGTGAGCACCAGTTGTTCCTTGTCGCTAACCAGCCGATAGACTTTGGCCGCGTGCGGGCCGGTTTGTTCGACCAGCGCCTGCCCGCGCTGCACTCGGGTGCGCTGGGTCAGATCGAGGTCCGTTTCGGTAAATTTCTTCAGCGCCAGCGGGATGCCGAGCAAACGCTCCCACACCAGCAGTGCGCGATGGCGCTCGGTTTCGTTCATCGGCTGCAGATTGTCGGCCATCAGCGAAAATGTGCCGTGGGCCAGGCGTTCACGGTATTGCTCGCTGCGCACCTGATTGAGCAAGTGCAGCGCCAGCACGCCGAGCACAGCGACCAGAATCAGCGCGGCGCACATGCCGCCATAGATGCGCAGGAATATCGAGTTCACAACGAAAGGTCTATGCAGGCTTCGGGAACGAACAGATAGCCTTTGCTGCGAATGGTCTTGATCAGGCGCGGATGGTCGGGGTCGTCGCCAATTTTCGGGCGGATCCGCGAAATGCGTACATCGATCGAGCGGTCCTGGCCGTCATAGCCGATACCGCGCAACGCGGTGAAGATTTCTTCGCGGGACAAGATGCGCCCGGCGTTGGCGACCAAAAGCCAGAGCAGGTCGAATTCGGCGCTGGTCAGTTCGATGCCAATGTCATTCAGCCAGGCTTCGCGCAAGGCGTTATCGACCACCAACGGCCCGAATTGCAGACGACGGGATTTCTCCGCGGCCGGTTCCGCGCTGTCACTGCGCCGCAGCAACGCCTGGATCCGCGCCAGCAACAGGCGCGGGCGCACCGGCTTGCACACGTAATCGTCGGCCCCGAGGTCCAGTCCCTGAATCTGGTCGGCGTCGTCGGTTCGCGCGGTGAGCATCAGGATCGGCCCGTCGAACTGAGTGCGTACCTTGCGACAGATGCTCAGACCGTCTTCGCCGGGCAGCATCAGGTCAAGGATGACCAGGTCCGGCTGTTCCTTGATGATCCGTGCCGCCGCCAGCGCGCCATTGCCTTCGATATCCACGCGCAATCCATTGGCTTGCAGGTAGTCACGCGTCAGCTCGGCCAGACGCTGGTCATCCTCGACGATCAATACCTGAAAGGCTTGTTGCTCCACCGGTGACCTCTGCTTGCTGTTGTTATTGATAATGGAGGATCTGCTGACCAACACGGGACCTGCAGGACTTTCGCCATCCTCCCGTCTTTTTGTCATGTTCAAGGAGGATAAGAATGCCCACGCCGCCAGCGATTGTATAAACGCCGCTCACCCGGAAAACAAGTCGGTAAATGCGTTCGGACCAGGCGAAAAACTATGGTAGGGTTCGCGCCCTTAAAAAACCGCTGAAGCGTTTTTTCCGGGCAAAAAAACAGTGACAAACGGTCTGGCTCAGCCGGTTCGCGGCCTACACGCGTTTTCCCTGTTTCTTACACAATTTACGCACAGGCTTATCCACAGCCAGTACGTTGCAAGCCCCCTCAAAACGCATTATCTTGTAGCACGGCGAAAACAGAGACCCTACATGTAGGGTTTTTGCCTGAAGCGCCCAACCACATTTCAGACCTGAAACTCAAGCGCTTTATTGCGAGTTTCAGGTGGAACGAAGCAAGTTTTTCGAAGCCCAAACCGCGCTTGCGGATGGCACCGTTTTTTTAGTCCGAAGCGGACAAAACGGTATGGGTGTTGCAGTCATTACTGTCACCCGGGAGGGAATCCGGTTTCGGGCATTGGCCCGCAACCAGAACTTCGGCAGGGACGCGGCGTTGCAGCCTTTTTCGTCTGTTCCGAAGTGGTAATTGCCGACGCAAGTCGGTTGCAGTGCTTCGGTACAGAACGGTGAGCACCATGACGGTGCCAAACAAACATAGAGAATGTGGAGACCACCCCCCATGCAAACCGACACAACTCGCGAGAACCCGCAGGGCACCTTGCCGCAGGCCGCCGATTCGACTTCGGATCTGGCAGCTACCGCGCCTGGCCAGCTGCGCGTGATCAAGCGTAATGGCACTGTCGTTCCTTACACTGATGACAAGATCACCGTCGCTATCACCAAAGCGTTTCTCGCAGTTGAGGGCGGCACCGCTGCCGCTTCGTCGCGAATCCATGACACCGTGGCCCGCCTGACCGAACAGGTCACCGCGACCTTCAAGCGTCGCATGCCGTCGGGCGGCACCATCCACATCGAAGAAATCCAGGACCAGGTCGAACTGGCCCTGATGCGTGCCGGCGAGCAGAAAGTGGCCCGTGACTACGTGATCTACCGCGACGGTCGTTCGAAAGAACGCGCTGCCCACGCGCCGGCCGAAGCCGCCGTCAACGCACACCCGTCGATCCGCATCACCCGCACCGACGGTAGCCTGGCGCCGCTGGACATGGGCCGCCTGAACACCATCGTCACCGAAGCCTGCGAAGGCCTGGAAGAAGTCGACGGCGACCTGATCCAGCGCGAAACCCTGAAAAACCTCTACGACGGCGTGGCCCTGACCGACGTCAACACCGCACTGGTCATGACTGCGCGTACCCTGGTCGAGCGTGAGCCGAACTACTCGTTCGTCACCGCCCGCCTGCTGATGGACACCCTGCGCGCCGAAGGCCTGGGTTTCCTCGGTGTCGCCGAAAGCGCCACTCACCACGAAATGGCTGACCTGTACGCCAAGGCACTGCCGGCCTACATCGCCAAAGGTATCGAGTTCGAACTGCTGAACCCTGTGCTGGCCTCCTTCGACCTGGAAAAACTGGGCAAGGCGATCAACCACGAGCGCGATCAGCAATTCACCTACCTGGGCCTGCAAACCCTGTACGACCGTTACTTCATCCACAAGGATGGCGTGCGTTTCGAACTGCCGCAGATCTTCTTCATGCGCGTGGCCATGGGTCTTGCGATCGAAGAGAAGCAGAAAGAAGACCGTGCGATCGAGTTCTACAACCTGCTGTCCTCGTTCGACTACATGGCTTCGACCCCGACCCTGTTCAACGCCGGCACCCTGCGTCCACAGCTGTCGAGCTGCTACCTGACCACCGTGCCGGATGACCTGTCGGGCATTTACCACGCGATCCACGACAACGCCATGCTGTCGAAATTCGCCGGTGGCCTGGGCAACGACTGGACCCCTGTGCGTGCGCTGGGCTCGTACATCAAGGGCACCAACGGCAAGTCGCAAGGCGTGGTGCCGTTCCTCAAAGTAGTGAACGACACCGCTGTGGCCGTGAACCAGGGTGGCAAGCGCAAAGGCGCTGTGTGTGCCTACCTGGAAACCTGGCACATGGACATCGAAGAGTTCATCGAGCTGCGCAAGAACACCGGTGACGATCGTCGTCGTACCCATGACATGAACACCGCCAACTGGATCCCTGACCTGTTCATGAAGCGCGTCTTCGATGACGGCAAGTGGACCCTGTTCTCGCCATCCGAAGTTCCGGACCTGCACGACCTGACCGGTAAAGCCTTCGAAGAGCGTTACGAGTACTACGAAGCGCTGACCGAATACCCAGGCAAGGTCAAACTGTTCAAGACCATCCAGGCCAAAGACCTGTGGCGCAAGATGCTGTCCATGCTGTTTGAAACCGGCCACCCATGGCTGACCTTCAAAGACCCGTGCAACCTGCGTAGCCCGCAGCAGCACGTCGGCGTGGTCCACAGCTCGAACCTGTGCACCGAGATCACCTTGAACACCAACAAGGACGAGATCGCCGTCTGCAACCTGGGCTCGATCAACCTGCCGAACCACATCGTCGACGGCAAGCTCGATACCGCCAAGCTGCAACGCACCGTCAACACCGCCGTGCGCATGCTCGATAACGTGATCGACATCAACTACTACTCGGTGCCGCAAGCGAAGAACTCCAACTTCCGCCACCGTCCGGTCGGTCTGGGCATCATGGGCTTCCAGGACGCTTTGTACCTGCAGCACATCCCTTACGGTTCCGACGCGGCTGTCGAGTTCGCCGACAAGTCGATGGAAGCGGTCAGCTACTACGCGATCCAGGCCTCCTGCGACCTGGCCGACGAGCGCGGTGCGTACGAGACGTTCAACGGTTCGCTGTGGTCCAAGGGCATCCTGCCGCTGGATTCGCAACAGATCCTGATCGAACAGCGCGGCCAGAAGTACATCGATGTCGACTTGAACGAAAGCCTCGACTGGGCACCGGTTCGCGCCCGTGTACAGAAAGGCATCCGTAACTCGAACATCATGGCCATCGCACCGACCGCAACCATCGCCAACATCACCGGCGTATCGCAGTCGATCGAACCGACCTACCAGAACCTCTATGTGAAATCGAACCTGTCGGGCGAATTCACCGTGATCAACCCGTACCTGGTTCGCGACCTGAAAGCGCGCGGCCTGTGGGACTCGGTCATGATCAACGACCTGAAGTACTACGACGGTTCGGTTCAGCAGATCGAACGCATCCCGCAAGAACTCAAAGAGCTCTACGCGACCGCGTTCGAAGTGGACACCAAGTGGATCGTTGACGCCGCCAGCCGTCGTCAGAAGTGGATCGACCAGGCCCAGTCGCTGAACCTGTACATCGCCGGCGCCTCGGGCAAGAAGCTCGACGTGACCTACCGCATGGCCTGGTACCGTGGTCTGAAAACCACCTACTACCTCCGTGCCCTGGCCGCGACCAGCACCGAGAAGTCGACCATCAACACCGGCAAGCTGAACGCTGTCTCCAGCGGCGGCAACCATGGTGATGATTCGGTCCTGGCCGCTCCAGCCGGTCCGGCACCCGTGCCAAAGGCCTGCGCGATTGACGAGCCGGATTGCGAAGCTTGCCAATAAGCTGAGCTGACTCGGGCGTTGCGAGACGCCTGAGACTTCCAGAAAAAAGAAAAACCCCCGACAGACTTCTGGTTTGTCGGGGTTTTCTTTTTTGGGGGGTGGGGATTGGAGATTGGAAGATTGGGGGCATATCCGTTGCTGCGGGGGCTGCCGCTGGCGGTTTCGCTCTTACAGCGACTGACTTTTCCAGACGCCGAAAAGTAAGCAAAAGGCTTTGCCCCGGCGTTCGGCCCCTCGCTGGAGCTCGGGGTTCCTTCGTTACGGAATCGCTCCGGGCGCAGCGGCTACGGTTTGCTTCGCTGCACCTACTTCCGCTGTGTACGACTTCGTCGTACGGTCGCTACGCTCCCACGCCCAGATCGATCCCTTCACTCAGCCTTCCGAAGGGGCAAAAGATCAAAAGCCAGAGCAAAAGCCAGAGCAAAATCAAAAGCCGGATCAAAATCAAAAGCCCCTCACCCTAGCCCTCTCCCGGAGGGAGAGGGGACTGACCGTGGTGGATGTGGGAGATACGCTGAACTGGGATATCGAGTTGAATCCAGCACTTGAAAAGCACACCGATCGGCTCCCTCTCCTCGGGGAGAGGGCTGGGGTGAGGGGCGAATACACCACAAATCCCAAACCAACCACCCGCTTCTAACCACTCAACAATGAGCGCCAGCTCGAGTGCTCTTGATCTTGATCTTGCCTAACCAGCGACATCGGAAGGCTGAGCGCAGGGATTGATCCGGGCGTGGGAGCGCAGCGACCGTCTGGCGCAGCCAGACACAGCGGAAGTAGGTGCAGCGAAGCAAACCGTAGCCGCTGCGCCCGGATCGATCCCGGAGCGAAGGGACCCGAGCCTGCGAGGGCCGAACGCAGGAGCAAAGCCTTTTGGTTCCTTTTTGGCGTTTGAAAAAGGGACTCGCCGTAAGGGCGAAACCGCCAGCAGCATCACCCACAAAAACGGATATTCACCCAAAACCCAAGAGCCTGGTCGGCCCACAGGCCGCCAAGGCCAAAAAAAAAGCCCCTCAAAACGAGGGGCCCAAAAAACCATCACAAACCCAATCAGGTCATCTGAATAATGGTCTGCATAATCGTGCTCTGAGTCGAAATGGTCTTGGCGTTCGCCTGATAGTTGCTCTGACCCTTGATCAGATCAACCAGCTCATTGGTCAGGTTAACGTTCGACTCTTCCAGCGAGTTGGACACCACCTCACCCAACGTACCGGTTTTCGGTGCGTCGTAGCCCGGAATACCCGAAGCGAAAGTCTCTTTCCAGCTAGTGCCACCCACCGCCTGCAAGCCCTGCTCGTTGGTGAAACTGGCCAGCGCGACCTGACCAATCGCCTTGCTCTGGTTGTTGCTGAAGTTGGCAAACATAGTACCGGTGCCATCGATTGTCAGGTTGGTGATCTGGCCAGTGGCGTAACCATCCTGAGTCGGGATCGTGCGCGAGGTATCGGCGTTGTATTGGGTAGTCTTGGCCATCGAAATGGTCACACCCGCCGGGTTCGCCGCTGCACCGTTAGCCTTCCAGACGCCATCGGTCACTGTGCCTGGCACCCAGCCTTTGAGCGTAAGATCGCTGCTGATGATCGCCGGGCCACCCAACGGATTTGGCGTGCTGACCTGGGTCAGCTTGCCGGTCGCGTCGAAGGACAGCGTCGAGGCCACAGGCGCCGTGACTTTCGGATCGCTGCCGGTTGCATCCGGGTTACGACCGTCGACCAGAGTGTAGACCTTCCAGGTGTTGGCACCGGTTTTCACCATGTACTGATCCATGGTGTGCTGGTTACCCTGGCTGTCATAGATCGGGGTGCTGAACGACTTGGTGTAGGTCGCGGTGTTGGTAGGGTCAAACTTGCCCGCCGGCACCGTGTCGTCGATCACAGCAGCAGTCGAATTCAGGTTGATGCTCGAAGTCACTGCCGACGTCGACTTCGGTGCCAGGTTCGAGGTGTCGATCTTCAGATCGGTCAACACGCCGTTGATGATCTTGCCATTGGCATCCACACCGTAACCCTGCAAACGCGAGGTGTAGTCGGTGTTGGTGATGTAACCGGCATTGTCGACCTTGAAGGTACCGGCACGGGTGTAGGACACCGAACCGTTGTTGCTCATGGTGAAGAAACCGGAACCGTTGATACCCATGTCCAACACGTTGCCGGTGTTGTTGATGTCGCCCTGGGTGAACTGCTGGGAAACGTTGGCCAGGCGCACGCCGTTACCGATGACTTTGCTGCCGCTGCCCAGACGAGTCGACGAATACACGTCCTCGAATTCTGCGCGCGAGGATTTGAAACCGGCGGTGGCAACGTTGGCGATGTTGTTGCCGGTCACGTCCAGTTGCTTGTTGGCTGCATAGAGACCGCTAAGGCCGATATTGAAAGACATATTCCACTCCTTTATGCCGGGTTAGTCGGCTCTATATACCAATGGTTTGAACTTTGGACAGGGCGACGGTGCCCTTGCCGGCCAGGTTGAGCATCAGCTCGCCGCCGGTCTGGCTGATCGTCACGCTGTTGACGGTCGCTGGCAGGTAAGTCGCCAGGTCCGTTGCGGCGCCGTTGATCGGTGCGTTGGCCTTGAAGGTGTAAGTACCGACCGGCACCACGGTGCCAGCGGTGTCCTTGCCGTCCCAGGTGAAGCTCGCGTCGCCAGCGGCGCGGCTGCCCAGATCGATGGTGCGAACGGTCTTGCCGTCCTTGTCGGTGATGGTCACGGTGCCACCGGCAATCGACGAAGGCACGGTGACCGAACCAGTCAGGCCTTTGCTCGGATCATCGAGCTGTGCGGTGTTGGTCTGCACGATCACGTTACGGCCAACCAGCGACGACGCTTGCAGCGCCTGCGATGAGTTGTAGTTGCCGGCCAGGCCACTCACGGTGGAGTTCAGCGTGGTGATGCCTTCGAGGCTGCTGAACTGCGCCAGCTGGGCAACGAATGCACTGTTGTCCTGCGGGTCGAGCGGGTTCTGGTTTTTCAGCTGGGTCACCAGCAACTGCAGGAACGCATCCTTGCCCAGCGCTTGCCCGCCGGTGCTGCTGTTGGTCGCCGAAGCAATGCCATCGGTGGTCGAACTGGTCTTTTTCGACGAGTTCGACAGGATGTCATTCATGCTCAGGGAGCTGGTGGTATCGGTAACGCTCATGGCAGTCGCCCCTTATTACTGACCGAGGGTCAGCACCTTCTGCATCATGGTTTTGGCGGTGTTCATCATTTCGGCGTTGGTCTGGAACGAACGGCTCGCGGAAATCATGTCAGCCATCTCTTCCACCACGTTGACGTTCGGGTAGTAGACGTAGCCCTTGCCGTCGGCCGCAGGGTGATTCGGCTCGTAACGCGCTTCGAGGTTGCTCTGGTCTTCGACCACACCGAGCACCTGCACGCCTTGACCGGCCGCGTCCTGGTTCTGGAACAGCGAATCGCTGCCGCCGCTCTGGCCGCCCTGGAACATGGTGGCGAACACCGGGTGACGGGCGCGGTAGGTCTGGTCGATGCTCGACGAGACGGTCTCGGCGTTGGCGATGTTCGAGGCCACGGTGTTCAGACGCGTGGTCTGGGCGCTCATGCCGCTGCCGGCAATGTTGAAAACGCTGGACAGGGACATGGATTACTCTCCGCGCAGGGCTGACACCAGCCCTTTGAATTTGCTGTTGAGCAGGGTGAAGCTGGCCTGGAAGCCGACGGCGTTTTCCGCGTAGTTGGACTGTTCCAGTTGAGCGTCCACGGTGTTCTGGTCGATCGAAGGCTGCATCGGCGTGCGATACATCAGCGACTCGTCGCCATTGCCCAGACCTTCAGCTTCGATGTGACGGCTGTTGGTCTTGTTGAGGGCAATGGTGCCGTTGGCGTTTTTCTGGCTCTGGGCTTCGAGTACTTTCGAGAAGTCCAGATCCCGCGCCTTGTAGTTCGGGGTATCGGCGTTGGCGATGTTGTTGGCCAGCACTTCGGCACGCTGGGCGCGGAAGCCCAAAGCCTTTTCGTGAATGCCGAGCGCTTTGTCGAAGCTGATGCTCATGTCGGGAACCTTCAGGTGACCGGATTTTTCGTAACTGAGCTTTAGCAAGCGTCGTGCCAGAGTGTAAAACTCCCGGTTTCCGTGGCTTTGCGGGCGATCGGCAAAGCGGCAATGCCAGAAAAGCGGCAACCGCCTTCCGCCAGATGCCGCTTTTCTGCCGCTTGGTTGCCTCTCGCCGGTTACATGAACCCTGTGGGAGCGGGCTTGCCCGCGATGACGGTATATCTGGTGAATTTATATCGACTGACAGGGCGCCATCGCGGGCAAGCCCGCTCCCACAGGGGTTATTGGTGTCAGGAACAATTACGGCAGGCACAAAAAAACGGGAGCCCCATGAGGACTCCCGTTTTTGTTATTGCCGCAGCAATCACTTCGCCTTGTAAATGATCCCCGGGCTGCACTGAACCATCTGGTAGTGATCCGGCAAACCGTTCAGCGCTTCGGAAGCGCCAAGGAACAGATACCCGCCCGGCTTCAACGTACTGTGAATGCGCAACAGGATGTCTTTCTTCACTTCGGCAGAGAAGTAGATCAGCACGTTGCGGCAGAACACGATGTCGAATTTGCCCAGCGCGGCATAGCTGTCGAGCAGGTTGAACGAGCGGAACTCCACCCGGCTCTTGATCGGTGCCTTGACCACCCAGCGCCCCGGCCCTTTCGGGTCGAAGTAGCGTTGCAGACGTTCCGGCGACAAACCGCGGCCGATGGCCAGGCTGTCGTACTCGCCGGTCTTGCAGTTGTTGAGCATAAGGCCCGACAGATCGGTGGCAACGATCTGCACGCCCATCTTCAACTGGCCGAGATTGCTGCGCTCGAACTCGTCGATCGACATCGACAGCGAGTACGGTTCCTGACCCGACGAGCAGGCCGCCGACCAGATGCGCAAGCGCTGGTTGGGGCTGGCCTTGATCGCTTCCGGCAGGACCTTGTTCTTCAACACTTCAAACGGATAGGTGTCGCGAAACCACAAGGTTTCGTTGGTCGTCATGGCATCGACCACCTGCTCGCGCAAACCGCTGCGCGGCTGGGTCTGGATGCGTTGCACCAGCTCACCCAGCGACTTGATGCCTTGCTGCTCCATCAGTTTGTTGAGACGGCTGGAGACCAGATATTGCTTGTTTTCACCGAGCAAAATGCCACAGGCCTTTTCCAGGAAGACCCGGAACTGTTCGAAATCCAAATTACCCGTAGACAATGGTGCCGCCTCTTAAATCGTGTTGACTACCAGGGACAGTAGGTCCCTAGCTGATATCTGCTGCTTTGATCCGGTCGACTACCCGGGATGCCAGGTCATCAGGACGGAATTTAGCCAGGAAGTCATCGGCGCCGACTTTCTTGACCATCGCCTGATTGAATACCCCCGACAACGAAGTATGCAGGATGATATGGAGCTTTTGCATGCGTGCGTCGCCGCGGATTTCCGCCGTCAGGGTGTACCCGTCCATCTCCGGCATCTCGATGTCGGAAATCATCATCAGGAACTCTTCTTCCGGTTTCTTGCCTTCGTCGACCAGCTTGCGCAGGTAATCCAGCGCCTGCTTGCCGTCGTTCAGCGCCACCACTTCGACGCCGATCGTCTGCAGACAACGGGTGACCTGCTTGCGCGCCACCGACGAGTCATCGACCGTCAACACCCGCAGCGACAACGCCTTGGTCTGGGTCTCGACATCGACCACGCCCACCGAAATCGCTTCCGGCGTCGGTGCGACTTCCGCCAGCACTTTCTCGACGTCGATGATTTCGACTAACTGATTGTCGACCCGAGTCACAGCCGTCAGGTAGTGATCGCGACCGGTGCCCTTGGGCGGCGGATGGATCTCTTCCCAGTTCATGTTGACGATGCGCTCCACCGAGCGGACCAGGAAACCCTGGGTCTTGGTGTTGTACTCCGTGATGATCACGAACGGACTGTTCTTGTCTTTCAAAGCCCCGGAACCGGTCGCCATTGCCAGATCGAGGATCGGAATGGTCGCCCCGCGAATATTTGCCACCCCGCACACCACAGGACTGGACTTGGGCATCAACGTCAGCGACGGGCATTGCAACACTTCCCGTACCTTGAACACGTTGATGCCATAGAGCTGCTGACCGTCGAGACGGAACAACAACAGCTCCAGGCGATTCTGCCCTACCAGTTGCGTGCGCTGGTTCACCGAATCCATTACACCCGCCATGCCCAGACTCCTACATCAACGCCAAGTGTTGTTGCGACGCACATTCATTGCTAAACGGCACGGCGCTTGCTTTTTAACCCGTATGAACATTCAAACGACATTTTCCCGACACCTGACAGCGCCTCTCCGCAGAGCGCTTGCCAGTGCGTGCGCCATTTGCTGCTTGTTCTTTGGCAGTCCTGCCAATGCTGATGCGGTTACCTTGCCTGACATGCTTATCGGCGTCACTCAGGGCTTTCTTGAGTTCACCGTAGAAGACTATCTGACGAGCAGTCAAACCGAAGGCCGTTATGAAATCGAAGTCAACCAGCTCGACCCACGCATGCGCATGCCGATGTGCGACAAGGAATTGACAGCGACGCTGGAGAGTCCGGCACGTCCTTTGGGCCGGGTTACGGTGAAGGTTCGCTGCGAGGGTACATCGCCCTGGACGGTGTTCGTACCCGCTCAAGTCCGGCTGTTTCGCGAGATTGTGACGACCACGCGTGCGCTCAAACGCGCCGGCATTATCGAGCCGCAGGACGTGACCTTGCGCGAGCGCGACGTCAGCCAGATCAATCAGGGCTTTCTGACTTCGGTGGACGAAGCGATCGGGCAGAAATTGACCCGACCAACGGTCGCCGATCAGGTCATCACCCAGGTTCATCTGGAGCAGGCGGAAGTCATTCGCAAGGGCGATCAGGTCGTCATCACCGCACGCAGCGGGACATTGGCCGTGCGCATGCCGGGCGAAGCCCTGGCCAACGGCGGCCTGAAAGAACAGATCCGGGTAAAAAACCTCAATTCACAACGGGTGATCAAGGCGCAGGTCACCGCGCCGGGACAAGTGGAAGTGGCCATGTGAACGCCCTGTGAGAAAACTGGCGCCGACCTCGCCGCTTCCCTAAACTGTGTCGCAGCAGGACAAGCCGCGATGCAGCCAGGCGCATTGGAAAAATGTGCCTAAAGTTTTTCATGGGATAGCCGAAAACATGGCAAGCGTCCAAATTCCCAGAGGTTTTTATCATGGTCATCGATTTCAGCCGTTTGAACAGTTCCTCGTCACTGACAGGCAGCACACGTACCAGCAACGCCAAGGAAAGCGCTGAAAACAGCCCCTCCGCGCCGCTGAATACCCAGGCCGAACAGGCCAATGCCGCCAAAAGCGGGGAATCGGTACACCTCAGCAATGAGGCTCAACAGTTGCAGAAGGTCACTGACAAGCTGCGCGATCAGCCTGCTGTCGACAAAGCCCGTGTGGCCGAGTTGAAAGCCGCGATTGCCGATGGCAGCTATAAAGTCGACAGCAACCGTGTAGCCAGCAAACTGCTCAACTTCGAAGCCCAGCGCTAGGCTTTTGCCGGCGCCAGGCTTTTGGACGCTTAAACCCCAAGGCCAGCCATGCACGACACTACTTTATTGCAACTGATCGACGACGACTTTGCTCCAGCGCAAGAACTGCTGGAGTTGCTGCAAACCGAATCCCTCGCGTTGCACGGTCGTGACATGCCCCTGCTGGAAGAAATTCTGGCGCGCAAGCAGGCGTTGATCATTCTGCTGGAACAGCATGGCCGCAAGCGCAGCGAAATTCTCGCCAGCCTTAATCTGCCGACCGATCGCAACGGCCTGCAACAACTGGCCGCGCAATCGAGCGTTGGCGAGCAGTTGTTGCGTCAGGGCGACGCCCTGACCGACCTGATTGCCCAATGCCAGGCAGCCAACGTCAAGAATGGCCAGTCGATCCGCATTCAGCAGGCCACCACGGCCAATCAGCTGAAAATCCTCACCGGGGGCGAACCGCCAGCGTTGTACGACGCCAGCGGCACCTTTGCCAAGCCCGCCAAACCGCGTCCGCTCAGCCAGGCATGAGCCGTTGATGCGCCAGCTCTATCAACCCGCGGAACATGCTGGCAAAATGCTGGCTAGTCGTCATATTTTGTCTGGAGATTGATAAACCGTGTCCAACGCCCTCAGCGCGGATGATGCTCCGCAGCCACCTAAGGTGCTCACCACGCCACTGGAAATCTCCAGCAACCTGCGCCAGCTGCAGGACAGCCACGATCCGCTGATCATCACCTTCCACGAGCGCAGCCAGCGCTTCCAGAGCTACCTGATCAAAGTCGACCGCGACAGCGCCTCGATCGCTCTGGACGAAATGATCCCGCGCGATGGCGAACGCTTCCTGCTCGCCGGCGAGCCGTTCAAGGTTGAAGGTTTTCATGACGGCGTACGCATCGCCTGGGAATGCAACGGCACGCTGAATATCGAAGAATCCGACGGCGATCGGTTCTATACCGGCGAGCTGCCGACCGAAGTGGTTTACCACCAGCGCCGCAACGCCTTCCGTGCCGCGCTGAAACTGACTGATCTGGTCAGCGTTGAACTGGGTGGTGAAAAACTCAAGTCGCCGATCCATGGCAAGCTGCTGGATATCTCCGCGACCGGTTGCAAGTTTCGTTTCGAAGGCGACATCACCGACCGCCTGCAACTGGGCCAGGTCTACGACCGCTTGATTGCCCCGCCGCTGTTCGGCAACCAGCCGATCGCCGTCGAACTGCGCTACCTGCACTTCGAAGAAAAGCTCAATATCACCTTCGCCGGCCTGCGCTTTCACAACATCAGCGGCCCGGCCGCGCGCAACGTCGAACGTTTCGTTTATCAGCTTCAACGTGAAGCGCGGCGGTTTGATAAAGACGATCTCTGAGCCGTAGCGACCCACAAAAAAGGGCAGCCCCTCACAGGACTGCCCTTTTTTATGCGCGAGTGCTTATCTTCGATTCAGGGCCGCGCGCCACTGATATCCGGCGCAGGCTTGTCATCTGCGCTGCTCACATCATCTTCGGCCGTGGCTGGCTGCGGTTCGGCTGGCTCGGGTTCAGGTTCTGGACTGGACGGTGCCGGGTCCTGGACCATCTGCTCTTGCACCACTTGCTCGTCGACCCGTGGGTCGAGCGCCGCCACCAGTGGCGAACTCGACATGCTGTCGGGCATGGCGACGTGATGCAGCGGCGCATCATCGACCTGATGCAGATTGGTCACCGCTTTTGGCCGAATCCGCCACACCAGCACCAGCGCAAAAAAGCTGAAGAACGCATACAGACTCTGGCTGCCGAGAAACTTCATCAGCACGCCGGCCAGCAGCGGCCCGATGCTCGCGCCCACACCGTAGGTCACCAGCAGCATCGCCGTCAGCGACACCCGTCGATCGCCCTCGACATGGTCGTTGGAAAACGCCACGGCCAACGGATACAGGCAGAATTGCACCAGCGAACAGAGGAAACCCACCACAAACAGCACTTCCAGCGGTACCTGCGGCAACACCGCCAACGGTAAAGCCGCCACTGCCAGAAACCCGGCGAAGCAGCGGATCAACAGCGCCCGGTCGTAGCGATCGGACAACCAGCCGAGCGGCCACTGCACCAGCAAACCGGCAAAGATGCAGCTACCCATGAACAGACCGACCTGCTCGGTCGACAGCCCTTGCTGCGAGGCATACAACGGCGCCAGACCGTAAAACGAACCGATGATCAGGCCGGCGCCGAGCACCGTGCTCAACGACTGCGGCACCCGCTTGATAAAGAAGCGCGGCTCCATCGGCGCCGGATGCAGGGGCGCCGGGTGAATCCGCCGGGTCAGCGCCACCGGCACCAGACACAGCGCAAAGCACAGCGCGACCAGCATCAGCAGCTCCAGGCCGAGGCCCGGGTGCATGACCAGAATCAACTGACCGAGCACCAGGCCCAGATACGAAGCGATCATGTAACCGCTGAACACCAGACCGCGCTGATTGGCGTCGGCCTGCTCGTTGAGCCAGCTCTCGATCACCATGTACTGGCACATCATGCCGAGGCCGACGATGGTCCGCAGCACCAGCCACGCCGGCAGCCAATCCACCAGACCATGGCCCAGCACTGCCGCACCGACAATCCCGGCACACGCCGAATAAGCGCGAATGTGCCCGACCCGGGCGATCAGTCGGTGACCGATCTTGCCGCCCAGCACCAGACCAAAATAGTTGGCGGCCATCAGCGCACCGACCCACAGGCCGTCGACATTGTCTGCTGCCAGACGCAAGGCCAGATAGGTGGAGAGAAGGCCCGAGCCGATCAACATCATCAGCGAGGCGAAATACAGCGCTCGAAAGGATTTCCAGATTTGGCGCATCGGCGTTCCGAGCGGCTCCTTGCAGTAGATTTCGGGCTAACAAGCGCTAGCCCGATGGCGACAGTACGTCAGGCCTGGGCTGCTAGAACACGCCGTTCCCAGGGGGTGATTTCATCGAAGAAGCTGGTCAACTCCATGGTCTTCGACGCGATGTAGCCTTCGATGAACTCGGGTCCGAACAGTTCCCTGGCCAAGTGGCTACGCTTCAGACGTTCCAGAGCAGCATGCAAGGTACACGGCAACGCAAGATTATCCGGCACGACAAACTCGCCCTGGATCGCCTCGCTGGGCTCGAGTTCCTGCTCGATGCCATGCAAACCCGCGGCCAGACTGGCGGCGAGCGCCAGATACGGATTCGCGTCGGCGCCCGGCAAGCGGTTTTCGACCCGACGAGCGACCGGCGAACTGGCCGGAATGCGCAGCCCGGCCGCACGGTTGTCGTGGGACCAGCAGGCATTGTTCGGCGACGCATACGGATGGCACAGGCGCTGATAGGAATTCACGTTGGGTGCAAACAGTGCGGTGAAATCCGTCATCGCCGCCTGCTGCCCGCCGATGAAATGGCGGAACATCGCAGTCGCCTCGCCGCTCGCGTCACTGAAGACGTTTCTGCCGCTGCCGATTTCGACCACGCTCTGGTGAATGTGCATCGAACTGCCCGGCGTGTGCGCCAGCGGCTTGGCCATGCACACGACGGTCAGGCCGTGCTTGAGCGCGACCTCTTTGAGCAGGTGCTTGAACAGGAACGTCTGGTCGGCCAGCAACAGCGGATCGCCGTGCAGCAGATTGATCTCGAACTGGCTGACGCCCATTTCGTGCATGAAGGTGTCGCGCGGCAAGCCCAGCGCGGCCATGCATTTATAGACCTCGCTGAAAAACGGTCGCAGCCCGTTATTGGAGCTGACGCTGAATGCCGACTGCCCGTCCTCGCGACGACCGTCGAGGCCGACGGGCGGGCGAAACGCTTGGGTCGGATCAGGGTTGGGCGCGAAAACAAAAAACTCCAGCTCGGTCGCCACCACCGGCGCCAATCCGCGCTCGGCGTAACGGGCAATGACTTTCTTTAGCTGGCCACGGGTCGACAGCGGCGAACTTTCGCCGCTCAGCTCGTCAGCGTCGCAAATCGCCAGGGCGCGCGGCTCGTCACTCCAGGGCAGGCGATGGATCTGGGTCGGTTCGGCGACGAGGGCGAGGTCGCCGTCATCGCTGCCGTAAAACCGCGCCGGCGGATAACCGCCCATGATGCATTGCAGCAGCACACCCCGCGCCAACTGCAGGCGCCGCCCTTCGAGGAAAGCCTCGGCAGTCATCACTTTGCCGCGCGGCACGCCGTTCAGATCCGGCGTTACACATTCAATCTCATCAATGCCCGTCAGTCGCTGTGCGAGTGAGCGCTGGCCATCGGTTGTCATGACGCAATCCTTGTTATTGTGCGAGCCGCGAACGGCGACCCGTACAAAATAGGCTCCGGCTGTTCGGAATATCAAGCAGCGTCAAACAAAAACCGTTGTTACGGCAGATACAGGCTGAACACACCGCCGCCGAGCGGCCCGCCGTTACTGATTTCCGTACGCCCTTCTACACCATTGCGCTGATGCAGCGCCGCGATGCGATTGGCGAAATACAGGCCGAGCCCGGTACTGCCGCTGCTGTGATTGATGCCTTGCACGTAATCGGCCTGACGCTCGAGCATATCGCGCGGATAACCGGCGCCGTCATCGTTGATGCTCAGGACCAGTTGCCCGGCCTCGTCACTCACGGTGATCAACAATGATTCGCGTGCATAACGAATGGCGTTGTTGATGCAGTTGCTCAGCACCGAAGCAATCAGTTCGCGATCGAAGAAACCCAGCGGGCTCAGCGGATCGACTTCATAGGTGGCGATGATGCCGCGGCTGGCGAACACCTCTTGATGCGCGGCCAGTTGCGCCTCGATGAAATCGTCGAGTTCGTGATAGGCCGGTTGCAGCGGCAGCTGATTGACGCCGAGCTTGTACAGCCCGAGCAACTGCACGAGCATGCCGTTTAGGTGAGCGAACTCGAAGTCGATCACGCCCTGCTCCGCGCCCTCGCGCTGCGCTGGCGGCAGACGCGCCAGCCATTGGCTGTGCGCCTGCGTAAGCATAGCCAGGGAGTTTTTCATGTCGTGGACGGTGGAGGCGATCACCGTGGAGAAATCCAGCGCCTGCTCGTCTTGGTTCATTCGCCAAACGCCTTGCTTTTCAGCTTCTGATAACGCGCAAACCGCGCGTCGGTGTCGGGCATCAGGCCGACCATTTTCAGGCAGGCCCGACATTCTTCCAGCTCCGCCGACGGCACACTGGTGTCGGTGCCATGCAACAGCGACTGGGCCAGGTTCAACGCGATGCTGAGGTTCTTCGGTTGCATCTTCAACGCCTTGCGGAATACCTCGCGGGCTTCCACCAGGTTGCCGGTCTTGTAGACCCGCACGCCTTGACGGTTGAGGTCGGCAGCGGCGTTGCTGGAGCTGAGAATGGTCGGGTCATCGGTGAGCTTGGCGATGTCTTTCATCACCGCCGGGTCATCACCATAGATTTCCGCACAGCTCTTGAGCATCGAGGTGCCCGCCTCGGCCTGACCGAGCATCTGCAACTGCTTGGCCACCAGCAACGCCGCTTCCGGGCTCATGAACTGTTCCATGCCGTCGAGGCGCATCAGCGCTTGCTCGGTGAGCTTGTCGGCGGTTTCCGCATCGTTGAGCAGCAGACTGGTGGCCTTCATCAGACGTGCACGAATCTGCAGGCCGGGGTCACTCGGGTTTTCTTTGGCGACCGCGCTGAGCGTGGTGTTGATCTCCAGTCGCGTGCGCGTGTCGAGTCCACGATCACTGCCCTTGCTGATCAGCGCATGCGCCAGGCCGAGGTTGCTTTCCGGGTCCTTGAAGCGCGACTGCGCGCCTTGCGACACGGCCTGACGATAGGCGCGCGAGGCGGTTTCGAAGTCTTCGTTGGCCATCGCCAATTTGCCCAGCAAGGCCTGACGACGCACCGCCAACGGTGACAGGCGAATCGCTTCTTCCAGCACCCGTTGCGCGCCTTTGCTGTCACCCTCGGCCACCAGCACGTCGGCCATGCCGTCATACAGCGCCGGCATCATCGGGAAGACTTTCAAGGCTTTCTCATAGACTTCTTTGGCCTGCGTCACCTGGCCACGCTTGAACAGCAGCTTGCCCAGACCGGCGAACGCCCATGGCAATGGGCGGTCGGCGATGATGCCGTCATAGAGGCGTTCCAGCGCTTCGTTCTGATTCATATCGCGCAGCGCATCGGCGCGATAGCGCAGGCACAGCGGCGAATAGCGGATGTCCTGCTTGCACAGGGCGATGCAGGCGTTGAGCACCTCGACCGGTTTGCCACGGTCGAGGGCTTGCAGAATCGGTTTGAGCAGGGTTTTGCGCTGCTCCAGGCGCTCCAGGCGCTGGGCCAGGCCGGAGCGGTTGAACGGCTTGGTCAGGTACGCATCGGGCTCGTGTTCCAGCGCACTGAGCACCATCGCCTGACTGGTTTCGGCGGTGACCATGACGAACACCGCTTCGTGACTGATGAGCTTTTCCGACATCAGGTCTTCGAGCACTTGCTGGCCGTTTTTCTTGCCGTCGCCGAGATGGAAATCCTGCAGGATGAAATCGTAGGATTTCTGCGAGCACATCTTCAGCGCCTGCTCACCCGTGTCGGCAGTATCGACATCCTTGACGCCCAGTTCACGCAGCATCGAACGCACGGAACTGCGGAAATCCGAAAAATCATCGACGATCAGAAAGCTTTTTTGGTGATACGACGACATCGACGATTTCCAGGCAAATGAAGAGAGGGCAATTTCAGGCGCGCAGATGATAGCTGCCGGCCAAATGCTATCAAGCGATTTCGCGCGACGTTGCTGTCACCGAACGGGTTATCGGCCGCTCCCTCGAATCTCTTGAAGATTGTTGGTGCGTTTAGGTCAAGAGCGAGGTCAACACAAAACAACCAGCACGCCATTCGAACTGCGGCAGGAAAAAAGTCGGAAACAGGATTATCCTGCGCAGTTACCCATGCGTTTTTTGATCCACCGCGACCCCAACCGTCGCCTTCTCAAGGCCGAAGTCATGACCTCGAAATCACCCTCCTCGCCCTCTGCTCCCGAGCGCCGAGGCCTGAGCCCCAGCCACCTGGACTTCCCGGTGGTCGGCATCGGCGCGTCCGCTGGCGGACTGCAAGCGATCAAGCTGTTTTTCGAGCACATGCCGCAAGACACTGGCATGGCCTTCGTGATCATCCTGCATTTATCGCCGGATCATCAGAGCGTCGCTGACAAGATCATCCAGGAATCGACGCGGATGCCGGTGCTGCAGGTGACGCAACCGGTGCCGATCGAGAAAAACTGCGTGTACGTCATTTCGCCCGCGCAATCGCTGTCGATGAACGATGGTTACTTACGCGTGAGCACCGCCGCCACACAAACCACCCGACATTCGGCGATCGACCTGTTCTTCCGCGATCTCGCCGATGTGCATCGCGAACGGGCGTTTTGCGTGGTGCTGTCGGGCACCGGCTCCGATGGCGCAGTGGGTTTGTCGCGGATCAAGGAACAGGGCGGCGTCACCTTGGCGCAAGTGCCTGAAGACGCCGAATACGACGGCATGCCGCGCGCCGCGATCGAAACGCGAATGGTCGACCTGGTGCTGCCAGTGGTGGAAATGCCGCAGAAGCTGATGGAGTTGTGGAGCAATTCGCAGAACATCACCCTGCCCAGCGCCAATGACCCCGACATCAAAGTGCAATCGCCGTCCAGCGACCAGGAAGCGGCGATTGCCGAACAGCGTTTGCATGACATCCTGATCTATCTGCGCGCAAGTACCGGCCACGATTTCAAACACTACAAGCGCGCCACCGTGCTGCGCCGCATCGAGCGGCGCATGCAGGTCACCGGCCAGTCCGACCTCAGCGCCTATTACGATTACCTGCAAAACACCGCAGACGAAGCCAAGGCGCTGCTGGGCGACATGCTGATCGGTGTGACCAACTTCTTTCGCGACCGCGAAGCCTTCGAGGCGCTGGAGCGCGAAGTGCTGCCGCAATTGGTGCAGTCGGTATCCAGCTCGGCGGAAAAAGAGGAATTGCGCGTCTGGTCTGCCGGCTGCTCTACCGGCGAGGAAGCCTACAGCCTGGCGATCCTGCTCGACGATCAGTTGCAGGTCGAAAACAGCAAGGCCAACCTGCAAGTGTTCGCCACCGATATCGACGAACGTGCGATCAGCGTCGGCCGCGCCGGCACTTACCCGCAAGCCATCGTTACCGACGTACCGCCTAATCGCCTGCGCCATTATTTCGTTAAAGACGACGAGCATTACCGCATCCGCAAGGAAATCCGCGAAAAGGTTCTGTTTGCCAAGCACAGCCTGTTGTCCGATCCGCCGTTTTCGCAGATCGATCTGATCACTTGCCGCAATCTGCTGATCTATCTTGATCGCGAAGTGCAGCGCGAGATCCTGCAGATGTTTCACTTTGCCTTGCGACCGGGTGGCTTCCTGTTTCTCGGCACTTCGGAAAGCGCCGATGCCTGCCATGAATTGTTCACTCCGGTGGACAAGCGCAACCGCATCTTCCGCGCCAAGACCGGCACGCCGAACAGCCGTCGCACGCCGACCATGCCGCGTGGCGGCTATATGCGCAGCAGTGTCTCGCGTCCGGAAGTGAAGCCCAGCGAACAACCCAAGTTGTCGTTCGCCGACATTCATCGACGTGCGATCGAGCGTTCGGCGCCGCCGAGCATCATTGTCGACAGCAACGCCGATATCCTGCACATGAGCGAAAGCGCCGGGCGCTTTCTGCGACATGTCGGCGGCGAGCTGTCGCGCAACCTGCTGACGCTGATCCTGCCGGAGCTGCGCCTGGAGATTCGCACAACGCTCTTCCAGGTGCAGCAAAGCAACCTGACCGTGCGCTCGCGGGAAGTGATCCTCAAGCGCGAAGAGCGGCAGTTCCGCATCGATCTGATCGCCCAACCGTATAAAGACGACGAGTCGGACAGCGAATGCGTGCTGGTGATCTTCGAGGAAGTGGAAATCGATCCCGCCGAACACGCAGCCACCACCATGTTGCAGACCGAAAGCCAGGTGCTGTCGAACCTTGAGCGCGAACTGCAACGCACCAAGCTGCACCTGCAGGACACCATTGAACAGTCGGAAGTCTCCAGCGAAGAACTGAAAGCCTCCAACGAAGAGATGCAGGCCATCAACGAGGAGTTGCGCTCGGCCACCGAAGAGCTGGAAACCAGCAAGGAAGAACTGCAGTCGATCAACGAAGAGCTGTTGACGGTCAATTACGAGCTGAAAACCAAAGTCGAAGAAACCGACAAGATCAACGATTACCTGACCAACCTGATCGCCTCCACCGACATCGCCACGGTGTTTGTCGATCGCAGCATGCGCATCAAGTGGTTCACCCCGCGCGCTACCGACATTTTCAGCATGCTGCCGGTCGACACCGGTCGTTCATTGCTCGACATTACCCATCGCTTGAATTATGCCGACCTCGCCGAGGACGCCGCGCAAGTGTTCGAGTCGCTGAACATGATCGAACGTGAAGTGAACAGCACCGATAATCGCTGGTACATCGCCCGGTTACTGCCCTATCGCTCCAGCGAAGATCATATCGACGGCACCGTGCTGACCTTCATCGACATCACGAAACGCCGCGCCGCCGAAGAAGAATTGCGCCTGGGCGAAGAACGCATGCGCCTGGTGGCCGAGAGCACCCGCGATTACGCGATCATCATTCTCGACGAACAAGGCGCGATCACCAGCTGGAACAAAGGCGCCGAACTGATCTTCGGCTACACCAAGGCCGAGGCCGAGGGTGCGTTCTACGATTTCATCTTTACTGCCGAAGATCGTGCTGCCGGCATGGCCGAGAACGAACTGGCGACTGCCCGTACCCACGGCCGCGCCGAAGATGAACGCTGGCACCAGCGCAAGGATGGCAGCCGCTTCTTCTGCAGTGGCGAGGTCACCCTGCTCAGCGGCGATTATCTGCAAGGCTACGTGAAGATCGCGCGCGACCTGACCGGCCACAAACGCGCCCAGGACGAGCAGAGCCAGGAACTGGCGCAGACGCGCAACACGGTGTCCCTGCGCGATGAGTTCTTTGCGGTCATGTCCCATGAACTCAAACATCCACTGAACCTTATTCAGCTCAACGCCGAGCTGCTGCGACGCCTTCCGGTTATCCGTACCGCAGGGCCGGCGACGAAAGCGGTCAATACCATCTGCGATGCAGTCAACAGCCAGGCGCGGATCATCGATGACCTGCTCGACGTCGCGCGAGTGCGCACCGGCAAGCTCAAGCTGCAACTGACACGGGTTGATCTGAGCGCCGTACTGCGTGATATCCATACCGTGGTGATCAACGAACAGCATGCGACGCGCGTTGATCTGCACTTGCCCACCGAGCCACTGATCATTCATGCCGACCCGACGCGGGTGGAGCAGATCATCTGGAACCTGGTGAACAATGCGCTGAAATTCACCCCACCGACCGGACGAATCGAATTGATCGCCAGTCGCAGTGCGCAAATGGCTCGTCTGGACATCAAGGACAACGGCGTCGGCATCGCTGCGGAAAATCTGGAACATGTGTTCGATCTGTTCGGCCAGGCGGAAAAACAGCACACCAATCATCAGCGCGAAGGTTTGGGGATTGGTCTGTCACTGGTCAGGCAACTGACTGAAGCACAACACGGCTCGGTACTGGTCACCTCGCCTGGCCTGGGCGCTGGTTGCACCTTTACCGTGTGCCTGCCATTGGCAATTGATGTGGTCGAAGAAAGTTCGCCACAAGAGGTTGAAGTGGCATCTGGCAAACTGGATGGCCTGAGTATCCTGCTGGTGGATGACTCACCGGAAGTGCTCGAAACGCTGAAAATGCTGCTGGAAATGGAAGACGCGGACGTTACCGCATTCGATCATCCGGTTGCCGCACTGAAAGCGGCTGAGGGCACGCGTTTCGATCTGATCATTTCCGATCTGGGCATGCCGGTCATGAGCGGCTACGAACTGATGAGCGCGTTACGCAAATTGCCGCTGGTGAAAAATGTACCCGCCATCGCCCTCACTGGTTATGGCACGCAAAGCGATATGCAGAAGTCCCGTGAAGCAGGTTTCGACCAGCACCTCGGCAAACCAGTGGCCTATGACGATTTGATCGAAACCATCGAGGCGCTGCGCCGCTCGCAGCGCCTGTAAGCGATTCAGCTTAGATAGGCGCGCTGGATGCACACGCGACGGTCGATCGCCTGCTGAAGGCGCGCCTTGCTCTCGGCCCAAATGCCTGGATCGACGCGCCTCAGGCGCATCAGATCGAGCATGGCGGTCTTGGCAGCCAGATATTCTGACCAGGCATCCGACGCCTTGAGTTTAAGGCGCTCGTGCTCGCTCATCTCCATCCGCCGGATCGCAACTATCGAGGGGTCGGTCACCACTGCACTCAGCGTTGTCTGAGTACGATGCGGGGCGGCGAAGACCTGCTGAGCGATAACGATCTCCCGGGCTCGCTCGCTTCCCCACTTCAGCGCAACTTCGCAGGAAATGTCTGTGCCGCGGTCATGAAACTCTTCACTGATCGCTCGCCCCTCCTTCGTATACACGCCGATAAACACTTGCGTGTCGCCACTCAGGCCTATGCGAGCCTGAACCTCGATCTGTAAGCCGTCGCTCAGTGTCTCGTCATGGCCGTACATCGGCAAACGGCTGTTGATCCATAACCAATAGCTGGCTCCACGACGTCGCATGGTCATCCCCCCTGCCCCGAAAGAGAAACATTAAGGCACTGGATCGGAAGGTACGCCATGTCGATTCGTCGGCTTGGTCGACGCCTCAAACTTTTTCGCAGGCAAAACAAAACCCCAACTGCTTTCGCAATTGGGGTTTCGGAATTTAATCTTGACGATGACCTACTCTCACATGGGGAAACCCCACACTACCATCGGCGATGCATCGTTTCACTGCTGAGTTCGGGATGGGATCAGGTGGTTCCAACGCTCTATGGTCGTCAAGAAATTCGGGTACTGACTCGTGACCAGATGGCCTCGCTTCAGCAAATTGGGTATGTGACAGCTGTCGGTGTTTTGTGAACATCGAACTTTCGGTTCGTTTCGTCTTCACACACCGCAATCTGGTCTGTTCGACGCAAATTGCTTGGGTGTTATATGGTCAAGCCTCACGGGCAATTAGTATTGGTTAGCTCAACGCCTCACAGCGCTTACACACCCAACCTATCAACGTCGTAGTCTTCGACGGCCCTTCAGGGAACTCAAGGTTCCAGTGAGATCTCATCTTGAGGCAAGTTTCCCGCTTAGATGCTTTCAGCGGTTATCTTTCCCGAACATAGCTACCCGGCAATGCCACTGGCGTGACAACCGGAACACCAGAGGTTCGTCCACTCCGGTCCTCTCGTACTAGGAGCAGCCCCTCTCAAATCTCAAACGTCCACGGCAGATAGGGACCGAACTGTCTCACGACGTTCTAAACCCAGCTCGCGTACCACTTTAAATGGCGAACAGCCATACCCTTGGGACCGGCTTCAGCCCCAGGATGTGATGAGCCGACATCGAGGTGCCAAACACCGCCGTCGATATGAACTCTTGGGCGGTATCAGCCTGTTATCCCCGGAGTACCTTTTATCCGTTGAGCGATGGCCCTTCCATACAGAACCACCGGATCACTAAGACCTACTTTCGTACCTGCTCGACGTGTCTGTCTCGCAGTCAAGCGCGCTTTTGCCTTTATACTCTACGACCGATTTCCGACCGGTCTGAGCGCACCTTCGTACTCCTCCGTTACTCTTTAGGAGGAGACCGCCCCAGTCAAACTACCCACCATACACTGTCCTCGATCCGGATAACGGACCTGAGTTAGAACCTCAAAGTTGCCAGGGTGGTATTTCAAGGATGGCTCCACGCGAACTGGCGTCCACGCTTCAAAGCCTCCCACCTATCCTACACAAGCAAATTCAAAGTCCAGTGCAAAGCTATAGTAAAGGTTCACGGGGTCTTTCCGTCTAGCCGCGGATACACTGCATCTTCACAGCGATTTCAATTTCACTGAGTCTCGGGTGGAGACAGCGCCGCCATCGTTACGCCATTCGTGCAGGTCGGAACTTACCCGACAAGGAATTTCGCTACCTTAGGACCGTTATAGTTACGGCCGCCGTTTACCGGGGCTTCGATCAAGAGCTTCGCGTTAGCTAACCCCATCAATTAACCTTCCGGCACCGGGCAGGCGTCACACCCTATACGTCCACTTTCGTGTTTGCAGAGTGCTGTGTTTTTAATAAACAGTCGCAGCGGCCTGGTATCTTCGACCGGCATGAGCTTACGGAGCAAGTCCTTCACCCTCACCGGCGCACCTTCTCCCGAAGTTACGGTGCCATTTTGCCTAGTTCCTTCACCCGAGTTCTCTCAAGCGCCTTGGTATTCTCTACCCAACCACCTGTGTCGGTTTGGGGTACGGTTCCTGGTTACCTGAAGCTTAGAAGCTTTTCTTGGAAGCATGGCATCAACCACTTCGTCACCCAAAGGGTAACTCGTCATCAGCTCTCGGCCTTAAGATCCCGGATTTACCTAAGATCTCAGCCTACCACCTTAAACTTGGACAACCAACGCCAAGCTGGCCTAGCCTTCTCCGTCCCTCCATCGCAATAACCAGAAGTACAGGAATATTAACCTGTTTTCCATCGACTACGCTTTTCAGCCTCGCCTTAGGGACCGACTAACCCTGCGTCGATTAACGTTGCGCAGGAAACCTTGGTCTTTCGGCGTGGGTGTTTTTCACACCCATTGTCGTTACTCATGTCAGCATTCGCACTTCTGATACCTCCAGCAAGCTTCTCAACTCACCTTCACAGGCTTACAGAACGCTCCTCTACCGCATCATCCGAAGATGATACCCGTAGCTTCGGTGTATGGTTTGAGCCCCGTTACATCTTCCGCGCAGGCCGACTCGACTAGTGAGCTATTACGCTTTCTTTAAAGGGTGGCTGCTTCTAAGCCAACCTCCTAGCTGTCTAAGCCTTCCCACATCGTTTCCCACTTAACCATAACTTTGGGACCTTAGCTGACGGTCTGGGTTGTTTCCCTTTTCACGACGGACGTTAGCACCCGCCGTGTGTCTCCCATGCTCGGCACTTGTAGGTATTCGGAGTTTGCATCGGTTTGGTAAGTCGGGATGACCCCCTAGCCGAAACAGTGCTCTACCCCCTACAGTGATACATGAGGCGCTACCTAAATAGCTTTCGAGGAGAACCAGCTATCTCCGAGCTTGATTAGCCTTTCACTCCGATCCACAGGTCATCCGCTAACTTTTCAACGGTAGTCGGTTCGGTCCTCCAGTCAGTGTTACCTAACCTTCAACCTGCCCATGGATAGATCGCCCGGTTTCGGGTCTATTCCCAGCGACTAGACGCCCTATTAAGACTCGCTTTCGCTACGCCTCCCCTATTCGGTTAAGCTCGCCACTGAAAATAAGTCGCTGACCCATTATACAAAAGGTACGCAGTCACCCAACAAAGTGGGCTCCCACTGCTTGTACGCATACGGTTTCAGGATCTATTTCACTCCCCTCTCCGGGGTTCTTTTCGCCTTTCCCTCACGGTACTAGTTCACTATCGGTCAGTCAGTAGTATTTAGCCTTGGAGGATGGTCCCCCCATATTCAGACAAAGTTTCTCGTGCTCCGTCCTACTCGATTTCATGACTAAAAGATTTTCGCGTACAGGGCTATCACCCACTATGGCCGCACTTTCCAGAGCGTTCCGCTAATCTCAAAGCCACTTAAGGGCTAGTCCCCGTTCGCTCGCCACTACTAAGGGAATCTCGGTTGATTTCTTTTCCTCAGGGTACTTAGATGTTTCAGTTCCCCTGGTTCGCCTCTTGCACCTATGTATTCAGTACAAGATAACCATCTTATGATGGCTGGGTTCCCCCATTCAGACATCTCCGGATCAAAGTCTGTTTGCCGACTCCCCGAAGCTTTTCGCAGGCTACCACGTCTTTCATCGCCTCTGACTGCCAAGGCATCCACCGTATGCGCTTCTTCACTTGACCATATAACCCCAAGCAATCTGGTTATACTGTGAAGACGACATTCGCCGAAAATTCGAATTTCTCAATTAAGAGAACTCACAAATTTTACCTTAGCCTGATCCGTTACCAGTGAAAGTAACGTCCAGTCTATCTTTCTATCACATACCCAAATTTTTAAAGAACGATCTAGCCAAAGACTAGAAATCAACATTCACCATCACAACGATGGAATGCTCATTTCTAAGCTTTATACAAGAGAAGCAGTAGTGGTGGAGCCAAGCGGGATCGAACCGCTGACCTCCTGCGTGCAAGGCAGGCGCTCTCCCAGCTGAGCTATGGCCCCGTATTTCTACCGGCGTTTCCCACACAAAATTGGTGGGTCTGGGCAGATTCGAACTGCCGACCTCACCCTTATCAGGGGTGCGCTCTAACCAACTGAGCTACAGACCCAATTTCGGGCTGCTTCTATCGTCTTCTTCAATGAATCAAGCAATTCGTGTGGGAGCTCATGGAGCAGCTGATGTCGTCGATTAAGGAGGTGATCCAGCCGCAGGTTCCCCTACGGCTACCTTGTTACGACTTCACCCCAGTCATGAATCACACCGTGGTAACCGTCCTCCCGAAGGTTAGACTAGCTACTTCTGGTGCAACCCACTCCCATGGTGTGACGGGCGGTGTGTACAAGGCCCGGGAACGTATTCACCGTGACATTCTGATTCACGATTACTAGCGATTCCGACTTCACGCAGTCGAGTTGCAGACTGCGATCCGGACTACGATCGGTTTTATGGGATTAGCTCCACCTCGCGGCTTGGCAACCCTTTGTACCGACCATTGTAGCACGTGTGTAGCCCAGGCCGTAAGGGCCATGATGACTTGACGTCATCCCCACCTTCCTCCGGTTTGTCACCGGCAGTCTCCTTAGAGTGCCCACCATAACGTGCTGGTAACTAAGGACAAGGGTTGCGCTCGTTACGGGACTTAACCCAACATCTCACGACACGAGCTGACGACAGCCATGCAGCACCTGTCTCAATGTTCCCGAAGGCACCAATCCATCTCTGGAAAGTTCATTGGATGTCAAGGCCTGGTAAGGTTCTTCGCGTTGCTTCGAATTAAACCACATGCTCCACCGCTTGTGCGGGCCCCCGTCAATTCATTTGAGTTTTAACCTTGCGGCCGTACTCCCCAGGCGGTCAACTTAATGCGTTAGCTGCGCCACTAAGAGCTCAAGGCTCCCAACGGCTAGTTGACATCGTTTACGGCGTGGACTACCAGGGTATCTAATCCTGTTTGCTCCCCACGCTTTCGCACCTCAGTGTCAGTATCAGTCCAGGTGGTCGCCTTCGCCACTGGTGTTCCTTCCTATATCTACGCATTTCACCGCTACACAGGAAATTCCACCACCCTCTACCATACTCTAGCTCGACAGTTTTGAATGCAGTTC
Organism: Pseudomonas sp. Z003-0.4C(8344-21); assembly: GCF_900104975.1. Taxonomy (NCBI): domain Bacteria; kingdom Pseudomonadati; phylum Pseudomonadota; class Gammaproteobacteria; order Pseudomonadales; family Pseudomonadaceae; genus Pseudomonas; species Pseudomonas sp. Z003-0.4C(8344-21). Next base: position 1,862,020 of record NZ_LT629756.1, on the reverse strand, counting down.
CCAGGTTGAGCCCGGGGATTTCACATCCAACTTAACGAACCACCTACGCGCGCTTTACGCCCAGTAATTCCGATTAACGCTTGCACCCTCTGTATTACCGCGGCTGCTGGCACAGAGTTAGCCGGTGCTTATTCTGTCGGTAACGTCAAAATTGCAGAGTATTAATCTACAACCCTTCCTCCCAACTTAAAGTGCTTTACAATCCGAAGACCTTCTTCACACACGCGGCATGGCTGGATCAGGCTTTCGCCCATTGTCCAATATTCCCCACTGCTGCCTCCCGTAGGAGTCTGGACCGTGTCTCAGTTCCAGTGTGACTGATCATCCTCTCAGACCAGTTACGGATCGTCGCCTTGGTGAGCCATTACCTCACCAACTAGCTAATCCGACCTAGGCTCATCTGATAGCGCAAGGCCCGAAGGTCCCCTGCTTTCTCCCGTAGGACGTATGCGGTATTAGCGTTCCTTTCGAAACGTTGTCCCCCACTACCAGGCAGATTCCTAGGCATTACTCACCCGTCCGCCGCTGAATCCAGGAGCAAGCTCCCTTCATCCGCTCGACTTGCATGTGTTAGGCCTGCCGCCAGCGTTCAATCTGAGCCATGATCAAACTCTTCAGTTCAAACATCTTTGGGTTTTTAAGAAACCCTAAACTTGGCTCAGCAATCGTTGGTTACATCTTTGATTTCTCGCGGAGTAACTTGTGATGCTGATAATCTTGTTGACTATCAGTCTGACTCCACAAGCACCCACACGAATTGCTTGATTCAGTTGTTAAAGAGCGGTTGGTTAAGATCTTTCGTCTCAACCGAGGCGCGCATTCTACAGCAGCCTCATTTGCTGTCAAGTGATTATTTTCAGAAGCTTTCGAAGATTTCTTCAACAACTTCAACCACTTGCGCTTCCGATCTCTCGTCAGCGGGAGGCGAATTCTACAGCGTTACACGCTGCTGTCAACACCTCTTTTTCAACTTCCTTTCGGGCTTCGATGAACTGAAACCGCTTATCGCCGAAACCTACTTAACTCATTGAATCTCAAGGAGTTTTCCGTTTCGACTGCGCCGGAAGTGGGGCGAATTATAGACACCTCAGATCTGCCGTCAACCGTTAATTTCGCTTTTCACGCATTCTCGCTTCACTACCGCTTTATATAGAAGCGATGCTAGCGGTCAGCCCGATGGCGCCTGTAACAGGCAGCCAAAAGTCATCCCACTCGGGGTGAGCAGCCATCTTAAGGAGGAAGTTGATATAGATGGTGTCCCAGGGCAGGTTCGAACTGCCAACCTTCCCCTTAGGAGGGGGATGCTCTATCCAATTGAGCTACTGAGACACAGGTAAGCCGCAGCAAGCGCTGCGTGACGGACGGCGTGCATGTTAACGGCCGAACCCTGATTTGTCATGTCATCCCACGGCTTTTTAAGTGTAGGACGCTACCCCACCCGGTTGCGCGAAGAATTACCGGCATTTTGCACGACCGTGAAAACACCGGCATTGCAGATTGCAACCAGCGCGCTTGCTCAAAATCGTTCAAATGCTTGTCTTTAAAGGACTTAACAGCCGCTAGACTGTTGGCACGGCGAGTGCTTTGCCTGTCCTATAAAAGAACATTCGGAGCCCAGCCCCATGAACAGCACCCTTTTGCTTGCAAATGCAATTGCTTTGGCGGTTTTGGTCGGTTCTCAGTTTATCCCCGAGCGCAAAGCACCCGAATCCGTGGCTCAACGCGTACCGCATTACTTGCAGGTACAGAAGGCACCTCAACTCGCAGTGTTAAGCAATCAGGGCGCGCCGCAAGCCGTGAGCGATTCCGAGCGGTCACTTCCGACGGCAACCTCAGAACGACTGGTTTTTTGAATATCTTCAGGAGTACAAAGTAATGTCCAAGTCAGCTGCGGGATTACTGATCCTCGCCCTGTTGAGCGGCGCTGTGCATTTTTCGCTGTTCGAGGACACCGAGATCAGCCTGCCGCTGGTTGGCAGCGGCGTCTTTGGGGTGTTATTCGTTTTGGCGTTGGCTGCCGGACGAAAAATCAAATTCGATCCGGTTTTGCGCTAAGCGCAATCAAAGCCAGAAGTTGATTCACGGCATCCGCCAGGTTGCCTGAGTTGTCGATGAGGTACACAGGCCCATCGCTCGACCTCCTGTCCTTGAACTGCGCATTACGACCCAGCCTCTGATCGATCTGCTCAAGCGTTTCACGACCACGGTTGAGCAGACGCTCTCGTAATACATCGTCCCGAACCGTCAACAAGACCGCTACTAGCCCTGGGTAAAGCGTCATCGCTTGGCGTAGATTAGCTCGCGAACCATTAACCAAAACGTTTTGGCCAGCACGCAGGCGTCGATCCATTTCCACGGGAATGCCATAGGACAAACCATTGGCGTGCCAAGCCAAGGCAAAATCGCCTGCTCGCTCGCGTTGGTCAAATTCATCGGGCGTCACTCCGATAGCATCCTCCCCCACCGATTCGGCGGATCGGGTAATCACCCGGCGCATGACTTCACAATTCAATGCACGCAATGGTTGGCGAGCAGCCTCGATCAGACTGTCTTTGCCTGAACCCGACGGACCCATCAAATAAATAAGCTTGCCATCCATCCCTTAAACGCCCTCTACGGATGCCCGCCACTAGTAAATCGGCAATTTGCCACTATCCTGTAAAGGTCAGTAACAACGATGCGCAGCTGCTTAGCATGCACCCTATGGCACCTTAGAGCATCCGTGGAAGCCGATGACACCTAGGCAGAGCAGGGGACACAGGCAAAGATTTCCAACCAGTCCGCATTTCTGATGATTGGTGCTGGCATTACGCCTTTACCCGGCTCAATATTTGTCACAGAATTGACGCCAATGATCTGGCAATTTTGAGGCATGATGCCGGCCTCTTAACAATTCAGGTTGAACCATTTGGCGCGGATGCTTGTCCTACCACACATCCTGCGGCCAATCCCGAGAACCGCTCCCCTGAACTAACCGGTTAAATATATGCGCCCATTGAAACAGGCAATTTATTCCAGCCGTACGGCTGACAAGTTCGTCGTACGTCTGCCAGACGGAATGCGTGAACGCATTGCCGAGGTGGCTCGCAATCATCATCGCAGCATGAACTCCGAGATCATTGCGCGCCTTGAGCAGAGTCTTATTCAGGAAGGCGCACTGGGCGAAGAGCTGAGCATGCGCCTGGACAGCCCGGAGCTGTCGTTGCACGAGCGCGAGCTGTTGCAACGCTTCCGTCAGTTGTCGCACCGTCAGCAGAACGCACTGGTTTCGCTGATTGCACACGATGCAGAAATGGCCGCAGACGCGTCCTGAGTAACAACGAACACCTCAAGCCAGCTTGATTGCTGGCTTTTTTTTGCCCGAAATTCGCGTTTTACAGGGCAAAAAAAACCCGCCAGACTGGCGGGTTGTTTCAGCGCGATCAGTTAGAGCAGGAAGATCGTCGCCAACCCCAGAAAGATGAAGAAGCCACCGCTGTCGGTCATGGCAGTGATCATCACACTGGCGCCCATCGCCGGATCCCGGCCCATCTTAGCCAGCGTCATCGGAATCAATACCCCCATCAACGCAGCCAATAACAGGTTCAGTGTCATCGCGGCAGTCATTACCACGCCTAGCGACCAACTGCCGTATAGCAGATAGGCCACGACACCGATTACCCCACCCCACACCAGGCCATTGATCAGACCTACCGCAAGCTCCTTGCGCATCAGCCGCGACGTATTACCGGTGCTGACCTGATCAAGCGCCATGGCGCGTACGATCATGGTGATCGTCTGATTACCGGAGTTGCCACCGATACCGGCGACGATCGGCATCAATGCAGCGAGTGCCACCAGCTTCTCGATCGATCCTTCGAACAGACCAATCACACGCGATGCGACAAACGCCGTGATCAGGTTGACGGCCAGCCATGCCCAACGGTTGCGCAGCGACTTCCAGACGGAAGCGAAAATATCTTCCTCTTCGCGCAGACCCGCCATGTTGAGCACTTCGCTTTCGCTCTCTTCACGGATCAGGTCGACCATCTCGTCAATGGTCAGACGGCCAATCAGCTTGCCGTTCTTGTCGACCACCGGCGCCGAGATCAAGTCGTAACGCTCGAACGCCTGCGCCGCATCGTAGGCGTCTTCGTCCGGGTGGAAGCTTACCGGATCGCTGGCCATGACTTCGGCGACCTGTTTTTCCGGATCATTGACCAGCAGACGCTTGATCGGCAGTACACCCTTGAGCACACCGTCGTAATCGACCACGAACAGTTTGTCGGTATGGCCGGGGAGTTCTTTCAGGCGGCGCAGATAACGCAGGACCACTTCGAGACTGACATCCTCACGGATGGTCACCATCTCGAAGTCCATCAATGCACCGACCTGGTCCTCGTCGTAGGAGAGGGCCGAACGCACGCGCTCACGCTGCTGATTGTCGAGGCTCTCCATCAATTCATGGACGACGTCCCGCGGCAGCTCGGAAGCCAGGTCAGCGAGTTCGTCGGCGTCCATGTCCTTGGCAGCCGCGAGCAGTTCGTGATCGTCCATGTCGGCGATCAGCGTTTCACGAACGGAATCGGATACTTCGAGCAGAATATCGCCGTCGCGGTCAGCCTTGACCAATTGCCAGAGCGTCAGACGATCGTCCAGCGGCAGGGCTTCGAGAATATAGGCGACGTCGGCGGAGTGCAGATCATCGAGCTTGCGTTGCAGTTCGACGAGGTTTTGCCGGTGAACCAGGTTTTCGACGCGGTCGTGATGCGGACCTTCCTGACGATGAGTCAGGTCCTCGACGACGCGCTGGCGCTGCAGCAGTTCGACCACCTGAGCCAGGCGATCCTGCAGGCTTTCTTGAGTTTTCTTTACTTCGATTTCAGACATAGGCGAACTCCACTCCCAGCAGCGGGGCACGCCGGAAGGATCAATCAGTCAATTCATGATTGGTGAAACGGGGTACTGAGTAACTACTGGGTAAGTCCATGGAATTTTTCCATAAGCCCCGGCGGGGCTGACGGGCGCAATGATACACCGCTTGACGGTTTAAAACGTTAAAAAATCACGGCCGAAACAAGCGCTTGCGAAACAATTCTGAGCGCCGTCCTGAACCCTGCAAATGCGACGACTCATTCTGAAAAGAAAACACACCGGCAGCAGAAAATGTAGCGGCTACGCTTGAAGACAGATCGTCATGGAGGACATCGAATGCTGTTCAACCCCTATGTTTTTCTGCTACCCGCCTGCCTGCTTTGCCTGCCATCCAGCGCAGCGCCTGTTTCGCTTCATCGTTGCGAGGCCAGCGACGGCAGCGTCACGTTCACTTCAATGAGCTGTGCGCAGGGAGAGCAGCGATCGACACAAGAAGTACACCCCTACTCGCCCGGATCGGTTGCCGTAATGCCCGAGCACGACCACGAACGCATGACCGAACTGAAGGCCATGAGGCGCGAACCGGCCGTGATTGGTCATGCGGAAGACAACTGCGGAAATCTGATCGATAACCGACAGCGGCGAGAAGCGATCATCAATCGGCGCGTCATCGCCGGCATGAGCCAACAGGACGTCGAAAGCGCGCTGGGCAAACCAGACAAGGTGAGTATCAGAACATCGACCACCCGCTACAGTTACGACCTCAAGCGAGACCACAGTGCTCAGATCGATTTTGACGAGAGAGGATGCGTGAAGGCAAAAGCCAAATCCCGGACAGCAAAAAGCCCGCGTTAAACGCGGGCTTTTTGGTATATGGTGCACTCGACAGGATTCGAACCTGTGACCGCTCGGTTCGTAGCCGAGTACTCTATCCAGCTGAGCTACGAGTGCAATTTGTGTTTTTAGCCCAGACCACAACTGGATGAAGCCAAGTTACCTGCATCGCTGCAACTAACTCTTAAATGGTGCACTCGACAGGATTCGAACCTGTGACCGCTCGGTTCGTAGCCGAGTACTCTATCCAGCTGAGCTACGAGTGCATTTGTGTTTTTAGACCAGCTCACATCTGGTTGAAGCCGAGTTACCTGCATCACTGCAATCAACTCTTAAATGGTGCACTCGACAGGATTCGAACCTGTGACCGCTCGGTTCGTAGCCGAGTACTCTATCCAGCTGAGCTACGAGTGCATTTGTTGCGCCGCATTATAGCCCGTCTAATCTCTATTCCAACCACTTTTTCAAGTAAATTCAATCACTTACCGAAAAAGCCAGATTACAACGTACTAAGCAAATAATGGCGGAGAACGGGGGATTCGAACCCCCGACACCCTTGTGAGGTGTACTCCCTTAGCAGGGGAGCGCCTTCGGCCACTCGGCCAGCTCTCCGCAACACGGGGCGTATCTTAACCAACCTTTTCCCCGTTTGCAAACATAAAAATCGATAAAAATTAATGGCTTGGTTCTTCGTCCTTCTCTTTCTTTATACGCAGGTAAATTTCCTCACGGTGCACGGCAACCTCTTTCGGCGCGTTGACGCCGATGCGCACCTGGTTTCCTTTAACGCCAAGCACGGTCACAGTGATTTCGCCATCACCGATAATCAGGCTTTCTGCGCACCGACGAGTCAGAATCAGCATACCTTTCTCCTCACGCAATTCTTTCAGGGACAACAGTCTGCAAAAAAAAGGCACCCGACCTACAACCGGAGCGATCGTAGCCCTACATGCCTGAGTATTGACCAGCACGAGCAAAAGAACAGTTCAGGGCTCGCGCCATTCAAAAATAAAGGGCGCGGTCAGACCGCGCCCTTCAAGAAACGGATTACTCGCCCTGGCGGGCCGGAGCATCCAGTTCGAAAGCCGTGTGCAGGGCGCGCACAGCCAGTTCCAGGTACTTCTCTTCGATCACCACGGAAACCTTGATTTCCGACGTCGAGATCATCTGGATGTTGATGCTTTCCTTGGCCAGCGATTCGAACATCCGGCTGGCAACGCCCGCGTGGGAACGCATGCCGACGCCGACGATCGAGACCTTGGCAATCTTCGTGTCGCCCACCACTTCACGGGCACCGATCTCGCGAGCGGTGTTTTCCAGCACGGTCTGTGCGGCCTGATAGTCGTTGCGGTGCACGGTGAAGGTGAAGTCGGTGGTGTTATCGTGCGCGACGTTCTGCACGATCATGTCGACTTCGATGTTCGCGGCACTGATCGGGCCGAGAATCTTGAACGCCACACCCGGGGTGTCTGGCACGCCACGGATGGTCAGCTTGGCTTCATCGCGGTTGAAAGCGATGCCGGAAATGATCGGCTGTTCCATGGTTTCCTCTTCATCGATAGTAATGAGGGTGCCCGGACCCTCCTTGAAGCTGTGCAGTACGCGCAGCGGAACGTTGTACTTGCCAGCGAATTCGACTGCACGGATCTGCAACACCTTGGAACCGAGGCTGGCCATTTCCAGCATCTCTTCGAAGGTGATCTTGTCCAGACGCTGTGCAACCGGAACAACACGCGGGTCGGTGGTGTAAACGCCATCAACGTCGGTGTAGATCTGGCACTCGTCAGCCTTCAGCGCGGCCGCCAGGGCTACGCCGGTGGTGTCGGAGCCACCACGGCCCAAGGTCGTGATGTTGCCGTGCTCGTCGACGCCCTGGAAACCCGCGACCACAACCACGCGGCCGGCTTTCAGATCGCCACGAATCTTCTGATCATCAATCTGCAAGATACGCGCTTTATTGTGCGCACTGTCTGTCAGGATCCGCACCTGATTACCGGTGTACGACACCGCTGGCACACCGCGCTTGATCAGCGCCATGGCCAACAGGGCAATCGTCACCTGCTCACCGGTGGAAACGATCACGTCCAGTTCACGCGGAACCGGTTGCGTCTCGCCACTGATTTGCTTGGCCAGATCGATCAGACGGTTGGTTTCGCCGCTCATTGCCGACAACACGACCACCAGGTCATCGCCAGCATCACGGAATTTCTTAACCTTGTCGGCGACCTGCTCGATTCTCTCGACAGTGCCGACCGAGGTGCCTCCAAATTTCTGTACGATCAAAGCCATTTCAAAGCCGCCTCTGCCCATGAAGGGCGCCCAATAATCAATCGAACAGCCGCCCGGCGCGCCACTAGACTGCGGGCCGGGCGAACCGTCTTATAAACCCTGCTCGACGAATGGAACGGTCAGCGCCAGTGCGCCATCCAGCGCCCCGGCATCGACACCGCCGCCCTGCGCCATGTCCGGACGACCACCGCCCTTCCCGCCCACTGCCGCAGCAGCCTGCTTCATCAAATCACCGGCTTTGAGTTGGCCAGTCAGGTCCTTGGTTACGCCTGCAACCAGTACGACCTTTTCCTCATGGACACCGCCGAGCAGGATCACTGCGCGGCCGAGTTTGTTTTTCAGCTGATCGACCAGCGCCAGCAGCGCCTTGCCGTCCTGACCGTCCAGACGTGCGGCCAGAACCTTCACGCCCTTGACGTCCACTGCCGAGGCCGACAGATCGTCGCCCGCCGCACTGGCCGCCTTGGCCTGCAACTGCTCGAGTTGCTTTTCCAGCAGGCGGTTGCGCTCGAGCACAGCCGACAGCTTGTCGATCAGATTGTCACGGCTGCCCTTGACCAGGCTGGCCGCTTCCTTGAGTTGTTCTTCGGCAGCGTTGAGGTACGCCAGCGCCGCGGCACCGGTGACGGCTTCGATACGACGCACGCCCGAAGCCACACCGCCTTCGCTGATGATCTTCAGCAGGCCGATGTCGCCGGTACGGTTGGCGTGGATACCGCCGCACAGCTCGACGGAGAAATCGCCGCCCATGCTCAGCACGCGCACACTGTCACCGTACTTCTCGCCGAACAGCGCCATCGCGCCTTTGTTCTTCGCGGTTTCGATGTCGGTTTCTTCGGTTTCAACCGCAGAGTTCTTGCGGATCTCGGCGTTGACGATGTCTTCCAGTTGCTTGATCTGTTCCGGCTTGATGGCTTCGAAGTGGCTGAAGTCGAAACGCAGGCGCTGACTGTCGACCAACGAACCTTTCTGCTGCACGTGTTCACCCAGCACCTGACGCAATGCCGCGTGCAGCAAGTGGGTGGCCGAGTGGTTCAACGCGGTGGCATGACGCACTTCGGCGTCGACGTGGGTTTCCACCGGCGCGCCGATGGTCAGGCTGCCGGACGCCAGCACGCCATGATGCAGGAACGCACCGCCGGTCTTGGTAGTGTCGCGCACGTCGAAACGGCTGTTGCCGGCCTGAATGAAACCGCAGTCGCCAATCTGGCCACCGGACTCGGCGTAGAACGGCGTCTGGTTGAGGACGATCACCGCCTCTTCGCCTTCGCTCAGCACGTCGACCGACTGACCGTCCTTATAGATAGCCACGATTTTCGCCGAACCGCTGGTGGCGGCGTAACCGGTGAATTCGGTGGCGACGTCAACCTTGACCAGCGTGTTGTAGTCCAGACCGAACGAGCTGGCGGAACGCGCACGCACGCGCTGGGCTTCCATTTCACGCTCGAAACCGACTTCATCGACAGTCAGGCCGCGTTCGCGGGCGATGTCAGCGGTCAGGTCCATCGGAAAACCGTAGGTGTCGTAGAGCTTGAACACCACGTCGCCCGGCACCACGGTGCCTTTGAGCTCGGCCAGATCCTGCTCGAGAATTTTCAGGCCGTGCTCCAGCGTCTTGGAGAACTGTTCTTCTTCAGCCTTGAGCACGCGTTCGATGTTGCTCTGCTGCTTCTTCAGTTCCGGGAACGCTTCGCCCATCTCGGCCACCAGCGCCGCGACGATCTTGTAGAAGAAGCTGCCGGTGGCGCCGAGCTTGTTGCCGTGACGGCAGGCGCGACGAATGATCCGGCGCAGCACGTAGCCACGGCCCTCGTTGGACGGCAGCACGCCATCGGCAATCAGGAAGCCGCACGAACGGATGTGGTCGGACACGACCTTCAGCGATGACTGATCACCGTTCTCGCAACCGATCGCTTCAGCCGAAGCCTTCAGCAGGTTCTTGAACAGGTCGATGTCGTAGTTGGAGTTGACGTGCTGCATCACCGCACTGATCCGCTCCAGGCCCATGCCGGTGTCGACCGACGGCGCTGGCAACGGATGCAACACGCCGTCGGCGGTGCGGTTGAACTGCATGAACACGTTGTTCCAGATTTCGATGTAACGGTCGCCATCTTCTTCCGGCGAGCCCGGCGGGCCACCCCAGATGTGCTCGCCGTGATCGTAGAAAATCTCGGTGCACGGGCCGCACGGGCCGGTGTCACCCATGGTCCAGAAGTTGTCGGACGCGTACGGCGCGCCTTTGTTGTCGCCGATGCGGATCATGCGCTCGGCCGGCACGCCGATTTTCTGCGTCCAGATGTCATACGCTTCGTCGTCGGTGGCGTAGACGGTGACCCATAGTTTTTCCTTCGGCAGCTTCAGCACGCCGGTCAGGAAGGTCCAGGCGAAGGTGATCGCGTCGTGCTTGAAATAATCGCCGAAGCTGAAGTTACCGAGCATTTCGAAGAACGTGTGGTGACGGGCGGTATAACCGACGTTTTCCAGGTCACTGTTCTTGCCACCGGCGCGCACGCACTTCTGGCTGCTGGTCGCACGGGTGTAGGCACGTTTTTCCTGGCCCAGGAAGCAGTCCTTGAACTGGTTCATCCCCGCGTTGGTGAACAGCAGGGTTGGGTCGTTGCCCGGAATCAAAGAGCTGGAGGCTACACGGGTGTGGCCTTGCTCTTCGAAGAAGCGAAGGAAGGCTTCACGGATTTCTGCGCTTTTCATTAGGTTCTTCCACGGAGGCTGCGGCCAAAGGCCTGTTCGAAACGTCAGAGACGAAGCGACGGCAAAGGGCCGCATTATATCGGCCCTGCGCGCGGGGTACAGCGTGTTTATACGATAGAAACGGTCAATTGGACGGCTAACGCTGTCACTTGCGTGAAAACTCGACGAATGTCGCGATCACTTGCTCGATTTGTGCGCGGCTGACATCCATGTGCGTGACCATGCGCAGACGTGCAGCAGCGCTGAGCTTGATCCCGCGCTCGGCCGCAAAGGCCTTGAGCGCCTCGGCCCTGTCGCCCATTTGCACATAAACCATGTTGGTTTGCACGGGTTCGACGACGAAACCGGCTTCGCGCAGACCATCGGCCAGCAGCTGCGCGTTGGCATGGTCGTCGGCCAGCCGCCCAACGTGGTGATCGAGCGCGTAAAGCCCCGCCGCTGCCAGCACGCCTGCCTGACGCATGCCGCCGCCGACCATTTTGCGCAAGCGTCGGGCCTTGCCGATCAGCTGTTCAGAACCGCACAGCACCGAGCCGACCGGTGCACCGAGGCCTTTGGACAGGCACACCGAGACCGAATCGAAATACTGGGTGATTTCCCGCGCATCGACACCCAGTTTGACCGCCGCGTTGTAAAGGCGCGCGCCGTCCAGGTGCAACTGCAGGCCGTGCTGCTGAGTGAAGCGTCGCGCCCGGGCCAGATATTCCAGCGGCAGCACCTTGCCCTGCATGGTGTTTTCCAGCGCCAGCAAGCGGGTGCGGGCGAAGTGAAAGTCGTCCGGTTTGATCGCCGCCGCAACCTGCTCCAGATCGAGCGAACCGTCGGCCTGCACTTCCAGCGGCTGCGGCTGGATCGAACCGAGCACCGCCGCGCCACCGCCCTCGTACTTGTAGGTGTGCGCCTGCTGGCCGACGATGTATTCGTCGCCGCGCTCGCAGTGCGCCATCAACCCGAGCAGGTTGCTCATGGTCCCGGTCGGCACGAACAGCGCGGCTGCAAAACCGAGGCGGCTGGCCAGTTCGGCTTCCAGACGGTTGACCGTCGGGTCTTCGCCGTACACGTCGTCACCGGTGTCCGCCGCCAGCATGGCGTCGAGCATGGCGGGAGTCGGTTGGGTGACGGTGTCGCTGCGAAGATCGATAACGCTCATGAACCTGGCCTCTGGTCAGCAGGGGAAATCCCTTTGTGAAGTGGGATTACTGCGGTCATGGCGCGGATTAATCAAGCCTTGAAGAAGGAAAAATCACGGTCTCGCTGAAAAAGCACCATCCCCTGTGTGCGAGCCTGCTCGCGAAAGCGGAGTAACAGCCAGCATGTGTGATAAATGTGGAACCGCTATCGAGCAGGCTCGCTCCAGCACGGTCGGTGCACGGCTGGAAAATATGTGATAAAAACGCTGCGCCACCCGAAGGGGCGGCACAAACGTTCTCAGGGCGGGGTGCAATTCCCCACCGGCGGTAATTGCGCGCAATGCGCATAGCCCGCGAGCGCTTGGCGGCGAACACGGCAATGGCGGTGGTCGACGGCAAGGTCAGCAGACCCGGTGTGATTCCGGGGCCGACGGTCATAGTCCGGATGAAGAGAGAACGGGATCAAAAGCACAGGGCCGTCCGCGTGTTGTCGTGCGTGTGCGAACCCTGGCATCCCTTTCGATTCATAACGCCCTGTTTTTCACACAAACAGGAATCTGAACATGCAACCCACCGCTATCGACAGCAAAAACAAACACCCGCACGGCGAGCGCGTCGCGTTCATCCAGGCTTGCTGGCACAAGGAAATCGTCGACCAGAGCCGCAAAGGCTTCGTCGTTGAAATGCTTGCCCAGGGTTATCTGGAATCGGACATCGATTTCTTCGAAGTCGGCGGTGCCTTTGAAATGCCTCTGCACGCCAAACTGCTGGCCAAGACCGGTCGTTATGCCGGCATCGTCGCTGCAGCTCTGGTGGTGGACGGCGGCATCTACCGTCATGAGTTCGTCGCTCAATCGGTGGTCAGCGGTCTGATGCAAGTGCAACTGGAAACCGAAGTGCCGGTGTTCTCGGTGTCACTGACGCCGCATCACTTCCACTCTGGCGAAGAGCATCAGAAGTTTTTCTACGAGCACTTTGTGCACAAGGGTCAGGAAGCGGCGCGGACATGTGCGGATACGCTGCGCAAAATTCGCGCACTGCGCCGTACCGAGCCGCATGCGGTAGCGGTTTAAACACAAACGCAAAAACTGTAGGAGTGAGCCTGCTCGCGATAGCGGACTGTCAGTGACACCTGTGGTGGCTGACATATTGCAATCGCGAGCAGGCTCACTCCTACATTGGGTCGGCGGCAATCTTAGGCGAGGTTTTCGTCGGTGGTCGGGACGATCAGGATGCCGGCGCGCAGGCCGTTCTTGACCTTCGGGTTGGGGAAAATGATCCGCGCGCCCGGCTCTTCAATGACCCAGCGGGTATTGGCCAGATCTTCGGCCAGCACATACCCCATGTCCAACTCTGAAAAATTCTCGATGTCGGCCGGCAGGTTCAGGCGGAACGCATCGCTGTGCTTGATGATTTCCCGGGCGACGCTGAACAGTTGCAGGCCGTCCAGCCCCGCTTGCGCCATCTCCGGCTCGGTGCCTTCGATGATCTGCTTCAAGCGAGTTTCCAGCAGCGACACGTTGACGCCGTCGTTCTGCCCGAACGGCCGCGCCTTGCCCAGCTCCAGGGTGAAAGCCTCGGCATCAAGCTTGTCATAGGTATAGGAGCTGAACACGATCGACGGCTTGTTCTGCAGCAGCACGGCTTCCATCCCGGCGGCGCGCAGGCGCGCCAATTCAAGACGCGAATGCTGGCGCCCCTCTTTCCATGGATACAGCGCAAATTGCTCGATCTTCGAGCCACGAATCGCCGTGTGCAGGTCGTAGTGCAAACGCTGGCGCTCGGGTTTGCTGAAGAAAGTCGCCGCCAGACGCTCCAGCTCACAGGCGCGCAACGCTTCGCTGCCACTGCTTTGTTCATGCCGGCCGTTGAACAGCCGATTGACGTCCTGCTCGATGAAGCGCTCGCCCTTGCGCATCGCCTCGGGATTACCGAACAGGAACAGAATGCGTGCGCGCGGCTTCAGATCGCCGCGAGCGATGTCGTGCAGCAACCGGTCGAGCAACTCGATCGGTGCGGTTTCGTTACCGTGGATACCCGCCGACAGCAGCAGGTCCAGGCCATTGTCGCGCGCTTCCGGGGGCCGGACTTCCAGCGCCCCTTCGCTCAACCAGCGCATGCGCACGCCTTCGACAGTCAGTTGAGTCTTCTCCGCCGGTTCGCGGCCGGCGAGGGTCAGTTCAAGCAGTTTGCCGAGGGCGAGCATAGAGCGGTTTCCTTAGTGGTCGTGGTTGCAATCCGGGCCGTGTACGTGATCCTCGTCAGCGCCGAGGTCAGCCGGTTCCATTTCCAGTTGCAGACTTACCAGATTAGTCGCCAATGGGCGCAACAGCAGGTTGGCGTATTCTTCGTCACCTTCCTCGACGTCAACGCCGATCAGCAACTGGCCGCGGCCGTCCTGCTGGATCCACAGCTCTTTGCCTTGCCACATGACCGCGACGCGGGTGCACGAGGTTTGCAGTTGCGTGCCGTCGGTGTCTTCAAGGATCAGCTGCAGGGAATCGCTCATGTTTTTACTCTCTTGGGGTGACACACCGCGCACCGCGTTCAAGCGGCGCGCCGGCGTTCAATTGATCTGGAAGGGATAAACCGCGCCCAGTTTAAGGATTTGCGTCAGTTCATCCAGTGCCGTCCGGCATTCAAGCAACAATTGCGGATCCGCCAGGTCGCTTTCGCTGAGGCGGTCGCGGTAGTGCTTTTCAACCCATGCGGTCAACGAACCGTACAACGGGGCCGTCATGATAACGCCTGGGTTGACCGCCGCCAGTTCGGTTTCATTCAGCGCCACGCGCAGACGCAGGCACGCCGGGCCGCCGCCGTTCTGCATGCTTTGCTTGAGATCGAAGACTTTCACTTCGCGGATCAGCCCGCCGGAACTGGTCAGACTTTGCAGATACGCCCAGACGCGTTCGTTGGCCTGGCATTCCTGCGGCACGATCAGCAGCATCGAACCGTCAGGGCGCGACAGCAACTGGCTGTTGAACAGGTACGAGCGCACCGCGTCATCCACGGTGACCGCCGAACGCGGCACGCACACGGACTGGAACTTGCCACCGACCTTGGCCAGTTTGCTTTCCAGCTCAGCGAGCATTTGTTCGGTCTCGAGGAACGCGTCCTCGTGATAGAACAGCACTTCGCCGTTGCCGACAGCGATCACGTCGTTATGGAACACGCCCTGATCGATCACGTTGGGATTCTGCTGGGCGTAGACCACGCCGTCTTCACGCAGACCGTGCAGACGCGCCACGGCCTGCGAGGCTTCGAGGGTCTGCCGCGCCGGGTACTTTTGCGGGGCCGGGTAACGATTGTCGAACGCACTGCGGCCGAACACGAAGAACTCGACGCCCGCCTCGCCATATTCACGGCAGAAACGCGTGTGGTTGGCTGCGCCTTCGTCACCGAATTGCGCAACCGCCGGCAATGCCGAGTGATGGGCGAAGTGCTGCTGATTAGCGAACATCGCCCCGAGCACGCGACTGGTGGTCGGGTGTTCAATGCTGCGGTGGTATTTGCAGTTGAGGTTGGCGGCAGTGAAATGCACGCGGCCGTCAGCGGTGTCTGCGCTCGGGCTGACCGTGGCGGCGTTGGCCACCCACATGCTCGATGCCGAGCAACTGGCGACCAGCAGCGGCATGGCTTCTTTAGCGGCGCGCTCGATCACTTGCGCGTCAGTGCCGCTGAAACCCAGGCGGCGCAGTGCGGCCACGTCCGGACGCTCCTGCGGTGCCAATACGCCCTGCTGGAAGCCCATTTCCATCAGCGCTTTCATTTTCGCCAGGCCTTGCAGCGCCGCTTCTTTGGGGCTCGAGGATTGCTGGCTGTTGCTCTGAGAAGCAACGTTGCCGTAGGACAGACCACCGTAGTTATGGGTCGGCCCCACTAGACCGTCAAAATTGACTTCGTAGGATTTCATCAGCGAGGCTCCACGTGAATCTGTTGTTATAGGCTTCAGTAACTATTCAGTACGACCGAGTCGCACCCATCGCTGGCAAGCCAGCTCCCACAGGATTGGTGATGTTCACAGATTCTGTGGACGACTCGCCTTCTGTGGGAGCTGGCTTGCCAGCGATTGGCATCACGCCATTTTCACGCCGGGTGTCAGGGCTGCTGGCAGAGTCAGGCTCGGGGTTTCCAGCGACGCCACCGGGTACGCGCAGTAATCCGCGGCGTAGTAGGCGCTGGCGCGATGGTTGCCCGAAGCGCCGACCCCGCCGAACGGCGCGCTGCTCGCGGCCCCGGTCAGTTGTTTGTTCCAGTTGACGATGCCGGCGCGGCTTTCCAGCCAGAACTGCTGGTAACGCGCTTCGGAATCCGACAACAGGCCGGCAGCCAGACCGTAGGCGGTATTGTTGGCTTCGACGATGGCAGCTTCGAAATCGACGTAGCGAATGACTTGCAGCAACGGACCGAACAGTTCCTCGTCGGGGCGCTCGGCGACTGCGGTCACGTCGACAATGCCCGGCGTCAGCAATGCCGACTGCGCTTGCGGCTGAGTCATTTCCAGCAGCGCCACTGCGCCGTTCGCAAGCAGATGCTCCTGTGCATCCATCAGCGCTTTTGCCGCGCCAAGGGAAACCACCGAGCCCATGAACGGCGCTGGCTGCTGATCGAACGCGCCGACTTCGATGGTCGCACTGACTTCCACCAGACGCTTGAGCAGGCTGTCGCCCCACGCGCCTTGCGGCACCAGCAAACGGCGCGCGCAGGTGCAACGCTGGCCGGCGGAGATGAACGCCGACTGAATGATCGTGTAAACCGCAGCATCGAGATCGGCAACCTCGTCGACCACCAGCGGATTGTTGCCGCCCATTTCCAGCGCCAGGATCTTGTCCGGGCGACCAGCGAATTGCTGATGCAGATGGTTGCCGGTGCGGCTCGAACCGGTGAAGAACAGACCGTCGATGCCCGGGTTCGCCGCCAGTGCAATGCCGGTTTCCCGCGCGCCTTGCAGCAGGTTCAGCACGCCCGCTGGCAGGCCGGCTTCGATCCAGCACTTGACCGTCAGCTCGGCGACTTTCGGCGTCAGTTCGCTCGGCTTGAACAGCACGCTGTTACCGGCCAGCAGTGCCGGCACGATATGACCGTTGGGCAAGTGGCCGGGGAAGTTGTAAGGGCCGAACACCGCGACCACGCCGTGAGGTTTGTGGCGCAACACGGCGGTGGCGTCGCCCAGCGGGCCGCTCTTTTCGCCGGTACGCTCACGGTAGCTCTGCACCGAGATGGCAATCTTGTTGACCATGCTGGTGACTTCGGTCGTAGCTTCCCACAACGGTTTGCCGGTTTCCTCACCGATGGTGCGGGCCAGTTCGTCAGAATGGTTTTTCAGCGCGGCGGCAAACGCTTCGAGCACAATGATGCGTTCGTCCAGCGAACGACGCGCCCAGCCCGGAAATGCCTGACGTGCGGCCTGCACGGCGGATTCGACCTGAGCGGCGGTAGCGCCCTCGCCCGACCACAATACCTGCTGGGTGACCGGGTTCAACGATTGAAAGGCTTCGCCCTGACCGGCCAGCCACTCACCTGCGATGTATAGCGAATTCATTGTTTCGACTCCCGTGCAGCGGACAACGCAACGGCGCGAACCTGATCGCCGGCGCTGAGTTGAAGACGTTTGGCGGTCTGCGGGTCAACCACCAGCGTGCCGGCGGCCAGACGCGCTGGCGCCGCGGTGATGCGGCAGTCTTCGCGTTTGCGGTTATGGATGATGAATGGCGTGGCGTCGTCGCCCGGCGTGCCGACGGCCAGCACCAGCGCTTCACTGTCGCGCACTGCGCGGATCTTGCCGGTTTCGCATTCAATCGCCGGGCCGGCGTCGAAGATATCGACGTAACCCTGATAGCTGAAGCCTTCGCCCTTGAGCATCGCCAGTGCCGGCTCGGTGTCCGGGTGGACCTGGCCGATCACGTTGCGCGCATCCGGCGACAGGAAACAGGTGTACAGCGGGAATTTCGGCATCAGTTCGGCAATGAATGCCTTGTTGCCGACACCGGTCAGGTAATCGGCCTGGCTGAATTCCATCTTGAAGAAGTGCCGGCCCAGGCTTTCCCAGAACGGCGAGCGCCCGGCGTCGTCGGACACGCCGCGCATCTCGGCGATGATCTTGTTGCCGAACAGCTCCGGGAACTCGGCGATGAACAGCATGCGCGCCTTGGACAGCATGCGGCCGTTCAGACCGCTGCGGTAATCGGCGTGCAGGAACAGCGAGCACAACTCGGAATTGCCGGTCAGGTCGTTGGCCAGGAACAGCGTCGGAATCTCGCGATAGATGTTCAGTTCCTGCGAGGCGCTGACGGTCAGGCCGACGCGGAAGTTGTACCACGGCTCACGCAGACCGACCGCGCCAGCGATGGCGGAAATCCCCACCACGCGGCCATTGTCGTCTTCGAGCACGAACAGGTAGTCCGCATCGCCACGGCCGGCTTCGCCGCGAAAGGTTTTTTCGGCCCAGCCGACCCGGTGGGCCAGACGTTCTTCGTTGGCCGGCAAGGTAGTGAGGCCGGTGCCGGTGCTGCGGGCCAGATCGATCAGCGCGGGTAAATCGCTGCTGCGTACGGGACGAACAATCATGCTATCTCCTCAAACGGGCCGCTTGCGCCACCCGTGAAACTCGCTAAGGCGTTAAACCGCCACCAGGCGCACGCTGGCACCTTCACCGACGCCCAGGGCTTCGGCCGCTTCCAGATCCAGAGTCACCGGTTTGCCCGGCGCGTAATCCAGCTCGAGCAACACCGCGCGGTAATCCTGCAACTGCGCGTTGGCCACCAGATACTGGCGCCCGGCGCCTTTGACCGGCTCGCCGATCTTCACCGGTACCACGCGGCTCTGCGCGATCGAGCGGATCCCGGAAACGCGCGCATGCAGGGTCGGTCCACCGTCGAAAATGTCGATGTAGTGATCGGTCTCGAAGCCTTCGCGCATCAGGATGTCGAAGGTGATCTGCGCCCGCGGGTGCACCTGGCCCATCGCTTCTTGCGCGGAGTCCGGCAGCAACGGCACGTAGATCGGGTAATGCGGCATCAGCTCGGCGAGGAACGTGCGGCTTTTCAGCCCGCACAGGCGTTCGGCTTCGGCGTAGTTGAGGTCGAAGAAGTTGCGCCCGATGGCATCCCAGAACGGCGAGTCACCGTTTTCATCGCTGTAACCGACAATCTCGGTCACCACCGAATCGGCAAAACGCTCCGGATGGCTGGCGACGAACAGCAGACGACCACGGGAATTGAGCTCGGCCCACGGCGATCCGACCAGTTCGCGTTGCACGTAGAAACTGGTCAGCAAGCTGTTGCCGGTCAGGTCGTGGCACTGCGAGAGCACGTGGATCTTGTTATGGATCTTCAGTTCGCGCGAGGCGTGGACGAAGGTCTCGTTGCGGAAGCTGTAGAACGGCTCCGAATAACCGGCCGAGGCGACGATGGCCGAGCAACCGACCAGCTTGCCGGTAGCGGAATCTTCGAGGACGAAGAAATAGCTTTCCTCACCGTTGAAGCTTACTTCGGCGGCAAACGACGCTTCGCTCGCGGCGATCTTGTCGCTCAGACGTTCCACGTCATCCGGCAAGGAAGTGACACCAATCGGGCTGTCCGCAGCCAGACGCTGTACCTCGCCCAGATCAGCCATTTGCGCGGGGCGCATCACCAGCATGGTGTCACTCCTTTTCTCTTCAAAAAAATCACAGAAAGAACACCGGACCTTGTAGGAGTGAGCCTGCTCGCGATAGCGGTGTATCAGTCGACATTGATGTGTCTGATACACCCCTATCGCGAGCAGGCTCACTCCTACAGTTGAACGTGCCCGGTATCAAAAATTTTGATCGACGCCCGTATCGTCGGGCGTCGACGGGTCCATCAAGCTTGCGTCAGTGCAGCAGCAGCGCGTTCGAAACGGTCCAGGCCGGCATCGATATCGGCGTCTTCGACCACCAGGCTCGGGGCGAAACGAATCACGTCCGGGCCGGCCTGGAGAATCATCAGGCCTTCTTTTTCAGCGGCGTTGAAGATGTCCTTGGCCTTGCCTTTCCAGGCGTCGTTGAGCACGCAGCCGATCAGCAGACCGAGGCCACGCACCTGGGTGAACAAGCCGTATTTCTCACCGATCTGCTCAAGGCGCGCCTTGAACTTGTCGTGCTTGGCATTCACGCCGCTCAGCACCTCAGGTGTGTTGATCACGTCGATCACCGCTTCCGCCACCGCGCAGGCCAGCGGGTTGCCGCCGTAAGTGGTGCCGTGAGTACCGACGACCAGATGCTTGGCCAGCGCTTCGGTGGTCAGCATCGCCGCGATCGGGAAACCGCCGCCCAGGCTCTTGGCGCTGGTGAGGATGTCCGGGGTCACGCCGTAATGCTGGTAAGCAAACAGCTTGCCGCTGCGGCCCATGCCGGTCTGCACTTCGTCGAACACCAGCAGCGAATTGTGCGCGTCGCACAGTTCACGGGCGCCTTGCAGGTACTCAAGCTCTGCCGGCAGCACGCCGCCCTCGCCCTGGATCGGTTCGAGCACGACCGCGCAGGTCTTGTCGGAAACTGCGGCTTTCAGCGCCGCGAGGTCGTTGTAAGGCACATGGGTGATGCCGGTGATTTTCGGGCCGAAACCGTCGGAGTACTTCGACTGGCCACCGACGTTGACGGTGAACAGGGTACGGCCGTGGAAGCTGTTCAGCGCGGCGATGATTTCGTACTTCTCGCTGCCGAAACGGTCGAACGCGACGCGACGGGCCAGCTTGAATGCGGCCTCGTTGGCTTCGGCGCCGGAGTTGCAGAAGAACGCACGCTCGGCGAACGTGGCGTCGATCAGCTTGTGCGCCAGGCGCAGCGCCGGCTCGTTGGTGAACACGTTGGACACATGCCACAGCTTGTTGGCCTGCTCGGTCAAGGCACCGACCAGCGCCGGGTGCGCGTGGCCCAATACGTTGACGGCAATCCCGCCGGCGAAGTCGATCAGCTCGCGGCCGGCCTGATCCCAGACCCGGGAACCGGCGCCACGCACCGGAATGAAAGCGGCAGGCGCGTAGTTGGGAACCATTACCTGGTCGAAATCGGCGCGTTGTACCGCAGCGTGCTCAACGGACATCGGAGTCTCCTGAAAAGGAACACTCGCCGGAAACTGGCGAGCGATTGAGGGGATTGTAAGGACAGTTTTGTGCCCGGCCTTGCCGCCAAGCGACAACTTCTTATAGCGCAAACCCCGGATTTTCCCGGGTTTACGGCAATGCGACATATAGCGTCGCAAAGGCGCAGTTTACCGGGCGCGGCCGATTTGCGGCAGGCCGCGCAGAATAGCAAGTCAGCCCCGCGCCAGAGATATAAATATGTACCGCACGAAGGGCGCGGCCTGCTGGTTTGCTGGAGGTCCTTACCGACGCCAAGGAATGGCCATGCATTTGTCTCAAGCACACCCATCCGTAACCGCTGCTGACACAAACATCGCGCAACATGCGGATGAACATTATCAACCGCTCAAAGAGGCGATCCCGCAGTGGCTGGGCAACACCTCAGCCACCCGGCGCGAAGCGTTGAAGAACAGCGTCCCGCTGCAGCCCGAAGCGCTAAAGTCGGCATCCGCCGAACAGCACACGCAAATGAAACAACTCGCTGGCGCACATCTCGATGCGCAGAGTCAGGTCGATAAAAGCCTGGAACATCTGCAGGACGCCGCAGCCTTCGCCGAGCCCTTGCTCAAGGCCGAACTGAAAAGCTGTTTCGATCTGGACCTGGATGTCAGAAACACCTTCGTGCGCCTGTACATCCCGGCGACCACCCCGCTGTTCCCGATCAAGACCGGCGCACGCGTCTGGAGCGTTTCCCTGCTGGAGGCGGCGCTGCATAACTTCGAAGATCGGGAAACCTACGACAACGCCTTCGAGGCGCAATCGACATTCACCACCGCTCCTACGCCAACCGGGCAATTCGAAACCCTGCCCACGATCAAAGCCCGACTGAGCATTCCTGCCTTCACCCAGCTGTGCCGGCGGCTGGACATCGGCGCGAAATACAAAGCCAGCCTGGAAGAAAACCTCGGTTATTCCGATCCGATGGTCGCCACGGTGCTGCGCAACAAACTCGATGCCAGCCAGAAAACCGCTATGAAAGCGGCCCTGCAATGGGCGCGAATGAACCGCGATGTGTCGGAGAGTGCCGTGCGCCTGATCGAGGCCTTCCTCGATGGCATGAAAGGCCTCTATGTAAACGGCGCACCATTACTCTGTCATGACATGAGCATGCTTTGCTTGCCGCTGACCGGCATCGTCGTGTTCGCCCCGGACCTGTACCTGTCGCGAAACAATGCGCGAGTCGTGGCGTATGTGCCGGATGACCCGGAACATCCGTTCAAGGAGTACACCTCGCCGCTGGAAATGATCGTCGAACTGACGCGCCAGCTGCGCTCGAAGGATTACCAGCGCTTCTTCAGCCGTTTCGTCAATCACGAGCACCGCGGGTTTTTCTTCAGCACCCTTGATAGCCGCCTCAGCGAAATCAAGTGGCATCCGCATGAACCCGGCAGTTCCCTGCCCGCGTGGCGCGAATCACCGGTGGAACGGCCCGATCTGCAGACGGCGCTGGTGCCCTTCCATGACGACATCTGGCAGCACCTGCATCAGGCGAAACTGAACAAGGTCTTCAACGACGCCCGATCCATCGCCGTGCCCACCGCAGTCGTCGATCAAAAAGTACGCTGGGCGTTCTGGGACTCGGTGGCCGAGATCATTTCCACGATCGCCCAGACCGCCGCGCTGATCGTCGCACCGTTCGTGCCGGTGCTGGGCGAAGCGATGATGGCGTACATGGCTTATCAGATGCTCGACGAAGCCTTCGAGGGCATCGTCGAATGGGGCCAGGGCCGCACCACCGAAGCTTTCGAGCATTTGATGGGCACCGTTGAATCGATGATCCAGCTGGGCATGTTTGCCGTGGGCGGCGCGATTGCATCGGCCGAGTTTCGCAAGGTCTTGCCCAAGGAAGTGGTGGCGTTCATTGATCGCTTCAAACCGGTGAAACTGGCCAATGGCACAACCCACTACTGGGAGCCGGATCTCGAGCGCTACAAACATCCGACACCGCCACCAGCGGATTCGCAGCCGAATCAACGGGGCCTGCATACGCATCAGGGCAAGCAGCTGTTACCCCTCGAAGAGGCGCACTTCTCAGTCAAAGAACATGAGGTGCCCGGGCAATACCGTATCGAACACCCGACCCGCCCCGACGCTTACCAGCCTGTGCTGCGGCACAACGGCGACGGCGCCTGGCACACCGAACTCGAACAACCCATGGAATGGGACGGCGAAACCGCATTGCGGCGCATCGGTCCTGCGGTAGAAGCCTTTACCCCGGCCGAGCGCGAAACCATTCTTCAGGTCAGCGGCAGCAGCGAAGAGGCGTTGCGCAAGATGCACGTCAATCAGGAAAAAACCCCACCGCTCCTGGCCGACAGCATCCAGCGATTCAAGATCGATCAGCAGTTGCAGCGCTTTATCGATCAGCTGGACAGCGATGTCGCTGAAGATTTTTTGCGCGCCGATCAGGTTACGCAATTGCAATTGCTCAGCGAGCGGGGTCGCTGGCCGAGCAACCAGCGCCTGCGCCTGATCGATCGCAACGGTGAGCTGCTCTGGCAGTCCAGCGCAGACGCAAGCCTGCCCCTGACCGAACTGCGTCAGCATCAGTTGATCGGCGGCGACCTGCTCAAGACTTTGCTTTCGCTTCTCGACGAAACGCACATCAAGGCGCTGCTCGGCGAACCCTTCACCGCCAAGCCACCCCTGGACATTCGCACCCAGACCCTGCGCAAGCAACTGGTCGGCCTGGCGAAGACCCACCGAAGTGCGCTGTTCGAATCGCGCTACCAAGCGTTGCAACACATCGACGATCCGCTGGCGCAACAGCTCAAGGCTCACAATCCCGACCTGCCGGCGAGTGTCACTCGTGAATTGCTCGAAACCGCCACCGGCAACGAACTGCTGCAAATCAACGAGGGGCAACTGCCAGCGCGTCAGCAGGAACTGATGCAACTGGCCAGTCAGGAACTGCGCGTGTCCCGTGCCTATGAAGGGCTTGAGCTTGGCTCAGTGAATAATCCCGATTCGGACTCGCTGGCGCTGCACAGCCTCAAATTGCTGCCGGGCTGGAGCGGCGATGTGCGGATTGAAATCCGCGACGGTCGCTACGAAGGGCCGGTCGTCGACAGCATTGGTCGCGAAGACGCCTCGGAAAAAAAGGTCCTGGTGCGCAGCGATGACCAGCGCTATCAAGCCTTCGATGACCGTGGCCAGCAACTGCAATCGCTCAGCGATTTCTATTCCAGCGTGCTGTACGCGCTGCCCGACAGTGAGCGCGCCAGCCTCAACATCGGGATTGGCCAGGGCCAGAACCTGAAGGCCGCCATTCGCCAACACAGGCTGGAGCGCCAGGAGCTCCGCGTCGTGCTGCATGAAACGCCCATTCAGCCACCGATAACCGACACGTTACGGCTGCTGGGCAGCGACGGTTTTACTCGGCTTGATCGCACTGAAAGCCTGAACAATGTTTCGCACTCCGACGAGCAGGATATCCGCGCGCTTTACCCGCGGATGACCGATCAGCAAATCGACGCACTGGCGCAAGAGATGCGCGTCAGTGCGTCCGGGCCGCGCGGGGAGATTCAGCGATTGCAGAACGAGTACCTGCAATTGCAAAACGATCTGCACGTCTGGGCCAACGATCCGCCCGCCAGACATCCCGATACCGGTATTGCGCTGACATCGCTGCAAAAGCGCGCAGAGATTCAGAACCGGCGCCTGCTCAGGGAAGAATTGCTCAAGGGCTGGCGCCGCGAATACCCGACCGAGATCAATCAGTACGGCATGGAATCAGGTTATGCCCTGCGGCTTGCGCACCCGATCATCGGCGACTTGCCTACGCTGTCGGCGGACCTCAGCCATATCACCGCGCTATCCCTTGACGGCAGTGTCACCCCGGGTTCTCTGGATGTATTGCTGCAACACTTTCCAGGACTGCAACAGCTCGACGCGCGAAACCTTAAGTTGCCGACCCTGCCCCAGGCGCTCGGCTCAATGCCGTCGCTGCGCGAACTGAGAATGCGCAACTGCGGCCTCAGCCTGTCGATCACCACGCAATCGGTACTTGCTTCCATGCCGCAGCTCACACTACTTGATCTTGAGGGCAACGCTCTGGGTTTACCGCCCGATCTGCACACGATGCCTTCGCTGCGTTACGTCAACCTGTCCAACACTGGCATCCACAGCCTGCCGAACGATCTGCTGAATCATCCACGGCTGATTTCCGGCCAGTTCAACGGCAATCGAATCACGGCCGTGCCCGAAGCTTTCTTCAAGCTGCCCCCCTCCCTGTGTGATGGCTTCACCTTCGCCGACAACCCGTTGTCCCCTGCCGTACGCGAACGGGTGAAACGCTTCCATGGCCTCACCGGCAAGCACTTCGGCATCCGCCCGGAGCGGGCAGACCTGCAGCGCACCACCACGTTGTTTCCGAGCCTCGACGAGGCGCAAGCCACTGACATGCTGTACCGCTTGCCCGGCACACTGGCAGAGGGTCGGGCACAGCTGACGCGCTGGGAAACCGAGATCAGTCAACTGAACCTGGAGCTCAATCAATGGATCAACCAGGCGGCCACCTCTCACCCCGAGACCGCCGAACGCCTGAGCCAGGCTGAACAGACGCGTGAACTCAATGCCCGACGAGCCTTCGCACAACAACTCGAGCGCTTCTGGCGTAGCCGGGACGCGTTCGACCGCAGTGCAGAATGTGAAGCAACGGCTGCGTTCAGCGGCGACATGCCTGTGCTCAGCGCCAATTTCGAGCATGTTTCGCGACTCAAGCTGACCGGCAATGCCAATATTTCGGCCAGTTTGCCCTTCGTGGAATCCTTCCCGAATCTGC
The DNA here is from genome assembly GCF_900104975.1 of Pseudomonas sp. Z003-0.4C(8344-21). Classification (NCBI taxonomy): domain Bacteria; kingdom Pseudomonadati; phylum Pseudomonadota; class Gammaproteobacteria; order Pseudomonadales; family Pseudomonadaceae; genus Pseudomonas; species Pseudomonas sp. Z003-0.4C(8344-21). The sequence continues at coordinate 1,836,319 of NZ_LT629756.1, read as the reverse complement.
TCTCGTTGAGCCTCAATGGCTTCGATCTGGGATTCGGCCCCCTGTCCGGGACCACTCTGCCGCGGCTGACCGATCTGAAACTGAAAAGCTGTGGCGTGGTAATGACGCCGGAAAATCAGGCTGCACTGGTTTCGATGAACACGCTGCAGTCGTTGAACCTGAGTGGCAATCCGCTGGGGACTTTCCCCGACCTGAATCTGCTCCCCGAGCTCACATTCATCGACCTGTCCAACAGTGGCCTCACCGTCGCTCCGCAAGGGCTGGCCAGCCATCCTCAATTGCGAACGGCGGTGCTGACCGGCAACCGCATCACGGACATACCCGACGCGGTATTCGACCTGCCTGCGGAACGCAGTGACGGCCTGTACTTTTCCGACAATCCGCTATCGGCCGCCACACGGGAAAAAATCAAAACCTACTACCGCACCCATCAGCAGGACTTTGACGTCAGGGCCGCTGACCAGGATGTCAGCCTGACGCAGGAACTGTTCCCGCAGCTGGATCAGCAAGAGGCCAGTGACAGGGTCTACGACCTGCCCGGCAACCTGACCGACAGCCGCGCACAACTGTTGCGCTGGCAAGCCGAGCTTGCGCAACTGCAGAGCGATCTCGATCACTGGGTACTGGAAACCCCATCCACCCATCCGGCCACAGGGCGGGCGCTATCCGAAAATGAGCGCGCGCAACAGCACTCGGCGCGCACCGCGTTCAAGCAAAACCTGGAAACGTTCTGGCGCCAGACCTCCAGCGAGACCGGCCAGCGCAGCCTGTCCTTTGCGACAGACTTGCAGTTCGTTGGCCAGTTGCCTCGCCTGAGCGCCGACTTCAGCCATGTCTCGAGCCTGAAGTTGACCGGCAGTACAGCGATTGATGGCATCGGGACGTTCGTAGCGTTGTTTCCTGAACTCGAGTCGCTGCAAATGAAAAATTTTGCGCTGAACGAAATACCCGCCTTCATCGGTAGCCTGCGCAACCTGACAAAGCTTCGCCTGGACAGCTGCGCCGTTACCCACACGTCTGCGGGCAGTGATGTGCTCAAGTCGCTGCGCTCACTAACGCGTCTGGACCTGAGCAACAATCCATTGACCGAGGCACCCGATCTGCAGACGTTGCCGACATTGCACGACCTCTCTCTGACCAATAGTGGCCTGACATCCCTACCCGAGGGCATTGTCGGGCACCCGGCTCTGCAGACGGTGAACCTCAACAACAACGTCATCACCCAGTTACCGGAGGCTTTCTTCAGCCTCAGTCCCAATCGTGCAGAGGGTCTGCGTCTGGCCGGTAACCCGCTGTCGCTGGCGGCTCGTGAGCAGATCAAGACTTACTACGCCGAACACAATCGCAACTTCGGAATAACGCCCGCCACCGATGAGATAGCGATGGCCCGCAGAGTCTTCCCGCACCTGAACGATTCCATGGCCAGCGAAATGATCTATCGGCTCCCCGGCACATTGCAGGCAGGCACCGTGCAACTGATGAATTGGGAAGCGGAAATGACCCGGCTGCTCGGTGACCTGAATACCTGGCAAGAAGGCGTACCGAGTCATGACCCGACAACAGGTCAGCTCTGGACTGCCGAGCAACGCGCAGCACAGCATGAGGCCAGACACCAGTTCAGTGGCAAGCTTGAAGAGTTATGGCGCGCCAGTCGCATCGATATGCCGGATCTGCGCGTCGAAACCTTCAAAGCCAGAATCGCATTCGCTGGCGAGTTGCCGAAGCTGGCCGCCGACTTCAGCCAGATACGGCACCTGGAGATTCAGGGCCATCCACAATCGACCGTTCCCGACGGTTTTCTCGACTGCTTCACTGGATTGGAGGGGCTGGAGTTACCGGGTTTCGCACTGGGCCGGATCCCGCAAGCCCTGGAACACATGCCATCGCTCGAGACGCTGATGCTGAGCCGTTGCAATATCACGCTCGATGCTGCCGGACAATCCACTTTGTCGACGCTAAGCCGCCTGACGTCGCTGGATCTTTTTAATAATCCACTGGGCCAGGTGCCCGATGTCTCGACGCTGTCGAATCTGACGTTCATCGACCTGATCCGTACCGGAATAGACAGTGTTCCCGCCGGGCTGGAGCAACTTGCGCACCTGCAAACGGCGTTGCTGAGTGACAACAACATCATCGAATTGCCCGACTCCCTGGCGGCTTATGCCAACCGTGGCGTGGATCTGGGCCCCAACCCACTGTCGGCTACCTCGCGCGAACAGATCAAGGCCTGTTATCTGATGAAAGATGACAACTTTGGCGTCTGGCCCGAACAGGGCGACATTGACCTGGCCCAAACGCTGTATCCCCGATTGAGCAGCTTCGATGCCAATGACCTGATCTACCGTCTGCCCGGAACATTGGCGGCCGGACGCACCGAGCTGCTGCGTCGGCAAACCGAGCTCAGCTCGCTGCTCAACACGCTTGAAACCTGGGTGAATGCGGCACCTGAAGATCCGGTTACCCACGGTGTACCGGATAGCGACCCACCCCGCGGGCAAATCACGCAGCGTCGGCGCTTCAAGGACAACCTGGAGAAACGCCTGCGGCGCTACCCGGTCTATGGCCTGGACACCGAATTCGACTGCGATCTTTCCTTCACGGGCGAGCTGCCGCAAATGACGGGGCGCTTCGACTACATCAGACAGTTGCAGCTGACCACCACGGCAAGTACGCCCCCACCAGTCGACGCCTTGCTGGAGCTGTTTCCCCAGCTCAGGGTGCTGGATATCCGCGATTACCCGTTACATCGCGTTCCGCCGGCCGTCTTTCGTCTCGAGACATTGAGCAGCCTCAGCCTGTCGGGCTGCCAGATCATGATTACGCCGCAAACCGCAGACGCTTTCGCCAGCTTGATGAACCTCGACACCCTGGATTTAAGCAACAACAGCCGACTTTGGAGAGTCCCCGAACTGGATCACTTTCCCGACCTGCACATGCTCGACGTGAGTAACACCGGCCTGACCAGGGCGCCCGCTGGTTTGTTCAGACTCCCCCGTTTGCGAAGAGCGGATCTGTCCAATAACAGAATCAAACGACTGCCCGCAGAATTTCCGTCGCGACCCGACATCAGGCTGACCGAGTACAACTTCAATGGAAATCCATTGGTTTTGGAAAGTCAGCTGCGCCTGGACAGCTACAACAGGGTCCTGGGCGAACACCCTATCGAGGCGCGGATGCCGAGCATGCACGAACTTGACGACTTCGTGGATTCGGACTTTTCCGATGGAGAGGAGCTCACATAAACCGGCAATAGCTGAATCGCCGTCAGCCTCGCTCGGGCGGTACTGACGACAATTCGAACGGGCTGCTGCTGCGCCGCTGGTTGCGATCTTCGCGCGGCGTGGCACCGAAGAAGTTGCGGTAGGCGCTGGAGAAATGCGGCCCCGAGGAGAAGCCACACGAGAGGCCGATCTGGATGATCGACTTGCTGGTCTGCATCAACATCTGCCGGGCCTTGTTCAGGCGCAGTTCCAGGTAGTACTGGCTCGGCACACGGTTGAGGTACTGCTTGAAGATCCGCTCCAACTGGCGCCGCGACACGCACACGTGCTGGGCGATTTCGTCGGTGGTCAGCGGCTCTTCGATGTTGGCTTCCATCAGCAACACCGCCTGGGTGAGCTTTGGATGACTGGAGCCGAGACGGTTCTGCAACGGAATACGCTGACGCTCGCCCCCTTCGCGAATGCGCTCGACCACCAGTTCTTCGGACACCGCACCGGCCAGTTCGGCGCCGTGATCACGCGCCAGTACCGCCAGCAGCAGGTCGAGTACCGACATGCCACCGCAGGCGGTCAGGCGATCGCGGTCCCAATCGAACAGGTGACTGGTAGCAATGACTTTCGGGAAGCGTTCGGCGAAATCGTCCTGCCAGCGCCAGTGCACAGCGGCGCGATAGCCATCGAGCAAACCGAGCTGGGCCAACGGGTAGACACCCGCCGACAGACCACCGATCACGCAACCGGCACGCACCAATTGTTTGAGCGCACTGCTCAGCGCCGGCGCCAGTGTGGTCGGCGGCTCGTCAGCGAGCAGGAACAGTTTCTGAAAGTTTTCGAGCTTGCCGGCCCACGCTTCACCGGGCAGTTGCCAGGCACCTTCGGCCGGCGGTTCGGCCTGCAGGAACGACAATTCGTAAACCACGTCGGGGTGCACACGCTGAGCGACACGCAAGGCTTCCTCCGCCAGCGCCAGCGTCAACGCTTTAGTGCTGGGCCAAATCAGGAAACCAATTCGATGGGCAGTCATGGGCGGGCAATCCGAAACGAACAACGGTGATGAAGGCATGGGCCAATGCTAGCCCGTAAATGAACACACATCGCAAACAATGCAGATCCATTGTAGGAGTGAGCCTGCTCGCGATAGCGGTGTAACAGTCAACATCATGGTTGTCTGAAAGACCGCTATCGCGAGCAGGCTCACTCCTACAGGGGACTTCGTCTGTCCCCGAGGGCTGCGAAGCATGCACTATTGAAGTGCACAACGGCAGCCCTGTTTTATTTCAGGCTACCGGACAGGAACTGCTGCAAACGCTCCGATTGCGGATTGACCAGCACTTCGCGCGGATTGCCGCTTTCTTCGACGACGCCTTTGTGCAGGAACACCAACTGGTTCGACACTTCGCGGGCAAAACCCATTTCGTGAGTGACCACGACCATGGTCCGGCCTTCCTGCGCCAATGCCTGCATGACTTTCAGCACGTCGCCGACCAGTTCCGGGTCGAGGGCCGAGGTCGGCTCGTCGAACAGCATCACTTCCGGTTCCATCGCCAGCGCACGGGCTATCGCCACGCGCTGCTGCTCGCCACCGGACATGTGCCCAGGGAACGCATCCTTACGATGGGCAACGCCAACCTTGTTCAGGTAGTACTCGGCTTTCTCGCGAGCTTCGTACTTGGGCACGCCAAGCACGTGCACCGGCGCTTCCATGATGTTTTCAATCGCGGTCATGTGCGACCACAGGTTGAAATGCTGGAACACCATCGACAGGCGCGAACGCATGCGTTGCAGCTGCTTCGGATCAGCGGCCTTCAGCGCGCCGTCCTTGTTGGCGACCAGTTTCAGCTCTTCGTTGTTGAGCAGGATCTTGCCCGCGTGCGGCTGCTCGAGCAGGTTGATGCAGCGCAGAAAAGTACTTTTGCCGGAGCCACTGGAGCCGATGATGCTGATCACATCGCCGGCGGCCGCTTTCAGGGACACGCCCTTGAGCACTTCGTGACTGCCATAGCGTTTATGCAGGTCTTGGACTTCAAGTTTGTACATGCGGTCGGTTCTCACAAAAACAGTCAGTCAGTCGTTGAGCAAGCGCCCGTGACGCAGCGCTTCGCGCCCCGCCACCTTGGCCAGCCAGAAACCGGGTTGGGCATAACGCAGCCGTTCAATGGCAAACAGCACCCCGGAGGTACCAGCACATACCGTGCTGACCCGATCGGCCACAGGGTCGATCACTTCAAAAATCTCCTCGCCCGCCTCGACCCATTCGCCGGGCTTGCGGGAAAAACTCACCACACCGGGGTGCGGCGCGAACAACAATTCGGTGCCTTCGAACGGCATGCCTTCACATGGCTCGTGCGCCGGATTTGGCCACTCGCCGGTGATCAGGCCCTGCTCGGCGAGGAAGGCGAGAATGCCTTCTGCGTAGGCCTCGGCATCCGCGCGACCGGTGTCGGCCTGACCGCCCAGTTCGATGGTGGTGGCCAGGCACGCCAGCGGAATCTGCGCATCGGGAAACTGCCGCGACAGGCGCAGCCACGGCAGCGAACAGGCTTCGTCGAACGAGCTGCCACCGGAGTCTTCCGCGAGCAAGCCGACCTTCACGTTCAGGTGCGCGGCGAGCGAGCGCCACTGCGGCCAGTGTTGCGGCAGCGCATACATGTGCAGCGCGGCTTCGGCGTCGCAATGCAGATCGAGTACCACATCAGCGCTGCAGGCATGGCTGAGCAATACGCGCTGCATGCCTTGCAACTGGCTGCTCGCCTCTGGCAGCGCGGCCAAATGATCGGCCATCGCCTGACGGATCAGCCGCACATTGGCGTGGGGATCGTCACCGAGCTTGTCGGCCAGCACGGCGGCGACCGGGGCGCTCAGCTCGACGAAATCACGGTTGAAATTCTTGCCGCTGCCAGCCTCGAAACGGCCTTGGTGATTGCCTTGCAGCAATTGCCCGAGTCCCAACGGATTGGCGACCGGCACCAGCTCGATCACGCCGTTGAGCACGCCTTGGGCTTCGAGTTCGCCGAGGCGCTTCTTCAGCTCCCAGGCGGTGCGCATGCCCGGCAGTTCGTCGGCGTGCAGGCTGGCCTGAATGTAGGCCTTGCGCTCGCCGTGGCCAAAGCGGAACACCGAAACCTTGCGCTCGCTGCCCAGGTGGCTCCACGGCAACACGTGGTCGATGCGTTCCATATCAGTGCTTCCGCGGCGCGAGGTAGCTCAACCAGCGACGCTCGGCCAGCTTGAACAGCTTGACCAGAATGAAGGTCAGGCACAGGTAGAACACGCCAGCGGTGATGTACGCCTCGAACGGCAGGTAGAACTGCGCATTGACGGTACGTGCCGCGCCAGTGATGTCGATCAGGGTCACGATCGAAGCCAGACTGGTGGTCTGCAGCATCATGATCACTTCGTTGCTGTACTGCGGCAGTGCCCGGCGCAGGGCCGATGGCAGCAGGATGCGCTTGTACAGTTTGAAGCGCGACATGCCCATGGCCTTGGCCGCTTCGATCTCACCGTTCGGCGTGGCCTTGAGGCTGCCGGCGATGATCTCGGCGGTGTAGGCGCTGGTGTTGACCGCAAACGCCAGGCACGCACAGAACGTTGCACTGGACAGCCAAGGCCACAGGAAGCTTTCGCGTACTGCTTCGAACTGCGCCAGACCGTAATAGATCAGGAACAGCTGCACCAGCATCGGCGTGCCACGAATCACGTAGGTGTACAGCCACGCGGCGCCGTTGACGACCGGGTTCTTCGAGACGCGCATCAGCCCCAGCGGCAGTGCGGCCAGCAAGCCGAAAAACAGCGACAGCGCGAGCAGTTTGAGGGTGGTCAGCAGGCCGCCGAAGTACAGCGGCAGCGCCTCCCAAATGACGTTGTAGTCGAAGATCATAGATCAGCCGCCCTTACGCCTACCGAGTAGCGCTTCTCAAGTTGACGCAGGATCAGCAACGAAACACTGGTGATCACCAGGTACATCGCCGCCACTGCGAGGAAGAAGGTGAAAGGCTCACGCGTGGCATCCGCCGCCTGCTTGGCCTTGAACATCATGTCTTGCAGACCGACCACGGAAATCAGCGCGGTGGCCTTGGTCAATACCAGCCAGTTGTTGGTGAAGCCGGGAATCGCCAGACGAATCATCTGCGGCACCATCACCCGGAAGAACACCTGAAAACTGCTCATGCCGTACGCCATGCCGGCTTCGGCCTGGCCTTTGGGGATTGCCATGAACGCACCGCGGAAGGTTTCCGACAGGTACGCACCGAAGATGAAACCGAGGGTGCCTATACCGGCGGCCAGCGGGTTCAGGTCGATGTAGTCGTCATAGCCGAGCATCGGCGCGACGCGGTTGAGCAAGTCCTGACCGCCGTAGAAGATCAGCAGAATCAGCACCAGATCGGGAATCCCGCGGATCACCGTGGAATACAGGTCGCCCAGCCAGGCCAGCCAGCGCACCGGCGACAGGCGCAGCGCGACACCGATCAGCCCGAGAACGATGGCCAGAGCCATGGACGACAAGGCGAGCTGAAGCGTCAGCCATGCGCCATCGAGGATGACAGCCCCGTAGCCTTTCAACATGATTCAGGTCCTCGAAAGTTGGGATGAAAAAATGGCGCAAACCGCAGAGATTCTGTTGCTTGCGCCATTTCGGACTTGTCGCAGAGACGTCTTACTTGCCGTAGATATCGAAGGCGAAGTACTTGTCCTGGATTTGCTTGTATTTGCCGTTCTCGCGGATGGCCGCGATGGCGCTGTTGATCTTGTCTTTCAGGGCATCGCCCTTGCGTACAGCGATGCCTACGCCGTCGCCGAAGTATTTGACGTCGGTGAACGCCGGGCCAACGAACGCGAAGCCTTTGCCGGCGTCGGTTTTCAGGAAGCCGTCATCGAGCAGGGTCGCGTCAGCCACGGTACCGTCGAGACGACCGGCAGCCACGTCGAGGTAGATCTCGTTCTGCGAACCGTACGGCTTGATCTCGGCACCCAGTGGGGCCAGGACTTCGCGGGCGAAACGCTCGTGGATCGAACCGCGCTGTACGCCGATGTTCTTGCCTTTGAGCTCAGCCAGACCTTCGCTGACCTGAGTGCCGGCCTTCATCACCAGACGCGCCGGGGTGTTGTAGTACTTGTTGGTGAAGTCGACCGACTTCTTGCGGTCTTCAGTGATCGACATGGACGACAGGATCGCGTCGATCTTGCGCACTTTCAGCGCCGGGATCAGGCCGTCGAACTCTTGCTCGACCCACACACACTTGACCTTCATTTCTTCGCACAGCGCGTTGCCGATGTCGTAGTCGAAACCGACGATGCTGCCGTCCGGGGCTTTCGAGGCGAATGGAGGGTAAGCCGCTTCGATGCCGATCTTCACAGGTTTTTCGTCAGCGACGGCATTCAGCGACAGCACGGACAGTGCCAGGGCGCCAAGCAGCACAAGTTTCTTCATCTTGGGACTCCATCGGTAAAGGGCAAAAACGGCAGAGTGAGCAACAGCCCAATATGCGAATGGGTGAATCAGGAAATCGGTTGCTGCATCGGTGGGAAATTTCCTGTTGAAACCGGCGAAGGTTTCAACGTCAGCCACGATGAGCGAGTGATCGGCATTCTAACGACAGGCCCGAAGCCGATATTTCTTCAATGCGACAACTAATTACAGATGCACAGAGAAAGCGACTTGAGCACATTGACAGCCTTGCAATTTCATGCAAGCGCGAAAGGCAGTGAACCGATCCATGCTGCAAATTGCGGGCCTATTATTCGCAAACCCTTCTAATCCGGCAAGCGCAGCGTTGGGTCTTATTTTTCAGCGGGGGTTTTGAGGTTCTAATACGGGGCGTAGCGTTTCCCTTCGCCCCGTTGCGGGGCGGGCGGTTACACATTGGGTTGTGTTGGGTAACAGAGGGAAAGGTCTTACAGTGCAGGTCGATAATTATTGGTCGGGTGGTTTCGGTTTCTGGCAGGGAACTACACCGGTGTCTGACAGATTGCTATCGCGAGCAGGCTCACTCCTACAGTTGATCGCGTTTCTTCAGGTGGAATGCGATCCCTGTAGGAGTGAGCCTGCTCGCGATGAGGCCCGCCCAACCACCACAAAACGTGCAGACACAAAAAAGCCCTGTCCGGCATACACCGAACAGGGCTTTTCAGCACATCAACCTGCTACTCAAGCAACATTCATGGTCTTGTGCGTATCAATCAAATGCTGCACCACACCCGGATCCGCCAGGGTCGAAATATCACCCAAGCCGTCATATTCCGCCGTGGCAATCTTGCGCAGAATCCGGCGCATGATCTTGCCCGAGCGGGTCTTCGGCAGCCCCGGCGCCCACTGGATCACATCCGGCGAAGCGATCGGCCCGATCTCCTTGCGCACCCAGTTCTTCAGTTCCAGACGCAGTTGCTCGGTCGGCTCTTCGCCATTCTTCAAGGTCACATAGACATAAATGCCCTGCCCCTTGATGTCGTGCGGCACGCCGACCACAGCGGCCTCGGCGACTTTCGGGTGCGCAACCATCGCGCTCTCGATCTCGGCCGTGCCCATGCGGTGGCCGGAAACGTTGAGCACATCATCCACGCGCCCGGTGATCCAGTAGTAACCATCGGCATCGCGACGCGCGCCGTCACCGGTGAAGTACATGCCACGGAACGTCTTGAAGTAGGTATCGACGAAGCGATCGTGATCGCCGTACAGCGTGCGCGCCTGACCTGGCCAGGAATCGAGAATGACCAGATTGCCCTCGGCCTCGCCCTCAATGATGTTACCGAGGTTGTCGACCAGCGCCGGCACCACACCGAAGAACGGCCGTGCCGCCGAGCCAGGCTTCAGCGCATGCGCGCCCGGCAGCGGGCTCATCATGTTGCCGCCGGTTTCGGTCTGCCACCAGGTATCGACGATCGGGCAACGCGACTTGCCGACATTCTTGTAGTACCAGTCCCACGCTTCCGGGTTGATCGGCTCGCCGACCGAACCGAGCAGACGCAGACTGCTGCCATCGGCGCCCTCAACGGCAGCCTGACCGGAAGCCATCATCGCGCGGATCGCGGTCGGCGCGGTGTAGAGGATATTGACCTTGTGCTTGTCGACGATCTTCGCCACCCGGGTGATGTCCGGATAGTTCGGCACGCCTTCGAACAGCAGCGTGGTCGCGCCATTGGCCAGCGGGCCGTAGACGATGTAGCTGTGGCCGGTGACCCAGCCGACGTCGGCGGTGCACCAGTAGATCTCGCCCGGGCGGTAGTCGAACACGCGCTCGTGGGTCATCGCCGCATACAGCAGATAACCGCCAGTGGTGTGCTGCACGCCCTTCGGCTTGCCGGTCGAGCCGGAGGTATAAAGGATGAACAGCGCTTCTTCGGCGCCCATTTCTTTCGGCGCGCAAACGGTGCCCGCGACTTTCATCAGGTCTTCGTACCAGATGTCGCGATGCTGGTTCCACTTGATGTCGCCACCAGTGCGCTTGCAGACGATGACTTTCTGGATGCTGCTGGTTTCCGGGTTGGTCAGCGCGTCGTCGACGTTAGCCTTGAGGGAAATCTTCTTGCCGGCACGAATGCCTTCGTCAGCGGTGATCACCACTTTCGAACGGCAGTCGATGATGCGACCGGCCAAGGCTTCCGGCGAGAAGCCACCGAACACCACCGAGTGAATCGCGCCGATCCGGGTGCAGGCCAGCATGGCGACCACGGCTTCGGGAATCATCGGCATGTAAATCGTCACCACGTCGCCACGGTGCACGTCCTGACCACGCAGGGCGTTGGCCAGTTTGCACACTTGCTCGTGCAGTTCGCGATAGGTGATGTTGCGGCTTTCGGAAGGATCGTCGCCTTCCCAGATGATTGCGACCTGATCGCCGCGCTCGGCCAGATGACGGTCGAGGCAGTTGTAGGAAACGTTGAGGGTGCCGTCGGCAAACCACTTGATGTCGACGTGGTGATCGTCGAACGACGTCTGTTTCACCGTGGTGAAAGGCTTGATCCAGTCGAGGCGCTGGGCTTGCTCACGCCAGAAGCCGTCAGGGTTGACGACCGACTGTTGGTACATGGCTTTGTAGGTCGCCTCGTCAGTCAGCGTATTGGCCAGAACCTCGGGACGAACGGGATACAGAGAAGCCGCACTCATCTTTCCTACCTCGGTGTAATAGTTGTTTTTGTATGACCCCGTTGTAGCCGGGTGGGCCCCATAGAACCATTCGACGATGGTAGTAACAAGCCCCTACAAAACATCCAGACATCGCTTATCAAAGGCTTACGCAGCTCGCCCAAACACCGCGATCCCTGTAGGAGCTTGCCTGCAAGCGATCCGGCCAGCACAGCCAACATCTTCATTGACTGAACCATTGCCATCGCCAGCAGGCTGGCTCCTACAGTTCTCGGGCATCTGCATAATTCTGTGGGAGCTTGCCTGCAAGCGATGCAAACAACTCGGTGCGCCAGACAATCCACTCCGCCGATTGTTACCAAATCTGCCAAAAGTGTTTATCAAAACCCGCTCTGTTTACCCTCGCCCCATCTCCTTAAAATTCACTCCGCCAACACGGCAAACGCGATTAACAACGTTACAGCCCCCACGAAGGCCGTTAATCCAGCTCTCGCAGTAAAGATCAAAAACTGAAGTTACACACGCAACCCCAAAAAGGTTGCGTGACCCCTTTCGACCTCAAAAAGGTAAACAGCAAATGAAAGCTTTAATGTTCCTGGTCCTCAGCAGCCTGTGCGCAACCGCCATGGCCGACGAGGCCACGACAGATGTGGCACAGCAACAACCGGTGGTCGAGGAATACACTTACTCCACGCACCTGGACATCGCCAAAGTTGTCTCGATGAGCGAAGTCCCGAATGTCTGTGAAGTAGTGCCGGCAAAAATGGAATACGACGACTCCAAAGGCCAACGCCACATCCTGCGTTACAGCATCATGGGCAACGGCTGCACGAACTGAATCAGACTGCACCGAATTGGATCGCTCAGCACAGATCTGAGGCCCGATTCCAGCCCGACTTCGGTCGGGCTCAGTTGTGTCTGAGGTCGGCAAAAAGGCTTGCAAAACACTAGATGTAGTGAAAAACGTGTTTTTTTGTTCGTTTTTTGAACAAATCCACAACGCCGTGATTTTTACGAAAAAAAATCTTCCCCCGGCAAAGCCCTGTAAACCCTCACTCTCACCGAAAAACCACCCTCCTCGACCGCTTCATGCGCGGATTCGCCTCAGCACAGCCGTGTTTTTTTCCCTATAATGCCGCCCCATACGGGTCAGCAATATTCCCTTACAGGGAGCAAGCGCCATTCTGAAGCCCCGCAACCGTGCTCGACACTGGCTGCGCCCATCAGAGGCTCTCGGAACCCGTCAAAATTTCTGTTTATTTGCCTGCGTGCATCGCTGCAAAAAACGACATCCAACGCGGCTTGTTTGGCCGTGTGAAAAACCAACCCATCAGGTTTCACACGGGCACAAGCCCTCACGCAGGAGACGACACGTCATGCTGAGCTGGGACGAATTCGACAAAGAAGACAGTGAAGTAGCGGTAAAAGGCGCCAACGCCGGCCACGCTTCCGAAGCCAACATGGACCGCCTCGACAACGCCGGCGGTGCAGCCGCCCTCGAAGCCCGCGCCGTGACCGCCGACGACTCGGCCGCCGTGGCCCGCGCCAAGGCTGCACTGAACTCCCTCGACGTCGCCGAAGGCCTCGCCGAACTCGAAGGCGCCGCCGCCCGTGTCGCCGTCGACGAAAAGCGCATGATCAACTGCCGCGCCGACCTCAACCAGCTCGTGCCATTCAAGTACGACTGGGCCTGGCAGAAGTATCTGGACGGTTGCGCAAACCACTGGATGCCGCAAGAAGTCAACATGACCGCCGACATCGCCCTCTGGAAAAATCCGGAAGGCCTGACCGACGACGAGCGCCGCATCGTCATGCGCAACCTCGGCTTCTTCTCCACCGCCGACTCCCTGGTTGCCAACAACCTGGTCCTGGCCGTGTACCGCCTGATCACCAACCCGGAATGCCGCCAGTACATCCTGCGCCAGGCCTTCGAAGAGGCGATCCACACCCACGCCTACCAGTACTGCATCGAATCGCTGGCCATGGATGAAGGCGAAATCTTCAACATGTACCACGAGATCCCATCGGTCGCGAAAAAAGCCGCTTGGGGGCTGAAGTACACCCGCTCGATCTCCGATCCGAAGTTCGAAACCGGCACCCCGGACACCGACAAAGAGTTGCTGCGCAACCTGATCGCCTACTACTGCGTTCTGGAAGGCATCTTCTTCTACTGCGGCTTCACCCAAATCCTCTCCATGGGCCGCCGCAACAAAATGACCGGCGTCGCCGAGCAGTTCCAATACATCCTGCGCGACGAATCCATGCACCTGAACTTCGGCATCGACGTGATCAACCAGATCAAAATCGAAAACCCACACCTGTGGGATGCCGAAATGAAAGAAGAAGCGACCCAGATGATTCTGCAAGGGACTCAGCTGGAGATTGAATATGCGCGGGATACCATGCCTCGCGGGGTGTTGGGGATGAATGCGGCGATGATGGAGGACTACCTGAAGTTCATCGCTAACCGTCGTTTGTCGCAGATTGGCCTTAAAGAGGAATATCCAGGGACGACTAACCCGTTCCCTTGGATGAGCGAGATTATGGACTTGAAGAAAGAGAAGAATTTCTTTGAGACTCGGGTTATTGAGTATCAGACTGGTGGGGCGTTGAGCTGGGATTAAGCTCCGGCTCTAAGACTGTTATCAGTTCTAATTCTAACCCAGCCAGAGAAGCCCCAATTTATTGGGGCTTTTTTTTACAGCTGAGCCATCAAAACTACCAAAAATTGAATACAACCTAACCAGATGACATCCCAGCACGCAACGCACAATCAGTCATAAATTCATCTATCTCTGCTTCGGTCATAACCTCAAAGACCCTGCCCCCTCCAAGCTTATTCAAAACTTTCATAAAGTCCCGAAAAGTAGACTGTGTCGAATTGATCCAATCATATTTTTCAGAGGCTCTTATAACACCTGCCGCGATCGCGGGGCGACTAACAGTAAGTGAACGCTCTAGAAAACTCAGCCGACTGTCAGCCCGCCTTAATATCGTTTTAAGTGAATCAAAGTCATCACGGGCTATTTGATTAGCGATATAACCGTTAAACCACAATCTGGCGAGGGCATTATCGTCTCGACGCCCCCCTAGACTTGGTGCAAAAAAATGTTTACTTATCGCACTTTCTATTTTTTCTTGGCTTCCAAGCCCTTCCAACCAACGCTGCCTTGAATAACCCAGACATTCTACGTGGGTTAATCTAGTCCATATTCCTTCTTCATATGCGAGGCTCGGCTTTACGGCCGAAAGAGCGCGCCATACTAATATAGAATTTTCTATTTCTGCTTGGGGAGTACCAGAGGGATCAAGATCACTTAGAGGCCCTAGATCAACTTCCAAACTTAAAGAAACAGTCCAGTCCGGCTCATTAACAAATTCGTCAAATCCTTCAGACGTATAATTTTTTAAGTTCGCTTGAATACTAGCTCTCAGAGTCTCAATAGCCTTTGTAGAAAAATAACTTAATCTCATCACTCCCCCTCCCACAGCTGCGAGTTCATTCTGATATTACCAAAAGGAGAGTTTAACAGCTGCTGTGCGTCTCGCCACAAGCTGGGAGACTCGAGATCAACTCCTAAATAATCACACTTAGCCTTAAATATTCTGAACCAACGCCGCCCCTCATATTCGGACCTAGCTTGCCGAAGAAGATCTAGAACCTCCATAACGGCAGGAACAAAAGCACTATTCAGAACTATAGGCCTCCCATGTGGCAGCCCCCTAAATCTATTAAAATCTTGATAAATATTAGATGCCACAAGCAATTGAATTTTATCAGAGTCTGGATTTACCAGTAGCTCATCATCTCTTAGGTCGGGAGCTTGAACGACAGAAAAAATACTTTCAATTTCTGCTAGCTTTTCCCGTCCAATTGTTAATCGTTGCGCCTCACCAACTGCAAGAACCGAACCGATATCTAAAGACATCGCCCCACCGCCAAACTCGGCATGACAATTGGCCAGATCAAATTCTCCTACATTTTTCTTTGCCCAAACCATCGGCAAAAAACTTACGCTTCCAACAAGAGCCCCTGGATCAAACGAAAACCGTCGATCCTCAAGACCAATAGGTACAAGCCGACTATAGTAAGTATCCAAGCATGTAACAAAAAAGCCGACGCCAGCATGGCCATCAACAATCAGCTCCCGCAACGACTGCTCCGCAAGCGACACTACCACATCTACGGTCACCTGATCAGTGGCCAGCTTTTCTTCCACTGTCACAACCTTAATATCAAACTCGCCTGTCAAGTAATCGTTACTTTCCGAGCTTAGTACAGGATGTGGAAATCGTGTTCTTTCATTAATTTTCATTAGAGGACACCTCTAAAACATCCACTGCTGCACGAATCTCAATCGGCCCTCTATACATCTCGGAAAACTCGAGATCAATTTTAATTCGCTTCCCCGCTAGAAATTCTACTAACACCGCCCCGTTTTTAACATTAGCGCCAAAAGCCGACGAAACAGTTAGTGGCTCATTCTTATTGATTCCTACAGCGTCAATTGAGAGAAGTGCGTGAGTGGAGATAGTTGGTGTAAAAAAAACAGTTCTGCTATTCGAGGCGCCCCCAGTGGTAATTATATTTCGGACATCCAATAGAGGGATAGACTGCTTCGAGCGAGCACGCTCAACATCCCCTGGATATTTTATACGCCCCTCCCCTACTTTACCGCCTCTACCATCACCAAAGCCGCCTCCTGCTTCAGCGTCGCCCTCAACATCAGTATATGCTTCAGTGGAAGGTCTTTTTTTCCGAGGTTCAATCTGATACTTGATAGTTTCAGGGTCATCATTATCAGAATTCCGCTGTTCTAACTCGGGCGCCGAGCCAGCAGGAAAATAATCACGCATTTCGTCAGCAAGCACCTCATTTTCGTACTCGGTAAATGTGTGCTCCTTAATTGCCGCCCGAATCTTACCCGCTAACTTCTTCATCACTCGCTTTGCTACGTCACGATCATCTTGATTCAGCAAACCATCAGCAGACAACTCTTTATGCTTTGGATCCTCAAGCCTCTTTATAAAAGAGCTCCCCCTCACATCGAGAAATGTGACTACCGCAACGAAGTCCTTATACATCGGAAAGCGTAAAAATGGCTCATTGAATGAACTGAGATTATCCGTAATAACCATACCATTTCGAATAATACATATTTTTTTTGGCAGCTTATCTCCAACGAGAACTTTAACTTGAACACGACCTAACTCAGGTATGGTAAAGACGTTGGACTTGGTTTTAGCTGAGCTATAGCAACGATAAAAATCAAAAGACACAGAAAAACCTTGATCCCTTTCATTGCTCAATCCTTTCCGCACCACTTCAGCATCAAATAACGGCCCAAGAGTATCCCTATTTATTTCGCTATTGCCGCCATCGATAGAAAACTCCATTTCATCATCGTGAACAGCTGGAAAAAAATTTTGAATGAGAGAACGAGTAAAATGACTTTGCCATTCCGCTGGATCTCGAAACCCAACTACAAATACCGATGTGCCGATACTTTCTCTTCTGAGCCATTCCGGAGCTAAAACAGGATCACTGACCGGCTCAAAATCCGCACCTCCCCAATAACCTATTTGACGCTTAGGAAGGCCCTCGTCAACATGGGAAATAAGGATTGATTTCCCTTGCGTCAGGAACCTCTTGGATCCCGTTTCATCATCCAAAAAAACTGTTGAGTAAAACACTGTCCGCAGATCGGAAATAGCGAATGCCGCATTTTTTCCAATACCATAAGAGCCTCCCGAATTTTCCTCTGGCTTTACGCTAACTCCTGCAGCTCTAAGCAAAGAATAAAATGGACTCCCCCGCTGAGCCCCCTTAGCACCAGTTGTATTCTCGTCAGAAACACGCAACACTTTTATATGCTCAAGAGCAAGTATTTTTTTTGCTTCAGAGAAAAAAGCTTTCTCTTTCTCCTTTTTCTCCGCCAGAGAAGCATCCAAACATAACGCCACAACCTTATCCAACTTGACTATAGCTGGAATATTCTTTTTAGGTATTTCAATCAGATCGAACTTTATTTTTACTGGAAGTGAAGAATATGCATCTCGACTATTCTGACCCAGTTCTCTAGCAGCACTTGCGTAAGGTTGCTGACGATAGGTCTCAATACCAGCATGCCCCAGCCCTTCATCTTCTTTACTATCATTACCTGCGAACTCAAGAACGAATGCCTCATTACTCATTGCGTCTACTCCCTGTTATCAGGCACAAAAACTCTTTGGTATAACAACGTTTTTTTTGCAACATCAGCCGCTTGAAAACTAGGCAGTTCCTGTACCCTCTGCCTGCTTTATGAGTTCTATAAACTCTGATAATGCAATCAACCACTCTGCTTGGGACTTCGAATACGTAGAATGCATAGACTTGGGAACGACCAGTCGTAATCCACTTGAGGCCATTTCACTTGTCTGGCCTTCACTAATGGCGGCCTCGAGAGTCACCAAGTGTTTTTCACTTATTCTCTTGGCTTCACTAAGAACCTGACGCCAACGATCCTTACAAGTCGTTTTAGCTCCTAACATAAAAAGTTTGTTCTCGGGATACTCTAAGTCTCGATACTCCGAAAATCCTGGAAATAAGAAATCTGGCTTCTTACTATTTTCCGTGGAAAAACCCTTCGCTCCTCCCCGTTCAAACCTAATTCCATGACTCTCAAATATATAAGACAGGTGCCTTTCAAATGCATGACCGACTCTTGACTTACGACGATTCTGAACACTCAGGGAGTAATTTACAAAATCGTCAACATCTTCTCCATCCTCCCCAAATCCTACGCGAAGCTTTTGCCGCACCAGATGACGCTCGTATATTCGAAATAGCTTTTCCTCATGGTCCATCCACTCAACAATTGCTTGGTCTGGAAAAACTATAGGATCAACAGGGGACTCTAAGGAGTTCCGAGCATATAGGGAGAAATCTGACGTCTTTGGAAAGCTTTCGCCGCCAAATGAAGTTATCAAGCGTTGCAACCAGACATCATCACCTACTTCTACTTTTGTTACCTCAACACCCAAGCTTTCTAACATCAAGCGCAATGGCAGAAGCAACTCTACTGCATCCATTTCCCCACGAATGAATGTAGTTTTTATGTTATGCAAACCAAATAAAATTTTTAGCTGGCTCTCTATAGTGCTTCCCGCCGGAGCACACACCATTAAAAGCGTATCGTCTCGCATCTTTGCAACTAGAAAAAAATCACCAGCAGTAAACAAATCCGTTACGGAGTTAGAATTATAGTAAAGTCGAAATTCAGGCTTACGCAAAGGCTTCTTACGACGACAGTCGTACCAAGTAACCGTACTTTCACAGATATCTGGCGCTAAAGCCTCATCTGTAAAATACACTTGCTTAGCCTTATATCTAAATTCTTGATTTTTATCAGGAGCCCCCAAGTATTTCTTAAAGCCGGCCTTAACTAGCCCTCCAATCTCATGCTGATTGGAGCTATCGGGATCGGCATCAACAGGCTTCAGATATTTGGCTGCGACTCCTTCAAAATAGTCGCTGATACGATCATTGAACATTCGTTTTCATCTATTTGTGAATTTTTATTACCGTTTATCAGCCACTCCACTATGAGGTCAATCACTAGCGCAAATTTTTCTTTATTCCTTGACCTGACCGCGCACTCCCAAACGACCAAAACCCTCCACCCCCCTGCCAACAGGGAAGATTCTTGAATTTTATCTCTCAGCTGATTTTTCCGGATTTTCTCGCGCCAAAAATCCGACCGTGTCTGGGGT
Source organism: Pseudomonas sp. Z003-0.4C(8344-21) (assembly GCF_900104975.1). Taxonomy (NCBI): domain Bacteria; kingdom Pseudomonadati; phylum Pseudomonadota; class Gammaproteobacteria; order Pseudomonadales; family Pseudomonadaceae; genus Pseudomonas; species Pseudomonas sp. Z003-0.4C(8344-21). Next base: position 1,817,263 of record NZ_LT629756.1, on the reverse strand, counting down.
ATTTTGAAATATCGGCAGGAATGTCCATGCCAGAAACAGCCGTGCACAAAAACCACCGCGCTGTATTTCGGTAACACCAGATCTGGCTTACCGGGGAGATCATTGACGTGAATACGGTAACGAAAGCCACGCGCATGCAATGCTTTGCGGATCGAAACTTCTGGCTTGGTATTTTTTCCTTTAATCCCAGACATCATTCGGGAGCGTGTTGCTGCATCCACGATATCCACCAAGGCTCACCTCCCGCGCAATCGATAGCTCAACCGTCTTGTATACCTTTGGCCTCCACATATTCAAGGTTCGGATGAGCTATCGGATGCATTAAATGAGGGATTCAAGTCAACCTCTAGGGCATGCGCGCTTCAACGCTTGGCGCAAAAACTCACTCAGGAAGAGCGAACTCCAGTTGAGGCTGTTCCGTGTCGGCAGTTTTTTCTTTCGCGGCCAAAATCCGATCTTTCATCAAACGAGCCACAGCTTCAAAAACTGGCACCGCAACCGAGTTTCCGAACTGACGATAGGCTTGGGTATCAGAGACAGGAATCACAAATTTGCTTTCGCCTGGCTTGTCGAATCCCATGAGGCGCGAGCACTCATGGGGAGTCAGTCTGCGCGGACGATGAAGCTGATTTAGCTCGCCATTGAAGTCCAAGGTTTCCACAAACCCACGGTCGACCAGGATTTCCGAACCGTCTTTGTGATATCTCGCGGAAAGCGTACGAGCCACATCGTTTGGACGAGTCAAACCAAAGCCAAAGCCATTGCCCTTCTCACGATGCTTAGCCGCGTAGCGGTAGAGGTAGTCCCAAAGCTTCGGAGTAAGGATGTATTTTTCATCCACATCCTTATCAAGCAGATCACCGAAGCTAGGTCGCTGCTTCGGTATGTGCTTACTGATGTCGCGCAAAGTGAATCCTTGGTGAACATTGAGATCACGACGAAAGCCGACCAGTACGATTCGCTCACGATGCTGCGGCACAAAGTGCTTGGCATCAATTACCTTGGGATCTGATCCCTTTGGCGCATTTACATCTGCAACCTCGTAGCCCAGTTCATCCAACGCTTCGCAGATGATCCGGAACGTATTGCCCTTGTCATGGCTTTTCAGGTTTTTCACGTTTTCCAGCAAAAATGCGGCTGGGCGTTTTGCGGCAATTATCCGCGCCACGTCGAAAAACAGAGTGCCTTGGGTCTCGCACTCGAAACCGTGCTTACGGCCCAAGGAATTCTTCTTGGAAACACCTGCAAGCGAAAACGGCTGGCAGGGGAAACCTGCCAACAGAACATCGTGATCAGGAATTTCGCGATCGATGTTCTTGTAGGCGTCTTCGTCACTGATTTCTGGCTTGTCTGAAAGCGTGACCGAGCGGATATCGAGGTTGAAGCGATGGCGAGCAGGATCGCAATAGTGGTTCGCCTTGTACGTTTTTACGGCGTACTTGTTCCATTCGGAAGTGAACAAACACTCGCCACCGATGGCTTCAAACCCTTTTCTGATGCCGCCAATGCCGGCAAAGAGATCGATAAAGGTGAATGAAGGCTTGTGGTTCAAGCGCTTGGGCAGCAGATTCTTGAGACGAGTGAATTCAATGTGAGAGAGCTTCGGCGAAGCCTTTCCCTTGATCCAGCGATTGATGGTTTCACGGCACCAATGGCTCGGGCTTACGTCGTTGAGAATTTCGGCCAACTGCCCTTGGTCATAGATTTCCAGCAGCTTGTGCAGAAGCGCCAAGTCAGTTACGGGATGGGTATCAGGCTCGTACGAACCCGAGGTTGTTTCGCTCAAGGATTCAAAAGACGGTGTTTGAAAAAGATTCATGAGCCCGAAATTCCTCTGGGTCAAAGCTGTGACGAATGGTCACCATTCTAGCCCTCAGAACTTCAAAGTAAATGAAATTTCCTCGATTCCGTGAGATGAGTCGTGGCGATACGGATATGGAGGCTGCGGGATTCGATGGTGGTCAAATGCTGGATATAAACACAGCATAATTTACTCTGCGTCTTTGTCCAGGTTTCCTTTCGCCTCGTGACCTGTAGGAAAAGTCGCTGGTTGACGACCATCCCTGATCCCCCTACCCTCAACTCCGAGCCTAAGAAACTCTACAAACCAGAGCGGTCCTCCGCACCCGACAGTCATGCGGCTTTTTTTCGTCTGCGGTTTCCCTACGCCTGCGAAAAATCCCGTTATGTCGGGAGTGGGCGAATACAAGACCCGAAAGGGGAATATGTCCGGCCCGTCTCTGGTGGGTTTCTTAGCTCCCGACACCCTAACGAATGCCCTAAGAAAGCAGCCAGAGGTAAATGGAAATGCCTGGATATCAAACCTTCATGATGAAGGTGAATCGCTGTATCCGTAGAACGCTCTCGTCGCTTCCGACTCCGGAGGCCCGCCATGTCTGAGCCGCTTTTACCGACTCGGTTTACCCGCAACAAAACCCATCTGCACGCCCTTTTGGTTGAGAACCAGGCGTGGTTCTGCGTCCATGAACTGGGCCGGTTGATGGGTAAACATCTTGATGAGCGCCAGCTACGCAAACTCGATGCCGATCAGCGTCAGTTGATGTGCGTGGAGCTTTTCGGCGAAATCGAAGAACAGTGGATGGTGAGTGAATCGGGCGTGTACGCCTTGCTGATCTATCACTACTGTCCCGAGTACCGACAGCTTCGTGAATGGCTGACGCATCAGGTTGTGCCTGCGCTGCGTGATGCACGTCCGGCGCGCTCGGTCGAGCGTCCGACGTTGAGTGTTTTGAGCTGGCCGCAGATGTCGCTGAGTACGTTGCATTGGCAGGACGAGCCGTGGATTCGTTTGCGGGATATGCCTTGTTTGTTGGCGAGTGATCCGTTCAATCGACATGAGTCCTGGTGGCGCAAGGCTTCGCGATTGTTTCGTGGACGCTGATGGTTTCAAAGTCCGCTGTTTGAGTTTTCAAGCAGCGGTTTTTTGTGTCTCCAAATGTTTGGGACTGCTTCGCAGCCCAGCGGGCGCAAGCTCCCTCGCCACAGGGTGGTGCGTGGCCTGCAATGGCGGCGTGATTATTGAGATCTGATTGATGCCGAAAATCGCCAGCAGGCTGGCTCCCACAAATCCCGCATCATCCTGAAAACAATCAGTGCAACCCACCGCACCTCCCGCTATTAATACCCCTCCCCCCACTCAAGGATCCGAGCCCCACCATGAAATTCGATCTCGCCTACTGCCTCAGCCTCGACGACAAGTTGTCGATCTATGACGTTCGCGATCTGAATTTCGATGAGACGGTGGCTTTTGACTCTGCGAAGGAACACTTCCAGTGCCCCAACGATGCCTTGTCGTTCGGCGTTCGAGGCGTCCAACGAGTTGGGTACGTTCAATGCCAAGAACGTGAATTACGTGCGCACGCCGCACTTCAAGAATCTGCCCACGACGCAGCATGTGGCGGGTTGTCCGTATGTGAGTTTGAAGGCGTCGGCGTCTGGGGTTGAGGTGTTGGATGGCGAGGTGGATGACGGGCGTGAGGAGCACTTTCCATCGGAGTTGTTGCTGACGCGGCGTGAGTATGTGCGCAAGCCTGCTGCGCCGGCGGGGGCGGCGGATGTGGTGCGGGATGATCCGGTGCGGGCGGCGGTGGACAGTGGCAAGGAGTCAGCGGGGCGTGAGTCGGCGCCGGACAAGACCAGTGTGTTTGCGCATCCGGTGGAGTGTTTTGTTTCGAACTTCGCTGACAAGGAGTTGCTCAAGCGGATGCCGTTGAAGGTCGGTGAACATTCGGCGCCGTACAGTTCGTTCTTCAAGAAGATTGAATATCTGATGGACAACAAGGGGCTGATTTACTGGGGGCGGATCAAGAAGATCGAGGACTTCCACAGCGGCGCCAGTTTTCGTATCGATTTCGAAGACAAGGTCTGGTTCAAGAAGCCCGAGGACAGTAAGAAGAAGCCGTACCCGGTCAGCGTTTATCTGAACAAGAAGCTGATCGACAACTACCGCAAGCGCAAGGCGTTTCTGGCCGAGATCAAGCACGCGGTGGACAGCGACAAGGCGTTGTTTTGTTTCTTCTATGGGGTGACGCCGGAGTTGAAGCAGGTGCTTGGCAAGAAGAACCCCGATAAGCCTTTCGAGGTCTTCAATGCCAATATCGAGAACCTGGATCACTTCATCATTCGTGAAGCGCCGGGCCTGGAGTGACGGTTAGCCTTTGGGTAGTTGCAGTTTGGCTTCGCCACGGTGTTGGTTGACTAGCGAGTACGGCAGCACTGGCCAATCAGGGTTGTCGCAGTTGCGCTGGTATCGGGCGAAGTAAGCGCCGAGATAAATCCCCTTCGGCGTGAAGTGCCAGTTGGAGTAACCCCAAACACTTTCATCGGTGTAGTCGCAGTCGCCATCGTCTTCGGCGGGCTTTTTCATTTCCTCGGGGTACAGCGTGGTGAACTGCTTGACCAGCCACGGCGCCATGACTTTCAGTTGATCGTATTCGGTGGCTGCGCTATCGGGCTCACCAATCCACAGCACATCTTTTAGCTTCAACAATTCACCGGTGTGCGCATTCAGGTTGATCGGCGAACTGCCGAAGTCCGGGTGGGCGCCGCCGCAGCTGTAGCCGGTGGAAATGTCCAGACTGACCACGTCGGCCGAGAGAAACTCCGGCGCAGCACCTTGATCGAACTCGGCGTATTCCCCGCCATCCATCATGCAGCGGTGATAGTCGATGACTTCAGTCCAGAGTCGTCCGAGCAAGTGGTTGTTGATGCGCTGCTGCTCTTCTTTCGGATAGCCAGACTCGACGCTGAACAGCGAGATCTTCGACTCAGGCTCGGTCCACCATTGCAGGTCATAGCCCATGAAGTTTTCTTTCTTTTCCGGCTTGAGCTTGAGCCCCTGCAAGCGCAAATACTCGTAGGGATCGTCCTTGGGCAACGTGGCAATGAAGGGCAGCGTTGTGGCGGCTGGCGCAGGAAGTTGGGCTTCGGTCAGTTGCACCGGAAACTTCTTGCCCTTGGGATTTCGCCATTCGCCCTGCCAACCATTAGCGGTGGATTTCAACGTCAACATTGGAAGCGGTTTGTCTTCACTGTAACGGTTGTTGCCTTCGACGAGGCTTAGCGTGTTGTCCTGCAGCGAGCCGCTGAGCGCCAGGTCACGGTGGTACTTCTCGTAGAAATAGCGGCCGGTCACTTCGTCGTGTTGTGCAGTGTTGAGCTCAACCACGATCGGCATCTTGCCCAGCGTACCGGTGAAGACACGCGGGCCATCTTCGGCATGCGCGACGGAAATCAATGAGAACAGCACAGCAGCGCATGGCGCCAGGCGCATCAGTCCCTTGAGCATGGATCGATCCTTGAATGAATGAGGCTGCGGAGTATGCAGAGGATGCGCGCAGGAATCGAGGCTCTACTAGAGCAGCATGCCCAGCATCACGATAATCAGCAGCGCGATGTACACCCACGCATGCACCCGATCCGGAATCCGCCCGATCCACGGTGTCGCGAGCCTGATCCCCAACAACGACCCCACCGTCAGCACCGCAAAAGCCAGCAAATCCACATACCCGACAAACCACGCGCCCAGATCCGTCTCGCTGAATCCGGCCAGCGCCATGTACGTCAACGTCCCGGCCACTGCTACCGGCAGGCTCAGCGGATTGGCCATGGAGGTCGCTTGCGACATGCTCAGCCCGCAACGGCGCAGCAGCGGCACGGTCATGACGCTTCCTCCTACACCGAGAAAGGTCGCGATGGTGCCGATGCCTACGCCGCCAGTGGAGGTTTCTGTACGGCTGAGTCGGCGTGGGATGACACCTTCGGTGCGGCGAAGAAATCCTCGTCTGAGCAGGCAGTCGATAATGGTCACGCCGAGGTAGGCGATGAATGCATAGCGAATCACTTCGCCGCTGACCCACACCGCCGCTATTGCACCTACGACCGCACCCATTCCGATAAACCCACCCAACGGCCAAAGATAATGGCGGATGAGATTGCCGGCGCGGCGATGTTGGTTGGTGGCGATCAGGGCGTTGACGATCATTACGCAGGTCGAGGTGGCGACGGCGATGTGCATGGCCGATTGGCTGATCGGGTCGTCGGCGCCGTGGCTGGCGGTGAGCAGACGATACAGCAGCGGCACAATGACGAAGCCGCCGCCGAAGCCGAACAGCACGGCGGAGATGCCGGTCAGGCAACCGAAGCAGGTCAACAGTAGGTAGAACATGTCGAGGCGTCCTTGGTTGGAAAGCGCTCGACGATAGAGTTTCGCCGCTTGGCCCGCTTCAGCAGGCCAGCCATTATTGTTTGCGTTTACGCCAACCACCGGAAGAAGCACATGCGCAATGTTTCGATCAACGAATTGGATGACACACCGCGCAAGGTGGTGGCGCTCGGTACGGATTATTCCCACGGTCACCTACTGCCTTTTCATACACATCGGCGCGCGCAGTTGTTGTACGGCGCGACCGGCGTGATGCAGGTGCGCACCCATGACGGCAATTGGGTGGTGCCGCCGCAGCGGGCGGTGTGGATTCCGCCGGGGGTGGCGCATGAGGTGTTGATGCTCGGGGTCAGCACGCGCAGTGTGTATATCGAGCCCGGCGCGGTGGATCTGGGCCAGCGCTGCCAAGTGATCAGCGTGTCGCCGTTGATGCGCCATTTGTTGATGGAAGCAGTGGCAGCGCCGCTGATGTACGACCGGGAAGGACGTGACGGCGCGCTGTTCGACTTGTTGTTGCATGAGCTGACACGCAGTGAGGTGCTGCCCCTACATATCCCTATGCCAGCCGAAGGAAAGCTCCTCAGTCTGTGTCAGACCTTTCTGAACAAGCCCAACGCACACCAATCCCCGCAGTATTGGGCCGAGCAGATACACATAAGCTTACGCACCTTTAACAGATTGTTTCGGCAGCAGACCGGGCTCAGCTTTCGTCAGTGGCGGCAGCAGGCCTGCGTAGTGCTGGCGCTGGCGCGACTGGCCGAGGGCGAGGCGGTCACGCGCATTGCGCTGGACTTCGGCTATGAAAGCCCGGCGGCGTTCTCGACGATGTTCCGGCGCGTGCTTGGTCAGGCACCGTCCGTCTGGTTGGAGGCGGCGAAGTAGGGCAAATCTAAAAATGCGTTTGATCCCGGCCGAAAACAACTGTACAAAAACACAGTACATTTTCAATCAGCACTTTTGAGCCCGGAGCACACCATGGCCTCTCTTGCGATGAACCACATTCTCGAACGCATTGCCCTTTTCCAGTTCACCCCGACGCACTGCGTCCAGGCCCGAGCGATGCTGGGCTGGAGCGTGGAACAACTATCGCGCGAGGCGCAGGTGCCGGTTGAAGACATTCAACGGTTCGAGGCGCAGCAAGAGGTGGCGGACGCAGCGCGGCTGGCGCTGGCTTATCGATTTGAGGCGCTGGGGTTGGTGTTTTTTCCGGGATTCAGGCCGGGGCGTAGTGCGAGTGTTCGAGCGGCGGCATCGGAAAGCCTGGAGCGTGGGGAATATGCAATGGCTGAATAAGTCGGTTCGCCATAGGTGCGAACCGACTTCAACCCATCATGCATTCTGCGCAACCACCTCACCCTCCCCTTCAACCGCCAGCCACCACGCACTGCCGCGTTGCGGTTGAGCGATGTTGAACGCTTCGCCCATCTGCGGAGTGGTGATGGCGACGCTGCGTTCCCAGGCCAGGGCGAGGATGCGGTCGAAGGGTTCGTGCCAGGCGTGCATGGCGAGGTCGAAGGTGCCGTTGTGGATCGGGAAGAGCCAGCGGCCCTTGAGGTCGATGTGCGCTTGCAGGGTTTCTTCTGGCTGCATGTGCACGTGTGGCCATTCGACGTTGTAGGCGCCGGTTTCCATCAGGGTCAGGTCGAACGGGCCGTACTGTTCGCCGATGCGTTTGAAGCCGTCGAAGTAACCGCTGTCGCCGCTGAAGAAGATGCGGGTGTCGCCGTCGATCATCACCCAGGACGCCCACAGCGTGCTGTTGCCATCGAACAAACCGCGACCGGAGAAGTGCTGCGACGGCGTGGCGACGAAGCGAATACCGGCGATTTCCGCGCCCTGCCACCAGTCGTACTGGCGGACTTTGCTGGCTTCGATGCCCCATTTGATCAGGGTATCGCCGACGCCCAGCGGAGTGAGGAACAGGTTGGTTTTCGCCGCCAGTCTGAGCACGGCTGCGTAATCGAGGTGATCGTAATGGTTGTGGGACAGGATCACCGCTTCGATCGGCGGCAACTGGTCGATGCTGATCGGCGGCTGGTGAAAGCGTTTCGGGCCGGCCCACTGCACCGGTGATGCGCGCTCGGCGAACACCGGGTCGGTGATCCAGAATTTGTCGCGCATTTTCAGCAGCAGGGTCGAGTGGCCGAGGCGATAAACGCTGTGGTTCGGTGCGGCCAGCAGATCTTCGCGGGTCAGCGCTTGCACCGGGATCGCGGCGCTGGGCCGGGTAGTGCGCGGTTTATGGAAGATCATGTTCCACAGGATCCGCAGCATTTTGCGCAGGCCTTCGCGTTGTACCGGTGCGTGATTGCGGAACAGCCCTTGATCCTGGCGCGAGGCTTCAGGCGTGGAAGTGTTATCCGTGAGCGAGACTGGATCGGCCATGACTGAATGACTCCGGAATACCGCGCATTACACGGCTTTCCAACGGTGGGACGGTTGATGGCCAGGCTGCACGCAGAGGCCGAACTGTCGGTTTTGTAAGCGGCGAGGATTAACGCAACATTACACTGACGGGTGTAGTTTCTAGGTTGCATCAAAGCTGCCGCCAAGTAAACTGCCAAGTGTAATTTCCTCTTTTTTGCTTAAGCGACCTTATGACAGCTCCCCAGCGCCTCACCGAGCGTAAACGTGCAGCCATTATCCAGGCGGCGATTGCCGAATTCCGTGCACACGGGTTCGAGATCACCAGCATGGATAAGATCGCTGCAAGCGCTGGCGTGTCGAAGCGCACGGTGTACAACCACTTCCCCAGCAAGGAAGAGCTGTTCGCGGAAATCCTCAATCAATTGTGGGCGCGCATCAGTGCCGAGCAGTCAGTCGCCTACCGCCGCGATCTGCCGTTGCGCGAGCAGCTGTGGCCGCTGCTCCAGGCAAAAGTGCAGATGATGGCCGACGAAAACTTTCTGACGCTGGCACGTGTGGCGATCGCGGCGACCATCCACTCGCCCGAGCGCGCGCAGAACATGATCGAGCGCATGGGCGAGCGCGAAGAAGCACTGACTGTATGGATTCGTGCGGCGCAGGCCGATGGTCGTTTGAAAGCGGTCGATCCGGAATTTGCTGCGCATCAGGTCCAGGGACTGCTGAAGGCCTTTGGTTTCTGGCCACAGATATCGATGGGGCGCACCGCGCTGGATGCGGAGACTCAGCAGACCGTGGCCGAGTCAGCGCTGGAGATGTTTCTGGCGCGCTATCAGGTGTGAACTTACTGCCGAACTAGCGCGGCCGACGAACGGTTGGCCCCACCACATTCCTGAAACGTATTTCAGGAACAATCTTGCGCAGATTGTTCCGGTTCCAGTGCGCCTGAGTATCGGTGCAAACCGCTTCGCATGTTGTACAAGAATGCCCGTAAAGCTCCGGATCATGCCGACAACATGCTTATAATCCCGCTCCGCAAGGCTTGTAGCCATTCGAGACGCCATCCGGCAAATTGCTGACCGATTGGTCGACCCCCATAAAACTTATACAAAATTATAAAAAATCACCTTCTTGTACAAGTTTGTGATTTTTTGTATAAGTAGCACTCTGCCAGCTAAGGACCGCTGGCATTGAGCAGTCACCACCGAATGCCGCCCCGCGCATTCGGTCTGCCGGCGCGGTAATAGGGACTGAATCCTTGATCTTCCCAATTTCCAGAGTACTGCGAGCATGTTCTTCAATCGCCAAAAATCCATCATCGACGACCTTCAGCGCACCCTCACTGAACAATCCGGCCTGCTCGATGCGATCAATCGCTCGATGGCGGTGATCGAATTTGATCTGGAGGGCGTGGTGATGCGCGCCAACGACAACTTCCTCAAAACCATGGGCTACACCGCCGAGCAAGCCATCGGTCAGCCGCATCGGCGTTTCTGCACACCGGAATTCGGCCGCAGCGCGCAATACACTGAACTGTGGTCGCGCCTGAAGAATGGCCAGTTTCAGTCCGGCACGTTTGAGCGGATCAACAGCCAGGGTCAGCCGATCTGGCTCGAAGCCAGCTACAACCCGATCAAGGATGCGTCGGGACGCGTGGTGAAAGTGGTCAAGTACGCCATGGACGTGACCGCCAAGGTGCAACAGGAAAGCGAAGCCAACGCCAAGCTTCAAGCCATTGACCGGGCGATGGCCGTGATCGAGTTCGACCTTGAGGGCAATGTCCTCACCGCCAACCAGAATTTTCTGACGCGCATGGGTTACACACTCGCCGAACTGAAAGGTAAACATCACCGTTTGTTCTGCACCTCGGAGTTGGTCAACAGCGGTGCGTATCAGGATTTCTGGCGTCGCTTGAATCAGGGTGAGCTTTTTCACGGATTGTTTGAACGCGTCGATAAACGCGGGCAAACGGTTTGGCTCGAAGCCAACTACAACCCGGTCTACGACGCCGCCGGGCGCTTGTGCAAAGTGGTCAAGTTCGCCTCCGACGTCACCGCCCGTGTCGTCCAGCATGAGCAGGATGCACGAAGCGCCAGCGCGGCTTATCACATCTCGGTGGCGACCCGTAAAGTCGCTGAGCAAGGCACGCAGGTGATCCAGCAAGCCGCCAGCGAAATGCGCGAAATCGCCGAAGACATCGCCCAGTCATCAACGTTGATTGCGCAACTGGGCGAACGCTCCGAACAGATTACCGCCATCGTCAACACCATCCGTGCGATTGCCGACCAGACCAATTTGCTCGCGCTCAACGCCGCCATCGAAGCCGCTCGCGCCGGTGAACAGGGCCGTGGTTTTGCCGTGGTTGCCGACGAGGTGCGACTGTTGGCCGGCCGCACCAGCGGCTCGACCGCGGAGATTTCCAACATGATCGGCCTGATCCAGAGCGAAACCCGCCAGGCCATCAAGAGTATGGAAGGCACCCGCGGCCGCGCAGCGGAAGGGGTCGAGCTGGCCAATCAGGCGGGCACGGTGATCCTGCAGATTCGCGATGGCGCCAGTGAAGCGGTGGAAGCGGTGAGCATGTTTGCCAATGAGCGGGCGCCGGGGTGAGCCTGATGCAAGAAAGGTAAACCGCGTCGCTGCTTTCGCGAGCAAGCTCGCTCCCACAGCAATTGAGTTGACCAGACCTTGGGTATTCAACCACCGAGCCATTAGGGCGGGCTTGCAATAAAAGCTGGCGCTGATTACGCCACGCGCAACGCCTGCCCCAGTTCATCAAACAGCGTGACCACCGAGCGCAACGCTCGGCAATCGGGTCGGGTCAGCAGCCATAAGGCGCTGTCATAGCCGTGCAACGGCTCACCCAACGCCTGTAGGCCATCGCCCATCAGAAAGTCCGGCAACGCCGCCACGCCGAGTCCGGCCCGCACCAGTTGCGTCACCGCAAGCATGCTGTTGCAACGATAAGCCGGCGTCACTCCAGGCAACTGCTGGCGGCGCCAGACAACGCTCGGGTGATCGGGCAGAAAGTCGTCCGGAGCGATCCAGGTCAGCGCCGCGAGATCCGACGCATCGATGTTCTGCATATAACTTTCACTGGCGCAGACCCGGTAAACAACCTTCGCCAGTTGCCGGCCGATCAGGTGCTCGGGCGGTGTGCGCGTCAGGCGCAAAGCGATATCGGCATCGCGCCGGCTGAGGTTGGCGAAGTCATTGGACGTGCTCAATTCGAGAGTCAGCGCCGGGTATTTGGGCATGAACTGCGCCAACGCCGGTAGCAGCAGGCTGTGTAACACGGAATCGGTACAGGTCAGTCGAACCGTGCCGCTGATCACTTCGCCGCCCTGCTCCACGCCCACGCGCGCGGCTTCCAACGCCTGTTCGGCGCGCTCGGCCTGCTCGGCCAGGGTTCGTGCGAGGGTCGTCGGCAAGTAGCCGGCACGGCTTTTTTCGAACAGTTGCTGGCCTAGCGCAGATTCAAGCCGGCGCACCGCGCGGAACACGGTCGATACGTCAACCTTCAACAACTGTGAAGCACGGCCCAGAGAGCCGGCACGAATCAGAGCAAGAATCAGCGCCAGATCCGGGTAGTCGATCCGATAGTGCGTAGCTGCATTGATCACTTGGGCAAATGCCAATATTGAGTGCGTGGACGCCAATCTATAGTGAGCGCCATCAATCGACAAGCGCAGGGACATCCCATGGAACGCAGCGCCATCCGCATCGCCCTGATCGGCGATCACGACCCGCAAGTCACCGCCCATCAGGCGATTCCCGTCGCCCTCGGGCTGGTTGCCGAACAGCTTGAGCGCGATGTGCAATTGAAATGGTTGCCCACCGAGCAGATCCACGCCGATACGCCGCTGCACGCCTTCGACGGTTTCTGGTGCGTGCCGGCCAGTCCTTACAAAAGCGAAGCCGGCGCCTTGCGCGCAATCCGTTTCGCCCGCGAACAACAGCGCCCTTTCCTCGGCACTTGCGGCGGTTTTCAGCATGCCGTGCTGGAATATTCACGCAATGTGCTGGGCTGGGCCGATGCGGCACATGGTGAAACCTCGCCGGAGTCCGGGCGCGCATTGCTTACGCCACTGACGTGTTCGCTGGTCGAAGCAGTGGACCGCATTCATCTCGTGCCTGGCTCGTTGATCGCCAAGGCGTACGAAACGGCTGAAATTCATGAAGGTTATCGCTGCCGTTATGGGGTGAATCCGCAGTTCACAGAGCGACTCTTAAGCGATCAGCTTCAAGCAGTCGGCCACGATTCAGCCGGGGATTTGCGTGCGGTTGAGCTAACGGGTCACCGGTTCTTTGTCGCGACGTTGTTTCAGCCGGAACGTGCAGCGCTTAAAGGGCAAACGCCGCCGCTGGTACGCGCACTTATCGAAGCCTGCCTGGAGCCACGTTGATGCCTGCCTGCTTTGCGGTGATTTTTACTTCGACCCGAACCGAAGGTGACAATGGTTATGCCGCTGCGGCGCAACGCATGGTCGAGTTGGCGCGTGATCAGCCAGGGTTTCTCGGGATGGAATCGGTTCGAGGCGCGGACGGCATTGGCATCACCGTGTCGTATTGGCGGAGCGAGGCGGCAATTCTGGCGTGGCGAGATCACCCCGAGCACCGGGCGATTCAGGCGCGTGGACGCTCGCAGTGGTATTCGGAGTTCAGCACTCGGGTGTGCCGGATTGAGCGCGAGTATGCATTCGGGCATTAAGGATGGCGGCGCCCAGCAAGCCGCCATCGCCAGCAGGCTGGCACCACAAGGGATACCTGGCGCGCACAAAACCCTGTAGGAGCCAGCCTGCTGGCGATGGCGGCAACCGGTTCACCGCAAGGCTTCAGCCCCGCACCAGACTGCGCACCGCGACGATCTCCGGCACTTGCACCTTGCTCATGTAAACGCGCAGCGCTTCGGTGATGTTGATCCGGTCGTCGATGTGTTGATCCAGCAGCAACTGGATCAACTCGCGTTTAAGGGTCATGGTCTGTTCGGTCGTGGGGGCCCAGACGAATTCGCTGGCGGGGATAACGCCGTCGTCGGCGACGTCCATGCCGAAGGCATCTTCGCTGAATCTGACGATGTATTGACCGGTCTTGCGGTTCAGGCCAACGAAGCCCTTGAGGTCGTCGGCGGCCTGGCAGATGAGTTGGGAGGTGATGCGCATGGTAAACCTCGCGAATGATGATCGATGGTTTACACGCAGGCCACTGAGCGGCGCACCCTCTGCCGGGGTGTCTGCCGAGGGCTAGCGTACTGCAAACGGCGCCACAAACGTGCAGGAAAATTCGCTTTTAATACGTTTATGTCGGTCCTGCGCTGGCACCCGAGCGCTTCAGTTGTTAAAACAGTGCTCTTTGAAATTGCCTGCGAAAGGAACTCGAACATGCCCGCTACTTTTACCAAAAGCGCTTTGGTCCTGAGTCTGCTGCTCGGCCTCGGTCAGGCGCAGGCCGCCAGCCACAGCGATCCTGAAGCCATTGCCGCAGCCCACGGCATTCCGCACCCGGCAGTAATCGCTCACCGTGGCGCATCGTTCGATGCGCCGGAATCCACCGCCGCCGCTTATCGACTGGCCCGCGACTTGGGCGCCGACTATCTGGAACTGGATTTGCAGCGCAGCAAGGACGGTGTGTTGTTCGCCCTGCACGATGACAATCTGCAGCGCACCACCGACGTTGCGAGCAAATTTCCGGAGCGCAAGGACAGCCCGGCCACCGCGTTCACCATGGCCGAACTGAAAACCCTCGACGCCGGTAGCTGGTTCAACACCAAGTACCCGGATCGCGCGCGCCCGTCCTACACCGGGCTAAAGATTCTGACCCTCGATGAAATCATCGACATCGCCCGCGCCAATCCACAGCACAAGCCGGGCCTGTACATCGAAACCAAAGAGCCGCAGCTGTTCCCCGGCATCGAACATGACCTCAAGGAAAAACTGCAGGACCGCGGCTGGCTGAGCCCGGCCGGTTCGAAACTGGCGAAAAGCGCGCTCGGCGTCGGCCAGGGCAAAGGCAAGGTGATCCTGCAGACGTTCGACAAGAACAGCCTGCAATTGCTGGAAAAGGAAATGCCGCAAGTGCCGAAGATCCTGCTGTTGTGGGTCGGCGAAGGCAGCATCGAGCCGAAATCGAACGTGACCTTTGCCGCTTCCGGTGAAAAGGACAAGAACGTTTTCTACGGTAAACAGGAACCGAAGTCCGAAGCTGAATTCAAGCAGTGGGTCGACTTCGCCAATGCCCAGGGCGCTATCGGTACGGGTCCGTCGGCCAAGCTGACCCATGGCGGTGACCAGAGTTATTCGGATCTGGTGCAGCCGTGGATGAATCAGTACACCCATGATCAGGGCATGCTCGTGCACGTCTACACCGTCGATGAGCCGGTGGATTACGAGAAAGTCATGGCGGCCGGTGTCGATGGCATCTTTACCAACCGCGCCAGTGAACTGTTGAAATTTTATAAGCGCCCGGCGGCTGGCAGTGTTGATGAAGTTTTGAAGAAGAACGGTTTCTGATTCGTTATCGAGTCGCCTGCTTCGCGAGCAGGCTCGCTCACAAAGAGTAGTTTTATCGCGAGGCAGAGATTTAAGGGTGAATTAAGTTGCGCTGGTTAATCTGAACTCACTTACACAGATCAACCACTTCAACGCACAACCAAGGAATGAACCGATGAAAACTTTGACTGCCCTGTTTACCGCCGCTGCCCTGACCCTTACCGCTGGCCTGGCTCAGGCCGACGTACGCATCGACCAGATCCCGCAACTGGTGAAAGACGGCAAGATCAAGTCGCTGGAATCGATGAACGCCGAAGCGCTGAAACTGCATCCGGGTGCGACTATTACTGACACGGACCTGGATAACCACTTCAACGGTTATGAGTATGAAGTTGAACTCAAGACCGCTGACGGCAAAGAGTTCGATGTGGACTTTGATGCAACTACCGGCAAGGTGTTGAGCAACAAGCAAGATACTTGATAGAGCGCTGGTAAAGAGCCGCACGATCTAATGATCGTGCGGCTTTTTTGTGGCTGGGGTTGGCGTGAGTTGGGGTGACTGGGAAATCGATTCCCCCTCACCCCAGCCCTCTCCCCCAGGAGAGGGAGCCGATTTGCGGGCCGCTCAAACCTGAGTTCGACTCGATATCTTAGGTCGGCGTATGTCCAACACACACCGCGGTCAGTCCCCTCTCCCGTGGGAGAGGGCTAGGGTGAGGGGCAAGCCATCACGCCGAAAAAACTGACGTACCACGCCCCAAACCAATCAAGCACTCAACCGCGCCGTCACTTCATTCAACTGCCCCGACAAACCGTGCAGATTCTGGCTGGCACTCTCGGTGCGCTGCACATTATCCAGGTTGGTGCTGGCAATCGCGGTGATCTCGGTGAGGTTGCGCGAGATGTCTTCGGCCACCGAAGTCTGCTCCTCAGCCGCGGTAGCGATCTGCCGGTTCATGTCGCGAATCGCTTCCACCGCATGGGTGATGCGCTCGAGCATCGCGCCAGCCTGGGTCACTTGCTCGACGCTTTCATCGCTGCGTGCCTGGCCGTTGTCGATGGCATGCGCAGCGTCTACCGCGCCGGTCTGCACACTCTGGATGATCTGGTTGATCTCGATGATCGACTCCGCCGTGCGCTGCGCGAGGTTACGCACTTCGTCGGCGACTACGGCAAACCCACGCCCGGCCTCACCGGCGCGTGCCGCTTCGATGGCGGCGTTGAGCGCGAGCAGGTTGGTCTGTTCGGCGATGCCGCGAATCACTTCCAATACCTTGCCGATGCGCCCGCTATCGGCTTCAAGACGGCGGATCACGGTGGCGGTGTTGGCAATTTCGCCGCGCATCTGGGTGATCGAATGGATGGTGGTCTGCATGACCTTCTCGCCCTGTTGCGCCGACTGATCGGCATCGTCAGCAGCGCGTGCGGCATCAGCGGCGTGGCGCGCGACTTCCTGGGCGGTGGCGGACATTTCGTTCATCGCCGTGGCCACTTGATCGGTGCGGTTGAATTGCTCGTTGGTGCCGCCGGCCATGGTTGTGGCGATGGCGTTCAGCTCACCGCTGGCGCTGTCCAGATCGCTGGCACTGCGCTGCAAACGGGTGAAGGTGTCGGCGAGGAAATCGCGCAAGGTGTTCGCCGCAGTGGCGAGATTGCCCAGCTCGTCCTGCCGCTCGTTGGTCACACGCGCAGCGAGCTGGCCGCGACTCAATTGGCTCACATAGTCGATGAGTTTGCGGATCGGCTCGACCAGGTTGCGGTTGACCAGCCACAGGCTCAGCAGGCCGATCAACAGCCCCGACGCCAGCATCACCAGCAAGCCGATCCACACAGTGCGATCGGCGCCGGCACTGATCAGCGCCGACTGCTCGGTGCCCTGCTGGCGTAGTTCAGTTACCAGTTCGCTCATTTGATCGCTGGTCGCACGGTCGACACCTTTGACTGCCGCGTCGCCCGCCGCCGGATCACCGCCGGCAGCGACATACGCATCGCGGCCCTTCTGATAGGCCGCGCCGAGTTGGCGGTGTTCGTCACGCAGGCGTTCGATGCGGGATTTCAGGCTCGGCTCGATGCCGCTCTGGCTGGCCAGTTCACCGAGGATTTTCTGCACGTCGCGCTGACGCTCTTCGAACTGGCCCCAGTACTTGGCCAGATCCGCCGGCTGCTTGCCGCGCAGCAAGACGTTTTTCCATTCCTGCACCTGCACTTTGAATTGCAGGTTGGCTTCGTCGATCAGTTGCGAGGTGTGCAACGGCCCGGCGAGCAACTGGCTGTAACTCTGTACGCCATTGGACAGGAAATGGAAGCAGGCCAGCGCGATCAACAGCACCGCCAGCAGACTGCCACTCAACAGGGCGAGCATTTGCGCTCTCAGGGATTTTTGCAGCATCGAAGATACTCACGACAGGGGTGGAGCACGCCCGGAACGAGCGTGAAAAATGGCCGGACCTCCCTGTCGGCGAACCTCGGCTCAAAGCCGATGGCGCGCAACCTAACTCAGCTGAGATCGGCGTGCCAGAGCCCTTCTTGAGAAACTTCCGACAGCCGGTAAGGCATTGATTTGACGCCGTTTTACTGTCACATAACGGTCATGTGACATTGCGATGATGCCGCTCAGGTGAACCTGTAAAACCCGCATCAGCCGCCCTCCTCGCAGCGAGCCGCCATGAACCACAGCCTCGATATCAGCCATCGCGATCCAGACCTGTTCGGTTTGCTCTATGGCTTTCGTTTTCTGCCCGGCGAACGCGGGCGCGAAGTCGATTCAGCAACGGCTTTGCGCTGTTTGCAGGACGACAGCGACAGCGGCGAATTCCTCTGGCTGCACTTGAACCTGGCCCACGCAGCGTGCGAGCGCTGGATGAAAAGTCATCTGCAATTGCCGGAAGAATTTTTCGAAGCGCTGCATGAGGGCTCGCGTTCGACGCGCATCGAGCATGTCGACTCGGCATTGCTGGCGGTGGTCAACGATGTGGTGTTCAACCTCAGCAGCATGGTCTCCTCGGACGTATCGACGCTGTGGGTTTGTGTGCGCAGCAAACTGATCGTCAGCGCACGCCTGCAACCGTTGCACTCGGTGGACAAATTGCGCTCGTCGGTGAAGGCCGGCGAGCGCTTTCGGTCGCCGTCGGAATTGCTCGTGCATCTGCTGCGCGATCAGGGCGAGGTGCTGACGCAGATCGTGCGCAAAACCAGCCTGAGCGTCGATCAGATCGAGGACGAATTGCTCTCCTCGCGGTTGTCGACCAACCGTGCCGAACTCGGCGCCAACCGCCGCGTGCTGGTGCGCCTGCAACGCTTGCTGGCGCTGGAACCGGGTTCGCTGCTGCGCCTGCTCAACCGTCCGCCGCCGTGGTTGCAGAAGGAGGACGTGAAGGAGTTGCGCAAGTCTACCGAGGAGTTCGCGCTGATCATCAACGACCTCACCGCCCTCGGTGAACGAATCAAATTGCTTCAGGAAGAGATCGCCGCCAACCTCAACGAACAGAGCAACCGCACGCTGTTTACCCTGACCGTGGTGACGGTACTGGCGCTGCCGATCAACATCATCGCCGGTTTCTTCGGCATGAATGTCGGCGGCGTGCCGTTGTCGCAGGACCCGCACGGGTTCTGGGTACTGGTCGCGCTGGTGGCGACATTCACCGTGATCGCCGGGCGCTGGGCGTTTCGCAAGCGTGGGGATTATTGACCACATATGCCACCGTTCCCCTGTGGGAGCTGGCTTGCCAGCGATGGCGGACTGACATTCAACATGGATGTTGACTGACCTGACGCTATCGCTGGCAAGCCAGCTCCCACAGGGGACTTCGGCGTTATCAAGATCAATGGTCAGACTAATCAGGCAAACACTGATCTGCCGCAGTCTCTCTGTAACATTCTGCAACGATCATGGGCGACATTCCTTCCCTCGCTCAGGATTGTCCGCTCATGGCTACTCCCTCCCTGACCGCCAGCCCCGCCCCTGCCGCCAGCGGCCGGCCCGCGCTGGACAAGAAACCCGGCCCGTTCACCTACGTGATCTTTTTCGCCGTACTGGCCATGGGCATGCTGTTCACCGCCTACAGCCTGATGCACGACATGCACGAACTCGGCACGGTGGTCACCACCTGGACGCCGTTTCTGCTGCTCGGCGTAGCGCTGCTGATTGCGCTGGGCTTCGAGTTCGTCAACGGTTTCCACGATACGGCCAACGCGGTGGCGACGGTGATCTACACCCACTCGCTGCCGCCGAATGTGGCGGTGGTCTGGTCGGGCTTTTTCAACTTCCTCGGCGTGCTGCTTTCCAGCGGCGCGGTGGCGTTCGGCATCATCGCGCTGTTGCCGGTGGAGTTGATCCTGCAGGTCGGTTCGTCGGCTGGGTTTGCGATGATTTTCGCTTTGCTGATCGCCGCCATTCTGTGGAACCTCGGCACCTGGTGGCTGGGCTTGCCGGCGTCGTCTTCGCACACGCTGATCGGCTCGATCATCGGCGTCGGTGTGGCCAATGCGCTGATGCACGGCCGCGACGGCACCAGTGGTGTCGACTGGGCGCAGGCGACCAAGATCGGTTACGCCTTGCTGCTGTCGCCGCTGGTGGGTTTCGGTTGCGCCGCGCTGTTGCTGCTGGCGCTGCGCGCCTTCGTCAAGAATCGCTCGCTGTACAAGGCACCCGAGGGCAACACCCCGCCGCCGCTGTGGATTCGCGGTTTGCTGATCGCCACCTGTACCGGCGTGTCATTCGCCCATGGCTCCAACGACGGGCAGAAAGGCATGGGCCTGATCATGCTGATTCTGGTCGGCACCTTGCCGATGGCCTACGCCTTGAACCGCACCATGCCGGAAGAACAATCGCTGCAGTTCGCCGCGGTGGCGCAAGTCACCCAGCAGGCGCTGGTGAAAAGCTCACCGCTGCCGGCACCGGCCGATCCGCGACCGGTCCTTTCCGATTACGTGCGCAGCAAGGAAGCCACGCCGCAACTGATTCCGGCCCTCGCCGCGCTGACCGGACACATCGGTGAGCAAGTCAGAGGCTACGGTTCGCTGGCCAAAGTGCCTGCCGAAGCCATGGGCAACGTGCGTAACGACATGTACCTGGCCAGCGAAAGCATTCGCTTGATGGACAAGAACAAGGTCGGCAATTTCGACGCTGACACCAGCAGCAAATTGCAGCTGTTCAAACAGCAGATCGATAACGCGACCCGGTTCATTCCGCTGTGGGTGAAGATCGCCGTGGCCATTGCGCTGGGGCTTGGCACCATGGTCGGCTGGAAACGCATCGTGGTGACCGTCGGCGAGAAAATCGGCAAGACCCACCTGACTTATGCGCAAGGTGCCTCGGCGGAAACCGTGGCGATGCTGACCATCGGCGCGGCGGACATGTTTGGCTTGCCGGTCTCGACCACCCATGTGCTGTCGTCCGGTGTGGCCGGGACCATGGTCGCCAATGGCGGCGGGTTGCAGATGAAGACCATCCGCAATTTGCTGATGGCGTGGGTGCTGACCTTGCCGGCGGCGATCCTGCTGTCGGGCAGTCTGTATTGGTTGTTCACCCAGATCTTCTAAACCAATACAAATCCCCTGTAGGAGTGAGCCTGCTCGCGATAGCGTCCTTTCAGTCGATACAGATGTGACTGACACACCGCTATCGCGAGCAGGCTCACTCCTACATTTGATTGTGGTGACCCATCAAAGCGTCGACCGAACCACCTCCCCCAGCCAATCCATGAACACCCGCACCCGCAGCGGTAAATGCCGTTGCCGCGCGTACAGCAATGAAATCGCCATCGCCGGTGCGGTGTATTGCGGCAGCACGGTAACCAGTTCGCCGTTTTCCAGATGCGGCTGCATGCCGGTGCGCGGTACCTGAGTCAGGCCGAAACCACCGAGGCACGCCGACTCGTAGGCGTCGGTGCTGTTGACCGTGATGCTGCCGGCCATCGGCAAGCGTCGCACCTGCCCGCCCTCTTCGTAGACGAAACCTTCCGAACGCGAGCCCAGCACGCCGACGTAATGCACCAGCCGATGCTGCGCGAGGTCTTCCAGGGTTTGCGGCACGCCGTAGCGCTCGAGGTACGCGGGGCTGGCGCAGTTGATCATCGAAAAGTCGCCGAGGTGCCGCGCCACCACCGATTGATCCGGTTGCGCGCCGACGCGCAGCACGCAATCGAAACCTTCGCTGAGCAGGTCGACGCGGCGGTCGGTGCTGCTGATTTCCATCTGCAGGTTCGGATGCCGCGCCATGAACTGCGGCAGGCGCGGCATGACCAGGCGCCGGGCGAGAATGTTCGGCATGTCGACACGGATGCGCCCGCTCAGCGAGGCCTCGTCCTGGCGGAACAAGCCTTCAATCTCGTCCATGTGCGACAGCAGATCCTTGCTGCGCTCGTACAGGACCAAGCCGTCCTGAGTCGCTTGCACCTTGCGCGTGGTGCGCTGCAACAAGCGCGTGCCAAGCAGGGCTTCCAGCGCCTGCACATGCTCGGACACGGTCGAGCGCGGCAGGCCCAGGCTTTCGCCGGCGAGGGTGAAACTCGACAGTTCGCTGACCCGCACGAAGGTGCGCAGCAGTTCCAGTTTGTTCATTTTGGCGCCCCGCGATTGTTCGGCTGATCCGATCAGTGATTTCGCTTTCACTCTGTTTATCAGCTTGGGGCGGATAAATAAACTTTGATCCATCCCCACTCAACGCAATCGGAGCAAGCCCCATGAACCGTAAAATCGCATTGATCAGCGGCGCCAGCCGTGGCCTGGGCAAAAACGCCGCCCTGCACCTCGCCGCGCAAGGCATCGACATCATCGGCACCTACCACAGCCGCGCTGACGAGGCGCAGGCACTGGTCGGCGAACTGCAAGCGCTCGGCGCCAAAGCGGTCATGCTGCAACTCGACGTTGGCCGCAGCGACAGCTTTGCCGATTTCAGCGCGCGGGTTGAGCAAGCCTTGCAGCAAACCTTCGACCGTCAGCGCTTGGATTTTCTGGTCAACAATGCCGGGATCGGCGTGCATGCCCTGTTCGCCGACACCACCCCGGAACAGTTCGATCTGCTGATGAATGTGCAACTGAAGGGGCCGTTTTTCCTGACTCAACAGTTGCTGCCGCTGATCAACGATGGCGGACGCATCATCAACGTTTCGAGCGGCCTGACCCGCTTCAGCCTGCCGGGCTACGGCGCCTATGCGGCGATGAAAGGCGCGATGGAAGTGCTGACGCGCTATCAGGCCAAAGAGCTGGGCGCACGGCAGATCGGCGTGAATATTCTTGCCCCGGGCGCCATCGAGACTGATTTTGGTGGCGGTGCCGTGCGCGACAATTCGGCGTTGAATGCGATCGTCGCCAGCAACACGGCGCTGGGCCGTGCCGGACAACCGGACGATATTGGCGGCGCGCTGGCGTTGCTGTTGTCCGAGGGTGGTCGGTGGATCAACGGCCAGCGTGTCGAGGCGTCCGGCGGCATGTTTCTCTGATTTGAAACAAAAAAAATCGCAGCCTTCAATGGCTGCGATTTTTGCGTTTAACCCTGACAGACGTTGCGCGATACGAAGCGCTCGCGCAGCACGTCATAACCCCAGTGATAAACGTAGGTGTACGGCAGGAAAAACAGCAGCACGCCGATGTCGAGCAAAAACGCCTGCCACAGGCTGACCGACAGCCACCAGGCGATCAGCGGCACACCCATCACGATCAAACCGCCTTC
Organism: Pseudomonas sp. Z003-0.4C(8344-21); assembly: GCF_900104975.1. Classification (NCBI taxonomy): domain Bacteria; kingdom Pseudomonadati; phylum Pseudomonadota; class Gammaproteobacteria; order Pseudomonadales; family Pseudomonadaceae; genus Pseudomonas; species Pseudomonas sp. Z003-0.4C(8344-21). The sequence goes on along the minus strand of NZ_LT629756.1, from coordinate 1,794,555 downwards.
AAACAGCAGCGCATGCGCCACCCGCACCCAAGCGTTATGGGCAACATTCAGACGCACCAACACCCGATCAAAGAACCGGTTGAACACCACGTTCCAGCCCAGCGCCAGCAGCGCAATCAGCACGGTGACCGCGCCCATGTCGAGCAGCGGCTTTTGCAACAGCCACGCCAGCAACGGCGTGCAGATCAGGATCGCCAACAGCTCGAAACCGATGGCCTGGAAGATACGTTCAGTGATGGATTTGTCGGCAGTCATGGCCTGACTCCTTGAGTGAAGATGGTTGCCATGATCAACCCTTGAACCGATACTTCCTAACCAATAACCATCGATCAAGGCGATAGTTGATGATTTCGCAGGAAGTGCTGTTGGCGTTCGTGCAGGCGGCGACGCAAGGTTCGTTTTCCGCGGCAGCGCGCAAATTGGGGCGCAGTCAGTCGACCATCAGCGCCGCGGTGGCCAGCTTGGAGATCGATCTGGATGTTGTGCTGTTCGACCGCAGCAGCCGCAAACCGACGCTAACCCCGGCCGGGCATGTGCTGCTGCAACGGGCCGAGGCGATTCTGGCGGCGAGCAATCGTCTGGAAATGACCGCACGGCAACTGTCCCAAGGCGTCGAGCCGAAGCTGACGGTGGCGATTTCCGACACCTATCAGTCGTATCGATTCGAGGCGGCGCTGGTGGAGTTCGAGCAGCGCTATCCGGATTTGCAACTGGAATGTCTGATCGCTGAATGCGAGGACTTGATCGAACTGGTCCAGCGCGGCCGCGCGCATCTGGCCTTCGCCGAAATGCAGGAACATTACCCGCCAGATCTGGTGACCTCGACCGTAGCCGAACGCACCGAGATTGCCCTGTTCGTCAATCGCGAGCATGCGCTGGCCAAGCTTGAACAGGTGGATCAGCAACGGCTTGAGGAGCATCGCGAGTTGCGCCTGGCGACCATCGTCAATCCGTATGACAGCCGTGGCAAAGGCCGGGTGTGGTCGGCGCCGAGTTATTTGATGTTGCTGGAAATGGCCGAGAAAGGTTTTGGCTGGGCACCGCTGCCGCGCTGGCTGGCGCAGCGTTATGGCAATGAGTTGCTGGTGGAGTTGAACGTGCGCGGCTGGCCGAAACCAGTGTTTGTCGATGCGCTGTGGTCGCGCCTGTATCCACCGGGGCCGGCGGGAAGCTGGTTGTTGGGAAAGATGCTGGAATAATGGTTGGCTTTGGATAGAAGCCCCTCATCGGAACGCCGCCCGCCCAGCCCTCTCCCAGAGGGAGAGGGAGCCGATCGAGGTGTGCTGCCTCATGCATCGACCTGAATAACCATAGCGATTATGGATTCCAATACAGCCATTCAAGTCGGCGAATTTCCCCAATATCCCCCAATCAGTCCCCTCTCCCTCTGGGAGAGGGTTAGGGTGAGGGCTTTTCCAGCGCCAAAAGCCGACCTTCAATAAACCGCCGCTCCGGCTCCTGCCGGGTCAACGCCAACGCGCGCTGATAGGCCTCGCGCGCCTCATCCACCCGCCCCAACTGCCGACAAAACTCCGCCCGCGCCGAATGCGCCAGGTGGTAATCCTGCAAGTCGCCACGCTGCAAAATCCCTTCAATCAGACTCAACCCGGCCAACGGCCCATCGCGCTTGGCCACCGCCACCGCGCGATTCAATTCGATCACCGGCGACGGCAGCGCCCGCAGCAACACGTCATACAGCCCGACGATCTGCACCCAATCGGTTTGCGCTGCATTGGGTGCCTCGGCGTGCACCGCGGCAATCGCCGCCTGCAAACAATACGGGCCGAACCGCCGAGGACTCAGCGCGCGCTCGACCAGTGCACAACCTTCGGCGATCAAACCGGCGTCCCACAAGGCGCGATCCTGATCATCCAGCAGCACCAGTTCGCCGCTCGGCGAGGTGCGTGCCGGTCGTCGCGATTCGTGCAGCAGCATCAGCGCCAGCAGGCCCATGACTTCCGGCTCCGGCAGTAATTCCATCAATAGGCGCCCGAGGCGAATTGCCTCGCGTGTGAGGTCTTCGCGGGTCAGCTCAAGGCCGATCGACGCCGAATAACCCTCGTTGAACACCAGATAAATCACCCGCAACACGCTGTCGAGGCGTTCGGGCAATTCCTTCAGGCTGGGCACTTGATAAGGGATTTTCGCGTCGCGGATCTTGGCTTTCGCGCGCACGATGCGCTGGGCGATCGCTGCCGGCGCAGAAAGAAAGGCGCGGGCGATTTCTTCGGTGGTCAGGTCGCAGACTTCACGCAAGGTCAGCGGCACTTGCGCATCCGCGGCCAGCGCCGGGTGACAGCAGGTAAAGATCAGCCGCAGGCGATCGTCTTCCACGTCCTCGCCACTCCAGTCGGCCTGTTCGAGTTCTTCCAGTTGCGCCAGCAACAACGGTTGCGAAGCCTTGAACCGTGCGCGCCGGCGCAACACATCAATCGCCTTGAAGCGCCCGGTCGAGACCAGCCAGGTGCGCGGGTTGTCCGGCACGCCGTCGCGCTGCCAGCGCTCGACCGCGACGAAAAACGCCTCATGCAAGGCTTCTTCGGCGAGGTCGAAATCACCGAGCAGGCGGATCAGCGTCGCCAGAATCCGCCGCGAATCCTGGCGGTAGACCCGCTCGACCCGCGCCCGAACGTCAGACATTCAACTGCCGTACCGGTCGCACCTCAACGCTGCCGACGCGCGCTGCCGGAATGTTGCCGGCGACCTGCAGCGCTTCGTTGAGGTCCTTGGCGTCGATCAGGTAGAAGCCGGCCAGTTGCTCCTTGGTTTCGGCAAACGGCCCGTCGGTGATCGACAGTTTGCCGTTGCGCATTCTGACCGTGGTGGCGGTCTGCACCGACTCCAGCGCTTCGGCGGCGACCATGCGCCCGCTGCCCTGGATCGACTCGGCGTAGGCCCAGCACTCGGCGTCTTCGGGGCTGTCGGGCGACGAATGCAGCAGACGCTCGTCGCTGTAGACCAGGCATAAATACTTCATGGCATTCTCCTGATTCGAACAGTTCAACTATGGCTGAAGATCAGGGCTGCACATCGAACAGGGTCGCGCCGCTCATCGGATCGAACGGCGCCGACCAGTGCTCATGGACGATTCTCCACGCCCCGCCGACCTGCCGATAACACGCGGTAACGCGCATCCAGCAGCTCTGGGTTTCGCCTTTTTCATTGGTCCCGCCGCAATTGGCGACCCAGTGGGCGAAGGCAATGTTGTCGGCGCTTTCAATGGCGATTTCCTGAAACTCGAAAACGTGCGGGCCGGGGCACATTTCCATGCACTCCACCCAGTGCGCGCGGTACGCCGCTTTGCCCTTGAATTGCAGGGCCTTGATCGCGTCGAACGAGACGATGTCGTCGGCGTACAGGGCCATGACTTTTTCGACGTCCTTGGTCATCACCGCTTCGCGGTAAGTGTTGATCAGGGACTGGATTTCGCTGTGTGCGTTCATGGTGTTCTCCGTGGTTTTTGTGGGAAGACACCCATAGTCGTTTGCCCTTTTCGCAGATCGACAGGTCAAACAAAAAAATGTGCACGGCGACAATATCGATAGAATCCGAGGCTCATTCTTTGTAGGAAAAAGGAAATTCCCGTGTCAGCCAGACTCGTACCGTACGACAGCTTGAATGCCCTGCAGCGTCAGCAAGTCGAGGCGATTGAAATCCACGCCGAGCAGATCAAATTCTCCGGCGATATCCACGGCGCGTTGCACACGCTGCTGTCAAAACCCGGCCCCGGTGTAAAAGGTTTCGCCCTGCTGGCGGACGAGGTGCCGGTGGCGTTCCTGCTGCTTAAACGTCCACCGGTATTGCCCGATTGGGCCAATGAGCACAGCGCCACATTGCATGCGTTACAGGTTGATCGCCGTGCGCAAGGCAAGGGTTACGGCAAGGCATGCCTGCAAGCGCTGCCCACCGTCGCGCGTGAAGCCTGGCCGGAAATCAAGGGGCTGGAGCTGTCGGTAGACGCCGACAACGAAGCGGCCATCGCGCTGTACGCCAAACACGGTTACGTCGACAGCGGCGAGGCGTACAAGGGCCGGATCGGTTACGAGCGGCGCATGGGGCTGTTTTTCTGAATCTGTGAAATTCCGAATCCGTGAACTCGGGCCAACAACCTCTACTGACACACCATGGTCCTTTGCAGGCGTGAGCCTGCTCGCGATGGCGGTGTGTCAAACAAATTAATGGCGACTGACACTCTGCTATCGCGAGCAGGCGAAGGCCTGCAAGTTAGAGCGGTGTAGCGGGTTAAAGGGTCAGGATCATCTCGTGCCACGCCATGCCGCCGTGGTCGGACTCCGACGGTTTGATATAGGCAAACCCAAACCCGGCATACAGCGGGATGTGTTGCTCCTTGCACATCAGATGAATCGTCGCTTTATCCATCCCACGCATGCGTTCGATGAACTCGGCCAGCAAGCGCTTGGCCAACCCTTGGCCCTGATAATCCGGGTGCACAACCACCGACATGATCACCACGTTCGGCCCTTTTGGGTCGTGGCCGATCAGTTCCTTGAACGCTTCGTCGGACATCTGCACATCGAACGCCGCGCCAGAATTGACGAAACCGGCCACCTCGCCATCCACCTCGGCGACGATAAAACCTTCCGGCCAGGTGGCGATGCGCGTGCCGATCTTCTCGCGGGTCGCGGCTTCGTCGCCTTCGTAGGCAACGGTTTCGATGGCGTAGCAGCGGTCCAGATCGGCGGCGGTGACGTTACGGATGACGGTGTTCATGGCAACTCGAAATCATTGGAATTGAGGCCGCCAAGCATAAAGCAGATCAACCGGGGCGGACATGATCCGCCTCGATGGGTAGCTCTCAGGGTTTGAGTGGCAACCAGATTTCCAGCGTACCGGTGCGCAGTTTCGGATTGAAATCTGCGCTGTAACGCTCGAATTCCGGGGCATCTGCTGCTTCACGGCCCGATTGCGGCAGCCAAGTGTTCCAGATGTACTGAAACGTCTCCGGCAGTTGCTCCAATGGCCCTTTGTGTTCAAAGACCGCGTAATGCTGCGGCTGAATTTCAACCCAACGGTACTTCTCCGGCAGCTCATCAAGCTTGTCGATCTGCACACCAGCGATGTACTCGAAGCCGCCCTCGCCGTCCGCATTGCAGCAGACGCCGTAGGTCACTTCATTAACCTGCGCGGGAATTTTTCCCAGGTGCGGAATGAGTTTTTCCCACAACGCCGGGATGTCTTCGGTGGAATCCTGGGTAAACCGTCCGCCGAATCCAGCGATCAGCAGAAACGCCCCGTGTTCGAAGCGAGGTTCTGCCACTTCGACGCGTGTTTGCTCATCCATGACACGACTCCTTGCTACACAAAAGTGGGTTCGGCTGGGAGTATAGAAAGCCCGAACCGTTTCGCACGATCATAGCGTGTGCAACTGCTCGGCGGCGCCCGAACCGACAAATTCGTTATAGCCGGAAAGGATCACGTAGACCGCGAAATAGCAGAAGATCGCCGCCGATGCCAAGTAGGAATAGCGCAACAGCTTGTCGCCCAGCAGCTTGCCACCGTGACTGGCGGCGAAGCACAGACCGGCCGACCACAGCAGCCCCGCGCAGAGGAACCCGCCGAGAAACAGCGCCGAGCTGAGCGCACCGCCGCCTCCGGAACGGGCGATCAATGTGCCGCCAACCGCCGCAAACCAGAGAATCGCACTCGGCGACGACATCGCGAGAAAGATCCCCCGGAAAAACTCCTTGCGATGGGAGTTCTGCCCTACTTCTGCCGTGGCCGCCAACTGCGCTTCATGGTGAATCGCCGAGTAAATCATCTTCGCCGCGAAATAGATCAACAGCGCCGAACCACCGATCCACAACACCCAGCGCACCGTTTCGTATTGCAGCAAAACGGTCATCCCGGCCAGCGCCAGCACCGCATAAATCAGGTCGCCGACGCAGGTGCCGAGGCCCAGCGCAAATCCCTGAAAATAGCCGCGTTGCATGGCCAGGGTGATCATTGCGATATTGGCCACGCCGATGTCCAGGCACAGCGAAAGGCTCAGCAAGAAGCCGCTGGTGAATTCCATTGACCGATTTCCTTCGGAAAAAAATGTTTACAAACAGGCTGGACAGTATGCCATCAGCACCCTTATCGTCCGCCACAGGTCACCGCAGTGACCAGCGTCGCTCGGACGGTTCCGGGCGCTTACGTTATCCGAGGCAACAATGGCCGAACAAGGTTCGCCGCGCCGCTTTGCGCGCATAGATCGACTCCCCCCGTACGTTTTCAACATCACCGCCGAGCTGAAGATGGCTGCCAGGCGTCGTGGTGAAGACATCATCGACTTGAGCATGGGCAACCCCGACGGCGCCACGCCGCCGCACATCGTCGAAAAACTCGTGCAAGTCGCCCAACGCGAAGACACCCACGGTTACTCGACCTCCAAAGGCATTCCGCGCCTGCGCCGGGCGATTTCCAACTGGTACAAGCAACGCTACGAAGTCGATATCGACCCGGAAAGCGAAGCCATCGTCACCATTGGCTCCAAGGAAGGCCTGGCGCATCTGATGCTGGCGACCCTGGATCAGGGCGACACCGTGCTGGTGCCGAACCCGAGCTACCCGATTCACATTTACGGCGCGGTGATTGCCGGTGCCCAGGTGCGTTCGGTGCCGCTGGTGCCGGGCGTGGATTTCTTCGACGAACTGGAGCGAGCGATTCGCGGCTCGATCCCCAAGCCGAAAATGATGATTCTCGGCTTCCCGTCGAACCCGACCGCGCAGTGCGTGGAGCTGGATTTCTTCGAACGGGTGATCGCCCTCGCCAAGCAGTACGACGTGCTGGTGATCCACGATCTGGCCTACGCCGACATCGTCTACGACGGCTGGAAAGCCCCGTCGATCATGCAGGTACCGGGGGCCAAGGACATTGCCGTGGAGTTCTTCACCCTGTCCAAGAGTTACAACATGGCCGGTTGGCGCATCGGTTTCATGGTCGGCAACCCGGAACTGGTCAACGCTCTGGCACGGATCAAGAGCTACCACGACTACGGCACGTTCACCCCGCTGCAAGTCGCGGCGATTGCTGCGCTGGAAGGTGATCAGCAGTGCGTGCGTGATATTGCCGAGCAGTATCGCCAGCGCCGCAACGTGCTGGTCAAGGGCCTGCATGAGCTGGGCTGGATGGTCGAGAATCCGAAGGCATCGATGTACGTCTGGGCGAAAATCCCCGAGGCGTATGCGCATCTGGGTTCGCTGGAATTCGCCAAGAAACTGCTCGCCGAGGCCAAGGTCTGCGTCTCGCCGGGGGTGGGGTTTGGCGAGTATGGCGATGATCACGTGCGCTTCGCGCTGATTGAAAACCAGGACCGCATCCGCCAGGCGGTGCGCGGGATTCGCGGGATGTTCCGCGCGGATGGCTTAGTCGCAAAAACTGGCGGCTAACGCAAGACCTGTAGGAGTGAGCCTGCTCGCGATAGCGGTGTGTCAGTCACCGTAAATGGCACTGACACACCGCTATCGCGAGCAGGCTCACTCCTACAAGGGAATGTGTCCGGCTTCTAAATTTCAGGCACAAAAAAACCGCATCGCTGCGGTTTTTTTGTGCCTGCAAGAAGCTGTTTAAACGAACAGCGACAACAGCAAAATAAAGCCCAGGCCGACCACCGACAGGATGGTTTCCATCGCGGTCCAGGTCTTGAAGGTTTCGGCCACGGTCATGTTGAAGTACTGCTTGACCAGCCAGAACCCGGCGTCGTTGACGTGCGACAGGATCAACGAACCAGCGCCGGTGGCGAGCACCAGCAACTCACGGTTGACGCCCGGAATCATCCCCACCACCGGCACCACAATGCCGGCACCAGTGATGGTCGCCACGGTCGCCGAACCGGTAGCGATACGGATCACCGCCGCCACCAGCCACGCCAGCAGGATCGGCGAGATTTGCGCGCTGACCGCCATGTGACCGATCACGTCGCCCACGCCGCTGGTCACCAGCATCTGCTTGAAGCCGCCGCCGGCACCGATGATCAGAATGATCGCGGCGGTTGGCGCCAGGCTCGCATCCAGCCACTTGAGCATCTGGTTGGAACCGATGCCCTGCTTGTAGCCGAAGGTGTACAGCGACAGCAGCAACGCCAGCAGCAGCGCCGAGATCGGGTGGCCGATCATGTCCATCCAGGTGCGGAAGAAGTTGCCGTCCGGCAGCGCCACATCAGCGAAGGTTTTCAGTAGCATCAGGAACACCGGCAGCAGCACGGTGACCAGGGTGATGCCGAAGCTTGGCAGATCGGTCGAGTCGTTTTCGCGGGCCAGTTGATCGACCAGTTCCTGATTCGGGTGACCGGGAATGTGCTTGGCGATGAACGTACCGAAGATCGGACCGGCGATGATCGCGGTCGGCAGCGCGACGATCAGACCGTAGAGAATGGTCTTGCCGATGTCAGCGCCGAACACGCCGATGGCCAGCAGCGGACCCGGATGTGGTGGCACCAGACCGTGTACAGCGGACAGGCCGGCGAGCAGCGGGATACCGATCTTGATGATCGACACACCGGTGCGACGCGCCACGATGAACACCAGCGGAATCAGCAGTACGAAGCCGATTTCGAAGAACAGCGGGATGCCGACCAGAAACGCGGCGAACATCATCGCCCACTGGACCTTGTCCTTGCCGAACGCGCGAATCAGGGTCTGGGCAATCTGATCCGCCCCGCCCGATTCGGCCATCATTTTGCCGAGCATGGTGCCCAGCGCCAGAATGATGCCGACGAAACCGAGCACGCCACCGAAGCCGTCCTGGAACGCCTTGATGATGGTGCCGATCGGCATGCCCGAGGTCAGGCCGAGGAACGCGGCCGCAATGGTCAGGGCGATAAAGGGGTGAATCTTGAATTTGGTGATCAGGATAATCAGACCGATTACCGTGACCACTGCATCGAGCAGCAGGAACGTCTCGTGGGACATGCCGAACATTGGGGGTGTCTCCTGGATTGTTGTTGTTATTAAAGCGGGTTGAACAGAAGTCGGGAGGACAGCGCTGTCTTTTTCGACATACTCATACCGCCTGTTTCAGACCGTGGGCCTGCCACCAGACGTGAGCCTGCAGTGCCAGCTCTTCAACGCTGTGTACCGAGGCGTTGAGCGCCAGGGTCAGCGGCTCGCCCTTGGGCGATTCGAGGGTGGCAAACTGGCTTTCGATGAGCGTGGCCGGCATGAAATGGCCCGGACGGTGCGAGACACGTTCGGCGGCGACTTCAGGGGTCAGTTCCAGGAACACGAAGCCCAGTCCTGGCAAGGCGCTGCGCAGGCGTTCGCGATAGATATGTTTAAGGGCCGAGCAGGTCAGCACCGGGCGTTTGCCCGACGCATCGACGCGACGCAGTTCATCGCACAGGCTGTCGAGCCAGCCGGCACGGTCGTCGTCGTTCAGGGGGATCCCCGCGCTCATCTTTTCGATGTTCGCGGCCGGATGAAAAGTATCGCCTTCAATGGCAGTGGCGCCGCTCAAATGGCACAGGGCCTCGCTGACGCACGTCTTGCCGCAACCGGCAACGCCCATGATGACCAGGGCGGTGATGGGATGACTCATATAACACCTCAGCGCGCAGACAGCGCTACCTTTGCTAGCTATGACTCTAGTGCACAGGCAGAAGTTGCCGACGCCTTCTTGTCGTTTTTTTGGGTTGCAGCAGGTTCGTTCCCAACGCCAAAGGGCCGAGATCAGGCAGGACCTCGCTCACGCATTTGCAGCTGCATCAGGACAGCGCTACCTTAGTGCCTTGATTTTTGTTTGGCAAGCCGCCCGATGACCTCCCCCAAGAACGATAAAAATACCCGCACCACCGGCCGTCCCACCCTTAATGAAGTTGCCCGCCTGGCCGGCGTCAGCCCGATTACCGCCTCCCGTGCCCTGCGCGGCGTCAGTACTGTGGCCACCGAACTGGTGGAAAAAGTGCAGAAAGCCGCGCTCGAACTCAACTACGTGGTCAACCCGGCCGCCCGTGCGCTGGCCTCGGCGCAGAGCCATTCGGTCGTCGTGCTGGTACCGTCACTGTCCAACCTGCTGTTCATCGACACGCTGGAAGCCATTCATCGGGTGCTGACGCCCAAGGGCTTCGAAGTGCTGATCGGCAACTTCCATTACTCGCGCGATGAAGAAGAAAACCTGCTGCGCAACTACATGGCCTATCAGCCGCGCGGCTTTCTGCTGACCGGTTTTGATCGCACGGAAAGTTCGCGGCGGATGATCGAAGTCAGCAACATTCCCTGCGTGTACATGATGGAGCTGGACAGTGCTGCCGGAGTGAATTGCGTGGGTTTTTCGCAGCTGAGCGCTGGGGAAACCGCCGCCGAACATCTTCTATCTCGCGGACGCAAACGCCTCGCCTACATCGGCGCACAACTCGATCAGCGCACCCTGCTGCGCGGTGAGGGCTTTCGCCGGGCGTTGCAGAAGGCCGGCCGGTACGACCCGGATCTGGAAGTGCTGACGCCGCGATCTTCATCGGTGGGCTTGGGCGGCGAGTTGTTTCTGCAACTGCTGGCGGCGCATCCGGATGTTGATGCGATTTTCTTTGGCAACGATGACCTGGCTCAGGGTGCGCTGCTGGAAGCCCTGCGCATCGGCATCAAGATTCCCGAACAGGTGGCGATTCTGGGTTTCAACGATTTGCCGATGTCCGAACACATGGTGCCGCGCCTGAGCAGCATCAACACCCCGCGTGAGGCGATCGGCCGGCGCGCGGCAGAGCAGATGCTGACATTGATGGCGGGGAACAAGGTGGCGCGGCCGATGGAAGACATGGGCTTTGAGCTGAAGATTCGCGAAAGTACCTGACCCGCAAAAATCCAGAGTTGAAACACAAATCCCTGCAGGAGTCAGCCTGCTCGCGATAGCGGTGTGTCAACCACATACGTGTCACTGATACACCGCTATCGCGAGCAGGCTCACTCCTGCAAAGGATCTCCACCCACTTCAGTGGCTGAGTTGGTCGACCAAGGCCAACGCGCCCTTCTGCAACGGCTGGCTCTTGAGCCACACCGCATGCACCGGCATCACCAGGCCGTTTTCGATGTTGCGGAAATTCAGCCGTTGCAAGCGCCCTGCGTCCAGTCGTGGCTGCACCACCGACAGCGGGAAATTGCCCCAGCCCAAACCCGCCTCGACCATGTCCATCGCCGCTTCCAGGCTGTCGGTGCGCCAATACGATTGCGCCACCAGCGGTCGCGTTTCGCTGATCGGCAGGTCACGGCTGGCAACGATGATCTGCCGCACCTGGACCAGATCTTCGAGAAACACATCCCGCCCCTGCAGCATCGGACTGTCCGCCGCCAGCGTGGCGATCATCCGTTCATTGCCGACAAACTGGAAACGCTCCAGCACGTTCATGCGCAACCCGGCGAACGCCAGGCACAGACCGACTCGACCACTGTGCAACATTGCCAGTACGTCATCCTGCGGCGCTGTCAGCACTTCGATGTCGAGTAACGGATAACGCTCGGCAATCACTTTTATCGCCGCGAGCAAACGGCGCCGGTCAATGTCCGCCACCACGCCCATCGACAACTTGCTCTCCAGCCCCAGCGACAACTCCACCGCATGCACCTGCAACTGTTTGAGCTGTTCGGCGATCAATCGCGCGTGCGGTACTAAAGACTGGGCCATCGCCGTGGGTTGCGGTTCGCGATGGCTGCGGTCGAACAACGAGTAACCGAGCTCGGCTTCGAGGTTGGCAATGCCCATGCTCACCGCCGACGGCACCCTGCCCAACTGCCGTGCGGCGGCGGAGAACGAGCCGCGCTCGATCACCGCGAGAAACAACTCGATGCTGTCGCTGTTGAAATTCAAATTTCGCACCTATCAATAAAACTGAAAGCTTCTGACTTTTTCTGTCAGCTCCATTGAAGCTATATTTCATCGCTTTCGCCAGCCCTGCTGGCCACTATCCAGCGAGAAAGAGGCAAATCTGCATGCAAGGCGTGAAACGCAAACTGGTCTACGTGTCGCTTTACGAAGTCATCGGCATGACCTTCTCCGCCCTCGGTCTGGCGCTGCTGTCCGGCACCTCGCCGGGGAGCACCGGGCCGCTGGCGGTGATCATCACCACCATCGCCGTGAGCTGGAATTTCATTTACGCCTCGCTGTTCGAGCGTTGGGAGAGTCGCCAGACCTCGCGCACCCGCACGGTGAAACGACGCATCGCCCATGCCGTGGGCTTTCAACTGACGTTGATCGTGTTTCTGATTCCGCTGATCGCGTGGTGGATGAACATCAGCCTGGTGCAGGCGTTTCTGCTGGATCTGGCGCTGATCATTTTCATCCCGTGCTACACGTTTGCCTTCAACTGGCTGTTCGACCGGGTGTTCGGTTTGCCCGCGTCAGCGTTGCCGGATTCGGCTACAGCGGCATAAATCGTTAATCGTAAGCGAATATTGCAAGAAAATAGCCGCTGGGCAGGGCTAAACGCCGATATTCACAATCCGCGAACTCCGATAGCAGGCTAAGCTTTTCCATCAAATAAAAAATGGATCTGCCCATGACTGCTCACGCCTTCGCCGCCGCGCCCAGCGACGGCATCGACCCGGTACGCGCCGCCGAGATTTCCGCCCGCATCGATCGCCTCCCCGCCGTGGCGACGATCTGGCGGCTGGTGGCGCTGTTGTCGATCGGGGGTTTCTTCGAACTCTACGATCTGTTCCAGACCGCCTACATCAGCCCCGGCCTGATCCGTGATGGCCTGTTTGCCACCGGCAATCAGGGCGTGTTTGGTTTTTCCGATCAGGCGGCGTTCGCCTCGGCGACGTTTCTCGGCCTGTTTCTCGGTGCCAGCCTGCTCAGTCCGTTGGCGGACCGGTTCGGTCGCCGGGCGATTTTCACTTTCGCGCTGATCTGGTACACGGTGGCGACGGTGCTGATGGGCATCCAGACCTCGGCGCTGGGCATCATCGGCATGCGTTTTCTGGTGGGTATCGGTCTGGGCATCGAGTTGGTGACCATCGACGCCTACCTCTCGGAACTGGTGCCCAAACGCATGCGCAGCTCGGCGTTTGCCTTTGCGTTTTTCGTGCAGTTCCTGTCGGTGCCGGCGGTGGCCTTGATGTCGTGGTGGCTGGTGCCGCAAGCGCCGTTCGGTATTTCCGGCTGGCGTTGGGTGGTGCTGGCCAGCGCGGTGTTTGCGCTGTTCATCTGGTGGCTGCGCAAACGCCTGCCAGAATCGCCGCGCTGGCTGGCGCAGCATGGTCGTTTCGACGAGGCCAACCGGATCCTCGACCACCTCGAAGCGCGCTGCGCAAAAGATCACGGCAAAGCGCTGGATGCGCCCGAAGCGGTGCCGGTGGATGTCGAAGGCAAGGGCCGTTTTGCTGATATCTGGCAACCACCGTATCGCCGCCGCGCGCTGATGCTGATCGTCTTTCACATTTTCCAGGCGATTGGCTTCTTCGGTTTCGGCAACTGGCTGCCGGCGCTGCTTTCAGGTCAAGGCGTGAGCGTCACCCACAGCCTGATGTACGCCTTCATCATCACCCTCGCCTACCCGCTCGGGCCGTTGTTGTTTGTGAAGTTCGCCAACCGCTTCGAGAACAAATGGCAGATCGTCGGCTCGGCCCTCGGCGCGATGACCTTCGGGACCCTGTTCGCCCTGCAGACCAGCGCCGTGGGGCTGATCTTCTGCGGGGTGATGATTACCTTCTGCAACGCCTGGCTGAGCTTCAGTTATCACTCGTACCAGAGCGAACTGTTCCCGACCAACATCCGCGCCCGCGCGGTCGGCTTCTGTTATTCGTTCAGCCGTTTGTCGACGGTGTTCAGCAGCTTGTTGATCGGCTTGTTTCTCGACAACTTCGGTACGCCCGGCGTGCTGGCGTTTATTGTTTGCAGCATGCTCATTGTGATGTTGACCATCGGGGGATTTGGACCGCGCACGCGTAATCTGGCGTTGGAAAATATTGCGCATCGCTGAAAGGCAACATTCCTGATCAGGCCGACAACAGGTGGGCAGAAGTGCTCATGACATGACTTGGATATTGAGGGCGAGATCCATGGACGCTCTATGACCGCCCGTCTGAATCGCATCCATTTCAGTGCCCACCTGTAATTTCTGACAGTAGACGAGAACCCACGCCCGACGAATGATGCGCAAGCGGCAACGACTGGTTTCCGCTTTCACTCAGATATATGGAGATATCCCATGACCAGCACCTTCGACGCCAAAATCAGCTCACCTGGCGCACCGGTTGTACCAGACTACAGCGCCACTGTAATAAAAGTCACACCCAACGCGCCTCCTGTTCCCACCACGGCTATTCAATCCAATAATGCTGCCAATATCCATTTAGGGCTTAGTTTTAAAAACAGTGGGCTAGCCAGCGGCTCGCATGACCTGACTTCGGATAATACAAGTGTCATATACAGTAATGGGGGTGAGACCGTTTTTCCCGGAATCTCGTCCGGACATATCGACATCGACAGCTCAGCGGGCACTTATAAGGGTAACTTCATCGCGGAGTGGAAAGATAAACATGGGAGGGAGTGGACGGTCGACAGTACCTTTGACATTACCGTTGTACCGACAAAATCAGCGAGCTGAGCAATAGAGCGTTGCAGCGTTTTGATATGACAACGCTCATTTCTCTGCGACCTTGCTCGCCAGAAATGAGCGTTGCCTAATGCAGTTCAGTTCAACTGCAACGTCTCATTGAACTGGCTGATCGCATCCACCACATGCCGCGAGCCCAGCTGAATTTCCAGAATCACTTCCCCTGCCTCGTTCGCCAGTTCCACCCCCAGCCCGGTGCGGCTCAGGCTCGATTGCATGCTTGAGACTGCGCTCAGCGACAGGTCGTGGTTCCTGCGCACCACGTCGACAATTTCCAGGGTGGCCTGACTGGTCCGCGCCGCGAGGCTGCGTACTTCGTCCGCGACTACCGCGAATCCACGGCCATGCTCGCCGGCGCGCGCAGCTTCGATGGCAGCATTGAGCGCCAGCAGGTTGGTCTGGTCGGCAATGCCGCGAATGGTCTGGACGATGGTGCCGATGATGCCCGACTGTTTGCTCACCGCATCGATACTCACCGCAGCTTCGTTGAGGTCACGGGAAATGTCCTGAATGATCTGCACGGTCTGCTGCACGACCTGCGAGCCTTTTTGCGCGCAGGCGTCGTTCTGTACCGACGTGCTGTGGGCCGATTCGGCGGCGCGCTGCAAGGTGGTCATCTGGCGGGTGATGTCGCTGGCAAACTTGACCACTTTGTACAAGCGGCCCTTGGCATCGAACAGCGGGTTGTACGAGGCTTCCAGATAAACCATGTGCCCGGACTTGTTCTTGCGCTCGAAGCGGTGCGAGTGATATTCGCCGCGATTGAGCGACGCCCAGAACGCCTTGTATTGCGCCGACCCGGATTCGCTGCGGTGACAGAACAGGCTGTGGTGCTGGCCGATAATCTCGTTGAGCGAATACTGCATGGTTTGCAGAAAGTTATCGTTGGCAGCGATGACATTGCCTTCGGGGGTGAACTCGATCACCGCCATCGAACGGCTGATCGCGGCCAGCATGGCCTCTTCTTCATGTTCCTCGTTGATGCGCGCGGTGATATCCGCAGCAACTTTAATCACGCTCTTCACTTCCTTGTCGGGGCCGAACACCGGCATGTAACTGGCTTCGAGCCAGATCTCCCGACCGCTCTTGTTCAAACGCAGAAACGTCCCGCTCAGGGGTTCGCCACGGGCCAGGTCGCGCCACAATCTGGCGTAATCCTCGCTGCGATAGTAGTTCTCTTCACAAAAGATCCGATGGTGTTTGCCGTGTACTTCCGCGGCGTTGTAGCCCATGGTCTTGCAGAAGTTGTCGTTGGCATCGAGAACGATGCCGTCAGGGCTGAACTCAATCATCGCCATTGAGCGGCTGATCGCGGCCAACTTGGCGTTGGTCTCGGTCAGCGCGCAACTGAAGCGCTCGATTTCCTGCAGGTCAGCCTTGTGATGTAGGTTGAACATGGTTGTATCACCTTCCGCGCGGTCTTTCGATTTGATGAAAGTTCTGGTCTTTCAAGATCCACCACTACGTTCCGTGGAACAGGCACACGCCTTCCTCCACGGGAGGAAGTTGTCAGGTGATAAATGATGATCAATCGGAGCGTCCATGCAGCGACGTTCTAATCAAGACATCCTTCTCTTGATAGCCCGCACGCGGGCCAGCCCTAACGCATTGAAGAACTTCCATGTCGGCGACGCTCCTTGTTGGTTCAGTGTCGGTGCCTTGGGTTGCGCACTCTGGCAGCATGAATCACGGGCCAACGATGCCTGTCAGTCGGGTTTTGACATGACGGTCGACATGGTTAGTTACAAGGAGCATAGCCAGCGCCGGGCGCAGCGCAAGGCCACTAGTCAGCCAGTATCTGGCATTTTTTGCACAAGAATCGGTTCAGCGCGCGGAGAAATGTCATCGGGACTGACGCTTTCGCGAGCAAGCGCGCTGCCAAATCAGAATACGTCTCGCCTGGGAGAGCGAGCCTGCTCGCGAAACGCTTGAGAAGCGCTACAGAAAACAACAGAAACGACTTACAGGCTTCCAGTCACCTTGGTCGCCACATCGGCAGGTACCCACGGCTGCCAGACCTG
The DNA here is from genome assembly GCF_900104975.1 of Pseudomonas sp. Z003-0.4C(8344-21). Lineage (NCBI taxonomy): Bacteria > Pseudomonadati > Pseudomonadota > Gammaproteobacteria > Pseudomonadales > Pseudomonadaceae > Pseudomonas > Pseudomonas sp. Z003-0.4C(8344-21). The sequence goes on along the minus strand of NZ_LT629756.1, from coordinate 1,777,989 downwards.
CGGTTGATCACGCAGGAACGCCTCGGCCACCGCGCGCGGCTGCAAGCGTTTTTCGCTCATGCCTGCCAGTGTCTGGTTAAGCAGATCAATCGGCAGGTCGACCTTTTCAAAGAAGGTCACCAGTTGCGGGTACTGTTGCTTGAACGGCGCCGAGACGCCGATCGCCAAACGTGCGGGCATCGAACGCGTGCCCTTGGGATTGGGGTTGTTCGCGTCAGCCAGGGTCTTCCAGGCTTCGGCGTCGAATGGCGGTTCTTCCAGTTTGACCAGTTTGAAGCGGCCGAGCAGCGGCGTCGGCGACCAGTAATAGAACAGCACGGGTTTGCCGCGCTTCACCGACGACGCCACTTCGGCATCCAGCGCCGCACCGGAACCGGTGCGGAAATTGACGAAGCTGTCGTTCAAGGCGTAGGCCTTGAGTTTCTGGCTGTTGACGATTTCCGAGGTCCAGCCGGTCGGGCTGTTGAGGAAGCGCCCGCGCGACGGATCTTCCGGGTCGCGGAACACATCCTTGTAACGCGGCAGATCCGCCACCGATTTCAAATCCGGTGCCAGCGCTTTGATCCCGCGCTGCGGATCGCCCTTGATCACATACTCCGGCACCCACCAGCCTTCGGTGGCACCTTTGACCGTATCGCCAAGGCCGAACACCTTGCCTTCGGCGGCAGCCTTGACCCACGCCGGACTGCGCCCGGCCCATTCTTCGCCGATCACCTGGATATCGTTTTTCGCCAGCGCAGCTTCAAGGCTGACGGTGCTGCCAGGCAGCGTGTCGGTCGGGTAGCCGTAGCCTTTCTCGACGATCAGGCGCAGCACTTCGGTGATGAAACTGCCGCTCTCCCAGGTGATATCGCCAAAGTGGATCGGTGCGGTTTTCTCCGCCGCCGCCAGTGTGCCGACACTCAGGCTCAGCGCCAGCAACAAACGGCCGAGCAGGGTTTTGATCGATCTCATGCGGACCTCAAGTCTGATAGTGATTGATTGGCACTGTGGCGATCGCACAGCGCTTGGGAACGGTTCATGTAAACACTCACCGATCGCTGGGAGACGCCCAGTTCGGCAGCGATTTGTGGGTAGGTCAGGCCATCGACGCGCGCGAGCAGGAAGGTCGTGCGCACTTTGGCCGGCAAGCGTTGCAAGCTGTGATCGAGACGAGCGAGGGCTTGCGTCAGTTGGGCCAGGTCTTCCGGCGACGCGACGCAAGCGCTGTCGCACTGCTGCTGATAGCGGCGCTCAAGTTGCGCACGCCGCCAGCGCTGATACAGCAGGCGCTGCGCGATGGTTGCAAGCAAGGCGCGCGGTTCGCGAATCGCCTTCAGCGCAGGGGCCTGGAGCAACTGCGCGAAGGTTTCCGCAGCGAGGTCTTCGCTGCTAGCGGCGTCAGGCGATTGCCGGCGCACATAGCTGCAGAGCCAGCCATAGTGAGCGCGAAACAGAATTTCGACGGTTTGGCGGTGGGCATTATCGGCGCCGGACATAGGGGCTCCTGGATGAGGGGTCGCTGAATGTCCGGTGTTCCGGTGGCGCGATCGTAGCAAGGCGCCTTATTCGTTAAAAAGACTTAAAACGAATTTTTATATTCCCTTTTGAATTAACGCAGTTGAGCGTACCCCAACGCCTCGGCCTCTCGCTGGTAGTCGAGCAGGATTTGATAATCGCTTTCGCTGGCCGGCAGAACCTCAGGCAACCCGAGTGTCTGCACCACCTCGGGCAGTTCGCGCAGTGCTTGATTCATGACTTCGCGCAATGTCTCAATGTGCTCGGGCGAGGCACTGCGCACAGTGATGAACGGCAACGTCGGACTGTCGGCACTGCGCGTCAGCACACGCAACCCGCGGACTTCTTCAGGCGCATATCGAGCGAGACAGGCAAAGGTGACGCTGTCGATCGCCGCCAGATCAGCGCGGCCCTCATGCACTTCGCGCAGACTGTCGCGATGCCCGCCACTGATACTCACCGAAGCAAAGAATCGTCCTTGTTGATGCAACGACGCCAGCCGCTGGCGAAACGAATTCATGCCGCTGTTGGAGACTTCGCTGTTGATCACCCCGCGACTGCCGCGAAACTCCGCCAGCGTCTGACGCGGCTCGTCGGCGCGGCAGACAATCAGGCTGCAGTGATTGCCAGCCGTGGCGTCGGGCAATTCGTAGCGCGGCCGACCGACAACGCGCACCTGTCCACGCAGTGAAGTCATCAGCGGATAGCCGCAGGTTTGCGTCAGCAGCAGATTCGCAGATAACCACAGTTCGGCTAAAGAGAGGTCATGCGCAGCGCGGCGCGAGTGGCCCAGATGTTCGAGGATGCGTGTGAGCCAGCGTTCATTGGCGGCGTGGATCGGCTCGGGGGCGGCGTACATACGCAGTTCGGCGTGGTGGGCCATATACATTTATCCATACAGAGAGAAAACCTGTGGGAGCACAGCTAGCTCGCACAGGGGTTATGAGTTCAGTGGAAAGGATGCCGCGGGCTGTCGATCGGCCTGAGACCATTTTGCCGCCACAACTGGCCGTAACCGTGCACGACAAACCCGCCACTGCGCGCGAGCCAACGCTCGCGCTGCGCGTAATACGCCTTGGGCAGGTCATACCACGCCAGCCCCGGCAAATCGTGATGCACCAGATGAAAATTAAGATTGAGGAACAGCCAGCGCCACGGCCAGGCGGCTTCGTTGAGTACCGTGCGCTGCTGCGGTTGCGCATGCGGGCGGTGTTCGTGGTAGGAGCGAATCATCGCGATCGACAACGCCGGCACGCTGATCAGCAGCAGGTAATGCCACACCGGGAGCACGCTGAAACGGGCAATGAAGGTGAGCATCAGCGCGGTGAGGAAGCCGTGGGTCAGCCACATCCGCCAGACTTGTCGATCGCCCGCCATCAAGCGTTGCCCCTGCTCTTTGGCCAGCGCCAGCAACGCCAGCGGCGCACCGATCAGAAAACGTCCGAGCACGGTCTTGTTCAGCCAGTGCACGCCGCGTTCGAACAAGGAACTGGCCTGCCAGTCGCCGTGAGTCAGGTAACGGCTCTCCGGGTCGAGGCCCGGTACGGTCAGGTCTTCGTCGCAGTGATGACGCAAATGGCTGTCGCGATACAGCGTGTACGGGTACCAAACGGCAAACGGCGCATAGCCGAGTAGCTTGTTCAAGCGCACCCATCGCGTCGGATGCCCGTGCAGCAATTCGTGTTGCAACGACAGCCACAACACCAGCAGCGGAATCAGCAGCAGCGTGCTGCCGGCCACGCCGAGCCATGCGCTGTTGCACAACACGGCGAACCAGGTGCCGTACACGCCGATCAGTAACAGCCAGGTCGGCCATTCGCTGCGGGCGGTAAAACGCTGGCGCAGGGTTTCGATTTGCGCGCGATGGCTGGCGTCAAAGTAATTCGGCATGGCGTTGCTCGGCTGTGATCTGTTCACTTCTGTGCAACGACAGCGTGCAATCTTGCAGATTATTTTCGGCGCATGGATGATCGGTGCCGGTGATCATTTGGCCGGTTTGCCCACGCTCTTTTATAATCGCCGCTTTGCCCAGCACAGCCCTGCCCATGCCCGATACCCATTACACCCTGCTCGACGCGTCGCTCTGGCCGTTGATGAACAAGTTCTACCGCAGCCACCAGTCCTCGATGAAAGCCGTGCGCGATGCACAGTTGTGGGTGGCCCGGCGCGGGGACATCGTCGCGGCGCTGTGCTTGCGCCCGGTGGCGGGCGGGCATTGGTTGACTGGCTTGCTGGTTGACCCGCAGTGCCGCGAACAGGGAATTGCCGCACAGCTGATCACGACGGCCACTCAAGCGGTGAGCGAGCCGGTGTGGCTGTTCTGTCATCCGGATTTGCGCGGGTTCTATGAGCGGCGTGGCTTCAGGTATGACCCGGCGCTGCCGCAGGCGATGGCGGAACGGTTGAGCCGGTATGCGCGGAGCAAGCCGATGATTGCGATGGGGCTCAATTCTTCGACCTCACATTGAAACCAATTGTGGGAGCGAGCCTGCTCGCGAAGGCGGTTTATCAGTCCCGAATGTGTGGGCCGATGCACCGTCTTCGCGAGCAGGCTCGCTCCCACAGGGATAATGCAGGAGCTGGATCAGTCGTCCGCGTTGGGATCAAGATCCGGAAACATCACTTCGGTAAAACCGAACTTGCTGAAATCGGTGATGCGCGACGGGTACAGCCGGCCGCTCAGATGGTCGCACTCATGCTGCACCACCCGCGCATGAAAGCCTGAGGCCACACGCACAATCGGCTCGCCCTTCGGATCGAAACCTTCATAGCGGATCTGCTGATAGCGATCCACCGCCCCACGTAAACCCGGTACCGACAGGCAACCTTCGAAGCCCTCTTCCGTGTATGGATTCAACGGTGTGATCAGCGGGTTGATCAGGATCGTCTGCGGCACCGCTTCGGCGTCCGGATAGCGCTCGCTGTGCTCGAAACCAAAGATCACCAGTTGCAGATCGACGCCGATCTGCGGCGCGGCCAGGCCGACGCCGCCGACGCTTTCCATGGTCTGGAACATGTCGTCGATCAGTTGCCACAGCTCGGCGCTGTTGAACATTTCCGGCGGTACCGGCGGGGCAATGCGCAGCAGGCGCTCGTCGCCCATTTTGAGGATTTCACGGATCATGGTCAGACTTCGTCAGTGTCCGGCTTGAGCGAATGATCGCGGCCCAGGCCTGAGACATGTTGTTTGGGATGTTCTTCTGGCTCGCCCGGGTCTTTCTCGCCCTTCTCCTTGCCTTCGCTGGACATGTGCTCGATCACCGCATTCATTTCCGCGCCGAGCAGCAGCACTGCGGCGGAAATGTAGAAATACAGCAACAGCACGATGATCGCCCCGATGCTGCCATACATCGCGTTGTAGTTGGCGAAGGTCTTTACGTAGAAGGCAAACCCCAACGACGCCAGGATCCACACCACCACGGCCAGCACCGAACCTGGGGTGATGAAGCGGAATTCCTGCTTGACGTCGGGCATGACGTAGTAGATCAACGCCACGGCGATCATCATCAGCACCACGATTACCGGCCAGCGCGCGATGGTCCAGATGGTCACGATGACTTCTTCCAGACCGACCTGGGCGGCGATCCAGCCCATCACCTGCGGCCCGAGTACCATCAATGCGGCGGCAATCAACAGCATGCCGGCAATGCCCACGGTGTAGACGATCGACAGCGGAAAGCGCTTCCAGATCGGCCGCCCCTCGACCACGTCGTATGCAGCGTTCATCGCGCTCATCATCAGGCGCACGCCAGCCGAGGCGGTGTACAGCGCGATGACGATACCGATTGAAAGCAGACCGCCCTTGGATTGCTGCAACTGGTCGATCACCGGGTTGACCTGCTCGAGCGCCTGCGGCGGCAAGACCAGTTCCGACTGCAGGCGCAACCAGGAAAAGAAATCAGGCAAGTGCAGGAAACCGATCAGCGCGATCAGGAACAGAATGAACGGGAACAGCGAGAACAGCATCTGGTAGGCCAGTGCCGAGGCATAGGTCGACATTTCGTCGTCGACGAATTCAGTGACCGTGCGCACCATCACCCGGTGCAGGGGCAGACCTTTCATGTTCGGGAAAATCATTCGCGTCTCCTTTCGCCGCAGTACAGGTTGAAGTCGTGGCGACTCAGGGGCCGTTTTTTACATCACGTTAGCCTGTTTGGCGATCTTCGTCGGCATCCGCAGGTTTTTTGATACAAAAACGGCCATCCTTGGATGGCCGCTCGTGTGATTCGTTCAAGGCTGGACTACGCCTTGTCGACGCCTTTCTTCACTGCGTCCTTGGTGTTGCCAACTGCCTGCTGGGCTTCGCCTTTTCTCTCCTGGACCTTGCCTTCGGCTTGCAATCTGGAGTTATCGGTAGCCTTGCCGACGCCTTGCTTGACGTTACCGACGGCTTCGTTGGCCATGCCTTTTACTTTGTCGCCTGTGCTACTCATGGTGTTTCTCCGTGACGCATAAGGGGAAGAAAAGTCAGTACGTAACGATTGACTGGCGCGTTTCCCTGCAAGTTTCAATTATTTGCCGCTCATTTCGTCGCGGCGCGCAGGTTGCGCTTTATGTTTGCCGGCGTTGCCTTGAGAATGCGCAGCTATGGGCGCCAGGCGCCAAAGACCGATACCGCAGGAATGTTATGAAACTCGATAAAACGCAAGCCATCGCCCGTCGCAACAAGGAACTGGGCGGCGCCGTGCTTGGCACCAACAACTGCCACTTCGCCGAACTGAACCGCAACCGCAATATCTGGTGGTTCGACCTGCCGGTGTCGCGTCTGGCGATCGGTCAGTACGAGTGGATTCACCTGCTGATGCACACCCCGGCGACCGACGAACTGCTGCACCTGAAAGTGCCGACGGTGTTTCTGCGCGAGAAGCTCGAAGGGCTGGTGATTCGCAACGAAGGCAAGCGCAAGGCGGCGTTGAGCCTGGAGCTGAGTGCGGACAAGGATTCGTATCTGCAGGACATGCGTCCGGCGGGGACCAATGTGAATTTTGCGCCGTTTCGTCAGTGATCTCCGTGGTGCCGCCCTTTCCCCTCACCCTAGCCCTCTCCCCCAGGAGAGGGAACTGACCGAGTTGCCTGTGCGAACTCCGTGAACCTGAGACGTCGAGTCGAACTCTGGTTCCGAAGTGCCCACGATCGGCTCCCTCTCCTGGGGAGAGGGCTGGGGTGAGGGGCAGTCTCACCGCGATATCCAAGCCGTACCAGGCACCAACAAAAAGCCCCGCATCTGCGGGGCTTTTTATTCAGGCGGCAGACTTGGCCTTGATCCTCTTCAGCTCTTCATCGCGCAATTCGCGGCGCAGGATCTTGCCGACGTTGGTGGTCGGCAGCGCATCGCGGAACTCCACCGAACGCGGCACCTTGTAGCCGGTGACGTTGGCGCGCATGTGGTCCATGACCTGTTCCTTGGTCAGGGTCACGCCCGGTTTGGCGACGATGAAAATCTTGATCGCTTCACCCGACTTGTCGTCCGGCACGCCGATGGCCGCGCATTGCAGCACGCCCGGCAAGGTCGCCAGCACGTCTTCCAGCTCGTTCGGATAGACGTTGAAACCGGAGACCAGAATCATGTCTTTCTTGCGATCGACGATGCGCATGTAGCCGTCCGGCTGGATCAGTGCGATGTCGCCGGTTTTCAGCCAGCCATCGCTGTCGAGCATTTCATCGGTGGCTTCCTGACGCTGCCAGTAACCCTTCATCACTTGCGGGCCCTTGACGCACAATTCACCGATTTCACCCAGCGGCTGCTCGACACCGGCATCGTCGATGACCTTGCACAGGGTCGATGGCACGGGAATGCCGATGGTGCCGATCTGGATGTGCTGGATCGGGTTGACCGTGGCCACCGGGCTGGTTTCGGTCATGCCATAACCTTCGCAGATGGCGCAGCCAGTCACCGCTTTCCAGCGTTCGGCCGCAGCCAGTTGCAGGGCCATGCCGCCGGACAGGGTGACCTTGAGTGCAGAGAAATCCAGCTTGCGGAACGCTTCGTTGTTGCACAGCGCGACGAACAGGGTGTTGAGGCCGACAAAGCCGCTGAACTTCCACTTCGACAGCTCCTTGACCATCGCCGGCAGGTCGCGCGGGTTGCTGATCAGGATGTTGTGGTTGCCGATCAGCATCATCGCCATGCAATGAAAGGTGAACGCATAGATGTGGTACAGCGGCAGCGGGGTGATCAGGATCTCGCAACCTTCATTGAGGTTGGAACCCATCAGCGCCTTGCATTGCAGCATGTTGGCGACCAGGTTGCGGTGGGTCAGCATCGCGCCCTTGGCCACGCCGGTGGTGCCGCCGGTGTATTGCAGCACCGCGACATCACCGCTGTGGGGATTGGCTTCGGCCACAGGCTGACCGTGGCCCTTGCTCAGCACGTCGTTGAACTTGACGGCTTTGGGCAGGTGATAGGCCGGCACCATCTTCTTCACGTACTTGATGACGCTGTTGATCAGCAGGCGCTTGAGCGGCGGCAACAGGTCGGCGACTTCGGTGACGATGACGTGCTTGACGCCGGTCTTCGGCACCACGGCTTCGGCCAGGTGCGCCATGTTCGCCAGGCACACCAGCGCCTTGGCACCGGAGTCGTTGAATTGGTGTTCCATTTCCCGCGCCGTATACAGCGGGTTGGTGTTGACCACGATCAGCCCGGCGCGAATCGCACCGAAGACAGCGACCGGGTATTGCAGTACGTTGGGCAGTTGCACGGCAATTCGATCGCCGGGCTGCAAATCGGTATGCTGTTGCAGATACGCGGCAAACGCCCCGGACAATTCGTACAATTCACCGTAGGTGATCGTCTTGCCGAGGTTGCTGAAAGCCGGTTTGTTGGCGAAGCGCTGGCAGGATTGCTTCAACACTGCCTGAATGTTCGGATACTCGTCCGGATTGATGTCGGCAGCGATTCCAGCCGGGTATTTATCCTTCCAAAAGTCTTCGATCATGGAAGCCCACTCCTCAGCAACGCGAATTCTTCACCGCATTTGATGCGATTATTATTGGTGTGTGTTTTGTATTGGTGAATCTGGCTTTTACACAGGCCGAGAAGTCACAAAGCGCGCCGAGAGTAGCAGCTTTGCCGAGGGTCGACTAGAGCCAAAAGCGGCCCCTACAGTCATATTGATGACTCAAGACTATCTAGCAGTCATTTTAGAGCAAAAATCCTAGAACCCCTTGAAAGCCCCGGTTTTCATGGGTGCCAAACAAAATCGCGAGCAGGCCCACTCCTACAGAGATTACATGCAATCCCTGTAGGAGTGAGCCTGCTCGCGATCCGCGCCGAGCGCGGCCATTCACCGGTCAGGCGATATCCCGCAACTCCCGCCGCAGAATCTTGCCGACAGGCGTCATCGGCAATGACTCACGCAAGACGATGTGTTTCGGCACCTTGTAGGCGGTGAAATTCTCTTTGCAGTAGGCCTTCAGCTCTTCGAGGCTGACACCGTTTTCCCGCGCCACCACAAACAGCTTCACCGCCTCGCCCGAGCGCTCGTCCGGCACGCCAATCACCGCGCAGTTGGCGACTTTGGGGTGGGCCATGACCACGTCTTCGATTTCGTTCGGGTACACGTTGAAGCCGGAGACGATGATCATGTCTTTCTTGCGATCGACGACGCGCACAAAACCATCCGGCTCGATCACCGCGATGTCGCCGGACTTGAACCAGCCTTCGGCATCCAGCACTTCGGCGGTGGCTTCGGGCTTGTTCCAGTAGCCCTTCATGATTTGCGGGCCCTTGATGCACAGCTCGCCGCGCTCGCCCAACGGCTGCTCGGCGCCGTCGTCACTGATCACTTTCAACAGCGTACCGGGCACCGGCAAGCCGACCGTGCCCAGGCGCGATTGGTCGCCGTACGGGTTGGTGCAGGCCACCGGCGAGGTTTCGGTGAGGCCGTAGCCTTCGGTGATGCGGCAACCGGTGACCTGCTCCCAGCGCTCGGCCGTGGCCTTGACCAGCGCGGTACCGCCGGAGTTGGTGAGTTTCAGGCTGGAGAAATCCAGCGTCTTGAAATCCGGGTGTTCCATCAGCGCCACAAACAAAGTGTTCAGGCCCAGCAATGCCGAGAAGCGCCAGTTTTTCAGTTCCTTGATGAAGCCGGCAATGTCCCGCGGGTTGGTAATCAGAACGTTGTGGTTGCCCGAGACCATCATGCACATGCAGTTCGCGGTGAACGCATAGATGTGGTACAGCGGCAGCGGCGCCACCATCACTTCCTGGCCTTCACGCAACAGCGGCTGGCCGTCCGGACCGAGTTGCGCGAGACAGGCGCGCACTTGCTGCATGTTGGCGACGAGGTTGCCATGGGTGAGCATCGCGCCCTTGGCCAGGCCAGTGGTGCCTCCGGTGTATTGCAGCACGGCGATATCGTCGAGCGTCACGTTGAGCGGTTTGATCCCCAGGCCGCGGCCCAGGCGCAGTGCGCTTTTGAAGGAGATCGCCTGTGGCAGCGAGTAGGCCGGGACCATTTTCTTCACTTTGCTGACCACGGTGTTGACCAGCCAGCCCTTGGCGGTGGGCATCAGGTCGCCCATCTTCGCTTCGATCAGGTATTGAATGTCGGTGTCGGGCAGCACTTCCTGGACTTTCTGCCCGAACACGTTGAGGTACACCAGCGCGCGGGCGCCGGAATCCTTGAACTGGTGACGCATCTCCCGCGCGGTGTACAGCGGGTTGGTGTTGACCACGATCAGCCCGGCGCGCAAGGCGCCGAACACGGCAATCGGATAATGCAGGACGTTGGGCATCTGCACTGCAATGCGATCCCCCGGAACCAGATCGGTATGCGCCTGCAGGTAACCGGCGAACGCGGCACTCTGGCGTTCAAGCTCGGCGTAGGTCAGCGTGATGCCCATGTTGCTGAACGCCGGGCGATCAGCAAATTTCTTGCAGGAACGCTCGAACACTTCGATCACCGACTTGAACTCAGTCATGTCGATGTCCAGCGGTACGCCGGCCGGGCGTTTGTCGTTCCAGAAATCAGGTTGCATTGTTGTTGTCCTCTTTACCTGAGCCGATCCGGGAGCCGCTTCTGTCATTTCTGAACAAGCGGAGCTTCACGGACACTAGCAGCTATGGCCATTCAGGCAAATATGAGCAAAGCCGTCATTGATCGTGTGAATCTTCCTGCCGTGGCGTGGGCTGATCAGACGCGCTATACAATGTGCGGACTCTGAGCAAAGGAAGCGCCATGATCCACGACACCTTCTGGCTGGACGCGAGTGACCGCAGCCGGCTCTTCGTCAATCAATGGCTGCCCGCGGGGCCGTTGAATGCGCTGATTCTCGTGGCCCATGGCATGGCGGAACACAGCGGCCGCTATGCACGCCTCGCTGAAACCTTTTGCGACAAAGGTTATGGCGTATACGCACCGGATTTGCGTGGCCATGGCAGAACCGCCAGCCAAGGCACTCTCGGCCATTACGCCGATGCTGACGGTTGGTGCAAAGTCCTCGGCGATCTGGCCAGCCTCAACCAACACATCGGCCAGCAACACCCCGGCGTGCCGATCATTCTGCTTGGGCACAGCATGGGCAGCTACCTCGCCCAGGGTTATCTGCTGCACCACAGCGCCAGCCTGCACGGGGCGATTCTCAGCGGCTCGAATTTTCAACCGGTTGCGCTGTACCGTGCCGCGCGGCAGATCGCCCGCCTGGAAAAACTGCGTCAGGGTGGCAAGGGTCGCAGCGCATTGATCGAGTGGCTGTCGTTCGGCTCGTTCAATAACAGATTCAAACCAGTGCGCACACCATTCGACTGGCTCAGCCGTGACCCGGCCGAAGTCGACCGCTACATCAGCGACCCGTTGTGCGGCTTTCGCTGCACCAATCAATTATGGATCGACCTGCTCGGCGGCTTGCAGCAGATCAGCAAAGCGTCCAATCTCGCGCAGATCGATCCGGGCCTGCCGCTGCTGGTCATCGGCGGCGAATGTGATCCGGTGAGTGAGGGCAAGCGTCTGACAGATCTGGCCAATGCCTTGCGCACGGCCGGCAGCCAGCACCTGCAACTGAAGATCTACCCGCAGGCCCGGCACGAATTGTTCAACGAAATCAACCGCGGCGAAGTGATCGCCGATGTGCTGGCCTGGATCGATCAGGCCCTGAGCCATCCGCGCCCGCAACGCAGCGAATAATTTTTGCGGATTGACTGAATCCGCCACAGGAATCGACACCGATGACCCAGGTTACCAACATCCCTTACGAAGCCCTCGAAGTCGGCCAGACCGCCAGCTACAGCAAGACCGTCGAAGAGCGCGACATTCAACTGTTCGCCGCGATGTCGGGGGATCACAACCCGGTGCACCTGGACGCCGAGTTTGCCGCGGCGAGCATGTTCAAGGAGCGTATCGCCCACGGCATGTTCAGCGGCGCGCTGATCAGCGCGGCGGTAGCGTGCGAGCTGCCTGGACCGGGGACTATTTATATCGGCCAGCAGATGAGCTTTCAGAAGCCGGTGAAGATTGGCGACACGTTGACCGTGCGCCTGGAAATCCTTGAGAAGCTGCCGAAGTTTCGCGTACGCATTGCCACTCGCGTGTTCAATCAGCGGGATGAGTTGGTGGTGGATGGCGAGGCGGAGATTCTCGCGCCACGCAAGCAACAGACGGTGACGTTGCCGACGTTGCCGCCCATCAGTATTGGCTGATGGATGGTGGGGTGTCAGGTAGATTGCTTCCCCCCTCACCCCAGCCCTCTCCCCCAGGGGGGCGAGGGGGAAAGGGAGCCGATCTTCATGGCTTTCAAATCCTGAGTTCGACTCGGTATTTCAGGTCAGCATAACTTTGAAGAGCAGCTCGGTCAGTCCCCTCTCCCTCCGGGCGGTCCGACGTTTCGGGAGGGTTAGGGTGAGGGGCCTTTCAGCCAGGCACAAAAAAACGCCAGACACGCTGGCGTTTTTTATCAGGCGCCTAACCCTTACGAGTTAGCGCGAGCCTGGTTACGCAGGGCTTTCACTTGGTCGTGGTTGCGTTGTACGCCGTGGTACTGACGCTCAACCAGATCCTTGATACCCACCAGGTTGTGCTTGTTGATCTTCTCGATCGCTTCGCGATAAGCCTTCAGCGCATGGTCTTCACCGCGCTCGGCTTCGTTCAATACAGCCTCTTCGTCCTTGCCGGTGAACATGGCTTTGACGTCGACCCAACGACGGTGCAGATCACCGCTCACGCTGGTCGAAGTTTCCGGATCGCCACCCAGCGAACGCACTTGCGCCTGCAACTCGGCAGCAGCAGTGGCGCAGTCGGCGGAGCGCTGCACGAACAGGGTTTTCAGCTCTGGGTGCTTGATGTCTTCGGCGCAAGTCTTGAACCCTTCCTGACCGTCCTTGCAGGTTTCAATCAGGTCGTTGAGTACAGAAATGGCTTCTTTGTTTACGTCAGTCATTTTCCAATTCCTTGCGGTTGGTTGAAGATGCAAGGAATATTGCAGTGTGCGTGCCAGCTTCGCTTTCAAAAATAAATCGTTTAATTTCAGTAAGTTATAAAACTTTGAACCATCTGTATGCTGGTGTTTTGCATGATCTGTCATTTGGCCTGCATGCAGAATGCCTGTATTTTGCAGGTTGCTATGAAGCCAGACGAAAACCGATGAATCCTGAAAAACTCGAATTGCTGATCACCCGCGAAATGCCCTTCGGCAAATACAAGGGGAGGATCATCGCTGACCTGCCGGGCCCTTACTTGAACTGGTTCGCCCGCGAAGGTTTTCCTCACGGCGAGCTGGGTGGTTTGCTCGCTCTGATGCACGAAATCGACCATAACGGCCTCTCCGATCTGCTCGAACCGCTGCGCGCCAAACATGGCAAACCTGCCCCGCGCCACTGATGCGCCCTCCTCTTCTCTGAGCTCGTTGATCATGCCCGATAACACCCGCCGCGCCCGTGACGAAGCCTTCTGGCGAACATTCGCCGACCGTTACGATGTTCAACCTGGCCCCGTGAACCTGGAGAACGGTTATTTCGGGCGCATGTCGCGTACGGTGATCGAGGAATACCAACGCAATATCGAGCTGATCAATACCAGCAATTCGGTGTACGTGCGCCAGCGTTTCGAGCAGCACGACAACCTCGATATCCGTGCACAACTGGCCGAACTGATCGGCGTGCATGCGCAGAGCCTGGCGTTTACCCGCAACGCCACCGACGGCCTGCAATCGCTGATCCGCAACTACAACCGTTTGCAGCCTGGCGATCAGGTGCTGATCAGCGATCTGGAATACGACACGGTCAAAGGCGCCATGCGTTGGCTCGCCAGACAGCGCGGCGCCGAGGTGATCGAGATTGCCCATGCGCACCCGGCCAGTTTCGACAGCCTGTTGGAGACGTACCGCGAGGCGTTCACTCGCCAGCCAAAACTGAAATTGATGGCGCTGACTCACGTCACCCACCGCACCGGTCTGGTCATGCCGGTAGCGGCCATCGCTGCGCTGGCGAAAGAACATGCCGTCGACATCATCCTCGACGGCGCCCACGCCCTTGGCCAGATCGATTTCGATCTCGACGCGCTCGGCATTGCGTTCGCCGGCTACAACCTGCACAAGTGGATCGGCGCCCCGCTGACGCTCGGCTTCCTCTACATCGCGCCGCAACGTCTGGCTGATATAGATCCCGACATGGGCGAGATGCATTTCCCGGCCAACGACGTACGTGCACGCACCTCCTACAGCACGCCGAACATACCGGCGCTGATGACCTTGCCGCTGGTGTTCGAGGAACACGCTGCGCTCGGTGGTGCCGCCGCCAAGGGTGCACGCCTCAATTACCTGCGCAATCTCTGGGTCAGTGCGGTGCGGCATTTGCCGGGCATCGAAGTGATGACCCCGGACGATCCGCGCCTGTATTGCGGCATCACCTCGCTGCGCTTCACCCGCCACGACGATCAACAGGCGATGGCCAAGCGACTGCTCGACGATTACAACCTGTTCACCGTGGTCCGCCACGGCGCCGCCAGCGGACCGAGCATCAGAGTGACACCGGGGCTGACCACCACTGCGGCAGACATGGAGCGGCTGGTACGCGCGCTGCACGAACTGCGCTAGAACGGCGTGATGGGCTGCTTGTCGTAGCCCGCCACGCCGATCTGCGATGACAAGGCAAAGGTGTCGACGCCGATCGTCAGGCTGCCGTAGTGGCCGTCATCCAGGCCATGGTCTGTGATCGGTCGTAGCGCCAGTTGCTCTGCATCTTCATCTGCAACTGCGCAATTACAGACACCGGGTAGATGCACGCGGCCTGCCCAGGCCTCCTGATAGAGCTGCGGTTGTTGATCGTCGCTGGCGATGGCGACACTCAGAGCGAGGCAAGGCAAGGCGCGTTGCCGATCCGGGTAGAGACTGGTGAAACGAACGATGCCCTGACTGTCAGTCGACTGAGCGCCACACAATGTGTCGGCGCCAAGTTGCTGTTCGATCCGCACCAGCGCGCCGACAATCGGCTCGCCGGTCATTGCATCGACCAATGCCAGCCGCAACATCAATGGCGGCCCTTCGAGGCCTCGGCTGATGTTGCGCACGCTTGGCGGGATTGCGTGCTGATAGAAACTGCGAGAAACGGGCAACTGCCGCCGAGGCAGAGATTCGATTGATAAGGCTACAGATTGATGGTCGTCCATGAGGCGTTCTCTCTTCCGTAAGATGAACGCAGATTAGCGCCACGCCAAAACGACCGTGCGGTAACTGTGTATCGCGTGATGTCCTGGCCCTTTTTCAAGGCAAAAAAAACGGTGCACCGACCAAGCGCACCGTAAAGCCGTAGAACACACAACGAAGTGTCAGGTAACAATTGAATCCGGCGGTATCAGTCCAGCAGCGCCAGGGCTTCGGCGGTGCACTCCTGAATACGTGCCCAGTCGCCGTTCTTGATCCATTCCGGATCGAGCATCCAGCTACCGCCCACGCACATGACGTTTTTCAGCGCCATGTAACTCTTGATGTTGGCCGGGCCGACGCCACCGGTCGGGCAGAATTTCACTTCGCCGAACGGACCGCCAAGGGCCTTGATCGCCGCCACGCCGCCGCTGACTTCCGCCGGAAACAGCTTGAAGCGGCGATAACCCAGACCGTAGCCTTCCATGATGCCGGAGGCATTGCTGATGCCCGGCAACAGCGGAATCGGGCTGTCGACGCTGGCTTCGAGCAGGTCACGGGTAATGCCCGGGGTGACGATGAATTGCGAACCGGCCGCTTCCGCCGCCGCGAGCATGTTGCGATCGAGCACGGTGCCGGCACCGGTCATCAGTTCCGGACGCTGCTCGCGCAGGATCTGGATGGCCTTGAGGCCGAACTGTGAACGCAGGGTCACTTCCAGCGCGGTCAGGCCACCGGCGGCAAGCGCGTCGGCCAGCGGCAGCACGTCCTGTTCGCGGGCGATGGTGATCACCGGCAGGATCCGCGCCTTGGCGCAGAGGCTGTCGATCAGGGCAACTTTGTCCGCCATGGAAACGGTCGGGGATGCGATTGTCATAGCGGCTGTTCCTTGGCTCATGGGCACCAGTAAATCTCTAACGTAGGTTGCAGGAATGCGCGCACCGGCATGGCCGCGACGTCATCGGATGCCAGCGCGGCATTCAGGGTGGTCAGTTTCGATTGACCGGAAATCGACAGGATCTTGTGTCTGGCCGAAGCCAGCAGCGCCCGGCTCATGGTCAGGCGTTGACGCGGCACACTCGGCGCCAGCATCGGCCAGCAACGGCGCGTGCCGTCGGCCTGCAAGGCTTCGGTCAGATTGGGGCTGTCGGGGAACAGCGACGCGGTGTGGCCGTCGTCGCCCATGCCCAACACCAGCACGTCGATCGGCGGCAGCTCGGCGAGCAAACGGTCAGCCTGCTCGGCGGCCTGCTCAACGTTGGCTGCCGCGCTGTAGAGGTTGAGGAATTGCGCCTTGGCCGCCGGCCCTTTGAGCAGGTATTGCTTGAGCAGGCCGGCATTGCTGTCGGCGTGCTCGATCGGCACCCAGCGCTCGTCGGCAAGGGTCACGACGACTTTCGACCAGTCCAGATCCGCTTTCGCCAGATGCTGAAAAAACGCCACTGGGCTACGACCACCGGAGACCACCAATACCGCGTTGCCACGCGCGCCGATGGCTTCGCGCAATTGCGCGGCCACGTTCTGGGCCAGACCTTCGGCCAACAACACCGGGCTGTTGAATTGGTGGGCATTTACGCCCGCTGGCAGTTGCACATCAGATATCGCCATACCACGACCTCCCGTCCCGCGTGATCAGTGCGATGGAGCTCATCGGCCCCCACGACCCGGCCGCGTACGGCTTGGGCGCGTCACCGGATTTTTTCCACCCGGCGATCAACTGGTCACACCACTTCCACGCGGCTTCGATTTCATCTTTACGGACAAACAGGTTCTGATTGCCGTTCATCACTTCCAGCAACAACCGCTCGTAGGCATCGGGGATCCGCGCGCTACGCCAGGTGTCGGAGAAATTCAGTTGCAGCGGCCCGCTGCGCAGTTGCATGCCTTTGTCCAGACCCTGCTCTTTGGTCATCACGCGCAAGGAAATGCCTTCGTCCGGCTGCAGGCGGATGATCAGTTTGTTGCTGATCTGCAGGCGCTGCTCCGGGGCGAAAATGTAGTGCGACGGTTCCTTGAAGTGGATGACGATCTGCGACAGCTTCTGCGGCATGCGCTTGCCGGTGCGCAAATAGAACGGCACGCCGGCCCAGCGCCAGTTGCGGATGTCGGCACGCAGAGCGACGAAGGTTTCGGTATCGCTCTGGGTATTGGAATTCGGTTCTTCGAGGTAACCCGGAACGGATTTGCCTTCGCTGTGGCCGGCGATGTACTGGCCGCGCACCACTTGCGTGGTGAGGCCTTCCGGGCTGATCGGCGCCAGCGCCTTGAGCACTTTCACTTTCTCGTCACGGATGCTGTCGGCGGACAGGTCGGCCGGCGGGTCCATGGCGATCAGGCAGAGCAGTTGCAACAGGTGATTCTGGATCATGTCGCGCAACTGGCCAGCCTTGTCGAAGTAGCCCCAACGGCCTTCGATGCCGACCTTCTCGGCCACGGTGATTTCCACGTGGGAGATGTAATTCTGGTTCCACTGGGTTTCGAACAGGCTGTTGGCGAAACGCAGGGCGATCAGGTTCTGAACGGTTTCTTTGCCCAGGTAGTGGTCGATACGGTAGGTGCGGTCTTCCGGGAAGAACTGCGCCACGGCGTCATTGACCTTGCGCGAAGATTCGAGGTCGGAGCCGATCGGCTTTTCCAGCACCACGCGGGTGTTCTCGGCCAGACCGACTTTTTCCAGGTTCTCGCAGATCGCGCCGTACACCGCTGCCGGTGTGGCGAAGTAGGCAATCATGCGTTGGCTGCTGCCGGCCATTTCCGCCAGCGCAACATAGTCTTCAGCCTTGAGGAAATCGACGTGCAGATAGGTCAGGCGCGCGAGAAAGCGCTCGGCCACGGTTTCGTTCAACTCTTTGCCGACGTAGCGGCGCAGTTCGGCGGCGATGAACGCCATGTGTTGCTGCTCGCTGCCGGCTTCACGGGCCAGCGCGATGATGCGCGTGTCCTCGTGCAACAGGTCGGCGCCATCGAGGTGATAAAGGGCAGGAAACAGCTTGCGCAGGGCGAGATCGCCAAGGGCGCCGAACAAGGCAAAGGTGCACGGCTCAACCGTAATCGAAGGCATGATGTTTGTTCTTTTATCAAGTTAAGCTACAAATACCTTTTTTCAAGGCATCACTCAAGGGAAAATGTAGTAATAACTACAACATTTTCGCAAAATACAGATTCCGAGTGGTGGACGCTCGGACGCATCAGTAGGATAGGCCACCGTTACGGGCCATATCAAAGGCCCAATTTGCATAGCCCGGCGCACCTTGCGTCGGTGAATCAGGAATTCCATATGGACCGCGTGCGAAATTTACTGGAACAGATCCAGAGTCGCCTTGAAGAGCTGAACAAGGCCGAACGTAAGGTCGCCGAGGTGATCCTGCTCAACCCGCAGCAGGCCACCCGCTTCAGCATCGCCGCCCTCGCCCAGGCAGCGTCGGTGAGCGAGCCGACGGTCAACCGCTTCTGCCGCTCGTTCGGTGTCAGCGGCTACCCCGAACTCAAGCTGCAACTGGCGCAGAGCCTGGCCAGCGGCGCGGCGTACGTCAGCCGCGCGGTCGAGGCCGACGACAATCCCGAAGCCTACACGCAGAAGATTTTCGGCAGCGCCATCGCCTCGCTGGACAGCGCGTGCCAGGCACTCGACCCAAACCTGATCAGCCGCGCCGTCGACCTGTTGATCCAGGCCCGGCAGATCCATTTCTTCGGCCTCGGCGCCTCAGCCCCGGTGGCGCTGGATGCGCAGCACAAATTCTTCCGCTTCAACCTGGCGGTGACCGCGCATGCCGATGTGCTGATGCAGCGGATGATTGCTTCGGTGGCGCACACCGGTGAGCTGTTCGTGATCATTTCCTACACCGGGCGCACCCGTGAGCTGGTGGAAGTGGCACGTATCGCTCGCGAGAATGGCGCGTCGGTATTGGGCCTGACCGCGGAGAATTCGCCGCTGGCCAAGGCCAGTACGTTGAGCCTGAATATTCCGCTGCCGGAAGACACCGACATCTATATGCCGATGACCTCGCGGATCATTCAGTTGACCGTGCTGGATGTGCTGGCGACGGGGATGACCTTGCGCCGTGGCGTGGATTTCCAGCCGCATCTGCGCAAGATCAAAGAGAGTTTGAATGCCAGCCGGTATCCGGTTGGAGATGAGTTCAACTAATCCGGATTCTCCACGCGCTGATCGACCGCCATCGCGAGCAGGCTCACTCCTACATTTGAAGATGCGTTCCCCTGTAGGAGTGAGCCTGCTCGCGATGAGGCCATCAGCAACAACAGAAAATCAAGCCGCCGTCCACGCCTGCAAACTCAAATGCGCCTTCTCCCCTGGCGCCAGATGCAGGCTGTCGGTCCCGCCCGCCGCCGCTTCCACGCAGACAAACTCGGATATCTCGTCCCAGCTCACCCCGAGCAACGGTCGCGCGCCCGGGTGCCACACCACGGTGTCGCCGCTGTCGCCGGTATCGATGCACAACTCGCGCTGCCAGGCGTGATCCTTGAGCTGCAATTCGCCGTCATGCTGGAACACCCGCTGACAGCCGCCCTCCACGCGCAACTCGCCTTCCTGCTGGCAAACCTGGCGATTCAACTGGTCATAACCCTGCGCGCCTTCGAGCCCAGACAGCGCTATCTCACCGACATCGCCAATACGCCAGTAGGCATGCAAAGCCTGGCTCAGCTGGCACGGCATGTCGTCCTGATGCTCGGTGCTCAGGCGTAATTCCATGCGTTCGCCCAGATGTGCATGCAGGTCGACCTGCCAGTCGCACAGTTGCAATTGCCAGTGCAGACGCACGCCATCCTCGGCGCTGCTGCTGTCGAGCAGTTTCCAGTCGAGCAATCGTGCCCAACCATGCGACGGCCACGCATTTTCGCTCGGATGGCGGCCATACCATGGCCAGCACACCGGCACGCCGCCGCGGATCGCGCCGACATGCGGCCACTTCGCCGCGCACCACAACCACGGTTTTTGCCCGCGCGGCTGAAAGTGCAGCAATTGCGCGCCCTGCCGGCTGAACACCGCCTGACACAACGGATGATCGATCACCAGCACATCGCGCAGCTGATAGCGTTCCCAAGCGAACACCGGTCGTTCGCGCAGGGATTTGAAGAAGCGTTGCAGCGGATGCTCATGCATTGGCCACGGTCCTGAAATCGTTGGGCTGCGCCCTGCCCCAAAAAAAAGCGGACAGCCTGGGCTGTCCGCAAATATGCGCACATAGAGAGGAGCTTATCGCAGACGCGTTAGAACGTTGACTGAATTTTCAGGCCAGCGACCAAAGCGTTGTCCACTTCATCCACACCGCCTGGATGAGTGATGTATTGCAGGTTGGGACGCACGGTCAGCCAGTTGGTGACGTGGAAGCCGTAGTTGAGCTCGTAGTTGTATTCGGTTTCACGAATCGGCGAGAACGCGGCGTTGTCGTAGTCGGAAACACCGTTGGAAGCGTTCAGCAATTCGGCATTGCGCTTCACGTCCTTGTTGACGTGGATACGCGCTGCGCCAATACCGATGTCATCTTTCGGACGGGCATCGAACGGACCTTTGTAGACAAACATCACCGACTGGTAGTTGTCGATGAAGTTGGTGTCCTTGTCGTGGAAGGTCGCGTTGGCGGCGATGTTCAGACCGCGAGTGGCGTCACCGTTGTGGCTGGTGAGTTGCTGTTGCGCGACGAACCAGTAACCGCTTTTGCTGTTGTGCGACTTGTAGGAGTCGCCCGTGGTCGCTGCGTCGAAACCGTTGACGTCCTCACGAACGTCGTCGGCATCAGCCGTGCTCTTGTAGTAACCGACGCGGTATTCGCCCGGCAGGCTGTTGACCTTCGGCGACCAGACCAGTTCGACTGGCAGAACAGTACCCTTGGTGCCGCTGCCGCTGAGTTTGAAGCCGTTGCCGTGTTCCAGCTGCGACGGGTTCTGGTTGTACGCACCGATCTGCGCGTAGAGCTCGTCGTTGATGTTGTACTTCACACGAATCGCGGCTTGGCTGACCGGCCAGTTGTACCAGATGTTGGTCGCCCAGTTACCCACTTGCGAACCGCAGAACGCGAGGTTCTGGAAGTCGCACGGGAAGGTGTTGAAGTCTTCGCCTTCACCGAAGTAACCGGCCTTGACGTCGAGTTTGTTGTCGAAGAACTGGTGCTGAATCCACAACTGGGTCAGGCGCACCATGTGCCCACGGCCGTAGACTTCCTGCGAGGAGCTGAGGGTGCCGGCACGCGGATCGCCAACGCGGTCGTTGGAGATGTTGTAGCCGTTACGGTTGGTCAGCTGGATCTTCGCCTGGGTGTTATCCCAGCCCCACAGCTTTTGCAGATCGAGTGCCACGCCCAGACCGAACTGGTCAGCGTAACGCGCAGTCTTGTCGTCGTTGTAGCCACCGTTCAGGTTGCCACCGACTTCCCCAACGTAGTCAGCCTTGATGTCGATACCCTGCTCGATCAGCCTGGTCCGCTCACCGCCCCAGTCACCGGTCATCCATTTGGAGTCGGAGCTGAACGCATCCGCCGCCATCGCGTTACCGGCCAGCACCAGTGCTGCCGCCGCAGAAACCTGGCAGATCAACCGGGCATTGACGTGTTTCTTTTTCATCCCTACATCCTCGTCTTTATTGTTATTAACTGTTTTTATCTAACGCGGTTTACATAAAGTGCGACGAATGACAGGCCATTCGCCGCGTGCTCCTTTTTTGTGGAACCGACCCATGTGGGAGCTGGCTTGCCAGCGATGCAGGCAACTCGGTCCGTCGTCGAATCAGGTTGATGCCATCGCTGGCAAGCCAGCTCCCACAGGACAGCATTCCAGCCTTGTTTTTCAGCGGCCTTTGAATTGCGCCACGTTCGCAGACCGCGCATCGGCCTGTGGTTGACCGGCAGTGCCGAGGCGCTCACCGGTTTTGGCATCGAACAACAACACTTTCGACGGATCGAACTGCAGCGTCAGGCTCTCGCCCACCTGCGGTGCCACGTCTGGCGCCAGTCGGCAGCAGACTTTGGTGTCATTCAAATTGACGAACACCAGGGTGTCCGGACCGGTCGGCTCGGTGACCTGCACTTCAGCGCGAATGCTCGGCAGGCCATTGCCCTCGCCGTTCGCCAGACAGATCTGCTCAGGGCGCAGGCCGAGGATCACTTCGCGATCTTCAAGCCCGGCGTCCTGCATGCTCATCGGCAATTCACAACGCGCCTGACCGCTGTCGAGCAGCGCCAGCAGGCGCCCATCCTTGCGCTGCAAGCGCAGCGGAATGAAGTTCATCGGCGGCGAGCCGATGAAGCTGGCGACGAACAGGTTGGCCGGATCGTTGTAGATATCCTTAGGGGTGCCGAACTGCTGAATGATTCCGTCTTTCATCACCGCGACTTTGTCGCCCAGGGTCATCGCTTCGATCTGGTCGTGCGTCACGTAAACCGTGGTGGTTTTCAGACGCTGGTGCATCAGTTTCATTTCGGTGCGCATCTCGACGCGCAGCTTGGCGTCGAGGTTGGACAGCGGTTCGTCGAACAGGTAGATCTTCGGCCGACGTGCCAGCGCACGGCCCATCGCCACGCGCTGTTGCTGCCCGCCGGAGAGCTGGCCCGGCTTGCGATTGAGCAAGTGTTCGATCTGCAGCAGCTTGGCCACACGGGCGACTTCTTCGTCGATCGCTGCCTGCGGCATCTTGCGGATCTTCAGGCCGAACTCGATGTTCTCGCGCACGCTCATGGTCGGGTACAGCGCGTAGGACTGGAACACCATGGCGATGTCACGATCCTTGGGGCTCATGCCGCTGACGTCCTGATCACCGATCATGATCGCGCCGCCGGTGATGGTTTCCAGGCCGGCGATGCAGTTCATCAAGGTCGATTTACCGCAACCCGACGGGCCGACGAGGATCAGGAATTCGCCGTCCTTGATCGACAGTTCGATGTTCTTCAGGGTGTCCGGCAGACCGGCACCGTAAGTCTTGTTGACGTTGCGAAGTTCGAGCGTTGCCATGATTACCCCTTGACCGCGCCGGCCGTCAGCCCGCGCACGAAATACTTGCCTGCGACCACATAGACCAGCAGGGTCGGCAGGCCGGCGATCATCGCCGCTGCCATGTCCACGTTATATTCCTTGGCGCCGGTGCTGGTATTGACCAGGTTGTTCAGCGCCACGGTGATCGGCTGCGAATCGCCGCTGGAGAACACCACACCGAAGAGGAAGTCGTTCCAGATCTGGGTGAACTGCCAGATCAGGCAGACCATGATGATCGGCGTCGACATCGGCAGAATGATCCTCCGGAAAATCGTGAAGAAACCGGCACCGTCCAGTCGCGCAGCCTTGACCAGCGCATCGGGAATGCTCACGTAGTAGTTGCGAAAGAACAGCGTGGTAAACGCCAGACCGTAAACCACGTGAACGAAAACCAGGCCGGTGGTGGTGCTTGCCAGGCCCATCTTGCCGAGGGTGAACGAGGCCGGCAGCAGCACGGTCTGGAACGGCAGGAAGCAGCCGAACAGCAGCAGACCGAAGAACAGTTGCGAACCACGGAAGCGCCACATCGACAGCACATAACCGTTCAACGCACCGATGGCGGTGGAGATGATCACGGCCGGAACGGTGATCTTGATCGAGTTCCAGAAATAACCATCAACCGTGGCCCAGGCCTTCACCCAGCCGATGCCGCTGACCACGGTCGGCCAGCTCAGCAGGTTGCCGGTGCTGATGTCTTCCGGGGTCTTGAAGCTGGTCAGCAGCATGACCACCAGCGGCACCAGATACAGAATCACCGCGAAAATCAGCACCGCGTAAATGGCGATGCGACTGAAGCTGATCGCAGGTTTGGCAGCGAGACTAGTCATTGCGCTTGGTCCTCAGCTCGGAATACAGGTAAGGCACGATGATCGCGAGGATCGCACCGAGCATCAGAATCGCACTGGCCGAGCCCATGCCCATCTGGCCGCGACTGAAGGTGAACGAATACATGAACATCGCTGGCAGGTCGGAGGAATAACCCGGACCGCCCGCGGTCATCGCGGCGACGAGGTCGAAGCTCTTGATCGCGATGTGCGCCAGAATCATCACCGCACTGAAGAACACCGGGCGCAGGCTTGGCAGCACCACTTTCCAGTAGATGCGCGGCATGCTCGCGCCGTCGATCTGCGCAGCACGAATGATCGATTGATCTACGCCACGCAGACCGGCGAGGAACATCGCCATGATGAAGCCCGAGGCTTGCCACACAGCGGCGATCACCAGGCAGTAGACCACGCGATCCGGGTCGATCAGCCAGTCGAGACGGAAGCCTTCCCAGCCCCAGTCACGCAACAATTTGTCCAGGCCCATGCCCGGGTTGAGCAGCCATTTCCACGCGGTACCGGTCACGATCATCGAGAGCGCCATCGGGTACAGGTAAATGGTGCGGATAAAGCCTTCGCGACGGATGCGCTGGTCGAGGAATACCGCCAGCAGCACACCGATCACCAAAGTGATGCCGATGAACATGCCGCCAAATACCGCAAGGTTCTTGCTCGCCACCCACCAGCGGTCGTTGTCGAACAACCGGGCGTATTGCGCCAGACCGGCCCATTTGTAGTTGGGCAGAAAAGTCGACGTAGTGAACGACAGAATGAACGTCCACAGGATGTAGCCATAGAAGCCCACCAGCACGATGAACATGCTCGGCGCCAGCACCAGTTTCGGTAGCCAGCGCTGCAATGCATCGAACGGCGAGGCCTTGCTGAACACAGCAACAGAACTCATGAGCAAATCCACAAAAGAAAGAGAAGAACAGCTACTAGCTGCAAGCTGCAAGCTGCAAGCTGCAAGACCAACATCGCGCAAGCTTTTAACTTGCAGCTTGAAGCTCGTAGCTTGCAGCTCGCCGCTAAGGCGCCTATTTGGCTGACTGAACCGCCGCGCCGAGTTTCTTCGCCGCATCGGCCGGGTCGGCTTTAGGGTCGTTGATGTAGTTGGTGACTACGTCAAAGAACGCGCCCTGCACCGCCAGCGTGGTCGCCATGTTGTGCGCCATGCTTGGTTGCAGGCCGCCGGACTTGGCGTCCGCGAGGAAGTCCTTGGCAGCGGTCTGGGCGCAGGAGTCGAAGCCGAGCTTGTCCATGTTGTTCAACATGTCGTTGCGTACCGGGATCGAGCCTTTGTTGATGCTGAAGACTTTCTGGAAGTTTTCACCCAGCACGACTTTGGCGATGTCTTGCTGACCGGCCGCGGTGCCCGCGTCCTTCTGCTTGAACACGGCCAGCGAGTCGATGTTGTAGGTGAATGCTTTGTCGGTGCCCGGGAACGCTACGCACTCGTAGTCCTTGCCGGCGACTTTCCTGGCGGCGGTCCATTCGGACTTGGCCCAGTCACCCATGATCTGCATGCCGGCCTTGCCGTTGATGACCTTGGCCGCTTCGAGGTTCCAGTCCTGACCTTTGCCATCAGCGTCCATGTAGGTCGCGACTTTTTTCAGCTCGGTCAGCGCCTTGACCATTTCCGGGCCGGTCAGCGCTTTGTTGTCGAGATCAACCAGGGCTTTCTTGTAACCATCGACACCCATGACCGAAAGCACCACGGCTTCGAACACGGTGCTGTCCTGCCAAGGCTGACCGCCGTGGGCGAGCGGAATGAAGCCTGCGGCTTTCAGCTTGTCGCCGGCGGCGTAGAACTCTTCGAGGGTGGTCGGGTTCTTGGTGATCCCGGCTTTCTTGAACACTTCCGGGTTGATCCACAGCCAGTTGACACGGTGAATGTTCACCGGCACGGCCACGTAATCACCGTCGTACTTGACGGTGTCGGAGACTTTCTTGTCGAGCAGGCTGTCCCACTTTTCCGACTTGGCAACGTCTTTCAAAACGTCGGTGTCGAGCAGGCCGGTCGATGCCCATTCCTGGATATCCGGGCCTTTGATCTGGGCAACGCCCGGCGGGTTGCCGGCAACGGCGCGGCTTTTCAGCACGGTCATGGCAGTCGCACCGCCACCACCGGCGACAGCGCCGTCCTTCCAGGTGAAACCGTCTTTTTCGACTTGAGCCTTGAGCACATCGACAGCGGCTTTTTCGCCACCGGAGGTCCACCAATGCACGACTTCGACCGAACCTTTGGATTCGGCAGCGGAAACACTGAGCGGCAGGATTGCGAGCGGGAACAGGGAGGCGACAGAAATGACAGTAGCGAGGCGAGAAATCGCATTCATTCGAGATGTACCTTTCTTGTTGTTATGCATTGCAAGTCTGGTGCTTGCGCTGCACGGAGTTTAAACAGAGCGTTTCCCTTCGCAGGTAACGAAGGGACGCGTAAATGTCACGACATGGTTACACAGGACTGCCTTGGGATAACTGCGCCAAAGCCGTGGCCATGCTCGGTGCCAGCGGCAATCGTGGAATCAAAACGGCCTGCCAGGCGTGATACAGATCAGGCTTGCCCGGCCAGATATCGGCACTTGGCTGGTTTTGCGGATTGAGTTCGTGATGCCAGCTGCCGTTGCAGCGGTCGATGAATTGCAGTTCGCAGAATTCCCAGAACAATCGGTACCAGGTCTCGTATTGGGCATCACCGGTGCGCTTGAGCAAGGCGCTCGCGGCGGCGCTGGCTTCGGCGTGGGTCCAGTGCAAACGATGGCGGACCACCGCTTTGTTGTCCCAATCGAGGGTGTAAACGATGCCCGGCGCACCGTCGACGTTCCAGCCGTGGCGGCAGTTGTTCTCGAACAGTTTTTGCGCATCAGTGGCGAGCCAGCCCGGCGTGAGCATGCCGGCCTGGACCCGCGCCGCTTCGAGGTGCAGCAGCAGCCGCGCCCATTCGAACCCGTGGCCCGGCGTGGTGCCGTAAGGACGGAAGCCATCAGCAGGATTGTCGTGGTTGTAATCGCGCAGCGGCTGCCAGTCGCGGTTGAAGTGCTCAATAACCATGTAATCGTTGGCCGCAGCGTGACCATGAATCACGCGTTCAACGATGCGCTGGGCGCGCACCAGCCAGCGCGGGTCTTCGGTGACATCGGCCAACGCGAGGAACGCTTCGGTCGCGTGCATGTTGCTGTTGGCGCCACGGTAGGCTTCCTCTTCGCTCCAGTCGCGGTTGAAGAATTCACGCATGGCGCCCTCTTCTTCGCTCCAGAAATACGTGTCGATGATGTCGATCGCATCATCCAGCAAAGCCTGGGCGCCGGGCCGTTGTGCAACCACGGCAGAACTGGCGGCCAACGCGACAAAGGCATGCAGGTAGGCATTCTTGCCGGTGTTGTCGTCGCGATATTCGGCGACCGCAAACCAGCCACCGTGCAGCGCATCACGCAACGGCCCGCGCAACGCGGCAATGCCGTGGTCGACCAGTTCGGCAAACCCCGGCAGGCCCTGGATATGCGCCATGGCGAAGCTGTGGGTCATGCGTGCGGTGTTCATGGTTTCGGCTTGCGCATTGGCCGGTAATTGGCCGCGCTCGTCGAGGTTGCCGAAACCTTCGGGAAGTCTTGCTGCCTTGGCGAAATCCAGCAGGCGCAGGCCTTCGGCGGCGAGCCATTGCTGGTGGGCAGGCGCGTTCAGCCAACTGCTGAAGCCTGGGTGAAAGGTGTCCATGGAGTGACCCTTTTTTGTTGTTAGGACTGCGGGCAGTCTAAACAACGGGCCGGGGTGGGCTTGTAACGAAGGGGACGTGGTTTGTCACTGATCCGTGACAAAACGCAGCGAAAGCACCCTCACCCCAGCCCTCTCCCGGAGGGAGAGGGGGCCGAATGGGGGATGCTCGAGAGATGCGCCGAGATGGGAGTTCTTCAGCGAATCCTTAATCGACACGGTGCTTCAGGTCGATGCGTGACGCGAGACAACCCGGTCAGTTCCCTCTCCCCTGGGAGAGGGCTAGGGTGAGGGGCTCTTCAGGGGCTAATCCACAGATCTAGGCAACTGCAACGTCACCCGCAACCCACCCTCACGCAGATTCTGCAACGTCACTTCCCCACCATGGCTGTGGGCAATATTGCGCGCAATGCCCAACCCCAGCCCATAACCCTGCTGCTGCCCGGCCAAGCGAAAATGCGGTTCGAACACCTGCTCCAGACGCTGCTCCGGCACGCCCGGGCCTTCGTCGTCGACATGCAGCACAAACGCGCTTTCATCATCATCGATGTGCAGATGCGCGTTCTGCCCGTACTTGAGCGCGTTATCGATCAGGTTACCGATGCAGCGTTTCAACGCCAGCGGCTTGCCCGGATACGCCGTCAGCGCGCGGCCGTGTTGGGTCACGCGGCCGTTGCCATTCGGCGCCAGATACGGCTCGACCAGGCAATCGAGCACATGGTTGAGGTCCACCGGCTCGATGTTCTCGTGGATATCGGTGTCCTTGACGCATTGCAGCGCGCCTTTGACCAGCAGTTCCAGCTCATCCAGATCACGGCCGAACTTGGCTTGCAGCTGTTCGTCTTCGAGCAGTTCGACGCGCAAGCGCAAGCGGGTGATCGGCGTGCGCAGGTCATGGGAAATCGCGCTGAACAACTGGCTGCGCTCGGTCAGGTAGCGGCTGATGCGTTCGCGCATGGTGTTGAATGCGCGGCCCACTTCGACCACTTCGCTGCCGCCGCCCTCGGCCACCGGTTCGACGTCGGCGCCCAGCGACAGATCCCGCGCCGAGCGCGCCAGACGCTTGAGCGGGCGGCTCTGCCAGTGCACCAGAAGCCCAATGAACAACAGCAGAAAACCGCTGGTGAGGACGATGAACCACACCTGCTGCGACGGCAGGCCTTGTTCTTCGAGACTGGTGTAGGGCTCGGGCAACAGCGAGGCGATGTACAGCCATTCGCCCGGGGCCATTTGAATCTGCGTGACCAGCACCGGCGGATTGACCGGCTCGAGCGTCAGCGCGTAATGCGCCCACGAGCGTGGCAGCTCATCGAGCTTCAAGCCGGCATTGAAAATGCGCAGGTCCTCGGGGCTGACGAACGTCACCGAAATATCCGTGTCATGGCCCAGGGTCTGGCGCAGCACTTCATCCACCGCTTGCATCACCGCCGCTTTACGCGGGGTGACCGGCAGCACGTCCATGCCCAGCGGCTTGTCATTCAGGGTCACGACGAAACGCGTACCGCCCATGCTGCGCAACTGATCGAGTACCAGCGGCCGGTACGCCACCGGCAGCGAGCGAAAATAGCTGACGCTGGCGGTCATCGAATGGGCCAGGCTGCGGGCGCTGGTGACCAGCCCTTCGAGCTGCGTCGCGCGCAGCTGCGAAACCCAGATCACGCTCGACAGGGTTTGCGCAAACAGCACTGCGAGCAGGGTCAACAGCAGCATGCGTCCGAGCAGCGAACGCGGCACCGGGACTTTAGCGGCGAGTCTGCGCAGCGACTCAGTGAGCATTGCCGGCAACCACGTTGGCTGCCAGTTGATAGCCGCTGCCGCGCACGGTGCGGATCAGTCGCGGCGGTTTTTCGGTGTCACGCAGACGCTGGCGCAAACGGCTGACGGCCATGTCGACAATCCGGTCGAGCGGCATCAGGTCGCGGCCACGGGTGGCATTGCCAATGGTGTCGCGGTCGAGGATTTCCTGCGGGTGATCGAGGAACAGTTTCAGCAGCGCGAAATCGGCACCGGAGAGAATCACTTCCTCGCCGTCGGTGTGAAACAGCCGATGACTGACCATGTCCAGCCGCCACTCATCAAAAGCCAGCACTTCACTGCCGCTGCGTTCGTGCGCAAATTGCGCGCGGCGCAGCAGAGCCTTGATCCGCGCTTGCAGTTCGCGCGGGCTGAACGGTTTGCCGAGGTAATCGTCGGCGCCGAGTTCCAGACCGATCACGCGGTCGGCTTCGTCGGAACTGGCGGTCAGCATGATGATCGGCACCTGCGCCTGACGCGGATGCTGGCGCACCCAACGGCACAGGCTGAAGCCGTCTTCGTCGGGCAGCATGACGTCGAGAATCACCAGATCGCTCGGCGCCTCGTTGAGCGCCTGACGGAAACTGGCCCCGTCGGCGGTGGCGCGTACCTGAAACCCGGCGCGGGTCAGGTAGGTTTCCAGCAACTCGCGTATCTCCTGATCGTCATCGACCAACAATATCGACTTGTTGACTGAGCTCACTTCGAAGGCATCCTTGTTGTTGGAATTGGGGCGGATTATGCCTGATGAACCTTGGAAATTTGTTGTCTGTTCTGGCCTCATCGCTGGCAAGCCAGCTCCCACAAGGATCTGTGTCGTTCACAAATCTGTGGGAGCTGGCTTGCCAGCGATGCAGGCGACTCGGTATCAAGCCTGGTCGAGGGCCACGCCGGCGCCGACCAGGCCAGAGTACGGCGCCGTCACCAGCCACACCGGGATGCCTTTGAAGTAATCGCTCATGCAGCCCTTGTCGGCGAAGCTGCGGGCGAAACCGCTGCTGGCGAAGAAATCGGCAAAGCGCGGAATCACCCCGCCAACGATATACACCCCTCCGCGCGCGCCAGTAGTCAGCACGTTGTTGCCGGCCACGCGACCGAGCCAGCAGCAGAACTGCTCAAGCACTTCGAGGGCAATCGGATCGCCCGCCAGACCGGCCGCGGTAATCGCCTCCGGCGTGTCGAGGGTCGGTTCATGCCCGTCGACTGCGCAGATCGCCCGGTACAGTCGCGGCAAGCCGCCGCCGCTCAATGCGGTCTCGGCGCTGACATGGCCGATCTCGTTGTAGATGTGCTGCCACAGTTGGGTTTCGCGCGGGCTGCTCAGCGGCAGGTCAACGTGACCGCCCTCGCCCGGCAATGCCGCGAAGCGACCTCCGCCGAGGTCCAGCAAGGTACCCACGCCCAGCCCGGTGCCCGGGCCGATCACCACCGCCGGGCGCAACGGCTCCGGCGTGCCCTCGCAGATCACCCGGAACTCGCCCGGCTGCAAGCGGGTCATGCCCAGCGCCATCGCCGAAAAATCGTTGGTCAGCAACAATTGCTCGACCTGCAAGGTCTTGCAGAACGCGCTGCGGCTCAGGCGCCAGTGATTGTTGGTGAACTTGAATTCATCGCCGCTGACCGGACCGGCGACCGACAGGCACACCGAGCCGATCGCCCCCGGCGCCAGACCGAGCCCGCTCAGATACAGGCTGATCGCCTCTTCCGGGCTGGCGAAGTCGGCCGTGGCCAGCACCTGAACCGATTGCAGTTGCTGGTTTTGCCACAACGCAAAACGTGCGTTGGTGCCTCCGATGTCACCGACCAAAGCCAGTTTCAATTAAGCGTCTCCAGGGCAGAAGTGAAGGCGCTGGCGCCCTGCTCCGCCGAGCTGAAGGCCATGCGCATGAAGCCGAACAGTTCGCGACCGCTGCCGATGTTGTTGCCCAACAGGCCTTTGGCAGGTTCGCGTGCGGCAAATTCGTCGGCGTCGACCTTCAGTTCCAAGGTGCCTTTGACGCCATCGACGCGGATGATATCGCCCTCTTGCACGCGCGCCAAAGCACCACCGACATAAGCTTCGGGGCTGACGTGAATTGCCGCAGGGATTTTCCCCGACGCGCCGGACATGCGCCCGTCGGTCACCAGTGCCACTTTGAAGCCGCGATCCTGCAGCACGCCGAGGAACGGCGTCATCTTGTG
Source organism: Pseudomonas sp. Z003-0.4C(8344-21) (assembly GCF_900104975.1). Lineage (NCBI taxonomy): Bacteria > Pseudomonadati > Pseudomonadota > Gammaproteobacteria > Pseudomonadales > Pseudomonadaceae > Pseudomonas > Pseudomonas sp. Z003-0.4C(8344-21). The sequence goes on along the minus strand of NZ_LT629756.1, from coordinate 1,746,421 downwards.
CAGCTCGGGCATACCGTTGGAACGCGGGCCCTGGAAGCGCATCACTGCAACGAAATCCTTCTCCAGCAGACCGGCCTTGAACGCGTCGGCCAGATCCTGCTGATCCTGGAACACCATCGCCGGCGCTTCGACGATCTGGTTTTCCAGCGCCACCGCCGAGACCTTCATCACGCCGCGACCAAGGTTGCCCTCCATCACGCGCAAGCCGCCCTCGGCGGAGAACGCTCGAGAGACTGGACGCAAAATGTTTTCGTCGAGGCTGTCAGTCGGGCCTTCGCGCCAGACCAGCTCGCCGTTATCAAGGAATGGTTCTTTGGTGTATTTGCTCAAACCGTGGCCAAGCACGGTGTTGACGTCTTCGTGCAGCAGGCCGGCGCCGAGCAGTTCGCGGATCAGGAACGACATGCCGCCCGCGGCCTGGAAGTGGTTGATGTCGGCTTTGCCGTTCGGGTAGACGTGGCTCAGGGTCGGGACGACTTCGGAGAGGTCGGCCATGTCCTGCCAGATCAGTTGAATGCCCGCGGCCATGGCGATCGCCGGCATGTGCAGAGTGTGGTTGGTCGAGCCGCCGGTGGCGTGCAGGGCAACGATCGAGTTGACCAGCGCCTTCTCATCGACGATTTCACCGATCGGCATGAAGTTGCCGTTCTGCTTGGTCAGGCGCGTGACCTGATGCGCGGCTTCGCGGGTCAGTGCGTCACGCAGCGGCGTGTTCGGGTTGACGAAAGAGGCGCCCGGCAAGTGCAGGCCCATGACTTCCATCAGCAACTGGTTGGTGTTGGCGGTGCCGTAGAACGTGCAGGTGCCCGGGCTGTGGTAGGACTTCATCTCCGATTCCAGCAGCTCTTCGCGGGTCGCCTTGCCTTCGGCGTACTTCTGCCGCACATCGGCTTTTTCCTTGTTGGAAATCCCCGAGACCATCGGCCCGCCCGGCACAAAAATGGTCGGCAGATGACCGAAGCGCAGCGAGCCCATCATCAGCCCCGGCACGATCTTGTCGCAGATGCCGAGCATCAGCGCACCGTCGAACATGTTGTGCGACAGCGCCACGGCGGTCGACATGGCAATCACTTCGCGGCTCGGCAGGCTCAGTTCCATGCCCGGCTCGCCCTGGGTCACGCCGTCGCACATCGCCGGGGTGCCGCCAGCGAACTGGCCGACCGAGCCGATTTCGCGCAAGGCATTTTTGATTTGCTGGGGGAAAACTTCGTACGGCTGGTGTGCCGAAAGCATGTCGTTATACGAAGAAACAATGGCGATGTTCGCCGAGTTCATCATCCGCAGGCTGTGCTTGTCTTCGCTGCCGCAACCGGCCACGCCATGGGCGAAGTTGGCGCATTGCAGCTTGCCGCGCATCGGCCCGTCCGTGGCGGCGCCGCGAATCAATGCAAGGTAAGCCTGACGCGTGGCGCGGCTGCGGGCGATAAGCCGTTCGGTGACCTCAAGAACGCGGGGATGCATGTGTAGAACTCCAGGCTAACGGATGTGGCGACCTGATTGTCTATGCTGATCAAAGGCCGGTGTCGGTGGAATGACAGACGGCTTTTTTGACCATTCGGACCAGTTGATTCAGGTCACTCGTTGTAGATAAAACAAAATATTGCCACTAAAAAGGCTTGTTTTCTATTTTTATGCGAATAATCTTGTAATTCCAACAACAAAACGACGGCGGCGCTGTTCCATGACTCTTCGAATCGCAATCAATGGTTTTGGCCGCATCGGCCGTAATGTCCTGCGCGCACTGTATACCCAAGGCTATCGACAGGATCTGCAGATCGTCGCCATCAACGATCTGGGCGACAGTTCGATCAATGCCCATCTGCTCAAATACGACACCGTTCACGGCACCTTCGACGCCGAAGTGGCGCACGATAACGAGAGCCTGACGGTCAACGGCGACCGCATTGCGGTCAGCGCCATTCGCAACCCGGCCGAACTGCCATGGGCGGCGGAAAAGATCGACGTGGTGTTCGAATGCACCGGTCTGTTTACCGACCGCGCCAAAGCTGCCGCGCATATTAGCGCCGGCGCACGCAAAGTGATTATCTCGGCCCCGGCCAAAGGCGCCGACGCCACCGTGGTTTACGGCGTCAACCACGACATTCTGCGCCAGTCGCACCAGATCATCTCCAACGCGTCGTGCACCACCAACTGCCTCGCCCCGGTCGCGCAGGTGCTGCACCGTGAGCTGGGCATCGAAAGCGGTCTGATGACTACCATTCACGCCTACACCAACGACCAGAACCTCACTGACGTCTATCACACCGACCCGTACCGCGCGCGTTCGGCCACGCAGAACATGATCCCGAGCAAGACCGGCGCCGCTGAAGCGGTAGGCCTGGTGCTGCCGGAACTGGCCGGCAAACTGACCGGCATGGCCGTGCGTGTGCCGGTGATCAACGTGTCGCTGGTAGACCTGACCGTGCAGTTGAAGAAAGAAGCCAGCGCCGACGAAGTCAACGCCCTGCTCAAAGCGGCGAGCCAGCATTCAAAAATTCTGGGTTACAACACGTTGCCGCTGGTTTCCAGCGACTTCAACCACAACCCGCTGTCGTCGATCTTCGACGCCAACCACACCAAATCCAGCGGCAGACTGCTGAAGGTGCTGGCCTGGTATGACAACGAATGGGGCTTCTCCAACCGCATGCTGGATAACTGCCTGGCGTTGTGTAACGCCGAGTAAGCGGCCGCTCTTCTGTAGGAGTGAGCCTGCTCGCGATAGCTATCCGTCAGCCAACTAAAATGGTGAATGTGATACCGCAATCGCGAGCAGGCTCACTCCTGCAAGGGTTTTGCGAGGTATTCAAAATCATTGCTTGACCATTGAGCCAGATGATAAGCATTATCATTCGCTTGAAATGGATCAGGTCCTCCCGTGAGTCAATCGCGCTTCAATCATGTCTTCCTTGCCCAGCGCACGTCCCTGCTGCGCACGCTGGAGCGCATGGTCAACAATCACAGCACCGCTGAAGACCTGCTGCAGGAAACCTACCTGCGCGTTACCCGCGCCTTGAGCGAGCGGGCCATCGATCACCTCGAACCGTTTGTGTTTCAGACCGCGCGCAATCTGGCGCTGGATCATCTGCGTGCGCGCAAGATCCACGCGCGCACCATGGTCGATGATGTCCCGGCTGAAATTGTGCACAGCATCGCCGCCCCCGCCAGCAGCGCCGAAGACGCCGCCCATGCCGAACAGATGCTGGAGCGCCTGAACGTGAGCCTCGGTCAACTCAGCCCGCGCCAGCAGCAGATTTTCATCCTCAGCCGTTTGCACGGGAGCAGCTATCAGGAGATCGCTGACGAACTGAACGTCTCCCTCAGCACCGTACAAAAAGAACTGAAGCTGATCATGTCGATCTGCATCGGCGTTGCTGAACGCCTCGACGGCAGCGGCAAGCTATAAGCTTCAAGCGGCAAGTAAAAACGAACAGCAACAACGCATCCAGCTTTGGCTTTGGCTTTGGCTTTGGCTTTGGCTTGCAGCTTGTCGCTTGAAGCTAGAAACTGCTTCGTCAGAAGCCCTGCTTCACCAGAAGCCTGAGGAAACACCGTGACGGACACCCACCGCTCGCCTTCGCCGGATTCGGCGCAGGACGCTGCCAACGCAATGGACCAGGCACTGGACTGGCTCATCGTGCTCGGCAGCCCGGACGAGGAACAGACCCGGCAGTTCCACGCCTGGCTGGCGGCCGATCCGTTGAACGCCGAAGCGTTCGCCAAGGCCCAGGCGATCTGGGACGGTCCGCAAGTGGCGTTGTGCGCGCAGGCCCTGGCGGCAAAACCGGCGAAAGTCACCTTGCTTCAGCGCTTGCGCCCGCACTGGAAACCACTGGCCACGGCGGCAGTGCTGGTCCTCGGGCTGTTCAGTTTCAGCAACCTGCCGATGCGCCTGCAAGCCGATCATCTGACCGTGGTCGGCGAGCGCCAGCGCCTGCAACTGGAGGACGGCTCGAAAGTCCTGCTCAACACCAATTCGGCGTTTTCCAGCACGATCAACGATCAGCAGCGCGTGGCCCGGCTGTTTCAGGGCGAGGCGTTTTTCGAGGTCGCCAGTGGCCGCGGTCAGGCGCTGGAAATCGATGCCGGCCCGGTCCGCGCCAGCGTGCGCGACACCGCGTTTGCCGTGCGTTATCTCGACGGGGTTGCGCAGGTCAATGTGCAGCGCGGCGATGTCGATCTTCGCGCTACCCACAACGATGCGCGGGTGCGCCTGAGCGCCGGCGAAAGCATCCGCATCGGCCCCAACGGTTTCGATCACCCGGCCAAGCTCGACGCCAATACCGATCTGGCCTGGGTGCAGGGTCGCCTGGTGTTCGAGAACTGCCCGCTGAATCAGGTGTTGGCCGAACTGCGCCGCTACTATCCGGGCTGGATCATCAATACCAACGAGCAGTTGGCCGACGTCGCCGTGACCGGTAATTACCGCCTCGATCAGCCGCTCGACGTGGTCCGCTCGCTTGCGCACATCACTTCGGCGCGGCTGCAAGAATTCCCCGCCGTGGTCATCCTGAACTGAATGAGAATTATTTTTACTCGATAGCCCGCGTCAGTACGTCTCGTTATAGCCAATGCAATTGATTCGCATCAAGCGATGCCAATCAGCACCTATAAAGATTCGTGCGACACGGAGCGCTATCGATGTCCTCACGCCTTACCCGCCAGACCGCTTCCCCTTCCCGCGTACTGTCGCTGCTGACCGCGGCCATCCTCATGGCCGGCAGCGCGCCGCTGCTGGCTGCCCCTGAGCAACCGGCGCGCAACATGGGCGATTACGCGTTTGCCATCGGCCAGCAGCCTCTGGTTTCGGCGTTGAACGCTTTTACTGCCGTAACCGGTTGGCAGGTCGGCCTGCCGGCAGAACTGGGCCAGGGCGTTGCATCGCCGGGTGTGCGCGGTTCGCTGCCGCCGGAGAAAGCCCTCGAGCGGCTGTTGGTGGGGACCAACCTGAGCTTCCGCAAACTGAGTAACAACAACGTCGTACTGGAAAAGCGCAACAGCAGCGGCACACTGAACCTGGATCAGGTAACCATCAGCGCCACCCGCCAGGAACAGCCGGTCAACAGCGTGCCGGCTACCGTCACCGTGCAGACCCGCGAAGACCTCGATCGGAATAACGTCAACACCATCAAGGAACTGGTGCGCTACGAGCCGGGCGTTTCCGTCGGCGGCGCCGGCCAGCGCGGCGGCATCAGCGGCTACAACATCCGTGGTATCGACGGCGACCGCATCCTCACGCAGGTCGATGGCGTGGAAATCCCCAACGGTTTCTTCAACGGTCCTTACGCCAAGAGCCAGCGCAATTATGTTGACCCGGAAATCGTCAAACGCGTCGAGATCCTGCGCGGCCCGGCCTCGGTGCTGTATGGCAGCAACGCCATCGGCGGCGCGGTCAGCTATTACACGCTGGATGCCGACGACATCATCAAGCCCGGCAAAGACCTCGGCGCCCGCCTGAAAACCGGTTACAGCTCGGCTGACGACAGCTGGCTGAAATCCGCCACCGTTGCCGGGCGCTCCGGTGAATTCGACGGCTTGCTGCACTACAGCCAGCGCGACGGTCACGAAACCGAATCCTACGGCGGCAACAACGGCACCGGCCTTGCGCGCACCGCCGCCAATCCGGAAGACGTGCGCGCGACCAACGTTTTAGCCAAGCTCGGCTGGAACTACAACGACGATTCGCGTCTGGGCCTGACCTACGAAAAATACAAGGACGACCGCGATACCGATCAGAAAAGCGCCTACGGCGGCCCGTACTTCAATGGTGCGCCGACCATCCCCGCCAGCGTACTGCCCGGCGGCATGTACCAGTGGCGCACCGGCAACGACACCATCAGCCGTGAGCGCTTTGGCCTCGAGCACACGTTCGCCCTCGACAGCCTGCTGGTCGACAACGTGAAGTGGAGCCTCAATTACCAGATCGCCAAGACCGACCAGAGCACCGCAGAGTATTACTACCCGATCACCCGCAAAGTGCTGCGCACCCGCGACACGATCTACGAAGAAAAACAGTGGGTCTTCGATGCGCAACTGGACAAGGCCTTCACCCTCGGTGCCACCGATCATGTGCTGACCTACGGCACCACGATCAAGCAGCAGAAAGTCACCGGCTCGCGCAGCGGCGACGGCACCTGTCTGGCCGTCGGCCGTGGTTGCACGGCAATTGGCGCGACCAGTGCGGCGGACGTGCTGGCCAAGGCCAGCGATTTCCCCGATCCGACCATCAACACCTACAGCCTGTTCGCGCAGGACCAGATCAGCTGGAACGACTGGACCTTCCTGCCGGGGCTGCGCTACGACTACACCCAGCTCAAGCCGCACATCACCCAGGAATTTCTCAATACCGTGGCCGCCGACGGCCAAGGCACCGTCAGCGACAAGAACAAGACCTGGCACAAAGTCTCGCCGAAATTCGGCCTGACCTATGCCCTGACGGAGAATTACACCTGGTACGGCCAGTACGCCGAAGGTTTCCGCACCCCGACGGCAAAATCGCTGTACGGACGCTTCGAGAACAGCACCACCGGTTACACCGTCGCGCCGAACTCCGATCTTGAACCGGAGAAAAGCAAAAGCTTCGAGACCGGTCTGCGCGGCCATTTCGAGCACGGCTCGTTCGACGTGGCGGTGTTCTACAACAAGTACCGCGATTTCATCAACGAAGACGCGGTCAAGCCGGGCGACGATCAACTGACCTTCCAGAGCAACAACATCAAGCGCGCCACGATCAAGGGTGCGGAAGTCAAAGGCCGCTTGAATCTCGATGCGTTCGGCGCGCCGCAAGGCCTGTACACCCAGGGCTCGATCGCCTACGCCTACGGTCGCAACAACGACAGCGGCGAGCCGATCAACAGCGTCAACCCACTGACCGGCGTGTTCGGCCTCGGTTACGACCAGGACCATTACGGCGGCTTGCTGAGCTGGACCGTGGTGAAGAAAAAGGACCGCGTCGACGACAGCAATTTCAAGTCGCCGGACGGCGTCAGCAGCCAGTTCAAGACGCCGGGCTTCGGCATTCTCGATCTGGCCGGGTATTACAAGGTCAGCGACGACGTCACCGTCAGCGGCGGCATCTACAACCTCACCGACAAGCAGTACTGGCTGTGGGATGACGTGCGCGGTTACGACAGTGTCGGCGAAGCCTCGGTCACTCAACCGGCCAACCTTGATCGCCTGACCCAGCCGGGCCGCAACTTCGCGATCAACCTGATCTGGGATATCTGATCCGGCCGACCTCACTGCGTGTGCGATACGCCGCGCAGTGAGGTTTTTTTACTCTCCGGCATCCGCCCGTACGTCTTGTTATCAAGCGCCTCATTTATCAAGGACACCCCATGACTGCCTCGGACAAAGCCCTGCGTTCGCAACGCCTGAACCAGATCACCCATGAGCCGCACAGCAAGCTCGACGCGTTGGTGAAAGCCCACGCACCGTTCGAGACTCGCGCCAGCTTCGCCCGTTTTGTCGTTGCGCAGTACCTGTTCCAGTCGGAACTGGTCGCGCTGTACAACGATGCCGAACTCACCGCCATCATCCCTGACCTGCCGGCCCGTTGCCGTGCCGAAGCTGCCAGGGCAGACCTGGCTGACCTCGACACCGAAGTGCCGGCGCCGGTGGCCGGTGCCGTGAACAAACCGAGCAAGGCGCGCGCACTGGGCTGGCTCTTCGTCTCCGAAGGCTCCAAGCTCGGCGCGGCGTTTTTGATCAAACGTGCGGTGGCGCTGGAGCTGAACGAAAGCTTTGGCGCGCGTCATCTCGGCGAGCCAGAAGGCGGCCGTGCCGAAGGCTGGAAGAGCTTCGTGCGCACCCTCGATGCACTGCAATTTACGGCTGAAGAAGAAGCCGAAGCCGAGCAAGGCGCGCTCGATGCGTTCAATCGCTTTACCGTGCTGCTGGAGCAGGCTTACGCCACAGAGGCCGAACCTGCCTGACTGATACAACACAAGACCCTGTGGGAGCTGGCTTGCCAGCGATGGCGATAGATCAGTCAATACGATGTCGACTGTTCCACCGTTATCGCTGGCAAGCCAGCTCCCACAGGGATCTCTGCAAGCCTGTAGAATCCCCGTTTCGCCTCACTGCAATCCCGAGCCCATGCCCGCACCCGCCCCCTCAAAACTCGCCCGCCTGCTGTTCGGCCTGCTCGCCTATGTCAGTCTCGGCATCGGGCTGGTCGCGATTGTCGTGCCCGGTCTGCCGACCACCGAGTTCATCCTGCTCGCCGCGTGGGCGGCGACGCGCAGTTCGCCGCGTCTGAGTGCCTGGCTGGAAAACCATCGCCTGTTCGGGCCGATCCTGAGCAACTGGCGCAACGGCAAGATCATCGCGCGCAAGGCCAAGGTCAGTGCCACCGTCAGCATGCTGCTGTGCGCAACGCTGATGCTGGTGCTGCTCGAGCATGGCTGGCCGGTCTATCTGGCGATCGCCGGCATGGCGCTGGGCAACCTGTGGATCTGGTCGCGCCCGGAAAACCTCCCCGCTGCACACTGAAACATCCCTGTAATTATTCTTGTTTTCGGCACAATCCCCTGCGCAAACGTTTAGCGCTGACCGTTCGTCGGCAGCGGCCTCATGCCGTCTCGTTGCGCGCCGATGAGCAGACATGGCGCTGAATGGATTTGGCGAACCGGGTAGTTCATTTGCCCGACAGTCACTTTCCTTATCCATTTACGAGATCGCCCGATGTTCGACTCTCTCTCCATTCGCCTGAAAATCGTCCTGCTCTCCGGCCTGTGCCTGCTCGGTGTGGTCGCGCTGATCGTCGGCATGAACATGTACCAGACCAATCAGAACGACGAACTGGTCAGCACCTCCAGCAACCAGTTGCTCACCGCCAGTGTGCAGAATCTGCTGCAGGCCAAAGCCGCCGAACAAGCGGTGCGTGTGCAGAAAACCTTCGGCGAAAGCCTGCTGGTGATCACCGCGCTGGCCGACCAGATCAAGGACTTGCGCGTCATGGCCGCCAAGCGCTCGCTCGACGCCGGTGCCCTGCGGGAAGAGTTGAACCAGAGCCTGAAAACCGCGTTCGAGCGCAACGACAAGGTGCTGGGCATCTGGCTGGCCTTCGAACCCAACGGCCTCGACGGCAAGGACAGCGAATTCGTCGATGACGCCGCGCGCCAGTCCAACGAAGCCGGGCGCTTCGCCACTTACTGGAGCCGCGCCGGCGGTGCGGCGCTGAACACGATCATGGTCGAAGAAGACCTGACCAAAACCACCCTCAGCGTCAGCGGCACGCCCTACAACAGCTGGTACACCTGCCCTCGCGACAACAAGCGCACCTGCCTGCTCGACCCGTATGCCGACACCGTCGGGACCAAGGAAATGCTCATGACGACCATTTCCGTACCCTTGATGGTCGACGGCAAAGCCCTCGGCGTGGTCGGTATCGACATTGCCCTCGATGCCCTGCAAGCCGCCGCCGTCGAGTCGCAGCGCAACCTGTTCAACAACGCCGGGCACATGCTCATCGTTTCCGGCAGCGGCGTGCTCGCGGCGGACAGCGCCGATGCGAGCAAGGTCGGCAAGAAGATCGGCGACACGCCGGGCGTCGACAGCAAGGACGTGCTGCCACTGCTCACCGCCGGTACGCCGAAAATCCTCGAACAGGGCGATTTGATCCGCGCGGTGTATCCGGTTGACCCGATCGGCAATTCGCGCGCCTGGGGCGTGGTCATCGACTTGCCGAAACACGTGCTGCTGGCCGACTCGGTGAAGTTGCAAGCGGTGCTCGACGACGCCCAGGAAACCGGTGTGATCACTGCGCTGCTGGTCGCTGTGGTGGCGGGTGTGGTCGGCCTGTTGCTGATCTGGCTCACCGCTTCGGGCGTTACTCGCCCGATCAACAGCGTCGCCGACATGCTGAAGAACATCGCCAGCGGCGAAGGCGATCTGACCCAGCGGCTGAACTACAGCAAAAAAGATGAGCTGGGCGAACTGGTGAACTGGTTCAACCGCTTCCTCGACAAGCTGCAACCGACCATCGCCCAGATCAAGCAAAGCATCACCGAAGCCCGTGGCACCGCCGACCAGTCTTCGGAAATTGCCCGGCAAACCAGCGAAGGCATGCAGGTGCAGTTCCGCGAAATCGACCAGGTCGCCACCGCGTCGAACGAAATGAGCGCCACTGCCCACGACGTCGCCAACAGCGCCTCGAACGCCGCCAATGCGGCGAAAGGCGCCGATCAATCGGCCAAGGACGGTATGGCGATCATCGAGCGCAGTACCCGCGACATCAATCAACTGGCCGACGAAGTCAGCAAAGCGGTGACTGAAGTCGAAGCGCTGGCCGTCAACAGCGAGCAGATCGGCTCGGTGCTGGAAGTGATCCGCAGCATCGCCGAGCAAACCAACCTGCTCGCCCTCAACGCCGCCATCGAAGCCGCCCGTGCCGGTGAGAGCGGCCGTGGTTTCGCCGTGGTCGCCGACGAAGTGCGCAACCTCGCCAAGCGCACTCAGGATTCGGTGGAGGAAATCCGCCTGGTGATCGAGCGCATCCAGACCGGCACCCGTGGCGTGGTCGCGACCATGCATTCGAGCCAGACCCAAGCGCACAACAACGCCGGGCAGATTCGTCACGCCGTCGATGCGCTGGGCAAGATCAGCGACGCGGTGACGGTGATCAGCGACATGAACCTGCAGATCGCCAGCGCCGCCGAACAGCAAAGCGCCGTGGCCGAAGAGGTCAACCGCAACGTCTCGGCGATCCGCACCGTCACCGAAACCCTCACCGGGCAAGCCACTGAATCGGCCGCGATCAGCAGCCAGCTCAACAGCCTGGCGAGCCAGCAGATGAAATTGATGGATCAGTTCCGCGTCTGACACCAGAACTGACAACATCACATAACCCTGTGGGAGCTGGCTTGCCAGCGATGGCGGCAGATCAGTTGACCATTCTGTGGCTGACACACCGCTATCGCTGGCAAGCCAGCTCCCACAGGGGTGAGTGTTGATCCTGCGGTTTCATCTAAACCGCGATTCTTTTGCACTATCATCGCCCTCTCGCTCCGGAGGGTTTTCGATGACTGACTTGCTCACCTCCCTGCAAGCCGCACTCGGCTTGCCCACCGCGTCAATCGCGTTCAACGGGCTTGGCGCCCTGCCCTCGGCGTTCGCCGTCACCGATCTGGCCTGCGCCAGCCTCGCTGCGGCCGGTCAAGCGGTCAGCGAATTGATCCGTCAACAAAGCGGTGAATTACCGACCGTCGCCGTCGATCGACGTCTGGCGTCGTTTTGGTTCAGTTCTTCGATCCGCCCGATCGGCTGGCAAGTCCCGCCGCTGTGGGACCCGGTCGCCGGTGACTACGCCACCGAGGACGGCTGGATTCGCCTGCACACCAACGCCCCACATCACCGCGCCGCCGCTGAACGGGTGCTTGGTGCCTGCGCCGACCGTGCGGCGATGGCGGCCAAAGTCGCAAAATGGACCGGCACGGCGCTGGAGCAAGCGGTGGTCGAAGCCAACGGGTGCGCCGCCGAAATGCGCAGCTGGGCGCAGTGGCAGCAGCACCCACAAGGGCTGGCGGTGAATGCCGAGCCGCTGGTGCATTTCACTGAACAAGCGCATGAGAAAGCCCTGCCATGGCAAGGCTCGGCCGCGCGCCCGCTGGCCGGGATCAAGGTGCTGGACCTGACCCGCGTGCTGGCCGGCCCCACGGCCAGCCGCTTTCTCGCCGGACTCGGCGCGAATGTGCTGCGCATCGATTCGCCAACGTGGAACGAGCCCGGCGTCGTCCCGGAAATGACTCTTGGCAAGCGCTGCGCGCGCCTGGATCTGCATGATCCGGCAGATCGCGCGGTGTTCAAAAGTCTGTTGAAAGACGCCGACCTCCTGCTGCACGGCTATCGTGCCGATGCCCTGGAACATCTCGGCTTCGGCTTTGAACGTCGGCAGCAACTGGCGCCGGGGTTGATCGACGTCAGCCTGAATGCCTATGGCTGGAGCGGCCCGTGGCGCAACCGGCGCGGCTTCGACAGCCTGGTGCAAATGAGCGGCGGCATCGCCGAAGCCGGGATGCGCTGGCAGCAGGCGGATAAACCGACGCCGTTGCCGGTGCAGGCGCTGGATCATGCGACCGGGTATTTGATGGCGGCGAGTGCGCTCCGGTTGCTGACTGAACGCCTGGCCAACGGACGCGGGGGTTCGGCGCGGTTGTCGCTGGCGCGTACGGCGAAGCTGTTGATTGAGCATGGGCCGGGGACGGATGAGCCGTTGCGGGTTGAGGATGAGCGGGATCAGGATCCGGCGATTGAACAGACGGCGTGGGGGGCGGCACGGCGGTTGCGCGTGCCGGTAGAGATTGGCGGGACGCCGGTCTGGTGGGATTTGCCGGCCACAGATCTGGGTTCACACCGCCCACAATGGTGAATCCAAAGCCGCTATCGCCAGCAGGGCTGGCTCCCACAGGGGATCTGCGTCGTTCACAAATCTCCTGTGGGAGCTAGCCCTGCTAGCGATGAGGCCCGTGCTGCCAACATAAAATACGGATCGCCAAGCTCACAAACTCAACACCCCGCTATACAACCCATACGCCGCCAACCCCGCGCCAATCACCACACAGGCAAAAATCCCCTTCTCCACCGTGGTAAACAACGGCTCCCCCGCCTCACGCTTGGCCTTGGCAAACAGAATCACCCCCGGCGCATACAACAGCGCCGACAGCAGCAGGTATTTGACCCCGCCGGCGTACAGCAACCAAACCGCATACACCAGGGCGATGCCGCCGATCAGCAGGTCCTTGCGGCGTTCGGCCGAGGCCTGTTCGTAGGTTTCGCCACGCCCGCTGAGCAGCACCGCGTAGGCCGCCGACCACAGGTACGGCACCAGAATCATCGACGAGGCCAGGTAGATCAGACTGGTGTAAGTGCCCGCCGAAAACAGTGTGATCAACAGGAAAATCTGAATCATCGCGTTGGTCAGCCACAGCGCGTTGACCGGCACATGGTTCTTGTTTTCCTTGGTCAGGAACGCCGGCATGGTCTTGTCTTTGGCGGTGGCAAACAGGATCTCGGCGCAGAGCAAGGCCCACGACAGCAACGCACCGAGCAGCGAAATCGCCAGGCCGATGCTGATCAGCAGCGCGCCCCACGGCCCGACGATGTGTTCGAGTACGGCGGCCAGCGACGGGTTCTGCAGATTGGCCAGTTCCGGTTGGGTCATGATGCCCAACGACAGCACATTGACCAGCACCAGCAGCGCCAGCACGCCGATAAAACCGATCACCGTGGCGCGACCGACGTCGCTGCGTTTCTCCGCCCGCGCCGAGTACACGCTGGCGCCTTCGATGCCGATGAACACGAACACGGTGACCAGCATCATGTTGCGCACCTGATCCATCACCCCGCCGAAATTCGGGTTGCTGGTGCCCCAAATATCGCGGGTGAAAATATCCGCCTTGAACGCCACCGCCGCGATGACAATGAACATGATCAGCGGCACGACCTTGGCGACGGTGGTCAACTGGTTGATCAGCGCCGCCTCCTTGATCCCGCGCATCACCAGAAAATGCACCGCCCACAGCAGCACCGAGGCGCAGCCGATGGCGATCGGCGTATTGCCCTGACCGAACACCGGAAAGAAATAGCCGAGGGTGCTGAACAGCAGCACGAAATAACCGACGTTGCCCAGCCAGGCACTGATCCAGTAACCCCATGCTGAGGAAAAACCCATGTAATCGCCGAACCCGGCCTTGGCGTAGGCGTACACGCCGGAGTCCAGTTCCGGTTTGCGATTGGCCAAGGTCTGGAAGACGAAAGCCAGCGTCAGCATGCCGACGGCGGTGATGCCCCAACCGATCAGAATCGCTCCGGCATCGGCGCGCGCGGCCATGTTCTGCGGCAGCGAGAAAATTCCCCCGCCGATCATCGACCCCACCACCAGCGCAATCAGCGCGCCCAGTCGCAGCTTCTGTGTAGGTTGCGACATGCAAGTCTCCTTGAAAAACAGTGGCGAAGTTTATTTGTAACAAGGAACGGCTAAAAATCTGGAAGGTAGATGATGCTTATCAGATAAAGGTTCAGCTAACCCCCTTATATATAGCCGACGACGATAACGCATAGCACGTTAAGACATTTCTGTGCGCTGATCCTGATTAATCAATTCTGTACTGAAAACAGCAGCGGAAAATTTGCCAAACGCCAGAAAAGAACTAGCGTGATAATTCGAAAGTAATAATAGCCATTCCCAAACACATAGCCACAAAGCCTCTAGAACGGGCCTCGCAGACGAAAGCCTTATGCCACCAGTGGTTGCCTAAGTCATTCATTAACAATGGAATGTGACCATGAACTGATCTACGTCAGCTGTTTGAACAGACAACAGATTTACGCTGTGATCTCTTCTCTCCTGCAATGGAGTCATGCAAATGTCTGAAGCGCCTGGAAAACTAAGACTCGGTGCACTGATTGCACTGGTAGTCGGTTCAATGATCGGTGGCGGGATATTTTCGTTGCCACAAAACATGGCCGCCAGTGCTGACGTCGGTGCGGTGCTGATCGGCTGGGCCATCACCGCAGTCGGCATGCTCACCCTCGCTTTTGTCTTTCAGACTCTCGCCAATCGCAAGCCGGACCTGGACGGCGGTGTCTACGCCTACGCCAAGGCCGGATTCGGCGATTACATGGGCTTTTCGTCCGCCTGGGGTTATTGGATCAGCGCCTGGCTGGGCAACGTCGGTTACTTCGTGCTGCTGTTCAGCACCCTCGGTTATTTCTTTCCGATATTCGGTGAAGGTAACACCCCGGCGGCGGTGATCGGCGCCTCGGTATTGCTGTGGGGCGTGCATTTTCTGGTGCTGCGCGGGATCAAGGAAGCCGCGTTCATCAACCTGGTGACCACGGTGGCCAAGGTCGTGCCGCTGCTGCTGTTCGTGCTGATCGCGGTCTTCGCCTTCAAACTGGACATCTTCACCGCCGACATCTGGGGCGTGAAAAACCCTGACCTCGGCAGTGTGATGAACCAGGTGCGCAACATGATGCTGGTCACCGTGTGGGTGTTCATCGGCATCGAGGGCGCGAGCATCTTCTCGGCGCGGGCGGAAAAACGTTCCGACGTCGGTAAAGCCACGGTGATCGGTTTCATCACCGTGCTGCTGTTCCTGGTGCTGGTCAACGTGCTGTCGCTGGGCATCATGACCCAGCCGGAACTGGCGAAACTGCAGAACCCGTCAATGGCTGCGGTACTTGAACACGTGGTCGGGCATTGGGGGGCGGTGCTGATCAGCGTCGGCCTGATCATCTCGCTGTTGGGGGCGCTGCTGTCGTGGGTGCTGCTGTGCGCGGAGATCATGTTCGCCGCCGCCAAAGACCACACCATGCCGGAGTTTCTGCGCAAGGAAAACGCCAATCACGTACCGGTCAACGCCCTGTGGCTGACCAACGCGATGGTGCAGATCTTCCTGATCATCACCCTGTTTTCGGCGAGCACTTACCTGTCGCTGATCTACCTCGCCACGTCGATGATTCTGGTGCCGTATCTGTGGTCGGCGGCTTACGCCCTGCTGCTGGCGGTGCGCGGCGAGAGTTACGAAGGCTTCGCCGCCGAGCGGCGCAAGGATCTGATTATCGGCGGCATCGCCCTGATTTATGCGGTGTGGCTGCTGTATGCCGGCGGGGTCAAGTATCTGCTGCTCTCGGCCCTGCTCTACGCACCCGGCGCGATCCTGTTCGCCAAGGCCAAGCTGGAACTCAAGCAAGCGATTTTCACCAACGTCGAGAAGCTGATTTTCGCCGCAGTGGTCATAGGCGCCGTCGTGGCGGCCTACGGTCTCTACGATGGCTTCCTGACGCTGTAACCCCTGATTGAATTGTCATCTGGAGGAACATTGAAATGACCACGGAAAAAGTGAAGTACGGCGTCCATTCCGAAGCCGGGAAACTGCGTAAAGTCATGGTCTGCTCCCCAGGTCTGGCCCATCAGCGGCTGACCCCGAACAACTGCGATGAACTGCTGTTCGACGACGTGCTGTGGGTGGCGCAGGCCAAGCGTGATCACTTCGACTTCGTCACCAAGATGCGTGAGCGCGGCATCGATGTGCTGGAAATGCACAACCTGCTCACCGACATCGTCGCCATCCCCGAGGCACTGGACTGGATTCTTGAGCGCAAGGTCACCGCCGACTCGGTAGGCCTGGGCTTGATCAACGAAGTCAAATCCTGGCTGAAAAGCCTCGAGCCACGGCACATTGCCGAGTTTCTGATCGGCGGGGTTTCCGCCGACGATTTGCCGGACAGCTTCGGTGGCAAGACCATCCAGATGTTCCGCGACTTCCTCGGCCACTCCAGCTTCATTCTGCCGCCGCTGCCGAACACTCAGTTCACCCGCGACACCACCTGCTGGATCTACGGCGGCGTGACGCTCAACCCGATGTACTGGCCAGCGCGCCGTCAGGAAACACTGCTGACTACCGCCATCTACAAATTCCATCCGCAGTTCACCAACGCCGACTTCGAGATCTGGTACGGCGACCCGGACAAGGATCACGGCAGCTCCACCCTTGAGGGCGGCGACGTCATGCCGATCGGCAATGGCGTGGTGTTGATCGGCATGGGCGAACGTTCGTCGCGTCAGGCCATCGGCCAACTGGCGCTGAACCTGTTCAAGAACAAAGCCGTGGAAAAAGTCATCGTCGCCGGCCTGCCGAAATCCCGCGCAGCGATGCACCTGGACACCGTGTTCAGCTTCTGCGACCGCGACCTGGTGACGATCTTCCCCGAAGTGGTCAACCAGATCGTCGCCTTCACCCTGCGCCCTGACGACAGCAAACAGGGCGGCATCGACATTCGCCGCGAAGAAGGCAGTTTCCTCGACACCGTCGCCGCGGCGCTCAACCTGCCCAAGCTGCGCGTGGTGGAAACCGGCGGCAACAGCTTCGCCGCCGAACGCGAGCAATGGGACGACGGCAACAACGTGGTGGCGGTGGAACCGGGCGTGGTCATCGGCTACGACCGCAACACCTACACCAACACCCTGCTGCGCAAGGCCGGCGTGGAAGTCATCACCATCAGCGCCGGCGAACTGGGCCGCGGCCGCGGCGGCGGCCACTGCATGACCTGCCCGATCATCCGCGACCCGATCGATTACTAACCTCTGAGCCCTGGCCGGCACTTACCGAGTGCAGCCAGGGGGATAACCGACACCGAAGGAGATCCATCATGGCTTTTAACATCCACAACCGTAACCTGCTCAGCCTGGAACACCACACCCCACGTGAGCTGCGTTACCTGCTCGACCTGTCCCGCGATCTGAAACGCGCGAAATACACCGGCACCGAGCAACAACACCTGAAGGGCAACAACATCGCCCTGATCTTCGAAAAAACCTCGACCCGCACCCGTTGCGCGTTCGAAGTCGCCGCCTACGACCAAGGCGCCAACGTTACCTACATCGACCCGAATTCCTCGCAGATCGGCCACAAGGAAAGCATGAAGGACACCGCCCGCGTGCTCGGGCGCATGTACGACGCAATCGAATACCGTGGCTTCAAACAGGAGATCGTCGAGGAGCTGGCCAAGTTCGCCGGGGTGCCGGTGTTCAACGGCCTGACCGATGAATATCACCCGACCCAGATGATCGCCGACGTGCTGACCATGCGTGAACACGCCGACAAGCCAATCCACGAAATCAGCTACGCCTACCTCGGCGATGCGCGCAACAACATGGGCAACTCGCTGCTGCTGATCGGCGCCAAACTGGGCATGGACGTGCGCATCTGCGCGCCGAAGGCCCTGTGGCCGCTGGACGATCTGGTTGAGCGTTGCCATAAATATGCGGAAGAAAGTGGCGCGCGCATCACCCTGACCGAAGATCCGAAAGCCGCCGTCAAAGGCGTCGACTTCATCCACACCGACGTTTGGGTGTCGATGGGCGAACCGGTGGAAGCCTGGGCCGAGCGCATCCAGCAATTGCTGCCGTATCAGGTCAACGCCGAACTGATGAAAGCCAGCGGCAACCCGCGCACCAAGTTCATGCACTGCCTGCCGGCGTTTCACAACAGCGATACCAAGGTCGGCAAGCAGATTGCCGAGCAGTATCCGCACCTGAAAAACGGCATCGAAGTGACCGACGACGTGTTCGAGTCGCCCGCCTGCATCGCCTTCGAGCAAGCGGAAAACCGCATGCACACGATCAAGGCGATTCTGGTCTCGACCCTGGCTGATCTCTAAGTCCCACAACGCGTCATGTAGGAGTGAGCCTGCTCGCGATAGCGGTCCGACATTCAACATTGATGTCGACTGAGACTCCGTCATCGCGAGCAGGCTCACTCCTACAGTTAACCGAGTCGTTTGCCTTTCCTGTTTTCTAGAAGGACATGCACCATGCGTATCGTCGTAGCTCTGGGCGGCAACGCCCTGCTCCGCCGTGGCGAGCCGATGACCGCTGACAACCAGCGCGCCAACATCCGCATCGCCACCGAGCAAATCGCCAAGATTCATCCCGGCAACCAACTGGTCATCGCCCACGGCAATGGCCCGCAAGTCGGCCTGCTGTCGCTGCAAGCGGCGGCCTACACCTCGGTCAGCCCGTACCCGCTGGACGTCCTCGGCGCCGAAACCGAAGGCATGATCGGCTACATCATCGAACAGGAACTGGGCAACCTGCTCGACTTCGAAGTGCCGTTCGCCACCCTGCTTACTCAGGTCGAAGTCGACGCCAACGACCCGGCTTTCAAGAACCCGACCAAACCGATCGGCCCGGTCTACGACAAGGCCGAAGCGGAAAAACTCGCCGCCGAGAAAGGCTGGGCGATTGCCCCGGACGGCGACAAATACCGTCGTGTGGTGGCCAGCCCACGGCCGAAACGCATCTTCGAAATCCGCCCGATCAAGTGGCTGCTCGACAAAGGCAGCATCGTGATCTGCGCCGGCGGCGGCGGGATTCCGACAATGTACGACGAGCAGCGCAACCTCAAGGGCATCGAGGCGGTGATCGACAAGGACCTGTGTTCGGCGCTGCTCGCTGAACAGCTGGAGGCCGATCTGCTGGTGATCGCTACCGACGTCAATGCGGCGTTCATCGACTATGGCAAACCGACGCAGAAAGCCATCGCCGAAGCGCACCCGGACGAACTCGAACGGCTGGGTTTCGCCGCCGGCTCCATGGGACCGAAGGTGCAGGCAGCCTGCGAATTCGCGCGCCATACTGGCAAGGTTGCAGTGATCGGTTCGCTGGCAGATATCGAAGCGATCGTGCAAGGCACCGCCGGTACCCGTGTGACCACGGCCAAGCCCGGCATCAGCTACCGAGAACAATAACTCCGGGGGCAGGCCCTGGGCCTGCCCTTCTCCCATGCCTTGAAAGGAGTAACTCAATGGCCCAATTCGAACCTGGTCATTTGCACATCGAGCGACACGCGCTGTCCGACGATGACGTCAATTACAACGTGCATCTGGACTACGAAGTGTTCACCGATCCGCAGAAAGGCCAAGGCATTCAGTTCACCCTGCATGGCAGCATGCAAGGCAAGGACTTGAAAGAGGTGTTTTTCCTGCCCAGGGAAGAGGCCTACAACTTCGCCCGCGACGTGACGCGGATTGCCGAGAAGTACGGGATTCCCAAGACCCACAGCCAGATCGGCTCGGTGCACAAGCATTACGATCTGATGTTCGAGGACATTCGGCAGAAGCTGAATATGCACTCCGGGGATCCGGTGAATCCTGAGCATTTCGAATAAAGATCAAAAGCCCCTCACCCTAGCCCTCTCCCGGAGGGAGAGGGGACTGAACGGTGGATGCTTCGGAATTACGCCGTCCTGATACTGCGTCACTGAATCCATAATCGACTCGATCTTTCAGGTCGAAGTACCACACCCAAGACACCTCGGTCGGCCCCCTCTCCCTCCGGGAGAGGGCTGGGGTGAGGGTGCTTTTAATTTAAGGCATACTTGCGCGCTCCGCTCCGCAGATCACTGAACCGCCCCATGCGTATCCACGTCAGCTTCATCGACCGCGTCGGCATTACCCAGGAAGTCCTGGCTATCCTCGGTGGGCGCAATCTCAATCTGGATGCGGTGGAGATGATCCCGCCGAACGTCTACATCGACGCGCCGACCCTGAGCGCGCAAGTGCTTGAAGAGCTCAAGGATGCGCTGTTTCGGGTCCGTGGCGTCGAGGCGGTGACGGTGGTCGACATCCTTCCCGGCCAGCGTCGGCACCTGCAACTCGATGCCCTGCTGGCGGCGATGACCGACCCGGTGCTGGCCCTCGACAGCGCCGGCAAGGTGCTGCTAGCCAACCCGGCGTTGATCGCGCTGTACGGTCGCGAACCGGCCGGGGAAAGTGTCGCGGAACTGTTCAACGACCCGGCGCTGCTCGACACCCTGCTCGAACATGGCTTTCGCCTGCCGCTGCGCGAGATCACCGTCAACGGCCAGACCCTGCTGCTCGACGCCACGCCGATCACCGACGCTGGCGCGCTGTTGACCTTGTATCAACCGAACCGCATCGGCGAACAGCTCTCGGCACTGCACCACGATCACGCCGAAGGCTTCGATGCGCTGCTCGGCGAATCCCCGGCAATCCGCACCCTCAAGGCCCGCGCGCAGCGGGTTGCCGCGCTGGATGCGCCGCTGCTGATCCAGGGCGAAACCGGCACCGGTAAAGAACTGGTCGCCCGCGCCTGCCATGCGATCAGCGCGCGCCACAGTGCGCCGTTTCTCGCCCTCAACTGCGCAGCGTTGCCAGAGAACCTCGCCGAAAGCGAACTGTTCGGCTACGCCCCCGGCGCTTTCACAGGAGCAGCGCGCGGTGGCAAACCGGGGCTGATGGAGCTGGCCAACCAGGGCACGGTGTTTCTCGATGAGATCGGCGAAATGTCACCGTACCTGCAAGCCAAACTGCTGCGTTTTCTCAACGACGGCAGTTTCCGCCGGGTGGGCGGTGATCGCGAAGTAAAGGTCGATGTGCGCATCCTCAGCGCCACCCATCGCGATCTGGAAAAAATGGTCAGCGAAGGCCTGTTCCGCGAGGACCTGTTCTATCGCCTCAACGTGCTCAACGTCGAAGTGCCGCCGCTGCGCGAACGCGGCCAGGACATTCTGCTGCTCGCACGCTATTTCATGCAGCAAGCCTGCGCGCAGATTCAACGCCCGGTCTGCCGCCTCGCGCCGGGGACTTACCCGGCGCTGCTCGGCAACCGCTGGCCGGGCAATGTGCGGCAGCTGCAGAACGTGATCTTCCGCGCGGCGGCGATCTGTGAAAGCAGCCTGGTGGATATCGGCGACCTCGACATCGCCGGCACCTCGGTCGCGCGGCAGACCGACACCGACGTCGACAGCCTTGAACAGGCAGTCGAAGGGTTCGAGCGCGAACTGCTGGAAAAGCTCTATGTGAGCTACCCGTCAACCCGACAACTGGCGAGCCGTTTGCAGACCTCGCACACCGCGATCGCCCACCGGCTGCGCAAGTACGGCATAACCAACAAGCCCTGAACACAACGCAAAAACCTGTGGGAGCTGGCTTGCCAGCGATGACGGCGGCACAGGCACCATTGATGGTGACTGGTCCACCGCTATCGCTGGCAAGCCAGCTCCCACAAGGAAAGGGGCGGATTCGAAATCCGCTCAAAAACGACCTCCATCTGTACTGAAACCGCTACAGCGGAACGATATCGATACACCCTCCTCTGATCAGCGCTGTGCAAGGCTTTGATCCCGTTAAGCTTTTTTCCTCGCCTTCGCCTGTAGCGATTTCGCTACACCTATCACTTGAGCCCCGCGCCCAATAATCGCTAACTCATTGATTAGAAACACAAAAATCTTATTGGCCGCATTCTTGCTACTCATCTCCTCATCAATAAGGGCATCACCGCCCACGCTTTCCACCGCGTCCACCAGACGAGTCTGGCCCCTGAGGAGTTTCCATGAGCGAGTTGCGTTTTACTGAAGATCACGAATGGCTGCGCACCGAAGCTGACGGCAGCGTTACTGTCGGCATTACCGCTTTCGCGCAGAACGCCCTGGGCGACGTGGTGTTCGTGCAACTGCCTGAGCTGCAGACCTACGAAAAAGGCGCCGAAGCCGCCACCGTCGAATCGGTAAAAGCTGCCAGCGGCGTGTACATGCCGCTCGATGGCGACGTACTGGAAGTCAACCCGGCGCTGGAAGATGCCCCGGAACTGGTCAACGAAGACCCGCTGGGCCAAGGCTGGTTCTTCCGCTTCCAGCCAAGCGACGCCGCGGCCGTTGCCAAACTGCTCGATCAGGACGCTTACGACCGTCTGATCAAAGCCCAAGCCGAAGCCTGAGGAATAACGTCATGACCCAAGTAAACCTCAGCACCGCCAACGAATTCATCGCCCGTCACATCGGCCCGCGCGCCGGCGACGAGCAAGCCATGCTCAACAGCCTCGGCTTCGATTCTCTCGAAGCCCTGAGCGCCAGCGTCATCCCGGAAAGCATCAAGGGCACCAGCGTGCTCGGCATGGACGACGGTCTCAGCGAAGCCGATGCCCTGGCGATGATCAAATCCATCGCCGGCAAGAATCAGCTGTTCAAGACCTACATCGGCCAGGGCTACTACAACTGCCACACACCCTCGCCGATCCTGCGCAACCTGCTGGAAAACCCGGCGTGGTACACCGCGTACACGCCGTACCAGCCAGAAATTTCCCAGGGCCGTCTCGAAGCGCTGCTGAACTTCCAGACCCTGATCAGCGACCTCACCGGCCTGCCGATCGCCAACGCCTCTTTGCTCGACGAAGCCACCGCCGCTGCCGAAGCCATGACCTTCTGCAAACGCCTGAGCAAGAACAAGGGCAGCCACCAGTTCTTCGCCTCGATCCACAGCCACCCGCAAACCCTCGACGTGCTGCGCACCCGTGCCGAGCCGCTGGGCATCGACGTCGTGGTCGGCGATGAGCGCGAACTGACCGACGTGACGCCGTTTTTCGGCGCACTGCTGCAATACCCGGCCAGCAACGGCGATGTGTTCGACTACCGCGAACTGACTGAACGCTTCCACGCCGCCCATGCGCTGGTTGCGGTCGCTGCCGATCTGCTGGCCCTGACCCTGCTGACCGCCCCGGGCGAGTTCGGTGCTGACGTGGCAATCGGTTCGGCGCAACGCTTCGGCGTACCGCTGGGCTTCGGTGGCCCGCACGCCGCTTACTTCTCCACCAAAGATGCGTTCAAGCGCGACATGCCGGGCCGTCTGGTCGGTGTTTCGGTTGACCGCTTCGGCAAGCCGGCGCTGCGTCTGGCCATGCAGACCCGCGAGCAACATATCCGTCGCGAGAAAGCCACTTCGAACATCTGCACCGCGCAGGTGCTGCTGGCCAACATCGCCAGCATGTACGCCGTGTATCACGGCCCGAAAGGCCTGACGCAGATCGCCAACCGCGTGCATCACCTGACCGCGATTCTGGCCAAGGGCCTGACTGCTCTGGGCGCTAACGTCGAACAAACCAGTTTCTTCGACACCCTGACTGTGGCCACCGGCGCGCAAACCGCCGCGCTGCACGACAAGGCGCACGCGGCGCAGATCAACCTGCGCGTCATCGACGCCGAGCGCCTGGGCCTTTCTGTCGACGAAACCACCACCCAGCCCGATATCGAAACCCTGTGGGGCCTGTTCGCTGACGGCAAGACCCTGCCGGACTTCGCTGCGCTGGCCGCGTCGGTGCAGAGCACCATTCCGGCCTCGCTGGTTCGCCAGTCGCCGATTCTCAGCCACCCGGTGTTCAACCGTTATCACTCGGAAACCGAGCTGATGCGCTACCTGCGCAAACTGGCGGACAAGGACCTGGCACTGGATCGCACGATGATCCCGCTGGGCTCGTGCACCATGAAACTCAACGCCGCCAGCGAGATGATCCCGGTGACCTGGGCCGAATTCGGTGCGCTGCACCCGTTCGCCCCGGCCGCACAAAGCGCTGGTTACCAGCAACTGACCGATGAACTGGAAGCGATGCTCTGCGCCGCTACCGGCTACGACTCGATCTCGCTGCAGCCGAACGCCGGTTCGCAAGGCGAGTACGCCGGCCTGCTGGCGATCCGCGCCTACCACCAGAGCCGTGGCGATGAACGCCGCGACATCTGCCTGATCCCGTCGTCGGCCCACGGCACCAACCCGGCCACCGCCAACATGGCCGGCATGCGCGTCGTCGTCACCGCGTGCGATGCGCGTGGCAACGTCGACATCGAAGACCTGCGCGCCAAAGCCATCGAGCACCGCGAACACCTCGCCGCACTGATGATCACCTACCCGTCGACCCACGGCGTGTTCGAGGAAGGCATCCGCGAAATCTGCGCGATCATTCATGACAACGGCGGCCAGGTGTACATCGACGGCGCCAACATGAACGCGATGGTCGGCCTCTGCGCACCGGGCAAGTTCGGCGGCGACGTGTCGCACTTGAACCTGCACAAGACCTTCTGCATTCCTCACGGCGGTGGCGGCCCGGGCGTCGGCCCGATCGGCGTCAAGTCGCACCTGACTCCGTTCCTGCCGGGCCACGGCCAGATGGAACGCAAGGAAGGCGCAGTTTGCGCGGCACCGTTCGGCAGCGCGAGCATTCTGCCGATCACCTGGATGTACATCCGCATGATGGGCGGCGCCGGTCTGAAGCGCGCTTCGCAACTGGCGATCCTCAACGCCAACTACATTTCCCGTCGCCTCGAAGAGCATTATCCCGTGCTGTACACCGGCAGCAACGGGCTGGTGGCGCACGAGTGCATTCTCGATCTGCGCCCATTGAAAGACAGCAGCGGCATCAGCGTCGATGACGTCGCCAAGCGCCTGATCGACTTCGGTTTCCACGCCCCGACCATGTCCTTCCCGGTCGCCGGCACACTGATGATCGAGCCGACCGAAAGCGAATCCAAAGAAGAACTGGACCGCTTCTGCGACGCCATGATCCGCATCCGCGAAGAAATCCGCGCAGTGGAAAACGGCACCCTGGACAAAGACGACAACCCACTGAAAAACGCCCCGCACACCGCGGCGGAACTGGTGGGCGAGTGGACTCATCCGTACAGCCGCGAGCAAGCGGTGTACCCGGTGGCGTCGCTGGTTGAAGGCAAGTACTGGCCACCGGTCGGTCGCGTCGACAACGTCTTCGGCGACCGCAACCTGGTGTGCGCCTGCCCGTCGATCGAAAGCTACGCTTAAGGGAATGAGGGGCGGGTTTGCCTGCCCCTTTCGCGAGAACACCACGGATCCCTGTGGGAGCTGGCTTGCCAGCGATGAGGGTGGATCAGTTTCAATCTCTGTTGCCTGACACACCGCCATCGCTGGCAAGCCAGCTCCCACAGGAACGGATCAAGCCTGATATTTAGCCAATTCCCATAACAAGAAACCGGAGAAACACTCATGTCGTTAAGCGTGTTCGACCTGTTCAAGATTGGCATCGGCCCTTCCAGTTCCCATACCGTCGGGCCGATGCGCGCGGCGGCGCGTTTCGCCGAAGGTCTGCGGCGTGAAAACCTGCTGGCGGCCACCGCCAGCGTTCGCGTCGAGCTGTACGGCTCGCTCGGCGCCACCGGCAAAGGACACGGCAGCGACAAGGCCGTGCTGCTTGGCCTCGAAGGCGAGCACCCGGACACCGTCGACACCGAAACCGTCACCGCGCGTCTGCAAGAGATTCGTGGCAGCGGCCAGCTGAACCTGCTCGGCGAACAGAGCATTGCGTTCAACGAGAAAGAACATCTGGCGATGATTCGCAAACCGCTGGCCTATCACCCCAACGGCATGATTTTCCGCGCCTTCGATGCGGCGGGGCTGCAGATTCGCAGCCGTGAGTACTACTCGGTGGGCGGTGGTTTTGTCGTCGATGAGGATGCCGCCGGTGCTGACCGCATCGTCGAGGACGCCACACCGCTGACGTTCCCGTTCAAGAGCGCCAAGGACTTGCTCGGACATTGCAGCACCTACGGCCTGTCGATCAGCCAGGTGATGCTGTCCAACGAAAGCGCCTGGCGCCCGGAAGCGGAGACTCGCACCGGTCTGCTGAAGATCTGGCAGGTGATGCAGGACTGCGTCGCGGCGGGTTGCCGTAACGAAGGTATTTTGCCCGGTGGTCTGAAAGTGAAACGCCGGGCGGCGGCGCTGCACCGACAGCTTTGCAAAAACCCGGAATCGGCGCTGCGCGATCCGCTGTCAGTGCTCGACTGGGTCAACCTGTATGCGCTGGCGGTCAACGAAGAAAACGCCAACGGAGGGCGCGTGGTCACGGCGCCAACCAACGGCGCGGCGGGGATCATTCCGGCCGTGCTGCATTACTACATGCGTTTTATCTCCGGCGCGAATGACGACGGCGTCGTGCGGTTTCTGCTGACCGCTGCGGCGATCGGCATTCTTTACAAGGAAAACGCTTCGATCTCCGGCGCCGAAGTCGGTTGTCAGGGTGAAGTCGGCGTCGCCTGTTCGATGGCGGCCGGCGCGTTGTGCGAAGTGCTCGGTGGCAGCGTGCAGCAAGTCGAGAACGCCGCGGAAATCGGCATGGAACACAACCTCGGCCTGACCTGCGACCCGATTGGCGGGCTGGTGCAAGTACCGTGCATCGAGCGCAACGCGATGGGCTCGGTGAAAGCGATCAACGCGGTGCGCATGGCCATGCGCGGCGACGGCCAGCATTTCGTTTCCCTCGACAAAGTCATCCGCACCATGCGCCAGACCGGCGCCGACATGAAAAGCAAATACAAGGAAACCGCCCGCGGCGGCCTGGCGGTCAACATTATCGAATGCTGAACGTAACTAGCCCCCTCTCCCTCCGGGAGAGGGCTGGGGTGAGGGGCTCTTGATCTTGCCCTTCACCTGAACCGAATTTCAAAGGAGCCACGCATGTCCACCGAACAACAACTCTCGAAAACCCCGCTCCACGCGCTGCACCTCGAACTCGGCGCCCGCATGGTGCCCTTCGCCGGCTACGACATGCCCGTGCAATACCCGCTCGGCGTGATGAAAGA
The DNA here is from genome assembly GCF_900104975.1 of Pseudomonas sp. Z003-0.4C(8344-21). Classification (NCBI taxonomy): domain Bacteria; kingdom Pseudomonadati; phylum Pseudomonadota; class Gammaproteobacteria; order Pseudomonadales; family Pseudomonadaceae; genus Pseudomonas; species Pseudomonas sp. Z003-0.4C(8344-21). The sequence continues at coordinate 1,719,521 of NZ_LT629756.1, read as the reverse complement.
ACACCAGCACACCCGCGAACAGGCCGGCCTGTTCGACGTCTCGCACATGGGCCAGATCCGTCTGAGCGGCGCAAACGCCGCAAAAGCCCTGGAAACCCTGGTGCCGGTGGACATCATCGACCTGCCAGTCGGCATGCAGCGCTACGCGATGTTCACCAATGACAGCGGCGGCATCCTCGATGACCTGATGGTTGCGAACCTTGGCAACGACGAACTGTTCCTGGTGGTCAACGCCGCTTGCAAGGATCAGGACCTGGCGCATCTGCAACAACACATCGGCGATCAGTGCACCATTACGGCGCTCTTCGAAGAGCGCGCGCTGCTGGCGCTACAAGGACCGGCAGCCGTTACCGTGCTGGCACGACTGGCTCCGGACGTGGCGAAGATGACCTTCATGCAATTCGCCCGCGTCAATCTGCTGGGTGTCGACTGTTTTGTCAGCCGTTCGGGCTACACAGGTGAAGACGGTTTCGAAATCTCGGTACCGGCCGCTGACGCGGAAAAAATCGCACGCGCCCTGCTCGCTGAATCGGAGGTCCAGGCCATCGGCCTCGGTGCACGCGACTCGCTGCGTCTGGAAGCCGGCCTGTGCCTGTACGGCCACGACATGAACACCGAGACCACGCCGATCGAGGCCAGTTTGCTCTGGGCGATTTCCAAGGCACGCCGCGCGGATGGCACGCGTGCCGGCGGTTTCCCCGGCGCGGAACAGATTTTCGCGCAACAGCAAAACGGCATCGCCCGCAAGCGCGTCGGCCTGCTGCCACAGGAACGTACGCCAGTGCGTGAAGGCGCAGAGATCGTCAACGAAGCCGGCGAAATCATCGGCAGCGTGTGTAGCGGTGGTTTCGGCCCAACCTTGGGTGGGCCGTTGGCGATGGGTTATCTCGACAGTGTATATGCCGCGCTTGAAACGCCGGTGTGGGCCATCGTGCGTGGGAAAAAGGTGCAAATGCTTGTAAGCAAAATGCCATTTGTTCCACAACGCTACTACCGCGGCTGATTGACTGTTTCTATAAGTAACGCGATTGCGTTATGCGTGCACTAATGTGTAACGCAATCGCCACAAAAAAGTGCATTACCCAGCGTTTGATTCGAATATGAACTTTACTTATAACCTTTGAAAACAAGCGAACAAGCCAACCTTGTAAGGCTGCACTAACAACCTGCCAAAATGCCAGCAAGTGCCGTAAAACCGGGCGCTTTGCGGGGCTTGTTTTTTCTCCCGTAGTTGGCGTAGAGTTCGTTCACTGTGTTTGCATGGGTCAGCTTTGAATCGTGACCTGGGCAGTAGCCTACAAGTTAGCTACATCCCGCTCGACGTCTTCTTACTCTCCTGCAACCAGCCCCAGTACTCTTTCATGAGAAAGAGACTGTCATCAATTTAATGCGTCAAAGGAAATAAGAAATGTCCACACGTCAGAGCGGTACCGTCAAGTGGTTCAACGACGAGAAAGGTTTTGGTTTTATCACTCCTGAAAGCGGTCCGGATCTGTTCGTGCATTTCCGCGCCATTCAGGGCAACGGCTTCAAAAGCTTGAAGGAAGGCCAGAAAGTGACCTTCGTTGCTGTGCAGGGCCAGAAAGGCATGCAGGCTGACGAAGTACAAGCCGAAGCCTGATTTCTGCTACGAAAAAGCCCCTGATATTGATATCAGGGGCTTTTTTGTGCGCGCGAATCCGTAAAATGCCGTTTCCCTTCGCGTCCAGAGGCTGCCATGTCGAAAAACCTGCTCACCCCACAGGGCGACTTTCCTGCCGTCGGTCTTGGTCGGCGTCTGGCTGCAATGTTCTATGACTTTCTGCTGTGCACCGCCCTGCTGATCGTCACCGGCTTCGTCTACAAGCTGATTCAGGCCGCAATTATTGGCGAGGAACGCCTGCGAGTGATGACCGATGCCGGGCAACTCGATGGCGATCCCCTTTACTCGACGGTGCTGCTGCTGGTGCTGTTCGGCTTTTTCGCCAAGTTCTGGACCCATGGCGGACAGACGCTGGGCATGCAGGTGTGGGGCATCCGCGTGCAGAACGTCAATGGCACGGCGATCAGCCTGTGGCAGGCGCTGTTGCGCTTCATGGTGTCGATCGCGTCATGGCTGTGCGTGGGGCTGGGATTCTTCTGGTCGCTGTATGACAAGCAGAAGCGCACCTGGCATGACATTTATTCGGATACTCGCGTGGTGCGGATCCCGAAGAAGACCAAATAACTTCGAGACACCCAAAACCAATGCAGGAGTGAGCCTGCTCGCGATAGCGGTGTGTCAGTCAATGTTTGAATCGACTGATACACCGCTATCGCGAGCAGGCTCACTCCTACAGGTTTGTTTGTCGCCTGAAAGATCTAGGCGTTACCGGCCAATTTCATCCGCGCGGCCTGGGTGAAGTCCAGCATGCGCTTGAGCGGCCGGATCGCCTGCGGAATCAACGCCGGATCGACAAAGATCTCGTTCGTGCCTTCCTTCAAGCTCTTCAGCGTGCGCTCAAGGGTGTTCATGGCCATCCACGGGCAATGCGCGCAACTGCGGCACGCGGCGCCGTTACCGGCGGTGGGCGCCTCGATGAAGACCTTGTCCGGGCACAGCTGCTGCATCTTGTAGAAGATGCCACGGTCGGTCGCCACGATCAGCGTCTTGTTCGGCAGGCTTTGCGCTGCAGCAATCAACTGACTGGTCGAGCCGACGGCATCGGCCAGCTCGATCACCGAAGTCGGCGACTCCGGGTGCACCAGAATCGCCGCGTCCGGGTACAGCGCTTTCATGTCTTCGAGCTGCTTGGACTTGAACTCTTCGTGAACGATGCAGGCACCGTCCCAGAGCAACATGTCGGCGCCGGTCTTGCGCTGAATGTAGGTGCCGAGGTGCTTGTCCGGCCCCCAGATAATCGTCTCGCCGTTGTCCATCAGGCTTTCGACGATTTCCAGCGCGCAACTTGAGGTCACCACCCAGTCGGCACGTGCCTTTACCGCTGCCGAGGTGTTGGCGTAGACCACCACGGTGCGCTCCGGATGCTGATCGCAGAACGCCGAGAACTCGTCGACCGGGCAACCGAGGTCCAGCGAGCAGGTCGCCTCCAGGGTTGGCATCAGCACGCGTTTTTCCGGGTTGAGAATCTTCGCCGTCTCGCCCATGAACTTCACGCCGGCGACCACCACGGTCCTGGCTGGGTGGGCGTTGCCGAAACGGGCCATTTCCAGAGAGTCGGAAACACAGCCGCCGGTTTCTTCGGCCAGGGCCTGAATCACCGGATCGCAATAGAAGTGAGCCACGAGCACCGCGTCCTGAGCCTTGAGCTCGGCGGCAATGGCGGAACGGTAATAAGCCTCTTCCTCTGCCGTCAGCGGTTTGGGCTGTTTGGCGTCGAGGTGGGCTTGAACCAGGAGGCGTTCGGAAATCTGCGTCATGTTCGCAAGACCTGCAGGCGCATTCGCGCGAAAGTCGAGTATACACCCGGCTCCGGACCGCTTGAGGGTACCGCCGGGAGAGTGAGTAGTATCAGGCACGGACAGCGTTGAAGCTGCGCAAGGCTACAGAATATCCCGTTGATACAAAAGATCATTCTGACCTGTGTCAGCCGAGGGGTCAGCGAAACAGGCGATGGCCGAATTGCAGGCAAAAAAAAACCCGGAAATCCTCACTTTCGTGGGCCTTCCGGATTTTCTAAACCGCCAAATATGGTGGGTCGTGTGGGATTCGAACCTACGACCAATTGGTTAAAAGCCAACTGCTCTACCAACTGAGCTAACGACCCGCTGTGTGGTGGCGCGTATAATACTGATTTTTAAGGACTATTCAACACCTTTTTGAAAAAAATCAAAAATAAGGGGTTGGATCGTCCACACCCGCTGCCACGAAGCCTTCTGCGCGCAGTCGGCAGCTGTCGCATTTGCCGCACGCACGGCCGTTATCATCGGCCTGATAGCAGGAAACGGTCAGGCCATAATCGACGCCGAGCTTCACACCGGCCTGGACGATCTGCGCCTTGCTCAGGTTCTGCAAAGGCGCCTGGATGCGGAAACCGTTGCCTTCCACGCCGGCCTTGGTTGCCAGGTTGGCCATGCGCTCGAACGACTCGATGAACTCCGGGCGGCAATCCGGGTAACCGGAATAATCCACTGCATTGACGCCGATGAAGATGTCACGCGCGCCGAGCACTTCTGCCCAGCCCAGTGCCAGCGACAGGAACACGGTGTTGCGTGCCGGCACGTAAGTGACCGGAATGCCCTCGCCCAGCTCTTCAGGGATGTCGATGCTGCTGTCGGTCAATGCTGAGCCGCCCATGCCATTCAGATTGAGGCCGATGACCTTGTGCTCAACAACGCCCAAGTCGCGAGCCACGCGCGCAGCGGCGTGCAATTCGGCGTGAGAGCGCTGGCCGTAATCGAAGCTCATGGTGTAGCAGGCATAACCTTCGGCGCGGGCCATGGCCACTACGGTGGCTGAGTCGAGGCCGCCGGACAGCAGGATGACCGCACGTTTTTCGGTAGTGTTCAGTTGTTCAGTCATCTCAGCGCCCCGGCTCGTCATTCCAAAGATATTTGTGCAGCTGCAATTGCAGGCGCACCGGCAAGTTGTCCGCCACCACCCAGTCCGCCAGCTCACGCGCGTTCAAGTCATGGTGACTGGGGGAAAACAGAACTTCCCCGGCGCGGCGGTCGAGACCGTATTGAATCAGTTTCGATACCGCCCAGTCGTAGTCCTCGCGCGAGCAGATGACAAACTTCACCTGATCGTTGGGCGTGAGCAGTTCGATATTTTCGTAGCGGTTGCGATGGGCTTCTTTTGAGCCCGGTGTTTTCAGATCCACGACGCGACTGACGCGCGGATCGACCGCCGAAACGTCGAGGGCGCCGCTGGTTTCCAGCGAGACCTCGTAGCCGGCGTCACACAACTGCTTGAGCAAAGGAATGGCGTTCGGCTGGGCCAGCGGTTCACCGCCGGTGACGCAGACATAACGCGGGCGAAACCCGGCGACCTGCTCGAGGATGTCGTCGAGGGTGCGCACGGTGCCGCCGCTGAAGGCGTAGGCGCTGTCACAGTACTGGCAACGCAAGGGGCAACCAGTCAGGCGCACGAAAACCGTAGGCAGCCCGGCAGTCCGCGTTTCCCCCTGCAACGAGTAGAAAACTTCGGTGATTCTCAATGTGTCTTGCATAGTCGCCACGGGCGTAACAGCTAAACAGGCTGTCCGCCTCCGTCAGGCACTTCAGGCAATCCCGCCAACGCGTGGACCACAAGAAGCGTGTTTCAGAAAAAGGGCGTGAATTCTAACGAAAAAACCCGCGACAAGCGCGGGTTTCTTCCAAACGGGTCAAGCCTGCTTACATGCGTTGCAGATCGCGCTGGGCCAGCTGCGCGGCGGAAGTCCCCGGATACTGGGAAACCACCTGCTGCAAGATGCCTTTGACCTTGTCGGTGTGACCGAGACGGCGTTCTACGTCAGCCAGCTTGTACAGCGAATCCGGCACTTTGTTGTGCTTGGGATACAGCTGCGAAACCTTGGCAAACGCTTGACCTGCACCTTGCAGATCGCCTTTGGCCAGGTTCACTTCGCCCAGCCAGTACTGGGCGTTGCCCGCGTACTGACTGTTCGGGTATTTACGCAGGAAAGCGGCAAACGCCTGGCTGGCCTTGTCGAAATCCTTGGCTTTGATCAGGTCGAAAGCGGCATCGTAATACAGCTTTTCCTTGGCCGGATCAGCCGGTTCGCTACCTGCGGCAGGCGCCTGGGCAGCCGTGGCAGCCCCCGCACCGGCGGCAGCACCGGCAGCAGCACTTGCATCGCCACCGGCAGAAGAATTCTCGGGAGTCGCGGCTGGTGCAACGCCGGATCCTATGCGCCGATCAAGATCCTGGTATCGCTCCAGGGATTCCTGCTTCATGCGCGCAACCTGATTTTGCAGTTCTTCGATCACGCCTTGCTGGCGCGAGATCTGATCCTGCATCTGTTGCAATTGGTTGAACAGCATGCCTTGTGCCGAGGCAGGGGCCGAAGCCGCTCCCCCGGCATAGGCGCCGTTCGTACCGTAACCCGCAGGCGGATAACTGCTCCCGCTATTGTTATAACCGGAGTTGTCATCGACCACAGGAACCGCAGCCCACGCCGCAAGCGGCGCGAGGCTGAGAGCCAGAACAGTTACAGCACGACGGCACGTTCGCATATCGAATTACTTACGCAGTTCGACGCGACGGTTCTGGGCCCAGGACTGCTCGTCGTTGCCGGTAGCAACTGGACGCTCTTCGCCGTAGGAAACCAGTTCCAGCTGAGCTGGGGAAACACCTTGCAGTACCAGGTAGCGCTGAACGGCTTTCGCACGACGCTCGCCCAGTGCCATGTTGTACTCACGAGTACCACGTTCGTCGGTGTTGCCTTCCAGAACAACGCGAGCGCCGTTTGCTTTCAGGTCTTTGGCGTGAACGTCCAGAGCGCGCATGGCTTCTGGCTTCAGGTCCGAGCTGTCGTATTCGAAGTAGAAGGTGGTGATTGCGCGCAGAGCAGCTTCTTCGCTCAGGGAACCGTCAACGGCACCGGTGTTTGCGCCGTAACCAGCGTTTGGATCAACAGCGCCTTCACCGGCGTTGTCGCCGCCTTTGGACGAGCAACCTACAGCTACAGCCATGGCCAGAGCCAGCGCAGCAAATTTACCAAACTTCAGCATTTCCATCGTGAAACTCCTAATGAACCCCAGTGTGTTAAGTAAAACGTGTAGCGCCCGCTCACTTCAGGTAAGGGGACCAGGACGGTTCTCTGACTTCGCCTTGAGCGGTAGGAAGCGGGAGCCTCACGCGCCCATTAATGGACACGAGCATCAAGACTCCCCGGCCCTGTTGGCGGGTGGCGTAGATTACCATGGTGCCGTTGGGCGCAACAGTAGGTGACTCGTCCAGAGTGCTATCAGTGAGGATCTTTACACTACCCCGCTGCAGATCCTGAGCTGCCACCTTGAAATTGGTGAAGCCATCCTGACGATGGATCATCACCAAAGTCTTTTCATCAGCCGACAGTTTCGGGTTGGCGTTGTAGTTACCTACGAACGTCACACGCTCGGCACCACCGCCACTGGCGCTGGTTTTATAGATCTGCGGCTTGCCGCCACGGTCCGAGGTGAAGTAGATGGTCGAGCCATCCTTGCCCCAGTACGGTTCGGTGTTGATGCCAGGTCCCGAGGTCACGCGGGTGATCTGACGCGAACCGAGGTTCATGACGTAGATGTCCGGGTTACCGTCTTTCGACAGTACGAACGCCAGACGCGTGCCATCCGGCGACCAGGCTGGCGCACCGTTCAGGCCTTCGAAGTTGGTGATCTGCTCGCGGCGACCGGTGTCGATGTTCTGCATGAAGATGCGCGGGCGCTTCTGTTCGAACGACACATACGCGATGCGCTTGCCATCCGGTGCGAAACGCGGCGACAGGATCGGCTCGCGCGATTGCAGCAGGGTCACTGCACGGGCGCCGTCGTAGTCGGAACGCTGCAGGGTGTAGCGGGTGTTTTTCTCGGAGAAGCGCTCGGCGGTCACGTACAGCAGACGCGTCGAGAAGGCACCGTCGATACCGGTCAGTTTCTGAAACGACTGGTCGGAGATGAAGTGCGCCATGTCACGCAGTTGATCGGTCGTACCGGAAACACTGCCGTCAGCCACTTTTTGTTCGGTGGCAACGTTGAACAATGCCCACTGCACCTGCAGGCGACCGCCCGCTGGAGCGATGCTGCCGACCATCATGTACTGAGCACCCACCGCCTTCCAGTCACGGAAGATGATTTCGCTCGGCTGGCTTGGCTGGCTGATCATGTTGGCTTTTGGAATCGGCGAGTAATAGCCCGAGTTGCGCAAATCGTTGCCAATGATTTCAGCCATGTCATCCGGCAGCACCGCACCGCCCTGCATGCCGAACGGTACGACGGCGATCGGCGTTGCCCGATCGCTGCCGCTGGTGACCAGAATGTTCTTTTCCTCTGCCATCGCGATCCCTGCCATGCAGCAGATCACGACCAGCATTCCTCGAAGAAGGTTTCTCACAAGGCTAGATCCTCAGGTGTGAATGTCATCTTGAATGAACGATACGGAGCGAAATCGCTCGGCTTCATTCCCTGCATTTCTGTCAAACGTCCAATATTCTTCACTGCCGCGACTGCCGAAGCATCGAACGGACCATCACCACTGGACTTGGCCACGCTGACCGAAGTCACCGTGCCGTCCGGCAACATGCCGATCTGCAGTACCACCGTCATGCCTTTGCGTGCCGAAGGTGGACGTGCCCAACCTTCTGCCGCTCGCGCACGAATCAGGTCATCGAAACTGCCCGCGACTTCGTCACCCTGCTCATCGGCCAAGGCCTGCTGGCGCTGCGGCGTGTCGGAAAGCAGATCTGCCAGGGCCTGAGCCTTTTTGTCTTCGGCAGATTTGCGTGCCGCTTCCTGCGCTTTCTTCTTCGCAGCATCGGCAGCAGCTTTCTTCTTCGCGTCTTCGGCGACTTTCTTCTTCGCCTCTTCAGCTTCAGCTTTCTTCTTGGCGTCTTCGGCGGCTTTCTTTTTCGCGTCTTCGACGATTTTCTTCTTGGCTTCTTCCGCAGCGGCTTTCTTGGCCTCTTCTTCAGCGGCCTTCTTGGCTTCGTCTTCGGCTTTCTTCTTGGCTATATCAGCCAATTGTTTCTCTTCGGCCTTTTTCGCTTCGGCTTTCTTCGCGTCGTCGGCTTTCTTGGCTTCATCAGCCTTTTTCGCTTCGTCCGCTTTCTTCGCCTCGTCGGCCTTCTTGGCTTCCTCGGCCTTTTGAGCCGCTTCCTCTTTCTTTTGTTCCGCCGCCTTCACTGCTTCCTGCTCGATCTTTTTCTGTTCCATCTGCTCGACTTCGGTCTGGCGCGCGGCGGATTTCTTCGCCTCACCCGCAATCTTCTGATTGGTCTGGGTGGTTGCCTGACTTTTCGATTTCAGCTGGTACAGGGTCGCCTGGACGATCGGCTTGGCCGGCGGCAGTTCAGGCGTAAAGGCAAAACTGACGAACAGCATGCCGAACACCAGCACGTGCAGGACAATCGCCAGAACGCTGGGCCAGAAGTAGCTTTCCGAGGCGGACGGCTCTCGCTGTTGCTGCATCAGGGGGCCTCGGTAATCAGACCAACGTTACCGACCCCGGCCTTCTGCAACCCGCCCATTGCACCCATGACGGCGCCGTAGTCGACAGTCTTGTCGCCACGAATGAACACCTGGGTGCGTTTGCCGCCCTCGGTGCCGGCGCGAATGATCTTGGTCACAGCGTCAGTCATCTGCGGCAGGGTCATGGCGCGATCCTGCTGTTTCTCGGTGTCTACTTCGCTGCCAAGGTTCCAGTAGTAGGTCTTGTCAGCCTTGATCGAAATGGTCAGGACCTGGGTGTTGTTGTCCTGCGGCAAGGCTTCGCTGGAAACCTTGGGCAGATCAACTTTCACGCCCTGATTGAGCATCGGCGCGGTCACCATGAAGATGACCAGCAGCACCAACATCACGTCGATGTAGGGCACTACGTTCATCTCGGCGACCGGCTTGCGCTTTTTGCGAGCTCGAGCGATTAAAGCCATCGGGAAATACCTGCTTATTCTTCGCTGGTGTGCACTTTGCGGTGCAGGATCGCCTGGAATTCATCGGCGAAGGTGTAGTAGCGGCCCAGCAAGGTTTCGCTGCGCGCAGCGAAACGGTTGTAAGCGATCACGGCCGGGATCGCGGCGAACAGGCCGATCGCGGTGGCGATCAGTGCTTCGGCGATACCCGGTGCCACGGTGGCGAGGGTCGCTTGCTGAGCGCTGGCCAGACCGCGGAAAGAGTTCATGATGCCCCACACGGTACCGAACAGACCGATGTACGGGCTGACCGAACCGACGGTGGCGAGAAACGGCAGGCTCTGCTCAAGCTTCTCTTCTTCACGCGAGATGGCGACGCGCATGGCACGGGCCACACCTTCCATCACCGCTTCAGGATCGACACCTGGCTGCTGACGCAGACGGGAGAATTCCTTGAAGCCGGCACGGAAGATCTGCTCGACGCCCGAATCCGGATCCGGGTTGCTACCGGCCTGACGGTACAGCTTGGACAGATCGATACCCGACCAGAAGCGCTCTTCAAAGCTCTCCAGGGCGCGTCGACCGGCACGCAGCAGATTGCTGCGCTGAAAGATCATGATCCATGAGGTCACCGATGCGGCCACCAGGGTCAACATTACCAACTGCACCACGATGCTGGCATTGCTGACCAGGCTCCACATGGAGGAATGGTCGACGACGTTAGCTTCCACGCTTTATCTCCTGCTTTGAGTGTGTACCCGGACCGACCGCGTCGGCGAAGGCCGCCCGCAAGTCTTCGGGAAGGGCCCGGGGTTTCAAACTGTCGGTGCGCACACAGGCCACCAGAAACTGCCCTTCGCAGAGCAGCACATTATCCGTCGCCCGCCTGACCTGCTGCTTGAAGCGCAGGCTGGCACGGTTCAATTCGGTTACATCAGCGCTTACCAGCAATTCGTCGTCCAGTCGCGCCGGCGCGTGGTAACGCGCTTCGCTGGAATGCACGACAAACAACAGGTCCTCCCCGGCAAGCGCAGATTGGGCAAAGCCCAGCTCTCGGAGCCGCTCGGTTCGAGCCCGTTCCATAAACTTGAGGTAATTAACGTAATACACGATGCCGCCCGCATCGGTGTCCTCGTAATAAACGCGACAACGATGTGCGAACGGCCCAAGCCCGTTTTGCGCGCGCATACTCTAGTGCTTACTCCTCAGGTTGCCAATCCGGCGAGACAACTGTTTTTCGTGGTTTCAGAGCTTTAACGCAAAAGTACCGTGCTCTGACAGTACAAACCCTGAATAAATCGCCAACAAATGTGTATCAATCGTCCGCAGCATCGAGAAACTCGTCTGCCACGGGCATCTCGCCCATGCGTGACGGGATGTTCAAACCGAAATGCAGATACGCATGTCGGGTCACTACCCTGCCCCGCGGCGTACGCATGATGTAGCCCTGCTGAATCAGGTACGGCTCGAGCACGTCCTCGATGGTATGGCGCTCTTCACTGATCGCCGCCGCCAGGCTGTCGATACCGACCGGGCCACCGTCGAACTTCTCGATCATCGTCAGCAGCAGACGCCGGTCCTGATGATCGAAACCGTGCTCGTCGACATCCAGCAGGTTCAACGCCAGGTCCGCCACCGACTTGGTGATGTGCCCCTTGGCGCGGACTTCAGCGAAGTCGCGCACCCGACGCAGCAAACGGTTGGCAATTCGCGGCGTGCCTCGAGCGCGACGAGCGATCTCGAACGAACCCTCCGGGTCCAGCGGCAGGCCTAGAATGCTCGCCGAACGGCTGACAATCGTCGCCAGATCCGCCGTGCTGTAGAACTCCAGGCGCTGGACGATACCGAAGCGGTCACGCAGTGGATTGGTCAGCATGCCGGCGCGGGTGGTGGCGCCGACCAGGGTGAACGGCGGCAGGTCGAGCTTGATCGAACGCGCCGCCGGCCCTTCGCCGATCATGATGTCGAGCTGGAAATCTTCCATGGCCGGGTACAGCACTTCTTCGACAATCGGCGACAGGCGATGGATTTCGTCGATGAACAACACGTCGTGCGGTTCGAGATTGGTCAGCAGCGCCGCCAGATCCCCAGGACGCTCCAGCACCGGGCCGGAGGTGCTCTTGATCGACACGCCCATTTCTTCGGCGATGATATTGGCCAGCGTGGTTTTACCCAGCCCCGGCGGGCCGAAAATCAGCGTGTGGTCCAGCGACTCGCTGCGGCCACGCGCAGCCTGGATGAACAGCTCCATCTGCTCGCGCACGGTCGGCTGGCCAATGTAGTCGGCCAGGCTGACCGGGCGAATGGCGCGGTCCTGGACTTCTTCGCGCTCGCGCGGGCTGTGCGCAGCGGCGATCAGACGATCAGCTTCAATCACTTAAATCATTCCCTTCAGGGCGCGGCGGATCATGTCTTCACTGCTCAGGTTCTTGTCCTTGATGGCGGAAATCGCTTTGCTCGCTTCCTGCGGCTTGTAGCCCAGGGAAATCAGCGCGCTGACCGCATCGTTTTCGGCGGTATTGACCGGCGCCGGGCCGTCCGGCTGATTCGGCACCAGCGCAAACATGGCCGGCGAGGTTTCCCAGGCCTTGAAGCGATCCTTCAATTCGACCAACAGGCGTTCGGCGGTCTTCTTGCCGACACCTGGCACCTTGGTCAGCGCCGAGGTGTCCTGCGACTGCACGCAACGGATCAGCTCGTCGACCTCCAGGCTCGACATCAATGCCAGGGCCAATTTCGGCCCGACACCATTGAGCCTTATCAACTCGCGAAAAAAGTCTCGCTCACGCTTGCCGGCAAAACCATAGAGCAACTGCGCATCTTCGCGTACGACCAGATGGGTATGCAGGGTCAGCGGTTCACCGACAGACGGCAGGCGATAGAGGGTGGTCATGGGCACTTCCAGCTCATACCCGAGGCCGTTTACATCCAGAATCAGGTGCGGCGGCTGTTTCTCAACCAGGGTGCCGCGCAAGCGTCCAATCACGTTTCAGATCCTTGAGCGTTGGCCAGCCGTGGGCTGGCGACTGTCGAAAGGCGAAATTCGCGCCGACGACACAGGCGCATGAATCCGCTTTCAGGAAAATTGCTGCTGATGCTATCAGAGACGCAGGCGCCCGCCACGACTGCGTGCGGTCCCCAGGCCGTGCGGTAGCAGACTGGAACGCGTGTGCGCATGGCAAATGGCGATTGCGAGGGCATCGGAAGCGTCGATCTGCGGTTTGCTGGTCAGTTTCAGCATGTGCATGACCATCATTTGCACTTGTTCTTTATTGGCGGCGCCGGTACCCACCACGGCCTGCTTGACCTGAGTGGCCGTGTACTCGGCAATTTCCAGGCACTCTTCGGCGCCCGCAACGATAGCCGCCCCACGAGCCTGCCCGAGCTTGAGCGCCGAGTCGGCATTTTTCGCCATGAAGACCTTTTCGATGCCCATGGTGACAGGGCCGTAAGTCTGGATGATTTCGCGCACGCCGCGATAAACAATCTGCAAACGCTCGTGCAGCTCGCCCGCACCGGTACGGATGCAGCCAGACGCCACATAAATGCAGCCACCCCGTCCGGTATCGCGAACAATCCCGTAACCGGTAATGCGCGAGCCGGGGTCGATACCAAGAATTAAAGTCATAGGCCTGCTGGTTCGAAATAACACAAAAACAAATGCGGGAGCTGGCTTGCCAGCGATGACGGAGTGTCAGGCGCCATCAATGCTGATGCGCCGACGCCATCGCTGGCAAGCCAGCTCCCACATTGAAGACTAGTCGCTCTTAACCGAGCTGAGCGGCGACGTCTTCTGGAATGTCCGCATTGGAATAGACGTTCTGCACGTCATCCAGGTCTTCCAGCATGTCGATCAGCTTGAGCACCTTCTCCGCACCTTCCAGATCCAGCTCGGCGCTGGTGGTCGGCTGCATGACGATTTCCGCGTCGTCGCCCTTGAATCCGGCCGCTTCCAGCGCGTTACGCACTGCGTAGAAGCTGGTGAACGAGGTGAACACGTCGATCGAGCCGTCCTCGTGCGTGACGACGTCATCGGCGTCAGCCTCAAGCGCCGCTTCGGTCAGCGCGTCTTCGTCAACGCCCGGCGCGAAGCTGATCTGGCCCTTGCGTTCGAACAGATACGCCACCGAACCGTCGGTCCCGAGGTTGCCGCCGCATTTGCTGAACGCGTGGCGCACCGCCGCAGCGGTACGATTGCGGTTGTCGGTCATGCACTCGACCATCACCGCCACGCCGCCCGGGCCGTAGCCTTCGTAGGTCAGCTCTTCAACGTTGTCCGCCTCGGTCGCACCGGCGCCGCGCGCAACGGCGCGGTCGATGATGTCGCGGCTCATGTTCGCGCTCAACGCCTTGTCCAGGGCCAGACGCAGACGTGGGTTGGAACCGGGATCACCGCCGCCCTGACGGGCCGCAACAGTCAGTTCGCGGATCCACTTGGTGAAGATCTTGCCCCTCTTGGCATCCTGACGTTCTTTGCGGTGCTTGATGTTCGCCCACTTGGAATGACCTGCCATAACTCGCTCCGAATTCTCTTTGAAACGTTGCCCGCCCTGCGTGCGCAGCGGCCAGCAAACACAAAAATCTCGACCTGCTCTTATAGAAAGAAAAAAGGCGCATCCGAAGATGCGCCTTCAGGCCCGTCTTACTCAGCCTTTGGCGTTTCGCGCAAACGAATATGCAGCTCGCGCAATGCCTTGGCATCCACAACGCCCGGAGCCTGCGTCATCACGTCGGCAGCACTCTGGGTTTTCGGGAAGGCGATCACTTCACGGATCGACTGGGCGCCGGTCATCAGCATTACCAGACGGTCCAGACCGAAGGCCAGACCACCGTGCGGCGGTGCACCGTACTTCAGCGCGTCAAGCAGGAAGCCGAACTTCTCTTCCTGTTCCGCTTCGTTGATGCCCAGCAGGCGGAATACCGCTTGCTGCATTTCCTTGCGGTGAATACGGATCGAACCGCCGCCCAGCTCGGTGCCGTTCAATACCATGTCGTAGGCGCGCGACAGTGCGCCGGCCGGGTTGGCCTCGAGCTCCTGCGGGGTGCACTTCGGTGCAGTGAACGGGTGGTGCAGCGCCGAGAAGCTGCCGTCGTCGTTCTCTTCGAACATCGGGAAGTCGACGACCCACATTGGCGCCCACTCGCAGGTCAGCAGCTTGAGGTCGTGACCGAGCTTGATGCGCAGCGCGCCCAGGGCTTCGCTGACGATCTTGGCCTTGTCGGCACCGAAGAACACGATGTCGCCATCGACCGCGCCGACGCGATCAAGGATCACGTTGAGCTTGTCTTCAGGGATGTTCTTGACGATCGGCGATTGCAGACCGTCAACACCGGCCGCGCGCTCGTTGACCTTGATGTAGGCCAGGCCCTTGGCGCCGTAGATGCCGACGAACTTGGTGTAGTCGTCGATCTGCTTGCGCGGCATGCTCGCCCCGCCTGGAACGCGCAGTGCGGCAATGCGGCACTTCGGATCGTTGGCC
This sequence comes from Pseudomonas sp. Z003-0.4C(8344-21), assembly GCF_900104975.1. Lineage (NCBI taxonomy): Bacteria > Pseudomonadati > Pseudomonadota > Gammaproteobacteria > Pseudomonadales > Pseudomonadaceae > Pseudomonas > Pseudomonas sp. Z003-0.4C(8344-21). The sequence continues at coordinate 1,704,514 of NZ_LT629756.1, read as the reverse complement.
GGACCGCTGAACACCTTGAATTCGACTTCCTTGAGCTGGTCGGCAACGTCCACCAGTTCCAGCGGAATACGCAGGTCCGGCTTGTCGGAACCGTAGCGGCGCATGGCCTCTTCGAAGGTCATGTGCGGGAATTCGCCGAATTCCAGATCCAGCACTTCCTTGAACAGGTTGCGGATCATTTGCTCGGTCAGGCCCATGATCTCTTTTTCATCGAGGAAGCTGGTCTCGATGTCGATCTGGGTAAATTCCGGTTGACGGTCGGCGCGCAGGTCTTCGTCGCGGAAGCACTTGGCGATCTGGTAGTAACGATCGAAGCCGGCCACCATCAGCAGTTGCTTGAACAGCTGCGGCGATTGCGGCAGGGCGAAGAACGAACCGGCGTGAGTACGGCTTGGCACCAGGTAGTCACGCGCGCCTTCAGGGGTGGCACGGGTCAGGATCGGTGTTTCGACGTCGAGGAAACCGTTTTCGTCGAGGAAGCGACGGATGCTGGTGGTCATGCGCGAACGCAGACGCAGCTTCTCGGCCATTTCCGGACGACGCAGGTCGAGGAAGCGATAACGCAGACGGGTTTCTTCGCCGACGTCGGAGAACTCGTTGAGCGGGAACGGCGGGGTTTCCGACTCGTTCAGCACTTCCAGTTCGTAACCCAGCACTTCGATCATGCCCGAGGCCATGTTGGCGTTGGTTGCGCCAGCAGGACGCAGACGCACCTTGCCGGTGATCTTCACCACGTATTCGCTGCGCACGCGATCGGCGGCGGCAAAGCTCTCGGCGCGATCCGGATCGAAGACCACCTGGGCCAGACCGTCACGATCACGGATGTCGAGGAAAATCACCCCGCCGTGGTCGCGACGACGGTGAACCCATCCGCAAAGGGTAATTTCCTGACCTTCCAGGCTTTCGTTCAGTTGGCCGCAATAGTGGCTGCGCATCATGATAATGGTTCGCTTCTCGTCATTCGATATTCGGTGGAGATCCCGTTGCTCAAGCAATGCGGAAACTCACGCGTGTCGTTCGTTCAGGGCTTGAACCCTAGTCAGCTTTGTCGCCACCGGCCAGATTCTTCTTGGCTCCGGTCTTGAAATCGGTCTCGTACCAACCGTTGCCGCTGAGGCGAAAACCCGGCATGGACAGCTGTTTCTTCAGTTCGGGCGCCTGACAGGCAGGGCAGTCGACCAGCGGTGCGTCGCTGATCTTCTGAATGGCTTCCAACTGATGACCACAGGAAGCACATTGGTAATCGTACATCGGCATGGAGGTGTCTCGGCGATCAGATTGCTGCCGCGCGCAGGGCTTTGCGGCGAAAGAGCGGGATTATATCGATTAAATGCGGCCTGTGCAGCCGGTAAGCTGCACAGGCCGCGACCTCGTTTGCACGTGCTGTATCAGAGCGAATCGGACCGCGCCTCCTGACCAATGCCGTTCATCACACACACAACCCGCACCAGTGCGCTGAAATTCTTCACCCCGCCGTGACGCAGATGCACCTCACGGTCGACGTGAGACAACAGCGAGCTGATCGAACAGCAGTTGTCCGCCGCCATTGAGCCGAGGATATTCCAGTAGACCTGCTCAAGACGCAGGCAGGTGGCGTAACCGTTCAGGCGTACGGACCTCGACAATGGCCTGATCAGCGCCATGTCGAATCCGCTGACGAACGGATCGACCTTTAAAGCATGTGGCGCGCCGACTCTGCGGTCGACGCGCCTGTCTCCTTCAACCATATCGCTGACACTCCTTTGTCATCTCTGCTTGTCTGAAAAAGTCACATCCTGTGGCTTTTATAAAAGCGCAGACACAAAGTTATAGCCAGACGACTTTTAGACCGTCGCCGTAGGATAAGCCAACGATACAAGTAAGACTTTGCTCGGGTACGCAGGCCTTGAGAGACAAGGCCTGCGTACGGCAATCAGGCTTCGAGCAATGCGCGCAGCATCCACGCGGTCTTCTCGTGCACCTGCATGCGCTGGGTCAGCAGGTCGGCGGTCGGTTCATCGCTGACCTTGTCGAGCAGCGGGAAAATCCCGCGCGCCGTGCGGGTCACCGCTTCCTGGCCTTCGACCAGTTGTTTGATCATGTCTTCGGCGCTCGGCACGCCTTCCTCTTCCTTGATGGACGACAGACGTGCGTAGGTGGCATAGGCACCCGGCGCCGGAAAGCCCAGGGCGCGAATGCGCTCGGCGATCGAGTCCACCGCCAGCGCCAGTTCGTTGTACTGCTCTTCGAACATCAGATGCAGGGTACGGAACATCGGGCCGGTGACGTTCCAGTGGAAGTTATGGGTTTTCAGATACAGCACGTAGGTATCCGACAACAGACGCGACAGCCCTTCGACGATGGACTTGCGGTCTTCTTCACTAATACCGATATCGATTGCCATTGTGACCTCCTGAGGGCGATTGATTTCATCCAAAAGATGCAGGCCCACTCTAGCAAGGCTGCCGCCACCCCGCAGCCCCGATCAAACGCTTGCACTGCGACAAAACGACCAACGCACTGCCACTGGCCGGGCTGATTTGAGTCGCCGCAGGCTTTGCTGTTAAATAGGCGATGTGTCGCCATGCCCCGTTTTTCGGGGTGTTCGCGCATAGGCTGATGCCGTGAACGTGTCCACCGCCTCTTTTTTTGTTCCGAAGCGAACCGTTCGCCTTCAGCTCTTCCTTGTGAGCCGTCATAAACGTGAGCCAATCAAAATGTTGAAAATCGTCCACCTGCTGATGGGCGCAGCGGCCTTGCTGCTGTCGTTCATACCCAGCTTGAAATCCGAAGCCGTTCCCTACCTGCAACAACCCGATGCACTTTACCTGGCCTTTTTCGGCCTGCTGAACCTGATCCTTGCGCCAGTAATTCCCTACTGGAACAAAGGCCCGCGTCAGCATCTGCAAAACCTGGTCAGCGCTCTTCTGGTACTGACCGTCGTCCTGCAAACCCTGACCCTGATCGCACCGATGCCGGTCATTGCCGGCCAGCCTGCCGTGCTGTTCAGCCTGGTGATCGCACTGGTTGCGGTGGTCGTTCACCTGGCGGTGAGCTTCTATCGCTCTTCACCGGCCGCCGCGCCGACCAGCTACGACATGACCAACCGTGATACCGGCACCGTCAAGTGGTTCAACACCTCCAAAGGCTTCGGCTTTATCTCGCGCGATTCCGGCGATGATATTTTCGTGCACTTCCGTGCGATCCGTGGCGAAGGTCACCGCGTTCTGGTCGAAGGCCAGCGCGTGGAGTTCTCGGTGATGAACCGCGACAAGGGCCTGCAAGCCGAGGACGTCATCGCCGCGCTGCCGCGCCGCTGACCCAAAGCAAAAAACCGCGAACAGCCTGGCTGCTCGCGGTTTTTTTATGCCTGCATGAAATCAATAATGCGGCGGCGGTGCGTCTTCTTCGAAAGAACCGAACTGCCCGACCATTTCTTCCTGGCGCTTGAGCAGTGCCGCCATCTGCAGCTGCAGGCGCTCGACCACGCGCTGCTGCTCCACCAGAACGTCATTCAACGCCTGAATCGTATCGTCCTGAAAGGCCAGCCGGCTCTCCAGATCGGTAACGCGTTGTTCCAGAGTCATGACTCAGCCCTCCACAAAATTGAAATCGTCGGTCAGCACCAGGCGCAGGCGCTCGCGGATGGCGGCGACCTGCTCTGCACTATACGGTCGGGCCGGGTGCTTGCCCCAGACCGGCGCTGGCCACGCGGCATCATCGCGTTTGCGCACGATGACATGCATGTGCAACTGGCTGACAACGTTGCCCAAGGTGGCGACGTTCAGTTTGTCGGCGTCGAACGAATCCTTGAGCAGTTCGGCCAGCATGGTGGTTTCCTGCCAGAGCTGCTGCTGATCAGCGACATCCAACTGAAACAACTCGCTGATATCCTCGCGACGCGGCACCAGGATGAACCACGGGTACTGGCTATCGTTGGACAGCAGCAAACGGCAAAGCGGGAAGTCACCGATGACCAGCGTGTCCTGTTGAAGTCGTGAATCTAAAGCAAACACTGCGCGCACTCCCGGCTGATCGACATATTCAGCTTAGCGGCGATCACTGTGGACGGCCCGCCAAGCGACAGGCGTGCAGCATACCTGTGAATGCGCGAGCCTTCACGACAGCGCTGCCTGCCATCGTCGCGCCGACGCCCCGACATGGGACATTTGCGAACGCTACGCACCAACACAGACCCGATACCCATCGCTATCTCGATGAAACGATCGAAACACACGCTATGCTCGGCCTCTCAAGCGCTCAAAGCCGCGGGAAGCCGAACAGGGGCAGAAAATTATTTGCACCAAAATCGCACAACCCGTCTACGCTCAGTGCGTCGGGCATCCGCCGAATACTCAATGACGGGGTGAACGGGTAACGTTTTTGATTGTCACGCGCGCGAAACAGCGTGACAACACCATGGCAGGGCTAACGTCAAGCGCTGAAAAAAACAGCCTCGAAGCCCCCGTTTCACAAGGTTTTCACAAATGCAGAGAGGCGCTGGGGAAAATAACCGCAAGGAAAACGCGGTTTGAGCACGCTTGTTGCATTCGTACTCATATGGACTATAAGCGCACCACCGGAAGTGGATGCCTAAGCCCCATAAAAACAGTGGCAGGGTTGCCCGATGGAGATTCAAGTGTTTTGCCAGGGACTCTTTTTTACCGATGCAAAAAGGCCCATGAACAGCGAGAAAGTTGTCAGTCCGGCTGCGTCGGTACTGTGAATTTGCGACATCCATCCAGTCATTCGCGACAACGTCGTAAAGAAGCTGAAAGGTTGAATTCGCAAGTATCGCCAACATTGTCGGCGTGATATAAGTTTGCGCCGACACAAAAAGAAAGAGCCGCCCAGATAATAAAACAGGTGGGACGGCAGTACTCTTCTAAAACCAAAGGAGCAAATCACGATGCGCGTGATGAAGTGGAGCATGATCGCACTGGCAGTTGCAGCAGCTGCCGGTTCTCAGTTGGCTACGGCCGCACCGTTCGTTAGTGACCAGGCAGAGGCCAAGGGCTTCGTTGAAGACGCCAAAGCTGACTTGCTGATTCGCAACTATTACTTCAACCGCAATAACAAGAATGGCGGCAACGACCAGAAAGACTGGACCCAGGGTATCTGGGGCAACTTCAGCTCTGGTTACACCCAAGGCACCGTAGGCGTGGGCATTGATGCCTTCGGTTATCTGGCCATCAAACTCGATGGCGGTGACGGCACTGGCGGCACCGGCAACATGAGCCGCGATGCCGATGGCGAAGTCAACGACAGCCAGGGCAAAGCCGGTGCTGCGGTCAAGTTCCGCGTATCGAAAACCGAGCTGAAAGTGGGCGACATGCAGCCGAGCACTTCTCCAGTGTTCGCAGTCGGTGGTTCCCGTATCCTCCCGCAAACTGCCAGCGGCTTCCAGCTGCAGAGCAGCGAAATCAAAGATCTTGATCTCGAGGCCGGCCACTTCTACTCGGGTACCAGCCAGGACCGTAACTCCCGCGAAGGTGGTCTGTACGCCAACTACGCTGGCGAAGAAGCCAACACCATCGACTACTTCGGCGGCAAGTACGGCATCACCGAAAACCTGAGCGCATCGCTCTACGGCGCCAAGCTGGAAGACATCTGGAACCAGTACTACGCCAACGTGAACCTCACCACGCCTTTCAGTGGTGACACCTCGCTGAACACCGACTTCAACATCTACCGCACCACCGACACCGGTGACGCGAAAGCCGGCGATATCAGCAACACCACGTTCTCCCTGGCAACCGCTCTTTCGTTCCTGAAAGCGCACACCATTACCCTGGCCTTCCAGAAGGTCAACGGTGACACGCCTTTCGACTACATCGGCGTGGGCAAGAACAACCGTGGTGGCGACTCGATCTTCCTCGCCAACTCCATTCAGTACTCTGACTTCAACGGTCCGAACGAGAAATCCGCTCAGATCCGTTATGACATCAAAATGGCCGAGTACGGCGTTCCAGGTCTGAGCTTCATGACCCGTTACGTTAAAGGCTGGGACATCGATGGCACTAACACCCCAACTGGCAGCGCTTACGCTGGCCTGTACGGTGAAGATGGCAAGCACAACGAGACCAACCTGGAAGCCAAGTACGTTGTTCAGTCTGGCCCGGCAAAAGATCTCTCCTTCCGCATTCGTCAAGCATGGCACCAGGCTAACGCTGACCAGGGCGAAGGCGACATCAAAGAGTTCCGTCTGATCGTTGACTACCCGCTGTCGCTGTTGTAATCGCATCCAGTTAGTTTGCGATAACACATAAAAAGGCCCATCTCAGGATGGGCCTTTTTTATTGCTGCTGCATTCAACTGCGTTGACTGCCGAGTCAGACAGTTTAATTAGCAACCTATCATTTAGTTGCCGGTTCCTGCATTACACGAATAACCCGCTGCGGAAAAGGAATATCAATCCCGGCGGCTTTCAGGCGATCGCGCGACAGTTCATTGAACATGAACATAACATCCCAGTAGTCGGCAGTTTTAACCCAGACCCGCAAGGAAACCGTGATCGAACTGTCACCCAGTGTCGAAATCACCGCCTGTGGCTCAGGGTCCTGCAATACGCGCTCATCCTTGGCCAGGTCCAGCAACACCTGACGGGCTTTTTGCAGGTCTGCTTCGTAATCGACACCGACATCGAACACAACCTTGCGCGTCGGCTGACGATTGGTGTTGGTGATGATGCCGTTCGACAGATTGCCGTTGGGCAGGATGATGGTCTTGTTGTCGCCGGTACGCAGCACGGTGTGGAAAATCTGGATGCTGTCGACAGTGCCCGCCACGCCTTGCGCTTCGATCCAGTCACCGATGCGGAACGGCCGGAACAGCAGAATCAGCACGCCACCGGCAAAGTTTGCCAGGCTGCCCTGCAAGGCCAGACCGATGGCCAGACCGGCCGCACCGATGGCCGCGACGAACGAGGTGGTTTCCACGCCGATCATCGACGCGACGCTGACGATCAGCAGTACCTTGAGAATGATGTTCGCCAGGCTGCTGATAAAGCCTTGCAGTGCCAGGTCGGCATTGCGCAAGGCCAACAGACCGCCGAGCTTTTGCGTGACCTTGTTGATCAGCCACCAGCCGATGGCGAGGGTAATCACCGCCAGCAGCACGCGGCTGCCGTACTCCATGATCATCGGAATCCACGCCTGGGACGCCTTGACCAGGTGGTCCACCTCAGCATTCAAATCCATGTTCTTTCTCCTGATTTCCGGCTTCCCGGGGTGTACACAAAATAATGTGGGAGCGAGCCTGCTCGCGAATGCGGTGTGTCATTCAAAGATGAATTGACCGACACCTTGCATTCGCGAGCACGCTCGCTCCCACACAGTCACAGAGCAGTTTAGTCGCGGAAATTGTTGAACTGCAGCGGCATGCCGAATTCCTTGGCGCGCAGCGCCGCGATGGCTTCCTGCAGGTCGTCGCGCTTCTTGCCGGTCACACGCACTTGCTCGCCCTGAATGGCGGCCTGCACTTTCAGTTTGGCTTCCTTGATGTGGCCGACGATCTTTTTCGCCAGTTCCTTGTCGATGCCTTCCTTGAGCACGGCGTCCTGCTTCATCAGCTTGCCCGAGGCATAGGCGTCCTTGACCTCAAGGCACTGCACGTCGATCTTGCGCTTGACCAGCGCCAGCTTGAGGATTTCGATCATCGCCTCGAGCTGGAATTCGGCCTCGGCGGTCAGGCTGACGGTCAGGTCCTTTTCCTTGAACTCGAAGCTGCCTTTGCCTTTCAGGTCATAACGACGGTCGAGTTCCTTCACGGCGTTCTCGACCGCGTTGGTGAGCTCGTGTTTGTCCAGTTCGGATACCACGTCGAACGACGGCATGTAATCTCTCCAATAAAAAGGCGCGCTCGATGGTGATGGAGCGCGCTTGGCTTGCGGTTAAAATCGGGCTCATTATAACGGCTCTTTTCCCACCGATACGGCGCGCCGCACATGCCTGCAAGCAATCGAGCAAAAAACTGATGTCGACTCCCTGGCATGTACTGGGCGCCGGCAGTCTCGGCACGTTATGGGCGACCCGCCTGGCCCGCGCGGGCCAGGCGGTGCGGTTGATCGTGCGCGACCCAACGCGTTTGCGCAGCTACGAGGCCGCCGGTGGACTGACCCTGGTAGAAAACGGACAAGCCAGTACCCATGCAGTTCCCGCCGAAACCGCAGACCACCCCGCGCCGATCCGCCGCCTGCTGGTGGCGTGCAAGGCCTATGACGCCGAGAACGCCGTCGCCCGTATCGCGCCGCGACTGGCGGCCGATGCCGAGCTGATCCTGCTGCAGAACGGTCTCGGCAGTCAGGACGCGGTCGCCGCCCAAGTGCCGCATGCACGTTGCATCAGCGCCTCGAGCACCGAAGGTGCGTTCCGTGATGGCGACTGGCGCGTGGTGTTTGCCGGGCATGGGTTTACCTGGCTCGGCGATGCCGCAAACCCATTGGCGCCGATCTGGCTGGACGATCTGCAAGCGGCGAACATTCCCCATGAATGGACCGCTGACATCCTCACCCGCCTGTGGCGCAAACTGGCGCTCAACTGTGCGATCAACCCGCTGACGGTGTTGCACGGCTGCCGTAACGGCGGACTGACCGAGCATCACTGCGAAGTCGCCACCCTGTGTGGCGAGCTGGCCGAGTTGCTTGAGCGCTGCGGCCAACCGGCAGCGGCGGACAACCTGCAAGCGGAAGTCGAGCGGGTGATCCAAGCCACGGCGGCCAATTATTCCTCGATGTACCAGGATGTCGCCAACCAGCGCCGTACCGAAATCAGTTACCTGCTGGGCCACGCCTGCAAAGTTGCCGAGCGCCATCAGGTTAACCTGCCGCACCTGCAACAATTGCAGCAGCGCCTGATCGGCCATCTGCGCAGCCTCGGATTGCCCAGCGACTGAGCAGCGGCTACGCTGGCGACTTGTTCCTTTGCTGCGATAAACCTGATGCCATTGCGCCAGCGCCTCGAAAACCTGCCGGTCGGCCAGAAACTGTTGGCCGCCCTGTTGGTGTTGTTGACCACGGTTCTGCTGGTCGCCAACCTGACCTTTATCAGCGCCGCCTATTACATCTCCCAGGAAAGCATGGCGCCGCAAGCCTTGCAGACCATCGGCCGGCTGATCTCCAACCCGAGTCTGGTCAGTGAAGCCCTGCAATCACCGCAAAGTGCCGAGCGCCTGCTCAAGGAGCTCGACAGTTATTCACCGCTGCGCGCCGCCGCCCTCTACGACGGCAAAGGGCAACGCCTGGCGCAAGTGCAGCGTGGCGACAAGCTCAGCCTGCCGGAGCATTACCGCCACGTCGAGGCCTGGCAACTGACCGAATTTCGCAGCAACCAACTGATCACCCTGCCCCGTCCCGGCACCTCACCGGGCCATTTGCTGCTGGTTGCCAGCAGTGAGCTGCCGATGGCGTTCTACACCGGCACCCTGACTGCAAGCCTGGGCATCCTGATTTTCAGCGTGCTGCTGTGGCTAGTGATTGCCCGGCAGATCAAACGTCTGATCACCCGGCCGATCCATCAGCTCGAGGAGCTGTCGCGCCAGGTCACCCGCGAGGAAAACTACGCCCTGCGGGCCGCACGCGGCAACCACGATGAAATCGGCAGTCTGGCCGAGGCCTTCAACACCATGCTGTCGCGCATCGAAGCGCGCGAGCAGCAGCTCAAGCGCGCCCGCGATGATTCGCAGGCGGCTTACGATCAGGCTCAGGGGCTGGCCGAAGAAACCCGCCACACCAATCGCAAACTGGAACTGGAAGTCCAGGTGCGCAGCAAGATCGAGAAGAAGCTCACCGGTTTCCAGAATTACCTCAACAGCATCATCGACTCGATGCCCTCGGCGCTGATTGCCCTCGACGAGCAGCTCTACGTCACCCAATGGAACCAGGAAGCCAGCGCCCTCTCCGGCACGCGTCTGGACGAAGCGCTGAACCAGCCGATCTTCCTTGCCTTCGAACCGCTCAAGCCGTTTCTGCCGCAACTCAAGCAGACCGTCGAGCAGCACACCGTGGCGAAAATCGAGCGGGTCACCTGGTTCAAGGACGAAGAGCCGAAGCACTACGCGCTGACCTTTTATCCGCTGATGGGCGGTGCCGGGCGCGGCGTGGTGATCCGCATCGATGACATCACCCAGCGCTTGTCGCTGGAAGAAATGATGGTGCAGTCGGAAAAAATGCTCTCGGTCGGTGGCCTCGCCGCCGGCATGGCCCACGAGATCAATAACCCGCTGGGCGCGATCCTGCACAACGTGCAAAACATCCGCCGACGCCTGTCCGCGGATCTGCCGAAGAACCTGGAAACCGCCGAACAACTGGGCATCGAACTGGACACGGTCAACCGCTACCTGCAAGGGCGCGAAGTGCCGCAACTGCTCGACGGCATTCAACAGGCCGGTGCGCGAGCGGCGAAAATCGTTACACACATGCTCAGTTTCAGCCGCCGCAGCACTCGGCAAATGGCCCCGTGCGACTTGCCGGCACTGATCGACCAAGCCGTGGAAATCGCTGGCAACGACTTCGATCTGGCCATCGGTTTCGACTTCAAGGGCCAGGCGATCATCCGCCAGTTCGACCCGGCGCTCGGCCCGGTGCCGGGCACCGCCAACGAGCTCGAGCAGGTGCTGCTCAATTTGCTGAAAAACGCCGCACAAGCCATTCACCAGCGCGAAGACGACGGCGAGCCGGGGCGGATCATTTTGCGCACCAGGCTCAATCCGCCCTGGGCCGAAATTCAGGTCGAAGACAACGGCATCGGCATGAGCGAGAGCGTGCGCAAACGCACCTTCGAGCCGTTCTTCACCACCAAGGAAATCGGCCAGGGCACCGGGCTGGGCCTGTCGGTGTCTTACTTCATCATTACCAACAATCACAAAGGGCAGATGGAAGTGCAGTCCGCGCCGGGCCAGGGCACCTGTTTCACCTTGCGTCTGCCACTGACCCAGCCAACACCCATCGCCGCTGAAAACAATCAACTACCGAGGTAACCCATGGGCTTTCGCCTGTCGAAAATCTACACCCGCACCGGCGACACCGGCGAAACAGGCCTGGGCGATGACCGTCGCGTGCCCAAGGATCATCCACGCATCGAAGCGATCGGCGAAGTCGATACGCTGAACAGTCAGGTTGGCGTGCTGCTGGCCGGATTGATCGCCGAACGTGAAAGCTGCCCGGGGCTGAATGAGCTGATCGAGGTGTTGGCGCCTTGTCAGCATCGCCTGTTTGATTTGGGCGGCGAATTGGCGATGCCGGAATATCAGGCGTTGAACGCAGCGGAAATCGAACGGCTGGAAGCAGCGATCGACGTGTGGAATGAAGAGTTGGGGCCGCTGGAGAATTTCATTCTGCCGGGCGGCTCGATGCTCATTGCTCAAGCGCATGTGTGCCGCAGCCTGGCGCGCAGTGCCGAGCGACGCTGCCAGCACCTGAATGCGCTGGAACCGCTGGCCGGGGTTGGCCTGGCGTATATCAATCGGTTGTCGGATTTGTTGTTTGTTGCGGCAAGGTTGATTGCGCGGCGGCAAGGGGTGGCGGAGATTTTGTGGCAGGCGGCCCCAAAGCCAACAGAAATGTAGCGCCTGTTTAGCCGCCATCGCTGGCAAGCCAGCTCCCACAGGTTTAGTGGCTTACGCAAAATTTGTGAACGACACAAAACCCTGTGGGAGCTGGCTTGCCAGCGAATGGGCCATCAGCCTTTACAGAGACTCAGGCCAGAACGCGCGAATCCCCGCGACACCCTGCGCCCCGACACTCCAGGCCTTGTCCCGCTCCGCAGGCCCTACCCCCCCGAGCAAAAATACCGGTTTGCTGAAACCCTCGATCAAAGTCTCTGTCTGTTCCCACCCTAATGGCTGCCCATCCGGGTGGGTCAGCGTCGGCTGCACTGGCGACAGGGTGACAAAATCCACACCCATCTGCTCGGCCAGTGCCAGCTCTTCGGCGTCGTGACACGACGCGGCGAGCCAGCGCTCCGCCGGCAACGGCCGCCCCGCCGCTGCGTATTTGCGCAACTGCGCCGAGGTGATGTGCCAGCCGGCCGACGGGAAATCGCCAAGCCATTCGAACGGCCCCTTGATCATCAATTGCGCCTTGCCGGCACACAGGCCGACCGCATCCACCGCCAGATCGCGGTACTTGGGGTCGTAGCCATTCGGCGCACGCAACTGAATCAGCTTGATGCCACCCGCAATCGCCTTCTGGATCCCGCGCAGCAGCGCCGGGGTTTCCAGATCCTCGGGGGTGATCAGGTACTCGGCGGGCAAACGCGCCGCGGCGACGATGGGCTGGTTGGCCGCCGGGAAGTCGTAATTCACCAGTTCCTTCGCCGTGACCCAAGCCAACGGCTGGCCCTCGGCGCCATGCGGTTCGCCAGTGAATGCCGAGACTTCCCAGACATCCAGCAACACTTGTTTGTCCGGATAATCGTGGCGAACCTTGATCAGCGGCCGGGCAGCACCAACGACGATACCCAGTTCCTCGTTCAACTCCCGCGCCAGCGCGCTTTCAACCGATTCGTCAGCCTCGACCTTACCGCCGGGAAATTCCCACAGCCCCCCCTGATGCTGGGTGTCGGCGCGGCGAGCGATGAGGATTTTGCCGCTGGCGTCACGAATGACTGCAGCGGCGACGTGAACGCGTTTCACGGCTTCAATTCCTCCAGTCCGGCCTTCTGCCACGCTTTGAATGCAGGCCATTGGTAGACGGTTTCAACATAGGCTTCGTCAGCGGCCGGCAGTTGCACTTGATAGGTGCGCAGGCGTACGGCGATCGGCGCGAAAAAAGCATCCGCCAGGCTTACGCGACCGAACAGGTACGGCCCTTCTTCGGTCGCCGCTGCACGACATTCCGCCCACAAGGCGAGCATGCGCTCGATGTCGACCTTCACTTCTGGCGGCACCGGATCGAGCGGCGCGTCGTGATTGAGGTTGAACGGCATGTGATTGCGCATGGCAAAGAAGCCGCTGTGCATCTGCGCGCAGGCAGAGCGGGCCTGTGCGCGGGCGAAAATATCGCTCGGCCAGAGCTGCTCGGAGGGGAATTGCTCGGCGAGGTATTCGGCGATCGCCAGCGAATCGGCGATGGTACCGCGGGTGGTTTTGAGCAGCGGCACCTTGGCGGTCGGCGAATGCTTGAGCAGTAGCGCGCGGGTGTCGGGCTTGCCGAGTCTGATCAGTTCTTCGCTGTAGGGTGCGCCGGTCAGCTCCAGCGCCAGGCCGGCGCGCAGGGACCAGGAGGAAAGCAGTTTGTCGCCGATGATCAGGTGCAGGGACATGGTGGTGGCGCCTTTTCGTCAGAGGGAAACTCTAGATAAGTGGTGTCCGGGCTGGCGCAATCGCGAGCAGGCTCACTCCTACAGGGGATTTGTGAACGACACAGATCCCTGTGGGAGCCAGCCTGCTGGCGATGCAGGCGGCTCGGTCTCGGATCAGGTGCGGTACTCAGCGTTGATCTTCACATACTCGTGCGACAGGTCGGTGGTCCAGATGGTTTCGCTGCAATCGCCGCGACCCAGCTCGATGCGGATGGTGATCTCTTCCTGCTGCATCACCGCCGAGCCTTGCGCTTCAGTGTAGGTCGTCGCACGGGCGCCGCGGCTGGCAATGCACACTTCGCCGAGGAACACGTCGATCTTGCTCACGTCCAGATCCGGCACACCGGCACGGCCGACGGCGGCGAGAATCCGGCCCCAGTTCGGGTCGGAAGCGAACAGCGCGGTCTTGATCAACGGCGAGTGGGCCACGGTGTAGCCAACGTCCAGGCATTCCTGATGATTGCCACCGCCGTTGACTTCAACAGTGACGAACTTGGTCGCGCCTTCGCCGTCACGCACGATGGCCTGGGCCACGTCCATGCACACTTCGAACACCGCTTGCTTGAGCTTGGCGAACAGCTCGCCTTCAGCACGGGTGATTTCCGGCAGCGCAGCCTTGCCGGTGGCGATCAGCATGCAGCAGTCGTTGGTCGAGGTGTCGCCGTCGATGGTGATGCGGTTGAACGACTTGTTGGCGCCATCGAGCATCAGGTTGTGCAGCACATCGCGCGAAACATTGGCATCGGTGGCGATGTAGCCAAGCATGGTCGCCATGTTCGGGCGGATCATGCCGGCGCCTTTGCTGATGCCGGTGACGGTGATGGTCACGCCGTCATGCTCGAACTGGCGGCTGGCGCCCTTCGGCAGGGTGTCGGTGGTCATGATTCCGGTGGCGGCGGCTTCCCAGTTGTTTTCCGACAGATCGTCGAGCGCGGCTTGCAGTGCGCCTTCAATCTTCTCGACCGGCAGCGGCTCACCGATCACCCCGGTGGAGTACGGCAGGATCTGGCTGGCATCGACGCCGGTCAGCTCGGCCAGTTTCGCGGTGGTGCGCTCGGCAGCCGCCAGGCCCGGTTCGCCGGTGCCGGCATTGGCGTTACCGGTGTTGGTCAGCAGGTAGCGCACGGCATTCTGCACGCGCTTTTTCGCCAGGATCACCGGCGCCGCACAGAAGGCGTTCAAGGTGAACACGCCCGCCACGGTCGAACCTTCGGCACAGCGCATCACTACAACATCCTTGCGCCCTGGGCGCTTGATGCCGGCCGAGGCGATACCGAGTTCAAAACCGGCAACCGGGTGCAACGTTGGCAACGGACCAAGACCAACAGCCATGAATGCGCTCCTTACTCAATGATGTCAGCACCGCCACTCGCAGCGACGGTGGTGTGAATGGCAAAACGCCGCGACGGCAGAAGCCGGTCGCGGCGCGGGGTGTTCAGCGAGTGCGACGGGTTTTACTGGATCTGCCCGTGGCAATGCTTGTATTTCTTGCCCGAACCGCAATAGCACAGCTCGTTGCGGCCCAGCTTCTGCTCGTTGCGCACCGGTGCGGTGGCGAGGGCGACATCGACCTCTTCACCCAGCGCTTCGGGCTGATCCAGCCCTGGCGCTTCGGCGTGTTCGAATTGCATGCGGGCGGCCAGCGCTTCGGCTTCCTGACGCAGGCGTTGTTCTTCGGCTTCCGGATCTTCGCGGCGAACCTGAACGTGCGACAGCACACGGATCGAGTCGCGCTTGATCGAATCGAGCAGCTCGGAGAACAGCGTGAACGACTCGCGCTTGTATTCCTGCTTCGGGTTCTTCTGCGCATAGCCACGCAGGTGGATGCCGTGACGCAGGTGATCCATGGTCGACAGGTGGTCTTTCCACAGGTCGTCCAGTACGCGCAGCACGATTTGCTTCTCGAACGAGCGCAGTGCTTCGGCACCGGCCTGATCTTCTTTTTCGTTGTACGCGGCGATCAGCTCGGCCATCAGCTTCTCGCGCAGCGTTTCTTCGTACAGGTGATCGTCTTCGTCGAGCCACTGCTGGATCGGCAGTTTCACGCCGAAGTCGCTTTCGATCGTCGCTTCCAGACCAGCGACGTCCCACTGCTCGGGCAGCGATTGCGGTGGAATGTGCGCGCTGACGGTAGCGTTGAGCACGTCCTGACGGAAGTCGGCGATGGTCTCACCGATGTTGTCGGCGGCCAGCAACGTGTTACGCATGTGATAGATCACTTTACGCTGTTCGTTGTTGACGTCGTCGAACTCGAGCAATTGCTTGCGAATGTCGAAGTTGCGCCCTTCAACCTTGCGCTGCGCCTTCTCGATCGCGTTGGTCACCATGCGGTGCTCGATCGCTTCGCCCGGCTGCATGCCAAGGGCTTTCATGAAGTTCTTCACCCGGTCAGAGGCGAAGATGCGCATCAGGCTGTCTTCCAGCGACAGGTAGAAGCGGCTCGAACCGGCATCGCCCTGACGGCCGGCACGGCCACGCAACTGGTTGTCGATACGACGCGATTCGTGACGCTCGGAAGCGATCACCTGCAAGCCGCCGGATTCCAGCACTTGCTGATGGCGCTTCTGCCAGTCGGCCTTGATCTGCGCGATCTGCTCGGGGCTCGGGTTTTCCAGCGCCGCGACTTCCACTTCCCAGTTGCCGCCCAACAGAATGTCGGTACCGCGACCGGCCATGTTGGTGGCGATGGTCAGGGCGCCCGGACGACCGGCCTGAGCGATGATTTCAGCTTCTTTTTCGTGGAACTTGGCGTTCAGGACCTTGTGTTCGA
This sequence comes from Pseudomonas sp. Z003-0.4C(8344-21), assembly GCF_900104975.1. Classification (NCBI taxonomy): domain Bacteria; kingdom Pseudomonadati; phylum Pseudomonadota; class Gammaproteobacteria; order Pseudomonadales; family Pseudomonadaceae; genus Pseudomonas; species Pseudomonas sp. Z003-0.4C(8344-21). The sequence goes on along the minus strand of NZ_LT629756.1, from coordinate 1,688,467 downwards.
TGCCTTCCTTGGCGAGCAGGCTGGACACGTGCTCGGAAGTTTCGATGGTCGCCGTACCGACGAGGATCGGACGGCCCTGGGCCATGCCTTCCTTGATGTCGTTGATGATCGCCGCGTATTTCTCTTCGGCGGTCAGGAACACCAGGTCGTTGTAGTCTTTGCGCGCCAACGGCTTGTTCGGCGGAATGACCACGACCGGCAGGTTGTAGATCTGGTGGAATTCGAACGCTTCGGTGTCAGCGGTACCGGTCATGCCGGACAGCTTTTCGTACAGACGGAAGTAGTTCTGGAAGGTGGTCGAGGCCAGGGTCTGGCTCTCGGCCTGAATGTTCAGACCTTCCTTGGCTTCGATGGCCTGGTGCAGGCCTTCGGACAGACGACGACCGGGCATGGTACGACCGGTGTGTTCGTCGACCAGCACGACCTGACCGTCCTGCACGATGTATTCAACGTTGCGGTTGAACAGCTTGTGCGCACGCAGACCGGCATAAACGTGGGTCAACAGACCGAGGTTGTGCGCCGAATACAGGCTCTCGCCTTCGGCCAGCAGGCCGACGCGGGTGAGCATGTCTTCGATGAACTGGTGACCGGCTTCGTTGAGTTCGACCTGACGGGTCTTTTCGTCAACGGTGTAGTGGCCGGCCTTGGTGACCTGACCTTCGACTTCTTCGACGTGCAGTTCCAGCTGCGGGATCAGCTTGTTGATCTCCATGTACAGCTTGGAGCTGTCCTCGGCCTGACCGGAAATGATCAGCGGGGTACGCGCTTCGTCGATGAGGATGGAGTCGACTTCGTCGATCACGGCAAAGTTGAGTTCGCGCTGGAATTTTTCTTCCATGCTGAACGCCATGTTGTCGCGCAGGTAGTCGAAACCGAATTCGTTGTTGGTGCCGTAGGTGATGTCGGCGGCATAGGCCAGACGCTTCTCTTCCGGCGGCTGGAACGGCGTCACGACGCCGACGGTCAGGCCGAGGAATTCGTACAGCGGACGCATCCAGTTGGCGTCACGACGGGCCAGGTAGTCGTTCACCGTCACCACATGCACGCCCTTGCCGGACAGTGCGTTGAGGTAAACGCCGAGGGTCGCCACCAGGGTTTTACCCTCACCGGTGCGCATTTCGGCGATCTTGCCTTCGTGCAGGGTCATGCCACCGACGAGTTGCACGTCGAAGTGGCGCATGCCCATCACGCGCTTGCCGGCCTCGCGGGCCACGGCAAAGGCTTCAGGCAACAGCTTGTCGAGGGTTTCCCCTTTGGCGATGCGGTCCTTGAACTCTTGAGTCTTGGCGCGCAATTGATCGTCCGAAAGGGCCACCATTTGCTCTTCGAAGGCATTGACGAGCTGCACCGTCTTGAGCATGCGTTTGACTTCACGCTCGTTCTTGCTTCCAAAAAGTTTCTTTAACAAAGGCGCAAACATATCGGCAGGATCTTCCACACTAAAGGGATGGAGGGCGGCCCCGTGAGTCGCCCGTGCAGCCCTCATGGCCGCATGCGAACGAGCATTCTACCCGGAAACGGTGGTGAGGAAAGTGGCGATGTTCCACGATGCTGGCACTGCGCTTTGACGGGGCTCACTTGAAATAAGGGCGTTTTGCTCAACTTCAAGCCACGCGGGCAAGAAGTTAGTCGTTGATTTAATGAGCAAAGCAGGGACAAAAGCAATGGGCGAGTGGTTCCGCAGCTTTCTGCTACCATGGCGCTTCTGTTACTTCAGGTGTTCGATCATGGCATTTCGCCCTCTCACGGCCAGAGCACCCGCCGTTCTGCTACGCGAAGCCAAGCCGCTCAAAGCCATCCTCGGCCATGCCCAACGGCTGGGACATTTGCAACGTCTGCTCGAAAGCCAGCTGCAACCCGCCGCCCGCAAACACTGCCATGTGGCGTCATGGCGCGAGGGCAGTCTGCTGCTGATTGTGACCGACGGCCACTGGGCAACACGTTTGCGCTATCAGCAGAAACGCTTGCAGCGGCAATTGCAGATGTTCGACGAGTTCGCCAGCCTGACGCGGATTCTGTTCAAGGTGCAGCCGCCGACGGTGCAGCGCGGCGCGACCGGGCACACCATGGATCTGTCGACCGATGCCGCCGCGACGATTCAGGAAACGGCCAATGGGATCAGCGATCCGGGTTTGCGTGCGGCGCTGGAACGACTGGCAGCGCACGCCAAGGCCAAAACCTGAAATCAGCAAATCCCGCAGGAGCGAGCCTGCTCGCGATAGCGGTAGATCAGTCACTACAAGTGTCGACCGTTGCATCGCCATCGCGAGCAGGCTCACTCCTGCATTGTTTTAGCGGCGTTTGCTGCCGCCGAGCAAAGAGCCCATCAAACCGCGCACCAGTTGCTTGCCCAGATTGTTGGCCGCTTGGCGCATGGCTGACTTCAGTGCCTGCCCCGCCGCGGTGCCGAGGAACTCCCCGGCCCGGTCGGCCAGGCTTGGTTCTTCGGCAGCTGCTTTGCCTGCGGGCGCTTCAGCTTCCGGCGCCAGGCCTTTACGTCCCATCAGGATTTCATACGCCGACTCGCGGTCGATCGGTTTGTCATAACGGCCCTTGTACGGCGATCCGGCAATCAGCACGGTGCGTTCGGTTGCGCTGAGCGGCCCGATCCGCGATTGCGGCGGCGCGACCAGCACACGCTGGACGATTTCCGGCGTGCCCTTCTCGGTCAGCGTGCCGACCAAGGCCTCACCAATCCCCAACTCGGTCAATACCGACAAGCTGTCGAACGCCGGATTCGGGCGGAACCCCTCGGCCACCGCGCGCAAGGATTTCTGCTCTTTGGCAGTAAACGCACGCAAGCCGTGCTGGATGCGCAAGCCCAGTTGGGCCAGCACGTCATCCGGCAGATCGGCGGGCGACTGGGTGACGAAATACACGCCAACGCCCTTGGAGCGAATCAACCGCACCACTTGTTCCAGACGCTCCTGCAACGCCTTCGGTGTGTCGCCAAACAGCAAATGCGCCTCATCGAAGAACAGCGCCAGCAGCGGTTTGTCGGCATCGCCCCGCTCCGGCAATTGCTCGAACAGTTCGGCCAGCAGCCACAACAGGAACGTTGCATAGACCTTCGGCGCCTCGTGCACCAGACGGCTGGCGTCGAGCAGATGAATGCGCCCGCGGCCGTCGGCGGTCGGTTGCAGAATGTCTTCCAGTTGCAGTGCCGGCTCGCCGAACAAGGCTTCTGCGCCCTGCTGCTCAAGGGTTGCCAAGCGGCGCAGCAGCGCCTGACTGGAGCCAGTGGTCATCAGCGCCGCGTCTTCGCCGAGCAACTGAGGATTGTCCTTGAGGTGATTGAGCAGCGCTTTCAGGTCTTTCAGATCGAGCAGCAACAGACCTTCGCGATCGGCGACCTTGAACGCCGCATACAGCGCCGACTGTTGACTGTCAGTGAGCTCCAGCAGACTGCCGATCAACAGCGGGCCCATTTCGCTCAGGGTGGTACGCAGCGGATGCCCGGATTCGCCATGAATATCCCACAAGGTCACCGGATACGCCTGCGGGGTGTGGTTGAGCCACGGCATGCCGGCGATGCGTTCGGCGACCTTGCCCTGTGGATTGCCGGCGGCACCGAGGCCGCACAGGTCACCCTTGATGTCGGCGGCGAACACCGCGACACCGGCGTCGCTGAAGGCTTCGGCCAGGCGCTGCAAGGTGACGGTCTTACCGGTGCCGGTGGCGCCGGCGATCAGGCCGTGGCGGTTCGCCAGGCGCATCGCCTGGGCAGTCTGCTGGCCAGCCGGATCGGCGCCGATTACGAGTTGCGAGGAGTCAGGCATTTTGTCACCCAATGGTTAATCTTTGATGCTGCATGGCCGATAAAAAGGTTGAGAGACCCGACCCGGGTCAGCCGGACATTTCCCTAAGGAGAGATGGAAATATCAGCTTTTTTTGCCCCTTGCCCGTTTCACGTGCCTCTATAAAAGCACGCCCGGGACATTAAGACCTTAGCGGAACCCCAAGCCATGAACAAAAATCTGCGCTTCAGCCATAAAATCCTGCTTGCCGCCGCCCTCGTCGTCATCGCCGCCTTCGCCTCGTTCACTCTTTATAACGATTGGTTGCAACGCAACGCGATCCGCGATGACTTGAACAGCTACCTCGAAGAAATGGGCGAGGTCACTGCCGGTAATATCCAGACCTGGCTGACCGGTCGCATCCTGCTGATCGAAAACGCCGCCCAGAACATCGCCGCCAATCCGGAACCTGCCAACGTCGCCAGCCTGCTCGAGCAGAAAACCCTGACCTCGACGTTCATGGCCACCTACCTGGGTGATGCCACCGGCCATTTCACCATCCGTCCCGACACGAAAATGCCGGACGGTTTCGATCCGCGCGTTCGTCCCTGGTACAAGGGCGCCGAAAGCAGCAGCACCTCGACCCTGACCGAGCCGTACATCGATGCGGCAACCGGTCAACTGATCATTTCTATCGCCACCGCCTCGAAAAAGGCCGGCCAGAGCGTCGGCGTGGTCGGCGGTGATCTGAGCCTGCAATCGCTGGTCGACACCCTCGCCGCGCGGGATTTCGACGGCATGGGTTATGTGTTTCTGGTCAGCGCCGACGGCAAGATTCTCGTGCATCCGGACAAGGCCTTGGTGATGAAGTCACTCAAAGAAGCCTATCCGCAGGACACGCCGCGCATCAGCAGCGACTTCAGCGAAGTCAGCGTCGATGGCAAGACCCGCATCGTCACCTTCGCGCCGATCAAGGGTTTGCCCTCGGTGAACTGGTACATCGGCTTGTCGGTGGACAAGGATCAGGCGTTCGCGATGCTCAGCGAATTCCGTACCTCGGCGGTGATCGCGACGGTGATTGCCGTGGCGATCATTCTCGCGTTGCTGGGCATGCTGATCCGCATCCTGATTCAGCCGCTGCATGTCATGACCCGCGCCATGGAAGACATCGCCGACGGCGAAGGCGACCTGACCAAACGCCTGACCATCGTCAACCACGATGAATTTGGCGTGCTGGGCACTGCATTCAACCGTTTCGTCGAGCGTATTCACGGCTCGATCCGCGAAGTTTCGTCGGCCACCGGGCAAGTCAACGAAGTCGCCCTTCGGGTGGTCGCAGCCTCGAACTCGTCGATGTACAACTCCGATCAGCAGGCCTCGCGCACCAGCAGCGTGGCGGCAGCGATCAACCAGCTCGGCGCCGCCGCGCAGGAAATCGCCCGCAACGCCGCGCAGGCGTCGAATCAGGCCAGCGATGCGCGCGGTCTCGCCGAAGATGGCCAGCAAGTGGTCGAACGCAGCATTCAAGCAATGAACCGGCTGTCGAGCATGCTTAGTGCATCGAGCAGCAACATCGAGTCGCTGAACAGCAAAACCGTGAACATCGGGCAGATTCTCGAAGTGATCACCAGCATTTCCCAGCAGACCAACCTGCTGGCGCTCAACGCGGCAATTGAAGCGGCGCGCGCCGGCGAGGCTGGCCGTGGTTTCGCCGTGGTCGCCGATGAAGTGCGCAATCTGGCCCACCGCACCCAGGAATCGGCGCAGCAGGTGCAGACCATGATCGAGGAACTGCAAGTTGGCGCCCGTGAATCGGTGAGCACCATGAGCGACAGCCAGCGCCACAGCCAGGACAGTGTCGAGATCGCCAATCTCGCCGGCGAGCGCTTGAACAGCGTGACCCTGCGCATCAGTGAAATCGACGGCATGAACCAGTCGGTGGCGACCGCGACCGAGGAGCAGACCGCCGTGGTCGAGTCGATCAACGTCGACATCACCGAGATCAACACGCTGAACCAGGAAGGCGTGGAAAACCTGCACGCGACCTTGCGTGCCTGTTCGGATCTGGAGCAGCAGGCTGCGCGGCTGAAGCAGCTGGTGGGCAGCTTCAGGATCTGAAGATCAAGAGCCTCCCCCTCACCCCAGCCCTCTCCCCCAAGGGGGCGAGGGGAAAGGGAGCAGATCTTCAAGCTTTTCAAACCTGAGTTCGACTCGTACCGCCAGGTCGACTTGGATCAAACATCCAACGCGATCAGTCCCCTCTCCCTCCGGGAGAGGGTTAGGGTGAGGGCGCTCCTCAAACCCACCGCGCAATCCCGACCGAACATCCATTCTCGATAAAGGTCAACAAGGGAGAACCCAGCAGCGGAGGGATGATCACCGTGCATATCGCCGACATCACCATGTTCTACGCCCCGGCCAGCGGCGGCGTGCGGACTTATCTGGATGCCAAGCACCGTCGGTTGACGGGCAGATCCGGCATTCGCCACAGCCTGTTGATTCCCGGCGCCCGTTATGGCGAAAACGACGGCGTTTACAGCGTTCCGGCCCCTGCCCTGCCCTTCGGCAAGGGCTATCGCTTCCCGCTACGGCTGGCGCCATGGCGCAACGTCCTGCAGGATTTGCAGCCTGATCTGATCGAAGTCGGCGATCCGTACCTGACCGCTTGGGCGGCGCTGGATGCGCGGCGGCAGCTGGATGTGCCGGTGATCGGTTTTTATCACTCGGACCTGCCGCTGCTGGTCGGCAACCGCATGGGCCATTGGGTCACGCCGAATGTCGAGGCTTACGTAACCAAGCTCTACGGCAACTTCGACCGTGTGTTGGCCCCCAGCCAAGTGATGGCGGACAAGCTCACCGGGCTGGGCGTGCGCAACGTCTACGTGCAGCCGCTGGGCGTTGATCTGCAGACCTTCCATCCCGGCGCGTGCGAGCGCAATCTGCGTGCCGAACTGGGCATCGCCGAGGACACACGCCTGCTGATTTTCGCCGGGCGCGGCTCCAAGGAGAAGAATCTGCCGGTGCTGCTCAAATGCATGAAGCGCCTCGGCCCGCGTTATCACTTGCTGCTGGTCGGTTCGTCGATGCCGGCCATCGTCCCGGACAATGTCAGCGTCATTGACGAATTCTGCCCACCGGCGCGGGTAGCACAACTGATGGCCAGCGCCGACGCACTGGTGCATGCCGGTGACCAGGAAACTTTCGGTCTGGTAATCCTCGAAGCCATGGCCTGCGGCATTCCGGTGGTTGCCGTGGCCGCGGGAGCCTTCGAAGAAATCGTCGATGAATCCTGCGGCCTGCTCTGTGCGCCGAATAACCCGCAGGCAATGGCCAATGCCGTGCGCGAACTGTTCAGTCGCGGCTGCGCAAAACTTGGACGACAAGCGCGCCAGCACGTCGAGCAGCATTACGCCTGGGACAATGTGGTCGACAGTCTGCTCAGTCACTATCACGCCGTACTCGGCCACGCGATTCCCAGGGTGGCCAATGGCTGAATCGAACAATCGCCGCGCCGTACTGCTGGTCTTGCATGACGTGGCGCCGGAAACGTGGGCCGATTATCAGCCGTTTGTCGAAGCGGTCGATGCCATGGGCGCGGTGCCGATGACCTGGCTGGTGGTACCGGATTTTCATCGGCGCAATGCACTTGATGCGCACCCGGCGTTCCGCCGCTTGCTTGACAAGCGGCTGGCCCGGGGCGATGAACTGGCCCTGCACGGTTACTATCACGACGACCATGAGCCCGGCCCTAGAACACCGCGTGACTGGTTCATGCGTCGGGTCTACACCCACGAAGGCGAGTTTTATCGCTTGTCCCGCGAAACCGCCCTCTCCCGCTTGCATGCCGGTCTTGAGATCTTTCAACGTCGTGACTGGCCAGTGCACGGTTTCGTCGCCCCGGCGTGGCTGATGAGCGACGGCACGCGCCAGGCATTGCGTGAGTTGCCGTTGCAGTACACCAGCGATCCGCAGCATATTTATCGGTTGCCGGATTTCACCGCCATCGACGCACCGGGCTTGGTGTGGAGCGCGCGCAGTGCCTGGCGGCGTGGTTTGTCCAAAGTGCTCAGCGATCAACGCGAACAGCGCTGGCGTCAGGCGCCAGTGATTCGCCTGGGCCTGCACCCGGTGGACATGCGCCACCCCTTCTCGCGCACTTATTGGCTGCAAACCCTTGAACGCCTGCTGGCGGATGGACGCGAACCGCTGACCAAGGTCAACTGGCTCGCTCGACAACGTATGCAAATGGAAAGCGCCGCATGAAACGCAGCCTGTTATTGCTGATCGGCCTGCTCGTCGCGGTGCTGATTCCAGTCGTGCTCGGCGGTGGCGAAACCTGGGCGCGCCTGCAAAGCTTCCCGCTGCGCTGGTTGCTGCTGATGTTCGGCATGATTCTGCTCTGCTGGGGCATCAACACCCTGCGTTTGCGCTTGTTGCTGGGCGACCAGCGTGGCCAGGTGCCGCCGATCAAGAGCCTCGGCGTGGTCATGGCCGCAGAATTCGCCTACTGCGCCACCCCCGGCGGCAGCGGCGGACCGTTGACCATCATGGCCTTGCTGGCGCGCTTCGGTGTACGCCCGGCGCGCAGCAGTGCGGTGTTTGCCATGGATCAGCTCAGCGATCTGCTGTTCTTTCTCTGTGCCCTGACCGGCATCCTGATTTATGCGTTGTTCCAGCATCTGAGCGATCGTCTTGAGTGGCTGTTGATGCTCAGTGCAGTTTCGCTGTTTGGCGGGTTGTTCAGTTGTGTGCTGATTGCGCGTTATCACCGCGCATTGATTCGCCTCAGCGGGCGACTGCTGGCCGGCATGAACGTCACGGCGCGCACGCGACGGCGCTGGGCGCGCAAGTTATTGCATTTTCTCGCCGCGTTCACTGACACCCTGAAGTTGCCTTGGCAAACCCTGATCAAGGTCTTCGCCCTGACTTGCGTGCACTGGCTGCTGCGCTACAGCGTGCTGTATCTGGCGCTGCTCGGGCTGGGCGCGGACTTGCAGTGGGCGTGGAGCTTTCTGATACAGATGCTTTCGCTGGGCGCCGGGCAGTTCAGCCTGCTGCCGGGTGGCGCCGGGGCGGCGGAGTTGACGTCGGCCGCGCTGCTGGCGCCGATGGTGGGCAAATCCACCGCAGCGGCAGCGATCCTGATCTGGCGGGTGGTGACGTATTACTTCTATCTGTTGGTCGGTGGCCCGGTTTTCGTGTTGATGCTCGGCCGGCCGCTGCTGAAGAAGCTGATGAATGTCAGGCAGGCTTCTTAGCGTCGTCCTGGTGATCCTGAAGCTGCTCCCACAAGTCGGCGGCTCCGGGAAACTCCGTACCGTCGTCAGGGCTCATGTCCTCCGGGTCGTAGCGGCTCAAACAGCCTTCGCCCAAGGTCGCCGGGGCTTTGGAGGTGGCTTTGTCGAGTGGATCGCTCATCGGCTTGCTCCGAGTGGCTGGTATAAAAAAGGGCCTGAGCGATTCAACGCCCAGACCCTGTTTTTTTCAAGCCCGGGGGTTCGATCAGAACACCACCGTCTTGTTGCCGTGCACCAGCACGCGATCTTCGAGGTGATAGCGCAGGCCGCGGGCCAGGACCATCTTCTCGACGTCACGGCCGAAACGCACCATGTCTTCGATGCTGTCGCTGTGGCTGACGCGCACCACGTCCTGCTCGATGATCGGACCGGCGTCCAGCTCTTCGGTGACGTAGTGGCAGGTCGCACCGATCAGTTTCACGCCACGCAGCGAGGCCTGGTGATACGGCTTGGCGCCGACGAACGACGGCAGGAAGCTGTGGTGAATGTTGATGACCTTGTGTGCGTATTCGCGACACGACTCTGGCGGCAGGATCTGCATGTAGCGCGCCAGCACCACCACTTCGGCGTCGTGCTGCTTGACCAGCCGCGACACTTCGGCGAACGCCGGCTGCTTGTCCTGCGGATTGACCGGGACGTGGTAATAAGGAATGCCATGCCACTCGACCATGCTGCGCAGGTCGTCGTGGTTGGAAATCACACAGGAGATTTCGCAGTCCAGTTCGTCGCTGTGCCAGCGGTGCAGCAAGTCCGCCAGACAGTGGGACTCACGGCTGGCCATCAACACCACGCGCTTTTTCTGCTCAGTGTCGGTGATGCGCCAGTCCATCGAGAACTCTTCGGCGATCGGCGCAAACTTCTCGCGCAACTCTTCAATACCGAACGGCAGCGAGTCGGCACGAATTTCGTGACGCATGAAGAACCAGCCCACTTGATTGTCGGAGTGGTGGCTCGCTTCGGTGATCCAGCCGTTATGAGAGGCCAGGAAATTACTGACTTTGGCAACGATGCCAACGCGGTCCGGGCAAGAGATCACCAGACGAAAAGTGCGCATGAGGGGGAACTCCAGAACTTCGCAAAGGCCGCCATTCTAGCGACTGCGCGGGAAAACTGCAGTAGTGATCGGCACCAGGCCTCGCCACGGCGGGCGCTACGCCTTTAGTTGGCACTCAACGTCAACCACTCAAACGCTGAGGCGGCATTCGATCAGGCAACTGTGAATATCGGTGACGAGCCGATCACATTATTTAACGGAATATTCAAAAGTCGGCAGTTTCTCGTAACTAATTCAAATAAAAACCTTGGTTAAATGTTTACTTGATGAAACACCCTGACTATTATTGCGACACTGTCCCCCTGCCATTCAACACTTCACCAAGGTAGTAACCATGTCCCTGATCAACGAATATCGCGCCACCGAAGAAGCCATCAAAGAGCTGCAAGCTCGTTTGAAGAACCTGTCGCAAGACGACAAACTGCAAGCCGAGCTGGAATTCGAAGGCAAACTGCGCACCCTGATGGGCGAATACTCCAAATCCCTGCGCGACATCATCGCGCTGCTGGATCCGGAAGCAAAAACCAAGGCACCACGTGGCGGCGCAGTGAAAACTACCGGCACCAAGCGTGCACGCAAAGTTAAACAATACAAAAACCCGCACAACGGCGAAGTCATCGAAACCAAAGGTGGCAACCACAAGACTCTGAAAGAGTGGAAAGCCAAGTGGGGCGGTGACGTGGTTGAAGGCTGGGCTACCCTGCTGGGCTAAGCCGCAAGCTTTTCGCAGAGCAATCCGTGAAAAACAAACGCCAGCGAACGCTGGCGTTTTTTTATGCCTGGCATTTAAGCCCAGGCATGTTCGAATTCAAAGATCCAAACGTTTGCGCAATGCCTGGACATAATTTTGCCAGTCATTGAGTACCTCTCTCTGCAACGGTGTGGCATTAACTGCCCATTGCTCGGCGGCCTCGGTAAAAGATTGCACGGTATTCGGCGCGCCGTATTCAGGCAGGGTCAAACGCCGCTGGCAAAATATTCGCCAGCGTTGTTGCTCTTCGCCCGTCAGGGTCTCGGCAAAGTTGCGTGCGCGATATCGAAAGAGCAATTCGGGTAAACGTTCATCATCGAACGGCCATTGCTCTTGTGCCAGTTGAGCCGGGTCGGCATTTCGCACTTGCTCGCACAGGCGCCGATCGCGATCACCGATAAATCCGTCGTACAACTGTTGTTCCGGATCTTCGCTGGGAGTGAAATCTTCAGCGACATAAATCTCGGCAACTTTATCTTTCCAGACTTGTTGTGCGTCAGTTAGCCGCAGTGCGCGCTGTTGATACAAAGCCATGTCCAGGCCCAGACGCTGCTGATCTTCCGCACGCAACACTGCAAGCGGGGCCACCACCGGGCAACGGTTGACATGAATGAGCTTGAGCGGCACTGGCAACTCGCCCTCTGCCAGCTCGTCACGGCGTGTGTACAAACGCTGACGCAAGGTTTGCGCATCCAGATCCAGCAATCCCTGCGGGTCGAGATGCAAATCGCAGACGATCAGGGCGTTGCGGTTCTTTGGGTGCCAGGCCAGAGGCAGCACCACACCGACATAACTGCGCGCCGCCGAGAACCGCCCAGAGACGTGCACCAGCGGTTGCAGCAGGCGAATCTGGTCCATGACTTTCTGTTTGCTGCGCAACTGGAACAGCCAGTCATAGAGTTTCGGTTGTTTTTCGCGAATGAGCCTGGCCAGCGCAATGGTCGCGCGCACGTCCGACAAGGCTTCGTGAGCATGGCCGTGATCGATCTGGTTGGCGGCGGTCAGGCGTTCGAGCTTGAGCGTCACCCGCCCCTCGTCGTCGGTCGGCCAGACCAAGCCATCGGGGCGCAATGCATAGGCGGCGCGCACCACATCGATCAGGTCCCAACGACTGTTGCCGCCCTGCCATTCACGAGCGTAGGGGTCGAAGAAATTGCGGTACAGGCTGTAGCGGGTCATTTCGTCATCGAAACGCAGGGTGTTGTAGCCGGCGCCACAGGTGCCCGGTGCCGCCAGTTGCGCGTGCACGCGGGTCATGAAATCGGCTTCGCTCAAACCTTTTTCGGCAAGCTGGCCAGGCGTGATGCCGGTGATCGCGCACGCCGCCGGATGCGGCAGGATGTCGTCGCTCGGCTGGCAATAGAGGTTGACCGGCTCGTCGATTTCATTGAGTGCGTGGTCCGTGCGAATCCCGGCCACCTGCAACGGACGATCATTGCGCGGATTGATGCCAGTGGTTTCGTAGTCGTACCAGAAGATGGAAGTCACGGGCGGTCCCTGAACTGAAGATCGGCGAAGTCTAGGCGCTACCGGGTTGCCACGGCCAGCCTCGAAGCCCTCGAACAGTCATTTCTCCAGATTCCTACAGCTGCAAATGCGTTTCCCTGTGGGATTTTCAACCGGCGGCTTTTACATGCAGTGCAATACATAGTTATGTCGTTTTCCCCCGAGAGGCTGCTAGCATCGGCCTCACTTGCACCCGAACCGGCGAACATCAGGTAGCCCATGCTCGAGCCCACAGCACCGCCAAGGAAAGCACCGCTGGCCCCACCGCTGGATACGCGGCATCAGGTCGAAACGCCGGAGGGTATCGACCTGCCCTTGCGCCCGGCCGGGTTGCCGGTGCGCGCGGTGGCCTTCGCCATTGATCTGGCTTTGCGCGGGGTGATCATGGGCGTGTTGTTCATCGCATTGGCGTTTCTCGGCAAGCTCGGCATGGGCCTCGGTTCGCTGCTGCTGTTCGCTATAAGTTGGTGGTACATGGTGTTGTTTGAAGTGCTGCGACAAGGCCGCTCACCCGGCAAACAATGGATGGGTTTGCGTGTGGTGCACGACGACGGCACACCGGTGGGCTGGTCGGCCTCGCTACTGCGCAATCTGCTGCGCTTTGTCGATCTGCTGCCGTTCGGTTATTTCCTCGGCACCTTGAGTTGCCTGCATCACTCCACTTTCAAACGCCTCGGCGATATCGCCGCCGGCACGCTGGTGGTCTACAGCGAACGCCCACTGACCCGGCCGCAACTGCCCGAAGCCGAACCGCGGCGCACACCGGTCCCGCTGACTCTCAAGGAACAACGCGCGGTGTTGTCCTTTGCCGAACGCCAGAACGATCTGTCGCCGGCGCGGGTCAACGAACTTGCCGCACTATTGGCGCAGCCACTGCGTATTTCCGCCCCCAAAGCCGTCGCCGAACTCAACGGCATCGCCCGTGGCTTGTTGGGCCCGACATGAAGCAAAGCCTTTTCGAAAGCCGCCACAAGGTCGAGTGGGAGCGTTTTGCCATGGCACTCGAACGCCTCGAGCATGGCAAGGACACCACGCAAGTCAGCGGTTTCCCCAAGGCCTACCGCAGGCTTTGCCAACATTTGGCGCTGGCGCAAGAGCGCGGCTACAGCAGCTTTCTCATCGACTCGTTGCAGCAGCAAGTCCTGCGCGGGCATCAACAGCTCTACCGCCATCGCAGCCATCTCGGCGCCAATCTGCTGAGCTTTGTCCTTGCCGACTTTCCGCGACTGGTGCGTGCAGAATGGCGCTTCGTACTGGCTGCCGGCCTGCTGTTTTTCGGCAGTCTGATCGCCGTCGGTGTGCTGGTTTATGCGTTTCCAGAGTTGATCTATAGCCTGATTCCCGCCGATCAGGTGCGCGAAATGCAAGGCATGTACGACCCGGTCGCCGGTCACCTCGGCCGCCCCGTGGAACGCGCGGCCAGCGAAGACTGGGTGATGTTCGGTTATTACGTGATGCACAACATCGGCATTGCCTTTCAGACCTTCGCCAGCGGTCTGTTTCTCGGCGTGGGGAGTGCGTTTTTCCTCTTCTATAACGGCATGGTCATCGGGGCGGTGGCCGGGCACCTGAGCGACATCGGTTACGGCCAGACCTTCTGGTCGTTCGTCATCGCCCACGGTGCTTTCGAACTCACCGCCATTGCCCTGGCGGGTGCGGCGGGCCTGCGACTCGGCTGGGCCTTGATCGCCCCTGCGCGCCTGAGTCGCGGCGAAGCGCTGCAACGCGCGGCGCGCAAAAGCGTGTTGTTGGTGTGCGGCGTGATGATGTTCCTGTTGATCGCAGCCTTCATCGAAGCCTATTGGTCTTCTAAAACCAGCGTCACGCCGTCGACCAAATATCTGGTCGGTGCCGGGCTGTGGGCATTGGTCGCGGTTTACTTGACGTTTGCCGGGAGGACCCGTCATGCGCCTGAGTGACGCCACCGTTGAAATCCGCCCTCGCCCCACGTGGGAAGCCATGGACCTGGGCGTGCTCATGAGTCAGCAGCATCGGCGTTTGCTGATGACCAGTTGGGCGATCATCACGTTGCCGCTGTTCGTCCTGCTCAGCCTGTTGCTGTGGGATTCGCCATCGCTGGCAGTGTTCATCTTCTGGTGGCTGAAGCCCGCCTACGAAAGATTGCCGCTGTACATCCTTTCCAAAGCGCTGTTCGGCGAAACGCCGACGCTGCGCCAGGCGTTGCGTGAATGGCCGCGCCTGCTCAAGCCGCAACTGCTGGCCAGCCTGACCTGGCGTCGACTGAGTCTGAGCCGCAGTTTCCTGCTGCCGGTGCTGCAACTCGAAGGCCTCGACGGCAGCGCCCGCCAACAACGCCTGCAAGTGCTGCTGCAACGCAACGCCGGCGCCGCGCAATGGCTGACGATCATTGGCATGCATCTGGAAACGGCGTTGTGGATCGGCCTGATGGTGCTGTTCTATCTGTTACTGCCGCAGCAGATAGAAACCGATTGGGACTGGCAGGCGCTGATCCTTGCAGCGGATCATCAATGGCGCTGGCTGGAACACCTGACCAATGCCTTCTATGCACTGATACTGGTGGTGTGGGGGCCGGTGTATGTCGCGTGCGGCTTCAGCCTGTACCTGAACCGGCGCACGCAACTGGAGGCGTGGGATATCGAACTGGTATTTCGCCGTCTGCGCCAGCGGCTGAGCCATTCGGTGTTGGGGCTGTTGTTGGCGGTGTGTCTGGTGTTGCCGAATGTGCCGCCAGTCTGGGCTACCGCGCCGGATGACGATCCGCAGGCTCCACGCCTGTTGAATCAGCCGCTGACCAGTCAGGCCTCGCAAGAAAGCATCAAGGCATTACTCGAACAACCGCCGTTCAAGCACAAGGAATCCGTCACCCGCTATCGCTTCGGCAACGACCCGGCGGCACCGGCCAAAGGCTCGGAATTCGGCGAGGCACCGCAGTGGCTGAAAACCCTGCTGGGCTGGCTCGACGGGCAGCACCTTAATGGTTTGGCAAAACTCATTGAGGTGTTGTTATGGGCTACGGTCATTGCGCTGAGCGGCTGGCTGGTCTGGCGCTATCGCGACTTTCTGCAAGCTTTTGTCAGCCGTCGCCCGCGCCTGCCAGCCAGGCCCAAACGCACAGTGCCACAGCAGGCCTTCGGTCTGGATGTACACCGCGACAGTCTGCCCGACGACATCGCCGCCAGCGCTGAACAACTCTGGCAAAGCCAACCGCGCGCCGCGTTGAGCCTGCTCTATCGCGGCTTGCTCAGTCACCTGCTACACGACTTTGATCTGCAACTGAAAGCCGCCGACACCGAAAATCAGGTACTGGCACAAGTCGAGCAATTGCAGCGTCCGCAATTGCTCGCCTTCAGCCGCAGCCTGACTGCTCACTGGCAGAACATGGCTTACGGACATCGGGTGCCGACAGCGTCTGCGCGGCAGGAATTGTGCGATGGCTGGCGCGCTCTGTTCGGCAAGGAGACGGCCCGTTGAGTCGCCGCACATTGGGCTGGGTAGGCGTGCTGCTCGTCGCTTTACTGAGCGCGTTGGTCGTTTTTCTGTACATCAAAGCCACGCCGTATCAGGAAGAGATCGATCACGGCCCCTCGCCCGCTGCGCAAGCCAATCCGTATCTCGCGGCCGAACTGTTTTTGCGTGAACGTGGCCTCAATATCAGCCACGCTGAAAGCCTCGCCTTACTTCCCGACATCGACCCGCACCAACATACGCTGCTGTTGCTCAACGATCGCTCGCGGATGACGCCGCGTCAGGTCGATCAGGTATTGAACTGGACCCGCGCCGGCGGGCGCCTGGTGTTCGTCGCCGAATCGCTGTGGGACGAACAGAGCAAACAGAGCAACGACCTGCTGCTCGATCGGGTGCGATTGCATCAGTCCCTCAGCAAGGATCTGAAAGACGTACCCGCAGACGTTGAACCCGACCGTTTCCCGCACCTGACCAAACTCTATCTTGAAGACGAAGACGCACCAGCCTACGCCGGCTTCGATACCGACTTCCACCTCGACGATCCGAAAAATCTCGCGCAAGCCTGGGCCAACAGCGCCAAGGCTACGCACATGATGCAATTGCCTCACGGCCTCGGCTCGATCACCGTGGTGACCGACGCCGAGCTGTGGAAAACCGATGCCATCGCCGATTACGACAACGCCTGGCTGCTCTGGTATCTGAGCGCCGACACCGACGTCACGCTGGTCTACAACAGCGAACACGACGGTTTGCTGACCTTGCTTTGGCGCTTCTTTCCGCAAGCACTCGTCGCCCTGCTCGTCTTGATCGTCCTGTGGTTATGGCACGTCGGCATGCGTCATGGCCCGGTTCAGGCGCCAGCCTCGAGCGGGCGTCGACAGTTGCAGGAGCATTTGCGCGCCAGTGCCGACTTCCTGCTGCGCCACAACGGCCAGCAGGCGCTGCTGCAAGCCTTGCAACAAGACGTGCTGCGCCGCGCGCGCCGCCGCCATCCCGGCTTCGACCAATTGAACGTTGCCGAACAATGGCTGGCCTTGTCGCGCCTGACCCGGCAACCCACCCGCGCCATCAGCCAGGCCCTGAGCCCGACACCGAAGCGGCGCCTGTCCAGCGCTGAGTTCTGCCGCCGGGTCGCCCACCTGCAAACCTTGAGGAACACGCTATGACTGAACAGATCGAGCCCGGCAGCGTCAGCCACGCCGCGCAGCAACGCCAGCGTGCCAGCCAGTTGGCACAGGCGGTGCGCGGCGAATTGCGCAAAGCGCTGATCGGTCAGCATCAGGTGATCGACGACGTGCTGACGGCGCTGATTGCCGGCGGCCATGTCTTGCTCGAAGGTGTGCCGGGGCTGGGCAAGACCCTGCTGGTGCGCGCTCTGGCCCGCTGCTTCGGCGGCGAGTTCGCGCGCATTCAATTCACCCCCGACCTGATGCCCAGCGACGTTACCGGCCATGCCGTGTACGACCTGCAAACCGAGCAGTTCAAGCTGCGCAAAGGCCCGTTGTTCACCAACCTGTTGCTGGCCGACGAGATCAATCGGGCTCCGGCGAAAACCCAGGCGGCGTTGCTCGAAGCGATGCAGGAACGGCAAGTCACCCTCGAAGGTCGTGCCCTGCCGATTGCGCAACCGTTCATGGTGATGGCCACGCAAAACCCGATTGAGCAGGAAGGCACCTATCCCCTGCCGGAAGCCGAACTCGACCGGTTCATGCTCAAGGTACGCATGGACTATCCCGACGCCGAGCAGGAACTGGACATGGTTCGTCAGGTCAGCCGCTCGACCCGCGCTGACATGCTCGACGTGCAACCGCTGCGCACCGTGTTGCAGGCCAAGGATGTGCAAGCCTTGCAGCGCATCGCCAGTGATTTGCCGCTGGACGATCAGGTCCTCGATTACGCCGTGCGACTGGCGCGCAACACGCGCACCTGGCCGGGGCTGACCCTCGGCGCCGGGCCGCGCGCGTCGATTGCGCTGGTACGTTGCGCCCGCGCACGCGCCCTGTTACGCGGTGGCGATTTCGTGATTCCTGATGACATCAAAGGCTGTGCCCTGGCTGTGCTGCGCCATCGCGTGCGCCTTGCGCCGGAGCTGGATATCGAAGGCCTGCAGGTCGATCAGGTGCTGACGCAATTGCTCGACCAAGTGCCGGCGCCGCGCCTGTGAAACCTTCACGACTGCTGCTGGGCTGGGTCGCAGCGCTGCTGGTCATTGGCATCACGCTGGGCACATTGCAGGCTCTGGAAGTCTCCGTCCCGGCGAGCCTGATCTCGATCAACTGGGGCTTGCTGCTGGCGCTGTTGGCTCTGGCGCTGCTGGATGCGCTGCGCCTCAAGCGCCTGCCGCAGGTCCGGATCAGCAGGCAAATGCCGGGCAGTCTCGCGCTCGGGCGTTGGGCCGAAGTACCGCTCAAGGTTGAACATGACTTCGGCGCGCCGCTGAGCATTCAAATTTTCGACCATTTGCCGGATGGCCTGAACTTCGACCATTTGCCGCTGGCGGTTGAGCTGCAACCCGGCCGATTCAGCCAGATCAACTACCGCCTGCGTCCGTTGAAGCGCGGGCATTTCATTTTTGAACGCTGCGAAATCAATCTGCCGAGTCCGTTGGGATTATGGACAGGCAAGCGCCTGCTCGATGTCAGCGACCAGACCCGCGTCTACCCAGACTTCGCCCGGCTCTACGGCGGTGAACTGCTGGCCGTGGACAACTGGCTCAGCCAGCTCGGTGTACGCCAACGGCAACGCCGCGGCCAAGGCCTGGAGTTTCACCAATTGCGCGAATTTCGCGAAGGCGACAGCCTGCGCCAGATCGACTGGAAAGCCACCGCCCGCCAACGCACGCCGATCGCTCGCGAGTATCAGGACGAACGTGATCAGCAGATCATTTTCATGCTCGACTGCGGCCGGCGCATGCGCAGTCAGGATGATGACCTATCGCACTTTGACCATGCGCTTAATGCCTGCCTGCTGCTCAGTTACGTGGCCCTGCGTCAGGGCGACGCGGTGGGGTTATGCACGTTTGCCGGGGATCAGCGTTATGTAGCGCCGGTCAAAGGCAGCGGACAGCTGAACGTTTTGCTCAATGCGGTTTATGACCTGGAAAGCACTCAGCGCCCGGCTGATTACCAGGCGGCGGTGAACCAGCTGCTGGCTCGACAAAAGCGCCGGGCGCTGGTGGTGCTGGTGACCAATTTACGTGATGAAGATGATGAAGAATTGCTCGGTGCGGTCAAACGCCTGAGCGCTCGACACAGAGTGCTGGTGGCCAGCCTGCGCGAGGATACGCTGGATGCGCTGCGCAACACGCCAGTGCAAACGTTGCCCGAGGCGTTGGCTTACTGCGGGGCGGTGAGTTATCTGAATCAGCGAGGCGAACTCCATGAGCAGTTGAGTGCTCATGGAGTTGCGGTGGTGGATGTTCGGCCTTTGGAACTTGGCGCTGAACTGTTGCCAGCGTACTACGCGCTTAAAAGAGCCGGAGGTTTTTAACGGAAAACGCGTCCCCCGAATGGAAGTAACCAGCCATACAGATGTATCACACGACCTATACAACGGTGCCGTTGTAACGATTTGTGATTTTAAAGCTGATATGTTCACCCGTGGTCGTCGTGATAACTACATCTCCTCTGACGTTGGTGAAGCGAAATTCTGGTGACGTTGAATAATTTCGATAGACAGCCACTTCCACATTTGCAGCCGGTACATTCAAGAAACTTGAAATTGCCCTGATTCCGTACTCCTCATAAAAATAGATCGGGCCATCGTATTTGTTTTCCCATCGTTCAGCGGACACCAAGTGATGCCCCAACGACATTGCCAGCGGTGAGTTCGTGATCCACGTTCCCGAAGCATCTTGCAAACGCAATGAAAAATTGCCATTTTTTGTACTTTTCTTGGCATCAAGCGTCCACGAAATCCAGTCTGTACCCAGCGTGTCTCTATCCGGCGGATATACCTCTATTGCAAGACTTTCGGCGCTATCGCCTTCCCACACCCAAACCACCGCACATCCGATCAATGGACTTTCCGGCTTCACTCGGACCCTGACAAGGTTATTAGCGCCAAGGCAAGGAAAAGCCGTTTCACCGAGCGCCGTCGAAACGCCGTTGCATTCCATCTCAAACTGACTATCGAGGTCAGAATCAGATAAATGCCCTGGCAACAAACGATCCGGAAGATCTGGGCTCGTCAACTTCAGCATAAACTCGCCAACTGGCCCGGAAACCTCTGCTGAAACGTTCCAACGAATAGGTTCTCCGTCGACCGAATGCAAGGTTTTCAGTTCAGGCTCAAATCTCAAGCCCAACTCCTCAACCCCAGTTACATCTTCCAGCGCCACCTTCGCCCAACCAATCAACCAGCTGTGCTTCCTCACCCTTAATTCCAGGTCATAGGCCAAGGCGCGTGTCAGAATCAGCTTTCCACCGTCGAGGTCCACCTCTTCGCCATTGAGCCAAAGCGTAAACTCCTGCAACCACGTGTTCGAATTCGGAATCGCTGTAAACATCATCCTTCTGGCCTCCCATCCGGCGTAGCCCCCCTTCACATGGGCAAACAACCACCCTTCCCTGATCGGCGGTAACCTGAACGTGACATTGGCCTTGCCGGTGTCATCGGTTTTCGTCGGGGCAATCTTGATGCCCGGATATTCCCACTCCACCTCGATACCCATCAAGGGCTTGCCTGTACGAGCGGAAATCACAACTGCGTGTGCGGAGACCTCCTGCCCCGGATGTCCGCTTGGCGTATCGGCGAGAAGGGCTTCCATCTTGCGAGGCTCATCCATTACGTAATGGAAGTCGACATATTCCAGATCAGCGCCGCCCACTACCGAAGCACAAACTGCGCCTGGACCGGGGAAGTCGGGTATGAAGCTGAACCACGTCGAGCCACGAAAACCGGTGTTCGTAACCACCGGCTCATGCTCCCCTCGTTCCCACTTGACCTGCGCATTTGCCATAGCCCGGCCAGTCAAGGCACTCGTCACCCCCAACTCGCAAACAACGGGCTCGCCCCACTGGACTATCTGAAGCACACCGGAACTCGCTGTGATGTTCGCGGCAATGGCGTGGGAGCCCAATGACATGGGCTGGGGAGGAGACAATTCCAGCAAGCGACTGGCAGCCAATCGGACAGACACGCTGCCGTCCTTGACATCGCCCGCGCTGAACGAGCACTCCAGTCCCTCGCTCGTCCAATTGCGGAACTCACCCAATTGCTCGACGAACTCAAGCTCGAGCTCGCTTGGGTCTGGATGATTCAGGCCAACTGCCAGCGTTTGATGGCGCAACGGATTATTGTCGTCGGCCCGAAGATAAAAGCTGAGGCTCTCGCCGCGCCTCGGAAAAAGAGCGCGTTGCGCCCAAAGCTGATCGGATGAAGCAGTGGTCAGCCGCAGGCTTGTCCATGGGTCGGTCGACAACGTCTTGAGTTTAAAATGCTGTTCGGCTGTTGTTTGATCATAAAGATTGAGCGCAGTAGCACATACGTCACTGGTAGGCGCGGTTTGCGCCGGTGCGTCATACACTGACCAGCCATTTGAACCGGTCGGAGAGTTGACCGGATCTGCACTCCCGACCCGCCATCCAACTTGCGCAGACTCAACCGGTCGATTTTTAAAAGCCGAGTAGAAGCGCGCTTGCACGCGTGCACGCTGGCCCTTGTCCAATATCGGATCAATGGCCGGCCCGCGTGCAGCAACCACTTTGATTTTATTGTGGCCCAGCTTCAATTGGGTACGCGCCGTCAGCTGCTCGTCACCGAACATGACGGTCTCGGTCAACGTCATTTCTGCATCTTCCGAGCTATCGGCAAAATTCAGCTCCCTGCGCGCCCCACCTGCCGTCATGACAATATCGATGGTCAGCGGGGGAACGATCTCCAACCCGGATGGCATCGGTGCAATGGCGGTCTTCACCGCCAATCCGTGCAACGCACTGACCCCGTATGGCATAAGTGCACATTGGTGGCTGGCCCAAAGGCAGGGGTAAAGCGTGTCGGTACCCGGTACGGCCGAAACATGATCAAGCATCACCCGGGTTTCTGTTGCGAGATTGTCACCCAGCAACCGCAGAGGGAATTCACGTGTTTCCGGCACATGCGAACTGGTGAACATCAGACTCGACAGTCCACTGATATCGGTGCCCGAGCCGATTATCCATTCGAGGCCGCTGGCATCCATTGATCGGGTTACACCGGGTAACGGATTCATTGTGAACCCTGGCAAAGGGTCCACTTGCGGGCCCCAATCCAATGCAATCAATTGGTTGATAAAGCCGCTGCCTGCAACGGGATCGATGCGCAGTCTATATGTCCTTCCTCGTCGACAGATCACACCCAGCAGCGCCCTATCAAGCGGCTTCTCGTCCAGAGAGAAGACGACTTGTTCTTTCCAGGCACTGGTTGGCAACGCCTTGACGGAAAAAACATGTTCCGCCACAGGCGCACCCTCGTGGCGCTGGACCCGCGCGGTGATCACGTAAGCACTGGCAATGTCTGGCTGATGATCCACACTCCCCCAGCCATTCATGCCAGTGATGGATCTGACCGTACCGGTCGGCGTCTCAAACTCGACGTCTGCGTTGCTGACAGGCTGTCCATCGCGCCGTTGCACCTGCACCATGCAAGTGACGACGTCGTCTTCATCCTTGACCGGCGACTTGCTTGGCCCCCAGGTCTTACCGATCTGGACTCTGTTGTACGCCAATGACAGGGCATTGCCGGGCGATGCATGCTGCAACCTGGAACAACCAAGGACCCAGTGAAAAAAACCGTCGCGTTTGTCATCGAAATTTGCCGTCCAGAGCACCGTATTGCCGGCGACCGCTGCTGGGTCCCCGAAGGCAGGTTGACAGCTTGCTCCCAGATCCGTTGGCAAATCGCCCTCTCCCCAGACCAGGGAAAAGTCAGCATCGTTTAGAGGATGGCCTGCAGGAATGTCCAGATTGACGAGGAATGGCTCTCCTCGCTCCGGGTAGCGGAGTTTTTCTCCCCAGATAACGGGTAATCCGTTATCAAACCGGGCCCGCAAAGTTTTGAACGGATCGATATCAAACGCTCGCACCTTGAAGGTAAGCGTGGCTTCACCCTTTTCGGACAGAAGACTGGTAACGGAAGCCCTAATCTCGCTCACGTTTGCGTCCGTTGGCGTGTATTGGAAGGACGCTCGACCGTGAGCATCGGTAGACACTCGGTGCAGGATCGTATTCTTCCCATCCCCGGTACTCCAGCAGACTTCTCGTGCTACCGGTGCCTGGGTGTAAAAAGACCGGACTTGAACTTGCAGCTCGACCGATTGGGCATACTCAATGACCGGGTACGTCTGCGCTTCCTTGAGGGCGATCAGCTCCAGCCGATGATGCCCCCAGGAAACCCGCAGCGGGCAAGGTGGCGCCGAGTACTTGCTGTAGATCATCGCCTCCAATTCGCGAGGCTCATCACCTGGCAAATCCGGACAATCCAGCCACCAGGGCCGATCGATCGGCTGGCTTTTACCCATCACTGGCTCACTGGTGATTGCGTCCAACGGATTGTCCACAACCCACAGGCTCGCATCATGCCAAAGGCTTACGGGCTTCACCTCGAAACCCAGCGTATGCCTTTGATTCCCGGTGGCTCCCAGGCAAACAGGAAAAACACTTCCTGACAAGAAGTGGCGATCATCAATGACAACGGCGTCCAGCGCCAACGCAGGCAGATGCAGATTCAGAAAGAACCCGGTCAGGCGAATTTCCGCAGAAGCGTCGTCGCCCGCGATTTGTTTCGGGCTGATCAGATTGATCACAAGTTCATCGCCGGCTTGCAGGCCCAACGTCTCCGGCAGTTCCACTTGCCTCTCGAGCAGATCAACGGTCAACGGATCGGCGTTGTCCAGTCCAGTCTTCGCCGGTAATTCGATATCGAGCTTTTGAGTACTGCCTTTTTTGTTGACCACCACTTGGCCGGCTGATGACGGGTAGGTGTTTTCGTAGAGAAAACGTAAGTGATAACGGGCATCAGCTTGCTGCTCGATCGGCACGATCATCATTTGACGAACCGCCGCCGCATTGGTAAGCGTCATGATCGATACCATTTCGTCACCCCAGCGGTCATGCCTGATGCCGACGCCCCCCGGATTGCTCACATCGTCCCAATGCTCATAGCCTTGCTGCATATCGTGGTTTTTCACGAAATTGTGATCCGTGTCGATCGCTCTCATGTTCATGATTGCTTCTCCTTCGCCTGGATCTTCCCATCCGCCTGATTCACCAGCTCCTGAACCTTTTTGGAAAAAGCCAGATCCCCAACCTTGGCCGTGTAATGGATCTTGATCACAATGTCTGTCAGCGACAAAAGCACCGGTTTTTTCTTCAGAGGCCAGGGAAACCCGATCTGCCAGCGCGACACGGCGCCGGTATTTTCGTATGGCAGGGTCATGCCTTCGTCAGGCCTGAGAGAAATCACACCGGGATCATCCAGTCCGGTGGACAGGCAAACCTGTTGCCCACTGCTTAGATTGATCAGCACATCGGCAGGCGCCACCCCTTCTGCGGAATGCAGATACTCCACCGATTCGAAGGACGGTTTTGTGGCGATGTAGCTGCCGACCTGCAGCAGATTTGCCACGACATTTTCAAAGGGGCCGGTGAGTACCGGCAGCGTGACTTCAATGCGAGCGATCTGTCGGCAATAGTGGTCGTGGTAATCACGATCGAACAGCAGTTGAGTAAATTCGAAATCCAGTGCACCCGTCGTCACCAAGTGATCGAGCGCATCCGCCCAGTCAACAAAGCCGTTTTGCCGGGTTGCCGGGTCGTCGAAAAGCTGTTGCAACGAAACCGTCTTGACGATTTCCTGGCGCCGCTCATGGTGTTGCAGATACTCCGAACGCATGCGTAACAAACCGGCATGCAATGCAGCGCCAGCCGTCAATCCGCGACGCTGGTCGCGCCACACATCAATATTCAGCGCAAAGGCATCGAACTCGCAGGTTTCCGCGCGTAAGGCTGCCTGAGCGCTCAGGCAGACTGCCACAGCAGCGTCATATGCCTGAAAATGCAAGGTCTGCAGCTGCCCCATCAACCACTGATACAACTCCAGATTGGTTGCGCGCGATTGCAAGAACTCAAACAACTTCAACGTCTGAGCGTTGGCCGCGAGGGTATGTTCCAGGTTAATCCTTGCCGCCTTGATGGTCCGCTCCTGGGCGGCGATCTGGGCACTGATCGCGTTTTTTTCCGCAACGGCCTGATTTCGCATCAAAAGCCATTCATGCCGACGGCGACGGTAACTTTCGGAGGTGGCCGTCTTGTTGGCTTTGGCCTGTAACACATCAGCTGCGATCTGGAAGCCGAACCCCACGGCATCGTACATATATCCCGGCTGTTGACCGCCATTGGCGAGACCGAAGATATTGGGAAACGCATGGACGACCGCCCCCCCCATCCTGAAACCGGTGGCCGCGGAGACGAGGCCTGCGCCCACTTCCGCATGATCCAAGACTTTGAATTCATCAGGCGAAATGTGGTTGTCGTACAGATCGGCGTAATGCTGCTCACGCTCTTCTGCCATGCCTCTGCTGTGTTGCAGTGCCGTCAGACTTTCGACTTCACGTGCGATGGATTCCTCCTGCGCCCGACGGGCGAAGTCGCCCAGTTCGGTGAGATGACGCTGTTGCATTTCTTCCTGCTCGACACGGTCCTGTTGCTCGAGCAGGCGCAGCACCTCGCCAGCCAGATCACGCAAGTGCTGCACCATCTGCAACGCGCAATCGAACAATACCGGCCAGCGAAACGCCGCTACCCTCAGTTGTCCGCCCATGGGTCGCACCGGCCCGGCATTGCCAGCGGCCAATCGGTTCAGCAAAGCCATTGGGTCCATGGCGGAGAAAAGAGGAATCGCAGCACGTTTTCCGTCGATTGTCCTGCCATGGCGGATGTTATCGATCCGCTCATCGGGCAGTCGAAAGAAGGTCAGCAGTCGGGGACTAAGCGGTATTTTGAAAGAACTCGTGCCATACACGCCCGGATGCGGAGCGCGCGGGGCACTGACAGGCAACTCCTCAGCTTGCAGCAGCAATGTCTTCTCAAACTCTGCCAGAGCGGGCCGCGTCTCCATCTCTTTGACAAGATCACCGAGTTTTTGCGGTGTCCAGAGATTGATACTGCGCGTATCCGGTTTTGGCCCCATCAGCGATTTGGCCCGGACATACTGCAGCTTGGCAGCGGTCAATGAGTCTTGGGTCATCTGACGAAAAAGCCAGTCGCCCCAAGCCATGATGTTGTTTACATATTCGAAGAAAATAACAATCTGGTAGTGCCGGGGTGAGGAATAGGCAATGGCATCCGGATCCGTCGGCGCGAAGACTTCATAAGCGATATCAGGCTTTGGGGTATCCAACGGCCGGCATTGCCAGTAGGCAGGTCTCGCAGGAATATCGCCTTGCGCCGGTTTGGCTGGAGACCTCGGATCGAATATGTAATGCAGCCAGCGCTGGGCTTGTTCAAAGCGGTTTTCGTCACGCAAGCGGGCGGCAATCAAGTGCGCCAGATGAAAAAACAACTCCCAGAAAAACAGGCCGTTGGCGCTGTCGAACGGGCCATTCGGTTCGGTCTCTTTGTCTGGCAAAGGGGGTTCTTGCGGGAACTGTGTCGCCCGATCCAGCAATGCCCCGATCGACACGCTGGCGCGCAGTACCAGTTCGTGACCGATCAACGTATTGAGCCGAACGTATTTCAGCTTCAGTACATTCGCTGGTTGATTGAATGCCAGAAACTGAGCGCCCTGCGCATCGGTGTCATGGATAAACGGTAGAGGCCCATGATGTCCAAGCGCAGCAGGCACCGTCAGGGTGATGGTTCGCTCACCGAAGCCCTGTCCGCTGTTAGTACCCGTGAGTTTCACGGTAATCGTGCTGTTGTTGAACGCCGGTCTTTTGATTTCCTGCCATGGGGTTGCCCATCCTCCTTTCCTCGGGTAATTGGCAACGAGGGGCTCTGGGTCATCACCGGTATCATTTTGAATGTCCAGCGTGAATTGCACATCCGTGCCGCTGACACGCGGCACATGGGCGCAAAAGCCCTGGACCCAAAGCGAATAGTCCGTGGTATTGCGAACGATATAAGCCTTGATGCCCAGGTACTCTGCCAACGTGCCAACTTGTGTAATCTGGCTGTCAACGGAAGGGAAAAGCGTGGGCTGCATTTTTTGCTGAAGCGTGCGGGAATCGCGAAACAGATGATTGGCCAAGTAATCCATGACAGCGGTTTCGTCCTTTACTTTGCGAAACAGCGAATCACGGGTTTCATAAATCGCGACAGATTGCCGCGACGGTAAACTGGTGCCGGGCTGCGCATTGGTCAAATGCACGGCCAGCCGACCTTTGGGGTACAGGGCATCGATTTCGTCGCGCAGTACGACCGCCACCAGACGACAACCCTTTGAAACGTCCAGATCCGTCTGGAGCAGATGCAAACGAATGGGCGGCGACCAGCTATCGTCCAGTGCTATGAACGCCACCATGACCTCCAGCTCATGGAGTGTTTGCAACTGACCAGCGTTATCGAAAACACCCGCTCGCCACTGAACCCAGACCATGCACGGCCGCCCCTCCCAATAGACCACTCGACAGTCCAGCACACTCACATCGGTGGGAATATCGACCGCTTTCCACTCTCGCCACGCGGTCGGATTGACAGAAGGCGAGTCGACCGCAAGTTCGATTCTCGCCTCACGCCAGAACCAGCCATAAGGTGCAACGCGCTGCCTGCCCACCAGGTAGTAGCGAGTGTTCAGCGGATTTGCACCGTCCAGGTAACCGGTCAAAACGTTCAGGTTGCAGGTTTCTTCAAAGCTGCGCAGGTAGCGTTGCGCGCCTTTGAGCACCGAATCGTCAGTGATCGATGTCTGGTTCACGTGACTCTCAAGTGCCTTGAACAACTCGGATTTACGTATGCGCACATAAGGCGTGATGTAATCCTCCGGTGTGCACCGCAGCAGCATGCTGGCCGACCAGGGACCGTAACTGCCGGCAATGTCCCACTCCTCCAGCAGATCGGGATCAAATTCGCGTTCGTCGAAACCAGGCTCGAGCTTCTGGAACACCGCATGAAGGTAAGCCTGCAGGCAGCTCACTGCTTCCGCCACCCTGGAGGTTTCAATCTCAGCGCTGTTCAGCGGATCGGAGCGCAACCACTCCCATAAATCGTCCGCCGACTGAATTTTCATCGGTAACGGCAGATCCGCCTTGGAATGCTTTGCGTGAAGGCAAAAATCAATCAACGCATCGCGGCGCAGGGCAGACAGTTGACCCGATTGTTCATTGAGCATAACCATCTCCCGTCACTGTTGTTGTTTGCGTGTCGGACACTCGCCGGCGCGAAGGAAGGGTTTCGACAAACGTCACATCCCGGAACGTGGCGGCAGACAGATTTCCTGCCGTCGCCTTGACCTTGACCTTGGCCGCCTCGGTACTGGTGAATGTCACCTCGGTATACCCTCGACTGTCCGAGATGGTTTTGGTCTCAAGCATGATCAACGGTTCAAATGTCCAAATCAGCGAGGCGCCGGATATGGGGTTGTCGTAGTTGTCTCGAACAACGGCGCGGCAGGTCACCGCAGTACCGACCAGCACCGTACCTGCGGGTGAAGGTAAAGAGTTCTCGGGTTTTACCTGAAGTGTGCCCAAATCCGGACCGATCTCGATGTTCGGCGCAGCCACCTCGTCATCCAGGTCGAGCCTGTAAGTGGGAGTTACGGTGCCCATGCGGCCATCCGGGAAAAACTTCACCTTTGCCGTGCCGGTGCTGTCCGTAGTGACCATTGAAGGCTCAAACCGGCCCAGCGCGCTCGCGCAATGAACATTGACGTTCACTCGTGGAACGCCCAGGCGATTATTTACCGTCACGGTAAACTCTGCCGATTCATCAGGTTTGTTGGCGATCAATTTGACGGGATCAGGAACGGTAGTCCAACCGACGACTACATCCACGTCGACGGACCTGATGCCGGCTTCATAAGGCGGCTCGACAACGTTCGTCAGGCTGCTTCTGACGCGGTCTGCCACTTGGGCGTAGAGAGCGTATTCGCTGTCGGCAGGCAACGTCCCGAGTTCGAGAAGGGTCTTGGCATTCTGACCGGTTTTTTTGGCAAGCAAGCACACGCGCGTCAGCACATCCAACTGTGGCATGTTTACGATCAGGCCTTTTGACGGGTTCACATGTGTGGCGCAGGCCTGCACTTCACTCACGCTCCAATTAACCAGTTCGGCCAACCACTTTGCCGCCCGCGCCTGAACCAGCTCAAGACCGTGATTTCCCAGTTGGGCTGGCAGCGCGTTGATTCGGCGCAGATAGTCAATCAGCCTGGCTTCAGGCTGACTGCTCATGGCCAGGGCACGCTTGTAGATCGTCAGGTAGTAAAGCGATGAAAGGTCAAACGCAGCGACTTGTCTTTCACCGAACCATTGGCTGTATCCGGTCGTGATGAAGTAAGTCAGGAATTCACCGCTCAGTTCCAGCATTGCGACCGCGGCGCTGCGTCGTGAGAACTCGGCCAACATCTGCAGAAAAGGATCACTCGGCGGCTCCTCCCGCCGCCGGACAATACTGCTGTCGTTAGCGTCCTGCGGCATTGCGAGCACTTGAGCCAATACGTAATGCACATTCGCGCCGGCCCAGCCAAGCACTTGCAGAACCAGATCAGGCTTCAGACCGCTATACGCGGCCAACTTCTCCTGCACGACAATATTCTGACCGGCGCGGCAACGTAACAGCTCCGCCACAATCAGCTCGACCAGCGCGATATCGAGGCTACCCGTCTCCTGCACCACGGCCCGTCCCGTCATTTCCCGGGCATGGGCTTCATAGTTTTTATCCGCTGATTCAACGAAATCACGAATCAGCCCGTATTCGTCCACCAACGCCACCAGCGCACGCAACCACTGACGATTATTGGACAAGGGAGGGGCGCCAGCCAGTTTCAGCGTGTCTTCCGTCATCAGAACCGCAGGGGCCTGGCGACGCCATTGATCGAACAGTGTGAGTTGCCTGGCATCAGGTTGTGCCGGTGGCCAGGCCGTTGCCTGTTGCACCACCCAGTCCACGGATAACTGAGCGGTGTAAGCCCATTGCACGCAGTCCATCAATGCGTGGATCACGCTGAGTACGTCCGGGGTATCCACCAATTGTTGGCTGTTGATCTGTGGCACGCCGGCCAACGCGTCTACCCATGCCTGACCTCCCATCAGGTTCAGTAACAGGATCGCCTCGATTGATGTGATGCCGAGTAAACGGGGCAGTCTGACCAAGCGATAAAAACTGGAAACAATCGGCAGGCTGAGCTTGAGATGAGTCAGACAATGAGCGGCAGCGACCAGATTGGCAATATAAAAATAAGCTTGCAAATCAATGCCCAGACCCGCGCATAACTGATTGACCGTGAGCAGATCTTCAGCAGTCACCGGGATGATCGGAACAGCTCGATCATCGAGCACCAACGGACGCGTATTGAAAGAAGTGCCATTGAAAATCCGGTCGTATTGCGAACGTTCCGTGCCCCGTCCGAAAACAGAAATCTGCGCAATGAACACGGCGCATTCCTCTGCCGTACAGCCGTACCCTTCGCGCAACTGCTGGAACAGGCCAAGGGCCCGCAGGGTGTCTGGCGTTATCCAGTAGCGAGTCGGGGCGGGCGACGGATGTTCGGCGAGCATTGCCGCGACGATGAGTTGATCGGTTTCATGGTGCTCCAGCCCCAACCAGTCATTGAGTCGCACTATTCGATTGATGCGGTCAATGCGGTCGTCGGTCATGTCCACGAAGCAATTGAGGAAATCTCCTGTGTCAGGGTTACGGATGGTAATGGGTGGATCCGTTGCCTCATGAATGAAAACCGATCCGAAATCCTTGCCGTTCACCAGGGTGTCGCCGTTGCCATAGCCCGGTGCATTTGCAGACAGCGAGGTTGAGAAACCCTCTAATGAAAGCAGTGCCTCAAGACTCGCGGTATCTAGCTTCGCTCTTTCGTTGAAAAGGCTGACATTCGCCAGATCGCCCCCATGCTCCAGCTGGAGACCGAAATATTTCTGGTAGAACTCTGCAGCTCCGTCCGGAAAACAGGCGCTTTCAGTTACCAGGATTCGCTGAGAAGGACTCAGTCGCGATGCCTGAATCAGTGCCGCATCCGACTTGGCACTCCATGGTGCCGAGCGAAGAAAGTACGGATACTGCAAATCGCACAGCCGCACCACATTGCCCACCGACTCGCCATGCCCGTTCATCACCTGATCAAGCGTGACCCAAGGCCAGTGGAAGGGCAGCGCTCTGGGAAAAGCCTGCTCGCTAAGCGCCTTGTCAAGATCCTGAATGGTTCCGAGCGTGTCGGTAATGAAGTTTTCCATGATGTTACTGATCACTTCTACCGACGACACCACGCCATGGACAGCATTGACATCGATCTTCAATCTTTCGAGATCCGTGCGCCGGTCACTCAGTGGAAATCCGCCGTTTGTCACACCGAGCCGGTGCAATGCCCAATGAAACAGGGCGGTCAGATACGCCCCAGGCGAGTGAATGGCCTCGATTGCACCCGGCACGCACAATGTTTCGAAGTTCGGCTTGAACAGCAAACTGTAAGTCGGCCCGTTGTCGAGCCCCCCTCGCGCGACGTCCCTGGCGTCCTTGCCGGTCAATTGATGTTCGATGAAGTGCCTTAGCACCACCGTGGACAAGACATTGAGACGCTGCTGAAACTCGCTGGCCTCTTGCCGGTTCAGAGCATAATCGCGTATCAACCCGTCGATGCCCTTGTGCGCCAGTACGGCGACCGACCCTCCCGCCTCGAAAAAACGTGCCAGTGCCGTCGAAGACGAACGCTTGGGCTTGCGAACCGTTTCAGCGAACATCTTTTGAGCGATTTGAACGGGAGTCTGAGTCATGGTGACGCTCCTGGGGCAAACACGGATGCAAAGTGAACGAACGGTCGAGTTTTCGTTGTTCCTGCACAATATTTGGCAGCATCAGCCGTGCAACGTCTACTGTCATAAATGACAGTAGACATGACCCCCGGTCAGATTAGTGGCGGTTGAGGGGCTTGCGTGGGAGTCTCATCAGGCGACGCCACTTCGAATCGTTTGCTGTCGGCTGGCATGGAGCGTTTCCCCGCGATGATCTGTACGGCCCGAGCCCAGTTCGGGCCTTCAGGCAAACCATACTCAGACGTGCCGGCCCAACTGCCATCAGAGCCGTCCAGGTTTTCGGCCCAGTTCGTCCCCAAGTCATACCACGCACAGACATCAACGCTTGCGTTTGTCCGTGCGTCCCCAGCGAACCCGGGTGTTTGAGACGTCCACGCGCCCTCTGAGGGCGCCGTAAACCGTGGCTCTACGTCAAGCAACTCGAGCTTTCTGGGCGTCGACCATCCCGAGACGTAAATACCATTGCGCTGCTCAGTGACAATGGACAGTCCACCCGCCGTTTCGGGGAGGACAACCTGACAGAACCAGGTAGCGTTCTCCTCGACGACTGCTGTTCCCAACAGTGGTTCGATAGCGGCGGCCAGCGCCACCACGACCGTGTCGCCGGGGTGTCCGAATCCGCAGACATTCAGTAGCTGCCCCACAGCCTCATCAACGCCGGGCGTTTCGATGCGCGCTTTGTCGGGAACGACCGTGATTTCCAGATCATCGGTAAACGGCGATATTTGATCCTTGAAGAACTGTCTGGCTTTTAGCTCGCAGGGGCCCAGCGGTAACGTGACACGGCGTTCGAAATAGCCATCGGCAAAACGCGGATGGATACGAGGCTGCATAGCGTCGCCGAGGTACAACTCGACCTCAGTCCGGTCGAACCCCTTCCCCCGTCGCGCATAGCCCTCAACCATGAAGGTCCGGGGGACGGACGTGCGCGAGAGTGCAAGGTTGAGCGTTGGTGCAAACAGAACCACGTTGAACATGACCGGCTCACCGGCCGACTTAATGTCACCCAGGCTCTGCATGGCGAAAACGGTATGACTCGTGTAATCAAGCTCCGTGAGTTCCACCGTCCAGTTGTCAGCTGTGGCGACCACCTCCCCGAGCACCTCATGGGTCACAAAGTCCAACACCTGAATCAGGCAGCCATCGATCCCGCCCGTGCCGTGCAGCACAGGTAAGTATTCCGTTTGCCCACCGGGTGGTGGAGTAATTACCGGTACGCTCATCGGGACATCGAACGACATGGACACCGGGTGGGAGGTTTGCCCGCCGAAGGTCTGCGTGGCGCTGGCCGTGAACTTGCCCGGGCTGAAGGCTGCCGGCCGCTGGAATGTCCATTTCCCGTCAGTATCGATGTCCGGGACGGGATGGAGATCATCGTTGTCACTGAACGTGATCGTCACCACAGCTCCCGGCCAGCATTGGCCAGAGAACTGCGGAAACAATCCGTTCTCGGCCACTTTCTCGATGACGACCAAAGGTGCTGGTATGACGACGGCAATAGCCGGCACCGATGTCGATGACAGCGTCCCAAACAGTTGCCGGGCGATTACCGAATAAGTACCGGGAGCCCAACGTTCAGATGCTGCACTAGACCAGGTTCCACTTCCCGTCACTTCGACAATGGGCACAATGGGAACGTCAGTGTTGTTCAACCGGACTTCTATTCGGCAAGCCGCCTGTTCAGGCCAGTTCCTGCCCGCTCCCGAGAAGGTGGGGATGCCCTCCGAATTGACGCGATAGCTTAATGTCGGCACAGGCACTGCGACAGTGAAGGTCGCCGCCACTTCCGTCCAGTCCGAATAGATGGGCTGATTGTCGCCGCCTGGGGTGCTTTGTCGCGCGCCAATACTATATTGCGTAGCACTGGGTAACCAATCAGGGAAATCCTTGCTCCATGGATTGCTGTCCACGGTGAACGACTTGATAGGCGTTTCGTTACCTACATAGTGGATATCAAGCGTAAGACCTACGGTTCCAGAACCTTGGACAGTGACCTTCGCATTGCCGTCGACCGTGGCGGAGAGCGACGCAACTCTGTCAGGCCTTATTTTAAATGACCGATAAAAGCTTCGATCGGAGGGCACTCCCAACGTCTGCTCAGCGGCAAGGCGGATTTCCCCGGGGGGGAAACTGGCCGGGATAACGACCGGTACCGTCCAGGCATCGCCTGTTACCGATGGAAGCGTGCCGACCACCACATCAATCAGATCGACATAGATCTTCATGGTGGTCCCGGCCTCGCCTGCGGTTCCGCTGAGCAAGAATGAACGGCTCTGTAAGGATTGGTCGGCAGGCTGGGTAATGACAGGCAAATAAGGCAAAACGGAAACAGGTACGTTGCTGGAGCATTTCGTTTCTCCAGCATATATCTGGACGGCAATCATCGTGAACGGTCCGGCGGGAAGCGGTGTCGTCAGCGGTATGCTCCACTGTCCGTTTCGAACGGTGCCGGTTCCATAGATTGGCGTTCCGTTATTAGCCCTGTAGATATTGATTGTCGCGCCAGTATGGCCCTTACCGGAGATCACCGGTTTGCGCTCTCGTATCACGTCACCCGTTCTTGGTGAGTCAATGACAGGATCCGGAAATTTTATCGTGATAGAGAGTGGGCCACCGAAGATCGTCCCGTTCCAGCCACCGTAGGTTTGTGCAATTGCAATCGGATGGGTCCCTTCCTCCAAGGGATCCGTTGCAGTGACCGACCAATCCCCGGAAGGACCTATCGTGACCCTGGCACCGAGCGCATTTCCTTGGTGGCGAAAGAGCTGAAAAGTAGCCCATGGCAGACCTTTGCCCTCAATCGTCGGGTAATCCGTCTCGAAAACCGTTCCGGGCGGTGTAGTGATAGTCGGTGGGTCTGCGGTAAAAAAGGGAGTGGAGTTGTACCAATCCCACCACTTGTTATCGACATATTTTCTGTAATGAATTTCCCATTGTCCGGCGGCCATGTCGAAATCGGTTGCGTAAGGAAAGCTCCTTGTCTGCCTCGACTGGTATGCTCCGTTTGGGCCATGAAAATCAAATTGTATGATGTGCCATGTGCCAACGTTGGGGATTGCTAGCCCATATCCCCTGAGACGAGAAATGAAGGCTTTGGGTCCAGGAGCTACCAGAGGACGGTCAGTCAAAAAAGGTTTCGCAGGCTCAGTATCGCCTTCGCCACGTCGCTCAATGATTGCGGGGACGCTCTCGGTGTCATCAGCAATTCCAGAAACGCCTTGCAATCCGTCGCGCAGCTCTTGTTTTTCGTCGTCATTTTCTTTGTCCATAATTGACTCCAAGACTATTCCGGGTGGCGATGCTGCAGGTAAAAGTTCGTCAAACCATCTAATGCCTCTCCATTTTTTCCATCACCTGTCAACTCTGACAGTCCCGACCAACGGTAACTATTCCCACACCGCAACATGCTGACGTCCTTCAGCCATTAACACCCGGCTACAGCGGGTTGCGCCGTTGCCTACACGGTGGCTGTTCGCAGGGCGCCTCAGGGCGCGCCGGTTTGTGCACTCCCGGTCGACTAAACCTGCTTACAGCCGCCACCCTTTTCGTTTAGTCGCGAAGAGGTGGATGCCCCAACCATGAGTGTGCAGACAATGATCAAACCAACACCCAATCCTCCGGAAACCGAAGATTCGACTTCCCCCTACGCTTCCCCCGATTCAACCAAGCTTCACGAGGCCACCGAAAAAGCCCTCGACCATTATCTCAAACCCGCCGCCCCGCCTTCGTGCAATTCCGTCGATCGCGGCATGCAGATGTTCATGGTCGCGCCCGACATCAATCCCGAAGCGATGGCGATTCAAACCTACGAAACCTTTTCTTCGGTCAGCATTCTGCTGCTCGACCTGGCGGACAGCCTCGAGGACAAGCCACGGCATCTGGCGATGGCGATTTATCAGTTTAGCGAGATGGGCTTGTTGCTGGCGGAGAAGGCGCTGGATCAGGAGCGGGCGATCGCGGTAGCGTGATGTCAAGATCAAAAGATCGCAGCCTTCGACAGCTCCTACATTTGGAATGCGTTTCCCCTGTAGGAGCTGCCGAAGGCTGCGATCTTTTGCTGTTCAGGCCGAAGCAGGCAACGGCTGAAAACTGAAGTACTGCTTCAGTGCCTCGACCAATTGTCCATACTCCGGCGGTGCCCGTTGCAGGCTGAAGCCGGCGTCATAGTGCTGGGGGGTTGCATCTTCGTGGCACCACAGGCAGCAGGCATTGAGATCGATCACCTGCTGACGGTTCCCATCCATGGGGATTTTCAGGCGCAGATTGAAATCGGCGCCCACCATCATCGGCAACTGGCTGATCAACATCAGCCCGTCCTGGGACAGGTTGCCCAGAAAGCCAATGGGTTTGTCGGTGACGGTGTTGAACACCCTGAGGAAGTACGGCAGCTGATGCCGTTCGATCCGGCGGTCGGTAAACATGCGCAGTTCGCCATGCAAGGCTCCATCACGGAGCCGCACCTTTGCTTCGGAACGTCCCGTACTCGGGCCGCTCTCCCCGCTTCCGGTGTGCCGGTCGCCAAGTCGCCGTCACCTTACCGCTGACCAGTTGCAGGTGTTGCTCCGGATCTCTGCTTGTATGCTGGATCCGGGTTATCTGACTATAGCTGAGCTTGTACACACGGCCAGATTTGTACGGTATCCCTGTCGTCAGAAACGCGTCGGGCGCACCACGGCAGCAGCGCTGCGCGTCGGGTAATGGCCCAGGCTCTGCAAGGTTTCCAGGCGCGCGCGGGCGCGGTAGGCGTATTCGCTGTTCGGGTACGAAGCGATGATGAACTGGTAGGTCTGCACCGCGTCAATGTAGAGCTTCTGCCGTTCCAGGCACTGGCCGCGCATCATCGACACTTCCGGCCACACGTACGGGCGGGCGCGGCTGGCGCGTTCGACCTTGGACAGCTCGAGCATGACCTGCTCGCAATTGCCACGATCATAGGCGCTGTAGGCGTTGTTCAAATGATGGTTCATCGACCAACGGGTGCAGCCCGTGACGGCGAGGACGCTGAGGGCAAGGGCGGCAATGGGCAACAATCGCATGGGGGTTCTCCTGTCTTGTGCTCTGTATCGACCCACCGTCGGAAATCTTCAGGCGCGTTTGTCCCGAAGTTGCCGCGTTCACTAAAGAAAACGATAAGTAGTGCAAACGAACAATGACTACACCCTTCGAGCATAGTAGCCTTCGCTGGCGCTTGAACTCAGGAGTCTTTGCATGTCCGTCCGTCGTACCAAAATCGTCGCTACCCTTGGCCCGGCCAGTAACTCGCCGGAAGTTCTCGAACAGCTGATTCTGGCTGGTCTGGACGTCGCCCGTCTGAACTTCTCCCACGGCACCCCCGACGAGCACAAGGCTCGCGCGAAGCTGGTGCGTGACCTGGCTGCCAAGCACGGCCGCTTTGTCGCCCTGCTCGGTGACCTGCAAGGCCCGAAAATCCGTATCGCCAAATTCGCCAACAAGAAGATCGAGCTGAAGATCGGTGACAAGTTCACCTTCTCCACCAGCCATCCGTTGACCGAAGGCAACCAGCAAGTGGTCGGCATCGACTACCCGGATCTGGTCAAGGACTGCGGCGTGGGCGACGAGCTGCTGCTCGACGACGGCCGTGTGGTGATGCGCGTTGATACGCAGACTGACGACGCCTTGCATTGCACCGTGACCATCGGCGGCCCGCTGTCGGACCACAAAGGCATCAACCGTCGCGGTGGCGGCCTGACTGCGCCGGCCCTGACTGAAAAAGACAAGGCCGACATCAAGCTCGCTGCGGAAATGGAAGTCGACTACCTCGCGGTGTCCTTTCCGCGTGACGCCGCCGACATGGAATACGCCCGTCAACTGCGCGACGAGGCCGGCGGCACTGCCTGGCTGGTGGCGAAGATCGAACGCGCCGAAGCCGTGGCTGACGACGAAACCCTCGACGGCCTGATCAAGGCTTCCGACGCGGTGATGGTTGCCCGTGGTGACCTCGGTGTGGAAATCGGCGACGCCGAGCTGGTGGGCATTCAGAAGAAAATCATTCTGCATGCACGCCGCCACAACAAGGCGGTGATCGTCGCGACCCAGATGATGGAGTCGATGATCCAGAACCCGATGCCGACCCGCGCCGAAGTGTCCGACGTGGCCAACGCCGTGCTCGACTACACCGACGCCGTGATGTTGTCCGCAGAATCCGCCGCTGGCTTGTACCCGCTGGAAGCCGTGCAGGCGATGGCGCGCATCTGCGTCGGCGCTGAAAAGCACCCGACCGGCAAGACCTCCAGCCACCGCATCGGCAAGGAATTCACCCGCTGCGACGAAAGCATCGCGCTGGCGACCATGTACACCGCCAACCACTTCCCGGGCGTCAAAGCGATCATCGCCCTGACCGAAAGTGGCTTCACCCCGCTGATCATGTCGCGTATCCGCTCCTCGGTGCCGATCTACGCGTTCACCCCGCACCGCGAAGCCCAGGCTCGCGCGGCGATGTTCCGCGGCGTCTACACCATCCCGTTCGATCCAGCCTCACTGGAACCGCACGAAGTCAGCCAGAAAGCCATCGACGAACTGACCAAGCGCGGCGTCGTGGAAAAAGGCGACTGGGTCATCCTGACCAAGGGCGACAGCTACCACACCACCGGCGGCACCAACGGCATGAAGATCCTGCATGTCGGTGATCCGCAGGTCTGAGTGATCAGCAGTTGAAAAACGAAAGCCCCGCCATGTGAATGGCGGGGCTTTTTTATTGCCAGCGCTAAAGCAAAAGCCCCTCGCCCTAGCCCTCTCCCAGGGGGAGAGGGAACTGATTGGGGGATATTGCAGGACTGCAGCGACCTGATCGCTCTGCGCCGAATCCATAATCAACCCATTCTTTCAGGTCGATGTATAACGCATTACAGCTCGGTCGGCCCCCTCTCCCTCGGGGCGGTCCGACGTTTCGGGAGGGCTGGGGTGAGGGTTGGCTTTTCAATGCCGTTTGATAAATCCGCTCAAAGCCGCCAACGCTTCCGGCGAGCGCAGCCGCTGAGTAAACAACGCGCCCTCCTCCTCGATTACCTTTCGCAGCAACTCTCGATCCGGCGCTCGCATCAATTGCTTGCTGATACGCACCGCTTCCACCGGCAGTTCGTCGAAGCGCAACGCCACTTCCCGCGCCTTGCTCAACGCCGCTTCGCCACTGTCCAGCGCCTCGGTGGCAATGCCCCAGGCCGCCGCTTGTTCCCCGCTGAAGCCTTCGCCGAGCAACAACAGCTCTGCCGCTCTGGCCTGCCCGAGCAACCGCGGCAGGATCAGGCTGGAGCCAAACTCCGGGCACAGCCCCAGATTGACGAATGGCATGCGCAAGCGCGCGTCGCGGCTCACATAGACCAGATCGCAATGCAGCAGCAGGGTCGTACCGATACCCACTGCGGCACCGGCCACAGCGGCGATCACCGGTTTGCGGCATTCGAGCAGATTGAGCATGAAGTGGAACACCGGGCTGTCGAGGTCGCTCGGCGGTTGCTGGAGGAAGTCGGCAATGTCGTTGCCGGCGGTAAAGCATTCGGCGCTGCCGCTGATCAGCACGGCATTGATGTCGGGATCGCTGTCGGCCTGTTGCAATGCCTCGGCGAGGCGGTTGTACATGGCGCGAGTCAGGGCGTTTTTCTTGTCCGGGCGATTGAGCCGCAGGCTCAGCAAACCGCGTTCGCGTTGCAACAGGATGGCTTCGGTCATGGCGTGTCTCGCGTCTGAAATCAGCGCTCAACCCCGGCTCAAAAATACGTCGGCCAGCAGTTGGTTGCGCGGCAGTCCGGCCAGGTATAGACGCCTGGCGAAGGCGTCGACACTGGCGGTCGAGCCGCAGACTAAAGCCAGGGTTTGCCGGGAAACAAGGCGCAGTTGCGCCAAAGCGGCGGCTGACTCGGCCGCCGTCCACAGCTCGACGCTGAGGCTTTCGCGCTGCGCAGCCAGTGCCGCCAGGGGTTTGGCCAGATAGTGGTCGCGCTGGTCATGGGCCAGATGAATGACGCGGATGGCGCCTTGGTGATCCTGCCGCAAGGCTTCGCGCAGCACACCGAACAACGGGCCCAGACCGGTGCCGGCGGCCAGCAGCCACAAAGGTCGGTCGTGCCAGTCCGGGTCGTAGTGCAAGGCGCCGCCGCGCAATTCGCCGAGGCGAAGCGGGTCGCCGATCTGAAGCTTTCGTGCAGCATCACTGAACTCGCCGGGCTGGCGGCAATCGAGGTGGAACTCGAGAAAACGGTCTTCCTGCGGCAGGCTGGCCAGCGAATAGGGCCGCGCAATCTGCCCGATCCACAACACCAGATGTTGCCCGGCGTTATAGCGCAGTGGCTGTTGCGCGGTCAGGCGCAGCCGCAGGACGCTATCGCTGAGCCAGTCCAGCGCTTCGACCTCGGCCGGGCGACCGTCGGTAATCGGGTCGAAGGTGTGTACCTCCATGTCCTCGATCACCTGACACTGGCAGGCCAGGCGCCAACCATCCTGACGCTGCTCGGCGCTCAAGGCGTCCGGGCGGTTATCGGCGGGCAGGCCTTGCACGCATTGCACCAGACAGGCGTGGCAACTGCCGGCGCGACAACTATAGGGCACGGCGACGCCGTTCTGGTTGAGCGCATCGAGCAGGTTGCTGCCCGCCGCCACCGACCAGTGCCGCTCACCGACGCGAAGTTCAGGCATCGACGTTCTCCCACGCTGCCGCACAGCGATTGCGCCCGTCGCGCTTGGCTCGGTAAAGCGCCTGATCGGCGCGCTGCAAGGCGTCGTCCAGATCATCGCCGAGGCCGAGCAGGGTCATGCCGGCCGACAGACTCAGATTGCGCACATTCAAGCCCACCAGTTCCACATCGGTAAAGGCGATACGCAGACGCTCGCAGCACGCGGTCAGCCGCTCGGCGTCACAATCGGGCAGCAACACGACGAATTCCTCACCACCATAACGCGCCAGCACATCGCCGTCGCGCAGACACGCCTGGGCGACACCGGCGAAGGCCTGCAGCACCTGATCGCCCGCTGCGTGGCCGTGCAGGTCGTTGATGCGTTTGAAATGGTCAAGGTCGATCAGCGCCAGGCCATGCACGACATCGCTGTCCATTGCATTAAGTTCGCGCGAGGCCAGGCGCAGGAAGTGCCGACGGTTGAACAGCCCGGTCAGCTCATCGGTGGCGACCAGATCCTCAAGCTGGCGCATCATCCCGCGCAGGGTGTCCTGATGCGCCTGCAAGGCAAACCGGCGCTGGCGCTGGCGTTGCCGCGAAACCTGAACGAAGCGCGCATACAGCACCAGCCACGCCAGCACCAGCGCCAGCACGCACACCTGCAACGCAGCAAGCGCCGGCTCGCGCAGGCGCAACTGGTAGCCGTCCCACAGGGTGATCGCACTGAAACTGAAGAACACCAGCAAGGCACAACGGACGAACGCTCGTCGACTGAGGTGGAACAGCCCGAACAACAGGATCATCACGTAAAACACCAGAAAGACGCCGCGCGCTTCGTCCAGATGGGCGATCAGCCAGGTCTGCCAGCCGAGCCCGAGCAGCACTTGCGCTTCGGTCAGGCTGGGGTCGGCGAAACGCAGGTTGCGCCCGCTCCAGAACAAGGCGAACAGCACCGCCTGGCTGATGACCACCAGGGCGCTGCCGATGCTCACGGCGTTGAGGGATTGCTCGTAGTGACCAGTAAAAAACGCCAGCCACAGCAGCAGTAAAGCCAATCCGTAGGTGGCTGCAGCGAGGGCGAAGCGTTTGAGCAAAAGACGTTGAATGGCGTTATGGGTCAATCGTTGACTCACCGTGCGATAAGAAGCTGACCGAGTGTCCTACTCTACAGACCGGTTGCCACTTTAGAGGCCCGGTCGCTAAATGACCACCGATTTTCGGGCCGGGAAAATGGCGTCAAAAGTGTGGCCCGCCTGGCCCAGACGGGCAGCTACAAGCCGCGAGCTTCAAGCGGCAAGCTAAAGCTGTCCGCGGACTGCTTCGACTTGCTGCTTGACGCTTGAAGCTTGAAGCTGCCGCCGAGAATGACCGCCGACGCGTGTACGCCCCTTTGATGCGCGGTATACTGCCGCGCCTTTTTAGCGTCGCGCCACAAAGGGACAGCTACAAGCCGCAAGCCTGAAGCGGCAAGCTCAAGCTGTCCGCGTAATGCTTAACTTGCCGCTCGAAGCTAGAAGCTTGTAGCTGCCCCATCGTGTTTTAGAGGAGCGCGACTCATGACCGTGATCAAGCAAGACGACCTGATTCAGAGCGTTGCCGACGCCCTGCAGTTCATTTCCTATTACCACCCCGTGGATTTCATCCAGGCGATGCACGAAGCCTACCTGCGCGAAGAATCGCCAGCGGCCCGTGATTCGATGGCGCAGATCCTGATCAACTCGCGCATGTGCGCCACCGGCCACCGCCCGATCTGCCAGGACACCGGTATCGTCACCGTGTTCGTCCGTGTCGGCATGGACGTGCGTTGGGATGGCGCCACCATGGGCCTGGACGACATGATCAACGAAGGCGTGCGTCGCGCCTACAACCTGCCGGAAAACGTCCTGCGCGCTTCGATCCTCGCTGACCCGGCAGGCGCGCGCAAGAACACCAGGGACAACACCCCGGCCGTGATTCACTACTCCATCGTCCCGGGCAACACCGTGGAAGTGGACGTGGCGGCCAAGGGCGGCGGTTCCGAGAACAAGTCGAAAATGGCCATGCTCAACCCGTCCGACTCGATCGTCGACTGGGTGCTCAAGACCGTTCCGACCATGGGCGCCGGCTGGTGCCCGCCGGGCATGCTCGGCATCGGCATCGGCGGCACCGCCGAGAAAGCCGCGGTGATGGCCAAGGAAGTGTTGATGGAATCCATCGACATTCATGAGCTGAAGGCCCGTGGCCCGCAGAACCGCATCGAAGAAATGCGTCTGGAGCTGTTCGAGAAGGTCAATCAGTTGGGTATCGGCGCCCAGGGCCTCGGTGGCCTGACCACCGTGCTCGACGTGAAGATCATGGATTACCCGACCCACGCCGCCTCCTTGCCGGTGTGCATGATCCCCAACTGCGCCGCCACCCGTCACGCGCACTTTGTGCTCGACGGTTCCGGCCCGGCCTCGCTGGAGGCGCCACCACTCGACGCCTACCCGGAAATCGTCTGGGAAGCCGGCCCGTCAGCCCGTCGCGTCAACCTCGACACCCTGACCCCGGAAGACGTGCAAAGCTGGAAACCGGGCGAAACCGTGCTGCTCAACGGCAAGATGCTCACCGGTCGCGATGCGGCGCACAAGCGCATGGTCGAGATGCTCAACAAAGGTGAAACCCTGCCGGTGGATCTCAAAGGTCGCTTCATCTACTACGTCGGCCCGGTCGATCCGGTCGGTGACGAAGTGGTCGGCCCGGCTGGCCCGACCACCGCGACGCGGATGGACAAGTTCACCCGCCAGATCCTCGAGCAGACCGGCCTGTTGGGCATGATCGGCAAATCCGAGCGCGGCCCGACCGCAATCGAGGCGATCAAGGACAACAAAGCCGTGTACCTGATGGCTGTCGGCGGCGCCGCTTACCTGGTCGCCCAAGCGATCAAGAAGTCGAAGGTGTTGGCGTTTGCCGAGCTGGGCATGGAGGCGATCTACGAGTTCGAGGTCAAGGACATGCCGGTCACCGTCGCGGTTGACAGCAAAGGCGAGTCGGTACACATCACCGGTCCTGCGATCTGGCAACAGAAGATCAGCGAAAGTCTGGCAGTCGAAGTGCAATAAGCGCTTTGCCTGAATGAAAACGGCCGGTTCATCCACAGTGATGACCCGGCCGTTTTTGCTTGTGTTTGCATTTGGCGATAAAAACGTGGGCCAAGCATACAAAACAGTCTTGCGCACCTGTCAGATCTGACAGGTCCGTTTACCGCTCACTC
The DNA here is from genome assembly GCF_900104975.1 of Pseudomonas sp. Z003-0.4C(8344-21). Classification (NCBI taxonomy): domain Bacteria; kingdom Pseudomonadati; phylum Pseudomonadota; class Gammaproteobacteria; order Pseudomonadales; family Pseudomonadaceae; genus Pseudomonas; species Pseudomonas sp. Z003-0.4C(8344-21). The sequence goes on along the minus strand of NZ_LT629756.1, from coordinate 1,644,864 downwards.
CTGTTAGCGTCTATCCATACGTCCTACCTAGCGCGAATGGATTCGACCATGGCCGATCAAGACCTCGAGATCACTGCTCCTTCCATCGCCCGAAGCTCATCGATCGCCACCATCGGCAAGAGCTGGAGCGCCGTTGGCCCGACCGGCACCACAGGTATCGAATTGCCCGTTCCGGCGTCGGCCGGGCGCGGGTGTGATCCGCACCTGACACTGTCGGGCAGCAGCCAGAGCGGTAACAGCGCATTTGGCCTCGGTTGGAATCTGGCGGGCCTGAGCCAGATCAGCCGACGCACCAACAGGGGCGTACCGCGCTACACCGGGCACGATGAAATCATCGGTCATGACGGTGAAGTCTGGATGCCGGAGCTGGATGACAACGGCAACCTGAAGTGGCGCAGCGAAAACAGTTACCTCGGCGTCCCTGTTGCCGAGCACAATGTGCTGTCTTACCGGGCGCAGATTGAGAGTGATTTCTCCCTGCGCGAATGCTGGCATCCGGTTGACGGGGGAGCGCCCTTCTGGCTGGTGCATGTGGCCGACGGCACGTTGCATGTCTACGGCAAAACCACCGCCTCACGCCGTACCGACCCCGACGACGAATCGCGCATCAGTAGCTGGCTGCTGTGTGAAAGCATGAACGCCCATGGCGAACACATCTGCTACGAGTACAAGCCGGACGATCAGCCTGACGAGCAAGACCCCATTCACGACTACCGCGCCCAGCGTTATCTGCGCCGGGTGTGTTACGGCAATGCCACGGCGAGCGACCGCCTCTATTGCTGGGACACCGAGCGGCCGACGGATCTGCCATGGCATTTTCAACTGGTGTTCGATTACGGCGAGCGCAGCACTTCGCTGACGGAGGTTCCGAGCTACGATGAAGTGAACCGCTGGCAGCTGCGACCTGATCCGTTTTTCACCTATGGTCAGGGTTTTGAATTGAGCACTCGCAGGCTGTGCCAGCAAGTGTTGATGTTTCATCACTTCCCCGAGGGCCTGGCGGCAGAGGCGAAACTTGCCCGTCGCCTGCTGCTGGAATATCGACCAATCCAAAAAATTGCGCAGAGCACCTACAGCCAGATCACCGCGGCGCTCTATCAGGCCTTCGATGCGCAAGGCAATGTCGAGCAATCACCGCCGGTAGAGTTCGAATACTCGCCCTTCGAGATCAACAAGACACCTGCACGCCTGTTGGAAAACGAGACTCAACCGGGCATCGAAGACAACGGGTTCTACCAATGCGTCGATCTGTATGGGGAGGGCGTGCCGGGCTTTCTCTGCCGCTACGACAACGCCTGGTACTACCGTGAACCGCTGCGCGCAGCGCCTGGCACTGAACTGATCGGTTACGGCCCCTGGGCTTTGCTGGACAAGATCCCGGTGGCAGATCGTAACCGCGCCGTGGCACAACTGCTTGATCTGACCGGCGACGGACGCCTGGACCTGATCACCGCCCGATCGGGTTACTGCGGGTTCCATGCGCTGAATGCGCAGCGACAATTCGAACTGTTCAGCGCGTTCGATAAGTATTCCGTGGAACACCAGAATCTGGGCTTGATCATGGGCGATTTTTGCGGCGACGGCCTGATGTCAGCGGCCACCATCAGCCCCGACCGTGTGCGTCTCTATGCCAGCCTGCGGGAAAAAGGCTTCGCTGCCGCACAAGAAATACCCCATGAATACGATGACGACCGTCTGCCGGTTTTCAGCAACTCGCAAACCGAACTGGTGCTTCTGGGTAACCTGCTCGGCAGCGACATGCCTGAGCTGTGCCGCATCCGCCATGACGAGGTCCGCTGCTGGCCGAATCTTGGTCACGGTAAATTCGGTAAAGGTCGCAAGATCAGTGCCCTGCCATTCACCTATGAAGAATTCGACGCCTCGCGAGTGCGTCTGGCCGACCTCAATGGTTCCGGCGCGCCGGCGTTGATCTATCTGCAATCCGAAGGATTCGACATTTACCTGAACCACGGCGGCAATGGTCTGCAACAGACTCCCGTCAGCGTTCCGTGGCCCGAAGAGGTGCGCTATGACCGTTCGTGCCAGGTCAGTTTCGCCGATCTGCAAGGCCTTGGTTGCGCCAGCCTGATTCTGACGGTACCGCATATCAAGCCTCGGCATTGGCGCTACGATTTTGTTGCAGCCAAGCCCTATCTGCTGGTCAACAGTAACAACAACATGGGTTGCTCCAGCAGCGTGACTTATCGCAGCTCGGCTCAGGAATGGCTGGATGAAAAGGAGCGGCTGCTGGCGCTTGAGCGTGCACCGGTATGTCATCTGCCGTTTCCGCTGGCCGTAGTAAAAAAGCAGGAGCAGTACGACGAGATCACCGGCAACCGCTTGACCCAGTCATTTACCTGGTGCGAAGGGTTTTACGACGGCATCGGACGGGAATTTCGCGGGTTCGGCTATTCACAGCGACTTGACTGCGAGATTGGAACCGATCCTTCAGAGCCTGGCTTCAACGAGCCGATGCAAACATGCACCTGGTTTCACAACGGGCAGGAAATGAATCGCTCCGGCGACGATTATTTCAGCGCGGACGTGGACGCCTGCCCGTTGGGCGAAACCCTGTTCAGTCGTTACCACCCCGAAGGTGAAATCGATGAGCCCGTCACTCCCGAAGACTCCGAGACTCGCTATCGAATTGCGCAGGCATTGGTCGGCTCGGTTGCCCGAACAGAGACCTTTGCCTACCGGCCAGATGCACAAGTCTCTGATGCAGCCGCCCTCTACTCGGTAGAGGAAAAGCGCTATCTGATTCGCGAGGTGCGGCCGAAGGGCCAATATGCAGCAGCTGTTCTGCTGCCCTTTCAGGTCGAAGCAATCAGTTATCAGTACGATGGTTTTATCAATGACCCGCTGTGCCGCCACGATGTCACCCTGCGCTGGGATGCTTATGGCGCCGCGACTCACGCATTTACCGTGAACTATGCGCGCAGGTTGACCGCCCAGAGCCCGCCCCCCTTCTCCGAAGACCATCTGAATCAGTGGTGGCGCGACGCCCAAGACGAGGAGCAGCATTACTTTTGTCTGCGTGAAACCTGTACGCGTCCGATCAACCTGACTGAGCCACAGCAATGGCGATTGGGCTCGCCGTATCAGGAACGGACCAATGCGTTTAAATTGGCCAAAGGTACGCGCCCCGGCGAGCTGACCCCGGCACAGGTATCTTTCGAATCGTTGAGAGAGCTTGAGGATTCGCCAGAATGGGCCATCGAACGCGTACTGACTTCCCAATCGATACAGCGCTACGTGGACACAGAGGGTATTGAACTGGAGGACGGCGTCGCCGGATTCGAAGCTCTGTTGCATTCTTTGGAACTTGCCTTACTGGACAAGACCGCGCTGGACGCTTACAGCATTGTGCCGGATCTGGACATCCGCGAGGCCCTCCGCGCAATTGGTTACTCACCCATGCCGCTGCTGTTCGAAGCGATGCTGCGCGAGGAACAAAACCTTTGGTCGTCGCGGTTCAATCTGGCTCGGTACGGCGATTTGCAAGCGTTCTACAAAGTGCTCGATTTCAACGAAACGCCAAGCCATGGCGTGACCAAAGCCGAATACGATCCACACTACCTGACCGTCGTGCGCATGGAATTGCCCGACGGTTGTGCCGTCCAGGTCGCAGAGTTCGATTACCACGCCCTCAAACCCAAGCGGATCACGGACGCCAATGACAACACTGAAGAAGTCATCTACGAGCCTTCCGGTCAGCCGCTGGTCATCAGCTTTCACGGTACCGAGAATGGCAAACCTGCCGGCTTCGACAAGCTGACCGATGACTGGACCTTGCCGGCCCCCAGTCCGGAACACGCCATTCTGTATCCGGAAGATACCGTAGGACACGCAGCGAGTACCCTGCACAAAAACCTGTTCAGCTGGATGGGCCTGATACCTGCCTCCACGCTTCAGGCCCGGGCGATCAAGCAAGGCGACCTTTTGCCTGGCGGGCAAATCCGTGCCAGCGCACGTCGCCGGCTTGGGCAAAACCACGTCCTGACGCCTGAAGACCAGCAATTGCGCGCAGCCATTGAACTGGCTTACCGAGAACCGGTACACATCGTGATGCTCACCGCCGACCGCTACCCCTACGACACCGTCAAGGCACAGATCCAGATCGTCAAAACCTGCTTCGATGGCTTTGCTCGGGTATTGCAAACCCAGCAAAAGGTCGGCCCGGGGCTGGCTTATGTGGTGGCTGAGGATGGTGAACTGCTCATCGAAGAAGGTGAGCAACCGACGCAGACACGATGGCGTATCAGTGAACGCGTCGAATACAACAACAAAGGTCTGCCGCAGCGCCAATACCGGCCGTTTTTCGCCAACACCCACCGCTACGTCAATGATCAATCGCTGCGCCAGCTCGGGTTGTTCGATCAATTGTTCCATGACGCGCTGGGGCGCCCGGTCAAGCTGGTCAACGCCAAAGGCTACTTTTACCGCCAGACTCGTCACCCTTGGTATCTCATCAGTGAGGATTTCAACGACACCGCGGAAGAACTGTCATGAACAGTCACGTCCATCATCGTACGCCAACCCTGACAGCCACCGACAGTCGTGGGCTGACTGTGCGGCGGGTCGACTACTGGCGCAAGAATGCCGATGACCTGCCAATGACCCGGATCACGCGCATGAAACAGGATCTGGCCGGACGCAGCGTTGCCCAATGGGATCCACGTCTTGCCGGCCCCTGTCTGGCGACTGTCTACTCATTGGCGGATCAGCCATTGAGAACAGACAGCGTCGATGCCGGTATGCGTTTGAGCCTGCCGGGGCTGGCAGGTCAGACCTTGCAGCGCTGGGATGATCGCGGTGCGGTCTGGCTCATGACTTACGACCGGCAACTGCGCCTGCTGAGTGTAAACAACACAGCCACCCCCCAGGACGATGAAGTATTCGAATATGCCGATGCCTCGGCGGATGCCGGCAACAACCTGCGCGGACGACATCAGCGACTGACTGATCCCTCAGGCTGCATGGAAGTGCACAGTTACAGCCTCGCCGGACACTCCCAGCGAGAAACCCGAACCTTTCACGATGAGAAATCGTTCACCAGCCAACGCACCTTTGATCCGCTGGGTGCGGTCACAGTGCTGACGGATGCCGGCCAGCATCAACAGACGATGCTTTATGATCTGGCCGGGCAACTCAAAGCCACCTCTCTGATCCTGAAAAACGGGCTCGAACGGGGGGTGCTTATCGACGCGCAATACAACGCCGGCGGACAGCTTGTCACGCAACAAAATGGCAACGGCGTCAGCGTTCATTGGGATTACGACCCGGCCAATGCCCTCCTCGTCAGGCAATGGGCACGCAAAGGCAGCGAACCGTTCATTCAGGACCTTGAGTACAGCTACGATCCGATGGGAATGATCACCCGGATCTTCGATGCCGCCGTCAAGCCGGTTTTTTTCGCCAATCAGCGCTGCGACGGCACGCGTACCTTCACCTACGATTCGCTGTATCAACTGAGCAGCGCTACCGGTTGCAGTGCCGCCGCACTGCCACAACCGGTCCGTGCGCAATCCTGCGACCCCGCAGACCTGCGTAACTACCTCCAGAACTACGAATATGACCACGGCGGCAATCTGATCAAAATCATTCAAGTGCGCGAGGGGGCAAGCCATACCCGACATATCGTGATCGATCCCCACAGCAATCGAGGCATATCGCAGGAAGCCGACGATCCCCCTCCGGACTTCAGCCGGTTGTTTGATCCGCACGGCAACCTGCTGGAACGATTGCCAGGCCAGCCGTTGCGGTGGAACAGCCGCGATGAGTTGCAATCGGTGGTCATGATCTCGCGTTCCGACGATCGGGAAGACGCGGAGAAATGCTGGTACAGCGAGGGCATGAGAGTGTGCAAACGCTACGAACACTACGGCAACAACACCAGCCACTTTCACCAGGTACGTTACCTGCCGGGGCTGGATATCTCCAGCAAGGACAATGGTGAAGAGCTGCATGCCATCACCGTCACCACCGGGGCGGGCACTGTGCGCTGTCTTTACTGGGAAAACGATCCGGCAAGCATTGGCACTACGCAATTGCGATACGGCCTGAACGATCACCTGAATTCATGCCTGATCGAACTTGATCAACTCGGGCAGATGATCAGCCACGAGCAATTCTTTCCATTCGGCGCGACTGCCTGTTTCCTGTCGCTCACCGATATAGAGGTCGATTACAAAACCATCCGCTACAGCGGCAAGGAACTGGATCGCAGCGGGCTCTACTATTATGGCGAGCGCTATTATGCGCCGTGGCTGGGTCGCTGGACGCAACCGGACCGACACGGAATCGCAGATGGCTTGAATCTGTATTGCATGACCCATAACAACCCGATCAACTTTGTCGACCAACAAGGGGCGACCACGACGCAGGCACAAACCAGCAGTGCTTCACAAACCAGCATTGCCATCTCCACTCCCGGCTCCTCGCGCCGATCGTCTTCGGCAGGAGTCGGAACACCAGGCCTGGTACCCGATCCCCAGGCCAATCCCCCCGGGCGCCTTCCCCCTGACCCCGAACTTACATGGAGCGAGCGGGCCAAGGCGGCAGCGCTGTCATTCGCCAACTCCAGGGTTGGGCTAACGCTGGTGCCTGCGGGCGGAATGTCCGTACCCAACGCATTGATTATCAGCTCCGTTTTGGCTATCACCGTGGAAATCGTACGAGACGCCACAATGTTCAACCCCAACTGGTCTCCCCCCGCCACATGGGACCCAGGTAGCGATGGACAATTGCCGCCCCGCGATGTAACGCAGGCTGCCCACAGCTTTTACAGCATTGTCACCAACGTCGCCAATTTGGTAGCGGTCGCTGCCGGCACGATTCTAGGGCCAGTGGTGGGCGGATACATTGATGAGTGGAGAAGCCCCAAGCTCCAGGCAGAAAATGAAAAGCGGGGTGGGAAATTGATGAACGCCGCAGAACACCGGATCAACGATTACCAGCTAAAGGCCAACCCGACGACAAAGGCACTGGACGCTTTGCGTACGCAGGTACTGGAGGCGGAAGAGCTGGCCGGGGTCACCTGGCGAAGCATGGGCATGCTCGAAAAAATTGGGCGGATGCGGCCACCACCCGTAGATAGTCCCAACTCGTCCCCCAGAAGTTCGACGTCTTCCGGTAGTACACCGTCCAGCGTGCGTAGGCGAAACAATGTCGTTCGTAGCCGCTCGAATTCGCGGGCAGCGTCCGTTTAGAAAGAGGTAACGCGCTACGGTGCTTATCGTTTCAGGCCGGGGCCATGCTATGGTCTCGGCCTGACTTTCCTGACCGTTTGCGCCCAGCATGCTGCCGACTTCCCGTACCCTGCGTCTGTCGTTGTATTCCCTGTTGATCATCACTGGCACGGTCGTGGCCGCGACCTTTGCGATGCGCCATGCCGAGCGTCAGGCACTGGAAGAAGACGCCGCGCGCGCCAACCAGCAACTGGGGTTGTACGCCAACTCACTGCACACCCTGATCGATCGCTATCGCGCCCTGCCCGCCGTGCTGGCGCTGGACCCGCAACTGCGTGCGGCACTGGCCGGCCCGGTCGATGCCGACGAACAAGCAGCGCTGAACCTGAAACTGGAAAAGATCAACGGTGCGGCACAATCCTCGACCCTGGAATTGCTCGATCGCAGCGGTCTGGCTGTGGCGGCGAGCAACTGGCGGTTGCCCAGCAGTTACGTCGGCCATAACTACGGTTTTCGCCCGTACTTCAGCCAGACCCGTACCCAAGGCAGCGGGCGGTTTTATGCGGTGGGCGTGACCAGCGGGATTCCCGGATATTTTCTCTCCAGCGCGGTGCTAGGCGAGAAGGACGAGTTTCTCGGCGCAATGGTGGTCAAGCTGGAATTCCCCGAGCTGGAGCGCGAGTGGCGCCAGGGCAGCGACACGCTGTTGGTCAGCGATGCACGCGGGATCATTTTCATCGCCAATCAGCCGGGCTGGCGCTATCGCGCGCTGCGACCGTTGAGTGCCAGCGACATGGCCGAAATCAAGGCCACGCGGCAGTACGACAAACAGACGTTGCTGCCGCTGACACACCTGGCGCTGCGCCGTTTCGATGACAACAGCGACCTGCGCCGCGTCGAAGGCCCGGATGGCACGGCCGATTATCTGTGGGAGTCGCTGCCGCTGACCGCCGAAGGCTGGACCCTGCACTTGCTGCGCCGTCCGCAAGTGGCGTTCGAAGATCTGCGCAATGCCGGGCTGGCCGCTGCCGGGGTGTGGCTGGCGGTGGTGTTTCTGTTGCTGTTCCTCAATCAGCGCTGGCGGCTGTCGAAAGTCCGCCAGCGCAACCGCGAAGAACTGGAACGGTTGGTGGAGGAGCGCACCCGCGATCTGCGCACCGCCCAGGAAGGTCTGGTGCAATCGGCCAAACTCGCCGCGCTCGGGCAGATGTCCGCAGCACTCGCCCATGAAATCAATCAACCGCTTACCGCTCAGCGCATGCAACTGGCGACGCTGCGCCTGCTGCTCGAACATGGTCGCGTCGACGATGCCTACAAAGCGCTGAAACCGGTGGACGACATGCTCACGCGCATGGCCGCGCTCACCGGCCACCTCAAGACGTTCGCGCGCAAGAGCCCCAGCGGCTTACGCGAACGTCTCGACCTGGCGACGGTGGTCGATCAAGCCTTGCAATTGCTCGATGCGCGGCTGCGAGACGAACAGGTCAGCCTGGTGCTGCACCTGACCCGCCCGGCGTGGGTGCGCGGTGATGCGATTCGCCTCGAACAGGTGTTGATCAATTTGCTGCGCAACGCACTGGATGCGATGCACGGCAAACCCTGCAAGCGACTGGAAATCCGTCTGCAGGCCGATGAGCAACTCTGGCACCTGAGCGTCAGCGACAATGGCGGCGGGATTGCCGAAGAACATCTGGCGCAGATATTCGACCCGTTCTTCACCACCAAACCTGTAGGTGATGGCCTGGGCCTTGGCCTGGCGGTATCGTTCGCCATCGTGCATGAATCCGGCGGGCGCCTGAGCGCCGAGAATGGCGACGCTGGCGCGGTGTTCAGCCTGACCTTACCGATCGATCAGGAGGCACACATCTGATGCTCAATTCGGTGATGGTGGTCGACGATGAAAGCAGCATTCGCAGCGCCGTCAAACAGTGGCTGAGCCTGTCCGGGTTCGAGGTGCAGCTGTTCAGCCGCGCCGAAGAATGCCTCGCCGCCCTGCCCGCGCATTTTGCCGGGGTGATCCTCAGCGACGTGCGCATGCCCGGCATGGGTGGCTTGGCGTTATTGGCCGACGTTCAGAAACGCGATGCCGATCTGCCGGTGATTCTGCTCACTGGCCACGGCGATGTGCCGATGGCCGTCGAGGCCATGCGCGACGGTGCCTATGACTTTCTGGAAAAACCCTTCAGCCCGGAGAGCCTGCTGGGCAGCTTGCGCCGTGCGCTGGACAAACGCCGTCTGGTACTGGAGAACCGCGCCCTGCATACGCAGGCCGACAATCGCGCCAGACTCGATGCGACCTTGCTCGGTGTCTCCCGTGGTTTGCAGACCTTGCGCCGGCAAGTGCTGGATCTGGCGGCGCTGCCGGTCAATGTGCTGATCCGTGGCGAAACCGGCAGCGGCAAGGAACTGGTTGCGCGCTGCCTGCATGATTTCGGCCCGCGCGCCGGCAAACCTTTCGTGGCGCTGAACTGCGCGGCGATTCCCGAGCAACTGTTCGAAGCCGAGTTGTTCGGCCATGAGAGCGGCGCCTTCACCGGTGCGTCCGGCAAGCGCATCGGCAAACTCGAATATGCCGATGGCGGCACGCTGTTTCTCGACGAGATCGAAAGCATGCCCCTGGCCCAGCAGGTGAAGCTGCTGCGGGTGTTGCAGGAGCAGAAGCTGGAACGGCTCGGCTCGAACCAGAGCATCCGCGTTGATTTGCGTATCGTCGCGGCGACCAAACCCGATCTGCTCGACGAGGCCCGTGCCGGGCGCTTTCGCGAAGATCTGGCCTATCGCCTGAACGTTGCCGAACTGCGCTTGCCGCCCTTGCGCGAGCGCCGCGAAGACATTCCGCTGCTGTTCGACACCTTCGCCCGCCAAGCCGCCGAGCGCCTTGGTCGCACCTTTGCGCCGTTGAGCGGCGCGCAGCTGAGTCACCTGCTCAGCCATGACTGGCCGGGTAACGTGCGCGAACTGGCCAACGTTGCCGAACGGCAAGTGCTGGGGCTGGACGAGCCGGTGCCGGGCGTCGAGCCGGGGCAATCGCTGGCGGCCCAGCAGGAAGCGTTCGAGGCGCAGTGCCTGCGAGCGGCACTGACGCGGCACAAAGGTGACGTGAAAGCGGTGCTTGAAGAGCTGCAACTGCCGCGCCGCACGTTCAATGAAAAGATGCAGCGACATGGGCTGAGTCGGGAGATGTTTCTGGCCGAATGATTTTCTGTGGGGCTGAGAACCATTCCCCTCACCCCAGCCCTCTCTCCCAAGGGGGCGAGGGGAAAGGGAGCCGATCTCCATGCTATTCAGAATATGTATTCCACTCGGTATCTCAGGTCGAAACACTTCAAATAAGCCACTCGGTCGGTCCCCTCTCCCTCAGGGAGAGGGCTAGGGTGAGGGGTTCTTGATCTTTACGCCGATAAGCGGAAATCCGCTCATCGATTCGAATTATTCGGCAACATCCCGCTCACCCGCTCCCGCCACCCCCTCTAATCCGGCCCTCGCCCCGTTGGCACAGCTCCTGCTATAGCCCCGGCAGGCTGCGTTTCGACGCGCTCCACAAAAACAATTAAACGAAGGATCCTTCAATGGATAACTCCAACGCCCTGCCACTTGGGTCGGCGGCTGCGCCGGTCAAAACGAGAACCACCGCCAGCCGGATCAAATCGATCTTCAGCGGTTCCGTCGGCAACATGGTCGAGTGGTACGACTGGTACGTGTATGCCGCCTTCTCGCTGTACTTCGCGAAAACCTTCTTTCCCGCCGGTTCCACCACTGCGCAATTGATGAACACTGCAGCGATCTTCGCCGTCGGCTTTCTGATGCGTCCGATCGGTGGCTGGCTGATGGGCATGTACGCCGATAAGGTCGGCCGCAAGAAGGCCCTGATGGCCTCGGTGTACCTGATGTGCTTCGGCTCGCTGCTGATCGCGCTGAGCCCGAACTACGAAACCATCGGCATCGGCGCGCCGATCCTGCTGGTGTTCGCCCGTCTGCTGCAAGGCCTGTCGGTCGGTGGCGAATACGGCACCTCGGCCACTTACCTCTCGGAAATGGCCACCAAAGAACGTCGCGGCTTCTTCTCCAGCTTCCAGTACGTGACCCTGATCTCCGGCCAGCTCATCGCGCTGGGCGTGCTGATCGTGCTGCAAAACACGCTGACCACTGAACAGCTGTATGCGTGGGGCTGGCGCATCCCGTTCGCCATCGGCGCGTTGTGTGCCGTGGTTGCCCTCTACCTGCGTCGCGGCATGGAAGAAACCGAGTCGTTCACCAAGAAAGAGAAGTCCAAAGAAAGCGCCATGCGCACCTTGATGCGCCATCCCAAAGAGCTGTTGACCGTGGTCGGCCTGACCATGGGCGGCACCCTGGCGTTCTACACCTACACCACCTACATGCAGAAGTATCTGGTCAACACGGTGGGCATGAGCATTTCCGACTCGACCACCATTTCCGCCGCCACGCTGTTTCTGTTCATGTGCCTGCAACCGATCATCGGTGGCCTGTCGGACAAGATCGGTCGTCGTCCGATCCTGATCGCGTTTGGTGTCCTGGGGACGATCTTCACCGTGCCGATCCTGATGACCCTGCACACCATCCAGACCTGGTGGGGCGCGTTCTTCCTGATCATGGCAGCGTTGATCATCGTCAGCGGCTACACCTCGATCAACGCGGTGGTCAAAGCCGAACTGTTCCCGACCGAGATCCGCGCCCTGGGTGTCGGCCTGCCGTACGCATTGACCGTGTCGATCTTCGGCGGCACCGCCGAATACATCGCGCTGTGGTTCAAGAGCATCGGCATGGAAACCGGTTACTACTGGTACGTGACCGCGTGCATTGCCGTGTCGTTGCTGGTGTACATCACCATGAAGGACACCCAGAAGCATTCGCGCATCGTCACTGATTGATCGGCTTCACAGCGCCACTGCAACGGTGGCTTTGCTGGCCCTTCGCGAGCAGGCTCGCTCCTACACTGGATCGGTAGTCGACACCAATCCCTTGTAGGAGTGAGCCTGCTCGCGATAGGGCTCCACGATCTACAGGCTTAAGAATCAAGCTCCCCCTGAAATCGATTAATCGCTAATTAATCCCGCCACCACATCCTGCCCCTACCTGATCGATGACATGCGCGACGCTCTCTCCTGCGACGAAAGCGAAAAACATGCGCCGCTCTTAACATCAAATTAATCGATGGTTTTTAGCATTAATTTGCGCTCATCAATCAAATTAATTGTCGTAGCATAAAACCCATGCAGGACACACACGCCAACCCATCCGGAGTAACCGCCATGAAAACCCGACTGATGCTCGCCCTGACCCTGTCCGTACTGGCTGCCAACACCTTCGCTGCCGATGGTTCGGACAGAACCAAATCCGCCGACTTCATTTCCGGCGCCACCGCAGCCGTCGAAACCAGCCACTCCGGCACCTATGCCGCTGACGGTTTCGATAAAACCAACATCGGCAAAACCATCGCCGCCGATGGCTTCGACAAAACCGGTACTGCAGACGCAATCAGCTGATTATCAGCAGTTCTCACACAGCCCGGCCTCGACCGGGCTTGCTCATTTCCGGGTATTGCAAACACACCCTGTGTGCGAGCCTGCTCGCGAAAGCTATAAGCAAGCCGATGCATCTGGTGACTGATACACCGCTATCGCCAGCAGGCTAACTCCCACAGGGATTTGCATCTGGCTGGAAATCTGCGACGTGGGCTTGCACTATGTAGCGCTCGAAAAACACTTCGCAGGACCGCCCGCCATGCCCGATGACATCCACTTCTACGAACCCGCCAACGGCCACGGCCTGCCCCACGATCCGTTCAACGCCATCGTCGGTCCGCGGCCCATCGGCTGGATTTCCTCGCAGAATGCCGAAGGTCAGCTCAACCTGGCGCCGTACAGTTTCTTCAATGCGTTCAACTACATTCCGCCGATCATTGGCTTTTCCAGCGTCGGTCGCAAAGACAGCCTGAACAACATCGAGCAGACCGGCGAATTCGCCTGGAACCTCGCCACGCGTCCATTGGCCGAGCAGATGAACCAGAGCTGCGCGATGGTCGCGCCTGAGGTGAACGAGTTCGAACTGGCGGGGTTGACGACCGTAGCGTCGAAGGTGATCGCCGTGCCGCGCGTGGCGGAAAGTCCGGTGTCCTTCGAGTGCAAGGTCACGCAGATCATTCAGCTGCAGCGCGCCGATGGCGAAACGGTGCCGAGCTGGCTGATCCTCGGCGAAGTGGTCGCCGTGCACATCGCCAAGTGGTTGCTGAAAGACGGCATCTACGACACCGCCGCAGCGCAACCGATTCTGCGCGGCGGCGGGCCGGCGGACTATTTCCAGTTGGGGCCGGAGGCGCTGTTCAAAATGTGGCGTCCGGGCGCGGGCAAGTAAGCGCTTACCAGATCAACTCGGCGTCATCAGTGACGCCCTTGAGTTTGTCCAGCTCATTGATCGCGGCGTCGTCGGCGGCAATGGCACCGGGGAACACTTGCTCATCGAGCAGTTTGTGAAAGCGTGGCGCACCGCCATCGACCAGGGCCTTGACCGCGATTGCCGCGTAATAACCCTTGTTGCCGCCCAACTCGACGGGGACCACTGCGGAAACCGCTTCGAAGCGTTCGAACTCTTTACGTGCCATGTCACACATCCCGGCTCAGACAGATAAGCCGGCCATTAAACCCTCAACCGACGAGTTTGTGTACCGGCGCCGGGCACTGGCGCAGGGCTTGTGCAGCCGAGACGTCGCGGAAGGTGTGAAAATCGAGGCTGTTGACCACCAGGTCTTGCACCAGCTCGGCGAAGACTTCCATCGATGGGCTGTTGAAATAGGCGGTCATCATCGGCTGACTGCTCCAGAACCCGGACACCAGCCACAGCTCTGGATCGCACTGCGATTGTTGCAAGGAAAAACTCAGGCAACCGGGTGCCGATCGTGAGACTTCGATCAACGCGCTCAGGCGCACACCGAGTTCCGCCGAACGCCCGGCTTGAGCACGAACGAAGGCCATATGACTGACAGGCATCTGCTTGGACATGATCAACCCTCCATGAAATCGCGTAGCAGCCAGGGACGGGCTGCGACTGAAGCAAAGATTAAGCGCCGAGCCATTTGCGCCGTTAGTCGATTCCTGTCGACGAGTTGCCCAATCCTGCGTGGCCGCGCGCTGCACCTGTAACAAGCTGTAAATCCGTGTCACAGGCTTGGCATACGGTGTATCAAGCAAGTTTGCCGGGCTGCGTCCTGCTGTGGCTGGGCAGCCAGGCAAGCGCCGGCAGAATCAGGCAAGCATTTGACAGAATGTATCTACCGCTCGCGCTTGCACAAACTTATGCTCTGCTGCATTCCACCTCACCTGCCGAGGATGCCGTGCATGACGTCATTCGATCGTTTTCAAGCCGAACCCACTGCTGACATGGAAAAACAGCGCGCGGAGCTGGCGGCGATCATCCGCCGCAACACCAGCGACGATGGCAGCTACCAGACCGCCATTGGCTCGCTGTTCATGTCTCGTCACACCAAATCCCACGACTTCGCCCCGGTGCTTGCGCAACCGGCGCTGTGCATCATGGCGCAGGGGCGCAAAGAGGTGCGGCTGGCCGACGAATTCTTCAATTACGACCCGCTGAATTATCTGGTGGTATCGGTTTCGATGCCGCTGAGCGGGCGCGTGGTCAATGTCTCGCCGGACGAACCGATCCTCGCCGTGCGCCTGGATATCGACCCGACCGAAATCACCGCGCTGATCGCCGATGCCGGCCCGATGGGCGTACCGACCCGCCCGACCGGACGTGGCCTGTACGTAGAGCGCATCGACAGTTCGATGCTCGACGCGGTGCTGCGTCTGGCCCGACTGCTCGATGCACCGAAAGACATCGCCATGCTCGCGCCGCTGATTCGTCGCGAGATTCTCTACCGTCTATTGCGCAGCCCGCAGGGCCATCGCTTGTACGAAATCGCGATTGCCAACAGCCAGAGCCATCGCATCAGCCAAGCGATCAAATGGCTCAACGGCAACTTCGAGCAGCCGCTGCGCATCGATGACCTGGCCAAAGAAGTGAACCTCAGCGTCTCGACCTTGCATCACCGTTTCAAGGCGATGACGGCGATGAGTCCGTTGCAGTATCAGAAGCAGTTGCGTTTGCAGGAAGCGCGGCGCTTGATGTTGACTGAAGGGCTGGAGGCGTCGGCGGCGGGGTATCGCGTGGGCTATGAAAGCCCGTCGCAATTCAGCCGCGAGTACAGCCGACTGTTTGGCGCGCCGCCGTTGCGGGATCTGGCGCGGTTGCGGCTTTCGGTGTGAACCTTCAAAAGCCCTCATCGGAACGCCGCCCGCCTAGCCCTCTCCCAGGGGGAGAGGGGACTGATTGGGGGGTATTGCAGATGTACACCGACCTGAAAGTATTTTGGCGCATCCATAATCGACCCGGTTTTTCAGGTCGATGTATAGCGCCAGACACCTGCGTCGGCTCCCTCTCCCCCCGGGAGAGGGCTGGGGTGAGGGTAGGCTCCTACACCGCCCGGACCACGTGCTTGATCTCCTGAAACGCCGCCAACCCCCACGGTCCCAACTCCCGGCCGATGCTGCTCTGCTTGTAACCACCCCACGCCGTCTGCGGGAAAATCACCTGCGGCGCGTTGAGCCACACCAGCCCGGCCTGCAAGGCGTTGGCCACCCGTTCGGCGGCCTCGGCGTTACGCGTCACCACACTGGCGACCAAGCCGAACGGGCTGTCGTTGGCCAGCGCAATCGCCTCGTCTTCGCTGCTGAAACTGCGCACGCACAACACCGGGCCGAAAATCTCTTCGCACCACAGCGCACTGTCGAGGGGCACTTCGGTGAACACCGTCGGCTGCAAAAAAAACCCGCGCGGCAGGTGCGCCGGACGATTGCCACCGCATACCAGCTTGGCTCCGGCGCTGAGGCCGCGATCGATGTGCCCGAGCACGCGCTGGTATTGCGCCTGATTGACCAGCGCGCCCATTTCCACATCCGCCTCGAACGGGTCGGCCACGCGAATCGCTTGCGCACGCTGCTGCAAACGCTCGAGAAATTCATCGGCCAGTTCATCGGCGACCAGCACGCGACTGGTGGCCGAGCACATCTGCCCGGCATTAAAGAAACCGCCACCACAGGCCAGCTCCACCGCCAGCTCCAGATCAGCGTCTTCGAGCACCAGCAGCGAAGATTTTCCGCCCAGCTCCAGGCTCACGCCCTTCACCGTTTCCGCCGCGCGTTGCATTACCTGCACGCCGACCGCGTTGCTGCCAGTAAACGAGATTTTGGCAATGCGCGGATCCGCTGACAGCGGCGCGCCGACGGCCAGGCCGGTGCCGCAAACCAGATTGAATACGCCGTTGGGCAAGCCGGACTCGGCGATGATCGCCGCCAGCTCCAGCTCCGGCAGCGGCGTGACCTCCGAGGGTTTGAGCACCACGCAGCAACCGGCAGCCAGCGCCGGGGCGAGTTTCCAGGCGGTGGTGACCATGGGGAAATTCCACGGCACGATCAGCCCGACCACACCGCACGGCTCGCGGCGCAGACGTGCACTGAAATCATCGCTGGGCAGCGGCACATTGGTGTCGCGCTGCGCGTCGAGGCCTTCGGCCAGATCGGCGTAGTACTCGAAGGTAGCGATGACATCGTCGACGTCGATGGCTGCTTCGAACAGCGGTTTGCCGTTGTTGCTCGATTGCAGGTTCATCAAGTGTTCACGCCCGTCGCGCACGCCATTGGCAATATTGCGCAGGATCGCCGCGCGCTCGGCGCCAGTGGTTTGCGACCAGTCCTTGAATGCCGCTACCGCCGCGGTAACGGCGTGATCGACCGCGAGTTCGTCACCGCCGTTGACCGTGGTCAGCAGCGCTTCGGTTGCCGGGTTGATCACGCGTAAGTGCTCGCGGCCGGCGGACCATTGGCCGTTGATGTAGAGACCGTCGAGTGTGGTTGGAAAATTGATCATTGGGCCACCGCCTGCATCCACTGGTTCTGGTCGATTTCGATCACGGTCGGGCCTTGCCGGTCGGTAGCCGTACGCAGCGCACTGCGCAATTGCGCTACCGAGCTGATCGCTTCGGCGGCACAGCCGAGGGCTTTGGCCACCCCGATGAAGTCCGGCGTGTAGATGTCGACACCGACCGGCTCGATGGCGCGGTTGACCATGTATTTCTTGATCTCTTCGTAGCCCTGGTTATTCCACAGCAGGACGATCACCGGCGTACGCGCTTCGACGGCGCTAGCCAGTTCCGGCAGGGTGAATTGCAGACCGCCGTCGCCGATCAGACACACCACTGAGGGGCGGATGCCTTTCTCAAGTGGCCCACCGAGCCAGGCACCAATGGCCGCCGGCAAGGCGTAACCAAGAGTCCCGTAACCAGTTGACGAGTTGAACCAGCGTCGCGGGCGTTCAGGGTTGAAGGTGAGGTTGCCGGTGTATACCGGTTGCGTCGAATCGCCGACGAATACCGCGTCAGGCAATTCCTCCAGCACGGTTTCAAGGAAACGCGTCTGCGCCAGGGTCGCTGTGTCCCAGCTCGCGGCCAGATCATTACGAAGACGCGCTGCGCGGACCAGGCCCCAATCGTTGCGGCGCTCGGCCAACGCTTTGTGCGACAAGGCGCTGAGCAAAGCCTGCGCGGCATTGCGCGAGTCGGCGACCAGCGCAACGTACGGCGGATAGTTACGCACGGTCTGATCGGCATCAATGTCGATGCGCAGCAGCTTGCCGGGAATCTCGAAACCGCCGGCGAAGGTCACATCGTAATCGGTCTCGGCCAGTTCGGTGCCGATCGCCAGCACCACATCGGCATCGGCGACCAGCGCGCGGGTGGCGATCAGGCTTTGCGTCGAACCGATCAACAGCGGATGCGTTGAAGGCAGCAGGCCTTTGGCGTTGATGGTCAGCGCCACCGGTGCGTCGAGCAATTCGGCCAGCTTGCCGAGTTCGGCAGCGGCGTCGATGGCGCCGCCACCGGCCAGGATCAGCGGCCGTTGCGCCGTGGCCAGCAGCTCGGTCATGCGGCTGACGGCGGCCGGCGCGGCACCGGCGCGATCGATGTGCACCGGCGCGCTGGCGAGCAGTTCGTCGGCGTCTTCGACCAGCACGTCCAGCGGAATTTCAATGTGCACCGGACGCGGACGCCCGGCCTGGAACAAGGCGAATGCGCGCGCCAGCACCCCCGGCAATTCCGAGGCCGACATCAAGGTGTGAGAGAACGCAGCAACGCCAGCGACCAGTGCGCTCTGGTTCGGCAATTCATGCAGTTTGCCGCGTCCACCGCCCAACTGGTGGCGACTCTGCACGCTGGAGATCACCAGCATCGGGATCGAGTCGGCGTAGGCCTGGCCCATCGCCGTGGTGATGTTGGTCATGCCCGGGCCGGTGATGATGAAACACACCCCCGGTTTGCCGCTGGTGCGTGCATAGCCGTCGGCCATGAAACCGGCGCCCTGCTCATGCCGTGGGGTGACATGGTTGATGCTCGAACGGGCCAGCCCGCGATACAGCTCCACGGTATGCACGCCGGGAATGCCGAACACCTGCTCGACTCCGTAACCTTCGAGTAACTTGACCAGTATTTCGCCACACGTCGCCATGTCGATTGCCCTTGTTGTTCGCTGAAAACACGGTCCCTTGTAGGAGTGAGCCTGCTCGCGATAGCGTTGTGTCAGCTAACAACTGTGTGACGGACACACCGCTATCGCGAGCAGGCTCACTCCTACAGAAAGCCGTTACTGGGGCTCATTGAACGGTCGGCCGCTAGCGGCAACAATCGATTAAAAGTCATACTAGCCATGTCCTCACGTCATACCTTGGATCCACATGAAACGACTGCCTCCCCTGCCCGCGCTGCATACGTTTTTGATCACGGCGCAGTGCTGCAACTTCACCCGCGCCGCCGAGCAGTTGCACATTACTCAGGGTGCGGTGAGCCGGCAGATCGCCGGGCTGGAAGAACAGCTCGGTTATCCGTTGTTCATCCGTCTGGCCCGTGGGCTGACGCTGACGGCCGAAGGACGTGAATGGCTGCCGCAGGTGGAGAAAGTCTTCGGGCTCATCAGCGAAGCGACCGAGCAGATCGGGCTAAAGCATCAGACTTTGCAACTCAAGGCACCGAGCTGCGTGATGCGCTGGCTGCTGCCGCGCCTGCTGCAGTGGCAAAAAGAACGTCCGGACGTGCCGGTGAAACTGACGGCCTCGCTGCAACACGGTGTTGATTTTCAGCGCGAGCAGTTCGATGCCGCCGTGATCTATGGCCCGCCACCGGACCATTCGCCGGGCGCCCTGCACTTGTTCGACGAACAACTGACACCGGTCTGCTCGCCGCATCTGCTCAACGGTTCACCCGCGCTGAATGCACCGTCGGATCTTCAGAAGCATCTGTTGTTGCACCCCACTCACGACATTCACGACTGGTCGGTGTGGCTCGATGCGGCGGGTTTGCTGTTGAGCAACTTGGGCAGCGGCCAGCATTTCGAGACGCTGGATCAGGCGATGTCGATGGCCTCGCATGGCACGGGCGTGGCGATCGGGGACTGGTCGCTGATCGGCGATGACTTGCGTGCCGAGCGACTGGTGATGCCATTTGAGTTGAAGGTCAAGACGGGGCTGGCGTATTACGTGGTGCTGCCTGCCGGCGCGCAGCCGTCGCCGCAATTGGAAGAGTTGATGCTTTGGCTGGTTGAGCAGGCGCATTTGCGGTGAGGCCTTTTTCCCTCACCCGGGCCCTCTCCCAGAGGGAGAGGGGACTGATTGGGGGATGCTCTAAGAATACGCCGACGTGAAATTACTGTGTTGAATCCATAATCGACTCGCTCGCTCAGGTCGATGTACAACGCCAGACAACTCGGTTGGCTCCCTCTCCCTTGGGAGAGGGCTGGGGTGAGGGGAAAGGGTTCAGTCAATAACCCACAGTAAACCGCTGACGCACATGCTCCGGCGTTTCCAACTCATCGATCAACGCAATCGCATAATCGGCAAAACTGATCCAGCTACGCCCTTCGCTACTCACCAGCAAATGATCCTTGCCGACACGAAACGTGCCCGTGCGCTCACCTTCCACAAACTCCGCCGACGGCGACAGGAACGTCCAGTCCAGATCACTCTCCTGACGCAACGCCTCAAGAAATGCCGCCCCGGCGCTGGCTTCGGTTTTGTACTCGGCCGGAAACCCCGCGCTGTCGATCACCCGCGTGTCATCCGGCAACAACAGCGAACCGGCACCGCCGACCACCAGCAGGCGTTTCACCCCAGCGCTTTTCAGCGGCCCGACAATCGCAGTCGCTGGCACGGTGGCGAAATGCGCGGCAGTGATCACCGCATCGTGACCGGCCACTGCGTCCTGCAGCGCCGTCGCATCGAGCACATCGACATTCTTGCTGACCACACCGGCACGGCTGCCGATCTTCGACGTATCGCGGGCGATGGCGGTAACGCTGTGCCCACGGCGCAGGGCTTCTTCCAGCAATTGGCTGCCGGCACGGCCGGTGGCACCGATGATTGCGATTTTGCTCATGATGTTCTCCAGTTGGCTTGAGAGTGCTGCGTATGCGGATTCGGCTTACCAGGCCATTTCGCCTTTGGCGACTTTGGCGCTGAGTTCCAGCGAACTTTCTTCGCCGAGCGACGGGTAGCGTTTCTTCATCCCGGCGATCAGTGCCGCTGAGTCTTTGGCCTTGGCGGTTTCGGCATCGAATGCCTTGATGTAGTCGGCGGTGAACTTGACGCTGGCCAGCGAACGGCTGCTGTCGCCCAGGTAATGGCCCGGGATAACCGTGGCCGGTTTCAGGCTTTCGATTGAATCCAGCGTGTCCAGCCAATCAGCGTGGGATTGCGCGGTCTGGGTGTCGGCCATCCACACATGAATGTTCTCGGCGACCACCACGCCGCCGACCACCGCTTTCAACGATGGAATCCAGACGAAGCTGCGATCCGGTTGTTTGCCTTGCAGGCCGATCACCTGCAGTTTCTGCCCTTCAAGCATCAGGCTGTCGCCCTTGAGCACCCCCGGCACGATGGTTTTCGCCGGGACGTCGTCGCCCATTTTTGGGCCCCAGAAAGCCAGTTTGCCGGCGACGGTCTGGTTGATGTGATCGACGGTCGGCTGCGAGGCCAGCACCTTGGCCTGCGGGAAGGCCTGGGTCAGCGTGTCGAGGCCGAAGTAGTAATCCGGGTCGCCATGGCTGATGTAAATCGTGGTCAGTTGCTTGCCACTGGCGCGGATCTTTTCCACCACCTGTTGCGCCTGGGATTTACCGAACTGTGCGTCGACGAGAATGGCTTCTTTTTCGCCGCTGACCAGCACCGAGGTCACCGGAAAAATCGCCTGGGTGCCCGGATTGTAGACGTCGAGAGTCAGGTTGGCCGCCGCTGCGTGCGCGGCGAAACCGAGGGCTGCGGTGGCGAGTACAACGCGTTTGAGTGTGGTGAAGCCGATCATTTGTTGCTCCGCTGTGCGAATGCCGTGGCTGGCGATGGGACAGAGCTTAGTTGCCTGACTCAGTACAAAAAATGCGATGCTTGAACATAGTTTGTTTCTGAAAGCGGGCAAATCATGGATCGGCTACAAGCAATGCGGGTATTCGTCAGTGTGGTCGATCTGGGCAGCCAGTCGGCGGCGGCCGATCATCTGGACCTGTCGCGGCCGGTGGTGTCGCGCTATCTGGCGGAGCTGGAAGACTGGGTCGGCGCGCGCCTGATGCACCGCACCACGCGCAAATTGAGCCTGACCGCCGCCGGCAACGAGATCCTGCCGCGCTGTCGGCAAATGCTTGAACTGTCGAGCGACATGCAGGCCGCCGTCAGCGAACCTGACGCCGCGCCGCGCGGGCTGCTGCGGATCAGCGTGAGCACCTCGTTTGGTCAGGCGCAACTGGCCGACGCGATGGCGGTCTACGTCCAGCGCTATCCGGGGGTGAGCATCGATCTGCAAATGCTCGATCGCACGGTGAACCTCGTGGATGAGCGCATCGACCTGGCGATTCGCACCAGCAACGATCTCGACCCCAACCTCATCGCCCGGCGCCTGACTGTGTGCCGTTCGGTGGTCTGCGCGGCGCCGGCTTATCTGCAGGAGCACCCGGCGCCTGTGCAGGTCGAGGAGTTGAGTCGGCACAACTGCCTGACCCATTCGTATTTCGGCAAAAGCCTGTGGCATTTCGAAGAGGATGGCGAAGCGGTTTCGGTGCCGGTGCAAGGCAACATCAGCGCCAACGAGGCCAGCACCCTGCTGCGCGCGACACTGGCCGGCGCCGGAGTGGCGATGCTGCCGACCTATCAGGCAGGGGTGCATATTCACAGCGGCGAACTGGTGCGCCTGCTGCCCCACGCCGAACCACGGCAAATGAACATCTATGCCGTGTACGCCTCACGCAAACACATGCCGGCGGCACTGCGCAGCCTGCTGGATTTCCTGGTGGAACGCTTCCCCGAAAATCCGCAATGGGACACTGGCTTGTAAACCCGATTCCCTGTAGGAGTGAGCCTGCTCGAAATAGCGGACTGTCATCTGATGAATGAGTGACTGATTCACCGCTATCGCGAGCAGGCGAAGGCCTACAGGGGATATCAGTGTTCTGAATGACGGGGTAAAACCTCAGGCGCACTCGCTGGCAACTCCGCGCCGCTGACCTATGCTGAAAGTAATACCGCAGGGTATGTCGTTCAGAGGTCATCGCCATGAACATCAAAACAAAAAGATACGCCGCTATTTTCATCACCTGCGCCGCCACGCTGGCGCTGTACGGCACCGCGGCCTGGCGGGTCGAACAGTTGCGTCAACTGCCGCGCGAGTACGCGAGCTGCAATTACGAGCGCTGCATACCGCACAATGCGACGCTCAATGCATTGCGCTGATGGGTCGGGCTTGAATTGAGCCCCTGCGGGAGCTGGCTTGCCAGCGATTGCAGGCTGACATTCAGCATTGCAGGCGCCTGATCCGCCCCTATCGCTGGCAACCCAGCTCCCACAGGGTCTGGTGATGTTGGCAGGATTACTGCTCGGCCTTCAGCCGATCACGAAACGCTTTCGGGGATATCCCCACTCGGCGCCGGAACAGGCGTGTGAAGTTGGTCGGGTCGGAAAACCCCAACAGCTCCGACATCTCGTAAATGGTCATGCTGGTGTAGGTCAGCAAGCGTTTGGCTTCGAGTAACTGGCGCTCGTGCATGATCTGCAACGCCGGTTGCCCGGCCAGTTCGCGGCAGGTGCCGTTGAGGTGCGAGACGGAAATGCCCAGGCGATGGGCCAGATCCTCGACCTTTACATGCTGGCGATAGGTTTCCTCGACCAACTGAATAAAGCCATTGAGGTATTCGCGCTGACGTTGCGGCCGTTGACTGGCTTTGTGACGCACGATCGCCTGGCGACTGACCCAGACCATGATCACGCTGACCAGCGAATGCATGAGCATTTCCCGCGCGGGTTGATGGCTGTTGTACTCGGCCTGCAAGGCGCTGAACAGACTGTTGAGGTAGTCGCCGTCCGCACCGGCCGGGTAATGCTCGGCGCTGGCCAGCGCGTGCACCGAATCGCCCAGTTGTGCCTGCAAATGGTTAATCAGCGGTGTGGCGAGGGTAACGATGAAGCCCTCGACGTCCTCGGAAAAACGAAAGCCGTGCACCGACAGCGGTGGCAGGACCTGGATCGCCGGGGTTTGCAATTGCGTGCGCTGGCCCTCGATTTCAAGCTCTGCCTGACCTTTGAAAACGAATAGCAACTGGCACAGATCGGCGTGGCGATGGGGTTTGATTTCCCACTCGTGTTCGCGACTGCGTGAGGAAATGGTTTCACAGTGCAGCAAGTCAGGGGTCGGCCAGTCCAGGCTTTCACCGTAGAGCTTGAACACGGGAATCGAAGGCAGCTCAGGCTTGTTCATCACTTCAATCCAGGCCTCGGGGTTGTGGGCGATAATCGCACCGATTGGCAGAATGTACAGGTATCGGCTCAGTTTTCACCTTCAATTGACAGACCCGCAAGGGAAAAATGCAAGCACTCGATCCATAAAAAACCCTCACCGGCGTTTGCCGCGTGACGCTTGCGAGCCATAAAAACAATGAAAACGCTGAAAACCCAAATCGCGATCATCGGCGCCGGCCCGTCCGGTTTGCTCCTCGGCCAGTTGCTGCACAACGCTGGCATCGACACCCTTATTCTCGAACGGCAAACACCCGACTATGTGCTCGGGCGCATCCGCGCCGGCGTGCTTGAGCAAGGCATGGTAGAGCTGTTGCGTCAGGCCGGGGTGAGTCAGCGCATGGACGCCGAAGGACTGGTCCATGGCGGTTTCGAACTGGCCCTCGACGGACGCCAGGTGCACATCGACCTGCACGCTTTGACCGGTGGCAAAACCGTGATGATCTACGGCCAGACCGAAGTTACCCGCGACCTGATGGCCGCTCGTCGGGAGGCAGGCGCGCCGACGATTTATCAGGCGAGCAATGTCGTTCCGCACGGCATGAAAAGCGACGAAGCGTTCGTCACTTTTGAAAAGGATGGCGAAACCTGGCGCGTCGATTGCGACTACATCGCCGGTTGCGACGGTTTCCACGGGGTCGCCCGACAATCGATTCCGGCCGATTGCCTGAAGGTCTTCGAGCGGGTTTATCCGTTCGGCTGGCTGGGCATTCTTGCCGACACCCCGCCGGTACACGACGAGCTGGTTTACGCCCGTCACGAACGTGGTTTTGCCTTGTGCAGCATGCGTTCGCAAACGCGCACACGCTATTACGTGCAGGTACCGGCTGATGACAACGTTGAGGACTGGAGCGACGAGCGCTTCTGGGACGAGTTGAAAAGCCGCTTGCCCAGCGCACTGGCGGAGAAACTGGTGACCGGTCCGTCAATCGAAAAAAGCATCGCGCCGCTGCGCAGTTTTGTTGTCGAGCCGATGCAGTACGGGCGCATGTTTCTCGTCGGCGACGCCGCGCACATCGTCCCGCCTACTGGCGCCAAAGGCTTGAACCTGGCGGCCAGCGATGTCAGCACGCTGTTCAATATTCTGCTGAAGGTTTACCGCGACGGGCGCACCGAATTGCTGGAAAAGTACTCAGAGATCTGCCTGCGCCGCGTATGGAAGGCCGAGCGTTTTTCCTGGTGGATGACTTCGATGCTGCACCGCTTCGACGATCACGACGCGTTCAATCAGCGCATCAGCGCTGCGGAACTGGACTACTTCGTCGACTCTGAAGCCGGACGAAAAACCATCGCAGAAAATTACGTCGGGCTTGCGTACGAGGCTATCGAATAGCTTCCTACCGACTTACACTGGCGAGCATTCCCGCTCGCCATGTCCGTGCGGGTCCATCACTGCCCGCAGGTTTTCCGTGACCACTCTGAACCCGCCAGAAACACCCAAACCGGCCATTCGCAGCGTGCTGGTCGCCTTGATGATGGCGATCTTTCTCGGCGCGCTCGACCAGACCATCGTTGCCGTATCGATGCCGGCCATCTCCGCGCAATTCAAGGACGTCAGCCTGCTGGCCTGGGTGATTTCCGGTTACATGGTGGCGATGACCGTGGCGGTGCCGATCTACGGCAAGCTCGGCGATCTGTACGGGCGGCGCAAACTGATGCTGTTTGGCATGGGTTTGTTCACCCTGGCTTCATTGTTTTGCGGCATGGCGCAGAGCATGGAGCAACTGGTGCTGGCGCGCATTCTTCAGGGCATCGGCGCCGGCGGGATGATTTCGGTGAGTCAGGCGATCATCGGCGACATCGTGCCGCCGCGTGAACGGGGTCGTTATCAGGGCTATTTCAGCAGCATGTATGCAGTGGCGAGTGTTGCCGGGCCGGTGCTCGGCGGCTACATGACCGAATACCTGTCGTGGCGCTGGGTGTTTCTGATCAACCTGCCGCTGGGCCTGGGTGCCTGGTGGGTGGCACGGCGCAACCTGCGCGGTTTGCCGATACCGCAGCGCAAACCGGTGATCGACTACCTCGGTACGGTGCTGATGATCATCGGTCTGACCGCCCTGCTGCTGGGGATCACCGAGGTCGGTCAGGGGCATTCGTGGCGCAGCAGCGAAGTGCTCGGTCTGCTTGCTTGTGCGGTGTTGGTGCTGGCGGCGTTCGTCTGGCATGAACGGCGCGCGCGTGAGCCGTTGCTGCCGATGCACCTGTTCGCCAACCGCAGCGCCCTGCTGTGCTGGTGCACGATTTTTTTCACCAGTTTCCAGGCCATTTCGCTGATCGTACTGATGCCGCTGCGCTTTCAAACTGTCACCGGTGCCGGCGCCGACAGTGCCGCGCTGCACTTGTTGCCGCTGGCGATGGGGCTACCGATCGGCGCGTATTTCGCTGGCCGCCGCACCTCGATCACCGGCCGCTACAAACCGCAGATCCTGACCGGAGCGATATTGATGCCGATCTCGATACTCGGCATGGCGTTCAGCCCACCGGAAGCGACGCTGCTCAGCGGCGTGTTCATGTTGCTCAGCGGCATTGCCGGCGGCATGCAATTCCCGACCTCGCTGGTCGGCACGCAGAATTCGGTCGAACAACGCGACATCGGCGTGGCCACCAGCACCACCAACCTGTTCCGCTCCCTCGGCGGCGCGGTGGGGGTGGCGTTGATGTCGGCGCTGCTGCTGGCGCTGTTGCAACACTCGAGTTTCGCCCACCTGGCAAGCAGTTCACTGCTCAGCGAGGGGCATTCGGGCAATGTCCTGCTCGATGGCCTCAACGCTGCTCCGGGGGATGCGCAGCATGCCTTGCGCGCAGAGCTGTTGGTGACGTTCCGGCATTTGCTGTGGGTGAGTACGGCAGTGTCGTTGCTTGGGCTCGCGGCAGCGATTGCCATGCCGAACAACCTGCTGCGCGGGCGCGAACACGGCGCGAAATAACTGTCACCTGCCAAACCTGTGGGAGCGAGCCTGCTCGCGAAGACGTCGTGTCAGCCGACATCAGATTTAATGACACACCGCTTTCGCGAGCAGGCTCGCTCCCACAAGGGGGGGCGGTGTTTCGGTCAGGGGCTGTAGTAACCCACTGCGACGAGGAAATGCCCGACCTTTTTCAGGTAGGCGTGTTTGTCCTCGACCTTGCCGGTCACCGGGTTTTTCCAGCGGTATTCGTATTCGCCTTCATCCTGCTTGCCGATCAGCGCCAGAATCGGTTCGCCCACCGGTTTGCCTTCCGGGTCCTTGACCTTGGTGAAGTCGGTGTTGATCAGGCGCAGGTTGGTGCCATGCGCCACGTAGCGGCGGGTGTTGAGGTCAACCACGAACACATACAGGTCATCCTGCAGATAACCGCCCTTGAGCGAATTGACCGCGGTCAGCGTGCCCTTTTCGTCCTTGCCGAGGTCCGTCGCGGCTTTATCCAGCAGCGCTTTGGCCTGCTCGGCCGAAGCGCGCGGCAAGTAATAACCCACCGCCAGAATCCGCTGGCCGACGCGCTGATAAAACACGTGCTTGCGCTCGACCTTGCCGTCAGCCCAGTTCTGCCAACGGTACTCGGCCTGCTGGACGCCATTGCCCTCCGGGACTTTCAGGGCGTCCTTGAAGGCTTTTTGCAAATCCGGACCAAGTACTTCGCTGACGTCGCGGCCGATCAATGCCGCTGAAGGCCCGCCGCTGGCCAGCATCACACCCTTGGTATCGACCACAAAGACGTAGCGATCCTTGTCGACGAACTCACCCTGTCGGCTGAACGCGGCGAACGCCTTGTCGCCGTTGTCGTGGTAGTAAGCCAGGGCTTTTTCCAGCAGGGCGACGGCAGCCTGACTGTCATCCTTGCCACCGGTCGCGGCGCTGGCCTGGCTGAGACCGGCCAACAGCATCACGCCAAGCCAGGCCAGTTTATGCAAAAACCCCATAGCGCATCCCTCGTTCTTGTTGGTGTTTCAAGAGCGTAGACGGCCTGGGCTGATGTAGGGATATTCAGAGGGTTTCTGAACGTTACGCGGTGGCTGTGATAAGGCATGCCCCACCACAGCCATCGACTATCAAGGTCGCGCGTTGATCTGCTGTTGCAGGTTCTGGATCTGCGCCTGCAGCGTGTTGAGGTTGCGCGTCATCTGCGCGCGGAAGGCGTCGAACTCAGCGGTGTTGCCGCCACCCTGTGGGGTTGCCGGGCGATTGTCCTGCTCGCTTTTGAGCACGACGATTTCCTGCTCGAGTCGATCGATGGCGGCGCTCGGGTTGCCCTGTTTCTTCAAGGCCACGATATCGGCGCCGAGGCTCTTGAACTGCGCATCGAACGCTTTCAATTCCGCGTCGAGCTTGCTGGTGTCAGCCGGTGTGCTTTTCAGCGTGGTCAGTTCCGTGCTCAAGGTCTTCACCTGCGCCTGCAACTGGCTGTTGGCGTTCTGCAGCTCGCTGGTCTGTGCGGTCATCTGCGCCAGACGCTTGTCCAGATCGCTGGCCTGCCCGGCGACGCCTTGCTGCTGTTTGCTCTGATCGAGCAACTTGCCTTCCAGTTGCTTGATTTGCAGCTTCAGCGCTTCGCTGTCGCTGCTGACGTTGGACTGGCTGGCCACAACCTTGCCGGAAATGTCCTGCAGGCGCCCGGCCGCTTCTTCGCTGATCCGCGCGAAGCTTTCCTGAGTCGCGACCAACTGCTGCTCCATCAACGAGATCTGCTGGAAACTCCACCAGGCCAGACCGATAAAGGCAAAGAACAAGGCGCCGACCAACGCCCACAAAGGACCGGTGCTGGCTGCCTTGACCTTGACCACCGGGGGCGTGCGCGAGTGCACGGAGGTGCGGGCGGTGGTTGGAATGTCATCGTCGTCGAAGGGGTCGGCGCGCAGGCTGGGCACGTTATCGAAATCGTCGTCGTGAGCATCGTTACGCATGGACATTGAGGCAACCTTTGAGAAACGCGGTGATGGCTAAATGCTGCGAAGTATAACCGCCGCAGCCGCAGGCATTGACCCCCATCCGGGTGTGCGGTTCATTGCCAGCCGACCGAATGGTTTCAACGAATGTCCTGAGCCTTCCACCAGGCGCAGAACTCGTCGAGGGCCGACCACAGGCTGACTTTCGGATCGTAGTCCAGATAATGCCGGGCGCGGCTGATGTCGAGGGTGAAATTTTTGTTCATAACTTGCATGCCCAGCCGCGACAGCGTCGGCTCCGGACGCCCCGGCCAGAGTTTGCAGGCGCCTTCGTTAAGCGCGGCAACGCTGTAGGCCAGCGCGTAGGAGCGATACTTGCGCACCTGCGGCACGTCCATGTTGCGCATCACGTAGTTGACCACGTCCCACAGCGGCACTGGCGTGCCGTTGCTGATGTTGTAGGCCTTGCCCAGCGCCGAACCCGCCGCCAGCAAACCGCTGAGCATGGCTTCGTTAAGGTTGTGCACGCTGGTGAAATCGACCTTGTTCAGGCCATTGCCGATGATCGCCAGACGGCCCTTGCGCTGCATGTTGAGCAGGCGTGGAAAGATGCTCATGTCGCCAGCCCCGGTGACGAAACGCGGGCGCAACGCGATGGTTTCCAGGCCGAATTCCTGAGCGCCGAAGACCTTCTGCTCGGCCAGATACTTGGTCGCCGCGTACGGATGCCGAAAGCGCTTCGGCACTTGTTCTTCGGTCAGACCGAGATGGTCGCGGCCATCGAAATAGATCGACGGCGATGACAGGTGCACCAAACGCCGGACCCGCTGCTTGAGGCAGGCCTCAACGACATTTTCGGTGACCTGCACGTTGCCCTGATGGAAATCCTGATAACGCCCCCACACACCGACCGCACCGGCGCAATGGACTACGGCTTCCACATCCGCGCATAGCTCGCGGGCCAGTTCGGCATCAGTCAGATCGCCGGGCACGAACTCGGCGCCACGGCGCACCAGATGCTCGACGCTCTCGGCCCGGCGCCCGTTGACGCGCACCTCCAGGCCCTGCTCCAGGGCGAAACGCGCAAAGCGTCCGCCAATGAAGCCGCTTGCGCCGGTAACCAAAATCTTCATCAAAAACTCCACAGATACAGCTGCAAGCTACAAGCCATTAGCTGCAAGTTAAAACGCTGCGCTTGCCGCTTGCAGCTTGACGCTCGCAGCTGCTTCTAAGCCACTAGCCATTGCGGTGACGAGCGCAGTAATTGCTCGGTGAGCAGGTTGAGCAATTGCCCGCCGTTGCGCCAATGATGCCAGTACAGCGGCACATCGATGGGTTTATCTGGCAACAACTCGCGCAATACGCCGCTGCGCAACTGTTCGCGCACTTGCAACTCCGGCACCAGTCCCCAGCCGATTCCGGCTTCGGCCAGGCGAATGAAACCTTCCGAAGACGGACACAAATGGTGTTCGAAACCACCATCGACGCCCAGCGATGCGAGATAGCGATGCTGCAGAAAATCGTCCGGCCCGAACACCAGTGCCGGCGTGCGCGGCAGTTGTTCGGCGCGCACACCCTGGGGGAAATGCCGTTCGATGAAGGCCGGGCTGGCCAAAGCGCGGTAACGCATCGCCCCGAGCAACACACTGCGCGCGCCGGCCACCGGTCGCTCGCTGGCGCAAAGGCAGGCTGCCACTTCACCGGCGCGCATGCGTTTGAGGCCGACCGTCTGGTCTTCTACGATCAGGTCGAGGAGTAAATGCTGGGCAGCGCAGAAATCCCCCACCGCTTGCCCCCACCAGGTGGCGAGACTGTCGGCGTTGAGCGCGATGCGCAGACGATCCGGCAGCCCCTCTTCGTCCAGCGCCGGGACGACGCTTTGCAGGTCGCGCTCCAGCAAACGCACCTGTTGCACATGGTTGAGCAAGCGTCGGCCGATCTCGGTTGGCGCCGGCGGTGTGCCGCGAATCAGCACCGGCTGGCCGACCCGTGCTTCGAGCAGTTTGATCCGCTGCGAGATCGCCGACTGCGACAAACCCAGTACCTGCGCGGCCCGGTCAAAACCGGCCTGTTCAACCACGGCGGCCAGGGCAGACAGCAATTTATAGTCGAACATCAGTTTTCCTAATGAGCGATCAGCAATATTGGTTTTTCTTATACATCGCTCGACCGGAGAATAGCCAGCAAGCACTCTTTCCCAAGGATCACGTTCATGGCCGGCGAAACTTCACTCACCACTTTATTGCGCAGCATGAGCCCGCAACTCAACGCCGGCGAATACGTGTTCTGCACCCTGTCCGATGGCGTGCTGCCGAGCGATCTTGAGATTGTTGGCAGCTTTCGCGAGCAGGAAGGCCTGACGGTGATCGTGCAGCGTGCCCATGCCGAACAGGCCGGTTTGCACTTCGACTATGTGGCGGCGTGGATCACTCTCAACGTGCACTCCGCGCTGGAAGCGGTCGGTCTCACCGCCGCGTTCGCCACGGCGTTGGGCCAGGCCGGGATCAGTTGCAACGTGATTGCCGGCTACTACCACGACCATTTGTTCGTCGGCCAGGCCGACGCCGAACGCGCCATGCAAGTGCTGCGCGATCTCGCAGCCAACGCGGAGTAAACGTTATGTGGCAAAGCTATGTGAACGGCCTGCTGGTGGCCCTCGGGCTGATCATGGCGATCGGCACCCAGAACGCCTTCGTATTGGCGCAGAGCCTGCGCCGTGAACATCATTTGCCGGTCGCCGCACTGTGCGTGGCGTGCGATGCGCTGCTGGTGGCGGCCGGGGTGTTCGGCCTGGCGACGATTCTTGCGCAGAACCCGACGCTGCTGGCGATCGCCCGTTGGGGCGGCGCGACGTTTCTGATCTGGTATGGCAGCCAGGCGTTGCGTCGGGCCTGTTCGAAGCAAAGCCTGGATCAAGGCGCAAAGCAGACCGTGCGTTCATTGCGCGCGGTGATGCTCAGCGCGCTGGCGGTGACGCTGCTCAATCCACACGTTTATCTGGATACCGTGTTGCTGATCGGCTCGCTCGGCGCCCAACAATCGGTGCCGGGGGCTTATGTGGTCGGCGCGGCAAGCGCTTCGCTGCTGTGGTTTTTCACCCTGGCGCTCGGCGCGGCGTGGCTGGCACCGTGGCTCGCTCGCCCCAGTACCTGGCGGATTCTTGACCTGGTGGTGGCATTGATGATGTTCACGGTGGCCGGGCAGCTGATTATTGCGAACTGATTTATTCCAAACAGCCAAGAGGATGCCGTTGAACCTCTATCCCACACAGTTGTTGCGTGGTTATGCCGCAACCCCGGTGCTATGATCCAGACCCTGCGCCGCAAAGAGTAAAAACTCGCCGGTGCATTTCTGGCCGCCCGTGATCGGCCTTGCGCTCACCGCAACAGACCTGATTAGGAGAATCATCATGGCTTTCGAATTGCCGCCGCTGCCTTACGCACACGATGCCCTGCAGCCGCACATTTCCAAGGAAACCCTGGAATACCACCACGACAAGCACCACAACACCTATGTCGTGAACCTGAACAACCTGGTGCCAGGCACCGAGTTCGAAGGCAAGACCCTGGAAGAAATCGTCAAGACTTCCTCGGGCGGTATCTTCAACAACGCCGCTCAGGTCTGGAACCACACTTTCTACTGGAACTGCCTGGCGCCAAACGCCGGCGGTCAACCAACCGGTGCACTGGCTGAAGCGATCAACGCAGCCTTCGGTTCGTTCGACAAGTTCAAGGAAGAGTTCAGCAAAACCTCGATCGGCACCTTCGGTTCCGGCTGGGGCTGGCTGGTGAAAAAGGCTGACGGTTCCCTGGCGCTGGCCAGCACCATCGGCGCCGGCAACCCGATCACCAGCGGCGACACCCCGCTGCTGACCTGCGACGTCTGGGAACACGCCTACTACATCGACTACCGCAACGTGCGTCCGAAGTACGTAGAAGCGTTCTGGAACCTGGTCAACTGGAAGTTCGTGGCCGAGCAGTTCGAAGGCAAAGCCTTCACTGCTTAAGCTGCACGTCAGACAAGAAACCCGGCTATTGCCGGGTTTTTTTATGCTCGCGGATGGCGTTTTTCTCACGCTGAAAACAGCTTCGTGCCGTTTGTCGGGAGCGCACGGGAAGCTACCATCACAGAGCGCAAAAAATATCATGTGCAGGCTCAAGTTGAGGGCCGCCACTACCGACACAGTTAATTCAGAGCTAATACTCCAATTGGCAGCATTTTGACCAAGGCACGGGTGAATCTCCCTGAGCCCGATTGTCCCTTTGACTGCCACCCCGGGATTGCCAATACTCATGGCAACTTGACGCTACCCGCACGGAACAAGGAATACCCCTTTGAAGCTGGAACTCAAGAACAGCTTGTCGGTAAAGTTGCTCCGGGTCGTGCTCCTGTCGGCATTGATCGTCGGCGTGGTCTTGAGCTGTGCGCAGATCGTCTTCGATGCCTACAAGACCCGTCAGGCGGTGGCCGGCGATGCCGAGCGGATTCTCGACATGTTCCGCGACCCGTCGACTCAGGCTGTCTACAGTCTGGACCGGGAAATGGGCATGCAGGTGATCGAAGGCCTGTTCCAGGACGATGCCGTGCGTCAGGCGTCCATCGGCCATCCCAACGAAGCCATGCTCGCGCAGAAATCCCGCGAGCTGCAGCATTCCAACAGCCGCTGGCTGACCGACCTGATCCTCGGTCAGGAACGTACCTTTACCACCCAACTGGTCGGGCGCGGGCCGTACAGCGAGTATTACGGCGACCTGAGCATTACCCTCGACACCGCCACCTATGGCGAAGGTTTTCTCGTCAGTTCGGTGATCATCTTCATATCCGGGGTCTTGCGGGCGCTGGCCATGGGCCTGGTGCTGTATCTGGTTTATCACTGGCTGCTGACCAAACCGCTGTCGCGGATCATCGAGCACCTCACCGAGATCAACCCGGATCGCCCCAGCGAACACAAGATTCCGCAGCTCAAGGGCCACGAGAAAAACGAGTTGGGCGTATGGATCAACACCGCCAATCAGTTGCTGGAATCGATCGAACGCAACACCCATCTGCGTCACGAAGCGGAAAACAGCCTGCTGCGCATGGCCCAATACGATTTCCTCACTGGCCTGCCGAACCGCCAGCAGTTGCAGCAGCAACTGGACAAGATTCTGGTCGACGCCGGCAAGCTGCAACGCCGCGTCGCGGTATTGTGCGTAGGGCTGGATGATTTCAAAGGCATCAACGAGCAGTTCAGCTACCAGACCGGCGACCAGTTGCTGCTGGCGCTGGCCGACCGTTTGCGCGCCCACAGCGGTCGCCTCGGCGCCCTCGCCCGTCTTGGCGGCGATCAGTTCGCGCTGGTCCAGGCCGATATCGAACAGCCCTACGAAGCGGCGGAACTGGCGCAAAGCATCCTCGACGATCTGGAAGCGCCATTCGCCCTTGATCATCAGGAGATCCGCCTGCGCGCGACCATCGGCATCACTCTGTTTCCGGAGGATGGCGACAGCACCGAGAAGCTGTTGCAGAAAGCCGAGCAGACCATGACCCTGGCCAAGACTCGCTCGCGCAACCGCTACCAGTTCTACATCGCCAGTGTCGACAGCGAGATGCGTCGCCGCCGCGAGCTGGAAAAAGACCTGCGCGATGCGCTGATCCGCGATCAGTTCTACCTCGTCTATCAGCCGCAGATCAGCTATCGCGATCATCGCGTGGTCGGTGTCGAAGCGTTGATTCGCTGGCAGCATCCCGAGCACGGTCTGGTGCCGCCGGACCTGTTCATTCCGCTGGCCGAGCAGAACGGCACGATCATCGCCATCGGCGAATGGGTGCTCGATCAAGCCTGCAAGCAGCTACGCGACTGGCACGATCAGGGTTTTGCCGATCTGCGCATGGCGGTCAATCTGTCGACGGTGCAACTGCACCACGCCGAGCTGCCGCGAGTGGTCAACAACCTGTTGCAGATGTACCGCTTGCCGCCGCGCAGTCTGGAGCTGGAAGTGACCGAAACCGGCCTGATGGA
Organism: Pseudomonas sp. Z003-0.4C(8344-21); assembly: GCF_900104975.1. NCBI lineage: Bacteria > Pseudomonadati > Pseudomonadota > Gammaproteobacteria > Pseudomonadales > Pseudomonadaceae > Pseudomonas > Pseudomonas sp. Z003-0.4C(8344-21). Next base: position 1,609,916 of record NZ_LT629756.1, on the reverse strand, counting down.
AGACATCAGCACCGCCGCCCAGCATCTACTGAGCCTGCGCCGCTCCGGAGCGTTGATCGCCATTGACGATTTCGGCACCGGTTATTCATCGCTGAGTTATCTGAAAAGCCTGCCGCTGGACAAGATCAAAATCGACAAGAGCTTCGTGCAGGACCTGCTCGATGACGACGACGATGCGACCATCGTTCGCGCGATTATCCAGTTGGGCAAGAGTCTCGGCATGCAGGTGATCGCCGAGGGCGTGGAAACCGCCGAGCAGGAGACCTACATCATTTCCGAAGGCTGCCACGAGGGTCAGGGTTATCACTACAGCAAACCGCTGCCGGCTCGTGAGTTGAGCGCTTATCTCAAGCAGGCGCAACGCAGCAATGCCGCCATTCTATGAAATGCCATGAACGCGGCATCTCTTGCCGATCAGGATCGTGCGCTTGATCCAGCGCACCCATGTTGTAAACAAGAAATATTTCCAGCCACAACCCTTTACACATAATGCGAAAGATTTGCATTATGTCGCAGTTTTGCGCGCCCTCGGCGCCAGTCCACTCAACTACCGAAGCAGGATGTTCGCCATGATTCGTATGCCTCTGGCTACCGCCAGTCTGCTGGCCATCGCTATTTCCCTCGCCGGTTGCGGCGAAGGCAAGGACAAAGAAAAAGCCTCCGAAATGACGCCGGCTTCCAGCAGCGCTGCTCCAGCCCCTGCCGCTACGCCTGCGCCTGCTGCCGGTAAAGTCGACGATGCTGCCGCCAAGGCTGTGGTCGCGCACTACGCCGACATGGTCTTCGCCGTCTACAGCGATGCCGAATCCACCGCGAAAACCTTGCAGAGCGCGATCGACGCGTTCCTCGCCAAGCCGAACGCCGACACCCTGAAAGCCGCCAAGGCTGCCTGGGTCGCCGCCCGTGTTCCGTACCTGCAAAGTGAAGTGTTCCGCTTCGGCAACACCATCATCGATGATTGGGAAGGTCAGGTTAACGCCTGGCCGCTGGACGAAGGTCTGATCGACTACGTCGACAAATCCTACGAGCACGCCTTGGGTAACCCGGGTGCCACCGCCAACATCATCGCCAACACTGAAGTTCAGGTTGGCGAAGACAAGGTCGACGTCAAGGACATCACCGCGGAAAAACTCGCCAGTCTCAACGAGCTGGGCGGTTCCGAGGCGAACGTCGCTACCGGCTACCACGCCATCGAATTCCTGCTGTGGGGCCAGGACCTCAACGGCACCGGCCCGGGCGCTGGCAACCGTCCGGCCTCCGATTACCTGGAAGGCGCCGGCGCCACCGGCGGTCACAACGATCGTCGCCGTGCCTACCTGAAAGCCGTGACCGAGCTGCTGGTCAGCGATCTGGAAGAAATGGTCGGCAACTGGAAGCCAAACGTGGCCGACAACTACCGCGCCACGCTGGAAGCCGAGCCGGGTGAATCCGGTTTGCGCAAAATGTTGTTCGGTATGGGCAGCCTGTCCCTCGGCGAACTGGCCGGCGAGCGCATGAAAGTTTCCCTGGAAGCCAACTCCCCGGAAGACGAGCAGGATTGCTTCAGCGACAACACCCACTACTCGCATTTCTACGATGCCAAAGGCGTGCGTAACGTTTACCTGGGCGAGTACACCCGCGTCGACGGCACCAAGCTGACCGGCGCCAGCCTGTCGTCGCTGGTGGCCAAGGCTGATCCGGCTGCCGACACCGCACTGAAAGCCGATCTGGCCGCAACCGAAGCGAAGATCCAGGTCATGGTCGATCACGCCAACAAGGGCGAGCACTACGACCAGTTGATCGCGGCTGGCAACACCGCGGGCAACCAGATCGTTCGTGACGCGATCGCCGCGCTGGTCAAGCAGACCGGTTCGATCGAAGCCGCTGCCGGCAAACTGGGCATCAGCGACCTGAACCCGGACAACGCCGATCACGAGTTCTGATCAACGCGTGCGCTTCAAAAAAGGCGACCTTCGGGTCGCCTTTTTCATCTCTGCTTTTTGTGGTGATGCTGGTGGCCCCATCGCTGGCAAGCCAGCTCCCACAGGGAAGGGTTGGCGTACACAGATTTTGCAAACACTGCAAAACCTGTGGGAGCTGGCTTGCCAGCGATAGGGGCAGCACGGTCTCAAGTGAAACTCTGCCGCAAATCAAGCAAACGATAATTCCTCTTATTCAAACTCCCCGGCCCTGTTAAACTTTGCGCCTTTGTTTTCGCCCGTCTGCAGGATGTCTGATGCCCTCGCTGCCTCTTCGCTTGTCTGCACTGTTGCTGGCCCTGGGCCTGAGTGCCTGCGATGACGCCCCGCGTTTCACCAAGGCCGAGCCCGGTGAGGCGCGTTCGGGTGGTGCGGCGACAGTGCGCAAGAGCGATCAGAACGCGTTTTCCCTGCCGTCTGCCAATCTCCCACCCTCGCGACGGGTGGATTTCAGCGTCGGCAACAGCTTCTTTCGCAGCCCGTGGGTGATCGCGCCCTCGACCACTACCGCGCGCGACGGCCTCGGCCCGTTGTTCAATACCAACGCTTGCCAAAATTGCCACATCAAGGACGGTCGCGGTCATCCACCGGCGCCGGGCGCAAGCAATGCGGTGTCGATGCTGGTCAGGCTGTCGATTCCCGACTCGCCGCAATTCACCAAAGTCATCGAACAGCTTGGCGTGGTCCCGGAACCGGTCTACGGCGGCCAGTTCCAGGACATGGCCGTGCCCGGCGTTGCGCCGGAGGGCAAGGTGCGCGTCGACTACACACCGGTGCCGGTGCGGTTCGCGGATGGCACGGAGGTCGAGCTGCGCAAACCGGTCCTGCAGATTACGCAACTGGGCTACGGGCCGATGCACCCGGACACGCGGTTTTCCGCGCGGGTGGCACCGCCGATGATTGGCCTGGGTCTGCTTGAAGCGATCCCCGAAGAGGCGATTCTCGCCAACGCTGCCGCACAAGCCAAAGACAACCAGGGCATCAACGGCCGGCCGAACCGGGTCTGGGACGATGTGTTGCAGAAAACCGTCATCGGCCGTTTCGGCTGGAAAGCCGGGCAACCGAACCTCAATCAACAGAATGTGCACGCGTTTTCTGGTGACATGGGCCTGACCACCAGCCTGCGCCCGTTCGATGACTGCTCCGACGCGCAAACCGCCTGCAAGCAGGCACCGAACGGCAACGGCCCGGATGCCGAACCGGAAGTCAGCGACAACATTTTGCGACTGGTGCTGTTCTATAGCCGCAACCTCGCGGTGCCCGCGCGACGCGGCGTCAATGATGCCGAGGTGCTGGCGGGCAAGAATCTGTTTTTCCAGGCGGGTTGCCAGTCGTGCCATACACCGAAATACACCACTGCCGCCAACGCCGCCGAACCGGAACTGGCCAATCAGGTGATTCGCCCGTACAGCGATCTGCTGTTGCACGACATGGGCGACGGTCTGGCGGACAATCGCAGCGAATTCCAGGCCACCGGCCGCGACTGGCGCACCCCGCCATTGTGGGGGATCGGCCTGACGCAAGCGGTCAGCGGCCACACGCAATTTTTGCATGACGGCCGCGCGCGCAATCTGCTTGAAGCCGTGCTCTGGCATGGCGGCGAAGCGCAAGCCGCGCAGCAGCAGGTTTTGTCTTTCAATGCCGAGCAGCGCGCTGCGTTGCTGGCATTTTTGAACTCACTTTAAATACTGAAAAAAGAATCGGGAGCCCGACATGTTCCGTCCCAAGCTACTGTTCACCAGCCTTGCCGCGCTCGCCCTCGGCGCCTGCTCGCCGCAGGACCCGCAAGCGGTCACGTCGGCGGCCATCGCCAAGTCGGTGATTCTGCCGACCTATACCCGCTGGGTCGAAGCCGATAAACAACTGGCGGTCAGCGCCCTCGCCTACTGCCAGGGCAAGGAAACCCTGGAGACCGCGCGCGCCGATTTCCTTCATGCGCAAAAGGCCTGGGCCGAACTGCAACCGTTACTGATCGGCCCACTGGCCGAGGGCAATCGTTCGTGGCAGGTGCAGTTCTGGCCGGACAAGAAGAACCTTGTTGGCCGTCAGGTCGAGCAGTTGGTCGTAGCGCAGCCGCAGATCGACGCCGCCGCACTGGCCAAGTCGAGCGTGGTGGTTCAGGGCTTGTCGGCTTATGAATACATCCTCTTCGATGCCAAGCCTGATGTCGCCAATGCCGAGCAGAAAGCCAAATACTGCCCGCTGCTGATCGCCATCGGCGAACGCCAGAAACAACTGGCCGAAGAGATTCTGCAGGGTTGGAACAACACCGACGGCATGCTCGCGCAGATGAGCAAATTCCCGAATCAGCGTTATGCCGACTCCCACGAAGCGATCGCCGATCTGCTGCGTGTGCAGGTCACCGCACTGGACACCCTGAAGAAAAAGCTCGGCACGCCGATGGGCCGCCAGAGCAAGGGCGTGCCACAGCCGTTCCAGGCTGATGCATGGCGCAGCCAGTCATCGATGACCGCACTGGAAGCCAGCCTTGCAGCGGCCAAAACCGTCTGGGAAGGCGTCGACAACAAAGGCCTGCGCGGTCTGTTGCCAGCCGAGCAGAAGCCGTTGGCCGACAAGATCGACGCCGCCTACGCCGCCTCGCTGAAACTGTTCGACAGCACCCAGCGCTCGCTCGGCGAAATGCTCGAAGACGACGCCGGTCGCCAGCAACTGAACGACATTTACGACAGCCTCAACGTCGTCCATCGCCTGCACGAAGGCGAACTGGCCAAGGCGCTGGGCATTCAACTGGGCTTCAACGCCAACGACGGTGACTGATGAGGGCAAGTGCCATGCTGCGACGCCAGGCTCTGACTTTAGGTAGTGTGCTGCTGGGAGCAGTGACGCTGGGCGGCTGGACGCTGTTCAAACGCAAGGATCAGAGCCCGCTGCTGTTGTCGGCGCGCGACGACACCGACGGCAAGCATTACGCCGTCGGTTATCGGCTCGACGGTACGCGGGTGTTCGCCACGCAGGTCGGCCAGCGCTGCCACGACATCATCAACCACCCGACGCAGCCGATCGCGCTGTTTGTGGCCCGGCGTCCGGGCACTGAGAGTTATCTGATCGACCTGCGCGACGGGACCTTGCTGCAAACCGTGACCTCGCAGCCGAACCGGCATTTCTACGGGCATGCCGTGGTGCACAAGGATGGCGAGTATTTGTACGCCACCGAGAACGACACTTCCGATCCGGGCCGTGGTTTGCTCGGCGTGTATAGATTCGAAGGCGAACGGCTGGTGCACAGCGGTGAGATTTCCACCCACGGCCTCGGTCCGCACCAGGTGTCGTGGATGCCCGACGGCGAAACCCTGGTGGTGGCCAACGGCGGGATTCGAACCGAGGCGGAAAGCCGCGTCGACATGAACCTCAACGCCATGGAACCGAGCCTGGTGCTGATGCAGCGCGACGGTACGCTGCTGAGCAAGGAAACCCTCGCCCAGCAGATGAACAGCGTGCGTCACCTGGGCATCGCCAGTGACGGCACCATCGTCGCCGGTCAGCAGTTCATGGGCGCCTCTCATGAGCGCTCGGAGCTGTTGGCGATCAAGCGTCCGGGGCAACCCTTCGTGGCATTCCCGGTGCCGGAACACCAGCTGCAAGCGATGGGGCATTACACCGCCAGCGTCGCGGTGCACAGCGAGTTACGGCTGGTCGCGCTGACCGCGCCGCGGGGCAACCGTTTTTTCATCTGGGATCTGGACAGCGGCGAAGTGCGCCTCGACGCGCCGTTGCCCGATTGCGCCGGGGTCGGTGCGGTGCAGGACGGTTTTGTCGTGACCTCAGGTCAAGGCCGTTGCCGTTATTACGATTGCCGTCAGGCGCAGTTGCTGGCAAAGCCGCTGGATCTGCCCGCAGGGCTCTGGGACAACCATCTGCATCTGATGGCATAAGCCGCGCGCGGCAGCGGCTGACAGCATCTCGAGGGCGAGCGTCATTTCATGGCCCTCGCCTTTTCATCGCCTGTAATAACTGCCAGTTGGAATACCCCTTGTACTCGGAGTAATGTGCCCGCCTGTCTCACCTGATTTATCCAAGGAACTGGAAATATGCTGCGTCGCCGCATGCTGATCATGTTGGGTGTTGTGTTGCTGATCGTCCTGGTGCTGGGCGGGTACAAAGCCTTTTCGATCTACACGATGATCCAGGGTTTTTCCAAACCGAAACCGCCGATCAGCGTCGCCGTGGCCAGGGCCAGTGAACAGCCATGGCAGATGCGCCTGCCGACAGTCGGCACGCTCAAGGCGCTGCAAGGTGTCGAACTGAGCCTGGAAGTCGCCGGCACGGTGACCGAACTCAAGTTCGAATCGGGGCAGAAGGTCAAGGCCGGGCAGCCGCTGCTGCAACTCGACAGCGCCGTCGAAACCGCGCTGCTGGAAACCGCCAGGGCCGACCTCGGCCTGGCACAACTGGATTTCGGCCGCGGCAGCCAACTGGTCGACAGCCGCGCCATCTCCAAAGGCGAGTACGACCGCCTCTCCGCTGTGCTGCAAAAGAACAAGGCCACGGTCAATCAGCTCAACGCGTCGCTGGCGAAAAAACGCATTCTCGCGCCGTTCAGCGGCACCATCGGCATCCGTCAGGTCGACGTCGGCGATTACCTCGCCAGCGGCACCAGAATCGCCACGCTGCAGGATTTGAGCAGCCTCTACGCCGACTTCTACCTGCCTGAACAATCGGTGCCGAAACTGGCCATCGGTCAACCGGTCCAGATCGCCGTCGCCGCTTATCCGAAACAGAACTTCGCTGGCAAGATCAGCGCGATCAACCCGATCGTCGAAAGCAGCACGCGCAACATTCTGGTCCGCGCGACCCTGGCCAATCCCGATGGCAAACTGCTGCCGGGCATGTTCGCCAGTCTCGAAGTGCTGCTGCCGGAGCCGCAGAAACACATCGTGGTGCCGGAGAGCGCGATCACCTACACCCTCTACGGCAACTCGGTGTACGTGGTCGGGCAGAAGAAAGCCAAGGACGGCAGCGTCGAAAAAGACGACAAGGGCCAACCGGTGCTGATCGCCGAACGCCGTTTCATCGAAACCGGTGAGCGCCGCGATGGCCTGGTGATGATCAACAAGGGCGTGCAGAGCGGCGAGCAAGTGGTGACGGCCGGCCAGATCAAACTGGACAACGGTGCACACATCGCCATCAGCGACGACAAGACCCTCGGCGAGCAGAACAGTCCGCCCCGCGCCGACTGATCAAGGAATCCCCATGGCTTTTACCGACCCGTTCATCCGTCGCCCGGTGCTCGCCACCGTGGTCAGCCTGTTGATTGTGCTGCTCGGCTTTCAGGCCTGGAGCAAGTTGCCGCTGCGCCAGTACCCGCAAATGGAAAACGCGCTGATCACGGTGACCACCGCCTATCCCGGGGCCAATGCCGAAACCATTCAGGGCTACATCACCCAGCCGATGCAGCAAAGTCTGGCGAGTGCCGAGGGCATCGACTACATGACCTCGGTCAGCCGGCAGAACTTCTCGGTGATTTCGATCTATGCGCGAATCGGCGCCAACACCGATCGCCTGTTCACCGAACTGCTGGCCAAGGCCAACGAGGTAAAAAACAAGCTGCCGCAGGACGCCGAAGATCCGGTGCTGAGCAAGGAATCCGCCGACGCCTCGGCCCTGATGTACATCAGTTTCTTCAGCGAGGACCTGAGCAACCCGCAGATCACCGATTACCTGTCACGGGTGATCCAGCCAAAACTGGCGACCCTGCCGGGCATGGCCGAAGCAGAGATTCTCGGCAATCAGGTGTTTGCCATGCGCCTGTGGCTCGACCCGGTGAAACTCGCCGGTTTCGGTCTCAGCGCCGCCGATGTGACCAACGCGGTTCGCCAGTACAACTTTCTCTCCGCCGCCGGCGAAGTGAAAGGCGAGTACACCGTTACCAGCATCAACGCCAACACCGAGCTGAAGTCTGCCGAAGCCTTTGCCGCGATTCCGCTCAAGGTCGATGGCGACAGCCGCGTATTGCTCAGCGATGTCGCACGGGTGGAGATGGGCGCGGAAAACTACGACTCGATCAGCTCGTTCGGCGGCACGCCATCGGTGTACATCGGCATCAAGGCGACACCGGGGGCCAACCCGCTGGACGTGATCAAGGAAGTGCGCAAGCTGATGCCGGAGCTGGAAGCGCAGTTGCCGCCGAACCTGAAAAGCGAAATCGCCTACGACGCCACGTTGTTCATCCAGGCTTCGATCGACGAAGTGGTGAAAACCCTGTTCGAAGCGGTGCTGATCGTCATCGTCGTGGTGTTCCTTTTCCTCGGTGCGCTGCGCTCGGTGGTGATCCCGGTGGTGACCATTCCGTTGTCGATGATCGGCGTGATGTTCTTCATGCAGATGATGGGCTACTCGATGAACCTGCTGACGCTGCTGGCAATGGTCCTCGCCATCGGCCTGGTGGTCGACGATGCGATTGTCGTGGTGGAAAACATCCATCGTCACATCGAGGAAGGCAAGACACCGTTCGACGCCGCGCTGGAAGGCGCCCGCGAAATCGCCATGCCGGTGGTGTCGATGACGATCACCCTGGCGGCGGTGTATGCGCCGATCGGTTTTCTCACCGGCCTGACCGGCGCGCTGTTCAAGGAGTTCGCCCTGACTCTGGCCGGCGCGGTGGTGATTTCCGGCGTCGTGGCCCTGACCCTGTCACCGATGATGTGCGCGTTCCTGCTGCGGCATGACCAGAACCCCAGTGGCCTGGCTCATCGTCTGGACCGGATCTTCGACAGCCTCAAACGCCGCTATCAGAGCATGCTGCATGGCACGCTCAATACACGGCCGGTGGTGCTGGTGTTTGCGCTGATCGTGCTGTGCCTGATTCCGCTGTTCCTCAAGTTCACCAAGTCGGAACTGGCGCCGGACGAAGACCAGGGCATCATTTTCATGATGGCCAGTGCGCCGCAGCCGACCAACCTTGATTACCTGAGCACCTACACCGACGAATTCATCACGATCTTCAAGGAATTCCCCGAGTACTACTCCTCGTTCCAGATCAACGGCTACAACGGTGTGCAGGCGGGGATTGGCGGCTTCCTGCTGAAACCGTGGAACGAGCGCAGCCGCACGCAGATGGAAATCCTGCCGCAAGTGCAAGGCAAACTCGAAAGCATTCCGGGCTTGCAGATCTTTGGCTTCAACCTGCCCTCCCTGCCCGGCACCGGCGAAGGCTTGCCGTTCGAATTCGTGATCAACACGGCCAACGATTACGAACTGCTGCTGCAAGTCGCCGACCGAATCAAGAAACGTGCGATGGAGTCGGGCAAGTTTGCCTTCGTCGACCTTGATCTGGCGTTTGACAAACCGGAAGTGGTGGTCGATATCGATCGCGCCAAGGCCGCGCAGATGGGCGTGTCCATGCAGGACCTCGGCGGCACCCTGGCGACATTGTTGGGCGAGGCCGAGATCAACCGTTTCACCATTGAGGGACGCAGCTACAAGGTGATCGCGCAGGTCGAACGCGCCTACCGCGACAACCCGGACTGGCTGAACAACTACTACGTGAAGAACACCCAGGGCGAACTGTTGCCGTTGTCGACGTTGATCAAGGTCAGCGACCGTGCGCGACCGCGTCAGCTCAACCAGTTCCAGCAACTCAACGCGGCGAAGATTTCCGGTTTCCCGCTGGTGAGCATGGGTGAAGCCATCGACACGGTGTTGCAGATCGCTCGCGAGGAAGCACCCGCTGGCTTTGCTTTTGACTATGGCGGCGCCTCCCGCCAGTTCGTCCAGGAAGGCAGCGCCTTGTGGGTCACCTTCGCCCTGGCGCTGGCGATCATCTTTCTGGTGCTGGCGGCACAGTTCGAAAGCTTCCGCGATCCGCTGGTGATTCTGGTGACGGTGCCGTTATCGATCTGCGGGGCGCTGATTCCGCTGTTTCTCGGCTGGTCGAGCATGAACATCTACACCCAGGTCGGGCTGGTGACGCTGATCGGCCTGATCAGCAAGCACGGGATCCTGATCGTCGAGTTCGCCAACCAGTTGCGCAAGGACAAAGGCCTGACCGCGCGTGAAGCGGTTGAAGAAGCCGCGGCGATTCGCTTGCGCCCGGTGCTGATGACCACGGCGGCGATGGTGTTCGGCATGGTGCCGCTGATTCTCGCGACGGGCGCGGGGGCGGTCAGCCGCTTTGATATCGGCATGGTGATTGCCACGGGCATGTCCATCGGCACGCTGTTCACGCTGTTCGTGTTGCCGTGCGTTTATACCCTGCTGGCGAAACCCGATCCCAAACCCACCACTTAGCCCCTTGCAGGAGTGAGCCTGCTCGCGATGGCGGTATGTCAGTTTCCATAATGTTGACTGACACACCGCTATCGCGAGCAGGCTCACTCCTACAAGGGGGAGCGGTGTGTAAAAAAAGGCCTCGCATCTGCGAGGCCTTTTACGTGGGCATCAATTTCAACTGGCTGGCCTCATCCCTTGAGATAGCCCGAACATGAACAACAGCAGATCATGATCGGGTTTGGTCGCCACGGAGGCTTTCGCTACTCGTGGCAGTGTGCAATGAGCGTCCGTCGTGGACGCTCCGATGACCTGCATGCGGGGCTGCTCCCAGGCAGCCACCGCCAATGAAGCGACTGCCAAGGCTCCGACCAGAAACAAACCTCGTGCAATTTCTAGTTTCATCGCTATAAACCTTTGATAGCGCTGCCAAACGCCGTCTCATAAAAATAGACGAGTTTTTTCCAGTCGGCATCGCGGAACGACGAATGGCGACGCAGTTGCTTCATGTCGTGCTGCGCGGCGCGATAGGCGGTCAGGCGCTGGCGGCATTTTTCCAGATCGATCAACGCTACTTCGACCTTGGCCGACTCACCCTCGCCGGTCACCCGCACGAATACGTGCTTGATGTAGATGCAGCTGTGCTGCCAGCGACCCTTGTGCATGCGCGCGAGATTTTCCGCCAAGTCCTTGAGCACGCGCTCATAGACCACGTCGCCACATTGATCGCGACCGCCGGCAGCGGCCAGCCAATGCTCCAGTTCCTGGAAACCGTCCAGGGATTGGGTCACCAGCAGTGCGCGCCATTTGTGCTGCGGATCAGGCTGAGCGCCACAGAAAACGATTTTCGGTACGCGTACACCGAGCTTGCTTACGCCGGTCAGCGCATCGAGTTCGCGCAATACGGTAGGACGACCGAACGGATGCAACCAGCTGCGATAGATGTGTCCGGTCTGGCGCTTGGCGTACAGCAACTGACCGTCGCGACCGACGATGCGCTGTACCCCGCTTTCGCCACCGCGGCGTACGTTGGGTTCTTCAACCCATTCGCCACGCTGGGCCCAGTAATAATCGAAACCATCTTGCGAAGCGACGTTCGCTTCAACTGCTGCTTGCACTGCCATCCCTTACCTCTTGCGTAATACGTAAACCCGCCACATCGCATAGAGCGGTATAAAGTCCAGTTGTTCCTGAATGCGGAACCCGGCCTGTTCAAATTCTTTCTCGATCGTCGCCGCCGGAATCAGAAAACGATTCTGGTAATCACGATTCGGCCGGTCCAGCTCGGCGCGCTTGCGCTTCCAGGCTTTGAAATTGCCGTCTACCCACAATGAAACAATCACACTGTCGCGGCTCACGCGCTCGAATTCGCGCAGGATCACCTGGCGGTGCTCGGACTCACCGATGTGGTGCAGCAGCCGCATGCAGAAAATGCTGTCGACCGAGTTGTCCGGCAAGGCAATGTCGAACGCCGAGGTGTGCAGCGGTTGGACCCGCTTGACCACATCGGCCGGTTGCCCCTGCATTGCTGTCTTGATCATCGATTCGGAGTTGTCCGCACCGATGATCACCCGGTTGGGTTTTTCCGCGAGCATTGGCCAGAAACGCCCGGCGCCGCAGGGCAAATCCAGCACCAGACCGGGATCGCCTGCAAGTGACAAGGCCTTGCGCGCCAACTGTTCATCGCGCCAATGCGACAGGCGACGGCCCATACTTTCCTTGTGCTTGCGCAGATATCTCTGCGCATGCTGGTCGTCGTACTTTTCCGAAAAATCGAGCTTGATCGGGTCGGCCATGATCTGGACTCCTGAATGTCTGATGACGCCACCTTAGTCAGCGGCGTGTCAGCGTCAGGTCATCCAATTGTGAAAAAAATGTCAGGTAAACCGGCAAAGTATTACAACGTTATACAGGAATCAGACAGCTTGACGGGAGTAGCCTGTCGCGACTATTTGCCTGCATTCACGCCAAGATCTACCTCGAATCGGCAGCCATTGGGTTCCATCGTGCTCAAGCTCACGGTCCAGCCCTGGTTTTCGCAGATGCGCTGCACCAGCGATAAGCCAAGCCCGAGGCCGTCACCGCGTTTCTCACTGCCGCGCACGAACGGTTCGAACATCGCTTCGCGCTTTTCCTCGGGAATCCCAACGCCGGAATCCTCGACGATAAAGCCGTGAGCCGTCAGGGTCAGGCGAATGAAACCCTCCTCGGTGTAATGCAGCGCGTTGCGCAGCAGGTTGCCCATCACCGCGTTAAGTAACGTCGCGTTGTAGCGGGCGTCCGATGGGCTGCCCGGCTCGAACACCAGCCTCAGGCCCTTGCGCTCGATCGGCTCGCGCCACAGGCACAGCAGGCTTTGCGCCACTTGCGTAAGGTTGTGTTGCGGCGCCGCTCCGGGCTCTTCGTTTTGCGCGCGCGCCAGCATCAGGAACGTCTGCACCAATTCGCGCATCTCCTCACTGGCACGAGCGATACGCTCGACCTGCGAGCGACCGCGCTGATCGATGCCCGGATTCTCCAACAGCAGCTCGCAGGAACTGGCCAGCACCATCAGCGGCGTACGCAATTCATGACTGACGTCGCTGGTGAACAAGCGCTCGCGGGTCAGCGCCTGACGCAGGCGCCCCAACGTCGCGTCGAACGCCACCGCCAGTTCACCGACTTCATCCGCCGCATAATCCGGAGCCAGCGGCGGTGCCAGCCCGAGCAACTGATCGCGATGACGGACCTGCCGCGCCAGCCGTACCACCGGCGCCATCACCTTGCGCGCCAGCACCCAGCCGAGGAACACCGCCAGCGCCAGGCTGAGTACGAAACCCACCAGCACCACGGCAAACAGAACGCGTTCGCGCTCTTCGAAATCGCTTTGATCCTGCAACAGAACGTACCGGCGGCCATCGACGATCTCGACCATCGCGTGATACGACAGCTGCTCGCGGAACACTTCATGAAAACCGGCATCGAGATGGCGCAGGTCCTTGGGCAGATCGAAATCGCCTGGCCCGCCGCTGAAATAGAACAGCTGATCCGGTTCGGGGCGGTGGCTCCAGTCGGAAACGTTGTCCATCAGCAACAAGCGCTGCAAGTCGCCGCCCAGCCCCGCCGAAATCAGTTTTTCCTCGACCAGATGCACCGTCGCGACAATGCCCATGGCGAACGCGCCGGCCACCAGTGCACTCATCAAGGCAAAGGCAATGATGATCCGCTGCGAAAGGCTTTGCCTGAACTCCATTACACGTCGGCCAAGCGGTAACCCACCCCGTGCACGGTGTGCAGCAGTGGCTTGGCGAATGGCTTGTCGATCACCTGGCGCAACTGGTGCACGTGGCTGCGCAGGCTGTCGCTGTCCGGGCAGTCATCGCCCCACAGGGCTTCTTCGAGAATTTCCCGGCGCAACACATGCGGGCTCTTCTGCATCAGTACGGCCAGCAGCTTCAGGCCGACCGGGTTGAGCTTGAGCAGTTTGCCGTCGCGCGTCACTTCCAGGGTGTCGAGGTCATAGCTCAGGTCGGCGACCTGCAAGGCGCGCCGGCCACCGCCCTGAGCGCGACGCATCACAGCTTCGACCCGCGCCGCGAGTTCGGACAAGGCAAACGGTTTGATCAAATAATCGTCGGCACCCGACTTGAAGCCCTGCAAGCGGTCGTCCAGTTGGTCACGCGCGGTGAGCATGATCACCGGTGTGTCACGCCGTGCATCTTCGCGCAGGCGTTTGCACAGGGTATAGCCGTCGATCCCCGGCAACATGATGTCGAGGACGATCAGGTCGTAATGCTCGGTCGCGGCCAGGTGCAGGCCCGACAAACCGTCCTGCGCGCAATCGACGGTGTAGCCCTTGAGGCCCAGGTAATCGGCCAGATTGGCCAGGATGTCGCGGTTGTCTTCGACCAACAGAATTCGCATGGGCACCTCCTCCGAACGGGGTTACGGCCGTCTTGGCCCGCGCAGCTTACGGCCAAGTGTGGCTCACGGCTAGGCGTGTGTAGGGTTGTTTGGCGATAAAAATGCTGATGCCGCCCGCCAACGTTTTTTTCACTTTCGATTAACGAATCGGCAACGCCCGTACGCGCAGACTCCGCGCGATTGCGCTCCCCTGAACATACTTGCCGACCAAGGAATTGCCCATGGCGTTGACCTCTGCCCGTCCCGTTTCCCGGCCGCTGAATCTGTGGTTATGCCTGGGCATACCCGCGGTCGCGGCGATCATTCTGGTGTTGCTCGAACTGACCGATCTGGACATGGATCTGGCCCGACTGTTCTATGACCCGGTCGCCGGCGACTTCATCGGACGGCACAGCTATTTTCTCGAAGACATCCTGCATGACCGCGCCAAACAAGTGGTCATCGCCTTCTCGGTGTTCGCGATCCTGGGTTTCATCGCCTCGTTTTTCCTCGCCCGACTTAAACCGTTCAAGCGTGAGCTGGGCTGCCTGGTGCTGTCGCTGGGCCTGGCCACTTCGTTCGTAACCCCGGTCAAAGCCGTGACGGCGGTGCAATGCCCGTGGAGCCTTGAGCAGTTCGGTGGGCATGAAACGTACAGCAAACTGATGGAACATCGTCCCGCCACTGACAAGCCGGGGCGTTGCTGGCCCGGCGGGCATGCGGCGACAGGTTTCACCTTGTTTGCGCTGTTCTTTGTTCTGCGCGATCGTCGCCCACGGCTGGCGCGGCAGGCGTTTGTTTTTGCCTTTGCGCTGGGCTCGGTGTTTTCGATCAGCCGGATGATGCAGGGCGCGCACTTCTTTTCGCATAACGTGTGGACGGCGATTTTCTGCTGGCTGATTTGTCTGGGGGCTTATTACTGGGTGCTGTATCGCCCGGCGGGCAAGGCTGCGGCGGTTGTCAAAGCACGCCCCGTCAGCGCTTGATCGGACGCCATCGCTGGCAAGCCAGCTCCCACAGGGACTGAGAGTGTTCACACACTATGTGCCTGACCTTGGACTCCTGTGGGAGCTGGCTTGCCAGCGATGGCCACACCTCGGTCTGTAGCCCACCCCAGAATTCGGGCAATAAAAAACCCCGCTGGCTTGCGCCGGCGGGGTTTTTCGTTACGGGGGGGTAAGGCTGGCTTACATCATGCCGCCCATGCCACCCATGCCGCCCATGTCTGGCATACCGCCGCCAGCCGAGCCTTCTTTCTTCGGTGCGTCAGCAACAGCTGCTTCGGTGGTCAGGATCAGACCGCCGATCGAGGCTGCGGCTTGCAGAGCCGAACGGGTTACCTTGGTTGGGTCCAGGATGCCCATTTCGATCATGTCGCCGTATTCGCCGGAAGCAGCGTTGTAACCGAAGTTACCTTTGCCGTTCTTCACTTCGTTGACGACTACGCTTGGCTCATCACCGGAGTTGGCAGCGATCTGACGCAGCGGCGCTTCAACAGCGCGACGCAGCACAGCGATACCGACGTTCTGGTCAGCGTTGTCGCCGGTCAGTTCGGTCAGGGCTTCCAGAGCACGGATCAGCGCTACGCCACCGCCAGGTACCACGCCTTCTTCAACGGCTGCACGGGTTGCGTGCAGGGCATCTTCCACGCGGGCCTTCTTCTCTTTCATTTCAACTTCGGAACCAGCGCCAACCTTGATCACTGCAACGCCGCCGGACAGCTTGGCCAGACGCTCTTGCAGTTTTTCACGGTCGTAGTCGGAGGAAGTTTCGGCAACCTGGGCACGGATCTGAGCGATACGGCCTTCGATGTCTGCCTGCACGCCAGCACCGTCAACGATGATGGTGTTTTCCTTGGACAGGGTCACGCGCTTGGCGTTACCCAGGTGCTCCAGGGTGGTGCTTTCCAGGCTCAGACCGATCTCTTCGGAGATCACGGTACCGCCGGTCAGAACAGCGATGTCCTGCAGCATGGCCTTGCGACGATCGCCGAAGCCTGGTGCCTTGACGGCAGCGACTTTAACGATACCGCGCATGTTGTTCACAACCAGAGTCGCCAGGGCTTCGCCTTCAACGTCTTCGGCAACGATCAGCAGCGGACGGCCGGCTTTGGCAACCGCTTCCAGAACAGGCAGCATTTCGCGGATGTTCGAGATCTTCTTGTCGACCAGCAGGATCAGCGGGCCGTCGAGCTCGGCAACCATGGTGTCCGGCTTGTTGACGAAGTACGGCGACAGGTAGCCACGGTCGAACTGCATGCCTTCTACAACCGACAGTTCGTTTTCCAGGCCCGAGCCTTCTTCAACGGTGATCACGCCTTCTTTACCGACCTTTTCCATGGCTTCGGCAATGATGTCGCCGATGGAGTTGTCGGAGTTGGCCGAGATGGTGCCGACCTGAGCGATGGCCTTGAAGTCAGCGCATGGCTTGGACAGGGCTTTCAGCTCTTTGACAATGGCGATGGTTGCCTTGTCGATGCCGCGTTTCAGGTCCATCGGGTTCATGCCGGCAGCGACGGCTTTCAGGCCTTCGTTGACGATCGACTGAGCCAGAACGGTGGCAGTGGTAGTACCGTCACCGGCGTCATCGTTGGCACGGGAGGCAACGTCTTTGACCAGCTGCGCGCCCATGTTTTCGAAGCGATCTTCGAGTTCGATTTCTTTGGCGACGGATACGCCGTCCTTGGTGATGGTCGGAGCGCCGAAGCTCTTCTCAAGGATCACGTTACGGCCTTTCGGGCCCAGGGTCGCTTTTACCGCGTCAGCCAGAACGTTGACGCCTTTGAGCATCTTGGAGCGGGCGGCATCGCCGAACTTAACTTCTTTAGCAGCCATGATCGATATTCCTTAAATACTTTGTAGTAACGGGAAAATGAACGGGAGTATCAGCCTTCGATAACCGCGAGGATTTCGTTCTCGCTCATTACCAGCAGGTCTTCGCCATCGACTTTCACAGTGTTGCTGCCGGAGTAAGGACCGAACACAACCTTGTCGCCTTCCTTCACGGACAGTGCACGCACTTCGCCGTTTTCCAGAGCTTTGCCCGGGCCTACAGCGAGAATCACACCGTGGTTGGCTTTTTCAGCAGCCGAACCTGGCAGGACGATACCGCCAGCGGTTTTCTTTTCTTCTTCGCTGCGACGGATGACGACGCGGTCATGCAGAGGACGAAGCTTCATTGTCGATCTCTCCTAATTGTGGTTTTCATCGGCCGGTGTAGTCCCGGCGGGTTTAACAAATCCGGCCTGTGCCGGGTGCGGCTCGTCGAGCGAACCGCGCAAGTCTGTCCGGTGTAATCACCGGAAACCTTTCGGTGACCGATACATAGGGGCGTACAAGCTGATTACAAGGGCTGGGGCAAAAAAAATTTTGACGCCGTCCGGCGATTTGGCCCCATAAACGAGCACGGCACCCGAAGGTGCCGTGTCGATGTTGACGTTACTTGTGGTCGCGATGTTCGAACTCGCCTTCGATCACATTCGGCTCACGGCCCAACGGCTCGCGTGGTGCCGGACCGCCACGGGGTTGCAGGTCATCGGCGAAGGCGCGCTGGCGCATGGCCTGGTCTTCGGCACGCTGGCGCATTTTGTTCGCCAGCAGACGCCGGGTGAACGGCAGCAGCATGACCAGACCGACCACGTCGCTGATAAAGCCTGGAATGATCAGCAAACCGCCGGCCAGGGCCAGCATCAGCCCTTCGAGCATGGTTTGTGCCGGCAGTTCGCCGCGGTTCAGGCTTTCACGGGCACGCAGCGCCGTGGCCAGGCCGGCGATGCGCAGCACAAACACGCCGAACATCGAGCCGACGATAATCAGCAGCAGGGCCGGGAAAAACCCGATTGCCCCTGCCACTTTGACGAATACGAACAGCTCCAGCACTGGAAACAGCAGAAAGAGCAACAGAAAAGGGCGCATCAAAATTGTCCTCAACGCAAGAAATGCCTTGCAGTAAGCCTTAGATGACGTCGCCTTTGCGTGAATTCAACCTTAAGAAGGCGTATTTTTTGGCCAGACCTCAGCGTGAGCCAATGAAACCAGGGCTTCGCGCACTTGTGTCGGAGTATTGCAAGGGCTTGGGAAGCCTAGCCAGTACAATGCCTGACCGATGCGCAAGTGCATGCCTTCGCTGTCGATCCCGGCCAGTTGCGCCGGCACGCTGTTCGGCAAACCGGCGAGCTCGACGTAATGGGCGACGGCCTTGGCATGGTCGCTGTTCATGTGCTCGACCATGCTGATCTCGGCCTTGCCGGCGAACGGGTTGGCCAGGGTCAACTGATCGATCCAGTGAATCGCACCGAAACCGCCGATGTAGCGGTGGCGTACCGGATCCAGTACCCAGAAGTCGAAATCGTGAGCCTTGTGGTAGTTCTGCGAATCCGGGAAGTAGCG
Source organism: Pseudomonas sp. Z003-0.4C(8344-21) (assembly GCF_900104975.1). Taxonomy (NCBI): domain Bacteria; kingdom Pseudomonadati; phylum Pseudomonadota; class Gammaproteobacteria; order Pseudomonadales; family Pseudomonadaceae; genus Pseudomonas; species Pseudomonas sp. Z003-0.4C(8344-21). The sequence goes on along the minus strand of NZ_LT629756.1, from coordinate 1,591,462 downwards.
GTAGTAACGTTCGGCGGCGGCTTCGATGGCGGCAGGGTCTTCGAGCTTTTGCGCTTGTGCAAGATAAGTAAGGCGCCCCACCGCTTGCACGTCATCGGCCTCGCGCTCGCCCACCAGCATCGAGCATTTCGGGTCTTTTTGCAGATTGTGGGTGTGCTGGGCGATGCGGCTGATCAGGATCAGCGGCCGGCCCTGCTCGTCCAGGCAATACGGGACCACGGAGCCGAACGGAAAACCGGGCATCGATCTGGAGTGGGTCGAGAGCACTCCACGGTATTCCTTGAGAAGCAATTCTCGGGCATTCTTCGCCACTTCAACGCTCAATTTATGACTCCTTGAATAGATTCCGTCGAAAAAACGGACGGGCGCGCGAAAACAGGTTTCGGCTACGCCATCGGGCAATTCTCCATTGCAACCCGGCCACGGCCGGGGCGGAACGGGAGCCGCCAAGAATAAAAACCATCAGACCAGCAATCGGGGCATGCGCATGCAACTCAACGACAAAGTAATCATTATCACTGGCGGTTGCCAGGGTTTGGGCCGCTCCATGGCCGAGTATCTCGCCGGCAAAGGCGCGAAGCTCGCGCTGGTCGATCTCAATCAGGAAAAGCTCGACGACGCCGTCGCGGCGTGCAAAGCCAGGGGCGTCGAGGCGCGCAGCTATCTGTGCAACGTCGCCAATGAAGAACAGGTCGAGCACATGGTCGCCCAGGTTGCCGCTGATTTCGGCGCAATTCACGGGCTGATCAACAATGCCGGGATCCTGCGTGACGGCCTGCTGCTGAAGGTCAAGGACGGCGAAATGAGCAAAATGAGCCTGGCGCAGTGGCAGGCAGTGATCGATGTCAACCTGACCGGCGTGTTCCTCTGCACCCGTGAGGTGGCGGCGAAAATGGTCGAGCTGAAGAACAGCGGCGCGATCATCAACATCTCGTCGATCTCCCGCGCCGGCAATGTCGGCCAGACCAACTATTCCGCGGCCAAGGCCGGTGTTGCGGCAGCGACGGTGACCTGGGCCAGGGAACTGGCGCGCTACGGCATTCGCGTGGCCGGCATTGCACCGGGCTTCATCGAAACCGAAATGACCTTGGGCATGAAACCCGAAGCGCTGGAGAAAATGACCTCGGGCATCCCGCTCAAGCGCATGGGCAAACCAGAAGAGATCGCCCATTCGGCAGCGTATATCTTCGAAAACGACTACTACACCGGGCGGATTCTGGAGATGGATGGCGGCTTGCGTATCTGATTGCACACCCAAAACCAGATGTAGGAGTGAGCCTGCTCGCGATAGCGGTAATCAATTCACCACCGCTGGTGAATGTTAAACCGCGATCGCGAGCAGGCTCACTCCTACAAGGGATCTCAGCGTTGCTGATAGATCAATCGTCGCTGATGGTGATATTCGGCATCGCCGGCGTCGCCGCTTCCTGCAACACGATCCGCGCGCCGACGTGGCGGGCCAGTTCCTGGTAGACCATGGCGATCTGGCTGTCCGGCTCGGCGCTCACAGTGGGCTTGCCGCCATCGGCCTGTTCACGAATCAGCATCGACAGCGGCAGCGAGGCCAGCAATTCCACCCCGTACTGGGTGGCAAGCTTCTCGCCACCGCCCTCACCGAACAGATGCTCGGCATGCCCGCAGTTCGAGCAGATGTGCACGGCCATGTTTTCCACCACGCCCAACACCGGAATGTTGACCTTGCGGAACATTTCCACGCCTTTGCGCGCATCGAGCAGGGCCAGATCCTGTGGCGTGGTGACGATCACTGCGCCCGCCACCGGGACTTTCTGCGCCAGGGTCAGTTGAATGTCGCCGGTGCCTGGCGGCATGTCGATGACCAGATAATCCAGATCGCCCCACGCGGTTTGCGTGACCAGTTGCAGCAGCGCGCCGGAGACCATCGGCCCGCGCCAGACCATCGGTGTGTTGTCGTCGGTGAGAAATGCCATCGACATGACTTCGACACCGTGGGCCTTGAGCGGCACGAACCACTTCTGATCCTTGACCTCCGGGCGGGTGCGCTCGGGAATGCCGAACATGATGCCTTGGCTCGGGCCGTAGATATCGGCGTCGAGAATTCCCACTTTGGCGCCTTCGCGAGCCAGCGCGAGAGCGAGGTTGGCGGCCGTGGTCGACTTGCCCACGCCGCCCTTGCCCGAGGCCACGGCAACCACGTTCTTGACGTTGGCCAGCCCCGGAATCTGCGCCTGGGCCTTGTGCGCGGCGATCACGCTGTTGACCTCGACGCGGGCGATGACCACGCCCTCGATGTTTTCGATGGCCAGTTGCAGCAATTGCGCCCAACCACTCTTGAACAGACCGGCGGCGTAGCCGATTTCCAGCTGCACATTGACGCGGTCACCGATGATCTCGATGTTTTTCACGCAACCGGCGCTGACCGGGTCCTGGTTCAGGTAAGGGTCGGTGTATTGGCTGAGGACGGCTTCCACCGCTGCGCGAGTGACGGCGCTCATGGGCAACTCCGATAACAAGACTGGAAAAGATGGCGGCTATCCTACCCCTTCTATCCTCCGGACGGCATGCCCGGCAACGATTTGCAGGGGTGAAATATCTTGTCCGGCGCTTTATAGTGGCCGACCTCCGTTTCATCAAGTAGCGAAGCCCTACATGTCCGAGCCACGCAAGATCCTCGTCACCAGCGCCCTGCCCTACGCCAATGGTTCGATCCACCTTGGCCACATGCTGGAATACATCCAGACCGATATGTGGGTGCGCTTCCAGAAGCATCGCGGCAACCAATGCATCTATGTCTGCGCCGACGACGCCCACGGTTCGGCGATCATGCTGCGCGCAGAAAAGGAAGGCATCACTCCGGAACAACTGATCGCCAACGTGCAGGCTGAACACAGCGCCGACTTTGCCGACTTCCTCGTTGATTTCGACAATTTCCACTCCACTCACGCCGAAGAAAACCGTGAGCTGTCGAGCCAGATCTACCTCAAGCTGCGTGACGCCGGGCATATCGCCCAACGCTCGATCACCCAGTATTTCGACCCGGAAAAGAAAATGTTCCTGGCCGATCGCTTCATCAAGGGCACCTGCCCGAAATGCGGCACCGAAGACCAGTACGGCGACAACTGCGAAAAATGCGGCGCGACCTACGCCCCGACCGACCTGAAGGATCCGAAGTCGGCGATCTCCGGTGCTACCCCGGTGCTCAAGGATTCCCAGCACTTCTTCTTCAAGCTGCCGGACTTCCAGGACATGCTGCAGGCCTGGACCCGCAGCGGCACCCTGCAGGACGCCGTCGCCAACAAGCTTTCCGAATGGCTCGACGCCGGCCTGCAACAGTGGGACATCTCCCGCGATGCGCCGTACTTCGGCTTCGAGATTCCGGGCGAGCCGGGCAAGTATTTCTACGTGTGGCTGGATGCGCCGATCGGCTACATGGCCAGCTTCAAGAACCTCTGCAACCGCACGCCGGAGCTGGACTTCGACGCGTTCTGGGGCAAGGATTCCACCGCCGAGCTGTACCACTTCATCGGCAAGGACATCGTCAACTTCCACGCGCTGTTCTGGCCAGCGATGCTCGAAGGTGCGGGTTTCCGCAAGCCGACCGCGATCAACGTGCACGGCTACCTGACTGTCAACGGCCAGAAGATGTCCAAGTCACGCGGCACTTTCATCAAGGCCCGTACGTATCTGGACCACTTGTCGCCGGAATACCTGCGTTACTACTACGCGGCGAAACTGGGCCGTGGCGTCGATGACCTCGACCTGAACCTCGAAGACTTCGTGCAGAAGGTCAATTCCGATCTGGTCGGCAAAGTGGTCAACATCGCCAGCCGTTGCGCCGGGTTCATCCACAAGGGCAACGCCGGTCTGCTGGTCGACAACAACGCCGCACCGGAGCTGACCGAGGCCTTCCTCGCCGCCGCGCCGAGCATTGCCGACGCCTATGAAGCACGCGACTTTGCCCGCGCCATGCGCGAAACCATGGCCCTGGCCGACCGCGCCAACGCGTGGATCGCCGACAAGGCACCGTGGTCGCTGAACAAGCAGGAAGGCAAGCAGGATGAAGTCCAGGCGATCTGCGCCACCGGCATCAACCTGTTCCGCCAACTGGTGATCTTCCTCAAACCGGTGCTGCCACTGCTGGCCGCCGATGCCGAGGCGTTCCTCAATGTTGCGCCGCTGACCTGGAACGACCACACCACGCTACTGGCCAACCATCAGCTCAACGAATTCAAGCCGTTGATGACCCGCATCGACCCGGTAAAGGTGCAAGCCATGACCGACGCCTCGAAAGAAGACCTCAGCGCCAGCCAGACCGACACCGGCGCAGCCGCACCGGCCGGCAATGGCGAACTGGCCAAGGACCCGCTGTCGCCGGAAATCGATTTCGATGCGTTCGCCGCCATCGACCTGCGCGTGGCGCTGATCGTCAAGGCTGAGCACGTTGAAGGCGCCGACAAGCTGCTGCGCCTGACCCTCGATATCGGTGACGAGCAACGCAACGTGTTCTCCGGCATCAAGAGCGCTTACCCGGATCCGTCGAAACTCGACGGTCGCCTGACGATGATGATTGCCAACCTCAAGCCCCGGAAAATGAAGTTCGGCATCTCCGAAGGCATGGTGATGGCGGCCGGGCCTGGCGGTGAAGAGATCTACCTGCTGAGCCCGGACAGCGGTGCCAAGCCAGGGCAACGTATCAAGTAAGAAGCTGCGGTAAATCGATCCCACCGGCGTGCCCCGCATGCCGGTGGGATTTTTCATAGGCGGCTGGATAAGGCCTAACCTTGAGAGACACCCGCCCGTTTCGCTGGCAGAACCATGACCGAATTCGTCCTAACGCTGATCAGTGCCGCGCTGCTCAACAACTTCGTGTTGCATTGGCCGCTGGGCGTCGATCCGCTGTTGGCGGGCAGCCGGCGCCAGGTGCATGCGTTGGGACTGGCGACCTTGTGTCTGATGGTTGTCGTCGGCGTGCTCGGCTACGCGATCTGGCACTGGCTGCTGGCGCCGCTGCAACTGCAAGCCCTGCGCCTGTTCGTGTTTCTGCCGTTGAGCGTTTTGCTGATCGCGCCGTTGTTGAAATGCCTGGCGCGCGGGTTGCCGAACCTGCCCTTCGACGGGTTGTGGCCGCTGTTGCTGTGCAATGCGGGCGTACTTGGCCTGACATTGATCAATGCGCTAAACGACCAAGGTCTGCTTTACACAATGGCGCTGAGCCTGGGTGCCGGGTTGGGGTTCTGGTTGGTACTGAGCCTGTTCAGCGACTTGCGTGAACGCACGGCGGGTAACGATATCCCTCTGCCCTTTCGCGGCTTGCCGATTGATCTGCTCGGCGCCGGATTGATAGCAGTGATTTTTCTCGGATTCACTGGACTGATCAAAACATGAGTCTGATCCAACGCATCGATGCCCTCCTGCCGCAGACCCAGTGCGGCAAGTGCGGCCATCCCGGATGCAAGCCCTATGCGCAAGGCATCGCCGCCGGCGAGCCGATAAACAAGTGTCCGCCCGGTGGCGAGGAAACCATCGCCGCGCTGGCTGAACTGTTGAAACTACCGGTGCTGGAACTGGACATCAGCCGCGGTTCGGCACCGGCCCAGGTGGCGTTCATTCGCGAGGCCGAGTGCATCGGCTGCACCAAATGCATTCAAGCTTGCCCGGTCGACGCGATTGTCGGCGCGGCGAAACTGATGCACACCGTCCTGATCGACGAATGCACCGGTTGCGACCTCTGCGTGGCGCCATGCCCGGTGGACTGCATTGAAATGCACCCGCTGCCACCCGAGACCTTACCGGTGGTGGGCGGACTGGCGCTGAGCCTCGACGAGCAACGCGCACGCGCGGCCAAACGTGATCACGCACGGCAACGTTTCGAGCGGCGCAAAGAGCGCCTGCACCGCGAAGAGCAGGAGAAACAGGCTGAGCGTGAAGCGCGGGCGAAAAGGCCGGCGCAAGCGCAAGTGAGCACCACCGACCCGGTGCAGGCGGCACTCGAACGGGTGCGCACGCAAAAAGCGGCGAACGCGGACGCGGCCGTGAAGAAAGCCAAAGTCGATGTCGCGATGAGCCGCGCGCAACTGCACAAATCGCTGAAAGCCTTCGGCCATCCACCGACTTTCGAGCAGCAGGCGCAACTGATCGTCCTGCAACGCCAGTTCGAAGCGGCCGAAGCGGCGCTGGCGCAACTGGAAAAAACCGCCGCACCCACAGCTCCAGCACCGCCGCCCGCCGAAGACGCCGACTTGAAGCGCGCCAAGATCCAGCTGGCGATGTGTCGCGCAGAATACGGCAAGCTCGAACGTAACGCCGATACTCCCTCCGAGATTCTTGAAGAGGCCCGCGCGCGACTGCAAGCCGCCGAGCGTCAGGTAAGCGAACATGCCGCCCTTTGAGGCAGCGGACGATCGCCTGCAACAGGCGATGAAAACCTTGCTGCTGGCCGCGATGCCAGGATTGCTGACGCTGTTGTGGTTTTACGGTTGGGGCGTGTTGATCAACCTGATGCTGGCGGTCGTCACTGCGCTGATTGTCGAAGCGGGCGTTGCGCAACTGCGTCGGCGGCCTCTGCAGCCAGCGCTGCGCGACGGCAGCGCGCTGGTCAGTGCGACCTTGCTGGCGGTGGCGCTGCCCGCCTATTGCCCCTGGTGGCTGACGGTGACGGCAACCGCCGGGGGCCTGCTGTTTGGCAAGCACGTGTACGGCGGCACGGGGGAAAATCCGTTCAATCCGGCGATGCTCGGTTTTGCGTTGGTGATGATCATGTTCCCGCGCGCGATGACGCAGTGGCCGGCGCACGCTCTGGATATTGCAGCAGCCCTGCAGCAGATATTCGGCTCAGGTCAGGCGCCAGACGCTTGGGCACAGGCGACCGCGCTGGACACTCTGCGCGTCAACGCCAGCCTGACCATCGACGAACTGTTCGTCAGCCATCCGGCATTCGGGCATTTTGGTGGACGCGCTGCCGAGTGGGTGAATCTGGCCTTTTTGGCCGGTGGCGTGTTTTTGCTGCAACGTCGAGTGTTCAGCTGGCACGCTCCGCTGGGCATGCTCGCCAGTCTGTTGGTGATCAGCCTGCTGTGCTGGAACGGCTCGGGGTCGGATTCGCATGGCTCGCCGCTGTTTCATCTACTCAGCGGCGCGACCATGCTCGGCGCGTTCTTCATTGTCACTGAACCTGTATCCGGCGCGAAAACCGCACGGACACGCCTGCTTTTTGGCGTTGGGGTCGGGTTGCTGACATACGTGATTCGCACGTGGGGCGGCTACCCGGACGGGCTGACGTTTGCGGTGTTGCTGATGAATCTCTGCGTGCCGGCACTGGAGCGATTCGCCGCGAATCGCCAGATCAAGGTGAACCCATGAAGCGCCGGGCCAGCACCGTGATGGTGCTGCTGGTGGCCATCAGCGGGATCACCGCGACTTACCTTGTACAGCGTGGGAGCGCGCCACAAATCGCCGCCGCGCAGCACTTGCTCGACAGCCGTAAATGGCTCGACATGCTGGCGCCGGAGAGCTACGACAACCAGCCGCTGCAACAACCACTGAGCTTGACCGACACTCGACTGGACCACAGCCAATTGAGCGCAGGCTATCGCGCGACCCTGAACGGCAAGCCCGTCGCAATACTGTTGCGCAGTCAGACTCAGGGCTATGTGGGCGCCATCGAATTGTTGATCGCCATCGAACCGAATGGCAGGTTGCTCGCGGTGAAAACGTTAGAACAGCACGAAACACCAGCGCTTGGCGGGCACCTGGCGAACCGACCGAATGCCTGGCTGCAGGCGTTTACCGGAAAGTCGAGCGATGCGCCGACGGCAGCAGGTTGGGCACTGAAGAAGGATGACGGACAATTCGATCAGATCGCCGGAGCCACCATCACTTCTCGCGCAGTCATCAATGCGGTGCATGACGCCCTGCGTTATTTTGATGACCATCGCGCCGCACTGCTGGGGAGCGGAACATGAAGCCGTCGCCGGGTCTGGCCCATTGCATGATGCTGCCGTTGCTGCTGGGCAGCAGTGGTTCACTGGTCAGCGCAATCGGCACGTTATTGATATTCAGCGTTGTCGTGGGCCTGTACGGTCTGTTCATGCCCGCGTTACGCCCGCGATTGACGGAAACAGGCCGATTACTGGTCAGCGTCTTGCTCGCCGCCACGCTCAGCAGTTGCACTGATGTGTTGGCGCAACGCTGGTTTCTGCCCTGGCAGCAAGCCTTCGGCTTGTATGCCAGCTTGATCGCCTTGCAATGCGTGGTGCTGGAATACAATGGCTTCTGGCGCCAGACACTGACTGAGCGCGGCAAACTCTGCGCTCTGTTCGGCGCATTGCTGTTGCTGCTGGGGACGTTGCGCGAGGTCGCAGGGAGCGGCAGCCTTGGCCGTGGCCCTTTCGACAGCTGGCAAGGCATCGTCCTGTTCAGCGACGCACTGCCACTGATCAGTCTGATCCCCGGCGCTTTTATTGTGTTGGCGCTGCTGCTGGCTGCGCGTCAGGCGCTGGTTCGCCCGAAATTGAATTCAAAGGAAATGCATCGCCCATGAATGCCGCAAAACGTCTGGAGATTTTCCGCCGTCTGCACGAAGACAATCCGGAGCCGAAAACCGAACTGGCGTATTCATCGCCATTCGAGCTGTTGATCGCGGTAATTCTATCGGCGCAGTCGACGGATGTGGGCGTCAACAAGGCCACGGCCAAGCTGTTTCCCGTAGCGAATACACCGGCCGCGATCCATGCCTTGGGCGTTGAAGGGTTGTCCGGATACATCAAGACCATCGGCCTCTACAACAGCAAGGCGAAAAACGTCATCGAAACCTGTCGTCTGCTGGTCGAACGCCACGGCGGCGAAGTGCCGCAAACCCGTGAAGAACTCGAAGCCCTGCCCGGCGTGGGCCGCAAAACCGCCAACGTGGTGCTCAATACCGCTTTTCGGCAACTGACCATGGCCGTCGACACGCATATCTTTCGGGTCAGCAACCGCACCGGCATCGCACCGGGCAAAAACGTGGTTGAAGTGGAAAAGAAACTGATGAAATTTGTACCAAAGGAATTCCTGCTCGATTCCCACCACTGGCTGATTCTGCACGGGCGTTATGTGTGTCTGGCGCGCAAGCCACGCTGCGGCAGTTGTCGGATAGAAGACCTGTGCGAGTACAAAGCGAAAACTTCGGACGATTGAGCGCTTATTGCCATTATTGATACGTCGATTGAAAAAATCTTTTTTACCCGCCATCCGAATGTCGATATAAGGAGCGCCAAAGGCAATCTTGGCCGGGAGTTAACCTTATGAGTACCGACAAAGAGCAATTGGACGTAGAAGACGATTTTGTCGCCGTTGAGCCCGACGAGGTAGAGCCCGTCGTCGAAGTTGCAAAGACCAACCTGAGCAAGCGCCGCACCATCGATAACCTGCTTGAGGAGCGCCGACTGCAAAGGCAATTGGCTGATTACGATTTTGATCTTTGATACCTGAAAGCCTCCCGAACCGGAGGCTTTTCACTTTCTGCAACTCGCTGAAATCCGCCCCTGCCCATGACCCGTCAGCTTTCGGGATATTCAGACCAGGCCGTTTCGCTGCGCCAGCTCGATCAGGTCTACCAGCGAACGCGCATTGAGTTTCAATAACAAGCGCGTTTTGTAGGTACTTACGGTCTTGTTGCTCAAGAACATGCCGTCGGCAATTTCCTTGTTGGTCTTGCCTCGCGCCAACTGCTGCAACACCATCATTTCCCGACCGGACAGACGATCTACCATGTCCGCTTCGCTGGCATTGCCCAGACTGGTGCGCACGGTATGCAAGGCCTGATTGGGAAAATAGCTGTAGCCAGACAACACGGCCTTGATTGCACTGAGCAATTCGGTGAGGTCCTGCTGTTTGCACACATAGCCAGCGGCCCCCGATTGCATGCAACGCATTGAAAAGTGCCCGGGCGCCTGCGAAGTCAACACCAATACTTTTATGGGCATAGCGGTCGAGCTCAGGCGCGCGATAACTTCCAGACCGTCAAGTTTCGGAATACCAATATCCAGAATGACAATATCCGGCATTTGTTCTCGAGCAAGTTGTAACGCATCCACACCGTTGTCCGTCTCTGCGATGACTTCGTAGCCATGACGCTCCATCAGCATACGCACCGCAAGACGAATGACAGGATGATCATCCACGATCAGCACTTTATTCATGGGCAAGTCCAGTTTCGCTGTTCGAATTTTTAGAGCACGCACAATATCCCACTCACTTGCTCCATGGCATGCCAGGGTTGACATGCACTTGCATCGAGAGACATGCCCTACAGCGATCGCGGATTATTCCTACAAAAAAACGATAACTTCCTAATCACCCATCACTTTTACTGTTTGGCCTACGAAGAAGTTTCACCTTTAATTTTGTTTCAGGGTACGTCGTACAGAACTGACAGCAGGACTCATCGCGATCTGTTTCTGCGCTCAAACGACGATTCAAGCCGCAGAATCCGCCCCCTGAAACATATGCTTTAACGATTGGACATATGCAGAACCCAGTGTTTCTCCGGCATACAAAACCCTCAAGAATATAAACACTTGAAACAAGATATTTGTACCCAACACAATATTTTTTCTATAAACATGAGCTCTTGGAACCCAACTAAAAATTCAACCAACACATAAAGAGTACACACATGATAAAACTCAAAAACAAGATCGCAAACCCAATGACGGTAATCGCCATATTTGCAGCCATCTCGGAAACATCCGCGGCGGTTTCCCTGCCATTTCTGGACAACGAAGACAGGGAGATATACGTGTGGTTCCTGATAAGCTTTCCTTTTTATTTACTGTTTCTTTTCTTTATCACTTTGAACTTCAATTACCGCTCCCTCTATTCACCTTCAGACTTTGATAAAGACAAGAGTTTTCTTAAAGTGATAGATAACAATGAACGCGACAACAAGCGCAGCGCATCATCCACGGAGCCCTGCGTTCAAGGTACATTCGGGCTATCCAGTTGTATCGTCTCAAGCGAGTCTGGCAGTGTAGAGCGCAAAGATTCGTGCAAAGTCCACAATGCGGCCGACCCGCCGACGGACAGCAATGCAAAATCCAGTCAGATCGTTCAGCACAACATACAACTGCCGGCGTTTGTCAGTCATTTGCATCTGATCGATGCACGGAATGTCGATGCAGCGAAGGAACTGGCGACGATTCTGAATAACATCCGCAACCTCGATCGCAAGACATCACGAGTGATCGTATTTCTTTCCAGTCACGTATCGGATGTCTTGCTTACCCAACATGCGCTGCTGCAAGCCAGGCAGATCAAGAAAGGCTCCGGCAAAACGCTCTGTATCGTCTACAACCTCTGCTCACACGCGGTGACGCGTCTGGGAAGAGTTTGAAAACGAACCACTGCCACGCACCGGTGCCTGGAAAAATGCTCAGTCGGAGCCATCACCCATTGATGCAAAAAGGGCGACCCTGTCTCGAAGACAAGGCCGCCCTTTTTGTTGTGCGTCCGCCTGTGATGCCTAGAACAGCTTGCGGCCCTTGTTGGCAGCAATGCGCATGCGCAGTGCGTTGAGCTTGATGAAGCCCGCCGCGTCGGCCTGGTTGTAAGCGCCACCGTCTTCTTCAAAGGTCGCGATGTTGGAATCGAACAGCGAATCGTCGGACTTGCGGCCAGTGACGATCACGTTGCCTTTGTACAACTTCAGGCGCACAACGCCGTTCACGTTGACCTGCGAAGCGTCGATCATCTGTTGCAGCATCAGACGCTCAGGGCTCCACCAGTAGCCGGTGTAGATCAGGCTGGCGTATTTCGGCATCAGCTCGTCTTTCAAGTGAGCAACTTCGCGGTCCAGCGTGATCGATTCGATGGCGCGGTGCGCGCGCAGCATGATGGTGCCGCCCGGGGTTTCGTAGCAGCCACGGGACTTCATGCCGACATAGCGGTTTTCGACGATGTCGAGACGGCCGATACCGTGAGCACCACCGATCTTGTTCAGCGTCGCCAGCACGGTGGCCGGAGTCATTTCAACGCCGTCCAGCGCAACGATGTCGCCGTTACGGTAGGTCAGTTCCAGGTATTGCGCTTTGTCAGGAGCGTTCTCCGGGGAGACCGTCCATTTCCACATGTCTTCTTCGTGCTCGGTCCAGGTATCTTCCAGCACACCGCCTTCGTAGGAAATGTGCAGCAGGTTGGCGTCCATCGAGTACGGGGATTTTTTCTTGCCGTGACGCTCGATCGGGATCGCGTGCTTCTCGGCGTAGTCCATCAGCTTCTCGCGCGACAGCAAGTCCCACTCGCGCCAAGGGGCGATCACTTTTACGCCTGGCTTGAGCGCGTAGGCACCCAGTTCGAAACGTACCTGGTCGTTGCCCTTGCCGGTCGCGCCGTGGGAAATGGCGTCGGCACCGGTTTCGTTGGCAATTTCAATCAGACGCTTGGCGATCAGCGGACGTGCGATGGAAGTACCCAGCAGGTACTCGCCTTCGTAAACGGTGTTGGCGCGGAACATCGGGAAGACGAAATCGCGCACGAACTCTTCGCGCAGGTCGTCGATGTAGATTTCTTTGACGCCCATGGCCTGGGCCTTGGCGCGGGCCGGCTCGACCTCTTCGCCTTGACCGAGATCGGCGGTGAAGGTCACCACTTCACAGTTGTAAGTATCCTGCAGCCACTTGAGGATCACCGAAGTGTCCAGGCCGCCGGAATACGCCAGAACGACCTTGTTTACGTCCGCCATGCCATCACTCCACGGGGTTCTACGGAAAGCCGGGGAGTCTACCGCTCCAACGCGATAATTTACAGAGGCGCGACAGCTTAAGACGACAAAGCGACAGAATCTGTCGAGAGCGCGACGATGACCGGCGAGTCAGGAAGTCGTTGCAGCCGTGGCTGGCGTACTCGCTTGCGGCGCCGGCGCCGGGGCTGTCGTCGGTGCGACGCGCGCCAGTTTCACGTTGACGCGACGGTTCTTCGCACGGTTGGCTTTGTTGGTGTTCGGCACGATCGGATACTGCTCGCCGTGAAAACGCACAGTGATCTGCGACTCCTGAATGCCATTGGCCTTGAAGAAGTCGACCACCGCCAGCGCTCGGCGGCGCGACAGCTCACGATTGGTCAGGCGATTGCCGCTGTTGTCCGAGTGGCCGTCGAGTTCGATGTGGTTCACCGTCGGATCAGCCTTCATGTATTCGAGCATCACTTGCAGTTTGGCTTTGGCAGCCGGGTCGAGATCAACACCCTCGCCGGGAAAGCCGATCTGTGATTGCTTGATCTGGTCGAAATTCTGCGGCAGCAGCTTCGCCACACAGGTCTGATAATCGTTGAATGCCTTGCTGAACTTGACCGGCAGCAGGCGCACTTCCGACACCCGACCATCACCCGATGCGCGGCGCACGACCGGGCTGCGACCATCCAGCAGCCCGCTGATCAGCCCGCCAGCCTGCGACTGCGAACTGTTGAACAGGACATTGCCGCTGCCCAGCCGAACGCTGCCCAGATTGATGTCGCCACGCCCCGGCTGCCAGGGTGCAGCGGCCGCCAGCAAGGTCGCCGAACCGCCGCCGAGCATGGCGTTGTAGGCGTTGAGGCGGAAGATCGCCTGCTCGCCGGCCTTGCGCACAAACTCGCCCGAACCGAAATCGGTGATCGGTTGGGTCAGACGGCACTCGAACTTGTCGCCGGCGACCGTCCACTCAATGTTCTCCAGACGGGTCTGGTAGGTGAGCGCCATCGCAGGGAGGCTGGCAAACACACTGAGCAAGGCTAGATAACGCTGGCGCACGGGAGGCTCCATTGGCTTGTGAAACACAAACACCGATTCACACAATGTTTACGGCATACCTTCGGGATATCGGACGCTTGCTGCAAAACTTGATAGCGAGTGCCTGCAAGAGTCTTTTCCGGTAGCATTCGCCTCAGTTTGACCCGCCTGGAAGCCCCCCATGTCCGACCGCCTGACCCTGCTGCGTCCCGACGACTGGCATATTCATCTTCGCGATGGTGCCGTGTTGACCAATACCGTTGCCGATGTGGCTCGCACCTTCGGGCGCGCGATCATCATGCCGAACCTGGTGCCACCGGTGCGCAACGCCGCTGAAGCCGACGGCTATCGCCAGCGGATCCTCGCTGCCCGCCCGGCCGGCAGTCGCTTTGAGCCGCTGATGGTGCTGTACCTCACCGACCGCACCCAACCGGAAGAAATTCGTCAGGCCAAGGCCAGCGGTTTTGTGTACGCCGCCAAGCTGTACCCGGCCGGTGCGACCACCAACTCCGATTCCGGCGTGACCAGCATCGACAAGATTTTCCCGGCGCTGGAAGCCATGGCCGACTTCGGCATGCCGCTGCTGATCCACGGTGAAGTCACCCGTGGCGACGTCGATGTGTTCGACCGCGAGAAGATTTTCATCGATGAGCACATGCGCCGGGTCGTTGAGCGGTTCCCGACGCTGAAAGTGGTGTTCGAACACATCACCACCGGCGACGCCGTGCAGTTCGTCAACGAGGCCTCGGCCAACGTCGGCGCGACCATCACTGCGCATCACCTGCTGTACAACCGCAACCACATGCTGGTGGGCGGGATTCGCCCCCACTTTTATTGCCTGCCGATCCTCAAGCGCAATACGCATCAGGAAGCCTTGCTCGATGCCGCCACCAGCGGCAGCGCGAAGTTTTTCCTCGGCACCGACTCGGCACCGCACGCCCAGCACGCCAAGGAAGCCGCCTGCGGCTGCGCCGGCTGCTACACCGCGTACGCCGCCATCGAGATGTACGCCGAAGCGTTCGAACAACGTAACGCGCTGGACAAGCTTGAAGCCTTCGCCAGCCTCAACGGCCCGCGCTTCTATGGCCTGCCGACGAACACCGATCGCATCACCCTGGTTCGTCAAGAATGGACCGCCCCGACCAGCCTGCCTTTCGGCGAGCTGACCGTTATCCCGCTGCGCGCCGGTGAAAAACTGCGCTGGCGCCTGCTGGAGGAACACGCGTGAGTGAAGAGCATTTCGACGACGAACTGGACGGTCAAAATGGCGGCGGCGGTTCCCGTCATCCGATGGCAGCACGATTTCGCGGCTACCTGCCGGTAGTCGTCGACGTAGAAACCGGTGGCTTCAACGCGGCCACCGATGCCTTGCTGGAGATTGCCGCGACCACCATCGCCATGGATGAAAAGGGGTTTGTGTACCCGGATCACACCTACTTCTTCCGCGTCGAGCCGTTCGAAGGCGCGAACGTCGAAGCAGCGGCGCTGGAGTTCACCGGGATCAAACTCGATCACCCGCTGCGCATGGCCGTCAGCGAAGAAACCGCGCTGACCGACATCTTCCGCGGCATCCGCAAGGCGCTGAAGGCCAACGGCTGCAAGCGGGCAATTCTGGTCGGGCATAACAGCAGCTTCGATCTGGGCTTCCTCAACGCCGCGGTTGCGCGCCTGGACATGAAGCGCAACCCGTTTCACCCGTTCTCCAGCTTCGACACCGCGACGCTGGCCGGTCTTGCCTACGGTCAAACCGTGCTGGCCAAAGCCTGTCAGGCCGCCGGCATCGATTTTGATGGCCGCGAGGCGCACTCGGCACGTTACGACACCGAGAAAACCGCTGAGCTGTTCTGCGGCATCGTCAACCGCTGGAAGCAGATGGGCGGCTGGGAAGATTTCGACGATTGATCCTCATCGAATAAAACCCGAGCACAAAAAAACCGGCCACTTGGGCCGGTTTTTTTATACCTCGACGTTGCGCCTTACAGGGCAGCAGCGTTCTCGGTCAGGTAAGCCGCAACGCCTTCTGGCGAAGCGTTCATGCCTTTGTCGCCTTTCTTCCAGTTGGCAGGGCAGACTTCGCCGTGCTCTTCGTGGAATTGCAGTGCGTCGACCAGACGGATCAGCTCTTCCATGTTACGGCCCAGCGGCAGGTCGTTGATGATCTGCGAGCGGACAACGCCCTTGTCGTCGATCAGGAACGCGCCTCGGAACGCCACGCCGCCTTCGGACTCAACGTCGTAGGCCTTGGCGATGTCGTGCTTCATGTCGGCTGCCATGGTGTATTTCACCTGGCCGATGCCGCCATTGTTGACCGGGGTGTTGCGCCAGGCGTTGTGGGTGAAGTGCGAGTCGATCGACACAGCGATCACTTCCACGTTACGTGCCTTGAAATCGGCCATGCGATTGTCCAGAGCGATCAGCTCGGACGGGCAGACGAAGGTGAAGTCCAGTGGGTAGAAGAACACCAGGCCGTATTTGCCTTTGATGGCCGAGGACAGGGTGAAGCTGTCAACGATCTCGCCATTGCCGAGTACGGCCGGGACGGTGAAGTCAGGGGCTTGTTTGCCTACGAGTACGCTCATTGATATCTCCTGGTGTAAAGACTTGAAGTTCAGGGTCCGGGCCAGCCTGCCACCCTCAGGCGACAGCCCTGTGACACGAACCCTCTTCGCAAGGGACGACCATCATACACTGCGTTTTTGGCCTGTCCTCAACGGATTTTCCACGTCGGCTGTCCGTTGAGCATTTATAAGGACAGGCAAGCAACGCTCAAACACCGTTCGTCAGTCATGAGCCAAATAACGCCAAAAGCTGCCGCAAAGCACTTTGACAATCATTCTCGTTAACATTAAGATCCATCGCAATTGAGTCACAACCAGCGACGGTTCTTACTTATGTATGTTTGCCTCTGCACTGGCGTCACCGACGGACAGATCCGCGAAGCGATCTATGAAGGTTGCTGCAGCTACAAGGAAGTTCGCCAGGCGACCGGCGTCGCCAGCCAGTGCGGCAAATGTGCGTGCCTGGCCAAGGAAGTGGTTCGCGAAACCCTGACCAAGCTGCAAACCGCTCAGGCCTCGATTCCTTATCCTGCAGAATTTACTGCCGCCTGATCAGCCCAATTTCAAGGAACCGGACTTATGTCCGGTTTTTTTATGCCTGAAAATCAATCGCTTAGCGTCAAGACGCGGAACACAAACATTCTTATTCCGATTAATTTTCATATATTATTCAATAACTTAGGTTTGACACTTATAAGTGTGAAGCTCAAACTCCGCCTTATATACCGCGATTACAGGGCAGGACTCCGATCATGAAAGGCGACATTACCGTCATCCAGCATCTCAACAAGATCCTCGCCAATGAGCTGGTCGCGATCAATCAGTACTTTCTGCATGCGCGCATGTACGAAGATTGGGGTCTGAACAAGCTCGGCAAGCACGAATACAAAGAATCCATCGATGAGATGAAACACGCGGACAAGCTGATCAAGCGCATCCTGTTCCTCGAAGGCCTGCCGAACGTACAGGACCTGGGCAAGCTGCACATCGGCGAGCACACCCGCGAAATGCTCGAGTGCGATCTGCGTATCGAGAAGACCGGCCACGCCGACCTGAAGGCTGCCATCGCCCATTGCGAAACCGTTGCCGACTTTGGCAGCCGTGAACTGCTCGAAGACATTCTCGAGTCCGAAGAAGAACACATCGACTGGCTGGAAACCCAGCTGGGCCTGATCGACAAGATCGGTCTGGAAAACTATCTGCAGTCGCAGATGGGCGAAGAGTAAGTCAGCGCCCGCTGAACGCCAGACACGAAAAAGCCCCGCCCTCTGTTGAGGTGCGGGGCTTTTTATTGCCTGTCGCGTTGGAGGAGTGAGCCTGCTCGCGATGGCGCTGGATCAGTCAATATTTTAATCAACTGACAGAACGCTATCGCGAGCAGGCTCACTCCTGCAGAAAAGCGCTTAGGCTTCGGACTTGTTCGCCGCAGCGGCTTCGACAGCCGACTTGATGGTGGTCTGCAGCGAACCGTCAGCGGCCATCTCGGTCATGATGTCGCTGCCGCCGATCAGCTCACCGCCGACCCACAGTTGCGGGAAAGTCGGCCAGTTGGCGTACTTCGGCAGGTTGGCGCGGATTTCCGGGTTCTGCAGGATGTCCACGTACGCAAACTTTTCGCCACAGGCCATGACAGCCTGCGCAGCTTTTGCGGAGAAGCCGCACTGCGGGGCATTCGGCGAGCCTTTCATGTAAAGCAGAATGGTGTTGTTGGCAATCTGCTCTTTAATCGTTTCGATGATATCCATGGAGCACCTCGGCTGAACTTTCCGACTCATGGGTCGGCACGGTGGCGCATTGTAACGGAATCCCGAGCGCGCTGCTCGGTCTCCCCGACAGACACATGCTCAAGCCGCCACCACCGTCACCGGCACACCATTGAGCGCGGCGTTCCCCGACAACTCGTCGAGCTGGCATTCATCGGTCAGGTCGTTGGCACTCGAGCCCGGCTGACCGCTGGCAATTGCCATTTGCACGCCCGGTCGCGCATGGCCCCAACCGTGCGGCAGGCTGACCACCCCTTGCATCATGTCGTCGCTGCCGAGCACCTCCACTTCGATCTGCCCGACCCGCGAACTGACGCGTACTCGCTGGCCGTCACTGAGGCCTCGACTGGCGAGATCGGCCGGATGCATCAACAACTGATGACGCGGCTTGCCTTTCACCAGACGATGGTAGTTGTGCATCCACGAATTGTTACTGCGCACATGGCGGCGGCCGATCATCAGCAGTTGATCGATGGCGGGCGCCTGCAATGCGGCGAAGCGTTGAAGATCGGCGAGTATTTCCGCCGGTGCGGCCTGTATGCGCTGATCAGGGGTTTTCAGGCGTGCAGCCAGATTCGGCTTCAGCGCGCCCAGGTCAATCCCGTGCGGATGATCGAACAGTGTTGCCAACGACAGTTTGTGTTCGGACGCGTCGCCATAAAGGCCCATGCGCAGGCCCATGTCGATCATCTTCGACGGCGGCATGGTCGGTTTCAGTTCTTTGCCGGTCTGCGCCGCAAACGCCTTGGCGAGGCCGACGAAGATTTCCCAGTCATGCAGCGCACCTTCAGGTTTGGCGAGGATTGCGCGATTGAAGCGACTGACATTGCGCACCGCAAACAGATTGAACGTGGTGTCGTAGTGATCGTTTTCCAGTGCCGAGGTCGATGGCAGGATCAGGTCGGCGTAGCGCGTGGTTTCGTTGATGTACAGGTCGATGCTGAGCATGAACTCCAGCCCGTCCAGCGCCTGCTCCAGTTGCCGCCCGTTCGGTGTCGACAGCACCGGATTGCCGGCCACGGTGATCAATGCGCGGATCTGTCCTTCGCCTTCGGTGAGCATTTCTTCGGCCAGCGCTGAAACCGGCAACTCGCCACCGTACTCGGGACGGCCCGAAACGCGACTCTGCCATTTGTTGAAATGCCCGCCCGAGGTCGAGGCCACCAGGTCAACAGCAGGTTCGGTGCACAACGCACCGCCGGCCCGGTCAAGGTTGCCGGTGACCAGATTGATCAACTGCACGAGCCAATGACACAGCGTGCCGAACGCCTGGGTCGAAACGCCCATGCGTCCGTAGCACACCGCACTTGGCGCAGCGGCGAAATCGCGCGCCAGTTGGCGGATCTGCTCGGCCGGAACGGCACACAACGGGCTCATCGCCTGCGCTGTGAACGTTGCCACCGCGGCGCGCACCTCGTCGAGACCATCGACCGGCAGATGGCTGTCGCGAGTCAAACCCTCGCTGAACAGGGTATTCAGCACGCCAAACAACAGCGCAGCATCGCCGCCCGGACGCACGAACAGATGCTGATCCGCCATCGCCGCCGTTTCGCTGCGACGCGGATCGACCACCACCACTTTGCCGCCGCGCGCCTGAATCGCTTTGAGACGCTTCTCGACATCCGGGACGGTCATGATGCTGCCATTGGAAGCCAGCGGATTACCGCCGAGGATCAACATGAAATCGGTATGATCGATGTCCGGAATCGGCAGTAGCAAGCCGTGGCCGTACATCAGGTAACTGCTGAGGTGATGGGGCAACTGGTCAACCGACGTCGCCGAGTAGCGATTACGGGTTTTCAGCAAGCCGAGAAAGTAGTTGCTGTGGGTCATCAGCCCATAATTATGTACGCTCGGGTTGCCCTGATAGACCGCCACGGCGTTTTGCCCATGACGCTCCTGAATCGCCGCCAGCTTCGATGCCACCAACGCAAACGCTTCATCCCAGCCGATCGGCAGCCACTCGCTACCCACCCGCTGCATCGGTTGGCGCAAGCGATCCGGGTCGTTCTGGATATCTTGCAGCGCCACCGCTTTAGGACAGATGTGGCCGCGACTGAAGGTATCGAGGGCATCGCCCTTGATCGAAGTGATTGCGACATGGCCATCGGTTTCAGTGGTCTCGATGGTCAGGCCACAGATGGCCTCACACAGGTGGCAGGCACGGTGATGGAGAGTCTTGGTCATGGCCAGTCTCTGTCTTGTTCGGGGCGGGCGATTGCGCCCGCGGGAACAAAACTATGGCCCCGCCAACACCATGGCGCCAGCGACGTTCGTCTTGTGAATCGGGGCTTATCAGGCGAGCCGATACCGCTGCAGCCGTCAGTTCGACGGCAACTGGGGTGGCGGCGCCAGCTGAATTTCCTGAATGGTTTCGATCTGCTCGTGAGCGACGTGCACGCCGGTCAGTTCGCCAATCAGGCGCCAATGCTCGTCGAGCCCGGCGCTGATAGTGGCCATGCGGTCAATCATATGCCGACCGGCCGTCTTCACCACTTCGTCTTCACTGCGCAGCAGTTCAAACGACATCGAGGTGACCGACGCGGTAAGGTGGGTCAAGGAGCGAGCCGTGTGGCCCAGCAGTTCCATTAACAGTTGTTCTTTCGATTCCATGCGGAGGCTTCCTGCGTCGCTCGAATGTTATTTATAACCCAGCACTTTGCTTTAGCAAATGTTTCAGCCCGGACATCCGACCAAGAGAATCCGCCGCGACCCCGCCTCAAACCGACCAAAGCCACGCCGTGTGCGGCGCGGCGCATTGCCAAGCGCGGCGGGGCCAGTGTACAAAGAGGCTCGCTGCCACCCTGAAGCCGGCTTCAAATGCGCGATTGCAATTGGCGGCGCGCCCTTCGATTCCCTTGTAAACCGTAGCCTATTGGCGTAACGCGACATTTAATGTCAATATCGCGCCTTCCCCTATTCCGTCGCCCCGTGCGGCTTACGCCGCAGGTCTCGCCCGTTGTTCCGTTAAACAAGGCTTTGAGCATCTGCGGTTGGTAGCAAAAAGGTAGTCAATGATGAGCGCAAGGCACTTTCTCTCCCTGATGGATTGCACGCCCGAAGAGCTGGTCAGCGTGATCCGTCGAGGCGTTGAGCTCAAGGACCTGCGTAAGCGCGGCGTACTGTTCGAGCCTCTGAAAAACCGCGTGCTGGGCATGATTTTCGAAAAGTCCTCGACCCGCACCCGCATCTCTTTCGAGGCCGGGATGATCCAGCTCGGTGGTCAGGCGATCTTCCTCTCGCCGCGTGACACCCAACTGGGCCGTGGCGAGCCGATCGGCGACTGTGCCATCGTCATGTCGAGCATGCTCGATGCGGTGATGATCCGCACCTTCGCCCACAGCACCCTGACCGAATTCGCCGCCAACTCGCGCGTGCCGGTGATCAACGGCCTGTCCGACGATCTGCACCCGTGCCAGTTGCTGGCGGACATGCAAACCTTCCTCGAACATCGCGGCTCGATTCAGGGCAAGACCGTGGCGTGGATCGGCGATGGCAACAACATGTGCAACAGCTATATAGAAGCGGCGATCCAGTTCGACTTCCAGTTGCGTGTTGCCTGCCCGCAAGGCTATGAGCCGAACCCCGAGTTCGTCGCCCGTGCCGGTGACCGTGTCACTATCGTCCGTGATCCGCAGGATGCCGTGCGTGGCGCGCATCTGGTGAGCACCGATGTCTGGACTTCGATGGGTCAGGAAGAGGAAACTGCCAAGCGCCTCAAGCTGTTCGCGCCGTTTCAGGTCAACCGTGCCCTGCTCGACCTCGCCGCCGAGGACGTGCTGTTCATGCATTGCCTGCCGGCGCACCGCGGCGAAGAAATCAGTCTCGACCTGCTTGATGATCCGCGCTCCGTCGCCTGGGATCAGGCAGAAAACCGTCTCCACGCACAGAAGGCCCTGCTCGAGTTCCTCGTCGAACCGGCATATCACCACGCATGAGTCATGAATTACTGCTGAACCTGCGCAACCTCGCTTGCGGCTATCAAGATCAACGTGTGGTGCAGAATCTCAATCTGCACCTCAACGCCGGTGACATCGGTTGCCTGCTCGGCTCGTCCGGCTGCGGCAAGACCACCACGCTGCGCGCCATCGCCGGTTTCGAGCCGGTGCATGAAGGCGAAATCACCCTCGGTGGCGAAACCCTGTCCAGCGCCGGGTTCACCCTGGCACCGGAGAAGCGCCGGATCGGCATGGTGTTCCAGGATTACGCGCTGTTTCCGCACCTGAGCGTGGCCGACAACATCGCCTTCGGCATTCGCAAGCACCCGAACAAGGAGCGCGTCACCGAAGAGCTGCTGGAACTGGTCAACCTGAAGAACCTCGGCAAGCGTTTCCCGCACGAATTGTCCGGCGGTCAGCAACAGCGTGTCGCCCTCGCCCGCGCCCTGGCGCCAGAGCCGCAATTGCTGCTGCTCGATGAGCCGTTTTCCAACCTTGATGGCGAACTGCGGCGCAAGCTCAGCCATGAGGTGCGCGATATTCTCAAGGCACGTGGCACCAGCGCGATTCTGGTGACCCACGATCAGGAAGAAGCCTTCGCCGTCAGCGATCACGTCGGCGTGTTCAAGGAGGGTCGGCTGGAACAATGGGACACGCCGTACAACCTCTACCACGAGCCGGCGACGCCTTATGTGGCCAGTTTCATCGGTCAGGGTTATTTCATTCGCGGGCAGCTCGCCAGCCCGGAGTCGGTGCAGACCGAACTCGGTGAACTGCGCGGCAACCGTGCTTATACCTGGCCAATTGGCGGAGCGGTGGATGTGCTGCTGCGTCCGGACGACATTGTCTATGCGCCGGACAGCGCATTGAAGGCGCGGATTGTCGGCAAGACGTTCCTCGGTGCTTCGACGCTGTATCGCTTGCAGTTACCGACCGGTGCGCAGCTGGAATCGATTTTCCCCAGCCATGCGGATCATCAGGTCGGTGCGGATGTGGGGATTCGGGTAGTGGCCGAGCATCTGGTGCTGTTCCAGGCATCCGGCAGCACGGCGGCGCAGATTCCGGCAGTAGAAAACGGCGTGCGCCGGCATAGCACAGCCCTCTGATCTGATTCGCTCCCTGTAGGAGTTAGCCTGCTCGCGATAGCGGTATGTCAGCAAAAATGCGTTGGCTGATAGACCGCTATCGCGAGCAGGCTCACTCCTACATAGACCGGGGTTAGTTGAGAAACAGGGTGCCGCTTGCCACCAACGTCGCATTGCCGCCGATCTTCACCCGCTCACCTTCCAGTCGACAAAACAACTCCCCGCCTCGCGCCGAGCGCTGGCAGGCGGTCAGGCTCGATTTTCCCAGTCGTTTCGACCAATACGGAATCAGGCTGCAGTGGGTCGATCCGGTGACCGGATCTTCATTGATGCCAATCGCAGGGGCGAAATAACGTGAGACGAAATCATGCTGGTTGCCGCGAGCGGTAACGATCGCGCCCAGCCACGGCAGCTTCGCCAGCGCCGCCATGTCCGGCGTGCAATCAAGCACCGCCTGCTCCGACTCCAGTACCACAAACAGTTCGTTGGAGCCGAGCACATCAACCGCTTCGACACCCAAGGCGCGCTGCACATCCAGTGTCACGCCGATCTCTGTCGGCACAATCGTCGGGAAGTCCAGCCACAACCGATCATCTTCACGACTGACACTCAGCGGCCCGGATTTGCAGATGAAGTCGATACGCTCAGCGGTTTCACCGTAGATCTCGAACAACACATAAGCGCTGGCCAGTGTCGCGTGCCCGCACAGTGGCACTTCGGTGGTCGGGGTGAACCAGCGGATATGCCAGGCCTGGCCTTCGCGCACCAGGAACGCGGTTTCCGCCAGATTGTGCTCGGCGGCGATCTTCTGCATCAACTCGTCAGCGAGCCACGCATCGAGCCGATAAACCATGGCCGGATTGCCACTGAACGGCCGGTCACTGAACGCGTCGACCTGATGAAACGCAAGCTGCATAACCTTCTCCTTAAGTCAGTCGGCACAGCATGCTACTGCGCGGCGGGCGGTGCCAGTGACAGAACCCGCGATATTCTTTCATACAGTGCCGAGGCAGTTCAGGGTCGGCCGATGTCAGCGAATTTCGCCTGAGTGTGTTCGGCAAGCACTGCCGGCGCCAACTCGACTTCCAGTCCTCGGCGCCCGGCGCTGACATAAATGGTGGCGAAGCCTTGCGCCGAGTTATCGATGAACGTGCGCAGGCGCTTCTTCTGTCCCAGCGGACTGATGCCGCCCAACAGATAACCGGTGGAGCGCTGCGCCGCTGCCGGGTCAGCCATTTCGACTTTCTTCACCCCCGACGCATGCGCCAAGCCTTTGAGATCAAGGCTTCCGACGACCGGCACTACCGCCACCAGCAATTCGCCTTTTTCGCTCGCCGCCAGCAGCGTCTTGAACACCTGCGCCGGCTCAAGCGCCAGCTTCTCTGCAGCTTCGAGCCCGTACGAAGCGGCTTTGGGGTCATGTTCGTAACTGTGCACGCGATGTTCGGCACGAACTTTTTTTAACAAGTCCAACGCAGGGGTCATGGCAGCTCCGGGCTCGGCAGTGACGGGAAAAACCTGCGCCGGATTCTAGGCGATCACGGTGCAAAAGGCTCTAGTGCACGCCACGATTCCCGGGACCTGCAGCGATTCCAGGCCAACCAGACGGCACCTTCGACGAGGGATCATTCACGCTACGAATAGTTTTATTGTGACTGACAGTTCACTTTCGACCTTTGACAGGTTTGTTTCTTGTCTATATTTTTTCGAAACTGAATAATGTAAGAATTATCGATATTGCAGTACCCGGGGACGGAATGGGGATTCCTGACCGGCGGATATCGCGCCTTGCCCTGTTGGCAACGCGCCAGACAACAACAAAAACCGAGGTATTCAATGACCACTGCTTTACCGCAACCATCGCTTTGGGGCCAATGCCTGGCCGAATTTCTCGGCACCGCCCTGCTGATATTTTTTGGCACCGGTTGTGTTGCCGCGCTCAAAGTCGCGGGCGCCAGCTTCGGCCTGTGGGAAATCAGCATCATCTGGGGCGTCGGCGTGAGCATGGCGATCTACCTGACGGCCGGGGTTTCCGGCGCGCATTTGAACCCCGCCGTAAGCATCGCTCTGGCGGTTTTCGCCGATTTCGAAAAGCGCAAACTGCCGTTCTACATTCTTTCGCAGATCGCCGGCGCCTTCTGTGGCGCGCTGCTGGTCTACACGCTGTACAGCAATCTGTTCTTCGATTTCGAACAAACTCACCAAATGGTTCGTGGCTCGGCAGCCAGCCTCGAACTGGCCTCGGTGTTCTCGACGTTCCCAAATCCGGCGCTGTCGACCGCTCAGGCGTTTCTGGTCGAGATGATCATCACCGCGATCCTGATGGGCGTGATCATGGCCCTGACCGACGACAACAACGGCCTGCCGCGCGGCCCGATGGCGCCGCTGCTGATCGGCTTGCTGATCGCCGTGATCGGCAGCTCGATGGGCCCGCTGACCGGTTTTGCGATGAACCCGGCGCGAGATTTCGGTCCCAAACTGATGACTTTCTTCACTGGCTGGGGTGAAATTTCCTTCACTGGCGGCCGTGACATTCCGTATTTCCTGATTCCGATTTTTGCACCGATTGTCGGTGCCTGCCTCGGCGCTGCCGGGTACCGCGGGCTCATCGCCCGCCACCTGACCGGCGCCACACCTGCTACAAAGGATGCAGAACCGGCCATTGACGGCAAACCCAGAACGTCCTGAAACAGTCGGCGCCGGCTCCTGCCCCCCCGAGCCTGCGCCACGGCCCACTCTCCCTTATTTCGTCCAAGGCAATCGACATGACCGACATTCAGAACAAGAACTACATCATTGCCCTCGATCAGGGTACGACCAGTTCGCGCGCGATCATTTTCGACCGCGATGCGAACGTGGTTTGCACCGCGCAGCGCGAGTTCGTCCAGCACTACCCGCAGGCCGGTTGGGTCGAGCATGATCCGATGGAAATCTTCGCCACCCAGAGTGCGGTGATGGTCGAAGCGCTGGCCCAGGCGGGCCTGCATCACGATCAGGTGGCCGCCATCGGCATCACCAACCAGCGTGAAACCACTGTTGTGTGGGACAAGACCACCGGCCGCCCGGTGTACAACGCCATTGTCTGGCAGTGCCGCCGCAGTACCGAAATCTGTCAGCAACTCAAGCGTGATGGTCATGAAGACTACATCCGCGACACCACCGGTCTGGTCACCGACCCGTACTTCTCCGGCACCAAGCTGAAGTGGATTCTCGACAACGTCGAAGGCAGCCGCGAGCGTGCGCGCAACGGCGAGCTGCTGTTCGGTACCGTCGATAGCTGGCTGATCTGGAAGTTCACCGGTGGCAAGGTGCACGTCACCGACTACACCAACGCCTCACGCACCATGCTCTTCAACATCCATTCGCTGGAATGGGATTCGAAGATGCTGGAAATTCTCGACATCCCGCGCGAAATGCTCCCGGAAGTCAAAGCCTCTTCGGAAATCTACGGTCGCACCAAGAGCGGTATCGCCATCGGCGGCATCGCCGGCGACCAACAAGCGGCACTGTTCGGTCAGATGTGCGTCGAGCCGGGTCAGGCGAAAAACACCTACGGCACCGGCTGCTTCCTGCTGATGAACACCGGCGACAAAGCGGTGAAATCGCAGCACGGCATGCTCACCACCATCGCTTGCGGCCCACGCGGTGAAGTGGCCTACGCACTGGAAGGCGCGGTGTTCAACGGCGGTTCGACCGTGCAGTGGCTGCGTGACGAACTGAAAATCGTCAACGACGCCCACGACACCGAGTACTTCGCCAACAAGGTCAAGGACAGCAATGGCGTCTATCTGGTACCGGCCTTCACCGGTCTCGGCGCGCCATACTGGGACCCGTATGCCCGCGGCGCACTGTTCGGCCTGACCCGCGGCGTGCGTGTGGATCACATTATCCGCGCCGCGCTGGAATCGATCGCCTACCAGACCCGCGATGTGCTCGACGCCATGCAGCAGGACTCCGGCGAACGCCTCAAGGCGTTGCGTGTGGACGGCGGCGCAGTGGCGAACAACTTCCTCATGCAGTTCCAGGCCGACATCCTCGGCACCCAGGTCGAGCGCCCGCAAATGCGCGAAACCACCGCCCTCGGCGCGGCGTATCTGGCGGGTCTGGCGTGCGGTTTCTGGGGCAGCCTGGACGAATTGCGCGGCAAAGCGGTGATCGAGCGCGAGTTCGAACCGAGCCTGGACGAAGCCGCGAAAGAGAAACTGTACAAAGGCTGGAAAAAAGCCGTCAGCCGCACCCGTGACTGGGCGCGCGAGGACGCTGAATAAGCCAAGGTTCAGTTACAGACAGGCATCAAACTGGTAGGGAGCGGATTCCTGCGGCATCATGAGCAAATTTTGCTTGGCAGCCCAAAGGAAGCCCCATGAATCTGCCTCCCCGTCAGCAGCAAATCCTCGAGCTGGTCCGCGAACGCGGCTATGTGAGCATCGAGGAAATGGCCACGCTGTTCGTTGTTACCCCGCAAACCATTCGCCGCGATATCAATCAGCTCGCGGAAGCCAATCTGTTGCGTCGCTATCATGGCGGCGCGGCTTATGATTCCAGCGTCGAAAACACCGCCTATGCGATGCGCGCCGATCAGATGCGCGATGAAAAACAACGCATCGGCGAAGCCATCGCCGCGCAGATCCCCGATCACGCCTCGTTGTTCATCAACATCGGCACCACCACCGAATCGATTGCCCGCGCCCTGCTCAATCACAGCCATTTGAAAATCATCACCAACAACCTCAACGTCGCGTCGATGCTCAGCGCCAAGGATGATTTCGACGTGCTGTTGACCGGCGGCAATGTGCGGCGCGACGGGGGTGTGGTCGGTCAGGCAAGCGTGGATTTCATCAATCAGTTCAAGGTCGATTTCGCCTTGGTCGGGATCAGCGGCATCGACGAGGATGGCAGCCTGCTCGACTTCGATTATCAGGAAGTCCGTGTATCGCAGGCGATCATTGCCAATGCGCGCCAGGTGATTCTGGCGGCAGACTCGAGCAAGTTCGGGCGCAATGCGATGATCCGGCTGGGGCCGATCAGCCTGATCGACTGTCTGGTGACCGATCAGCAACCGGTGCCGGCATTGGCGCAGCTGCTGAGTCAGCACAAGATTCGCCTGGAAGTCGTTTAACCTCTCGTTTCCACGCTCTGCGTGGGAACGATCTGCATCACCTCTTCTGCGCCTTCTCGCGCATCTCATGTTCGATAATTTTCCTTTCCCCGCCCTTCGATGAGTTTTTTCAATCGAAGGCGACTGGCTGTGCGCGTCTTTATGGGCTACCATTTTCGCAAATGAACATTTATGTTCGATTTCAAATATAGAAAATCAAAAAAGCCCGAGGCCAGCCAATGTCCACCTCTACCTTGCGAACGCCCCCTGTCTCCGAGATCTACGATATCGCCGTCATTGGTGGCGGGATCAATGGCGTCGGGATCGCTGCGGATGCCGCCGGTCGCGGGCTCTCGGTGTTCCTTTGCGAAAAAGATGACTTGGCCAGCCACACCTCGTCGGCCAGCAGCAAGCTGATCCATGGTGGCTTGCGCTATCTCGAACACTACGAATTCCGTCTGGTGCGTGAAGCATTGGCCGAGCGCGAAGTACTGCTGGCCAAGGCGCCGCACATCGTCAAACCGATGCGCTTCGTGTTGCCGCACCGCCCGCACCTGCGCCCGGCGTGGATGATCCGTGCTGGCCTGTTCCTGTATGACAACCTCGGCAAGCGCGAAAAACTGCCAGGCTCGAAAAGCCTGAAGTTCGGCGCCGACAGCGCGCTGAAAAGCGAGATCAAGAAAGGCTTCGAGTATTCCGATTGCTGGGTCGACGACGCCCGCCTCGTAGTGCTTAACGCTATGGCCGCCCGAGAAAAAGGTGCCCACGTGCACACCCAGACCCGTTGCGTCAGCGCGCGCCGGGCCAAAGGCTTGTGGCATCTGCACCTGGAACGCGCTGACGGCAGCCTGTTTTCGATCACGGCCAAAGCTCTGGTCAACGCAGCAGGCCCGTGGGTCGCCAAGTTCATCCGCGACGATCTGAAGATGGAGTCGCCGTACGGCATCCGTCTGATTCAGGGCAGCCACATCATCGTGCCGAAGCTGTACGAAGGCGAGCATGCGCACATTCTGCAAAACGAAGATCAGCGCATCGTCTTCACCATTCCGTACCTGAACCACTTCACGCTGATCGGCACCACCGACCGCGAATACACCGGCGACCCGACGAAAGTGGCGATCACCGAAGTCGAAACCGACTATCTGCTGAAAGTGGTCAACGAACACTTCAAGAAGCAGCTCAGCCGCGACGACATCCAGCACAGCTACTCGGGCGTACGTCCGTTGTGCAACGACGAATCGGATAACCCATCGGCCGTGACCCGCGACTACACGCTGGCGCTGTCCGGCAACGCGCAGGAAGCACCGTTGCTGTCGGTGTTCGGCGGCAAGCTGACCACCTACCGCAAACTCGCCGAGTCGGCGATGGCGCAACTGATGCCGTTCTTTACCCAGATGCGCCCTAGCTGGACCGCCACGGCGACCCTGCCCGGCGGCGAAGACATGACCACCCCGCAGGCACTCAGCGCACTGATCCGTGACAAGTTCGACTTCGTCCCGACGGAAATCGCCCGTCGCTGGTCGGTGACCTACGGCAGCCGCACCTGGCGCATGCTCGAAGGCGTAGAAAGCCTGGCCGACATGGGCGAACACATCGGCGGCGGTCTCTACACCCGCGAAGTCGATTATCTGTGCAGCGAAGAGTGGGCGACCACGGCGCACGACATTCTGTGGCGGCGCACCAAGCTCGGGTTGTTCACTACGGCGGACGAGCAGCAGAAGCTGGCGACGTATCTGGGCAAGGTTGAGCAGAACCGCAAGATCGAAGCGGCGTGATGTGAGCAACGCTTGAACGAAAGCCCCTGAATTGAGAGATTCAGGGGCTTTTTTGTTTTGTGGGCTCTGCAAAATTTGATTGGGTCAGTTAGATCCTCTTCCCCCTCACCCCAGCCCTCTCCCCCAGGGGATAGAGGGGGAAGGGAGCCGATCTTCATGAGGTTCAAATTCTGAGTTCGACTCGGTATGCCAGATTAGTGCATCTCGCCCAGTCGCCAGGATCAGTCCCCTCTCCCTCCGGGAGAGGGCTAGGGTGAGGGGCTTTCAGGTCGGCATCACCGAGACAGGTGAAGCAACAGAAAATCAATGAACGCCCGTGACTTGTGCGGCAGGTGCGCTGTGTTGGGAAACACTACATTGATCGACTGTGATGGCAGCGAATAGCCAGGCAGCAGACGCACCAGACGCCCGGCGACAATATCGTCTTCGACCATCCATGCCGGCAGTATTGAAGCACCCAGCGATGACAAGGTCATCGAGCGGATCGCTGTAGAGGAATTCGACTCGAAGTGACTGGTACCGTTGACCTCCACGCTTCGCCCTTGCCCGTCGCGCAACGTCCACTGCGTCGGCGCCTGAAGATTGCTGTTGGCGATCCACGGCAGGTGATTCAGGTCTTGCGGCTCTGCTACTGGATGGCGGGCGAGAAACGCCTCGGTGGCCACCAGGACGATTTCGTAGTCCGCCAACTTGCGACACTTGAACGCCGAGTCCGCCAGATTACCCAGACGTACCACCAGATCGAGTTTTTCTGCGACCAGGTCATTCAACGAAGAATTAAAGTTGTAGCACAGGCGAATCTCCGGATAGTTCTCGGAAAACAACGGTATCAACGGCAGGATAAACTTCTCGCCATACTCGCTGGTTGAACTAATCCGCAACTTGCCCGACACCCGATTATTACCCTTCAATACATTGTCAAAGGCATTGTCGATATCCGCGACAATAGCCTTGAACTTTTCATAAAAGTCCTGCCCTATCTCCGTCAGGGCTATGTTGCGGGTATTACGTATCAGCAACGTCGCCGACAGGACTTCCTCAAGTGCCTTGACATGCAGGCTGGCCATGGCTTTACTGATGCCGAGGTAATTCGCGGCCTTGGTATAAGAACCAAAATCGACCACCGCGAGAAACGTCTGAACCCGATTAAGGTGAGAGTGCATGAAGCGATGGCTCACTGTTAAATCCTGCCAAACATTGTTTTAAGCATAGTCGTATCGACACTTCAAGTCCATCGCCCCTATCCTGCGCGGCAAAGAGGATGCGCAATGAACTATCGCTACAAGATCGCGCTGATCTTTCTGATCGGCTTCTTTATTGACTGTATAAACATATTTATGTCGGCGGTAGCCCTGCCAAGTATATCGGCAACTTTACACGTCAGTACTTCATCGGTGGCATGGGTCGCCAATGCTTATATTCTTGGTCTGACCCTGATTATTCCAGTCAGCACCTGGCTGGCCGGACGTTTTGGCAGCCGCGGGATTCTCACGGCGTCGATGCTGGTGTTCACAGGTTCGGTGTGGATGTGTGGGCTGTCTGACAGCTTCCACGAACTGGTTGCCTGGCGTTTCCTGCAAGGGATAGGCGGCGGGTTGTTGATTCCGGTCGGGCAGGCTTTGACCTTCAATTTGTTTCAGGGTGAAGAGCGGGCAAAAATCTCCACACTGGTGATGGCCGTCGCACTGATCGCCCCGGCCATCTCACCGACTGTTGGCGGCATTATTGTCGACAGCAGTTCCTGGCGCTGGGTGTTCTACAGCAACATTCCGTTCTCGCTGATCGCCGCCGGGCTGTCGTGGTTCTGGATCAAGGAAAGCAAACCGACCAGCCTGCCCCGCCCGGACATCAAAGGCCTGTTGCTGGTCAGCGCCGCACTCGCCAGCCTGCTGCTGGGCATGTCGTTGTACGGCGGCGATTACCCGTCGTTGGTCGCGCTGATCTGCGTCACGGCCGGCCTGATGTTCATCGCGCTGTACCTGCTGCACTACCGCCGCTGCCGCCATGCGATCATTGAATTGAGCCTGCTCAAAAGCAAAAAGCTCAGCAGCTCGATCCTCATCTATTACGCGATTCCCGGTGTGTTCACCGGGGTCAATCTGATGAGCATTTTCTTCCTGCAGGACACCCTGCATTTCAGCGCCCGCCTGACCGGCATGTTCATGATTGTCTATGCCATCGGCGCGTTCATCGCCATGACGATTTGCGGCCGTGTCTACAACCGCGTCGGGGCCAAGCGTCTGTTCACCTTAGGGATGATGCTGCACAGCGCCGGTATCGCTACGCTGATACTGGTCAACGACCCGACGGACCTGTGGGTGATTTTCATCGCTTACAGCTTGATGGGCGTTGGCGGCGGCATCGGTGCCAGCACTGCACAAACCACCTCGCTGATGGACTTTGCCGGCGGTGATACGCACAAGGCCAGCGTGATCTGGAACATCAACCGGCAGATGTCGTTCAGCCTCGGTGCCGCGTTGTTTCTGATGATTTTCAACGTCCTGCTCAAGCAGTTCGAAATCACCGCTGCCTATCACGCCACCTTCGCGATGGCGGCACTGATCGGGCTGTTCCCGCTTTTTCAGATGAGCCAATTGAACCCTTCAAAGGAAAACCCATGACGCATGAGCTGACTGAACTGGCCAAACACAGTATTCACCACGTTCACGACCTGATACATCGTGTGTTCACCGATACCGACGGAACCGGCGAAGCGAGCATAGAGCCGTTGCTGCACGCGTTTGCAGATGACTTCAGCATGGTCGGGGTTTCGGCAATTCCTTTGAACCGCTGTGAAGTCGAGCAATTGTTCAGAGGTGCCGTGGGGGTACGTCCGGGACTTGAGATCGGCATCAGCGATTTGCACACTGTCTGGCAGGAGGATGAGACGCTGGCGCTGAGCTATGTGGAAACCCATCGGCTGCATGGCATTGAACATTCGCGGCTGTCGGTGGCGATCCTGCGCGCATCTTTACAAGGCGTGAAGTGGGTGTATTTGCATGAAACACCCCTTGCGGGATAAACGCTTGACGAGTCCGTACGCCATGTTCGGTTTTCCGAACGAGACTTTATAGTCAATTCGGTAAACCGGATCAGCCATTCACAAAAATACCATCACAAAAGTTTAATAATGTTACAAAACAATAACTTAGCCATCGTCGCCTGCTCTGGCACGACTCATGCTCTACACTCTCTCGACGAATGCCCGCTGAGCCAACACTTCAGGAGCCGTCAGGCATTCGAAGCACAAAAGGGCCGACAAACTGGCTCCATAAAAAAAACAATGTCGAGGAAAATTTGATGCGCATCGTTCCCCATATCCTGGGCGCAGCCATTGCTGCCGCTCTGATCAGCACGCCAGTTTTCGCCGCCGAACTCACCGGCACCCTGAAGAAAATCAACGATTCCGGTACCGTCACGCTCGCTCACCGCGACAGCTCCATCCCGTTTTCCTACATCGCGGATGCCTCCGGCAAACCAGTGGGCTACTCCCACGACATTCAGATGGCGATCGTTGAAGCCCTGAAAAAAGACCTGAACAAGCCAGACCTGCAAGTCAAGTACAACCTGGTAACCTCGCAAACCCGTATCCCGCTGATCCAGAACGGCACCGCGGATATCGAGTGTGGTTCCACCACCAACAACACCGAACGCGCCCAGCAGGTCGACTTCACCGTCAACATCTTCGAAATCGGCACCCGTCTGCTGGTCAAGAAAGACAAGGAAGGCAAGCCGTCCTATAACGACTTCGCCGATCTCAAAGGCAAAAACGTCGTGACCACCGCTGGCACCACGTCCGAGCGCATCATCAAAGCGATGAACGCCGACAAGCAGATGGGCATGAACATCATCTCCGCCAAAGACCACGGCGAATCCTTCAACATGCTCGAAAGCGGCCGCGCCGTTGCCTTCATGATGGACGACGCCCTGCTGGCCGGTGAAGAAGCCAAGGCCAAGAAGCCGACTGACTGGGTCATCACCGGCACGCCGCAGTCCTTCGAAGCCTATGCCTGCATGGTTCGCAAAGGCGATGCGCCGTTCAAGAAAGCCGTCGATGACGCCATTGTCGGCCTGTACAAGTCTGGCGAGATCAACAAGATCTACAGCAAGTGGTTCGAAAGCCCGATCCCGCCAAAAGGCCTGAACCTGAACTTCCCGATGAGCGACAAGGTGAAGGATCTGATCGCCAACCCGAGCGACAAGCCTGCGCCTGACGTGAAAATCTGATTCCTGACTAACCTTATCGTCTGAGGGAGCGACCCTCCCTCAGACGTCTGTTACTGCCTGCTGGCTTTGCTGTGGAACACTCGACCTGGCGGTTTTCGAGCCGATCGCGTGTGTCCGGCGTTCCTCGTCGGACGGGAAAGGAACTTCCCCAAGCGGGTGCTTGTACATCGATCGATTTCGAGGGGAGACCCTAATGAATTACAACTGGGACTGGGGCGTGTTCTTCAAGTCCACCGGCGTTGGCAGCGAGACTTATCTCGACTGGTACATCGCCGGTCTGGGCTGGACCATTGGCATCGCTGTCGTGGCGTGGATCATCGCCTTGCTGCTGGGCTCCATTCTGGGGGTCATGCGCACTGTGCCAAACCGCATCGTAGCGGGCATCGCGACCTGCTACGTGGAACTGTTTCGCAACGTGCCGCTGCTGGTTCAGCTGTTCATCTGGTACTTCCTGGTGCCCGACCTGCTGCCGCAGAACCTGCAGGACTGGTACAAGCAAGACCTCAACCCGACCACCTCGGCTTACCTGAGCGTTGTCGTGTGCCTGGGTCTGTTCACCGCTGCCCGTGTCTGCGAGCAGGTGCGCACCGGTATCCAGGCGCTGCCACGCGGCCAGGAAGCCGCCGCCCGCGCGATGGGCTTCAAGCTGCCGCAGATCTACTGGAACGTGCTGCTGCCGCAGGCTTACCGGATCATCATTCCGCCGCTCACCTCGGAATTCCTCAACGTCTTCAAGAACTCCTCCGTGGCGTCCCTGATCGGCTTGATGGAACTGCTGGCGCAAACCAAACAGACCGCCGAGTTTTCCGCCAACCTGTTTGAAGCCTTCACCCTGGCCACGCTGATCTACTTCACCCTGAACATGAGCCTGATGTTGCTGATGCGCATGGTCGAGAAGAAAGTCGCAGTGCCCGGCCTGATCTCCGTGGGGGGTAAATAATGGACTTCGATTTCAGCGGCATCATCCCCGCGATCCCGGGCCTGTGGAACGGCATGGTCATGACCTTGCAGTTGATGGTCATGGGCGTGATCGGCGGCATCGTGCTCGGAACGATCCTGGCGCTGATGCGCCTGTCGTCGAGCAGACTGCTGTCGAATATTGCCGGCGCATACGTCAATTATTTCCGCTCGATCCCGCTGCTGCTGGTGATCACCTGGTTCTACCTGGCGGTGCCGTTCGTGCTGCGCTGGATCACCGGCGAAGACACGCCGATCGGTGCATTCACCTCGTGCGTCGTGGCGTTCATGATGTTCGAAGCGGCGTATTTCTGTGAAATCGTCCGGGCCGGTGTGCAGTCGATTCCCAAAGGTCAGATGGCTGCCGCGCAAGCGATGGGCATGACCTACGGCCAGACCATGCGCCTGATCATCCTGCCCCAGGCGTTCCGCAAGATGACGCCGTTGCTGCTGCAACAGAGCATCATCCTGTTCCAGGACACCTCGCTGGTCTACACCGTGGGCCTGGTCGACTTCCTCAACTCCGCGCGCTCGAACGGCGACATCATCGGCCGTTCCAACGAGTTCCTGATCTTCGCCGGTGTCGTCTACTTCATCATCAGCTTTTCCGCCTCGCTGCTGGTCAAGCGTCTGCAAAAAAGGTTCGCCGTATGATCTCTATCAAGAACATCAACAAGTGGTATGGGGACTTCCAGGTGCTGACTGATTGCAGCACCGAGGTCAAGAAAGGCGAAGTGATCGTGGTCTGCGGCCCGTCGGGCTCGGGCAAATCGACGCTGATCAAGTGCGTCAACGCGCTGGAGCCGTTCCAGAAAGGCGACATCGTCGTCGACGGCACCTCGATTGCCGACCCGAAGACCAACCTGCCGAAACTGCGTTCGCGCGTGGGCATGGTGTTCCAGCATTTCGAATTGTTCCCGCACCTGACCATCACCGAAAACCTGACCATCGCCCAGATCAAGGTGTTGGGCCGGAGCAAGGAAGAGGCGACCAAAAAAGGTCTGCAACTGCTTGAGCGCGTCGGTCTGTCGGCGCATGCCCACAAGCATCCAGGGCAATTGTCCGGCGGTCAGCAACAGCGTGTGGCAATCGCCCGCGCGCTGGCGATGGACCCGATCGTCATGCTGTTCGACGAACCGACCTCGGCGCTCGACCCGGAAATGGTCAACGAAGTGCTCGACGTGATGGTGCAACTGGCCCACGAAGGCATGACCATGATGTGCGTGACCCACGAAATGGGCTTCGCCCGTAAAGTGGCCGACCGCGTGATCTTCATGGACGCCGGCAAGATCATCGAAGACTGCCCGAAAGAGGAGTTCTTCGGCGACATCAGCGCCCGCTCCGAACGCGCGCAGCACTTCCTCGAGAAAATCCTGCAGCATTGAGTAAACACCGCTATCCCTGTGGGAGCGGGCTCGCCCGCGATGGGGTCGTGTCAGTCGCTACTGCTGTGACTGACAGACCGCTATCGCTGGCAAGCCAGCTCCCACAGGGACGGTGACAGCTTTCAGTAAGTGTGGTGGTTGACCCAAGGCAACTGTGATGAAATGCGACCCCAATCTTTATCGCGCAGCGCCGCCATCACTTGCCGTGAAGCCCCGTCTGATTCGTCATTTGTTCCTGCCGCCGCTGGTCATCGCCTTGATGATCGGTCTGGGTTTCATCGGCTTCTGGACGAGTGAGCATTTCGGCATCCGCAGCCTCGGCGAAAATGGCCAGCGTCAGCTGGAACTGCATGCCCGCGCAGTCGAAAGCGAGATCAGCAAATACACCTACCTGCCCAGCCTGCTGGAACTCGAAACCAGTGTTTCTCAGCTGCTGGCCGACCCGACCCCGGAAACCCGGCGCACGGTCAACGATTACCTTGAAGGCTTGAACCGGCGCAGCCGCAGTCGGGCCATCTACGTCATGGACACCACCGGCCGGGTCATGGCCACCAGCAACTGGCGCGATGTCGACAGCTACCTCGGCGAGGACCTGTCCTTTCGCGCCTACTTTCAGAAAGCCGTTCGCGGCGAGCCGGGGCGCTTCTACGGCATCGGCAGCACCAGCGGCGAGCCCGGGTATTACCTCGCCCACGGCCTCGAAGAGCACGGCAAGATCATCGGTGTCGCGGTGGTCAAGGTGCGCCTGGAAGCCATGGAAGAGCGCTGGCAGCGTGCGCGTCTGGAAGCGTTTGTCAGCGACGAGAACGGCATCATCATTCTCTCCAGCGATCCGGCACGGCGCCTCAAGTCGGTGATCCCGCTGAGCGACGAGGTCAAAGAGAAGCTGGCGCGCAGCCTGCAGTATTACTGGTTCCCGCTCAATGAACTGCAACCGCTGGCCCGCGAAACGCTGGACGAAGGCGTGGAAAAACTCACCTTCCCGGCCAACAGCGAAGTGCAGTCCGACGAAGACGACATCAGTTACCTGGCGCAGACCCGGCCCCTGAGCGACACGCCGTGGAATTTCACCCTGCTCACCCCGTTGCAGGACTTGCGCCGCGAAGCGATCAATCAAGGCATTCTGGTTGCCGTCGCGTTCGCCTTCCTCGCCTTCCTGCTGATCGCCTGGAACGAGCGGCGCAAAGTCATCGCCACCCGCCTCGCCGCCCGTGAAGCCCTGCAGGAAGCCAACAATCAACTCGAGCGTCGGATTACCGAACGCACCACTGACCTGCGCGCCAGCAACGAACGGTTGAAGAGCCAAATCCGCGAACGCCGTCAGGCCGAAGAGACTTTGCGCCGCGCCCAGGATGAACTGGTGCAGGCCGGCAAACTCGCCGCCATCGGCCAGATGTCGACCAGCATCGCTCACGAACTGAACCAGCCGCTGGCGGCGATGCGCACGCTATCCGGCAATACTGTGCGCTTCCTTGAGCGTGGGCAACTGGACGTCGCCAGCACCAACCTCAAGACCATCAATGACTTGATCGATCGCATGGGCCGCATCACCGCCAGCCTGCGCTCGTTCGCCCGGCGCGGCGACAACCACGGCCAGGCCAGCCTCGGCAAAGCCGTCGAGGCGGCGCTGCAATTGCTCGGCGCACGCCTGGAAAATTCAACGCTGCAGATTCATCGGCAATTCAGCGATGTGCAGTTGCACATTGACCAGACCCGTCTGGAGCAGATTCTGGTCAACCTGATCGGCAACGCCCTCGACGCCATGCACGCGCAAGCGCAACCCGAGTTGTGGCTGGAAGGCGAAGAATTCGACGGCAAGTATCGCCTGCGCGTGCGCGACAACGGCCACGGCATAGACGCCGAAGCGCGCAAGCATCTGTTCGAACCGTTTTTCACCACCAAGCCCGGCGCGCAAGGTCTGGGCCTGGGCCTGACGCTTTCCGCCAGCCTCGCGGCCGCCACCGGCGGGCATCTGGGTGTCGAACACCCGGCCAGCGGTGGCACCACTTTTGTCCTCAGTTTACCGTTGGTAAGCCCTACACCTGCCGAGCCCATATGAATAACGATCTCAGTGTGCTGATCGTCGAAGACGACCCCCATGTGCTGCTCGGCTGCCAACAGGCGCTGACCCTGGAAGACATCCCCTGCATCGGCGTCGGCAGTGCCGAAGAAGCGCTGGAGCAGGTCGGCGACAACTTTGCCGGCATCGTCATCAGCGACATTCGCCTGCCGGGCATCGATGGCCTGGAACTGCTGACCCGCCTCAAGGCCCGTGATCGCAGCCTGCCGGTGGTGCTGATCACCGGCCATGGCGACATTTCCATGGCGGTTGGCGCGATGCAAAAAGGCGCCTATGACTTCATGGAAAAACCCTTTTCGCCGGAGCGGTTGGTCGATGTCGCGCGGCGTGCGCTGGAACAACGCAGCCTCGCCCGCGAAGTGTCGTCGCTGCGCCGGCAACTGGCCGAACGCGATTCCCTTGAGGGACGGATCATCGGCCGTTCGCCCGCCATGCAGAACCTGCGCGAACTGATCGCCAACGTCGCCGACACCTCGGCCAACGTGCTGATCGAGGGCGAGACCGGCACCGGCAAGGAACTGGTCGCACGCTGCCTGCACGATTTCAGCCGCCGCCACAGCAAACAGTTCGTCGCGCTGAACTGCGGCGGCCTGCCGGAAAACCTCTTTGAAAGCGAGATCTTCGGCCACGAGGCCAACGCCTTTACCGGTGCGGGCAAGCGCCGCATCGGCAAGATCGAACACGCCGACGGCGGCACGCTGTTCCTCGACGAAGTGGAAAGCATGCCGCTGCCGTTGCAAATCAAGCTGCTGCGCGTGTTGCAGGAACGCACCCTCGAACGCCTCGGCTCAAACCAGAGCGTGGCGGTGGATTGCCGGGTCATTGCGGCGACCAAATCCGACCTCGACGCCTCGAGCAAGGCCGGCGAGTTTCGCAGCGACTTGTACTACCGCCTCAACGTCGTGACCCTGGAACTGCCGCCGCTGCGCGAACGCCGCGAAGACATCCTGCAACTGTTCGAACACTTCACCCAGCAATCGGCGCTGCGCTTCGACCGCGCCTTGCCGGAGCTGGACAACCAGACGCTGTCGAACCTGATGAGCCACGACTGGCCGGGCAACGTGCGCGAACTGCGCAACGTCGCCGAACGATTCGCCCTCGGCTTGCCGGCGTTCAAGAAATCCGGCGCCAGCAGCGGTCAGGGTCTGGCGTTTGCCGAAGCGGTGGAAGCGTTCGAACGCAACCTGCTCAGCGACGCCCTGCAACGCAGCGGCGGCAACCTGACCCAGGCGAGCCTGGAGCTGGGCATGGCCAAGACCACGCTGTTCGACAAAGTGAAGAAATACGGGCTGAGCCACTGATGGACCTGATTCTCAAAGCCGCGATCGGCGCCGCTGTGGTGCTAATCCTCGCGGCGCTGTCGAAAACCAAAAACTATTACATCGCTGGATTGGTGCCGCTGTTCCCGACCTTTGCGCTGATTGCGCATTACATCGTTGGCAAAGGGCGCTCGGTTGAGGATCTGAAAACCACCATCGTGTTCGGGATGTGGTCGATCATTCCTTACTTCGTTTATCTGGCGACGTTGTATGTGATGGTGGACCGGATGCGGCTGGAGGCTTCGCTGGCTGTGGCGGCGGTGGCGTGGTTGATGGCGGCGACGGTGCTGGTGAGCGTTTGGGTGCGGCTGCACAGCTAAGATCAAAAGCCCCTCTCCCCAACCCTCTCCCAAAGGGAGAGGGGGCCGACCGCAGGGTTCTTGAGGGTTTCGTCGAGCTGAAAAACCGAGTCGATTGTGGATTCGGTAAAGCATTTCCAGGTCGATGCAACTTTCGAATATCCCCCAATCAGTCCCCTCTCCCTCCGGGAGAGGGCTAGGGTGAGGGGCTCTTGATCTTCGCCACCTAAAGCACATCCCCACCCGCCACCGGCTCAACCCGCGCCCAATGCGACGTATCCTCACGATGGGCCTGCAAATAAGGCAGCACCGCCGCCAGCAACGGCTCCTTGAACGCCTCCTGAAACCGATGCGCCAGCCCCGGAATCAACTTCAACTGACTGCCCTGAATGTGCGCCGCCAGATGCACGCCATGCATCACCGGCAGCAGCGGATCCGCCGTGCCATGCACCACCAGCGTCGGCACGCGCAACTGGTTGAGCAGGGCCACCCGGCTCGGTTCGGCGAGGATCGCCATGATCTGGCGTTTCACACCCTCGGGGTTGAACGCTCGGTCATAGGAGGCCGCAGCCTGTTGCAGCAGGGCCTGACGATCATCGGTAACGTTGGGGCTGCCCAGCGCCGCGAGCAGATCCGCTTGTTGCTCCAGCGCCGCCTGACGATTGGGTGCGCCGCGGCGCGACAGCAACTGCACCAGCGCCGCACTCGGCGCCGGCAACCCTTCGGCGCCGGAAGTGCTCATGATCAAGGTCAGGCTCTCGACGCGCTGCGGCGCCATCGCCGCCATGTGCTGGGCGATCATCCCGCCCATGCTCGCGCCGAGCACATGGAATTGCTCGACCTTCAACGCGGTCATCAAACCCAGCGCGTCGTCGGCCATGTCGGTCAGGCTGTACGGCGCCGAAACCGGCAAACCGAGTTTGTAGCGCAGCACTTCAAAGGTCAGGTTGGCTTCAATCGGCGCCTGACGCCAGGTCGACAGACCGACATCGCGATTGTCATAGCGAATCACCCGAAAGCCTTGCTGACACAATGCGAGAACCACCTCATCCGGCCAGTGGATCAACTGCCCGCCCAGGCCCATCACCAGCAACAGCGCCGGGTCCGAGGCACGGCCAATGCTCTGATAGGCGATGCTCACCTGCGCCAGATCGGCCCGCTCGGTCGGCACATTGACATCGCAACGCCCTGCCGCCGCCGCTGAAGCGCCGAATAAAAGCGCGGCCAACATGGCCGCGACAAAAAGAAAATGCTTACCCATGAAAAACACCGAAACGCACAACCCCAGTAAGCCGCGAGTCTGATGATGTTTGTTCAAGCGCGCTGCCACAGTTCGATGACAGTTTGATGAAGAGTGCCGAGTGGTCGCTGGCGTGCCTTGGGCCGATTTACCGGACGGGTCAGTCGACAGCTTTCTCTGCATGAGACAAACTCAATGCGTTCCCCGCTGATCACAAATTTTCTTCATGGAGATTCTCGGTGCTTGAAATCCGTCACCTGAAAACCCTGCATGCCCTGCGCGATGCCGACAGCCTCGTCGATGCTGCCGATCGCCTGCACCTGACACAGTCGGCGTTATCGCATCAGTTCAAGGAACTCGAAGAGCGCCTGGGCATGGCGCTGTTTGTGCGCAAGACCAAACCGGTGCGTTTCACCAGCGCCGGTTTGCGCCTGCTGCAACTGGCCGATGCGACCTTGCCGCTGCTGCGCGCAGCCGAGCGCGACATCGGCCGTCTGGCCGGTGGCACTGCCGGGCGCCTGCACATGGCGATCGAATGCCACAGTTGCTTTCAGTGGTTGATGCCAACCATCGACCAGTTCCGTGACGCCTGGCCTGAGGTTGAACTCGACCTCGCTTCGGGCTTCTCCTTCGCGCCGCTGCCGGCACTGGCCCGTGGCGATCTGGATCTGGTGGTGACGTCGGACCCGCTGGACATTGCCGGCATCACCTACGTGCCGCTGTTCACCTACGAAGCCATGCTCGCGGTGGCCAATCAGCATGCGCTGGCGAGCAAGCCGTACATCGTCCCGGAAGACTTGCTCAGCGAAACCCTGATCACCTATCCGGTGGAGCGTGACCGCCTCGATATCTTCACGCGTTTTCTCGAACCGGCCGATATCGAACCGGCGCAGGTGCGCACCTCGGAGCTGACGGTGATGATGATGCAACTCGTCGCCAGCGGTCGTGGTGTCTGCGGCATGCCGCACTGGGCTCTGCATGAATACAGCTCGCGCGGGTATGTGAAGGGCAAGCGGCTTGGCGAGAAAGGCC
This sequence comes from Pseudomonas sp. Z003-0.4C(8344-21), assembly GCF_900104975.1. Taxonomy (NCBI): domain Bacteria; kingdom Pseudomonadati; phylum Pseudomonadota; class Gammaproteobacteria; order Pseudomonadales; family Pseudomonadaceae; genus Pseudomonas; species Pseudomonas sp. Z003-0.4C(8344-21). The sequence continues at coordinate 1,548,986 of NZ_LT629756.1, read as the reverse complement.
TGTTTGCGACGCTGTATGCGGCGATTCGCACCGACATGCTTGATGCGCCGTACATGCGCGACTTTTTGCTGACCGCTAAAGACACTTCGTTTTCGACGCTTGATGGGGTCAGTGCGGTTCGGTGACCCGGTGTGACTTCTGGTCGGAGCCCGTTAGCCACGGGCTTGAAGGAAAAATGCGACCCGGATTACAGCAGTTTAACCCGCTACCGAGTCAACCCGCATCTGATGCTCTCCATCATCCGGCGGTCATTGATCTGAACCGATGTCCAAATAACGACAAATCGGCACTTCGCCGTTCGTCGGAAGTGATGTTCACCCTGTCAAGTCTGACAGTAGGCAGGACCCGCTCCGCAGCGCCCAATAGGGACAAGCCAATATCTTGAATATTGAGCGCCCGAACCTGCTGCGGAGCCATCGGATATGAACGATCTTTCGACCAATACCAATAACGCCACGCAAACGCTGATCTTTTCTACCGATGCCAATCAGGCACGAGTGTTGACGGACTATCCTCCGCTCATTCCCGGATACAAGTCTTTGCCCGAGTATGTCTCGGGGGTCAACCGCAACATGGTCAACAGTGACCGGCGCGGCTTGCTGGGCTACATACTTCCGTACCTGGGCATGGAGAGTTCCGATCAATACAGAGTGTATCTGGGTTCACGCCCCACCCTGGTTGCCGGGCCGTTTCCGATAGGCAATTACCTCAATCAACTGGTGCCGTTCCATATCCCGTTAGCGCATCTTGAGCAGATGTACGCCACGCCCGTGCCGATTCCTGGCGCGCTTGAACTGGTCTACAGCATTCAGCGCATCAGTGAGAACGAGCGAACCTTCCCACCCTTGTCTCTTCTCTACAAACCCTTCGGACCGGGGGAGCTCGATACCCGCCACGACCTGCCGAACAACCAGGGCCTGGCTCTGCCTGTTCCTACCGAAACGGAGATTGACAAGACTGTCCTTGAAAACGGTATGTTCGTTACTGTGCCCCAATACCTCTACCAAGCCATTGGTGACAAGGTTTATCTGGCGATAGGGCCACTAGTACTGACCCATAAAGTAAAGGTTTTGGGTGATGTGCTGTTCGCACTTGAGCCCGATTTTCTGAAGGATTTGCCTCATATCGACAGGGTGGCGATCAGTTACGAAATCGTAGACCTGGTGGAAAACAGTAGCGGCTGGTCATCTGCCGTGTCCCTTCCGTTGAAACCGACGACGGTATTGCTGCCGGCGCCGGTGATCAATGAGTCGGATGGAGACAATCTGGACCATGGCTCACTGGAGGAGGGGGAACCAGCCAATGTGTTGCTCACCGGTCAGTTCAAACCGGGTGACATTGTCAGCCTCACGGTAGTCCTGTTCACTGCTGTTGGGGATCGCCTGGAACGGATCATCAAAAAAGAGGTAACCACCACTGTGCGATCACTGAAGATCCCACTGGAGAATGAATTCATTCAGAACGGTATTCGTGGATCCATGGCGCTCAACTACACCAAGCTGAGCGGCAGCGTGACGCAAGATTCAAAGTTCACCAAAGTCACCATCAGCGGCACAGCCCTGCCCGCACCCGCGCCAACGATCGAAGAACAGAAAGGCAGCGAACTGCCTGCCGATACCCCGACGGCCCATGTGCACATCCCCACCTACTGGCCGCTGCTCGAGGGGGCAACCGTGTGCCTGTACTGGGAAGTCATAGGGTCAAATGGTGTCGAGCATGCCTATGCCTTCCGTCAGATCATCAATGACATAGCGCAGCCTGTCATCTTCAGGGTAACCAGCGAATTCATCGACCGGTTCGAGAGCAGTCCGCTGACTGTGCTCTACAAAATCGAAAATCCCGGTACCACCGTTGTACAGTCCGCGTCACTGGTGATCAGCATCGGGGCCGCCGCTCAGCTCCCGGCGCCGGTTCTGGTGCAAGCACTGCCCGGTAATCGCGTGCAGCCACTGGACACGCGTAACGTCGCAACTGTGCGGGTCACCGATCCGGCCATGAGTTCGCGCAAAACCTATACCCTCTCCGTTAGAGGACGCGCGGGTTTCGGCAGTCCGGTGATCCCTTCGCAGCCCGGCAACAATAGTGGCGAGCTGCTTTTCAATCTGCCGTTGACGGCGATCCCGGCCAATATGGGCAACCATTTCAAATTGAGTTGTGTGAAAACCGAAACCGACAAACCTGACCAGCCTTCAGGTGTCAGCCGCTACGAAGTCTTGCCGGTCACCAGCCCGGAAACCAACTTGCCTCGCATGAGAATCGAGGAGGCCACCGACCAGGTACTTGATCTCAACGCATTTAGCGGCGACGCGCACTGGTCCTTGTCACCGTATCTGTTTCAGGCCATTGGCACGCGTATGCGCGTAGCCCTCAGTGGCAACGACTCAGAGCATGTGATCATGCTCTTCGACGCCGCGGTCAATGCCACCCATGAGCGGGAAGGCTTGAAGGGTACGATCAACAGGGAGGAATTGAAAAAATATAAAGACGGAACGCAAGTGTTCGGCTTGTCAGTCGCCAACTACAGTGATCAGGGCGGCGTGGATACTTTTTTTCCAATGCATGAGTTGACGATCAAAACGCAAATGCTGGCCAGACCGGCTATCACACAATTAATAGATAATCAGGGCGCCATTACCGGATCTGTCCGCAATGGCGGGACGTGTGACGACACTACACCTACCCTGGTAGGCACGGCCACGCCTGAGAGTCTGGTTAAGGTATTTGATGGCGCAACAAATGTCGGGACAACTCACGCTGACGTCCACGGTATATGGCGACTGGATGTTAATGCCGGTTTGGGTAGCCATTCTTTTACTGTCACTACAGAAGCAGGTCAGCTCGTTTCAGATCCCTGGAAGCTGACGGTGCAAGCCGACTTGAACTTCTTCACAAGTCTTACTGACGGCAGCTTCAACGGGTGGAATCTAGGACCCGCAGCAAGTTCAAGTCGGTGGATCGGCTCCTACCCTAATCTTCTCTTCTATATCGACACCCCGCATCACATCGATAACTCGGGAGTCATCCTCTATCGGAATTTTTCGCTGGTTGTCGGCGTTCAATATGAATTTTCATGCCATATCTTCAATTCCGCGACAAAGAATCCTGATCACCCTGATTTTGATCCAAAAATAAGCCTCCATGTCGACAATATGCTCAGCACCCCCATAATCAATGTTCCGCAACACTCCGGATGGAGGCTGTTTCGAGGTACCTTCACGGCGACTTTACCTTCGGCAACCTTCTATATCCAAAATTTCGAGACACATTCAATCGGCAACGACTTTTATACACAGGCCATTAGCGTAAAACAGATATCAAATTAAATTTGACGACAAGGAGGACGCGACGCTGTATGCAGCGGCTCGCGCCGAAAATGTGCGACTTTCCGTTGACCGCCAGGACGCGTCGCCACGTCACAAGGGATCAATGTGAAGTCAGATTTCACGCCACATATGGATCTTGTCGAAATACTCTTCGCCCACCCGTACAGCCAGCGGTTCGAGGCCGAACTGGATAAAGCCGCAGCGCTGGTAGAGGTTGAAGGCCGCATCGTTGCCGGCGGTCACCGTGAGTTGCAGGAGCTTCAGCGCGAGGTGTTTTTGCGCCTCGCCAACCGCCGCTTGCACCAGTGCGAAACCGAGGCCGTGCTGGCGAAAGTCGGTCGACACGTACATGCCGAACAGTGTCGCTTTGTGTCGGGCTTTTTCCCGCGGTTCGAAGGCGAGGCCGACGATCCCGGCCAGCGCACCGCCTTCGAACGCGCCCAATACCACGTCGAGCTTGCTGGTCAGGCGCCCTTCCCACCAGCTCAACGGCATCACCGCGCGCTCGCGCACGCTTGAGGTGAACGCCTGCGGATGGCGGTCGTAGGCTTCGAGCATCAATTCGCGATAGGCCAGTGCATGGCTGGCGTCCAGCCGTTCGATCCACATGTTCAGGCCGTCTTGCGCTGTTCGAGCATCAGGCGCACCGCCAAAGCGGCGAGCACGAAACCCATCACATAACGCTGCAGCGACAGCCACATCGGATTGCGCACAAACCACGCCGCAATGCCCGCCGCAAACAACGCGATCAGCAGATTGACGCTGAAACTGACGCTGATCTGGGTCAGGCCCAGAACGATGCTTTGCGCGAATACCGAGCCGTGTTCAGGACTGATGAACTGCGGAAACACCGAGAGATAGAACACTGCAATTTTCGGGTTCAGCGCACTGGTGAGAAAACCCATGGTGATCAGTTTGCGCGACGAGTCCGCCGGCAGTTGCTGCGCCTCGAACGGTGAACGTGCCCCCGGTTTGACCGCTTGCCAGGCCAGCCAGAGCAGGTACAGCGCACCCGCCCACTTCAACACTTCATAGGCCAACGGCACGGCCAGGAACACGGCGGTCAAACCCGCCGCCGCCGCGAACATATGCACGAAAAATCCACCGACCACGCCGAGCAACGACGTCACACCGGCCCGGCGACCCTGACAGATCGAACGCGAAATCAGATAAATCATGTTCGGCCCCGGCGTCAGCACCATCAACAACGCAGCGGCGGCAAAAATCAGCAGGTCTTCAAGCGGGATCATGGCAAAGTCCCTTGCGTGGATGATCAGGCGAGTGCGCTCAGTGAACGGCGATAAAACGGCAGGATGTGTTCGCGTGTCAATGGCGCCAGTTCAACGGCGGGATCCATGGCCGGATCGACCCAGATGACTTCCTCGATTTCCGCCGCCGGGCAGACGTCAACTGCGATGGTCAGCTGGAAAATCTGTGCATACACGACAAACCCCGGCTCGTTGGCTGCCGGTGCGGAAAATTCGCCGAGGAACGTCGCTTGCGCGGGATTGATGTGCAGCCCGAGTTCTTCTTCCAGCTCACGCGCGAGGGCATGCACCGGTTCTTCACCCGCTTCAATTTTGCCCCCCGGTTGCATGAACGCCGTAGTGCCGCGCTTGCGCACCAGCAAGGTCTGCCCTTGCGGGTTGAGCAGCAGCGCGGCAGCGATACGGAGGGTGCGGGGCGAAGTGTCAGAAGTCAGCGGCATGAGGCGGAAAATCCCTGGGGCAAAAACCCAAGGATCCCATGCCCGAGCGTCCGCCGTCATGCGCGTCAGCCCTGTGCCTCGAGCGCGGCCTCTGGCTCCTCGGGTTCTTTGACGAAGACCCGGTACTTGCCACCCTCCATGGCTTCGAAGGCAATCAGCTTCTCGATCAACGGGCCGCTCAGCACTTTGCCGGTGTTGAGCAGGAGCATGCCGTTATCGGCATTGAGGTTACGCGCCAGAATCATGCCGGCGGCCAGCTCGCGGGTGTTGAGTACCTTGACTTGCGGGTCGATCAGGGCGACATCGTTGAGCAATGTCATACAGACCTCGATGAACGCCTCAACCAACTCCGGATCGTACAGGCGGCCACTGTACTGACGCAGGTACAGCAGCGCTTCGTCGTTGTTCATCTGCCGTTCGAGAATCAAGCCGCGTTGCAGTTCGACGAAGTCCACCGCCAGTTTCAGCAACCGCGAGCCGAACGGAATCGCCTCACCCTTGAGCCGATCGGGAAAACCGCTGCCGTCCCAATGCTCCTGATGATGCAGGATCAGCCGGGCGGCGTCTTTCATCGGATCGAGGGTCATCAGCAGTGATTCGCTCTGCTTCGGATAGCCGCGATAGCGTTCGCGCTCTGCAGAATGCAGCAGGTCCGACGGCGTGACCATCATCGAATCCGGCCAGCTCAGTTTGCCGATGTTGTACAACGCTGCGGCCATGGTCAGATCGCGACTCGACGCTTCGTCGAGGCCATGGACCTTGCTGTAGCCGCGCACCAGCTCGATGATCTGCCGGTTGGTCTGTTTGGCGGGCGGCAAACGCAGGTTTGCCAGCAGTGAAAACACCTCGGTGCCGGTGACATAGCTGCGTTTGAGTTCTTCGTACGCCAGATCGAGCATGTCGGCAGTCTGCTGCAACTCGGCAGTGCGTGCCGCGACGTGTTTTTCCAGCGAAGTATTGAGCTGTTTGAGCTGAACATTCTGCGCCCGGGCCAGACGCTCCAGGCGCTGCCGCTCACGCTCCGAATGTTGATGCTCCAGCGCTTGGCGCAGGATCAGCAGCAACTCTTCATCGTTCCACGGTTTGCTGATGTAACGGTGGATCTGCCCGTCATTGATCGCCTTGATAATGGCGCTCGGGTCGGCATAACCGGTAAGCATGATGCGCAGAGCCCCCGGATGACGTTCGCGCACCTGCGCCAGCAACGTCGCGCCGTCCATGCCGGGCATGCGCGCATCGCTCATCACCAGGTCCACCGGTTGCTGCGCCAGCAGGTCCAGCGCCTGGGCACCGCTGGTGGCCAGCAGAACATCATAGGGCTGACCGCGTAACAAGCGGCGCAGACTGTTGAGAATGGATTCTTCGTCGTCGACCAGCAGCACCTTCGGTCGCTGACTCGGTGTGGGCGTGGTTGGCTCTTCCATGGCAAGGCCTCAAGCAAAACAGTGGACATGAACGATGCGCAGCACACCCCCCGGTGTCGCGGCGCCTGCTTCAAGGCTAGATGATTTTTTACACTTTCACGCAAAACTTCTGCCGGCGCTCGCAGGCAAAATGGCGAGGCGCCAACTACGCTCAATCGAGTAAACGACTGCGGTCGTCGAACAGGTCCAGGACGAGGGCAAGGATGTTCCCGATGACAACAGCGTGTGTATCGCGAGCAACCCCAACGTTCAGGGCCCGGATTCATCTGTCCGATGTCGGGGGGCACAGGAGATGAAGACACCCTTCGCACAAACCAATCGACGCGTTCTGATCATCGATGACACACCGGCGATTCACGATGACTTTCGCAAGATCCTCGCGCCACGCGCTCAGGACGAAGTCGAGTTGCAGCAGCTGGAGCAAACGCTGTTTGGCGATGCGCAAGCGCCGCATCTGACCTTCGAGCTCGATTCGGCCTATCAGGGTCAGGACGCCCTCACCCTGGTCGAGCGCGCGCTGCACGCAGGCAATCCGTATGCGCTGGCCTTCATCGACATGCGCATGCCGCCCGGCTGGGATGGCCTGGAAACCATCGAACAATTGTGGCGGGTCGATCCGAACCTGCAAATCGCCTTGTGCACGGCATTCAGCGATTACAGCTGGGAAGCGATGGCCGAGCGGCTGGAATTCGGCGATCAATTGCTGATCCTGAAAAAGCCCTTCGACAGCCTGGAAATCCGCCAGATGGCCAATGCCCTGACCTGGAAGTGGCAGCTCGCTCAGGATGCGGCGCTGAAGATGCTCAGCCTGGAGCGCACGATCGAGGCCCGGGTTCAGGAACTGCTCAAGGTTTCGCACCTGTTGCAATACGACTCGCTCACCGGGCTGCCCAACAGCACCCTGCTCGGCGATCGTTTGACCCAGGCACTGGCGAACTGCCGCCGGCATGACAAACAACTGGTGGTGATGTTTCTCGGTCTGGACCGCTTCAAGCGCATCAACAATGCGCTGGGACACCCGGCCGGCGACGAAATGCTCAAGCGCACCGGCCAGCAGCTGTGCGCGTGCGTACGCGACTCGGACTCGGTGTTTCGCTACGGCGCCGATGAGTTCGTGGTGCTTCTCGGCGACATCCATCATCCCCAGCAAATCCACGGCATCGCCGAGAAACTGCTCGCGGCCATTCGCCAACCGCAGACCATTGCCGGCCACGAGATCAGCGTGACCGCCAGCCTGGGCATGAGCCTTTATCCCGAGGACGGGCTGGAGGCCATCGAACTGATCAAGAAAGCCGAAACCGCAATGCACAACGTCAAGGAACACGGCCCCGGTTCCAGCGCCTTCTTCATCGAAGCCATGAACCAGCGTGCCCGTGAACAGCACAGCATCGAATCCGGTCTGCGCCGCGCCCTGCAGCAGCACGAATTCGTCCTCCACTATCAGCCGAAAATCGATCTGCGCAGTACTGCCGTGGTCGGCGCCGAAGCGCTGGTGCGCTGGCAGAAGCCCGGACAGGCGCTGATCTATCCGGGCGACTTCATTGCCGTGGCCGAAGACAGCGGACTGATCGTGCCACTGAGCCAGTGGGTGCTCGCTGAAGCCTGCCGCCAGGCGCGCGAATGGCAACGGGCCGGGCTGCCGCCGATCAGCCTGTCGGTGAATATTTCGCCAATTGATTTTCGTCAGCCTGACTTCGTTGCGAGCATCGAGCGAGTACTGGAGCAGTCCGGGCTGGCCGCGCAGATTCTCGAACTGGAAATAACCGAAGGAGTATTGATGCAGAACGTCGAGGCGACGATGACCGCGCTCAATCGTTTGAAAGCACTGGGCGTACGGCTGGCCATCGATGATTTTGGCACCGGCTATTCGAGCCTGAGTTACCTGCGCCGGTTTCCCATCGATGTGCTGAAGATCGATCAGTCATTCATTCGCGGCTTGAGCTGCGACAGCAACGATGCCGCCCTCGTCGATGCGATCATCAGCCTGGGCAGGAGTCTGGGTCTCAAGGTCATTGCCGAAGGCATCGAGACGGCCGAGCAACTGGCATTTCTCAAGGATCACCATTGCGAAGAAGGCCAGGGTTATTATTTCAGCCAGGCATTGCCGGCGGCGGCATTCGCCCAATGCCTCGCTCAGGGAAAAAGCGCCCCATGCAGTCACTGAGCCGCCTGTCGAAAGGCCTGTGGCGGTGCGTTTCGGCATTGCTGCTGTGCCTTTGCGCTGGCAGCGCTACGGCCGAACCGTTGAACGAGCCGCTCAAACCCTTGCCCACCGCGACACGCCAGAGCCCGGAGCGCGTGGCCCTCGGCCAGCAGCTGTTCCATGATCCCCGGCTATCGGTCAATAACACTCTGTCCTGCGCCAGTTGCCATCAACTGGACGAGAACGGTGCCGACAACCGCGCGCTGTCGTTGGGGTTCGACGGCCTGCCGGTGGCGGTCAATACACCCACGGTGTTCAACGCCAGCCTCAACTTTCGGCAGTTCTGGGACGGTCGCGTCGAGACGCTCGAAGAGCAGACTGATGTGGTCATCACCAGCCCGCATGAAATGGGCAGCGACTGGGTCACTGTTGTAAAACGCATCGGCGAGGACGCTGATTACCCGCGCAAGTTTGCCGCTATCTACCCGGACGGCGTCACCAAGACCAATATCCAGCGGGCGCTGGCGGCTTTCGAACGCACCTTGTTGACCCCCGGTTCACGCTTCGATCAGTACCTGCTGGGCGACACCGCCGCCATCAGCTACGAAGAGAAACAAGGCTATCAGCGCTTCAAGGAATACGGCTGCATTGCCTGTCATCAGGGGGTGAACATCGGTGGCAACATGTTCCAGAAGTTCGGTGTGTTCGGCGATTACATTGCCGATCGCGGCCAGGCAACCGAGGCCGATCAGGGGCGCTTCAACGTCACCGGCGACGAGGCTGATCGTTCGGTGTTCAAGGTACCCAGCCTGCGCAACGTCGCCCTGACCGCGCCGTACTTTCACGACGGCTCGGCGGCGACTCTCGAGCGGGCAGTGGACGTCATGTTTCAGTACCAATTGGGGCGCATGCCGAGCGCCGAAGACAAAAGCCTGATCGTGCTGTTTCTCAAGACCCTGAGCGGCCAGTGGGAGGGCAAGCCATGATGGACGTTTCGCGGCGCCGCAGCCTGCTGATGCTGACGCTGATCGCCTCGGTACTGGCCTCCGTTCTGCTGTTTCTGTACATCAAGTCCAGCGCCGACCAGACCCTGATGTATACCGAATCGCGGGATCTGATCCGGCAGATCAAACAACAGGATTCGCTGTGGGAAAACGAAATCCTCAAGGCCAGGGTGGCGATTTCTCACAACTACGACCCACTGGTCTCGCCGCTCAATGCCATCAACCAGCTCTGGGAACGCTTCGACGCTATCGAATCCGGTTTCGGACGCAACCACGGAGCGCAATGGAATCAGGCGCACAGTGATTTTCTGCAGGCCATCAAAGAGAAAACCCGCCTGGTCGAGCAGTTCAAATCGCACAACGCCCTGTTGCGCAACTCCCTGGCGTTCCTGCCGACCGCCGAGGACGATATCCAGCAGCAACTGGCCAACCTGCCCGAGTTCGACAAACTGCAGTTGCAGAACATTACCACCGACACCTACGACCTGCTGCTCAGTGCACTGGAATACGCCCAGGTCACCAGTGCCGAGCGCGCCGCTGAAATCGATCTGGGGCTGAACAAACTGGCGGTGAATGCGCAACGGTTGCCGCAGGAATTCCAGGCACCGATCAGGATACTCAGTAATCACATCGCGCTGATCGGGCGAGAACAGCCGGTGGTCAATCAGTTGCTCGAAAGCATCGAAGCCATCCCCGTGGCCGAACGCCTGGACACCATCACCACCCTGCTCGATCGCGACCAGCAGCGAGCCGAGAAAATCGATCGGCAATACCATTTCTACATGCTGCTGTTTTCCGTGCTGCTGGTGTTGTCGCTGGTGGTCCTGGCCATTCGCCTGATCGGCAGTTTTTCCGAAATCAACCGGGTCAATGCGGCGCTGCAAACCGCCAACGATGTGCTGGAGCAACGGGTCGAGGAACGCACCCGCGAACTGAAAAATGCGCAAAGCGAACTGCTCGACGCCGCACGTCAGGCCGGCATGGCCGAAATCGCCACCAACGTTTTGCACAACGTGGGCAACGTGCTCAACAGCGTCAACATTTCTGCCGACTTGATCGCGCGCAAGTTACGCAACAGCAAGACTCAGGGCCTGGGCAAAGCCATGCAACTGATCAACGAGCACCCCGACGATCTCGGCGTATTCCTGCAAGACGATGCCAAAGGCAAATTGCTCCCCGGCTACCTCAACCAGCTGGTCGGCGCCATCGCTCAGGAACAGCAGGAAATGACCGAAGAGTTGACGCAAATGAGCAAAAGCGTTGATCACATCAAAGACATCGTCGCCACCCAGCAATCCTACGCCGGCGCCAGCAGCATGACCGAGCCGCTGTTTATCGATGAGCTGCTCGAAGACGCCTTGCGCATGAACGCTGGCGCCCTGACCCGCCATCACGTCACGGTGGTCAGGGATTACGGCGACGTGCCGCAAGTGATGGGCGACAAACACCGGCTGCTGCTGATCCTGGTCAACCTCATCAGTAACGCCAAGTACGCCATGTCGGACCTGAGCAATCGTCCGCGCACCATGACTCTGGCAGTGAAGACCGTCGATGACAGCTTTTTGCAGATCAGCGTCAAGGACGACGGCGAGGGCATCGCCGCCGAGAACATGACGCGGATCTTTGCCCACGGCTTCACCACCCGCAAGGAAGGCCACGGCTTTGGCCTGCACAGCTGCGCTCTGGCCGCGATCGAGATGAATGGCCATCTCAGCGCGCATAGCGACGGGCCGGGCAAAGGCGCGCTGTTCACCTTGCAGATACCGCTGATCACTGTAACGGAGCACGCATGAGCGAACTGTCGAACCGCCGCATTCTGTTGATCGACGACATGCCGTCGATTCATGAAGACTTTCGCAAGATCCTCACTCCCGCGACGGCGCAGTCAGCAGAGCTGGACGAGATGGAAGCCGCGCTGTTCGGCGCGCAGACTCGTCCCCAGCGGCCGTTGCTGGAGCTGGACTCGGCCTACGGTGGTGAGGAAGGGCTGGGCAAACTGATCCAGGCGCTGCAAGAGCAGCGCCCGTACGCATTGGCCTTTGTCGACATGCGCATGCCTGACGGCTGGGACGGGGCGAAAACCATCGAACACCTCTGGCAGCACGATCCGCAGTTGCAGGTTGTGGTCTGCACCGCCTATTCGGATTACTCCTGGGACGAATTGCTTGACCGTCTGCAGGCGCACGACCGATTGCTGATTCTGAAAAAGCCGTTCGACAATATCGAAGTGCAGCAGATGGCCAATACCCTGCTGACCAAATGGCAGATGACCGAAAAGGCTTCATTGCAAATGCATCATCTGGAGCATCTGGTTGACCAGCGCACCGTGCAGTTCAAACAGGCCAGCGAAGCCCTGCAACGGGAAATCGACGAGCGTAAACAACTCGAAGGGCAACTGGTGCAGTCGGAAAAACTCGCTTCGCTGGGACAACTGGCGGCGGGTGTTGCCCACGAAATCAACAACCCGATCGGTTTCATTTCCTCCAACCTCGGCTCCCTCGACGGCTACTTCAAACAGTTGCTGTCGCTGCTCGACGCGTACCAGAGCTCTGCGCCAACCCCTGACAGCGAGACCGCCGCCAGACTGCAGCGCCTGCGTGAAGAGGCTGAGCTGGATTTTCTCCTTGAGGACATTCCACTGCTGATTCGCGAGTCCAAGGAAGGCATCGGCCGGGTCGGCCAGATCGTCAAAGACCTGAAAGACTTTTCCCGCGTCGATAACAATCAGCAATGGCAGTGGGCCAATCTGCAACAAGGTATCGAGTCGACCCTGAACATCGTCGCCAGCGAACTGAAGTACAAGGCCGACGTGATCAAGGAGTACCAGCCATTACCGGACATCGAATGCCTGCCGTCGCAGATCAATCAGGTGATCATGAACCTGGTGGTCAACGCGGCTCAGGCCATGGGGCCGGAGCGCGGCACCATCACCTTGCGCACCGGCCTGCAGCAAGACATGGCCTGGGTCGAGGTCGCCGACACCGGGTCGGGCATCGCGCCGGACACGCTGCAGAAAATCTTCGATCCGTTCTTCACCACCAAACCGGTCGGTCAGGGCACCGGGCTTGGCCTGTCATTGTCTTACGGCATTGTCAAAAAACATGGTGGAGACATTCAGGTTCGCAGCGAACTCGGCGTGGGCACGACGTTCCGTGTCGAGCTGCCCATGCGCCAGAACCGCCCGGCCGCTTGAGGCAGAGTCAGTTCGCTTCCTGAAAATCCAGCTCCGGCGGCTGGCGTCGGAAACCACCGGTAAGCACGGCCAGGTACACCACACCAATCGCCAGCCAGCTCAGGCCCAGGTAGACCGCGAGGTGATCGAGGCTGACCATCAGCCAGACATCGGCAACCAGTCCGATAAACGGAAAGAGCAAAAACAGCACGAGTTCGCGCAGTCCCTTTTTCTCGCCACCGATCCAGTAATGAAAGATCACCGACAGGTTGACCAGGCTGAACGCCAGAAACGCGCCGAAGTTGATGAACGAAGTCGAGGTGGTCACGTCGAGCTTCAGCGCCAGCAACGCCACCGCGGCGCACAGCAGAATGCTGTTGACTGGTGTACCGAAGCGCGCGTGCAACGTGCCGAAAAACGCTTTCGGCAGCACCCCGTCGCGACCCATGGCAAACAGCAGGCGCGAGCCGCTGGCTTGCGCCGCCAGCCCCGACGCGAACTGGCCGACGATCAGACCGATAAGGAAGATCGACACGAACAGGTCGCCACCAATATTGCGCGCAATTTCATAAGCCGCCGAGTCGACACTGTCGAACTGGAACGACGGATGCGCCCTCTGCACGAAGTATGAGACGCCGATAAAGATCAGCCCGCCAATCAAGGTAATCAGCATGATTGCCCGCGGAATGGTGCGACGCGGGTCGCGGGTTTCTTCGGTCAAAGTGCTCACCGCATCGAACCCGAGAAACGAATAACAGGCGATCGCCGCACCGCTCATGATCAACGGCATCTGCAGGTCGCCATTGAAGAACGGCTCGATCGACCACAACGGCGTGCTGGCATCGCCGCCGATGTAGTGCACGCACAGCGCGACGAACGCGATCAGCACCAGAAATTGCACCAGCATCAGCAAGGCGTTGATACCGTTGGCCAGTTTCAGGCCGACGATGTTGATCGCGCTGGTGATGCCGATAAACGCCAGCACCCACAGCCATTGCGGGATCGACGGGAACGCCGAGGCCAGATACGCCGCGCCGATCAACCAGATCGCCATCGGCAGAAACAGGTAATCGAGCAACACTGCCCAACCGGCAATGAAACCGAGCTTGGGGCTGATCGCCTTGCGCACATAACTGTAGGCGGAACCGGCGACCGGGAACGCGGCGGCCATACGGCCGTAACTCATCGCGGTGAAAAACATTGCCACCAGCGCGGCCAGATATGCCGCCGGAACCAGTCCTGCGGTGGTTTGGGCGAGGATGCCGAAGGTACCGAGGACAATGATCGGTGTCATATAGGCGATGCCGAACAGCACCACCGCCCCCAGTGAAAGGGTGCGTTGCAAACGAGCCATGGGCGACTTACTCCGAATTATTGGTTTTATGGCAGAGCCGGGTGCGGCGAAGTTTTTTTGGGGGTGTTTTTTTGTTGTGGTGTTTCGTGGGTTTGGTGTTGCTGATCCTTCCCACGCTCTGCGTGGAAACGCCTCAATGGACGCTCTGCGTCCGCTCTTGGGACGCAGAGCGTCCTGGGCTGCATTCCCACGCAGAGCGTGGGAACGATCAGGAGAGAACCCATGTTCAACTGGGTCTTGCAGGTCGACGTACCTCGAACAATCAACTCGGTCAGTCCCCTCTCCCCCCGGGCGGTCCGACGTTTCGGGAGGGTTAGGGTGAGGGCAGCGGTTATCGGCGTGGAATCAACAACTCGCGAACACCGTCGCTGCGCTCCACCACCTCCCCCGGCAACTTCAAACGCTGATCATCCAGATAGCGATAATCCCTGCGCGCCACCTGCAACTGCGCAAAATCCAGCTCAACACTGAACTGCCCTTCGTCACGTCCAGCCTCGAACAGCAGCGTCCCGAGCGGATCGACCAGCGCACTGCCGCCGGCGAAAACCAGTCCGTCATCCCCGGCCTCGACGCGATTGACCATCAGCGCAAACGCTTGATTCTCCTGAGCGCGGGCCATGATCGCGGTGCGGTGCGTCGGGCCGTACGGGTCCATGTTGCCGTTGGTCACGATCAACAGGTCGGCGCCCAGTTGCGCCAAGGCTCGGGCCGACTCCGGGAATTCGATGTCGTAGCAGATCAGCAGACCGACGCGCACGCCGTTCCACACGCAGGTCGCGTAACGGTCGCCGGGTTCGAACACGCCGCGATCCGAGGCCCATAGATGGGTCTTGCGGTATTTCAGAGCGATGCCTTCAGGGGTGAGCAACAGCGTGGTGTTGTAAAAGCGACCGTTGTCGTTCTCGGCCATTCCGATCACCACAGCAATATTGCGTTCGCGCGCAGCCGCCAGCACGGCGCTGACACTCGGGCCGTCGACGGGTTCGGCGATTTGCGCCACGGTCTCGCTGTTCGGGAAACCCATCAGGTGGGTTTCCGGAAACACCAGCAATTGCGTGTCAGCCGCGCACGCCGCGATGGCTGCCAAGGCACGTTGCAGGTTGTACGCCGTGTCGTTGTCACGGCCCGCCAGTTGGGCGAGTTCGACTTTCATGAGTGTTCCTTGTTATCGCACCGGGTGCGGAAAGATTGCCCGGCCTCTGTCTGTGGGCCAGTATGCGCAGCAAGCAACCGGCCAGGGAATTACGCGGCTGGGGTAACCCGATAGGGGTAGATCGATGACACTTTCGCTGGATGACATCACCTGGCACCGCGCTGTCGGGCAACTGATCGATGCGCTCGACAAGCCGAATTTCTGGGCGCAACTGCTGCGTTTGCTTGAGCAATACGTGCCATTCGATAGCTGGGTGGTGCTGCTGTTCAGTGCTGATCAGCGCCCGCAAGTCTTCGCCGAAAGCCCCGGCGAAGACGGCAGCCCCGACCCGTTGTTTCAGGATTATCTGCGCGGCCTGTACCTGCTCGATCCGTTTTACATCGCCTGCCGCGAGCAATCGCGCACCGGCCTGTATCGCCTCTCGGAAGTGGCGCCGGAGCATTTCGAACTGACCGAGTACTACCAGCGATACTTTCGTCTGAATGTGGTCGCCGATGAAATCCAGTTCAATTGCCAGCTCGAAGGCGAGCGCACGCTGTGCCTGTCGCTGGGCAGTGAAAAACCTTTTACTGGGCAACAGATCGCCTTGCTGTCTTTGATTCAACCCTGGGTGCTGGGCCTGTTGCGCCAGCGCCTGCCGTGCGAAATCAACGAAACCGTCGCCCTCGCTACCGCGCCGGCCCCCGCCGACTGGCGGGTGCAACTGGAAGCCTCGGTGCAACAACTCAAAGGCGCGCAACTGACGGCTCGCGAGCTGGATGTCGGGCGCTTGATGCTCAGCGGTTGCTCCAGTAAAGAAATCGCCCGCAAGCTGGAAATCTCCGTGGAAACCGTGAAAGTCCATAAGAAACACATGTACAGCAAGCTCGGGATCAAGTCCCAATCCGAGCTGTTTTCGATTTTTCTTCAAGCACAGAACGCCTGAAACGGCGCGATTTACGCTTTTTGTGGGAGCGATCCTGCTCGCGAAGAGGCCATCACATTCAACATTCATGTTGGCCGATCCACCGTCTTCGCGAGCAGGCTCGCTCCCACAAGAGATTGCAGCGCTGATTATTTTGAGTCCGAACCCAAGGAAACCGTATGAGCCTGTCACTGCTGAGCCGCTACGCCTTCTTTGCCGTCTGCGTGGTATTCACCCTCGCCAGCCTGCCCTTTCTACAACATGACTGGCTGTGGCCGATCACCGCTGTCACCGGCGTTTTGAGTCTGATCGGTCTGTTCGATCTGCTGCAGAGCCCTCACGCGGTGCGGCGCAATTATCCGATTCTGGGCAACATCCGTTATCTGGTCGAAGGCATCCGCCCGGAGATTCGCCAGTACCTGCTGGAATCCGACAGCGATGCCCTGCCCTTTTCCCGCGCCCAGCGTTCGCTGGTGTATTCGCGGGCGAAAAACGAAACTGCCGACAAACCGTTCGGCACGCTGATCGACGTCTATCAATCGGGTTTCGAGTTCATTGGCCATTCGATGCGTCCGGCGCCGCTGAGCGACCCGAGCGGTTTCCGCGTCATCGTCGGCGGCCCGCAATGCAGCCAGCCGTATTCGGCCTCGGTGTTCAATATCTCGGCAATGAGTTTCGGCTCACTCAGCGCCAACGCCATTCGCGCGCTGAACCAGGGCGCGAAACTCGGCAACTTCGCCCATGACACCGGTGAAGGCAGCATCAGCCCATATCACCGCGAACACGGCGGCGATCTGACCTGGGAATTGGGCAGCGGCTACTTCGGCTGCCGCACCAGCGACGGCCGTTTCGACCCGGAGCGCTTTGCCGTGCAGGCGCAGAACCCGCAAGTGCGGATGATCGAAATCAAGATGAGCCAGGGCGCCAAACCCGGCCACGGCGGCATCCTGCCCAAGCACAAGGTCACCCGGGAAATCGCTGAAACCCGTGGCATCCTGATGGGCGAAGATTGTGTTTCACCGTCTCGCCACAGCGCCTTCTCCACACCGCTGGAAATGATGCATTTCATCCAGCAGTTGCGTGAGCTGTCTGGCGGCAAACCGGTGGGCTTCAAGTTCTGCCTCGGCCATCCATGGGAATTCATGGGCATCGCCAAAGCCATGCTCGAAACCGGAATTCTTCCGGATTTCATCGTCGTTGACGGCAAGGAAGGCGGCACCGGCGCCGCGCCAGTGGAGTTCACCGACCACATCGGCGTGCCGCTGCGCGAAGGCCTGCTGTTCGTCCACAACACCCTGGTTAGCCTGAACCTGCGCGACAAGATCAAACTCGGCGCCAGCGGCAAGATTGTCAGCGCCTTCGACATCGCCAGCGTGCTGGCCATCGGCGCCGACTGGGCCAACGCCGCGCGCGGCTTCATGTTCGCCATCGGCTGCATCCAGTCGCAAAGCTGCCACACCAACAAATGCCCGACCGGCGTCGCCACCCAGGACGCGCTGCGCCAACGCGCGCTGGTCGTGCCAGACAAGGCCCAGCGCGTGTTCAACTTTCACCGCAACACGCTCAAAGCGCTGGCGGAAATGCTCGCCGCCGCTGGGCTGGACCATCCGTCGCAACTGTCGGCCAAGCACTTGGTACGACGCATGTCGGCGACCGAGATCAAGCTGTTCTCGCAGTTGCATGTATTTTTGAAACCCGGGGAATTGCTCACTGGGGAAGTGAACGGCGAGTTCTATTCGCGGATGTGGCAGATGGCACGGGCGGACAGTTTTGAGCCGCAGGAAGTGGCCGCTGCCTGAAACACAGCGGGCGTACAGAAATGTACGCCCGCTTTGCGACTGACTATCGATTCAAGAAGCCGAGCGCGCCGAGCCCTGCGCTACCTCGGTCGGTTGCAACTTGAACACGTAGAACAACACCGTCAGCAACACCAGAAACGCCGGCCCCACATACAGCGCCACGCGCGTATCCGGGAAGTACGCCATCAGGCCGACTACCAGCACCAGGAACGCCAGCGCAAAGTAAGAGCTGACCGGGTACAGCCACATCCGGTACTTGAGGCCGGCACGTTCGCTGGCGCTCAGGCCTTTGCGGAATTTCAGTTGGGCCAGCAGGATCATCACCCAGGTCCAGATCGCGCCAAAGGTGGCAATCGAAGTGACCCAGACGAAGACTTTCTCCGGCACCAGATAGTTGAGCATCACGCCCAGCAGCAACACCGCAATCGACAGCAGCAGCGCACGGCGTGGTACGCCATTGTTCGATGTCCTGGCAAAACCGGCCGGGGCCTGGCCGTTCTGCGCCAGGCTGTAGAGCATGCGCCCGGTGCTGAAGATGCCGCCGTTGCACGACGACAGCGCGGCGGTGATCACCACGAAGTTGATGATGCCGGCGGCGGTCTTGATGCCCAGACGTTCGAAGGTCATCACGAACGGGCTGCCTTGGGTGCCGATTTCGTTCCATGGGTAGATCGACAGAATCACGAACAACGCGCCGACGTAGAACAGCAGAATCCGCCAGAACACCGAGCCGATCGCATCGGGAATGGTTTTTTGCGGGTTCTTGGCTTCACCGGCGGTGAGGCCGATCATCTCGACACCGAGGTAGGCGAACATGACCATTTGCAGCGACATCAGCACGCCGGTCACGCCATTGGGCATGAAACCGCCATGCGCCCACAGGTTGGAAATGCCCAGCGCCACGCCATCGTTACCGAAACCGAACGCGATAATGCCGACGCCGCCAATGACCATCGCGATGATCGTGACGATCTTGATCAGGGCGAACCAGAATTCGAACTCGCCGAAAGCCTTGACCGCGATCAGGTTGATCGAGCCCATGCTGATCAGCGCCGCCAACGCCCAGATCCAGCGCGGCACATCGGGAAACCAGATGCCCATGTACACCGCCACCGCGGTGATTTCCGCCACGCACGTCACCAGCCACAGGAACCAGTAGTTCCAGCCGGTGAGGAAACCGGCCAGCGGGCCAAGATAGTCCTGCGCGTAGCGACTGAACGAACCGGCCACCGGGTTATGCACCGCCATCTCACCGAGGGCGCGCATGATCACCAGAATCGCCAGACCGCCAAGAATGTAGGACAGCATGATTGCTGGGCCGGCCATTTCAATGGCCTTGGCCGAACCGAGAAACAGACCGACGCCGATACAGGCACCGAGCGCCATCAGGCGGATATGCCGTTCGCCGAGTTCACGTTTGAGCGGACCGCCCTGAGCGGTATCGCCGTCAGGCAGAGAATTGCCAACTGGCATAGGGGTACAACCTCGTCTTGTTATTGGGTATGACCACTGGGTTTCGAAGCGTCGGCCGATAGGCCTTGGCTGGGCAGGAAACCGCGTCGGCTTCGTGGGCAGACGTGTCTTGCAGGGCAACCTGAAAGATCAGCGGGACGTCAGTATAAAAACCTTGCTGCAGGTCTTTTCACTCTAAAAAACACGGGATTCAGCGAGAATTGTCGCATTAAGCCGATAGATCGATCCAATCAACTGGTCGCATAGGAAAAATCGCCAATCTCTAACGGCACCGAGTATTGCACGGCAGTGGTGCATCGTCATGCCCGGATTTCGCCGTCAGGTGTGCGCTGACCGCTCTATTGCGGTGCTCTTACGTCTACGGCAACGCCGCCGCTGCGTCACCCCGTGAAGGAGGCAAGCAGCGGCAAACTTGCGTGCCATGGCACTGAAAAGGCGACAGCGCTTTATGGAGAAATCGGCAGCACCCCACCCGCCTTATTTTCTTCGCCAGCGCCAACCACCGTCTAAGCTTCAGACAAGTCCGATCAATCTGCGTGTATGGATCAATCGACTATGGGCGCTTTATGGCAAACCGATTCGAGTAAAACCGTGGTTCCGACTGAACGTATGGATGAAGCGCCTGTACCTGAAAAACCCCGTCGCAATCGGCATGGGTGGAAGGCTTTCTGGTTGTTGCTGCTGATCATCGCGATCGTGGTGGGGCTGGCTGCATCCAAAGAAATGCGCACCTCGCGCTTTCAGTCGCGCGAACTCAGCCAATACGCCGCCTCGCTGACGTACAAACTGGAACCGGGGCCGAGCGAAGCAATTCGTTATCCGGGCAACGGGCCGTTCGATCTGCGTCTGGGGTATAGCTCGCTGGATGAATTCCTGCCGCGCTTGCTCAAGCGCAATTACGTGATTACCGAACAGACACGGTTTTCGCCGGCGCTGCTCAGCTACACCGACAAAGGCCTGTTCGTGCCCTATTCGGAAAAGATTCAGGCCGGCCTGTCGATCACCGATTGCCGCGCGGCGCCGCTGTACCGCTACAACTATCCGCAACAGCTGTATGCCGATTTCGCGGCGATCCCGCCGGTGGTGGTCAACAGCCTGCTGTTCATCGAAAACCGCTTTCTGCTCGACCCGAAGCAACCGCTGGCCAACCCGGCAGTGGACTGGCCGCGTTTCGGCATGGCCGCGTGGTCGCAGGTGGCGAAGCTGTTGCGCCTGCCGGGGCAATCGGCCGGTGGCAGCACGCTGGCGACGCAACTGGAAAAATATCGACACTCGCCGGAAGGCCTTACCGCGTCGGGCGCGGAGAAACTCCGGCAGATGTTTTCCGCCAGCGTGCGCGCTTATCAAGACGGGCCGCAGACCTTGGGGGCACGGCAGAACATCGTGCGTGATTACCTCAACAGTGTGCCGCTGTCGGCGGTGCCAGGGCACGGCGAAGTGCATGGCATGGCTGAGGGCTTGCGGGTCTGGTACGGCAGCGATTTTGCCAAGGCCAACGAGCAACTGAACAGCCCGGCCACCGACCCGCAGACCATGGCTGCCAAAGGCCTGGCCCTGCGTGAAATGCTCTCGTTGATGATCGCCCAGCGCCGCCCTTCGTATTACCTGACCAAGGGCCGCGAGGATCTCGCCAGCCTGACCGACAGCCACCTGCGCCTGCTCAAACAGAACGGCGTGATCGACAGCGCACTCGCCGATGCCGCGCTGGCGAGCATCGTGTCGTACCGCGACTGGCAGACCCAACCGACGATTCAGCCGATCGAAACCAACAAGGGCATCAGTGCCGCCCGCAGTCGTCTGGCAAGCATGCTCAACCGGCCGCTGTACGACCTCGATCGCCTCGACCTGTCTGCTACCAGCACCTTGCAGGGCGATCTGCAAACCCAGGCCACCGCGTACCTGAAAAAACTCGCCGACCCGGCCTACGCCGCGGAAATCGGCCTGCTCGGCGAGCGCTTGCTGACGCCGACCAGCACCACGCAAGTGCGTTACAGCTTCACCCTGTTCGAGCTGACTGCGGACGGTTCCCGCGTGCGGGTGCAGACCGACAGCACCGACCAGCCTTTCGACATCAACGAAGGCAGCAAACTGGAACTCGGCTCAACGGCGAAAATGCGTGTGCTCACCACCTACCTGCAAATCATTGCCGAGCTGCACGACAAGTACGGCGCGATGAGCGCAGCCGAGCTGAAGAAAGTCGAGGTACCCGATCAGGACCGGCTGAGCCGCTGGGTCATCGATTATCTGATGCAGAACAAGGATCACGACCTGTCGAAGCTGCTCGCCGCCGCGCTGGATCGCAAATATTCAGCCAGCCCCGGCGAGGCGTTTTTCACCGGTGGCGGTTTGCATACCTTCCACAACTTTCGCAAAGAGGACAACGGCCGCCTGCCGACCCTGCGCGATTCACTTCGCGAATCGATCAACCTGCCGTTCATTCGGCTGATGCGCGACATCGTCCGTTACACCACCTACTCCGGGCCGAACGCCGAACTGCTCAAGGACGATCGCGACCCGCGTCGTCAGGAATACCTGGCCAGTTTTGCCGACCGCGAAGGCACTTCATTCCTGCTCAAGTTCTGGAAGAAGTACCGAAACAAAGACACCCAGGCGCGTCTCGACACTTTCCTCGACAGCATGCGCCCGACGCCGATCCGCATGGCCGCGGTGCATCGCTATCTGCTGCCCGAAGCCAGTCAGGAAGACTTCAACCGCTTTGTGCGTTCGCACCTCAAGGGCACCAAGCTCAACGAAAAACTCACCGACGATCGCTTGATCCGCCTCTATGATGCCTATGGCCCCGGCAGTTATGACCTGCCCGACCAAGGCTTCATCGCCAAAGTGCACCCGCTCGACCTGTGGATGATCGGCTATCTGCTGCACCACCCGGACGCCACCTTCAGCGAGATCGTCAAGGCCAGCCATTTCGAACGCCAGGAAGTCTACAGCTGGTTGTTCAAGAGTCGGCACAAGGGCGCGCGCGACAGCCGCATCCGCACCATGCTGGAAATCGAAGCGTTCCTGGATATTCACCAGCGCTGGCAAAAAGTCGGCTATCCGTTCGATCACCTGGTGCCGTCACTGGCCACTGCCATCGGCAGTTCCGGCGACCGCCCCGCCGCCCTCGCCGAATTGATCGGCACCATCCTCAATGACGGTGTGCGCATGCCGACGTTGCGTATCGATAGCCTGCATTTCGCTGCCGGCACGCCTTACGAAACCAAAGTGGTCAACGACCCGCATGTCGGTAAACGGGTGATGCCCGTTGAGGTTGCCAGAGCCATGCGCGAGGCGCTGTCGCAGGTGGTCGATGCCGGTACGGCAAAACGTGTTTCCGGCAGTTTCAAACTGGCCGATGGCACACCGCTGGCCATGGGCGGCAAGACCGGTACCGGCGACAACCGAATTGCGGCCATCGGCTCGGGCGGGCGCATCATCAGTTCGAAGTCGATCAACCGCACCGCGACCTTCGTGTTCTACATCGGCGACCACCATTTCGGCACCCTGACCGCGTTCGTTCCGGGGCGTTCGGCAGAGAACTTCAAGTTCACCTCGGCCCTGCCCACGCAGGTGCTCAAGGGCATGGCGCCGATCCTGACGCCGTATCTGCAACCGGGCAGCGCCTCGCAATGCCAGCCGACGCAGACCGCGAGCGTGGCGCTGAACGACACACCGCTTCCTACAATGAGGTAACAAATCGTGTCGGGGCATTCTGAATCAGGGTGAGGCTTTTTCCCGTCGGCGGGTGGTACTCCTGTACTTTTCCGATTCGAATTTTCGTCGGGTTAGTCACCCGCAGCAGCGTTTGCCTGGCGAACTTTGAACTTTTGTTTTGCCCTGCCGTGGGTAGGCTGATCATTCCTCAACAATCAAGGATGATTGGCCATGTCTCCCGCTCCCCTGCCTGCCGAACAACCAGACAAAGGCCGGCATTACGAATTCATCAAGTCTGCCGTCCACGACAGCTTCAAAAACGCAACCGTCAACCGCGCCCGCGCCTTGGCCGACGTGTCCCTGAAGCCCCAGCCCTGGTACACCTCGGCGAGCGCCGCTGACCTGAAAGAACTGGCCGCGGCCAATCTTAAAGCATGGAACTCGCAGAATCAGGTCGATCATCTTCTGGAGAAAACCGACCTGTATGCCTTCGCCGAGCCGCTGCTCAAGGCGAAAATCAAGTTGCTTCATGGCATCGAGCCGGACGTCAAAAGCACGTACCTGCGCCTTTATCTTCCCGCTGAAACCCCTTGGTACGCGATCAATGTGTCTGAGGGCGTCGTCACCCGAACGGTATCGCTGCTCGATGCCGCACTGCACAACTTCGCCCGCAGCGAAACGGCCGGGCGTGGCTCGGATTACATCAGCAAGCCTGATGAGCGTGGTCTGTTCGACGTCTTGCCAATCAAAAACACCATGCCGATCAGCGATTTCCAAAAACTGTGCCGCGAGCTAGATGTGATCTCTCTGTAGGTTGTTCACTCGGGGCTTTTCCGGGAAATTGGAGGTGCGAACCAAACCAAGCCCCCGGAGGCCCCGAGTGAACACTCATAAAAATGCCCGATTAACTGTTTCTGGTCGAGCCCTTCTTGTTCAAAGAGTCCTCACAGAGGGTTTGAGAGTTGAAGAGGTGGCCAAGGCCCAAGGGGTCAGCGTTCGCACTGCCTACAAGTGGATAAACCGCTATCGAACCGAAGGCGAAAAAGGTCTCCAGGATCGCTCATCCCGCCCGGCTTCCTGTCCGCACGCTACTGCCCCAGAGTGTCTGGAGAAAATCATCAAGCTTCGCCGTGAGCGAAAAACCTATGGCGAAATCAGTAAGTCTTTGAAGGTGGGGCATAGCACGGTAGGCAGGATATTGAGCCGCAACGGACTCAATCGCCTGGCTTATCTGGAACCGCCAGTTGCGGTTATTCGCTACGAATACTCTCAGCCGGGAGGCTTGCTGCACTTGGATATCAAGAGGCTGGGGCGCTTTAACAAACCTGGTCATCGAGTGACAAAAGACCGTCTGAAAGGCCGTTCTTACCATGTGGGTTGGGAGTTTGGACATGTTGCCATCGACGACCATAGTCGAGTGGCGCACTGTGGTTTATACCCAGACCAAACCGCTCGTAGCGCCTGCCTCGCGCTGATCCGGGCCCTGCGTTACTACAAAACGCTCGGCGTGAAATTCGAGCGGGTAATGACCGACAACGGCCCTTGCTACAAATCCAGGAGCTTCAAGCGCCTGTGCCGGCGGCTGCGGCTTAAGCACATCTTTACCAAGCCTTACACCCCGCGCACGAATGGCAAGGCAGAGCGATTTATACAGACCGCTCTGCGCGAATGGGCCTACGCCAGAAGTTATGAAAGCTCAGATCAACGCGCGACGTATCTGATGCCTTGGTTGCACAGGTACAACTGGCATCGCCCGCATGCCAGTTTGAGTTATTTACCACCGATTAGCCGAATAGCATCCGTGAACAACGTGGTGGGTTTACACAGCTAGACCTCGGCGCGAGGTACAAGAAGCACCTGGAAAGCTATCTGCTGCCCGGTGAGCCACTGGCCGAAAGTGTCCTGCAATACAAAGTCAGCCAAAGCCAAAAGGATGCCCTCGCGGTCGCCGCGCAATTAGCCCTGATCAAACGCGACATCTTCTCCGACGCCTACAAAATGTTGTTGGACCTGAGAGAGGAAAGGCGCCCGCTGATGCTGAACGACCGCCCGCTGGTGTACGCCGATCTGTCGCTGCTCGGCACCAGACTGACCGGGATCCTGCTGCTGACCCCCACACAAACCGACAGCCGCGGCATTCGTCGTCTGATCGCGTACATTCCGCACGATCCGGATCACCCGCTCAAGGAATACGCCTCGCTGAAAGCCTTTCGCGAGGAATTGACCCGACAGCTGCGCGAAGACCGCTTCAGCGACGCGACGCAACAGACCTACCGGCAGTTCTTCAGTCAGTTCGTCGATCATCAGCAACGCGGGCACTTTTTCGCCGAACTCGAACAGCGCCTGTTCGTCACCCGTTATCACCCGCGTGACGACCCGACCGATCAGCGCCCTGCGTGGCGCAAGGATGCCGTGGACAATCCCCACCTGCAATTCGCACGGCTGAAAGTCTCGGGCGATTACTGGCGCCACGCCTATCAGCAGAAGCTCAACAAGATTCTCAACGACGCGCGCGAGATCGCCGTCTCCACCGCCGACACCGACAGCAAGGCGCGCTGGGCCTGGTGGGACAACTTCAAGAAGATCCTCTCCGACATTTTCAATGTCGCCCTGTTGATCGTCACACCGTTCGTGCCGGGGCTGGGTGAGCTGATGATGGTTTACACCGCCTACCAGCTGACCACTGACGTTATCGAAGGCATCGTCGATCTGGCCGAAGGCCTGTGGCAGGAAGCGGGTGAGCATGTCATCAGCGTGGTGACCAACGTCATCGAACTGGCCGCGTTCGGCGCGGGCGCGGAAATTGCCGGCGCCTTCAAGGTCAAGCTGTCGCCGCTGGTGGACGACATGAAACAAGTACAATTACCCGATGGCAAAGCGTCGCTGTGGCATCCCGATCTGGGTCCCTATGAACAAAAAAGCCTGCAACTCGATGGGGCCTCGAAACCCGACCCGCATGGCCTGCACGACCATGGCGGCGAGCGCATCTTGCCGCTGGACGGCAAACTTTTCAGCATCGAGAAAGCCTCGACGCGCCCGGAAGTAAAAACCTGGCGGGTCAAACACCCCCAACGCGACAACGCCTACAAACCACTGCTGGAACACAACGAGCACGGCGCGTGGCGGCATGAGGCAGAGAACCCGTCGGACTGGAACGACAACGCATTGATGCCGCGCCTCGGCCATCGCGCCCAGCGCTTCTCGCCCACGCAACTGGAGCAGATTCGCATCAGCAGCGGCACCGGCCACCATCACCTGCGCCGGATGCACAGCGACAGCAGCCCACCGCCGCCCTTGCTGGCGGACGGTCTCAAGCGTTACGCGGCCTACGACGATGCGAAGGTCGCCAGCGCCAACATCCGCGCCGGCAAACCGATCGCGGCCGAGTCGGACTGGTTCGAACCAATCGCCACCAGCCTGCCGGGCTGGCCATACGAGCGCGCGTTGAAGGTTGAGTATGACCATCTGGACGGTTATTCCCGCCAGTACGGCAACCCGATGGCCAGCGCCGCCGACACGCTGACTGTTACCCAGTCAGAGCTTTACGCGGGACAGTTGCCGGAACGTCTGCTGACCTTTCTTGACGAGGGGCAGATGCGCACACTACTGGGTCGTAACGTGCCCGTCGCCGAACGGGTGCAAGCACTGCGCAACAAGCTCGCCGATGCCGTCGACAAACGCCGCGAGGACGTGTCGAAGCGTCTTTATCAAGCGGCCGATCGCACCGGCAAGGCTGACCTGCAGGTGGTGCGCAAGACCTTCCCCGAACTGCCGTTGCCGCTGGGTGAAAAACTGCTCGGCCAGGCCAGCGCCGCTGAAATGCAACGCACCCTGAACGAACAGCGCTTGCCGTTGCGTCTGAAAAATCAGGCACGGGAGCTGGATTTCGAAGCCAGAAGCAGCCGTGCCTACGAGGGTTTCTATCGCGACCATCAACTGAGCTCCGACAGCGAACGCCTCGCGCTGGGAACCTTGCGCCTGCACACCGACACCTTCGCCGACCTGCACATCGAGGTGCGCGACGGCACCTTTGACGGGCCCTTGCGTTGCAGCAGCGGACCGGACAACGCAAAAACGCTCAGGCGTCTGATCAGAAACGAACACGGCCGCTACGAAGTGTTCGACGCCAACGCCCGTTCGCTGCATGCCGCCGCCGAGTTTCATGAAGCGATCTTGCGTGCCCTGCCTGACGAAACACTGACGAGTATCGGCTATCGGCGCGGCCAGGGCGCCGCGCTGAAGGTCTGGCTGATGGAACTCGCAGCAGCCCCCGCCGAGCGCCGCACGGTCCTCGCTGAACCGCCGATTCGCCCGATGGTGAGCGTCGAAACCGAAACACTGCTGGGCTTGCCGAGGTTTCTGCGCCGCTCGACTCCTGAGGAACGGATCCGCGATCTGTATCCGGCAATGACGGAAAGAGAAGCCAGCACGTTTCTTGAAGCACTGACGCGCAAGGGCGAGCCGAAAGACGCCATTGCGCGGCTCGAGCAGGAACGCAAGGATCTGCAAAACGAGTTAACAGACTGGCGCAGCAGTTATACAGAGGTCGATCCGGAAACCGGTTATCCGGGCTTGTCCTCGGACTACCTGCACAAGGGCGGCGACTTTATCGAGGAGCGCCTGAAAGAGTGCTTCGAGCGGCGCAGCGAAATGTTCGGCGAACGCAGCGCCCGTCCAGATCAAGGCTATACGCTCGATCTGTCTTCCGATCTGGTGAGCCATGATCTGGAGCGCTGGTGGAATGACCTGATCAGGCGGCCGAAAATGAAACAGCACCTTGATCGTATCACCGCACTGAAACTGGACAGAGCGCGTCTTTCTCCGGATCCGAGTGCGATGCTGAGCAGCTTGCCCAATCTGCGCCAACTGAGCGCTCGGCAGTGTGAGTTGCAGGCGCTCCCGGACATCATCGGGCTGATGCGTCCCTTGCAGGACCTGGATCTGGCCGATAACAGAATCAAACTGACGTCCGAATCGCGGCAACAGCTTGGCCAGCTGGAACAGTTGCGCACGCTGAATCTGAACGGCAATCCGCTGGACCTGCCACCGGATGTCGGCGCGATGAACCACTTGACCGAACTGAGCCTGGCCAACACCCGTATCGAGAGCTGGCCCGAAGGTTTGTTCAGGGTTGGCGCGGTGGACAAGCAACGTCCGCAAAGCTTCATGCTGGATATGCGCGCAGCGCCGATCAAATCGTTGCCCGAAGTCACGCCCGGATCGGTGCAGGCGCGCATCCTCAGTCGAGCGCGGCTCGATACGTCGCGGCTGTCCGTTGAGGATCGCGTTCGCCTTGGCGGTTATCGCGAGTCCGTCGGCCTGGCATTGGTGCAGGATTATTTCTCCGCAGCTGACGACGAGATTCGCCACTGGCGATCGTTTCCTCAACAACCCGACACGCTCGGCCCGACAGCATCCTTCAGCAAATACCGCGAAGAGTCCTGGCACGATCTGATGGCGGAGCCGGACAGCGCCGGTTTTTTCAGCGTGATTCGCAAGCTTAGAGAAAGCGCCGATTACCAGACTGACAATGGTCGCAGACGCTTGACCCAACGCGTCTGGGAAATGGTCGATGCTGTGGCGCTGGACGCGAAACTGCGCGAGACGCTGTTCCAGCAGATCGTCACGCCCGAGGACTGCGGCGATTTCGGCGCGCAGCTGTTCAATTCGCTGGGCCTGAAAGTACTGGTGTCCAAGGCTTACGGCGAATCGACATCGCCTGCCGTACTTGAAGACAAACTCGTGCGCCTGGCCCGCGCGGCGGCACGCTTGAACCGAGTGACAGACGAAGCTGCGCTTGAATACTGGACACAAGTGCAACTGAACAAAAACGACTCGCGCAATTTGCCACCGGACGAAGTCGAAGTGCACATGGCGTTCGAAACGGGGCTGGCCGAGCGCCTGCAACTGCCCTGGCAATCAGAAGGCATGCTTTACCGGCCACGCTCGGGTGTGACTCAAAAGAAAGTCGACATCGCTTTCGAGACGATCACCAAAGCCGAACAGGGCGATGGTCTGGTCAACGGCATGCTCGATTTGTATTACGAGAATTTCTGGGAAGAACATTTGCTCAAGGCCTACCCGGACCAATACGAACGCAATGCTCGCGAGTTCGAGCCGCAGGAAGGCTGGCTCGATGAACTGCGCGAGGCGCAGGCGCAGTGGGCCAGCACGACTGATCTGGCCAGTCTGACTCCCCTCAACCGAAAGATCGAGCGCCTCGCAGGCCAGTTGGGTATCGCTGATACTGCGCAATTTTTCGAAAACAAACCAATGAGCGACGCCCGTTACGAAGAGCTGTTGATCGGCATCGGTTATCAGCGCAACGAACTGTCGCGGCGCCTGACCCGTGAGGCACTGAAAAGAGCCGGCCTCTGAATGTTCAGCGCGGCCGGCGCCTCACCGCTCGGCCGCGCTGGCAATCCTTAACCGACCTCCGAATCCCAGATCACCGTGATATTGCCTTGATAAGGCCGGCCTTTCGCGTTGTCGATCAGCAGATCGGTGTAGTTCTTGTCGACCTCGAAATGCAGCGTTCCCGGTTTGCGATCGACGTAGATGCTCGGCTGAAACACCGGGCTGGTCTGCGGCCGCAACGGAAAACGTTTGACCGCCTGGCCGGCGCCATCGGTCAAGCCGTTGGGCAGGCTGACGCTGACATCGACCACCCCGCCGTAGCGGGTTTCGCGGTCGATAATGGCGCAACCGGAGCCCACGCCCATGCTGTGCTCGCATTCCAGTTTCATGGTGAATTTCGACGACGCAGAGATGTGGAAAATCTGATCGCGATACAGCCGCACGGGTTTGCGTCCGTTTTCCAGCCAACTGCGCCAGCCGCCCTGAGGTTCCAGCACGATATGATTGCCGCCTGACGGGACATCCACCTTGAGGGTGTGCTGCACGTCCAGCACGAAATCCAGCGTCAGGGTGCTGTCGTCGGACTGAAACCCTCCTCCAATATCAAAGTCGCCACCGCCCCCGACGCTATAGGTCATCGAGCCGGTGTACTGCCCCGAGGACATACCTAACGGATTGGGCGTGCGCAGTTCATAAGCGAAGTCGAGTGTGTCGAAATACATGGACGGAATGGAGTACATCGTCTTTTTGGTGCAGTAACCTTCCGCGGGAGCCTTCCAGAAGAAACGGTAGGTAGCGGGGGTATAAGCGCCGACTCCGCTGTACAGACAAGGTGAAGGTGCATACACCCAACTGCTTTCCCAAAGTTGTTGGTGGCCCGCCAGTGGGTCGCTCACCCCGACCAGTTCGTGCGCCGGGTCGCTCAGAACATAATTTGAGCCAATACCCGTGATGCGCACTTCAACAGTTTCCACTTCCTGCGTATCCGCATTGGTGACTGTCAGCCGCCGCCAGTTGGCCGGAACCTTTATGCCGACTCCCCAATAGGGTTTGATAGTGCCGTTGGAAGTGAAACGAATCGGCAGTTGGATACTGAATGTGGTGTTGTCCGCGCATTGCTCCGGGTAATTCGCACAGTAACCGCTGTTCGGCGTTTGATTGATAAATACGTTCTTGTTTGGCTGCGACGGATCCGGGCGAAATGTGGCGCGGATTTCCTGGATGGCAGCCTGTGCCATAGACGTTGCCAACACCAGCGCCAGACCGATGCCACCTGTGATTCTTTTCATTTTCTTGAACCCGCCTTCTGTCCAGTGCAGGTGACATCCGCCAGGGTGTCCGCCGTGCAAATCACCAATCAGCAACACGTTTGCACCGTCGTCACCCTCACAGCCACCGACAACATGAAGCCGCCCCACAGGGCGGAAACCGGAAGGCATCTGCGTAACGAAATCATTGAATCTCCGTGAATCAGGATGCCGGCGCGGCAGCGCTGAACATCAGCAACACATTGCCGTTGTAATCGCCCGAGCGGTAACCGCCTGCCGGCTCGATCGGTTCGATCTTCAGCGCCACGCGTTTGCCGCCGGCAGCCTCCTCTTTCGAGACCACTTGCTGCGCAACGATGTGTGAGCTGAGCACGACGTTATTGAACGTGACGCGCAGCATGATCACCTCGTTTGGCCGGCCGTTTTCCAGGTACGGATCGAACAGCAGGCGCGCATCGATCGCGCTACTGTCATGCCGAACGTCGAAGTTTTTCTCGAGGCTGCCCAGGGTGGCCTTGGGATAATCCCACCACAACTGTTGCGGCCGGTGAATCCAGTCCGGCTCGGCAGGAATGACATAAAACGGCCGACTGGGAATGGTCAGCGACACCTCGAAGGTGTGCTCTTCCCGAGCCGCCCACGCCAGCGCGCCGGTCAGCCCGGTGGCGAGCATCAGCGCGATGATGGTGCATTGCTTGATCATGTTGATTACCCGATGCGTCAGTGGAAGCGGATCTAGCGACTGGCGGTTTTCAGGGCTTTTTTGTCGGCCCCTTCGATCAGGAAGAAGCGGTATTCGCGGCCCTTTTCCTTGTCGAAGGCGAAGCTCTTGCCAGCCAGCACATGGTGTTTGGTGGTCGCGCCGCAGTCGCTGTCCGTGGTCAGCGAACAGCTCTTGAACTCATCGACGATGATCACCGTGTTGCCGTTGTTGCGCAGTTCGTAACGGTTGGCGCTGTCATTGACCACCGTGTCGAAACGCGCGTCTTTGGGCCGGACGAAAAAAATCGTGCCGAAGCCGGTCATCACGTTGACCCCGGCTGAGAGCGAGTTCTTGTAGTCCTCACGTTCCTCGTTAGTGACCAGGAATTCATCCTCCTTTTCTGGCACCACCGGCACGAAGCGCACGCGAAAATAGCGCTCGCGATCACGCGCGCCCATGTACAGCAAGCGCGTGCCCTGCATGCCCTGCGCAGGCACGATCAACCGTGCGGGGCTGGCCATCAGGCCGTTTCGCGAAGCGCCGTCGGCGGCGTTCTCGACGGCAATTTCCTGCGAGGTGCCATCAGCGTCGTAGACGATTTCCAGCACGTTGACCTTGACGAACGCCGTGGCATCGCCGCTGTTGAACACGCGCTTGAGGTAGGTACTTTTATCGGCATCGAGATAGTCGTACACAGTGCCGACATTGATCTGCGGACCGGCCTGGGCAGTCAGGCAAAACAGGCTGAGCACGCCCAGCAGAAAACCACGGTTCATCGTTGAGAACTCCTGAACGGTTGCGAAGATACGGACTGAAAGGCTCATGCTTCCGAATCCCAGATAATGGTGACATTGCCACGCAAGCGGTCGTTGACGCCGGGTCTGAGGAGAAAATCAATGGCAAACCGCGTCATTTCGAAATGGATCGCACCGGGCTTGCGGTCCAGATAAAGGCCTGGCTGAAACGGCCCGATCCAGTCGTTGAAACGCAAGGGAAGCCGCTTGACCTCATGGCCGCCGGCATGGGTGATGCCTGGCGGCAAGGTCATGAACACCTCCACCTCTGTGGAATTACCCTCCGTGCTGCCCAGGTTGCAGGTGTTGCCCCCTTGCGAACTGCACAGCATCATGACCTTGAAGCGTGACGACGCCGAAATGTGAAACGGCTGGTCGCGAAAGATCCTGTTGGGCTTGCGTCCGCTGTTTATCCACGGTGCCCAGCCGCCTTCGGGCTCCAGCGTGACGTTGTTGCCTCCGGGTGGAATGTCGATTTTCAGGGTGTGCTGCACATCGAGGACGAAATCAAGAGTCAGGTTGCTGTCGTCGGACTGAAACGCTGCGCCCATATCGAAGTCGCCGCCGGGGCCCATCGTGTAGTTGAGAGAACCGGTGTACAGGCCGCTAGTCATGCCCAACGGGTTGGGCGTTTTCAGCTCGTAGGCGAAGTCGATTGTCTCGTAGTCCATTGAGGGAATGCGAAAAGCCGCCGTCTTGGTGCACGCAGCTTCAACTGGCGTGCGCCAGAAAAAACGATAGGCAACGTCGCTGTAACTCGCCAGGCCCGAGCCCAGGCAAGGCGCCGGGGCGTAAAGCCAGCCAGACTGGGAAGTCCAGAGAATGTCATGGCCTGTGGGTTGCTCGACCCCCGTCAGGTTCTTCACGGTATCGCCCAGCACAAATCGGGAGCCGATGCCGGTTACCCGCAGTTCAACGACTTCCGTTTCCTGAGTATCCATATTGGTCACTGTCAACTGTCGCCAGCCCGCAGGTGCACGCAGCGAGACATCGTCCCCCGGCATGATTGCGCGAGTAGATTGATAACGGACCGGCAGTTCAATGCTGAACATGTTGTTGGCGGCGCACTGTGGGGGGAAATTCAAGCAATACCCGCTGTTGGGCGTCTGGTTGACGAACAGGTTCTTCGACGGCTGCGCAGGATCGGGCTGGAACATCGCACGAATTTCCTGATTCACGGCCTGTACCGGGAACGCGCTCAACGCCAGCGCCAAAGCGCAACCGGTGGTCATTATCTTCATGGGATCAACCTGCCTTCTGTTCAGTGGTCGTGACATCCGCCAACGTATCCGGCGTGCAACGCAAATCCCCGATCATCAGCACGTCGTTCTCGCTGCGATGGTCTGCCTCGTTGAGACGGAACTGGCACAGCAACTGATTGCCCTGACGCACTTCCAGAGTCGGCGAGCCGGCATTCATTTCCATCGAAAAGAACCCGTCGACTTCAGTCACGCCACGGCTGGCGTGGTTGATCACGTGGTGCCCCTTGAGCGGTTGGCCCTGGGCATTGACCAGTCGACCGAGCACTGTGAAGGTTTTCATCACGCGCACCTTGCGGTACTCGACGCCGCCCTTGTTCAGGTGATAACGGGTACGTGCCGGCTCGATCGTTGCCGCCGGGACGTTGTTCCCTTCGAAGTCGAAACTCACCGAGCTGTTCTGGTACGCCGTGATCGGAATGAAATTGCGCCCCGGCTTCAACGCCGCACCGCCGCCGCTGTAGTCATCGGCGCGCAGGACGATATCGTCGATGTCCGACTCGACGTCGACGATCAGCCCGGCGCCGCGCACTTCGCTCTGGCTGGTCAGGAGCATTTTTTCGCCGCCGATCACCAGCGTGCTGTCGACGTTGAGGCCGCCGGTGTAATTGCCGTTGTACGAGGAGCGCTGGACAAACGCGTCGCCGTTGACCGCATCGGTGCGGAAGTTGGTCAGGCCGGACATGCCCAGACCATAGGTGTCGGTGAGCGCGGTGACCGATACGCTTTGCAGCACGTGATCCTTGAAATCCTTGCGCCAGCCGAGCGAAGCGTTGTTGTCGCGCTGGCCATCGCGGGCGGTGCGCGAGCCGATGCTGCCGGTGATCTGCTGGCCGGGCGCACCGAGCGCCAGGTTGATGCTCAGGTCGACGCCACGATTGCGCGCATCGCCACTGCTGTAGCTGCCCGGCCGATCGAAAATCGACAAACGCCAACTGGCGTCACTGCCCAACAGCGTGGTGCGCTGGGTCCAGCCGAGATCGATGCCCAAGCCCTCGACATTGCCCTCACTGTGCGCCACTCGAGCGTTGACTGAACTCATGCTGCTGACCCGATGATTGAGCGCCAGCGAGGAATTGCTGGTCTGGCCGATGAACACGTTGCGCGGGCGAATCCGTGTGCCATCGGGCAAGGTGTCATAGGTGTTGGTGGTGTCGAGCCAGCTGCGGTTGTGGCTGACGACAATGCTGCCGGCACCGTAGTTGTACAGGCTTTGCAGATCGAGTCCGGTGCCGTAATCCTCGGTCTTGTAGACGTTGGCGTAGAGGCTGACATGATTGGCCAATGTCCAGTCGATCGAGGTGCCGTACTGCAGCTTTTCGCGAATCTGCCGCGCCGATGCGCCGACAATCACCCGCGGATGCAGCAAGTAGTTCACCGCCGCGCCGGCGGTCGGACTGCCGCTCGATTGCGTGTCCCAGTTGCTCAGCAGTTTGCTTTCTTCGCCGGCGAACAGGTTGTAGCGCCAGCGCTCGTCGAGGTTGCGCCAGTTGCTGGGCTTGTACACCAGCTCCTGGGTGGTCGAAGTGATCTGGCCGTCTTCGATCAGACGCACTTCCACTTCGTAGATACCGCCGGGCAATGGCCGGGTGTCGAGGGTCTGCAACCCGGCCGGTACTGATTGCGTGTTGATCAGCAGGCCGTCGCGCCAGATCTCTACCGAACCCTGGCGGTTGGCGGTGACGTAGATCGGGTACACGCTGGGCATCGGGCTATTGATGGCCAGACTGTCGGAGCTGCCATACATCACGCCGACAGCGGTGTCGGGGCTGGTGCCGAACGTACGCGGTTGGCGCGTCAGCCCTTCGGAATTGGGGGTGAAATAGCCCAGGCGGAAGAAACTGCCTTGCAGTTCGCGCTGGGTGTGCAGTTCATGCACGGCGTGATAAAGCTTGTCGTCCGGGCCGCCGAGACGGGCCATTTGCAGGTTGAGGGTCTGGCTCCAGTTGCCCAGGCTCGCGCTGGCTTCAAGGCCGAAACGCCCACCGAGGTCCTGGTCCTGACCACCGTTGAGGTTGAGCTGGTTACGCACCATCAGGCCGCTGCTGCCGCCGCTGGGTTGCTCGAAATAACGCTTGGCCTCAACGTCGCGTTCGGCGTTTTCGGTGACAATCGAAACCAGTGAGTCTTCCAGGTTGTAGTGCACGGCCAGAAACTGATCCGGGCAGGAACCGCTGCACCCACCCAAGGGCACGCCGGGCTTGAGATAACTGGCCCACTTTTCCCGCTCGGACGGGCCGAAACGGTTTTCACTGGTGTCGGTGAATTCGAGGAGGGTGATGCGATCATCGCGGGACAACACCACCATGGCTTCGCCCAGCGGCTGCTGGTCGACTTCGACCCGCACCGCCAGCGGCACATCAAAGAAATGCTCCTCGAAATCCGCTGGCAGGCCTTTGGCCTGCGCCAGCAGACTGCGTGGCGTGGTACCGGCGGTGTTGGATGCGACGGCTGCGCTGGCACAAAACAACAGCGCAAGCGCAGCCGCGATGGGGGTCATCGGGAACATGAACTCGTACTCTGGTTTACTGACAATGAAAGTCCGGCGGGGCACACATCGCTGCCTGCCCCGTCGGTTGACGCCACGCGTGAAAGCGAGCGCTATGAACCTGATCAGTCGATCAGTTGCCGCCGACCGGTGGCACAGCGTCGAAGATCATTGCCACGGAACCTGTGTAATCGCCCGGCTGGAAGTTGCTGCCCTTGGCAGAAATTTTCAGCGGTGCACGGTAGTTGACGTCAGACTCGGCTTCACCAACGACCATTTGCGGGGTCAGGGTCAGTTCCTTGTTGTTAAGCATGACCTGCAGGTCGATCGAGGTACTGCCGGACACCAGTTTTGGTGCACTTTCGAGGCTGGCGTGTACCGAACCGTTGTTGTTACGCACGTCGAAGAAACCATTGACGTCGGCCATTTTGCCGGTGGTCGGCTGGTAGCTCATGTCCTGGTCCTTGTTGACCAGATCCGGGTCAGTCGGCACGACGTAGAAACCGTTGGTCGGCACATGCGCGACAAGGCTGATCGAGTGCGACGCTTCGCCGGCGGCGAATGCGCCAGTGGAGGTCATTGCCAGAAGAGCCAGTGGAGCGGCGATTGCAAGTTTCTTGAACATCGTTATGTACCTGTTTGCTTGATAGGGGAATGAACATTGAAAGTTCAAGCAGACACTGCTCGAGTCGTCGCTCGAGTTGAGCCAGATCAACTTGAACTTTCAATGTGGGCGCATCATCGGCTGTCGACTCTGGAAAGTAAGCAGGCAACTTCCGACAACCTCGTAGTTAAACAACCCTATGACCTGCAAGAAAAAACAGCTAAATAGCGATATTCGAAACAGTAACTGTAAGCGATGCCCTACAAACAGTTTTAGTTAAAAAACCATACAGCAACTTCGCCCCGCCCCGGCAGTAACTTCGCAACTTTTAGAACTTATACTCTACAACAACTAGAGCCATGACTTTAACTTTCCGGTCATTGCGCGTGGCTCCGCTTGCGTGATTTCAGTGCTTGCGTTTCGCTGGCGCCTGCCGCTCGTCAGCCACGCAGACCGCAGAGAAAAAACGTCTTGCACCCTCGTTAAGATATATCTTACGTTGTATCTAAACACGACGAGAGAAGACTGAAATGAGAGACCATCATTCACCCCACCGCGAACACGGTGAGCCCCGTGACGGCTTCGACCGTCGCCCCGGCCGCGAACGCGGTGGCCGCGGCCCACGAGTATTCGCCCCCGGTGATCTGAAATTGCTGCTGCTGGCGCTGGTCGCCGAACAGCCGTGCCACGGCTACGACCTGATCCGCCAGATCGAAAGCATGTTCGACGGCGCCTACAGCCCGAGCCCCGGGGTGATCTACCCGACCCTGACCTTTCTCGAAGAAAGCGAACTGATCAGCGGCGACGCCGAGGGTGGCAAGAAACGCTACAGCGTCACCGACGCCGGTCGTGTATCGCTTGAGGAACAAGCGGTGGCGCTGGACGGCGTACGCATGCGCATCGAGGTCAGCAAACGCTCGCTGCGCGGCCATGACCGGCCGCCGGAAATCCACGAGGCGGTGCACAACCTGCGCCACGCTCTGCAAATGCACCACGGACGCTGGAGCGCGGAAGAAATCCTGCGTGTGCGCGACCTGCTCAACAACACCGCCAAAGCCATCGTCGACGGCCCCGCCGCCCGACCTGCCCCGGAGACTGCCGAATGACCGCCGTCGATACTCAGACCATTCACCGCGTCATGCATGAAATCAAACGTCGCAAGCTGCAAGTGTTGCGCGTGGTCGACCTGACGCCGCGCATGCGCCGCATCACCCTCGGCGGGCCGGAGCTGGCGGGTTTCATCAGCCTGGGCACCGATGATCACGTGAAATTGCTGTTTCCGCAGAACGCCGAGCAAGCAGCAGCGCTGGAAAATATGGAACTCGGCGCCGCCAAGGACGACGGACCAAAACCGGAAATGCGCGACTACACCCCGCGTCGCTACGACCTGGAAAAAATGGAGCTGGACATCGACTTCGTCCTGCACGGCGACGGCCCTGCCTCGACGTGGGCCGAGCAGGCGCAACCCGGCCAGTTTCTGCACATCGGCGGCCCGCGTGGCTCGATGATCGTGCCGGACATGTTTGACAGCTACCTGCTGATCGGCGATGAAACCGCCCTGCCCGCCATCGCCCGCCGCCTCGAAGGCCTGGCGGCCAATCGCAAGGCGCTGGTGGTGGTGGAAGTGGAAAACGGCGCCGAGCAGCAACGGCTGGAAAGCGCCGCGCAGGTCAATGTGATCTGGGTCTTGCGCGAGGGCGGCAAGGACAACCTGCTGACCACCGTCAAACAACTGCAGGTGCCCAACGGCAATCTGTATGCGTGGGTCGCGACCGAAACGAAAGTCTCACGGCAGATTCGCCGGGTGTTGATCGATGAGCACGGGCTCGATGAGCAGTTCATCAAGGCTGCCGGCTACTGGCGTGCCGAGGGCTCCGACGAGGAATGATATTCCCCTGACTCGCATCCCTTTGTGGGAGCGAGCCTGCTCGCGAAGGCGTCGGCACAGTCGACAACGTTGGTGACTGACACACCGCTTTCGCGAGCAGGCTCGCTCCCACACGGGTTCTCAACTTCGTGCGGGCCGTTTGCGGTCTACGCCGATGATCAACAGGCCAATCACCACAAACCCCACCAATATCCCCCCGGCATTGATAAACACCTGTGGATAACCCAGCACCGCCACATCAATGAACGGATACGCATACGCGCCGAGCTGATGCCCGCGCAGCAAGGCGTAGATGAAATACACCAGCGGATAGATCAGCCACAGCGGCAAATGCCACAAGCGCAACGTGCCCTTGGGAACGCAGCACCACCAATACGCGAGAAACAGCAGCGGCATCACGTCGTGGAGTAATTCGTCAGCGATGAATTGCCAGCCTTCGGGATGCCACAGATGCCGCAGCAAAATGCTGTAAGCGAGGCCGACCACGGCGATGCTCACCGCCACCCCGCTGCTCACCCATGGCCGCAGAAACCAGCGCTGCGCTGCCGATTCACGCGGTGTGACGGCACAGGTCAGCACCGTCGCCACCAGTGTATTGGTCAGTACCGTGAAGTAACTGAAGAAGCTCACCAGCCCGCCAAGCAGGCTCGCGCCGACGTTCAAACGGGCGAAGAAGATCAGGTACAGCTGAATGCCCAATCCGGCCCAGCCCAAAACAGCGGCGCAGGTGATCAGGCGCTGACGCCAGATTGCGTCCATCTCAAAGCGGTCGCTTGGTGCGCATCAGCTTGACGTAAAGACGTTCGACCTTCTCCCGCGCCCACGGGGTTTTGCGCAGGAATGTCAGGCTCGACTTGATGCTCGGATCGCTCTTGAAACAACGGATATCGATCCGCTCGGCCAGGCCCGACCATTCGTAGTGGGTCACCAGCGCGTTGAGGATCTGTTCAAGGGTCACGCCGTGCAGCGGATCAGGGGTTGGTTCGTTCATGCCAGGCCTTCGAGCGAAGTGAAAATGCGTAAAGCCGCGCACCTTAGCCGAGGGGGGGGATCGGGTGAAAGGCCTGACTGTAAATGTAGGTCAACCCGAGAACATCGCAGGCCGGCAAGCGGGCGACAATGCGCCCGTTTGCCGCACTGTTACCGAATCCGAAACGCTGCATGTCTGCAAAAGCCCTTTCTCAATTTGTTACAGATCATTATCCTGCCGCCCTTCCGCTGAATCGCTTCACTGCCTGCGTCATTTTGAAGCGCCGAAATTGCACTCCCAAAACATCAAAAAAAGACTTATCCATGGCTGATTTTTCCTTCTCCCGAGACAGCGCTATCTCCACGTTGCGCATCCTTGGCGGCTGCACTGCGCTGGGCCTCGCCACTTGCGCGCAAGCGGCGCCCGCGTTCGACAGTGAATCACCGTACATGCTCGGTGACTGGAACGGCACGCGCACCGAACTCGCGGAAAAAGGCTACGACTTCAAACTCGACTACACCGGCGAAATGGGCAGCAACCTGCACGGCGGCTACGACCATGACCGCACCGCGCGTTACAGCGACCAGTTCGGCCTCGGCACGCACCTGGACCTGCAGAAGATCCTCGGCTGGGACGCCGCCGAGTTTCAGCTGACCATTACCAAACGCAGCGGCAACAATATCAGCAACGACCGCATCAACGATCCACGGGTCGGTGGTTTCACTTCCGCTCAGGAAGTCTGGGGCCGTGGCCAGACCACGCGCCTGACGCAAATGTGGTACCAACAGAAATTCTTCGATCAGAAACTCGACATCAAGGTCGGCCGTTTTGGCGAAGGCGAAGACTTCAACAGCTTCCCCTGCGATTTCCAGAACCTGGCGTTCTGCGGCTCACAAGTCGGCAACTGGGTCGGCGGCATCTGGTACAACTGGCCGGTCAGCCAATGGGCGCTGCGGGTCAAATACCACCTGACGCCGGAGCTGTACGCACAGGTCGGTGCCTACGAGCAGAACCCGTCGAACCTCGATCGCGGCAATGGCTTCAAGCTCAGCGGCAGCGGCACCCAGGGGGCGATCCTGCCGATCGAACTGGTGTGGACGCCCAAGCTCAACGGCCTGCCGGGCGAGTACCGCGCCGGCTACTACTACAGCAACGCCAAGGCGTCGGACGTTTACAAAGACCAGAACGACCGGCCAGCCGCCCTCAGCGGCGAAGCCTACCGCAGCGCGTCGAGCAAACACGGCGTGTGGCTGGGCGTTCAACAGCAGATTACCAGCGTGGCCAGCGACAACAGCCGCGGCCTGAGCGTGTTCGCCAACGCAACAATGCACGACAAGAAAACCAACGCGATCGACAACTACGTACAGGCCGGCCTCACCTATAAAGGCCCGTTCGACACGCGCGCCAAGGACGACATCGGTTTCGCCCTGGCCCGCGTACACGTCAACCCGGCCTATCGCAAAAACGCCGAAGCGAGCAACCGCGCCAACGCCGTGTATGACTACGACGATCCGTCCTTTTTGCCACCGCAAGACACCGAATACAGCGCCGAGCTGTACTACGGCGTGCACGTGACGAACTGGCTGACCGTACGCCCGAACCTGCAATACATCCGCCACCCCGGTGGCGTGAACGACGTCGACGACGCCCTGATCGGCGGGATCAAGATCCAGTCGTCGTTTTAAAGAATACGCAAGCTCCTGTAGGAGTGAGCCTGCTCGCGATAGCGGTGTTCCAGGCGACCTCTCCAGTGACTGAAAAACCGCTATCGCGAGCAGGCTCACTCCTACACAAATGCATTTCGTTAGCCGAACAAGTTTTTATCTGAACCATGCCTGCGCCAAATCGTCATCTAAAGTGACTACAGCGCGGGACTACATAAACGTCACGGAGAATCACACTATGAGCACCGAAAGTGCTTCGAGCCGGGGGCGGCTGCTACCCGCCCTGCTCGGCATCCTGCTTCTACTGATGGGCCTGGCCATGCTGGCCGGGGGAATCAAGCTGAGCACGCTTGGCGGCTCGCTGTACTACCTGCTGGCCGGTATCGGCATCGCCTTGAGCGGCATTCTGCTGCTGATGCGTCGTCGTGCGGCGCTGGGCCTGTACGCCATCGTCCTGTTCGCCAGCACCGTCTGGGCGCTGTGGGAAGTCGGTCTGGACTGGTGGCAACTGGTGCCGCGTCTGGCGCTGTGGTTTGTCCTCGGTTTCGTGATGTTGCTGCCGTGGTTCCGCCGTCCGCTGCTGCTCAACGGCCCGGCGAAAATGGGCACCGGCGGTCTGACCGTCGCGGTGATCCTGGCCGGCGTTACCGCTTTGGCCAGCCTGTTCACCCATCCGGGCGAAACCTTTGGCGAACTGGGCCGCGAAACCGCCGGTACGACCAGCACCGCACCGGCCATGCCGGACGGCGACTGGCAGGCCTACGGTCGCACCGAATTCGGTGACCGTTACTCGCCGCTCAAGCAGATCACCCCGGCCAACGTCGGCAAGCTGCAGGAAGCCTGGCGCATCCAGACCGGCGATCTGCCAACCAAGGATGACCCGGTCGAGCTGACCAACGAAAACACCCCGCTCAAAGCCAACGGCATGATCTACGCGTGCACCGCGCACAGCAAAGTGCTGGCGCTGGACCCGGACACCGGTAAAGAGCTGTGGCGCTTCGACCCGCAGATCAAGAGCCCGGTCGGCTTCAAAGGCTTTGCGCACATGACATGCCGTGGCGTTTCGTACTACGACGAAGCCGCTTACGCCAAGTCGGAAAACGCCAGCTCCGCGGTCATCTCCGCCGCCGGCCAGGCCGTTGCCCAGGCCTGCCCGCGTCGCCTCTACCTGCCAACCGCGGATGCCCGCCTGATCGCACTGAACGCCGACACCGGCAAGATCTGCGAAGGCTTCGGCACCAACGGCGTGGTCGACCTGACCCAAGGCATCGGACCGTTCACCGCCGGTGGCTACTACTCCACCTCGCCGGCGGCAATTACCCGTGATCTGGTGATCATGGGCGGTCACGTGACTGACAACGAGTCGACCAACGAGCCATCCGGCGTGATCCGCGCCTTTGACGTGCGCGACGGTCACCTCGTATGGAACTGGGACAGCGACAAGCCAGACGCCACCGAGCCTCTGGCCCCGGGCGAAACCTACAGCCGCAACTCGGCGAACATGTGGTCGCTGGCCAGTGTCGACGAAAAACTCGGCATGGTTTACCTGCCACTGGGCAACCAGACCCCGGACCAATGGGGCGGCAACCGCACCCCGGGCGCCGAGAAGTTCAGCGCTGGCGTCGTTGCGCTGGATCTGGCCACCGGTAAAGTGCGCTGGAACTACCAGTTCACCCACCACGACCTGTGGGACATGGACGTGGGCAGCCAGCCAACCCTGCTCGACATGAAAACCGCCGAAGGCGTGAAACCGGCTCTGATCGCCCCGACCAAACAGGGCAGCCTGTACGTCCTCGACCGTCGTGACGGCACGCCGATCATCCCGATCCAGGAAATCCCGGTCCCGCAAGGCGCTGTCAAAGGCGACCACACTGCACCGACCCAGGCCCGCTCGGACCTCAACCTGCTGGCCCCGGAACTGAACGAAAAAGCCATGTGGGGCGCGACCCCATTCGACCAGATGCTGTGCCGCATCCAGTTCAAGGAACTGCGTTACGAAGGCCAATACACCCCGCCATCGGAACAGGGCAGCCTGATCTATCCGGGTAACGTCGGCATATTCAACTGGGGTGGCGTTTCGGTCGACCCGGTTCGCCAGATGCTGTTCACCAGCCCGAACTACATGGCCTTCGTGTCGAAAATGGTGCCGCGCGAGCAAGTCGAAGCGGGCAGCAAACGCGAAAGCGAAACCTCGGGCGTGCAGCCGAACACCGGCGCGCCTTACGCCGTGATCATGCACCCGTTCATGTCGCCACTCGGCGTACCGTGCCAGGCCCCGGCCTGGGGCTACGTCGCCGGTATCGACCTGACCACCGGCAAAGTCGTGTGGAAACGCAAGAACGGCACCAGCCGCGACAGCTCGCCCATCCCGATCGGCTTCACCCTCGGCGTGCCAAGCATGGGCGGCTCGATCGTCACCGCTGGCGGCGTCGGCTTCCTCAGCGGCACCCTCGACCAGTACCTGCGCGCGTACGACGTCAACTCCGGTAAAGAGTTGTGGAAATCGCGTCTGCCAGCCGGTGGTCAAGCGACCCCGATGACCTACACCGGCAAGGACGGCAAGCAATACGTCCTGCTGGTTGTCGGCGGTCACGGCTCGCTGGGTACCAAGATGGGTGACTACATCATTGCGTACAAACTGCCGGAATAAGCGTTAGCCGCGGTAACGAAAAGGCGATGTCCCGCAATGGGCATCGCCTTTTTTGTGCACGCCATTTCTGAATCCACCACAAAACCTGTAGGAGTGAGCCTGCTCGCGATGGCGGTATGTCATTCAACATCCTCGGTGAATGATTTACCGCAATCGCGAGCAGGCTCACTCCTACAAAGGACGGTGTTCGTCCTACAGAAGCACATTGTGAGCGGGAGTTTTCCGACACATCGCGTCGGTTGTGCCTCGGAAATCGGCTGGATAGGCTCGTAGGGTCGCTGCAAATTCAGCGAACGGGCGTCGCGGCCCGATAACTGATGCATAATCGCCAATCTCACGGCACCTCGGTGCTAGTTGTTGTGTCATGGCGGCTGTGCGCGGGATACCTTCGTTGGAGGTATGCCGATTTCTCAGTTATCGGTCCGCGAACCCGCGTACAGCTGCCACCTCAGATTGCGTCGCGGCAATCGAAGGCAGCTCCACTTTCACCAACTGAGTATTCACCATGAAAAAGCCAACACCCAATCCGCCAGAAACCGATGACACCTCGCCATACGAATCCCCCGATTCCAAGAAATTCCACGAAGCCGCCGACCGCGCCCTCGACCACTACCTCAAACCCAACGCCCTGACCCTGCGCTTTCACAAACCCAGCACCATGTTCCAGGTCGCCCCCGAGCAGGACAGCGAAAGCCTGCTGGTCCACGCCTGCGAATCCCTGGCCCAGGCCAGCCTGATGACCAGCGACATCGCCGCCTACATCGACCTGCCGCAACGCCGGACCATACTGGCGATCCAGCAGATCATCATGCTGGCGGAACTGGCCGTGAACCGGGTATTGGATAACCACGAAATCCACCAAACACCAACACCCAGCTGAAAAGCCCCTCACCCTAACCCTCTCCCGGAGGGAGAGGGGACTGATCGGGGTGGATGCAAGAGCTACGTCGACGTGAAAACCGAGTCGCATACACATTTTAAAAAGCCCCTCACCCTAACCCTCTCCCGGAGGGAGAGGGGACTGACCGGGGTGGATGCGAGGGCTACGTCGACGTGAAAACCGAGTCGAACACACATTTTAAAAAGCCCCTCACCCTAGCCCTCTCTCGGAGGGAGAGGGGACTGATCGGGGTGGATGTGAGAGGTACGCCGACGTGAAAACCGAGTCGAACACACATTTTAAAAAGCCCCTCACCCT
This sequence comes from Pseudomonas sp. Z003-0.4C(8344-21), assembly GCF_900104975.1. NCBI lineage: Bacteria > Pseudomonadati > Pseudomonadota > Gammaproteobacteria > Pseudomonadales > Pseudomonadaceae > Pseudomonas > Pseudomonas sp. Z003-0.4C(8344-21). The sequence goes on along the minus strand of NZ_LT629756.1, from coordinate 1,504,032 downwards.
AGCCCTCTCCCGGAGGGAGAGGGGACTGATCGGGGTGGATGTGAGAGGTACGCCGATGTGAAAACCGAGTCGAATACACATTTTAAAAAGCCCCTCACCCTAGCCCTCTCTCGGAGGGAGAGGGGACTGATCGGGGTGGATGTGAGAGGTACGCCGACGTGAAAACCGAGTCGAATACACATTTTAAAAAGCCCCTCACCCTAACCCTCTCCCGGAGGGAGAGGGGACTGACCGGGGTGGATGCGAGAGCTACGTCGACGTGAAAACCGAGTCGAACACACATTTTAAAAAGCCCCTCACCCTAGCCCTCTCCCGGAGGGAGAGGGGACTGATCGGGGTGAATGTGAGAGTTACGCCGACTTGCGATACCAAGTCGTACTCCACATTCGAAGCCAACCCAAATCGGCTCCCTCTCCTAGGGGAGAGGGCTGGGGTGAGGGGCAGCCACACCACAAATCCCAAGCCGAACAACTGCTTCTAACCACTCAACAATGAGCGCCAGCTCGAGTGCTCTTGATCTTGATCTTGCCTAACCAGCGACATCGGAAGGCTGAGCGCAGGGATCGATCCGGGCGTGGGAGCGCAGCGACCGTACGACGAAGTCGTACACAGCGGAAGTAGGTGCAGCGAAGCAAACCGTAGCCGCTGCGCCCGGATCGATTCCGGAGCGAAGGGACCCGAGCCTGCGGGGGCCGAACGCAGGAGCAAAGCCTTTTTGGGTACTTTTTCGGCGTCTGGAAAAAGTGCCTCGCCGTAAGGGCGAAACCGCCGGCCGCCCCCCCGAAAAAACGGATATGCCCCCAAACCAACCAAAACCTGGTCGGCCCAGAGGCCGCCAAGGCCAACCCCCTGTCAAAACCCTGAACACAAGCAGAAACACCACCCCCCATTGAAACCACCCACCCCCTGCCCCATCTAAGACCCCATACTCCATTGCGCAGGTGCCCCATGACCGACCAGCAGGAACTCCCGGACAACCCCGACGACTACAGCGAAGCCGAGCACATCGAACACACCAGCTCCGGCACAGGCCTCGCCCTGCCCGGCCAGAACCTGCCGGACAAGGTCTACATCATCCCGATCCACAACCGCCCGTTCTTCCCGGCGCAGGTTTTGCCGGTCATCGTCAACGAAGAACCCTGGGCCGAAACCCTCGAACTGGTCAGCAAATCCGAACACCACTCGCTGGCCCTGTTCTTCATGGACACCCCCCAGGAAGACCCGCGCCACTTCGACACCGGCGCGCTGCCCGAGTACGGCACCCTGGTCAAAGTCCACCACGCCAGCCGCGAGAACGGCAAACTGCAGTTCGTCGCTCAGGGCCTGAACCGCGTGCGCATCAAGACCTGGCTCAAACACCATCGCCCACCGTATCTGGTGGAGGTCGAATACCCGCACCAGCCGACCGAGCCGACCGACGAGGTCAAGGCCTATGGCATGGCGCTGATCAACGCGATCAAGGAACTGCTGCCGCTCAACCCGCTGTACAGCGAAGAGCTGAAGAACTACCTCAACCGCTTCAGCCCCAACGATCCGTCGCCGCTGACCGACTTCGCTGCTGCCCTGACCTCGGCCACCGGAGCCGAGCTGCAAGGCGTGCTCGACTGCGTGCCAATGCTCAAGCGCATGGAAAAAGTCCTGCCGATGCTGCGCAAGGAAGTCGAAGTCGCGCGCCTGCAGAAAGAGATTTCCGCCGAGGTTAACCGCAAGATCGGCGAACATCAGCGCCAGTTCTTCCTCAAGGAACAGCTCAAGGTTATCCAGCAGGAACTCGGCCTGACCAAAGACGACCGCAGCGCCGACCTCGAACAGTTCGAACAACGCCTGGAAGGCAAAGTCCTGCCGGCTCAGGTGCAAAAGCGTCTGGAAGAAGAAACCCACAAACTGTCGATTCTGGAAACCGGCTCGCCGGAATACGCGGTCACCCGCAACTACCTCGACTGGGCCACTTCGGTGCCGTGGGGCGTGTACGGCGAGGACAAACTCGACCTGAAGCACGCCCGTAAAATCCTCGACAAGCACCACGCCGGGCTGGACGACATCAAGGATCGCATCCTCGAATTTCTCGCCGTCGGTGCCTACAAAGGCGAGATCAGCGGCTCCATCGTGCTGCTGGTCGGCCCGCCGGGCGTGGGCAAGACCAGCGTCGGCAAGTCGATCGCCGAATCCCTCGGCCGGCCGTTCTATCGCTTCAGCCTCGGCGGCATGCGCGACGAAGCCGAGATCAAGGGCCACCGCCGCACGTACATCGGCGCCCAGCCGGGCAAACTGGTGCAGGCGCTGAAAGACGTCGAAGTGATGAACCCGGTGATCATGCTCGACGAGATCGACAAGATGGGCCAGAGCTACCAGGGCGACCCGGCTTCGGCGCTGCTGGAAACCCTCGACCCGGAGCAGAACGTCGAATTTCTCGACCATTACCTCGACCTGCGCATGGACCTGTCGAAAGTCCTGTTCGTCTGCACCGCCAATACACTGGATTCGATCCCCGGCCCGCTGCTGGACCGGATGGAAGTGATTCGCCTGTCGGGCTACATCACCGAAGAAAAAGTCGCCATCGCCAAGCGTCACCTGTGGCCGAAACTGCTGGAAAAGGCCGGCGTATCCAAGGGCAGCCTGAGCATCAGCGACAGCGCCCTCAAGGCCTTGATCGACGGTTACGCCCGTGAAGCCGGGGTGCGCCAGCTGGAAAAACAGATGGGCAAACTGGTGCGCAAAGCGGTGATGAAGCTGATCGACGATCCAAAAGCGGTGATCAAACTCGGCCCGAAAGACCTCGAAGCGTCACTGGGCCATCCGGTGTTCCGCAACGAACAAGTGCTGTCCGGCACCGGCGTGATCACCGGTCTGGCCTGGACCAGCATGGGCGGCGCCACATTACCGATCGAAGCCACGCGCATCCACACGCTCAACCGCGGCTTCAAGCTCACCGGGCAGCTGGGCGATGTGATGAAAGAGTCAGCGGAGATCGCCTACAGCTACGTCAGCTCCCATCTGAAGCAGTTTGGCGGCGATGCGAAGTTCTTCGACGAAGCCTTCGTCCATTTGCACGTACCGGAAGGCGCCACGCCGAAGGACGGCCCGAGCGCCGGCGTGACCATGGCCAGTGCGTTGCTTTCGCTGGCACGTAATCAGCCACCGAAAAAGGGCGTGGCGATGACCGGTGAACTGACGTTGACCGGGCATGTGCTGCCGATTGGCGGGGTGCGCGAGAAGGTGATTGCGGCGCGGCGGCAGAAGCTCTTCGAATTGATCCTGCCGGAAGCCAACCGCGGCAACTTTGAGGAACTGCCGGATTATCTGAAAGAAGGGATAACCGTGCATTTCGCCAAGCGGTTTGCCGATGTGGCGAAGGTTTTGTTCTGACCGGTAGCGCGTAGCCCCTCACCCCAGCCCTCTCCCCCAGGAGAGGGAGCCGACCGTGGGATATTGCTGAACTACGCCGACCTGAAATTTCATCGCTGAATCCATAATCGACTCGATCTTTCAGGTCGATGTATGACACAAGACACCTCGGTCAGTCCCCTCTCCCCCTGGGAGAGGGCTAGGGTGAGGGCTCGGCACTGTCACACATCGCCTCATCTTCAGTTATGCTCGCCGTTCGTCGTAACCGCCGGAGCCACTGACCCCATGTCCGCCACTCGCCTGTTTCTCCCCCTCGCTCTCTCTCTGCTGGCCGCCTGTGCCACGCAGCCAAAACACAACGTGACCGTGGAAAAACAAAGCGAATGCCCCGTGCGGCTGACCACCGGACAGAACCTTATCGTCATGCTGCCAAGCAACCCAACCACCGGCTATCGCTGGGCCATCCAGGATTCCGCCGGCGGCGTATTGCGTGCACTCAGCCCCGAGGTTTACAGCAACCCGGAAGATGCCGGCGTGGTCGGCTCCGCAGGCGTTTCGACCTGGCGCTTTCAAGCCTTCGCCGCCGGCACCGGGCGTTTGCGCCTGACTTCGCAACAACCGTGGGCGCCGGAAGTGCTGCCAGTGGAAACCTTCGACTGCGCCATCTCGGTGAACTGACTCGCGAAACCGCGCTGGTTTCTTGCGAGCAGAATCTCCCACAGGACACCGCGATCCCCTGTGGGAGCGAGCCTGCTCGCGAAAGCGATATCCCTGACGGCGAAGTTTACCCGCCCGTACTGTGCTTTATCAGCAACCCAAGCATCCGCGCGCCACTTTGGCTAAAATGCCGGCCTTTTCCATCGACACCGCCGGAAACCGCCGTGAGCAAAGAACCCGATCGCCTATTCGCCCAGCCTTTGGCCCAGGTGCCTGACTTCGCTTTCAACGAAGACGTGGTGCGGGTGTTCCCGGACATGATCAAGCGCTCGGTGCCAGGTTATCCGACCATCGTCGAAAACCTCGGCGTGCTCGCCGCGCAATTCGCCCAACCCAACAGCGTACTCTACGATCTTGGCTCGTCACTGGGTGCCGTGACTCAGGCCCTGCGTCGTCACGTGCGCACCGACGGCTGTCGGGTGATTGCTGTGGATAACTCGGCAGCGATGGTCGAGCGCTGCCGCGAATACCTCAACGGTCAGGATTCGATGTTCCAGGAGTTGCTTCCGGTCGAAGTCATCGAAGGCGACATTCTCGCCCTCGACTTCCAGCCCGCTTCGGTGGTGGCGTTGAACTTCACCCTGCAGTTCATCGCCCCCGATCAGCGCACCGCTTTGCTGTCGCGCATCCACCAATCACTGTTGCCGGGCGGCGCGCTGATCCTGTCGGAGAAGCTGCGCTTCAACGATGTTGAAGAACATGCGTTGCTCACCGACCTGCACGTCGCCTTCAAACGCGCCAACGGCTACAGCGAACTGGAAATTGCCCAGAAGCGCAGCGCCATCGAAAACGTCATGAAGCCCGACAGCCTCGAAGAACACCGCGAACGCCTGCTGGCCGCCGGGTTCTCGAAAGTCGTGCCGTGGTTCCAGTGTCTTAACTTTGCCTCGTTGATTGCCTTGCCATGATTGATCTGTCCCCCCTCGCCCGCCGTCTGGCCGGTACACCGCTGGCCGAATGGGCCAACACCCTGCAGGCGCAACTCGACAAGAAAATGGAGAAAGGTCACGGTGACCTGGAACGTTGGCAAAGTGCGCTGGACGCCCTGCCGAAGATCCAGCCAAGCGAAGTGGATTTGCTCAACGGTCTGAAACTCGACACCGATTGCGATGACGCAACCCGCGCGCAGATGCGCACCGCGCTGATGGGCCTGTCGCCGTGGCGCAAGGGCCCGTTCGATCTGTTCGGCGTGCACGTCGACACCGAATGGCGCTCGGACTGGAAATGGTCACGCGTCGCTCCGCACCTGGACCTCAAGGGCAAACGCATCCTCGATGTCGGTTGCGGCAACGGTTATTACATGTGGCGTATGCTCGGGGCCGGCGCGGACAGCGTGATCGGCGTCGACCCGAACTGGCTGTTCTTCTGCCAGTTCCAGGCGGTGCAGCGCTACTTGTCCGAGCCGAACGCCTGGCACCTGCCGTTCCCGTTCGAAGACCTGCCGGCGAATCTCGAAGGCTTCGACACGGTATTTTCCATGGGCGTGTTCTATCACCGCCGCTCGCCGATCGAGCACTTGCTGGCGCTGAAGGATTGCCTGGTCAAGGGCGGCGAACTGGTGCTGGAAACGCTGGTGGTCGAGGGCGACAAGCATCAGGTGCTGGTGCCCGAAGATCGCTACGCGCAGATGCGTAACGTGTGGTTTTTGCCGTCGGTGCCGGCGCTGGAATTGTGGCTGCGCCGTGCGGGTTTCACCGATATTCGTTGCGTGGATGTCAGCACCACCACGGTCGAGGAGCAGCGCGGGACGGAGTGGATGAAGTATCAGTCGCTGAGCGATTTTCTTGATCCTGAAGATCACAGTAAAACGGTTGAAGGGCTGCCGGCGCCGATGCGGGCGGTGATCGTGGCCAGGAAGTAACTTTCACAAACGCCGCATACCCCTGTAGGAGTGAGCCTGCTCGCGATAGCAATCTGACAGTCACATCAAAGTTGAATGTTAGACCGCTATCGCGAGCAGGCTCACTCCTACAGTTTGGTTTTGTGTTTATTCAGTGGGTTTCGCGCGGCGGGCGCGAAAGAACTCGGTCAACACCGCCCCACACTCCTCCGCCAACACCCCGCCCTCATACAACACCCGGTGATTCAAAAAGCCCTGGGTAAAAAACTGTCCCTGGCTCTGCACGATCCCGGCTTTCGGCTCCAGCGCGCCATACACCACCCGCGCCACCCGTGAATGCACGATCAGCCCGGCGCACATGCTGCACGGTTCCAGCGTTACATACAGGGTGCTGCCCGGCAGACGATAGTTATCCACAGCTTGGGCTGCGGCGCGGATCGCGACCATTTCTGCATGGGCGCTCGGGTCGCTGGCGCTGATCGGGCAGTTGTAGCCGCGACCGATGATCTCGCCGTTCTGCACCAGCACCGCGCCCACCGGCACTTCGCCCAGCGCTGCGCCTTGCGCAGCCAGCATCAGGGCTTCGTGCATGAAGTCGCGGTCGCGGCTGCGGTCGATAATCGCCGCTGGGCGAATCTGGCGCATCACTTCACCTCGATGGCGGCCATCAGGCCGGTTTCCATGTGGTCGATCACATGGCAGTGGAACATCCACACCCCCGGATTATCGGCCACCAGCGCTACTTGCGCGCGCTCGTTCTTGCCCAGCAGGTAGGTGTCGGTGAAATACGGAATGACCTGGTGCCGGTTCGACGCAATGACCTTGAAACTCATGCCGTGCAGGTGGATCGGGTGCTGGTACTGGGTCATGTTCTTCAATTCGAAGATGTAGCTCTGGCCCAGCTTGAGGCTAGCAATCGGTCGATCAGCGCAAGTCTTGTCAGTGATGTCCCAGGCCTTGCCATTGATTTGCCACAGGCTCGGCGGTTTGCCGTTGTCGACATTGACCGACACCGAACCGACCCACTCGAAATTGAAGTTGAGTTTCTCGGCATTGGCTAGGTCCGGCTCGGCCACCGGGTTGGCCGGAAGGGCTTTGGGCCAGTCCGTCGGCGCATCGCTATTGGCCACCGATCGTAGCGTACCCAGACGCACCGGCCCGTTACGCAGCGACAGTTCCTCGCCCGCCGCCGGCGCCTTGATCGCCAGGCAAATGCGCATGCCCGGGCCGAGCCAGTATTCCTTGCCCAGCGGCCGTGGTTCGACCGGGTTGCCGTCCAGCGCGTAGATTTTCGCTTCGACGCCGGGAATATTGATTCGATACGTCAGGGTGTTGTCGAGGTTGAGCAACCGCACGCGGGTGATCTGCCCGGCCGGCAAATCGATCACCGGCAACGGCACGCCATTGATCGTCGATAAACGCCCCGCTGTACCGCCCCGCGCGGCTTCGCGAGGAATGCTGAAGTCGACGAAATTGCCTTGCTCGTCGATGTGCCAGTTTTTCAGGCTCAAGGTCTTTTCGTATTGGAAACCGGTCGGCTCGCGTTCTTCGACGATCAGCGGCCCGACCAGCCCGCGACCGAGTTCTTCGCTGCTGCTGACGTGCGGGTGATACCAATAACTGCCGGCATCCGGTACGCGGAATTTGTAATCGAAGTATTCACCCGGCAGCACCGGCAATTGCGACACATAGGGCACGCCGTCCATTTCCAGCGGCAAACGAATGCCGTGCCAGTGAATCGTGGTCGCCACCGGCAAGTGGTTGATGAAGCGCACCCGCAACCATTCACCCTGACGTACGCGCAGTTCGGTACCCGGCGCCGACGGCCCGAACGCCCAGGCTTCGGTCTTGTGCCCCGGCACCAGTTCGACGTCCAGCGGCGCGGCGATCAGTTCATAGTCGTGGCCCGCCTCGGCGTCGGCCATTTTGCCGAGCCAGTAACGCGATGCGCCCCCCGCCCCCACGCCAACGACAACAAGACCGGCCAGGCCACCGAGGATTTGGCGACGGGTAAAGGACATGAACTCAACTACCTCACGTATCAGCGACAGGCCCCGAGGGCCCGCAAAAGGCGAATACGATACACCTGCGGTTGAGAAACAGTAAGGGCGACCCGCCGCCGCACATCAGTTGCAGGCTAAGCGCGCAGCCCGGTAATCAGGTGCACCACGCCGTTTTTAAGGGGCATCACGCCCGCAACGCCAGCATCGCTCAAGGCCTGTTCATCCAGCCGCGACACATCGCGCAACGTCACCCGCACCCGCGTCAACGCCACCGGCTGCTGCGATAGGAGGTTATCCACACCGCCCAACGCGGCAACGATGGCAGCGCTCAACCCGTCGTCCGGCGTGGCTTGCACGTTCGGTGCATCTGGCACCAGATCGGGGGTCAGGGCTTTCCAGAAGGCTTTTTGCAGTTGATCGAACATCTTCAGTTCTCCATAACGTGCGCGGTTTCGACGCTCGCTTCGTGAAACAGCCGCAACGCCTCGCGCACTTGCCCGGCGCTTTCCAGGCCAAGCACCTGTTTGGCGACGACCTGACAGTCGGCCAGCGCCAGTTCGCGCACGGTGGCCTTGATCGGAGCAATCATCGGCACGCTCACTGACAACTCGTCCACACCCAGGCCCAACAACAGCGGCACCGCCAGCCGCTCGGACGCCATCGCGCCACACACCCCGACCCATTTGCCGTGGGCGTGCGCAGCCTTGACCGTCATGGCAATCAGGCGCAGCACCGAGGGATGAAAGCTGTCGGCCTGACTGGCCAGACGCGGATGGTCGCGATCCATGGCCAGGGTGTACTGGGTCAGGTCGTTGGTGCCGATCGAGAAAAAATCCACCAACGGCGCGAACAGGTCGGCCATCAGCGCCGCCGCCGGTACTTCGATCATGATCCCCAGTTTCGGCCTTTCGGTGAGGCCCAGCGCCAACGCTTCTTCTTCAAGCATCTGCCGGGCCAGACGCAGCTCCGCCAATTGCGTGACCATCGGCAGCATGATGTGCAGGCGCGTCAGTGCGCAGCAGCCGAGCATGGCGCGCAACTGCTCACGCAATAAATGCGGGCGCTCCAGGCACAAGCGAATGCCGCGCAGACCGAGAAACGGATTGCTTTCACTTTCCATCGGCACGTAGGCCAGCGGTTTGTCGCCGCCGACGTCAAGGGTGCGCACCACCAGATTGTGCTCAGGCCCGACACAACGGGCGATGGCATTGTAAGTGGCGACCTGCTCGTCATGGCTCGGCGCATGGTTGCGGCCCAGATATAAAAACTCCGAACGCAGCAGCCCGACACCGGCGCCGCCCATGGCCATGGCCTGCTCGGTTTCTGCCAGTGAGGCGACGTTGGCTGACACCTCGACGTGATGCCCATCGCGAGTGCAGGCCGCCAGCGCAGCGTGCTCCAGATCATGGGCATGTCGTTGCCGTTGTTGCGCGTGGCGCGCCTGCCATTGCTCGATCGTCGCCGCGTCCGGCTGCACCTGCAGTTCACCCTTGTCGGCATCGAGCAAAACCTCGGTGCCGTTGCGCAAGGCAAGCATTTGCACCGGCACGCCGCAGATCGACGGCAAGCCGCACGCCCGGGCCAGAATCGCCACATGGCTGGTCGCGCCGCCGCCGACCGTGGCGAAACCGAGCACTTTGCTGGTATCGATGCGAGCGGTTTGCGACGGGGTCAGTTGGTCGGCGATCAGAATGCTGCCTTGCGGCAGGTCCAGCGTCTGCTCGTCGATGCCCAGCAGGCGCTTGAGTACGCGTTGCCCAACATCGCTCAGGTCCGCCGCGCGCTCTACCAACAGCGCGTTGCCGAGCTGGCGGAACATCGCTGCAGTGGTTTCGGTTGCCGTACGCCAGGCGAAGGCCGCACTTTTGCCGGTGTCGATCAACGCCGCGGCCTGATCGAGCAGGCCGGGGTCTTCGAGCAGTTCCTGATGGGCCTTGAAGATCTCCGCTTCAGCCTCGCCTGCGGCGGTATCGCGCAGATGCTGCAAGGCCAGATCCGCTTCGATCAAGGCGTGGGCGAGCGCTTCACGTTCGCTATCGGCATCGCCGCCGAATTCGTCGATGTCGAAGCTCGGCTCGCTGATCTGGACCACATTGCCCAACGCCGAGCCGGGAGACGCGCACACCCCGCGCAACAGCGTCAGCGGCTCGTCGGTGGCGATCACGACGGGCGCCTGCGCTGTCACCGGTTCACCGCAGCCCTCGGTCAACAAGCGGGCCAGCGTGTCGATGGCCGCTTGCGCATCGTCGCCCGCCGCACTGATCTGCACGCTGTCGCCAAACGCAGTCTGCAACGCCATCAGCGCCACCAGCGATTTGCCGTTGGCCTGCGCTTGTTGTTTATGCAGATGAATGGTTGCGGTAAACGCTTTGGCTGCCTGGGCGAACACCGCAGCCGGGCGCGCGTGCAGGCCATTGCGGTTGGGCAAGATCAGCGCTGGCGAAAACAGCGTCTGGCCTTTTGTCGCGTCTGGCGTCTCGCTGGATGTTTGCCCGCCTGCAAGTTCCAGCAGCGGCTGGCCGCGTTCGACCCGTCCGCTCGGCTCGGCCAGCCAGTGGAACGGCTCGCCGCTGACCACCAGCATCAAGGTCAGCAGGCTGCGGGCGTGACGGGCGATGTAGTCGGCATCGAACTCGATCAGCGCCTGTCCGGCAGCGACCTCTTGCCCTTCTTCGACCAGACGGGTGAAACCCTGCCCGGCGAGGTTCACCGTATCCAGGCCGATGTGCAGCAATACCTGCACGCCGTGTTCGTCGGTGATGCTCACGGCATGCCCGCTGGCCTGCACGTTGCTGACCACGCCGGCCAGTGGTGCGCACAGGGTCGACGAGGTCGGGTCGATGCACAGACCGTCGCCGATCACCCGACCGGAAAACACCGGATCGGGCACCCGGTCCAGCGCCATCAGCACGCCGGACAGCGGCGCCAGCAGTTGTAAGGGTTGGGGTGTGGCCATGACGTCACCTGCAATGTTCGTATTGAAGTACCGACGGGGCGCGATGCTCCCGTCAGCATCGCTTATTTCCACCAGTATTCGACCTGCAATCCGACATTCGCACCGTGCCGGGCATTGCCGAAGGCGCCGCTGTCGGACAGTGCCGTGCCTTTCGCCAGTTGATTGGCCGCGCGCTTTGCCGCCTCGTTCCACGTCGCGTAGGTGTAATACAACCGCACTTCAGGCCGCGCCCAGAAGGCCGGACCTTTCGGCGACCAGGTTGGGGCCACGGTGAATTTGCTCAGTTTGCGCGTACCGCCTGGTGCATCGACCTGATCGTGGCCCAGTTCGGTGACCAGTTTGAACTGCTCGGTGAGCGCATAGGCCGGGCGCACGCCCAACGATAGCCAGTTCTGATCGGCGCCGTTTGCACGAATGTCTTTTTGATACACCGCTGCGATTTGTCCGCCGAAACGCGGCGTCAGTTGCCAGTCGAAAAACTCGACAATGCGATAGCTTTTATTGCTGTCGTCGAGTCCGACGTCCCCGGTATAGCCCAACCCGGTGCCGGGCCCTTCGCCGTATTGCAGGGCCAGTTTGTTCTTGCCGCCGAAAAATCCGCTCTGCACATGTTGCGTGGTAATCGCCCAGCCGCGATGGGCGTCGCGGCTGTCGGGTTTGTCGATGTAGCTCAGACCGAATTCCAGTTCGCCGCCGGGGTTGCTGTTGAAGCCACCCACGTTGAAATCGTGGCGATTGATGTAGTCCTTCTGGTAGAGATTGTCTTTGCGCGAGAACGCGTAGCTGTACTTCAGATCGCCGATCAATACGTCTTCGATGCCGCCGCCGGTGGCGCTCTGGTTCCAGTAGTAGAAGTCGGAAATGTGGATATCGTTACGCTTGTAGTAACGGCGCCCGGCCCACAACGAACCGCCATTGAGCGCGGGCATCGCCGACCATTGGGCGTAGGCCTGGGGCAAACGGATCGAACCGGTGTGGTCTTTGAATGTGGGTTTGCGGTCGTAGCGGTTGTACAGCGAAGCCATGCCGTCGACGCTCAGCACTGAACCGTCCTCAAGGGTGTACAGATCCTGACGCAGCTCCAGTTCGCCGTATTGTTCACATTCGTTGCCCAAGCGATATTTGGTCTGCGCGCCGGGCAACTGAAAGCACGACTGGCTGCTGCTGTTGACCGACGTACCGACACCGCTGCGCAAGTAACCGCCAAACTCCAGCGCATGTGTCGACGCTGGTAACGCCAGGCAAACACCTGTCACTGCAAGGCTGCGCTTTATTGTTGTTTTCATAAGCCATCCCATTTTTTTATTGTGTGTTTGCAGAAATTCAGCGCGCAAAGCTCCCCCGCGCAGTGTTCTGCGTGTTTTTGTCAAACGTGGTTTACGGGTTAAGAATCAGGGATCGATCAGGTGCACAACGAACGACTCGTAAGGTCGCAACGTCAGCCGGCGAGTGCGCGGCATGGCGTCCGAGTAATTGCTGATCAAGGTTCGCTGGCGCATCGATTCGCTGATCACGCTTGCGGGCAATTCGATTTCACACGCCGCGGAGTAGAAGTTGTTCACCACCAGCAAGCGCTCGGCGTCGCCCTCACGTAGATACACCCAGACTTGCGGATGCTCGGGCAATAACTGCCGGTACAGCCCGTCGGTGATCAATGGCTCGCTGCGCCGCAGTGCGATCAGCGTGCGGTAGTGGTGCAGCACTGAATCCGGATCATCCAGCTGCCGCGCGACGTTGATCTGCGCGGCATTGGCCGGCACACCGATCCACGGTTCGGCAACGCTGAAACCGGCGTTCGGCGTCGCGTCCCAGTGCATCGGCGTGCGCCCGTTATCGCGGGATTTCTGCATGATCGCCGCCATATTGTCGGCGTCGCTGCTTCCCGCCTCGCGCTTGAGGCGGAAGATGTTCAGGGTCTCGACGTCGCGGTAATGCTCGATCGACTCGAACCCCGGATTGGTCATGCCCAGCTCTTCACCCTGATACACGAACGGCGTGCCCTGCAGAAAGTGCAGCGCGGTGCCGAGCATTTTCGCCGACAGCTCGCGAAACTCGCCCTCATGACCAAAACGCGAGACCACCCGCGGTTGATCGTGGTTACACCAGAACAGCGCGTTCCAGCCGCCGCCGGCCTGCATGCCGGTCTGCCAGTCGGAGAGGATGCGCTTGAGCTGGAGGAAATCGAAGTCGGCGCGCACCCACTTCTGCAGGTTCGGATAATCGACTTTCAAATGATGAAAGTTGAAGGTCATCGACAGCTCTTTCGACTGCGGATTCGAATAGCGAATGCAGTGTTCGAGGCTGGTCGATGACATCTCGCCGACGTTGATCAGGTCGTAGCCTTCGAAGACTTCACGGTGCATCTGCTGCAAGTACGCATGCACGTTCGGCCCGTCGGTATAGAAGCGTCGGCCATCGCTGTCATCTTCGGGAAAGTCTTCGGGCTTGGAGATCAGATTGATCACGTCCAGGCGGAAACCGCCGACACCCTTGTCGCGCCAGAACTGCATCATTTTGAAGACTTCGGCGCGCACCTGCGGGTTGTCCCAGTTCAGGTCGGCCTGAGTGTGGTCGAACAGGTGCAGGTAGTACTGACCGGTCTGCGCCTCGTACTCCCAGGCAGATCCGCCGAACTTCGACTCCCAATTGTTCGGCTGATCGCGCCAGATATAGAAATCACGATAAGGATTGTCGAGGCTGCTGCGCGCCTGCTGAAACCAGACGTGTTCGATCGAAGTATGGTTGACCACGATGTCGAGCATCAGCTTGATCCCGCGCTTGTCCGCTTCGGCAATCAGCAGTTCGCAGTCGGCCATGCTGCCGTAGCTCGGATCGATGGCGTAGTAATCGCTGATGTCGTAGCCGTTGTCGCGCTGCGGCGAACGCAGGAACGGCGTGATCCACAGACAGTCGACGCCCAGCCAGTGCAGATAGTCGAGCTTGGCGACAATCCCCAGCAGATCCCCGGTCGGGTTGCCGGCGTGGCTATGAAAACTCTTCGGATAAATCTGGTAGATCACCGAACGCTGCCAGTCCTGCATGGCACAACTCCTTCAGATATCTCAGGCAACCCGAAAACCGGGACGGACAATCTTCATGCTCAGCGCGCAGGTCAGAACGAACGGCACGAGCATGGCAATCAGCATCCCGATCACGAACATCGGGATGTACTGCGGAATGATCGAAATGAACCCCGGCAGACCGCCGACGCCAATCGCCGAGGCCTGGATGCGGTTCAATGAAAGGAATATGCAGCCGAGCGCAGAGCCAGCCAGCGCCGCATAAAACGGAAACTTGTAGCGAAGGTTGACGCCGAACATCGCCGGCTCGGTGATACCGAAATAAGCGGAAATCGCCGAGGTCGATGCCATGCTCTTGTCCCGCGCATTGCGCGTCATCCAGAACACCGCCAGCGCCGCACTGCCTTGGGCGAGGTTGGACATGACGATCATCGGCCAGATGAAGGTGCCGCCCTGGCTCGAGATCAATTGCAGGTCCACGGCGAGAAACATGTGGTGCATGCCGGTGATCACCAGCGGCGCATACAGCAGCCCGAAAATCAGTCCACCCACCAACGGCGCCAGATCAAACAGCATCACCAGACCTTCGGTAATGTAGATGCCGATATGCCGCGTCACCGGACCGATGATCGCCAGCGCCAGCACGCCGGTGACGACAATGGTGGTGATCGGCACCACCAGTAATTGAATGGCGTTGGGCACGCGGGCGCGCAACCATTTTTCGATCACGCTCATGACGTAGGCAGCGAGCAGGATCGGCAAAATCTGCCCTTGGTAACCGACCTTTTCCACCTGGAACAAACCGAGGATGTCGAAGTACGGCAGTTGCTGCCCGTCCAGCCCGGCCACCGCTTTACCGTAGTTCCAGGCGTTGAGCAGGTCCGGATGGACGAGCATCAGGCCGAGCACGATGCCGAGAATTTCGCTGCCGCCAAAGCGCTTTGCCGCCGACCAGCCCACCAGCGCCGGCAGAAACACGAACGAAGTGTTGGCCATCAGGTTGATCAGGCTCCACAGCCCGTCGAGTTTCGGATAGGCATCGAGCAGCGTCTGCCCGTCGATGAACATGCCTTTGGCGCCGAGCAGGTTGTTGATGCCCATCAGCAGGCCGGCAATGATCAGCGCCGGCAGGATCGGCATGAACACGTCGGAGAACACCCGCACCAGCCGTTGCATGGCGTTGATCTTCTCCGCGCTTTTTTGTTTAACGTCGGCAATCGTCGACGCAGCGAGACCGGTCTGCTTGCGCAGTTCGGCATAGACCTTTTCCACTTCCCCCGGACCAATCACCACCTGATAAAGGCCGCCTGTGAAGAACGAGCCTTTGACCAGATCGATCTGGTTGAGCGTAGCGGTGTCGACCAGGCTCGGGTCTTTCAGAGCCAGACGCAAACGCGTGACGCAATGCGCGGCCTGCTCGAGGTTGTCGGCGCCACCGAGGCTTTGCAGCAAGTCCCTGGCGATGTTCGGGTAGTCGTGGCTCATGCTTGTTCTTCCGCTGTGGATTGTTGTTATTGGCAGCACGCCGAAGCGAAAAATACTCGTACAGACGAGTTAATGCAACAACTCGTCTGTACGAGTTTGTTTGTGCATATTCCCGCCAGACCAACGGCGAATTTTCCTACTTGGCCCTAGGCAGATTTCTATCGTCCACATGGACAAAGCCCTACCCTGGCCTTAAGGTTCGAAGCTTTGAGCAGCCTCGGCACCGAGCCCATCCATGAGCAAATACAACCAGATCTACAACGATCTGCTGGCCAGCATCACCACTGAACGCCTGGAGCGCGGTGCCCGGCTGCCGTCCGAAACCGAGCTCATGGACAGCTACCAGGCCAGCCGCGGCACGGTGCGCAAGGCTATCGAACTGCTGCAGGAACGCGGCTTCGCCCAGAAAATCCACGGCAAAGGCACCTTCGTACTTTCGACCAACCCGATCGAGTTTCAGCTCGGCGGCATCGTCAGCTTCCAGGAGACCTACCCGCGCCTGGGCAACGACGTCAGCACCGAAGTGGTCGAGCTGAGTCAGTTCGCCCTCGAAGGCGCCCTGCTCGAACACATCCATGCCGAACCCGGCAGCCTGATCACGCGGATCAAGCGCGTGCGGCGGATTGACGGCAAACGGGTGATCCTCGACATCAACCACTTCGTCAGCGACGTTATTCCCGGGCTGTCTCTGGATATCGCTGAGCAGTCGATCTACGCCCACATCGAGCAGACCCTGCAATTACAGATCGCCTACGCCCAGCGCACCATCGAAGCCGTACCGCGCAGCAAGGACGATCAACTGCATCTGGACCTCGACGGCCAGAGCCACGTCATCGTAGTCAGCAACCAGACCTTCTTGCAGGACGGCCGGCAGTTCGAGTACACCGAGTCACGGCATACGCTGGACAAGTTCTATTTTTCGGATGTGGCGCGGCGTTGACAGCCGCTGTCAAGCGAGCTGGTTTCAAAATATGTGGTTCGCTGACAAATCCGATGACCTCCGTTAGTATGCCGCCGTGGCTATGGAACACCTTCCTTCTATCCCCTATGAACTAGGGGTTCCGCTCTCCACACTGCGCCTGCTTATTGCAGGCGTTTTCGTATCAATTGCACAGGTGAGCCTCCGCTCACTGGAAACGGCGACCAAGGAAGAAATCATGATCAATCAGGAGCTGTTCCTGCGGCGCCGTACTAAATTTCACGTCCCTGCGGGTACCGGCGGAGCCACGCGTGCGCAGGTCGCATCGGCTGTCAAAGAAGTCACGGCGTTCCGATGCGTGTTTTCCGAGCCGCTGGTTGAGCAAATTGGCATGCTCTCTGCGGAAGAACTCAGGAGTTGGCTGCGTGAGGTTATCCGAGTACTTCGGCGACGCAGCGGCGCTCACGTCCATCACCGACCGTTTTATCCCGATTTCCCCAATCAGGTCCTCGAGGCTTCAGAGGCGGAGTTGTATCTCAACGCCGTCCTGCACTATCACACCCTGCGACGCTTGCCGCCCAGTGAACAGGTTCGGCCGGCCCTGCTTGAAGGCAACTTCATCCATTGGGTGATCGAACCGGGAAGCGTCAGCGAATTCGAGTCACTGCTCGAACCGCTGGTTTCATCGCGCACCTCGCTATCCGACGAGGAAGCCGCCGATGTCATCTGGTTTATTCAAACCTATAAAAACGACGTGTTCCGTCTGTTGCCCGAGACCATCCCGTTCCGCGAAATTCGTGCACTGGTCGCCGGAGCGTTGATTCTGCATATTGGTGACAACACCGGGGTAGAGGCATTTCTGGAACAAAACGTCGAAACAGCAACCGACGTGCTGCGCGTGGCGATCGCCTTGCATGGTGGGGACGTGTCGCTGGCGACAGCGCTGACGCGCTTCTGCAAAATGAAGCGTTCGATGCGTCGCCGGCTGTTGCGCCTGCTCGACCGCGCGCCCAACGCTACGGAAGATGTGATGCGCCAGCCTGAACGTTGGAAACGCCTGGCCGAAGTCCTGCATCCGGGCGATTACGCTGACAAGTATCCGCAAGCTTTCGCCGCCATCACCGCAGCGCGGCGCAACGATGCGCCGGCTTCGTTTGGGTCCCGTGTCGAAACCATGCTTGCCCAACGCCAGATCGCCGCGCTGACACCCGTGCTGCAAGATCGTCCCGGAGAATTCGCCCGACGTCTGGATGTAACATTGCGGCGTGCCACCGATCCAGACGCGGTACTCGACGCTTTTGAAACTGTTGCAGCGAAAGTGTCCTCGCCTGTTCTGCTGCAGTTGCTGGCTCAGGTACAAGCCCCGCGCCCCCTGCCCTTGCGGGCGTTTACACCGAAAGGAGCGCTGGCCAAAGTCTTCGGCACCAAAGATCGTCGTGATTCAATCGCACCACCAGTATTGGCGCGTGCCGCACAGATATGTGAACACGCCCTGATAACGCGCTTTGCATCGTTGCCACCGCTGGGCCGCTGCTTCGTCGACCCTGCATTGCGCGAATATCGAGTGCCACTGGCACAGCGGGCCGCAGCGAAATCCCTGCGCACGCTGGTACGCGGCAGTCGATTGCCGATGCCCGATACGCGTTTCATTCGCCTGTTTCTGTGGTGGAAGAATGGCCGTGAGCGCACGGATATCGATTTGTCCGCTGTCTTCTTCGACGCCGACTTCGTCTTCAAGGACGCGGTCGCGTACTACAACCTCAAAGGTTACGGCGGTTACCACAGCGGCGACATCGTCGACGCGCCCGAGGGGGCTTCCGAGTTCATCGACCTAGACCTTGATGTTCTCGTCGAGAAAGGTATCCGCTATGTCGTGACCTCCCTCAACTCGTTTACCCGGCAGCCATATTGTGACCTTCCTGAATGCTTCGCAGGCTGGATGGCTCGCGCCGATACGGCATCGGGTGAAGTGTTCGAGCCGCGTTCCGTGGTCGATCGCATCGATATCGCCTCGGACACCGGTATCTGCCTGCCCTTCGTAGTGGACTTACACGAGAGACGCATGATCTGGGCCGACCTGGGGCTGACCTCATCGCCCCGCTGGAACAACGTCGACAACAACCTCAGCGGAGTTTCGCTGATGCTGCGCGCCTTGGTGCATACACCGCGGCCGGATCTGCACACGCTTTTCGATTTACATGTGCGGGCACGAGGCGTACGAGTGGCCTCTGCACAGCAGGCGCAAACGGTCTTCTCGCCAGATCAAGGGCTGACGCCGTTCGACACGGATCTGATTCGGTCGCAATTTCTTTGATAAGTGCAGCAGCATTCGCAGAACATCAACAGAACACCCGACGATAGCCGGGTAACGCACTCGCCCTGGGCGAGTCAGTCATGCTCGATCCTTGTTTTCTCAAGGATGAAAAACTCATGACCGCTCCCGAACGCCGTCTGCTGCCCAACGCAGCAGACAAAACCGCCCTGAAAGCCCTCGCCACGACCCTCGTGACGACCTGCCCGGGTCTGTATGACGCGGCGCGTCAAGTTGCCAGCGAACTGCTGATGGCCAAAGGTCTGTCCGACCTCGATCCCGACCGGGTGTATTTCCATCGTTTCAAAACTGCGCAGAGCAGCACGCTGACCTTTACCGGTTGGGAACATTTGCTGGAAAAGCCCTACGAAACGCTGACCCTCACGCAACTGGTCATTCATCGCTTTCGCGCGACCGATCAAGACAACGCCGACCTGCTCGGCCTCTACGGTGGCTTTTATTCGGAGGGACCGGACGCCGAGAATTTCAATCAAGGCAATGAAGTGCGCTTGCTTGGCAGCGATGTTCTGAAAGTGTTCTGGGAAATCGATTTCAGTACGCGCTACACCGCGCAATTAAACAAATTCTGGCAAACCTCGGCGGATGACTTTCGCGTCCTGGCCAAGTGCAGTTTCCTCAGTCAGGCGGTGCAGGCGCTGCAACAGAATGAACTTGAAGGCGATGATTTTCAGCGCATCATTGCCTCGGTCATCGGGCCGATAACCTGGCCCGTCACCCTGCAGATGCTGCAAGCGACCTACCCGGTCGGCGCTGAAGTACGCGCAATGGATGTCGATGGTCACGTTGCCACCGATGTGCTGCGTCTGGTGGAAGACAGCGGCCGGCAGACCCTTTACCTGCCAGGCGAATCCCCGGCTTTTCGCTTGATGGACACGGAGGCTGATCTGCATTGGTGGCTGCTTGAGCAGATGAATTACGAGGACAAACGCAGCGCATTCCTCAAGCATTTCCCGCTCGCCGAGAGTCACCGCATCAGCGAGAACCTCACCGATCTGATGAACCGCCTGGTGAGCGCCTGGGGCCATAGCAATCACCAGATGATCAATCGCAGCAATGTCGCTGTCGCCGGTGACGCGTTCACCTGGTTAAGCGAATCGACGCGCAGCGCCATGGTCGCCGAGGCACAGCTGGTGCTGACCTCCAACAGCGACCTGCGCAAAAAACTCTGGACAGGTTATTTGAGCGCCGGTCTGAAAGTATTCGGCCCGATGGCGGCGGTGGGCTGGCCTGCGGCGTTGCCGTTGATCGGCGCGAGCATCGCCAACATGGGGCTGAACATCGATCAGGCCGTCAACGGCACCACAGCCGCCGAACGCAAAACGGGTCTTGCCAATGCAGTGCTCAACGGTATCGAAATTGTGTTGGATGTGCCGTTTCTGATCGGCACGGGCGCGCAGCTGGAAGTCGGCCCGCAGGTCGAGTTTGCCGAAGCCGAAGAAATGGCCGGGTTGGTCGAGTTCACTTCGGCGAACACGCCTCTCCTGCCCCCCGTGGAGCCGCCGCCAGCCACGGTGGTTGAAGAAGCCAACAATGAGTTGGCAAACGACCTTCCCATCGAAACGCCCCCCGCCACACCCGCCACACCCGCCCCGACCTCCACGACCGCCGCTGCCCCCGTGCCAGGCATTCCTATTCGCTACCGATGCAACGAGGTACTGGTACCGGACACCGTCCAGGCGGCCCCAGGGAAATTTGAAGGTATCTACCGTCTCGACAAGGAGCCACGCTACGCGATCAAAATCGGCGACGACGCGTATTACGTGCGCTACTTTGACGACTCCGAGGAGAGCGGCCACTGGGCGATCGTCGATCCTGAGCGCCCCAATCAGTTCGCGTATTCGCTGCCCGTACGCTTCGGTGCTGGCGGCAAGTGGCAACGCCTACCTGCGTTGCGGCTCAGGGGCGGCGGTCAATGCATGGGCAAGGCTTGCATACCGGACGCCGACACGACCTCCGAGCCGTCTTCCACAACGCCTTCGCCGGAGCTGCCGTTGGTCGAGCCGATTCCCTCGTCTGCCCGTCCGCTGCGTCTGGTCACGCCGCTTCACGAAGTGAAGGGGATGGACATGCCGGCACTCAGAAGGTGGGCGATGAACCTGCCTGACTCCCCCGTTACGCTGCCCGGCGCCGCCCGCGACAATCGATCGACTGCCGAGGCGTTCGCCGTCTACTTCGGCGAAAAGCGCGCCAGTCTGCTCAACGAGGCCAAGGAGTTCTACTCGGAACTGAGCTGGGCCAACCTGCCCCCACGGCCGGTCATCCCGCAGGTCACTCCGGCGATGCCGACGGGAGAACTGATTGACAGCATTTTCGCCAACAGCAATGGCCTGGTGATTGGCGAAACGCTGGATCGCATCGCCAGCATGCGCTTCATGATCGAGAACATGCCGGCGTTCGCACGGCACATCAATATGCTCTATGTCCGTGGATTGCTCAGTGATTTTGCTCAGACTGATCTCAACGAATTCTTCCTGTCGGGAGAGATGTCGCAGGACCTGCGTACCTATCTGAGCAGCCTAGGCACCGACCCCAATGCAAGGTTCAACATCCTTGAGCTGGTGAAGACCGCACAGGCAAATGGCGTCCGGGTCCAGGGCCTGGATGTTGCTCATAGCTACAAGCCGAAGGTACCGCTTACCTCGATTGAAGAACAGCTAATACGCATTCGCCTGAGCAGCCGAATCATAAGGGGTGACGCAATTCTCAACAGACCCGGCAAATGGGTTGCCTTGAGCGAGGCAACGGATACCAATACGTTCAGAAGTTTGCCGGGAATAAGCGAACACATGGGCGGCATCGGATTACGGATCGAGGAGGTCTCGTCCGCAGGAGAAGCAGGCGTCAGTATCGATTCCGGCCTGAAAGTCGCGCGCGGCCCGTTTGATAACGGCGCATCGACCCGCGCCTCCTCAGACGTGCTCTACGCTGACCTGCGTTTGCAGGTCGAATCACCTGTACCGCAATGGACGCCTGCCGCGCAGGAAAAGCTGCTGCATCGCAATGGCATGTTTCTGATCGAAAAAAACCAGAATGCCTACACACTGGTACGCCGCGACAGCTCAGGCAATCTGGTGCGAACAGCGGTGAATAGCCGGAGGGACGGCCAGGTCTACATTTGGGCCCAGTCGATGCCTCGAATCAGCGGCATCATGTTCCGCGACCTCGCCGCGCTATCCGAACGGCTGATAGAGATCGGCCTGACCCTGCAAAGTCGCCTGCCCACCTGAATCGCTTGCAGGCTCATGAAACGAAAAAACCCTTGGCTTGAGGCCAAGGGTTTTTTGTTAATCGAGCTGCTGAGGGAATAGTTCTACAAAATTAACAACAGAAGATGAAAATCCATCAAGCCAATATTATTGCTTATCAAAACTTCAGCTAATCAAGCCAGTAACCATGACAAGAACTCCAGATACTAAGTCTGACTTTGAGAAGCCCTGAAGCTGGAGTAAAGAATATCAGCAAAGTCTTGCTCGTTAATATCCCCAGTAACCAAGTCTCTAACGGCATCCGCTAGCAGATCATTGTCCAAGGTAATTTCATAATCATTTAGAGAAAGGTATTCGAGGCCGACTGCAAGCCCGGTGCGCTTGTTGGCATCGGGCAATGCGTGGCCCTGCGCGATGCTGGCAGTGTATTTGGCGGCAATTTCGAATACATCATCGAGGCCATTATAAGCAATCGCGTTGTCGATTCTGGCCAGCGCACCTTGCAGGATTGGAATATTTATCCGCCCTCTCATGCCGGGCTCGGTAGTCAAAATCTGAGTGTTTATTTCAACGACCCGCTCAAATGGAAAGAAGATCAATTCCATTACATGTCAGCCAGCTTCTTGAAAGTCTTCTGGTGAGTTCTGAGAACGAGCTTCGTTTCTGAGTAAACGATCTGCTTACCTTGGTCACCACCCAAGTCCAGCTTTTTGGTGGCTTTGATTTTAGGCCTCTCCACTATGGATACACCATAGGTATTCAGCTTGTTGTTCATGGATTGGATACCCCAAACGGCTTGATCATTCTGCTACACAAGGTAGCACACCAAGAGGCAAGACACACCGAGCCACCGGTAGCGTCGCGCTCGTCCGGTTGTAATGAAATGTTTTTCGGAAAGTACGAAACGCAAAAATGCGAAAGCCCGCAATTCAGCGGGCTTTCTTGATTACAGACTTTTTGGCATGCGCAGGATCACTCCCACTCAATCGTCGCCGGTGGCTTGCTCGACACGTCGTAGGTGACGCGCGAAATGCCTTCGATTTCATTGATGATGCGGCCGGAGACGGTTTCCAGCAGTTCGTAAGGCAGGTGTGCCCAACGCGCGGTCATGAAGTCGATGGTTTCTACGGCACGCAGGGCCACGACCCAGGCGTAACGACGGCCGTCGCCGACCACGCCCACCGATTTGACTGGCTGGAACACCACGAAAGCCTGGCTGACCTTGTGGTACCAGTCGGCCTTGCGCAGTTCTTCGATGAAGATGTGGTCGGCACGACGCAGCAGGTCGGCGTATTCCTTTTTCACTTCGCCGAGGATGCGCACGCCCAGGCCCGGGCCCGGGAACGGGTGACGGTAGACCATGTCGTACGGCAGGCCGAGTTCCAGGCCCAGACGACGGACTTCGTCCTTGAACAGTTCGCGCAGTGGCTCGACCAGTTTCAGGTTCATCTCTTCCGGCAGGCCGCCCACGTTGTGGTGCGACTTGATCACGTGAGCCTTGCCGCTTTTTGCGCCAGCCGACTCGATCACGTCCGGGTAGATGGTGCCCTGAGCGAGGTACTTGATGTTTTCCAGTTTGTTGGACTGGGCATCGAACACGTCGATGAAGGTACGGCCAATGATCTTGCGCTTCTTCTCCGGGTCGGCTTCGCCGGCCAGGTTGTTGAGGAACTGCTCTTCGGCGTTGGCGCGGATCACCTTGACGCCCATGTTCTCGGCGAACATGGCCATCACTTGCTCGCCTTCGTGCAGACGCAGCAGGCCGTTGTCGACGAACACGCAGGTCAGTTGATCACCGATGGCTTTGTGCAGCAGCGCAGCAACGACCGAGGAGTCGACACCGCCGGACAGGCCCAACAGGACGTTGTCGGTGCCGACCTGAGCGCGGATGTTGGCGATCGCGTCTTCAGCGATCTTCGACGGCGTCCACAGGGCTTCGCAGCCGCAGATGTCGAGCACGAAACGCGAGAGGATGCGGCCACCCTGCTTGGTGTGGGTCACTTCCGGGTGGAACTGCACGCCGTAGTAAGCGCGATCGTCGTTGAACATGCCGGCAATCGGGCAGCTCGGGGTGCTGGCGAGGATGTGGAAGTCTTCCGGCATCTTCGTGACTTTGTCACCGTGGCTCATCCACACGTCGAGGCCGAACAGGCCATCGGCGTCGATGTGGTCTTCGATGCCGTCGAGCAGACGGCTCTTGCCAACCACGTCAACGCGGGCGTAGCCGAACTCACGCAGTTCGGAACCTTCAACCTTGCCGCCCAGTTGCTCGGCCATGGTCTGCATGCCGTAGCAGATACCGAAAACCGGCACGCCCAGGTCGAACACGGCCTGTGGGCAGCGCGGGCTGTTGGCTTCGTGCACGGACTCGGGGCCGCCGGCGAGGATGACGCCCTTAGGGGCGAATTCGCGGATCGCATCTTCGTCCATGTCGAACGGGTGCAGTTCGCAGTACACGCCGATCTCGCGCACGCGGCGGGCAATCAGTTGGGTGTATTGCGAACCGAAGTCGAGGATCAGGATGCGGTGAGCGTGAATGTCGAGGGCCATGACTCATTCTCATGTAGTGAATCAGAAACAACTCGGGGCTGAATGAACAGCCCCGGTGATTGAACGTTTTGCTGAAAGCCTCAACCTACGCGGTAGTTTGGCGCTTCCTTGGTGATCTGCACGTCGTGAACGTGGGATTCGGCCATGCCTGCACCGGTGATCCGCACGAACTCAGGTTTGGTGCGCATTTCTTCGATGTTGGCGCTGCCGGTGTAACCCATCGAGGAACGCAGACCGCCCATCAACTGGTGAATGATCGCGCTCAGGGTGCCTTTGTACGGCACGCGGCCTTCGATGCCTTCCGGTACCAGCTTCTCGGCACCGGCCGAGGAATCCTGGAAGTAGCGATCGGAAGAACCCTGGGCCTGGGACATGGCGCCCAGCGAACCCATGCCGCGATAAGCCTTGTACGAACGGCCCTGGAACAGTTCGATCTCGCCCGGCGCTTCTTCAGTACCGGCGAACATCGAACCCATCATCACGCAGGACGCACCGGCGACGATGGCCTTGGACAGGTCACCGGAGAAGCGGATGCCGCCGTCGGCGATCAACGGCACGCCAGTGCCTTCAAGGGCGGCGGCGACGTTGGCGATCGCGCTGATTTGCGGCACGCCGACACCGGCGACGATACGGGTGGTGCAGATCGAGCCAGGGCCGATACCGACCTTGACCGCATCGGCGCCCGCCTCGGCCAGCGCCTTGGCAGCGGCGCCGGTGGCGATGTTGCCGCCGATCACCTGCACTTCAGGGAAGTTCTCTTTGACCCAGCGAACGCGGTCGATCACGCCTTTGGAATGACCGTGCGCGGTGTCGACCACCACCACGTCCACGCCAGCGTTGACCAATGCGGTGACGCGATCACCGGTGTCTTTACCGGTGCCGACCGCCGCGCCGACACGCAGACGACCTTGATCGTCCTTGCTGGCCAGCGGGTAGGCTTTGGCTTTTTCGATGTCGTTGACGGTCATCATGCCTTTGAGGGCGAATTTGTCGTCGACGATCAGCACGCGCTCGATGCGGTGCTTGTGCAGCAGTTCGCGTACGTCGTTCTTGTTGGCGCCTTCCTTGACCGTGACCAGACGCTCTTTAGGCGTCATCACTTCGCGGACAGTGGCTTCCAGACGGTTTTCGAAACGTACGTCACGGGAAGTGACGATGCCGACCAGGTCGCCATCGTGCAGTACCGGAACGCCGGAAATGTTGTGCAGACGGGTCAGTTCGAACAGATCACGCACCGTGGCATCGGCCTCGATGGTGATGGGATCCTTGACCACACCGGCTTCGAACTTCTTGACCTTGCGCACTTCGGCAGCTTGCTGCTCGATGGTCATGTTCTTGTGGATAATGCCGATGCCACCTTCCTGAGCCATGGCAATCGCCAGACGGGCTTCAGTAACGGTGTCCATGGCGGCAGAAACCAGAGGAATATTCAGTTCGATGCCACGGGTAAGACGGGTCTTGAGACTGACTTCGTTGGGAAGTACCTCGGAATAACCGGGCACTAGGAGAATGTCGTCGAATGTCAGAGCTTCTTGGCTGATACGCAGCATCGCGGGGGCTCCCGAGCGGGAAAATGGAAGCGCGCCATTATAGTCAGACACCCCCTGCTGTTCAATGTAAAACTCAGCCTAATTGATAGAAGGAAAAGCCCGGCCCTACAGCTCCACCTTGACCCACGAGACAGGTTGATCGAGCCAGTCGGCGAACTCGTCGATGAAGCTCTGCTTGAACCCCGCCTCCAGCCAATTGTTGAAGATGAAACCGAGGTTGGAAAACGCGCATTCCTGCAAGAACAGGAACCCGTTGATGTCGTCTTCGTGCCCGCATTCGGGGCAGGTGAAATTGTCGGTGCGACCGGGAAACCAGTCTTCCAGACTTTCGAACAGCGCTTCGCCGACTTCGCGGCGGCATTCGGCGCAACCGGCTTCTTCGAGAAAGCCTTTGGCCGGGGTATAGATGCAGCGCTTGGTGATGATCTCCAGGCCATTGATTGGCTCACCGAACGGTAGCGCTTCGGGGTGCAGCACCACCGCGCGGGCGCCGTCGGCGATGGCGTGGGCCATGCGGTTGCCGGTGCGCCCGCAGGTGGTCAGTTGTTCTTCGACGATGTTCTTGCGCACCAGCCAACGCACGATCGCCCGCGCCCGGGGTTCGTGCACCGGCAGGGTGGAGATTTTCGGGACGATGATGCTTTGCGTGTTCATGGTCGAGCCTGCTGAAAATACCGGGAAAACCTTGTAGGCCTTCGCCTGCTCGCGATAGCGGTCTGTCAGTGACTTCAATGCAAACTGATACACCGCTATCGCGAGCAGGCGAAGGCCTACAAAGGAAATGCGGCCGGCAGCTTAATCCCTGACAAAATCCGGTCAAGTGTTGAAATAACGCCCGATCAGAGCAATCCCGCTGGCCAGCACCAGCCACGTCACCAGCCGCACAAACGCTTCGCGCGACAACTTCATGCTCAGTCGCCGGCCGATCCACAAGCCCAGCGCCATCGCCGGCAACAGGCACAGCGCCAATATCAACAAGGGTAGCTCGGCATACACGCCCGCGATAATGAACAGACTCAGGCGAACCACGGTGCTGCAACTGATCAGCGCACTTTGCGTGGCCCGCGCGGCTTCTTTGGATAAGCGGCTGTTGAGATAGATCGCGTAGAGAAAACCGCCACTGCCAAACAACGCACCGAACAATCCGCCCACCGTACCCATCGGCACGGCCCATGCCGCCGACAACTGCGCCGGCCGCGCTTTGACCCACAGGCTGTAGATCGCATAGGCGCTGATGAACAGCCCCATCAATAACAGCAGCACATCGGATTTGAGGTTGAGCAGAAAGATCACCCCCAGCGTGCAACCGATCGCCATGCACGGCAGCAGCCGTAACAACTCCGGCTTGGCAACATCGCGCCGCGACGGCAGCAAATTGCCGAACGCTGCGACGAAGTCCAGCAGCACCAGCAGCGGCACGATCTTCGACAGCGGCATGAACAGGATCAGAATCGGCCCCGCGACCAGCGCCGTACCGAAACCGGCGATGCCGAAGACGATGTAGGCCAAAGCAATGCCCAGCCCGATCGCCGCCCAACCGCCCGCGCCCCATGACCACGCCCCCAACAGCTCCATAATGTCCATCGGCCCGCATCCTTTATAAGGCCGCTGACTGTACCATCCCCCTGTAGGCCTTCGCCTGCTCGCGATAGCGGTGGGTCAGACACATCAATATATGCTGACACACCGCTGTCGCGAGCAGGCGAAGGCCTACAGGGGATTGGTGGTGATCCGACGGCAAATGCCTTTAAACTGCGCCCCATGATTAAAGATCCCTTTGCAAGACTCGGCCTGGACCGTGAAGTCCTGACCGTCAGCCAGCTCAACGGCCGCGCGCGGGTGTTGCTGGAAGACGTGTTCAGCAACATCTGGGTCGAGGGTGAAATTTCCAACCTCGCCCGCCCGGCGTCGGGGCATGTGTATTTCACTCTCAAGGACAGCGGCGCCCAAGTGCGTTGCGCGTTGTTCCGGCAAAACGCCGCGCGGGTGCGTCAGGCGTTGAAGGACGGCTTGGCGGTGAAAGTGCGCGGCAAGGTCTCGCTGTTCGAAGGCCGTGGCGACTACCAGCTGATTCTCGACACGGTAGAACCGGCCGGTGACGGCGCGTTGCGCCTGGCCTTCGATGCGCTGAAGGAAAAACTCAGCGCCGAAGGTCTGTTCAGCGCCGAACGCAAAGTGCCGCTGCCGGCTCATCCGCAGCGCATCGGCATCATCAGTTCGCCGACCGGCGCGGTGATTCGCGACATCATCAGTGTGTTCCGCCGCCGCGCGCCGCAGATCCAGTTGACGTTGATTCCCACCGCCGTACAGGGCCGCGAAGCCACCGCGCAAATCGTCCGCGCGTTGAAAATGGCCGATGCTCGCGGTTTCGACGCGCTGATCCTCGCCCGTGGCGGCGGTTCGCTGGAAGATCTCTGGTGCTTCAACGAGGAAGCCGTCGCGCGTGCCGTCGATGCCTGCGTGACGCCGATCGTCAGCGCCGTTGGACATGAAACCGACGTATCGATCAGCGACTTTGTCGCCGACGTGCGTGCGCCGACACCGTCCGCCGCGGCCGAACTGCTTGCGCCAGACTCGAGCCATTTGATCCGTCAGGTTGAAAGCCTGCATCGCCGTCTGGTGATGCGCATGCGTGATCGCTTGATGCGCGACCGCCTGCGGCTGGAAGGCATGGCCCGGCGTTTGCGTCATCCCGGTGAGCGTTTGCGCCAGCAGGCGCAGCGTCTGGATGATCTGGACATGCGCATGCGCCGGGCGTTCGAGCGTCATCTCAACACCCGCCGCGAGCGCCTGATCCGCCTGGAAACCCGTCTCGCCGGGCAACATCCGGGTCGCCAGTTGGCGATGCTGCGCCAGCGTCTCGACAGCCTCGCCGACCGCCTGCCCCGGGCCATGCGTGAAGGCCTGAAAAGCCGTCGCCTGCAACTGCACAGCCAGATGCAGACGCTGCATGTGGTCAGCCCGCTGGCAACCCTCGGTCGTGGCTACAGCATTCTGCTCGACGAGCGCGGCCACGCGATCCGCGACGCCGCGCAGACCCACACCGGCCAGCGCCTTAAAGCCAAACTGGGCGAAGGCGAGTTGCAAGTGCGCGTCGAGGATAACCACCTGACGCCCGTCACCCTCTCTTTACTGGACTGATCCATGCCGCGCTTTCTCGCTCCGCTGCTTTTGCTGTGCCTGACCTTCAACGCCTACGCCGACAGTTACATCACTCGCCTGCTGAACAAACCAGTGCCGGGCGGCGTCGCGGTGGTGGATCTGGGTGCGGCAGCACAAGCGCCGAAAGCCACGTATCAGGGCAAACCGGTGCTGGTGGTGAAAGAACAGAACAACTGGCTGGCGATCGTCGGCGTGCCGCTGACCGTCAAACCCGGTGCCCAGCAGATCAGCAGCAGCGGCCGGACTTTGCCCTTCACCGTGGGCAGCAAGAAATACCCGGAGCAGCGCATCACCCTGAAGAACAAGCAGCAGGTCAATCCGGATCAGTCGAACCTTAAACGCATCGAGGGTGAACTGGCCGAGCAGATCAAGGCCTACCGCAGCTTCAGCCCGAACACGCCGAGCAACCTGCTGCTGGACAAACCAGTCAACGGGCCGCTGTCGAGCAAGTTTGGTGTGCGCCGCTTCTTCAATGGCGAAGAACGCAACCCCCACGCCGGTCTCGACTTCGCGGTGCCAGCCGGTACGCCGATCAAGACGCCGGCGGCGGGCAAGGTGATTTTGATCGGTAACTACTTTTTCAACGGCAACACCGTGTTCGTCGACCATGGCCAGGGCTTTATCAGCATGTTCTGCCATATGTCGAAGATCGACGTGAAGAACGGCCAGCAACTGGCCCGTGGCGCGGTGGTCGGCAAGGTCGGCGCCACCGGCCGGGCGACCGGGCCGCACATGCACTGGAATGTCAGCCTGAATGATGCGCGGGTGGATCCGGCGATTTTCATTGGTGCGTTTCAGCCTTAAAAAAAAGAGCGAAGCTGATGGCCTCATCGCGAGCAGGCTCACTCCTACATTGGACTGGTGTTGTGAACACGATCAACTGTAGGAGTGAGCCTGCTCGCGATGGCGGCTTATGCTGTACTCAAACACCCCTGACACCCCATCGACCTCAATTGCGCCTCAATCAAAGCTCCCGCAAACATTACAACGATCAGCGAACTCCAGCACAATAAAATCTCGCAGAACCCGGCTTTCCGAGGATTCCTCTCAATTTTTTTCGACTGCTTGCCATCCTCCCCCCTCGCGGTTAGGGTTGAGGGCATGAAAACCTCTCACACCCTCATTCAGCTTCGCCAGCACCGCAGCCTGTGCCTCGTCAGCGCACGACTGCCAGGCTGAATCGCTGCGCCTCGTCCTACGCTTTTCCAAGAACATTCGTTCAACCGGCAGGCCGCCTCTTTTCGGCCCAGACAACAAGGAATTTCCCGATGAGCATGCTCAAAGACCCGTCTTCGAAATACCGCGCGTTTCCCGTCATCAACCTGCCGGATCGCACCTGGCCGTCGAAGACCATCGACACCGCGCCGATCTGGTGCAGCTCCGACCTGCGTGACGGCAACCAGTCGTTGATCGAACCGATGGACGCGGCAAAGAAGCTGCGCTTCTGGAAAACCCTGGTTCAAGTGGGTGTGAAGGAAATCGAAGCATCGTTCCCGGCGGCTTCGCAAACCGACTTCGACTTCGTGCGCACCCTGATCGAAGAAGGACACATTCCGGACGACACCACCATTCAGGTGCTGACCCAGGGCCGTGAAGACCTCATCGAGCGCACCTTCGAATCCCTGCGCGGGGCGAAGAAAGCCATCGTTCACCTCTATAACGCTACATCGCCGTCGTTCCGTCGCATCGTGTTCAACCAGGACAAGGACGGCATCAAGGCCATCGCGGTCAACGCGGCCAAGCTGTTCGTCAAATACGCAGCGATGCAGCCGGACACCGAGTGGACCTTCGAATACTCCCCGGAAACCTTCAGCGCCACTGAGCTGGAGTTCGCCAAGGAAGTCTGTGACGCGGTGATCGAGGTGTGGAACCCGACGCCTGAGCACAAGATGATCCTCAACCTGCCAGCCACCGTTGAATGCGCGACGCCAAACGTCTACGCCGACCAGATCGAGTGGTTCGGCCGCAACATCAACCGTCGTGACAGCGTGATCATCAGCCTGCACACCCACAACGACCGTGGCACCGGCGTCGCCGCCACCGAGCTGGGCCTGATGGCCGGCGCCGACCGCGTCGAAGGCTGCCTGTTCGGCAACGGCGAGCGCACCGGTAACGTCGACCTCGTCACCGTCGCGCTGAACATGTACACCCAGGGCCTCGATCCGCAGCTGGATTTCTCCGACATCGATGGCGTGCGCAAAGTGGTAGAGGAGTGCAACCAGATCCAGGTGCACCCACGTCACCCGTACGTTGGCGACCTGGTCCACACCGCGTTCTCCGGCTCGCACCAGGATGCGATCCGCAAAGGCTTCTCCCAACAGAAACCGGACGCTCTCTGGGAAGTCCCGTACTTGCCGATCGACCCGGCCGACATCGGCCGCAGCTACGAGGCGGTGATCCGCGTCAACAGCCAGTCGGGCAAGGGCGGCATCGCCTACTTGCTGGAGCAGGAATACGGCATCAGCCTGCCGCGTCGCATGCAGATCGAATTCAGCCAAGTGGTGCAGCGTGAAACCGACCGTCTCGGCCTGGAAATGACCGCCAAGCAGATTCACTCGCTGTTGATCAGCGAATACCTTCAAGCCAACACCCCGTACGCGCTGGTCAGCCACCGCCTGCAAGAAGAAAACGGCAACAGCGCCGTCGAAGTGGAAGTGGCGAGCAAGGGTCAGGGCGAAACCAACCTGCACTGGCGCGGCAAGGGCAACGGTGCGCTGGAAGCACTGGTGGCCGGCTTGCCGGTTCCGGTGGAAATCATGGATTACAACGAACACGCGATCGGCGCTGGCACCAACGCCAAGGCAGCGGCCTACATCGAGCTGCGCGTGAACGGCGAACGTGCGGTGCATGGCGTGGGGATCGATGAGAACATCACCACCGCCAGCTTCAAGGCACTGTTCAGCGCCCTGAACCGCTCGCTGAGCCAGCCAGAGGCGAAAGCGGCTTGATTGCTCGCTGAAATGCAAAAGGCCCCGGAGTGAAAGCTTCGGGGCCTTTTTTATATCTGAGTTTTTTGTGCCGCCTTCACAGGCCCCATCGCTAGCAGGCTAGCTCCCACAGGGATTTGTGTTGTGAACGCAACCCCTGTGGGAGCCAGCCTGCTGGCGATAGCGCCCTGTCAGGCACTGGAAACCTCAGGTGAACTCGAAGGTGTCGGCATCCAGATTCGCCGGAAACCGCTCGCGGTAAGCGGCCAACGGCGCCGCCTCCAGCACCACCTTGAACACTCCGTCTGCCTCCCCCGCCGCGAGCAACGTCTCGCCCTGGAAATCCAGCACCTGACTGTCGCCGGTGTAGGCGAAGCCCTTGCCATCGGTGCCCACGCGATTCACCGCTGCCACATAGCAGAGGTTTTCGATGGCTCGAGCCGGCAACAGGCGATTCCAGTGCAGGCGCCGTGCGCCGGGCCAATTGGCGGTGTACAGCAGCAGGTCAGTGTCCTGGGCATCGCGACTCCACACCGGGAAGCGCAGGTCGTAGCAGATCAACGGGCGAATGCGCCAGCCTTTCAATTCGAACTGCACCTGACGCTCACCGGGGGTGTAATGGTTGTGCTCACCGGCCATGCGGAACAGATGACGCTTGTCGTAATGCAGCACTTCGCCGTCCGGTCGCGCCCACAGCAGGCGGTTGCGATGGCTGCCGTCGGCGGCCTGGATGATCACGCTGCCGGTGATCACCGCGTCGAATTTCGCCGCCTGCGCCCGCAACCATTTGCTGGTCGGGCCGTTCTCGGCTTCGGCGAGCGTTTCCGATTCCATAGAAAAACCGGTGGTGAACATTTCCGGCAAGATAATCAGATCGGCACCACGCGCCTGCTCCAGCAGCCCCTCGAAATGCTCGAGGTTGGCCTGGCGGTCATGCCAGGCCAGGCTGGTCTGGATCAGCGCCAGGTTGAGGTCTGGCAACGCACTCAGATCACGCATAGTTTTGCCGCCGCTTCACGCAGCGTCTCCTCGCGTTTGGCAAAGCACAGACGCACCAGGCGCTGGCCTTGCGGCGGTTTCTGGTAGAACACCGACACCGGAATACTTGCCACGCCATGCTCGCGGGTCATCCACAGGGCCATCTCGACGTCATTCAGGTCTGGGCGAATCTGTGAATAGTCGACCAGTTGGAAATACGTACCGGTGACCCGAGTGAAACTGAAGCGCGACGGCGCCAGCAGGTCGCAGAACAAGTCGCGCTTGGCCTGATAGAAACCCGGCAGCTCTTCGACGTGCTCAGGGTGCTCGGCCATGTAATCGGCCAGCGCGTATTGCAGCGGCGTGACACCGCAGAAACTCACGTACTGATGCACCTTGCGCAGCTCGGCAGTGAGCGCTGGCGGTGCGACGACATAGCCGGTTTTCCAGCCGGTGACGTGATAGGTCTTGCCGAACGAGCTGACCACGAATGCGCGCTGATACAGCTCCTCATGAGCCAGCACGCTGACATGCGGCACGCCGTCGAAAACCAGGTGCTCATAGACTTCGTCGCTGATCACATAGATGTCGCGATCACGAATCAACGCGGCCAGCTGATCCAGTTCGGCACGACTGATCAGCGCGCCGCTCGGGTTGTGCGGGGTGTTGAGAATGATCATTCGCGTACGCGGGGTCAGGGCCGCGCTGAGCTGATCGAAATCGATGGAGAAATCCTTCAAGCCCAGCTGCACATGCACGCAGCGGCCGCCGGCCAGTTCCACCGCCGGCTCATAACTGTCGTAAGCCGGGTCGAAGACGATGACTTCGTCACCGCTGTGAATAACCGCCTGAATGGCGCAGAAGATCGCTTGCGTGGCACCGGGCGTGACGGTCACTTCGTGATCGGCATCGACAGTGGCGCCGTAGCTGCGCGCGATTTTCGCGGCAATCTGCTGACGCAGCGCCGGCAGGCCGGTCATCGGCGAATACTGGTTATGGCCGCTGGCGATATGCCGACCCACCGCGTCACGCAGCGACTGCGGGCCGTCGAAATCCGGAAAACCCTGAGACAGGTTGATCGCCCCGGTCTGCGCCGCGAGCTGAGACATCTGCGTGAAAATGGTGATGCCGACATTCGGCAGCTTGCTGGTGATCATCGGAAGCCCCTTGCAGGTGAAATGCAAGTTTCAAGCGGCAAGCGACAAGATTCAAGCGGCAAGTTACAAGCTTCAAGCTGCAAGCCAAGTTCACCGCCCACAAAAAAGGGCGCCGTACGGAGCCCTCTTTGCTTTTACTTGAAGCTTGCAGCTCGAAACTTGAAGCTGCTTTTTTATTTCTTGTCGCGGCGTTTCTTGCTGGCTTTCTTGTTGTGCGACATCAAGCGACGCTTCTTGTTGACCTGGCGGTCGGTCAGCGTGTTCTTGTTGCCTTCGTACGGGTTTTCGCCGCCCTTGAACTCGATGCGGATCGGCGTACCGACCAGCTTCAGCACACGACGATAAGTGTTCTCCAGATAGCGCACATACGACTTCGGCACTTTCTCGATCTGGTTACCGTGGATCACGATGATCGGCGGGTTGGCACCACCCAAGTGCGCATAACGCAGTTTGATGCGGCGGTTGTTGACCATCGGAGGCGCGTGCTCGCCAACCGCATCTTCGAGGATCTGGGTCAGACGGTTGGTCGGCCAACGGGTGACCGCCGACTTGAACGAGTTCTGTACGGAAGCGTAGAGGTTGCCCACGCCGGTGCCGTGCAGTGCCGAGATGAAGTGGATGTCGGCGTAGTCAACGAAGAACAGTCGACGTTGCAGCTCGACCTTGACGAAGTCGCGTTCGCTCGGCGTCATGCCGTCCCACTTGTTGATCGCGATGACCAGCGCACGACCCGACTCGATGGCGAAGCCCAGCAGGTTGAGGTCGTGATCGACCACACCTTCGCGGGCGTCCATCACGAAGATCACCACGTTGGCGTCTTTGATCGCTTGCAGGGTTTTGACCACGGAGAACTTTTCGACTTCTTCGTGGATCTTGCCGCGCTTGCGCACACCGGCGGTGTCGATCAGCGTGTACTTTTCTTCGTTGCGTTCGAACGGGATGTAGATACTGTCGCGGGTCGTACCGGGCTGGTCATAAACGATCACCCGGTCTTCACCGAGCATGCGGTTGACCAGGGTCGATTTACCGACGTTCGGACGGCCGATGATGGCGATCTTGATCCCGTCTTTTTCGCTCGGGCCAGGAATGCGCTTGGCTTCCTCGCCTTCGGCAACGATCTCTTCCTCTTCGCCTTCAGCCGGCTCGTCATCGTCACGCGGGAAGTCGCTCAGGGCGGCTTCGAGCAACTGCGTGATGCCACGGCCATGAGCACCGGCGATCGGGATCGCGTGGCCCATGCCCAGCGGGGCAAATTCGGCGCGAGCCATTTCCGGGTCGATGTTGTCGACCTTGTTGGCGACCACGTGTGAACGCTTGTTACGCTTGCGCAGGTGTTCGGCGATCATCTGGTCGGCGGCGGTGAAACCGGCCTTGGCATCTACCAGGAACAGCACAACGTCTGCTTCTTCAATGGCCAGCAGCGACTGCTCGGCCATTTTTTCGTCCATACCATGTTCGTCACCGGAGATACCGCCGGTGTCGATCAGAATGTAGGAACGCCCTTGCCACTTGGCCTCACCGTACTGGCGATCACGGGTCAGACCGGACAGGTCGCCGACGATGGCGTCGCGAGTCCGAGTCAGGCGGTTGAACAAGGTGGACTTGCCGACGTTCGGTCGGCCCACCAGGGCGATTACGGGAACCATGCGGCTCTCCACTTCGTTATTTCAGAAAATACAAAAGCCGCTGCGAGGCAGCGGCTGGTGCTCGGGGCAACACTGTGGGAGCGGGCCTGTTCGCGAAAAACGGCAACAGCATCGCGTTCATTCAGGCTGTACGCGTCAACCTTGACGCTTTTCGCGAGCAGGCTCGCTCCTACAAGTGAAGCTGCCTGGGGTGTCAACCCCAAGCATAGTTGTTACTTGATGGTCAGGGCTTCCAGTTTGCCGCTGTTGCCATACACATAAATCGTGTCGCCCACCACCAGCGGACGGGCACGCAGGCCGTCGCTGTCGATGCGCTCACGGCCGACGAAACGACCGTCAACCTGACTCAGCAGGTGCAGATAACCTTCCAGGTCACCCACTGCAACATAGCTGGAGAACACTTCCGGAGCCGACAGCTGGCGGCGAGCCAGCGCATCGTTGCTCCACAACGCGGTGGTGGAACGCTCATCGACGCCTTCAACGGTGCCTGAGGACAGGCTCACGTAGACGCTGCCGAACCCCTGAGCGATACCGGCGTAGCTCGAGGCATCGCGCTGCCAGAGTTGACGACCGCTTTCCACGTCCAGTGCCGCGACGCGTCCCTGATAGCTGGCCACGTACAGCGTACCGCCGGACAGCAGCAGACCGCCGTCGATGTCGACCACGCGCTCCAGTTCCGAACGACCCTGTGGAATGGCGATGCGCTGTTCCCACACCGGCACGCCGTTGGAAATGTCCAGGGCGACCACTTTACCGGTCGACAGGCCAGCCAGCGCCAGACGGTTGGTCACCAGCGGTGCACTGGTGCCCCGCAGGGTCAGTACCGCCGGCGTGCTGTCATACACCCAGCGCTGATTACCGGTGGACGCATCCAGACCGATCAGACGATCGTCCTGGGTCTGCACCACCACCACGTCACCGTTGTTGGCCGGCGGCGCGAGGACTTCACTGTTGACGCGAGCACGCCACTTCTCTTCACCATTGCTGGTGTCCAGAGCGACGACTTCGCCACGCAGGGTGCCGATCAATACCAGACCGTAACCAACACCAACGGCGCCGGACACAGGCAGTTCGAGATCCTGTTTCCATTTCACGTCGCCATTGCTGCGATCCATGGCCATGACCACGCCGGTGACATCGGCGGCATAGATGGTGTCACCATCGATCGCCGGTACCAGCATGTTGTAGGTTTCGCCCTGACCGTCACCGATCGAACGACTCCACTGCTTGTGCAGAACCACTTCTTCTTTGAAGTCGGTCAGTTCAGCCGGTGGCAATTCTTTCTTGCTGTTGCTGCTGCAACCCGCGGCCAGAAGGGCCAGAGCCAGCAATGCTGCATGCTTCCAACGGATCACGTCACGCATCCCCTTTGGCCAGGTCGTCGAGCTTGATTTGAAGGCCACCGACTGCCGCTTCATCCGACAGTGCTGCCTTGGCTTTTTGATACGCCTTGTTCGCGTCATCGGTACGGCCCAGCTTCACCAGCAGGTCGCCCTTGAGTTCTTCGCGAGTGGCCAGGAACGCTTTGTCGGCATCGCCGTCGAGCAGCTTCAGGGCGTCTTCGGTCTTGTCCTGCGCGCCCAGCACCTGCGCCAGACGCTGACGGGCGATCTCGCCCAGCGCCGGGTTGGCCGGTTTGTCGACGATGGCTTTCAGCTCGGTGGCCGCATCGTCCAGCTTGCCGCTGTCGACCGCGACCTTGGCGACGAACAGGCTGCCGTACTGCGCATAGGCAGAGCCGCCGAATTCGCTGTTGAGCTTGCCGGCCAGGTCCGCAACGCGCGCGGCGTCTGGCTTGCCGTCAGGCGTCAGGGTGGTTTCCAGCAATTGCTGATAGAGCACCGAAGCGCCTTGCGACTGGTTGCTCTGATACTTGTGATAAGCCTGCCAGCCGAACACGATGACCAGCGCCAACAGGCCGCCGGTGACCAGAGGTTTGCCGTTGCGTGTCCACCAGTCCTTCAAATCCGCCAACTGTTCGTCTTCGGTACTCGACACCCCAATACTCCTTAATCGCTAAATCGGCTGTTAAGACAGCTTCAACCCTGCACGACGCAGGTGGCCAGGTGAGCGGCGAGCGCATCCCAGGCAATGCTTTGTTGTTCGCCCTGGCCACGCAGGGGTTTGAAACCTACCACTTGCTGGGCCATCTCGTCGTCGCCGAGGATCAGTGCGTACAGCGCACCGCTCTTGTCGGCTTTCTTGAACTGGCTCTTGAAGCTGCCGGCACCGGCATTGACTTGCAGGCGCAGGTTTGGAAGTTGATCGCGAATCCGCTCGGCCAGGGCCAGACCGGCCAGCTCCGCCTGCTCACCGAAGGCGCACAGGTAGACGTCAACCTGACGGGAGATTTCTGCCGGGATCTGCTCGAGGGTTTCGAGCATCAACACCAGACGCTCGATGCCCATGGCGAAACCGACGCCGGTGGTCGGCTTGCCGCCCATCTGCTCGACCAGACCATCGTAACGGCCGCCCGCGCACACGGTACCCTGGGCGCCTAGCTTGTCGGTGACCCATTCGAAAACGGTTTTGCTGTAGTAATCGAGGCCGCGCACCAGTTTCGGGTTGAGCACGTATGGAATGCCGACCGCGTCCAGCCGCGCCTTCAGGCCTTCGAAGTGAGCACGGGACTCGTCGTCTAGGTAGTCGGCCATTTTCGGCGCATCGACCAGTACCGCCTGAGTGTCGGCGTTCTTGGTGTCGAGCACGCGCAGCGGGTTGGTTTTCAGACGGCGCTGGCTGTCTTCGTCGAGCTTGTCGTGGTGCGCCGAGAGATACTCGACCAGCGCTTCACGATAACGCCCGCGGGACTCGCTGGTGCCGAGGCTGTTGAGTTCGAGCTTGACCGCATCACGAATGCCCAGCTCGCCCCACAGGCGCCAGGTCATGATGATCAGTTCGGCGTCGATGTCCGGACCGTCGAGGTTGAACACCTCCAGACCGATCTGGTGGAACTGACGATAACGGCCTTTCTGCGGGCGCTCGTGGCGGAACATCGGGCCGATGTACCAGAGTTTCTGCACCTGACCGCCGCCGGTGATGCCGTGTTCGAGCACAGCGCGCACGCACGCCGCCGTACCTTCGGGACGCAAGGTCAGCGAATCGCCGTTGCGGTCTTCGAAGGTGTACATCTCTTTTTCGACGATATCGGTCACTTCACCGATCGAGCGCTTGAACAGCTCGGTGAACTCGACGATCGGCATGCGGATCTGCTTGTAACCGTAGTTGTCCAGCAGACGCGCAACAGTGCCCTCGAAATAACGCCACAGCGGGGTCTGTTCGGGCAGGATGTCGTTCATGCCACGAATGGCTTGCAGAGACTTGCTCACAAAAATTCCTTAATTCGTTCGATCAGCCGCGCGCGATAACCGCTGCGTCAGCTTCGACCTTTTCGGCCGCTTTCTCGCGGATCAGCCGTTCCAGCTCATCCACCAGATTGTCATTCGTCAGTTTCTGCGACGGCTTGCCATCGATGTAAATCAGGTTTGGCGTGCCGCCGGTCAAGCCGATGTGGGCTTCCTTGGCTTCGCCGGGGCCGTTGACCACGCAACCGATCACCGCGACATCCAGCGGGACCAGCAGGTCTTCAAGGCGCCCTTCCAGCTCGTTCATGGTTTTCACCACATCGAAGTTCTGCCGCGAGCAGCTCGGGCAGGCGATGAAGTTGATGCCACGGGAGCGCAGATGCAAAGACTTGAGAATGTCGTAACCGACCTTCACTTCCTCGACCGGGTCGGCCGCCAGCGAGATGCGGATAGTATCGCCAATCCCTTCGGCGAGCAGCATACCTAGGCCGACGGCGGATTTCACTGTGCCCGAACGCAATCCACCGGCTTCGGTGATACCCAGGTGCAGCGGCTGGACGATTTCTTTCGCCAGCAGGCGGTAGGCTTCGACGGCCATGAACACGTCGGAGGCCTTCACGCTGACCTTGAAGTCCTGGAAATTCAGGCGTTCAAGGTGTTCAACGTGACGCAAGGCGGATTCAACCAGCGCCGCCGGAGTCGGTTCGCCGTATTTCTTTTGCAGGTCTTTTTCCAGCGAGCCGGCGTTGACCCCGATGCGGATCGGGATGCCACGATCACGCGCGGCATCGACCACCGCACGCACACGGTCTTCGCGACCGATGTTGCCCGGGTTGATGCGCAGGCAGTCCACACCCAGTTCGGCCACGCGCAAGGCTATGCGGTAATCGAAGTGAATGTCGGCCACCAGCGGCACCTTGACCAGCTGCTTGATCTTGCCGAACGCCTCGGCGGCGTCCATGTCCGGCACCGAAACGCGAACGATGTCGACGCCGGCGGCTTCCAGACGGTTGATCTGCGCAACGGTGGCGGCGACGTCATTGGTGTCGCTGTTGGTCATGCTCTGCACCGCGATTGGCGCATCGCCGCCCACCGGTACGTTGCCGACCCAGATCTTGCGCGAAACGCGACGTTTGATTGGAGATTCGCCGTGCATGACTTATTGACCCAACTTCAGGCGAGCAGTCTCGCCACTGGTGAACGGAGCGATATCGACCGGCTGGCCGTTGTAGCTGACCTGTGCGGCGCGAGCGACACCCAGGCGGACGTTGAGCGGCGGCTTGCCGGCCACGGTCACGCTGTCGCCTTTGTGTTTCAGACCGCTGAAAATTACCTTGCCACGGCCGTCGGTCACCTGCGCCCAGCAATCGGCGCTGAATTGCAGCTGGACCTGACCTTCGCCGGCAACCGGGGCAGCCGCTTCAGGGCTGGCCGCAGGTGCGACGGGCGCGGTTGGAGCGGCGACGGTTGGCGCCGGCGTTGCGACGTTCGGCGCCGGAGCGGTGGGCGCGGCTACGGATGGCGCAGGGGTATGAGCCGTGGCGGTCGGGGCGGTCGGCGCCACCGGTGCTACTGGCGCGGTGGCCGGCGCAGTGGCTTCGGCACCGGTCGATTCGGCGCTGGTTTCGGATTGCGGCAATGCCAGCGCGGTCGAGCTGTCGGCCTGGTTTTCTTCGACAGCCTGGTCTTCCGGCTCGTCGATCGGATGAATCTGCGTAGTGCCGTCCGCGCCTTCAACTTCGACGTGCTCCGGTGCGAGAGCGGCCAGATCCTTGGTGCGCAGCGAGGTCTGATCCTGCCACCAGACGAAACCGCCGCCGATGACCGCGATCAGCAACAGCAGGCTGACGATACGCAAAATGGTGTGGGAAACCCGCACCGGCTCTTCGATACGACCGAGGGCGTGAACGTTGCTGCCCTGCGAATCGGTGCCGGTGGACTGGTCGAATTGCTGGACCAGCACGCTCTGATCCATGCCGAGCAATTTGGCATAGGCGCGAATGTAGCCGCGGGCGAAGGTATGCCCCGGCAGCTTGTCGAACGCGCCGGCTTCAAGATTGCTCAGGGAAGTCACGGTGAGGTTGAGCTTGAGGGCCACTTCGGCCAGCGACCAGCCATTGCTTTCGCGGGCCTGGCGCAGGGTCTCACCGGGGTTAACGCGATTCGCTGCTACAACTTCGGGATGCGCCGCTTTCATCATTGCTCCGACAGGTATTGCTGATATTCCGGCGTACCGGGATAGAGTCGTTTTAATTGCAGGCCGTAACTGGCGGCCTTGTCGCGATCTTCAAACACTTTTGCCAGCCGAACGCCGAGCAATAGACTACGTGCATTCTGTTCGGTCAACTGGCTGAAACGGTCGTAGAAGTCACGCGCGGGCACATAATGCCTGTCTTCGAAGGACAACTCAGCCATTTCCAACAGCGCGCGCGGTTGTTGACGGTTCAAACGCAGTGCTTTTTCCAGTTGCTGCTGCGCCAGATCGCGCTGCCCAAGCTTCGCTGCAGTCATGCCGAGGTTCTCGAACACCCGCGAACGCTCAGGATACAGGGTATCGGCGGCAGCCTGTTCAAATCGCTCGTAGGCTTCTTTATAGCGCTGTTCTTCGTAGAGAAAACTGCCGTAGTTGTTGAGGATGCGCGCATCGGCGGGACGCGAGGACAGGGCCTTGCGAAAGTGCTCGTCGGCCAGCTGGGGCTCCATCTCGGACTGAAACACCAGACCGAGCGCCGCATTGGCGTCTGGATCGGAATCGTCGAGTTCCAGGGCCTTTTTCAATGGCACCTTGGCCCGCTCGGTCATCCCCTGCTGCAGGTAACCCAGGCCCAACTGCACGTAGGCAGCCCGCGCTTCATCGCGGCCCTTGCTGGTCTTCATCGGGTTGTAGTCACCCGACAGGACACAACCAGCACACAGGCTGGCCAACAGCAACAGCAGCGCAAAGCGCAGGGACATAGAGATCCTCTCTTAGTGAGTGTTCGTGGCGTTCTGAGCCAGATCGCTGTCGGCGCTCAACTCACGCACAGCGATGTAACGTTCACTGCGACGGGTGCGATCCAGCACCTGCCCTACCAATTGACCACATGCAGCGTCGATGTCTTCACCACGGGTGGTGCGCACGGTGACGTTGAAACCGGCCTGATGCAACTGGTCCTGAAAGCGGCGAATGGCGTTGTTGCTTGGCCGCTCGTACCCGGAATGCGGGAACGGGTTAAACGGGATCAGGTTGATCTTGCACGGAATGTCTTTCAGCAACTCGATCATTTCCACCGCATGCTCAAGCTTGTCGTTGACGTCCTTGAGCAAGGTGTACTCGATGGTCAGCACACGTTTCTCGCCGAGGGCGGACATGTAGCGCTGGCACGACTCGAGCAGCATCTTAAGCGGATATTTCTTGTTGATCGGCACCAATTGGTTACGCAATGCGTCATTCGGTGCATGCAGGGACAACGCCAGAGACACGTCGATGTGCTTGGCCAGCTCATCGATCATCGGCACCACGCCCGAGGTGGACAGGGTCACGCGGCGCTTGGAGATCCCGTAGCCGAGGTCATCCATCATCAGGTGCATGGCGGCGACGACGTTGTCGAAGTTCAGCAGCGGCTCGCCCATGCCCATCATCACCACGTTGGTGATGGCGCGGTCGACGGTGGCCGGGACGCTGCCGAAAGATTTGTTGGCAATCCACACCTGGCCGATGACTTCGGCGGCGGTGAGGTTGCTGTTGAAGCCTTGCTTGCCGGTGGAGCAGAAACTGCAGTCCAGGGCACAGCCTGCCTGGGACGAAACGCACAGAGTGCCGCGTTTGCCCTGGGGAATGTACACGGTCTCGACGCAGCTGCCGGACGCCACGCGCACCACCCATTTACGGGTGCCGTCGCTGGAGATGTCCTCGCTGACCACTTCCGGACCACGCACTTCGGCAATGGCCTTGAGCTTGTCGCGCAAGGCCTTGCTGACGTTCGTCATGGCGTCGAAATCATCTACGCCAAAGTGGTGAATCCATTTCATTACCTGACCGGCACGGAAACGCTTCTCCCCGATTGAGTCGAAGAATTTTTCCATTTCCGGCTGGGTCAGACCCAGCAGGTTGGTTTTCACAGTCGATATCGTCATGGATTCACCTTCACTCTTAAGCCAATGCTTAGCGAGTGGTTACTTCAGTAGCTGCGAAGAAGTAAGCGATTTCGCGAGCAGCAGCGGCTTCGGAGTCCGAACCGTGAACAGCGTTGGCGTCGATCGACTCGGCGAAGTCAGCACGGATGGTGCCGGCAGCCGCTTCTTTAGGGTTGGTAGCGCCCATCAGCTCACGGTTGCGAGCGATGGCGTTTTCGCCTTCCAGAACCTGAACGACAACCGGGCCGGAAGTCATGAAAGCAACCAGGTCACCGAAGAAACCGCGCTCGCTGTGCTCAGCGTAGAAGCCTTCGGCTTCGGCTTTGGACAGTTGCTTCAGTTTCGAAGCTACAACGCGCAGGCCAGCGTCTTCGAAGCGAGTGGTGATCTTGCCGATCACGTTTTTAGCAACGGCGTCAGGCTTGATGATGGAGAAAGTACGTTGAACAGCCATGGTGTAACTCCAGAAACGGTAATTTGCGAAAAATTAAACCCGCGAATTATACGCGGGTTCTTGGGTATTGCCTAACCTGCGAGACGATCAGTCCAATTCTGCGGCCCAAAGCTCCTGAACCGCTTCGAGCACCTTCTCGCCGACCCGGCCAGAAGTCGCATCGAAGTCAGGCAGCTCAAGGATCATTTGCTGCAGACGGACGAAACCTACCGAGTACGGATCGAGCCCTTCGTGGGCCTCGGCCAGCTCTTCGGCAATGCGTTGAACATCATTCCAACCGTAGCTCATGACAGTATTACCAGTCAGTGCGGCGCTTCGGCCGCATGGTTAAGCGAATATTTCGGAATCTCGACGGTGATGTCTTCTTCACCGACGATGGCCTGACAGGCCAGACGCGATTGCGCTTCCAGGCCCCAGGCGCGATCGAGGAAATCTTCTTCCAGCTCATCGGCCTCTTCCATCGAGTCGAAACCCTCGCGGATGATGCAGTGGCACGTGGTGCAGGCGCAGACGCCGCCGCAGGCACTTTCCATCTCGATGTGGTGTTCGTGGGCAAGCTCGAGAATCGAGGTGCCGGGCGCAGCCTCGACCACCATGCCTTCAGGGCAGAACTTCTCGTGGGGCAGAAAAATGACCTGCGGCATCAGATATCCTCGATTTCATTCAGGTTGCGCCCCGACAGAGCGGCTTTGACCGTCTGATCCATGCGGCGGGCAGCAAAAGCATCGGTCACTTGCGACAGACGCTTGGTCTGCTGCTCGATGGCATAACCATCGGTGCCTTTCATCAGTTCGGCCAGTTCTTGCATCTGCAGGTCGATGACCATGCGCTCTTCGGCGTCGAGCAAACGCTCGCCATCCGCCTCCAGAGCGCCATGCACCGCTTCGAGCAGGCGCTGGGCATCGACTTGCTGCTCACGCAGAACGCGGGCGACCTTGTCGTCACTGGCGTACTGGAACGAATCCTTGAGCATTTTGGCGATTTCGCCGTCGGTCAGACCGTAGGACGGCTTGACCTGAATGCTCGCCTCGACACCCGAACCCAATTCGCGGGCGGAGACGCTGAGCAGACCGTCGGCATCGACCTGGAAGGTCACACGAATCTTCGCCGCGCCAGCCACCATCGCTGGAATACCGCGTAAT
Source organism: Pseudomonas sp. Z003-0.4C(8344-21) (assembly GCF_900104975.1). Taxonomy (NCBI): domain Bacteria; kingdom Pseudomonadati; phylum Pseudomonadota; class Gammaproteobacteria; order Pseudomonadales; family Pseudomonadaceae; genus Pseudomonas; species Pseudomonas sp. Z003-0.4C(8344-21). The sequence continues at coordinate 1,459,222 of NZ_LT629756.1, read as the reverse complement.
TCGAAGCGCGCCAGAGAGCGGCAATCGCTGATCAGCTCGCGCTCACCCTGCAACACGTGGATCGCCATGGCCGACTGGCCGTCTTTGTAGGTGGTGAAATCTTGCGCGCGAGCGACGGGGATGGTGGTGTTGCGCGGAATCACCTTCTCCATCAGGCCGCCCATGGTTTCCAGGCCTAGGGACAATGGAATCACATCGAGCAGCAGCAGTTCGCCGCCATCGCGCTTGTTGCCGGCCAAGGTGTCAGCCTGGATCGCAGCCCCGATGGCCACCACTTGATCCGGGTCGATTTCGGTCAGCGGCTGGCGACCAAAGGCTTCGGCGACCGCTTCGCGAACACGCGGCACACGGGTCGAACCGCCGACCATGACCACAGCGTGGACGTCTTCCAGCTCGATGCCGGAGTCGCGAACGGCGCGGCGGCAGGCTTTCAGGCTGCGCGCGACCATCGGCTCGATCAGCGCATCGAAGGCTTCGCGAGTCAGCTGGGCCTTCCAGTCTCCATAAGCCACTTCAACACTGGCCGCATCGGTCAGGGCTTCTTTGGCCGCACAAGCGGTTTGCAGCAGATTGCGTTGTGCACCCGGATCGAGATCGGCGGACAGCCCGGCGCTCTCGATGATCCAGCCGGCAATCGCGTGATCGAAGTCATCGCCGCCCAGCGCGCTGTCGCCGCCAGTGGCCAGAACCTCGAACACACCGCCGGTCAGGCGCAGAATCGAAATATCGAAGGTACCGCCGCCCAGGTCATAAATGGCGACCAGACCTTCGGCATGCTGGTCAAGACCGTACGCCACCGCAGCGGCGGTCGGCTCGTTGAGCAGACGCAGCACGTTCAGACCGGCGAGTTTTGCCGCATCTTTGGTGGCTTGACGCTGGGCATCGTCGAAATAGGCAGGAACGGTAATCACCGCACCAACCAGTTCGCCGCCCAAGGTCGCTTCAGCGCGCTGACGCAGGACCTTGAGGATATCGGCGGAGACTTCGACCGGGCTTTTCGGGCCCTGCACGGTATCGATGAACGGCATGTGCGACTCGCCACCGACGAAGCGGTACGGCAGTTGCTCGCCCAATTGCTTGACGTCGGACAGACCACGACCCATCAAGCGCTTGACCGACAGCACGGTGTTCAAAGGATCCGCGGCGGCGGCCAGCTTGGCCGACTCGCCGACTTCGATGCGATCGGCGTGATAGCGCACGGCGGACGGCAGGATGACCTGCCCTTCGGCATCGGCCAGCGGTTCGGAGACTCCGCTGCGCAACGCAGCGACGAGCGAATTGGTAGTGCCCAGGTCGATGCCGACAGCCAGACGACGCTGGTGCGGTTGAGGACTTTGGCCGGGTTCGGCGATCTGCAGTAGAGCCATGGTAATCAGGTCTTGTCTGTCTATCAGGCGTGCAATCAGGGCAGCACTGGGTTAATCGTCGAGGCGCTCTTCTAGCTGGCGCACTTCGTAGGTGAGCTTGTCGAGGAACTGCATGCGCCGCATCAGGCGTTCGGCCTGTTCGCGTTGCGCCGCATCATCCCAACAGGCTGCGAAGCTTTCATTGAGCTGTTCCTGAGCGGCCTTGAGGCGACGCTTGAATACCGCGACACCATCGAGATCGGCACTGTCCTGCAGATCTTCGAGCTCTTCGCGCCATTGCATCTGCTGCAAAAGAAACTCGGGATCGTGGACGGTGACTTCCATCGGCACTTCATGCCCGCTGATCTTCAGCAGGTAGCGCGCACGCTGGGCCGGGCTCTTGAGCGTCTGGTAGGCGTCGTTGAGCCGCGCGGACTGCTCAAGCGCCGAACGCTGCTCGCGCTCGGACGCGTCGGCGAAGCGGTCTGGATGAACCCCGCGCGCCAGCTCGCGATAGCGCGTGGCCAACTGCTCGAGATCCAGACGGAAGCTCGGTTGCAGCTCGAATAAAGCGAAATGACAAGGAATACCCACGACAAGCCTCAGATGTTGAAGCTTTCGCCGCAGCCGCATTCACCGCGTACGTTGGGGTTGTTGAACTTGAAACCTTCGTTCAACCCTTCCTTGACGAAATCGAGCTCGGTGCCGTCCAAGTAGGTCAGGCTTTTCGGGTCGATGATCACTTTTTCGCCGTGACTCTCGAACACCTGATCTTCCGCAACCACCTCGTCGACAAACTCCAGCACGTAGGCAAGGCCGGAACAGCCTGTGGTGCGAACACCCAGACGAATCCCTTCACCTTTGCCGCGCCCGTCGAGGGAGCGCCGCACGTGCCGAGCAGCCGCTTCTGTCATGCTGATAGCCATCGTTGACTCCTTACTCGTCGCCAGATCCAGAAAGTCAGATCAAGCCTTTCTTCTGCTTGTAATCGCGAACAGCCGCTTTGATAGCGTCTTCAGCCAGTACCGAGCAGTGGATTTTCACTGGCGGCAGGGCCAGTTCTTCGGCCAGCTGGGTGTTCTTGATGGTTTCGGCTTCGTCCAGGGTCTTGCCCTTCATCCACTCGGTGGCGAGGGAGCTGGAAGCGATGGCCGAACCGCAGCCGTAGGTCTTGAACTTGGCGTCTTCGATAACGCCCTGATCGTTGACCTTGATTTGCAGACGCATCACGTCGCCGCACGCCGGAGCGCCGACCATGCCGGTGCCGACATCAGGATCTTCCGCGTTCATCTTGCCGACGTTGCGCGGGTTTTCGTAGTGGTCGATGACCTTTTCGCTGTAAGCCATGATTCTCAATCCTCACTCATCAGGGCCGCTCTTGAGACCCTGCAACTGCGCTGCGTGAACCGCCGCGTCGCTACAGGATCTGTATCCGGCGGCTTCTTTGGTTAGTGTGCCGCCCACTCGATTTTCGAGATATCGACGCCATCTTTGTACATGTCCCACAGCGGCGACAGAGCGCGCAGCTTGGTAACCGCCTCGCAGACTTTCTGCGCGGCGTAGTCGATTTCTTCTTCGGTGGTAAAGCGGCCGAAGGTAAAGCGGATCGAGCTGTGTGCCAGTTCGTCGTTGCGGCCCAGGGCGCGCAGTACGTACGAAGGCTCCAGCGACGCCGAGGTGCACGCCGAACCGGACGATACCGCCAGATCCTTGAGCGCCATGATCAGCGACTCGCCTTCAACGTAGTTGAAGCTCAGGTTCAGGTTGTGCGGAACTCGGGCGGTCAGGCTGCCGTTGACGTAGAGCTCTTCCAGATGCTCGACCTGCTTGTAGAAACGATCGCTCAAGGCTTTGATGCGTACGTTCTCGGCAGCCATGTCTTCCTTGGCCACACGGAACGCTTCGCCCATGCCGACAATCTGGTGGGTCGCCAGGGTACCGGAACGCATGCCACGCTCGTGACCGCCGCCGTGCATGGTCGCTTCGATGCGCACACGCGGCTTGCGGCTGACGTACAGCGCGCCGATGCCTTTGGGACCGTAGGTCTTGTGCGCGGAGAACGACATCATGTCGACTTTCAGTTTCTGCAGATCGATGTCGACCTTGCCAGTAGACTGAGCGGCGTCGACGTGGAACAGCACACCCTTGGAGCGCAGCAGTTCGCCGATTGCAGCGATGTCGTTGACGGTGCCGATTTCATTGTTCACGTGCATCACCGACACCAGAATGGTGTCTTCGCGCAGTGCCGCATCGATCATCGCCGGAGTGATCAGACCGTCTTCGGTCGGCTCAAGGTAAGTCACTTCGAAACCTTCGCGCTCCAGTTGGCGCATGGTGTCGAGAACGGCCTTGTGTTCGATCTTGCTGGTGATCAGGTGCTTGCCCTTGGAGGCGTAGAAATGTGCCGCACCCTTGATTGCCAAGTTGTCGGACTCCGTGGCACCGGAGGTCCAGACGATTTCGCGCGGATCGGCATTGACCAGATCGGCCACCTGACGACGGGCGTTTTCGACCGACTCTTCAGCCTTCCAGCCAAACACGTGGGAGCGCGAAGCCGGGTTGCCGAAGTTTCCGTCAACCAGCAGGCATTCACTCATTTTTTGCGCAACACGCGGATCAACCGGGGTGGTCGCAGAGTAATCAAGGTAAATCGGCAATTTCATGGACTATCTCCTAAATCAGGGCTGGCGTGCCGTTGGCTCTCTGGCGGTCATTCGACGGCGGACGCTTCAATCTTGTCCAGGCGTGGCGCCTTGCTGTTGCAACGGCGCTGGTCCTGACGCTGGGCTACTTCTTGCACCTCACGGCGAGTCACAAGATCAGCCAAGCTGATACCACTTAGAAATTCGTGAATCTGCAGGCTCAGGTCGCACCACAGATGGTGGGTCAGGCAGGTGTCGCCGGAATGGCAATCGCCCTGGCCCTGGCACTTGGTGGCGTCGACCGATTCGTTCACCGCATCGATCACCTGGGCAACCTGGATGCCCTGCATGTCGCGGGACAACTGGTAGCCACCACCCGGACCGCGAACACTGGAAACCAGGTTGCTGCGACGCAGTTTGGCGAACAGCTGTTCGAGGTAGGACAGGGAGATGCCTTGGCGCTCGGAGATATCGGCCAGGGACACCGGCCCGTGCTGCGCGTGCAACGCCAGGTCAAGCATGGCGGTCACGGCGTATCGGCCTTTTGTAGTCAGTCGCATGGACAGTTACCACGGAGTTCAGAATGGGCGGGAGTATGCAATTCCCGAGCATTTAAGTCAACTATAAGACCTAGTGCTTTAGTCGGGTTTACCCGCAAAAGAGCGCGCGCACTATAGCAAAGGCCCGCGGCGTACAGCCAGCGCAACCGTGTAATCGTTCATCGCGAGCAGGCTCACTCCTACAGGGGAACGCATTTCAAATGCAGGAGTGAGCCTGCTCGCGATAGCAGCACCGCGATTTAACTGACCTGACTCTGATCTTTGCCCTTCACACAGGCAAAGTCTTCTTCACGCAGCTCAGGCAGATCTTTCGCACAGTAATTGCTGCCCAGATCCTTCAACGCGCCGCACATGCCTTCCAGTCGTCCGTCGACCGCTTGCAGGTGATCGAGTAACTGGCCGATGGCGCGCGCCACTGGGTCGGGCATGTCTTCGCTGACGCCATAGGCATCGAAACCGATCTTCTCGGCCATGGCCTTGCGCTTGGCGTCCTGCTCTTCATCGGACTTGATGATGATGCGCCCGGGAATCCCCACCACGGTGGCGCCCGGCGGCACTTCCTTGGTCACCACCGCGTTGGAACCGACCTTGGCACCGGCACCAACCGTGAACGGACCGAGCACCTTCGCGCCTGCACCGACCACCACACCGTCGCCCAGCGTCGGATGGCGCTTGCCCTTGTTCCAGCTGGTGCCGCCAAGGGTCACGCCCTGATAAATGGTCACGTCGTCGCCGATCTCGGCGGTCTCACCGATAACGATGCCCATGCCGTGGTCGATGAAGAACCGACGGCCGACCTTGGCGCCCGGATGAATCTCGATGCCGGTCAGCCAGCGGCCGAAGTTCGACACCAGCCGCGCCAGCCACTTCAGATCGTTGCGCCAGAGCATGCCAGCCAGGCGATGAATCCAGATCGCATGCATGCCGGGGTAGCAGGTCAGGACTTCAAAAGCGTTACGCGCCGCCGGGTCTCGATGGAATACGCTCTGGATATCTTCACGCAAACGCTCAAACATCATTCAGTCCTTCCGCTTAAGAAGCTCACCACGGGCCGCTTTCTGGGTTTCCGTGAGAATGCCCCGCAAAATATTCATTTCCGCCCGGCTGACCGAGCTGCGCCCGTACAACCGGCGCAGGCGTGCCATCAAGTGCCGGGGCTTTTCCGGGTCGAGAAATTCGATCGCGACCAATGTCTGCTCCAGATGCTCATAAAAGCGCTCCAGCTCATCCATGGTCGCCAGCTCGGCACTTTTTACCGAAGCCACTTCTTCTTTCTCGACCTTGCTCGGCTGCCCCTGCGAGGCCAGCCAGGCCATGCGCACTTCATAACTCAACACCTGCACCGCCGCCCCCAGGTTCAGCGAACTGAACGTCGGGTCGGAAGGGATGTGCACGTGAAAGTGACATCGCTGCAGCTCTTCGTTGGTCAGGCCGGAATCTTCACGACCGAACACCAAAGCGATTTCGGCGCCCTGCCCGGCTTCTTCGATGACTTTGGTTCCGCATTCACGCGGATCGAGCAGCGGCCAGGGAATACGCCGATCCCGCGCACTGGTACCGAGGACCAGATTGCAGCCGACCAGCGCGTCTTCCAAAGTGGCGACGACTTGCGCGTTTTCAAGGATGTCTCCGGCACCGGATGCTCGGGCATCGGCTTCGTGGTGCGGAAACTGGCGTGGCTCGACCAGCACCAGACGCGACAGACCCATGTTTTTCATGGCGCGCGCGGCCCCGCCGATGTTTCCGGGGTGGCTGGTATTGACCAGGACGACACGAATGTTCTGCAGCAAGGGAGGCGCTCTCGGACATTGGAAAGGGGGGCAAATCTTACAGAACAGCCTACCGTTAAGCTATGAAAGCGAACAGCGTCCTTCACCTGAAGAAAAGTTCTGATAGAATGCGCGGCTTTCTTTAACAACCTTAGGTGACACATCCATGCAGCCCATGCTGAATATCGCGCTGCGCGCCGCCCGCAGCGCCAGTGAACTGATCTTCCGCTCCATCGAGCGCCTGGATACCATCAAGGTCGACGAAAAAGACGCCAAGGATTACGTATCCGAGGTCGATCGCGCCGCCGAACAGAAAATCATCGATGCCCTGCGCAAGGCTTACCCGAATCACTCGATCCGGGGTGAAGAGACCGGCCTGCACGCCGGCACCGGCATCGAAGGCGAAGAGTACCTGTGGATCATCGATCCGCTGGACGGCACCACCAACTTCCTGCGTGGCATTCCGCACTTCGCGGTCAGCATCGCCTGCAAATACCGTGGTCGCCTGGAACACGCTGTGGTTCTGGACCCGGTGCGCCAGGAAGAATTCACCGCCAGCCGTGGTCGCGGCGCACAACTGAACGGTCGTCGCCTGCGCGTCAGCGGCCGCACCAGCCTTGACGGCGCCCTGCTGGGTACCGGCTTCCCGTTCCGTAACGACCAGATGGACAACCTCGACAACTACCTGGGCATGTTCCGCTCCCTGGTCGGCCAGACCGCCGGCATCCGCCGCGCTGGCGCAGCGAGCCTGGACCTGGCTTACGTCGCTGCCGGTCGTTTCGATGCATTCTGGGAGTCGGGTCTGTCCGAGTGGGACATGGCGGCAGGCGCCCTGCTGATTCAAGAAGCCGGCGGCCTGGTGAGCGATTTCACCGGCGGTCACGACTTCCTTGAAAAAGGCCACATCGTTGCCGGCAACACCAAATGTTTCAAGGCAGTGCTGACGGCGATCCAGCCGCACCTGCCGGCCTCGCTGAAGCGCTAAGCTTCGGACGAATCAGAAAAGCACCCTTCGGGGTGCTTTTTTTATGCCCGCAATTTGCGTCCTGACACCCCACAAATCCAATGCAGGAGTGAGCCTGCTCGCGATAGCGGTGTTTCAGCCACCACCTGTTTTGAATGATAAATAGCTATCGCGAGCAGGCTCACTCCTACAAGGGATTGTTGTGCCGGTGGAATTGCAGGCACAAAAAAAGCACCCCGGAGGGTGCTTCTTTTCAAACCAGTGAAACCTTACTGACCCGGCTCGTTCTGCGACAGGATCAGCTTGCCTTCCTTGTCGACCGGAATCTGGTTGCCCGGATCGCGGTCCATCCGCACTTTGCCTTCCTTGCCATCGAGCGAGTAACGCACGTCGTAACCGACGACCTTGTCGCTGATGTCATTGACCGTGTTGCAGCGGGTTTGCGTGGTGGTGTAGGTGTCACGCTCCTGCATGCCCTCCTGCACCTTGTTGCCCGCATAACCACCACCGACCGCACCGGCCACCGTGGCAATCTTCTTGCCGGTGCCGCCGCCAATCTGGTTACCCAGCAAACCACCGGCCAGCGCGCCAACCACGGTCCCGGCGATCTGGTGTTGATCTTTCACCGGTGCCTGACGGGTCACCGTTACATCCTTGCAAACTTCACGTGGAGTCTTGATCTGTGTCTTGACCGGCTCAACGGCTAGCACTTGCGCATACTCAGGGCCGCTTTTAACCAGGCTGTAGGTGGCAACAGCACCCCCGGCTGTAACACCGACAGCACCCAATACCGCACCAACCAGCAACGACTTGTTCACATGAACCTCCTGACCATCACATGCGGGACGCGCCCGCGCTTCTCCCAGCCTTGGAGCACAAAAAAAGGCGCGAGTTCAACTCGCGCCTTTCGTGGCCTGACAGCCGGAGTTTCGAGGGCCGTTATGGACGGTCGTCGACTTCCTGCTCGGTGTTGGCCGGAGGAATCAGATCCTCTGTAGTCAGGTTCAGCCAGATCAGCACGACGTTGGCGATGTAGATCGACGAGTACGTACCTGCCAGCACGCCGATGAACAGCGCGATGGAGAAGCCGAACAGGTTGTCGCCGCCAAAGAACAGCAGCGCCGCGATCGCCAGCAAGGTCGAGATCGACGTCGCCATGGTGCGCAGCAGGGTCTGGGTGGTCGAGATGTTGATGTTCTCGATCAGCGACGCCTTGCGCAGGACACGGAAGTTCTCGCGCACCCGGTCGAACACGACGATGGTGTCGTTCAGCGAGTAACCGATGATCGCCAGTACCGCCGCCAGCACCGTCAGGTCGAAGGTGATCTGGAAGAACGACAGGATACCGATAGTCACGATCACGTCGTGGATCAGCGACACGATGGCGCCGACCGCGAATTTCCACTGAAAGCGGAAAGCCAGGTAGATCAGGATGCCACCGAGCGCCAGGAGCATGCCGAGGCCGCCCTGGTCGCGCAACTCTTCACCGACCTGCGGACCGACGAACTCGACACGCTTGACCGTCGCCGGGTTGTCGCCGCCGACTTTCTGCAGCGCTTCGGCGACCTGATGGCCGAGCTGCGGGTCTTCACCCGGCATGCGCACCAGCAGGTCAGTGGTGGCACCGAAGTTCTGCACGATGGCTTCGTGGTAACCCGAGGTCGCCAACTGCTCGCGGACCTTGGTGACATCGGCCGGACGCTCGTAGGTCAGCTCGATGAGCGTACCGCCGGTGAAGTCCAGGCCCCAGTTCATGCCTTTGGTGACAACGCTGAATACCGCCAGCAGGGTCAGAAAAACCGTGACGCCGAACGCGAAGTTGCGAACGCCCATGAAGTTGATTGTACGTAACATGGCAGCCCCTTAAATCCACAACTTCTTGAAGTCACGTCCGCCAAAGATCAGGTTGACCATTGCGCGGGTCACCATGATGGCCGTGAACATCGAGGTAAAGATCCCGAGGGACATGGTCACTGCGAAGCCCTTCACCGGGCCGGTGCCCATGGCGAAGAGAATGCCGCCGACCAGCAAGGTGGTCAGGTTGGCGTCGAGAATCGCGGTGAATGCCCGGCCGAAGCCTTCGTTGATTGCACGCTGCACGGTCATGCCGGCGGCGATCTCTTCACGGATCCGCGAGAAGATCAGCACGTTGGCGTCGACCGCCATACCCATGGTCAACACGATACCGGCGATGCCCGGCAGGGTCAGCGTGGCACCCAGCAGCGACATCAGCGCCAGCAACAACACCATGTTCACCGCCAGCGCGACGGTGGCGATAACGCCGAAGAAGCGGTAGATGGCGATGATGAACAGCGACACGAACAGCATGCCCCACAGCGACGCGTCGATACCTTTGGTGATGTTGTCAGCACCCAGGCTCGGACCGATTGTGCGCTCTTCAGCGAAGTACATCGGCGCCGCCAGACCACCGGCACGCAGCAGCAGGGCCAGTTCGGACGATTCGCCCTGGCCGTTCAGGCCGGTGATACGGAACTGCGCACCCAGCGGCGACTGAATGGTCGCCAGGCTGATGATCTTCTTCTCTTCCTTGAAGGTCTGCACCGGCACGTCTTTCTCGACGCCGTTGACGACCTGCTTGGTGTAAGTCGTCACCGGGCGCTGCTCGATGAAGATCACCGCCATGCTGCGACCCACGTTGGAACGGGTCGCGCGGCTCATCAGCTCGCCACCGTGGCCATCCAGACGGATGTTCACTTCCGGCGTGCCGTGCTCGCCGAAACCGGCCTTGGCGTCGGTGACCTGGTCACCAGTGATGATCAGACCACGCTCGATCTGCGCTGGCGGACGATTGCCTTCGCGGAATTCGAACGACTCGGAAGTGGCTTTCGAAGCGCCCGGCTCAGCGGCCAGACGGAACTCAAGGTTGGCCGTCTTGCCGAGAATACGCTTGGCTTCGGCAGTGTCCTGCACGCCCGGCAGTTCAACCACGATGCGGTTGGCACCCTGACGCTGAACGATCGGTTCGGCAACACCCAGCTCGTTGACGCGGTTACGTACCGTGGTCAGGTTCTGCTTGATGGAGTATTCACGGATTTCCGCCAGCTTGGCCGGGGTCATCGCCAGACGCAGCACCGGTTGACCGTTGAGGTCGGCCGGAACAATGTCGAAATCGTTGAAGTTCTTGCGGATCAGGCTGCGAGCCTGTTCGCGGCTGTCTTCGTCAGCGAAGCCCAGCTGAATGGCACCGCCCAGTTGCGGCAGGCTGCGATAACGCAGCTTTTCTTTGCGCAGCAGGCTCTTGACGTCGCCTTCGTAGACTTTCAGGCGTGCATCGAGGGCTTTGTCCATGTCCACTTCAAGCAGGAAGTGCACACCACCGGACAAGTCCAGACCCAGCTTCATCGGGTGCGCGCCCAGATTGCGCAGCCATTGCGGAGTGGTCTGTGCCAGGTTCAGCGCAACGACGTAGTCATCACCCAATGCCTTGCGCACAACGTCCTTGGCCGGCAGCTGATCTTCAGCCTTGCCCAGACGGATCAGACCACCCTTGCCGCCCGAGGTCAGCGTGGCTGCCTTGACGTTGATGCCGGATTCTTTCAGCGCCGTGCTGACGCGATCCAGATCGGCCTGATTGACCTGCAGGGCCGTGCTGGCGCCGCTGATCTGAATGGCCGGGTCATCGGGGTAAAGATTGGGAGCGGAATAAATCAGACCGATCGCCAGCACCGCCAGGATCAGAATGTATTTCCACAGAGGGTATTTGTTCAGCATCACGCCGCCCGTTATGAACGCGGGGCGCCTTGCGCGCCCCGTCGATTGAGTAGAAGTTGTTGCTTTTAGATCGCTTTCAGCGTGCCTTTTGGCAGCGTGGCGGCGATGGCGCCTTTCTGGAACTTCATTTCAACGGTGTCGGAGACTTCCAGAACCACGAAGTCATCGGCAACCTTGGTGATCTTGCCGGCGATGCCGCCAGTGGTCACGACTTCGTCGCCTTTCTGCAGGCTGCTCAGCAGGTTCTTCTGCTCTTTGGCGCGCTTGGCCTGTGGACGCCAGATCATCAGGTAGAAGATGACCAGGAAGCCGACCAGGAAAATCCACTCGAAGCCGCCGCCCATTGGGCTTGCAGCAGCCGGTGCAGCTGCGTCAGCCATGGCGTTAGAGATAAAAAAGCTCATTTAGCACTCCAGTTGCAAATGTTGAATCTTGGGGTCAGAAAACTCAGTCCAAAGGCGGAACGGGAAGTCCGCGTTTGGCGTAGAAGGCATCGACAAAGGCGGCCAATGTACCCTGTTGAATAGCCTCGCGCAAACCAGCCATCAGCACCTGATAATGGCGCAAGTTATGGATGGTATTGAGCATGCTGCCGAGCATTTCGCCGCACTTGTCCAGGTGATGCAGATAAGCGCGCGAGAAGTTCTGGCAGGTATAGCAATCGCAGGTCGGATCCAGCGGCGATTCATCATGGCGATGAAACGCGTTACGGATCTTCAGCACGCCAGTATCAATGAACAGATGCCCATTGCGGGCATTACGGGTTGGCATCACGCAATCGAACATGTCCACACCGCGGCGCACACCCTCAACCAGATCTTCCGGTTTGCCAACGCCCATAAGGTAACGAGGTTTGTCAGCGGGCATCTGGCCCGGCAGGTAGTCGAGCACTTTGATCATTTCGTGCTTCGGCTCGCCCACCGACAGGCCGCCGATGGCGAGGCCGTCGAAGCCGATCTTGTCGAGGCCTTCGAGCGAGCGCATGCGCAGGTTTTCATACATGCCGCCCTGGACGATGCCGAACAGCGCCGCGGTGTTGTCGCCATGGGCGTTCTTCGACCGCTGGGCCCAGCGCAACGACAGCTCCATCGATACGCGGGCGACATCTTCATCGGCCGGGTACGGCGTGCATTCGTCGAAGATCATCACGATGTCGGAGCCGAGATCGCGTTGCACCTGCATCGATTCTTCCGGGCCCATGAACACTTTCGCGCCATCGACCGGCGAGGCGAAGGTAACGCCCTCCTCCTTGATCTTGCGCATCGCACCGAGGCTGAACACCTGGAAGCCGCCGGAATCGGTCAGGATCGGGCCTTTCCACTGCATGAAATCATGCAGGTCGCCGTGCTCCTTGATCACCTGCGTGCCGGGACGCAGCCACAGGTGGAAAGTGTTGCCAAGAATGATCTCCGCGCCCGTGGCGACGATGTCACGCGGTAACATGCCCTTGACCGTGCCGTAGGTGCCGACCGGCATGAATGCTGGCGTCTCGACGGTGCCACGGGGGAAGGTCAGGCGACCACGGCGAGCCTTGCCATCGGTGGCCAGCAGCTCAAAGGACATTCGACATTCGCGACTCATTCTGTTTCCTCTGGGCCTGATTGTTCAGGGGCAGTTGGAGCGGGATTGCGGGTGATGAACATCGCATCACCGTAGCTGAAAAAGCGGTAACCGTTGTCGACCGCGGCTTTGTAGGCAGCCATGGTTTCCGGGTAACCGGCAAATGCCGAAACCAGCATCAACAGCGTTGATTCCGGCAAATGGAAATTGGTCACCAGGGCATCGACCACATGAAACGGCCGGCCCGGGTAGATAAAGATGTCGGTGTCGCCACTGAACGGCTTGAGCACACCATCGCGCGCCGCACTCTCCAGCGAACGCACACTGGTCGTGCCGACCGCGATTACTCGACCGCCGCGCGCACGGCACGCCGCCACGGCATCGACCACATCCTGGCCGACTTCCAGCCATTCAGTGTGCATGTGGTGATCTTCGATCTTGTCGACGCGCACCGGCTGGAACGTCCCCGCACCGACGTGCAGCGTGACGAACGCGGTCTCGACGCCCTTGGCCGCAATCGCCTCCAGCAACGGCTGATCGAAATGCAGCCCCGCCGTCGGCGCCGCCACCGCGCCCAGACGCTCGGCGTACACGGTCTGATAACGCTCGCGATCCGAGCCCTCATCCGGGCGGTCTATATAAGGAGGCAACGGCATGTGCCCGACACGATCGAGCAGCGGCAGCACTTCTTCAGCGAAGCCCAGCTCGAACAACGCATCGTGACGCGCCAGCATCTCGGCTTCGCCACCGCCGTCGATAAGGATCTTCGACCCCGGCTTCGGCGACTTGCTCGAGCGCACATGCGCCAGCACGCGGTGACTATCGAGCACGCGCTCGACAAGAATTTCCAGCTTGCCGCCGGACGCTTTCTGCCCGAACAGCCGCGCCGGAATCACCCGGGTATTGTTGAACACCATCAAATCGCCCGGGCGCAAATGCTCAAGCAAATCAGTGAATTGACGGTGTGCCAGGGCGCCGCTCGGCCCATCGAGGGTCAGCAGGCGACTACCGCGACGCTCGGCCAACGGATGGCGGGCGATCAGCGAATCAGGAAGCTCGAAAGTAAAGTCAGCAACGCGCATGATGGGGTTCGTCTAGCAGGGCCGGAAAGTCTAGCGGAAATATCAAAAATTGACCATGAAACGTGATTGACCAACGGTAATGACCTCTCTATACTTCGCCGCCATTGAGCCCTGATGGCGGAATTGGTAGACGCGGCGGATTCAAAATCCGTTTTCGAAAGGAGTGGGAGTTCGAGTCTCCCTCGGGGCACCAAAATTAAGAAAGGTCTTGCTTTGCAAGACCTTTTTTTTCGTCTATGGAAAAGTGGGCTGTTGGTTTTCGTATGCCGGGGATGCGAAGTTTGCCTTCAACAACCGCGCCGATGGTCAGGCGCCGGAAGATTGGAAAACCAAGCAAAGCACTGACGAGACAGAGAGCTGGCTGAGCAAATTGCCGCCGATTAAAAAAGGCCTCCGAAGAAGCCTTTTTTGAATCCCAGCCATCTATTTTTTTCTGCAAACTTCAACGTCGTTTTGTGTTTTCAGATCGGTATCGATGCCCAGCCGGTATCTGCAGTAATCAACGATCCAGATACGCTCCTCCTCCGTGAGCCGTTCGACCTTACGAATTTCTCCGTCATTCGCGTGGATGTTGTAAAACTTCATCTGAAACGTCGGATGCTTCTTGATGAACAGGATGGTTTCAATGTCTCCATCCTCCAGCGCTTCGTAATACCCAACGTAGAGCACGGTCACCAGAACCAAAACCATCAGCGCAATCAGTTTCTTCATTCTTGCGGCGCCGGAGGTGGGAGTAGTTGAGTTTTTGCTCTGAGATTCCTGACCAACTCCATGCCAATATTTCCGGGACAGATCTTGCCTTCAGATGCTTGACCTGGGTATTCCCGATGTCCGCCAAAATGCTTGATTACAAACACACTCTTCAGCGCATCGATCAGATGTATCAGCGCAGTGATCTGGGCAGCAGGTATTACGTTTGTTGTGCTGTATCCGAGGCTATCAAGCGCAACACGGCCCTTCGCGACCCAATCTCCGCCCTCCTTCGGTGTCGTCAGGTTTTCCAGTAAAACAATGCCAATCAGGCCTGTATTGAATTTCAGGACACTCGAACCTTGAAGGCGTATATCGCGCCCCTCATAAACTTGCCCGGTGCAATCAATACCGAAGTGGTAGCCGATATCGTCGTATTTCTGGCTTAGGTGCCCCTTCTGGATTTCCTGCATCTGCTCTGCACCGGGTGTACAGCTGTGGCTTCGACCGGCGTGATGCAGGGCGATCATGGTGTAATCCCAATCCATCACCATATCCGGCTTGCCTTTCACCGCTCCCCACGAGGATCGCTCTACGAACGTGGTGTTTAGTGAACGGACCTTCTTGATGATCGCTTCACGCGTTGCCGCTCGATCATTGACGGTAATCGGTATCGGACACATGAACTCGCCGGGCTTGATTTCTTGGGCGGTCGCTTGAGTTGCGAATAGATTGGTCATCAGGCCCCCTCCGCCAGCTCATGGAGCGTTCGAGCCGGAGCGCTGAACATGACGTGCAGTGAAATCTTCGCATCGGGAGTCGGTGTCTTTACGTGAGCAATTCCATTGGCATCGGTTACGCCCGTGGTTTCTACTCCGTTGACTGTCGCCACAAAGTCACGGAAAGCCAACGGAGTGCCCGTTTCGCTGTCGGTGATGCTGAAGGCCTGGCCGTAAGTCTTTTGGATCGCAAGAGGAAGTGGAGGTACGAACGGAGCAGGCGTATGCGAATCCCCGATAATTACGGTGCCGGAGCCGCCGACTACGACGTCACCGTGCGTACCAACGGAATCAACCGTTGCTGCGTTTTTACCATTGATAAAAACGGTCGCTGATACACCTGAAACCAATGCGCTGCCGCATGTGCAGGTATCCCCCTTCCGAGCGGCAGCAAGTCCATCGAAGAAAACGTCAGCAGAGCCTGAAGCGATGGCTTTGGCGCCATGCCCTGGCATTGGGCAACTGGTCGGATCGGTTAAACGTGCTGCGGGCTTTGCCACAATTGACTCCTTGTCATTATCGTCTATGAACCCGACCTTATCAGAAATCAATAGGCCCGGTCCGCTAAGACCGAGTTTCAGCAATAGTCGCATCAGAAGCGTTACACCAAATGGCCGCGTTACACCCCTCAAGATTGGCGTTTGAAGTCGGTGTAACGTTAAGAATATCCAATAAGTACAGTCACTTACGAATGATCGTTACACCAGTTACACCAGTTACACGAGTTACACGAGTTACACCATTTCGGAGGGATATAATTCCCCCGCGCCCCGTAAGCATCAATCCCACCAGCGAACGTCAGGTGTTTCTCCCGCTGTATGCTTGGGGCCCCTGAGGTTCTCTTTGAGACACGGGGTCGGAAACCCGCGGGACTTTGTTAGCGGACAAGTGCCCAGCTTAGTGAAGAGGCGAACCGGGTGAACGCACAGTTCACCAGTGCAGTTGCACAAATGATGGGAGGACGCCGGGGACCCTGAGCGTATCTGAATGAAACTGGGCATAAAACCCGCGGGATCTTGTTAGGCTGATTTTTTCAGGATGGTTGACAGGTTGACTCGGTTGACAGCTGACGGTGTCCATAATCATCAACACGAAAGGCCATCGTTACCGATGCGGTAATGATGGCCCTTTTCGACCGAATTTCTTTCAATTTCAATGACTGAAATTTCAGTAACTTGAAAACCTTCCACTAACACGGTCCCGCGGGTTTCCGGCCCCGTATCCTTTAAATAGTCCCAGGGGCCCGGCGACTTTTGGGCAGTTGATTGCTTTCTGCCATCCTCCGGCTAACCTCCATTCCTGCTGGTCATCACGAACCTCGGCCAGCCAGCAGACATGATTAAAAATGTTGAGTCATTAACGATCCGACACACGGAAGCGAGGACTAGCGAATGCAATCATTTATCGTAAATAAGAACGTTCAAGCGAACGGCGATCACGAAGTGCACAACACGACGACTGGCTGCAGGTACATGCCGCTCTTGGAGAATCAGGTATCACTCGGAAATCACTTAAACTGCACCGGCGCTGTTAGCGCCGCTCGTGGGGCAAACCCTACACTAAGAATTAATGGTTGCTACCATTGCTGCAACCCTTGCCACACCAGCTAGGTTCTTGGCAAAGCAGTGCGGGGATTGCGGGTCGTTTATGTCCAGATCTAGGATTGTGTGATCATAGGGCCAAGCAAGCTGTATCCCTGTGTGTATCCCTAACTACATAATCCGGCTGTAGGCCATTATACGGAAGACTCCAGTCTCCCTCGGGCACCAAAGTTAAGAAAGGTCTTGCTTAGCAAGGCCTTTTTTTCGTCTGCATTGAAGTGGACGCGCAACGCTGAAGGCTCACCACCGTGCGGGTCGCACGTGACATAGCACGGACTCAGGTGTCGGAGTCGTTTGCAGGCTCAGCCTGAGCACTTACCCCAAACAACCGCACCGCCATCGCCCGCCCCCGCTCCAACCCCTCCTCCGTCAGCCAAACCGATTTATTCCTGTTAACCGGGTCACTGATCAAACCCTGTTCATGCAATCGATTCATGATCTCGAAGTCATACCCTTTCCAGGTATGGCCGTGATCGGAGGCGTAAGCCGCCAAGAGGGCAAGGACGGCGTCGTCGATCAATTTTTCGTCGTATTCCATGGTAGTTACTCCACTGATGTTCAGACCGCTCTAATCAAACCGCCACATCAAAATGAATGTCAACGCTGCGCCAGCGGCTCGTATAATCACGCCCGCGCTACAGGCCTACCGGCTGCATCTTCGTGTGCGCATCGGTTCCAAGTCCTCCCCTTCAACTGACAAGACACCCCATGGAAACCTCACTGGAAACCATCGCCCTCTTCTCCCTCAAACTCGCCTACGAGGAGGAAGGCCTGAGCCCGATTTTGCGTGACGACATGGTCATGGGCGATTACCAGAAAGACATTTTCGAGCTGTTGGTCAAGCGCGGCGATGTGCAGGCGATTCAGTTCAAGATGAACGAATGCCTGAGCCTGGCGATGGATGCGTTAGGCGGTGTCGAGAAGCCGTTGGGGCGGGAGTTGAGCAAGTTGTCGGCGCAGTTGAGTCGGGCGCAGTCGCTGGAGCAGTTGCATCAGCCGCTGCTCGCGATCAAGGGGTATTTGCGCGACATTCTTTGAATGCCGCGCGGGCAATGCTTAGAGCAGATAGCTGGAGATGTACTTTGAAATTTCCACCATCGACGTCTTGCCGGTGAATTCGAATTTCACTTTGCCTAGTGACGAAAAGTAGATCTCCAGTTCCGAATCCAGATCGAACGTGCCCGATGTTTCCACGGAGTAGGCGACGATGTTCTTGTAGGGCAGCGAGGTGAAATCCTTTTTGCTGCCGGTGATGCCCTGGACGTTGACGGCGATGATGCGCTTGTTGGTGAAGACCACGCCGTCGCGCATGGCTTTGTAAGCGTCGATGACTTGTTCGCCTTCCAGCAACAGTGCGCTGACGCGCTCGGCGTACTCGTCGTTCTGTTTGAGTTTGAAGAAGCCTTTGTTGTTGAAGTCGATCATCTGTCCATCCTCTGGTTGAAGAAAAAATCCTGCACTTTACTTACGCACTCTGACGACTCGAATGTCGCTCGCCCCGCCGTTACGCAGACGAAGAAAGTGGCGCGAAGCTACTATTTTGCTATCTTGCCGTCCACTGCCGACGGCGAGGTTTCGAGCGCCTCGACGGTATCGATTTTCTAAGGACACGCAGCATGCTGGCTTTTCTTTACCTGTCCATTTGGACTGTGGTGTGGGTCTGGATCGCGACCGAGCGCGGAAACTGGAATCTGATTCAGGCCAACCTGGCGGGCGCTGCCGGTGGCTTCATGGTCGCGATGACCGTTTCGGTCATCGTCTCAAGCCTCTTCCCGTCAGATGCAGCTTCGTCGACGCACTTCAAAGGAAGCGTAATGGCTGTGACCACCACGGCAGGCGCGCTGGCGGGTGTCTGGATGTGGCTGGCCAGTCGACCACGGCCAGCGCATCCGCTAGTACGCCACATAGTGGCTGGCCTCTGTGCATTGGCCGCTGGCGTGACGACATTAACGATTATTGCAGTCAACTTTCGCTGAGCAGCGCACTCACCGCTGGCGTTACGCGTGGGTTTTGCTATCGTGCCGCCCATCGTCAGCGCTCACCACGGGAGTGCATTGATCTTGGCTTTTTGAAGGGTTAAGGAAAGGATCGAATGGATTTTTTGCGCTTGCTGGCATTTGTTGCGGTGTGGGGTTTCATGTGGCGCTGGGTGGTGAAGAACCGCGGCAGCTGGAATCTGTTTTTCGGCAATATGGTCGGTTTGGCAGGCGGTTTGATCGTCGGCCTGGTGGTGTTGTCCATCAGCCTTTCGCTGTTCCCGATGGCACACGAGCCGAAAACGCAGGCCGTCGAAGAAACCGCTGCCCAGACAGTCGACCCCGCTGCGGTAATGCCTGAAGCCGAGCCTGCGAGCGTTACGGTAAAGGAGCCTGCGCCGGCACCTGCGCCAGCACCTGTACCCACGCCTGCATCCACCCCGGTCACCAGCAACCTCCCAACCTACGTTGCCAGCACACCGCAAAATGAGCCTTCGCCGCCGGAGTCTCCGCTCATGCCGTTTTATAGCCAGCGCATGGCAACGACGACGATATCGGAGAAGAAACTTGAAGACGTTGTGGGCGCGAACGTTGTCACCCTGCGCCGAATGATGGGAACGCAGCCTGACGCTGACAAGTCAGTACTGGCAGCGGTCATGTGCGTTCCGTTCGTACAAAGAGCCATGCGTTTTCCGGCAGCGGCGATGATCACTCCACGAGCCAAAACCGATAGCCGATTGTTCAAGGATCAGACCTACACCATCACCAATACCGTCACCGCCCGCAATATGCTTGGCGACGACGTTCTCTACCAATTCGATTGCTCGATCAAACAGTTGCCGGCCGACGCTGCAGGTTACTCCGACTGGCAATTGCTCGACCTGAAATTGAAGAAGGCCGACTCTTAAGCCTCGCTTAAGCGCTCAAGGCGCCGGCTGCGTTATCATCGCCAGCCTGTACGCCTTGAGCTTTGCCCTTCGATGTCTGAACACCTGACCGATCCCTCTTTGCTGCCGCCGGTTCTGGCCGGCCCGCTGTTGCGCCGTCTGCAGCCAACGCGGCTGGTCATGTGGCTGGTTGGTAGCCGCGAACTGGCGCTGACCTTGCGCCTGCAAGGTGTAGGAGAGATTCCCCTCGATGCCGGGAAATGCACGGTCATTTCCGTAGGCCGTCATGCGTTTGTTCACCTCATTGATGTTGCGCTCGACAGCGCCCTGCCCTGCGATACGCGTATCGACTATGACCTGCTGATTGATAACGCCGCGGGTGTTGCCGACTGGGCGCCGCATCTGCTGTATGGCGAGGCGACGAGTCCGAACTTCGTCCTGCGCGCGCGGATCGATCAGTTGCTGCATGGTTCCTGCCGCAAGCCGCATCACCCGGCAACCGATGGTCTGCTTTGCGTTGATCAGCTGCTGGCTGAGGAAGCCGATCCGCAACAACGCCCGGCGCTGCTAATGATGAGCGGCGATCAGGTCTACGCCGACGACGTCGCCGGGCCGATGCTGCGGGCGATTCATGCGTTGATCGAACGGCTCGGCCTGTTCGACGAACACCTCGAAGGCGCGGTGGTCAGCGACAGTGCCAAGCTCTATGAACACCCGGCCAGCTACTATCACCGCGCGGATTTGTTACCGGCGCTGGAAAGCAACGAGACGTTGCGCGAGCGATTTTTCGGCGGTGCGCGTAAGCCGATTTTCACCAGCAGCAGCGCCGACAATCATCTGGTGACCTTCGCCGAAGTCATGGCGATGTATCTGCTGGTGTGGTCGCCGACGCCGTGGGCGTTGATCAACCCGCAGGCACCGACGCTGACGCCGCCGCGGCTGAAGCGATACCGCCTCGAACAGACGCGCATCGATGCCTTCAAGGCTGGCCTCGGCAACGTCGCCCGGGCACTGGCGCATCTGCCGAGCCTGATGATTTTCGACGATCACGACATCACCGATGACTGGAACCTGTCCGCGCAGTGGGAAGAAACCGCCTACGGCCATCCGTTTTCCAAGCGCATCATCGGCAATGCGCTGATCGCTTATCTGTTGTGCCAAGGCTGGGGCAACAATCCCGATGCGTTCAAGGAAGTATTGACCAAGACCCGACAGCTGAGCGCCAGCGGCGATGACGGTTATCTGGACCAACCAGTGCAGGATGATTTGATCGATCAGTTGCTGCGTTTTCAGCAGTGGCACTTCGTTCTGCCAAGCAGTCCGGCGCTGGTGGTGATCGACACGCGCACGCGGCGCTGGCGCAGTGAAATGGCGCTCAAGCAACCTTCGGGTTTGCTCGATTGGGAAGCGCTCAGCGAACTGCAGCAGGAACTGCTCGATCACCCGTCGGCGATCATCGTTTCCCCGGCACCGATCTTTGGTGTGAAGTTGATCGAGACCGTGCAAAAGGTCTTCAGCTGGTGCGGTTATCCACTGCTGGTCGATGCGGAAAACTGGATGGCCCATCGCGGCGCCGCGCAAGTGATCCTGAATATTTTCCGCCACTCGCGCACACCGGGTAACTACGTGGTGCTGTCGGGTGACGTGCATTATTCGTTCGTCTACGAAGTGCTGATCCGCCATCGCAAGGCCGGCCCGCGTATCTGGCAGATCACCAGCAGCGGCATCAAAAACGAATTCCCACCGGCCCTGCTGGAATGGTTCGACCGCCTCAACCGCTGGCTCTACTCGCCACGCTCACCGTTGAACTGGTTTACCAAACGCCGGCAGATGCGCATCGTGCCGTATACGCCCGAACATGCCGAGGCCGGGGAACGGTTGTGGAATTCGGCGGGGATTGGACAGGTGTTTTTCAATGAACAGGGGCAGCCGAGCGAGATTGTTCAGCACAATTCGAATGGGGCGGTGAAGACGCGGATGTTGGCGCCAGAGTTGGGGGATGAGCCGGATTAAGGGATGACCGGTGAGGTTCCATTTGACAGCAGCTCAGTTGCTGACAAGTACTGGCGATCAGGATTACAAATCTCTCGGAAACGTCTCCAGAATACCTGGGTGATACTGGGCACAATTGAATCCTGCCGAATTGTGCTCTACCCACCAAAGGTCTGTCTCATGCAAACCATCCCCTACAGCAAAGTCCGAGCGTGCCTTGCAAAATCCATGGATCAGGTCATCAACGACCGCACTCCCCTGCTCGTTATCAGGCGAAGTGCCGATCCTGTGGTAATGATTTCCTTGGCAGATTACTGCGCAATGATGAAAACAGCCGAAGCAGTAAGTGCTCCAGCTGTTGCGATGCCGTGATTACGAAGATTGGATGGAGGCCAGTGCTCGCCCAACCCCTCTGACAATCATCCCCACCTCCCGCTCATCAATCGTCAACGGTGGCAGCAGCCGTATGGTCTTGCCGCGGGTGACGTTGATCAACAAGCCATGGTCCCGTGCGGCAATCATGGTCAGGTCGCGCACCGGTTGTTTCAGCTCGATGCCGATCATCAGTCCCTGTCCGCGAATCGCCAGCACATTGGGGTTGTCGGCCAGCTCTGCGCGTAACCGGGCCAACAGGCGCTCGCCTTGTACCCGCGCATTTTCCAGCAGACCTTGTTCTTCGATGATATCCAGCACGGTGCAGGCGACCCGGCAGGCCAGTGGGTTGCCGCCGAAGGTGCTGCCGTGGCTGCCGGGGGTGAACAGGTCGGCCGCGCGGCCGCGCGCCAGGCATGCGCCGATCGGCACGCCATTGCCGAGGCCTTTGGCCAGGGTCATGACGTCGGGAACGATGCCTTCGTGTTGAAAGGCGAACCACTGCCCGGTGCGGCCCATGCCGGTCTGGATTTCATCGAGCATCAGCAGCCACGCGTGGCGATTGCACTGATCGCGCAGGGCTTTGAGGTAACCGGGCGGCGCGACCTGCACGCCGCTTTCGCCCTGAATCGGCTCGACCAGAATCGCCACGATGCGCTCGCCGTGTTTACGCTGCACCTGCTCCAGCGCGGCGAGATCGCCGAACGGCACTTTGACGAAATCCCCCGGCAATTCGTTGAAGCCCAGGCGCACCGCCGGGCCATCGCTGGCCGACAAAGTGCCGAGCGTGCGGCCATGAAACGCGTTGGCCATGACCACCACCAGCGGCTGTTCGACACCCTTGCGCCAGCCATACAAACGCGCGAGTTTCAGCGCGGTTTCATTGGCTTCGGCACCGGAGTTGTTGAAGAACGCGCGCTCCATGCTCGCCAACCGGGTCAGCCGTCTGGCCAGCTGTTGCTGCCAGTCGATGCTGTACAGGTTGGAAGTGTGCAGCAGCAGTCCCGCCTGCTCGCTGATCGCCGCAACAATGCGCGGATGCGAGTGGCCGACGTTGGTCACTGCCACACCGGCCACGGCGTCCAGATATTCACGACCGGCCTGATCCCACAGGCGAGTGCCCAGGCCTTTGGTGAAGCTGAGGGCCAGTGGTTGGTAGGTGTTCATCAGCGCGGCGGTCATGACGTGAAACTCCAGTTCGGGTCGGTGTGCTGGCAGTATGGTTAGCCAGCGAAACTGGATAAACTCGGCAAAACTTCAATCATTTGAAAGCCGGGCTTGATAATGGATTTATTCCAGTCAATGAGCGTGTACGTCAAAGTCGTCGAGGGCGGGAGCATGACCGCAGCCGCTTTGCAGTGCGACATGTCGACGACAATGGTCGGCAATCACCTGCGTGCGCTGGAGCAACGCCTCGGCGTGCAATTGCTGCAGCGCACCACCCGCCGCCAGCGGCTCACCGAATTCGGCAGCGTTTATTACCAGCGCTGCCTGGACGTGCTCGGTCTGGTCGCCGACTCCGAGCGCCTTGCCGAACAGGCCCTCGACGAGCCACGCGGCTTGCTGCGCATTGCCGCGCCGCTGACCTTTGGCGTCGAACGCCTGACCCCGGCGCTCAGCGAATACGCCCTGCTGTATCCGCAAGTGAAACTCGACGTGGTATTGACCAACGGCCGCCCGGACCTGCTGGAGAATGGCCTCGATGTTGCGTTCCGGCTGGGCAGTTTCGATGAGTCTTCCAACCTGATCGCCCGCCCCTTGATCGACTACACCCTGACGGTCTGCGCCTCGCCGGATTACATCGCGAGACGCGGCATGCCGCACACCCCGCAGGATTTGCAGCAACACGATTGTCTGTCCTTCGCCTACCCTGCCGGGGATGACTGGCAATCAGTGGAAAAACGCTGGCGCCTCAGTGGCCCGGAGGGCGAAGTCCTCGTCGACGTGAGCGGCCCGCTGCTGATCAACAGCTCCGCCGGTTTGCACCAGGCCGCGCGTAACGGCATGGGCATCATGATGCTGCCCGATGCACTGGTCGAACAGGACCTGCGCGAGGGCAGACTGGTCAAGGTGGTCGCCGATTACCCGCCACCGAGTCGGCCGATGCATCTGCTGTACGCGCCGGATCGTTATCGTTTGCCGAAACTGCGCAGGTTCGTCGAATTTGCGATGCGCACCTGGGGGAAACCTGACGCCGGGCGCTCAACAATCGAAAGCTGAAAAGGACATCAATCCATGCAGAACACACTCAACGTTCGCAACTTGCGTCCCGATGAGACAGAGTCGGCGCGGCTGTTTCTTGGCGAGCATGGCTGGCGCCATCGCACCGGCGACGCCGAGTCGTTCGCTCGCTTGATCGGCAATTCGCAACGCACTGCCATCGCCCTGCTCGGCGATCAGATCGTCGGCTTCGCCCGCGGCATCACTGACGAAATCTCCAATGGCTACCTGTCGATGGTGGTGGTTGATGCTCAGCATCAACGCACGGGCATTGGCCGTGCGCTGGTTGAGCATGTGATGGGCGACAACCCTGACATCACTTGGTTACTGCGTGCGGGACGCGAGGGCGCGGAAGCCTTTTTCACCAGCCTTGGCTTCGAAATCTCCGTGATTGCCATGGAGCGTCCGCGCCAGAAATAGCAGTGGCTGGGAAAAAACCCGACCACCAGCCCGTTGCTCCGTGACAACGCCGCCCCGCTCCCCTAAATTAGTCGGCCTGAAAAAGCCCTGGGCTTGTTCGTCTCCATTCAAGTTAAAAGTAGTGAAATTTCAATGTCCGATTTCAACACCGCTGAATCCGTAGTCACCCAGTCGTCCAAAGCGGAATACGAAAACTCCATCAATCTTTCACAACACCTGCCACAAGCCAAAATCATCAGCGAGATGGTCCTCGACGCATTCCAGTCGACCCGCGAGAGTGACCAGATCCGTGAACTGCGCGCCGCGATTCGTCAGGCTCACGACAGCTTCGATGACGATAAGGCCTACGAACTGATGGGCGAACTCAAAGCACTGAAAGACGCCGAGGCTGCGGACCTCGCCGCCCTGGAAGACCTGAGCAGCAAGTTCTCGATCGGGCGCATTCTGTCCAGCTTCAAGGACGACCCGGCGTTTCAGGAAATCGTCTATGGCCTGGCGCTGAAAGTGCTGAACCAGACCCATCAGGCGATCAGCAATCCGAGCGGCGGCAAGGGCAAGGCTGCGAAGAAGAAAGAAGTGGAAATCTTCACCATCAGCAAGGACGGCGCCAGCGTGACCCTGCCGCTGCGCACGCCGCGTTCGCGTCTGAACGTGGATCGGGAAGCGCTGGAATTCCTTGGTTTCACCTTCGTCGGTGAAGGCGATGAGGCGGAGCTGGAAAGCGAAACTTTCCTGGATAATGCCGGGACGGAACAGGCTGTGAACCGCAAGAACATCATCACTGCGCTGCAGCAGAAGACGGCGTTTGACGGGTACAGCATCGCGGCGCAGTAAGCTGCCGAGCGCTTGTGAAGAAGCCCCGTGCTGAGTGATCAGGCGGGGCTTTTTTATCGGCTGGGGATTGGCGGTGTTGAATCGATCGTCGCCCCTCACCCCAGCCCTCTCCCGAGGGAGAGGGAGCCGATTTAGGCTGTTTTCAAGATTGCGGTTCACTCAATATTCAGGTCGCCGTAGTTTCAGAGAACGACTCGGTCAGTCCCCTCTCCCTCCGGGCGGTCCGACGTTTCGGGAGGGTTAGGGTGAGGGAAACAGGCGCCGCCGATCTCAAGCCGAAGCATGCACCGCTGCAATCATGTCCACTTCAATCGCCGCATTCTTCGGCAACTGATACACACCAATGGTGGTGCGCGTATGCCGCCCGGCATCGCCCAGCACGTGGCTGAACACATCCGAAGCGCCGTTGGCCACTTCACTCAGGTCGACGAAATCAGCCGTCGACTTCACATACACCGTCACCCGCAGCAGCGCGCGGATCTTGTCCAGCGACCCCACCGCATCGACGATCAGCGCCAGGCAACGCATGGCGCTGATGCTCGCAGCGGCTTGCGCGTCCTTGAGGGTCAACTCCAGCCCGACACGGCCCGGATACAGAATCTTGCCATTGACCCGCGGCACCATCCCGCTGATGTACAGCTCATCGTGATGTCGAATCAGCGGTGCGTAATTGCCACCGGCGGTGTTCTCGCCATAAATGTCGTAGTTCAGTTCTTCGGCCAGGGCGATAAAGCGCTCATCGCAGGTCATCCGTTCGGTCATTGCGCCCAGCCTTTTGATCGGTGCAGGTTGAGACAGTTGGGCGCCGGAAAACGGGTGGGGCTATCACTGTCGTGGTTGGATCCGAATCTAGGTCTTTTACCGAGAGCCCGCAACCGCAAACCTCTGATGGAATTCAGTGGCAGGGCTATTCGCGAGCAGGCTCGCTCCCACATTTATTCTGCGTCGCCCACCTGTCTGCTGTGGGAGCGAGCCTGCTCGCGAAGGGTGGCACCTCGAACCAGCATAATGCAGCCACAAAAAAACCCGCACATCTCTCAATGTGCGGGGTTTTTCGTGAAGCCTTTGAACCTTACGGCGCGTACGTCAGCAGCAGCTCGCTCGGCACCTTGAAGTCCAGAGACATCATGACGCTCAGCGCGGTAATGGTGAAGATCGAGAACACGAACAGCTTGCGTGCCCAGACCGTGTCATCCACTGCCTTGTAGCCGGTCCAGGCCATGTACAGCCAGTACATGCCCATGGCCGCGGCGACGGCGAGGTAGCTCATGCCGGCGTAGCCGCTGAAGGTCAGCATCAAGGTCGCTACGAGGAACGCCAGGATGTAGAGCAGGATGTGCTTCTTCGCCACTTGAATGCCGCGCTTCACTGGCAGCACCGGAATCGAGGCGGCCAGGTAATCGTTGAAGCGGAAAATCGCGATGGCGTAGGAATGCGGCATCTGCCACAGGCTGAACATCACCAGCAGGGTCAGCGCGGCCATGTCGAAGCTGTTGGTGACGGCGACGTAACCGATCACTGGCGGCATGGCGCCCGACAGACTGCCCACCAGCGTGCCGTGAACCGACTTGCGCTTGAGGTACAGGCTGTAGAAGCCGACGTAGATGATGAAGCCGATTACTGCGAACAAGGCAGCCAACGGGTTGGCCACCTTGTACAACAAGGCAACGCCGAGAACACCCAGAATGGTCGCGTAAACCAGGGCCAGTTTCAGGGAGATCAAGCCCTGGACCAGCACCCGGTTCTTGGTGCGTTCCATCTTCAGGTCGATGTCGCGGTCGATGCAGTTGTTGAACACGCAACCGGAGGCCACGACCAGGGAAGTACCGATCATGGCGGCCAGAAACACCGCCAGATCGACATGCCCTTTCGAGGCCAGGAAGAACCCGCCTGCCACAGAAAGCACGTTACCGAAAATGATCCCCGGTTTGGTGATTTGGATAAAGTGCTTGAGCGACATCGGGTCTACCTCACTTCGCCATCATGTACGTGTGGATGCTGAACATGATCCACAGCGACAGGCCAACCAGCAGCACGATCACGATCG
Source organism: Pseudomonas sp. Z003-0.4C(8344-21) (assembly GCF_900104975.1). Taxonomy (NCBI): domain Bacteria; kingdom Pseudomonadati; phylum Pseudomonadota; class Gammaproteobacteria; order Pseudomonadales; family Pseudomonadaceae; genus Pseudomonas; species Pseudomonas sp. Z003-0.4C(8344-21). The sequence continues at coordinate 1,431,749 of NZ_LT629756.1, read as the reverse complement.
CCGTGAAGACGAAGGCGATCACGTTGTTGCGCTGAGCAATGGAACGGTCCAGGTGCAGGAAGTAATACAGGTGAACGATCACCTGGATCACGGCGAACAACAGCACGATTGCCAGCGTCGTCGCCTTCGGCAGGCTCGGGTACATCACCAGGCCGAACGGGATGACGGTCAGGATCACCGACAGGATGAAGCCGATGGCATACGACTTTACGCTGCCGTGGCCAGCATCATGGCTGTCATGGGAGTGTGCATTAGCCATTACAGAGTCCCCATCAGGTAAACAACGGTGAATACGCAGATCCACACCACGTCCAGGAAGTGCCAGAACAGGCTCAGGCAGCTCAGACGGGTCTTGTTGGTCGCCGTCAGGCCGTGCTTGTTGACCTGGTACATCATCACGCCCATCCAGATCAGACCGGCCGAAACGTGCAGACCGTGAGTACCGACCAGGGTGAAGAACGCCGACAGGAAGCCCGAACGGCTAGGACCGAAGCCCTCGGAGATCAGCAGGTGGAACTCGTTGATCTCCATGGCGATGAAGCCCGCGCCGAGCAGGAAGGTCATGAACAACCAGCCCAGGACAGCCTGCTTCTTGCCTTTGTACAACGCCAGCATGGCGAAGCCGTAGGTGATCGAACTGAACAACAGCAGAGCGGTTTCGCCCAGCACGTAAGGCAGTTCGAAGATGTCGTGGCCCGACGGGCCACCGGCAACGTTGTTTACCAGTACTGCGTACACCGCGAAGATCGACGCAAACAGAATGCAGTCGGTCATCAGGTAGAGCCAGAAACCGTATACGGTCATCTCGCCCGAGTCGTGGTGATGGTCATCGTGCCCATGGTCACCATGGGCGTGTCCAACATTGGTCACTAAGTTCGACATGGTTTAAGCCTGTTCCAACGAGGTTTCAACACGGGTGGCACCGGCCGGGATTTTCCCTGCCGCGACCAGACGCTTGTGCTGCTCGGCTTCGATACGCTCGATCGTTTCAACCGGAACCATATAGCCCTGGTCGTCACGTGCAGCGTGAATCACGAAGTAAACGACGGTGCCCACCAGGCTGGCGATCGCCAACCACCAGATGTGCCAGATCATCGCGAAACCGAAGACGGTCAACAGTGCGCCCATCACCACGCCAGTGGCGGTGTTGTTCGGCATGTGGATCGGCTCGTACTTGGCCGGACGCTGGTACGCAGTACCGTTTTCCTTGGCTTCAGTGAACGGGTCGATGCAGTCAGCCTTAGGCAGCACAGCGAAGTTGTAGAACGGTGGTGGCGACGAGGTCGACCATTCCAGCGTGTGCGCATTCCACGGGTCACCGTGATCGCAAACGTTCTCTGGCTTGTTGCGGTCACGCACGCTCACATAGAGCTGGATCAGCTGGCAGGCGATACCGACAGCGATCATCACCGCACCGAACATGGCCACGTACAGGTACGGTACCCACTCAGGGTTGGTGGTGGCGTTCAGACGACGGGTCATGCCCATGAAGCCCAGTGCATAGAGCGGCATGAACGCGACGAAGAAGCCCGAGATCCAGAACCAGAACGCTGCTTTACCCCAGCCTTCGTGCAGCTTGAAGCCGAACGCTTTCGGGAAGTAGAACGCGAAGCCAGCGATGTAACCGAATACCGCACCGCCGATGATCACGTTGTGGAAGTGCGCGATCACGAACAGGCTGTTGTGCAGCACGAAGTCAGCACCCGGGATGGCCAGCAGTACACCGGTCATGCCGCCGATGGCGAAGGTCACCATGAAGCCCAGAGTCCACATCACCTGGCTGGTGAAACGCAGACGGCCCTGGTAGATGGTGAACAGCCAGTTGAACAGTTTCACACCCGTCGGGATGGAAATCAGCATCGTCGCCAGACCGAAGAAGGCGTTGACGCTGGCACCCGAACCCATGGTGAAGAAGTGGTGCAGCCAAACCATGAAGCCCAGTACCGAGATCGCGCCCGAGGCGTAGATCATCGAGTGGTGGCCGAACAGCTTCTTGCCGGTGAAGGCCGAGATCACTTCCGAGAAGATGCCGAAGGCCGGCAGGATCAGGATGTAAACCTCAGGGTGGCCCCACGCCCAGAACAGGTTGACGTACATCATTGGATTGCCACCAAGTTCATTGGTGAAAATGTGGAAATCCATGTAACGGTCAAGCGTCAGCAGTGCCAGGGTCGCGGTCAGGATCGGGAACGAAGCCACGATCAGAACGTTGGCCCAGGTGCAGGTCCAGGTGAAGATCGGCATGTCCATCAGTTTCATGCCAGGGGTACGCATTTTCAGTACGGTCGCGAGGAAGTTGACCCCCGTTAGCGTCGTACCCAGTCCGGACAGCTGTAGCGCCCAGATGTAGTAGTCCATGCCCACGCCAGGGCTGTATTGCAGACCCGACAGCGGTGGATAGGCAACCCAACCGGTCTTGGCGAATTCGCCGACGCCCAGCGACAGGTTGATCAGCACAACGCCGGACACCAGCAGCCAGAAGCTCAGGGAGTTCAGGAACGGGAACGCCACGTCACGCGCGCCGATCTGCAGCGGCACTGCAAGGTTCATCAGGCCGGTGAAGAATGGCATCGCCATGAAGATGATCATGATCACACCGTGAGCGGTGAAGATCTGGTCATAGTGTTCAGGTGGCAAGTAGCCAGGCGAACCTTCGGTGGCCATGGCCAACTGGGTACGCATCATGATCGCGTCGGCAAAACCGCGCAGCAGCATGACCATGGCGACGATGATGTACATCACGCCGATTTTCTTGTGGTCGACCGAAGTCAGCCACTCGGTCCACAGGTACGTCCACTTCTTGAAGTAAGTGATCGCAGCGAACAGCGCCAGACCACCGAGGGCGATCATGGCGATGGTCACCATCACGATCGGCTCGTGGAATGGGACTGCTTCCCAACTTAATTTACCAAACATCGTTTACTCCTCTGCCCCGGCAGCTGAATGCGAACCCGCGTCAATATCCGTGGCCGCCACTTCTTTCTCTTTCTTCTCGTGCTTCAGCGGCTTGCCCGGCTTCATACCTTCGTACTTGTCGACGATGATCTGGAACTGGTTCGGCGTGACCGACGAGTAGAGCTCGACTGGGTTGTTCTGGCTCGGTTTGGCAAGGGCCGCGTACTCAGCTTGATCAAGCTGTTTAGGTGACTTCTTGACTTCACTTACCCAGGCGTCGAAATCTTCCTGAGTGGTGGAGATAGCCTTGAATTTCATACCGGTGAAACCGGCGCCGCTGTAGTTGGCGGAGATACCGTCCATTTCAGCGTTGCGGTCGGCGATCAGGTGCAGCTTGGTCTGCATGCCCGCCATCGCGTAGATCTGGCCGCCCAGACCCGGGATGAAGAACGAGTTCATCACAGCGTCAGAGGTGATCTTGAAGTTGATTGGCGTGTGCGCCGGGAACACGATCTTGTTGACCGTGGCGATGCCTTGTTCCGGGTAGATGAACAGCCACTTCCAGTCCAGCGCAACCACTTCGATGGTCACAGGCTTGACGTCGGACTGGATCGGACGATACGGGTCCAGTTCGTGGGTGGAAATGTAGGTGATGTAACCCAGAGCGATGATGATCAGGACAGGAATGGTCCAGACCGCCACTTCGATCTTGGTCGAGTGCGACCATTTCGGGGTGTAGACGGCGTTCTTGTTCGACGCGCGGTATTTCCAGGCGAACAGGAAGGTCATGACGATAACCGGCACCACGACCAACAGCATCAGCAGGGTCGCGGTGATGATCAGGTTTCGCTGCTCCAGGCCAACCTGGCCCGTTGGATTGAGCAAGGTCATGTTGCAGCCTCCCAGCAACAACGTGCCGAGCAGCGGCACTAGGCCTAGTAATCTGGGGTACCTGTTTTTACTCATCTCACGACCTCTAAAGCAGCTTGCGCAATGCAGTTGGGTTTTGATCGCCAACACTTCACCCTGCCAAGGGTTGGCATTTTCTTTGGATTGAATAAGGGCCGCCCGTCGCGCGTCAGACGCTCGACAAAACCTTGGGACAGCGTTCAGTTCTTATTCGAATTCGTGGTCAAAGGCCTTGTTACAGACCAATTCCATTTGGTGCGGAAAGTTGGAAAGGCACCGACACCTGGGTGTCTCGAAAGCCTCGCGGCTCGCTCGACACCCGACCTTCTGATCAGTTCCTTAATAAAGGCTGAACAGCGCCGGGAATTCAGTGCGGGCGATTGTAGATAGGTAGCGCCCTATACACCATGTCTTATCCCGAAATAATTTTTATCTTTTACGGCAACAATCCCTCGCCATTTTTGCAAAACTGTCACGCGTTGTTGACAGGCATTCTCAACAAATCTCGCAAAACCTGTCAGCGCACCCGCGTCAGTTCAGACAGCTCCGAAGGTTTTTTCCGCACAGCGGAACGGCGCAAAGCCCGATAACCCAAGGCTTCTGGCCATCTGCCTGAAGCTGTTAAAACTGCCTGCTCTGGCACTCACGTCCTAAAGCAAAAAAACCCTCAGACCGACCAATCCTTTTTTGTAACAACGCGGCAATCGGAGTCTGCGGGCGCCTCTGCGACACCCCCTGTGTGACAACATGTCGCACACTTGTCACACCCTCGCTTGCCGTCCGTCAGGATGAGTTCAGCCTCACTCTGAAACGTGCAACGCCCCGATTGGCTGAACCGCCAATCGGGGCGTTTTGTGTATCGGCCACGCTTGCGAAAAGTTGACTCAGCGCAGTGCTTTTCGATTACGCGAAGTCAGCAACGGCACCAGAATCACCACCAGCACGAACGCCACCAGCGCCCACTGCGCCAGCGACAGGCCGAGGATCGGCGGGTATGGCGTCGAGCAGAAGCCGTCAACCTGGAAGCCCAGCGGAAAGATCTTCGCCAGCGGCAGATCGTCGACAATCGGTTGCAGCACATCGACGCCACAGCTGACCGCCGGGTAGAACTGCGTATACACGTGGTGCCCGGCGACCGCGGCGCCGGCAAGCGCGCAAAGCACCACCAGCGCTTCGAACACGGTGATGCTGCGACGGCTGCGCATGGCCGCGCCGATGAACGCGAACAGCGCGATCAGCAGCAACGCATAACGCTGCAGAATACACAGCGGGCACGGCGCTTCGCCGAGCACGACCTGCATGTACAGGGCACCACCGATCAGCGCCAGGCAGATCACCCCCAGCAGCACCAGAAAGCGCCGCTCACGGCCCAATCGAATCGTTTCCTCGCTCATTGCCTTTCCCTTGTTTGTCCATGGTTCAGCTGGCTTGCGGCTGAAGGTCGCCGCAAGTCTACACCGGGGCAATAAACGATAGAGCGGTTAAGGAACCATTAACCCCCAAGGATTTCGGTTGCGTGCAAAAGCGAATCGCCAGCAGGCTGGCTCCCACATTGGCCTGCGCCGAACGCATAACCTGTGGGAGCCAGCCTGCTGGCGATGCGGGCGACCCGGTTTCAGATCATTCCAAAGCAGAAGCCGGCCCGAAGAACTCGTAACGGCTCTGCTTCTCCGGCACACCCAGCGCTTTCAAATGACGCTTGATCGCGCCCATGAAACCTTTCGGCCCAAGGAAATACGCATCGACATCACGTTGCGCAGGCAACCACTCACCCAGCTGATCCTGGCTCAGCATCCCGACCTTGTCCGCCGCCGGACTCACCCCGTCATCCTCCGCGTAGCAGTAAAAACGCTTGAGCTGCGGATGACGCGCGGCGAGGTCGTCGATCCAATTGCGGAAGGCATGCACGCTGCCATTGCGTGCGCAGTGAATGAAATGCACCGGCCGCTCGGTTTGCAGCGCCGCTTCGAGCATCGCCAGGGTCGGGGTGATGCCGACGCCGCCGCTGATCAGCACCAGCGGTTTATCGCTGGCCGACAAGGTGAATTCGCCCGATGGCGGGAACAGCTGAATGCTCGCCCCGACCTGCAACTGATCGTGCAAGTGATTGGACGCGCGGCCACCCGGTTCGCGCTTGACGCTGATGCGGTACTGGCCGTTGTTGGCCAGCGCCGACAGCGAGTAATTGCGACGGATTTCTTCGCCGTCGAGGACCAGTTTCATACCGATGTATTGACCGGGTTCTGCGGCGAGAATCGGGCCCTTGTCGGCTGGCTCGAAGTAGAACGAAGTGATCTCGGCGCTCTCCTCGACCTTGGCCGCAACGATGAACTCGCGCGCCCCGCGCCAGCCGCCGACGGCTTGTTCCTTCTGGTCGTAGATGGCGGTTTCAGCGCCGATCAGAATGTCAGCCAACTGGCCGTACGCTGCGCCCCAGGCACTCATCACTTCTGGCGTGGCGATTTCATCGCCGAGCACTTCGGAAATCGCGCGCAGCAGGCAGGTGCCAACGATCGGGTAGTGTTCCGGGAGAATCTGCAGGGCGACATGCTTGTTGATGATTTTCGCCACCAGATCGCCCAACTGATCGAGCTGATCGATATGGCGGGCATACATCAATACCCCGTTAGCCAACGCGCGCGGCTGGTCGCCGCTGGCCTGGTGGGCCTGGTTGAACAGCGGACGCACTTCGGGATACTCGGAGAGCATCATCCGATAGAAATGCGTGATCAACGCTTCGCCGCCGCTTTCCAGCAGAGGCACGGTGGATTTGACGATGGCACGATCCTGAGCGCTTAGCATGAGGGTGACTCCTGAGCCTTATTGAAAGTTATCTTTGGAGTATCAGTATTCGTGCCACTTATTTTTCTCATATAAATCAATCGCTTGCTTTCTATGTAGTCATAACGACCCAAGCCGGCTTATAGTCTTAGCGACTACATCACGTCTATTTGACTACACGCCATGATTGCCAAATCGCTGCTCACTGCCCTGCTACCTCTGGTTTCCGACCTGTCGCGCGAACTGCCCGAGGGCGAGCGCTATCGGCGCCTGCTCGAAGCCATGCGCGCCCTGTTGCCCTGCGACGCCGCCGCGCTGTTGCGCCTGGATGGCGAATCGCTGGTGCCGCTGGCCGTCGACGGCTTGAGCACCGACACCCTCGGGCGCCGCTTCAAGGTCAGCGAACATCCGCGTTTCGAAATTCTGCTGGCCGGTGCCGGGCCGACGCGCTTCGCCGCCGACAGCGATCTGCCTGATCCCTACGACGGTCTGGTCGACGGCCTCGACGATCACCTGGAAGTCCACGACTGCCTCGGCTGCCCTTTATTCGTCGATGAAAAACTGTGGGGCCTGATCACCCTCGACGCGCTCGATCCTGAACGTTTCGAGCCGATCGAACTGGATGCTCTGCAAGCCTTCGCCAGCCTTGCCTCGGCTACGGTCAACGCCGCCGAACGCATCGAACGGCTGGCCAGCCGCGCCGAAGACGAGCATCAGCGCGCCGAGGTCTATCGTCAGGCCAGCGGCCAACAGCAGCGCGAAATGATCGGCCAAAGCAAAGCGCATAAACGCCTGGTCGAGGAGATCAATCTGGTCGGCGGCAGCGATCTGACGGTGTTGATCACCGGCGAAACCGGGGTCGGCAAAGAACTGGTTGCCCAAGCGATTCACTCCGCCTCGGCGCGTGCCGACAAACCGATCATCAGCCTCAACTGCGCCGCGCTGCCGGATACGCTGGTAGAAAGCGAGCTGTTCGGCCACGTCCGCGGCGCCTTCACCGGCGCCACAAGCGACCGCCGCGGCAAGTTCGAACTGGCCAATGGCGGCACGCTGTTTCTCGATGAGGTCGGCGAACTGTCACTGACCGTGCAGGCGAAATTGCTGCGCGTGTTGCAGAGCGGGCAGTTGCAGCGCCTGGGCTCGGACAAGGAGCATCAGGTCGACGTGCGCCTGATTGCCGCGACCAACCGCGACCTCGCCGAAGAAGTGCGCAGCGGCCGTTACCGTGCCGACTTCTATCATCGCCTCAGCGTCTACCCGCTGCGGGTCCCGGCGCTGCGCGATCGCGGGCGCGACGTGCTGCTGCTCAGCGGTTTTTTCCTGGAGCAGAACCGCTCGCGCATGGGCCTCAACAGCCTGCGCCTGAACAGCGACGCCCAGGAAGCGCTGCTCGCCTACACTTGGCCGGGCAATGTGCGCGAGCTGGAACATCTGATCGGCCGCAGCGCGCTGAAGGCGTTGGGCAACTGCAAAGTACGGCCGAAGATTCTCAGCCTGAGTGCGGCGGATCTGGATTTACCGCGTGAGGTTGTGGATAACCCGATTGAGATGATGGCCAGTGTGCAGGAATTGCCTTCGATCAGCGGCGATCTGCGCAGTGCAACCGAGCAGTTTCAGCGCCAGTTGATCGGCGCGGCGCTGGAGCGCAATCAGGATAACTGGGCGAGTGCGGCGCGGGAGTTGGGGATTGATCGGGCGAACCTTGGGCGGATGGCCAAGCGGTTGGGGATGAAGAGCTAAAAGCACACCCTCACCCTAGCCCTCTTCCGGAGGGAGAGGGACTGACCGAGGTGTCTTACGCTATACGCCGATCTGAAACATCGAGTCGATTTTGGATTCAGTGCAGCAGGATCAGGTCGACGTAATTATTCTAAATCCCACGGTCGGCTCCCTCTCCCTCCGGGAGAGGGCTGGGCGGGCGGCGTTCCGATGAGGGGCTTTTGATTTGAATGCCATCACCCAAGCACCTAAAGCCCACCCCAATCAAGCCGATAACCCGGCATCAATGGTTTCTGGCGACTCCCACCTCGCCCATCACCTTTCTCCACAGAAGGTCCAAATGTCCTCGACAAAAGCCCGCGCAGATTCACTTTCGCTTCTTCTGTTTACCTTGCGCAGCGGCAAGCTGATGGCGATCAACCTGCTGAAAGTCAGCGAAATCATCCCCTGCCCGCCGCTGACCAAGCTGCCGGAGTCGCACCCGCACGTCAAAGGCATCGCCACCTTGCGCGGTGCCTCGCTGTCGGTCATTGATCTTAGCCGGGCCATCGGCGAGCGGCCGCTGGAAGACCCGAACGGCGGCTGCCTGATCGTCACCGATGTCAGCCGTTCGAAGCAGGGTCTGCACGTTCAGGCGGTGAGCAAGATCGTTCATTGCCTGACCACTGACATCAAACCGCCGCCGTTCGGCTCCGGCGGTTCGCGCGCTTACATCACTGGCGTGACCTCGGTTGACGGGACTTTGGTGCAGGTGCTGGATATCGAAAAAGTTATCCACAGCATCGCCCCGGCTCAGATCGAAATGGCCCCTACCGACCTGACCATGGAAGACGCAGAAGTGCTCGGCAACGCGCGGATTCTGGTGGTCGACGACAGTCAGGTGGCGCTGCAGCAATCGGTGCACACCCTGCGCAACCTCGGCCTGCAATGCCACACCGCACGCAGCGCCAAGGAGGCCATCGACTGCCTGCTCGACCTGCAAGGCACCGCGCAACAGATCAACCTGATTGTTTCCGACATCGAAATGTCCGAGATGGACGGCTACGCCTTCACCCGCACCTTGCGCGAGACCCCGGACTTCGCCCACTTGTACGTGCTGCTGCACACCTCGCTCGACAGTGCGATGAACAGCGAGAAAGCCCGACTGGCCGGGGCCAATGGCGTGCTGACCAAATTCTCCTCGCCGGAACTGACCCATTGCCTGATCGAAGCGGCCAAACATGTCGCGGCCCAGGGCCATTGAGTCTTGGCTGAGAAATTCTGCTTCTTGATGCGCCGCGATCTGCACGCAGATCTACCGGACATTCGCTGGCCGGACGGTGTTGAAGTCAGCACTTATCGTGCGCAATCCGCAGCCGCCGTGCACGCGCTGATGCAGCTCGGCTACCGCGAGGGCGGTGGCCGGGTGCCGGCGCTTGAGGTTTGGCAGCAACGGTTCGGAAGCGACCCCGAATACGATCCGGCGCTGTGCTTTGTCGCCAACGATGCCGACGGCGTGGTGGGTGTGGCGCAGTGCTGGACCAGTTCGTATATCAAGAATCTGGTGGTGCATCCGCGGCTCCAGGGACGTGGACTGGGCCGGGCGTTGTTGCTCAATGCGTTCAAGGTGTTTCAGCAGCGGCGCGAAGGTTTTGTTGATTTGAAGGTACTGGAAAGCAATCTGCGGGCGCAGCGGTTGTATGAAAGTGCCGGGATGTATGTGGTTCGCCGGGAGTTGGTGCCGGACTGACCCACCGCTTTCGCGAGCAGGCTCGCTGTTGAAATACATTCCAAACTGTAGGAGTGAGCCTGCTCGCGATGAGGCCGGCACCGGCAACTTCTAACCCTCGGGCATACTCCAACCTTGGCCAATAACAAGGATGCCTCACCATGAAAGCCCTCACCGCCAGCCTGCTCTGCCTCACCGCCCTCGCCTCCCAGGCACATGCCTCCAGCCCCGACGCTTGGGCCGCCTACGACAAAACCGTGCTCGCCAGTTGCACCAAGGCCAGCGGCCTGAAAAATGCCAAACCGGTCGGCACCCCGGCGCAATTCGACGACCGCGTCGGCTACACCGCTGTGCTCCTGCAAGGCCAATACCCGCAAAAACACATGAAAGGCCAGCAAGGCACTGAGCTGTGCCTGTACAGCAAATCCGCGAAAAGCGCATTTGTCACCGAGTGGGACTCGATCCGCCCGATCGCCAAAAACCGCTGAGTGGCGCACAACTTGCTTCGATGCAGGCCTGTACGGTGGTTTTCCGCCGCCGGTTCACACCCTGATTGAAGACAGATCGCTCAATGAATACGACGTTTTCCTGCGTAGGCTGCGGTAAATGCTGCACCGACCACCACGTCCCGCTGACCCTGGCCGAGGCGCGCATGTGGGCAACCGACGGTGGTCAGGTGATCGTGCTGGTCGAGGCCTTTCTCGGTAACGGCCTCGGGTTGCCGGCGCAGCAACGCGAGCACGCCGAACGCCGTTCAGTGCGGGTTCGCAGCGGCAGCACCGATGCCCATGTGGCGATCACCTTCGCCGCCTACAACGTCGGCCCCTGCCGGAATCTTGACGAAGACAAGCTCTGCCGGATCTATGAGCGGCGACCGTTGGTGTGCCGCATCTATCCCGCGGAAATCAATCCGCACATCCCGCTCAACCCAGCGGCCAAGGATTGCCCGCCAGAATCCTGGGAACAGGGACCCTTGTTGATTGCCGGGGGCGAATTGGTTGATCAGGAACTGATCGAGTTGATCCAGCGCTCGCGTCAGGCCGATCGCGATAACATTCAAACCAAGGATGCGATCTGCGCATTGCTCGGGATTCGCACCACGGCGCTGAAGGGCGACGGGTTTACTGCGTATCTGCCGAATATGAGTGCGTTTGCTGCGGTGATGGATCAGGTGAGCGAGCAGCTCTCGACGAATGCGCCGAGTGAGTGGCTGTTTCATCTGTCAGGCGAAGATGTTGCGGGGCAAGTCGTGGCGGCCGGGGCGCAGGTGGTGGCCGAGCCGGCGCAGACCTATGCGTTCATATCGCTGCGGGCGGCTTGATGCGGATTTTGCACTGAGGCCAATGGCCCAATCGCTAGCAGGCTAGCTGTGTAAACCCACCACGTTGTTCACGGATGCTATTCGGCTAATCGGTGGTAAATAACTCAAACTGGCATGCGGGCGATGCCAGTTGTACCTGTGCAACCAAGGCATCAGATACGTCGCGCGTTGATCTGAGCTTTCATAACTTCTGGCGTAGGCCCATTCGCGCAGAGCGGTCTGTATAAATCGCTCTGCCTTGCCATTCGTGCGCGGGGTGTAAGGCTTGGTAAAGATGTGCTTAAGCCGCAGCCGCCGGCACAGGCGCTTGAAGCTCCTGGATTTGTAGCAAGGGCCGTTGTCGGTCATTACCCGCTCGAATTTCACGCCGAGCGTTTTGTAGTAACGCAGGGCCCGGATCAGCGCGAGGCAGGCGCTACGAGCGGTTTGGTCTGGGTATAAACCACAGTGCGCCACTCGACTATGGTCGTCGATGGCAACATGTCCAAACTCCCAACCCACATGGTAAGAACGGCCTTTCAGACGGTCTTTTGTCACTCGATGACCAGGTTTGTTAAAGCGCCCCAGCCTCTTGATATCCAAGTGCAGCAAGCCTCCCGGCTGAGAGTATTCGTAGCGAATAACCGCAACTGGCGGTTCCAGATAAGCCAGGCGATTGAGTCCGTTGCGGCTCAATATCCTGCCTACCGTGCTATGCCCCACCTTCAAAGACTTACTGATTTCGCCATAGGTTTTTCGCTCACGGCGAAGCTTGATGATTTTCTCCAGACACTCTGGGGCAGTAGCGTGCGGACAGGAAGCCGGGCGGGATGAGCGATCCTGGAGACCTTTTTCGCCTTCGGTTCGATAGCGGTTTATCCACTTGTAGGCAGTGCGAACGCTGACCCCTTGGGCCTTGGCCACCTCTTCAACTCTCAAACCCTCTGTGAGGACTCTTTGAACAAGAAGGGCTCGACCAGAAACAGTTAATCGGGCATTTTTATGAGTGTTCACTCGGGGCCTCCGGGGGCTTGGTTTGGTTCGCACCTCCAATTTCCCGGAAAAGCCCCGAGTGAACAACCTACAGAGAGATCACAGCTAGCTCCCACAGGGGGTTTGCGTAACGACGCGGATCCCATGTGGGAGCCAGCCTGCTGGCGATGACGGCAGAGCAAGCGACCGCAATCGCCAACCTGCCGCCGCTTGCGAATTCATGAAACAAGGCGCGAATAAAACTCAGCGCTTGCCCATCGAACGACGCGTACCCGGCGGCGCCATGCCCGGGGTTTTGGTGTGGCCGTTCTTCGCGCCATTCTTGTACCAAGGCTGGTTGGAGCCCTTGGCAGCGGCCAGGTCACCCGGCTTGAACGGGAATTTGAACGCCGGAATCTCAGCTTTGGTGTCGTTGGCATCGGCCAATTCAACCGGGACAGCGCTCACAGCGTCGTCAACCGGCGGCAGGGTCGGGGAAGTCATAAAAGCTCCGCAAAGCAAAAGTCGGGCCCGATCAGTGAGCCGCGAAGGCGCGCAGTATACCTGCACGCCCTGGCTCGGCACCTGAAGAATTGCGTCGAACGCCGAACGGTTTGCAGATACGTGACGATGCCTTTGCCGCTGAAGGTCTTCAGCGCTTCGTAACAACCACCCCTCACCCTAGCCCTCCCGAAACGTCGGACCGCCCGTAGGGAGAGGGGACTGATCGTGGGGGATGCGAGAACTACGCCGACTCGGGATATCGAGCCGTACGCGATTTCGAAGCCAACATAGATCGGCTCCCTCTCCCTCCGGGAGAGGGCTGGGCGGGCGGCGTTCCGATGAGGGGCGAATCCACCACAAATCCCAAACCAACCACCCGCTTCTAACCACTCAACAATGAGCGTTAGCTCGAGTGCCTTTGATCTTGATCTTGCCTAACCAGCGACATCGGAAGGCTGAGCGCAGGGATTGATCCGGGCGTGGGAGCGCAGCGACCGTACGACGAAGTCGTACACAGCGGAAGTAGGTGCAGCGAAGCAAACCGTAGCCGCTGCGCCCGGATCGATCCCGGAGGGAAGGGACCCGAGCCTGCGAGGGCCGTACGCAGGAGCAAGCGTTTTTTGCTTACTTTTTTTGGCGCTTGTAAAAAAGTAAGTCGCCGTCAGGCGAAACCGCCAGCAGCCGCTACAGCAGCAACGGATAACCCCCCAAACGAAACTGACAGCGCTGTCAGCCAGCCGTCACCCTCCTGACCCCCAAACCCGTATATAAAGTTCCAATCTGCCCAAACTCCAAACCCATCGGCGCCACACCGCATGCGAATCGAAAAAAACAAAGCCCTGCTCGCCACCCTGCTCATCCTGCTGGCAGCCACAGGCCTCTGGTTTGCACTCAAACCCGCCCCGGCCAAACTCGCCGCCCCCAACGCCATCCCGGTGCGAGTAGTAACGGTCAGCGCCAAAGACGTTCCCCGCTACACCAGCGGCATCGGCTCGGTCCTATCCCTGCACAGCGTGGTGGTGCGCCCACAGATCGACGGCATCCTCACCAAAATCCTCGTCAAGGAGGGCCAGTTGGTCAAAGCAGGCGACCTGCTGGCGACCATCGACGACCGCTCGATCCGCGCCAGCCTCGATCAGGCCCGCGCGCAACTGGGCGAAAGCCAGGCGCAACTGCAAGTCGCCTTGGTCAACCTCAAACGCTACAAACTGCTCAGCGTCGATGACGGCGTTTCGAAACAGACCTACGACCAGCAGCAAGCATTGGTCAATCAACTCAAGGCCACCGCCCAAGGCAACAAGGCCTCGATCGATGCAGCGCAGGTGCAACTGTCCTACACGCAGATTCGCTCCCCGGTCACCGGCCGGGTCGGCATTCGTACGGTCGATGAAGGCAACTTCCTGCGCATGACCGACACCGCCGGCCTGTTTACCGTGACCCAGATCGACCCGATCGCCGTCGAGTTTTCCCTGCCCCAGCAAATGCTGCCAACCCTGCAAAGCCTGATCAACGATCCGCAGCGCGCGCCGGTCAAGGCCTACATCGGCGCTGACACCGATGGCGAAACCGCCAACCTGCTCGGCGAAGGTCATCTGACCCTGATCGACAACCAGATCAACGCCAACACCGGCACCATTCGCGCCAAGGCCGAATTCGCCAACGCCAGCCAAAAGCTCTGGCCCGGCCTGCTGGTCACGGTAAAAATTCAGACTGCCCTCGACAAGGATGCGCTGGTCGTACCGCCCACGGTCGTCCAGCGCGGCCTTGATCAACACTTCGTTTACCGGGTCAACGGCGACAAGGTTGAAGCCGTGCCGGTGCAGATGGTCTATCAGGGCAGCGGTCAGGACATCATCAAGGGCGTGAACGCAGGCGATGTATTGGTCACCGATGGGCAGTCGCGGCTCAAGCCCGGCTCGACCGTGCAAGTCATGAGCGAACCGCCGCAAGTGGTGCAAGCGGAGCCGAGTCGATGAAGGCGCACAAAGGCGTCTCGACCTGGTGCATCGATCACCCGGTCGCGACCATTCTGTTGACCGTCGCACTGGTGTTGGTGGGCGTGATTGCCTTCCCGCGCTTGCCGATTGCACCGCTGCCGGAAGCCGAATTCCCCACCATCCAGGTCTCGGCGCAGTTGCCCGGCGCCAGTCCTGACACCATGGCTTCATCCGTGGCCACGCCGCTGGAGGTGCAATTCAGCGCCATCCCCGGCATGACCCAGATGACCTCGAGCAGTGCGCTGGGCTCGACCCTGCTGACCCTGCAATTCACGCTAGACAAAAGCATCGACACCGCCGCCCAGGAAGTGCAAGCGGCGATCAACACCGCCGCCGGCAAGTTGCCCAAGGACATGCCGACGCTGCCGACCTGGAAGAAGGTCAACCCGGCTGACAGCCCGGTGCTGATCCTCAGCGTCAGCTCTACGCAGATGCCTGGCACCGAACTCAGCGACCTGGTGGAAACCCTGTTGGCGCGTCAGATCAGTCAGATCGATGGCGTAGGCCAAATCAACATTACCGGTCAGCAACGCCCGGCGATTCGCGTGCAGGCTTCGGCAGACAAACTGGCGGCGATTGGCCTGACCCTCGCCGACATTCGTCTGGCAATTCAGCAGACCAGCCTCAACCTCGCCAAGGGTGCGCTGTACGGCGAGTCGAGCATTTCGACGCTGTCGACCAACGACCAGTTGTTCCATCCTGAGGACTACAGCCAGCTCATCGTTTCCTACAAGGATGGCGCCCCGGTGCACCTGCGCGATGTCGCCAAAGTTGTCAACGGTGCCGAAGATGCCTACGTGCAGGCCTGGGCCGGTGATCGTCCGGGGGTGAACCTGGTGATCTCGCGCCAGCCCGGCGCCAACATCGTCGAGACCGTCGACCGCATTCAAGCCGCCCTGCCCGGCCTCGAAGCCATGCTGCCGGCCTCGGTGCAGGTGAAAACCCTGATCGACCGCACCCAGACCATTCGCGCCTCGCTGCATGAGGTCGAAATCACCTTGTTGATCGCGATTCTGCTGGTGGTGGCGGTAATGGCGCTGTTCCTGCGCCAATTGTCGGCAACGCTGATCGTCTCGGCGGTGCTCGGCGTGTCGCTGGTGGCCAGTTTCGCCCTGATGTACCTGCTCGGTTTCAGCCTGAACAACCTGACGCTGGTGGCAATTGTCGTCGCGGTCGGGTTCGTGGTCGACGATGCGATTGTGGTCGTGGAAAACATTCACCGGCATCTGGAGGCCGGCGACGACATGCGCGAAGCGGCGATCAAAGGCGCGGGCGAGATCGGTTTTACCGTGGTCTCGATCAGCTTCTCGCTGGTGGCGGCGTTTATTCCGCTGCTGTTCATGGGCGGTGTGGTCGGGCGGTTGTTCAAGGAATTCGCCTTGACCGCGACCTCGACCATCATGATTTCTGTAGTCGTTTCGCTGACGCTGGCGCCGACGCTGGCGGCGCTGTTCATGCGCAAACCGACGCACCACGCCCACGACAAACCGGGTTTCAGCGAACGCTTGCTCGGCTGGTATGAACGCGGCCTGCGCCGCGCCCTCGCCCATCAGAAGTTGATGATCGGGGTGTTCGGTCTGTCGCTGGCACTGGCCATCGGCGGTTACATCTTTATCCCGAAAGGTTTCTTTCCGGTGCAGGACACCGGCTTCGTCCTCGGCACCACCGAGGCGGCTGCGGACATTTCCTACGGCGACATGGTGAAAAAACACTTGGCGATGGCCGAAATCGTCGCCGCCGATCCAGCGGTGCAGGCGTTTTCCCATTCGGTTGGAGTCTCCGGCAGCAACCAGACCATCGCCAATGGGCGCTTCTGGATCGCCCTGAAGAAACGCGGCGATCGCGACGTCAGCGCCAGCCAGTTCATCGACCGCATCCGCCCACAACTGATGAAAGTCCCAGGCATCGTGCTGTATCTGCGCGCCGGTCAGGACATCAACCTCAGCTCCGGCCCGAGCCGTGCGCAGTACCAATACGTGCTCAAGAGCAACGACGGCGCGACCCTCGCGACGTGGACGCAACGCCTGACCGAAAAACTGCGCAGCAACCCGGCGTTCCGCGACATTTCCAATGACCTGCAACTGGGTGGCAGCATCACCCACATCAGCATCGACCGCAGCGCCGCCGCGCGCTTCGGTCTGACCGCCAGCGATGTCGATGAAGCGCTGTACGACGCCTTCGGCCAGCGACAGATCAATGAGTTCCAGACCCAGGTCAACCAGTACAACGTGATCCTCGAGCTGGATACAAAACAGCGCGGCAAAGCCGAAAGCCTGAATTATTTCTACCTGCGTTCGCCGCTGAGTGGCGAGATGGTGCCGCTGTCGGCGCTGGCGCGATTCGATGCGCCGACCATTGGACCGCTGTCGATCGCCCACGACGGCATGTTCCCGGCGGCGAATCTGTCGTTCAACCTCGCCCCCGGTGTGGCGCTGGGTGATGCGGTGGTTCTGCTCAATCAGGCCAAGGCAGAGATCGGCATGCCGACCGCGATCAGCGGCAATTTTCAGGGTGCGGCGCAGGCGTTTCAGAGTTCGCTGGCCAGTCAGCCGTGGCTGATTCTTGCGGCGCTGGTGGCGGTGTACATCATTCTTGGTGTGCTCTATGAGAGCTTCGTGCATCCGCTGACGATCATTTCGACATTGCCGGCGGCGGGTCTGGGCGCGGTGATCATGCTGTGGATCTGCGGTCAGGACTTTTCGATCATGGCGTTGATCGGGCTGGTGTTGCTGATCGGCATCGTCAAGAAAAACGGCATCCTGATGATCGACTTCGCGCTCGAAGCGCAGCGCCACCGAGGCCTGTCGCCGCAGGAGGCGATTTTCGAGGCGTGCATCACGCGGTTCCGGCCGATCATCATGACCACCCTCGCCGCCCTGCTCGGCGCCCTGCCGCTGATGCTCGGCTACGGCACCGGCGCCGAGTTGCGCCAACCGTTGGGGATCGCCGTGGTTGGCGGTTTGCTGGTCAGCCAGATGCTGACGCTGTTCACTACACCGGTCATATACTTATGGCTTGAGCGGCTGTTCCACCGGCCCCGACCTGTGCCGGCAACGGCATTGGCGACCACAGACTGAGGCGGGTCATGCGCGTTCTGATTATCGAAGACGAGGAAAAAACCGCGGACTATCTGCACCGCGGCCTCACTGAACAGGGTTACACCGTGGACCTGGCCCGCGACGGTGTCGAAGGCCTGCATCTGGCGCTGGAAAGCGATTACGCGGTGATCGTCCTCGACGTCATGCTGCCGGGCCTCGATGGCTTCGGCGTGCTGCGTGCCTTGCGTGCGCGCAAGCAGACCCCGGTGATCATGCTCACCGCCCGCGAGCGCGTCGAGGACCGTATCAAAGGCCTGCGCGACGGTGCCGACGATTACCTCGGCAAACCGTTTTCCTTCCTCGAACTGGTCGCGCGTCTGCAAGCGCTGACCCGCCGCAGTGGCGGCCATGAACCGGTGCAAGTGAGCATCGCCGACCTGTGGGTGGATCTGATCAGCCGCAAAGCCACCCGTGCCGGCACCCGGTTGGACCTGACGGCCAAGGAGTTCTCGCTGCTCAGCGTGCTCGCCCGCCGCCAGGGTGAAATCCTCTCGAAAACCGCGATTGCCGAAATGGTCTGGGACATCAATTTCGACAGTGACGCCAACGTCGTCGAAGTCGCGATCAAACGCCTGCGCGCCAAACTCGACGGTCCGTTCGACGAGAAACTGCTGCACACCATTCGTGGTATGGGTTATGTGCTGGAGAGCCGTGGTGTCCAGTAACTCGATTGCCCTGCGCCTCAGCGGGATGTTTACGCTCGTGGCGCTGGTGGTGTTTGTTTTGATCGGCGGCGCGCTTTATCAACAAGTCGACAAGGGTCTGGGCCTGCTTCCCGAAGCCGAACTCGATGCGCGTTACAGCGTGCTCGAATCCACCGTCGGCCGTTACGGCACGCCGGAGCACTGGGTGAAAATCAACAACAAGCTCAAGCTGCTCGGCGAGGAAGACAAACGCATCAGTTTCTGGATCAGCAGCGGCAACCCGCAATACGAATACGGCAACCTCACGCCACAGATCCGCGCGGTCGCCAACGGCCCGCTGGGCATGCGTGACCTGCAACTGCCCGATCAGCCCGCTCCGCTGAAAGTGCTGGTCAGCCAGTTCCCGGCCAAGGACCAGCGTCCGCCGCTGCGCTTCATGATTGGCATCGACACCGAGACCTTTCACCAGACCCAGCACCAGTTGCTGATTGCCTTGGTCAGCCTGGCGATCGTCGGCGTGCTGCTGGCGTCGGCGCTGGGTTATTGGGTAGCGCGGATTGGCTTGCAGCCGCTGATCAAGCTGTCTCAGGAAGCCCAGCGTCTGGCGCCGCCACTGCGGGCCGGGCGCCTGCGTCTGTCACCACTGCCGCCGGAGCTTGCGCAGTTTGTCGAGTCGTTCAACTCGACCCTGGAGCGCGTGGAACTGGCCTATTCGCGCCTGGAATCATTCAACGCCGACGTCGCTCATGAACTGCGTTCGCCACTGACCAACCTGATCGGCCAGACGCAAGTGGCGCTGACCCGCGGGCGCTCTGCAGAGCATTACTTCGAAGTGCTGCAATCGAATCTGGAAGAACTCGAACGACTGCGCTCGATCATCAACGACATGCTGTTTCTGGCCAGTGCCGATCAGGGCAACAAGGCGACCCGACTCACCTCTACGTCGTTGGCCGATGAAGTGGCAACGACGCTGGACTATCTGGATTTCATTCTCGAAGACGCGCAGGTGCAAGTGCGGGTCAGCGGCGACGCGCAGGTACAGATCGAAGTCGCGCATTTGCGTCGGGCGTTGATCAACCTGCTCAGCAACGCGGTGCAGCACACCGAGCCGGGTGAGGTGATCGAGGTGTGCATCGAGGTCCAGGAACATCAGGTGAGCATCGGTGTGGCGAATCCCGGATTGCCGATTGCCAGTGAACATCTGCCGCGTCTGTTTGAGCGATTTTATCGGGTCGATGCCTCACGGCGTAACAGTGGCAATAACCACGGACTGGGGCTGGCAATCGTCAAGGCGATTGCGTTGATGCATGGTGGGGATGTGTTTGTGCGCAGTGATCGGGGGGTTAATACCTTTGGAATGCATCTGCCAATCTAAAAGCCCCTCATCGGAACGCCGCCCGCCTAGCCCTCTCCCGGAGGGAGAGGGGACTGACCGCGTTGTTCTCTCGAGTTGCATCGACCTGAAATACCCAGTCGAACTCAAGTTCTGAAAAGCCCCCGATCAGCTCCCTTTCCCCCTCGCCCCCTTGGGGAGAGGGCTGGAGTGAGGGGTTGCTCTTGGCTACACCGCGATCCTGGACTTTTACCTCCTACGCAACAGTCATTTATGAAAACCACGCTGTTTCCCATCGCCCGGCAACCTTATCTTTGCCCGCACCAAACAGCACTCGCCAAGCGAGAAGGTTTCCAGGATGTCCAACAGTATGGGTATTGCCAGCGCGTTCGTTTTGTCCTCATTGTTCCTGTCGCCGATGGCGATGGCTGAAGAATCGCAAACATTCGTGGCGCACAACATTGCCCGCGCGCAAGCATTCGATCAGCATCGGGCCGAAGTGATGGCCAAGACCCAAAACGCCACGCAAGCCCCGCAGGCTGCCACCTCACAGACGCCAGTCGGCGAAACCGACAGCTGAGTCGCACACCGCGCCACCGTTTCCCTCGACGCGGTTGTTTGGCTCTTCCCGTTCAACCGTCGTCATTGCAGGCCGCTGATTTTCAGCGGCCTTTTTTCGTTTTGGATTGCTCTCTCCACAGGGTTTTGTGGTGTGTGTTTAACTACGCTAAGAAGATCATCCCAACCGACAGTCCACCATGATCGTAAGCCGTACCCCGTCCACCACGGGCAAATCCAAACGCCCCGAGCGACTGCTGATCTGTGGCAGTCTGCTCAGCGTGATCGCGATTGTGTGCATCGTCACCTTCCTGCTCATCCGCGAGCACGCCAGCGCCCAGGAATCCGCCACTCGCAGCGCCACGACCATTGCGCAACTGATCGACGCCGATGTGCTGCGCACGGTCGAGCTGTATGACCTGACGCTGCAAGGCCTGATTGCCGCCGCGCAACGGGATGATCTGCAGAACGTCTCGCCGCAGATCCGTCATCTGGCGCTGTTCGATCGCTCGACCACGGCGCGCTACAAGGGCGATATCCTGCTGCTCGACAAGCTTGGCAATGTCGTCGCCGACTCTTCGCGGGTCGAGCCGAAGCCGGGCAATTTTGCCGACCGCG
Source organism: Pseudomonas sp. Z003-0.4C(8344-21) (assembly GCF_900104975.1). Lineage (NCBI taxonomy): Bacteria > Pseudomonadati > Pseudomonadota > Gammaproteobacteria > Pseudomonadales > Pseudomonadaceae > Pseudomonas > Pseudomonas sp. Z003-0.4C(8344-21). The sequence continues at coordinate 1,410,713 of NZ_LT629756.1, read as the reverse complement.
ATTATTTCCTCGCCCACGCCTTCAACCGCGACATCGGCATGTTCATCAGCCGACCGTTCCAGACCCGTTGCGACTGCGATGAAGCCAATCAGTGGACGATCAGTTTCAGCCGCCGGATTTCCACGCAAACCGGCGAGTTTGCCGGCGTGGCCGTGGCGTCACTGAAGCTCGACTACTTCGATCAGTTGTTCAACAGCCTCGATATCGGTAAAGACAGCACGCTGAACATCATCAACAGCGATGGCGTGCTGCTCGCGCAGAAGCCTTATCTGCAGAGCGATTCGGTCGGCAAGAGCTTTGGCAACCGCCCCAATGTGGTGAAAATCCTCAGCGACAAGGATGGCAAAGGCAGTTTCACCAGCACCTCAAGCATGGATCAGCAGCAGCGCCTGTATACGTATTCGCGGGTCGGCAATCTGCCGCTGACGGTGATGGTCGCGCTGTCCAGCGACGAAGTGTTCGGCACCTGGCGGCGCACCGCACTGCTGATCAGCGGCGCCACCGGTGTGTTGTGCGTGGGGTTGCTCTGGCTGACCTGGCTGCTCGCCCGCGAGCTGCGCTTGCGCCAGCGTGCCGAGCGCGAACTGGCTCAACTGGCGGCCACCGACGATCTCACCGGCGTGGCCAACCGACGCATGCTTGATCAGACGCTGCGTCATGAATGGTTTCGCGCCCAGCGTTCGGGCCAGCCGTTGTCAGTGATGATGATCGATGCCGATCACTTCAAGGCGTTCAATGACCGCCACGGGCATCAGGCCGGGGATCAGGCACTGAAAACCCTGGCGCAGGTGATTGGCGAAAACGTGCGACGCCCGGCGGATCTCGTGGCGCGTTATGGCGGTGAGGAGTTTTCGGTGATTCTGGCCGAGACCGACAGCCAGGGCGCGCAACGGATTGCCGAGAAGATTCGCCAGGCAGTCGAGCAACTGCCGCTGGTGGACGGGGCTGAGCGGGCGATGACGGTGAGCATTGGCATTGCGACCTGGACGACGGCCAGCGAGATGACGCTGGAGCAGTTGCTGTTTGCGGCGGACAAGGCGTTGTATCAGGCCAAGGAAGGGGGGCGTAATCGGGTGGTGGTGGCTTCCTGACAGGTTCATTGGGGCCTCACCGGCCCTATCGCGAGCGGGCTCACTCCTACATTTGGAATGCATTCCCCTGTAGGAGTGAGCCTGCTCGCGATGAGGCCGGCCCAGGCAACACAAAAACCAAAGGCATAAAAAAAGGCCATCCAGGGATGGCCTTCAAAAAACTAGAGAGGTTTTTTACTTACACGGCCGCAACCGGGCGCATGTAAGAGATCGGTGCGGTGCTGGCGTCTTCGAACGTCACCACTTCCCAAGCGTCTGTCTGCTCAATCAACTTGCGCAGCAGCTGGTTGTTCAGTGCATGACCGGACTTGAAGCCTTTGAACTCACCAATCAGGCTGTTGCCCAGCAGGTACAGGTCGCCAATTGCATCGAGGATCTTGTGTTTAACGAATTCGTCTTCATAACGAAGACCGTCTTCGTTCAACACGCCATCGGCGTCGACCACGATTGCGTTTTCAACGCTGCCGCCGAGTGCGAGATTGTGCTTGCGCAGGTACTCGATGTCACTCATGAAACCAAAGGTACGCGCGCGGCTGACTTCTTTTACAAACGAAGTGCTGGAAAAGTCCACGCTTGCACTCTGGGTGCGGTCCCGGAAAACCGGGTGATCGAAATCGATCTCGAAGCTCACCTTGAACCCTTCGAAAGGCACGAAAGTGGCGCGCTTGTCGCCGTCTTCCACTGTCACTTCACGCAGGATGCGGATGAATTTCTTGGCGGCGTCCTGTTCTTCCAGGCCTGCCGATTGAATCAGGAATACGAAGGGTCCAGCGCTGCCATCCATGATCGGGACTTCGGACGCGGAGAGCTCGACGTAGGCGTTATCGATGCCCAGGCCAGCCATGGCCGAGAGCAAGTGCTCTACCGTGTCCACTTTGACGTCGCCATTGATCAGCGTCGTCGACATAGTGGTTTCACCGACGTTTTCCGCGCGGGCAGGAATCTGCACCACAGGGTCGAGGTCAGCGCGACAAAACACAATGCCAGTGTCGACAGGCGCAGGCTTGAGGGTCAGATAGACCTTCTCACCGGAGTGCAGGCCTACACCTGTGGCACGGATAATATTTTTCAGTGTGCGTTGTTTAATCATGGCTTGGGCCGCTTCAGCGCAAATTGCGAACTGGTATCAACAAAGGCTGGCGATGATAGCAGACCATGCCTTTGCTGAACACCAATCACCTTCATAGGCCTGATACATTCCATCAATCGGCCTGACGACGCAGGAATGCCGGGATGTCCAGGTAGTCCAGGTCATCTTGCGGATTCATCTTCGCGGCAGCCGCAGCACCGGCCTGAGCCTGGTTGCGCATGACGGTCGGACGGTCCAGATCACGGTAGTTCACCGCTGGCGCTTCCTGACGGGCCGGAGCCGGTTGTTGCACCTGCGCCGACGCCATGGAGGTGTGAACGGTGTTGTCGATGACCTTTACAGGCTTCTCGATTTTCGCGCCCAGACCGGTAGCAACCACGGTGACGTGCAGCTCGTCGCGCATGTCCGGATCGATAACGGTACCGACCTTGACCATGGCGTGCTCGGAAGCGAAGGCTTCGATGATGCTACCCACGTCGGAGTACTCACCCAGCGACAGGTCAGGACCGGCGGTGATGTTCACCAGAATGCCGCGTGCGCCCTGCAGGTTGACGTCTTCGAGCAGCGGGTTGCGGATTGCCGCTTCAGTGGCTTCACGTGCACGGTTCGGACCGCTGGCGCAGCCAGTGCCCATCATCGCCATGCCCATTTCGCTCATCACGGTACGCACGTCGGCGAAGTCGACGTTGATCATGCCCGGACGCTTGATGATGTCGGAGATACCGCGAACGGCACCGGCCAGTACATCGTCTGCCTTGGCGAAAGCCGACAGGAGGCTTGCGTCTTTACCGAGGATGGTCAGCAGTTTTTCGTTCGGAATGGTGATCAGCGAGTCGACGCTTTCCGAGAGCATGCGGATGCCTTCATCGGCGATCTGCATACGCTTGCGGCCTTCGAACGGGAACGGACGCGTCACGACCGCAACGGTCAGGATGCCCATTTCCTTGGCCACTTCGGCGATGATCGGCGCTGCACCGGTACCGGTACCGCCGCCCATGCCAGTGGTGATGAACACCATGTTGGTGCCCTGCAGCACTTCGGCAATGCGCTCGCGGTCTTCCAGAGCGGCCTGACGACCCACTTCAGGGTTGGCGCCCGCGCCCAGACCTTTGGTCACGCCGGTGCCCAGTTGCAGGATGGTCCGCGCGCCGATGTTTTTCAGCGCTTGAGCATCGGTGTTGGCGCAGATGAACTCAACGCCTTCGATGTTGCTCTTGACCATGTGATTGACAGCGTTGCCGCCGCCACCGCCGACACCGATAACCTTGATTACCGGGCTTGCGGGGATGTTGTCTACGAGTTCGAACATTTTCCCTCTCCTTACATTCTCTAGTTTTTTCGCCTACTGCTGTTTGTTGCGGTGTATCTACTGCAGTTGCTTGCCGCTTGAAGCTTGTCGCTTCAAGCTGCTTTTAAAAGTTGCCCTGAACCCACTTCTTCAAGCGGTCCAGCAACGGTGCCTGTGGCTCTTCGTTGCTGTAGCTGTCGCGGCTGCCGATGCCGGAGAACGACACCCCGTCGGACTGCTTTTGCAGGCCGTACATCAACAAGCCGACGCCAGTGGAATAGATCGGGTTGCGCACCACGTCATCCAGGCCTTTGACGCCATGCGGTACACCGAGGCGTACCGGCATGTGGAAGATTTCCTCGGCCAGTTCAGTGGCGCCTTCCATCTTCGACGTGCCACCGGTCAGCACGATGCCGGCCGGGATCAGGTCTTCGTAGCCGCTGCGACGCAGTTCGGCCTGGATCAACGTGAACAGTTCGTCGTAACGCGGCTCGACCACTTCGGCCAGGGCCTGACGCGACAGTTCGCGCGGTGGACGGTCGCCAACGCTTGGCACCTTGATGGTTTCGCCGGCGCCGGCCAGTTTGGCCAGGGCGCAGGCGTAACGGATCTTGATTTCTTCGGCGTACTGGGTCGGGGTGCGCAACGCCATGGCGATGTCGTTGGTCACCTGATCACCGGCAATCGGGATCACCGCGGTATGGCGGATCGCGCCTTCGGTGAAGATCGCGATGTCGGTGGTACCGCCGCCGATGTCGACCAGGCACACGCCCAGTTCTTTCTCGTCGTCGGTCAGCACCGAGTAGGCCGAGGCCAGTTGCTCGAGGATGATGTCGTCGATTTCCAGACCGCAGCGACGCACGCATTTTTCAATGTTCTGCGCGGCGTTGACGGCACAGGTGACCACGTGAACCTTGGCTTCCAGACGTACGCCGGACATGCCCAGTGGCTCGCGCACGCCTTCCTGGTTATCGATCACGTAATCCTGCGGCAGGGTGTGCAGCACGCGCTGGTCAGCCGGGATCGCCACGGCCTGAGCGGCATCCAGTACACGCTCGAGGTCCGCCGAGCTGACTTCACGATCACGGATCGCAACGATGCCGTGGGAATTCAGGCTACGGATGTGATTGCCGGCCACGCCGACAAATGCCGAGTGAATGCGGCAGCCGGCCATCAGCTGGGCTTCTTCGATCGCGCGCTGAATCGACTGCACGGTGGACTCGATGTTGACCACCACGCCCTTCTTCAGGCCACGGGACGGATGGGTACCGATCCCGACGATTTCCAGCGAGCCGTCGTCGGAGACCTCGCCGACCAGCGCCACCACCTTGGAGGTGCCGATATCGAGACCGACGATCATTTTGCCGCTTTGCACGTTTGCCATGGGTCCTGCCTCTTCTTAATTCTTTGCGACAGCGGGTTGGGCTGTCGTCGGCGCTACGGGTTCCCGCCAGCCAACAGCGAGGCCGTTGGCGTAGCGCAGATCGATGCGCGCAATGTTCGTAATCTGCTCTTTCAGCGTCTTGTCATAGATGGCGATGAAGCGGCGCATCTTTTCCACCAGATTGCCGCGTCCCAGCAGCAACTCGATGCCGGGGCCGGAACTGCCGGCACCGGTGGTCAGGAACCAGCTGCCGCGTTCACGCAATTCCAGGCGTGCAATCGAAAAACCCAGCGGGCGCAACATCTGGCTCAACACCTGGTACTGCTGCATCACTTGCTGCTGCGCCCGTTGTGGGCCGAACAGTTGCGGCAGGTGTTCGTAGTTCGCCAGCTCCTTGGGCGTGAACGCCTGGCCCTGGTTGTTGAGTAACGACTCGTCACCCCAACGCGCGACCGGCAGTTGCTCTTCGAGGCGGATCACCACTTGATCCGGCCACACGCGACGCACTTCGGCGTGGGCGATCCATGGCATCTGCTCAAGCTCGGTGCGCATCCCGGCCAGATCGATGGTGAAGAAGCTCGACGCCACGAATGGCGCGATGCGCTGCTGCACCGCCTGCTGGCTGATGTAGCTCAGGTCGCCCTGCACCGCGATCTTGCTGATCGGCCGGTCGGCGTACGGCAGCAGACGCTGCGCGCCTTCGTACGTACCGAAGCCCAGCGCCACCAGCAGCACCGGCCAGAACAGGCTTTTCAGAAAGTCGAAATTGGCTTTCGGCAGGCGCGCGGACATCGGCTCTTTCGCCACCATTCGGCTGGCGCCACGCGGCACCGGCTTGCGGCCGGGTGCGGGGGGCTGATGTCGCAGATGAGCGCCTTGCATGGTCTTAACCTCGCGCCTCTTTATTGCCGGCGTCTTCAACGCTGGCCGCCAGAATGGCCAGTACCAGTTGCTGGAAATCCAGACCGGCGGCACGCGCCGCCATCGGCACCAGACTGTGATCGGTCATGCCCGGTGCGGTATTCACTTCGAGGAACCAGAACTGCCCGTCGGCATCCTGCATCACATCCGCCCGGCCCCAACCGGCAATACCCAGCGCCTCACAGGCCTTGGCCGTGAGATCCATGAGTTCCTGCTCTTTGGCGGCATCCAGCCCGCACGGAATGCGGTACTGGGTATCGTTGGCGATGTACTTGGCGTCGTAGTCGTAGAACGAGTGCGGTGTCCCCAGGGCGATAGGAGGCAACACCTGGTCACGCAGAGTGGCGATGGTGAACTCCGGACCTTGAATCCATTGCTCGACCAACACTTGTGAATCGTAGGTACTGGCCGCTTTCCATGCGTCGATCAACTCGGACGCAGAACTCACTTTGGCCATCCCGATACTTGAACCTTCATGCGCCGGTTTGACGATCAAAGGGAAGCCCAGTTCCGTCGCTGCCGAAATACAATCGGCTTCGCTGCACAGCACGGCGTGACGCGGCGTCGGAATGCCGAGGCTGTGCCAGACCTGCTTGGTGCGCAGTTTGTCCATGGCCAGTGCCGAGGCCAGAATGCCACTGCCGGTGTACGGAATGCCCGCGCATTCGAGCAGGCCTTGCATGCTGCCGTCTTCGCCGCCGCGACCGTGAAGAATGATGAACGCACGGTCGATCTTTTCGCTGAGCAGACGCTGCAGGAAGTCGTCGCCGACATCGATGCCGAACGCGTCCACGCCAGCGCTTTGCAGCGCCTCGAGCACGGCGTTACCGGATTTCAACGAAACCTCACGCTCGGCACTCAGGCCGCCGAAGAGCACGGCGACGCGGCCGAAGTCTTTCGGCGCGATGGTGGAAAACAGCTTGGCGTAGGCAGCAGTCATTTCAACTTCCCCTCGACCGACGCCGCCACGGCGCCAGCGAACAATTCACTTTTCAACAGCTTCGGCGCGAGCCCGCCGATATCACCGGCGCCCTGGCACAGCAGGATGTCGCCGGCACGCAGCAGCGGCTTGACCAGCGGCGCGAGGTCGACGCCACGCTCGATGTAGATCGGGTCGAGCTGGCCGCGCTGACGGATGCTGTTGCACAGCTTGCGGCTGTCGGCGCCGGGGATCGGCTCTTCGCCGGCCGGATAGACTTCCATCAGCAGCAGCACGTTGGCGTCGGCCAGTACATTGACGAAGTCGTCGTACAGATCGCGGGTGCGGCTGTAACGGTGCGGCTGATACACCATCACCAGACGGCGCTCCGGCCAGCCACCGCGCACGGCTTTGATCACCGCCGCGACTTCGGTCGGGTGATGGCCGTAGTCGTCAACCAGCATCACGTTGCCGCCGTCGACCGGCAGTTCGCCGTAGACCTGGAAGCGTCGACCCACGCCCTGGAAACCCGAGAGCCCCTGTACGATGGCTTCATCGCTGACGCCCTCGTCGGTGGCAATACAAATGGTCGCCAGCGAGTTGAGCACGTTGTGGTTGCCGGGCATGTTCACCGACACTTCCAGCGGCTCGCGATCCGGGCGCAGCACGGTGAAGAACGTCTGCATGCCTTGCTGGCGAACATTGATCGCGCGCACGTCGGCGTCTTCGCTGAAGCCATAGGTCACGGTCGGACGCTTGACCAGCGGCAGGATTTCACGCACCACCGGATCGTCCAGGCACATCACCGCCAGCCCGTAGAACGGCAGGTTGTGCAGGAATTCGACGAAGGTTTTCTTCAGTTTGTTGAAGTCGCCGTCGTAGGTCGCCATGTGATCGGCGTCGATGTTGGTGACCACGGCCACCAGCGGCTGCAAATGCAGGAAGCTCGCATCGCTCTCGTCGGCTTCGGCGATCAGGTAACGGCTGGTGCCGAGCTGGGCATTGGTGCCCGCGGCATTCAACCGGCCACCGATTACAAAGGTCGGATCGAGGCCACCGGCAGCAAACACCGAAGCGATCAGGCTGGTAGTCGTGGTTTTACCGTGGGTACCGGCGACGGCGATGCCGTGGCGATAGCGCATCAGCTCGGCGAGCATTTCCGCACGCGGTACCACCGGGATGCGGCGCTCAAGCGCGGTCGCGACTTCCGGGTTGGAGGTGTTCACCGCGCTCGACACTACCAGCACATCAGCGGCCGCAGCGTTCTCGGCACGGTGACCAATGAAGATCTGCGCGCCGAAGGATTCCAGGCGCTCGGTGACCGGCGAGGCTTTCAGGTCGGAACCGGAGACTTGATAGCCCAGGTTCAACAGCACTTCGGCGATACCGCACATACCCACGCCGCCGATACCGACGAAGTGGATGCGGCGGATGCGGCGCATTTCCGGTTGTGGCATGGCTTTCTGATTCTCAACCATGGGCCACCTCCAGACAGGTATCGACCACGCTACGGGTGGCATCGGGTTTGGCCAGACGGCGGGCCGCTTGGGCCATTGCTTCGAGTCGTTGCGGTTGCATCAAGACCTCTGTCAGGCGCGCGGCAAGGTCCGCGGCGCCAGTCGTTCTTTGCGGCATCAGGAAGGCAGCGCCTTCGCGAGCCAAATAATCGGCGTTGCGGGTCTGGTGATCGTCGATCGCGTGGGGCAAAGGCACCAGCATCGAGGGCAGACCGGCGGCCGCCAGCTCACTGATGGTCAACGCGCCTGCGCGGCATACCACCAGGTCAGCCCAGCCATAGGCTTGGGCCATGTCTTTGATGAACGGCTGCACCTGCGCTTCCACACCGGCGGTGCGGTAGCGCTCGGCAGTCACTTCATCGTGATTTTTGCCGGCCTGATGAAACACTTCCGGGCGCAAATCGGCAGCGACCTGGGCCAGGGCTTCAGGCAGCAATTTGTTCAACGGTTCTGCGCCCAGGCTACCGCCAAGGATCAGCAAACGCGCTTTGCGGCCGGCCAGAGCAGGACGCGAGGTGTCGAGGAACAGCTCGCTGCGCACCGGATTACCGGTGGTACGGCGGCTGTCCGACAGAGTAAAGGTGTCGGGGAACGCTTCACACACTCGGGCGGCGAACGGCACCAGCAACCGATTGGCGGTGCCGGCGACGGCGTTCTGCTCGTGAACGATCACCGGCACGCCGGCCAGTTTCGCGGCGAGGCCGCCGGGCCCGGTCACATAACCACCGAAGCCGACCACACACACCGGCTTCAGGCGACGCATGATTGCCCGTGCCTGCCACACCGATTTCAGCAACATCAACGGTGCCTTGAGCAACGACAGTTTGCCCTTGCCGCGCAGGCCGCTGGCGTTGATCCGGTGCAACTCGAGACCCGCCGCCGGGACCAGTTCGTTTTCGATGCCGCGTGGTGTGCCGAGCCAGTGCACGGTGTAGCCGCGCGCCTGAAACTCGCGGGCACAGGCCAGCGCCGGGAACACGTGGCCGCCGGTACCGCCGGCCATGATCAATACGTTAGCGCCCATGAGTCGGCTCCTCGGCGAAGTCGCTTTCATGGAATTCCATCTCTTCGCTGCCCAGGTGGGTTCGACTCTCCCACTCGATGCGCAGCAACAAGCCCAGACAGGCGCAGCAGATCACCAGCGAACTACCGCCGTAACTGAGGAACGGCAAGGTCAGACCCTTGGTCGGCAGCAGGCCGACGTTCACACCGATGTTGATCAGGAACTGACCAATCCACAGGAACGACAGACCGTAAGCCACATAAGCGGCGAAGAACTGCTTGGCCTTCTCGGCCCACAAGCCGATGTACATGCCGCGAACACACACGAACACGAACAGCGCGACGGTGCACAGCGAACCGACCGCGCCGAGCTCTTCGGCGAGTACCGAGAACACGAAGTCGGTGTGCGCTTCCGGCAGGTAGAACTGCTTTTGCACGCTGTTGCCCAGGCCCACGCCTAGCCATTCACCGCGACCAAACGCGATCAACGCTTGCGACAGTTGATAACCGGCGCCGAACTGATCGGCCCACGGGTCGGCGAAGTTGGTCAGACGTGCCATCCGGTAGGGCTGCATCTGAATCAGCAAGACCACGGCACCGACCGCCAGCACCACCATCAGCGAGAAACGGAACAGCCCGACCCCGCCTAAAAACAGCATCGCCGCCGCCGCGCCCATCATCACCACGGTGGCGCCGAAGTCCGGCTCCATCAGCAGCAGACCGGCCATCGGCAGCAGCACGATGAACGGCTTGAAGAAGCCCATCCAGCTCTCGCGCACTTCTTTCTGGCGACGCACCAGATAACCGGCGAGGTAGATCACCACAAACACCTTGGCGATTTCCGAGGGCTGCACGTTGAAGAAGCTGAAACCGATCCAGCGCATCGAACCGTTCACTTCGCGGCCGATGCCGGGGATGATCACCATCACCAGCAAACCGAACGCGCCGATCAGCATCATCCAGCCGAGGCGTTGCCAGGTGGCGATCGGGATCATCATGGTGACGATGCACGCGCCCAAACCCAGCACCACATAAATAAGGTGGCGAATCATGTAATACAGCGGACTGCCCGACTGCGCCGCTGCCACTTCGGTGGATGCCGAGGCAATCATGATCAAACCGAGACCGAGCAGCGCCAGACACCCGGCGAGCATCGGGAAATCGAGGTCGATGCCACGCCCGGTGATCAACGGCGACGGGTACGGTTTGATGATGTTTCTAAGGTTCATGCCAGTTCCTCCACGGCGCGGACGAACTGGTGACCACGGTCTTCGTAATGCTTGAACATGTCGAAACTGGCGCAGGCCGGCGACAGCAGCACCACATCGCCCGGTTGCGCGACGGCACGGCATTGCGCGACAGCATCGACCAGCGAGGTCGCACGAATCAGAGGCACGGCATCGCCGAGCGCTTCGCCGATCTTGTCCGAGTCGCGGCCCATCAGGACCACGGCGCGGCAGTTGGCCGCGACCGGAGCACGCAGGTCATTGAACTCGGCGCCCTTGCCATCGCCGCCGGCGATCAGAATGACCTTGCCGTCGATGTCCGCGCCCAGGCCTTCAATCGCGGCCAGTGCGGCGCCAACGTTGGTGGCTTTGGAATCGTTGTAGTAGGCAACGCCATCCAGGTCACGCACCCACCGGCAGCGGTGTTCGAGCCCGGTGAAGTTGCGCAGGGCCGACAGCATGGCGTCGAACGGCAGACCGACCGCATGGCCGAGCGCCAGCGCCGCTAGGGCGTTGGACTGGTTATGCGCACCGCGCACCTTCAGTTCACGCACCGGCAGCAGATTCTGGAATTCGAAAGCCAGGTATTTCTCGCCGCCCTCTTCACGCAGACCGAATGCCTTGAAATCCGGCTTGTTCAGACCGAAGGTCCAGCACGGCTGGCCCTCGCCGATCAAAGGACGGCTCAGCGCATCCTGACGGTTGACCACGAACTGCTTCGCGCCACGGAAGATCCGGTGCTTGGCCAGGTGATACGCCGGCAGACCGCTGTAGCGATCCATATGGTCTTCGCTGATGTTCAGCACGGTGGCGACTTCAGCGTTGAGCTGGTCGGTGGTTTCCAGTTGAAAACTCGACAGTTCCATCACGTACAGCTCGATGTCGTCGCTGAGCAGATCCAGCGCCGGCGTGCCGAGGTTGCCACCGACGGCGACGCGTTTGCCGGCCGCAGCGGCCATCTCGCCGACCAGTGTGGTGACGGTGCTTTTCGCGTTGGAACCGGTAATCGCGACGATCGGCGCCCGCGCGTTACGCGCGAACAACTCGATGTCGCCGGACATTTTCACGCCACGCGCCGCAGCGGCTTGCAGGGCCGGAGTCGCCAGCGCCAGGCCGGGGCTCACGTAGAGCTCGTCGGCACGGCAGAGGAATTCCACGTCCAGCTCGCCACAACGCACTTCCACGTGCGGATAGTCACGCTTGAGCGTGGCCAGTTCCGGTGGATTGTCCCGCGTGTCGGCCACGGCAAACGCCACGCCCCGGTTCGCCAGGAAGCGAACCAGGGACATGCCGCTCTTGCCGAGGCCGACAACGATGCGGAAGTGGTCAGAAGCGATCAGAGACACTCGTTCTACCTCAGCTTCAGGGTGGCAAGGCCAACCAGCACGAGAATCACGGTGATGATCCAGAAACGGACGATCACGCGCGGCTCGGGCCAGCCCTTGAGTTCAAAGTGGTGATGGATCGGTGCCATGCGGAACACACGGCGACCGGTGAGCTTAAAGGACGCAACCTGAATGACCACTGACAGGGTTTCCATCACGAACACGCCGCCCATGATGAACAGGACGATTTCCTGACGGACGATTACCGCAATGGTGCCTAGTGCCGCGCCGAGTGCCAGGGCGCCAACGTCGCCCATGAACACTTGCGCCGGATAGGTGTTGAACCACAGGAAGCCGAGGCCGGCGCCAATCAGCGCGCCACAGAATACGATCAGCTCGCCCGCGCCCGGTACGTAAGGGATCAGCAGGTACTCAGCGAATTTCACGTTACCCGACAGGTAGCAGAAAATCCCCAGACCGCCGCCGACCATCACCGTCGGCATGATCGCCAGACCGTCGAGGCCGTCAGTCAGGTTGACCGCGTTGCTCGAGCCGACGATCACGAAATAGGTCAGCACGATGAAACCGGCGCCCAACGGAATGCTGTAGTCCTTGAGCATCGGCAGGATCAGCGTGGTTTCCACCGGGGTGGACGCGGTCATATAAAGGAAGATCGCCGCACCGAGGCCGAACACCGACTGCCAGAAATACTTCCAGCGGCTCGGCAGGCCACGCGAGTTCTTCTCGATGACTTTGCGGTAATCGTCGACCCAGCCGATGGCGCCGAACAGCAGGGTCACCAGCAACACCACCCAGACGTAACGGTTGCTGAGGTCGGCCCAGAGCAAGGTGCTGACACCGATCGACGACAGGATCAGCGCGCCGCCCATGGTCGGCGTACCGGATTTTGACAGGTGCGATTGCGGGCCGTCATTACGCACGGACTGGCCGATCTGACGGTTCTGCAGGGTGCGGATCATCCACGGGCCATAGCACAGCGACAAGACCAGCGCGGTCAGCACACCGAGAATCCCGCGCAGGGTCAGGTACTGAAAGACCGCGAAGCCTTTGTAGAACTGTTGCAGATACTCCGCTAGCAGCAGCAGCATTAATGTTTCTCCAGACTGGGCCCGCACAGAGCCGCAACGATGTTTTCCATCGCTGCACTGCGCGAACCCTTGATCAAAATGGTGGTGTTTGTGTCCTGCTCGGCGTCGAGGGCCTGGATCAGTTCGGCTTGCGTGCCGAAGTGATGCGCCTGTTCACCGAAAGCGTTCACGGCGTGGACCATGTTCGGCCCGACAGCGTAAAGCGCGGAAACCTTGCCTCGGGCGTACTCGCCCACGTCGCGGTGCCCCTGCTCCGCCCACTCGCCCAACTCGCCGATATCCCCGAGCACCAGGACGGTGCGGCCGGAAAAGCCGGCGAGTATATCAACGGCGGCGCACATCGAGGTGGGGTTTGCGTTGTAAGTGTCGTCAATCACGCGCATGCCGTTTTTCGCCAGTTGCGCGACGGTGCGGCCCTTGACCGGCTGCACGGCGCCAAGCCCGGTGGCGATGCCGAACAGCGACACGCCCAAGGCGTGGGCGGCAGCGGCGGCGGCCATGGCATTGGCGACGTTATGGGTGCCGAGCAGGTTCAACTGCACACGTTCGCTGCCTTCCGGTGTGTGCAGATTGAACGCCGGGCAGCCGCGCGCATCGGTGTTCAAGTCGCTGGCGTAGAAGTCCGCCTGAACGTTGCTCAGAGCGAAGGTCAGCACTTTGCGAGCGCCTGCACGGGTCTGCCAGATGCCAAAAGCCTTGTCATCGAGATTGAGCACGGCGACGCCATCAGCGGCGAGGCCGTCGATGATTTCGCCTTTGGCTTCGACGATTTTTTCCGGCCCGCCGAACTCGCCAACGTGGGCGGTACCGGCGTTATTGAGGATCGCGACGTGCGGCTTGGTCAGGCCCACGGTGTAGGCGATTTCGCCGAGACGCGAGGCCCCCAGTTCGATCACCGCCGAAGTGTGCTCCGGGGCGAGTTCGAGCAGGGTCAGCGGCGCGCCGAGGTCATTGTTCAGATTGCCACGGGTGGCCAGCACCGGACCGCGGGTGCGCAGGATGCTCGCGAGCATTTCCTTGACCGTGGTCTTGCCGCTGGAACCGGTCACCGCTGCCACAGGCTGAGTAAAGGCGGCACGGTTCAACGCGCCCAACTGGCCCAGCGCCTGACGGCTGTCCTTGACCAGCAATTGCGGCAGCGTGCTGTCGGCGACTTCACGCTCGACCAGTGCAGCAACGGCGCCTTTGCCAGCGACGTCGTTCAGATAATCATGACCGTCGAAACGCGGACCGGTCAGGGCGACAAACAATTGGCCTGGCTGGATCGCGCGGCTGTCGATGCTGACGCCATTGAAGCTGGCATCGCTGCCGATCAGACGGGCGTCGAGGGCGTTGGTCAGCTCGCTGAGTGTCAGGGCCTTAAGCATGGGCCACCTCCCACGCGGTCAGGGCATGATCGGCCTCGACCAGATCGGAGAAGGCATGGCGCACGCCGTTGATTTCCTGGTAGTCCTCGTGACCTTTGCCCGCGAGAACAATCACGTCGTCAGCCGTCGCGTCGGCAATCAATTGCGCAATGGCCTGGCCACGGCCGGCGACGAAGGTGACTTTATCCACAGCAGTGAAACCGGCGCGGATGTCATCAAAGATCACGGCCGGGTCTTCGCTGCGCGGGTTGTCATCTGTGACCAATACTTTGTCCGCCAAACGCTCGACCACTTCGGCCATCAACGGACGCTTGCCGCGATCACGATCACCGCCGCAGCCGAACAGGCACAGCAACTGACCTTTGACGTGCGGGCGCAGTGCGCTCAGGACTTTTTCCAGCGCATCCGGGGTGTGGGCGTAATCGACCACCACTAGCGGTTGTGTGCCGCCACCCAGACGCTGCATGCGCCCGGCCGGACCTTCGAGTTTCGGCAGCACTTTGAGAATTTCGTCGAGCGCGTAATCCAGACCGAGCAAGGCGCCGACCGCCGCCAGTACATTGCTCAGGTTGAAACGCCCGAGCAGTGTGCTGCGCAGGTGATGTTCGCCCTGCGGCGTGACCAGGGTGGCGCGCACGCCGTGATCGTCGAACTGCGCTTCGCGGCAAAACAGGTAAGCGCTGCTGTCGAGCAGGCTGTAGGTGATCAAGCGCGATTCGCGTTTTTCCGCCGCCAGTTGCCGACCGAAATCATCATCGAGGTTGACCACACGGCATTTCAGGTCATTCCAGGCGAACAACCTCGCCTTGGCCTCGGCATACGCCTGCATGGTGCCGTGATAATCCAGATGGTCGCGGGACAGATTGGTCATCACCGCCACGTCAAACGCCAGCGCGCTCACGCGGCCCTGATCCAGACCATGGGACGACACTTCCATGGCCACGGCTTTGGCGCCGGCCTTTTTCAGGTCGCCCAAGGTTGCCTGCACGGCGATCGGATTCGGCGTGGTATGCAGACCGCTTTCCAGCGCGCCATAGAAGCCGGAACCCAGGGTGCCGACGATGCCGCAATGCTGGCCGAGCAGATCCAGCGCCTGCGCGACCAATTGGGTCACGCTGGTCTTGCCGTTGGTACCGGTCACACCGATCAGATTCAGGTGATGGCTCGGCTCGCCATAAAAGCGCCCGGCGATGTCCGACAACTGCGCCGCCAGGCCCTTGACTGGAATCAGCGGCACATCGGTGATCGGCAGCACGGTGGCGCCTTCTACTTCATACGCCACGGCCGCGGCGCCGCGTTGCAGGGCATCGGCGATGTGCGCACGGCCGTCGAATTTGCCGCCGGGCACAGCGAGAAACAGATCGCCGGCGCGCACGTTGCGGCTGTCCAGCGCCAATTCACGGATCAACAGATCGTGGCCGGCGTGGGGGAATATCTTGTTCAGACTCAATGACATCAGCCGCGCCCTCCATTGGCTTTCAGCGGAATGACCGGGGTAGCGTTGGCCTGTTGCGTGGTCGGCAGGTTATCCGGGGTCACGTTCATCAGGCGCAGGGTGCCGGACATCACACGGCTGAACACCGGCGCCGACACCAGACCACCGAAGTAACCGGCCTTGGTCGGTTCGTCGATCACGACGACGATGGCGTAACGCGGATCGCTCATCGGACCGAAACCGGCGAACAGCGAACGGTAGGAATTTTCCGCGTAGCCTTTGGTGCCGACCGAGGTTTTACGCGCCGTACCCGACTTGCCGCCGACGTGGTAAGCCGGCACTTGCGCACGGAACACACCGCGCGGCGCTTCGATCACTTGCTGCAACATGCCCTGCATGGTTTTCGCCACGGCTTCGGGCAGCACTTGCGTGGTCTGCGGCATCTTGTCGGTTTTGATCAGGGTCAGCGGCGCCAGACGACCGTTGTTGGCCAACGCCGAGAATGCGTGCACCAGCTGGATTGCGGTCACGGAAATACCGTAGCCGTAAGACAAGGTTGCAGTTTCGGCCTTGCGCCATTCTCGGTAATTCGGCAGATTGCCGACACGTTCGCCGGGGAAGCCCAGGCCGGTGTCCTGGCCGAGGCCGACTTTTTGCGCGAGGCGGAAAATCGTTTCGCCGCCGATGTCGAAGGCGACCTTGCTCATGCCGACGTTACTGGAATTGATCAGAATCCCGGTCAGGTCGAGCACCGGACCTTCGCTCTTGGACACGTCTTTAATGGTGTATTTGCCGATCTGCAACGAGCCCGGATACACCTCGACGGTGTCGCTCGGTTTCCAGCGACCGGTTTCGATCGCCGCACTCATCGAGATGGCTTTCATGGTCGAACCCGGCTCGAACACGTCGATCATCGCGCGGTTGCGCATCATCGCCGGTTGCAGGTTTCGACGGTTGTTCGGGTTGTAGGTCGGCTGGTTGACCATGGCGAGAATCTCACCGGTCTTCACATCCATGATCACCAGACTGCCGGCCTTGGCGCCGTTCTCGATGATCGCGTTGCGCAGCTCGCGGTTGGCCAGGTATTGCAAACGCAGGTCAATCGACAACGCCAAGGGCTTGCCGGCCTTGGCGTTTTTGGTGACCTGGACATCCTTGATCAGCCGCCCGCGGCGATCCTTGATCACTTGTCGTTTGCCCGGGACCCCGGCCAGCCATTCGTCATAGGCCAGCTCGACACCTTCGCGGCCGTGATCGTCGATATCGGTAAAGCCGACCATGTGCGCGGTGACTTCGCCGGCCGGGTAGAAGCGGCGGAATTCTTCGATGCCGTAAACGCCCGGCACTTTCAGGTCGAGCACAGCCTGGCCCTGCTCGGGGGTCAAGCCGCGCACCAGGTAAATGAATTCTTTATTGGCCTGGGCTTCGAGGCGTTCGGCCAGGGCTTTCGGGTCCTGACCCAGCGCGGCGGCAAGTGCCGGCCACTTTTCTTTGTCCGACTGCATTTCCTTGGCGTTGGCCCACAGCGTGGTCACCGGGGTACTCACGGCCAGAGGTTCGCCATTACGGTCGGTGATCAGGCCACGGTGCGCAGGAATCGGGATGTGCCGCAGACTGCGCGCGTCGCCCTGCCCCTTGAGGAAGTCACGATCGACCACTTGCAGGTCGATGATCCGCCAGCAGATCGCCGCAACCATCAGGCCGAGCAGCGCCACCATCAGGCGGAAGCGCCACGGGAACAGTGCGCCTTCGAGCTTCATCATGGCGCCACCATCTTCACGTCAGCCGCGCCGGGAATGTGCATTTTCAATTGTTCGGTGGCCAGCACTTCGATGCGGCTGTGCGCAGTCCAGGTGCTCTGCTCGAGAATCAGCCGGCCCCACTCGGCCTGCGCCTTGTCGCGCACGCTGAGTTCGTTATAAAGGGTGTTGAGCAACTGACGGTTCCAGTGCGCGCTGTACGACACGGCAATCGCCGAAAAAAGCACGCCGATAAACAGCAGCAGCATCAGAAAGCTGCCGCCAGGCAATGGCTTGGCGAAAAGCTTGCTCACCGCAACTTCTCCGCGACACGCATGACCGCGCTACGGGAACGTGGGTTGGCTTTGAGTTCGGCGTCGGAGGCCGTCTGCGCTTTGCCGTGGATTTTGATTTTCGGTTCGAAGGCAACGTGGCGCACTGGCAGGTTACGCGGCAGATTGTCGGCCTCGCCCTTGACCAGTTTGCGCATGAACAGTTTGACGATGCGATCTTCCAGCGAATGGAAGCTGATCACCACCAGACGACCGCCGACTTCCAGCGCATCCAGAGCGGCTTCGAGGCCGGCTTCAAGATCACCCAATTCGTTATTGACGTGAATGCGCAAACCCTGGAATGCGCGGGTGGCCGGGTTCTTGCCCTTTTCCCACGCCGGGTTGGCGACTTTCAGTACTTCAGCCAGATCGGCGGTGCGCTCGAACGGCTTGATATCGCGACGCTCGACCACGGCACGGGCCATGCGCCCGGAAAAACGCTCTTCGCCGTATTCCTTGAACACCCGGGCGATTTCTTCAGCCGGCGCGGTGTTGACGAACTCGGCCGCGCTGATGCCACGGGACGGGTCCATGCGCATGTCCAGCGGGCCGTCGTTGAGGAAACTGAAACCGCGCTCGGCATCATCGAGCTGCGGCGACGACACACCGAGGTCGAGCAGAATACCGCTGACCTTGCCGGCCAGACCCTGTTCGGCAACCACCGAACCGAGCTCGGCAAAGCTGCGCTGCACAACGACAAAGCGGCCGTCTTCGGCCGCTAGCGTTTGCCCGGTGGCAATCGCTTGAGGATCCTTGTCGAATCCGATGAGCCGACCGTCCGTGCCGAGCTGGCTCAGGATCAACCGGCTGTGCCCGCCGCGCCCGAACGTGCCGTCCAGATAGCAGCCATCAGGACGTACGGCGAGAGCCTCGACGGCTTCGTCAAGCAGTACGGTGATGTGGTTAAAGCCGCTATCAATAGTCACAGGATCAAATCACGCAGTTCATCAGGCATCGCGCCCGGTTGTTGAATAGCAGCAAGGTCAGCGGCAGACACCGCGTTCCATGCATCCTCGTCCCACAATTGGAACTTGTTCAGTTGGCCCACCAGCATCGCGCGCTTATCCAGCCTGGCGTACTCGCGCAGACGCGGTGGAACCAGAAAACGACCACTGCCATCGAGCTCGAGGTCGACGGCGTTACCAATCAGCAAACGTTGCAGGCGACGGTTCTCTTCGCGAAGCGAAGGGAGCGCGCGCAACTTGGTTTCAATGATTTCCCATTCGTCGAGCGGGTAGACACACAAGCACGGGTCGACAGCATCAATGGTCACGATCAATTGACCGGAACTGCGCGAATCGAGCTCGTCACGGTACCGGCTCGGCATGGCGAGACGGCCCTTTGCATCGAGACTGATAGCGTTAGCTCCGCGAAACACGTCTGCGTTTCTCCAATTTTTATCGTTTTGAGCTCAAAAAACCCACTTCATGCCACTTTCCGCCACTTGTGCACACTATAGGAATGCGCCCACCACACCGTCAAGGCGCGGATTAAAGGAAAACCCTTACAGAACGGAGATTTAGCAGCTTAAAAGGAAGCACAACGAGAATC
Organism: Pseudomonas sp. Z003-0.4C(8344-21); assembly: GCF_900104975.1. NCBI lineage: Bacteria > Pseudomonadati > Pseudomonadota > Gammaproteobacteria > Pseudomonadales > Pseudomonadaceae > Pseudomonas > Pseudomonas sp. Z003-0.4C(8344-21). Next base: position 1,391,417 of record NZ_LT629756.1, on the reverse strand, counting down.
TGACGGGGGCTTTTGACCAATAACCTGATGCAGCACTGAAAGCTGCGCTCGGAAGTTAAAGTAGTTTGTTAAGAGTAAGATTTTTTTGGTATTACAAATGCGCTTCTGCTGTTGATTGAAGCGAGGTGGGAAATGGCTATTACCGCGTTTGCCGCTGCCGGATTTTCAGCCCAAGCCTGCTGATATTACACAGCCCTGTTGCCATTGATTCAAGCAGGGAAAGAAAAGGTGGAGAGTCGATCTGTAAGCCGGGTTCTGTCTTGAACAGTCATTCGTCTACGATGGCCATCACTGGACATCTTTAGCAACCTACCCGGTCCCAGCGCGGGCCACGCCTTGGGACCCTATTTGGTCTTGCTCCAAGTGGGGTTTACCTAGCCACGAACTGTTGCCAGACGTGCGGTGCGCTCTTACCGCACCTTTTCACCCTTACCGGCGCTTGCGCGCTTAGGCGGTTATTTTCTGTGGCACTTTCCGTAGGCTCACGCCTCCCAGGCATTACCTGGCACTTCGCCCTATGGAGCCCGGACTTTCCTCCCCCCCCTAATTCTCATAGAGGGCAGCGACTGTCCGATCGACTCTCCGCCGCGAAGGTTAACGGCAGAGCGGCGGAAGAACAAGCGCTAAAACCCGCAAGACCGCTATGGGCGACGGCTTACACGCCCTTCTGCTTATCCAGCGCAACCTGATAAAGCACGTTTTTGCGCTCTCCGGTGATCTGTGCGGCAAGCGCAGCGGCGCGTTTGAGCGGCATTTCCTCAAGCAGCAGATCGAGGATGCGCATCGCCTCGCTGCTGACCGCGTCTTCGGATTCCGGCGCGGTCCAACCCGCCACCAGCACCACGCATTCACCTCGCTGCTGATTGCTGTCCGATTCGACGAATGCGCGCAGCTCGGCCAGCGGCAAGCCCTTGAGTGTTTCGAAGGTCTTGGTGATCTCCCGGGCCAGCAAGGCCTGACGCTCGCCGCCGAACACTTCTTCCATGTCCTGCAGACACTCAAGAATGCGATGCGGGGCTTCGTAGAAGATCAAAGTGCGCGGCTCTTCCTTGACGGCTTCGAGACGAGCCTTGCGCCCCACCGACCTGGCCGGCAGAAAGCCTTCGAAGATAAACCGGTCGGACGGCAGACCGGCCGCCGACAGCGCCGCGATCAATGCACAGGCGCCTGGCACCGGCACCACATTAATGCCCGCCGCTCGCGCCTGACGCACCAGGTGGTAACCCGGATCGGAGATCAGCGGCGTGCCGGCATCGGAGATCAGCGCCACGTTGTCACCGGCCAGCAGACGGGTGATAAAGCGGCTACCTTCATCCCGTTCGTTGTGTTCGTGACAGGCCGCCAGTGGCGTACCGATCCCGAAGTGCTGCATCAGCCGCGCCGAGTGCCGAGTGTCTTCGGCGGCAATCAGTGCCACTTCACGGAGGATTTTCAGGGCCCGGGCACTGATGTCGTCCAGGTTGCCGATGGGCGTCGCCACCACATAAAGCGAGCCAGCAGCGGAATTCAGGGAACCTGGAGCAGTCAAAGCGCACACCTCGTGATCGGTAAAAGCGGCCATTGTAGCGCGTCACGAGGCTTGCGACGTGCTCGCGCCGAGCGCGGTTTTTCGCACAGTTGTGGGCCGCCGCAACATTTACTCCTGCTAAATTGCCCGTTTCACGCCAGTAACATCGCGCCCCGGCCAGTGCTTGGGTACAATTCCACGCTAATTTGATCGAGTATCAGGAACACTTACATGATCGCTTGCCTGCGGCTGTTCACTGCCCTCTGCCTCGCTGCCTTGTTGGCGGCTTGCGCCAGCTCCCCTTCCTCCAGCCTTGGCGAACTTCCACGGACTCCGGATGCCAGCATCGAGCAACTGCTCGAACAGGCGACCCAGGCTAAAACCCCGGAAAAAGCCGCTCTGTTGCGCTTGAGCGCCGCCGACCTTGCCTATCGTCAGGGCAATGCCGGCCAGTCCGCGCAAATCCTGCAACAAGTGCCGGTCGAGCAACTCAAGCCTGGCCAGCAGATTTTCGCCAACACCCTCTCTGCCGAACTGGCCATGACCCGCAACCAGCCGAAAGCTGCGCTGACTGCCCTGAGCCATCCAAGCCTGCAGAAACTTGGCGAAATGCCGGAAGAGCAGCAAGTACGCACCGGCACTGTTCACGCCCGCGCTCTTGAAGCCGATGGCCAGACCCTGGCCGCCGCACGTGAACGAGTGTTCATCGCGCCGATGCTCGAAGGTGAAGCCGCGAGCAAGAACCACGAAGCGATCTGGACCCTGATCGGCTCGCTGCCGGCCGACCAACTGCAAGCCAACAGCACCGACGACCTCGGCGGCTGGATGGCTTTGGCCCTGGCGGTAAAAACCGCTGGCACGCTGGAACAGCAGCAGGCGGCGATCGACAATTGGCGCACACAGAACCCCAAGCACCCGGCCGCAATCAACCTGCCGCTGCCGCTGACCAAACTCAAGGAACTGGCCAGCCAGCCTCTGAGCAAGATCGCCCTGCTGTTGCCGCAGGATGGCCAACTGGCCGCGGTCGGCAAAGCCTTGCGTGAAGGCTTCATGGCGGCGCACTACCAGGCACAACAAGCCGGGCAAAAACCGCCAGCCATCGAGTTCTACGACAGCTCCAGGCTGACCTCGATGGACGAGTTCTACCGCAAGGCCCAGGCTGACGGCGTGCAACTGGTGGTCGGCCCGCTGGAAAAGCCGCTGGTCAAGCAACTGAGCACCCGCCCGCAACTGCCGATCACGACCCTTGCGCTGAACTACAGCGAAGGCGATCAGGGTCCGGCGCAACTGTTCCAGTTCGGTCTGGCTGCCGAAGACGAAGCCCGCGAAGTGTCGCGCCGCGCCCGTGCCGATGGCCTGCACCGCGCCGCAATCATGGTGCCGAAAGGCGAATGGGGCGACCGCGTATTGCGTGCGTTCAGCCAGGACTGGCAAGCCAACGGCGGCAGCATCGTCGCCACCGAGCGTGTTGATCAGCCGGTGCAACTGGCCCAGCAGATCGCCGACATGTTCCAGCTGCGCCAGAGTGAAGCCCGCGCCAAGAGCCTGCAGAATGCGGCTGGCACCAACGTCGCCGCGCAGCCTTCGCGTCGCCAGGACATCGAATTCATCTTCCTTGCCGCCACGCCACAACAGGCGCAGCAGATCAAGCCGACCCTGAACTTCCAGTACGCCGGTGACGTTCCGGTCTACGCGACCTCGCACGTGTACAGCGCCAGCGGTGACATCAACCAGTACAACGACATGAACGGCATTCGCTTCTGCGAAACCCCATGGTTGCTGGACACCAGCGATCCGCTGCGTCAGCAAGTGGTTGCCCAGTGGCCGCAAGCCGCCGGCAGCCTCGGCCGTCTGTACGCAATGGGCGTGGACGCCTATCGCCTGGCACCGCGTCTGGGCCAGCTCAAAGCCCTGCCGGACAGCCGCATCGACGGTGAATCGGGCAGCCTCGGCATGACCCAGACCCAACGCGTCGTCCGTCAGTTGCCTTGGGCACAATTCGTCAGCGGCCAGGTGCAGCGCCTGCCGGACACCCCACGCTGATGCCCGACAGGTCACGCTCGCAAAGCGGCAAGGATGCCGAGCGCCAGGCGCTCGAACATCTGCAAAATCAAGGTCTGCGCCTGCTGGCGCAGAACTGGCTCTGCAAACGCGGCGAGCTTGATCTGGTCATGCTTGATGGCGATACAGTAGTATTCGTCGAAGTTCGTTATAGAAAGAACACTCAATGGGGTGGCGCGCTTGCCAGCATCGATGCGCGCAAGCAGCAGAAACTGATTTTTGCCGCGCAGTATTTTCTTCAGCGTGAATCGCGCTGGGCCAATTCCCCCTGCCGCTTCGACGTGGTGGCAATCGACAGCCACCCGGATCAGCTGAACTGGTTGCAGAATGCTTTCGACAGTTGATCGCCGGCGTTGCGACCCGGACAATTCCACCGCCACATTTTGCTCTTTGCTTTGCGGGCTGCACATTCATGTGCCGGACAGCCGCGCTACTTAAGGTCACACAGATGGACATGCAATCCCGAATTCGCCAGCTCTTCCAGGCCAGTATCGACACCAAGCAACAGGCGATGGACGTACTTGCACCGCACATCGAGCAAGCCAGCCAGATCATGGTCAACGCCCTGCTCAACGAGGGCAAGATGCTCTCGTGCGGCAACGGCGGCTCCGCCGGTGACGCGCAGCACTTTTCCTCGGAGCTGCTCAACCGTTTCGAGCGCGAGCGCCCGAGCCTGCCGGCGATCGCGCTGACCACCGACACCTCGACGATCACCTCGATTGCCAACGACTACAGCTACAACGAAGTGTTCTCCAAGCAGATCCGCGCACTGGGCCAGCCCGGCGACGTGCTGCTGGCGATTTCGACCAGCGGTAACTCGGCGAACATTATTCAAGCGATCCAGGCCGCACATGATCGCGAAATGATTGTCGTAGCTTTGACCGGACGCGATGGCGGCGGCATGGCGTCGCTGCTGTTGCCCGAGGACGTCGAGATTCGCGTACCGGCCAATGTCACTGCACGTATTCAAGAAGTCCACTTGCTGGCGATCCATTGCCTCTGCGATCTGATCGACAGCCAACTGTTCGGGAGTGAAGAATGACCCCTAATCGCCTTGGCCTTCTGGCCTTGACTCTGTGCCTCGGCATCAGCGGCTGCACCTCGGTGGTGAATGCCAGCCGTGAAGCACCGATCGAAGACGACCGTGGCACGCGCACCTTCGGCAGCAAGATCGACGACTCGTTGATCGAAACCAAGGTCGGCGTGAACATAGCCAAAGCCGACCCGGCGCTGGACAACGATTCGCACATCGTCGTCACCAGCTTCAACGGCGTGGTACTGCTCGCCGGCCAGACCCCGCGCGAAGACCTCAAGGCCAAGGCCGAACAGGCTGCCGCCAATGTGCAACGGGTCAAGAAAGTCCACAACGAGCTGCAAGTGCTGCAGCCTTCGTCCCTGCTGGCTCGACAGAATGACGCGTGGCTGACCACCAAAATCAAAACGCAGATGCTCACCGACGCCAGCATTCCCGGCTCGCGCATCAAAGTCATTACCGAGAACGGCATCGTCTACCTGCTGGGCCTGCTGACCAAACAGGAAGCCACTCAGGCGACCAATCTGGTTCAGGGTGTTTCCGGCGTGCAGAAAATCGTGAAGCTGTTCGAGTACATCGACTGACCAGCGAGCGGCAGACACAAAAAAGGCGATCCATCCGGATCGCCTTTTTTGTTACTTCACCACTTTCAGGCTTGGCCGGCCGCTGGGGCGCGGTGGCTCGCTGTCCGGTGGCGGCTGGTCGTCATCCTGCTCGATATCGTCGTCATCCAGCGGCGACTCGAGATCGAACACCATGCCCTGACCGTTCTCCCGGGCATAGATGCCCAGAATCGCGCTGATCGGCACGTACAGGCTGTGCGGCACACCACCGAAGCGACCTTCGAACGTCACCACGTCGTTGTCCATGTGCAGATGGCGCACGGCGCTTGGCGAGATGTTCAGCACGATCTGCCCGTCGCTGGCGAAACCCTGCGGCACCTGCACCGCCGGGTATTCGGCGTTGACCAGCATGTGCGGGGTGCAATCGTTATCCACAATCCACTCGTAGAGCGCGCGGACCAGATAAGGTCGACTGGAGTTCATAGCGGCTCCTTAAGCCTTAGCGCATGTCGCGTTCGACACCAGACAGACTCGCCTGGAAAGCCTCACGCGCAAACTGGCGCTCCATATAATCAAGCAGCGGCTTGGCCGGCCGCGGCAGTTCAATACCCAGAATCGGCAAACGCCAGAGTATGGGTAATAGGCAGCAATCGACCAGACTTTGTTCCTCACTGAGGAAGAACGGCTTGTCCGCAAACAGCGGCGACACGCCCGTCAGGCTTTCGCGCAACTCCTTGCGCGCCACCACCCGCGCGGCTTCCTTGGCCTTGGGATCAAGAATCAGATCCACCAGACCGCACCAGTCACGCTGAATGCGATGAATCAGCAGACGGCTGTTGGCACGCGCCACCGGATAAACCGGCATCAACGGCGGGTGCGGGTAACGCTCGTCCAGATACTCCATGACCACGGTCGACTCCCACAACGCCAGGTCGCGATCGACCAGCGTAGGCAGGCTGCCGTAAGGGTTCACCTCAATCAGTTTAGGCGGCTGGCGGCCGGCTTCCACGTAAATGATTTCAGCGCTGACACCCTTCTCTGCAAGCACGATGCGCACTCGGTGGGAATAGTGGTCGGCGGGGTCGGAGTAACAGGCCAACCGATTGGTCACGCCCATGGCGATCCTCCTCGCTTGTTGAATTTTTCGGAACCGGAAAAACGCGCGCGCCCAGAGGGCACCTCCCGCAGGGTCTGACCGAGCAGACCCTGCTTTATCGGAGGCGCCCTTGGGCGCGCGCGATTAACAGCAATGCTTGAAGCGTATCAGTGCACGTCTTTCCAGTATTCACGCTTGAGCAGGTAGGCGAACACAAAGAAGAACGCCAGGTACAGCAAGACATAAGTACCAATGCGCTGATGTTGCAGCTTAACCGGGTTAGCCGAGTAAGCCAGGAAGGTTACCAGATTCTTGACCTTCTCATCGAACTGCTCTTCGTTCAGAGCACCGGATTTGGGCACGATGGTCAGTTGATCGCAGGCTTCATGGGTCAAAGCCGTGCCGGTCAGCGGATCATATTGCTTCTTGCCGTCTTCGACGATCTGCACCTGCTTGCAACCTACGACCTGGCGACCTTGCAGACCGACGAGCACGTTAGGCATGCCGACGTTCGGGAAGACCTTGTTGTTCACGCCCCATGGGCGCGCCGGATCTTCGTAAAACGACTTCAGGTATCCGTACAGCCAGTCAGTGCCGCGCACGCGGGCCACCAGGGTCAAGTCCGGCGGCGCTGCACCGAACCAGGTTTTGGCGTCAGCCGGCTGCATACCGATGTTCATGTGGTCGCCAATCTTGGCGCCGGTGAACACCAGTTTCTCCAGCATCAACTCGTGGGGAATACCGAGGTCATCGGCGACCCGCTCGTAACGCTGGAATTTGGCGCTGTGGCAGCCCATGCAATAGTTGGCAAAGGTCCGTGCGCCATCCTGCAAAGCCGCCTTGTCGGAAACATCGATATCGACTTTTTCCAGTTCCGGACCATGGCCCTCGGCTGCAAAAGTCAGGGAAGGCAGCGCAGCAAAAATCAGAGCAAGCAATAACTTTTTCATCAGCCAGTCACCCTCTCCGGTACCGGTTTGGTCTTCTCGAGCCGGGTGTAGAACGGCATCAGAATGAAGTAGGCGAAGTACAGGAAGGTGCAGACCTGCGACAGCAACGTGCGGCCCGGCGTCGGCGCAAGCACACCGAGAATGCCGAGAATCACGAACGAAATGCAGAACACCACCAGCCAGATCCTGCTCAGCCAGCCTTTGTAGCGCATCGATTTGACCGGACTGCGGTCCAGCCACGGCAGCACGAACAGCACTGCAATCGCCGCCCCCATGGCGATAACGCCGAGGAGTTTATCCGGCACCGCGCGCAAGATCGCGTAGAACGGCGTGAAGTACCAGACCGGTGCAATATGCTCAGGCGTCTTGAATGGGTTGGCCGGTTCGAAGTTTGGCTTTTCAAGGAAGTAGCCACCCATTTCCGGGAAGAAGAACACAATGAAGCAGAAGATAAACAGGAACACCACGACACCGACAATGTCCTTCACCGTGTAGTACGGGTGGAACGCAATGCCGTCCAGCGGGATGCCGTTTTCGTCTTTATGCTTCTTGATATCGACGCCATCAGGGTTGTTTGAACCGACTTCGTGCAGCGCCAGAATGTGCAACACCACCAGACCGAGAATCACGATTGGCAGCGCCACGACGTGCAGTGCGAAGAAGCGGTTCAGGGTGATGCCGGAGATCAGGTAGTCGCCGCGAATCCACTGGGTCAGGTCGTCGCCGATCAGCGGAATCGCGCCGAACAGCGAGATGATCACCTGCGCGCCCCAGTACGACATTTGGCCCCACGGCAGCAAATAACCCATGAACGCTTCGGCCATCAGCGCCAGGTAGATCAGCATGCCGAACACCCAGACCAGCTCGCGCGGTTTCTGGTACGAACCGTAGAGCAGGCCACGGAACATGTGCAGGTACACCACGATGAAGAACGCCGAAGCGCCGGTCGAGTGCAACAAACGCAGGATCGAGCCGTACTCGACGTCACGCATGATGTATTCGACGGAAGCAAACGCCTCTTCTGCCGACGGCGTGTAGCTCATGGTCAGCCAGACGCCTGTGACAATCTGATTGACCAGCACCAACAGCGCCAGAGAGCCGAAGAAATAGAAGAAGTTGAAGTTTTTCGGAGCGTAATACTTGCTGAGATGGTCTTCCCACATCTTGGTTGCAGGAAAGCGCGCATCAACCCAATCCATGAACTTGCTCATCACGCTTTCTCCGTATCGACGCCAATGACAATCAGGTCATCGGTCTCATAGGAATGCGGGGGAACTGGCAGGTTCAAAGGCGCAGGTTGCGACTTGTAGACGCGGCCAGCCAGATCGTAGTGGGAACCGTGGCAAGGGCAGAAATAACCGCCTACCCAGTCTTTGCCCAAATCCGCAGGTGCCACTTCGGGACGGAAAGTCGGTGAGCAACCCAGGTGCGTGCAAATCCCGATCAGCAGCAGAATTTCCGGCTTGATCGAGCGCACTTCAGGGTCGACATAGGTAGGTTGCGTAGAGTTTTTCGAGGTCGGATCGGAGAGTTGGCCCTCGATCTTTTTCAGATTCCCCAGGATTTCCTCGGTACGGCGGACAATGAACACCGGCTGGCCGCGCCATTCAGCAATCATTTGCTGGCCTGGCTCGATTTTGCTGACATTCACTTTCACCGGTGCGCCGGCGGCTTTCGCCTTGGCGCTGGGAAACCATGACCCTACGAACGGGACCGCAGCCCCCACCGCTCCTGCAGCACCGACCACGGATGTGGCTGCCACCAGGAAGCGACGCCGGCCTGCATTCACGCCGTCATTGCTCATTCAGTCCTCTCCCATCAGCTTTTTTGGCCTGTTAAATCAGGCGTCTACTAAATAAACCGCGTGCTACTTATAAAAATTTTGCCGAATGGTAATGAAAAGCCCCAATTCTGACAAGGGAATTACCCGGAGCTCTCCACCCCTAAGCCTTGCAGTATAGGGGGTCTGCGAATGAGGCAAGTTGTCACAGCGCAATTCTTTCTGGAAAAAATGCACGCATAAAAAAACGCCCGATTCCGTGAGGAATCGGGCGTTCTTTTTTGAACGTGGAAGCGGTATTAACGCTTCGAGTACTGCGGACGCTTACGCGCTTTACGCAGACCCACTTTCTTACGTTCAACTTCACGGGCGTCGCGGGTAACGAAGCCAGCTTTGCGCAGAGCGCTACGCAGGGTTTCATCGTAGTCCATCAGAGCGCGAGTGATGCCGTGGCGGATTGCGCCAGCCTGACCACTTACACCACCACCGATCACGGTGACGTAGATGTCGAACTTCTCGACAGTCTCGGTCAGCTCCAGCGGCTGACGAACTACCATGCGGGCAGTTTCGCGGCCGAAGAAGTTATCCAGCGAACGGTTGTTGATGGAGATGTTACCAGTACCCGGACGCAGGAAAACGCGTGCGGTTGCGGTCTTGCGACGGCCAGTGCCGTAATTTTGAGTCGCCGACATAATGTACTATTCCGTTAAAACTTCAGTTCTTGGGGCTGCTGAGCAGTATGTGGGTGAGCAGCGCCCGCATAGACTTTCAGCTTACGGTACATGTCGCGACCCAGTGGGTTTTTAGGCAGCATGCCTTTAACCGCGGTCTCGATCACGCGCTCAGGGGCCTTGGCGATCAGCTTTTCAAAGTTGATCGACTTGATGCCGCCCGGGAAACCGGAGTGGGAGTAGTACATTTTGTCAGTGGTTTTAGCGCCGGTAACACGGATCTGCTCGGCGTTGATGACGACGATGTAGTCGCCGGTGTCAACGTGAGGAGTGTACTCAGGCTTGTGCTTGCCACGCAGACGGCTCGCGATTTCGGTGGCCAGACGACCCAGGGTCTGACCAGCAGCGTCGACGACAAACCAGTCGCGCTTTACTGTTTCCGGTTTAGCAGTAAAAGTTTTCATTCTTTATAGCCTCAGGGGCCGCCTGTAAATAAGACGGCGGATCTTACTGAATAGTGCGTACTTTGACAAGTCAAAGGCAGCCGGATACAGACGCTTTCGGGGGCTCGGGTCGGCGCGTCCGTTCAACGGCAAGATTCTTCGGCGGCGGCGCATCACTTCCACTGCAGAAAGAGGTCGGCAATTATGCAGATTGCGAAAAATATTTCAACCTGCTTTTATGATTGTTTTGCCCAAGGAGCACCCGATGGACTATCGCCAGCTAGGCCGTACCGACCTGAACGTGAGTGCAATCTGCCTCGGCACCATGACCTGGGGCGAGCAGAACACTGAAGCTGAAGCCTTCGCCCAGATCGAACGCGCCAAAGAGGCCGGGATCAATTTCCTCGACACCGCCGAGATGTACCCCGTGCCGCCGAAAGCCGAAACCTACGCCACTACCGAGCGCTACATCGGCAATTACTTCAAGAGTCGCGGCGACCGCGCCGACTGGATCCTCGCCAGCAAGATCGCCGGCCCGGGCAACACCATCGACTACATTCGCGACAAGAACCTGCGCCACAACCGCCAGCACATCACTGAAGCGCTGGATGGCAGCCTCAAGCGCCTGCAGACCGACTACATCGATCTGTATCAACTGCACTGGCCGGAACGCAGCACCAACTTTTTCGGACAGCTGGGCTACAAACACAAGACCGAAGCCAACCTGACGCCGCTGGAAGACACCCTCGAAGCCCTCGATGAGCAAGTGAAAGCCGGCAAGATCCGCCACATCGGCCTGTCCAACGAGACGCCGTGGGGCACCATGCGCTTTCTGGCCTTGGCCGAAGCCCGTGGCTGGCCGCGTGCGGTGTCGATCCAGAACCCGTACAACCTGCTCAACCGCAGTTTTGAAGTCGGCCTGGCGGAAATCGCCATCCGCGAACAATGCGGGCTGCTCGCCTATTCGCCGCTGGCGTTCGGCTTCCTCTCCGGCAAGTACGAGGGCGGCGCGCGCCCGGCGAAAGGTCGCCTGAGCCTCTACAGCCGCTTCAGCCGCTATTTCAACCCGCAGTCAGAGGCAGCGTGCAGCCGTTACGTTGCCCTGGCCCGTGAGCACGGCCTGGATCCGGCGCAGATGGCCCTGGCGTTCGTCAATCAGCAAACATTCGTCACCAGCAACATCATTGGCGCGACAACGCTCGAGCAACTGGACAGCAACATTGCCAGTTTCGATCTGAAACTTTCCGATGAAGTGCTGGCCGGGATTGAGGCGATTCACAAGGATCATCCGAATCCGGCGCCATAACTGACCGGCAAAAGCTTCGCGAGCAGGCTCAGTCCTACAGGGGAATGCATTCCAGAATGCAGGAGTGAGCCTGCTCGCGATAGCGGCCTGTCAGTCGCGCGAGGGTCAGAGCGACCGCGCAATGATCTCCTTCATGATTTCATTGGTCCCGGCATAGATCCGCTGCACCCGCGCATCCGCCCACGCCCGGGCCACCGGGTATTCCCACATGAAGCCGTAGCCGCCGTGCAACTGCACGCATTCATCGAGTACCTTGCACTGCAGGTCGGTGCCCCAGTATTTGGCCATCGCCGCCGTCGGCACGTCGAGTTTGCCCTGCAGGTGCAGTTCCAGACAGCGGTCAACGAACACCCGGCCGATCTGGATTTCCGTGGCCATCTCGGCCAGTTTGAAGCGGGTGTTCTGGAAATCGGCAATCGACTTGCCGAACGCCTTGCGATCGCGGGTGTAGTCGAGCGTCCACCGCAACGCCGCTTCGGCCGAGGCGAGGCCTCCAATCGCCACGGTCAGGCGCTCCTGCGGCAATTCCTGCATCAGATAAGCGAACCCTGCCCCGGCCTGCCCCAGCAGATTTTCCTTCGGCACGCGTACGTCCTGGAAGAACAACTCCGACGTGTCCTGCGCCTTCATGCCAACCTTCTCCAGACGCTTGCCCTTCTCGAAGCCCGGGGTGTTCGCCTCCACCAGAAAAAGACTGGTGCCCTTGGCGCCGGCCTTCGGATCGGTCTTGGCGACCACGATCACCAGGTCGGCAAGAAAGCCGTTGGTGATGAAGGTTTTCGAGCCGTTGATCACGTACTCGTCGCCGTCCAGCACCGCCGTGGTTTTCACCCCTTGCAGATCGGAGCCTGCACCCGGCTCGGTCATGGCGATCGCCGTAACCATCTCGCCAGAAACCAGTTTCGGCAGGTATTTGTGCTTCAGCGCTTCACTACCGTAATGCAGGATGTACGGCGCGACGATGTCCGAATGCAGGGAAAACCCGATCCCGGTCAAACCCAGCCTGCCAACCTCTTCGATGACTACCGCGCTGTAGAGAAAATCCGCGCCCAGCCCGCCGTATTCCTCCGGCAGATGCGAGCACAACATCCCCGCCTCGCCCGCCTTGTTCCATAGCTGGCGGTCGATGTGGCCTTGTTTTTCCCATTGCGCGTGGAACGGCACCGCTTCTTTTTCGAGGAAGGTTCGTACGCTGTCGCGGAACAATTCGTGCTCTGAGCTGAACAAGGTTCTGGGGATCATGCGGCACCTGTCTTTCTTGTTGGAGGGATACGTCCTTCAGAGACTATGCGCCGCCAGCGTCACGGGACACTGGACACATCCGACAAAAAATAAGACGATCCAGCCGTCTGGTGACCACTTTCCCTTATAAAAACAAAACAAAAGTTGAATTATGTCCAAGCACGTCTCCACGCCCTTGCGGCGCGTCAGCATCCTGGCAATCGACCGGGTTTTCGCTTCCACCCTCATGCAAGCCAAGGATTTCTTCCATCTGGCCAGCCTGCGTTATGGCAAACAACTGGGCCAGGGCCTGACACCGGCGTTCGAAACGCGCCTGGTCAGCCCCGACGGCAAACCGGTGAATAGTTTCAGTGACGTGGTGATGCCGGTCGATGGCGGTCTGGAAAACGCCGATGTGATTATCCTTCCGGCGTTCTGGGATGATTTCGACACGCTGTGCAGCCGTTACCCGCAAGTCCTGCCGTGGCTGCGTGAGCAACACGCCCGTGGCGCAGTCTTATGCGGCGAAGCGACCGGGGTGTTCTGGCTGGCGGAAGCGGGTTTGCTCAATGGCAAGGAAGCGACCACCTACTGGCGTTTTTTCAATGCTTTCGCCGAGCGTTTCCCCAAGGTTTATCTGAATCAGGACAAACACCTGACCGATGCCGACAACCTGTATTGCGCCGGCGGTACTACTTCAGCCTGCGACTTGTACATTTATCTGATCGAACGCTTTTGCGGCGCAAACGTGGCGCAAGCCGTGGCTCGCGACATTCTTTACGAAGTGCAGCGCAGCTATTCGCCGGGACGCATCGGTTTCGGCGGGCAGAAGCTGCACCAGGATGTGATCATCCTGCAGATCCAGCACTGGCTCGAAGAGCATTTCGCCGACAAGTTCCGCTTCGAGGACGTGGCGCGCGAGCACGGCATGAGCATCCGCAATTTCATGCGCCGTTTCCAGACCGCCACCGGCGACAAGCCGCTGCATTACCTGCAACGCCTGCGCATCGAAACCGCCAAGGGCTTGCTGTCGGGCAGCCGCAAGAGCATCAAGACCATCAGCTATGAGGTCGGTTACGACGACGCAAGCTTCTTTGCCCGACTGTTCCGCCAGCACACCGAATTGTCGCCGAACCAGTATCGGCAGCAGTTTCAGCAGGCTGCCTGACCCTGAAGCAAATACAAAACCTGTGGGAGCTGGCTTGCCAGCGATAGCGGTTTGTCAGAGAAAGAAATATCACCTGACACGACGCCATCGCTGGCAAGCCAGCTCCCACAGGGATTGAAGTGCGTTCGGGTTTTTCTTCAGCGCACAAAAAGGGCCTGCATTTGCAAGCCCTTTTTCGTTGCCGAGACTCCGCTTAAGGCTTGTGCGCCCGCGACAGGAATTCGTGGGATTGCATCTCGAGCAGACGGCTCAGCGTACGCTGGAATTCGAAGGTCAGGCGGCCGCCGGTGTAAAGATCCTTCAGCTCGACTTCGGCAGAAATGATCAGCTTGACGTTGCGGTCGTAGAACTCGTCGACCATGTTGATGAAGCGTCGGGCGATGTCGTCGGTGGTGACGCTCATCTGCTCGACACCGCTGAGCAACACGGCGTGGAAAATCTTGCCCAGTTCGATGTAATCGTTCTGGCTGCGCGGGCCGTCGCACAGTTCACGGAAGTCGAACCAGGCCACGTCGTCGCAAGTGCGCAGCGCACGGATTTCGCGGTTCTCGATGATCAGCACATCGTTTTCGACTGCTGCTGTGCACTCCGGCGTCAGCGCCTTGAAGCTCTTGCGCAGGCTTTCATGGGCGGCTTCGTCGAGCGGATAGTGAAACAGCTCGGCTTGTTCGAGGTGGCGCAGACGATAGTCGACCCCGCTGTCGACGTTGACGATCTCGGTGTTCTGCTTGATCAGCGCAATCGCCGGCAGGAAACGCGCGCGTTGCAGGCCATCCTTGTACAGACCGTCCGGGACGATGTTCGAGGTCGCGACCAGGGTCACGCCATTCTTGAACAACTCTTCCATCAAGGTGCCGAGGATCATCGCGTCAGTGATGTCGGAAACGAAAAATTCATCGAAGCAGATCACCCGCGACTCGGTCGCGAAGCGCTTGGCGATGATGGTCAGCGGGTTTTTCTCGCCGCCGAGGGTTTTCATCTCTTCGTGCACGCGCTTCATGAAACGGTGGAAGTGGGTGCGGGTCTTTTCCTTGAACGGCAGCGCTTCGAAGAAGGTGTCGACCAGGTAAGTCTTGCCGCGACCTACGCCGCCCCAGAAATACAGGCCCTTTACCGGCGTTTGATCCTTTTTGCCAAACAGCTTGCCGAGAAACCCCGGCTTGTTCTGGTCGGCGGCGATCAGGTCGTCGTACAGACGCTGCAAATGACGCACAGCCGTTTCCTGCGCAGCGTCATGGAAGAAGTCCGGGCGTTTCAGATCTGCTTGATATCGTTCTAGGGGCGTCATAATTCGTTAGCAAGGCAACAAAAACGGGCCGTCACTGTAGCGACGGCCCGCAGGAATGGCAATCGACCCTTGGTCGGGCCGTGCCGCCGATCAGTCCTGAGCCGGGGTCAGCGCGACGCGCAGTGCTGCGATGGCCGCGTCCCGCGCAGCCGCGTCGGCGAACGCCGGGCTGTCGCCGACGCATTCGCCTTGCAGCCAGACGCTGAAGCTCAGGTCATCGTTGCGCACGTCCAGCGGCTCGCCGGACTGCAACTGCTTGGTCACCTGCCCCGCGGTTTTGCCATCGGCGAAGTTGCGCGACAACAGCAATTGCTCGCCATCGGCCGCCAGCAGACGGAAACGGAAGCTGCCGTCGTCTTCGCGGAAGCTGACGAAACGTGCGGCTTTGGCGGCTTTCTTCTTGGTGGTTGCGGCGACCTGCACCTGGTTGACGAACGAACGCAGGCCAACCGCTTCACGCAATTCATTGAGGAACGGCGTGGCCACGGCACGGGCCTTTTTCGCGCCGATCTGCAGGATATCTTCCAGATCCGCCGGGCGTTCGATCAACTGGTGATACTTGTCGCGCGCTTCGCCGAGTTCGTTGTCGAGCAACTGGAACAGACGGTTCTTCGCCTCGCCCCAACCCAGACCACCAAGCAGTTCGCTGCGGAATTCGTCAGCCTGTGCCGGTGTGGCGAACGCCGTGAACAGGGTGAACAGATGCGAGTTGTCCGGATCCTTGGCTTCGCCCGGGGCCTTGGAATCGGTAACGATCCGCGAGATCGCGTCCTTCATTTCCTTGGCGCTGGAGAACAACGGGATGGTGTTGTCGTAGCTCTTCGACATTTTGCGACCGTCGAGGCCGGGCAAGGTCGCCACGCTTTCCTCGATCAGCGCTTCAGGCATGGTGAAGAACTCCTTGCCCTGGCCGAACAGATGGTTGAAACGCTGGCCGATATCCCGGGCCATTTCCACGTGCTGGATCTGGTCGCGGCCGACCGGCACCTTGTGCGCGTTGAACATCAGAATGTCTGCGGCCATCAGCACCGGGTAGCTGTAGAGACCCATGGTGATACCGGCATCCGGGTCTTCACCGGTCTCGACGTTCTTGTCCACCGAGGCCTTGTAGGCGTGCGCACGGTTGAGCAGGCCCTTGGCGGCAACACAGGTCAGCAGCCAGGTCAGCTCGGGGATTTCCGGAATGTCGGACTGACGGTAAAAGGTCACGCGGTCGACATCCAGGCCACCGGCCAGCCAGGTCGCGGCGATTTCCAGACGCGAGCGCTGGATGCGCAGCGGGTCATCGCATTTGATCAGGGCGTGGTAGTCAGCCAGGAAGTAGAACGAATCGGCATTGCTGTCGCGGCTGGCGAGGATCGCCGGGCGGATCGCGCCGGCGTAGTTGCCCAGATGCGGCGTGCCGGTGGTGGTGATGCCAGTGAGGATGCGGGTACGGTTGGTCATGGGTAATCGCTTGTCAGACTGCAATCAATTCGAGAGACGCGGCAGGATCAGATCCTTGAGATCGGTCAGCTTGCCGTGAAAAAAGTGTCCGCATTCTGCCACTTTCAGCAGCTCATGGGGGCGCTGGAGTTGCTCGGACCATTGGTAGACCAGTTGCGGATCGATGACCTCATCGGTTTCCGGCTGGATCACGGTCAGTTCGCCATGCTGCGGCAGTTGATCCTGCTCGCCCAGGCGCATCACCGCCGGCGCGACCATGAACAGGTGCTCGAGCTGCACGCCCTCGGCTTCGAGACGGCCGCCGAGACTTGCTGCAACAAATCCGCCAAAGGAAAAACCGAACAGGGTCAGCGGCAAGTCCGGGTGTTTTTCCCGCAGCCAGGCAGCGGCGGCCTGGGCATCGTCGACTTCACCGGTGCCCATGTCGTGGGTGCCTTCGCTGGCGCCAACGCCGCGATAGTTGAAGCGCAAGGTGATCAGGCCGGCGTCGCGCGCGGTGCGCTGCAGGGTCGAGACGACCTTGTTGAGCATGGTGCCGCCCTGCACCGGGTTCGGATGGCAGATCAGCGCGATGCCGCGCGGCTGCTCGCTGTCCAGGTAAAGACTTTCCAGTTGACCCACCGGGCCGGCAATCACTACAGGGGTTTCACGCATCAGCAAGGGAGGAACTCCGTGACCTCGAATCGGGTCGACTCGTCTAGCAAATTGTCTGTGCCGATCTATTGCGAGTGAATCGCGGTATACAGCGCAGGTTCGAGCCGTTAACGTAAAGCAAAGCCGTTTATAGAGGAAGGACTCGTGGAACACTCGCTCTTAGTTTGGTTGTTACCGACTCTTGCCCTGGTTGTGGGTGTCGCCATTGGATTCCTGATCGCGCGCGTTGCGCCGAACGCCGCACCGAGCCGTACGCAGCGTCAACTGGATGATATCCAGGAGCGTTTCGACAGTTATCAAAACGAGGTGGTCACCCACTTCAACAGCACCGCGATGCTGGTCAAGAAGCTCACTCAGAGCTATCAGGAAGTGCAGGATCATCTTGCCGAGGGCGCCAACCGTCTGGCCCTCGACGAACAGACCCGCCAGCGCCTGATCGCCGCCCTGCATGCCGACGCCGCGCAGGCACCGCGCGAACGCCTGACGCCACCGCGCGATCAAGAGCCGCCGCGCGACTACGCGCCGAAAAGCCCGAACTCGCCGGGCATGCTCGATGAGCATTATGGGTTGAAGAAGTAAGCAGTCTTCGCGCCAGACAAAAAGCCCCCGGACAGTGATGTGTCCGGGGGCTTTTTTGTATCCGATGATTTTGTGGTGCCCATTTAATAGCCATCGCGAGCAGGCTCACTCCTACATTTTGAAATGCATGCCCCTGTAGGAGTGAGCCTGCTCGCGATGGGGCCATAACGGCCAACACAAAAAAATGCCCGGTCACAAGACCGGGCATTTCTTCATTCAGGCAATCGCTTACGGATACTGCTGCACCGTACCCGGCTGTTGCTGCTGACCACCGTATTGCTGACCCGGAATCGCCTTCAGGTTGACCTCAACCCGGCGGTTCTGCGCCCGGCCATTGACGTCACCGTTGCTGGCAATCGGATTATCCGGACCGGCGCCACGGGCCGACAGGTTGGCACCGCTGACGCCTTGCGAGGTCAGGTAAGTCGCCACGCTCTGCGCACGACGCTGGGACAGGTCCATGTTGTGCTGGCGGCTGCCGGTGCTGTCGGTGTAGCCGACGATTTCGATCTGATTCTGGTTGAACTCTTTCAACGAGTTGGCCAGGTTGTTCAACGGCTGGTAGAAGCTTGGAGCGATGTTCGCCGAATCGGTCGCGAAGGTGATGTTACCCGGCATGATCAGCTTGATCTGATCGCCCTGACGCTGCACTTCAACGCCGGTGTTGGCCATGCTCGCGCGCAGTTTTTTCTCCTGCTGGTCGGCGTAATAACCGTAACCGGCCGCCGAGGCACCGACGACGGCGGCGCCGATCAACGCGCCCTTGCCACGGTTATCGTGACCGATCGCGGCGCCGGCGAGCGCGCCGGCCAAGGCACCGAGGCCACCGTATTTGGCGGTCTTGCTCATGCCTTGCGAGCCACCGTCGGCCTGCCCCTGATTGTCATACGGGTTGGGCGAGGCGCAGCCGGACAGCAAGGCCACGGCAGTAGCGACAATAATCAAACGACGCGTGGTGAACATGGAGAGCTCCTGGTTTTTTGCTTTCTTTGGTGCAGCGGCCATCGGTTAATGGACCCGTGCGGGCGTTGGATCATGACAATGCCTGAAAATTCCGCCGCACAACCGTTACAAAAAATTCAGGCACGCACGAACGGGTTTTCACGCATCTCGTCGCCCAAGCGTGTATCCGGCCCATGCCCGGTCACCACGGTCGCGTCTTCATCCAGCGTATACAGCCGCTGCTTGATCGAACGCACGATGGTCGCCTGATCGCCGCCCCACAAATCCGTGCGCCCCACGCCACGACGAAACAACGTGTCGCCGGCTATCAACAGCTTAGCCTCGGAAAACCAGAAGCTCATGGAACCTGGCGTATGTCCCGGCGTGTGCAGCGCCACACCGCAACCGCAGGCCAGTTCTTCATCGTCGCTCAACCAGCGATCCGGCGACGGCACCGGCGTGTAGGGCACGCCGAACATCTGGCATTGCATTTCGAGGTTGTCCCAGAGGAACTGGTCATCCTTGTGCAGATGCAGGGTCGCGCCGGTTTTTTCTTTCATCTGCCCCGAAGCGAGGAAGTGATCGAGATGTGCGTGGGTGTGGATGATGCTGACCACTTTCAGGCCATGCGCATCGAGGCGCGCCATGATCAGGTCGGGATTGCCGCCTGGGTCGACGACGATGGCTTTTTTTGTGATCGGGTCGCCGATGATCGTGCAGTTGCACTGGAGCGGGCCAACCGCAAAGGTTTCGCGGATCAGCGTTGGCGAGGCGGCAGGCATGATGACTCCCAATAGCGTGGCAAATCCGCAGAATACGTTTGCCCACTTCAGTAATCCACGTTTTTGGTCGATACAAGGTTCTTGGCAGCCATGCGTCGGCCAGTCAAAAAAATAGTGTCAATATGATGTCACGCGCCCCGTTTTTGTTGCAAAATCATACTTTTCAGCGGCCGTATCTTGGACAGGCCGCGGTCCATCCAGGAATATACCCATGCCTCGCCCGACTCAATCGACTGATAGTACTTTCTCCGCATTGACTGGAAACAAAGCCGTAGACAGCTTGATCTCGGGCTCTCAGTGGGAAAGCGTCCGATCGACCGATAAAAGCGCGCCGACTGAACTCACCTTCAGTTTCGTCACCGTGGGGTCGTCATATTTCGCGACCAATTACAGTGCCAATAACGAATACAATGCGGTTTTTTCCCTCACCGCCAATCAGCAAAACGCCGTCTTCAGCGCCCTGAGTTCGTGGAGTTCGGTGGCGAATATCAAGTTCAGCCAGACCACCGACGATGTGTTCAATGTCGGCGATCTGCGCTTCGGCGGCTATTCGCTGATGGACAGCGGCACCGTGGCCTGGGCTTACCTGCCCGGCAGTGCGCCAAGGTCCGGCGACGTCTGGATCGGCCCCGAGACCAATCAGGCGGTACCGGATAAAGGGTCCTACGATTACCTGACCTTCCTGCACGAAATCGGCCATGCCATCGGTCTCAAGCACCCGTTCGCCACCAGTGTGACCAATAACACGGTGCTGGATGCTTCGCTGGACGATGTGCGTTTTACCGTGATGAGCTACAACGACAATTACTCGTACCAGCCCACGACGCCAATGCTGCTGGACATACTTGCCATCCAGAGCCTGTATGGTGCCAACAACGCCTGGCAGGCCGGTAACACCACCTACTCGTGGGCGAACAATCAGTCGGTTTTCGAAACCATCTGGGACGCTGGCGGCACTGACACCATTGATGCGTCCAATCAGCTGAATGCCGTGCGTATCGATTTGAATGAAGGCGCCTTCAGTCAGATCGGCAAAGCGTTTCTCGACCTCAAGACGTTGACTGCATTCAATGAAGGCCTGGCCATCGCCTACGGCGCGAAGATCGAAAACGCCGTCGGCAGCAGCAATGACGACAGCCTCACCGGTAACGCTCTGGACAATATTCTCAACGGCCTCGGTGGCGCCGACACGATGGTCGGCGGCACCGGCAATGACACCTATTTCGTCGACAATGTCGGCGACACCGTTATCGAGACCAGCAACCTGTCGAATGAAATCGACACGGTGCTCAGCTACATCGATTACACACTGGGGGCCAATGTCGAACTGCTGACCTTGATGGGCACCGGCAACCTCAGCGGTACCGGTAACGCGCTGAACAACCGCATCACCGGTAACTGGGGGCAAAACACGCTCGATGGCGGTGCCGGCGCGGACACGCTGATCGGTGGCGGCGGCAACGACACATACTTCGTCGACAACGCTGGCGACGTCGTCGTTGAAACCAGCGAAGTGGGTGGCGGCACCGACACTGTCAATTCATCCGTCAGCTACAGCCTGAGTGCCAACATCGAAAACATAGTGTTGACCGGGTCCGCCAACCTGAACGCTAACGGCAACAGCAGCAACAACGTAATGACCGGCAACAGCGGCAACAACGTACTCAATGGCGGCGCGGGTGTGGACACCCTGATCGGTGGCGCTGGCGATGACACTTACTATCTGGACCAGTCGGCCGAGCTCGGGCTGATTCAGGAAAACGGCGGCGAGGGTAATGACACCCTGCGTATCTATTACAACGCCACGGCCTCGACCAATACGGTCAACCTCAATCAAGGCAACCTCACTGACGTTGAAAACGTCTGGTTGATGGGTTCCGGCAACTACACCGTGCAAGGCAACAGTCTGGCCAACTACCTCCTCGGCGGCGCTGGCAATGACAACCTGCAGGGCGGGGCCGGCGATGACCGGCTGGATGGCGCAGCGGGTGCCGACACGCTGGCAGGCGGCGCAGGTGACGACATCTATGTGATCGATAACGCCGGCGACGTTGTCATCGAAGGCAGCGGCGAAGGCCGTGATCGCGTACTGAGCAATATCGGTTACACCCTCACCGCCAACATCGAAGACGGACAACTGCTGGGCAACGGCGATCTGTATCTGGTCGGCAACAGCGAGGACAACACTCTGATCGGCAATGCCGGCAGCAACATCATCAATGGCCAGGCCGGCGCCGACACCATGGACGGTGGCGCCGGCAACGACACTTACTTCGTCGACAACTTAGCCGACGTCATCATCGAAAACGGCGCGTCGCTGACCGAGATCGACACGGTGCTGTCCTCCCTCGCCAACTACACGCTCGGCGCCAACCTGGAAAATCTCACCCTGCGTTTTGCCGACAATATCAACGGCACCGGTAACGCGCTGAACAACGTCATGACTGGCAACACAGGCGATAACATTCTCGACGGCGGCGCCGGTGCCGACACGCTGATCGGTGGCCTGGGCAACGATACCTACGTGGTCGATAACGCTAGCGACGTGATAGTCGAAAGCAGCGCATCGATGACCGAGATCGACACCGTGCGCTCTTCGATCAACTACAGCCTGGGCGCCAACCTGGAAAATATCGTGCTGACCGGCACCGCCAACCTCAATGCCAACGGCAATACCTTGAGCAACGTGATGACCGGTAACAGCGGCAATAACGTGCTCAACGGTGGCGCGGGCCTGGACACCATGATCGGCGGCAATGGCGACGACACCTATTACCTCGACCAGAGCGGCGAACTTTCGCTCATCCAGGAAAACGCCAGCGAAGGCAGCGATACCCTGCGCATCTATTACAACTCCACGCCGCTGACCAGCGTGGTCAACCTGAGCCTGAGCAATCTGGCCAACGTCGAGAACGTCTGGCTGATGGGCACTGGTGGCTACACGGTGCAGGGTAACAACCTGAACAACTATCTGCTCGGCAGCGCGTCGGCGGATACCTTGCAAGGCGGTAACGGCGATGACCGCCTGGACGGCGCCGCCGGGGCGGACACCTTGATCGGCGGCAGCGGTGACGATACCTACGTCATCGACAACGCAGGCGACCAGGTAGTGGAGCTGGGTAACGAAGGCCGTGATCGCGTCCTCACCAACATCGGCTACACGCTGACCGGCAACGTCGAAGACGGCCTGTTGCTGGGTACCAGCGACCTGTATCTGGTGGGTAACGGACTGGACAACGTCCTGACCGGCAATGCCGGCAGCAACATCATCAACGGCCAGGAAGGCGCCGACACCATGGACGGCGGCGCCGGCAACGATACCTATTTCGTCGACAACATCGGCGACGTGATCATCGAAAACGGCACCTCGCTGACCGAGATCGACACCGTGCTGTCGTCGATGTCCAGCTACACGCTCGGTACCAATCTGGAAAATCTGACGCTGCGCTTCGCCGACAATATCAACGGCACCGGCAACGCGCTGAATAACGTCATCACTGGCAACGCCGGCAACAACATTCTGGATGGCGGTGCAGGTGCCGACACCCTTATCGGCGGTCTGGGCAACGACACCTATGTGATCGATAACGTCGGCGACGTGATTGTCGAAAGCAGCACCCTGATCAATGAGATCGATACCGTTCGCACCTCGTTCAACTACAGCCTTGGCGCCAATCTGGAAAACGTCGTGTTGACCGGCTCGGCCAACCTCAATGCCAACGGCAATACCCTGAACAACGTCATGACCGGCAACAGCGGCAATAACGTACTCAACGGCGGCGCGGGGCTGGACACCATGATCGGTGGCGCCGGTGACGACACCTATTACCTCGACCAGTCAGGTGAGTTGTCGCTGATCCAGGAAAATGCCAGCGAAGGCACCGATACCCTGCGTATCTACTACAACGCTACAGCTTCGACTAACACGATCAACCTCAACCCGGCCAACCTCAGCCACGTCGAGAATGTGTGGCTGATGGGTACCGGTAACTACATCGTGCAAGGCAACGGCCAGGACAACTATCTGCTCGGCGGCGCCGGCAACGACACGCTGCAGGGTGGTGCCGGTAACGACCGTCTGGATGGCGCGGTCGGCGCGGACACGCTGGCTGGCGGTACAGGCGATGATACTTACGTGATCGACAACGCCGGTGACCTGATCATCGAAGGCCTCGGCGAAGGCCACGACCGCGTGCTGAGCAATATCGGCTATACCCTGACCGCTAACGTCGAAGACGGCCAGTTACTGGGCAGCAGCGACCTGTACCTGGTGGGTAACGGGCTGGACAACGTCCTGACCGGCAACAGCGGCAATAACATCATCAACGGCCAGGAAGGCGCGGACACGATGGACGGTGGCGCCGGCAACGACACCTACTTCGTCGACAATGTCGGCGATGTCATCATCGAGACCGGGACGTCGCTGACCGAGATCGATACCGTGCTGTCCTCGCTGGCCAATTACACCATGAGCGCCAACCTGGAAAACATGACGCTGCGTTTCGCCGACAATATCAACGGCACCGGCAATGCTCTCAACAACGTCATCACCGGCAATGCCGGCAATAACGTTCTCGACGGCGGCGCGGGTGCGGACACTCTGATCGGCGGTCTGGGCAACGATACCTATGTGATCGACAATGCCGGTGACGTGATTGTCGAGACCAGTACGCTGGGTAACGAAATCGATACGGTTCGCTCCTCGATCAATTACACCCTGGGCGCCAACCTGGAAAACCTGCAACTGACCGGCAGCACCAACCTGCTGGGCTATGGCAACGAACTCAATAACGTCCTCACTGGCAACGATGGCAACAACGTGCTCAATGGCGGCGCCGGCAACGACACATTGATCGGTGGTCGCGGCGTTGACATGCTCACCGGTGGCAGCGGGGCCGATACCTTTGCGTTCACCGACATCAGCGAAGTGGGCAAAGGCGCCGAGCGCGACGTCATTTATGACTTCAACAGCCTGCAGGGTGACAAGATTGATTTCTCGGCGTTCGACGCCAATCTGGGCACTGCCGGCCTCGACGCGTTCACCTTTATCGGTGCGGGCGACTTCACCGGCGCCGGGCAATTGCGCTTTGTCGATCAGGTACTGTCAGGCAATGTCTCCGGTAATGCCGGCGCTGACTTCGAGATTCATCTGGTCGGTGTGAACGCATTCTCCGAGCAGAACCTTGTGGCTTGATTGACATGAGTTGAACGCAACGCGCAACGCGCATGATGAAAAAAACGCCCCGAACCTGTCGGGGCGTTTTTTTTGCAACCGCTGCATGGCGCTATGCCAACAGTCCCAGCTCCTTGGCTCTGGCCACCGCTTGAGTGCGCCGCTCTACCCCCAGCTTGCTATTGATGTGGCTGGCATGGGTTTTTACGGTATGCAGGGAAATGAATAACTGCTCACTGATCTGCTGATTCGAACAACCTTGAGCAATCAGCCGCAATACCGCCAGCTCCCGAGTGCTCAGTTGTTCTGCGGCGCTGGTGTCCATGCCCACGGCTGTGGGCGGCGCAAGCTGCGCGAACAACTGTTGCGCCGCCCGCGCAGGCGAGTTTTGCACATGCGTACGTAGCCAGTCCGCGTGGTCTTTCACTAACTGGTCAAATGGCTGCAAGACGCCACCGCCAGCGGCTTCCAGCGCTTGAATGAACACCTTGCGCGCCTCTGCCTCGCGTGCACCGGTCAGAAGCAGCGCGACTTTCTGCGTCAACGCCATCACACAGAGCAACTGGCGTCCGCTTTGCTGGCCGTTCTGGTGCAACGCGTCCAGACGCCCCTCGGCGAGCATCGGGCGCCCCTGAATGACATCGAGCAGCGCCTGCTGCAGTTCGACATGCAGTGGCAGTTGTGGATGGAATTCGGGCGGTGCCGCGGCCTGCTCACCGGTATAGGTCTGGCTCAAGCGCGTGAGCCAGGCCTCGGCGAGATCGGTACGCCCCTGTGCCAGCCACAGTTCGCATTTGACCAGAGTGATCATCGCCAGGTAGTAAATTGGCGGTACGTCCCAGATGTGCATCAAGCGTTCGGCTTCGGCGAGTTCGGCAAATGCCCTGGCGAATTCGCCACGGCTACCGTCCAGACGCGCAATCACGCAATGGCCGATCAACACGCTGATATCGCGACAGGCGCGCGCTTCGCCAAGGCCCGCCAGCAGGCGCACTCGTGCTGCGTCGGGCTGCATGCGCATCGCCAGCAGAAAACCTTCGTACAACGTCAGCCGCGCGCGCACCGCATACAAGCGTTGCGGCGACAAACCGCGCAAGCGTTCCAGGCCCTGATGCACTTCATCCAATGCTCGCAGGATCTCGCCCCGCGACTGCAACACCCGCGCCCGGTCGTAATGCGCGAGCGCTTCGAACAGCGGATTGCCAACACGCTGCGCCAGTTCCAGAGACTCACGGTTGAGGCCGCGGGCGCGCCACAGGTCACCGTCGGCAATCGCCAGATTGGACAGGGTCGACAAACACATCAGCCGTTGCCCATAACGTTTGGCCGGCAGGCTTTCCAGGGCCTCGGTGCAGTATCTGATCGTCAACTCCCGATGGCCGCGCCCACGGGCAATGATCCCGCTCAACGCCAGCCATTGCGCCAGCATCGACTTTTGGGCAGTGGCCGAAGGCGCCGGCAGAAAGCGGCTCAGATGACTGGACAGATCTTCGGCGGCATCGAGCTGGCAGGCCAGCCCCAGTGCCCAGCTGTACAGAACGATCAGCCGCGGCGTGCTGATCAGCAGGCTGTCGGGCAAGTCCATTTTCCAGCGCAGCAACATGCCGACATTCTGCTCGGCGAGCAGTTGTTCCTCGGACAGGTTCTGCACCAGATTTGCCGCCACATCGAGGTGACCGGCACGCAGGGCTTGCTCCACAGCTTCGTCGAGCAAGCCCTGCGCGTTGAACCAGCGACAGGCGCGCAAGTGCAACGTGGCAGTCGGCACCAGCGCCTGTGCCGGAGGACGACTGCGCAACAAATCAGAAAACAGATGGTGATAGCGATACCAATGCCCGTGTTCATCGAGCGGCACCAGAAAAACCTGATGAGCCAGCAGGAAACGCAAAATCTCGGCGCTGTCATGGGCCTCGCGCACCGCGTCGCACAACTCGCTGCAAAAACGCTCCTGCGGCGCGGTGTCATACAGGAATGTCTGCACTTCGGCCGGCAGGCAATCGATGACTTCTTCAAGCAGATAATCGCGAATCAGCCCTTCCCCGCCGTTGAGCGCTTGCGGCAATGCCGCCTCGCTGCCCGCCTCGGACACCGCGAGCAACCAGAAACGCAAACCGGCAACCCAGCCTTCGCTGCGCTGGATCAGGTTTTCCAGCGCTTCGCCGCGCAGTGACGTGCTGTGGCGATCGAGCAGCGCCAACGCCTCGTCGTGAGTCAGGCGTAGATCCTGTTCATGCAGCTCCAGCAACTGCCGCGACAGGCGCAGGCGCGCCAGATGCCAGTCCGGGCGCTGGCGGCTGGTTACCATGACCAGCAGGCCATCGGGCAGATGATTGAGGAAAAACTGCAGGCAGCGGTCGAGCACCGGACCTTGGGCGAGATGATAATCGTCGAGCACCAGCAATAACGGTGCGGCTGCGTCGAGATGCAGCGCCAGCTCGTCGAGCAGGCCGTCGAGCCATTCTTCGAAGGCGAACGGCTGATGGCGCTGACGCATTTTCAGCAGCCCGAGGGCACCGGCACCCAACGCTGGAAAGTAATCTTGCAAACCTTCGAGCAGACGCTCGAGAAAGCGCCCGGGATCACTGTCGCGCGCGCTCAATCCGAGCCACAGGCTTTGCCAGTGCGCCGGCAGACTCTGACAGAACTCCACCGCCAGCGAACTCTTGCCGAACCCCGCCGGAGCGCTGACCAGCAACAGACGCCCGCTGAGCCCCGCTTGCAAGCGCTCGCACAGACGCGGTCGCAGCACATAGCCGTCGGGCAGTGGCGGGCGAAAAAAACGCCCGTCCAATGCCGTGACGGCAGCACTTGCAGGACCCGGAATCGGGGACAGATCAGTCATGGCCGGCTCTTGTTCGAATGGCGTTGGCGGCGTTGCAGATGTCCGCAGCCTAGCCTTAATCGAACCGGTTATGAAGGTTGCTGCTACAAATGGCTACAAAAAGACTACAGACACGAAAACGCCCCGAACCGGTCGGGGCGTTTTCACGAGGATGCGGCCTCGGGTTTACTGCGGTTTAGCGAACACCGTCCTGACGCAGAGCGGCCGGGGTGAAGTCGCTGGTGGTGGCGGTGAAGCCGAAGTCATACGCACTCTTCTCTTCGTTCTTCATGCCCAGTGCCAGATAGCGGCCGGACTGCAGGTCGTAGAGGGTTTCCAGGGCATACCAAGGCACTTGCTTGTCGTAGTAGTTCTCGGCGTGCGCCTCGGCGACGCGCCACAGTTGGCCACGACCGTCGTAGTGGTCGATGACCGCTGCCTGCCAGGTATCCTCGTCGATGTAGAAGTCACGCTTGGCGTAAATGTGGCGCTGGCCTTCCTTCAGCGTCGCCGTCACGTGCCAGACGCGGCGCAGCTCGTAACGCGCCAGGTCCTGGTTGATGTGGCCGGCCTTGATGATGTCCGAGTACTTCAGTTTCGGATCGTCGAGCTTGTAGCTGTCGGAGGCGATGTACATCTCTTTCTTGCCTTCGAGCTTCCAGTCGTAGCGATCCGGGGCACCGTTGTACATGTCGAGGTTGTCGGACGTACGCAGGCCGTCCGCTGCGGTACCCGGACCGTCATAGGACACTTGCGGTGCGCGGCGCACACGACGCTGACCGGCGTTGTAGACCCACGCCGAACGTGGCTCTTTAACCTGGTCGAGGGTTTCGTGCACCAGCAGTACGCCACCGGCCAGACGTGCCGGCGCGGTCACTTTCTGCTTGAAGTAGAACAGGATGTTGCCCGGGTTCGCCGGATCGTAGTCCTTCATCTTGTCGCGGAACACGAACTGGTCCTGGAAGTACACCAGGCTGTACGAGCCGTTCGGCTGCGGCGTGGCCTGGGTCACCAGACGGGTCACGCTGCCGCCGCGATAGCGGGTGATGTGGTTCCAGATCACTTCCACGCCGGTTTTCGGAATCGGGAATGGCACGGCGGTATCAAAGTTTTCCAGACCGTTGCCGCCCGACACCAGATTGGTGCTGGTGGCGTTCTTCTTGATGGCCGCGAATACGTTATCCGGCACGGTGGCGCCGCGATGGGACGGATAGACCGGCATCTTGAAGGTTTCCGGGTAGCGCTTGAACATCGCGTACTGGCCCGGCGCAAGCTTGTCCTTGTACTTGTCGGCATCCTTGGCGGTGATGGTGAACAGCGGCTGCTCGCTGGCGTAAGGGTTGGACAGGAAGCCCTTGCTGTCGACACTGCCGGCATTCTTCGGCAGTGGCTTCCAGGCCGGGATCGAACCGTCGGCGTTACCGGCCATTTCCGCGCCCATCGGCGTCAGGCTTTTACCCAGCTTGTCGGCTTCAGCGGCAGGCACAGCGGCCATGACGCTGGTTGCCAGCAGCGACAGACCCAGAACACCGGCGTGGAACAGACTCTTTGTTATTTTCATAAATTCGTTCGTCCTGAAATGCAGTGCTTAGAAGTTCACGCCGAAGCTGAGCGCAACGAAGTCGCGGTCATCCACGGTGGTGTACTTGCCGTCGAAGAAGTTGGTGTAAGCCAGGCTCGCGGTGTAGGTGTTCTGGTACTCGGCATCGACGCCCAGGCTGACCGCCTTGCGACCTTCCTCGAAGTTGCCGCCAGGGCCTGGCGAGTAACCGCTGACGTCGTGGGACCAGGCCACGTTCGGCTTGAGGTTCACACCGGCGAACACGTCGTTGTATTCCCAGATGGCGCGACCGCGGTAGCCCCACGACATCGACGTGGTGAAACCATCGTTGTCACAGTTGCGGCTGCGGTTGTTCTGCGGCGAACCCGGACCTGCACCATTGATGGTGCTGGCGTTGAGAATGTTCGCGCAGGTATTGGCAGTGCCAGTGGCTGGCAATTCACCCGGACCGTAGACCGGGTCGCGGCCATAACGCATGTCGGAACGGCTCTCCAGCCCGCCGACGTAGGTCGCACCGACTTCACCGACGAGGGTCAGACGGCTGGCGCCCATGACCTGATCGAAGAAGTGCGTGAAGGTCGTCTGGATCTGGGTGATTTCCTTGCGCTCGTAACCGTGCAGATCCTGACCCGGTACGCCGGTGAGCAGCGAAGCGTTGGTCAGCGCGCCGCCCAGTGGACGTACACCAGCAAACAGAATGTCGGTGGAGTTCAGCTGCACCGGTGCGTTCGGACGGTAGCTGATCTCACCGCTCCACGCCGTACCGGTAGGCAGGGTGGTGGAGAAGCTCAGGCCGTAGAGGCGAATGTCTTCAGGGTATTCAATGAAGTATTGCGAGTTGCCGGCTACCAGCAGTGGTGCGAGTGCGGCAAACGGCCCTGGCAGTCCGGCAGCTGTGTTGTAGACCGATTGCGGTGCGCCAGTGGCGCTGAAGATCGGCGCACGACTGTGGTAGTTCATGAAGTAGGCGCCAAACTCGGTGTCGAGTGGCTCGAACATGTATTTGAGGGATGCCCCCCACTGACCACTGTCGCGGGCATCGCGGTCCGGACCACGGCGCACCAGCACGCCTTCCTGGTTGACGTCGACGCCAGCGTTGGCAAGCGGGCCCAGGGCAATGGCCGGAATCTGCGAACGCTTGTTCAGCACGCGCAGGTTGCTGTCGCAACCGTCGGCCACGATGTCTGGCTGGGAGAAGAAGGTGCCGCAGTTGTCGACGACGGTCTGGTCCCATTCCAGCTGATAGAAGGCTTCAGCCGAAAGGTTGTCGGTCAGGCTCTGCGAAACGTAGAACATGTTGACCGGAATCAGGCCTTCCTTGATTTCGGCACCCGGACGACGGAACGCGGACACGTCAATCGGGTTGATCGAGTTGATGCCGCCGCCGATGAAGGTGCTTTCACCCCAACTGACCACTTGCTTGCCCAGACGCACGGAGCCTGGCTGATCGGCAATCGCATAGTTGTGGTAGACGAAGGCGTCGAGGATCTGCCCGCCCGAGGACTTGGCGCCCTCCTTGCGATTGCTGTCGCTGATGTCCTTGAACTCGCGGCTTTCATCCTTGAGTTCGAAGTCGTACCAGTATTTGCCACGAACGAACACGCCGGTGTCGCCGTACTTCAGTTCAAGGTCATGGATACCCTTGAAGATTTTCGAGAAGGTTTCGCCGCTCTTGAAGTTGGCGTGGCCGTCATCGGAGGTTTGCGACAGGCCGCGGCCGCCGTTGTTGACGCCGATGAGGTTCTTGTTCGGGCTCTGAGTAGACCAACTCGCACCGATCGACAGGGACGAGTCGAACTGGCCTTCGATTTCACCGACGTTGAAACTGACGCCGAATGCGGGCCCGGCGAGCGAGGAGGCAAGACTGACTGCCAGAGGCAGTTTCGCCCGGCGCCAGAACTGGTTTACTGAGGTCATCGACGCTACTCCATGTGCATTATTGTTATGGCAGTGAGTACTTTCAAAAACGCTGTGAAGGGCCGGAAGCCAAGGCTGCCCGAAACCGCTTCAAAGTTGCTCGCCCCAATCAGTGCGTGTGCTCCGTTTTCAAAAAGTCCTTGAGCGGACTATAGCCAGCAGGGGGTACTGCTTGATCCCTCTAAAGTGTGATTTGCAGTCGCCAACCACTCTGGAACAGTCCTTTCGCCAGTCCGACACAAGTCGGCACGGCAAGGATGGCTGATTTTTTCGATTTCACAAGCCAAGCGCTTGCTCGGTGGGTCTGGCGCGCCGGTTTCGGCGCGCCAGCGGACACTCAAAGTGTCGAAAGGAAGGTGCTGTTGCTGGCCTGCCATTCGCTGATGTCGAGGCGGATGCGCTTCTTGTCGAGCTTGCCGACACTGGTCTTGGGAATTTCGGTAACAAGGGCAATCTGACTCGGGATCGCCCACTTGCTCAGGTGCCCCAGTTCAACGAATGGCTTGAGGTGCTCCTTGAGCTCCCGCGCGCCGATCTCATGGCCTTCGCGAATCACCAGCAGGGCAAACGGGCGCTCGCCCCACTGTGGATCGGCAATCCCCACCACTGCTACTTCGCGTACCGCGACGTGACGGCTGATCAGGTCTTCGAGGTCCAGTGACGAAATCCACTCGCCGCCAGTCTTGATCACATCCTTGATGCGGTCACGGATGTCGATCACGCCCATGCTGTCGAGCGTGGCAACGTCGCCGGTGTGCAGCCAGCCGCCGCTCCACAGTTCAGCACCCTTCTGCGGCTCGTTGAAATAGCCCTCGGTGAGCCACGGTGCCCGCAGCACCAGTTCGCCCTGGGTTTCGCCGTCGGCCGGGAGAAAGTTCCCCTCGCCGTCGACAATCGCTGCCTCGACCAACGGCCCCGGCACCCCGGCCTTGATCCGGTAAGTGGTGCGTTCGTCTTCAGTGCCGGCCATCAGCTCATCGTTGAGGTGCGCGCAGGACACCAGCGGCCCGGTTTCCGACATGCCGTACGCTGCCGTCAGCTGGATGCCCCGGGCCTTGGCGTTTTCGTACAGGGAGCGATTGAGCGCACTGCCGCCGATGACAATCTTCCAGCCGCCGAAATCGGTGTTTTGTGCGCCTTTGGCATTGAGCAGCATTTGCAGGATGGTCGGCACGCAGTGCGAGAAAGTCACTTTCTCCTTGCGCCACAGTTCGACGAGAAACTCCGGGTCGTAACGCCCCGGATAAACCTGTTTCAGCCCGAGCATGGTTGCCACGTACGGCAAGCCCCAGGCATGTACGTGAAACATTGGGGTGATCGGCATGTACACATCGCTGGTACCGAGCAGACGCACGCTGTCGATCGAGCCCATGATCGTCGACACGCCGATGGTGTGCAGGACCAGTTGCCGATGGGTGAAATACACGCCCTTGGGATTACCGGTGGTGCCAGTGGTGTAGAAGGTGGTTGCGACGGAGTTTTCGTTGAAGTCCTGGAAATCGTATTGCGGACTCGCAGCAGCCAGCAGTTGCTCGTATTCGCCGACCAGGTTTGGCAGCTCGGCGTTTTTTTCCGGCAGATCGGTCAGCAGCAGGGTTTTCTCGACCGTGGTCAGCTGCGGCGCGATCGCCTGATACAAGCCGACGAATTCGCTGTTGACCAGCACGAAGCGGTCCTCGGCGTGGTTCATCGTGTAGAGAATCTGCTCCGGCGACAGGCGCACGTTGATGGTGTGGATCACCGCGCCGATCATCGGGATCGCGAACATGCATTCCAGATAACGATGACTGTCCCAGTCCATCACCGCCACCGTGTCACCGGCCTTCACACCCGCCGCCGTCAGCACGTTGGCTAGCCGTGCGACGCGCTCGATCAGCGTCGGATAGCTGTAGCGCAACTGGTCACGGTAGATGATCTCGCGGGTTTTCTCGTACCGGGCGCCGGACATGAGCAGCCGTTTGATCAGCAATGGATACTGGTAGGCCCCGTCGGCCGGGGGAATGACGCGAGTCTGCAACATAAGAATCCCTTTTCTGACTGCACGGTGTTGGCGGAGAGATCAGTACTCTAGTGCGCCTGCATGACAGTCAAATCAGCCAAAGGAATGATTTGCACAGCCGTACAAATGCTAGCTTTGCGCCAGCATCCAATGACTGAATCAGGGGCATGCGAACCGGGCGGCGGGCAAACCTGTGAGAGCAGCAGCGAAAGGTTGCTTCGCCTGACAAAAATCTGAACCGCCCCAAAAGCCCCTCACCCTAGCCCTCTCCCAAAGGGAGAGGGAACTGACCGAGTTGTGCCGAGCCAAACGCCGAACTGAAAGACCGAGGCGATTGTGGGTTCGGAGAAAGTCGTTCGCCGGCGTATTTCTCCAACTTCCCCCAATCGGTCCCCTTCCCCTCGGGAGAGGGCACTGACCGAGTTGTGCCGAGCCAAACGCCGAACTGAAAGACCG
Source organism: Pseudomonas sp. Z003-0.4C(8344-21) (assembly GCF_900104975.1). NCBI lineage: Bacteria > Pseudomonadati > Pseudomonadota > Gammaproteobacteria > Pseudomonadales > Pseudomonadaceae > Pseudomonas > Pseudomonas sp. Z003-0.4C(8344-21). The sequence goes on along the minus strand of NZ_LT629756.1, from coordinate 1,358,000 downwards.
AGACGATTGTTGGTTCGGAGAAAGTCGTTCGGGCCTATTTCTCCAACTTCCCCCAATCGGTCCCCTCTCCCTCGGGAGAGGGCTAGGGTGAGGGGCTACAGTCTGCCAAGCGCCTTGAACCTCGAATCAATCACCCGCCCCTCAATGCATCTCGGTAAACGCGATTTTCACGCCGAGAGCAATCAGCACCGCGCCCATGGTGCGGTCGAACCAGTGGCCCATGCGGGCGAAACCGGCACGCACGCGGTGCTGACTGAACAGCATCGCCACCAGGCAGAACCAGATCGCGGTGGCCACAGCCAGGTAAACGCCGTAACCGGCCTGCACCGCCAAAGGCGTGTGCGGGTTGATCACTACAGTGAACAGCGACAGGAAGAACAGCGTGGCTTTCGGGTTCAGGCCGTTGGTCACGAAACCCGAGGTGAAGGCGCCGCGCGCGGTGCGCAAACCGGCCTCCTTGTGCAAATCATCCGCCACCGGTTTCGCCGGCTGCGCACGCAATGCCTTGAAGCCGATGTACAGCAGATACGCCGCTGCCGCCCATTTCAACGCATTGAACAGCACGATTGATTGCGACACGATCAGACCGATGCCCAGCAGCGAATAACCGACATGCAGGAAAATCGCCGTGCCGACACCCAGTGCCGTCCACGTACCGGCGCGACGACCGTGCGTCACGCTCTCGCGCACCACCACGGCAAAGTCCGGGCCGGGGCTGGCGACGGCCAGCAAATGGATCAATGCAACGGTCAAGAATTCGGTCCAGTACATGAGGGCTCCTTTCGGCCAGGCGTATCAATTTGTTTCATCTGGTAGGCTCGACAGAGTACGCCCTACGCTCTTCGCACAAAAGGTACAGTTGATGACGAACACGCACCGCGCGGTATTCCTCGATCACCCGTCGCTGGATCTCGGCGACCTCGACCTCAATCCGTTGCGCGACTGTTTCAGCGATTTGCAGCTGTTCGCCCAGACCACGCCGCAGCAGGTTGCCGAACGGTTGCAGGGCGCCAGAGTGGCGATCACCAACAAAGTCGTGATCGACGCGGCTGCCATGGCGGCCAACCCACAACTGAAACTGATCCTGATCAGCGCCACCGGCACCAATAACGTCGACCTCGCCGCCGCTCGCACGCAAGGCATCACGGTGTGCAACTGCCAGGCCTACGGCACGCCGTCGGTGGCGCAACACACGATCATGCTGTTGCTCAACCTCGCCACACGTCTGGCCGACTATCAGAAAGCCGTCGGCGAGGGTCGTTGGCAGCAGGCGAAGCAGTTCTGCCTGCTCGACTATCCGATTGTTGAACTGGAAGGGAAAACCCTCGGCCTGCTCGGTCACGGTGAACTCGGCGGCGCCGTGGCACGGCTGGCCGAAGCGTTCGGCATGCGCGTGCTGCTCGGGCAGATTCCCGGACGCCCTGCCCGCCCGGATCGCCTGCCGCTGGATGAACTGCTGCCGCAAATCGACGCCCTGACCCTGCACTGCCCTCTCAATGAACACACGCGCCATTTCATCGGTGCGCACGAGCTGGCCTTGATGAAACCGGGCGCTTTCGTGGTCAACACTGCACGCGGTGGCTTGATCGATGAGCAGGCGCTGGCCGATGCCTTGCGCAACGGGCACCTCGGTGGCGCGGCGACGGATGTGCTGAGCGTTGAACCGCCAGCTCAGGGTAATCCGCTGCTGGCAAACGACATCCCACGCTTGATCGTCACCCCGCACAATGCCTGGGGCAGCCGCGAAGCACGCCAGCGCATCGTTGGCCAACTCAGTGAAAACGCGCAGGCGTTCTTCAGCGCTAAGGCGCTGCGGGTCGTCAGTTGATAAACTGCGGCACTTTTTTTTCGAGGAGCAGTTATGGATCCGCGCAGTGAAGTACTGCTTCGTCAGCCCGAATGGTTTCAAGGTTCGCTGTTGCTCGCCGGTTTGCCCGCCGACGACTTGCTTGGACGCCTGCCGAATGCCTTTGGCTGGTGCTGGCACGCCGGCGATCAAGCCGCGCTGGAGGCCCGTTTCGAAGGTCGCAGCGATTTTGGCGTGAACATCCCGGAGCGTGAATTCGACAGCGCGGTGGTGTTTCTGCCCAAGTCCAAGGATTTGACCGATTACATTCTCAACGCCGTTGCCTCGCGCCTGGCCGGTCGAGAGGTGTTTCTGGTCGGGGAAAAACGCAGCGGCATCGAAGGGGCGGCGAAACAGCTCAACCCGTTCGGCAAACCACGCAAGCTCGACAGCGCGCGGCATTGCCAGCTCTGGCAAGTCACCGTGGCCAATGCGCCTGAAACCAGATCACTGGAAAGCCTGGCGCAGACCTACGAACTGCCCTTGGCCGAAGGCCCGTTGAAAGTCATCAGCCTGCCGGGCGTGTTCAGCCACGGTCGCCTCGATCGCGGTAGCGCCCTGCTGCTGGAGCACCTGGACAAGCTGCCAAGCGGCCATTTGCTCGACTTCGGTTGCGGTGCCGGGGTGCTCGGTGCGGCGGTCAAACGTCGCTATCCGCACAATCAGGTGACGTTGCTCGACGTCGATGCGTTTGCCGCCGCCAGCAGCCGTCTGACTCTCGCCGCCAATGGCCTCGAAGCCGAAGTACTGACCGGCGATGGCATCGATGCGGCGCCGATGGGTTTGAGCGCAATTCTGAGCAATCCGCCGTTCCATGTCGGTGTGCACACGGATTATTTCGCCACCGAGAACTTGCTGCGAAAAGCGGCCAAACATCTGAAAAACGGCGGCGAACTGCGCCTGGTCGCGAACAGCTTCCTGAAATATCAGCCGTTGATCGAGGAGCATCTGGGCATCTGTGCAATCAAAGCCGAAGGCAATGGTTTCCGAATCTATCGGGCCAAGCGCGGCTGAAACCGCTTTGAAAAAAGTCGCTTGCCCAATCGGATTTGCCTAGGCAGAATCCGCTCCGTCCTAGGGGAGTAGTCTCCCACGAGCGCCAAGCTCGTCCGGCATACGTCAACATACTTGATCCTCAGATCATGGCGTATGCGACCCAAGCGTCCGCAGCAGACGGATCGCAGGGTTTGACAAGACCTATGACACGCACACCTTACCCGGGGCGGGAAGGCTGTACGTGTCATAGCCGTGTCGACCCGCCCCTTAGGAAATCCCTGATGCTGGACTCGTTACTCGTTCCCACCGCAATCGTTGCCTTGGCCGAAATCGGCGACAAGACGCAACTGCTCGCGCTGATTCTTGCCGCTCGCTTCCGCAAACCCTGGCCGATCATTGCCGGGATTGTCGCCGCGACCCTGGCTAACCACGCGGCAGCCGGTGCGGTCGGTGCCTGGTTCGGCAGTTTCTTCTCCGACAGTGTTCTGCACTGGATTCTCGCTGCAAGCTTCGCCGCCACGGCGTTGTGGACGCTGGTCCCGGACAAGCTCGATGACGACGAAGCCAGCACGGCGCGCAAGTTCGGCCCGTTCCTGACCACGCTGATTGCATTCTTCCTCGCCGAAATCGGCGACAAGACCCAGATCGCCACGGTGATGCTCGCCGCGCAGTATCCGGAATTGTGGATGGTGATCATCGGCACCACCGTGGGCATGCTGATTGCCAACGTGCCGGTGGTATTGGCGGGTAATTTTGCAGCGGACAAACTGCCACTGACCCTGATCCGTCGCTTGGCGGCTTCGGCGTTCATGATTCTGGCGATTGTTGCTGTGTATAAAGCGATGCAGAGCAGTGGATGGGTTTGAGGCAGCTACAAGCTCTCAGCTGCAAGCTTCAAGAGTAAGCTGCAAGCCACGCGAATCTGCTTTGACTTGTAGCTTGCCGCTCGAAGCTTGCCGCTGCTTTATCAGGATTTTGGGGCTTTTTCGTAGAGTGGCATGACCTTCGGAATCGCTGCCTGCAACGCGGCGATCCGGCTGGTCGAGGCCGGGTGGGTGCTCATGAATTCCGGCGGCGAACCTTCCGAAGCCTTGCTCATCTTGTCCCACAGGGTGATTGCGGCATTCGGGTTGTAGCCGGCGCGGGCGGCGAGTTCCAGGCCGATCAGGTCGGCTTCGTTTTCGTTGGCGCGGCTGTTGGGCAAGGTCATGCCGTAGTTGGCCACGGTGTCGGCCAGGGCCAGGCTGTCCTGGCCTAGACCGAACAACGCACCGGCGCCCTGCTTGGCCATTTCAATGCCATACGCCTTGGACATCGCTTCGCGACCGTGCTCGCGCAAGGCGTGGGCGATTTCATGGCCCATGACCGCAGCGATTTCATCGTTGGTCAGTTTCAGGCTGTCGATCAGCCCGGTGTAGAAAATGATCTTGCCGCCGGGACCGCAGTTGGCGTTGAGTTCGTCGCTCTTGATCAGATTGACTTCCCACTGCCACTGCGCCGCATCCGGACGGAAATTCGGTGCCTGGGCGATCAAACGGTTGGCAATCGCCTGCACCCGCTTGGCCTCGGGGCTGGTCTTGTCCAGCACACCTTTGCTGGATGCCTCGCCGACAGTCTTCTGATACGACTGGGCGTACATCTGGTCGACTTCCTGTGCCGACAGCATGCTGAACATATACTGCTTGCGCTCCACCCCGACGGCGCCGCCGCTGGTGGTGTTGACCGACTGACAACCGGCCAGCAACAGCGCTGCGCTCAGTGCACTCACAACCAATGTCTTGTTCATCGAAAAGCTCCCTGAAAACCTGTGGCGTATCCTAGGCGGGTAATTGTATCGATGCCAGATACAAAGGATAGGTTGAAGTGACTTTCAGACATTTCCCGCAGCGTAATGTCACGAAAAAAAACCGAGCGACCGCCAGCCGCGCAGCCACTGCGTCACGCAGCAGCCGGTTTGCGACATCCCGGGCCGATTCCGACCAGCGCCACTCATGGCCCCGCCGGCGCCGCCGATAAATCTTTCGCAGATATTCTCCTGCCTGCGGAGCTCCCATGAAGTTCAAGTCGATCCAGTTTTCCGTCGCCGCCCTGGCCGGCGCCATCGTTCTCAGCGTGGTCGCTGCGCTGGTGCTGTATGCATTGTTTGTCGGCGCGCGCACCCAGGCGATGGTGCAACAACGCACCCAGGCCCAGTTCGAGCAGGTCATCGAACAGCGCCTGACCGCGCTGGCGCAAACCCAGGTCAGCCAGATCCAGCGCGAGCTCGAAGCGCCGCTGCTGATTGCCGGCGGGCTGGTGCGCGTCAACGCCCTGCTGGGCACGCCAGGCGCCGATGGCCAGCCGCGCCTGAGCGTCAGCCGCGAGCAACTGATCAGTCTGATCAAAGAAAACGTCGAAAAGAACCCGAAGATTCTCGGCACGTACATCGGCTGGGAAAAGAATGCTCTCGATCACAATGACGCGGCGTATGTCGGCACTAGCGTGGTCGGTATCGATGCGAGCAACGGGCGCTTTCTGCCGTGGTGGTTCCGCAACGAGGACGGCACCCTCGGCCTCGACAAACTGGTCGACGTCGACGATCAGAAAACCCTGTCGACCGGCGTGCGCGCCAGCGAGTACTACCTGTGCTCGAAGGAAAGTAAAAAGTCCTGCGTGATCGATCCGGCGCCGTACAAGGTTGGCGACAAGGTCGTCATGCTTGCCTCGTTTATCGAACCGATCATGCTCAACGGCGCTTTCCAGGGCATCGTCGGTGCGGACCTGTCGGTGAACTTCATTCAGGAAATGCTGCTGGGCGCCAACCAGAAACTCTACAGCGGTGCCGGGGAAATGGCTTTGGTGGGCGGCAATGGTCGGATCGTGGCCTACACCAAGGACCCGAGCAAATTCGGCGAGAAGGTCAACGATATTCTCGATGCCGAACAGTCCGCCAACATGGCCAGCCTCAAGCGCGGCGAAGTGACCTACTCGGTGAACAAGGACAAGGGCCGGATCGAGCTGTACCTGCCGTTCGGCATCGGTCAGACCGATGCGCGCTGGACGCTGATGCTGCAACTGCCGCTCAACGCGGTGATGGCCGACCTGCAAACGCTGCAGGCCGACCTCGATGCCCAGCGCAAGTCCGACACCTTCGGCATGGCCATGGTCGGTTTGCTGATCGCCGGCCTCGGCTTGCTGGTGATCTGGCTGGTCGGCCATGGCATTGCCCGACCGCTGAAGCAAATGGTCGCCATGCTCAATGACATCGCCCAGGGCGAAGGCGATCTGACTCGCCGCCTGAGCAGTGACCGCAGCGATGAACTCGGTTCGATCGCCAAGGGCTTCAACACCTTCCTGGCCAAATTGCAGGCGATGATCACCCAAGTGGTGACCTCGGTGCAGAGCGTCAGCGACTCCTCGGAGCACACCGCCGACATCGCCATTCGCACCAACATCGGCATCCAGAAACAAATGGCCGAGATCGATCAGGTGGCGACAGCGGTGCAGGAAATGACCGCGACCGCGCAAGACGTGGCGCGCAATGCCACGCAAGCTGCGCAGGCCGCGAGCCACGCTGATCAGGCAGCCACTCAGGGCATGCAGATCGTGCGCGACACCTCGAACTCGATCGGTGTGCTGGCCAAGGAAATCGGTAAAGCGGTCGACGTGGTGCAAAACCTGGCCAAGGACAGCGAAAACATCAACGCGATTCTCACGGCGATTCGCGGGATTGCCGAGCAGACCAACCTGCTGGCGCTGAACGCGGCGATCGAAGCGGCGCGCGCTGGCGAACAAGGTCGCGGCTTTGCGGTGGTGGCGGACGAAGTGCGCAACCTGGCGCAGAAAACCCAGAAAGCCACCGAAGAAATCCAGAGCATGATCCAGCAACTGCAACAAGGCACCCGCGATGTGGTGCGGGTCATGGAAGACAGCCAGAACCGCACCGACGAAAGCGTTCAACACGCGGCGAAAGCCGCCGAGGCGCTGGAGACAATTACGCACGCAGTGTCGGTAATCAACGACATGAACACGCAGATTGCCAGCGCGGCGGAAGAGCAGAGTGCGGTGGCCGATGACATCAATCGCAACGTGATCAATATCGGTCAGGTGGCCAACGAAGTGGCGGGCGGCGCGGATGAATCGAGTTCGGCGAGTGCCGGACTGACCAAACTGGCGGAGCAGCAGCGGCGGTTGATCAATCAGTTCAAGGTCTGAAGATCAAGAGCCCCTCACCCTAGCCCTCTCCCAGAGGGAGAGGGGACTGACCGAGTTGTCTCCCGTCATACATCGACCTGAAAAATCGTGTCGATTGGATTCAATTCGGAGCGTTCAAGTCGGTGTATTTCTTCAATATCCCCCAATCAGTCCCCTCTCCCTCCGGGAGAGGGTTAGGGTGAGGGGCTTTTGATCTACAGACTTAGCCCGGGGTCAAACACTCCGGCCCATTCAACTTCGGATCATTCACCAGATTCGCCAGCACCCGCTCGCGCAGCGCCGCCGGCTCACTGGCCAGCAAGCCCTGCAACACATGCAGCGGTGTTTCCGGATCAAGCCACGCCGCCTGCCCCGCCTCATCGAGTATCAACGGTCGGCGCTGACTGGCCGCCGGCTGGGTAATGACGGCGGTACTCAGCCAGACCTGTTCCTGCACCGGATACGCCTCCCAGATCGCCGCAAAACACAGCGACGAGCCCTCCCCCGGCGTCAGCCAGAACGGACGCTTGCGCTGAGTCCCGCGCCATTCGTAAAAACCATTGGCGGGCAACAGGCAACGACGCAAGCGCAACGCTTCGCGGAACATCGGTTGCTCGGCCACGGTTTCCGCGCGGGCGTGGGCAGGCGTTTTCGACAGGTCGGTCAGCCACGGCGGTGTCAGCCCCCAACGCGCGCGGGCCAGCGTGCGCTCACCGCCTGCACCGGCGCGCAGCATCAGCACTGAATCATTGGGGGAAATGTTCCACTGCGCCTGCTGATCGGCGGGAAAACCTGGCAGGGCCGCGAAGTCGCGGTTCCAGCGAAACAGGGCATAACGTCCACACATGAGGCAACACGACTCTTCAATAAAACCGACGCCAGCCTAACAGACCAGCGTACCGGGATAGCTCTCCGGTTCATCGCCGGGCAGCGGCAGCGCGGCATTGTACGCGGTGATCAGCTCGCGGCCGATCAGGTGCGCCTCGATGCCTTCGCTGGCAAGCATGCCCTTGAGCATTTCGCCTTCCATCAGACTGGCCGGTTCGTAGATTCGCTGCATGGGCGCCTCTCATTCGTTTTCGCTGAAGACTTCCAGGTGCCATTCCTCACCATGGACCTGCAAAACAAAGGTGATCGGTCGGCAACACACCTGACAATCCTCGATATACGTCTGATCGCCACCGGACAGATCCACCGAAGTCTCGACTACTTCCCCACAATACGGACATTCATACTCAGCGGTTTCCAGCATCGCGGTCTCCCAAGTGACTTGTGCGTATAATCGCCGGTCTATTGGCAGGGCTATTGGTGTCTGGCTATTTTTTCAGACCGTGCCCCGCGGGTTTTCGATCAAACCCTTTACTTACCCTAGCCGTTTCCAACAAGAGAGCATGATGGGCGAATTCGATGCCATCCGACCTTACGACGACAGCGAAGTACCTGTGGTACTGGCAAGACTGCTCGGCGACAAGGCGTTTCTAGATATCCTCACCCACTTCCGCTTCCCGCGTTTTGCCGGTGCCTTCGGCTGGATGCTCAAACCTCTTATAGCGCATCGGCTGCGTCGTGAGTTCGCCGACGTGGTTTCGGTGGCGACTTTGCAGGACAAGATCGAGTCTTATGTCGATCACACCATCGAGCGTGCTACCGACGGCGTGACCTACACCGGGGTCGAGCAATTCAAGTCCGGCAGCGCCTATCTGTTCATCGCCAACCACCGCGACATCGTCATGGACCCGGCTTTCGTCAACTACGCCGTGTACCACGCCGGCCTGCCGACGCCGCGTATCGCGATTGGCGACAACCTGCTGCAGAAGCCCTTCGTCAGCGACCTGATGCGCTTGAACAAGAGCTTCATCGTGCATCGTTCGATCACCGGTCGACGCGAGAAAATGGCCGCGTATCAGTTGCTGTCGGCGTACATCAACCACTCGATCCGCAACGATTGCGCCTCGATCTGGATCGCCCAGGCGGAAGGTCGGGCGAAGGACGGCGACGATCGCACCGAGTCGGCGATCCTCAAGATGTTCCACATGAGCCGCAAGGACGAGCCGTTCGGCGAAGTGATTCGCTCGCTCAATGTGACGCCTGTGTCGATCAGCTATGAATACGACCCTTGCGATCAGGCCAAGGCCCGCGAGCTGTACATCCGCGCCACCACCGGCACCTACTGCAAGGCGCCGGGCGAGGATGACGTGAGCATCGCCAAGGGCATCACCGGCTACAAGGGCCGCGTGCACATCAACTTCGCCGCGCCGATCACCGATGTGTTCGAAGACACCAAGCAGTTGGCGACCGAGATGGACAAGCAGATTCTCGGCGGTTACCGCTTGTTCCCGGTGCATTACCTGGCGTACGCGCAGTGGGCTGACGCTGATCCGCAACTGAATGTGCCGAAGGCTGCCGAGGTGTTCCCGGCCGACGAACTGGCCAAGGCGCAGGAAGAATGGCAGAGCCGGCTGGACGCCTGCCCCGCCGAGCATCGCCCGTATCTGGTGCTGCAATACGCGACGCCGGTGCGCAATCAGTACCGGGTCAAGGCTGGATTGCCGTTGTAAGCGGTGTGAGCCATACACAAAAACGGCGCCTGCGGGCGCCGTTTTTCATGCCTGAACGAGTCAGAAACGCGTGCTGATCCACGACACCAGCAAGGCCAGGCCCAGGCAGGCAAAACCGAAACGATAGAAAAAACGGTTCATGCGCAAGGTCGCCCAATCGAGCAGCGGCTCGGCATTCGGCTGCGCCTGACGCTGGGCGGCGAGGCTGGCCTGCGCGCGTTGTTCGCGGCGACGGGTGGCGTGCAGCAGCCAACTGCCGGGAAACGCCAACAGCAGCGCCAGCAGATTGATCAATTTGGCGGGATGGGCGGTAAACAGTGTCATCAAGTGCAGCGACATCACAGACCTCAATCTAGACCGGTTCGGCAGACGCCAGACCGACGACCGCGGCGCGGATTCTACCCAAACCCGAGCGCCCTGCCCCAGCCTTTGCGACAAATAACCTGACAAACGACCGATGGCTGTCCTGTGTCACGGCTTCGTCATGTGGATGCTGCACCCTGCGCGCCTCGAAACTTCAATGGATTGCACCATGCTGCACGCGGAAAACCAGGATCGCCTGTACCTCATCACGCCCTACGACGAACAGCAAAGTCTGGTCGGCAGCCTTGCGTTCAACGTGCAGGATCGGCATTGGCTGGTGTATTGCGCACTGGGCGGGCATCAGCATGCGGATTTGCCGGAGACGGATTTGCTGACTGGAGTGAGCGTGCTCGACTTTTATTCGCAGGCTGCCTGAACGTCAAAAGCTTAAAAGCCCCTCACCCTAGCCCTCTCCCAGAGGGAGAGGGGACTGATTGGGGGATGCTTTGAAATTTCACTGACCTGGCCGTCATGCTGTGAATCCATAATCGACAGAATCCTTCAGGTCGATGCATGACGCAAGACAACACGGTCGGCTCCCTCTCCCTCCGGGAGAGGGCTGGGGTGAGGGTGAGGCCCTTCCAGCCCACATCGATCTTGAGTCCGAGCCACAAAAAAAGCCCGAAACCATCACTGGCCCCGGGCTTTTTCACATCCGGTGAAAACTTACTCAGCCAGAACCTGCCCCACCGTCGGATCCTTGAACAGACGCGTCAACGCATCGCTCAACACATCGCTGACCAGCTTGGTGTTGGTTTCCTGGTTCGGCGCCATGCCGAAGCGCTGGTCCAGCGAAGCGCCGTAACGGCCGCTGTAGCGGCGGTTGGCGTTCTGCACGTCGGAGCGGAAGGTCGCGCCGATGGTCGCTTCGGTCACGTACATACCTTCCTTCGGCGACTGATATTTCAGCTCGGCCAGCGTCACCGTCAGCTGCGGCGCGTTCGGCGCGTTGGTGGTCGGGGTGAAGCCGAGCAGACGCACGGCGGCCTCAGCCTGTGCCTGCAGCTTGGGCAGGATCTGTTCGCGCTGCACAGTGATGGCGCTGGTTTCCGGGTACAGGCCGCCACGGGTGCCGAGGGTTGGCGACGGACGACCGTCGACCACGCGCACGACAACCGGCTGGCCACGGCCGACCGCTGGCAGTTGCGTGGTCAGCTTCGGCTCCGGATTCAGTTGTTGCGGGCTGTGGGCGCAGCCGGCCAGGGTCAAACCGGCCACAGTGATCAAACCGAACAACAGGCGTTGCAACATGCTTTCTCTCCAGAATCAGGCACAAACAGGCCGGCAGTATAGCGGTGGGCCACTGCGGGTAACCAGCGCCATACAGTGAATACTGAAATGTCTGACAAACCCCGTCGAAAGCGGTTCCTGTCACAGATTCTTCACCGTCCATACACCACGACGTCACGGCCCGAGGCCAAGCTTCACCTCAGTCCCCAACAAGGTACTCAGCCATGCGTTATCTGATCTCGTTGTTCGCCCCGCGTCCGCTGCACCGCTGCTTTGCACTGCTCGACCGCAACGGCCACTGCCAGGCCTTCAAGCAGTGCAGCCTGCAACCGATGGGCGACGGTTGGGTGGAAATCGAAGAAATCCGCCTCAACTGGTTGCACCAGCCACTGCCGGCCAGCGCCCGCGTCATAGCGTCGCAGCCTCGCACACGGGTTCAGGCGATGTTGAGCATCTGACCGGATGGCTAATAAAAGTCATTAAACACGAGCAACTGCGCGCATTTCTTCGCTACAATCTCCCCCCGATTATAAGGACGTCTCCTGATCGGGCCCCGCAACAGCGTCAATGCACATGCATCGACACCAAAAATCGCCCACAGAGAGCCGCCCACACAGATCGAGTGAAGTTGGCGCGCTTGCCTGTTCTTCCGGCAAAAACCCGCTTTTCGCGAATCTGCAGAGCTGTCATGACGCTCGGCCACCGCGTTGTTTTGCCCTTGCGGGCAGGTGCCAGGCCAAGGCAGCCCTTTTTTGAGGTTCACGTCTTCAAAAGAGCGTGAAAAAAACGGGTTTTCACAACTTCACAAGAGTGTGGCGAGCAAATGAATAGTTTTGCGTCTGAACATGCACCATTAGCGTCTGAAACAGCCCAACGACACAGGACCGGGTATACCTCGAATACCGGAGCCTGAAGCCTGTCCGCTACGGATTTGGTTGCACAAAACGGATGTCTCGACCATAAGTCGAATTGCCAGCCTTGCGCAGAAATGAGTTCATGGAACCCTTGAAGCCAGGCCGCACGCATCCGTCGAAGTTGCGAAAAATTGCGAAGATTCGGACATGGCGAACCTGACCACGGATAGCCCGGACACCACTGACCTGTCCCGGAACGCCTGGCAGCCATGCCGACAATTTGGTGCTGCAGATTTTGGAGACGCGTTAAATGGCGCATAACGAAGCAGTCGACGTAGTTCTGGTAGGGGCCGGCATCATGAGCGCCACCCTGGCCGTACTGCTCAAAGAGCTCGACCCCGCGATCAAGCTGGAAGTCGTCGAGCTGATGGATTCCGGTGCCGCCGAGAGTTCCAACCCCTGGAACAACGCCGGTACCGGCCACGCGGGTCTGTGTGAGCTCAACTACACGCCGCAGGCTGCCGATGGCAGCGTCGACATCAAGAAAGCCGTGCACATCAACACCCAGTTCGAGGTGTCGAAACAGTTCTGGTCGTACCTGACCAAGAAAGGCACCTTCGGCTCGTGCAAATCCTTCATCAGCCCGGTGCCGCACCTGAGCTTCGTTCAGGGCGACAGCGGTGTGTCGTTCCTCAAGGAACGCTTCAACGTGCTGAGCAAGCACCACGCCTTTGCCGACATGGAATACACCGAAGACAAAGGCAAGATGGCCGAGTGGATGCCGCTGATGATGCCGGGCCGTTCGCCGGACGAAGTCCTCGCCGCGACCCGCGTGATGAACGGCACCGACGTCAACTTCGGCGCCCTGACCAATCAGTTGCTCAAGCACCTGACCAGCGCCCCGGACACCCAGGTCAAATACTGCAAGCGCGTCACCGGCCTGAAGCGTAACGGCAACGGCTGGACCGTCAGCATCAAGGACGTCAACAACGGCAACACCCGCGAAGTCGACGCCAAGTTCGTCTTCCTCGGTGCTGGCGGCGCGGCGCTGCCATTGCTGCAGGCCTCGGGCATCGAAGAAAGCAAAGGCTTCGGCGGCTTCCCGATCAGCGGCCAGTGGCTGCGTTGCGACAACCCGGAAGTGGTCAAGCAGCATCAGGCCAAGGTCTACAGCCAGGCGGCTGTGGGTTCGCCACCGATGTCAGTGCCACACCTCGACACCCGTGTCGTCGACGGCAAGAAATCCCTGCTGTTCGGGCCATACGCCGGTTTCACCACCAAATTCCTCAAGCACGGTTCCTTCATGGACCTGCCGCTGTCGGTGCGCGCCGGCAACATCGGGCCGATGCTGGCCGTGGCGAAAAACAACATGGACCTGACCAAGTACCTGGTCAGCGAAGTGATGCAATCGATGGAGCAGCGCCTGGATTCCCTGCGCCGTTTCTACCCGCAGGCGAAAGCCGAAGACTGGCGCCTGGAAGTGGCCGGCCAACGGGTGCAGATCATCAAGAAAGACCCGAAAAAGGGCGGCATCCTGCAATTCGGTACCGAGTTGGTTGCTGCGAAGGACGGCTCCCTCGCCGCCCTGCTCGGCGCTTCGCCAGGCGCGTCGGTGACCGTTTCGATCATGCTGGAACTGATCGAGAAGTGCTTCGCGGACAAAGCCAAAGGCGAATGGGCCGGCAAACTGGCCGAGATCTTCCCGGCCCGTGAGAAGGTCCTGGAAACCGATGCTGCGCTGTATCGCAAGATCAACACGCAGAACAACATCGCGCTGGAACTGGTAGAAGAAAACAGCGAGACGCCAAGCTACGCTTGATCTCGCGGCATAAAAAACGCCCCGTACTCAATGAGTGCGGGGCGTTTTTTTCGCCTTGGCAATTGAATTGAATGCCTCAGCCGCGAGCCTTGTCGATCAACTCGATGTAGTCGGCGGCATTGCGCTGATCGGCGATCAGCTCGACGAAGGTCTTGCCCTGCTCGTCCTTGCCATCAACGTCGTAACCGGCCGCGACGAAGAAGCCCAGAAAGCGCTCGAAGTCGTCAACACGCAGACCGCGATACGCCTTGATCAGTTTGTGCAGCGACGGCGAAGTGGCGTCGACGGGCTCAAAATCGAGGAACAGCTTGATCTGCTCATCGCCGATCTCGTCACCAATCACTTGTTTCTTATCTTTACGCATTGCCGACTCCAGCTCGCAGACATCATGACACGGGGCGGGCAGTTTACCCCTGCCTGGCCGCCCTGCTCAACGCGATCGCACCGCACCGGTGTGCAAATCCGCCCAGATATGGCCATTGGCGTAATTGAGGAACTGCACATACACGGTGTCGTTGCGCAGCAAATCCATCACCACACGGTACTGGGCGAGCGGATAAAACAGCGTCAGGGTTTTGCTCTTGTCGTCGTAGGCCGGTTTTTTCAGGCTTTTACTTTCGCCGTCAAAACTCACCAATACCTGATTGATCGTCGCCCCCTTGTTCAGCGACTTGCCTTTGAGGCGGATCAACAACGACGAGGTGACCGGAATCGGCTGCTGGTTGGATTGGCGTTGCGCGCCAACTACTACGGAATACTCGCTGACCTGCATCAATTGCTGCTGCTCGGGCTCGGCGTCGCGCACGGTCAGATCGTCGGGCGGCAGGAATTGACTGTGCATCGGTGCGGCCGACAACGGCAGGCTGAAGGACAGCAACAGCGCGGCAAGGCTGCGGAACAAGAGGCGCATGACAGGCTCCGAGGGGCGGGGCCGAGCACTCTAGCATGGGTATCGCGGATGGATCAGCACACACAAAAACAACTGTAGGAGTGGGCCTGCTCGCGATAGCGTCGTGTCAGCCAACATCAATGTGGCTGACAGACCGCTATCGCGAGCAGGCTCACTCCTACAATGGGTTGTGCGTGGGGCTTACATGCCCTTGACGGCGTAGATCCCGTTGGCGTTGCGCCAGTAACCCTTGTAGTCCATGCCGTAACCGAAGATGTAGCGGTCGATGCACGGCAGGCCGACGAAATCGGCTTTCAGGTCAGGACGCGCCTTGCGGTCGTGGTCCTTGTCGATCAGCACGGCGGTGTGCACTTTGCGCGCGCCGGCGTGTTTGCAGAAGTCGATGATCGCGCCCAGGGTGTGACCTTCGTCGAGGATGTCGTCGATGATCAGCACGTCGCGGTCAATGAACGAGACTTCCGGCTTGGCTTTCCAGAACAGGTCGCCGCCGCTGGTTTCATTGCGATAACGGGTGGCGTGCAGGTAGGACGCTTCCAGCGGGAACTGCAGATGCGTCAGCAGTTTGCCGGAGAAAATCAGGCCGCCGTTCATCACGCAGAACACCACCGGGTTGGTGTCCGCCAGTTGTTCGTTGATTTGTGCACCGACACGGGCGATGGCCGCTTCGACTTCAGCTTCGGTGTACAGGCAGTCAGCCTCTCGCATGACTTGACGGATATGCTCGAGATCAGCGGACATGGCGCTCTCCAGGGGGGCTTCGGATTCGGAAAAGCGGGCAAAGGTACGCATCCCCAACGGCTGAATCAAGCCTTTATGGACTAACGTACTGTATGTCCTATAGGACATCACCCTCGGATAGATTAATCTAGGCCGGTTTTTTTGCCCGCCGCCGGAGTTTTTCCATGCCCATTCTCGAGATCCGCCATCCGCTGATCCGCCATAAACTCGGCCTGATGCGCCGCGCTGACATCAGCACCAAGAATTTCCGTGAGCTCGCTCAGGAAGTCGGCGCCCTGTTGACCTATGAAGCTACAAAAGATTTGCCGCTTGAATCCTACGATATCGCCGGCTGGTGCGGCACCGTGTCGGTGGAAAAGATCGCCGGCAAGAAAATCACCGTCGTGCCGATCCTGCGCGCCGGCATCGGCATGCTCGAAGGCGTGCTCAGCCTGATTCCGGGTGCCAAGGTTTCGGCTGTCGGTGTTGCCCGCAACGAAGAAACCCTGCAAGCGCACACCTATCTGGAAAAACTGGTGCCGGAAATCGACGAACGTCTGGCGATGATCATTGACCCGATGCTCGCCACCGGCAGTTCCATGGTCGCGACCATCGACCTGCTGAAAAAAGCCGGTTGCCGCGACATTCGCGCCATGGTCCTGGTCGCCGCGCCAGAAGGCATCGCCGCCGTCGAAAAGGCGCACCCGGACGTGACCATCTACACCGCGTCCATCGATGAACGCTTGAACGAGCATGGCTACATCATTCCTGGGCTTGGCGACGCCGGTGACAAGATTTTCGGCACCAAGCAGAAGGACGCGTAAGCATGCAACAAGAGTTCAACGATCCGCTCTGGCGCACGGTGCTGTCCGGCGCGCAGATGCTGTTCGTGGCGTTCGGCGCGCTGGTGCTGATGCCGCTGATCACGGGCCTGGACCCGAACGTGGCACTGTTTACCGCCGGTCTGGGCACGATCCTGTTCCAGATCGTCACCGGGCGTCAGGTGCCGGTGTTTCTGGCGTCGAGCTTCGCCTTCATTACCCCGATCATTCTCGCCAAGGGCCAGTTCGGCCTCGCCGCGACCATGGGCGGGGTGATGGCGGCCGGTTTCGTCTACACCTTCCTCGGCCTGGCCGTGAAGATCAAAGGCACCGGGTTCATTGACCGCCTGCTGCCGCCGGTGGTGATCGGTCCGGTGATCATCTCGATCGGCCTGGCAATGGCGCCGATTGCCGCGAACATGGCGATGGGCAAGGCTGGCGATGGTTCTGAATTGATTCCCTACCAGACCGCCATGCTGATTTCGATGCCGGCCCTGCTGACCACGTTGATCGTGGCGGTGTTCGGCAAAGGCATCTTTCGTCTGGTGCCGATCATTTCCGGGGTACTGGTGGGTTTTGCCATGTCGTTCTATTTCGGCGTGGTCGACACCGCGAAGATTGCAGCGGCGCCCTGGTTCGCCCTGCCGCACTTCACCGCGCCGGAGTTTAACTGGCAGGCGATCCTGTTCATCGTTCCGGTGGCCCTGGCGCCGGCGATTGAGCACATCGGCGGGGTGATTGCGGTCGGCAGCGTGACCGGTCGCGATTATCTGAAGAAGCCTGGCCTGCATCGCACCCTGCTCGGTGACGGCATCGCCACCACCGCCGCCGGCCTGTTTGGCGGTCCGCCGAATACCACCTATGCCGAAGTGACCGGCGCGGTGATGCTGACCAAGAACTACAACCCGAAAATCATGACCTGGGCGGCGATCTTCGCCATCACCCTGGCGTTCATCGGCAAGTTCGGCGCGCTGCTGCAAAGCATTCCGGTGCCGGTGATGGGCGGGATTCTGTGCCTGTTGTTCGGCTCGATCGCGGCGGTGGGGATGAACACCTTGATCCGCCACAAGATCGACCTGGGCGAAGCGCGCAATCTGGTGATCGTCTCGGTGACGCTGGTGTTCGGTATTGGCGGTGTGCTGGTCGGCACCGGCACCGGTCCGGATGACTTCGGCCTCAAAGGCATCGCGCTGTGCGCGGTGGTGGCGATTGCGCTGAACCTGATCCTGCCGGGTAATGATGGCTGGAAGCAGAAGAAGGCGGATGAACCGCTGATCTAAACCTACAGATCTGCAGCGCCTGACACACCGCTATCGCCAGCAGGAGGCTGGCTCCCACATTTGATCTCTGATGCCACAGTTTTTGTGAACACAGCAGATCCAGTGTGGGAGCCAGCCTGCTGGCGATGCTTTTAGAGGGCCAGCGGCGCGCGTTCGCAGAGCGTTGCCAAGGCCTTGGCCCATTGCGGGTCATCATTCAGGCAGGGCACCAGCACCAGCTCCTCGCCCCCCGCTTCGCGGAACTGCTCCTTGCCGCGATCGCCGATTTCTTCCAGCGTCTCGATGCAGTCAGCGACGAATGCCGGGCACATCACCAGAATCTTTTTCACGCCGCTTTTTGCCAGCTCGTCCAGCCGCGCTTCGGTGTACGGCTCGATCCACTTTGCTCGCCCCAGGCGCGACTGAAACGACACCGACCACTTGCCGTCCGCCAGCCCCATGCTTTTGGCGAACTCGGCGGCGGTACGGAAGCACTGCGCGCGATAACAGGTCGCCAGCACCGCCGGCGACGCGGTCTGGCAGCAATCGGCGCCTTTCAAGCAATGATTGCCGCTCGGATCGAGCTTGGTCAGATGCCGCTCCGGCAAGCCGTGGAAGCTCAGCAGCAAGTGGTCGAAATCCTGCTGCAAATGCGGGCGAGCGCTGGCTACCAGCGCATCGATGTATTCCGGCTGGTCGTAAAACGGCTGCAGGATCGACAGCTGCACATCGAGCTTGTGCTCGCGCAAAACGCGTCGGGCTTCTTCGATCACCGTGGTGGTGGTGCTGTCGGCGAACTGCGGATACAGCGGCGCCAGGGTGATCTTCTTGTGCCCGGCCTTCACCAGACGCAGCAGGCAGGTTTCGATCGACGGCTCGCCATAACGCATCGCCAGGTCGACCGGGCCATGCTTCCAGGTCTGGGTCATCTGCTGTTGCAGACGCTGGCTGAGCACCACCAGCGGCGACCCTTCCTCCCACCAGATCGAGGCATAGGCATGCGCCGATTGCTCCGGGCGCTTGATCAGGATCAGCGACACCAGCAGACGCCGCACCGGCCAGGGCAGGTCGATGACGTACGGGTCCATCAGAAATTGATTGAGGTAGCGGCGCACATCGGCCACCGAGGTCGAGGCCGGGGAACCCAGGTTGACCAGAAGCAAGGCGTGATCGGTCATGCAACGTCCTATTTCAGAGGCGGCTGGAGAGATCGTCCAGAGCCGCGCGTAAATCCGTGAACTGGAAAGTGAAACCCGCTTCCAGCAAGCGTACCGGCATGGCCCGTTGGCCGCCGAGCAACAACAATGACATCTCACCGAGGCCGACTTTCAGCGCCAGCGTCGGCATCGGCATGAACGCCGGGCGGTGCAACACGCTGCCCAGCGTCTGCGCAAATTCGCGATTGCGCACCGGTTTCGGCGCGCAGGCATTATAAGGACCACTGGCCTGCTCGCGGTGCAGAAGAAAATCAATCAGGGCGATTTGGTCGTTGATATGAATCCACGGCATCCACTGCCGCCCGTTGCCCAACGGCCCGCCCAGACACAGCTTGAACGGCAACAGCAGGCGCGACAAAAAGCCGCCCTCGGCCGACAGCACCAGACCGGTTCGCACCAGCACCACGCGCATACCCAGGTTCTCCGCACGCAAGGCCGTCTCTTCCCAGGCGATGCACAACTGACTGGCAAAATCGTCGATCACCGGCGGTGACTCTTCGGTCAACTCGCGCTCGCCACCGTCGCCGTACCAGCCGATGGCCGAGCCGGAAATCAGCAAGGCCGGTTTTTGCGTGCGCGTTTCGAGCCAGGTCAACAGGGTCTCGGTGAGCTTGATCCGGCTGCTCCACAGCAACGCCTTGCGCCGGTGCGTCCAGGGCCGATCGGCAATCGGCGCGCCAGCCAGATTGACGATCGCGTCGAGCGGCTCCTCGCCGAGGTCTTCCAGAAGGGCGATGCCACGCACCGACGCGCCACAGATCTTCGCCACCGTTTCGGGCTTGCGACTCCACACCGTCAGGCGATGGCCCTGCTCCAGCCAATGACGGCAGAGCTGACGTCCGATCAAACCAGTACCGCCGGTCAGCAATATGTGCATGACATCTTCCTCGCGTGGCATTTAACCCGGATCACTAGTCTATTTTTATAAGCAGGGATCTTTTCCATCGGGCGGGCTCTATTGTTTAACCATAGGCCAAGCTAACGAAACGAGAATGGCAGAAGTTATACCAAAAAACATAATTGTACAGGTTTCATCGACGGCGTAGTCTGTACAGAAAGGTAAACGAGGCCCCTATGACTGTACCTATCGCAATCATCGGCACCGGCATCGCCGGACTCTCCGCCGCCCAGGCTCTGACAGAGGCCGGGCACACCGTGCAACTCTTCGACAAAAGCCGCGGCAGCGGCGGGCGCATGTCGAGCAAACGCAGCGACGCCGGTTCGCTGGACCTCGGCGCCCAATACTTCACCGCCCGCGACCGCCGCTTCGTCACCGAAGTACAGCGCTGGCAAAGCCAGGGCTGGGTCGCCGAATGGGCGCCACAGCTCTATTCGTATCAGGGCGGGCAACTGAACATGTCCCCGGACGAGCAGACCCGCTGGGTCGGCGCTCCCCGCATGAGCGCCATCACCCGTGGCCTGCTCGACGGCCTGAACGTGCAGTTCGCCTGCCGCATCACCGAAGTGTTTCGTGGCGAACAACACTGGCATTTACAGGACGCCGAGGGCTTTACCCACGGCCCGTTCAGCCACGTCGTCATCGCCACACCAGCGCCGCAAGCCACCGCCCTGCTCGCCGCCGCACCGAAACTCGCCGCGGCCGCCGCCGGGGTCAAAATGGACCCGACCTGGGCCGTCGCCCTGGCCTTCGAAACCCCATTGGACACACCGATCGAAGGCTGCTTCGTGCAGGACAGCCCGCTCGACTGGCTGGCCCGCAACCGCAATAAACCCGGACGCGACACCACCCTCGATACCTGGGTGCTGCACGCCACCAGCGCCTGGAGCCGGCAACACATCGACCTGTCCAAGGAAGCGGTGATCGAACATCTGCATGGCGCCTTCGCCGAACTCCTGCACAGCGCCATGCCCGCCCCCACCTTCAGCCTCGCCCACCGCTGGCTCTACGCCCGCCCCGCCACCGGCCACGAATGGGGCACCCTCGCCGACGCCGACCTGGGCCTCTACGCCTGCGGCGACTGGTGCCTGTCCGGGCGCGTCGAAGGCGCCTGGCTCAGCGGCCAGGAAGCCGCACGCCGCCTGCACGAGCACTTGCAATGAACCGCCTCAACCCCAGCAAACTGCTGCTGTCGAAATGGACAGCAGCCCAGCCACAACACCGCGAAAAACACTTCCTCGTCACCGAACTGTTCCGCGACGAAGAAGGCACCGTACTGGAAATCGAAATGCAGGCCGTGCTGACCAAACGCAGTGAGCGGATGGAATGGCGAGTGCTGAAGAATGCCGAGCAGTGGATTCTGGGCTGGAAATAATCCTGTGAGAGCCAGCTTGCTGGCGATGGACGATAACCCGCTCGTCCTGCAAATTAGCCTGGTAGCCACTTTCACGGACACAGCCAAAAGCCAACCCTCACCCTAGCCCTCTCCCGGAGGGAGAGGGAACAGATCGTGGTGTTTGGCTGAGGTACGCCCGCCTCAGGTACCGAGTCGAATGCAGATTCTGAACGGCCCACAAATCGGCTCCCTCTCCCTCGGGAGAGGGCTGGGGTGAGGGGCGAATCCAAAACAAATCCCAAGCCAACCACCCGCTTCTAACCACTCAACAATGAGCGTTAGCTCGCGTGCTTTTGATCTTGCGTCACCGGCGACGTCGGAAGGCTGAGCGGAGGGATTGATCCGGGCGTGGGAGCGCAGCGACCGTACGACGAAGTCGTACACAGCGGAAGGAGGTGCAGCGAAGCAAACCGTAGCCGCTGCGCCCGGATCGATCCCGGAGCGAAGGGACCCGAGCTTGCGAGGGCCGAACGCAGGAGCAAGCCTTTTGGGTTACCTTTTTGGCGTTTGAAAAAGGTGACCCGCCGTAAGGGCGGAACCTTAAGTGGCCGTTACCGCAGCAACGGATATGTACCCAAAGAGACGCCTTCGCGCGCAAGCTCACTCCCAAAGAAAAACCACAACCACCCTCCAACCCATAAATCTTGTACAAACTATTTGACTTGTACACCAACCCATCTATGCTGACAAAAAGTTGTACAGACAAAACCCACTGTACAGGTATAGATCGCGAGGTGCCCATGTCCGCTACCCCCACGTCCAAGCCAAAAATCGCCATCAGCGCCTGCCTGCTCGGCGCCGAAGTGCGCTACAACGGCGGACACAAGGAATCGCGCCTGTGCAGCCGCACCCTCACCGAATACTTCGACTTCACCCCGCTGTGCCCCGAAGTCGCCATCGGCATGGGCATCCCCCGCGAACCGATCCGCCTGGTCGGCGACCCCGAACAGCCACAAGCCGTCGGCACCGTAAACCCGGCGATCAACGTCACCGCCCCACTGGCTGAATATGGCAAACAGATGGCCGCCGAACTCAACGACCTCTGCGGCTACATCTTCATGCAGCAATCACCGTCCTGCGGCCTCGAGCGAGTCAAGGTCTACCACGCCAATGGCGCCCCGGTGAACGGCGGCGGTCGCGGCATTTACGCCCAGGCTTTCTGCGCCGAGCACCCTGACCTGCCTGTGGAAGAAGCCGGACGCCTGAACGACCCGGTGCTGCGCGAAAACTTCATCACCCGGGTACTCGCCTACAGCGCCTGGCAACAAGTGCTTGCACAAGGCCTGAGCCGTCGTGTCCTGACCGAATTCCACTCGCGCTACAAATACCTGCTGATGGCGCACAACCCGCTGCAATACAAAGCCCTCGGCAAACTGCTGGGCAGCATGGCCGACAGCGATCCGGCCGAACTCGGCCCGCGCTACTTCAGCGAGCTGATGGCCGCCCTGAAGAAATGCGCGACCCGTGGCACCCACTGCAATGTCTTGCTGCACATCAGCGGTTATTTGAAACAATCGCTGAGCGCCGAAGACAAAAAAGAAATGCAGCACGTCATTGGCCAGTACCGCCAGGGCATCGTGCCGCTGGTGGTGCCGCTGACCCTGCTCAAGCATCACTTTCGCCTCCATCCGGATCCGTACATTGCGCAGCAGGTTTACCTGCAACCGCACCCGGAAAACCTCAGTCTGCGAAACGCTATCTAATGAACGATAAAACCGACAGCAGCGCCCAGGAAGATCTCGGCGCCGACTTCAAAAAGGCCCTCGACGAGGGCTGGCTGCCAATCCGTGAAGTGGCGCGGCAGACCGGCGTCAACGCGATCACTCTGCGCGCCTGGGAGCGTCGCTACGGGCTGGTCGTGCCGCAGCGCACGCCCAAGGGCCATCGCCTGTATTCGGCTGAACATGTGCAGCGCATTCTGGCAATTCTCACCTGGCTCAACCGCGGCGTCGCGGTCAGTCAGGTCAAGCCGTTGCTCGACACGCCACAGGCGTTCAGCGAAACGGTAGAGAACGACTGGCAGCAACTACACCAGACGCTGATGACGGCCGTCACCCAACTCAACGAGCGCTTGCTCGACGACAGCATCAATCAGGCCATGGCGTTGTACCCGCCGCGCACCCTGTGCGAGCAACTGCTGATGCCGCTGCTGACAGAACTGGAGCAGCGCTGGCAGGGCCAGTTCGGCGCACAGATGGAACGGGTGTTCTTTTATTCCTGGCTGCGCAGCAAATTCGGCACGCGCATCTACCATAACAACCGCCAGTTCCACGGCGCGCCGCTGTTGTTGATCAACCATTCCGACCTGCCACTGGAACCGCATCTGTGGCTATGCGCCTGGCTGGTCAGCAGTGCCGATTGTCCGGTGCAAGTGTTCGACTGGCCGCTGCCCGCCGCCGAACTGGCACTGGCGGTGGAACACCTGCAGGCCCGTGGCGTACTGCTGTATTCCAGCAAAG
The DNA here is from genome assembly GCF_900104975.1 of Pseudomonas sp. Z003-0.4C(8344-21). Taxonomy (NCBI): domain Bacteria; kingdom Pseudomonadati; phylum Pseudomonadota; class Gammaproteobacteria; order Pseudomonadales; family Pseudomonadaceae; genus Pseudomonas; species Pseudomonas sp. Z003-0.4C(8344-21). The sequence continues at coordinate 1,334,484 of NZ_LT629756.1, read as the reverse complement.
CCATGAACCTTGGGCAGTTGCAGAAGCTGCTCAATGGCATCGACTGCCCGAAAATGATCGTCGGACCAACGGTATGCATCCACCACGCCGAGTTGTCCGTAAAAACCTCCGACATGACTGATGTGCTCCTGGCAGAAGACGTGCTTCTGGCCCACCAGGCACTGGTTCAGCGTGGATTGATTTAAATGGACGCGGTGAGTTCCGACATGCAATTGATCTGGCTGCGCTGCGACTTGCGCCTACATGACAACACTGCCCTGGCCGCCGCCGCTGCGCGCGGGCCGATGGTGGCCGTGTACCTGCTGAGCCCAGAGCAATGGCAGGAACATGACGATGCGCCGTGCAAGGTCGATTTCTGGTTGCGCAACCTCACCGTCCTGAGCCAAAGCCTCGCCGCGCTGAATATTCCTCTGCTGATTCGCACCGCGACGCATTGGGATCAGGCGCCAGCGCAACTGCTGAAACTGTGCAAGGAGCTCGGAATTCAGGCAGTCCACGTCAACGAGGAATACGGTGTCCATGAAAGTCGCCGCGATGCCGCCGTTAGCCAAACCCTGAAAGCCGCAGGCATCGAATTCCATAGCTACCTCGATCAGTTGCTGTTCAAACCCGGCACCGTGCTGACCAGGACCGAGACGTACTTTCAGGTGTTCAGCCAGTTTCGCAAGGTCTGTTACGAACGCCTGCACCGCTCGTTGCCGGCGCTGGTCAAGGCACCCGGCAAACAAGCCGCGCTGCACATCAGCAGCGATCCGATTCCCGCATCGATCAACGGTTTCGCCACCCCGAGCCAAACCCTGCAAGCGCTGTGGCCGGCCGGTGAAGACGAAGCCCGCCGGCGTCTCGACAGCTTCACCGACGCGCAAATCGACTATTACCAGAGCGAGCGTGACTTCCCGGCGAAACCCGGCACCAGCCAGCTCTCAGCTTATCTGGCGGCCGGGGTGATCTCCCCGCGTCAGTGCCTGCATGCCGCGCTGCACAGCAATCAGGGCGAATTCGAAAGCGGCAAGGTCGGCGCGGTCACCTGGATCAATGAGCTGCTCTGGCGCGAATTCTACAAACACATTCTGGTTGGTTATCCGCGGGTCTCGCGCCATCGCGCGTTTCGCCCGGAAACCGAAGCACTGGCCTGGCGTGACGCGCCGGCCGAACTGGCCGCCTGGCAAGAGGCGCGCACCGGCCTGCCGATCATCGACGCGGCGATGCGCCAATTGCTTGAAACCGGCTGGATGCACAATCGTCTGCGCATGGTCGTGGCGATGTTCCTGACCAAGAACCTGCTGATCGACTGGCGCGAAGGCGAGCGCTTTTTCATGCGTCATCTGATCGATGGCGATCTGGCGGCGAACAACGGTGGCTGGCAGTGGAGCTCCTCAACCGGCACCGACTCGGCACCGTACTTCCGGATTTTCAATCCGCTGAGCCAGTCGGAGAAATTCGACAGCGAAGGCCTGTTCATCAAGCACTGGCTGCCAGAGCTGGCCGGTCTGAACAAAAAAGACGTGCACAACCCGGCCAAACTCGGCGGCTTGTTCGGCGTGGCGGATTACCCGGCGCCGATCGTCAATCTGAGCACCTCGCGCGAGCGTGCCCTGGCCGCGTTCAAGAACCTGCCGTCGCGCCTGCCAGCCGGAGGCCATGATGAGTGAGTTCCTGTACCGCTTCGCCGGGCAATTTTCCACCTTGAACAAAGACAACCTGGACCGCCTCGGCGAGCTGTACAGCCACGACATTCATTTCACCGACCCGCTGCACGAAGTGCAGGGTTTGCAGCAATTGCGCGATTACTTTAACGAGCTGTACGCCAACGTCAGCGAACTGCGCTTCGATTTTCACGGTTACGACCAGATCGCGGACGGCGAAGGCTACTTGCGCTGGGTCATGAGTTATCGCCACCCGCGTCTGGCGAGCGGGCAAGTGATTCGCGTCAGCGGCTGCTCGCATTTGCTGTGGCACGACAAGGTTTATCGCCATCGGGATTATTTCGATGCCGGGGCGCTGCTGTATGAGCATTTACCCGTATTGGGCCGGGTCATCGCCTGGCTAAAAAGGAGAATGGGATGAGTCGTACACCTCCACGGCGTTATTGGCTGACCGGTGCCAGCAGTGGCATCGGCGCGGCACTGGCTGAGGAAATTCTGAAAACCGGTGCGCACCTGGCGGTCAGCTCGCGGCAGATCGCGCCGCTGAAAGTCTTGTCGCAACGCTATCCGGGACAAGTGCTGGTGGTGCCGGGCGACCTGACCAACAGCCAGACCGTGCGCGAAATCGGCGAGCAGATTACCCAAGACTGGGGCTCGCTGGATTCGGTGATCCTCAACGCCGGCACCTGTGAATATGTCGACGCGAAACAGTTTGATTCATCGATCATCGAGCACGTGGTGCGCACCAATCTGCTCGCCAGCAGCTACTGCATCGAAGCCGCCCTGCCCCTGCTGCGCAAAGGCACCGCGCCGCATCTGGTTGGCGTGGCCAGTTCAGTGACGTACCTGCCGCTGCCGAGGGCGGAAGCTTATGGCGCGTCGAAGGCCGGTTTGCGTTATCTGTTCGAATCGCTGCGCATCGATCTGGCCGACGAAGGCATCGAAGTTACCGTGGTCAGCCCTGGCTTTGTCGATACGCCGCTGACCGCGAAAAACGATTTCCCCATGCCGCTGAGCTGGCCTGTGGATAAGGCCGCGCGGCACATCTTCGCCAAGCTCAAGGACCGGCCGCTGGAGATCGCCTTTCCGGCACTGTTCATGGCGGCGCTGTGGCCGCTGTCGAAGCTGCCGTCGCGTGTGCAACTGGCGATCGGCAAACGCATGGTGCGCAAATCTCCGCCATTGACGGACCCGACATGAAAATCGCCATCATCGGCAGCGGCATCGCCGGGCTGACCTGCGCCTACCTGCTCAATCGCCGCCACGACATCACGGTGTTCGAGGCCAGCGACTGGGTCGGCGGCCACACGCATACCGTGCCGGTGACTGTCGACGGGCGTGACTATGCGGTGGACACCGGTTTCATTGTGTTCAACGACTGGACCTATCCGAACTTCATCCGCTTGCTCGGGCAACTCGGGGTGGCGTTCAAACCGACCGAGATGAGCTTCTCGGTGAACGATCCCGACACCGGCCTGGAATACAACGGCAACAACCTCAACAGTCTTTTTGCCCAGCGCAGCAACCTGTTGTCGCCGGGGTTCTGGGGCATGTTGCGCGACATTCTGCGCTTCAACAAAGAAGCCCAGCGCGACCTGCTCGAACTGCGCATCGCCGCCAACACCACGCTGGACGAATACCTCAGGGCCGGCGGCTACGGTGAGCGTTTCATCCTGCATTACATCGTGCCGATGGGTTCGGCGATCTGGTCGATGTCGATGGCGGAAATGCTCAACTTCCCGCTGCAGTTCTTTGTACGTTTTTTCAAGAATCATGGACTGCTGTCGGTCAGCGACCGTCCGCAATGGCAAGTCATCGAGGGTGGCTCGAGCGCTTACATCGCGCCGCTGACCGCTTCGTTCAAGGAACGGATTCGCACCAACTGTGCGGTGACTCGAGTCGATCGCGACACCCACGGTGTGGTCACCCACAGCCCGGCCGGCATCGAGCACTTCGACCGCGTGGTGTTCGCCTGTCACAGCGATCAGGCACTGAAACTGCTGGCCACACCGAGCGATGCCGAACGGGCGATCCTCGGCGCCCTGCCCTACGCCGACAATGAAGTAGTGCTGCACACCGACACGCGCCTGCTGCCGACACGCAAACTGGCGTGGGCGAGCTGGAACTACCGGCTCAGCGGCGCCGGCCACACCCACGCCGCCGTCACCTACGACATGAACATTCTCCAGGGCATTCAAAGCGACACCACGTTTTGCGTAAGCCTCAACCAGAGCGCCGGCATCAGCACGGACAAGGTGCTCGCCCGTTACACCTACGCGCACCCGCAATTCAGCCTCAACGCGGTGGCGGCACAGCAGCGCTGGGGCGAACTGGACGGCGCGCAGCACACGCATTATTGCGGCGCCTATTGGGCCAACGGTTTTCACGAGGACGGTGTGGTCAGCGGTTTGCGCGTGGCCGCCGCGTTCGGGGAAACCCTGTGAACAGCGCCCTGTACAGCGGCTGGATCGGCCATCGGCGCTTCTCGCCGCGTCGCCATGAATTCCGCTACCGCATCGGCTTGCTGTATCTCGATCTGAGCGAGCAGGACGCAGTTCTCGCCCTGTCGCCGCTGGCCGGGCGCAGTCGCTTCGCGCCGTTTTCCTTCCGCGAAACCGACTACCTCAAGGCGTTCACCGGCCAGGGCATGCGCCTGATCGATGCGGTGCGCCAACAGGTCGGCGCGGCCATCGGGCATGAGCCGCAAGGTTCGATCTGCCTGCTGACCCAGGTGCGCAGTTGGGGCTTGTCGTTCAACCCGGTGAGTTTCTTTTACTGCCATGAGGCGGACGGGCAACTGGCGGCGATTGTCTGCGAAGTGACCAACACGCCGTGGCGCGAGCGCTATCACTATGTGCTGCCGGCGCGCGCACCGCTGAGCCTGGGCGATTTTCATCAGCACTTCGCCGTGGCCAAGGCTTTTCATGTGTCGCCATTTTTGCCGCGCGATCTCGAATACCGCATGAGCTTCAGCCCCGCCGCGCAAAACCTCGGCGTGCACATGGCCGACTGGCAGGGCGAACAGAAACTGTTCGACGCCACGCTCAACCTGCAACGCGAACGCCTCGATCGCCACAGCCTGCATCGTTACCTGCGACGTTTCCCGTGGATGACCGCAAAAACCGCATTGGCCATTTATTGGCAGGCGCTGCGCCTGTTGCTCAAGCGCGCGCCGATTTTCGCCCACCAGACTGCCGACGGCAGCTTTCAAACCGCCACTGTGTCTCCCAAGGAGCACCGCCATGAAATCCTCTAGTCTGTCGGCCGGTTGGCTCAGCACCAACGGTTTGACCGGGTCGCTGTTGCGCCGTGGCGTCTTGCGCCAATTGAGCCTGCTTAAACACGGACAACTGCTGGTGGTCGAGGATGGCGAACGTCTGCTGTTCGGCACTCCGGGCAGCACGCTGCTGGGGGAAATCCACGTCAACGATCCGGCACTCTGGGGCATGGTCGCCGGCAACGGTTCGATTGGCGCTGGCGAAGCGTTCATTCACGGCTACTGGAGCTCGCCGGATCTGACCGCGGTGGTGCGCGTGTTCGTCAGCAACCTTGACGTGCTCGATGCCATGGAAGGTGGCCTGGCGCGTATCAGCCGGCCGTTGGTGCAAGGCTTGCACTGGCTCAATCGCAACACGCGCAAGGGCTCGCAGAAAAACATCGCCGCGCACTACGATTTGGGCAACGACCTGTTCGAGCAATTTCTCGACCCGACCATGATGTACTCGGCCGGGCAATTCCTGCGCCCCGACGACAGCCTCGAACAGGCGCAACTGAACAAGTTGCAGCGCATCTGCCAGAAGCTTGCTTTGCAACCCGGCGATCACTTGCTGGAGATCGGCACCGGTTGGGGCAGCATGGCGCTGTATGCGGCGCAGCATTACGGCTGCCGCGTGACCACCACGACCCTGTCGAAAGAGCAGTACGCATTCACCGCGCAACGCATCGAGCAACTGGGCCTGCAAGATCGCGTCACGCTGCTGTTGCAGGACTATCGCGACCTCACCGGGCAGTACGACAAACTGGTGTCGATCGAGATGATCGAAGCGGTCGGCCATCGTTTCCTGCCGACCTACTTCAAGCAGTGCGCGCAGTTGCTCAAGAGCAACGGGCTGATGCTGATCCAGGCCATCACCATTCGTGAACAGCGCTACGAACAGGCGTGCCGCAATGTCGATTTCATCCAGCGCTACATCTTCCCTGGCGGCGCCTTGCCCAGCGTGCAGAAGATGCTCGATGTGGTCAGCCGCGACACCGACATGAACCTGCTGCACATGGAAGATTTCGGCCTGCACTACGCGCGGACCCTGCGCCTGTGGCATGAAAACTTTCGCCAGGCCCACGGTCGTTTGACCGAGCTGGGCTATGACGATTATTTCCTGCGTTTGTGGGAGTTCTATCTGTGCTACTGCGAGGGCGGTTTCCTCGAGCGCGCGATTGGCACGGCGCAACTGCTGCTGGCAAAACCGGCGGCGATCACCGCGCCGCTGCTCGGACGCTTCGATGCTTAAAAATGTCGCCAACGCGGTACTGTTCCAGCTCGGCTGGCTGACCTGCGTGATGGGCGGCAACAGTCTGTGGTTGCTGCTGGCATTGGCGGTGCTGGTGATTCATCTGCGCTGGCTCAGCAGTTGGGCGGCCGAGGGCCGGCTGGTGCTCAGCGTGGTGATTGTCGGCACGGCGCTGGACAGTGTTCTGCGCGCGTTGGGCGTGTTCGAGTTCAGCGACGAGTCGCCGCTGATTCCGCTGTGGCTGATGTTGCTCTGGGCATTGCTCGCGACAACGTTGCGCCATTGTCTGCAATGGAGTGCTCGGCCGTGGTGGCTGGCCAGCGCGCTGGGGGCCGTCGGCGGTGCCCTGTCGTACTACGCAGGAGGGCGCCTGGCCGGGGTGCAATTTCCCTACGGCGACTGGCCCACACTGATTGGCATCGGTGTGCTTTGGGCACTGGTGTTTCCGCTGCTGCACGCGATGGCCCGGCGCCTGGCGCAGTGAGCGTCTGTCAGCGCTTTCACACGCACAGCGACCGCTGCCTTACACTGGCGCCATGAAAACCATCCCTCATCAACAAATCGCCGAACCGGCGGTCACTTGCTCGACCTGCGCAGCCTGCTGTTGCCAGCTCGAAGTCATGCTGATCACCGACACGGGCGTGCCTGAACGTTTTATCGATACCGATGAGTGGGGCGGCGAAGTGATGCTGCGTCTGGACGACGGCTGGTGCGCAGCGCTGGATCGCGACAGCATGATGTGCACGATCTACGAAAAACGCCCGCTGATCTGCCGCGAATTCGAAATGGGTGCACCGGAGTGCATTGAGGAACGGCGCGGCATCGCCACGGCCTACCGCTGATTTTTCAAACACCACAAACCAATGCAGGAGTGAGCCTGCTCGCGATAGCGGAGTGTCAGCCGAAAATTGTTTGACTGACACTCCGCTATCGCGAGCAGGCTCACTCCTGCAAGGGGAGCTGCGTAGCGGTTACAGCGGCATCGTGTAATGCAGTGCGTAACTCTCTACACCATCGTTGTCGCTGGACAGGCCGGCGTTGGAATAGTGCGTCGCACGAATCCCGACTTCATGCCCGCCATTGAAACGCAGGCCGAAACCGATGCGGTCTTCGAACTGGAAGGAACCGCCGATTTTGTTGTCTTCGTATTCGGTGTTAGAGAAAAACGCCGCACCGATACCCGCTTCAACGTACGGTTTGACCGACTGGCCGGCAAACTCATAAACGAAAACAGGCGAGAACGACAGGCTGTTGTTGCTGGAAGTCTTGTCACCTTCCCAATAAGTGTAAGCGCCACTCCAGTAGCCGGTCAGGCGACCCACGTCGCTCTGCAGCCAGCTCTTGTCCCAGTCGAAATTCATGCCCAGGCGATAGGTCATGGTCGAATCGCTGGTACCGCCAACGGCGAATTCAACGCCAGCGGCTTGTGCAGAAATGCTTTGCCCCATCAGTGCGGCCGCAATCGCGGCCAAGCAGAATAGTCGCTTCACTTTGAAACTTCCTTTTCCGGAACGATCGTTTGGTTTTTAGTGCTGCTGTCGCTATAGAAATCTGCGCTCGAACAGAAGTTCAGCTTATTTCGAGTTATTTCACATTTTTTTTACAAGTCGAAGTTTTGCACATCTGCGGCGGATTGGCCCAGCAGCGGCAGGATTTTTCTGAAGGACAGCGGATCGGCACTGGTCCAGAACTTCACAGGCTGGCATGGTCCTGCGGCAAGCAGATCACGTTCACCCAGCAACCGTTGCAGTTGCCGGGCCACCGCCGCGCCGGTGTCGATCAGGCTGATATCGTCGCCGATCATCGTCTTTAGCAGCGGCTTCAGGAAGGGATAATGCGTACAGCCGAGAATAATCGTGTCGCAGCCCTGAGCCAGTAATGGCGCGACGTAACCTTGCAGCAACACGCGCAATTGCGGGCTGTGCAGCTCACCGTCTTCAATCAGCTCGACCAGCCCCGGGCACGGCTGGGTGATGACTTTCACGTCGGCAGCGAAGCGATCGAGCAGCGCGGCGAACTTGGCGCTCTGCAAGGTGCCCGTGGTGGCGAGTACGCCCACCACCCCGCTGCGGGTCGCGGCGGCGGCAGGTTTGACCGCCGGTTCCATGCCGACAATCGGCCAGTTCGGGAAGTCTCGACGCAAGTCAGCCACACCGGCCACGGTTGCAGTGTTGCAAGCCAGCACCAAGGCCTTGGCGCCCTGCTCGCGGAAAAACCCGGCCATCGCGCTGCAGCGCTGGCGGATGAATTCCGGAGTTTTCTCACCGTAGGGAATGTGCCCGCAATCGCCAACATAGAGCAGCGATTCATTGGGCAGCAAGCGCTGGATTTCAGCCAGTACCGACAAGCCGCCGACGCCGGAATCGAACACGCCGATCGGCGCTTCACGCATGGCGCGAACCACAGACACTGCAACCCGGATCGCGCTTGACGCGCAATTCGCGGAAACGCGAACCGAGCGCATCGATCAGTAGCAAGCGCCCTACCAGCGGCTCGCCGAAACCAACCAGCATCTTCAGCGCTTCAAGTGCTTGCAGGCTGCCAACCAGACCGACCAAAGGCCCGACCACGCCCGCCTCGCTGCAGGTCAATTCGGCTTCGCTGCCATGCCCGTACAGGCAGTGATAACAAGGGCTCTCGGCACGCCGCGGGTCGAACACAGACAACTGCCCTTCCAGGCGAATCGCCGCGCCGCTGACCAGCGGTTTACCCGCCGCTACGCACGCCGCATTGACGGCCTCACGGGTAGAAAAGTTATCCGAACAGTCGAGGACCAGATCCACCGCCGTCACCGCGACTGCCAGAGAACTCTCGTCGAGCGCCTGACGGTGGGCAATCAGCTGAATCTCGGGATTGATCGCACCCAGGCGCTTGAGCGCCGAATCGACCTTGCTCATGCCGACACTGTCGGTGTCATGAATGATCTGCCGTTGCAGGTTGGTCAGGTCGACGGTGTCGAAATCGGCCAGGTGCAGTGCACCGACACCGGCAGCGGCCAGATACAGCGCCACCGGTGCGCCGAGACCGCCGAGGCCGACAATCAATACGCGACCGTCCTTGAGCTTCAGTTGCCCGTCGATGTCGATGTGTTGCAGCAGAATCTGCCGGCTGTAGCGCAGCAATTCCTGATCATTCAGCACGGCAGGCGCCCCAGACTGATGCGTTGATGGCCGCCCAGATCGGTGCGGCTGTGAACCTCGGTAAAACTGCGGGTCAGCAGCAGATCGCGCACGGCTTCGGCCTGATCATAGCCATGTTCGAGCATCAGCCAGCCACCGGCTTCGAGATGATCCGGCGCCTGAGCGACGATCAAACGCAGATCGTCGAGACCGTCTTCACCGGCGACCAGCGCACTGGCCGGCTCGAAGCGCACATCGCCTTCGACCAGATGCGGATCGGCGGCGGCGATGTACGGCGGGTTGCTGATGATCAACTGAAAACGCTGACCGGCCAGCGCACTGAACCAGTGGCTGCTCAGCACTGTAGCGTTGTTCAAGTGCAGGCGCTGGCGATTGCGTTCGGCCAACGCGACGGCTTCGAGCACGCGATCCACCGCCGTCACTCGCCACGCCGGGCGCTCGCTGGCCAGGGCCAAGGCGATGGCACCGCTGCCGGTGCCGAGGTCGAGCACTTTCGCCGGGGTCGCGGGCAGCAGTTCCAACGCCGCTTCCACCAGCAATTCAGTGTCGGGACGCGGGATCAGCGTGTGCGGTGCCACTTCCAGATCGAGTTTCCAGAAGCCCTGCTGGCCGAGAATGTAGGCCACCGGCTCGCCGCCACGGCGTCGTTGCAGATACTCGGCAAAGGTCAGCGCCGCTTCGCTCGGGACGATGCGCTCGGGCCAGGTGTGCAGAAAACTGCGCGATTTGCCCAGCGCTGCGGCGAGGAGCAATTCGGCGTCCAGACGCGCCGTCGGCGAATCCGGCAGTTCGGCGGCGCGCAACAGGCTGGCGATAATGGTCATTTATTCACCTATCGCCGCGAGCTGATCCGCCTGGTATTCGGCCAGCAACGGTTCGATCACCGCGTCCACGCCACCGGCGAGAATTTCATCCAGCGAATACAGGGTCAGGTTGACGCGATGGTCGGTGACCCGGCCCTGCGCATAGTTGTAGGTGCGGATGCGCTCGGAACGATCACCGGAACCGACCAGCAATTTGCGCTCGCTGGCGATCGCGTTGGCCGCCGCGGCGTTTTGCTGATCGTTGAGCTTGGCCGACAGCCACGCCATCGCCCGCGCACGGTTCTTGTGCTGGGAACGTTCTTCCTGGCACTCGACCACAGTGCCGGTCGGTATGTGGGTGATGCGGATCGCCGAGTCGGTGGTGTTGACGTGCTGACCACCGGCGCCGGAGGAGCGGTACGTGTCGACGCGCAAATCCGCCGGGTTGATTTCGATGGCTTCGCGCTCGTCCGGCTCTGGCAATACCGCCACGGTGCACGCAGAAGTATGGATACGGCCCTGGGATTCGGTGGCCGGTACGCGCTGTACGCGGTGCGCCCCGGACTCGAATTTCAGCTTGCCGTAAACGTTGTCGCCTTCAATGCGCGCGATGACTTCCTTATAGCCGCCGTGTTCGCCTTCGTTTTCCGAGAGGATCTCCACGCGCCAGCCACGGCGTTCGGCGTAACGCGAGTACATGCGGAACAGGTCGCCAGAGAAAATCGCCGCCTCGTCGCCACCGGTGCCGGCGCGAATTTCGAGGAACACGTTGCGGCCATCGTTGGGATCTTTGGGCAGTAGCATGCGCTGCAAGTCGGATTCCAGGGTAATCAGCGATTCCTTGGCTTCGCGGACTTCTTCCACGGCCATTTCGCGCATGTCCGGGTCGTTGTCCTTGAGCAGCGCCTGTGCGCCTTCAAGATCGCTTTGTACGCCGAGCAGCTTTTCATAAGCCTGCACGACCGGCTCGAGTTCGGCGTATTCCTTGGAATAGGCGCGAAACTTCGTCTGATCGGAAATGACCTCGGCGTCGCCGAGCAGCGCGGTCAGTTCCTCGAAACGGTCCTGGAGGGTGTCCAGCTTGTTGAGCAGTGACGCTTTCATTGCGGTTTTTTATCCGAAAAACTATCCGGTGAGCCCTCAAGGGCAAAGAGTTCCTGGGCCATGGCCAGCGCATCGAGGCGGCCTTCGGCAGAAAGCTTTTTCAGCTGCACGCTGGGCGCATGCAGCAATTTGTTGGTCAGGCCACGGGCCAATTGCCCGAGCACATCTTCGGCATTGCCGCCGTTAGCGAGCAGGCGCAGGGCCTTTTGCAGCTCTTCGTCGCGCAGGCGTTCGCTCTGTTGACGGTAGGCCTTGAGCACGTCGACTGCCGCCAGTTCGCGCAGGCGCACCATGAAATCGTCGGCGCCGACCGAAACCATCTCTTCCGCCGCCTGCGCTGCGCCCTGGCGGCTCTTGAGGTTTTCGGCGACCACTTCGTGCAGGTCATCGACGCTGTACAGGTAAACGTCGTCCAACTCGCCGACTTCCGGCTCGATATCGCGGGGAACCGCGATATCGACCATGAAAATCGGTTTGTGCTTGCGCAGCTTCAGCGCACTCTCGACAGCGCCTTTGCCAAGGATTGGCAACTGACTGGCGGTCGAGCTGATGACGATATCGCTGCGCACCAGCTCCGCCGGAATATCCGACAGCAGCACCGCGTGGGCACCGAACTGTTCAGCCAACAGGCTGGCACGCTCCAGCGTACGGTTGGCGACGACGATGCGCTTGACCCCCAGCTCGTGCAGATGGCGGGCGACCAGGGTGATGGTCTCGCCGGCGCCGATCAGCAAGGCCTGGCTGCGCTGCAAGTCACTGAAAATCTGTTTGGCCAGGCTGACCGCGGCAAACGCCACGGACACCGGGTTTTCGCCGATCGCGGTGTCGGTGCGCACCTGCTTGGCGGCATTGAAGGTGGCTTGAAACAGCCGCCCCAGCAGCGGGCCAATCGTGCCGGCCTCCCGTGCCACGGCGTAGGCCGACTTCATCTGGCCGAGAATCTGTGGCTCGCCCAAAACCAGCGAATCGAGCCCTGAGGCGACGCGCATCATGTGACGAACGGCCGCATCGTCTTCATGCACATAAGCACTGGCGCGCAGCTCATCGAGACTGAGCTTGTGATAATCGGCCAGCCAGCGCAGCACGATATCCGCCGACAACTGATCCTGTTCTATATAAAGTTCACTGCGATTGCAGGTGGAGAGGATCGCGGCTTCGCGGCTGTCGGTCAGTCGGCAGAGCTGCTGCAAGGCCTCCACCAGCTGTTCTGGCGTAAAGGCCACGCGCTCGCGGACGTCTACGGAAGCAGTCTTGTGGTTGATACCGAGTGCAAGGAAGGCCATTCAAGGTCGCTGGTGGTGACGTGAAGCCGGCAATTGTCCTACTTCGAAAGATTCAGAACAACTACCGCTGACTATTGTCCCAATTGTCGGCCCCTATAATGGCCACAATCGAGACTCGGTTATGTTTGGCCGAAGGCTTGTGTCATGATGATCCGACCGCAGGTTTAGCCGTCCTCTTCCTATATGAATAGATCTTCCGCGTTGCTCCTCGCTTTTGTCTTCCTCAGCGGCTGCCAGGCCATGGCTCCCGTTTCGCCGAGCGGCACGCCGTCGGTCGAAGACACCACGCCCGCACCTGAAAAGCCCAAGGTCTACGGCTCGTTCAGCGAGGAAACCGTTTTCAGCCTGTTGAGTGCCGAACTCGCCGGCCAGCGCAATCGCTTCGACATTGCCTTGGACAACTACGTGACCCAGGCCATCAACACGCAGGATCCGGGCATTTCCGAGCGCGCCTTCCGCATCGCCGAGTACCTGGGCGCCGATCAACCGGCCCTCGATACCGCGCTGATCTGGGCGCGAAACGCTCCGGACGATCTCGAAGCGCAACGCGCCGCCGCCGTGCAACTGGCACGCGCCGGACGTTATGACGACTCCATGGTGTACATGGAGAAAGTCCTGCAGGGCAAGGGCGACACCCATTTCGATTTCCTCGCGCTGTCGGCCGCCGACACCGATCAGGAAACCCGCAACGGCCTGATGAAAAGTTTCGACCGTTTGCTGCAGCGCCATCCGAACAACAGCCAGCTGATTTTCGGCAAGGCCTTGCTGCTGCAACAGGACGGCGACAACAAAGGTGCGCTGGCCCTGCTCGAAGACAATCCTCCGGAAGACGGCGAGATCGCACCGATTCTGCTGCGCGCACGCTTGCTGCAGATCCTCAACCGTGGCGACGAAGCGCTGCCGCTGTTGCAAAAAAGCATCAAGAAATACCCGGACGACAAACGCCTGCGCCTGACCTACGCGCGCATGCTGGTTGAACAGGACCGCATGGACGACGCCAAGGCCGAGTTCTCCAGCCTCGTTCAGCAGTACCCGGAAGACGACGAACTGCGTTATTCGCTGGCGCTGGTGTGCCTGGAAGCCAAGGCCTGGGACGAGGCCAAGGGTTATCTGGAAGACTTGATTGCCCGTGAAAGCCATGTCGATTCAGCGCACTTGAACCTCGGTCGTATTGCCGAGGAACGCAACGATCCGCAAGGCGCGCTCATCGAGTACGCCCAGGTCGGCCCGGGCAACGACTTTCTGCCGGCGCAATTGCGTCAGGCTGACATTCTGATGAGCAACGGCAAGACCGCTGAAGCACAGAGTAAACTCGGCGCAGAGCGTGACGAACAACCGGATTACGCGATCCAGCTGTTTCTGATCGAATCGGAAACCCTGTCGGCCAATAAACAGGACGACAAGGCCTGGTCGGTTCTGCAGCAAGCGCTGGTGCAATACCCGGACGACCTTAATCTGCTCTACACCCGAGCGATGCTCGCGGAAAAACGCAATGATCTGGCGCAAATGGAAAAAGACCTGCGCCTGATCATCAAGCGTGACCCGGACAACGCCATGGCCCTCAATGCGCTGGGCTACACCTTGTCCGACCGCACCACCCGCTACGCGGAAGCGAAAACCCTGATCGAGCAGGCGCACCAGATCAATCCGGAAGACCCGGCGGTCCTCGACAGCCTCGGCTGGGTGAATTACCGCCTGGGCAATCTGGACGACGCGGAGAAATACCTGCGTCAGGCCCTGGAGCGCTTCCCCGATCACGAAGTCGCCGCGCATCTGGGTGAAGTGTTGTGGGCCAAGGGCAGTCAACGCGAAGCCAAACAAGTGTGGGGCAAGTTCCTCAAGGATCAGCCCGACAGCACCATTCTGCGCAGCACCATCAAGCGCCTGACCGGATCCGAGACTCTCTAACCCATGTTTTTGCGCCACGTCATTGTTTTCAGCTTCATCGCCCTGCTCGCCGGTTGCTCGGGTTTTGGTACTCGCGAATCGGTCGAGGGCCACGGCAGCCCGGCTCAATGGGCCGCCAACAAACAGCAACTGACCGCCCTCGATGGCTGGCAGATCGACGGCAAGATCGGCATCCGCGCCCCGAAGGATTCCGGCAGCGGCACGTTGTTCTGGCTGCAGCGTCAGGACTATTACGACATTCGCCTGTCCGGCCCGCTGGGTCGCGGCGCGGCACGCCTGACCGGGCGTCCGGGCAAAGTCTCGCTGGAAGTCGCCAATCAGGGCCGCTACGAAGCGCAATCGCCCGAAGCCCTGCTCGAAGAACAGCTTGGGTGGAAGTTGCCGGTGTCGAACCTGGCGTGGTGGGTGCGTGGCTTGCCGGCTCCTGAAAGCAAAAGCCGCCTGAATCTGGACGCCGACAGCCGCCTGGCCAGCCTTGAGCAGGATGGCTGGAACGTCGAATACCTCGCCTACACCGAACAGAATGGCTACTGGTTGCCCGAGCGCATCAAGCTGCACGGCACCGACCTCGACGTCACGCTGGTGATCAAGACCTGGCAACCGCGCAAGCTGGGGCAGTAATCGATGACCGCTGTACGCCTGACCCTGCCCTCGCCGGCCAAACTCAACCTGATGCTGCACATCCTCGGTCGCCGCGCCGACGGTTATCACGAATTGCAGACGCTGTTTCAGTTTGTCGATTACGGCGATGAAATCACTTACGCCGTGCGCGATGACGGCGTGATCCGACTGCACACCGAGTTCGCTGGCGTGCCGCACGACAGCAACCTGATCGTGCGCGCAGCGAAAATGCTTCAGCAACAATCCGGCTGCACGCTCGGTATCGACATCTGGATCGACAAGGTGCTGCCCATGGGCGGCGGCATCGGTGGCGGCAGTTCGAATGCGGCAACGACGTTGCTCGGCCTCAATCACCTGTGGCAGTTGGGTTGGGATGAGGATCGCCTGGCCGCGCTGGGTCTGACACTCGGCGCTGACGTGCCGGTTTTCGTGCGTGGCCACGCGGCGTTCGCCGAGGGCGTGGGCGAGAAACTGACCCCGGTCGACCCCGAAGAACCGTGGTATCTGGTACTCGTGCCGCAAGTCTCTGTTAGTACGGCAGAAATTTTTTCCGATCCTTTGTTGACACGTAACACACCGCCCATTAAAGTGCGCCCCGTTCCCGAGGGAAACAGTCGAAATGACTGCTTGCCGGTGGTTGCAAGGCGTTATCCAGAAGTACGTAACGCATTGAATTTGTTAGGTAAATTTACCGAAGCAAAACTTACCGGAACTGGAAGTTGTGTGTTTGGGGGCTTCCCAAGCAAAGCTGAAGCTGATAAAGTCTCGGCCCTTCTGACAGAGACCCTTACAGGGTTTGTAGCCAAAGGCAGCAACATTTCGATGTTGCACCGCAAACTGCAAAGTCTGCTCTAAAGGAACCAGGTGCTCGGCACTTGATGCAACAGATACAGGGGCGTCGCCAAGCGGTAAGGCAGCAGGTTTTGATCCTGCCATGCGTTGGTTCGAATCCAGCCGCCCCTGCCATTTTCTCTACTCATCCAGGTTACCCTCAGCCTCTAGGTACTGCGCGTGTCCAAGATGATGGTCTTTACGGGGAACGCTAACCCCGATCTGGCTCGGCGTGTCGTACGTCAGCTGCATATCCCTCTCGGTGACATCTCTGTCGGCAAGTTTTCCGACGGCGAAATCACAGCCGAGATCAATGAAAACGTTCGTGGTAAAGACGTCTTCATTATTCAGCCGACTTGCGCTCCGACCAACGATAACCTGATGGAACTGGTAGTGATGGCTGATGCCTTCCGCCGCTCCTCGGCTACTCGTATCACTGCTGTTATTCCTTATTTTGGTTATGCCCGTCAGGATCGCCGTCCGCGTTCCGCACGTGTGGCCATCAGCGCGAAAGTCGTCGCTGACATGCTTACCGTAGTCGGCATCGACCGTGTTCTCACGGTTGATCTGCATGCTGACCAGATTCAGGGCTTCTTCGATATTCCGGTAGATAACATCTACGGCTCCCCGGTTCTGGTGGATGACATTGAAGATCAGCGCTTCGAAAACCTGATGATCGTGTCCCCGGACATTGGTGGCGTCGTGCGTGCACGGGCGGTTGCCAAGTCGCTGGGTGTCGATCTCGGGATCATCGACAAACGCCGTGAGAAAGCCAATCACTCTGAAGTGATGCATATCATCGGTGATGTCCAGGGGCGTACCTGTATTCTGGTCGATGACATGGTCGATACCGCCGGCACTCTGTGCCACGCGGCCAAGGCCCTGAAAGAGCATGGCGCAGCCAAGGTCTTTGCCTATTGCACACACCCTGTGCTGTCGGGTCGGGCCATCGAGAATATCGAAAATTCCGTGCTGGACGAGCTGGTGGTGACCAACACCATCCCGCTGTCCGCTGCTGCACAAGCCTGTGCACGTATCCGTCAACTGGATATCGCACCGGTTGTTGCCGAAGCGGTTCGCCGCATCAGCAATGAAGAATCGATCAGCGCGATGTTCCGTTAAGGGCCCTGCCCTTCGCGAAATGTCTCGTTGACGAAAAGCGCCCCGCCCCGGCATCTCTGCCGGGGCGGGGCTTTTTTGCCCATACCGTGTTCGGCGCTGGTCGCAAACGCCACTCGGTCATGGCTATTTTGGAGATACAAAATGAACGATTTTACTCTGAATGCTGAAGTGCGTTCCGACCTGGGGAAAGGTGCGAGCCGCCGCCTGCGTCGTCTCGCAAGCCTGGTTCCAGCTGTAGTTTACGGTGGCGACAAAGCCCCTGAATCCATCAGCATGCTGGCCAAAGAAGTTGCCAAACTGCTCGAAAACGAAGCGGCTTACAGCCACATCATCGAGCTGAACGTTGGTGGCACCAAGCAAAACGTCATCATCAAGGCTCTGCAGCGTCACCCGGCCAAAGGCCACGTGATGCACGCTGACTTCGTACGCGTTGTTGCCGGCCAGAAACTGACCGCCATCGTGCCTGTACACTTTGTTGGCGAAGAAGCTCCAGTGAAGAAAGGCGGCGAAGTTTCGCACGTTGTTGCTGAAATCGAAGTGACCTGCCTGCCGAAAGACCTGCCTGAGTTCATCGAAGTCGACCTGTCGAAAGCAGAAATCGGCACCATCATTCACCTGTCGGACCTCAAAGCTCCTAAAGGTGTTGAGTTCGTTGCTCTGGCACACGGCGATGACAAGGCTGTTGCCAACGTCCACGCTCCACGTGTTGCTCCAGAAGCTACCGAAGAAGGCGCAGCAGAGTAATCCACTCTGCTTGCCTGAGTGAGCAAGTAACATCGCGGACTGGAACGTAGCGAGAAAGCGGGCGAGAACGCGGAGTTTACATTCATGGTAAATGAGCATTTTTCGTCCACTTTCGCCGCTGTCACAGATTGCGGTGATGTTATTCACCACTCAAAGGAAGGGCCCCTATCGTGACTGCCATCAAACTGATCGTTGGCCTGGGAAATCCAGGCGCTGAATACGACCAGACCCGGCATAACGCAGGGGCCCTTTTTGTTGAGCGCATCGCCCACGCCCAGAACGTGAATCTGGTGGCCGATCGCAAATATTTCGGCCTGACCGGGCGCTATTCGCATCAGGGTCAGGATGTTCGTCTGCTGATTCCCACGACCTACATGAACCGCAGCGGCCAGGCCGTGGCGGCACTCGCCGGTTTCTTCCGCATCAAGCCTGAAGAAATCCTCGTGGCGCACGACGAACTCGACTTGCCTCCGGGCGTTGCCAAGCTCAAGCAGGGCGGCGGCCATGGCGGTCACAACGGGTTGCGCGACATCATTGCGCAACTGGGTAATCAGAATACGTTCTACCGCTTGCGGCTTGGCATTGGCCACCCGGGCGTTGCCAGTATGGTTTCAAATTTCGTCCTGGGTCGTGCGCCACGCGCCGAACAGGAAAAACTCGATGCCAGCATCGACTTTGCCCTCGGCGTGCTGCCGGATATCCTCGCCGGGGAATGGAACCGCGCGATGAAAAACCTGCACAGCCAGAAGGCCTGACTTTTACCCGAGGGGAAACACCATGGGATTCAATTGCGGCATCGTCGGCCTGCCTAACGTCGGCAAGTCCACCCTGTTCAACGCCCTGACCAAGTCCGGTATCGCGGCCGAAAACTTCCCCTTCTGCACCATCGAGCCGAACAGCGGCATCGTGGCGATGCCGGATCCGCGCCTGCAAGCACTGGCGGAAATCGTCAATCCCAAGCGCATCCTGCCGACCACCATGGAATTCGTCGACATCGCAGGCCTGGTGGCCGGCGCCTCGAAAGGTGAAGGTCTGGGCAACAAGTTCCTCGCCAACATCCGCGAAACCGATGCCATCGCTCACGTCGTGCGCTGCTTCGAAGACGAAAACGTGATCCACGTTTCCAACAGCGTCGACCCCAAGCGCGACATCGAAATCATCGACCTGGAACTGATCTTTGCCGACCTCGACAGCTGCGAGAAGCAACTGCAGAAAGTCGCGCGCAACGCCAAGGGCGGTGACAAGGACGCGGTCGTGCAGAAGGCGCTGCTGGAGCAGCTGATCGCGCACTTCACCGAAGCCAAACCGGCGCGCAGCCTGATGAAGAACATGAGCACTGACGAAAAGGCAGTGATCAAGGGCTTCCACCTGCTGACCACCAAACCGGTCATGTACATCGCCAACGTCGCTGAAGACGGTTTCGACAACAACCCGCACCTGGACGTGGTTCGCGCCATTGCCGAAGAAGAAGGCGCCATGGTCGTGCCGGTGTGCAACAAGATCGAAGCGGAAATCGCCGAGCTCGACGACGGCGAAGAAAAGGACATGTTCCTCGAGGCTCTGGGCCTGGAAGAGCCGGGCCTGAACCGCGTGATCCGCGCCGGCTACGAAATGCTGCACCTGCAGACCTACTTCACCGCCGGTGTCGAAGAAGTCCGCGCCTGGACCGTCAAGGTCGGTGCCACCGCCCCGCAAGCCGCTGGCGTGATCCACACCGATTTCGAAAAAGGCTTCATCCGCGCCGAAGTCATCGCCTACAACGACTTCATCCAGTACAAGGGCGAACCCGGTGCCAAGGAAGCTGGCAAATGGCGTCTGGAAGGCAAGGAATACATCGTCAAGGATGGCGATGTGATGCACTTCCGCTTCAACGTCTAAGCAACACCCGCGCAAGAAAAAGCCGCGTTTGATACGCGGCTTTTTTGTGCCTGAAATGTATAGCCCAACACATTTCCCTGTAGGAGTGAGCCTGCTCGCGATAGCGGTATGTCAGTCAGCACATCTGTAGCTGAGAGAACGCTATCGCGAGCAGGCTCACTCCTACAATTGGATCTGTGTGGGGATCAGGGTTTCCTGGTGCGCGGCAGGAAAATTGCCAACACGCCAAACAACGGCAAAAACGAACACAGGAAATACACGTACTCGATCCCGTGTATATCCGCCAGATGCCCGAGCAACGCCGCGCCAATACCGCCAAAACCAAACATCAAACCGAAGAACACCCCGGCGATCATTCCGACATTGCCCGGCACCAGTTCCTGCGCGTACACCACGATCGCCGAAAACGCCGAGGCCAGAATAAAGCCGATCACCACGCTGAGCACGCTGGTCCAGAACAGATCGACGTGAGGCATCAGCAAGGTGAACGGCGCCACGCCGAGGATCGAGAACCAGATCACCGCCTTACGGCCGATCTTGTCGCCGATCGGCCCGCCGAAGAATGTCCCCGCCGCTACCGCGCCGAGAAACAGGAACAGGTGCAACTGCGAGCTGGCCACCGACAGGTCGAATTTCTCGATCAGGTAAAAGGTGAAATAGCTGGTGAGGCTGGCCATGTAGAAATACTTGGAGAACACCAACAGCCCCAGCACCACCAGCGCACTGATCACCCTGCCCTTCGACAAGCCGTGAGCCGCAGCCTGGCCGGCCTTGAGCTTGAACAAGTTCAAGTGATGGGCGTACCAGCGGCTGATGCGGTACAGCACGAACAACGCAAACACCGCGAACAGGCCGAACCACGCGACGTTGCCCTGACCAAACGGAATGATGATCGCCGCCGCCAGCAGCGGGCCGAATGCCGAACCCGCGTTACCACCGACCTGAAAGGTCGATTGCGCCAGACCGTAACGCCCGCCCGAGGCCAGTCGCGCAATCCGCGAGGCTTCGGGGTGAAATGTCGAGGAGCCGATGCCGATCAGCGCCGCCGCCAGCAGAATCAAGGGGAAGCTGCCAACCATCGACATCATCACAATGCCGATCAGCGTGCAAATCGAACCGGCTGGCAGCAGCCACGGCTTCGGATGTCGATCAGTGTGATAACCCACCCACGGCTGCAACAGCGACGCCGTCAATTGGAAAGTCAAAGTGATCAGGCCGACCTGGGTGAACGTCAGGCCGTAATTGGCCTTGAGCATCGGATAGATCGACGGCAGCACCGACTGGATCAGGTCGTTGATCAAATGCGCCAGCGCTACCGCGCCGATGATGCGCGTCACCAAAGGGCTGCTTTGCGGAGCAGCGGTCGCCGAGGCAGCGGCGGTCTGAACATTGCTGATAGCCATGGAATTTTCCGGACAGCAGAGGGGTGCCCGCAGGCAGGTGCGTCAATGTGCCATTTTTCGGTGCGCCTGCGCTATCCCCTTAGCCAGCTAACTAACTGACGGGTCGTCGATTGCCAGGTGATAGCGCAACGCCATGGTCTGAATCTTGCCTTGCTTCTCTGCTTGAACGCGGCCGCCTTACAAAGGCGACCGACAATGGGAAGTTTCGCTACAGAGCCGGCCTACAGAGCGGGCAAGAGTGAACTTTCGAGGCCTTTTAGCAGGGCACAACATCAAGGTCGAGCGACTGCGATGCACGCCAATGGTGCGTGGTGTCCGGGGGAGTCATGGGGCATGCAGGCTTTTCTTTCGCCGGGGATCAAATTGCTGGGGCGATTTGGCTTCGCACGTAAATTCCAGTTGTTGTTTCTGCTGTTCATTCTGCCGTTGGCCGGTAGCCTGTTGATGATCGGTCAGGACTATCGCGAAAAGCTCAGTCTTATCTCCGGCGAGCGCGCCGGCGTGCGCCAGTTGCTGGCGCTGGATGCGCTGGACAACCTGCTCGCCGCGCAACGCGACCGCGCCGCCCGCTGGCGCGCTACGGAAACCAACCGGCAACCGACGCCGGCCACACTGGCGGCCATGGCCGCGTTCGACAAGGTGCAGCCTGCCGTATTGCAAGCCACTACGGACCTGGGTACAGCACTGAATAACGAAGGAGCCGAAGGCGAAACGCTGACGCGCTATCAAGCGCTGCAAACCGCGCTCAATAGCCTCGATTCGAAAAGCCTGAGCAGCGTCGGCTGGTGGCCGGACGGCTACGACCGCTTTACCAACGCCTTGGGCGCGTTGCAAGCGTTGCGCGAGCAGATCGTCATGGACAATCGCCTGACGCTCGCGCCGTGGCTGGAAACCTATCTGCTGACGCAGATCTCCACGCAACACGCGCCGGACCTGATCGAGCGAATCGGCCGCCTCGCCGCGGTCGGCCAGGCCTCGGTGGTCTCCGGCCAATTTACCTTGCAGAGCCGTTTGCAATTGCGTGACCTGCGCAGCCGCATCGGCGACGCCCGCGAGCAACTGGTCAAAACCGCCACGCTGCTCGAAGCACGCCTGCCGACAGACCAGCAGAGCTGGGCCAGCCAATACCACGACAGCCTCAAACACCTCGACAGCGGCTTGAAAGTGCTCGACGACGGCGTGTTCGGGGGCAGCATCAATCTGAAACCGGAAGACTTCGAGCGCAGCCTCGACGCCCTGCTGATCAACCTCGCGTCCCTGCGCCAGCAATCGCTGCTGTCGCTGGATCAGCGGCTCGACGCCTATCACAGCTCGGCTATCCGTCAGTTCATCCTGGTCGCGGCGATCTTCGGTTGTCTGCTGCTGGCCGCGTTATACCTGTTCATTTGCCTGCAAGCCTCGATCCGCCGCAGCGCCAGCGGCATCACGCTGCTCGCCGAAGCCCTGCGTGACGGCAATCTGAGCCTGCAGGTGCCGGTAGTCGGCCGTGATGAGCTGGCGGCCATCAGCACCGCGCTCAACGTGGCCGTGGTGCAACTGCGCAGCAGCATGCTCGGCGTCGATCACGAAACTTCGCAACTGAGCAACGCGGTGCGCAGCCTCAACGATCATTCCAGCGGTGCGCTCAGCGAAGTCGAGGCGCAACAATTGCAGATCAGCCAGATCGCCGCAGCGGCCACGCAACTCGCCGCCACCTCGCAAGGCGTGGCGCAGAGCTGCGAACAGGCCTCTGGCAGCGCCCAGCACACCCGGCGCATCGCCGCTGAGAGCAGCCGCGACAGCCAGCGCACCACGGCGAGCATTCAGCAGCTCAATCAGCGCTTGAACGAAACAGCAGCGGCATTGGGTCGGGTCAGCGAACAAGGCCAGCAGATTCAACTGGTCGTCGACACCATTCGCGGCGTCGCCGAGCAAACCAACCTGCTGGCCCTCAACGCGGCGATCGAAGCGGCACGCGCCGGTGAACAGGGTCGTGGCTTTGCCGTGGTTGCTGACGAAGTGCGCAGCCTGTCGCAACGCACCCAGTCATCCACCGCACAGATCGCCGGCACCGTCGACAGCCTGCGTGCCACCGTCAATGAAGCAGTCAGCCTGATGGAAGCCGCGTGCGGCCAGGCGCAATCGGACGCCGCCGCCGTCACCGGCCTCGGTGAACGCCTGGGCGAAATTGCCAGCGCCGTTCAGAGCGTCACCGACACCCTGGCGCAGATCGCCACGGCGGTTGAGGAACAGGCGAGCACCGCCGATGAGGTGAGCGGCAACATCCAGCAGGTCGATCAAGCGGCGGTGCGTTTGCTCGAAGGCGCGCGGGCGGTGAACATTGCGGCAGACACCTTGAGCCTGGGCAGCGAAGCCTTGAGCGCCAATACCGCCAGATTCCGCCTGCGCTGACACCCTCCCCGGCCCCGATTTTCGGGGCCGGAGGATAAGCGGTTGAAAATAAGAAGAAATATTTTGGATTTACGCTTGACGCTTTTCCATTTCAGGGGAATAATGCGCGCCACTTGGCTACATAGCTCAGTTGGTTAGAGCATAGCATTCATAATGCTGGGGTCCGGGGTTCAAGTCCCTGTGTAGCCACCAAGTACTAAAAACGGCTTACCGAAAGGTAGGCCGTTTTTTTATGCTTGCAATAATCCCCCGCCCGGTTACCGATCTATCCGAATCACTGTTTACCCTAGAGGTGTAGCGATGCGCTACCACCGATCAATGGGTCCGCAGTTGCTCATCAGTCAGACTTTCTTACAGTTTGCGCTTCGCTTTTTTTCACATAAGCCAATATCACATTCAAGATAAGGCCTTCGTAACAACCAGGCTTATAGCCAAGTAACACGGGCCCTGCCCCCATAAAAATCAAGAAAATCAAAAGCGCTATCTGAGAAAAACGCCGCTATCACTGAATGTTAGCGGCGTTTTTTCTTACGTAAATAGCATTGCGGCTTTACTCGGCGATTCATCTATTCCGCAGTAATCACCAGACAACCTTTCATCACACGGACTTTCACGTTCTCGTTCACCTCGAATCCTGCCTGTCTTAACCACAGTCCGCGTAGCCTGATCCAGGGCACCGGTTTGGCGGGGCTGTGAGGTTGATCCTTTATGTGGACCGGGTAAAAGTCTGCGGCGATTTTCAACCGGCGTTCAGTGATAGGGGTTGATGACGTATGATCGGCCTTAGCCATAATTAGCTCCTTCTTAGCTGCTTGTGGTTAGCGGGGCCAAAGTGTTGGTAGCACCTTGGTTCCGCGTTCTTTGAGTTACTTCAAACTTCTCCTTCTCCGTTGCTTGTCTTGCTCGTTGCTTGTGCGATCAGCGCATCGAGCATCTGCGCTACGACCTTCTGCTGGACTTTCGGCAGCTCATTGATGGACTGCAGCCGTCGATACCAGGTCGAGGTCAAGCTGCGTCTGGGCGTTTCCGTGTACGAGGGAACCCCGAGCAGCTCTTCAACAGGAACGCGAAGCGCAAATGCCATCTTCACCAGTGTCGTGACCGGCATGCTGCGCGTGCCCTCTTCGTAACCCTGAAAGGTCTGTCGAGAAAGACCTAAAGCCCGTGCCAACCGAGTCTGTGTGATCTCATGCACCATACGTAAGTGAGCGATGCGACTGCCCATCGCCATCAGAAAAGCGCGGTCCTCCTCATTGGAAACACTCATGACAATCGCCGACTGGAAATGGAGTTGAATAACAACGGACTTGTCCCTCTACCTGAAATCCATCCTGGGGAAATTCAATAGAAAACATCCTCAGGCAAGGGTGCGTAGGTTGTCGACCTGAAAAGTCTGTAGGAGAAATGAAGGGTAAATACCAACCCAGAGCGGAGTACTACAAGTACAAAACCTTTGATTTGACTGAGCCCGTTACGAGAGGCCCGAGTGCTTCCGAAACACTTTGACCAAGGATCAAATCCTCACCCGGTTTGCACCCCCACCGCCCGCTCGCTAAAGTCCCCCAACACTTCTATCCCACGGACGGAGAGCCCGCGTGTTTTCAACCCAGCCCTTGAGCCGCTTTCGCCTGCCAGTTCTTACACTGCTTATCAGTGCCCTGACCCTCACCGCGTGCAACGCCCCGCCCTCCTCGATGTTGCCGCTGGCACCGGAAGGCGCTTCCGGTTATCGCACCGATCTGCAAACCCGCCACGCCAACAAACACATGGCTGCTGCCGCCAATCCACTGGCCGCCGAGGCGGGTCGGGAGATGTTGCGTCAGGGTGGTTCGGCGATCGATGCGGCGATTGCGATGCAGGCGGTGCTGACGCTGGTCGAGCCGCAGTCGTCCGGGATTGGTGGTGGGGCGATGATCGTGTTGTGGGATGGCAAACAGGTGCGCACCTATGACGGGCGCGAGACAGCGCCGGCAGGCGCTACCGAGAAGCTGTTTCTACAAGCGGACGGCAAACCGATGGCTTTCCCGCAGGCGCAGATTGGCGGCCGGTCGGTCGGCACGCCCGGGGTGTTGCGTGCGCTGGAAATGGCGCACAAACAACACGGGCGTCTGCCGTGGGCCAGGTTGTTCGAGCCGGCGATCCAACTGGCCGAGCAGGGTTTCGCCATCTCCCCGCGCCTGTACTCGTTGCTTGCCGCCGATTCGGCGCTGCGCCAGTCGCCCGACATGGCCGCCTACTTTTTGAACAGCGATGGCAGCGTCAAAGCCGTCGGCACGCGCCTGCAGAATCCGGCCTTGGCCGCCGTGTTCAAGCGCATCGCCAGTGAAGGTGCAGACGCGTTTTACAAAGGTCCGATCGCTGAGGAAATCGTCGCCAAGGTCCAGCGTCACGCCAACCCCGGCAGCCTGTCGCTGACCGATCTGCAACGCTATCAGGCCAAGGAGCGTGCGCCGCTGTGCACGGACTACAAGCGCTGGCAGGTGTGCGGCATGCCGCCACCGTCGTCGGGCGGGATCGCCGTGGCGCAAATCCTCGGCACGTTGCAGGCCCTGGAAACCCGTGATCCGCGCCTTTCGCTGACACCGCTCAAACCGGTCAAGACCGACAAACCGGCCGGCATTGAACCGGACCCGCAAGCCGTGCACCTGATCGCGGAAGCCGAACGGCTCGCCTACGCCGACCGTGCGCAATATGTCGCGGACACCGACTTCGTGCCGGTGCCGGTCAAAGGTCTGGTCGACCAGGGTTATCTGGCCAGCCGCGCCAGCCTGATTGGCGAACGCAGCATGGGCACTGCCAAACCGGGCACACCGCCGGGCGTGCAGGTTGCCTACGCGCCGGACCGTTCGCCATTGCGTATTTCCACCTCACAAGTCGTGGCGGTGGATGACCTCGGCGGCGCGGTGTCGATGACCACCACCATCGAAGCCGCATTCGGCTCACACCTGATGGTTCAGGGCTTTCTGCTCAATAACCAGATGACCGATTTCTCGTTCATCCCCGAAGAGAACGGTCAGAAAGTCGCCAACCGCGTCGAACCCGGCAAACGCCCGCGCTCGTCGATGGCGCCGACCCTGATCTTTGATCGCCAGAGCGGCGAATTCGTCGCCACGGTCGGCTCGCCCGGCGGCTCGCAAATCAT
Source organism: Pseudomonas sp. Z003-0.4C(8344-21) (assembly GCF_900104975.1). Lineage (NCBI taxonomy): Bacteria > Pseudomonadati > Pseudomonadota > Gammaproteobacteria > Pseudomonadales > Pseudomonadaceae > Pseudomonas > Pseudomonas sp. Z003-0.4C(8344-21). Next base: position 1,307,960 of record NZ_LT629756.1, on the reverse strand, counting down.
TGAATACGTCGCCAAGACCACCATCGGCCTGCTCGACTGGGACCTCGACGCACAACGCGCGATCAGCCTGCCCAACTTCGGCAGCCGCAACGGCCCGACCGAACTGGAACAGGGCCAGTTCAGCCCGGCGCTGGTACAGGCACTGAAAGACAAAGGGCATATCGTGAGCGAAATCGACATGACCAGCGGCACCCAGGCCATCGTGCGGGTCAAGGATGCACAGCGGAAAGTGTCGTTGGAAGGTGGCGCCGATCCACGGCGTGAAGGCGAAGCGCTCGGCGACTGAGTCTACGATGCAAAAAGAAAAGGCTTACCGGGTGGTAGGCCTTTTTTATCGGCGTGTCCCTCAATCGCTCTCAACGATTCGCCACCAAATGCGCCCCAAACAACAAATAGCAGCCACCCGCCAACCGATCCAGCCACTGCCGTGACCGTTCGTAAACACCGGCAACCCGGCGGCTGGCGAAGAAAAGTGCGACGCAGCAATACCAACTGAAGGACAACGTGGCCATGGTCAGCACGGCCAGCGCCAGCAGGAGCGGCGATACGTGAGCCGGCATGGCGGTGGCGAAGATGGTGGTGACGAACAGTGCCGATTTCGGGTTGGTCATATTGCCGAGCAAACCGCGAGCGTAAACGCTGAGACAGGTCTGGTGGGTTGCAGCGGGCTCACCGGGAGCAATCGCTCCCTTGCGCTTGAATTGCTTCAATCCCAGATAAATCAGGTAGCAACCGCCGGCGATCTTGAAGCCCAGATATAGCGTCGGCGCGACGCTGAACAGTGTCTTGATTCCCAAGCCGCCCGCGAGCCCCCATAGCACCGTGCCGGTCGCCACGCCCAGCGCAGCCACCACACCATGCCGACGCGACTGACTCGCCGCCAACTGAGCGATGTTGAAAAAATTCGGGCCGGGCGTGACCACGGCAACAGTCCACAACAGCGCCAGCGACAACAGCGGGGCGAGATAACCGGCAGCGGAAAAGTCCATGATTCAGGCGCCTGAAATAAGGTGAGTCTTATACCTTGCTACATCCGCTGACGGATTTCCATCAACGCTGCTTAAACCTTTAGCGTCTTGCCATCCACCGCATCACCAATCTTCAAAAAATGCCCCCCGGCAACATGGTGCAGCGTGCGCAAACCGTCATGCCCTTCGAAATGCCAGCGCCCGTCGCTGAACACGCGTTCGTCGGCATGGGCGGCGATGACTTCGGCGAGGAACAGGTCGTATTGCTGGTGGTTGCGTGGTTCCGGCAGCAGGCGGCATTCGAGCCAGGCGACGCAGCCGTCGAGCAGCGGCGCTGCGACCTGTTCGCCGATGAAGGTTTGCAGACCGCAGGCCTGAAATTTGTCCCGTCCCTGGCTCTGGGTAATTTCCAGCCCCGAGGTGTTGCCGACGGTTTGCACGATGTCGGCCTGATCGGCGCAAGGAACGTTGAGTACGAAGGTGCCCGAGGCTTCGAGCAGCTGGCGGGTCCAGGTGGACTTATCCAGCACCACGGCGACTTTCGGCGGTTCGAAATCCAGGGGCATGGCCCAGGCGGCGGCCATGATGTTGCGCTGCCCATCGTGGGCCGCGCTGACCAGCACGGTCGGGCCGTGATTGAGCAAGCGGTAGGCTTTGTTCAAGGGTACCGGGCGGCGGTGGGAATCGCTCATGGGGGTCTGCTCCGCGGGTAAAGGAGCCGATTGTAGCGCTGCTACTGGAGAATCACAGAACCTGTGACACCTCGGTGATCGTTCCCACGCTCTGCGTGGGAATGCATCCTGTGACGCTCTGCGTCACGCCGGCAAGGGAACGCGGAGCGTCCCGAGAGGCGTTCCCACGCAGAGCGTGGGAACGATCAGCAGGGTGTCAGTGAGACAGTTGATTGGCGAACTGACCCACCGCGTCTACCACTTTCTGTGCTCCGTCCTGGATTTCGACAATCACCGTCCCCGCCTCTGCCGCCAGTGCCAGGCCTTGCTCGGCCTGCAGCTTGCCGTCGGTCATCAGCGCCACCGCATTGCGGGCCATTTCCTGGTTCTGCCGGACCACGGTGACGATCTCGTCGGTGGCCTGGCTGGTGCGCGAAGCCAGCTGTCGCACTTCATCGGCGACTACGGCAAAGCCGCGACCCTGCTCGCCGGCACGGGCGGCTTCGATCGCGGCGTTGAGCGCCAGTAGGTTGGTCTGTTCGGCGATGCCGCTGATGGTTTTGACGATGGTGCCGATCACCATTGACTGCTCGTTGAGCGCCTCGATGCCCTCCCCGGCGGCTTGCATGTGCCGCGACAAATCACGCATCACGTTGACCGCTTCGGTGACCACCGTCGTGCCACGTTGCGCGGTGCTGTCGGTTTGTTGCGAGGTGCTGTAGGCGATGCTGGCCGCGTCGGCAACAGCTTGTTCGCGGTTGACCTGATCGGTGATGACCGTGGCGAACTTCACCACTTTGTACAGTTTGTCGTTGGCATCGACCACCGGGTTGTAGGACGCTTCCAGCCAGACATCGCGGCCATGGCTGTCGATACGCTTGAAACGACCCGCGACGAACTCGCCATTGTTCAAGCGGCGCCAGAAATTCTGATACTCGCCGCTGTTGTATTCCTCCGGCGCGCAGAACGTGCGGTGATGTTTGCCCTTGATCTGCGCCAGGCTGTAACCCATGCCATTGAGGAAACGATCGTTGGCGGTGAGTACGTTGCCATTGAGATCGAATTCGATCACAGCGGTAGAGCGCACCAGCGCGCCGATCAGGTTTTCATGCTCGCGGGAGGCTTCGATGGTGCGGGTCAGGTCGCTGGCGTAGAACGAAATATGTCTGATCCGGCCATCGGAAGCACGCACGGGCTGGACGATCGAGCGTAGCCACGCCTCTTCGCCATTGCCACGCACCAGGCGCACGGCACCGGCAAAATGCTCGCCACGGGTCATTGCGTTCTTGAAGCGCAGATGGAATTCGTTGGTTTTGACGTGGGCCGGGACGATGTCTTCAAGCGCCCGGCCGATCAGGTCCTGGCTTTTGTAAATCATCTCGCCAAGGAAGTTCTGGTTGACCGAACGAATCCGCCCGTCGGCCTCAAGCGTCAGCGCCAGCATCTCGCTTTCCAGGCTTTCCTTCACTTGCACAAGGCTGGAGAGTTCTTCACGGAGAGCGGCCAGCTCTTGCTTCAAGCGTTTATTGAACATGGGAAAGCACCAATGGCAGGGTTGAACGCGGCGTACAACCTAGCCATCGGCCTTGCAGAGCTTTTCTGAAGCGGCCGCGAGACCCGTCAGTCGAAAATAGTTCGGCGGTTTCTGCTCAGGCAGCGCCCGCGGCCTGACAGGGCCCTGTGCGAGGCATGCGAGCACCGAAATAAGCGGCCGTCAGCATGCCCACCACGCCCATCACTGCGCAGAACATCACGCAGATCCAAGGGCTCCAGGGCATCAGCCCGATCAGCAACAATGGCGTAACGCTCGCCCACGCGGCGTAGGCAATGTTGTAGGTAAAGGAAATGCCCGACACGCGAATACGCGCTGGAAACAGCCCGACCATCACCGAAGGCACCGCGCCGACGACTCCGCAACCGAGCCCGGCCACGGCATAAGCCAGGCCGACCCACTGCCCGCCTGCGATCAGGCAGGCATACAGCACGCCGATGCCCAGTGGCAGCAGCAGGCTGTAGAACATGACCGTGCGCCACGCGCCGATGCGATCGACCAGCAGACCGGCGAGCACGCAACCGATGTTGAGGAAAACGATGCCCAGCGCACTGAGGCCGAAGGTGTGGCTGGCGGTCATGCCAAACGTCTTTTGCATCATCGTCGGCGTGATGACCACAAACACCACCACCGCCGAGGTCAGCACGCAGGTCAGCAGCATCGCCGGCAACATCGCCAGTCGGTGCTCGCGCAACACGGTGCGCAGTGGCAGTTCGACCCGCGCCTCGCGCTGCGCCTCCATCGCGATGAAAACCGGTGTTTCGCTCAGCCAGCGGCGCAGATAAACGCCAACCACCCCAAACACTCCGCCGAGCAGGAAGGGATAACGCCAGGCGTAATCGAGAATTTCCGCTGGAGTGAAGACCTGGGCGAGGAATGTCGCGGTCAGTGCACCGATCAGATAGCCGAAGGTCAGCCCGGCCTGCAAAAAGCCAAGGGCGTAACCGCGGTGACCGGACGGTGCGTGTTCGGCGACGAATACCCAGGCACTCGGCACTTCGCCCCCCACGGCTGCGCCCTGAAGGATGCGCAGCGCCAGCAACAGCAGCGGTGCGAAATAACCGATCTGTGCATAAGTCGGCATGATCCCGATCAGCAGGCACGGCAGCGCCATCATCAGGATGCTCAGGCTGAAGACCTTTTTGCGGCCCAAACGGTCGGCGAAATGCGCCATCAGGATGCCGCCCAGCGGCCGTGCGAGATAGCCGGTGACGAAGATGCCGAAGCTCTGCAGCAGGCGCAGCCACTCGGGCATTTCCGGCGGGAAGAACAGCTGACTGAGGGTCAGGGCAAAAAATACGAAAATGATGAAGTCGTAGATTTCCAGCGCCCCGCCGAGGGCCGCAAGGCCAAGGGTCTTGTAGTCGGAGCGGCTGAACGGCGCAGGTCTGGCCGGGATTTGGGCAGTCATCGCAAAGAACTCTGGATCAGGCAAAAAACCAAGGCGCCCATGGTCTACGCAAATGGACGGGGGGACAACCCGTTAGACCATAGTCATGGTTTTGCAAAAGCTGATCACAAATGGGCGGCGCTTGATTTACTGTAAATGCCTGTCTGCAGGATGAACACCGCTGCCCTGCAGGAGTGAGCCTGCTCGCGATGGCGTGCGTCCAGTCACTGAATGTGTTGAATGTGATTGCGCTATCGCGAGCAGGCTCACTCCTACAAGGGATTTGTGTTTCGCCTGCCAGACCAAAATAACCATAAAAATTCCGAGGTACTCCCCGTGGCCGTTGATATCGAAGATAGCCGCTCTGCGCGCTTTGCCCTGCGCTGTTCAAGTTTTGCCGAACGCTGGTTTCCCGATTCCTGGGTATTTGCCGCGTTGGCCGTCATCATCGTTACCCTCGCCACTCTGGCCATGGGTGCCAAACCCACCGCGGCGGCAATGGCCTTCGGCGACGGTTTCTGGAGCCTGATTCCGTTCACCATGCAGATGGCCTTCGTGGTGATCGGCGGCTACGTGGTCGCCAGCTCGCCGCCTGCGGTCAAACTGATCGACCGACTGGCGCGGGTCCCGAAAAATGGCCGCTCCGCCGTGGCCTGGGTGGCGTTGATCTCGATGGTCGCTTCCTTGCTCAACTGGGGCCTGTCGCTGGTCTTCGGTGGTCTGCTGGTGCGCGCCCTCGCCCGCCGTACCGACCTGAAAATGGATTACCGCGCCGCCGGCGCCGCTGCGTATCTCGGCCTTGGCGCGGTGTGGGCGCTGGGTTTGTCGTCGTCCGCCGCGCAACTGCAGGCCAACCCTGCCAGCCTGCCGCCGTCGATCCTGTCGATCACCGGGGTGATTCCGTTCACCGAAACCATTTTCCTCTGGCAGTCGGGCGTAATGTTGCTGGCGCTGATCGTGATCTCGATCATCATCGCTTACGCCACCGCACCCGGCCCGAACTCGGCGCGGGACGCGAAGGCCTGCGGCATCGACCCGGCGTTCAACCTGCCACCGCTGCAACCGCGCACACGACCGGGCGAATGGCTGGAACACAGCCCGCTGTTGATCATCGTGCTGGTGCTGCTGGCGGCGGGATGGTTGTTCCATGAATTTTCCAGCAAACCGGCGATCACCGCGATTTCCGGGCTCAATACCTACAACTTCCTGTTCATCATGCTCGGCGCCCTGCTGCACTGGCGCCCGCGCAGCTTTCTCGATGCGGTGGCGCGCGCCGTGCCGACCACCACTGGCGTGCTGATCCAGTTTCCGCTGTACGGCTCGATCGCCGCGTTGATGACCACGGTCAAAGGCGCGGATGCGCAGACTCTGGCGCACCACATTTCGACGTTCTTCGTCAGCATCGCCTCGCACGACACCTATGCGCTGCTGATGGGCGTCTACTCGGCGATTATTGGCTTTTTCATTCCGTCGGGCGGCGGCAAGTGGATCATCGAAGCGCCGTACGTGATGCAGGTCGCCAACGACTTGCAGTACCACCTCGGCTGGGCCGTGCAGATCTACAACGCCGCCGAAGCACTGCCGAACCTGATCAACCCGTTCTACATGCTGCCGCTGCTCGGCGTACTCGGCTTGAAGGCGCGGGATCTGATCGGCTTCTCGTTCGTGCAATTGCTGGTGCACACGCCGCTGGTGCTGGTGCTGCTGTGGGCGCTGGGGACGACGTTGGCGTATACGCCGCCGGTGATGCCGTAGCCATCAAGTAGCTGCCTGCTGCAACTGTGGGAGCCAGCCCGCTGGCGATAGCAAACTATCAGTCGACTTCAGTGTTGCCTGACATACCGCTATCGCCAGCAGGCTGGCTCCCACATTTCTTGCGCTACTCGCTGAAAAAAATCGTACCGACCAGCTTTTTTGTGCCACACGGCTGATCCACTATGAAACGCCCCCGACACTTGCGGGGAATTCCACGCTGAAAAGGATCTGAGCATGTTCAAGTTCGCAGGACTTTCCCCCGCCGCACTGGCCCTCACCGCACTGACGCTGAGCGCCGCCGCCCACGCCGATGTCGACCTGAAACTGGGCAGCACCGAGCGCGTCACGCGCCTCTTCGCTTATCCCAATAATTGTCACGTCATCTGTTACCGCAACTGGACGCTGGAGCAGACCGTTGCGCATTACCTGACCCAAAGCGTACAGCGCGATGGCTATGCCGACGCCAAGGTGCTGGTGAAGACCGACAACGATCAGCTCTACGCCGAGATCTCTGGTGTGCCGCAGGGTTACGACAAACCGCTGGCGGCGCTGCTTGACGCTGGCGACTTGGCCTACAACGGCGCCAGCAAGCTCAATGCCGATGGTAAATGGGCTTACAGCTGGTATCTGTTCCTGCCGCTGGGCATGGCCCTGGAAAACCGTAAAAGTGTCGAGTTGCTGCACTTCCCGCCGGATTATTCGCTGACTCAGGCGCAGGATTATTTGCGCTCCAACACCACTGATCGCTGGGCGACGTTGCTCACTGACAATGGCATTCCCGCTGAGCAGACGCCGGCTTATCAGACCATCATCGACATCGCCCCGATTGCCGCGCCGTCCAATGCCGGTAGCGACCTGGAAGGCGTGTACGACTATTTCAAGGACTACCAGACCACGCTGGTCAAGCAGTTCAGCCAGACTGCCAGCGGCACGACGCTGCCGATGGTCGCGTTCGGTGCGCCGGTGCGTAACTGGATCAAACAGCAATACGGGCCGACCGTCGGCGTATTGGGCCTGGCGACCATCAGCCCGAGCGAGGGCGTGCAGGTGCCGGTGCTGGGGTCCAACCATCCGAGTTACATCTGGTACGCCGCCGATCCGAAAAGCTACACCGGCGACGATGCGCAGGCCAAGGCCGATGCTGCGGGCCTGAAAGTCATGGGTCAGGATTTGAGCGCCGCCTGCTGGCAGGCCGGCATGGGCAGCAAACCGGGCAGCAACGCGCAGACCACGCTGAACACTTGCACGCAAACCTGGCAGGTCACGCAGAAAGTCAAAACTTGCGAACTGTTCTACACCTCGATCCGTGATCTGACAGCGGAGCAGGCCGCAGCCAAGTGCGCTAGCACACCGATCAAGGCGCAACTGCAACAGTTGAAAGCGCCCCTGCCGGCGACCGCCATTCCTGCTCCGCACCTGTAAACCTGACGACTCATCCCGTGTCAGCCCTGGCTGACGCGGGAATACGTCTATCACGCCTGTCACATCTGACAGTAGACCGGTTATACCTGTAACCACTAGATTGGATCCATGGCTGTAAACAAGGGCCGACAGGACGTCGTCCCGGCAACGTCGCATAGCCGTGCGACAAAGGAAGATCATGAATACCCACGCCGTGGCAGGCTCTGCCCCGCACGATACCGAAGGCATCTACCCCTTCTCCGGCCTGCCCGTGCGTCTTGGGTTTCCCTCCAGTGCCGACTTCGAAATCATTCACGATCCCTACGCCAATCCGGTGGCAATCGCCGCACGCCGAGATTTTCCCGGTACACACCGGATGTGCAGGGTTTCCGGGCAATTGCTGCCCTATCGCTGCCGACAGACCCGCCAATTGCTCGGCGGCATTCACCTGTACGATCCTCGCTTTTGCGGACTGCTCGAACATGCCTGCGACCCGAACACGTTTCTCGACATGACTGAGTTGTGGCTGTGGTCGCTCAAGGACATTCAGCGCGGCGAGCATCTGAGCATTGATTACGCCGCCACTGAAGACAAACTCTCGCGCCAGTTTGCCTGCGGTTGCGGCTCATCACGTTGTCGTGGCTGGATCACCGGTTACGATGAACCGCCAAGCCTGGAAGGCCTGCACTTTCTCCAGCGCTGGCGGCAATCGGGCCGACGCTAGGCGGCTTTACGCCGGGCCGATCGGGCGCAAGCGATACTGCGGCGGCAGTTGCTCGAAACCACTGATGGTGGTGTTGAGACTTTTCCAGCGGCCATCCTTGATGCCGTAGATGCAGCCGTGGATCGACAGGCTCTGGCCGCGATGCCAGGCGTTCTGGATGATGCTGGTGTGCGCGACGTTGGCCACTTGCTGGATCACGTTGAGTTCGCACATCCGGTCGACCTGCTCTTCTTCGGTCGGCAGCTTGGCCAGTTCTTCGCGCTTTTCGTAATACAGATCGCGGATCGAACGCAGCCAGCCATCGATCAGACCGAACTGGCGGTCCTGCATCGACGCGCGCACACCGCCGCAACCGTAGTGGCCGGTAACGAGGATGTGTTTGACCTTGAGCACGTCCACTGCGTACTGGATCACCGACAAACAGTTGAGGTCGGTGTGCAGCACCACGTTGGCGACGTTGCGGTGCACGAACAGATCGCCAGGCAACATGCCAACGATTTCGTTGGCTGGCACCCGTGCGTCGGAACAGCCGATCCACAAGTATTCGGGGGTCTGCTGGCGCGCCAGTTTGGCGAAGAAATCCGGGTCTTCCTTGGTGATCGCGTCAGCCCAACGCTCGTTGTTATCAATCAGGTCTTGTAAGTCGTGCATGGATAAGGCCTCAAGAAAGATGCGCTGGTTTGATAGACGACCGCCCGTCGGAGTCACGCCCGTTGAGCAAAGTGTTTTCGTTGGAATTCTCGTGCGCCTGATGAGTCCACTCCAAGTAAGGCCCACAGTATGAGGATTTGCCATGACTGATTCACGACGCCCCTACGATGCGGCGCAACCGGAGCCCATCGATGATAACGAAGACCGCATGGGTTCGGTGCATGAGTTGGATTTCGACGACGAAGAGCCCAGCGCGAAGATCGGTGATGAGATTCCTGAGCGTGAACGCGAGCAGCTGATGCCAGGTGAACGCGTGCGTGAGGCAGGTCTGACCGGCGGCTCGGTCGATGATCACCAACCGACGGACGACGATTTGAGCCCGGAAACGCTGATCCGCGACGATGGCGCTCGCGATGCCGAAGAAATTGGTGAGGGCAATCAGGCAGATTGGGATTTGAGCGTGGTCGGAGAAAATGACATCGGCGGCGGAGACGGACTGGACGAGGCTGAACTGGCGGACCTGGATCCGCTGGATGGCAAGCGCTGATCAGCGGCACCTGATAAATCGCTATCGCGAGCAGGCTCACTCCTACAGGGGAACGCATTCCAAACTGTAGGAGTGAGCCTGCTCGCGATGCTTTTAAGCTTCAGTCAACAAGGGTGCAGGCCATCACCACCGCATCTTCACGCCCCCCCACCGCCGGATAATAATCCCGGCGCCGGCCAATCTCGTTGAAGCCATAACGCTCATACAACTTGAATGCCGCAGTATTGCTGTCGCGCACTTCCAGAAAGCACTCCCGAGCTTCAGCCTTGTAGGCAATCGACATCAGATGCTCCAGCAACGTCAGCCCCAGCCCACGTCCCTGGTTCTCAGGCTTGACGGTGATGTTGAGCAGGTGCGCCTCGTCGAGAATGATTTGCACCACACCGTGCCCGACCTGCTGCTGCCCTTCGAACATCAGCCAGATCTGGTATTTGCCGAGACCGTCGAGAAAAATTCCCCGGGTCCACGGATGGCTGTAAGCGGCGTACTCGATTTTCAGCACTGCCTCGAGATCCGCCTCGGTCATCGGGCGGAAGGTTACCGCGTCACTCATTCGATTCTTTCCAGCGCGCCATCAGCCGACGCATGGCTTGCCACACAGCGGCTTTGCGCTGCGGCTCTTCCATTAACAATTCCAGACCGGGAATCGCCCAGGCCGGGCCCAGACCTTCGATCTGCAATTCACGATTGAACGCCTCGGCGTCCGCTTCGCCGGCAAAACGCACGGCCGGCAAGCCGATCAGCCACAGGCAGGCGCAGGGTGCCGCTTCCATTTGTACCGAGAGGAAACCCTGGACGAAGTCCCGCGCCGCGTCCGGGCCTTGGTCCAGCGTGCCGCGATTTAGCCACGGCCAGCGCACCGGCTCACCGACGATTTGCGGCGCATCCGGCAGACCCGCGGCGCGCAGCATGTCCTTGAGCAACAGATAAGCCGGGTCGCGGCTCTGGAACGCTTCGCCTGTGGGTAACTCGACCAGCAGCAGGCAGCGCCCGGCGCGCAGCAATTGCAGGGCAAAACGTGGCGGTGGCACCGGCGCGGGTTTGGCGACGACCGGCGTGGCCACGGCCTCTTCCACCGGTTTGGCACCATTGCGGGTGCTGGCCAGCGAAGGCCGTGGCACCTCGACTTTCGGCCGTTCGCTCGGCCGCGCGATCGCCGGCTGCACCGGTGCCTGGACTTGGGCCTGGGCCTGAGGCGCAGTCACGACGGGCACTTCTGGCTCAGGCTCGGGCATGTCCAGCAACTCGGGCCGGGACGGCGCGGCGAAGGGCAATTCGGTGCGCGGCAGCCAGGTGACCACCTGCATGGCGTTCAAATAGGCGCGGCGGCGGGACTCGATAAGCAAGGGTCGGCCACTTGTGGATAACGGAAAGTGCGCTGATTCTACCGCCCTTCGCTCAAGATCGCCTGCTGTTGATCGATGCACTTGATTGAAAAGAAAGGCAGCAGTCCGTCCCGAGAGTGAATCGCATCGGCTTCGATGCAGTACAATCGCGGCTTTTAATCGCCAACCAGCCGGCCATTCCGATGATCGAACCCAAGCGCGTCTTGCGCGCCCTCGCTGAACACTGGGCACTTCTGGAGCCACTGTGCGAGCACTTCGACCAAGGCACCCTGAGCCTCAACGAACTGCGCACGCAACTGGCCGCCCAACAACTCGACAGCACGCCGCAGGACATCACCAGCCTGCTCGACGTGTGGATTCGCCTCGACATCCTGGTGCCCGTGGCGAAAAGCCCGAACCGTTTCGAGCTGAACGCGCAGATCCACGACTTCCTTGCCTACCTGCGCCGCGAACACCGGCTGGGCCTGTGCCTGGAAATCGAAGCCTACCTGCGTCACCTCGAACGGCTGGCCGGTTACATTCAGGACGCCTTCGAAGTACGCGACGGCAACGACCTCGCCCGCCAATTGCGCCTGCTCGACATGCGCGTGCGCGACGTGCTGAAGAAACTCGACAACGACGAACAGGCGCTGGTCGCTGTGGCCGAACGCGCCAAGACCAGCGACCGGCAGATTCCGTTGCGTCAGCGTTACGCCGAAGTACTGGCGACGTGGGACGAATACGTCGAGCCGATGATCGATCTGGTCAACGCCGACGGCGCCTTTGAACAAGGCGTGCGCAAGGTCGAAACGGTGTTGCTGAAAATGCTCAGCGAACAGCAGCGCCTCGGCCATCTGGTCGATGACGACATGCTTCTGCGCACCCACGCGCGCATCCTCGAAATGCAGACCAGCGCCCAGCTGACTTTGCGGCACGCCCGCGAACTGCTGCTGCCGTTGCGTGAAGAAGCGCGCCGGCACAACGCCGTGACCCGTGGTGCGGCATTGGCGCTGGCGGCGATCCGACGTAAAGGCATCGACGCAGTACCACAGGCGGCGATGCCATTGTTCACCCGCCCGCAAAGTACCTTCCTCGGCAGCGCCAGTCAGGTCGAAGCCTACGTCTATGCGCTGGCGCGTTTCGAGCCGAAACCGGCGCGCTTCCCGAAGGCGCACAAGACCCAGAAGGCTGGCGATGCCCCACGTGCGCCGCGCACCGTGCGCGAGATGGTCGACCGCTGCGAAGAAGCTCTGCCGATGCCGGATCTGATGACCTGGCTGCTGGAGCAGGAACCGGACGGCGCCACTGACGAATTGCTCTACTGGTTCTCGCGCCTGTCGCGGGAAAAACGCTTCAAGCGCGAGCGTCTGGAACGCCGCGAATACCACACTCACGAGCATCAGGTCAGCCTGCGCTCCTTCGCCCTGCTCTCGGCCAGCGACACCGCCGCCGAGGATTCTGCGAGCATCCCCCATGCATCTTGATCTTTCCGAACTGTCGCAACTGGCGCCGATCTTCCGCGAGTTGTTCAAGGGCTACCACGTCAGCCGCCGCGACCCGGAGCTGTACGCCCAGTTGTCGAATTTCCAGGACCAGTACCGCACGCTGTTCAAGGCGCTGGGCTTTGAACTGGTCTGCGACACCCGTGGCTTCTACTACTTCGTGCCGGACATGGCCGCCGCGGCGGTGAACAAGACCGCCCAGCGTCTGGCGTTGTTCACCTTCATCCTCGTTGAGCATCTGGCTGATCAGGGCCGCGACCCGATCGCCGTCCTCGACGGCGGCAGCCTCGGCCGTGAAGAATTGCCGTCGCTGCTGGACAAGTATCGCGACCTGTTCATCCAGGCCGAAGTGCAGACCGTCGAAGAACTCGAGGAAAAGATCATGCGCCGCATGACTCAACTGGGTTTCGCCGGCGAAGAAAACGGTGTGTACCGCTTCCTGCCGCCGATGCACCGTTTCCTCGATGTGTGCCTGTCGGTGCAGCAGGACCGCGACCTGGCGGCCAGCGTGCACAGCGTGCTGCCGCTGCCGGCACCAGTGCTGATCGACGAAGCGGCGGAAGCCAGATTCCTCGAAACCGACGACCCACTGGACCTCAGTGAGTTTGCCGAAGAAAGCGAAGAAGACGCACTGGCCCGCGCCATTGCCGAAGAACAGGAGTCCGACGCATGAGCCAGGAACGCTACGGCATCCGCCGCTTTGCCCTTTTGAACACCGCCGGTTACAGCCTCGGCTTGTTCCCGCTGGAAGAACCGCTATCGGTTTACGGCGCGAACAACCTCGGCAAATCGGCATCGATCAACGCCTTGCAGTTCCCGATTCTGGCGCGCATGTCGGACATGAGTTTCGGCAAGTACAGCCTCGAGCAATCGCGGCGCTTCTACTTCGCCTCCGACACCAGCTACATCCTCGTCGAAGTGAACCTGCCTCACGGCCCGCACGTGATTGGTGTGGTCGGTCGTGGCCCGGGCGGGGGGTTCGGTCACCAGTTCTTTGCCTACGCCGGCAAACTCGACCTGGCCCATTACCAGAAAAACGACACCTGCCTGCGCCAGAAAGAGCTGTTCAGCAACCTTGAGAAAGAAGGCCTGAAAGCCTACGAACTCAAGCCTGACGAACTGCGTCGTTTGCTGGTCGGCGGTCACACGTCGATCCCGCTCGACCTGACGCTGATTCCGCTGCGCTCGACCAGCGAGCAAAGCCTGAAAACCTTCCGTGCGCTGTTCATCAACCTGCTGCACATGCGCGAAATCACTGCGGCCAAGCTCAAGCAGCTGTTCCTCGATGCCTTTGAGCACAGCCTGCGTTCCGGCAGCGTCGATTACATCGCCGCGTGCGAAGAAGCCTTCCGCGACGTACGACGTATGGAGCAGGATTACAACTCATTGGTTGCCGCCGGTCCGTTGGTCGAAGCGCTGGCCAACGGCGTGAAACAGCGCGATGTGCTGCGCGGCAAACTGCATCGCCTGTCGCCGCTGCTCGATTCGCTGCTCGGCACCTGGTCCGACTACGCCACCGCGCGCAAGGAAGAGCTGACGCTGCAAGCCGAGCACTACCGCCGCGAGCAGGACGATCTGCAAAACGATCAGCGCGGCGGCACTCAGGAACTGATGCGTCTGGAGCGGGAGATTTCCGGCATCCAGCGCTGGCTCGGCGAGCTGTCGGTGCTGAAAAACCGCTTCGCGCTGGTCGATGACGTCAAAGTGCTCGAGCAACAATTGCTCGCCGCCAAAGACGCGCACGACGAACTGGCCGGCGCGCTGGCGCAGTCGCGGCAGTTCAGCGCCGAAGATCTCGAAGAGCGTCTGCGCGATCTGGAAAAACGCCTGAAGTCGGTGAAGCAGCAACTCGATAACGCCGACAACAACAGCTACGCCCGTCTGCGCGAAGAATTCTCGCAACAGGACGTTGAACGCCTGATGCGTCTGTTCAACAGCGCGCTGTTCAGCCTGCCGCTCGGCGAACACGGCATCACCCTCGACGAGAACGGCGAGTGGGTCAAATCGGTCGAGCTGATTCTTGATGGTTTCAAAGGCGAGCGCTTCGAAGTGCCGGGCCTGTCGATCGACATCTCGCACATAGAGCCGCCGGCCCTGCAAGCGCTGGCCGACCGCGCCGCGTTGCGCGATCAAAAAGAGCGTCTGGAAAAAGAACTCAAGCAACTGAAAACCCAACAAGCCGTGGCCGCTGACCGCGCCGCGAGCAAAACCCAGACCGAAGCGCTGTACCAGCAGGTACTGGATGCGCAGAAAGCGCTGGAAGATTTCCGCCGCACGCAAACCCTGAGCGCCGAAGAAGCCGACAAACTCGAGCAACTGGCGCAACTGGAAGCCGCACAGGACGAACTCAAGCGCTCCAGCGATGCCTTCACCGAGCGCGTCCAGCAACTGTCGGCCAAGCTGCAACTGGTCGGCCGGCAGATCGCCGACATGGAAGCCAAACAACGCACGCTCGACGACGCCCTGCGCCGCCGCCAGCTGCTGCCAGCGGACCTGCCGTTCGGCACGCCGTTCATGGACCCGGTCGACGACTCGATGGACAACTTGCTGCCGCTGCTCAACGACTATCAGGACAGTTGGCAGGGCTTGCTGCGCGCCGACGGTCAGATCGAAGCGTTGTATGCGCAGGTGCGCCTCAAAGGCGTGGCCAAGTTCGACAGCGAAGACGACATGGAGCGCCGCCTGTCGCTGCTGATCAACGCTTACGCGCACCGCACCGATGAAGCACTGACGCTGGGCAAGGCGCGCCGCGCGGCGGTCACCGACATCGCACGCACCCTGCGCAACATCCGCAGCGACTACGACAGCCTTGAGCATCAACTGGCGCTGTTCAACCGCGAGATCAACAAGCGTCAGGTTTCCAACCTGCAAAGCTTCCGCATTGTCCTGGCACCGAACAAGGAAGCGCTCAAGCACATCGATCAGATCATCCACAGCGCCGGTCAGTACGAAGAAGGCGAAACCCTGTCGGTGTTCGATCTGAGCCAGAGCGCCGAGCAGGACAACAAGAACGAAGAGGCCAAGGAATATCTGGCGCGACTGGTGGCAGCGAACCACAACCAGCTCGGCCTCAAGGACTTGTTCGAACTGGCCTTCGAGATCACCAAGGTCAACGGTCAGCCGGTGATCCACACCGACATCGATGGCGCGGCGTCCAACGGGACGACCATGACCATCAAGGCGCTGACCAACATGTACTTGTTGCTGCACTTGATGGACCGCGACCTGGCCGGCCGTGTGCGCCTGCCGTACTACCTCGACGAGGCGGCGGACATTGACGAGAAGAACCAGGCCGCATTGCTGGAAACCAGTCTGCAACTGGGCTTCGTGCCGATTCTGGCGAGTGTGAAGCCGCAGGTCTGCGCCAGTGTTGCGATCGACCTGGAAGGCGGCAGCGGCCCGGCGGGGATCTACATCGATGAGGCGGACTGGAAATACATCCGTCGCCATGATGTGGTGAAGGCCACGTTGAACGTGCAGGCGGATGAGCCGGAGCTGGATGCAGTTTGATCGGCTTTGACTGAAAACGAAAAAGGGCCGCGATCCGATGGGATCGCGGCCCTTTTTTATGGCTTGAGTTTTGTGCTGTCTTTTAGGGCCTCATCGCTGGCAAGCCAGCTCCCACAGGAATTTGTGTTGTGAACACGATCCCCTGTGGGAGCCAGCCTGCTGGCGATGAGGCCAGCCGAAACACCGCAGGATTTACTTACCGAGCGAAATCTTCGGCGCCCAGGTCAGCCACTCATCCTCGAACTTGTCGAACAACGGGAACGTCTGCTCGGCCCGCGCCGGATTGCCCATGCGCTCGCCGTCCGGCGTAGCGAAGGCGATGCCGCCCTGAATCAGCGTTTCCAGCGATTCAGTGCGCACCGTGACACCTTTGAACAAGCCGTAATCAAAACCGACCCCGCTGGTGTTCCAGAAGCGGCTGCCACTGCGCACCAACGGCGCGTATTTCGGCTCGATCAGAATGTGTACCAGTACCCGGTCAGCCGTCTGGCCCAACTCATAACCAGTGACTTTGCCTACGGTGATTTCCCGATAAGTAACCGGCACACCCGGTTTCAGTGAGCCACGACGCGCCGCGCTCAATACCAGACTCAACCCCGCCTCCTGCTTCGTCACTTCCGGAGCCTCAGCCAGGGCGACAAAGTTGTTCTGCGGGCCAAGGTTCTTCGCCGCTGGTTGCACCTCGATGTACTTGCCGGTGACCAGGGTTTCGAGGTTCTCGGTCTTGATCAGGCCCAGTTCAGGTTTGACCACCCAGAACTGACTGCCGACCCGGGCGATCTTCTCCGGCACTTCGGTTATACGTGCGGTGAGGATGACCGACTGCAGATCGTCAGTCAGGTCGACGCTTTCGATCTTGCCGACGTCCAGCCCCTTGAAGCGCACCGGAGTGCCGCTGCGCAGACCGTCCGCGCGATCAACCTTGATGGTGACCACGGCGCCCTTCTGGTTGGCATCGTCGTGACTGGCGAACAGGCGGAAACGCGGAATACGCTTCTGCAATGGCGCCTTGGCCTGTGGCGTTTCAAAGGCGATGCCACCAGCCATCAACGTCTGCAGCGACTCGCTCTTGACCTGAATCCCGCCGGTCAAACCGCCGGTCAGCGTAACGCCGCTGACATTCCAGAAGCGCGTCGAGGCGTTGACCAGATTTTCGTATTCTTTCTCGATGTGCACACCGATGATCAATTGCTTGCGGGTTTTGGAGAACTGGTAACTCTGCACCGAACCGACCTTGACCTGCTTGTACAGAATCGGACTACCGACATCGATGGAACCGAGGGTATCGGTGAACAATACCAGGTGCAGGCCCGGTGAACGCAGGTCGAGTGGCGGCGCTTTCGGTCGCGCTTCGAATTCACGCTTCGGCGCCGCGCCTTTGTCACCCGGACGCACCGCGATGTAGTTACCCTTCACCAACGCTTCCAGCCCGGTGATACCCGCCAGAGAAATCGACGGCTTGACCACCCAGAATTGTGTGCCGTCGACCAGATAATCTTCGGCCAGAGGATCGAGGGTCAGCTCGGCAGTAGCGCTGTTCAGATCCGGATCGACCTTGAGGGCTTTCAGGTTGCCGACCTGAATGCCTTTGTACATCACTGGCGTACGACCGGCCTGCAGGCCTTCGAAGTCGCTGAGTTTGACCTTCACGCGGATACCCGCTGCCGCCGCATCAAAGTCTTCGTAGAGACGGAACGGCAGGCTTGGATCGGTCGGCGGGCTGTCCTTACGGTTCTCGGGTGTGGCGAAGGCGATGCCGCCGGCGACGATACTGGCCAGCGATTCGCTGCGCACTTTCACCCCGGACAGGTTAGCGTCGATGCTGATGCCACTGGCATTCCAGAAACGTGTGTGTTTGCGCACCAGTTTGGCGTAGGTCGGCTCGATGAAGACCTTGAGTTCAACAGTGCTCTGGTCTTCCGACAGCAGATAGCTTTTAACCTGACCCACCTGAATCTGTTTGTAGAACACCGGGCTTCCGCGATTCAGCGAGCCGAGGCGGTCAGCCTTGATGGTCAGGTGCAGGCCGGGCTTGGCGTCAGACAGCGGAGGCTCTTCGGCCAGCGCCTTGAACTTGCGCGTCGGCTCGCCTTCGCCCGGACTGATAGCGACGTAATTACCCGACACCAGGGTTTCCAGGCCGGTAATGCCGGCCAGGGTCACGCTCGGCTTGACCAACCAGAACCGCGTGCTGGTTTTCAGGTACTGTTCGACGTCCTTGTTCATTTCGACGGTGGCAATCACGCCTTTGGAGTTGCCTTCATCGTCGAGCTTGAGCGTCTTGACCTTGCCGACCGGCATGCCTTTGTAGACCACTTCAGTCTTGTTGGCCTGGATGCCTTCGCCGCTTTCAAAGCGAACCTGGATTTCGATACCGGTTTCGGAGTAGGCACGCCAGCCAAGCCAGCCGCCGATGATCAGCGCGATCAGAGGCAGCACCCAGATGGCAGACCAGTTAGAGGCCGGTCGGGTTTTCGCTACAGGCAAATCAGTCATGGTCGTCATCCGACTCCGTGTTATCCCAAATCAGCCGGGGATCAAAAGTTACTGCGGCAAGCATCGTCAGAATCACCACAGTGGCGAAGGCGATGGCACCAAGATTGGCTTCGACACTGGCGAGTCGGCCGAAGTTGACGACCGCCACCAGAATGGCGATCACAAAAATATCGAGCATCGACCAGCGACCGATGAATTCGATAAAGCGGTACATCCAGATGCGCTGACGCGCGGATAGCGGCTGACGTCGCTGCACCGAAAACAGCAGCAGCGCAATGCCGACCAGTTTGAAGGTCGGCACCAGAATGCTGGCAATGAACACCACTGCTGCAATCGGAATCATGCCGTGCTGCACCAACTGGATCACCCCGGACATGATCGTGCTTGGATCGCCCTGCCCCAGAGAACTGACCGTCATGATCGGCAGGACATTGGCCGGGATGTAAATGATCGCAGCGGTGATCAGCAGCGCCCAGGTTCGGGTCAGGCTATTCGGACGCCGGGCGTGTACCAGCGCACCGCAACGGGTGCACGTCTGCTGATCGAGGTCGGCTTCCTGCTTGTTCAGTTCGTGGCACTCGGTGCACACCAGAATGCCTGCATCAATCGCCCGCATGGGCATCCTCTCCTGATAACGCCTGCCAGATCTGATGCGGTGACATCACCACTTCCAGCCAGACCTGTACGAGCAACAAACCGATGAAACACGCCAAGCCGAGGCCGACCGTGATTGCTGCCATATCTGCCAGCTTGACGATCGCCACCAGCACGCCCATGAGGTAGACCTCGAGCATTCCCCAGTCTCTGAGGTGGTGGTAAATGCGGTAAAGCAGCAAGCCGTAACTGCGACCGACATTGAATTGGATCGTCAGTAAAACGAATAACTGGCACAGCAGCTTCAGCAGCGGTATGGCCATGCTGCACAGGAAAACGACAATCGAAACGCCCTGCATGTCGGTGTTGAACAGGCCCACAACACCGCTCCAAACGGTGTCTTGTGAGGTTTGGCCGAGAATATTGAGCTGCATGATGGGTAAAAAGTTTGCCGGGATATACAACAGCAGCGCAGCGATCACCAAGGCAAGGCTGCGCTGCACCACGTTATGGCGGTGGGCGTACAACTCGTAACCACAACGCGGACAGACGGCCTTCTCGCCGTGAGCGAGTTGAGGCTTGCGCATCAGCAGGTCGCACTCATGACAGGCTACCAGGTCTTCCAGCGGTAATTCTGACAGCCCGGGGGCGTCAACCGACTCTGACATACAGGCTCTGGCTCCAAAAAAGGTGGGGCTATTCTAGTGCTGTGATTGGAAAATAACTGTGCAAATTTGTTCGCTAGTGCGCGCAAACTTTCCCGCAGGCAAAACAAAACCCCAACTGCTTTCGCAATTGGGGTTTCGGAATTTAATCTTGACGATGACCTACTCTCACATGGGGAAACCCCACACTACCATCGGCGATGCATCGTTTCACTGCTGAGTTCGGGATGGGATCAGGTGGTTCCAACGCTCTATGGTCGTCAAGAAATTCGGGTACCGAATCGTGGCCAGATGGCCTCGCTTCAGCAAATTGGGTATGTGACAGCTGTCGGTGTTTGTGAACATCGAACTTTCGGTTCGTTTCGTCTTCACACACCGCAATCTGGTCTGTTCGACGCAAATTGCTTGGGTGTTATATGGTCAAGCCTCACGGGCAATTAGTATTGGTTAGCTCAACGCCTCACAGCGCTTACACACCCAACCTATCAACGTCGTAGTCTTCGACGGCCCTTCAGGGAACTCAAGGTTCCAGTGAGATCTCATCTTGAGGCAAGTTTCCCGCTTAGATGCTTTCAGCGGTTATCTTTCCCGAACATAGCTACCCGGCAATGCCACTGGCGTGACAACCGGAACACCAGAGGTTCGTCCACTCCGGTCCTCTCGTACTAGGAGCAGCCCCTCTCAAATCTCAAACGTCCACGGCAGATAGGGACCGAACTGTCTCACGACGTTCTAAACCCAGCTCGCGTACCACTTTAAATGGCGAACAGCCATACCCTTGGGACCGGCTTCAGCCCCAGGATGTGATGAGCCGACATCGAGGTGCCAAACACCGCCGTCGATATGAACTCTTGGGCGGTATCAGCCTGTTATCCCCGGAGTACCTTTTATCCGTTGAGCGATGGCCCTTCCATACAGAACCACCGGATCACTAAGACCTACTTTCGTACCTGCTCGACGTGTCTGTCTCGCAGTCAAGCGCGCTTTTGCCTTTATACTCTACGACCGATTTCCGACCGGTCTGAGCGCACCTTCGTACTCCTCCGTTACTCTTTAGGAGGAGACCGCCCCAGTCAAACTACCCACCATACACTGTCCTCGATCCGGATAACGGACCTGAGTTAGAACCTCAAAGTTGCCAGGGTGGTATTTCAAGGATGGCTCCACGCGAACTGGCGTCCACGCTTCAAAGCCTCCCACCTATCCTACACAAGCAAATTCAAAGTCCAGTGCAAAGCTATAGTAAAGGTTCACGGGGTCTTTCCGTCTAGCCGCGGATACACTGCATCTTCACAGCGATTTCAATTTCACTGAGTCTCGGGTGGAGACAGCGCCGCCATCGTTACGCCATTCGTGCAGGTCGGAACTTACCCGACAAGGAATTTCGCTACCTTAGGACCGTTATAGTTACGGCCGCCGTTTACCGGGGCTTCGATCAAGAGCTTCGCGTTAGCTAACCCCATCAATTAACCTTCCGGCACCGGGCAGGCGTCACACCCTATACGTCCACTTTCGTGTTTGCAGAGTGCTGTGTTTTTAATAAACAGTCGCAGCGGCCTGGTATCTTCGACCGGCATGAGCTTACGGAGCAAGTCCTTCACCCTCACCGGCGCACCTTCTCCCGAAGTTACGGTGCCATTTTGCCTAGTTCCTTCACCCGAGTTCTCTCAAGCGCCTTGGTATTCTCTACCCAACCACCTGTGTCGGTTTGGGGTACGGTTCCTGGTTACCTGAAGCTTAGAAGCTTTTCTTGGAAGCATGGCATCAACCACTTCGTCACCCAAAGGGTAACTCGTCATCAGCTCTCGGCCTTAAGATCCCGGATTTACCTAAGATCTCAGCCTACCACCTTAAACTTGGACAACCAACGCCAAGCTGGCCTAGCCTTCTCCGTCCCTCCATCGCAATAACCAGAAGTACAGGAATATTAACCTGTTTTCCATCGACTACGCTTTTCAGCCTCGCCTTAGGGACCGACTAACCCTGCGTCGATTAACGTTGCGCAGGAAACCTTGGTCTTTCGGCGTGGGTGTTTTTCACACCCATTGTCGTTACTCATGTCAGCATTCGCACTTCTGATACCTCCAGCAAGCTTCTCAACTCACCTTCACAGGCTTACAGAACGCTCCTCTACCGCATCATCCGAAGATGATACCCGTAGCTTCGGTGTATGGTTTGAGCCCCGTTACATCTTCCGCGCAGGCCGACTCGACTAGTGAGCTATTACGCTTTCTTTAAAGGGTGGCTGCTTCTAAGCCAACCTCCTAGCTGTCTAAGCCTTCCCACATCGTTTCCCACTTAACCATAACTTTGGGACCTTAGCTGACGGTCTGGGTTGTTTCCCTTTTCACGACGGACGTTAGCACCCGCCGTGTGTCTCCCATGCTCGGCACTTGTAGGTATTCGGAGTTTGCATCGGTTTGGTAAGTCGGGATGACCCCCTAGCCGAAACAGTGCTCTACCCCCTACAGTGATACATGAGGCGCTACCTAAATAGCTTTCGAGGAGAACCAGCTATCTCCGAGCTTGATTAGCCTTTCACTCCGATCCACAGGTCATCCGCTAACTTTTCAACGGTAGTCGGTTCGGTCCTCCAGTCAGTGTTACCTAACCTTCAACCTGCCCATGGATAGATCGCCCGGTTTCGGGTCTATTCCCAGCGACTAGACGCCCTATTAAGACTCGCTTTCGCTACGCCTCCCCTATTCGGTTAAGCTCGCCACTGAAAATAAGTCGCTGACCCATTATACAAAAGGTACGCAGTCACCCAACAAAGTGGGCTCCCACTGCTTGTACGCATACGGTTTCAGGATCTATTTCACTCCCCTCTCCGGGGTTCTTTTCGCCTTTCCCTCACGGTACTAGTTCACTATCGGTCAGTCAGTAGTATTTAGCCTTGGAGGATGGTCCCCCCATATTCAGACAAAGTTTCTCGTGCTCCGTCCTACTCGATTTCATTGACAAGAGATTTTCGCGTACAGGGCTATCACCCACTATGGCCGCACTTTCCAGAGCGTTCCGCTAATCTCAAATCAACTTAAGGGCTAGTCCCCGTTCGCTCGCCACTACTAAGGGAATCTCGGTTGATTTCTTTTCCTCAGGGTACTTAGATGTTTCAGTTCCCCTGGTTCGCCTCTTGCACCTATGTATTCAGTACAAGATAACCATCTTGTGATGGCTGGGTTCCCCCATTCAGACATCTCCGGATCAAAGTCTGTTTGCCGACTCCCCGAAGCTTTTCGCAGGCTACCACGTCTTTCATCGCCTCTGACTGCCAAGGCATCCACCGTATGCGCTTCTTCACTTGACCATATAACCCCAAGCAATCTGGTTATACTGTGAAGACGACATTCGCCGAAAATTCGAATTTCTCAATTAAGAGAACTCACAAATTTTACCTTAGCCTGATCCGTTACCAGTGAAAGTAACGTCCAGTCTATCTTTCTATCACATACCCAAATTTTTAAAGAACGATCTAATCAAAAGACTAGAAATCAATATTCTCTCGGAATATTCATTTCTAAGCTTTCAGAAGCAGTTTATATGGTGGAGCCAAGCGGGATCGAACCGCTGACCTCCTGCGTGCAAGGCAGGCGCTCTCCCAGCTGAGCTATGGCCCCATAACAAAATTGGTGGGTCTGGGCAGATTCGAACTGCCGACCTCACCCTTATCAGGGGTGCGCTCTAACCAACTGAGCTACAGACCCAATTTCGAGCGCGTAACTGTTAGCCTGGAGCTATCAGCTTGGAGCTTAAAGCTGCTTCTATCGTCTTCTTCAATGAATCAAGCAATTCGTGTGGGAGCTCATGGAGCAGCTGATGTCGTCGATTAAGGAGGTGATCCAGCCGCAGGTTCCCCTACGGCTACCTTGTTACGACTTCACCCCAGTCATGAATCACACCGTGGTAACCGTCCTCCCGAAGGTTAGACTAGCTACTTCTGGTGCAACCCACTCCCATGGTGTGACGGGCGGTGTGTACAAGGCCCGGGAACGTATTCACCGTGACATTCTGATTCACGATTACTAGCGATTCCGACTTCACGCAGTCGAGTTGCAGACTGCGATCCGGACTACGATCGGTTTTATGGGATTAGCTCCACCTCGCGGCTTGGCAACCCTTTGTACCGACCATTGTAGCACGTGTGTAGCCCAGGCCGTAAGGGCCATGATGACTTGACGTCATCCCCACCTTCCTCCGGTTTGTCACCGGCAGTCTCCTTAGAGTGCCCACCATAACGTGCTGGTAACTAAGGACAAGGGTTGCGCTCGTTACGGGACTTAACCCAACATCTCACGACACGAGCTGACGACAGCCATGCAGCACCTGTCTCAATGTTCCCGAAGGCACCAATCCATCTCTGGAAAGTTCATTGGATGTCAAGGCCTGGTAAGGTTCTTCGCGTTGCTTCGAATTAAACCACATGCTCCACCGCTTGTGCGGGCCCCCGTCAATTCATTTGAGTTTTAACCTTGCGGCCGTACTCCCCAGGCGGTCAACTTAATGCGTTAGCTGCGCCACTAAGAGCTCAAGGCTCCCAACGGCTAGTTGACATCGTTTACGGCGTGGACTACCAGGGTATCTAATCCTGTTTGCTCCCCACGCTTTCGCACCTCAGTGTCAGTATCAGTCCAGGTGGTCGCCTTCGCCACTGGTGTTCCTTCCTATATCTACGCATTTCACCGCTACACAGGAAATTCCACCACCCTCTACCATACTCTAGCTCGACAGTTTTGAATGCAGTTCCCAGGTTGAGCCCGGGGATTTCACATCCAACTTAACGAACCACCTACGCGCGCTTTACGCCCAGTAATTCCGATTAACGCTTGCACCCTCTGTATTACCGCGGCTGCTGGCACAGAGTTAGCCGGTGCTTATTCTGTCGGTAACGTCAAAATTGCAGAGTATTAACCTACAACCCTTCCTCCCAACTTAAAGTGCTTTACAATCCGAAGACCTTCTTCACACACGCGGCATGGCTGGATCAGGCTTTCGCCCATTGTCCAATATTCCCCACTGCTGCCTCCCGTAGGAGTCTGGACCGTGTCTCAGTTCCAGTGTGACTGATCATCCTCTCAGACCAGTTACGGATCGTCGCCTTGGTGAGCCATTACCTCACCAACTAGCTAATCCGACCTAGGCTCATCTGATAGCGCAAGGCCCGAAGGTCCCCTGCTTTCTCCCGTAGGACGTATGCGGTATTAGCGTTCCTTTCGAAACGTTGTCCCCCACTACCAGGCAGATTCCTAGGCATTACTCACCCGTCCGCCGCTGAATCCAGGAGCAAGCTCCCTTCATCCGCTCGACTTGCATGTGTTAGGCCTGCCGCCAGCGTTCAATCTGAGCCATGATCAAACTCTTCAGTTCAAACATCTTTGGGTTTTTAAGAAACCCTAAACTTGGCTCAGCAATCGTTGGTTACATCTTTGATTTCTCGCGGAGTAACTTGTGATGCTGATAATCTTGTTGACTATCAGTCTGACTCCACAAGCACCCACACGAATTGCTTGATTCAGTTGTTAAAGAGCGGTTGGTTAAGATCTTTCGTCTCAACCGAGGCGCGCATTCTACAGCAGCCTCATTTGCTGTCAAGTGATTATTTTCAGAAGCTTTCGAAGATTTCTTCAACAACTTCAACCACTTGCGCTTTCGATCTCTCGTCAGCGGGAGGCGAATTCTACAGCGTTACACGCTGCTGTCAACACCTCTTTTTCAACTTCCTTTCGGGCTTCGATGAACTGAAACCACCTACTGCCGAAACCTACTTAACTCGTTGAATCTCAAGGAGTTTTCCGTTTCGACTGCGCCGGAAGTGGGGCGAATTATAGACACCTCAGATCTGCCGTCAACCGTTAATTTCGCTTTTCTTGCAAAACCTGCTTCCCGACCTTTAAACGCGGGATCTTGCGCATCACCGGTGGAATACGCAGAACGAGCAGCACTCCACCTATAAAGGCATAAATCGCCCACTCTTCGAGATCTGCACGAACGATCCACAACATATGCAGCAAACCCAGACCCAGAATCACGTAAACCAAGCGATGTAACTTTTTCCAGCGCACACCCAGCCGACGCTGACTGTAGCGATTAGACGTCACCGCCAGTGCCAACAAGCCAAGAAAACCCAAAGCCCCAACGATGATGTACGGCCGCTTGCGTAATTCGACCGCCAGTTGCGACCAATCGAAGCCAAGGATGAATGCCAGATAGCTACTCAGATGCAAAACCACATAGGCAAAACACCAAAGCCCCAACTGCCGGCGCACGGCGATCCACCCAGCCCACCCGGTCAGCTTCTGTAGAGGCGTCATGCTCAAGGTGATCAGCAGCAGGATCAACGTGCCCAGCCCCAGCCGATCGACCAGGACTTTGCCGGGATCAGGCCCCAGCGAATCTTCCAAAGCTTGATACAACCACAGCAACGGCCAGATGGCCGCTGTAATGAACACGCCTATCCGCCAGTACGGGAATCGCATCAATAATTCTTCCGTAGATCGAGCCCTGTATATAAAGAAGCGACTTCATCCGCGTAGCCGTTGAACATCTGCGTATCACGCACGTTCGGTTTAAACAGGCTGTTCGGCAAACGTCGCTCGCGTGCCTGCGTCCAGCGCGGGTGATCAACGGTCGGGTTGACGTTGGCATAGAAGCCGTACTCATTTGCGGCGATGCTTTGCCAGGTGGTCTTCGGCTGCTCGCTGACCAGACTGATGCGCACGATGGACTTCACACTCTTGAAGCCGTATTTCCACGGCACCACCAGACGCAACGGAGCGCCATTCTGGTTCGGCAACTCGCGCCCATACATCCCGACCGCAAGGATCGCCAGTGGATTCATCGCCTCGTCCAGTCGCAAGCCCTCGACATAAGGCCAGTCGATCAAGGCGAAACCCGAGCGCTGCCCGGGCATGCTCTTCGGATCCTGCAGGGTTTCGAAGCGGATGTACTTGGCCTTGGAGGTCGGCTCGACCTGCTTGAGCAATGCCGAGATCGGAAAGCCGATCCACGGAATGACCATCGACCATGCCTCGACACAGCGCAGACGGTAGATGCGCTCCTCGAGTTGATACGGCTTCATGAAATCTTCCAGCGCATAACGTCCGGGCTTGCCCACCTCCCCGTCCACCACAACGCTCCACGGCTCGGTTTTCAGCGACCCGGCGTTCGCTGCCGGATCGCCCTTGTCCGTACCGAATTCATAGAAGTTGTTGTAATGAGTAGCGTCTTTATAAGGCGTGATCGCCTCATCCTTGACATTAACCGCGCCCCATTGGGTAGAAGGAAGCTTTTCGGTAAACCAGGCCGGCGCTCTGCCAGGTTCGACATCGGCGTACCGCGCGGCATCATCGGCGCTGGCCCAACGCGGCAGACTGCTCATCGCAATGCCGGCCGCTGTGGCACCGAGTAATCGGCGACGCGAAAGATAAATGGATTCAGGCGTGACATCCGACTCATGGCAGTCGGACGCTTTAGGGACTTTGATCAACATGGCAACTCCGCAGCTTTGGAGGACTGATGCACCCATTGACTGCGGAGTATGCGGGAAATTACATCACTCGGCTTTTTTGTGGCGACGAAGACGCAACAGATACTGCACCGGCCCGGAAGCGGCATAAGCAAGGAACACCAGCAGCAGGATTCGCGGCGGATCGCTGAACACAACGGCGAACACCAATACCACCGCCAGGATCGCCACGAACGGCACGCGTCCTTTCAGATCCAGCTCCTTGAAGCTGTTGTACTTGATGTTGCTGACCATCAACATGCCGGCCGCAGCGACCATCAGCGCCACCAGGAACGACATCTTCGAACCCTGGATGCCGTAATCGCTGAACGCCCAGACGATACCGGCCACGACGCCAGCAGCCGCCGGACTTGCCAGACCGATGAAATAGCGTTTGTCAGCGGTACCGACCTGAGTGTTGAAGCGCGCCAGACGCAACGCCGCGCCTGCTACATAGATGAAGGCGACCATCCAGCCGACCTTGCCCATATCACCCAGCGCCCAGCCGAACGCCAGCAACGCCGGGGCGACACCGAACGCGACCATGTCCGACAACGAGTCGTACTCGGCGCCGAAGGCACTTTGCGTATTGGTCATGCGCGCCACACGACCATCGAGGCCATCGAGCACCATGGCGACGAAAATCGCGATCGCGGCAAAAGCGAAATACTTGCTCGCGTTCGCCGAATCACCGGCGCTCAACGCAGCCTGGGCACTCATCGAATTGATGATGGAATAGAAGCCTGCAAACAGGTTTGCAGTGGTGAACAGGTTCGGCAGCAGATAGATACCACGATGCCGGACTTTACGACCTTCCGCGTCGTGCCCTTCTTCGATGTGTTCATCGACGGGCAGCAGACTTTCGGCGTCAGAAGCCTTGTTCGGCTCTTCGGGACGTTCGCTCATGGACATTACCTTGCAACGGTTTGGAGAAAATTCGACAGAGGCTTGAGGACGACAGTTCGGCCACAAACGATGCAGCTTTATACCAGAACCACCGCCTCAAACGAAAAAACGCGGCCGAGGCCGCGTTTTTCGTACAAGCAACGACGACTTAGTTTTTGGCTTTGTCGACGATCTTGTTGGCACCGATCCACGGCATCATGGAGCGCAGTTGCTCGCCGATAATCTCGATACCGTGAGCGGCGTTGTTACGACGCTTGGCGGTCATCGAAGGGTAGCCGGTTGCGCCTTCGCTGATGAACATTTTGGCGTATTCGCCGTCCTGAATACGTTTCAGGGCGTTGCGCATGGCCTGACGGGATTCGGCGTTGATCACTTCCGGACCCGTCACGTACTCGCCGTATTCAGCGTTGTTGGAGATCGAGTAGTTCATGTTGGCGATACCGCCTTCGTACATGAGGTCAACGATCAGTTTCAGTTCGTGCAGGCACTCGAAGTAGGCCATTTCCGGCGCGTAGCCAGCTTCAACCAGGGTTTCGAAACCGGCCTTGACCAGCTCAACGGTACCGCCGCACAGAACGGCTTGTTCGCCGAACAGGTCGGTTTCGGTCTCGTCCTTGAAGGTGGTTTCGATGATGCCGGTACGACCGCCGCCAACGCCGGCTGCGTAGGACAGTGCAACGTTCTTGGCGTTGCCCGAGGCGTCCTGGTAGATCGCGATCAGGTCAGGGATACCACCGCCCTTGACGAATTCGGAACGTACGGTGTGGCCTGGAGCCTTCGGCGCGATCATGATCACGTCGAGGTCAGCACGTGGCACAACCTGGTTGTAGTGAATCGCGAAGCCGTGGGAGAAGGCCAGGGTGGCGCCTTTCTTGATGTTCGGCTCGATCTCGTTCTTGTACAGCGAGGACTGGAACTCGTCCGGGGTCAGGATCATGACCAGGTCGGCTGCAGCAACAGCGGAAGCCACGTCGGTCACTTTCAGGCCGTGGGCTTCGGCTTTGGCAACAGTGGCCGAACCTTTACGCAGACCAACGGTAACGTCGACACCGGAGTCTTTCAGGTTGCACGCCTGGGCGTGGCCCTGGGAACCGTAACCGATGATGGCAACTTTCTTGCCCTGGATGATCGACAGGTCGCAGTCTTTATCGTAGAAAACTTTCATGAATTTCCCCTTATATCCGGCCATTCAGGCCATGCGCTAATTTGGTTTAGATGCTGAGTACTTTGTCGCCGCGGGCGATACCGGTCACGCCGCTGCGGACGGTTTCCAGAATCGATGCGGTGCCGATGGACTGAATGAAGCTGTCGAGCTTGTCGCTGGTACCGGTCAATTGAACGGTATACACGCTGGCGCTGACATCGACGATCTGTCCACGGTAAATATCGGTGGTGCGTTTGATCTCGGCGCGCTGGGCGCCAGTGGCCTTGACCTTGACCAGCATCAGCTCGCGCTCGATGTGAGCGCTTTCCGACAGGTCCACCAGCTTGACCACTTCGATCAGCTTGTTCAGGTTTTTGGTGATCTGCTCGATGACTTCATCGTGGCCCACGGTGGTCAGCGTCAGACGCGACAAGGTCGGGTCTTCGGTCGGGGCCACGGTCAGGCTTTCGATGTTGTAGTTGCGCTGCGAGAACAGGCCGACTACGCGAGACAGAGCGCCAGGTTCGTTTTCCAGAAGCAAGGAAATAATGTGCCGCATGATTAAGTACGCTCCGTCTTGCTCAACCACATATCGCGCATCGAGCCGTCTTTGATCTGCATCGGATAGACGTGCTCGCTGGTGTCGACCGAAACATCGATGATCACCAGGCGATCCTTCATGGCGAACGCTTCTGCCATCTTCGACTTCAAGTCTTTCGATTCGGTGATGCGTACGCCAACGTGGCCGTAGGCTTCAGCCAGCTTGATGAAGTCCGGCAGCGATTCCATGTAGGAGTGCGAGTGACGGCTGCCGTAGCTCATGTCCTGCCACTGGCGAACCATGCCCAGCACACCGTTGTTGAGGATGACGATTTTCACCGGCAAGCCGTATTGCAGGCAGGTCGACAGCTCCTGGATGTTCATCTGGATACTGCCTTCGCCGGTGACGCAGGCAACGTCGTCGTCCGGGAAGCTCAGTTTGATGCCCATCGCGGCCGGCAGGCCGAAGCCCATCGTGCCCAGACCACCGGAGTTGATCCAGCGGTTCGGCTTGTTGAAGGTGTAGTACTGCGCAGCGAACATCTGGTGCTGACCGACGTCGGAGGTCACAAAGGCATCGCCCTTGGTCACTTCGCACAGGGTTTCGATCACGGTCTGCGGCTTGATCTTGCTGCCATCACCCTTTTCGTAAGGAAACAGGCCGCGATCGCCGCGCCATTCATCGACCTGCTTCCACCAGCTGGCCACAGACTCCTTGTTCGGGGTTTCGCCGATTTCCTTGAGAATCGCGACCATCTCGGTCAGCACGCTCTCGACCGGGCCAACGATTGGCACGTCGGCCTTGATGGTCTTGGAGATCGACGCCGGGTCGATGTCGATGTGGATGATCTTGGCGTTCGGGCAGAACTTCGCCGGGCCGTTGATCACACGATCGTCGAAACGTGCGCCGACGGCGAGAATCACGTCGGCATGGTGCATCGCCAGGTTGGCGGTGTAGCTGCCGTGCATGCCGAGCATGCCGATGAACTGGCGATCGGTGCCAGGGAAGCCGCCCAGGCCCATCAGCGTGTTGGTCACCGGCAGGTTAAGCATTTTTGCCAGTTCGGTCAGCGGTGCGGAACCGTTGCCGAGGATCACGCCACCGCCGGAGTACAGCACCGGACGCTTGGCCGCCAGGAGCATTTCGGCTGCCTTGCGGATTTGCCCGGAGTGACCGCGAACGGCCGGGCTGTAGGAACGCAGCTTGGCTTTTTTAGGGAAGATGTATTCGAACTTCTCGGCCGGGTTGGTCATGTCTTTCGGGATATCGACCACGACCGGGCCCGGACGACCGGATTGCGCCAGGTAGAACGCCTTCTTCATGACTTCCGGGATCTCCGAAGCGTGCTTGATCATGAAGCTGTGCTTCACGATCGGCCGGGAGATACCGATCATGTCGGTTTCCTGGAACGCGTCGGTGCCGACCATGGTGCTGGGCACCTGACCGGAAATGATCACCATTGGAATCGAGTCCATATAGGCGGTGGCGATACCGGTGATGGCGTTTGTGGCGCCTGGACCGGAAGTCACCAATACCACGCCGGCTTTACCGGTGGCACGGGCGTAGCCGTCAGCCATATGGGTTGCCGCTTGCTCGTGACGAACCAGGATGTGAGTCACTTCCGGTTCTTTGAACAGGGCATCGTAAACATGCAGGAGAGCACCACCCGGGTACCCGTAGATATATTTGACGCCTTCGTCACGCAAAAAGCGGACGAGCATCTCACCGCCAGATAAAAGCTCCACGTTGTTCACCTCTAAAACGCCAGAATACCGTCCACAAAAAAGGGGCGGGTCTTAATAGGTTTACTTCTCGGCAGAGCATGAGCGACGGTGGTCGCCGACTACGTCAGCACTGACTGAGCAAGTATTGGGATCGTCCCAAGTGTTGCGGGCCTTTCCCACCCAGCGCGAGGTAACGCGTTGCGGGTGTAACAGGTCGGCGCGGATGTGCGCCTCATGATCTACCGAGTGGGTCTGCTTCTGGCAGTCCCTCTACAGCGGACTTTGGATTCTTCTGTTTCGCCCTCTGCAAGTCAAGTCGTCTGTGTGGTTAATTGTGGGTAAGCACATGAGAACGCAAGAAAAAACCTGAAAAGCGCTACTCTGTTAGCGTCAATTGCGCAATTTTGCCAAGGAATCAGCATGCGAACGCTTCTCCTCACTCTGCTGATCGGCCTAAGCCCGTGGTGCTCGGCCGCTCAAATCTACAAATGGGTCGATGCCCAGGGCGTCACCCACTTCGATGCGCAGCCGCCTGCGGGCCAGCCATCGACCACCGTGCAAACGCCCTCCTCGCCACCGGCAAAACCTTCGGCCATGCCGGGCAGCGGGGTACTCGGCGATCAGAAAGCGATCAACGACAAGGTCAAAAAGCAGGTAGCCGAGCAACAGGCGCAGCTCCACGCGTTTTGTGAGCAGGCACGGACCAACCTTGCGCAGCTGCAAAACAATCCGCGTTTACGAGAAGAGGTCGAAGGACAGTTGAAGCGGCTTGACGATGCGCAGCGTCAGGAGCGCATCGCCGAAGCGCAGAAGCAGATTGAGCAGAACTGCCAGTGATCACTGGCAGTTCTGCGGGTCAGCGTGAGGCGGTGATCAGCAGGTCGAACTCTTTGAGCAGCACCTGCAACTGGCGATCCTTGCCCCCAAGGTTGCGCTGGGCGAAGACCATCTCGGCCATTTCCTGAATCCCCGAGGCATTCGGCAACGGCAGATCCTGCTCCAGAATCATCTTCATGCGCGGCAAGAAGATCCACTGAAGCCACTGCTCAAAGTCCAGCGTATCGACGGAAAACGGCTCGACACTGCTCAGGGCTTCGGCCGAAGGCTCAACCTCGTCCCACCAGCCCTGGGTGCGCAGCTCACGCTCGATCAGCAGCAACTGATCAGCGACTTTCGGGAAACGGGCATCCATTACAGCGAGACCTTGGCCTTCTGCCGGGCCAGCGTGGCGCCGGCGGAATCGCCTTGTTTCTCACGGGCCTGAGCGATCAACTCCCACAGGCTGGCTTGTAGATCCGGACGACCGTTGGCCATGGTCAACGCACGACGGGCAAATTGCTCGGCTTGCGGCGCATCGCCCTGAGCCATGCGCACCTGCGCGAGGCGATAAAGCACTTGCGGCTCACGCGGCGCAACGCGCTGGGCGCGCTCCAGACTCGACGATGCACCGTTGAGGTCGCCACCGGCCTGCTGCTGTTGTGCAGTGGTCAGCAAGGCGAGTACCGGGCCGTCCAGTTGCTCATCGGCTGACAAGCCACCGCTACTGCTCGCGGAAGGAATACCGCTCGGCGTCGACGGCATGCTGTAGCTGCCGGCGTTGACCGGCGCCGATTCGACCGCCGACGGGTTGTACGGCCCCGATGTGATACCGCCGGATGCCGGGCCCGGAACGATTGGCGAAGAACTGATCGGTGTCGACACGGCCGCGCCGCCGCCCGGCACCATCACCACTACACCGGTATCGCCCTGTGGAATGGCCTGGGTCTGGCCCTGCACCGGGCGCTTGACCGTCGTCTGACGGAAACCGCCGTTGGCACCGATACGCTCGCTGTTGGACACCGCTGTGCCTGAGTCGACTACGGGAATCGAACCACGCTGTACGGTAGAGCAGCCGCTGAGCAAAGCCACGGCGGTCACCGCTGGAATCAACCACTTGTTCACTTGAAACCCTCTTTGCTTAATTCATCCAGCCCTTGACCCAATCCATCACCGACTCCGGCGAGGCAGGCGTTTCGCTTGCGCACGCGGCGCCGGGTGGCGGTTCGCTGCCGCGAATATACGGCATCTGTACCGCGCCGGGGCAGTTGGCATCGGAGCCTTGCCCGGTGCGCGAATCGACCCAGGCCTGCACGACGTTGTCCGGCTGCGGCATGTCCAGCGGCAGCGGATCGGCCTTGCGCATGAAACTGGTCCAGACCTGCAACGCACCGGTCGCCCCGGTGAACGGCGTCTTGCCATTGTCGTCGCGACCCAGCCAGACCACGGCCAGCAGATCCTGACTGAAACCGGCGAACCAGCTGTCGCGCGAATCGTTACTGGTACCGGTCTTGCCGGCCAGCGTCAGCGTCTTGGGCAACACGTTATAAACCGAACTGCCGGTACCTTCACGCATCACGCGCTGCATGGCGTTCTGGATCAGATAGATGGAGGCCGGGTCGAAACGCTGTTGAATCTGGAACGGATAACGCTTGAGCGGCTCGCCTTCGGCGGTCAGTACGCTGCGAATCCCGCGCATCGGCGTGTTGAAACCACCGTTGGCCAGCGTTTGATACATGGTCGCCACTTCGATCGGGGTCATGCCGCCGGCACCGAGAAGCATCGACGGGAACGCCGGGAATTCACGCGTCACACCCAGACGACCGAGGGTCTTGAGCACGTTCGGCACACCGACTTCCAGGCCCAGACGCGAGGTCGACAGGTTGTAGGAATGCGCCAGCCCTTGATAGAGGAACACGGTGCCATGGGAACGGCGATCGTAGTTCTGCGGCTTCCACACCTGCCCGTTCGCGCCTTTGACCGACAACGGCTCATCCGACAGCCAACTGGTCAGGGTGTACTGGCTCGGTTTTTCCAGCGCGGTCAGATAAACCGCCGGTTTGATCAACGAACCGATCGGCCGCACCGCATCCAGCGCGCGGTTGAAGCCGGCGTAACTGGCCTGACGGCTGCCGATCATCGCCTGGACTTCGCCGGTTTCCGGGTTGGTCACGACCATTGCCGCTTCAACGTCATCGGAGCCTTTGCGCCCGGACAGGCGTTTGAAGGTGTCGTTGACCGAGGCTTCGGCCTTCATCTGCAGAATCGGGTCAAAACTGGTGAAGATTCGCAGGCCTTCTTCGGTCAAGTCTTCGTCGCGGTAATCCTCACGCAACTGACGTTTGACCAGATCGATGAAGCCTGGGTACGAGCTGTCGGCCAGCTTGCCGCGAGTGGTCACGCCCAGCGGCATTTTCTTCGCCGCTTCGACTTGTTCCGGCGTGGCTACGCCCTGTTGTGCAAGCACGTCGAGCACCAGGTTACGGCGCTCCAGCGCGCGCTCCGGATTACGGCGCGGGTTGTAGTAGGACGGGCCCTTGACCATGCCGACCAGCAACGCCACTTGATGCAGCTTCAGCTCGGACAATGGCTGGCCGAAGAAGAACTGGCTGGCCAGACCGAAACCATGCACCGCACGTTGACCGTCCTGCCCGACGAAGACTTCGTTGAGGTAGGCCTCAAGTATTTCCTTCTTGTCGTAATGCAGCTCCAGCAACATCGCCATCATCGCTTCGGTGAGCTTGCGGGTCAGGCTGCGTTCGCTGGTCAGATAGAAGTTCTTTACCAACTGCTGGGTCAGAGTACTGCCGCCCTGGGTCATCTTGCCGCCAGAGGTGTTGACCCACACCGCACGTGCGATCGATTTCGGCGACACGCCCCAATGGCTGTAGAAATCGCGGTCTTCGACGGCGACCAGGGTTTCGAGCAGATACGGCGGCACCTGATCGAGCTTGATCAGAATACGGTCTTCAAGATTTTTCGGATAAATGCCGCCGATCAGCAGTGGCTCAAGACGCACCACCGACAGTTTGGAGCCGTTGGTCGCCGACAGCTCGGCGACGTAATCGCCAGAGAAACGCACACGCACCGGTTGCGGTTTCTCCAGGCCTTCATAGAACTGGAAACCACGGGTATTCAGGTCAACCGTGTTGCCGCTGACGGCAGCAGCGCCGGGGCCATTGCTCACGGCTTCGCGGCGATAGCCGAGGGCATCGAGTTCGGTGAGGAAATCGTCCTTGCTGAGCTTCTGTCCGACGAACAGCTCGAGCGGGCGCGCGTATACCTTGGCCGGGATGGTCCAGCGCTTGCCGGAGAACTTCTCCTGCACCACGGCATCGAGGTAAACGGCAAAGCCGGCCAGCACGACGAGGCCGACCAGACTGAGTTTGATGGCCCAGCTCAGCCACGGGCTCAGGCCCTTGGACGGTGGTTTTTTCTTGGCACGGGGGGATCGGGATCGAGTCATGGCGGCGGATTATACGCACTTTATCGATCCTCAACAGGCACCCTCAGAGGTTTGCGTCCGGCGGGCAAGCGGCCATAATGGCGACCTCGAATTTCCCCGCCTCTGAAGGATCGCCCGTGAGCCAGTCCCTGATCGCTGCCCTGCAAAACCCGGCCCTCTACCCGCACCCTGTCGAAGGATTTCAGGTCATCGAAACCCACATCTCGTGGGTGATCCTCACCGGCCCCTTTGCCTATAAAGTGAAGAAGCCGGTAAATTTCGGCTTTCTCGACTTCACCGGCCTCGAATCCCGCGCGCACTTCTGCGCCGAAGAGCTGCGTCTCAACCAGCGCCTGACTGAAGATTTGTATCTGGAAGTGTTGCCAGTCACCGGCAGCGTTGAAGCGCCACAACTGGATGGCGACGGTGCACCTATCGAATACGTGCTGAAAATGCGTCAGTTCCCGCAGACTGGCCTGCTCAGCACCCTGCAAGCCAACGGCGAGCTGACCACCCAGCACATCGATGCGATGGCCGAGCAGATTGCCCGCTTCCACCTCAACGCGCCGAAAGTCCCGGCCGAGCATGACGCCGGCACCCCGGACAGCGTAATGGCGCCGGTCGCGCAGAACTTCGACCAGATCCTGCCGTTTCTCAGCGACAAAAACGACCTGCTGCAACTCGAGGCGCTGAAAGCCTGGGCCGAAAGCAGCTTCGAGCGTCTCAAGCCACTGTTCGCCGAGCGCAAGGCCGCGGGTTTTACCCGTGAATGCCACGGTGACATCCACTTGGGCAACGCCACGGTCATCGACGGCAACGTGGTGATCTTCGACTGCATCGAGTTCAACGAGCCGTTCCGTTTCACTGACGTCTGGGCCGACACCGGTTTCCTCGCGATGGACCTGGAAGACCGCGGCCTGAAATCCCTGGCTCGACGTTTCATCAGCCAGTACCTGGAACTGACCGGCGACTATCAGGGCCTTGAAGTGCTGAACTTCTATAAAGCCTACCGCGCGCTGGTCCGCGCCAAGGTCGCGCTGTTCAGCATGCCGGCGGACGCGACCGCCGTGCAGCGCGCCACCACCCTGCGCCAGTACCGCAACTACGCCAACCTGGCGGAAAGCTACAGCACTATTCCTTCGCGCTTCATGGCGATCACCCACGGTGTTTCCGCCGTTGGTAAAAGCCACGTGGCCATGCGCCTGGTCGAGGCACTGGGTGCGATCCGCCTGCGTTCGGACGTCGAGCGCAAGCGCCTGTTCGGCGAGCAGACCGTCACCAACGACGTACAGGCCGGGATTTACAGCGCCGATGCCAGCGCCGCGACCTACGCGCGCCTGCACGAAATCGCCGAAGTGATCCTGCACGCCGGTTTCCCGGTGGTGATCGACGCCACTTACCTGAAACGCGAGCAGCGCGACAATGCCGCGAAAATCGCTGAGGCCACCGGCACGCCGTTCCTGATCCTCGACTGCCACGCACCGCAAGCGGTGATCGAGAGCTGGCTGGCGATGCGCCAGGCCGACCAGAAGGACCCGTCCGACGCCACCCTGGCGGTGATCGAAGCGCAACAGGCCAATCGCGAAGCGCTGACGCCGGAAGAGATTCTGCGCAGCAAACGAGTGCAGACCAATGAATCCGGCACGCTGGATACCGTGGTCGCGCAGATTCGTCAGCGCCTGCCAGGCCTGTAAGAAACTATTTCGGCCGTGAAGCCCTCGCTCGCTTCACGGCCGCCAAATAGTGGCACTATACTGGCGTCATAAAACCAACAGGTGATCTGACATGAGCCAGCCGAAACTTCTCGATACCCCGCTGTATGCCTTGCTGCACAAAGACGACATCACTGGTTTCAACAAGGAACGTCCGCTGGACGGTCCGATCGACATGGTCGGTGGCGACTTCCGCGGTCTCGATCTGCGCGAGTTGAATGCCGATGGCGTGGATTTCCGCGACGCGTATTTCCGTTCCGCCGATTTGCGTGGCATCGACTTCCGTAACGCGCAGCTTGAAGGCGCAAGCCTGGCCCACGCGCAAATTTCCGGTGCCTACTTCCCGCCGGAGCTGAGTGCCGACGAAATTCTGATGTCGATGAATTTCGGCACGCGCTTGCGCTATCGCACACGCTGATAGCCCCATTACTTCCTGACACAACGCCATCCCCTGTAGGAGTGAGCCTGCTCGCGATAGCGGCTTCACATTCAATAAATAGATTGCCTGCCCGTCCGCTATCGCGAGCAGGCTCACTCCTACATTGATTTGTGTTCCCCCTCCTTTCTGCGCTCGCAGGCGTTCAAACACCCTTTCTTAGAAGCATTTGCGTCGAATCCGACCAAACAACCACGCTTTTCCTACTGATGGCTACACTCCTGAGAAGCTCGCCCACGCACCATTCGGCCGTCGCAAGGAGGCTTGATGAATGATGAACTGCAACACCTGAAAAATCTTGGCAAGACGTCGGCGCAATGGCTGCATGCCGTGGGCATCCACAGCGCCTCGGACTTGCGTCGGCTCGGCGCAGTGGACGCCTACCGGGCCGTGCGTACCCGCGGGTTTCGTGCATCGAAGGTGTTGTTGTATGCGATCGAAGGCGCGCTGATGGATGTGCACTGGAACGACATCCCCGCCGAACGCAAGGACGCCCTGAACAAGCAGCTCGAAGCCATTTCCGCGCGTCACAAGAACTGAACGGGCAGCGACCGTCATGTATTTACTGGGCGAACAATCGGCACGTACCGATGCAATGATCAACCGTTTGCAAAGCCTGCCCGTGCAGTGGTTGCGAGATCTCGCACCTTGCGGGCCGGTTTTGCAGGTCGATGCAACGGATGACTTGCTGCCCCTGCTGCCCGCCGAACAGTTGTTTCTGCTGATTGATGGCGTGATCAATGGCTGCATCGGTGCGCGACCGCTGTTTTACTGGCAGGAAGGCGATTTGATTGGTCTGCAGCAGGGTGATGTCTGGGCTGATTGTCACTGGTGCTGCGATGCGCCGCTGCGTTTGCAGCCTTACCGTCGCGAGGAGGTGTTTCGGTATCTGTTCGCTGACGCAGGCAGAGCGCAGCAGTTCGTCGAGTATCTGCAGGGCCACCTGGCGATTCTCGCCCACGCCGTAGCGGAGCTGAAACCGCGCGAATTTCGCAGCAGCAACGGTTTCAAACGAGTCGCGGCGGGGGAAATCCTGATCAGGCAGGGTGACATTGCCGATCATGTGTTTGTGATCATCGACGGGCATGCCGAAGCATTTGTCGACGGGCACAAGGTCGGTGACGTGCCCAGGGACGAGATCTTCGGTGCCATGGCGATCTTCACTGGCGAGCCGCGCAACGCCACGGTAATCGCGCGCGTCCCGAGTACAGTGATGATGATTCCCGGTGATCAGTTTCTGAGCATGACCCGCACCAATCCGAAGATTGCGCACAGCCTGATCGAAAGCATGGCGCGGCGCATCGGGCAATTGAATCGGCAGATCGCCCCCTCCACAGTGGCTGAAGGCCAACGCTGAAGCCCTGGATTCACGCGGTATTCCGGCCATTTACCCGACTAAATCGTAAAAACGGCAAATCAGTGGTTGACGCGCTAATGAGAATCGCTATGATTATCACAACTGGTCGCGAGATCAGTCGATATTCTGAAAAGCCCTTGGTTCGGACTCTCAGATTATCTCCTCATCAGGCTAATCACGGTTATTTGACCCGGTTCTTACCGGGTCTTTTTTTGCCCGCAAAAAAGTCATTTGCCGAACTGTTGGCGCATCTGTTCGCAGTAATCCGGCTTGGCCGTTGCAGGCGTGTACCAGACATAATCGGCCATCGCAGCCGTCACCGCGTCGCCCTGTTCGGCCATTATCAGCACCGTGGACTCCTTGGCCGCGCCCAGATCGAGAACATGCAGCGGCACGCCGGCGTCCTTGCGCGCATGCCACGCGCCAGCCAGAAGGATTGAGGGCGTGGGCGCCGCAAGCAGCCGTTCAGCCATGCGCCGATCGCGCTGTTGCTGAACCGCCAGCATCGCCGGCATTTGCGACTCGGGCAGCAAGCCGCAGTGGGAATCGCTGATCTGTCGCAGCAGTTGGTCCTGTACCGATGCCGCGTTGCTGCGCGCACCGCTCAACGCCGGAGCCTGGCGATAAACAGCACGGATTTCGTTATCGTCGAGATTGGCCGCCAGCAGCGGATACGGTTGCGAGAGCGCGAAGCGCACGATCGGTCCATAGAGCGTCCAGTCCCAGCCGTCCTGCCAGTCCAGCACTTTGGCAACATCGGCGGATGCCGGCATCTGGCGCGCGGCAGCCACTTTCGGCTGCTGATCCGGCGTGAGCATTTCCAGCAGCAGACTGCCCTGCTGGC
The DNA here is from genome assembly GCF_900104975.1 of Pseudomonas sp. Z003-0.4C(8344-21). Classification (NCBI taxonomy): domain Bacteria; kingdom Pseudomonadati; phylum Pseudomonadota; class Gammaproteobacteria; order Pseudomonadales; family Pseudomonadaceae; genus Pseudomonas; species Pseudomonas sp. Z003-0.4C(8344-21). The sequence goes on along the minus strand of NZ_LT629756.1, from coordinate 1,267,780 downwards.
GCTGCTCGCCGAGCGCTTGCAGCAGCCATAACTGCGCAGCGTGGTGATCGGCATTGTCATGCTGCTCACCGATGATCAGTCGCTCGGGCCTCGTGAGACGCCTCACCAGTTTCTCTGCGGTCAGCACTTCACCGCTGTGCAGGTCGCGAATTTCGCCACTGACTGGCGCTGGCGCAACAGCATGCTGACACCCTGCAAGCAACACCAGCATCAATAACCACAGTCCTCGCATGCACACACCTCGACGATTCAGTCAGCGGGCGATGATCAGCGGATGGCCGCGCTCCGGATGCGGCTGCACCAGCACTTCCAGCCCGAACACCGCTTGCAGGGTATCCGGCCGCAGCACCTGCTGCGGCGTATCAAGGGCTACTGGCCGGCCGTTTTCCAGCAGCAGGATGCGGTTACAGTAGCGCGCGGCGAGGTTCAGATCATGCAGGATCACCAGCACTGCCGCGCCGCGATCGGCAAATTCACGCACCGCCTGCAAAGTGGTGTGCTGGTGCAACGGATCAAGCATCGACGTCGGCTCGTCGAGCAACAGCGTTTGCCCGGCCTGCCCCGGCCACAGTTGCGCCAGCACCCGCGCCAGGTGCACGCGCTGCCGCTCGCCACCGGACAACGCCAGATAACTGCGCCCGCTCAGATGCCCGGCATCGGCGGCCGCCAATGCTGCAGCGATGATTTCCTCGTCACGCACGCGGCCGCTTTGATACGGCAAGCGGCCCATGCCCACCACTTCTTCGACCCGGAAGGCAAAGTCCAGCGTCGAAACCTGCGGCAAGACTGCCAAGCGTTGCGCACGCTGGCTTCGCGCCCAGTCATGCAACCGCTTGCCATCGAGCAACACCTCGCCCGCGCTGGCGGCCAACTCGCCGCACAACGCGCCGAGCAAAGTGCTTTTGCCCGCACCGTTCGGGCCGAGGACACCGAGCACTTCGCCCGCTTCGAGTTGTAGCGTGACCTCATCGAGCACGGTTTTGCGCCCGCGCTGAATCTGCAGATTGTGCGCACGCAGCATCAGGCCCGCCCTCGCAGCAGCAGATACAGAAAGAACGGCGCGCCGATGAACGCCGTGACGATACCGATCGGCAATTCCGCCGGCGCCAGCGCCAGCCGCGCCACCAGATCGGCGAGCAATAACAGGCTGCCACCGGCCAGCACCGAAGCCGTTAACAGCACCCGGTGATCCGGCCCGGCAAGCAGTCGCACAAGGTGTGGCACCACCAGCCCGACGAAACCGATCATGCCCGCCGCCGCCACCGCCGCGCCGACACCCAGCGCGGTGCAGAACACCAGCTCACGCTTGAGCCGCTCGACGTCGATCCCCAAATGCCCGGCCTCCGACTCGCCAAGCAACAACGCATTCAACGCCTTGGCCCGACGCGGCAGCCATAACGCGACACCGGCGCTGATGATCAGCAGTGGCCACAGCCGCGCGTAACTGGCGCCGTTGAGGCTGCCGAGGTTCCAGAAGGTCAGCGTGCGCAGGGTCGCGTCATCCGCCAGATAGGTGAACAGGCCGACAGCCGAGCCGGCCAGCGCCGTCAGCGCGATGCCCGCCAGCAACATGGTTGCGACATGGGTCTGACCGTTACGCCGGCCGAGTCGATAGACCAGCGCCGTTACCCCGAGCCCGCCGAGAAATGCGCACGCCGACAGCAGATACGGCGCGAAGGCTTCCGGCACTTCGCCAAACATCTCGCCGCCAACTATCGCAATCGCGGCTCCCAGCGCCGCGCCACTGGAAACACCGACCAGCCCCGGATCGGCCAGCGGATTGCGAAACAAGCCCTGCATGGCGACGCCGGACAACGCCAGCACACCGCCCACCGCCAGACCGAGCAAAGTCCGCGGCAGACGAATCTGCCCGAGGATCAGTTCAGCCTGTTCCAGGCCGTCCGGCGCCAGCGGCACGCCCAGCAGGCGCAACGCTGCGCGCAAAGTGTCGAACAGCGGCAAGCTGACCGGCCCCAGCGCCAACGACAACCAGGTCGCCAGCAGACACAGCAGCGTCAGGCCGATGAACAGGCCGCGCGGTTTGACCAGTGGGGTCATTGGCCGCCCTTGGCCGGATAAAAACCGTCAGTCAGGGTTTTCAGCGCAGCCGGCAAGCGCGGCCCGAGTCCGCCGACCAGCAACGTCGGATCCAGCTCCATCACCCGCCCGGCCTTGGCCGCGCGGCTGGAATTGAGAATCGGGTTCTCCTTGAACAGCGCGGTTTTCGCCGCCTCGCCGCTCAGCGCGCGGTCGGCGAACACCAGCACTTCGGGATCGAGGCTGGCGAGCGATTCCACCGAAAACGGTTTGTAACCGCTGTGGGTCGCCAGATTACGCCCGCCTGCCTGTTGCAGCAGCCAATCGGCGGCGGTGTCCTTGCCGGCTATCAGCGGTTTGCCTCCTGCGTGACCGAGCAACAACAGCACGCCCGGGGCTTTTTGTGCGGTTTGCGCCTGAGCCACCCGCGTCTGTTGCGCATCGAGTTGCTGTTGATAAGTTTGCAGCAGTTGTTTCGCCTGCGCCTCGGCGCCCAGCAGTTGGCCCAGGTGAATGAGGTTTTGCGCAAGCGTCGGCAGATCCGCTTGCGCCGAAAACAGCTCGACGCGGACCTTGGCTGCCTTGACCTGAGCCAGCACCGGCGGCGGGCCCATTTCTTCGGTGCCGATGAGAATGTCCGGGCGCAGACTGAGAATGCCCTCGGCGGAAAGACTGCGCTGATAACCGATGCTTGGCAGCGCCTTGAGCGATTGCGGATGCTGGCTGGTGGTATCGACGCCGACCAGTTTCGTCTCGCCGCCCAGCGCGCTGACCCACTCCGACAGCGCACCGCCGGCGCTGACCCAGCGTTGCGGCAGATCAGCCGCGACAGCGTGATGACTGAACAGCCAGCCGACACACAACGCAGCAATGCGGGTACTCAGGCGCATACACAGCTTCCTTGGATAAGGTTTCCCGGGCATCCGCAGAGCGAGCCAAGTATCCTCGACAGCTGCCAGACTCCCTGTGGGAGAGGGTCGCCATTTGATAATTGTTTGCATTTAAACGTCAAGCTCAGACATATCCAGACACGAGCAGACTCTTGAGGATAGCCATGAAGTTTCTCTGCGCCGGCGATGAGCTGGTCGAGGCCTGCAGTCGCGGCTTCGAAATCGACGGCAACAAACTGTTCGCCGTGCGCCGTGGCGGGCAGGTTTACGTTTATCTGAATCGCTGCCCGCACCGTGGCGTCGGGCTGGAATGGCAACCTGACCAGTTTCTCGACCCGAGCAACAGCCTGATCCAGTGCGCCACCCACGGCGCACTGTTTCTGATCGAGGACGGTGAATGCGTCGCCGGTCCATGTGCCGGGCAAGCGCTGACGGCGATTGAATGCCTGGAAGACGCGCAAGGCGTCTGGATCGATGTTTAACCGTTAAGCCGCACATCAAGTCGGCGGTCGATGACCATTTCCTCATGATCCAGGCGCACGCCATAAGCCAGCACCTCCACGCCGCAGGCGACCGCTTCGCGCAACGCCTCGGCATAGGCCGAATCGATTTCCTCGGCCGGGCGCACGGCTTCGATGCCGGTCAGGTTTACGCAATACAGCTGCACCGCACGAATGCCGTCGCGCGCCAGATGCGCCAGCTCGCGCAGGTGTTTGGCGCCACGCTGGGTCACGGCATCGGGAAACGCCGCCACCGCCGTCCCGTCGAAACCCAGGGTGACGCTCTTCACTTCGATATAAGCCGGGCCGCTCGGGTATTCGAGGCGAAAGTCGATGCGGCTTTTTTCCTGCCCGTAGGCGACTTCGCGCTTCAACGCGGTAAAGCCGTTCAACTCGGTGATGATCCCGGCCTGCAAGGCTTCTTCGACCAGCCCGTTGGCCCGTGCGGTATTCACACAGAACAAGCGCCCCTGCGGCGTTTCGCCGATCTCCCAGGTGCCAGGCAACTTGCGCTTCGGGTCGTTCGAGCGGCTGAACCAGACCTGCCCGCCCTCGACCTGACAGTTGAGCATTGAGCCGGTGTTCGGGCAGTGGATGGTCAGCAACTCGCCGCTAACGGTTTCGATGTCGGCGAGAAAACGTTTGTACCGGCGGATCAGGCGCGCCTCTTCAAGCTGTGGATAAAAGCGCATCAGCCTTGCCAGCTCTTCAAGCCACGGGCGATACGCTCCACCGCTTCCTGTAAGCGTTCAAGGTTTTGCGTGTAGGCGAAACGCACGTGGTGGCTGGCTTGGTGACGGCCAAAATCCAGCCCCGGCGTGAAGGCAACGTGCTCGGTTTCGAGGAAATGCTGGCAGAACGCGAAGGCATCGCCGCCGAACTGGCTGATATCGGCATACAGATAAAACGCCCCTTCAGGCTCGACGGCAATGTTGAAGCCCAGCTCACGCAACGCTGGCAAAAGGTAATCGCGGCGACGGCCGAATTCGGCGCGGCGCTCCTCGAAAATCGCGATCGTCGCCGGCTCAAAACAGGCCAGAGCCGCATGCTGCGCCATGCTCGGCGCGCTGATGTAGAGGTTTTGCGCAAGTTTCTCCAGCTCGCTGACCGCTGCGTCCGGCGCGACCAGCCAGCCGAGGCGCCAACCGGTCATGCCGAAATACTTGGAGAAGCTGTTGAGCACGAACGCACCGTCATCCACTTGCAGAACGCTGGCGGCATCGGTGCCGTACGTCAGGCCGTGATAGATCTCGTCCACCACCAAATGACCGTGACGCGCCTTGATGGCGGTGGATAACCCGGCCAGTTCATCGCGCGTCAGAATCGTCCCGGTCGGGTTGGCCGGCGACGCGACCAAGGCGCCGACGCTGTCGCGGTCCCAATGCCGCGCGACCAGATCGGGGGTCAGTTGATAGCGCACGTCCGGCCCAACCGGGACCAGCTGCGCCGCGCCTTCGACCAGTCGCAGAAAATGCCGGTTACACGGGTAGCCGGGGTCAGCCAGCAGCCAGTGCTTGCCCGGATCGACCAGCAATGCACTGACCAGCAGCAGCGCACCGGAGCCGCCCGGGGTGATCAGAATCCGTCGCGGGTCGATGTTCAGCCCGTACCGCGACTGATAGAACCCGGCAATCGCCTCGCGCAGCTCGGGAATCCCGCGCGCCGCGGTGTAGCGGGTCTTGCCCGCCGTCAGCGCCGCTTGCCCCGCACGGATGATCGGCTCGGCGGTAGTGAAGTCCGGCTCGCCGATCTCGAGATGGATCACGTCGTGCCCGGCGGCCTGCAATTCATTGGCCCGCGCGAGCAGCGCCATCACATGAAACGGTTCGATCGCACGACTGCGCGCACTGTAGGGGGCCATTGAAATGCCTTCGACGGGAAAAAAGAGACGATTCTACCTGTCTGCCGGAACGAGCGAGAACCCGTGAAGGTCACAGCCTCAAGAACGCTGGACTGTAACGATCTGAACGTACGCTCCAGGATTGACTAAAATCAGTGATTGAACAGGTCTCCATTCCCACAGACACGGCTTGCCAAACATCTGCAAGCGCCACCCGCCGGGGGCTCGACATCCGGGAGTAGCGCAGGCTGATTTGATCTGGTAAGTTCGCCCGCTTGCAGCCGCAGGGCCGGCAGGTGTCGGTGATGGAGCAATCCTGCGCAATGGATTACAAGAGTAGAGGCGGTCCATTTCATGCCCACCCAAGCAAAGCAACAGCAGCAATCGACGATCAGCGGCTTCGAACCTTACGTTCCGCAGCCGGGCGAAGAGTACATGGGCGCCCCGATGCGCGCGCACTTCACCAAGATCCTGAACAAGTGGAAACAGGACCTGATGCAGGAAGTCGACCGTACGGTTGATCACATGAAAGACGAAGCGGCCAACTTCCCTGACCCGGCCGACCGTGCCAGCCAGGAAGAAGAATTCGCTCTTGAACTGCGCGCCCGCGACCGCGAGCGCAAGCTGATCAAGAAGATCGACAAGACGCTTGAGCTGATTCAGGACGAAGAATACGGCTGGTGCGAATCCTGCGGCATCGAGATCGGCGTCAAGCGCCTCGAAGCCCGCCCGACGGCGGATCTGTGCATCGACTGCAAGACCCTGGCGGAAATCAAGGAAAAACAGGTCGGCAAGTGATTGCGACCTGAACGAAAAACGGAGCGTGCGAACGCTCCGTTTTTGTTTCTACCTTTTGCTTCTGCCTTTGTTTTTTGTAGGCGTGAGCCTGCTCGCGATAGCGATGGATCAGTCAATATTTTTGTTGAATGTCACACCGCTATCGCGAGCAGGCGAAGGCCTACAGGTTGACCTGCATATTCCCTGAAAAGTAGCTTCGCTTTCATGACTGCCAAATCCCCCGCCTATATCGGCCGCTTCGCCCCGACCCCCAGTGGCCACTTGCACTTTGGTTCGCTGGTCGCCGCCCTCGCCTCTTACCTGGACGCGCGTTCGGTTGGCGGGCGCTGGCTGGTGCGCATGGAAGATCTCGATCCGCCCCGCGAAGAGCCCGGAGTGCAAGCGGCGATTCTCAAGGCGCTGGAGAGTTACGGTTTCGAATGGGACGGCGACATGGTGCGCCAGAGTGATCGCCACGACGCCTACGCTGAAGTGCTAGACAGCCTGTTCAATCATGGCCTGGCGTATGCCTGCACCTGTTCGCGCAAACAGCTCGAGCCTTACAACGGCATATATCCGGGCTTTTGTCGCAATGCCGGTCATGAGCAACAGGACGCGGCGATCCGCCTGCGCGTGCCGGAGCTGGAATATCACTTCATCGACCGCGTGCAGGGCGAATATCGCCAGCACCTGGGCCGGGATGTCGGCGATTTCGTGATTCGTCGTCGCGACGGGCTCTACGCCTATCAACTGGCGGTGGTGCTGGATGACGCCTGGCAAGGCATCACCGACATCGTGCGCGGCGCCGACCTGCTCGACTCGACGCCGCGCCAGTTGTATCTGCAAGAACTGCTCGGCTTGCGTCAGCCGCGCTACCTGCATTTGCCGCTGATCACCCAGCCGGACGGCAACAAACTCGGCAAGTCCTACCGCTCGCCGCCGCTTGCGGCCGATCAGGCCACACCGTTACTGCTGCGAGCCCTGCGCGCACTGGGGCAAAACCCCGGCGCCGAACTCGCCCACGCTTCGCCGCGCGAACTGCTCGCCTGGGGCCGCGCGCACTGGGATGCCACGCAGATCCCGCGCACACTGACCCTGCCCGAGGCGCAACTGCAATGACGCCCCTTGCAGTCACGCCCCCATCCGTTACCATCGCCGCACGTTTTCGGGCACGCGCATAAAAAAGAGAGGCCGGGATGTACATCTATCGCTTGGTCCTGCTTTTAGTCGTGGGGATCTACCTGTTTTCCCCCGCCATCATGGATTGGTGGATCGACGCTACGGGCGCCTGGTATCGCCCCTATCTGCTCTGGCTGATCCTGATTGTCGTGACCTTCATCCTGCAGAGCCAAAAAGATGCCGATGAGCTTTAGCCTGACCCAGATGATCCTGGTCAGCGCCGCGTACCTGGCGGCACTGTTTGGCGTTGCCTGGGTCAGCGAACGGGGCATGATCCCGCGCGCGATCATTCGCCACCCGCTGACCTACACCTTGTCGCTGGGGGTTTATGCCAGTGCCTGGGCGTTCTATGGCACGGTGGGCCTCGCCTATCAATACGGCTACGGCTTTCTCTCGAGTTACCTGGGCGTGTCCGGTGCGTTTCTGCTGGCGCCGGTGCTGCTTTATCCCATTCTGAAAATCACCCGCACCTATCAATTGTCGTCGCTGGCGGATCTGTTCGCGTTTCGTTTTCGCAGCACCTGGGCCGGCGCGCTGACTACGATTTTCATGCTGATCGGCGTGCTGCCGCTGCTGGCCTTGCAGATTCAGGCCGTGGCCGATTCGATCGGCATCCTCACCGGCGAGCCGATCCAGAGCCGCGTCGCCCTGGCGTTCTGCGCGCTGATCATCCTGTTCACAATCTTCTTCGGCTCGCGCCACATCGCAACTCGCGAGAAACACGAGGGGCTGGTATTTGCGATTGCCTTTGAATCGGTGATCAAACTGGTCGCCCTCGGCGGCGTTGGCCTGTACGCGCTGTATGGTGTGTTCGACGGGCCGCAACAGCTTGAACTGTGGCTGTTGCAAAACCAGACCGCCCTCGCCGCGCTGCACACGCCGTTGCAGGAAGGGCCGTGGCGCACCCTGCTGCTGGTGTTCTTCGCTTCGGCGATCGTGATGCCGCACATGTACCACATGACTTTTACCGAAAACCTCAACCCGCGCTCGCTGGTGAGCGCCAGCTGGGGCTTGCCGCTGTTTCTACTGCTGATGAGCCTGGCAGTGCCGCTGATTCTCTGGGCCGGACTGAAACTCGGCGCCACGACCAATCCGGAATATTTCACCCTCGGCATCGGTATCGCCGCCAACAGCAAACCGCTGGCGTTGCTCGCCTATGTCGGCGGGCTGTCGGCGGCCAGCGGGCTGATCATCGTCACCACGCTGGCGCTGTCGGGCATGGCGCTGAACCATTTGGTGCTGCCGCTCTATCAGCCACCGGCCGAAGGCAATATCTACCGCTGGCTGAAGTGGACCCGCCGGGCGCTGATCGTCGCGATCATCATGGCCGGTTTCGGCTTCTACCTGATGCTCGGCGCCGAGCAGGATCTGGCCAACCTCGGCATCGTCGCGTTTGTCGCGACCCTGCAATTCTTGCCGGGAGTACTGTCGGTGCTGTACTGGCCGACCGCCAATCGTCGCGGGTTTATCGCCGGTCTGCTGGCGGGGATTCTGGTGTGGGTGGTGACCATGCTGTTGCCGCTGGTCGGCAATCTGCAGGGTTTCTATATTCCGCTGCTGAACATGATCTACGTGCTCGACGACACCAGTTGGCACATGGCAGCCATCGCCTCGCTGGCCGCCAATGTGTTGATGTTCACCCTGATTTCACTGTTCACCAACGCCAGCCCTGAAGAAGCCAGCGCCGCTGAAGCCTGCGCAGTGGATAACGTGCGTCGACCACAACGCCGCGAACTGCACGCCGCCTCACCACAGGAATTCGCCACGCAACTGGCGAAACCGCTGGGTGCCAAGGCCGCGCAGAAAGAAGTCGAGCAAGCGTTGCGTGACCTGTATCTGCCATTCGACGAGCGCCGCCCGTACGCCTTGCGCCGTTTGCGCGACCGCATCGAGGCCAACCTGTCCGGACTGATGGGACCGAGCGTCGCCCAGGACATGGTCGAAACCTTCCTGCCGTACAAGGCCGGCGGCGAAAACTACGTCACCGAAGACATCCATTTCATCGAAAGCCGCCTCGAGGACTACCACTCGCGCCTCACCGGGCTCGCCGCTGAACTCGATGCGCTGCGCCGCTATCACCGCCAGACCTTGCAGGAACTGCCGATGGGCGTCTGCTCGCTGGCCAAGGATCAGGAGATCCTGATGTGGAACAAGGCCATGGAAGAACTCACGGGGATTGCCGCGCAGCGTGTCGTCGGCTCGCGCTTGAGTACCATTGGCGAGCCGTGGAAAGATCTGCTGCAGGGCTTCATCAATCTGCCCGATGAGCATTTGCACAAACAGCACCTGACCCTCGATGGCCAGACCCGCTGGTTGAACCTGCACAAAGCGGCGATCGATGAACCGCTGGCGCCAGGCAACAGTGGCTTGGTACTGCTGGTCGAAGATCTGACCGAAACACAAATGCTCGAAGACAAACTGGTGCATTCCGAACGTCTGGCCAGCATCGGTCGGCTGGCGGCGGGCGTAGCCCACGAAATCGGCAACCCGATCACCGGCATCGCCTGCCTGGCGCAGAATCTGCGCGAGGAACGCGAAGACGACGGCGAACTGACGGAAATCAGCGGGCAGATTCTCGAACAGACCAAACGCGTCTCGCGCATCGTTCAGTCGCTGATGAGTTTCGCCCATGCCGGCAGCCATCAGCACAGCGACGAGCCGGTTTGCCTGGCCGAAGTGGCGCAGGATGCGATTGGTCTGCTGGCGCTGAACCGACGCAATTTCGAAGTGCAGTTCTATAACCTGTGCGATCCCGAGCACTGGGTCGAAGGCGATCCGCAGCGGCTCGCCCAGGTCTTGATCAACCTGCTCTCCAACGCCCGCGACGCCTCGCCGCCGCACAGTGCGGTACGGGTAAAGAGCGAAGCTGGCGAACACACGGTCGACCTGATCGTGGAAGACGAAGGCAGCGGTATTCCGAAGAACATCATGGACCGATTGTTCGAACCTTTTTTCACCACCAAGGATCCTGGCGAAGGCACCGGTCTGGGCCTTGCACTGGTCTATTCCATCGTTGAAGAGCATTATGGACAAATCACCATCGACAGCCCGGCTGATGTAAACAGCCAGCGCGGCACCCGTATCCGGGTGACATTGCCGCGTCATGTCGAAGCGACGTCCGCTGTGAACTGAGACCGTCGAGAGTATCGAATCAATGCCGCACATTTTGATCGTCGAAGACGAAACAATTATCCGCTCCGCCTTGCGCCGCCTGCTGGAACGCAACCAGTACCAGGTCAGCGAAGCCGGTTCAGTGCAGGAAGCACAAGAACGCTTCACCATTCCTACGTTCGATCTGATCGTCAGCGATCTGCGCCTGCCGGGCGCGCCGGGTACCGAGCTGATCAAGCTCGGCCAGGGTACGCCGGTGCTGATCATGACCAGTTACGCCAGCCTGCGCTCGGCGGTCGACTCGATGAAGATGGGCGCGGTCGATTACATCGCCAAGCCTTTCGACCACGATGAAATGCTGCAAGCCGTGGCCCGCATCCTGCGTGATCGTCAGTCGGCACCGGCTGCCGCTGAAACCGCCTCGAGCAAGCCTGCCACTGGCAACGGCAAAGCCTCTGTGGATAACAGCAACGGTGAAATCGGCATCATCGGTTCGTGCCCGCCGATGCAGGATCTGTACAGCAAGATTCGCAAAGTCGCGCCGACCGATTCCAATGTGCTGATCCAGGGCGAGTCCGGTACCGGCAAGGAACTGGTCGCCCGCGCCCTGCACAACCTGTCGAAGCGCGCCAAGGCGCCGATGATCTCGGTGAACTGCGCGGCCATTCCGGAAAGCCTGATCGAGTCCGAACTGTTCGGCCACGAGAAAGGCGCGTTTACCGGCGCCAGCGCCGGGCGTGCCGGTCTGGTCGAAGCGGCGGACGGCGGCACGCTGTTCCTCGACGAGATCGGCGAACTGCCGCTGGAAGCCCAGGCTCGCCTGCTGCGTGTGTTGCAGGAAGGCGAGATCCGCCGGGTCGGCTCGGTGCAGTCGCAGAAAGTCGACGTGCGCCTGATCGCCGCGACCCACCGCGACCTCAAGGGCCTGGCGAAAATCGGCCAGTTCCGCGAAGACCTTTATTACCGTCTGCACGTGATCGCCCTGAAACTGCCGGCCCTGCGCGAGCGCGGTGCCGACGTCAACGAAATTGCCAATGCTTTCCTTGCCCGCCAGAGCGCGCGCATCAACCGTACCGACCTGAAGTTTGCCGCCGATGCCGAACAGGCCATCCGGCATTATTCCTGGCCGGGTAACGTGCGCGAGCTGGAGAACGCGGTCGAGCGCGCGGTGATCCTCAGTGAAAGCCCGGAGATTTCGGCCGACCTGCTGGGCATCGATATCGAGCTGAGCGATCTGGAAGACGACGAGTTCATCGGCCTGCCGCCGCAAACCGGCGGTAGCGCCAGCAACAGCAGCCATGAGCCGACCGAGGATCTGTCACTGGAAGACTACTTCCAGCACTTCGTCCTCGAGCATCAGGACCACATGACCGAGACCGAACTGGCGCGCAAACTGGGCGTGAGTCGCAAATGCCTGTGGGAACGCCGTCAGCGTCTGGGCATTCCACGGCGCAAGACCGGGGTAGCGAGCGAGAGCTGAACGTTACCTGTCGCGTGCGCGGGTAACGCATGACATTGTGAAAAAACTGTTACCGCAGTCGATTCACGTAACAGAAGCCGGGGTTATCGGTAACGAAACCCCGGCTTTTTTTCGCCCCTGCAAAACGGTTAAATCGCCCTAACCCCTTGTTTTACTGGGGTTCGCAAAAGTTGGCACGCACCCTGCTATATGTTTGGTACAAGAACAATAACAAGCAATGTACAAGACAATAAAAATAAGACGAATCGACTCACGCACAATAAAAACAAGACGGCGAGAGGCGCAGCTAACTGATTCTTTTGGAGAGGCGTTGTATTTGGGGCTTGCCCCACGACCAGGCCGAGAACAACAAAAACTGTCCTAAGACAGAGCCTGTACTGGTTGGATCGACAGATCACTGCAATTCAGCGACCAAAGCAATCCGTTTGCTCTTGGCTCCCGATTGGGAGGGTCACGAAGGAAACACTTCGTGGCGAGGGCACTCAACAAAAACAAGAAGCCCGAATCAATAATAAAAAGAGCACGCAACTACTTCTTGGGGAGCTTCGGCTCCCCTTGTAGTTTCTTCCCCGCGCAAATCCCCCCTGCTTTGCCTCGCTCGACCCTTGCAGCTTGCGGCTTACAGCTCATATCTGCGGTGTCCTACACCATCCCTCGACTAAATGCTAGAATCTGCGCCCATCATGCGGTCATTCTTTGGTATGGCCGAACATTCCTTCAAACAGTGCATCCCATGCTGAAGAAGCTGTTCCAGTCATTCCGAACTCCCGTGCGTCGTACGCAACACATCCGCAGCACCCCTGAAGTGCTCAACAGCGGTCAACATTCGCTGCAGAAAACGCAATTCAGCCGCTATGCGGTGAATATCGTCGAACGCCTGCAAGGTGCCGGTTACCAGGCTTATCTGGTCGGCGGTTGCGTGCGCGACATGCTGCTGGGCATCACGCCCAAGGATTTCGACGTCGCCACCAGCGCCACGCCCGAGCAAGTGCGTGCCGAATTCCGCAATGCGCGGATCATCGGCCGGCGTTTCAAGCTGGTGCACATCCATTTCGGTCGCGAAATCATTGAAGTCGCGACCTTCCGCGCCAACCACCCGGTCAACGAAGACGACGAAGACAGCAACCAGTCTTCGCGCAACGAGAGTGGGCGGATTCTGCGTGACAACGTTTACGGCACCCTGGAAGAAGACGCGCAACGCCGCGACTTCACCATCAACGCCCTGTATTACGATCCGGTCAGCGAGCGCATCCTCGACTACGCCAATGGCGTACACGATATCCGCAATCACCTGATCCGTCTGATCGGCGACCCGAAGCAGCGTTACCAGGAAGACCCGGTGCGCATGCTGCGCGCGGTGCGTTTTGCCGCCAAGCTCAATTTCGGCATCGAAAAGCACACGGTGCAGCCGATCCGCGAACTGGCGCCGATGCTGCGCGAGATTCCTTCGGCGCGGCTGTTCGAAGAAGTGCTCAAGCTGTTCCTCTCGGGTCACGGCGCGATCACCTTCGAAATGCTCGTCGATCTGCAACTGTTCGGCCCGCTGTTCCCGGCCAGTGCCGACGCGCTGGAATACAACCCGGAATATACGCACACGCTGATCAGCGAAGCCCTGACCAACACCGACCTGCGCATCAAGCAGAACAAACCGGTGACCCCGGCGTTCCTGTTTGCCGCCCTGCTCTGGCCGGCGCTGCCGGCGCGCGTGTTGCGCTTGCAGGAACGTGGCATGCCGCCGATCCCGGCGATGCAGGAAGCCGCCCACGAGCTGATCGCCGAGCAGTGCCAGCGCATCGCGATTCCGAAACGCTTCACCATGCCGATCCGCGAAATCTGGGACATGCAGGAACGCCTGCCACGGCGCAGCGGCAAACGTGCCGACCTGCTGCTGGACAACCCGCGTTTCCGCGCCGGATACGACTTCCTGCTGCTGCGTGAAAGCGCTGGCGAGGAAACCGACGGCCTCGGCGAATGGTGGACCGACTATCAGGACGCCAACGACAGCGAACGTCGCGACATGATCCGTGACCTCGGCGGCAAGAGTGACGACGCCAGCGGGGCACCACGCAAGCGTCGTCGCAGCAGCGGCGCCAAGCGCAAACGCGCCGGCGCACCGAGCGCTACAGGCGAGTAAAGGCATGGAACGCGTTTACATCGGCATGGGCAGCAATCTGGCTGACCCGGCCGAACAGTTGCGCAGCGCCGTCACGGCGCTGGGGCAATTGCCGCACACCCGTCTTGTCGGCGTTTCCGCCTTCTATCAAAGCGACTCGCTGCTGCCGGGCCAACCGCGTTACACCAACGCGGTCACCGCGCTCGACACGACTCTCGCGCCGCTGACGCTGCTCGATGCCTTGCAGGCAATCGAGAACGACCAGGGCCGCGAACGCCTGGAACGCTGGGGCCCGCGCACGCTGGATCTGGATATCCTGTTGTTTGGCGATCGCCTGATCGACGAGCCACGATTGAAAGTCCCGCATTATCAGATGCAGGAACGTGCGTTCGTGCTGTATCCGCTGGCTGAACTGGCACCGCAGGATCTGCATCTGGTCGATGGCCGCACGCTGACAGACCTGCTGGCTGCCTGCCCGTTCGTCGGTCTGGAACGCATTTCCCAAGCCTGACGCAAATCCAGATTGCAGGAGTGAGCCTGCTCGCGATGGCGGTGGGTCAGTCACGCAAATGTTGATTGACCCACCGCTATCGCGAGCAGGCTCACTCCTACAGTTGATCGCATCATATTCACGATTCTTGTCCGACAAAAAATCCTCGAATCAGCCCCGCCGCGCCGCTGAATCGCATCAGTAACGCCGGTAACACCGCGCGCGTAACAATGCGGTAACACACGCAATTGACTTCCGCTTGGCTCCTCACGACTATAGGCGTCCCGCTGCCGCCAACCCGGCACATACGGGCGCAATCCAGGCCTTATAAGCACGACAAAAGAGCGTGCGCCTGAGTAGATGACGAATCACGCGCGTTACTCGCTGTAGTTTCCAGAGCGCCTGAACGAGGATTTTTTACATGCCAGCCATTACCCTGACCACGCTCCAGAGCCTCAAGCAGAAAGGTGAAAAGATCACCATGCTGACCTGCTATGACGCGACCTTCGCCCACGCCTGCAACCAGGCCGGTGTCGAAGTGCTGCTGGTGGGCGACTCCCTCGGCATGGTCCTGCAAGGTCACGACAGTACTTTGCCGGTGACCACCGCAGAAATGGCCTATCACACCGCCTGCGTCAAACGCGGCAACAGCGACGCGCTGATCCTGGCCGATCTGCCTTTCATGGCCAATGCCACCCTCGAACAGACCCTGAGCAACAGCGCCACGCTGATGCAGGCCGGTGCGCACATGGTCAAGGTCGAAGGCGCGCTGTGGCTGGCCGAGTCGATCCGCCTGCTCGCCGAACGTGGTGTGCCGGTCTGCGCGCACATGGGGCTGACCCCGCAAGCGGTGAACATTCTCGGTGGCTATAAAGTGCAGGGTCGCAATGAGAACCAGGCGCGGCAGATGCGCGCCGATGCGATCTCGCTGGAGCAGGCCGGTGCAGCGATGCTGCTGCTTGAATGCGTGCCCAGCGAACTGGCCGCGGAGATCAGCCAGGCGGTGAAGATTCCGGTCATTGGTATCGGTGCCGGTAACGCCACGGATGGTCAGGTTCTGGTGCTGCACGACATGCTCGGCCTGTCGATTACCGGTCGCGTGCCGAAATTCGTCAAGAACTTCATGCACGGCCAGGACAGCATCCAGTCCGCGCTGAAGGCTTACGTCAGCGAAGTCAAAGCCACCACGTTCCCCGGCATCGAACATGGATTCTCCGCATGAACACCGTCAAAACCGTACGCGAACTGCGCGCCGCCGTCGCCCGCGCGCGCAGCGAGGGCAAGCGCATCGGCTTCGTGCCGACCATGGGCAACCTGCATAGCGGCCACGTCGCGCTGGTGACCAAAGCCACGCAACGGGTGGATTTCGTCGTCGCGAGCATTTTCGTCAACCCCCTGCAATTCGGCGCCGGCGAAGACCTCGACAAATACCCGCGCACGCTGGCGGCCGATCAGGAAAAACTGCTCGAGGCTGGCTGCTCGCTGCTGTTCGCCCCGACCGTCGAGGAAATGTACCCCGACGGCATGGCCGGGCAGACCCGCGTCAGCGTCCCGCAATTGTCCGAAGGCCTGTGTGGTGCCAGCCGTCCCGGGCACTTCGAAGGCGTGGCAACCGTCGTCAGCAAACTGTTCAACATGGTCCAGCCGGACCTGGCGATTTTCGGCCAGAAGGATTATCAGCAACTGGCGGTGATCCGCGCACTGGTACATGACCTGAACATGCCGATCCAGATCATCGGCGAGCCGACCGTACGCGCCGCCGATGGTCTGGCGCTGTCTTCGCGCAACGGCTTCCTCAGTGATGAACAACGTGCGGTGGCTCCGGCGGTGTATCGCTCGCTGAGCAGCATTGCCGAATCGATCAAGCAAGGTAACCGGGATTTCCCGGCGCTGATCAGCGCGCAGTTGCAAGCGCTTGAAGCAGCCGGCCTGCGCCCGGATTATCTGGAGATCCGCCACGGTTTGACCCTGCGTCCGGCAACGGCTGAGGATCGCGATCTGGTGATTCTGGTGGCGGCGTTTCTGGGCACCACGCGGTTGATCGATAATTTGCATCTGAACCTCGATACGCCCGCTTAAAACCACCGCAATCCCTCTGTAGGCCTTCGCCTGCTCGCGATAGCGGTGTGTCATTCAACACTCATGCTGACTGACACACCGCTATCGCGAGCAGGCGAAGGCCTACAGTGTTTTTCAGCGTCATGAAGATTGCATTCCAGCCATATTGCCGCCCCCAAAGCCTTCGGGCACACTGCCCGCCGTTCGATTCCAACCCGGGAAACCCCAATGCACGCGATCATGCTCAAGGCCAAACTGCACCGCGCCGAAGTCACCCATGCGGTGCTCGATTACGAAGGTTCGTGCGCCATCGATGGCGAATGGCTGGACCTGTCCGGCATTCGTGAATATGAGCAGATCCAGATTTACAACGTCGACAACGGCGAGCGTTTCACCACCTACGCGATTCGTGGCGAAGAAGGCTCGCGGATGATTTCAGTCAACGGCGCCGCGGCGCACAAGGCCAGCGTCGGTCATCGCGTAATCATCTGCGCTTACGCCCATTACAGCGAAGCCGAACTGGTCAATTTCAAGCCGCGCATGCTCTACATGGCGCCCGGCAACGAGCTGAGCCACACCAGCAACGCCATCCCCGTTCAGCTCGCCTGAACCACCGCAGCGCCCGCTCCCCCTCCGTTTGTCGGCCAAATCCCTGTTCGGATGTTAAAAAAGTACAGGGATCTGGTCAGACAAAGTCAAGACAGATCGCAGCGCGAGGTTTACTGTATTCGCCCTGTGTCCGCAAATCGTGTCGATGCAGTCGATCCCGCGTCCCAACAGCGGCGTGCCGGGTCTGTTCAGTGTTCAAAAGGCCGTTCAAGTAAAAAGGAAAACCGCAGCGATGGCGTACTACCGCACTCCTCATGACGTTACCGCTCTGCCTGCCTGGCAAGCGTTGAAAGATCACCGCCAAGCCATGCAGGATTTCAGCATGCGCGAGGCCTTCAACGCCGATCCGCAGCGCTTCAATCAGTTCACCCTCAGCAGCTGCGGACTGTTTCTCGATTATTCAAAGAATTTGATCAACGCCGAGACCCGCAATCTGCTGGTGGGTCTGGCCAATGAAGTCGACCTCCAGGGCGCGATCAAAGCGCTGTTCGACGGCGAAATCGTCAACGCCTCCGAAGGCCGCCCGGCGCTGCATACCGCTCTGCGCCGTCCGGTTGGCGACAAGCTGTCGGTCAATGGCGTCAACGTGATGCCGGACGTCCATAAAGTGCTCAACCAGATCACCGATCTGGTCGGCCGCATCCATGACGGTCTGTGGCGCGGTTACACCGAGAAGCCGATCACCGACGTGGTCAACATCGGCATCGGTGGCTCGTTCCTCGGCCCGGAGCTGGTTTCTGAAGCGCTGCTGTCGTACGCGCAGAAAGGCGTGCGCTGCCACTATCTGGCGAACATCGATGGCAGTGAGTTCCACGAGCTGACGCAAAAACTGCGCGCCGAGACCACGCTGTTCATCGTGTCGTCGAAATCCTTCAACACCCTCGAAACCCTGAAGAACGCTCAGGCCGCACGCGCCTGGTACCTGGCGCAGGGCGGCTCGGAAGCCGAGCTGTATCGTCACTTCATCGCCGTTTCGAGCAACAACGCTGCTGCGGTGGCATTTGGCATCCGCGAAGAAAACATCTTCCCGATGTGGGACTGGGTCGGCGGCCGTTACTCGCTGTGGTCGGCGATCGGTCTGCCCATCGCCCTGGCCATCGGCATGTCCAACTTCAAGGAACTGCTGTCCGGTGCCTACACCATGGACCAGCATTTCCAGACCGCGCCGTTCGAACAGAACATGCCGGTGCTGCTGGCCCTGCTTGGCGTGTGGTATGGCAACTTCTGGGGCGCGCAAAGTCACGCGATCCTGCCGTACGACCATTACCTGCGCAACATCACCAAGCACTTGCAACAGCTGGACATGGAATCCAACGGCAAGAGCGTGCGCCAGGACGGCACCTCGGTGTCGACCGATACCGGTCCGGTGATCTGGGGTGGCGTCGGCTGCAACGGTCAGCACGCCTACCATCAGTTGCTGCACCAGGGCACCCAGTTGATCCCGGCCGACTTCATTGTGCCGATCGTCAGCTTCAACCCGGTTGCTGATCACCATCAGTGGCTGTACGCCAACTGCCTGTCGCAGAGCCAGGCGCTGATGCTCGGCAAGACCCAGCCGGAAGCCGAAGCCGAGCTGCGCGACAAAGGCATGAGCGAAGAAGATGTGCGCAAACTGGCACCGCACAAGGTGATTCCGGGCAACCGTCCGAGCAACACGCTGGTGGTCGAACGCATCAGCCCGCGTCGCCTCGGCGCGCTGGTGGCGATGTATGAACACAAGGTGTTCGTGCAAAGCGTGGTCTGGGGCATCAACGCCTTCGACCAGTGGGGCGTGGAGCTGGGCAAGGAACTGGGCAAAGGCGTTTACAACCGTCTGGTCGGCAGTGACGAAAGCGTGGCTGACGATGCCTCGACTCAAGGCCTGATCAACTATTTCCGCGGCCGTCACCGCGGTTGATTTGACCTATCGGCCCACAAGGTTTGGCTCAACCCAGATCCTGTGGGCACAGAGATCCCTTGTAGGAGTGAGCCTGCTCGCGATAGCGGTGTATCAGTCAGCATTGATGTTGAATGATTCATCGCTATCGCGAGCAGGCTCACTCCTACAGTTGTTTTGCGGTGCCTTCGAAATCAGGTCCAGCCATCAGATTCCTGATCCGGCTTGAACCCTTGCGTCTCTCGGCGCATCTTTATCCTTGTCGCACCACAAGAATAAGGAACCGTCATGTTCGAGATCAGTACGTTCCCCAAAGCCGATGCCGTGCGCCGGGCTGCTCAGTTGAGTCAGGACGATTATCGGCGTCTGTACCGCGAATCCATTGAACACCCCGACACCTTCTGGGCCGAACAGGCCACGCGCTTCCTCGACTGGAGCACGCCGTGGCAGACCGTGCAGCACTACGATCTGCAAACCGGTGAAGCCGCCTGGTTTGCCGGGGGCAAACTGAACGTCAGTTACAACTGCATCGACCGTCACCTGGCAGAACGCGGTGAACAGACCGCGCTGCTCTGGGAAGGCGACGACCCTGCCGAATCAGCGCAGATCACCTACAAAAAACTTCACCATCACGTTTGCCGACTGGCCAATGTGCTGAAAAGCCGTGGGGTGAAAAAAGGCGACCGGGTGTGCATCTACATGCCAATGATCCCGGAAGCGGCTTACGCCATGCTCGCTTGCGCACGGATCGGTGCCATCCATTCGGTGGTGTTTGGCGGTTTCTCCCCCGACTCTTTGCGTGACCGTATTCTCGATGCTGATTGCCGCACGGTGATCACCGCCGACGAAGGCGTGCGCGGCGGCAAGTTCGTGCCGTTGAAACACAATGTCGACAAAGCCCTGCAAAATTGCCCCGACGTCAGCACCGTGGTGGTGGTCGAGCGCACCCAGGGCAAGGTCGATTGGGCCGAGGGCCGTGACGTCTGGTATCACCAGGCCGTGCGCGAAGTCAGCGACAACTGCCCAGCGGAACCGATGGACGCCGAAGACCCGCTGTTTATCCTCTACACCTCCGGCAGCACCGGCAAACCCAAAGGCGTACTGCACACCACCGGCGGCTATCTGCTGCAAGCGGCGATGACCTTCAAATACGT
This sequence comes from Pseudomonas sp. Z003-0.4C(8344-21), assembly GCF_900104975.1. Classification (NCBI taxonomy): domain Bacteria; kingdom Pseudomonadati; phylum Pseudomonadota; class Gammaproteobacteria; order Pseudomonadales; family Pseudomonadaceae; genus Pseudomonas; species Pseudomonas sp. Z003-0.4C(8344-21). Next base: position 1,247,666 of record NZ_LT629756.1, on the reverse strand, counting down.
GCTCGACTACCGTGACGGCGAAGTGTTCTGGTGCACCGCCGATGTCGGCTGGGTCACCGGCCACAGTTACATTGTCTACGGCCCCCTGGCCAACGGCGCGACCACACTGATGTTCGAAGGCGTGCCGAGTTACCCGAGCAGTTCGCGATTCTGGCAGGTCATCGATAAACACCAGGTCAACATTTTCTATACGGCGCCGACCGCACTACGCGCATTGATGCGCGAAGGTGCCGGACCGTTGAAGGAAACTTCGCGGCAGAGCCTCAGATTACTCGGCAGCGTCGGCGAGCCGATCAACCCGGAAGCGTGGGAATGGTATTTCAACGTGGTCGGCGAACAGCGTTGCCCGATCGTCGACACTTGGTGGCAGACCGAAACCGGCGGCATCATGCTCAGCCCACTGGTCAGCGCCCAACGCATCAAACCGGGTTGCGCCACGCAGCCAATGTTCGGCGTGCAGCCGGTATTGCTCGATGAACATGGCAAGGAAATCCACGGCGCCGGCAGCGGCGTGCTGGCGATCAAGTCCAGTTGGCCAGCGCAGATCCGCAGCGTTTATGGCGATCCGCAACGCATGGTCGACACCTATTTCAAGCCCTACCCCGGCTATTACTGCAGCGGCGACGGCGCGCGACGCGATGAGGATGGCGATTACTGGATCACTGGGCGCATTGACGACGTGATCAACGTTTCCGGGCATCGCATCGGCACCGCTGAAATCGAAAGCGCACTGGTGCTGCACGACAGCATCGCCGAAGCAGCCGTGGTCGGTTACCCGCACGACGTCAAAGGCCAGGGCATCTACGCCTTCGTCACGCCCATGGACAGCACCGAAGCGAACGAAGAATTGAAAAAGGATCTGCTGGCGCACGTCAGCAAGGAAATCGGCAGCTTCGCCAAACCGGACCTGATCCAGTGGGCGCCAGCCCTGCCGAAAACCCGTTCGGGCAAAATCATGCGGCGGATCCTGCGCAAGATCGCCTGCAATGAGCTCGACAGCCTGGGCGACACCTCTACACTGGCTGACCCGAGTGTGGTGCAGACGTTGGTCGATAAACGGCTCAACGGTTGAGAGCTGCAAGCTGCAAGCTGAAGCGGTCCGCATTGACTTGCAGCTTGCAGCTCGCCGCTTGAAGCTCCCAACTGATAGACTTCGCGTTTTTTCAGCAAGGCGCCCGCATGTCTTCCTTGAATCAGGCGCTGCGCGCCGCCCTCGATCAACGCCAGGACCTGCTCGCTGAGCTGCACAGCCAGGGCACCGATTGCTATCGCTTGTTCCACGGCAGCCAGGAAGGCGCCGGCGGCCTGACCATCGATCGCTACGGCCCGCAACTGCTGGTGCAGAGTTTCCACCAGACGCTGGAGCGCGACGACCTGCTGCAACTGCACGCCATGGTCAATCAGACGCTGGGCTTTGAATCCCTGCTGGTCTACAACGACCGTTCACGGGGCAACTCGCGCATCGATCGTGAAGACCACGTCTATAAAGCTGACGAGGCAGCGCTGACGGATCTGGTCGGTCACGAATGGGGTCTCAACTACCGCGTACGCGGGCGCCACGCCGGGCAGGATCCGCTGCTGTTTCTCGATCTGCGCAACACCCGCGGCTGGGTCAAGGAACACGCCAAAGGCAAATCCGTGCTTAATCTGTTCGCCTACACCTGCGGCGTGGGGCTGAGCGCTGCAGCTGGCGGCGCGAATGAGGTGTGCAACCTGGATTTCGCTGAAGGCAATCTGGCGGTCGGTCGCGAAAACGGCCTGCTCAACCCGCAGTTGCCTGAAATGCAATTCATCCAGTCCGATTATTTCCCGGCGATTCGCCAACTCGCCGGCCTGCCGATCAGCCAGCGGCGCGGCCAAAAACTGCCGAGCTATCAGCGCCTTGAACAACGTCAATACGATCTGGTGCTGCTCGACCCACCGGCCTGGGCGAAAAGCGCATTCGGCACCGTCGACCTGCTGCGCGACTATCAAAGCCTGCTCAAGCCTGCACTGCTGACCACCGCCGACAATGGCGTGCTGATCTGCTGCAACAATCTGGCGAAGGTCAGCATGGACGATTGGCGCGAACAGGTCTTGCGCTGCGCCGAGAAGTCCGGGAGGCCGGTGCGCGAATGGAGCGTGATGACCCCTGGCGCCGATTTCCCCTCGATGGATCAGCAACCGCCGTTGAAGACGCTGATTCTGCAGCTCTGACGCCTTCCTCTAGACACGCCCCCCTCCCTGTAGGAGTGAGCCTGCTCGCGATAGCGGTCTGTCAATACCAGTATTACTGACTGACACACCGCTATCGCGAGCAGGCTCACTCCTACAGTAGGGATTTTTTCCTACAGAAGAATCTGAACAATCCTGCCCCACATCAAGCGCTTCGGAACCAGATTCGCGTGCCATACTCCAAGGCACTCCGATTCAGACAGATGAAGCCGCACATGCCCAAAGGATTGATTCGCGCGATTGGCGCCTTGCTAACCGCTCTGGCGCTCTACAGCCTGCTGGGGTTTCTGATTTTGCCGGGCATTGCGCTGCGGATAGCCAATCAGCAACTCGCCAATTACGCGACCGTACCTGCGCATATCCAGCGTATCGAGCTCAACCCGTTCAGCCTTGAAGTCACACTGTGGGGGCTGGTCATCGGCGAGCCGGGCAAGGAGCAGGTCGGCTTCGAACGTCTGTACGCCGACCTGCAGATCGACAGCCTGTGGAGCAAGGCCCTGCATCTGGCGAGCATCGAACTGGACAAGCCGAAGACCGAAATCCTCTTCACCAAGGACGGCAAGCTCAACCTGCTCGGCCTGTTCAATGTGCCGGCCAGCGAACCGACGCCCGCCGACCCCGACGCCAAGCCGTTCCCGCTGCGTATCGACAACATCAAACTGGCCAGCGGCGTGGTGCACTTTCAGGATGTGCGCCCGAGCGAGCCGATCGAGTTTCTTTACGACGACCTCAGTTTCGAGCTGAAAAACCTCAGCACCCTGCCCGAAGACAGTGCCGACATGACCCTGGTCGCCATCGGCCCTGCCGGCGGGCGAATCGACTGGAGCGGTAATTTCAGCCTGATTCCGTTCACGTCCGAAGGCACCCTGAAAGTCACCGACGGCCAGATGAAAGCCTTCTGGCCCTATGTGCGCGATGCGGTGCCGCTGGTTCTCGAAAACGGCGTGGTCAGCCTCAGCACCGACTACAAACTCAACCTGTCGAAACAAACCGAACTGCTGCTCAGCAACGTCGCGGTGAGCATCGCGCCGTTCGCCATCAAGGCTCCGGACGGCCGCCCGCTGGCCAAGCTTGAACGTCTCGATGTCAGCGAAACCAGCGTCGACCTCGCCAAACAGCAGGTCGTGGTCGGCAAGATCCGCAGCCAGAAGCTGGAAACCTGGGCCGCCCTCGAAGCCGACAAGCAACTGGACTGGCAGAAACTGTTTGCCAGCCAACCGTCGAAACCGGCGGCGAAAGCCGCTGCCGAACCGGCCAGTACTCCGGCCGCAGCCGATTCACCGAAGCCTGAACCAACGGCGCCAAGCAAGCCATGGCAAGTGCTGCTTAAAGATGTGCAGTTGCGCAACTACACCGTGCACCTCGCCGATCGCTCGGCGCAACCGCCGGTGACGCTGGACCTGACGCCGCTGAACGTCGATCTGCAGGATTTCGACAGTCTCAATGGTTCGCCCTTCAAGCTCAAGCTCGACAGCGGCGTAGGTAAGCAAGGCAAGATTTTCGCCGACGGCACGCTCAACCTCGCCCCGGTCAACGCGCAGCTCAACGTCAAGACCCAGGACATCGACCTGCGTGTCGCCCAGTCGTACATCAATCCGTTCATTCGCCTGGAACTGCGCAGCGGCATGCTCGGCAGCGATCTGAAGGTCAACCTCAAGAGTACCGAACCGCTGGCTCTCAACGTGACCGGGCGCGCGCAGATCGATCAGCTGCACACCCTGGACACCCTGAAAACCCGCGACTTCCTCAAGTGGCAGCAAGTGGTGGTCGAAGGCCTGAATTACCAGCACGGTGATAGCTTGTCGATCGACAAGGTCAACCTGTTCCAGCCTTACGCGCGGTTCATGATCAACGATGACCGCAGTACCAACATCGACGATCTGCTGATTCCGCAACCGGCCGACAACGGCGCAAAAAGCACCGGCGCGAAACCGGCAAGCAATGAAAAACCCTTGGGTATTCACATCGGCGGCATCGCGATCAACGATGGCTCGGCCAACTTCGCCGACTTCAGCCTGACGCCGAACTTTGCCACCGCCGTGCAGCAACTCAACGGTCAGATCGGCACCATCGACAGCCGTCAGGCGAAACCGGCCAGCGTCGATATCAAAGGCAAGGTCGACCGTTATGCACCGGTCACCATCAAAGGCGCAGTCAACCCGTTCGACCCGATGGCCAGCCTCGACATCGCCACCAGTTTCAAACGCGTCGAGCTGACCACGCTGACGCCCTACTCCGGCAAGTTCGCCGGCTATCGAATCCGCAAGGGCCGGCTCAATCTTGATCTGCATTACCTGATTACCAAGGGACAACTCAAAGCCGAGAACAAAGTGGTGGTCGAACAATTGCAGCTCGGTGAGAAGGTCGACAGCCCGGATGCCGTGAGCTTGCCGTTGAAACTTGCGATTGCCCTGCTCAAGGACGTCGACGGCAAGATCTCCATCGAACTGCCGGTGACCGGTGACTTGAACAACCCGCAGTTCAGCGTGATGCCGATTGTCTGGCAGACCCTGCGCAACCTGATCGTCAAAGCCGCCGCGGCGCCGTTCAAGATGATTGGCGGACTGGTCAGTGGTGGCGGCTCCGAGGACCTCGGCACTGTGTCCTTCGCGCCGGGCTCCAGCGATCTGAGCAAGGATGCTGAAGCCGCGCTGGTGAAACTGTCCCAGGCGCTCAAGGAACGTCCGGCCTTGCGCCTGGAGATCGAAGGCACCGCCGCGAAAAGCAGCGATGGTCCGCTACTCGCCGAGCAGCGTCTGGAACGTGAATATCAATACAACTACTACAAGATGCTCCAGCGCCGAGGCGATAAAGTCCCCGCGCAGGCCTCGCTCCTGCAAGTACCCGACGGCGAAAAAGGCCCGCTGCTGGAGGGCATTTACCGCACCCGTTTGAAAACCCAGCCACCGGCCGAATGGAAGGATCTGGGCAAGGAAGAACGCACCGCGAAAATGCGCGAAGGCGTGGTCAAGTTCTGGAGCGGCAGCGATGTGTTGCTGCGTCAGCTGGGACAGGACCGCGCCAGCACCATCAAGGATTACCTGGTCGACAAGGGCAAGCTTGAGGATGACCGCGTGTATTTCATCGATGCCAGTCTCGGCGAGGCCGAAAGCGATGGCCGGGTGGTGACGCAAATGCACCTGGATGCAGAGTGATGAATTGCAAATGGCTGGCCGCCGCCGCGCTGGTATTCGCCGCCAGCCATGCCGCGGCGTCCGATACGCTGCGTTGCGGCAGCCAGTTGATCAGTCTTGGCGACCGCACCAGCGAAGTCCTGCAGAAGTGCGGCGAGCCGGTCAGCCGTGACGTGCTCGGCTACAAGCGCAGCGCCAACCGCCGCGAGGAGTTTCAGGTCGAGGAATGGACCTACGGCCCCAGCAACGGCATGTATCAATACCTGCGCTTCGAGGGCAACCGCTTGCGGCAGATCAACAGCAAACGCGGCCCCTGATCCAACACCATCCCCCCGTAGGAGTGAACCTGCTCGCGATAGCGGATTGTCGGTCAACGCTTGAACAACTGACAAAACGCTATCGCGAGCAAGCTCACTCCTACCTTTGATTGGGTCGCCCCTGAAATAGAACAGGCCCCGACACAAGTGCCGGGGCCTGTAATGGTCACCTCCGTGTGACCGTTCGCATGAACTCTAAAGGTGCGGCAGACGTATGGCTCGGCCCGTCTGTCGCGTCTTCTCCCGGTCCAGGCGAGAAGCCTTGCCTTACTCGGCTTTCAGGCCGTCAGCGGAAACCGCTTTAACGCCTTTGATTTTTTTGGCGATCGACACGGCTACGTCTTTTTGCGATTCACTCACCGGAGCGGTCGACGACAGGGATACCACACCTTTGTTGGTTTCTACTTTGATATCGGTGCCTGGAATGCCTTTTTCGGTGACCAGATCAGCTTTGACCTTGGTGGTGATCCAGGTATCGGAAGTGTCCTGCTTCATCTCGGTAACTTCACCGGCAGCCAGAACCATTGGCGACTGGGTAGCCTGAGTGGTCTGGGCGAAAGCGCCGCCAGCCATGGTCAGGGTCAGAGCGGTAGCAGCGGCAGTGATAGCGAACTTCTTCATACGAGTAACTCCTGTTTTTCTGGAAAGTCTGCTGGGATATGTCTTCAGCAGGGTTACCAAGGTAGTTGCGAACGCTGTGCCAACTTTTTTGATTCGATAAAACCCTTATAAAACAATGCCTTAACGAAATGACCAATTTTCATTTTCATGCAATTTGCATGACTTGGGCGTATTTCGCATGCAAGTTGCGGTTTTTTGGAAAGTTCATAAGCTGCTGAAATTATTGAAGCTTTTTTCAAGCGCAGCGCCATGAAAAATGCCCCGCAGAGGCGGGGCATCGGGTCCTGCGGCAGCAACCTATGTACCGCTGGCAGTGCAGCCTTTAGGTGAGTAATCAGGTGAAACGTTGGTTGTGCATGCCCAGCCAGTCGTAGCCGTACGAGTCAGCGTAATTGTTTTCCCCAACACCGGTGCCGGAGCGTTGGCAATCGTGCAAACGATGGTACCCGCACCATCTGCAGCGGTCCCCGAAGCAGACAAAGCACAGTTGGAAGTGGTGGTCACCGCATCGCCCTTCACAATTGCCAGTGTCGGGTTCGTCCCTTGGTTGATCGTATCTTCAAACGGTATTTTCAGTGCGCTGATTTCCGCCAACCCCGCCGTCACCTTCGACCGCGCCTGATACTTCGAATATTGCGGCAAGGCGATGGTCGCCAAAATCCCGATGATCGCCACCACGATCAGCAGCTCGATCAGGGTAAAACCTTGTTGTTTTTTCATAGACACGCTCCATGCATGAGGGGAAATCTCATGATCTGAAAGAAACCCAGCATAGGCCATGCCACTGCCTCGGAGCCCTGTCTGCCGGGCGCGAACTGCGCACTGCGCCGTTTCCTACAACCTGCAACCGCACTATCTGACACTTTTTGTCACCTGCATCGGCCGTGTTTGGCGCTGTCACTTGACTAGGCTATAAGTCATGAACGCCAAGCACGCGGAATCCACATGAATGACATCGCTCTGAGCGGTCTGGCCAAGCAATTGGTGCAGGCCGAACTGCTGACGGAACAAGGTGCCCAGCAAGCCTGGCAGCAGGCACAGCGCAATCGCGTGTCGCTGGTGAACTACTTGGTGCACAACAAACTGGTGAAGAGCCGGCAGATCGCCGAGATTGCCTCGGAACACTTTGGTATGGCCCTGCTCGATCTCAGTTGCCTCGATAAGGAAACCCAGCCCAAGGGCCTGGTCAGCGAAAAACTGATACGCCAGCACTGCGCTCTACCATTGTGGCGACGCGGCAACAAACTGTTCGTGGGCCTTTCCGACCCGAGCAACCAGCAGGCAATCAGTGATATTCAGTTCAGTACAGGCCTGAGTACCGAAGCGATTCTGGTCGAGGATGACAAGCTCAGCGATGCCATCGACAAGTTCTTCGATACTCACGCGACCGGCCTCGAGGAAATGGCCGACGTCGACCTCGACGGCCTTGATGTCGAGTCCGTCAGCGACAGCAAACAGGACGCCATCGGCGGGCTCGATGCCGACGATGCGCCGGTGGTGCGCTTCGTTCACAAGATGCTGCTCGACGCGATCAAAAGCGGCTCCTCCGACCTGCACTTCGAACCTTATGAGAAGAACTATCGGGTGCGGGTGCGCACCGACGGCATGCTGCGCGAAGTGGCCAAACCGCCGATTCAACTGGCCGGGCGCATTGCCGCGCGCCTGAAGGTCATGGCCAGCCTTGATATTTCAGAGCGGCGCAAACCGCAGGACGGGCGGATCAAGATGCGCCTGTCGAAAAGCAAGTCGATCGACTTTCGGGTCAATACCCTGCCGACGCTGTGGGGTGAAAAAGTGGTGATCCGGATTCTCGACCCGTCCAGCGCGCAGATGGGTATCGATGCGCTCGGTTATGAGCCGGAACAGAAAGAGTTGTACATGGCCGCGCTGAAACAGCCGCAAGGCATGATTCTGGTCACCGGCCCCACCGGTTCGGGGAAAACCGTGTCGTTGTACACCGGGCTGAATATCCTCAACACCGTCGACATCAACATCTCCACCGCCGAAGACCCGGTAGAGATCAACATGGAAGGCATCAATCAGGTCAACGTCAATCCGCGCCAGGGGCTGGATTTTGCTCAGGCTCTGCGTTCGTTTCTGCGTCAGGACCCGGACGTGATCATGGTCGGCGAGATCCGTGACCTGGAAACCGCCGAGATCGCCATCAAAGCCGCGCAGACCGGCCACCTCGTGCTCTCGACCCTGCACACCAACAGCGCCGCGGAAACCCTTACCCGCCTGCACAACATGGGCATTCCCGGTTTCAACATCGCCACCTCGGTCAGCCTGATCATCGCCCAGCGTCTGGCGCGCAAGCTGTGCAATCACTGCAAGAAACCGATTGAAGTGCCACGTGAAACCCTGATCAAGGAAGGCTTCCCCGAGGAACGCATCGGCAGTTTCACGATCTACGAGCCGGTCGGTTGCGATCATTGCAACAACGGTTACAAGGGACGCGTGGGGATTTATGAAGTGGTAAAGAACACGCCTGAGCTGCAACGCCTGATCATGGCCGAAGGCAACTCGCTGGAAATCGATATGCAGATGCGCCGCGACGGCTTCGACGATCTGCGCACCGCAGGTCTGCACAAGGCCATGCAAGGCACTACCAGCCTGGAAGAAATCAACCGGGTCACCAAGGATTGAACATGGCGGTCAAGGCAGCAAAAACCAGCACGTACGCCTGGGAAGGTACGGACCGCAAAGGCAGCAAAGTCACCGGTGAGCTGAGCGGGCAGAATGCTGCATTGATCAAGGCGCAGTTGCGCAAACAGGGGATCACTCCAGGCAAGGTGCGCAAGAAGTCGGCCTCGTTGCTGAGTTTCGGCAAACGCATCAAGGCCCAGGACATCGCCCTGTTCACCCGGCAAATGGCAACGATGATGAAGGCCGGCGTGCCGCTGTTGCAGTCGTTCGACATCATCGGCGAAGGCTTCGAAAACCCGGCGATGCGCAAAGTCATCGACGAGGTCAAACAAGAGGTCGCCGCCGGTAACAGCTTTGCCGCAGCGCTACGCAAGAAGCCGCAGTACTTCGACGAGCTGTATTGCAACCTGGTCGATGCCGGCGAGCAGTCCGGCGCGCTCGATACCCTGCTCGAACGCGTCGCCACCTATAAAGAAAAAAGTGAAGCGCTCAAGGCCAAGATCAAGAAAGCCATGACGTACCCGAGCGCCGTCCTCCTGGTGGCGGCCGTGGTGACCGGCATTCTGCTGGTCAAAGTGGTGCCGCAGTTTCAGTCAGTGTTTTCCGGGTTTGGCGCCGAGTTGCCAGGGTTTACCTTGATGGTGATCAGCCTGTCTGAATTCATGCAGCAATGGTGGTGGGCGATTCTCGGCGCACTGATCGCGGCATTTTTCGGCACCCGCCATGCACTGAAAAAGTCTCAAGCGTTGCGCGATCGCCGCGACGCCTGGCTGCTGAAATTGCCATTGGTCGGCACGCTGATGTACAAGTCTGCCGTGGCGCGATTTGCCCGCACTTTGTCGACCACCTTCGCTGCCGGCGTGCCGCTGGTGGAAGCCCTCGACTCGGTTGCGGGCGCTGCGGGCAATGTCGTGTTCAAACGTGCCATCCTGCGGATCCGCCAGGACGTCTCCACCGGCATGCAGCTGAATTTTTCCATGCGCAGCACCGGAGTCTTCCCGACCATGGCCGTGCAGATGACCGCGATTGGCGAAGAGTCCGGGGCGCTGGACGATATGCTCGACAAGGTCGCCGGCTTTTACGAAGAGGAAGTGGATAACATGGTCGACAACCTCACCAGCCTGATGGAGCCGTTCATCATGGTCGTGCTCGGGGTCGTCGTCGGCGGTCTGGTGGTGGCCATGTACCTGCCGATCTTCCAGCTCGGCTCAGCAGTCTGATATGCCCCTCGACGAATTGTTCGGCCTCTATCCGCTGGCCTTTGTCGGCGCCGCGCTGCTGCTCGGGCTGGTGGTTGGCAGCTTTCTCAATGTGCTGGTCTGGCGCCTGCCGAAAATGCTCGAACGCGACTGGCGCCAGCAGGCACACGACGTGCTCGGCCTGCCGATCGAGACGCCACAACCCACTTACAACCTGATGCTGCCGCACTCGCAATGCCCGCACTGCGCACACCGGATTCGCGCTTGGGAAAACATCCCCGTGCTGAGTTATCTGTGCCTGCGTGGTCGTTGCTCGGCGTGTGCTGCGCCCATCAGCAAGCGTTACCCGCTGACCGAATTGACCTGCGGTGTACTGTCGGCCTTCATCGCCTGGCATTTCGGTTTCGGCTGGCAGGCGGGGCTGCTGATGTTCCTCACCTGGGGCTTGCTGGCGATGAGTCTGATCGACACCGAACATCAATTGCTGCCCGATGTGCTGGTGCTGCCGTTGTTGTGGCTGGGGCTGATCGTCAACAGCTTCGGGCTGTTCGTGCCGTTGCACGATGCATTGTGGGGGGCGGTGGCCGGTTATCTGGCGCTGTGGTCGGTGTTCTGGCTGTTCAAGCTGCTGACCGGCAAGGACGGCATCGGCCACGGTGACTTTAAATTATTGGCGCTGCTGGGCGCGTGGGGCGGCTGGCAGATTCTACCGCTGACGATTCTGCTGGCATCGCTGGTCGGCGCCATGATCGGCGTGATTCTGCTGCGCCTGCGCGAGCAGAAAACCTCGACGCCGATTCCTTTCGGCCCCTATCTGGCCATTGCCGGCTGGATTGCCTTGCTCTGGGGTGGTCAAATAACCGACTTCTATTGGCAGTTTGTCGGTTTGAAATGAATACCCCTGTGGAAACACCCTGGATTCTCGGCCTCACCGGCGGCATCGGCAGCGGCAAAAGCGCGGCGGCGCAGCACTTCATCGACCTCGGCGTGCATGTCGTCGATGCCGACCACGCGGCGCGCTGGGTGGTCGAACCCGGGCGCCCGGCGCTGGCGCAGATTGCCGATCATTTCGGCGCCGAGGTGTTGCAAAGCGACGGCACGCTGAACCGTGCAGCCCTGCGCAAGCTGATCTTCGAAGTGCCGGAGCAACGGCGCTGGCTGGAAGCGCTGCTGCACCCGTTGATCGCCGAGGAAATCGCTCATCACCTGGCGCTGGCAAAATCGCCTTATGCGATTCTGGTTTCGCCGCTGTTGATCGAGTCCGGGCAATACAGCATGACCCAGCGGATCCTGGTGATCGATGCCCCGCAATCACTGCAGATCGAACGCACCTTGCAACGTGACCAGACCAGCGCCGAGCAGGTTCAGGCGATCCTAAAGGCCCAACTGAGCCGCGAAGACCGCGTGAGCCGTGCCGACGACGTGGTGGTCAATGACCGCGACCTCGCCTGGCTGCACAGCGAGATCGAGCGTCTGCATCACTTTTACCTGACTTTATCCGGAGGCCAAGCATGAGCCAGACCCCAACCGTTGAATGCCCGACCTGTGGCGCCCCCGTGGAATTTATCCCGGCCAACAAGTTTCGCCCGTTCTGTTCAGACCGCTGCAAGCTGATCGACCTTGGCGCCTGGGCCTCGGAAGAACACAAGATTCCGGTCGCTCCGGATGCCGAAGACGAACTGTTTTCCGGCGATTTCGATCCGCGTCACTGAGCCCGATCAAGGCCGCATGAAGCCGTAGTCCTGCTGGTCGTCGAGGTTTTCCGCAAGAAAACGCAACTCGTCGGCCAGATCTTCGGCGTTGCGCACAGCCTTGCTCTGCTGAACCACGGCACTGAGCAAGGCGCGCAAGCTCAACCCTGGGTCAAACCCGACCTCCTGCGCCATCTCCAGACTCTGCCGGGTTTCCTGCCTCGCCCATTCGTACACACTCATGCCGCTGCTCCTGAAGGGATTTGCGTGAGCATGAAATTTTCCGCCGATGGCGGATTTGATGTGGATCAAGGCTTGCGATCGTCGTCATTCCACGGCGCCGAGAGGTAGCGCGTACGGTTGAAGGTTTCCAGCCATTCCGGACTGAACACCACCAGCGCACTGACGATCATCCCGTTGATGAAGGCCTCGGGGAAAATGATCAGCCACACGTAACCAATGAAATCTTCCAGCCACTCCGGCATGGCGAAGATACCGTCGAACCACAGCAGCGTCAGGCTGAAGATCAGACACAGCAGCGCCGACAATGCCGCAGCAAAAAAACCGGAACAGAAGATGTACACGAACGGATTGCGCGGCTGCGCACGCTCGACGAGGATGGCCACGCACTCGGTGACCAGCACCGGCAGCAAAATGAACAAGGCACCATTGACCCCCAATGCCGCAAGGTCCTGCCGCCCGAGCAGCACCAGGCCGATCTGCGCCACCAGCCCGCCAATGATCGCCAGAGGCCAGTCCAGCAACAGGGTCACTGCGGTCATGCCGAGGAAGTGATAAGACACGCCGGTATCGAAATCCCGGCGCATCAGCCACAGCAGAAACAAGGCGAACACCGTTGCGAACAGCAAATGCTGACGCCGATTGTCACTGAACAACTCGACCCACGGCGCGCGCACGATCGCCCACAGCAGCACCGGCAGATAAATCAGCCAGCCGAGCGTCAGACTCGCCGAGGACAGCAGTTCGGCACCGATCATGATTCCCTCACCTTCTCCATGGACATACCGCCTCGTCGCAGTCTACACCGCCACCGGATGCGCACCAGCCGATGCAAAGCTATCTGCTTGTCGCATTTGAACGCTAAGCTTGGGCTTATGGATGACTCAGATTACTTACGCCTGCTGACCATCGCGGCCGAGCAAGCCAACGCCTTTCTGTCCAATGCCCGCAAATGGGAGCGTGAGCGTTGGGTTTGCCAACGCCTGCTGCAAGGTCTCAACATCCCCTACCGCGCCGACGAATTCGCGCCGGCCGGTGAGCCGCCGGATGTGCTGTTTCGGGATGCCAACTTCGAAGTATTTTTTGTGCTCGATGAAGGTCGTCGGCTCAACGATGAATGGCGCGATGAACTGCAGCGGCGCCGCAGTGCATTTTCCCTCAGCCAACTGGTGCGCCGTGAAGCCAAGCCCAAGCGGATTCCGGCCAACGAATTTCTCCTGCGGCTGGCCCCGACCCTGCGCAAGAAGGCCCACAACTACAAGGAACGCGGCATGGATCTGGGCGAACTGGACATCATTGCTTTCGCCAGCCTCAAACGCGAAGTGCTGGACCTGAACAGTCACTTTCCACCGCCGACCGAATATTTGCGTCAGGGCTGGCGCTCGCTGTCGCTGGTCGGCCCGACGTTCGCCCGCGTGTTGTTCGCACACCCGGATGCACCGGATTTTCTGCGCAGCAACCTGGGGCGCAGCATTGTGTTTGATGTCGGGATCAGCCTGTGACGCCACTCCAACAATTGATTGCCGATGTGCCGCAAACCGGACGAGTGCGCTGGATTGGCGTGCGTCCCGAATCACGCGGACCGATGCTTGAGCTCGATGCCGTGGAGGCGCGCCTGGAAGCCGGCTTGACCGGCGATCATGCCCGGCCCGGCGTGCGCAACGCGCGCCAGGTGACACTGATTCAGTGGGAGCATCTGGCGGTGATCAACGCTTTGATGGGCCGCCCTGACGACAATCCGGTCAGGCCTGAAGACCTGCGGCGCAATCTGGTCATCAGCGGTATCAATCTGTTTAGTCTGAAGGGTCGGCGTTTTCGCATCGGTCAGGCAATATTCGAAACCACCGGCTGGTGCCAACCGTGTGCACGTCTGCAGAACAACCTCGGCCCGGGCACCTTTCAAGCGGTGCGCGGACATGGCGGAATCACCGCGCGGGTGTTACAAAGCGGGATCATTCGCCTCGACGACCGGGTCAGCGTCGAACCGGTGCCGGACAGCGGCTATGCTGCGTTCAACCCCGGATAAAAAACCGCTGTAGCGTGTGCCCATTCAGCAACGTCTACCTGACGAGGCCAATATGACCAGCCGCCTGAAACCCGAAGACCAAAAGCATGTCGAAGAGTACCTGCAACTGTCCCAACACCGAGTCGAGCGCCGACCTTTCCGGCCGTGGATGCTCCTGGTGCTGGTGCTGGCAGTGACCATTGGTCTTGGCCTGTTGAGCCGATTCATCAGTTACCTGACGCTATGAGCAGCTTCGCGCTCGCTTGGGTAACCGCACCGATTTCCTTTAAAAACCTTGCGAGTTATCCCTATGTCCCATCGTATTGTCATTGTCGGCGGCGGCGCCGGCGGTCTGGAGTTGGCTACCCGTCTGGGTAAGACCCTGGGCAAGCGCGGCACCGCCAGCGTGATGCTGGTCGACGCCAACCTCACCCACATCTGGAAACCGCTGCTGCACGAAGTGGCCGCCGGGTCGCTGAACTCTTCCGAAGACGAACTCAACTATGTCGCCCAGGCGAAATGGAATCACTTCGAGTTCCAGCTCGGGCGAATGAGCGGGCTTGATCGGGCGCAGAAGAAAATCCAGCTGGCGGCCACCTACGACGAAAACGGCATCGAACTGGTCCCGGCGCGTGAAGTGCCCTACGACTCGCTGGTGATCAGCGTCGGCAGCACCACCAACGATTTCGGCACTCAGGGCGCGGCGCAGCACTGCCTGTTCCTCGACACCCGCAAGCAGGCCGAGCGCTTTCACCAGCAACTGCTCAACCACTATCTGCGTGCGCACGCCGGGCAAACCGATGTGGTCGAGCAGATCAGCGTGGCCATCGTCGGTGCCGGCGCCACCGGCGTCGAACTGGCGGCCGAGCTGCACAACGCTGCGCATGAACTGGCGGCCTATGGTCTGGACCGGATCAAACCGGAAAACATGCACATCACCTTGATCGAGGCCGGCCCACGGGTGTTGCCCGCGCTGCCGGAACGCATCAGCGGGCCGGTGCACAAGACCCTGGAAAAACTCGGGGTCAATGTGCTGACCAATGCTTCGGTCAGCGAAGTGACTGCCGACAGCCTGATCACCGCCGACGGCAACCAGATCAAGGCCAGCCTGAAAGTCTGGGCGGCGGGTATTCGCGCACCGGGTTTCCTCAAGGACATCGACGGTCTGGAAACCAACCGCATTAATCAGCTGCAAGTGCTGCCGACCCTGCAGACCACCCGCGACGAAAACATCTTCGCTTTCGGTGATTGCGCCGCATGCCCGCAACCGGGAAGCGATCGCAACGTACCGCCACGGGCCCAAGCGGCACACCAGCAGGCCTCGCTGCTGGCCAAGTCGCTGAAGCTGCGCATCGAAGGCAAGACCCTGCCGGAGTACAAATACACCGACTACGGCTCGCTGATCTCGCTGTCGCGTTTTTCGGCGGTGGGTAACCTGATGGGCAATCTGACGGGCAGCGTGATGCTCGAAGGCTGGCTGGCGCGGATGTTTTACGTATCGTTGTACCGCATGCACCAGATGGCGTTGTACGGACCGTTTCGCACGGCGATGCTGATGCTGGGCAGCAAGATCGGCCGCGGTACCGAGCCGCGTCTGAAGCTGCATTGATCAAGGCCTGGGAAGGCAAATCCTGACCCAGTACACCTCTGCTTTGGGAGCCAGCCTGCTGGCTCCCACACTTTTTTGTGCCTGGCTCGGAGTCGGGGCTACACGCCGACCATTGTAGGAGTGAGCCTGCTCGCGATAGCGGTGAATCAGCCAAGTCGATTTGACTGACGCACCGCTATCGCGAGCAGGCTCACTCCTACATTTGCCCTGCATTTCTGTCTCGTAATGTATCCCCCTAGGCATATCTCACTTTCTCTTACAAACCCCGCGCGCCACGACACAGTCGCGATACACCGCCACCGCTTAATGGCCACACCCGAGCGCACCTGCTCAGGGCTTCGTCCTTAACGTGTGGCTGCGCTGTGCAGCCAGGAGAATGTCAATGTCGCGTACTTCGACCCTCGGTAAAAAATCCATTGGCCTGTTCGGCGCCGCGCTCGCCGGTGGGCTGATGTTGTCCGGTTCAGTGTTTGCTGCCCAGCCCTTGGCACAGGGCTACATGGTCGCCTCCGCGGAAACTTCGGTGAAAGCGCCGGAAGGCAAATGCGGTGAAGGTAAATGCGGCGATGCTTCGATGGCCAAGACCGACAGCGACGGTGACGGCAAGGTGTCCCGTGCGGAGTTCATCAAGGTCGCGCCGAAGTCCGACTTCGACAAGATCGACACCAACCATGACGGTTTCATCGACGAGCAAGAGGCCTACAACAACGTGAAGGCCAACTTCGAAGCCAATGGCAAGAAGATGCCCAAAGGCCTGTTCGAGCATCTGAAGGATCAAGACGGCGCCTGATTCAGCAGGCAATCAAGCCGCGCTTTTTAAAGAAAAGCGCGGCTTTTTCATATCTGGCACTTACAACTGAAAGCGCCGCACCATGCCTTGCAGGGCGTTGGCCAGTTTCGACAATTCGTGGCTGGAGGCGCTGGTCTGGTCGGCACCTGCCGCGGAGCGTACCGACAAATCACGAATGTTGACCAGATTGCGATCCACTTCCCGCGCCACCTGCGCCTGTTCCTCGGCAGCGCTGGCGATGACCAGATTACGCTCGTGAATCTCGTGCACTGACGCGGTGATCGTCTGCAACGCTTCACCGGCGCGCGCCGCCATGCTCAGCGTGGTATTTGCACGCGCCGCACTGGCCTGCATCGACTCCAGCGCCAGACTCGAGCCGTTGCGCATGCCCTGCACCATCTGCTCGATTTCCTGGGTCGATTGCTGGGTGCGATGGGCCAGCGCGCGCACCTCATCGGCGACCACGGCAAAACCGCGCCCGCTTTCGCCCGCCCGCGCCGCTTCAATCGCCGCGTTGAGCGCCAACAGGTTGGTCTGCTCGGCAATCGCGCGAATCACGTCGAGCACCTTGCCGATGTCCTGGGACTGATTGGCCAACGATTGCACCAACTCGCCGGTGTGCTGCACATCAGCGGCCAGGGCACTGATGGCGCTGGCAGTCTCGCTGACCCGCTCCTGCCCCAGTTGCGCCGAATCGCTGGATTGGCGAGTGGCGTCACTGGTCGAAACGGCGTTGCGCGCGACCTCCTCCACTGCCGTGGTCATTTCGTTGACCGCGGTGGCCGCCTGTTCGATTTCATTGTTCTGCTGTTGCAGGCCCTGGGAGCTGTCGAGCGTCACTGCGTTGAGTTCGTCGGCAGCGGAGGCCAGTTGCGTGGCCGAGCCGCTGATGCCCTGCAAGGTCTCGCGCAGGTTCTGCTGCATGGTCGCCAGTGCCTTGAGCAAACGGCTGACTTCGTCATTGCCCTGAGTCTCGATAGGACGGGTCAGATCGCCCTTCGCCACGCTTTCAGCGGCGCTGACTGCACTGCTCAGCGGTAGCACGATGCTGCGTGTCAGCAGCATGGCAAGCGCCACGGTCGCAAGCGCCGCCAGTGCGATGAACACGCTGACGATGGTGCGCGACGTGGCGTAATGGGCGGCTGACTTCTGGCTTTCCAGCGCGACCTGTTTGGCGAACAGATCCGCCAGGTCATTAAGTTGTTTGCCCGAGCCATCGACCACGGTTTTCATGTCGACGAGCAGCAGTTTGGTCAGCTCGTCGCGCTTGCCCTGTTCGGCCAGGGTGAACGATTGGGCAATCCCGGTGCGGTACGCGGCAAAGGTCTGCTTGAACTGGTCATAGAGCTGCTGGCCCTCTGGCGTGGTGACCAGATTGTCGTAGGCGGTGATTTTCTCGCTGAGCTCTTTGTCGCGGGTGTCCATCTGGCCGCGGTAGGTCGGGATGTTCTTCGGATCTTCGTCCAGCGCCATGCGCAAGGAGATGGTACGGATACGCAGCATCAGCTCGCGGATCTCATCGCCGCCGCGAATGCTGGGCAGCCACTGAGTCTCCACGGCGACTTCACTGTCGCGAATGCTCGACATCTGCCCGAGGGCGAATACGCCCAGCAAGGCCACCAATACCGCGATCAGGGCAAAGCCAAAGGCAGCCCGCGGAGCAATATTCAACTGACGAAGCAACATGACGAACGCCCTTATTCTTGTATTGGCCAGATGCGAGGGGCGAAGCCATGGCAGTCCCCTCGTGTTAGCGGGCTATCGGCCGGTTGTATGACGACTTGAAGGGATTTGCCTTTTCAGCAGCCAAAAAAAATCCCCGTATCTTTCGATACGAGGATTTTCAATATGGTCGGGGTAAGGGGATTCGAACTCCTGACATCCTGCTCCCAAAGCAGGCGCGCTACCGGACTGCGCTATACCCCGGTAAAAAAAAGGCGACCTTTCAAAGATCGCCTTCTTCGATCAGCGCTTTTGGCCTCTGATCTTAAGATTCGATCCCAGCGCTAACTGGTTTCAAAAATGGTGGGTCGTGTGGGATTCGAACCTACGACCAATTGGTTAAAAGCCAACTGCTCTACCAACTGAGCTAACGACCCAAAAATGGTCGGGGTAAGGGGATTCGAACTCCTGACATCCTGCTCCCAAAGCAGGCGCGCTACCGGACTGCGCTATACCCCGGTTTGAAATTGGCTCCGTGACCAGGACTCGAACCTGGGACCCAATGATTAACAGTCATTTGCTCTACCGACTGAGCTATCACGGAACTACATATTTCAATTTACAACGGTGAAACCTGAAGCTTCTCGACACCGTTTTCGCATCGCTGCGTTCGTGTGTCTGAGGCGCGCTATTCTACAACCTAGAGCACCTCTGTCAACCCCCTAAATTGCTTTCAAGTTAATGATTTGCAACTTATTTCAGTTTTCAACCCAGTGAGTTGAAACGCTGCCGGTGACTGACTGCGGGGCGCACTTTACAAGCCTTTTCCTTTGAGTTCAACAGCCTAACGAAAAAAAAGGCCCCACAATGTGGGGCCTCGGTTTTTTCCTTGCCGCATGGCATCAGTTGAAAACGATTTCCTCGTTCTCGACGGTGCCGGTTGCGGTGTCGCCTGGCATGAAGTGACCGGAAAGGATCAACTGTGCCAGCGGGTTTTCGATCCAGCGCTGAATCGCACGCTTCAATGGCCGTGCGCCATAGACCGGGTCGTAACCGACGGCAATCAGCTTGTCCATCGCCTCCGGGCTCAATTCCAGCTTCAACTCGCGCTCGGCCAGACGGCTGCGCAGACGGCCCAGCTGGATCTCGGTAATGCCCGCGATCTGATCACGCGCCAGCGGCTCGAAGATCACCACTTCGTCGACGCGGTTGATGAACTCCGGACGGAAGTGCGACGTCAGCGCGTCCATCACTGCTGCACGCTGCGCTTCACGATCACCGACCAGTTCCTGGATCTGCATCGAGCCAAGGTTCGAGGTCATCACGATCACCGTGTTGCGGAAATCCACCGTACGGCCATGGCTGTCGGTCAGGCGCCCATCCTCGAGCACTTGCAGCAGGATGTTGAATACATCCGGGTGCGCCTTCTCGACTTCGTCCATCAGGATCACCGAGTAAGGCTTGCGCCGCACTGCTTCGGTCAGATAACCGCCCTCTTCATAGCCAACGTAGCCCGGTGGCGCGCCGATCAGACGAGCCACGGAATGTTTCTCCATGAACTCGGACATGTCGATACGCACCATCGCCTCTTCAGTGTCGAAGAGGAATTCGGCCAGCGCCTTGCACAGCTCGGTTTTACCGACACCGGTCGGGCCGAGGAACATGAACGAACCGCTCGGACGATTCGGGTCAGACAGCCCGGCGCGCGAACGGCGTACCGCGTTGGCCACGGCCACGACTGCTTCTTCCTGACCGATCACGCGTTTGTGCAACAGGCTTTCCATCTTCATCAGCTTGTCGCGCTCGCCTTCGAGCATTTTCGACACCGGGATGCCGGTCCATTTCGACACGACTTCGGCGATCTCTTCTTCAGTGACCTTGCTGCGCAGCAACTGGTTTTCGCTCTTGCCGTGCTGGTCGACCATTTGCAGGCTGCGCTCCAGATCCGGGATCACACCGTATTGCAACTCGGCCATGCGGTTCAGATCGCCTTTGCGCCGGGCCGCTTCCAGTTCCTGACGCGATTGCTCGATCTTCTGCTGGATCTGTGCAGAACCCTGCACTTCGGCTTTTTCCGAGTTCCAGATTTCTTCCAGATCGGAATACTCACGCTCGTGGCGCTCGATTTCTTCCTGGAGTTTTTCCAGGCGTTTCTTCGCTGCGTCGTCGCTTTCTTTCTTCAGCGCCTGGGATTCGACTTTCAGCTGAATCAGGCGCCGCTCCAGACGATCGAGCACTTCCGGCTTGGAGTCGATTTCCATGCGGATGCGGCTGGCGGCCTCGTCGATGAGGTCGATGGCCTTGTCCGGCAGTTGCCGATCAGTAATGTAGCGATGGCTGAGCTTGGCCGCGGCGATAATCGCGCCATCGGTGATCGCGACTTTATGGTGGACCTCGTAACGCTCTTTGAGGCCGCGCAGAATCGCGATGGTGTCTTCTTCGCTCGGTTCATCCACCAGCACTTTCTGGAAACGCCGCTCGAGCGCCGCGTCCTTCTCTATATATTGGCGGTACTCGTTGAGCGTGGTCGCGCCGACGCAGTGCAGCTCGCCACGGGCCAGCGCAGGCTTGAGCATGTTGCCGGCATCCATCGAGCCTTCGCCTTTACCGGCGCCGACCATGGTGTGCAGTTCGTCGATGAACAGAATGATCTGCCCTTCCTGTTTCGACAGCTCATTGAGCAAGCCTTTGAGGCGTTCTTCGAACTCACCGCGGTACTTGGCACCGGCAATCAGCGCG
Source organism: Pseudomonas sp. Z003-0.4C(8344-21) (assembly GCF_900104975.1). Taxonomy (NCBI): domain Bacteria; kingdom Pseudomonadati; phylum Pseudomonadota; class Gammaproteobacteria; order Pseudomonadales; family Pseudomonadaceae; genus Pseudomonas; species Pseudomonas sp. Z003-0.4C(8344-21). The sequence continues at coordinate 1,226,799 of NZ_LT629756.1, read as the reverse complement.
CCCATGTCCAGCGACAGCAGACGCTTGCCCTTGAGGCCGTCCGGCACTTCGCCGTTGATGATGCGCTGGGCCAGACCTTCGGCGATGGCAGTTTTACCCACGCCTGGCTCACCGATCAGCACCGGGTTGTTCTTGGTGCGACGTTGCAGAACCTGAATGGTACGGCGGATTTCGTCGTCACGGCCGATCACCGGATCGAGCTTGCCGTCTTCGGCACGCTTGGTCAGGTCGACGGTGTATTTATCCAGCGCCTGACGCGACTCCTCGTGATTGGCGTCGTTGACTGCTTCGCCGCCACGCAGGTTGTTGATTGCGTTTTCCAGAGCTTTCTTGCTCACGCCCTGACCGAGCAGCAACTTGCCGAGCTTGCTGTTCTCGTCCATGGCGGCGAGCAGCACCAGTTCGCTGGAGATGAACTGGTCACCCTTCTGCTGTGCAAGGCGGTCGGCCTGATTGAGCAGGCGCGCCAGATCCTGCGACATGTTCACATCGCCGGTCGGGTTCTGGATTTTCGGTAATTGATCGAGCTCTTTGGTCAGCTCTTTACGCAAGCTGTTGACGTCAAAGCCTACCTGCATCAGCAGCGGCTTGATCGAACCGCCCTGCTGTTCAAGCATGGCCTGCATCAAGTGCGCCGGCTCGATGGCCGGATGATCGTGGCCGACTGCCAACGACTGGGCGTCGGACAAGGCCAACTGTAATTTGCTGGTTAAACGGTCTATACGCATGGGTCACCTTCCTTTTGAGCAGGCCGGACCTAAGAAACCATCCTGAATAAAGAAACCTGCCAGATACCGCTATAGATGCGGTCGATTCTGCAAGATTCAAGCGTCAGAGAGTTGATACAGGTCAGGCAAGTCTAGCTGGCGCCCAGCTTCGCAAATACGATCCTCTTTTGACGAGTGGCTGTTTTCGTCAGGCAAGGCGCCGCGACGAGTCATAGCCCGCTATGGCGAGGAGCGGCAACGCCGCATGACGGGAACAGACGCCGTCAAAAAGGAATCGTATTTGTGAGGCTGGGCGCCTCAAGCCAAACGAGGGAGGCGAAGCGACCGGTGCGCGACGCGCGGCGGTAAGAGAAGAAGCGCGGGTCGGTCACGGTGCAGAAACCGCCGCCGTAAACCGCTGTTACACCACGGGCTGCCAGACGCAGGCGCGCCAATTCATAGATGTCAGCCATGAACTTGCCAGGGTTGTGGCTCGGCACGAAGGCTGTCGCCGCTTCCGGCAACTGCTTGACGAAGACTTCGCGCACTTCCGCTCCGACTTCAAAGGCTTGCGGGCCGATGGCCGGGCCGAGCCAGACCAAAACGTCTTCAGCCGAAACATCGAGGCTGTCGAGAGTTGCCTCAAGCACACCCGCCGCCAGACCGCGCCAACCGGCGTGAGCCGCAGCAACGCGAGTGCCGGCACGATCGCAGAACAATGCTGGCAGGCAATCCGCAGTCATCGCCGTGCAGGCAATTCCGGGGGTTGTCGTCCAACTGGCATCGGCGGTCGCGACTACCTCCGGATCAGCTTGTGCCACGGTAATCCCGTGCACCTGCTGCAACCAGGCAGGCTGTATGGAGAAGTGCTCAGTCAGACGCCGACGATTCTCGGCAACGGCCTCAGGACGGTCATCAACATGATCGCCCAGATTGAGGCTGTCGAACGGCGCCTCGCTGACACCACCCTCGCGGGTGGTGACGCAGGCTTTGACGCTGGCCGGCGCAGGCCAGTCCGGCGTCAGCCAGTTCATCCGACGAAGGCCTCGCGATCCTGCTTGAGCAGGGTCAGCAGCCAGACGAAATCTTCCGGCAGCGGTGATTCCCAGCTCATCCGCTCACCGCTCGTCGGGTGATCGAGTTCGAGGAAACGCGCGTGCAGGGCCTGACGGGGGAAGTGCTTGAGCGATTCGACCATGGTCGGGTTCGCTGCAGGCGGAATGCGGAAACGCCCGCCGTACGCCGGGTCGCCGACCAACGGGAAGTTGATGTGCGCCATGTGCACGCGGATCTGGTGCGTACGACCGGTTTCCAGCTTCACTCGCACGTGGGTGTGCGAACGGAAACGCTCCAGCACGCGATAATGGCTGACCGCAGGCTTGCCGCCTTCCATCACCGCCATGCGTTGACGCTGCTGGCCGTGACGGCCGATCGGCGCGTTGATCTTGCCGCCCGCCGTGACCACACCGATCACGATGCACTCATAGATGCGACTGACACTGCGGCTCTGCAACTGCGCGACCAGTTTGGTCTGCGCCTGAATGGTCTTGGCCACCACCATCAGACCGGTGGTGTCCTTGTCCAGACGATGGACGATGCCGGCCCGTGGGACATTGATGATGTCCGGCACATGGTGCAACAAGGCGTTGAGCAGCGTGCCATCGGCGTGACCGGCAGCCGGGTGCACCACCAGGCCCGCAGGCTTGTTGATCACCAGAATGTCGTCGTCTTCGTAGACGATGTCGAGCTCGATGTCCTGGGCGATCCACTCGCCCTGGGCTTCCTGCTCGGCCGTCAGTTCGAGGACGGCACCGCCATGCACGATGTCGCGCGGGCGGATCACCGCCCCGTCCACAGTCAGGCGACCTTCTTTGATCCAGGCGGAAAGGCGCGAGCGCGAGTGCTCAGCGAAGAGTTGGGCGGCGACTTGATCGAGGCGTTGGCCGCCCAATTCGGACGGCACCTCTGCGCGAAGTTCTATTTTATCGGACATGCTCGGACTGGGCGTCGGCACAGCCTTTGGTTTCGGCTGCGCGCTTGTGGTTAAATACGGCGTCTTTTGCCCCGAGGCTTTTCAACGGGGCGCTCATCATAACAGGACGGCCCCGCCCAAGACAGCGGCCGTCATAGGGACGCAAGCCGCCATGCAAGTGAAACACCTGCTGCTGATCGCCATCCTCGCATTGACCGCTGCTTGCTCATCGAAGGAAGTCGTAGACGAAAACCTCAGCGAAGCCGAGCTGTACCAGCAGGCTCAGACTGATCTGGACAACAACAGCTACACCAGCGCCACAGCCAAGCTGAAGGCCCTGGAGTCGCGTTATCCGTTCGGTCGCTACGCCGATCAGGCTCAGCTGGAGTTGATCTACGCCAACTACAAGAACGCCGAGCCGGAAGCTGCAAAGTCCGCCGCCGAGCGTTTCATTCGTTTGCATCCGCAGCACCCGAACGTGGATTACGCGTACTACCTCAAGGGTCTGACCTCGTTCGACCAGGACGTCGGCCTGCTGGCGCGCTTCCTGCCGCTGGACATGACCAAGCGTGACCCGGGCGCGGCCCGTGACTCGTACAACGAGTTCGCCCAGCTCACCAGCCGCTTTCCGAACAGCCGCTACGCGCCGGACGCCAAGCAGCGCATGATCTACCTGCGCAACCTGCTGGCGGCCTACGAAATCCACGTGGCCGACTACTACCTGACCCGTCAGGCCTACGTCGCCGCCGCCAACCGTGGCCGTTACGTGGTGGAAAACTTCCAGGAAACCCCATCGGTCGGCGACGGCCTGGCGGTGATGACCGAAGCCTACCAGCGTCTGCACCTGGACGATCTGGCGGCCACCAGTCTGGAAACCTTGAAGCTCAACTACCCGGATCACCCGAGCCTGCAGGACGGCCAGTTCGTGCCGCGCGTTGCCGAAGCCGACAACCGCTCGTTCCTGAGCAAGGCGACTTTGGGCCTGATCGAATCGCGTCCACCGCTGCCACCGGGCGAAACCCGCGCCAACCAGGACGTACAGAAGCAGTTCCAGGATGCCAAAGACGCGATCCCGAACGAGCTCAAGCCGAAAGACGAAAACGGCGACGTGATCGAAGAGCCGGAGCCGGAATCCACCGACACCGACCGTTCGTGGTTCAGCTACATGACCTTCGGTGTGTTCGACTGAACACACTGGCGGTAACAAAAAGGGAGATCTGCGGATCTCCCTTTTTTATTGCGGCGATTTAATAGGCTGTGCGCTGCTCGGCTCCTTGGCTAAACTGCCGGATCATCAGTCGAAAAGCCGCTCATCATGCTTCGTTTATTGTTCTGGATCGCCGTGATCTTCGCCGCCATCTGGCTCTGGCGTAAATTCAAGGCCCCCGCCGCCTCCAATCAGTCCCAGCGCAATTCTCGCGAGCAAGACGCGGCGCCCATGGTGCGCTGTGCCCATTGCGGCGTGCACCTGCCCCGTGATCGCGCGCTGGGCAATCAGCAACAGTGGTATTGCAGCCAGGCTCATCTCGAGCAAGGCCCGGGCGCCAGTGGTCGCTGAGGCCGCCACCACCGACAGCAAACAGGCGCAGCGTCTGCTGCGTTTGTATCATCTGTACCGTCTGAGCGTCGGCATCACCTTGGTGCTGCTGATTTCAAGCAACATGGACAACCGCCTGCTGACGTCGGCCAACGACGACTTGCTGCGCGGCGGCAGTTGGCTGTATCTGGTTCTGAATATTCTGCTGGTGGTGTTTCTCGAAAACACCCGCCGGCCCGGGCAATTGTTCAGCCTGGCACTGGTCGACGTGCTGCTTCTGTGCGGTTTGTTCTTCGCAGCAGGCGGCGTTGGCAGTGCGCTGGGCAACTTGTTGATTGTCTCCGTGGCGATCAGCAACACCCTGCTGCGCCGGCGCATCGGCCTGTTGATTGCGGCCATCGCCGCGCTGGGCATTGTCGGTTCGAGTTTCCTGCTCGGTTTTAGCCATCCCCTGAGCGCCAATGAATACCTGCAGGCCGGTACGCTCGGCGCGCTGTGCTTTGCCGCCTCGCTATTGGTGCAGGGGCTTATCCGTCGCCTCGAGGTCAGCGAAACCCTGGCCGAGCAGCGCGCCAGCGAAGTGGTTAGCCTTGAAGCTCTGAATGCCTTGATCCTGCAACGCATGCGCACCGGCATTCTCGTTCTCGATCATGAGCGTCGCGTGCTGCTGGCCAATCACAGCGCGCAAATCCTGCTCGCCCGCTCGCACCTGCAGGGCCACTTGATCGATGAGTATTCGCCGGCGCTGGTCGAGCGCCTGCAACTGTGGATGAACAACCCGACCCTGCGTCCGCAAAGCCTGAAAGTCCCTGGCAATGGCATAGAACTTCAACCGAACTTCATCGCGCTAGAGCAGAGCCCAAATCCGCGCACCCTGGTGTTTCTTGAAGATCTGGCGCAAATCACCCAGCAGGCGCAGCAATTGAAGCTCGCCGCGCTCGGCCGATTGACCGCCGGCATCTCCCACGAAATCCGCAATCCGTTGGGGGCGATCAGCCATGCCGCGCAACTGTTGGCCGAGTCCGAGGAACTCGATAGTGCCGATCGGCGTCTGACGCAGATTATTCAAGACCACTCCCAGCGCATGAATCGAGTCATCGAAAACGTCCTGCAACTGTCCCGTCGTCAGCAGAGTGCCCCGCAACGGCTGGACCTCAAACCGTGGCTGGAGAACTTCGTTGCCGAAAGCCGCGAGCAGGCCGGCGAGCGCCAGCAGATCCATCTGCGGATCAATTCCGGGGACTTCACCACGCTGATGGACCCGAACCAGCTGCGGCAGATCCTCGACAACCTGCTGCGCAACGGCTGGCGTCACAGCGCCCTGCTGCACGAACAGGCTGAGGTCTGGCTGGCGCTGTTCACTGACCCCGACAGCCAGTTGGCGGTACTTGAGGTACAGGATAACGGCCCCGGCGTACCGGCCGAGGAACAGGCGCATCTGTTCGAACCGTTCTTCACAACCAGCAGCCAGGGCACCGGCCTGGGTCTTTATCTGTCCCGTGAGCTGTGCGAAAGCAACCAAGCGCGCCTAGACTTTCAATCACGCCAAGGCGGCGGCTGCTTTCGCATCACTTTTGCTCACGGACGGAAACAAAGTTGAATACAAGCCCACGGCAAAAAATCCTCATCGTTGACGACGAACCGGATATCCGCGAACTGCTGGAAATCACCTTGGGGCGTATGAAACTCGACACCCACAGCGCGCGCAATCTCGCCGAGGCACAAGCACTTTTGCTGCGCGAAGCGTTCGATCTGTGCCTGACCGACATGCGCCTTCCCGACGGCACGGGGCTGGAGTTGGTGCAGCACATCCAGCAACGTTATCCACAACTGCCGGTGGCGATGATCACCGCGTATGGCAGCCTGGAAACCGCAATCAATGCGCTCAAGGCCGGGGCTTTCGACTTTCTGACCAAACCGGTCGACCTCACTCGCCTGCGCGAACTGGTCAGCAGTGCCTTGCGCATGCCCGCCGCCGGCGGCCATTGCACACCGATCGATCGGCACTTGCTCGGCGATTCACCGCCGATGCGTAATCTGCGCAAGCAGATCGACAAACTCGCGCGCAGTCAGGCGCCGGTGTACATCAGCGGTGAATCAGGCAGCGGCAAGGAACTGGTCGCGCGGCTGATCCATGAACAAGGGCCGCGCGCCAGCCAGCCGTTCGTGCCGGTCAACTGCGGGGCGATTCCGTCGGAGTTGATGGAAAGCGAGTTTTTCGGTCATCGCAAAGGCAGTTTCACTGGCGCGGTCGAAGACAAACCGGGGCTGTTTCAGGCGGCCCATGGCGGCACATTGTTTCTTGATGAAGTGGCGGACTTGCCCTTGTCGATGCAGGTCAAGCTGCTGCGAGCCATCCAGGAAAAAGCCGTGCGCAGTGTCGGCGGTCAGCAGGAAACCGTGGTCGACGTGCGGATTCTTTGCGCCACGCACAAGGACCTCGATGCCGAGGTCGCCGCCGAGCGCTTTCGTCAGGATCTGTATTACCGCTTGAACGTGATCGAGCTGCGCGTGCCGTCCCTGCGCGAGCGGCGCGATGACATCCAGGCGCTGGCGATGCACATGCTCAAGCGTTTGGCCAAGGACACCGGCCAGCCTGCCGCGAGCCTGCATCCGCAGGCGCTGGAAGCGCTGAAGAATTACCGCTTCCCCGGCAATGTACGGGAACTGGAAAACGTCCTCGAGCGAGCCCATACCCTGTGCGAGAACCGTATGATCGAGGCCGGAGATCTGCGCCTTAGCGAGGGCAACAGTGCGGCAGACGGCGCGATTGCCGATCTGACGCAAATCGACAATCTCGAAGATTATCTGGAGAACGTCGAGCGCAAGCTGATCCTGCAGGCGCTGGAAGAGACGCGCTGGAACCGCACGGCGGCGGCGCAGCGCCTGAGTCTTTCGTTTCGGTCGATGCGCTACAGGCTGAAGAAACTCGGTCTGGATTGAGGGCCTCTTCGCGAGCAGGCTCGCTCCTACATGGATCTGTGATGTGCCCAATTTTTTTTGAACACCAAGGACCAATGTAGGAGTGAGCCTGCTCGCGATGACGGCCTATCAGACACCGAAGACTTATCAGCTCAAATACGGCCTTCCGGTGCATACGGCGCCGGATCAATAATCGGCGCCCTGCCCAACATCACATCGGCAAACAACTGACACGACGCCGGCGCCAGCACCAGCCCGTTACGGTAATGCCCGCAATTGAGCCACAAGCCGTCGAACCCCGGCACCCGGCCGATGTAAGGAATCCCCTCCGGCGAGCCCGGACGCAGCCCGGCCCAGTGCCCGACCACTTCGGCATCGGCCAGCGCCGGCAGCAGCTCTACCGCCGATGCCTTGAGGCTTTCCAGTGCGACGTCGGTCGGCGTCTTGTCGTAGCCTGCGTGCTCCAGCGTACTGCCGATCAGAATATGCCCGTCGCGACGCGGAATCGCATAACGCCCCTTGGCCAGCACCATGCTCGGCAGGAAGTCCGCAGCGCATTTATAAAGAATCATCTGCCCTTTGACCGGTTCCACCGGCAGTGTCAGGTCCAGGGTCTTGAGCAAGTCGCCGCTCCACGCCCCGGCAGTCAGTACCACCTGATCGCCAGCGATGACACCACCGGCCGTTTCAACCCCAATCACACGTTCGCCGTCGCGAGCGAAACCGCTGACTCCGCACTGCTCGTGAATGGTCACGTTGGGCAACGCCTGCAACGCTGCTTTCAAGGATTTCACCAGCCGCGGATTGCGCACATTGGCGACATCGGCCATGTAGATCGCTCGCGAAAAACCGCCGCCCAGCACCGGCACCGCGTCATGCGCCGCGGAGATATCCACAGAGCGCAGCGGGCGGTTTTCGCGCTCGGCCCACGCCAGTGCCTCGGCTTCGTCATCCAGGTCCAGCCAGTACAGGCCGGTAGTGTGCACTTCTGGATCAACACCCGTGTCGGCAAACAGCCGCGCGCCGAGCTGTGGATAAAAATCCTGCGACCAGTGCGCCAGCGCGGTGACCGCCGGGCTATAACGCCACGGGTACAGCGGCGACACGATACCGCCGCCCGCCCAGGACGATTCCTGGCCAAGGTGCGAACGATCCAGCAGCACCACGCTGCGCACTTCGGAGGCGATATTGTAGGCAGTCAGCAGGCCTATCACCCCGCCACCGACAATCACCACTTGCTGTTGCCTGGTCATGTTTGATCCAACCGTAAAAAAGACAGTGGGCGCAAAAGGCGCCCGAAAGAAAGCGCCTCAGCGGCCCCAGCAATCCTTGGTGGTCAGCCCGGTGGTCGCGTTGTTCATGCCCCTGACACCGGTGTTGGTCAGGGTGAAATCGCCGCATTTGTCAGTGGCCATCGACGTGCCGCTCTTGCGTGTTGCGGTCAGCACAAAGGTCTGGTCAGTGATCGTCGGCGTGAGGGTGTAGAAGTCATTGCCGGCACTCAGCCCGGTGACGCCGGTGTAGACATTGTTGCGGGTGTAGAACCGTTCGAGGATCTGCGCCTGTTCCGAGAGCAGCGATACCACTTCGGCGCGACGGCCCTTTTTCATGTACTCGGTGTAGCTCGGTGCGGCGATGGTAATGACGATCCCGATGATCGCAATCACGATCATGATTTCGATCAGGGTGAAACCTCGGTTGGTTCTGCGCATGCCTCAAACTCTCGCTTACTGGATTTGTCGCCACATGATACGACGGCTGCCGCCACCGCCCTTCTCCACGACGGTGGTGATGGCGCCACTGGAGTCGGTCAGAAGCTTGGTCTTGGCATCGGCGGAAACCACGTTAAGGGTCGGGATGCCCCCGGTGAACACCACGCCGCTGGATATCGTGTCATTGCCGTCGACCAAACGGTCACCATTGGTGTCGATCACGGCATAGTTGAGCATCTTACCGCTGAACGCCTCCAGTTCGACCAGTTTGCCGGTGCCGAAACTTGCACAGGGATCGGTGGTGTCGACGCTGGCCGTGGTAAACACGATTCGCCCGAGCACAAGGCTGGCCTGGTTGATGACCCGCTCGCCGGTCAGCACGTTGTTATACACCAGAGGCAAATACCAGCCCTTCTCACCCGGATACGTCGTGTCATTCTGCGTGGTGGTCAGGAACTGCCCGGTGCTGCCGGAAAACGACCCGGTAATCGCCTGCGCCTGCAAACTGCTGACGGTAATTTGTCCCGAGCCGCCATCGGCATCCCATACCGAGTAGAACCCTTGCTGATCCTTGTTGCTCTTGTCGGCAGTTTCGTTGAATTTGCCGGTGCCGAAAAACACCTGCTTGCCGCCCTGCGGGTTATCCGCCAGCAGCGGTTGCGCGGTGATCGGCTGCGTCGCCCCACCCGGGGCGGTGAACAACGGTTTGCCGGCAAACGCCACGCCCCAGCTTTCCGGAGCCGTCGCACTCAAGTCGAATTTCCACATACGCCCCTTCAGGTCACCGCCGTAGGCAGCCTGGACCACATTCGACGAATTGACCCTTAGTTCCACCGAGGACAGGCCATTGGTGGTCTCTGTACTGTCGATGACTATTTTCCTGATCAACGATCCATCACGAACATCCAGTACGTACAACGCCGCGACGCCGGAATTGCTGCCGTAACCGTTAGCAATGAACGCGGCCCAGCGACCATCGGCCAAGCGTGCCACTTCCGGACGGGCGTAGGCGTAACCCAGATCATTGAAAGCGTTGGCCGTGCTGGCGGTGGCCGGCGCGCTGACCTCCCACAGGGCACGAATCACATTGCCCGCCGAAGCATCGAACAGTTGCAGCCCGTAGAAGGTTTTACCGCCGGCACCGGTGCCGCCTATGGCCAGGGTTTTCCAGGTAGTGCCGGACTGCACGTCAAACACCCCGACCTGACCATCGACGAGAAACTTGTGGCTGACGCCGTTGACGTAGTTGGCATCGGCGATCAGGCGCAGCGACGGCACCACGCTGGATGGCATGTAGGCATAACGGCGCGTGCCGTTCGCCGAATTGATCACGTTGACAAAACCGTCGTTGGCGTTGACCACCAGACTGGTATTCATGTTGGCTGCTTTGGTCGCCAGGTAGGTCGTGTAACTGGTATCGGCGGACAGATCGGACGCGGTCTTCTCCGCAGGCGACGCGAGCACCAGCGGCGAATTGATGATGTCGCCGAGCAACACGCTGCGCACTTTGAGCCCGGCTTTGTTGGTGCCCTTGCTCCACTCCACCAGATCATTGCCAGTGATGCCGGTAGGCAAGCCCTGATTGAGGGTGGCCTGCTGCACCGGAGAAAAGTTGCCGAAGGCCAGGGATATCGGCGCATTGCTCACGGTGTTCCACGACTGGAAAGTCGGCGCCGTGGCGGACGGCACAATGGTGGTGTCGGTGGTCCACTGTGCGCTCGACATATTCACCGTACCGGCCGAGGTAAAGCCGAACGAGCGGATCGTGCCGCGCCAATCCTTGGGATCGTAAGTGGTCTGATAAAAGCTGCTGCCACTGCTCAACGAACTGCTACTGGCGACACCGGCCCCGCCAGAGCCAGCCTTGGAGGTAATGTCGCTCAATGCCGACGATAACGCCGCGTTGAGTCCGGAGCTGTCGGTGGCCTGGTAATACCTGCCCTGCCCATAGCTGGCGGCATCGGACAGCATGTCGTTATCCGCCGCGAAACCCACGGTGTAGGTGTTCATGTTCTGCTTGGGAAAATCCACCGCGTTCCAGCTTTTGCCGGCCGCATCGGTGCCGGTCGAGCGCATGTCGATGTCGAAGGCGAACTTGGCGATGTCATCCAGATACAGCGTATCGCCCTCACTGTCACCGTTGAGATTGTCGCCGTCATTGTTGACGCCATCCCAGTTCGGCAAGCGGCTGCCGCCCAATGGGTCGTTGGTCGGGAAGGTTCGGTCGTAGGTCGGCAAGCCGTCGGTAATCACCACGCCGTAGTTTTTCTGGCAGCGATACTGAATCGGGCTGGTGTAGGTGCTCGGCGTGCCGTTGTAGAAAGGCGCGATGCCGCGCATGTAACGGGTGATCTCGTAATAGCTTTCCGCCAAAGGTGTGTTGGCCACCGCGTTCAAACCATTGATCGAAGAAATCAGCGCGTTGTAGTTGGTATCGGCCTGCGCCTGGGTCACGCTGCCCGCGACCGGCGACAGATCGGTAATCGCGCGCGGGATGAAGCCACCGTTACCGGGGTTGGTGCTGGTGGCCGGGTTGAACGTCGCCAGCCCCATGCGCAAGGTACGGTTGCTGCTGACCAGCGCGGTGGACACGTTGCGTGCCACGTTCATCCGGTAATCGTTGGGAATCGCTCCTGTGGTGAAATCGCGGGTGCCGTTGCTGATCGCCAGACTGACGATGTAGGAAATGTAATCGGCGGAATAGCGGGTGTTCTCGTTGCCCACCGGGTCGGGCAGTTTCAGGCACAACGGTGCTGGGCTGTTGTTGTAAAACGCATAGGCGCCGCCGGAGCAACCCGAGTTCGGCAAGCTCGAGAGAAACACCAGGTCGCCGGTGATCTGCGGGGCGTTCAGGGCAGAGCACAATCCAAGAAAAGTATTGCACTGCCGCGCAGGCGTGCGGTTGACGTTCGGATCAAACCCGGCGGCATAAATGATGCTGTTCATGCTCCCCGAATCGTCGATCAGCAGCATCACGTTCGGCGGTACCGCTGCTGCGCTCAGCAGCGGCGAGTCGGAGGGCGTGAAGGCGTAGGCCGGGGAGCTCAGATAAAAACTCAGCAGCATGCCGAGCAACAACGTCCGGCAGCACTCAAAACTTCGCATACACACTCTCCAGCACACTGCGCGAGCTACCGGCGATACCGACAGCGGTGACCCGGTACAGCGTCGCCGAGGTGTTGCTCGGCACGTTGACCGCAGTCAACGTCGTGCCAATGTTCTGCACCCCGTAAAAGCCGTTACCGGCAGCGATCCAGGTCACCCCGGATGTCGAGTTGAGCCCCGCTGCGCTGACCACCGTCGATTCTGCCGGCGGCGCACATTGATTGCCGCTGCACACCACCAGTGAATAACTGTCCAGTTGCACCGCACTTTCGCCTATTCGCAGCGCGGCCTCGGCAGCCTGGAACGACTGATTACGCAGGCTGACGCTGCCGGCCATTTTTTCCTGCAGGTTGGCACTCTGCATCGATGACAGGCCAATCAGGGTCAGCAGCAACAGGAACACCAGGCTGACCAGCAAGACCATGCCGCGCTGCGCCTGCCGTTGATGCAGAGAGATCCTCATGCTGATGCCCTCACTGCAAGCGGTTGCGCAAGGCGGCAACCACATTGAAGGTTTGGCTGGCGACCCGATTGTTCGGATCGGTGAGGGTCAGGCTCAGCCGCACGCTGCGAATGCGCGCCGCATCGCTGGGATTGGTGCTGTAAGTGGACGCGGCGATATCCGTCGCCGAACTGGCCAGACCAAACATTACGCTGAAAGCGCTGACGTTATTCACCAGCACCTGCTGCGTCGGATTGCCGCTGCCGGTGCCCATCAGGATCTGATTGTTGCTGAAGCTGTAGATCAGCCGCCGGATCGGAAACGCAATCTGCCCGCTGGCGGCGGTTCGTAATCCGGTATATGCGACGGCGCTGTTGCGGCAATCGGAGAGCACCGTCCAGGTTGGCGTACCGCCAGCATTGCCGACGTCGGCGGTGACAAGGGTGAGTTTCAGGTTGGCATTGTCCCAACTGATCGGCGCGAGCTGCGCCGCGTTGAAATCGCCAGCGCTGCTGGAGTCGGTGATGGTGCCGAGACAACCGAACATGCCGACCATGCGGATTTCCTGAATCATTTTGCTCAATACGAACCGCGCGTCTTCCTGCATCGCGGCGGCGCTGTTCTGGCTGACGTAAGTGTTTTTTGCAGCGATGAAAATCTGCACCACGCCGAGTACCACGATCAGGCCCAGCGCCAGGGCGACCAGCAATTCGATCAGACCGAAACCCTGTTGTCCACGCTTCATGGCGACACCACCGGATCGACCGCCGCGCGGCTGCTAAGGACGAAACTGCGCGCCGCCGTTGCGGTGTTGGCGGCACGCGCGTCGTTCCAGGTGATGGTAATGGTGTACACGCGCTGATTGCGGGTGATGGTGCCCGTGGCGGTCGGGCCACCGAAATTGGCAATGTTGGTGGTGAAATCGTAGAGATCCTGATCCCGCGCGACCGAAAGATTGCCCGAGGTCGGCGGCGTGGCGGTGTAGTCGGCAGCGGAATTGGCGCGGATACGGTCCATCATGTCGTAGGCGATGAAACTGGCCTGGCTGGTCATCCGCGAGCTGTCGGTGTACTTCAGCGCATTCAGCTGCACTGCCGCCGCGCCAAGCAAGCCGACCGTCAAAATCAGCAACGCGACCAGCACCTCGATCAGCGTCATTCCTCGCTGCGTCCGTTGACTCCCTGCCCTCATCCGCAATTTCCACCCAATTGAATTCGTCCGTTCAGACACACGTTCAGCGTCCTGCTTTGCGTACCCAGCGTGTAACCGATGACCACCGCCGTCGACGGCGCCGCCAGACCGCCGAGATTATTGAAATCCAGCGCGGTCACTCCTGAGGGTAGCGTCAGAGTCGCGCCGCTGCTCATCGCTGGAACAACCCGTAATACATTGGCCGGATTGCCAGTACTGTCGTAAACCGCCAGCTCACCGGTCCAGATGTTGCCGCCAGCGGTCGGGCGCAAACGGGTGGTGACCCCCCGGTTGATCGCCTCAAGGCGGGCAAAGTTGATCGCTCGTTGCAAGTCACCCATTTCGGTATCGGCCTTGCTGCCCTGGATCGAACGGGTAAAGGCCGGGACCGCCAAAGTGATCAAAACCAGAAACACGGCGATCGCTACGAGCAACTCGATCAGCGTGAAACCTTTTGTACGAAGATCCATCGGTGCCCTCCGTTGCCGTCGGCTATACCTGCTTCTACACGCTAGAACATTCAGCCGACCTGTGTCGGTTGATTTGCCCTGCCCGGCGCACGGAGCGCGCCATCCATCACGTTCCACGGAGGGAGTCTTCATGTCACAACACGGTTTCAGCCTGATCGAATTGCTTATGGGACTGGCGATCGGCGCAATTGTTCTGCTGCTGGTCAGCCCCGCGCTCACCAGCCTGAGTGAATCCAGCCGCCGCGAGCAGGCGGCGCAGTCACTGTTCGAGGGCATGCGCAACGCCCGCAGCCAGGCCATTACGCGCAATCAGAGCGTGGTGATTCATGGCATCAACGGCGACTGGAGCCAGGGCTGGCGGATCATTCTCGATATCAGCGGAAAGGGAGAAAAGGACAGCGGCAATCCGCTGCTGGTGGAACAGGCGAGTGACGCACGGGTGCCGATTGTCGGCAATTGGGCAGTCAGTCAATATGTGCGCTTCAGCAGTCTGGGACAACCGCTGATGCCCGGGCGGGCGTTTCAGGCTGGGACGTTACACGTCTGCTCGATGCACGAGCCGGTCAGCCAGCAGCAGATTGTGCTGGCCGCGACCGGTCGCGTGCGCCTGAGCCGCGCGAAGACGGAACAGGCGTTGTGTCAGAAAGCCGAGCGGGTCAGATCGAACGCACGCGCAGCTCTTTAGGCATCGAGAAGGTGATGTTCTCTTCGCGTCCGGCCAGTTCATCGGCGCCGGTGGCGCCCCAGGCCTGCAATTGCTGAATCACGCCGCGCACCAGCACTTCGGGAGCAGAGGCACCGGCGGTAATGCCGATCCGCTCGACGCCATCGAACCAGCTCTTTTGCATGTCTTCGGCGCCGTCAATCAGGTAGGCCGGAGTGGCCATGCGCTCGGCGAGTTCGCGCAGACGATTGGAGTTGGAGCTGTTCGGGCTGCCGACCACCAGCACCACGTCGCATTCGTCAGCCAATTGCTTGACCGCGTCCTGACGGTTTTGCGTGGCGTAGCAGATGTCGTCCTTGCGCGGGCCGCCGATTGCCGGAAAACGTGTGCGCAAGGCGTCGATGACGCGACTGGTGTCGTCCATCGACAACGTCGTCTGGGTGACGAACGCGAGTTTTTCCGGGTTGCGCACCTGCAGTTCGGCCACGTCTTTCTCGTCTTCGACGAGATAGATCGCGCCGCCATTGCTGGCGTCGTACTGGCCCATGGTGCCTTCGACTTCCGGGTGCCCGGCGTGGCCGATCAGGATGCACTCACGGCCATCACGGCTGTATTTGGCGACTTCGATATGCACCTTGGTCACCAGCGGACAAGTGGCGTCGAAGACTTTCAGGCCACGACCGGCGGCTTCATTGCGCACGGCCTGGGAAACGCCGTGGGCACTGAAGATCACGATCACGTCGTCCGGCACTTGATCGAGTTCCTCGACGAAAATCGCGCCACGACTGCGCAGGTCCTCGACGACGAACTTGTTGTGCACCACTTCATGACGCACGTAGATCGGCGGCCCGAAAACCTCGAGGGCGCGGTTGACGATTTCGATCGCCCGGTCCACGCCGGCGCAGAAGCCACGGGGGTTGGCGAGTTTGATTTGCATGCTGTGCCTCGTGTCTTGCGCGCGAAAAAATTGGATCGTTGCATGACCTGTGGGAGCGGGCTTGCCCGCGATGGGGCCATGACAGTCAACATTGATGTCGACCAATACATCGCTTTCGCGGGCAAGCCCGCTCCCACAGAGGTTCTGCTTTATTGCTCAGATCGCTTTGACGGAAATGATTTCCACGTCAAAGGTCAATGTCTTGCCGGACAGCGGGTGGTTGAAGTCGACGGTCACTTGCGCGTCGTCGAACTCTTTTACCACGCCCGGCAGTTCAGTATTGGCCGCATCGTTGAAGATCACCAGCAGGCCCGGCGACAGCTCCATGTCGGCGAACTGCGAACGCGGGATGACCTGGACGTTTTGCGGGTTCGGCTGGCCGAAGGCGTTTTCCGGCTCGACGGTCAGCGTGCGCTTGTCGCCGGCCTTGAAGCCGAACAGCGCCGCTTCGAAACCCGGCAGCAGGTTGCCGTCGCCGACCTTGAAGGTCGCCGGGGCTTTGTCGAACGTGCTGTCGACGGTGTCGCCGTTTTCCAGGCGCAGTGCGAAATGCAAAGTGACTTCCGTGTTCTGGCCGATGCGTTGCTCAGCCGATACCTGTTCAGTCATGAGCGGTCTCTTCGGTTTTCTTCGATTTGAACATGTCCAGCGCCAGCATGATCGCGCCGACGGTGATCGCGCTGTCGGCAATGTTGAACGCCGGGAAGTACCAGCGGTTCTGCCAGTGCACCAGAATGAAGTCGATCACATGGCCCAGGGCGACGCGGTCGTACAGGTTACCCAGCGCGCCGCCCAACACCAGCGCCAGCGCGATGGCCAGCCAGGTGTCGTTGCGGCCCAGGCGCTTGAGCCAGACCACCAGCACACCGCTGACCACGATGGCGATCAGGGCGAACAGCCAGCGCTGCCAGCCGGAGCTGTCAGCCAGGAAGCTGAACGCCGCGCCGGTGTTGTAGGCCAGGGTCCAGCTGAACAGATCGGGAATGATCACGATCTGCTGGAACATTTCGAGCTTGCCTTCGAAGTAGAACTTGCTGGCCTGGTCGATGACCAGAACCAGCAGGCTCAACCACAGCCAGCTCAACCGTCCGAAACGGCCAATGGCATCAGGCATAGTGACGAACCTCGCCAGTGCCGCTGATGTTGTCGACGCAACGACCGCAGATTTCCGGATGCTCCGGGTTCACGCCGACGTCTTCGCGGCAGTGCCAGCAACGGGCGCACTTCGGGAAGGCCGATTTGACAATCTTCAGTTTCAGACCGCTGACTTCGGTGGCGACCGCGTCCGCCGGTGCCTGAACAAACGGCGCGACGCTGGCGGTCGAAGTGATCAGGACGAAGCGCAGTTCGTTGCTGAGTTTTTCCAGATCGGCGCTCAGCGCGTCTTCGGCGTACAGCGTCACTTCGGCCTGCAAGTTGCCACCGACGGCTTTGGCCGCTCGCTGGATTTCCATTTCCTTGTTGACCGCTGCCTTGACCGCCATCACCCGGTCCCAGTATTCGCGACCCAGCTCGACGTTGTCCGGCAGTTCGGTCAGGCCTTCGTACCAGGTGTTGAGCATGACCGATTCGTTACGCTCGCCCGGCAGGTACTCCCACAGCTCGTCAGCGGTGAAGGCGAGGATCGGCGCGATCCAGCGCACCAGCGCTTCGGAGATGTGGAACAGCGCGGTTTGCGCCGAACGGCGGGCCTTGCTGTTGGCGCCAGTGGTGTACTGACGGTCCTTGATGATGTCGAGGTAGAAACCGCCCAGCTCCTGCACGCAGAAGTTGTGGATCTTCGAGTAGACGTTCCAGAAACGGTATTCGCCGTAGTGCTCTTGCAGCTCGCGTTGCAGCAGCAAGGTGCGGTCGACCGCCCAACGGTCCAGCGCGAGCATTTCTTCAGCCGGCAGGAGGTCGGTGGCCGGGTTGAAGCCGCTCAGGTTGGAAAGCAGGAAACGCGCAGTGTTACGGATACGACGATAAGCGTCGGCGCTACGCTGCAGGATCTGGTCGGATACCGCCATTTCACCGGAGTAATCGGTCGAAGCGACCCACAGACGCATGATGTCGGCGCCGAGGGTGTCGTTGACTTTCTGCGGCGCGATCACGTTGCCCAGCGACTTGGACATCTTGCGCCCGGCTTCGTCGACGGTGAAACCGTGGGTCAGCAGTTCGCGGTACGGCGCGTGGTTGTCGATGGCGCAGCCGGTCAGCAGCGACGAGTGGAACCAGCCACGGTGTTGGTCCGAGCCTTCCAGGTACAGGTCGGCACGCGGGCCGCTTTCGTGGCCCATCGGGTGCGAACCGCGCAGGACGTGCCAGTGCGTGGTGCCCGAATCGAACCAGACGTCGAGGGTGTCGCTGATCTTGTCGTACAGCGGCGCTTCATCGCCAAGCAGTTCGGCCGCGTCCATCTTGAACCAGGCTTCGATGCCTTCGACTTCGACGCGCTTGGCCACTTCTTCCATCAGTTCGACGGTGCGCGGGTGCAGTTCGCCGCTTTCCTTGTTGAGGAAGAACGGGATCGGCACGCCCCAGTTGCGCTGACGCGAGATGCACCAGTCCGGACGGTTGGCGATCATCGAGTGCAGACGCGCCTGGCCCCAGGCCGGCACGAACTTGGTGTCTTCGATGGCCTTGAGCGAACGCACGCGCAGGGTGTCACCGCTGGTAGGTTCCTTGTCCATGCCGATGAACCACTGCGCGGTGGCGCGATAGATCAGCGGAGTCTTGTGGCGCCAGCAGTGCATGTAGCTGTGTTCGATGACCGTGGTGTGCATCAGCGCACCGACTTCGGTCAGCTTGTCGACGATCGCCGGGTTGGCCTTCCAGATGAACTGGCCGCCGAAGAACTCCAGCGACGGCACGTACACGCCGTTGCTCTGCACCGGATTGAGGATGTCGTCGTTGACCATGCCGTATTTCTTGCAGGTCACGAAGTCGTCCACGCCGTAGGCCGGGGCGGAGTGAACCACGCCGGTGCCCGCGCCCAGTTCGACGTAGTCAGCCAGATACACCGGCGACAGACGGTCGTAGAACGGGTGACGGAAGTTGATCAGTTCCAGCTGTTTACCGGTGGTGGTAGCGATGACCGAGCCTTCGACGCCATAACGGGTCAGGCAGGCTTCAACCAGTTCCTCAGCCAGTACCAGCAGCTTGTCGCCGATATCCACCAGCGCGTAGTTGAATTCCGGGTGAACGTTCAGCGCCTGGTTGGCCGGGATGGTCCACGGGGTGGTGGTCCAGATCACGATCGCCGCAGGCTTGCTCAGCGACGACAGACCGAACGCGGCAGCCAGTTTGGCTTCGTCAGCGATCGGGAATGCGACGTCGATGGTCGAGGACTTTTTGTTCTCGTACTCGACTTCAGCTTCGGCCAGGGCCGAACCGCAGTCGAAGCACCAGTTCACCGGCTTCAATCCCTTGAAGACGAAACCGCCCTTGACGATTTCGGCGAGGGCGCGGATTTCACCGGCCTCGTTCTTGAAGTCCATGGTCTTGTACGGGTTGGCCCAATCGCCCAGCACACCCAAACGGATGAACTCGGACTTCTGCCCTTCGATCTGCTCGGTGGCGTAGGCACGGCACAGTTCGCGGGTCTTGTCGGCGCCCAGGTTCTTGCCGTGAGTCACTTCAACCTTGTGCTCGATCGGCAGGCCGTGGCAGTCCCAGCCCGGAACGTACGGCGCATCGAAGCCCGACAGGGTCTTCGAGCGGATGATCATGTCCTTGAGAATCTTGTTCAGTGCGTGACCGATGTGGATCGTGCCGTTGGCATACGGAGGGCCGTCATGCAGAACGAACTTCGGACGATCCTTGCCAATCTCGCGCAACTTTCCGTACAGGCCAATACTGTCCCAGCGCTGCAGGATCTGCGGTTCGCGCTGTGGCAGGCCGGCCTTCATTGGGAAGGCGGTGTCCGGAAGGTTTAGCGTGGCTTTATAGTCGGTCATTTAAGGCTCTTCATTAGCGATGGGCGCTAGGTGCGGCTAGTGCACGGGCGGCGGCGACATCCGCGTTGATCGCCGTTTTCAGTGCCTCCAGGGAGGCGAAACGCTGCTCTTCACGCAGCTTCTGGTGGAAAACCACCGTCAAACGCCGGTCATACAGATCGCCGGCAAAATCTAAAAGATGGACTTCGAGGTGGGCCTTGCCATCACCTTGTACCGTGGGCCGTACGCCAATATTGGCGACGCCGGGCCAGGTCTTGCCGTCGATATCGACATTCACCAGATACACCCCGGTGAACGGCACGCGACGACGCTTGAGTTGCACATTGGCAGTGGGCGTACCCAGTTGCCTGGCCAGTTTCTGGCCATGCAGCACGCGACCGGCGATCCGGTACGGGCGGCCGAGCAAGCGTTCGGCCAAAGCGAAATCGGCCGCGGCCAAGGCGTTGCGCACTTGCGTGCTGCTGACGCGAATGCCGTCCAGCTCGACGGTTTGCGCGGCTTCAACGCTGAAACCGTGCATCTGCCCGGCCTGCAGCAAAAAATCGAAATCGCCGAGGCGATCGCAACCGAAACGGAAATCGTCACCGACCTCCAGATGCTGCACGCCGAGACCATCGACAAGGATGGTGTCGACGAACTCACTGGCGCTGAGCTTGCTCAAGCGCTGATTGAAGGCCAGGCACAACACCCGGTCGACGCCTTCGGCAGCCAGCAATTGCAGCTTGTCACGCAAGCGGGCCAGACGCGCCGGCGCAGTCTCGGGGGCAAAGAACTCCCGGGGCTGCGGCTCGAAAATCACCACGCAGCTGGGTACGCCCAACTCGAGCGCACGCTCACGCAGCCGGGCCAGGATAGCCTGGTGACCACGGTGAACACCGTCAAAGTTGCCAATAGTGGCGACGCAGCCCCGATGCTGGGGGCGCAAGTTGTGGAGGCCTCGAACCAGCTGCATAACGCGCTTCTTGCTCATAAAGTGGTCGATTATAACCACACCCGACGGTCGACGACAGGCAACACCGTAACGCAAAGTGATCGAGCCGACAAAACTGCCGGCCCACGCCTGTGGATAAAGGCTGAAACCTTAGCTCAGGGCCTTGCGATTGAAGTCACGCAGACGGAAACCGAGCAGCAGCAACATGCCGAAATAGGCCACCACGCCAGCAACCACCAGCGCGCCAAGACGCAGGAAGCGCTCTAGCATGTGCCCCTCATCCCACGCCGGCATGAAATGCATGCCCGCCAGCAATACCGCCGACATGACCGTAACCGCCACGACCAGCTTGAAGCCGAACTTGCCCCAGCCCGGCTGCGGCTGATACATCTTCTGCTTGCGCAATTGATAGAACAGCAGCCCCGCATTCAGGCAAGCCCCGGCACTGATCGCCAGTGCCAGGCCGGCATGGGCCAACGGACCGATCAACGCCAGGTTGAACAGCTGCGTGCAGACCAGGGTGAAGATGGCGATCTTCACTGGCGTGCGGATGTTCTGTTGCGCATAAAAGCCCGGCGCCAACACTTTGATCACGATGATCCCCAGCAAGCCGACCGAATAGGCGATCAATGCACGCTGGGTCATCTCAGCGTCGAAGCCGCTGAACTGGCCGTACTGGAACAGCGAAACCGTCAGCGGCTCGGCGAGAATCCCCAGCGCCAGCGCGCACGGCAACACCAGCACAAAGCACAGGCGCAGACCCCAATCGAGAATCCGCGAATATTCGTGGCGATCCTTGTTGGCGTAGGTCTTTGCCAGCGTCGGCAACAGGATCGTACCGAGCGCCACGCCGAGCACACCGGACGGCAACTCCATCAAACGGTCGGCGTAATACATCCACGACACGGAGCCGGCGACCAGAAACGAGGCGAAAATCGTGTTGATGATCAGCGAAATCTGGCTGACCGAAACCCCGAGAATCGCCGGCAGCATTTGCTTCATCACCCGCCACACGCCGGTATCGCGCAAATTCAGGCGCGGCAGCACGAGCATGCCGATCTTTTTCAGGTGCGGCAGTTGATAGAGCAACTGCGCCAGACCACCGACCAGCACTGCCCAGCCAAGGGCCATGACCGGCGGATCGAAGTACGGCGTAAGGAACAGCGCAAACACGATCATGCTGACGTTGAGCAGCGTCGGCACGAACGCCGGCACGGAAAAACGATTCCAGGTATTGAGGATGGCGCCGGCCAGCGAGGACAACGAGATCAGCAATATATAAGGAAAGGTCACCCGCAGCAGATCAGAGGTGAGCTCGAATTTTTCCGGCGTGTCGGTAAAACCCGGCGCCGTTGCCCAGATCACCCAAGGCGCAGCGAGCATGCCCAACGCGGTGACGAGCGCCAGCACCAAGGTCAGCAGGCCGGTCACGTACGCAATGAACGTACGCGTCGCCTCTTCGCCCTTCTGGCTTTTGTATTCGGCGAGAATCGGCACGAAGGCCTGGGAAAATGCGCCCTCGGCAAAGATTCGCCGCAGCAGGTTGGGCAGTTTGAACGCAATAAAGAAGGCATCCGTGGCCATTCCGGCGCCGAATATGCGCGCGATCAACGTGTCCCGGACAAAACCCAGAACCCGGGAAAGCATGGTGATAGAGCTGACCGCGGCCAGCGATTTGAGCAGATTCATTGAGGGAATGGGTGCCTGTCGATAAACAGCAGGCGAACAATGCGCCTACTTGTGCGATACTCCGCGCCGCAACAGCACAGAGCCAAAGCTCGCGAGTTTACAGGTCAAGCGCCGGAAATAAATATCCCGCCTCTTTATACCTACCACTTAGCGGAACGATTCAAGTGCCCTTGACAAGACAAGTCTTCATCGGCATGATTCGCGGCCTATTTTGTTTGCTATTTCCTAAAAAGTCTTTCGAGGAGCTCGACGGTGGCCAACTCACCTTCCGCCAAAAAACGTGCAAAACAGGCTGAGAAGCGTCGCAGCCACAACGCCAGCCTGCGTTCCATGGTTCGCACCTACATCAAGAATGTAGTCAAAGCCATCGACGCAAAAGACGCTGAAAAAGCTCAAGCTGCATACGTTCTGGCTGTGCCAGTTATCGACCGCATGGCCGATAAAGGCATCATCCACAAGAACAAGGCTGCTCGTCATAAGAGCCGTCTGAATGGCCACGTCAAAGCGCTGAAAGAAGCCGCTTAATCGACGTAGTCATTAAAAAACCGACCTCAGGGTCGGTTTTTTATTGCCTGTGATTTGACCAGCTTCGCGAGCGAGACCGCGCCCCGCCCTCAAAGAGCCAGGCGCCGCCACGCACCGATTAACGTCAATCCAGCGGATTGAAAGAACGATTCATCGCCACGACGTCATCATGGCCTGGGTTCGGACCGAGCAATTGGAAGTGCTGGGGCAACTCATCACGTATGGCTGGCGCCCGCCCTTTGACCGCCAGCGCCAGAGCCCGGCGCATGGTTTGTGCGTCATAGTCACAGCAATAGCAAGGCGTGCACGGCTGCTGCCGCCAGGACTCGTCAAGCGTACCGCCATCCACCGGATCAAAACCAACCTGATCCACCAAAGACATGACCGTCTCTTTGGCCTTTTGGTCATCCCCTGCTACGGCCGCTGCCAGACGACCCTCAGCACCTTGCGCACGACCCAGCTCAGCCAAGGTATAGGCCAGCAGGTTGTTGAAAGCCTTGATCACTGGACGCCCGATCTGCCGGGTGACCCAGATGCTTTCCGTCATTCCCTGATCGATCTCCTCAATCTTCGGATCGCGCAAACCGGGATAGTAATTACTGGTATCGACGATCGGGACGCCGGGTGGCACAGAAGCAAACAGATCAGCAGGTAACGCACTCAACGCCGGCAGCGGTATCGACAACACGATCACCTCCACCCCGTCTACCGCACCTCGAATATCCGCAGGCTCCACTCCAATTTCTTCAGCAAACGCACGCACGCCCTCAACACCTCTAGAGTTCGCCACACGGACCTCATGACCGGCAGCCTTGAGCTTGCGCGCGAGAACACCGCCAATATTGCCGGTGCCGATGATGCCGATTTTCATGATTAAAACCCCCCTTCAATGATTAGCTGCACCGATGTTAGGGGGCTGGTGTGATAATGGTAAGTACCGACCAAAAGGTGGGTAACTCACCTGCGAGGAAGAAATGGACCGAGAGTGGAACTGCGAAGACCCGCAAAATCGAAAGATCTGGGCCGAGGCAACGACTGAGACGCTTCGCGTACTGGAGGGGAAATGGAAAATCATCATCCTCTGCCAGCTGTTCGCGGCAAAGGGCGCGCTGCGCTTCTCGGATCTGGAGAAGCTGATCGAAGGGATCAACCAGAAAATGCTGATCCAGCAGCTCAAGCAACTGGAAAAGGACGGCATTGTGCTGCGCACGGTGTACCCGCAGGTGCCACCCAGGGTGGAATATCAGCTCACGCCCATCGGTCACGCGCTTGGGCCGTCAATCCAGGCATTGATCGAATGGGCAGAGATGCGCCGCGATCAGCGCTGAGCGCTTCAGGCTGCAATGGCCCAAATCCAAACGCCAGAATGCAGCGAGCCGGTCTGCAAAAAACTGCCGGACCGGCTCGCACATCGTTTGGGTTTGCAGCGCTTACTGCTGGACCGGCACCCACGGCAGGATCGGAATCGCCGTCACAGCATTCTGCGGACTGCCCTCAATCAAGCGATCGCTGTAGACCAGGTACACCAGTGTGTTGCGCTTCTTGTCGAGGAAACGCACCACCTGCATGGTCTTGAACACCAGCGAGGTGCGCTCCTTGAACACCTCGTCGCCATCCTTCAGCTCACCCTTGAACTTGATCGGCCCCACCTGGCGACAGGCGATCGACGCTTCCGCGCGATCCTCGGCCAGACCCAGACCGCCCTTCACACCGCCAGTCTTGGCGCGCGACAGGTAGCAGGTCACGCCCTCGACCTTCGGATCATCAAAGGCCTCGACCACAATGCGGTCGTTCGGACCGACGAACTTGAACACCGTCGACACCTGACCGATTTCTTCGGCCGAGGCCAGCAATGGCAGCGCCATCAGCAGACCCAACAATCCTTTCGCTATGCGCATCGAGTTTTCCTTAAACCAGAATCAGGTTGTCACGGTGAACCAGTTCCGGCTCCGCCATGTAACCGAGCAAACCGACAATCGCATCCGACGACTGACCGATGATTTTTTGTGCTTCCAGCGCGCTGTAGTTGGCCAGGCCGCGGGCGATCTCACGACCGTCCGGCGCCACGCAAACCACCATCTCACCGCGACGAAAGCTGCCTTGCACCAGTTTGACGCCCACCGGCAGCAGACTCTTGTTGCCTTGCGACAGCGCTGAGACCGCACCATCATCCAGCACCAGGGTGCCACGGGTTTGCAGATGCCCGGCCAGCCACTGCTTGCGTGCTGCGAGCATGCCGCGCTCAGGCGAGAGCAAGGTGCCGATGCGCTCGCCGGCTTTCAGGCGATCAAGCACTCGCTCCAGTCGCCCACCGACAATGATCGTGTGCGCACCGGAACGCGCCGCCAGACGCGCCGCGCGCAACTTGGTCTGCATGCCGCCACGCCCCAGCGCACCACCGGTGCCGCCCGCTACCGCGTCGAGGCCCGGATCATCGGCGCGCGCCTCGAAGATCATCTGCGCATCGGGGTTGTTGCGCGGATCGGCGTCAAACATGCCGTCGCGATCAGTGAGGATCACCAGCAGATCCGCTTCGACCAGATTGGCCACCAGCGCCGCCAGCGTGTCGTTGTCGCCGAAGCGGATTTCGTCAGTGACCACAGTGTCGTTTTCGTTGATCACCGGGATGACTTTCAGCTCGACCAGCGCGCGCAAAGTGCTGCGGGCATTGAGATAGCGCTTGCGGTCGGACAGGTCATCGTGAGTCAGGAGGATCTGCGCGGTGTGCCGGCCATGCTCGGCAAAGCTCGATTCCCACGCCTGCACCAAGCCCATCTGACCGATTGCCGCGGCCGCCTGAAGCTCGTGCATCGCACTGGGTCGCGCCGTCCAGCCCAAACGACTCATGCCGGCCGCTACCGCCCCGGAGGACACCAGCACCAACTCGACGCCAGCCTCATGCAAGGCCACCATCTGTTCGACCCAGACACTCATTGCCGCGCGATCGAGCCCCTTGCCATCCGCTGTCAGCAAAGCGCTGCCGATCTTCACGACCCAACGCTGCGCACCTGTCACCTTGCTCCGCATCATCTTCAACCTTAGCTTGAGGGCAGCACGACCTGACACCACCCATGACGTTAATCGTGGCGATTGCTGACCAACGATCGATTTCCAGATACCAAAACGCCGCTCGATTGAGCGGCGCTTAAGTTTACTGCAACGAATCAGTCACGCACGTAAATGATTTCCGGACCGTCTTCGTCATCCACATCTTCTTCGTCCCAGTCATCGTCGCCGATGTCATGGACCGACTTCACGCCGCTGCGACGCAGGGCACGCTTGTCGTCCAGCGCCTGCAGTTGCGCACGCGCTTCGTCTTCGATGCGCTGGTCGAGGTCGGCTAGCTCTTCCTTGTAGGCCGGGTCATTGGCCAGGCGATCGGCGCGATCTTCCATGTAACGCATGATGTCGTGGCACAGACGCTCGGTACCGATCTTGGCGATCGCCGAGATCACGTACACCGGACCAGTCCATTCCAGGCGGTCGACGATTTCCTTGACGCGAGCGTCGTGCTCTTCTTCAAGGATCTGGTCGCACTTGTTCAGCACCAGCCAGCGGTCACGCTCGGCCAGCGACGGGCTGAACTTGATCAGCTCGTTGACGATCACTTCAGCCGCGTCCGGAGCACTGGAGTCATCCAGCGGCGCCATGTCGACGAGGTGCAGCAGCAAACGCGTGCGCGCCAGGTGCTTGAGGAAGCGAATGCCCAGACCGGCGCCGTCGGAAGCACCTTCGATCAGACCCGGAATGTCGGCAACGACGAAGCTTTTCCAGCGGTCGACGCTGACCACACCAAGGTTCGGCACCAGCGTGGTGAACGGGTAATCGGCGACTTTCGGCTTGGCGGCCGAGACCGAACGGATAAAGGTACTTTTACCAGCGTTCGGCAAGCCCAGCAGACCGACGTCGGCCAGCACTTTCATTTCCAGCTTCAGGTCACGCTGCTCGCCCGGCTTGCCCGGCGTAGTCTGGCGCGGCGCACGGTTGGTACTGGATTTGAAACGGGTGTTGCCCAGACCGTGCCAGCCGCCCTGCACCACCATCAGTTTCTGACCGGCCTTGGTCAGGTCGCCGATGACTTCCTGGGTGGCGGAGTCGATCACCGTGGTGCCGACCGGCACGCGCAGGATCAGGTCCTCGCCCTTCTTGCCGGTGCAGTCGGTGCTGCCGCCGTTGGAGCCACGCTCGGCATCGAAGTGCCGGGTGTAACGGTAGTCGACCAGGGTGTTGAGGTTTTCGTCGGCCATCATGTAGATGGAACCGCCATCACCGCCATCACCTCCGTTCGGACCACCGTTCTCGATGAACTTTTCCCGACGGAAACTCATGGCGCCATTACCGCCATCACCAGCCTTTACGCGAATCGATACTTCATCAACAAACTTCATAACCAACGCCTCTCGCCGTACGGACGAGCCGAAAAACAATCAAGACATAAGACTCTTGCAAAAATGAGCGCAGCGACCCCAAGACACGACCTGCATCGCACGCCGACAGCCCATACAAACAGCTTTGCAAGAGACTCACCCCACAAACGAAAAAGCCCCGTCGCAAGACAGGGCTTCTCCAGCGATCTCGCGATTAAGCCGCGATTACGCTCACGTAACGACGACCGAAGGCGCCCTTTACTTCGAACTTGATCACGCCTTCGATTTTAGCGAAGAGAGTGTGATCCTTACCCATGCCAACGCCGTAGCCAGCGTGGAATTGGGTGCCGCGCTGACGCACGATGATGTTGCCGGCCTTGATGACCTGGCCGCCATACATCTTCACGCCAAGGCGTTTGGCTTCTGAGTCGCGACCGTTACGGGTACTACCACCAGCTTTTTTGTGTGCCATGAGTTCAATTCTCCTAGTGAGGAATTAGGCTGTAATTAAGCCTGAATACCGGTGATTTTGATCTCGGTGAACCACTGGCGGTGGCCCATACGCTTCATGTGGTGCTTACGACGACGGAACTTGATGATGCGGACTTTATCGTGACGACCTTGGGAGATCACTTCAGCCTTGACGGTTGCGCCAGCAACAACTGGTGCGCCGATGTTCACGTCGTCGCCATTGGCGACCAGCAGAACGCGATCAAAAGTCACGGATTCGCCAGTAGCGATTTCGAGTTTTTCGATCTTCAGGTATTCACCTTCAGCGACCTTGTATTGCTTACCGCCGGTAACGATTACTGCGTACATGGTATTTCTCCGATAATCCTGCTCACCCAGCTCTTTATAAGAAGAGGTATTGGCTGGCATGGCTGCATGGGGCTGGAACGGCCCAAGTGCAATTGCGTAAGGCAGGTGCTGCCCAGGAAGTTCAGGGTGCGCGATTGTACGCAAGCCGCAGCAGGCTTGCAAGTAGCCGTCCATCGCGCCTTGACAGGTCTGGACGGGGGTCCTAGCATGCCGCGCAACCCTTCTGGAGCGACTCTCGCTGATGCAACCCCAAGCTTTCTACCGCGCGGTGGCGGACGATTTTAGCGCCGTCGACGGCATCATCAAGAAGCAGCTGACTTCCCGAGTACCGCTGGTATCGAAAATCGGCGATTACATCACCTCGGCTGGCGGCAAGCGTCTGCGTCCTTTATTAGTGTTGCTGTGTGGCAAGGCCCTGGGTCGCGAAGGCGACGACATGCGTCTGCTGGCCGCCACCATCGAATTCCTGCACACCGCGACCCTGCTGCATGACGACGTGGTCGACATGTCCGGCATGCGCCGTGGCCGTTCGACCGCCAACGCCATGTGGGGCAACGCCCCGAGCGTGCTGGTCGGCGATTTCCTGTATTCGCGCTCGTTCGAAATGATGGTCGAACTGGGCTCGATGCCGGTCATGAAGATCCTGTCCCAGGCCACGCGCATTATCGCCGAGGGCGAAGTGTTGCAACTGTCCAAGGTGCGTGACGCCAGCACCACCGAAGAAACCTACATGGAAGTCATCCGCGGCAAGACTGCGATGCTCTTCGAAGCCTCGACCCATAGCGCCGCCGCACTGGCCGGTGCTACCGCCGAGCAGAGCGAAGCCCTGCGCACCTTCGGCGATCACTTGGGTGTGGCCTTCCAGCTGGTCGACGACCTGCTCGACTACAAGGGTGACGCGGAAACCCTGGGCAAGAACGTCGGTGACGATCTGGCCGAAGGCAAGCCAACCCTGCCGTTGATCTACACCATGCGCGAAGGCACGCCGGAACAGGCAGCTCTGGTGCGCCAGGCGATCCAGAAAGGCGGGATCGAAGACCTGGAAAGCATCCGCATCGCCGTGGAAGCTTCCGGTTCGCTGGAGTACACCGCGCAACTGGCCCGTGATTACGTGGCCCGTGCGATTACTTGCCTCGAAGCACTGCCGGCCAGCGAATACCGCGATGCACTGGTGGAACTGAGCGAGTTTGCGGTCGCCCGCACGCACTGATTCTGCCCTTGGTGGGAGCGAGCCTGCTCGCTCCCACAGTTGTTTCTGCGTTATCCCCTCCTTCGGCTAAAACCCTATACAATGTGCGCCCTTTTATCCTCCTGATACCCAAGGAACCTTAGTGAGCACGTTGCCACCCTGCCCGAAATGCAATTCCGAATACACCTACGAAGACGGTACGCAACTGGTCTGCCCTGAGTGCGCCCACGAGTGGTCTGCCGGCGGCGAAGCCGAAGTGGCGTCCACGGATGACGTGAAGAAAGATTCGGTCGGCAACGTCCTGCAGGACGGCGACACCATCACCGTGATCAAGGACCTCAAGGTCAAGGGCACCTCCCTGGTGGTCAAGGTCGGCACCAAGGTCAAGAATATCCGCCTGTGCGATGGCGATCACGACATTGACTGCAAGATTGACGGCATCGGTCCGATGAAACTCAAATCCGAGTTCGTCAGAAAAGTCTGAGCCTTGCGTCATCCATCCTGCGCCAGCCGTGGGATGGAGCTTCGCCCTCTGCGCTGCGCCTCAAAGAATCCTTTATTTGCCCCTTCGCGAGCAGGCTCGCTCCCACACAAAGATCATCATCCGCCAATAGGCACTTGCTATTTGATGAATAAGAATTATTCTCATTGAAACCTTTCAAGGAGAAACGACCCATGACTTATTTGATCGACGCCTGGCTGGATCGCCCGCACCCCTACCTCAGAATCCTCCATCGGGAAACCGGCGAAGTCTGTGCGGTGCTTGAAGAAGAAGCGTTGCATGAGCTGCAGGATCAAGGCGATCTGGACGTCAGCAGCCTCAATTCCAGCGAGCCGCTGGTGCTCAAGGAGCTGGTGCGCAACCTGTTCCTGTTCTGCTATGCCCGGGCGTTGCGCCCCAGCAGTGAACTTCACAACAAGATCGAAATATGAAACGCGGTAAAAACTGTAGGAGTGAGCCTGCTCGCGATAGCGGTGTGTCAGATAGCCAATCAACTACTGACAGGACGCAATCGCGAGCAGGCTCACTCCTACATTAGTAAGCCTGCCGCGAAGGCAGGCCCGGAATTACAGAACGTCCAGCAACTCGACGTCGAACACCAGAACGCTGTGCGGCGGGATGCTGCCAACGCCTTGAGCGCCGTAAGCCAGTTCGCTTGGCACGTACAGGCGCCATTTGCTGCCGGCATTCATCAGTTGCAGCGCTTCGGTCCAGCCGGCAATCACGCCGCCGACCGGGAATTCTGCAGGCTGGCCGCGCTCGTAGGAGCTGTCGAACACAGTGCCGTCGATCAGCGTGCCGTGGTAGTGCGTGCGCACCTGGTCTTCACGGGTCGGCTTGGCGCCGTCGCCTTGGGTCAGCACTTCGAACTGCAGGCCGGAAGCCAGCGTGGTGATGCCGTCACGCTTGGCGTTTTCCGCCAGGAAAGCCAGGCCTTCACCAGCGGCAGCTTCAGCCTTGGCAGCCGCTTCAGCTTGCATGATTTCGCGGATCACCTTGAAGCTGGCGGACATCTCTTCCTGACCCACACGGCTTTCCTTGCCGGCGAAGGCGTCGGTCAGGCCAGCCAGAATCGCGTCCAGGCTGACGCCCGGTGGCGGGTTGTCGCGCAGCTGGTCACCCAGCTGACGGCCAATGCCGTAGCTGACGCGGGTTTCGTCGGTGGACAGATTTACTTCGGACATGACACTGCTCCGCTATGCGGACGGCCACAAGACGTGCCGTGCGAGCACAGCGCGTCCCGGCGCGCCCGGAACCAAAAGGGCGAGCAGACTAGCACAGATGCCCCGAACGTGGGGCGCCGGGCCTACAGGGCGGAGCGCCAGGCAAGCGGCACTTTCAGACTTTCATTGATGCCACCGCCCAAACCACACATTTCATCATGCACCGAGGTGTGCACCAGATTGAACGGCAGCACCGGAAAGGCATGCAGCATGTCCCGTGCATGCTCGACGGAACGAAGAGTCAGGGTTTTACCCAGAGGATCATGCAACGGATGCGCCGCCCCATGCATGCGCGCTTCCAGCAGATAGATCCCGCCCTCCATTGAAATCAGATTCAACTCATCGACCTTGCCGGCGATAGCGAACGCGTTCAGCTCTTGCAGGTTCATCGAACACCTCAAGCAGTGGCGAGCCAGAATCTACAGGGATAGGCTTGTACAGAACAAAGCACAAGGTACAAGCGAAGCCGCCCGTCTGTTTCACAACAGACGGGCGGCTTTTTTTTACCTTGATCAACGGTTGATCAGTGCTTGGTGACCTTGTCCAGGTAACCCATGGCGAACGCCGAGATCACAAAGGTCATGTGAATGATCACGTACCACATCAGGTGCTCGGGATCGACGTTCTTGGCATCCATGAAGATGCGCAGCAGATGGATCGAGGAGATCGCCACGATCGACGCTGCGACTTTCATCTTCAGCGATGACGAGTCCATGGTGCCGAGCCAGCTGAGCTTTTCCTTGCCTTCGTCGATGTCCAGCTGCGAGACGAAATTCTCGTAACCGGAAATCATCACCATCACCAGCAGACCGCCGACCAGCGCCATGTCGATCAGCGACAGCAGCACCAGAATCAGTTCCGACTCGGCCATGGCGAAGACGTTGGGCAGGATATGCACGATTTCCTGGAAAAACTTCAATGCCAGCGCCAGCAAGCCAAGGGACAGGCCGATGTAGATCGGCGCCAGCAGCCAGCGCGTGGCGTACATTGCATTTTCGATAAAGCGTTCCATTGAATCTCACACAAGGGGGCTGGAAATGGCGGCGAGTATAGCAGCCACCTGTGACAGCCAGAAACTGTCCGAAAATCCGCGACCTGCGTGTGTGTGTCATTTGTTTTCTGCTAGTGTCCAAAGCATTGACAGCCCAGTGACCGTAGACAGGACGCGTGGAAATGGATGTGCGATTGCCGCTAACGACCGCCGGA
Organism: Pseudomonas sp. Z003-0.4C(8344-21); assembly: GCF_900104975.1. Classification (NCBI taxonomy): domain Bacteria; kingdom Pseudomonadati; phylum Pseudomonadota; class Gammaproteobacteria; order Pseudomonadales; family Pseudomonadaceae; genus Pseudomonas; species Pseudomonas sp. Z003-0.4C(8344-21). The sequence continues at coordinate 1,194,751 of NZ_LT629756.1, read as the reverse complement.
ATTTGCCTTGCCTTGCTGATCAGCGGTTGCTCGCCCGGCGATGAAAAACGCGTCGTCAACCTTGACGAAAAGACCGCCACCTTCGAACAGTCCCTGGACGCAATCAGCGATCCGAAACTCAAGGACGCCATCACTGAACTCGGCGGCTCGCTGCTGTTGCTCGATCGCGCCCGCCTCAAGCTCGACGACCTCGCAGCGCATACCGAGTACGGCGAAGACGCGCTCGCCATGCTCAAGCACTACCCTGCCCCGCAGGCTCTGGTCGATACCTTCATCAACGGCCTGTTCGTGCTGCACAAGGATGCCAGCTCCGATTACCTCACCGACCTGCAGCCGGTGTTCCCCTTCAACCTGAACATCCCCGGCGGTTTCCTGTTCCCGCATGCCATCGAATGGCGTTCGGTGACACTGAGCAACCAACGCGTGATCGCCTGGCAGCCGGAATGGTCGGAAACCGATCCCGGCATCCAGCTCAGCCCGTCCAGCTCCAACGTCACCAACCCCGACGACCTGACCGTGACCTACCCGTTCATCGACGGCTTGAACGTCGACAAGAAAACCCTGCCGCAACCGGTCAGCCTGCAAGGCGAGGTCGAAGTCATCGCGCCGCGGCGCCTGTACAGTTTCGACCTGACGCAGAAAGACGTCGGCCAGACCCGCAGCAACGACAACCTCAGCGTCAAATTGCTGAAGCTTGAAAACAACTACGCCGAGGTCGAAGTCAGCAACAGCCTGCCGCTGGCCGCAGAAGTGGCCGAGACTCGCCTCAATCCGCTGATCGTCCAGGCCCGCGACGCCAGTGGGCAATACCTGGTGCGCGCAGGCTCGATCAATGAAAGCCCGGAACAGGTGGCGTTTTACCAAAAACAACTGGCGCAATTGCAGCAGCAGAAGACCTGGAGCGACAGCCTGGAAAAACAGCTCAGCGACGACCAGCAAGCGTTCGAGAAGGAGCATCCGCGTCGCTACAACAAGGTGTATTTCCACGGCCCGATCGAAACGCTGGAAGTCAGCGTGCTGGACTTTTCCTCGGCGACGGTCACGCGCAAAGACCTGAACCTGCCGGTTCGCACCTTCAACCCGCATACCACGGCCAAAGCCGTGCAGCCGCTGGACCTGCCGGTGGTGGTTTACGACGATCTGGCCGCCAACTGGCTCAAAGGCGCAACGCTGACCGAGGAGCAACTGAAGGCCGGCGTGCGCATTCATCAATCGGTGGAGGAGCCGAGTGCCGCGCGCATCGAGTTCTCGCACCGCCGCACCTTCAATGATGAAATGCTCGGTGACGAACTTAATCCCGGCGTCAGCCCGGTGACCTTCTTTACCGAGAAGCGTGGCGGCAAGCTCGACGAACCGATCGAACTGCCGCCCGAGGCGTATCAGGTGGACCCGTTACAAGCGACCATCACCTACGACCTCAATCTGTTCCCGGAGACACCGGCGATTGCGGTCGGCTCGATGCCGCTGTTTCTCGCCACGGTGAACAAGCAGACGTACGACGCCAGGTCCTTGCCCAAGGGCCTGGAGATCAAGGACAACACACTGGTGGTCGACCTGAAACTGTTCTCGCCCAACGAATGGCGTTTCTTCGCCAAGGACGACAGCGGTCATTACCTGAAGCAGATTCTCTCGGTCAGCCATGACGCCAGTGCAGAGGGCCCGGCGCTGTTCGGCGTGCATTATTTCTATGGTCGTCCGACGCACGTGGAGACCTATCAGCGAACCGACCTCAGCACCGTGCAATACGGTTTCGAGGTCAAGCTCGACAAGGCGCCATTGCCACCAACCGCGCCTTAGCTGTTGAGGCTGCGCCCACGACCGCCGTTGATCTGGCGCAGCTGGGCCTGCAAATGCAGACTCCATATCTGCGGATCGTCGGCCAGTTCATAACCATGCAAGGTCAGGCTTTCGACGATCGTGTCGAGTATCGACTCGGCCGCCACCGGGCCGTGAAACGGGCCTTGGGCCTTGATCGCAGAAGGTTGTTCGCCCGCCATGCCGGCGGCGAAGAGCAATGTCCACATGCCGTTATCGCCGGCCAGCGGCTTGACGGCGCATTCGATCCGGGTCACGAGACCCAGGCATTGACGGGTAAGGCAGAGGTTGCGCGACATGGCGGCGACCCTCGATAAAGCCGGTATTCAGCCCCCACAGGAGGACTGGCTCGATCCAGTGATACTGTCGATATCCTTGACCTGAGAATAGAAGAAAAGTGTCCTTCGCAAGCCGAATGGAACCAGAAGGCGCCGAATGGTCATTGTGTGAATATTGACGTCAGAGTCGTGACACATTTGCCGAAGATCGCTGCAAATCCTAATCCTGGAAACAAATGTAGGAGTGAGCCTGCTCGCGATGGCGGCGGGTCAGGCAACATCTTTGCCGACTGACACTGCGCCATCGCGAGCAGGCTCACTCCTACAGTTTGACCGCGCTTGGCTTAAGCGGGTTTGGCTTCGGCCAGTGCCTCCTGCGCCAGTTCCTTCTCGGCTTCTTTGAGATCCTCTTCGCTGATCATCTCGGCAATATCACGCAGACGCTCCACCACTCGTGCGTTGATGCTGCCTTCCGGGAATTGCCCATCCTCATTCGGCTCACCCGCCGGTTCGCCGACCAGCAGACTCAACGCTTCGTCCGCCTGGCGCACCGCGTAAACGTGGAACTGTCCGGCTCGCACCGCCGCGAGGACTTTTTCGTCGAGCATCAGCGTGGCGACGTTGGCCTGCGGAATGATCGCGCCCTGCTCGCCGGTCAGTCCGCGCGCTTCGCAGAGGCGGAAGAAGCCTTCGATCTTCTCGTTGACCCCGCCGACCGCCTGCACTTCACCGAACTGGTTGATCGAACCGGTGATCGCAAAGCACTGCTTGAGCGGGGTTTTCGACAGCGCCGAAATCAGCGTGCAGGCTTCGCCCAGCGACGCACTGTCGCCATCGACGTAACCGTAGGATTGCTCCAGCGCGATGCTCGCGGAAATCGCCAGCGGGAATTCCTGCGCGTAACGGCTGCCCAGATAGCCGGTGAGAATCATCACGCCCTTGGAGTGGATCGGCTGACCGAGATTGACCTCACGCTCGATGTCGACAATGCCGCTGCCGCCCGGGTACACCGTGGCAGAAATCCGCGCCGGCACGCCGAACGCCGAGTCGCCGACTTCAAGCACGGTCAGCCCGTTGCACTTGCCGACCGCCGCGCCATCGGTGTCGATCAGGATGATCCCGGCGAGCATGTCGTCGAGAATCCGCGCCGATACCCGGCCGGTGCGGGTGGCCTTGGCTTTCAGGGCTCGCTCGATGTGCCCGGCATCGGTCATTTCATCGCCGGCCAGATGACGGATGAAGTCCGCCTCGCTGACCAGTTGAAACAGATCGCCGATGCGCGCCGACAAGCGCCCCTGGTGTTCGGCCAGCCGCGCACTGTAGGTCGCCAGACGTGCCACCGCATCGGCGGTGAGCGGCGCCATGCCTTCTTCCGAAGTGCGGGTCTTCAGCAACTGGGCGAACTGCTCCAGGCTCTCGTCGACCATCGGGATGTCTTCGTCGAAGTCGACCAGCACGCGGAACATTTCCTGGAAGTCCGGATCGAGGTCCTGCAGCGTGTAGTACAGCTGCCGCGCGCCAATGATGATGACTTTGACCTGCAGCGGAATATGCTGCGGGTTCAGGGTCACCGTGGCGAAACGGCCCATCTCGCCCAGCGGCGATTCCATTTTCAGTTTGCGCGATTGCAGCGCGCGCTTGAGCGCATCCCACACGAACGGCTCGCTAAGCATTTTTTCCGCTTCGAGAATCAGAAAACCGCCGTTGGCGCGGTGCAAAGCGCCCGGGCGCAACTGCCGATAAGTGGTGTACAGCGCGCCCTGATCGGTGGTGTATTCGATACGACCGAACAGGTTTTCATAAGTCGGGTGTGGCTCGAAAACCACTGGCGCACCGCCGCTGGCCGGATGGCCGACTACCAGGCTCGGCGCATATTGCTCTTCGAGCAGTTTTCGCGCGACGGCGTCGGTCTTGCTGTCGTCGACCAGTTGCTCGACCACGGTTTTCAACAAATACACCTGCATCGCTTGCAGATAACCGCAGACCGCGGCGTTCTCGGCGTACTTCTCCGACAACGGCGCCAGCAACGGCTGCAAGGCCAGGGTGATGGTTTCTTCGTTGAGCTGGCGCAGTTGATTGTTCGATTCGCGCTTCCACTGCGGCAGGCTGGCGAGTTCTTCGTTCAGACGCTCCTCGAGCCCGGAAATATCATCGTGGAAGCGCTCGCGCTCGGCTTCCGGCAACTGGGCGAATTCGGCTTCGTCCAGCGCCTTGCCGTCGAGCATGGGGGTGAAGGCGATGTTGCTGCTGTCGCGATACAGCGCGACGTCTTTTTCCAGGGCCAGGCGCTCGATGATGTCGAGGGCCTTGTCGTAGCGCTGGTTGAAGGCGCGGTCGATGGCGCTTTTCTTTTGCTGGTAGGAGGGGTGTTCGAACACGGCCGGAAAAGTCGCCAGCAGGTTGTCGATCAAGCCGTTGATGTCACCGATGAACGCGCCGGCAGTACCCGATGGCAATTCCAGCGCACGCGGCTCGCGCGGCTCGTCGAAATTGTTGACGTAGACCCAGTCCGCCGGGGTCTGCAGGCGTTTGCCTTCGGCTTTCAGGTAGCGTTTGACGAACGAGAAGCGGCCGGTCCCGGGCTCGCCCATGACGAATACGTTGTAACCGGGGCGTGGCATGGCCACACCGAACTGCAAGGCTTCGACCGCGCGTTCCTGGCCGAGCACACCGCGAAAGGGCTCCAGATCATTGGTGGTAGTGAAGCTGAACTGTTCAGCGGAAAACGGACGGGTCAGCGCTTCGGGCGCGAGACGCAAGCTGGCAGCAACAGGATCAGGCATCGGGCTTCCTTAACAATCGGGCGGGGCAGATAGCGGCATTCTGGCGCTGCCCGTGCCCCACTGGCAAGGCGCGCCACATGACAAAGCATAGACAACCGACCAGCCCGGCGGCGCGTCCCGTAAAACCGGGGTTTATTCCAAATATTTTGTAAAAAACCACGGAACCCTCGGAACGTGCCTAAACTCCAAACTGCGCGGCTGGAACTAATACTGGCCCACTGGCTATATTCGGCTCTGTTTCACGCAGCACCGGAAAGTCAGAACCCTGTCCATTGGTATGCACATAAAGAGAAAAAAGCTATGAAACGGATTCTTCTCGGTACTCTCTTCACCGCTGTATCCATCAACGCAATGGCGCAAGCTCCAGGCGGCCCGGATTGCGGTTGGGGCAACATGCTGTTCGAAGGTCAGCGTGGCACCCCGGCTCACTTCCTCGCTTCCACCACCAACGGCACTTCCGGTAACGCTACTTTCGGTATGACCTCCGGTACCAACGGTTGCTCGACCAACGCGTCGCTGACCTACGGCGGCAAATCCTGGTTCGCCATGAATGGCATGATGAACGAGCTGTCCGAAGACATGGCCAAAGGCAACGGCGAAGCGCTGACGACTTACGCTGTGGTACTGGGCGTGGCACCAGAAGATCGCGCGCACTTTGCCGCTGTCACTCACGAGCACTTCCAGCAGATCTTCAGCAAGGCTGACGTGACCGCAGAAGACGTGCATACCAACACCCTGGCGGTACTGAAATCGGACCCACGTCTGGCCAAGTACGCAACCCAGGCTTAAGCTCGACCCCGCCCGCTTCCTTCGGGAAGCGGGTTTTGTTTTTTTGGCCCGCCCTTCCTTGGGTCTTTTATTTCTTTCCTGTTCAAGTTGCCGACTATGCTCAAACGCCTTGCCTGGCTGGCGCTCTGTGTCTGTGCCCCGCTGTCCGCCGCGCCTCACATCGACCCTCAACGTTTGCAGCAACTGGCCAACGACCGCTTCTGGATTTCCCTCGGTCATTACGAAACCGCCAAGCTCGGCGGCTGGCGCAGCTATGTCAGCGACAAGAAGTTCTTTCTCGCTGCCGATGGCAACGAGCATCCGGACAGCGAACTGGCCGCCACCGTGCAGGCGCTGTACGCCCCGGCCAGTCTCGGCGAGCAACACGCACAATGTGTATACCCGGCGCGCACGCGCTGGCTGAAAGCGCAGCTCAACCTCAACGATCTGCCGACGCCGGAGTGCGCCGAGTACAAGAAGTGGTTCAAGGACGTCTCGCCGCACAGCGCGGTGATGATTTTCCCGGCCGCCTACCTCAACAGTCCTTCGTCGATGTTCGGCCACACCCTGTTGCGCATCGATCAGGCCGATGTACAGGCCGACAAGACTTCGCTGCTCAGCTACGCGATCAACTTCGGCGCCTATATCGAAGGCTCCGACAACAGCATTCTCTATGCCTGGAAAGGCTTGATGGGCGGCTATCCGGGGCTGTTCGCGCTGGTGCCGTATCAGGAAAAACTCTCCGAATACCGCAGCCTCGAGAACCGCGACCTGTGGGAATACCGGTTGAACCTGTCGCAGGAAGAAACCGCGCGTATGGTCGAGCATGTCTGGGAGCTGAAGCAGATCCAGTTCGATTATTTCTTCTTCGACGAAAACTGCTCCTATCGCTTGCTCGAGTTGCTGCAAGTCGCGCGGCCGAGCCTGCGCCTGACCGAGCAATTCCCATTGACCGCGATCCCCACCGACACCGTCAAAGCGGTGAAAGAGGCCGGGCTGGTCGAGCACATCGAATATCGCCCGTCTCGCGAGCGCGAATTGCTCAGCCGTGCCGAACCGTTGAGCGATGACGAACAACAGTGGGTGCTCAAGGTCAGCGCCGATCAACAGGTTTTGCAGGATTCGACGTTCAAGGCGCTGCCGCGCGCGCGTCAGGCGTTGATCGTCGATGCGGCCTATCGCCTGGAGCGCTACCGCGCCAACGGCCAGGAACGTGATCCGCAACGGGCGCAGCGCAGCTTCGAACTGCTGCGGGCGATCAACAAGAATCCGGCTCCGGAGCTGAACATTCCGCAACCGGGTCTGCCCGAAGATGGCCACGAGTCACGTACCTGGCAGGCCGGCCTCGGCACGCGCGGTGATCGTGCGTTCGGCGAGTACGGCTTGCGCATGGCCTATCACGACCTCAACGACAACGCCGAAAGTTTCCCGCTCGGCGCGCAGATCGAGATCCTGCAACTGAAGCTGCGCCAGTACGAGGGCAACGAATGGCAATTGCAGCAACTGGATCTGGCAACCATTCGCTCGCTGACTCCGCGCAATGAACTGCTGCAGCCATTGTCATGGCAAGTCACCGGTGGCCTTGAGCGGGTACCGGGCAAGCATGATGACGAGACTCTGGTCAGCCACGTCAACGGCGGTGGCGGTGGTACATGGCAGTTGGGCGAGGATGTGCTGGGCTTTGCACTCGGCACCGTGCGCGTGGAACACAACAATGACTTCGCCGAGTTCGTGTCCCCGGCCGGCGGTTTCAATACCGGTGTGTTGTGGAAAAACCCGCTGGGCAACCTCAGTCTGGAGGCCAAGGGCGATTACTTCTTCAACGGTGAAGTGCGCCGCAGTCTGAGCCTCAATCAGCAGTGGGAGCTGTCGCGCAACCTCGGTTTGCGCTTGAGTGCGCAGCGTGAATTCAGCCATCTCGCTACACCCGAGACCGAAGTCATGCTCGAAGTGAAGTGGTATCACTACTGACTTCGAACATATCCCCTTGTAGGAGTGAGCCTGCTCGCGATAGCGGTATGTCAGTCACAGCAGCACTGACTGAAGAATTGCTATCGCGAGCAGGCTCACTCCTGCAAGGGGCTTTGTGATGTGCAATGGATTTTTCACAGGCCTTCGACAGCCGCCTCATGAATCCCCTTCTAGACTTTCCTTATGAGCCGAGTATCGGCGCGGGAGAGTGCAATGTGGCGGTGTGCGGGTGTGCTGGGCGTGTTGCTGGTGCTGGGCGGTTGTCAGTCGACCCATGAGGATCTGATCGCCAAGGGTTATCCACCGGCCTTCGCCGACGGTTTCGATGACGGTTGCGTCAGCGGCCGGCAAGCCGCTGGTTCGATCAGCGGCGAGTTTCGCAAGAACGTGCCGCGCTATCTCAAGGACCAGCAATACGCCGAAGGCTGGGTCGACGGCTTTCGCCAATGCCAGGCGATGCTGGAAAACAAGAGCCGCGAAGACTATCGCAACGAACATTGGGACGAACGCGAACGCGCCTGGCAGCAACAGAAAGACCAGGACATCGGGCGGGCCTATCGCTCGCAATAGGTCGCTTGCAGACATCCAGTGAAACCAAATGCCGGCGAACATGGCCCAAATCCTTTAGAGGAGGACACCATGAGTCGCGCATTCGTCAACGAAGACAACGCCGCCGCACAAGCCGATCAGCCGGTCGAGCGGCAGGTCAGCACGCAGCCCAATTACGTGACGCCGCAAGGTCTGGCGCAGTTGCAGGCGAAAGTCGCCGAGCTGCAAGCCCTGCATGCCGAACAATCGGCCAAGGGTGAGCAGGCCGACAAGCAGCGTCTGGCGGATCTGCAAAGGGATCTGCGTTACTTCAATCAACGCCTGAGCAGCGCACAAGTGGCCGTCGCCGCGACGTCCACCGACAAAGTGCAGATCGGCAGCTGGGTGACCTACGCCGACGAGCATGACACCGAACACCGCGTGCAACTGGTCGGCGAGGATCAGGCCGACGCGAGTCAGGGGCTGATCAATTGGGCCTCGCCGCTGGGCCGGGCGCTGCTGGGCGCACGGCTCAACGATGAGGTGCTGTGGCAGCGCCCCGCCGGTGATCAGATCATTGAAGTGATCCGCATCGAACCGGCTTAGACCACGCCTTGGGCCAACATTGCATCGGCGACTTTGACGAAGCCGGCGATGTTCGCGCCTTTGACATAATTGATCTGGCCGTTCTCTTCGCCGTAATGCACGCAGGCGTGGTGGATCGATTGCATGATCGCGTGCAGCTTGCTGTCGACTTCGCCGGCCGTCCACAGCAGGCGCATGGCGTTCTGCGACATTTCCAGACCGCTCACCGCGACGCCACCGGCGTTGGACGCCTTGCCCGGGGCGAACAGAATGCCCGCCTCGATAAAAATATCCACAGCCTCCAGCGTGGTCGGCATGTTTGCGCCCTCGGCCACGCACACACAGCCATTGCGCAGCAGCGTATGCGCCGCTTCGGCGTCGAGTTCGTTCTGCGTGGCGCACGGCAGCGCGATATCGCAGGGCAGCGACCATGGCAACTGCCCGGCGCGGAACGCCAGGCCGAACGCAACCGCCAGTTCGCTGATGCGCCCGCGTTTGACGTTCTTCAGTTCCAGTAGCGCCAGCCATTGTTCTTCGCTCAGGCCTGCTTCGCAGAACAGCGTGCCTTCGGAATCGGACAGGGAAATCACCTTGCCGCCCAGATCCATCACTTTGCGCGCGGCGTATTGCGCGACGTTGCCGGAGCCGGAAATCGCCACCCGCTTGCCTTCAACGCCCTGCCCGCGGCGCTTGAGCATTTCCTCGGCGAAGTACACGCAACCGAAACCGGTGGCTTCCGGGCGAATCAGGCTGCCGCCATACGTCATGCCTTTGCCGGTCAGGACGCTGGTGAACTGATTGCTCAGGCGCTTGTACTGACCGAACAGGAAACCGATCTCCCGCGCGCCCACGCCAATGTCACCTGCCGGTACGTCGACATCAGCACCGATGTGGCGATACAGCTCGCCCATGAACGCCTGGCAGAAACGCATGACCTCGGCGTCGCTTTTGCCCTTTGGATCGAAGTCCGAACCGCCCTTGCCGCCGCCCATCGGCAACGACGTCAGCGAGTTCTTGAAGGTCTGTTCGAAGGCGAGGAATTTCAGCACGCCCATGTTCACCGACGGATGAAAACGCAGACCGCCCTTGTACGGGCCGATGGCGCTGTTCATCTGGATGCGGAAACCGCGATTGACCTGAACCTTGCCCTGATCGTCGACCCACGACACGCGAAACACCACCGCGCGCTCCGGTTCGCAGATACGCTCGAGAATCCCCGAGGTCAGGTAACGCGGGTTGGCTTCGAGAAATGGCCACAGACTGCGCAGCACTTCTTCGACAGCCTGGTGGAATTCTGGTTGATCGGGGTCGCGTTTTTTCAGGCGCGCGAGAAAGGATTCGACGGATTCGGTCATGGAAAAAGTCTCGGCAAATTTATTGTCGTTGGAGGAGATTGGGCCGGACTGTAACAAACCGATTGCGCACAGGAACAGCGCAAAATGTCGCAGATATGAAATTAAATGGTGCACAGGATATAAATCAGCCCTGATTTCTGACTAGTCTTGCACCTGAATGGTGAGAACAGATTCAGATCATGCACCAGCAGCTACATCGCCATCGCTGGCAAGCCAGCTCCCACAGTTTTAGCGGCGCTCACACAATCCGGACATCACACAATCCCTGTGGGAGCTGGCTTGCCAGCGATGAATCCACCTCGGTCCCGCTGAAAAAAAACAAGGAAAAAAAAACGGAGCCCGAAGGCTCCGCTTTGTCATGCAACCAGCCGAATCAGGCCAGTTTCTTATGGCGTACCCGGTGTGGCTGGGCCGCCGCTTCGCCGAGGCGCTTTTTGCGATCGGCTTCGTACTCGGTGTAGTTGCCTTCGAAGAACACCGCTTGCGAGTCGTCTTCGTACGCCAGGATGTGCGTGGCGACACGGTCCAGGAACCAGCGATCGTGAGAGATCACAATGGCAGCGCCCGGGAAGTCCAGCAGCGCCTCTTCCAGCGAACGCAGGGTTTCCACGTCGAGGTCGTTGGACGGTTCGTCGAGCAGCAGGACGTTGCCGCCCTCCTTCAGGGTCAACGCCAGGTGCAGACGACCGCGCTCACCACCGGACAGGTCCTTGACGAACTTCTGCTGATCGCCGCCCTTGAAGTTGAAGCGACCGACGTAGGTGCGCGACGGAATCTCATAGTTGCCGATGCGGATCTGGTCGGAACCGTCGGAGATCTGCTGGAACACGGTCTTGCTGCCGTCCAGGTCTTCGCGGCTCTGGTCAACGCAGGCCAGTTGCACGGTTTCGCCGACTTCGATGGTGCCCGAGTCCGGAGTTTCCTTGCCCATCAGCATGCGGAACAGGGTCGACTTACCGGCACCGTTACCACCGATCACGCCGACGATGGCGCCTTTGGGCATCGAGAACGACAGGTTGTCGATCAGCACGCGATCGCCGTAGCCCTTGGTGACGTTCTTGAATTCGATGACCTTGTCACCCAGGCGCGGACCGGCCGGGATGTAGATCTCGTTGGTTTCGCTGCGCTTCTGGAATTCCTGCGACTGCATTTCTTCGAAGCGTTGCAGACGGGCCTTGGATTTCGACTGGCGGGCTTTCGCGCCTTTGCGCACCCACTCCAGTTCTTCTTTCATGGCTTTTTCGTGGGCCGACTGCTGTTTGGATTCAGCGGCCAGACGATCGGACTTGGCTTCGAGCCAACCCGAATAGTTGCCCTCGTAAGGAATGCCCGCACCGCGGTCGAGTTCCAGAATCCAGCCGGCGACGTTGTCGAGGAAGTAACGGTCGTGCGTGATCGCGACCACAGTGCCCGGGAAGTCGTGGAGGAAATGCTCCAGCCAGGCCACAGAATCGGCATCCAGGTGGTTGGTCGGTTCGTCGAGCAGCAGCATGTCCGGCGCGGACAGCAGCAGACGGCACAGGGCCACACGACGCTTTTCACCACCGGACAGGTGTTCGACTTTCGCATCCCAGGCGGGCAGACGCAGTGCATCGGCGGCGACTTCCAGTTGGCGCTCCAGGTTATGACCATCGCTGGCCTGCAGGATCGATTCAAGCTTGGCCTGCTCGGCGGCCAGTTTGTCGAAGTCGGCATCCGGGTCGGCGTAAGCGGCGTAGACCTCGTCCAGACGCGCTTGCGCATCCTTGATCACGCTCACCGCTTCTTCGACCACTTCGCGCACAGTCTTGGTCGGATCGAGTTGCGGCTCTTGCGGCAGGTAACCGATGTTCAGGTCCGGCATCGGACGCGCTTCACCTTCGAACTCGGTGTCGACGCCGGCCATGATTTTCAGCAGCGTGGACTTACCCGAACCGTTAAGGCCGAGCACGCCGATCTTGGCGCCGGGGAAGAAGGACAACGAAATGTTTTTGAGGATTTCCCGCTTCGGCGGTACAACTTTGCCCAGCCGATGCATGGTGAAGACGTATTGAGCCATGGAGAACCTTGGGTCAGTGACAGATGAATGATTGGAGCACAGGCGATGCCTGGCCAGACCGGTGCGCGTCGTTCACTTGATCGATCAATGCGTGCGCGCAGGAAAAAGTCTGATTGTAGGGGCTGGACCGCCCCCGGTCTAACCGGCAAAGCTACCTGAATGCTCACAGGCAGTCCAGCCGCGAGGGGCTGGCACTTCGCCACGACTCAAGGCATGCTAGCCGCCCTTTGGGCGTCCGGCTTATAGTGCACGTCGCGCCAGTCCAGCCAATCCGCAGGATCACAGCTTGTCCAACGTCACTCCGCCAGCTTCTGTGAGCAGCACCCCAGCGGCGCCCGGCTCGTCCCTGCGCGGCACATTGAAGGGAGCGCTGGCGACGCTCGTGCTTTTATTGCTGGCGTTGCTGTTCTGGCAACTGCTCGATCAACTGCGCGAAACCCAGAAAAACCAACGCCAGTACACCATCGACTACACCGCCGACCTCGCCGCCCAGGTCAGCCTGAACATGGCGCTGAACGCGCAAATCGCCCTCAATCTGCTACCGATCGTCGAACAGCCGCAATCAGCCGACGAACAGCAGGCGCTGCTGCGCAAGCTCCAGCAATCGCTACCCGATCTGCGCAGCATGGCCTTGCTCAGCCCTTCCGGGCGGATCATCAGCGACAGCGCCGCGAACAGCGACGACGCCGACTACCTCACCGAACTGGTCCGGCGCAGCCGCGCCCAGGCACATTATTTCAGCAACGCCGACGATGGCTCAGTGGTGCACCTGTTGCTGCATCAGGCCAGCGGCAGCACGCGTGGTTATTGGGCGCTGCGCCTGACGCCGACGTTTTTCGATTCACTGACCAAACAGGGTGAAGCCGGCCTGCGTCCGCTGTGGCTGGTAGAAAACCGCGTCAACCATCAGATCATCAGCCGCGACAAAGCCCAGCCTTCGACCAAACCCGGCGTACTGACCCCGGACGACCTGGCCAACACCGTGCTGACCGTGCCGCTGAGCAGCAGCGACTGGCAGTTGCGCGGCCTGTTCGACCGCCAGCGGGTGCTCGAAGAATTGTTGCCGGCGTTCATCGGCAAATGCCTGCTGGGCCTGGCGTTTTCCATGCTGCCGGTGATCGCGCTGCTGAACATGCGGCGGCGCCAGCGCCAGTTGCATGAAGGGCGCCGCCGTTATCAGGACATCTTCGAAGGCACCGGCGTGGCGCTGTGCGTACTCGATCTGTCGGGCCTCAAGCAGGCGTTCGCCAAGGCGCAGATCCAGAGCAGCGACCAGCTCAAGGCCTGGCTCGACCAGCCGCAGCAATGCCAACAGTTGCTTCAGGAATTGCGCGTCACCGAGGTCAATCAGGTCGCGCTGCAACTGCTCAGCGTCAATTCCTGCGAGCACGCCTGGCAATTGCTGATCGCCGGCCAACCGCATCAGCACTGCGTCATCGGCCAGCAAATTCTCGATGCGGTTTTGCTGCAACAGGATCAGCTGGAGCTGGAAATCAAACTGCCGGACGGCAACGGTCGCGACCAACATCTGTGGATGGTGCTGCGCCTGCCCAACGAACAAGACGATTACAAAGCGGTGATCCTCAGCATCAACGACATCACCAGCCGCAAGCTGATCGAACTGTCGCTGCTCGAGCGCGAGGGTTTCTGGTCGGATGTGGTGCGCACCGTGCCGGACCATCTGTATGTGCAGGATGTGGTCAGCCAGCGGATGATTTTCAGCAACCATCACCTCGGCCAGACGCTGGGCTACAACCGCAGCGAACTGCATCAGATGGGCGAATACTTCTGGGAAATCCTGCTGCATCCGGAAGATGCCGACCACTACCATCGCTCGCGGCAGCTGCAGCGCCACGCCGGTTACAGCCAGTTGCTGCAGTGCCAGTTGCGTTTCCGTCATCGCGACGGCAAGTGGCGGCGCTTCGACATTCGCGAACAGGCACTGGCGCGGGACAAACACGATCAGGTCACCCGAATCATCGGCGTGGCCAAGGACATCACCGAGCAGATCGAGGCCAGCGAATCCCTGCGCGACAGCGAGCAGCGTTACCGGATGCTCGCCGAAAGCATCAGCGACGTGATCTTCTCCACCGACAGCAAGCTCTCGCTGAACTATGTGAGCCCGTCGGTGCAAGCGGTGCTGGGATATAACGCCGAATGGATTTTCCAGAACGGCTGGCAATCGACCATCGCCAACCCGCAGCAACTGAGCGGCATCTACACGCTCATGGATCGCGTCAGCAAAGCCCTGGACAAGCCCGAACAACTGACCCTGCTGCGCAGTCAGGTGCAGACGCAACTGTTCCTGTTCGATTGCTTGCGCGCCGATGGCCGCAAGATCCCGATCGAGTTGCGCCTGGTGCTGGTCTGGGACGAGCATGGGGCCTTCGAAGGCGTGCTCGGCGTCGGCCGCGACATCAGCCAGCAGCGCCGCGCCGAAAAAGACCTGCGCATGGCCGCGACGGTATTCGAGCACTCGACCTCGGCGATCCTGATCACCGACCCGGCCGGTTACATCGTCCAGGCCAACGAAGCGTTCAGCCGCGTCAGTGGCTACGCGGTGGGCGAAGTGCTCGACCAGTTGCCGAACATGCTCACCGTCGACGAACAGCAGGACGCGCACCTGCGCTACGTGCTCAAGCAACTGCACGAGCACAGCACCTGGGAAGGCGAAGTCTGGATGAAACGCCGTAACGGCGAGCACTACCCGGCGTGGGTCGGGATTACGGCGGTGCTCGACGACGAGGGCGATCTGGCCAGTTACGTGTGTTTCTTCAGCGACATCAGCGAGCGCAAGGCCAGCGAACAGCGGATTCACCGCCTCGCCTACTACGACGCCCTGACCCATCTGCCCAATCGCACGCTGTTTCAGGATCGCCTGCACACCGCGCTGCAAGCGGCTGAACGGCAGAAGTCGTGGGTGGTGCTGATGTTCCTCGATCTTGACCGGTTCAAGCCAATCAATGACTCCCTCGGCCACGCCGCTGGCGATCGCATGCTCAAGGACATGGCCACGCGCCTGCTGGCCTGCGTCGGTGAAGACGACACCGTGGCGCGCATGGGCGGCGATGAATTCACCCTGCTGTTGCAGCATCGTTCCAGCCGCGAACTGGCGCTGAACCGGGCGATTCACGTCGCCGAGCAGATCCTTGGCAGTCTGGTGCGGCCGTTCGTGCTCGAAGGGCGCGAGTTCTTTGTCACCGCGAGTATCGGCATCGCCCTCAGTCCGCAGGACGGCAACGAGCTCAGCCAGCTGATGAAGAACGCCGACACGGCGATGTACCACGCCAAGGAGCGCGGCAAGAACAACTTCCAGTTCTACCAGGCCGACATGAACGCCAGTGCGCTGGAGCGTCTGGAGCTGGAAAGCGACTTGCGCCACGCGCTGGAGCAGAACGAATTCGTCCTGTATTACCAGCCGCAGTTCAGCGGCGACGGCAAACGCCTGACCGGCGCCGAAGCGCTGCTGCGCTGGCGCCATCCGCGTCGCGGACTGGTGCCGCCGGGGGATTTCATACCGGTGCTGGAAGAACTCGGGCTGGTGGTCGATGTGGGCGACTGGGTGATCAGCGAAGCCTGCCGCCAGTTGAAAACCTGGCACCAGCAACGGGTGCGCGTGCCGAAGGTGTCGGTGAACATCTCGGCGCGGCAGTTCTCCGACGGCCAGCTCGGCACGCGCATCGCCACGATCCTGCGCGAAACCGGCCTGCCGCCGGCGTGTCTGGAGCTGGAACTGACCGAAAGTATCCTGATGCGCGAAGTCAGCGAGGCGATGCAGATTCTCGCCGGCCTGAAAAACCTTGGCCTGAGCATCGCCGTTGACGACTTCGGTACCGGTTATTCATCGCTCAACTACCTCAAGCAGTTCCCGATCGATGTGCTGAAAATCGACCGCACCTTCGTCGATGGCCTGCCCTCGGGTGAACAGGACGCGCAAATCGCCCGGGCGATCATCGCCATGGCCCACAGCCTGAACCTGGCGGTAATCGCCGAGGGCGTGGAAACCCACGAGCAACTGGACTTCCTGCGTGAGCACGGTTGCGACGAGGTGCAAGGCTATCTGTTTGGCCGGCCGATGCCGGCGGGACGGTTCGAAGCGCAGTTCAGCAATGACGCGCTGTTCATGTTCGACTGAAGTCCTGCGGTGCGGCCATCGCGAGCAGGCTCACTCCTACAGGGGATTGATGTCGATCACAGGTTTCAAGCTCACCTCGGATACTGTAGGAGTGAGCCTGCTCGCGATGAGGCCGGCACAACCACCATCTATCTACGCATGAACGCCACTTGTCTGCGACATGATGCCGTTTCATATGCCATCCAAAACCCGTTAGGTTAGAATGCCCCCCTTTTCTGCCCCCCGATCCTTGAGGACCGCCATGTTCAGCCGTGATTTGACTATTGCCAAGTACGACGCCGACCTTTTTGCCGCCATGGAGCAAGAAGCTCAGCGTCAGGAAGAACACATTGAGCTGATCGCTTCGGAAAACTACACCAGCCCAGCGGTGATGGAAGCTCAAGGCTCGGTCCTGACCAACAAGTACGCCGAAGGCTACCCGGGCAAGCGCTACTACGGTGGTTGCGAGTACGTCGACGTGGTCGAGCAACTGGCCATCGACCGTGCCAAGGAACTGTTCGGTGCCGATTACGCCAACGTTCAGCCGCACGCCGGTTCGCAAGCCAACGCTGCCGTGTACCTGGCCCTGCTGTCGGCCGGTGACACCATTCTGGGCATGAGCCTGGCCCACGGTGGTCACCTGACCCACGGCGCCAGCGTTTCCTCCTCGGGCAAGCTGTACAACGCCGTGCAGTACGGCATCGACGCCAACGGCCTGATCGATTACGACGAAGTCGAGCGCCTGGCGGTCGAGCACAAGCCGAAAATGATCGTGGCCGGTTTCTCTGCCTACTCGCAGATCCTCGACTTCCCACGCTTCCGCGCCATCGCGGACAAAGTCGGTGCCTACCTGTTCGTCGACATGGCCCACGTGGCCGGTCTGGTCGCCGCTGGCGTCTATCCGAACCCGGTGCCATTCGCTGATGTCGTCACCACCACCACGCACAAGACCCTGCGCGGCCCACGTGGCGGTCTGATCCTGGCGCGCGCCAACGCCGACATCGAGAAGAAGCTCAACTCCGCAGTATTCCCTGGCGCCCAGGGTGGCCCGCTGGAGCACGTGATCGCCGCCAAGGCGATCTGCTTCAAGGAAGCGCTGCAGCCTGAGTTCAAGGTCTACCAGCAACAAGTGGTGAAAAATGCTCAGGCCATGGCCAGCGTATTCATCGAGCGCGGTTTCGACGTGGTTTCGGGCGGTACTGAAAACCACCTGTTCCTGCTGTCGCTGATCAAGCAGGAAATTTCCGGTAAAGACGCCGACGCCGCGCTGGGCAAAGCGTTCATCACCGTGAACAAGAACTCCGTGCCTAACGATCCACGTTCGCCGTTCGTCACCTCCGGTCTGCGTTTCGGTACTCCGGCAGTGACCACTCGCGGCTTCAAAGAGGCTGAGTGCAAAGAGCTGGCCGGCTGGATCTGCGACATCCTGGCAGACCTGAACAACGAAGCGGTGATCGACGCCGTTCGTGAGAAAGTCAAAGCCATCTGCAAGAAACTGCCGGTATACGGCGCGTAATCGCGACGTCACACCCGCAGCACGAAAAACCGGCCAAGTGATTGGCCGGTTTTTTTTCGCCCGTATTTTTTCAAATGCCTGAACCGCTCAAGAATGGGACTCGGCGCCCAACTGGTCAGACCGGTCATGCCAATTCGTCACTTTTCGCTTGCGATCATGGAAAACCAGCGCCTAGACTGCGCCTGCACTGGACATACCGGTAAGACCACAATAATTAAGTCCTGAATCCGATGCGCCAAGCGTGCGGCAGCCAGGACACCGACCCAGGATTCCTCCCATGCTCAGATGGTGCTCGCGTTCAATCTTCCTCCAAGTGGTTCTCGGACTGATGCTCGGCATCGTCTGCGGGCTGACCCTTCCTGAATACTCGGCCCAGCTCAAACCGCTCGGCGACGGTTTCATCAAACTGATCAAGATGCTTATCGGCCTGATCGTGTTCTGCGTGGTGGTCAGCGGCATCAGTGGCGCGGGCGACCTGAAGAAGGTCGGCCGCATCGGCCTCAAGTCGGTGATCTACTTCGAAGTGCTGACCACTATCGCCCTCGTGATCGGCTTGGTGTTCGCCTTCAGCACCGGCATCGGCAGCGGCGCGAATATTCATCTGGAGCAACTATCCAGCGCCGACATGGGCGACCTCGCCGAGCGCGGCCAGCACATGCACACCACCACGCAATTTCTGATGGACCTGATCCCGACCTCGGTGATCGGTGCCTTCGCCGACAACAACATTCTGCAAGTGCTGCTGTTCTCGGTGCTGTTCGGCAGCGCGCTGAATCTGGTCGGCGAAGCGGCGTCGGGGATCTCGCGACTGATCAACGAACTGAGCCACGTGATCTTCCGCATCATGGGCATGATCGTGCGTCTGGCACCGATCGGCGTGTTCGGCGCCATCGCCTTCACTACCAGCAAATATGGCCTGGATTCGCTGCAGCATCTGGGCAGTCTGGTCGGTTTGTTCTACCTGACCTGTATCGCATTTGTCAGCGTGATTCTTGGTGTGGTGATGCGTGCTTCCGGCCTGCGCATGTGGCCGCTGCTCAAGTACCTGCGCGAAGAACTGTTGATCGTCATGGGCACCGCCTCCTCGGACGCCGTGCTGCCGCAGATCATGCGCAAGCTTGAACACCTGGGCATCGGCAGTTCGACCGTCGGGCTGGTGATTCCGACCGGGTACTCGTTCAACCTCGACGGTTTTTCGATCTACCTGACCCTGGCCATCGTGTTCATCGCCAACGCCACTGGCACACCGTTGGCGATGACCGACCTGCTGACAATTTTGCTGGTGTCGCTGATCACCTCCAAAGGTGCCCACGGCATTCCCGGATCGGCGCTGGTGATTCTGGCGGCAACGCTGACCGCCATTCCGGCGATTCCGGTGGTCGGTCTGGTGCTGGTGCTCGCGGTGGACTGGTTCATGGGCATCGGCCGCGCGCTGACCAACCTGATCGGCAACTGCGTCGCCACCGTCGCCATCGCCCGCTGGGAAAAGGACATCGACGTGCAACGGGCGAACAAAGTGCTCAACGGCGAACAGGGCTATAACTTTCAGCCGAGAAAAACCGTCGCCCAGGCGGCGGCCAAAGAATTTTGATTGATCGCCGTGCCTGCTGACAGGCAGGCACGGCGCAGGAGCCAATACGTGATTACAACTTCAACCGTCGTCAACTCAGTGGTGGAAAAGCTCCGCGCGGCGCTGGCCCGTGGTCAGTGGCGCTGCGGTGAAATGCTGCCGGGCCAGCGTGAACTGGCCGAACAATTGGGTATCAGCCGGCCGAGCCTGCGCGAAGCCGTGATCGTTCTGGAAACCCTTGGCCTGGTGCGCTCGATGCCGGGCAAGGGCGTGGTGGTGCTCGATGCGCAACTGAGCGACAACCCGAACCACGACAGTGCCGTCGCCGGCGCCAGCCTCGAAGACGTGCTGCAACTGCGCTACACCCTCGAGCCGTTCATTGTTGGCCTCGTCGCGCAATCGATCAGCAGCAAGGAAGTCGGACAGTTGCGCCTGACCCTGATGGACATGCGCGAAGCCCTCGAAGCGGGCGACAGCGAAGCCGGGGTCAGCGCCTACATCGCTTTCCACGAGGAGCTGTTCACTCTGACTTCGAACCCGATTTTCCAAAGTGTCGTTCAGCAGACCAGCAACGCGCTCAAGCAAAGCGCCGAAGTGCTGCGCAATTCTCCCGAGCATCTGGCCGAGCGTCTGGAAGAAAACGAAGCGGTGGTCCGCGCGATCCGCAGCAAGAACAGCGCCCAGGCCAGCGCCGAAATGCGTCGGCACATTCTGCGAGAAGGCCGGCGCATGGGCATCGAGCTGAATATCCCGGAAGACAACCTGCCCCACTGAATTTTCTTTTTGGAGACCGGCCATGAACAGTGTCGCCGCAACGCCGCACGCTCACTCTGCAGGCGCCCCCCTGCCCTTCACTCGCCTGCGCGCCGCGGTGGACGATCTGTACCCGCGACTGCTCGAGGCGATTCTGGAGCAGCGGATTACCCCGGCCAGCCGTTTTACCGAGGACAGCCTCAAACAATGGTTCGGTGCCAGCCGGGCCGATGTGCGCCGGGTGCTGACGCAGCTTTCCCATGAGCACATCGTGGTACTGCGGGCCAATCACCGACCACGCATCGCTGCGCCTGATGCGGAGCAGACCCGGCAGGCCTTGCATGCACGTCGGCTGGCTGAAGGCACGTTGGTGCGGCTGGCGTGCCAGCGTCCACAGGCCGACGATGTCAAACGTCTGCGCGGGTTGATCGCGCGCGAGCGTATGGAGGTCGAGCAGGATCGACGCGGGGCGGCGATCCGCTTGGCCGGGGAGTTTCATCTGCAATTGGCACGAATGGCCGGGAATGCACCGTTGGCGCACTTTTTGAGCAGTCTGGTGCCGCTGACGTCGCTCGCGATTGCGCGGAGCGAGGGTTCTTCGCACCGCTGTTGCGCATGGCAGGAACATCTGGCCTTGGTTGAAGCGGTGGAATCCGGGAGAGTCGCTGAAGCCATGATGTTGATGAATCAGCATCTGGATCAGCTTGAGCAGACACTGCTGGGGTCAGACCTTGGACAATATATTGTTGGTTAGATGGCCATTGCGAGCAGGCTCACTCCTACAGGGGAACGCGTTTCAAATGTAGGAGTGAGCCTGCTCGCGATAGCTGCATCACAGGCTCAGAAAATCCGTCAGCCGGCCGCCACTCTGGCAAACCCCGCCCGAATCTTCTCTTCCGGCAAATCATCGGCAATAAATACCATCACACTTTCACGTTTCTCGCCCTCGGCCCATTCGGTGTCCCAGTCGAAACCGTAAAGTTTCAGCACGCCCTGAAACACCAGCCGCCGATCCTCCCCGGCAATGCTCAACACACCTTTGTAACGCAGCAATTGCTTGCCATGCTCCTCCAGCAGTTCGTTCATGAACTCGCTGAGCTGATCGATATCCAGCGCCTGATCGGTGCGTAGCACCAGGCTGGAAATCCGATCGATCGACGGCGCCTGGCCCACCGGACGCAGGCTCAAGCCGCCGCCAGGATCGGCATTCAGGTTAAAGCCGCGCACATCCAGCAGTTCCGCCAGATTGATGTTGCCGTGCTCGACCACACGGATCGGCGCACGGCGGTTGATCCGCGTCAGCCGCTCGCTCAACGCGGTGAAAGTGGCATGGTCAACAAGATCGGTCTTGCTCACCAACAGGCGGTCGGCGAAACCGATCTGCGCCTGGGCGATGGTCTGGCTCAGATGCACGTCGGCATGCGCGGCATCGACCAGGGTAATGATGCCGTCGAGCAGATAACGCTCACGCAGTTCTTCGTCGATGAAAAAGGTCTGGGCCACCGGCGCTGGATCGGCAAGGCCTGTGCATTCGATCACCAGACGATCAAAGGCGATCTCGCCGCCGTCCAGCCGTTCGAGCAGCAAATACAGCGCCTTGGTCAGGTCGGTGTGAATGGTGCAGCAGACGCAGCCGTTGGCCAGGGTCATGACTTGCACTGGCTCGTCGCCGAGCAATTGGCTGTCGATGCCGGCGTCGCTGAATTCGTTTTCGATCACGGCGATTTTCAGGCCGTGCTCGGCTTTCAATAAATGGCGCAGCAAAGTGGTCTTGCCGGCGCCGAGGAAACCGCTGAGTACCGTGACCGGGATGGGAGAGGACAAAACTCGATCTCCTGAAAAGAACACAAAACAAATGTGGGAGCCAGCCTGCTGGCGATGAGGGTGTGTCAGTCGAAATTTCCGTCGACTGACACTCCGCCATCGCTGGCAGGCCAGCTCCCACAGGGGGATTACCTCAACCTGATGCTGTCAGCTCAACAGCACTTCGGCCCACCCTTGCCACCGTAGCGAGCCTCCTGACGTTCACGAAAGAACATCTCGTAGCTCATCACCGGTTTGTCCGGGTGTTTGGTTTGCATATGCTCGACGTAGGTGTCGTAGTCGGGCATGCCGACCATCAGGCGTGCGGCCTGACCGAGGTATTTACCGAGGCGACTCAGGTCATTGAACATGCTGCAATCCTCTGGTTACGCATCCGGCAGGGCCTGGAATGGCGATTCTTTATCCGTACGCTCTTTCTTGCCCCAGGCGGCGATGCCGACCTTGAGCGCATAGAACAGGATGCTGAACACCACGAACAGGAACAGCGCGGTGAGCGTGGCGTTGGTATAGGCGTTGAAGATCACGTGCTGCATCTGCTCGACACTTTTCGCCGGTGCCAGCACCTGACCATTGGCCAGCGCATCGCTGTACTTCTTCGCCAGCGACAGGAAGCCGATCGCCGGGTTGGCGTCGAACAGCTTGATGAAGCCTGCGGTCGTGGTGCAGATCAACAGCCATGTCGCTGGCAGCAGGGTGACCCAGATGTAGCGCTGGCGCTTCATCTTGATCAGAACCACGGTGCCGAGCATCAGCGCGATACCGGCGAGCATCTGGTTGGAAATGCCGAACAGTGGCCACAGGGTGTTGATGCCGCCCAATGGATCGATCACGCCCTGGTACAGCAACCAGCCCCACATCGCCACACAGCCGGCGGTGGCGATCAGGTTGGCGGTCCACGATTCGGTGCGTTTGAGCGCCGGAACGAAGGAGCCGAGCAGGTCCTGCAGCATGAAACGACCGGCACGGGTACCGGCGTCGACTGCGGTCAGAATGAACAGCGCTTCGAACAGAATTGCGAAGTGGTACCAGAACGCCATGGTGTTTTCACCCGGCAGGACACTGTGCAGAATCTGCGCAATACCCACCGCCAGGGTCGGCGCACCGCCGGCACGGGCCAGAATGGTGGTTTCACCGATGTCATGGGCAACCGCTTGCAGCGCTTCAGGGGTGATCGCGAAGCCCCAGCTGGTGACCATCTGCGCCACTGACGCAGCATCACTGCCAACCACGGCGGCCGGGCTGTTCATGGCGAAGTACACGCCCGGCTCGATCACCGAAGCGGCAACCATGGCCATGATTGCCACGAACGATTCCATCAGCATGCCGCCATAACCGATGTAGCGGGCGTTGGTTTCGTTATCCAGCAGCTTCGGCGTGGTACCCGAAGAAATCAGTGCGTGGAAGCCCGATACCGCACCACAGGCGATGGTGATGAACAGGAACGGAAACAGGCCGCCCTTCCACACCGGCCCGGTGCCGTCGACGAACTGGGTCAGTGCCGGCATTTTCAGCTCGGGCATGGTCACCAGAATACCGATCGCCAGCGCGACGATGGTACCGATCTTGAGGAAGGTCGACAGGTAGTCACGCGGCGCGAGAATCAGCCAGACCGGCAGCGACGCGGCGACAAAACCGTAACCGACCAGCATCCAGGTAATCTGCACGCCGGTGAAGGTGAACGCCTTGGCCCATACCGGATCGGCAGCAATCTGCCCACCGAGCCAGATCGAACCGAGCAGCAGCAACACGCCGACCACGGAGATTTCGCCGATGCGGCCCGGGCGGATGTAGCGCATGTAGATGCCCATGAACATCGCGATCGGGATGGTCGCCATCACGGTGAAGATGCCCCATGGGCTTTCCGCCAGTGCCTTGACCACGATCAGCGCCAGCACCGCAAGGATGATGATCATGATCAGGAAGCAGCCGAACAGCGCGATGGTCCCGGGAATCCGGCCCATTTCTTCACGCACCATATCGCCCAGGGAACGGCCGTTGCGTCGGGTCGACATGAACAGGACCATGAAGTCCTGCACCGCGCCCGCCAGCACCACACCGGCAATCAGCCAGAGCGTACCGGGCAGATAGCCCATCTGCGCCGCCAATACCGGGCCGACCAGCGGCCCCGCGCCAGCGATGGCCGCGAAGTGGTGACCGAAAAGAATGTGTTTGTTGGTCGGCACATAGTCCAGACCATCGTTGTTGAGCACGGCGGGGGTGGCCCGACGCGGATCCAGTTGCATCACGTTGTTGGCGATGAACAGACTGTAGTAACGGTACGCAACCAGATAAATGGCCACGGCAGCGACCACAATCCACAAGGCGTTGATCGCCTCGCCGCGGCGCAATGCCACTACGCCCAGGGCGCACGCTCCTACGATTGCCAGCACTAGCCAGGGTAAGTGGCGTAGCAGGCTATTATTATTTTTCATTTTTTTATTCCAGCCAGGGTGGACAAGAAAGACAGCCACCCCGAGTTTAGCGCTAACGGTGCCAAAGGCCATACCCCGACATAGGTCTATCTGAGCCCTTTCGCGCTGGCACGCTCGGACAAGGCGGGTCTATAGTCAGCGAACCTTCGGAGGATTGCGCCATGAACGAGCCTTCAGACAACCGTCGTCGCTTCAAACGTATTGCGTTCGATGCCAGAACCGAGCTGAGCCAAGGCGAGTACATCTGGCCGGTCGAACTGATCGACCTGTCACTCAAGGGATTGTTGATCAAGCGACCGGAGCCGTGGCTCGGCGATCGGGAAAAGGATTTTTTCGTCGACATTCATCTGAGCGATGACGTCGATATCGAGATGGACGTGCAACTGGCCCACGAGGAAAACGGCCATTTGGGGTTCATCTGCCGACATATCAGCCTGGAGTCGATCCAGCGCTTGCGGCGGCTGATCGAGCTGAACCTGGCGGATGAGGCCGAGCTCGAGCGCGAATTGGGCGCCCTGATCGAAATCTAGAAGCCACAATTGAACCTTGTGGGAGCTGGCTTGCCAGCGATAGCGGTTTCTGACGCAACGAAATTGGTGAATGTCAGAATGCAATCGCGGGCAAGCCCGCTCCCACAGGTCATTTGTTGGCTCGATTTATTCAAACAATGCGTCGAGGGCCTGTTCGAGGCGGGTCACAGCAATAATCTGCAAGCCTGCCGGCGATTCTTTCGGCGCGTTGCCCTTGGGCACGATCGCGCGTTTGAAACCATGCTTGGCCGCTTCCTTCAAGCGCTCCTGCCCGCTCGGCACCGGGCGTACTTCACCGGACAGACCGACCTCGCCAAATACCAACAGATCATGCGGCAACGGCCGGTTGCGCAAGCTCGACATGACTGCCGCCATCAGCGCCAGATCGGAAGCGGTTTCCAGCACCTTGACCCCGCCGACCACATTGAGGAATACATCCTGATCGTGGGTCGGAATGCCGCCGTGGCGGTGCAGAACCGCTAGCAACATCGCCAACCGGTTCTGATCCAGACCCAGCGTCACCCGACGCGGATTGGCCAGATGGCTGTCATCCACCAGCGCCTGCACTTCCACCAGCATTGGCCGGGTGCCTTCCCACGTCGCCATGACCACGCTGCCCGGGACTTCTTCCTGGGCGCGCGTGAGGAAAATCGCCGAAGGGTTGGAGACTTCCTTCAAACCCTTGTCGGTCATGCCGAACACGCCCAGCTCGTTGACCGCGCCGAAACGGTTTTTCACCGCACGCAACAAGCGCAGGCGCCCATCGGATTCGCCTTCGAAATACAGCACGGTATCGACCATGTGCTCAAGCACACGGGGACCGGCCAATGCGCCTTCCTTGGTGACGTGGCCGACGAGGAAAATCGCCGTACCGCTCTGCTTGGCGTAACGCACCAGCAGCGCCGCACTTTCGCGCACCTGGGAAACGCCGCCGGGTGCCGATTGCAGTTGTTCGGTGAAAATCGTCTGGATCGAGTCGATCACCATCACCTTGGGTTTTTCCTGGCGGGCGGTGGCGATGATGGTTTCGATGCAGGTTTCGGTCATCACGCGTAGCTGGTCCTGCGGCAAGCCGAGACGGCGGGCGCGCATCGCCACTTGCTGCTGGGATTCTTCACCGGTGACGTACAGCGCCGGCATGCTCTTGGCGAGGTTGCACAGGGTTTGCAGCAGAATCGTCGACTTGCCAATGCCAGGATCACCGCCGATCAGCACCACCGAACCGTCGACCAGACCGCCGCCGAGCACGCGATCGAGCTCACCGGAGGCGGTGGAAAAACGCGGGATTTCTTCAACGCTGACTTCGGCCAGGGTCTTGATCTGCGCTTGTTGCCCGGCCCAACCGGTGCGCCCGGTCGGTGCCGTGGCGCCGCCGCTTTCGATCATGGTTTCGGTCAGCGTGTTCCAGGCGCCGCATTCACCGCACTGGCCGGCCCACTTGGGAAAGGTTGCGCCGCACTCGGTGCAGCCGTACATGCGCTTGGCCTTGGCCATCAGAACCCCCGACAAAAACCGCGATGATAACCCACAGGCCCGCGATCAGCGCGGCGCCGACGTACGGATTTCGCCGCTGGCCAGACGTGCGGCGCTGTTGCCCAGCGGGTCTTCGGCGTTCAGGTCGGCGCCCTTGGCTTTCAGCGCATCGAGCAGTTCCAGACGCTTGAACAAGCCGGCATACATCGCCGCTGTCTGCCCAGCGCCGTTACGTTGATCGGGGCTGCAATCGGTGGCCATC
The DNA here is from genome assembly GCF_900104975.1 of Pseudomonas sp. Z003-0.4C(8344-21). Lineage (NCBI taxonomy): Bacteria > Pseudomonadati > Pseudomonadota > Gammaproteobacteria > Pseudomonadales > Pseudomonadaceae > Pseudomonas > Pseudomonas sp. Z003-0.4C(8344-21). The sequence goes on along the minus strand of NZ_LT629756.1, from coordinate 1,168,156 downwards.
AAGCGCCGGGCGATCTGTACTTCACCCTTGAAGATCGCGCCCATCAGCGCCGTGTTGCCGCGCTGATCCTGGGCACAGGCGTCGGCGCCGGCCGCAAGCAAGCGCTCCACGGCAGGCGCTTGACCGTGATAAGCCGCGAGGATCAGCGCGGTGTATCCCTTGCCGTCGCGGGTGTCGAGGGAATAGCCCGATTCGATGAACGTCTCGAGCATCGGCACATCCCCGCGCCGCGCGGCGTCGAAATAGTAGTCGCGCAATTGTGCCTGGATCGCCTCGGGACTCTGGTCGATCGGTGCCGCCCAAGCGGTGAGCGACAGGCACGCGGCCAACAGGAAAAGACAGGTTCGCATCAGCAGTCTCCTTGAACGGAACGGGGCCTGATGCAGGCCCCGCAGGTGTTACTGCACTATTAGTCGACCAGTTTCGCTGCCAGGGCCTTGACCCGGCTCAAGTCACCCTTGGCCACTTGCGTCACGCCGGTGCCGTATTCCGGATCGGCCTTGTACAGGAACGACAGAATGATGTGCTTGCTCTCGTCATCGGTGGTGGCCAGCGAGCCGCCGAAGCTGTCGATCAGGTCGCGACGTTCCTGCTTGCTGTACGAGCGATACAGATCGCCAGCCTGCTTGAAGTTCTGCTCACGCTGGATCTTCGCTTGCTGAGTGCTGCCCGACAGCGCCAGTTGGCTGTAACGCGCACTCGACGTCTCTTCACGCGGTTGCAGACGGCTAGGCTGGTAGTTAACGCCGCTGTTGCTGGCGCCAAAGTTCATCGCACCGTCCTGATTGCCATTATTCACCGCAACTTTCGGCGCGTTGATTGGCAGTTGCAGGGCATTGGCGCCCAGGCGATACATTTGCGTATCGGCGTAGGAGAACACTCGGCCCTGCAATAAACGGTCTTCGGAAGGTTCGATACCCGGAACCACATTAGCCGGAGCCATCGCAACTTGTTCGGTTTCCTGGAAGACATTCGCCGGATTACGGTTCAAAACCATTTGTCCAACTTTTCGTTCAGGAATACCCGGCCAGATCTTTGTCGCGTCCAATGGATCAAAATCAAACTTGGACAAATCCTGCGGTTTCAGAACTTGAACGTACAAGTCCCATTTTGGGAAGTTGCCTTTATTGATATTGCTCACCAAGTCATTGGTCATATGACTGTAATCCTGACCCTGAACTTTCGCGACTTGTTCTGGCGTCAGATTATTGAGCCCTTGCAAGCTCTTCCAGTGAAACTTGACGTAGTGAACTTCGCCTTTGGCGTTGACCAACTTATAGGCGTGAACACCGTTGCCATCCATCTGCCGATAACTGGCCGGTGTGCCCGCGTTCGAATACAACTCGGTCAACGTACGAGTAGCTTCCGGTACATGGGAGAAAAAGTCGAAGCGGCGCGAATCGTCGTCCAGGTTGGTCCGCGGATCAGGCTTGAACGCGTGGACCATGTCGGGAAACTTGATCGCATCGCGAATGAAGAAAGTGGGGAAGTTGTTGCCCACCAAGTCCCAGTTACCGTCAGTGGTGTAGAACTTGGTGGCGAAACCGCGTGGGTCACGCAAGGTTTCCGGGGAGTGATTGCCATGCACCACCGCCGAGAAACGCACGAATACCGGTGTGGTCTGGCCAGAGGCAAACACCTTGGCCTTGCTCAGGTCGCTGAGGTCGTTAGTCACCGTGAACGTACCGTGAGCACCGGTACCGCGGGCGTGAACCACGCGCTCGGGAATGCGCTCGCGATCAAAACGCTGCAGTTTCTGGATCAGTTGCACGTCCTGCAGCAGTACCGGGCCGGTGGCGCCAGCCGTCTGCGAATTCTGATTATCACCCACGGCAGCGCCGTTATCGCGTGTCAGTGGCGCTGCAGTTACGGAGAAACTCAACAGGCTGGCGGTGAGTACACCAAACGTGTGACGACGGGGAAAAGCCCCCAGTCCAAATGCGGAAGTCATATCAGGATCCTCTGGTTGTTTTGGGGCGCATCCAGGTGCGCCATCCCAAGGCTAGAGGCCTGCGACGAGGAACATAAATAGAAAGAACGTAACGCCGTGATTGAGAAAAATGGCTTCCCGCTCAGCGATTTACGCGCTATTTCGCGCGCGATTGCTGGCACTTTGCAAACTAATCGTCTAATGATGTGTCGATAAAAACGGGGGTTGTAAGAATGTGTTTCGCGCAGGACGCGTTTCGCTGATTTACACTTCACCAAACTCATCTGTAACAAGGAAATAACTATGGGCGTGCTTAGCGAGTTCAAGGCCTTCGCGGTCAAAGGCAATGTGGTCGACATGGCCGTCGGTATCATCATCGGTGCGGCGTTTGGCAAGATTGTTTCGTCGTTTGTCGGCGACGTGATCATGCCGCCAATCGGCCTGTTGATCGGCGGGGTGGACTTCAGTGATCTGGCCATCACGCTCAAGGCCGCCGAGGGCAACACGCCCGCAGTGATGCTGGCTTATGGCAAATTCATCCAGACGGTGCTGGACTTCATCATTGTCGCTTTCGCTATCTTCATGGGGGTCAAAGCCATCAACCGTCTCAAGCGCGAAGAGGCCGTGGCACCGACCGCACCGCCGATCCCGAGCAAGGAAGAGCAACTGCTGGGCGAAATCCGCGACCTGCTCAAGGCGCAGAACGAGCGGTCCTGAGTCATCAGTTCGAATAAATACGGCACCTGCGGGTGCCGTTTTCGTTACCAGTAATTTTCCACGGCGACCTGGCCGGGCCGGCGCGTCAGGCTCAGGCGCATGTCCCGTTGTTTAAGCAGCACGCGGGTCTCATCGATCATCTGTGGATTGCCGCACAACATGACCCGTGAATGCACCGCCGACAGCTCCACGCCCGCCGCTCGCTCCAGTTCACCGTTTTCGATCAGCGTGGTAATGCGCCCGTGCAGCGTTCCCGGGTGCGCCTCGCGCGTCACCGTCGCGATGAACTGCAATTTGTGCGCATATTCGCTGAGGTAGTCGCGTTGGTTAAGACCGGCAATCAGTTCCTGATAAGCCAGCTCGCAGGCCTCGCGCACGCTGTAGACCAGAATGATGCGCTCGAATTTTTCCCAGACTTCGAAGTCCTGCAGAATTGACAGAAACGGTGCCACCCCCGTACCCGTCGATAACAGCCAGAGATCGCGGCCATCAACGAAACGATCAAGGGTCAGGTAGCCGAATGCCTGGCGCTCAACCAGCAACGTGTCGCCCACCTGCAGCCGGCTCAGTTCGCTGGTGAACTCCCCGCCCGGGACGACGATGGAGAAGAACTCGAGAAACTCGTCAAACGGCGACGACACCATCGAGTAGGCGCGCCAGACAGTGCTGCCATCGGCCTTGGTCACACCGAGGCGGGCGAACTGCCCTGCGCGGAAACGGAACCCGGCATCACGAGTGGTACGCAGGGTAAACAGGTTCGGGGTCAGCGGTTTGACATCGAGCAAGGTTTGCGTGGTGAACTTATCTGCGCTGGCGGTCATGGGGTACTCCATTGAACGGTTGCTGCCAGTCTCGCCCAAAAAGACACGGTTAAACACCGACGATTGATAATGGTATTGATCCCGTACCGAACCAGAGATTCATTTGAAAGGGATCACGGCGGTCAGAATTGGAGCAATTACTTCAAATGACAACTTCAATGTAATACAGAAATGTATCAAGAACGCTTTATCCAAATATATTACTGTTCAATACCGAAAAAATTTATAGCTCAGTGTATGAAACGTCCTACACTTCGATTCGTGCCGGATCTTTTGGATCCAGTCGCGCACCCCGTAGCGTCATGGAGCGTTTCCCAATGGAAACATGGAAGGAATCACAACTGAAACAATTGACGTTTGCCAAGGGCATCGATGCTGCTTATCCGATACTGCTGCGATTCGCCGAAAATCTCGGATTCAATTTTTGTGCGATTTCAGTTGTTCCATTAAACCGCGACATGCAGCTAAAGCCCTTGCAGATCAATAACTATCCTAAAGAATGGAACAGTGAATATGAACAAAACAGTTACATTAAAACAGACCCGTTGATATCACACTGCAATCATTCCATGTCCCCCATAGTCTGGACTGAGTCGCTGTTTACAGAGTCCCACGACATATGGTTAGGCTTGCAAAAACATGGATTGCAGAATGGCTGGTCGCAGTCGTTTCATCATGAATCGAGTGGTTTGTGCAGCATTATCAGCCTGGCGCGCAGACACTGCTCCATCAGCCCATTGGAGCTGTATGAGCATTTTGGCTATATGTTTTACGCCAGCAGCCACTTGAGCGAGCTGTTCGCCCGGACCCTGCCGGCAGAAGCGCTCAAGCCCCGTCACCCTCAGCTCTCCACGCGAGAACTGCAGGTTCTGGAACTGTCAGCCATTGGCAAGACCGCCTATGAAATCTCGAAAATCCTGTGCCTCAGCGAACGCACCGTGAATTACCACGTGCGGAACCTGATCATAAAGCTCAACGTCTGCAACAAGATTTCCGCTGTTATCGCAGCCGCCAGAGCCGGCATCATCTGATCGGTCAGCCTCGCGTTCCTTGTAAACACACGGGTAATGCCAAACAAATAAACGTAACATTCGTAACCTTCCTGAGTGATGACGCCAGCAGAACGCGTTGCCTTACACTCGGTCGGTTCCGCCGCACATCCCAGGGCTGCGGAATATCCGTTGATCACCCTGAGTCTCGCCCATGCCTTTGCTTGAAACGCCCTTCGCCCACCTCGACCTGATCCGCCAGCCCGAACAGCAGAACGAACCGCTGCAAGCTTTCGATGCCGCTGATGAATACCTGCTCAACCATCTCGCAGCGCAGCAACCGACGGTCGACACCCGCGTGCTGGTGCTCAACGACAGTTTCGGCGCGCTGGCTGTCAGTCTGCTCGGCAAGGTCAAGGTCAGCAGCAGCGGCGACTCGTTTCTCGGCTTTCAAGCGCTGGAGAAAAACCTGCTGCGCAACGGCCAGGCGTTCGATGCGGTGCGCGGTATCCCGGCGAGCGAGCCTTTGGTCGGGCCATTCGACCGGGTCCTGATTCGTGTGCCGAAAACCCTCGCGCTGCTGGAAGAGCAGTTGATCCGCCTGCAAGGGCAATTGGCGCCCGGCGCCGAAGTAATCGCCGCAGCGATGGTCAAACACCTGCCGCGTGCCGCCGGTGACCTGCTTGAGCGTTATATTGGTCCGGTGCAGGCCTCCCTGGCGGTGAAAAAGGCCCGCCTGCTGATTGCCACACCTGAAGCCAGAACCGCGGCTGTCTCGTCCTACCCTACACGCTATCGCCTCGACGAGCCGCCAATCGAATTGCTTAACCACGCCAATGTGTTCTGCCGCGAAGGTCTGGACATCGGCACCCGGGCCTTCCTCCCGCATTTGCCGAAAAACCTCGGCCAGGTCCGAGTCGCCGATCTGGGTTGTGGCAACGGCGTGCTGGCCATCGCCAGTGCTTTGCAAAACCCCGATGCGCATTACACGCTGGTCGACGAGTCATTCATGGCGGTGCAATCGGCCCTGGAAAACTGGCGGGCCGCGCTGGGTGATCGCGAGGTGATCGTGCGTGCCGCCGATGGCCTGGCCGGGCAAGAGTCGCAGTCGCTGGACGTAGTGTTGTGCAACCCGCCGTTCCATCAACAGCAGGTGGTCGGCGATTTCCTCGCCTGGCGCATGTTCCAGCAGGCGCGCGAAGCGCTGGTGGTTGGCGGTGCGCTGTACATCGTCGGCAACCGCCATCTGGGCTACCACAGCAAACTGGCGCGGTTGTTCCGCGGCGTCGAGCAAGTCGCGGCCACACCGAAGTTCGTCATCCTCAAAGCACGCAAATAAACCCGCAGGCGAAAAAAACCCTCCGCAAGGAGGGTTGGCAAATCCGTACCCGAAGGCGCCGGGGCGGGATGATTTCAGTGTGTGGTCAGGCCTGCTGCGTTCATGAACATACGCATCAGGCTGGCGGCGATAAACAGCACACCCACGCTACCGACCCAGATCAGGGCCAGCCAGCCGAGCCGCTGCCACAGCGGCTTCTTCTCGGCTTCTTCAATGTCGTGCAGGGAATGTTTGCCGGTCATTGCATTGATCTCCGTTAAGCCAAGGCGTCACTGCGGACGCCTTCGCGAGCATGCTCGCTCCCACAAGAGAAGCCCAGCAGCACACTAGTGATAACCGTCTTCATGGGTCACCTTGCCGCGGAACACGTAGTAGCTCCAGAAGGTGTAACCCAGGATGAACGGAATGATGAACAGCGTGCCCACCAGCATGAAGCCCTGACTTTGCGGCGGTGCCGCGGCGTCCCAGATCGAGATCGATGGCGGCACGATGTTCGGCCACAGGCTGATGCCCAGACCGCTGTAGCCCAGGAAGATCAGCACCAGCGTCAGCAGAAACGGCGTGTAGTTGGCGTTACGCGCCACGGCCCGGATCAAGCCATACAGGGTGACCAGCACCAGAATCGGCACCGGCATGAACCAGAACAGATTGGGCATGCTGAACCAGCGCGAAGCGATTTCCGGATGCGACAACGGCGTCCACAGACTGACAATCCCGATCACCGCCAGCAGCACGAAGGCCAATGGCCGCGCCAGATCGTGCATCTGCTCTTGGAGCTTGCCTTCGGTCTTCATGATCAGCCAGGTGCAGCCGAGCAAGGCATAGGCGACCACCAGGGCGGCGCCGCAGAACAGGGTGAACGGTGTCAGCCAGTCCATCGAACCGCCGGCGAACTGCCGATTGACCACCGGCAAGCCGTCGATGAACGCCCCCAGCGCCACGCCCTGAAAGAACGTCGCCGCGATCGAGCCACCGATGAACGCCTTGTCCCACAGATGACGTTTTTCATCCTTGGCCTTGAAGCGGAACTCGAATGCCACGCCGCGAAAGATCAGCCCCATCAGCATGAAGATCAGCGGCAGGTACAGCGCTGACAACACCACCGAATACGCCAGCGGAAACGCGCCGAATAATGCGGCGCCGCCGAGTACCAGCCAGGTTTCGTTACCGTCCCAGACCGGGGCGACGGTGTTCATCATCACGTCACGGTCGGTCTTGCCCGGAACGAACGGGAAGAGAATCCCGATGCCCAGGTCGAAACCGTCCATGACCACGTACATCATGATGCCGAAGATGATGATCACGGCCCAGATCAGCGGAAGATCAATACCCATGGCTCAAATCTCCTTGGTCAAGCGAGTGTCGTCTTCGTGTTCGCCTTCGCCGGGATCGTCGGCAGCGGACAACGGACGCGCCGGGGTGCGCTTCTTGCCCGGACCACCGTCCGGCGTATCGGTGCCCTCGCTGAGCTTCGGACCTTTGCGCACCAGGCGCATCATGTAGCCGAGGCCCGCACCGAACAGGGCGAAATACACCACCACGAACATGACCAAGGTGATGCTCATCTGCAGGAAGCTATGGTTGGAGGACGCGTCCGCGGTGCGCATCAAGCCGTAGACCACCCAAGGCTGGCGGCCGATTTCAGTGGTGAACCAGCCAGCCAGAATCGCGATCAGGCCGGACGGGCCCATCCACAGTGCCAGATGCAGGAATGGCCGCGAGGTATACAGCGAGTCACGCTTGCGCAGCCACAAACTCCACAGACCGGTGAAGATCATCAGGAAGCCGAGGCCCACCATGACCCGGAACGACCAGAACACGACGGTCGAATTCGGCCGGTCTTCTGGCGGAAACTCCTTGAGTGCCGGCACTTGCTTGTCCAGCGAGTGGGTCAGGATCAGGCTGCCAAGGTAGGGAATCTCCACGGCAAATTTGGTGCGTTCTTCTTTCATGTCCGGCCAGCCGAACAGGATCAGCGGCGTCGCTTCGTCACCGTGGTTTTCCCAGTGACCTTCAATGGCTGCGATTTTCGCCGGTTGATGCTTGAGCGTATTCAGACCATGGAAGTCGCCGATGACTGCCTGGATCGGCGCAACGATCAGCGCCATCCACATGGCCATCGAGAGCATGGTGCGAATCGCAGGATTGTCCCGGCCGCGCAGCAAATGCCAGGCCGCTGACGAGCCGACAAAGAAAGCCGTAGCGATGAACGCCGCAGTCGCCATGTGCAGCAGGCGATACGGGAACGAAGGGTTGAAGACGATGGCCAGCCAGTCGGTCGGGATCACCTGACCGTTAACGATCTCGAAGCCCTGCGGGGTTTGCATCCAGCTGTTGGAGGCGAGAATCCAGAACGTCGAGATCAGCGTGCCGATCGCTACCATCACCGTGGAGAAAAAGTGCAACCCGCGCCCGACCTTGTTCCAGCCGAACAGCATGACGCCGAGGAAACCGGCCTCAAGGAAAAATGCCGTGAGCACCTCATAGGTCAGCAACGGCCCAGTGACGGCACCGGCGAAATCCGAGAAGCGACTCCAGTTGGTGCCGAACTGGTAGGCCATGACCAGACCGGAGACCACGCCCATGCCGAAGTTGACAGCAAAGATCTTCGACCAGAAGTGGTAAAGGTCACGGTAGGTATCGTTTCGAGTCTTCAGCCACAGACCTTCGAGCACCGCCAGGTAACTCGCCAGGCCAATGGTGATGGCCGGGAACAGAATGTGGAACGAGATGGTGAACGCGAACTGAATTCGGGCGAGATCGAGAGCCTCTAAACCGAACATATGGCTTCCTCTGTCAGGTAATACGGGTGGCAGACCCGGAGGCCTGCACCACTGCCCCCACGGATATGGAGTGCGGCGAATTCGGATTCGTTCTTTTTTTACAGCCATCGCAACGCAGGGAGTCTGGCCAACTGGCCGTCAGATCAAACCCTTGTGAGGTGTTGATCTGGATCAAGCAACGTTAAAAGAGTAGTCCCATTTTTGCCGTTGAACGGCGTGGTCGTTTGCCGCGTGACAAGTTGCCTCAGCGCGTTGGCAAGGCATTTGCCCAGTGGCGTCGCAGGCTCACTGGGACAACTCGATGTCTGGCTAAGTAAATTTTTCACCAGTAGCAACTTCCTGTTACAGACTGGTGATAATCTCGCGTTTCTTCTCAAGCCAGACCTGCCTTCAGATGCCCAGCCAAGAGCCCCTGCTGTTACGTCACCATCGTCCGTTTCTGGCTTTCTGGTTTGCGCGGATTTTCACCGCCAGCGGTTTTCAGATGCTCACCGTGGCGATTGGCTGGAATCTTTATCAATTGACCGGCAACGTCCTCGACCTGGGCCTGGTCGGTCTGGTGGAATTCGCTCCACGCGTGCTGTTCATGCTGCACACCGGGCATGTCGCCGATCGCTATGACCGACGCAAGGTCGCTGCGCTATGTCAGTCGCTGCAGGCAATGATCGCCCTCGCACTGGCAATCAGCAGCGCCACCGATCAGGTCACCCGCGAAATGATCTTCATCCTCGCATTCCTCCTCGGCGCGGCGCGTTCGTTCGAGATGCCGACCACCCAGGCATTGCTGCCGAGCATCGTGCCCAGCGCGCTGTTTCCTCGGGCCGTGGCGGCAGCGCAGTCGGCGCAACAGTCGGCAACGATCATCGCGCCAGCCCTCGGCGGCTTGCTCTACGCGTTCGGCAGCGTCTGGGTCTACGGCCCGACCGTGCTGCTCTACGTGATTGCCTGCACGTTGATGTTGAATCTGCCCGCACGACAAACGCCGCTGAACAAGGGCAAAGCCACGCTGGATTCGTTGCTCGCAGGCATTCGCTTCATCCGCAGCCGCCAGGACATTCTCGGGGCGATTTCGCTGGACCTGTTTGCGGTGTTGCTCGGCGGCGCCACGGCGCTGTTGCCGGTATTCGCCAAGGACATTCTCCTGACCGGCCCGTGGGGCCTGGGCCTGCTGCGATCGGCACCGGCGGTCGGCGCCCTGGCGATGTCGCTGTTCCTCGCGCGGTTTGCCGTGGAACGCAATGTCGGCCGCGTGATGTTCACCGCCGTCGGCGTGTTCGGCGTCGCGACTATCGCCTTCGGCCTGTCGACTTCGTTCTGGTTCTCGCTGGCGGTGCTGGTGGTGCTCGGCGCGGCGGATATGATCAGCATGGTCATCCGCGCCTCCTTCGTACAACTGGAAACCCCCGACGAAATGCGCGGCCGGGTCAGCGCGGTCAACGGCCTGTTCATCGGTGCCTCGAACCAGCTCGGCGAATTCGAATCCGGCCTCACCGCCCACTGGTTCGGCACCGTACCGGCCGTGGTGATGGGCGGGATCGGTACGCTGGTGGTAACCGGAACGTGGATCAAACTGTTCCCGACCTTGGCGAATCGGGACCGGATGCATGTGCCGGTGGAAGAGACGAAGGTCTGACGTTGCTCAGGCTTGAAGCTCCGCGGCCACTTTCGCCCGCAATCCCTTGCCACCAAGCTGCTCGACCAGCGTCAGGGCGAACTCCAATGCGGCGCCGGAGCCCTGTGCAGTGATGCAGTTGCCGTCGACCACCACCGGTTGGTCAACGAACGTACAACCCGACAACTGATGGCTGGCGCCGGGCAGGCAGGTCATGCGGCGTTGGCGCAGCACGCCGAAGGCTTGCAGGGCGACGGCGGGGGATTCGCCGATGGCGGCGAACAGGCGTCCGGCGCTGGCCTGATCCTTGAGCGACTGTTGCAAGGGTTGATGCGCCGCCAGATGCTGTGAGCCGACGGCGCCGCCGGGCAGGACAATCAGATCGAAGCTTTGCGCCAATACATCGACCAGCATGCCGTCGGCGGTCAGGCGCGTACCGCGAGCGCAGGTGAGCATGCGCCGGCCTTCGACGCTGGCTGCGACCACTTCGATTTCGGCGCGACGCAGCACGTCGATCAATGTGACGCTTTGCAGATCATCGATGCCCTCGGCGAGGGTAATCAGCACTCTTGAAGTCATGGGCGTTATCCACAGGGTGATCCTTCAAGCGTAGTCAGCTTCCCACGGACCGCGCAGCGCCAGCCGTTACTTGATGTAAAGCTGGGTCGACATCGTATTGCGCGGTGCGTTGATCGAGGTGTTGCTGAAGCTGAAGGTGCCTTCCTGTTTGCCGGCCAGATCGAAGGTATACAGCGAACCGACGGTTTTGCGCCCGGGCGTGCATTCAGTCAGATTGCCGTTATCGAAGGCACACACCGGGGAACGGCTGCCGTTGACTTCGAATCCGTCCAGCGTGGCGTGCGGCTGGTTCTGGCCGTAACCGACTTCCAGCACATAGACCTTGATGCTCGGCCCGCTGTGATTGCATTGGGTTTGCGGCTGGTTATCGGCGATGTCTTCCAGGCCACAGCTCGGCGATTGCACCTTGATGACTTTTACCTGCGTCAACGCTGCCGCCGAAGCAGCCCATGTTGCTGGCGCCCCAGCCATCAGCACCACCATTAACCCCAAACCTGCCACCGCGCCCTTGCTCATGCGTCGCTCACCCGGAAAAATTCAGCGCGCAGTATGGCGCAGTTGGCCGCACCGCAAAACTTCGCCGACGATCGACACCGACAACCGCCATATTGCTCACGCTGCTGGTATGATGCGCGGCTTTTTCCGGCCCAGCACAATTTTCCAGGCGCTTGCGACGGTCTGTGCTTTGCTGTTGAGGTCGATACATTCACGGCGCCACGCGCGCCACGGGGAGCAGACATGCTGGAAAGGCTGTTTCAACTCAAGGCACACAACACCAACGTGCGCACCGAGATTCTCGCGGGCATCACCACGTTTCTGGCCATGGCCTACATTCTGTTCGTCAATCCGAGCATTCTCGGCGAGACCGGCATGGACAAGGGTGCGGTGTTCGTTGCCACCTGTCTGGCGGCCGCTATCGGCTCGACCGTCATGGGCCTGATCGCCAACTACCCGATCGCCCTCGCACCGGGCATGGGCTTGAATGCTTTCTTTACTTACACCGTGGTCCTGCACATGGGTCACACCTGGCAAGTGGCACTGGGCGCGGTGTTCATCTCCGCCGTGCTGTTTTTCCTGCTGTCGATCTTCCGCATCCGTGAGTGGATCATCAACAGCATCCCGCTGCCGCTGCGTTCGGCGATTGCGGCCGGTATCGGCCTGTTCCTCGCGTTGATCGCCCTGCACAACGCCGGCATCGTTGTCAGCAACCCGGCGACCATGGTCGGCCTCGGCGACCTGAAAGCCCCGGCACCGATTCTCGCCACCCTCGGCTTCGCCCTGATCGTCGGGCTCGAAGCGTTGAAAGTGCGCGGCGCAGTGCTGATCGGTATTCTCGCGGTGACCATCGTGTCGATCGCCATGGGCTTCACGCCGTTCGGCGGCGTCACCTCGATGCCACCTTCGCTGGCCCCGACGTTCCTGCAACTGGACATCAAAGGCGCACTGGACATCGGTCTGGTCAGCGTGATCTTCGCCTTCCTGTTCGTCGACCTGTTCGACAACTCCGGCACCCTGATCGGCGTCGCCAAGCGCGCCGGCCTGATGGGCAAGGACGGCCACATGCCGAAAATGGGCCGTGCACTGATCGCTGACAGCACCGCGGCCATGGCCGGTTCGCTGCTGGGCACCTCGACCACCACCAGCTACATCGAGTCCGCAGCTGGCGTGAGTGCCGGTGGCCGCACGGGCCTGACCGCCATCGTCGTGGCGATTCTGTTTCTGCTGGCGCTGTTCTTCTCGCCACTGGCGGCCAGCGTTCCGGCATTCGCCACCGCACCGGCACTGCTGTTCGTCGCCGTGCTGATGACTTCGGGCCTGGCGGAAATAGACTGGGACGACATCACCGTCGCCGCGCCGGTCGTGGTCACCGCGCTGGCCATGCCGTTCACTTACTCGATCGCCAACGGCATCGCGTTCGGCTTCATTTCCTGGACCGTGATCAAGCTGCTGTCGGGCCGCGCCCGCGAGCTGAACCCGGCGCTGGTGATCCTGTCGATTCTGTTCGTGATCAAGTTGGGTTGGTTCAACGCATGACTTTCGATTCCCAGGCTTACGCCGAACAACTTCAAGCCAAAGTCACGCGTTTGCGTGACCTGCTGGCGCCGTTCGATGCTCCCGAGCCGGCGGTGTTCGATTCGCCGCTGCAGAACTTCCGCCTGCGCGCCGAATTCCGTCTGTGGCGCGAGGCCGGTGAACGGCACTACGCGATGTTTTCCCAGGACGACAAACGCACGCCGATCCTCATCGAAGAATTCCCGATCGCCAGCCTGCGCATCAACCAGTTGATGCCGCAACTGAAGGCGGCGTGGCAGGCCAGTTCTGCGCTGAGCCACAAGCTGTTTCAGGTGGAATTCCTCACCACGCTGTCCGGCGACGCGATGATCACCCTGTGTTATCACCGCCCGCTGGATGAACACTGGCATGCCGCTGCAACGCAGTTGTCGGCGGATCTGGGCGTCAGCATCATCGGCCGTTCGAAGGGCAAACGCGAAGTCCTGGGCCTCGATTACGTGGTCGAAAAGCTCGACGTCGGAGGCCGCACCTTCAGCTATCGTCAGCCGGAAGGCGCGTTCACTCAGCCCAACGGCACGGTGAACCAGAAGATGCTCAACTGGGCGTACGAAGCGCTGGGCGACCGCACTGACGATCTGCTGGAGCTGTACTGCGGCAACGGCAACTTCACCCTGCCGCTCGCCACTCGCGTGCGTAAAGTGCTGGCCACTGAAATCAGCAAGACCTCGGTCAACGCCGCGTTAAGCAACCTCAGCGAAAACGCTGTGGATAACGTCACTCTGGTGCGCTTGTCCGCCGAGGAACTGACCGAAGCCCTCAACGAAGTGCGCCCGTTCCGCCGCCTGCACGGCATCGACCTGAAAAGCTACGAGTTCGGCAGCGTCTTCGTCGACCCGCCACGCGCCGGCATGGACCCGGACACCTGCGAGCTGACCCGGCGCTTCGACAACATCCTGTACATCTCCTGCAACCCGGAAACCCTGGCCGCCAACATCGCCCAGCTGCACGACACGCACCGAATCACCCGCTGCGCGTTGTTCGACCAGTTCCCGTGGACCCATCACATGGAGTCGGGTGTGTTGCTGACCCGCCGTTGAGGCCAATACCCGAGACGAAAAAGCCGTCGTGATTGACGGCTTTTTTGTGTGTGCTTACAACGCAGGATCAACCTTGCGTGGCCGCCCGCCCTTTTTCCCGTTGGCTCGTGCAGCAGCCGACTTTGCCGCACTGCTTTGACGGCCGTTACGCGATGCCACTACCGAGGCGGCCATCTGCATTAACGACGGACTCGCCGAAATCATGCCGGCGATGGAAACGTCGAGATCCTTGCCTGCATGGCAAAGCGCAGTGCCGGCGAATCCAATCGTCAGATCCTCGTAATCCTGCGCATCGAAGCCGTCGAACTCAGGATAACGATCCACCGGCAGCAACACGCCGCTACCGTCTTCAAAACGAATGATCAGAGAGGGCTTCTCAAAGGTGACAGACACCGCGTGAAAGCTGCCAGCGCGCCGCTCCTCACCCAGCTTGATGGCCGCATCGAGCATTTCCTCCGTCAGCAGGCGATGTGCCGAAGGCTTTGCCTTGATGATTTTCATAATTGGATTTCCACTCCTTCCGATGCGCCTGTCAATCTCAGTAGAGTCTTGTCCTCCTCTGGCAGGTAGCGCGCCGTTGCTACCCTGTAAGTCGTGTCAGTGACCAGTTTCATCTCCAACACCTCGTTTGAATCGCTGTCCCACAACTGATTGTCGAGACAGACTGTCTGCAGTCTCGACCACCAGATATGGCGAGCGCTTCGCAGATGAGCCGGTTGTACCAGGGAGCGACACTAGCCTTCCAGCACGGCCAGCGGCGGTCGCCGAGAGAGCGGAACGACATCCCAAAGCTGAATATCGTTGTGCCAGAAACTTAATCTTAGTCGGGCGCTCCAAGCGCCCGCATTCACATGGACGTGCGGCGGGCAATGCTCATCTCGCAGCATGATCACAATCGACAATCCTTTGTAGCTGCATATCTTCATGTTAACCCATCCGTTAGGTTAATGGTTGTTCAGGTTTTGGAATTGCTTTCAAAGCCGACGACCGGTGTTCAAGCACAGGCCTTTTCAGAATTGAGGCTAGCTTCGGAGAAGCCTTTCAGCAGGCTGGTGGCTGGGGAAAAACTAAGCAAAGCTGTCGTCAAATCGTGATCAACACTTCGTTTGAATAATCCTTTTGTGCGATCACCGAACACATAACGTCAAGGGTATTTTTTGTTCAATTGACCATGGTAACCATCTAGTACATTTTATCTCCACAGGCCGGAACCCTCGGCCAAAGCCAAAAACAATAAGTGGAGATTGCCCCCATGTCCCCTATCGTTCTGGTGCTCAACGGCCCGAACCTGAACCTGCTCGGCACCCGTGAGCCGGCGACTTATGGCCATGAAACCCTGGCTGACATTTCTGCGCTGTGCGGGCGTGCCGCTGAGGAATTCGGCCTGACGGTGGAGTTTCGCCAGACCAATCACGAAGGCGAATTGCTCGACTGGATTCACGCTGCCCGTGGCCGTTGCGCCGGGATCGTGATCAATCCGGCAGCGTGGACGCACACGTCGGTGGCGATTCGCGATGCGCTGGTGGCCAGTGAGTTGCCGGTGATCGAAGTGCACCTGTCCAACGTGCATGCTCGCGAGCCGTTCCGCCATCACTCGTTCGTCTCGGCAATTGCCACGGCGGTGCTGTGCGGTTTTGGCAGCCATGGTTACCGCTTGGCGCTGGAGCATTTCAGCCAGCGGCTGCAAGGGGCGAAACATGGCGCGCGCTAAAACGGTACTCGCCGGGCTGATCGGCGCCGGTATTCAGGCTTCGCGTACGCCGGCGTTGCATGAACACGAAGGTGATGCTCAGGGTTTGCGTTACCTGTACCGGTTGATCGATCTCGATCAATTGCACCTGGACTGCAACGCTCTGCCCGACCTGCTGCTCGCTGCCGAGCGCATGAACTACACCGGCCTGAACATCACCTTCCCGTGCAAGCAGGCGATCATCCCGCTGCTCGATGAACTGTCGCCGGAAGCGCGAGGAATCGGCGCGGTGAACACGGTGGTGTTGAAGGACGGCAAACGTGTCGGTCATAACACCGACTGCCTCGGTTTTGCCGAAGGCTTTCGCCGTGGCCTGAACGACGCGGCGCGCGGGCGTGTGGTGCAGATGGGCGCTGGTGGCGCTGGCGCGGCAGTAGCCCACGCGTTATTGAGCGAAGGCGTAAGGCAACTGAGCATTTTCGACGTCGACAGTGAGCGCGCCGAGAGCCTGGCTCACAACCTCAATCAGCATTTCGGCGACGGTCGCGCCATCGCCGGGCGCGATCTGCCGAGCGCAATGAATCTGGCCGACGGCTTGGTCAACACCACGCCGATGGGCATGGCCAAACTGCCGGGCATGCCGGTGCCGGTCGAGCTGCTGCGCACGGACCTGTGGGTGGCGGAAATTGTGTACTTCCCGTTGGAAACCGAATTGCTGCGCAACGCCCGCGCCCTCGGTTGCCGCACGCTGGACGGCGGCAACATGGCGGTGTTTCAGGCAGTGAAAGCGTTTGAATTGTTCAGCGACGTGGCGGCGGATGCGCAGCGCATGCTGGCGCATTTTCAGAGCATGAATAGCTGAACCCTGCCCCCCCCCTTGTAGGAGTGAGCCTGCTCGCGATAGCGGTGTATCAGTCAATAAACTTTTAGCTGACATACCGCCATCGCGAGCAGGCTCACTCCTACAGGGGATCGCGTCAGGCCTGCAGATAACGCAACACTGACTCGCAAATCATCTCGCGGTGGCGCTGTTTGATCTGCGCATCTGGCAAGTCGATCTGGAAGATCTCACCCAGCGTATGACGGTTCGAGACGCGATAGAAGCAGAACGAACTGATCAGCAGATGCACGTCGAGCGCATTGATCCCGCGGCGGAACAGCCCTTCTTCAGCGCCTCTGTGCAAGATCGCGCCGAGAGTATCGAGGATCGTGTTGTTCAGCGCCTTGATCGCATCGGAGCGTTTCACGTATTCAGCATTGTGGATATTTTCGATGCTGACGATGCGCACGAAATCGACGTTGTGGTCATGGTGATCAAAGGTGAATTCAACCAGACGACGGATCGCCATTTCCGGCGGCAGTTCGTCCAGATGCAGGCGGTTTTCGGTGCTGCGGATGTCGCCGTAGAGCTTTTCCAGCACCTCGACGTACAACTGCTCCTTGCTGCCGAAGTAGTAATAGATCATGCGCTTGGAGGTGTGGATGCGTTCGGCGATCGCGTCGACGCGCGCACCGGACAAGCCCTGCTGGACGAACTCGACGATCGCCTCCTGCAAAATGTTCTCGCGGGTCTTTTCCGGGTTGTTCTTGCGGCCCTTGCGCGGCTCTGCGGCGGCTGCGTCCGGGGCGACGGACAGTTCTGAATTCACGGTCATTGCGGGCTCACGGCCATCACTGCACAAGCGCCGATTATGGGCCGCGCGACACAGTGAAGGAAGCCGCGCAGCCTGCGTTTAACCGCGCGTTTACGAAATTCCTACAACTTCGACTGGCGTACCGCGCCGCTGCGCGATTTGGCCATCGCCGCCAGACGCACGGCGACGTTGGCCGCGCCGTAACCGGCATAGCCGTTCTTGCGCTGAATGATCTCGAAGAAGAAGCGCCCCTCAAACGGTTCGGTGTAGACGTGGAACAGTTCACCGCCCTGTGCATCGCGGTCATACAGCACGTTGAAATACGCCAGCTCGCTGAGAAACTCGTCATCGAAATCGAAACGCGCGGCGAGGTCGTCGTAATAGTTGAGCGGAATGTCCAGCAACGGCACGCCCGCCTCTTTGGCGCGGCTGACTTCAGCGAAGATGTCATCACAATCGAAGGCAATGTGATGCACGCCAGACCCACGATAGCTCGACAGCGCGTGGGAAATCGCGGTGTTACGGTTCTCGGAAATGTTCAGCGGTAAGCGGATCGAGCTGTCGCGGCTGCGCAAGGCGCGGCTTTTCACCAAGCCGTACGGGTCAGGTAGCACCACTTCGTCATCGGCCTCGAAGTCCAGCAGGCTTTTATAGAACAGCACCCAGCTGTCGAGGCTGTCGGCGGGAAGCGCCATGGCCATGTGATCGATGCGCTTGAGACCGCCACGGGCCTGCGCGTCCGCGTGCAGATTGAAATCGGTGCCGTAGACGTCCGCCTCTTCATCCACCAGATAAATCAGGCTGCCGTCCGGCGCACGGACCGCCGCCAGTTCCAGTTCGTTGGGGCCGACCAGTCCGCGATAGGGCTGGCCTTTATAGGCCACGGCACGGGCCAGGGCGCTGGCGCTGTCCTTGACCCGTACCGCCGTGGCGCACAACGACGGGCCGTGGGCTTCAAAGAAACTGTGCGCGAAGGAATACGGTTCGGAGTTGAGGATCAGGTTGATATCGCCCTGACGCAGCAGGCTGACGCTCTTGGAACGATGCTGCCCGGCCTTGACGAAACCGAGGCGCTCCAGCCAATGGCTGAGCTTGGCGCCCAGCGCCTCGTCGACGGCGAACTCAAGAAATTCGATGCCGTTGTACTCGCTGGCCTTCGGCGTTTCGAACAGAATCTCGCGATTGGCCACCGGTTCGGCTTGCTGCTCGAGACGCTGGCGGGTTTTTTCTTCCAGATACAGCAGCGAGCGCAGACCATCGGCAGCATTGGCCCGCGGCGGTGCGGCGCGGAAGCCGTCATTGAAGATCTCCAGCGACAACGGCCCGCTGTAGCCGCTCTGGATGATCGGTGCGAGAAAGCCTGGCAGATCGAATTCGCCCTGCCCCGGGAAGCAGCGGAAATGCCGGCTCCACTCCAGCACATCCATCTGCAGAATGGGCGCGTCAGCCATTTGCACGAAGAAGATCTTGTCGCCGGGAATCTCGGCGATCGCAGCGGGATCGCCCTTGAGCGACAAGGTGTGGAAGCTGTCGAGCAGCACACCCAAGCTTGGGTGATCGGCCTGACGCACGATGTCCCAGACCTGTTGATAAGTGTTGACGTGGCGGCCCCAGGCCAGTGCCTCGTAACCGATGCGCAAACCGCGTGCGCCGGCCCGTTCGGCCAGCAGGCGCAGGTCATCGACAAGGATCTGCTGATCACCGACGCTGTCGGCCGCGGCGTTGCTGCAGACCAGCACCAGGTCGGTGCCGAGCTCCTGCATCAGGTCGAACTTGCGCTCGGCGCGTTCCAGATTGCGCGCCAGCCGATCACGGCGGCAGCCTTCGAAATCCCGGAACGGCTGAAACAACGTGATGGCGATGCCGAGGTCGGCGCACATCTGCTTGATTTCGCGCGGGCTACCGTCGTAATACAGCAGGTCGTTTTCGAAAATCTCCACGCCGTCGAACCCGGCGGCGGCGATGGCTTCGAGTTTTTCCGGCAGGGTGCCGCTCAAGGAAACGGTGGCAATGGAACGCTGCATGTTTGAACTCCCGCTGGAGACGGCGGCTGCGTGAGCCGCGCCGCTTTTATAGGATGAGCAAATTATTGGCTGCATCGTTTCCGGCAGCAATTTAAAGTGTACTACCCGGTTAGTTTTGCGTGCGATTATCGAACACAATGGCGGTTTGGCGAATTGACGATTTTTCGTCCACTGCCCAACATCGACCGCACATTGAGTCCGGATCTGAACCACCGGTCGCAGCGTGCAAGCAAAAGCACACCAAATAACAAATCCAAAAACGGGTGGAACACATGATTCCTTCACAGACTTCCCGCATGGCTCCGGCCATGAGCACTGCCACGGGTGGCATCGGCGACAAGATCCGCGGCGCCATGGCCGTCGGCAAGACCCGCTGGGGCATGCTGGCGCTGGTGTTTTTCGCCACCACCCTGAACTACATCGACCGCGCCGCCCTCGGCGTCATGCAGCCGATCCTCGCCAAGGAAATGAGCTGGACGGCGATGGATTACGCCAACATCAACTTCTGGTTTCAGGTCGGCTACGCGATCGGTTTCGTCCTGCAAGGTCGCTTGATCGACCGCGTTGGCGTCAAGCGCGTGTTCTTCTGCGCCGTGCTGCTGTGGAGCCTGGCCACCGGTGCCCACGGTCTGGCGACGTCGGCGGTCGGCTTCATGGTCTGCCGGTTCATCCTCGGCCTGACCGAAGCGGCGAACTACCCGGCCTGCGTGAAAACCACGCGCCTGTGGTTCCCGGCCGGCGAGCGCGCAGTCGCCACCGGCATCTTCAATGCCGGCACCAACGTCGGCGCGATGTTCACGCCGATGCTGCTGCCGCTGGTGCTGCACGTCTGGGGCTGGCAGGCGGCGTTCCTGTGCATGGCGGCACTGGGCGGAATCTGGCTGCTGTTCTGGGGTTTGAAGTATTTCAACCCGGAAGATCACCCGAGCGTGAAACAGTCGGAGCTGGACTACATCCAGCAGGAAGTCGAACCGGAACAAGCGCGCGTACCGTTCTCGAAAATCCTGCGGATGCGCGGCACCTGGGCCTTCGCCCTCGCCTACTCGCTGACCGCGCCGGTGTTCTGGTTCTATCTGTACTGGCTGCCGCCGTTCCTTAATCAGCAATACAACCTGGGCATCAACGTCACGCAGATGGGCATTCCGCTGATCATCATCTACGTCACGGCCGACTTCGGCAGTGTCGGCGGCGGCATTCTCTCGTCGTTCCTGATCGGTCGCGGGATGAACTCGATCAAGGCGCGGCTGCTGTCGATGTTGCTGTTCGCCTGCTGCATCATCGGTGTGGTCATGGCTGCCGGTTCGGCGAATCTGTGGGTAGCGGTGGCGGCGATCTCGCTGGCGATCGGTGCGCACCAGGCCTGGACTGCGAACATCTGGAGCCTGGTGATGGACTACACGCCCAAGCACATGATGAGCACGGTGTTCGGTTTCGGCGGCATGTGCGCGGCCATCGGCGGGATGTTCATGACCCAGATCGTCGGCCATATCCTCACCGTCACCAACAATAACTACACCGTATTGTTCACCCTGATTCCGGCGATGTATTTCCTTGCGCTGACGTGGATGTACTTCATGGCACCGCGCAAAATCCCGACTGTCACTGAATAACCCTGCCTACCCACCATCCCTGTAGGAGGGAGCCTGCTCGCGATAGCGGTGTGTCAGTCGATGAAAATGTCGCCTGATCCGCCGCCATCGCGAGCAGGCTCATTCCTGCAGGGGGTTGCGTTTCTTCAGCGGCGGCTCTGCTGCCACGCCGCCGCCAGCCCGCTGCAACAGATCACCGCGATGCCGACCACCGTCAGCAAACTCGGCGTGTGACTGAACAGCAACCAGCCCAGCAACCCGGCAAACACGATCTGGCAATAACCGAACGGCGCCAGCAGCGCCGGCGCGGCATGGCGGAACGCCTGGGTCAGAAACAGATGCGCGGTCATTCCGCAACTGCCCAGCGCCAGCATCAGCGCGGCGTGAGTCAGCGTCGGCACCTGCCAAAAGAACGGCACCAGCGCACTCATCACCAAGGTGTTGCATAACCCGGCGAAAAAGTTGCTGGTGGTCGGACTGTCGACTTCAGCGAGCTTGCGCGTCAGCAGTTGATAGAAGCAGAAGAACAGCGCCGAACAGAACGGCAGCAGGATCGCCGGGGTGAACAATTCACCGCCGGGATGGACGATGATCAATACGCCGATAAAACCGCAGATCACCGCAATCCACTGCCCGCGCGTGACCCGCTCTTTGAGCAGCGGCACCGACAACGCCGTGACCAATACCGGTGCAAGAAAGTTGACGGCCGTGGCTTCCGCCAGCGGGATGTACAACAGCGCCGTGGTGAAAAACAGACTGGTGCCGAGCAGGCACAGCGCGCGCGCCAGTTGCCACAACGGCTTTTTGGTGCGCAGCACGCGCAACCCGGATTGCGGCAGGAAAATCCCTGCCATCAACAGCGTGTGCACGACATAACGCGCCCACACCACCATCACGATCGGATAGAAACCGGAGAGGTATTTTGACAACGCGTCGTGGCTGGAAAACAGAAACGTCGCCACGACAATCAGCAGGATCCCCTTGAAGGGCTGGTTGACGCCGGAGAGCGGAGTGCTGACGGTCATTGGCAATCTCTGAGAACAATACAGTGGCGAACGGCTTCGGCAATCATAGCTGGCCGAGCTTTCAGCAAGCCGAACCGAACCAGAAAAATCCACGCCGGGATTCCGCCGTTGAACAAACGTGTGAGGCAAGATTCCAGCCATGTCGGCGGGCAGCGGCCCCGCCCCATCACAGACTGCTGTCTAAAGTGCCAGTTCACGTAAATGCCCGGAGAAATTCTGCTGTGGATTGAATTTGCGGACCTGCCGACCGTCAATAACAAGCCCGCCCGACGCGGGCATTGGTGAATGGACGGACGACCGGACTGGCGCCACACTCACACAGCGGCAACACTCATCACCATCTGATTCATCACCGGCAAAAAAGAGGATTCCCACATGCTATGGAAAAAAGGCCGACGCAGTGACAACGTCGTCGATGCCCGGGGCGATGACTCAGGCGGTGGCGGCGGCATGCGTTTTGGCGGCGGCAAAGGCCTGAGCCTGGGGGCGATTCTGTTGATCGTCGGCATCGGTTGGATCACCGGCCAGGACCCGATGCAGATTCTCGGCCAGTTGACCGGACAAATGGAGCAATCGGCGCCCACCTCGCAAACCCGTCAGGCACCGCCGGCCAATGACGAGCAAGCCGAATTCGTGCGCTCGATTCTCGGCGACACCGAAGACACCTGGGGCGCGATTTTCCAGCAGGCCGGGCGGCAATACAAAGACCCGACCCTGGTGCTGTTCAGCAATCGAGTCAATTCCGCCTGTGGCATGGCGACTTCGGCCAGCGGCCCCTTCTACTGCCCGGCCGACCAGAAGGTCTACCTGGACATGGCATTCTTCCAGGAAATGTCGCAGCGCTTCAAAGCCGCCGGCGACTTCGCCCAGGCTTACGTGATCGCGCACGAAGTCGGCCACCATGTGCAAACGCTGCTCGGCGTCTCGGCAAAAATGCAGACCGCGCGCCAGCAAGGTCGCCAGATGGAAGGCGACGGCGGCCTGTTGGTGCGGCAGGAACTGCAAGCCGACTGCCTCGCCGGCGTCTGGGCCTACAGCGCGCAGAAGCGTCTCAACTGGCTTGAGCCCGGCGATATCGAAGAAGCCTTGAACGCTGCTAACGCCATCGGTGATGATCGTCTGCAACAGCAGGGTCAGGGCCGGGTCGTGCCAGACTCGTTTACCCACGGCACGTCGGCGCAAAGGGTGCGCTGGTTCAAAACCGGATTCGCGCAAGGCCAGGTCGGCCAGTGCGACACCTTCGCGGCGAAAAACCTGTAAATGCATAAATGGCTTTTGGCGTTAATGATCGTTGCTGGCACAGCGCAAGCTGCGGGTGTCGATGCGGTCAGCTCCGGTCGCTTGCAATTGAAGGCCGGAGAAATGGCGGTGGGCATCGGCCCGGCGCCAGAGAAAATCGAGCGCGTAGTGATCGTGGTTCATGGCCGTTTGCGCAACGCCGAGACCTACCGCAAGAGCGCGGAAAGCGCCACCGAGCTGGCAGGGCAAAGCAGCCACACACTGGTGATCGCGCCGCAGTTTCTCAATGAAAGCGACGTCGCCCTGTATTCGCTGCCCGCGACAGTGCTGCGTTGGCAGGGCAACGACTGGATGGGCGGCGGCTTGTCGATCGGGCCGAACCCGTTGAGTTCCTACGCAGCCCTCGATGAGATCGTCGCGCGCGTCAGTGATCGCAAGCAGTTTCCCGACGTGAAGCAGGTGGTCATTTTCGGCCACTCCGGCGGCGCTCAGGTGGTGCAGCGCTATGCCCTGCTCGCCAAGGATCAGCCGGCACTGAAAACCAACGGCATCCGCTTGCGCTACGTCGTTGCCAATCCGTCCTCCTACGCCTATTTCAACGAGCAGCGGCCGGTGGCGTTCGATCACGCTGCCTGTCCAGGCTTCAATCGCTGGAAATACGGCCTGGCCGACATGCCGGTGTACGCCGGTGGGCAAACGCCGTTGCAGGTGGAAAGCCGCTACGTCAAACGCGAAGTGATTTATCTGCTCGGCCAGCAGGACACCGACCCCGAGCACCCGGCGCTGGACAAGAGCTGCGCCGCCGAGGCGCAAGGCGCTTATCGGTTGATGCGGGGCAAGCTGTATTTTGGGTATTTGCTGCGCCGGCATCCGGAGGGCGTAAACCAGCGGCTGATTGAAGTGCCTGGGGTCGGGCATAACGGTGATGAGATGTTGACGTCGGCGGAGGGGCAGAAGGCTTTGTTCGATCAGTGAGTTTTTATTGGATGTGCCGACGCTATCGCGAGCAGGCTCACTCCTACAGGGGGACGCATTTCAAATTGTAGGAGTGAGCCTGCTCGCGATGAGGCCATCACAAACAAAATATTCCTTAAGCCTGAAGCATCCGCCGCAACTCCACACAATCGCGTGCATGCCAATCGGTCAATTCCGGCCACGGGTTATCCGGCAGATTCACCAGCACCGTCCGCGCGCCCGCCGCTCGTCCGCAATCGAGATCGAAGCGGTAATCACCGACCATGACCATTTCACTGGCCGGCACATCCCAGGCCTGCGCCAGTTTCAGCAAGCCACCGGGGTGCGGTTTCGGCGGCGCTTCATCGCGGCCCAACACGTCCTCGACCTTGAAGCAGTCGGCCAGACCGATCGCTTGCAGCGTCACATGCGCCAGCTCCCGCGCGTTGCGGGTGAGGATGCCGAGGCGATAACCGCGTGCGTGCAGGTCACGCACCAGCTCCACCGCGCCGGTGGCCGGGGTCGAACCCAGCGCCAGATCGCGCTCATGTTCGAGCAGCCACGCATGTTTCGCCGCCGCTTCAGCGGCCGGCAGCGCGGCGAGGTGGGTGAGGATGTCGTCTTCGGGCGGGATCGCCAGCGCCACGCGAATCGCGGCGAAGTCGTGCACGGCCACCGTCAGGGTGCCGTCCATGTCGAACACCCAATGACGCACCTCGGCCAGGCTCATGCCCAATCCTGGCGATGGCGGATCAGGCCTTCCTGCGTCACCGAGGCAACCAGTTGGCCGGCGCGGTTGTACACGCTGCCACGGGAAAAACCACGCGAATTGCCGGCCCATGGGCTGTCCATGGCGTAGAGCAACCAGTCGTCAGCGCGCAGATCGTTGTGGAACCACAGCGCGTGATCGAGGCTGGCGACCTGCATGTCTTTCTGCCAGACCGATTTGCCGTGCGGCAGCATCGAGGTGGTCAGCAGGCCGAAGTCCGAGGCGTAGGCCAGCAGGTATTTATGCAGTGCGGGAATGTCGGCCAGGGCACCATCGGCGCGGAACCAGACATATTTGATCGGATCGGCCGGTTGCGGGTTGTACGGGTCTTTTTCGGTGACCGGGCGCACTTCGATCGGTTTTGGGCAGAGCAGTTTTTCGCGCATGTGCTCGGGGATCAGGTGCGCGCGCTGCTGGGTCAGTTCCAGCTCCGAGGGCAGGTTCTCCGGGCCGACCACCACGGGCATCTGGCTCTGGTGCTCGAAGCCCTTTTCGTCGTACTGAAACGAAGCGCTGCAGGTGAAGATCGGGTGGCCCTTCTGGATCGCCGTAACGCGGCGGGTGCTGAAGCTGCCGCCATCGCGCACGCGATCCACCGAGTACACCACCGGCAACTTGGCGTCGCCCGGGCGCAGGAAATACCCGTGCATCGAATGCACATGCCGCGCTTCTTCAACGGTCTGACTGGCCGCCGACAGGGACTGGCCGAGCACCTGACCACCGAACAGCTGACGGAAACCCAGATCCTGGCTGCGACCACGGAAAAGGTTTTCTTCGATCGGTTCCAGGGTCAGCAAGTCGACCAGATCTTCCAACACTTGGCTCATTCAGACTCTCCTCACACAAAGCAGTGCCGCGCAGTCTTGGCTGCGGCGGCCGATTCAGATTCTGGCGCGGGCCAATGATTTGGCGGCCATTGTAAACGTCCGTGTCGGCTTATTCATGCAAGGTTTGCAACCATTGTTCGCGGCTGATGCGGTACAGCACATGCCGACGCAACGGATGATCGGCGGCAAGCTTGGGGTGATCGAAATCATCCTGCGGATCGTGGTGCATGCCGATCGCCTGCATGACCTTCTCCGAGGGCAGATTGCTTTGCGCGGTGAACGAGACGATTTCCTCCAGCTTCAGTTGATCGAAACCGGCGCGCAACGCGGTCCACGCCGCTTCACTGGCATAACCCAGGCCCCAGTGTTCCCTGGCCAGGCGCCAGCCGATTTCCACCGCCGGGGTGAACGGCGCATCGAAACCGACCACGCCGAGCCCGGTGAAACCGATGAATTCGCCGGTGTCCTTGCGCTCCAGCGCCCACAGGCCAAAGCCGTGCTCGGAAAAATGCCCGCGTATGCGCCCGATCACCGCCGCGCTTTCCAGCCGGGTCAAGGGTGCCGGAAAGTAGCGCATCACCTGCGGATCGGCACACATCGCCGCGAAGGCCGGCAAATCCTCGTCCTGCCACTGTCGCATCAGCAAGCGTGCGCTTTGCAGTTCCAGTATTGGCTCCATCGTCTTCTCCATTTCCATGCCGCCAGTCTACATCGCTGGTAGGATCGTCAGCGCTGCGCCGAATTCCCGAATGACCCGCCGATACCAGACATCACCATGCCTTTGCCGCTGATCTACCACGAAGACTACAGCCCCGAGTTCCCGGCGGATCACCGCTTCCCGATGGACAAGTTCCGTCTGCTGCGCGATCACCTGGTCGACACGGGGCTGACCCGCGATGCCGATCTGCTGCGGCCGCAGATCTGCCCCAACGACATCCTCGCCCTCGCCCATGACCGCAGCTATATCGAACGCTACATGAGCGGCGAGTTGTCCCGCGAAGACCAACGGCGTCTCGGCCTGCCATGGAACGAGGCCCTGGCGCGGCGCACGGTGCGCGCGGTCGGTGGTTCGATCCTGGCGGCGGAGAAAGCTTTGGAGCATGGCTTGGCCTGCCACCTCGCAGGCGGCACCCATCACGCGCATTACGATTATCCGGCGGGTTTCTGCATTTTTAATGACTTGGCGATCATCAGCCAGTACCTGCTGCAAAGCGGCCGGGTCAATCGCGTGCTGATCTTCGATTGCGACGTGCATCAGGGCGACGGCACAGCGCGGATTCTCCACGACACACCGGAGGCGATTACCGTTTCCCTGCACTGCGAGAAGAATTTTCCTGCACGCAAGGCCGACAGCGACTGGGACATTCCGCTGCCCAAGGGTATGGGCGATGCCGATTATCTGCAGGTGGTCGATGACACGCTCAATTACCTGTTGCCGCTGTATCAACCGGATCTGGTGCTCTACGACGCCGGTGTCGATGTGCACAAGGACGATGCCCTCGGCTATCTGCAACTGACCGACGAAGGCGTGGCCGCCCGCGATGAAAGTGTGATGCGCCATTGTCTGGGCCGCGACATCCCCGTAGTCGGGGTGATCGGCGGCGGCTACAGCAAGGACCGCCACGCCCTCGCCCGCCGCCACGGCATCCTCCACCACAGCGCGCGACGGGTGTGGGATTCACACGGTTGTCACTGAAGTATGCCGCGTTACCCACAATCGCTGTGGAACTGCCTGTGGATAACCTGAGTGAAAGGGGTTGCAGGCCATACGGGGCAAGGCCCTCAGAGCGCTGATCATTTTTCAATCAGCTGCTGGGCAGAAGATTTAATCAATGGGAATTCCGCCATCGCCAGCAGGCTGGCTCCCACACGGTATATGTGTCGTGCAAAAATCCTGTGGGAGCCAGCCTGCTGGCGATGGCGTCGGCCCATCCAACATTGAATTGCGCTGTTAGAATGCGCGCCTCATCCCGCCATACCGCAGCGCACCGCCCATGACCCAGAACTCCGCCCCCATTACTGCTCACGTCGCCATCATCGGCGGTGGCCCCGCCGGCCTGATGGCCGCCGAAGTGCTGAGCCAGGCCGGAATCCGCGTCGATCTGTACGACGGCATGCCCTCGGTAGGACGCAAGTTCCTGTTGGCCGGGGTCGGCGGCATGAACATCACCCACTCCGAACCTTACCCGGCCTTCCTCTCGCGCTACGCCGAACGCGCACCGCACATCGCCCCGCTGCTGCGCGGTTTCGACGCCGATGCGTTGTGTCAGTGGATTCATGCGCTAGGCATCGAAACCTTTGTCGGCAGCTCCGGCCGCGTGTTCCCCACCGACATGAAAGCCGCCCCGCTGCTGCGCGCCTGGCTCAAACGCCTGCGCGACAGCGGCGTGGTTATCCACACCCGCCACCGCTGGCTCGGCTGGGATGAGCACGGCGCCTTGCGCATCGACAGTCCGGACGGAGAGATCCGTGTAACCCCGGAGGCGACCCTGCTGGCACTCGGCGGCGGCAGTTGGTCGCGTCTTGGTTCGGATGGTGCCTGGATGCTGCCGCTGGAGCAGCGCGGCGTGGATCTGGCGCCGATGCAGCCGAGTAACTGCGGCTTCGAGGTTCAGGCCTGGAGCGAATTGATGGTGAACAAATTCGCCGGTGCGCCGTTGAAAAACATCGCCATCGGAGTGGACGACGACATCCCGCGCTTGGGCGAATGCGTGATCACCGCGACCGGGATCGAGGGCAGCCTGATCTATGCCCTGTCGGCGCCGATTCGCGAGGCGATCAATCGTTATGGCGCAGCAGTTATCCACATCGACCTGCTACCCGGACGCCCTGTGGATAAATTGCAGGCGGCGTTGAGCAAACCACGCGGCTCGCGCTCGATGGCCAAGCATCTACACAGTCAGGTCGGGATTGATGGGGTGAAAGCGGCGTTGTTGCGTGAGTTGACCGATACCGAGACGTTCGCCGACCCGGCGCTCCTGGCACGGGCGATCAAAGCGCTGCCGCTGACCCTGGTGAAAACCCGTCCGCTGGACGAAGCGATCAGCAGCGCCGGTGGAGTGACGTTCGAGGCGATGGATGAGCGCTTGATGCTCAAGGCGCTGCCGGGGGTGTTTTGCGCGGGGGAAATGCTTGATTGGGAAGCGCCGACCGGAGGGTATTTGCTGACGGGGTGTTTTGCCAGTGGGCGGGCGGCTGGGTTGGGTATTGTGCAGTGGCTCGAAAGCTAAACCCTCACCCCAGCCCTCTCCCAGAGGGAGAGGGAGCCGACCGCGGTGTCTGGCGTCCCACATCGACCTGAAACACCGAGTCGATTATGGATTTGGTCAGCCGACCGAGGTGTCTGGCGAAAGCTCTGTCGATTGTGGATTCACAACAGTCGGATCAGGTCGGCGTAATTCCCGAATATCCCCCAATCAGTCCCCTCTCCCCCTGGGGAGAGGGTTAGGGTGAGGGGCTTTTGACTTTAAGGCTTACGCTTGCGCGGTCCGGTATTGAACACCGGCACCTTGCGCACAGGCTTGATCGACGGCTCCGGTGCCGAGGTCTCGCCGCTGTCGACCCACTTGCCCAGATTACGTTTCCCACCGCCACCGCCGGACGCTTTCGGCTTTTTCGGTTTCTTCGGCTTCTTGATCACCTGACCGCTGGCATCGGTATCCGGCACGCGGTGCTCAGGTTCAAAGTCCGGCTCGTTCTGACGCTTCAGGGTCTGACGCGTGAGCATTTCAATCGCCGAGAGCATGTTCACTTCGTCGGCACACACCAGCGAGATCGCCTCACCGGTCGCGCCCGCGCGCCCGGTACGACCGATGCGGTGAATGTAATCCTCAGCGACGATCGGCAGGTCGAAGTTCACCACCAGCGGCAAATCCTCGATGTCCAGACCACGGGCGGCCACATCGGTCGCCACCAGAATCTGCACTTCACTCAGTTTGAAGCGGTCCAGCGCACGTTGGCGGGTCGCCTGTGGTTTGTCGCCGTGAATACCGTCGGCATTGACGCCCAGGCCCTGAAGTTTTTCCACCAGCGCATCGACACCGTTGCGGGTCTTGGCGAACACCAGCACTTGCTTCCACTTGTTCTTGCGCATCAGGTGCACGAACAGTTCGGCCTTGCGCTTCTTGTCCACCGTGACGATCCATTGCTTGACCGTGTTGGCCGCCACGTTGCGCGGGCTGACTTCGACGGTTAGCGGATCGTTGAGCATCTGCCCGGCCAGCAGACGAATGTCATCGGAGAACGTCGCCGAGAACAACAGCGTCTGGCGCTTTTTCGGCAGCATGCGGTAAATGTTCGCCAGTTCTTCAGAGAAGCCCAGGTCGAGCATACGGTCGGCTTCATCCAGCACTAGAGTTTGCAACTGGTTGAGTTTCAGCGCGTTCTGGCGGAACAGGTCGATCAAGCGACCGGGCGTGGCGACAAGCACATCGACGCCGCCGCGCAGCTTCATCATCTGCGGGTTGATGCTGACACCGCCGTACACCGCATAAGTGCGCAGCGGCAGATTTTCCGCGTATTGGCGCACGGCTTCGTGGACCTGCTCGGCCAGCTCGCGGGTCGGCACCAGAATCAGCGCACGCGCCGAGTTGGCGGTGACTTTCGGCCCTTCCATGGCCAGCAACTGCAACAGCGGCAAGGCGAAACCGGCGGTCTTGCCGGTGCCGGTCTGGGCCGCCGCCATCAGGTCGCGACCGGCCAGCACGGCCGGAATGGCTTGCGCCTGCACCGGCGTCGGGGTCTGGTAGCCGAGCGTCTCGAGGGAGCGCAGCAAGGGTTCGATCAGGCCAAGGGAGGCGAAAGTCATGGGAGTACCGTAGAAAAAATGACGCGGGGATGCAATGCCGCGCAGTTTACCCTAATTCGTCCGCGCTTCCGTCGGATCGGCTTGCGCTTCCTCGACCAGCACTTGCTTCGGCCGCCGCCACTGCGGCAGGCTGATCAGCAATACGGCGCTGATGATCACCAGCATCGCCAGCGCTTCTTCGATACCAATGGTCTCGCCCACAAACACGATGCCCAACAGTACGGCGACGGCCGGGTTGACGTAGGCATAACTGGTTGCCGCCGCCGGGCGCACATGCTTGAGCAGGTACATGTAGGAATTGAAGGCGATGATCGAGCCGAAGAAAATCAGGTAGGCCAGCGCCAGCCAGCCTTCGACCGGCGGCAGCGCTTGCAGGTGTTCACCGCTCACCGCGCTGCCGATCAACAGCACAACACCGCCGACCAGCATTTCCACCGCGCTGGCCATGGCCCCCTGCGGCAACGGCAGATATTTGCTCCACACCGAACCGAACGCCCAGGTCGCCGCGGCGAAAATCAGCAATGCGGCGCCCAGCGGGCTGGACTGCAAGTTGGAGCCCATGTTGAGCATGGCGATGCCGATAATCCCCAGCGCTACCCCGGCCCACTCGAGACGCGTGTTGCGCGCACCCCAGAAATAGCCGAACAACAAGGTGAACAGCGGCACCGTCGCCACCGCCAGCGCCGCCACGCCGGACGCCACACCGGTGTGCTCGGCCACGCTCACCGCACCATTACCGAAACTGAGCAGCAAAATCCCGATCAGCCCCGCCGCCTTCCACTGCGCCCAGGTCGGCGCCGGCGACCCGCGCCAGCGCAGGAAGGCGTACATCAACGTGCCGGCAATCACAAAGCGCACCCCGCCCAGCATCAGCGGCGGCCAGTATTCAACGCCGATGCGGATCACCAGATAGGTCGATCCCCAGATCACATACAACGCGAAAAACGCGGCAATCAGCGGCAAGGAAAAACGGCGCAAGGCAGACATGGACAGCTCGACATTCAGTGTCAGGAAATTGAGTATTCTAGAAAGGCGCGCCAGCAAAAATAAGTTACAAAACCCGTTTATCGCGCCGGTACACTTTTGAAAACAGGGAGATCGTCGGGTTTATCCGCGGTTTCGAAAGTCTGATCTCGAAGCCAACGGCAAACCAATCTGAAACGGCGCATTTCCATGTGGGAGCCAGCAGGCTGGCTCCCACAGGGGTTCGTTGTCGGTCTTGGGATCAGCGGAAGCGCAGCAGGTGTTCGTTGACCTTGGCAGCGGGGACTTTCTGCAATTTGCACAGCAGGTCATGGTTCAGCTCGCGCACGCCATGTTTGTGCCGCAACTCGTCGGCCAGATGCGCCATCAGATTGGCTGCCATTTCGGCGTCGGCCATGGCCCGGTGAGCCTGGCCAGTGTGTGGCAGGCTGGCGAAGGTCGTAAGGGTGCCGAGTTTGTGATTGGGTGCCGCCGGCATCAAGCGCCGTGCCAGCAGCAACGAGCAGGCAAAGTTCTGCAAGCGTGTGCGCTTGATTCGCCCCAGTTCGAAATCCCAGAACTTCTGGTCGAACGAAGCGTTGTGCGCCAACAGCGGTGTGCAGCCGACAAACTCGTTGACCTCTTCCATCACCCGTTCGGCTGACGGCGCGCTGCGCAGCATGGCGTTGCTGATGCCGGTCAGTTGTTCGATGAACGCCGGGACGCGCACACCGGCGTTCATCAGGCTTTGGTAACGCTCGACGATGCGGCCGTTTTCCAGCATGACCACGGCGATTTCCGTGGCCCGGCAGTTGCTGTTCGGCGTCAGGCCAGTGGTTTCAAAGTCGATGACTGCAATGCGTTCCAAACCGGGTTCAACTCCGTTCAAATCAATCTTTGAGCTTAATTCTTCAGCAACAGCGCGCCTTCGATCGGCACGTAGCGGCTGGCGGCGCGGATCAGCGAGTTGGCGGTCAGGCCGGGTACGCCATAAGCCACCGCTTGCACGCCATGTTTGCTGATGATGCGTTCAAGCAGCATGTCGAAATCGCCGTCACCGGAGGCCAGCACGACTTCGTCGACGTGGTCGGCGGCGTCCATGATGTCCAGGGTGATGCCCACGTCCCAGTCGCCCTTGGCCGATCCGTCGCTGCGCTGGATGTAGGGCTTGAGTTTCACGGTGAAACCAAGGTTGCGCAGGATCTGCTGAAACTGCTGCTGCTTGCTGTCGCCGCGGTCGATCGCGTAGGCGTAGGCCTCGACGATCTGCCCGTCCTTACTGATGTCGGCCCACAACGCGGCGTAGTTGAAATGGCAACCATAGGCCTGACGCACGGTGTAGTAGAGGTTCTGCACGTCGGCGAACACTGCGATTTTTTTCACCGGAGTTCCTGTGGGTGCGCACGCGCACGAAGCGGGGTCAGGCGCCAGGGCCCGAAAAGGCGCTCAGTATGCCAGCCCGAGGGAAGATTCCGCGAATAATCGGCCCGAAGCCCCGAGGGGCTCCGGACGAATGGTGGAGTCAGACGAAGGAATCGTCGTCATCGAAGAACGACGAGCTGTCGTTGCTGTAATCGGTGTCGGTGAAACCGCTGTCCGCCACGCGCTGGTCATCGCCCCAGCCGTTATTGCTCTGGTCGGTGACCTGGGCCGGCTCTTCCTTGATCACCTCGACGATTTCCTGCGGCTGCTGGTTGTGATGAAACAGGCTGCTGATGCCTTGCGCGAGCATCACGCCACCGGCTACGCCGGCCGCGGTTTTCAGCGCGCCACCGAGGAAGCTGTTGCCCGCCGCTGGCGCGGCTTGTTGCGCATAATTGGGCGGAGCGGCGCCGAAGTTCTGCTGTGGTGCCGGAGCTTGGTAGCTCTGCTGCGGCGCCGGTTCGCGCCAGCCACCGGTGGCTGCCGGGGCGGCACTTTGCGATGGTGACGGGCGCGAACTGCCGCCGCCAAAGATACTCGACAGGAACCCACCGCCCGCGTTCGCGGCAGGTGCGGCACTCTGCGCCTTGGCCGACTGCAACTCGGCCTGCAAGCGCTGCACTTGCTGGGTCAGTTGCTGGTTCTGTTCATTGAGGCTCTTGAGCGCCGCCTCTTGCACCAGAATCGCCTGGGTCATGAAATAGCCTGCCGCCGGCTGGCGGGTCAGGTGTTCCTTGATCCGCGCCTCGGCCTGGGCGTCGCGTGGGGCTGCCTCCGCTTCGGCCTGTTGCAGCCTGGAAAACAGTCCATCGATCAGGGTTTGCTCTTCGCTGTTCATGGCGACCTCGTAGATTGCCGGTAATAACGTGCCCTCGCCCACTCTGGGCGTGGTGCTCTCCTGTAATGGAGACAGTGACAAAACGTTTCAATGACCTTTACCGAATGTTTACGTTTGTGTCGCCCCGTGTTGCATCGGTTAAAGTGAGCCACTGTTTTCGACCTGCGATACCGACTGATGAATGCCCTCGAAGTACTGCGCGACTCTTTGTATTTTTTCAAACGCCATCTGGGCAGCATCGTGCAGCTGTGCCTGCCGCTAGTGGTTTTCGAGGCGTTTTTGCAGCAGGTGGTCGATCACGCCAGCGGGCCTGAAGGTTTTTCTGCAGTCAGCATCGTTGTCGGTCTGCTGGTGTATCCGTTGTACACCGCTGCACTGATCCTGTTTCTCGATGCCCGCAGCCGTGGCGAGTCGCCGCGCAACCGCGACCTGCTGGCGATGGCCGCGACCCTGTGGCCGCGCTTCGCCCTGCTGACGGCGCTCAATACCCTCCTTATTCTGCTCGGCCTGTCGCTGTACTTCCTGCCGGGGCTGATGCTGATGGTCATGCTCGCGTTTGGCGAGTACCTGCTGGTGCTGCGCGGCATGGGCCCATTGCAGGCGATGAAGGAAAGCCTGCGCCTGACCCGTGGGCATTTCTGGCGGATCCTGCTGTGCATCCTTTGCGTGATGACACCGCTGTGGTTGCTCAAAGGCGCAACGCTGGCGGTGTATCCCGAGCCGCAAAATCCGCTGATTGCGGTGCTGATCGACAGTGCGCACGGCTTCCTGCAGCTGTTCACCAGCGTCGTCCTGTTCCGCCTGTTCATGCTGATCAGCGAATTGCCTGACAAGCGTGACAGAACGATCTGACCGCGCAGCGCTTGGGCATCGCGCCGCCCGTCAGGTATGCTCGGGGCCACTTTCTGTAACGCTATAAGCCGAGCCATGACCCGTCTACTGCGCTACTCGTTGTTGTTGGTTGTACTGGCCATCGTCGTGATCGGCGCGCTGATCTTCAGCCTGACCTGGCGCCCCGACGCCCGGGAAACCCTGCCGGTCAGTTGCACTGCCACAGCGCCAACGCTGGTGCCGGGCCAGGCGCTGAAAGTCATGACCTGGAACGTGCAATACCTGGCCGGCAAGCGTTACGTGTTCTGGAATGATCTGGCCGAGGGCAACGACGAAGCACCGACTGCCGAAGACATGGCGTTCAGCCTCGATGAAGTGGCGCGGGTGATTCGCGATGAGCAGCCCGACGTGGTATTGCTCCAGGAACTCGACGACGGCGCCAAGGCCAGCGGCTACCAGAACCAGCTCAAACTGTTGCAGGAACGTGTCGCCGATCTGTATCCGTGCAGCGTCAGCGCCTTTGACTGGAAAGCCGATTTCGTCCCCGAGCCGCAGATTTTCGGCAGCGTTGGCCGGCAATTGGCGACCCTCAGCCGCTATCGCATCGAGCACACCGAGCGCCTGCAGCTGCCGGTGGCCGACGCCAATGTCATCAGCCGCCAGTTCCAGCCCAAGGACGCCTTGCTGGTGAGCAAACTGCCGCTGAGCGATGGCGGGCAATTGACCGTGTTCAACACTCATCTGGAACACGCCAGCCAACCGGACGCGACCTTGCAGGCGCAAGTGCGCGCGGTGGCCAAAGTCCTCGATAAATACGAAAGCCAGGGCTTGCCATGGCTGATCGGCGGTGACTTCAACCTGCTGCCGCTCGGCCAGTACCGGCGCCTGTCGACCGAACAGCGCACGCCCTACTCGGCCGACAGCGAGCTGCACCTGCTGTGGGACAAGTACCCGATGATCCCGACCAACAATGAAGCCAGCGGCATCGACCGCGCCAGGTGGCTGACCCATTATCCCAACGACCCCGGCCTGAACGGCCCGGATCGTACAGTCGACTACCTGTTCTACAGCCCGAAGATCAAACGCATCGAAGCACGGGTGCGCCAGGATGATACGTTGCGCATTTCCGATCACCTGCCGGTGATTACGCGCTTCTTGTTGCCCGCCGCGCCTTAGTTGCACGGCTAACGACCGGTGTAGTCGACAGCCCTCGATTCACGACATGGAAAGCCATGAAAATATTATTGGTGTGCAAGGATATTGGCGGTTACGCGCGCAAGCTGGCAGATCATTTACGGGCCGAGAACGCTGTGTGCTTCATCGATACGGCGTTGATGGCCGATGCGTTCAACCGGGCGCCGAAAATTCTGCGCCGCCCGCTCAGACGCTGGGCCAAATTACGCCAGTTCAAAAAGGCAGTAGAGGCACACGGGCCGTTTGACGTTGCCCTCGTTATCAACCCGGCACAAATAGACCCAGAGCATTTGGCTATCGGCCTGGACGCATCCTCGCGCAAGATCGCCTACCTCTATGACAGTTTCAGCCGCTGGCCGATGACCCGGGAACAACTTGCCGGGTACGACGAGGTGTTTTCGTTCGATCCGCAGAATGCGCAGCAATACGGCCTGAAGAAACTGCACAACTTCATTTACGACGACTACGACGCGAGCGCTGGCGACGGCGACTACAGCGCCTTCGTGGTCATGGCCGGCAAGGACCGTGTCCCGGCGCTCGAAGGCCTGGCAAGGGCATTCGACCGGCTTGGCGTCAGCGACTACAAGTTTCTGGTGCAGTGCAAACCGGTCCCGGGCGCGCATCCGGGCATCACGTTTTTCGAGCAACGCCTGCCACTGGACGCCGTCGGCGCGCTGGTCAAGCGCTCGCGGATCATTCTCGACATCGCCAAACCCGGTCAGGCCGGGTTGAGCTTTCGTTTTTTCGAAGCCATGGCCGCACGCAAGAAAGTCATTACCACCAACCCCAGCGTGGTCGATTATGACTTCTACAACCCGGCGAACATTCTGGTGATCGACGAGGCTGATCCGGTGATTCCATCAGCGTTCGTTTCAGCCCCATACGTCGACGTGCCCGAACAGATCTATCGCAAATACACCTTGCAAGGCTGGGTCGAGACGGTTTTCACACCACGATAATCGTCGTTCGCTTCAGAGGCCCGGAGGGACATAACCGGGCACATAGCGAACATTGGCGCACTTGCCGTGCAGTATCCGCCCATCCTCGATCAGGAACTGGGCAATCTTCTTCTGTTGATTGACCTTTGCCTGCAACTTGCAGGTGGAGCTGTGTCCGACCTGTTGGTAGTGCTCGGTGTAAACCATGCCATTACCGGTATGGTTCATCGACGTGCCGGCCGCTTCGGTGGTGGTCCAGCTCGCGGACTTGAACCAGGTCAGCACGGCCAAAGGTTCGCCGTTCGGGCCGGTTTCCTTTTGCATCGAATCGGGCGTACCGAACAGATTCAGTGCCTCCTGAAGGTCGCGGCCTTCCCAACGGCTCTGCGCGATGGTGGAACAGCCGGCCAAGAGCAATCCTGCCAACAGGGTTGTCAGCAATAAGCGTGTGCAAGTCATGTGAAGTCCCGGCTTATTTTTTAAGTTCGAGCAGACTGTCGATGTTGTCCATCATCTGGCTCTTTTGCTGAATCGGCGCGAGCTTGAAGAACATCTGCTGGAGCATCTCGATCATTTGCAGGTATTCCATCTTGCCCACCGCGGCCATGTCGTTTTTAGCTCGGTTGCCCGGCGCGCAGGCAAACTTCAGCGCCTGCTGAACCCAGAACTCTTTCGGGGTCTGCCATTGATTGGCAACTTTCAGATGACGCAGGGTGTAAGCGAGACGTTCGATGGACTGGCCGTTGATAAAACGTACCTTGCCCGTAGAACACTGGGCTTCGAGGTTGTAGACGTCGATCATCGGTTTGCCGGGCTCTTCGTAGACCAGGGTCACCGCGACCATGGTCGCGCCTTTGGTTTTTTCCGAAGGCACCACCGACGTCGCATCCGCTACGTACATGATGTTTTTTTGGGCTACGCCGTTGCCGTAGATAATCCACCAGTCGCCAATCGGATTGGGCTCTTCGGCGATTGCCGAATTCGAGGCGGCCAGCAGCGCAGCCGACAAGAAGAGCAACTTCTTGAACTTGAAGAAAGAGGTCATGGGCAGTTCCGTTCCTTGGGCACAAGTTGCGGGCAGCAACACTTGTTATTGTTCAGGCCGCGATTTTGCGAGCCTGTACAAACAAGGGCAATTAGCACGGATGGACTAATGGCGCGCTGCCATCGGGGTCAGGTGCCGCGCGGTTTTGCCCGCGCAGTGGCTTCGGCCACTAGCGGATCATCCGGCCAGTAATGCTTCGGATAGCGCCCCTTCAGATCCTTCTTCACTTCGGCATAGGTACTGCGCCAGAAGTTGGCCAGGTCCTGCGTCACCTGCACCGGCCGCCTCGCCGGTGACAGCAGATGCAACTTGACCACTTGCCGCCCGCCGGCAATTCGCGGTGTATCGGCGAGCCCGAACAGCTCTTGCAAGCGCACCGCGAGAATCGGCGGCGACTCGCTGTAATCCAGGCGAATCGAAGAGCCCGACGGCACGCTCAAATGGTGCGGCGCGAGCTCGTCGAGCTTTTGCGGCAGCGGCCACGGCAGCAGATTGCGCACGATGCTCGACAGGTCGAGGTTGGCAAAATGGCTGAGTCGCGAAACTTTGCCCAGATACGGCATCAGCCAGTCCTCAAGAGAATTGAGCAGTGTCGCGTCGCTGACATCCGGCCACTGGCTGTCGTCCTGATGACTCAGATCGAGCTGGCGCAGCAGCGCCACCCGTGCCTGCCACTGGCGCAATTCCGGGGTCCACGGCAACAGCTCGAGACCTCTGCGTCGGACCAGATTGACCAGCGCCTGACTGCGCGCAGTTTCATCCAGACCGGTTAGCGGTTCGCGGCTGAGGATCAGTTCGCCGACCTTGCGCTGGCGCTCGGCGCGCAGCACGCCTTCGCGCTCGTCCCAGTCCAGTTGATCGACACAGTGCACCTGTTCGGCCAATACCGAGTCGAACAGCGCCGGATCGAAATCCGCCGCCAGATAAATCCGCTCCTCGCGCTGGCCCTGGCGGCTACCGAGATCAGCGATGACGATCCATGGCTCTTTCATCAGGCTGTCGGCTTCGGCGAACAGCGCGGCGCGACCGTTGGCCAGACGATATTCCGCGCCACCGGCACGCCGTTGTTGCGCCACGCGATCCGGGTAGGCCAACGCCAGCAACGCGCCGAGCCAGCGCGGGTGCTCGGGATCGCTGACCGGCGCGCTGGCCTTGCCGCGCAGGTAACCGCGATATTGCCGCGCCAATTGCCGAGCGCGTTGCACCCCGCCCTGGGCGCCACGCGCCGCACGCTGTTCGCCCGAAAGCAGGGCCAGACGACTGTGCAAGTCCGCGCCGGCGCCGCGCAAGATATCGCGCTCGCCGAGCAGCGCCGCGACGTCACAAGCCATGTTCGCCAGGCCCAACGCCTGACCGCGCAACAGCAAATGGCCGATGCGCGGATGCGCCGGCAGTTCGGCCATGGCCTGGCCATGCGGGGTCAGCACCTCGCCGTCGAGCGCACCGAGGCGCTGCAACAGATCCTGCGCTTGTGCATACGCCGCCGCAGGCGGCACATCCAGCCATACCAGTTCATTTGGCGTTACGCCCCAGCGCCCCAGTTGCAGGGCCAGGCTGGCGAGGTCCGCCGAAAGAATTTCGGCACTGCCGTAAGCGGCGAGTTGTTCGTGCTGATCCTGCGACCACAAGCGGTAGCAGACACCCGGTTCGAGTCGCCCGGCACGGCCGGCACGCTGGGTGGCGCTGGCCTTGGAAATGCGCTGAGTATCGAGGCGGGTCATGCCGCTGCCCGGGTCGAAACGCGGCACTCGCGCGAGCCCGGCATCGATCACCACGCGCACGCCGTTGATGGTCAGGCTGGTCTCGGCGATGTTGGTCGCCAGCACCACTTTGCGCTTACCGGGCGGCGCCGGATCGATCGCCGCGCGCTGGGCATTGAGGTCGAGTTCGCCGTGCAGCGGGCAGAGCAAGACATCGCTGCGCTCACCGACGGTATCGGCCAATTGCTGATGCACGCGACGGATTTCCGCCTGCCCCGGCAGGAACACCAGCAGGCTGCCGGTTTCATCATGGAGCGCTTCGAGCACGGTCTGCGTGACGCGCTGATCGATGTACTCGCCGGGCTGAAACGGCCGGCCCCAGCGCATCGTCACCGGATACATGCGCCCTTCGCTGCGCAGGATCGGCGCGTCATCGAGCAACCCGGCCAGACGCTCGCCTTCGAGGGTGGCCGACATCAGCAGAATCTTCAGCGGTTGTTCAGCGCGAAACAGTTCGCGACCGTTCAGACTCAGGGCCAACGCCAGATCGGCGTCGAGGCTGCGTTCGTGAAACTCATCGAAAATCAGCAGCCCCACGCCTTCCAGCGCCGGGTCATCCTGCAGACGACGGGTGAGAATGCCTTCGGTGACCACTTCGATGCGCGTCTTCGGGCCGACCTTGCTGTCGAGGCGAATGCGATAACCGACGGTTTCCCCGACCTGCTCGCCCAACTCGCTGGCCAGACGTTCTGCCGCGGCACGCGCGGCCAGTCGGCGCGGTTCAAGCATCAGAATGGTCTGCCCGGCGAGCCACGCTTCATCCAGCAAGGCCAGCGGCACGCGGGTGGTCTTACCGGCGCCGGGCGGTGCTTCGAGCACGGCTTCGTGGCGTAACGCGAGGGCTTCACGCAGGGCGGGTAAAACATCGTCGATCGGCAAAGAAATCATGCTGGCTCCCAAACAGATCGGCGAGTATAACGGCGAACTGTTTGGCGTAGTCTGAACTCAAAACAGTAGCCGTAATTGTTCAGCTCTCAGGAGACATTTCCATGCGCTTACCTTTTCGCCTGATCGGCGGTGTTCTGGTCGCCACCCTGCTCACGCAGATCACTGCGTGCGGGTCGATTTTCTACCCGGACCGTCGCGGCCAGATCGATGGCAAGATCGACCCGGCGATTGCCGCGCTCGACGCTGTCGGCCTGTTGTTCTACATCATCCCCGGGCTGATCGCGTTTGCCGTCGACTTCGCTACTGGCGCGATCTATTTCGAACCGGGCCACACCGCGCAGATCGATCCCGCCAAGCTCAAGCAAGCCATCGGCCCGGACGGTCAGGTCGATAATCTCAAGTTGCAGGCGATTCTCGAAAGCGAGTTGGGGCGAGACTTTCCTCTCGACGACCCGCGCCTGATCCAGCACAAGGGCAGCACTCAGCAACTGGCGATGTTCGGCCTGCAACCTGCGGCATAAAAAGGAAGATCAATGACCTCCAGCCCCGAACACGCCCGCCTGCTGCGCCTGGCGACCCGCGCCTCGGTGGCGGTGGCGTGCACGCTGATCATCGCCAAAGCCATCGCCTGGTGGCTCAGCGGTTCGGTGAGCATGCTCGCCGGCCTCACCGACTCGGCGCTGGACGGCGTCACCTCGATGCTCAATCTGCTCGCGGTGCATTACGCGCTGCGCCCGGCGGATGACGATCACCGTTATGGCCACGGCAAAGCGGAGTCCCTGGCAGGGATGGCGCAGGCATTGTTCATCGGCGGCAGCGCGCTGCTGATCGCGTTTCAGGCCTACGAGCGCTTCCAGACGCCGCAGCCTCTGGGCGCGCCATGGCTGAGCATCGGCGTGATCGTGTTTTCATTGCTGCTGACCGCGGCGTTGCTGGTGTTGCAGCACCGAGTGATCAAGCAGACCGGCTCCAACGCCGTGCGCGCCGACTCGCTGCACTATCGCTCGGACATGCTGCTCAACGGCAGCATCCTGCTGGCGCTGGTGTTGGCCGGGTTTGGCTTCGAGCAACTGGATGCGTGGTTCGGCCTGGGCATTGCCGCCTACATCCTGTGGAGCGCGATCCAGATCGCCCGCGAGAGTTTTTCGGTGTTGATGGACGAGGAACTGCCGACCGACGTCAGCCAGCACATGCTTGAACTGGCGTGCAGTGTGCCGGGTGTACTGGGCGCGCATGACTTGCGCACGCGCATCTCCGGCAACCACTGGTTCGTGCAGTTGCACCTGGAGTTGCCGGGAGAGTTGACGCTGTCAGTCGCTCACGGCATCAGCGATCAAGCCGCCGACGCCATCCACAAGGCCTACCCACGGACCGAAGTGCTGGTGCACGCAGATCCCGTAAAAGCAGCCACAAGCTATTAGCTTCAAGCTTGTAGCTAATAGCTTGAAGCTTGCAGGTGCTTCTATCTGACTTGGTAGCCGCGACTGCTCAGGCAGTTGCCCTGGGCCTGGCGGTACGCCTGAACCACTTCGGGCGCCGGTTGGTAGGTCGCGGCGCGCGGGTCGAAACCGCTTTGCTGCACCGCATATTGGTAACACTGATAGCCATCCTGCTGGACCTGCTCCGGCGATTGGCCATTCGCTGGATAAGCTTCGACGTCATAACCTTGAGCCTGTGGTTGCGGCGGTTGCTGCACCGGCGGTTCGACCACGACGTAATCCTGCGTCGCTTGCTGATAGGCGTAATAAGAGCCAGCGGCGAGGAACAGCAGCGAGCCGCCGATCCATACTTCGCGGGCGTAATCAGGCAAATACTGGATGCGGATCCCGCGCGGCGGCTGCACGACGATGTAGCGCGGGCCTTGCGGGCGATACCAGTAACCACCGGAATAGAAATAATCCTGCCCCCGATACGGCACGCGGTAGTCGCGATCCGGAAAACGATCGATCACATGCCCCGGACGGTATTGCGGACCCGGGCCCCAGCCATTGCCATGACCGTTCGGACGCCCCGGCCAGCGGTTGTCATCGGGACGGTTCTGGGTCTGCCACTGCTGATTGTGGTAACCATTCTGCGGGCGTTCGTCGCGGTAGTAACCCTGACGCGGTTCCTGGGTCTGGCGCACAGTGTCGGGACGTGGCTGGATCGGCAGGTTATTGCCCGGTTGCCGCGGCGGTTCTGGCCGATCATCGGGGCGGTTGCGGTTCTGCCATTGACCGTCATTGTTGTGCGGCTGGCCGTTGTGCTCGAACTGGCGGCTGTTGTCACCACGAATGATTTCGTTGTTCTGCGGCCGCGGCGGGTTCTGCGCCTCATTGCCCGGCCCGCGTTGATCACCGCCACGGCCCTGACCGTTGCCCTGATGCTGCTGGCCCCGACCGTCGCCATCGGGTCCACGATTTTGCGGCTCGTCGGCCAGCGCTTGCGCACTGACACTCACACACAGCAAACCAACACCGGCCAGACGCCAGATGCGCGAATTCATGTTGTTCCTCACTGCGGGAGCCTGTCATTGGGAGGGCCTGTTGCTAAGACTCGCAACAGGCCCACCGGGTTCTGCGACAGGTTATCAGTCGCG
Organism: Pseudomonas sp. Z003-0.4C(8344-21); assembly: GCF_900104975.1. Lineage (NCBI taxonomy): Bacteria > Pseudomonadati > Pseudomonadota > Gammaproteobacteria > Pseudomonadales > Pseudomonadaceae > Pseudomonas > Pseudomonas sp. Z003-0.4C(8344-21). The sequence goes on along the minus strand of NZ_LT629756.1, from coordinate 1,125,261 downwards.
CGACTTATTTATTGAGGCGGCAAGATGAAATCGCCGGCAAGAAAAAAGGGAGACCCGTCGGCCTCCCTTTTAGAGAATTGCGTCCTGGCTCGACGCTTTTGACGTCGGCTCACCTCACGCCGTCTTCTGGACAGTGTGCAGCTCGGGGGCCGGCACAACCCCGGTGGGGGTGGCGGCCGCGGCGGGCCGGATTGGGCGGGCCGCGTGGACTGTGTTACCGAGCAGTGATTCTGGTGATAAGAATAGGCCGGACGCCGCGACAGATGATTGCGAAGATTGCTCAAATAAACACCACTTGCGCAATTTTTAACCCTGGATAGATAATCTGCCGCAATAGTTACAGCCAAGGACAGATTGATGAGCAAACTCGACCGTTACGACCTGAGTATTTTGGCGGAATTGCAACGCGACGCCCGCATCTCCAACCAGGAGCTGGCCGAGCGCATCGGTCTGTCCCCCTCGCCTTGCTCGCGTCGGGTCAAGCAACTGGAAGACGACGGCTACATCTCGCGCCAGGTTGCACTGCTCGATCGCAAGATGCTCGGGCTGAGCCTGACGGCCTATGTGCTGATCGGCATGGACCGGCACACACCGGAGCGTTTCGAGAATTTCGAAGCAGCGATCCGGACGTTGCCGCAAGTGCTGGAGTGCAGTCTGGTGACGGGCGTGGATGCGGATTACCAGTTGAAGGTGGTGGTGCCGGACATGGATCACTATCAGAAGTTGTTGCTGGGGCATTTGACCCGCATCGAGGGTGTCACCAGCGTTCGTTCGAGCTTTGTGCTGAATCAGGTGCTGAACAGTACTGAATTGCCCTTGACCCACCTGCGCAACTGATCAAAGGCACCCTCATCGGAACGCCGCCCGCCCAGCCCTCTCCCAAGGGGAGAGGGGGCCGGTTGGGGAATATTGGAGAGTTACGCCGACCTGATCCCACGAGAGTGAATCCATAATCGACTCGATTTTTCAGGTCAATGTATAACGCAAGACACTGCGGTCAGTCCCCTCTCCCTCCGGGAGAGGGCCAGGTGAGGGCAACCATTGCGGATCAGACCCAGATCAATGCCACCCCACCCACCATGCCGTATACTCCCCGCCGCCCTTTCAGCCTGCCCCGCGCCGGAGATTGCCAATGGATCCAGCACTGTTAGAAGAATGGATGATGACCGGTCTGGTCAGCATCCTGATCATTTTCATGGGTTTCATCGTCTGGGATCTGGCAAAGAAGTCCAAGGCCGGGCGCTTCGGCTCGTTCATTCTGTTTTTCGTGCTGGGCCTGGGCGTGGCCGCGTTCATCATCAAGAGTGTGGTGATCGGCCTGATCGAATCCGGCGCTCTATAAGCGCGCCGGCACTTCTTTCCACTGGCCCTGATCGAGCCCATCAAGCGTCCAGTCACCAATCCTGACCCGCACCAGACGCAACGTCGGCAGGCCGACCGCCGCCGTCATGCGCCGCACCTGACGGTTGCGCCCCTCGCGAATCACCAGTTCCAGCCATGAAGTCGGTATGGTCGCGCGAAAGCGTACCGGTGGATTGCGCGGCCACAACTGCGGCTCATCCAGTTGCCGCGCTTCGGCGGGCAAGGTCATGCCGTCGTTCAATTCGACACCGTCACGCAAACGCTGCAACTGCTCGGCAGTCGGCACGCCTTCGACCTGCACCCAATAAGTCTTCGCCAGTTTGTGTTTCGGATCAGCAATGCGCGCCTGCAATTGGCCGTCATTGGTCAGCAGCAACAAGCCTTCGCTGTCACGGTCCAGGCGTCCGGCCGGGTAAATGCCGGGCACATTGATGTAATCCTTGAGCGTCGCCCGCCCCTCACCATCGCTGAATTGCGTCAGCACATCGAACGGCTTGTTGAACAGGATCAGTTTCGGCTCGGCCGGTGGTGCCTTGGCAACACGGCGCGGCGAGGACGATTGAGGCTTCACGCCAGGGCGGCGGGAAGGTGGACGAGTAGGACGGGACATAAGAGGAGAAAAACATTTAGCGATCAGGGCTGACAATGCTAGTGCCCCGACCGCCAAATGACCACGACTAAGCGTTAACGGAACGGCGGCTCGTCGAAGCTGCGCAGCTTGCGCGAGTGCAGCGAGTTGAGTTCGGTGCGCAGCAGATCCACCGCTTCGATGCCGATCTTCAAGTGCTGGCTGACCGCGCGTTCATAGAAAGCGTTGGCCGAACCCGGCAGCTTGATTTCGCTGTGCAACGGTTTGTCCGAAACGCAGAGCAACGTGCCGTACGGCACCCGCAAGCGATACCCCTGCGCCGCAATCGTGCCGCTTTCCATGTCCACAGCGACAGCACGGGACAGGTTGATCAACGGCCGTTCCTGCGCCCAGCGCAGTTCCCAGTTACGGTCGTCGTAGGTCAGCACGGTGCCGGTGCGCAGGCGTTTTTTCAGGTCGTCGCCCTTCTCGCCGGTAACGTTGGCCGCGGCCTGCTGCAGTGCCAACTGCACTTCGGCCAGCGCCGGGATCGGAATGTTCGGCGGCACTACGCGGTCAAGGATGCCGTCGCGACGCATATACGCGTGGGCCAATACATAGTCGCCAATGGTCTGCGACTGACGCAGGCCGCCGCAGTGGCCGATCATCAGCCAGCAATGCGGACGCAGCACCGCGAGGTGGTCGGTGATGTTCTTGGCGTTGGACGGGCCGACGCCGATGTTCACCAGTGTCACGCCGTGGCCATCGTTGGCGATCAGGTGATAGGCCGGCATCTGATAACGGTGCCAGACCACACCGGCAGCGATGGCCGAGGCTTCGCCGTGGTCCATGCCCTTCTCGATGATCACATTGCCCGGCAGGACCATGCGCACGAATCGCGGGTCGTTGCGCAGTTGCTCCAGGCCATGAACGATGAACTGGTCAACGTAGCGGTGATAGTTGGTCAGCAGGATCCACGGTTGCACATGGCGCCAGTCACTGCCGGTGTAGTGCACCAGACGGCGCAGCGAGAAATCCACACGCGCGGCGTCGAACAGCGCCAACGGCAGCGGATCGGTGTTTTCCCAATCGTAGAGACCGTCAGCGATGCCATCGGTGGCCGCGGACAGGTCGGTACTGGGGAACACCCGCGCCAGCACCGCAGCGGTAACGCCGGAACCGGCCAGCTCATCGCCCTGCTCGACCACGTACGGGTACGGAATGTTCTGCTGGCTGACGCCGACCTCGACGGTCACGGTGAAGTCGTGCATCAACGGGGTCAGTTGTTCCAGCAGGTATTTGCGAAATGCCGCCGGGTGAGTGACGGTGACACTGTAGGTGCCGGGCAACTGCACCTTGGCGTAGGCGCGAGTGGTCTGCGGGACTTCGCCCTGGCAGTGATAGGTCAGACGCAGTTCGGGATAACGAAACAGGGCACGCTGTTCGGCGTCGGGTTCGACGCGGTCCTTGAGGTAACGCTTGAGCGCCGAATTCAGCGCACTGGTGGCCCGCTCATGCAGCTCGGCCAGACGATCCACGGCTTGTTCGGCGGTTTGAACGACAATAAACGCTTCGGTCACGATCAGCTTCCTGTGTTCTGACTTGCAGAGCTTCATCTTGCCTGCATCGTCGCGTCACGGGAACAGTGGCGTTGTGGGTGCAGGCAATTCTTTCAGGCGAAGCGAATCCCTGTGGGAGCTGGCTTGCCAGCGATGAGGCCGTCACATTCAACATTGATGTTGACTGATAGACCGTCATCGCTGGCAAGCCAGCTCCCACAGGGTTTTGTGGTATCGGCAAAATTGAGGTCAGAAAAGCTGCGGAGTCGAACGTGCGACGATCGCCTCGACATCCAGCCCACGCGGCAACGCGCCGTAGACCCGGCCGCCGCCGCTCAAGCGGCTGGCAATGAACGCATCGCTGACCGCCGCGTTACCGGCCTCGAGCAACAGTTTGGCCTGCAAACCGAGGGCGATATCTTCGGTCAACTGCCGCGCCCGATACTGAATGTCGCGGGTGTCCTTGAACTGCGCCTGCAATTGCTGGATATGCGCGGCCAGGCGCTTGTCGCCATGACCATCGCCCAGTTCACTGAACAACACGTCCAGCACGCCCGGCTCTTTCGACAACGCGCGCAGCACGTCGAGGCACTGCACGTTGCCCGAACCTTCCCAGGTCGAATTCACCGGGGCTTCACGGTACAGCCGCGGCAGAATGCTGTCCTCGACATAACCGGCACCGCCCATGCATTCGGCGGCTTCGTTGATCATTCCCGGCGCGCGCTTGCAGATCCAGTATTTGCCCACCGCTGTCACCAGCCGCGCGAACTGCGCTTCGTGGCGATCATCCAGATGATCGAGCGCCTTGCCCATGCGCAGGCTGAGCGCGAGCGCGGCTTCACTTTCCAGCGCCAGATCGGCCAGCACGTTCTGCATCAACGGTTGCTCGCTGAGCAGTTTGCCGCCGACCTTGCGATGCGCACAGTGATGGCTGGCCTGGGTCAGCGCCTGGCGCATCAGCGAACTGGAACCGACCATGCAATCGAAACGGGTCATCGCCACCATCTCGATGATGGTCGGCACGCCACGGCCTTCTTCGCCGATCATCCACGCCAGCGCACCACGAAATTCGACTTCGCTGGAGGCATTGGACTGATTGCCGAGTTTGTTTTTCAGACGCTGGATGTAGAACTGATTGCGCGTGTCGTCGGGGCGATGACGCGGCAGCAGAAAGCAGCTCAAGCCCTTGTCGGTCTGCGCCAGCGTAAGGAAGGCATCGCACATCGGCGCCGAGCAGAACCACTTGTGCCCGACCAGTTCATACGCCTGGCCCGGGCCACTGGCGCCGACCGGATAAGCTTTGGTGGTGTTGGCGCGCACGTCGGTGCCGCCCTGCTTCTCGGTCATCGCCATGCCGATGGTCACGCCGGCCTTGTGCGCCATGCCGACGTTGCGTGGGTCGTATTCGGTGGAGAGGACTTTCGGCAGCCATTGCTCGGCCAGATCCGGCTGCAAACGCAGGGCCGGCACGCTGGCGAAGGTCATGGTCAACGGGCAACCGCTGCCGGCCTCGGCCTGGCTGTGCAGATAGGTCATGGAGGCGCGGGCGACATGCGCGCCGTCCTGCGGGTGAGCCCACGGCAGCGAGGTCAGGCCGTGTTCGATCGCGCTGCGCATCAACTGGTGATACGCCGGGTGAAACTCCACCAGATCGATGCGATGACCGTAGCGATCATGGCTGGCAAACACCGGTCTGTTCTGGTTGGCGAGGAAGCCGGCCTCCATCAGTGGGCCACCGGCGAGCGCCCCGTAGGCCTCGATCCGCGACTCGGCCCAGCCGGCGCCAAACCGGCGCGACCATTCCTGCAACGGCAGATCGATGCGGTACAGATTGGTGCCGTCCAGCGACGGTGGCTGGTTGGTGACTTCGTGGGTTTCGGCGAACTGATGCAGGTTCATCGCGGCGGCTCCTTGATTCGGCAGGAAGTCAGTTAAGCACCGGCCCCACGCCGATCAAAGTGGCATATCCGCCGAATTTGCGGCGCTTTTACCCTCCTCTCAGCACAGCACGCGACGCTCCAGCGCCGACTGCAACTCTTCGAATTTCACCGGTTTGTTCAGGTAATCGATGGCCACGCCGGTAGCGCACAGGTCGCGCTCGGCGTTCAGAGCAAGCAGGAACACCGGCAGATGCGCGCAGCCCGGCAAGGCGTGAATCTGGCAGCACAGCGAGGCGCCGTCATGGGCCGGCAGCTGACAGTCGATCAGTACGGCGTCGACGCTCTCGCGCTGCAAACAGGCCAGTGCCGCCGTCGCGTTGTCCGCGGTACGCACGCGAAAGCCGAGCTTGAGCAGCATGCCGCGCATCACCAATTGATTGACGCTGTTGTCGTCCACCAGTAACACCGTGCAGTCCTGCGGCAAACGAATCTGCTTCTGCGTGGACGAGAACTCCAGCGCCGGTTCGATCACCGGCAATTCAAACTCGACATCCAGTTGAAAACGGCTGCCGCGCCCCGGCTCGGAGCGGTGGGTCAGCTTGCCGCCGAGCAGTTCGACCAGTTGTCGGCAGATCGCCAGGCCGACACCGAGGCCGCCGTATTCGCGGGTCATCGAACCGTCGAGCTGGAAGAAGCGCTGATACATCGTCGCCTCGCCCAGATCGGTAAAGCCGATGCCGGTGTCGATGACTGCAAACGACAGCGCCAGACGATTATCCGTCGAGGGTTTGCCGGTCACGCGCAGCGCCAGACCACCGACGCGAGTGAACTTGATCGCGTTATCCAGCAGGCACTCCAGGCATTGCGCGAGTTTGGCGCTGTCGCCGTGCAGGCGATCCGGCAGCGTTGGCAGCACATCGACCTTGAAGTCCAGCGACTTGCTCGCCGCGTTACCCTCGAATTGCACACGCAGTGCCTCGATCACGGCGCGCAGGCTGAAAGTGCCCGAGGACGCCTTGAGCTTGCCGGCCTGCAATTCGGTCAGCGTGAGGATGCCGTTGACCATGCGCATCATGTCCCGTGCGGAACCGGCGGCCGTCTGCTGATATTGCTCGAGCTCCGGGTCCATCTCGACGGTCTGCATCAACTCCAGCGAGCCGATCACACCGTTCATGGGCGTGCGCAATTCATGGGTCAGAGTGGCGAGGAATTCGTCCTTGAGCTTGTTGCTGTGCGCCAGTTGCTGGTTGAGCACTTCGAGCTTCTGTCCGGCGTCGTACAGCGTCTGCGCCTGCTGCTCACGCATGGCGTTGATGCGGTCGGCCAGCGCCAGCGACAGCAGCGCCACTTCGATGGCCGAACCGATCTGGCTGGCGTACATGGTCAGGAACACATTCGGCAGCAGGCCCAGCACCATTAGCGTATTGACGATGCCGCCCAGCAGGAACGCCGACCAGGCAATGATGAAATAGCGCGCCACCCGCAGACCGCGCCACCAGGCGAGAATCCCCGCAGCAAAAATCACCACGGTGAAGGTCAGCGCCAGTGTCGTCGCCAGACGCAAGGCCAGCGCATAGCTGGTCATCAGCGACAGCCCGATCACCACGGCGCTGAAGGCAATCAGCCCGATCAGCAAGCGATCGAGCCAGCGGCTATGGGTGCGGGTCTGCAGGAAGCTGCGGGCGAACTGGCTGCCGAACAGGCCGGCGCAGCCAATGAAGAATGGCGTGGCAGCGTTGGCCCACCAGGGATTGTCCGGCCAGAAATACTCGACCGCCGCGCCGTTGACCGACAACTGATAGAGGCCGAACGAGCCGATGTAGAAGATGTAATAGAGGTAACTGGTGTCGCGCACGCTCAGGTAGATGAACAGGTTGTAGACCAGCATCCCCAGCAATACGCCATAAATGATGCCGAGCACATACAGGCGCACCGGCTGGTCTTCGAGATAAGCGGTGCTCGACCACAACGTCACCGGCGCCTGGATCGAGCCTTCGCTGGCCAGACGCAAGTACAGCGTTTGTTGCTGATCGGGCTTGAACGGCAGGTCGAACAAGTAGTTGTTCTGGCGGATCTCGCGACTGGCGAACGGCAAGGCATCGCCGGTCTGGCGCACCAGGCGATAGTCGCCAGCAGCGTCGGGCAAGTACAAATCGAGATGATCGAGTGGTGGGTAAGCCAGCTCCAGCAACCAGGTGCGCTGGGCGGCGGGGTTGCTCGGACGATAATGCAGGTCGATCTTCAGCCAGAACGCCGAACGCGAGTAACCGGCGTTGAGCGTGGCCTTGTCGTGGGCCTTGAAATGGCCGGCGGCTGCGTGCGCGCGAACGTCAGCGAGGCTCGCCTGACCGCTCGGGTCTTCGAACACTTGCAGCGATCGGCCCAGCGGCAGGCTCTGGGTGAATTCGTCGAATTCGACAGCGCTCGCCAGGAGGGGCAAGCAGAACAGCAACATCAGCAAATAGCGCATTGAAGCCCCAGCGTGGCTCGTCCGGTTGTGTCAGGAAGCCCCCCATTCCCTTTGAGTAGACGTAAAACCGGTATTACCTGTTATTGATTTGGATCCAGCCTAGCATAGCCGCTGATGGCCATTAAGCACCATCGAAACTTTTCCTACAAAGGCTCTAGAACGGGCGTTTCAGAGCAAAGCTGCGGACTAGAGCTGTTGAGTCGGTCAAGTTGTGACAATGCGGTCGGAATCTCTGTCCGGGATATCGGCCAGGAGCAACGGCACTGAACCCGAAAATCAGCTTTGGTGGTAAGCTCGCGCACCATGAATATCTACAGCTCCCGCCCCGTTGTCCTCTGTCTCTCCGGCCACGACCCCAGTGGTGGCGCCGGCCTGCAGGCAGATATCGAAGCCCTGCTCGCGCAAGGTTGCCATGCGGCTCCGGCCGTCACCGCCCTGACCGTGCAAGACACGGTGAATGTCACTGACTTTCGCGTCCTCGACCGTGAGTGGGTACTGGCCCAGGCCAATGCCGTGCTCAACGATTCCGAAGTCGCGGCGGTGAAGCTGGGCATGCTCGGTTCGCTGGAGATGGTCGAGACCGTTGTCGAACTGCTCTCGGCGCACCCGCATTTGCCGGTGGTCTGCGACCCGGTGCTGCGCGCCGGCGGCGGCGGACGCCTGGGCAAGGACGAAGTCGGTTATGCGATGCGCGAGCGGCTGCTGCCGCTGTCGATCATCGCCACGCCCAACCTGCCCGAAGCGCGCATCCTCGCCGAACTGCCCGATGGCACCGCGGACGAGTGCGCTGAAAAACTCCTGCCATTCGTCAAGAACCTGCTGATCACCGGCGGCCATGGCGACGAAACTGAAATCCACAACCGCGTGTACAGCCGCGACGGTCTGCGTGAAACCTTTATTTGCCAGCGTCTGCCCGGCAGCTATCACGGCTCCGGTTGCACGCTGGCCAGCGCCCTCGCCGGTCGCCTGGCCCAGGGCGAACACCTGGCCAGCGCCGTGCGCAGTGCACTGGATTACACCTGGCGCACCCTGCGCGATGCCGAACAACTGGGCAAAGGCCAGTTCGTCCCGCGTCGCCTGCCGCTGGATTTCTGCTCGTAACGTCGTGAGGTCTGCCCGATGAAACTACGTGGCCTGTATGCCATTACCGACAGCACACTGCTGGCCGGCAAGTTTCTGTCTTACGTGGAGGCGGCGCTGGAAGGCGGCGTCACCCTGCTGCAATACCGCGACAAAAGCAGCGACGAAGCCCGCCGCTTGCGCGAGGCCGAAGCGCTGCGCGATTTGTGCGAGCGCTACAAGACGCAGCTGATCATCAACGACGACGCCGAGCTGGCCGCGCGCCTCAATGTCGGCGTGCATCTGGGCCAGACCGACGGCCCGCTGTCGCCGATCCGCGCCCTGCTCGGTTCGAAAGCGATCATCGGTTCGACCTGTCACGACCAGCTTGCCCTCGCCGGGCAAGCCGCCAAAGAAGGCGCAAGCTACGTCGCCTTCGGCCGTTTCTTCAACTCCAGCACCAAACCCGGCGCGCCGAGTTGCAGCCTCGACCTGCTCGACGAAGCCAAACGCACACTGCATCTGCCGGTCTGCGCGATTGGCGGCATCACCCTCGACAACGCCGCGCCACTGGTGGCCCATGGGGTCGATCTGCTGGCGGTGGTCCACGGCCTGTTCGGTGCTGAAAACACCGCCGAAGTGAACCGCCGCGCCCGCGCGTTCAATGAATTGTTCAAAGCCTGAAGATTGAGAGCCCGATCATGTCTCGTTCCGAAACCCTGTTTGCCAATGCCCAGAAACACATTCCCGGTGGCGTCAACTCGCCGGTTCGCGCGTTCAAAAGCGTCGGCGGTACGCCGCTGTTCTTCAAACACGCTGAAGGCGCTTACGTCACCGACGAAGATGACAAGCGTTATGTCGATTACGTCGGTTCGTGGGGCCCGATGATTCTCGGCCACAGCCATCCGGACGTACTTGATGCTGTGCGCAATCAGCTGCAACACGGTTTGTCCTACGGCGCGCCGACCGCGATGGAAACCGAGATGGCCGATCTGGTCTGCTCGCTGGTGCCGTCGATGGACATGGTGCGCATGGTCAGCTCCGGTACCGAAGCGACCATGAGCGCGATCCGTCTGGCCCGTGGTTACACCGGTCGCGACAGCATCATCAAGTTCGAAGGTTGCTACCACGGCCACTCCGACAGCCTGCTGGTCAAGGCCGGTTCCGGCGCGCTGACCCAAGGCGTACCGAGTTCGGCCGGTGTGCCGGCGGCGTTCGCCAAACACACCCTGACCCTGCCGTTCAACGACATCGAAGCGGTTGAGCAGATGCTTGCCGAAGTCGGTGAAGACGTCGCCTGCATCATCGTCGAGCCGGTCGCCGGCAACATGAACTGCGTGCCACCGGCTCCGGGTTTCCTTGAAGGTCTGCGTTCGCTGTGCGACAAGCACGGCGTGGTGCTGATTTTCGACGAAGTGATGACCGGTTTCCGCGTCGCCCTCGGCGGTGCGCAGGCGTACTACGGCGTCACCCCGGACCTGACCACCTTCGGCAAGATCATCGGCGGCGGCATGCCGGTCGGCTGCTTCGGCGGCAAGCGCGCAATCATGGAACGCATCGCGCCGCTGGGCCCGGTGTACCAGGCCGGTACGCTGTCGGGTAACCCGCTGGCGATGGCCGCTGGCCTGACCACCCTGCGTCTGATCAGCCGTCCGGGTTTCCATGCCGAACTGACCGACTACACCACGCGCCTGCTCGACGGTCTGCAACAACGCGCCGATGCCGCGGGCATTCCGTTCGTGACGACACAGGCCGGTGGCATGTTCGGCCTGTATTTCAGCGGCGCCGACGACATCGTCACCTTTGACGACGTGATGGCCAGCGACGCTGCACTGTTCGGGCGCTTCTTCCACCTGATGCTCGAAGGTGGCGTGTACCTCGCTCCGAGCGCCTTCGAAGCCGGTTTCACTTCGATCGCCCACGGCGAAGCCGAGTTGCAACTGACGCTGGACGCCGCCGAGCGTGCCTTCGCCGCACTGAAATAACCGCCGTACCGCTGACGTTGGCTATCGCCAGCGTCAGCTTTCACCTACACCCCTGCCGTTTTTCCCACGCCGCTGCTAAAAATCTTGTAGAAAGTGGGCGATATATCCCCCACGCAGCAGAAAAACGAGTAAAGACTTTGTAAGGTTGGCCCTGCTTATTTCATAATGCGCGCTTATTGGATCCCCCGACGGGTCCGCGCGCCCTTCAGAGGTAAGTCGATTCCCATGAACCGCACCGGCCGCACCCTTGCATTGGGCTGCCTGTTGCTCCTTCAGCCCCTGCTCGCGCATGCACAAGCAGGCGGCAACTCGTTGTTGATCCCGGCGATGGGTCGTTGCACCCTCAATACTCAGCCGCAAGACGTCACGCAGGCACTGGCCGCCTGCCAGAAAGCGGCGGACGAAGGGGATGCGCAAGCACAATACGAGTTGGGTGAGTTCTACTACGACGGCAAGAACGCGCCGCGCGACCTCAATCAAGCCCTGAGCTATTTCGAGAAGGCCTCGCTGCAAGGCCACGCTCAGGCACAGTTCAAGCTCGGCACCATGTTCTTCCACGGCGAAGGCGTGCAGGCCAACAATATCCAGGCGTACATCGTGCTGAAGATGGCGGCGGTCAACGGTGCCGAAGAAGCGCTGGACACGGCCGATGAAGTCTCGGAGAACATGTCCCGCGAAGACCTTGAAACCGCGACCCAGGTGCTCGGGCAGATCTTCCGCAAATACCTGATGGAATTGCAGAGCGCCGATGGGCGTACGCCGTTTTCACCGCTTCCTTAAGTTCCGCGTCGATCTTTCTGGCCCCATCGCGAGCAGGCTCACTCCTGCAGGGGATCTCCTGCACATCGAAGATCAGCTGTGGCAGCGAGCTTGCTCGCAAAGGGCGCGACGCGGTCGTGAGGGTTACTTCTCAGGCATCGGCATCGGGAACGGCATGACATTGCCGACCGCGCCGCGGGCTTCGCTGATTTTCGGTGTACCCAGACGCTCAACCTCGTCGATGCGCACGATCGAATGCATCGGCACAAAGCTGCGCACCACGCCTTCGAATTGCGCCTTGAGCTTTTCTTCGCTCGGGTCGACGACCACTTGCGTGCGCTCGCCAAAGACGAACTCTTCCACTTCCAGAAAACCCCACAGATCACTTTGATAGATCTGCTTGGCGTACATTTCGAACACCTGGCCCTGGTTGAGGAAAATCACCTTGTAGATTGGAGCTTCGCGTTTGGTCATGGCGGGCGGATAACATCGGGGTAAAAATGGGGGCGCGAACTATAGCATAGCCACCGGACGCACAGCGGTAGGAACCTGACGGCTTGTTCCCTATAATGCGCGGTTCTTCGAATCACGTGACGACACTAATCCATGGCCAAGAAGCTTTACATCGAAACCCACGGTTGCCAGATGAACGAGTACGACAGCTCGCGCATGGTCGATCTGCTGGGCGAACATCAGGCCCTGGAAGTCACCGCTCGCGCGGAAGACGCCGACGTGATTCTGCTCAACACCTGCTCGATCCGCGAGCGCGCCCAGGATCGGGTGTACTCGCAGCTCGGGCGCTGGCGCGAACTGAAGCTGGCCAACCCCGACATGGTCATTGCGGTCGGCGGTTGCGTCGCCAGCCAGGAAGGCGCGGCGATCCGTGACCGCGCACCGTATGTCGACGTGGTTTTCGGCCCGCAGACCCTGCACCGCCTGCCGGAAATGATCGACGCCGCGCGCAGCAGCAAGCTGCCGCAGGTCGACGTGTCATTCCCGGAAATTGAAAAATTCGACCACTTGCCCGAGCCGCGCATCGACGGCCCGAGCGCTTATGTCTCGGTAATGGAAGGTTGCAGCAAGTACTGCACGTTCTGCGTGGTGCCTTACACCCGTGGCGAAGAAGTCAGCCGGCCATTCGACGACGTGATCGCCGAGATCATTCACCTGGCCGAACACGGCGTGCGTGAAGTGACCCTGCTGGGCCAGAACGTCAACGGCTACCGCGGCGCTACCCATGACGGGCGCATGGCCGATCTGGCCGAGCTGATCCGCGTGGTCGCGGCCGTCGATGGCATCGACCGCATTCGCTATACCACGTCGCACCCGCTGGAGTTTTCCGACAGCCTGATCCAGGCCCACGCCGAGGTGCCGGAGCTGGTCAAGCACCTGCATTTGCCGGTGCAGTCGGGTTCCGACCGGATTCTCGCGGCAATGAAGCGCAACCACACCGCGCTGGAATACAAATCCAAACTGCGCAAACTGCGCGCGGCGGTGCCGGGAATCTGCATCAGCTCGGACTTTATCGTGGGTTTTCCCGGCGAGACCGAGAAAGATTTCGAGCAGACCATGAAGCTGATCGCCGATGTCGGCTTCGACTTTTCCTACTCGTTCGTTTACAGCCAGCGCCCCGGGACCCCGGCCGCAGACTTGGCTGACGACACTCCGGAAGAGCTGAAAAAAGAACGTCTGAATGCGCTGCAACATCGCCTGAACCAGCAAGGGTTCGAAATCAGCCGACAAATGGTCGGTTCGATCCAGCGCATTTTGGTGACCGATTATTCGAAGAAAGACCCCGGCGAACTGCAGGGGCGCACCGAAAATAACCGTATCGTCAACTTCCGCTGCGACAATCCAACCTTGATCGGCCAGTTCGCCGACGTGCACATCGACGCGGCGCAACCGCACTCGTTGCGCGGCTCACTAATCCAGTAACAAGATCAGCGGCATTGGAGAACCTGTGGGAGCTGGCTTGCCAGCGATGGGGCCATCAGTCGGAAAGTCAATTCGCCTGCTGAACCGCCATCGCTGGCAAGCCAGCTCCCACAGGGATGTTGATTGAAGCTGAGATATTTAAGAGCTTTCGCCCCCACGCCTCTGGCGTTATCCTTGATTTCACCTCAATTGCCCCAGGGCGGCTAAATACGACCTTGAACGCACCCATCGAACCACATCGTTTCATTCTCGAGCCCTTTGAGGCTCGCCGCTTCGCCAATCTGTGCGGGCAATTCGACGAGCATCTGCGCTTGATCGAACAGCGCCTGGCCATCGAGATCCGCAACCGCGGCAATCAATTCGAACTGATCGGCGACCCCAAGCTCACCACGTCTGCGGAAAACCTGCTGCGCCGTCTGTACCGGGAAACCAAGGCGACCGAGCTGTCGCCGGACATGGTTCACCTGTTCCTGCAGGAATCGGCTGTCGAGCAACTGGACAACCACGCGCCCGCCGAACCATCCGTCGCGTTGCGCACGAAAAAAGGCATGATTCGCCCACGCGGCTTGAATCAGCAGCGCTACGTGAAGGAAATCCTCGGCAACGACATCAACTTCGGCATCGGCCCGGCCGGTACCGGCAAGACCTATCTGGCCGTGGCCTGCGCCGTCGATGCGCTGGAACGCGAGCAGATCCGCCGCATCCTGCTGGTGCGTCCGGCGGTTGAAGCGGGTGAAAAACTCGGCTTCCTGCCCGGCGACCTGTCGCAGAAGATCGACCCGTACCTGCGCCCGCTCTATGACGCGCTGTACGAAATGCTCGGTTTCGAATACGTGGCCAAGCTGATCGAACGTCAGGTGATCGAAGTGGCACCGCTGGCTTACATGCGCGGTCGCACGCTGAACAACAGCTTCATCATTCTCGACGAAAGCCAGAACACCACCGTCGAACAGATGAAGATGTTCCTGACGCGGATCGGCTTCGGTTCCACCGCGGTCATCACCGGGGACATCACCCAGGTCGATCTGCCGCGTGGCACCAAGTCCGGCCTGCATCATGTGATCGAAGTGCTCAAAGATGTGCCGGGCATAAGCTTCACGCACTTCCAGCCCAAGGACGTGGTGCGCCATCCTCTGGTGCAGCGGATCGTCGAAGCCTACGAGCGCTTCGAAAGCCGCGCCGATGCACCCAAGGAAGCCGCGCGCGATGCTTGAGCTCGATCTGCAAATCGCTACCGAAGCGTCGGCGCCGAGTGAAGCCCAGTTCCGCCAATGGTGCGAATTGGCCCTGCGCCAGCGCACCGCCGACTCGGAAATGACCATTCGTCTGGTCGACGAGGGCGAAGGTCGCGAGCTCAACCACACCTGGCGGCACAAGGACTACGCAACCAACGTCCTGTCGTTCCCTGCGGATGTCCCGGACGAGCTGCTGGATATCCCGCTGCTCGGCGATCTGGTGATCTGCGTCGCCGTGGTCGAGCGCGAAGCTGCCGAACAGGGCAAGGAACTTAACGCCCACTGGGCACATCTGGTCATTCACGGCTGCTTGCATCTGCTCGGTTACGACCATATGGAAGATGACGAAGCCGAAGAAATGGAAGCACTGGAACGCGAGTTGCTTGCTGAACTCGGCTTTCCCGATCCGTACGCGGACGACGAAACCGAACCATCCCCTACTGTTACAACAAAGGATTCAGAGTAATCGCTATGAGCGAAGATCGATCGAGCAACGGGCAGAAGTCATGGCTGGGTAAGCTCACCCAGGCTTTTGCCCACGAGCCGAAGAACCGTCAGGAGCTACTCGAGCTGCTGCGTGATGCACATCAGAACAAACTGCTGGACAGCGAAGCGCTGGCCATCGTCGAAGGCGCCATTCAGGTGGCTGACCTGCAAGTACGCGACATCATGGTCCCGCGCTCGCAGATGATCAGCATCAAGGCAACCCAGACACCCCGCGAATTTCTCCCTGCCGTGGTCGACTCGGCCCACTCGCGCTATCCGGTCATCGGCGAAAGCCATGACGACGTGATGGGCGTGCTGCTGGCCAAGGATCTGCTGCCGCTGATCCTCAAGGAGAACGGCGACAGCTTCAACATCAAGGACCTGCTGCGCCCGGCCACCTTCGTGCCGGAGTCCAAGCGTCTGAACGTGTTGCTGCGTGAATTCCGTGCCAACCACAACCACATGGCCATCGTCATCGACGAATACGGCGGCGTGGCCGGTCTGGTGACGATCGAAGACGTGCTGGAACAGATCGTCGGCGATATCGAAGACGAACACGACGTCGAAGAAGACAGCTACATCAAGCCGCTGCCCAGCGGTGACTTCCTGATCAAGGCGCTGACGCCGATCGAGAACTTCAACGAGTTCTTCGACAGCGAGTTCTCCGATGACGAATTCGACACGGTCGGCGGTCTGGTGATGAGCGCGTTCGGCCACTTGCCAAAACGCAACGAAATCACTGAAATCGGCGCCTATCGTTTCCGCATCCTGAACGCCGACAGCCGTCGGATTCATTTGCTGCGTCTGACGCCAATCGCTCGGTAACCATTAAGGAAAGAAATGCGCTGGACTACCCGCCCCGGCTGGCCCGGTAACCTGCTGGCCGTGGCGGCCGGTGCAATCACCACCCTCGCGCTTGCGCCGTTCAACATCTGGCCGCTGGCTTTGCTGGCGGTCGGCTTGTTTTATGCCGGTTTGCGCGAGCTAAGTCCGCGTCAGGCGCTGGGTCGTGGCTGGTGCTTCGGTTTCGGCCTGTTCGGCGCCGGCACCAGCTGGATCTATTACAGCATTCACCATTTTGGCGGCGCTTCAGTGCTGCTCGCCGGATTCCTGATGCTGCTGTTCACCGCAGCGATCGCCTGGTTCTTCGCCCTGCCTGCCTGGTTGTGGGCGCGCTGGCTGCGCCGCAATGAGGCGCCATTGGCCGATGCCCTGGCGTTTGCTGCGCTTTGGGTCGGGCAGGAAGCGTTTCGTGGCTGGTTCCTCACCGGTTTCCCGTGGTTGTACTCCGGTTACAGCCAGCTCGACGGCCCGTTGGCCGGGCTCGCACCGGTCGGCGGCATGTGGCTGGTGTCGTTCGTTCTGGCACTGACCGCCGCGCTGATCTACAACGCACGGCGCTTGCTGCAGACTCGTCGCAAAGCTTTTGTCGCCGCTGGATTGTTGCTGCTGATCGGGCCTTGGGTGGCCGGCATTGCGCTCAAGGGTCATGCCTGGACCAGTCCGTCGGGCGCGCCACTGAGCGTCGCGGCGATTCAGGGCAACGTCGCGCAAAGCATGAAATGGGACCCGGCTGAACTCAACGCGCAACTGGCGCTGTACCGGGACTTGAGCTTTCGCTCGAAACCGGTCGACCTGCTGATCTGGCCGGAAACCGCTGTGCCGGTGCTCAAGGAATCCGCCGAGGGATACCTGAGCATGATGGGTAACTTCGCCGCCGAGCGTAAATCGGCGCTGATTACCGGCGTGCCGATCCGCCAGACCGTGCACAAGGAAAGACGTTTCTTCAACGGCATCACCGTAGTCGGCGAAGGCGATGGCACTTACCTGAAGCAGAAACTGGTGCCGTTCGGCGAATACGTACCGTTGCAGGACATCCTGCGCGGGCTGATCGCATTCTTTGACCTGCCGATGTCCGACTTCGCCCGCGGCCCTTCCGATCAGGCACTGTTGCAAGCCAAGGGTTACCAGATCGCCCCGTTCATTTGTTACGAAGTGGTGTACCCGGAGTTTGCGGCCGGGCTGTCGGCGCGCAGCGATCTGCTGCTGACGATCAGCAACGATACCTGGTTCGGCACCTCCATCGGTCCGCTGCAACATCTGCAGATGGCGCAGATGCGCGCACTGGAGGCGGGGCGCTGGATGATTCGCGCCACCAACAATGGCGTGACGGGGCTGATCAACCCGTTCGGCCAGATCACCGCGCAGATCCCGCAGTTCGAACAGGGCGTGCTGTACGGTGACGTGGTGCCGATGCACAACCTGACGCCGTATCTGCAATGGCGTTCATGGCCGTTGATTGCGCTGTGCCTGCTGTTGTTCGGCTGGGCATTGATGGCTAACCGGATGTCGAAAACCCTTTGAAAGCTTCGCGAGCAGGCTCGCTTCCACATTGGAATGCATTTCAAGGTGGGAGCGAGCCTGCTCGCGAAGAGGATGTCAGCAACAGCCAGTCAATCAGGGCTGGCCTCACCTCGGTAAAACAACGAATACCCCACCTGCCCCACCGCCTCGTTCAGCAACTGCCCGCTCTGCCAGATTGATTTGAACTCCGGCAGCCAGCCGCCAAACGGCCGGGCGTTATCTGTACCCAGAAACCCGACCGGCGCCGGTACCACCTCGAATCCCGCTTGTTTGAAGCTCCACACCGCCCGCGGCATGTGCCAGGCCTGAGTGACCACAACCACGCGATTGATCCCCTGCGGCAACAGAATGTCAGCGCTGAGTTTGGCGTTTTCCCACGTGGTACGGCTTTCGCCTTCCTGCCAGCGCACTGCCACGCCAAAATCATCGCGCAGCGAATCCGCCATCAACTTCGCCTCGGTCGGCGGCGTACCGTAGTGCAAGCCGCCGCTGGTCAGGATCGGCAACCCGGAGGCTTTGGCCAGACGTGCCGCGTAGCGCTGGCGCTCGAGCCCGATACCGGTCGGCTGGTCTTCACCCCACGCCAGATCGCCCCGCTCGCGACCGGAACCGAGTACGACAATCGCATCGGCCCGCTGCGCCAGCGTCGTCCACGCCTCGCGGGCCAGCGGCGGCTCGCGCTCCAGCGCCTTGGCGCCCCACTGCACGACCACCGGCAGGCTCATCAGCCACAGGCCGCCCAGGCCGAGCGCGAAACAAAGGCCAGCGAGGCGCGGCCGCGAACGGCGCAGCCACCACGCGGCCAACAACAGCAGCAAGAGAATGCCGGGCGGCAACAGTAATTGTTTGATCAGATAACGAAAGGGCATCGGGCATCTCCACAGATGCCCGAAGCCTAAGAGTGTTGCTGATGCGTTACAACCAATAGGCCGGATCCCGTTGAAAAAGATCCGTTTCCTGACCTGCCATGCGTTTACCTGGCCCGCGACGAGCGAACCTTGACGGTGTCTTTGCCGGGTGCCCGGTCCTTGAGCCAGATGATCTTGGCCGAATGTGCTGCATCGAGCTGCTTGACTGCCTGTGACAGGCACCCCTGCATTTCCCGCTCGCTGCGGTCCAGATAAGCCTTGACCAGTTTGAACTCGGCGGGACTCAAGCCACGCAATTCCAGTTCCAGGGGGCGCTCATCGCGCAGCCGGTCAGCGGTTTTTACAGCGTCCAGGGCCATGCCCAGACGATCGATCAACCTTTCGTACAACTCGGGTTTCGTCACGTTTTTCTGCCGTTGCTCCACCATCCCTCACCTCATTGAAGATAAGACTCACTCCCCACTTAGAGCTTAGCTTCGATGCACAAACCGGCGGCACGCCGCGACAAACGGCCCTCGCTCCGAATCGGGCGGGCCAAACTGCTGAATCAGGGTTTCCCTAGGCCAAGCGCGGTCATGTATGCTACGGCGCTTCCTGTCATTCCACTTCCAGCGCATCCGGGCCACCCCGCCTGTCGCCGTCGAAGAGGATTAGGCCACCCCTATCCAGTACAAAAAGTAGCCATGCACGAACAATATCAACCCCGTGAGATCGAAGCCGCCGCCCAGTCGTTCTGGGACGAGCAAAAGTCCTTTGAAGTCAGTGAACAGCCAGGCAAGGAAACCTACTACTGCCTGTCGATGTTCCCTTACCCCAGCGGCAAGCTACACATGGGGCACGTGCGCAACTACACCATCGGTGACGTGATTTCCCGCTACCAGCGCATGCTCGGCAAGAACGTCCTGCAACCGATGGGCTGGGACGCGTTCGGCATGCCGGCAGAAAACGCCGCGATGAAGAACAACGTCGCACCGGCCAAATGGACCTACGAAAACATCGCCTACATGAAAACCCAGCTGCGCAGCCTGGGTCTGGCGGTCGACTGGTCGCGCGAAGTCACCACCTGCAAGCCTGACTACTACCGCTGGGAACAATGGCTGTTCACGCGCCTGTTCGAAAAAGGCGTGATCTACCGCAAGAACGGCACCGTCAACTGGGACCCGATCGACCAGACCGTTCTCGCCAACGAGCAGGTGATCGACGGTCGCGGCTGGCGTTCCGGCGCGCTGATCGAAAAGCGCGAAATCCCGATGTACTACTTCAAGATCACCGCCTACGCCGATGAGCTGCTCGAAAGCCTCGATGAACTGGATGGCTGGCCGGAACAGGTCAAGACCATGCAGCGCAACTGGATCGGCAAGTCGCGCGGGATGGAAGTGCAGTTTCCGTACAACGTCGATTCGATCGGCGAAGCCGGCACCCTGAAAGTCTTCACCACCCGTCCGGACACCCTGATGGGCGCGACCTATGTCGCCGTGGCGGCCGAGCATCCGCTGGCCACTCTGGCGGCAAAAAACAACCCTGAGCTGCAAGCGTTCATCGCTGAGTGCAAGGGCGGCAGCGTCGCCGAAGCCGACGTTGCCACGCAGGAGAAAAAAGGCCTGCCGACCGGCCTGTTCGTCGAGCACCCGCTGACCGGCGAAAAACTGCCGGTGTGGGTCGCCAACTATGTGCTGATGCACTACGGCGACGGCGCAGTCATGGCCGTACCGGCACACGACGAGCGCGATTTCGAATTTGCCCACAAGTACAACCTGCCGGTGAAATCGGTGGTGCGCACCAGTTCCGGCGAAAGCAACCCGGCCCCGTGGCAAGACGCCTACGGCGAGCACGGTACGCTGATCAACTCCGGTGAATTCGACGGCCTCGATTTCGCCGGCGCGTTCGACGCCATGGAAGTCGCCCTGATCAAGAAACAACTGGGCGCCTCGCGCACCCAGTTCCGCCTGCGCGACTGGGGCATCAGCCGCCAGCGCTACTGGGGCTGCCCGATCCCGATCATCCACTGCGATACCTGCGGTGACGTGCCGGTGCCGGAAGATCAACTGCCGGTAGTCCTGCCCGAAGACGTGGTGCCGGACGGCGCCGGTTCGCCTTTGGCGCGCATGCCCGAGTTTTATGAGTGCAACTGCCCGAAATGCGGCCAGCCTGCCAAACGTGAAACCGACACCATGGACACCTTCGTCGAGTCGTCGTGGTACTACGCCCGTTACGCCTCACCACACTTCACCGGTGGGCTGGTGGAAAAATCCGCGGCCGATCACTGGCTGCCGGTCGATCAGTACATCGGCGGCATCGAACACGCGATTCTGCACCTGCTCTATGCGCGCTTCTTTCACAAGCTGATGCGTGACGAAGGGCTGGTGAGCTCCAACGAGCCGTTCAAGAACCTGCTGACCCAGGGCATGGTGATCGCCGAAACCTACTACCGTCGCGAAGCCAACGGTGCCTACACCTGGTTCAACCCGGCGGACGTGGAACTGGAGCGCGACAGCAAAGCCAAGGTCATCAGCGCCAAACTGAAATCCGACGGCCTGCCGGTGGAAATCGGTGGCACCGAGAAAATGGCCAAGTCGAAGAACAACGGCGTTGACCCACAATCGATGATCGACCAGTTCGGCGCCGACACCTGCCGCCTGTTCATGATGTTCGCCTCGCCGCCTGACATGAGCGCGGAATGGTCCGACTCCGGCGTGGAAGGCTCGCACCGCTTCCTCAAGCGCGTCTGGCGTCTGGCGCAGGCTCATGTCACTCAGGGCCTGCCGGGCAAACTGGACATCGCCAGCCTGAACGACGAGCAGAAAGCCGTGCGCCGCGCGATTCACCTCGCGATCAAGCAGGCCAGCCATGATGTCGGCCAGAACCACAAATTCAACACCGCCATCGCTCAGGTGATGACACTGATGAACGTGCTGGAAAAAGCCGCACAAGCCACCGAACAGGATCGCGCGCTGATCCACGAAGGCCTCGAAGCCGTCACGTTGCTGCTGGCGCCGATCACTCCGCACATCAGCCACGAGCTGTGGAATCAGCTCGGTCACGCGGGTGCGGTGATCGACGCGGGCTGGCCGGCAGTGGATGAATCCGCGCTGGTGCAGGACAGCCTGACCCTGGTGATTCAGGTCAACGGCAAACTGCGCGGGCAGATTGATATGCCGGCCAGCGCGACCCGCGAAGAAGTCGAAGCGGCCGCGCGTGCCAACGAAAACGTGCTGCGCTTCGTCGATGGCCTGACGATTCGCAAAGTGATCGTGGTGCCGGGCAAACTGGTCAATATCGTCGCCAGCTAATTGGATCGAGCGTCAGGTCCGCCTGACGCCGGATAAAACCTTTCGGGCCGCAAGGTCGGCCCACCTGGTTTCAAGGGGAGCAACACAATGATCAAACGCAATCTGCTGGTGATGGGCCTCGCCGTTCTGTTGAGCGCCTGTGGCTTCCAGCTGCGCGGTACCGGCACCAACGAACTGTCGATCAAGGAACTCGATCTGAGCGCCCGCAACAGCTACGGCGAAACCGTGACGCAACTGCGTCAGTTGCTCGAGTCGAGCGGCGTCAAGGTTTACAGCGGTGCGCCGTACAAGCTGTTCCTGGCTGACGAGCAGGAGAGCCAGCGCATTCTCAGCTATGCCGGCGCAGGCCGGACCGGTGAATATCAGGTCAGCACGATCCTGAGCTACGAAATCCGTGGCGATAAGAACCTGCAATTGCTGAGCGACAAGCTGGAAGTACAAAAGGTGTTCATTCACGACGGCAACAACCTCGTCGGTTCCGATCAGGAAGCCAACGACGCCCGTCGCGAAACCCGCCGCGAGCTGGTGCAACGCATGATGCTGCGTCTGCAGCAATTGACGCCGGGCCAGTTGCAGCAACTGCAGCAAGCCGCCAACGACCGCGCCAAGGCCGAAGCCGATGCGCTGGAAGCGGCACAAAAGGCTGAAGCGGAAACCCCGCGTCAGTCGCCGCTCGAAATACCGCAGCAGTAAGCTGTTCGGGGCGCTCAGGCGCCCCGATCGACTTTTCTTATGAAGCTCGCTCCCGCTCAACTCGGCAAACACCTGCAAGGCGCACTCGCGCCTGTCTATATCATCAGCGGCGATGACCCGCTGCTGTGCCAGGAAGCCGCCGACGCCATTCGCAGTGCTGCGCGCCAGCAAGGTTTCGACGAACGCCAGGTGTTCGCCGCCGACGCCAATTTCGATTGGGGCACGTTGCTGCTGGCCGGCGCGAGCATGTCGCTGTTTGCCGAAAAGCGCCTGCTGGAACTGCGCCTGCCTTCGGGCAAGCCCGGTGACAAGGGCGCTGCTGCGCTCATCGAATATTGCTCACGCCCGGCTGAAGACACCGTGCTGCTGATCAGCCTGCCCAAGCTTGACGGCAGTGCGCAGAAGACCAAATGGGGCAAGGCCCTGGTTGAAGGCCAGCAGACCCAGTTCATCCAGATCTGGCCGGTGGACGCCAATCAGTTGCCGAGCTGGATTCGCCAGCGTCTGTCCCAGGCCGGCTTGTCGGCCAGTCAGGACGCTGTCGAACTGATCGCCGCGCGCGTCGAGGGCAACCTGCTCGCCGCCGCGCAGGAAATCGAAAAGCTCAAGCTGATGGCCGAGGGCGGTCAGATCACCGTCGAAACCGTGCAGGCCGCCGTGGCGGACAGTGCCCGCTTCGACGTATTCGGCCTGACCGACGCCGTGCTCAACGGTGAGCCGGCCCACGCGCTGCGCATGCTTGAAGGCTTGCGTGGCGAAGGGGTCGAACCGCCGGTGATTCTCTGGGCCCTGGCCCGTGAGCTGCGGCTGCTGGCCAACATTGCCTTGCAATACAGCCAGGGCACGCCGCTGGACAAGTGCTTCAGCCAGTCGAAACCGCCGGTGTGGGACAAGCGCAAGCCGCTGGTCAGCAAAGCCCTGCAACGCTACTCGGCGCAACGCTGGGCGCAATTGCTGCTCGAAGCCCAGCGTATCGATGCGCAGATCAAGGGCCAGGCTGCGGGTTCGCCGTGGATGAGCCTGAGTCGTCTGGCGTTGTTGATGGCGGGGCAGCGGCTGTCATTGCCTGCCGAGTAAGGCCTTCAACCGCATAGCCCCCATTCGCGAGCAGGCTCGCTCCCACATTTGACCCCATTCTCTCAGTGGAACCCGGTCCACTTTGGGAGCGAGCCTGCTCGCGAAAGCGCTTTCACGTTTGCCTACAGCCGGTACTGGACAGACACACAACATCGGCAGATTATTTCCCCCGCAAAACCCACCTCACCGAGAGATCCTCATGAGCAAAAAGCCAGCAAAGCATGGCCCCAACAAGGCCAAATCCATCGTCGCCCAGCCCTTGTTCCGCAGTCGTCAGGAACGACCTTCCAAGGGCAAAGGCAGCTACCGCCGCGAAGCCTTCCAGTCTGACAGCTGGGAGGCTTCTTACTTTCTGGCTGCCTGAAGCGCAGCACCCCTCGGTCATGTTAAGGTCTGCACCTGATTCGTATTCCCTGGAACCGTGCATGCCCTTCAGTCTTTCCAATCGTTGGCCTGTTCGCCAATTGATCGCTGCCTCCAGCTTCATTCTGCTTGTCGCCTGTGCGGAAAAACCCACCGCCGCTGATGCGCAACCCCTGCAAGCCGCACCTGTCGCCACGGCCCCAGCGATCATCCCGCCGGTAGTGCCGTCCGCCGACCCTCTCGATCTGCAACCCACCCAGACCTTTGCCGAATGGCAGGCGGGTTTCCGCAAGGATGCCCTGGCCGCCGGGATTCGCCCCGAGCTGTTTGATCGTGCGTTTGCCGATGTCAGTTTCGACGCCAGCGTGATTCGCGCTGATCGCAGTCAACCGGAGTTTTCCCGTCCGGTATGGGAATACCTCGACGGCGCACTGTCACCGCTGCGCGTGCGCAAAGGCCAGACGCTGGTCAATCAATACGCCGACACCCTGCGCGACATCGAACAACGCTATGGCGTTGATCGCCAGGCGCTGGTGTCGGTGTGGGGCATGGAAAGCAACTTCGGCCAGTTCCAGGGCAGCAAGTCGGTGATCAACTCGCTGGCTACCCTTGCCTACGAAGGACGCCGCCCGGGCTTTGCCCACGCGCAACTGATTGCCGCGCTACAGATCCTGCAACAGGGCGATATCACTCCGGAGAAAATGCTGGGCTCCTGGGCCGGCGCCATGGGCCAGACCCAATTCATTCCGACCACCTACAACACCCACGCCGTGGATTTTGACGGCGATGGCCGTCGCGACATCTGGGGCAGCCCCGCCGATGCGCTGGCCTCGACTGCGCATTATTTGCAGAGTTCGGGCTGGCAGCGTGGCCAACCGTGGGGCTTCGAAGTGCAATTACCGAGCGCCTTCGATTACACCCTGGCTGACGGTGCGATTCGCAAAAGCGTCGCCGAATGGCGTCAGTTGGGCGTGAACCTGCCGAACGGTGCGCAAGTGCCGGTCGGCTCTGAGCAACTGTCCGCTGCCTTGCTGCTGCCGGCCGGTTATCGCGGCCCGGCGTTCCTGATCCTCGACAACTTTCGGGCGATCCTCAAGTACAACAACTCGTCGTCGTATGCGTTGGCGGTGAGCCTGCTGTCCGAGCGGTTCAACGGTGGCGGCTTGATCAACGGAACCTGGCCGAAAGACGACCTGCCCCTGAGCCGCACCGAGCGGATGGAATTGCAGACCTTGTTGAGCGCGCGCAACTTCGACGCTGGCACGGCGGACGGGATCATCGGCGCCAACACACGCAAGGCGATTCGCAGCGCGCAGCAGTCACTGGGCTGGCCGGCGGATGGTTATCCGACGCACAAATTGCTGGAAAGCCTGCGCGCCCAGTAGTGGGTAGGTTGTATGGCTGATGTCGCCTTCGCGAGCAAGCTCGCTCCCACACTGGTTATGTGAGCGCCACTGACCAAATGTGTGCGAGCCTGCTCGCGAAGACTTACTGTCAGGCGACCGATTTCTAAACCTTGATCACCACATCCTGCTCCAGCATCAGCTCCTGCTTCCCAGCATCCAGGCGCACCAGCGCGCCCATCGGCAGCGTCAGGTTCGGGTCGCAATGCCCGCTGCGCCAGCCTGACAGCACCGGAATCCGCAGCGGCTCGAAGGTCTGCTTGAGCAAGCGGTTCAGGGCCTGAACATCGACCCCCGCGACATCGCCCACCAACACCCCTCGCAATTTCGCCAACTTGCCTGCCAGACGCATCTGCGTCAGCAAGCGGTCGATGCGATACAACGGCTCGTTAATGTCTTCGATCAGCAGGATCACCCCTTCGACATCGATTTCATAAGGCGTACCCAGCGTTGCGGCGATCATCGCCAGATTGCCGCCCAGCAGACGCCCATGCGCGATGCCCGGCTCGACGGTGGTCAACGGATAAGCCACCGGGTGGCTGAGCACACTTCCCGCCTTCGACTGCCCGCGCAACATGGCGAAGAATGAAGTGACGGTCGGCGGCTCCTTGTCCCCCAGCAGATCGGCGTTGAGCAACGGCCCGTGAAAGGTCACGAAACCGGCATAGCGACTGATCGCCAGGTGCAACGCGGTGATGTCGCTGTAGCCGACGAAGGGCTTGGCGTGGCGGCTGAGCAAGTCGTAGTCGATCCGGTCGAGCAATCGCGGCGTGCCGTAACCGCCGCGCAGGCAAATGATCGCATCGACTTCGGGGTCAGCGAATGCCGCGTGCAGGTCGCGCAGGCGCACGTCATCGCTGCCGGCCAGATAACCGTCCTTCTCGTAAACACCGGGAAACACCTTCAGCCCATAGCCACGGGCGCGCATCCATTGCAGCGCCTTTTCGGTGTCCAGCGTGCCTGGGCCGGCAGGCGCGATGACGCCGATGAGTCCTTCTGCCGGCAGCGCGGGCACGGCTCGGTGCGGGCAGAGCGTGTGAGTTGGTCGAATGGTCATCCTTGGGGCTCCCTGAGTAAATCATGCACACAGTAGTCAGCTTGAGACACAAACAAAAGCCCCTCATCGGAACGCCGCCCGCCTACCCCTCTCCCGGAAGGAGAGGTAACTGACCGAGGTGTTCGTTACATCACATTGAAATGAATGACCGAGTTGAATGAAGTTTTGAAGGGCAAGGAAATCGGCTCCCTCTCCTCGGGGAGAGGGCTGGGGTGAGGGGTGCGGCCAACACTGACTTCAAGCCTGACGCAAGGACGGATCTCAGGCAAAAAAATGCCCGCCGGGCTAAACCTCGGCGGGCATTTTTCATTGGATGCGGGTCAGGAACCCAGCAGTTCAGCCTTGACCAGCTTCGCTTGCTCATCGGCATGGTACGAAGAGCGTACCAGCGGGCCCGAGGCGACGTTTTTGAAGCCCATCCTGTAACCCTCTTCGGCGAACCAGGCGAAGGTGTCCGGGTGCACGAAACGCTGCACCGGCAAGTGGCTGCGCGACGGTTGCAGGTACTGGCCGAGGGTCAGCATGTCGATGTCGTGTTCGCGCATGCGCTTCATGACTTCGATGACTTCTTCGTCGGTTTCGCCAAGACCCAGCATCAGACCGGATTTGGTCGGAATGTGCGGCATCATCTGCTTGAAGCGCTGCAGCAGGGTCAGTGACCACTGGTAATCCGAACCCGGACGCGCCGCCTTGTACAGACGCGGTACGGTTTCCAGGTTGTGGTTGAATACGTCCGGCGGCTCGGCAGCGGTGATTTCCAGGGCGATATCCATGCGGCCACGGTAGTCCGGGACCAAGGTCTCGAGTTGCACGTTCGGCGACAGCTTGCGGATTTCGCGGATGCAGTCGGCGAAGTGCTGGGCACCGCCGTCACGCAGGTCGTCGCGGTCAACCGAGGTGATCACCACGTACTTGAGCTTGAGATCGGCGATGGCGATGGCCAGGCTTTCCGGCTCGTTGACATCCAGTGGCTTCGGACGACCGTGGCCGACGTCGCAGAACGGGCAGCGACGGGTGCAGATGTCGCCCATGATCATGAACGTGGCGGTGCCGCCGGAGAAGCACTCACCGAGGTTCGGGCAGGAGGCTTCTTCGCAGACGCTGTGCAGCTTGTGCTTGCGCAGCAGGCTCTTGATCCGGTCGACTTCCGGCGATACCGGGATGCGCACACGAATCCAGTCGGGCTTCTTCGGCAGTTCGGTGGTCGGAATGATCTTCACCGGGATGCGTGCAACCTTCTCGGCGCCGCGCAGCTTGACGCCGGCTTCGACCTTGGGACGCGGGGCCGGGCGCTCGGTCACGTCGAGCGTCGGGATCATGGTTTGCACTGCATCAGTAGTCATATCAGTCGATTCCGCCCGTGAGGGTCGTCTGCTCAGCATAGTCGAGGTGTTTGACGAGCTGCGCACGCAGCCGGGCACTTACCTCGGCAAATTCAATCGATCCTGCGTGATCGCTCAGCTGGGTCATCGCCAGCCCGGCGTAGCCGCAGGGATTAATCCGTCGAAACGGTTCCAGGTCCATATCCACATTCAGGGCCAGGCCATGAAAGGAACAACCGTGGCGAATGCGCAAACCCAGAGACGCGATTTTCGCTCCCTCGACGTAAACGCCGGGAGCATCCGGCTTGGCCGCTGCGGTCACCCCGTAGCTGGCCAGCAGTTCGATCAGGCACTGTTCCATGCGCGTGACCAGATCACGTACGCCGAAACCCAGCTTGCGTACGTCCAGCAGCAGGTAGGCCACCAGTTGGCCGGGACCATGATAAGTCACTTGCCCGCCGCGATCGACCTGCACCACCGGGATATCTCCCGGCAGCAGCAAGTGCTCGGCCTTGCCGGCCTGGCCCTGCGTGAACACCGGCGGGTGCTCGACGAGCCAGATTTCGTCGGCGGCAGCGCTGCCGCGTTCGTTGGTGAAGCGCTGCATGGCATGCCAGACCGGCTCGTAAGCCATCCGGCCAAGTTCGCGAAAGCCCAGCGTGCCGGGCATCACAACACCATGTGCACGAAGCCGGTCGCCCGCAATTCGCTGTTGATGTTGTACAGCTGATCCTGATCGGTGGCGACAATGTGCAGCTGAATGGTGGTGTACTTGCCAGTGCTGCTTTGACGCTCGTCGATGCGCTCATCGTTGATGGTCGCGTGTTTCTTGACGATCTCAATGATCTGGTCTTTGCGACCGACGCCCGTATCGCTGATCACCTTGACGGGATAATCCGTAACAGGGAATTCGATCTTTGGCGCCTTTACTTCGGTATCGGTCATGGCGTAACGGCCTCTATAGCACAAGCCGTGGTAACGCACATGGCCCCGCTCCGGATCGGGGCGGGGCCATGCAGGTCAACACAAAATCAGTTGAACAAGCCGTAGAAGAATAGGCGGATGCTATCCCACATGCGGCGGAAGATACCACCCTCTTCGACGCCATCCAGAGCGATCAGGTCGGCGCTGTGCACGACCTTGTCTTCCAGTTTGACTTCGACTTTACCGATCACGTCGCCCTTGGCGATAGGCGCGGTCAGTTGCGGGTTCATGGTCATGCTGGCAGCGAGCTTTTTCAGCTGGCCTTTTGGCAAGGTCATCGTCAGGTCTTGCGCCAGGCCGGCCTTGACCTGATTGGTGGTGCCTTTCCACACCGGCGCTTGAGCCAGTTCGGTGCCCTTCTGATAGAAGGTCTGGGTTTCGAAGAAGCGGAAACCGTAAGTCAGCAGCTTCTGGGTTTCAGCGGCACGGGCCACTTCGCTGTTGGTGCCGAACACCACGGCGATCAGACGCTGACCATCACGTACCGCCGAAGACACCATGCAGTAGCCGGCTTCGTCGGTATGACCGGTTTTCAGACCGTCGACGGTCTTGTCGCGCCACAGCAGCAGGTTGCGGTTAGGCTGCTTGATGCCGTTCCAGAAGAACTCTTTCTGCGAGTAGATCGCGTAGTGAGCCGGGTCTTCGTGAATGATCGCGCGAGCCAGCGTCGCCATGTCGTGCGCCGAGGAGTAGTGCTCAGGGTTCGGCAGACCGGTCGGGTTCATGAAGTGGGTATTGGTCATGCCCAGTTCGGTAACCGTCTTGTTCATCAGGTCGGCGAAGGCATCTTCGCTACCGGCGATGTGCTCGGCCAGCGCGACGCTGGCGTCGTTGCCGGACTGGATGATGATGCCGTGCAGCAGGTCGCTGACGGTCACCTGCGAGCCGACTTTGATGAACATCCGCGAACCGCCGGTGCGCCAGGCGTTTTCGCTGACGGTCACCGGATCGTTTTCACCGATCTGGCCGCGACGGATTTCCAGGGTCGCGATGTACGCGGTCATCAGCTTGGTCAGGCTGGCCGGTGGCAGACGCTGGTCGCCATTGTTCTCGACCAGCACGTTGCCGCTGCTGGCATCCATCAGAACGTAGGCCTTGGCGGCCAGTTGCGGTGGCGACGGCATCATCTCGGCCGCGAAAGCGGCTGGCGAGAGGAGCAGCGGGACTAGCAGACACAGGCGTTTGGCAAAGGTGGTGATGTTCATCCGTCTCTCGAAATCGCTAATGGAAACTTGCCCGAAGGCAAAACTTGTTCAGACAGCCTTCTAACGGGCCATCGCGTGTTCAGTCGTTCACTCCAGTCACCCTTGCCGGGCTTTTGTTCTTCGACGAGCCAACAACCTGGTTCACCCCCCGATACCGCAAGTGAACCGTCAATCAAGGTCTACGTTTTACTCGGTGACCACGCTGGGCGAACCCAGGTTGGCCAGGCGCACGCTGTTCTGCACCTGGGCGATTTCACCCGGCGAGCCGATCGGCCCCAGGCGTACCCGGTGCAGGGTCTGCTGATTGCGCACGATCGAGCTGATGAACACCGGAGCGCTCACCATCCCGCTGAGCTTCGACCTCAGCAGTTCGGCAGCGTCCGGGTTGGCGAACGCGCCCACCTGCAGATACTGGCCAGACGCTGTTGCAGAAGCGTTTTTTTTTGCGTCGATCTGCACCGGCACTACGGCCGCGGCGTGCTGCTGCGGCGGCGGGGTCCATTGCTCGACGGTGCCGGCCGAAGCCGTGATCACCGGAGCGCTGGTCTGCACCACTTGCGGCTCGTTGAGCATCAGCGGCGCCGGACGGCCCTTGGCGGCCCACCATTGCTGCGGATCGATGCCTTCGACCTTGACCCGCGCGGTGCCGGTTTCGGCGTAACCGAGTTTCTTCGCCGCTGCGTAGGACAGATCGATGATGCGATCGGAATAGAACGGCCCGCGGTCGTTGACGCGCAGGATCACGGTCTTGTTGTTGTCCAGATTGGTCACCCGAACGTAACTGGGCAGCGGTAAGGTCTTGTGTGCGGCACTCATGCCGTACAGGTCATAGACCTCGCCGTTTGCGGTGTTCTGCCCGTGAAACTTGGTGCCGTACCAGGACGCCGTGCCGGAAGCGACATAGGTCTTGGATTCCTGCAGCGGAAAATAGGTTTTGCCCAGCACGGTGTACGGGTTGGCCTTGTACGGGCCAGTGTGCAGGGTCGGCGTCGCATCCGGGATGCGCGAGACATCGACGTCCCACCACGGCGCGCCATCTTTGTGCGCGCGGTTGATGTCCAGGCCCGGTTGGGCGCGGACAGCAGTGGACGGCGTTTTCTGCGTCGGGGTGCGGCTGGTCGTGCAACTGGCAACCAGGACTGCCAACGCAGCGAAAGCCACCAGCTTCAGGGGTTTATGATTAGGCAATGCCTGCATTACTTGACGCCCCGTGCTTGTACCAGCTGTTCAGACAGTTGATGTACGGCCATGGCGTACATCACGCTGCGGTTATAACGCGTGATTGCGTAGAAATTCTTCAGGCCCATCCAGTATTCCGGGCCGTTGTCGCCTTCGAGGCGAAATGCGGTAACCGGCATATCATCGCGCAGCGCATCATGACTTGACCAGCCCAGCGCCCGCAACTCTGCGACCGTTTTCGTCGGCTCGATACCGCTGGTCAGGCCTTCTTCGACGTGCTCGCCGCCAACATCGGCGCGGCTGACCACCGGCTCGCCGGAGACCCAGCCGTGACGCTTGAAATAGCTGGCAACGCTGCCGATCGCATCGTCCGGGTTGTTCCAGATATTGATGTGGCCGTCACCGTCGAAATCCACCGCATAGGCGCGAAAGCTGCTCGGCATGAATTGCGGCAGGCCCATGGCCCCGGCATAGGAGCCTTTGAGAGTCAATGGATCGACCTGCTCTTCACGCGCCAGCAGCAAGAACTCGCGCAATTCCTTGCGGAAAAATTCGGCACGGGGAGGATAGTCGAAACCGAGCGTCGACAACGCATCGATCACCCGGTAATTACCGGTATTACGTCCGAAAAAGGTTTCAACGCCGATGATTGACACGATGACCTGTGCCGGTACGCCGTATTCCTGCTCGGCACGCGCCAGGGTTGCCTCGTGCTGACGCCAAAAGTCGACACCGCGGGCAATGCGCGCGTCGGTGATGAACATCGGGCGGTATTCGTTCCACTGCTTGACCCGCTCGGCAGGCCTGGAAATGGCATCGAGAATCGCCTGCTTGCGCTGCGCCTCACGGAACACCGCCATCAATTGCTCACCGGCGAAACCGTAGTCGCGGGTCATTTCACCGACGAATCCGGCCACCTGCGGCGAGCCTTCGTATTCGCCGGCCAGCGCTTCCTGAACGCTGCCCAGCAGGCCCATCAGGCCAACCAGCGGCGCGCATCGAGTCGCCCAGCCACGCATGACTTGCATTGAACTGTTCACCTTATTCAAACCTGTGCGATCCACTTGCGATGGGTATGGATCGACATCAAAACCCCAAACGCTGACAGCAGTGTCACCAGCGAAGTTCCTCCGTAGCTAATGAACGGCAACGGCACCCCCACGACCGGCAACAGGCCACTGACCATACCGATGTTGACGAAAACGTAAACAAAAAATGTCATGGTCAACGCCCCGGCGAGCAATTTGCCGAACAGGGTTTGCGCCTGAGCGGTGATCACCAGCCCGCGTCCGATCAGCAGCAGATAAATCAGCAACAGCGCGCAAATGCCGACCAGACCGAACTCTTCGCCGAGTACGGCAATGATGAAGTCGGTGTGGCTTTCCGGGAGGAAGTCCAGGTGTGACTGGGTGCCGAGCAACCAGCCTTTGCCGAAGACACCGCCGGAACCGATCGCGGCTTTCGACTGGATGATGTTCCAGCCGGTGCCCAGCGGATCGCTTTCCGGATCGAGAAAGGTCAGCACGCGCTGCTTCTGGTAGTCGTGCATGACGAAAAACCACATCGCCACCGACACCGGCACCGCCGCCGCCAGCACGCTGAGGATCCAGCGCCAGCGTAACCCTCCCATGAACAGCACGAACGCGCCGCCGGCCAGAATCAACAGCGAAGTGCCGAGATCGGGCTGGCGCACGATCAGCGCGAACGGCACGCCGATCAGCATCAGGCTGATACCGACATGCTTGAGTTGCGGCGGCAAGGTGCGCTTGGACAAGTACCAGGCGATGGTCGCCGGCATGAGGATTTTCATGAATTCCGAAGGCTGGAAGCGGATCACCCCGGGGATGTTGATCCAGCGCGTCGCGCCCATGGCGTTGTGGCCCATGATGTCCACCACCAGCAGCAGCACCACGCCAATGACATAACCGAGCGGCACCCAACGGGCCATGAACCGCGGTTCGAACTGGGCAATGACAATCATTGCTACCAGGCCGATGCCGAACGACGTCGCCTGTTTGCCCAGTAGATCCCAGCTCTTGCCGCTGGCCGAATACAGCACGAACAGGCTGCCGGCGGCGAGGATCAGCAGCAGAATCAGCAGCGGGCCATCAATGTGCAGTCTTTGCAGCAACGTCGCGCGGCGACGCATCACATCCTCACTGGAGAGCATGCGATCGAAGTTATTCATCACGGGCCGTGGCCTCCGCAGTGATTGGGCTGGCGTACTCGGCCTTCAAATGTCCTTCCTTGTCGAGCAGCCAGGCGTCCATCACCTGACGCACCACTGGCGCGGCGACACCGGAACCGGATTCACCGTTCTCGACCATCACCGAGACGACGATTTTCGGATCCTCGGCCGGAGCAAAGCCGACGAACAAGGCGTGGTCGCGATGGCGTTCCTGGACCTTGGAGCGGTCGTATTTCTCGCCCTGCTTGATCGCCACGACCTGGGCGGTACCCGACTTGCCGGCGATGCGGTATTGCGCACCGATCGCCGCTTTACGCGCGGTGCCGCGGGCGCCGTGCATCACCTGCTGCATGCCGTGGTTGACCTTGTTCCAGTCGGACGGATCGCGCAGCACGATGTTCGGCATCGGGTTGTCATCCACAGGCTTCACCCCGTCAAGGGACTTGGCCAGGTGCGGACGGTTCCAGATGCCTTTGTTGGCCACCAATGCCGTGGCCTGGGCCAGTTGCAGCGGTGTCGATTGCATGTAGCCCTGGCCGATCCCGAGAATCAGGGTTTCGCCGGGGAACCATGCCTGTTTGCGTGTCGCCCGCTTCCATTCACGCGACGGCATCAGGCCGGGGGATTCTTCGAACATGTCCAGCGAGACCTTCTGGCCGATGCCGAACTTGTTCATGTACGCCGACAGCCGATCGATGCCGAGCTTGTGTGCCAGGTCATAGAAGTAGGTGTCGTTGGACCGCATGATCGCTGTGTCGAGGTCGACGAAGCCGTCCCCGGTGCGGTTCCAGTTGCGGTATTTATGGTCGTAGTTGGGCAGCATGTAATAGCCGGGGTCGAACACCCGACTTGAAGCCGTGACTACGCCGGCATCGAGGCCGGCAATCGCCACCGCCGGTTT
The DNA here is from genome assembly GCF_900104975.1 of Pseudomonas sp. Z003-0.4C(8344-21). NCBI lineage: Bacteria > Pseudomonadati > Pseudomonadota > Gammaproteobacteria > Pseudomonadales > Pseudomonadaceae > Pseudomonas > Pseudomonas sp. Z003-0.4C(8344-21). The sequence continues at coordinate 1,091,068 of NZ_LT629756.1, read as the reverse complement.
GATCGTCGAGCCCGGCGGGTAGAGTCCGCGCAGCACGCGGTTGAACAGCGGCCGGTCAATGGAGTCGCGCAACTCGGCGTAGGCCTTGAAGCTGATCCCGGTGACGAACAGGTTGGGGTCGAAACTCGGCTGACTGACCATCGCCAGCACTTCACCGGTCTTCGGATCGAGCGCCACCACCGCACCCCGCCGCCCGCCCAGCGCGGCCTCGGCGGCTTCCTGCAGCTTGATGTCCAGACTCAGGACAATGTCCTTGCCTGGAATCGGATCGGTGCGCTTGAGTACGCGCAATACGCGGCCCCGGGCATTGGTCTCAACTTCTTCGTAGCCGACCTGCCCGTGCAACTCCGGCTCGTAGAAACGCTCGATGCCGGTTTTGCCGATGTGGTGGGTGCCGCTGTAATTGACCGGATCGAGGCTTTTCAGCTCTTTCTCATTGATCCGCCCCATGTAGCCCACCGAATGCGCAAAATGCGCGCCCTGCGGATAGTGACGGACCAGTTGCGCGACCACCTCGACGCCCGGCAGGCGGAACTGGTTTACGGCGATGCGGGCAATCTGCTCTTCGCTCAGCTCGAACAGGATCGGCACCGGCTCGAACGGTCGGCGCCCCTGCCGCATGCGCTTCTCGAAGATCACCCGGTCCTCGGGCGTCAGCTCCAGCACTTCGACGATGACGTCGAGCACTTGCTGCCAGTCGCCGGAGCGCTCGCGGGTCATGCTCAGGCTGAAGCTTGGGCGGTTGTCCGCGACCACCACGCCGTTGCGATCGAAAATCAGCCCGCGCGTGGGCGGAATCGGCTGCACATGGACGCGGTTGTTTTCCGACAGGGTCGAGTGATATTCGTACTGGATCACCTGCAAGTAATACAACCGCGCAATCAGCACAACGATCAGCAACATGACCGTAATGGCCCCGAACACGACGCGGCTACGCACCAGGCGGGCGTCCTTTTCGTGGTCCTTGATGCGGATCGGCTGAGACATGAGGGCAGGCTTACTTGTGGTAAGGGTGACCGGACAACACGGTCCAGGCACGATACAACTGTTCGCCGATGAGGATGCGCACCAGCGGATGCGGCAACGTCAGCGGCGACAACGACCAGCGCTGATCGGCACGGGCGCAGACTTCCGGCGCCAGCCCCTCGGGACCACCGACCATGAAATTGACCGTGCGCGAGTCCAGCCGCCAGCGATCGAGCTCGACCGCCAGTTGCTCGGTGCTCCAGGGTTTGCCGTGGACTTCCAGCGTGACGATCCGCTCGTTCTGCCCGACCTTGGCCAGCATGGCTTCGCCTTCCTGGCGGATGAATCGGGCCACGTCGGCATTCTTGCCACGGGTATTGAGCGGTATTTCCACCAGTTCCAGCGCCAGCTCGGACGGAAGACGCTTGGCATATTCATGCCAGCCTTCTTCCACCCACTTGGGCATGCGTGAACCGACGGCGATCAGGCGCAGTCGCACAGCAATCCCTTACAGCTGGTCTTTGTTGAGCTTGGTGAAATGCTCGTGGGTGTTTTCCGGGCTGTGGTGCCTGGCGTCGGCCGCACGGCTCTGCTCGGCACCGGCCCACAGGCGCTCCAGGTCGTAGAACTGACGCGCCGAGGCCGTCATCATGTGCACGATGACCAGGTCGAGGTCGAGCAGTACCCAGTCGCTGTCGCCCTTGCCTTCTTCGCCCAGCGGCTTGGCGCCCTGCTTTTTGACTTCCTCGCGAACCTTGTCGAGCATCGCGTTGATCTGGCGGTTGGAGGTACCGGTGGCGATGATCATGTAGTCAGTGATGCTCTGCTTGTCGCGAACGTCGATGACCTGAATGTCCTGGGCCTTGACGTCTTCCAGTGCAGCGACGGCAAGCTTGACCAGTTCATCGCCCTTGAGCGGTTCGTTGGTGCTGGCGACTTCCGGCAGCGGCGCGCTCTTGAACGTGCCTTTGCGCTTTACTTTCGGTAGATCTTTGTCAGTCATATAAAACTCGTTTTGCTCATGTATTCGGCGGCTTGGCGATACGGTGATTCGTATCCGTGAAGCACGCCTTGTTCAGTTCGACGCACGGTACAGACCGTGCGCATCGATGTAGGCCAGGACCGCGTCGGGCACCAGGAAACGTACCGACTTACCGCTGGCCAGCAGTTGACGGATCTGGGTGGCGGAAACCGCGAGCGGTGTCTGCCAGACGAATGCAATCTGTCCGCTCGGCCCTTTCAGGGCCAGCGGGTCGCTCACCGAACGCGCTGCCAGCAGGTTGCGCAAGGCATCCGGCGGTTCGCTGTCGGCGTCCGGGCGCTGTAGCACCAGGATGTGGCAATGCTGGAGCAACTCTTCCCAGCGGTGCCAAGTGGGCAGGCCGCAAAATGCGTCCCAGCCCAAAAGCAGAAAAACCTGGGTCTCGGCGGGCATTTCGCCACGCAGCGACTCCAGGGTATCGATGGTCCATGACGGCTTGTCCCGCTGTAATTCGCGGGCATCCACCATCAGCGGCGGCAAACCGGCCACCGCACACTCGACCATGGCCAGCCGATCCTGCGCCGACACCTGCGGCGTACCGCGATGCGGCGGACGCGCGCTGGGCAGCATGCGCAGCTCATCGAGCGCCAGCGCCTCGGCGACTTCCAGCCCGCCGCGCAAATGGCCGATGTGCACCGGGTCGAACGTACCGCCCAGAACGCCGATGCGTCGTGGGCACGACTCGCTGCCGGTGTGCGGCGCTGTCAGGTCGAGGTCGGTCAAGTCAGACCGTCGCCTGGCCGCGCAACTGGCCATCACCGACCACGATGTACTTCTCGCAGGTCAGCCCTTCGAGGCCCACCGGGCCGCGGGCGTGCAGCTTATCAGTAGAAATGCCGATCTCGGCACCCAATCCGTATTCAAATCCATCGGCGAAGCAGGTCGGCGTGTTGATCATCACCGAGGCCGAGTCGACTTCCGCCACGAAACGCCGGGTGTCGGCGAGATTTTCGCTGACGATCGAGTCGGTGTGGTGGGAGCCGTAATGATTGATGTGTTCGATGGCCTGATCCAGCCCGTCGACCACGCGGATCGACAGAATCGGCGCCAGATATTCGCTGCTCCAGTCGTCCTCGGTGGCCGCGACGGCCTCGATGATCGCTCGGGTGCGCTCGCAGCCACGCAGCTCGACGCCTTTTTCGCGGAACTGCGCGGCCATTGCCGGCAGGAAAGCCTGCGCAACGGTCTGGTCGACCAGCAAGGTTTCCATCGCCCCGCAAATGCCATAACGATAAGTCTTGGCGTTGAACGCAATGCGCTGGGCTTTGCCCAGATCGGCGTGTTCGCTGACATAAACGTGGCAGATTCCGTCCAGATGCTTGATCACCGGTACGCGGGCATCACGGCTGATGCGCTCGATCAGGCCGCGGCCACCGCGCGGCACGATCACATCGACGTACTCGGGCATGCTGATCATCGCGCCGACGGCGGCACGGTCGGTGGTTTCCACCACTTGCACCACGGCGGCGGGTAGCTCGGCCTCGGCCAGACCACGTTGAATGCACGCAGCAATCGCCCGGTTGGAATGAATCGCTTCGGAGCCGCCGCGCAGGATCGTCGCGTTGCCGGACTTCAGGCACAGGCTGGCGGCGTCGATGGTCACGTTGGGCCGGGATTCGTAGATGATCCCGATCACACCCAGCGGCACGCGCATCTTGCCGACCTGAATCCCCGACGGGCGGTAGCTCATGTCGCGGATCGCGCCGACCGGATCCGGCAGCGCAGCGACCTGGCGCAAACCGACAATCATGCCGTCGATGCGTGCCGGGGTCAGTTCCAGACGTTCCAGCAACGCAGGCTCCAGGCCATTGGCGCGGCCGGCGGCCAAATCCTGTTCATTGGCTGCCGCCACCTCGGCACGCGCGGCGTCCAGAGCATTGGCGGTTGCCTGCAGGGCGCGGTTTTTCTGCGCGGTGCTGGCACGGCCGATGACCCGGGAAGCGCTGCGGGCGGCGCGACCCAATCGGGTCATGTAGTCAAGAACGGACTCAGTCATGGTCTGCTGGGGTCTTGGCAAAGAGGAAAGCGGCAGATTATAGCTGTCACGCCCCCCGACTAACAGCGGTGACGGGCGGATGGTCAAAATGAGCTGGGAATGGCCGTCGTTCAGACGTAATTAAGCTCGGCGTTGTTATCATCACGGCCTCTTGAGCCTGGATCAACCTTGCCCATCATGACCAACGAGCCCCAACACTCTCAGCCCACGCGCCTGCCCGTGGGCCTGCCGGACAGTTTTTTCGAGCGTGACGCCCAGGTACTGGCGCAGGATCTGCTCGGCAAAGTCATCCGTCATCGCGTCGGCGATCTGTGGCTGAGCGCGCGGATCATCGAAACCGAAGCCTATTACTGCGCTGAAAAAGGCAGCCATGCCTCACTCGGTTACACGGAAAAGCGTAAGGCTTTGTTTCTGGATGGCGGGCACATCTATATGTACTACGCCCGTGGCGGCGATTCGCTGAACTTCAGCGCGCAGGGTCCGGGCAATGCCGTGCTGATCAAATCGGCCTATCCGTGGATCGATGAAATCAGCGGTCCGGCGAGCATGGCGCAAATGCTTCTGAACAACCCCGACGCTCAGGGTCGCGCGCGCCCTGCGAACAAACTCTGCGCCGGCCAGACATTGCTGTGCAAGGCACTCGGGCTGAAAGTACCGATGTGGGACGCCAAGCGTTTCGATCATGAACTGTTATTGGTGGAAGACACCGGCCCCGCGCCCTCACACATTATTCAAACGACTCGTCTGGGCATTCCGCTCGGACGGGACGAGCACCTGATGTACCGCTTCGTCGATGCAGCCTACGCACAATGGTGCACGCGGAACCCGTTGCGCCGGGGCCAGGTCGAAGGCCGGGATTATTTTCTGCTGCCTGGGTCCAGCGTCGATTGCGCGATCAAATGATATCCACCTGTGGGAGCGCGCCTGCTCGCGAAGAGGTCTACCGGACGAATTTAATCGTCTGACACACTGCATTCGCGAGCAGGCGCGCTCTCACAGGTGGCCGGTAATCCCTGAATATCAATTGCAGTTTTGATGGAGTTTTTCTGTATGGGCCCATGGCTCGATAGCGTGACCGGTTGGCTGGCGGCCAATCCACAGTGGCTGGCGGCTGCGGTGTTCGTTGTGGCGCTGGTGGAATGCCTGGCGATCGCCGGTCTCATCGTACCGGGCACCGTGCTGCTGTTCGCGGTTGCGGTGCTGGCTGGCAGCGGCGCGCTGTCGTTGAGCGAAACCCTTTTGCTGGGCTTTCTCGGCGGCATTCTCGGCGATCTGATTTCGTATTTTCTCGGCCGGCATTTCCATCAGAACATCCGTCGCTTGCCGGGGCTGCGCAGTCATCCGGAGTGGATGGCAGGGGCCGAATCGTATTTCCAGCGTTACGGCATCGCCAGCCTGCTGGTCGGTCGCTTTATCGGCCCGCTACGTCCCATGCTGCCGATGGTGGCGGGCATGTGCGACATGCCGTTCCCGCGCTTTATCGCCGTTAGCCTGCTCGCTGCGGCTGGCTGGAGCCTCGCCTATCTGCTCCCGGGTTGGGCCACCGGCGCGGCGTTCCGCCTGCCGTTGCCTGAAGGTTTCTGGCTCGAGGCCGGAATTGTCGCCGCCAGCATCGCGGTGATGGTCGGCCTGAGCGTCAACAGCAGCGTGCGTCGCCATCGTCGCGCGACGATCTGGATCGGCGGCATGAGCCTGTTGATCCTGATCGGCCTGTTTATCGGCTACCCGTACCTGACGGCGCTCGACAACGGAGTGATGACGCTGGTGCAGGAACATCGCCAGCCAGCGCTCGACGAAATTGCCGTGACGCTGACGCTGATCGGCGAATTCCGCAACATGCTGCTGTTCAGCGCCCTGCTGGTCGTGCTGTTGCTGTTGTGCAAGCAGTGGCGTCAGGCGATGTTCGCCGGTGCGACCATGCTCATCACCGCAATGGCCAATACCGGGACCAAATACTTCTTTGCCCGAGTGCGCCCCGAAGTACTCAGTGATCCATTGACCACCTACAGCATGCCCAGCGGCCATGCTTCCGGCGCGTTTGCCTTGTTCCTGACACTGGGCGTGCTGGCCGGTCGCGGCCAGCCGCCACGCATGCGCCTGACCTGGCTGCTGATCGCTTGCATCCCGGCGCTCTCTATCGCCTTGTCGCGGGTCTATCTGGGGGCGCACTGGCCGACCGACATTCTTGCCGGCGCCATGCTCGCCAGTTGCGTTTGCGCCGCAGTGCTATGGCTGAGCCAGCGTCAGACTTCCCTCAACCCAGTGCCGTTCAAGATCTGGTGGCTGATCCTGCCATCGATGATTGCCTTGTTCGGATTCTTCGTACTGCGCCATCTTCCGCATACGCTGCTGCGTTACGCTTATTGATTGAAAGTGCACAAGCGTTATTTTCTCGCGCTGTTCTTTTCGGAAATTTCCGACGAGAGCAGCGCTACCAACTGATTCATAAATTCCTGTTGCGAGTAAGTTTTCACGCAAGCGATTATCAACTTTCGCACTTCCATACTGAATAAAAAACCGGGTTACACAATCACTTCGCCAACAGCGCGATAAACAATTCCACGCTGTGCAAAAACCATTAGATTGGCTCTTCAATTCAATAACTTTCGATACTTAAAACACACGCTGACTGAAACAGCGGGTGTTTTGTTTATCTATTGATAAGAGTCATTCATGAGTCCGAAAATACCGCGCAAACCAACGCTCGCCAACCGTCCACCCGAGCCGCCGTCCTTTACGCCTGCGCTCCCCCCCGGACTGCCTGCAACATGGCGCCTGCCCGGTTTTAACGATCCCGCCGATCCAGCGTGCATGCCCAACACCGAGGCCGATATCGATCCTGCCCCCGCCGTTGTCATCAGTACCCTGCCACACCAATGGCTTCGAATACGACCGTTTGATCGACCGGGTCGAAGCGGCCGGCCAACCGATCATCAGTCTTTCCGGCAACAGCAACGAGTTCGCCCACGACATCAGTTGGCCGTGAGCACACCGCCGTTCTCAACAACGTTGAGCAGATGAAAACAACCGGTACGGATACCGGCTAACGCCACTTATTAAAGGACTAATCGTGTCAACACTTATCACACCAAGCGTCGCAGCTCTTGAGGCCCGCGCAATCGGCATGCAGCAGATCGCTGCCTCGGCCAATCCCTATGGACGGCAGCCGACTCACATCGAGCCGTCGAACAGTGCCAGCCCGACGGACCCGAAAGCCCCTTTCCGGCGCACGCTGGCCTCCCTTGATGAACATTTCGGCCCGTTGCGCATCGGCGAGGTCACGACCACCCGAGTCGAACTTCAGGCTTTCGGGGCCACCGTGCACGGCCAGCCCATCAGCCCGGCGAACGCCGGTATGCAGCACGCGGATCAGGCCTTTCTCGACGGGCTCAACTTCGATGCCGACAAGGCCCAGGCACGCTTGAAAGCCATTGATGCCGCCGACATTGACGGCCCCGGCCTGCTGTTTTTTGAAATTTCCAGCCAGCGCTCGGCCAATGCCGGACAGCTGTTTGTCAGCGCTGGCGACATCAAGCCACGCAGTTTGATGGGACGTCTCAATCATTTCTGCGAGGCCGCGCAGAAGCTTGAAGTGCAACCGATCGACGCCCTGGAAAACTCCCCCGGCTGGGTCAACAGGGGCAAAAGTTATCTGCTGAGCGGCGCCGGTGTGGGCATGCAGGCATTCGGTATCTACAGCGGCTATCGGGCAATGCTCGATGCGATCAAACACGGCGAGACGGGAGAAGCCTGGTTTCAGGGTGGCTCGATTGCCGCCGAACTGGGCTCGCTGATTCTCGAGCAGGGCTTCAGCAAGGGTGGCCAGGCCATGCTCACCCAGGGAGGCAAGGTGTTCCGCTATTTTCCGCGCACCTCGTTCGGCAAATACCTGGGTCGCGGCGCCGGCATGTTTGCCAGCGTCATCACCTTGCCGTTCGACATTGCCGATGCGGTGAAGTCGTTCAACGCCGCCGCGGTCAGCAGTGGCAAGGAAGCCCAGGACCATTACGTCAATGCTGGCTTCAGCGTTGCTGGCGCGGGCATCAGCCTGGCGCTTGGCGCGGCGGCGCTGGCCGGTTTCGGCAGTGTCGCCGGTCCGCTCGGCCTGGCTGCCGCCGGATTGCTGATCGCCGGTTCGATGATCTACCACGCCGCACGCGCGGTCGATGACATCGACGACTATATCGAACTGACGTTCCACGAACGTCTGCGCTCGGGCTGGTTCGCCTTCACCGGCCAGGAGATGGACAAGGACGTCATGGACCGCTTCAAGCAGTCCAAGGGTTATCGCGACCATGAGGCCCAATTGCAGATGTCTGCCCGCCAGATGCTCGACGGCGCGTACAAACACTCTCTCGAACACATCATCAACGGCGCCTTCCGCGTAGAACTCAAACCTGTGGAAATCTGGCGCTACCAATGGGATGAAGCTGCGGGTGAGAAACCGTTCAAACTCGATAACTACGCGGCGGTCGTGGAAGGCGACGACGTGATTGACGCCAGCAAAGGCCTGCCCGTCGATCTCAAGGGCAAGGTCTCCGGCACCGGCGGTGAGGACAAGGGTGTGTTCTGGCGCCTTGGCGATGGCAATGACCGGGTGATCGGCGTGGCGGACCAGGCCAATCTCTTCACCTGGCGCGACGATCACAAAGCCCTGACGGGCGGCAGCAAAAGCGACGCGTTCTATCAGGACGTCAGCGAAGCCGAACTCAACCGAGCAAGCAAACCGGCGCATCTCAACGTACTGGATGGCGGCGCGGGCTCGGACACCCTGGCGTTCGAAGGCAGTCGCCCACGGGACGACACGCGCCATATCGGCCACGACATCGATCTGCAAAGCGGCAAGGTCAGCCTGCGCGGTCTTGATCCGCAGGTCGATGCTGTTCACGTGGCGCAACTGACGTCGATCGAAAACGTCTCGACGTTGCGCAAGGGCACCAGTCGCGTCACTGGCAGCGACGAAGCCAACCGGATCGCGGCCAATGGTAATGACCGGGTCCATGCCGGGGCCGGCGACGACACCATTGCCGTCGGCGGTTTCGATTGCACAGTGGATGGCGGCAGCGGCAAGGACCGATACTACATCGCCGACACCTGCGCGCGAACCACGATTGTCGAAGACGGCGAACACACCAGCCTGATCGAATTTGGCTGGCCGATGGAAGCCATCCAGCGCTGGGAAATCGCCGACACCGCACTGGTGGTCCGCTCCCGCCGCGGCGATGACGGCAGCGAGCCGGAGCATGTCTTGACGATTGAAAATGTCTACCAGTGGGTAGACGGCCGGCGCCAATTGAAAAACGGCAAACTGGTGTTCAAGACACGGGACCAGTATGAGCTGCTGGCGCTGCTGCCGACGACACCGGGCAAGGCACTGATCGAGCGTGTCGATATCGCGGTGAGTGTCATCGGCAAACCGAGCCCTGCGCCGGAAATCGTCAATGCCGGCACGGTGGAAATCAATGACATGGGACGCAAACGGCATTTTGTTTCGCGCCTGCCTGGCACTGTCGGGTTTCTGGCCAAGCCACACGCCGCACGCACGTCTCGTTCGATTCACCTGGACTTCAGCAATGAAGAAATCAGCGACGTGGTCGTCAGCTATGACGTGGAAGTGCGCAAGGGCGTTTCCGGCAATACCCACCTGATCTACAAAGACATCAACCTGTCACTGCACTTGCCGGAAAAAGTCGTGAGTTTCACCGGGGTCATTCAGCCGATCGCCGCGGCCACCGGTTACAGCGGCCGAAACAGCTTGAAAGTCACCACGCCACAGCTTGCCCAGGACATCGTCCTGATCATGCAGGACAAGGTTTCGTACCGCCTGCAAGTGCCGGACCTGGATTACCGGAACGATGCCGCAAACCCCGGCCCGCGCAGCCAGAGCACCCGCAGTTGCCTCAAGCGACGTACCGGTGACTATCTGTTCACCCGACCGGTGTCCGGAGCAAAACTGGCATTGCCGGCGCAACCCAGCAAAGTGACAATTCCGGCAGGGCCGCACACCGGGATTTATGTGCTCGAAGGGCAAAGTTCGACTTACGACGTACACCTGTCCAGTAACTCGATCGTGAGCCTTTCCACGCCTGGGGCTGCCGCCAAAACCGCCAACGCGTCGATCTGGAACCTGTTCACCGGCGCCATGACGGAAACGATTGCGCGCGACGACATACAGCTTGACGCCAACCGGCTGCGCATCGGCAGCGCCGTGCTCGAGCTGCCGACGGTCGACGACGATTCGCCCGTCGAATCAGTCAGCGTCGTGACGTCTGCGGGCAATATTTACGAAGTGTCACTGCTTTTCGCAGTCATCCAGCTGTATGTCATCGACGCTCGCGGCTATGCCAGCGTTGCCGCACTGGTGGCAGATCTCGACGCGCATCGACTGCGCAGTGAACTGGCGGCCACCGTGCATGTCACCCACGTCAGCGCCAAGGGAAAAGACGCCAAGGTGATTTATCGCTCGGCGAAAAAGCAATGGAGCCTCGGCAGCGACCCGCAGCACCCGATCAGGCCTGAAGATTTACTGATATCAAGCCAGAACATCTGACCGTTTCCCCCGACACTCAATACGCGCCGATGCGGCTCTGACTGCTGCGTCGGCGTTCGTAACACTCAGCCAACGGACCGGCTGTTTTTTTCATGAAGGAGATTGAAACCATGCGACCAAAGACGGGCACGCGCCCGAAAACACCGCCCATTGAAACCAGCGGCTCTGCTCACTCCTCACGAGACGGTGCCGACGCAAATCCAGTGGGACCGCCAGCAGGCCGCATACCGGGTGATTCTGACCGTGTGACGCTTGATACCACCCTTTCCCCCTCGCAAGGCACCGGCGTCTCCCGACCAGTGCCTGCGGCAGCCAGCGTCAGCATCATGCCCGGCAGCACCTCGGACGCCCGTCCAGGCGCGAGATACTCGCTGGAAGATTTCACCCACCCATACGTCGCTGGAATGCCTCCTGCGGATGCCAATGGCATCAGACATTTCCGCCAGCGCCAATGGGTAGATGTACAACTGCCGGGTGAGGAACAACGGTCTCACGTTTACGTGCTGCATGACCGTCACACAGGTGAGTATCGAGCGGTCATGACCAGTCATCAGGCATTTGGCCCACCGATCTATCGCACCACGCAAAACAACCTGTGGAGCCTGGACCGGCATCTCACCCTTCTGCCTGCTAACGATTACGTATTTTCGGCCACGCCCAATAGCGACGGCCTGCATGAATTTCGGGCTGCGGCGTCCGCCAGCGACGCGCCCGTCCTCGGCCATGCGCTCAAGGATCACAACCATCGCTGGGTCTACATCGACCCGACGCAGATAAAAGACAAGCCGCTGCCCAAAGTGAAACTGGCCCATTGGTCAGATGAAGAAATACTCAATATGTATGTCGTGGATGAAGCGCGTATTGCCGAATTCCGGGAACAGGCACAAGCGTCCGGCAAGCCGCCGCAAGCGGTTGTCCGTACAGTCGCCTGGAATGACTATATTCATGTCACCGGCACACTGAAGTGGTTGTATCCGCACCTGTCATCCAGCGAGCGCGGCGACCTGTTGCGCAGTTACAACCTGACGAAAACCCAGTTGGCAAAGCTGCGCACAGATCTCAGGAATGGCCACGCAGAACACATGCCGGAATGGGCCGAACAGCATAAAAGCCTGACGCTCGATACGAACAATGCGCAACGATTCAAGCTGATCGCAGAAGAATTCGATGGCTTCGCTACGCGTTTTCGAGCCGGCCGTGAGGATCTCGTGACGGGCCATTACAGTCCGGACTATCTGGCGGACTACGCCGCCCATCTGGGTTATCTGCGCAACAAACACAACGTCCTGTACCGCACGGATATCGCGGCCATGTTCAGGGGCGAGACACGGCTGCCGTTCGAGTTGGCCAGAGACGGGAGGATGATTCATCGCAAGGGCAACGATACCGGCTCAACGGCCAAAAGAGCCTTCAGCGCGACGTTCGGCCTGTACAAGGCCACAGATTATGCAGTCAGCAAGGGTGGTTACCACAACGCATTGAAGTACAACACTCAGGCCAATCGCTACCCGGGCGAGGTGCCACCGGATGGCCAACGGGAACGACATTGGAGCGGCGGCACGGACGATGGCTCGGAAGGAAGGCGCTTCGGTGATGAGTCCGATTCGGAAAGTTCGTTCGTGTTTGACGAGACTAAGGGCTATGAAGCAAAGCGCACCCACCAGACCATGAGTTTCGTCTACGCCATCGACACACGAGGCATCGAAGTCGTCCCGCTCGCTGAGAACGATGTTCTCAACAGTTCTTCCAGCGTTGGTATTTATGACCACATGGAAGGACATATCTCGATGCCCACCCGGGGTATCAGTGCAGAGCGAATCTGGCTGGTTCATTCGGATCTCAGCAAGGCTGCCAGGGTTCAGGATGTATTGGCCATGGCGGGCGATCGCGCTGAAGCCATCGAGCAGGCGACCTGGGACGGGACGGTCTCGCAGAGTTACGACATCTTTTACGGGACCAGCGTCTACGACCGGTTGATTGACGAAATTGCCGGGACTGAAGGCGTGATCCTGACCCTGCCCAAAGGCAACAGTACGTTCGCCGACGATGTCGTCTGGCCGGTGCCGGAGCATTACAGACCCTGATTTGTATCTGTTGCATCCATAACCCCGTTCAGCCAGTGGATGGCTGACCTACACAAAGGAATGAACCTTTATGCGTAAGAACACTGGCCCTCTGCGCCCCTCGCCAACGCCTGATATACCTGGCCCGTCAACGCCTCGTCCTGCTATTGACCGCCCTGTTGACATGGATTTCCACTTTTCTGGCCGCAATCGCTCGGAAGCAATGGATGATACGCCGCGGCGTAGCGCCGACGGGACGAGTGACGAAGCACTGCGGGGAGAGACTGCCATCACGGTCACACGAATGAGCGAAATCGTCGAGCCACCCGCGCCCGTCCGCTCCTCGCCACTGGAGCCTTATCGACAAAACGCTTTGACCGGGCTCTCCGCTCACGATGCTGACGGGCTGCGGACCTACAAAGGCAGAAAGTTTGCTGATGTCAGCGACGACGCAACAAGCGCCATACAGACAGTGATGGTCGTGTATCACGAAATGATGAAGGCTTATCGCGCCAAGCTGCCGACCGAGCGAGAGGCTTCGGGGCCACCGCTTTATCGAATCGGCGAGAGCAAGAACTGGAGCTTGAACAAACCGCATGAATACTATGATCCCATGCAGTACACCCAGTCTCATGTCGCCGACAGCCGTGGATATTATTCGGTCGAGAAAATCCTGCTGATCGAGCACTCGGGCCCGGCTGGCAAATGGTTCGAACGTCAGGTTGTGAAGAAAAATGCAGGTCTGGCGTTTGTCGACGAAAATCGCCGTCTGATACGAGTCGATCCAACTGAAGCAAGGGGAGACGTCTCGATACCCGTCAAACTGGCGCATTGGAGTGATGGCGAAATCTGGAGCACTTACCGCCTGGAGGGCGCGCGGGCGCTGGCGTTCCGCAGCGAAGCAGAAGCCGCCGGAAAAGCCCCCGACTGGGCTACCCGCTTCAATGAACCGGACACCCATAAATTTCTGACCGACTCACTAAGATGGTCCTTTCCGGACAAATCCCAAAAAGAACGAACGGAGATTCTGCGCAGCTACAACCTGAGCATCGCTCAACAAAATCGGCTGCGCCTGGAAATGGAGCATGGAACGTTTCCCGAGTGGGCCGAACAGCATAAGCGCTTGACCCAGAGCACGTCGGACGACACAAGGTTTGCGCAGATTGCAAAGGAGCTTGAACACTTCAGCCTGAGACTGCGAGAGGAAGGCGAGAACTATGATTACGATTTGCCTCCCATCGCCCAACGCTATGACCAAAAGTTCCTGAATGATTATCTTGAATACGCCGGATACAAACGCAATCAGCACGATTACCTCTACCGGACAGACATTCCGGCAATGTTCCGCGCCGATTTGCGAACGCCTTTTGAACTGGCGCGAGACAAACGCCTGGTGAAATTGCGCGGCAACCCGTCTGACTCCACGACCAAGCGGGCATTCAGTGCGACATTCGGTGTGAGTAATGCCCTGACTTACATGGGGTTCGATTACTACTCCAACCCTCGGCATTACAACAGCCAGGCCAACCGCTACCCAGGGCATTTTTCCGATAGCGACTCCTCAAGCGGATTCAGACACAGCTCGGGTGAAGAGTCCGACACATCGTTCCAGATGGACGAATCGCGCGACTATCCCTTGCTGCGGCGCGACCAGCATCTTGGCTTTATTTATGTCATCGACACTCGCAACATCGAAGTCGTCCCTCGAGTGGAAAACATGTACCTGAACAACATGGATTTTGATGGCGACAGACTCGAAGGTCGGATATCAATGCCGACACGCGGAATCAGCGCCGAGCGGATCTGGCTGGTGAGCTCGGACCTGCGCCACGCGGCGAGAGTCGAGGATATTTTTCTACAGGCCGGCGATAGCGCGCAGGCTATCGAAAAAGCCACGTGGTCAGGTACCGACGATTACGATCAATATGGCAACAATGCCTATGACGGATTGATAGATGAAATCGCCCGTTCCGGCGGCGTTGTATTGAACTTGCCAAAAGGCCGAGATACTTTTTCCAACGACGTAACCTGGCCAGTCGCCGAACATTACCGAACGTAAGATAAAGCGCCATTCATTCCATGATGAATGGCGCGTTTTCTTACTGACGTGAAGCCTCCATTCAGATAGAGATACGCGTTGAATGTTTTGCTGTTTACTTTGGCTATGGACATGGTTTGCACCTGTAAGCATCCCGCCGTCGGCTATACCCACAACAGGCAATATCGAAAAAGGAAAAGTCTTCAAACAGCGGCGGCTGCCATTATGGTCGAGGCGGATGCAGACATCCGAGGGCTATCCCCTGCCGGTACTTTTGCCGATTTTCGTTTACGTCGGGCAATCACCATGCGATTGGCATACGTCGATGCCGCTTCAATCACATTATTGACGTTATGGTCGATCTCGGCATGTTTCAAAATATACTTGCCGGCAATATCGTCCCAGAATACCCATTCGTCTTCATATACAGTCATGACTTCTTTCTTGTTCTTATTCAAGTTACCCGCGTCCTGCGGGCCACTTGAAAGTAAGACAAGGTCATCAGTGCAACAATGCTGGCAGACGCGATGAGTTGATTCAAAGTACAACCAGATGAACGACTAGGCGAACAACTCGCCTTGCAACTCATCGAGCAAGGCCTGGATCGCGTCCAGCCGCTGCTGGGGATCGTCGAGTTGCAGCAGGTCGATCTTGTCTTCTTCAGCGAACGGCAACAGATAGGCCAGTTGATTGGCCAGCGATTGCTGGCCGGCAGCGTCGGTGCCCATGTCGAGCGCTTCGACCATCGGGTGCTCCGCCAGCGCCTTGAGCAGCGCGACCAGATCGGCGTCCTCGTCCTGCAAGGGTTGCTCGGGCTCATCATCGAGCCACTCGACGTCGGCGAGGATCAGCTGATCGCGCTGTACTTCGGTGCGCAATACCGTGAATCGGCGGCCACCCTGCACGCGAATACCGAGCAAGCCGTTCTCCTGCTGCTGGAAATCGGTAATGCGCGCCTCGCACCCGACCAGGGCAAACCCTTGCGGCGCGACGCCGACCTCGCTGCCCTCAAGAATGCACACCACGCCGAAGCCCACGCCCTGTTTCATGCAGCGGCCGATCATGTCGAGGTAGCGCGCCTCGAAGATCTGCAAATCGAGGTTGCAGCCGGGGAACAACACCGTGTTCAGCGGGAAAAGCGGCAGACTCATAGACATTTCCTTACACCACCATCGACACCGCCAACGGCAGGAACACCGCCGTGGCCACGCCCATCAGACTCATCGCCAGCGCCGCGAAGGCGCCGCACTCATCACTCTCCTGCAACGCCACCGAGGTGCCAACCGCGTGGGCCGTCATGCCCAGTGCCATGCCGCGCGCCTCCGGGCTGTGCACGCCGAGACGGGTCAGCAGTGCCGGGCCGAAGATCGCCCCGATAACCCCGGTGATCAGCACGAACACCGCCGCCAGCGCCGCGACGCCACCGATCTGCTCGGCCACCAGCATGGCAATCGGCGAGGTCACCGACTTCGGCGCCATGGTCATCAGAATCATGTGCTCGGCGCCGAACCACCAACCCAGCGCCACGCCCATGCCAGTCGCCACCACCCCGCCTATCACCAGCGTAGTAAAAATCGGCCAGAACAATTGCCGAATGCGCCGCAAATTCAGATACAGCGGCACCGCCAGCGCCACCGTCGCCGGGCCGAGCAGGATGCTCAGGATCTCGGTGCTCTTGCGGTACTCGGCGTACGTCACGCCACAACCGACCAGCACACCGATCACCAGCAACATGGAGACCAGCACTGGCTGCAGAAAGATCCAGCGGGTTTTCTCGAACGCTGCCAGCACCAGTTGATAGGCACCGAGGGTGATGCCGATGCCAAACAGCGGATGATGAATGACCGACGCCCAGGCACCTTGCCAATCGAACAGCATCAGGACCCCTCCGCCGGCGGCGCGTGGCGTTTGACCAGGCGCTGCATCAGCACACCGGCAAAGGCCATCGACAGGATCAGCGACAGCACCAGCGCGCCGACGATCGCCCAGAAATCCGCAGCAATCGCTGCGGCGTAAACCATCACACCCACGGCTGGCGGCACCAGCAGCAACGGCAAATAACGCAGCAGACTGCCGGCGGCAAGGTTCAGCGGCTCACCGACTTCACCGCGAATGATCAGGAACGCCAGCAACAGTAGCAGACCGATGATCGGCCCCGGCAGCACCGGCAACAGCAAATGATTAAGCGCCGTGCCGAGCAATTGAAACAGCACCAGCAGGGTCAGGCCACGTAGCAACATCAGACATCTCTCCGCGCAAGTCGCCTGCATTATAAGCACGCCTGCGCTATGGATCGGCATTCGCCAAAAGCATGGTCGGTTGACCGCAGCAAATCGCCGTGATGATCTACAGTGGTTCGCAGGGCGGTCAAATCCCCCACCTGAAAAACTATAAAACCGATGAACCCAAGGAGAGTCTCAATGCCCTATGTTCCCGTTGCAGAGCTCAAAGATCATGTCGGCAAGGAACTCGGACGTTCCGAATGGCTCACCATCGATCAGGAGCGCATCAACCTGTTCGCCGAAGCCACCGGTGATTATCAGTTCATCCACGTCGACCCGGTCAAAGCCGCGCAAACGCCTTTTGGCAGCACCATCGCCCACGGTTTCCTGTCGCTGTCGCTGATGCCGAAACTGATGGAAGACATTCTGGTGCTGCCGGAAGGTGTGAAGATGGTGGTCAACTATGGCCTGGACAGCGTGCGGTTCATCCAGCCGGTGAAGGTCGACTCGAAAGTCCGATTGAAGGTCGATCTGGTTGAAGTGACCGAGAAAAAGCCCGGCCAGTGGTTGCTCAAGGCTATCGCGACCCTCGAGATAGAGGGCTCAGAGAAACCGGCCTATATTGCCGAACCCCTGTCGCTCTGCTTCGTCTGATCGTTCCGGATGCGAAGCAGCGCACGCTGTTTCGCGTCACCTCTCTATATATGCGACGCATAGCTGCGGCATACTCGGTCGCCTAATTGCCCGGATCCCGCTATGCGCTCACTTGCTTGTCTTGCACCCCTTGCCTTGACCCTGATGCTCACCGCTTGCGGCGACGGCGAATCGCTGTTGCCACCGGATGCGCGCCTGCCGGACGGCGGACGTTATCGCGGCGAACTGGTCGATGGCTTGCTGCAAGGCCAGGGTCGCGTCGACTACCCCAATGGCAGCTGGTACGCCGGGCAGTTCGACAAGGGCCAGTGGCATGGTCAGGGCGAATGGCACGGCAGCAACGGCGAGGTCTATCGCGGCCAGTTTGCGCAGGGGCTGTTCGACGGTCAGGGCAGCCTGACCACCAACGCCAGCAGCTACACCGGCGGCTTCAAACAGGGCCGGCGCGACGGCGAAGGCACGCTGAAAGAAAACGGCATGACCTACCGTGGCGAATTCCGTGCCGACCAGTATTCGGGGCTCGGCCGTCTGGAAATGGAGGACGGCAGCTCCTATCAGGGCCAGTTCGCCCACGGCAAACCCAACGGTGAAGGCCAGCGCGGCGATGCCAGCGGCAACTCGTTCACCGGGCATTTCGTCAACGGCCAACTCGAAGGCAACGGCACCTTCAACAGCGCCGATGGCGACATCTATGTCGGCGGGTTCAAGAACAATCAATTGCACGGCAAGGGCCGCTACGAAAACGCCGACGGCGATGTCTGGCTCGGCCAGTTCAAGGAAGGCGCGCTGACCGGCAAGGGCGAACTGATCGGCGCCGACGGCAGCCATTACATCGGCGTATTCAATGATTGGCGCTTCACCGGTCAGGGCCGCTTGAACCTGTCTGACGGCAGCTTCTACATCGGCGGTTTCGACAACGACAGCTATTCGGGGCGCGGCACCCTGGTACTGACCGATGGCAGCGTGCTCAGCGGCACCTGGATCAACGGCCAGCGCGTGCGCGACGCCGACGGCAAACTGCTGCCCGATACCCTTGAACTCGGTCTGCTCGCCCAAGGTCGTTTGCTCGACGAAGCACTGACGGCAATTCCCGCCTCGACTCCGGCCGTGGAGCTGTACACCCTGACCCTCGGCGGCGATGGCAAGCAAAGTGTGTTTCTGCGCGAGTCCGACTTCGTCGCCAATATGCTCAATACGCGTTTTGGTGCCTTCGGCCAGATTCGTCTGGTCAACCACCGCGACCACCTCGGCGACCGGCCGATGGCCACCCGCGAAAACCTGCGCCGGGCCGCGCAAGCCTTGGCCGAACGCAGTGGCCCGGAAGACTTGCTGTTCATCTACCTGACCAGCCACGGCACCGCCGAGCATGAGCTGGTGCTCGATCAGCCACGCATGGAGCTGGCCGACCTGCCCGCCGACGAACTCGCTGCGGTGCTGGCGCCACTGAAGCACCGTGACAAGATCATCGTGATTTCGTCGTGCTACTCCGGCGGTTTCATTCCAGCGCTGAAAGACGAACGCACCCTGATCATGACCGCCTCGCGCGCCGACCGGGTGTCGTTCGGCTGTTCCGAAGAAGCCAATTTCACCTACTTTGGTGACGCGCTGTTCGCCCAGGCGCTGAACCAGACCGACGATCTGGAGCAGGCCTTCAAACTGGCCAAGGCCACCGTTGCCGAGCGCGAACTGGCGGACGGTTTCGAAGCCTCGGAGCCGCAGATCTGGGCGCCGAAAACCGTGTTGTCGCACTGGCAGCTGCTGCGCAAACAGCAGGCCCGTAAAGCGTTGCAAAGTGCTGCGTTGAACGACGGGGCGACAAAAGGCAACTAAGCTGAACAGTATCAAGGGAGAGACACTATGTACTTGACGCCTCAGCACGTATTGCTTGCCGGAGCCACCGGACTGACCGGTGAACATCTACTCGATCGTTTGCTCAACGAACCGACGATTTCACGCGTGCTCGCTCCTTCGCGTCGCCCCCTGGCGGAACATCCGCACCTGGAAAACCCGGTCGGCGATCAGCAGGTGTTTCTGCCGCAACTGAGCGGGCGCGTCGATATCGCCTATTGCTGCCTCGGCACCACCATCAAGCAGGCGGGCTCGGAAGAAGCCTTTCGCGCGGTGGATCTGGACATGGTCGTGGCGTTCGCCAAACGCGCGCGGGAGATGGGCGCGCGGCATCTGATCGTGATCAGTGCGATTGGCGCCGATCCGAAATCCTCGGTGTTCTACAACCGGGTCAAAGGCGAAATGGAGCAGGCACTGCGCGCGCAGGACTGGCCGCAACTGACCATCTGCCGGCCTTCATTACTGCTGGGTGAACGAGTCGAGCCGCGTCTGGCCGAGCAACTGGCCGGGCCGTTGTCCAAGCTGATTCCAGGTAAGTACCGCGGCATCGAAGCCTGCCAGTTGGCGCGAGCGATGTGGCGGCTGGCGCTGGAAGAGCAGGATGGGGTGCGGGTGGTCGAGTCGGATGAGTTGCGCAAGCTCGGCAAATAACCGGATATCGCTATCGCCAGCAGGCTGGCTCCCACACTGATTCTCAGTGAACCCAGCTTTTGTGGGCAACCAGGAAACCTGTGGGAGCCAGCCTGCTGGCGATGGAGTGCGCAGCACTCCCCTACAATCCGCCGGTCGCTTGAAATCCAACGCCGATAACCGTTAGCAATGACAACGGCAACAACAGCGTATCGAGCAGAGCACTGGCCGGCAGGTCCACCCCTGGATAGCTCGGCGCCTCAGCACCGAAGCGGTCTATCGCGCAACAGCCGCCATTGAGCGCATACCAATCCAGTCGCGTTCCGGAGTAGACCACCGGCGCACCCGGCTTGGCCGCATCCAGCGTCCGCGCCGTGGCGCAGCCGCTCAGTTGCACGACCAGCACCAGCGCCAGCAGCTTATTCATCGCTGCTCAGGTGATGCTCGCCCCAACGCGGCAGCATGTCTTGCGGGATGCCGAGCAAATTGAGAATGCGCGCCACGACGAAATCGATCAGGTCATCGATGGTCTGCGGCTGATGGTAGAAACCTGGCGACGCCGGCAGAATCGTCACGCCCATGTTCGACAGCTTGAGCATGTGCTCCAGATGAATGCTCGAATACGGCGCCTCGCGCGGCACCAGAATCAACTGGCGGCGCTCTTTCAAGGTGACGTCGGCGGCGCGCTCGATCAGGTTGTTGCAGGCGCCGGTCGCAATGGCCGACAGCGTGCCGGTCGAGCACGGCACCACGACCATTGCTGCCGGCGCACCGGAGCCGGAGGCGACCGGCGACATCCAGTCTTCCTTGCCGTACACGCGAATCTGCCCGGCGGCCGCTCCGGTGTATTCGGTGAGAAACGCCTGCATCATCTGCGGCTTGGCCGGCAGCGACACATCGGTCTCGGTGGCCATCACCAATTGCGCAGCCTTGGAGATCAGGAAGTGCACTTCGCGATCTTCACGCACCAGACAATCGAGCAGGCGCAAACCGTACTGCGCGCCGGACGCACCGGTCATCGCCAGCGTGATGCGTTCCGGGCCACCGTTCCGGGAAAAACTGTTCATTGCAGCGCCTCGGCGAGTTTGCCGTGCAGGCCACCAAAGCCGCCGTTGCTCATGATCACTACGTGTGTGCCGGGCTGCGCCTGGCTCTTCACACGCTCGATGATGCCTTCCAGCGAATCGCTGACAATCGACGGTACCGTGCACAGCGCGGCGGTTGCGGCCAGGTCCCAGCCGAGGTTGGCCGGGGCGTACCAGATCACCTGATCGGCATCGACCACGCTGTCCGGCAAACCGTCACGGTGCGCGCCGAGCTTCATCGAATTGGAGCGCGGCTCGATGATCGCGATCAGCGGTGCGTCGCCGATGCGCTTGCGCAGGCCATCGAGAGTGGTAGCGATCGCGGTCGGGTGGTGGGCAAAGTCGTCATAAATGGTGATGCCGCGAACTTCAGCGACCTTCTCCATGCGGCGTTTGACGTTCTTGAACGCGCTCAGCCCGGCAATGCCCATCGACGGCACCACACCGACATGCCGCGCTGCTG
Source organism: Pseudomonas sp. Z003-0.4C(8344-21) (assembly GCF_900104975.1). Lineage (NCBI taxonomy): Bacteria > Pseudomonadati > Pseudomonadota > Gammaproteobacteria > Pseudomonadales > Pseudomonadaceae > Pseudomonas > Pseudomonas sp. Z003-0.4C(8344-21). The sequence continues at coordinate 1,069,511 of NZ_LT629756.1, read as the reverse complement.
CCAGCGCCGCCAGGGCGTTGGCGACGTTGTGTTGGCCAGTCAACTCCCATTCGACGGTGCCCTGCGACACGCCTTCGAATATCACTTCGAACGCCGAACCGTCTTCGCTGAGCAGTTTGACCTGCCACTGACCGCCGGCACCAGTGGTCTGCACCGGGGTCCAGCAACCCATCTCGATCACCCGCTGCAACGCCGGCTCGGTGGTCGGATGAATGACCAGACCTTCGCTCGGGATGGTGCGTACCAAGTGATGGAATTGCCGCTCGATCGCCGGCAAATCCGGGAAGATGTCAGCGTGATCGAACTCAAGGTTGTTCAGGATTGCAGTGCGTGGGCGGTAATGGACGAACTTCGAGCGCTTGTCGAAAAATGCACTGTCGTATTCATCGGCCTCGATCACAAAGAACGGCGTTCCGCCCAACCGCGCCGATACCGAGAAGTTCTGCGGCACGCCGCCGATCAGGAAGCCCGGGCTCATGCCGGCATGTTCCAGCACCCAGGCGAGCATGCTGCTGGTGGTGGTTTTGCCGTGGGTACCGGCGACGGCCAGTACCCAACGACCTTGCAGCACATGATCGGCCAGCCATTGCGGGCCGGAGACGTACGGCAGGCCTTTGTTCAACACGTATTCCACCGCCGGGTTGCCACGGGACATGGCATTGCCGATCACCACCAGATCCGGCGCCGGATCGAGCTGCGCCGGGTCGTAGCCTTGAGTCAGCTGAATGCCCTGGGCCTCAAGCTGTGTGCTCATCGGTGGATAGACGTTGGCGTCGGAGCCGGTCACATGATGGCCCAGCTCTTTGGCCAACACCGCCATCGAGCCCATGAAAGTCCCGCAGATACCCAGAATATGAATGTGCATAGTCGACCTCGTAAAACATGGCCGCAGGTTAGCGTAGGGAGGGGGAAATGGCACTCTTTAGCTTATTGGGCGCACAGGCAATTTGGGTTCGGCTGGAGATTGCGGCCCCTCACCCCAGCCCTCTCCCGAGGGAGAGGGGGCCGATCTTTGTCGCATTCAAATAGTGAGTTCGGCTCGATTAATCAGGTCGGCGTAAATCACCAGAACAGCGCGGTCAGTCCCCTCTCCCTCCGGGAGAGGGCTAGGGTGAGGGGGCTTCTAGCTGACACGCCGCTCAATCCCGTGCTTGCGCAGCTTTCTATAAAGCGTGTTTCGACTCACGCCCAGTTGTTCCGCGGTACGGGTCATGTGCCAGCGGGTCTGCTCTAACGCATTCAGCAACGCAGAACGTTCGGCATCTTCCAGCGGTCGCTCACAAGACTCCTGCGCCACAACCACTGGCCGCACCTGCCGAATCATCCCGGGCAGATCCTCAACCCCGACCCGCCCCTCATCACACAGCGCCGCCAACGTCCGCAGCACATTGCGCAACTGCCGGACATTGCCCGGCCAGTCGAACGCCAGCAACGCCTGACGCGCCGGCTCTTCAATCGCAACCGTCTCACCGCCCGCCTCCTCGGCCAGCAGAAAATCCAGCAACTGCGCCTTGTCACTGCGCTCACGCAATGCCGGCAACGCCACTTCCAGCCCGTTCAAGCGGTAATACAAATCCTCGCGAAAACTGCCGTCCTCGACCCGCTCGAGCAGATTGCGGTGGGTGGCGCTGATGATTCGCACATTGACCGTCTCTGGTTCACCGCCGAGCGGCACCACCTGGCGATCTTCCAGCACCCGCAGCAAACGGGTCTGCAGAGCCAGCGGCATGTCGCCGATTTCATCGAGAAACAGGGTGCCGCCATCGGCCTGCTGCAACTTGCCACGCATGCCGTCCTTGCGTGCGCCGGTGAAGCTGCCGCCGCGATAGCCAAACAGTTCGCTCTCGATCAGGCTCTCCGGGATCGCCGCGCAATTGAGCGCGACGAAGGCTTTGCCCGAGCGCTGGCTGGCCTGATGCACAGCCTTGGCGAAGGCTTCCTTGCCGGTGCCGGTTTCGCCGTTGATCAGCAGCGGCACATCGCGTTCGAACACGCGCAGGGCTTTGCGGAAACTCGCTTGCAGCGCCTCGTCACCGAGGCAGATGCCGGGCAAGCGCGGCGCTTCGATGATTTTCGCCGGGGCCGGGATCGGCAGCGGTTTACGTGATTCGCCGCGCAGTACCGCAAACAGATGCCGGCCGTCGCGGGTGCGCAGCGGCCAACTGGCGCTGGCATTGGCACTGGCGCGAGCGAGCAAGTCATCGAGTGAACAATCGAAAAACGCTTCCACCGGTTTGCCCAGCAAGCCGCCGCGAATATACCCAAGCAGATTCAGCGCACTCTGGTTGACTGCGCTGATCCGCCCTTCCCCATCAAACGCCAGCAAGCCTTCGCTGAACAGCCCGACCGACTCGGCCTGCAGATGAAAGCGCAGCAACCATTGGTTATCGAAACAGCGCAGGAAGTAGCAACTCTCGATCATCTTCGCCGACAGATTGACCAGCGCCATGGTGTGGAACTGGCTCTGGCGCGAAACGTCATGGCGCGCCGAAGACACATCGAGCACGGCGAGCAATTCACCGTGCGGGTCGAACACCGGGCTCGCCGAGCAGGTCAGGCCGGTGTGGCGGCCGCGAAAGTGTTCGTCTTGATGAATGGTCAGCGCCTGACGCTCGACCAGGCAGGTGCCGATGCCGTTGGTGCCTTCGCAGGCTTCGCTCCAGTCGGCGCCGAGCCAGAGGCCGGCGCGTTCGAAAATCTTGCGTTCAGCCGGCGCGGTGACGCAGTTGAGGATCACCCCCCGCGCATCGGTCAACAGCACCGCGTGGCCAGCGCCGGAAAGCTGTTGATGCAGGCTGCTCATTTCCGTACCGGCGATTTGCAGCACCTGCTGCAGACGTTCGCGGCTTTCCAGCACGCGCCCGTGTTCGAGCACGGTCGGCGCCATGCTCAGGGCCGGGTCGAGGTGATAGTCCTGCAGACACCGCAGCCAGGAGCGCGCGATCGACGGGTCGGCACCGGGGCCGTGCAAATGCGCTTTGCCCTGGGTGGCGGTGAGGACCTGGCGGGCATGGCGACTCAAATGATTGTCGTGCATTTCTTATTGTTCTCCCCGAGGCGCTACGGCCCAATGCTGAGGTGACGCCCAGCATCCTCCAGCCACCGGTGCATTGCAATGCTGGCAAGACCGGCCGGTCACCGCTGTGCCAGAAACGGTACAAAATGTCTCTGCAGCTGTATCGAAACCCTCACAGCAGCGCCCCGCTCGTCCGAGACAAACCGTGCAAGGCCTTGATTTGCCTGAGCTGCGCGGCAATGGCCCGGCCCTTGCTCTACGCTTATAGCAAGCGCACTTGCGCGTTTCTCTAATAAGTACAAAGCCAAGGAGAACATCATCATGCGTTACGCTCACCCCGGTACTGACGGCGCCAAAGTCTCGTTCAAGAGCAAGTACGGTAACTACATCGGCGGCGAATTCGTCGCGCCGGTCAAAGGTCAGTACTTCACCAATACCTCGCCAGTGAATGGCCAGCCGATTGCCGAATTCCCCCGCTCCACCGCCGAAGACATCGACAAGGCGCTGGACGCCGCCCACGCCGCCGCTGACGCGTGGGGCGCGACTTCGGTGCAGGCGCGCTCGCTGATCCTGCTGAAAATCGCCGACCGCATCGAAGCCAACCTCGAACTGCTGGCGATCACCGAAACCTGGGACAACGGCAAAGCCATCCGCGAAACCCTCAACGCCGACATTCCGCTGGCCGCCGACCACTTCCGCTACTTCGCCGGCTGCCTGCGCGCGCAGGAAGGCAGCGCTGCGGAAATCGACGGCAACACCGTGGCTTATCACATTCATGAACCACTGGGCGTGGTCGGCCAGATCATCCCGTGGAACTTCCCGCTGCTGATGGCCGCGTGGAAACTGGCGCCTGCGCTGGCCGCCGGTAACTGCGTGGTACTCAAGCCCGCCGAGCAAACGCCGCTGGGCATCTGCGTGCTGATGGAGCTGATCGGCGACCTGCTGCCGCCGGGCGTGCTCAACGTCGTCCAAGGCTTCGGCAAAGAGGCCGGCGAAGCGCTGGCGACCAGCAAGCGCATTGCCAAGATCGCCTTCACCGGCTCGACCCCGGTCGGTTCGCACATCATGAAATGCGCAGCGGAAAACATCATTCCGTCCACCGTGGAACTGGGCGGCAAATCGCCGAACATCTTCTTCGAAGACATCATGCAGGCCGAACCGAGCTTCATCGAAAAAGCCGCTGAAGGTCTGGTGCTGGCGTTCTTCAACCAGGGCGAAGTGTGCACCTGCCCGTCCCGCGCGCTGGTGCAGGAATCGATCTACGACGAATTCATGCAGGCGGTGATGAAGAAGGTCAGCCAGATCAAACGTGGCGACCCGCTCGACACCGACACCATGGTAGGCGCGCAGGCATCCGAGCAGCAATTCGACAAGATTCTCTCGTACCTGGAAATCGCCAAAGGCGAAGGCGCCGAGCTGCTGACTGGCGGCAAGGTGGAAAAACTCGAGGGCAGCCTGGCCACCGGTTACTACATCCAGCCGACCCTGCTCAAGGGCACCAACAAGATGCGCGTGTTCCAGGAAGAAATCTTCGGTCCAGTGGTGAGCATCACCACCTTCAAGGACGAAGCCGAAGCTCTGGCGATCGCCAACGACACCGAGTTCGGCCTCGGCGCCGGCCTGTGGACCCGCGACATCAACCGTGCCTACCGCATGGGCCGGGCGATCAAGGCCGGTCGCGTGTGGACCAACTGCTATCACCTGTACCCGGCGCATGCCGCGTTTGGTGGTTACAAGAAGTCCGGCGTTGGCCGTGAGACGCACAAGATGATGCTCGACCACTATCAGCAGACCAAGAACCTGCTGGTGAGCTACGACATCAATCCGTTGGGCTTTTTCTAAGCCTGCGGCACTGATCGTTCCCACGCTCTGCGTGGGAACGATCAGGTTCCTGGCGATACCGCCGGGCCAATAAAACAATAAGAAAGGTGCACCCTATGCCAAGCGAATCCCCGGCTGGCGCTCCGGCGACCGGCTCCTCCGTCGACTTCGAAAAAGTCGGCACTGACTACTTCCAACAACGCGAGCTGAAAAAAGGTGCCGCCGGCTGGGTCTTGCTGGTGGGCCTGGGCGTCGCCTACGTGATTTCCGGCGACTACGCCGGCTGGAATTTCGGCCTCGCCCAGGGCGGCTGGGGCGGCATGTTTCTCGCCACACTGCTGATGGCGACCATGTACCTGTGCATGTGTTTCTCCCTCGCCGAACTGTCCTCGATGATCCCCACCGCCGGCGGCGGTTACGGCTTTGCCCGCAGCGCGTTCGGGCCGTGGGGCGGGTTTCTCACCGGCACCGCAATCCTCATCGAATATGCGATCGCGCCCGCCGCCATTGCGGTGTTCATCGGCGCCTACTGCGAGTCGCTGTTCGGTATCGGTGGCTGGGTGATCTATCTGGCCTTCTACATCATCTTCATCGCCATCCACATATTCGGTGTCGGCGAAGCGCTCAAGCTGATGTTCATCATCACCGCCGTCGCCGCGCTGGCATTGGGCGTGTTTCTGGTGGTGATGGTGCCGCATTTCGATGTCGCCAACCTGCTCGACATTCCGGTCACCGCCGCTGCCGGCGCCAGCCCGTTCTTGCCGTTCGGCTACGTTGGCGTGTGGGCGGCGATTCCCTATGCGATCTGGTTCTTTCTCGCCGTCGAAGGCGTGCCGCTGGCAGCGGAAGAAACCAAGAATCCCAAACGCGACCTGCCGCGTGGCTTGATCGGCGCGATGCTGGTGTTGCTGATGTTCGCCCTGCTGATCCTGATCGTCGGCCCCGGCGGCGCCGGTGCCAACTCGCTGCTGACCTCCGGCAATCCGCTGGTCGAAGCGCTGAGCAAGGCCTATGGTGGATCGACCTGGATGGGCAGCTTCGTCAACCTCGTTGGCCTGGCCGGGCTGATCGCCAGTTTCTTCTCGATCATCTATGCCTACTCGCGGCAGATCTTTGCACTGTCGCGGGCCGGTTACCTGCCGCGCAAACTGTCGCAGACCAACAAAAGCAAGGCGCCCGTGCTGGCGCTGGTGATTCCCGGGATTATCGGCTTCGGGCTGTCGTTGACCGGTCAGGGCGACCTGCTGATTCTGGTGGCGGTGTTCGGCGCGACCATTTCCTATGTGCTGATGATGGCCGCGCACATCACGCTGCGCATCCGCCGCCCCAAAATGGATCGGCCGTATCGCACGCCGGGCGGGATTTTCACCTCGGGCGTGGCGCTGGTGCTGGCGTGCATCGCCGTGGTGGCGGGGTTCCTCGTCGATCCACGGGTGGTGATCGGCGCCGCCATCATCTATGGAGTGTTAATTGCTTACTTTGCCTTCTACAGTCGGCATCACTTGGTAGCGGGCACGCCGGAAGAAGAGTTCGCGGCGATTCAGAAAGCTGAACAAGCCTTGCACTGATTGTCGAAAACCACGGCGCAGAGTGTTCTGCGCCGTCACGGAGAACGCTGAATGACCAGTTTTGCTCACACGGTCGGCGCGCAGACCTACCGCTTCGACAGCCTCAAAGACCTCATGGCCAAGGCCAGCCCGGCACGTTCAGGGGATTTTCTCGCCGAAATCGCCGCGCTCAATGACGGCGAGCGCGTCGCCGCACAAATGGCCCTGGCTGACACCCCGCTCACGCATTTTTTGCAAGAAGCACTGATTCCCTACGAAGCCGATGAAATCACCCGACTGATCATCGACACCCACGACAAGCAGGCCTTTGCAGTCGTCAGCCATTTCACTGTCGGTGGCTTTCGCGACTGGCTGCTCAGCGACGCCGCCGACGAAACCAGTCTGCGCCTGCTGGCCCCCGGCCTGACGCCGGAAATGGTCGCGGCCGTGTCGAAGATCATGCGCATTCAGGATCTGGTGCTGGTCGCGCAAAAAATCCGCGTGGTGACGAAATTCCGCGGCACCCTCGGCTTGAAAGGTCGCCTGTCGACCCGCCTGCAACCCAACCACCCGACCGATGAACCGTCCGGGATCGCCGCGAGCATTCTCGACGGCCTGCTCTACGGCAACGGCGACGCGATGATCGGCATCAACCCGGCCACCGACAGCATTGCTTCGATTTGCGCCATGCTGGAAATGCTCGATGCGATCATCCAGCGCTACGACATTCCGACCCAGGCTTGCGTACTGACCCACGTCACCACTTCGATCGAGGCGATCAACCGTGGCGTGCCGCTGGATCTGGTGTTCCAGTCGATCGCCGGCACCGAAGCGGCCAACGCCAGCTTCGGTATCAATCTGAATGCGTTGCAGGAAGGCTATGACGCCGGGTTGAGTCTGAAGCGCGGCACTCTCGGGCAAAACCTGATGTATTTCGAAACCGGTCAGGGCAGCGCGCTGTCGGCCAACGCCCACCATGGCGTCGATCAGCAGACCTGCGAGACGCGAGCCTACGCCGTGGCGCGCCATTTCAAACCGTTTCTGGTGAACACCGTCGTAGGATTTATCGGCCCGGAATACCTCTACAACGGCAAGCAAATCATCCGCGCCGGCCTCGAAGACCATTTCTGCGGCAAGTTACTTGGGGTGCCGATGGGCTGCGACATCTGCTACACCAACCACGCCGAAGCCGATCAGGACGACATGGACACCCTGCTGACGCTCTTGGGTGTGGCCGGGATCAACTTCATCATGGGCATCCCCGGCTCCGATGACATCATGCTCAATTACCAGACCACCTCGTTCCACGACGCCCTCTACGCCCGGCAGACCCTGGGCCTGAAACCGGCGCCGGAGTTCGAGCAGTGGCTGGCCAAGATGGGCATCTTCACGCAAGCCGATGGCAAGGTGCGCTTTGGCAACAATCTGCCGCCGGCCTTCCGCCAGGCGCTGGCGCAATTGGGATGACTCGCATGGAAAAACCGCCTGTAGACCCGCAAAACCCGTGGCTGCAACTACGCCGCCTGACCCCGGCACGCATTGCTCTGGGCCGCACCGGCACCAGCCTGCCGACCAGCGCTCAGCTGGATTTCCAGTTTGCCCATGCGCAGGCGCGCGATGCGGTGCACCTGCCGTTCGATCATGTCGGGCTCAGCGCACAGTTGCAGGAGGGCGGGCGCCAAAGCCTGCTGCTGCACAGCGCGGCGCCGGATCGCCACACTTATCTGCAACGCCCGGACCTGGGCCGCAAACTCAGCGACGAGTCGGCGCAAGCCTTGCGTGATTACGCCAGTGCCCATCCGTGCGGCGTCGATCTGGCGATTGTCGTCGCGGACGGCTTGTCGGCCTTGGCTGTGCATCGACATACCTTGCCGTTTATCAAGCGCCTGGAAGAACAGATGAGCGCCGACGGCTGGTCGCTCGCGCCCGTGCTGCTGGTGGAACAGGGCCGCGTCGCCATCGGTGACGAAATCGGCCAGTTGCTCGGGGCGAAAATGCTGGTGATGCTGATCGGCGAGCGACCGGGCCTGAGTTCGCCGGACAGCCTCGGCCTGTATTTCACCTATGCGCCCAAGGTCGGCCTGACCGACGCTTACCGCAATTGCATCTCCAATGTCCGCCTCGAGGGATTGAGCTACGGCATGGCGGCGCATCGCCTGCTGTATCTGATGCGTGAAGCCTGTCGACGGCAGCTGTCGGGGGTCAACTTGAAGGACGAGGCCCAACTGCAGACGCTGGAGTCGGACGATGAGGTGAACATGAAAGGTAATTTCCTGCTTGACCCGCCGCCCGCCTGAACCGTTTCCGCATTGCCTTTCTGCGCTGGTTTCAGGCAGGATCGAAGCACGGCCGCCAGGGTTTCCCATCGCCGTCAGAGCAGTTGAAGACAGCCACTTGAAGACGAGACCTATCATGCGGATTATTCAAGCGACCCTCGAACATCTGGATTTGCTGACCCCGTTGTTCGTCAAATATCGCGAGTTCTACGGTTCCCTGCCTTACCCGGATTCCTCCCGCGCCTTTCTCGAAAAGCGCCTGCGCCGCAAGGAATCGGTGATTTACCTGGCCCTGGCCGATGATGACGACAAGAAACTCATGGGGTTCTGTCAGCTCTATCCAAGCTTCTCCTCGCTGTCGCTCAAGCGCGTGTGGATTCTCAACGACATCTATGTCGCCGAAGACGCCCGTCGGCAATTGGTCGCGGACAATCTGATCCGCACCGCAAAAAAAATGGCCAAGGAAACCCAAGCCGTGCGCATGCGCGTCTCCACCAGCGCCGACAACGAAGTGGCACAAAAAACCTATGAATCCATCGGATTCAAGGAAGACACCGAGTTCAAGAACTACGTATTGCCGATCAGCGACGAGCTCTGATCGCCACCGACCGGGTGCTGAGGGAGCGCGCTCCCTCGCCACACGTCGGGTCTGCCTGACAATTGATCACAGGCGACACTCCTCGCGACAAAACCGACACGCTTTCCTCCTGCCAGACCGTATAATCGCGAGCTTTCCGGCTTGTAAGAAAAACTACACCCCGCTGTAGGCTTACACGAAGTCATCCGCACAGGCCTGCCGAGTCGGGCCGCCATACAGGTGCCTCCATGGATTTCAACCCGCTCGACCTTATCCTGCATCTCGACGTCTACCTCGACTTGCTGGTGAACAACTATGGGCCATGGATCTACGCCATCCTGTTTCTGGTGATCTTCTGCGAAACCGGTCTGGTGGTGATGCCGTTCCTGCCGGGCGACTCGCTGCTGTTCATTGCCGGCGCCGTGGCGGCGGGTGGTGGCATGGACCCGGTATTGCTTGGCGGTCTGCTGATGCTCGCGGCCATTCTCGGCGACAGCACCAACTACGTGATCGGTCGTACGGCCGGGGAAAAGCTGTTCAGCAACCCCAACTCGAAAATATTCCGCCGCGACTACCTGCAAAAAACCCACGACTTCTACGACAAGCACGGCGGCAAGACCGTGACCATGGCGCGTTTCCTGCCGATCATCCGTACGTTTGCGCCGTTCGTTGCCGGCATCGCGCGCATGCCGTACCCACGCTTTTTCGGCTTCAGCGTACTGGGCACGATCCTGTGGGTCGGCGGCCTGGTGACGCTCGGCTACTTCTTCGGCAACGTGCCGTTCATCAAGAAGAACCTGTCGCTGCTGGTGGTGGCGATCATCCTGCTGTCGCTGGTGCCGATGATCATCGGTGTGGTGCGCAGCCGTTTCGGCGGCACCAAAGCGCAATCGCATTAATCAATGTGGTCGTTGAGCGCCTGGCGTCGCCGACGCATTCTGGCAAAGCACCCGATTGCCGACGATGTCTGGCAACGGGTGCGGCATCACCTGAGTTTTCTCGATGGCCTCAGCGCTGCGCAAGACCAGTGGCTGCGCGACGCCTGTGTGTTGTTCCTCGAAGACAAACACCTGAGTGCCCTGCCCGGCGTCGAACTGCATCAGGAACAACGCCTGTTGCTCGCCGCCCAGGCGCAGTTGCCGCTGCTTAACCTCGGTGATTTGAACTGGTATCAAGGCTTTCATGAGATCGTCCTCTACCCCGACGACTTCCTCAGCCCGCAACGCCATCGCGACGCCAGCGGCATTGAGCATGAGTGGGACGGCGAGCACAGCGGCGAAGCCTGGCAACAGGGGCCGGTGATTCTCGCCTGGCCGGGCGTCATGGCCAGCGGTGGCTGGGAAGGCTATAACCTGGTCATTCACGAACTGGCGCACAAACTCGACATGCTCAATGGCGATGCCAACGGCCTGCCGCCGCTGCACGCCGACATGCGCGTCAGCGACTGGGCCGAGGCGATGCAGGCGGCCTACGACGATCTCAACCGCCAGCTCGACCATGATCCCGATGCCGAAACCGCCATCGATCCGTACGCCGCGGAGAACCCGGCGGAGTTCTTCGCAGTCACCAGTGAATACTTTTTCAGCGCCCCGGATCTGCTGCACAAGGCCTATCCGCAGGTGTACGCGCAGTTGCAGCTTTTCTACCGCCAGGACCCGTTGGGCAGGTTGCGGCAACTTCAGGCCACAGACCCGGTCTATCAGGCGCAAGACTAAGCTGCACACGACTTTCGGTCCATGGCGTCGACGGCAGAATATGCCTATAATCGCCGCCACTTTTTGGTCAATCCGGCCAAGTGTTTTTGGTCAACTACGGGGGCAACGCCCAATGAGCTACAGCAAGATTCCGGCTGGCAAAGACCTGCCGAACGACATCTACGTCGCGATCGAGATCCCGGCCAACCACGCGCCGATCAAATACGAAATCGACAAAGACAGCGATTGCCTGTTCGTTGACCGTTTCATGGCCACCCCAATGTTCTACCCGGCCAACTACGGTTACATCCCGAACACTCTGGCTGACGACGGTGATCCCCTTGACGTGCTGGTCGTGACCCCTTACCCGGTTGCCCCAGGTTCGGTGATCCGCGCACGTCCGGTCGGCATCCTGAACATGACCGACGACGGCGGCGGCGATGCCAAAGTCATCGCAGTGCCACACGACAAGCTGTCGCAGCTGTACGTCGACGTGAAGGAATACACCGACCTGCCGCCACTGCTGATTCAGCAGATCGAGCACTTCTTTGCGAACTACAAGGATCTCGAAAAGGGCAAATGGGTCAAGATCGAAGGCTGGGCCGGCGCAGACGCCGCCCGCGAAGCGATCACCAAGTCGGTTGCCGCCTACAAAGGCTAAGCGACGGCTCGCTGCGTGATGCTTGAGAAAACCCCGGTTGATCCGGGGTTTTTTATGCCCGCTCAAATCTCTCTTAAACGAGCTGTTTAGAGCGGACTACAGAAAAGTTTTAAGCTGTGTAATTTCCCACAAGGGCGCCTTACATCCCGTCGCAAAATTCAGCCCGTTTTTGAACGCGCGGTTTATTCAAACCGCTCTGGCACGGCCGTAGACTCCGTGTTTATGAGAAAGAACACTAGCGGTCCAAGATTCAAGGCACTCCTGGAAGCTGCGAACATCTCGACGACGGGTTTCGCAAAGTTCTGGGGCACGGAAGCCCAAAATGTCCACAACTGGTACACCCGGGGCGTCCCGGCGTATCGCATGGAAGAAGTCTCACGCCTGCTGTCCGTCAACAGTGAATGGCTGAAAACCGGCGAAGGCATCAAGGAATCACCGAGCCTTAGCCCACCGGCGAGCAATGGCGACCATTTCGACGCCAACGACCCGCAGGGCAGCTACCGATTCATCCACCCCAACGATCTCGAACTGGCCTTCTTCAAGGAAACGCCGCTCGACAGCTCCGACAAGACCCACGTCATCCAGGACCCGGACCTCTCGATCCGCCTGCTACGCGCCCACCTCGACCAGCTCGAAGTCCGCCCCGACGACGCCATCTGCGCCCACATGATCGGCAACAGCATGGCCGACCGCATCGAAGACGGCTCCATCGTCGCTATCGACCGTGGCCTGACCCAGGTCGTCGACGGCGAGATCTACGCCATCGAACACGACGGCATGCTGCGCATCAAATACCTGCACCGCATGCCCGGCAACGGCCTGCGCCTGCGCAGCCACAACAGCGCCGAATACCCCGACGAAGTCTTCCGCCCGGCACAGGTCGAGGAACAGAGGATTCACATATTGGGCTGGGTGTTCTGGTGGTCGACAGTGAGCAAGCGCCGGCCGGTGGTGCCGTTCCTCTGATAGCCCCCTGTAGGAGTGAGCCTGCTCGCGATGAGGCCCCGATAATCGGTACAAATCCAGAATTTGTTCGGCTACAGTCGCTCTAAACCGCACTTCAGACTGGGAATCCAAAGCAAAACTCAGTATCCTGCGCCCCACATTTGCGCATCGACCCGCTCCCACGGCTCAGATGACGCCCGACGTGGCAGACCAACGTCTGACCAAGTCCCACAGCCGGACGCAAGATCCGGATGTACGTTTTGAAGGCTGGCGCGGCTTACCAAAAATAAGCCAAGCCAGTCCCCGAGAAGCCGGCCACAAGCCGGCTTTTTAATGCCTGAAAGAAATCACATTTACTGGCTGAAAACGTATTTCTCGCTTGTACATCCCGCAATGCATTGGCTACCGTTGGGCCAAATCTCGCAGGAAGTAGACAAATGCCAATAGTCTCGCTTCACGTTGAAGACGCGCTGAAGCATATTGCCGAACTTGGCGAGCCCCCGTGCGACGGAAAGCGCAGCCGTGATGAAGATGAACGACTTACCGCCACCGTTAAAGATCGCCTCGCCGCTCCTGAACGGGAAAAGGTCATTCTGGCTGAGCTGTAAGTCGAGCATCGAACACGAATTAAGTAACCAGATACTGCCGAGCGCATTGCTCCAACCTGTGGACCAATTCCCTCACGGATAACTAAACGACTTCACCAACGTCAACTCCCCCACCGCCCGCATCGGCACCAGAAACGTTTCCATCTTTTCACTCGGCGTGCCTTCCTCGGTGATCACCGTCACCTGCGCCGTGGTCAGCGCCTGCACCGCCTCATCGCCGCCCTCGTCATCCTCGCGATACCCATCGCCGTAATAATTCACATACACCAGATACTGCCCTTTGATCGGCGCGGGCATGGCGGCGATTTCCGGGCCGTAGCCGGTGGTGACGTCGACGTCGAGGGCCGCGCCATTGGGTGCGACGCGGTTGCCGTACCAGACGTGGGCGCCGTCGGGGGTGATCAGGTGCAGGTCGAGGTCGGTGCCGTCGCTGTCCCAGGCCAGCAGTACGCGCAGTTTGGCCGGGGTGGCGCCGCCGCGGGTGTTGAGGAACTGGGTGCGGTGGCGTTGTTGGCCGTCGGGGCTGCGCACTTCGACGCTGTTGCTGCCGTTGGGGAAGGAGAACGGGCGGTCGAAGCGGCCGCTGGCGTCGATTTTCAGCGGCATGCTGACGCCGTTGACGATCAGGCGGCCGGGCTGGTTGTTTTTTGCGCTGGCTTTGATTTCGCCGCTGATGCGCGCGGTGTTGGCCTGGCCGATCGGGGTGTTCACCGACGAGGCGGGGTAGTTGACCGTTTGGCGGAAGCTTTCGCCCTCGCCTTCCGGAGCGCCGCTGCGCCAGCCGCTGACCGGGGTGTCGAGCTTGACGCTGTCGGCGGCATGGGCCGGCGCCAGCGCGGTCAGCGTGCAGAGCAGCAGCAAGACCTGGGGATAACGGAATGTCATGGTCTATTCCAGCAAAAGGTGACGGGCGAGCCCTTCGATGTAGGTTTCGTCCTGGCCGTTGGGGTGTGCTTCAAAGGCCAGGTGCAGGTATTCGTGAGTCAGGTCGAGGCGGTCCTGCAGCGTCAGGACGCCGCGCACGTAGATGCGCTGGCGTTCGCGGTCGACGAAGGGGCGGCCGAAGGCCAGTTTGCATACGGCAAAAGTGCTGACTTCGTTGTAGCCGGTTTCACTGGCAAGCTTCGGCCGCCAGCTGCGTCGCTGTTTTTGCAGCCAGTCTTGCGCGGCGGGCAGCGCTTCGCAGGAGGCGACCGGGTTGTCCCAGCGGCTGAGGCTGGCGCGCGGATAGGCGTGCAGCAGAATCGCGTCGTAACGCTGGCCGGCGCTGGCCTGTTCGACGGCTTGTTGCCAGGCGAGTTTGTCCGGGCCGGGTTGATCGGAGTGATAGGTGACGGTGCTGCCGGCAAGGACCAGATCAGCAGTCCAGGCGGCGATGCCTCGTGACTCGGCAGAGGCCGGCCGTGGCGCGACGCGTTGGCGGTTGCTGCTGTCGTCGATGCTCAGGCAGTCGCCGTTGCGCGTGGCGTTTTGCAGCAGGTAAGTGCGTATCGCCACGGCGAGAGCTTTGGCGGCTTCGGCCGGTTGCGCCTTGGCTTCGCGCTCAAGCACGCGGGCAACGTACTCTTCGCGATCAAGCCGGGCGACCAGTTTGTCGTTGAGCAAAAACAGTTCGCCATCGCTGTGGATATCCAGCGCGTTGCCGTTGGCGAATTCAACACGGTAATCACCTTGTAACGGACCGGAAGTCACTGTTCGCTCGCCCGCCGAAACCCTCGCAAGCGGGTACTTTGAGAACAGCCCGACTTCAACACAACGCCCTGCGTCCACCGGCCATGCCGCTGGCAAAACCGTCGCCAGTGCCTGACCGTAATGGCGCAAGACCACCTGACTGGTGCCACGGCCACCGGCCCAGACCGGCGCGCCATCGGCCGTCCAACCGGCAAAGCCACCCTGACGCGATTGCGGATCCTTATCGCCGAGCCAGCTCCAGGTTTTCACCCGCAAGCGCCCGCCCAGTTCACCGACGACATTGCCGTCCGCCGCGTTCAGTACCACGTCGAGCAACACCCGGCGCGCCTGATCCTGCGCCGGCAGCGAGGCCAGCACTTTGAGCAACTCCACGATGGAAACCCGTTGCGCCGGCTGCACCGAGGGCAGATCCAGCAACCACGATGGCGCCTGTCGCGCCTGCCAAAAGGTGCGCCAGTCGGCAGCAGAAATGCCCAACCGCGCCGGTTCAAAATACAAGCCGCAGGATTTCACCAACGCCTGATCGCGCTCGATCCTGCCGCCCGCGGTACAGCAATAGACTTCTTCTTTCAACTGCCCGCGACATTCATAAGCCGGCTCACGCGCGCCGGTATCGACCAGCCAGGCGTAGACAAACAACTTCCACAGACTGCCAAGCGGCGCTTCCAGCGAGGGAGGCAACGGCTCGCGCGCGATCAGTTGCGTCTGGCTCAGCGACAACAATTTGCCCTGATAAGCCACGCGCAACGGCTCGTCCTGCGCCGTTGCCAGCGCAGGTATCAATCCGATCAACAGCCACAGCAGCCGCCGTATCATGTCAGTTGACCGTGACCTGGCCGAGCGCGGCTTTGGTTTCCTGAGCCTGATGCTGCGGCGCGTAGACCTGCTTGAACCGCACCGGTGGCAGGTTGAACTGGCCTTTTTGCGAGAAGCGCACCAGATGGCGCAGGCGCAATTCACCGCTCAGCGCATCCACCGGCACCGCGTAGGCCAGTTGTCCCGGCTCGAAACGGGCCTTTTCCAGCGCGGTCGGTTCGCTGCCGTCCTTGCCCTGCAACTTGATGCCCCAAGTGGTGCGCTCGACATCGGCGCCCGGCGGCAGCGGCACTTCGAGCATGCCGTAGCGCAGCGGTTTCGGCGCTTTGCTGGTGAGGATCACTTCGTCCAGATACAGGCTGTCGCTGGACAACGCTTTGCTGCCGACCGGCTCAAGTTTGAAGGTGAACGCTTCGTCGCCCGGCACCAGTCGCGACAGACGACGAGTGATGGTCACCGCCATCGGATCGACCGCCGGCTGTTGGGTCTGGAAGCTCAGCGCCGCGCGCAGCGGACGCTCTTGCGTGCCGGACACGTTCAACACGCTTGGGACCGATGTCGGGCCTTGCCAGGTCCAGTACATCTCGCCGCTCGCGCCGTAGTGTTTCTTCCAGCCTTCGTCCGGTGTCAGGGCTATGGTCGGCGACGCCTGGGCGATGCTGCGTTGCAGCCAGGTCAGCGCCAGCGCCCGTTCGAGGGTCGATTGCTGTGGCAGCAGACGTTGCAGCAGACGTTGCAGCAGCACTGTCGCACGGCTCTGATCGAACGGTTGCAGCGACAGGTTCAGCGCTTCGACGAACGGCTGCGAGCTGACCGCCAGACGTTGTTGTGCCGCAGACAGCTGACGATTGAACGCTTCCGGCAAAGTCACTTTCGCCTGCGTGGCCAGCGAGGCAGCCAATACCCGCGCCGCCGCCAGACCGAGCGCCGAATCCGGATCGTTCATCACCAGACTGTCTTCGCCATCATCCATCACGGTTTCGGCACTGCCCTCACCGGCCTTGGCCAGATCGTCAATCAAACCGCTGAGCAGCGTGTTCACCGGCAGATGCATTTGTTTGGCGAACGACAGAATCAGCGCCCGTTGCAGCAGCGGCGTGTTCGGCGCTTGCTTGGCGTAGACCTCCAGCACCCGCTGCCAATGCTCCGGCGGCAAGGTCAGCTCGAGCACCTGACTGGCGTTCCAGTCGGCGTAGTAAGCGTAGGCCGTGAGGAATGCATCCGGCTCGCCGTCATAACCCCACCAGGTGAAGCTCGCCGACGGCCCGGCCATTTGCACCAGACGCAGGCGGCTGTTCTGCATGATCAGGCGCAAGCGATCACGTATCTGCGGGTTCGACGCCAGCGAGGGATAAGCGATGCTCAGCGGCAGCAACCGGCTGGCCGTCTGCTCGACGCCGCCGTACGGGTAGCTGAGCAGATCATCCAGGGCGGAACGGAACAGCGCTTGCGGACTGTCATCCAGACGCAGGCGAATATCCGTGGCATCGGCCGGCAGACTCAACGGCGTATCGCCGCTGGCAACCTCGAGACTTTGCGTTTGCGTCACCTGCCAGCCATCACCGGTTGCACTCAGGCGCACCGCCAAGGCGTCAGCGGTTTTACCGTCCTGCACCAGCTCCGCCGTCCACTCACCGGAAGCCAGGGAGAATGCCGGGATCGGCAGGTAGTTGATGCCATTGTTCAACGTCACCGGCAGACGCTGCTCTTCGCCGGCATAACGAGTGACCAGTTCAGCCTTGAGCGGTTTTTCGGCTTGGCTGAACGCGAACACCCCCAGTTGCGGCTGATCGCCCTTGCGGAATTTGCTCGGCCCGCTCCACTTCAGGTACAGCGGTTTTTCCGAACGAACAAACTGCTTCTTCTGCCCGACCTGACCGTCATCGGCGATAGCGCGGGCGGTGATGCGCCAGCGGGTCAGAGAGTCCGGCATCTTGAAGGTGAAACGGGTTTTGCCGTCGGCGCCGGTCAGCAGTTCCGGCTGCCAGGCGGCGGTGTCGACGTCTTCACGACGCGGCCGCTCCAGCACTTTCACCCCGCGTTCGCTGCGGTTGGCCTTGCCCGGAGCGCCGGGGCTGCCGGGCAACGCGACGTCGTAACTGATGAACGACAGGCTGGCACTGGTGCGCACGTTATTGCGGCGCGGGTGATAGAAGAACTGGTCGATGGTCGGCGCGACTTCCGGTTGCAGCGCGTAGATCATTTCATCGACAACGCTGACCGTCAGGTGCGCCGGCACTGCCTTGCCGGCGAATTGCGTGGTCAGGTCAACCGTGACCGTATCGCCCGGCAGATAGACCGCTTTGTCGGTGCTGATCGCCACGTCGATTTGCGGTGCGATCACTTTGATCCCGGCGTTCTGAAAGCTGTACTGACCGCCCTTGGTGTAGAGCACGGAGAAGGTCAGGTTCGGCGCAAAGTTATCCTTCACCGGGATGCGCGCGCGGTATTGGGTGTCGCTGAGTTTTTCCAGTTTCAGCCAGTCAGCGCCCTTGGCCAGCAGCGCGGTGGCTTCGACCTTGTCGCGTTCCAGCGACAGCAATGCATCGCTGACCGGCTCGGGGAAGGTGATCAGTGCCAGCGCTTCATCGCCGGCCTTGTATTCAGGCTTGTCGAGGACGATCTCGACGGTGCCCGGCACGGCTTTGACGCCATCGCCAGTCACCGAATGGCCAGTGGCGCCAAGGACGCGACCGTGTTGATCCTTCAGCGTCAGGTTGTAGGTGCCCGGACGTTCGAACGCGAGGCTGAAGCCTTTGTCGGTGGCGGCGAGTTTGCCTTCACCAGTGCTCTGGTCTTCGAGACGCACCCAGCCATAGCTGCTCGGCGTCACCGCTTTGCTCGGCTCGCTGCCACCCTCGTTGGTGTAGCTGAACGCGACCTTGTCGCCCACTGCGCTGAAGCGTTGCGGCGCGCTCAAGCGGAAGCTGGCGGCGCCACGGTCGATAAGGATTTCCTTGGTGGTCTTGACCCGATACGCCGCACCATCGCTGGCAAACACGGTGAGCATGTAACGGCTCGGTTTGTCGGCGGCCGGCAGGTCGAGGGTCGCATTGCCTTTGCTGTCGGTGGTCAGTTCGGCGCTGGTCAATTCCACCGGGAATTGCCCGAGGTATTGCAGTTCATTGTCGACCATCGACAATTGCTGGGCGCGCAGGCTCAAACTCAGCCTGGCGTTGGCCACCGGTTTGCCGTCCGGATAGAGCAACACCAGACTACCTTTGACCGGCTCACCGGTGCGGTAATCCTGCTTGGCCAGATTCAGGGAAATCTCGAAGTGCGGTTTGATGTATTCGGCGACGCGAAAGGCGCTGCTGTAGGCCTGATCCTTGTAGTTGAAACGGATCTCGTAACCACCGGCCACGGCGTTGTCCGGCAACTGGAAACGGCCCTGAGT
This sequence comes from Pseudomonas sp. Z003-0.4C(8344-21), assembly GCF_900104975.1. Lineage (NCBI taxonomy): Bacteria > Pseudomonadati > Pseudomonadota > Gammaproteobacteria > Pseudomonadales > Pseudomonadaceae > Pseudomonas > Pseudomonas sp. Z003-0.4C(8344-21). The sequence goes on along the minus strand of NZ_LT629756.1, from coordinate 1,050,461 downwards.
ACCGGCCTTCGAATCAAGTTTGAGGTCGAGGTGTTGCAACTCCGTACCGGTCGCGTCGAGCACGCTAACGCTGACGTCCGCCGCGCCCGGCAATACCGAATCGCGGGCGTTCTTGAATTCGCGACCGACGATTTTCAGCGACACCCAGTCGCCCGGGCGATACAGCGGCCGGTCGGTAAAGGCATACAGTTTGGTGTCGTAGATTTCGCTGTCGTAGTAGAAGTTTTCCGAGACGAACACGCCGCCCTCTTCGTCTTCGCCGATGACGAACGAACGCTCGGGGCTCACGTGTTTCAGGCGCAGCAAACCGTCGCTGTCGGTCGCGCCGCTGCTCATCACACCGAGGCCGTCAGTCCACAGCACATTGACCTTCGGCACCGAGCTGCCTTCGTGTTTGCGTGCAGCCCAGACCAGCAGTTCGTCACCGGCAATCTTGCTGACCGCCACGGTGTTGGAAACGAAGACCATGGTCGTCGCGCGGTACTTGCCGATCAGCGCTTCGACCAGGTACAGGCCCGGTTTCAGCTGACCCAACGGAATGTAAACGTTGCCCGGCGCGACACTGACGAAATCACTGGAAGAGCCGGCCAGGTCGACCCCGGCCGGCGGCTGGATCGGCTTGGCCTGCCACAGCGGATAACGGAATTGGCTGACCACCGGCAGGCCCGGAATCAGCGCAAATTGCGGCTGCGCGTCGTACGGCGTCGGCGCGGCCATGGCGTCGCCCATTTTCAGTTCCGGCACTTCTTCGGTGACCTGTTTGCGCGATTCGTAAGAGAACGCACGCTGCATCACCCGACGGGATTTGCGGTACCAGTTATCCCACAGATACGCGAGGGTGTTGGACAGGCCTTCGCCCTTGAACTGGCCGTCACTGACCACCCGGTGCAGGTTTTTCTGGCGCTTGAGAAAATCCAGCGGTTTGTCGATGCGGTACACGCGAATGTCGGCGCCACCATACGGCTCCATGCGAAAACGCCGGTAATCACGACCGGGCGCCTCGAGGCGCACCATGGCCTGTTCGTCGCTGGCGAAACTGCTGTCGGCAAGCAGAAAGAAGCTTTCGCCGGACACCGGTGTGTAGCCGCTGGGTTCGACCGAATCGTCAGCATTCACGCTCGCCAGTGGCAGCAACAGTGCGAGCAGCAGTGGAATTCGGGAGCAGAGTCGCAACATGCGGGCACCGGTCATTGGGAGAGAAAATTCAGTCGATAGACGCCGATGAAGTTGGGGTTGGCTGCGTCGGGTATCCATCGGGTGTCCTTCCATGTCATGAGTTGCTGCAGGCTTGCCGAACGCATGCCGTTGTCTGTGGGAGTGGTGGTGCCGGTGTGATAGGCGATGTAGCGGCCCATCCAGATCATCAGGTGCTGGTCGTCGCCCTGATCGAAAAACATCAGGTCACCGGGGCGCGCCTGCGACACATCGCGGCTGACCAAGTGACTGTTGAACTGAATCAGTTTAATCGCGTTGACGTACGGCCCGACCTTGCCGCCGCCCTGCTGCCACTGTTGCGCAAGCTTGCGTTGCTCGTCGCTGAGCGACAGTTCCGGCGGCAGGTAGCGATTGGACAGGCCATTGCTGCGCAGCCACTTGTCATCGTGGACTTTCAGCGCTTCGTTGGCGGCGAAGCGCACCAGCCCGGCGCAGTCCTGCTGATACCAGCGCGGGCTCGGGCCCTGGCTCAGTTGCTCTTGGGCAATGCGCACGAACCAGGCGCGGAACACCTGCGATTGCGCAGGGTCCAGCGCCGGGGCTTTTAAAGGTAGAGAGTCGACGGCGCGGGCGCCCGCGCTGAGCAACAGCGCGAGCAGGCCGAGGCTGCGGATCAATGTCGTCACAGCGCTTTCCATTCCAGCGGCAGCCACTGCCAGTGGCCGTCCGGCTCACTGCCTTCGGGCAAGGTCAGGGCGTATTTACCGTAGCCGCGAAGGGCGCGCAGTTTCGGCAGCAGATAGGTTTGTGCGGCGTTGAAGAACACCGGCTCCATGTCCTGCGGCAGGCTGTCGAGGGTCTCCTGCTGCATCAGTTGGGCCATCGAATCCGGGCCGAAATAGATTGGCATCAGCACGTCTTTCGGCAATACGTCGGCCATCGGCGGGAAGCGTTTGTCGAGGGTGCCGAGGGCCTTGTCGAGCAGTTTGTCGTCGAGCGAAAACAGCAGCGTCGAGCCGTGTCGGGCGAGGCTGACTTTCATGAACGCCTTGCCGGATATCGCCTCCGGGTTCTGCGCAGTTTTCGCCGCATACGGACCGAAACTGGAGCTGACCTGACGTTGCCAGACGTGGCTCTGGCCTTCCTGTTTCTCGACCACCGGGAACACGTTTTCCGCAACGTTGGGCTCGAACGCGCCGACCATCGAGCCGAACAGCTTGCCCAGATCGCCATCGAGCTTGCTGCTGTCTTCGTCTTTCAGGCTGGCGACCAGCAGCGGCGTGTACAAGCGTGAGTCGGCGTACCAGCACAGACCCGCCGCACCGGCGACGTGCTCGGTCAACGTCTGTGCCACGGCATCGTCGGCGCCGAGCTTGATCAGCAGCGGTTTCTGCGGTTCGGCTGCCACGGGCAAAGTTACGCAGGCGCTGGCGCCCAGCGGCATCGCCTGCCACACCGGTTTGAAATCGAAGTCCGGCTGGTTTTCCAGCTCGTCCATGGCCAGGTAGCTGTGCCAGCCTTTGTCGTCCATGTCGAAACGCAGCCCGGCAAAGTTCGGGATAAAGCGCTGATAGCCCATGGCAAGCACGCTGGAATTGACCGACAGCCGCTGCTTGGTTTCAGGGCTTTTCGCCGGCAGACCGAACGCTTCGGGAAAGAGTTTTTCGCCGTTGAGCAATGCCGCCAGCGCTTGCGAGGAAACGTGGCCGGATTCTTCAGACGCGCCGTTTTCCGGGTCGTAGTATTTGGCCGGGTTGGACAACACCACCAGTTTGTCGCCGCGCGAGGCGAATAGCAGCGCTTTGCTGGCGTTGTAGCTGAGCTGATAGAGCGGTACCTCGTCGCCGCCAACCTTGAAGTTGCCGATGACGCTGAGCTGGCTGTCATCCAGCGCCACTTTCGCCAATGGTTCGAGCAGTTTCGCCAGCCCGCCGCGATCCATCACCAACAGGAAATCCTTCAAGCGGCCATCGGCGCCACGCCACAGCGCCACGTCGGCCGGCTGATCGAAAAGCTGCTCGATCAGGCTGTCCTGCAATTTCAGATCATGCTCGTAGACGATCCGCCGCAGGCTGCCGATCAGGCCGAGGCGATCGGCGTGGGTTTCGTAATAGAAGACGAAATCCTCAGTCAGCGTGGCCTTGAGGAACGGCACCGTCAGTAGATCTTTGGGCAACTGGCTCAGGGAGCGGGTTTCCAGCAACGCGTCCGGGCGACTGAGGCCGAGCTTGTCACTGGCCAGCTCGGCCGGCGGCGCCTTGGGCTTGAGCAGCAGCCAGCCGAAACCGCCCGCCACACCGGCGATCAGGCACAGCCCGAGCAACAGCAACGGCCAGCGCCGCGTAGGTATGGCCGCTGGCGTAGCGGCAGCCGGAGTAGCAGTGTTATCGCTCATGTGCACAACATCCGAGTTCATCCGTGGCGGGATGCTTAATAGTTGAAAGTCTTGACCAGCAGCAGATCACCGATTGCCCGCAGAGGCACGATGAAGGTTTCGCGTTTTTCGTCGACGGTGTTTTCGTTGAGCACCAGCGTGATTTGCGAGGTGATCACCTCGTTCTGGTTGCTGGTCTCCTCGAAGTTATAGCCGCCGTTGCCGTAGTTGCCCCAATAGTTGACGTAAACCAGATAGGCGCCGTGCAGCGGCGCCGTCATGGTGAACATCTCCGGGCCCGGCCCGTCGACGCCATCCGGGTCGAGACCGCCGCCATTGCTCAGCGCCGGCCGTGCCCAGAACGCATGCTGACCATCAGGGGTGACAATATGCAGATCGAGTTCGGCTTTCGGATCGTCCCAGCCCAGGACAAGACGAATCCGCGCCGGCGCGCGCAGATTATTGGCTTCATAAAATTGCACGCGCTTGAGCGACTGGCCTTCGGCACTGATCACCTCGACACTGTTGGAACCGGCGCCGAACGCATACGGCCGGGCGAAGCGGCCTTGGTCGTCGGTGTACAGATTGAGTGGATTGCCATTCACCGCGAGGCTATGCGGCGCACGCATATGGCCGAGGGTCTTGAGCTGGCCCTGAATCATTGTGCGATTGCGTTGAATGCCGCGATCGATCGGCGGCGTCGGGTAGGCGACCTGCGGGTTTTCCGTGCGATCGAGCAAGCCGTGATAGCGCCAGCCACCCACCGGCTCCGACAACTCGGCGCTCGGCGCGGCCGCCCACAGCCCCGGCGCACAGGCCAGGCCGATCAGCAGCAACAGAAATGAACGCATGTGACGCCTCCTGCCATGCCCCAACGAAACCTTGCACCCGATCCTCGGCGCTTCACAGCGGTGAACTGCGTTTCGTCTGATGGACCCGCGAATGCGGGTCGTCGAAGGCGCGAAGATTAGCGATTCGGCGGTTTTTTAACAATCGGATACATGTGCTTTTGCTGTAGGAAGTGAGCTGTTTGTGGGACGTGAGCCGAATAGCGCGATTATTCGGCTCACAAAATGAGCCGAATAATCCTCAGCCCTTTTACATCGTCACTGGAACCTTGAGCGTAGACGCCGCTCATTTGCCCATACCCCCCTATCTGCTAGTGTCGCGCCGGTTTAACGTCTACCGGAAATTGCCGCCATGGCCCGCAAAAAAGCTGCACTGGATTTCGAACAGTCCCTCGCCGACCTGCAAACGCTGGTCGAGCGTCTGGAGAACGGGGAATTGTCGCTGGAAGACTCGCTGACCGCTTTCGAGCAGGGCATCGGTCTGACCCGTGATTGCCAGGCGGCGCTGGCGCAGGCCGAGCAGAAGGTGCAAGTGCTGCTGGAGCGCGATGGCGAACTCGCCGAGGAACCCTTCGACGCGGAACAGCCAGAATGATTGCAGCGTATTCGGCGACCAGCCAGGGCCGGGTCAACGCGGCGCTGGAGAGCCTGTTCAATTCGCCGCTGCCGGAGCTGGCGCGGCTCTACGAAGCCATGCGTTACAGCGTGATGAACGGCGGCAAACGCGTGCGCCCGTTGCTGGCTTACGCCGCGTGCGAAGCGCTCGGCGGCGAAGCCGAGCAAGCCAACGGCGCGGCCTGCGCGGTGGAGCTGATCCACGCGTATTCGCTGGTGCATGATGATTTGCCGGCGATGGACGACGACGATCTGCGTCGCGGCCAACCCACCACCCACAAGAAATTCGATGAAGCTTGCGCGATTCTCGCCGGTGACGGTTTACAGAGTCTGGCGTTCAGCGCCCTGCTCGACTCGCGCCTGAGCAACTGCAGCAGCGACATTCGCCTGCAAATGGTCACCGCGCTGGCGCAGGCTGCGGGCCCGGCGGGCATGGTCGGCGGCCAGGCCATCGATCTCGGCTCGGTGGGCTTGAAACTCGATCAGAAAGCTCTCGAACAGATGCACCGGCACAAGACCGGCGCGCTGATCGAAGTCAGCGTCCGGCTCGGCGCCCTCGCCAGCGGCCGGGCCGAGGCGGACGAACTGAAATCCCTGCAGACTTACGCACAGGCCATCGGTCTGGCGTTTCAGGTCCAGGACGACATTCTCGACGTCGAAAGCGATACCGCGACCCTCGGCAAACGCCAGGGCGCCGACATCGCGCGCGACAAGCCGACCTACCCCGCCCTGCTCGGCCTCGACGCGGCCAAAGCCTATGCGCTGGAGCTGCGTGATCAGGCGCTGCACGCCCTGCGACCGTTTGACGCGGCAGCCGAGCCGTTGCGCGAGCTGGCCCGGTATATCGTCGAGCGGCGCAACTGACGGCGAATCGGCCAAAAAAGACCAACGCGTGGGCAGGGGCCGATGCATCAGGTAAACTGCCGCATCTTCTATACCTATAACGATTCGCCTGATGCCCACGACGTTTCATGAGATTCCCCGCAAGCGCCCGACCACGCCCCTGCTCGACCGCGCGAACACGCCGGACGGCCTGCGCCGGTTAGGCGAAGCCGAGCTGGAAACCCTGGCCGATGAGTTGCGCCTGGAACTGCTCTATACGGTCGGCCAGACCGGTGGGCATTTCGGTGCCGGCCTGGGCGTGATCGAGCTGACCATCGCGCTGCATTACGTCTTCGACACGCCGGACGACCGTTTGCTGTGGGACGTCGGCCATCAGGCGTATCCGCACAAGATCCTCACCGGCCGTCGCGAGCGCATGGCCAGCCTGCGCCAGAAGGACGGCATCGCCGCGTTCCCGCGCCGCTCCGAGAGCGAGTACGACACCTTCGGCGTCGGCCACTCCAGCACCTCGATCAGCGCAGCGCTGGGCATGGCGATTGCCGCCCGCCTGCAGGACAGCGATCGCAAGGCCATCGCGGTGATCGGCGATGGCGCGTTGACCGCCGGCATGGCCTTCGAGGCGCTGAACCACGCGCCGGAAGTCAACGCCAACATGCTGGTGATCCTCAACGACAACGACATGTCGATCTCGCGCAACGTCGGCGGGCTGTCGAATTATCTGGCGAAGATCCTTTCCAGCCGCACCTACGCGAGCATGCGCGAAGGCAGCAAGAAAGTCCTCTCGCGCCTGCCGGGCGCCTGGGAAATCGCCCGTCGCACCGAAGAATACGCCAAAGGCATGCTGGTTCCCGGCACGCTGTTCGAAGAGCTGGGCTGGAACTACATTGGCCCGATCGACGGCCACGACTTGCCGACCCTGATCGCCACGCTGCGCAACATGCGTGACCTCAAAGGCCCGCAGTTCCTGCACATCGTCACCAAGAAAGGCAAAGGCTTCGCCCCGGCGGAAGTCGACCCGATCGGTTACCACGCCATCACCAAACTCGAGCCACTGGACGCGCCGGCAGCTGCACCGAAAGCCGCCAGCGGGCCGAAGTACTCGGCGGTGTTCGGCGAGTGGCTGTGCGACATGGCCGCCAGCGACCCGCGTCTGGTCGGGATTACCCCGGCGATGAAGGAAGGCTCGGATCTGGTGGCATTCAGCGAGCGTTTCCCGCTGCGCTACTTCGACGTGGCGATTGCCGAGCAACACGCGGTGACGTTCGCCGCCGGCATGGCCTGCGAAGGCGCAAAACCGGTGGTGGCGATTTACTCGACGTTCCTGCAGCGCGGTTACGACCAGCTGGTGCATGACGTCGCGGTACAGAACCTCGACGTGCTGTTCGCCATCGACCGCGCCGGTCTGGTGGGCGAAGACGGCCCGACCCACGCCGGCAGCTTCGACCTGTCGTACCTGCGCTGCATCCCGGGCATGCTCATCATGACGCCGAGCGACGAAAACGAACTGCGCAAGATGCTCACCACCGGTCACCTTTTCAACGGCCCGGCGGCAGTGCGTTACCCGCGCGGCAGCGGCCCGAATGCGACCATCGAGAAAGACCTTGAACCGATCGAAATCGGCAAAGGCATCGTCCGCCGCCAGGGCAGCAAAGTCGTCCTGCTGGTGTTCGGCGTGCAACTGGCCGAAGCGTTGAAAGTCGCCGAGAAGCTTGATGCTACGGTGGTCGACATGCGCTTCGTCAAACCGCTGGACGAATCCCTGGTTCGCGAGATCGCGGCCACCCACGAGCTGCTGGTGACTATCGAAGAAAACGCGATCATGGGCGGCGCCGGTGGCGCGGTCAGCGAATTCCTCGCGCGCGAGAACATCCTCAAGTCGATGCTGCACCTGGGCTTGCCGGATATCTATGTCGAGCACGCGAAGCCTGCACAGATGCTGGCCGAATGCGGCCTGGATGAAGCCGGGATCGAAGCGTCGATTCGTCAGCGCCTGGCATTGCTCGCCCGCTAACTCGCTGAACGCACAATACCTGTGGGAGCGGGCTTGCCCGCGAAGGCGTCGGTACAGTCAACCTCGATGTTGAATGTACCGGCCTCTTCGCGGGCAAGCCCGCTCCCACAGTGTTTTGTGGAAGCATAAAGTTTATGTACATCTGCAATTTCTCACGGACCACCGATGAACCTCTCGCGCCTCGCCCTGCCCTTCTTCCTGCTGCCGACCGCCAACACCTTCGCCGACACCTTCGAACGCGACCAGGCCCTGAAGCTGCCGGACACACTGATCAGCGCCAACCGTCAGGTCGAAGCCCGTAACGACAGCAGCGCCGCCAATACCGTATTTACGCGGGAAGACATCGACCGTCTGCAACCGAGCGACGTACCGGACCTACTGCGCCGCGTGCCGGGCGTGCAAGTGGCACAGACCGGTGGGCGCGGCAGCCTGCCGGGGGTTTACATCCGGGGCACGCAGTCGGCGCAGAGTCTGGTGCTGGTCGATGGCCAACGCATCGGCAATTCGACGTCCGGCGACAGCAACCTGCAGCATTTGAATATCGAGCAGATCGAGCGCGTCGAAGTGCTGCGCGGCTCACGCTCGGTGATTTATGGCAGCGATGCGATTGGCGGGGTGATCCAGATCTTCACCCGCCGCGGCACCGGCCAAGGCTTGCAGCCACGGCTGCACATGGGCTTCGGTAGCAACCAGAGCTGGGAGCGCAGCCTCGGCTTGTCCGGGGGCGACGACAAAACCCGCTTCAACCTTGGCGCCAGCCTCGATGAAAGCGCCGGCATCGACCGTACTCGCGACTCATACCCGAGCGACGGCGATCACGACGCCTACCGCAACCAATCCATCAGCCTGAGCCTCAGCCATGCGCTGACTGACGACATCGAAGTCGGCGCCAATCTGCTGGATAACCGTGGCAAAAGCGAATTCGACAATCCGTTCGGCCGCTTCGACCCGGTTACGTTCGAGTCTCTGCAGCAACAGCCCTACAGCGATTTCAACGTCAGCAGCCTCAACAGTTACATCGACGCGCGGATCACTGAAATCTGGAAAACCCGCGTCGAGTTCGGCCACACGGAGAACCGCGAAAAAACCTTCGACAAGCTCAGCGACGAACACTCGGTGTTCAACACTTACCGTGATTCGCTGAACTGGCAGAACGACCTGACCCTCGATGCGCGCAACAGCCTGATTCTCGGCGGCGACTGGTACGAAGACCGCATCAATAGCAGCACCGCGTTCGACGAGGACAGCCGCTGGAATCGCGCTGCCTTCATCCAGCATCGCTATCAAGGCGACAGCTTTTCCACCGAGTTGGGCCTGCGCCACGACGACAATCAGCAGTTCGGCGGCCAGAACACCTGGAGCGGCACGTTCAGCCTGCCGCTTAACCCGGACAACGACCTGTTACTGAGCTACAGCGAAGGCTTCCGCGCACCGACTTTCAATGATCTGTATTACCCGGATTTCAGCAACCCTGAACTCAAACCGGAAACCTCGAAAAGCTATGAGCTGCAATGGCGCAGCCAGTTGAGCGACAGCAGCCGCCTCGAGACGTCGATCTATCGCACCGATCTGGAAGACGCGATTATTTTCGGCAGCAATTCACGTCCGGAAAACGTCGCTTCGGCACGGATCAATGGCTTTGAAGCGGCGCTCAAGCAGGACCTGTTCGGCTGGCAGAGCAATTTGGGCGTTTCGATCATCGATCCGCGCGACCGCGACAGCGGGCACACCCTGGCACGCCGTGCGCGGCGGACACTGAGCTGGGATCTGGATCGGCAGTTCAACCGCTTGAGCCTGGGCGCGAGCTGGCAGGCGGTGAGCAGCAGTTATGACGATCGCGACAACCAGCAATCACTGGGTGGCTATGCGCTGTTCGGCTTGCGCAGCAGTTGGGCTTTGAATCGCGAGATCACGTTGGACTTGAAGGTCGACAACCTTTTCGACAAGGGTTACAGCCGGGCCAATTACAGTTATGACGGCAGCCAGTATGGGTATCGCGAAGAGGGTCGGGTGTGGATGTTTGGGGTGAGCTGGACGCCGGAGCTCTGATCCTTTTTTGGTGGTTTGCGGGCCTCTTCGCGAGCAGGCTCGCTCCCCCAGTGGATCTCTGTTGCACTCAAACTCGGGGTTAAAACCCAATCAAATGTGGGAGCGGGCCTGCTCGCGAATGCAGGCGCTGCGGTTTCAACGGTCGGGCGCGATCAACCGGCAAAGCTTCGCGGTTGCCTCAATCATCTGCCCGCTCGGTCTTTCAAGACCTTTGTCAATGACCAACAACAGATTCCCCTGCTTCACCGCCGCCACCTGCGGCCAGCTCTTCCACGCCTCCAGCTGCGGCTGATCCCCCGCCAGTATCAACTCGGGATCACGCTGCAACACTGCCTCGATACTCACCTGTGGCGCTGGCAAACTCAGGTCGGCGAAGACATTGCGCGCCCCGCACACTTCAAGCGCATCGCTGATGATCTGTCCGCCGCCAATGGTGTACAGCGGCTTGTCCCAGACCTGATAGAACACCCGCAACGGCACCTCACGGCGATAGCGCTGGCGCAGATTGGCGAGTTGTTGGCGCAAATAGTCCGCGCGCTTCAGTCCGCGCTCCGGTCGTCCCAGGCGCGTGGCGATGGCTTCGATCTGGTGTATGAGTTGTTCGAGGGAATGCGGTTCAGCCACGAAAGTCGCGATACCCAGGCGCTTGAGCTGATCACGCTGCGCCGCGCCGACACTGCCGGGCCAGAGCAGTAGCAGATCAGGTTTGAGGCTGAGCAAACGCTCGATGTCGAGCTGGCCGTAACGCCCAACCGAGGCCACATGCGCAATTTCGGCAGGCCTCTCCCCGGCATCGAGCACGCCGACCAGCAGGTCGGCTGAATCGAGTTCAACGACGATTTCGGACAGCGACGGGGCGAGGCTGACCACGCGCAGATCGGCCAACACCGGGCCAGCGCCGATCAGCAGCAGAACCGCCAGCCAGAGCCGGCGCATCAGCCGAGTTGACGCGGAATACGGTAGAGGTAAAACAGCACCGCCGTGGACAGCGCAAGCAACATCAGCGGCACCGCTTCGAGGCCGACGAACACCGCCAGCGCACCGATCCACGCTGGCAGGGAGGCGACCAGAAACGCCGAGCGACGGCGCGCCGCAAGCGCAATCCACGCGGCCGGTTCATCGGGCGTATCGAGGGCTTTTTGCGTGGCGATCAGCGCATGCTTGTAGCGACCGAAAAATTTCAGGCTGACGAACATCGACGCAACGCCGGCAATGAACAACGGCATCGCCAAGACGGGCAGCAGCCCCTCGCCCGCGCCGAACAACGCATTGATGACAAACAGCGGTACCAGCGCCAGCGCCAGGTATTGCCACCAGGCTACCGACAATCGGCGCCGCACCTGTCCGCGCGTCACGCGCGGTCGACCTCGCCCTGATGCTCGTTGCCCATCATGTGGTCGAGCTTGCTGGCCTTGGTCGCCAGGTAGAGTTTGTTGTGCGGGTTGTGGCCGGTGTGCAGCGGCACACGCTCGGCGACGACAATGCCCATCTCGGTCAAGGCTTTGACCTTGCGTGGATTGTTGGTCATCAGACGCAGGGATTTGACTCCCAAATGTTCGAGCATCGGCAGGCACATGGCGTAGTCGCGCTGGTCGGCAGCAAAGCCCAGACGTTCGTTGGCTTCAACGGTGTCGGCGCCGCCGTCCTGCAATTCGTAGGCGCGGATCTTGTTCAGCAGACCGATGCCGCGACCTTCCTGGCGCAGATACAACAGCACGCCACGGCCTTCGCGGGCGATCGCCTGCAGGGCGGCGTCCAGTTGCGAACCGCAGTCGCAGCGCTGGCTGAACAAGGCATCGCCGGTCAGGCATTCGGAGTGCAAACGGCCGAGCACCGGAGCGCCGTCGGCAATTTCACCCAGGCTCAGCACGACGTGCTCGCGGCCGGTGGTTTCATCGAGAAACCCGTGCATGGTGAATTGCGCATAAGGCGTTGGCAGCTTGCAAGCGGCAACAAAGACGACAGGCACCGGTGTGCTCCTGATCTAAAAATTCTGAAAATTCGCAGGCCGGCATTGTAACAGCAGGTTCCTGTGGACGCTTAGGCTGAATTATCGGCGATAACGATCAAAAAGTTTGATGACAATGGCCTTGATCGCCCTCCCTGTAGGAGTGAGCCTGCTCGCGATAGCGGACTTACATTCAACATTGATGTCGCCTGATCAATCGCTATCGCGAGCAGGCTCACTCCTACAAGGGGTTTGTGTTGGGCTTCAGTTCGAGGTGAACGGATACGGCTGCTTCCACTTCTCGAAGACGGGCTTGAGCTCGCCACTCTTGACCAGTTGCGCCATGCGCCGGTCATACAGGGCCATCAGCGCCCTGGCCTGCGGGGTATCGGCGAAACCGAGGAACAACGGCAACTCGGCCAGATGTGAATAACGGTACTGCGCCGGGTCCGGCGCATCGCGCACCACGGCTTCAACCTCGGTTCGCGCGTCGATGTAGTAATCGGCCCGTCCCTGTTTGAGCATCGACAGAATGCCGCTACGCCGCTCGATCTGGTTGTAGCGCTTGATGTTCGGCAGGTAGTTTTCGTAGCGATAGCCACGCACCCACGCCAAGCGGTATTTGCCCAGCGTTGCCTGGGTGGGTTCGGGACTGCTGGCCAGCCCCAGTGCGTAAATGTGGTCGGAATCGAAATTCCACTGCGGATACAGCACCTGCGGGGCTTCATTGCGGTAAGAGCCAACCAGCGCGTCGACTTCCTTCAACTGCACCAGGCCGATCGACCGGGTGTAGGGCACCGTGCGAATGTCCAGCTTCACGCCAGCCGGTTCGAACACTTTGCGCAGAACGTCCCAGGCGAGGCCATGACCGTCGCCGGCGGTGTAGTCTTCCCAGTCTTCGCTGGCCAGATGGATCACCGCAGGCGTCGGCGCTTCGTGCGCATGAGCGAACGCGCCCAACAGAGCCAGAACCAGCATCGCCAACCCGCGTCGCAACATCTACCTGCCCCTCACTTACCCCTGACCCTGATCAGGCGAACAGCCACACCAGCCCCTGCATCGCCAGCCAGGCAAACACCCCGGCGAGCACGTCGTCGAGCATGATGCCGACGCCGCCATGCACGTGTTTGTCGATCCAGCGAATCGGCCACGGCTTGAGAATATCGAAGAAGCGAAACACCAGAAAACCCGCGAGCAGCCAGTACCAGCCTTCCGGCACCAGCCACAGGGTGATCCACATGCCGACCATTTCGTCCCAGACGATGCCCTCATGGTCGTGCACGCGCAGATCGTCGGCGACTTTGCCGCACAGCCAGAAGCCGAACAGCATAGTGATGCCCAGCATCAGCCAGTAGCCCCAATCGGGCAGCATTTGCCACAGCGGAATGAACGGCAGCGCCACCAGCGAGCCCCAGGTGCCCGGGGCTTTGGGCAGCGTGCCGGAACCGAAGCCGAACGCGAGGAAATGCCAGGGATTGCGCCAGACCGACGGCGGCACGAATTCAGCCGGAACCTGTTTCGGGTGATCTGTCACGGTGTCTCCTGAAAATGTTGATAACCGCGGGTATGCGGGGTGATGTCGCGACCGTCACGATCCAGCAGCGCCACACCCTGACCGTCGCAGACGCGGCCGATCACGTGGATTGGCCAGCCGGCCGCCAGCAGTGCCGGCAGTTCGACGGACGGCAGCGTGAAGGCCAGCACGTAATCATCGCCACCGCTGAGCGCTGCACGTTCGGCACCGCGCTGACCGAGAAACGCCACTAAGGCATCCGACAACGGTACACGCTCGCGTTCAATTTCAAGTCGCACCTTCGATGCCAGTGCGATATGACCGCAGTCGGCGAGCAGGCCGTCGGAGATGTCCAGCGCCGCTGTGGCTTTGCCCCGCAAGGCCTGACCGAGGGCCAGTTGCGGCTGTGGCGACCAGTAATGATCGAGCAGTGGCTGGGCGATTTCGGCCGCGGCGTCGCGTTGCCCCAGCACCAGCGGCAAAGCCCCGGCAGCATTGCCCAATTCACCGCCGACACAAAGCAGGTCGCCCGGTCGCGCGCCGCTGCGGGTCAACGCCTGGCCAGCGGGTACGCGGCCAAACACGGTGACCGTCAGGCTCAACGGCCCGCGCGTGGTATCGCCGCCAACCAGCGCCACGCCGCAACTCTGCGCCATGCGGTTCAAACCGCGGGCATAGGCTTGCAGCCAATCGGCGGTCACCGTCGGCACAGTCAGGGCAAGAGTAAAGGCTACGGGCGCGGCGCCCATGGCGGCCAGGTCACTGACCGCAACGGCCAGCGAGCGCTGACCGAGCAGAAACGGATCGCACGGGTCGGCGAAATGCACACCGGCCACCAGCGTATCGGTAGAAATGGCCAACTGTTCCCCGGCGGGAACCGCCAGCAAGGCACAGTCATCGCCAATCCCGAGAGCAACGCCTTCGCCGCCCTGCGCACAAGGCGCGGCGGCGAAGAAATTGCGGATCAGCTCAAACTCGCCCATGGCGGAGACAAAGTGCTCAAGCGCCGATCAGCGCTTGAACGCCTTCACTTCAGCTTCACGCAGGCGCGGGGCCAGCTTGTCGAGCACACCGTTGACGAACTTGTGGCCGTCGGTCGAACCGAAGACTTTCGCCAGTTCGATGCCTTCGTTGATCACCACGCGGTACGGCACGTCGACGCGCTTGAGCAGTTCCCAGGTGGACAGGCGCAGAACCGCCAGTTCAACCGGGTCCAGCTCTTCGATCGCCAGATCCAGGCAAGGCGTCAGGGCGGTGTCGATTTCGGTCTTGAACTGCGGAACCCCGTGCAGGATCTCGCGGAAGTAAGCGCCGTCGACATCGGTGAAATCGTTATCAACGCGAAACTGCGCTTCGATCTCGTTCAGCGATTGCTTGGCCATGTGCCACTGGTACAGCGCCTGAGTCGCGAGCTGACGGGCTTCGCGACGCTTGACGCTTTTCGAGGGCTTGCCGGCATCCGCAGGTTTCGGATCGCGCGGGTTGAAACGATCGCTTTCGTCGCTAATCACTTGGCCTCCAACTGCGCCAGCAGGCTGACCATTTCCAGAGCGGACAGGGCAGCTTCGGCACCTTTGTTACCGGCCTTGGTGCCGGAACGTTCGATGGCTTGCTCGATGGAATCGACGGTCAGCACGCCGAAAGCGACCGGCACGCCGAACTCCATGGACACCTGAGCCAGACCCTTGGTGCATTCGCCCGCCACGTATTCGAAGTGCGGGGTGCCGCCACGAATGACCGCGCCGAGGGCGATGATTGCGGCGAACTCGCCTTTCTGCGCGACTTTCTGCGCAACCAACGGGATTTCGAAGGCGCCCGGTGCGCGGATGATGGTGATGTCGCTTTCGCTCACGCCGTGGCGAACCAGGGCATCAACGGCACCGCTGACCAGGCTTTCAACCACGAAGCTGTTGAAGCGGCCCACTACCAGAGCGTAGCGGCCTTTGGGGGCGATGAAGGTACCTTCGATGGTCTTCAGGGTCATTCGTCAGTTCTCTTAAAGAGCCGGGACGCGTCTGCTACGCGCCCCTCAGTGATTATTTGCCGCGAATTGGAGTCCGGAAACAGCCGGTCATTATTCGGAGGGCACGTATTCTACAACTTCCAGATCGAAACCGGATATCGCATTGAACTTCATCGGTGCGCTCATCAAGCGCATTTTGCGCACGCCGAGGTCGCGCAGGATCTGCGAACCGGCACCGACGATGCTATAGGTGGTCGGTTTTTTCGGCGCCGGCTGATCGCCGGTCTCGCGAATATGCGCCAGCAGTACGTCACCGTCGAGCGGGTGACCGAGCAACAGCACCACACCGCTGCCTGCCTCGGCGACCGCAGCCATGGCGGCGCGCAGGCTCCAGCGGCCCGGTTGCTTGACCATCAACAGATCACGCAGCGGGTCCATGTTGTGCACGCGCACCAGCGTCGGCTCTTCGGCACAAACGGTGCCCAGGGTCAGCGCCATGTGCACGTCACCTTCCACCGAATCACGATAGGTCACCAGGTTGAATTGGCCCAGTTCGCTGTCCAGCGGCTGCTCGGCAATCCGCTGAACGGTACGTTCGTGGATCATCCGGTAGTGAATCAGGTCGGCAATGGTGCCGATCTTGATGTTGTGTTCGGCAGCGAAGGCTTCGAGTTCGGCGCGACGGGACATGGTGCCGTCGTCGTTCATCACTTCGCAGATCACCCCGCTTGGCTCGTAACCGGCCATGCGCGCCAGATCGCAAGCCGCTTCGGTGTGGCCGGCGCGCGCGAGGGTGCCGCCGGCCTGGGCCATCAGCGGGAAAATATGGCCCGGGCTGACGATGTCTTCAGCCTTGGCGTCCTTGGCAGCAGCGGCCTGCACGGTGCGCGCACGGTCAGCAGCGGAGATGCCGGTGGTCACGCCTTCGGCGGCTTCGATCGAGACGGTGAACTTGGTGCCGAAGCCGGAACCGTTGCGCGGCGCCATCAACGGCAGCTTCAACAGCTCGCAGCGCTCACGGCTCATCGGCATGCAGATCAGGCCACGGGCGTGCTTGGCCATGAAGTTGATGTGTTCAGCCTGGCAGCACTCGGCGGCCATGATCAGGTCGCCTTCGTTCTCGCGGTCTTCGTCATCCATGAGGATGACCATCTTGCCTTGGCGGATGTCTTCAACCAGTTCTTCGATGCTATTGAGCGCCACAAGGCACCCCCTTCTTTTGAATTATTTGAGGTAGCCGTTTTGGGCCAGAAAGCTTTCAGTAATCGTGCTGCCGGCCGTCTTCTCGGCGGCCTTGTCACCCAGCAGCAGGCGCTCCAGATAACGCGCCAGCAGGTCGACCTCAAGGTTCACCCGGCGACCTGGCTGGTACGACGCCATGATGGTTTCGCTCAGGGTGTGCGGGATGATCGTCAGCATGAATTCGGCGCCATCGACGGCATTCACAGTCAGGCTGGTGCCGTCGACGGTAATCGAGCCTTTGTAGGCGATGTACTTGGCCAGCTCCTTCGGCGCGCGGATGCAAAATTCCACGGCACGGGCGTTGTCGCTGCGCGACACCACTTCGCCGACACCGTCGACGTGGCCGCTGACCAGATGTCCGCCGAGACGGGTGGTCGGGGTCAGGGCTTTTTCCAGATTGACCGGGCTGCCGCTTTTCAGGTCGTTCATGGCGGTGCAGTCGAGGGTTTCGCGGCTGACGTCGGCGGCAAAACCGTTGCCTGGCAGCTCAACCGCGGTCAGGCAGACGCCGTTGACGGCGATGCTGTCGCCGAGTTTGACGTCGCTCAGGTCGAGCTTGCCGGTGTCGACATGCACACGCACATCGCCGCCCTTGGGGGTCAGTGCACGGATGCTGCCGATGGATTCGATGATGCCGGTAAACATGGGGTTCTCCTTGAGAACGGGGCCAGCGCTAAGGCGATGGCCGGGAATTATACGCGCGCCGCAGGGACAGGGCGGGCAGTGACTCGCCAGTCATCGCCGACCGCGCGGATTTCAGTGATTTTCAGCTCCGGCGCATCCTTCATAGAGGCCAGCGGCCAGTCGAGCAGCGGACGCGCCGTGGAGCCGAGAAACTTGCCGGCGATGAAAATCACGAATTCGTCGACCAGACCGAGCTGCGCGAAAGCCCCGGCCAGACGCGGGCCGGCCTCGACCAGCACGTCGTTGACGCCGCGATGGGCCAGTTCCAGCAGCAGCTGATGCAGGTCGACCTGACCATCGTCACCCGGCACAATCAAGCATTCCGGGCCGTTGGCGTACTGTTCTTCGACCGCCACGCAGGTGGCGACCAGCGCCGGGCCGGCCTTGAAGAACGGCGCATCCAGCGGCACCCGCAGGCGGCCGTCGATCAGCACGCGCAACGGCGGCCGGCTCATGACTTGCGCGGTTTGCTCGGCGTCCAGCCCCAACTCGTCAGCACGCACGGTCAATCTTGCACCGTCGGCCAGCACGGTATCGGCGCCGGTCAGCACCACCGCCGCCTCGGCGCGCAAGCGCTGGACTGCTGAACGCGCAGCCGGGCCAGTGATCCACTGGCTCTCGCCGCATTCCATTGCGGTGCGGCCATCGAGGCTCATCGCCAGTTTGACCCGCACGAACGGCAAGCCGTGTTCCATGCGTTTCAGAAAGCCTTGATTGAGCGCGCGCGCTTCGGCCTCCAGCACGCCGCTTTCGGTGGCGATGCCGGCATCGGCCAGGCGCTGCAAACCGCGTCCGGCGACTTGCGGATTAGGGTCGCGCATCGCTGCTACAACCCGCGCTACGCCAGCATTCACCAACGCATCGGCACACGGCGGCGTGCGGCCGTGGTGGCTGCAGGGTTCGAGGGTGACATACGCGGTGGCGCCGCGGGCCTGCTCACCGGCAGCGCGCAACGCGTGAACTTCAGCGTGAGGTTCGCCGGCGCGTTCATGCCAGCCTTCGCCGACAATCTGCCCGTCGCGCACCACCACACAGCCTACCCGCGGATTGGGATGGGTGGTGTAGTGACCCTTGCGCGCCAGTTCCAGCGCGCGCGCCATGAAATGCGCGTCGAGGATGGCCTGCTCGGCGGCAGTCATTCTTGCACCGGTTCGCGGGCGAGGCGGTCGATCTCTTCGCGGAACTCGTTGAGGTCCTGGAAGCGTTTGTACACCGAGGCGAAACGGATGTAGGCGACTTCATCGAGCTTTTGCAGTTCGGCCATCACCAGTTCACCGACAACGAGGGATTTGACCTCGCGCTCGCCGGTGGCGCGCAACTTGTGCTTGATGTGGACCAGAGAGGATTCGAGGCGCTCGACGCTCACCGGACGCTTCTCCAGCGCGCGCTGCATGCCGGCACGGAGTTTTTCTTCGTCGAACGGCTGACGGCTACCGTCGGTTTTGATCAGGCGCGGCAACACCAGTTCGGCCGTCTCGAACGTCGTGAAACGTTCGCCGCAGGCCAGGCATTCACGCCGGCGGCGCACCTGTTCGCCCTCGGCGACCAGACGCGAGTCGATGACCTTGGTGTCGTTGGCACCGCAGAAGGGACAGTGCATGGTGGCTGGCAACAAAAAAAGGGAGGGCCATGGTAGCGCATCCCGGTGGCAAGACAAGCCATAGCCTTTGCGGTATACAGAACGGCATGATCGTTTGATCCATGGAATTCATTCTGCCGGAGCCTCCAATGCCGTTACGTCCGCTCGTATTGCTCAGTCTTTTCAGCCTGCTGGTGGCCTGTGGCAGCGACGCGCCCAAGCCCCAGCCGCCGACGCCTGGCCCTGCGCCGCAACAAGCACAGAAAAAAGCCAAAGAGGCCGCCGAGCTCGGCCCGCTGCCGGCCTATCAACGGGAGCTGAGCGGCACGCTGCAAGGCGTACCCGCGGGGGCCGAAGTCGAGCTGGCGCTGCTGGTGATCGATGAAAAGGATCGCCCGCAACAATTGCTTGCCAGCTCCAGTCTGATCGGCACCAATCAGCTGCTGCCGTTTCGCCTGCGCTTCAATCCCGAAGCGTTTCCGGCCGGTGCGCGGGTTGAGCTGCGTGGTCGCGCCAGCCAGTCCGGCCAGCTGATCCTGCACCTGCCGTCGCAGACCATTTCTCAGCCGACCACCCAGGCGCTGGGCCAGCTGCAATTTGTCAAAGCCCCATGAATGCACCGCTCGACCTGCAACAGGCCTTGGGTGAACTGCTCGGCGACGCCCGCCTGAAAGCCTGCGCGTTGCCGGACACCGATTTGCAGTTATGGCTGATCGACGGCGACAACATGGCTCGCGAATTCAGCCAGGAAGAGACCCAGCGCATCCTGCACGAGCCGCCCTACTGGAGTTTCTGCTGGGCCAGCGGGCTGGCGGTGGCGCGCTATCTGGCGGGGTTTCCCGAGTGGGTGCGCGGCAAGCGCGTGCTGGATTTCGGCGCCGGTTCCGGAATTGCCGGGATCGCGGCGGTGAAAGCCGGCGCGCTGGAAGTGGTGGCCTGCGATCTCGATCCACTGGCGATTGCGGCGTGTCGGGCGAATGCCATGTTGAATGATGTCGAGATGAGTTACTCGACCGACTTCTTCGCCGAGGCCGATCGCTTCGATCTGATTCTGGTCGCGGACGTGCTGTATGACCGGGCGAATCTGCCGCTGCTCGATGCCTTTCTCAGCCGTGGCCGCGAGGCGCTGGTGGCGGATTCACGGGTCCGGGATTTTCGCCATCCGTTGTATCAACGGATCGAGATGCTCGAGGCGATGACCCTCCCCGATCTGGCCGAGCCCGAAGAATTCAGACATGTCAGCCTCTACCATGCGCGGCGCTAGCTAAAAGCATCGCGGGCAAGCCCGCTCCCACAGTGACCGAGTCGAACCAACATTTCGTATACGACACAGAACCCTGTGGGAGCTGGCTTGCCAGCGATGGCGTCTTGCTTAGCGGTACACCTCTCAAATCTGCCCCGCTACCGGCCACCCCCCACCAAGCCTTATAGTTGCCCCATCCACGCTTTGACGAGATCCCCCATGAGTGAGCAAACGCCGTACATCTTCGACGCCACGACGGCCGATTTCGACCAGTCGGTGATCGAGGCTTCTTTCAACAAACCGGTGCTGGTGGATTTCTGGGCCGAATGGTGCGCGCCGTGCAAGGCGCTGATGCCGATGCTGCAAGGCATCGCTGAGAGCTATCAGGGCGAGTTGCTGCTGGCAAAGGTCAATTGCGACGTCGAGCAGGACATCGTCGCCCGCTTCGGCATTCGCAGCCTGCCGACCGTGGTGCTGTTCAAGGACGGTCAACCGGTCGACGGTTTTGCCGGTGCGCAACCGGAATCCGCGGTGCGCGCACTGCTAGAACCTCACGTGCAAATGCCGCCACCGGCCGCTGCCGACCCGTTCGAACAGGCTCAGGCGCTGTTCGATGACGGGCGCTACGCCGACGCCGAATCAGCGCTGGTAGCCATGCTCCAGGAGGACAACAGCAACGCCAAGGCACTGATTCTGTATGCGCGCTGCCTGACCGAACGCGGTGAGCTGAGCGAAGCGCAGACCGTGCTCGACGCGGTCAAGAGTGACGAGCACAAAGCCGCACTGGCTGGCGCCAAGGCGCAGATCCAGTTCCTCGGGCTGGCCCGCGACCTGCCTGACGCCGCCGAGCTGAAAAGCCGTCTGGCGCAAAACCCGCAGGACGATGAAGCGGTGTATCAACTGGCGATCCAGCAACTGGCGCGTCAACAGTACGAAGCGGCGCTGGAAGCCTTGCTCAAACTGTTCATCCGCAATCGCAGCTACGGCGAAGGCCTGCCGCACAAGACCCTGCTGCAAGTGTTCGAGCTGCTCGGCAACGATCATCCGCTGGTGACCGCTTATCGCCGCAAGGTCTTCGCTGCGCTGTACTAAGCGCTCACTCGACCCAGCTATAGAGCGGCGTGTCGGCGCCGCTCTGCACTTTCACCTGCGAACTGTGGCGCAAGCGCACCAGCAAACGCTTGCCCGCCGCCGCACTGCCGGTCAGCCCTTCCAACTGATCAAGCAGGTCCGGCCCGCTGAGCTGACCGGCCTGGCGCAACAGATCCTTCGCCACTTGCCACAACGCATCGTCCTGCCCCTGCGGTTTCGCCGCCGGCACCGCTGCAGCCGCCTCAGACTGAGCCAGCGGCGCCTGAGCACTGAGCGCCGAACCAAGCCTGGCCCAGTCACTGTCATCCAGCTCCACCGTCAAATCCACCGGCAGCGCGCCGACGGTTCCGCGTATCCGCAACATTGAATTCGCTCCTGCCTTTTTCCGACCTGCATGCTCCCACGGGACTTGTGTAACGCCAAGCACACGGGCAAACTCTGCGCACTTTCGTTATAAGATTACATAACAAACTTTTCACTTTACGTCCCGGAGTTCGCCATGCGTCGTTTGTTGCTCGCTTTGCCGTTTGCCCTGTTGCCGCTGGCCGTTGCCTACGCCGCTGACGAGCATGACCACGATCATGATCATGAGCACGGCAGCCTCGGCGCCCATGAGCATGGCGTGGGTCGATTGAATGCGGCGCTCGATGGCCAGACCCTGGAGTTGGAACTGGAAAGCCCGGCGATGAATCTGGTGGGTTTCGAGCATGCGGCCACTTCGGACGCTGACAAGGCCAAGGTCGCTGTCGCTCGTGCGCAGCTGGAAAAACCGTTGGCGCTGTTCAGTCTGCCTGCGGCGGCCGGTTGCAAGGTGGCAAGTCAGGAACTGGAAAGTCCGCTGTTCGGCGACAAGCCGGATGCAGACGATCATGACGAAGACGAAGCGGACAAGGATGGCCACGAGCATCACCATGAGCACAGCGAAATCCATGCGCACTATCAGTTCACTTGCACTACGCCTGGTGCGCTGAAGACGCTGGATCTGACGAATCTGTTCAAGACCTTCCCGGCCACACAGAAGATTCAGGTACAACTGATCAGCGCCAGCGGCCAGCAAGGTACGGAAGTGACGGCCAAGGCGGCGTCGCTGAAGTTCTGAACTGTATGAAGATCCCCTGTACGAGTGAGCCTGCTCGCGATAGCGGTATGTCAGACAACTTGATCTCAACTGACACGACGCTATCGCGAGCAGGCTCACGCCTACAAAAGCGTCACTCAATTACCTGACCGGTTGCACATGACCCAAGCACTCATCGAACTGTCCGACCTGGGCTTCAACTGGCCCGGTCACCCACCGTTGCTGGACATTCCGGCGTTTCGCCTGGAAGCCGGCGAGACCCTGTTTCTCAAAGGCCCGAGCGGCAGCGGCAAGACCACCCTGCTCGGCTTACTCGGCGGCGTGCAGAAGCCGGGCCGTGGCAGCATTCGCCTGCTCGGCCAGGAGCTGACCGAGCTCTCCGCCGGTGCCCGCGACACCTTTCGTGTCGATCACACCGGCTACATTTTCCAGCAGTTCAACCTGCTGCCGTTTCTTTCGGTGCGCGAGAACGTCGAACTGCCCTGCCATTTTTCGAAACTGCGTGCCCAGCGAGCGAAACAGCGCCATGGCAGCGTCGATCAGGCCGCCGCGACCCTGCTCGCGCATTTGGGCTTGAAGGACGAAAGCCTTCTCAGCCGCCGTGCCGATTCGTTGTCGATCGGCCAGCAACAACGGGTCGCCGCTGCGCGTGCACTGATCGGCCAGCCGGAACTGGTGATCGCCGACGAGCCGACTTCGGCGCTGGATTACGACGCCCGGGAGAATTTCATTCGTCTGCTGTTCGCCGAATGCCGCGAAGCCGGTTCCAGCTTGCTGTTCGTCAGCCACGACCAGAGCCTGGCGCCGCTGTTCGATCGTCACCTGTCCCTGGCCGAGCTCAATCGCGCCGCCACGTCTGCCGAGGTCTGAGATGTATCTGTTTCGTCTGGCCATGGCCAGCTTGGCCAACCGCCGTTTCACCGCTTTGCTCACTGCGTTCGCCATCGCTTTATCAGTGTGCTTGCTGCTGGCGGTCGAGCGCGTGCGCACCGAAGCCAAAGCCAGTTTCGCCAGCACCATCAGCGGTACCGACCTGATCGTCGGCGCGCGCTCCGGCTCGGTGAATCTGTTGCTGTACTCGGTGTTCCGCATCGGCAATGCCACCAACAATATTCGCTGGGACAGCTTCGAGCACTTCGCCAACAACCCGAAAGTGAAGTGGGCGATCCCGATGTCTCTCGGCGACTCCCATCGTGGCTACCGCGTAATGGGCACCACCGAAGCCTATTTCGAGCATTACCAGTACGGCCGTCAGCAGCACTTGACGCTGGCCGACGGACGCGCGTTTGCGACAGATCCGTTCGAAGTGGTGCTCGGTGCCGAAGTCGCCGAAGCGTTGCACTACAAGCTCGGCGACAAACTGGTGCTGGCCCACGGCGTGGCGGCGATCAGTCTGGTCAAGCACGACGACAAACCGTTCACCGTGGTCGGCATCCTGCAGCGCACCGGGACCCCGGTCGATCGCACGTTGCACATCAGCCTCGGCGGCATGGAAGCGATCCACATCGACTGGCACAACGGTGTGCCGGCGCGCGGCAACGGCCGGATCACCGCGGATCAGGCGCGCAACATGGACCTGACGCCGCAAGCGATCACCGCGTTCATGCTTGGCCTGAACAGCAAGATTTCCACCTTCGCACTGCAGCGCGAGATCAACGAATTCCGCGGTGAGCCGATGCTGGCAATTCTGCCGGGCGTGGCACTGCAGGAATTGTGGAGTCTGATGAGCACGGCGGAAAAAGCCTTGTTCGTGGTCTCGCTGTTTGTCGTGCTGACCGGGTTGATCGGCATGCTCACGGCGATTCTCACCAGCCTCAACGAGCGTCGCCGCGAGATGGCGATTCTGCGTTCGGTGGGGGCGCGGCCATGGCACATCGCGAGCCTGCTGGTGCTCGAGGCGTTTGCCCTGGCATTGACCGGGGTGATCGCCGGACTGGCGCTGCTGTACATTGGCATCGCCGCCGCGCAGGGTTACGTGCAGGCCAATTACGGTTTGTATCTGCCGCTGGCGTGGCCGAGCGAGTATGAATGGACGCTGCTCGGTGGCATTCTGGCGGCCGCGCTGCTGATGGGCAGCGTGCCGGCCTGGCGTGCTTACCGCCAATCTTTGGCCGATGGCCTGTCGATCCGTTTATGAGGAAGTCCACCATGCCCCGCGCCGTGCTCGCGCTGCTGTTGATAATTGCCCTGCCCGTTTGGGCAGCAGCGCCGAAGGACCTGACATGGTCGGAAATGATTCCGCCGGACGCCGCACCGGAAGTACCGAACATGACCCCGCTGCATGACCTGTCGAAGATGGGCGATGCGCTGTCGGCCGAATCCGCCCCGGCGGCCAAGCAGGACCTGCCGAATGCGCCGGTGGTACAGAGCCTCGACGGCCAGAACATTCGTTTGCCAGGCTACATCGTGCCGCTGGAAGTCAGCGAAGAAGGCCGCACCACGGATTTCCTGCTGGTGCCGTATTTCGGCGCCTGCATCCACGTGCCGCCCCCGCCGTCGAACCAGATCGTGCATGTGAAAAGCGAACTCGGCGTGAAGCTCGACGAGTTGTATCAGCCGTACTGGGTCGAGGGGCCGTTGCAGGTCAAGGCGTCGAGCAGCGAACTGGCGGATGCCGGGTATCAGATGGAGGCGCAGAAGATTTATGCGTATGAGCTGCCGGAGTAAATCCCGGTGGTTTTGTGCTGTTTGCAAGGGCCTCATCGCTGGCAAGCCAGCTCCCAAAGGTTTCGTTGGTGATCACAAAATTTGTGAACGACTCGATCACTGTGGGAGCTGGCTTGCCAGCGATTGGGCCCTGGAAGTCCCCACAAAACTTCACCCCTTCACTGTTTCATTGAGCTGAGTCAAAAGACCGGATCAGCGGGTTTCGTACCATAGGGCATCAGATTTTTCTTATGTCCTTTCGGAGCCCCCATGAACAAGTCCTTGCTCAGCGCCTCGCTGTTTGCCCTTGCGCTCGCAGCCCCGCTCGCCCACGCCCACGAGGCCGGCGATATTCTGATCCGCGCCGGTGCGATCACCGTCAACCCGAAGGCCGACAGCTCCAGCGTCAAGGTCGATCAGGGTCCGTTGAGCGGCGCGAATCTGGGCGGCAAGGCGACCATGAGCAGCGACACCCAACTGGGTCTGAACTTCGCTTACATGCTCACCGACCATGTCGGCCTCGAACTGCTCGCGGCCACGCCGTTCGAGCACGACGTCAAGCTCAAGGGCACCGCCCTGCCGGCTGCCAATGGCAAACTCGGCACCCTGAAACACCTGCCACCGACCCTCAGCGTCGTGTACTACCCGCTGGATTCGAAATCGGCGTTCCAGCCCTACGTCGGCGGCGGCATCAACTACACCTGGATCTATGACGAGCACGTCGGCAGTGAAGCCAGCGCCAACGGGTTCAGCAACTTCAAGGCGAAAAACTCCTGGGGCCTGGCCTGGCAGGTCGGTGCCGACTACATGCTGACCGACAACATCATGCTCAACGCCCAGGTGCGCTACATCGACATCGACACCCGCGCCACCGTCGAAAACAACGCCGTCGCGCCGGGCACTCGCGCTCGGGTCAACGTCGATGTCGATCCGTTCATCTACATGGTCGGTTTGGGCTATAAGTTCTGAGTCGATTGACCGAACGTTCACGTGGTGGTGAATGAGGCTTCGTGGCAGGCAGGCCTGGAACTGACGACGACGGTACGCCGTTGATCGGGGGACAATGTCCCCTTGCCACTGGGATGGATTGTTTATTCCGGCCGTGAAAAAGGCGCCTGTTGAAGGGCGCCTTTTTCATGTCTGCCTGGAATGCGTGGTGAGTTTGAGTCTACCCCCTCACCCCAGCCCTCTCCCGAGGGAGAGGGAGCCGATTTGGAGTCCTTCAAAACCTGAGTTCGACTTGGTATTTCAGGTCGGCGTATTTCCCACAAACACCTCAATCAGTCCCCTCTCCCTTTGGGAGAGGGTTAGGCGGGCGGCGTTCCGATGAGGGTGCTATTAGCCACGCCCCAACAACCGCGCCAACCCCACACTCATCGGCGTCTGCCGCGGCATCTCAAACCGCTCCAGCAGTCGCCGGTTATCCGCCCGCGAATGCCGGATATCACCCGCCCGCGCCGGGCCATAACTGATCGTTGGCAGCTCACCGACCACCACTTTCAATGCTTCGAGCATCTGCTTGAGGCTCATCGACTGGTTCCAGCCAACGTTCAACGCGCCTATTTCCACCTGAGGCTTTTCAATCCCCTGCACCAGCAGACTGACAAGATCCTCGACATACAGAAAATCGCGCGTCTGCTCGCCATCGCCGAACACGGTGATCGGCAGGCCTTGCTGCGCGCGCTCGCTGAAAATGCTGATGACCCCGGAGTACGGCGAGGACGGATCCTGACGTGGGCCGAAGATATTGAAGAAGCGGAAGATCACCGGTTCCAGGCCATGCTGGCGGCGATAGAAATCGAAATACTGCTCACCGGCGAGTTTGTCCGAGGCGTACGGTGTCAGCGGGGCTTTCGGCGTGTCTTCGTTGATCGACTCGCCCTCGCCGTTGTTGCCATAGACCGCAGCACTGGAGGCGTACAACACCCGTTTGACCCCGGCCAGACGCATCGCTTCGCAGACATTCAGCGTACCGATGAAATTGCTCTGGTGAGTCTTCACCGGATCGTCCACCGACGCTTGCACCGACGCCACCGCCGCCAGATGGGCGACCGCGCTGCAGCCGTGCATGGCTTGCGCCACCAGTGCTGCATCGGCGACATCGCCGACGATCAACTCGACTTTGGGATTATCCAGCGGCAGGTTGCTGCGTTTTCCGGTCGACAGGTCGTCGAGCACCCGCACCGAGTGACCCTTGGCGAGCAACGCGTCGGTCAGGTGCGAGCCGATGAAACCGGCTCCGCCGGTGATTAAAACGATACCTTCAGCCATGACGGTAGAACCTGTCCAGTAAGCCCGGGAGTGCAGCACGCCAGGCGCGCGGCTTGATCCCGAAAGTGTGCAGAATTTTCTTGCAGGCCAGCACCGCGTGTTGCGGCTCTTCGGCAGCGTCGGGCCGTGCGGCGTGGGCCTGAGCGGTCGGCGCTTCGATGGCCAGCGCGTGCAGGCTGCGTGCTTCGGTGAGAATCGCCTGGCCCAGCGCCAGCGGCGTGGTCGCTTCGTGGCCGGCGTAGTGATACGTGCCCCACAGCGGTGCCGCGCAATCGAGTTGCTTGAGCACCGAAATGATCACCCGTGCAGCGTCGTCGACCGGCGTCGGGTTGCCGCGACGGTCATCGGCCAGCAGCAATTCTTCCGGTTGCTCGGCGCGGGCGAGAAAACGCCCAAGGGTGCCGTCCGGGCTGTCATCGAGCAGCCAGCCGAAACGCAGCAGCACATGTTGCGGGCACGTGGCGCGTACGCTCTGTTCGATACGCCACAAGGCCTGGCCGCGCAGGCCCAGCGGCACCGGCTCGTCTTTTTCGCTGTAGGCGGTAGCGCGCGAACCGTCGAACACCCGATAACTCGACGGCTGCACGAGGACGATGTTGTGGTGCTGGCACAGTTCGGCCAGACGTTCGATCGCCCGTTCCTGTCCGGCCATGCGGGTTTCGCTGACGGTCTCGGCCTGGAACCAGTCGAAATAGTAGGCGAGGTTGATCAACGCATCGGGACGGGTGTCGTCCAGCAGTTGCGTCAGGCTCGCGGCATCCCAGCCGTTTTCGGGCGGGCGGGGGGCGAGGAAACCGATGTCTTCCTCCGCACCAAGGCGAATCAGCGCCTGCCCAAGGGCATTTCCGCCGCCCAGTAACATAAGGCGCATTCGCATAGAGTCAGCAGGCCCAGTCTGATTGGAACGATGGCTTTAGCGACGGTTCTCGTGGAACCGTCGTCGATAATTGCCGGAATCGTTGCATTTTGCGGGTTTAGTGCGCAACCGTCATCCGTAATGTGCAGATCCCGCAATTTGTATTGAGGCAACCGGCCTCATCGCTGGCAAGCCAGCTCCCACAGGTTCTGTGCCAGGCATGAATCCTGTGGGAGTTGGCTTGCCGACGATAAGGGCTCGACTGTCTCTGAAGATCCCCAGCGGTACTTGCATCTTCCCTCCCCCGCCCGCATAACTTTACCCATGAATCTCCCCCTCCCCGCCGACAGCGCCCTGGCCGGTTTCCACCCTGCCGTCAGCGCCTGGTTCAGCCACACGTTTCCGGCGGTCACCGCCGCCCAGGCCCGTGCATGGCCGTTGATCCGTCAGCGCCGTTCGACGCTGATCGCCGCGCCGACCGGTTCCGGCAAAACCCTGACCGCGTTTCTCGCCGTCCTCGACGATCTGGTTCATCGCGGCCTGGAAGCCCCCCAAGGCCTGACCGATGAAACCCTGGTGGTTTACGTTTCGCCGCTCAAGGCACTGTCGAACGATATCCAGATCAACCTGCAGAATCCGCTGGCCGGCATCACCGAACAACTGCGCCAACTGGGTCTGCCCGAGCTGCAGATCACCACGGCCGTGCGCACCGGCGACACCCCGCAAAAAGACCGCGCGGCCATGCGCAAGACCGCGCCGCATATTCTGGTGACCACGCCGGAATCTCTGTACGTGCTGCTCGGTTCCGAGTCAGGCCGCAAGATGCTCGGCACCACGCGCACGGTGATCATCGATGAAATCCACGCGATGGCCGCCGGCAAGCGCGGCAGTCATCTGGCCTTGAGTCTGGAACGCCTGCAAGCCTTGTGCAGCGAACCACTGACGCGCATCGGCCTGTCCGCCACGCAGAAGCCGGTTGAAGCCGTGGCGCAGTTTCTGGTCGGCCATGAACGGCCCTGCGAAATCATCGACATTGGCCATGCCCGCCCACGGGATCTGGGCATTGAAATACCGCCGGTGCCGTTGTCGGCGGTGATGGCCAACGACGTCTGGGAGCTGGTCTACAACCGCCTCGCCGAACTGGCCCGGGAACATCGCACCACGCTGATTTTCGTTAACACGCGGCGCCTGGCCGAACGTCTAAGTCGACACCTCAGCGAACGCCTCGGCAAATCCGCCGTTGCGGCGCACCACGGCAGTCTCGCCAAGGAGTTTCGCCTCGATGCCGAGCAGCGGCTCAAGCGCGGTGAACTGCAGGTGCTGATTGCCACCGCGTCGCTGGAACTGGGCATCGATATCGGCGAAGTCGATCTGGTCTGCCAGATCAGTTCGCCGCGCTCGATTGCCGGTTTCCTGCAACGGGTCGGCCGTTCGGGCCACCAGGTCGGCGGCACGCCGAAGGGACGGTTGTTCGCCACCACCCGTGACGATCTGATCGAATGCGCCGCCCTGCTCGATTGCGTGCGTCGTGGTGAACTCGACACTTTGCACATACCGCAAGCGCCGCTGGATGTGCTGGCGCAGCAGATCATTGCCGAGGTCAGCTGTCAGGAATGGCCGGAAGACGCCTTGCTGGCCATGTTTCGCCGCGCCGCGCCCTATCGCGATCTCGACGAAAAACACTATCAGGCGCTGCTGAGCATGCTCGCCGAAGGCTACAACGGCCGCCAGGGCATCCGCAGCGCGTATCTGCACCGCGACGCCGTCAGCCGCACCTTGCGCGGCCGGCGCGGCGCGCAACTGACCGCGGTGACCAGCGGTGGGACGATTCCGGACAACGCCGACTACAGCGTGCTGCTCGAACCGCAGGGCCTGAACATCGGCAGCGTCAACGAAGACTTCGCCGTCGAAAGCATTGCCGGCGATGTGTTCCAGCTCGGTAATACGTCGTACCGTATCCTGCGCGTAGAGGCCGGCAAGGTACGGGTCGAGGATGCCCACGGCCAGCCGCCGACCATCCCGTTCTGGCTCGGCGAAGCCCCGGGCCGCAGCGATGAGCTGTCCGCCGCGGTGGCACGCCTGCAAGCGCAACTCGACGAATTGCTCGGCGCCAGCCCTGGCGATCCGCAACCGGCGCTCGACTGGCTGACCCAGACCCTGGGCCTCAATCGCGCCAGCGCCGAGCAAATGGTCGAGTATCTGGCCCGCGCGCGCCAGACCCTCGGCGCCCTGCCCTCGCAGGACACGCTGCTGATGGAGCGGTTTTTCGACGAATCCGGCGGCACGCAACTGATCCTTCACACGCCGTTCGGCAGCCGCATCAACCGCGCCTGGGGCCTGGCCCTGCGCAAGCGCTTTTGCCGCACCTTCAATTTCGAATTGCAGGCCGCCGCCAGCGAAGACGCGATCGTGCTGTCGCTGTCGACCAGTCACAGCTTTGAACTCGACGACGTCTGGCGTTACCTGCACAGCAACAGTGCCGAACACATTCTGATCCAGGCGGTGTTGGATGCGCCGCTGTTCGGCGTGCGCTGGCGCTGGAACGCCGGTGTCGCGCTGGCGCTGCCACGCTTTACCGGCGGGCGCAAAGTCGCGCCGCAGTTGCAGCGAATGAAAAGCGAAGACCTGATCGCCAGCGTGTTTCCCGATCAGATCGCCTGCCTGGAAAACCTCGCCGGCGAACGAGAGATTCCCGAACACCCGCTGATCGAACAAACCCTCGACGATTGCCTGCACGAAGCGATGGACAGCGAAGGCTGGCTTACGCTGTTGCGACGCATGGAACGCGGCGAGGTGCGCCTGATCAGCCGCGACCTGCCGGCGCCCTCGCCGCTCGCCGCAGAAATTCTCAGCGCGCGGCCGTACACCTTTCTCGATGACGCGCCACTGGAAGAACGCCGCACGCAAGCGGTGATCAACCGGCGCTGGAGCGATCCGCAATCGACCGATGACCTCGGTGCGCTGGATGCCGACGCGATTGCCGCAGTACGCGAAGAGGCTTGGCCAACGGCGAATTCGGTGGATGAAATGCACGAAGCGCTGATGAGCCTGGCTTGCATCAGCGCAGCGGAAGTTGCCGCCAATGACGGCTGGCGCGAGTGGCTGCAGACCCTGGCCAGCAGCGGTCGCGCGTGTTGTCTGCAGGTCGATGCCGAGCATTCTTTGTGGCTGGCCCGCGAGCGCCTGACCTGCCTGCAAGCGCTTTATCCACAGGCCACGCCGCAGCGCGAGCTGGACGCATTGCCCGGCTTCGACGCAGCGTGGAGTTTCGATGACGCCTTGCTCGAAGTGATCCGCGCGCGCCTCGCCGGGTTCGGCCCGCTGCCGTTACTCGCCATCGCCCAACCGCTGGCGCTGCCGACTGCGCAGGTCGCTCAAGCCCTCACTCAACTGGAGCGCGAAGGTTATGTGCTGCGCGGCCAATTCACGCCGAACCTGAATGACGAGGAATGGTGCGAACGGCATCTGCTCGCGCGCATCCATCGCTACACGGTCAGGCGTCTGCGCCGGGAAATCGAACCGGTGGCGTTGCAGGATTTCATGCGCTTTCTGTTCGACTGGCAGCACCTGTCAGCCTCGACGCGCGGTCAGGGCAGCGCTGTGTTGCCGGCCATTGTCGGCCAGTTCGAAGGCTACGCGGCGGCGGCTTCGGCGTGGGACAGCGATATCCTGCCGGCGCGGCTCAAGGACTATTCGCCGAGCTGGCTGGATGATCTGTGCCGCAACGGCAAACTGGTGTGGACGCGCCTCAGCGCTCGACAAAAGGTCAGCGGCACGGCGTTGCGCAGCACGCCGATTGTGTTGCTGCCGCGCGCTCAGGTCGGCTTGTGGAGTGCGCTGGCCGAACAGACGCCGGCAGACGAACTGTCGCCGAAAACCCGCAAGGTCTTCGACGCCTTGAGCCAGCACGGCGCGTTGTTTTTCGATGAGCTGATTCACGAAGCGCACCTGCTGCGCAGCGAACTGGAGATCGCCTTGCAGGAACTGGTCGGCGCCGGGTTGGTAAACGCCGACAGCTTCGCCGGCCTGCGCGCACTGATCACGCCGCCGAGCAAGCGCCAGCAGCGCAGCAGTCGCCGCGGGCGCGGCGCGTTTGTCGGTGGCATGGACGATGCCGGACGCTGGGCCTTGTTGCGGCGCGGTACGGCAGTGGATAACAGCCAAACGCTGGAGCATGTCGCCATGACGTTGCTGCGCCGCTACGGCGTGGTGTTCTGGCGCTTGCTTGAACGTGAGGCGGACTGGTTGCCGAGCTGGCGCGAGCTATTGCGCACGTTCCATCGACTCGAAGCGCGTGGCGAGATTCGTGGCGGACGCTTTGTCAGTGGTCTGGCGGGCGAGCAGTTTGCCCTGCCCGAGGCAATTCCCTTGTTGCGCGAAGTACGCCGGCGCCCGCACGACGGCAGTCTGGTGATGGTCTGCGGCGTCGACCCGTTGAACCTCGCCGGGACCTTGTTGCCGGGGGTGAAAGTGCCGGCGCTGGCGAGTAACCGGCTGGTGTATTGCGATGGGGTTCCGGCGGCGGCAATGATTGCCGGCAAGCAGCAGATCTGGACGGAGCTGGATCAGATGGCGGCGGAGCAGGTGCACAGCAAGCTGATCCGGCATTGAAGGCGTCTGTTCTGGCCTCATCGCGGGCAAGCCCGCTCCCACAGGGTTCTGCGGTGTACACAAAACCAATGTGGGAGCGGGCTTGCCCGCGATGAGGCCGGGACATGCAACGCATCATTCAGATCAGATCCGCGATTCCTGGGGCGCTTCCACCCCCGCCACCTCATCCACCGGCTGACGTTTGGGCAACACCACCTGCTGTGGATAAGTCTGCGCGAAATGCACATTCGCGGTGTTATCCACAAGCTTCTTCAAACGCTGGTTGAACGCCCGGCTCACCGCATATTGTCCGCCCGACACCGTGCGGAATTGCGCGGTCAGCACCACACCGTTGAGGTCCATCCTGTCGACCCCGAACACATCCAGTGGCCCCTGCAGGTTGTACTTGAGAAACGGATCTTCACGGATCGAATCGCCGGTCTCGCGGATCAGCTCGATGGCCCTGTCCACATCGGTGTCATAGGTGAACTGCACCGAGAAAAATGCGAAGGCGAACTGCCGCGACTGGTTGGTGACCGCTTTGATCTGGCCGAACGGCACCGAGTGCACGAAGCCCTTGCCGTCGCGCAGACGCAGGGTGCGGATGGTCAGCCCTTCGACCGTACCGGCATGCCCGGAATCGAGCACCACCCAGTCGCCAATCGACAGGGTGTCTTCGATGATGATGAACAGCCCGGTGATCACGTCCTGAACCAATTGCTGCGAGCCGAAACCGATCGCCAGACCGACCACCCCGGCACCCGCCAGCAATGGCGCAACGTTGATCCCCAGATTGGCCATGGTGGTAATCGCGCAGATCACCACCAGGATGATTTTGATCGCGTTGCGCAGCAGCGGCAGGATGGTTTTCACCCGCGTGCTCGGCTGGCGCGCTGCGCGTTTGCTCAGCGGTGGTTTCAGCGCTTCCTGAATCGCCGTGTCCAGCACCACCCACAGCAGCCACGTCACCAGAAAGATCAGACCGATGCTGCTCAACGCCTCGCTGATCGCCCGGCCCACCGCGCTGCTCTGGGCAAAATCAAGCAGCGACACGCCCCAGATCCGCCCAAGAATATCGAGGAAGGCAATCGCGATGACGATCCGCAACAACGCATGCAACAGGCTGAGAAAACGCTCCTTGTAGGCGCTGCTACGCTGGATCGCTTCGGCCTTGCGCGACTTGAACAGGTGCTGCAGCACGGTGCTGAGAAACACCGTGCCGATCAGCAAGACCGTGGTGAACAAGGCACAGCGCAGGGCTTTCTGGTTGTCCTCGCCGATGCCGATCAGGCTCACCGCCGAGACCAGCACCATCAGCACGATCGGCCAATACCACAGCCCGGAAAAAATCCGCAGCGACTCTTGCAGCGACGGCTGTTTCAGGCGCTGGCTCAGCGAGCGGTTACGGATCAGATGCGCCACCGGACGACGCAGGCGGATCACCAGCAAGCCGAAGATGATCGAGGCGATCAGGCCAGTGAACACGGCGATGCTGCTGGTGATGTTGCCGCCCAGTTGCCGGGCGATCTGCGGACTGGTCAAGGCATCGCTGAGCGCGGCGAGAAAGCCGATCAGGAACAGCGGTCGCGGGCAGTATTGGCGGATGATTCGCGCGGCGGTGCGTTTGTGCCCGACATTGAACACCACGACCACGCACAGCAGCATCGAGGTGGAAAAGATGCCACTGCTGGTCGCGTAAGCCAGACACAGCGCCAAGGCGCGGCCAACCGAGGCTTGCAGAAAATGACTCACATAAAGGGTCAGTGGCAGGCAGATCAACGCTGGCACGGTGAACGGCAGCAGATAACCGAGCAAATCCTGACCGCGCTGGCGCGTGCGCAGCCAGCGGCCTTCGCGCAGGCGTTTGGCCAACAGGCTGCCGAGTACGGTCAGTACGGCAAAACTACCGAGCCAGGCACCGGACAAAGTGAGGAAATCCCCGGCAACGCTCCAGCCCGAGCGATTCGAGGGTTGCTTGACCAGTTTGTCGACTTCGTCGGCGGCGCGGTCGGCGCGCAGGCGCCAGGCGTCGACCAGATCTTCGTTGAGGTCGAGTTTTTCCTGCACGTCATCGATGCTGGTACTGATCGCACCGAGCAGCCCGCCCTGCACCAGCGGCTCGGGTTCGGCGGCTTTTTCGCTGGTTTCGGCGCTGGCCGGAACGCCCGGCAGCGCAGCAGCCTCGACTTCACTGGCGCCGAGAAACAGCAGCGCTCCCAGCACAATGGCGATCCTGAACCTAGTCAACACGCGGGACTCCTGTGGGTGAACCTGTAAGGAACTGATCGGTAATTGCGCGGCAAGTTCAAGAGCCCCCCTCATCGGAACGCCGCCCGCCCAGCCCTCTCCCCCAGGAGAGGGAGCCGACCGAGTTGCATGACCAAACTCACCAACTGCAAGTCTTGAGTCGAACTCAAGTCCTGAAGACCATGAAGATCTGCTCCCTTTCCCCCTCGCCCCCTTGGGGGAGAGGGTTGGGCGGGCGGCGTTCCGATGAGGGGGTAAGCTCTTGATCTTCGCCCCTCAGGCGACCGCCCGTAACACCGCCGAAACTTTCCCGCCCCCGCCGCAGTCATCACAAAACACCGGCAACACGAGGACTTTCTACGGGAGGATGGGATGGCGGCGATTCACATCGGTATTTCAGGCTGGCGCTACACCCCGTGGCGCGGGGACTTCTACCCGAAGGGGCTGGCGCAGAAGCGCGAATTGCAGTTCGCCTCGCGCGCCGTCAACAGCATCGAAATCAATGGATCGTTCTACGCCCTGCAAAGGCCGGAACGCTACGCCCAGTGGTACGCCGAGACCCCGGACGACTTCGTGTTCAGCGTCAAGGCGCCACGCTTCATCACTCATGTGCGGCGCTTGCGCGAAATCGAAAAACCGCTGGCGAATTTCTTTGCTTCTGGCGTGCTGGAACTCAAGGAAAAGCTCGGGCCGATCCTCTGGCAGTTCCCGCCCAACTTCAAGTTCGAGCCTGAGCGCTTCGAAAATTTCCTCGCCCAATTGCCTCGCGATACCGAAGCCGCCGCCGCACTCGCCCGTCAGCACGATGAGCACCTGCGTGGCCCGGTCAGCGTCAAAGCCTGGCGTAAAAAGCCCCTGCGCCATGCGGTGGAAATCCGCAACGACAGCTTTATCGATCCCGAATTCGTACGCTTGCTCAAGCGCCACAACACCGCACTGGTGATAGCCGACACCGCCAATAAATGGCCGTACCGCGAAGACGTCACCAGCGACTTTGTCTACCTGCGTCTGCACGGTGCCGAAGAGCTCTACGCCAGCGGCTACAGCGCCGAGGCCCTGGAGCGCTGGGCCGAGCGCATCGACGCCTGGCACCACGGCGGGCAACCGCAGGATGCGCAGCTGATCGCCCCGCGCCTGAAACCGCGCGCGCGCAAATCCCGCGAAGTGTTCTGCTATTTCGACAACGACATCAAGGTCCGCGCGCCCTACGACGCGCGTAACCTGCTGCAGCGTTTCGATCTCGACAAGGACCTCGCCACCGCCCCTGGCGAACCCGCTGGCGAAGGAGTGTTGGCATGAGCATTCCAGAACCGGTCGGCTTTACCGATGAAGGCTCGGTAAGCGCGCCG
This sequence comes from Pseudomonas sp. Z003-0.4C(8344-21), assembly GCF_900104975.1. NCBI lineage: Bacteria > Pseudomonadati > Pseudomonadota > Gammaproteobacteria > Pseudomonadales > Pseudomonadaceae > Pseudomonas > Pseudomonas sp. Z003-0.4C(8344-21). The sequence goes on along the minus strand of NZ_LT629756.1, from coordinate 1,014,265 downwards.
TCGGTACGTACCTTCACCGTGCTGACGGTCAACACGCACAAGGGTTTCACTGCGCTCAACCGGCGCTTCATCCTCCCGGAGTTGCGCGAGGCGGTGCGCAGCGTCGCCGCCGATGTGGTGTTTTTGCAGGAAGTCCACGGCACCCACGAACATCACCACAAGCGCTTCGACAACTGGCCGACGATGCCGCAGTACGAATTTCTCGCCGACAGCCTCTGGCCACAGTTTGCCTACGGGCGTAATGCGGTGTACCCGGATGGCGACCACGGCAATGCGCTGCTGTCGAAATTCCAGATCATCCGTCACGACAACCTCGATGTGTCGATCAGCGGCCACGAGAACCGCGGCCTGTTGCATTGCGTGCTGCGCTTGCCCGGCGACGGTGCCGAGGTGCATGCGATCTGCGTGCACCTCGGTTTGCGCGAGAGCCATCGCAACGCGCAACTGGATCTGCTGATGCAGCGTCTGGCCGAATTGCCGCAGGACGCGCCGGTGATCGTCGCCGGCGATTTCAATGACTGGCGCCAGCGTGCCGATGCGCAGCTCAAGCCGTGCGGCTTGCGCGAAGTGTTCGCCGAACATCAGGGCAAACCGGCACGCAGCTTTCCGGCGCGCCTGCCGGCCCTGCGCCTGGACCGCATCTATGTGCGCAACCTCAAGGCCAGCCAGCCGAAAGTTCTGGCGAACCGGCCCTGGTCACACCTTTCCGATCATGTCCCGTTATCGGTGGAGATCCAATTATGAGCAGCTCGCCACTGGAGAAATCCGCCGTGGAGCCGATGACCATCACCCCGCCGGTCCGCGAGCCCGGCCACGTTGACGTGCAGTACCGCTGGCACGGCGGCAACCGCATCGAACTGCTGGAAAACGGCGAGGAATATTTCCCGCGGGTGTTTGCGGCAATGCGTGCGGCGAAAAGTGAAATTCTCCTCGAGACGTTTATCGTCTTTGAAGACAAGGTCGGCGCCGAACTTCAAGAAATTCTCATCGACGCCGCCCGGCGTGGCGTGCGCACCACGGTGAGCCTTGACGGCTTTGGCTGTGGCGAGCTGAGCACCAGCTACCTCACGGCACTCAGCGACGCCGGCGTGCATTTGCAGATCTTCGACCCCGCCCCCAAGCACTTGGGCATTCGCACCAACTGGTTCCGCCGTCTGCACCGAAAGATCGTGGTGGTCGACGGCACGATCGCGTTCATCGGCGGGATCAATTTCTCCGGCGATCACCTGGCCGATTTCGGCCCCGAAGCCAAGCAGGATTACTCGGTGGAAATCCAGGGCCCGGCGGTGGCTGATATTCACCACTTCGCCTTGCTGCAGAGCGGTCGTCCGGGACGGGCGAAATTCTGGTGGCAACGCCGGCGCCAACGGCGTGCCGAAATGGCTTTCAACGACCACGACGGCCAGGTGCGTCTGGTGTTTCGCGATAACGACCAGCACCACACCGACATCGAAGATGTTTATTTGCAGGCGCTGCGCCACGCCAAACACCGGGTGGTGATCGCCAATGCCTATTTCTTCCCTGGCTATCGCTTGCTGCGCGAGATCCGTAATGCCGCGCGCCGGGGCGTCGAGGTACGGCTGATTCTGCAAGGTCAGCCGGACATGCTGGTGGCCAAGATCGCCGCGCGCATGACCTACGATTATCTGCTCAAGGCCGGCGTGCAGATTCACGAATATTGCCAGCGTCCGCTGCACGGTAAAGTCGCATTGATGGACGAAGAATGGAGCACCGTCGGTTCGAGCAATCTCGATCCGCTGAGCCTGTCGCTGAACCTTGAAGCCAATGTGCTGATCCGCGATCGCGCATTCAATCAACATCTGTACGAACGCCTCGAAGACCTCAGCCGCAACCACTGCAAAGCCATGGACCCGGCGAAGTTGCCGCGCGGGCGCATCTGGCACATGACTGTGGGTTTCCTGGTGTTCCACTTCCTGCGGCATTTTCCGGCCATGGCCGGCTGGCTGCCGGCACATAAACCAAGGCTCAAGCCATTTCGAGGGAACCTGACATGAGCCATACCGAAACGCATTCGGCCGAGCAGTCGGCACCGGCGCAACATTCGAAATGGAGCCGCTGGAAGCGTCCGCTGACGCTGCTGTTCTTTCTCGCCCTGATCGTCTTGCTGACCATGTTCGCCATGCGCATCGAATGGGCCGAGGTCCTGCAAACGCTCGCCGACTTCAAGGTGCGTACGCTGATCATCGCTGCCAGCCTGACGCTGCTGAGCTTTCTGGTGTACGCCAGTTTCGACCTGATCGGCCGCACTTACATTCGTCAGGATCTGACCTGGAAACAGATCCTGCCGGTGGGAATCATCAGCTACGCATTCAACCTCAATCTCAGCGCTTGGGTCGGCGGGATCGCCATGCGCTATCGCCTGTATTCACGACTGGGAGTGAGCAAAAGCAACATCGCCAAGATTCTCGGCCTGAGCCTGGCGACTAACTGGTTCGGCTACATGACCATCGCTGGCGTGGTGTTCACCAGTGGTTTGGTGAGCATGCCACCGGGCTGGAAAATCAGCAGCACCGCGTTGCAGGGCATCGGCGTTTTGCTGTTGCTGGTGAGCGCGGGTTACCTGGCCGCGTGCCGCTTTTCCAAACGCCGTGAATGGTCGATTCGCAACGTCGAAATCAACCTGCCGTCGCTGCGCATGGCGGTGCTGCAACTACTGCTCGGCGCGTTGAACTGGTCGCTGATGGCGGCGGTGATTTTCACCCTGTTGCCAAGCAAACTCGATTATCCGTTGGTGCTAGGCGTGCTACTGATCAGTGCGATTGCCGGGGTCATCACGCATATCCCGGCCGGGCTTGGCGTGCTCGAGGCGGTGTTTGTGGCGCTGCTGCAACATGAGGTATCGCGCGGCAGTCTGGTGGCGGGATTGCTGGCGTATCGGGCGATTTACTTTCTGTTGCCGCTGCTGATCACGCTGGTGATGTATCTGGTGGTGGAAGCGAAGGCGAAGGCGTTGCGGATCGAGAAGAAACCTTCCTGAAAGTTATGTTGGATGGGATACCGCTATCGCGAGCAGGCTCACTCCTACAGTTTGGAATGCGTTCCCTTGTAGGAGTGAGCCTGCTCGCGATGGCGTCCTGCAAAACGACGCAGATCATCTGGACTGGATAATGCTCAACCGCTCCCCGACCACCATCTCGGTTATCCAGTCCACCAGAATCGAGGTATACGCCTGCTGCGACACCGGATCGCTCAGCGCATGATCGGCACCATCAATGATCCGGTGCGTCAATGAATGGGTCTGCTGGCACGCCGCGCGATAACTCATGATCGTCGCGTGGGGGACGAAGTCATCGGTTTCGGATTCCACCAGCAACACGTCCCCGGTGAATTGCGAACAGGCATGCAAGGCGCGGTTGCTGTCAGCGCGCACCAGCGTGCCGCGATAGTCACGCAGATCCGCCTTGTCCAGATCGCGCTTGGGCGTGTGCCACTGCTCGTCGCGGTACAGCGCTGGCACCCGCAGCGCCAGCCAGCGCACCGGGCGCAATGACGTGAGGATCGAGGCCAGATAGCCGCCATAACTGGTACCGACGACGGCGATCGCCGAAGTATCGAGCGCCGGATGCGCCAGCAAGCGATCGTAGGCGGCGAGCAAGTCGCGCAGATTGTCCTCACGGGTCACCCGGCTCAGCGGAATACCGGTACCGCCGGTGTGCCCGCGTAAATCGAAGGTGAGGCACACGCAACCCAGACCGGCGATGCCCTTGGCTCGTTCAAGATCACGCTCCTGACTGCCGCCCCATCCGTGCACGAACAGCACGCCGGGGACTTTCGATTTCGGGCTGAGAAAAGTCCCGCTCATCTGTTCATCATCAATGTCGATTTGAATGCTTTCGCTTCTAGCCGTCATAGGATTTGACCGTTACATATTTGAGAAGAAAGTCGCTGCTTTCGGCGGGGCCGCGATAGATCTGGATGGCGTCCACCGGCAGCGCCTGATCGATGTAGGTTTCCACCGAAGACACGCGAATCGCGCGCATCCCCGGATCGTTGACGAAACTCTGCAGCGCCGCGACTTCGGCACTGCTCGCCCCGCCCATGCGCCAGGATTGTTCGAGCACACCGCTGCGCGGGTTGCCACTGCTGTCGAGGCCTTGGGCAATGTCGTAATTACGTCGCGAGGCGAAGAAGCGCGGGTAGGCTTCATCCGCAGCGCTGTCGAACACTTGGGCCTGTTCGATGGCCAGACGTACGTCGTCGGGCAGGTCCAGCGCCAGCAAAGCTTCGTAACCACCCTGCACCACCAGCAGATTGGAACCGCCGTAGACCTCCTCGCCCTGGCCATCCTCGGTCAGGTATTGATCGCCGCAGTAACTCAGCACCTTGCCGCCGATGAATGACTGGCCAACGCTGTGGGTCACCACTTTGCTCAAGTCCTGCTCGAGCACCACGCCCTCGCTGAACAGCTTTTCCGCATCAGGCCGGGCGAGGATTTCATCGAAGGCGTCGAGGCTTTTGATGACTTCCTGGCCGCGACCGGCGCAGGCATGAATTGGCTTGATGCGGATCGGCCCGGCATACAGCAGATGTTCCGCGGCTGGCCGTGCATCTTCCAGGGCGAAAACGCTGAGCCCATCGAGCACAACGTTGCGCACCCGTTCGGAAAACAGCGGCGACCAGCCCGACGGCGCGCTGGCCAAGTGGCTGCGCAAACCGTGGCTGATGGCTTTGGTGCAGATGAAATCATGTTCGACGAAACCGCCCCAAAGATCGTCCGGGCCGCTGATGCCCAGCTCCTCGGCGTGGGCGGTGCCGACGATGGTTTGCGTCGGTAATAGATACAGGTCGCGGCCGCGGTGTTTCTCCGCATCGTAACTGCCGCCGAACTTGCACCCGAGAATTTGCGCCAGCCAGCGCGCCAGGGCTTTGTTGGTCTGTACTTCATGTTGCGGCGCGTCGGGACGCACCGAGTGAGCGACAACGATTTTCTTGCGCGGTGTCGGGGTCATGCGTTCCCCTTTTGCTGGTTCAATGGTTTCCCGTTGAGAGGTGCAGAGATCAGGCCAATCGCTGCACGCGGCAAAGCTTTTGAAAATCAATCAGTTAAGAGGAAAGTGCTGGCATCACGCCTGTTTCAAACTGCACGACAGCACAGAAAATCCCGGCAAATTGCACGATTAATGGCTTTCACAAAACAACTGTGGGAGCTGGCTTGCCAGCGATTTCGGTAGGTCAGTCGCCAATGGGCTTAGCTGAAAGACCGAATCGCGGGCAAGCCCGCTCCCACAGGTATTTCAGGCGCTGCTGACTAACGGGACAGACCAAACCGCCCCCGATAATCACTCGGCGTCAGCCCGGTGATCTTCTTGAAAATCGCGCGAAACGCGCCGGGATCCTGATAGCCCACCGTCCACGCAATGTGATCGATCGTGCCATTGCTGAACTCCAACATCTCCCGCGCCTTGCCCACCCGCAAATGTTGGCAATACTCAGTCGGCTTCAACCCGGTCGCGGCACGAAACCGGCGCAGAAACGTGCGTTCCTCCAACACTGCCCGCTCAGCCATCGCGGTTAACGAGACACCAGTCGCGCCGGTGCTCTGCAGCCAGTGCTGGACCTTGAGAATCGCCGCGTCGCCATGGCTGAGAATCGGCGCGAAATTGCTGCCACAGGCGCTGGCACTGTCGCTGTGTTCCATCACCAGAAAATGCGCGGTGCGGGTGGCGATGCTCGGCCCGAGCAAGCGGTTGACCAGGCGCAGGCCCAGTTCCGACCAGGCCATCAGCCCGGCCGTGGTGATCAGGTCACCATCGTCGACAATCGGCGTGTCGGCCTTGAGCTGGATTTTCGGGTGGCGTTCGCTGAAGCCATGCGCCGCGGTCCAGTGCACCGTGGCGCTGCGGCCATCGAGCAAGCCGCTTTCGGCGAGCATCAGCGAACCCACGCAGACCCCGCCCAGCGTTGCCCCGCTTGCGTGTTGATCACGTAGCCATTGCATCAGCCGAGTCGGCATGTGCGCCGCCGAAAAGCCACTGATCGACGGCGGAATCAGCACGGCCTGCAAACTGGATTCATCGCCCGCAAGACTGGCGTAAATCCGCACCGGCGGCTGATCGCCTTCGACCTGCCAGTGGCTGACCCGCAGCAATGGCAATTGGGTAGCCTGCTGCTCGGCAGCAATCCGGTTCGCCACTGCAAACAGGTCAGTCAGCCCATGCACGGCCGCCATCTGCGCGCCGGGATAAATCAGCACACCGAGTTCAGCGATGGCGGCGTTTTCTGCGCCCATTGTCAGTTTTCCCCTGTCTATTGTCGGTGCGGCCAATCCTCGAATCGCTTATCAGCGCGAATACTGGAGTCACTTCCAGCCAGCACATCGAGGACACACCCATGACCAAGCAAGCGCTCATCGTAGTCGATATCCAGAATGACTACTTCCCTCAAGGCAAGTGGCCGTTGGTCGGTGCCGACGCCGCTGCCGACAATGCCGCCCGACTGATCGGAGCCTTCCGCGAGGCAGGCGATTCGGTGGTGCACATCCGCCACGAATTCACTTCGCCAGACGCACCGTTTTTCACTCCTGGTTCGGACGGCGCCAAGCTGCATCCGAAAGTGCTAAACCGTGCCGACGAACCGGTGGTGCTCAAGCACTTCGTCAACTCGTTCCGCGAAACCGAGCTGAAAGCGCTCCTCGACGAAAAAGGCATCACTGACCTGGTGGTGGTCGGCAGCATGAGCCACATGTGCGTCGATGGCATCACTCGCGCAGCGGCAGACATGGGTTACAGCGTCACAGTCGTTCACGATGCCTGCGCCAGCCGTGAACTGGAATTCAACGGCCTGACCGTGCCGGCCGCGCATGTGCACGCCGCGTTCATGTCGGCGCTGGGTTTCGCTTACGCCAGCGTGGTGTCGACTGACGAATTCCTGCGCAGCAACGCCTAGCAACAACTGCAATGCCCACTGGCCCGCCGCGTTGCGGGCCTTTTTGCACCTGTCATGAAAATCTCACGCGTGAGTCATTGATGGCACTTTGAATTGATTGTAGTGTGGCCCACGCGTGAGACATTCATAACCGGATTCAAGCCATGACAAGCCGCTCGAAGGCGCACGCCGCAGCAAGCCCGAAAGGCGAGCGCGCCAAAACCTCCGCAAAGAAACCGTCGAGCTTTTATATGAAGCAGATGCGCGCGGGTCTGGCGGCCGCCGGTTATGTGAAACACGAAACTTGGGTGCTTCCCGAAAACCGAAGCTTGCTCAAGCAAATGGAGCAACAGCTACGCCAACCGATTCTGGCTGGCTCATTCATGTCGGAGAATTACATGAGCGCAGGCAACAACTGGACCATCGATAGCCTCTTCAATGCCCTCAAGGCCCTGGACGAGGTGGCTTCGCAAGAAATCACGCTGTCGCTGATCCAGAGCTCCGAGCCGAGCATCAAGCTGGAAATGAACGAATTCGGCGGTCTGCCGATTCACATCGCCCTGGCTGGCCAGCAGATCATCGTCGACACCGTGTTGGTGGATGTCGATTCGATCAGCAATGTCCAAGCCTTCAACGACGCCGTGCTGCGCAGCCGGGAAATGTTCCCGCTGTCGTCGATCGGCATCGAGTCGATGCCCAACGGGCAGACCGTTTACAACATGTTTGGCGCCCTCAGCGCCGACTCGAGCCTGACCAACATCGTCACCGAGGTGAAAACCCTGGTCGACAACGTGCAGCGCGCCAGCGAAGCCTTCGAACACTTCTTCAAGTAATCAACAGGGAATATCCAATGACTCAGTCCATCTGGAGCAAGTTGTTCACCGCACTGCGCGGCGGCGCCAATGAAGTCGGCGAAGCCATCGCCGACCAGCAGGCCCTGCGCATCCTCGATCAGGAAATCCGCGACGCCGACACCGCGCTGTCCAACGCCCGTCGCGAACTGGTCACCATCATGGCCAAGCACAAACTGGCCGCCGACCGCGTCAGCGAGTACGACGCCAAGATCAAGGACCTCGAAGCCAAGGCCGTCTCGGCGCTGAACGCCGGTCGTGAAGACCTGGCGCTGGAAGTCGCCGAAGCGATCTCGACCCTGACCAACGACCTGAGCGCCGAGAAGAAGCTCAGCGATGAATTCGGCGCCTACGCCGACAACATGCGCAAGGACATCAGCAAGGCCGAGTCGCGGATCAAGAGCCTGCGCCAGCAAGTGGACATGGCCAAGGCCCGGGACAGCGTGCAAAAAGCTCAAGTCAGCGCTTCCATCGCCAGCGGTGGTGCCAACGGCAAGCTGGAAACCGCCGTCGGCACCCTGAACCGTCTGCAAGCCAAGCAGCAGCAACGCGCCGCTGAACTGAGCGCTGCCGACGAACTGGCCGACGCTTCGACCGGCAACGATCTGGAACGCAAACTGCGCGACGCCGGCATCACGCCGAACGAAGGCAGCGCCAATGCGATTCTTGAGCGCCTGAAGCAGAAATCCGCTCAATAACACCCGCGCAAAACCCTTGCAGGAGTGAGCCTGCTCGCGATGAGGCCGGTACATTCAACATCAATGTTGTCTGAACCGCCGCCATCGCGAGCAGGCTCACTCCTACATGATTTTCGGCGTGAAATTGCCTCTGCTCGTTCGCCGCTGCGCCCGGTACACTAGCGCCACTTTTTCGCCAACGAACACGTCCACCCGCTTCAAGGAACGTACCCATGGGATGGTTTAAAGATTTGCTGGGCACCAGCAACTGGCAGACGGCTGCGCCAACTGCAAACGTGGCGAGCGGCCCGCTCGGGATGGCGCAGGGCAAAGGCGTGCGTTTCGACACGACTCTGGCCTTGCTGCTCGAGGGCTCGACTTCGGTGCGGGTACCCTTTGATCAGGCAGTCTGGAGCGCGGGCTGGGTCGACCTCGGCCAGTCCAACAAACTGCACCGCTATTACATGAACGACGAAGATTTCTGGGTGCAGATCCACGTCACCGGTGAAGACCAGATCGAGTCCGTCACGCTGTTCAATTACCTCAGTTACGTGACCGTCAACAGTGACGCCGAACTGCAACGTCTGGCCGGCCCGAACAGCCAGATCGGTTTGCCGAACTACACCCACGAAGGCGTCGCCTACACCCGCGAATGGGGCACCGAACAGGGCCAGACCGAGCTGGTACCGATGACCGAACAGGTGGTCAACCCGGACGAAAGCTACACCATCAATCACCATTCGATGCTCTACGCGCGCGACACTGGCTTGACCGATCGCCGCGAATTGCTGCTGTTCTCCGTCGAGCAGGACGAAGAAGGCACCGTCAGCCTGAGCACTTCGCTGGGCATCTCGCTGTACACGACTGATTTGAGCGCCATCTAAAAAAGGAAGTTTTTCATGCTGGAAGTGTTGGCCGTTTCCCTGAACAAGACCGCGCTGGTCGGTTTCGTCGTCTATCTGATCGGCGCCGTGCTGCTGTTCATGCTGTTTCAATTCGTCTATACGCGCATCACCGCGCACAAGGAATTCGAGCTGATCCGCGCCGGCAATACCGCCGCCGCTATCGCACTGTCCGGCGCGATCATCGGTTTCGCGATTCCTGCCAGCAACGTGATCGCTTATTCGGTCAACGTGCTCGACTTCATACTCTGGGCTGTCATTGCCGCCGTCGTGCAATTGCTGGCGTTCGTCGCGACAGGGCTGGTGCTCAAAGGCACCTCTCAGCGCATCGCCAATGGCGAAGTGGCTGCCGGTATTTATGTGGCTGCGGTGGCGATCAGCGTCGGCATGCTCAATGCCGCCTGCATGACCCCGTCCAACTGATCGGCAGGAAGCCTTCGATGAAACGCAGCAAATACGTTCAGTTGTCCCTCGCCGCCTCGGTGGCCATGGCCATTTCCGGCCAGGTGAGCGCCGCCGATCAACCGCGCAGCTTCCAGAGCGTCGAGCAATGCGTCGATGCCGAAGTGGCCGCCGAGGTCTGCTCCAGCGCTTACGTCGCAGCATTGACCGAACACCGGCGCATCGCACCGGTGTACGACGACAAAGCCAACTGCGATGCGGATTTCGCCGCTGACTGGTGTCAGAAAAATTCCGATGGCCGCTTCGTGCCGAAACTCGGCGGCTTCAAGGTCGCGCAAAATGTTGAAGCCCCACAGAACCTCGACGCCATCGCCAACGCACAAATGCCTGCCGGTGACACCACCGCGCAGAATGCGCAAACCACTTCGCAACAATCCAGTGGTGGCGGCGGCGGCAGTGGCTGGCTCACCGGTTGGCTGATCGGCAACGCCATGAGCAACAACGCCAATCGCACGGTTTATCGCGATCGCGACACCCGCCAGACTTACAACACCTCGACACAGTACCGCCGAGCCGAAACGACGGCGCGCAGCCAACCGGACTACGAAACCAGCAAGAGCAAACCGGTCAACGTGGCTTCTTCGACGTCCCGTGGCGGCTTCGGCAGCCAGTCCAGTGCCCGCAGCGGCTGGGGTGGTTGGGGCAGCAGTTCCGGGCGCTCGAGCAGCTGACCATGAAGAAAATTGCCTGCGCCGAGCGGCCCGACTGGAAGCGCACCGCCGAGAGCCTCGGCTTTATGTTCCATACCATCGACGACGAGCCGTACTGGGACGAAAGCGCGTATTACCAGTTCACTCTGGCGCAGATCGAAAACGATCTCGAGGACCCGACCACCGAACTGCACGAGATGTGCATGGATCTGGTCGACCGCGTCGTGCACAGCGAAGAACTGCTGGACCGCCTGAGCATTCCGCCGTCGTACTACGACATGATCCGCACCTCCTGGCTGGAAGGTCATCCGCATCTGTACGGGCGCATGGACTTTTCCTACAGCGGTAACGGCCCGGCGAAACTGCTTGAACTCAATTACGACACGCCGACCAGCCTCTACGAAGCCGCAGCCTTTCAGTGGGGCTGGCTGGAACAGTGCATCGAGCGCGGCACGCTGCCGCGCCATGCCGACCAGTTCAACAGCATCGACACCAAACTGCACCAGGCCTTCGCCGAACTGCAGCTCAAGCGTCCATTCTATTTCGCGTCAATGAAAGATTCGGTCGAAGACAAGGGCACCACCGATTACCTGCGCCTGATCGCGGAAAAGGTCGGCATCGAGTCGCGGCACATTGATATCGAAGACATCGGCCTGACGGCCGAGGGTCGCTTTGTCGACCTGGAGGATCGCTGGATCCCGCACCTGTTCAAACTGCATGCCTGGGAATTCATCTTCCACGAACCGTTCGGCGCAGCGATTGCCGAATGCGACACGCAGTTCTTCGAACCGGCGTGGAAAGCGATTCTGTCCAACAAAGGCGTGTTGCCCTTGTTGTGGGAGATGCACAAGGGCCACCCGAATCTGCTGGCCGCGCATCTCGATCCGAATCCGCAACGTGCAGTGCCGAAAGGCTGGGTGCGCAAGCCGTACTTTTCCCGCGAAGGCGCCAACATCGAGCTGCAAACCGCCGAAGGGATAATCGTCAAAGAGGACGGGCCCTACACCGATGCGCCATTTATCCTGCAGGAGTTTGCGCCGTTGCCGAAGTTTGGCGACAGCTACACGCTGATCGGCTCGTGGGTGATCGGTGATGAGGCGGCGGGGATTGGGGTGCGTGAGGACAACAGCCTGATCACCAAGGATTCGAGCCGTTTCCTGCCTCACCTGATTCTCGACTAGAACACCAATCCCCATGTGGGAGCGAGCCTGCTCGCGAAAGCGCCAGGCCAGTCAATGCAAAGGGTGACTGACAGGCCGCTTTCGCGAGCAGGCTCGCTCCCACAGGTACAAAAAAGGCCCGTCGCGCAATGCGACGGGCCTTTTCATTTACAGCGGATACAGCAGCAAATCAGAACGGAATATCGTCATCGAAACTGTCGAAATCCGGAGCCGGTTGCGGTGCGGCCTGCTGTGGCGCTGGCGGGGCCGAACGCTGCTGCGGTGCCGACTGCTGCGGGCGTGGAGCCTGCTGACGCGGCGCCTGCTGCTGGTAGTTGTTGCCGCCGCCTTGCTGGTCGCCCTGTTGTGGACGGCCGCCGAGCAGTTGCATGGTGCCTTGCATGTCGACCACGATTTCAGTGGTGTAACGCTTGATACCGTCCTTTTCCCATTCACGGGTCTGCAGCTTGCCTTCGATGTACACCTGCGAACCCTTGCGCAGGTATTCGCCGGCGATTTCGGCAACCTTGCCGAACATCGAAACGCGGTGCCACTCGGTCTTCTCGACCTTCTGACCGGTTTGCTTGTCGGTCCATTGTTCGCTGGTGGCCAGACTCAGGTTGGTCACGGCGTTACCGTTAGGCAGGTAGCGAACTTCGGGATCCTGGCCGCAAGTGCCGACCAATATGACTTTGTTAACCCCACGGGCCATAACGTTCTCCTAGGCTTAGCACGCAGCCCCGGCCGGGTTGTTCACCAGGCGTTCGAGGGTGTCGCGATCCACTAATTCTTTGTCCAGTTTGATGTAAACAGCCGCCTCGTCAGCGACTATCACTGCATCCGTTACCCCTACGAGGGCCTTGAGACGCTCGACCAGACCCGCTTCGCGGATCGCTTCGGGCGACAACGGCAAGCGCAGGCTCGTCACGTAGGGAGGTTCGCGCATGGTAACAGCAAAGGCCAGCCAAAGTGCAGCCAGCCCGGCACATCCAAGGAACACAACCGACAGACCGCCATGCTGAAACAGCCAGCCGCCGAGTATCCCGCCGAGTGCCGATCCAAGGAACTGGCTGGTGGAGTACACGCCCATGGCCGTGCCCTTGCCGCCCGCCGGTGAAACCTTGCTGATCAGCGACGGCAACGAAGCCTCCAGCAGATTGAACGCGGTAAAGAACACCACCGTCCCGATCACCAGAGCGCGCAGGCTGTCGCCGAACTGCCAGAAGAATAGTTCAGTCAGCATCAGTGTCATGACGGCACCGAGCAAAACTCGTTTCATTTTGCGTCGCTTCTCGCCATAGATGATGAAAGGGATCATGGCGAAGAAGGAAATCACCAGCGCGGTGAGGTAGACCCACCAGTGCTGCTCCTTGGGCAGGCCGGCTTTTTCCACCAGCGCCAGCGGCAAGGCGACGAAGCTCGACATCAACATGGCATGTAACACAAAGATGCCCAGGTCGAGGCGCAGCAGGTCCGGATGCTTGAGCGTCGGCAGCAATGCCTGCCGCGCCACCCCGGATTCACGATGCTGCAGCGGCCCGGTGGAGCGCGGCACCATGAACATGATGATGAGGATACCGACCAGCGCCATGCCGCCAGTGGCAAGGAACAACCCCGACAGCCCGAAGGCTCGGGTCAGCAACGGCCCGACCACCATGGCCACGGCGAACGACAGGCCGATGGTCATGCCGATCATCGCCATGGCCTTGGTGCGGTGTTGTTCGCGGGTCAGATCGGACAGCAGCGCCATCACCGCTGCGGAAATCGCCCCGGCACCTTGCAGGATCCGCCCGGCAATCACGCCCCAGATCGAATCAGCCTGCGAGGCCAGGACACTGCCGAGGGCAAAGACGATCAATCCCAGATAAATCACCGGACGGCGGCCGATGCGGTCGGAAATGATCCCGAACGGAATCTGGAAAATCGCCTGGGTCAGGCCGTAAGCGCCGATCGCCAGCCCGATCAGGGCCGGGGTCGCGCCCGCCAGATCCATGCCATAGGTCGCCAGTACCGGCAACACCATGAACATGCCCAGCATACGGAAGGCGAACACCAGGGCCAGACCGCTCGCCGCGCGGGTCTCGCTGCCACTCATGCGTTCGCTGTGGGGATCGTGCATGGAAAAACCTCGTGTGAACCGGCGGCGATTCTACCAGTCCCATCGGAAGACGGGGTATATCGCGACGCTATGACGCGTATAGATGAAACTCTCTTCATGAACGGTAAAACGCCCTTCGTTTGATAGTGTGCATCCATCCAGTATTTGGCCGTATACTCCTACGTTTTCGCCGCCCGCCAAGCGAGGCCACTTTGGACAAGATCCTGATACGTGGGGCCCGTACCCACAACCTGAAGAACATCGACCTGACCCTGCCACGGGACAAACTGATTGTCATCACCGGCCTGTCCGGATCCGGCAAGTCGTCCCTGGCGTTCGACACGCTGTATGCCGAAGGCCAGCGCCGCTATGTCGAATCGCTGTCGGCCTACGCCCGACAGTTCCTGTCAATGATGGAAAAACCCGACGTCGACACCATCGAAGGCCTGTCGCCGGCGATCTCCATCGAGCAGAAGTCGACCTCCCACAACCCGCGCTCGACGGTCGGCACCATCACCGAAATCTACGACTACCTGCGCCTGCTCTACGCCCGCGTCGGTACGCCGCGCTGCCCGGATCACGACATTCCGCTGGAGGCGCAGACCGTCAGCCAGATGGTCGATCTGGTGCTGGCCCAGCCGGAAGGCAGCAAACTGATGTTGCTGGCGCCGGTGATCCGTGAGCGCAAAGGTGAACATCTGTCGGTCTTCGAAGAACTGCGCGCGCAGGGCTTTGTCCGCGCTCGGGTCAATGGGCGCATCTGCGAACTCGACGAACTGCCGAAGCTGGATAAACAGAAGAAGCACTCGATCGACGTGATCGTCGACCGTTTCAAGGTCCGCGCCGATCTGCAACAGCGTCTGGCCGAGTCGTTCGAGACCGCGCTGAAGCTGGCCGACGGCATTGCCCTGGTGGCACCGATGGATGACGAGCCCGGCGAAGAAATGATCTTCTCCGCGCGCTTCGCCTGCCCGATCTGCGGCCATGCGATCAGTGAGCTGGAACCCAAGCTGTTTTCCTTCAACAACCCGGCCGGCGCCTGCCCGACCTGTGATGGCCTGGGGGTGAAGCAATTCTTCGATATCAAGCGCCTGGTCAACGGTGAGCTGACCTTGGCCGAAGGTGCGATCCGCGGTTGGGACCGGCGCAACGTCTATTACTTCCAGATGCTTGGCTCGCTGGCTTCGCACTACAAGTTCAGCCTCGACAAGCCTTTCAACGAACTGACCGCCGAGCAGCAGAAAAACATCCTGCACGGCAGTGGTTCGCAGAATGTCGACTTCAAATACCTCAACGACCGGGGCGATATCGTCAAGCGTTCGCACCCGTTCGAAGGCATCGTGCCGAATCTCGAGCGTCGCTACCGCGAGACCGAGTCGGCAAGCGTGCGCGAAGAGCTGGCCAAGTTCCTCAGCCATCAGGCTTGCCCGGATTGCCGCGGCACCCGCCTGCGTCGTGAAGCGCGGCACGTGTGGGTAGGCGAAAAAACCCTGCCGGCCGTGACCAACCTGCCGATCGGCGATGCCTGCGAGTACTTCGCCGACCTGAAGATGACCGGACGCCGCGGTGAAATCGCCGACAAGATCCTCAAGGAGATCCGCGAGCGTCTGCAGTTTCTGGTCAACGTCGGGCTCGACTACCTGTCGCTGGATCGCAGCGCCGACACCCTGTCCGGCGGCGAGGCGCAACGGATTCGCCTGGCCAGCCAGATCGGTGCGGGTCTCGTGGGCGTCTTGTACATCCTCGATGAACCGTCCATTGGTCTGCATCAACGCGATAACGACCGTCTTCTCGGCACCCTCAAGCACCTTCGCGACATCGGCAACACGGTGATTGTGGTCGAGCACGACGAAGACGCGATTCGTCTGGCTGACTATGTCGTGGATATCGGCCCGGGAGCCGGTGTACATGGCGGGCAGATCGTCGCCGAAGGTACGCCGGACGAAGTCATGGCGCATCCGGATTCCCTGACTGGTAAATACCTCTCGGGCCGAGTGAAGATTGAAGTGCCGGCCAAGCGCACGCCACGCAACAAGAAGCTCAACCTGTCGCTCAGAGGCGCGCGCGGCAACAACCTGCGCAACGTCGATCTGGACATTCCGATCGGCCTGCTGACATGCGTAACCGGCGTGTCCGGCTCGGGCAAGTCGACGCTGATCAACAACACGCTGTTCCCGCTGAGCGCCACCGCGCTCAACGGTGCGACCACGCTGGAAGCAGCCGCACATGACAGCATCAAGGGCCTTGAGCACCTGGACAAGGTCGTCGATATAGACCAGAGCCCCATCGGCCGTACACCGCGGTCCAACCCGGCAACGTATACCGGGCTGTTCACGCCGATTCGCGAACTGTTTGCCGGCGTGCCGGAGTCGCGTTCGCGCGGCTATGGACCGGGGCGGTTCTCGTTTAACGTCAAGGGCGGTCGTTGCGAAGCCTGCCAGGGCGATGGCCTGATCAAGGTGGAGATGCACTTCCTCCCGGACATCTATGTGCCGTGCGACGTGTGCAAGAGCAAGCGCTATAACCGCGAGACCCTTGAGATCAAATACAAGGGCAAGAGCATTCACGAAACCCTCGAGATGACGATCGAGGAAGCCCGGGAATTCTTCGACGCGGTACCAGCGCTGGCGCGCAAGCTGCAAACGCTGATGGATGTGGGCCTGTCGTACATCAAGCTGGGGCAGTCGGCGACCACGCTTTCAGGCGGTGAGGCGCAGCGGGTCAAGTTGTCTCGCGAGCTGTCCAAGCGCGATACCGGCAAAACCCTGTACATCCTCGATGAGCCGACCACCGGTCTGCACTTTGCCGATATCCAGCAATTGCTCGATGTACTGCATCGCCTGCGCGATCACGGCAACACGGTAGTGGTGATCGAGCACAACCTCGATGTGATCAAGACCGCCGACTGGTTGGTGGATCTTGGCCCGGAAGGTGGTTCCAAAGGCGGGCAGATCATTGCCACCGGTACGCCGGAGGAAGTGGCCGAGATGAAGCAATCTCACACCGGCCATTACCTCAAACCGCTGTTGATCCGCGACCGGGCCTAAACGCCAGGCATAAAAAAGCCCCTGTCACCGTTGAAGTGACAGGGGCTTTTTTACTTCGGTGGCAATCAGGACGCGTGGGATTGCAGGTAGTTCTCGAGACCAATGAGCTTGATCAGACCCAACTGCTTTTCCAGCCAGTAGGTGTGATCTTCTTCGGTGTCATTGAGCTGCACCCGCAGGATCTCGCGGCTGACGTAATCCTTGTGTTGCTCGCACAGCTCGATGCCTTTGCACAGGGCAGCGCGAACCTTGTATTCGAGGCGCAAATCCGCTTCGAGCATGGTTGGCACCGTGGTGCCTACATCCAGATCATCCGGACGCATGCGCGGCGTGCCTTCGAGCATCAGAATCCGCCGCATCAACGCGTCGGCGTGGCCTGCTTCTTCTTCCATCTCGTGGTTGATTCGCTCGTAGAGCTTGGTAAACCCCCAGTCCTCATACATCCGCGAATGAACAAAATATTGATCGCGCGCGGCCAGTTCGCCGGTCAGCAACGTGTTGAGGTAATCGATTACATCTGGGTGGCCTTGCATCGCCCTACATCTCCCTGCCTGAAAGTCTGTAGTTTGAACCAACCTGACCGGAAGGTCACCCGCCGCGCGCAATAAAAGTGAAGAATATCCGAGAAAACAGCCCTAAATGACGCAAAAACCGCCCAAATGAGGGCGGTTCTGCTTCTCGTTTAGACTTCGTTAAGCTGTACGTTGAGCAGCTTTGCGATTGCTTCTCCATACGCCGGATCGGCTTGGTAAAAATACATCAGAGCCCGGTCAATCACATCGGAAGAGACGCCACTCATGGAACCGGCAATGTTGGTGGTCAGCAACGCCTGCTGTTCAGGACTCATCAATCGAAAGAGCGCACCTGCATAGCTGAAGTAATCGTTGTCGACGCGATGGTCATATCGATCCGCGCTACCGCTGAGCATCAGCGCCGGCTCCCTGTAGCTCGGATCCTGTTTCGGAGCCCCGGAATAGCTGTTCGGCTCATAATTCGGAGCGCCTGTCCCATAACTAGGGGATGCCATGGCGCCGTCTCGCTGGTACGTATTGACCGGGCTGCGTGCCGCGTTTACTGGTAACTGCTGGTGATTGGTACCGACTCGATAACGCTGCGCATCGGCATAGGCAAATACACGTCCCTGAAGCATACGGTCGGGAGACAAACCAACCCCTGGAACAACATTGCTTGGTGCGAGCGCCGCCTGCTCAACTTCCGCGTGATAGTTTTGTGGATTCCGGTTCAGTTCCAGAATGCCGACCTTGATCAGCGGAAACTCCCGCTGTGACCATGTTTTGGTGACATCGAACGGATTGTCGTGATGTGCCGCGGCCTGTGCTTCAGTCATGACCTGCATGCACACATCCCATTGCGGGAAATCGCCTCGAGCAATTGCATTAAACAAGTCGCGCTGAGCGTAATCCGGATCAGTGCCCGCAAGCTCTGCAGCAACAGCAGGATCGAGGTTCTTGATCCCTTGCCGGGTTTTATAGTGCCATTTCACCCAATGACGCTCGCCCTGACTGTTGATCAGGCTGAACGTGTGACTGCCGAACCCGTGCATATGGCGGTAACCGTCTGGAATGCCCCTATCAGAAAACAGGATGGTGATCTGGTGGAGGGCTTCCGGCGAATGAGACCAGAAATCCCAGACATTTTGGGCACTCTTCAAATTGCTGTGCGGGTCACGCTTTTGCGTGTGGATGAAATCGGGAAACTTCAATGGATCGCGGATAAAGAACACCGGGGTATTGTTACCAACAACGTCCCAATTTCCCTCGTTGGTGTAGAACCGCAACGCAAAACCACGCGGATCGCGCGCAGTATCTGCCGAGCCACGCTCACCGCCGACAGTGGAAAAACGCAGGAAGGTCGGCGTCTGCTTGCCAACTGCCGAGAACAGGTCGGCCTTGGTATAGCGGGTGATATCTGAAGTCACAGTAAAGGTGCCATAGGCACCTGAGCCCTTGGCGTGTACGCGGCGCTCGGGAATATTCTCTCGGTTGAAGTGCGCAAGCTTTTCAATCAGATGGAAATCAGTGAGCAATATAGGACCCAATGGGCCAGCAGTCAGGGAATTCTGGTTGTCGGCAACGGGCACGCCACTGGCTGTGGTCAAGGTATTGTTCTGAGTCATGTGATCTTCTTCCTCTATCAATTTTGATATGCCAGGTAACAGCTTGAGGGGAAGTATTCATCTTCTTCTTGAAAGCTACTAATGCATTAATCTGTAGGCATCAATAGGAAATAACTAACGATCATTTCCCCCTGTCGATAATGCAGACTCAAGCAGCATAGTAGCTTGTATGCATGATGCTTTTTTCGAGACACAAAAAACCGGGCACTAGGCCCGGTTTTTTGTATCAGACTGACGTCTTACTCGGCGGATACAGCTTCGCCAGCAGTAGCACGATCAACCAACTCGACGTACGCCATAGGCGCGTTGTCGCCAGCGCGGAAACCGCACTTGAGGATGCGCAGGTAGCCACCCTCACGGGTAGCGTAACGCTTGCCCAGGTCGTTGAAGAGCTTACCAACGATAGCTTTCGAACGAGTACGGTCGAAAGCCAGACGGCGGTTAGCCAGGCTGTCTGTCTTGGCCAGAGTGATCAGCGGCTCGGCAACCCGGCGCAGTTCTTTGGCTTTTGGCAGAGTAGTTTTGATCAGCTCGTGCTCGAACAGCGACACCGCCATGTTTTGGAACATGGCCTTGCGGTGCGAGCTGGTGCGGCTCAGGTGACGACCACTTTTACGATGACGCATGGTTCATTCCTTACCAAACACTACGTTCGGTGATTACGACGATCAGGCAGTCGCCTTGTCGTCCTTCTTAAGACTTGCAGGCGGCCAGTTGTCGAGGCGCATGCCGAGGGACAGACCGCGGGAGGCCAGAACGTCCTTGATTTCAGTCAAGGATTTCTTGCCCAGGTTCGGAGTCTTCAACAGCTCTACTTCGGTACGCTGAATCAGGTCGCCGATGTAGTAGATGTTTTCCGCCTTAAGGCAGTTAGCCGAACGTACAGTCAGTTCCAGATCGTCAACCGGGCGAAGCAGGATCGGATCGATCTCGTCTTCCTGCTCGACAACCACTGGCTCACTGTCACCCTTGAGGTCGACGAACGCAGCCAACTGCTGTTGCAGGATGGTTGCAGCGCGACGGATAGCCTCTTCAGGGTCCAGAGTACCGTTGGTTTCCAGATCAATAACCAGCTTGTCCAGGTTGGTGCGCTGTTCGACACGGGCGTTTTCCACCACGTAAGCGATACGGCGAACCGGGCTGAACGAAGAATCGAGCTGCAAGCGACCGATGCTGCGGCTTTCGTCTTCATCGCTCTGACGCGAGTCGGCTGGTTCATAACCACGACCACGAGCTACGGTGAGCTTCATGTTCAGGGCGCCGTTAGACGCCAGGTTAGCGATTACGTGATCGGGATTAACGATCTCGACATCATGATCCAGCTGAATATCGGCAGCGGTAACCACCCCCGAACCCTTCTTCGACAAGGTCAGCGTAACTTCGTCACGACCGTGCAGCTTGATGGCCAGACCTTTAAGGTTCAACAGGATTTCAATTACGTCTTCCTGTACACCTTCGATGGCGCTGTACTCGTGGAGCACACCGTCAATCTCGGCCTCGACTACTGCGCAGCCGGGCATTGAGGACAACAGGATGCGGCGCAGCGCGTTGCCCAGGGTGTGGCCAAAACCACGCTCGAGAGGCTCGAGAGTGATCTTGGCGCGGGTTGGACTGACAACCTGCACATCAATGTGGCGGGGTGTCAGGAACTCATTTACCGAAATCTGCATGGATGCACCTATTTTCTAGCCCTTACTTGGAGTAGAGCTCGACAATCAGGCTTTCGTTGATGTCGGCGGACAGATCACTGCGAGCAGGAACGTTCTTGAAAACGCCCGACTTCTTCTCAGTGTCTACTTCTACCCATTCTACGCGGCCACGTTGGGCACACAGATCGAGAGCTTGGACAATGCGAAGCTGGTTTTTTGCTTTCTCGCGAACTGCAACCACGTCACCAGCACGAACCTGATACGACGGAACGTTTACGGTCTGACCGTTAACGCTGATCGACTTGTGCGATACCAGCTGACGGGATTCGGCACGAGTCGAACCAAAGCCCATACGGTATACAACGTTGTCCAGACGGCATTCGAGCAGTTGCAGCAGGTTTTCACCGGTTGCACCTTTCTTGCCAGCAGCTTCTTTGTAGTAGCCGCTGAACTGACGCTCGAGAACGCCGTAGATACGACGGACCTTCTGCTTTTCACGCAGTTGGGTGCCGTAATCGGACTGGCGACCGCGGCGCTGGCCGTGGATACCAGGTGCTGCTTCAATGTTGCACTTCGATTCGATCGCGCGCACGCCGCTCTTCAGGAAGAGATCGGTGCCTTCGCGACGAGCGAGTTTGCATTTTGGACCAATGTAACGAGCCATTCTTTACAATCTCCTGGATTACACGCGGCGCTTCTTCGGCGGACGGCACCCGTTGTGCGGGATTGGCGTCACGTCGGTGATGCTGGCGATCTTGTAGCCACAGCCGTTCAAAGCGCGGACTGCGGATTCACGACCTGGACCTGGACCCTTGACGTTGACGTCGAGGTTTTTCAGGCCGTATTCCAGCGCAGCTTGACCAGCACGTTCAGCAGCTACCTGAGCAGCGAACGGGGTGGACTTGCGGGAACCGCGGAAACCCGAACCACCGGAGGTAGCCCAGGAAAGAGCGTTACCTTGACGGTCGGTAATGGTCACGATGGTGTTGTTAAAAGATGCATGGATGTGGGCGATGCCATCAACCACTGTCTTTTTAACTTTTTTACGAGGACGAGCAGCAGGTTTTGCCATGATTAAATTCCTGTCGATTCGCTGGGGCGATTACTTGCGGATCGGCTTACGCGGACCTTTACGGGTACGCGCGTTGGTCTTGGTACGCTGACCGCGTACTGGCAGACCACGACGATGACGCAGACCGCGATAGCAACCGAGGTCCATCAAGCGCTTGATTTTCATGTTGATTTCGCGACGCAGGTCACCTTCAGTGGTGAACTTCGCCACTTCGCCACGCAGCTGTTCAATTTGCTCGTCGCTCAGATCTTTGATCTTTGCTGCTGGGTTTACCCCAGTCACTGCACAGATCTTCTGCGCAGTAGTGCGACCAACACCATAGATGTAGGTCAGCGAGATAACAGTATGCTTGTTATCTGGAATGTTAACGCCTGCAATACGGGCCATTCAGTGGGACTCCAATTGACAGCTACCTACGCCCCGGAAGCCAAGAAATAGGGCGCGAGATAATATCGCTGTAATAACAAATAATCAACCCGGTAGCGCACTAGCTACCGGGCTTGAAGCACAATCACACTCAGCCTTGGCGCTGTTTGTGACGCGGTTCCGCGCTGCAAATTACTCGAACAACACCTTCGCGGCGAATAATCTTGCAGTTACGGCACAGCTTTTTCACCGATGCACGAACTTTCATCACCAACTCCTCGAACCTTATGGGTACTCAGCGCAACATGCCGCTGCCGTAACCCTTCAGGTTGGCTTTCTTCATCAGGGATTCGTACTGGTGCGAAACGAGGTGCGATTGTACTTGGGACATGAAGTCCATCACAACCACGACCACGATCAGCAACGAGGTCCCGCCAAGGTAGAACGGTACGTTTGCCGCAACCACCAGGAACTGGGGCAACAGACACACGGCCGTCATGTAAAGAGCACCGAACAGGGTCAAGCGGGTCAGAACGCCATCAATGTAGCGCGCAGACTGCTCACCTGGACGGATGCCCGGAATAAAGGCACCGGACTTCTTCAGGTTTTCCGCTACGTCTTTCGGATTGAACATCAACGCCGTATAGAAGAAGCAGAAGAAAATAATCCCTGCACTAAACAGCAGAATATTCAACGGCTGACCAGGAGCGATCGACTGCGAGATGTCCTGCAACCAGCCCATACCTTCAGACTGACCAAACCAGGCACCCAGCGAAGCCGGGAACAGCAAAATGCTGCTCGCGAAAATAGCCGGGATAACACCGGCCATGTTCACCTTCAGCGGCAAGTGGCTGGTCTGCGCAGCGAAGACCTTGCGGCCCTGCTGACGCTTGGCGTAGTGAACAGCAATACGACGCTGACCACGCTCAATGAACACCACGAAACCGATAATCGCTACTGCCAACAAACCGATGGCAACCAGGGCGAAGATATTGATATCACCCTGACGCGCAGACTCGAAAGACTGCCCGATTGCTCTCGGAAGACCGGCGACGATACCCGAAAAAATCAACATCGAGATACCGTTGCCAACACCACGCTCAGTAATCTGCTCACCCAGCCACATCATGAACATCGCACCAGCCACAAATGTGGTTACCGCGACGAAATGGAAGCCTAAGTCACCAGTGAACGCCACGCCCTGCCCCGCCAGACCAATGGACATGCCAATGGCCTGAACGAGAGCGAGAGCGACGGTGAGGTAGCGGGTGTACTGGCTGATCTTGCGACGGCCAGCTTCACCTTCCTTCTTCAACTGCTCCAGCTGTGGGCTGACGGCGGTCATCAACTGCATGATGATCGATGCCGAAATGTACGGCATGATCCCCAGTGCAAAGATGCTCATCCGTTCCAGCGCACCGCCGGAGAACATGTTGAACAAGCTAAGAATGGTCCCCTCATTCTGTCGAAACAGGTCTGCGAGTCGGTCCGGGTTGATACCTGGAACCGGGATGTGTGCGCCTATTCGGTAGACGATAATCGCCAGGAACAGAAAACGCAGACGAGCCCAGAGTTCAGACATACCGCCTTTGCCGAGCGCAGAGAGAGCACCTTGCTTAGCCATTTATTCCTCGAACTTGCCGCCAGCTGCTTCGATAGCCGCACGCGCACCTTTGGTGGCGCCGATTCCCTTGCCGATAGTGACAGCGCGAGTCACTTCACCGGACAGCATGATTTTCACACGCTGTACGTTGACGTTGATCACGTTGGCATCTTTCAGGGACTGCACAGTAACGATGTCGCCTTCCACTTTGGCCAGCTCGGACAGACGCACTTCTGCGCGATCCATGGCTTTCAGGGAAACGAAACCGAACTTAGGCAGACGACGATGCAGCGGCTGTTGACCGCCTTCAAAGCCTGGAGCAATGGTGCCACCGGAGCGGGAGGTCTGACCTTTGTGACCACGGCCACCAGTCTTGCCCAAACCACTACCGATACCACGGCCCGGACGATGCTTTTCGCGACGGGAACCCGGCGCTGGACTCAGATCATTGAGTTTCATCGATTAACCCTCGACACGCAGCATGTAGTAAGCCTTGTTGATCATCCCGCGATTCTCGGGAGTATCCTGGACTTCTACAGTGTGACCGATGCGACGCAGACCCAGACCCTTAACGCACAGTTTGTGGTTAGGGATGCGGCCGGTCATGCTTTTGATCAGCGTTACTTTAACGGTAGCCATGATTACTTGATCTCCTCAACACGCAGGCCACGCTTGGCAGCGATGGACTCAGGAGATTGCATAGCCTTCAGACCCTTGAAAGTGGCGTGAACCACGTTTACCGGGTTGGTCGAGCCGTAGCACTTGGCCAGAACGTTCTGAACGCCAGCAACTTCGAGGACAGCACGCATAGCGCCGCCAGCGATGATACCGGTACCTTCAGAAGCAGGCTGCATGTACACCTTCGAAGCGCCGTGAGCGGACTTCATTGCGTACTGCAGAGTAGTGCCGTTCAGGTCAACTTGAATCATGTTGCGGCGAGCAGCTTCCATTGCCTTCTGGATCGCAGCAGGCACTTCACGCGACTTGCCACGGCCGAAGCCAACACGCCCTTTACCATCACCAACCACGGTCAACGCGGTGAAAGTGAAGATACGGCCGCCTTTAACGGTTTTGGCTACGCGGTTAACTTGAACCAGCTTCTCAATGTAGCCTTCGTCGCGCTTTTGGTCGTTATTTGACATAACTTAGAACTCCAGCCCAGCTTCACGAGCAGCATCAGCCAGCGCTTTAACGCGGCCGTGGTACTTGAAGCCAGAGCGGTCGAAAGCCACTTGCGATACGCCAGCGGCCTTAGCACGCGTAGCGACCAGCTGGCCAACCTTTGTGGCCGCGTCGATGTTGCCAGTGGCACCATCACGCAGTTCTTTATCCAAAGTCGAGGCACTTGCCAGGACTTTGTTGCCGTCGGCCGAGATGACCTGGGCGTAGATGTGCTGCGACGAGCGGAACACGCAGAGACGCACGACTTCGAGTTCGTGCATTTTCAGGCGTGCTTTGCGAGCGCGACGCAGTCGAGTAACTTTTTTGTCGGTCATTTGCTATGCCCTACTTCTTCTTGGCTTCTTTACGACGGACGACTTCGTCCGCGTAGCGCACACCTTTGCCTTTGTACGGCTCTGGTGGACGGAAGTCGCGGATCTCAGCGGCCACTTGACCTACCAGCTGCTTGTCGATGCCCTTGATCAGGATATCGGTCTGGCTAGGAGTCTCAGCGGTGATGCCTTGCGGCAGTTCGTAATCCACTGGGTGCGAGAAGCCAAGAGCCAGGTTCAGAACCTGACCTTTTGCTTGCGCCTTGTAACCAACACCGACCAGCTGGAGCTTGCGCTCGAAGCCTTGGCTTACGCCCTGGACCATGTTGTTTACCAACGCACGCGTGGTACCGGCCATTGCGCGAGTTTGTTGATCGCCATTGCGAGCAGCGAAACGCAGCTCACCAGCTTCTTCAACGATCTCAACGGACGAATGGATGTTCAGTTCAAGAGTACCCTTGGCACCCTTCACCGAAAGCTGTTGGCCTGCGAATTTGACTTCGACACCGGCTGGCAGCTTAACGGGGTTCTTAGCGACGCGAGACATGCTTATCCCCCCTTAGAACACAGTGCAAAGAACTTCGCCGCCGACACCGGCAGCGCGCGCAGCACGATCCGTCATCACACCTTTGTTGGTGGAGACGATAGACACGCCAAGACCGCCACGAACTTTCGGCAGATCTTCAACGGACTTGTACTGACGCAGGCCTGGACGACTAACGCGCTTCACTTCTTCGATAACCGGACGGCCTTCGAAGTACTTCAGCGAGATGGACAACGACGGCTTGGCGTCGGTGGTGATCTGAAAATCCGCGATGTAACCTTCGTCCTTCAGGACTTTTGCTACAGCAGCCTTCAACGTGGAAGACGGCATGCTTACGACAGACTTTTCAGCCATCTGGGCATTACGGATTCGAGTTAGCATGTCCGCTAACGGGTCCTGCATACTCATGGGCTAGACGCTCCTAATACAGAAAAATTAGCCTTGCGGCTACTACTTGTCGCCGAGAACTTCCGGGCATGAAAAAACACGGGCTCAGGCGAGCCGGTCATTCTAGACACACCCTAGAAATGAATCAAGCCCCAAAAGGGGCTTGATTCATATTCAAGGCACCGACGGTCAGGTTTTTGCAAACCGGACCATCGAGGCTTTGACGACTATTACCAGCTGGCTTTAACCAGACCTGGAACGTCACCACGCATTGCAGCTTCACGCAGCTTGTTACGGCCGAGGCCGAACTTGCGGTAAACGCCGTGCGGACGACCAGTCAGGCGGCAACGGTTACGCATGCGCGAAGCACTTGCGTCACGTGGTTGCTTCTGCAGAGCTACGGTAGCTTCCCAACGCGCTTCTGGACTTGCGTTCAGATCGACGATGATAGCTTTCAGCGCTGCACGCTTGGTGGCGTACTTGGCAACGGTGAGCTGACGCTTCAGCTCACGGTTTTTCATGCTCTTCTTGGCCATTTTCCTACTCCAATCAGTTGCGGAACGGGAATTTGAAAGCACGCAACAGAGCGCGGCCTTCATCATCGTTCTTGGCAGTGGTGGTCAGGGTAATGTCCAGACCGCGGAGAGCATCGATCTTGTCGTAGTCGATTTCCGGGAAAATGATCTGCTCTTTCACGCCCATGCTGTAGTTGCCACGACCATCGAAGGACTTGGCATTCAGGCCGCGGAAGTCGCGAACCCGAGGCAGGGAGATCGACAGCAGACGATCCAGGAACTCGTACATACGCTCACGGCGCAGGGTCACTTTGACGCCGATCGGCCATCCTTCGCGGACTTTGAAGCCAGCGATGGATTTACGAGCGTAGGTCACAACGACTTTCTGGCCGGTGATCTTTTCCAGGTCAGCAACAGCGTGCTCGATGACTTTTTTGTCGCCGATCGCTTCGCCCAGACCCATGTTCAGGGTGATTTTGGTAACGCGCGGAACTTCCATCACGTTCGAAAGCTTAAGTTCTTCCTTAAGTTTCGGAGCGATTTCCTTCCGGTAAATCTCTTTTAGTCGTGCCATGGTCTTCTACCTAGCAGTGTTCAAGCATCAACCGCTTTTTGGGTCGACTTGAAGACACGAATTTTCTTACC
Organism: Pseudomonas sp. Z003-0.4C(8344-21); assembly: GCF_900104975.1. NCBI lineage: Bacteria > Pseudomonadati > Pseudomonadota > Gammaproteobacteria > Pseudomonadales > Pseudomonadaceae > Pseudomonas > Pseudomonas sp. Z003-0.4C(8344-21). The sequence goes on along the minus strand of NZ_LT629756.1, from coordinate 987,122 downwards.
GTCTTCTACTTTGAAACCAACGCGGTCAGCCTTGTTGGTTTCGCCGTTGAAGATGGCGACGTTGGAAGCGTGCAGTGGCGCTTCTTTCTCGACGATACCGCCCTGTACGCCCGACATCGGGTTAGGCTTGGTATGACGCTTGACCAGGTTCAGACCACCAACAACCAGACGGTTGTCAGCAAGAACCTTCAGCACCTTACCGCGCTTACCTTTGTCTTTGCCGGCGATCACGATGATCTCGTCGTCACGACGAATCTTTTGCATGTCGGATCTCCTTACAGCACTTCTGGGGCGAGCGAGACGATCTTCATGAACTTCTCAGTACGAAGTTCACGGGTCACTGGCCCAAAGATACGGGTGCCGATCGGCTCTTGCTTGTTGTTCAGAAGAACAGCAGCGTTGCCATCAAAGCGGATAATGGAGCCATCAGCACGACGTACGCCGTGACGAGTGCGGACTACAACAGCAGTCATCACTTGGCCTTTTTTCACTTTACCGCGAGGAATTGCTTCCTTCACGGTAACTTTGATGATGTCACCGATACCAGCGTAACGACGATGGGAGCCACCCAGCACCTTGATGCACATAACACGGCGAGCGCCGCTGTTATCGGCCACATCGAGCATGGATTGAGTCTGAATCATATAATTTCTCCGACCCCTAGCCCTTAGACTTCCACAGCGCGTTCGAGAACATCAACCAGCGCCCAAGACTTGGTCTTGGCCATCGGACGAGTTTCACGAATAGTGACTTTGTCGCCGATGTGGCACTGATTGGTTTCGTCGTGCGCGTGCAGCTTAGTCGAACGCTTAACGTATTTACCGTAGATCGGGTGCTTAACGCGACGCTCGATCAGAACGGTGATGGTTTTGTCCATCTTGTCGCTGACAACACGGCCAGTCAGCGTACGGACAGTTTTTTCGGCTTCAGCCATGATCACTTACCTGCCTGCTGGTTGAGCACAGTCTTCACGCGAGCGATGTCACGCTTAACTTGCGAGAGCAGATGAGACTGCCCCAACTGGCCAGTTGCTTTCTGCATGCGCAGATTGAACTGGTCGCGCAGCAGGCCGAGCAGTTGCTCGTTCAGCTGCTGTGCGGATTTTTCACGAAGTTCATTCGCTTTCATCACATCACCGTCCGTTTAACAAAGGAGGTGGCGAGCGGCAGCTTTGCAGCAGCCAGGGCGAAAGCCTCACGCGCCAGCTCTTCAGAAACACCCTCGATTTCATACAGGACTTTGCCTGGCTGAATCTGGGCAACCCAGTACTCCACGTTACCCTTACCTTTACCCATACGAACCTCGAGAGGTTTTTTGGAGATCGGCTTGTCCGGGAATACACGGATCCAGATCTTGCCGCCACGTTTTACGTGACGGGTCAGAGCACGACGCGCTGACTCGATCTGACGAGCGGTGAGACGACCACGAGCAACAGACTTCAGCGCGAACTCGCCGAAGCTGACTTTGCTACCGCGCAGTGCCAGACCACGGTTGTGGCCGGTCATCTGCTTGCGGAACTTCGTACGCTTTGGTTGCAACATTTGGCGTACCCCTTACTTAGCAGCTTTTTTACGAGGCGCTGGTGCTTGTGGTTTCAGTTCTTCTTGGCGACCACCAATAACTTCGCCTTTGAAGATCCAAACCTTTACACCGATCACACCGTAAGTGGTGTGAGCTTCGTAGTTGGCATAGTCGATGTCGGCACGCAGGGTGTGCAATGGCACACGACCTTCGCGATACCATTCAGTACGTGCGATTTCAGCACCGCCGAGACGACCGCTCACTTGGATTTTGATGCCTTTGGCACCAATGCGCATGGCGTTCTGTACTGCGCGCTTCATAGCGCGACGGAACATTACGCGACGCTCCAGCTGCTGAGCTACGCTCTGCGCAACCAGCATACCGTCGAGCTCCGGCTTGCGGATCTCTTCGATATTGATGTGCACAGGCACACCCATTTGCTTGGTCAGGTCCTGACGCAGTTTCTCAACATCTTCACCTTTCTTTCCGATAACGATACCTGGACGAGCGGTGTGGATGGTGATGCGTGCAGTTTGGGCCGGACGATGGATATCGATACGGCTTACGGACGCGCTTTTTAGTTTGTCTTGGAGATACTCACGCACTTTCAGATCTGCGAACAAGTAGTCCGCATAAGTCCGACCGTCTGCGTACCAGACGGAGGTGTGCTCCTTGACGATTCCCAGGCGAATGCCAATGGGATGTACTTTCTGACCCATCTCTTCGACTCCGTTACTTGTCAGCAACCTTGACAGTGATATGGCAAGACCGCTTGACGATGCGATCAGCACGGCCTTTGGCACGTGGCATGATGCGCTTCAGCGAACGCCCTTCGTTGACGAAAACGGTGCTGACTTTCAGGTCATCAACGTCTGCGCCTTCGTTATGCTCGGCGTTGGCTACGGCCGACTCCAGCACTTTTTTCATGATCTCGGCGGCTTTCTTACTGCTGAAAGCCAACAGGTTGAGCGCTTCGCCCACCTTCTTCCCGCGGATCTGGTCGGCGACCAAGCGGGCTTTCTGGGCGGAGATTCGAGCGCCCGACAACTTAGCGGCTACTTCCATTTCCTTACCCCTTAACGCTTGGCTTTCTTGTCAGCCACGTGCCCGCGATAGTTGCGGGTACCGGCGAACTCGCCCAGTTTGTGGCCGACCATGTCTTCGTTAACGAGAACCGGGACGTGCTGACGACCGTTGTGTACTGCGATGGTCAGACCGACCATTTGTGGCAGGATCATGGAACGACGCGACCAGGTTTTAATTGGTTTGCGATCGTTCTTTTCCGCCGCCACTTCGATCTTCTTCAGTAGGTGAAGATCAATAAAAGGACCTTTTTTCAGAGAACGTGGCACTGTCGTATCCCTCTATTTACTTGCGACGACGGACGATCATTTTGTCGGTACGCTTATTACCACGAGTCTTCGCGCCCTTAGTCGGGAAGCCCCATGGCGATACCGGATGACGACCACCAGAGGTACGACCTTCACCACCACCATGTGGGTGGTCAACCGGGTTCATGGCAACACCACGAACGGTTGGGCGAACGCCACGCCAGCGTTTGGCACCGGCTTTACCCAGCGAACGCAGGCTGTGCTCGGAGTTCGAGACTTCGCCCAGGGTCGCACGGCATTCAGCCAGGACTTTACGCATCTCACCGGAACGCAGACGCAGGGTAACGTACACACCTTCACGAGCGATCAGCTGAGCCGAAGCACCAGCGGAACGAGCGATCTGTGCGCCTTTACCTGGCTTCAATTCGATGCCGTGTACGGTAGAACCGACTGGAATGTTGCGCAGTTGCAGAGCGTTGCCTGGCTTGATTGGAGCCAGAGCGCCTGCGATCAGCTGGTCGCCAGCACTCACGCCTTTAGGGGCGATGATGTAGCGGCGCTCGCCGTCTGCGTAGCACAGCAGTGCGATGTGAGCAGTACGGTTTGGATCGTATTCAATACGTTCGACAGTGGCGACGATGCCATCTTTGTCGTTGCGACGGAAATCGACCATACGGTAATGCTGCTTATGACCACCACCGATGTGACGAGTGGTAATACGGCCATTGTTGTTACGACCACCAGTCTTCGATTTTTTCTCGAGCAGCGGTGCGTGAGGAGCGCCTTTATGCAGCTCCTGGTTGACCACCTTGACCACAAAACGGCGGCCAGGGGAAGTCGGTTTGCATTTAACGATTGCCATGATGCACCCCTTCCTTACTCAGCACTGCTGCTGAAATCGAGATCTTGGCCTGGCTGAAGGGAGATAACTGCCTTCTTCCAGTCATTACGCTTGCCCAGACCGCGAGCAGTGCGCTTGCTCTTACCCAGAACATTCAGGGTAGTGACGCGCTCTACTTTCACGCTGAACAGGCTTTCGACGGCCTTCTTGATTTCCAGCTTGGTTGCGTCAGTAGCAACCTTGAAAACGAACTGGCCTTTCTTGTCTGCCAGAACCGTAGCCTTCTCGGAAACGTGCGGGCCAAGCAGAACTTTAAATACGCGTTCCTGGTTCATCCCAGCAGCTCCTCGAATTTCTTCACGGCCGACACGGTGATCAACACCTTGTCGTATGCGATCAGACTAACTGGATCGGAACCTTGCACGTCACGTACATCTACGTGCGGCAGGTTGCGAGCAGCCAGGTACAGGTTCTGATCAACAGCGTCCGACACGATGAGAACATCGGTCAGGCTCATGTTGTTCAGCTTGCCCAGCAGATCTTTGGTTTTCGGAGTTTCAACAGCGAAATCCTGAACCACGACCAGACGATCAGTACGCACCAGCTCAGCAAGGATGGAACGCATTGCTGCGCGATACATCTTCTTGTTCAGCTTCTGGGAGTGATCCTGTGGACGAGCTGCGAAAGTGGTACCGCCGCCACGCCAGATTGGGCTACGGATAGTACCGGCACGAGCACGGCCAGTACCTTTCTGACGCCATGGGCGCTTGCCGCCACCACGAACGTCGGAACGGGTCTTCTGCTGCTTGCTACCTTGACGGCCGCCGGCCATGTAGGCCACGACTGCTTGGTGAACCAGCGTCTCGTTGAATTCGCCGCCAAATGTCAGTTCGGAAACTTCGATCGCTTGAGCGTCATTTACATTTAATTGCATGTCAGCTTCCCCTTAACCGCGAGCCTTGGCTGCTGGACGTACAACCAGGTTGCCGCCAGTAGCGCCAGGAACAGCGCCCTTGACCAACAACAGATTGCGTTCAGCGTCCACGCGCACTACTTCCAGGGACTGCACGGTCACGCGCTCAGCGCCCATATGACCGGACATTTTTTTGCCCTTGAATACACGACCAGGAGTCTGGCACTGGCCGATAGAGCCTGGGACGCGGTGGGATACGGAGTTACCGTGGGTGTTATCTTGCCCGCGGAAATTCCAACGCTTGATCGTACCCTGGAAGCCTTTACCCTTGGACTGACCGGTTACATCAACCAGTTGACCAGCGGCGAAGATTTCAGCGTTGATCAGATCGCCTGCCTGGTACTCGCCTTCTTCAAGACGGAATTCCATGGTGGTGCGACCAGCGGCAACGTTCGCTTTAGCGAAGTGGCCAGCCTGAGCTGCTGTTACACGCGAAGCACGACGCTCGCCGACAGTGACTTGCACTGCACGATAGCCATCGGTCTCTTCAGTTTTGAACTGGGTGACGCGATTCGGCTCGATCTCAATGACCGTGACCGGAATGGAGACACCTTCTTCGGTGAAAATACGGGTCATACCGCATTTACGACCGACTACACCAATAGTCATGTTGTAAACCTCATGAGTGTACGGGGCTTTCACCCGCTATGGCCGCCCATTTCAGAGCGTTACACGACTAAGACCGAGTCTTAGCCGAGGCTGATCTGCACTTCCACACCGGCCGCAAGATCAAGCTTCATAAGAGCATCAACGGTTTTATCCGTTGGCTGGACGATGTCCAGAACGCGCTTATGAGTGCGGATCTCGTACTGGTCACGCGCGTCTTTGTTGACGTGCGGGGAAACCAGAACGGTGAACCGCTCTTTACGGGTAGGCAGTGGAATTGGACCACGCACTTGAGCACCAGTACGTTTCGCGGTTTCCACGATTTCCTGGGTTGATTGGTCGATCAGGCGATGGTCAAAAGCCTTCAACCTGATACGGATTTGCTGATTTTGCATTGGATTTCAGACTCCGGCTGCTATTCCCACCGGGCGCAATACGCCCGTTAAAAGGAGGCGCAATTCTATAGACGCCCCCGATAGGTGTCAACCCAATAAAAAAGCCCCCGCTGAGCGGGGGCTTTTTCAATCCATCAAGCTGACTTTAAAAAAGTCTTACTCGATGATTTTGGCTACGACGCCGGCGCCGACGGTACGACCGCCTTCACGGATAGCGAAACGCAGACCGTCTTCCATCGCGATGGTTTTGATCAGGGTAACAGTCATCTGAATGTTGTCACCTGGCATTACCATTTCAACGCCTTCTGGCAGCTCGCAGTTACCAGTCACGTCAGTAGTACGGAAGTAGAACTGTGGACGGTAGCCTTTGAAGAACGGAGTGTGACGACCGCCTTCTTCCTTGCTCAGAACGTAAACTTCTGCGGTGAACTTGGTGTGCGGCTTGACCGAACCTGGCTTGACCAGAACCTGGCCACGCTCAACGTCGTCACGCTTGGTACCACGCAGCAGAACGCCGCAGTTCTCGCCAGCACGACCTTCGTCGAGCAGCTTGCGGAACATCTCAACACCGGTGCAGGTGGTGGTGGTGGTGTCACGCAGACCAACGATTTCCAGTGCATCCTGAACGCGAACGATACCGCGCTCGATACGACCAGTCACAACAGTACCGCGACCCGAGATCGAGAATACGTCTTCGATTGGCATCAGGAATGGCTTGTCGATCATACGAACTGGTTCTGGGATGTAGGTATCCAGAGTTTCAACCAGTTTACGAACGGCAGTGGTGCCCATCTCGTTGTCGTCTTTGCCTTCCAGCGCCATACGAGCCGAACCGATGATGATCGGAGTGTCGTCGCCTGGGAAGTCGTAGGTCGACAGCAGGTCACGAACTTCCATCTCAACCAGTTCCAGCAGCTCAGCGTCGTCTACCAGGTCAGCCTTGTTCAGGAAAACCACGATGTACGGAACGCCTACCTGACGGGACAGCAGGATGTGCTCACGGGTTTGTGGCATCGGACCATCAGCGGCCGAGCAAACCAGGATCGCGCCGTCCATCTGGGCAGCACCGGTGATCATGTTCTTCACGTAGTCAGCGTGACCTGGGCAGTCAACGTGAGCGTAGTGACGAATAGTCGAGTTGTACTCAACGTGAGCGGTGTTGATGGTGATACCGCGAGCTTTTTCTTCTGGAGCGCTGTCGATCTTGTCGAATTCAACGACGGCCGAGCCGAAAACTTCGGAGCAGACGCGAGTCAGAGCAGCGGTCAGAGTGGTTTTACCGTGGTCAACGTGACCGATGGTGCCAACGTTGACGTGCGGTAGGGAACGATCAAATTTTTCTTTAGCCACGACAATTAACTCCTAGCCTAAAGGGGCTGAATCAGCCTTGTTTTTTGGTTACGGATTCGACGATGTGCGACGGAGCCGTATCGTATTTTTTGAATTCCATAGAGTAGCTTGCGCGACCCTGGGACATGGAACGAACGTCGGTCGCATAACCGAACATCTCACCCAGTGGAACCTCGGCACGGATAACCTTGCCGGACACTGTGTCTTCCATACCCTGGATCATGCCGCGACGACGGTTAAGGTCGCCCATCACATCACCCATATAGTCTTCAGGCGTAACAACTTCTACAGCCATGATCGGCTCGAGCAACTCACCACCGCCCTTCTGGGCCAGTTGCTTGGTCGCCATGGAAGCAGCCACTTTAAACGCCATCTCGTTCGAGTCGACGTCGTGGTAAGAACCATCGAACACGGTAGCCTTCAGGCCGATCAGCGGATAGCCGGCAACAACGCCGTTCTTCATCTGCTCTTCGATACCCTTCTGGATAGCCGGGATGTATTCCTTAGGAACCACACCACCTACAACTTCGTTCACGAATTGCAGACCTTCCTGACCTTCGTCAGCAGGAGCAAAACGAATCCAGCAGTGACCGAACTGGCCGCGACCACCGGACTGACGAACGAACTTGCCTTCGATTTCACAGTTCTTCGTGATGCGCTCACGATACGAAACCTGAGGCTTGCCGATGTTGGCTTCGACGTTGAACTCACGGCGCATCCGGTCAACCAGGATGTCCAGGTGCAGCTCACCCATGCCGGAGATGATCGTCTGACCAGTCTCTTCATCAGTTTTAACGCGGAAAGACGGGTCTTCCTGAGCAAGTTTGCCCAGAGCGATACCCATTTTTTCCTGGTCGTCCTTGGTCTTGGGCTCTACGGCAACCGAAATAACCGGCTCCGGGAAGTCCATGCGAACCAGGATGATTGGCTTGTCAGCGTTGCAGAGGGTTTCACCAGTGGTGACGTCCTTCATGCCGATCAGGGCCGCGATGTCGCCAGCGCGTACTTCCTTGATCTCTTCACGGGCGTTTGCGTGCATTTGCACCATACGACCCACACGCTCTTTCTTGCCCTTGACCGAGTTGATCACGCCGTCGCCGGAGTTCAACACGCCCGAGTAAACGCGGACGAAGGTCAGAGTACCCACGAATGGGTCGGTAGCAATCTTGAACGCCAGAGCAGCAAACGGCTCGTCATCGCTTGCGTGACGCTCCATTTCCTCTTCCTCGTTATCAGGGTTGGAACCCTTGATCGCAGGAATGTCGGTAGGAGCAGGCAGGTAGTCGATAACAGCGTCGAGAACCAGGGGAACGCCCTTGTTCTTGAACGAAGAACCGCAAACGGCCAGAACGATTTCGCCGGCGATAGTACGCTGACGCAAAGCAGCCTTGATCTCTTCGATCGACAGCTCTTCGCCTTCCAGGTACTTGTTCATCAGCTCTTCGTTGGCTTCGGCAGCAGCTTCAACCATGTTGTTGCGCCACTCTTCAGCCAGCTCTTGCAGCTCAGCAGGGATGTCCTTGCGAACAGGGACCATACCCTTGTCAGAGTCGTTCCAGTAGACAGCTTGCATGTTGATCAGATCGATCTGACCCTGGAAGTTGTCTTCGGAACCGATAGCCAGCTGAATCGGCACCGGAGTGTGACCCAGACGCTGCTTGATCTGACCGATCACGCGCAGGAAGTTGGCACCGGCACGGTCCATCTTGTTTACGTAAACAAGACGTGGAACGCCGTATTTGTTGGCTTGACGCCATACGGTTTCCGACTGTGGCTCAACACCCGAAGTACCGCAGAATACAACGACAGCGCCGTCGAGTACGCGCAGGGAACGTTCAACTTCAATGGTGAAGTCTACGTGGCCCGGGGTATCGATTACGTTGAAGCGGTGTTCGTGCGGGTACTGCTTCTCGGAACCTTTCCAGAAGGCGGTAATGGCAGCAGAAGTAATGGTAATACCACGCTCCTGCTCCTGAACCATCCAGTCTGTGGTCGCGGCGCCATCATGCACCTCGCCCATTTTGTGACTTTTGCCGGTGTAAAACAGTACGCGCTCGGTGGTGGTGGTTTTACCAGCATCCACGTGAGCAACGATACCGATGTTACGGTAGCGGCTAATCGGAGTAGTACGAGCCATAAAGCCCTCGCAAAATTAGTGAAGCTAAAATTAGAAGCGGTAGTGCGAGAAAGCTTTGTTGGCTTCAGCCATACGGTGCACGTCTTCACGCTTCTTAACAGCAGCACCTTTACCTTCAGCAGCATCCAGCAGTTCGCCAGCCAAACGCAGAGCCATAGACTTCTCGCCACGCTTACGGGCGAAGTCTACCAACCAGCGCATTGCCAGAGCGTTACGACGGGAAGGACGAACCTCGACCGGAACCTGGTAAGTAGCACCACCAACGCGGCGCGACTTCACTTCGACCAGCGGAGCGATGGCGTCGAGTGCTTTTTCGAAGAGTTCCAGGGGATCGGTGCCAGCCTTACGGGCCGCAACGGTTTCCAGGGCACCATAAACGATACGCTCGGCAACGGCTTTCTTGCCGCTTTCCATAACGTGGTTCATGAATTTGGCGAGGATCTGGCTTCCGTATTTCGGATCGTCCAGAATCTCACGCTTTGCTGCTACGCGACGTCTTGGCATGATAAGCCCTCAAGCGGTCTTCAGGTTAGCTCGGGACAGATCCAATGGATGCGTGCCCGACCTTACTCTTATCGACTCAATAAAATGAAAAACTGCAAAACGGCCGATTACTTCGGACGCTTGGTACCGTACTTGGAACGACCCTGGTTACGGCCTTTAACGCCGGAAGTATCCAAGGAGCCGCGAACGGTGTGGTAACGAACACCTGGCAAGTCTTTTACACGACCGCCGCGGATCAGTACCACGCTGTGCTCTTGCAGGTTGTGACCTTCACCACCGATGTACGAGGAAACCTCGAAACCGTTGGTCAGGCGCACACGGCATACTTTACGCAGTGCCGAGTTAGGTTTTTTCGGCGTGGTGGTGTACACACGGGTGCACACGCCACGACGTTGCGGGCAGTTCTGCAGCGCAGGCACGTCGGATTTCTCGACGATACGCTTACGCGGCTGACGTACCAGCTGGTTGATAGTTGCCATCTACTAGCTCCACTGTTGTCTTGCGACGCTATTGTCTTGCAAGAAAAGCAAAATGGCAGGAACGAATTCCCGCCAAATTTAGGGGATCAAGAGTCTAAAGAGGATCTTGGTCCCAGTCAAGGCAAGGCCCCGACCTCCCCGCCCGTCGAACCTTGACTAAATGTCTCGATTCGACGAACGGAGCGATCAGGGCCCTACGCTCAATTACCGCAGAACTCAGTTACCGCTCGAGTTCAGCGCTTCGGTCAGTGCAGCTTCCACTTCACTGGCGCTTACGCGCAACGGTTTGTCTGCATCACGGCGACGCTTGCGCTCGCTGTGATAAGCCAGACCGGTACCCGCCGGGATCAAACGACCCACGACAACGTTTTCTTTCAGGCCGCGCAGGTAATCGCGCTTGCCGGTGACTGCCGCTTCGGTCAGTACGCGGGTGGTTTCCTGGAAGGAAGCCGCCGAGATGAACGATTCGGTGGACAACGACGCCTTGGTGATACCCAGCAGAACGCGAGTGAACTTGGAGACAAACTTGTCTTCCGTGCTCAGACGCTCGTTCTCTACCAGAACGTGAGTCAGTTCCATCTGGTCGCCCTTGATGAAGCTGGAGTCGCCGGACTCGGAGATCTCAACTTTACGCAGCATCTGACGCAGGATGGTCTCGATGTGCTTGTCGTTGATCTTCACGCCTTGCAGACGGTAAACGTCCTGGATCTCGTTGACGATGTACTTGGCCAGCGCACTTACACCCAGCAGACGCAGGATGTCGTGTGGATCGCTCGGACCGTCGGAGATAACTTCGCCGCGGTTTACCTGTTCGCCTTCGAACACGTTCAGGTGACGCCACTTCGGAATCAGCTCTTCGTACGGATCGCTACCGTCGTTCGGGGTAATGACCAGACGGCGCTTGCCCTTGGTCTCTTTACCGAACGCGATGGTGCCGCTGACTTCAGCCAGAATCGACGCTTCTTTCGGACGACGAGCTTCGAACAGGTCGGCAACACGCGGCAGACCACCGGTGATGTCACGAGTCTTCGAAGTTTCCTGCGGGATACGAGCGATAACATCACCGATCGCAATCTTCGCGCCGTCAGCCACACCGACCAGGGCGTTGGCTGGCAGGAAATACTGAGCGATAACGTCAGTGCCTGGCAGCAACAGATCCTTGCCGTTGTCGTCGACCATCTTCACTGCAGGACGAATTTCCTTGCCCGCAGCTGGACGATCTTTCGCGTCGAGTACTTCAATGTTGGTCATACCGGTCAATTCGTCAGTCTGACGCTTGATCGTGATGCCTTCTTCCATGCCCACGTAGGTCACGGTACCTTTCATTTCGGTAACGATCGGGTGAGTGTGCGGATCCCACTTGGCCACGATGGCGCCAGCGTCGACCTTGTCACCTTCTTTAACCGAAATCACGGCACCGTACGGCAGCTTGTAACGCTCGCGCTCACGACCGAAGTCATCAGCGATCGCCAGCTCACCGGAACGGGACACAGCTACCAAGTGGCCATCCACTCGCTCAACGTGCTTCAGGTTGTGCAGACGGACGGTACCGCCATTCTTCACCTGAACGCTATCGGCTGCAGAAGTACGGCTTGCCGCACCACCGATGTGGAACGTACGCATGGTCAGCTGGGTACCCGGCTCACCGATGGACTGGGCAGCGATAACGCCGACCGCTTCACCGATGTTCACCTGGTGACCACGCGCCAGATCACGGCCGTAGCACTTGGCGCAAATGCCATAGCGGGTTTCGCAGCTGATCGGCGAACGCACGATCACTTCGTCGATGCTGTTCAGCTCGATGAATTCAACCCACTTCTCGTCCACCAGAGTACCGGCAGGAACGATAACGTCCTCGGTACCTGGCTTGAATACGTCACGGGCAATAACACGACCCAATACGCGTTCACCCAACGGCTCTACAACGTCACCGCCTTCAATGTGCGGAGTCATCAGCAGACCGTGTTCGGTGCCGCAATCGATCTCGGTTACAACCAGATCCTGCGCCACGTCTACCAGACGACGAGTCAGGTAACCGGAGTTCGCAGTTTTCAACGCGGTATCCGCCAGACCTTTACGAGCACCGTGAGTCGAGATGAAGTACTGAAGTACGCTCAAACCTTCACGGAAGTTCGCAGTAATCGGCGTTTCAATGATGGAACCGTCCGGCTTGGCCATCAGACCACGCATACCGGCCAGCTGACGAATCTGTGCTGCGGAACCCCGCGCACCCGAGTCGGCCATCATGTACATCGAGTTGAACGACTCTTGATCGACTTCCACGCCGTGACGGTCGATAACCTTCTCTTTCGAGAGGTTGGCCATCATTGCCTTGGAAACTTCGTCGTTCGCTTTCGACCAGAGGTCGATCACTTTGTTGTACTTCTCGCCCTGGGTTACCAGGCCGGAGGCGTACTGGCTCTCGATCTCTTTCACTTCGTCGGTGGCAGCACCGATGATGCGGGCTTTTTCATCCGGGATAACGAAGTCGTTAACACCGATGGAAACGCCGGAGATGGTCGAGTACGCGAAACCGGTGTACATCAACTGGTCAGCGAAGATCACGGTCTCTTTCAAACCAACCACGCGGTAGCACTGGTTGATCAGCTTGGAGATCGCCTTTTTCTTCATCGGCAGGTTGACGACGTCGAACGACAGACCTTTTGGCACAACCTGGAACAGCAGCGCACGGCCGACAGTGGTGTCGACGATACGGGTACCGCTCACGCTGTTGCCATCACGGTCGTTGACGGTTTCGTTGATACGAACCTTGACCTTGGCGTGCAGTGCGGCTTCGCCGGCACGGAACACACGGTCAACTTCCTGCAGATCCGCGAATACACGACCTTCGCCTTTGGCGTTGATCGCTTCACGGGTCATGTAGTACAGACCCAATACAACGTCCTGCGACGGAACGATGATTGGCTCACCGTTGGCTGGCGACAGAATGTTGTTGGTCGACATCATCAACGCACGCGCTTCCAACTGGGCTTCCAGTGTCAGCGGTACGTGCACGGCCATCTGGTCGCCGTCGAAGTCGGCGTTGTACGCGGCGCAGACCAGCGGGTGCAGCTGGATAGCCTTACCTTCGATCAGAACCGGTTCAAACGCCTGGATACCCAGACGGTGAAGGGTCGGTGCACGGTTGAGCAGGACCGGGTGTTCGCGAATCACTTCAGCGAGAACGTCCCAAACCTCTGGCAGCTCGCGCTCGACCATTTTCTTGGCCGCTTTGATGGTGGTCGCGAGACCGCGCATTTCCAGCTTGCCGAAAATGAACGGCTTGAACAGCTCGAGAGCCATCTTCTTCGGCAGACCGCACTGGTGCAGACGCAGGGTCGGGCCTACGGTAATTACCGAACGACCGGAGTAGTCAACACGCTTACCGAGCAAGTTCTGACGGAAACGACCCTGCTTACCCTTGATCATGTCAGCCAGGGATTTCAGAGGACGCTTGTTGGAACCGGTGATAGCGCGGCCACGACGACCGTTGTCGAGCAGTGCATCGACAGCTTCCTGCAACATACGCTTTTCGTTGCGCACGATGATGTCCGGAGCGGACAGATCCAGCAGGCGCTTCAAACGGTTGTTACGGTTGATCACTCGACGATACAGATCGTTGAGGTCGGAAGTCGCGAAACGACCGCCATCCAGCGGGACCAGTGGACGCAGATCTGGCGGCAGAACCGGCAGAACGGTCAGCACCATCCACTCTGGCAGGTTGCCGGAACCCTGGAAGGCTTCCATCAACTTCAGACGCTTGGACAGCTTCTTGATCTTGGTTTCGGAGTTGGTTTGCGGAATTTCTTCGCGCAGACGGCCAATCTCGTGCTCCAGGTCGATAGCGTGCAGCAGTTCGCGGACGGCTTCAGCACCCATGCGGGCGTCGAAGTCGTCACCGAACTCTTCCAGCGCTTCGAAGTACTGCTCGTCGTTCAGCAGCTGACCTTTTTCAAGGGTGGTCATGCCTGGATCGATAACGACATAGCTCTCGAAGTAGAGAACGCGTTCGATATCACGCAGGGTCATGTCCATCAGCAAGCCGATACGCGACGGCAGCGATTTCAGGAACCAGATGTGGGCAACCGGCGAAGCCAGTTCGATGTGCGCCATGCGCTCACGACGAACCTTGGCCAGTGCAACTTCAACGCCGCACTTCTCGCAGATCACACCACGGTGCTTCAAGCGCTTGTACTTACCGCACAGGCACTCGTAATCCTTTACCGGGCCAAAGATCTTGGCGCAGAACAGGCCGTCACGCTCAGGTTTGAACGTACGGTAGTTGATGGTTTCCGGCTTTTTAACTTCACCGAACGACCACGAACGGATCATCTCAGGCGATGCCAATCCGATACGGATGGCGTCGAACTCTTCGACTTGACCCTGGTTTTTCAGCAAATTCAGTAGGTCTTTCAAGGCCTTTCCTCCTGGCGGAGCAGAGAGCGGGCAATCCTGCCCCGCTCTCGATTCGCGTCACGTGTTATTCGGTTTCCAGATCGATATCGATGCCGAGGGAACGAATTTCCTTGATCAACACGTTGAAGGACTCGGGCATGCCCGGCTCCATACGGTGATCGCCATCCACGATGTTCTTGTACATCTTGGTACGGCCGTTCACATCGTCCGACTTCACTGTGAGCATTTCTTGCAGAGTGTATGCAGCACCGTATGCTTCCAGTGCCCAGACCTCCATCTCCCCGAAACGCTGACCACCGAACTGCGCCTTACCACCCAGCGGCTGCTGGGTAACCAGGCTGTACGAACCGGTAGAACGCGCGTGCATCTTGTCGTCTACCAAGTGGTTCAGCTTCAGCATGTACATGTAGCCAACGGTAACTGGACGCTCGAACTTGTTGCCGGTACGGCCGTCGGTCAGCTGCATCTGGCCGCTTTCCGGCAGGTCTGCCAGTTTCAGCATGGCCTTGATTTCGCTTTCCTTGGCGCCGTCGAACACTGGAGTGGCCATTGGAACGCCGCCACGCAGGTTCTTCGCCAGATCCAGGATTTCCTGATCGGAGAAGCTGTCCAGATCTTCGTTACGACCGCCGATCTGGTTGTAGATCTCGTCCAGGAAGGTGCGCAGTTCAGCGACTTTACGCTGCTCTTCGACCATCCGATTGATCTTCTCGCCCAGACCTTTGGCCGCGAGGCCCAGGTGGGTTTCGAGGATCTGACCAACGTTCATACGCGAAGGTACGCCCAGCGGGTTGAGGACCACGTCGACCGGGGTGCCATTGGCATCGTGCGGCATGTCTTCAACCGGCATGATCACGGAGACCACACCTTTGTTACCGTGACGACCGGCCATCTTGTCGCCCGGCTGGATGCGACGACGGATTGCCAGGTAAACCTTGACGATTTTCAGCACGCCTGGAGCCAGGTCATCGCCCTGCTGCAGTTTGCGCTTCTTGTCTTCGAACTTGTCGTCCAGCAGACGGCGACGATCAACGATGTAGGCCTGAGCCTTCTCGAGCTGCTCGTTCAGAGCATCTTCAGCCATGCGCAGTTTGAACCACTGGCCGTGCTCGAGACCGTCGAGTACTTCGTCGGTGATGTCCTGGCCTTTCTTCAGACCCGCGCCGCCTTCAGCCTTGTGACCTACCAGAGCGGAACGCAGACGTTCGAAAGTCGCGCCTTCGACGATGCGGAACTCTTCGTTCAGATCCTTGCGGATCTCGTCCAGCTGGGACTTCTCGATCGACAGAGCACGAGCATCACGCTCAACGCCGTCACGAGTGAAGACCTGTACGTCAATGACAGTACCTTTGGTGCCAGTTGGCACGCGCAGGGAGGTGTCCTTAACGTCGCTGGCTTTTTCACCGAAGATCGCACGCAGCAGTTTTTCTTCCGGCGTCAGCTGGGTCTCGCCTTTCGGAGTGACCTTGCCGACCAGGATGTCGCCTGCGCCTACTTCAGCACCGACGTAAACGATACCGGCTTCGTCCAGCTTGTTCAGTGCAGCTTCACCCACGTTCGGGATGTCCGCAGTGATTTCCTCTGGGCCAAGCTTGGTGTCACGGGCCACACAGGTCAGTTCCTGAATGTGGATCGTGGTGAAACGGTCTTCCTGAACCACACGCTCGGACAGGCAGATGGAGTCTTCGAAGTTGAAGCCGTTCCATGCCATGAACGCGATGCGCATGTTCTGACCCAGCGCCAGTTCACCCATGTCGGTGGACGGGCCATCGGCCATGATGTCGCTACGCTGAACGCGATCGCCCTTGCTCACCAGCGGACGCTGGTTAATGCAGGTGTTCTGGTTCGAGCGGGTGTATTTGGTCAGGTTGTAGATGTCGACACCAGCTTCGCCGGTTTCAACTTCGTCATCAGCAACACGAACCACGATACGGCTGGCGTCGACGGAATCGATCACGCCGCCACGACGAGCCACGACGCAAACGCCGGAGTCACGGGCTACGTTACGCTCCATGCCGGTACCTACCAGCGGCTTGTCAGCGCGCAAGGTTGGTACAGCTTGACGCTGCATGTTCGAACCCATCAACGCACGGTTGGCGTCGTCGTGCTCGAGGAACGGAATCAGCGACGCTGCAACCGAAACTACCTGCTTCGGCGAAACGTCCATCAGGGTGACTTCTTCAGGCGCCTTGACGGTGAATTCGTTCAGGTGACGTACGGCAACCAGTTCGTCGATCAGGACTTTCTGCTCGTTCATGGTCGCCGAAGCCTGCGCGATCACGTGATCGGCTTCTTCAATGGCGGACAGGAACACGATCTCGTCGGTGACCACACCCTCTTTCACCACGCGGTACGGGCTTTCCAGGAAGCCGTACTGGTTGGTGCGAGCGTACGCAGCCAGGGAGTTGATCAGACCGATGTTCGGACCTTCCGGCGTTTCAATCGGGCAGACACGACCGTAGTGAGTCGGGTGTACGTCACGGACTTCGAAGCCAGCGCGCTCACGCGTCAGACCGCCAGGGCCGAGTGCAGAGACACGACGCTTGTGGGTGATCTCGGACAGCGGGTTGTTCTGGTCCATGAACTGCGAGAGCTGGCTGGAACCGAAGAATTCTTTCACCGCCGCAGCCACTGGCTTGGCGTTGATCAGGTCTTGCGGCATCAGGCCTTCGCTTTCAGCCATCGACAGACGCTCTTTGACCGCACGCTCAACACGTACCAGGCCAACGCGGAACTGGTTCTCGGCCATTTCGCCTACGCAGCGAACACGACGGTTACCCAAGTGGTCGATGTCATCGACAATGCCTTTACCGTTGCGGATGTCGACCAGAGTCTTCAGCACCGCGACGATGTCTTCCTTGCACAGCACGCCCGAACCTTCGATCTCGGTACGACCGATACGACGGTTGAACTTCATCCGGCCGACCGCAGACAGGTCGTAGCGCTCAGGGCTGAAGAACAGGTTGTTGAACAGGGTTTCGGCTGCGTCTTTGGTTGGCGGCTCGCCTGGACGCATCATGCGATAGATCTCGACCAGCGCTTCCAATTGGTTGCTGGTGGAGTCGATCTTCAGCGTGTCGGAGACGAACGGACCGCAGTCAATGTCGTTGGTGTACAGAGTCTCGATGCGTACAACGCCGGACTTGGCAATTTTTGCCAGGACTTCGGTGTTCAGCTCGGTGTTGCACTCAGCCAGGATTTCGCCGGTAGCCGGATGCACGATGACCTTGGCGGTGGTGCGACCCAGGACGTAGTCCAGAGGCACTTCCAGCGTCTTGATGCCGGCTTTTTCGATCTGGTTGATGTGGCGCGCGGTAATACGGCGGCCTGCTTCAACGATGACCTTGCCCTTTTCGTCCTGGATGTCCAGAACTGCGATCTCGCCACGCAGGCGCGACGGCACCAGTTCCAGGCTGAGGGTTTCTCCGCTCAGGTGGAAAACGTTGGTGGTGTAGAACGCGTCGAGCACTTCTTCGGTGGTATAGCCGAGCGCGCGCAGCAGCACGGATGCCGGCAGCTTGCGACGACGGTCGATACGCACAAACACGCAGTCTTTCGGGTCGAACTCGAAGTCCAGCCAGGAACCGCGGTAAGGAATGATGCGCGCGGAGTACAGCAGTTTGCCGGAGCTATGCGTCTTGCCGCGGTCGTGGTCGAAGAACACGCCCGGGGAACGGTGCAGCTGGGAAACGATTACACGTTCGGTACCGTTGATTACGAAGGTACCGTTCTCAGTCATCAGGGGGATTTCACCCATGTAGACTTCTTGCTCTTTGATGTCCTTGATCGCTTTGTTCGACGATTCTTTGTCGAAAATGATCAGGCGCACTTTTACCCGCAAAGGTACGGCGAAAGTTACACCGCGCAATACGCATTCTTTGACATCAAATGCCGGTTCGCCCAGACGATAACCGACGTACTCCAGCGCAGCATTGCCGGAGTAGCTGATGATCGGGAAAACGGATTTGAAGGCCGCATGCAGGCCCACGTCGCGGAACTGATCTTTAGTCGCTCCCGCTTGCAAGAATTCACGATACGAATCCAGCTGGATGGCCAGGAGGTAAGGCACATCCATGACGTCCGGCAACTTGCTAAAGTCCTTGCGGATACGTTTTTTCTCAGTATATGAGTAAGCCATCAGCGTTCCCCAGCTTGGTCACCTGCTTGTTTGGCCCCTCCCGACGGGAGCAGCCAGAAAATCGTGCAAACCCCATGGTTTGCGCCACCGCATCGGGTGGTTACAGCGCCTTTATCAGCACCGACCCAGTCGGCTGCCAATAACGGAAAAAGGCCGGTGGCAAGAGCCACCAGCCATCAGCCTGTCGCTTGACGCTCGGGCTGGAGGAGCAAAGTCGATGCTTACTTCAGCTCGACTTTAGCGCCTGCTTCTTCCAGCTTCTTCTTGGCGTCTTCAGCCGCTTCTTTCGAAACGCCTTCAGCTACAACCTGAGGAGCGCCGTCTACTTTCTCTTTGGCTTCTTTCAGGCCCAGACCGGTCAGTTCACGAACTGCCTTGATCACGTTAACCTTCTTCTCGCCAGCTTCCAGCAGAACAACGTTGAACTCGGTTTGCTCTTCAACAACAGCGGCAGCAGCAGCTGGACCAGCCGAAGCGGCAGCAGCGGTAACACCGAAGGTTTCTTCCATCGCTTTGATCAGCTCAACGATTTCCACTACGGATTTCTGGCCGATTGCTTCGATGATTTGTTCGTTAGTCAGAGACATGACTCAATTCCTGAATTGGGGGACGGCCTACGCGACCATCGAAATAAACAAAAAACGCGAAAAGTTGACGAGCCTTAGGCTGCGGCAGCTTCTTTCTGGTCGCGAATTGCCGCCAGAGTACGAGCCAATTTGCTGGTAGCGCCTTGAATCACGCTCATCAGCTGGGAAATTGCTTCGTCACGGGTCGGCAGAGTTGCCAGTACGTCGATCTGATTAGCTGCGAGGAACTTGCCCTCGAACGCAGCTGCCTTGATCTCGAACTTGTCCTGACCCTTGGCAAACTCTTTGAAGATACGGGCAGCAGCGCCCGGATGTTCGTTGGAGAATGCAATCAGGGTCGGGCCGGTGAACACGTCGTTGAGGACACTGTATTGAGTGTCAGCAACAGCGCGCTTGAGCAGGGTGTTACGTACAACACGTACGTAAACGCCAGCTTCACGAGCCTCTTTACGGAGTCCGGTCATTGCGCCTACTGTTACGCCACGTGCATCAACCACGACAGCGGACAGAGCGACTTTGGCAGCCTCGTTGACTTCAGCGACGATGGCCTTCTTGTCTTCGAGATTAATTGCCACGGGTTTAACTCCTGCTTGTTACCGTTTCATTCGATCGAAACCGAATGTCGTTTTGGTGTCTGATTCGGTAAGGAACCGGGAGCACCATCTGCGTAGGCTGATGGTTTAAGACTTGCGTCGCCTACGGTCTTGGATAGCCCCCGCCAGGCAGGGACCCCAATTTTTCAATTGACGCAATCTCTCGCGCCAATCTGTGTCTTACGCGTCCAGCGAGCTCTGGTCGATAACCAGACCTGGGCCCATAGTGGTGCTCAGGGTAACGCGCTTGACGTAGATACCTTTCGAAGAAGCTGGCTTGATACGCTTCAGGTCAGCGATCAGGGCTTCAACGTTTTCCTTCAGCTTGACGGCGTCGAAACCGATTTTGCCAACGGAGGTGTGGATGATGCCGTTTTTGTCGGTGCGATAACGAACCTGACCAGCCTTGGCGTTTTTAACCGCGGTGGCTACGTCTGGAGTCACAGTACCAACCTTAGGGTTAGGCATCAGACCACGTGGACCGAGGATCTGACCCAACTGACCTACAACGCGCATTGCATCCGGGGATGCGATCACTACGTCGTAGTTCAGGTCGCCGCCTTTCATTTCGGCAGCCAGATCGTCCATGCCTACACGGTCAGCGCCGGCAGCCAAAGCGGCCTCAGCAGCTGGACCCTGAGTGAACACAGCAACGCGAACAGTCTTGCCAGTGCCGTGTGGCAGCACGGTAGCGCTACGAACAACCTGGTCGGATTTACGCGGGTCAACACCCAGGTTTACAGCAACGTCGAACGACTCGCTGAACTTGACAGTCGACAGCTCAGCCAGCAGAGCGGCAGCGTCTACAATGTTGTAGGCCTTGCCTGCTTCGATTTTGCCGGCGATAGCCTTTTGACGCTTGGTCAGCTTAGCCATTACACACCCTCCACGTTAAGGCCCATGCTACGAGCAGAACCGGCGATAGTACGCACGGCTGCATCCATATCAGCTGCAGTCAGATCCGCGTTTTTGGTTTTCGCGATTTCTTCCAGCTGAGCACGGGTAACAGTGCCAACCTTAACGGTGTTCGGACGAGCGGAGCCGCTGGTCAGACCGGCCGCCTTCTTCAGCAGAACCGAAGCAGGGGTGGATTTGGTTTCGAAAGTGAAGCTGCGGTCGCTGTAGACAGTGATGATCACTGGAGTCGGCAGACCTGGCTCAAGACCCTGAGTACGGGCGTTGAAGGCCTTGCAGAATTCCATGATGTTCACGCCGTGCTGACCCAGAGCAGGACCAACAGGTGGGCTTGGGTTAGCCTGAGCGGCCTTCACTTGCAGCTTGATGTAAGCGGTAATCTTCTTGGCCATGAGGCACTCCAATTACGGGTTCGAACGCCTCGAAAGGCTCCCCGGTTACTTGCGCGTTTATCCCAGTGACGACAAAACCCCACAGCCTAGGGCTGCGGGGTTGGGATTGCTTGTCCAGTTAGACCTTTTCGACCTGACTGAACTCGAGCTCCACCGGAGTAGAGCGACCGAAAATGAGCACTGCGACCTGGATCCGGCTCTTTTCGTAGTTAACTTCTTCGACGACGCCATTGAAATCAGCGAATGGACCGTCATTGACTCGTACCGTCTCACCTGGCTCAAACAGAGTCTTCGGCTTCGGCTTGTCGCTACCATCAGCGACACGACGCAGAATCGCTTCTGCCTCTTTATCAGTGATGGGTGCAGGCTTGTCAGCGGTACCGCCGATAAAGCCCATCACCCGAGGAGTATCCTTGACCAAGTGCCAAGTACCCTCATTCATATCCATCTGGACCAGCACATAGCCAGGGAAGAACTTGCGCTCGCTTTTGCGTTTCTGGCCATTACGCATTTCAACCACTTCTTCAGTGGGAACCAGAATCTCGCCGAAGCCATCTTCCATGCCAGCCAGCTTTACGCGCTCGACCAGCGAGCGCATCACATGCTTCTCGTAACCCGAGTAAGCATGCACAACATACCAACGCTTAGCCACGGGACACCCTTAGCCGACAATCAAGGAAACAAGCCAGCCGAGCAGGGAATCAAGACCCCACAACAGCAACGCCATAACCAGAACAACAGCCACCACAATCAGGGTGGTCTGCGTGGTTTCTTGGCGAGTTGGCCACACGACTTTACGAATCTCGGTGCGAGCTTCCTTAACCAGTACAAAGAAAGACTTGCCCTTCGCAGTCTGCAGGCCTACAAAGGCAGCTACAGCAGCAATGACAAGCAAAGCGAGTACACGGTACAGGATCGGCGAAGCAGAATAATACTGATTGCCAACAACGCCAACAACCACCAAAGCGACAACTACAAGCCACTTGAGCAGATCGAAGCGAGAGCCTTGAGCTTCAGCTTTAGGAGTCATCTATGAAGATCCTGTGAAAAGAAAGCCAGACACACTGAGTGAATCTGGCAGGTCAGGAGGGAATCGAACCCCCAACCTACGGTTTTGGAGACCGTCGCTCTGCCAATTGAGCTACTGACCTAAAACAAAATCAGGCCGACCATTATGCCGGCCCGAAAAATACATTACAACTACTTACTCGATGATTTTGGCTACGACGCCGGCGCCGACGGTACGACCGCCTTCACGGATAGCGAAACGCAGACCGTCTTCCATCGCGATGGTTTTGATCAGGGTAACAGTCATCTGAATGTTGTCACCTGGCATTACCATTTCAACGCCTTCTGGCAGCTCGCAGTTACCAGTCACGTCAGTAGTACGGAAGTAGAACTGTGGACGGTAGCCTTTGAAGAACGGAGTGTGACGACCGCCTTCTTCCTTGCTCAGAACGTAAACTTCTGCGGTGAACTTGGTGTGCGGCTTGACCGAACCTGGCTTGACCAGAACCTGGCCACGCTCAACGTCGTCACGCTTGGTACCACGCAGCAGAACGCCGCAGTTCTCGCCAGCACGACCTTCGTCGAGCAGCTTGCGGAACATCTCAACACCGGTGCAGGTGGTGGTGGTGGTGTCACGCAGACCAACGATTTCCAGTGCATCCTGAACGCGAACGATACCGCGCTCGATACGACCAGTCACAACAGTACCGCGACCCGAGATCGAGAATACGTCTTCGATTGGCATCAGGAATGGCTTGTCGATCATACGAACTGGTTCTGGGATGTAGGTATCCAGAGTTTCAACCAGTTTACGAACGGCAGTGGTGCCCATCTCGTTGTCGTCTTTGCCTTCCAGCGCCATACGAGCCGAACCGATGATGATCGGAGTGTCGTCGCCTGGGAAGTCGTAGGTCGACAGCAGGTCACGAACTTCCATCTCAACCAGTTCCAGCAGCTCAGCGTCGTCTACCAGGTCAGCCTTGTTCAGGAAAACCACGATGTACGGAACGCCTACCTGACGGGACAGCAGGATGTGCTCACGGGTTTGTGGCATCGGACCATCAGCGGCCGAGCAAACCAGGATTGCGCCGTCCATCTGGGCAGCACCGGTGATCATGTTCTTCACGTAGTCAGCGTGACCTGGGCAGTCAACGTGAGCGTAGTGACGAATAGTCGAGTTGTACTCAACGTGAGCGGTGTTGATGGTGATACCGCGAGCTTTTTCTTCTGGAGCGCTGTCGATCTTGTCGAATTCAACGACGGCCGAACCGAAAACTTCGGAGCAGACGCGAGTCAGAGCAGCGGTCAGAGTGGTTTTACCGTGGTCAACGTGACCAATGGTCCCAACGTTGACGTGGGGCAGGGAACGATCAAATTTTTCCTTAGCCATCGATATCACCCTCAAACAGAAGAATTGGAAAAACAATATCAACCATTAAAACAAAGGCAGATATTTTCATATCTGCCTTGTTAGATGGAGCTCTTGAGCGGATTTGAACCGCTGACCTCACCCTTACCAAGGGTGTGCTCTACCAACTGAGCTACAAGAGCAAAACACTTTGCACAACCTGCAAACTTGGAGCGGGTAGCGGGAATCGAACCCGCATCATCAGCTTGGAAGGCTGAGGTTCTACCACTAAACTATACCCGCGGAGCCTGCAGCTCACGCTTAAATCTGGTGGAGGGAGAAGGATTCGAACCTTCGAAGTCGTAGACGTCAGATTTACAGTCTGATCCCTTTGGCCGCTCGGGAACCCCTCCTAATCAGGCCGGCATTCTATACTATGCCAAACCCCTGTCAAGCATTTTCTCATTTAAAAACCTGAGGTTAGCTGCATTGACACCACCCCACGTCAACTACCTCTTCAGGTCTTCGCTGTGGAGCGGGCGCCATTCTATGCAAACTATTGAACAGGTGCAACCCCCTCACACAGCATTATTTTATGTTTTAACTCATTGAATTCATTGGAAAGGTTTTGCAGCTGGACATCACCCAATAAACGCTGGCTCTGAGGCGCGACAGACAACCAATAACCCTCTCCCGAAACATCTTTTGACGAAGACCGCACCTCGACCCCCATTTCTGCCAACCGTTGTTGAAGACGTGCAATCGACTCCTGCCGGGCAAGGCCGCCGAGGAACAAGCAGTCTTGCCGCCGGCCCTCCTGCCCCTTTTGCCCCTCCCCCATATTACCGTTCGACTCACTTAGCAAACGAATGTCTTGCTGGGAACCGCGGTACAAGCTGAGAGGCGTCACATCCTTTGCCCGCAGAGGCGCCTCCTGCTGATGCCAGACATAATAAAAAACGTTCAGAACGACTAACAGGAGGAACAACCAACGCATACAAACCTCAGGAAAAAGGACACGCCATAGCCAACCCAACAAATACCAGGTCCGGGACGACCCGAGCCTCAGGCGCAACATCTGCCACCAGTTGGGCATCACCCCCCGTTATGAAAACTGCAAAATTCTCACCCCAAGACGCGTGGGCAATTTCCATCTGGGTCAACACAAAGCCTCGCAACATCAAGGAACAACCGCGCTCCACCGCCTCAACAGTTGTGCGCCCTGGCGCAGTGCTGGACAGCGCGCGCTCAGCCGCCAGGTCTCCATAGCGAATCTTCCGGGTATGCGTGCGCAACTGATCTCGCATCAATGGCATTCCAGGACAAATGAAGCCTCCCAGATGCTCACCGTCAGCCGCTACGAAATCTGCCGTCACCGCTGTACCGAAATCGAGTACCAGGCACGCCTTGCCCGATGCCAAGTGGAAGCCGCCTAGCATGGCCAGCCAGCGATCGAGCCCCAGGCGCTGATAATCTTCGTAACCATTCCTGACGCCGGACATTTGCTGAGCGGACGTGGCGCGCACTACCGAAATAGCGAACTCGCGTTCAAGAACATCAACCAGAGAATCTGTTTCTTCAGTGGTCCTGACACTGACCACGCGACATCTGCGGAGGGCAAGCCCATCCAGAGCCTTCAAGCTCTCCAGCAATGCCAGATCAGAGTCCACGACACCCTCGGCAAACAAGACTCCAGACGCAGATTTCAATACTCGCCACTTGATGAAACTGTTTCCACAATCGAGCTCAAGAATCATCACGCAACCTCAGGCTGAGCTCACCACCACTAAAGACTTTCTCCACCCCATCCACCTTCAGCCGCAGCGCACCCTGGCTATCTATTCCAACTACCACGCCGTCTATCTGGTTTGAACCTGCAATCAATGATACCGAACGACCCTGCCACAAATGATTGGCTTCCCATTCTGCTTGAAGCGTAGAAAAGCCTTTCAACTGATGGCGCTGGATATAGGAGTTCAACTGTGCGCTCAACTCCCCCACCAAAGCATTACGATCAACACTATTGCCGGATTCGAGCCGTATCGAAGTCCATTGCTGGTCGACTTCGTCAGCCTTTTGCATGTTCACGTTGATGCCAATGCCCAACACTACATGACAAACATCCGCCGGATCGCCGACGAGCTCAAGGAGGATCCCCGCGACTTTCTTGTTTCCGACAAGAACATCGTTGGGCCATTTCAGTCCGGCAGAGGAGACATCGAAATTTCGCAGAGCCTGCATAACAGCCAAACCCACGACGAGACTCAATCCCTCAAGCTGGCGCATCCCGCCATCAATACGCAGGACGAGGCTGTAATAAAGATTTTCAGCAAACGGACTGACCCATTTACGTCCTCTACGCCCACGGCCGGAGACCTGCCGCTCAGCGAGAACCAAAAAAGGTGCAGAAGCACCTTGGCCAATGGCGCGCAGCGCTTCAGCATTTGTCGAGTCGACTGAATCCAGCACGGTCACCGGCCACTTCGGCACTGTTGCGGAGATTTCCACCGAATCGAGCAGAGTCAATGGCGCAGCCAATTGATAGCCCCGCCCTCGAACCTTATGGATGGACAATCCAAGTTCAGCCTCAAGGTGCTGAAGCTGCTTCCATACTGCGCTCCGACTTATCCCCAGAGCAGCCCCCAGATCCTGGCCAGAATGGAATCGACCGTCCTTCAAGAGATTTAACAACGTCAGCATGCAGGTCTCGCCTCACAATGAGGCCCGAATAATAGCCATGCACCGGGCCATTGCATAGAAATCAAGCGCATCGATTTCTTGCAGGCAAAACAAAACCCCAACTGCTTTCGCAATTGGGGTTTCGGAATTTAATCTTGACGATGACCTACTCTCACATGGGGAAACCCCACACTACCATCGGCGATGCATCGTTTCACTGCTGAGTTCGGGATGGGATCAGGTGGTTCCAACGCTCTATGGTCGTCAAGAAATTCGGGTACTGACTCGTGACCAGATGGCCTCGCTTCAGCAAATTGGGTATGTGACAGCTGTCGGTGTTTGTGAACATCGAACTTTCGGTTCGTTTCGTCTTCACACACCGCAATCTGGTCTCTTCGACGCAAATTGCTTGGGTGTTATATGGTCAAGCCTCACGGGCAATTAGTATTGGTTAGCTCAACGCCTCACAGCGCTTACACACCCAACCTATCAACGTCGTAGTCTTCGACGGCCCTTCAGGGAACTCAAGGTTCCAGTGAGATCTCATCTTGAGGCAAGTTTCCCGCTTAGATGCTTTCAGCGGTTATCTTTCCCGAACATAGCTACCCGGCAATGCCACTGGCGTGACAACCGGAACACCAGAGGTTCGTCCACTCCGGTCCTCTCGTACTAGGAGCAGCCCCTCTCAAATCTCAAACGTCCACGGCAGATAGGGACCGAACTGTCTCACGACGTTCTAAACCCAGCTCGCGTACCACTTTAAATGGCGAACAGCCATACCCTTGGGACCGGCTTCAGCCCCAGGATGTGATGAGCCGACATCGAGGTGCCAAACACCGCCGTCGATATGAACTCTTGGGCGGTATCAGCCTGTTATCCCCGGAGTACCTTTTATCCGTTGAGCGATGG
>NZ_LT629756.1:0-955000 GCF_900104975.1 Pseudomonas sp. Z003-0.4C(8344-21) | reverse complement strand
AACGTGGGTCGCACCCAGTGCATATATAAAGGAGCGATCAACCACTTCACCATCAACGCGAACACCGCCAGACGCCAGGAGGTCACGCGCAGCCGCCGAGTTCTTCACCAGCCCTGCCTTATTAAGGACAGCGGCAATCGGCATATCCTCAGCGGAAGCCATTTCGATCTCCGGCAAGTCATCCGGCAGCTCGCCATCCTTCATGCGGTTACCTGCAGCACGGTGAGCATTGGCCGCAGCCTCTTCACCATGGAAACGCGCGACGATTTCTTCAGCCAGCTTGATTTTGACGTCACGCGGATTGGCACCCGCCTCGACATCAGCTCGCAATGCATTGATTTCATCCATCGAACGGAAGCTGAGCAGCTCGAAGTAGCGCCACATCAGCGCATCCGGAATCGAAACCAGCTTGCTGTACATGACACCCGGCGCTTCCTGGATACCGACGTAATTGCCCAACGATTTGGACATCTTCTTCACGCCATCCAGCCCCTCGAGCAACGGCATGGTCAGAATGCATTGAGCCTCCTGACCATAACCACGTTGCAGCTCGCGCCCCATTAGCAAATTGAATTTCTGATCGGTACCGCCCAGCTCGACATCCGCACGCAGAGCCACCGAGTCGTAACCCTGCACCAGCGGATAGAGGAACTCATGAATAGCGATAGGCTGGTTGGTGGTGTAGCGCTTGTCGAAGTCATCGCGCTCGAGCATGCGTGCGACCGTGTATTGCGAAGTCAGACGAATGAAATCCGCCGGCCCCATCTGATCCATCCAGGTAGAGTTGAACGCGACTTCGGTTTTCGCCGGATCGAGAATCTTGAACACCTGAGTCTTGTACGTCTCGGCGTTTTCCAGAACCTGCTCGCGAGTCAACGGCGGGCGTGTAGCGCTCTTGCCACTCGGATCACCGATCATCCCGGTGAAATCACCGATAAGGAAGATCACCTGATGCCCCAGTTCCTGGAACTGACGCAGCTTATTAATAAGCACGGTGTGGCCCAGATGCAGATCCGGCGCGGTCGGATCGAAACCAGCCTTGATACGCAGCGGCTGGCCGCGCTTGAGCTTCTCGATCAGCTCGGACTCGACCAGTAGTTCTTCCGCACCACGTTTTATCAGCGCTAGCTGCTCTTCAACCGACTTCATAACAGACCCGCAAGGCTCAGATTCAAAGGGAACCAACCATACAATATCGCGCACCAATTACAAGTTTTGCCCGGCGCACGGCCACCAATCCACAGACTCACTGTCTGTAGACTTGCTTCAGAGATGATTTGGTTATATTTTATACAGTTATTTCATCTTCATCATGTCATTCATCTTTTCCAATTCATCATTTTTCAAAGTCAAAATTACCTATGACCACAGAACCGTCTAAAGCGCCCCCGCTTTACCCGAAGACCCACCTGCTTGCAGCAAGTGGAATCGCCGCCCTTCTCAGCCTGGCGCTCCTGGTATTCCCTTCCAGTGATGTAGAAGCCAAAAAGACGACCCTGAGCCTTGAACTGGAAAGTCCTGCTGAACAACTGACACAAGATCAAGACGCTGCTGACGCGGCTCAAGCCACAAATGAACCCGTCGCATCGCCGTTTGCGCAAATCGAAAACACTGACGACAGCACCGCACAAACCGCGGATGCCGCCCCTGCCCCTGCACCTACAGTTGAAGAAAAAGTAAAAGCCCCAGGCCATCGCGAAGTCGTTGTAGCCAAGGGCGATACGCTGTCCACGCTGTTCGAAAAGGTCGGTTTGCCAGGCGCCTCTGTGCATGAAGTATTGGCCAGCGACAAACAAGCCAAACAATTCAGCCAGCTCAAGCGTGGCCAGAAGCTTGAATTCGAATTGAGTCCGGACGGCCAGTTGACCAGCCTGCACAGCAAGGTCAGCGACGTCGAAACCATCACCCTTACCCGAAATGACAAGGGCTACGCGTTCAGTCGCGTCACCGCAAAGCCGACCGTTCGTACCGCGTATGTTCACGGCGTGATCAACAGCTCGCTGTCGCAATCCGCAGCTCGTGCGGGCCTGTCGCACAGCCTGACCATGGATATGGCCAGTGTTTTCGGCTATGACGTCGACTTCGCCCAAGACATCCGTCAGGGCGACGAATTCGATGTGATCTACGAGCAGAAAGTGGTCAACGGCAAAGCAGTCGGCAACGGTCCGATCCTCTCGGCTCGCTTTACCAACCGCGGCAAGACCTACACCGCCGTGCGTTACACCAACAAGCAAGGCAACAGCAGCTATTACACCGCCGATGGCAACAGCATGCGCAAGGCGTTCATTCGCACTCCGGTGGACTTCGCTCGTATCAGCTCCAAGTTCTCGATGGGCCGCAAGCACCCGATCCTCAACAAGATCCGCGCCCACAAAGGCGTTGACTACGCAGCGCCACGCGGTACGCCAATCAAGGCTGCCGGTGACGGTAAAGTGCTGCTCGCCGGCCGCCGCGGCGGTTACGGCAACACAGTGATCATTCAGCACGGCAACACCTACCGTACGCTGTACGGTCACATGCAAGGTTTTGCCAAGGGCGTGAAAACCGGCGGTACCGTCAAGCAAGGTCAGGTGATTGGCTACATCGGCACCACGGGCCTGTCGACCGGTCCGCACTTGCACTACGAGTTCCAGGTCAACGGTGTGCACGTCGATCCACTGGGCCAGAAACTGCCAATGGCGGACCCGATTGCCAAGTCGGAACGAGCGCGGTTCCTGGCTCAGAGTCAGCCATTGATGGCACGCATGGACCAAGAAAAGGCCACCATGCTGGCCTCGAGCAAGCGTTAAATCATGGCCTTGTATATCGGGGTAATGTCCGGAACCAGTCTCGACGGGCTGGACATTGCCCTGATCGAGCAGACCTCGGCGATCAGATTGGTCGCCACCCACTACATCCCCATGCCCGACTCCCTGCGCGCCGAGCTGCTTGGCTTGTGCGCCAGCGGCCCTGACGAAATTGCCCGCTCGGCCATCGCCCAGCAACACTGGGTGAAGCTCGCCGCGCAGGGTGTACACGCGCTACTGAGCAACCAGCACCTCAAACCTGAAGCCATTCGTGCGATCGGCAGTCACGGCCAGACCATTCGCCATGAACCGGCGCGCGGTTTTACGGTGCAGATCGGCAACCCGGCCCTGCTCACCGAACTGACCGGCATCACGGTCGTCAGTGACTTCCGTAGCCGCGACGTCGCGGCCGGCGGCCAGGGTGCACCGCTGGTGCCGGCCTTTCATGAGGCTTTGTTCGAAGAGCGTACTGGCAATCAGGCAGTCTTGAATGTCGGCGGTTTCAGCAATTTGAGTCTGATCGAGCCGACCAGGCCTGTAGCCGGTTTCGACTGTGGCCCGGGGAATGTCCTGATGGACGCCTGGATTCAGCAGCAACGCGGCGAAAACTACGACCGCAATGGCGATTGGGCGAAGACAGGCACTATTGAACCTCAATTGCTGGAAGCCCTGCTCAGCGATCCGTTCTTCATCACCCAAGGACCGAAAAGCACCGGGCGCGAGGTATTCAACCTGCCCTGGCTTGAACAACACCTTTCACGTTTTCCCGCGTTTGCTGCGGAGAACGTGCAGGCCACACTGCTTGAACTGAGCGCCGTAACCATCGTCACCTCGCTGCAAAGCGCTCAAGCCAATACACAGGAGTTGCTGGTCTGCGGCGGCGGTGCACATAACTCGGCTTTAATGACACGATTGGCAGCGCTGCTACCCGACACCACCGTCGCCAGTACCGCCAGCCACGGCGTTGATCCTGACTGGGTCGAAGCGATGGCGTTCGCCTGGCTGGCTCATTGCTGCCTCGAAGGTATCGCCGCCAACCGTCCGAGCGTCACCGGTGCCCGCGGCCTCCGAGTGCTTGGCGCGATCTATCCGGCCTGAGTGAATCGCGAGACAACAAAAAACGCCGCAGAACCGTGAGGCTCTGCGGCGTTTCAGTATGCGAAGCGAAAACGCTGTAAAGACGCTGCTATCAGATCGAGAACGACGACCCGCAACCACACGTGGTGGTGGCGTTCGGGTTCTTGATCACGAACCGCGAACCTTCCAGACCTTCCTGGTAATCCACTTCCGCACCGGCCAGGTACTGGAAGCTCATCGGATCGACCACCAGACTCACGCCTTCGCGCTCGACGATGGTGTCGTCATCGGCCACATCTTCATCGAAGGTGAAACCGTATTGAAACCCTGAACAACCGCCGCCCGTAACGAATACGCGCAGCTTCAAGCGATCATTCCCCTCTTCATCGACCAGGCTCTTCACCTTGTGCGCAGCACCTTGAGTGAATTGCAAAGCCGTGGGGGTGAAGGATTCGACGCTCATGCTGACTTTCTCCCGGCGTTACGCCGCCATAATGCGTGATGACGCGCATTATCCGCTTGTCCTAGAAAATTGGTCAACTATTAGAGGAGCGGCGGCAAGCTTCAAGCGCTGAGCTTCAAGCTTGCGGCTTATAGCTCGCAGCTGCTTTCAGGGCAGCATGCCGGCGTGGGACAAACCAAAGCGTTCGTCCAGGCCAAACAGGATGTTCATGTTCTGCACTGCCTGCCCCGACGCGCCTTTAACCAGATTGTCGATGACCGACAGCACTACCACCAGGTCACCATCCTGAGGACGGTGCACCGCGATGCGGCAGACATTGGCGCCACGCACGCTACGGGTTTCGGGATGGCTGCCGGCCGGCATCACATCGACGAACGGTTCGTTGGCATAGCGTTTTTCGAACAGCGCTTGCAGATCCACCGAACGATCAACCACGGTCGCGTAAAGCGTGGAGTGGATGCCACGGATCATCGGAGTCAGATGCGGGACGAATGTCAGACCGACCTCCTTGCCCGCCGCACGACGCAGGCCCTGGCGAATTTCCGGCAGGTGACGGTGACCTTTCACCGCATACGCCTTCATGCTTTCCGACGTTTCGGAGTACAGCGAGCCTACAGCCGCACCACGGCCGGCACCGCTGACACCGGATTTGCAGTCGGCGATCAGGCGCGAAGCGTCAGCCAGCCCGGCTTCCAGCAATGGCAGGAAACCCAGTTGCGTCGCGGTTGGATAGCAACCCGGCACCGCAATCAGACGTGCTTTTTTGATCTGCTCGCGATTGACTTCCGGCAGACCGTAGACCGCTTCATCCAGCAATTCCGGTGCGCCGTGAGGCTGGCCGTACCACTTGGCCCATTCTTCGGCGTCCTGCAGTCGGAAGTCTGCCGACAGGTCGATGACCTTGGTGCCCGCCGCCAGCAACTCACCTGCCAATGCGTGCGCAACACCGTGCGGGGTGGCGAAGAACACCACGTCGCAAGCACCGAGGGTTTTCACGTCCGGCACGCTGAACGCCAGGCCGTCGTAGTGGCCGCGCAGGTTCGGGTACATGTCAGCCACGGCCAGACCGGCCTCGGATCGGGAAGTGATGACGACCACTTCTGCCTGCGGATGCTGTGCCAACAGACGCAGCAGTTCGACACCGGTGTAACCCGTGCCGCCGACGATACCGACCTTGACCATAAACCTGCCCTCAACGAAACCACTGGAAAGCCGTCGATGATAGGGGCCGCACGCCCCTGCGACAACCGTCAAGGTGACGTGCGGACGCTCAAGCCTCTACTATCTGGCTTACCGTGAATGAGGGAATAACCAAAATGCTCTATCTGTGGATCAAAGCGTTGCATATCGTCAGTGTCGTCTGCTGGTTCGCCGGGCTGTTCTACCTGCCGCGATTGTTCGTTTATCACGCGCAAAGCGAAGACACGATCAGCAAGGAGCGCTTCAGCGTCATGGAGCGCAAGTTGTATCGGGGCATCATGGGCCCGGCGATGATTGCCACCCTGATCTTTGGCGGCTGGCTGATTTACCTCAACCCGACGATCTTCAGTCAAGGCGGCTGGATCCACGCCAAACTGACCCTGGTCGTGCTGCTGATCGGTTACCACCACATGTGTGGCGCGCAGGTCAAACGCTTCGCCCGTGGCGAAAACACCCGCAGCCATGTCTTTTATCGCTGGTTCAATGAAGTGCCGGTTCTGCTATTGCTGGCTATCGTCATTCTGGTCGTGGTCCGGCCGTTCTAGTTTCGATAACTACACCATTTCGGGGTACTCCAATGTCGCTGCCCGCTTTGCTCGAACAACGTCTGCGTCTGCCTGTGGTGGCTGCGCCGATGTTCCTGATATCCAATCCGCAACTGGTGCTCGCCTGCTGCCGCAACGGCGTGGTGGGCAGCTTTCCCGCGTTAAACCAGCGCGAAAGCAGTGGTTTCAAGGCCTGGCTGGAAGAGATCGAGGCGGGACTGGCCGCACTGGAAAACCCGGCGCCGTATGCAGTGAACCTGATCGTCCATAACAGCAATCCACGGTTGCAGGCTGACCTGAATATCTGCGTCGAGCACAAGGTGCCGATCGTAATCACCAGCCTCGGTGCGGTGAAGGAACTGGTCGACGCAGTGCACAGCTATGGCGGCCTGGTGTTCCACGATGTGACAACACGCCGGCATGCCGAGAAAGCTGCCGAAGCCGGGGTCGATGGTTTGATCGCTGTCGCAGCCGGCGCCGGCGGGCATGCCGGGACCTGGAGCCCTTTTGCACTGGTCGCCGAAATCCGCCAGTTCTTCGACAAGACGCTGCTGCTTGCAGGATGTTTGAACCACGGCCATGAGATTCTCGCTGCCCAACTGCTCGGTGCGGATTTAGCCTACTTCGGTACGCGATTTATCGGCACCAGCGAAAGTCATGCGCCTGACGCTTACAAGCAGATGCTGCTGACAGCCAAGGCCTCGGACATCATCCATACTCCAGCGGTGTCGGGAGTACCGGCCAGTTTCATGCGCCAGAGCCTGGAAGCGGCCGGTTTCGATATGGCCGCCCTGCAAGGTAAAGGCGAAGTGAATTTCGGCGACAAGCTCAAGCCGATCAGCGACGAAGCCAAAGCCTGGAAAACCGTGTGGTCGGCCGGCCAGGGCGTGGGGCAGATCGACGACTTGCCGACAGTCGATCAATTGATTGCACGACTGGACGCCGAATACCGCCAGGCGCAGAGTCGCGCAGCACAGCTACCGAGCCGCTGGCCACGCTGAGAAAAAACCGGGCCAGCGCCGTTGGCTGGCCTTACACTGCTGACCTTTCAAACAACTCGCGACAAGGATGCCTCGACCATGAGCGAACCCCGTTACAAGATCGTCTTCGATGGCGCTCTGCAGCCCGGTGTCGATCTCACCACTGCCAAACTCAATCTGGCGGATCTGTTCAAAAGCGATGTTGCCGGCATCGAGCGTCTGTTCACTGGCCGCACCGTCGCCCTCAAGCGTGACTTGTCGCACAGTGATGCGCAGACCTATCTGCAGGCGCTGAACAAGACCGGCATCGATGCGCGGATCGAAACCGAAACCGTCATCGACCTGAACCTGTCCGACGTCCACGAGCAATCCGCGGCCTTGGCGGAACCCGACTCACCTTACGCACCACCGCGCGCCAGCGTCGCTGAAAATCTGCCGGCGTTCGCCACACTCAAACCGTTCAGCTTCGAAGGGCGGATTGGCCGCCTGCGTTTTCTCGCGTGGACAATGGTCCTGAGCCTGGTGACGCTGCCGATTGTCGGCGTGTTTGCCCTGATGGCTCTGGGGCTGGTCGCGGGAGATTCCACCACCGGCCTGATCATTGGCGGGATTCTCGCTTTCTTCCTGTTCGTCGCATTCTTGATTGTCAGTATCCTGTTCAGCGTCCAGCGTCTGCATGACATTGGCTGGTCTGGCTGGCTCTGGCTGCTGAACCTGGTGCCGTTCGTGGGCAGCTTCTTTCCGCTGGTGATCATGGTCGTGCCGGGCAACACCGGTGCCAACCGTTACGGGCCACCGCCGCCACCCAACAGCACCGCCGTCAAAGTCCTGTGTTCGCTGTGGATCGTGTTCTTCGCGCTGCTCTTCGTCGGTGGAATGCTCGGTGGTATTTCGGCTATCCAGCAGGAATATGAGAGCAATCTGGAAAGCAGCTACGAGAGCGGTTCGGTGACCACCGACGAGATCGACGTGGAGGTCGAACCGCCCGTGATTTCCAGTGACGATGCAGCCGAAGCGGCGCAGCCCCCTGTAGACTCTGCGCAAGAATGAACAGCGCTCCCCGCCGTGACACCCGCGTCGCCGGCGCGGAGCTGTTGCGATGGAGAATTGCATGACCCGTTACGCTCTGATCACTGGCGCTTCCAGCGGCATCGGCCTGGCCATGGCCGAAGCGCTGGCCCGCCGCGGCCGCAGCCTGATTCTGGTGGCTCGACAGCGTGATCAGCTGGAA
Organism: Pseudomonas sp. Z003-0.4C(8344-21); assembly: GCF_900104975.1. Lineage (NCBI taxonomy): Bacteria > Pseudomonadati > Pseudomonadota > Gammaproteobacteria > Pseudomonadales > Pseudomonadaceae > Pseudomonas > Pseudomonas sp. Z003-0.4C(8344-21). Next base: position 946,718 of record NZ_LT629756.1, on the reverse strand, counting down.
AGTATTGCTCTGGAGTTGACTCAACGCTTTGGCGTCGAAGTGCTGTTTCGCGCCTGCGATCTCGGCGAACCGTTGCGCCTGTCCGGTTTCCTGCTGGAGCTAGAGGAAGGCGACCGCCAGATCGATTTGCTGGTCAATTGCGCCGGCATCGGTACTTGCGGCCCGTTCCTTGCGCAAGACTGGATGACCGAGCAGGATCTGATCGAGGTGAACATCCTCGCCCTCACCCGCCTCTGCCACGCCATTGGCAACAGCATGGCGCTGCAGGGTGGCGGGCAGATCCTCAATGTCGCCTCGGTGGCGGCTTTCAGCCCCGGTCCGTGGATGAGCACTTACTACGCAAGCAAGGCTTATGTCCTGAACTTCTCCGAAGCCTTGCGCGTTGAACTCAAACAAAGCGCGGTAAAGGTTTCGGTACTCTGCCCTGGCCCGACACGCACGGCATTTTTCCGGACGGCACAGCTCAACGGTGAAAAACTCGAAGACAGCGCAAAGCTGATGAGCCCCGAAGAAGTCGCGCTGTACACCGTGCGCGCCCTCGAAAAGAACCGCGCGATCATCATTCCGGGACGACGTAACCGCTGGCTGGCCTTTTTGCCGCGGTTCGGCTCGCGCTGGCTCAACCGGACCATCGTTGGCATGGTCAACAAAGCTTATTGCCCGCGCTGAAAATTCCGAATTCAACGCGGTACACTCGACTCAGCCCCTACAACGGAGAAACAGCAGTGGATACTCTGTTCACCAAGATCATCAACCGGGAGATTCCGGCGAAGATCATTTACGAGGACGACCAGGTTCTGGCGTTCCACGACATCGCTCCACAGGCACCGGTGCATTTCCTGGTGATCCCGAAGAAACCGGTGCGCACCCTCAACGACCTGACCGAAGACGACAAGGCACTGGCCGGGCACATCCTGTTCACCGCGCAACGCCTGGCGCTGGAGCTGGGCTGCGAGGAAGGTTTCCGCGTGGTGATGAATTGCAATGAACTCGGTGGGCAGACTGTCTATCACATTCATATGCATGTACTGGGTCAGCGCCAAATGAACTGGCCGCCGGGCTGATTGACGGCAAAACCTGTGGGAGCCTGCTCGCGAAGGCTTGGGTACATTCGACATTTGAATACCAGACAGTCCGCTTTCGCGAGCAGGCTCGCTCCCACATAAAGCCTGCCCGCGCGACCAATGACCCAACGCAAACCTTCGCCGGCTGATTCGGTTAAACTGGCCGTCGAGATTTTTCCCGGAGGTCAGCATGACTACCCAACGTCACTACTCGCCGATTGACCGTCTTCTGCTGCAAGCCGATGCCGCAATGCGGACTTTGCTGCCCTTCAGTGGTCAGCCGTACCGCCCGTCACCGGCCCTCCTGCAGCCGGACACGCCAATGAGCGACGAAGACACCCGCCACGTCGCCGGCCTGATGCGCATCAACCACACCGGCGAGGTCTGCGCCCAAGCGCTGTACCAAGGGCAGGCGCTGACCGCCAAACTGCCGCAGGTACGCGAGGCCATGGAGCATGCGGCCGAAGAAGAGATCGATCACCTGGTCTGGTGCGAACAGCGTATTCATCAGTTAGGCAGCCATACCAGCGTGCTGAATCCGTTGTTTTATGGCATGTCGTTCGGGATCGGTGCGGTTGCCGGGCTGATCAGCGACAAGGTCAGCCTCGGTTTTGTCGCGGCGACCGAGCATCAGGTGTGCAAGCATCTGAACGAACACCTTGAGCAACTGCCAGCCGAGGACGAGAAGTCCCGGGCGATTCTGGAGCAGATGCGCATCGATGAAGAACATCATGCGGAGAGTGCGCTGGATGCAGGTGGTTTTCGCTTTCCGGCGCCGGTGAAATTCGGGATGAGTATCCTGGCCAAGGTGATGACCAAGAGTACTTATCGAATTTGAGACAGGTATTGCGGCTGATGGCCCCTTCGCGAGCAGGCTCGCGCCTAAAGGGGGCTGTGCTTCGGACATGAAAAAGGCGACTGCCGTGAGGGAGTCGCCTTTTTTGTGCCTGGGAATCTTACGCAGGCATGTTGCGTGCGTAGAAGATCTCGAGCATTTCGTGTTTCACCCGGTCGGTCACTTGAGCACGCTGCTCAGGGGACAGATTGCTGGTGGCGTCGCCGAACAGGTAGTTGTCCAGTTCGAAGTTCTTCAACAGCATTTTGGTGTGGAACAGATTTTCCTGATACACGTTCACGTCGGTCATCTGGTACGCGTCGCGGGTGTCTTCGGATAAGTAGTTCTGGATCGAGTTGATCTCGTGGTCGATGAAGTGCTTGTTGCCTTCAACGTCACGGGTGAAGCCGCGCACACGATAATCCACAGTCACGATGTCCGAATCGAACTGGTGAATGAGGAAGTTGAGCGCTTTAAGCGGTGAAATGACCCCACAGGTCGACACGTCGATGTCCACACGGAAAGTTGCAATACCGTCGTCCGGATGAATCTCCGGGTAGGTGTGCACCGTGATGTGACTCTTGTCGAGGTGGGCCAGGATAATTTCGGGCAACGGGCCCGGCGATTCTTCGATCTGACTGTCAGTCGGGGTCACCGGCTCTTCAGAAATCAGAATCGTGACGCTGGCGCCCTGAGGTTCGTAGTCCTGACTGGCAATGTTCAGGATGTTGGCACCAATGATCTCGACAACTTCCGTGAGAATCTGCGTCAGGCGTTTCGCGTTGTACTCTTGATTGATGTACTCGACGTAAGCCTGCTGGTCTTGCGGGGTTTCCGCATAGCAGATGTCATAGATGTTGAAGCTCAAGGTCTTTGTCAGGTTATTGAACCCGTGGAGCTTGAGTTTGCTTTTCACCGTTAAAAACTCTCTATGTATGCGGCCCGGCCGCGTGATCAAGCATGCCCGTCAAGTGCGAACGACGCACCTGCGTAGGACGGTTAACACCTCTTCGCGATGGCGATTTTGGTTGTCTGTTCAGGCGGATGACCCGTCGGCTGACCGATCACTGCCCTGAAAAAAGTGGCGCATTATGCAGACGTCAGCGGGGGATCGCCAGAGTCTGCACTGCTTTTATGATAGTTGAATGTCGGTTCAACCGAGTTCGACGATTTCGTAATCGTGGGTAATCGCCACGCCAGCCGCACCGAGCATGATCGACGCCGAGCAATACTTCTCGGCGGACAGCTCGATGGCACGCTTGACCTGGGCTTCTTTCAGGCCACGACCCTTGACGACGAAATGCATGTGGATCTTGGTAAAGACCTTGGGATCTTCGGTGGCGCGCTCGGCTTCCAGAAACGCTTCGCAGCTCTCAACAGCCTGACGCGACTTCTTGAGGATGCTGACCACGTCGAAGTTGCTGCAACCGCCGACACCCAGCAGGAGCATCTCCATCGGCCGAACACCGAGATTACGGCCACCGGCGTCCGGCGGACCGTCCATCACCACGACATGACCGCTACCGGATTCACCGAGGAACATGGCTTCGCCCGCCCATTGGATGCGTGCCTTCATCGCCCAGACTCCACTGTAAAAAAAGGGTCGCCAGCTTAGCACAGCGATTTGCCCCAACAGGAGCGGCGTCCCAGGACGCACGCCTCTGGCCTGTAGGTAATTTCTCGAATTTGCGACGAAGTGTCTGTTAAGCTGGCGCCAATTCGCTGGCGCCCATGTCAGCCCGTTTCGTCAGCTGTTGCAGCGACCCTCTTCAGCGCCTCATAAAAAAACCAAACATCACCGTGCAGTCTTTTCGGGATACAACCATGGTTGCTATTACCCCCACATCCAGAATCAAGAATCTCGACAAGTTGTTGATGCATTGTCAGCGCCGTCGCCATGCAGCCAAGAGCAACATCATCTGTGCCGGCGATCGCTCGGACACGCTGTATTTCATCATCAAAGGCTCGGTGACGATTCTGATCGAGGACGATGACGGCCGCGAAATGATCATTGCGTACCTCAACGCCGGGGATTTCTTTGGTGAACTGGGCCTGTTCGAGCAGGCCGGCCAGGAGCAGGAGCGCAGCGCCTGGGTAAGGGCCAAGGTCGAATGCGAAACCGCAGAAATCAGCTACGCCAAGTTCCGCGAATTGTCGCAGCAGGACCCGGACATTCTTTACGTACTCAGCGGACAGATCGCACAACGCCTGCGCAATACCACGCGCAAGGTCGGCGACCTGGCCTTCTTCGACGTCACCGGTCGCGTGGCCCGCTGCCTGCTCGAGCTGTGCAAGCAACCGGACGCCATGACCCACCCGGACGGCATGCAGATCAAGGTGACGCGTCAGGAAATCGGGCGGATCGTGGGTTGTTCGCGGGAGATGGTCGGTCGCGTGCTCAAGGATCTGGAAGAACGCAACCTGGTCGATGTGAAAGGCAAGACCATGGTGGTCTTCGGTACGCGCTGAATCCTGAAAATCAGGTGCTGTAGATCTGCGCCAGCATCAGACGAAACAGTTCATCGAGACGCGCCAAAGCCTGTGGCGCGTTGAATTTCTCATGCAGGGCGATGTGGCTTTGCGCTCGTACCCGTTGCTCCAGGCCGCAGGCCTCGTTGAAGCGATTGACCGCTGCAACCATCGATTCACGCTCGTCATCCATCAACATCGCACCGTGCACCAGCCCGACCGGACGCTGGCCGCCCTGACTCTGACGCCAGCGCTGCGCGGTGCCGACCATTTTGCGTCCATCCAGATTGACGTTGAAGCGTCCGTCGCAGAACGCACCGTCAATTTCGCCCAGCGAAGACGTGCCGCCTAATTCATCGAGCAACTGACAGATCGGATCGCACAAACGTCGGTAGCCGGTTTCGATACGATTGAGATCGCCCTCGCTGCGCGGCGGCGCGTAAACCAGCGCGATGTTGATCGTCGCGGCGGATTGCGGGACCGGCTCGCCGCCGGTTTCGCGCAGCAGCACCGGCCATCCGGCCGCAGCGGAGACTTCGCAGGCGTGGTCGAAACCGGGTAACCGGTTGAGGCGGCGCGGCATGACCAGCGCGCGGTCGCTGGGTTGCCAGAACAGCAGACCGAATTCCGCGTCGCCGGCGCACACCGAGGCCAACAGATCTTGCTCGGCTTGCAGGCCGGCTTCGATGGTCAGGGGGATTGGCGGCGACATGCGGGACTCCGGTAGATTAGACATCTTTAGCGGATTTTAAGGCCTCATCGCGAGCGGGCTCACTCCTACAGGGGAACGCGTTCCAAATGTAGGAGTGAGCCTGCTCGCGATGGCGTCGAATCAGTCGAGGGTCGAGCCGCTGACTACCGGGCCGCCACGCTCCGGGAAGAACAGACGCTGCAGCTCGGTGCCCGGGCTTTCCGCACGCATGAACGCCTCGCCAACCAGAAACGCGTACACGTCGCTGATTTCCATCAGCTCGACATCGGCACGATTGAGAATGCCGCTCTCGGTGATCACCAGGCGATCTCGGGGAATGCGTGGCAGCAGATCCAGCGTGGTCTCCAGGCTGACGTCGAAGGTATGCAGATTGCGGTTGTTGACCCCGATCAGTGGCGTATCGAGTGTCTTCAAGGCGCGTTCGAGCTCATCGCCATCGTGCACTTCCACCAGTACATCGAGGCCGACGCTTTTTGCCACCGCAGCCAGTTCGGCCATCTTCACGTCATCCAGTGCGGAGACGATCAGCAGCACGCAGTCCGCGCCCAGTGCGCGGGCTTCGACGATCTGATACGGGTCGATCATGAAATCCTTGCGGATCACTGGTAGCTTGCACGCGGCACGGGCCTGTTGCAGATACGCATCGGCGCCCTGGAAATAGTCGATGTCAGTCAGCACCGACAGACAGGTCGCCCCGCCCTTCTCGTAGCTTTTGGCGATATCGGCGGGAACGAAGTCTTCGCGGATCACGCCTTTGCTCGGCGAGGCCTTTTTGATCTCGGCAATCACCGCTGGCTGTTTCTTCTTCGCTTGCGTCAGCAACGCCTGGGCGAAACCACGGGATGCATCGGCCGACTTGGCCAGAGTCTCCAGCTCGGCGAGGCTGACGCGGGCGCTACGCTCGGCCACTTCCTCGACTTTGCGGGCGAGAATCTTTTCCAGAACCGTCGGTACACTCATCCTTCATTCTCCACTTTGAATACCGCGGTAAAGGCACCCAGCTCCTCGAGTTTCTCCCGAGCGAGGCCGGTGTGCAAAGCGTCGTGCGCAAGCTCCACGCCCTGTTTCAAACTGCTGGCCAGGTCGGCGGCGTACAACGCAGCACCGGCATTGAGCACGATCATCTCGGCGGCTTTCTGACCGTTTTCGGTTTTGCGCTTGCCGAGGGCATCACGGATCAGCGCCAGCGACGCTTCCGGGCCTTCGACCGACAGGCCGTGCAGGCTCTGGCTCTTCATGCCGAGATCTTCCGGCTCGACCCAATATTCAGTGATTTCGTTGTTCTTCAGTTCGGCGACAAACGTCGGCGCGGCGAGACTGAATTCATCCAGCCCATCCTTCGAATGCACCACCAGCACATGCTTGCTGCCCAGACGCTGCAAGACTTCAGCCAATGGCCGGCACAGCGCCTGCGTGAACACGCCCACCACCTGATGCTTCACTCCGGCCGGATTCGTAAGCGGGCCGAGCATGTTGAACAGCGTGCGCAGGCCGAGATCGCGGCGCGGGCCGGCAGCGTATTTCATGGCTTTGTGGTGGGTCTGGGCAAACATGAAACCGATGCCGACATTGTCGATGCAACGCGCCACTTGTACCGGCGTCAGGTTCAGATAGATGCCAGCGGCTTCGAGCAAGTCCGCACTGCCGCTCTTGCCCGAGACGGCGCGGTTGCCGTGCTTGGCCACGGTGCAACCGGCTGCCGCGACAACGAAGGAAGAAGCGGTCGACACGTTGAAGATGTTCGCGCCGTCCCCACCGGTGCCGACCACATCGACCACGCCGTCGAGGGTCTTGAGTTCAACCTGATCGGCCAGTTCACGCATGACCGACACGGCGCCGACGATCTCGTCGATGCTCTCGCTTTTCATGCGCATGGCCATCATGAACGCGCCGATCTGCGCGTCGCTGCATTGGCCGGTCATGATTTCGCGCATCACATCGCGCATTTCATCGGTGCTGAGGTCGAGGTGATCGACGATACGGCTCAGGGCTGTCTTGATATTCATGCAAAGTCCTTAGCGCATGCCGCCGGTTTGTTTGAGGAAGTTGGCGAACAGTTCATGGCCCTGTTCGGTGAGGATCGACTCGGGGTGAAACTGTACGCCTTCGATGTTCAGGGTCTTGTGACGCAGGCCCATGATTTCATCAACCGAACCGTCATCGTGTTGTGTCCACGCGGTCAGCTCCAGGCAATCAGGCAAGCTCTCGTGCTTGACGATCAGCGAATGGTAGCGGGTGACGGTCAGCGGATGGTTGAGACCGTTGAATACGCCCTTGTCCTCGTGGAATACCGGGCTAGTCTTACCGTGCATCACTTGCCGCGCCCGCACTACGTCGCCGCCGAAGGCCTGACCGATGGACTGGTGGCCAAGGCAGACACCGAGAATCGGCAGCTTGCCGGCGAAGTGCTTGATCGCATCGATGGAAATGCCGGCTTCGGTCGGCGTGCACGGGCCGGGGGACACCACGATGCGCTCGGGGTTGAGCGCTTCGATTTCGGCGATGGTCAGTTCGTCGTTGCGCACCACTTTGACCTCGGCCCCCAGCTCGCCGAGGTATTGCACAACGTTGTAGGTAAAGGAGTCGTAGTTGTCGATCATCAGCAACATGGCGTGTCGAACCTCTTGAATTCTGATTTGAAAACAGCCTTCAGAACACTTGCCCGCAGGGCGCTGCACGATGTCGGACGCAGTCAGGTGCGTCGGCACAGCGGCATTTCAGACAGGCAAGGAAGGCAAAGCGATACAGATCCGGCGGGGCCGGCAGAAAAGATTCAGGCGCGCCAACGCCAGCGGGCGTGTGCCTTGATGACTTGATCCAGAAGTTTGCTGGTGATCAACACGGGGAAGGTCTCGTTCATGCGTTCCGGCACAGTAACTTAGCTGGGCAGAGCGTGCAATATGGCGGGGCCTGCGGGAGATAAAACGAGGAGACGATTCGCGACCGATGGCAAAACGCCGAGAGTTTTTGGTACTGTCGTTTCGTTCACCTACAACAATAAATAAACGGACTTGCTCATGATCAGACAGACGTTGTTTGTACCGCTGGCCGGATGCCTGCTCGCACTGGCCTGTGCTCAGGCGAATGCAGCGCCAAACCCTTATTCCAGCTTCATCGTATTTGGCGACAGCCTCAACGACGCCGGTACCTTCGCCGACGCTGGCGGCCCGGCAGGCTCGACCGAGCGTTATACCAACCGCACCGGGCCGGTCTATCAGGACGGCAGCGGTGAAGTGTATTCATTGAATTCCACCCAACTGCTCGGCGCACGCCTGGGCTTCAGTCCCGACCAGACAGCATCTTCCAGCTCGGCCGTACGTGCTGAAAATGGTCAGGCGGACGGCAACAACTGGGCGGTCGGCGGTTATCGCACTGACCAGATTCTCGATTCAATCACCAGCCAGTCGGCCACTGGCGAACGCACGCGCCCCGGCTACCTCCCATCGAACGGCTTTCGCGCCGACCCCAATGCGCTCTATTACATTTCCGGTGGCGGTAACGACTTCCTGCAGGGGCGCATTCTCAGCCTGCCCCAGGCCAACGCTGCCGCCGACCGGCTGGCCGACAGTGTGCAAACCCTGCAAACCGCCGGCGCCAAATATGTGATGGTCTGGCTCCTGCCCGATGTAGGCCTGACACCGGCTCTCAACGGTACGCCGCTGCAAGCCTTCAGCAGCACCCTTGCCAACCAGTTCAACAGCCAGTTGGTGACGCGCCTGCAGGGCATCAATGCCGAGGTCATTCCGCTGAACATTCCGGTGCTGCTCTCGGAAGTGTTCGCCGATCCGGGGCGCTTCGGTCTGGCGACCGACCAGAACCTGACCGCAACCTGTTTCAGTGGCGGCGGTTGCCCGGAGAATGCCCGTTACGGGATCAATAGCGCCACACCAGATCCGACCAAACTGATCTACAACGACGGTGTACACCCGACCGAGTCCGGGCAGAAACTGATCGCCGACTACGCCTATTCGCTGCTCGCGGCGCCGTGGGAGCTAACCCTGCTGCCGGAAATGGCCCACTCCACCGTGCGCGCGCACCAGGATGAACTGCGCAGCCAATGGCAGGCCGATTGGGAAAACTGGCAAGCGGTCGGCCAATGGCGGGCGATTGTCTCGGCGGGCGGGCAACATCTGGACGTCGACAGCCAAAGCAGCGGCGCCAGCGCCGATGGCAGTGGTTATAACCTCAACGTCGGTGGCAGCTATCGCTTGAATGACGCCTGGCGTGTTGGCGTGGCCGCAGGTTTGTACCGGCAGAATCTGGAAGCCGGGCATAACGACTCGGACTACAAACTCAACAGCTACATGGCCACGGCATTTGCCCAGTTCCAGCAGAATCGCTGGTGGGCCGACGCGGCGTTGACCGGCGGCAAACTCGACTACGACAACCTCAAGCGCAAGTTCGATCTGGGCGTCAGCGAAGCTGCCGAAAAAGGCGATACCGACGGCAGCCTGTGGGCGTTCAGCACCCGCGTCGGTTACGACATTGCCCAGCCGGGCAGCGAGTGGCACTTGTCGCCCTTCGTCAGCGCCGACTACGCCAGCGTCGATGTCGACGGCTACTCAGAGAAAAGCAACCGCGCCACGGCACTGACCTTCGACGATCAGAGCCGCGATTCGAAACGCCTCGGCCTCGGCTTGCAGGGCAAGTACAACATCACCGCGCAGACTCAGGTGTTCGGCGAATACGCCCATGAGCGCGAGTACGAAGACGATGTGCAGAAGGTCAATATCGCGCTCAACACCCTGCCGGCGAATGACTTCACCCTGGAAGGCTACACACCGGCCAGCCACTTGAACCGTCTGAGCCTGGGCGTCAGCCACAAGCTCACCGCGGATCTGGCGCTGCGCGGCGGGTACACGTTCCGCAAGGATGATGACTTCAAGCAGCAGGGGTTGAATGTCGGGGTGGTGCTCGACTTCTGAATTGCAGATGCAAAAAAGCGGCGACCTCGCAGGCGCCGCTTTTTTATGCCTCAACACAATCCAAATGTAGGAGTGAGCCTGCTCGCGATAGCGGTGGTTCAGTCAACTGATGTGTTGAATGTTATTCCGCTATCGCGAGCAGGCGAAGGCCTACAGGGGAGCTATGTCAGTCCGGGGTTTGCTCGGCCAGCGCCACGGCGCGGAACATTGCGCGGCGTTTGTTCAGGGTTTCTTCCCATTCCAGCGCCGGCACCGAGTCGGCGACGATGCCGCCACCGGCCTGCACGTGCAGTTCGCCGTTCTTGATCACTGCGGTGCGAATCGCGATCGCGGTGTCCATGTTGCCGTTCCAGGCGAAGTAACCGACCGCGCCGCCGTACACACCACGCTTGACCGGCTCGAGTTCGTCGATGATTTCCATTGCGCGGATCTTCGGCGCGCCCGACAAGGTGCCCGCCGGCAGAATCGCCCGCAGCGCATCCATCGCAGTCAGCCCGGCTTTCAACTGGCCGGTGACGTTGGAAACGATGTGCATCACGTTGGAATAACGCTCGATGACCATTTTCTCGGTGAGTTTCACCGAACCGATCTCTGAGACTCGCCCGGTATCGTTGCGGCCCAGATCGATCAGCATCAGGTGCTCGGCGATTTCCTTGTCGTCGGAGAGCAGATCCTGCTCCAGCGCCACATCGGCTTCTTCGCTGGCGCCGCGAGGGCGGGTGCCGGCGATCGGGCGCACGGTGATCAAATTGTCTTCAACGCGCACCAGCACTTCCGGCGAACTGCCGACGACATGGAAGTCGCCGAAATTGAAGAAGTACATGTACGGCGTCGGGTTGAAGCAACGCAGCGCGCGGTACAGATCGATCGGCGCAGCCTTGAAGTCGATCGACATACGCTGCGACGGCACCACTTGCATGCAGTCGCCGGCGAGGATGTATTCCTTGATGGTGTCGACGGCTTTTTCGTAATCGTTCTGGGTGAAGCTCGAGCGGAATAGCGGATCGGCTGACTGCTGCTTGCTGAAGTCCAGGCCACGACGCGGGGTGATCGGCTGGCGCAGTTGCTCGAGCAACTCCTGCAGACGCGCTTGACCTTGTTCGAAGGCATCGGCCTGCGCCGGGTCGGCCAGCACGATCGCATGCATCTTGCTGGCGAGGTTGTCGAACACCACAACGGCATCGGAAACCATCAGCAGAATGTCCGGCACGCCCAGCGGATCAGGATTCGGGCATTTGCCCAGACGTTTTTCGACATAACGCACGCAGTCGTAACCGAAGTAACCGACCAGACCACCGTTGAAACGCGGCAGGCCGGCAATGGTCGGCACGTTGTAGCGCGCCTTGAAGGTTTCGACGAAGGCCAATGGATCTTCAACGTCATGGCTTTCGGTCTCGACGCCATCAACGGTGATGCTGACATGATGGTCGTGCACACGCAGAACGGTGCGGCACGGCAGGCCGATCATCGAGTAACGGCCCCATTTCTCGCCGCCCTGCACTGATTCGAGCAGGTAGGTATTGGGCTGGTCGGCCAGTTTCAGGTAGATCGACAGCGGTGTGTCGAAGTCGGCCAGGGTTTCGCAGGCCAGCGGAATGCGGTTGTAGCCGTCAGCGGCCAAGCGCAGGAATTCTTCGCGGATCATGAGGTGCCTCGTGGTGTGAGGGGCAATCGGTCAGGTATGCAAACGCGCCGGCAGGCCGGCCAGGAACAAGTCAGGCGCGCCAACGCCAGCGGGCCAGGGCCTTGATGACTTTCATCCAGAGTTTGCGAGTGACCACCACGATGGCGTTTCCAGAACGGGATTGAGCAGCGTCGGGCAACGTTATCTCAGCGGCCGTACCGAGGCAACCGGGAATTAGCTCGCGCAGATTGTCGATCACCAGTGCTGGCGATTCTTCGGCGATCGGCCGGCCATGGTTATAGCCGTAACTCAGCGCGACACACTTGACCCCCGCCGCTTTCGCCGCCAGCACATCGCTGCGCGAGTCGCCGACGAACAACGATTGCGAGGCCGGAATATTGGCCATTTTCATCACGAAGAACAGCGCCGCTGGATCGGGCTTCTGCTGCGGCAAGGTATCGCCGCCAATGATCCATTTGAAATAGCGACCGATCTTCATCTGATCCAGCAGCGGCGCGACGAAGCGCTCCGGCTTGTTGGTGATCAGCGCCATAACCACGCCTTGCTTGTGCAGCCATTTCAAGGTGTCGCGCACACCGGGATAGACCACGGTCAGCTCATGGCTGGCGCCGTAGGCCTGCATGAAAATTTCCAGCGCGCGTTCGGCCTCGGCATTGTCCACCGCCGAATGATCGATACCGCCGGCCAGCGCCCGACGCACCAGCACCGGCGCGCCGTTGCCGACCCACTGCCGTACCGCGTCGATGCCCGCAGGCTCGCGACCGAGGGTGAGCAGCATGTTGTCCACCGCCGCTGCCAGGTCGGGAACCGAATCGATCAGCGTGCCATCCAGATCGAACATCACCAGCCGTGGCAGTTTCCCCGGGAACAGCTGCTCGAACCCGCTCATGGGCGGGCCAGCGCCAGTTCGGAGCGCATCTTGTCGATGACTTCCTGATAGTTCGGTGCATTGAAGATCGCCGAGCCGGCAACAAAGGTGTCGGCGCCAGCCGCGGCGATTTCACGGATGTTGTTGACGTTGACGCCACCGTCGATTTCCAGACGGATATCACGCCCGGAGGCATCGATGATCGCCCGCGCTTCGCGCAATTTGTCGAGGGTACCGGGAATGAACTTCTGCCCGCCGAAGCCTGGGTTGACGCTCATCAGCAGGACCATGTCGACCTTGTCGATCACGTACTTGAGCACGTCCAGCGGGGTCGCCGGGTTGAACACCAGACCGGATTTGCAGCCGCCTTCGCGGATCAGTTGCAGCGAGCGATCGACGTGCAGCGTGGCTTCGGGGTGGAAGGTGATGTAGGTGGCGCCGGCCTCGATAAAGTCACCGACGATGCGATCCACCGGGCTGACCATCAGGTGTGCGTCGATCGGCGCGGTCACGCCGTACTTGCGCAACGCCGCGCAGACCATCGGGCCGATGGTCAGGTTCGGCACGTAGTGGTTGTCCATGACGTCGAAGTGGACGAAGTCGGCGCCGGCGGCGAGAACGTTGTCCACTTCCTCGCCGAGGCGGGCGAAGTCGGCGGAGAGGATCGACGGAGCAATTACGAAGGGCTGCATGACGCACCTGTGCTGAGCTAAATCACGATGGCGCGCATTGTATACCTCAAGTTTGTGCGCACGCACCGTGACCGCGATGATTGGGTTGTGCCATGCCGCCGGTTCGGCAGTGACTCAGTAGGCCGCGCGGTAGATCTTCTCGATGTCCGCGGCGCTGAGCTTGCGCGGGTTGTTGCGCATCAGCCGTTCGATCCCGGCGGCCTCCACGGCCATCGCCGGTATCGCCTCTTCCGGCACGCCGAAACTGCGCAACCCGGCCGGGATTTCCACCGCCGCGCACAAGTCGGCCATCGCCTGCACGGCTTTGTCCGCCGCTTCGGCCGCACTCAGATGCGCAGTCTTCAGCCCCATGGCTTCGGCGATATCCTGCATCCGTTCGACGCAGGCCATCTTGTTCCAGGTCATCACATACGGCAGCAGCAAGGCGTTGCTCACGCCGTGCGCGATGTTGAAGCGCCCGCCCAGTGGATACGCCAGCGCATGCACCGCGCCGACCCCGGCATTGCCGAACGCCATGCCGGCCATGAGGCTGGCGGTGGCCATGTCTTCGCGGGCTTGCAGGTTGGCGCCGTTGGCGTAGGCCTTGGGCAAGGCGCTGGCGATCAGTTTGATGGCGCCGATGGCCAGGGAGTCGGTGATCGGCGAGGCATTCACCGACAAATAGGATTCGATGGCATGCACCAGCGCATCGACACCGCTGGCGGCAGTGACGCTGCGCGGGCAGGTCAGGGTCATCTGCGGGCTGACCAGCGCCACGTCCGGTAACAGATAGTCGCTGACGATGCCTTTCTTCAGTTGCGCGACCTTGTCGGAAAGAATCGCCACGTTGGTCACCTCGGAACCGGTGCCGGCGGTGGTCGGGATGGCGATCAGCGGCGGGCCTTTGCGCGGCACCTGGTCGACGCCGAACAGATCTTCCAGCGCACCGTGGTAACCGGCGTAGGCGGCAACACTCTTGGCGATGTCGATGGCACTGCCGCCACCGAGTCCGATTAAGCCGTCATGCCCGCCTTCGCGATAGGCGCGCATGCAGTCTTCGACAATGGCAATTTCCGGATCGGGCAGTACGCGGTCGAAGAGCTCGTAGTCACGCCCGCCGAGTTGCGCCAGCGCAAGCTCCACGGTGCCGGACTGGACCAGCGCGGCGTCGGTCACGATCAGTGGGTTATCAACATCGAGGCGGGTGAGTTCGGCGGCCAGTTGTTCGATGGCTGCGGCACCGGTGATCAGTTTGTGAGCGATTTTGAACTGGGACAGATTCATTGGGCGCAGCCTCTTATAGTCAGGGGAGCTGGGCACAAGATTAGCTGGGGATTTGGGGTTGTCTGCTATTCAGTTGGTGAATGCTGGATAAGGGCAAGATCAAGAGCCCCTCACCCTAACCCTCTCCCGGAGGGAGAGGGGACTGACCGCGGTGGATGTTAGAGGTACGCCGACGTGCACGATCAGCGTCAGACCTGGGCGGTGCGCAACTTCTCGCTACGCCCGCGCAACCATTCCAGCGTCAGCAGCAGGATCACCGAGAAAGCAATCAGCAACGTCGCCGCCGCCGCAATCGTCGGGCTGAGATTCTCGCGAATCCCGCTGAACATCTGCCGTGGCAAGGTCGCCTGCTCGGGCCCGGCGAGAAACAGCGTCACCACCACCTCATCAAACGACGTCGCAAAGGCAAACAGTGCCCCGGAAATCACCCCCGGCGCAATCAGCGGCAAGGTCACCCGGCGAAATGCGGTCAGTGGCGAAGCACCGAGACTCGCGGCCGCCCGCACCAGATTGTGATTGAAGCCCTGCAGGGTCGCCGACACCGTGATGATCACGAACGGCACGCCGAGCACCGCGTGCACAACGATCAGCGAGAAGAAGCTGTTGCCCAGCCCCAGCGGCGCGAAAAACAGGTAACTCGCCACGCCGATGATCACCACTGGCACCACCATCGGCGAAATCACCAAGGCCATCACCAGCGACTTGCCGGGGAAGTCGCCACGGGTCAGGCCGATCGCTGCCAGCGTACCGAAGATCATCGCCAGCACCGTCGCGGCCGGGGCGACGATGATGCTGTTCTTCAGTGCGCGCATCCACTCTGCCGAGGCGAAAAAGTCGTGGTACCACTGCAATGAAAAGCCTTGCAGCGGGTAGACCAGGAAACTGCCCGAATTGAACGACAGCGGCACGATCACCAGCACCGGCAGGATCAGGAACAACAGGATCAGGCCGCAGAGGATCCGCAGGCTGTAGAACCACACCCGTTCGATGGGCGACATGTAAGGACTGAGCATTTCGAATTCCCCTTAGCTCAAGCGCAGGCGACTGGCGCCGACCAGCCAGCTGTAGATCAGATAAAGCACCACGGTCGCCAGCAAGAGCAGCCCGCCGAGCGCGGTGGCCATGCCCCAGTTGATGCTGGTGTTGGTGTAGAACGCGACGAAGTAGCTGACCATTTGATCATTCGGGCTGCCGAGCAGCGCCGGGGTGATGTAGTAGCCGATGGCGAGAATGAACACCAACAGGCAGCCGGCGCCGACACCCGCGTAGGTCTGCGGGAAGTACACCCGCCAGAAACTGGCGAACGGGTGACAACCGAGGGAAATCGCCGCGCGCATATAGGTCGGCGAGATGCCTTTCATCACGCTGTAGATCGGCAAAATCATGAACGGCAGCAGAATGTGCACCATCGAGATGTACACGCCGGTGCGGTTGAACACCAGTTCCAGCGGCTTGTCGATGATGCCCATTGCCAGCAGCGCACTGTTGATCAAGCCGCCCGATTGCAGGAGCACGATCCACGCCGCGACCCGCACCAGGATCGAGGTCCAGAACGGCAGCAGCACCAGAATCATCAGCAGGTTGCTTTGCCGCGAAGGCAGATTCGCCAGCAGATAGGCCAATGGATAAGCGAGCAGCAGGCAGATCACCGTAATGACCAGGCCCATCCAGAAAGTGCGAGCAAAGATGTCGAGGTAGATTGCCTGATCCGGGGTCGCCGGGGCCAGTTCGCCGAGGTCGTCGATGCGATGGTCGACTGCCGCCAGCAGGTAATACGGAGTGATGCTGCTGGTGTTGCGTTTGACCGCTTGCCAGTAGGCCGGGTCGCCCCAACGCTCATCGAGGCCTTCGAGGGCTTCTTTATACGAGGCCGGTTCGCTGGCGAATGGCAGCGCCCGGGCGGTTTTGGTCAGCAGGCTGCGATAGCCGGCCAACTCCATGTTCAAGCGCTTGGACAGGTCGCCCAGCGTCTGGTTTTTGCGCGCCTCGGCGAGGTCTTCGCTGGCAGCTTTGTACACCGGTTCGGCAGGCAGGCCGCGGCCGTCCCAACTCGCGATGGCAGTGACAGTGCGCGGCATGCCGCCGACCACTTCGGGGTTGCCGACGCTTTTGTAGAGCAGCGCCACGATCGGCACCAGAAACACCAGCAACAGAAACAGCACCAGCGGCGCAATCAGCGCCTGGGCTTTCCAGCGGTTGACCCGCTCGGCGCGCTTGAGCTTCTGCTTCAAGGTGGGGCTGGCGCCCTCGTTCAGGGGAACGGCGATGGCCATGACGTACTCCGCAAATCTTTGATCGTTACAGAGGTGGCGAGCCACCTCTGTTGTGTTGAAACACCGCTAACTGTGGGAGCGAGCCTGCTCGCGAAGAGGCCAGCACATTCAACATGGATGCTGGCTGTACTGGCGCTTTCGCGAGCAGGCTCGCTCCCACAGGGGGCAGGCAAGCCCACCCCACTGGCCCCTGCTTACTTGGCAGCCCAGGAATTGAAGCGCTGTTCCAGTTGCTCGCCGTTGTCAGCCCAGAAGCTGACGTCGATCTGCACCTGGTTGGCGATGTTTTCCGGAGTGGTCGGCATGTCTTTCAGGACGTCCTTGGCCAGCAGCGGTACGGCTTGAGTGTTGGCCGGGCCGTAGGCAATGTTTTCCGAGTAGGTCTTCTGCTGCTGCGGCTGCACCGAGTAGGCGATGAATTTCTTCGCCGCTTCGGCACGCTTGGCGTCCAGGCCTTTCGGGATGGCCCAGGCGTCGAAGTCGTAGATGCCGCCGTTCCACACCACTTTCAGGTTGGATTCTTTCTGCACCGCAGCGATGCGACCGTTGTAGGCCGAGCTCATCACCACGTCACCGGACGCGAGGTACTGCGGCGGTTGTGCGCCGGCTTCCCACCATTGAATGCTCGGTTTCAGCTCGTCGAGTTTCTTGAACGCGCGGTCCTGACCGCCCTTGCTCGCCAGCTCTTTGTAGACGTCTTTCGGCGCCACGCCGTCGGCCATCAAGGCGAATTCGAGGGTGTACTTGGCGCCTTTGCGCAGGCCACGCTTGCCGGGGAATTTCTTCGTGTCCCAGAAATCCGCCCAGCTTGTGGGTGCGGTTTTCAGCTTGTCGGCGTTGTACGCCAGTACGGTCGACCAAACGAAGAAGCCCACGCCGCATGGCTGAATCGCGCCTTTGACGTAGTCTTCGGTCTTGCCGAACAGCGCCGGGTCAAGTTGCTCGAACATGTCTTCGTCGCAGCCACGGGACAGCTCTGGCGACTCCACTTCGACCAGATCCCACGACACGCTCTTGGTGTCGACCATGGCTTTGACCTTGGCCATTTCGCCGTTGTACTCACCGGCGACGATCTTGCCGTTGCCCGCCGCTTCCCACGGTGCATAGAAGGCTTTGACTTGCGCCGCCTTGTTCGCCCCGCCAAACGACACCACGGTCAAATCCGGGCCGGCGGCCATCGCGCCGGTCGCACCCATCAGGCCCAGGGTCAGGGCGGTGAACTTCAGGGATCTCAACATTTATTGTTCTCTCCACGTGCAGGGTTGGTGTTGGTATTGCCGGGGCGCTTAATGCGCCTCTGAAAGAGGATCGAGCGCGCGAACGTGCTCGACCTGCCAGCCAAGCGGAACCACGTCGCCGACGCTGAGCGCTGGATCGAGCTCGGCAATCGGTTGTTTCACGAAGAAGTCGGTCTTGCCGCAGACTTCCAGGCGCACCCGGACGTGGTCGCCCAGATAGATGAATTCCGCCACCCTCCCTGAGAAGCGGTTGACGCATTGATCACTGGAACCGTTGAGGCTGACCCGCTCCGGACGGATCGACAGGGTCACCGGCTCGCCGGTCTGGCCGACGTTGACCGCCAGCGCCTCGACCTTCTCGCCGCGACCCAGCTCGACCACACAACGCTCGCCGCTCTGACTGAGCAGGCGACCGTTGAGGCGGTTGTTCTCGCCGATGAAGTTGGCGACGAAGGTGTTTTTCGGCTCTTCATAAAGCGTACGTGGCGGAGCGATCTGCTGGATTTCGCCCTGATGGAACACGGCGACACGGTCAGACATGGTCAGCGCTTCGCCCTGATCGTGGGTCACGTAGACCACAGTCACGCCGAGGCGCTGGTGCAGGTGCTTGATTTCCATCTGCATGTGTTCGCGCAATTGCTTGTCGAGGGCGCCCAACGGTTCGTCCATCAGCACCAGTTGCGGTTCGAACACCAAGGCGCGGGCCAACGCCACACGCTGTTGCTGACCACCGGACAACTGCGCCGGATAGCGCGAAGCGAACGCGTCGAGCTGGACCATGCTGAGGACTTTCTTCACCCGCTCGCCGACGTCGCTTTTGTTCAAGCCACGCACGGTCAGCGGGAAGGCGAGGTTTTCCGCGACGGTCATGTGCGGGAACAGCGCGTAATTCTGAAATACCATGCCGATGTCGCGCTTGTGCGGCGGCACGTTGTTGATCGAGCGCCCGGCCAGCAGGATTTCGCCGGCGGTTGGCGTTTCAAAACCGGCGAGCATCATCAGGCTGGTGGTCTTGCCGGAACCGGACGGCCCGAGCAGGGTGAGAAATTCGCCTTTGCGAATGTCCAGGTTGAGGTCTTTGACGATCAGGTTCTCGCCATCGTAGCTCTTCTGCACTCCACGAAAGCTGACCAGCACATCACTGGCCCCTGCGTTTGAATCGACCTGGCTCATACCCGCACCTTTGTTATTGATGACTGCTTGTGAGTCAAGCCTAGTGGCTGCTGACAGCCGCGCAAATCGGGGCGCAGGAGAGAATGGCTTAAGCCGGATGGAAGGTTGGGGGTAGGGATTGCCCTACAAGGATGGCGCTAATGGATAAAGCAGTGGCGAGGGTTGAGCTGCAAGCTGCAAGAACAAGCAAAAGCGTTTGTCGCTAACAGATACGCCTAGAATCGAAAATTGAACAAAGAATCCTGTGGGAGCTGGCTTGCCAGCGATAGCGGTGGGTCAATCGACATTGATGTGACTGACATTGCCTCATCGCTGGCAAGCCAGCTCCCACAGGATTTTTTGGTGGGCTCAGAGCAGCTTGTGCTCCATCGCATACTTCACCAGTTCGGCCAGCGAGGTGATGTTGAGCTTTTGCATCAGGCGCGCCTTGTGCGTGCTGATGGTCTTGCTGCTGAGCGCCAGTTGCTGGGCGATGTCGTTGACGTTGGCGCCCTGGGCCAGGCGTTCGAACACCGAGAATTCGCGCTCGGACAACAACGAATGCAGCGGCCGCGCATCGGTCAGGCCGACTTCGAACACCATGCGGTCGGCCAGCTCGGGGTCGATGTAACGCCCGCCCGCGGCAACTTTGCGGATCGCCGTGAGCAGCAGTGCCGGATCACTGTCCTTGGTTGCATAGCCGGCCGCGCCGACTTTCAATGCACGGGCGGCCATCTGCGCTTCGTCGTGCATCGACAACACCAGAATCGCCGGCGGATTGTTCAACGCGCGAATACGCGGAATCGCCTCGAGGCCATTGACCCCGGGCATGGAGATATCCAGCAGCACCACTTCGCACGGCACATGGCGCAGGGTTTCCAGCAATTGCTCACCATTGCTCGCCTCGCCGACCACTTGCAGGTCCTTGGCCAGGCCAATCAACTGCTTGATGCCCTCGCGGACGATGGTGTGGTCTTCGGCTACCAGTACACGGATCAATTCTTCTCTCCAGATTTCAGGTACACACCAATCCCTGTGGGAGCGAGCCTGCTCGCGATAACGTCAGCCCAAATACTACAAATCTTCAAACCTCACCCACCGGCACCCGCACCACCAGACTGGTGCCCTCCCCCGGCTCACTCTCAAGCGTCAACTGCCCGCCCATGATCAGCACCCGCTCGCGCATGCCGACCAGACCAAACGAAGTCGGCCGACCGGTAGCGGCGATAAATCCTGCGCCATCATCGCTGACCGTCAGACACAATTCATCGCCCTCCAGCGCCAGCGTCAGTTCCACCGTGTGCGCCTGGGCATGGCGCATGACGTTGGTCAGGGCCTCCTGCAAAATCCGGAACAGCCCCACCGCTTTGGCATCGCTGAGCGCCGGCAGATTGTCCGGCACCTGCACCAGACATGGAATCTGCGTACGCGCCTCGAACCGCCGCGCCTGCCATTCGATCGCCGAAGCAATCCCGGCATCGAGAATCGGTGGCCGCAGCGCCGTCGCCACATCCCGCACCAGTTGAAACAACTGGGCGATCAGGCGCTTCATGCTGTTCAACCGCTCATGCAGACCGGGATCGAGTTGCGCATAAGCCAGTTCGCACATCGAGGTTTCCAGTTTCAGCACCGTGAGCATCTGCCCCAGCTCATCATGGACTTCGCGGGCGATCCGCGCCTTCTCTTCTTCGCGCACGCTTTCAAGGTGCGCCGACAATTCACGCAGCTGTTCGCGCGAAGCAGCCAGTTCCAGCTCGATGCGCTTGCTCTCGCTGATGTCCCAGACAATGCCATCCCAGACGTACGCGCCGTCCTCCAGTTGCCGGGTGATCGCCTTGATCTCGGCCCAGCGCTGCTCGCCCTGACGCGTGAGGATACGCCCCTGCCACGACCAGTCGCTGTCACTGTCGAGCGCCTGATCCTGAGTGCAGTGATAACTGGCCTTGTCGTCCGGGTGCACCAGACCGCGCAGGCCCATGTCGCGATGGGCGATGACGGCCGGGGCGTAACCGACCAGACTTTCACTGCCTTCGCTGATGTAGGCGAAATCGATCTGCCCGGTGACCGGCGCCCGCTCCAGACGGAACACCAGCCCCGGCACGTTGGCAGCGATGCCCTGCAGGCGCGCTTCACTTTCCTGCAACGCCGCCAGGGCGCGACGCCGTTCAGTCACGTCGGTGAGGTAGACCACCAGGTATTCACTGTCGCGAAAACGCAGAAAACTCAGCGACACGTCCGCCGGCAGAACACTGCCGTCGGCACGCACACAACTGGTTTCGAAACTCAGCGGCCCCTCTTCACTGGTCCGCGCGCGTTTCCACAGGTTGAGCCAGCGATCCATGTGCAGGCCCGGTTCAAAGTCGATCAACGGGCGTTCGATCAAGCCACCGGCGGGATAACCGAGCATGCTTTCGGCCGCGCGATTGGCGTAGCGCACATGGCTGTCCCAGTTGACCCAGAGGATGCCGACGGTGCTTTGATCGATGGAAAACTGCGTCAGACGCAAGGCCTCTTCACTGGCGGCACGCAGGGCGATGTCTTCACGCGCGGCAAGCAGGCGCTGTTCCAGGCTGTGCTGTTGGCGCCGCTGCCAGAAAACGATGGCGGCACAACTGAGCAGCATCACCGCAAACAACAGGCTGAGGTTCTGCCAGAACCCCGGCGATTCCGACAACCGTGGATATTTGGGTTGCAGCCACTGGTTGTGCAGCTGTTCCAGATCCTTGGCCGGAATCGCGCGCAACGCACTCTGGACGATGCCGGCCAGTTCCGGCCAATCACGGCGCGATGCCACTCGCAGCAGCTGCGGCAGACCGATATCGCCAACCACCACCAGCTCGGCGAACTCCGGTTCGACCGACAAGCGCCCCAATTGGGCTTCATCGACCACGGCGTAGGCGGCTTGCTGGCTCAACAGCAACTGCAACGCCTGACGCTCGAGCGGCACGCCTTGCAGGTTCAGGTGCGGATAGTTGCTGCGCAGGTAATCGGCAGTGGTGCTCGGCATGCGCACCGCGACGCGGGTCTGGCTGTCGATTTTTTCCAGATCGACCACGCCGGCGCCCTTCTGGTCGCTGACCACCAGTTGCGGCACGCGCATGTACGGATCGGAAAATTGCCACAGGCGCAATGCGCCGGGAGTCTGGCTGAGACCCGGGGCGATATCGATTTCGCCGTCGCGCAAGGCGTTTTCCAACTGACCGAGGTCCTGAAAGTTGCGCCAGCTCAATTCGATATTCAGCGCTTTGGCCAACAACTTCATCAGCTCGACATTCGCGCCCGACAGCCGCTGCAAACGGCGATCGTACGTCGCGTACGGCGCTTGCAAGACCAGACCGACGCGCAGCTCATTGTGCTGCGCCAGCCATTGCTGCTGGCTCGCCGACAATTGCGCAAGGTGTGCAGGCGGCGCAGGCGCGGCCCAGCCCATCAAGGGAAACCACAAACAGCCGATAACCCACAGGCAGCAAAATCGCTTCATTGAAGTCTCATACACTGACAAATTCTGACCAACCCATTAGGCTGCCGGGATACTTTCTGGCCTGGAATAACCGATGCCCTTTGTTTATCGCCTGGCAATGCCAGCATTGTGCCTGTCGCTGATCCTGCCTTGTGCGTTTTCCGTCGAAGCCGCCGATCCGGCGCCTGCCGCCACGGCAGAAAAACCCGCCGAAGAGAAACCGGTCGAACGCCAGCCCTTGCTTGAGCGTAGTCAGGAAGAAGCTGCTGCACTGGAACGTCTTCTGCCGGCGCAAGAGCAGCAACAATTGCAGGCTGGCAGCGAAACCTTCCTGGCGCTGTGGAAACCGGCCAACACGGCCGAACCCAAAGGCGCGGTGATCATCATTCCTGGCGCCGGCGAAACCGCAGACTGGCCGCAGGCAATCGGCCCGTTGCGGCGCAAACTGCCGAACGCCCAGTGGAGCAGCCTGAGTATCACCCTGCCCGACCTGCAAAGCGATGCCATCGCACCGCGGGTCATCGAGCCCGCCGCAGCGCCGAAAGCGCCTGAGTCCGGCAGCAAGGATTCAACCACCGCGCAGCCGATCGAGCAGGCTGCTGGTGGCGAAGCCGAAGTCGCCGATCAGGTCGTCGCCGAAACCACCGAGGAACAATCCCGGGCTGACGCCGAACGAATCTTCGCACGCATCGACGCGGCGATTGCCTACGCCGAACAGCAGAGCGCGCGCAGCATCGTCGTGCTCGGCCACGGCACCGGCGCCTACTGGGCGGCGCGCTATCTGAGCGAGAAACAAACGGCGCAGGTGGAGAAATTCGTCATGGTTGATGCGCAGGCGCCGGCCAAGGCCAAGCCGCCACTGGCCGAGCTGACGCCGACGCTGAAGCTGCCGACGGCGGATATTTTCTACATGGACAAGCCGCTGGATCGCAACGCAGCGCTGGAGCGCATGCAGGCGAGCAAACGTCTGAAGACGTCGGCGTTCAGCCAGGTCGCGCTCAAGGCATTGCCGGACAAAAAGGCCGAGGAGGAGCAGCTGTTGCGTCGGGTGCGGGGGTGGTTGAACCCGCAAAACCCGGACTGACCGGTAGACCGAGTAGCGCCCATCGCGAGCAGGCTCACTCCTACAGTTGATCGAGGTCCATCAGTTGGAACGCAATCATTTGTAGGAGTGAGCCTGCTCGCGATGGGGTCAGTTCAGACAACACACATCCAACGACTAGCGAAAATCTCGCCGCTCACGAATCAACGTGTAGGCATTGTGCAATTCGCGAGTACGCTCGGTCGCCTCGCGCACCTGCGCCGCTGACGCCCCGCTGCCGGCGATCTTGT
Organism: Pseudomonas sp. Z003-0.4C(8344-21); assembly: GCF_900104975.1. Taxonomy (NCBI): domain Bacteria; kingdom Pseudomonadati; phylum Pseudomonadota; class Gammaproteobacteria; order Pseudomonadales; family Pseudomonadaceae; genus Pseudomonas; species Pseudomonas sp. Z003-0.4C(8344-21). The sequence goes on along the minus strand of NZ_LT629756.1, from coordinate 922,790 downwards.
CCGGATGATGGCGACTGAGCAGGCGCCGATAAGCGCGCTTGATCTGCGCCGGTTCGCTGCTCGCCGAGACGCCGAGCAGCTTCATCGCTTCCTGATAACTCACCGCCGCGCTGACGATCGGCCGCTTGCCCGGCTCGTAATCACTGGCCAGCGCCTGTACCTGCTGCGGCGTCCAGCCCAGCCACTTGCCCCACTGTGCCAGCAGCTCACGTTCACTGACACCGGCGCGACCATCGGCCCAGACCATCCGCCAGCAGGCGCGCAACACACCTTCGGTGGCATGCGGCTGCGCGCTCAGACGGCGCAGATAACCGCGCAGATTGTCGCTGCCCGACTTGCCACGGTTGAACGCAGCAATGGCTCGACGCGTGGCCGGCTCGCTCATTTCCAGCGCGCGCATTTCCTTGCGCGCCTGCTGGATATGCCCGTCCGTCACCCGACCGTCGCTCTTGGCCAGCCGCCCGAGCAGCACGAACAACAGCTCGTCGTTGCGCAACATCGGCCGGCCGCCGAGCTTTTCCCGCAAATGCCCCCAGCTCTGCAGATTCAGGCGCCGATCCAGCGCTTGCCCCAACAACGCCCCAAGCATGGCCCCCGGAATGCTGGCGATTGCAAAACCCACTCCGGCTCCAATCAGAGTCCCTGGCCACAACATATCAGCGACTCGCTTTTATCAAGGTTTCAGCTTCGGCCAGACGCTCGTGTGTACCGACATCCACCCAGTGCCCTTTCAAACGCTCGCCGCTGACCTCGCCGGCCGCCATGGCTTTGCGCAGTAGCGGCGCAAGCTTGAAGGCGCCGTCGCTACAGCCGTCGAACAGTTGCGGATGGAGTACGGCGATGCCGCTGTAAGTCAGCGTCGGCAAATCCGGCTGGCCGTCCTGCACCTTGCCGTCGACCAGGGAAAAATCACCGTTGGGGTGATGCGCCGGATTGTCCGCCAGCACCAGATGCGCCAGTCCGGCGATCGGTTGATGCAGGACGCTGAAGTCGTAGTCGGTCCAGATGTCGCCATTGACCACCAGAAACGCATCGTCACCCAGCAACGGCAAAGCACGGAAAATCCCGCCGCCGGTTTCCAGTGGTTCGCCTTCCGGCGAGTACTGGATGCTCAGGCCGAACCGCGAGCCGTCTCCCAAGTGGTCTTCGATCTGCTGTCCAAGCCAGGCGTGGTTGATCACAATCTGGTTGAAGCCAGCCGCGGCGAGGGCGCGCAGGTGATATTCGATCAAAGGCACGCCGCCGGCACGTACCAGCGGTTTTGGCGTGGTCAGGGTCAACGGACGCATGCGCTCGCCTTTGCCTGCCGCCAGAATCATTGCCTTCATGCCGTCGCTCCAGCGCGCAAGCTGCTGAACAGCGCCTGCAGCTCCGCCAGTTCAGGACGACGGGCAATCACCGCTTCTATATAAGAGAAGAAGCGCGGCACGTCCGCCAGATAGCGTGGCTTGCCGTCGCGGTGGCAGATGCGCGCGAAAATACCGATGACTTTCAGATGGCGCTGCACGCCCATCAGGTCGCTGGCGCGCAGGAAATCCTCAAAGTCGGTCTGCACCGGGATATTCAGCGCCTGGGCTTGCTGCCAGTATTTTTTCAGCCATCCGTGCACGCGTTCTTCAGGCCAGCTGAGGAAGGCGTCCTTGAACAGGCAAGTAACGTCATAGGTCACCGGGCCGTAGACCGCATCCTGGAAATCCAGCACACCGGGGTTGGGCTCGCTGAGCATCAGGTTGCGCGGCATGTAGTCGCGGTGTACCAGCACCTTCGGCTGGGCCAGGGCGCTGTCGATCAGTAGATCGCTGATGTGCTGCCATTGCTGATGTTGAGCCGCATCGAACTCGACACCCAGTTCGCGCTTCACATACCACTCGGGGAACAATTCCAGCTCACGGCGCAGCAACGCCACGTCGTAGCTGGGCAGCGGCGCAACCATCGGCAATTGCTGAAAGGCCAGCAAGGCTTGCAGCGCATCGTCGAACAAAGCGTCGGCATTTTCGCCGTTGATCACGTCGAGATAGGTCTGGTTGCCCAGGTCATTGAGCAAAAGAAAGCCGAGCTCGAGGTCTTCGGCATAAATTTTCGGCACGTTGATTGCGGATTTCGCCAGCAAAAAGGCGATATCCACGAACGGTTTGCAGTTTTCCTGAGGCGGCGGCGCGTCCATCACGACGAAGCTGCGATCCCCACCTTCCCAGCGAAAGTAGCGGCGAAAACTCGCGTCGCTGCTGGCCGCGGTCAACGTGGCCGGGGGCACGGTGCCCCAGCCTTGCTGTGCAAACAGATTTGCCAACTGCTCATCGAGCCAAACTTTCAGGTGTTGCAAGCGTACATCTTGGTCAGGCATTGCAAGGGTCTCCGACGGCGCTAGCCGTCAAGCGGGTCATGCTTTATTATCCAGCATCTTTTTCAGACCATCGAGAGGCGTGCGGCCCACACCGCGGGCAGATGGCACGCAGGAAGCCCGGACTAATAAGATGGCATTGAAATCCCCCGCGTTTCGTAAAAAATTTCCGTTGTTGGTAACCGGCAGTCTGCTGGCTATGCAACCTCTGGCCAGTCAATTCGTTGTTGCCGCCGAGCAGTATGACTGCTCCGTCTCGGCTACGGGTGGTTGGGACTGTGCGCCCAAATCACCGGCCGCTGCGTTGCCGCCGCGCCCGGTGCATGACGGCAGTGCCGTCAGCGCCACCGGCGATGCGCCGAGCGAGAACGGTTCGACAGCCGACACCGGCCCGAAAACCGCGCTCGTCACTGAAGCCAAGGGCCGCGGTCTGAAATCCCGTAGCGAAGACTACAGTCACCTCGACTGGGTTCCGCGCGAGAAACTCACCGCCGCTCAACTGGCCGAGACCGGGCCTTACTGCTCCGGCGCCTACATCGAGCCGACTCGTCCTGGCATGAATGACAAGACGAACAAAAGCGACGCTCCGACCTTTATCGGCGCAAAAGCCTCGCGCTATAACACCGATGATCAAGTCGGTACGCTGGCCGGTGATGTCGTCCTGCGTCAGGGCAGCATGCAGGTCGAGTCCGACGAGGCCAGCCTGTATCAGGCCGAGAGCCGCGCCGAACTCAATGGCGACGTACGCATTCGCGACAACGGCGCGCTGATCGTCGGCGACCACGCCGATGTGCAGCTCGACACCGGTGAAGCCAAGGTCGACAACGCCGAATACGTGATGCACAAATCACGCATCCGCGGCAACGCGCTGTACGCCAAGCGTGCCGAGAACGCGATCATTCGCTTGAAGGACGGCACGTACACCACGTGCGAACCGAACAGCAACGCATGGCAGCTCAAGGGCAACAACATCACGCTGAACCCGGCAACCGGTTTCGGTACCGCGACCAACGTGACGTTGCGCGTCAAGGACATCCCGATCCTGTACACGCCGTACATCTACTTCCCGATCGACGATCGTCGTCAGTCGGGCTTCCTGCCGCCGACCATCGGCAGCGGCAGCGATACCGGCTTCATGCTGGTCACGCCGTACTACTTCAACCTGGCACCGAACTACGATGCCACGTTGTACCCGCGCTACATGAGCAAGCGCGGCATGCTGGTGGAAGGCGAGTTCCGTTACCTGACCAAGTCGAGTGAAGGTCAGTTCGGTGCGTCGTATCTCAACGACGAGAACGACGATCGCAAGCGCCAGTCCGATTACAACGAGACGCGCTACATGTACAACTGGCAGCACAAGGGCGGTCTCGACTCCCGTGTGCTCACCCAGGTTGACTACACCAAGATCAGCGATCCGTATTATTTCCAGGATCTGCAGACCGATCAGATCGGCGTCAAGAGCGACGATTACGTCAACCAGCAGGGTTCCGTCACCTATCGTGGCGACAACTACACTGCGCGCCTGAATGCCCAGCAGTACCAACTGGCGACTGTTTCGAACATCACGCCTTACGGTCGTTTGCCGCAGATCACCTTCAACGGTCAACTGCCGTACCACCCGGAAGGCTTGAACTTCGATTACGAAACCGAGCTGGTTCGTTTCGACCGTGACTTGCGCAGCGGCACGTTTGTTCAGGAAGACGGCGTCACCACCGAGTCGCGCCTGGACAACAATATTCAAGGTCTGGCCCGCGCCAACGGCGACCGTCTGAATCTGAAACCGGGCGTCAGCCTGCCGATGAACTGGACGTATGGCTTCCTCAAGCCGTCGCTCAAGTACCAATACACGCAGTACCAGCTTGATCTGGACAACACCGGCAAATCGCAGATCGATGTGATGACCGCCGAGCAGAAGAAGCTCAACGGTGAATTCGACAGCAACCAGAACCGCGGCGTACCAATCGCCAGCATCGATGGTGGCCTGTACTTCGACCGCAACACTTCGTACTTCGGCAAGAATTACCGTCAAACCCTTGAACCACGTCTGTTCTACCTCTATGTACCCGAGGTGGATCAGGAGGACATTCCGGTATTCGACACCAGTGAATACACCTTCAACTACGCCTCGCTGTTCCGCGACAATCGCTTCTCCGGTTCCGACCGTGTCGGCGACGAGAACAAGTTGTCGCTGGGCGTGACCAGTCGCTGGATTGAAGACAACGGTTTCGAGCGCCAGCGCATCAGTGTCGGTCAGGCGTTGTACTTCAAGGATCGCAAGGTTCAACTGCCAGGCATCGCATTCAACGATCGTGACGACGCCAAATCCGACGTCTCGCCATACGCTCTGGAGTACGAATACCGCTGGAACCGTGACTGGCGCACCACGGCCGACTACAACTGGGATCCGGACAGCCGCAGCCCGCGTTCCGGCAGTGCGATGTTCCACTATCAGCCTGAAGACAACCCGAACAAGGTCGTCAACCTTGGCTATCGCTATCGCAACGACCAGGTTCGCTATGACCAGAACACCGGTAAATGGTCGGTCGGTGGCGGCGACTACGGCACCCCGGGGCAGCCTGGCTACGTGAAGGACTACTACAAGATCCAGCAGCATGACTTCTCGGTCATCTGGCCGATCGTTCCGCAGTGGAGCGCGATCAGCCGCTGGCAGTACGACTACAACCGCAACCGTACGCTGGAAGCCTTCGGCGGTTTCGAGTACGACAACTGCTGCTGGAAATTGCGTCTGATCAACCGTTACTGGGTTTCCTACGACGAGTTCAGTCAGGAAGCTCCGCAAAACGAAAAAGGCGACCATGGCGTCTTCCTCCAAATTGTTCTGAAGGGACTCGGCGGCCTCACCGGCGCCAAGGTAGAGAGCTTCCTCGACAAAGGCATTCAAGGTTATCGTGAACGTGAAGACCAAGCTTTCTGATTGTCTGCGCCCGCTGATGCTGGGCGCGCTGTTCCTGGGTACGGCGGCCAACGCCGCCGTGCAGTCCATCGACAAAGTGGTAGCGATCGTCGACAACGACGTGGTCATGCAGAGCCAGCTGGACCAGCGTGTCCACGAAGTGCAGCAGACTATCGCCAAGCGTGGCGGCGGCTTGCCGCCTCCGGGCGTGCTGGATCAACAGGTGCTCGAACGTCTGATCGTCGAAAACCTGCAGCTGCAGATCGGCGAGCGCTCCGGTATCCGCATCACCGACGAAGAGCTGAACCAGGCGGTCGGCACCATTGCCCAGCGCAACAACATGAGCATTGATCAGTTCCGTGCTGCACTGGCTCGCGACGGCCTGTCCTACGACGATGCCCGCGACCAGATCAAACGCGAGATGATCATCAGCCGCGTGCGTCAGCGTCGTGTGGCAGAACGCATTCAGGTCTCCGAGCAGGAAGTGAAGAACTTTCTCGCCTCCGACCTGGGCAAAATGCAACTGTCCGAAGAACTGCACCTGGCCAACATCCTGATTCCGACCCCGGAAAGCGCCAACTCCGAAGCGATTCAGAGCGCCGCGCGTCAGGCCATGGAGGTTTACCAGCAGCTCAAGCAAGGCGCCGACTTCGGCCAGATGGCCGTGGCGAAATCGGGCAGCGACAACGCACTGGAAGGCGGCGACATGGGCTGGCGTAAAGCCGCGCAATTGCCACCGCCGTTCGATCGCGAGCTGAGCAGCATGGCCGTTGGCGACATCACTCAACCTGCACGCACGCCGGGCGGCTTCATCATCCTGAAATTGCTGGGCAAACGTGGCGGCGAAGCGCAGATGCGCGACGAAGTGCATGTTCGTCACATTCTGGTCAAACCGAGCCCGATTCGCGACGAAGCCAAGACCGAGGCGCTGGTGAAGTCGCTGTATGAGCGCATCACTGCCGGGGAAGATTTCGCTACGCTGGCGAAAAACTACTCCGAAGACCCGGGCTCGGCGCTCAACGGCGGCGACCTGAACTGGATCGATCCGAACGCACTGGTACCGGAATTCCGCGAAGTGATGGCCACGACCCCGCAAGGTCAGCTGTCCAAGCCATTCCAGACCCAATACGGCTGGCATGTTCTGGAAGTTCTTGGCCGTCGCGCCACCGACAGCACCGAACAGGCTCGCGAGCAGCAAGCCCTGACCGTCCTGCGTAACCGCAAATACGACGAAGAGCTGCAAACCTGGCTGCGTCAGATCCGTGACGAAGCGTACGTAGAGATCAAACTTCCTGGTGCAGACCAGGCAGCGCAGTGAAACCCCGGCGTTTCGCGCTGACACCCGGCGAGCCAGCCGGCATCGGTCCCGACCTTTGCCTGCTGCTCGCCTCGCAAGCCCAGCCACACCCCCTGATCGCCATCACCAGCCGCGACCTGCTCCTCGAGCGGGCCGCGCAACTGGGGCTGGCTGTCGATCTGCTGGATGTCAATCCTGATCACTGGCCGGACGCTCCGGCGCCCGCCAACAGCCTGTATGTCTGGGACACGCCACTGAGCGCCCCCGTGGTAGCCGGGCAACTGGACACGGCCAACGCGGCGTTCGTTCTCGACACCCTGACCCGCGCCGGCAACGGCTGCCTGAACGGCGACTTCGCCGGGATGATTACCGCACCCGTGCACAAGGGCGTGATCAACGACTCAGGTATCGCGTTCTCCGGGCACACCGAATTTCTCGCTGACCTGACTCACACCGCGCAAGTGGTGATGATGCTCGCCACCCGCGGTTTGCGCGTGGCACTGGTCACCACTCACCTGCCCCTGCGCGAAATTGCCGACGCGATCACACCGGAGCGGCTGGAGCGGGTTACGCGCATCCTGCATGCCGACCTGCAAAACAAATTCGGCATCGCCCAGCCACGGATTCTGGTGTGCGGACTCAACCCGCACGCCGGCGAAGGTGGTCATCTGGGCCGTGAAGAAATCGACATCATCGAACCGACATTGGAACGCCTGCGCGGCGAGGGCATGGACCTCCGTGGCCCGCTGCCTGCCGACACTCTGTTTACCCCCAAGTATCTGGAGCACTGCGACGCAGTGCTGGCGATGTACCACGACCAGGGCCTGCCCGTGCTGAAATACAAAGGCTTCGGCGCTGCAGTCAACGTGACGCTGGGCCTGCCGATCATCCGCACGTCGGTCGATCACGGCACCGCGCTTGATCTGGCCGGCAGCGGCAAGATCGAGACCGGCAGCCTGCAAGTCGCCCTGGAAACCGCCTACCAGATGGCCGAGACCCGTTTATGACCGAGCAATACCAACACAAGGCGCGCAAACGCTTTGGCCAGAACTTCCTGCACGATGCCGGCGTTATCGACCGTATCCTGCGCTCTATCCATGCCAAAGCCGAAGACCGTCTGCTGGAAATCGGCCCGGGCCAGGGCGCACTGACCGCCGGCCTGCTGTCCTCCGGCGCGCAACTCGATGTGGTGGAACTGGACAAGGACCTGATCCCGATCCTTAACCAGCAGTTCGCCGGCAAAAGCAATTTCAACCTGCACCAGGGCGATGCACTGAAATTCGACTTCAACACGCTCAACGCCGCGCCAAACAGCCTGCGCGTGGTCGGCAACCTGCCGTACAACATTTCCACGCCGCTGATTTTTCACCTGCTGAATAACGCCGGCATCATTCGCGACATGCACTTCATGCTGCAAAAAGAAGTGGTCGAGCGTCTGGCCGCGGGTCCTGGCGGTGGTGATTGGGGTCGTCTGTCGATCATGGTTCAGTACCACTGCCGCGTCGAACACCTGTTCAACGTCGGCCCGGGCGCGTTCAATCCGCCGCCGAAAGTCGATTCGGCAATCGTTCGTCTGGTGCCGCATGCAGTACTGCCGCACCCGGCCAAGGATCATCGCCTGCTCGAACGCGTGGTGCGCGAGGCGTTCAACCAGCGCCGCAAGACCTTGCGCAACACGCTCAAGCAACTGCTCAGCAATGCCGAAATCGAAGCCGCCGGCGTCGATGGCAGCCTGCGTCCCGAGCAACTGGATCTGGCCGCGTTCGTACGCCTGGCAGACCAGCTCGCCGTACAAGTTCCGGCCGCCCCTGTCGCCGACTGACCGGCGATGAACGCTATCGGGCAGCACACCACTCTGGTTTACTGCCCGATACTTGCCTAGACTGATTCCCCATCAGCTACGCCCCGCGTTCCGTTTCGTTAAGGCCTTTCTGCATGTCCGATTCCCGTTATAAGGTTGATGTCAGCGTCGTCACCCGCTATCTGGCAGAACAATCGCAACCCGAAAATGACCGCTTCGCTTTCGCCTACACCATCACTGTGCAGAACAACGGTCAGATTCCAGCCAAGCTTCTGTCCCGGCACTGGGTGATTACTGACGGTGATGGCCATGTCGAAGAAGTGCGCGGTGAAGGCGTCGTCGGCCAGCAACCGTTGATCGACGCAGGCAAGAATCACGTCTACACCAGCGGCACCGTGATGACCACCAAGGTCGGCACCATGCAGGGCACCTATCAAATGCTCGCCGACGATGGCAAACATTTCGACGCGGTCATCAAACCGTTTCGCCTTGCCGTGCCCGGAGCCCTGCACTGATGACGACGTATGCCGTCGGCGACCTGCAAGGCTGCCTCGAACCGCTCAAATGCCTGCTCAAGCAAGTGGCGTTCGATCCGCAACTCGATCGACTCTGGCTGGTGGGTGATCTGGTCAACCGTGGCCCGCAATCGCTGGAAACCCTGCGTTTTCTGTACGGCATGCGCGAGTCGCTGGTTTGCGTACTCGGCAATCACGATCTGCATCTGCTCGCCGCCGCAAGAAACATCGAGCGCCTGAAGAAATCCGACACCCTGCGGGAAATCATCGAAGCGCCGGACTGCGCAGAACTGCTCGAATGGGTACGCCAGCAAAAACTCATGCACTACGACGAGCGTCGCGATGTCGCCATGGTTCACGCCGGCATCCCACCGCAATGGTCGCTGCGTCGCGCCCTGAAATGCGCCGCCGAAGTCGAGACGGCATTGCGCGATGACAATATGTTGCCGGCCTTTCTCGACGGCATGTATGGCAACGATCCGGCGAAATGGGACAGCGATCTCAAAGGCGTCGAGCGCTTGCGGGTCATCACCAACTATTTCACGCGCATGCGTTTCTGCACCGCCGAAGGCAAACTCGATCTCAAAAGCAAGGAAGGTCTGGATGCTGCTCCGCCCGGCTATAAACCTTGGTTCCAGCACAAGGAGCGCAAGACCCGCGGCCTGCGCATCATCTTTGGCCATTGGGCGGCGCTGGAGGGCAACATCCACGAACCGGGTATCTCGGCGCTGGACACCGGTTGTGTCTGGGGTGGCAGCCTGACCCTGATGAACGTCGACAGCGGTGAACGCCTGTCGTGCAAATGCGATGAACATGGCGGACTCGCACCTTCAGTCGCACCATCCATTCCCGAAACTTCACCAGTCGGCGCACCGCGTTAGACTGCGTTATCAGTTGAGCAACAGGAACACAGCCATGACCGAATTCAAACGAATCCCCCCGGAGCAGGCCCAGGCACTGCGCGAAAAAGGCGCCGTCGTGGTCGACGTGCGCGACCCGGCGACTTTTGCCGCCCTGCACATCAGGGGTGCGAAGCATCTGGACAACCATTCTCTGCACGCTTTCATTCAGGGTGCCGACCTCGATGCGCCGACTGTCGTGGTCTGCTATCACGGCAATTCCAGCCAGGGCGCAGCCGCCTATCTGGTGGGCCAGGGCTTCTCCGACGTCTACAGCATGGACGGCGGCTTTGAACTGTGGCGTACGACTTATCCTTCGGAAACTGCGCAAGGCAGCGACGAATAATTTTTTTTGTCACGCGCAGCCCCCGGCTTCCGCGGGCCTGCGCGAGGCAGACGAACGGTCTGCCACAACTAATTACGTATCTCGCCTTTACCTCTCGAATTCCCAACTATCCTTAAGCGCAGGCCATCCAAAACAGGGGAGAGCCGGTACACCGGCGCACGGGTCATCGGGAGTAGCTTCCGTGGTTGTCCACTGCGGGAGAGTTCTGGGGGGTAAACAACGGCTGCCACTGTGGCTGTTGCCAGCATCGACTGAGTGATCCGGCGTCGGCTCCACGTATCGAGCGAGGTGACGTCATGAGTATCTTTAGCCACTTCCAACAACGCTTCGAATCCACACGCCAGGAAGAATTCTCTCTGCAGGAATACCTGGAACTGTGCAAAAAGGATCGCAGCGCCTACGTATCCGCCGCCGAACGTCTGCTGCTGGCGATTGGCGAACCGGAACTGCTCGACACTTCGACCAACTCGAGGCTGTCGCGCATCTTCTCCAACAAGGTGATCCGCCGTTATCCGGCCTTTGAAGACTTCCACGGGATGGAAGAATGCATCGACCAGATCGTCTCGTATTTCCGCCACGCCGCTCAGGGCCTGGAAGAGAAGAAACAGATCCTTTATCTGCTCGGCCCCGTCGGCGGCGGTAAATCGTCCCTGGCCGAGAAGCTGAAACAGCTGATTGAAAAAGTGCCCTTCTACGCAATCAAGGGCTCACCGGTATTCGAATCGCCACTGGGTCTGTTCAACGCCACCGAAGATGGCGCGATCCTCGAAGAAGACTTCGGTATCCCGCGGCGCTACCTCAATACCATCATGTCGCCGTGGGCGACCAAACGCCTGGCCGAATTCGGCGGCGATATCAGCCAGTTCCGCGTGGTCAAGCTGTACCCGTCGATTCTCAATCAGATCGCCGTGGCCAAGACCGAACCGGGCGACGAGAACAACCAGGACATTTCCGCACTGGTCGGCAAGGTCGACATCCGCAAACTCGAGGAATACCCACAGAACGACGCCGACGCCTACAGCTACTCCGGTGCGCTGTGCCGGGCCAACCAGGGCCTGATGGAATTCGTCGAAATGTTCAAGGCACCGATCAAGGTGCTGCACCCACTCCTGACGGCGACCCAGGAAGGCAACTACAACAGTACCGAAGGCCTCGGCGCGATTCCGTTCACCGGGATTCTGCTCGCTCACTCCAACGAATCGGAGTGGCATACCTTCCGCAACAACAAGAACAACGAAGCCTTCATCGACCGGATCTACATCGTCAAAGTGCCGTACTGCCTGCGCGTCAGTGACGAAGTGAAGATCTACGACAAACTGCTGTTCAACAGTTCACTGGCCAAGGCGCACTGCGCGCCGGATACCCTGAAAATGCTGGCGCAGTTCACCGTGCTGTCGCGTCTCAAGGAGCCGGAAAACTCCAATATCTATTCGAAGATGCGCGTCTACGACGGCGAAAACCTCAAGGACACCGATCCGAAGGCCAAGTCGATTCAGGAATACCGCGACTCGGCCGGCGTCGACGAGGGCATGAACGGTCTGTCGACCCGCTTCGCCTTCAAGATCCTGTCCAAGGTATTCAACTTCGATCCGCATGAAATCGCCGCCAACCCGGTGCACCTGCTCTATGTGCTGGAACAGCAGATCGAACAGGAACAGTTCCAGGCCGAGACCCGCGAACGCTACCTGCGCTATCTGAAGGAATACCTCGCGCCGCGCTACATCGAGTTCATTGGCAAGGAAATCCAGACCGCTTACCTCGAATCCTACAGCGAGTACGGTCAGAACATTTTCGACCGCTACGTGCTCTATGCGGACTTCTGGATTCAGGATCAGGAGTACCGCGACCCGGAAACCGGCGAAATCCTCAACCGCGTCGCGCTCAACGAAGAACTGGAGAAAATCGAAAAACCGGCCGGCATCAGCAATCCGAAGGATTTCCGCAACGAGATCGTCAACTTCGTCCTGCGCGCCCGGGCCAACAACAATGGCAAGAACCCGACGTGGCTCAGCTACGAAAAACTGCGGGTGGTCATCGAGAAGAAAATGTTCTCCAACACCGAAGACCTGCTGCCCGTCATCAGCTTCAACGCCAAGGCCAGCAAAGAGGACCAGCAAAAACACAACGACTTCGTTACACGCATGGTTGAACGTGGCTACACCGATAAACAGGTACGACTGCTGTCCGAATGGTACCTGCGGGTCCGCAAGTCGCAGTGAGGCAGCTGCAAGCTACAAGCCACAAGCTGCAAGACAAAGCGCGTAAGCCCTGAATCCTGGGTCATTCGCATTACTTGCAGCTTGCAGCTCAAAACTTGAAGCTCCCCGGAGGGCCTATGAGCTATGTGATCGACCGACGCCTCAATGGCAAGAACAAGAGCACGGTGAACCGTCAGCGTTTCCTGCGGCGTTACCGTGACCACATCAAGAAGGCCGTCGAAGAGGCGGTCAGCCGGCGCTCCATCACTGATATGGAACACGGCGAACAGATCAGCATTCCCGGTCGCGACATCGACGAACCGGTGCTTCACCACGGCCGCGGCGGCAAACAGACCGTAGTTCATCCCGGCAACAAGGAATTCACCGCCGGCGAACACATCGCCCGCCCACCCGGCGGCGGTGGCGGACGCGGTCCGGGCAAGGCCGGCAACTCCGGCGAGGGCATGGACGAGTTTGTCTTCCAGATCACCCAGGAAGAGTTCCTCGAATTCATGTTCGAAGACCTCGAACTGCCGAACCTGGTCAAGCGCAACCTCAGTGGCACCGACACCTTCAAAACCGTGCGCGCCGGGATCAGCAACGAAGGCAACCCGTCACGCATCAATATCATCCGCACCCTGCGTTCAGCTCATGCACGGCGTATCGCCCTGTCCGGCAGCAGCCGGGCCAAGCTGCGCGAAGTCAAGGCAGAGCTGGAACGACTGAGACGCGAAGAGCCAGACAACTTCGGCGATATTCAAGAACTCGAGGCGGAAATCGAAAAGCTCAGCGCGCGCATTCATCGCGTGCCGTTCCTCGACACCTTCGACTTGAAGTACAACCTGCTGATCAAACAGCCGAACCCCAGCTCGAAAGCCGTAATGTTCTGCCTGATGGACGTTTCCGGCTCGATGACCCAGGCGACCAAAGACATCGCCAAGCGCTTCTTCATCCTCTTGTACCTGTTCCTCAAGCGTAACTACGACAAGATCGACGTGGTGTTCATCCGCCATCACACCAGCGCCCGGGAAGTCGATGAGGAAGAGTTTTTCTACTCGCGGGAAACCGGCGGCACCATCGTTTCCAGCGCGTTGAAACTGATGCAGGAGATCATGGCCGAGCGTTATCCGAGCAACGAGTGGAACATCTATGCCGCTCAGGCCTCCGACGGCGACAACTGGAACGATGACTCGCCGATCTGCCGTGACATTCTGATCAACCAGATCATGCCGTTTGTGCAGTACTACACTTACGTGGAGATCACCCCGCGCGAACATCAGGCCTTGTGGTACGAATACGAACGCATCGCCGAAGCCTTTTCTGACACGTTTGCCCAGCAGCAACTGGTCTCGGCCGGAGATATCTATCCGGTCTTCCGTGAACTCTTCCAGCGCAGGTTAGTGACATGACCGCCAAAGAGCAGAAGCGCCAACCCATTTCCACCGGCTCGGAATGGACGTTCGAGCTGATCCAGACCTACGACCGCGAGATCGCTCGGATTGCGGCCCGCTATGCGCTGGACACCTATCCCAACCAGATCGAAGTGATTACCGCCGAACAAATGATGGATGCCTATGCATCGGTGGGCATGCCGCTGGGGTACCACCACTGGTCCTACGGCAAGCACTTCCTCAGCACCGAGAAGTCCTACAGCCGCGGGCAAATGGGCCTGGCCTACGAGATTGTGATCAACTCCGATCCGTGCATTGCCTACCTGATGGAAGAGAACACCATCTGCATGCAGGCATTGGTAGTGGCGCACGCTTGCTATGGTCACAACAGTTTCTTCAAGGGCAACTACCTGTTCCGCACCTGGACCGATGCCAGTTCGATCATTGACTATCTGGTGTTCGCCAAGCAGTACATCATGCAATGCGAGGAGCGCCACGGCATCGATGCGGTGGAAGACCTGCTCGATTCCTGCCATGCACTGATGAACTATGGGGTTGACCGTTACAAGCGTCCCTATCCGATCTCTGCCGAAGAAGAGCGGCGCCGGCAGAAGGATCGCGAAGAGCACATGCAGAAACAGATCAACGATCTGTGGCGCACCATTCCCAAAGGTGCGGACAAGTACAGCGACAAGGACAACGCACGCTTCCCGGCCGAGCCGCAGGAAAACATCCTCTACTTCATCGAAAAGCACGCGCCGCTGCTGGAGCCGTGGCAGCGCGAGATCGTGAGAATCGTGCGCAAGATTGCCCAGTACTTTTATCCACAGCGCCAGACCCAGGTGATGAACGAAGGCTGGGCAACGTTCTGGCATTACACGTTGATGAACGACCTGTACGACGAAGGGCTGGTCACCGACGGTTTCATGATGGAATTCCTCACTTCACACACCAGCGTGGTGTTCCAGCCGGGTTTTGACAGCCCCTATTACAGTGGCATCAACCCGTACGCACTGGGTTTTGCCATGTATCGCGACATTCGGCGCATGTGTGAAGAGCCTACCGAGGAGGATCGCCACTGGTTTCCGGAAATCGCCGGTACCGATTGGCTGTCGACCATCAAGTTCGCCATGAGCAGCTTCAAGGATGAGAGTTTCATCCTGCAGTACCTGTCGCCAAAAGTGATTCGCGACCTGAAACTGTTCAGCATTCTCGACGATGACCAGAAAGACGACCTGCTGGTGCCAGCCATTCACGACGAAAGCGGCTATCGGATCATCCGCGAAACTCTGGCGGCGCAGTACAACCTCGGCAATCGTGAGCCGAACGTGCAGATCTACAGCATTGATCGACGCGGCGACCGTTCACTGACCCTGCGCCACCAGCAGCACGATCGCAAACCGCTGGGCGATTCCACTGACGAGGTGCTCAAACACCTGCACCGACTCTGGGGCTTCGACATTCATCTGGAAACCCTGCAGGGCGACCAGATCATGAAAACCCATCACGTTCCGCCACGTAGCGAACATAGTGAAGGCGATTACGGTCGACTTGATCTGGCCGTGATACATCTTTGAGCCGGTTCTGGCCTCCGAAAGTCTGACGCAAGGGTTATCCTGTCGGGCTAACGGAGGTTTTTTATGCAGGTTTACAAGGTTGGCGGCGCGGTACGTGATCGCCTGTTGGGGTTGCCGGTCACCGATATCGACCGGGTCGTCGTCGGCGCAACGACCGAAGAAATGCTCGCTCAGGGATTCCGCCCGGTGGGCGCGGATTTTCCAGTGTTTTTGCACCCGAAAACCGGCGAGGAATATGCCCTCGCCCGCACGGAACGCAAGAGTGGCCGTGGTTATGGCGGCTTCACGTTTTACGCCAGCCCTGAAGTTACCCTCGAAGAAGACCTGATCCGCCGCGACCTGACCATTAATGCCATGGCCGAGGACGATCAGCAGAATCTGACCGATCCGTACCATGGCCAGCGCGATCTGGAAGCGCGAATCCTGCGCCACGTTTCCCCGGCATTCGCCGAAGATCCTTTGCGTGTTCTGCGCGTTGCCCGCTTCGCCGCGCGATATGCAGGCCTTGGATTTACCGTTGCGCCAGAAACGCTGGAGCTGATGCGCGAGCTCAGCGAATCCGGTGAACTGCAAGCCTTGACCGCTGAACGTAGCTGGAAGGAAATTTCTCGGGCATTACTGGAAGATCAGCCACAGGTATTCATTGAGGTGCTGCGTGACTGCGGCGCGCTGAAAGTGTTGATGCCGGAGGTCGACGCGCTGTTCGGCGTGCCGCAACCGGAAGCACACCACCCGGAAATCGACACCGGGCTGCACACCCTCAGCGTGTTGCAACAGGCGGCGCTGCATAAACAACCGCTGACGGTACGCTGGGCCTGCCTGCTGCACGATCTCGGCAAAGGGCTGACGCCACAAGAAGAGTGGCCTCGACACATTGCCCACGAGCACACCGGATTGAAGCTGATCAAAGCAGTCAACGAGCGCTTCAAGGCACCAAAGGATTGCCAGGAATTGGCATTGCTGGTCGGCCAGTACCACACCCATGGTCACCGGGCGCTGGAGTTGAAAGCTTCGACACTGCTGGAGTTGCTGCAAAGCTTCGATGTGTATCGCCGCCCGCAGCGTTTCGAAGAGTTTATTGCTGCCTGCGAAATGGATGCTCGTGGCCGCAAAGGGCTGGAGCAGCGGAGTTATCCACAGGCGGATTATCTGCGTGGAGCGGCAACCGCAGCGCGCGGTGTGGCGGTGCAGCCATTGCTGGAACAGGGTTTCAAGGGACCGGCCCTGGGCGAAGCGCTGAAGCGCGAACGACTAAAGGTGCTGAAAGCCTATAAAGACGCGGCGTCTGCATAAAGCTTCGTCGGACCACAGCCCGGAGCCGACTCACTCCCACATTTTGGAACGCGCTCCCCTGTAGGAGTGAGCCTGCTCGCGATGGCGCCCTTGAGCTCAGTGCAAATCCGAAGGCGTAAGCTGCTGCCCTCGCCAGTCGAATGCCACCGGCGCCAATACCTGATCAATCTGCGCCTCGGCCCACAGCGTAGCAAAGCTTTTTCCCACACCCGGATGCACCCGATCCGGAGCAATCAGCGACAGCGGCCACAGCACAAAGGCATTTTTCAGGATTTCCGCCCGCGGCAGCACTAGACCATCGAAATTGCCGGCCAGATCGCCGTACAACAGCACGTCGATATCCAGCGGCAAGCCTTTGCGATCCGGAGCATAGCGGCCATTGTCCGCTTCGATGAATTTCAGTCGTCGGTCCAGCTCCATCAGCGGTAGATCGGTCTGCGCCGACACCACGAAATTGAAAAACGGACCGCTCTTTATGCCCACCGGCAGGCTTTCGAACACCGCCGAACAGCGGATATCCACCAGAAACGTCGCCAAAGCGTCGAGCCCGGCGCGCAAATGAGTTTCCCGGTCGATGTTGCTACCGAGCCCGAGGTAGACCTGAGTCAGCGACATCCGCGCTCGATCTCCACGCCCACGCCGCCCTTGGCCGCCGGCACCGCGCCCGGCTTGGTGAGTTTCAGACGAACCCAAGTGATGTTGAACTCGCTCATCAGCACTTCGACCAGACGCTCGGCGAAGGTCTCGACCAACTGAAACCGCGCTTGCTCGGCAAACGCCTGAATGCGCTTGGAAACGCTGGCATAGTCGAGCGCCAGGGTCAGGTCGTCACCGGCAGCGGCCGGGCGGTTGTCCCAGGCGAAGCTCAGATCAAGTCGCAGGCACTGGCGGATGCCGCGCTCCCAGTCATAGGCACCAATGACGGTGTCGACTTCCAGGCCCTCGATAAACACTCTGTCCAAGCACTTCTCTCCGCTGCACGACAAGGGCGCGATGCGCCGTTAGAATCAGGGCGTCCTCGCCCGGAATAGTTAGCATGTTTTGGTTACTGGCGATTCTCGCCTACCTGCTCGGCTCGCTGTCCTTTGCCATTTTGCTCAGCCGCCTGACCGGAAATCCGGACCCGCGAATGAGTGGCTCGGGCAATGCCGGCGCCACCAACATGCTGCGCCTGGCCGGTCGCAAACTGGCGATCCTGACCCTGCTGGGTGATCTGTGCAAAGGCTTGCTGCCGGTACTGATCGCAGCGGCTGTAGGCCTTTCGCTGCAGGATCAGGCGTGGATCGGCGTTTGCGCCGTGATCGGTCACCTGTTCCCGCTGTATTTCCGCTTCCGTGGCGGCAAAGGCGTCGCCACCGCTGCCGGCATGCTGCTGGGCCTGTATCCGCCCGCCGCGCTGCTGGCCGTTTGCGCCTGGCTGCTGACGTTCTATCTGACCCGCACCAGCTCGCTGGCGGCGCTGATTGCCACGCCGCTGACCCTGCCGTTGCTGGCCTGGCAGGAACCGGCAGCGCTGCTGCCGATGAGCGCGCTGACGCTGCTGATCGTCTGGCGCCACCGCGGCAATCTACGCGACCTGTTTGCCGGGCGCGAACGGCATTTCTAAATAGCGCCGCCGAGCGCCATTCCTTACAACGCCGACAATTGCTCCATCGGCCAGCGCGCCTGCACGCTGATCGCCAGTGTTTCCTGCTGACCGGCCTGCAGGCGCTGACAGCCGGCAAAGGCGATCATTGCGCCATTGTCGGTGCAGAACTCGGGGCGGGCATAAAACACCTCGCCTTGCATGTCGCCGAGCATCTTTTCCAGGGAAACCCGCAAAGCCCTGTTGGCACTGACGCCACCCGCGATCACCAGACGCTTCATGCCCGCCTGTTTCAGCGCGCGCTTGCACTTGATGGTCAAAGTCTCCACCACGGCCTGCTGGAACGCCAGCGCGATGTCGCTGCGGGCTTGTTCGCCGTCGTCCCCGGCGCTGACGCATTGCTGCCAGGTGTTAAGGGCGAAGGTCTTGAGGCCGCTGAAGCTGAAATCCAGACCCGGGCGATCACACATCGGACGCGGGAAAGTGAAACGTCCTGCAGTGCCCTTTTCAGCCAACTTGGCGATTTCCGGACCGCCGGGATAATTGAGGCCCATCATCTTCGCGGTTTTGTCGAACGCTTCGCCGGCGGCATCGTCGAGTGTCTCGCCGAGCAGGCTGTATTGGCCGATGCCATCGACCTGAACCAACTGCGTATGCCCGCCCGACACCAACAAAGCGACGAACGGGAATTGCGGCGGTTTCGGCTCCAGCATCGGCGCCAGCAAGTGGCCTTCCATGTGGTGCACGCCGAGCGCCGGAATGCCCCAGGCAAACGCCAGCGCCTGCGCGCAAGACGCACCGACCAGAAGCGCGCCAACCAGGCCGGGACCTGCGGTATAGGCGATCGCATCGATCTCGGTGGGCACGCAGTCGGCCTCGGCCAACACCTGACGGATCAAGGGCAGCATGCGTTTGACGTGGTCACGCGAGGCCAGCTCGGGCACTACTCCGCCGTAAGCGCGGTGCAGGTCGATCTGGCTGAACAGCGCGTCGGCCAGCAGACCGCGTTCACTGTCATATAATGCGACGCCGGTTTCGTCGCAGGAGGTTTCTAATCCCAGTACTAGCATGGGTTTGCGCCTTGTTTAGGCTGAATTCGAAGGCGCGCATAATAGTCGCCGCGGGATGCCCCGACCAGCGGTTTTCGATCAGAGGCTTTGCATTCCGAGCGATGAGGGGTTAACATCCGCAACCCTTAAAAACCGACGTCTTCAAGTGCTCTTTTGCCGCGAGGATGTTGACCCCGGTAATGAATGAAGGTAGCTCTGGATGCCAGCCGTCAAAGTAAAAGAGAACGAACCCTTCGACGTAGCTCTGCGTCGTTTCAAGCGCTCCTGCGAAAAAGCCGGTGTACTGGCTGAAGTTCGTAGCCGCGAATTTTACGAGAAGCCAACTTCTGAGCGTAAGCGCAAGGCAGCAGCTGCTGTTAAACGCCACGCCAAGAAAGTTCAGCGCGAACAGCGCCGCGCCGTTCGTCTGTACTAATACACAGACGTTCGTAGCAAGCTTCTTGCCTAAGCCCGGCTCACTGCCGGGCTAATGGCATTTGCGTAAAACGCTTGATGCTTCACCGTCGACGCCGCAGATGCGACCGAGACAAATCCGCTTCACCGCGTCAGGCCTGGCTTTTTTGCCAGCGGTGCACGTCTTTTCTGACGAGCCTTTCAAGGCTACTGACGAGCACACCCACTGATTCCTCTTACGACGATCAGCCCAAGGCACCTCATGCGTGCCCGCTTTATTGAGCTATCCGAGGCCTTTTACCGGCCGTCAGCGGACTCAGCGCAACACTTTCAAATAGTCGAAGACTGATAGGTACTAACGTCAGTGGATTTTCGGCAGATACACTTCCCGACAGCGATCATGCAGACGACACCGGTCGAGCCGCACATCTTGTGCGCTTCCAACAAAGACCCGCGTCCGACAGCCTGTCGCAACGGACTTTTTGCAGCGCAGACGACGAGAACGCCATGGCCGGGCTGATACCCCAGAGCTTCATTGACGACCTGCTGAACCGCACCGACATCGTCGACGTGGTCAGCTCGCGCGTGCAATTGAAGAAGGCCGGCAAGAACTACACCGCCTGCTGCCCGTTCCACAAAGAGAAAACTCCGTCTTTCAGCGTCAGCCCCGACAAGCAGTTCTATTACTGCTTCGGCTGCGGCGCCGGTGGCAACGCCCTCGGCTTTCTGATGGATCACGACAACCTGGATTTCCCCCAGGCCGTCGAAGATCTGGCCAAAGCCGCCGGCATGGAAATCCCTCGCGAAGAAAGTGGCCGCGAGCGCAAGCCCCGGCAACCGACCGATTCGCCGCTGTATCCACTGCTGACCGCTGCCGCCGATTTTTATCGGCAGGCGCTCAAGAGCCATCCCGCGCGTAAAGCCGCGGTTGATTACCTCAAGGGACGCGGACTGACCGGCGAGATCGCCCGGGATTTCGGCCTCGGCTTTGCACCGCCAGGCTGGGACAACCTGTTCAAGCATTTGAGCAGCGATACCCTGCAACAAAAGGCCATGATCGACGCTGGCCTGCTGATCGAGAATGCCGAAACCGGCAAACGCTATGACCGCTTCCGCGATCGCGTGATGTTCCCGATCCGCGACACCCGCGGCCGGATCATTGCATTCGGCGGCCGCGTACTGGGTGACGACAAACCCAAGTACCTGAACTCCCCGGAAACCCCGGTATTCCATAAAGGCCAGGAACTCTATGGCCTGTATGAAGCGCGCAAGAACAATCGCAACCTTGACGAAATTATCGTCGTCGAAGGTTACATGGACGTCATCGCCCTGGCCCAGCAAGGCTTGCGCAATGCCGTCGCCACGCTGGGCACCGCCACCAGCGAAGAACATCTGAAGCGGCTTTTTCGCGTCGTGCCGAACGTGCTGTTCTGCTTCGACGGCGATCAGGCTGGCCGCAACGCCGCATGGCGTGCACTGGAAGCCACCCTGCCCTGCCTGCAGGACGGGCGGCGTGCGCGGTTCCTGTTTCTGCCCGAAGGCGAAGACCCGGACACTCTGGTTCGCGCCGAGGGCACCGACGCCTTCAAGGCGCGGATCAATCAGCATGCGCAGCCATTGGCCGATTACTTCTTCCAGCAACTCACCGAAGAAGCCGACCCGCGCTCGCTCGAAGGCAAGGCGCATATGGCTACCCTTGCCGCGCCGCTGATCGATAAAGTACCGGGCGCCAATCTGCGCATTTTGATGCGTCAGCGCCTGAGCGAAATCACCGGCCTGAGCAGCGAAACCGTCAGCCAGCTCGCGCAGAGCGCGCCGCAGGAAGCGCCACCGGCGTACGACCCCGGTATCGATTACGACGCCATGCCGGACTACAGCGACTACCATCAGCCGCAGGCGCAGGACATGTATGTGCCGCAGCAGGAGTGGACGCCAAAGAAACCCGGCGCCGGCGGCAAGAAATGGGACAAGAAACCCTGGGACAAGAACGGCAAGCGTGGCGGCGATCGCGATCAGCAGCGTCCGCGCACCCCGATCGGCGTCGAGTCGCCGACCCTGACCGCCCTGCGCACGCTGCTTCACCACCCGCAATTGGCCAAGCGCGTCGAAGACGCCGGGCACATTGCCGACGAAAATCAGACCAATGCCCAGTTACTTGTGGCACTGCTCGAGGCCGTACAGAAGAATCCCCAGCTAAACTCATTTCAGTTGATCGCGCGATGGCACGGCACTGAACAGGGACGCTTGCTCAAGGCACTGGCAGAAAAGGAATGGCTGATTGACGGAGAAAACCTTGAACAACAGTTTTTCGACACCATTACTAGCTTGTCAGCCCGCCAACGCGAGCGAAATCTCGAACAGTTACTCAGGAAAGCGCGGCAAAGCGAACTGAGCGTCGAAGAGAAAAATCAACTGCGCGACCTTTTAAGTCGCAATGTTTCCGCATCAAACCCGACCTCAACTGGCGCGTGAGGTCATAGCTCAGGTATAATCCTCGGCTTGTTTTTTGCCCGCCAAGACCTTCAGTGGATAGGGTGTTATGTCCGGAAAAGCGCAACAGCAGTCTCGTATTATTGAGTTGATCAAACTGGGTCGTGAGCAGAAGTATCTGACTTACGCCGAGGTCAACGACCACCTGCCCGAGGATATTTCAGATCCTGAGCAGGTGGAAGACATCATCCGCATGATCAACGACATGGGGATCCCCGTACACGAGAGTGCTCCGGATGCGGACGCCCTTATGTTGGCCGACGCCGATACCGACGAGGCCGCTGCGGAAGAAGCAGCCGCTGCGTTGGCAGCGGTGGAGACCGATATCGGTC
This sequence comes from Pseudomonas sp. Z003-0.4C(8344-21), assembly GCF_900104975.1. NCBI lineage: Bacteria > Pseudomonadati > Pseudomonadota > Gammaproteobacteria > Pseudomonadales > Pseudomonadaceae > Pseudomonas > Pseudomonas sp. Z003-0.4C(8344-21). Next base: position 900,348 of record NZ_LT629756.1, on the reverse strand, counting down.
GCACCACTGACCCTGTGCGCATGTATATGCGTGAAATGGGTACGGTAGAGCTTCTGACTCGTGAAGGCGAAATCGAAATCGCCAAGCGGATCGAAGAAGGCATTCGTGAAGTGATGAGCGCCATCGCGCACTTCCCTGGCACGGTTGACCACATTCTCTCCGAGTACACGCGGGTCACCACCGAAGGTGGTCGCCTGTCCGACGTCCTGAGCGGTTACATCGACCCGGACGACGGCATTGCGCCGCCAGCGGCGGAAGTGCCGCCGCCGGTTGACCCGAAAGCCGCCAAGGCCGACGACGATACCGACGACGATGATGCCGAAGCTTCCGATGATGAAGAAGAAGCCGAAAGCGGTCCGGATCCGGTCATCGCTGCACAGCGCTTCGGCGCCGTCGCCGACCAGATGGAAGTCACCCGCAAGGCCCTGAAAAAGCACGGTCGCAACAACAAGGCAGCGATTGCCGAGTTGCTCGCACTGGCCGAGCTGTTCATGCCGATCAAACTGGTGCCGAAGCAATTCGAAGGCTTGGTCGAGCGTGTTCGCAGCGCCCTGGATCGTCTGCGTCAGCAAGAGCGCGCGATCATGCAACTGTGCGTACGTGATGCACGTATGCCGCGCGCCGATTTCCTGCGTCAGTTCCCGGGCAACGAAGTCGACGAAAGCTGGTCGGACGCTCTGGCCAAAGGCAAGAGCAAGTACGCCGAAGCCATCGGTCGCGTACAGCCGGACATCATTCGTTGCCAGCAGAAGCTGATCGCGCTGGAAACCGAAACCGGTCTGACCATCGCAGAAATCAAGGACATCAACCGTCGCATGTCGATCGGTGAGGCCAAGGCCCGCCGCGCGAAGAAAGAGATGGTTGAAGCCAACCTGCGTCTGGTGATCTCGATCGCCAAGAAGTACACCAACCGCGGCCTGCAATTCCTCGATCTGATCCAGGAAGGCAACATCGGTCTGATGAAAGCGGTGGACAAGTTCGAATACCGTCGTGGTTACAAGTTCTCGACTTATGCCACCTGGTGGATCCGTCAGGCGATCACTCGCTCGATCGCCGACCAGGCCCGCACCATCCGTATTCCGGTGCACATGATCGAGACGATCAACAAGCTCAACCGCATTTCCCGGCAGATGTTGCAGGAAATGGGTCGCGAACCGACCCCGGAAGAGCTGGGCGAACGCATGGAAATGCCTGAGGACAAGATCCGCAAGGTATTGAAGATCGCCAAAGAGCCGATCTCCATGGAAACCCCGATCGGTGATGACGAAGACTCCCATCTGGGCGACTTCATCGAAGACTCGACCATGCAGTCGCCAATCGATGTCGCCACCGTTGAGAGCCTCAAAGAAGCGACTCGCGAAGTGCTGTCCGGCCTCACTGCCCGTGAAGCCAAAGTACTGCGCATGCGTTTCGGTATCGACATGAACACCGACCACACGCTCGAAGAGGTGGGCAAACAATTTGACGTAACGCGTGAGCGGATCCGTCAGATCGAAGCCAAGGCGCTGCGCAAGCTGCGCCACCCGACGCGAAGCGAGCATCTGCGCTCCTTCCTCGACGAGTGATACCAGAACCCCCGGCCCAGGCCGGGGGTTTTGTTTATATGGCAGATTAAATTCTCCGCACCGCCCCTCCCCCGCCTACCGCGTCTACACTCGAACCAATCATCCCCGAGCCATAACGAGAGCGTTATGCACAGATTGGCGCCCGTGCTTTTTTTGCTGTCACTGATGATCTGGACCGCAACGGCTGACGCGCTGACTCTGACCGATGAAGAACGCAGCTGGCTGGCGGCTCACCCGGATTTGCGCCTGGGTGTCGACGCGTCGTGGCCACCTTTCGAGTTTCGTGACGATCAGAACCGTTATCAGGGCCTGGCGGCCGACTATATCGAAGTGATTCGCCAACGCCTGGCGATCAAATTGACGCCGATCGAACCGGTCAGCTGGACGGTGGTGCTGGAACAGGTGAAAAGCGGCAAGATCGATCTTCTACCGGGCATCATGTCGACCCCTGAGCGCCAGACCTACCTGTCGTTCACCCGTCCCTATCTGGACTTCCCAATCGTTATCCTCGCCCACATCGGTGGCGCGCAGCCGCGCAAGATTGGCGATCTGTACGGTTTGAAAATCGCTGTGGTGGAAAATTACGCTCCACACGAATTGCTGCGCACCCACCATCCGGATCTGAATCTGGTGGCGATGCCCAACGTCAGCTCGGCGTTGCAGGCACTCGCCACCGATGAAGTCGACGCGGTCGTTGGCGATCTCGCGTCCAGTGTCTGGAGCCTGCGCCAGCTCAAGCTCGACGGCCTGTATGTCAGTGGCGAAACCCCTTATCGCTACCAATTGGCGATGGCCGTGCCGCGCGACAACAAAGTACTGGTAGGGATTCTCGACAAAGTGCTGGCCGACATGAGCCCGGATGAAATCAGCAGCATTCAGGAACAGTGGGTCGGCAATGTCCTCGATCACCGGACATTCTGGTCAGATTTGTTGATTTACGGTCTGCCGGGACTGTTGTTGTTGGTGACGATTCTTGCCGTGGTAATCCGCATCAATCGCCGTTTGAGCTCGGAGATTGCCCGGCGCATCGACCTCGAACAGGAATTGCGCAGCAGTGAGTATCACTATCGCGGCCTGGTGGAGAGCCTGTCGGCCATCGCTTGGGAAGCGCGAATGAGCGACTTCACCTATAGCTATGTCTCGCCCCACGCCGAGGACTTGCTCGGCTATCCGCAATCCCATTGGTTGATACCCGGTTTCTGGCACAACATCATTCACCCGGCGGATCTGACCCGCACACAGAACTACTGCAAAGAGGCCCTGCGTGAAGGTCGTGATCACATTGTCGATTACCGGGTCATCACTGCCGACGGCCGCTGTCTGTGGGTACGCGACATCGTCAGCCTGATTGAACATGGTCACGAACCGGTGATGCGCGGTTTGATGATCGACATCAGCGAGATCAAGCGCACTGAAGAAGCGCTGCGGCTCTCGGAGCAGAAATTCGCCTCGGTCTTTCAACAGTGCCCGGACATTCTGGTGATTGCGCGGCTGTCCGACGGCTGCCTGCTGGAAGTCAACGAAGCGTTTGAAGAACAGATCGGGCTGAAAGCCAGGGACGTCCTCGGGCAAACCGCGACCGATCTGAATATATGGGGAATTCCCGGCGTCGGCCCGGGACTGCTCCAGCGGTTGCAGGCGGGCAGCATCCGCAACCTGGAGATGCCTTTTCGTCGCAACAACGGCCAAGTGTTCACCGGTCTGATTTCCGCCGAGCCATTCGATCTGGACGCCACCGCGGCGCTTGTGGTCGTCGTCCGCGACATCACCCAGCTCAAGGAAACCCAGCAGCAGCTGCAAACCTCTGAAGAAAAATTCGCCAAGGCTTTCCACGCTTCACCGGATGGCTTGCTGCTGTCGCGCCAAAGCGATGGTCTGCTGCTGGAAGTCAACGAGGGCTTCAGCCGCATTACCGGCTTCAACAGCGCCATGTCGGTAGACCGCTCGACACTTGATCTGGGTATCTGGGTCAATCTCAATGAGCGCAAACAGATGCTCGACCTGCTGCAGCGCGACGGCTTCGTACGCGACTTCACCTGCCATATCCGCCGCAGTGACGGGCAGATTCGGCTCTGCGAAGTGTCCAGTCGGCCGTTGCCGATCGGCGAAGAAGACTGCATGTTGACCATTGCCCGCGACATCACCGAGCGCCATCTGATGCAGGAAAAACTGCAGCAGGCCGCCACCGTGTTCGAAAGCACCGCCGAGGGCGTGCTGATCACCGATACCCAACAGCACATCAGCGCGGTCAACCGCGCCTTCACCGAGATCACCGGTTACAGCGAAAGCGAAGCTCTCGGCCATACCCCGCGCCTGCTCGCTTCCGGCCTGCATGACAGCGCCTTTTACGCGGCCATGTGGCACCAGTTGACCGCCGAAGGTCACTGGCAAGGCGAGATCTCCAACCGGCGCAAGAACGGCGAGCTGTACCCAAGCTGGCTGACCATCAGTGCGGTGCGCAATCGCGACAAGTTCATCACCCACTTTGTCGCGGTGTTCGCCGACATTTCCAGCCTCAAGCATGCCCAGGCCAAGCTCGATTATCAGGCGCATCACGACCCCCTTACCGGCCTGCCGAACCGCACGCTGTTCGAAAGTCGTCTGCAAATGGCGCTGAACGGTCAGCAGGAAAACGGCGGTCAAGGCGCTGTATTGTTTCTCGATCTCGACCGCTTCAAACACATCAATGACAGCCTCGGTCACCCGGTCGGCGACCTGCTGCTCAAGGGCATCGCCATACGCTTGAAAGAGCAATTGCGCGATATCGATACCGTTGCGCGTCTGGGTGGCGATGAATTCATCATTCTGCTGCCCGGCCTGCAGCAAGCCAGTGATGCCGACAATATCGCCAGCAAGCTGCTCAACTGCTTTGGCGCACCGTTCCAGGCGGGTGAACATGAGTTCTTTATCAGCGCCAGCATCGGCACCAGCCTGTATCCGCGCGACGGCAGCGACGTCGCCACCTTGGTGAAAAACGCCGATGCGGCGATGTATCGCTCCAAAGCCAAGGGCCGCAACCGCGTTGAAAGCTACACCCGCGACCTCACCGCCCAGGCCAGCGAACGCATTGCGCTTGAACATGAGCTGCGCCGCGCCATCGAGCGCGACGAACTGTTCCTCTATTACCAACCAAAAATCAGCCTCGACGACCATCGCCTGGTCGGCGCCGAAGCGCTGATCCGCTGGCGTCACCCGACTTTCGGCGACGTACCGCCCGAACATTTCATTCCACTGGCCGAAGAAAACGGCATGATCCTGCAGATCGGTGACTGGGTGCTCGAAACCGCGTGCCGGCAGATGTTCGAGTGGAACCAGGTCTACGACAGCCTCGGCCCGCTGTCGGTCAACCTCGCCGGCGCGCAACTGCGCCAGCCAAATCTGCTCGGACGCATCGAGCAACTGCTCAAGGACAACCGCCTCCAGCCGGATTTACTGCAACTTGAAATTACCGAGAATTTCATCATGAGTCAGGCCGAAGAGGCGCTGGCCGTGCTGCACCAGCTCAAACACCTCGGCGTGCAACTGGCGATCGACGACTTCGGCACGGGTTATTCTTCGCTCAGCTATCTCAAACGCCTGCCGCTGGACATCCTCAAGATCGACCAGTCATTCGTCCGCGGCCTGCCTGACGATCCCCACGACGCGGCGATTGTCCGGGCCATCATCGCACTGGGCCGAAGCATGCAATTCACCGTCATCGCCGAAGGTGTCGAAACCCAGGCACAACAGCAATTTCTCACCGCAGAAGGCTGCGAACAGATCCAGGGCTACATCGTCAGCCTGCCGCTGCCACCGGAAGAATTCGCGGCAACGTTTCTGCGTGTAACCGTATCGGATTTTTCGGATAGCACAGCCGAGAAACCGTCGCTATAATCCGCGACCTACTGAGGGCCTATAGCTCAGTTGGTTAGAGCAGAGGACTCATAATCCTTTGGTCCACGGTTCTTATGTGGTATGAATGTCGGTGTGGCGTTTGAACCTCGTTTCTGGTAGTTTTGCATCACCTCAGCGCCACTGTAGCTCAATTGGTTAGAGCAACCGACTCATAATCGGTGGGTCGCGGGTTCGATTCCCGCCGGTGGCCCCATCTCCTTGTATATCAAGCACTTCATGAACTCTGCACAACTTCTCTGACAACGTTGTCGGAGTTTTTCGCGTGCTAAAAAATCTTCATTTCAAGACTTTTTCTTGACATGGCAAGTGCAACACCGAAAGCTATATGGGTGTTGTATTTGGAAATGCGCTCGTGAAAAATTTCATCTTGGTCGATGCACCGCTCACAAGCGAAGCTAAACACCTATTGCTTCACCTTGACCCGGATATGCCCGACGAGCTGCGGGAATTCAAGCCTTTTACCCACTACACCATCTGGCTCGCACGTAGGGGTTATGCCCCCAACACGGCGAAGCTTTATGCCGAGCACGTGGGGCGGTTTGTGGATTACGTGTATGAAGCATCAAAAACCCAGTTCGCGGCGGATGTCGACGTCACAATTGAGACCGTCATCAACAGCTACCAGGCGTATCTGCTGTTCGGTAAGGGCGCTGCGAACCCGATAGCGTTGAAATTGGCTGACAGCCTAGGCAAGGAGAAGCTCACAGGCCAAAACTCCCTAGCGCAGACCATCGAATCGTCGATTAAATGGTTTCTTGATGTATCGGAAACTAAGAACAGAATAGCGCCAGACCAGTTATTCAGCGCGTTCTACACAAAGCGAGCTGAGTACCGCAGCCAGTATGAGATTTCGGCGCACAAGGCCAATTCTTGGTTGGCCGCAGTCATTCGTGACTCGATTAAGTCGGTGATGCCTAAGCGCAAGGGAGACAAACTATTTCCCCAAGCAGCACGCAGGGACAGGAAGAACGACCAAAAACCGTTCAAGACGGTAGCATTTCCCATCGAACGATCCGTGGATCTCATCAGGCAGGCGAAGCCAGCTAAGTCCAAAACTTTCTATAGAGACATGACCCTCTATTCCCTACTCGCGGCGACAGGTGCTCGTTCGAGCGAGGCTTTGCAGGTGAGGATGCCCGATATCGACGATGATGAGTTCGCAGTTTTCCTCCGCGACCCTTTTGCACGCAAAACGCCTGGACTCACCGAGGCTGAGCACCAGCTCCTCGCCTGGAAGGGACGGGTGACCGAAATGACGTTCGTGATCGAACCCTTTGCCGGGATGTTCTGGGAAAACCTTGAGAAGTATTTGACCCGTGAGTACAACTCGAGCGTCGACCATGACTTCCTCTTTCAAAACCTCGATGGCAGGCCATTCTTCGCTAGCGACCGAAGCAGTCGAGACAAAACCTTCAAGAGCTACGCCCAAAAAGCAGGGGTAGAGGACGTCACAGGCATTAGCGCTCACTCGCTGCGACATATGTACGGAACCTACACTCTTAATTACTTGCCAGTTCCCGGACAGAGCATTCCAGGACTGCCTCTAGCGTATGTAAAAATCCTAATGGGTCACGCGAGTGCCTCTTCTACCATGAAGTACGCAAAGCACGACACTGACATAATTGAAGCCTATATCCAACACGCCAATCAGTACGTATCACAACGTGGTGAAGCATCTTTCAAGACGATTCGAGCAGACTTCCACTACCGGCAGCTAGAGTTACTCGAGGAAGAAGCCAAGCGTATTGAAGGAGAAAAAAATGATTAATCTCACCAAAGATATTCTCATTATCAAGTCAGGAGAGGACTTGGAGAGATCGATCAAGGAGGCTATTGCCAAAGCTAAAGCGTGTGTTTCAAAGGTACTTTTTGAGTCCAAGCACATCGCTCCTAGCAAAATCTCAAGCGGCTCCGTTAATGAGTATTACCAGGCCTCCGTCCTACGTTTCTTTAACGACCACTTGGATCCGGTTAACGCCCCGGTATACGATGAAGATTGGGTACACAATCTCCATACCTGCACGAAGAAAACTCCGGACGCGAAAATTGCCAAGCAGGTGGTTCCGAAGACCGCACACGACTGGATTAACAAGTCTTCACTGGAAAGGCTTGCTAAAGATTCAATATTGATTTTGCATTTTCTCTGGCAGGAAAAAGCCGTACTTCTTCCGTTAGATACCAAGAAGCCCACTGGCAGCAACGAAACTAAGAAGAAGCATTTCGAGTTTGCTGCAGCTGACTACACTGAAGTTCTCGCCTTGGTCAGCAAGCCTTTCGTTCCTCATGTCACATACGAGAACATTCTTGATATAACTACTGTTATGAAGCCGAGCGCCATCAAGAATTTCGAGTGGTATGCGTGGCGGATGATTCGCGCCACCGACTGGCACCAAATTGAAGACATCAGGCCGGTTGACATCTCTGATCTTATTGAACATCTAATTAAAACACGCCGTGGCGAAATCGACTGGTTCATGTATCCAATTGCCCCTGCGGCTTTTCTGAGCTACGTCCAGAAGCTATACCCTGAAAGGTGCCAGCAAGCCACTACCCCTCCAAAAAATGATAAGGCAGCCAGTAAAAAGGCATTAATCTCTGGTGAATTCAACATCCCTGCTGAACACCAAAAAAGCGTCGATCTCTGGTTGAGATATCAAGGCAAGTTTATTCAACTGCTAAAAACCAAAGGAATGAAGACGTTTAGGCACTATGAAAGCAGCTTCACGGTGTTCAACACGTTCCTATTTAGTGAATATCCTGGAAGAACTGGTCTACTTCCACCAGGGCCTCGAGATCTCAATCGTACACACATCGAAGGAGACGGCCAGGTTGGTTTTCTCAGTTATCTTCGCAAGGGTCGGTCGGGCACAGCCGTTCAAAAGTCCCTGTATCACTTGGAAGCTTTGTTTGACTACCTGATAGTCAACTCTAGCGCCGATAAGGAATTATCTGGCTTCGTTAATCCGATTTCTCACATCGATTATCCAATTGTAAGCAGAAGCTCTGGCACCAACAAGCCAGCTTTCGAATCCGAGCACTTTCCCATTCTGCTGCAATACTGCTACGCAATTGAATCTTTCTCAACGCACCTTGCCGACAGGGTTCATGAAGAGCAGATCAATCTGTATGACAAAAAATTCAGGGCAGATATACCCACAAAGAACTGGAACGAAGCCCAGAAAGTTATTCAAACTGAAAAACTCGGGTACGTACCGGTTGTTTTCTATCGCAACCCAGACTTTGACGCCAGTCAGCCAAAGTCAGATATCAACCGCCCGATGAAATATGAAGCTTTACACCTTCTCCCTAGGTTCGTAGTGCCCATTATCGAACACAGTGTCGAAAGGAATGGGCAATGGGTTTTCTATCCCCAACTGAACTACATTCGACACAACATCGTAGCGCTGGAAACCGGCGTTCGAAGCATTCACATTCGGTGGCTGGAAAAGCTAACCTATGATATGCACATTGATCGATCTAGACCGCTACCGCCTCTTTGTAAGTTGCGAATCAACACAGACAAGGCAAATGGCGCTTGGGATTCCACTGTTTCCAGAAACGTAATTTATGTTTTAGACCGCCAAAAGGCCATGATTAAATGGTTCAACGATCCGTCAATGGATGTCCCGGTTTGGTACGACTACCATGAAGAAAGCCCATTTGGAAAAATCACCTCCCTGTTCCCTAAGGGCGAAACTCCTGGCGTACTGACAGGAGAAGCCTATGGCAAATACTTCAAGAGGCTTGTCTATTCTTTTGATTTGTTCTGCCGATTCCAGCTGGGAATTAATACTACGAACGCGATGCCAGAAGCTGTGGGTGACCTAGAGTCAATTGATGCGCCTCTCGATTACTTGGCGGCACTGAAACTCGAAGCACAAGCCTGTAAGCTCATCGAGCATACTCCGCACTCTTGTCGAGTTTCAGTAGTATCCGAATACATCAGGGTATTGCCGCCACATATCATAGGCGCGTTCATCACGGGGCAAGCCACTGAAGAACACGTCATGTATTACGCGAAAGTCGACCCTGCATACCTGAAGTCGGTAGCCCAGTTTCAGAAGATGAGCGTCGAGCAGGGCTGGCTCATTGATCGTCCAGCAATGTCCAATATTAAAGCCGAAGATGTCTCCTCAAAGCTCCAGCAGGCTTTCCGTCGAGACAAGGAAAAGTCTCTGATTGATTTCGGCGCCATCTCCTTTGACCGCGAGATGAAGGACGATGTCGTGTCAGGCGTCAGGGCCGCAAAACAGCGCCCAATTGATTCGCTGGCTTTCATGCCCACACACATCTGCCCGTTCGGCAATCACTGTCCAGCGGACGTGGTGAAAGACCTGGGTGCCATCCCTGGACTGAGTACGCCATGCGGTGGTTGCTACTATTCAGTCAAAACTGTCGACCATCTGCCTAGGATTCACGGCCATATCCGAGCTTTAACTGATGAATGCAGCGAGCTAGAGGCGTACATCGCAGAGGCCAAAAGGAATGGTGCATCGCTAGAAAGCCTTGTACAGAAAGCCAACCGTCGCAAATTCCTGGCTACGGAGATCATCTCCTGGAGCGTCACAGCACACTGTCTCGAACAAATGTATAGCGAGATTAAAACGCGTGAAAGTTTCTTGGTAGAGAAGCCTGAAATCGTGTCAGAACATCTGGAACGTCTGGAGCTGAAAGAGCACTCGCTCTCCAACCTCATCGCCCGGACTGCGGAAGCCAAGTCACATGCAGAGTATTTCACTCCACAACTGAACCAGCAGCTCAAGGTAGCCAGGAACAAGCTGCTGGCGTTCACAGGAGATTTCAACCGCATGTTGGAAGAAGCCCCGACTGGTTTCACGTTAATCGATGAATTCAGGGGGCTGATTCGATCTGCCTGTGAAGTCCTCGGCATTTCGCTACACGAACTGAGCGATGCAATGACCAAACCTATGGCTTTGAATCGCCCTGATTCGATTTTGAAGCTAATTTCGAGCCCTGGGGGTGTGCCAGCATGAGCAAGGGTGCAAAACCTGGCCAAAATCGCTTTGCAGGCTCCCAGAAGAGGAATCGCGAGTTCAGGATCTGCCGGATAAAGGATGAAGTTGTCCCGAGACTCAAGACGTTCGTGGGGAAGACATCTTTTGACGGCATTACCCCTTTTTCCAGGTTTTGTGCGGAGCTCTATAACGCCGACTTGCCTGTGAACGAGAAGAAAATTGGCTATCGCACACTCGTTCAAAGCACCGCTTATTGGGCACTGATCGGCCCACTGTTCCACAGATACTGGGACTCCGACAGCAACATGGAATCCACGAAGAACAAGCTAGTGGAGAAGCTATCAGCGCGTCGGGCAGATGGGCTCCAAGCAGAGACAGAAAGGCTGAAGAAAGAAATAGAGGCTCTCAAATCAGCGCTTCGTACTCACGGGGCCACCCTGGCTCCCATTTCGGATTCAAAGCACAGCGATCAGGCCTTCATGACGAAGTTTGATAAGACCTGCCGTGCCCTTAGGCTGGTGCTCAAAGCGAGCGACGGCATGTTCGTTGTTGACATGAAGGCCGGAAAAATCACCTGCACATTTGATGATCTCGAGGCTGCTGAAGGGCTTGTTCCAAAAGATATTGCCGAACCCTTCGTCCTTTGGATGAAAGCCAAGGAAAGCACTAATGGCGACCGGTGATCAAAAGCGCTCTCCGTACGACCGCTACAGAGACTATGTGCTGCAGCTTGAACAGGCTGGAAAAAAGTTTCCTGTGAATCAGTTTGGCGCCGTCAACTTCAGCAAGATCGCTGATGAATGTGGTAATCGTAGGCAGTGGTTTTCTGAAAGCGCCAAGAAGATCTTTTGCTCACAGGGCAAAACCCTTGAGCAGGTCATCGCGAAGGACATTCGCCGCATAGGCAGTGAGTTTGTTGCGGCCAAAGATCCTGAGTCTCTGGCGATTAATATGGCGGATTCGAAAAGTCGCGAAGCGAATCGGTTGCGAGTAATGCTTGAGCAAAAGTCGAAGGAAAACGAACTGCTCCGCGAGCAAGTTGAGCAACTCTCTGCCGAGCTGCGGTTGCTTCGCACATCTGCACAGGAAATCAGTAGCCAGCAGGACTTGATGATCGACTCCGGGCGGTCATTCATCCTATGAGCAATCTGTCGAGCGTGATCCAGGTGAGCTCGGTGAAGCCAGGCAGTTTTGGCGGTGCAGTCTTTTCCGGGCGCATCATTGGCCAAAACAAAATTTACACATGCAGAGCAAGCTATAAAGTCATCACCCGCATTCCTCAACCCGGTGAATGCTGGCAGTTCAAAGGCTCGATCACAGGGCATGATCAGTACAGGGATTTCGTTCTGATCGAAAGCTGTCACATCGTAAACCTGCCCATAGCGGCATATGTGGAACGATTGCTGATAAAGCATCCTGCATTTCGCGGGCTGTCATTCGGCAAAGCGAAAGTCTCGAAACTGGTCAGGGCATTTGGCGCAGAAGACCTTGCTCAGGCATTGACTGCAGGCAGAGTCAGCCACCTGGCGGAACTGATTAATCCTGATCTCGCCCAAAAGGTCGTGGATGCCTGGAGGACACTGCAGGATGAGATTTCAACAATTGAATTTCTCATGGAGCACGACTTCGATCCTGGGCTCGCCAAAAGCGTTCTCAAGGTTTGCCAGACGGATACGGTAGAGCGCCTGAAGCTTAATCCGTACAGCCTCATTGCGTTTCAAGGCATCCACCCAAACATGTGGAAAATCGTAGACGCCGCAGCAGCCAAGCTAGGCATACCTCGTGATGACCCACGCAGGCTGGCCGGCCTTGTGGAGAATTTGCTCTATGTGCGCTTGGATCAGGGCCATACCGCATACGAAGTAGGAGAGCTAAAAGCCGCCCTGATGCAGAAGCTTCCATCCGCCAGACTGGTAGACCAAGCTATCGAATGCGCCCTACAAAGGCGTGCTGTATGCGTTAAGAAGCATCAAGGGACGACGCTTATCCAGCCACTGGGAGCGGCCCTTGTCGAAAGTAAACTCGAGCAGCGAGTAGCGACTCTACTGTCCGCTCAGGCCTCATTGCTTCACGGCTCTCCGCAGGAACTGGAGCAAGCGATTGAAGATCGCTGCGCACATAGCGAGAGCGCGTCTGGATACCCACTCACCCGAGACCAGAAAAATGCAGTGCTGATGGCGCTTACTAATCGCATCAGCACGCTGACTGGATTTGGCGGTACGGGCAAGACAACCGTGCTGAAAGCCATCGTTGATATAGCCTCTCAGCACCGCCCAGTGCATGTCTTAGCACTGAGTGGAAAAGCCAAGGAGCGCGCCAAGGAGTCTGTTGGCCGAGACACCTACACGATCCACAGCTTCTTGATCAAAATCAGCACCGCAAGCTCAGGGATCAGCACTGGAGGCGACCCTCTGGTAATCATTGATGAATCCAGCATGGTAGACATCGCCTTGATGCTGAAACTGCTGAATGCCTTCGCAAAGAAAGAACTGTCTCTTTTGCTAGTAGGCGATACCGGTCAGCTATCTCCGGTTGGTTATGGAATCTTCTTCCATGCACTGGCCAAATCGAAGGCGATACCGTCGACTCACCTGATCAAGGTTCACAGGTCTATCGGCAACAGTCACCTTCAGAACATCGCCATGAAGATTAGATCTGGTCACCTGGACACCTTGCCATTCTGGAATGGCGAGCGCGATGGGGTTTATCTGATCCCCTGCACAAACACGCAGGACATGCTGACACGCCTCGCGAAGATCAAGCAGATCATCCCTGACGCTCAGATCCTGACGCCACACATGTCTGATCGCATGCCGGATTCCGGGCACAAGATAAACAAACATTTGCAAAGTGCCCTCCAGCATACAGACGAGACGCAGGGCATCTGGATGGGCAAATACTGGCTGCGAGTTAACGACCCCGTCATCGTCACCCAGAATAGCTACGAACATAATCTGTTCAACGGCAACACCGGGATCATGACTGGCGTTACGTCAATCGATGGCCAGACTTCAGGTGTGTTTTTCTTCAATGGGTTCGAAGTGAACCTGTCCAGGATGGACTTGTTCGGGCTGGGAATGAAGCTAGCCTACGCCATATCCATTCATAAGGCGCAAGGCAGCGAGTACGAGACGTCGATCCTTTGCACTTTGAGTCAAAGCGAATTTGTGGAACGAAGCATGCTGTACACAGCCGTCTCCCGATCTAAGCGGCTGGCTTTGATCCTAAGCACGCAGAACATCATGCAGCAGGGGGTAGCTCGCCCAAACCGAAGCGACACCCTCTGTGTTGGCTTCTCGGTTTGAATACCAAACAGGTCGTTAGCCCTACAATATTGCGGGCAGGGCTTTCGCTTCAGGCGCCTTACCCTCCTCGTATGATTGCAGGATCCGCGCCCAATGCCTCAAGATAGGATAATGTCATTGAAGTTGCTCACAACGCTTTGGAGCGTCATCAGCCCCGACCGCCGCCCCGAGCGTGAGAAAGCGCGTGAACGTGAGTTCATCCGGGCGGCGAACTCCTTGAAGACCCTCAAGGTGACACCCGAGGGTGGGATGTCCATCGATCCCGAAGAGCTCCGCGATCAGATAATCGCCTCGCGTGAGCAGTTGAAGCACCTTGTCCACAAGCCAGGAGCGCCTAGCAGGTCATTAACGCCAGCGGGAGACGTCCAGGCGGAACAGGAAGCGAGTCCCGCCGTAATGACTTTGGTGAACGCCTTGGACTTTATCGAGGTGGTGGCTTGGCGTCGGTTGCAGACCGGCGCTGCTGTGCGCTACGTGTGCCTCCAGTCTACAAGTCCGGGGCGATCCGCTGTCGCTACAGCCAGTCTGTTCACAGAAGCCATAGAGAGTCTCCCTACTTGGGTCGACGGCAATACCAACAGGCAAGTTGCAAATGCCTTGCAGAGCGGTGGACTCCATTGGTACGCGACTTTGAGCGAGGCGATGGATGCCTGGGATGCGGAGCTTTGATGGCTCCACTAGGAGTTTTCACTCACACCAAGGCCCCCACGTTGGCGGGTTGTCCACGAGATCGATGGACGTACCGAGCTCGTCTTGCATGTGTTCGAAGACTCTGTCGAGACTTGGATGAGCTTTCGATTCTCGCAGTGCGTTCACTAATTCCAGTAGCTCTCGGCCTTGGGCCACAGGCATTTGGATATCGCAATACACAGTGTCATCGTTGTCTCGTTCCACGTCTATTCTCCGCCTGCATCAATCCAGCTTGGGCTCACTGCAGGCAGCTCTGTGTGCCTTGAGATGCTGCATCTCTGATTGCCAGCAAGCCAGGAATTTATACCAGTCCGAGGCGTATGGCCCATCAAGCAACCTGGTCGAGCCGATACTTGCCTGGTTGAAACGCTCCCTCCAGGGCTGCGGAATAGTCTGCTCCAAAATGATGTCGATTCCGGAATGGCGATGCCGCACCGTGACACAATCCCGAAGCTGGTTGAGCTCAAGTGCCTTGACCGTATGAGGGGAGTTTTTTCGCTCTTGAAGTTCAAGGTCATCAAGGATGGATAAGGCATCGAACGCCTTCGACTCGCCTGGGGATATGCTCGATAGCATCCACAAAGCCTTTCGTCTCTTGGCTTCTAGTTCGCGGAGATCATTGTGGGGCATTTGGGTTACCTCTTGCTTGAGCCAGGCGTCGCTGATGGCGTGCCGCCTGCGGCGTCAGGCTGCGGTGAATCGAGCCCCGCCAAGGCGTGTCTCGCCCTGCGGGCGCGCATCCTTCATGCCTGTGCGCTCCGCTTGCTTGGTGTTGGTGGCTCTGTAAAGCCTAGATTGTGACGCATCCTGCCCTCATCATTCGCAGCTCAGCATCGTTATCCAAAGCGTTCTGTTATCGTTCTAAAAGTAATTTAGTCGCTCTTAGTCACCAGCCTTCTGGGGAGCCGGGAATGGACACAACTCGACGTGTACCAGGCAGAGCCTACCAAAAGGTTCGCGATCCCGAGCGCCTACTCATTGAAGAACGCGCCGAAGCTCTATCCGCTGCTGGCTACCCGCTGCCAGCTGATGACCCGGCTATGTACGCTGAGCAAAGGCTGAAAGAGGCCAGAGCGGCAGCGCGTTCATCCCAGGTAGGTAGCGTTAGCGTAAACACTGAGGCTGAGCTCTCCGCAAGAGAGGTATCCCAGGTACTTAGGGAGGCGATTTTCGGTCGAACCGTCATGAGTAAGGTGGGTCATGAATCGTGGGACGAGATTTATGCCGGCCACTTCCAGATCAATGTAGACGGTTGGAAGGTCTCGATTTACAACGACTGCGATGAGCTCGACTACTGCGAAAACTGCGTGAGCCCAGATGGGCGGCGCTGGTCGTTTGACGCAGGAGATCGATATGGGACTGATCCTGTTGCCCTGCTCTCCGTCTGGGAGCATCAAACACTCGAGAGGCTTTTGAAGGAAATCTGACTTAACGCATTCATGGAGCGCCCCTGACGGGGACTGCTGTCGTAGACCATGCCCTGGCTAACGCCAGTGTCATGGCCCGTAGGGCTTCCATCCTCGCGCCTTCGGCCATGTTGGCCTGCGCGCTCCCCCACAGTATCAAGACGTCTCATAGGCAACCACCGAGCTGAAAAATTTCTACCTGCCCAACCCCATCAGAAACTCGTCGACCCGTTCGAATAAATAAGTATTCGGGTCTCCGCCATCATCCTTCGCGATGAGCAATTTCTCTATTTGGGGCACGGTGAGTGAAACAATCAGCTTTCCTCCTTCTCGCATGGCACCTCGGATAACCCTGTCTGCTGAAGGGGCACACCCTTTGGGCGATATCATAATTGCAAGCTTTCTAAGGGCTGAGGGATACAGATATCGCTCAGTCGTAACCACCTCTTTCTGAGTGATTGGGTCGGTATAATTTTTGAACTCAAAAATCACGTACCGGCTGCCCAAATCATCGAGCATGAGTTTCCAGATTTCAGCGTTAGGAAGTATTCGACATATGAGATCCCTGCGGTGAAGCTCATCATCGGTATTCGACTGTTCATGCCATCCATGGAGGTCGGTTTCAAACAGATACTTCAAAGCGGCGATACACGCGTCCTCGAAAGCAGCCGCCATTTTTCGTCCAGGTCTGATATCCAGAAGTGTATCGGCCAATCGGCGCCCAGTCTTTTGGGGCATCCCTTTAGTTTCGGAAAGACCGGCTTCTAGCGCCAAGGCTGGCTTGGTGTAGGGAGATGTCGTTGCTTCGAAGAAGTGCTCCAGCTTCCGTGTAAGTCCTGGAAATCCAGCCGCGCGTCTGAATAGTTCCGCAGCATCCCAAATTTCGACCAGAGGGTATGCCTTCGCAGCCTCTGCCAAGCTGGGTGTTAATGGGCACGAAAAAGCAAGGATAGCAACGCGGGCTCCTACCAGCTCTCTTACACTATCTGCCTGTCTGAGAGCCTTCAGAAATAGACTGGGGGTGGGAGGAGACAAATATCTGTAGTGCTTAACTTCAGCTACGCCAACCTCACCGTCCCTAATAAAGGAAACGTCGATCTCATAATGCCTTTCCAAGGCAGTCATGCCTTGAGGGTTGTTGCGAACATCCTCGTAACCCTGCGCCCGAAATATCTCGGCGACAAGCCGCTCCAGGTACTCTCCGCTTGAGTTGATATTGTGCACAAAAGCTCCTGTGAGCTACCTGTAGAAGACCACCAAAAGTCTGCCATCGGTCGTCTATAATTTTTTGATAGTAAATCCTACTGGTGGCGCCCAGGTTGGTGTAGCACACCACATCCACCAAAATCTCATGACTTTGTTTCAAACCTAAAAACCGCCAAGGCAGGGCCGCTCATTTGAGGTAGCTTTAAGTCATCGGGGAGCCACCATTCTGATGCGCTCGTACTGTCTCTAAGTTCTCCATCATAAGTTTAAAATCCGCTACGAATTCCGGGTCACGATCCTGCCAGCGATCTCCGAACCGGTTTGCCTTTCTCTTAATTTTGACCACTGACAGCCATCGACTGAGCCTGAACTGAGAGCGCCATACAAAATGTTGGGCTGAGAGCTTATCTCCGCCGATGGGTACGGGCTCTGTGGTATCCCAATTGCTTTGAAAGAGTGAGTCTGGCTCAAGCCTTTGGCAACTATCTTTGACGTACTGAGCTTGAGAGCTCGAACTAAAAATCACTGACGACGTCCGACTTCGGAACTGCAGAGAGTTCAATAACCTGACGTCTTCTGTAGAATTTAACTTGGTAAAGCCATCCCGCCCACTGCCCACCTTATAGGTACGACTATC
This sequence comes from Pseudomonas sp. Z003-0.4C(8344-21), assembly GCF_900104975.1. Classification (NCBI taxonomy): domain Bacteria; kingdom Pseudomonadati; phylum Pseudomonadota; class Gammaproteobacteria; order Pseudomonadales; family Pseudomonadaceae; genus Pseudomonas; species Pseudomonas sp. Z003-0.4C(8344-21). Next base: position 882,669 of record NZ_LT629756.1, on the reverse strand, counting down.
ATAAAAGGTAAGCATTAAGCGATTTGATATGGGTAGAAAAATGTGTACCCCCTGCTTCGTCAGGCTGGTGGCACACATACCAGTTTCGTCTTTTAAATACCAATTATAAAAGCAGGATGGATTGTCTGAAAGTACAAAATCCAAGGGTGTTGAGTTAATAAATACATGGGGCTCCAGATCTCGAATGAGTGGCCAATTCAAAGCGCTTCCGACTGCTGAGATCCTTAACAGATCCTTCTCATCCTCAAGCACTATCGATACCCCTTCAAACTCCTTGGGATCATGACCAAGGATTTTAAGCTGCTGGGTCACATACGAGTCTGTGTAGCTTTTCAAATTACCTCTTGCCGTCCCGTAAGCGCCGGGTGTTCTTCCTAACTGAACCAAAACAAAACGAAGAAGATCGATGTCCTGACGCGGAATTCTCTCAGTTGGGTTGGCTATTATCTGAGCAATCTTAGGGGCTGCCAGCGCCTCAACGGTACAAAGAAAATTTTCAACTTGGTTATCTTTGTCGTAAAAGAAGTTTTCTGACAAAACACCTTCAGGCTTGGTGGAGCGAAGAATATCGCGAGAGCTATCGTATGTCCAAACTTTGCCTTTGATAGCAAAGTTTCTAATTAATAATCGAGGGACATAATGCTGATTTTTTGTGATGTTAACCATGTAAACTTCCGTATGTAGTCCATGTAGCGATGTTTGCCTACCAGAAACTTCGACAGGAGCATGAGGCTGGACACCCGGCACTCACTCAATGTGCCAAAGCCGACCAACGGTGCTGCGTGGCAGTCCCAACTGCCGACTGACTTCCAACTGGGAAAGCCCAGTATTCTTCAGTTCCCGTACCGCCTTCAGTTTTTCTGCAGCAGCGGCTGATTGGGGGGCTACAAGTTTGTTTGGCTCACTAGGGAGCACCTCGTCGAGAACACCCAAGACGAGCAATTCAGCGAGCGTCGCATTCAAAGCTGAGCGTGCCGTCTTACCCTCATGGGAGGCAGCTACCAGTGTGAGAAATGTAAGTGGTGTTACCCCCAATGCCTGAGCGATATCAGCAGTTAGGTCGACACTGGCTGATCTAGTCGATGCCTCCAATCGGCTGATGTGCCCTTGATCGGTCTGGGCTTGGAGCTCTGTCTGCGATAAGCCCCGCCGCATCCTTAGCCACTGTAATGTTGCTGCGTACGCCTTGCGCAAAGACATCCAGGCTGTTCTCCCCCAAAAGGAGACGGTATGCCGCGTTTGATTGATCCCATTCAAATGTATATAGTCATAGCGATGGGATTTGCGGCCTGCCTGCGCCAACCAACACGTGCGCCGCACGCTGAATTTTGCTGTCGTCATGAGGATCATCAATTTATGGGTAATTCTTCGGAGCACGAGTTGCTCCGGGAGGGTGAGATATCGTCCTTCGGAACAGAGCTACCTCAAGCCGAAATAGAGGCATTGGTGGCGGATCGCTTCGGTCGGAAACCGTACTGTTTGGTCGAGGACTGGCTCATCTTTCACGTGGACGAGCCTCCTGAGTCGCTCGCCAGGGTACGCGCCATAGGCCTGCAGACAATGTTCCTTTATTCCCATTGCGTCACCTACGACAGCCAGGGCCGGTTCCCTCCAGGGGGCTGGGTACGCTCGACCCTGTGCAAGTCGTTTGACGGCGTTTGCCTGTTCGAGACCCGGAATACGGTGTACGCCTTGGTAGGCAAAGGGCGCGAGATGACCGCATCGCTCAAGACAATATTCGGCTTATGTTAATCGCAGGCGCTAAGCAGGCCTGCTCCAAACGAGATACACGATGTTCAGGATAAGCATGCAAGACCAGGCCGGCCCGGTGGGTATGTTCGGGGACGGTCTCGCTCACTTCCACGCCATGTCGCGATCCTTGGTTACCCATTGGTATCACGTGAGCCTCAAGCGCCGGCATGAAGGGCGATTCGTAGCTTATGAAGAGATGCTGAACGATGAGCCTCGCTTGGTGGAGCTGCTGGTCTCCCAAGACGAGAGCATGGTCATTCAAGATGTCCAGGTCGTTACCCCGGCATGGATGAACAAAGGGTCAGGCTGGAAGATGGAACAGCTGAAATCACTTTCCATGGGGTTCAACCAGGCAGAAGTGCCAATCTGTGTTCTGCAGGTCGAGAGTGGCGAGGTGTACGTCAATACTCATCAGCGCGATCTGGATGTTGATGCCTTGGTTGGGGTCAGGGAGCTATATCGGCACAGTGCTGCGACCACCGACGTAGCCTCAGCGTCAGAGGCCGTGTAGCCATGGACGACATCAATACCGTCGCAGTCGATTTACACGAAAAGCGCTACTCGGACTTCGACCTCCTTCGCATCAGCAAAGCAGTGAGTCAAGACTACGACGGGCTAGTCACAGCCTATCTGGTGAATGTCCATATTCATGCGTGCAGTGCCGTTGGCGTTGTGTTTGGTCACATTTGCCCTGGGCCCTACCAACGATTTGCAGATGGAAGGCTGATTCGGACATCGGACATTCAGTCCGTTAAGAAGGAAGGTAGGTTCTGGGTGATCAACACGGTCAACTCGAAGTACGTCATCGCGACGTTTAGGCGTGATGTCGGACGGCGTAGTCTGCGTGAATTCATGCGCATAGCTGGAGACAGGTATCTGCCAACGCCTGATCGCCTCCAGTAGTCGTTGATCGTTGTTTTGGGCTTGCCCCTCTTCAGGGACGCCCGCCAAGGCAGAAACCCGGAAAATCCGGGTTTCTGCCTTGGCGGGCGTCACCCACAGGCCTCTGGCTCATTTAGCGCCTGCGCGCTCCGCTTGCTATCCTGATCGGCAGATTCACGGGTGAACGAGCCCCATGAAAGACAGGACACCGTTCCCCCCTTAAGATAAGGGATAGGCAAACGGGTATGTTTATGACTAACAGCAACGATAAGGGTGGCGAGTTGCTCGGCCAGGAACGCCGACGCCGCTGGAGCACCCACCAGAAACTGGCCATGGTTCGCGAGAGCCTTGAACCTGGACAAAGCGTGTCCGTGGTTGCCCGACGCAACGGCATCAATGCCAACCAACTGTTCCTGTGGCGCAAGCTGTATCAGGACGGAAGCTTGTCAGCAGTCAGTGCCGGCGAAGCCGTGGTACCGGCGTCCGAGCTGAGCGATGCGCTCAAGCAGATCCGCGAATTGCAGAGAATGCTGGGCAAGAAGACGATGGAAGCGGAAGTCCTCAGAGAGGCCGTGGAGATCGCCCGTTCGCGAAAATGGATTGCGCACTCACCCTTGTTGCCGGGGGACGACCAGTGAAGCTGGTCAGCGAATGTCTCGGTGTGTCGCGCTCCCAATTAACGGTTCGAATCAAGCAATCGGTTTCGCCCAAAGTACGGCGACCTCGGCTCGTCAACGATACGGAGTTGGTCGCCGAGATTAAGCAGCAAGTGAGTGAGTTGCCGAGCTATGGCTACCGTCGGGTTTGGGGTTTGCTTCGCCGCGAGCGTGAAGTCCAGTCGCTGGCTCCGCTCAATGTGAAACGGGTCTACCGCGTCATGCGTGATCACAATCTGCTGCTAGAACGACGCATCAAGCAGCCAGGCGTACAGCGCCGGCATGAAGGCCGAATCGCCGTCACTACCAGCGATACCCGCTGGTGCTCGGACGGCTTCGAGTTCCGCTGCGACGACGGTGCAAAGTTGAGCGTAACCTTTGCCCTGGACTGCTGTGATCGTGAAGCTATCGGCTGGGTCGCCAGCCCGACGGGCTACAGCGGCGATGACATCCGAGACTTGATGTTGGAAAGCGTGGAGAAACGTTTTGGCGATCAGCTACCGAGCACGCCGGTGCAATGGTTGAGCGATAACGGCTCGGCCTATATCGCCGAGCAGACGCGCTTGTTTGCCCGACAAATCGGCTTGCAGCCGGTAACGACGCCGGTACGCAGCCCGCAAAGCAACGGCATGGCGGAGAGCTTCGTGAAGACGATCAAGCGTGATTACGTGGCGCACATGCCCAAACCGGATCGAGAAACGGCGTTGTGCAATCTGACGATTGCCTTCGAGCATTATAATGAACAGCATCCGCACAGCGCTTTGAAATATCGGTCGCCGCGAGAGTTTAGGCGCTTGGCAGCAGCATCAATTTAACGGGGAGTTGGTGTCCGATTTGGTAGGGGCAAGTCCAACGGGGTGGCTTTCACCCCCTGATCAGTCTGGACACCATAGATCAGCAGCCCGACCTCTTTGGGCGACCCAAAACTGCTGTACAGCCTCAGCGGCCCCTCTATCCAGTGACGGACATTCTAAAATGGTAAGTCTTCATCACTGAGGAGCAAGTGCGCTACTGGCGGTTTTGGCGTCAAAGCTTTATGAATGCCCTCAAGCCGACCTAGCATCTCGTCGAAGGTAATCACCAGGACATCCTTGAGGCTGTTCCGATACTGCTCGAAGGCTCGCTGCTCACCAATCTTTGATGGGGTACGGCCAATGATGACAATGGCCGCCATGGCATGTGCGTGGACACGGTCATCGAGATCCTCGCTCAGACCGAGAATGTTCTTCTGCAGAACGCTTCGCTGGCTAATGACCTGGGCCACGGATCCGCTGAGCTCGTAAGAGGGTACGTAGGTCTTGCGGTAGGCTTTTCCGAGCAGGTCGTGCTGAGGGTGCTTGATCTCGATCAGAGCAAGGTTTCCGGTGGCCTTCGCAGCCATCAAGAAGTCGGAATACTGGCCCCCTTGACCTCTGATGTCTTTACCACCTACATAGGGCTGTTCTGCAATCATCTTGACGGGATAACCGAACGCCATGTCGAGTACGAAAGAGTGCTCACTCAGGAAGCGTTGCCACTTGTTCTCGGCGGCGTGGCTTTCCAGCATTTTCCGGTACACCTCAATGAGTTCGCCGAGCGTTATGAGCTCGATCTCAGACCTCAGCTGATACAGGGTTTTCGGTGAAGATTTCGCCAGCGCGGAGACGCTTTGCTGGGCAAGCATGACTGCCTGCTTTTGATCTTTGGGTGATAGACGAGGCGCCACTGACCCCAGCGCTACAAGATTTGCAAGCAGATCTGGCGGGAGCTTGCGTTCACGTGGAGGATAAAGCTCGGGGGCCGCTTTGTGCAGGAGCCCCGTGTAGCAAACAAGTTTTTTGTCGGCAGCGGTTTCTCGCTGATGCCGCTGAGTTAGCCGATCAAGGCTTCGCTCCATTTTCTCAAGCTGGGCAACGCCTAAACAGAAATGATTGCCCTCGATTTTCGCATCAAAATTCCCTGGCCCACCATGCAGAAACAGTGTGTCGATCCCCTCCAGATCATTTAAAGCCTGGATGATATATCGGTACTCGTAGTGGAAGCCGAGACCGTAGCGCCAGTCTTTGGTGAGCCCTACAGGGAGAAGTCCTAGCAAATCCTCAAGCTCATCCTGATTGTTAGGATGTGGATATTCTTGGAAGACAGGGCGAGTAATCACTATCGACTGGATGTTGTTGTACTTGGGCTTACCGTACTCAGAATGTTCCGAGCGGGCGTTGATAGGATAAATGGTCAAATACTCGGAGGTGACCATCAATAGGAGATGCCAGCCTGACCCATTGTCCGGCAGGGGTACATCGCTGTAGAAAACGAGTGTGGGGCCATAGTAGTCATTTTCGTCGTATTCGCCCGACTCCAGTGCTTCGAGTTCTCCCTCGCTCAGCCCTCTCGCTTCACCATTATCGAAACGAAGGAATGGGCCGCCATCCGCGCGCTGTTGCATGGCGTACTGTGAGGGGCGCATGGATGGCATGTGCTTTCGTCCTTGATCGAGATATGGTTTCTACTTGCCCACGCACTGGCGGGCCGAGTGCGAGTCTAGCGAGCCGCTAGTGTTTTGGAGAGGGATTGATGAGAGCTTGTCTGGAGAGAGCGGTATAACACTGCGAAGGCTCCAAGTCGTTTATATTTTAACTGAACATGCCAGCGATAATCCTGGCGTCGAGCAACGCGTGGTGAGGCAGCTCCTCACCCTCGCTAATCGGAGAAAGGGTCGTTGCGTCAGTAGGGAAATTACGAACGATTCTGGGCCATCGCCCGCAGTCATAGACCAGATCGCAAAAAAGCTCCCAGTCGTATTGGGGAGCATCCGTGACGATCTCGACCTCCTTTTTGAACGACGTCAGAAACCTGAGCAGCGACATCCTGGCTTCAACAATGGGCAGCGCATAGCTCCCACCCCACAGCTGCGGAAGCACGATTTCCTTTACGAAATCACTGCAGTCTTCTTCTTGCCAAGCTTCGAGCAATTCCACGTAGAATTCGCGCCCATCCTCCGCCACCAATGCGAGTGATATCAGCTTCGCAGCCGCCGAGAGCTTGGTAAACTCGCAATCAAGAAAGAGCCTCATGTTGCCGGAACTCCGTTATGACTAGGCCTCGCCTGGATATGGTGCAGGAAGGTCAGCTGTGGGAAATGGCTCTCAAGCATTTTGGCTCAGACGGGCTCCTCAGGATAGTCATAGAAATGTGGAGTCATGCTGCGCCTCCGCCCAAGCCAGTCGTGGAATACCTGTCCACCAAACAGGTGAGCCAAGAAGTCCTGAATATACTGAAAACTGCCCAGGAGCGAGTGGGTGCATTCGTTGCGGATCGGACACCGGTTCCAGACACCGTAATGCTGTACTCCCGGCATGCCAGTGACCTAGCGGACGAGCTCATTACGCGACTGCCGAAGGTGCAACTTTCCCGAGCCTGGAGGGGTTTGTGTCTTGAAATTGACCTAGGCATTTGAAATCTCCTCCTGCTCCATAGGGCATCTTGGCGTGAGCCTTCCCAAACAACTTGTTGAGTTAATTGCTGTTCTATAGAGACGATTTATGAAAGCTGATTTAACTGAGGAAGAAATGCGCCGCGCCTTGTTCGGTACAGCTAAGCCTGAAGAGGTTCTTGCATCTCCAGCACCGGAACCTGTGACAGAAGTCGTCTTCACGAAGCCGATAGCTGAGTCTGCAGCCAAGAAGAAACCGGCGAAACCGTTCACGCCTAGGCTCAGGGTTACGCTTCGAGTTGGAAACGAATTTGAGGGGAAGATGCACGAGCTGATCCATGAGGTCGACACGCTGAGTTCGTTGCTTGCTGAGCAAGATGCTGTGAAGGCTGCTAGGAAGAAATACAAATACGTGGAAGTGGAATCCGTTAAGTAGATGTAAAAGACACCGCTGTGAGGAATTGCCTACCTGGTAAAGATCGCTGAGCAGCATCGGGGGATATTCTGATTGTTGATCGAAGCGTCGATGCGGCCAGTGGAGATGTCGCTATCGCAACGCTTGGCGATACTTGAACTGCAACCGACACGACGAACCGTGCCGGTTTTTTATCATCGCAGGCTCATTTTTTTATGGAAACGATTGTGGCTTTGCCACCCTCTAGACGAAAGGTAAACGAGACACGGTCTCCGGCTGCCAGCCCTTTCAACTGATCCTCTGTCGCGGAAAACGCCATAGTCATCGGTGGCCATTGCACTGATGGAACAGCGCCATGGGCAATGGTCACGGTATGCTTTGTAGAATCGATAGCCTTGATCGATCCGTCGGCGGTGGCTACTGGAACCTGCTTTGTTTCTTGCTTCAGTTCCATACCCTCCATTTTCATGCCCGGCATGTCCTCTGCTAGGGCAGAAAAAGACAGGGTAAGTACGGTGCTAACAGCTGCAAACAGGGTCAGTTTCATACGACTTTTCCTTGAGGGAGGTTGGGTTCATCTTGGAGGTGACGGCGACGCATCAGGCGATACGCTGCCGGAATGACAAACAGGGACAGCAAGGGTGCCGTGACCATACCGCCGACCATGGGCGCGGCGATGCGGCTCATGACTTCGCTGCCGGTGCCGCTGCCCAGCAGGATGGGTAACAGACCGGCAATGATCACGGCCACGGTCATGGCCTTGGGTCGAACGCGCTGCACAGCGCCTTCACGGATCGCCGCCACCAGCCCGCGCTCAGTGCGGTCGCCGAGGTCTTCACGCTCCGCCCAGGCGTTTTTCAAGTAGAGCAACATGATCACGCCGAACTCGGCAGAAACCCCGGCCAAGGCGATAAAGCCGACTCCGGTGGCGACCGACAGGTTGAATCCCAATAGATAGAGAAACCATGCTCCACCAGTCAGTGCGAATGGCAATGTGGCCATGATCAGCAAGGGCTCATCGAATCGGGCAAAAGTCAGGTAGAGCAACACGAAGATGATCAACAGCGTGGCAGGCACCACCAACTTGAGTCGTGCGTTGGCCCGTTCCAGAAATTCGAACTGCCCTGAGTAACTCAGACTCATACCGGGCTGCAACTTGACCTGCTCATTGACGACCCGGCGTAGGTCGGCGACCACCGAGGCAATGTCCCGACCACGCACATCGATGTACACCCAGCCTGAAGGCCGTGCATTCTCGCTCTTGAGCATCGGCGGCCCGTCGCTGACCTTAACCTTCGCCACCGTTCCCAGGGTGATCTGACTCCCTAACGGGGTGTAGATCGGCAATTGCTCCAGGGCGCCGAGCGAGTCACGCCACTCCCGTAGGTAACGTACGTTGATCGGGAAACGTGCGAGACCTTCGATTGTCTCCCCTACGTTTTCACCACCGATAGCGCCAGCCACAATGGACTGCACATCAGCGATATTCAGTCCGTAGCGGGCGGCGGCCTTGCGGTCGATATCTACATCGATATAGCGGCCACCGGTCAGTCGCTCGGCCAGAGCCGAGCTGACACCGGGCACATCCTTGGCCACCCGCTCGACCGCCTGAGTTGCGGCATCGATCTCGGTCAGGTTTGTGCCGGCAACCTTTACTCCGATGGGGCTTTTGATCCCGGTGGCCAGCATGTCGATACGGTTGCGAATCGGCGGTATCCAGATGTTGGTCAACCCTGGAACTCGTACCACTCGATCCAGTTCTTCCACCAGTTTCTCCTGAGTCATGCCTGGGCGCCATTGCTCGTGTGGCTTGAACTGGATAGTAGTTTCGAACATCTCCAGCGGTGCCGGGTCGGTGGCGGTTTCGGCGCGCCCCGCTTTACCGAAGACGTGTTCGACTTCGGGCACGGTCTTGATCAGGCGGTCGGTCTGTTGCAGCAGTTGCGCCGCTTTTTGAGCCGACAATCCCGGCAGAGCCGAAGGCATATAGAGCAGGTCGCCCTCGTCCAACGGGGGGAGAAACTCACCACCCAAGCGAGACATTGGCCATAGCGCACTGACAAAAACCAATAGCGCCACCAGCAGCGTGATCTTTGGTCGACGCAAGACTGCGTCCAAGGCTGGCTGATAGATCCGAATCAACCACCGGTTCAACGGGTTCTGTTGCTCACTGGGGATTCGTCCTCGAATCCAGTAACCCATCAGCACGGGCACTAAGGTCACTGACAATCCCGCCGCTGCGGCCATGGCGTAGGTCTTGGTGAAAGCTAATGGGCCGAACAGACGTCCTTCCTGAGCTTCTAGGGTGAACACCGGAATGAACGACAGAGTGATGATCAACAAACAGAAGAACAGCGCCGGGCCTACCTCTGCCGCCGCTTCGGTCATCACATGCCAATGACGCTCCCCCTTTAGTTCTTCCCCTGGATTAGCCACATGCCACGCTTCAATCTTCTTGTGGGCGTTCTCGATCATTACCACGGCAGCATCGACCATGGCGCCGATGGCAATGGCAATCCCGCCCAAGGACATGATGTTGGCATTGATCCCTTGGTAGCGCATGACGATGAAGGCAATCAGTACCCCCACCGGCAGGGAGATGATCGCAACCAGCGACGAGCGTATGTGCCAGAGGAAGATCCCACAAACCAACGCGACAACGATGAACTCTTCGATGAGCTTGTGGCTGAGATTTTCCACGGCGCGGTCGATCAGCTTACTGCGGTCGTAGGTGGTGACGATTTCTACACCAGCCGGCAAACTGCTTTTCAGTTCCTCGAGCTTGGTCTTGACCGCTGCAATGGTCTCGCGAGCATTCTTGCCGCTGCGCAAAATCACCACGCCGCCGACGGTCTCGCCCTGACCGTCAAGTTCGGTGATGCCACGCCGCATTTCCGGCCCCAGCTGGATCGTGGCGACATCGCCCAGGGTCACCGGCACACCGCCCGAGCCCAGCTTCAGTGGGATCGCCCGAAAGTCGTAGAGTGTCTTTAAGTAGCCGGAAGCACGCACGATGAACTCGGTCTCTGCCATCTCCAGCACCGCACCACCGGTTTCCTGATTGGCCTTGCCGATAGCATCGGTCACCTCAGACTGAGTGATGCCGAGGCTGGCCAGTTTGAGCGGATCAATCTGCACTTGGTATTGCTTAACCATGCCTCCCACGGTGGCCACTTCCGCAACGTTCGGTAGGGTCTTGAGTTCAAACTTCAAGAACCAGTCCTGAAGAGCGCGAAGTTGTGCCAAATCGTGCCCGCCGCTGCGATCCACCAGTGCGTACTGATAGATCCAACCCACCCCCGTCGCATCCGGCCCCAACGCCGGTTTGGCGCTGGCCGGCAAGCGGCTTTGTATCTGACTCAGGTACTCCAACACCCGCGAGCGAGCCCAATACAAGTCAGTGCCGTCTTCAAAGAGCACGTAGACAAAACTATCGCCAAAGAAGGAATAACCACGCACGGTCTTGGCCCCCGGCACCGAGAGCATGGTGGTCGCCAACGGATAGGTGACCTGGTTCTCGACGATCTGCGGCGCTTGTCCTGCATAAGGGGTGCGGATAATCACCTGTACATCGGAGAGGTCTGGCAACGCATCAATGGGCGTGCTTTGCACCGACCAAATGCCCCAAGCGGTGACAAACAGTGTCGCGAGTAGCACTAGGAATCGGTTGGCCACTGACCAACGAATCAGGGCAGCAATCATGGCTGGCTCCCCGTTTTATCCAGTCGTTCAACACGCAAGCCATCATCGGTCTGGCTCACCGCGACCCGAACCTTGTCACCAGCCTTGAGGCCCTGCATCAGCGCCGGACTAGCGAGAGGGAAAGTCATCGTCATGCCAGGCATACCCAGCGTCTTGAAAGGGCCGTGGGCGAGCGTGACTTCTTTGTCGTTGATCTCAACGATTTGACCATCAGCCTCATGAAAACTGGAGGCTGTTTCACTGGGTGGCGACTCTTCCTCCGTGCGGGCAGCAATGCCTTTAAGACTGGCCTCCGAGTCGAGCAGGAACTGGCCAGATGTAACCACCTTCTGGCCTGCTTCCAGACCTTTCACTATCGCCGTTTTGCCATCGCTTTCCTGCCCAAGGAGCACCTCCACGGGACGGTAGCGGCCAGCGTCTTCGGCGAGCATCACCAGCGCTCGTCGGCCAGTGCGAATCACCGCCTCACTCGGCACCCACAATACACTCTGCTCGGTCGAACGATTCAGGCGTACTTGCGCCGTCAAACCCGGCCTGAGACGCCCATCCGGATTGGGTAACTCAACACGTACCCGAAGTGTGCGGCTGTCCGGATTGGTCTCAGGCAAAATCGCGCTGACCTTGCCATTGAGCATTTCCCCAGGAAAGGCTGGTAGACGCGCTTCGACTGCCTGCCCCACGGTAATAGCTCCGGCGTCCGATTCTGGAACGGCTACAGCTAGCCAGACCGTGTCCAAACCATTAACGCGAGCCAGGGTCTCGCCAGTCGTCACGGTCATACCCGCTCGCACATTCAGCTCTTGCAGAACGCCGCTGATGGGGGTGGTTAGCTTCAGGGTCGGCTGGACTTTCCCACTGCGCTCTACCTGGGATATCAATGCAGCCGGCATCCCTGTGAGTCGCAGCCGCTGACGGGCCGCCGCTAGCAACTCAGCATCTGCGCTGCGCTTGAGAGCAAGAAACTCTGTCTGAGCCGCCGCCCACTCTGGAACCAAGATATCCGCCAACGCCGCGTTGGCTTTGAGTACATCGCCGGGAGCATGTGCATAGACCCGCTCCACAAAGCCAGTGGTGCGTGGCTGGATCACCGCGACATCACGCTCGTTGAATCCCAAGACTCCTGTAACGTCGATATTGGAATCAAAGATTCCACGGGTGACTGTCGCAAAACGCAGACCGAGATTTTGAGTCAGACTCGGATCGATACTGACGGTCGCACGATCTCCTGCGCCACCGGCGTACTGAGGAACCAGCTGCATGTCCATGAAGGGAGATTTTCCCGGTTTGTCGAACTTTTGCTGCGGGTACATGGGGTCGTACCAATACAGGGCTTTGCGTTCGTCCGGGGAATTGAGGCTCTGTTCCGGGGCAGTACCGGGTACTCCGCTCATGCGCTGATGCGCGAACCAGTAGCCACCAGCAACACCCAATGCCAGCGAGACGCCTACCAGCAATGCCCCGTTCCATTTCTTAAGGATCATTGGCTGGACTCCCCATAAGCGAAGTACAGACGTGCACTGGTCAGCGCTCGCTGCTCTTCTACGTCGATCTGTTTAAGGCGGGCTTCGATGAGTTCACGTCGGGCGGCAACCACCGCGTTTAAATCGCCCTTGCCTGCACGGTAACTGGCCATGCTGAGTTCGACCTTTTCCTTGGCCAGCGGCACCAGGCTGTCCTGATTTCTGCGCACGGCACGATCCAGACGCTCATAGTCAGCCAGTTCATTTTCCAGCTGCTGGGTATGCTCGCGTGACAGCGCTTCGCGCTCGGCCTCCAATTGGTTAAGCTCAGCCTGCTTGGCCGCAATCCTGGGGTTTTGGCGAGAGTCGGGAAATAGCGGTAAATCCCAGGAAAGTTGAACGCTGACCATGTCGCCGAACTGACGGTCACGATGCTGATAATCAAGTTCCCAACTCCAGTCCGACTGCTTTTCCGCTTCGGCTTCACGAACTTTGGCTTGCGCTTCGCGGGTCATCGGCGCAAACGCGGCCAACTCGGGGTGGTGTTGCAGCTTATGAGAGTAACTTGAGGTGTCGACGGGCCATTCAGGCAAGCTGCCCACAGGCTTGTCGTTGGCGGCGGAGCCAATCCAGCGTTTGAGGGCCGCACGAGCCTGCGCTCTCTGGAGAATCAGATCGTCCTGCTGCTCCGCCAGTTGAGCTGCTTCCTGCTTGGGTGTCACCGCATCGGCGGGTTGAGCGCGGCCACCGGCAATTTGGGCCCGGACGGTATCGCTCAGCAGGCGGTTTTCTTTGTAGAAGTCCTGGAATAGCACATCTTTGCGCTCAACCGAATAGCTGCTGATCCAGGCCAGCGCCGTGGACTGGCGCACCTTCAGACGTTCGACTCGACGCTCCGCAGAAGCACGATCAATAGCTGCATCGGCGACTGCGATACGCGCTTTGCGCTTGTCGCTATTGGGTATCTCCTGCCTGACCCCGACCATCTGCATGGTCATGAAGTCCTGGTCGATACTCCAACGATCCGGGCCGCCGATGGGGTAGTTCTGAACGCCCACCAAGAGCTTGGGATCAGGTAATTCACCAGCAGGGATGGCTGCACTGCTGGCAGCCTGAATTTTGGCGTCTTGTGCGGTCAGTGACGGCGCATTGTTTTCTGCCAGCCGCAACGCTTCATCGAGTGTCAATGCGGCAGCGAAGCTCGGCAATGCCAGTACGCTTGCCGCCAGACCGACCACGAGGGGCCAACCTGTGCAATAGCACTTGGATTTCATGTTTACGATTCCTGTAATCATCCACTGCACGCGTCAAAAGACATGCGCGCAGCTAGTCCATCCCGCTAATGCAGAATGAGGCTCAATGTGGGACAGGAATCAAACGCGGGGCGGTCGCCACACCCCGGATGGGGTCTGTATGGGTAGGGATTTAGTGAAGAAGGAAGCCACTACGGGGCTGAATACGGTAACTGGAGGCTTCAGGATCGAAACTTCAAGCATGCCGCCAGTCTTGCATTCCTGGCCTGGCTTGCAGGGTTTGCCATGCTCTGTCGGGCTTTTCATGTCGTTACAGCAGTCCATTCCCATGTCATCCATCATCGCCATGCCCATTGTCATCATCGGGCACGGTTCTGCGGGCGCCTGAACACCCGCCATCCCGGACAGGGGAAGCGTCAAGCTGATCAGGAAGAGAATGCAAAACCGCAGGTAGCGTTTCATAGAAGTGGAGTGTAGTTGGCGCGAACCGTCCTTACAATTGAACAGTTCAAACGTCAAAGCTCCCATTTCAAGGCTCTGACTTCCAAGATTCGCCAGCCTTTCATTCACGAGCATTAGACCAAGCAGGCAGGCTTATCGTAAAAGTCGTCCGACCCACTTCGGAAACGCATCCAACGCTGCCCCCATGAGCGTCTACCAACGATTTCACGATTGCCAAACCCAGCCCTGCATTGTTTGCAGAGCTTTCCCTGCGCGCAGGGTCAACCCTATAAAACCGATCAAACAGCCGAGGCAGATGTTCAGCAGCGATTCGCTCACCTGGATTTTGCACTGACAAGCTCATCATGTTGCCTGATGGCTCGATGTTCACAGAAATGGTGGCACCCGAAGGTGTGTACCGGATCGCATTCGACAGCAAATTGGAAACCATTCGATCCAGCATCGTTCTGTCGCCACGAACCTCACCGTGTCCGGTGATCTGTAGCTTTAGTCCGGTGTCATCTGCAAGCAGCTGGTAATACTCAAAGAGCTTCTCCACCACCAACCGCAATTCGACTTTTTCTTTAGCGGGTAGAACCAGACCATTATCAGACTTCGCTAAAAAGAGCATGCCATCGATGATGCTTGAAAGTCGGTTTAGATCTTCCAGATTGGAGTACAGATTCTCCTCGTATATTTCTGGCGCACGCTTTTTTGTAAGGATGACTTCAGTATGTGTTCGCAAATTGCTTATTGGCGTACGTAGCTCATGGGCAATATCGGCTGAGAAATTAGATAATCGAGAAAATGACTCTTCTAGCCGAGCAAGCATGGCATTGAACGAACTGACGAGTAGCTCAAGCTCACGAGGCACAAAATCCATTGGAATGCGCTCTTTCAGCGATCCAGCCGACATCGAAGCCGCGACCTGCGTCACTCGAGCGACTGGTTTAAGGCCGCTGCGCGCGACCAACCAACCCAAGCCGGCGCTGACCAACGCACTGATCGCCAAACCTATCACTAACCACCAGCGTAAGGTCTCCACGAAATGCATGTGGCTTGTGATATCCATACTCAGCCAGGCCGTCAGTGGCTCTGATTCATTCACCAGATGAACTTGGGCTTTCATCCCTCGGTACAGATGGCCTCCGTCTGTCCACTCCCACATATCATCATCAGGAGTATCAGGAGGAATAGAAGGATGCTGAGCTGAGTTGGAGGTCGCAAAAATCGTTCTTCCGCCGTGCATGACAATCGAGGCTGAGAGTTCCTGGTGTGCCCCCAAAAGCGCTTGTAACTGAAGCAACACATCTGAACGGTCAGCCGAGCCAGCTTCACCGTCCATAATTTGACGAATAGATTCGAGCTTTTCTGTCATTGCTTGCCGGTCGAGTGCCTTGAAGTGATGCCGGCTGAAACCATCGAAGGTAAAGCCTGCTACCACGAGCACTGCTACCACAGCGCACACAAACATCAAACTTAGACGAAGCGTTAGAGATGGGCGCTTCATTCTGCGTCCGGGGCATCAAGCATGTAGCCCATGCCTCGCGAGGTCTGAATCAGCTTTGTATCGAAATCATCATCAATCTTGGCCCTAAGCCTGCGAATGGCGACCTCAATCACGTTTGTATCGCTGTCGAAATTCATATCCCAGACCTGGGATGCGATGAGTGACTTTGAGAGAACCTCTCCTCTTCGGCGCATCAGCAGCTCTAACAAAGCAAACTCCTTCGCCGTCAGGTCAATGCGTTGACCTGAGCGTGAGGCACGACGTTTGAGCAGGTCGACTTCAAGATCACCGATTTTTATAGACGTCAGATTGGGAGCACCGGCACCCCGACGCAGCAGGCTTCTGACGCGAGCGAGTAGCTCAGAAAACGCGAACGGCTTTACTAAATAATCATCTGCACCAAGCTCTAAGCCTCTAACTCGGTCATCGACTCCGTCCCTCGCTGTAAGGAACAACACGGGAACCAAGCTTCCAGCTGCGCGGACACTTCGGATGACCTCCCAGCCGTCAATCCCAGGCATCATCACGTCCAGAATCAGGAGGTCGTAGCTCTCGTTCAGCGCCTGATGCAGTGCCTCCGTGCCTGTCACGACCCGGTCGACAGTAAAACCCGCTTCCAAGAGTCCTTGCTGGAGATACATTCCGGTTTTGGGTTCGTCTTCTGCTACCAGGATTTTCATGGTGGAACTCCAGCTTTGCGTTGCTCAAGTGTGCTACGAAACCGACAACAATGCGCAAGCTGACGCAAATGTAATCGTTTCGACAGCTACCTGAAAGCGCCGGGACATCACGGCTTGGTAGGTTGTGAGTAGCTAGACGGCAGCTTACGAAAATGTAATCGGCAATAATCGTTGTTGCGCTTAACCTACCCTGGAACGGTGCGGATCCGAGGCCATGGCTATCGGCCAAGCTGTACATAGCAACCGCGCAACGAATCGTTAAAAGGTGCATCCAAATGATGAAGCGTAATTTACTCCTTGCTACGGGGCTGATGTTCATGGGCGTTGCACAAGCTGCGGAGCTGCTCAGTATCGATGTCCACCGCGACGCGAATTGCGGATGCTGCAAGGAGTGGGTCAAGCACTTGGAATCGAATGGATTCAAAGTAGTCGACCATGTGGAAAGCGATATGAGCGCTATCAAGAAAGGGCTGGGTGTGCCGCAAGGACTAGCGTCCTGTCACACGGGCGTTATTGGTGGGAAATTCGTAGAAGGCCATGTTCCAGCGGATGACATCAAGAAGTTGAATGATCGTCCCGACCTTGTAGGGATTGCAGTGCCAGGCATGCCAGCAGGTTCGCCTGGTATGGACTATGGTCAGAAACATCAACCTTACCAAGTCCTGGGCCTCACCAGGGATGGTGCTCAAGAGGTGGTCGCTGACTACCCGAACAGCAAATGATCGCCACGCAGATCTGAGCGACCAGCGCTGCTCAGACCTGCCTAGGCATTACCCTTGGGCCATCTCGATTGAAGGGCTGAGCGTTCCTAGCCAAGCCACCAAGCAAACAATGACAACCGCACAGGTCGATTCGAGCAGCACGCTCTTTTTCAAAGCCGTGACTGCGGCAGAATAATCACCCCCGCTCACAGAGCGTTCCAGTGAGGGGCTCAGGTAGAAACGATTGAGGGTCGCGAGTCCAAGCATGCCAGCGAACAATATGATTTTCGCTAGTAGGAGAATGCCATAGGTGCTGGCCACTACCTCTGTAATGGTTGGCCCGACAATGAAAAGATAATTAGCGACTCCTGTGAGTATGATCGTACCCACAATGAACCCGCCCGCTGTTTCGAATCCTTTGAGCGCCCGAGTCAAAACTCGTACGAGTTGCTCAGGATTACCTTCCCTCATGCTCAGCATCAGAGCAAAGGCTGCCAAGGCTCCAATCCATCCGCCAGCAGCCAATAAATGGAGAATATCCGCTGCGAAATGCCAGAACCGTCTAGCACCTTCATCCATTGCCCCGTGACCTGTCCATGGGAGCGTAGCTAAGGCAATACTGCCCGCTAGGGTAGCAATCCAAAGACTAGCAGATGGCAATCGAGTGCTTTGGCTTGCAGCAATTATCACCACCGCAAGCGAGACCATACGTGCCATCCAGCTGTAACCGACCTCGGTTTCAGACAACATCATTTCCAGGTGAGGTAACAGCTCCGCCCAATCGGACGCACCGCTCATGTTTTTTGTCATGACGAAGAACGCGGCCACAGACAGAAGAATGCCTATAACGGCAGCCCCACTCAGCAGCGACCCAAAATGCAACACTGTTCCCGATTCGCGCTCTTTCCCGCGAAAGCTGTACAGCCCGAACACCGCGAGCCCGAACAGGAGCATCAAATCCAGATAAAGCGCGAGGCGCAGCGCCACATTCAAAGGGTCGCTCATGCTTATTTCACTTTGAAAGTTACGGCACCGGTAATTGGATGAGTGTCGGACGATACTGCCCGCCATTCTACTTTGTAGGTGCCCGTTGTCAGGGGCGATGAAGGCGTGATTACCATGGTCTTCGGATCATTGCCGCCTGCTACGCTTGCTTTGACACCCATAGGTGAATTCGGCATACCTGGCATATCAGTCATGATCAGCTTGGCTCCGGAAAATTGGGTGACCAGGTTTTCGGAAAAGTGCAGTTCAATTTTCGAGGGGGCCGCACCGGAGTCGCCTTCTGAAGGAGTCGAAGACAACAGTTTCGGATGGGCTTGAGCGACCGAGCTCAGCAAAATACCGGATGAAAGAGCGACGGCCACAACACAGGCTTTCAAGAACGACATGCAAGGCTCCTCACAGCGCATAGCTGTTGTAATGAGGTTGAATAATTATTTTTGGTGCTACTAACTTGGTTTAGAACCAGACCCGAACGCCTAGCACCAGGCGTGCTTCGTTATTGTCTTCGCCTTCCTCGCTGGCGTAGTCAGCCGTTTTTCCATAACTACGATTCCAGGTAACGCCCACGTAAGGAGCGAATTGTGGACGGATCTCGTATCGGAGCCGCAGACCAATCTCACTTTCTGATAACCCGGAGCCAATGCCACGCTGGGGATCGTTTTTCCCGTAAAAATTGAATTCTGCAGTCGGTTGCAAAATGAGCTTATTGGTCAAAAGGATGTCGTAGTCTCCTTCCAGCCGCGCCGCAGTCTGGCCACCTTCGCCCAGATAAGCAGTAGCCTGGGCTTCGAAGTTGTAGAGCGCCAAGCCCTGGATGCCGAAAGCCGCCCACGTTTGTGGATCACCCGGTTTGAAGTCTTGGCGAACCCCACCGACCAGATCCCACCATGGACTAATAGAGTGACCCCACAGCGCTTGCACCTCGGCTTCCTCTGTCTTCCCATTGGTGCGCTCTCCCTCAGAACGCAACCATAGACGATCCACATCACCGCCTATCCAACCTTGGGCTTCCCAGTTCAGCGCACTTCCTTCATCAGCATCCTGCCATTCCAATTTTTCGAAAATGAAGTACGAGTTAAGAGCAGTGTCATGAACCGCATGGCCACCAGGCGCATTGTAAACTGCAGCTCTCTCAGCATCTGTAATTGGAGGTATGGGAGTTCGGCTTTCACTACGAGCCTGCTGCTTGGCGGGCTGCATCCCCTGCATCTGGCTGTGATCCATGCCCTGCATTTGGGAGTGATCCATGCCTTTCATCTGACTGTGATCCATGCCCTGCATTTGCGAGTGATCCATGCCCTTCATCTGGCTGTGATCCATGCTCTGCATCTGCCCGTCATCTGCAGTCTGACCGGTGTCAGCGGCTGCCGGCAGAACAAAGCCAAGGCTCAGAGCGACCGTAGCTACAACTGAGTGAATGCGAGTGCCACAAAAATAGTTGCTCATAGTCGACCCCTTATTCCTCTACTCGCACTTCTCGGAACATACCCATTTCCATGTGATACAGAAGATGGCAGTGATAGGCCCAGCGACCTAGCGCATCGGCGGTGACTCTGTAACTGCGCTTCGATCCTGGCGGCATGTCGATGGTGTGTTTACGAACGAGGAATTGGCCATTTTCGTCTTCAAGGTCGCTCCACATCCCATGCAAATGGATGGGGTGCGTCATCATGGTGTCGTTAACGAGCACGATCCGAACCCGCTCGCCATACTTCAGCCTCACCGGCTCGGCGTCAGAAAACTTCACCCCGTTGAACGACCAAGAGAATTTCTCCATGTGCCCGGTCAGGTGCAGTTCGATAGTGCGGCTTGGCTCACGGCCATCAGGATCTTCAAACGTGCTCCTGAGAGCTGAATATGTCAGCACCTTGCGACCATTATCACGAAGCCCCATACCAGGATCATCAAGCTTCGGTGAGGTCGACATTGCTTGCATGTCGACCAGAGGGTTGTTGGATTCCGTCTTGGGGTGCGCCTGCATGTCCCCCATCCCACCCATGCCTTCCATAGACATTTTGCTGTGATCCATTCCGGCCATGCCTTCCATGCCGGACTTATCCTGCTTAGCGCCATGGTTCATCGATGTCATGGAGCCGCCGTCCATTCCCGACATGCCATTCATTGAGCTGTCACCCATGCTGGCCATTTTGCTGTGATCCATTCCAGCCATGTCGCCCATTCCGCCCATCGAGCCATGATTCATACCCGCCATGCCCATGTCCGCCATGGTGACGAGAGGACGAGGATCGAGCTCGGGTACAGGCGCGACTAACCCTGATCGAACAGCCAAAGTACCTCGGGCATATCCCGACCGATCCATCGACTGTGCGAACAATGTGTAGGCTTCTTGGGTGGGCTCGACTATCACATCGAACGTTTCAGCTGTGGCTATTCGGAACTCATCCACGCTCACGGGTTTTACATACTGGCCATCAGCAGCAACAACAGTCATCTTCAGTCCAGGAATACGGACGTCGAAGTAGCTCATGGCCGATCCGTTGATGAATCTCAACCTGAGTTTTTCGCCAGGTTTGAAGGTGCCCGTCCAGTTCGAATCCGGAGCGTGGCCGTTCATCAAATAGGTGTAGGTCGCACCACTGACGTCTGCGATGTCAGTAGGGTTCATCTTCATTTCTGCCCACATCTTGCGATCAGCAACGGTGGCTGACCAACCTTTGTCAGCGACGTCATTGATAAAGTCGCTAACCGTGCGCTTGTGGGTGTTGTAGTAGTCAGCCTGTTTCTTCAGCGTTTTCATCAACGAGGCCGGATCTTCATCCGTCCAATCGGTGAGCATCACCACGTAGTCACGGTCATACACAAACGGCTCGGGGTCTTTCGCTTCAATTACTAACGGGCCATATACACCGACCTGTTCTTGAAAGCCGGAATGACTGTGATACCAGTATGTTCCGTTCTGCTTGACCTTGAACTGATAGACGTAAGTTCCGTCGGGCTCAATCCCGTGAAAGCTAAGGCCGGGTACACCATCCATATTGGCGGGAAGAATGATCCCGTGCCAGTGAATGGAAGTCATATCCTTCAGGCGGTTTTTGACGCGCAAAGTTACCGTGTCACCCTCACGCCAGCGCAGGAGGGGCCCCGGAAGCCCTCCATTGATCGTCAGCGCTGTACGGCGATTGCCAGTAATGTTTACCGGCGTTTCTCCAATAAACAGGTCGAACTCCGTTCCTGACAGGACATTCGCTTCCCCAAAGCCAGGTGCAGCCCATACAGGGGTACGCCAGAGTCCTAGGCCCGCGAGAATTCCGCCTGCGGTAAGGCCTTTTACGAAGGTGCGCCGAGAGGTGTTGGAGTGCATACCGATTCGTGTCCCGTCAGTCGGAGAGAGGCGCGCACTACTGCGCACATTCCGAGGATTCAATCTATTGATCGCCTGCGCGATTTCATACCTCGAAAGATGCCACAGGCCAGCAAACGAGGTAATTACATTTCCGTAAGCTGGGCGACTCAGCAGTGATGGTTAGGCTGTTCAGCCACAGGTTTTTCCTGCGCAACGTCCTCTTTCGGCTGCGTTCCTGTACTCGCGACAAGAGTGGACATCGCCGTCTCGCGGGCTCGCTCCATGCGCTCAGCTGTACGGTCGCCACCGCCCTCAGCAAACGCCAGCGACGATATAGCCAAACTGAATGTAAGAATCAGAGCATTGGTTGCTTTCATGGCGCATTTCCTCAACAAAATTAGCTCTCCGGTAGTCAAGAGAGTCTGAGCATCGGCTCAATGAGGATGATGGAGACTTGCACCTGTCAGCAGGCTGAGCCTGCGATTACAACTTTGACAGCGGCGTGGGGCGGAACTGGTCAGCATGACGGGAGTGCCATAGGTGATTTGGATTGCAGGCCATCTACTCCAGCCACTCGCTCCGCGCATTGCCGCCTGCATGGAGAGCCGAATTTCCAGACCTATGCCTGAGGGCGACCGCTCGATGAGGCGAGCTGAGATGTGAAAGCTTGCCTACCTTACAAAACTGTAATTTTTTTCTCGAAACCCTGCCTACCCGCTTGGGTCGGACGAATTGTACCTTCGAGAAAGGTACATCAAGTGAATCGACCGTCGACCTCGGAGAACTGGTTATGAACAGTAGCTATGAAGATTGCATTGCGGAATGCCTGCGTTGTGCTATGGCATGTGAGAGTTGCGCGTCCGCGTGTCTAGAAGAGCAGGATGTGAAAATGATGGCGGCTTGCATAAAGCTCGATAGGGATTGTGCAGATATCTGTAGGCTCGCAGCGACCCTGATGGCACGGGGAAGCCCCTTTGCAAATGAAATTTGTGTGCTCTGCGCAAAAATTTGCAAGGCATGTGGTCAGGAGTGCGGTACTCATGAAGCAGAGCATTGCCAGCAATGCTCTAAAGCGTGCTTAGCTTGCGCACAAGCATGCGAGTCAATGGCTGCTTGAGCTTCCCTTCGACCAAAGGTGTCATCACCCTAGTGGCGAACCATTGAATGATGGGTTGGCCACTAGGGTGAAAAACCCGACACGGCGTTTTTTTGGGATAACTACCTATCGAAATAATTGCATGCCCCAATTCCACTACAAGAGAGCGCGGGAAAATCGAAAATTTGCTCCGAAAAAGGTACTGTTACCGCTTTGGATCATGGATGACCGGTATGGCTTTGAAGATCCGCACGGCAGCGGTAGCAGATGCAGAGGCCATCCAGCGCATTTATGCTCCCATAGTTTCGACAACGGCCATCTCGTTCGAAGAGATTCCGCCAAGCGCTGAGGAAATCGCTCAGCGAATAGCGACAACGCTTTTGACATATCCCTACTTGGTGGCCGAAGAAGGTGGGGAGATCAAGGGCTATGCCTACGCAAGCCAGCATCGCGCTCGTCCGGCCTACCGATGGGCTGTGGACGTGACGGTGTATATAGCCGAGTCGGCTCGCCGGCAGGGCGTTGGCCGTGAACTCTATGAAACCTTGCTTCCGATTCTCGAAAAGCAGAGGTTTCGCGCAGCTTACGCCGGAATTGCGCAGCCCAATGAAGGCAGCGTGGGCCTGCACGAGTCGCTAGGATTTACTCACATAGGGACGTATCCAGAGGTAGGCTTCAAGCTTGGGAAATGGCACGACGTCGGCTATTGGCGGCTCGGGCTGTGCCAGGCAACCCCTCCACTGGAACCTATTCTCTTCCCCGAGCTTGAAGTCGCATCAAAGTAGGCTCACTCGACTTTTCAGGGCGCGCTATCAGACCCCGCCTGTGAGATACGTTTGCACTTGCTTGACTACATCTCGAGCGGTGCGGGTTACTCCGATCAATGTCGCGGAGGCGAGCCCCGTCCAATCGCCGTAACCCACCAGCCACAGATTGGGTGAAGCAACACTCCGGTTTTCGTCCACAGCCACTTTGCCATCCTGGCCTACAATGCCCAGGTTGTTTAGGTGGTCGAGCGCTGGAGAAAACCCAGTGCACCAAATGACGACATCCACCGCTGTTTCGTCTCCTGATGACCAAACAACGCCTGTTGAAGTGAAGTGCGTGAATGGCCGTACTGCGCTCAATACACAGCGTTCACGAGCGTCCTTCACCGATGGCACCATTACGATGTCGCCCAGCCCCCCAGCGGGTTGTTCAGGCTCCACACCTTCCTGTTGCGCCTTAAATCGAGCAGTAGCTCGTTCGAACAGGACGCGCCCATCAACCTCATCAGGTAGAAACTTTGGGGCCTCTTGAGTTACCCAGGTTGCCTGAGCCACTTTAGAAACCTCGGCGTAAATCTGGGCTCCCGAGTTGCCACCACCCACGACAAGGACGGTTTTCCCCTCAAACTCATTCGGCCCAACGTAATGAGCGGAATGAAGCTGCTGCCCTACGAACAACTCCTGTCCGGCATAGCTCGGGGTAAATGGGCGGCTCCAGGTGCCTGTTGCACTGATAACCGCCTTGGCATCCCAGTTTCTATCCCCGGAGACAACCCGTAATCCTTCTTCGATTTTTTCGACACGGGTCACCCTGGTGGATCGGATGATGGGGAAGTCATATCGACGCTCGTACAGAGTCAGATAGTCGATAACATCATCACGGTGAGGCGTTTCTTCTGATACGGCAGGCATCGGCCAGCCCGCAATCGAGCTCCATGCCGATGGAGAGAAGAGTCGCAGCGAGTCCCAGCCATGCCGCCAGGCTCCTCCTGGTGCCGACTCCGCATCGAGCAGCACATAAGACAAGCCTGACCGCTTCAAAAAATAGGCGACTGTCAGCGCGGATTGACCACCGCCAATGACCACAACATCAAGTTTCGAATTCTGACTCACCAGCATCCTCCAGGCTCAATCGCGGCACCTCACTGTCGTCGTATCAGACTCTGCGACCGTGCTCATCAATGACCACTTGGCCGTCCTCTTTGACGAAACTCCCACGCTGCTCTTGCGGTAACAAATCGAGCACAGCTTCTGACGGACGACACAAACGCGTCCCCAAAGGCGTCACGACGATGGGGCGATTGATCAGGATAGGGTGAGCCATCATGGCATCGATGAGCTGTTCGTTCGTCAGCGATGCATCGCCCAATCCCAGCTCTTCGTAAGGAGTGCCTTTGATACGCAAAAGAGCCCGCACCCCGATACCCATATCCTCAATGAGTCTGACAAGTGTGGTGCGATCAGGCGGGTTCTTCAGGTACTCGATAACCATCGGTTCTTCCCCGCTGTTACGGATCAACTCCAAGGTGTTGCGAGAGGTGCCGCATTCGGGGTTGTGGTAGATCGTGATCTGGCTCATATCGCTTCCTCGTGCTGACGTTAGATGGAGCGCTGGTTGACGCGCTTGGAAAGCTCTTCGGCGGACTCCTTACGCTCGGAGTACCGGTCAACCAAATAATCCTGGCGATCCCGCAACAGCAGCGTGAACTTCATCAACTCCTCCATCACGTCCACCAGTCGGTCGTAGTACGAGGAGGGTTTCATACGACCTGCCTCGTCGAACTCGGTGAACGCCTTTGCCACCGAAGATTGGTTTGGGATGGTGAACATACGCATCCATCGACCCAGTACGCGCAGCTGGTTAACCACGTTGAAAGATTGCGAGCCACCGCAGACCTGCATCACTGCAAGGGTCTTTCCTTGCGTAGGTCGTACAGCACCTATCGCCAGCGGAACCCAGTCAATTTGGGCTTTGAATACTGCACTCAGGGAGCCGTGACGCTCAGGGGAGCACCACACCTGCCCCTCAGACCATTGCATCAGCTCGCGCAGCTCAGCGACCTTGGGATGTGTATCGGCAGCGTCATCCGGAAGCGGCAGACCCGATGGGTCAAAGATCTTGGTTTCAGCGCCAAACTCATTCAGCAGGCGTGCCGCCTCTTGCGTGACTAACCGGCTGAATGAGCGCTCTCGCGTTGATCCATACAGCAGAAGAATGCGAGGTTTATGGAGCGAAGGCGTGCGAGGCGACAGTTGCTCCAGCGACGGAATGTCGATCAGGTCGGCGTGTACGTTCGGCAATGTGTCTTGCATATAAACTCCTACGACGGCGACTGGTTGGGTGCCGCCTCGGTTGATCTTTAAAGCGAACCGATGCGGTTCAGTTCAGCTTTCAACTGTTCAGCGCTGATGGTCTTCAGTGGCAGCGCAAGAAATGCGCTCACGCGCTCGTGAATTTTGGCGAGTGTGGTTTCAAAAGCTGCGGTGATCTCGGCTTCCGAACCGCTAGCGTCAGACGGGTCGGCCAGACCCCAATGCGCCTTCAAAGCTGGCCCAAAGAAGATTGGGCATGCCTCACCCGCAGCCCGGTCACAGACAGTGATCACGATGTCGGGAGGCGAGCCTTCAAAAGCATCCGAAGCCTTGCTGCTCAAGCCCGCCGTGGAGATATCCGCCGCCTCCAGCGTTTGCAATGCCCGTTGATTTACCCGGCCACTGGGAAAGCTTCCTGAGCTGACTGCTTCTACACCCTCGGGCGCCAAGTGGTTGAAAAGCGCCTCGGACAGAATGCTGCGGCAGCTGTTGTGGGTGCACATGAACAAGACTTTCATCAGACGATTCCTTGATTCAGAAACTGAGGCGCAGTGCCAGGGCGGACAATGTGGCGACGAGGATGGGTACGGTCAGCACGATCCCAGTCTTGAAGTAGTAACCCCAGCTGATCGTTATGTTTTTCCGGGCGAGCACGTGCAGCCACAACAGAGTTGCCAAGCTCCCAATTGGGGTGATCTTCGGGCCCAAATCGCAGCCGATGATGTTGGCGTAAACCATCGCTTGCTGGACTACACCATCGACTTCAGCGGCATGAATGGATAAGGCGCCTACCAGAACAGTGGGCATGTTGTTCATGATCGAAGACAGCAACGCTGTTAGCAGCCCTGTACCAAGGGACGCGCCCCAAACGCCATAACCGGCGAACACGTTCAGGATCTGCGCAATGTGGTCGGTCAGGCCGGCGTTCTTCAGGCCATAAACAACCAGGTACATACCCAAAGAAAAGATCACTACCTGCCATGGCGCCTCTTTGAGCACCTTGCTTGTGTTGATGGCGTGACCACGAGCCGCGATGACGTAAAGAATGAATGCACAGACCGCTGCAATGGCGCTGATCGGCACCCCCAATGGCTCAATGACAAAGAAGCCGATCAGGAGTAGTGCCAACACCCACCAGCCGGCTACAAAAGTGGCCCGGTCGTGGATTGCCTCGTCCGGATTGTCCAGTTGGTTGAGGTCATAGGTCTTTGGTAAATCCTTGCGGAAAAACCACAGCAGCATGGCTAACGTTGCCGCCACGCTGACGATGTTTACCGGCACCATGATCGATGCATATTCGTTGAAGCCTATATCGAAGTAGTCGGCAGAAACGATGTTGACCAGGTTGGAAACCACCAGCGGTAAGCTCGCCGTGTCGGCGATAAAACCGGCTGCCATGACGAATGCCAAAGTAGACGCAGGAGAAAAACGCAACGCCAGCAACATCGCGATCACAATGGGCGTAAGGATTAATGCTGCTCCGTCATTGGCGAACAGGGCCGACACCGCTGCGCCTAGAAGGACGATAAATGCGAACAGTTTGCGGGTGCTCCCGCCTCCCCACCGAGCTACATGCAGCGCAGCCCATTTGAAAAAGCCTGCCTCATCAAGCAACAGACTAATGATAATGACCGCGATGAACGTTCCGGTAGCGTTCCAGACTATGCGCCATACCTCCGGTATGTCTGCGAGCGTAACGACACCTGCCAGCAACGCCACGATGGCACCGAACATCGCACTCCAGCCAACCCCAAGCCCCTTGGGTTGCCAGATGACAAGGACGATGGTGGCAATAAAGATCAATACGGCAATCAGCATTTCATTAATCCGGTTGGGCGTGAATCAGCTACACACGGCTTGGTTGATCGGACGGTCGTTCATGCCGCAGAGGCGCTTAGCCTCGGTTTCCAGCCATTGCTGATTGGCGTCTACCACTTCCTTCAAAACTGCCGTCACCCACTCGGGCAAATCAGGATTCAGTCGGTAATACACCCATTGGCCTTGGCGACGATCCAACAGCAAACCGGCGGAGCGCAGCAGCGCCAAATGACGAGAAATCTTCGGCTGACTCAGGTCAAGTGCTGCCGTCAGCTCGCATACACACAGCTCACCTTCACTCACGACAAGCAGCGAAATTTTTGCTCGGGTGTCATCCGCCAGGCACTTGAATAAGGTGGTGGGGTTCATGGGTTCTGTCATAGATCCTCCAGGTGTTTCGTCTTGACCAAAACGAAGAGCTTGATGCGCTCGTGGATGTCGTGGAGCGTGTGGCGAAATGCGCCAGGATCATCGCTAGTTACTGGGTCAGGAAAATCCCAGGCAATGACTTCACCTGCATTGGGCATTGGTAGGCACTCGCTTGCGGATTTATCACAAAGAGTGATTACGTAATCGAATCGATCAGCTTGAAACTCGCTGAGGGACTTGCTGCGCAGGCCCGTTGCATCGACTCCAACTGCCTCCAATGCCTGAGTGGTGCGCGGATCAACCTCAGACGGTTCAGATCCTGCGCTGAAGGCCTCGAAGCGCGGGTCGGTGTGCCGCAGCAAAGCCTCTGCAAGCAGGGAGCGGGCTGAGTTGGCAACGCACACGAAAAGCACTTTGATAGCAGGGCTCATGGTGGAACTCGACGCATATGGAAAATCGAATATACGCTTTGGCGAATATTCGGTAAAGCGAATATAATGCCTGCTATTTAGGCATGTGCCCTAACGCTCCATGCGTGTCGGCATAACGGAGATGAGAGGATGGAGGGGGATATGATGATCCAGGCAACGGAAATAGCCGGAGGGCAGTCCCAGCGCTTTCGTGATGCGCTGAAATTGGCTGACCTTCCAGCAGACGATATTGATCTTCCAGGCCGAACCTTTTTTGAGTTCACACTGGACAGTGAGACGGTCGCATGGGGAGGATTCGAAACGCATGGTACGGACGGGTTGTTGCGTTCTCTGGTCGTAGTGTCGACATTCAGATCGAAGGGGGTCGGTGTCGCGGTGCTTCGGGTCATTGAAGCGAAAGCCGCCGAGCAGGGAATCGCTCGATTTCATTTGCTGACAACAACTGCTTCAGGCTTTTTTAAGCAGCAGGGCTATGCAGTAAATCAACGAGGCTCTGCGCCACCTCTTATTTCTCAGACGGAGCAGTTCAGGGGGCTTTGCCCTGGCTCGGCTTGCTACATGTGCAAGGCATTATCTGCGAATGCACGAAAGTAGCTGATCACCTTGGTGATGGCTTTTAGCCTCGATGCCAGCTAGATTTGGAGCTTTCTACGATCAAGGATGGATATGAAAAAGCTCATCGCAGTAATAGGGATCTGTGTCGCACTTGGCGGTTGTGCTACGTCCCACTACACCGCAGGGCGAGACTTTCCGTCGGCCAGTGTAGCGAGCATCACCAAAGGTAAAACGACGACTACTGAGTTGAAGTCGCTGTTTGGTGAGCCCTACGCTAAGAGCGCAGTCAGCGAGACTGACGAGAAGTGGATCTACACCTACACCAATGGCTCAGCGCATGCCCAAAGCTACGTGGTCACCATGAAGGTGACGACTACGGGCACTCAGAAGACCCTCGACGTCTTGATCCGAAATGACGTGGTCATCAACTACACGTTCAGCGAAGGCCCCGCTCCAGGCACTACCACTGCGACGAACTAAGTTCGCCACCTTGTCATTGGGCGACCCGCCGCGCTCAGTACGTTGTTGATGGAGCAAGCTCATGGACAGAACATATGCCTTCGTGGATGAGTCCGGGAATTCCGACCTAGATACGTCAAAGGGTGGAAGCTCGAGCTTCTTCATCGTCTGCTCCATTCTAGTGGCAGAGAAAGACCTGGAGGCTGCTTATGCCCAAGCTGAAGCACTCCGCGAGCGGCATTTTCAAACGGGCGAGATCAAATCCAGCAATCTTAAGCCCAAGGATTCAGATCGCCGTGCCCGGATCCTAAACGAGCTAGCCGATCTGCCATTCAGGCTCTATTTCACCGTCGTTGATAAGTCCCAAATTCGCAAAGACGGTGGCCTTCGTTTCAAGACCTCATTCATAAAATATGTGAATGGGTTGCTCTATGAACGTTTGTTCCGCGCATACCCAAACCTCCAGATGATCGTAGACGAGCATGGTGGCCAGGAATTTCAGGAGAGCCTCAAAAGCTACGTTTCAGAACGGTTCGTCGATGACCTATTTGGCGATAAAGATGCCTTCCAGACGATGGCCAGTAAGGACAACGTCTTGGTTCAGGTTGCAGATTTTTTTGCTGGCTCAGTCGCTCAGATCTACGAAGAGAAAGCATCGGAAGAAGCAGTTCTTGCCTACAAAAAGATTCTACGAAGCCTGACCCTTGGAATGCTTGAGTGGCCATCCAAGTACCAGTCTCTTCTGCCGCCGCCGGCGGATGAATCTGGGTATGCAGACTACCAGGTACACCAAGAAGCTCTCCGCCAGGCTGACCTTTTTAGCGAAAGGGCTGGTGAGCACCCTAATGAGGATGAGCGCCTGCAGCTGAGCATCTTGCGGTTCCTGAGATTCCAAAGCGAATTCGTCACCAAAGACTACGTGCCAACCGCAGAAATAGTCGGCCACCTAAAAGATAGCGGCTTCGGAGATATCAACGACCAGAGGATCCGCTCCAGCGACATCGCCAAGCTTCGCGATTCGGACGTGATTATCACAAGCGCGGCCAAAGGCTACAAAATTCCTCAGACACGGGCTGACATCAACGAGTTTCTGGAAAGGGCGTCAGGCATAGTCGTCCCTCTGCTGGAACGTGTCAAAAAGGCTCGAGAGGTGTATCGGCTGAGTAGTCGAGGAGAATATGACATCGTGACTGCAGCCAACCTGACTGAGCTTGCCAAGCTGCTCACTGCGCTCGAGGCGTTTGCAGATGACTGAACTCAGTCATGGCAACGAACCTCAGCAGGCTGCATTGATCCAGGATGAAATCCTAGAGATCTTGAAAGAGGCCAAGGTGCTCGCGCGTAGATTCTATCGCCTGACCGGCAAGCCGCTGGGCGTGACAGGCGAGATCGCAGAGTACGAAGCTGCCACTAGACTCGGCCTGTTACTACATCCTGCAAGGCAGGCAGGTTACGACGCTACAGAGACGCTGGAAGTTGGCGTCGCGAGAATCCAGATCAAGGGGCGCTGTATCCTGAACCCGCAAAAGATTACGGGCCGTATGGGTGCAATTGATCTACGACAACCCTTTGATACTGTGCTCTTGGTACTGCTTGATTTTGAGTTCAACGCATTTGCAATGTACGAAGCAAGTCGTGCCAAGGTAGAGGCAGCGCTGACCGTGCCTGGGTCGAAAGCCAGAAATGAACGTGGTGCGTTGGCTATTAGGCAATTCATGTCGATAGCTACCTTGCGCTGGGCTCGCCATGAGGCCCGCGAATCAGAGAATCAATTGCCGTCCTAGGGCGGTGCGATGGTGTACGTGGCTATGACTCGCAACGTTAATGTTCCCAATACGGGACATTAACCATCGTTTTTGGGCTTAATGGCCCTATTTGGGTACATTACGCTGAGCAACGGAATGCGACCAATAATGACTATAGCCCCCAACTTCAGCCAGGCTATCTTCTGATGTTGAGGCAACCCCTTGATGGTTCCTGGAATAGTTTCTAAATATCTGTGTAGTAACACTGCACCATAAAGATTCAGCCGCAGTTTTATTTATATTTTCATAAAGGAAAGACTGTGATGTAACTCCACGCGCAGAAAAAATAATAATCGACGTGGTTCGCCACGAAGCTAGGTGCCGCAAGCGATAGGAAGTAGTGGACAATGGCTGCGTATAGACAGAAGCACACAGTCCAAGCAAGCCAGTAAACGGTGCGTCCGGACGATATAGGTTTTTCAACCAAGCGCTTCCAGTCGTCGGCAGACATAAAGTTGTAGATCTTCTTCCGCCACCCTTCTCTACTGCTGTCAGCTAGACTGTTAAAACGCAAGGTTGATAGAGTGTTGATAACTATGCTCAATATGAGAAGTGCAGAGACACCGAGATACAGAATCGTGGTAGCTGTATCGGCCACGCCTGCAGTCGCTATCGGAGCCTTGAGAGCTAAAACAACACCCGCCACCGCGAAATCACGCCAGAGAGCTGATATTAAATCCCTTGTCGCAGTTTGTGTCTTATTAACCTCGTCCTGCAAACCCTTGCGCAGATCCCCTAAGCTTTTGACAGCCTCCTTGCTTTGATCCTGGAGATGAAAGGCGAACGCTTCCTTGGCCCCCGAGAGGCTATTTTTTAAGAGTGGCGTTGAGCCAGAGGGCCACGTCGTCCCACTGTTCCAGTTGATAGCAATGTGGTTGTTGAAAAGTTGGAATTTCGTTTCACACTCCCTAGGGGTGGAGTAGATCCACTGGCAGGTGTCGTGAAGCGTCTCAAAATTGATATCAGCCCAGTTAATAGGCTGGTCTATAGCTATGGGGAGTGAGCGCCCGCCTCGAAATATTACATGAGTCTCATCATCTTCCTTGCGAATCTCGGCTGGCAAGCAAAAGGAAAGCTTTTCCACCGCCACGCGTTTCCAGGCTGTAAAAGGTTCGCTTTCAGCAATTGGCTCAGCAGTCAGCAGCCATGGCTCAAGCGACGGAGGGGTAAGGGAGTGGGTAAGATCCCGTACCATTTTCCAAGGTTTTTCAGGATATTGGGTGGCGGTCGGTAAATTTTTATCTCCACCCATTTTTTTCACTAGGAACTGATGAGTGGAAAATTCAAAGGTTTCACCTGCAACCCACACGCACATTTTTTTCTGTGAGTTCTGTGCTGAAAATTGGTTTGTCCTCAACCAGTTTTCGAAACCTTTTAAAGTTAGGAAATAACACCAGCCATCATCCGTTGGCTTCTCCAAGATGACTGTCAGTCTGTCATTTTCCACATCCTCCAAATCGAAATCTTTGATCTCGATGCTGTCGGAAACTTCTCCAAAAAGCTCCATCTTTCCGATGCCCACAGAACAAACACGCTGGGCAAGATCTTTCAATTCTCGAACAAACCCTGAAGATGTAACGCTTACTTCATCAATTCGAAAAATATGAGTAGTTTCAACCTGCGCAGAACCACCTGACGCCGTAAGTCGCTCAAAGAAGCTGCGAAGTTCCAGCGCTAGCTGTTTCATGATTCACGCAAGCGACTTGTACGAATAGTAATAACAGTTTCATCCTTTCCATTTTCAATAGTTAAGCTTCCCTTTGCCCGCGCAGGCATATTGATGGTTATGCCTTCACTTGTTACGTATTTCTTTGCCTCATTGGTAGGTAGCTCTTCCTCATCATAGGAGAACACCTCACCAGTCAAATTTAGGCTTTCCAATTCTTTGTCAAAGGTCGCCCTGATTTCATCTTGGCCATTGATGCCAAAAAAATCTGTGAAGAATTCGTCGACTTCAAAGTCTTTACGCTTTTTCGCAATCTCAACGACTTTCTCAGCGACCTTCGATGTGATAGCAGGCGGCAGATCACCCAGGTGTGTCCTTACAGTTTTTTTGATTGCCTTAACCAAATCTACCGTCATTTCCTTTGAGTTCCGGAGGCGCTCTACTCCCAGGAATTCTTTGAAGAAATCACTGATTCCTGAGCGGCTCATTTTATCAATGATCACTACTTCTGAGTCTTTGGAATCCAAATCAATAAGAGCTGATTTCTGCAACGCTTTTGGTGATTCAGTAAAGTTGTTAGTAACTGCCTGAAGTATTGCCTGGGCGCCCTTAGTTTCAAATGTCACGACTTTTTCAGAGTCGTACTTGATTAAGGAATAAAACTTTTTAGCCCCTGTAATTAAACCAATTACAATCAACACGCCTGACTTCATCCGCTTATCACCAAGGCGATGAAATTGCCGCGCCAAGCTCTTGGAGATATCGACAAAATTCGACTCGCCCTTTTCCCAACTATTCAATTTGGCCTTTACTTGAGATATTTCAGCGAAAGAGAATTTATTGCCCTTGAGGGTTTCTTTGATGCGGTCAATGAAGAACGGCTCGAAGGTGCTTAAGGGGGTGTCGTCAAAAAGGATCGGATCATCGGCTCGATGATGCACCACGTGAAAAATGAAATTCTCGATTTTCAGGGCTTCGATTTCTTTATCCGTAAGAGTGGCCAAGTTAAATCCTCATCCTTGCTGGTGGCGACATGACATTAAGCATTGATGTAAGCACCTTTTCAGCGTTATGCCTAGCGTCCCCCGCAGGGCATAGCATACGAATTACTGTATGAATGTACACCTATAGAAAGCGGTTGGCTGCCGTTTGGCCCCCCCCAGGATCACTTGTCCGATGGAAGGCTCACTGGTAAGCGTGTTTAAGCGTGCATGAACGCTGAGCACTGGGTTACATTTTTTGAGATTCTTTTTGGTGCTTTTACAAAAAAGCAATATTTGCTTTTATTTTATTGCCGTGGGATGCTTCTTAGCATCTGACAGGAGATCCATCCCATGAACGACATTATTTCGCTCATCGAAAACGCCGCAAAGACGAAGAGTGACCTGGCGTCCGCATCTATCCGCATGCCCAAGGAGCTCTACTCATTTATCGAAGGTCTGGCTGATCAGCTCGATCTGAGTCGCCAGGAGACAATGCTGAAACTGCTAGAGAAGGGGGTTGAAGCTGCCAAGGCTGCTCTGAAGCTTGATGACAAAGAGCAGGCGGCAGTAGACATCGAGTTACTCGAACCGTCGAGCTTCCACCTTCTGAATACGAACAAGCGTCACTCATTGGAAGACCATGACCGTATGCTGAGCGAGGGTAGCGCAGCAGCTTTTTATGCCCCTTGGAAGTACAACATTGACCGTATAAAGAAAGGTGACGTGGTCTTCTTGTACGAAAATGGCAAGGGGATCGTCGCCTTCGGCCAAGGTACTGGCGAAACTGAAAAACGTGAGCATCACGGCTATCTCGAAGAGTGCCATTTTCAGCGACTGATGGATTTCACCATCTTGGATAAGCCGATTTCGGCTGCGGAGATCAAGAAAGCGGTACAGAAAAATGTCGTCTTCTTGCGCACGATGTCTCCCATGCCCGATGGCCAATTGCTGCTGAATCTGATCCAAAAGCGCTCCGCATGAAGCCTGGTGGGCGTAGTCAAAACAACCATCCCAATAGGGGCTAGGATCGGCTCAGTACGCTGCAGGGGTAGCCAACCGCACAGGCTCAATCTCTCCCTAAGTGCGCTCAGCCCATCTCTAAAGGATGGAATGATAGGGAGTCGTATAAATACAACACTCGGGTTGTATTTATAGAAATATGACACGGCAATCAATGAACGCCTGCTTCCCCCAGTGTCTACTGACGATTGACACGATCAAGACCGGACGGACAGTATCCGGACGAACAATTCACGCACCACATAATGGTTCAAGTCCGTGTGGGCCCACCAAATTGAAAGCCGCGCTATATGCGCGGCTTTTTTGTGGGCGGGTGATCAGGCTGCTACCTCGCAAACGCATGCTCAGAAGACTTCCCCAAGACTGTAGGCAAGTTCCGAAGCTGCGATTTTGAGCTCTTTGAAACCTGTTCGGGTTTCCTTGGCTGGAATATTCTGGACAGGTCGCTGCCAGGCAGCGGTCGGGCTTGGAAGCCCGTTGAAAATCTGCACAGTCTGAGAGCTCAGGCAATCAGGTAGCGAGATCACGCATGGATGCCCTACCGTCTCCACCGACTGCCGGAGCAGCAAAAAACTTGCAAAGCAAAGCGCGTGTACCTAGTCTTGCTCGCAACACACCCGCCATGCCTATGACTGCAATAGCAGCCAAGCACAAATTGAGCGGGTTTTTTTTGCCCGGAGGTTTCGGGCATGAGATTTTTTGACAAACCGGTCATTGATGTTCCCGCTCAAATCGCACTGCTCAAGCAGCGCGGACTGCGAATTCAGAACGAGGCCAGGGCTCATCGCTTTCTGGAGGCCGTAAGCTACTTTCGCCTGACTCCCTATATGCGCACTTTCCAGCAAAAGGAGGATCACGATCATCCGTTTCGCAACGGCGTCGGCTTCAAGGATTTAACCAGACTTTATGAGTTCGACCGCCGGTTGCGCTTGCTTGTCATAGATGCAATCGAGCGAGTGGAAGTCGCCGTCCGGTCGCGGATCAGCGATCACATGGGACCTTTGCACGGTGGGCATTGGTATTTAAATGCTTGACTCTTCCAGCACTCCTACGATCACAAACGCCTGCTCGAGACAATTGGCGTCAAACAGGATAAGGCGAAACGCGATTATGAAAGGGAATGTGAGCGGATCGACCGTTTACAAACCAGTGATCCACGTAAGCATCAACTGAAGCGCCAACGCGCCAGAGAAAGCTACGCACGTCATTATCCAGTCAACTACGACAGCCCGTCCCTCATGCCGGGATGGGCGATGCTTGAAGAGCTGACCTTGGGCGACTTATCCCATCTCTTCAAAGGGCTGGCTAAAGATGCAGACAAAAAGCTATCGCCAGGCATTTAGGACTACCTGCGCCGTTGCTACTGTCCTGGATGCATACGCTGACGACCATCCGGAATCTGTGCGCCCATCATGCACGGCTGTGGAATCGGGAACTCGGTATACGTCCTGAATTGCCCAAAAGGCCCTCGTTTCCCTGGCCTCTCGCATTGGTTCAGGAAAGTCATCATCCAAGGATCTACCCGGTGCTTTGCATTCTCAGCCATCTCACGCGCAGGGTAAGTCCGCACTCTCGGTGGGACAGCCGATTACACGAGCTAATGCGCGAATTCCCAGAGGTGGATCAGCGAGCGATGGGATTTCCGGCGCATTGGCATCAAGATGATTTTTGGGGTTTCGATTAGTCCCAACCAAACAAAACAAAAAGCCCCAATGCTTCCACATCGGGGCTTTCTGTAGATCAGCACTGCTGATTTTGCCCTTCTCAGAATGCGTTCAAGAGGTCTCACCTCTTGTAACATGCGCAACCCACCCATCCGCCGCGCTGGAGCTTCCCCCTTGCCCGCCCCCCGCCCCACCCTCGACGAAATCGACCGCCAGCTGATCGCGGCTCTGCAAATCAACGCCCGCGAAAGCGTGGCCATGCTCGCTCGGCAGCTAGGCATCGCGCGTACCACGGTGACTTCACGATTGGCACGTCTGGAAAAAGCCAAAGTCATCACCGGTTATGGCGTGCGCCTTGGTCAGCGTGTGGTTGATGGCGGGTTGCAGGCGTATGTCGGGATCAAGGTGCAGCCGCGGTCCGGCAAGGAGGTGTTGCGTCGCTTGAGTGCGATGGCGCAGGTGCAGCAGTTGTGTGCGGTGAGTGGGGAGTTTGATTATGTGGCGTGGTTGCGGACCGATTCGCCGGAGCAGCTGGATCAGTTGCTGGACCAGATCGGCAGTGTCGACGGGGTTGAGAAGACTACGACTTCGATCATTTTGAGCAGCAAGATTGATCGGGGGCAGCCGGTTTGATTTCGGTGCCTGCCGGCCTCATCGCCATCAGGCTGGCTCCCACATTCATCTATATGTAGCTGATCATCGTCATTTTGATCAGTTTGTTAGCAAAACGACGACACATTGCGTCTTATTAACGTGTTCCATGCTCCCTAGAATGGCTGGCATCTTTTCCTATACTCAGACGCGCATTCCGCGTCGGGTCGCCAGCAAGGTCAGCCATGAACAAGAACAATCGCCATCCTGCAGACGGTAAGAAGCCAGTCACCATTTTCGGTCCGGACTTTCCGTTCGCCTTTGACGACTGGATCGAACATCCCGCCGGGTTGGGCACCATTCCTGAACACCATCACGGCGCAGAAGTGGCGATTGTCGGCGCAGGCATTGCCGGTCTGGTGGCTGCGTACGAGTTGATGAAACTCGGCCTTAAACCGGTGGTTTATGAAGCGTCTAAACTGGGCGGCCGTCTGCGTTCGCAAGCCTTCAACGGTACCGACGCCATTGTTGCTGAACTCGGCGGCATGCGCTTTCCAGTCTCTTCCACGGCGTTCTATCACTACGTCGACAAGCTCGGTCTCGAAACCAAGCCGTTCCCCAACCCGTTGACCGGCGCCTCCGGCAGCACCGTGATCGACCTTGAAGGCGAAACCTATTACGCAGAAAGCCTGAAGGATCTTCCTCCATTGTTTCAGGAAGTGGCCGACGCCTGGGCGGATGCGCTGGAGGCCGGTTCGCAGTTCTCCGATATCCAGCAAGCCATCCGTGACCGCGATGTGCCGCGCCTCAAAGAGCTGTGGAACAAGCTCGTGCCGCTGTGGGACGACCGGACCTTCTACGACTTTGTCGCGACCTCGAAAGCCTTCGCCAAATTGTCGTTCCAGCACCGCGAGGTCTTCGGTCAGGTCGGTTTCGGTACCGGTGGCTGGGACTCGGATTTCCCCAACTCGATGCTGGAAATCTTCCGCGTAGTGATGACCAATTGTGACGATCACCAGCACCTGGTGGTTGGCGGTGTCGAACAAGTGCCGCAAGGCATCTGGCGGCATGTGCCGGAGCGCTGCGCTCACTGGCCCGCAGGCACAAGCCTGAAGTCCTTGCACCGTGGCGCGCCGCGTTCCGGTGTGAAGAAAATTGCCCATGCACCGGAAGGCCGTTTCGCGGTCACCGACAACAACGGCGACACCCGCGAATACGCCGCCGTGCTGACCACTTGCCAGAGCTGGCTGCTGACCACCCAGATTGAGTGCGACGAAACCCTGTTTTCGCAGAAGATGTGGATGGCGCTGGACCGCACGCGCTATATGCAGTCGTCGAAAACCTTCGTGATGGTCGACCGGCCGTTCTGGAAGGACAAGGACCCGGAAACCGGTCGCGACCTGATGAGCATGACCCTCACCGATCGCCTGACCCGTGGCACCTACCTGTTCGATAACGGCGACGACAAGCCTGGGGTGATCTGCCTGTCGTATTCGTGGATGAGCGACGCATTGAAAATGCTCCCGCACCCGGTGGAAAAACGTGTTGAGCTGGCGTTGAACGCGTTGAAGAAGATCTACCCGAAAGTCGACATCGCCGCACGTATCATCGGCGACCCGATCACCGTGTCGTGGGAAGCCGATCCGTATTTTCTTGGTGCCTTCAAAGGCGCCCTGCCCGGCCACTATCGCTACAACCAGCGCATGTACGCGCACTTCATGCAGGACGACATGCCGGCCGAACAGCGCGGGATCTTCATTGCCGGTGACGACGTGTCGTGGACGCCGGCCTGGGTCGAAGGCGCGGTGCAGACTTCGCTCAACGCGGTGTGGGGGATCATGAAGCATTTCGGCGGTTCGACACATAAAGCGAACCCGGGCCCGGGTGATGTGTTCAAAGACATCGGCCCTATCGCCCTGCCCGAGTAAGAGGATTCTTCGATGCGTGTAGCCCTTTACCAATGCCCACCGCTACCACTGGAGCCCGCCGCCAACCTGCACCGCTTGCACCGGGTGGCGATGGAAGCCAACGGTTCGGACCTGCTGGTGCTGCCGGAAATGTTCATGACCGGCTACAACATTGGTGCCGAAGCGGTCAGCACCCTGGCTGAGGTCTACAACGGAGAATGGGCGCAACAGATCGGTCGGATTGCCAAGGCTGCGGGACTGGCGATCGTTTACGGTTATCCCGAGCGTACGGCGGACGGGCAGATCTACAACGCCGTGCAGTTGATCGACTCGACAGGCGAGCGCCTGGCCAATTACCGCAAGTCGCATCTGTTTGGCGACCTCGACCGGTCGATGTTCAGTCCGGGCGAGGCGGATTTGCCGGTGGTCGAGCTGAACGGCTGGAAGCTCGGCTTTCTCATCTGTTACGACCTCGAGTTTCCGGAAAACGCCCGCCGTCTGGCGCTGGCTGGCGCCGAGTTGATCGTGGCGCCGACAGCCAACATGATTCCGTTCGATTTCGTTGCCGATGTCACCGTGCGGTCACGCGCCTTCGAAAACCAATGCTATGTGGCTTACGCCAATTACTGCGGTCACGAGGGCGACATTCAGTATTGCGGACAAAGCAGCATTGCCGCACCGGACGGCAGCCGCATTGCCTTGGCCGGTCTCGACGAAGCGCTGATCGTCGGCGAGCTGGATCGTCAGTTGATGAACGACTCGAGGGCCGCCAATCGTTACCTCAGCGATCGCCGCCCCGAACTTTACGCCGCGCTGAACCAGCGCTAATCCGCTAGCATTGGCACTTCACTGTTCTGGAAGTGCCCATGCCCGCGCCGATTCCCCCCCGCCCCCACACTGAAACCCTGGCCAACGGCTTGCGCGTAACCCTGCGTCATGTGCCCGGCCTCAAGCGCAGCGCTGCCGCATTGCGCGTGGCGGCCGGTAGCCACGACGTGCCGTCGGCGTGGCCGGGGCTGGCGCATTTTCTCGAACACCTGCTGTTTCTCGGGACCGAGCGGTTTCCGGCAACCGAAGGGCTGATGGCCTACGTGCAGGGCCACGGCGGCCAAGTGAACGCCAGCACCCGCGAACGCACCACCGACTTTTTCTTCGAGCTGCCTGTGCGCGCCTTCAGCGGTGGGTTGGAGCGTCTGTCAGACATGCTCGCGCACCCGCGTCTGAATCTGGACGATCAATTGCGCGAACGTGAGGTGCTACAGGCGGAATATGTCGCCTGGTCGCAAGATCCGGCAGCGCAAAAGCAGTTTGCCCTGTACGAAGGTTTACCGGCAGAGCACCC
This sequence comes from Pseudomonas sp. Z003-0.4C(8344-21), assembly GCF_900104975.1. Classification (NCBI taxonomy): domain Bacteria; kingdom Pseudomonadati; phylum Pseudomonadota; class Gammaproteobacteria; order Pseudomonadales; family Pseudomonadaceae; genus Pseudomonas; species Pseudomonas sp. Z003-0.4C(8344-21). The sequence goes on along the minus strand of NZ_LT629756.1, from coordinate 842,713 downwards.
GCTGCGGGGTTTTCATGCGGGCAATCGCGACAGCCTGAAAGTCGAACTGCCGGTCTTTCAACAAGCGTTGAAAGGTTTCCATCAGCGTTTTTATCGCACCGGGCAGATGACATTGAGCCTGACCGGGCCGCAAAGCCTGGAACAGTTGCGTGTGCTGGCCGAACAGTTCGCTGCTGCGCTACCGGCTGGGGATAAAGTTGCCCAGTCAGCGCCTGTGCCGTTGGCGGTGAAAAGTTATCAACAGGTCGACGGGCTGCACCTCAATTTGCTGTTTGCCTTCGACGCATTGCCGCAATCCTCTGCTGAAGCGCTGGCGTTTCTCTGCCATTGGCTCAATAGCGCCAAGCCCGGTGGGTTGCTGGCGCATTTGCAGCAGCACAATCTCGCTGAGGGATTGAAGGCGTCACCGCTTTATCACTTCGACGGGCAGGCGCTGCTGCATCTGCACTTCAACGCAGGCGCCGAATCGCTGAAGGTGATTCACCAGCAGGTGCTGGACTGGTTGAGCTACTTCGCGCTACAGGACTGGGCGGCGTTACGGGAGGAATATGCAGCCGTGCAGCAACGGCAGCAGCAAATCAGCGGTGCGTTGCAATTGGCGCGGCTGGACAGTGAACAGTTGCAAAACGGCCTGCCTGATTGTGCCGCTGAAGCACTGAAAAGCATTCTGCGCGAACTTGGCGCTGTGGATAACTTCGCCGCGCACTGGCACTTGCCAGCCGCCAACCCTTTCCTGCGCGCCAATGAGCCGCTGACCAACGCCGGACTGATTCGCGGCCAGACCAGCGCGCACCGCGGCCTGCGCACGTTCGCTCAGGACCGCTCGCGCGGCCGCCGCGAACGCTCGCCGATGCAATTCAGCCAGACAGTGCCGGGTAACGGTGATGAAGGCGCGATCTATCTGCGTTGGCAGCTCGACGCCGCCGCCAGCGTTGACCTGCAAGCGCGGCTGCAGCGCAGCTTTCAGCTGATCCGGCAAGATGCCAGCGAGGCCGGGGTCGAGGTGTCGTTCAGCGCAACAGGCAACCAATGGCTGCTGAAACTGACCGGCCTGCAAGAGCCCATGCCCAGCGTGCTGGAGCATGCGCTGAAATGTCTGACATCAGTCTCAGCCGATTCCCCGCGTGGCGAGCCGGAAACGCCGTTAATGCCGATCCGCCAATTGCTCAAGGCCTTGCCAGAAAGTTGCCTGGAGCCTGTCGGCGCATCGGATGACGCTGCGCATCTGTGGACAACGGCACGCTGGGACGGCCTCGCGCTGGGGTTCAACCAGCAAAGTCAATCTGCCATGGGCCTGGCCCTGAGCCGCATCCCCGGCCAACCGGATCATCAGCTGTCTGCGCCTTGCGCCATAAACGGTCGGCACCTCTGGCAACACATCGACACGGCATCCAGCGAACACGCGGTGCTGCTTTATTGCCCTAGCGCCAGCCAGGACGTGGCCAATGAAGCCGCCTGGCGCTTGCTCGCACAATTGCTGCAGACGCCGTTCTATCAGCGCCTGCGCGTCGAGCTTCAACTGGGCTACGCGGTGTTCAGCGCATTGCGTCAAATCCATGGCCGCGTCGCGCTGGTGTTTGGCGTGCAGTCGCCCAACGTGCAGCCTGACGAACTGCTCGAACACATCCAGCAGTTCCTCAATAGCCTCCCAGCGCTGATTGAGCAGATGAATGAAGCCAGCCTCAGCCAGCAACGGCAGAGCCTTGCCGATCAATTCGATGCGGCTGAGCTCGGCTTCAAAGAAGCGGCCGAGCTGCTTTGGCAGGCCCGGCTCGCCGGCCATTCGTCGGATTACCTTGAGCGGTTAGTCGCCACCATTGCCGCACTTGACCGTTCGAAACTCCTCAGCGCCGCGCGGCGTCTGCTCGACGCCGAAGGCGGCTGGCTCTGCCTCGCCAGCGCTCCGGCTCCCGCCGCCCCTTGGCAAGCGGTGAAATGATCATTACCGAGGCTGCAAGGAGCTTTCTCAAAGATTCACGGGTCATCGCGTTGAAATTTTGAGTAACATAGCCGCCTAACTAATTGGAACATCACTGCGCTGCCGTGGACTATACCTATGGATAGCGCTATCCCAACCCACAGAAGGAGACATCTCATGGCCTGGACCAAACCTGCTTACACCGACCTGCGTATCGGCTTCGAAGTCACCATGTACTTCGCCAGCCGCTGAGTCCTGCATACGCAGAATCGCAGTGCAACGCCTCGGTTCGCCGGGGCGTTTTTATTTTCCGCATTGAAATGATGGAGCGTTCATGTTCGTCCAGATTCTGGGTTCGGCCGCCGGTGGCGGTTTTCCGCAGTGGAACTGCAACTGCGTCAATTGCGCAGGCTTTCGCGACGGCAGCCTGAACGCCAAGGCCCGCACCCAATCGTCCATCGCGATTTCCGATGATGGCGTGAACTGGGTGTTGTGCAACGCCTCGCCGGACATCCGCGCGCAGTTGCAAAGCTTTGCCCCGATGCAACCGGGTCGAGCCCTGCGTGACACCGGCATCAGCGCGATCATTCTGATGGACAGCCAGATCGACCACACCACCGGCCTGCTCAGCCTGCGCGAAGGCTGCCCGCATCAGGTCTGGTGCACGGACATGGTTCACGAAGACCTGAGCACCGGTTTCCCGCTGTTCAAGATGCTCACTCACTGGAATGGCGGGCTGGACTGGAACCGCATCGAACTCGATCAGAGCTTTACCGTCGCCGCGTGCCCGAACCTGCGTTTCACCCCGCTGCCGCTGCGCAGCGCAGCGCCACCGTATTCGCCGCACCGCTTCGATCCGCATCCGGGCGACAACATCGGTTTGATCGTTGAAGATTTGAACACTGGCGGCAAGCTGTTCTACGCGCCGGGCCTGGGCAAAGTGGACGCGCCATTGCTGGAGATCATGGCCGGCAGCGACTGCCTGCTGGTCGACGGTACGCTGTGGGACGACGATGAAATGCAGCGTCGTGGCGTCGGCACCCGTACCGGTCGCGAGATGGGCCATCTGGCACAGAACGGCCCCGGCGGCATGCTCGAAGTGCTGGAACAGCTTCCCGAGCAACGCAAGGTGCTTATTCACATCAACAACACCAACCCGATTCTCGACGAGGATTCGCCCGAGCGCGCAGAGCTGGTGCGGCGCAATGTTGAAGTGGCGTTTGATGGCATGAGCATTGTGCTGTGAGCCGTTGAGACCGCTGCGCGGTCTATCGCCAGCAGGCTGGCTCCCACATCGGATTTGTGGCGCATGCAAATCTCTGTGGGAGCCAGCAGGCTGGCGATGAGGCCCGAACAGTCACCTAAATTCCAACGGTTGTTTCCGGAGAACCGCAATGACCGACACCCCGCTGTCCCCCGCCGAATTCGAAGCGGCCCTGCGCGCCAAAGGCGCCTATTACCACATCTACCACCCCTACCATGTGGCGATGTACGAAGGCCGCGCCACCCGTGAACAGATTCAGGGCTGGGTCGCCAACCGCTTCTACTATCAGGTGAACATCCCCCTGAAGGATGCGGCGATCCTCGCCAATTGCCCGGATCGGGAAATCCGCCGCGAGTGGATTCAGCGCCTGCTCGACCACGACGGCGCTCCCGGTGAAGACGGCGGCATCGAAGCCTGGCTGCGTCTCGGCCAGGCGGTCGGCCTCGACCCGGATCAACTGCGCTCGCAGGAGCTGGTATTGCCCGGCGTGCGTTTCGCCGTCGACGCATACGTCAACTTCGCCCGCCGCGCCAGTTGGCAGGAGGCCGCCAGCAGTTCGCTGACCGAACTGTTCGCGCCGCAGATCCACCAGTCGCGTCTCGACAGCTGGCCGCAGCATTACCCGTGGATCGACCCGGCCGGTTACGAATACTTCCGCACCCGCCTCGGTCAGGCGCGGCGGGATGTTGAACATGGTCTGGCGATCACGCTCGAACACTACAAGACCCGCGAAGGTCAAGAGCGCATGCTGGAAATTCTCCAGTTCAAACTGGACATTCTTTGGAGCATGCTCGATGCCATGAGCATGGCCTACGAACTGAACCGTCCGCCGTATCACAGCGTCACTGATCAACGGGTCTGGCACAAAGGAATCAGCTTATGAGTTTCGACCGCAGCAAAGTCCCGAGCTGGCGTCCCGGCTACCGTTTCCAGTACGAGCCGGCACAAAAAGGCCACGTGCTGCTGTACCCGGAAGGCATGATCAAGCTCAACGAAACCGCAGCACTGATTGGCGGTTTGATTGATGGCCAACGCGATGTAGCGGCAATCATCGCCGAACTCGACAAGCAGTTCCCCGGCGTGCCCGAACTCGGCGACGACATCGAGCAATTCATGGAGGTTGCCCGTGAGCAACACTGGCTCACCCTTGGCTGATCTGCCGGTCAAACCTGAAGTCGGCCTGCCGCTGTGGCTGCTCGCCGAGCTGACCTACCGCTGCCCGCTGCAATGCCCGTATTGCTCCAATCCGCTGGATTTCGCCGAGCAGGGCAAAGAGCTGACGACCGAACAGTGGATCAAGGTCTTTCGCGAAGCGCGGGAGATGGGTGCGGCGCAACTGGGCTTTTCCGGTGGTGAACCGCTGGTGCGTCAGGATCTCGCCGAGCTGATTCACGAAGCACGGCAATTGGGTTTCTATACCAACCTGATCACCTCCGGCATCGGCCTGACCGAGCAGAAAATCAGCGACTTCAAGAAGGCCGGGCTCGATCACATCCAGATCAGTTTCCAGGCCAGCGACGAGCAAGTGAACAACCTGCTCGCCGGCTCGAAAAAAGCCTTCGCGCAGAAGCTGGAAATGGCCCGCGCGGTGAAGGCCCATGGTTACCCGATGGTACTGAACTTCGTCACCCATCGGCACAACATCGACAAGATCGACCGCATCATTGAGCTGTGCATTGCGCTGGAAGCCGACTTCGTCGAGCTCGCCACTTGCCAGTTCTACGGCTGGGCGCAGCTCAATCGTGTCGGCCTGCTGCCAACCCAAGAGCAACTGGTGCGCGCCGAACGCATCACCAACGAATACCGGGCGAACCTGGAAGCCGAAGGGCATCCGTGCAAGCTGATTTTCGTCACCCCGGATTACTACGAAGAGCGCCCGAAAGCCTGCATGAACGGCTGGGGCAGTATCTTTTTGACAGTGACACCTGACGGCACCGCGCTGCCCTGCCACGGCGCGCGTCAGTTGCCGGTACAGTTCCCCAATGTGCGCAATCACAGCATGCAGCACATCTGGTACGACTCGTTCGGCTTCAACCGTTTTCGCGGTTACGACTGGATGCCCGAGCCGTGCCGCTCGTGCGACGAGAAGGAAAAGGACTTCGGCGGCTGCCGCTGCCAGGCGTTCATGCTCACCGGCGATGCGAGCAACGCCGACCCGGTGTGCAGCAAGTCCGACCATCACGGCGTGATCCTCAAGGCCCGCGAAGAAGCCGAGAGCGCCACGCAGACCATCGAACAACTGGCCTTTCGCAATGAACGAAACTCACGCCTCATCGCCAAGGGCTGAGCCCTTCAGCGCCGCGCAAGCCGTCGCCGCCGGCGTCGATTTCGCCGAGTTGCAGCTCGGCGCCAACGGTCTGTTCTGGAATGAATATCGCCCGCAGGATGCGGCGTGCCGAATCTGGCACTGGCGCGATGGCGAGGCGCAATGTCTGACGCCGGATGGCTTCAGCGTGCGCAGCCGCGTGTACGAATATGGCGGTGGTGCGTTTTGTCTGACGCCTGACGGGGCAGTTTTCGTCAACGAGGCGGATCAGCAGCTGTATCGGCAAAACCTCAATGGTGCGCCTGAACCACTGACCTCCGGCGATTGCCGCTTTGGTGATTTGCAGTATGCGGGCGGGCAGATTCTGGCGGTTGAGGAACAGCACGATCAACATCGTTTGGTGGCGGTTGATCTGGCTGACGGTGTTCGGCACATATTGGCTGAAGGCGCAGATTTTTACGCATCGCCTCTCTTGAGCCCGGACGGCCAACGCCTCGCATGGATCGAGTGGAGCCGGCCGCATCAGCCTTGGACGTCGACTCGGTTGATGACCGCCCAGCGCTTGCCCGACGGCAGATTCGCTTCGCCGCGCTGCGTGGCTGGCGATGACATTGAGGAGTCGATTCAACAACCGCGCTTCGATGCCGAAGGTCGCCTGTATTGCCTGACTGATCGCGGAGGCGTCTGGCAACCGTGGGTGGAAACTGTCGGCGGTTTGGAACCATTGCCGGCTGCACTGGCCGATCATGCTCCGGCGCCGTGGCAACTGGGCGGCTGTACTTGGTTACCGTTAGGCGATTCGTTTATCGCCAGTTGGAGCGAAGGTGGTTTCGGTCGCCTGACACTTGGTGATGAAGATTTCACTGGTGACTACAGCCGCTTCCGTCATCTGGCTGCGGATCAGCAAAACATCTACTGCATTGCTGCCTCGCCGATCAGCCCCTCGGCGATCATTGCCATCGATCGAAAGACGCACGAAGTTACCGTGTTGGCCGGCGGCATAGCGCCGTTGCCCGCCGAACACATCAGCCGTCCGCAAACCCTGCGTTATCCAAGCGGTTCGGATGAGGCGCACGGTTTCTTTTACCCGGCCGTGGCCGCCGAGAAGACTCCGCCACTGGTGGTGTTCACCCACGGCGGCCCGACATCGGCCTGCTATCCGATGCTCGACCCGCGCATCCAGTACTGGACGCAGCGCGGTTTTGCCGTCGCCGATCTCAACTATCGCGGCAGCAGCGGTTATGGCCGGCAATATCGCCAGGCTTTGCATTGGCGATGGGGTGAAGTGGATGTCGAGGATGCGTGCAACGTCGTCGCGTATCTCGCCGACCAAGGCTTGATCGACGGGCAGCGCGCATTCATCCGGGGCGGCAGCGCGGGTGGCTACACCACGTTGTGCGCGCTGGCATTCAAACAAGTTTTCCGCGCTGGCGCGAGTTTGTACGGCGTCAGTGACCCGGTTGCATTGGGCCGGGCAACGCACAAGTTTGAAGGCGACTATCTCGACTGGCTGATCGGCGATCCCGAGCGGGACGCCGAACGCTATGCCGCCCGCACGCCATTGCTTCACGCAGACAATATCAGCGTGCCGGTGATTTTCTTTCAGGGTGAACTGGATGCGGTGGTCGTGCCGCAGCAGACCCGCGACATGGTCGCCGCACTTGAACGCAACGGCATTCCGGTCGAAGCCCACTACTATGCCGATGAACGCCACGGTTTCCGTCGTGCCGTTAATCAGGCACATGCGCTGGAGCAGGAGTGGCAGTTTTATCGGCGGGTGATGGGTTTATCTGACTGAAATACCGAGTCGTCTCGATCGCGAGCAGGCTCACTCCTACAAGGGATGTGTTGTGTTCGCAAACACCCTGTAGGAGTGAGCCTGCTCGCGATAGCTTTCTCTCTGTCGCCGCCGGACTCAGCGCTTGGCGATGATATACACCGCATGCACGATCCCCGGAATGTACCCGCACAGCGTCAGCAGGATGTTCAACCAGAACGCCCCGCCAAACCCGACCTGCAGAAACACACCCAGTGGCGGCAACAGAATAGCGATGATGATGCGAATAAAGTCCATGGGGCAGCTCCTGAATGGGGGTTGGCTCACTTGAGCCATACAAGCTAATCGACCTGCGCCGTTCGTCAGGGTTCAGTGCGTCTGCCATTTCATCGCCACCCTCCCCAAAAAAACGCCCCATGCCAAAAGCAATCAGGCGTGGGGCGTGCGTTATACCGCGAGACGGTTCTGGAAATCGGGTAGGAAATGTCAGCTCAAACAGCAATCCCTTTGCGGCATTGCAACTGTGCGGTGCGCACTCGGGAGAATGCGCGGCCCAGGCGCAGGAGCATTTCGTCGATGTTGGTTTTGCTTACGGTGAGGGCCGGGGTGAAGCGCAGGCAGCCCGCCTGGGGGGCGTTGAGCAGCAGTCCTTCGTGGAGGGCGGCGTGGACCACGGCATTGGCGCAATCGTCTGACAGGGTCAGTCCGTAGAACAAGCCTTGGCCGCGCAGGTCGCCGTGTCCGTAGCGGTGTGCCAATCGGGCCAGGCCTTCGCGCAGGTGCTGGCCGTTTTCTCTGACCTGGGCGAGAAAGCTGCGGTCCTGCACGCTGTCGAGTACGACCAGGCCCGCCGCCGTCATCAAGGCGTTGCCGTGATGCGTGCCGCCCAACTCACCCGCGTCAAAACAACAAGCCTTGCCCCGGGCCAGCAGAGCTGCCAGCGGGACACCGCCGCCGAGGCCTTTGCCGAGCACGACGATATCGGCGCGCACGCCGTAGCACTGTTCGGCGAGCAAGCTGCCGCAGCGGCCGATGCCGGTTTGCACTTCGTCAAGGATCAGCAGAATACCCAAGTCACGGCACAGCCGTTCGACACCTTTGAGGTAATGCTCGCTGGCCGGAATCACGCCGGCATCGCTCTGGATCGGTTCGAGCATGATCGCCACGGTCTGCGCATCGACCGCCGCATGCAGCGCCGGCAAGTCGTTGAACGGTACCTGATCGAACCCCGGCAGCAATGGCGCGAAACGATTCGCCAGGTTGCAGCTGTCCGAGGCGGAGATCGTCGCCAGACTCCGGCCGTGACAGCCCTGCCTGGCAACAATGATTCGCGAAGCACCGCCACGATGCAGTTGACCCCACTTGCGCGCCAGTTTGATCGCCGCTTCACAGGCTTCGCTGCCGCTGTTGAGCAGATAGGCCTGATCGCTGCCGGTGCTGGCACACAGACGCTCGGCGAGGCTGAGCATGCCGCGATTGTGCAAGTTGAAACCGGGATTAATCAGCGCCTGCGCCTGATTGGCGATGGCTTTGACCAGCACCGACGGGCTATGCCCGAGGCTGTTGGCCCCGCCTGCCTGGGAAAAATCCAGGTAGGCACGGTCATGGCTGTCCCACAGCCACGAACCCTGTCCGCGGACGAACACTTGCTGTGGACGCTGAACGCTGGGCATCAGACGCTCGGCACCGAGGTCACCGTCAGCCTCGGTTGTGCTGTTGTCCATAACGAGGTCATCGAGATTCGGCGCCTGGCGCCGCAGACTGAACAGATTCATGGAAAAACACCTCCTTCGAGGTGTTTTGAACTGCCTATGCAAACCCTGTCGAAGCGAACGCTGATCATCGCGCTTTCTGACCCTGCAAGCCCTGTGAATGCGGTTAGACTAGGCTCCCAGAAGGCTTCGGGCCATTTCGATTTACCAGCCATTTCGATAAGCATTACTTATGGATTTCAAACAACTGCGTTATTTCGTCGCGGTCTACGAAGAGGGTCATGTCGGCCGCGCTGCCGAACGCCTGTCGATCTCGCAACCGGCGCTGTCGCAACAGATCCGCCAGCTCGAACAGAACCTCGACGTGACCTTGTTCGAGCGCAGCAGCAAGCGCCTGCTGCCGACGCTTGCCGCGCACACTTTGTACAACCATGCGTTGCCGTTGCTCGACGGTTTGCAACGGGCGCGCGAGGCGCTGGGCAATTTCAAGGGTCAGGCTTTGCGTACGCTGGCGATCGGCGTCCTGCAAACAGTGCACACCAGCCTCGTGCCGCAGATGCTTGAGCGGGTGCGCAAGGCGCAACCGCATCTGGTGGTGCAGATTTACGAGCTGACGGGACTGGAAATCGAACGGCGTTTGCTCAACGGTTCGCTGGACATCGGCATCAGCTATCTGCCCCCGCGCCAACCGGGTCTGCACGGCGTCATGCTCTATGAGGATGAACTGACGCTGGTGATTCCGGCGGACCATCCGTTGCGTGAATTCAAGAAAGTCTCAATGCGCCAGGCAGCCGAGTTGCCGATGTTGCTGCTGGGTGAGGAATTTCAGATTCGCCAGATCTGGCAGGCGCAGCTGGCCAGCCTCGGTCGGCGCCCGCAGGTGCAGGCCGAATTGAACAATATGGTGGGGATTCTCGACAGCCTGCCGCATACCCGACTGGCGACGGTGCTGCCGGGGCAATCACAGCGGCAGTACGACGAGCAGGATCTGCTGTGGAAACCGCTGAGCGAACCGCGGGTGCCGCTGAAGGTCGGCCTTGTGTGTCGCGATGTGCAACGCCAACAGGCGTCATTGACGCTGCTGCGCGGTTTACTCGAAGAAGTGCTGGAGCGCGAAGTGAAACCGGCGCTGGAGCCGCGAGCCTGAAAACTTTTCTTCAGACAAAAGAAAACCCCGCCGAAGCGGGGCTTTGCAGACTGTTTCCCTGACATCCATTTCACTCCGCCACCCTGGCAGAATCCTACGTGTCCGTGTTGTTGCTTTGCGCTTCCTGCGCGACGTCCATGAAATGTAGATTAGCCGTGGATCCAATTGGCGACTATGGGAGAACAGCAGCACGTCATGTAAGCGAATGCTTACATGACGCTATCGCATCAGAATTGAGCGGCATCCAGCAGGAACAGCGACTCGCTGCCGGCCTTTACTGAGGCGCTCAACGAGTGGATACGCGGCAGCAAACGGGCGAAGTAGAAGCGTGCGGTGCCCAGCTTGCTCGCGTAGAAATCTTCCTGCGCTTCTTTGCCCAGAGCGGCTTTGGCCATCAATGCCCACATGTAGGCGTAGGCCGTGTAACCGAATGCTTGCAAATATTCGACAGAGGCCGCGCCGATTTCGTTCGGATTATTTTTCGCCCGATCGAGCAGCCATGAAGTCAGCTCGTCCAGGGTATCGACTGCGTCGTTCAACGGCTTGGTGAATTCGCCCAGATCGGCGCTCGCGGTGGCGGTGAAATGGCGGATCTCATCGGCGAACAATTGATAGAACGCACCGCCGCTGCCGACGATCTTGCGCCCGACCAGGTCCAGCGCCTGGATGCCGTTGGTGCCTTCGTAGATCTGCGTGATGCGCACGTCACGCACCAGTTGCTCCTGGCCCCACTCGCGGATGTAGCCGTGGCCGCCGAAGATCTGCTGGCCATGCACGGTGGTTTCCAGACCCAGATCGGTAAGAAACGCCTTGGCCACCGGCGTCAGCAGTGCGACCAGATCTTCCGCACGTTTGCGCGTCGCCGGGTCTTCGCTGAACTTGGCGGTGTCGAGTTGCATCGCCACGTACGTGGAGAACGCACGACCGCCTTCGTTCGAGGCTTTCATGGTCAGCAGCATGCGTCGCACGTCAGGGTGAACGATGATCGGATCAGCGACCTTGTCCTTGTTCTGCGCGCCGGTCGGCGAACGGCTTTGCAGACGATCGCGGGCGTATTCAACCGCGTTCTGATACGAACGCTCGCCGGTCGCTAGCCCCTGAATACCGACGCCCAGACGTTCGTAATTCATCATGGTGAACATCGCGGCGAGGCCTTTGTTCGGCTCGCCGACCAGGTAGCCCACGGCTTCATCGAAGTTCATCACACAGGTCGCGGACGCCTGGATGCCCATCTTGTGTTCGATCGAGCCGCAGTTGGCCGGGTTGCGCGCGCCGAGACTGCCATCGGCATTGACCATGAACTTCGGCACCAGGAACAGCGAAATGCCCTTCGGACCCGCCGGGGCGTCCGGCAGCTTGGCCAGCACCAGGTGGATGATGTTCTCGGTGAGGTCGTGCTCGCCGCCAGTGATGAAGATCTTGGTGCCGCTGACCTTGTAGGAACCGTCGGCCTGTGGCTCGGCCTTGGTGCGAATAATCCCGAGGTCGGTGCCGGCGTGCGGCTCGGTCAGGCACATGGAACCGGCCCAAATCCCCGCGTACATGTTCGGCAGGTACGCCGCTTTCAGCTCTTCGCTGGCGTGGGCGTTGATCGACAGGCAAGCGCCGGCGGTCAGCATCGGATACAGACCGAACGCCAGGCTGGCGGAGTTGACCATTTCTTCGACCTGAGCCGATACGGCCTTGGGCATGCCCATGCCGCCGTAGGCCGGATCACCGCCGACGCCGACCCAACCACCTTCGGCATAGGTCTGATAAGCCTCGGGGAAACCGGCCGGCGTGGTCACGGCACCGTCGGCCCAGTGACAGCCTTCTTCGTCAGCGGCGCGGCTCAGCGGGGCGATGCTTTTGCTGGTGACCTTGCCGGCTTCTTCGAGAATCGCTTCAACGGTTTCGACGTCGACGGTCTCGGCCAGCGCCGGCAGTTCGGCCCAGAGTTTGGCGACTTCGAACACTTCATTGAGGACGAAGCGCATATCGCGCAGCGGCGCTTTGTAGTCGGCCATGGCAAACCTCGCAGGATCTGGAATAGGTGATTCGTGGAATGATGTTTTCTGTGAGCCGGAGTGTACCTCAACAACTTTTGCGACACATAGGGTCAGGCCATGACTGATTTGTTATTTTTAGTCATCGCAATATTCCCCAAAAAGAAGCCCGCAATCAGCGGGCTCTTTTTTGCCGCAAACCCTTAGAGCGCGAACAGCTCCGCCGGCATTTTCATCAGACAATCGCTGCCCGCCTCGATCGCCGCACGATGTGCAGCGGTGCGTGGCAGCAGGCGCTTGAAGTAAAACTCGGCCGTCGCCAGTTTGCCGCGCAGGAAGTCCGCCTCGCCTGCGCCCGCGTCCAGTTGCGCCTGCGCCACCAGGGCCATGCGCAACCAGAGGTAGCCGAGAATGATGTAGCCGCTGTACATCAGATAATCGACGGATGCAGCGCCGACTTCGTCGGGGTTCTTCATCGCTGCCATGCCGACCTTCAAAGTCAGATCGCCCCACTGCTGATTCAACTCATTGAGCTGCGCAACGAACGCACCCAACTGCGCATGCCCGGCGTTGGCGGCGCAGAACTTGTGGACGATTTTGGTAAAGCTGCGCAGCAACTTGCCCTGGCTGCCGAGCACCTTGCGCCCGAGCAGGTCCAGCGCCTGAATGCCGTTGGTGCCTTCGTAGATCGGGGCGATGCGGCAGTCGCGCACCAGTTGCTCCATGCCCCATTCACGAATGAACCCATGGCCACCAAACACCTGCATGCCGTGATTAGTCACTTCCAGCCCAGTGTCGGTCATGAACGCCTTGCAGATCGGCGTGAGAAACGCCAACAGGTCTTCGGCCTCCTGACGCGCCTCGGCGTCGCTGCTCAAATGTGCGCTATCGAGTAGCTGCGCGGTGAAATAAGTCAGTGCCCGATTGCCTTCGTTGAAGGCTTTCATGGTCAGCAGCATGCGCCGAACGTCCGGGTGGACGATGATCGGATCGGCGGCTTTGTCCGGCGCTTTGGCACCAGTCAGCGAGCGCATCTGCAGGCGGTCGTTGGCGTACTTGATCGCCCCCTGAAAGCTCGCCTCGCCCAGACACAAACCCTGCATGCCGGTGCCGAGGCGTGCGTGGTTCATCATGGTGAACATGCAGTTCAGGCCCTTGTTCGCCTCGCCGATCAGATAGCCTTTGGCGCCATCGAAATTCAACACGCAGGTGGCCGACGCCTTGATGCCCATCTTGTGTTCGATCGAGCCGCAGGACACGCCGTTGCGCTCGCCCGCTTCGCCTGCCGCATCGGGCAGAAACTTCGGCACGATGAACAGCGAGATGCCCTTGGTCCCGGCCGGCGCGTCCGGCAGTTTGGCCAGGACGAGATGAATGATGTTGTCACTCATGTCGTGCTCGCCGGCGGAGATGAAAATCTTGCTGCCGGTGATTGCGTAGCTACCGTCGGCCTGCGGCACGGCGCGGGTCTTGATGATGCCCAGATCGGTGCCGCAATGCGCTTCGGTCAGGCACATGGTGCCGGTCCATTGCCCGGCGGTGAGTTTGCTCAGGTAAGTGTTTTTCTGTTCGCTGCTGCCGTGGGCGTGGATCGCCGACATGGCGCCGTGGGTCAGGCCCGGGTACATGCCCCAGGAAGTGTTGCTGGAGCCGACCATCTCGCTGATCACCAGCCCCAGCGAACTCGGCAGGCCCTGGCCGCCGTAGGTCGGATCTGCGGCCAGGCCGTGCCAGCCACCCTCCACGTATTTTGCGAAGGCTTGCTTGAAGCCTGTAGGCGTTGTCACCACACCGTTGTCGAAATGGCAGCCTTCTTCGTCACCGCTGCGATTGAGCGGCGCGAGCACGTTCTCACAGAACTTCGCGCCCTCCTCGAGGATCGCGTTGATCATGTCAGGACTGGCGTCATGGGCGCCGAGGGCAGCGTAATTGCCGTGGAAGTCGAAGACGTGGTCAATCAAAAAGCGCATGTCGCGCAAGGGAGCTTTGTACTCAGGCATGGTGGCTTCTCCGTCAGCAGATCGATTCAACCTACTGCCGGCCACCCCACCCGACAATCATTGTGCAGACGCTGAATGCGCCGTCATCACTCAACCCGCAGCGGTGCCCATGCGCACCGCGCCACGGCGGTTCTGCCCGAACGCCATCACGCAGTTACGCCCGGCACCCTTGGCGCTGTACAGCGCCTGGTCGGCGGACTTGAGCACTTCTTCCGGCGTGCGCTGCTCGAGCCGCTCGGCGACGCCGATACTCACCGTGACCGACACCGCGGACGCTCCCGATCCTGCGCGGCGCTGGCGGCCTTGCTGGTCGTCCTGCGGGCGGTTTTCCTGGTTGCGTAATTGAATGCTGTAGGAAGCAATCGACTCGCGGATCACCTCCAGATGCGGCATGCATTCCTCAAGGGTCTTGCCTGCGAACACCAGGGCAAATTCCTCACCGCCATAGCGATACGCCCTACCGCCACCGCTGATTTTCGACAGCTTGCTGGCAACCAGACGCAGGACCTGGTCACCGACGTCGTGGCCGTGGGTGTCGTTGAATTTCTTGAAATGGTCGACGTCGCTCATCGCCAATACATAATTGCGCCCCAGGCGCTGCATGCGTTCGTTGAGCGCACGACGGCCCGGCAGACCGGTGAGCTCATCGCGAAAGGCCATTTGATAAGCCTCGTGCGCAACGGCGGCGGCAATCATCAACATCACTTGGCTGCACATGATGTTCAGGGTAAACGGCAGGATGAAGGTTTTCGGCAGCATCCAGAACACGCCGAGCAAGCCGACCAGTTGCGCTGCGTGCAGCGGGCGCGGATGGCGCCAGTACTGCCAGGCCAGCAGCAGGAACGACGAAATGAACACCGGATAGGACAGCTGGATCAGACTCATCCACGCCCCGTGCAGTGCTGGCCAGCGGATTTCCGACAGCCAGATCAGCAGCGCCTGGGGATAACTTTGTTCGAGCCCCAGCGCCACGCTGCCGAAGGCCAGCAGCACGGCAAAGCGCGCGACCATATCCTGAAACAGGTGCGTGCGTTCCTGCCACGCCGCAAACAGGCCGAACAACAGCGGCAAGAGCAGACACACCAGATGAAACACCACCGCAGCGTCTTCACGGACCTTGCCGTTGTCGCGGTAGTAATCGGTCTGGGTGTCGAGCAAAAAGTAGGCGATGTACACCGTGAGCATCAGAAACAGCTCACGCTGACGTCGGTAAACCGCGCAATACGCACCGCCCAACAGCAGTACCAGAGTCGGCAGCACGTTGAACAGCGAAGTGAAGAACACACTGAGGTCTTTGACGTACGCAGCCGCCAGCCCCGCCATTAACAGCAGCAGTGAGGGTAGGAAATGACTGAAACGTACAGCGGAAGAACGCGGCAAGGGTAAAACTCCGACCCGTCATGGCAAAGAGATAGCATTGTGCCTGCAATGTGCGCGTTTAAGCACTCACAATGTGATCCAGATCACATGCTGTCTCTGTAACGGCAGAAGCCCTGACTATCTGAGCGAATCGGCAATAAAAAAACCGCTACCCCTCACAGGGCAGCGGTTTCAGCGGACAGCGGCAGGACTTAGTAGCCCAGCGCGAAGTCTTCTTCTTTCATGTCCATCAGGTTGTTGGCGCCCGACAGCATAGTGGCCACGTGGGTGCGGGTACGCGGCAGGATACGCTGGAAGTAGAAGCGCGCGGTTTGCAGCTTGGCGGTGTAGAACGCCGCGTCGCCAGTGCCTTCTGCCAGCTTCTCGGCAGCCAGGCGTGCCATGTCGGCCCAGAAATACGCCAGGCAGGCATAACCGGAGTACATCAGGTAATCCACGGAGGCCGCGCCGACTTCTTCGCGATCTTTCATGGCGGCCATACCAACCTTCATGGTCAGCTCGCCCCACTCCTTGTTCAGTGCAGCCAATGGTGCGACGAATTCTTTGACGGCTTCGTTGCCTTCGTTGTTCTGGCAGAACTTGTGGACGATCTTGGTGAAACCCTTGAGGGCTTCGCCTTGGGTCATCAGCACTTTACGGCCCAGCAGGTCGAGGGCCTGGATACCGGTGGTGCCTTCGTACAGCATGGAAATGCGGCTGTCGCGAACGTTCTGCTCCATGCCCCACTCGGCGATGAAACCGTGACCGCCGTAGATCTGCACGCCGTGGTTGGCGGCTTCGAAACCGACTTCGGTCATAAAGGCTTTGGCGATCGGCGTCATGAACGCGAGCAGAGCGTCGGCTTTCTTTTTCTCTTCTTCATCGACGCCGTATTTGACGATGTCGACCTGTTTGGCGGTGAAGTACACCATCGCCCGGTTGCCTTCGACGAACGCCTTCATGGTCAACAGCATGCGGCGTACGTCAGGGTGGACGATGATCGGGTCTGCGGCTTTGTCCGGCGCTTTCGGGCCAGTCAGCGAACGCATTTGCAGGCGATCGCGAGCGTATTTCAGGCCGCCCTGGAAACCGATCTCGGCGTGGGCCAGACCTTGCAGCGCGGTGCCCAGACGAGCGGTGTTCATAAAGGTGAACATGCAGTTCAGGCCTTTGTTCGCCGGGCCGATCAGAAAACCGGTGGCGCCGTCGAAGTTCATTACACAGGTGGCGTTACCGTGGATGCCCATCTTGTGTTCCAGCGAACCGCAGGTCACTGCGTTGCGTGCACCGACGGTGCCGTCAGCGTTCGGCATGAACTTGGGAACGATGAACAACGAGATGCCTTTGGTGCCGGCCGGTGCGTCCGGCAGGCGGGCCAGTACGATGTGGACGATGTTGTCGGCCATGTCGTGTTCACCGGCCGAGATGAAGATCTTGGTGCCGGACACTTTGTAGGAACCGTCGGCCTGTGGTTCGGCCTTGGTGCGCAGCATGCCCAGGTCGGTGCCGCAATGCGGTTCGGTCAGGCACATGGTGCCGGTCCATTCGCCGGAGACCAGCTTGGTCAGATAAGCGTCCTGCTGCTCAGGGGTGCCGTGCTCGGAAATGGTGTTCATCGCACCGTGCGACAGGCCCGGGTACATGCCCCACGACCAGTTGGCCTCGCCAACCATTTCGCTGACTGCCAGACCCAGCGACTCCGGCAGGCCTTGACCGCCATGCGCGACGTCATGGGCCAGGCTTGGCCAGCCACCTTCGACAAATTGCTTGTAAGCCTCTTTGAAGCCGGTCGGGGTTTTCACGCCGGACTCGCTCCAGGTGCAACCTTCGAGGTCGCCCACGCGGTTCAGCGGTGCCAGTACCTGCTCACAAAACTTGGCGCCTTCTTCGAGAATGGCGTCAACCATGTCCGGAGTTGCGTCTGCGCAAGCCGGAAGGCTCTGATAGTGCGCTTCGTAGCCGAGCAGTTCGTCACGAACGAAGCGAATATCACGCAAGGGGGCCTTGTAGTCAGGCATAGCGATAAACCTCTGCTGATGTAACTGGGAATGAACGACCGCGTTGAATTGTTGTGGCGGTCAAACAGTTGTTTGAAACATACGTTTACGCCGAAATCTTGTCAAGCGGCGATCTTTTGCCATTTGTCTTCGGGTTTTTTCAGAGGTGCGCACGGCAAATCGCCACAGACTCGAATGAGTCGTGGGTGCCTGGAAAAGATTAGTTGAGAGAGAAGGACTTACAACGAAAACGCCGCGTCAAGGCGCGGCGTTCAATAGCAAAACGAAAAACGGATCAGGCGAAGGTGTCGATGATAGTCCCGAGCATTTCGTCGGAAGCCTTGGCCACTTTCACGCCCAGCTCCGCCTGAATCTTGCCCTGGGACATTTCGACCATATTGCTGGCCAGATCCGATTGTTGAGCGCGATCCACCCCACGCAGGCGATCGACCTGCACTTCGGACGACTGGCTGGTCACCGAACGTTCAATGGTGTTGTTGGCGATCTGGCTGGCGGCCTGGTCGACGCGGTTCTGCCCGCTCTGAATCGAGCTCAGACCTGCATAAAAAGCGGTACTGCCGGAGATTTCCATAACGACTCTCATCCCTTGAAAGGATCAATAGGCGCCATTGAAGCAGAGGCGTCAGAAAAACACCCGTCAAAAACACTAATGGCACAGTGCCTGCCCATAGAGAAAAGCTTAGTCGAGCAAATCCAACTGCAGATGCGCGGCCACGGCTTCGCCGCTCGGCGCCTTGAGTTTCGGCACGCGGCCCAGGCATGGTGCGGGAATCCGCTCAGCCAGTGTCGCCAGGTTCTCTTCCAGCCGCGACGTCTTTGGATCGATGATATTTGCCACCCACCCGGCCAGCTGCAGACCATCCCGGGCAATTGCCTCGGCCGTGAGCAAGGCATGGCTGATACAACCCAACCGCACGCCGACCACCAGAATCACCGGCAGCTTCAGCGCGATCGCCAGATCCGACAGATTATCCTGATCGGCCAACGGCACCCGCCAGCCGCCGGCACCTTCGATCAAGGTGAAATCGGCGTTCATCGCGAGGATCCCGCGCATCGGCGCCAGCAACGATTGCACAGTCAACGCCACACCCGCTTCGCGCGCCGCCAGATGCGGAGCGATAGCCGGTTCGAACGCCAACGGATTGACCTGTTGATAAGTCAGCGGCAACGAGCACTCGGCCAACAACGCCAGCGCATCGGCGTTGCGCAAACCCTTGGGCGTGACTTCGCACCCCGACGCCACCGGTTTGCCCGCCGCCGTACTCAACCCCGCCGAGCGCGCCGCGTGCAGCAAACCGGCGGCGACGGTGGTCTTGCCGACATCGGTGTCGGTACCTGTAATGAAATAGGCTGCGCTCATAAGGGTTTCTCCAACACGGCGTAGACCACCTGATAAGTCGCCGGCAATCCCGACGCCTTGCGGAACCGCTCGTAAGCCTCGACCAGCCCGAGAATCCGCGCGCGCCCGGTCAGACCACCTGGCCGCCCGGGATTGAGATTGTGCGCACCCAGCGCTTTCAGCTCATGAGTCAAACTGCGCACATCCGGGTAATGCAGCACGTGCGGCAGACTCGCCAGACTCAACGTGCGCAGGCCACTGGCTGCGCACGCCTGCTCATATCGAGCAAATTCGCGGAAGCGATTGACGTGCACCAGTCCGTCGACCTGCCGCCAGCTCTCGCGCAGTTCGAACAATGTCCCTGTGCAAAGACTAGCAAATGCAAAAATCCCGCCCGGTTTCAGCACGCGAAAAGCCTCGCTGAGCACCGCCTCGAAATCCGCACACCACTGCACCGCGAGGCTGGAGAAGATCAGATCACAGGTCGAATCCTGCAACGGCAGGCGCTCCGCATCGCCGGCAATGAAATGCTCGGCGCCGCCCAGCGGCCGCGCGTGGTTTAGCATGCCCTGGGCAATATCCAGCGCCAGCCCCTGGCCTTCGGTAAAACGTGAGCCCAGCGCGCGGGTGAAATAGCCGGTGCCACAGCCCAGATCCAGCCAACGTGCGGGGACGAAATCCAGAGGTAGACGCGCGAGCAACTCTGTACCGACATCACGCTGCAACTCGGCGACGCTGTCATAACTGGCCGCTGCACGTGAAAAAGATGCGGCAACCTGACGCTTGTCGGGCAAGCCGCCAGGCAGCACAAGGGACAAATCAGTCATCAGCGCACTCGTGTAGAAAAGCCTGGATCGCGCCCGCCAGTCCGTGGGGGTCTTCCAGAAGAAACGCATGGCTGGCCTGTTCGATCAGGCCAATTTCGATATCCGGCAAAAGCGCAAACAAGGCCCCGGCGGCTTCCTCAGGCACCAGACCATCGTGGCCGGCGAACAGGTGCAACTGCGGACCGCGAAATGCTTGCAGCGCCTCGCGAATATCCATCTGCGCGAGTAACTCGAGCCCGGCCATCAATACGGCAGGCGAGGTGCCTGGTGCCGCGCCGAGCAGCAGTCGGGACAAGCCGCGCGGATCTTGCGCCCCTTGGGCGCACAGCAGCGAAAAGCGTTTGAGGGTCGTGCGCGGGTCGGCCTGGCAACCGGCCAGAAACGCATCGAACGTCTCGGCCGGCATCGCACTCGGCCACTGCTCATGAGCAACAAAACACGGATTGCTCGCCAGCGTCAGCACACCGCAGCAATGCTCGCCACGGCGCGCCGCCAGTCCGGTCGCCAGCATGCCGCCCAGCGACCAGCCGCCAAGCCAGACGTCTTGAGGAATACGTTCATCGAGTTCATCGAGCCAGTCCTGTGGGTCGCTGGAATCCAGCTCAGGCAACGGCTCGATGCTGACCGTCAGATGCTCGTCCAGCCCGTGCAATGCGGCCGCCAAGGGTTCCATTGGCGAAATGCCAAGGCCCCAGCCGGGCAACAGAATCAGACGATCACGCATGGCTTGGCTCCGACGATAGCCGGGCGTAGCAATCGGCCAGCCCCTCTAACAATAGCTGCACCTGCGCCTCGCTGTGGGCGGCGGTCAGGGTCACACGCAGCCGCGCGCTGCCGGCGGGGACGGTCGGCGGGCGGATCGCCGTGACCATCAACCCACGCTCGCGCAGCATCTGCGACAGGCGCAGCGCACGTCCGGCATCGCCAATCAGGATCGGCTGAATCGGGGTGAAGCTGTCCATCAATTGCAGGCCGATCTGCTCGGCGCCGTGGCGGAACTGGCGAATCAACGTCTGCAGATGTTCGCGACGCCAGTGTTCGCTGCGCAGCAGTTCGAGGCTTTTCAGCGTCGCGCAGGCCAACGCCGGTGGCTGGCTGGTGGTGTAAATGTAGGGGCGGGCGAACTGGATCAGGCTCTCGATCAGCTCTTCGCTGCCGGCCACGAATGCGCCCGCTGTGCCGAACGCCTTGCCGAGGGTGCCAACCAGAACGGGCACGTCTTCCTGGCTCAGGCCGAAATGCTCGACGACGCCTGCGCCCGTCCCCCCGAGCGGGCCGAAACCATGGGCATCATCGACCATCAGCCAGGCACCTTTGGCTTTGGCTTCACGGGCCAGTGCCGGCAGATCGGCGATATCACCGTCCATGCTGAACACGCCATCAGTGACCACCAGGGCATTACCGGTGGCTTTCTCCAGACGATTGGCCAGGCTTTGCGCGTCGTTATGCAGATAGCGATTGAAGCGCGCGCCCGACAACAGACCGGCATCGAGCAGCGAAGCGTGATTAAGGCGATCTTCAAGCACCGTATCGCCCTGCCCGACCAGCGCCGTGACCGCGCCTAGATTGGCCATGTAGCCGGTGGTGAACAACAGCGCACGCGGCCGACCGGTCAGGTCCGCCAGCGCTTCTTCGAGTGCGTGATGCGGGCCGCTGTGGCCGATCACCAGGTGCGAGGCGCCACCGCCGACGCCCCAGCGCTCGGCCCCGGCGCGCCAGGCTTCGATCACTTGCGGATGATTGGCCAGGCCCAGGTAATCGTTGTTGCAGAAGGCCAGCAACGGTTTGCCGTCGACCACCACTTGCGGCCCTTGCGGGGATTCAAGCAGCGGGCGCTGCCGGTAGAGGTTGTCGGCACGACGGGTGGCAAGGCGTGCGGCGAGATCGAAAGACATGCAGGCCTCGAAAAAATCAGAACACATGAATCCAGATAGACACGGCACCTGTGGGAGCTGGCTTGCCAGCGATGAGGGCAGCACATTTAACATCCATGTCGACAGTCAGTCCGCTATCGCTGGCAAGCCAGCTCCCACAGGTGCTTGCATCGCTTCAAAAAATCAAATGGCAGCGTTATAGAACTGCTCGCTGCTCTTCTGCTCCACCAACGCCTGCTCGATTGCCGCCTGATGCACTTCATCGGCGTGCTCTTCGCGCGCTTCCGGCTGGATGCCCAGGCGTGCGAACAACTGCATGTCCTTATCCGCCTGCGGGTTGGCGGTGGTGAGCAACTTGTCGCCGTAGAAGATCGAGTTGGCGCCGGCGAAAAACGCCAGCGCCTGCATCTGTTCGTTCATCGCTTCGCGGCCGGCGGACAGACGCACGTGGGATTGCGGCATGAGGATGCGCGCCACCGCGAGCATGCGAATGAAGTCGAACGGATCGATATCTTCAGCATTTTCCAGCGGTGTGCCGGCAACCTTGACCAGCATGTTGATCGGCACCGATTCCGGATGCTCCGGCAGGTTGGCCAGTTGGATCAGCAAATTGGCGCGGTCGTCCAGCGACTCGCCCATGCCGAGAATGCCGCCGGAGCAGATTTTCATACCCGACTCACGCACGTAAGCCAGTGTCTGCAACCGCTCGCTGTAGGTGCGCGTGGTGATGATGCTGCCGTAGAACTCCGGCGAGGTGTCGAGGTTGTGGTTGTAGTAGTCGAGGCCAGCCTTGGCCAGCGCTTCGGTCTGCTCCTGGTCCAGTCGCCCCAGAGTCATGCAGGTTTCCAGGCCCATGGCTTTGACGCCTTCGACCATTTTCAGCACATAGGGCATGTCCTTGGCCGAAGGATGCTTCCACGCGGCGCCCATGCAGAAGCGCGTCGAGCCGATGGCTTTGGCGCGCGCCGCCTCTTCGAGGACTTTCTGCACTTCCATCAGCTTTTCTTTTTCAAGACCGGTGTTGTAGTGACCGGACTGCGGGCAGTACTTGCAGTCTTCCGGGCAGGCGCCGGTTTTGATCGACAGCAGCGTCGAGACTTGAACGCGATTGGCGTTGAAGTGCGCGCGGTGCACCGTTTGCGCCTGGAACAGCAAGTCGTTGAATGGCTGTACGAAGAGTGCTTTGACTTCGGCCAGAGACCAATCGTGACGCAGGGTGGCGGTGGTGCTCGCGCTCATGGGCAATTCCTTGGTTATGCTTGGCTGGCGCCGGGGAAAAGGAATACCCACAGGCGCTACACGGATGTTCGGCATATTTAAGGAAGTGTCATGCGCTGTCAACCACGATACGAAAGGCCGGTTTACATCTGTTTAAATAATGTACAAACCTGCTTGTTATGCGATGAGCGCGCCGAAGCAGAAATGGCAATCTGCGTGGCCTGCGAAACCGAGCTGCCCTGGCTCGGCAGCCACTGCCAGCGCTGCGCTTTGCCATTGATTGCCGATGGCCTGACGTGCGGAGCATGCCTGCTAGAGCCTCCGGCCTTTGCGCAGGTCGCCGCGCCTTGGCTGTATGGCTTCCCGGTGGACAGTCTGATTACGCGTTTTAAACACAACGCAAAATGGCCGTTTGGCCACCTGCTCGCCGACGTTCTCGGGCAATACCTGCAACATCGCTTCGATGAAGATCTGCCGAGGCCCGATGCGTTGGTGCCGGTGCCACTGGCGCGTAAACGCTTGCGTCAACGCGGGTTCAACCAGGCCGCGATGCTCGCACGGTGGTTGGGCAAGTCGCTGAATCTGCCTTGCGAAGAACGGATCTTGCATCGCGTCAAAGAGACCGATGCGCAGCAGGATCTCGACGCCAATGCGCGCAAGCACAATTTGCGCAACGCCTTCGATCTGGCGCCGAATGCCCCGGTAAACGGCCGGCATTTCGCGCTGATCGATGACGTGCTGACTACTGGCGCCACCGCTCAGGCGCTGGCGCGGTTGTTGATGAGCGCAGGGGCGGCGCGAGTTGATGTGTATTGTCTGGCCCGCACGCCGAAACCCGGAAGCTGATCTGCTCACAATCCCCTGTAGAGTGAGCCTGGTCGCGATAGCGGTAGATCAGCCAGCACAGATGTCGCCTTTGATGGCGCCATTGCGAGCAGGCTCACTCCTAGGTTTTGGGCCTGACTTGACTCCGGCGCTCGAAGCCGCCAGCTTCTGTAGCAACTGCCGCAGCAAATCTGACCGATATGTCCCTCCCCTCCCTCCTCTCCCAGCACATCGTGCGCCGTCCGCAGCGCATTGTCCTGCTGCAACACATTGCCGAGCAGGGCTCGATCACCCGCGCAGCGAAAAGCGCAGGCTTGAGCTACAAAGCGGCGTGGGACGCCATCGATGAGTTGAACAACCTCGCACACAAACCGCTGGTCGAACGGATCATTGGCGGCAAGGGCGGTGGCGGTGCCAAACTGTCCAGCGAAGGCGAACGTGTGCTGCGCCTCTATCAAAAGTTGCAAGCCCTGCAGGCGCAAGTGCTCGAGGCGGCGGAAGACGCCAGTGACCTGGACCTGCTCGGGCGGCTGATGCTCAGGACCAGCGCGCGCAATCAGTTGCACGGCAAGGTGGTAGCGATCGGCAGTCAGGGCCGCAACGACCTGATCCGCCTCGAACTGGCCGAAGGCCTGTGCCTCGACGCGCAAATCACTCACGACAGCACCCTGCACCTCGAGCTGCAGATCGGCACGCCAGTGGTCGCACTGATCAAGGCGGGCTGGCTGGAATTGCTCGGCCGTGAACAAGTCGCAACGCCGGGACACAATTTGCTCGACGGCAACATCGAGGCGATTCTCGATGCCGAGGACGGCCCCAGCGAAGTGCGTGTTTCTTTGCCCAACGGCCACATTCTCTGCGCGCTGGCCGAACCGCTGGAGTTGCGCCAACGCAGCTTGGGGGTCGGTCAGCCGGTGCGTGTGCAGTTTTCGCCGAGCAATGTGCTGATCGGCACGCCGCTCTGATCGGGCGCTGCAACGAAAGCGTCATCGTTGCTCATTAAGGTGGCTGCCAAAACCATGCAGGGAGCCTGAGATGAGCCTGTTAGAAGAAAACCAATCCACCGATCTGGAAAAAATGGTCGGCCTCAGCCGTCGCGGTTTCATCAGCGCCGGTGCATTGTGCGGTGCCGCGATGTTTCTGGGCGGCAACCTGCTGAGCCGCAGCGTGATGGCGGCGAGTGTCAGCGCGGGCAACAGCCGTCTGCTCGGTTTTGAAAGCATTCCCGCCGCGACCAGCGACGCGATCAGCCTGCCCAAGGGCTACAAGTCTTCGGTGCTGATCAGCTGGGGCCAGCCGCTGCACAAGAACGGCCCGGCCTTCGACCCGAGCGGCAATGGCACCGCGGCCGCACAGGAAGTGCAGTTTGGCGACAACAACGACGGCATGAGCCTGTTCGCCTTCCCGGATGACCGCAACCGCGCGCTGATGGCGATCAACAACGAATACACCAACTACCGCTACCTTTATCCGCACGGCGGCATGCCGCGGTCGGCCGAAGACGTGCGCAAGGCGCTGGCCTGTGAAGGCGTGTCGGTGATCGAGGTGCAGCGCAAGAACGGCCAATGGCAGTTCGTTCAGGGCTCGCGCTACAACCGGCGCATCCACGGCAACTCGCCGCTGCGCATCAGCGGCCCGGCGGCCGGTCATGACTTGATGAAAACCGCTGCCGACAAGCACGGCAAAAAAGTGCTCGGCACGTTCCAGAACTGCGCCAACGGCAAAACGCCGTGGGGCACCTACCTGACCTGCGAAGAAAACTTCACCGATTGCTTCGGCAGCAGCAACGCCCAGCAGCAGTTCGACGCCGCGCAAAAACGCTACGGCGTAACGGCCGCCAGCCGCGAGATCAACTGGCACCCGTACGATCCGCGTTTCGACATGGCCAAGAACCCGAATGAGCTGAACCGTCACGGCTGGGTGGTCGAGATCGATCCGTTCGATCCGCAATCGACCCCGGTCAAACGCACCGCGCTGGGCCGTTTCAAACACGAAAACGCCGCCCTCGCCGAGACCGACGACGGCCGTGCCGTGGTGTACATGGGCGACGACGAGCGTGGCGAGTTCATCTACAAATTCGTCAGCCGCGACCGCATCAATCACCGCAATGCCAAAGCCAACCGCGACATCCTCGATCACGGCACCTTGTACGTGGCCAAATTCAATGCCGGTGACGGCAATCCCGATCACCCGAAAGGCCAGGGCCAGTGGATCGAACTGACCCATGGCAAAAACGGCATCGACGCCAGCAGCGGTTTCGCCGATCAGGCCGAAGTACTGATTCATGCACGCCTCGCCGCCAGTGTCGTCGGCGCGACGCGCATGGATCGCCCGGAATGGATCGTCGTCAGCCCCAAGGATGGCCAGGTGTATTGCACCCTGACCAACAACGCCAAACGTGGCGAGGACGGCCAACCGGTGGGCGGCCCGAACCCGCGCGAGAAGAACGTCTATGGACAGATTCTGCGCTGGCGCACCGACCGCGACGATCACGCCTCGAAGACTTTTGCCTGGGATCTGTTCGTGGTCGCGGGCAACCCCGGCGTGCATGCCGGTACGCCGAAGGGCGGCTCGTCCAACATCACTCCGCAGAACATGTTCAACAGCCCGGATGGCCTGGGTTTCGACAAGGCCGGACGCCTGTGGATTCTCACCGACGGCGACTCGAGCAATGCCGGCGACTTCGCCGGGATGGGCAACAACCAGATGCTCTGCGCCGATCCGAAGACTGGTGAGATTCGCCGGTTCATGGTCGGGCCGGTGGGTTGCGAGGTAACCGGGATCAGCTTCTCGCCGGATCAGAAAACCCTGTTTGTCGGGATTCAGCATCCGGGCGAAAACGGCGGTTCGACCTTCCCCGAGCATCTGCCCAATGGCAAGCCACGGTCGTCGGTGATGGCGATTACCCGAGAGGATGGCGGGATCGTCGGCGCCTGATAAACCCTTATCGCGAGCAGGCGAAGGCCTACATTTGGAATGCATTCCCCTGTAGGAGTGAGCCTGCTCGCGATAGCTTCAGCCCGGACACCAATCCCTAACTGCCTGCCATCTGCGCTACCATGCCGGGCCGGACGCAGCAGCCTGCTGCGCGCAGGAGTCAGCATGGCCCACCCGTTTGAAACCCTCACACCCGATCTCGTCCTCGACGCCGTCGAAAGCATCGGTTTTCTCAGCGATGCGCGCATTCTGGCGCTCAACAGCTATGAAAACCGCGTCTATCAGGTCGGCATCGAAGACTCCGAGCCGCTGATCGCCAAGTTCTACCGCCCGCAGCGCTGGACCAACGACGCCATCCTTGAAGAGCACCAGTTCACCTTTGAATTGGCCAATGTTGACATCCCGGTGGTAGCGCCGCTGATCCACAACGGCGAAACCCTGCACGAGCATGCCGGTTTCCGCTTCACCCTGTTTCCGCGTCGCGGCGGCCGCGCGCCGGAGCCGGGCAACCTCGATCAGTTGTATCGCCTCGGCCAGTTGCTCGGGCGCATCCACGCAGTTGGCGCGACCAAACCGTTCGAACACCGCGAAGCCCTCGCCGTGCAGAATTTCGGCCACGCTTCGCTGACCACCCTGCTGGAAGGCAACTTCATTCCGAAAAGCCTGCTGCCGGCTTACGAGTCCGTCGCCCGCGACCTGCTCAAGCGCGTTGAAGATGCCTACGCCAGGACGCCGCATCAGAACATCCGCATGCACGGTGATTGCCACCCCGGCAACATGATGTGCCGCGACGAAATGTTCCACATCGTGGACCTCGATGACTGCCGCATGGGCCCGGCGGTGCAGGACATCTGGATGATGCTCGCCGGTGATCGTCAGGACTGTCTGGGGCAGTTGTCGGAACTGATGGATGGCTACAACGAATTCCACGATTTCGACCCGCGTGAACTGGCGCTGATCGAGCCGCTGCGCGCCCTGCGGTTGATGCATTACAGCGCGTGGCTGGCGCGACGCTGGGATGACCCGGCGTTTCCGCACAGCTTCCCTTGGTTCGGCACCGAGCGTTATTGGGGCGATCAGGTGCTGGCGCTGCGCGAGCAACTGGCGGCGCTGAATGAAGAACCATTGAAACTCTTCTGATTCACCTCCATCCTCTGTAGGAGTGAGCCTGCTCGCGATAGCGTTTTATCAGGCAACGAAAATGTTGAATGTCAGAGCGCTATCGCGAGCAGGCTCACTCCTACATTTGTTCGGTGTTCACAATTTCCCGACCTATCCGCTAAGGCATCTGCGGACAAATCTCCTTACAATCCTTCCTTTGTCAGCTGCCAAAGCAAGGATTCTGCATGCAAGCCGCCAACCCGCGTCGCGGGTACATTCTGGGCCTGAGTGCCTACATCATCTGGGGCCTGTTCCCGATCTATTTCAAAGCCATCGCCGAAGTGCCGGCGGTCGAGATCATCATTCATCGTGTGCTGTGGTCGGCGCTGTTCGGCGCGCTGTTGCTGATGGTGTGGAAACACCCGGGCTGGCTGCGCGAACTGCTCGATAACCCCAAGCGTCTGGCGATTCTGGCGTTGAGCGGTACGCTGATCGCGGCCAACTGGCTGACCTATGTGTGGTCGGTGAATAACGGGCGCATGCTCGAAGCAAGCCTCGGTTATTACATCAACCCGTTGATCAACGTGTTATTGGGCATGGTGATTCTCGGGGAGCGGCTGCGGCGCATGCAGTGGCTGGCGGTGGGGCTCGCCGCGGTTGGCGTGGCGCAGCAGGTCTGGCAGGTCGGCAGTCTGCCGTGGGTGTCGCTGGCGCTGGCGTTGACCTTCGGTTTCTACGGGCTGATTCGCAAACAGGCACCGGTCAAGGCCTTGCCGGGGCTGGTGGTGGAAACCTGGATGCTCGTGCCGATTGCGATTGCGTGGTTGTTGTTCAACCAGACCGCGACGAGCGTGCAGCCTGATTTCTGGAGCACCTCGCAAGCCTGGTGGCTGGTAGCCGCCGGCCCGGTGACGCTGGTGCCGCTGGTGTGTTTCAACGCCGCGACCCGGCATCTGCCCTACACCACCATCGGCTTCCTGCAATACATCGCCCCGACCCTGGTGCTGTTGCAGGCGGTGCTGCTGTTTGGCGAGCACTTGTCGTCGAGCACACTGGTCGCGTTCATGTTCATTTGGGCCGGCCTGGCGGTGTACAGCATCGATGCGTGGATAAGTTTGCGTCGACGCAGCTGATCAAAAAACGCACAAACCTCTACAGGCCACGGCTCTCGTGGCCTGTATCGTTCCTTCCCAAGGTTATCCACAGCGTGATCCCCGCCGTTTGTGTGCAAGTCTCTGAATACTGGCGGTTTTTTGATCAATCGCCGCAAAGCCTCGGCGGACGTGGCGTAGCGCTCGGTCTCTACAGGTTATCCACAGGCAGGTGCACGTTTAAACTGGATAACCTGCGCGGCTCAAACTTCCGTGCGTAACACCAACTCGACCATCAAATCATCGGCCAGGGTTTCCAGGCGCGCCTGCAATACGTCCAGCGACAACGTCAGCGGCACGGCGAGAATCGCTTCGGCGTGAAACAGCGGCTCGCTGCTCATCGGCGCCGGGCGCACTTCGGTGACGAGCCTCTCGAGATTGACCCCCTGCTCGCTCAACAGCCGGGTGATGTCGCGGACGATGCCGGGGCGGTCATTGCCGACCAGCTCCATGGCGATCGGCTTCCAGGTGCAGGATTGCTCGATGCCGCTTTCGGCGACCAGTACACGGATACCGTGCGCCGTCAGTGCTTGTAAGGCATCGACTAATTCATCGTAAGCCTCTGCTGGCACGCCAACCCGCAGGATCCCGGCGAACTGCCCGGCCATCCGTGACATGCGGCTTTCCAGCCAGTTGCCGCCGTGTTCGGCGATGCATTGGGCGATGCGCTCGACCTGCGCGGGCTTGTCCGGGGCGAAAACGGTGAGTACGAGATGGTCCATGGCGCAGCCCTCTGTGCATGACTTTTGTGATTGAAGGGCAAGTATAGGCAAGGGCTTGTCTTGCGTTGGATGGACTGGCGCTTTAGCGAGCCGCCGCACCGGCGCGAGATCTGAAAAAAGGAATCGTGTACAACTTTCGATATTTAACTGGAACAATCCAATGCTTTTTTGAGAACATCCCGTTCCGCGACGTGACCGCAATGCGTCATGAGGTCGCAGAACGACGTAATTAGTCTGATTTTCACAAGCGCAACTCATCATGTAGTATGCCGCAGCGCGCACTACATAACGCCGGATCGATGTCCGCCCAGGCCTGTTCGCAACCCTGAAAGCCCCGTCAGCAAGGCCCTCAAGCCGTTGATTGGTCCTAGCCCAGCCGCCAGCAATGGCATGTACTGGTCGGCAGGTTTGTGGTTTAAATGGCCAGAGGCTTCATTGTTTAAATTGAAGAGCTGAAAAGCGAAATAGCTGAGCAGAGTGAGGCAAGCAATGACTGAACACGTTCAAGTCGGTGGCCTGCAGGTCGCCAAAGTCCTGTTCGACTTCGTGAACAACGAAGCCATTCCCGGTACCGGCCTCACCGCCGAACAATTCTGGGAAGGTGCCGACAAGGTCATTCACGACCTGGCGCCGAAGAACAAAGCCCTACTCGCCAAACGCGATGACTTCCAGGCACGCATCGATGCCTGGCATCAGCAGCACGCAGGCCAGGCGCACGACGCCGTGGCCTACAAAGCTTTCCTGCAAGAGATCGGTTATCTGCTGCCAGAAGCGGCTGATTTCCAGGCCACGACGCAAAACGTCGATGATGAAATCGCCCGTACCGCCGGCCCGCAACTGGTGGTGCCGGTAATGAACGCGCGCTTCGCGCTCAATGCCTCGAACGCCCGCTGGGGTTCGCTGTACGACGCCCTCTACGGCACCGACGCGATCAGCGAAGAAGGTGGCGCGGAAAAAGGCAAAGGCTACAACAAGGTGCGTGGCGACAAAGTCATCGCCTTCGCCCGTGAATTCCTCGACGAAGCCGCGCCTCTGGCTTCCGGCTCCCACGTCGACTCGACCGGCTACAAGATCGCTGACGGCAAACTCGTCGTTACCTTTAAGGGCGGCAGCACCAGCGGCCTGCGCGACGACGTTCAGTTGATCGGTTTCCAGGGCGACGCCAATGCGCCGATCGCGATTCTGCTGAAACACAACGGCCTGCACTTCGAAATCCAGATCGACGCCAGCACTCCGGTCGGCCAGACCGATGCCGCCGGCGTCAAGGACATCCTGATGGAAGCGGCGCTGACCACCATCATGGACTGCGAAGACTCCGTGGCCGCCGTCGATGCCGACGACAAAGTGGTGATTTACCGCAACTGGCTCGGCCTGATGAAGGGCGACCTGGCGGAATCGGTGTCCAAGGGCGGCCAGACGTTCACCCGCACCATGAACCCGGACCGCACCTACACCGCGCCGAATGGCGGGGAAGTGACGCTGCACGGCCGTTCGCTGTTGTTCGTGCGCAACGTCGGCCACCTGATGACCATCGATGCGATCCTCGACAGTCATGGCAATGAAGTGCCGGAAGGCATTCTCGACGGTCTGGTCACTTGCCTGGCGGCAATGCACAACCTCAACGGCAATACGTCGCGGCGCAATACGCGCACCGGTTCGGTGTATATCGTTAAACCGAAGATGCACGGCCCGGAAGAAGCGGCGTTCACCAACGAGCTGTTCGGCCGCATCGAAGACGTGCTGGGCCTGCAACGCAACACGCTGAAAGTCGGGATCATGGACGAGGAGCGCCGCACCACGGTCAACCTCAAGGCCTGCATCAAGGCCGCCAGCGAACGCGTGGTGTTCATCAACACCGGTTTCCTCGACCGCACCGGCGACGAAATCCATACCTCCATGGAAGCCGGCCCGGTAGTGCGCAAGGCCGACATGAAGGCTGAGAAGTGGATCGGCGCCTACGAGAACTGGAACGTGGATATCGGTCTGAGCACTGGCCTGCAAGGTCGTGCTCAGATCGGCAAAGGCATGTGGGCCATGCCCGACCTGATGGCGGCGATGCTCGAGCAGAAAATCGCCCACCCGCTGGCCGGTGCCAACACCGCTTGGGTGCCCTCGCCGACCGCCGCTGCGCTGCACGCGTTGCACTACCACAAGGTCGACGTGTTCGCCCGTCAGGCCGAACTGGCCAAACGTGCCCGCGCCTCGGTGGACGACATCCTGACCATCCCGCTGGCGGTCAAGCCGAACTGGACTCCAGAGCAGATCAAGAACGAACTGGACAACAACGCCCAGGGCATTCTCGGTTACGTGGTGCGCTGGATCGACCAGGGCGTCGGCTGCTCCAAGGTGCCGGACATCAATGACGTCGGCCTGATGGAAGACCGTGCGACGCTGCGTATCTCCAGCCAGCACATCGCCAACTGGCTGCGCCACGGTATCGTCACTGAAGCGCAAGTGATGGAAAGCCTCAAGCGCATGGCGCCCGTGGTTGACCGGCAGAACGCCAACGACCCGCTGTATCGCCCGCTGGCACCGGACTTCGACAGCAACATCGCCTTCCAGGCGGCGGTCGAACTGGTGATCGAGGGCACCAGGCAACCGAACGGTTATACCGAGCCGGTGCTGCACCGTCGTCGTCGTGAGTTCAAGGCTGCGAATGGTCTGTAAGTTGCGTTGATGGTTGAAATGTAAAAGGCCCTGATCGAGAGATCAGGGCCTTTTTGTTTGTGAGGTTGATTGAATTCTTGTGGTGGGCTTGAGATCCATCCACCTCACCCCAGCCCTCTCCCCCAAGGGGTAGAGGGGAAAGGGAGCAGATTGGGGAGGCTTCAATTCCTGAGTTCGACTCGGGACTTTCACGTCGGTGTATCTCGAACATCCTACTCGGTCAGTCCCCTCTCCCTCTGGGCGGTCCGACGTTTCGGGAGGGCCAGGGTGAGGGGCTTTTAAGGATCTATCCCCAATTCATGCTTGACCAACCCCAGCAACTTCTCCGTATCAATCGGCTTGAGCAGAAAATCCACCACGCTCAAATGCATTGCTTCGATCGCATCCTTCACGTCGGCATCGCCGGAAACGATGATGATCGGCATCGCCGCCCGCACCGACTCGCGCACCTGGCGAACCAGGTCCAGGCCATCGACATTACCCATGCGCAAATCGGTAATCACCAGTCCGATCGAAGGCTTTTCTTCGAGCATTTTCAGCGCGGTTTCGCCACTGGCCGCGGTCAGGCAGCGGATGCCGTCGAGCGCAAGAATCTCCGAGAGCAACTCGCGCGCGTCCTTGTCGTCATCGACGATCAGGACGCGCTGCGGTGGCAGATCGGGTTCAAGCATGACTGCGCTAAGCGCTTCGCGCTCGGCATCGCTCAAGATATCGTGGTCGGACATGGCGCTCTCTAAGTATTCGTATCAATCACCTGGCACAGTCGTCTGACATCGCCCGGCAGCGCTTCAATGTGCACTTCGTCGGATTTTTTTCCAAGGGGCTGAACAGCGGAAATTCCGACGGTTTGCGTAGGGTATCTCCGAATCCGCGCCGATGATGGCAAAACCTAGACTTACGTCCAATGGGCACCCCGAGCGCAGGGGTCGACCATGGCCGCAACGATCCGACCACAACAATTCGAAAAAGACTGCGGTAATGGTTATGAGTAAAGCGGACGCCTTCACCCAGGCAGGGAAAACCGCGGTTTTGCAGAACATTCAGGGCACCCTGCAATTCCTCCAGCGCTTCCCGCCCTTCAATCAGATGGAACACGCCCACCTCGCCTATCTGGTCGAACAATGTCAGCTGCGGTTTTATGCCCAGGGCGAAAGCATCATCAAACCCGCCGACGGCCCGGTCGAACATTTCCACATCGTCAAACAGGGCCGGGTGGTCGGCGAGCGCCCGCACACCGCCAAGGGCGGCACCGAAACCACTTTCGAGATCACCACCGGCGAATGTTTTCCGCTGGCGGCACTGTTGGGCGAACGGGCCACGCGCACCGAGCACCTCGCCGGCGAAGACACCTTCTGCCTGCAATTGAACAAACTGGCGTTCATCAAATTGTTCGCCCTCTCCAACCCGTTTCGCGATTTCGCCTTGCGCGGTGTCAGCAGCCTGCTCGATCAGGTCAATCAGCAAGTGCAGCAGAAAGCCGTGGAAACCCTCGGCACCCAGTATTCGCTGAACACTCGCCTGGGCGAACTGGCGATGCGGCATCCGGTGACGTGCGCGCCCGACGCGCCACTGCGCGAAGCGGTGAAGCTGATGCACGAGCAGCAGGTCGGCAGCATCGTCGTGGTGGATGAACACAAGGCGCCGCTGGGGATTTTCACCCTGCGCGATCTGCGCCATGTGGTGGCCGAAGGTGCTGCTGATTTCGGTGACGCCATCGAGCGCCACATGACCCGCGCGCCGTTTTATCTGTCGCCGGATCACAGCGCATTCGACGCGGCAATTGCCATGACCGAACGGCACATCGCGCACGTTTGTCTGGTCAAGGATCAGCGCTTGTGCGGCGTGGTCTCCGAACGCGATCTGTTCTCGCTGCAACGGGTCGATCTGGTGCATCTGGCGAGGACCATCCGCAGCGCCCAGCGCGTCGAACAGCTGGTCAGCCTGCGCGGCGAGATCGGCCAACTGGTCGAGCGCATGCTCGCTCACGGCGCGTCCTCGACGCAGATCACCCACATCATCACCCTGCTCAACGACCACACCGTTAACCGAGTGATCGAATTGACGCTCGCCGAAAAAGGCGACCCCGGCGTGCCGTTCAGTTGGTTGTGTTTCGGCAGCGAAGGCCGCCGCGAACAGACGCTGCACACCGATCAGGACAATGGCATCCTGTTCGACGCCCACGACGCCGTCCATGCCGCGGAGATTCGCGGCAAGCTGCTGCCGATCGCCCAACAGATCAACCACAGCCTGGCGCAATGCGGCTTCACCCTGTGCAAAGGCAACGTCATGGCCGGCAATCCCGAGCTGTGTCTGTCGCGGGCGGAATGGGCGCGGCGTTTCGCGGCGTTCATTCGTGAGGCGACGCCGGAAAACCTGCTCGGCTCGAGCATTTATTTCGATCTGCGCGTGGTCTGGGGCGATGAAAAAAGCTGCGAGCAATTGCGCCGCGGGATTCTCGAGCAGGTCGGCGACAACCGTTTGTTCCAGCGCATGATGGCCGAGAACGCCCTGCGCAATCGGCCACCGGTCGGGCGCTTCCGCGAGTTTGTGCTGGCGCGCAAAAATGGTGAAAAAGCCACGCTGGACCTGAAGATTCAGGGCCTGACGCCATTTGTCGATGGTGCACGCCTGCTGGCGCTGGCCCACGGCATCGATACCAACAACACCCTCGAACGCTTCCGCCAACTGGTCGCGAAAGAAGTCATCGAACCCCTCGATGGCGCGGCTTATGAAGAGGCCTATCACTTCATTCAACAAACGCGCATGCAGCAGCATCAACTACAGACGCGCGAGAATCTGCCGTACTCCAACCGCGTCGACCCGGACAGCCTCAACCATCTCGACCGGCGCATCCTGCGCGAATCCCTGCGTCAGGCTCAGCGCCTGCAAAGCAGCCTGACCTTGCGGTATCAGCTATGAGCCTGTTCTCGTGGCTGCGTCCGCCCAGCGCGCCGGTGTCGGCGCAAGTGCAACAACGCCTGGCGCAGTTGCCGGTGATCACCGAGCTCAGCGAGTGCACGCTACGCGAACAGCGCTGGGTGGTACTGGATCTGGAAACCACCGGGCTCAATCTGAACAAGGACCGCGTGTTATCCATTGGGGCCGTGGTCATCGAAGACGGCGCGATCGATTTCGCCCAGCAGTTCGAACGCACACTGCAATGTCGCGAACTGAAAATTAGCCCGAGCGTGTTGATCCACGGACTGGCGCCGAGTGCGATTGCTGCTGGCAGCGATCCGGCCGAAGCGTTGCTGGAACTGATGGAATTTATCGGCACCAGCCCGGTGCTGGCGTTTCATGCGCCGTTCGATCAGCACATGCTCGGGCGCGCCTTGAAGGAGCATCTGGGGCACAAACTCCAGCATGTGTTTCTCGACGTGGCGGATATCGCACCACTGGTTTGCTTAGAGGCGCAGATCCGCGAGGCCGGGCTGGATGAGTGGATCGAGTGGTTCAAACTAGAGGTATTCGAACGGCATAACGCCAGTGCCGATGCGTTGGCGACGGCGGAACTGGCGCTGATCCTGTTCAGCCGCGCGCGGGCGCAGCAGATTCACAGTCCGCGGAATTTGCAGCAGCGCTTGAGTCAGTGGAAGCGGCGGCAGCAGGTGCCTTCGTTTTAAATCAAAAGCCCCTCATCGGAACGCCGCCCGCCCAGCCCTCTCCCGGAGGGAGAGGGGGCCGACCGAGTTGTCTGAGGTTTTCCATCGACCTGAGAAACAGAGTCGATTATGGATTCAGCAGAAATCTTTCACGTCGTCGTATTGCGTCAATATCCCCCGATCAGTCCCCTCTCCCTCCGGGCGGTCCGACGCTTCGGGAGGGCTAGGGTGAGGGGGCTGCCATTAAACGCTCACCTGACCAGTGGCCAATTGCTAACCATTCCCACCTCTGCCAGAATCGCGAACAATTCGCGTTAGTTAATCTTTCCCAATCGGTGATGTCCGGTGTCGTCAGTCCCAAGCCCTCACAGTCAGCTTGTCGGTGCGCTGTATCGCGACCATCGTGGTTGGCTGCTGGCATGGCTGCGGCGCAATGTGGCTTGCCCGCAGCGTGCTGAAGACCTGAGCCAGGACACTTTTGTGCGCCTGCTCGGTCGCGATGAATTGCTGACACCGCGTGAGCCGCGCGCCTTTCTGGTGGCGATCGCCAAAGGCCTGCTGTTCGACTACTTCCGCCGCGCGGCGCTGGAACAGGCTTACCTCACCGAACTGATGCTGATTCCCGAAGCCGAGCAACCGTCGGTGGAAGAGCAGCAGATGATCCTCGACGACCTCAAGGCCATCGACCGCTTGCTCGGCAAGCTCTCGACCAAGGCCCGCGCCGCGTTTCTGTATAACCGCCTCGATGGCCTCAGCCATGCCGAGATCGCCGCCCGCCTCGGCGTTTCGGTGCCGCGCGTGCGTCAGTATCTGGCGCAGGGTATTCGCCAGTGCTACATCGCCCTGTACGGTGAGCCAACATGAGCCCGGCCAGTTCCCGACCGGTGCCGGCGCATGTGCTGGATGCGGCGATTGCCTGGCAATTGACCCTGGATTCGAGCAGCCCGCTGGAGCGCGAGGAGTTCGCCAAATGGCACGCGGCGAATGAAGAACACGCTCGCGCCTGGCGCCAGTTGGGCATGCTCGATCAGCGTTTCAGCGTGGCCAAGGGTCCGGCGCGCAGTGCCTTGCTGCAATCGCGCGAGGGCATTCGCCGGCGCGTGCGCAAACTCGGCAGCGGTCTGGCCAGTGTGGCGTTGATTGTCGGTCTGGGGCTGTTCGCCAGTGAACGCTTTCTGCCGCTCGATTACTGGCTGGCCGATCAGCGCACCGCAACCGGCGAACAGCGCACCGTGCGCCTGGCCGACGGCACCGTGCTCAATCTCAATACCCACAGCGCGGTGGATGTGCGATTCGATGATCAGCGCCGGTTGATCATCTTGCAGGAAGGCGAAATCCTCGTTGAAACAGGGCATGGCGATGCGCGGCCGTTCATTGTCGAAACCCGCGAAGGCAGCATGCGAGCGCTGGGCACGCGGTTTCTGGTCAAGCGTGAAGAAGACGGCACGCGGTTGAGCGTGTTGCAGTCGGCAGTGGCCGCCCATGGGCAAGCCAATCCGCAGGAACAGATTCTGCGTGAAGGCCAGCAAGTGCTGCTGCGCCGCGATGGCCTCGGCCAAATCGCCGCGCTCAATCCCGGCGCCGATGCCTGGACCCGCGGCATGCTGGTGGTGGATAACGCGCGCCTCGGCGATCTGCTGCACGAACTGGGGCGTTATCGTCGCGGATACCTCGGTGTGGCGCCGGAGGTGGCGGACTTGCGCATTACCGGCAGTTTCCCGCTGCACGATACCGATAAAGCCTTGAGCGCACTGCTGCCGACCCTGCCGGTGCAGATCGAGCGGCATACGCCGTATTGGGTCACCGTGGCGAAGGCCGATGCCAAGCCTGAGTAATACGGTGTCTAAGCGGCCGCTATCGCTGGCAAGCCAGCTCCCACAGGGATCTGCGGTGAGCATCAATTTTCTGAACTGCACTGAAACCTGTGGGAGCTGGCTTGCCAGCGATGAGGCCCTTACAGCCTCCACTTCCAGTTAATAAAAATTATTTCCACCCAGCCCTATCACTTTTTGCTTTTCATCCGGCACACAGGCAATTGAGAAATATTTCCATTCAGGAGCCGCCGTATGTCCCGTTCGCTAGACACCTTGTTGCGCCCCAGTCTGCTGGCTGTCGCCATCGCGCTCAGCGCCCCGCTGATCAGCAGCCCGTTGCTCGCCGCCGAGCAAGCGTCCAGCGTGCGCGCCTACAACCTGCCGGCAGCGCCGCTGTCGACCACGTTGAACCAGATCGCCAGTCAGGGCGGCCTGGCGTTGTCGCTGAATCCGGCACTGGCGGCGGGCAAGTCTTCGGCGCCGGTCAACGGCCAATACGATGCCGCCGGTGCCCTGCGCGCCGCCCTGCGTGGCACCGGTCTGCAATTGGAGCAAAGCAGCGCCGGTACCTACACCCTGGTCGCAGTGCCTGAAGGTACGCTGGCCCTCCCGGAAACCGCGGTCATCGGCGTGGAAAATCTGGAAACTGCCTGGGGCCCGGTCGAGGGTTACACCGCTACCCGCACCGCGGCCGGCACCAAGACCGACACCGCACTGGTCGAAGCGCCGCGCTCGATCTCGGTGGCGACACGTCAGCAAATGGACGACCGCAGCGTGCATAGCCTCGACGATGCCGTGCGCTACATGCCGGGGATCACCGCCAGCAGTTACGGCAGCGACACCCGCGCCGACTGGCTGCGCGTGCGCGGTTTCGAACCGACCCAGTTCCTCGACGGCCTGCCGCTGCCCAAAGGCGTGTACGCCAACCCGAAACAGGAAACCTGGAACCTCGACCGCCTCGCGCTGCTGCGTGGCCCGGCCTCCTCGGTCTACGGCCAGACTCCGCCGGGCGGCCTGCTCGACATGGTCAGCCGCCGCCCGAGTGCGGAAGCGAGCAACGAAATCCAGCTGCAATACGGCAGCGACAATCACCGCCAGATCAACTTCGCCAGCACCGGCAAGATCGATGACGCCGGGCAGTTTCTGTACGGCATCAGCGGTGTGGTGCGCGACAGCGGCACGCAGGTCGATCACGTCGACAACAAGCGCTACAACATCGCGCCGAGCCTGACCTGGAACATCGACGACGACACCAAATTTACCCTGCTGAGCCAGTTCACCCGCGACGACACCGGTATCACCAGCCAGTTTCTGCCGATCCAGGGCACAAAGATCAATTCGCCGTTCGGTGATATCTCTCACCACAAGAACCTCGGCGATCCGGACTGGGAATATTACGACCGCACCTACTACGCGCTGGGCTACGCCTTCGAACACCGTTTGAACGATGTCTGGCAGTTCAAGCAGAACCTGCGCTACACCAAGTCGGATCTGTCGTTCCAGTCGCTGACGCCCGGCTCCTATCCATTCACCACGGTGGATGAGCAAGGCAACGTCGGCCGCACCAGCACCAGCGTCGAAGAAGACATCAGCCAGTTCGCCGTGGACAACAATTTCCAGGCCGACTTCGCCACCGGTGACATCCGCCACACCCTGCTGCTGGGTCTGGATCACCAGCGCAGCAATACCAATTACACCTCGATTTTTGGTGACGGCCTGACCACCAACGTGATCACCCCGATCTACGGCCAGCCGATCGTCCGCCCGGCGCGCTCCACGGCGTTTTACGACTACGACCAGAAGACCTACCAGACCGGCCTGTACGTGCAGGATCAGATGGCCCTCGATCAATGGCGCCTGACCCTCGGCGGTCGCGAAGACTGGGTGCACACCAGCACGAAATTCATCAACCAGGGCGACACCACCAATACCCAGCGCGACAAGAAATTCAGCGGCAACGCGGCCCTCAGCTACGTGTTCGACAACGGTTTCGTGCCGTACCTGTCGTACGCCGAGTCGTTCCAGCCAACCACCGGTGCCGACGCCACGTCCACCGGCTCGCTGAAACCCACCGAAGGCAAGCAATGGGAATTGGGCATCAAGTACCAGCCGCCGGGCAGCAAGACCCTGCTGACCGCCGCCGTGTATGACCTCACCCAGAAGAACGTCTCGGTGAACACCTTCGTCAACAACGTTTCGATCACCAGCCAGACCGGCGAAGTCAAAGTCAAAGGCCTGGAACTCGAAGCCGTGTCCGACGTGACCGATAACCTCAAAGTCATCGCCGCCTACACCCTGGCCAAATCGGAAGTGCAAAATGGCGTCGACAAGGGCAATCGCCTGCAACTGATGCCCAACCAGCAAGCCTCGCTGTGGACCGATTACACCTGGCACAGCGGTGTGCTCGACGGCTTCGGCATTGGCGGCGGCGTGCGTTACACCGGCAACACCTACGGCGACAAGGCCAACACCTGGCTGGGCAAGGCCGACGCCTACACCGTGTTCGACGCTTCGGTGCATTACGACCTCGGTCGCCTCGACAACAGCCTCAAAGGCGCGTCGCTGGCGGTCAACGCGACCAACCTGTTCGACAAGGAATACATTTCCACCTGCGACAGCTTCTATTGCTACTACGGCGACCAGCGCAGCGTCGTCGCCAGTGCCACCTACAAGTGGTAAGCGCGTGAGCTGAAACGGGCCCAATTACCAGGCCGTCCCCGGTGGACGGCTTCGGTGTTTTTGAAGGTCATGCAATGAAAAGTAAAACCATCCGCCGCTGGTCGTTCATTCACACCTGGACCAGCCTGATCTGCACGGTGTTTCTGCTGATGCTGGCGCTGACCGGTCTGCCGCTGATTTTCAGCCACGAGATCGATCATCTGCTGGGCAACGCTCCCGAGTTGCGCGAGATGCCGGCCGACACGCCGCAGCTCAATCTGCAGCAACTGGTCGATGCCGCGCAGCAGCATCGACCCGGCGAAGTCATGCAGTACTTCGGCTATGACGACGAAGACCCGAACGCGGCATTCGTGATCATGGCGAAAACCGCCGGCACCGAACCGAACTCGTCGCACACCTTCATGCTCGATGCGCGCACCGGTGAAGCGCTGGAAACCCCTTCGGCCAACGGCGGCTTGATGCTGTTCATCCTGCGCCTGCACGTCGACATGTTTGCCGGGTTACCGGGCAAACTGCTGCTGGCGTTCATGGGGTTGTTGTTTGTCGTGGCGATCGTGTCCGGGACGGTGCTGTACCTGCCGTTCATGCGTCGCTTGAAGTTCGGCACTGTGCGCCAGGACAAATCCACGCGGCTGCGCTGGCTCGACCTGCATAACCTGATCGGCGTCGTGACGCTGACGTGGTGTCTGGTGGTGGGCGTGACCGGGGTGATCAGCGCCTGCGCCGACCTGCTGATCGCCGCGTGGCGCAACGACGCGCTGACCACGCTGGTTGCGCCGTACCGCGACGCGCCGCCGCTGACGCAATTGGCGCCGGCCACGCGTTTGCTCGACATCGCCGCTGAAGTCGCGCCGGGCATGAAGCCGGATTTCATCGCGTTTCCCGGCACGCGTTTTTCCAGCGAGCACCATTACGCGGTATTCATGAAGGGCGGCACGCACCTGACTTCGCATCTGCTGACCCCGGTGCTGATCGATGCCACGACGCTGCAAGTCACCGCCGTGGCCGAACGCCCGTGGTACATGGATGCCATGGGCATGTCCCAGCCTTTGCATTTCGGTGACTACGGCGGCATGCCGATGAAGATTTTGTGGGCCACGCTCGATGTGTTGACCATCATCGTATTGGCCAGCGGCGTGTACCTGTGGGTGGTGCGGCGCAAAGCGGCGAACCGGGTGGCGGAAACCGCGGAGGCCTCGGCATGAAGCCGCGTCAGTCGAGTTTCTGGAAGGTCTTCAGCACACCGATCGTGATCGCCCTGCTCAGTGCGGCGGGGTTGTTTGCGGCGTTGCTGGGGGACGGCATCTGGGATGCGCTGAGCTGGGTCGGCCTCGGCGTGCCGGCATTTCTGGCGCTCAAGGGATTGCTGAAGCGCGGGTGATTTTTGTGTTGTCGGTGATGGCCTCATCGCCGGCAAGCCAGCTGCCACAGGGGTTTACGCTGAATCTGAAATTTGTGTTCACTGCAAAACACTGTGGGAGCTGGCTTGCCAGCGATGGCGATCGCCAAGACACCATCATTTCCCTCGCCAGCCACAGAGGTTGTGGCTAGGCTAACCTCCTGCTCTTCGACGATCACCGAGGTTTGCCCATGTCCGCCCCCAGCATGACCCTGTACCACAACACGCTCTCCCCGTTCGTGCGCAAAGTGATGGTGTTGCTTCACGAAACCGGGCAGCAGGATCGCGTGGCGTTGCAAGACTGTGTGCTCAGCCCGGTCAGCCCGGACCCGGCGCTGATCGCCGACAACCCGTTGAGCAAGATCCCCGCCCTGCGTCTGGCCGATGGCAATGTCATCCATGACAGCCGCGTGATCCTTGAATACCTCGACCAGCAGCACGTCGGCAATCCGCTGATCCCGCGTGAAGGCGCGGCGCGCTGGCGGCGTCTGACCCTGGCCTCGATGGCCGACGGGATCATGGACGCCTCGGTGATGGTGCGTTACGAAACCGTGCTGCGCCCGGTGGAAAAACACTGGGAGCAGTGGCTCGATGCGCAGCGCGACAAGATCCGCCGCGCCCTCGCCGTGCTGGAGAGCGAGGCGATTGCCGAGCTGACCAGCCACTTTGACGTGGCCGCCATCAGTGTCGCCTGTGCGCTGGGTTATCTGGATCTTCGCTTCCCGGACATGGACTGGCGCGCGGCCAATCCACAACTGGGCAACTGGTATTTTGAAGTGAGTCAGCGACCGTCCATGGTCGCGACAATGCCCAAGCCTTAAATCGGCAGCGCCTGTTCCGGCCCCATCGCTGGCAAGCCAGCTCCCACATTGGATCGGGACAGATCGCTGACCTGTGTGTCGGTACATATCCTGTGGGAGCTGGCTTGCCAGCGATGGCACCACCTCGATTCCACTGGCAGAAATCCCACAATCCGCGTCACCAACCCGTCCTTCCAGCGCTGCTCTTCGCGCAACCCTACCCCGCTCATTCCACCACCCCCAGATCAAACTCCAGCGGCTTCGGCGGTTTCTGCGCAAGCGCATACCAGTCCAGCCGGCGCGTCAGCACCATGAACACCCCGAGCAGTCCGAACAGCAACAGAGAGCCCATCAGCAGCGCGTAATCCTCAGCGCTCAGCAATCCATAAAGCAGGCCATACAACGCTGCCAGCCCGGCGGAAAAACTCAAGCCGTGACGCACGCTGCGCAGCACATGGCAGACGTAAAAGCCGATCAGCAACACGCAACCACTGGCCGACAGCAGATAGGCCAGGGCAAAACCGATGTGCTCGGACAGCGACAACAGCAACAGGTAAAAGAACGCCAGCGCCACACCGACCAGCGCGTACTGCACCGGGTGTACCGCCAGGCTCTTGAGTACTTCGAAGAGGAAGAAACCGGCGAAGGTCAGGACGATGAACAGCAAGGCGTATTTGATCGCTCGGTCGCTTTTCAGGTACTGATCGACCGGGTCGATGAAGCTGACGCCAAAGCTGCGGCCGTTCAGCCCATCGCAGTCGCCGACGATGCAGCGGTCCATCGCCTCTTGCAGGTTGGTGGAGAAAAACGAGGTCTGCCAATCCGCGCTAAAACCCTCATCGTTGATTTCACGCTTGGCCGGCAGGAAGTTGCCAACGAAGCTTGGGTGCGGCCAGTTGGCCTTGAGGCTGACGCTGCTGGTCTTGCCCACCGGCAATACTTTCAACGAGCCGGTGCCTTGCAGGCGCAGGTCGAAGGCAAAGCTCAGTTGCGTAACTTTGTCGGTGTCCAGCGCTGGCAGCGTTACGTGCACACCTTCACCGATCCAGCCCACTTCCGACCCCGGGACAAAGTCTAGGCGCTGGCCATCGACTTCCAGTTTCAGGGCATTTTCGATGCCGCGGATATCGCTGATGCCTACCGCCAGGAATGGCAGGTCGAACTGGTAATCGGTGAAATTCTCTTTGATGCCCAATTGCGCCGGCACAGTGAAATGACCGTTGATGCGGTTGTCGGCGTGGAACAGCCGCGCCTCATAAATGCCGCGCTTGCGCAGCTCGGTTTCCACCTGTCCGTCGAGTTCGAAACGCTCCGGCAGAAAGTACAAGCGCCCACGTTCTTCGCCGACTTCTTCGTAGCGCTGATTGGTTTTTTCGTTGGTCTTCCAGGTGCGCACGACCTTGCGATACGGCACCACCATCACCGGCCCGCTCAGCTGCTGGCTATAGCTGGAGCTGCGGGCGATGTCATCGAGCACACCGTCGCGCAACTGTTGGCGCTCGTCGATGACGCCGTCGATCATCAGCAGCGGTATCAGCAACAGCAGGATCAGCAAGGCGATGGCGCCGAGCTTGATGGTCAGATTTCGGTTCATGGGACTCTCCCTGTTTGGATGGGGAGAGTCTGCTGAGATGGTGTGGGGGGTTTATGGGGAAATTATGGAGATTGTGTGGAGAATGCGCCGGCCCTATCGCGAGCAGGCTCACTCCTACAATTTGAAATGCGATCACCTGTAGGAGTGAGCCTGCTCGCGATGGCCGCGACTCGGTCTCAAGGCAGGCGCAATGAAACTTCCACACCGCTTTCGACATTGCGAATGCTCAGTGATCCATCATGCAACTTGACCACTTCTTCAACGAAGTTAAGCCCCAACCCGGTGCTCTTGCGCCCACTGTCCGGGCGCGGCAATGAGTAAAACCGCTCGGTCAGGCGCGGCAAGGCGTAATCGGGAATCGGCGCGGTTTCGTTGAACAGTCGCACCTCGATCTGCTCGCCAACCCGCTCGGCACTCAAGCGCAACAATCCCTGCGCCGGAGTAAAATCCAGAGCATTTTCCA
The DNA here is from genome assembly GCF_900104975.1 of Pseudomonas sp. Z003-0.4C(8344-21). Classification (NCBI taxonomy): domain Bacteria; kingdom Pseudomonadati; phylum Pseudomonadota; class Gammaproteobacteria; order Pseudomonadales; family Pseudomonadaceae; genus Pseudomonas; species Pseudomonas sp. Z003-0.4C(8344-21). The sequence continues at coordinate 798,255 of NZ_LT629756.1, read as the reverse complement.
GCAGATTGCCCAACGCCTGACGCAGCAGAAACGGCTCGCCAATCAGCAACAGATCTTCGCCAATCGCTTGCTCGACACGCAGTTGCTTGCCCTCGATCCGCGCGGCCTGCGCCCGCAGTAACTCTGCGACCAACAGCGCCAGCGGCACTGCCACACGCTCTTCCAGGCCTTGACGCTGTTCGACCTGCGCCAGATTGAGCAAGCGTTCGATCAGCTGCTGCATCCGCGCGCTTTCGCTGTCGATGTTGCTGACAAAGCGCAGCCGCTGGAGGGGAGGCATATCGCTTTGCAGCAACTCCGACGCGCCACGAATCGCCGCCAACGGACTTTTCAGTTCGTGTGTCAGCGTGTGCACATAGCGCTCGACATAGGCTTTGCCCTCAAGCTGAGTGCGCATCTGCTCCACTGCAGTGGCGAGCTGTTGCAATTCGCCGCCGCGGTAATGCGGCACTTCCACGCGCCGGCCCTCGCTCACCGCCTGGGCATAACCGGTCAGCCGGTGCAGCGCACGGCTCAACCACCACGACAGCAACGCGCCAAACAACAGGCCAAGGCCGATCAGCGCGGCGCCGTAAACCAGCAAGCGCCGCTCGGTGCGATCGACGTAAGGCTGCAACGAGCTGTTCGGTTTGGCCACGGTGACCACCCCGATGATCTTGCCGTTGTCGCGGATCGGCGCGCCGACGTGCATCACCGAGGAGTTCGGATCGTCAGGGTCGCTGCGGCTCGAGCGCGCACCGTATTCGCCGCGCAAGGTCAGGTAGACGTCATTCCAGCGCGAGTAATCCTGGCCGACCGCGACGCCGCTGGAGTCGAGCACGACGATGCCTTTGGCGTCGGTCACGTAGATCCGGTGGTTGACCTGATTCTTCGGCAAGCCCCAGATCGTCGCCTGCGGCTGGCGCTCGCCATAGGCGCGCAGCAATTGCGGCCAGCGGTTCTCGCTGAGGGTGCCGGCCTTGAAGTCGTCGCGCAGGATCTCCGCCATCAGGTTGGCGGTGTCGACCAGGGTTTCTTCGGTGGACTGGCGCACGCCGGGGCGGATTTCTTCCATTACCGTGTTGAGCACGAAATACCCGGTCAGGCCGACGAACAGCACGTACACCAAAAAAATCCGCAGCCCCAGCGACATCAGCTGTGCCCCGGGCTGTAGCTGTAGCCGAGGCCGCGATGGGTCTGGATCGGCTCGGCGTCGGCGCGCACCAGGCGCAGTTTGGCGCGCACGCTTTTGATATGGCTGTCGATGCTGCGCTCGTAGCCGGCGTCGGCGGCCACGCCCAGCGCGTCGAGCAGTTGCTCGCGGCTGAAGACCCGCTCGGGTTGTTCGAGCAAGCACTGCAACAGGCGGAATTCGTGACGGGTCAGGCTCAAGGTCTGGCCGCGATAGATGATCTGCACCCGATCGGCATCGATACGAAACAGTGCCGAAGCACCTTCGACCGCCGGGCGCGGCGCCATGCGTTTGAGGATGGCCTTCACCCGAGCGGCAACTTCACGCGGGCTGAACGGCTTGACCACGTAATCGTCAGCGCCGATTTCCAGGCCGACCACGCGATCGATCTCGGCATCCCGTGCGCTGAGAAACAGCACCGGCACTTCGCTGAAACGCCGCAGCTGTTTGCAGGTCTCGAAGCCGCTGATGTCCGGCAGGCCGATGTCGAGAATGAGCAGATCGGCCGGCGTCTGCCGCTGATGTTCCAGCGCCGCCGCGCCGAGGCTCAGCCATGTGGTGCTGAAGCCTTCGCCCTGCAGGGCGAAAATCAGCGTATCGGCAATCGCCGCTTCGTCTTCGACAATCAGGATATGAGGCATGGCGTCCGAGCCCGTAGGTTAAGTGCGCGAACGGTGCCCCAAGCCTGACGTTACGTCAATGAGACCACTTAGCAGTCCGGCTTGTCGGCAGTGAAGCGCCGCGCCGGATTCACTGCTGCGCCAAACTCACGCAAGGCCTTGGCACCGATCAGCAACGGATAGTTGAAGTGGCTGCGGTCGGTCAGGTTGACCTCAACGGTGCGCTTGACGTTGCCCAGACACAGTTCCAGATCGACCACCGGGCGCTTGGCGACGTCGGTGCTTTCGCCCTCGTCTTCTTCGTCCGAACGGCTCTTGATTTTGCTGATTCGCGCAACCTTGTGTTCGTAGACCTTGTTGCTGGCGTCCTTGGTGGCCAGGCGGAAACGCACCCAGTCGTCGCCATCGCGGGTGAAGGTTTCGATGTCCTTGGCTGACAGCGAGGCGGTCAGCGCACCGGTGTCCATCTTGGCCTTGAGCACTTCACCGCCGATTTCCGGCAGCGCGATGTATTCGTAGCGCCCGTACAGGGTCGGCTCAGCGGCCATGACCGGCAGGGCGACGAGGGCAAACAGTGCAAGGAGGGATTTCACGTAAGGGGCTTCCTTGGAAATTGAAGGGCGGCAGGCTGGGATTTTAGACACCCGTTGAGTCATTCGTTCGCTTCCCGGACCGCTTCGCGAGCAGGCTCGCTCCCACATTGAAATGCATTCCCCTGTGGGAGCGAGCCTGCTCGCGAAGAGGCCGGCAGCTTCAACACGACTCTTGAGCCAAGCATACCGACCAAAAAGTGAAACATTCGTCACCACCGATTTGGCCTGTCGCGCGAAGCTGCTTATCATGGCCCGCCCCTGACACTTTGTAGAGTTGCCTATGCGCCGCCTGCTCACCGGCTGTTTCGTCACCCTGCTGCTATTGCTCAACACCTTGATCCTGATCGGGCCGTTGATGGTGTTTGCCTTGCTCAAACTGGTCGCACCGGGGCGCTGGCGCGATTATGCGTCCGGGGCGGTGATGTGGATTGCCGAGACCTGGGCCGAGATCGACAAGCTGATCTTCCAGCTGTGCATTCCGACGAAATGGGACATTCGTGGCGGCGACGATTTGCGTCGCGACACTTCGTATCTGGTGGTCAGCAATCATCAATCGTGGGTCGACATCCCCGCGCTGATCCAAACCCTCAACCGGCGTACGCCGTTCTTCAAGTTTTTCCTCAAGAAAGAGCTGATCTGGGTGCCGTTTCTGGGGCTGGCATGGTGGGCGCTGGATTACCCGTTCATGAAGCGCTACACCAAAGCCTTTCTGGCGAAGAACCCGGAATTGGCAGGCAAGGATCTGGAGATCACCAAAGCCGCCTGCGAGCTGTTCAAGCGCCAGCCAGTAACGGTGGTGAATTATCTGGAAGGCACCCGTTACACCTTGGCGAAAAGCACACAGCAGACTTCACCATTCAATCACCTGCTCAAACCCAAGGCCGGTGGCGTGGCGTTTGTATTGGCGGCGATGGGCGAACAGCTTGATGCCATGCTCGACGTCACGGTGGTGTACCCGCAGGAGAAGATTCCGGGGTTTTGGGATCTGATCAGCGGCAACGTGCCGCGGGTCATCATCGACATCAGGACCCGCGAACTCGATCCCGCGCTGTGGCAGGGCGATTACGAGAAAGACCCGGTATTTCGCGAACGCGTCCAGAACTGGGTCAACCAGCTCTGGACCGAGAAAGATCAGCGCATCGCCGAATTGCGCAACGAGCGCCGTTGACTCAGCTGCCGGTGCCGGTGCCCCAGATATTGCCCAGGCTGCTCAGCAGCGAACCGCCGACACCCTGCTGACCGAGGTATTGCAGGAGCACCGGGGCAAACTGGCCGATCATGCCGCTGTCCATGCCAAGCGCACTGAACGCATTGTTCAGGTCGTTGCTGTCCTTGACGTTGCCCAAGGCGTTTTCCAGCCCGGCGGATTTGCCCGACGAACCGAGCAACGCACCCAACGCCGCCAGATTGCCGCTGCCACCGGACAACTTGTCGATCCCCGGCACTTCCTTGGCCAGTTGCGAATAGTCGGTGCTGCTCAACTGGTTCTTCGCCAGTCCGAGCATCGCACTGGTACCGCCCACTGCTTGCTCCGGCGTCACGTCCAGAGCACTCAGGGCACTGAGCAAACCGGCGGTTTCCGAGGTTGGCGCCGCCGCAGCGGCCTTGTCGCCACCCTGCATGCCCGAGACCGCACCGGCCACGTCATTCAGGCTGAAACCGGCAAACACCGGGCCGGCGGCCAGGGTCAGGAGCGATGCCAGGGCAAAACCGCGTGAACTCTTCATTCAGACATCCTCTCGAGCTGTGAAAACCACCCGGTCGACGGGCAGTAAAACTGCCGGTTTGACCGGGTATCCAGGCGCATGTTCCGGCGCGGCGCATCCATTTTCATCTGGTCTGCGTATATAAAACGTGAAATCCGGACGCCGACATGATGAATGGCACAAGCCCTGTCGCTGAACTAGCCTGTGAACAGTTCGAGCCTCGCCGTCGTGCGCTCACGCTTGTCTGGAGAATGGTCATTTCCATCGCCGACACCGATCAGTTGCGCCAGCTCCTCGCCCAGTGTTCGCTAGGGGATCGGCGTGCTTTTGAAACGCTGTACCGCAGCGTCGGCCCACGCCTGCACGGCGTGGCGCTGCGCTTCATGGGCCGCGCCGATCTGGCCGAAGAGGTGCTGCAGGAAAGCTTCGTGCGCATCTGGCACAACGCCTCGCGCTACGAGGCGCACTTGTCGGCGCCGCTGACCTGGATGATCAACATCACCCGCAATCAAGCCATCGATCAATTGCGCAAGCAGCGCGAGCGGCCGCTGAGCGAGGTTGAGCAAGACGCGCTGTCGGATGAAAGCCCCTCGGCGCACGAGCAATTGAACAGCGCCCGTGAAGCCCAAGCCTTAAACCGCTGCCTGGAAACCCTCGACGGCATGCAGCGCCAATCGATTACGGTGGCGTACTTTCAGGGATTGTCCTGTAGCGAACTTGCCGAACATCTGGCCACGCCCCTGGGAACCGTCAAATCGTGGATTCGCCGAGGCCTGGAACGCCTGCGCCGGTGCCTTGAAGCATGAACTACCAGACCCCTGCCCTGCGCCGCGCCCTCGCTGCCGATTATGCAATCGGCTTGATGCCCGCGCCGGCGCGGCGGCGCTTTGAACAGTTGCTTGTGGATGACGCGGCACTGCGCAGCGAACTGGCGCACTGGCAGGAAACCCTCGCCTCTCTCACCGAAGCACTACCGGAACGCCCCGTGCCCGACCGCGTCTGGCACGGCATCACCGCGCGCATCGAACCGCAAGTGCTGCACGTCCCCGAGAAACGGCCGTTGTGGAATTGGCTGCGGCTCACAGTGGCGGCGTGTTCCATCGTCGCGCTGGTGTTCATTGGCGCGCTGTACGACCGAGACGACGCTCGTTACAGCGCCACGCTGTTAAGCACGGATGCAAAACCGGCGCTAAAGGTCGAAGCGCATGCGGATTATCTGCAGGTCGAACCGCTGACACTTGCAGCGGTGGAGGCGGACCGCAGCCTCGAATTGTGGGCGATTCCCGACGGTGGCACGCCGATCTCGCTGGGTGTGGTTCCGATCGGGGGCAAGGGCAAGGTCGAGTTGAGCGAGGCGCAGAAAGGGTTGATCGGCAAGCCGATTACGTTGGCGGTAACGCTTGAGCCGAAAGGTGGGTCGCCGACTGGGCAGCCGACAGGACCAGTTCTCTATCAAGGCGCTTTAGCAGCCCTCTAATGCAAAGATCAAAAGAATCGCAGCCTTCAGCAGCTCTACATAAATCCTGTGCAGGAGCTGCCGGAGGCTGCGACTTTTTAGGCCATCAGTTGCTTAACTAGCAAATCGATATCTCAAAATCAACTAGAAACCTGTCAGATCTGACAGGTGTCCGAACGTCGGCGCTCGAATAAGCTTTTGGTGTGTAAACGGTACGAAGAAAGCGAGGTGCAACTACGGTCATTCAACGGGAGATACGGAGATGAAAAAGCAGTGCAGTCCGCGCGATCAACTGCTCGAATCAGATGTCCCGCCGATCATCTTTTGCATCAGTCCGGACGATCCGATCATCAAACATATCAAAGCGGGGCAGAAGGTGACTTATGACCTTGTGCGCGGGGACAACGGTCGTTATTACGCTGTAAATCTTAAATTGGCTTAGGCCGAGGACACGCTTGATAGCCCTCAACCTTGGTTTTGTACTGTTTTAGCCATTCCATAAAGTCAGGAAGCACGAACATGTCAAACAGACAAACCGGTACCGTTAAATGGTTTAACGATGAAAAAGGCTTTGGTTTCATCACGCCAACAAATGGTGGTGATGATCTTTTCGTCCATTTCCAAGCCATCCAATCGGATGGATTTAAAAGCTTGAAGGAAGGGCAAACTGTTTCTTATGTCGCAACGCGAGGACAGAAAGGAATACAAGCGGGAGAAGTTAAAGTCGAATAGGAGACATCAAGAAACGGCGCCTGAATGGCGCCGTTCTTGCGTTGCAATAAAACCCTACGCCGCACTAAACAACTTATGCGGATCAATCACAAACTTCTTCGGCACGCCCGCATCGAACTCGCCGTAACCTTCAGGCGCCTGGTCGAGGCTGATCACCTGCACGCCCACCACTTCGGCAATATTGATGCGATCCCACATGATCGCCTGCATCAGCTGGCGGTTGTACTTCATCACCGGAGTCTGGCCGGTGTGGAAGCTGTGCGACTTGGCCCAGCCCAGACCGAAGCGAATGCTCAGGCTACCCATTTTTGCCGCGGCGTCGACGGCGCCCGGATCTTCGGTGACGTACAGGCCCGGGATACCGATCTTGCCGGCAACACGGACGACGCCCATCAGTGAGTTGAGCACCGTGGCCGGGGCTTCGGCCTTGACGCCGTCGTGGCCATGACCGCGGGCTTCGAAGCCGACGCAGTCGACTGCGCAGTCGACTTCCGGCTCGCCCAGCAGCGCAGCGATCTGTTCGTGCAGCGGGGTGTCCTTGGACAGGTCGACAATTTCAAAACCCTGAGCCTTGGCGTGGGCCAGGCGGATGGTGTTGACGTCGCCGATGATCACCACCGCCGCGCCGAGCAGACGTGCCGAAGCGGCAGCGGCCAGGCCGACCGGGCCGGCGCCGGCAATGTACACAGTGCTGCCCGGGCCGACGCCGGCAGTGACCGCGCCGTGGTAACCGGTCGGGAGGATGTCGGAGAGGCAGGTCAGGTCGCGGATTTTCTCCATCGCCTTGTCGCGGTCCGGCAGTTTCAACAGGTTGAAGTCGGCGTATGGCACCAGCACGTATTCGGCTTGGCCGCCGGTCCAGTCGCCCATGTCGACGTAACCGTATGCGCCACCGGCACGCGCCGGGTTGACGGTCAGGCAGACGCCGGTGTGTTGCTCCTTGCAGGAACGGCAGCGCCCGCAAGCCACGTTGAACGGCACCGAAACCAGATCGCCGATCTTCAGGTTTTCGACGTCGGAGCCTTTTTCGATGACCTCGCCGGTGATTTCGTGACCCAGCACCAGACCGGTCTGCGCCGTGGTACGGCCGCGCACCATGTGCTGGTCGGAGCCGCAGATATTGGTGGAAACCACACGCAGGATCACACCGTGTTCGATCTTCCTGCCGCGCGGGTCCTGCATTTTCGGATAGTCGATTTTCTGTACTTCGACCTTGCCAGCGCCGAGATACACCACACCACGATTGCCAGACATGCTTTCACCTCACTGTTGTTTTTATGGAACCGCGTCGCCCCAAGAAGGGCAGCGCGTTGAGTGCTCGGGTTATTGCTTGTTGGTTTTGCGTTGTTTGTTATGGCCTCATCGCTGGCAAGCCAGCTCCCACAGGTTTCGGGTGGAATCAAATATTGTGTACGACACAAATCCCTGTGGGAGCTGGCTTGCCAGCGATGGCGGCCTAAAGAACGACCGTGCGATTGGCATTGAGAAACACTCTGCGCTCAATGTGATACCCAACCGCCCGCGCCAGCGTCAGCCCTTCGATATCGCGCCCCTTGGCAATCAGGTCCTCGGGGTAATGACTGTGATCCACCGCCTCGACGCCTTGGGCAATGATCGGCCCCTCGTCCAGATCGTTGTTGATGTAATGCGCGGTCGCACCGACCAGTTTCACGCCTTTGTTGTAGGCCTGGTGATACGGCTTGGCGCCCTTGAAGCCGGGCAGCAGCGAGTGGTGGATGTTGATCGCCTTGCCATCGAGCTTGCGGCACAGCTCCGGCGACAGCACCTGCATGTAGCGGGCAAGGATCACCAGTTCGGCGCCGGACTCTTCGATCACCTGCCAGACCTGCCGCTCCTGCGCCGGCTTGTCGTTGGGGTCGAGAGGAAAATGGTAGTAGGGAATCTGGTGCCAGTCGGCCAACGGCTTGAGATCCGGATGGTTGGAGACCACCGCGGCCACATCCATCGACAACTGGCCGATGCGCTGGCGATAGAGCAAATCGTTGAGGCAGTGATCGGCCTTGGACACCATGATCACCACTTTCGGCCGGTAGTTCGGCGCGGTCAGCTCGAACACCATGCCAAAGGCCTGACCGCGCTCGGCCAGGCCGGTGCGGAAGGATTGTTCGTCGAAGCCGTCGGGCTGGCGGAATTCCACACGAATGAAAAAGCGCCCGGAGAGACGGTCGTCGAACGAATGGTGCTCAGTGACGTAGCAGCCCTGCTCGAACAGAAAACGCGTGACCGCGTCCACGGTGCCGAGGACGCTGGGGCAGTCGGCGGTCAGAATCCATGTGTCTGGGGCGCGGCTCATGGTGCGGTGACTCCTGTTCATTGTGCGGGGTGTCAGGTTTTTCCCTCACCCTAGCCCTCTCCCAGAGGGAGAGGGGACTGACCGAGGTGTTCTTTCGAGCTACGCCGACGTGAAATACCGAGTCGTACTCAAGAGCAATTTCGAGCGAGACTCAAATCTCCCATACGCCAGAGATCGGCTCCCTTTCCCCCTCTCCTCCCTGGGGGAGAGGGCTGGGTGAGGGGGAAAAAATCTCCGGCCCTACACGCAAGCAAGCTCAACACAATTCACTTCAGGCCTGAACACTGAGGCCGTACTCGGCCGAAGCATCCTGCAACCACAACCACCAGTAATCCGAGAAGCTGCGGCGAATCAGCAATTCCCAGGTGTCTTCGGCCGTATGGCGGATCATCAGCTGCGACTTGGCGAACACCGTGCCCACCGCTTTGCCGACCGGAAAGTTGTTCGGGTGCACGTCGTAGCTGGTCGACTTCATCAGCACCTGACGCACGTTCGGCCCGCTCAGTTCGAGCAGTTGCTGGCCGCCGCTGACGTTGACGATTGCGATGTGCAGGTCGCCCAGCGCTTCGCGCAATTTCTGCTCGGCGGCGAACTCTTCACCGCTGGGCACGATCAGCAGCCATTCGTCCGGGCCCATCCATTGCAGGCTGGTTTCACCTTTGACGACGACGCTGAGGGCGCCGGGCAGTTCAATGCCCAGCGCCTTGTGCACACCGGCGGCGAAGGCGGCATCGTGGCCATCGCCACGAATGGTCAGGTGGCCGAGGAGTTTTTTCTCACGCACGATCACGCCGGCGTTCTTGCGTCCCTTGCCGACCAGGCTGGCGAGGTCGGCATGGTGCAGCGACGACTCGGCGCGCGCGCCGGTGGTCGGACGTTGCTGGTACACATTGGCTGTGGTCATAAAGCACCTTCTGAATTCTGACTTGAGCCCTGTGTAGGCAGATCTACCGCTATCGCGAGCAGGCTCACTCCTACAAGGGGTACGCGATCACCTGTAGGAGTGAGCCTGCTCGCGATGAAGTCACCGCGGTGCAACTGCACTCCCCAGGAGCCGACCATCAAATGTTCTGCCGCTCGCCCTTCGGATCGAAGAACACCGAAGAAACGATTTCCGCCTCGATCACGCTGCCATCGGCCAGCGGTGCAAACACCCGCTCGCCCATGCGCTTGAGACCGCCCTTGACCACACCCATGGCAAACGAATAACCGAGGGAGTTGTGCGCGTAGCTGGAAGTCACGTGGCCGACCATGCTCATCGGGATCGCCTGCTTGGTGTTGAACACCAGTTGCGCACCTTCCGGCAGCCATTTGGTTGGATCGACCGGTTTCAGGCCGACCAACTGTTTGCGTTGATCACGCACGCAGTCTTCACGGTTCATCCCACGCTGGCCGATCCACGAGAATGGTTTGGTGCGACCCACACACCAGCCCATGTTCAGGTCATCCGGGGTCATCGAGCCGTCGGTGTCCTGGCCGACGATGATGAAACCCTTCTCGGCGCGCAGCACGTGCATGGTTTCGGTGCCGTACGGCGTCAGGTTGTACTGCTTGCCGGCCTCGACGATTTTTTCCAGCACGCCCATCGCATAGTCGGCCTGGACGTTGACTTCGTACGACAGCTCGCCAGTGAACGAGATGCGGAACACCCGCGCCGGCACGTCACCCACCAGACCTTCTTTCCAGGTCATGAACGGGAATGCTTCGTTGCTCAGGTCGATATCGGTCACGGCACTGAGCAGCTTGCGGCTGTTCGGCCCGGACAGGGTCATGGTCGCCCAGTGGTCGGTGACCGAGGTGAAGTAGACCTTCATCTGCGGCCATTCGGTCTGGTGGTACAGCTCCAGCCATTGCAGTACGCGGGCAGCGCCACCGGTGGTGGTGGTCATGACGAAATGGTTGTCGGCCAGACACGCCGTGACACCGTCGTCGAAGACCATGCCGTCTTCCTTGCACATCAAACCGTAACGCGCCTTGCCCACGTCGAGCTTGGTCCAGGCGTTGGTGTACACGCGGTTGAGGAACTCGCGGGCATCCGGGCCTTGAATGTCGATCTTGCCGAGGGTCGAGGCATCGAGCAGGCCGACGCTGTCGCGCACGGCTTTGCATTCGCGCTTGACCGCGGCGTGCATGTCTTCGCCGTTTTTCGGGAAATACCATGGACGCTTCCACTGCCCGACGTCTTCGAACTCGGCGCCGTTCTTCACATGCCAGGCATGCAGCGCGGTGTAGCGCACCGGTTCAAAAATGTGCCCACAGTGACGACCGGCGACGGCGCCGAAGGTCACCGGCGTGTAGTTCGGGCGGAACATCGTGGTGCCCATCTGCGGGATGGTCACGTTCAAGGAGCGTGCGGCAATCGCCAGACCGTTGACGTTACCGAGCTTGCCCTGATCGGTGCCGAAGCCCAGCGCGGTGTAGCGCTTGACGTGCTCGACCGACTCGAAACCTTCACGGGTTGCCAGTTCGATGCCACCGGCGGTGACGTCGTTCTGCAGGTCGACGAACTGCTTCGGCGCACGTGCCGAGTTCTTCTCGTGGGGCACCTGGAACAGCGCCAGGGTCGGTTCTTCGACGCGGCTCAAGGCTTTCGGCAGCACGCCTTCGACAGTCTGGAAACCGGCTTCAGCAGCAGCGCGCACGCCACCTTCGAAACCGTCAGCCAGAGAATCGCCGAGCGCGTAAACGCCATTGACGCCACCCACGCACACGCGTTTCTGCGGCGCCTCTCCCGGTACGAAACCAAGGATGTCTTCACGCCAGATCGGCTTGCCGCCCAGGTGCGAAGCCAAGTGCACCACCGGGCTGTAACCACCGGAACTGGCAACCAGATCGCAGTCGAGCCATTCGCCCGGGCTGGTTACGGCATGCGCTTTCACATCAATCGCCGCAACACGGGCAGCGGTCACGCGCTTGCTGCCACGCGCTTCGATCACAGCGCTGCCGGTGAGGATGCGAATGCCTTTGGCGCGCGCTTCTTCCACCAGCGCACCGCGCGGATTGCTGCGGGCATCGGCGATGGCCACCACTTGCAGACTCGCATCGAGCCAGTCCAGCGCCACACGATAGGCGTGATCGTTGTTGGTCGACAGCAGCAGTTTTTTGCCCGGCGCCACGCCATAGCGACGCACGTAAGTCGACACCGCACCGGCAAGCATGTTGCCCGGCACGTCGTTGTTGCCGTAGACCAGCGGACGCTCATGGGCGCCGGTCGCCAGCACCACACGCTTGGCGCGGACACGGTGGATGCGCTGACGCACCTGGCCGATCGGCGCGCGGTCACCGAGGTGATCGGTGAGGCGTTCGTGAATGGTCAGGAAGTTGTGGTCGTGGTAACCGTTGACCGTGGCGCGCGGCAACAGCAGCACGTCCGGGGTGTTCTCAAGTTCAGCGAGGACGCTGGCGACCCACTCCATCGCCGGTTTGCCATCGAGGCTTTCGCGCGAGTCGAGCAGGCTACCGCCGAACTCTTCCTGCTCATCGGCCAGGATCACTCGGGCACCGCTGCGCGCAGCGGCCAGGGCAGCGGCGAGACCGGCCGGGCCGGCGCCGACGATCAGCACGTCGCAGTGCTGGTTCATGTAGTCGTAGGTGTCCGGATCGTTCTCGGTCGGCGAACGGCCGAGCCCGGCAGCCTTGCGGATGTACTTCTCGTAAGTCATCCAGAACGATTGCGGGTACATGAAGGTTTTGTAGTAGAAACCCGGCGGCATCAGCTTGCCGCCGACCTTGCCGAGAATGCCCATCATGTCGTTGTTGACGCTCGGCCAGCCGTTGGTGCTGGTCGCGACCAGACCCTGGTACAACGCCTGTTGCGTGGCGCGCACGTTGGGAATCTGCGTGGCTTCGGTGGCGCCGATCTGCAGAATCGCGTTCGGCTCTTCGGCACCGGCGGCGAAGATGCCGCGCGGACGCGAATACTTGAAGCTGCGGCCGATGATATCGACGCCGTTGGCAATCAGCGCGGCGGCCAGGGTGTCACCCTCGAAACCTTTGTAGGTCTGGCCGTTGAAGGTGAAGCTCAGCACTTTGTTGCGGTCGATCCGTCCACCGTTGGACAGGCGATTGGTCTGGCTCATACCTTCTCTCCCAGCGCCGTCGTGGCGGTTTTTGCAGTACCAGCCTTGTCGGTGAATTGTGGCTTCTCGCCGATCTTGTAGCTCTCGAGAATCTCGTAGGTCACGGTGTCGCGGGTGACGTTGAAGTACTGCCGGCAACCGGCGACGTGGTCCCACAGTTCGTGGTGCAGACCGCGCGGGTTATCGCGGAAGAACATGTAGTCGCCCCACTCCTCGTCGGTGCAGGCGTTCGGGTCCAGTGGGCGCGGGATGTGCGCCTGGCCGGATGCGTGGAATTCCTCTTCGGAGCGCAGTTCGCCGCAGTGAGGACAGAAGATGTGCAACATGGGGATTTCTCCTGTTAGTGGGCGACGGCAGCAGCGCCGTGTTCGTCGATGAGGGCGCCGTTGTGGAAACGGTCGATGGAGAAAGGTGCGGCCAACGGGTGCATTTCACCCTTGGCCAGGCTCGCGGCAAACACGTTGCCCGACCCGGGAGTGGCCTTGAAGCCACCGGTGCCCCAACCGCAGTTGAAGAACATGTTCGGTACCGGGGTTTTCGAAATGATCGGGCAGGCGTCCGGAGTGGTGTCGACGATGCCGCCCCACTGGCGGTTCATGCGCACGCGGGACAACACCGGGAACATCTCGACGATCGCTTGCACGGTGTGTTCGATCACCGGGTACGAACCACGCTGGCCATAGCCGTTGTAGCCGTCGATACCGGCACCGATCACCAGGTCGCCCTTGTCGGACTGGCTGATGTAACCGTGCACGGCGTTGGACATGATCACGCTGTCGATAATCGGTTTGATCGGCTCGGACACCAGCGCTTGCAGCGGGTGGGATTCGATCGGCAGACGGAAACCGGCGAGCTTGGCCATGTGCCCGGAGTTACCGGCAGTGACCACACCGACGCGCTTGGCGCCGATGAAACCCTTGTTGGTTTCGACGCCGATGCACACACCGTTTTCCTTGCGGAAACCGATCACTTCAGTCTGCTGGATCAGGTCCACGCCCAAGGCATCGGCGGCACGGGCAAAGCCCCAGGCCACGGCATCGTGACGGGCGACGCCGCCGCGACGCTGCACGGTAGCGCCCATCACTGGGTAACGGGTGTTCTTCGAGCAGTCGAGGTACGGAATCTCGTCTGCCACTTGCTTGGCGTTGAGCAGTTCACCATCCACGCCGTTGAGGCGGTTGGCGCTGACCCGACGCTCGGAATCACGGATGTCCTGCAGGGTGTGGCACAGGTTGTAGACGCCACGCTGGGAGAACATCACGTTGTAGTTGAGGTCCTGCGACAGGCCTTCCCACAATTTCATCGCGTGTTCGTAAAGGTGCGCCGACTCGTCCCACAGGTAGTTGGAACGGACGATGGTGGTGTTGCGCGCGGTATTACCGCCGCCCAGCCAGCCCTTCTCGACCACCGCGACGTTGGTGATGCCGTGTTCTTTCGCCAGGTAATAGGCGGTCGCCAGACCGTGCCCGCCACCGCCGACGATGACCACGTCGTAGACTTTTTTCGGCGTGGGCGTGCGCCACATGCGCTGCCAGTTTTCGTGGTGGCTGAGCGAGTGTTTGAAGAGGCCGAAGCCCGAGTAGCGTTGCATAGTCATTTACTCCAGAACGCTCAGCGATAAACCGGGAAGTCTGCGCACAGGGCCGACACCTGTTGGGCAACATTGGCCTCGACATCGGCGTCACCGAGGTTGTCGAGGATGTCGCAGATCCAGCCGGCGAGGGTTTCGCACTGGCTGACCTTGAAGCCGCGGGTGGTCACCGCCGGGGTGCCGATGCGCAGGCCCGAGGTCACGAACGGCGACTGCGGGTCGTTCGGCACGGCGTTCTTGTTCACGGTGATGTGAGCGCGGCCGAGGGCAGCATCAGCGTCCTTGCCGGTCAGGCCCTGACGGATCAGGCTGACCAGGAACAAATGGTTATCGGTGCCGCCGGACACCACATCGTAGCCACGCTTGATGAACACGCTGGCCATCGCCTGAGCGTTGTCGATCACTTGTTGCTGATAGGCCTTGAAGCCTGGCTCCAGCGCTTCCTTGAAGCACACCGCCTTACCGGCGATGACGTGCATCAGCGGGCCGCCCTGGGCGCCGGGGAATACTGCGGCGTTGAGCTTCTTTTCGATCTCTTCGTTGGACTTGGCCAGGATCAGCCCACCGCGTGGACCGCGCAGAGTCTTGTGGGTAGTGGTGGTGACCACGTCGGCGTACGGCAGCGGGTTCGGGTACAGACCGGCGGCGACCAGACCGGCAACGTGGGCCATGTCGACGAACAGCAGCGCACCGACCTTATCGGCGATCTGACGGAAGCGCGGAAAATCCAGAGTCTTCGAGTAAGCGGAGAAACCGGCGACGATCATTTTCGGCTTGGATTCGACGGCGAGACGCTCGACCTCGTCGTAATCGATCAGCCCGGTGTCGGTGTTGATACCGTACTGCACGGCGTTGTAGAGTTTGCCCGAGGACGACACTTTCGCGCCGTGGGTCAGGTGGCCGCCGTGGGCCAGGCTCATGCCGAGGATGGTGTCGCCCGGCTGGATCAACGCCAGGTACACCGCGCTGTTGGCCGACGAACCGGAGTGCGGCTGGACGTTGGCGTAATCGGCGCCGAACAGTTGCTTGGCGCGTTCGATCGCCAGCGCTTCGACCTTATCGACGTGCTCGCAGCCACCGTAGTAGCGCTTGCCCGGATAGCCTTCAGCATATTTGTTGGTCAGGCCACTGCCTTGCGCCTGCATGACGCGCTTGCTGGTGTAGTTCTCCGACGCGATCAGCTCGATGTGATCTTCCTGACGTTGCTCCTCGGCATTCATCGCCGCCAGCAGTGCATCGTCGTAACCCTGGATCTGGTCTTGCTTGCTGAACATCGCGTCTCTCCCAGCGGCATCTGTGCGCCATTCGTCTCGGTAAGGCACCGGCAATCGCAGCGGTGCCCTTTGATGCGATGGTATGACCGGCACAGACAGCTCAAATGCCTGCGCGCGCCACGCAAAGGTGCGTTTACGACATGGCTGGAAATGCGTTTTCCAGACTCGATCTCGAAAACACTGGAGAACCCTGTGGGAGCTGGCTTGCCAGCGATGGCGGTGTCATATCCGACATCGACGGGGGCTGACCCACAGCTATCGCTGGCAAGCCAGCTCCCACAGGGTTAAGCGGTGATTTGACGGATGAGTAGCAGCAGGAGGAAATGCGCGGGGTAAAGGGCGTACGCCCACCGGCGCATCGGTGGCGGCTGAAGATGTCGCCCCTGTCGCAACAGGAACATCCCCAGCATTGGCGCCAACAGACAAACCGCCAGACCAAGAATCGCCACGCGATTGCCGAACCGCGCCGATTCGAGCAATACCTGCCATTGATTGGCAGCGAGACAGATCAGGCCCGGCATCAGAGCGAAATACCAGGGGCGGCGAAACACCCACAGCATCGCGAAGGGCAGCAGAACGCCGAAAAAACCAAACATCAGTCGTTCTGAAAAAACCGCCGCGGCCACCAACGCAGCGGCTGCCAGCAGTCGCGATACCGACGAGGAGTCCTGCCACCCGCGCGCCACCAACAACCCCAGCGCCAGCGTCGGCATCACGTTCAACGTGTCAGGATCAGCAATGTACAAGCGATACGGAATTTCACTGACGGCGCTGAACAGCAACAACCAGCCCAGATAGCGCCACTCCATTTTTCGCGAACCGTCGCGCGAAAGATTCGCCGCCATCGCCAGGCAGAACCACGGAAAGGCCAGTCGCCCCGGCACGTACAGCCAATCGGCGGAAAAGCCGACATATCGCAGGTGATCGAGGACCATACTCAATAGCGCCAGCCACTTGAGCAGATCCAGCGCACCGTCGCGTCGGCTCAGGTGCATAATCGGCTCATAAACTGGTAATTTCCTGCACCCGACATCGCATGTGCTCCCCGGAAGATCTTCGGTAAAGTGCGCATCTTCATTGACCACGAGCCTTCACAAGAGTCTCGATTACGGAAGCCGGCCATGACCGACAAGAGCCAACAATTCGCCAGCGACAACTATTCCGGTATCTGCCCGGAAGCCTGGGCTGCCATGGAACAGGCCAATCACGGCCACCAGCGCGCCTATGGCGACGATGAATGGACCGCCCGCGCGGCCGATCATTTCCGCAACCTGTTCGAAACCGACTGCGAAGTGTTCTTCGCCTTCAACGGCACCGCCGCCAACTCGCTGGCCCTGTCGTCGCTGTGCCAGAGTTACCACAGCGTGATCTGCTCGGAAACCGCCCATGTCGAAACCGACGAATGCGGCGCCCCGGAATTTTTCTCCAACGGTTCGAAACTGCTGATCGCCGGCACCGAAAACGGCAAGATCACTCCGCAGTCGATCCGCGAAGTCGCGCTCAAGCGCCAGGACATTCACTACCCGAAACCGCGTGTGGTGACCCTGACCCAGGCCACTGAAGTCGGCAGCGTCTACACCCCGGAAGAAGTCCGCGCGATCAGCGCCACCTGCAAGGAGCTGGGCCTGCATCTGCACATGGACGGCGCGCGGTTTTCCAACGCTTGCGCGTTCCTCGGCTGCTCGCCCGCTGATCTGACCTGGAAGGCCGGCGTCGATGTGCTCTGCTTCGGCGGCACGAAAAACGGCATGGCGGTGGGCGAGGCGATTCTGTTCTTCAACCACAAACTGGCCGAAGACTTCGATTACCGCTGCAAACAGGCCGGGCAACTGGCGTCGAAAATGCGCTTCCTGTCGGCGCCATGGGTCGGCATTCTGGAAAACGGCGCCTGGCTCAAATACGCCCGCCACGCCAACCACTGCGCGCAACTGCTGGCCGAGCTGGTCAGCGACATACCCGGCGTCGAACTGATGTTCCCGGTCCAGGCCAACGGCGTGTTCCTGCAACTGTCGGAACCGGCCATCGCCGCGCTGACTGCGAAGAACTGGCGGTTCTACACCTTCATCGGCAAGGGCGGCGCACGCTTCATGTGCTCCTGGGACACCGAAGAAGAACGCGTGCGCGAACTGGCGCGTGACATTCGCGAAGTGATGTCGGCCTGATCCCCCTCCCCTGTGGGAGCGAGCCTGCTCGCGAAGAGGCCGTCATGATCGTTCCCACGCTCCCGCGTGGGAATGCCTCCCGGGACGCTCCGCGTTCCAGCCCCACCACCTTCGCCACACTAAACACCGCTATGACCCAGAGCTTCAGTGGCTGCATTCCCACGCAAAGCGTGGGATCGATCCCGCGTCAAAATGACGTTTCCCACGCACACCAGTGACTTCTTCCTCTAGCGCGATAAATCTGCACGCCCCACTCTGATCGTTCCCACGCTCCGCGTGGTAACGCCTCTCGGGACGCTCCGCGTTTCATCTCCTTCGCACCGCAAGATTCAAGGATCGAATCCCATGGGCCGCAGCCGCTACACGATTACCGAAGCCGACAAGCCGCACTTCCTGACCTGTACCGTTATGGAATGGTTGCCGTTATTCATTCGCCCATACATCGTTGAGCACCTGCTCCATTGCTGGCGCTATCAACAAACTCATCACGACTTGAAGCTGTATGGCTACGTGATCCTGGAAAACCACCTACACTTCGTCGCTCAAGCACCCGATCTGAGCAAATGCCTCAGCCAGTTCAAGTCCTTCACCGCGCGACAGATCATCAAAGATTTGCAAACCAAAGGCGCCGACAAAGCCCTGCAGCGTCTGCGCTTCAGCAAACGCGCGCATAAGCAGGATCGGGTTTATCAACTGTGGCAAGAAGGCGCGCACGCAGAGATGGTCTACAGCGAATCAGTGATGCGCCAGAAACTTGAATACATCCACAACAACCCGGTGAAACGCGGTTACGTGGATTTACCAGAGCATTGGCGGTATTCGAGTGCCAGGGACTACGCAGGAACTGAGGGACTGATCGAGGTTCAGCGCTTGTATTGAAATGGGACGCGGAGCGTCCCGGGCTGCATTCCCACGCAGAGCGTGGGAACGATCAGCTGTCGTGCGTGCGAGATGCCGATTAAAACTCAATCCGCACATCACCTTTAGGCACGCTGCAGCAAGAAAGGATGAAACCCTCGGCCTCGTCATCCTCGGTAATCCCGCCGTTGTGCTCCATCTCCACTTCGCCACCGAGCTTCATCACCTTGCACGTTCCGCAAATGCCCATGCCGCAGGCTTTCGGGATCATCAAGCCCAGCTTGGCCGCCGCCGCGTGCACGGTTTCGCCCGGTGCCACGCGGATGCTCTTGCCGGAGGCGGTGAATTCGACTTGATGCAGATCCGCCGCGTCGATTTCCGGCGCATCGGCTGCCTGCTCGGCCTGTTCCACCGCGTCGGCACGCGCTTCCGGTGGCGTAGCGCCGAACGATTCCTCGTGATAACGCGACATGTCGTAGCCGGCGTTTTCCAGCAGGCGCTTGACTGCGGTCATGTACGGCGTCGGGCCGCAGCAGAACACTTCGCGTTCGAGGAAGTCCGGCACCATCAGCTCAAGCATCTTGTGGTTGAGGTAGCCGCGATAACCGGCCCATGGCTCACCGAGGCCATGTTTCTCGCAGATCAGGTGCAGGCTGAAGTTGTCGATCCGCGACGCCATGTGTTCCAGCTCGCGGTGATAAATGATGTCCTTCGGCGAGCGCGCGCTGTGGATAAAGGTCATGTCGACGTTGGCGTTGGTGTCGTAGAACCAGCGCGCCATCGACATGCACGGGGTGATACCGACGCCACCGCTGAGGTACAGAACTTTCGGGCTCGGGAAATCGATGGCATTGAACAACCCGACCGGGCCATGCACCGCCAGCTCCTGCCCCTCGTGAAGGGTATCGTGCAGCCAGTTGGACACCTTGCCGCCCGGCACGCGCTTGATGGTTACCGAAAAGCTGTACGGCACCGAGGGCGAGCTGGAAATGGTGTATGAGCGCATGACCGGCTGGCCTTCGATTTCCAGCTCCAGGGTGACGAACTGCCCCGGCTTGAAAAAGTACATGATCGGCTGATCGGCCATGAAGCAGAACGTGCGCACATCCCAGGTTTCCTGGATGACTTTGACGCAACGGACAATGTGTCGGCCATTGGCCCAGGTCTGGGTGGTGACCGGATTCAGGAAGCTGTTGGACATGCTGTTCTCCACGGCCGACTGTCGGCCTCATGTCGGCGATTCTGCGTATAGCGCGGACCGCGCGTTTACCTATCCGCGACATTGACATACTTATCGCGACCAGCCCTTGAACACCGGGGCTTGCGCGTCGGGAACAGATTGCACCATGTCGCCCATGGATAAGGTTCGGGGCAGCGCCGGCCCCACACTCGCCCCAACACAAGACGACTTCTTTACACCTTGCGTAGCAACCGTTTTGCAGCACACCTGATCAGCCACTTTCGCCGGCCACGCAGAGGGCCATGAGGATTACATCGATGGACGTCACCGCAAAAATCAGCCTGGGCGATCCGCTGGAACCCGCACGCAAGGCCACCGCACAGATGCTTCAGGAGCGCGAGCGGACCTTTTCCCTGCCGCAGCCGTTCTACAGCGACGAGCGCCTGTTCGATATCGACATGCAGGAGATCTTTCAGAAAGAGTGGTTGATCGCCGGCATGACCTGCGAAATCCCGGCCAAGGGCAACTACCTGACCCTACAGATCGGCAAGAACCCGATCATCGTCATTCGTGGCGCCGAAGGCGTGGTGCACGCGTTCCATAACGTCTGCCGCCACCGTGGCTCGCGCCTGTGCACCAGTGAAAAAGGCAAGGTCGCCAAACTGGTCTGTCATTACCACCAGTGGACGTACGAACTGGACGGTCGCCTGCTGTTCGCAGGCACCGAGATGGGCGCCGACTTCGACATGAAGCAGTACGGCCTCAAACCGGTGAACGTGAAAACCGCCGGCGGCTACATCTTCATCAGCCTGGCCGAGAATCCGCCGGCCATCGATGACTTCCTGTCGACGCTCAACCATTACATGGAACCGTACGACATGGAGAACACCAAGGTGGCGATCACCACCACCTTGATGGAAAAGGCCAACTGGAAACTCGTCCTGGAAAACAACCGCGAGTGCTACCACTGCAACGCGTCGCACCCGGAACTGCTGAAAACCCTGCTGGAATGGGACGACGTCACCGATCCGCGCGCCGATCAGGCATTCAAGGACCACGTCGCCGCCTCCGCCGCGGCTTGGGAAGCCGAGAAGATTCCGTACGCCCACGCCAGTTTTGGCCTGCGCAACCGCATCGTGCGCATGCCGCTGCTCAAGGGCACCGTGTCGATGACCCTCGATGGCAAGCAGGGCTGCGCCAAATTGATGGGCCGGATCAAGAACCCGGACCTGGGTTCGATGCGCATCCTGCACCTGCCGCATTCGTGGAACCACTGCATGGGCGACCACATCATCGTCTTCACTGTATGGCCGATCAGCGCCCAGGAAACCATGGTCACCACCAAATGGCTGGTGCACAAGGATGCCGTCGAAGGCGTCGATTACGATGTGGAGCGCATGCGTCAGGTATGGGACGCCACCAACGATCAGGACCGTCGCCTGGCAGAAGAGAACCAGCGCGGGATCAACTCCACCGCCTACCAGCCGGGGCCCTACTCGAAGACTTATGAGTTTGGCGTGGTCAACTTTGTCGACTGGTACAGCGAGCGGATGTTGAACAACCTTGGGGCTGAGCCAGCACCGTACCTCAAAGGCGTTCCTGTTCAAGGCTAAAAAAAGTATCGTGAGCAGGCTCACGCCTACAGTTTGGAATGCGTTCCCCTGTAGGAGTGAGCCTGCTCGCGATAGCTATTTAACATTCACCACATCCCCAAACCTTAATTGCGCAAATTCTGATCAACCACCCCGCCAGCCATACCCTGCAAGCCCCCCAGCCTTCCGCAAACAAGTTATCCACATACCCACCCACAGCAATTGGGGGTAACTGTGGATGAAGTGAAAAATATCCTGCTGATTTGCAAAGAAAAACCGTGACTTATTCAGAATCATGGTTTCTGAAAACGGCTGATCACTTTTTGAACAGATCTCTACAGATCAGGTTTTTAAAGGCCTGTAGCGGGTAGCGAACACGTTATCCACAGAAGCGCCAACAGAGATCGGGGGTAACTTCGCTTATTCTGTGGAAAAGCGTGCAAGGCTGGGGAAAAGACCCGGTGCATGGCGCTTTTACTGCAGAACGGCATCATTTGATCAAAATTTGACCACCCCCTTGTAAGCCCCGTTTCATAAGGGGTGTAGAGGACAGCGAACATGTTGTCCACAGAAGCGCCAACAGGGATTGGGGGCAAGTTTTCGCACGGCTTTGTAAAAAACCTCTGAAAATCCGTAGGTTACACTGATCACTTTTTGATCATTGGGGTGGAAGGCTTGATTGGCTTGGCATGCAGGGAGGGGCGAACATGTTATCCACAGACTCGCCAACAGGGATTGTGGGTAAGCAGCCTACCCTTACCCCAGCCCTCTCCCCAAGGGAGAGGGAGCAGACCGAGTCGACTCGTAAAGGTACATCGAACAGAACGATCGAGGCGGTCTCAGTTTGGCCAAACCAAGGCCATCGCAACGTCGCAGGTCGATGTAATTGGCCAATTCACCACGGTAGGTCCCCTCTCCCTCCGGGAGAGGGCTAGGGTGAGGGGCTTTTCAGCGCACCACACCCTCTTCGATCAGCAATTTGAGGATGGCTTCGGCACCCGCCTGCGCGGTAACACCTTTCAAAACCTGCCCACCGCCACCACTGGCCTTCGCCGTGGCAGCCTTCATCCGGTCAGCCCCGCTCTTGGCCTTGATCACTTTCAAACGCTTGGGCCGTGGCTTGGCAGGCTGCAGCGTGGCGACGGCCAGGAGTTGGTCGTCCACCACCTCGACTTCATTGGCCTGCAACTCGCCCCGTCGCGCCGGCCCATAAGCACTCTGCCGAGGTTTCGGCCCAGCGTTATCCACAGTCGCCAGAAACGGCAGCTTCACCTTCAAGCGTCGACGCTGCCCACGCGGCAACGCTTGCAGCACCAGTGCCGAGCCCTCGTTGATCGACTCCACCTGTGCCAGCCCGACCACCAGTGGCCAGCCCAGGCCTTCGGCGAGCAGAAACGGCAACATCCCCGAACCTTCGCCGGTTTCCGCCTGGCTGCCGGTCAATACCACCTGCGCACCTGCATCACGCAGGTATGCGGTCAGCGCCGGCAACGCATCGGCGCCAGCCGGTTGTTCCAGCACGTGCATCTGCTCAAGACCCATGCCCAGATACGCGCGCAGGGCCGGTTCGGCGATGTCGCCGGCGTGCAGCACTTGCAGGTTATCCCCAGCCAGTTGCAGGCCCAGCTCGACCGCGCGGGCGTCCTGTTCGGCGCGCCGTGGCCGGCCGGAGGTAGGATGGGCGCCAATCGAGACCAGACTGATAACGTTCGTGTTCATAGGGTTTCCTTAAGCCGCATCGCGCTTGGCGTCGTTGCGGTAAGCCGCGACCGCTTCAATCAACGCTTGCAGAATCTCTGCGCTTTCGCCGATTACCGAAAGGTCGGCACGCTTGATCATGTCGCAACCCGGATCGAGGTTGATCGCCACCACCTTGTCGCAGGCGCCGATGCCTTGCAGGTGCTGGATCGCCCCGGAGATACCCACGGCGACATACACCCGCGCGGTGACCCAGGTGCCGGACGCACCGACCTGGCGATCACGGGCCATGAAACCATCGTCCACGGCGACCCGCGACGCGCCCTCGGTGGCGCCGAGTGCAGCGGCTGTTTCGTGGAACAGCGCCCAGTCCTTCACGCCGTTGCCACCGGAGAAAATGAATTCGGCTTCGGCCATCGGAATCGCGCCCGGGTCCACCGCCACCGCACCGAGATCTTCGATTCGCGCCAGGCTGCGCGCCACGCTTGTGGATAACTCTACCGGCAGTGCTTCGTGACGGGTTTCGCTGACCGGTTCGGCGCATTCGGCCGCCGCCAGGATCAACCGCTCGACCGGACGGGCCAAGTCCTGCAACCCGGCGCCAGCGCGGCCGATGCATTCCTGGTCCTTCACTTGCCAGACCCGCGTTGCCGGGCGTTCGCCCAGCGCTGCAGCAAAGCGTCGGCCGAGTTCGCCACCACCGCTACGACTGTCCGGCAGCAACCAGTGGCGCGGATTGAACTGGTTATCCACAGCCCGCAGCCCTTGCACCCGTTGTTCCGGTGCATAACCGCTGAATTCGTCGCCTTCAAGTACCAGCAAGCGATCGACGCCGGCGGTTTCAAAAGTGCTTTCCTTATGCTCGCCAAACACCACCGCCAACACCGCGCCGTCCGTGCCGGCCAGTTGATGAGCGAGGCCCAGCAGATCGCGGTCGTGGCTGCTCAAGCGGCCGCCAACCATGTCCGGCACCACGCAGATGTAGAACGCCGGCGCTGGTACCTGATGTAACGGCAATTGCACCTCAACCGCGGCCGAACGCTTGACCGCCCCGCCCTGCTGCGCGCCGCTGCGGTCAATGCGTTTGATGCCGTTGGGGCCGATAAAACCGATGCCGTGCAGATTCTTGCGGATAATGCCGTTAGGTCCCATCCAGTTGTGTTGCGCCGGTTGCATCGCCGCGTGCAGCGGATGCAGGCGGTTACGCGCGATCCATTCGGCGCGCGGGTCGCGGCGGATAATGTCGCTCATCAATGCACCTCCGCAGGTTCACGTTTGGCCGGTATCGCCGGTTTGCTCGGCGCGGCGTCTTCGAGCAACGCATCGGCCACCAGTTCGGCAATGTCCTTGATCAGCGGACGCGGTTCGACCACGCCTTCGAGCATCGCGGTGCACTGTGGACAACCCACGGCCACCAGTTCGGCGCCGGTCTCGCGGATGTCGTCCATGCGCATGTCGGGAATGCGCTGCTTGCCCGGAATATCAGTGATCGGCGCGCCACCGCCACCGCCGCAGCAGCGCGAACGGAAACCGGAACGCTGCATCTCTTTGACTTCGATGCCGAGCGCACGCAGCACTTCGCGCGGTGCTTCGTATTCGCCGTTGTAGCGGCCCAGGTAGCACGGGTCGTGATAGGTCACGCAGCTGCCTTTGTGCTGACCGAGGTTGAGCGCGCCAGCCTGGATGATCTCGGCCATGTAGGTGCTGTGGTGCTGCACCAGATAATGGCCGTCGAAGGCGCCGTACTCGTTTTTCAGCACATGGAAACTGTGCGGATCGCAGGTGACGATGCGGTTGAAGCTGTATTTGGCCAAGGTCTGGATATTGCGCTTGGCGAGCAACTGGAAGGTCGCTTCGTCACCGAGCCGCCGCGCCACGTCGCCGCTGTCGCGCTCCTCGAGGCCGAGCACGGCGAAGTCGGTTTTCGCCGCTTTCAGCACTTTGACGAAGGCACGCAAGGTGCGCTGGTTGCGCATGTCGAAGGCGCCATCGCCGACCCAGAACAGCACGTCGGTGGTTTTCTTCTCGCTGAGCAGATGGAGGTTCAGATCGGCTGCCCAGTTCATCCGCCCGCCCGGGGCGAAGCCGCCGGGGTTGTCGGTTGCAATGAGGTTTTCGAGGACTTCGGCGCCCTTGTTCGGCGTCGCACCTTTTTCCAGGGTCAGGTGGCGGCGCATGTCGACGATCGCATCGACGTGCTCGATCATCATCGGGCATTCCTCGACGCAGGCGCGGCAGGTGGTGCACGACCACAGGGTTTCGGCATCGACCAGACCGTTGACGATCGGCTGATGCGGATTGCCGCCATGTTCGCCCACGGGCTTACCCGGATACGGACTGCCAGCGAATTTGGCATCGGTGCCACCGGCGAGACCGACAACCATGTCCTGAATCAGTTTTTTCGGGTTCAGCGGCTGGCCGGCGGCGAACGCCGGGCACGCGGCTTCACATTTGCCGCACTGCACACACGCATCAAAACCGAGCAACTGGTTCCAAGTGAAATCCCTGGGTTTTTCCACACCCAGCGGTGCGTCTGGATTGCTCAGGTCCAGCGCTTTCAAACCGGTCGAGCGACCACCGCCAAAGCGTTCCGGGCGACGGTGCCAGGCCAGATGCAGCGCGCCGGCGAAGGCGTGCTTCATCGGCCCGCCCCAAGTCATGCCGAAGAACAGTTCCGACACGCCCCACAGCACGCCAACACCGAGAATGGCGGCGAGCACCCAACCGCCGAAGTTCTCCGGCAGGATCCCGGCCACCGGCAAGGTCACCAGAAAGAACGACGCGGAAAACGCCAGCAGGCTTTTCGGCAGGCGCATCCACGGGCCTTTCGACAAGCGCGCTGGCGGATTACGACGACGCAGGTACATGAAGATTGCACCGACGAACATCACCGCCGACATCAGCAGCAAGGCGTAGCCGAGGATGCGGTTATGCAGGCCGAAACCGTGCACCAGAATCGCCAGCACAATCGACGCCACCGCACCGCCGGCCGTGGCGACGTGGGTGTTGGCGATGTATTTGTCCCGCGCCACGACGTGGTGCAGGTCGACCATGTAGCGCTTGGGCATGGCCAGCAGACCGCCGAGCAGATCGACCTTCACCGCCCGGCCACGACGCCACATGTTCATCCGCCGCAGCGCGCCGAGGACCGCAAGGCCGATGGCTGCGAACAACAGGATTGGAAGAAGGGTGTTCAACATCAGAGTCACCTCTGGCGAGCGGCAAGCTGCAAGCTACAAGCGGCAAGAAAGAGCAGCATGGACCGGCTGTGCTTTTACTTGCAGCTTGCAGCTTGTGGCTTGCAGCTGAGCCGTCAAAAATCCTTACAGAGCCGAAGTGCGTCGTAAATGGCGGCGTGGGTATTACGCTGCGCCACGCAGTCGCCGATGCGGAACAGCAAGTAGCCGTCGCCCGCCTCGCTCAGCGAAGGCTGGGGCTGGATCGCGAACAGCGCTTCGACGTCGATCTGGCCCTTGTTGCGCGAGCCGTCCTTGAGGGCGTAGTAGATTTCCTCGTCCGGGCGCACGCCGTTTTCGACGACCACCTGATCGACCACCCGCTCCTCTTTCGCGCCGGTGTACTCGTTCTCCAGCACCGCCACCAGCTTGTCGCCTTCGCGGTAGACCTTCTCCAGCATCATGTCGCCGGTCATGATCACTTCTTTCGGATACATGCTGCGGTAGTAGGTCGGGAACGACGTACCGCCAATGGCCACGC
This sequence comes from Pseudomonas sp. Z003-0.4C(8344-21), assembly GCF_900104975.1. Lineage (NCBI taxonomy): Bacteria > Pseudomonadati > Pseudomonadota > Gammaproteobacteria > Pseudomonadales > Pseudomonadaceae > Pseudomonas > Pseudomonas sp. Z003-0.4C(8344-21). Next base: position 771,512 of record NZ_LT629756.1, on the reverse strand, counting down.
CCGGTTTGATGTCGTCGGTGACGATCTCGACCTGGCTGCCCTTGTCGGCGAGGAAGTCGGCGACCGACATGCCGGTAAATTCGCAAATGGTGTCGTAGACCAGCACGTTCTTGCCCGGCGCGACCTTGCCGTCGAGCACGTCCCAGCTGCTGACCACCAGCCCTTCGGCGGCGCCCCAGTGCTCGTTCTGCTCAAGATACGGATGTCCGCCGACCGCCAGCACCACCACGTCCGGACGCAGGTCCATGATGGTTGGCGCATCCGCCGCTACGCCCAGGCGCAGATCGACTTTCAACCGCGCCAGTTCCAGCTGGAACCAGCGGGTGATGCCGGCGATCTGGTCGCGCTGCGGTGCTTTCGACGCGGTCGTGATCTGCCCGCCGATGAATTCTTTTTTCTCAAACAGTGTCACGTCGTGGCCACGCTCGGCAGCCACCCGTGCGGCTTCCATCCCGGCCGGGCCGGCACCGACGATCACCACTTTGCGTTTCGGCCCGGTGGATTTCTCGATGATGTGCGGCACGCCCATGTATTCACGGGAAGTCGCGGCGTTCTGGATGCACAGCACGTCCAGACCCTGATACTGACGGTCGATGCAATAGTTGGCGCCGACGCACTGCTTGATCTGATCGATCTGGCCCATCTTGATCTTGGCGATCAGGTGCGGGTCAGCGATGTGCGCGCGTGTCATGCCGACCATGTCGACGTAACCGCCCTCGAGAATTCGCGTGGCCTGGTTCGGGTCCTTGATGTTCTGCGCGTGCAGCACCGGCACCTTGACCACTTCCTTGATCCCGGCAGCCAGGTGCAGGAACGGCTCCGGTGGATAACTCATGTTCGGAATGACGTTGGCCAGGGTGTTGTGAGTGTCGCAACCCGAGCCGACCACGCCGATGAAATCGAGCATGCCGGTGTCGTCGTAATACTTGGCGATCTGCTTCATGTCCTCGTGGGACAAGCCGTCCGGATGAAACTCGTCACCGCACAGGCGCATGCCCACGCAGAAGTCGTCACCGACCTCGGCGCGTACGGCTTTCAGTACTTCGAGACCGAACTTCATCCGTCCTTCGAAGCTGCCGCCCCATTCGTCGGTGCGCTTGTTGACGCGCGGGCTCCAGAACTGGTCGATCATGTGCTGGTGCACGGCCGACAACTCGACGCCATCGAGGCCACCGGCCTTGGCCCGGCGCGCGGCCTGGGCATAGTTGCCGATCACCCGCCAGATTTCTTCCGGCTCGATGGTCTTGCAGGTGGCGCGGTGCACCGGTTCACGGATGCCCGACGGCGACATCAAGGTCGGCCAGTTGAAACCGTCCCAGCGCGAGCGCCGGCCCATGTGGGTAATCTGGATCATGATCTTGGCGCCATGCTTGTGCATGGCGTCGGCCAGATTCTGGAAATGCGGAATGATCCGGTCGGTGGACAGGTTGACCGAACTCCACCACTCCTGCGGGCTGTCGATCGCCACCACGGACGAACCGCCGCAGATGGCCAGGCCGATGCCGCCCTTGGCCTTCTCTTCGTAATACTTGACGTAGCGGTCGGTGGTCATGCCGCCGTCAGTCGCGTAGACCTCGGCGTGCGCGGTGCTGAGCACGCGGTTGCGGATGGTCAGTTTGCCGATCTGGATCGGCTGGAACATTGCTTCGAAAGCCATTTCACGGTCCTCGGCTTACAACGGCTTGACGGTGAACAGGCCGTCATCGTGGCCCTCTTCGGAGCCTCCGTAGACTTGTTCGGCCACAGTACGAATCTTGCTGCCACGGGCTTCGAGGATCTGGTCCATGGCGCCGGCAAACCAGCCGGTGAACATGTAATCGACCTTGCGCCCGACCTTGCCATAGACGTAGACAAACGCCGAGTGCTCGAGCTTGACGCTGGCGGTGCCTTTGTCGAGGTCGATGTCCTGAATCTTGAACAGACCCCAGCCGCGTTGCGACAGGCGTTTCATGTAGTGTTCGAACACCGCAACGCCTTCAAGTCCGTGGCATTCAGCTTCTTTTTCACACCAGTGCCAGGCGGATTTGTAGCCGGCCTTGTAGAGGATTTCGGCGTAGGCATCAGCACCCAATACTTCTTCGATGCCCATGTGGTTATTGACGAAAAAGTGCCGTGGCACGTAGAGCATCGGCAGGGCGTCGGAGGTCCAGACACCGGTCTCGCTGTCGACTTCGATAGGCAATTGCGGGGCGATCTTGGCCATGGAAACTTAACTCCAGAAAAATGATGGTTCAGTGTTGGCCGCGGCCCTCACCCCAGCCCTCTCCCTCAGGAGAGGGGGCAGATCGGCGGCGGTCTTGAGAAAGCGCTATTCGCCCCAGACGTCTTTCAGGACGTTGACCCAGTTCTCGCCCATGATCTTGCGCACCACGCGTTCGGAATGGCCGCGCTTGAGCAGGGTTTCGGTGAGGTTGGGGAATTCGCCGACGGTGCGGATGCCCAGCGGGTTGATGATCTTGCCGAAGCTGGTCAGGCGGCGGGCGTAGCCCTTGTCGTGGGTCAGGTATTCGAAGAAGTCCTGGCCGTGGCCCTGAGTGAAGTCGGTGCCGATGCCGATGGCGTCTTCGCCGACGATGTTCATGGTGTATTCAATCGCTTCGGCATAATCGTCGATGGTCGAATCGATGCCCTTGGCGAGGAACGGCGCGAACATGGTCACGCCGACGAAGCCGCCGTGGTCGGCAATGAATTTGAGTTCTGCATCGGACTTGTTGCGCGGGTGTTCTTTGAGCCCCGACGGCAGGCAGTGCGAGTAGCACACCGGTTTTTTCGATTCGAGAATGACTTCTTCGGAGGTCTTGGAGCCGACGTGAGACAGGTCGCACATGACGCCGACGCGGTTCATCTCGGCGACGATCTCGCGGCCGAAGCCCGACAGGCCGCCGTCACGCTCGTAGCAACCGGTGCCGACCAGATTCTGGGTGTTGTAGCACATCTGCACGATGCCGACGCCGAGCTGCTTGAACACCTCGACATAGCCGATCTGGTCTTCGAAAGCGTGGGCGTTCTGGAAGCCGAAGAGAATGCCGGTCTTGCCCTGTTCCTTGGCACGACGGATGTCGGCGGTGGTGCGCACCGGCATCACCAGGTCGCTGTTCTCGCGGATCAGCTTCTGGCTGGCGGCGATGTTGTTCACGGTCGCCTGAAAGCCTTCCCACACCGACACAGTGCAGTTGGCCGCCGTCAGACCGCCCTTGCGCATGTCTTCGAACAGCTCGCGGTTCCATTTGGCAATGATCAGACCGTCGATAACGATGCTGTCGGCGTGTAATTCGGCTGGGCTCATCAGGCGTCCCCTTGTTGGCGATTCATGCGCCGAATCGTCTGCCGGCGCTTTGGGGCCAGCATATGCCTAGGTGTCGGGGCGACCGGGTGCAAAAACGACAGGGGAATTGCCGAAAGCGTCAATCCGCGACAAAGGGTCGTGTGCCGCTCCGATCAGCTACCTGTTCAAGCTCGCATGCTTGCGCCAGAATCTGCCGCAGCCTGCACACACCAACGGATTAGAGCGACCCCAATGAAATCGATCCTCCTCGCCCTGGCACTGATTGCGACCGGCGCCCACGCCGCCGAAGAATCCGAGAACAACCCATGCGACGCGGTGGAAAACGACATCCAGACCCTGGAATGCTCCGCCTACAGCCGCACCACCGCCGAAGACCTGCTCAAGGACAACTACGCCAGCCTCAACGAACGCATGCAGACTGCGTACGGCAAGAACCCGACGCAACTGGCCGACATCACCGCCAAGTTGAAGACCGCCCAGCAGCAGTGGTTGAAGACGCGGGACGCCGATTGCGCAGTTGAAGCATTCCCGGCGACGGCTGGCAGCAAGGCTTTCACAATTGCGCAGAATGATTGTGTGGCGCGGATGAGTGATGAACGGTCGGAGTTTTTGGAGTCGATCGGGCAGGAATGAGTGTTTGAGCTGTAAGCTGAACCTCTTAAGTCAGTCTAAGGATTCCCATGAACATCTGCGGCATCGAAATCAAAGGCAGCGAAGCGATCATCGCCGTGGCCGCTCTCGACGGCTCGGCCTTGAGCCACGTTCCCCTTGCCACGAAAAAAATTGCCCTCGATGACGATGACGAAGCGGCCAACGTGAAGCTGTTCGCGGCGCAGGTGGCGTCTTTTGTGCGAGAGAATTCGGTGGACCGGATTGCGATCAAGAAGCGCAGCAAAAAAGGCGAGTTTGCCGGTGGGCCGACGACGTTCAAGATTGAAGGCGTGTTTCAGCTGCTGGACGGGTGTGAGGTGACGCTGCTGTCGCCGCAGACGATCAATGCGCAGGCCAAGAAGCACAATTTCGAACTGCCGGGGACGCTGAACAAGTATCAGCATGAGGCTTACAAAGCGGCATGTTCGGCGTTGGTGAAGAGGTAACCCGATTGCCGAAATCACATTGGAACCTGTGGGAGCGGGCTTGCCCGCGATGACGGACTGTCAGGCAATACTAATGTTGGATGTGCCGACCTCATCGCGGGCAAGCCCGCTCCCACAGGATTCTATGGCGTTGCGGAAGCCATTCAGGCCTGTGCGGTACGCCGGTCTTCGCGCGGGCAGCGGGCGAATTTTGCGCGGTAGCTGCGGGTGAAGTACGACGGCGACTCGAAGCCACAGGCAATGCTCACTTCGAGCACGCTCATGTCGGTCTGGCGTAACAGCTGCCGCGCCTTCTCAAGCCTTAACCGCAGATAGAAATTGCTCGGCGTGTCGTTCAGATGCAGCCGAAACAAGCGCTCCAGCTGCCGCCGGGTAACCTTGATCGATTCCGCCAGTTGCAGCGTGGTCAGCGGTGGTTCGCTGTGCTGTTCCATCTCGCCGATCACTTGCACCAGTTTCTTGTTACTGATGCCGTAGCGCGTGGCGACTTCCATGCGCTGGTGGTCTTTGCGCGGGCGGATGCGCCCGAGCACGAATTGCTCGCTGACCTGAATCGCCAGTTGCGGGCCGTGGGCCTGGGCAATCAGGTCGAGCATCAGATCAATCGAGGCCGTGCCACCCGCCGAAGTGATCCGCCGCCGATCAATCTCGAACAGCTCCTGGGTCACGCTCAGCTGTGGATAAGATTCCTTGAACGCATCGATCGCCTCCCAGTGCAGCGTCAGGCGGTGCCCGTCGAGCAGCCCTGCTTCGGCGAGGACGAAGCTACCGGTGTCGATGCCACCGAGCGTCACACCGTCGTTGTCCAGCCGACGCAACCAGTGCTCCAGCGTCGGCGTGATGAACTTCAGCGGTTCGAAGCCGGCCACCACCAGCAACGTTGCACCTTTCTTCAGCGGCTCCAGCGCGGCATCGGCGTTGACCGACATGCCATTGCTTGCCAGTACCGGCCCGCCGTCGGCGCTGAGCACATGCCAGCGATACAGCTCGCCACGAAAGCGATTGGCCACGCGCAACGGTTCGATTGCTGAAATAAAGCCAATGGCGGAGAACCCCGGCATCAGCAAAAAGTAGAAATCCTGGGACATGGGCGCACTCGGTTGGCGGACGCGTGGCTCGTTGATACGCCGTTTGCCGGCGGCATTCAAGCGTGCAGGTCGCTACAGTGCAAATGCCAGTCGCCGCAGTGCGCTTTTACCGGGCCGTTGCTGCGTAACTTGGCACCACCGGCGCGCCAGATGCCGGAAACCACAATAATCGAACTGCCGAGGAACCCGACATGAAACGACTGATCAGCAGCTGCGTTCTTGCACTCAGCGGTACCGCTTTTTTGAGCACCGGCGTCATGGCGGCCGAACCGGCGTCCTGCAAGAACGTGCGCATGGGCGTGGTCAACTGGACTGACGTAATCGCCACCAGTGCCATGACCCAGGTCCTGCTCGACGGCCTCGGCTACAGCACCAAACAGACCAGCGCCTCCCAGCAGATCATCTTCGCCGGGATTCGCGATCAGCGCCTGGACCTGTTCCTCGGTTACTGGAACCCGCTGATGACCCAGACCATCACCCCGTTCGTCGAGGCCAACCAGGTCAAGGTGCTTGAAGCGCCAAGCCTGAAAGACGCCCGCGCCACTCTCGCGGTGCCGACGTATCTGGCTGACAAGGGTCTGAAAACCTTTGCCGACATCGCCAAATTTCAGAAGGAACTGGGCGGCAAGATCTACGGCATCGAGCCGGGCTCGGGCGCCAATACGCAGATCAAGGCAATGATCGCCAAGAACCAGTTCGGCCTCGGCAAGTTCCAGCTGGTGGAATCGAGCGAGGCCGGCATGCTCGCCGCCGTCGATCGCGCGGTGCGCCGCAAGGAAGCCGTGGTGTTCTTCGGCTGGGCGCCGCACCCGATGAACGTCAACATTCAGATGACTTATCTGACCGGCAGCGAAGACGCCCTCGGCCCGAACGAAGGCATGGCCACGGTCTGGACCGTCACGGCACCGAAATACGCCGAGCAGTGCCCGAATATCGGCCGCCTGCTGACCAACCTGACTTTCACCGCCGAAGACGAGAGCCGGATGATGCAGCCGCTGCTCGATCATAAAGACGCCTTCGAATCGGCAAAGCAATGGCTCAAGGATCACCCGGAAGACAAGCAGCGCTGGCTCGAAGGGGTGACTACCTTCGACGGCAAACCGGCCGCTGAAAACCTGCAGCTGACCAGCAAATAAGCCTCTTTTGAAAAGCCCCTCACCCTGACCCTCTCCCATAGGGAGAGGGGATTTAACGACGCTACGCAGCCCCGAACAGGGCTGCGGACAGACCCATCACGCCCCAAGGAAACCGCACCATGAACCACGACGTCATCATCACCTGCGCACTCACCGGTGCTGGCGACACGACCGCCAAGAGCCCGCACGTGCCGGTCACCCCGAAACAGATCGCTGCCGCCGCCGTCGAAGCCGCCAAGGCCGGCGCCACCGTCGTGCACTGCCATGTGCGCGATCCGCAGACCGGCAAGTTCAGCCGTGACGTCGCGCTGTACCGCGAAGTGATGGAGCGCATCCGCGAGGCGGACGTCGACATCATCGTCAACCTCACTGCCGGCATGGGCGGTGACCTGGAAATCGGTGCCGGCGAAAACCCGATGGAGTTCGGTCCGAACACCGATCTGGTCGGCCCGCTGACCCGGCTGGCCCATGTTGAAGAATTGCTGCCGGAAATCTGCACCCTCGATTGCGGCACCCTGAACTTCGGCGACGGCGACACCATTTACGTGTCCACCCCGGCGCAACTGCGCGCCGGCGCCAAGCGCATCACTGAATTGGGCGTGAAGGCCGAACTGGAGATTTTCGACACTGGTCATCTGTGGTTCGCCAAGCAACTGATCAAGGAAGGCTTGCTCGACAACCCGCTGTTCCAGCTGTGCCTGGGCATTCCGTGGGGCGCGCCGGCCGACACCACCACCATGAAAGCCATGGTCGACAACCTGCCGGCCGACGCGGTGTGGGCCGGTTTCGGCATCGGCCGCATGCAGATGCCGATGGCGGCGCAAGCGGTGCTGCTCGGCGGCAACGTGCGGGTCGGCCTGGAAGACAACCTGTGGCTGGACAAGGGCGTGCTGGCGACCAACGGCCAACTGGTCGAACGCGCCAGCGAAATCCTCAGCCGCCTCGGCGCCCGCGTGCTTACGCCGGCCGAAGGCCGAAAAAAGATGGGCCTGACCCAGCGCGGCTAATGAACACCCATTTCCCTTGTAGGAGTGAGCCTGCTCGCGATGGCGTCGGTACATCCGAAGCATCTCCAGCGGTAGAACAACCGCTATCGCGAGCAGACTCACTCCTACAGATTTCGAGCCAATTTCAGGAAATCCACCATGCGCTTTATCACCGAAATCAAAACCTTCGCCGCCCTTGGCAGCGGTGTCATCGGCAGCGGCTGGATCGCCCGCGCCCTCGCCCACGGTCTCGACGTAGTGGCCTGGGACCCGGCACCGGGCGCCGAAGCCGCATTGCGCAAACGCGTGGCCAATGCCTGGGGGGCGCTGGAGAAAAACGGCTTGGCGCCGGGCGCTTCGCAGGATCGCCTCCGCTTTGTCGCGACCATCGAAGAATGCGTGCGCGACGCCGACTTCATTCAGGAAAGCGCCCCCGAGCGGCTGGAACTGAAACTCGATCTGCACAGCAAGATCAGCGCAGCGGCCAAACCCAATGCGCTGATCGGTTCGAGCACCTCGGGCCTGCTGCCGAGCGAGTTCTACGAGAGTTCGACGCACCCTGAACGTTGCGTGGTCGGGCATCCGTTCAACCCGGTGTATCTGCTGCCGCTGGTGGAAGTGGTGGGCGGCAAGAACACCGCGCCCGAGGCCGTTCAGGCGGCGATGCAAGTCTACGAATCCCTCGGCATGCGTCCGTTGCATGTGCGCAAGGAAGTGCCGGGCTTCATTGCCGACCGCCTGCTCGAAGCGCTGTGGCGCGAAGCGTTGCACCTGGTCAACGACGGCGTGGCGACCACCGGCGAGATCGACGACGCGATCCGCTTTGGCGCAGGGTTGCGGTGGTCGTTCATGGGTACTTTCCTGACGTACACCCTGGCCGGGGGTGATGCCGGCATGCGCCACTTCATGTCGCAGTTCGGCCCGGCGTTGCAATTGCCGTGGACTTATCTGCAGGCACCGGAGCTGACTGACAAGCTGATCGATGATGTCGTTGATGGCACCACTGATCAACTGGGCCGACACAGTATTTCGGCGCTGGAGCGCTATCGTGATGATTGTTTGCTCGCGGTGCTTGAGGCGGTGAAAACCACCAAAGAGAAGCATGGGATGAGTTTCAGCGAGTAATGCATATGGCATGACACTGCTGCCCTCACCCTAACCCTCTCCCTGAGGGAGAGGGGACTGACCGGGTTGGATGTTCGAGCTACGCCGATTAGCACTACTGAGTCGAACTCACGACTTGAAAAGCCTGAAGATCGGCTCCCTTTCCCCCTCTCCCCCTAGGGGGAGAGGGCTGGGGTGAGGGGGTAGCTTTTGACCTTAACGACCCATTAACTGCCGGAACCAAAATCAATGCCCCACCTCACCACCTACCAAACCAGAATCATCCCCGAGTGGGTCGACTATAACGGCCACCTGCGCGATGCCTTCTACCTGCTGATCTTCAGCTACGCCACCGACGCCCTGATGGACCGTCTCGGTATGGACAGCAACAACCGCGAAGCCAGCGGCCATTCGCTGTTCACCCTCGAACTGCACCTCAATTACCTGCACGAAGTGAAGCTCGACACCGAGGTCGAAGTGCGTACGCAGATCATCGGCCACGACAACAAACGCCTGCACCTCTATCACAGCCTGCACAAGGTCGGTGATGCGCAGGAACTGGCCGGCAACGAACAGATGCTGCTGCACGTCGACCTCGCCGGGCCACGTTCGGCGCCATTCAGTGCCGAGACCTTGAGTCACCTGCAAAGCATCGTCGCCGAGCAGCGGGACCTGCCCGCTCCTGCTTACGTCGGCCGCGTGATTGCGCTGCCGCCCGCCCGGTAAATCCCTCGATCATCAGGAGCCGCCATGCACACCGCTGCCGCTGTTGCCGATTTCCGTACTTATCCGTTGATCAGCGCGCTGAGTGGCGTGCAGGGTCTGGCGGATCGGGTTGTCATCAAATGGGCTGACGGCCGCGTCAGCCCGTTTCATCACGTCTGGCTGCGAGACAACTGCCCGTGCCAGCAGTGCGTCTACAGCGTGACTCGAGAGCAGGTGTACGAGATTGTCGATGCGCCTGACGAACTGCAACCGAGCGCCGCCTACGTTGACACCGAAGGCTGCCTGCGCATCGACTGGACCGATGGCCACCTCAGCCGTTTCGATCCAGGCTGGTTGCGTGCTCACGCCTACGACGACGAGTCTCGCGCTGAACGACTCGCCGCGAAACCCAAGCCTTTTCTTTGGCGCAACGATCTGCAATTGCCGGTGTTCGAATATTCAGCGCTGATGAACGACAACACCGCCCTGCTGCAGTGGTTGCTCGCCGTGCGTGACATTGGCCTGACCCAGGTGCGCGGCGTGTCCACCGAACCCGGTTCGCTGAAACTCATCGCCCAGCGGATCTCCTTCATCCGCGAAAGCAATTTCGGTGTGCTGTTCAACGTGCAATCCAAAGCGGACGCCGACAGCAACGCCTACACCGCCTTCAACTTGCCGCTGCACACCGACCTGCCCACCCGCGAGCTGCAACCGGGGCTGCAGTTTCTGCATTGCCTGGTGAATGACGCCGAGGGTGGCGAAAGTATTTTCGTCGACGGCTTTGCGATCGCCGATGCCTTGCGCCAGGAGGATCCGCCGCTGTTTCAGGCGCTGTGCGAAATCCCCGTGGAGTTTCGCAACAAGGACCGTCACAGCGACTACCGCTGCCTGGCCCCGATCATTGCCCTGGATGCATTGGGGCGGGTCGTAGAGATTCGCATGGCGAACTTCTTGCGCGGGGCATTTGAGACTTCAGTTGAGCAGATGCCGTTGCTGTATCGCGCCTATCGACGGTTTATCGCGATGACCCGCGAGCCGCGGTTTCGACTGATGCAGCGGCTCAATCCAGGTGAGCTGTGGTGCTTCGATAACCGCCGCACGCTGCATGCGCGCAATGCCTTTGATCCAGGGACCGGAGCGCGGCATTTTCAGGGCTGCTATGTCGACCGGGATGAGTTGTTGTCACGGATTCTGGTATTGCAGCGGTAGACCCTGTGGGAGCTGGCTTGCCAGCGATGGCGTCAGCACAGACAACCTGGACATTTCTGATTCACAGACAAAAAAACCCCGATCAAGCCGTGACAGGATCGGAGCTGAGGAGGGTACTGTCGAGAAGCTGCCAGGCGAGGGTGACCAAACCTTCGTGAAGCGAGCTGAGGCCAGTGTGCCTAGTCGACATTTTCGTCGGTTAGCCGAAAACGACCTGTTCATAGTCGTCCCGGCCACTGCGACAAAACGCCCTTGCCGCCTCCGGTCGGGGCCACCAGAATCGGGCCAGACCTCCGATGCCACAGAAGGATTTGCGTGATGATGTACGCCGATTTGATTGATCAGGAAGACCTGTTGGGCCAGCTCAAGGCGTTGGGCATCCAGGTGCCGAGCGGCACCACCGCCGAACAGGCCTGCGAGTGTGCAGTGCGCGGGCTGGACAACGTGCGCGCCTTTGAACTGCGCAAGATGGTCAAGGACATGTACACCAGCGGCGCGAGCATTCAGCCGGCCGTGCGTCAGGCGATCGACAAGCAATTGTTGCCGGCCCTCTCGGATTACCAGCAATCCCACAGCGCCTGACAGGCCGCCATCGCTGGCAAGCCAGCTCCCACAGTGATCCGGACCGACACAACATTTGTGTACTGCACAGACCCTGTGGGAGCTGGCTTGCCAGCGATGAAGCTGACGCGGTCTACAGCCTTACGCTGGCAAACGTCGATTCATTGCGCGCCTGACTCAACGCCGACATCGGTCCCGACAGCGGCGACATCACAATCGCCTGCGGCAGCGGCAGCATCGCCACTTGCTGGGTGGTGTTGGAGCCTACGCGTTCGTCACGCGGTGGAATGCCGAAATATTCGCGGTAGCACTTGGAGAAGTGCGGGGTCGAGACGAAACCGCACACCGACGCCACTTCGATGATCGACATCGGCGTCTGCTTGAGCAGTTGCCGGGCGCGGATCAGCCGCAGCTTCAAGTAATAACGTGACGGCGAGCAGTGCAGGTATTTCTGGAACAGCCGCTCCAGCTGCCGACGCGACACCGCGACATACACCGCCAGTTCATCCAGATCGATCGGCTCTTCCAGGTTGGCTTCCATCAGCGCGACGATTTCCTGCAACTTCGGCTGGTTGGTGCCGAGCATGTGCTTGAGCGGCACGCGCTGGTGATCCTGCTCGTTGCGGATGCGCTCGTAGACGAACATTTCCGAGATCGCCGCCGACAGCTCGCGGCCGTGATCGCGGCTGATCAGGTGCAGCATCATGTCCAGCGGCGCGGTGCCACCGGAGCTGGTGAAACGGTTACGGTCGAGGGTGAACAGTCGCGTACTCATGGCGACACGTGGGAAGGCTTCCTGCATCGCCGCCAGACATTCCCAGTGCACGCTGCAATCGAAACCGTCGAGCAGGCCGGCGCAGGCCAGCGCCCAGCTACCGGTACACACCGCGCCAAGACGCTTGGACTGGCGCGCCTGGCTTTGCAACCAGGACACATGTTCCCGGGTCACGGTGCGTTGAATGCCGACGCCGCCGCAGACGATTACAATGTCCAGTGGCGGAGCTTTGTGCATGGAGGCGTCGGGGGTGATTTGCAGCCCGTCACTGGCCCAGACCTGGCCACCGTCGACAGTGAGGGTGCTCCAGCGATACAGCTCGCGACCGGACAACTGGTTGGCCATGCGCAGCGGTTCAACTGCGGACGCCAGAGAAATCAGCGTGAAATTGTCCAGCAGCAGAAAGCCGATGGATTGAGGCGCACGGTTCTGGGGTTGGGCCCCGGAGTTGAACGACGTCATCGCGGTATCTCCTCACACAAAGCGGGTGATGGCCTCAGGCGGAGGCTCTTGTTATTGCCGGCGGTCTCACGAGAGAAGCAGGCTTTGTTATGACAGAGCAATTGCCATGCCTAAAATTGGACGGCCATTCAATAACTCCTGAAAACGACCTGCCGACGTGTCTATTCGAGACTTGCGAATGTGGCATTTCGAAGTGCCATCAAGCGCGGACAGGGCCCTGCCCTGCGACCTGTGAGCAGATCGGTAGCACTTGTGGGAACTGGCCTGCGGGGGATTTGCACGGAGTGTCACCGCAAGCACAGGCGATGGACGGTCGATTAGAGACTCAGCGGTCACGACTGACAACCGCTCTTATCTGATTGCGACGCGCCAAAAGGTGGCGCGGTTGAATTATGGTGTTCGTTTGCTGAGCAGTTTTGACTGGTCTGGCCCCATCGCGAGCAGGCTCACTCCTACAGGAGAACGCATTTCAAACTGTAGGAGTGAGCCTGCTCGCGATCGGGGCCAACTCGGTTTCAGCACTCAACCGCACTGACCGCCAACCCACCGCGCGAAGTTTCTTTATATTTGTCATGCATATCCGCACCGGTATCACGCATGGTGCGGATCACCCGGTCCAGGGAAATAAAGTGCTGACCATCACCACGCAGCGCCATCTGCGCCGCGTTGATCGCTTTCACCGCGGCAATCGCATTGCGCTCGATGCACGGCACCTGAACCAGACCACCGACCGGATCGCAGGTCAGGCCTAGGTTATGTTCCAGGCCAATCTCCGCCGCATTGCATAGCTGCTCAGGCGTCGCGCCAAGAATCTCCGCCAGCCCCGCCGCGGCCATCGCGCAGGCCGAACCGACTTCACCCTGGCACCCAACTTCCGCACCAGAGATCGAAGCGTTCTTTTTGCACAAGATGCCCACTGCCGCCGCGCCGAGGAAGTAGTCGACAACATTGGCGTCGGTGACCGCCTCGCTGAACTTCATAAAGTAATGCAACACCGCCGGGATGATTCCCGCCGCGCCGTTGGTCGGCGCCGTGACCATGCGCCCACCGGCGGCATTCTCTTCGTTGACCGCCAACGCGAACAGGTTGACCCATTCCATCGCGCTCAGCGTCGAGCCGATGACATTGGGTTTGTTCAGCTCCTGCAGACTGCGGTGCAACTTCGCCGCGCGCCGCCGCACATTCAAGCCGCCGGGCAAGATACCTTCGTGCTTGAGGCCTTGCTCGACGCAATTCTGCATCGCCCGCCACAGCTTCATCAGCCCGGCGCGGATTTCTTCTTCACTGCGCCAGACTTTTTCGTTGGCCATCATCAGTTCGGCAACCCGCAGGTTGTGCTTCTTGCACAGTTCCAGCAGCTCGACCGCGCTGGAGAAGTCGTAGGGCAATTCAGTGCGGTCGAGATCGACCACACCGCTGCTGGCCTGTGCCTCATCAACGACAAAACCGCCACCCACCGAATAGTAGGTGTCGCGATGCAATTCACCGTGATCGCCCTCGGCAACGATGGTCATGGCATTGGGATGGAACGGCAGGTTTTCATCGATCAGGCGCATGTCGCGCGCCCAGACAAACGGCACCGGCAGGCGACCAGCCAATAGAAGCGTGTCGGTTTCACGCAGCGCCTGAATACGCGGGCCGATCTGCGCCGGGTCAATGGCGTCCGGCCATTCGCCCATCAGGCCCATGATCACTGCGTTATCGCTGCCGTGACCGACGCCGGTGGCCGACAGCGAACCGAACAGTTGCACCTCGATGCGCCGCACCTGCTCCAGCTGATGCTTGTCGCGCAACGCCTCGACGAACAATGCCGCGGCGCGCATCGGCCCCACGGTATGGGAACTGGAAGGGCCGATGCCGATTTTGAACAGGTCGAAAACGCTGATAGCCATTGCTGCAGAGCTCCTGAGAATACCGGTCCGGGCGGCAAAAGCGCCCGCTGGCGGAGCTGCTACGCTCAAGCTGCGATCCGCCGAATGCCGGCATCATCGGGCTTTTGTCGGCGCGCACGGCGTCTGACACCGACGCACTCATGTCCAGCAGCGCCGTTACGTTTTCGCCCCGCAAATGCGCCGTTTTTATGCAGATCAGAAGGCCATCGAGGGCGGAAAAAAGCTGTAAGCGACGTCACCGACACTGGAAGCGACCATCCCTGTACTGGATACGACCCTCCCTGTAGGCGTCAGATTTTCACTGGTACATGATCGGGATGACTCGATTGCCAGGCGCTGCGGTAGAGCTGTCTTCAGAACGCCACCCAACCGCAACCCATAAGTGCGGTGGTCCACAGTCGGAACACTGCCAAAAAAAACACCAAGGAGTCCATCCATGAAAGGTTCCCCGTCGTTGTTGTTGGCCGCCCTGCTGAGTCTGCCGCTACTGGCGCAAGCCGCAGAACCGGCACAGTGCAGCCTCGTTAACTTCTCCGATGTCGGCTGGACCGACATCACCGCGACCACCGCCACCACCTCCGTTGTCCTCAACGCCCTCGGCTACAAGACCAAGACCACCATGATCTCCGTACCCGTGACCTACAAGTCGCTGGCCGACGGCAAGAACATGGACGTGTTCCTCGGCAACTGGATGCCGACCATGGAAAACGACATCAAGCCGTATCGCGATGCCGGCACCGTGGACACCGTGCGCACCAACCTCAAGGGCGCCAAGTACACCCTCGCCGTACCGCAAGCCCTGTATGACAAAGGCCTGCACGATTTCGCCGACATCGCCAAGTTCAAGAAAGAACTCGACGGCAAGATTTATGGCATCGAGCCGGGCAACGACGGCAACCGGCTGATCCAGAGCATGATCGACAAGGACGCCTTCGGTTTGAAAACCGCCGGTTTCAAAATGGTCGAATCATCGGAAGCCGGCATGCTCTCGCAGGTCGACCGTGCGCAGAAGCGCGACACCGCTGTGGTGTTCCTCGGCTGGGCGCCGCACCCGATGAACAAGCGCTTCAAGATTCAATACCTGACCGGCGGCGACGACTTCTTCGGCCCCGACTTCGGTGCCGCCACTGTGGCCACCAACACCCGCAAGGGTTACGCCGAAGAATGCAGCAACGTCGGTCAGTTGCTGAAGAACCTGGAGTTCACCGTCGACATGGAAAGTGAACTGATGGGCAACATCCTCGACGACAAGATGAAGCCTGACGCGGCCGCCAAGGCCTGGCTGAAAAAGAATCCACAGGTGCTCGATACCTGGCTCGCTGGCGTGACCACCATTGACGGAAAACCAGGCCTGGAGGCCGTGAAAGCCAAGCTCGCGCCTTGATCCGAGGGGCATCGCTTATGCCGGGCAGGCGTGCCTGCCCGGGCTGTTAATTTCCTTGCATGCGGACGTTCACTACCATGCTGATTGATCAGAAAATACCTTTAGGCCAGTACATCGCGGGCTTCGTCGAATGGTTGACGCAACACGGCGCCAACACCTTCGACGCAATCGCCGTGACCCTGGAAACGATGATCCACGGCGTGACGTTTGCGCTGACCTGGTTCAATCCACTGGTCTTGATTGGCTTGATCGCAATCATCGCCCATCTGATTCAACGCAAGTGGGGCCTGACCGCGTTCGTGGTCGCCTCGTTCCTGCTGATCCTCAACCTGGGGTACTGGCAGGAAACCATGGAAACCCTCGCCCAGGTGCTGTTCGCCACCCTGGTCTGCGTATTGATCGGCGTGCCGCTGGGCATCGTCGCTGCGCACAAACCGATGTTCTACACCATGATGCGGCCGGTGCTCGATCTGATGCAGACCGTACCGACCTTCGTTTACCTCATTCCTACCCTGACCCTCTTCGGGCTGGGTGTGGTACCGGGCCTGATCTCGACGGTGGTCTTCGCCATCGCCGCGCCGATCCGCCTGACCTACCTGGGCATCCGCGATGTCCCGCAAGAACTGATGGACGCCGGCAAGGCCTTCGGCTGCTCGCGTCGCCAGCTACTCTCACGGATCGAACTGCCCCACGCCATGCCGAGCATCGCCGCCGGCATCACCCAGTGCATCATGCTGTCGCTGTCGATGGTGGTGATCGCGGCACTGGTCGGCGCCGACGGACTCGGCAAACCGGTGGTCAACGCACTGAACACTGCTGATATTGCGCTGGGCTTCGAAGCGGGCCTGGCGATCGTACTGCTGGCGATCATGCTCGACCGTATCTGCAAACAACCCGACGCCAAAGTAGGGGGTGACGCATGAGCATTATTCGCTTCGAAGACGTCGATGTAATCTTCGCCAAGGACCCGCGCGAGGCACTCAAGCTGCTCGACCAGGGCATGACCCGCAACGAGATCCTGAAGAAGACCGGGCAGATCGTCGGCGTGGAAAAAGCCACGCTGGATATCAATAAAGGCGAAATCTGCGTGCTGATGGGCCTGTCGGGCTCGGGCAAGTCGAGCCTGCTGCGCTGCATCAACGGCCTCAACACGGTGAGCCGCGGCAAGCTGTTCGTCGAGCATGAAAACCGCCAGATCGACATCGCCTCGTGCACCCCGGCCGAGCTGAAAATGATGCGCACCAAACGTATCGCCATGGTGTTTCAGAAGTTCGCCCTGATGCCGTGGCTGACGGTGCGCGAGAACATCAGTTTCGGTCTGGAAATGCAGGGCCGACCGGAGAAGGAACGCAAGAAACTGGTCGATGAGAAACTCGAACTGGTTGGCCTGACGCAGTGGCGCAACAAGAAGCCTGATGAGCTCTCCGGCGGCATGCAGCAGCGCGTTGGCCTTGCCCGTGCGCTGGCGATGGACGCCGACATTCTGCTGATGGACGAACCGTTCTCGGCCCTCGACCCGCTGATCCGTCAGGGCCTGCAGGATGAACTGCTGGAGCTGCAACGCAAGCTGAGCAAGACCATCGTGTTTGTCAGCCACGACCTTGATGAAGCCCTGAAACTGGGCAGCCGCATCGCGATCATGAAGGACGGGCGGATCATTCAGTACAGCGTGCCGGAAGAAATCGTCCTTAACCCGGCGGATGACTATGTGCGCACCTTCGTCGCCCATACCAACCCGCTCAACGTGCTTTGCGGCCGCAGCCTGATGCGCACGCTGGACAAGTGCAAACGCATCAACGGCTCGGTGTGCCTCGATCCGGGCGGCGATTCGTGGCTGGACCTGGCCGAAGGCAACACCATCAAGGGCGCGCGGCAGAATGGCTCGGTGCTGAACCTGCAGAACTGGGCCCCAGGGCAAGCGGTGGAAGGCCTCGAGCGCAAGCCAACGCTGGTGGACTCCAACATCGGCATGCGCGACGCGCTGCAGATTCGTTATCAGACCGGCAACAAGCTGGTGCTGCACGATGACAATCATGTGGTGGGGATTCTGGGCGACAGCGAGTTGTATCACGCGTTGTTGGGCAAGAATCTGGGGTAATGCGCCAAGTGGGATAAAAAAAGGGATCGCGGTGAGCGATCCCTTTTTATTGGGTCAGGGAAAAGCCCCTCACCCTAACCCTCTCCCAGAGGGAGAGGGGACCGACCGAGTTGTACTTTCGAGCTACATCAACCTGAGAAATCGAGTCGAACTCAGGTCTTGAAAAGCCCCCGATCTGCTCCCTTTCCCCCTCTCCCTTAGGGAGAGGGCTGGGCGGGCGGCGTTCCGATGAGGGGGCTTTTGACTTTAGCTGTACACCCGGCCAAGGAGCTGCCGATGACTCTCAAACTGATCCAGCACATCCCGGGTAATCTGCTCCGGCGTAAAGCCCATCAAGTCGTAATCCTGGCTACCGTTGTGCAGATACACC
Source organism: Pseudomonas sp. Z003-0.4C(8344-21) (assembly GCF_900104975.1). Lineage (NCBI taxonomy): Bacteria > Pseudomonadati > Pseudomonadota > Gammaproteobacteria > Pseudomonadales > Pseudomonadaceae > Pseudomonas > Pseudomonas sp. Z003-0.4C(8344-21). The sequence goes on along the minus strand of NZ_LT629756.1, from coordinate 753,359 downwards.
TCAGCCCGGTAATAACGCTGACGCGCCTCATCCGATTGCGCTGACTCAGTCGGAGTCGCCAGATAACCTTCCAGGCTCACCTCGTAAACGAAAGGGTTGCCCTCTTCCATCTCGACGCGCACGCCCATGCAACGCTTGGCTTTACCCAGTAGCGTCTGCACTTCAATACCCTGATTGCGTAACTGCGCCGCTGCGTCTTCCAGCGCCGGTGTCACATGCTTGTCCATGAAACGCTGCACCACCGATTGGCTCGGTTGCAGGTCCAGCTGGGTCAGCCGCTCGCTGAAACCGCGGCGCCCACGCTCGGCCAGTTGCGCCTGCTCCTGTTCGATCTGCACGTCCTGACGCATCGCCTTGTGCAGGCCGAACATGAAGCACACCAGCACAACCGAGAACGGCAAACCAGCCAGCACCACCATGGTCTGCATGGCCTCGAAGTTACCGGCGAACAGCAGGCCGATGGTCACCAGAGTGATCACCACCGACCAGAAGATCCGCAGCCAGTGCGGCGCATCTTCGTCGACGTTGCCGCCCTTGCAAGACAGATTCGCCATCATCACCGCGCCGGAGTCGGCCGGGGTCAGGAACAGCACGAAGCCGACGAAGATCGACACACCGATCACGACCTTCGACGCCGGGTAATGCTCAAGCAATTGATAGATCGCCATCGACGGCTGTTCCAGCGCCGTCTTGCCCAGCTCCACCGCGCCGTGGTTCATCACCAGATCCAGTGCCGAATTACCGAAGATCGACAGCCACGCCAACGTGAAGCCCAGCGGAATCAGCAGCACGCCGGCAACCAGTTCACGCACGGTGCGACCACGGGAAATCCGCGCGATGAACATGCCCACGAATGGCGCCCAGGAAATCCACCACGCCCAGTAGAACAGCGTCCACAGGCCCAGCCAGCGATCGGACTTGGCGTTGTCGCCTTCATAGACATACAGGTCGAACGTCTTCAGCACCACGCCGTTCAGGTAATCACCGATGTTCTGCACGAAGCCATTGAGCAAGTGCAGAGTCGGGCCGAACAGCAGCACGAAGATCAGCAAGCCGCTGAACAAAACAATGTTCAGGTTGGACAGACGCCGGATGCCGTTTTCCACGCCGGACACGGCGGCGATGGTCGCCACGGTGCTCATGACGATGATCACGATCAACAGGTTGGTGTTGCTGTGCTCCATGCCGAACAGGTTTTCCAGCCCTGACGACACTTGCAGCGAACCGATACCCAGGTTGGTCACCAGACCCAGCAGGGTCACGAACATGCCGAAGCCGTCCACCGCATGACCGGCCGCGCCTTTGACCCACCGCTCGCCGACCAGCGGATACAGCGCCGAACGCAAGGCCAACGGCTGGTTATGCCGGTAGGCAAAGTACGCAACAGCCAGACCGACCAATGCGTAGATCGCCCAGCCATGCAGGCCCCAATGCAGGAAGGTCAGCTGCACCGCCTGACGCGCCGCGAGGTTGCTGGCCGACGTGCCTTCCGGCGGATTGAAATAGTGATCCAGTGGCTCGGACGCGCCGAAGTACAACAGCGAAATGCCGATACCCGACGAGAACAGCATCCCCGCCCAGGCGCCGTAACTGAAATCCGGGGTGTCGTCCTTGCTGCCCAGTTTGAGTTTGCCATACGAGGAAAACGCCAGACCGACCACGAACACCAGATACGCGGCGATCACCACCATGTAGTACCAGCCGAAGCTGCGCGACAACCAGGCCTGAGCGATACCCAACACTCTGCCGGCCTCTTGCGGGGCGATGATCAGAATGGCGGTCAACAACAGAATCAACGCGGTCGAGGTGTAGAACACCCAACCGTTGACCGTCACCTTCTCGGGCGGGGTCTTTATTAGCGAGGCAGAACTCATGGCACAAATGCTCCAGGCAGTGCGAGAGAAGAACACAAGGCATCACGGAACCCGACCAATCGGTTAGTTGGCAGCCGACCGGCGGGTGATATAAAGACACTCCGAAAAAAGCCCGAACCTGCCGAAATGGCGCGCTGATCGCTTTCGTGGCCCAAGTGTGCGGACGTTCATCCGAAACCTGGCCTCGAGCGTCTTGCCCTTTCAACACGTCCATCGAATCGCGAACCGCGCCATGCCCCACGCAGGTTTCGAGCCGTTTCAAGTGTCGGTTTTTATCGTCATTACACGTAGGAAAAAGCTGTAGGCAGCGACGAATTGTCGCAGATCTTATTCTTTGTTGATTGAACGTTCAATCAAAACAAAATAGACTGGCCCTCAATCCGATCGGCGTCATTCGCCCCTCGGAAGGCCTAAGGAGATGTGCAAGATGCCCAAGGTCGGTATGCAACCCATCCGCCGTCAACAACTGATCGAAGCCACGTTGCAAGCGGTCGATCAGGTCGGAATGGGGGACGCCAGCATTGCGCTGATCGCCCGTTTGGCCGGTGTCTCGAATGGCATCATCAGTCATTACTTTCAGGACAAGAACGGCCTGATCGCCGCCACGATGCGGTACCTGATGAGCGTCCTCAGCGAGAACGTCACCGCGCGCCGTCAGGCGCTGACAGATGACAGCCCGCGGGCGCATCTGCAGGTGATCATCGAAGGCAACTTCGACGCCAGCCAGGTCAATGGCCCGGCAATGAAAACCTGGCTGGCCTTCTGGGCCACCAGCATGCACCAGCCGTCTTTGCACAGGTTGCAGCGGATCAACGATCACCGTCTGTATTCCAACCTGTGCTGCGAGTTCCGCCGGGCGTTGCCGCTCGAAGAAGCGCGCAATGCCGCGCGAGGCCTGGCAGCGTTGATTGACGGTTTGTGGTTGCGCGGCGCGCTGTCGGGAGACGCTTTCGACACGGCGCAGGCGCAACGGATCGCTTACGAATACATGGATTTCCAATTGGCCAAGCAGGCAGGTCAGAGCACACAGAAACCGCTCGACGCCTGAACCCCACCGTAGCGTCATCGCGGTGGCCAAGGCCAACAACCAATGCACTTGCGAGGACACTATGGCCCGTTTCGAACTGCAAAAACTCTACATCGATGGCGCGTACACCGACGCTGGCAGCGATGCCACCTTCGAAGCCATCAACCCGGCGAACGGTGAAGTCCTCGCCCAAGTGCAACGCGCGACCAAGGAAGACGTCGAGCGCGCTGTGGTCAGCGCTGAAAAGGGCCAGAAAATCTGGGCCGCGATGACCGCCATGGAGCGTTCGCGCATCCTGCGTCGCGCCGTCGACATCCTGCGCGAGCGCAACGATGAGCTGGCCGCGCTGGAAACCCTGGACACCGGTAAATCCTTCTCCGAAACCAAGTACGTCGACATCGTCACCGGCGCCGACGTGCTGGAATACTACGCAGGCCTGGTGCCGGCCATCGAGGGTGAGCAGATCCCGCTGCGTGACACCTCTTTCGTCTACACCCGTCGCGAGCCGCTGGGCGTGGTCGCCGGTATCGGCGCGTGGAACTACCCGATCCAGATCGCTTTGTGGAAATCCGCTCCAGCTCTGGCAGCCGGTAACGCGATGATCTTCAAGCCAAGCGAAGTCACCTCGCTGACCACCCTGAAACTGGCCGAGATCTACACCGAAGCCGGCGTGCCAAACGGCGTGTTCAACGTCCTGACCGGCAGCGGCCGTGAAGTCGGCACCTGGCTGACAGAGCACCCGCGCATCGAGAAAATCTCCTTCACCGGCGGCACCGACACTGGCAAGAAAGTCATGGCCAGCGCTTCGGCTTCGTCGCTCAAAGACGTGACCATGGAACTGGGCGGCAAGTCGCCGCTGATCATCTGCGACGACGCTGACCTGGATCGCGCCGCCGACACCGCGATGATGGCCAACTTCTACAGCTCCGGTCAGGTCTGCACCAACGGCACCCGCGTGTTCGTACCGGCGCACCTGAAAGCTGCGTTCGAAGCCAAGATCGTCGAACGCGTTGCGCGCATTCGCGTCGGCAACCCGGAAGACGAAAATACCAACTTCGGTCCGCTGGTCAGCTTCGCCCACATGGAAAGCGTGCTGGCTTACATCGAGAAAGGTAAGGAACAAGGCGCACGTGTACTGTGCGGCGGCGGTCGTCTGACTGACGGCGAGTTCGCCAAAGGCGCGTTCGTGGCACCGACCGTGTTCACCGATTGCACCGACGACATGACCATCGTTCGCGAAGAAATCTTCGGTCCGGTCATGGCGATCCTCTCCTACGAAACCGAAGAAGAAGTGATCCGCCGCGCCAACGACACCGACTTCGGCCTCGCCGCCGGTATCGTCACCCGCGATCTGAACCGCGCGCACCGCGTGATTCATCAACTCGAAGCCGGTATCTGCTGGATCAATGCCTGGGGCGAGTCCGACGCAAAAATGCCGGTCGGTGGCTACAAGCAGTCGGGTGTGGGCCGTGAGAACGGGATCAGCTCGCTGAACAACTTCACCCGCATCAAATCGGTACAGGTCGAGCTGGGCGATTACGTCTCGGTGTTCTGAGGAGCCACAAGCGGCAAGTTTCAAGCTGCAAGTAAAAGCAGTTTGGGCTTGCCGCCCTCCCCGATTTCGAAGCCACCGCTCGCTGCTTTTCCTTGCAGCTAGAAGCTAGTGGCTTGTAGCTCCCGCAGGAGAATTTATGACTAAAGAATACGACTACATCATCATAGGCGCCGGCTCGGCCGGTAACACACTTGCCACCCGTCTGACTGAAGACGAAGGCGTCACCGTTCTGCTGCTCGAAGCCGGCGGTCCGGATTACCGTTACGACTTCCGCACGCAAATGCCGGCCGCGCTGGCGTTCCCGCTGCAGGGCCGCCGCTACAACTGGGCCTACGAAACCGATCCAGAGCCACACATGGACGGTCGCCGGATGGAATGCGGTCGCGGCAAGGGCCTCGGTGGCTCATCGCTGATCAACGGCATGTGCTACATCCGCGGTAACGCCATGGACTACGACGGCTGGGCGAAACTGCCGGGCCTGGAAAACTGGTCGTACCTCGATTGCCTGCCGTACTTCCGCAAGGCGGAAACCCGTGACATCGGCCCGAACGATTACCACGGTGGCGACGGTCCAGTCAGCGTGACCACGCCGAAAGCCGGCAACAACCCGCTGTTCCACGCCATGGTTGAAGCCGGCGTACAGGCCGGTTATCCGCGCACCGAAGACTTGAACGGTTACCAGCAGGAAGGCTTCGGCCCGATGGACCGCACCGTGACGCCGAATGGCCGTCGTGCTTCCACCGCCCGTGGTTATCTCGACGTCGCCAAAAAGCGCTCGACCCTGACCATCGTCACCCACGCGCTGACCGACAAGATTCTGTTTGAAGGCAAGCGTGCAGTCGGCGTGCGTTACTTGATTGGTGATGCTGAAGAGCGCGTGGAGGCCAAGGCGCGCAAGGAAGTCCTGCTGTGCTCCGGCGCCATCGCGTCGCCGCAGATTCTGCAGCGCTCCGGCGTCGGCCCGGCGAAACTGCTGGAAAGCCTCGATATTCCGGTGGTTCACGACCTGCCGGGCGTCGGTGAAAACCTCCAGGATCACCTCGAGCTGTACCTGCAATACGCCTGCACTCAGCCGGTCTCGCTGTACCCGTCGCTGCTCTGGTACAACCAGCCAGCCATCGGTGCCGAGTGGCTGTTCAACGGCACCGGCATCGGCGCCAGCAACCAGTTCGAGGCCGGCGGTTTCATCCGTTCGCGTCCGGAATTCGAATGGCCGAACATCCAGTACCACTTCCTGCCGGTGGCGATTAACTACAACGGCAGCAACGGTGTCAAAGAACACGGTTTCCAGGCGCACATGGGTTCCATGCGTTCGCCGAGCCGTGGCCGCATCCAGGTGAAATCCAAGGATCCGCGCCAGCACCCGAGCATCCTGTTCAACTACATGGCCACCGAGCAAGACTGGCAGGAATTCCGCGACGGCATCCGCCTGACCCGGGAAATCATGCAGCAGCCGGCACTGGACGCCTTCCGTGGTCGGGAGATCAGCCCGGGCATTGACGTGCAAACCGATGAGCAACTGGACAAGTTCATCCGCGAGCACGCCGAAACCGCGTTCCACCCGTCGTGCTCGTGCAAGATGGGCACCGACGAGATGGCTGTGGTCGATGGCGAAGGCCGCGTGCACGGCATGCAGAGCCTGCGCGTGGTCGATGCCTCGATCATGCCGATCATCACCACTGGCAACCTCAACGCGCCGACGATCATGATGGCCGAGAAAATCGCCGACAGGATCCGTGGCCGCAAGCCGCTGCCGCGCAGCAATGCTGCGTATTACGTAGCGAACGGCGCGCCGGTCAAAGGCAAGCCGATGCGTGATATCACCCCGGTTACTCAATAAGACATAACACCGCGTCACGGCTAATCGCTGGCAAGCCAGCTCCCACAGGGTTTTGCGTCGTTCACACATATTGTGTTCAGCAAAAAACCTGTGGGAGCCTGGCTTGCCAGCGATGAGGCCCTCATAGCCAGCACACAATTCCCCGCTGCACAGTAAAACCTCCTACACCCCCTCTTCACTTGATCCTACCCCCACGCAGGCCTACTCTAGACCTCGCGCAACCGTTTCATCCCTCCCCGCCGTCGCTGTGCCGCTTGCCCCTACAAGGAGGTTTCCGAATGTTCGATTTCCACCCCCAGCTCAAGCAGCGCTTCGCTGCCTTGCGCACGGGCGCCGAGTTTTTTTCCCTGCGCTATGTCCGCGAGTCCGGGCAGTACCTGTCGGTGCGCAAGAACGTCGCCGAACCGCCGAGCCTGAGCCGCGATGAGGGGGCGATGCTCACCGTGCGCGTCAACGGCGTCGAAGCTTATGCCGCGACCAACGACCTCTCGCAGCAAGGCCTGCAAACCGCGCTCGAGCGTGCCGAGCAGCAAGCCCGCCAGCTCAAGCCGCACGCCTTGCTCGACCTGCGCGATCAACCGCTGAGCAGCGATCGGGCTGATTATTTTTCGCCCAACCTCGAACAACCCTTTCCGTCGCTGAGCGAATGTTATGAGTTGCTCGGCGCGGAATCCGCCTCGGTGCCCAAGGATGAGCGCCTGGTGAACTGGCAAGTGAGCATCGGCATTACCCACGTCGAGCAGATCTACCTGAGCAGCGCCGGCGCCGAATTGCGCCAGGCCCAGCGCTTCGTGTACCCGAGCCTGGACGTCACCGCCTACGACGGCAATGACAGCCAGACCCGCAGCCTCGGCCGTGAGAATTTCGGCCAGCAGGGCGGCGCCGATGTGATCAGTCGCTGCGGCCTGGTCGGCGCCGGCCCGCAAGTCGCCGATCAGGCGCTGCAATTGCTGCTCGCGCCGAACACCCCGCAAGGCCCGCGCGATCTGCTGTTGATGCCCGATCAGATGATGCTGCAAATCCACGAATCGATCGGCCACCCGCTGGAACTCGACCGGATCCTTGGCGACGAGCGCAATTACGCCGGCACCAGTTTCGTCAAGACCAGCGACTTCGGCAGCCTGCAATACGGCTCCGAACTGCTCAACGTGACCTTCGATCCGGGCATTCCCGAAGAACTCGCCAGTTACGGGCATGACGACGATGGCAGTCGGGCGAGCAAACAATTTCTGATCCGCGACGGCTTGTTGCTGCGCCCCTTGGGCGGGGCCCTGTCGCAATACCGCGCCGGTCTCGACGGCGTCGCCAACAGCCGCGCCTGCAGCTGGAACCGCGCGCCGATCGACCGCATGGCCAACCTCAATATCGAACCGGGCGACCAGCCGCTGAGCCTGCTCATTGCAGGCATCGAGCACGGCATTCTGATGAGCACCAACCGTTCGTGGTCGATCGACGATGCTCGCAACAAATTCCAGTTCGGCTGCGAATGGGGCCAGTTGATCGAGAACGGTGAACTTAAAGGCGTGGTGAAAAATCCCAACTACCGGGCAATTTCCGCGCACTTCTGGAAAAGCCTGCGCGCCGTGGGCAACGCCGACACCGTCAAGGTGCTTGGTACGCCGAACTGCGGCAAGGGCGAACCGAACCAGGTGATCCGCGTCGGCCACGCTTCGCCGGCTTGCGTGTTCAGCAATATTGATGTGTTTGGGGGAGACGCCTGATGAGCATTTCGAAGAATCCGTGCGACGCCTTCAAGGTCATGGTCGATTGGCTGCGCGACAGCGTGCGCGAGCCGGAACAGTTCACCCTCAGCTACGCCGCCGAAGCCTCGGCGTTCGTGCGCTTCAATCACGCCAAGGTGCGTCAGGCCGGGCAAGTGCAACAGGCCAACATCGTCCTGAAGCTGATCAATGACGGTCGCCACGCCGACTTGCAGGTAACCCTGTCCGGCGATCAGGAAGGCGACCTGCGCAGGCTCAGCGAAGGCCTGCAACAACTGCGCGAAACCCTGCCGCTGCTGCCGCAGGACCCGTACCTGCTGCTCAACCACAACGGCTGGCAGAGCGAGAACGTGCAGGAGCATCCGCTGCCGGACACCGAGCAGGTGGTGGATGAAATCTGCGCTGCTGCTGAAGGCCTGGATCTCGTCGGTTTCTACGCCGCCGGGCCGATCAGCCGTGGTTTCGCCAGCTCATCGGGGGCGTTCGGCTGGCATCAGGCCAACAGCTTCAATTTCGATTTCAGCCTGTTCCATGAAAACGGCGAAGCGGTCAAGGCCAGCTACGCCGGGCATGACTGGAGCAGCGAAGGATTCGCCAAACGCTTCGCTCAGGCGCGCGAGCAACTTGAATACCTGGTTCGACCGTTACGCACATTGGCACCGGGACAGTACCGCGCTTACCTGGCACCGGCGGCGCTGGAAGAAATCATGGGCATGCTCAGTTGGGGCGGGTTTTCGGCACAGTCGATTGCCAGCAAGAGCAGCCCGCTGCAAAAGCTCTACGTCGGCGATCAGGCATTCAGCCCGCTGGTGTCGCTGGACGAGAAAGTCAGCACTTCGCTGAGTCCGGCGTTTTCCGGTGAGGGTTATCCGCGTAGCGACTTGCGCCTGATTGTCGAGGGCAAGGCCGGCGATCAACTGGTCGGCTCGCGCAGTGCCGCCGAATATGGCCTGGCGGCGAACGGCGCGGGCGGCGGTGAAATGCCCAGTGCGTTGAACATGGCCGCCGGTGACTTGTCGCAGGAACAGATCCTCCAGCAGTTGGGCACCGGGCTGTACATCAGCAACCTGTGGTATCTGAACTACTCGGATCAACCGGCCGCACGCATGACCGGCATGACCCGTTTCGCAACCTTCTGGGTCGAGAATGGCGAGATCCAGGCGCCGGTCAGCACCATGCGTTTCGACGACAGCGCCTACAACCTGCTCGGTTCGCAGCTGGAAGCGTTGACCGCCGAGCGGGAGTTGCTGCTGTCGGCGAGCACTTATAGCCAGCGCAATACCTCGTCATCGTTGCTGCCGGGGGCATTGGTCAGCCGACTGACCCTGACCCTCTGACACCGCAACACCTGTGGGAGCTGGCTTGCCAGCGATGAGGACATCAGATTCAACATCTGTTTGTCTGGAAATCCGCCATCGCTGGCAAGCCAGCTCCCACACTGACCGCGCTCGACCTTGAACATGCACTGAGACAAGAGGTTCCATGCCCAACCGCCCGCCTCTCGACGCCATCACCGCCCGCTGGTTGCCGTGGGTCGTCGCCATTGCGTTTTTCATGCAGTCCCTCGACGGGACCATCCTCAATACCGCTCTGCCGGCGATGGCCCGCGATCTGGCCGAAGACCCGTTGCGCATGCAGGGCGTGATCATTGCCTACATGCTCACCGTGGCCTTGCTGATCCCGGCCTCGGGGTGGATCGCCGACCGTTTCGGCACCAAGAAAATCTTCTTCGGGGCAATTCTGCTGTTCAGCTTCGGCTCGCTGCTCTGCGCCTTGTCCAGCAGCCTGAGCATGCTGATCGGCGCACGGGTGATTCAAGGCCTCGGCGGTGCGCTGATGCTCCCGGTCGGGCGGCTGGTGGTGCTGCGCGCCTACCCCCGCTCGGAGCTGGTGCGGATCATGGGTTTCATCACCATTCCAGGATTGCTCGGCCCCTTGATCGGCCCGACCATGGGCGGCTGGATGGTCGAGTACCTGACATGGCACTGGATCTTCCTGATCAATCTGCCGGTCGGTTTGATCGGTTGCTACGCGGTATGGAAGTTCATCCCCGACCTGCGTGGCAGCGAACGCACGCGCTTCGATAGCCTGGGTTTTTTGCTGTTCGGTGCGGCGATGATCCTCATCACCATTGCCATGGAAGGCCTCGGTGAATTGCACCTGCCGCACCTGCGGGTGATGTTGCTGCTGTTCGCCGGCATGGCCTGTCTGGCGGCGTACTGGTTGCGCGCCGGGCACATCGACAATCCCTTGTTCGCACCGTCGCTGTTCAAGACCCGCACCTTTGCCGTCGGCATTCTCGGCAATCTGTTCGCCCGTCTGGGCAGCGGCGCCCTGCCGTTTCTGGTGCCGTTGCTGCTGCAAGTGGCGCTGGGGTATTCGCCATCGCAAGCGGGGATGAGCATGCTGCCGCTGGCGGCGGCGGCAATGGTCGCCAAGTGGGTGGCGCGGCCGCTGATCGAACGCCTCGGTTATCGCATCGTCCTGACCGGCAATACCCTGGCGCTGGGGATCATGCTGGCGAGCATGGCGCTGGTCAGTGAGCAGACGCCGTACTGGCTGCTGCTGTGCCTGCTGGCGGTGCTCGGCGCGATCAACTCGTTGCAGTTCACGGCGATGAACACGGTGACGCTGATCGACCTCGACGACGCCAGCGCCAGCAGCGGCAACAGCCTGTTGTCGGTGGTCGCGCAGTTGTCGCTGAGTCTGGGTGTGGCCTGCGCCGGTGCGCTGCTCGGCGGGTTTACCGCGCAGATCGGCAACGACGGCGTGGACACCGTGCTCGGTGCGTTCCAGCTGACCTTTGTCACGGTTGGGGTGATGGCGATGCTGGCGGCGACGATCTTCTCGCAACTGTCGAAGGAAGACGGGCGCCGGCCCAAACGCCCGGAACAACACATCGAACATTGATCGCTGTTCGTCCAGAACTTTCGAAGAAAGTGGCACGGGGCTGCTACACTGCGCGACATTTTGTTTTGCAGGCCCGTCCCGTGACCACCATCGCCACCGCTTTTAATACTCTGCCCCTGTCCGCCGCCATGCTGGCTAACCTCGAATCACTCGGTTATGCCCAGATGACGCCGATCCAGGCGCAGAGCTTGCCGGTGATCCTCAAGGGGATGGACCTGATCGCCCAGGCCAAGACCGGCAGCGGCAAGACCGCCGCGTTCGGTATCGGCTTGCTCAACCCGATCAACCCGCGCTACTTCGGCTGCCAGGCACTGGTGATCTGCCCGACCCGTGAGCTGGCCGACCAGGTCGCCAAGGAAGTCCGTCGTCTGGCTCGCGCCGAGGACAACATCAAAGTCCTGACCCTGTGCGGCGGCGTGTCGTTCGGCCCGCAGATCGCTTCGCTGGAGCACGGCGCGCACATCATCGTCGGCACGCCGGGGCGCATTCAGCAGCACCTGCGCAAGGGTTCGCTGGTGCTCGATGGCCTGAACACGCTGATCCTCGACGAAGCCGACCGCATGCTCGACATGGGTTTCTACGACGCCATCGAAGACATCATCGTCAAGACTCCCGAGCGCCGCCAGACCCTGCTGTTCTCGGCCACGTACCCGGTGGGCATCAAGCAACTGGCCTCGAAGTTCATGCGTGACCCGCAAACGGTGAAAGCCGAAGCGTTCCACGATGACACCCAGATCGAGCAGCGCTTCTATGAGATTTCCCCGGAAGATCGCATGAGCGCAGTGACCAAAGTCCTCCATCACTTCCGCCCGGCCTCGTGCGTGGCGTTCTGCTTCACCAAGCAGCAGGTGCAGGAAACCGTCGATCACCTGACCGCCAAAGGCATTTCCGCAGTCGGCCTGCATGGCGATCTGGAACAGCGTGATCGCGATCAGGTGCTGGCGATGTTCGCCAACCGCAGCACCTCGGTGCTGGTCGCCACCGACGTTGCCGCCCGTGGTCTGGACATCGATGCGCTGGACATGGTGATCAACGTCGAGCTGGCCCGCGATTCGGAAATCCATATTCACCGGGTTGGCCGTACCGGTCGCGCCGGCGAGAAAGGCATTGCCATCAGCCTGGTCGCCCCGGGCGAAGCGCACCGTGCGCAAGCCATCGAACAACTGCAGAAATCGCCGCTGAACTGGGATCAGATCGACAACCTCAAGTCCCAGGGCTTGGCACCACTGCAGCCGCCGATGACTACCCTGTGCATCGGCGCCGGGCGCAAAGACAAAGTGCGCCCGGGCGACATTCTCGGTGCGTTGACGGGCGAAGCCGGCATTCCCGGTGCGCAAGTGGGCAAGATTGCGATCTTCGATTTCCAGGCCTACGTCGCCGTGGAACGCACCGTGGCCATGCAGGCCCTGCAGCGTTTGAACGATGGCAAGATCAAGGGCCGCTCGCTGCGCGTACGCATTTTGTAATCGATCTTCCATCCAAAGAAGATCCCCTGTGGGAGCGGGCTTGCCCGCGATGACGGACTGACAGACAACATCTATGTTGGATGTGCAGGCCTCATCGCGGGCAAGCCCGCTCCCACATGGGTCACAGGTGATTTTGAATTTTGTGTGAGGACACCGTTTTGCGCTCTACCGAAGTCGTGATCATTGGCGCTGGCGCCGCTGGGTTGATGTGTGCACTGACCGCCGCCGGGCGCGGGCGTCAGGTGTTGCTGCTCGATCACGCGAACAAGGCCGGCAAGAAAATCCTCATGTCGGGCGGTGGCCGCTGCAACTTCACCAACATGTACACCGAGCCGGGCAATTTCCTTTCGCAGAATCCGCATTTCTGCAAATCCGCACTGGCGCGTTACACCCAGTGGGATTTCATCGGCATGGTCGGCAAGCACGGCGTGCCGTACCACGAGAAAAAACTCGGTCAGCTGTTCTGCGATAACAAATCCAGCGACATCCTCGAAATGCTCCTTGATGAATGTGATCAGGCCGGCGTCGAGCTGCATCTGGACACTTCGATCCAGACCATCGAGAAAGTCGACAGCGGTTACCTGCTCGACACCACGCTCGGCCAGGTGCAGTGCCAGTCGCTGGTGATTGCCACGGGCGGCCTGTCGATCCCGACGCTGGGCGCCACTGGTTTCGGCTATCAGGTGGCGAAACAGTTCGGCCATGAACTGCTGCCGACCCGCGCCGGGCTGGTGCCGTTCACCATCACCGACCAGCTCAAGGAACTGTGCACCGAGCTGTCCGGCACTTCGGTGGATTGTCTGGTCAGCTGCAACGAGCAGAGCTTTCGCGAAAACATCCTGTTCACGCACCGTGGCCTCAGCGGCCCGGCGATTTTGCAGATTTCCTCGTTCTGGGAATCCGGCGATACGGTGGAGATCAACCTGCTGCCGGATCACGACGCCGCGAGCTGGCTGCAGCAGCAAGTGGCCGAACGGCCGAACAGCGAGCTGAAGACGCTACTCGGCGAGATCTTCACCAAGAAAATGGCCAACCTGCTCGCAGACAACTGGTTCGTCTCCAAACCGATGAAGCAGTACACCCACGCCGAACTGGCCGAGATCGCCGACAAGCTGGGCAGCTGGAAAGTCGTGCCGGCGGGCACCGAAGGCTATCGCACGGCCGAGGTGACGCTCGGTGGCGTGGATACCCGCGAAGTCTCGTCGAAAACCATGGAATCGCTGAAAAGCCCCGGCCTGTATTTCATCGGCGAAGTGCTCGACGTCACCGGGCATCTGGGCGGCTTCAACTTTCAGTGGGCGTGGGCGTCCGGATACGCGGCTGCGCAGTACGCCTGATCCCATTCTCTCGAATGTGAAATGCAATCCCTGTGGGAGCTGGCTTGCCAGCGATGGCGGTCTGATATTCAACATTGATGTTGGATGTACCGGCCTCATCGCTGGCAAGCCAGCTCCCACAGGAACATGTGCCTCATTCAAGATTTAGTTCGCACAAGATCTCTAAGGAACACTTTTTGCTGTCAGATGTGCTCGGCGCCATTGCGTCGGCGTCATTACTGGCTCAATTTAGCGGCATCGCCTCGGAAGGCCTTCGCACTTCATGTCCTCGACCTCGTTTCGTCAGTCTTTGCGGCGCCTGTGGGCGCTGGATAAATTCAGTTATAGCGTGCGGGTGTTCATCGCCCTGACCGGCAGCATGGCGCTGTGCTGGTATCAGGATGAAATGGGCCTGCTGATTCCGTTGTTCCTCGGCATCATCGCCAGCGCCCTGGCGGAAACCGACGACAGTTGGCAGGGCCGCCTCAATGCGCTCGCGGTGACGCTGGTGTGTTTCAGCATCGCCGCGCTGTCGGTGGAATTGCTGTTCCCCTACCCGATCATTTTCGCCGTTGCCTTGGCGCTGGCCAGTTTCGGCCTGACCATGCTCGGTGCACTCGGCGAGCGTTATGGGGCGATTGCCTCGGCAACCTTGATCTTGTCCGTGTACACGATGATCGGCGTCGATCAGCGTGGCGGCGCGGTCACCGACTTCTGGCATGAGCCGATGCTGCTGGTCGCCGGTGCAGCGTGGTACGGTTTGCTCTCGGTGCTGTGGCAGGCGCTGTTTTCCAACCAGCCAGTGCAGCAGAGTCTGGCGCGGTTGTTTCGTGAACTCGGGTTTTATCTGAAGCTGAAGTCAGCGCTGTTCGAGCCGATCCGGCAGATGGACGTCGAAGCCCGGCGTCTGGAACTGGCGCAGCAGAATGGCCGTGTGGTCGCCGCGCTGAACACCGCCAAGGAAATCATTCTGCACCGGGTCGGCAACGGTCGCCCCGGATCGAAAGTCAGCCGTTACCTGAAGCTGTACTTTCTCGCCCAAGACATCCACGAACGCGCCAGCTCTTCGCACTATCCGTACAACGCCCTCGCCGAGGCGTTCTTTCACAGCGACGTGCTGTTCCGTTGCCAGCGCCTGTTGCGCCAGCAAGGCAAGGCCTGCCGCGCCCTGGCCGAATCGATCCAGATGCGCCAGCCCTTCGTTTATGACGCGAGCTTCGCCGAAGCCCTAGGCGACCTGCACGCCTCCCTCGAACACTTGCGCATCCAGAGCAACCCGGCATGGCGCGGCTTGCTCCGCTCGCTGCGCGCACTGGCGGCCAACCTCGGCACCCTCGACCGTTTGCTCAGCGATGCGAGCAATCCTGATGCCCTCGCCGATGCGACCGACAGCAGCCTGCTCGACCGCTCGCCGCGCAATCTCAAAGACGTGTGGATTCGCCTGCGCACCCAGCTGACGCCGACCTCGTTGCTGTTCCGTCATGCCCTGCGCCTGCCGCTGGCACTGAGTATCGGTTACGGCATGGTGCACTTGATTCACCCGTCGCAAGGTTACTGGATCATCCTCACCACGCTATTCGTCTGCCAGCCGAACTACGGCGCGACGCGGCGCAAACTTGGTCAGCGGATTCTCGGCACAGCGATCGGCCTTACGGTGGCGTGGGCGCTGTTCGACCTGTTCCCCAACCCGCTGGTGCAATCGTGCTTCGCCATTGCCGCCGGGGTGGTGTTCTTTACCAACCGCACCACGCGCTACACCCTGGCGACAGCAGCGATCACCATCATGGTGCTGTTCTGCTTCAATCAGGTCGGCGATGGCTACGGGCTGTTCCTGCCGCGCCTGTTCGATACCCTGCTTGGCAGCCTGATCGCCGGGCTGGCGGTGTTCCTGTTCCTGCCGGACTGGCAGGGCCGACGCCTGAACAAAGTGCTGGCCAACACGCTGACCTGCAACAGCATCTATTTGCGCCAGATCATGCAGCAATACGCCGCCGGCAAGAGCGACGACCTCGCCTATCGCCTGGCCCGCCGCAACGCGCACAACGCCGACGCGGCGCTGTCGACGACGCTGGCGAACATGCTCATGGAGCCGGGGCATTTTCGTAAGGAAGCGGATGTCGGCTTCCGCTTTCTAGTGCTCTCGCACACTCTGCTGAGTTATCTGTCAGGGCTGGGCGCGCATCGCGAGACGCAATTGCCAGCCGATGTGCGTGAGCACCTGATTGATGGGGCCGGGGTGAAGCTGGCCGCGAGCATCGACGAAATCGCCCAAGGGCTGGCGAGCAAACAGCCGATTGCGATTCAGAGCGATGAGGAAGAAGCACTGGCCAATGAGCTGGAGCAGATGCCGGATGAAATCGATGAAGGCCAGCGGCTGGTGCAGACGCAACTGGCGTTGATCTGCCGCCAGCTCGGGCCGTTGCGCACGCTGGCGGCGCACCTTATCAAGGAGGTTTAGCCGCAAGCCTCAAGCCTCAAGCTACAAGCCTGTCCGCTTTTAGCTTGCAGCTTGAGGCTCGAAACTTGAAGCTGCCGTTTACATCCCATGCTGGCGCAGCAGCTTTTCATAACTGCCATCCGCCTTCATCGCCGCAATTGCCCTGTCGAACCCCGCAACAATCTGTTCATGCTGCGCATTCTTCAGGCTGACCAGAATATGCAGGCTGTTCTCACTCAACGGCTTAGGCAGGAATTCCACTGAATTGCGCACCTTGGCTGACTCGCGCGCCAGGTAATACTTGGCCACGTATTCGTCTTCAAGGGTCAACTTGACCCGATCCGCCGCGAGCATGCGCACACCCATGGCGAAGTTATGCACAGGGACTTTCTGCATCGCCGTATCGGCATCGAATACCGCCGAATAGGCGTAGCCGCGTACCACCGCAATCGGATAGGTGTGCAGTTCCTGCAGATTGCTGTAATCGATCGGCGCGTCTTTGCGCTTGAGGAAGCGAATCCGGTTGGTCAGGTACTCGCCGGAGAATTGCCCGTACCGGGTGCGGTCTTCGTTGTACCAGGCGTTGACCAGCACGTCGTAACGACCTTC
Source organism: Pseudomonas sp. Z003-0.4C(8344-21) (assembly GCF_900104975.1). Classification (NCBI taxonomy): domain Bacteria; kingdom Pseudomonadati; phylum Pseudomonadota; class Gammaproteobacteria; order Pseudomonadales; family Pseudomonadaceae; genus Pseudomonas; species Pseudomonas sp. Z003-0.4C(8344-21). The sequence continues at coordinate 736,604 of NZ_LT629756.1, read as the reverse complement.
GTCGACGCCGAGCAAGGCCCGCGCCCATGGCACCTGTTCATAACTGCTGGCGTAACCAGCCCGGGCCAGCGCGGTGCTGACGATATCCGTGGCCAGCCCGCCGTTGACCAGCGTGTCGTCGGTAAACGGTGGCCAATGATCGAAGACCAGTCGCAGCTTCTGCGCTGTCGCATCCTGGCCCAGCAACAGCAGTCCGATCAAAGCAACGGCTTGAAGCAATCGCGGCATGCTTGAACATCCTCAACGGGCAGCGGCCCGACGCGTCTCACGGCAGAAAACCAAGACCCCTTACCGGCAAAACCCAGGCACTAACATTAGCTCATTACAGCCAGTGCACGGCACTCTCCAGCAGATTACACAAACTCGGCACGGCTGCGCGAAAGGAATGATGGCATTTTGACCTTTATCACAGACTCTTACGCCATAAAGACATCTTCGTCGCGTGCGCTTAGTATCGGGCGACACGAACAAGGAATCGGCAAATGACAATCGAGTGGATCTGCAAACATCACAGCGATCTGGGCAAGGAACAGCTGTACGCGCTTCTGAAACTGCGCTCGGAAGTGTTCGTGGTCGAACAGAAATGCGCCTACCCAGACCTGGATGGCCAAGACCTCGACGGCGACACCCATCACCTGATGGGCTGGGACAATGATCAACTGGTCGCGTACCTGCGCCTGCTGGATCCGCAGTCTCAGGGCGGTGACGTGGTGATCGGCCGCGTCGTGACAGCACCGGCCGGTCGCGGCAAAGGGCTGGGGCACAAGATGATGGAGCAGGCGTTGAAACAGGCCGAGAAGCATTGGCCGCAGGTGCCGATCTACCTGTCGGCGCAGGCGCATCTGCAGGGGTATTACGGCCGGTACGGGTTTGTGGTGGCAGGTGAGGAATATCTTGAGGATGACATTCCACACATCGGTATGCGTCGCTCCTGAAGGCCCCATCGCTGGCAAGCCAGCTCCCACAAGGAATTGCGTCGTTCACAACTTGTGTGAACACCAGAAAAACCTGTGGGAGCTGGCTTGCCAGCGATGGCGTCAGCCCAGTCCACTCAGGATTCAGGGATACTCCAGCACTGCCTTGATCTGGCGCAAATTGCGCTCGATCCAGCCACGATCAATCGCCCCCCAATCGCGAATCCGATAACGCCCGGCATGATTGCGCGCGCCCTCTTCCTGCTCGAACTCACAGACGATATCCAGATCCGCCAGCGCTGCAATCGTGTCCTGCGCTGTGCGGCGGGGCATGCCGGTGACTTCGGTCAGTGCCGGCACGCTCGGCGCCAGACCGCTGTCGATCAGGTACGCCACAAACAGGCGGCGATAGAAACTGCTCTTGGTCTTGCTGACGTCCATCCACATCTTCCTGATAGCTGATCAAGCCTGCATGTCGCGCCAGGTCAGGTACACGCGCAGATCGAACTCGACCTGGTGATACCCCGGCAGCATGTGCTCGCACAATTTATAAAACGCCTTGTTATGGTCCGACTCCTTGAAGTGCGCCAGTTCGTGCACGACGATCATTTTCAGAAAGTCCGGCGCGGCGTCCTTGAACAATGAGGCGATGCGAATCTCTTTCTTGGCCTTGAGCTTGCCGCCCTGCACCCGCGACACCGTGCTATGCAGGCCGAGCGCGCGGTGGGTGAGGTCGAGGCGGTTGTCGAACAGCACCTTGTCGATCGCCGGCGCATTGCGCAGGTATTCCTGCTTCAGCTCCAGCGCATAGCTGTACAACGCCTTGTCGCTCTGCACGTCGTGCCGGCCCGAATAGCGTTGATCGAGGTATTCGCCCAGCCGCCCTTCGGCGATCAACTGGCGCACCTGATCCTGCAAACGTTCCGGATAAGCCTGGAGGTATTTCAACGCAGTCATCAGCGGGCAGCACGGTTGGCAAAAAGGTGCGCCAGTGTAGCGAATTCAACCGGCCAGCGCGCCCCAGTCAAACGGCTCGGCGAAGCTTGCCGCGTCCTCGGCGATCAACGGCCGCGCCACCAGGAAGCCTTGCACATACTCGCAGCCATGGGCTTGCAGCCACTGGTATTGCTCGACGGTTTCCACCCCTTCGGCGATCACCAGCAAACCGTATTGTTTGCACAGACTGATCACCGTACTGACCAGCGAGGCGTCGCGGGGCGAATCAGGTAACCGGGCGATCAAATGGCGATCAAGCTTGAGCGTATCCAGCTCCAGATCGCGCAAATGCGCCAATGAGCACGGCCCGGAACCGAAGTCATCCAGCGCCACGCGCACGCCGAGATTACGCAGCAAGCGCAACTGTTTGCGGGTTTCGTCGGGGTTCTGCATCAAGGCTTCTTCGGTGATCTCGACCTCCAGCTGTCGCGGCTGCAAGGCGTGACGCTCCATCACCTGACGCAATTCGGTAACCAGATTCGGCAGGCTGAACTGGGTGTTGCTCAAACTGACGCCCAGCACCAGATCATCGGCAAACAGACTTTCCCAGGCTTTACGCTGACCTGCACCGCGATGATAAATCCAGCTGCCGAGACGACTGATCAGCCGCGCCTCTTCCAGCAGCGGTAAAAACAGACCCGGCGGTACATCGCCGACGCTTGGATGTTGCCAGCGCAGCAACGCCTCGAAACCTCGAATCCGGCCGCTGCCAATCGCCACCTGTGGCTGGTAGACCAGGTTGAAATCACGGTTTTCGATGGCGGCGCGCACGCTTTCCTCAAGCATCAGTCGCGAACGCGCGCGACCGTTCATCTCATGATCATAAAAGCGATATTGCTGACGCCCGGCGCGCTTGGCTTCATACATCGCAATATCGGAAGCGCGCAACAAACCGTCGAGGTTCGAGCCGCAGTCCGGGTACGTGGCGATGCCGATGCTGGCGCCGAGGACGATATCCAGACCTTCGATCTGCTGACAGATCGACACGCGCTCGATGAGTTTTTCCGCAATCTTCGCCGCCTGCTCGGGAAATTCCAGATCGAGCAGCGCGGTAAATTCATCACCGCCCATCCGCGCCAGAATGTCGAACGGCCGCAGACAGGCTTTCAATTGTTCGGAAACCCAGCGCAGCACCCGGTCGCCGGCATCGTGACCGAGGGAGTCGTTGACCCGTTTGAAGCCGTCGAGGTCCAGATACAACAGCACCCAGCTGCTGTCGCTGCGCTCGCCGCGCAACAGCAGGTTTTCCACGGTCTGGTAGAAACCGCGACGGTTGAGCAGTCCCGTCAGCGGATCGGTCACGGCCTGAAACTCCAGCTGCTGATGCAGATGCCGCACCACCGACATGTCGAGCACCGTCACCACCATCGCATGCTGCTCGGACGGCAGCGCCGCGCAGGATAACGCAACCGGCACTTGCTGGCCCGGCGCCGTGCGCAGCAAGGCATCGTGCAGTCGCAAGGTTTCGCCACGCTTATAGCCGGCATAGAACTCGGAATCGGCCCACAGCGCAATGTGCGGTTTCTGCAAATAATCGAGAAATTCCTTGCCCTGCAGCTCCTTCACCGGCGCGTTAAGCAAGCGCGAAATTGCCGGGTTGGCAAAGCGGATCAAACCGTCCTCGCCGAGCACCAGAATGCCCTCGGCCGCGTTGTCCAGCACCGAGGCGTTAAAGGCTCGGGCCACTTCCAGGTCATGACTCAGACGCTGCAACGCACGGCGGTTGCGCTGGTGTTCCAGCAGCGCCTGCACTTTCGGTTTGAGAATCTGCGGGTCGAAGGGCTTGAACAGGTAATCCACCGCGCCACTGGCGTAGCCCTTTATCACGGCGTCCTGGGATTGCTCGTTGGCGGTGAGAAAGATGATCGGCGTCAGCCGTGTGCGCTGACTGCCGCGCATCAACCGCGCCACTTCAAAACCGTCCATACCGGGCATCTGCACATCCAGCAGCACCAGGTCGACGTCTTGTTCGAGCAGGATATTCAGCGCCTCGAAACCGGAGGCGGCGGTGATCACATGCCAGTCCTGGCGCTGCAACAACGCGCGCATGCTGATCAGGTTTTCAGGGTAATCATCAACGATCAAAAGGACAGAGCTGCCTTCACCTGGCTGGGGTTGCGCGCATTCCATGCTGCTTCTCTTATCGGGACCGTTGCCGGCAAAAACGTAGACGTACTGAGCCTTCACTCTAGACGTGGATCGGTGAAAGCAGAAGCTGTCATCCCGCCATCATCCAGACAATGCTCAACTCAGCCGACTAACGGTCACCGCTACAGCCCCCGAAAACCGGGCGGGATGGCATTTCGACAGGACTTTGACGTCAAGTAATCGCCGGACGGGCATTAACAAAAATTGCCGCTACGCTTATAAAGACGCCCGAAAACGCGCGGGCTAGAGCTTCTGGCACCGACGTTCCGGATGAATTGAGTGGAAGAACCGTCATGATCGATCTCGCAACCTGGAACCTCAGTGTTCCCGTTGGCAGCCCGCCGTACACAGTCGAAACGTCGAAACTGGTGGACGGCTTCAAGGATCAGTACTTCCATTCCGACACCGGCACCCTGTTTTTCTGGTCACCGGTGACCGGCTCGAAAACCGAAAACGCCATCTACCCGCGCACCGAACTGCGTGAAACCTTCAGCAACGGCACCCTGCGCAACTGGTACTACCCGGACGCCGACAACCTGCTGCGCGCGACCCTCATCGTGAACAAGGTGCCGAGCTCCGGCAAGATCGTCATCGGCCAGATCCATGCTTACGAAAGCCAGCGGCCAATGGTCAAACTCGAATACCAGTACAAGACCAAAACCGAAACCGGCAACCTGGTAATCAAAGTGCGCATGCGCCCCGATGACGCCGAAAGCCGCGTTATCACACTGGCCACCGGGATCAAGCTCGACCGCGAATTCAACTACCTCATCCACCTCAGCCCCGGCGGCGCGCTGGGTGTCAGCGCGGCGGGCTATCAGTGGGACTCACAGATCAGCGCGACGTGGCGGGACAAGCCGCTGTACTTCAAGGCTGGGGTTTATGTGCAGGACAACACGGGGTATACGAGTGAGGGTGGGCAGGTGACGTTTTCGAAGCTGGATATTGATCACGATAAATGAGCTGAGAGCCCTGAGGTTTTGCAAAATTTAAAAGGCTACGCAGTCAGACGGGGCTGCACCTGCATTTACAGGCAAACAACAGCTAACCTTTGCACGGTTCGCCTGCCCGGCCTTGGGGCTTGACCTTAATCATCACGCTCTACCAGATCGGCTAACGATTTGAGATCGATGCGGTTATCGACGATTTCCAACGCCATGCCCAACGCAGTAATCACTCGAAACACGGTATAGAACGCGACGTTTTCACCGGCCTCAAGATCAATGATGGTTTTGCGGCTGCACTTGGCCCTCTGCGCCAAAATGGCTTGGCTGTATCTCTTGGCTTTGCGCACTTGACGCACGCGCTCGGCGAAGATGGCTGGGTTGCTCAAAATCAAAATGTCACCCATATGCGACTTTTATCCAACTTTACTCGGTAAAGTCCGATATGGGTTACTTTCCAACGAGCGATTCCATGCCGACACTCAAGCATTTCCGAATGGACCATCAGCTTTTCAACAGTACGTTTAGTTTTTTCGGCAGCTACCTCCGAGAGCCTACAACAGCTTGCGCCGTTGCCTACCACTGCGCCAGAATCCGCCGGCTTGTGCGCCTGGCGGGCCATCGGTAACTTGATTCGCGTCACTGATTTCCAGTGATCGGGTTTAGTAGCCCGGGGTTTCAAGCTTTGTGCATCAGCATCTGTCGGTGAGGTATTCCATACCTGCGCTTGATGGTAACTGTGCGCAGGGCACCTTCGGGTGCGCCGGCTTGCTCGAAACCCCGGTCTACTAACCTGCGCACAGTTGCCTCCACTTTGATTAGTAGCCAGAGCGGAGGGACTCCATTCAGGTTTCGAGCACATGATCAGATCAACACCACATCCGCCGGCCATCGATCCGGCATCCCCGTACGACTCCCTCGACTCAAAAAAACTCAACGACGCCGCCGAACGCGCCCTCGACCACTACCTCAGCCCCGCCGCACACATCATGACGTGCGCCCACGAACCCGAGGCCATGTACCTCGCTAACCCGAAGTACAACACCGAATCCCTACTGGCCAACGCCAGCGAAACCCTGGGGTCGGCCAGCGAAATGCTCAGCAACTTCGCCGCGACCCTCGACACCTCGCACCGCAAGACTGCGCTGGGTATCGCGCAGGTCGTGATGCTGGGTGAGTTGGCGGTAAACCAGGCGCTGGATCATGTTGAGCTTAAAGAATAAAAACTGCGCAAAAACCCGCCACACGGCGGGCTTTTTTCCCAATGGCTTTAATGTTCTGTATACGCTACATTGATACCTTAATGTTACGGTATCGCAACATGGATTATTCTCTCTTGATCAGCCGCCTCGGCGTGCAATTGCGCGAAAAACGCTTGAATCGGGGCCTGACGCAGGCTCAGCTTGCCGAGCTGGCAGGGCTGACACGCTACAAAGTCATCGCGGTGGAGAAAGGTACCCTTTCTGTCGGCATGATCGCTTATGCGCGGGTTTTGGCTGCTCTGGACTGTGAACTCTCGGTTGTTCCAGCGACGATGCCAACCCTTGAAGAGGTTGGAGATTTATTCGAATGAAAATAACCTCTCTTCATATCACTACCCCTGAAGGTAATAGCGGCAAGCTTTTCAGCGATGCCGAGGATTACACTTTTCGTTATCACGAAGATGCATCGCCACAAATGGCGATCAGCCTCTTGATGCCTGTACGGCATGACGAGTTTCGTCGGCGTGAGTTGCACCCTGTTTTTCAAATGAACCTGCCGGAAGGCTACGTACTGGAGCAGTTGCGCAACCGCTTGGCAAAGACTGTGAATGTTGACCCAATGCTGCTACTGGCGCTTTCCGGAAGTACATCGCCCATTGGCAGGGTTCACGTACGCTCTGAAGCCGTTGATGCATTGTTGCAGGCGAAAGAATTTCCGGGAGAAAAACTCGACGAGATTCTGACTTGGGACGGCACGGAAGATATCTTTGCCAACATGCTTGATCGCTACATCCTGCGGGCAGGCATTTCAGGTGTTCAACCCAAATTGCTGGTACCGGAACGACAAGAGGCTGGATTACCTCGAGTGACATCCAAAACATCGGATCTGATCATCAAAAGCGGGCGTGACGAATTCCCCGGCTTGGCGATCAACGAATTCCTTTGCATGTCCATGGCGAAAGAGGCGGGGATTCCCGTTCCACCGTTTTACCTTTCCGACAACGCCAAGCTGTTTGTCATGCGTCGATTTGACCGCGACGACCAGCTCAATCCGATTGGGTTTGAAGACATGGCGGTGCTGATGGGGCTGTCGGCTAATCAGAAGTACAGCAAGAGTTATGCGGCAATCGCCAAGGCTGTCCGGGTTTTTTGCCCGGTAACACACTTGCGTACGTCGCTTGATCAACTCTTCGATAGCGTCGCCCTAAGCTGCATCGTCGGAAACGGCGACGCTCATTTGAAAAATTTCGGATTGCTCTATTCAGAACCCACGCAACGCGATGCGCATCTGGCGCCGGCTTACGACATCGTCAACACCACGGCCTATATACCAGAAGATGTTCTGGCATTGGATCTGGCGGGCAACAAGTCAATATTCGCCTCGCGCCAAGGTCTCCTGGAATTTGCTCACACCTGTGAAGTCGACCAACCCAAGGAGCGCATTCAGCGTCTGCTTGCCTCAGTTGAAGTCGTGCTCAAACGCTACTCCCACTATCGCGAACAGGCGCCCCAAGTGTTCAACGCCATTGAGCACGCGGCAGCGCCATTTTCTCTGACTTTTGGATAGCTTCGTTACCGCCAGAAATCGCGCCCACAAAAAACCCGCCTCACGGCGGGTTTCCTTTGAATCAGCTCAACACTCAGGCTCAGTTAACCTTGGCGTTCAACTCACCCTTCAGATAACGCTGGTACATCGCTTCCAGCGAAATAGGTTTGATCTTCGAAGCATTACCGGCAGTACCGAATGCTTCATAACGCGCGATGCACACGTCACGCATAGCAGTCACAGTGGCGCCGAAGAATTTACGTGGGTCGAATTCGCTCGGGTTGGTGGCCATCAGGCGACGCATCGCGCCGGTGGATGCCAGGCGCAGGTCGGTGTCGATGTTGACCTTGCGCACGCCGTGCTTGATGCCTTCGACGATCTCTTCAACCGGTACGCCGTAGGTTTCTTTGATGTCGCCGCCGTACTGGTTGATGATCGCCAGCCACTCTTGTGGCACCGAGGACGAACCGTGCATCACCAGGTGGGTGTTCGGGATTCGTTTGTGGATTTCCTTGATGCGGTCGATTGCCAGCACGTCGCCGGTGGGTGGCTTGGTGAACTTGTAGGCGCCGTGGCTGGTGCCGATGGCGATGGCCAGGGCGTCGACCTGGGTGCGCTTGACGAAGTCAGCGGCTTCTTCCGGGTCGGTCAGCATCTGGCTGTGATCCAGAACGCCTTCGGCGCCGATACCGTCTTCTTCACCGGCCATACCGGTTTCCAGCGAACCCAGGCAGCCCAGCTCGCCTTCGACCGAAACGCCGCAGGCGTGGGCCATGGCCACGGTTTGTTGGGTAACGCGGACGTTGTAGTCGTAGTCGGTCGGGGTCTTGCCGTCTTCGCCCAGCGAGCCGTCCATCATCACCGAGCTGAAGCCCAGTTGAATCGAACGCTGGCAGACGTCAGGGCTGGTGCCGTGGTCCTGGTGCATGCACACCGGGATGTGCGGGAATTCTTCGATTGCCGCCAGGATCAGGTGACGCAGGAATGGCGCGCCGGCATATTTGCGGGCGCCGGCCGAAGCCTGGACGATCACCGGGGAGTCAGTCTTGTCAGCGGCTTCCATGATGGCGCGCATCTGCTCAAGGTTGTTGACGTTGAAGGCTGGAACGCCGTAGCCGAACTCGGCTGCGTGGTCCAGCATCTGGCGCATGCTGATAAGTGCCATTGTGTGTGTCTCTCCCGGTTGAGGGTCGTTGATCGTGCCAGCCTGCCGGAGCGGCGGCGGCTATTCAAGTGATTGCAGATCGGGGGTTGAGGCCCGGTCGGGTGATTCGGTAAAGCCAATTCCTGAGAACTACACAGATCCCTTGTAGGAGTGAGCCTGCTCGCGATAGCGGCCTGACAGTCGCTGCAGTGTTGACTGCAGAACTGTTATCGCGAGCAGGCGAAGGCCTACAATGGGCCTGCGGTGTTGCAATTATTCGGCCTTGCAGCCCCGGCCAATCAGGTCATTGGTGGCGACCCAGTACACCAGGCCTTCGTCACCCTTGACGTGAAACGCCAGCATGCCGTCGCTGTACAGCGTGCCCGAGGCGCCCGGCTCTTCTTTCAGGCGATAGACCTGATCGCCGCCGCCCAGTCGCACATCGACTTCCTTCTGGCCGGCATCGGCGTAACGCCACAGCACTTTGGCCTGGCTGTCGCAGGTCCAGGTGGTCCAGTTGTCTGCCGGGGCGGACGACTGAAACAGGTTCAACTGCGCGCAACCGCCCAACAATGCCAACGCCGCAATGGCGATCAAGCCTTTCATCCGTGTTCCTCGACTGACGGCACACGCCGGCAGCCCTGAGTTAAGAGTCAGACCCGTCAAGGACAACCATGTTCCTTGGCCGGGGTTTGCGTCTCGTATTTCTCCAGACCGTCCGGCCCGGAACGCTTGTTCAGCACCGGGTTGGTTTCGGCCTGCCAGTCGGCCTGGTAACAGCCCTTCTGCGGCTCGCTCGGTGCCGGCGTGGCTTCGGCCTTGGGATTATTACTCCCGCAGGCCGCCAGCGTAGCGGTCAGCAACAACAGCGCTAACGACTTGACCATGTGAACACTCCTTTGCCTGGCCAAACGGGCGGCCTCAGGCCTTGGCCCGGCTTTCCAGGACTTCAACGGCCGGCAACACCTTGCCCTCGACGAATTCGAGGAACGCGCCACCACCGGTAGAAATGTAGGAGATCTGTTCAGCCACGCCATATTTATCGATCGCCGCCAGGGTGTCGCCACCGCCAGCGATGGAGAACGCCGAGCTTTCGGCGATGGCTTGAGCCAGCACTTTGGTGCCGTTGCCGAACTGGTCGAATTCGAATACGCCGACCGGGCCGTTCCACAGAATGGTTTTCGACGATTTCAGCAGCTCGGCGAAGTTGGCCGCGGTTTGTGGGCCGATATCCAGAATCATGTCGTCAGCAGCGACGTCAGCGATCAGCTTGACCGTGGCTTCGGCGGTTTCGGCAAACTCCTTGGCAACCACCACGTCAACCGGCAGCGGCACGCTGACCTTGGCGGCAATGGCGCGCGCGGTGTCGAGCAGATCCGGTTCGTACAGCGACTTGCCCACCGGGTGACCGGCCGCCGCGAGGAAGGTGTTGGCGATGCCGCCGCCGACGATCAGTTGATCGCAGATCTGGCTCAGGCTGTTCAGCACGTCGAGTTTGGTCGAGACCTTGGAGCCGGCAACGATGGCCGCCATCGGCTTGGCCGGCGCGCCGAGGGCTTTGCCCAGTGCGTCCAGTTCAGCGGCGAGCAGTGGGCCAGCGGCTGCAACTTTGGCGAACTTGGCCACGCCGTGAGTCGAACCCTCGGCGCGGTGAGCAGTACCGAAAGCGTCCATCACGAACACGTCGCACAGGGCCGCGTATTGCTGGGCCAGTTCGTCGGCGTTCTTTTTCTCGCCCTTGTTGAAGCGCACGTTTTCGAACAGCACGATTTCGCCGGCCTTGACGTCAACACCGCCCAGGTAATCAGCCACCAGCGGCACTTCGCGGCCCAGGGCCTTGCTCAGGTAGTCGGCGACAGGCTTGAGGCTGTTTTCGGCAGAGAACTCGCCTTCGGTCGGACGGCCCAGGTGCGAGCAGACCATTACGGCCGCGCCTTTTTCCAGGGCCAGCTTGATGGTCGGCAGCGAAGCCAGGATTCGCGCGTCGCTGGTGACCACACCGTCCTTGACTGGGACGTTGAGGTCTTCGCGGATCAATACGCGCTTGCCTTGCAGATCGAGGTCGGACATCTTCAACACGGTCATGGGTCGCACTTCCTACGGTTTTTTTGAAGTTGCTGTTTGCAGATAGTGATCCGCAACGTCCAGCATTCGGTTGGCAAACCCCCACTCGTTGTCGAACCAGGCCAGGATGTTTACCAGCCTTGGGCCGGAAACACGGGTCTGACTGGCATCAACAATGGCCGAATGTGGGTCATGGTTGAAATCACAACTGGCGTGCGGCAACTCGGTATAGGCCAGAAGCCCCTTGAGCGGGCCGCTGGTGGCGGCGTCGCGCAGGATCCGGTTGATCTCGTTGGCGTCGGTCGCTGTGGCGGTCTGCATCGTGATATCGAGGCAGGACACATTGACCGTCGGCACGCGTACCGCTTTGGCCTGAATTCGCCCGGCAAGTTCCGGCAGCAGGCGCTCGATGCCCCGCGCCAGACCAGTGGACACCGGGATCACCGACTGGAACGCCGAACGGGTGCGGCGCAGGTCTTCGTGGTGATAGGCGTCGATGACTGGCTGATCGTTCATCGCCGAGTGAATGGTGGTGATCGACACGTAATCCAGGCCGATCGCCTTGTCGAGCAGACGCAGCAGCGGCACGCCGCAGTTGGTGGTGCAGGAGGCGTTGGACACCAGCCGTTCGTCACCGGTCAGGCAATCCTGATTGACCCCATAAACGATGGTGGCGTCGACATCCGCCTCGCTGGCCATCGGCTGCGAGAACAACACGCGTGGCGCGCCCGCATCGAGAAAGCGCTGGCCGTCTTCACGGGTGTTATAGGCACCGGAGCATTCGAGCACCAGATCGACGCCCAGCGACGCCCAATCGATGCCTTCTGGAGTGGCACTGCGCAGGACCTTCACGCAGTCGCCATTAATATGCAGACAATCGCCTTCTACGCGCACCTCGCCGGGAAAACGGCCGTGGGTGGAGTCAAAGCGTGTCAGGTATTCGATGCTGGCCATGTCGGCCAGATCGTTGATCGCGACAATTTCAAACCCGGCTTTCTCGCCTCGCTCAAACAGCGCACGCAAAACGCAACGACCAATGCGGCCGTAGCCGTTGAGTGCAACTTTGTAGGGACGCGGTTGAGGCATGGGGTTCTCGATAGTACGCAGGCAGACGCAATGTTTGTTGCAACACAATCCCTGTGGGAGCTGGCTTGCCAGCGATAGCGTCCGTTCAGGCGACTTTTATGTCGAAGCTGATGACCCTATCGCTGGCAAGCCAGCTCCCACAGGGATTGCGGTGACCTTGAGGCCACCGCGCTGTGTTTTAGTCTTCCAGCAGCTCTTCCGCCTGCCCCAGAATGTTTTCCAGGGTGAAGCCGAACTCTTCGAACAGTGCCGAAGCCGGAGCCGATTCGCCGTAGGTGGTCATGCCGATCACTCGACCTTCCAGACCGACATACTTGAACCAGAAGTCGGCGTGCGCCGCTTCGATGGCGATACGCGCGCCCACCTGCAGCGGCAGCACCGATTGCTTGTAGCTGGCGTCCTGCGCATCGAACACGCTGGTGCACGGCATGGAAACCACGCGAACCTTGCGGCCCTGCCCGGTGAGTTTGTCGAAGGCCTGAACGGCCAGACCCACTTCCGAACCGGTGGCGATCAGGATCAGCTCAGGCTCGCCGGCGCAGTCCTTCAACACGTAGCCGCCGCGGCTGATGTCGGCAATCTGGCCGGCATCGCGTTCCTGGTGTTGCAGGTTCTGCCGCGAGAAGATCAGCGCCGATGGGCCGTCCTTGCGCTCCAGAGCGTTTTTCCACGCGACTGCCGATTCAACGGCATCGGCTGGACGCCAGGTGTCGAGGTTCGGCGTGGTGCGCAGACTGGTCAGTTGCTCGATCGGCTGGTGCGTCGGGCCGTCTTCGCCCAGACCGATGGAGTCGTGGGTATAGACGTGGATCACACGCTTCTTCATCAGTGCCGACATGCGCACCGCGTTGCGGGCGTACTCCATGAACATCAGGAAGGTTGCGCCGTATGGCACCAGGCCGCCGTGCAGGGTCACGCCGTTCATGATCGCGGTCATGCCGAATTCGCGCACACCGTAGTACATGTAGTTGCCGCTGGCATCTTCAGCGTTGACGCCCTTGCAACCTTTCCACAGGGTCAGGTTGGAACCGGCCAGGTCAGCCGAACCGCCAAGCAATTCCGGCAGCAGCGGGCCGAAGGCGTTCAGGGTGTTCTGGCTGGCTTTGCGGCTGGCGATGGTTTCGCCCTTGGCCGCGACTTCGGCGATGTAGGCCGAGGCTTTTTCCGAGAAGTCGGCTGGCAGCTCGCCGCTCAGACGACGGATGAGCTCGTTGGCTTCGCTCGGGAACGCTGCGGAGTAAGCAGCGAAACGCTGGTCCCACTCGGCTTCGGCGGCACGGCCTTTTTCCTTGGCATCCCACTCGGCATAGATGTCGGCCGGGATTTCGAAAGGACCGTAGTTCCAGTTCAGCGCCTGACGGGTCAGGGCGATTTCCGCGTCACCCAGCGGGGCGCCGTGGCAGTCTTCCTTGCCTTGCTTGTTCGGCGAACCGAAACCGATGGTGGTCTTGCAGCAGATCAGCGTCGGCAGCGGGCTCTTGCGCGCGGTGTCGATGGCGGTCTTGATCTCTTCCGGGTCGTGACCGTCAACGTTGCGGATCACTTGCCAGTTGTAGGACTCGAAACGCTTCGGCGTGTCATCGGTGAACCAGCCTTCGACTTCACCGTCGATGGAGATGCCGTTGTCATCGTAGAAGGCGATCAGCTTGCCCAGACCCAAAGTACCGGCCAGGGATGCGACTTCATGAGAGATGCCTTCCATCATGCAGCCATCACCGAGGAACACGTAGGTGTGGTGGTCGACGATGTCGTGGCCTGGACGGTTGAACTGCGCGCTTAGAACCTTTTCTGCCAGCGCGAAACCGACGGCGTTGGCCAGGCCCTGACCCAGCGGGCCGGTGGTGGTTTCAACACCCGGGGTGTAACCGAATTCCGGGTGGCCCGGGGTGCGGCTGTGCAGTTGACGGAACTGCTTGAGGTCGTCGATCGACAGGTCGTAACCGGTCAGGTGCAGCAGCGAGTAGATCAACATCGAGCCGTGACCGTTGGACAGCACGAAGCGGTCACGGTCGGCGAACGACGGGTTGCTCGGGTTGTGCTTGAGGTAGTCGCGCCACAGCACTTCGGCAATATCTGCCATACCCATGGGGGCACCGGGATGGCCGCTGTTGGCTTTTTGCACGGCATCCATGCTGAGGGCACGAATGGCGTTGGCACGCTCACGACGGCTAGGCATCGCTGATCTCCTGGGTGTGAATAGATTGAAACGGAAAAAAGGAGGGCATTTTCCCTCACCCATGCGCCTCGGGGCAATGACAGATAGTGATCCGGAGGCGTTTTTCCAATCGATAGCGCCGGTTTCTGCAGGTGAAACCTTTCCGCTGTTGTTTTGTAGAGACCACCGCCTGATGAGAAGTGCCATTTATCGAGCAATATCAAAACTTTTTGATATTGACCTTGCGATGCCCCCTCACCGTCTCTAGACTGCCAGCCCTATGAACCTACGCGTGCCTTCCATTCGCCATGACGATTGCGACGAGCTGGCGGCCCTGTGCAAGGCCGGCGGCGATCCGTTGCGGCTGAATGTCTTGCGCGCGCTGGCCAACGATTCGTTCGGCGTGCTGGAGCTGGCGCAGATTTTCGGCATCGGTCAGTCCGGCATGAGCCACCACCTTAAAGTGCTGGCGCAGGCCGATCTGGTGGCGACCCGCCGTGAAGGCAACGCGATTTTCTATCGTCGCGCCCTGCCCCACACCGAATTGCTCGGCGGCAAGCTGCACGCGGCATTGCTGGAGGAAGTCGACGATCTGGCGCTGCCGGACGACGTGCAAACGCGGATCGAACAGGTCCACGGGCAACGCGCCGCCGCCAGTCAGGACTTTTTCGCCCGGGTCGCGGAGAAATTTCGCGCCCAGCAGGATTTGATCGCCGGCCTGCCGCAGTACCGCGATAGCGTGCTGGCCTTGCTCGACAAGCTGAACTTCAATGGTGCTGCCACGGCCATCGAAGTCGGCCCCGGCGACGGTGCTTTTCTGCCGGAACTGGCGCGCCGTTTTGCCAGCGTGACCGCGCTGGACAACAGCCCGGCGATGCTCGAACTGGCGCGTCAGGTCTGCGAACGTGAACAGCTGGCTAACGTCAGCCTGCAATTGGCCGATGCATTGAACGGCAGCAGCCTTCAGGCCGATTGCGTGGTGTTGAACATGGTGTTGCACCATTTCGCCGCGCCGGCCGATGCGCTCAGGCACATGGCCGACCTGCTGCAACCGGGCGGTAGCCTGCTCGTGACAGAGTTATGTAGCCACAACCAGAGTTGGGCCAGGGAGGCCTGCGGTGATCTCTGGTTGGGGTTTGAACAGGACGATCTGGCCCGTTGGGCCACCGCTGCGGGACTCGTTCCCGGGGAAAGCCTCTATGTAGGCTTACGTAATGGTTTCCAGATCCAGGTCCGCCATTTTCAGCGACCGGCTGGCGACACTCACCATCGGTAAATTCAGGAAAACATCGAGATGAGCGAATACTCCCTCTTCACCTCCGAGTCCGTGTCCGAAGGGCATCCGGACAAAATCGCCGACCAGATTTCCGATGCGGTGCTGGACGCCATTATTGCCCAGGACAAACACGCTCGCGTGGCCGTGGAAACGCTGGTCAAGACCGGCGTGGCCATCGTTGCCGGTGAAGTGACCACCAGCGCCTGGGTCGACCTGGAGCAGATCGTTCGTGACGTGATCTGCGACATCGGCTACACCAGCTCCGAAGTCGGCTTCGACGGCGCGACCTGCGGCGTGATGAACATCATCGGCAAGCAGTCCCCCGACATCAACCAGGGCGTTGACCGTGCCAAACCTGAAGATCAGGGCGCCGGCGACCAGGGCCTGATGTTCGGCTACGCCAGCAACGAAACCGACGTGTTGATGCCAGCGCCGATCACTTTCTCTCACCAGTTGGTGCAGCGTCAGGCCGAAGCGCGCAAATCGGGCCTGCTGCCTTGGCTGCGCCCGGACGCCAAGTCGCAAGTGACCTGCCGTTACGAAGGCGGCAAGGTTGTCGGTATCGACGCCGTGGTTCTGTCGACCCAGCACAACCCTGAAGTGTCGTACAAAGACCTGCGCGAAGGCGTGATGGAGCTGATCGTCAAGCACGTACTGCCTGCCGAACTGCTGAGCAAGGACACCCAGTTCCACATCAACCCGACCGGCCAGTTCATCATTGGCGGCCCGGTAGGTGACTGCGGTCTGACCGGTCGCAAGATCATCGTCGACAGCTACGGCGGCATGGCCCGTCACGGCGGTGGCGCGTTCTCCGGCAAGGATCCATCGAAGGTTGACCGTTCGGCTGCCTACGCTGGCCGTTATGTGGCCAAGAACATCGTCGCAGCCGGCCTGGCCGAGCGTTGCGAGATTCAGGTGTCCTACGCGATCGGTGTTGCCCAGCCGACCTCGATCTCGCTGAACACTTTCGGCACCGGCAAGATCAGCGATGACAAGATCATCAAACTGGTCCGCGAAGTGTTCGACCTGCGTCCATACGCAATCACCACCATGCTCGACCTGCTGCACCCGATGTATCAGGAAACCGCAGCCTACGGCCACTTCGGCCGCGCGCCGCAGACCAAGACCGTTGGCGAAGACAGCTTCACCACGTTCACCTGGGAAAAAACCGACCGCGCCGACGCCCTGCGTTCCGCTGCCGGCCTGTAAGCCCTTTCCGGCCACACAAAAAAGCCCCGCACGGTTGACGCCGTGCGGGGCTTTTTCATGCCTTTAAATATCTCCAGCTGCTCTGCTTGCAAGCCTGAATTCACCGCGCCGGTTCAGGTCGGCGTACTTCGAAAGAACCACTCGGTCGGTCCCCTCTCCCTCCGGGAGAGGGCTAGGGTGAGGGGCTTTTGGGTCCATGCAGAAATAAGCAGCAAAACACCCACGCACCAGTGCCAATATCCCCGCCTACGCTTCAAGCATCACCTCCGAGCAAGGAAGCTCACATGCCCTTCACCCTGCCCCTGCTGTCGGTTCTCCTGCTGACACTCATCACCTTCCACGCCCACGCTGACTGCCCAGACTGGCCACCCGCCAAAGCCCAACGCGAAATCACCGCCCTGCAAACCCGGATCGACCAATGGGACGACGCCTACCATCGCGAAGGCCGCTCGCTGATCGCCGACGAACTCTACGACCAGTCGCGCCTGCAACTGAAAGCATGGCGACAATGCTTCCAACTGCCCTCGCCGCCCACGCCATTGCGCAGCGCCAGCGGCCCCATCCAGCATCCCGTCGCCCACACTGGCCTGGACAAGCTTCATCAAGCCGAAGACGTCGAACGCTGGCTGCGGTCGCGCCAGGCTGTCTGGATTCAACCAAAAATCGACGGCGTGGCGGTCACCCTGATCTATCGCCAAGGCCTGTTACAACGAGCCATCAGCCGTGGCGACGGCCTCTCGGGGCAAGACTGGACAGCCTCGGCGCGCGAGATCCCGGCGATCCCGCAACGCCTGACCCAACCGCAAGATCTGCTGGTGCAAGGCGAACTCTATTGGCGCCTCAAAGATCACGTACAAGCCCGCGCCGGCAGCATCAACGCTCGCGCTACCGTTGCCGGATTGATGGGGCGCAAATCGCTGGATGCGCAACAAGCCGCCGGGATCGGTCTGTTCGTGTGGGACTGGCCGCAGGGTCCGCTGGATTTACCCGAGCGAATAACCCTGCTGGCGACACTGGGTTTCGCCACCACCGAACCTTACAGCCACGCCATCACCGACTTCACCGAGGCGCAAAAATGGCGCGAGCACTGGTATCGCTCACCGCTGCCGTTTGCCAGCGATGGCGTGGTTCTGCGCCAGAGTCAACGTCCACCCGCCGAGCGCTGGCAGGCCCGCGCCCCGTACTGGGCGATCGCCTGGAAATATCCGTTTGCACAGGCCTTGGCCGACGTCCGCAAGGTCAATTTCAAGATCGGTCGCACCGGGCGCATCACGCCGGTGCTGGAGCTGAACCCGACGATGCTCGACGACCGCGAGATCAAGCGGGTCAGCGTCAGCTCATTGAAGCGCTGGCAACAAATGGATATCCGCCCCGGTGATCAAGTGGCGATCAGCCTCGCCGGACTGACCATCCCGCGACTCGACAGCGTGGTTGTGCGGGCTGCCGATCGCGCAGAGCTATCCGTTCCGAATGCGCAGGACTTCCACGCCCTGAGCTGTTGGCAACCCACCGCCGGCTGCGAAAGCCAGTTTCTGGCGCGTCTGGCCTGGCTCAGCGGCAAGCAGGGGCTGGCGATGGCGCATGTCGGTCGCGGCACCTGGGAGAAACTTTTCGAAACAGGCCGCCTGAACAACCTGCTGGATTGGTTGACCCTCGAGGAGCCAGAGCTTGCTAACATCGCCGGCTTCGGCGAACGCAGCAGCGCCCGCCTGATCCACAGTTTTCACAGCGCTCGCCAACGACCATTCGTGCAGTGGCTCAAAGCCCTGGGCCTGCCGCCGACCGGTCAGGCACAACTGGCTGATACCTGGCAGGCGCTGGCACAACGCGACACCGAACAATGGCAGGCAGAACCCGGCATCGGCTCCGGCCGTGCGGCGCAATTGAGCGCCTTCTTTCGCGACCCGCAAGTGTTAGCCTTGAGCGAGACCTTGCAGGCCGCCGGGATCGACGGCTTCTGAACATGCCTTCCCCGCTCGACGGGAACCCAATGGCCGGCCCGACGCTCCAACAGCGCAGTGCCCTCCAACCCGATTGTTTATGCACATGGAGCTTTTATGAAATTTCTCGCACCGCTCGCCCTGTTCACTCTGTGCGGCGTCCTGGCCGCCCCGGCGATGGCGGAAGAAGAAGGCCCGGGGCTGACCGGTTGCGCTGCCAAGAAGCAGGGCATCATCAACCAGATCGAACAGGCCAAGTCGCGCGGCAACATGGAGCAGCAGGCAGGTCTCGAAACAGCCCTGCGTGAAGTGACCGAGCATTGCACCGATGCCGGACTGAAAAAAGAGCGCGAGAACAAGGTGCTTGAGGCCAAGCATGAAGTCAGCCAGCGTCAGGCCGACCTCGACAAGGCCATGAAGAAGGGCGATCCGGAGAGGATCAACAAGCGTAAGGAAAAGCTGGCCGAGTCGCGCAAGGAACTGCAGGAAGCGCTGGAAGAGATCGACAAGTAAGACTTTGGTTTCGTGGCGAATGGCAAACCGCTTTCGCGAGCAGGCTCGCTACCACGTTGGAATACATATCCATGTGGGAGCGAGCTTGCTCCGGGCGGCGTTCCGACGAAGAGGCCAGCTCAGACCAAGCAGGTTAATGATCCCGAAACTGCTTATGGCAAGCACTGCAGGCATCTTCAACTTTCTGCACGGCCGGCCCGAGGTTGCTGGCCTTGTACGGCTGAACCTTGCTGGCGATGACCAATTCACCGGTAGCCGCCTCAAGATCTCGGGCCATTTGCTGAAACTGTGCCTGCTTCTGCCAGACATCGTCCTTGGCGCTGGTGTGATCTTCTTCGCGAACCTGCGGGAAATGCTGCCACGGCTCATGGGACAAGGCATCGAGCCTGACCGCACCGTCAGTAAATTTCGGCCCGTCGAACGGGATGCGCCCACGCAACATGCCGCCGAGATCTTCGCTGGTCTTGAGCATCTGTTTGAAGATGGCCTTGCGTTGGCCCAGCGGGGAATTCGGATCGACCCCGCCACAGGCGGACAGGGCCAAACAGGCCAGCAATACAACAGCAATTCGTTTGAGAGTCATGGCGGCTTCAGGTCGCGGAAATCGGCGGACAGTATCCTCGCGTCACCGTCAAACACCAATAGCCCTATTAAAAATACGGGTTGCTTGAGCGCATGGAGCACTTGGGCAACCGGCACAGGAATCCCTCCATGAATCGCCGTTTCCAGGCCTGGCGTCACCCACTGCTTGCAACCCTTCCACTGCTGGCCGCACTCGCTGGCTGCACCGGCGGTGACAGCGACAAACCAAAAACCCATGCACTGGCCACTTATTCAAGCGCCACCTGGGAAGCCCTGCCCGCGGTGTCCGACAGCGATCTGGTCGCCGGTTTCGGCTCGTGGCGCAGCGCCTGCACTCGATTGAAAGCCGATGCGGTCTGGGGCCCGACCTGCGCAATTGCGGCCAATGTGCCGCAGAGTGCCAGCGAAATTCGCGCCTTTCTCAAACAGAACCTCGATGTGTATGGCTTACGCGCGGAAAACGACAACCCCAACGGCCTGATCACCGGCTATTACGAACCGGTCTACCCCGGCAGTCTGACGCCCACCGAGGCTGCCAACGTGCCGGTTTATGGCGTGCCGGAAGACATGATCATCGTGTCCCTCGACAGCATTTACCCGGAGCTCAAGGGCAAGCGCCTGCGCGGCCGGCTCGAAGGGCGAGTGCTCAAGCCTTACGACGACGCGGCGACCATCGAATCCAAAGGCGTGAAAGCACCGGTGGTGGCTTACCTGACTGATCCGATGAACCTGCAATTTCTGCAAATCCAGGGTTCCGGACGGATTCAGACCGAGGACGGCAAACAACTGCGCATCGCCTACGCCGACCAGAACGGCCATCCCTACCGGCCGATCGGACGCTGGCTGGTCGAGCAGGGCGAGCTGAAGAAAGAAGAGGTGACCATGAGCGCCATCAGCAACTGGGCGAAAGCCAATCCGTCACGGATTCCCGAACTGCTGGCCAGCAACCCGAGTTACGTGTTCTTCACCCGCAACCCGGACAGTAACGAAGGTCCACGCGGCTCGCTGAACGTGCCGCTGACCGCAGGTTACAGCGCGGCAGTGGATCGCAAGGTGATTCCACTGGGCAGTCTGTTGTGGCTGTCGACTACGCGCCCGGATGGCACGCCGCTGGTGCGCCCGGTGGCTGCGCAGGACACCGGCGGCGCGATTGCCGGCGAGGTTCGCGCGGACCTGTTCTGGGGCACCGGTGATGCCGCCGGGCAATTGGCCGGCGACATGAAACAGCAGGGGCAGATCTGGATGCTCTGGCCGAAAGGCGCGCCGTTGCCGCAAGTGCCGCAGGTAGCGGATACGGTGAAGAAGTAACCTTCGGATTCGCTGAGGCAGTCAGACCGCTATCGCGAGCAGGCTCACTCCTACATTTGGAATGCGTTCCCCTGTAGGAGTGAGCCTGCTCGCGATGAGGCCATCAGCAACACACCCGACAATCAGATCGACACAAAGAAGAACGAAGCAATCAAGCCCATCCCCACAAACCACACCACCGAGCGCAACGCCGCCCAGTCCGCCAGGTAGCAAATGATGTACAACAAGCGACTGGTGATGAACAGCACCGCCAGCACGTTGACCGTTACCAACTGCGCCGTACCGACCAGGTGCGCAACGAGCACCGCGGCGGCAAATGCCGGGGTCACTTCAAAACTGTTCAGTTGCGCGGCATGCGCACGTCGGGCCACACCGCCGACGCTGTCGAGAAAATCCCGCGGATCGTAATTGTCCTTCAGCCGGAAACCGCCAGACGCTTTCGCCACGATCGTGCACACGTACGGCAGGAAAATCGCGATCAACACACACCACAGAGCTACCGTCATAACACCATCCTTTTTGATTTTGGAATTCGCGGGCAGGCAGAAAGACATCGCCAGCCCAAGGCTAAGAGCCGCCCGCGGCCGAAAGGTTCTTGAGGTAGCGCATACCGACAAACCACACGGATCACACTGAGCCCGACTGCATCACCCACAGCACCAGAGCGTAGCTGACAACCGGACATTCCACGCTGCATGCAGCAACGGCGCCAGAGCTGTCGCCGCTCTCGCCCCGGCCTTGGATGATGACCCAATTAGTCAGATTATTGATTCGCGATGTGTCCATGGCTGTTTATACTGCCCGCGACCACGCCGCACTCAGTTGCGCACAGAAAAATACCAATAAATGTTGCCTGCGCCGCTCTCTCCGAGATCGGACGACGGCCCGCGTATGCCTGATCAAAGCGTCAAGACTACTAACAGAGACCTTGCGCATGCCACTCGCCTTGCTTGCCCTCGCCGTCGCCGCATTCGGCATCGGCACCACTGAATTCGTGATCATGGGCCTGCTGCCCGATGTTGCCCGCGACCTGGCCGTGAGCATTCCCCACGCTGGTCTGTTGATTACAGGTTATGCGTTGGGCGTGGTGTTCGGCGCACCGATCCTGGCAATCGGCACCGCGAACATGCCGCGCAAAGCAACCTTGCTGGGAATGACGCTGATGTTCATCCTCGGCAACGTGCTGTGCGCCCTCGCGCCGAATTACGCCACGCTGATGGCCGCGCGCGTGGTCACCGCCCTGTGTCACGGCGCGTTCTTCGGCATCGGCTCGGTGGTCGCCGCCGGACTGCTCGCGCCGAACAAGCGCGCCCAGGCCATCGCCATGATGTTCACCGGCCTGACGCTGGCCAACGTGCTCGGCGTTCCACTGGGCACTGCGCTCGGCCAATACGCCGGCTGGCGCTCGACGTTCTGGGCGGTGTCGGTGATCGGCGTGATCGCGGCGCTTGCGCAATGGCTGTGGTTGCCAAAACACATTGCGATGGACAAGGCCAACCTCGCCAGCGAGTTCAGAGTGCTGGGCAAGGTCAACGTGCTACTGGCGCTGGGCATGAGCGTGCTGGCCTCGACCAGTCTGTTCAGCGTGTTCACCTACATTGCGCCGATTCTGCAAGACATCACTGGCGTCAGCCCGCACGGCGTCACGGTGATGTTGTTGCTGTTTGGCGTCGGCCTGACGGGGGGCAGCATGCTGGGCGGGCGCCTGGCCGACAGCCGTTTGCTGCCTTCGCTGGTCGGCGTGGCCCTGGCAGTGGTGCTGATTCTGGCCGCGTTCAGCCAGACCAGTCGCTCAGTGGTGCCGGCGGCGATCACCCTGGTGCTGTGGGGGGATTTTCGCTTTCGCGCTGTGCCCGATCCTGCAATTGCTGATTATCGACCAAGCCCATGAAGCGCCGAATCTGGGCTCGACGCTGAACCAGAGCGCGTTCAATCTGGGCAATGCGGCGGGCGCGTGGATTGGCGGGCTAGTGGTGGCCAGTGGCGCGGATCTGACGGACCTGCCGTGGACCGGGGCGCTGGTCGGTGTGCTGACGGTGCTGGCGGCGTTGTGGTTTATTTATCTGCAACGTGGTCGGACGGTTGCGGTCAATGTGTCGGACTGATTGCGGTGTGCCAGATAGAGCCCTCACCCTAGCCCTCTCCCGGAGGGAGAGGGGACTGATTGGGGGATGCTTGGGAACGTAGGCGACAGGAACGAGCCTCGTCGAATCCAAAATCAACCCGGTCGTTCAGGTCGATGCTCCACGCAAGACACCTCGGTCGGCTCCCTCTCCCTGCGGGAAAGGGCTGGGGTGAGGGGCTGTCGGGCGTGACGCAAAATCCGAATGTGCCCTCAGCCAACCCCACCCCATCAAACCCCTGCGCCCAAAACTCCGGTCGCGCTCCATTCACCCTTCATCCAAAGGACCCCGGATGCTTGAACTTGTCGCCGCTTTCATCTGTTTGACCACCCTTCTCACCTTCGTCAACTTCCGCTTCATCGGCCTGCCGCCGACCATCGGCGTGATGGTCACTGCCTTGCTGTTCTCGCTGATCCTGCAGGGCCTCAGCGTGCTCGGCTTCCCCGGCCTCGAAGACCGTGTGCAGCAACTGATCGGCCAGATCGACTTTGGCGATCTGTTGATGAACTGGATGCTGTCGTTCCTGCTGTTCGCCGGCGCCCTTCACGTCAACCTTAATGACCTGCGCAGCTACCGCTGGCCCATCGGCCTGCTGGCGACCTTTGGTGTATTGATTGCCACTGCAGTGATCGGCAGCCTCGCCTATTACATTTTTGCCCTGTTCGGCTGGCACGTGAGTTTCCTCTACTGCCTGTTGTTCGGCGCGCTGATTTCGCCCACCGACCCGATTGCAGTGCTCGGCGTATTGCGTACCGCCAATGCCTCGAAACCACTGAAAACCACCATCGTCGGTGAGTCGCTGTTCAATGACGGCACCGCGGTCGTGGTGTTCACTGTGCTGCTGGGTATCGCGCAACTGGGCGAGACCCCGACCATCAGCGCCACCGCGATGCTGTTTGCGCACGAGGCGCTGGGCGGTGTGCTGTTTGGCGGACTGATCGGTTACCTGGTCTATCGCATGATCAAAAGCGTCGAGCAGCATCAGATCACCGTGATGCTGACCCTGGCGCTGGTAATTGGCGGTTCAGCGATGTCCACCGAATTGCATGTCTCGGCGCCGATCGCGATGGTGGTTGCCGGGCTGATCATCGGCAACCTGGGCCGTAACCTGGCGATGAACGACATGACCCGCCGCTACCTCGACGGTTTCTGGGAATTGCTCGATGACATGCTCAACGCCTTGCTGTTTGCGCTGATCGGCATGGAGTTGTTGCTGCTGCCGTTCAACTGGCTGCACATGGCCGCAGCGGGTTTGCTCGCGGTGGCGATTCTGCTGTCGCGCCTGCTCACCGTGGCCCCGGCGATTCTGTTGCTGCGGCGCTGGCGCTCAGTGCCGGCCGGCACCATCCGCATCCTGACGTGGGGCGGTTTGCGCGGTGGCGTCTCGGTAGCCCTGGCGCTGGCTTTGCCGCTGGGCCCGGAGCGCGATCTGCTGCTGAGCATCACCTACATCGTGGTGCTCTCATCGATCCTTCTCCAGGGCCTGAGCATCGGCAAACTGGTCAAGCATGCAACGCGCAACGAGCCGGCTACCGTGCCTGAGCCAGCGCACCACTGATCATTTCCGGGAGGACTGCGGATCGGTTTTCTTCGCCTGATCCGCAGGTTCCTTCGGCACCCCGCTCTCGCTGCGGATCTGCGCATGGCTGATCAGCGCGAAGATGAAGCTGCCGCCGATGATATTCCCCGCCAGTGTCGGACCGGCAAATACCATCCAGAAATCGCTCCACGGCAGTTCGCCGGCAAATACCAAGTACGAAACCTCCGCCGAACCTACGACGATGTGGGTGAAGTCGCCCAGTGCCATGAAGTAGGTAATGAGGATAATGATCCACATCTTCGCGCTTTCCATGGACGGGATCATCCAGACCATGGTGGCAATCATCCAGCCGGAGACGATGCCTTTGGCGAACATCTGACTGGCGTGGTTTTCCATGACCTTGCGACCGATTTCGAGAAAGGCATGGTCCGTCTTGCTGTCGAAGATCGGCAGCTCAAGCATCACATAGGCCACCAGAATCGTGCCGCACAGGTTGCCGATCAGCACCACGCTCCACAGGCGGATCAGTCGGGCAAAATTCAGCAGGGTTGGCTTGGTCATCACCGGCAACACCGCGGTCAGGGTGTTTTCGGTGAACAGTTGCTGGCGCGCCAGAATCACCGCGAGAAAACCTGCGCAATAACCGAAGCTGGCGATCACCTTGAACTCGTCACCGTCGGGCAGACGCGAGTTGAGCAGGCCCATGCCCATCAGCGACAACCCCATCGTCAACCCGGCCGCCAACGCCGACCACCAGAGCGCGGCAATGCTGCGTTCCAGTTCCTGATCGCCTTGGGTGCGGATGATTTCATGCAGGACGGCCGCGCGAGGCGGCTGGCTTTTCTCGACTTCGTGCTGCTCTTTGGCCGAGAGGTCGGGGGTTTTGTCGCTGGTGGGCGTGGTCATGGCGTGGCAACCGTGGGGGGGGCGATTTAGCTACGACCGTTGCGCTTCATGGCTGTTCAGTGGCCAGATCAATCTTCGCTGATGGCACCACCGCTATCGCCGGCAGGCTGGCTCCCACAGGCACATTGTCGCCTCTGTGGGAGCCAGCCTGCTGGCGATGAAAGCGCCGCCAATCTTATTGAACGGCCTCGTCATCCTTGAACTGATCTTTCACATACCTGATCTCGGTCCGCCCGTGCGGCGCCGGCAAGCCGTCTTCACCCAGATTCACAAAGACCATTTTCTCAACGGTCAGAATGCTCTTGCGGGTGATCTTGTTGCGCACCTCGCACGTCAGGGTGATCGAGGTGCGGCCGAACTCGGTGGCGGTAATGCCCAGTTCAATGATGTCGCCCTGGCGCGAGGCGCTGACGAAGTTGATCTCGGAAATGTACTTGGTCACCACGCGCTGGTTGCCCAACTGGACGATCGCGTAGATCGCCGCTTCTTCATCGATCCAGCGCAGCAGACTGCCGCCGAACAGGGTGCCGTTGGGGTTGAGATCTTCGGGTTTTACCCATTTGCGGGTGTGGAAATTCATGGGGGGGGGCTCCTGGGTCGAGGCGTTTGAGCGTTATGGGTATTGGCCCCCAGCTTCAAGTTTTAAGCTACAAGCTGCAAGTAAAAGCCGATCAGCTTGTCGCTTGCAGCTTGCAACTTGCAGCTCAAAGACAGCTATAATCGCCACCGTTTCAAAACGGTAATGATCGCTTGTTACCGTTTTCCCGCCACCTGTCCGAGGGGCGCTGCAGCAGGTTCGACCTGTCAGGCTCGGATGGGGCGTTGACCGGCCGCAGGCTGGACACTAAACGCACAACGGCGCCCATTCGCATACATTACGAATGGAGGCTCTTCATGAGCGCTGTTATCACGCCTGCAGATTTTACCGATTACAAAGTCGCCGACATGTCCCTGGCCGCCTGGGGCCGTCGCGAAACCATCATCGCCGAGTCGGAAATGCCGGCCCTGATGGGTCTGCGTCGCAAGTACGCCAGCGAGCAGCCGCTCAAAGGCGCCAAGATCCTTGGCTGCATCCACATGACCATCCAGACCGCCGTGCTGATCGAAACCCTGGTTGCCCTGGGTGCCGAAGTTCGCTGGTCGTCGTGCAACATTTTCTCCACCCAGGACCAGGCCGCTGCCGCTATCGCGGCTGCCGGTATCCCGGTGTTCGCCTGGAAAGGCGAAACCGAAGAAGAGTACGAGTGGTGCCTGGAGCAGACCATCCTCAAGGATGGCCAGCCATGGGACGCCAACATGATCCTCGACGACGGCGGCGACCTGACCGAGCTGCTGCACAAGAAATACCCGCAGGTGCTGGACCGCGTTCACGGCGTGACCGAAGAAACCACCACCGGTGTACACCGTCTGCTGGACATGCTGGCCAAGGGCGAGCTGAAAATCCCGGCCATCAACGTCAACGACTCGGTGACCAAGTCCAAGAACGACAACAAGTACGGCTGCCGTCACAGCCTCAACGATGCGATCAAGCGCGGTACCGACCACCTGCTGTCCGGCAAGCAAGCGCTGGTCATCGGTTACGGTGACGTGGGCAAGGGTTCGGCCCAGTCCCTGCGTCAGGAAGGCATGATCGTCAAAGTCTCCGAAGTCGACCCGATCTGCGCCATGCAAGCGTGCATGGACGGTTTCGAGCTGGTATCGCCGTTCATCGACGGTATCAACGACGGTTCCGAAGCGAGCATCGACAAAGCGCTGCTGGGCAAGATCGACCTGATCGTGACCACCACCGGTAACGTCAATGTTTGCGACGCGAACATGCTCAAGGCCCTGAAGAAGCGCGCCGTGGTCTGCAACATCGGTCACTTCGACAACGAAATCGACACCGCTTTCATGCGCAAGAACTGGGCATGGGAAGAAGTGAAGCCACAGGTGCACAAGGTTCACCGCACCGGTACCGGCAGCTTCGACCCACAAAACGACGACTACCTGATCCTGCTGGCCGAAGGCCGTCTGGTTAACCTGGGCAACGCCACCGGTCACCCGAGCCGCATCATGGACGGTTCGTTCGCCAACCAGGTTCTGGCGCAGATCTTCCTGTTCGGCCAGAAGTACGCCGACCTGTCGCCAGCGCAGAAAGCCGAGCGTCTGACCGTGGAAGTACTGCCGAAGAAACTCGACGAAGAAGTGGCTCTGGAAATGGTCCGCGGCTTCGGCGGCGTGGTCACCCAACTGACCAAGCAACAGGCTGACTACATCGGCGTCACCGTCGAAGGCCCGTTCAAGCCGCACGCCTACCGGTACTAAGAGCAGCTGCGAGCGTCAAGCTGCAAGCGGCAAGTAAAAGCGGGTGGTTTACTTGAGGCTTGTAGCTGTCGCTGGCTTCTTCATCGTTATTTCGCAGCCGTTGGTTGCAAGCTCCACGCACAAGATTTCGGCACTCCGCCCTCTTGCAGCTTGAAGCTTGCAGCTTGCAGCTGGAGGTCCCCTCCGATGTCCCAAGAACGTCGCTACAGCTTCGAGTTCTTCCCGACCAAGACCGATGCTGGGCATGAAAAACTGCTCGCCACTGCCCGTCAGCTGGCCACTTACAATCCCGACTTCTTTTCCTGCACCTACGGCGCGGGTGGTTCGACCCGTGACCGCACGCTCAACACCGTGCTGCAGCTGGAAAGCGAAGTCAAAGTACCGGCCGCACCGCACCTGTCGTGCGTCGGCGACAGCAAGGACGACCTGCGCGGCTTGCTGAACGAGTACAAGGCTGCCGGCATCAAGCGCATCGTCGCCCTGCGCGGCGATTTGCCGTCCGGCATGGGCATGACCAGCGGTGAGCTGCGTCACGCCAATGAACTGGTCGAATTCATTCGTGAAGAGACCGGCGACCACTTCCACATCGAAGTCGCCGCCTACCCGGAGATGCATCCGCAGGCGCGCAACTACGAAGACGATCTCGCCAACTTTGTGCGCAAGGCCCGTGCCGGTGCCGACAGCGCGATCACCCAGTACTTCTTCAACGCCGACAGTTACTTCTACTTCGTCGAGCGTTTGCAGGCACAGGGTGTGGATCTGCCGATCGTGCCGGGGATCATGCCGATCACCAACTACAGCAAACTCGCGCGCTTCTCCGATGCCTGCGGTGCGGAAATTCCGCGCTGGATCCGCAAGCAACTGGAAGCCTACGGCGATGACACGCAAAGCATTCAGCGCTTTGGCGAGCAAGTCGTCAGCGAGATGTGCGAGCGCCTGTTACAGGGCGGCGCGCCGGGGCTGCACTTCTATTCCATGAACCAGGCCGAGCCTAGCCTGGCGATCTGGAACAACCTGAAGTTACCGCGCTGAAGCAGCTGCAAGCTTCGAGCTGAAAGCTACAAGCAAGAACAAGAGATCGCAGTGTTTGGCAACGCCTTTGTTGGGTTGTCGTGCTGCGATTTTTTGCGTTTGAAGCCGCGAAACAGAGCTTGTGCGGCCGCTTTCTGGCTCTTTCGCGATTCTCGTCGTAATCTCCAGCCATGCCTTTGATCACACAGTTGTTCGCCGTGCTGGTATTTGCTTGCCTGAGCTTCGCCGCTCGGGGCGAGAAGTTGCGTATTGTCACCGAGCCGTGGGCGCCGTACGTGTATGAAGACGGCGGCAAGAACCTCGGCCTCGACTATGAAACCACGGCCATCGTGTTCCAGCGTCTGGGCATCGAAGTCGAATGGCAGTTCCTGCCGTGGAAACGCTGCCTGTCGATGCTGGAAACCGGTCAGGCTGACGGCGCGCTGGATATTTTTCACAGCGCCGAGCGTGACAGCACCCTGCTCTATCCGAGCGAGCCATTGTCGGACGTCGAGTTCGTGATGTTCTACGCCAATGACCGGCCGCACCCGTTCAATCGTCTCGAAGAACTCAAAGGCCTGACCATCGGCACCTCGCCCGGCTATTTATACAGCGAAGATTTCAGCCAGTCGCAGTTGTTTACCCGGGAACCGGCACCGACCCATGAAGCCAACTTTGGCAAACTGGTGCGTGGGCGCATCGATCTGCTGATTACTGATCGCCGCGTCGGCCAGCATTTGCTCGATGAATTGAATATACGCAGCCTGATCACCGAAAACCCCACGGTTATTAGTCGCCAGAGCCAGTTTTTGGCCGTTCGGCGCAATGCCGGCATGGATCTGCTGGTACAGCGTTTCGGTGCCGAGCTCAAGCGTTTCAAGCGCGAACCAGCCTACGCCGAGCTGAGCGCGCGCTATGGTGCCGCGCCCGTTGGCAGTGTTTTGTTGAACTCGGCGACGGTCAGCGGCAAAACCGTTGAGCAGCAGGAAAGCGGCGCGCGGTGATTGCTCTGTTATACTCCGGCGTTCCCGCCAGGCTCACGCCCGGACGCCCGGAACCGTAACAGGCCTCCCGACCCGCTACAGCGCAGCTTTGCAGCCCGCGCGAGCGCTCCCGACGTGCCTTCGGAACCGCAGCAGGACCGGACGGGATTGCGTCCTCTTAAACGCCATTCGCGCCAGGCAAGACTCCCATTGGGCCAAGCCCTAACTAAAACAGGATTACTCATGTCCTTTGCTTCCCTCGGTCTCTCCGAGGCTTTAGTCCGCGCCATCGAAGATGCGGGCTATACCGAGCCTACTCCGGTGCAACAGCGGGCCATTCCCGCCGTGTTGCAAGGTCGCGACCTGATGGTTGCGGCACAGACAGGTACCGGTAAAACCGGCGGTTTCGCCCTTCCGATCCTGGAGCGGTTGTTTCCCAACGGTCACCCGGACAAATCCCAGCGCCACGGCCCGCGCCAACCGCGCGTACTGGTCCTGACCCCGACCCGCGAACTCGCGGCCCAGGTTCACGAGAGCTTCAAGATCTACGCCCGTGATCTGAAATTCGTCAGCGCCTGCATCTTCGGCGGCGTCGGCATGAACCCGCAGGTTCAGGCCATGTCCCGCGGTGTCGACGTGCTCGTCGCCTGCCCGGGTCGTCTGCTCGACCTCTGCGGCCAGGGCAGCGTTGATCTGTCCCACGTTGAAATCCTCGTCCTCGACGAAGCCGACCGCATGCTCGACATGGGTTTTGTGCATGACGTGAAGAAAGTCCTCGCGCGCCTGCCGGCCAAGCGTCAGAACCTGCTGTTCTCGGCGACCTTCTCCAAAGACATCACCGACCTCGCCGGCAAACTTCTGCACAACCCGGAACGCATCGAAGTGACGCCGCCGAACACCACGGTCGAGCGCATCGAGCAACGCGTGTTCCGTCTGCCGGCCAGCCACAAGCGTGCCTTGCTGGCGCACCTGATCACCGCCGGCGCGTGGGAACAGGTGCTGGTGTTCACCCGCACCAAGCACGGCGCCAACCGTCTGGCCGAGTACCTGGACAAGCACGGCCTGCCGGCTGTAGCGATCCACGGTAACAAGAGCCAGAATGCGCGCACCAAAGCCCTGGCCGACTTCAAGGCCGGCGAAGTGCGCATTCTGGTTGCCACCGACATCGCTGCCCGGGGCCTGGACATCGACCAGCTGCCTCACGTGGTCAACTTCGAGCTGCCGAACGTCGATGAAGACTACGTGCACCGGATCGGCCGTACCGGCCGTGCCGGTCGTTCGGGCGAGGCGATCTCGCTGGTCGCGCCGGACGAAGAAAAACTGCTGAAAAGCATCGAGCGCATGACCAAGCAGAAGATCGCCGACGGCGACCTGATGGGCTTCGACTCGAGCACCATTGAAGCCGAGAAGCCGGAAGCCCGCGAGCGTCCGGACATTCGCAACCCGCGTAACCCTCGCGGCCCGCGCGGCGACGGCCCGAATGGCGGCGGCGGTGGCGGCGGCCGTAAGGACAAAGGCAAAGACAAGGGCAAGGAAAAACCGGCCGGCGAACGTGGCGAGCGCCCTGCCCGCCAGCAGAAGCCGCGCGAAGGCACGCCGAGCCGCGAACAGCGTCCGAGCCAGCCACCGCGTGCAGCGGCGGATCGTGCTCCGGACGAGTTCCTCGACGACGAAATCGATAACTTCGGCAACCGCGTTGATTACGTGCCGAAAGCCGCACCGGCCGGCGGCCGTGGTCGTCGCCCAGGCGCACCGGCCCAAGGCGCAGGTGCCGGCGCACCGCGCGGCGGTCAGTCGCAAGGTCGCCAGAACGGCCCGCGCAACAGCAACGGTTCGAGCACCGGCACCCCACCGGCCAAACGCAGCGGCCCGCGCAACGGCGCACCGCGTGACGGTCAGGGCCGTCGTGACGAGTCTTCGTCGTCCTCGCGCAACCGCCGTCCAGCCCGTGACGATCAGCCACGTAGCGAGCCAGCCGTGCAGAACCCGCGCAGCACCGGGCCGAAGATCATGCACAAGGAATCGAAAGCCGACCGCTTTCCGACCCCTGAGCAGCTCGATCAACTGCCAAGCCGCCCGCGTGGCGAAAAACCAGCACTGCTGACCCGCAATCGCTGAGTCCAAGCCGCAATGAAAAATGCCCCGGTTCGAAAGAGCCGGGGCATTTTTTTGTCCTGACGCTTATATGCACATCCCCTGTGGGAGCCAGCCTGCTGGCAATGAGGACAGCACATTCAAAACCTGTGGTGGCTGACCCACCGCTATCGCCAGCAGGGTAGCGCCCACAGGGGCTCTGCGGTGAAGTGAAGTGTTTGTGACAGGCAATAAAAAACGCCCCCGGCCTTACGACCGGGGGCGTTTTTGTATGGCGGCGAAAATTACTTCGCTTTCACACCTTCAAACGAAACATACAGCTCGACCGCATCGGACTTCGGCCCGAGGTCTTTCTGCTTGCCGAAATCGGAACGCTTGATGGTGGTGGTGCCTTCGAAGCCGGCACGGTAGCCGCCCCATGGATCCTTGCCTTCGCCCAGGAAGGTCGCTTTCACGACGACAGGCTTGGTCACGCCCAGCAGGGTCAGGTCGCCGGTCACGTCAGCAGTGTTGGCACCGGTGGATTTGACGCTGGTGGAAACGAAGGTGGCCTTGCCGAATTTGCTGGCGTTGAGGAAATCAGCGCTGGCGATGTGCTTGTCGCGTTCGGCGTGATTGGTGAACACGCTGGCGGTGTTGACGTTGAATTCGATCTTGCTGTCTTCAGGCTTGGCAGCGTCGAAGCTGAACTTGCCGTCGATGTCCTTGAAAGTACCGGTGATGAAGCTGTAGCCCAGGTGGCTGATCTTGAAATCAACGAAGGCGTGCTGGCCTTCTTTGTCGACGACGTAGTCAGCGGCCATTACGTTGGCGGACAGCACGGCAGAACCGATTGCCAGAGCGGCCAGAGTCTTTTTCAACATGCTTTCTTTTCCTTTGAGTCGAGGTTGAATTTCAGGCTTTGCGACCGAGCATTCGGGTAAGGGTCGCATCACGATCGATAAAGTGGTGCTTCAATGCTGCCAACGCATGAAGGCCGGAAAAAATTACCAGCGCCCACGCCAGCCAGAGATGAATCACCCCAGCGGTATCTGCCTGATCCGGTAGTCCGGAGAGCAGTGCAGGAACTTCAAACAGGCCAAACACCGGGATCCCGACACCGTCTGCGGTGGAAATCAGGTAACCGGCAATCATCACAGCGAACAGCGCCAGATACAGAAACCCGTGGCCGAATTTTGCGCCGAGGCGGGTCATGCGGCTGTAGCTTTGCAGGGTCGACGGCGGTGGACTGATAAAGCGCCACAGCACCCGCAACACCATCACACCCAGCAGCACCAGACCGATACTCTTGTGCAGGTCCGGCGCGTCTTTGCGCCAGGTGCTGTAGTAATCCAGCCCGACCATCCACAGACCCAGCGCAAACAGCCCGAAGACCACCAGCGCCACGCCCCAGTGCATGAAGATGCTGACCCAACCATAGCGCGAAGAAGAGTTACGTAGCTGCATTGCCCAAATCCTGTGAGAACTGCGAACCAAGACTAGCGAGTTATCTATCGAATTAAAGCGGAAAATTTCGCTTTGAAATATCGAGAAATACGATCAAGAGTCTGCAAGAGAGGTGTTAAGAAAGGATTAAAGGCGATTTCGGTGAGGGGCGCTTGGATGGATGATCGGTGTTGTGCCTTCGGGCAACACCCACAGTCCGCAGACCTGAATATTCGAAGCCGATAAGCATGTACCGCAGATGCGACCTTTGGGCCTGTTCGAATGAGACTCTCTCAACATTCAGTCAGGCGCAAATATGGCTCTGCGATATACACCCTTTCAAGCGAGCGGTTCTTCCGTACTGCCTCCCAATCAGACGATGTCAGCAGGGCAGTACCTGCAATCGGAGAACGGTCGATTCCGTTTGATCCTGCAAAGTGATGGAAATCTGATCATCAAGGACGGCGAGGCCATTATCTGGATCGCGGACGGCCATCAACCTTACAGCGCGACGTTGCACCCGAAAAGAATGCGCGAGCCGCTGCAGTTTGTAATCAGCAACAGCGGCTTCCTTTACGACCCGGCCAGGCGGCGACTATGGATCGCGGAGAGCACGCACACAGCTGATAAGTCGCTGTGGTACCACACTTACATGACCGTACAGGACGACGGCAACCTGGTGATTTACGATCAGCGCACGGGAAGTCTGCGCTGGGCGCGCTTCGGTTTCATTCCCGGACGCCTGCGCAAACCCAAGCAACGCTGTTTGAGAAAACTGCCGAACGGCACGGAATTCTTCAAGTGGGAGTTTTAACCGACCATCAACGTGCGGCATTTCAGTTATGCAATACCGCCGGAGGTTGCAGGCAATCGGCACTGTACGGATCAATCTTGCATGTGTGCGCCAGTTCAGAACCGTAACCACCGGGAAAGAAACGCCCGTTGGTACAGCCCGGAAGAGCAATCAGTAAAAGCATGAGCGTGAGCGTTTTCATCCAGGATCTCCGGTTTTTCCCAGCATAAGGTTGCTGGTCTGGCAGCCGCCATCACCTCATTCCGAGTGTCTTGTGGGAAGGCTCCGGTACGCCGGTAAGCTGCTGGACCAAGCTGCGAAAGAAAAAAATCCGGGCAAAAAAAACGCGACCCGAGGGCCGCGTTTTTCCATGGGAGCAAAGCCTTACTGGGCTTTGGTCTCGGTGGTTGCCGCAGGCTTGGGCGCGGGTTTAGCCGCTGGCTTCTTCGCCGGTTCAGCCTTCTTCACTGGCGCTTTGGCTGCGGGCTTTTTCGTTTCGGTTTTCGCCGCGGGCTTCTTCGCCGCTGGCTTGGCCGCGGCTTTCTTCGCCGGTTCGGCTTTTACCGGGGCCGCTGGCTTCGGCGCTTCCACCGGAGCGGGCGCAGGAGTCGGTGCAGGCGCTGGGGCGACCGGAGCAGGTGCCGGTTCTGGAGCCTTCACCGGTTCTGGCTTCTTCTCGTCATCCGAACCGCCAAACAGGTTGCTGAAGAAGTTGCCCTTCTTCGCCGCCACGGCACCCGCCGCGCCTGCTGCTGCGGCAGCCGGAACCCCTTTGGCCGGTTCGAACGATTTGCCTGCCGCCAGATCTTCAACCTGGCTGGCCGCACGCTGGCCGGTGCGCAGTGCGCCTTCCAGGGTGCCCGGATACAAGGTGTCGGTGTGTTCGCCAGCGAACGCTACGCGTTGCAGCGGACGTTCCCACAGGCGCCAGAACTTGCTGATCTGCCCCGGGCCGTAAGCCAGGTAAGCGCCGCCCATCGACGGGTCGGTGCTGTAGCGGCGGATTTCGTAACCAGTGAACGAGCCACGGGCCTGTGGATAAAACGCGTGCAGACGGATCAGCACCTGATCGACCATCTGCTTGTCGCCGAACGCCTGCATCACGCGGGCATTGTCGCCGGACAGGTTGATCACCACATTGGCGCCACCTTTGAGCGCTGGCTCGATCCAGAGCATGCCCAGACCGGTGTTGCTGTAGATCTCGCCGGACATGCGCGCCTTGCTTTCCCACACTGGCGTCTTGAATTTCAGCATGATCTGGTCGCGCCAGCCGTAGTTGGTGCCTTTGATCGCCGCCAGATGCTGGGCATCAAGTGCCGGGGTCAGGGCAATCTTGTTCAGTGCGCGCAATGGCACGGCCAGCACCACGTAGTCAGCCTGATAGCCGACGCTGCCGACTTTGACGGTCACGCCTTCCTTGTCCTGGGTGATGGCCGAGACCGGCGAGCTGGTCTTGATGGTCTTGATCTGTTTGACGAAGGCCTGCGCCAGCACCTGGCTACCGCCGACCAGACGCGAGGCGCGCAGGTCACGGTCGGAAACGCCGCGATAGACGCGGTTCTGCTGGGCAAAGTACAGCAGCGACAGCCGCGAAGGCTCGTCGTAATGGGTGCGGATGTCCTGATTGATCAACTGACGCGCCGTCGCCGGCAGGTTCTGCTTGTCGAGCCAGCTCGATACGGTGATCTGATCCAGCGCGTGCAGGGTGCTGGTCGCCGCCGGGTTTTGCGGATCGTCGATCGAGCGCGCCAGATCATCGAGGGTTTTCTGGTAACGCTTGAGCGCATCGGCGGTGGCCGGTTGCTTGGTCGCCAGATCCGCGGCGGAGAAATAGTCGCCGTCGATCAGATAGCTCGGCGTGCGCACGAATTCCGGTGCCGGGGTGGTGCCGAGCTTGAAGGTCGACACGTACTTGTTCAGCACCGGCTGGGTTTTGTCGTTACCGATCCACTCGCTGGTGGCCATGCCCGAGCGTCCGCCCAGGCTCGGCTTGGCTTCGAGCAGGGTGACCTGCCAGCCCTTGTTTTGCAGCTCATAAGCGGCGGTCAGACCCGACAGGCCGCCGCCGATCACGATTGCGGTTTTATCCTTGGCCAGCGCTGTCACGCTGAACAGCCCCAACATCACCAGCGCACAGGCGCGCAGCCAACCGACAGACATTCAGCGAACTCCGGAAAAACATGTGGGAAAAAGCAGTTTGGCGGGTCAGACGACCCAAAGAACCGCGAAGAATACGTTAGCCATCAAAACGCCGCCAGCGGCGTCTATCGGCTCATACAAAGTAGCTCAATCGACACAATGGGTTGTTCCCGCGCGATGCATTGCATAGGCTTGCGCGATTGTTTGCCCGCGCCTGCCGCGAGCCGCCTCGAGGAGACTGTAAATGGGCCTGAATAACCAGTGGATGCAACGCGATCTCGCAGTGTTGTGGCATCCCTGCACCCAGATGAAAGACCACGAACAACTGCCGCTGATCCCGATCAAGCGCGGCGAAGGCGTCTGGCTCGAAGACTTCGAAGGCAAGCGCTATCTCGACGCGGTCAGC
Source organism: Pseudomonas sp. Z003-0.4C(8344-21) (assembly GCF_900104975.1). Lineage (NCBI taxonomy): Bacteria > Pseudomonadati > Pseudomonadota > Gammaproteobacteria > Pseudomonadales > Pseudomonadaceae > Pseudomonas > Pseudomonas sp. Z003-0.4C(8344-21). The sequence continues at coordinate 699,853 of NZ_LT629756.1, read as the reverse complement.
TCGTGGTGGGTTAACGTTTTCGGGCACGCCAACCCGCGGATCAACCAGCGCATCAAGGATCAGGTCGACCAGCTCGAGCATGTGATTCTCGCCGGCTTCAGCCATCAGCCGGTGATCGAGCTGTCCGAGCGTCTGGTGAAGATGACGCCGGAAGGCCTGAACCGGGTGTTCTACGCCGACAACGGCTCGTCGTGCATCGAAGTCGCGCTAAAGATGAGTTTTCACTACTGGCTCAACCGCGGTCAGCCAAACAAGAAGCGCTTCGTCACCCTGACCAACAGCTACCACGGCGAAACCATGGCGGCGATGGCGGTCGGCGACGTGCCGTTGTTCACCGAGACCTACAAAGCCCTGTTGATGGACACCATCAAGGTGCCGAGTCCGGATTGCTACCTGCGCCCCGACGGCATGAGCTGGGAAGCGCATTCACGCAACATGTTCGCCACCATGGAACAGACGCTGGCGGAGAATCATGACAGCGTCGCGGCGGTGATCGTCGAGCCGCTGATTCAGGGCGCTGGCGGCATGCGCATGTATCACCCGGTTTATCTGAAATTGCTGCGCGAGGCCTGCGACCGTTATGGCGTGCACCTGATTCACGACGAAATCGCTGTCGGCTTCGGTCGCACCGGGACGATGTTCGCCTGTGAACAGGCCGGCATTCGTCCGGACTTCCTCTGCCTGTCAAAAGCCCTGACCGGCGGCTACCTGCCGCTCGCGGCATGCCTGACTACCGACGACGTCTACAGCGCGTTCTACGATGACTACCCGACTCTGCGCGCCTTCCTGCATTCGCACAGCTACACCGGCAACCCGCTCGCTTGTGCGGCGGCGCTGGCGACGCTGGATATTTTCGAACAGGACAACGTCATCGAAAACAACCAGGCACTGGCCCAACGCATGGCCTCGTCGACAGCGCACCTGGTCGATCACCCGAACGTCTCCGAAGTGCGCCAGACCGGCATGGTTCTGGCGATAGAGATGGTCAAGGATAAAGCCAGCAAAGAGGCCTACCCTTGGCAGGAACGCCGCGGCTTGAAGGTGTTCCAGCATGCACTGGAGCGCGGCGCATTGCTGCGGCCGCTGGGCAGTGTGGTTTATTTCCTGCCGCCGTACGTGATCACCCCGGAGCAGATTGATTTCCTGGCCGAGGTGGCGAGTGAAGGCATTGATATCGCCACGCGTGACAGCGTGAGCGTGGCGGTGCCGAAGGACTTTCATCCCGGTTTCCGCGATCCGGGCTGATCTACTTCACTTAAGCTTCAGCGGTACCGGACTATCGTCATCGCTGGCAAGCCAGCTCCCACAGGGTTTTGCGCAGAACCTGTGGGAGCTGGCTTGCCAGCGATGGGGCCGCCAGACTTTTACAAATTTTACAGAGACCCCGCATGAGACTGTCCCGCTTCTTTATCGACGCCCCATTGAGCACCGGCGAACACGAACTGCCGGAAGCCCAGGCGCATTACATCAGCCGCGTGTTGCGCATGGCCGAAGGCGATGCGGTGCAGTTGTTCGACGGTTCCGGCCATGAGTTTCGCGGATCGCTGGTTGAGGTCGGCAAGAAGCGCGTCGTCGTGCAGATCGACGAGCAACTGCCGGGTCAGGTCGAGTCGCCGCTGCACATCCACCTCGGCCAGGGCTTGTCCCGGGGCGAGCGCATGGATTGGGCGATTCAGAAAGCCACCGAACTGGGCGTGAATGAAATCACCCCGATCTTCAGCGACCGCTGCGAAGTCCGCCTCAAGGACGAACGCGCCGACAAACGCCTGCTGCACTGGCGTCAGGTAGCGATCAGCGCGTGCGAACAATGCGGGCGCTCGCGAGTGCCGGTGATTCATCCGCCGGTGCTGCTGGCGGACTGGATCAAGCAGACCGAAGCCGGGTTGAAACTGGTGCTGCACCCGGTGGCCGAGCCGCTGGTCAGCCATGCCCGACCGGCGACGCTGGCGTTCCTGATCGGCCCGGAAGGTGGTTTGTCCGACGCTGAAGTCGAGCAGGCCAAAGACAACGGCTTCCACGCCGCCCGCCTCGGCCCGCGGGTGCTGCGCACCGAGACCGCGCCGGTGGTGGCGTTGGCGGTGGCGCAGCAGCTTTGGGGTGATTTCTAAGGCCTCATCGCTGGCAAGCCAGCTCCCACAGGATCCTTGTTAACCACAACATGTGTGAACAACGCTAAACCCTGTGGGAGCTGGCTTGCCAGCGATTAGCCGCGCCTCGGTCTAGAGGACGTAAAACAAGATTGCGACAAAATGCAGCAGGCTCCCGGCAATCACGAACAGATGCCAGATCCCATGGGCATGCCGCAGCCGGTGATCGAGGGCAAAAAAGATAATTCCCACCGTATACATCACCCCGCCCGACGCCAGCCAGGCAAACCCCGCCGTGCCCAGCGCGGCGATCAGCGGCTTGACCGCCACCAGCACGATCCAGCCCATCACCGCGTAAATCACGATCGACAGAATCCGTGCCTCGGAGCGCGGTTTGATTTCCTGCAGGATGCCGATCAGCGCCAGCCCCCAGACGATCCCGAACAGTGTCCAGCCCCACGGCCCGCGCAGGGTCACCAGACAAAACGGCGTGTAGCTGCCGGCAATCAGCAGGTAGATCGAAAAGTGATCGACCTTCTTCATGATCGCTTTTTTGCGCCCGCGCACGCTGTGGTACACGGTCGAGGCGCTGTAGAGCACCAGCAGGGTGAACGCGTAGATCGCCACGCTGACGATCTTCCACGGACTGCCGTCGAGACTGGCGATCACCAGCATCCACACGCCGCCAATAAACGCCGCCACCGCTCCGACCAGATGGGTCCAGGCGTTGAGTTTTTCCCCGTGATACATGTGTCGCATACCTCGTAGTCACTAACGCAAGCGCGCAAGGCTCGGGCCTTGAGCGTAAAAGCGCAATGTTTCTGTTCAACCTCCCTGCGCGGCGCGCGGGAATTGGGCACAATCGGTCGATACCAAAAAGAGTCCGCGCCATGCTGATCGACGAAGAATTGACCCTGAAAAAACTCGAGGTGTTCCTCGCTTTCATGCGCACCGGCAACCTCGCCCGCGCCGCTGCCGAACTGCAGACCAGCAACGTCAGCGTGCACCGCGCGATTCACTCGCTGGAAAACGCCCTGCGCTGCCCGCTGTTCAAACACGAGGGGCGCAACCTCACGCCGCTGGAAAGTGCTTACGTGCTGGAAGAGCGCGCGCAGAAGCTAATCAATGATGTGGTCGACAGCGTGCGCCTGACTCGCGAAGCCGCCGGGTTCTCCGCTGAGCGCTTCAAGCTTGGCTCGCTGTATTCGTTGACGGTGAAAACCGTGCCGCAGCTGATCATGGGCCTGAAAATCCGCCGCAGCGAACTCAACATCGACCTGATCCTCGGCTCGAACATCGACCTGCTCTACAAGCTGAAAAACATGGAGGTCGACGCGATCCTGGTGTCACTCGACGACAGCATCAACGACCCGGACTGCGAGCAGATTGCGCTGTTCTCCGACGACATATTCCTCGCCACACCGGCGGATTCGAAGTTTGCTCAACGCAGTGAAGTCGATCTGGCCGAGGTGCGCGATGAAACATTCATCACCCTGACCCAGGGCTTTGCCACGCATCAGGATGGCAATCGGGTGTTCAAGCAGGCGGGGTTCGAGCCGAAAGTGGCGATGCAGGTGAATGACATTTTCACCCTGCTGAGCATGGTCAGCTCGGGGGTCGGTTATGCGTTGTTACCGGGGCGGATTGCGGCGGTGTACGAGAATCGGGTGAAGCTGATTCCGTTGCAGGAGAAGTATCGGTTGCAGCAGCACATCGGGGTGGTGTTCTTGAAGGCCAAGGAGAGGGACCCGAATCTGCTGGCGTTGCTGGCGGAGTGCCGGATGTATGCCAATCGCCAGGCCGGGGTTTGATCAACAGAAGATCAAGATCATGAGCTACCCCCTCACCCCAGCCCTCTCCCCCAAGGGGGCGAGGGGAAAGGGAGCAGATCGGGGGCTTTTCAGAACCTGTGTTCGACTCAGAAATTTCAGGTCGATGAAACTCCTGCATCCACCTCGGTCAGTCCCCTCTCCCTTTGGGCGGTCCGACGTTTCGGGAGGGCTAGGGTGAGGGTTAGCCTTTCGGCGGTCAGCCCATCAACCCGCGCATCGCCAGAAACAACAGCGAAGGCCCAAGCAAGCAGCCAAGCGCGGTATAAAACGCCGCCGTCAGGCAACCATAAGGCACCAGCTTCGGATCAGTCGCCGCCAACCCGCCAGCGACGCCACTGGAAGTGCCCATCAACCCGCCGAAAATGACCGCGCTGCGCGGGTTGTTCAGGCCGATCATCGGCGCCACGAACGGTGTCATCACCATCACCAGAATCGCCTTGATCAACCCCGCCGCGATCGACAGCGCCATCACCTCGGAACTGGCGCCAATCGCCGCGCCTGTCACCGGCCCGACGATATAGGTCACGGCACCAGCGCCAATCGTGGTCAGGCTGACCGCATCGGTGTAACCGAACGCCATCGCCACACCCACACCCGCCACAAACGAGGTGCCGACGCCAACAAACAGCGCCAACACGCCGACAAACCCAGCGCGCTTGAGCTCGTCGACACTGACACCAAACGCGGTGGCGACAATCGCAAAATCGCGCAGCATGGCGCCGCCGAGCAGGCCGATACCGGACAACAACGGAATATCCACCACGCCCTTCTGCCCGCCGGTCAGCGCGCCGCCGACATACGACAGCACCAGGCCGAGCAGAATGGCAATCGCCGAGCCGTGCAGGCGGCCCTTGGTGAAGGTGTTGGACATCCAGTAGGACACCCACATGGTCAGGCCGACAATCAAAAAGCCGCTGATCAGGCCGTAGCCGGTGATCACTTTCATCATCGATTCGTACATGGCGCTTACCCCGCAGTCTTGGCTGGAGCAATCGGCGTCTGTTGCTTGTTGCCCATGCGCGTCAGCACCGGCACCAGAGCAAAGGCGATCACCACGGCCAGCGTGCCGGCGAGAATAGCCATCGGCCCGCCCTTCAGCGCGCCGTAGACGTTCTGCTGCGCCGCCATGGCGACCACGATGGGAATGTAGATCGCACTCCAGAACTCCACGCCCTGCTCGGTCTTGCCCTTGAGCCAGCCGCTTTTGTACAGATAACTGCCGAGGCCGATCAGCAGCAGCATCGCAATGCCGACACCGCCGACGTTGGCCGGCACGCCGATCAGCTTGCCGAGCAATTCACCGATCCAGATACCGACCAGCGTACAAAAGGCGAGAAACGCCACACCGTAAATAATCATTGTTGTAGTCCTCAAAGTGCATCGTCGAATGTTGTTTTTGTTGTTCGAAGCTTGAGTCGCGGCGGTTTTAGAGTTGGCGGCCACCCTCCTCTCGCAACAGCGCTTGCAGGGTGTCGAGGCGGGCACTGTCGAAGGCCGTGACGGTGCCCTGCTCGAACACCCGGCGCGCCAGTCCGGTCAGCACCGCACCGGGCGGCAGTTCGATTTGTAGACGCACGCCGCGCTCGTAGGCGCTTTGCACGGTGCCGCGCCAGTCCACCACGCGGCACATATTGAAGGCGAGGTCGTCGCGCAGCGCTTCGACCTTGGTCACAGGCCGCGCACGGCTACCGCTCAGGTAAGCGATTTTCGGGGTTCTCAATTCAACCCTGGCAAAGGCTTCGGCGAGGGTTTGCGCCGGTTCGTCCAGCAGCGGACAGTGCGACGGCACACTTACCGCCAGACGTTTTGCCAGACCGGCGCCACGACTGCGCGCCAGTTCGGCCACCGCTTGCATGCCGCGGTCACTGCCAGCAATGACCACCTGATTATCGGCGTTGATATTCGCCAGATACACCGGCGAATCCTCGCTGTGCACCTGCGCCAGCAGCGTTTCGACTGTGGATAACTGCAAGCCGATGATTGCGGTCATGCCGTAGCCCTGTGGATAAGCCTGCTGCATCAGCTCACCGCGCAGGCTGACCAGATGCAACGCGTCACTGAAGCTCAAAGCCCCGGCGACCACCGCTGCGGGATAGGCGCCGATGGACAACCCTGCGACGTAATCCGCCGTCAGCCCGTCCTGCAACAACTGCCGTGAAGCCGCGACGCCAGCGATCAGCAGGCACAGCTGAACCGCCCGTGTGGTGCGTAACGCTTCGGCAGAATCGAGCCGCGAGACATCTTCGCCGAGCACGTCGCTGGCCTCGGTCAACACTTCCCCTGGCAAGCGCTGGAGCATGCCGGCTTGCTGCGCGCCCTGGCCGGGGAACACCAGCAGACTGCTCACGCTGCCTGCTCCAGCGGCTGCCACGGATCAACCACCAATTGCGCCTGTTGCGCATTTTTCAGCAGTACCCGCGCCGAAGCACTGGCCCATTCGCGCAACGCCACCGCGCCGAATGGGGTTTGCAACTGCATGTCGACCCGGCACGCGGCGCGATCAAAAAACGCGACCAGTTCGCGTGCCTGATGACGGGTAATCGGTTGCGGTGCGCGCAGGATCAGATCGAGGTCACTGGCCGCGTGCATCGCGGCAAAACCGCTGGCCAGCTCAAAGCCGACACTGCCGCTGACACCCCATACCCAACCACAGTCATCGAGCATCGGCCGCAATTGCCTGAGCGCCTGCATGACCGGCAGATCACGCGCGCTGTCGACATGACACAACGCTTCAGGACTGACCCGCCGCACAATCGAATCGATGCGCATGAACGCCGCCAGCCGCTGCTCACGCAGCAACCCGCGCACGCCCACCGCGATCAGACCTTCAGCACTCAGCGCGCGCCGCACTACCACCGGTTGCCCGACGGCCAGCGACTCGATCGCCCACGGCGGCGCATCCGCCGGCAACTGCGCCGGGGTCATGCCCCAGAGCAGGTCGTGGGCCAGTGGCATGTTCACCACTGCGCCCTCAGCAGTTCGCGGACCTTGCTCGACGCCGCGCGATTGCTGGCACCGAGGCGATTGCTCAGGTCGGTGCCGGTGATATTGCCGATGGCTTGCTTGAGGCATTCGCTGACCCGCGCCAGATCCTCTGCGGTCGGTTGTTCGATCTGCTGCACCGAGAGGGTTTCCCAGAGCAGGCCGAGGCTGGCGTAGCTGTCGATGTCGTAGGCCATCGGCGGCACGCTGGCGGCCAGCGCTTCCAGTTCCTCAACGCTGCGCAACGTCACCCGCGCCGCCGAGGCCTTGCCCATCGCGTGGACCATCACCCCGGGATCACGCAGTGCGATCAGGCGGTTGGCCTGATAACCGTGCGCCAGAAACGCTCCGGACATGGCCTTGCCGACCAGCAAGGCAATCACCGGATGCCCGGCCAGCCGCGCACGGGCATAACTGCCCGCCGCGCCGGCCAGCGCCTGATGAATACCGAGCGCTTCTTCGCGCCGACCATAGGCCTGGCTCGGCACATCGACGATGGCGATGATCGGGCGCTTTTGCGCGTTATCGCGATCAGCGCTGATCGCGTCATCCACAGCCTTGGCCAGCCCCCAGCCTTCGAGCAAGCCGACTTCGCCGTTGCGAGCGCGTGGGAAACGATTGTCCGGGTCAGCGACCACGGCGATAAAACGCCCGAGGTCACCGTCAGCGACTTTCAAGGACGCCGGCAGGCCTTCGACGTTTTTAGCTCCCGCGCTCAGAGCGTTGAACCAGTGCAAACCGCGCAATGAATAACCGCTCATGAGCGCTCTCCTTGATACAGATCGCGAACCACCGAGGGTTCGATTTGCTGGTCAGTGTTCAGACTGCCCAGACGGTGCAGGAACCACTCGGCGCTTTGGCTGCGTGGCTGAGCCGGCAAACCTTGCTGGAGCAATTCGCCGACCTGCTGACGAATCCGCGCCACGTCATCACCAACGTAACGATCCACCAGAGCACTGTTGAAGCGCTGCTCGCCGCCGGTCAGGCTCCAGATGAACGGCCGGTCGCGCGAGTCGTATTCCTCGATCCCGGCTTCCTGCTCGATGACTTGCGGGCCGTTCAGGCCAAGACGTGCTTCCTGAGTCACCAGCAGATAACTGCACAGCGCTGCGGCAATCGACATGCCGCCGAAGCAACCGACGCTGCCGGCGACCACGCCGACCACCGGTTGGTATCGCTGCAAATCGACAATCGCTGCGTGAATATCGGCAATCGCCGCGAGGCCGAGATTGGCTTCCTGCAAGCGCACGCCACCGGTTTCCAGCAACAGCACCGCGCGGGTCGGGATGCCTTTGCGGTTGTCTTCGGCGGCCAGCTCCAGCGCGCCGGCAATTTTCGCCCCGCCGACTTCACCAAGGCTGCCGCCCTGAAACGCGCCTTCGATCGCCGCAATCACCACGGGCAAACCGTCGAGGCTGCCCTTGGCGATGATGACGCCGTCGTCGGCCTGCGGGACCACGCCCTGGCGTTCCAGCCACGGCGACATGACCCGTTGAAACGGATCGAGCAGTTCACGAAACGTCCCGGCGTCGAGCAAGGCTTTCGCCCGTTGCCGCGCGCCAAGTTCGACGAAGCTGTGTTTGTTGAGCAACGCGGCGCTGTCAGTCATGGCCGATCTCCTCGAAACCCTGCTCCAGACGCAAGCGCACCACCCCCGGCGTCGCGCCGAAATCGTGGATGTCGATGGCCATCGCTGGCGGCGTAGTGCCGTCGAACATCCGCGCAAACAGATGCTGCCAGCGCTGTTGCGCGCCGTTGACCGAGGTCTGCACGTTGATCGTCAACTTGCCGGCCAGGCCAGGTTCGATCAGCACTTCCAGATCCCCCGAGCCGACACACCCGACCAGCGCACGCCCGCGTGGCGGCTGCCCGGCGGGAAATTCAAACGATAGGCTTTCCATCAAAACGCTCCCTGAAGAATGCCGTCGCGCTCGATTCGATCGAGCAACAGCGTGGCGGCGAGCAAGTCGGCGGCGCCACCGGGCGAGGCATTCAATGCGATGAGTTGTTGATCCAGTTCGTGCAATCGGCGGCGGCCTGTAAGGCTGGCACTGCCGCCGGCGTCGAGCACCGCTTGCGCGCCGCTTTGCATGGCGTGCAGGCCTTGTTCGCCGGCCCGATAGAGCACGCAGGTGTCGGCCAGTTCGGTCATGATCGCGAGCAAGGCGTCGAGCCGGGCGTTCTGTTCGCCGACGCCGTTGGCGCGGCTGTTCTGCAATTGCGGCAAGCCGCGTTGCAGCACCGAGGGGAAGCCAAGTTGCGCTTCCTCGCGAGCACCGCGTGCGCCGTAACGCTGGGCGACTTGAGCGCCGTGGCTGAGTGGCTTCGGTGCGTAGCGGTCGTCGAGCAGCGCCAGGCGTGCCGCACAAAGAGCGACGGAGCTCGGTTGCAGCGCGGCGGCGGTGACCAGCAGACCAAGCGCCCAGATTGCGCCGCGATGGGTATTCACACCGTTAGTGGTGGCGAGCATCGCTTGCTCGCCTTCGCGACCGATGCGGCCAATCGCTTCGCGCAACGGCAAACCGACTTCGCCAATGTCTTGCGCTGCCTCGGCCATTTCCTTGAACGCCGGCCACAACGCCAGCGCCGAAGCGTGCATCAGGCCCAGGTGCAGATCGGTGTGGGCGCCGTTGCCGCGACGGTCGACCAAGGCCGGTTTCGGCGACAGGTCGGCTTCGTCGATCAACGCTTCCACCGCCAGATCGGCCAAGCGGTCAGCCAGCGACAGCGGGTGTGCTTGCAGGTTGAATGCGTGCATTTACCAGCTCCTGAATTTGGCGGGCGGGTTGTACAGGCCACCGGACCACTCGACCAGATCCGCCACGCTTTTCGCCGCTAGCAGTTCGCGGGTGGCGTCGGTGCGGCGGATGCCGAGGTCTTCGGGCAAGGCAATCAGGCCTTCGCGACGCATGCGTTCGGTGTCTTTCGGGTTGTGGCGCAGGCCGATCGCGGTGACGCCGGCCACCGCTGCAATCATCGCCTGGCGTTCTTCCAGCGAACGCGCCTTGTACAGGTAGGCGATACCTTCTTCAGTGAGCAGGTGGGTAACGTCGTCGCCGTAGATCATGATCGGCGCCAGCGGCATGCCGCTTTTCTTCGCCACTTCGACCGCGTCTAGGGTTTCGACGAAGGTCGGTTTGCCGCCCTCCTGGAACGTCTCGACCATTTGCACCACGAGTTTCTTGCCGCGTTCGAGCATCGGTTGCGGCGCATCGCCGTGACGCATGTCCAGCCACGCTGGGGTACCGTGACGGCGGCCGCGCGGGTCATGGCCCATGTTCGGCGCGCCACCGAAACCGGCCAGTCGACCACGGGTCACCGTCGAGGAATGGCCGTCGCCATCGACCTGCAACGTCGCGCCGATAAACAGATCCACTGCGTATTGCCCGGCGAGTTGGCAGACCATGCGGTTGGAACGCAGCGAGCCGTCGCGGCCGGTGAAGAACACGTCCGGCCGGGCGGCGATGTAGTTTTCCATGCCCAGTTCGGTGCCGAAGCAATGCACGCTTTCGACCCAGCCGCTTTCGATCGCCGGGATCAGCGTCGGGTGCGGGTTGAGGGTCCAGTTGCGGCAGATCTTGCCTTTGAGGCCGAGGGATTCGCCGTAGGTCGGCAGGATCAGCTCAATGGCGGCGGTGTTGAAACCGATGCCGTGGTTGAGCGACTGCACGTTGTGTTTTTCGTAGATCCCGCGAATCGCCATCATCGCCATCAGCACATGCACAGGCTTGATGTGTCGTGGATCGCGGGTGAACAGCGGTTCGATGTAGAACGGCTTGTCGGCCACCACGACGAAATCGACCCACGAAGCGGGAATGTCCACGCGCGGCAGTTCGCTGACGTCGTCGACCAATTGGTTGACCTGAACGATGACGATGCCGTCGCTGAACGCGGCCGGTTCGATCAGTGCCGGAGTGTCTTCGGTGCTCGGGCCGGTGTAGATGTTGCCGGCGCGGTCGGCCATGAACCCGGCCGAGAGCACGACGTTGGGAATCAGGTCCACTACCAGCCGCGCATAGAGTTCGATGTAGGTGTGGATCGCGCCGACTTCCAGCAAGCCATCTTCAAGCAACTGGCTGATGCGCAGACTCTGGGTGCCGGCGAAAGAGAAATCCAGCTTGCGGGCGATGCCGCGTTCGAACAGATCAAGGTGCTCGGAGCGGCCGACGCTGGGCATGATCATGTGCAGGTCGTGGAGCTTTTGCGGGTCGGCCTTGGCCAGGGAACGGGAAAGAAAATCCGCCTGCTTCTGGTTATTGCCCTCCAGCACCACACGGTCGCCGGGATGGATCAGCGCTTCGAGCGCGGCGACGATCTTGTCGCTGGGCAGCACCGCACCATCGGCCAGCCCGCGCACCTTATCGAGCCGGCGCTGCTTCTCATCGCGCCGCCGCGTCCAGCGCGAGTCGGGGGAAATTATTGTTGTCATGCTCACTCCACGGGTTCGCTGTCGTGGAGCCAAGGTAGGCGTGTGAGGTGGGGGCATCAATCAAGCACGGTGGTGAATCGTTACGTTCAGCGTAATGATCAAGAGCGCCCTCACCCTAACCCTCCCGAAACGTCGGACCGCCCGGAGGGAGAGGGGACCGATTGGGGGATATTCGGGAATTGCGACGGCCTGGCAATGTTGCACTGAATCCGGGATTTACCAGGTTTACCAGCTCCATAATCGACTCGGTTTTTCAGGTCGATGTACAACGCCAGACACCTCGGTCGGCCCCCTCTCCCTCCGGGCGGTCCGACGTTTCGGGAGGGCTGGGGTGAGGGTCGGCTTTGAAGTCACTCCGTCGGCACCAACCTGTCCAACACACGATTCACAGCCATCTCCGCCACCATCACCACTTGCGCAATACCCTGCACGGTCTTGCGGTGCGTGCCCTCCACCATCGCCGCATGATTGTTGAGCATGACGGTGGCGGAGCCGAGGGTTTCGCTGGCATCGGCCAGCAGGGATTCAGTTTCGGCATTCGGGTTGGCCATGTACAGCGTGTTGGGGCTGTAGGGCGTGGCCATGAGGTCGGCGTTGGTCGGGCCGAGGTAGTGGTCGAGCGCGCGCTCGGCTGCTTCGTGGAATTTCTTCGAGTCGGGAGATTCGTAGGGGGATGCGGGGTCGGTGATCGGCGGGTTTGGCGTTACTTTGAACATGGGGACTTACCTCTGTGAGGCTGCGTCCATCCCGCTGCTAAACGATAGGAGGCAGCTGTGCGCAAGTTAGCAGACCGGTAGTCACCCAAACCCGGCGCACCCGAAGGTGCCATGCGCACAGCCACCATTAAGCGCAGGCAAATGCCTGACTGGATGAGACTCGTACGACCGGACAACTAGCCGGGCTGCTAAACCCGATCACTGGAAATCAGTGACGGAATCAAGTTACGCAGCCAGCCCAAGGCGCACAAGCCGGCGGATTCTGGTGCATGCGTAGGCAGCGGCGCAAGGATTTGTAGGCTGGTGAGCCGTAACGCCGAGTGTCTTTAAACAGCTTGGTTAAAGGGTGTTTATTGCACTGCAGAAATTGAGGATTTTCCTGTAAGAATTTGGTGATGCAACTGGCCCCATCGCTGGCAAGCCAGCTCCCACAGTGTCCGAGTGGTATCCGAATTCGGTGTACCACACAAAACCCTGTGGGAGCTGGCTTGCCAGCGATGAGGCCCGTCTGAGCACCACCCATTCTGGATCAATGGACCAGCCCCGCCTCCACCAACAATTTCTCCAATCCCAACAAATCCGGCACCTTCGCCACTTGCTCGCCGACCTGTACCGCCGCCCGCTCCAGCCCGCACAGCGGCACGTCGACATAACTCAACTGGCTGTCGAGTTTGTACGAGCGCGGGATGCCCTGCACCAGCAATGCGATGAACCTGAGCTCCGGCAACCCGCCCAGCGCATTCAAGATCACGATGCGCACCCGCTCGCCGATGACAATCTTCTGCCCACACGTCGACTCGAAACTGATCAGCGGGATCTGCCGCTCGCGCCACGTCACCCGGCCCAGATACCACGGTGGCGTGTCGAGGTCGAAGGCGCTGGCCTGGTAGTCGATCAGTTCGGCGACGGCGACGTTAGGCAGGATCAGGTTGCGATCCGCCAGCGGCAACAACAGGCCGGTGAGCTGGCTGCTGCGCAACGAGTGCCCGTGTTCATGCATGTTTGTTGCTCCAGTGGGCAATGCTTTCGAGCAGTACCGATTCCTGATACGGCTTGCCGAGGTAATCGTTGACGCCGATGGCCATGGCGCGGTCGCGGTGTTTCTGACCGGTGCGCGAGGTGATCATGATGATCGGCAGGTGCTGCAGGCGTTCATCGTTGCGCACTTGCGTGGCGACTTCGAAACCGTCCATGCGCGGCATTTCGATGTCGAGCAGCATCACGTCAGGCAGGTGTTCTTCAAGCAGCAGCATGGCGTCGACGCCGTCCTTGGCGGTCAGCACGTTCATGCCGTGGCGTTCGAGCAGGCGACTGGTGACCTTGCGCACTGTCACCGAGTCGTCGACCACCATCACCAGCAGCGGTTTCTGTGGTTCGCTGTCGAGGTCGCTCAATGCCTGCGGCTGCGCAACCCGCGCCTGCATCGCGCGGATCGGTGCGAGCAGATCAAGGATCAGCACCACTCGGCCATCGCCGAGGATCGTCGCGCCGGACACGCCCTGCAACGCGGCAAACTGCGGGCCGAGGCTCTTCACCACGATTTCCCGGGTGCCGGCCATGGCGTCGACCAGCACGGCGATGCGCCGGTCGTTGCAGTGCACCAGCAGCACCGGCAGCGGCAGATTCTGCCCGAGCAGTTTCGGCCGTGGTGCGGTTTTCAGCAGCTCGCCGAGGTAGCACAGTTCATAGGTCTGCCCGCCGTAGTGATAGCGCGGCGGGTCCTGACGAAAGTGCCCTTCCAGATCATTCGGTAACACGCGCACGATGCCTTCGATAGTGTTCAACGGAATCGCGTATTGATCCTCGCCGCACTGCACCATCAATGCACGGTTGACCGACACGGTGAACGGCAGACGAATACGAAAATGCACGCCCTGCCCCGGCACCGAATCGATGCTCATGCTGCCGCCCAGCTGGCGCACTTCTTCGTGGACCACGTCCATGCCGACGCCGCGTCCGGAAATCTGGGTGATCTTTTCCGCCGTGGAAAACCCCGGCTGCAAGATGAACTGCAGTACATCGCGGTCGCTGATCTCCGCATCCGGGGCGAGCAGTCCGCGTTTGATCGCCTTGCGCCGCACCGCTTCCAGCGGCACACCGGCGCCGTCATCGCGAATATCGAAAACGATGTCGCCGCCTTCTCGGGACAGGTCAAGCGTGATCCGCCCCTGCGCCGGTTTGCCTGCCGCGAGCCGCACTTCGGCGGACTCCAGGCCGTGGTCGACGGCGTTGCGCAGCATGTGTTCCAGCGGCGCGGCCATGCGTTCCAGCACGTTGCGATCCATCTCGCCTTCGGCGTTGCCGACCACGAAAGCGACGTCCTTGTGCAGCTCTTCGGCAACCTGGCGGACGATGCGTTTGAGCCGCGGCAGCATGCGCTCGAACGGCACCATGCGCGTGCGCATCAGGCCTTCCTGCAACTCGGTGTTGACGCGCCCCTGTTGTTGCAACAGGTTCTCCGCGTCGTGGTTGCGCCGGTCGAGGGTTTCCTTGAGGTCGAGCAGGTCGGACGCCGATTCGAACAAGGCCCGCGACAGTTGCTGCAACTGTGAATGGCGATCCATTTCCAGCGGATCGAATTCTTCGTAGCCGAGGCGTTCGCCGTCGACTTGCTGGCGGCTGAGAATCCGCCCCTGGGTTTCGGTGTCGAGGCGGCGCAACTGATCGCGCATGCGCTCGATGGTGGTTTCCATCTCGTTCAGCGCGACTTGCGCGTCGTTGACCTGCTGCTCGATGCGGCCCCGGAAGATCGAAGTCTCGCCGGCTAGATTCACCAGCTCATCGAGCAGTTCGGCGGAGACCTTGACCATGTCCGCACCGGCCTCGGCGGGCGCCGGCGTCGGTTCGGTTTTCGCTGGCAATGGCAGTGCTGGCGGCGCTTCGGCACTCAGTGGATGGCTGAAATTCTGTATCGCATTGATCAAGCGGTCCGCCGGTGGACATGGCTGCCCGGCGCGCACCCCGTCGAGCATTTGCGCGAGCCGGTCATGGCCACGCTGCACCAGAGCGAACAGCTCTGCCGACGGCTGCAAGGCGCCGGAGGACAGGCTTTCGTAGAGGTATTCGAGTTCGTGGGCGAGGTCGCCGATCGGGCCGATCTCGACCATCCGCGCGCCGCCCTTGAGGGTGTGCAGGTCGCGCAACAGGGTTTCCACTTCCTGGCGGTTGCCCGGCTCGGCCTGCCAGCGCAGCAGCGCAGCGCCGGAGTTTTCGATGATGTCGAAACCTTCCTCGAGGAAGATTTCCAGCAATTCCGGATCGTGGCCGCCGCTGTCAGGGTCGGCGCTGGCTGTCGGCGTTTCGCTGGCGCTCGCGCCATGGCGCGCCTGGCGCAGCGCTTCGATCAAGGCCTGCGCCGGTTCCAGCGCTTGCCGGGCTTGCAGTTGCTCGACCAGCAACGCCAGACGCTCATGGCCGTTGAGCAGCAACTGCGCCAGCGCGCTGCTGTGGCTGAAACGCCGATCAGCCAGACCTTCGTAAAGGTTTTCCAGTTCTTGCGCGAGGTCGCCGATCGCCTCGACCTCGGCCATCCGCGCACCGCCCTTGAGGGTGTGCAGGTCGCGCTGCAACGACGACAGCGGTGCACCGTTATCCGGTTCGCTGAGCCAGCGCTGCAAGGCCTGGCCGGCGCTGTCGAGAATGTCGATGGCCTCTTCTATGAAGATCTCGACGATTTCGTCGTCCGCCGCCAGCGGTGCGGCGGATTGCTGCAATTCGGCGGTGGCGCTGCCCAGCTCGCGGATGCTCAGGGTGCGGCTGCCGTCGCTGCGGATCAGGCCCATGGACGAAGGATCAAGGCTTTCATCGAGCAATTCATGCAGTGCACGCACCCGCTCGGGCTGCGGGGTGATTTCCTGGCCGGCGGCCAGTTCGTCGAGCATGTTGATCAGCGCTTCATGGGCCTGCTGCGCTTCGTGGAAAAACCGCTCGCTGACCGCCAGGCTGCTTTCTTCGACGGCGCCGTACAGGTCGAGCAACGCCTCGCAGAGCACGTCGACCGACAGCAGATCGGCCAGATGCGCGCCTTCGCCGAGGGTCGTCAGTTCATCGAGCAAGGCGCTGAGTTCCTGGCGCTCGCCGGGATGCTGTTGCCAGCGCTGCAACAGGCTTTCGGCGTCGAGCAGGATATCCATGCCCTGAGCGAGAAAGTTGTTGATCAATTGCGGTTCACGCTTGACCCGCAGGCCGGTGTCCGGCGCCTCGAGGATCGACGCCAGCCGCTCGGCGAGCAGGGTTTGCGCACGTTTGATCAGCGATTGCGCACCGACAATCGGCGCCAGTGGATCGTGCTTGAGCTGACGCAGGCCAACGCGCAAAAGACCTTCGGCTTCCAGCAGCAACTCGACCTCGTCGAGGTCCAGCGGCAACTGGTGTGCCTTGAGTTCGCGTGCCAGTTGATCGAGTGGCGCGGCGAGTTCGGCAATCGGCACCACGCCGGCCATCGACGCGCTGCCCTTGAGCGTGTGCAGGGCGCGTTGCAATTCATCGCTGGCTGGCAGCGGCACATGCTCGGCCGCCTGGTCGAGGAAGCGGTTGAGGCTGGCGAGGTGGGTTTCCGCTTCTTTACGGAAAATCTCCAGCAGCAGCGGATCGAGCGCGGCGACATCGTCGACGTCTTCGGCGGCGAGCGGCTCGTCGCCCTTGGCCAGCGCGTGGGCGCGGGCGGCCAGTTGATCGACATCGTTACGCTGACGCTGGCGCTGCATGGCGAATTCGCTGATCAGCTCGGGCAGCAACAAAACGGTGTCGGTGAGCAAGCGCTGCACCACCGAGCCCGGTTCGACGCTTTGCTCCAGCACGCGGTTGAGCAGGTTTTCCACGGCCCACGCCAGCTCGCCAAGGATCAGCGCGCGGACCATGCGCCCGCTGCCCTTGAGCGTATGAAAGGCCCGGCGCAGTTCGCTCAGCGCTTCGCGATCCTGTGGATCGGCGCTCCAGCGCGGCAGGTATTCGTGCAGCACGGCGAGCACTTCGTCGGTCTCTTCGAGGAACACCTCGCGCAGCTCATCATCGACCGGGTCTTCATCGGCGGGCGGCGGCAGCAGGCTACCGGGGGTGCTGCGTGCCGGCGGGTTGACCACCGAAACCGGGCTGGCGAGGACGTCGGCCAGCGATTGCACGACCTCTGGATCATTCAGCGTTTGCAGATCCTGCATCACCAGTGCTTCACCGGGGCTGAGCACCTCATCGAGCACCGGCACCTGCTGCTCTCCTGGCGCGTCGTTGGCGTGATCGTCGGGGAAGAAACCGAGGCTGGCGAGGCGCTTCTGCGCCACGTCCAACAGTTGTTCGCCCGGCGCCAGCGGGTCGTCGCCCCAGCGCTCGAGATAATATTCGAGGCTGCTGATGACATCGGCGAGCGCGTCCAGTTGTTGCCAACCCGGCTCGTGCGGATCGAGCAGAAGATGTTCACGGATAAAACCGTTGCACGCCTCGATGAGACTCGCCGCCCGGCTCAAGGCAATCATCGCCAGCGCACCGCGCACCTGCGTCAGCAGCGCCGGCAACGCTTGCAGTTGCTGGCGATCCCAGTCGGCGTCGATGTAGTCGACGATCATGTCCTTGGCCTGTTGCAGGCAGATGCGCGCTTCCTTGATCACGATCTGGTGAATCTGCGTCAGGTCGGTGGTCGGCAGCTGTGCGTCTTCTGCACTTTCGGTTTCAACGGTGCCGACCATCCCCGCCAGGGTCGCTTCGACGTAGAGCAAGGCGCCGGCGACATCCATCAGGATCGCGTCGTTCGGTTCGCGCTGGCCCTGCGCCAGGCTGAGCACCACCGCCAGTTGGTCGATGATGACCTTGCGCGGCTGGCCGAAGCCGAGCACCGCGAGGGTGTCGGCAATCTGCCGCAGTGGCGCGAGCAGGCTGTCCAGATCTGCTGTGTGCTGACGGTCGCTGCGCACGAACAGGTCGAGGCGTTCCTTGACCCGCACCAGTTCTTCGCACAGCGCCGTGAGTACCGAGCGCATCGCATCGCGATCGGGCCCGGCCAGGCGTGCGCGTTCTTCATCGACCATTGCGCTGTCAGGCAGCGCGTCGTCCAGGGAGTAGCGATCTTTCATGGTCAGCATCTGCCCGGTGGGATGTTCGGCTTTGGCAATATAGAACAACAGGCTTTTCAGCAGCTCCGGCGGCGCGGGCTGGTTGAGCCCGACCATGCCTTGTTCGAGCAGGCGCTTGAGCTGTTTGTCGGCATCCTTGAACAGGCTGCGCAGTGCCGGGCTGTTGGCGATGACGCCTTCGCGCATGCCTTCGACCAGCGCCGCAGCGACCTGCCACAACGGACTCAGCGGCGAATCGCCGCTCAGCGCCTCGAGACGGCTGAAGACTTTTTCCAGATAACCGAGGTGAGTCGGGTCATCCTGCTCGCGCAGCAAACCGACCAGCGCCATTTGCAGGGTCTGGCGCAGTTTGCGCAGCACGTTCGGCAGGTCGGCCGGTTCCAGTTGCGCCAGCGCCGGCGCGCTGAGCGGCGCCAGTTCGGGCAATTGCGGACTGAACAGGCTGGTTTCCGACAGCAGACTTTCGCCACGGGCACTGCGCAGATCATTGATCAGCGGCAGCACCACCAACGGCAGGTCACGCCGCGCGTTCTGCACACGGTCGAGGTAGATCGGCAACTGCCCGAGGGCCTGCAGCAACAGGTGCAGGGCTTCATCGCGGTGATTGACGCGGTCGTGTTGCAGGGCTTCGACCAGCTGCTCCATTTCTTCGGCGAGCAGCGCGGCGCCGTAGAACTCGATCATCTGCAAACTGCCGTGCACCTGATGGACATAGTCCAGGCACTCGTCGAGTCCCGGAAAAGCCTGCGGATCATCCAGCACCGCTTCAATCGCCTGATGCGCCTGCTTCAGCGTATCGGCGATCGCGCCTTTGACCCATTCGAGGGCCACATAGTCGTGCCGGGCACCCATAACCACTCCACTCAAGCTTTGTCTGTCGCCGCCGGCAAGGTAAATCCGGACACCGAACGCCGCAGCTGGCTGGCCATTTTCGTCAGGTTGCCGATGCTCTCGGCGGTGGCGGTGGAGCCAGACGAGGTCTGCGAGGTGATCTGCTGGATCACGTTCATCGTCAGCGAGATCTGCCCGGCCGAAGACGTCTGCTGCTGCGCCGCGTTGGAAATGCTCTGGATCAGCGCCGCGAGGGTTTTCGACACGCCTTCGATTTCTTCCAGGGCCACACCGGCATCCTGCGCCAGTCGCGCGCCGCGCACCACTTCGGTGGTGGTCTGCTCCATCGAGATCACGGCTTCGTTGGTGTCGGTCTGGATCGCCCGCACCAGGGTTTCGATCTGCCGGGTTGCGGCGGACGAGCGTTCGGCCAGGCGCTGCACTTCATCGGCCACCACAGCAAAACCGCGCCCGGCATCACCGGCCATCGACGCCTGAATCGCCGCGTTGAGCGCAAGAATGTTGGTCTGGTCGGCGATGTCGTCGATCAGGCTGACGATGTCGCCGATTTCCTGGGACGACTCGCCCAGACGCTTGATGCGCTTGGCCGTGTCCTGAATCTGTTCGCGAATGTTGTCCATGCCGTGGATGGTGTTGTGCACCACCTCGTTGCCCTTGTTGGCGATTTCCACCGAGCGTTCGGCAACCGCCGACGACTCCGCGGCGTTGGCCGAGACCTGATCGATCGATTGCGCCATGTCGTTGATCGCCGTCGAGGCTTCGGAGATCTGCTGGGCCTGATGCTCCGAGGCCTGTGCCAGGTGCATGGCAGTGGCCTGGGTTTCCTGCACGGCGGCGGCGACCTGGCCGGCGGTGAGGTTGATGGTCGCGACCAGATCGCGCAACTGGTCGACGGAATAGTTGATCGAGTCGGCGATGGTGCCGGTGAAGTCTTCGGTCACGGAAGCAGTGACGGTGAGGTCGCCGTCAGCGAGGTCTTCGATTTCATCGAGCAGGCGCATGATCGCGTTCTGATTACGCTCGTTCTTTTCGGCGGTCTCGCGCAGCTGCCGGTTGGTTTCGCGGACCATCACCAGGCCGATGAGGATGATCGAGGCCAGCGCCAGCAAGCCGAGCACGTAACCGCCGATGGTGTCGGTGTTGCGCCCGCCGGCAAGGTTTTCGAAACGGGTGGCCAGGTGTGAGGCTTCGTCGAGCAGGGTTTGCGACAGCGAGAAGATATTGGTCGCCGACTCGCGCACCTTGAACAGCTCGGGTGAGGTTTCGAGGATTTCATCCACTGAGCCTGAGACGAACTGGAACAGCTCGGAGATTTCACTCAGCCGCGCACGCGCATCGCGGTCTTCGACCTGAGTGATCTTCAACGCCGGATTGCCCTGCAGCATGCCGTTGAGCACCTGGCCGAACCGGGTTGCATCACGACCAAAAGCATCGGCGGCCTGCTGCGAGTTTTCGTCACCGGCCAACACCGTGTTGACAGCGCCGAGGATGCGTTCGGCCAACAGCGACTGACGCTGGGCCATCGCCACTTGCGCTGCCGGCGCACCGCGTTGCAGGAGAATTTCAACGACCTTTTCGTATTCGATCTGCAATTGCGGCACGGTTTCCGCCAGGGTCGCGGCGACCTGATGCAGTGACAGCACGGTTTGTTCGCTGGAAAGAATCGCGTCGGTGTTTTTCAGCAGGCGTTCCCAGTCCAGCTGCACCGCGCGCATTTCCGGGCGCACGGTGGCCGGTGCCGGTGGCAGGCCGGTATTCGGATCGCCTTTTTTCAGGTAACCCCAGCGTTCGGCGAAATCGTTGCGCGCATCGCTGAGCAGCTTGAACGCCGCGGCCTTGCCGGCAGCGGCTTCGGTGGCGTTCTTGGCGATGCGTTGCGACAGCACGCGCAGCTCACCGGCGTGGCCGATGTACTGTTTGTCGTAGTTCGCCTGGGTGTTGAGGTAGGCGAAGTTGGCGAACAGCAGCATGATGAACACGATCAGCGCGATGAACAGCACGATGATCTGCGCGCGGCTGCGCGACGCTTCTGCCGACTTGCCTGTTTTTGCTGTTGTCATCGGTCCTCGCCTGTCTGAAGCCTACCGAAGCACCTGTGGGAGCCAGCCTGCTGGCGATTGAACGATAACGCGGTGTGTCTGATATACCGCGCTGGCTGAATCGCCAGCAGGCTAGCTCCCACAGGGGATCTGTGTTGTTGCAGCTATATTGCGACGCTCATGAACACCGGCGATTTCGCCAGGGCAAACAGGCTGAACACCCGCCAGTTCTGCTCGCGGCGGAAATAGCCTTTGACGAATTCGGCCTTCGAGCCCTGGCGCTTGCTGATCGACAGCGGTTCGAAGCTGTGCTGATCAAAATGCTGCAGACCGATGACCTCGTCGACCATCACCCCGGCAAATACGTCTTCATGTTCCACCACCAGCACCCGCCGCTGTTTGCGCAGCGGCGACAGCTCATGGCCGAAGAAGCCGCACAAGTCCATGATCGGCAGCAGCCGCCCGCGCAGATTGGCCACGCCCTTCACCCACGGTTTTACCCCGGGCAATTGGGTGAAGCGCGGCTCGTGCAGCACTTCGCTGACTTCGCCCATCGGCGCCACATACCAATGCTCGCCGAGACGGAAACCGATGCCGCTCCAGCGCTCTTCGCGTGCCGCTTGCGACGGCAGGTCGGCCGCCAGCAAACGGCAGCGCTGGTCGATCTGCCAGAGCAATTCGAACGCGGTCAGCGATTCGCTCATGATTGCGCGATCAGCCTTTGAGTACGTTGTTCAGGGTCTTGATCAGGGTGTCTTCGTCGACCGGTTTGGTCAGGTAGTCCTTGGCGCCTTGGCGTGTGCCCCAGACCTTGTCGGTTTCCTGATCCTTGGTGGTGATGATGATCACCGGGATGTGCGCTGTGTCAGCGTCCTTGGTCAATTGGCGGGTCGCCTGAAAACCGTTGAGGCCGGGCATGACGATGTCCATCAGCACCGCGTCGGGTTTTTCCTGGCGGGCCAGGGCCACGCCATCGGCGCCGTTCTCGGCCTTCAACACTTCGTGGCCGTGCTTTTCGAGCATGCCGGTCAGTTTGTACATTTCGGTCGGCGAATCATCGACGATCAGGATACGTGCCATGGTTTTCCCCATTTTTCTTGTCGACGCCCGGCCCGCTGGCCGCGTGTCTCTGAACCTTTGTTACTGCGACACAACGGCGGCGAAGCCCGGAACATGGGCCTGGATCGCGCTGAGCAGTTCTTCCTTGCTGAACGGTTTGGTCAAAAACTGATCGGAGCCGACGATCCGCCCCTTGGCCTTGTCGAACAGCCCGTCCCTGGAAGACAGCATGATCACCGGCGTGGCCTTGAAGGCGCTGTTGTTCTTGATCAAGGCGCAGGTCTGATAGCCATCCAGACGCGGCATCATGATGTCGACAAAAATGATCCCGGGATGGTGGTCGGCGATCTTCGCCAAGGCGTCGAAACCATCGATGGCGGTGATCACTTCGCAACCGACATTCTTCAGCAATGTTTCGGCGGTGCGGCGAATCGTTTTCGAGTCGTCGATCACCATGACCTTCAAGGCGCTGGACTGCTGTTCCATAAGAGGGCTCTACCGTCGCCTTTGCGAATCAATTTGTCCGTTTTGCACTCAATAATGGCCTCAAACCCTTGATACCCAAGGGTCGGCGCGCTCTGCCAGCCTTTTTAGCACAGTCTCCAGATGCAATCTATCGACGGGTTTTTCCTTGACCGAAAACCCGCCCGGCGCCACTCTGGCGGCACTTTTTCAATACCGATCCGGTAGCCAATTTTCGAGGAAAACCCAATGAGCGTTCGCGTCGGGATTGTCATGGACCCTATCGCCAGCATCTCCTATAAAAAGGATAGCTCGCTGGCCATGCTGCTGGCGGCGCAGAAGCGCGGCTGGGAACTGTTCTACATGGAACAGAAGGATTTGTATCAGGCCGAAGGTCAGGCGCGGGCGCGCATGGCGCCGCTGAAAGTCTTCGCCAACCCGGAAAAATGGTTCGAACTGGACGCCGAGCAGGACAAGCTGCTGAGCGACCTGGACGTGATCCTGATGCGCAAGGATCCGCCGTTCGACATGGAATTCGTCTATTCCACCTACCTGCTGGAACAGGCCGAAGCCGCCGGCGTGCTGGTGGTGAACAAGCCGCAGAGCCTGCGCGACTGCAATGAGAAACTGTTCGCCACGCTGTTTCCGCAGTGCACGCCGCCGACCATCGTCAGCCGTCGCCCGGACGTGCTGCGCCAGTTCGCCGATCATCACGGCGATGTGATCCTCAAGCCGCTGGACGGTATGGGCGGTTCGTCGATCTTCCGTCACACCGCCGGCCACCCGAACCTCTCGGTGATCCTCGAAACCCTGACCCTGCACGGCAAGCAGCAGATCATGATTCAGGGCTACCTGCCGGCCATCGTCGATGGCGACAAGCGCATCCTGATGATCGACGGCGAGCCGGTGGATTACTGCCTGGCGCGGATTCCGGCCCTCGGTGAAACCCGCGGCAACCTCGCCGCCGGCGGTCGTGGCGAAGCCCGTCCGCTGACCGACAAGGACCGCTGGATCGCCGCTCAGGTCGGTCCGACCCTGCGCGAGAAAGGCCTGCTGTTCGTCGGTCTGGATGTGATCGGCGAGCACCTGACCGAAATCAACGTCACCAGCCCGACCTGCATCCGCGAAATCGACAATGCCTTTGGCACCGATATTGGCGGCATGCTCATGAATGCTATCGAAAGCAAGCTGCAAGCTTCGAGCCGCAAGCCGCAAGCTTAAAGACAGGCGGCGAGCTCTTAACTTGCAGCTTGCAGCTCGACACTTGCAGCTGCCCCTGTGCAGCTTGTCGCTTGAAGCTAGTCGCTTGCAGCTAAAAACCAACATTGCGTTATCATGCCGAGCCCGAAAAAACGTGATGTTGGTTTTTCTGCCATGACCCTCCCGTCCGATCTGCCCGCTGAACTCGCCCATCGTGGCGTGCGCCCGGCCGATCGCCTCGGCTTTACCCTGTTTCTGGCGGCGCTGATTCATTTGGCGCTGCTGCTCGGTGTCGGCTTCAGCATGGTCGATCCGAAACAGATCAGCAAAACCCTGGAAATCACCCTCGCCACGTTCAAGAGCGAAAAGAAGCCGGAGAAGGCTGATTTTCTCGCCCAGGAAAACCAGGAGGGCAGCGGTACGCTGGACAAGAAGGCGTTGCCCAAGACCACCGAAGTGGCGCCGTTCCAGGACAATCAGGTCAAGAAGGTCACCCCGCCGCCGGCCGCCAAGCCCGCAGTGCCCGAGGCCGCGCCCAAGGCTGCGGTGACCACCGTCGCGCCGCAGCCGAAAAAGGCCCCGACCAAGAAGGAAGAGCGCAAGACCGAGGTCAAACCGACCGTCGACGCGCCGGAATTCGACAGTTCGCAGCTGTCCAGCGACATCGCCAGCCTCGAAGCCGAACTGGCCAGGGAACAACAGCTGTACGCTAAACGCCCGCGCATTCACCGCTTGAGCGCCGCCTCGACCATGCGCGACAAGGGCGCCTGGTACAAGGACGACTGGCGCAAAAAGGTCGAGCGCATCGGCAACCTCAACTACCCCGAAGAAGCCCGGCGCAAGCAGATCTACGGCAACCTGCGCCTGATGGTCTCGATCAACCGCGACGGCTCGTTGTACGAAGTGCTGGTACTGGAATCCTCCGGCCAGCCGCTGCTGGATCAGGCCGCGCAGCGAATCGTCAGGCTGGCGGCACCGTTTGCGCCGTTTACCGGCGATCTGTCGGATGTCGATCGTCTGGAAATCATCCGCACCTGGAAATTTGCTCGCGGCGACAAACTCTCGAGCAATTGAATACACCATAAAACCCTGTGGGAGCGGGCTTGCCCGCGATGGGGCCGGCACATCCAACATCTATGGCGACTGACCTGACGCCATCGCGGGCAAGCCCGCTCCCACAAGGATCAGCAATGCTCGCAGTTTTTTGCAGCACTACCCAGACATCTCGACCTTGTCAGTTCGCCCCTCGAACGCCACACTAGCGCACATGAAAAACGTCAGCCCCAGCTACCTCAAGCATCACTTCCTGATCGCCATGCCGCACATGGCCGACCCGAACTTTGCCCACACCTTGACCTACATCGTCGAGCACACGGCCAATGGCGCGATGGGGCTGGTGGTCAACCGACCGCAAGAGTTGAGTCTGGCCGACATCCTCGAGCAATTGCGCCCGGACATCGAGCCGCCAGCACTGTGCCAGCACGTACCGATCTTCATCGGCGGCCCGGTGCAGACCGATCGCGGTTTTGTCCTGCATCCCGCCGGCCAGACTTTCCAGGCCACCGCGCAACTGGACGGCGATCTGGCCTTGTCGACCTCGCAGGATGTGCTCTTCGCCATCGCTGACGGCGTCGGCCCGGCAAAAAGCCTGATCACCCTCGGTTACGCCGGTTGGGAAGCCGGGCAACTGGAAGCCGAACTGGCCGATAACGCCTGGCTGACCTGCCCGTTCAACGCCGACATTTTGTTCAACACCAGCAGCGAATTGCGCCTTGAAGCAGCGGCGCGGCATCTGGGCATCGATCTGAACCTGCTCACCAGCCAAGCGGGTCACGCCTGATGGCCCTGCGCCTGATTCTCGGCTTCGACTACGGCACCAAACAGATAGGCGTCGCGGTCGGCCAGGTGATTACCGGCCAGGCCCGCGAGCTGTGCACGTTGAAAGCGCAAAATGGCGTGCCGAACTGGGATCAGGTCGAAGCGTTGATCAAGGAATGGAAACCCGACGCCGTGGTGGTCGGCTTGCCGTTGAACATGGACGGCACGCCCAGCGACATGTGCGTGCGCGCGGAGAAGTTCGCCCGGCGCCTGAACGGCCGCTACAACCTGCCCTTCTATACCCACGACGAGCGCCTGACCACGTTCGAAGCCAAAGGCGAGCGCCTGGTGCGTGGCGGCCAGAAAGGCAGTTACCGCGACAACCCGGTGGATGCCATCGCCGCCGCCCTGCTGCTGCAGGGCTGGCTCGATGAAAACACTGCATTGTTTGAATCCTGACAAGCGCTTCGGCGCTTTTCTTTTGGTTATAAACCGAGCCTTGTCCGACAGGACACGGCCCGGATTCACGAAGGAGCAACCATGAGCCTGCCCAATCCCGCCGATCTGATCAGCCAGATGGCGACCCGCCTCAAGGCGCACCTTGCCCAGCGTGACATCAGCGAACCGCGCTACATCGGCATCCGCACCGGCGGCATCTGGGTCGCACAGGCGCTGCTCAAGGAACTGCGCAGCGATGCGCCACTGGGCACGCTGGACGTTTCCTTTTACCGCGACGACTTCAGCCAGAACGGCCTGCACCCACAAGTGCGCCCGTCCGCCCTGCCCTTCGAGATCGAAGGCCAGCATCTGGTGCTGATCGACGATGTATTGATGAGCGGCCGCACCATCCGCGCCGCAATGAACGAGCTGTTCGATTACGGCCGCCCGGCCAGCGTCACGCTGGTCTGCCTGCTGGATCTGGACGCCGGCGAGCTGCCGATCCGCCCGAACGTGGTCGGCGCCACCCTGACGCTGGCCGCCCACCAGCGCGTGAAGCTCTCCGGCCCCGAGCCGCTGGCCCTCGAACTGCAAGACCTGACCCTTTAATCCGCCCTATTGAGAGTCCCCTTCGCGATGACGCCTCTAGATACCAAGCGCCCGCTGCAGCTCAATGATCAGGGCCAGCTGCGCCACTTCCTCTCGCTCGACGGCCTGCGCCGCGAGTTGCTGACGGAAATCCTCGACACCGCCGACTCGTTCCTCGAAGTCGGCGCCCGGGCGGTGAAGAAAGTCCCGTTGCTGCGCGGCAAGACTGTGTGCAACGTGTTCTTCGAAAACTCCACGCGCACCCGCACCACCTTCGAACTGGCGGCCCAGCGGCTGTCGGCAGACGTGATCACCCTGAACGTCTCGACCTCGTCGGCCAGTAAAGGCGAAACCCTGCTCGACACCCTGCGCAACCTCGAAGCCATGGCCGCCGACATGTTCGTCGTGCGCCACGGTGATTCCGGCGCGGCGCACTTCATCGCCGAACATGTCTGCCCGCAGGTGGCGATCATCAACGGCGGCGACGGCCGCCACGCCCACCCGACGCAAGGCATGCTCGACATGCTCACCATCCGTCGGCACAAGGGCGGTTTTGAAAACCTTTCGGTGGCGATCGTCGGCGACATCCTGCATTCGCGGGTGGCGCGCTCGAACATGCTCGCGCTGAAAACCCTCGGTTGCCCGGACATTCGCGTAATCGCGCCGAAAACCCTGCTGCCGATCGGCATCGAGCAGTACGGCGTCAAGGTCTACACCGACATGACCGAAGGCCTGAAAGACGTCGATGTGGTGATCATGCTGCGCCTGCAGCGCGAGCGCATGACCGGCGGCCTGTTGCCGAGCGAAGGCGAGTTCTACCGCCTGTTCGGCCTGACCACTGCGCGCCTGGCCGGAGCCAAACCCGATTGCATCGTCATGCACCCGGGGCCGATCAACCGTGGCGTGGAAATCGAGTCTGCCGTGGCCGACGGCCCGCACTCGGTGATTCTCAATCAGGTCACTTACGGCATCGCCATCCGCATGGCCGTGCTGTCCATGGCCATGAGCGGGCAGACCGCGCAACGTCAATTCGAGCAGGAGAACGCCCAGTGAAGCTCAGCATCCTCGGCGCACGCGTCATCGATCCTGCCAGCGGGCTGGATCAAGTCACCGACATTCACGTTGAAGCCTGCAAGATCGTCGCCCTCGGCGCGGCGCCCGCCGGTTTCACAGCCGTCGAAACCATCGATGCCCGCGGTCTGGTTGCCGCGCCTGGGCTGGTCGACCTGAACGTCGCCCTGCGCGAGCCGGGCTACAGCCGCAAGGGCTCGATCGTCAGCGAAACCCGCGCCGCCGCGGCCGGTGGCGTGACCAGCCTGTGCTGCCCGCCGCAGACCAAACCGGTGCTCGACACGTCGGCAGTGGCCGAGCTGATTCTCGACCGCGCCCGCGAAGCGGGCAACACCAAGGTGTTCCCGATCGGTGCGCTGAGCAAGGGCCTGGACGGCGAGCAACTGGCCGAATTGGTGGCGCTGCGCGACGCTGGTTGCGTGGCCTTCGGCAACGGTCTGGAGAGCTTTCGCAACACCCGCACCCTGTGCCGGGCGCTGGAATACGCGGCGACTTTCGACCTGACGGTGATTTTCAACTCACAGGACCACGATCTCGCCGATGGCGGCCTGGCCCACGAAGGCGCAGTGGCCAGTTTCCTCGGTCTGCCGGGGATTCCGGAAACCGCAGAAACCGTAGCCCTCGCCCGCGACCTGCTGCTGGTCGAGCAGACCGGCGTGCGTGCGCACTTCAGCCAACTGACCAGCGCCCGCGGCGTCGCCCTGATCGCCCAGGCTCAGGCCCGTGGTTTGAAGGTGACGGCGGATGTGGCGCTGTATCAGTTAATTCTGACCGACGAAGCGCTGATCGACTTCAGCAGCCTCTATCACGTACAGCCACCGCTGCGCACCCGCGCTGACCGCGATGGCCTGCGCGAGGCGGTGAAATCCGGCGTGGTCTCGGCGATTTCCAGCCATCACCAGCCCCACGAGCGCGACGCCAAACTGGCGCCGTTCGGCGCGACCGAGCCGGGCATCAGCAGCGTCGAACTGCTGCTGCCGCTGGCGATGACCCTGGTTGCGGATGGCTTGCTCGATCTGCCGACCTTGCTCGCGCGACTGAGCGCAGGCCCGGCCGAGGCGCTGCGCTTGCCGGCGGGCAAGCTGGCGGTCGGCGGCGCGGCGGATATCGTCCTGTTCGATCCACTGGCGTCGACGGTCGCCGGTGAACGCTGGCTGTCGAAGGGCGAGAACTGCCCGTTCATTGGCCACAGTCTGCCGGGTGTGGTGCGCTATACGTTGGTGGATGGGCGGATCAGTCACCAGGCTTGATACCGCGTTGCTCCAATCGCCAGCAGGCTGGCTCCCACACTGGATCTGTGAACGCCACAAATCCCCTGTGGGAGCCAGCCTGCTGGCGATGACTTACTGAAAAGCGCCGCGATTCTGCGCGTTACGCACCGACACCTGATCATTCAACGTCCAGAAGTCATACAGCACACCCAGAAAGAACAACCCGCCGGTCAGCAGGTACACCAGGCCGCTGATCCACTTGCCCTGGTACATCCGGTGCACGCCGAGCGCACCGAGGAATGTCAGCAGAATCCACGCCACGTTGTATTCGATCGGCCCGGCCGCGAAGCGCAGATCTGCTTCACGATCCATCGCCGGGATCAGAAACACGTCGATGAGCCAGCCAATCCCCAGCAAACCAAAGGTAAAAAACCAGATCGTCCCGGTGACCGGCTTGCCGTAATAAAAGCGGTGGGCACCGGTGAAACCGAAGATCCACAACAGGTAGCCGATGACTTTGCTGTGAGTGTCTTTTTCCTTCACGCGGGGTAGCTGATAGCTGTTCATTAAGACCTCATTGCACTCGATAGATAAATATTCTTCATTTCTTTGTGACTTTTTTACAGGTTGCCGACGTATGGCAAATGTTACCGTTGCTAGCGCGAACCCCTTGTAGAACCTGACTTCTGTCGGACAATTGCGTACTTTTTGAGCGTTTTTGGTTCCGTAGCCAGCCGAATGAATCGATGAACGGCCTCGGAGCGACAAAAAAAGCTGTTATAAAGTTGCGCGCTATCACTCAAGAGCCACGCCTAATGCGACCATTTTTCAAGACATGGCTAACCATCTGCCTGTTAATGCCACTGGCCGCCCACGCCACCAATCGTGAGCAACGTCTTCCCAACGTCAACGGCTTCACCCCTAAATCCCATGCTTCGGCTCCTTCGAGCAAAAGCAGCAAGAGCAAAACCACCACGCTGAGCAGCAAGAGCCACAGCAAGCTGGTGCCACCAATGGCGAGCAAAGAAAGCAGCAATGTGCTCAGCCGTGCGGTAAACGTCCTCGGTACACCCTATCGTTGGGGCGGCAGCAGCCCAAGTAAAGGTTTCGATTGCAGCGGCCTGGTGAAATACGCGTTCAACGACGCCACTTTCGACCTGCCACGCACCTCCAACGCCATGGCCAGCGGTCACGGCGAGAAAGTCGAGCGCAAGGATCTGAAACCGGGCGATCTAATTTTCTTCAATATCAAGAGCCGTCGGGTCAACCACGTGGCCATCTACCTGGGCAACGACCGCTTCATCCACGCCCCGCGCCGCGGTAAAGCGGTGAGCATCGACACGCTGAACAAGCCGTATTGGCAGAAGCATTACGTCGTGGCCAAGCGGGTATTGCCGAAAGAACAAGGCCAGTTGCGCGTAGTCCAGCGCTGACAGCGCAGACTGATCGTTCCCACGCTCTGCGTGGGAATGCATCCCGGGACGCTCTGCGTCCCTGCCGAAGCGGACGCGGAGCGTCCATTGAGGCATTCCCACGCGGAGCGTGGGAACGATCACGACCCCTCGCTTCCCCTCAGAAATTATCCGGGGTACGCGCCTTCTCCCGCGCACTCTCGCGGCTGATCAAGCCCTTGGCCACCAGATCCTTCAGGCACATATCGAGTGTCTGCATGCCCAACGACCCACCGGTCTGAATCGCTGAATACATCTGCGCGACCTTATCTTCGCGGATCAGGTTACGAATCGCCGCAGTGCCTAGCATGATTTCATGCGCCGCCACTCGTCCGCCGCCGATCTTCTTGATCAGCGTCTGCGAGACCACCGCCAGCAGTGATTCCGAGAGCATCGAACGGACCATCGACTTCTCGTCGCCGGGAAACACATCGACCACGCGGTCGATGGTCTTCGCCGCTGAGGTCGTGTGCAATGTGCCGAACACCAGATGCCCGGTCTCGGCAGCGGTCAGCGCCAGGCGAATGGTTTCCAGATCGCGCATCTCGCCAACCAGAATCACGTCCGGGTCTTCACGTAACGCTGAACGCAACGCGGTAGCGAAGCTGCGGGTATCACGATGCACTTCGCGCTGATTGATCAGGCATTTGCGCGATTCGTGGACGAATTCGATCGGGTCTTCAATGGTCAGGATGTGATGGTGACGGTGGGTGTTGAGGTAATCGATCATCGCCGCCAGCGTGGTCGATTTGCCCGAGCCGGTCGGCCCGGTGACCAGCACCAGCCCGCGCGGTGCGTCGGTGATCTTGCGGAAGACGTCGCCCATGGCGAGGTCTTCCATGCTCAGCACCTTTGAAGGAATGGTACGGAACACCGCGCCGGCGCCACGGTTCTGGTTGAACGCATTGACCCGGAACCGCGCCACACCGGGGACTTCGAAGGAAAAGTCGGTTTCCAGATGTTTCTCGAAGTCGACCCGCTGGGTGTCGTTCATGATGTCGTAGATCAGCTCGTGCACCTGCTTGTGATCCAGCGCCGGCAGATTGATCCGCCGCACATCGCCGTCAACGCGGATCATCGGCGGCAACCCGGCCGACAGGTGCAGGTCGGAAGCGCCCTGTTTGGCGCTGAAGGCCAGCAGTTCAGTGATATCCATAGCGTCCCTCAATTCCAGTAGAATGCCGCGAACCTACAGACCGCCGGCGCCTCTTGATGTCCACGATAGCAGACAACATCGCCCTCGTTAGTTCACGCATTCAGGCCGCGACGGCTGCTGCCGGGCGTGCCGAAAACAGCGTCCAGCTATTGGCCGTGAGCAAGACCAAACCCGCCGAAGCCCTGCGCGAAGCGTATGCCGCTGGCCTGCGTGACTTCGGCGAGAACTACCTGCAGGAAGCCCTCGGCAAACAGCTGGAACTGGCCGACCTGCCCTTGATCTGGCACTTCATCGGCCCCATCCAATCGAACAAGACTCGCGCCATCGCCGAGCATTTCGACTGGGTGCACTCCGTGGATCGCCTGAAAATTGCTCAACGCTTGTCCGAACAACGCCCGGCCGAGTTGCCGCCGCTGAATATCTGCATCCAGGTCAATGTCAGCGGCGAAGCAAGCAAATCGGGCTGCACCCCGGCCGACCTGCCAGCGCTGGCCGCGGCCATCAGCGCACTGCCGCGGCTGAAACTGCGCGGACTGATGGCGATTCCCGAGCCAACCGATGATCGCGCCGAGCAGGATGCCGCTTTTGCTGCCGTGCAGCGTTTGCAGGCGGGCATCGACCTGCCGTTCGACACACTTTCGATGGGCATGAGCCACGACCTCGAGTCGGCCATTGCCCAAGGTGCCACCTGGGTGCGGATCGGCACCGCGCTGTTCGGCGCCCGAGATTATTCCCAGTCTTGAACGTTTCCAGATAAGGACCACACATGAGCAACACACGTATTGCGTTTATCGGTGCGGGCAACATGGCGGCCAGCTTGATCGGCGGCCTGCGCGCCAAAGGTCTGGAAGCGGCACAGATCCGCGCCAGCGATCCGGGCGAAGAAACCCGCGCCAAGGTCAGCGCCGAACACGGCATCGAAACCTTTGCCGACAACGCCCAGGCGATCGACGGCGTCGATGTCATCGTGCTGGCGGTCAAGCCACAGGCGATGAAAGCCGTCTGTGAGGCAATTCGCCCGAGCTTGAAATCCGATCAACTGGTGGTGTCGATTGCCGCGGGTATCACCTGCGCAAGCATGACCGCCTGGCTCGGCGAACAGCCGATCGTGCGCTGCATGCCCAACACCCCGGCGCTACTGCGTCAGGGCGTCAGCGGTTTGTACGCGACCAGTGAAGTGACCGCCGAGCAGCGTCAGCAAGCCGAAGAACTGCTGTCTGCCGTCGGCATCGCCTTGTGGCTGGAGGAAGAACAGCAACTGGATGCAGTGACCGCGGTGTCCGGCTCCGGCCCAGCGTATTTTTTCCTGCTGATCGAGGCCATGACCGCCGCTGGCGTCAAACTTGGCCTGCCAAAAGAAATCGCTGAGCAACTGACCGTGCAGACCGCCTTGGGCGCCGCGCACATGGCAGTGTCCAGCGAAGTCGATGCAGCCGAACTGCGCCGCCGCGTGACCTCGCCCAACGGCACCACGGAAGCTGCAATCAAATCATTCCAGGCTGGCGGCTTCGAAGCGCTGGTTGAAACCGCACTCGGCGCCGCCGCGCACCGCTCGGCCGAAATGGCCGAACAACTGGGCAAATAAAGGAGCCTTACATGATCGGATTGAACACCGCAGCGGTTTACGTGCTGCAAACCCTCGGCAGCCTGTACCTGCTGATCGTGCTGCTGCGCTTTGTCCTGCAACTGGTACGAGCGAATTTCTACAATCCGCTGTGCCAGTTCATTGTCAAAGCCACCCAGCCGCTGCTCAAACCGCTGCGCCGGATCATCCCGAGCCTGTTCGGCCTCGACATGTCGTCGCTGGTGCTGGCGATCCTGGTGCAGCTGCTGCTGATGGCACTGACCCTGCTGCTGACCTACGGCACCACTGGCAACCCGCTGCAATTGTTGATCTGGTCGCTGATCGGCGTCACCGCGCTGTTCCTGAAGATTTTCTTCTTCGCCCTGATCATCAGCGTGATCCTCTCATGGGTCGCACCGGGCAGTCACAATCCGGGCGCTGAACTGGTCAACCAGATCTGCGAGCCGGCGCTGGCACCGTTCCGCCGTTTCCTGCCGAACCTGGGCGGTCTGGACCTGTCGCCGATCTTCGCCTTCCTTGCGCTGAAGCTGATCGACATGCTGGTGATCAACAATCTGGCGGCGATGACGATGATGCCGGAGATTCTGCGTTTGCTGATGTGAGGGCGGGGGATGGGCGGTCGTCTTGATGTCGGCGTCGCCTGCGCCCCTCACCCCAGCCCTCTCCCGAGGGAGAGGGAGCCGATCGGGTTGTTTTCAAGACCTGAGTCGACCCGATATCTCGGGCCAGCGTCACTCTGAAGATCACCGCGGTCAGTCCCCTCTCCCTCCGGGCGGTCCGACGCTTCGGGAGGGTTAGGGTGAGGGCCGCTTGCCGCTACTCCCCCCGGTCTTTAGACTTACGCCTCATTTCAACGAGAGCAGGGTCGATGCCAACTGCCTTTCCCCCCGATTCTGTTGGTCTGGTCACGCCGCAAACCGCGCACTTCAGCGAGCCGCTGGCGCTGGCCTGTGGCCGTTCGCTGGCCGCCTATGACCTGATCTACGAAACCTACGGCACGCTGAACGCGCAGGCGAGCAACGCCGTGCTGATCTGCCACGCGCTGTCCGGCCATCATCACGCGGCCGGCTATCACAGCGTCGACGACCGCAAGCCCGGTTGGTGGGACAGCTGCATCGGTCCCGGCAAGCCGATCGACACCAACAAGTTCTTCGTGGTCAGCCTGAACAACCTCGGCGGCTGCAACGGCTCCACCGGCCCGAGCAGCGTCAATCCGGAGACCGGCAAGCCGTTCGGCGCCGACTTCCCGGTGCTCACCGTGGAAGACTGGGTGCACAGCCAGGCACGCCTGGCCGACCTGCTCGGCATCGCCCAGTGGGCGGCGGTGATCGGCGGCAGCCTCGGCGGCATGCAGGCGCTGCAGTGGACCATCACTTACCCGGACCGCGTGCGTCACTGCCTGGCCATCGCCTCGGCGCCGAAGCTGTCGGCGCAGAACATTGCGTTCAACGAAGTGGCGCGGCAGGCGATTCTCACCGACCCGGAATTCCACGGTGGCTCATTCCAGGAACAAGGCGTGATCCCCAAACGCGGGCTGATGCTGGCGCGCATGGTCGGGCACATCACCTACCTGTCCGACGACTCGATGGGCGAAAAATTCGGCCGCGGCCTGAAGAGCGAAAAGCTCAACTACGACTTCCACAGTGTCGAGTTCCAGGTCGAAAGCTACCTGCGCTACCAGGGCGAAGAGTTCTCCGGACGCTTCGATGCCAACACTTATCTGTTGATGACCAAGGCGCTGGATTACTTCGATCCGGCGGCGAACTTCAACGATGATCTGGCGAAAACCTTCGAAAACGCCACGGCGAAATTCTGCGTGATGTCGTTCACCACTGACTGGCGTTTCTCCCCGGCCCGCTCGCGCGAGCTGGTCGACGCGCTGATGGCTGCGCGCAAGGACGTCAGTTATCTGGAAATCGACGCACCGCAGGGCCACGACGCCTTTCTGATTCCGATCCCGCGTTATTTGCAGGCGTTCGGCAATTACATGAACCGCATCACGCTGTGAGAAAGCCATGAGAGCTGATCTGGAAATCATCCAGGAATGGATCCCCGCCGGCAGCCGCGTCCTCGACCTGGGTTGCGGTAATGGCGAGCTGCTGAGCTGGCTGCGCGACAACAAGCAAGTCACCGGCTATGGCCTGGAAAACGACGCCGAGAACATTGCCGAGTGCGTAGCCAAAGGCATCAACGTCATTGAGCAGGATCTGGACAAGGGACTGGGCAATTTCGCCAGCAACAGTTTCGACATCGTCGTCATGACCCAGGCCCTGCAAGCCGTGCACTACCCGGACAAGATCCTCGACGAAATGCTGCGGGTCGGCCGTCAGTGCATCATCACTTTCCCGAACTTCGGCCACTGGCGCTGCCGCTGGTACCTGGCGAGCAAGGGCCGCATGCCGGTGTCCGAGTTTCTGCCGTACACCTGGTACAACACGCCGAACATCCACTTCTGTACGTTTGAAGACTTTGAAGCACTGTGCCGCGAACGTGACGCCAAGGTCATTGATCGGCTTGCCGTGGATCAACAGCACCGCCACGGGTGGGCCAGTAAGCTATGGCCTAATCTGTTAGGTGAAATCGGTATCTACCGGGTCAGCAGCCCGCTGTTGGCCGACCACAAGGTCGCGGTCTGAGCCGGTTTATTCGAGGAGCACGAACATGAGTCGTCTAGCGTTGTTGTTATTGACTGCCTGCCTGAGCGCCAGCGCCCTGGCGGCGGACGTCATCAAAGGCGAGCGCCAGGAAACCTTCGGCGACGTCACGGTGCACTACAACACCTTCAACTCGACGTTCCTGCAACCGGACATCGCCAGGGCTGCCGAGCTGATCCGCAGCAAGCACCAGGGCGTGATCAACGTCTCGGTGATCAAGGACGGCAAACCGCTGATCGCCAGTGTCACCGGCACGGTCAAGGACCTGACCAGCGCCAGCGTGCCGCTGAATTTCCGCCAGGTTACCGAACAGGGCGCGATCTACTACATCGCCCAATACCCGGTGCCGCAGCAGGAAACCCGCACCTTCGAAATCAAGGTGCAGAACGGCGACAAGATCAACACCCTCAATTTCAACCAAGAACTCTTTCCCGGCGAATGATGAACATCAAGCAGCTCGTACTGGCCAGCCACAACGCCGGCAAACTCAAAGAACTTCAAGCGATGCTCGGCGACTCGGTGCAACTGCGCTCGATCGGCGAGTGGAGCAAGGTCGAGCCGGAAGAGACCGGCCTGTCGTTCGTCGAAAACGCGATTCTCAAGGCACGCAACGCTGCACGCATTTCCGGGCTGCCGGCGCTGGCCGACGATTCCGGTCTGGCGGTGGATTGCCTCGGTGGTGCGCCGGGCATTTATTCCGCACGTTACGCCGATGGCAAGGGCGATGCGGCGAACAACGCCAAACTGCTCGACGCTTTGAAAAATGTGCCGGAAGCCGAGCGCGGCGCGCAGTTCGTCTGCGTGCTGGCGCTGGTGCGTCACGCTGACGATCCGTTGCCGATTCTGTGTGAAGGCCTTTGGCAGGGGCGGATTCTGACCGCGGCCAGCGGCGAACACGGTTTTGGTTATGACCCGCTGTTCTGGGTGCCGGAACGTAACGTGTCCAGCGCCGAGCTGAGCCCGGCGGCCAAGAACCAAATCAGCCACCGCGCCCGCGCCATGGTGCTGCTGCGCCAGCGTCTGGGTTTGCAATGACCCGTGACGCTTCTGCGTCGTCGCTGATTGTCGGCGGCGCCGCCTCCTCGCCTCGGGCCCCGCTGCCAACGCTGCCGCCCCTGTCGCTGTACATCCATATTCCGTGGTGCGTGCGCAAATGCCCGTATTGCGACTTCAACTCGCACACCGCGAGCCCCGTGCTGCCGGAGCAGGAATACGTCGATGCGCTGCTGGCCGATCTCGATCAGGATCTGCATGCGGTGTATGGCCGTAAGCTGACCTCGATTTTCTTCGGCGGTGGGACGCCCAGCCTGTTCAGTGCCGAAGCCCTTGGACGTTTGTTGAAGGGCGTCGAGCAGCGCATTTCGTTTGCTGACGACATCGAAATCACCCTTGAGGCGAATCCTGGCACCTTCGAACAAGAGAAATTCGTCGCCTACCGCAAGCTCGGCATCAACCGGTTGTCGATCGGCATCCAGA
This sequence comes from Pseudomonas sp. Z003-0.4C(8344-21), assembly GCF_900104975.1. Lineage (NCBI taxonomy): Bacteria > Pseudomonadati > Pseudomonadota > Gammaproteobacteria > Pseudomonadales > Pseudomonadaceae > Pseudomonas > Pseudomonas sp. Z003-0.4C(8344-21). The sequence continues at coordinate 662,685 of NZ_LT629756.1, read as the reverse complement.
GCTTCCAGCAGGAAAAACTCAAGGCGCTCGGGCGTATCCACAATGGCGACGAAGCGGTGCGTGCGGCAGGTATGGCGCGCCAGGCCGGGTTCGATAACTTCAATCTCGACCTGATGCACGGCCTGCCCGATCAATCGCTGGACGATGCCTTGAGCGATCTGCGCCAGGCCATCGAACTGCAACCGACGCACATTTCCTGGTATCAGCTGACGCTGGAGCCGAACACGGTGTTCTGGAACCAACCGCCAGTGCTGCCGGAAGACGACACGCTGTGGGATATTCAAGAGGCCGGGCAAGCGCTGCTGGCCGAGCACGGTTACGCGCAGTACGAAGTCTCGGCCTATGCCCAGCCCGGCAAACCGGCGCGGCATAACCTCAATTACTGGAGCTTCGGCGACTTCATCGGCATCGGCGCGGGTGCGCACGGCAAGCTTAGCCACCCCGACGGGCGCATCGTGCGCACCTGGAAAACACGGCTGCCCAAGGACTATCTCAACCCGGCGAAAAACTTCCAGGCCGGCGAAAAAACCCTGAGCAACGATGAGCTGCCGTTCGACTTCCTGATGAACGCGTTGCGCCTGACCGCGGGCGTCGAATCACGCCTCTACCCGGAGCGCACCGGCCTGTCGCTGGACACGCTTGCCGAAGGCCGGCGCGAGGCCGAACAAAGCGGCCTGATGCAGGTCGAACCGTCACGTCTGGCGGCCACCGAGCGCGGACAATTGTTCCTCAACGACTTGCTGCAACAATTTCTGAGCTGAGCCCAACGGCGGCCTAAGGATAAACCCATGGATTTGATACTCGACCTGCTCGCCACCGTCTCCCGCTGGAGCCGCAGCAACCTCTCGGAAATCGCCCTGGCACTGGTCGGTTGCCTGCTGGTGCTGTTCGGTGCGGATTTCAAAGGTTGGGTCGAGCAACGCCTGGGCAGCATCGCCGGCGCCCTGCGCGTACCGCTGATGGCCTTGCTGTGCGTGATCGGCAGCGGCGCCGCACTGATCTACGCCACGCCGTGGGTAGTCAAGGGCTTGAGCCAGTTCAACAACTACAGCCTGGCGCCAGTGTTGCTGGTGGTGCTCGTATTGATCGGCGTAGTCGCCGACCGCCGCTAAATTCAATACACCAAAAAACACTGTAGGAGTGAGCCTGCTCGCGATAGCGGTATGTCAGTCGGCATAAATATTGACTGATCCACCGCTATCGCGAGCAGGCTCACTCCTACATTGGGGATTGCGTGAGGCTCAGGCGATCTTTTCGAACTTCAGATCCCACACGCCATGACCAAGTCGTTCGCCGCGGCGTTCGAATTTGGTGATCGGGCGTTCGGCCGGGCGCGGTACGCATTTGCCGTCTTCGGCGAGGTTGCGATAGCCCGGGGCGACGCTCATCACTTCCAGCATGTACTCGGCGTACGGTTCCCAGTCGGTGGCCATGTGCAGAATGCCGCCGACCTTCAACTTGCTGCGCACCAGTTCAGCGAAGGACGCCTGAACGATACGGCGCTTGTGGTGACGACTCTTGTGCCACGGGTCCGGGAAAAACAGCATCAGCCGGTCAAGGCTGTTGTCGGCGATGCAACGGTTGAGCACTTCGATCGCGTCGCAGTCGTAGACTCGCAGGTTGGTCAGACCCTGCGTCAGTACGCCGTTGAGCAGCGCGCCGACACCCGGACGGTGCACTTCAACGCCGATGAAATCCTGCTCCGGCGCAGCCGCCGCCATTTCCAGCAGCGAGTGGCCCATGCCGAAACCGATTTCCAGCGAGCGCGGTGCCGAGCGGCCGAAGACCTGGTCGTAATCGACCGGCGCATCAGCCAACGGCAGCACGTACAGCGGCGCGCCCTGGTCCAGACCGCGCTGCTGGCCTTCGGTCATGCGCCCGGCACGCATCACGAAACTCTTGATGCGGCGGTGTTGGCGCTCGTCGCCTTCGTCCGGCTGGACAGGCGTGTCGTTCGATTCAGTCATCAATGGCTCTTACTTGATCAGACCATCCAGCGGCGAAGAGGCGCTGGCATAGAGTTTTTTCGGCATACGGCCGGCGAGGTAGGCCAGACGACCCGCGACGATGGCGTGTTGCATGGCTTGCGCCATCATCACTGGCTGCTGGGCGTGGGCAATGGCCGAGTTCATCAACACCGCATCGCAACCCAGCTCCATGGCGATGGTTGCGTCGGACGCAGTGCCGACACCGGCATCGACCAGCACAGGGATTTTCGCTTCTTCGAGGATGATCTGCAGGTTGTACGGATTGCAGATGCCCAGACCGGAACCGATCAGGCCGGCCAGCGGCATTACGGCGATGCAGCCGATTTCCGCCAGTTGCCGGGCGATGATCGGGTCATCGCTGGTGTAGACCATCACGTCGAAGCCTTCCTTGACCAGCGTTTCCGCGGCCTTGAGGGTTTCGATCACGTTGGGGAACAGGGTTTTCTGGTCAGCCAGCACTTCCAGCTTCACCAGGTTGTGGCCGTCGAGCAGCTCACGGGCCAGGCGGCAGGTGCGCACGGCTTCGACGGCGTCGTAGCAACCGGCGGTGTTCGGCAGGAACGTGTAGCGCTCCGGCGACAGCACGTCGAGCAGGTTCGGCTCGCCTTCGATCTGACCGAGGTTGGTACGGCGCACGGCGAAGGTGACGATCTCGGCACCCGAGGCTTCGATGGCCTGACGGGTTTCTTGCATGTCACGGTACTTGCCGGTACCGACCAGCAAACGCGACTGGTAGGTACGACCGGCCAGCACAAAAGGCTTGTCGCTACGAACGATGCTCATAAGGAATCCTCTTTAGGAGTGAGGGTCTTGCAGAATGCTTCAATAACCAAACGCTGTGAAAACGTCGCGAGCGAAGTAAAGACAAGGCAAAAACAGGCGAGGAAGCGGAGTCTACTGGTTGTAAATGAGCATTCCGAGCCTGTTTTTAACGCAGTATTTACGAGCGCAGCAGTTTTCACAGTGTTTGGATCAGCCGCCGCCGATGGCGTGTACTACTTCGACGTTATCGCCGTCGTTCAGCGTGGTGTCGGCATGCTGGCTGCGCGGGACGATATCCAGATTGAGTTCGACTGCTACCCGGCGTCCGGTCAGTTCCAGGCGGGTAATCAGCGCCGCAACGGTCTCGCCGTCGGGCAATTCAAGGGGTTCGCCGTTCAATTGAATGCGCATGCACAACGCCGCCATCATTTTTAGGGGCTGGCATTCTAGCCCGATCATGACCTAAAGGTCAGTACCAAGCGTCAAGCGGTTGGCTGCAAACGCCAGGCGGCGAGGCCGAGGCAAACCCAACCGATCAGAAACGAGAGGCCGCCGAATGGGGTGATGATGCCGAGCTTGCTGATACCCGTCATGGTCAACACGTACAGGCTGCCGGAGAACAACAGAATGCCGACGGCAAAGGACACGCCGGCCCAAGTGATCAGCCGCCCCGGAATCTGCGTGGCCAGAAGCGCGACCCCGAACAGCGCGAGGGTGTGCACCAGTTGATAGGTGACGCCGGTGTGGAAAATCGTCAGGTATTCCGGGGTCAGGCGATTTTTCAGGCCGTGGGCGGCGAACGCGCCCAACGCGACCCCTGTGAAACCGAAAAAAGCGGCCAGCATCAAAAAGCCACGCAGCATTGGGAACTCCAGTCAGACGCAATCGGCAGGGTCTGTATAATGGCCCGCTCCACCGGTTCGGCCAAGCCATCTCTATGCTGCGTTCCATATTCCGTCGTCTTGTGAAGGCTCTGCTCTGGTTCGCCGGTGGCAGCATTCTGTTGGTGCTGCTGTTTCGCTTCGTGCCGCCACCGGGCACCGCGCTGATGGTCGAGCGCAAGATCGAATCGTGGATCGACGGCGAGCCGATCGACCTGCAGCGCACCTGGAAGCCGTGGGACGAGATCTCCGACGATCTGAAAGTGGCGGTGATTGCCGGCGAAGACCAGAAATTCCCCGAGCACTGGGGCTTTGATCTGCGCGCGATCCAGGCCGCCCTCGCCCACAACGAACTGGGCGGTTCGATTCGCGGCGCCAGTACCCTGAGCCAGCAAGTGTCGAAAAACCTGTTCCTCTGGGCCGGACGCAGTTATCTGCGCAAGGGGCTCGAGGCCTGGTTTACCGCGCTGATCGAGGTGTTCTGGCCCAAGCAGCGGATTCTCGAGGTGTACCTGAACAGCGTCGAATGGGATGACGGCGTGTTTGGCGCCGAAGCGGCGGCTCGTCATCACTTTGGCGTGAGTGCGAAGTCGCTGTCGCGACAGCAGGCGAGTTATCTGGCGGCGGTGTTGCCTAATCCGCGGGTATGGAGCGCAAGCCGGCCAACCGGTTATGTATCGCGCCGGGCCGGGTGGATTCGGCAGCAGATGAGTCAGTTGGGTGGCGATAGTTATTTGTTGGGCCTCAATGATTCGCGGCGGGCGCCGTGGTCCCGATAGCCAGTCACTGTTCTTGTAGACACTGAAAACCCCTGTGGGAGCGGGCTTGCCCGCGATAGCAGTAGTTCAGCCAACATCTACATGACTGAAAGGACGCCATCGCTGGCAAGCCAGCTCCCACAAGGATTGATGCCGCCCTGAAATACGAGCATAAAAAAACGCCCCGATCATCGCTGATCGGGGCGTTTTTGTTTGCCGGGGGCGCCGGTTAAGCGGCGATCGACAATTTGAGCTTGTTCATCGCGCTTTTCTCAAGCTGACGAATCCGCTCGGCCGACACGTTGTACTTCTGCGCCAGGTCGTGCAGCGTGGCTTTTTCTTCGGCCAGCCAGCGCTGGTAGAGGATGTCGCGGCTGCGTTCGTCCAGCACTTCCAGCGCTTCGTGCAGGTTGCTGTTGGAGTTGTCGCTCCAGTCGGCATCTTCCAGCTGACGCGCCGGGTCGTACCGGTGGTCTTCCAGGTAATTGGCCGGCGACTGGAAAGCGCTGTCGTCGTCCGCTTCCGCGGCCGGGTCGAAGGCCATGTCATGGCCGGTCAGGCGACTTTCCATCTCGCGCACTTCGCGCGGTTCGACACCGAGGCTTTCCGCCACACGGTGGACTTCCTCGTTGTTCAGCCACGCCAGACGCTTCTTCTGGCTGCGCAGGTTGAAGAACAGCTTGCGCTGGGCCTTGGTGGTCGCGACTTTCACAATGCGCCAGTTGCGCAGGATGAACTCGTGAATTTCCGCCTTGATCCAGTGCACGGCGAACGACACCAGGCGCACGCCCATTTCCGGGTTGAAGCGCTTCACGGCCTTCATCAGGCCGACGTTACCTTCCTGGATCAGGTCAGCCTGAGCCAGACCGTAGCCGGAATAGCTACGGGCAATGTGTACGACAAATCGCAGGTGGGCGAGCACCATCTGCCGAGCCGCCCCCAGATCCTGCTCATAGTAGAGACTCTCGGCCAGTTCACGCTCCTGCTCCGGCGTCAGCAATGGAATGCTGTTCACGGTGTGCACATAGGCTTCCAGGTTCGCACCCGGAACCAACGCGTACGCAGGTTGCAAAGAATTGGTCATGCGAAAAAACCTCCCACTTACATACTCGTGCCTCTCGGCACTGCGAAAAATTGACCGGGAACTCAGGTACAAGTTCCCATAAAAACCGCAAGGTCAATCACGCGCAAAAAAGATTCTACTTCGGCGCCAGCTCCCTGAGATGACGTGCGACTGCAATCCATGCACCGATATAACCCAACAGCACCGCGCCAAGCAAGAGCGACAGACCGTCCGCCACTGGTACACCGGCCAGGGCGAAATCACTGCCGTACAAGCCGGCCAGTCCGACCACCGCATCGTTCAGCCAGTTCAGGCCGAACGCCAATACACCCCAGGACAACAGCCCTGCACCGAAGCCATACAACGCGCCCATATAAAGGAAGGGACGCCTTACATAACTGTCAGTGCCGCCGACGAGTTTAATCACTTCTATCTCGGTGCGGCGGTTTTCAATATGAAGACGAATGGTATTGCCTATCACCAAAAGTAATGCAGAAACCAGCAGCACCGTCAGACCGAAGACAAACCGATCGCCCAGCTTGAGGATGGCGGCCAGACGCTCGACCCAGACTAGATCAAGTTGCGCCTGTTGTACCTTGGGCAACTCGGAAAGTTTTTGTCTTAATGCTTCGAGTGTCGGCTTGTCGACTTCGTTCGGTGTCACCAGCACCACACCGGGCAAAGGGTTCTCGGGCAGTTCGCGCAGGGCTTCGCCGAGGCCGGACTGCTGCTGGAATTCCTCGAGCGCCTGATCGCGGCCGACATATTCAGCATCAGCGACGCCGGGCATGCCTTTGATCTGCTCGCGCAACGACTCGCCCTGCTCTGGCGTCGCATCGAGTTGCAGGTACAAAGAGATCTGCGCCGCGCGCTGCCACGAACCGCCGAGACGTTCGACATTGTTCAGCAGCAGCGACAAGCCCATCGGCAAGCTCAACGCCACGGCCATCACCATGCAGGTGAAAAAGCTGCCGATCGGCTGTTTGCCGAGGCGGCGCAGGCTGTCGAGCAGGCTGGCACGATGACTTTCAATCCAGGCGCGGAACAGCGTGGCGAAGTCCGGGCCGTCATCATCGTCGTGTTTTTTCTTTTTCGGCGGCTGCGGATCGGCGGCTTTCGGCGCCACACGTTCGGAAACCTTCGGGCTGCGTGTCGCACTCATATTCCGGCCTCCCCGTCGCCGATCAAGCGGCCGCGTTGCAGTGTGAGCATGCGGTGACGCATGCGTGCGATCAGTGCCAGGTCATGACTGGCAATCAGCACGCTGGTGCCCAGACGGTTGATGTCTTCAAACACACCCATGATTTCCGCCGCCAGACGCGGGTCGAGGTTACCGGTCGGTTCGTCCGCCAGCAGCAAGGCCGGGCGATGGACGATGGCGCGGGCGATGCCGACGCGCTGTTGTTGACCGGTGGACAGGTCGCCCGGGTACAGATCGGTTTTATCCGACAGCGCTACGCGCTCCAGCGCCGAATCGACGCGCTTGGCGATTTCGGCCTTGGACAGGCCGAGGATCTGCAACGGCAAGGCGACGTTGTTGAACACCGTACGATCAAACAGCAACTGGTGATTCTGGAACACCACGCCGATCTGCCGGCGCAGAAACGGAATCTGCGCGTTGCTGATGGTGCTCAGGTCCTGCCCGGCGAGCAGCAGTTTGCCACTGGTCGGCCGCTCCATCGCCAGCAACAGGCGCAACAGCGTGGATTTACCGGCACCAGAGTGGCCGGTGACAAACAAGAACTCGCCACGACGCACTCGAAAGCTCAGCTCATGCAAGCCGACGTGACCGTTCGGGTAGCGTTTACCGACCTGTTCGAAACGAATCATGAACGCTCCCGCTCGGCAAACAATGCCTGGACAAAGGGTTCGGCTTCAAAAGTACGCAAGTCATCAATGCCTTCGCCGACGCCGATGTAGCGGATCGGCAGACCGAACTGCTTGGCCAGGGCGAAGATGACCCCACCCTTGGCTGTGCCATCGAGTTTGGTCAGGGCCAGGCCGGTCAGTTCGACGGTCTGGTTGAATTGCTTGGCCTGGTTGATCGCGTTCTGCCCGGTGCCAGCGTCGAGCACCAGCAGCACTTCGTGCGGCGCATCGGCGTCGAGCTTGCCAATGACCCGGCGGACCTTTTTCAGCTCTTCCATCAGGTTGTCTTTGGTGTGCAGACGACCGGCGGTGTCAGCGATCAACACGTCGATGCCACGGGCCTTGGCGGCCTGCACGGCGTCGAAGATCACCGAAGCCGAATCGGCACCGGTGTGCTGGGCGATGACCGGGATCTTGTTGCGCTCGCCCCAGACCTGCAATTGCTCGACTGCCGCGGCACGGAAGGTGTCACCGGCGGCCAGCATGACTTTCTTGCCTTCCAGTTGCAGCTTCTTCGCCAGTTTGCCGATGGTGGTGGTTTTGCCGGCGCCGTTGACGCCGACCACCAGAATCACGAACGGCTTGTTCTGCGAGGCGATCTTCAGCGGTTGTTCGACCGGCTTGAGCATGGCGGCCAGTTCGGCCTGCAGCGACTTGTACAGCGCATCGGCGTCGGCCAGCTCTTTGCGCGCAACCTTCTGGGTCAGGCGCTGGATGATCTGCGTGGTGGCTTCGACACCGACGTCGGCGGTAAGCAGACGGGTTTCGAGGTCGTCGAGCAAATCGTCATCGATGGTTTTGCGGCCGAGGAACAGGCTGGCCATGCCCTCGCCGATGCTCGCGCTGGTCTTGGACAGGCCTTGCTTGAGGCGGGCGAAGAAACCGGCTTTGGTTTCTTCGGTGCGCGGGGCTTCTACAGGGGGTTCGGCAGGCGCTTCATCCGGCACGACTGGCGCAGCGACAACCGGCGCAGGCACTGGAGCAGGAGCAGGTGCAGGTGCTGGCTCGGGCGCTTGCACGACCGGAGCCACTGGCGCAGGAACAACCGGCGCCGGCTCGATGACCGCTTCCACCACCGGCTCGGGCTCGACAGCAGGCGCCCCCGCCACTTCCGGAATCGCCGGCGTCACATGCGGCGCTGCCTCTTCAACGAAGGCCACCGGTTCTTCTGCCACCGGCAAGGTCAGCCACGGCTCGGCGGTCGGCGTCAGCGGCAGTTCGGCAGCGGCCGGCGCTTCAGGTTCGGCTTCAGCCTCCGGTTGCAGCACGGGTTCAGTGATCGGCAGCACAATCGGCGCCGGCTCTTCTTCTATAACTGGCGCTGCAGGCTCAGGAATCGCGGGCGGCTGTTCGACGACGGGTTCCTGCGGTTTTTTCCGCAGCCATCCGAACAGGCTTTTCTTCTCGCCAGCCGCAGCTGGGCTCTTCTTGTCGTCGTTGGAACCAAACATGGAGGACGGCTATCTCACGGTAGCGACGCGCCAACAAGGCGCCCCGGCAAATAAATATTCGATGCAGAACAGACTGTGTTTCACCCAGCTTGTTCACGCGCAACATTTTGTCGAGGCGCCAAAGGCACCTCAAGGATCGTTTTAACGAAGGGTTAAACCGGTAAAAATCGGCGAAAAAGCGCACTCTGGTCTATAAAACGCAGCCTTCTGCCATGAACCCATACAGCCCAATCAGCGTTCGAAGCCTGATAGACGTGGTCGCCGGTAAAACGGATCAGTATCCTAGCACCTCCTCGCCCGCCTAGGCTAAGACCAGGCAGGCAGCCCAACAGGTTAAAAAACGAATGAATGCTCTAGCCCGCCGCGCTGCAGGCCTGCTGCTTTGCACAGTCTGCCTGCCCCTTTCGGCCCTGGCGGCCGACCCGCAACCGACCCACGAATTCATCCTCGACAACGGCCTCAAGGTCGTTGTGCGCGAAGACCATCGCGCGCCGGTGGTGGTTTCGCAGATCTGGTACAAGGTCGGCTCCAGCTACGAAACCCCGGGCCAGACCGGTCTGTCTCACGCCCTCGAGCACATGATGTTCAAGGGCAGCGAGAAAGTCGGCCCCGGCGAAGCCTCGCTGATCCTGCGGGATCTGGGCGCCGAAGAGAATGCCTTCACCAGTGACGACTTCACTGCGTACTACCAGGTGCTGGCCCGTGATCGTCTGGGCGTGGCCTTCGAGTTGGAAGCCGACCGCATGGCCAACCTGCGCCTGCCGGCCGACGAATTCGCCAAGGAAATCGAAGTCATCAAGGAGGAGCGTCGGCTGCGCACCGATGACAAGCCGATGTCCAAGGCTTACGAGCGTTACAAGGCGATGGCCTACCCGGCGAGCGGCTATCACACGCCGACCATCGGCTGGATGGCTGACCTCGACCGCATGAAGGTCGAAGAGCTGCGCCACTGGTATCAGTCCTGGTACGTGCCGAACAATGCCACGCTGGTGGTGGTCGGCGACGTCACCCCGGACGAGGTGAAAAACCTCGCCCAGCGCTATTTCGGCCCGATCGCCAAGCGCGACGTGCCCCCGGCGAAAAAGCCGCTGGAACTGGCTGAACCGGGCGAGCGCCAGATCACCCTGCGCGTGCAAACCCAGCTGCCGAGCCTGATGCTCGGCTTCAACGTACCCAGCATCGCCACCGCTGAAGACAAGCGCTCGGTCAACGCCCTGCGCCTGATCTCGGCACTGCTCGATGGTGGCTACAGCGGTCGTATTCCGACACAGCTCGAACGTGGTGAAGAACTGGTGTCCGGCGGCTCCTCGGACTATGACGCCTATACCCGTGGCGACAGCCTGTTCACCCTGTCCGCCACTCCGAACACGCAAAAGAAAAAGACCATCGCTCAGGCGGAGGCCGGGTTGTGGAAACTGCTGGAGCAACTGAAAACCACCGCGCCGTCGGCCGCAGAGCTGGAGCGCGTGCGTGCGCAGGTGATTGCCGGTCTGGTCTTCGAGCGTGATTCGATCACCAGCCAGGCCACCGCCATCGGCCAACTGGAAACAGTCGGTCTGTCGTGGAAGCTGATGGACACCGAGCTGGCCGACCTGGAAAGCGTGACCCCGCAAGATATCCAGAACGCCGCGAAAAAGTATTTCACCCGCGAACGTCTCAGCGTCGCCCACGTCCTGCCTTTGGAGACGACTCATGAGTGAGCGCAAAGCCCCACGCCTGATGCTGCTTGGCCTGATCGCTGTCGCGGTGATCGGCTCGGCGGCGGTTTATCTGTCGCCAAGCGCTGACAGCCATGCCAGCGAAGCGCTGGATAACGCCAAGTCCACGCAGAAACTGCAATCGCTGGCCGAACTCGACGGCAAGGCACCGGCCAGCCGCAAGCTTGACGTACAGACCTGGAGCACCGCCGAAGGCGCCAAGGTGCTGTTCGTCGAAGCCCACGAGTTGCCGATGTTCGACATGCGTCTGATCTTCGCCGCCGGCAGCAGTCAGGACGGCAACGCAGCGGGGCTGGCGGTGTTGGCCAACGCGATGCTCAACGAAGGTGTGGCCGGCAAAGATGTCGGCGCCATCGCGCAGGGTTTTGAAGGTCTCGGTGCGGATTTCGGCAACGGCGCGTTCAAGGACATGGCGCTCGCTTCGTTGCGCAGTCTGAGCGCGGCCGACAAACGTGAACCGGCGCTGAAGCTGTTTGCCGAAGTGGTTGGCAAACCGACCTTCCCCGCCGACTCCTTCGCGCGCATCAAGAACCAGATGCTGGCCGGTTTCGAATACCAGAAACAGAACCCCGGCAAACTCGCCAGCCTCGAGCTGATGAAACGCTTGTACGGCGATCACCCGTACGCGCATTCAAGCGACGGCAACGCGCAAAGCGTGCCGAAGATCACCCTGGCGCAGCTGCGTGATTTCCACGCCAAGGCTTACGCCGCCGGTAACGCGGTGATTGCGCTGGTCGGTGACTTGTCGCGCGCCGAAGCCGAGGCGATTGCCAATCAAGTGTCCGGCGCACTGCCAAAAGGCCCGGCGCTGGCGAAAATCGCAGCACCACAGGAGCCGAAAGCCAGCGTCAATCACATCGAGTTCCCGTCGAAGCAAACCAACCTGATGCTCGCGCAACTGGGCATCGACCGCGACGACCCGGATTACGCTGCGCTGTCGATGGGCAACCAGATCCTTGGTGGTGGCGGTTTCGGCACGCGCCTGATGAGTGAAGTGCGCGAGAAACGTGGCCTGACCTACGGCGTGTACTCGGCATTCAGCCCGATGCAGGCCCGCGGCCCGTTCATGATCAACCTGCAGACCCGCGCGGAAATGAGCGAAGGCACCCTGAAGCTGGTGCAGGACGTACTTGCCGATTACCTGAAAACCGGGCCAACGCAAAAAGAGCTCGACGACGCCAAACGCGAACTGGCCGGCAGCTTCCCACTGTCCACTGCGAGCAATGCCGATATCGTCGGCCAGCTCGGGGCGATGGGCTTCTATAATCTGCCGCTGAGCTATCTCGACGATTTCATGCGTCAGTCGCAGAGACTGACCGTCGAAGAAGTGCGCGACGCGCTGAACAAACACCTGAGCACGGACAAAATGGTCATCGTCACCGCTGGCCCGACCGTGCCGCAAAAGCCGTTACCGGCCCCATCTGATAAACCTGCCGAGCAACCGCTCGGGGTTCCGGAGCATTAATGGCAACTCGTTCCCCCAAGAAACCTGCGCACAACGTCCACAACGGTGTGAACCAGTTGCGCATCATTGGCGGCCAATGGCGCAGCCGCAAGCTGAGCTTCCCCGACGCGCCGGGCCTGCGCCCGACGCCGGACCGTGTGCGCGAAACCCTGTTCAACTGGCTGGCGCCGTACGTTGAAGGGGCCAAGGTGCTCGACCCGTTCGCCGGCAGCGGCGCGCTGTTTCTCGAAGCGCTGTCCCGTGGCGCGGCGATGGGCCAGGCACTGGACGCGAGCAACATCGCCGTGTCCAGCCTTAAGGAACACCTCGGCACTCTGCGCTGCACCAACGGCCAGGTGCAGACCGCCGACGCCTTGCGCTATCTGGAAACCCAGACCGCTACGCCGTTCGATCTGGTATTCCTCGATCCGCCGTTCAACCAGAACCTGCTGCCGGCGGTGTGCACGCTGCTGGAAGAGCGGCAGTGGCTGGCGGCCGATTCGTGGATCTACACTGAAAGCGAAACCGCGCCGTCGACCCTCGGCCTGCCGGGCAATTGGCGCCTGCACCGCGAACAAAAATCCGGTCGGGTCTACTACGCGCTGTGGCAGCGTTCGACGCACATCGACGCCTGACCTGTAGCGAGCGACAACCTGTGACAAGGGAGCCTGCTCCCTTGTCCTACGCACATCGAGAACCATCGTGCCCCCTTCGTCTGAACGCTTCGTCCCCGCCTTCGGCCTCGGAAATCCGCACTTGCAGACTTTGTGGGGCCCGCTGTGGCGCAAAACCGTGCACATCGAGCGCGAGCGTGAGCGCCTATGGCTGGAAGACGGCGATTTTCTTGACCTCGACTGGCACGGCCCGCACAGCGCCGAGGCGCCATTGGTACTGGTGTTGCACGGGCTGACCGGCTCTTCCAACTCGCCTTACGTGGCCGGCATCCAAAAGGCCCTGGCTGATCAGGGCTGGGCCAGCGTTGCGCTGAACTGGCGTGGCTGTTCGGGCGAACCGAACCTGCTGCCGCGCAGCTACCATTCCGGCGCCAGCGAAGATCTGGCCGAGACCATCAAACACTTGCATGCGAAACGCCCGCTGGCGCCGTTGTTTGCTGTCGGCTACTCGCTCGGTGGCAACGTTCTGCTCAAGCATCTGGGCGAGAGCGGCAGCGCCAGTGGCCTGCAGGGCGCGGTGGCGGTCTCGGTGCCATTCCGCCTCGATCAGTGCGCCGACCGTATCGGCCAGGGTTTCTCCAAGGTTTATCAGGCGCACTTCATGCGCGAGATGGTCGCTTACATCAAGAACAAGCAGCGGCAGTTTCAGCATGACGGTCGCGAGGATGGTCTGGCGAAACTGGCGGCGCTCGGTTCGCTGGAAAACATGCGCACGTTTTGGGATTTCGACGGCCGCGTGACCGCACCACTGCATGGTTTCGACGACGCCGAGGATTACTATCGCCGCGCCTCGAGTCGCTATTTTCTCGGCGAGATTCGCACGCCGACCCTGATCATCCAGGCGGCGGACGATCCGTTCGTATTCCCGCACAGTCTGCCGCAGGCCGATGAGCTGTCGGCTTGCACGCACTTCGAGCTGCAGCCGCGCGGCGGGCATGTCGGTTTTGTCGATGGCTCGGTTCGCATGCCGGGTTACTACCTGGAGCGACGGATTCCGCAGTGGTTGCGCACACAGCCCCTGTAGGAGTGAGCCTGCTCGCGATGGCGTCCTGTCAGTCACTTAATCTTTAACTGACACACCGCCATCGCGAGCAGGCTCACTCCTACAGGGGTACGCGTTGTTTATTCGCCCGTGGCAATGCCTCGCGAGGGTTCGTTGATCCACTCGCTCCACGACCCGGCATACAGAGCACCCAGCGGATAACCGGCCAGGCACAGGGCGAACAGGTTATGACACGCCGTCACCCCCGAGCCGCAGTAGGCAACCAACTCCGACGGCGAGCGATCGCCCAGTTTCGCCGCAAAACGCTGCTTGAGCTGATCAGCCGGCAGAAAGCGCCCGTCGCTGCCGAGGTTGTCGGTGAACGCCGCGCACTGCGCACCGGGAATGTGCCCGGCGACCGGATCAATCGGTTCCACTTCGCCTTTGAAGCGCGGCAGCGCGCGGGCATCGATCAAGGTCAATGACGGTTGACCCAGGCGCTGCTGCAATTGCTCGGCGCTAAACAGCAGGCTCATGTCTGGCTGTCCACTGAAATGGCCGCGGGCGATGGTCGGCGGATCCAGACTCAGCGGCAGCCCCGCCGCATGCCAGGCCTTGAGCCCGCCGTCGAGAATGAACACGCCGTCGCGCTTGCCCAGCCACGCCAGCAACCACCACGCCCGTGCCGCGTAGGCACCCGGGCCGTCGTCGTAGAGGACCACATCGCTGTCATTGCTGATGCCCCACCCTTGCAGGCGCTCGATCAGCGCCGCCGGCTCGGGCAGCGGATGACGGCCGCTCACGCCCTTGATGACTTTGCCGCTCAGGTCCCGTTCGAGATCGGCGAAGCTTGCCCCGGCGATGTGCCCTTCGGCGTAGCTGCGCTGACCGTAGTCCGGGTCTTCGAGGGCGAAACGACAATCGAGGATCACCAGCCCCGGCTGCGCCTTGCGGGCGTCCAGTGCGACGGGGCTGATCAGTTGCGCAATCGGCATAACGGGCTCCTGGGTATCAACACAAAAGGCTTATTTGACGTCTTCGAGGGCTTGGGCCAGCGGCACGTAGAACTCTTCGAACAGCGCATTGACCTCGTCGCGCGCCTGCTCGGTGACAAACCCGGCCTCCAGCACCAGCACCTGGTACACGCCACGCTTGATGGCTTGTTCACTGAGGTGATTGGAGTTTTCCCGGGTGGTGCACAGGAACCGTACCCACGAGGTCAGGATGATCCAGGCGTTGAGCGTCAGCGATTCGATCTGCACGCGGTCCATGTCGAGAATGCCGGCGGCGACGAAACCTTCGTAGATCGCTGCGCCTTGAATCACGCAGCGCTGGGAAAAGCGCCGGTAACGCGCGGCCAGCTCCGGATCGCTGTCGAGCAGGTGTTCGAGGTCGCGGTGCAGAAAACGGTAGCGCCACATCGCCGAGAGCAGTTCCTTGAGATAGAAACGCTTGTCTTCGACCGTCGCTGCCCGCCCCTGCGGCGGGCGCAGGAAGCTGTCGACCAGGCTTTCGTACTCACTGAACAGCACGGCGATGATCGCCTGCTTGTTGGGGAAGTGGTAGTACAGGTTGCCCGGAGAAATCTCCATGTGGGCGGCAATGTGGTTGGTGCTGATACTGCGCTCGCCCTGCTGATTGAACAGTTCGAGGCTGTTGAGCACGATACGCTCGCTGGTTTTTATTCGTGGGGCCATGGCTTGAGCTTTAATTCAGAGTGCGTGTGGAGGCATCTTACGACCTAACCGGAAATGGATAAAACACTGCGGTGCATGGAAGTCATTTGACTTTCTAGAGCATAGACTCTAAAAAGCTCGTCACTACAATAAAATCCGGAGCAGACCATGACTGCCGATATTGCCTATCTGCAAACGCTGCAGCCCGCGCTGGCCGAGCTGGATCGGTTGTTCGAGGCGCAACGTTCCGCCTACGCCGCCAATCCGATGCCGCCTGCGGCGCAGCGCCAGCAATGGCTCAAGGCACTGGCGGATCTGCTCAGCAGCGAACGGCAGGCCTTGATCGCCGCCATCAGCGCGGATTTCAGTCATCGCAGCGCCGATGAAACCCTGCTCGCCGAACTGATGCCGAGCCTGCACGGCATTCATTACGCCAGCCGTCATCTCAAAGGCTGGATGAAAGCCTCGCGGCGCAAGGTCGGCGTGGCGTTTCAGCCGGCTTCGGCAAAAGTGGTCTATCAGCCGCTGGGCGTGGTCGGCGTGATCGTGCCGTGGAATTACCCGTTGTATCTGGCCGTCGGCCCGCTGGTCGGCGCGCTGGCGGCGGGCAATCGGGTGATGCTCAAACTCAGCGAGTCGACCCCGTCCACCGGGCTGCTGCTCAAGGAACTGCTGGCGCGAATTTTCCCCGAAGACCTGGTCTGCGTGGTGCTCGGCGAGGCCGATATCGGCGTGGCGTTTTCCCGCCTGCGCTTCGATCACTTGCTGTTCACCGGCGCCACCAGCATCGGCAAACATGTGATGCGCGCCGCGGCGGAAAACCTCACCCCGGTGACCCTCGAACTGGGCGGCAAATCCCCTGCCATCGTCTCGCAGGATGTGCCGCTCAAGGACGCCGCCGAGCGCATCGCCTTCGGCAAGACCCTGAACGCCGGGCAGACCTGCGTCGCCCCGGATTACGTGCTGGTGCCGGAAGATCGCGTCGGCGCTTTCGTCGAAGCCTACCGCCAGGCCGTGCAAGGTTTTTACCCGACGCTGGCCGACAATCCGGACTACACGGCGATCATCAACGACCGTCAGTTGGCACGTCTCAACAGCTACGTCAGCGATGCGACCAGCAAGGGTGCACTGCTGATTCCGCTGTTCGAACAGGGCCAGGGCCGACGCATGCCGCACAGCGTGCTGCTGAATGTCAGCGATGAGATGACCGTGATGCAGGACGAAATCTTCGGCCCACTGCTGCCAATCGTGCCGTATCGGGATTTGCAGCAGGCATTTGCTTACATCAATCAGCGCCCACGTCCTCTGGCTCTTTACTACTTTGGCTACGACAAACGCGAACAGCAGCGCGTGCTGCATGAAACCCATTCCGGCGGCGTGTGCCTCAACGACACGCTGCTGCATGTCGCGCAGGACGACATGCCGTTCGGCGGCATCGGTGCGTCCGGCATGGGTCATTACCACGGTCACGAAGGTTTCCTGACGTTCAGCAAAGCCAAAGGCGTGCTGATCAAACAGCGTTTCAACGCCGCCAGGCTGATCTACCCGCCCTACGGCAAAACCGTGCAGAAGCTGATTCAGAAGCTGTTCATTCGCTAAACGCTGGTCACCGCCGGGTAATAAAAACAATGCACCCAAGCCTGACTGAAACACCCGCGCTGTCGCGCCGTGGCCTGCTTAAATTCAGCCTCGGCGCCACAGCGTTCCTCGCCACCGCCGGTCTCGGCGCCAGCCTCAGTGGCTGCTCGGCGAGCATCGCGGCCAACGGTTTTATCTCACTGCGCGACGGCGATCTGCTGTTTCTGCGCGCGCTGATTCCGGTGATGCTCGACGGCGCCGTCGCGGCCGAGAAGCTGCCGACTGCGGTCGATGGCACGCTCAAGTCGCTGGACTACAGCCTCGATCACCTGTCGCCGGAAATGCTCAAGCTCACCCGACAACTGTTCGACGTGCTGGGCATGGCGGTCACGCGCGGGCCGCTCACCGGCATCTGGGGCAGTTGGGAAAACGCCAGCCCTGCGGCCATGCGGCATTTCCTCGAGCGCTGGGAAAACAGCTCGTTGAGCCTGTTGCGCATGGGCCATAGCTCGCTGCAACAGATGGTGATGATGGCGTGGTACACCCGCCCGGAATCCTGGGGGCACTGCGGATATCCCGGCCCGCCCACGGTTTGAGAATCGCGCCGCTCCCTTCGCGAGCAGGCTCGCTCCCACATAAGGAATGCACTTCAAATGTGGGAGCGAGCCTGCTCGCGAAGGGGCCAGTCGCCACACCTTGCATCCAAAAATAATAAAAGAGAGCCCGACCGATGCCCGTACCCGATCCTTTCCGCGAAGGCCTCGCCCGCGGCTGGAAAACCTACAACGGTTCGCAACTGACCGACGACCTGACCCTTGAAGCCGACGTAGCGATCATCGGCAGCGGCGCTGGCGGCGGTACCACTGCGGAAATCCTCAGCGCGGCCGGTTACAAAGTCCTGCTGATCGAAGAAGGCCCGCTGAAAACCAGCTCCGACTTCAAACTGCTTGAGGCCCAGGCCTACAGCAGCCTTTATCAGGAAGGCATCGGGCGTATGAGCAAGGACGGTGCGATCACCATTCTGCAAGGCCGTGCGGTCGGCGGCACGACGCTGATCAACTGGACTTCGAGCTTTCGCACACCCGATCCGACCCTCGAACACTGGGCCAGGGAACACAACGTCAAAGGCCACAGCCCGGCCGAAATGGCACCGTGGTTCGAAAAAATGGAGCAACGCCTCGGTGTTGCGCCATGGTTGGTGCCGCCGAACGCCAATAACGATGTAATCCGCAAAGGCTGCGAACAGCTCGGCTACAGCTGGCATGTGATCCCGCGCAATGTGCGCGGCTGCTGGAATCTCGGTTATTGCGGCATGGGCTGCCCGGCCAATGCCAAGCAATCGATGCTGGTCACGACTATTCCGGCGACTCTGGAAAAGGGCGGCGAGTTGCTCTATCTGGCGCGAGCGGAAAAACTGCTGATCAGCGGCGACAAGGTCACCGGTTTGCAGTGCGTGGCCATGGACGAGCGCTGCGTCGAGCCGACCGGTAAACGCATCACCGTCCAGGCGCGGCATTACGTGCTGGCCGGCGGCGGCATCAACAGCCCGGCGCTGCTGCTGCGCTCGGACGCGCCGGACCCGCACGAAAATCTTGGCAAACGCACCTTTCTGCACCCGGTGAATATGTCCGCCGCGCGCTTCGACGAAGTCATCAACCCGTTCTACGGCGCGCCACAGTCGATCTACTCCGACCATTTCCAGTGGAAGGACGGCATCACCGGGCCGATGGCCTTCAAACTCGAAGTGCCGCCACTGCACCCGGCACTCGCGGCGACGTTGCTCGGCGGCTTCGGTGCTGAAAATGCGCAGCACATGGCCGACCTGCCGCACACCCACGCCATGCTCGCCTTGCTGCGTGACGGCTTTCACCCGGACAGCATTGGCGGCTCGGTCGAGCTGCGCGGCGACGGTTCGCCGGTGCTCGACTATCAAGTTTCGCCCTACGCCTGGGACGGTTTGCGCCGGGCCTTTCACGTCATGGCGGAAATCCAGTTCGCCGGCGGCGCGAAATCGGTGATGCCGATGCATGCCGACGCGCGCTACGTGAAAACCCTGGCTGAAGCGCGCAGTCTCATCGACGGTTTGAGCCTTGAGCTGTATCGCACGCGCCTGGGCAGCGCCCATGTGATGGGCGGCTGCGCCATGGGTGAGGATGCCAAAAGCGCGGCGACCGACAGCCTCGGGCGCCATCATCAATTGGCCAATCTGTCGATTCACGACGGCTCGCTGTTCCCCACCAGCATTGGCGCCAACCCGCAATTGTCGGTGTATGGCCTGACCGCGAAACTGGCGACATCCCTCGCCGATCGGCTGAGAAACCCATGAAAAAACCGACGATTGCCGGCGTCTATAGTGCTTTCCTACCAAACACGCGACTTGGCCGACCGGTTAGGCTGCGATACCATCCGACTCCCCAACGGACTCCCGCCAGGACGACGCGATGAACCGAGTGTTGTACCCAGGTACCTTCGACCCTATTACCAAGGGCCATGGCGATCTGGTCGAACGCGCCTCGCGCCTGTTCGACCATGTGATCATTGCCGTCGCCGCCAGCCCGAAAAAGAACCCGCTGTTCCCGCTGGAACAACGCGTGGAACTGGCGCGCGAAGTCACCCGGCACTTGCCGAACGTGGAAGTGGTCGGCTTTTCGACGCTGCTGGCGCATTTCGCCAAAGAGCAGAACGCCAATGTGTTCCTGCGTGGTTTGCGCGCGGTGTCGGACTTCGAATACGAATTTCAGCTGGCCAACATGAACCGTCAGCTGGCGCCGGATGTGGAGAGTCTGTTTCTCACGCCGTCGGAACGTTATTCGTTCATTTCCTCGACGCTGGTGCGCGAAATTGCCGCGCTGGGCGGCGATATCAGCAAGTTCGTCCACCCGGCTGTGGCCGACGCGCTGACCCTGCGCTTCAAAAAGTAACGACCGTTCAAACGGCGCCCGCGTGCACTGCGGGCGCCAATGCGGCACAATTGCGCGCATTGATTTATAGCGCCCGGGCCTGCCGCCCCGGCTGGAGTTAGCATGTCCCTGATCATCACCGACGATTGCATCAACTGCGACGTCTGCGAACCCGAGTGCCCGAACGCCGCCATTTCCCAGGGCGAAGAGATCTACGTGATCGACCCCAACCTGTGCACCCAGTGCGTCGGCCACTACGACGAACCGCAGTGCCAGCAGGTCTGTCCGGTGGATTGCATTCCGCTGGACGAAGCGCATCCTGAGACTGAAGAGCAGTTGATGGAGAAGTACCGCAAGATCACGGGCAAGGCCTGATTTTTCAGCGCCTGTCAGGTCCTCATCGCCAGCAGGCTGGCTCCCACATTTGAAATGCATTCCAATGTGGGAGCCAGCCTGCTGGCGATAGGGCCATCAGCCACACTGCTGAAATCTGATCTGATCAGCTCACTCGCGCTGCTCAAACCCCTCCCCCGTACACCCCAGACAGCGCACAAACGCCGCCTTCGCCGGGTCCACCACCAGCGCCTGCCCCGCATCGCCGACCCCGCCACCCAGCGCGGTGAACGGCAACGACACGACAAACGCGCCGGCACCAATCACCGTCGCCACGACCAATAACGGCCGGGCGATCAGCAGGTCGCCGAGCATGGCGTAGGCCGGTGGGTTCTGGATGGTGTAGCGCGGATCACCGCTGCCGCTTTCCGAGGCCCGGGCGACCAGACTGGAACACAACAGCAGTGTGACGAAGAGGACTTGCGGGCATTTCATGGCGCGATCCTTCGGGCTGAGCAGTGAGACTTCTCACTATAGACCCAAGGATTTTTTCAGGTCTGGCAGCGCGGGCAGAACACGCTGGCGCGCTGGCCGAGCTTGACCTCGCGCAGGCCAGTGCCGCAGACCTTGCAGTGTTCACCGCCGCGGCCGTAGACAAACAGCTCCTGCTGGAAATACCCCGGCTGCCCGTCGCCGCCGATGAAATCGCGCAATGTGGTGCCGCCGCGCTCGATCGCTGCGGCGAGGATGCGTTTGATCTCGATCGCCAGCTTCAGATAGCGCCCTCGGGAAATTCCCCCGGCCGCTCGGCGCGGGTCGATGCCGGCGGCGAACAGCGCTTCGGTCGCATAGATGTTGCCGACCCCGACCACCACCGCGTTGTCCATGATGAACGGCTTGACCGCCATCGCCCGCCCGCGTGACAGCTGAAACAACCGCTCGCCATCGAACAGATCGGTCAACGGCTCCGGCCCGAGGCGAATCAGCAATTCATGATTGAGCGGATCGCTGCTCCACAACATCGCACCGAAACGCCGTGGATCGGTGTAGCGCAGCGCCAGCCCCGACTCCAGTTCGATGTCGACGTGCTCGTGCTTGAGCGCCGGCAACCCGGCTTCGACCAGGCGCAGATTGCCCGACATGCCCAGATGGCTGATCAGCGTGCCGACTTCTGCATTGATCAACAGGTATTTGGCGCGGCGCTCGACCAGCACGATGCGCTGCCCTGACAGGCGCACATCGAGGTCTTCGGGGATCGGCCAGCGCAACCGCCGATCCCGCACGATCACCCGGCTGACCCGCTGGCCTTCCAGATGCGGGGCAATGCCGCGGCGGGTGGTTTCGACTTCCGGCAGTTCAGGCATGCTGTCCTCGATTCAATGCGCGCCGAGGTCGCGGATCGTTTGCTTGAGGGTTTCGAAGTCGTAGTCCGACAGGCCTACGTAATCGAGCACCAGCGGGCCGACGGCGTTCCACTCGAAGTCTTCGGTCTGGTTGCCCAGCACCCGATACGACGCGCAGATGTTTTCGGCCATTTTCAGAATCGCCAGGAGGTTCTTCAGCTGACTGTTCTTCGACGACTCGTCGCTGAAAATCGCCAAAGCGTTGTGGTGATTGGCGATGGCCGCGCTGACATGCTCCGGCAACCGCCAGGATTTCGCGGTGTAGTAACCAACCACGGCATGGTTGGTGTTGAACACGCGGTTTTCCGTGTCGACCACACGGCATTCCGGGCTGGCGCTGGCGTAGGCCTCTTCCAGTACGGTCATGTAATCGGGGAAGCGCTGCAGCATCAATGGCACGCCGCAATCGTGGAACAGCCCCAACGCATAGGCTTCGTCGCCGGCCTGGGTGCCGATGCGCTTGGCCAGGGTCAGGCAGGTCATCGCCACGTCCTGGGCGGTGT
Source organism: Pseudomonas sp. Z003-0.4C(8344-21) (assembly GCF_900104975.1). Taxonomy (NCBI): domain Bacteria; kingdom Pseudomonadati; phylum Pseudomonadota; class Gammaproteobacteria; order Pseudomonadales; family Pseudomonadaceae; genus Pseudomonas; species Pseudomonas sp. Z003-0.4C(8344-21). The sequence goes on along the minus strand of NZ_LT629756.1, from coordinate 640,702 downwards.
CCCAGAAGCGGTTGAGGGTGACGATGGTGTCGTCGTTCATTTCGCCTTTGATCGACTGCGCGTTGATCAGGTTGATGATCGAACGGCTGCCCAGCAGGTTCACCGCACGCTGGATCGAAGTGATCTTGTTGCTCAGGCCGTAATACGGAGAGTTGACGATCTTCAGCAGCGCGCCGGACAGGCCCGGGTCCTGGGAGATGAGCTTGGCGATCACCTCCAGATCCGGGTCGGGCATGTACTGCTCCATTTGCAGATCCACCATGATCTGCGGTTGCGCCGGCACACTGATGCCTTGCAGCGATTGTTGAATCTGTTCGGTGGTCAGCTCTTGGGACATAAGTACACACTCTGGGACAGGCGGCGATTCTAACCGCTGAAACCGCAGGGCGACACACCGACGGGCACATCGCCGGAACTTTCATTCAAGCCCAGGCTTCGGAATCTGTGAGGCCCGCTGCACTTTTCACGTCCGGCGCGGTGAAAAATTCCCACAGACTCAGGAGCTTATCGATGGTTAATTCCCTGAACGGCAAACGCGTCGCTTTTTTGGTAACCGATGGTTTCGAACAGGTGGAACTGACAGGTCCCAAGGAAGCCCTTGACCAGGCCGGCGCTCAGACCGAAATTCTCTCGGCGAAGGCCGGCACGGTGAAGGGCTGGAACCATGACAAACCGGCGGACGACTTCCCCGTCGCCAACACCTTCCAGGCCGTCGACATCGATCAATACGACGCCGTGGTCCTGCCTGGCGGTGTACAGAATTCGGACACCATTCGCATCGATGAAAATGCCCAGCAACTGGTCAAGTCTGCCGCCTCGGCCGGCAAGCCGATTGCCGTGATCTGCCATGGCAGTTGGCTGCTGATCTCCGCCGGACTGGTCAATGGCAAGACCATGACGAGCTATAAAACCGTCAAGGACGATCTGGTCAACGCCGGTGCCAACTGGGTCGATCAGGAAGTGGTCAAGGACGGCAACCTGATCAGCAGCCGCCAGCCAGACGATGTGCCGGCATTCAGTCAGGCCCTGATTGACGCACTGGCGGCGTAAGCGCTGAAATCGCTTTCGCGAGCAGGCTCGCTCCCACAGGTATTCGCAATACCAATGTGGGAGCGGGCCCGCTCGAAGGCTTCATCAGCGTTTCATCGCATCCCCGGCCCTGCGCAAACCTCAACACGCTATACTCCCGCTCTTTTTTCCGGAGCGACGTCATGTCCCTGCCTAGCCTGCGCCTCAAAGCCAACGCCGACCGTCGCCTGCGCGCCGGTCATCTGTGGGTCTACAGCAACGAAATCGATGTAGCCGCGACCCCGTTGCACGGCTTCAACGCTGGCGATCAAGCCATCCTCGAAGCCGCGGGTGGCAAGCCGCTGGGCATCGTCGCGATGAGCCCGAACAACCTGATCTGTGCCCGCCTGCTGTCGCGCGACATCAAAGTTGCGCTGGACAAGTCCTTGCTGGTGCACCGTTTGAACGTGGCACTGTCGCTGCGCGAACGCCTGTTCGACAAGCCGTTCTATCGCCTGGTCTACGGCGATTCCGACCTGCTGCCGGGGCTGGTGGTCGACCGTTTTGGCGACATTCTGGTGGTGCAGATCGCTTCGGCAACCATGGAAGCGCACAAGGACGACGTGATCGCCGCCCTGACCCAAGTGCTCAAGCCAAGCGGCATTCTGTTCAAGAACGACTCCGCCGCCCGTGATGCCGAAGGTCTCAACCGTTACGTCGAAACCGTGTTCGGTCTGGTCCCGGAGTGGGTTGCGCTGGAAGAAAACGGCGTGAAATTCGAAGCTCCGGTGATTCAGGGGCAGAAAACCGGCTGGTTCTACGACCACCGCATGAACCGCGCCCGCCTCGCCCCTTACGCCAATGGCAAACGCGTCCTCGACCTCTACAGCTACATCGGCGGGTGGGGTGTGCAAGCGGCCGCGTTCGGCGCCAGCGAAGTGTTCTGCGTCGACGCTTCGGCGTTCGCCCTCGACGGCGTTGAGCGTAACGCGGCGCTGAACGGTTTCGCCGACAAGATGACCTGCATCGAAGGCGATGTCTTCGAAGCCCTGAAAGAATTGAAAGCCAGCGAAGAGCGCTTCGACGTGATCGTGGCCGACCCGCCCGCCTTCATCAAGCGCAAGAAAGACATGAAAAACGGTGAAGGCGCCTACCGCCGCCTGAACGAGCAAGCCATGCGCCTGCTCAACAAGGACGGTATCCTGGTCAGCGCGTCGTGCTCGATGCACCTGCCCGAGGACGACCTGCAAAACATCCTGCTGACCAGCGCCCGTCACCTGGATCGCAACATTCAGTTGCTGGAGCGTGGCGGTCAGGGTCCGGACCACCCGGTGCACCCGGCCATCGCCGAAACTCGCTACATCAAGAGCATTACCTGCCGCTTGCTGCCCAACAGCTGATTCCTGCTGATAACGGGGGGAGTCAGCAGGCTCCCCCGTTTGTTTTGCACGCCGCCCTGGTGTGCTTTTTGACCTGTTCTGCAAACTTCCTACAATTACTTTCCTCCAGTGATGCAGGACGTTTCTCTGCACCCGCCAACTAATGAAACATTGCCTACAAGTTTAATTAAGCGCAACGACAGCTCTGACAAAATTACTGGACTTTTCCTACCCAATATCCGCTTGCCAATAATCCATTACAAACTATTATGAAGTTGTCACCACGAGGTGACTTCAACTATCAATGAACATGGAGTTCACATTATGAAAAGCATTTCTCTGGAAAGTAAAAAGCTCGCAAACCTGGCTTTTCTGGTTGCCGCTAAAGCCCGTTAAGTAAGGCAGGACGCCGGGGAGTGCCGGCAACCCGGCGTCCTTTCGAATTTACCCAGAGTGAATCGCCCCCATGCACATCAATCCCTATCTTTTCATATTGCCGCGCCCTTGCGGACAAGTCATATGGAACTATAAAAACCATACCCAACATGAACTTGATCTCGACCATACAATTCGCCTGGCGCACTTGATCGACAACCCTGAACTCTTCGACCCGCTAAACATCATAGACACAGAACTATTAAACGCAGGCATTCTAACTATTTCAAAACTCGACAACTCATCCTGGGGCTGGGACGAATTGTCGAAGATTTATCATATCGGCACACAAAATATACCGTGTGAACATACGCCTCAGAATATCCAGGAGTGGGCCAGTCACTATCTGGCGCATTGCAATGAAGTGCTCGCCGCACCGCCACCGGCGACTGATCGTCCGGGATGCGAGGCAGAGCGACGCATTGCCTTGCCCCGGCCTCGCGCCTTGAAAGACGAGAGCCTGACGCACGCCCTGCTGCAGCGCAAAACCTGTCGGACCTACACAGGCGCAGCGGTCACGCTGGATGATCTCGGTACGCTGCTTTATCTATCTTTCGGTTATCTCGAAGAACGCGAGCATGACCGCGACGACAGCATCGCCCACGGACTCGGCGCCCGTCGAAGCAGCCCTTCCGCTGGCGGACTGAATGCCTGCGAAGCCTTTCTGCTGGTGCAGAACGTCGATGGCCTGGAGCCGGGCGTCTACAGCTACCATCCCGCCGAGCACTCACTGAGCCCGGTCAATCCCTTGCCAGAACCCGCCCTGGGCCAGTTGCTCGCTGGCCAGCATTTCATCAACAACCTGCCGCTTGGCGTGTTCATCACTGCTCGTTTCGACCGGCTCTGGTGGAAATATGAGCATTCACGGGCCTACCGCATGGCCTTCGTCGAAGCCGGTCACCTGTCGCAATCCTTCCAGTTGGTCGCCACCGCGCTTGGCCTCAATACCTGGCTGACCGGTGCGTTTGCCGATCGGCAGGTCGAAGCCCTGCTGTCACTTGAGGGCAGCGCCGAACAACCGCTGTTCTTCGTCGGCTGTGGGCACAGTGACGGCCAGGCGATGTGCGACGAGATGCACGAACTGTTGAGCGAGGGCCACGCATGAGCCTGACGACCGCCGAGCCGGATGAAGCGCCAGTGTCATGGGCACTGAAGTTCACCCTCAAGGATTGGGAAAGCCGCGCCTCGGTGCGCAGCAGCACCCATGACTACCTGTTACCGGACGACGTGGCCCTGCAACTGCAAACCCGTCATTGGTTCCCCCCAGCCTTCATTCCCTATCTGGCGCACCCGGCGATCCAGGCGGCGGGGCGCGACGTGCAGCACCGATTGTCCGCCAACCACCTGGTGCACTTTCTCGATTACACCACCCTGCTCGAACACCGCATCGTCAATCGCGCCGTGGAAGTGATCGTGCACCGTGAGCTGCCGGTTTTCGTTCCGCTGGCGATGAAACACGCGGCATTGCAGCTCTATACCGACGAGGGCTACCACGCGTTGTTCTCCAATCGGCTGGCTGAGCAGATCGCCGGCTTCTATGACATCAGCGGACGTCCGGTATTGCCGAAGCGCATCGCACGTCTCAATGCCTTGATCGCCCGCACCCCGGAAAAGCACCGACCACTGGCATGGTTTCTGCTGGGCTTCGTCTCGGAAACCATCATCGCCCGCGAGCTGCTGGACGTTTGTCGCGACAGCCTGGTATCCAGTGTAAGCGACATGCTGCGCGACCATCTGACCGATGAGGCCCGTCACAGCCGTTATTTCGCCGAAGTGTTCCATTACCTGTGGCTGTCGATGCTCAGCCGTCAGCGCACGTTCGTGAGCAGAACCGTGCTGGAAATCATCGGCATTTTTTTCGAGGCCGACGAACGCTGGCTGCAGCAGAGCCTGCGTGGCGCAGGCATTGCCGAGGCGGACGTGATGGAAATCGTCGGCGGCATGGCCACGGTGCAAGCCAACCGTACTCGAGCGCGATCAGGTGCCGTCGCCACACTGGATGCACTGAGCAAGGCCGGTTTTTTTGCACTGGCCCATAACCGGACACTTTTCGCCAGGGCAGGACTGATCGATGGATAACGCGACATCCGTAGTAACCGCCAGACAGCGCCGCGCAGCGGTGGGCTTGTTGCTGACGATGGTGCTGCTTGGCGTGTTCCCGCTGGATGTGCTGCTGCCCTCGTTTCCGGCATTGGCGGCGCACTTTGCCCGTTCACCGGCAGACATCGCGCTGTCGATCAGCCTGTTTGCGGTGGGCATCGCGTTTGCCCAGTTATTGATCGGTCCGCTATCAGACGTTATCGGCCGCAAGGGCTTGCTGCTGGCGGGCATGAGTGTGTCGATGCTCGGCGCAGTCGGTTGTGTGATGACCAGCGATTTCACGCTGTTCCTGATATTCCGGGTCATGCAAGCAGTGGGGTGCGGATGCTTCGTGCTGTCCCAGGCGTTGGTGCAGGATCTGTTCGAAGGGGCTGAGCGCGACCGGCTGCGCATCCTGATGGTCACGGTTACGGGAATATTCATCTCGGTGTCGCCGCTGGCCGGCACTTTCCTGCAGGCAACGCTCGGCTGGCGCGGCAGCTTCTGGGTGTTCACAGCGCTGTCTGCCGTGGTGCTGGTCAAGGCCTGGGTGTTTTTGCAAAACAGCCGTCCGGCCGACAGCAATGCGCGGGTCGGCTTCATCCGCTCCTATCGCCGCGTATTGGGCGACTTTGAATTTGTCGGTTACTGGCTGATCTCGGCGTTTGCCTTCGCTTGCCATTTTTCCTTCATCGTGATCTCGCCGTTGATCTTCATGGATCAATTGCAGCTCGCCCTCTATGACTTCTCCTTGATCCTGCTGGTGTACGGTGCCGCCTATGTCGTCGGCGGCATTCTTGCCGCCGTGCTGAACCGGCGCATCACCCCGGTGCAGCAGATAGTCACCGGGCTCGGCCTGATATTGCTGGCGGGGCTGGCAATGCTGTATCTGGCCGCCGAGCATGCGCTGGCCCCGGTCACGGTGCTGATCCCGATGCTGATCTGCACCGCTGGCACCACCATCGCCCGCCCCGCCGCGACATCGCGGGCCATGAGCCTGTTCCCTGAAAACGCCGGCACCTCGGCTTCGGCGGGCAGCACGATCATCTTCATTTGTGGCGGTCTGATCAGCGCACTGATCAGCCTCAACCCGAGCAATCTGCAAGCGACGCTGGGCTACTGCTTCGTGCTGTTGAGCGCAACAGCGCTGCTGCTTAACCACCGGCTCAGCCGGCGTGCGAGCAATCTTGCTGCCGGAGCCTCGGCGCAGTCCGACGGCGATTGAAGCTGCCAGTCGTCATTCCACACCGACCGTCTGCACGGCGCAGCACGTTGCGCCATTCCCTCCAGACGCCAGCGGTGTAGAATCGCTTCATTCATCGCCATTCATCCCCGGCGGGTTTATGAGCTCAGGCTGAGACCAGCGGCGATCCCGCAACGTCATCGGCAGCTTCCGAAACACACGGCTATTTCCGCATGTTCCAGAGGTCCATAGAAGCTCACTCCCCTTTAGCACCTGATTAGCACCTGATTAGCCGCCCGGAGTGTTCCATGCCAGATTATCGTTCCAAAACATCCACCCACGGCCGCAACATGGCCGGCGCCCGCGCACTGTGGCGCGCCACGGGGATGAAGGATGACGACTTCAAAAAGCCGATCATCGCCATTGCCAACTCGTTCACCCAGTTCGTCCCGGGCCACGTACACCTGAAGGATCTGGGCCAACTGGTCGCCCGAGAAATCGAACGCGCCGGCGGTGTGGCAAAGGAATTCAACACCATTGCCGTGGATGACGGCATCGCCATGGGCCACGACGGCATGCTCTATTCGCTGCCGAGCCGCGAGATTATCGCCGACTCCGTCGAGTACATGGTCAACGCCCACTGCGCCGACGCCATCGTCTGCATCTCCAACTGCGACAAGATCACCCCAGGCATGTTGATGGCAGCTTTGCGCCTCAACATTCCGGTGATCTTCGTTTCCGGCGGCCCGATGGAAGCCGGCAAGACCAAACTCGCTTCCCACGGTCTCGATCTGGTCGACGCCATGGTGATCGCCGCCGACTCCAGCGCTTCTGACGAGAAAGTCGCCGAGTACGAGCGCAGCGCCTGCCCGACGTGCGGTTCGTGCTCCGGCATGTTCACCGCCAACTCGATGAACTGCCTGACCGAAGCACTGGGCCTGGCCTTGCCGGGCAACGGTTCGACCCTCGCCACCCACAGCGACCGCGAGCAGTTGTTCCTGCAGGCTGGCCGCACCATCGTCGAGCTGTGCAAGCGTTACTACGGCGAGAACGACGAGTCGGTGTTGCCGCGCAACATCGCCAACTTCAAGGCGTTCGAGAACGCGATGATGCTCGACATCGCCATGGGCGGGTCGACCAACACCATCCTGCACTTGCTCGCCGCCGCCCAGGAAGCCGAGATCGATTTCGACCTGCGCGACATCGATCGCCTCTCGCGCAGCGTTCCGCAGCTGTGCAAGGTGGCACCGAACATTCAGAAGTACCACATGGAAGACGTGCACCGCGCCGGCGGCATTTTCAGCATCCTCGGTTCGCTGGCCCGTGGCGGCCTGCTGCACACCGACCTGCCGACCGTGCACAGCCGCAGCATGGAAGAAGCCATCGCCAAGTGGGACATCACCCAGACCAGCGACGAGGCTGTGCATCATTTCTTCAAGGCCGGCCCGGCAGGCATTCCGACGCAGACTGCGTTCAGTCAGTCGACTCGCTGGGAAACCCTGGACGACGACCGTGAAAACGGCTGCATCCGCAGCTTCGAGCACGCCTACTCGAAAGAAGGTGGCCTGGCCGTGCTGTACGGCAACATCGCGCAGGATGGTTGCGTGGTGAAAACCGCCGGCGTCGATGAGTCGATCCACGTCTTCGAAGGAAACGCCAAGATCTTCGAAAGCCAGGACAGCGCCGTGCGCGGCATCCTCGCCGACGAAGTGAAAGAAGGCGACATCGTCATCATTCGCTACGAAGGCCCGAAAGGCGGCCCGGGCATGCAGGAAATGCTCTACCCGACTTCGTACCTGAAGTCCAAAGGCCTGGGCAAAGCCTGTGCCTTGCTGACCGATGGCCGTTTCTCTGGCGGCACGTCGGGCCTGTCCATCGGTCACGCTTCGCCAGAAGCAGCCGCTGGCGGCGCGATCGGCCTGGTGCAGGATGGCGATAAAGTGCTGATCGACATTCCAAACCGCTCGATCAACCTGTTGGTCAGCGACGAAGAACTGGCGGCACGCCGCGCCGAGCAGGACAAGAAGGGCTGGAAACCGGTCGAACAACGCCCACGCAAAGTGACCACCGCCCTCAAGGCCTACGCCTTGCTGGCGACCAGCGCCGACAAGGGCGCAGTGCGCAACAAAGCGATGCTCGACGGCTTGTAAGCGTCCAATCGCAGAAACAAAAATGCCCCGCCAACGTGCGGGGCATTTTTTTGTCTGGCCGATTTAGTCAGTGAGCATGAGGGCCCCATCGCGAGCAGGCTCACTCCTACAGGTGAACGCATTCCAATTGTAGGAATGAGCCTCTCGCGATGGGAGCAACCCGGTCTTACTGAATGTCCTCTGGTTTGACGATCACCCAGTTTTTATCCGCCGTCACCGGCAACCCTTCTTTGGCCTGCGCCGCGGCGTGCTTGGCCATCATGCCGTTGATTTGCGTCATGTACTTGTCCTTGCGGTTGATCCACAAGTGGATGCCGCCCTTGGCCACGTCGACATCGTGGAACAGCATGTAGCCGTCGCTGGTCGGGGTGTCGCCGCCGACCAGTACCGGTTTTTTCCATTCATCGATGTAGGTGAGGATCGCCGCGTGCTTGCCGGCCATCCAAGTTGCCGGGGTCCACAGGTACGGCGTCAGCTCCAGGCCGAGGTTGGCCTTCTCGTCATACTTGCCCGCGGTGATCTGCTTGCGCGCAGTAGTCAGTTCTTGCGTCTCGCGGTTTTTCAGCAGCAGGCTGACGCCAATGACGTTCTGCGGTTTGACGTTGTAGCCGTACTTCGGATCCGCCGCGACCATGCGCACCAGTTCTTCAGAGGCGGCGGTCATCACGTAGACCTCGATGCCGTTTTCCATCAGCTTGTTGTACAGCTCTTGCTGGCCGGTGAAGATCTTCGGCGGGTTGACGTCGAGTGTTTTCACCACATCGCCTTCGTAATAGGTCGCCGGCACCGGTTTGCCCGAAGCCATCAGCTCATCGACGTAGCCCTTGAGTTCCTTGAGAGTGAAACCGGAGAACACTTGCGCCACCCACGGATAGCAGACCATGTCGTCGACTTCGCAGAGGCGATAGTAGTAACTGAACAGGCTTTCCTTGTGCTCGGCGGTGTCCTTGAACGGCATCAGTTTCAGCGACGGGTCAAGTTTGTCGCGGGTGATCAGGCCCTTGTTTTCCATGAACGGCAGCAAGGATTCTTCGAGGTCGTAGCGGTAACTGGTGTTGTCCATGTCGAACACCGCGTAGTTACCCTTATTGGCATTGGCCGCGATCATCGCGTCCAGCGCCTTGGCCTGATCCGCCGGCCAGTGCGTGAGGTCCGTGGCCAAGGCCTGACCAGCCAGACCCGCCGCCAGTGCGACCGCCCACAACGTGCGTGCAATTCTCATAGCGCTACTCCCCGATCGAAAGAGTTCGACGCTAACAAATAAGTGTGACAACCCCCGCCTGTCTGCGACCGCACGCGTCCGTATCGCGCCAGAAACATCGCCGGCAACGACACGGGCTTATTCCAAAAACGACGGACCCCCAGCCATTTCGGTATTAAATCATTGCAAATCAAGCTGTTAGGCTTGCCGGTTCGCAGCAGCCCCGGATGGCTGTTGGCAAAGTCTTTTCTGGAGTCCTCATGAATCTACCGTTGATTCTCAACCTGCTGGTGTTCCTCGCCCTGCTCGTCGGTCTGGCGCAAACCCGTCACACCACCTGGAGCCTGGCGAAAAAAGTCCTGCTGGCGCTGGTGCTCGGCGTGGCGTTCGGCGTGGCGTTGCACACGATTTACGGTGCCGGCAATCCGGTACTGAAAGCCTCGATCGGCTGGTTCGATCTGGTCGGCAACGGCTACGTGCAGTTGCTGCAGATGATCGTCATCCCACTGGTGTTCGCCTCGATCCTCAGCGCGGTGGCGCGTCTGCACAACGCTTCGTCGCTGGGCAAGATCAGCTTCCTGACCATCGGCACGCTGCTGTTCACCACGGCGATTGCCGCGCTGATCGGCATCGGCCTGACCAATCTGTTCGGTCTCACCGCCGAGGGACTGGTCGCCGGCACTCAGGAAATGGCCCGTCTGCAAACCATTCAGAACGACTACGCCGGCAAGGTCGCCGACCTGAATGTACCGCAACTGCTGCTGTCGTTCATTCCGCAGAACCCGTTCGCCGACCTGGCGCGAGCCAAGCCGACCTCGATCATCAGCGTGGTGATTTTCGCCGCGTTCCTCGGCGTGGCTGCCCTGCAGCTGCTAAAGGATGACGTCGAGAAAGGTCAGAAAGTGATCAACGCCATCGACACCCTGCAAGCCTGGGTGATGCGTCTGGTGAGGCTGGTGATGAAACTGACCCCGTACGGCGTGCTGGCGCTGATGACCAAAGTGGTCGCTGGCTCCAACCTGCAGGACATCATCAAGCTCGGCAGTTTTGTCGTGGTGTCGTATCTGGGTCTGGGCCTGATGTTCGTGGTCCACGGCGTGCTGGTGTCAGCGGCCGGGATCAACCCGCTGCGTTTCTTCCGCAAGATCTGGCCGGTGCTGACCTTCGCGTTCACCAGCCGTTCGAGCGCAGCGACCATTCCGCTGAGCATCGAAGCGCAGACCCGGCGCCTGGGCATTCCATCGTCAGTGGCGAGTTTTGCCGCATCTTTCGGCGCGACCATCGGCCAGAACGGTTGCGCCGGCCTCTACCCAGCCATGCTGGCAGTCATGGTTGCACCGACCGTGGGCATCAACCCGCTCGACCCGCTGTGGATCGCCACGCTGGTGGCGATTGTGACCTTGAGTTCGGCGGGCGTGGCCGGTGTCGGCGGCGGCGCGACTTTCGCCGCACTGATCGTGCTGCCGGCGATGGGTTTGCCGGTGTCGCTGGTGGCGCTGCTGATTTCGGTTGAGCCGTTGATCGACATGGGCCGTACGGCGTTGAATGTCAGTGGTTCGATCACCGCGGGTGCGATTACCAGTCAGGTGATGCAGCAGACCGATAAAGAGCTGCTGGATGCCGATGAGCATGCGGAACTCGCTCAGGCTTGATCAGCGCCTGACAGACCACTATCGCGAGCAGGCTCACTCCTACATTTGGAATGCGTTCCCCCTGTAGGAGTGAGCCTGCTCGCGATGCTCTTAAGCCTTCTCCCAAATTTCGAAGTTGTACGCGGGTTTGTCGCCCTCAGCCGCGTTCGGAACGTTCGACACCAGTGTCCACTGGCTCAAATCAAACTCCGGAAACCACGCATCCCCTTCCGGGCTCAGCGCGACCCGGGTCAGGTACAGACGATCCGCTTGGGCCAGCCCTTGCGCATACAACTGCGCGCCGCCAATCAGCATCAACTCATCGACGCCTTGCTCTTTCGCCCATTCTTCGGCGCGAGCGACGGCGGCGTCCAGCGATGGATACACTTCGGCGCCTTCGAGCGACAAATCGGTCTGGCGGCTGACGACGAGGTTCAAGCGCCCCGGCAGCGGTCGGCCGAGCGAATCCCAGGTCTTGCGGCCCATGATGATCGGCTTGCCGAGGGTCATGGCCTTGAAGTATTTGAAATCCCCCGGCAGGTGCCAGGGCATGCTGTTGTCGACGCCGATCACGCGGTTTTCACCGAGGGCCGCGATCAGGCTGAGGGGCAGTGATTTAGTCATGCCGGCGAGGATACCAGAGCCGCGCTTACCCCGATAAGCGCCACAGCGGTTATGCTCAACGCTCATTTAAGCGACGGGACGCCGCGTGACTGAACTGACTCCACTGCAAAACCTCTGGCTTACCGAAACCATCCGCCTGCGCGAAGAATACGCAGGCCCCCTGGATGACCTGGAAGCCAATCGTCTGGCGCGCACCGGTGGCGGCGATCTGCCGAGCCGCATTCAGCGCCGGGCGCGCTGGCTGGCCGACCGCGACGGGCTGACGCCGGCACTCAAGCACTGGCTGCAAGGCGCTCGCCTGGCGTGGGTGCTGCTGAGCATTTTCGCGGTATTGAGCGGTGCCGGGCTGGCCTTCGCCGCGCTGGGGCAAACCCCGGTCAACGTATTCTGGGCCTTGGGCAGCCTGCTCGGTCTGAACCTGATTCTGCTGCTGAGCTGGGCGCTGGGCCTGGTGTTTGCCGGCGAACACGGCGCGACGCTGGGCCGCGTGTGGCTCTGGCTCAGCGAAAAACTCGCCCGCGACGCCAAAGCTGCGCAACTGGCGCCGGCACTGCTGTTGCTGCTGCAACGCCGCAAACTCAATCGCTGGGCACTCGGCACGCTGGTCAATGGTTTGTGGTTGCTGGCCATGCTCAGTGCCTTGGTCGTCCTGCTGATGCTGATGGCCACCCGACGCTACGGCTTCGTCTGGGAAACCACGATTCTCAGCGCCGAAACGTTTATCCACCTGACCCGGACGTTGGGCAGCCTGCCGGCGCTGCTCGGCTTCGATGTGCCGACAGTCGAGATGATTCGCGCCAGCGGCGACGCGGCGCTGGATATCGAAAGCGCCCGGCAGGCCTGGGCGACCTGGCTGGTCGGGGTGCTGGTGGTTTATGGCGTGCTGCCGCGCTTGCTGCTCGCGCTGCTTTGCTGGTGGCGCTGGAACAGCGGCAAAGCCGCGCTGCGTCTGGACCTCAATCTGCCCGGCTACGCGCAATTGCGCGAGCGGTTGATGCCGACCAGCGAACGCCTCGGCGTCAACGACCCTGCGCCTGCGCAACTGCACCGCGTCGACAGCAGCGTCGGCGAACTCGCCAGCGAAGGCGCGCTGCTGGTCGCCATCGAACTTGACGAACAACGCCCATGGCCGCCCGCGTTACCGAAAAGCGTCAGCAACGCCGGCATCCTCGACAGCCGCGAATCGCGGCACAAACTGCTCGAACAACTCAGCCGTTTTCCCCCGGCACGCCTGGCGATTGCCTGTGATCCACGGCGCTCGCCGGATCGCGGCAGCCTCGCGCTGATCGCCGAACTGGCGCGCAATGCCGGCGCCACCCGCGTCTGGCTGCTGCAAGCGCCGCCCGGCGAAGCACTGGATGCCGATCGCTTGGGTGATTGGCATGTCGCCCTGCAACAGCTGGAGCTGCCTTTCGCCGATTGCGCACCGCTGAACTGGCTGGAGACGGGCCATGATTGATCTGCGCAAAGCGCCGCTGAAACTCGCGGTGGTCGGCCACACCAACGTCGGCAAGACCTCACTTCTGCGCACGCTGACCCGCGATGTCGGCTTCGGCGAAGTCTCCCATCGCCCGAGCACCACACGACATGTCGAAGGCGCACGGTTGTCGGTGGACGGCGAGCCGCTGCTCGATCTCTACGACACGCCGGGGCTGGAAGATGCGATCGCCCTGCTGGATTTTCTCGAACGCCTGGAGCGCCCCGGCGAACGCCTCGACGGCCCGGCGCGGTTGGCGCGGTTCCTCGATGGCAGCGAGGCGCGCCAGCGCTTCGAGCAGGAAGCCAAGGTGCTGCGACAACTGCTCGCTTCCGACGCCGGCCTTTACGTGATCGATGCCCGCGAACCGGTATTGGCCAAATACCGCGATGAGCTGGAAGTGCTCGCCAGTTGCGGCAAACCGCTGCTGCCGGTGCTGAATTTCGTCAGCAGCGCCAACCATCGCGAACCCGATTGGCGTGAAGCGCTGGCACGCTTGGGTCTGCATGCGCTGGTGCGTTTCGACAGCGTGGCGCCGCCGGAAGATGGCGAGCGGCGCTTGTATGAAAGCCTGGCGCTGCTGCTGGAAACCGCCCGCCCGCAACTCGAGAGATTGATCGCCGATCAACAGGCCCAGCGCCTCGCCCGCCAGCAGAGCGCGGCACGCTTGATTGCCGAGTTATTGATCGACTGCGCCGCCTGCCGACGCAGCGTGGTCAGCGAGGCCGAGCAGGAACAGCAGGCAATCAGCGAACTGCGCAAGGCGGTCCGTCAGCGTGAGCAGAAATGCGTCGAGGCGTTGCTCAAGCTCTACGCGTTCCGCCCACAGGACGCGGCAGCCAGTGATTTGCCGTTGCTCGACGGCCGTTGGGGCGATGACCTGTTCAACCCGGAAACCCTGAAACAGCTCGGCGTACGGGTCGGCGGCGGGATCGCGGCAGGCGCGGCCGCCGGGGCCGGCGTCGATCTGCTGGTCGGCGGCCTCACCCTCGGCGCAGCGGCGCTGGCCGGAGCGATCGCCGGCGGCGCAGTGCAGACTGCGCGCAGTTATGGCAGCCGCTTGCTTGGCAAGATCAAAGGCCAGCGGGAATTGACCGTGGATGACGGCGTGTTGCGGCTGTTGGCGTTGCGGCAGCGGCAGTTGGTGCTGGCGTTGGATCAACGCGGGCATGCAGCGATGGACGCGGTTCAGGTTGCAACACCTGTGGATAAAACCTGGCGCGAAGGCAAGTTGCCGGAAGCCTTGAACAAGGCGCGGGCGCATCCGCAGTGGTCGTCGCTCAATCCGCATCCGAAGCTGAATCAGGCGGAAAGGCAGGAGCAGGTTGAGGCGCTGGTCGGTAAGGTGCTTGAGCTTTAGATCGCTACCCCCTCATCCCAGCCCTCTCCCCCAAGGGGCGAGGGGGAAAGGGAGCCGATTTGCGTACTTTACAAATCTGAGTTCGACTGGATATCTCAGGCCGGTGTATGACCCGAGAACAACCCGGCCGGCCCCCTCTCCCTCCGGGAGAGGGCTGGGGTGAGGGTGACCATCATGAGCACGACAGCAAGCTCACTGCCTTGCGCTTCAACAACTCAAGATCCACCACCGGCACCGCCCCCTCCTTCGCCAACTCATCCCAGCGCCGCATGCGCAAACTCAGCGCACACAACGGATCAGCCTCGAATGCATCCGCCTCAGCCGCGCTCATCACCCCGCCCTGATATTCCAGCGTCCTGCGACTCGCCTCACTCAACCGCGCGTAATAGCCCGGCTCACGCAAGGTCAGATAACGCTTGGCCTGAACGTGATACTCCACCAGCCGCGCCAGCCGTTCGCTGAAACCCGCCTCACGCAGATAATCCGCACCCAGCCGCTCATGGCTGACGACGCCATAACCGCCCATGTTCTGCGCACCCTCGGCACACAAATGGCCGATGTCGTGAAAGAACGCCGCGAGCACCACTTCATCATCGCAGCCCTCAGCCATGGCCAGCTCGGCTGCCTGCGACATGTGTTCAAGCTGCGACACTGGTTCGCCGATGTAATCACTGGCGCCGAAACGTTCATACAAGCCGAACACCCGCGCCACCACTTGCTCCGGATTCATGCCTCCTCCAGCCACTGCGCAATGTTGCGCTCGGCCATGGCCGGGCCGACGCTCATGCCGACGCCGGTGTGCATCAGCGCCACGCTCAAGCCCGGTGCCGGGCGCAGCAATGAAAACGGACCCGGCCCGCGAGAACCATAGACGCCCTGCCAGCGCTCGACCACGTGCACCTTGCAACCGAGGGTCTGCTCGGCCAGTTCGAGCATCCAGTTATCCACTTGCTCGGCGTTGAACGGCAACGGATCGCTGCCGTAATGGTGCGAGTCGCCAATGATCAGTTCGCCATACGGCGTCGGGCTGATCAGCAGGTGGATGCCGTTGTCATGCAGGTGCGGTTGCTCGCGCAGGATCTGCGCCTGCACCGCCGCCGCTTCGGGCAGATCGGCGAAGGCGCCGTAGTGCACGCAGCTCAGACCGGTAAGCAAGGCGTGTTGCAGGTTCAGTTCCGTGTGCGGTTTGGCGCGGAGCATTTGCAGGCGGCAGATTTGCGGTTCGAGCGCGGCAATCGGCTCGGCGAGCAAGGTCTGATAATCGTGGCCGGAGCAAACGATGATCTGCGGCGCGGTAAAACTGCCGGCGGTACTGTGCAACCGCCCTGGCTCAACGTCGCGTACCAGGGTGGAGAAGTGGAATTCGACACCGAGGTCGCGGCGCAGGTAGTCGATCAGCGCCGGAATCGCTTCGCGTGAGTACAACTGTTGATCATCCCTGCCATGCAGCGCGGCGCGGTGATGGCTGAATTGACCGCCGTACAGATCACGCAATGCGGCACCGCGCAGCAGCTCGACGTTGTAGTCGTGCTCCTGCGCACGACCGGCGCAGAACGCTTCGAGCAGCTGTTCTTCGGCTTCGCTGCGGGCAAACAGGTAAGAGCCGTTGCGCTTGATCTGCAGACCGGCGAGTTGCGCCCAGTCGCCCCAGATCTCGCGACTGGCCTTGGCCAGTTCGAGCATGGTGCCGGGCGGTTGGCCGGTGACCAGCGCCTGGCCGAAGTTGCGCACCGAGGCGCCAAGGGGCGTGGCGGTGCGTTCGAATACGGCGACCTTAAGGCCGCGCTTGGCCGCGGCGTAGGCGTGGGACAGGCCGAGGATGCCGGCGCCGACGATGAGCAGGTCTTTGGGGTGTGTCATTAAGAGGTACTCTGAATGCGCGACCGTAATCGCTGGCAAGCCAGCTCCCACAAGTATCGAGGTGTTCACAAATTACGTGTCCACCGCAAAACCCTGTGGGAGCTGGCTTGCCAGCGATGAGGCCCTGTCAGTCGATAAAGATCTTACTTGGCAGCCACTTTCTCGGACTTGCCGTCATAGCGCTTGCGCCATTCGGTCAGGATCTCGTCGCGATTCTTCGAGGCCCAGGCGAAGTCGTTCTTGATCAGACGCTGCTCGTAATCGGCGGGCAGTTCGGTCTGCGGCTTGGCGATCCCCGGCTGGGCGAGCACGGCGAAGTTCTCTTTATACAAATCCATCGCCTCGGCACTGGCAGAGAAATCGGCGAGTTTCTTCGCCGCCTCTTCGTGCGGCGTGCCTTTGATTACCGCTGTCGCTTCGATCTCCCAGCCCAAGCCTTCCTTCGGCAGGATGATGTCCAGCGGCGCGCCCTGGCGCTTGAGCTGAACGGCCGGGTATTCAAAGGAAATACCAATCGGGAATTCCCCCGCCGCCGCCAGTTTGCACGGCTTGGAACCGGAGTGAACGTACTGGCCGATGTTCTGGTGCAGGCCGTCCATATAGGCCCAGCCCTGCTTCTCGCCGAAGGTCTGCAGCCAAGCGCTGACGTCGAGGAAACCGGTGCCGGACGACGCCGGGTTGGGCATGACGATCTTGCCCTTGTACTCAGGCTTGGTCAGGTCCTGCCAGCTCACTGGCTTGGTCAAACCCTGCTTTTCGGCCTCGACGGTGTTGAAGCAAATGGTCGCCGCCCAGACGTCCATGCCGACCCACGCCGGCGGGTTGGCAGCGTCGCGGTAGTTCGCGCCGATCTTGCCGAGATCCTTCGGCGCGTAGCTTTGCAGCATGCCTTGCTGATCGAGGATCGCCAGGCTGGAAGCGGCCAGGCCCCACACCGCGTCAGCCTGCGGCCGCGCTTTTTCGGCGAGGAGTTTGGCGGTGATGATCCCGGTGGAGTCGCGCACCCATTTGATCTCGACGTCGGGGTTGGCTTTCTCGAACGCTTCCTTGTAGGACTTCAGTTGTTCGGCTTCGAGGGCGGTGTACACCGTCAACTCGGTTTTCGCCGCGAAGGCATTCAGGCTGAAAGAGGCGAGCACAGCAGCGGCCAGGGCCATAGGCTTGAACATGATCGTTTTCCTGTGATGAGTTGAACGGGGTGGGAATCAGTGACCGGGCGCGGTTTGCCGCCAGGCCTGGGAACGGCGCAGCAAGCCGCGCGAAGCCCACGCCAGCAGCAAGGACACGCCCGCCGAGGTGAACAGAATCAGGGTCGACATCGCCGCCGCGCCGCCGACGTTGCCGGCGTCGTCCATGTTCAGCACCGCCACCGCGGCGAGGATGGTGTCGGGGCTGTAGAGGAAGATCGCCGCCGACACCGTGGTCATCGCCGAGACGAACAGGTAGCGCACGATGTCCAGCAGCGCCGGCAGGCAGATCGGCACGGTCACGCGCAAGTAATGCCGATACAGCGGCGCCTTCAGCGACAGCGCCGCCGCTTCGAACTCGGCGTCGAGCTGGCGCAGCGCGGTGGTCGCGGTCATTTGTGCGGTGGTCAGGTAGTGCGCGATGGTGCAGACGATCAGCAGCGTCATCGTCCCGTACAGCACGTGCAGCGGGTTGCCGCTGAGGTTGAAGAAGAAAACGTAACCCAGGCCAAGCACCAGTCCCGGCACGGCCATCGGCACGAAGCTGAGCATGCGTAGCGTGAGGTTCAAGCCGCGCTGGGTACGGGTTTTCTCCATCAGATAAGCGCCGGTGAAGATCAGCACGCTGCCGATCAGCGCCGTACCCAATGCCATTTTCAAACTGTTGCCGTAGGCCAGCCAGCCGCCGCCAGCGGTCTCGTTGAACTGGTAATGGTTGAGCGACAGTGACAGGTTGTATGGCCAGAACTTCACCAGGGACGAGAACACCGCCATGCCGAACACCAGAATCAAAGCGGCGCTGATCAACACGACAATCGCCAGATAGCAGCCGTCGCGCAGGGTCGACGGTGTCGGTTTGAACACCTGCGCGCGACCGCTCATGGAGTCGCCATGCCGACGGCGCAGCCAGGCATCGACCCCGAAACTGAACAGCGCCGGCAGCAGCAACACCATGCCGATCAACGCGCCGCGCCCGAACTGCTGTTGGCCGACCACAGCTTTGTAGGCCTCCAGCGCCAGCACTTGATAGTCGCCACCGACCACCACCGGCACACCGAAATCGGTGATGGTCAGGGTGAACACCAGACAGAACGCGGCGAACACTGCCTGCCGTGTCGCCGGCCAGGTGATGCTGCGAAACGCCTTGGCCGGACTGGCGCCCATGCTCGATGCGGCGTCGAACAGGCGCGCATCGGCCAGCGACAACGCCGACAGCAAAATCATCAGCGCATGCGGGAAAGTGTAAATCACCTCGCCGAGCACGATGCCCCAGAATCCGTAGATGTTGTCCGAGAGCAGCCCGCGCAACATGCCCTGGTTGCCGAACAGATAGACCAACGCGATCCCCGGCAGCATCGACGGCGCCATCAGCGGCAGCAACGAGATCCCCCGCCAGATGCCTTTGCCCGGAATCAGCGTGCGTTGCAGGGCGTAGGCAAACAGGTAGGCCAGCGGTACGACAATCGCCGCGACGCTGAGGGAAACTTTCAGACTGTTGCCGAGCAGCCAGTGGAAATTCGCGCTGGTTACCAGCTCTTTCGCCGCGAGCAAACCTCCGCCCTGCCCGGCCTCGCTGCTGAAGCCGCGCCAGAAGATCGCCAGCAATGGCAGCAGCACCGCGACACCGAGCAACAGCAGCCAGAGGACCTTGCCGCCGAGCACAAAGATCCGATCGCCGATTTCGGCACGGGAAGTCTGCCGCACCTGCTTGGTCGGCAAGGGCAAGGCAATCCCGGCGCTCATCAGGCAAACACCTGCAGGCTGCGCGGCGGCAAGGCGACCATGATTTGCTGCGCACCCAGACGCGGCATCGCTTCCGGTGCCAGTTCGGCGAGCAGCGCATGGCCGGGCAATTGATCGAGTTCGAAGCTCATGCGGCAGCGGTTGCCGAGAAAGGTGATCTCGCGGACCTTGGCCGGGAACAGGTTTTCTTCGTGCACCGGCGGGTTGACGTTGATCGCTTCCGGGCGGCAGAACAATCGACCCGAGGCGCTCTGCACGCTGCCATCGGCCAGGCGCAGATTCATCCCGCCAACCTGGGCGTGGCTGTCGCTGCTGCGCTGGAACGGCAGCCAGTTACCCTGACCGACGAACTCGGCCACGAACGGCGTGGCCGGACGGTTGTAGATTTCCTGCGGGGTGGCGTATTGCTCGACGCGGCCGTTGTTCATCACCGCGATGCGGTCGGCCATCAGCATGGCTTCGTCCTGGTTGTGCGTGACCATCAGGGTGGTGATGCCGAGGTTGCGCTGCAGCTGGCGCAGCTCGGTGCACAGATGCTCACGAACGCGAGCGTCGAGGGCCGACATCGGCTCATCGAGCAACAGCAGTGACGGTGCCGGCGCCAGCGCGCGGGCCAGCGCAACACGCTGTTGCTGGCCGCCGGACAACTGGCCGGGGTACTTTTTCTCGCTGCCGGTGAGGCCGACCAGTTCGAGCATCTGCCCGACACGGCGACGCACTTCGTCGCGACCGCTGCCGGCGAGGCCGTAGGCAATGTTCGCTTCGACGGTCAGATTGGGGAACAGCGCGTAGGACTGGAACAGAATCCCGTAGTCACGTGCTTGCGGGGCGAGGTGCGAGACGTCGCGATCGCCGAGGTACAACTCGCCGCTGTCCTGTTTTTCCAGCCCGGCGATGCAGCGCAGCAGCGTGGTCTTGCCACAACCCGACGGGCCGAGCAGACAGACCAGTTCACCGGCGGCGACATCGAGCGAGACGTTATCCAGCGCGGTGAACGCGCCGAAGCGCTTCTGTACGCTCCGCACTTTCATTGGCGCACCGGGGTTGGTCAGGGCAGTTGCGATGGCAGGGTTCATGGGCAGACCTCATCAAACGGATGAGGCCAATCCTAGGGTTGTAATGCGTCCGTCATGTGGCAGTGAGGCAAAAAGCGCCGATAGTGATATTCGGGGATTTGGGTTTGATTCTGTGTCGCCCGGGCTGACGCCATCGCTAGCACCGGCACTGAAGATCTCAGACGGGGGACATTTCCTGCGCCAGGCCAAGGAACGCCGCCGGCAACCGCGCGCCCTTCCTCTCTTTGAGGCAATACAGATACTCCGGAATCTGCGGCGCATTCTCGATCGTCAGCACACGCAGCTGCGGATCATGCGGCACCTCCTGGCGGGCGATGATGCTGATGCCGATGTTGCGCAGCACCGCCTCGCGGATCGACTCGCGGCTGCCGATCTCCAGCAGCGGCCCGAAACTCACGCCGGCGCTGGCCAGCAATTCTTCGGTCAGGCGCCGCGTGGTCGAGCCGGATTCCCGCATCAACAAGGTGTGACCGGCCAGCGCCGCCAACGCCACATGCGTCTGCGTCGCCAGCGGATGGTTGCGATGCACGGCCAGCACCAGCGGATCA
Organism: Pseudomonas sp. Z003-0.4C(8344-21); assembly: GCF_900104975.1. Classification (NCBI taxonomy): domain Bacteria; kingdom Pseudomonadati; phylum Pseudomonadota; class Gammaproteobacteria; order Pseudomonadales; family Pseudomonadaceae; genus Pseudomonas; species Pseudomonas sp. Z003-0.4C(8344-21). The sequence goes on along the minus strand of NZ_LT629756.1, from coordinate 619,761 downwards.
GTGCCGAGCACCCGGCGAATCAGCCGCGCATCATCCAGCAACTGCGATGACGCGGCGATGTCCACCCGGTAATCCTCCAGCGCTTCGAGGACCTGCTGCGAGTTGCCGATTTCCACCGACACTTCCACCTGCGGCAAGCGTTCGCGAAAGGTCTTCACCAGATCGAGGATGTAATACGGTGCCGTCGCGGCGATGCGCAAGGTGCCTTGCACCTGACCGCTGTTGCGCAGAAAGAACTCGATGTCGGCCTCTTGCTGCAACAGCGTCTTGACCATTGGCAGCAAACGCGCGCCTTCGTCGCTGACGCTGAGACGGCGGCCGCCGCGGTAGAACAGCTCCACCGAATACTGGCTTTCCAGATTGCGGATCTGCGTGGTCACGGTCGGTTGACTGAGGCCGAGTTTCTTCGCCGCCAGCGTGATGCTGCCCAGGCGGGCGACCATGTAAAACGCTTTCAGCTCGGCACTCAGCACAACCCACCCTCGTCACTTACTTGCGCAGCAGGCGCAAACCGTTGAACACCACCAACAGACTCACGCCCATGTCGGCAAACACCGCCATCCACATGGTGGCGAGCCCGGCGAAGGTTACCCCAAGAAAGATAGCCTTGATCACCAAGGCCAGGGCGATGTTCTGTTTCAAGATGCTGGCGGTATTGCGCGACAGGCTGATGAACGCCGGGATCTTGCGCAGATCGTCGTCCATCAACGCGACATCGGCGGTTTCGATCGCGGTATCAGTACCGGCAGCGGCCATAGCGAAACCGATCTCGGCGCGGGCCAGTGCCGGCGCGTCATTGATGCCGTCGCCGACCATGCCGACCCGGTGGCCCTTTTTGTACAGAGCTTCGATGGCTTGCAGTTTGTCGGTCGGCAGCAGATCGCCTCGGGCTTCGTCGATGCCGACCTGCGCGGCAATCGCCTCGGCCGTGTGTGCATTGTCACCGGTGAGCATCAGGGTTTTCACCCCGAGTTCATGCAACTGACGAATCGCCTCCCGGCTGCTTTCCTTGACCGTGTCAGCCACTGCGAACAGCGCCAGCGGGCCAGAGCTGTCGAGCAGCAGCACCACGGACTTGCCCTGTTTCTCCAGTGCAAACAGCTTCTCTTCCAGTTGCGGCGAGCACAGGCCCAGCTCTTCAACCAGACGATGATTACCCAAGTGGTAGGTCTGGCCGTCGATTTCGCCTTTGACGCCCCGCCCGCCGAGCGCTTCGAAGTTATCCACAATCGGCGCAGCGAAGTTTTTATCCACAGCGGCGTTGGCGATGGCCAGCGATACCGGGTGATCGGAGCGCCCGGCCAAGGCGGCGGCGATGGCCGGCGCGGTGCTCTCGGCGGTTGCTTCCAGGCACAGGTAATCGGTCTGCACCGGTTTGCCGTGGGTGATCGTTCCGGTTTTATCCAGCGCCAGATAATCGAGCTTGAAACCGCCCTCCAGGTACACGCCACCCTTGACCAGAATGCCTTTGCGCGCCGCCGCAGCGAGGCCGCTGACGATGGTCACCGGGGTGGAAATCACCAGCGCACACGGGCACGCCACCACCAGCAACACCAGGGCACGATAGATCCAGTCGAACCACACGGCGCCCATGAACAGCGGCGGGATAATCGCCACAGCCAGGGCAAACACGAACACCGCCGGGGTATAGATTTTCGAGAACTGGTCGACGAAACGCTGGGTCGGCGCACGCGCACCCTGAGCCTGTTCGACGGCGTGGATGATCCGCGCCAGGGTCGAGTTATTCGCCGCCGCAGTGACCCCGTACTCCAGCGAGCCGGCCTGGTTGATGGTGCCGGCGAAGACTTTATCGCCGGCGGACTTTTCCACCGGCAGGCTTTCACCGGTGATCGGCGCCTGATCAATCGTCGAGCTGCCGCTGACCACCTCACCGTCCAGCGCGATGCGCTCGCCCGGTTTCACCCGCACGCGGGCGCCGAGTTCGACGCTTTTCACCTCCTGTTCGGCCCAGCTTCCGTCCGCCTGCAAGACCGTCGCTTGTTCCGGGGTCATCTGCATCAAGCCACTGATCGCATTGCGCGCCCGGTCCAGCGAACGTGCTTCGATCAGTTCGGCAACGGTGAACAGGAACATCACCATCGCCGCTTCCGGCCATTGGCCGATGAGGATCGCGCCGGTCACGGCGATGCTCATCAGCGCATTGATGTTGAGGTTAAGGTTCTTCAGGGCGATCCAGCCCTTTTTATAGGTGCCGAGGCCACCGCTGAGGATTGAGACCAGTGCAATGATCGCCACTACCCAGGTCGGCGCAGCGTTGCTGAAGTGGATGACTTCGGCGGCCAGCGCCGCGACACCGGACAGCGCCAGCGGCCACCAGTGTTTTTTCACTGGCGCCGGGGCCGGCGCTTCGACGCCCGCCTCCAGCGGCTCGGCGAGCATGCCAATCGACTTGATCGCGTCCACGATCGGCGCCGTGTCCGGCAAGCTGTGGGTGACGCCGAGCACGCGGTTGATCAGGTTGAATTCCAACTGCTGGATGCCCGCCAGTTTGCCCAGCTTGTTCTGGATCAGCGTCTGCTCGGTCGGGCAGTCCATCGCCTCGATGCGGAAGCTGCTCAGGCGCGCATCGGCGCTGGTCGCTTCGCTCAGTTGCACCAAGGCAGGCGCAGCGGCTTTCGACGAGCAGCAGGCATCTTCGTGCGAATGAACCGGGGCCGGCGCAGCTTTCGACCCGCAGCAGGCATCGCCGCCATGTGCATGTTGATGCACAGGCTGCAATTTATGGCTGTGATCGTGCCCGTCGCCCGGCTTGTGGGTGTGAGGGTGGGTGTGCTGGGAATCGCTCATTGGTCGCGTCCATGAAGGTGCCTGTTGCCAAGTAAAGACCCTGTAGCCACTATAGGGTCAAGCACCCTTCTGGAGATGGCTGTCATGAAGATCGGCGAACTGGCGAAACTCACCGACTGCGCGGTGGAAACCATCCGCTACTACGAACGCGAAAACCTGCTGCCGGAACCGGCCCGCAGCGACGGCAACTACCGCGTCTACACCCAGGCCCACGCCGAACGCCTGACCTTCATCCGCAACTGCCGCACCCTCGACATGACCCTCGAAGAAATCCGCAGCCTGCTCGCCCTGCGCGACAGCCCGCAGGATCAGTGCGAGAGCGTCAATGCGCTGATCGATGAGCACATTCAGCATGTGAAAGCGCGGATTGATGGGTTGATGGCGTTGCAGACGCAACTGCTCGACCTGCGCCAACGCTGTGGCGAAGGGCCGGAGGCGGACCAATGCGGGATCTTGCAGCGGCTGGAGGTGAGTGGCGGGGTTGTTGCGACCGAGGTCGAACACTCCCACGTGGGCCGCAGCCACGGCCATTGAGCCTACGCAAATCGAAATGTAGGAGTGAGCCTGCTCGCGATGACGTCGGCACATCCAACATTGATGTGACTGAACAACCGCTATCGCGAGCAGGCTCACTCCTACAAGGGGTATTGCGTGGTTGCTTAGACCGCCATCGGCGCGGTCATCGGCGCATGATGCTCGTAGCCCTCCAGCGAGAAATCGCTCGGCTCGACCAGTTCCAGCCATTCCGGCTGATACACGCCAGTCTTGGCAAACTCCGGCACGCGGTCGGAGATTTTCAGTTTCGGCATGGCGAACGGCTCGCGCTTGAGCTGTTCGTTGAGCATGTCCAGATGGTTCTCGTAGACGTGCGCATCACCGATGAAATAGGTGAACCAGCGCGGCGTGTAGCCGGTCAGGCGACCGATCAGGCTCAGCAGCGCGGCGCCTTCGGTGAGGTTGAACGGCGTGCCCAGGCCCAGGTCATTCGAACGGATGTAGAGCGTCAGAGAAATCTCTTTGGTCTCGACATTCGGGTGGAACTGGTACAGCAGATGGCATGGCGGCAGGGCCATTTCATCGAGCTGGGCGACGTTCCAGCCGTGGAACAGAATTCGACGGCTGCCCGGATCCTTGATGATCGTGTCGACGCACTGGCGCACCTGGTCGATGGCTTTGTAAAGCACCACGTAGGCCTGGCCGTCTTCTTCGCCTTGGGCGATCTGCTTGTAGCCGTTGTTCAGGGTTTGTTCGATGGCTGCGGTGTTGCTCAGCGGGATCTGCTTGTACGCCGGCCACTTGCGCCATTGCACGCCATAGATCTCACCGAGGTCGTCGTCGCCCTGACGGAACGGGTTGGCCAGCCACTGCGCGTTTTCGTTGGCGTTCTGGTCCCAGACCTTGCAGCCCAGCGCACGAAACTCGGCAGCGTTGTTCACACCACGGAGGAAGCCGCACATCTCGCCGATCGCCGATTTGAAGGCCATTTTGCGCGTGGTGATCGCCGGGAAGCCTTCCTGCAGATCGAAACGCAGCATCGCCCCCGGAAAACTGATGGTGTTGATGCCGGTGCGGTTGGCCTGTTTGGTGCCGTTCTGGATGACGTGCGAGACCAGTTCGAGATATTGCTTCATGAGTTACCTGTGTCCTTTGAGCCCCGGCGTCGCGCGCCGGGGTTCGTAGTTTAAGCCGTCGGGGCGAGCGGCGCTGCCGGGGCGCGACGATAGGCCAGCCAGATCAGGAACAGCCCGCCGACGATCATCGGCACGCACAGCACCTGGCCCATGGTCAGCCAGTTCCAGGCCAGATAGCCCAGCTGGGCATCCGGTACGCGAACGAACTCGACGATGAAACGGAAGATCCCATAGAACAGCGCGAACATCCCCGACACCGCCATGGTTGGCCGCGGTTTGCGCGAGAACAGCCACAGAATAAGGAACAGTGCGACGCCTTCGAGGGCGAACTGATACAGCTGCGATGGGTGACGCGGCAGTTGCGCCGGGTCGCTGAACGGCGGGAACACCATCGCCCATGGCACGTCGGTGGCCTTACCCCACAGCTCGGCGTTGATGAAGTTGCCGATACGCCCGGCACCCAGACCGATCGGCACCATCGGCGCGACGAAGTCCATCAACTGGAAAAACGACTTGCCGTTACGCTTGCCGAACCACAGGGCCGCAAGCATTACGCCGATGAAGCCGCCGTGGAACGACATGCCGCCCTTCCAGACTTCGAAAATCAGCGTCGGGTTGGCCAGATAAGCGCTCAGGTCGTAGAACAGCACATAACCCAACCGCCCGCCGACAATCACGCCCATCGATAGCCAGAACACCAGATCGGAAAGTTTTTCCTTGGTCCAGGTCGGGTCGAAACGGTTGAGCCGGCGCGACGCCAGCAGCCACGCACCGCCGATGCCGATCAGGTACATCAGCCCGTACCAGTGGATTTTCAGCGGACCGATGGCCAGGGCCACCGGGTCGATCTGCGGGTAAGGCAGCATTGCGACTCCTCGTAAGAGTGAAACCAGAATTCCCGGGCGACGCTGCCACCACAGGATTAAGCCAGGATTTTTACAACAGGAAGCTCAACCCGACGCTGAACAGCAAAGCGGCGAACAGCCGTTTCAGCAAGCGCGGCGACAACCTGTGCGCCAGACGCGCGCCGAGACGGGCGAAGACCATGCTGGTCAGGGCAATGCCCAACAACGCCGGCAAATACACAAAACCGAGACTATGCGGTGGCAACAATGGATCGTGCCACCCCAGAATCATGAAACTTGCCGCACTGGCCAAAGCGATCGGCAGACCACACGCCGATGACGTCGCCACGGCCTGCTGCATCGGCACGCTGCGCCAGGTCAGAAACGGCACGGTCAGCGAGCCGCCACCAATACCGAAAATTGCCGACGCCCAGCCAATCACCGTGCCCGCGGCGGTCAGACCGAATTTACCCGGCACCGTTCGGCTGGCCTTGGGTTTGACGTCCAGCGCCAGTTGCACCGAGACCAGCAGGGCGAACACTCCAATGATTTTCTGCAGGTTCGGCCCGGAAATCGCCTCGGCCGTCAGCGCACCGAAACCGGCGCCGAGCAGAATGCCGACGGTCATCCACATGAATATCGGCCAGCGCACCGCACCCCGGCGGTGATGCTCACGCACGGCGTTGACCGAGGTGAAGATGATCGTCGCCAGCGACGTGCCGACCGCCAGATGGGTGAGAATCGACTGATCGAAACCCTGCAGGGTGAAACTGAACACCAGCACCGGGACGATAATGATCCCGCCGCCGACACCAAACAGCCCGGCCAGCACGCCCGCACAGGCGCCCAGCGCCAGATACAGCAGAAATTCCACGAGCGTCTCCCCGGACCGCATCCGCAAAACAGGAGCGGCATGGTAACGGATGCACACCCTTTGGCTCCACTGGCGATGGATGCACGGAGGCCGGATGCGTAGAGTGAGCAAAAATCACACAAGGACCACCTTATGTGTCTGATCGTATTTGCCTGGCGCCCGGGCCATGCCCAGCCGCTGATCGTCGCGGCCAACCGAGACGAGTTCTATGCCCGGCCGAGCCTGCCATTGGCGTCGTGGCCCGAGTCGCCAGAGGTCCACGCCGGACGGGACCTGGAAGCCGGCGGCACCTGGCTGGGGATTGGCGCCAATGGGCGCTTTGCCGCGCTGACCAACATTCGCGACCCGCAACAGCCGCCGGCGCTGAAGTCGCGCGGGGAACTGGTGGCGCGGTTTCTCAGCGGCAATGCGTCGATTGATGATTATTTGAGCGATGTGGTTGGCCGCGCCGGGGAGTACGCCGGGTTTAACTTGCTGCTCGGCAATAGTCACGAGCTGTGGCATTTCAATGCGCGGGCGTCCGAGCCGGTGATGCTCGCTCCGGGGGTTTATGGCTTGTCCAACGCCGGGCTCGATACGCCGTGGCCGAAGCTGCTCAAGGCCAAAGCGGCACTGAACGCGGTGCTGGACGATCCGCAGCCCGAGCGGTTGCTGGAATTACTGAGTGATGCGCAGACGCCGCCCGAAGCCGAGTTGCCGGATACCGGGGTGGGGATGGCGACTGAAGCGCTGCTGTCGAGTGTGTTTATCGCCAGCCAGAGTTACGGGACGCGGGCGAGTACGGCGCTGGTGGTGCAGGCGGATGGGACGCGGCGGATGGTTGAGCGCAGTTTTGGGCCGTATGGGGGACATTTGGGCGAAGTTGAGATTTGCGTCTAGTTCAAAAGCTTACCCTCACCCCCCGCCCTCTCCCGAAGGGAGAGGGAGCCGACCGAGGTGTCGTGAGTTGTGCATCGACCTGAAAGACCGAGTCGATTATGGATTCAGCGAAGCACTTTCAGATCCGTGTGGGTCGATTATGGATTCAGCGAAGCACTGTCAGTTCGGCGCAGTCCTGCAGCATTCCCCAATCAGTCCCCTCTCCCCCCGGGAGAGGGCTAGGGTGAGGGGCTGTTGATCTTCAGAGCGCTTTGTTAACCACCGGCGCATTCATCTTCGCCAACCCAAGATTCTTCAGCGCCAATTGCAGCGAGCTGTGGATAACCTGCGGGTTATCAATCGTCATCAACTCCGCCAACAACTCCTGCGCCTTGCTCAGATTGACCTGACGCAGCATCCACTTGACCTTCGGCAAGTTGGTGGCGTTCATCGACAGGCTGTCGAAACCCATCGCCATCAACAGCACCGCCGCCGCCGGATCGCCGGCCATTTCGCCGCAGATACTCACCGGCTTGCCTTCGGCATGCGCGTCACGCACGACAGTTTGCAGGGCTTGCAGCACCGCCGGGTGCAGGTAGTCGTAAAGATCGGCCACCCGCGGGTTATTACGGTCGACCGCCAGCAGGTACTGGGTCAGGTCGTTGGAACCGACCGAGAGGAAGTCGACCATCCGCGCCAGCTCTTTGGTCTGGTACACCGCGGCGGGGATTTCGATCATCACGCCGATCGGCGGCATCGGCACGTCGGTGCCTTCGTCGCGCACTTCGCCCCAGGCCCGGTGAATCAGGTGCAGGGCTTCTTCGAGTTCGTGAGTGCCGGAGATCATCGGCAGTAGAATCCGCAGGTTGTTCAGGCCTTCGCTGGCCTTGAGCATTGCGCGGGTCTGCACCAGGAAGATTTCCGGGTGATCGAGGGTGACGCGAATGCCGCGCCAGCCGAGGAACGGGTTGTCTTCCTTGATCGGGAAGTACGACAGCGACTTGTCACCGCCGATGTCGAGGCTGCGCATGGTCACCGGTTGCGGATGGAATGCGGCGAGCTGCTCACGGTAGATCGCCAGTTGTTCCTTCTCGCTCGGGAAGCGCTGGTTGATCATGAACGGCACTTCGGTGCGGTACAGACCAACGCCTTCGGCGCCGCGCTTCTGCGCCCGCGCCACATCCGCCAGCAGGCCGGTGTTGACCCACAGCGGCATGCGGTGGCCGTCGAGGGTCACGCACGGCAGATCGCGCAGGGCATCGAGGCCCAGCGCCAGTTGTTTCTCTTCTTCGACTATTTCCGCGAACTGCTTGCGTAGCACTTCGCTCGGGTTGGTGTAGACCTCGCCACGTACGCCGTCGACGATCATTTCGATGCCGTCGACCTTGGCGTACGGCAGATCGACCAGACCCATTACCGTCGGAATGCCCATGGCCCGGGCGAGGATCGCGACGTGGGAGTTACCCGAACCGAGTACCGACACCAGACCGACCAGCGTGCCTTCCGGCACTTCGCCGAGCATCGCCGGGGTCAGCTCTTCACTGACCAGAATGGTTTTTTCCGGATAGACCAGATTCTGCTGACGCTCTTCCTGCAGATAGGCCAGCAAGCGGCGACCGAGGTCTTTGACGTCCGAGGCGCGCTCACGCAGGTAGGCGTCATCCATCAGTTCGAAACGGTTGACGTGATCGGTGACCACCTGGCGCAGCGCGCCCTGGGCCCACTGGCCGGTCTTGATTACCGTGGTGACTTCGCTGCCCAGCGAGGCATCGTCGAGCATCATCAGGTAGACGTCGAACAGCGCACGTTCTTCCGGGCGCAACTGGGTCGCGAGTTTCGCCGACAAGGTGCGCATGTCGGCACGCACGCCTTCGATGGCGGTCTTGAACAGCGCCAGCTCGGCGTCGATGTCGGTGACGGTCTTGTCCGGCACCACGTCCAGATCCGCCGGCGGCAGCATGACCACCGCGGTACCGACCGCTGCTCCCGGCGAGCCCGGCACGCCAACGAACTTGGCTTCCTGAATGCCCTTGCCCTGCCGGCCCAGACCACGGATCGAACCGGTGGCCTCGGCGTGGGCGATCACCCCGGCGAGCTGTGCGCTCATGGTCACAAGGAAGGCTTCTTCACCTTCGTCGAACTGGCGGCGTTCTTTTTGCTGGATGACCAGCACGCCGACCACGCGGCGGTGGTGAATGATCGGCGCGCCAAGGAACGAGGCATACCGCTCTTCACCGGTTTCGGCGAAGTAACGATAACGCGGGTGGTCCGCGGCGTTTTCGAGGTTCAGAGGTTCTTCACGCGTGCCGACCAGACCGACCAGACCTTCGTTGGGTGCCATGCTGACCTTGCCGATCGAGCGCTTGTTCAAGCCCTCGGTGGCCATCAGGACGAAGCGGTTGGTCTCGGGATCAAGCAGGTAGACCGAGCAGACCTGGCTGCCCATGGCCTCTTTGACGCGCAACACAATAATCCCCAACGCCGCCTTGAGATCCTTGGCGGAGTTAACTTCCTGGACGATCTTGCGCAGCGTATTGAGCATGGCTCGGGGTCGAACTCCGTCGTCAGTCGCGCGCTAAAAGGCGCGGGGCAAGCTCTTTGAGAGCGCGTCGATACACCTCGCGCTTGAATGTCACCACCTGGCCCAACGGATACCAATAGCTGACCCAGCGCCAGCCATCGAATTCCGGTTTACCGGTCAAATCCATCCGCACCCGCTGCTCGTTGGAGATCAGGCGCAGGAGAAACCATTTCTGTTTCTGGCCGATGCACAGCGGTTGGCTGTGGGTACGCACCAGGCGTTGCGGCAAACGATAGCGCAACCAGCCTCGGGTACAGGCCAGTATTTCAACATCTTCACGTTCCAGGCCAACTTCTTCGTTCAGCTCGCGGTACAAGGCGTCTTCCGGCGTCTCTTCAGGGTTGATTCCCCCTTGCGGAAACTGCCAGGCGTCCTGATTGATACGGCGAGCCCATAGCACCTGGCCGGCGTCATTCGTCAGAATGATCCCGACATTGGGACGGAAACCATCGGGGTCGATCACGGCAACAACCTCGCAAACGCATGTCGCCGCATTGTTCCACAAAGGTTGATCAGGCGGCAACGAAGCTTCCGAGCTTATGTGCACTCTTGTGAAAAGACCGTATTCTTGTCGCCTTTTTACTGACTTTTCAGCGGGTAACTGCAATGCGCCTGGCTCTATTCGATTTGGACAACACCCTTCTGGGCGGCGACAGCGATCACGCCTGGGGCGACTATCTGTGCGAGCGCGGCTTCCTCGACCCGATCGCCTACAAGGCGCGCAACGACGAGTTCTATCAGGATTACCTGGCCGGCAAGCTGGATAACGCGGCATATCTGAATTTCTGCCTGGAGATCCTCGGCCGCACCGAAATGGCCGTGCTGGACGCCTGGCACAGCGATTACATGCGCGACTGCATCGAGCCGATCATGTTGCCCAAGGCGCTGGAATTGCTGAAACAACACCGCGACGCCGGCGACAAACTGGTGATCATCACCGCGACCAACCGCTTCGTCACCGCCCCGATTGCCGTGCGCCTGGGCGTGGAAACCCTGATCGCCACCGAATGCGAAATGATCGACGGCCGCTACAGCGGGCGCAGCACCGACATTCCGTGCTTTCGTGAGGGCAAGGTGACGCGGTTGAATCGCTGGCTGAAAGAGACCGGGTATTCGCTGGAAGACAGCTATTTTTACAGCGATTCGATGAATGATCTGCCGTTGCTGGAGCAGGTGGCGAATCCGGTGGCGGTTGATCCGGACCCGAATCTGCGCGCCGAGGCCGAGAGGCGCGGTTGGCCAGTGATCAGTCTGCGCGGCTGAAATGGCCATCGCTGGCAAGCCAGCTCCCACAGGTTTTTCGGCTGGTCACACAAGCTGTGTTCACTGGAAATCCTTGTGGGAGCTGGCTTGCCAGCGATAGGGGCGACGCGGCCTCAAGCCCTAAACCGGCTTGGCCCCCATCAACCCCGCGATGGCCAGAAATCCAACGCCGCTGACAATCGCCAGCGCCAGATTGAATCTGCGGTTGCCCACCCCGGTGGTCCATAACCGATCCAGCCGCACCAGCAGCCAGACCGCACTGAACGCGGCCACGGCATAGATCACGCTGGAGCCCAGAATCCACAATTGCCCCAATGGCCAGCCTATCAGGTGCACCAGCCACCAGCCGGTAAACGGCATGCTGAGAATACCGGTCAGCATCAGACACCAGATAAACAGCCAGGGCCGCCGCATCGTCGTGGCCGGCCCTTCGCTGCGATTACGCCAGGTCAGGACGGCGAGCAACAGCCCGCTCGCGAGGATGACCACGGTCGCCACGACGTGAAGGACCTTCAGGGTTGTCAGGGTTGTCAGGGTTTCCATGTGTTTCTCTTCCTTGGGCCATGCCCTTCAGCGTAGCCGCTCAGCCAAGAAACAGCTGATAGGCCGGGTTCTCGCTTTCATCCCAGTACGGGTAGCCGATTTCCGCCAGTGCCGCTGGCACCAGATGACGCTCGTCATGGGGAACCTGCAGGCCCGCAACCACACGGCCATCGGCGGCGCCGTGGTTGCGGTAGTGGAACATCGAAATGTTCCAGCGCCCGCCGAGTTTATTGAGGAAGTTGAACAGCGCCCCCGGGCGTTCCGGGAATTCGAAGCGGAACACCATCTCGTCGATGACATGCGCCGCGTGCCCGCCGACCATGTGGCGAATGTGCAACTTGGCCAGTTCGTTGTCGGTCAGGTCAACCACCGGGAAACCTTGCTCAGTCAGGCTCGCCAGCAGTGCGCTGCGCGGGTCGCTGTCCGGGTGCGTCTGTACGCCAACGAAGATGTGCGCTTCACTGCCGGTGTTGTAGCGGTAGTTGAATTCGGTGATCTGCCGTTTGCCGACGGCTTCGCAGAACGCCTTGAAGCTGCCGGCCTTCTCCGGGATGGTCACGGCGATGATCGCTTCGCGGCCCTCCCCCAGCTCGGCGCGCTCGGCGACGTGGCGCAGGCGGTCGAAGTTGACGTTGGCGCCGGAGTCGATGGCGACGAAGGTCTGCCCGCTGACACCGCGCTGCTCAACGTATTTCTTGATCCCGGCCACGCCCAGCGCGCCGGCAGGTTCGGTGATCGAGCGGGTATCGTCGTAGATATCCTTGATCGCCGCACAGATCTCGTCGGTACTGACGGTGATCACTTCATCGACGTAATCCTTGCAGATTTCAAAGGTGTACTGACCGATCTGAGCCACCGCCACGCCGTCGGCAAAGATGCCCACGGTCGGCAGAACCACACGCTCGCCCGCCGCCATCGCCGCTTGCAGGCAATTGGAATCGTCCGGTTCGACACCGATGACCTTGATGTCCGGGCGCAGGTATTTCACATACGCGGCGATACCGGCGATCAGACCACCGCCGCCCACCGGGACGAAAATCGCGTCCAGTGGCTGCGGGTGCTGGCGCAGGATTTCCATCGCCACGGTGCCTTGCCCGGCAATGGTGTGCGGATCATCGTAGGGATGGATGTAGACGTAGCCTTTCTCATCGACCAGTTTCAGCGAGTAGGCCAGCGCCTCCGGGAACGAATCACCGTGCAGCACCACTTTGCCGCCGCGCGAACGCACGCCTTCGACCTTGATCTCCGGGGTGGTCTTGGGCATGACGATGGTGGCTTTGACGCCCAGCACTTTCGCCGCCAGCGCCAGACCCTGCGCATGGTTGCCCGCCGACGCGGTGACCACGCCGCGGGCGCGTTCTTCGTCGCTCAGTTGCGTCAGCTTGTTGTAGGCCCCGCGAATCTTGAACGAGAACACCGGCTGCAAGTCTTCACGCTTCAGCCAGATGTCATTGCCCAGCCGCTCGGAGAGCTGACGGGCGTTGTGCAGCGGGGTTTCTACGGCAACGTCATAAACGCGCGAGGTGAGGATCTTTTTGACGTACTGTTCAAGCATCGGAAAGCATCACTGAGCGGTTGGGCGGGACCCGGGAGTCTAACCCGGCTTTTGCCGATGCGACCACACGAATCCAGAGGTTTTAGCCGCGCTTGCGGCTATAATGCCGGCCTTTCTGCCCACCCCTTGCCCGCTTCGGAGCCCGCATGACCCAGGATCAACTCAAACAGGCCGTGGCCCAGGCCGCCGTCGACTTCATCCTGCCGAAACTCGACGACAAGAGCATCGTCGGCGTCGGCACCGGCTCCACCGCCAACTGCTTCATCGATGCCCTGGCCCAGCACAAGGGCGCTTTCGATGGCGCCGTTGCCAGCTCCGAAGCCACTGCCGCGCGCCTCAAGGGTCACGGCATTCCGGTGTATGAGCTGAACACGGTCAGCGACCTGGAGTTCTACATTGACGGCGCCGATGAAAGCGACGCACACCTGAACCTGATCAAGGGCGGCGGCGCCGCCCTGACCCGCGAGAAGATCGTCGCGGCCGTGGCCAAGACCTTCATCTGCATCGCCGACGCCAGCAAACTGGTGCCGGTACTGGGTGAGTTCCCGCTGCCAGTCGAAGTGATCCCGATGGCCCGCAGCCACGTGGCGCGCCAACTGGTGAAACTCGGCGGCGACCCGGTGTACCGCGAAGGTGTGCTGACCGACAACGGCAACATCATCCTTGATGTGTTCAACCTGCAGATCACCAACCCGGTCGAGCTGGAAGCGCAGATCAACGCGATTGTTGGCGTGGTCACCAACGGCCTGTTCGCCGCGCGGCCAGCGGATCTGTTGTTGCTGGGGACCAGTGAAGGGGTGAAAACCCTGAAGGCTGAATAAGCCAGACTGCCCACCTTGGTGTGGGCAAATGAAATACCTGTGGGAGCTGGCTTGCCAGCGATAGCGGCCTGTCAGTCAACAATGACGTTGAAAGTGATGGCCTCATCGCTGGCAAGCCAGCTCCCACAGTGTTTTGGGGTGTTGGTCAGGGCTGTGCCGGCTTCTTGAACACATAAAACAAATTCGGCTCACTCACCAGATACAACGTCCCCTCATCATCCATCGCAATGCCTTCAGCCTGCGGCACGGTTTTCTGCAAACCCTGGCGACCACCGCTGATGGACATGGTGCTCAGCGGCCGCCCGTCGACGTCCAGCTCCAGAATCAGCCGCGATTCATCCGACAGCGCCAGCAAATGGCCGCTGCGCTCGTCGTATTGCAGGCTCGACAGGTCGCGCACAAACATCCCGGCATCGCGTTTCGGGTTGTTGATCACATGCACCGCGTAGGATTTTTCCGGATTGAAATGCGGGAAGCCATGCACTTCATAGATCAGCATCGGGTTACGCTCTTTCGCGACAAACAGGCGCTTGCCCACCGAATCGTAGGCCAGCCCTTCGAAGCCCTTGTTGCTGGCCATGTGCACACCGAGGGTCATTTGCTCGGCATCGTCGGCGTCGAGAAACGTGGTGTCGGCATCCAGGTGCACCTTGATCAGGCGCTGCTGGCGCTCGTCGGTGATCACGTAAGTATCGGCGCTGATGAACTCGACCGCTTCCGGGTCGCCGAAACCGACCAGGGCGATACGCCGCAGAATCTGGCCTTGCAGCGACAGCTCGATCAGCTCCGAGTTTTTGTTGGTGACGGTAAACAGACTCTTGCGCACCGGATCGTAGGTCAGCGCTGACACGTCATCGTCGAGGCCTTCGATCACCCGCGCTTCGATGTCCACGCGATATTGATCCAGTCCGATGGCCTCGCCACTCAGCGGCTGCCACAACGTGTGCAGGTTGAACCAGGCACGCTCGAACAGACGCATGTATTGGCCGATGCCGATCAACGTGATCAGGGCAATCACCGACAGGAAAATAACCAGAGGCTTGGGACGGGCAAGTCGACGCATTCGGATGGGCTCGGGAGCAGAACAGGCGGATGAAATATCACGCCTGTCTGAACTGAAGCTTAATGGCCACTTGCCTGTCAGGACAATCAGACTTGCCCGAAATTGCAGCGAGGGCTGTTATTGCTGTTTTTCGAAGCGATAGAACAGGTTTGGCTCGCTGACGATATACAGCGTACCGGCCTCGTCCATGGTCACGCCTTCGGCGCGCGGGATGGTGTCTTTCAGGCCATTGAAATTGCCGAGCAGGGTCATGAAACTGACCTGCTCGCCTTTCTCGTCCAGCTCCAGCAGCAGGTGCGAATCGGCCGACAACACCAGCAGATGGCCGGTGCGCGGATCGATCTCCAGCGCGGAGAGGTTACGGATATCCAGTTCATCGCTGGTCAGCTTTTGTTTGTCGCCCTTGAGTGTCTGGCTGCCATCGCTTTTCCAGGTGAACAGCGCCGGCGGCCGCTCCTCACCCAGCAGCAATTGCTGGTTGCGTGCATCCCAGGTAATCGCCTCGAAGGCCTTGTTCTGGTCTTTCGACGGGCCGAGGTCATGTTTCGGAAAATCAGCAATGTTCAGTTCGCGGGTGTTGGCATCGACCTTGACGATCGACAGCGTGTGCTGGCGTTCATCGACAATTGCCATCAAGCCGTTTTCCATCACGGTCAGACCTTCCGGATTGCTCCAGCCCACCAGCGGCATCTTGCGCAGCACCTCGCCTTGCAGGCTCAGCTCAACCAGAAACGGGTTTTTGCCCATCACCGAAAACAGGGTTTTGCTCTGCGGGTTGTAGGACAGGTCCGAGGCCTCGTCCTTCTCCATGCCCGGCAGCGGCTTGGCATCGATCACCACGTGGTAATCCGGCAGCCAGATGCTCTCCTTCTGCTCGGCTTTGCTTTCAAACCGCTCGAGCACCCAGAGCACGCCGCGATCATCCCAGTGCATGGCGAACGCCAGCGCATAAGCGGCGGCCAGCGCGAGCAGCAACCAGACATACCAGCGCAGGGCAAAATGCGAGCGGCGAGGAGATTTGAGCTGAGTTTGAGATGACATCGAAGGACGCGTTCCGAAAATTCAGGCTATGGGTAATAGCACAAAGAGGCCGGCTCAGACGCCAGAATGCGCGGAATTATCCGTACAGGATGTGAAAAAAACGGCAAATGGGGGGATTGCCAGCAGCGACACGAAACAAATGTAGGAGTGAGCCTGCTCGCGATGGCGGTTCGTCAGTCGATATATTGTTGGCTGACACACCGCTATCGCGAGCAGGCTCACTCTTACAAAGGGGCTTGCGGTGTGGCGGTTAGCGCACGCTGCTCTCGAAGCGGCTCGCGCCCACCAGTTCGAGGACGATGTCGTCGCCGACGTTCAGCGGGCCGACGCCCACTGGCGTGCCGGTGAGAATCACGTCACCGGCCTGCAGCGAGAAGCAGCCGGCCATGTGCTGGATCATCGGCACGATCGGGTTGAGCATGGCGCTGCTGTTGCCGTCTTGGCGCACTTCGCCGTTGATGGTCAGGCGAATGCCGATATCAGTCAGGTCAGGGAATGTGCTGCCGACCACAAACGGCGCCAGCACCGCCGCGCCGTCGAACGACTTGGCAATTTCCCACGGCAGGCCCTTGGCTTTGAGCTCCGCCTGCTTGTCGCGCAGGGTCAGGTCCAGCGCCGGGGCGAAACCGGAGATCGCATCGAGCACTTCTTCACGGCTCGGTCTGGTCGACAGCGGCTTGCCGATCAGCACGGCGATTTCCGCTTCGTAGTGCACCGAACCGCGCTCGGTGGGAATGCTGAAACCGCCTTCCAGCGGCACCACGCAACTGCCCGGCTTGATGAACAGCAGCGGCTCGGTCGGGACCGGGTTGTCCAGTTCCTTGGCGTGCTCGGCGTAATTACGGCCAATGCACACGACTTTCCCGATCGGGAAGTGGATGCGCGTGCCGTCGACATACTGGTGCTGATAGCTCATTTACCGACTCCTGCCTTCATTGATTCATCAGAGATTGCTGATCAAACCGCGAAAATCTTGCCCGGGTTCATGATGCCGTTCGGGTCGAACACCGCTTTGACCGCTTTCATGTACTCGATCTCGGCCGGCGAACGGCTGTAGGTCAGGTAATCCCGCTTGGTCATACCGACACCGTGCTCGGCGGAAATCGAACCGTTGTACTTCTCGACGGTTTCGAACACCCACTTGTTGACCGTGGCGCACTTGGCGAAGAACTCGTCCTTGCTCAGGTTATCCGGCTTGAGGATGTTCAGGTGCAGGTTGCCGTCGCCGATGTGGCCGAACCAGACGATCTCGAAATCGGGGTAGTGTTCACCGACGATCGCGTCGATTTCCTTCAGAAACGCCGGGACTTTCGAAACGGTGACTGAAATGTCGTTTTTGTACGGCGTCCAATGCGAGATGGTTTCGGAGATGTACTCGCGCAGCTTCCACAGGTTGTGCAGCTGGGTTTCGCTCTGGCTCATCACGCCATCGAGCACCCAGCCCTGTTCGACGCAGTGTTCGAAGGTTTCCAAGGCGCTGTTGGCCACCTCTTCGGTGGTCGCCTCGAATTCGAGCAGGGCGTAGAACGGGCAGTCGGTATCGAACGGCGCCGGCACATCGCCGCGGCCCATGACTTTGGCGAGGGCCTTGTCGGAGAAGAATTCGAACGCGGTCAGGTCGAGCTTGCCCTGGAAGGCGTGAAGCACCGGCATGATCGAATCGAAATCGGCAGTGCCGAGCACCATCGCCGTGAGATTTTTCGGCGCGCGATCCAGACGCATGGTCGCTTCGACGACGAAACCGAGGGTGCCTTCGGCGCCGATGAACAACTGGCGCAGATCGTAACCGGTGGCGTTCTTGATCAGGTCCTTGTTCAGTTCGAGCACGTCGCCCTTGCCGGTGACGACTTTCATGCCGGCGACCCAGTTACGGGTCATGCCGTAGCGAATCACCTTGATCCCGCCGGCATTGGTGCCGATGTTGCCGCCAATCTGGCTCGAACCTGCCGAAGCGAAGTCGACTGGGTAGTAGAGACCGTTTTCTTCGGCGACGTTTTGCAAATGCTCGGTGACCACACCTGGCTGACACACGGCGGTGCGATCGGTGAGGTTCACGTCGAGAATCTGATTCATGTAATCGAACGAGACCACCACTTCGCCGTTGGCCGCGACTGCGGCGGCGGACAGCCCGGTGCGCCCGCCCGATGGCACCAGCGCGACCTTGTGGGTATTGGCCCAGCGCACCACGGCCTGCACCTGCTCGATGGTCTTGGGAAACACGATGGCACTTGGCGCCGGAGCGAAGTGCTTGGTCCAATCCTTGCCGTAAGCATTCAGGGAGTCGGCGTCGGTCAGGACCTTGCCAGGCTCGACCAGGGTCTTCAGTTCATCAATCAGCGCAGGATTGGTCATCGACAGAACTCTCGAACAATTCATGGTCATCCTGAGAACGCTTCACGTCGCAGGAATGAGTGTTTAGCGGGGTGGCTATGCTAGCATACCGACCCCGCAGGACAGTGCCCAAGGCCAGATCCGCGGTGACGGCTTTGTTGCCGTGCGGGTCAGCTCCAGGCTGCTCCCTCCCTGCCATTTTTCTCCGGGATACAGGTTTACGCAGATGAGCAAGACTTCTCTCGATAAGAGCAAGATCAAGTTCCTTCTTCTCGAAGGCGTCCACCAATCGGCTGTCGACGTCCTCAAGGCGGCGGGCTACACCAGCATCGAGTACCACACCAGTTCTCTGCCGGATGCCCAGCTCAAGGAAAAGATCGCTGACGCTCACTTCATCGGCATTCGCTCGCGCACGCAACTGACCGAAGAGATCTTCGATCACGCGAAGAAGCTGGTCGCGGTCGGCTGTTTCTGCATCGGCACCAATCAGGTTGACCTGGGCGCAGCCCGCGAGCGCGGCATCGCCGTGTTCAACGCGCCGTACTCCAACACCCGCTCGGTAGCCGAGCTGGTGCTGGCCGAAGCGATCCTGCTGCTGCGCGGAATCCCGGAGAAAAACGCGTCCTGCCACCGTGGCGGCTGGATCAAATCTGCGGCCAATTCCTTCGAGATCCGCGGCAAGAAGCTGGGCATCGTCGGCTACGGCTCGATCGGCACGCAATTGTCGGTTCTGGCCGAAGGCCTGGGCATGCAGGTGTTCTTCTATGACACCGTGACCAAGCTGCCGCTGGGCAACGCTACGCAGGTCAACAACCTGCACGAGCTGCTGGGCATGTCCGACATCGTCACCCTGCACGTTCCGGAAACCGCTGCGACCCAGTGGATGATCGGCGAGAAGGAAATCCGTGCCATCAAGAAGGGCGGCATCCTGATCAACGCCGCACGCGGCACCGTGGTCGAGCTGGACCACCTGGCGGCAGCGATCAAGGACAAGCACCTGATCGGCGCGGCCATCGACGTGTTCCCGGTTGAACCGCGTTCCAACGACGAAGAGTTCGAAAGCCCGCTGCGTGGCCTCGACAACGTGATCCTGACCCCGCACATCGGTGGCTCGACCGCCGAAGCGCAAGCCAACATCGGTCTGGAAGTGGCGGAAAAACTGGTCAAGTACAGCGACAACGGTACATCGGTATCGTCGGTCAACTTCCCGGAAGTGGCCCTGCCGGCCCACCCTGGCAAGCACCGCCTGCTGCACATCCACGAGAACATCCCGGGTGTGATGAGCGAGATCAACAAGGTCTTCGCCGAAAACGGCATCAACATCTCCGGTCAGTTCCTGCAGACCAACGAGAAGGTTGGCTACGTGGTGATCGACGTCGACGCCGAATACTCGGAGCTGGCGCAAGAGAAGCTGCAACACGTCAACGGTACTATCCGTAGCCGTGTTCTTTTCTAAGAACAGCTACAAGCCACAAGCTACAAGCGGCAAGTGAAAAGCGCTTTTGCCTTTACTCGCCGCTTGCAGCTAGCCACTTGAAGCTGAATAAAAAAAGGGAGCCCCGCAGGGCTCCCTTTTTTTATTTCACATTGACGGTGATTTTTTCGGAAACGATTGACGGGTCGAACGGCATGTGGCCGCTGTCGCCGAGGATCAGTTGCAAGGTGTGCTTGCCAGGGGCCAGTTTGATCGTGGCTTCGGTCTGCGCCTTGCCGAAATGCATGTGGTGAGCATCCGTCGGAATCGGCGCGCCTTCGGCCGGCAGGTCGTCGACGTCGATCAGCAGATGGTGGTGGCCGGTGTTCTTGGTGACGTCCCCTGCGGGTGCCAACGCGATGTTCTTGACGCCGAACTTGACCTTGAACTCTTGGGAAACCGTGGCCCCGTCTTCGGGAGAAACGATGAACACTTCAGCATCCTTCGGCGCCGGCGTGGCCGCACTGGCCAGCACCGAAACACCCATCAGCACACCGGCCAACGCTGCACGTGACATAAAGCTTTTCATTTTCTTCTCCAGTTTTTCCGTAAAATCCGCACGGTCATGACAACTTCATGACCATTCGTTGTCGAAGGCACTCGACAACCATAGCAAAGCGAGCCTGAATCAGAGCATCGCGATAATGATTTCAAAGGAGTGACCATGCGTTTTCTGCCTGGCCTGATCTGCCTGCTACCCCTTCTGAGCCCGCTGGCTCACGCCGAACTGATTGATGACGTCAACGACCGTGGCGAGCTGCGCATAGCCCTTGAGGCTAATACACCGCCCTTCAATTACAAGGAAGGCGACACCCTGACGGGGTTCGAGGTCGAGCTTGGGCAACTTCTCGCCAAAGAGCTGGATGTGCGCGCCGACTTCATCGTCACCGACGAGGGCGATCTGCTCCAGGGCGTCGAGAGCGGCAAGTACGACGTCGCGCTGAATCACATAGCACTGACACCCGAACTCAAGGATCGTTTCGACTTCAGCGCGCCATATGGCAAGGTCGACGGGCAGTTGCTGGCGAAGAAGGATGAGTCACCACGGCCGATGGTGCTGGTGCAAGCGTTGAACGCAGAGCAGCCGAAAGCGCTTGAACCGGTGGAGCTGGCGATTCCGTTTCAGAAGGGCAATCCGGCGTTTCAGGCCAGTCTGCAAAGTGCGCTGGAGCGGATCAAGGCGGATGGGCGTTTGGCGGCGTTGTCCGAGAAGTGGCTCACCGAACCCAAGTGAACACAAAACCTGTAGGAGTGAGCCTGCTCGCGATAGCGGTGTGTCAGTCGAAGAATGATTAACTGACAAACCGCTATCGCGAGCAGGCTCACTCCTACATAAGATTGCGGCGTTCTTTAGATGAGAGCCGCCAGAGCCTGTGCGGCCTGTGGCAACTCCAGCTCGCTGAACACCTGCACCCCATGACGCTTGAGCAACGCCGCCGTCACCCCCTCGCCACTGACCTTTACGCCACTGAACGTCCCGTCGTACGTCAACAGATTCCCGCAAGAAGGACTGTTGGCCTTGAGCACCGCCACCCGAATCCCATGCTGTTGCACCAATGCCAGCGCCTGCCGCGCACCGTCGAGAAACTGCGCGCTGACATCCTCACCCGCAGTGGTGATCACCGCCGCCGTGCCATCCAGCACCTCGCCACCCTGCCCGCCCGGAATCTCCGCCGCCGCCCGTGGCGTTGGCAGTCCGCCTGCGACCTCGGGACACAACGGCACCACTCGCCCTTCGGCAATCCACTGCTCGAGCAGATCAAACGGCCCGCTGGCGCCACCGTCGTAACGCACGCGATGGCCCAACAGGCAGCGGCTGACCAGAATCCTGTGCATGTCAGAACGGCTCATTGCCACGGCGGCGGAACCAACCGGTCAGCGACAGCCGCTCGCGGTTGGCCGGCAGCACTTCATGCGGCACTTCGCCGGAGAGGAACACCACCAGACAGCCGCCGGTAGGCTGTACGTCATGCACGCGGTCTTCATTCAGATACATGCGCAGTTGGCCGCCATCCTCCGGCAGCCAGCCATCGTTGAGGTAGACCACCACCGAGACCATGCGCTTGTCATCGTCGCGAAAACGGTCGACATGCCGACGATAAAACGCGCCGGGCGGATAGAGCGCGAAGTGGCATTCGAAATCTTCGAGACCGAGGAACAAACCGCGATTGAGCGCTTCACGCAGGCTCTCCATCAGGTTCAGATAGCGGTCACTGGCCTCGGCCTGGCCCGGGTCGATCCATTGGATATGGTCGCCGCGAATCCCCTCGCGAATCTCTGAAAACGGCCCGCGTCCGACCGCCGCCGGCGCCAGCTCACCCTCGGCCTCACGTTTGCGGCACTCGGCCGCCAGCTCGCGAGTCAGGCCGGGGGGCAGGAAAATATTCTGCTGCGACCAGCCATGCTCGGCCAGGTCGTCGACAATGCGTAACAGCAGTGGGTGTTCAGAGGATATTGGCATGGCGCGCATAGTATGCCTGCGGCAACAAATCCGACAGAGCCACGCAGCGGCTTGATACGAATTCTCGACAAGTAACGGCACCGCACGGAGAATAGTCCGCTGCTGACAGGAGTCCCTATGCGCCGTTTGCTTTTTTCACTGTTGATGTTCTGTGTGTTGCCCGCCTGGGCGGACGGCTACGACCAGTTGTACAAGATCGCCGGCTGGCCAGATCAACGTGCGCATTTCAATGACGCCCTGAGTGCCGCCCAGCAGCGCTATCAGAACAGCCTGCCGCCGGCGGTGTTCCAGGCTCTGGTCAATAACAGCAACCAGCGTTTTGCCCCACAGGCCGTGGATCAACGCGCCGAGGCGCAATTGCGGCAGAAACTCGCCGACCCGAAACCGGCGCTGACCTTCTTCCAGTCACCGCTGGGCAAGAAAATCGTCGCCGCCGAACTGCTCGCGACCCGCCGCGATCAACTGGCGAAAAACGCCAAGGGCCTGCCGAAGATGCAGGCCAGCGACAACCGCCAACTGATCATCGGCCACCTTGCCCAAGCCTTGCCAGCGCGTGAAGCCGGGGCCGAAGTCAGCCTGGCGATCGCCGGCGTCGCGGCGGACAGTCTCAGTTCGATGATTCCGGGGCTGCTGGGTGGCGGTCAGGCGCAAGGCATGCTCAATGGCCAACGCCAGCGCTTGATGGATCAGATTGGCGCTGACCTGAACAACACGCTGCTGTACGTCTATCGCGATTTGTCGGATGAAGAGCTGGAAGAGTTTGCGACGTTTGCCGAGTCAACCGAGGGCAAGGCGTACTACCAGGCCGCACTGGCGGCGATCAGGGCTGGATTGGCGGTGGCGCAGAACCCGTGATGATCAATCGATAACCGCGAGATTTACCGTTCCGCGCCTCCGATATTTTTGCCAAACAGGCGGGTATCCGGAGGGGCTTCCCCGCCATGAATTGGGCAACTTGACGCGACGGGTCACTTGCGCAGATTGCTCTCAATACAATTGCGAACTATCTCGGAATCATTGAAAAAATCCACATTGATGATGTTGCTTTTGCGCTGCCATTCGCTGCCGATTGAATACCAGTTGTTCAATTCGGATTTGATATTTTGCACACCCCAACCCGAATAGCAGGTGGCAGACATCGACCATAAGGCACCCGCTGCGGGCGGATTACGCATAACACCGTCAATGTGACTGTAAAGTCGGGAAGTACTGACCAATCCACTACCCGCCCAACGATGATTGATCTGAGACCATATCAAAGTTGGATTCAGATTGGATAAACCGCTCGGTGCAGCAAGGACAATCCCGCCCCTTGGGTAGTTGGCCTTGATCTCATTCAAGGTCATATTGACCGCCGCTCGCGGGATCAATGCCGAGCCGAACTCACCTACGAAATAATTATGCAACTCCTGAAATGGAACCGGCGTCCCCCTCTGAGTCGATAATTCGTGAATATCAAGGATAACGATTTCAGTTGGATTCTTCTGGAGGAACTCACGAACCGCGTTCATCATTTCGCTGAGTGTCCTGCCGGACTCTAGGCTATGCGTGTGCCTGAACCGAAGACCCGTATTCGAATAGCCAGAAAAATACTTCAAGCGAATATCCAAGACCCTTATCCCGCTCTCCAGGTGGTACCAGAAAGTGTCATACTGGCAAGTAATATAAGAGTTACTATAATTTGCATAGCGGTCCATCCCGGCATTATGAGTTCCCGGCAGGCTCAGTTGCCAAAGCTTTTTGTTACCAATGGAACTTCGCAGATCTCCCATCCAGGATTTTCGTTGATAGCCCGTGAGAGCAGGGACTATATTTAGAGCAGTCATAAACATTCCTCAAGCGCACACACTACTTAAGTAGCCCGCCGCTCGTGCAGTTATATTAATCAGGTTTGATCGTCGGCAGCAGACAATTGGTATTTACCCAACTGGCTACTCCGCCGCAAAATCAAAATAACGCAGAGAAGAGCAAATGACGAAACTCCAACCGTTGCATAAGTTTTCTAATATTAACAAACAGCTCCCTCTATAATTAAAACTTAAAGAGGAAAGTAACATGCCGGGCAATTGCCACTTACTAGTTGATTACTTGGCAGACCGCTACTTGAGCAATGCGCTACGCATTCCGCCCCTTGATCCGCTTGCTCAGAAACTCGAAATACTCCTCGCGCATATCAGCCGTCTCATTCGCCAGATGATGCCGCGCCTCGGGTAACAGCAAAATCTGCGGTCGATCGAATTTCCATTTCAACACTTGCAGGTTGTGCTGCCAGTCCACCGTCATGTCCGCTTGCCCCTGAATGATCAGCGGCCGTCGCGGGCTTTTTTTCGCGTGCTCGACGCGAATGATCCAGCGTGACAACGCGCCCACCCATTGGGTCGGCAAGCGCCGCGGCTGCAACGGATCGGCCTGCAGGAACGGCAGGAAATCCGGGTCATTGGAATTCTCGCTGAAGCGCCGCGCGACGCCGCGAACGAAGGGCCTGAGCAGGTAATAACTGAGCTGCGACCATCCCCACGCCCGCGGCCGCACCAGCGGTGCCAACAGAATCACCTGGCCCTGCGCCGGGCTGCCCTCGCCATGATTGAGCAGATGATCGACTACGATCGCCCCGCCAGTGCTTTGCCCGCACAAGTGCCACGGCTGCGGCAGCGCGATCGACTGCGCTTCGGCAAACAACGCCTGGAGCATGTGCTGATATTCCGCGAAATCGCGAATGCTCGCCCGTGGCCCGCTCGACAGGCCATGCCCCGGCAAGTCGCAGGCGATCACGGCAAAATCCTGATCCAGCGCCCACTCGATCACATGCCGATACAGGCCGGTGTGATCGTAATAACCGTGCAGCAGGAACAGCGTCGCCTTGACCTTCTCCGGCCACCAGCAATGGCTGACCAGTTCATAGCCATCGACTTCGAAACGGCCCATGCCGCGCCAGACATCGCGTTCGGGAAAATCGGTCTGGTAGAAGCGCTGATACGCCTTCGCCTCGTCCGACAGCGGCTGCCACTCGGCCAGAGGCTTGAGGCTCGCGCGGATTTGATCGGGGTCGAAAGTATCAGGCATGCGGACATTCCAAAGCGGTAAACGGACTTTATCGGCCTGCGATATTCATCTGTCGCGGCAAGCATGGCAAGCTAGCCGGCCTCTGAGGAACCAAATCCATGCGTTCGCCCTACCGCACCGCACTGTTCGCCAGCCTGCTCGCGCTGATCTGCGCCGGCGTGCTGTGGGCCGCGTATGACTGGTTTCAGATCCGTTATCTGCGCGCATTCAGCGAGCACACGGCGGTGTTTTCCGGCGATCCGCTACGCCTGCCGGATGAGCTCGCCGGGCCGGGCAACATCCGCCTCGTACATTTCTGGGACCCGGCCTGCCCGTGCAACGTCGGCAACCAACAGCACCTGAGCGAAATGGTCGAGCAGTTCGGCGCCCGCGGCGTGGAATTTTTCGCGGTGCAAAAACCCGGCAGCCACGGCCAATTGCCCGCCACCCTCACCCGCCTGAAAACCATCGTCGTCCTGCCGGGTTCTGAACAAATTCCCGCCAGCCCCGCCGTGGCCATTTGGGACCGCAGCGGCAAACTGGCCTACTTTGGACCGTACAGCGAAGGCCTGACCTGCAATTCCAGCAACAGCTTCATCGAACCGATTTTGCATGCCCTGACGGAAGACCGACCGGTCAATGCCACGCATACGCTGGCGGTGGGTTGTTATTGCCCATGGCCGGTGGAGGCGAAGTAAGGCATTCCGGACATTTCAAGGATTGCGCTGCACGGCATAGAGGCTCTGTGCTAATTGTTTGCAGCCCGACGGGCGGCCATTCCCGCCTGCACAAGGAGTCACCATGAAGCGCGTGTTCACCCTTCTCGCTTTGCTTATTGTCGCCCTGCTCGGCGCGCTGGGCTGGTATGTCTACAGCAAACAACCGACGCGTCAGGGCCAGGTCGAGCTGCGCGATCTGCAGGGCTCGGTGACCGTGCGCTACGACGAGCGCGGTGTGCCGCACATTCGCGCCGAGAACGAAACCGACCTTTATCGTGCACTCGGCTACGTGCATGCCCAGGACCGGCTGTTCCAGATGGAAGCCATGCGCCGTCTCGCCCGTGGCGAACTGGCCGAGGTGCTCGGGCCGAAACTGCTCGACACCGACAAACTGTTTCGCAGCCTGCGCATTCGCGAGCGCGCCGCCAGTTACGTCGCCAGCCTGGATAAGCAATCACCGGCGTGGAAGGGCCTGCAAGCCTATCTGGATGGCATCAACCAATATCAGGACAGCCACGCTGCGCCAATCGAATTCGACGTGCTGGGCATCCCCAAGCGGCCGTTCACTGCCGAAGACAGCATTAGCGTCGCCGGTTACATGGCTTACAGCTTCGCCGCGGCGTTTCGCACCGAGCCGTTGCTGAGTTTCATCCGTGATCAACTCGGCGCCGATTACCTCAACGTGTTCGACCTCGACTGGCAAGGCAAAGGCGTCCTCGTCAACGATCACAACCACGCGGCGCCCGCCCTCGCCGCCAGTGACTGGAAAGACCTCAACGCCCTCGCCCGCCTCAGTGAGCAGGCGCTGATCGACAACGGCCTGCCGCAGTTCGAAGGCAGCAACGCCTGGGTCATCGCCGGCAGTCGCAGCCAGAGCGGCAAGCCGTTGCTGGCTGGCGATCCGCACATCCGTTTCTCGGTGCCGTCGGTGTGGTACGAGGCGCAGCTGTCGGCGCCGGGTTTCGAGCTGTACGGTCATCATCAGGCGCTGGTGCCGTTCGCGTTCCTCGGCCACAACATGGATTTCGGCTGGAGCCTGACCATGTTCCAGAACGACGATCTGGACCTGATCGCCGAGAAGGTCAATCCGGACAACCCCAATCAGATCTGGTATCGCGGCCAGTGGACTGACCTGCTCGTCACTGAACAGCAGATCAAGGTGAAGGGCCAGGCACCGGTGACCCTCACCCTGCGCCAATCGCCCCACGGCCCGATCGTCAACGACGCATTGGGTGCGGCGGCGGGCAAAACCCCGATCGCCATGTGGTGGGCGTTTCTCGAAACGCCGAACCCGATCCTGGAAGGCTTCTATCAGCTCAACCGCGCTGACACCCTGGCCAAGGCCCGTGCCGCCGCCGCGAAAGTCCAGGCGCCGGGACTGAATCTGGTTTACGCCAATGCCAAGGGCGACATCGCCTGGTGGGCCTCGGCGTTGCTACCGAAGCGGCCCGCCGGGGTCAGGCCGGAATTCATTCTCGACGGCAGCACAAATCAGGCGGACAAGGACGGCTACTACCCGTTCAGCGCCAACCCGCAGGAAGAGAACCCGTCGCGCGGCTATATCGTCTCGGCGAACTTTCAGCCCGTGTCGCCGACCGGCATGCCGATTCCCGGTTACTACAACCTTGCCGATCGCGGCCAGCAGCTCAATCGTCAGCTCAGCGACAAACATCTGAAGTGGAGCAACGAAGCCAATCAGAAGCTGCAACTGGGCACCGCGACCGGCTACGGCCCGCGCCTGCTCGCACCGTTGCTGCCGGTGTTGCGCGAGGTGGTGAGCGATCCCGCGCAGCTGAAACTGGTCGAGCAACTGGCGCAGTGGCCCGGCGACTATCCGCTGGATTCGGTCAGTGCGACGCTGTTCAGTCAGTTCCTGTACGACCTGGCCGATGCGGCGATGCGCGATGAGTTGGGCAACGAGTTTTTCGACACGCTGCTGTCGACGCGGGTGATCGATGCAGCGCTGCCGAGGCTGGCGGCAAATGCCGATTCGCCGTGGTGGGATAACCGCAGCACGCCCGCGAAAGAGACTCGCGTCGATATCGTCCGCGCAGCATGGCAGGCGAGCCTGCACCATCTGAAGCTGACCCTTGGCGACGATGTGGCGGCGTGGCAATGGGGCGCGGCGCATACCCTGACCCATGGCCATCCACTGGGCCAGCAAAAACCGCTGGATCGTCTGTTCAACGTCGGGCCGTTCCCGGCGCCGGGCAGCCATGAAGTGCCGAACAACCTCTCAGCGAAAATCGGCCCGGCGCCGTGGCCCGTTACGTATGGGCCATCAACGCGGCGACTGGTGGATTTCGCCGATCCAGCGCACGGGCTGACGATCAACCCGGTGGGCCAGAGCGGCGTGCCGTTCGACAGTCACTACGACGATCAGGCCGAGGCGTATGTGGAAGGGATCTATGTGCAGGCGCATTTCAGCGAGGAAGAGGTGACGGCGAATACGCGCAGTACCTTGAAGCTGTTGCCGGCGCGAGTACGTTAAAAGCCCCTCACCCTAGCCCTCTCCCAGAGGGAGAGGGGACCGACCGAAGTGTCTGGCGTTATACATCGCCCTGATAGCGCGGTGTCGATTATGGATTCAGCATGAGCCTTTCACGTCGGCGTACTTTTTCAATATCCCCCAATCGGCTCCCTCTCCCCCTGGGAGAGGGCTGGGGTGAGGGCTTTCGAGCTCAAGCCCACATCAAACATCCAGCGCAAAATTCATCCGAAACTGCTGCGGCGTCACCCCCAGCCGCCGATTGAACACGCTGCGCATATGTTGCGCATCGCGAAACCCGCACTGATAGGCCACGGTCTTCAGCGGCGCTGCGGTGCTTTCCAGCATCACCCGCGCCGCATCAACCCGCGCGCGCTCAACGAACTCTGCCGGCGTGACTTTCGCCTCCCGAGCAAACACCCGGGAGAAATTGCGCGCACTCATGTTCGCCGCATTGGCCAGATCGGCAATCGTCAGATCGCCGGTGAGATTGGCCAGCACATACAACTGCACCATCGCTACCGCTGACGTCGGCTCGGCGTGCGGAGTGAGGAACGGGCTGAACTGCGATTGCCCACCGGAACGCTGGGTGAATACCACCAGCCGCTTGGCCACGCTGAGCGCCACCTCGGCGCCGTGATCCCGCGCCAGCAGATATAACGACAGATCGATCCCCGCCGTAACCCCGGCCGAGGTGTAGAGCCTGCCATCCTCGACGTACAAGCGATCAGCCTCGACTTGCGTGGCCGGGCACAACTGCGCCAAGGCCTCGGCATCGTTCCAGTGAGTAGTCACCGTGCGCCCGTCCAGCAACCCCGCCCGCGCCAGCATGAACGCGCCATTGCAGATCGAGCCGAAGCGCTGCACCCGCGCGCAAGCCTCACGCAGCCAGCTATCGAAAGCGCTGCCGAAATCCATGAACGGCAACTGCGGCCCACCGGCGACCAACAACAGGTCATAGGGCTCGAGCGCTTCGCTGAAATGCCGATGCGCATTCACGCTCAGGCCGTTGGAGCAGGCCATCGCCCCGTGCTCGACGCCGATCACTTCCAGCCGATAGTGATCCTGCGGAGCGAGGAACCGGTTGGCCTCAGCAAACACGTCCATGGGACCGCTTACGTCCAGCGACTGCACGCCGGGAAACACCACAATGGCGACGGATTTGCTCATGCTGTGAAGCTCCGCTGGGTCTGTTTGCCGAGTTGGCACGATTTGCAGGTTGATTGGCAAGGATCGCAGCCACGTCTCGATTGTTGGTCTTTAGCGCCAGGAACAGACTTTCCTCACCAGCGCCACAACGGCGTTTTCGATGAGGCAACCGATATGAGCACCAGCATCGCCGGCATCAGGATCCCCGACAGCGCCTTCGCCCGGGCCACCACCGAGTACATTCGCGACATCGAATCCGACCTGCTCTATCACCACTCACGCCGGGTGTTTCTGTTCGGCGCGCTGAGCGGCGAGCGCCGGCAACTGGCCTACAACCCGGAGCTGTTGTACGTCGGCGCGATGTTCCACGACCTCGGTCTGGTCGAAGGTCATCGCAGTGATGAAGAACGTTTCGAAGTGGATGGCGCCAATGCCGCCGCAGCGTTTCTCAAGCCTTACGGACTGAGCGACGACGATATCGAACAGGTGTGGTTGTCGATTGCGCTGCACACGACACCGGGCGTGCCGAAACATCTGCGTCCGACCGTGGCGCTGGTCACTGCCGGGGTGGAAATGGATGTGCTGGGCATGGATTACGCGGCGTTCAGCAGCGTGCAGCGAGAGGCGGTGGTGCATGCGCATCCACGCGGTGAAGGCTTCAAGGAATGCATAATCTGCGCGTTTGCCGATGGCTTGCGTCACCGTCCGCAGACAACGTTTGGGAATGTGAAGACCGATGTGCTGAAGGATCAGGAGCCGGGGTTCAAACCGCTGAACTTCGTCGAGGTCATCCGCAATTCTCCCTGGATTTCCTGACCGCAGAAAAACCTGTGGGAGCGGGCTTGCCCGCGATGGCGTCTTTACAGTCAACATCAATGTCGAATGTCAGATAGCTATCGCGGGCAAGCCCGCTCCCACAGGGATATGGATTGGTCTTGAAAAAGCAACCAACCCGACAGGGCTCACGCCGCTTCCGGACTCGGTGCGCGGCGCGCGTCCGGTTGCTTCCAGGAATCGGCTGCGCTTTCTTCGATGGCTTGCTGGATGGCTTTCTTGCGCGCTTCTTCGGCGCGGCGGCTGAAGAACCAGACGAGGAAGGTCACCAGCGACACCGCCAGCAGAATCAGGCTGGCCACGGCATTGATTTCCGGCTTCACGCCCAGGCGCACCGCCGAGAACACTTCCATCGGCAGGGTCGTCGAACCCGGCCCGGAGACGAAGCTCGCCAACACCAGGTCATCCAGCGACAGGGCGAACGACATCATCCCGCCCGCTGCCAGTGACGGTGCGATCATCGGGATGGTGATCAGGAAGAACACCTTCCACGGCCGCGCGCCGAGGTCCATCGCCGCCTCCTCGATCGACAGGTCCAGCTCACGCAGACGCGCCGACACCACCACCGCCACATACGCCGCACAGAACGTGGTGTGAGCGATCCAGATAGTGACGATGCCGCGTTCCTGTGGCCAGCCGATCATCTGCGCCATGGCCACGAACAGCAGCAACAGCGACAGACCGGTGATCACTTCCGGCATGACCAGCGGCGCCGTCACCAGGCCGCCGAACAGCGTGCGGCCCTTGAAGTGGGTGATGCGGGTCAGCACGAAGGCCGCCAGCGTACCCAGTGCCACCGCTGCCACCGCCGTGTAGCAGGCAATTTCCAGCGAGCGCAGCACCGAGCCCATCAGTTGCGAGTTATCGAGCAGGCCGACGTACCACTTCACCGACCAGCCGCCCCACACCGTGACCAGTTTGGAAGCGTTGAACGAGTAGATCACCAGGATCAGCATCGGCAGATAGATGAAGATCAGACCCAGCACCAGCATCAGGCTGGAGAAACGGAAGCGTTTCATTCTTTACCCTCCATTTCCTTGGCCTGACTGCGGTTGAACAGGATGATCGGCACAATCAGGATCGCCAGCATCACCACCGCCAGGGCGGACGCCACCGGCCAGTCACGGTTGTTGAAGAATTCCTGCCAGAGCACTTTACCGATCATCAGGGTTTCCGGACCGCCGAGCAGTTCCGGGATGACGAACTCACCGACCACCGGAATGAACACCAGCATGCAGCCGGCAATGATGCCGTTCTTGGACAGCGGAATGGTGATTTTCCAGAAGCTGTTGAAGGTGCTCGAACCGAGGTCCGATGCCGCTTCGAGCAGACTGTTGTCGTGCTTCACCAGGTTGGCGTACAGCGGCAGGATCATGAACGGCAGGTACGAGTAAACCACGCCGATGTACACCGCCAGGTTGGTGTTGAGGATCTGCAGCGGCTCGTCGATCAGGCCCATGCTCATCAGGAAGCCGTTGAGCAGGCCGTTGTTGCTGAGAATGCCCATCCACGCGTAGACACGAATCAGGATCGCCGTCCAGGTCGGCATCATGATCAGCAGCACCAGCACCGTTTGCAGCTCTTTGCGCGCACTGGCGATGGCGTAGGCCATTGGATAGCCGATCAGCAGGCACAGCAACGTGCTGATGAAGGCCATCTTCAGCGAGCCGAGGTAGGCGGCGATGTACAACTCGTCGTCACCCAGCAGCGCGTAGTTGCCCAGGTTCAGCAGCAATTGCAGCTTCTGCTCGGCAAACGTATAGATCTCGGTGTACGGCGGGATCGCCACATCGGCTTCGGCAAAACTGATCTTCAGGACGATGAAGAACGGCAGCATGAAGAACAGGAACAGCCAGATGAACGGCACGCCAATGACCAGTTGCCGGCCATTGGGGATTATTCGATTGATGCGACGTTTGAATTTGCGCATGTTCATGAGCGAAGTACCACGCCGCTGTCGTCTTCCCACCACACGTAGACCTGATCGCCCCAGGTCGGACGTGCGCCACGACGTTCGGCGTTGGCGACGAACGACTGCACCAGTTTGCCGCTCGGCAATTCGACGTAGAACACCGAATGACCGCCCAGATAAGCAATGTCGTGGACCTTGCCGCTCGACCAGTTGTATTCGCAGGTCGGCATCTCGGCGGTCACCAGCAGCTTCTCCGGACGAATCGCGTAGGTGACCGACTTGTCCTGCACCGAGGTGCTGATGCCGTGGCCGACGTAGATCTGCCGGTCGAGGTCCTTGCAGGTGATGGTCGCGTGGCCCTCGGCGTCGTCGATCACTTCGCCTTCGAAGATGTTGACGTTGCCGATGAATTCGCAGACCAGACGGCTGGTCGGGGTTTCGTAGATGTCGATCGGGCTGCCGATCTGGGCGATCCAGCCCAGGTGCATGATCGCGATGCGCTCGGCCATGGTCATGGCCTCTTCCTGGTCGTGGGTCACCATCACGCAGGTCACGCCGACGCGCTCGATGATTTCCACAAGTTCCAGTTGCATCTGCGAACGCAGTTTCTTGTCCAGAGCGCCCATCGGCTCGTCGAGCAGCAGCAGCTTCGGTCGTTTGGCCAGCGAACGCGCCAGTGCCACGCGCTGACGCTGGCCGCCGGAGAGTTGATGCGGCTTGCGCTTGGCATACTGGCTCATCTGCACCAGCTTGAGCATCTCGGCCACACGGGCTTCGATCTCGGCCTTGGGAATCTTGTCCTGCTGCAGGCCGAAGGCGATGTTCTGCGCCACGGTCATGTGCGGAAACAAGGCGTACGACTGGAACATCATGTTGATCGGACGTTCGTACGGCGGCATGTCGGTGATGTCGACGCCGTCGAGGAAAATGCGCCCCTCCGTGGGCCGTTCAAACCCTGCGAGCATGCGCAGCAGGGTGGATTTGCCCGATCCCGAACCGCCGAGCAGGGCGAAGATCTCGCCTTTCTTGATTTCCAGGGACACGTCGTCCACGGCAATCGTCTCGTCGAACTTCTTCGTGACCCGGTCGATCTTGACCAGCACCTGTTTTGGTGTCTGGTCGCCCTCGAGGGCTTTCTTGTAGGCGCCGGAGGCAACTGCCATTTGCGAAACTCCCAACAGAATCAGCAGGTCGCCACGCAAGACGAACCCAGGATAGTTTGTGCGTTATTTGCCCGACTTGACCTTGGTCCAGCTGCGGGTCATCAAACGCTGAATATTGGCTGGCAGCTCGGTCGACACGTAGGTCTTGTCGAGGACTGCTTGCGGCGGGTAAACCGCTTCGTCGGTGCGGATGGACTGTTCCATCAGCTTGTCCGAACCCGGGTTGGGGTTGGCGTAACCGACGTAATCACTGACCTGGGCGATCACCTCAGGTTTCAGCAAATAGTTGATGAAGGCGTGGGCTTCCTTGACGTTGGACGAGTCCTTGGGAATCGCCAGCATGTCGAACCACAGCGCGCCGCCCTCTTTCGGAATCGAGTAGGCGATGTTCACGCCTTTCTTGGCTTCTTCGGCACGGTTCTTCGCCTGGAAAATGTCACCGGAGAAACCGATCGCCACGCAGATGTCGCCGTTGGCCAGATCGCCGATGTATTTCGAGGAGTGGAAATAAGTCACGTAAGGACGCACCGCGAGCAGCTTCGCGGTGGCTTTTTCGTAGTCCCTGGTGTTGGTGCTGTTGGCGTTCAGGCCCAGGTAATTGAGCATCGTCGGCATCATTTCATCGGCCGAATCGAGGAACGCGACGCCGCAGCTGTGCAGCTTCTTGATGTTTTCCGGCTCGAACAGAACGGCCCAGGAATCGATCTTGTCGATGCCCAGCACAGCCTTGACCTTGTCGACGTTGTAACCAATGCCGTTGGTGCCCCACAGGTAAGGCACGGCATACAGGTTACCCGGATCGTTCTGCTCCAGACGCTTGAGCAGTACCGGATCGAGATTGGAATAGTTCGGCAGTTGCGCCTTGTCGAGTTTCTGGAACGCGCCGGCCTTGATCTGCTTGCCGAGGAAGTGGTTCGACGGCACGACCACGTCGTAACCGGTACGCCCGGCGAGGAGTTTGCCTTCCAGGGTTTCGTTGGAGTCGAAGACGTCGTAGACCGGTTTGATCCCGGTCTCTTTCTCGAAGTCGGCCAGGGTCGATTCGCCGATGTAATCGGACCAGTTATAAATATGCACCGTACCGGCGGCCTGGGCTCCGACAGCCAGGGTCAGGCCGGCAGCGGCCAGCAGGGCTTTGCGCAAAGAAGAAAATACAGGCAAGTGGAGGTCCTCTAAATGGATTGGGCCCAAGTTGCCCGCGCTGCATGACAGCCATGGCTGCCCGACAACAAAACCGGCGCGCAACTTACCCTCGAAAAACCGATCCAGCAAAACTTTCTGTCATTTAATTGCTCCGCTGGCCGCCATCGCGGAAACGACGGCCAGCGGTTGCTGCGACAAACCGGCTTATTTACCCGATTTGATTTTGGTCCAGCTGCGGGTGATCAGGCGCAGGGTAGCCGCGTCCAGGTCACTGATCGCGTAGAGCTGTTTCTTCACTTCAGCCGACGGGTAGATGCTCGGGTCGCTGGTGATGTCCTTGTCCACCAGTGGCGTGGCCGCCTTGTTGCCGTTCGGGAAACGCACGGCGTTGGTGATGCCGGCCATCACTTGCGGCTCGAGCAGGTAGTTCATGAACTTGTAGGCGGCTTCGACGTTTTCGGCATCCTTGGGAATGGCGACCATGTCGTAGAACGTACCGGCGCCTTCTTTTGGAATGGTGTAGGCCAGTTTGACCTTGTCACCGGCTTCCTGGGCGCGGGTTTTGGACTGCTCCAGATCACCCGAGTAACCGACGGCGACGCAGATGTTGCCGTTGGCCAGGTCCGAGATGTACTTGGAGGAGTGGAAGTAGGCAACCGACGGACGAATCTTCAGGAACAGGTCTTCGGCGGCTTTCAGGTCAGCCTTGTCCTTGCTGTTGGTCGGCTTGCCCAGGTAGTGCAGCGCGGCCGGAATCATCTCGGTCGGGGCGTCGAGGAAGCTCACGCCGCAGCTTTTGAGTTTCTCGATGTTTTCAGGCTTGAACACCACGTCCCACGAATCGATCTTGTCGATGCCCAGCGCAGCCTTGACCTTGGCCGGGTTGTAGCCGATGCCGATCGAGCCCCACATGTACGGGAAAGCGTGTTTGTTGCCCTGGTCGCTGGCGTCGCCAACGGCCTTGAGCAGGTCTTCGTCGAGGTTTTTCCAGTTCGGCAGTTTGGACTTGTCCAGCTCCTGGTAAACCCCGGCCTTGATCTGCTTGGCGAGGAAGTTGTTGGAAGGCACCACGATGTCGTAACCGGACTTGCCGGCCAACAGCTTGGCTTCCAGGGTTTCGTTACTGTCGAAGACGTCGTAGACGACTTTGATCCCGGTGGCTTTTTCGAAGTTGGCCACGGTGTCCGGCGCGATGTAATCGGACCAGTTGTAAACGTGCAGCACTTTGTCGTCCGCGTGAACCGCACCCGCCATCATGCCCGCCACGGACAGCGCGAGAAGTGTCTTGCCAGCAAGCTTTTTACCTAATGCCTTCATGCGTCATGCTCCAAATTTTTCTTTTTTGAACCACATTGTTCAGCGGCCGAACCCGGACAACTGGAACCGCGGCTAGTCTGGCAAGATCCGAGGCGGTCTTTCAAGGAAAGACCGGCCTTTCTGACAGCTTTGACCGAGCAAGCCGCAACCCGCTCGCTCAAAGCCTAGCACTTAGCCCTGCAGCGCACCGAGGGTCAGGTCCAGACACTTGCGTGCCTTTGTAACCAGCTCGTCAATCTCGGCTTTGCTGATCACCAGCGGCGGCGCGATGATCATCGTGTCACCCACGGCGCGCATGATCAGGCCGTTGTCGAAGCAGAACTGCCGGCAGATCATGCCCACGCCCTTACCTTCGTAACGCTTGCGCGTGGCCTTGTCCTGCACCAGCTCGATCGCCCCCAGCAGACCGACGCCGCGAACTTCACCCACCAACGGATGATCGTTCAGCTCGCGCAGACGTTTCTGCAAATACGGTGCCGTTTCGTTGTGGGCGTTCTCGATAATTTTTTCATCGCGCAGAATGCGGATGTTTTCCAGGCCCACCGCCGCTGCCACCGGATGCCCGGAGTAGGTAAAGCCGTGGTTGAAATCGCCGCCTTCGTTGAGCACCGCCACCACACTGTCACGAACGATCAGGCCCCCCATCGGGATGTAGCCGGAGGTCAGGCCCTTGGCGATGGTCATCATGTCGGGTTTGAGGTCGTAGAAATCGCTACCGAACCACTCACCGGTGCGACCGAAGCCGCAGATCACTTCGTCCGCCACAAACAGGATGTCGTATTTGGCGAGGATTTCCTTGATGCGTGGCCAGTAGGTGTCGGGCGGAATGATCACGCCACCGGCGCCCTGGATCGGCTCGGCAATAAAGGCACCGACGTTGTCGACGCCGACTTCGAGAATCTTCTCTTCCAGCTGATTGGCCGCCCAGACGCCGAACTCTTCCGGCGTCATGTCGCCGCCTTCGGCAAACCAGTACGGCTGCGCGATGTGCTCGATGCCCGGGATCGGCAAGTCGCCCTGTTCGTGCATGTAGGTCATGCCGCCGAGGCTCGCGCCGGCCACAGTCGAACCGTGGTAACCGTTCTTGCGGCTGATGATGACTTTCTTGTTCGGCTGACCCTTGATCGCCCAGTAATGGCGAACCATGCGCAGCATGGTGTCGTTGCCTTCGGAGCCGGAACCGGTGAAGAACACATGGTTCATGCCTTCCGGTGCAACGTCGGCAATCGCCTTGGCCAGTTGCAATGCCGGCGGGTGCGCAGTCTGGAAGAACAGGTTGTAGTACGGCAGTTCGCGCATCTGTTTGGCGGCAGCGTCGGCCAGTTCATCGCGACCGTAACCGATCGCCACGCACCAGAGCCCGGCCATGCCGTCGAGGATCTTGTTGCCTTCGCTGTCCCACAGGTAAACGCCCTTGGCATGGGTGATGATCCTCGGGCCCTTCTCTTTCAGTTGCTTGAAGTCGCTGAACGGGGCCAGGTGGTGATCACTGCTGAGTGCTTGCCACTCGCGGGTTTGCGGGTTGTTGCTGGTCATGCCAATTCTCCTTGTTATCGGTGAAGGCGCGCCGCCAGAGCGACGCGCCCGGCGTATCAGACGGCGAAGAGCAGGTACTCACGCTCCCAGGAACTGATCACGCGCTTGAAATTTTCATGCTCGGCCCGCTTGACCGCCACGTAGCCTGTGATGAAAGTCTTGCCGAGGTATTTCTCGACGGTCTTGCTGTTTTCCATGCGCTCCAGCGCGTCTTCGATGGTCAGCGGCAGGCGCAGGTTGCGGCGCTCGTAGCCGCGGCCCACCACAGGCGCGCTCGGGTTGAGCCCTTCGACCATGCCGATGTAACCGCAGAGCAGGCTCGCGGCGATCGCCAGGTACGGGTTGGCGTCGGCGCCAGGCAGACGGTTTTCGACGCGGCGGTTCTGCGGGCCGGCATCCGGTACGCGCAGGCCGACGGTGCGGTTTTCTTCGCCCCACTCCACGTTCACCGGCGCCGAAGTGTCCGGCAGGAAGCGGCGGAACGAGTTGACGTTGGGGGCGAACAGCGGCAGCAATTCCGGGATCAGTTTCTGCAGGCCACCGATGTGGTGCAGGAACAACTGGCTCATGGTCCCGTCTTCATTGGAGAAGACGTTCTTGCCGGTGTGGATGTCGATGATGCTCTGGTGCAAGTGCATGGCACTGCCCGGCTCGCCGGTCATCGGTTTGGCCATGAACGTCGCAGCCACGTCGTGCTTGAGTGCGGCTTCGCGCATGGTGCGTTTGAACACCAGGATCTGGTCGGCCAGCGACAGTGCGTCACCGTGACGGAAGTTGATTTCCATCTGCGCCGTGCCGTCTTCGTGGATCAGCGTGTCGAGGTCCAGCTCCTGCAATTCGCACCAGTCGTAGACGTCTTCGAACAGCGGATCGAATTCGTTCGCTGCTTCAATGGAGAACGACTGACGGCCGATTTCCGGGCGACCGGAGCGACCAATCGGCGGCTGCAACGGATAGTCAGGGTCGTCACTGCGCTTGGTCAGGTAGAACTCCATTTCCGGCGCAACGATCGGCTGCCAGCCCTTGTCGGCATACAGCTTGAGGATTTTCTTGAGGACGTTGCGCGGCGACAGCTCGATCGGGTTGCCTTGCTTGTCATAAGTGTCGTGGATCACCTGCGCGGTCGGCTCGATGGCCCACGGCACCAGGTACACGGCGTTCTGGTCGGGGCGGCAGATCATGTCGATGTCGGCCGGGTCGAGCAGTTCGTAATAGATGTCGTCTTCGACGTAGTCGCCGGTCACGGTCTGCAACAAAACACTTTCCGGCAGACGCATGCCTTTTTCGGCGATGAACTTGTTGGTCGGGGAAATCTTGCCGCGGGTAATGCCGGTCAAGTCGGCGATCATGCATTCGACTTCTGTGATCTTGCGGTCTTTCAACCAATCGGTGAGCTGGTCGAGGTTGGTACTCATAAATGCCTCTGGGCTGAGTCTCCTGACGCGATGTCAGGCAAGTTTGACGCTGAGAGCGTCGCGTTAAAGGGGCTTGCTCGCGCAGTGCCGGCTTACGCCTGGCACCGCGCATAGACAATCAACGAGGAGCTTACCTGCCCTTTACGCTGGCGTTGCATTTCCTGTGCACATTCAAGGCGTGCAGAATCGTGAGCACGGCTGGGGAAGCGGCACAGGCTGTGACGATGAAAGCGATCTATATTGAAAGGAGACGCCATAAACAGGATGCTGTCGTCTGCGTCCAGAATATCGGACGCTGCCGTTGACCGAGTCGCTGCGCAGAGCAGTGCAGGCAAGCCGCGAGCCTCGCTGGCCGCGCTACGGACGGATGGATCGCCACTGATGTGATAAGCATGCAGACCGGACTGTTGCGAGCAGTCGGTGACGCCGATTAACGGCAGGCGAGACATGAAGCACCCCGGTATTATTGCTGTTATGGGTTTGATCGGAGCTTAGCCTTGTTCATTTTTTTACACAACACCCCCGTAAAAAATACAACACGGCCTGCTCAAGCCTGCGGGTGCCCGACACATGCAGGACGCAAAAACGCCCCGAAATGCCCCATAAATGCCCTCACGGCGCTTTTTTAGGGCAAAAAAGGCCTCGCTTGACTTCGGCAGGCTGTTCGGGTTGACTGAAACCAGAAAAGATCAATGATTGATATTTTTAACAACAAAGGTGTTGCATCATGTCGGTACCCCCGCGTGCCGTTCAGCTTAACGAAGCGAACGCGTTCCTTAAGGAACATCCTGAGGTTCTGTACGTTGACCTTCTGATTGCGGATATGAATGGTGTGGTGCGCGGCAAGCGCATCGAACGCACCAGCCTCCACAAGGTTTACGAGAAAGGCATCAACCTGCCGGCCTCTCTATTTGCTCTGGATATCAATGGTTCGACGGTGGAAAGCACCGGCCTGGGCCTGGACATCGGCGACGCCGATCGTATCTGCTATCCGATCCCCGATACCCTGTGCAACGAGCCATGGCAGAAGCGCCCGACCGCGCAACTGCTGATGACCATGCACGAACTCGAAGGCGACCCGTTCTTCGCCGACCCGCGTGAAGTGCTGCGCCAGGTGGTGACCAAGTTCGACGAACTGGGCCTGACCATCTGCGCCGCGTTCGAACTCGAGTTCTACCTGATCGACCAGGAAAACGTGAACGGCCGTCCACAACCGCCACGCTCGCCAATCTCCGGCAAACGTCCGCACTCGACGCAGGTCTACCTGATCGACGACCTCGACGAATACGTCGACTGCCTCCAGGACATTCTGGAAGGTGCCAAAGAGCAAGGCATCCCGGCCGATGCGATCGTCAAGGAAAGTGCCCCGGCGCAGTTCGAAGTGAACCTGCACCACGTCGCCGACCCGATCAAGGCGTGCGATTACGCGGTCCTGCTCAAGCGCCTGATCAAGAACATCGCCTACGACCATGAAATGGACACAACTTTCATGGCCAAGCCGTACCCAGGCCAGGCAGGCAATGGTCTGCACGTGCACATTTCGATTCTGGACAAGGCCGGCAAGAACATTTTTGCCAGCGAGGATCCCGAGCAGAACGCCGCGCTGCGTCACGCGATCGGCGGTGTGCTCGAGACCCTGCCCGCGCAGATGGCGTTCCTCTGCCCGAACGTCAACTCGTATCGTCGTTTCGGCGCGCAGTTCTATGTACCGAACTCGCCGTGCTGGGGGCTGGACAACCGCACCGTGGCGATTCGCGTACCGACCGGCTCTGCCGATGCCGTGCGTATTGAACACCGCGTTGCCGGTGCCGACGCCAACCCGTACCTGCTGATGGCTTCGGTGCTGGCCGGCGTGCAT
Source organism: Pseudomonas sp. Z003-0.4C(8344-21) (assembly GCF_900104975.1). NCBI lineage: Bacteria > Pseudomonadati > Pseudomonadota > Gammaproteobacteria > Pseudomonadales > Pseudomonadaceae > Pseudomonas > Pseudomonas sp. Z003-0.4C(8344-21). The sequence continues at coordinate 579,036 of NZ_LT629756.1, read as the reverse complement.
CACGGTCTGGTCAACAAGATCGAGCCCGGCGCGCCTGTCGAAGGCAACAGCTACGAGCAGAACGAGCAAAGCCTGCCGAACAACTTGCGTGACGCCCTGCGCGAGCTGGACGACAGCGAGGTGATGGCCAAGTACATCGATCCGAAGTACATCGATATCTTCGTCGCCTGCAAGGAAAGCGAGCTGGAGGAGTTCGAACACTCCATCTCCGACCTTGAGTACAACTGGTATCTGCATACTGTGTAATAAGCGGTTGTAGCGTCCATAAGAACGTCGTTGGCTGTCGCAGCCAACGGCGTTTTTTTATGGCCGCCTGCGGCGGATCGCGAGCAGGCTCGCTCCCACAGGGTTCTGTTGCGTACTCAGAATTTATGTTCAACAGAGTACCTGTGGGAGCTGGCTTGCCAGCGATGGCGGCCGACAAGACAACATCGAACCCGGCTCGTACAATGCCCGCTGCCCCGCAGGAGACTTTCATGACGCGTCCCGCCACCGTCCGCAAACCCCGTGCCCGCAGTCAGGCGCGGATCGATTCGATTCTCGACGCTGCGCGCACGCTGCTGGCCGCCGAGGGCGTGGCGAGCCTGTCGATCTACAGCGTGGCCGAGCGAGCGCAGATTCCGCCCTCCTCTGTGTACCATTTCTTCGCCAGCGTCCCGGCCTTGCTCGAAGCGTTGACCGCCGACGTACACGCAGCCTTTCGCGCCTGCCTGCAAGCGCCGATTGATCATGACGCGTTGCGCGACTGGCGCGATCTGTCGCGACTGGTCGAACAACGCATGCTCGAGATCTACGGCGAAGACGCTGCGGCACGCCAGTTGATTCTCGCCCAGCACGGACTGACGGAAGTGACTCAGGCGGACCGCCAGCACGATCTGGAACTGGGCGAGCTGATGCACAAACTGTTCGACCATCACTTCGAACTGCCAAAGCTGCCGGACGACGTCGATGTGTTTGCCCTGGCGATGGAACTGGGCGACCGGGTGTATGCCCGTTCGGTGCAGCAGCATGGGCAGATCACCCCGCGCATGGCCGAGGAAGGGATGCGGGTGTTTGATGCCTATATCGGCCTGTATCTGCCGCCGTATCTGCCCAAAAGATCTTTGGTGATCTGACTGGCCTCATCGCTGGCAAGCCAGCTCCCACAGAGTTATTTGTCGGTCATAAATCACTTGTGGGAGCTGGCTTGCCAGCGATGGCCGCGCTGCCGATTTCAAGCCAGGCACAAAAAACCCCGAAGGGCTCACACCCTTCGGGGTTGTTGTTTATCCACCGGCTTACAACTTGGCGATCGACACCTCAGTGGATTTCACAAAGGCGATCACTTCGCTGCCCACAACCAGTTCCAGCTCTTTCACCGAGCGAGTGGTGATCACCGAAGTGACGATGCCCGACGCGGTCTGCACGTCGATTTCCGACAGCACGTCGCCGAGGACGATCTCCTTGATCGAGCCTTTGAACTGGTTGCGCACGTTAATGGCTTTGATAGTCATGGCATTTCTCCTGAGATCGAAATGAGCGGCAAGTGGCAAGCTACAAGCTGCAAGCAAAAGCACAGCGCCTTGACTTGCAGCTTGAAGCTCGAAGCTTGCAGCTGCTTTATTGCGCCCAACGCAATTGCGTGGGCAGAGGTGAAACGGGTTCCGGCGCCGGCGGTTCGCCGGGCAGGGACAGAACACGGTTGAGCACTTCGGTTTCCAGTGCGGCCAGGCGATGCGAGCCACGCGCGCGTGGGCGCGGCAGTTCGACGTGCAGGTCGAGGCCGACGGCGCCGTCCTCGATCAGAATGACCCGATCGGCAATCGCCACCGCTTCGCTGACGTCGTGGGTTACCAGCAACACGGTGAAGCCGTGTTGCTGCCACAGGCGTTCGATCAGTTGCTGCATCTCGATGCGCGTCAGGGCGTCCAGCGCGCCGAGTGGTTCGTCGAGCAACAGCAGGCGCGGTTTATGAATCAGCGCCCGAGCCAGGGCGACACGCTGCTTCTGGCCGCCGGATAACGCCGCCGGCCATTCATTGGCGCGATCGGCCAAGCCCACCGCTTCGAGCGCGTCCAGCGCTTGCGCCCGCCAGTTGCCCTTGAGGCCGAGGCCAACGTTGTCGATGATCTTTTTCCACGGCAGCAGACGCGCTTCCTGGAACATCAAGCGGGTGTCATCGCGCGCCTCATTGAGCGGTGCGGAACCGGCGAGCAGGTCGCCGCCAGTCGGTTGATCGAGCCCGGCAAGCAAGCGCAGCAAGGTGCTTTTACCGCAACCACTGCGCCCGACCACGGCAACAAATTGCCCCGCTGGAATGTGCAAATCGATGTCGCGCAATACCTGGCGCGAGCCAAAGGTTTTCTGCAGATTGCGCAGCGCCAGCGGAATTCCGCGCAGCAAGCGTGGCGGCTGTTGAGCAGTCATGCCGCACCTCCCTTGGCAACCTGGTAGGCCGGGTGCCAGCGCAACCACACCCGTTCAAGCCCACGGGCAGCGAGGTCGGCCAGTTTGCCCAGCACCGCGTAAAGCAGAATCGCCAGCACCACCACGTCTGTCTGCAAAAATTCACGGGCGTTCATCGCCAGATAGCCGATGCCGGAGCTGGCCGAAATGGTTTCGGCGACGATCAGCGTCAGCCACATGAAACCCAAGGCAAAGCGCACGCCAACCAGAATCGACGGCAGCGCGCCGGGCAGAATCACCTGGCGGAACAGGCTGAAACCGCTCAGGCCATAACTGCGCGCCATCTCCACCAGCGCCGGGTCGACGTTGCGGATGCCGTGGTAGGTGTTGAGGTAAATCGGGAACAACGTCCCCAGCGCTACGAGGAAAATCTTCGCCGACTCGTCGATGCCGAACCACAGGATCACCAGCGGAATCAGCGCCAGATGCGGCACGTTGCGGATCATCTGCACCGAGCTGTCGAGCAAGCGTTCGCCCCATTTCGACAGGCCAGTGATAAAGCCCAGCACCAGGCCGATGCTGCCGCCGATGGTGAAGCCGAGTGCCGCGCGCCAGCCGCTGATGGCCAGGTGCGTCCAGATTTCGCCGCTGCGCACCAGACTGACGCCGGCTTCGATTACAGCCACCGGTGCCGGCAGGATCCGCGTCGACAACCAGCCGGCCGATACCGACAACTGCCATACCGCCAGCAGCAACACCGGCAACGCCCAGGGCGCGAGGCTGTGGATGAGTTTCTTCATGGCCGCGCCTCAGCTCTGCGATGCGGCTTTGGGCAGGATATCGTTGGCGACCATCTCGCCGAACGGGCTGACGTAACCGGCGCTTTTCGGCAGTTCCGGGCGCTCGACATCGAGGTGCGGAAACAGCAGCTCGGCGACGCGATAGGATTCTTCGAGGTGTGGATAACCGGAGAAGATGAACGTATCGATGCCCAGATCGGCGTATTCCTTGACCCGCGCCGCCACGGTCGGGCCATCGCCGACCAGTGCCGTGCCGGCGCCGCCACGCACCAGACCGACGCCGGCCCACAGGTTCGGGCTGACTTCGAGGTTGTCGCGGCTACCGCCGTGCAGCGCGGCCATGCGTTGCTGGCCGACCGAATCGAAGCGCGCCAGCGAAGCCTGCGCACGTTGGATGGTGTCGTCGTCCAGATGCGAGATCAGCCGATCCGCTGCTTGCCAGGCTTCGGCATTGGTTTCCCGCACGATCACATGCAGACGAATACCGAAGCGAACGGTGCGGCCGAGCTTGGCGGCCTTGGCGCGGACCTGCGCGATTTTCTCGGCCACCGCCGCCGGTGGCTCGCCCCAGGTCAGGACCATTTCCACTTGCTCGGCGGCCAGATCCTGCGCAGCTTCCGACGAACCGCCGAAGTACAGCGGCGGACGCGGTTGCTGGATCGGCGGATAGAGCAGCTTGGCGCCTTTGACGCTGATGTGCTCACCATCATAATCAACGGTTTCGCCTTCCAGCACGCGGCGCCAGATGCGGGTGAATTCCACCGAGGCCTGATAGCGTTCTTCATGGTTGAGGAACAGACCGTCACCGGCCAATTCTTCCGGGTCGCCGCCAGTCACCAGGTTGAACAACGCACGACCGCCGGACAAACGATCCAGTGTTGCAGCCTGACGCGCCGCCACCGTCGGGGAAATGATCCCGGGGCGCAGGGCAACCAGAAACTTCAGGCGCTGGGTCACTGGAATCAGCGAGGCCGCGACCAGCCACGAATCTTCGCAGGAGCGCCCGGTCGGAATCAGCACACCGCCGAAACCGAGGCGATCCGCCGCTTGCGCGACTTGCTGCAAATAACCGTGATCCACCGCGCGGGCGCCTTCGGCGGTGCCAAGGTAATGGCCGTCGCCGTGGGTAGGCAGGAACCAGAAAATATTGAGGCTCATGGAGTGGTCTCCTTGTGGATTCGAATTACTGCGCTTGAGAGCTTTGGGCCACAGCGGCCGGTGGCGTCCAGATCACGTCCTTGATGCTCAGCGGCTTGGGAATCAGCTTGAGCTGGAAGAACGTGTCGGCGATTTTCTGTTGCGCGGCGACCACTTCCGGGGTCAGGAACAGCGCGCCATAGCCCTGTCGTTTTACCGAGGTCAGGGTGATGTCTGCCGGCAGACCGAGCAGCGGTGCCACCTGTTGGGTAACGTCTTGAGGATTGGCTTTGGACCACTCGCCGACCGCGCGCACTTCTTCGACAAGGGTCTTGATCACCTCGGGATTTTTCTGCGCGTAAGGTTTGGTGGCGAGATAGAACTGGTGGTTGTCGACGATGCCTTTGCCGTCACGCAGGGTATGCGCCTGCAACTGTTGTTCGGCGGCGGCCTGATACGGATCCCAGATAACCCAGGCGTCGACACTGCCGCGCTCGAACGCCGCGCGGGCATCGGCCGGTGGCAGGAACACGGTTTGAATGTCGCTGTACTTGAGGCCGGCGTCTTCCAGTGCGCGCACCAACAGGTAGTGGACGTTGGAGCCTTTGTTCAGCGCGATCTTCTTGCCTTTGAGATCGGCCACCGACTTGATCGGCGAATCTTTCGGCACAAGGATCGCTTCACTGTTCGGCGCTGGCGGTTCGTAAGCCACATAGAGCAGATCGGCGCCGGCGGCCTGGGCAAACACGGGCGGGGTTTCGCCGGTCACGCCAAAGTCGATCGAGCCAACATTGAGGCCTTCGAGCAGTTGCGGGCCGCCGGGGAATTCAGTCCATTGCACGTCGACGCCTTGGGCGGCCAGACGTTTTTCCAGCGTGCCTTTGGCCTTGAGCAGCACCAGCGTGCCGTACTTCTGATAACCGATCCGCAAGGTCTCGGCTTGAGCTTGAGTCATGGCGCCGATGGACACAGCCGCAGCAAACAGAGCGACCAGACCACGACGCAAAAATACAGGGCGCATGGCGCTCTCCTTTTTGCTGTTGGGTTGTGGCTGCACCTGCTTGCCCGTTGGCGGGCGAGTAAGGCCAGTACTTCAAATTGCGATGAGGCTCAAATGCTCCAGCGAGCACTTAATAAACGTTCGTTCAACAGGCCCGGCTCCAGCGGTTTCGGCCGGCGTGCCATGGCCCCGACAAACTGCTCCAGCGCTTCATGCAGTCGCAATTCCAGGGCCGGCGCCAGTTGCGCATCGGCACTGCCTTCGCCGTAAGCGATCTGGCTGTCCTCGGCAAAAATCCCCTGGAGCATTTCCTGGGCTTTCAACGCCGAGAGCACTGGCTTGAGGGCGTAATCGACCACCAGCATGTGGGCGATGCTGCCACCGGTGGCCATCGGCAAAACGATCTTGTGGCTCAGCGCACGTTCCGGCAGCAGATCCAACAGGGTTTTCAGTGCGCCGGAAAATGACGCCTTGTATACCGGCGTAGCGATCAGCAGGCCGTCGGCGTTTTCGATTTGTTGCAACAGGTCGAGAACCTTCGGGCTGTCGAAGCGCGCGTGGAGCAAATCTTCGGCCGGGAAGTCCCGCACCCGATAACTCACCACTTCCACCCCGTGCTGTTGCAACCAGCGTTGCGAGCGCTCCAGCAGCACCCCGGAGCGGGAGCGCAGGCTGGGGCTGCCACCCAGTGAGACGACCAGCATTGCGACGATTCCTTAAACGTTAGCGGCGATTCGCAGGTTGCGATCTCGCTTCAATGGAATGACCTTACCAGTAGATTTATATATCTATAAATCATATTTATTCATTTGGTTATGCGTTTTTGAGATATACCAACTGCCTTTATCTGGACAAAAAAAAGGCCGTCGAAACGGCCGAAATTGCCCTGCTCTGTGGTTCCGTGGTGACTGGACTATCGCCATCGCGAGCAGGCTCACTCCTACAGAGGAACGCATTCCAAATGCAGGAGTGAGCCTGCTCGCGATGGCACCAGCGGCTACACCGCGGAAATCATTTGTTCGGCTGCGGCGTCAGGCGCAGGTACGGCTTCACCGCACGGTAGCCGTTGGGGAAGCGCTGCTTGATCTCGTCCTCATCCTTGAGCGAAGGCACGATCACCACGTCTTCACCGTCCTGCCAGTTGGCCGGGGTGGCCACCTTGTAGTTGTCGGTGAGCTGCAGCGAGTCGATCACTCGCAGGATCTCGTTGAAGTTGCGCCCGGTGCTCGCTGGATAAGTAATGGTCAGGCGAATCTTCTTGTTCGGATCGATGACGAACAGCGAGCGCACGGTCAGGGTGTCACTGGCGTTCGGATGGATCAGGTCGTAGAGGTCGGAAACCTTGCGATCGGCATCGGCCAGGATCGGAAAATTGACCACGGTGTTCTGGGTTTCGTTGATGTCTTCGATCCACTTGTGGTGCGAATCCACCGGGTCGACCGACAGCGCAATGGCTTTGACGCCGCGCTGGCTGAACTGGTCCTTGAGCTTGGCGGTGAAGCCCAGTTCGGTCGTGCACACCGGGGTGAAGTCCGCCGGATGAGAGAACAGCACGCCCCAGCTATCGCCCAGCCATTCGTGGAAACGAATCTTGCCGGCGCTGGAATCCTGTTCGAAATCGGGGGCGATGTCGCCAAGTCTGAGGCTCATGATGCGGCTCCTGTTGGAGTTGTTGGAGACCTCAACTGTAGCTCGGGATTTGCCATGATGAAAAAGAATAAATAACGAGATATTTATATCTTTATTGAATATTAAACTTCTGTTCACTGGACGCTCGGCGGCATCGCGACGAACATCGGTTCCAAGGTTCGAGAAGGCCTTGAGTTGCAGTAAAGAGGGAAATTCGGGACAGGCTTACGGGGGTGGGCCTGACCCGAAAACGCAAAAGCCCCGTCCGGCGCAATGCCGGACGGGGCTTTTTTTACGTCTGCGAATCGAACCGCGCTATTACAACAGCGGGATCGAGTAGCTGACGATCAGGCGGTTTTCGTCCTGCGAACGGGTGTTCGGCAGGTCGGTGCGCCATACCGCGTTTTTCCACATCAGGCCGACGTTCTTGAACGGACCTTCCGGCACGACGTAGCCGATAGTGAAGTCGCGTTCCCACTCGGAACGGTTCGACGCGTTTTCGCGACCGTTGCTGCCAACGGTGTCGATGCTGTCGCCCTTCAGGTAAACCACACCGGCGGTCAGGCCAGGTACGCCAACCTTGGCGAAGTCGTAGGAGTAGCGAGCTTGCCAGGTTTTCTCACCGGCACGGCCGAACTTCTGGATCTGCATGTCGGTGATGGTGTAGTTCGACGAACCGTCGCCCTGGTTCAGCCAAGGGAAGTCGCTGCTACCGTTGGAAACCTGGTAGCCGCCACCGAAGGTGTGGCCGGCAACGGTATACAGGAACAGGCCGCTGTACAGGTTGTTGTCGACTTCGCCACGACCGTTACGGAAACCGGTGTAGTTACCCGAGCTGTAGTAAGCCGAATCGGTGCCGTTCTTGCCGTCGTCGGAGCTGTTGAAATAACGCAGGTCAGACTTCAACACGCCCGGGCCGATCGACCAGTTGTGTACCAGGCCAAGGAAGTGCTGCTTGTAGAAGTCTTCCAGGTTGCCGTAGTAGTACTGGGCAGTCAGGTCTTTGGTGATCTTGTAGTCACCACCGGCATAGATGAACTTGTTGCTGTCACGGAACGCCGTGCCACGGGAGTTGGCGCCGCCGATCGAGAGGTTTTCGTTGTTGCTGGAGTTACGACCTTTTACCGCTTCGATCTGACCGCCGACCAGGGTCAGGTCCTTGATCTCGCCGGATGTGATCTGGCCGCCCTGCCAGGTTTGTGGCAACAGACGACCGTCGTTGGTCACGATGACCGGCAGTTTTGGCTGCAGGGTGCCCAGCTTCAGTTCGGTCTGGGAGATCTTGGCTTTGGCAGTCAGACCCAGGCTGGAGAAGTTGTCCACGGCTTCGCCGTTGGACTCGCTCGGGAACACGGTGCCGCCGTAAGCGGTGCCGCTGTTGCCGTTGGTGCCGCCGCCCGAATCCAGACGGATGCCCAGCAGGCCGATGGCGTCAAGGCCGAAACCGACAGTGCCCTGGGTGTAACCGGAGATGAAACGCAGATCGAAGCCTTGGCCCCACTCTTCGTTCTTGTTGGCGCCAGTGCCATCACGGTTGTCCGTGTTGATGTAGAAGTTGCGCAGCCCCAGAGTTGCCTTGCTGTCTTCGATGAAACCGGCGGCGCCTGCCTGCTGCGCCATAACCCCAACGGCCACGGCCAGGGCCAAGGTGGACTTGTTCATGTATCGCTCCTCTCGTTCTAATTCTTGTGTTCCTGGTTCGGGGTCGATTTGCCCTGAATCCTAAGATTCGCGATTAGCGCCAGACCGTGACTGCCAAGTCAATCGTAACCTTGTGTGTCTACGACCATCGTCTAATCGCCAGTGATTGGGTCCCTGCAGAGTAAAGACATCCTGATAAAGCGAAAAAGAATTTATTCGCTCTTTTTCATACCATTCGGGCATATGGCCGAATAATGGCCATCTCCAGCGAGAAACAGCGTATCGGCAACTAAGCTCATTCCTAAATGGTATTTGTTGACCTTTTTTTAGATCGATTAGCTCTGCCGTACTCCCACCTACGTCAAACCCTATCGAAAAGGCGACGCATCATGGCGAAACGCGCACTATCAAGTCAATTTGTTACAGTTTGTGTGTCGGCACTGTTTTCTTTTTCCGCACATGCCGCCGGTCTGACCGTGGGTTATCAGACGGGCATCGACCCGAGCAAAGTGCCCCAGGCGGACGGCGTCTATGAGGAGGCCATCGGCGAAAAGATCGACTGGCGGCGCTTCAACAGCGGCCCGGAAGTTGTGACAGCCATTGCTTCGGGTGATGTGCAGATCGGCAATCTCGGTTCGAGCCCGCTGGCAGCAGCGGCGTCGCGCAATCTGCCAATCGTGGCGTTTATTGTTTCGGCGCAGATCAATGCCGCCGAAGCCTTGGTGGTGCGCAATGGCAGTGGCGTTGACAAGCCGCAGGATCTGATCGGCAAAACCATCGCCACGCCGTTCGTGTCCACTTCTCACTACAGCCTGCTCGGGGCGTTGAAACACTGGGGCCTGACGACCTCGCAAGTCAAAGTGGTCAACCTGCAACCGGCAGAGATTGCCGCTGCATGGAAGCGTGGCGACATCGATGGGGCGTTTGTCTGGTCACCGGCGCTGGGTGAAATCCGCAAGACCGGCAAGACCCTGACTGACGCCGCGCAGGTCGGCCAGTGGGGCGCGCCGACTTTCGAAGTTTGGGTTGCGCGCAAGGATTTCGCCGAGAAGCATCCCGACGTCGTGGCGAAATTCGCCAAGGTCACGCTGGACTCGTTCGCTGATTACGCCGCGCACAAAGACAGCTGGACGGCCGACTCGGTGCCGGTACAGAAAATCGCCAAACTGACCGGTGCCAATGCCGCCGATGTACCGGAATTGCTCGCCGGCTCGACCTTCCCGGATGCGAAGGCGCAGCAAACCACAGCGCTGCTGGACGGCGGCACGGCGAAGGCGATTGGCGAGACGGCAAAATTCCTCAAGGAACAGGGCAAGGTCGAAACGGTGCTGGCGGATTATTCGCCGTATGTCAGTGCGAAGTTCATCGCGCACTAAAAAGCTTCGCGAGCAGGCTCGCTCCCACAGGGTTCATTGAACAAATGTGGGAGCGAGCCTGCTCGCGAATGGCGTGACGCGATTACAGCGTCTTTTCGAAGATCTTCGAATTGCGCTGATAGTTGTACAGCGAAGCCCGTGCCGCTGGCAGGCGCTCGACGCTGCTCGGCTCGAACCCGCGCTCGCGGAACCAGTGCGCGGTGCGCGTGGTGAGCACGAACAAGGTTTTCAAACCCTGCGCCCGCGCACGGGTTTCGATGCGCTCAAGCAATTCATCACCGCGCCCACCGTGGCGATACTCCGGGTTCACCGCCAGGCAAGCCAGCTCGCCGGCATCGGAATCGGCAATCTGGTACAGCGCCGCGCAGGCGATGATCATGCCTTCGCGTTCGACCACGCTGAACTGCTCGATCTCGCGTTCCAGCACTTCACGCGAGCGGCGCACCAGAATGCCCTGCTCTTCCAGCGGACTGATCAGGTCGAGCAAGCCGCCGACATCTTCAATCGCCGCCTCGCGGACCAGTTCGAATTGCTCCTGCGCGACCAGCGTACCGCCGCCGTCACGGGTGAACAGTTCGGTCAGCAGCGCGCCGTCTTCGGCGTAGCTGACGATATGGCTGCGCGCTACGCCGCCACGGCAGGCTTCGGCAGCCGCGTCGAGCAACTCCGCCTGATAATTGCTCATGCCCAGACGCTGCAAATGCGCTGGTACTTGCTGTGGACGCAGTTCGCGCACCAGTTTGCCGTTCTCGTCGATCAGGCCGAGTTCGGCGCCGAACAACAGCAGTTTATCCGCACCCAGATCGATGGCGGCGCGGGTGGCGACGTCTTCGCAGGCAAGGTTGAAGATTTCACCAGTTGGCGAGTAGCCCAGCGGCGACAGCAGCACGATCGAGCGCTCGTCGAGCAGGCGATTGATGCCCTTGCGATCGACCCGGCGCACTTCGCCGGTGTGGTGATAATCAACGCCTTCGAGCACGCCGATTGGCCGCGCGGTAACGAGGTTGCCGCTGGCCACGCGCAGGCGTGAGCCCTGCATCGGCGAGGAAGCCATGTCCATCGACAGGCGAGCTTCGATGGCGATGCGCAACTGGCCGACCGCGTCGATCACGCATTCCAGCGTCGCCGCGTCGGTGATGCGCATGCCGTGATGGTAATGCGGGGTCAGTCCGCGTGCGGCGAGGCGGGTTTCGATCTGTGGACGCGAGCCATGCACCAGCACCAGACGCACGCCGAGGCTGTGCAGCAACACCAGGTCGTGGACGATGTTGCCGAAATTCGGATGCTCGACGCCGTCGCCGGGCAGCATGACGACGAAGGTGCAATCGCGGTGAGCATTGATGTAAGGGGACGCGTGACGAAGCCAATTGACGTATTCGGGCATGAACCTGGGCCTGTAAATAAAGAGCAGCCGAAAAAGGGGCGAAACGAAAAAACGCACAGCGGGCTGATGGTTATCGTCGGAACAGGCTTGGCGACACGCGCGCTCTCCTCATGAATACGGGTTGGGGTGTTGGCAATTTACAGTCTTTGTTCGGATAAAACACAGTTCCCTGGTGGGAGCGAGCCTGCTCGCGAAAGCGGCTTATCAGTTGACGTTGAGGCGTCTGAAAAGGCGCTTTCGCGAGCAGGCTCGCTCCCACAGGGGACATCATCGTTCGTCAGTCGTCAGGCAGTAATGTTCAATCAACTGCCGCAATAGCTGCACGGTAGGCTGCAAACGTGACATTTCAAGGTATTCGCCGGGCTGGTGGGCACAGGCGATGTCGCCGGGGCCGAGCACGAGGGTTTCGCAGCCAAGGCGCTGAAGATAAGGCGCTTCGGTGCCGAACGCCACTGCTTCGGCGCGATGGCCGGTGAGCTTTTCGGCGATGCGCACCAATTCAGCGTCTTCGCTCTGCTCGAACGGCGGCACTTCCGGGAACAATGGTTTGTAGTCGATCCTGACCTGATGCCGCTCGGCCACAGGGTTGAGCTTGCGCAGGATTTCCGCACGCAGGACTTTCGGGTCCATGCCCGGCAGCGGGCGCAGGTCGAATTCCAGAGAACACTGGCCGCAGATGCGATTGGGGTTGTCGCCACCATGGATGCAGCCGAAGTTCAGGGTCGGCTGCGGCACGCTGAATTGCGGGTTGTTGAATTCGCGCTGCCACAACAGGCGCAGACCGCGCAGCTCGCCGATCGCATCGTGCATGGCTTCGAGCGCGCTGTGGCCCAGCCGCGGGTCCGACGAATGCCCGCTCTGCCCGAGAATGTCGATGCGCTCCATCATGATGCCTTTGTGCATGCGGATCGGCTTGAGCCCGGTCGGTTCGCCAATCACCGCCGCACGGCCCAGCGGTTGCCCGGCCTCGGCCAGCGCACGGGCGCCGGACATCGAGCTTTCTTCATCGCAGGTGGCGAGGATCAGCAGCGGTTGCCTGAACGGCTGATCGAGCAGTGGCTGCACGGCCTCGATGATCAGTGCGAAGAAGCCTTTCATGTCACAACTGCCGAGGCCGACCCAGCGGCCATCGACTTCGGTGAGTTTCAGCGGATCGGTCTGCCACAGGGCGTCGTCATACGGCACCGTGTCGCTGTGCCCGGCCAGTACCAGCCCGCCGGGGCCGCTGCCGATACTGGCGAGCAAATTGAATTTGCCCGGGCTGACTTGCTGGATATCGCAGGCAAAGCCCAGATCGCCCAGCCAACCGGCAAGCAGGTCGATCACCGCTCGGTTGGATTGATCGAGGCTGGGTTGGGTACAGCTGACCGATGGCGCGGCAATCAGCGCAGCGAACTGGTCTTGCATGGATGGCAAAGGCATCGCTGACTCCAACTCCCGGATTGAGGTCCATCATAGAACCATCCGGCGCTCGGAATAAACCGCCGCAGGGCGTAGGAAGTTTGACTCCTGTACACTGCACGGCCTTGGCAGCCACACATTCCCCCGGCTGCGCTCCCGATATCCTGGATTTTCCGGCCATGCAGAAAGAAACCGAAATCAAACTCCGCGTCAGCCGCGAAACCCTCGCCGCGCTGCGCGAGCACCCGCTCCTGAAGAAACGCAACAAAAGTGGCTGGGAACGCCGTGAGTTGATGAACCAGTACTTCGACACCCCGGAGCGCGATCTGGCCCAGGCCAAAGTCGCCCTGCGCCTGCGCAAGGATGGCGACGAAGTCATTCAGACCCTGAAGACTCGCGGCCACAGCGTCGCCGGTCTGTCCGAGCGTAACGAGTACGACTGGAAACTGCCGAAAGCCAAGCTCGATGTGAAGAAACTCGACGGCGAATGCTGGCCCGAGTCGCTGGCCGAGCTGGACAAGAAAACCCTCAAGCCGATCTTCACCACCGACTTCGTTCGCGAGCGCGCCGAAATCGCCTGGGGCCGTGGCAAGACCAAGGTGGTCATCGAAGCCGCACTGGATCTCGGTCACGTCGTGGTCGGCAAGCAGAAAGAAGAAATCTGCGAGCTGGAACTGGAACTGCGCGAAGGCGAGCCTGCCGCGCTGCTCGAACTGGCCGCCGAACTGGCTGAAACCCTCGCCTTGATGCCGTGCGACATCAGCAAGGCTGAGCGTGGTTATCGCCTGTACGACGCCAACAGCTATTCGCTGAGCCTGCCGGCGCCGCAACTGACCCCGGAAACCCAACTCGACGACGCCTTCGCCGCGCTGAGCTGGCACTTGCTCGGCAGCAGCCAGCGTCTGGCCGAACAATATCGTTTCAACGGCCACTGGCGCCTGCTGCAGGACTGGGTCGAGAACCTCGCAGAAATGCGCGCCCTGCTCAGCAGCCTCGGCCAGGCCGCACCGCGTCAGTCGACTCACGACTTGCGTGTGGCGCTGGATGCGTTGCTGGAAGACTGGCGCCCGCTGGTGCAGGTTGGCATCGAAGACGAGGACGTGCGCAAAGCCGCACCGGAGCAGTTCCTCGAAGAACTGGAAGATCCGCGCTGGGGCCTGTTCTCGCTGAGCACGTCGCGCTGGTTGCTGGCCCGCACCTGGACCGCCGACCGCAACGTGCGCGGCAACCGTCAGGGTGGCGCGCAGTTGCACAGCTGGTTGCCGCGCCTGCTCGGCGAAGAAGCCACAGCCCTGCAACTGCAGCGCTATCAGCAACAGCCGGAAGACCTCGCCGAACAACTGCCGCGCATCGAGCGCATTCAGGTCTGGCTGCACCACGCGCGCAACGTGCTGGAGATTCCGGAAATGGATCGCCTCTACGGCGAGCTGAACAAGTTGGCGCAACTGGCCAACGAGCCGACCATCACCGACGAACTGCTCGACGCGCGCAAGCAACAGGCGATTGCGGTTTACCAGAATCGCGCGTGGAAAATGCTGTTGCGCATGTAATACCGCCATCGCCAGCAGGCTGGCTCCCACAGGGGAAATGTGGCGAACACAAAACCTGTGGGAGCTAGCCTGCTAGCGATGAGGCCTGCCGCCTCACCTCAGACCGGCAGGCTGGTGGTGGATTTGATTTCCGACAACGCCACTATCGAATTCACTTCCTGAATCCCCGGCACCAGCGACAGTTTTTCAAAGAAAAACCGCTCATACGCCTCGATGTCCGCCGCAACAATGCGCAACAGGAAATCCACCGCGCCCATCAGCACATAACATTCCAGCACTTCCGGGAAGCCGCGAATCGCCTCGGTGAATTCGGTGAAATTCGAACGCCCGTGGGCGTTGAGTTTGATCTCGGCGAAGATCTGCGTGTTCAGGCCAATCTTCTTGCGGTCGAGCAAGGTCACCTGAGCGCGAATGATCCCCTCCTCCTTCATCCGCTGAATCCGCCGCCAGCACGGCGACTGCGACAGCCCAACCTGCTCGGCGATCTGCGCGCTGGACAGCGAAGCGTCCTCTTGCAGCAGGGCAAGTATCTTGCGGTCGTAGGCGTCCAGTTCGCTGTGCATAGAAAAACCTCGGAAATCAAATAATGCGAATTGATCACATCGATCAATTGCCAATATCACCGATTTTAGCCAAGAAATGCCCCGCAGCGAATGTAAAAATTTCCCCAGTGATCTGGAGACTTGCCATGCCGCACCTTGAAGCCGTAAACAGCGCCCCGCCCCGCGCCGACGTCTGGAATGTCAGCAACGCCCATTGCCTGGCGCAATATCAGATTCTTGCCGAGGCCGAGCCGGATCTGTTGGTGCGGGTGCTGAACCTGTTCGCCTTGCAGTTTCTTACGCCCGAGCAAGTCAACGTGCAGCGCACGGACGATCTGCTGTCGATCAAACTGGTCATGGGCGGCCTGAGCTGGCACCGCGCACAAGTGATCGCGGAAAAACTTCGTAACCTGATCAGCGTCTGCTCGGTCAATCTGCAGAACGCCGACAGCGCCTGGCAGGCGCCGGCAAAGGCAGCCGGCTGACAAATCCGGCAACGGCTTCGTCGGGTAGTGGCCCAACGGTCAGCAGGGCCAAGGCTATTCTTTTGCGCAATGTCGCTTGAAAAGGAAGCCCGCATGTCCGTTCAACTCGCTATTCAGGACCGCTGGCTGGACCTCAATGAAGTGCTGCGCGAGCTGGTCGCACAGGGCTTTATCTGCCAGGACGCCGCCGAGCAGGCGTTGAATGCGCGTCGCCGCCACGCTGCGCACGCGCAGAAGCATCCGCTGGAATTCATCGCCAGCCAGCAACTCGACGACCTCAGCCGTCCGGGCAAGCACTTGGATCTGGAAAGCCTGACCCTGTGGCTGGCGCAACAGGCCGGCCAGCCGTACCTGCGTATCGATCCGCTGAAAATCAACGTCGCTGCGATCACGCCGTTGATGTCCTACGCCTTCGCCCAGCGGCACAAGATCCTGGCCGTGGCCGTGGACCGCGACTCGGTGACGGTCGCCAGCGCCCAGCCCTACGTCACCGGTTGGGAGGCCGACCTGACCCATGTGCTGAAACTGCCGATCAAGCGGGTGGTGGCCAACCCCGCGGACATCCAGCGTTTCAGCGTCGAATTCTTTCGCTTGGCGAAATCGGTCAGCGGCGCCAGCAATGCCGATGCGCAGGGCGGCAACCTCGGCAATTTTGAACAACTGCTCAACCTCGGCGCCAGCGATCAGGAGCCGGACGCTAACGATGCGCATATCGTCAACATCGTCGACTGGCTGTTCCAGTACGCCTTTCAGCAGCGCGCCAGCGATATCCACATCGAACCGCGCCGCGAGCAAGGCACCGTGCGTTTTCGCATCGACGGCGTGCTGCACAATGTCTATCAATTCCCGCCGCAGGTGACCATGGCGATTGTCAGTCGCCTGAAAAGCCTCGGCCGGATGAATGTTGCCGAGAAGCGCAAACCCCAGGACGGCCGGGTCAAGACCAAGACCCCGGACGGCGGCGAAGTGGAGCTGCGCCTGTCGACGCTGCCTACGGCGTTCGGCGAGAAAATGGTCATGCGCATCTTCGACCCGGAAGTGCTGCTCAAGGATTTCGATCAACTGGGCTTCAGCGCCGACGACCTGCGCCGCTGGCAGGACATGACCCGCCAGCCCAACGGCATCATTCTGGTCACCGGGCCGACCGGTTCGGGCAAGACCACCACGCTGTACACCACGTTGAAAAAACTGGCGACCCCGGAGGTCAACCTCTGCACCATCGAAGACCCGATCGAGATGGTCGAGCCGGCCTTCAACCAGATGCAGGTACAGCACAACATCGAGCTGAGTTTTGCCGCCGGCGTGCGCGCATTGATGCGCCAAGACCCGGACATCATCATGATCGGCGAGATCCGCGACCTTGAAACCGCAGAAATGGCGATTCAGGCCGCGCTCACCGGGCACTTGGTGCTGTCGACCCTGCACACCAATGACGCGCCCAGCGCGATCAGCCGTCTGCTCGAACTCGGCGTGCCGCATTACCTGATCAAGGCCACGGTGCTCGGGGTCATGGCCCAGCGGCTGGTGCGCACTCTGTGCCCGCACTGCAAGGCGCCGCAGACGCTGGACGAGGACGACTGGCAGACGCTGACCCGGCCCTGGCAGGCGCCGCTGCCGGGTCATGCGCAACGGGCGATCGGCTGTGTCGAATGCCGCGATACCGGCTATCGCGGGCGCGCCGGGGTTTACGAAATCATGCAACTGAGCGACAGCCTCAAGGCGTTCATCACCCCGGACACCGACCTCACGGCGATCCGCCGTCAGGCCTTCAAGGAAGGCATGCGCAGCCTGCGCCTGTCCGGCGCACAGAAAGTCGCGGCGGGGCTGACCACGGTTGAGGAAGTGCTGCGGGTGACACCGCAAAGCGAGCAGAGCTAGTGCGCCACGGAACCGGATCCGGGAACGGCGATCCAACGCCGTAGTCAATCCCCCAGGAGTCACCTCATCATGCGTCTCAAACTTGCTGTCGCCACCATGGCCCTGTTGTCCCTTCCTGTCGGTTCGGCCATGGCGGACAGCTTTTGGCGTAACGTCATCTCGTCCGGCGCCACCACCGGCTCCACTTATCTGACCTTCAAGGATCACAAGCTGATCGTCGCCGCCCAGGACGACGCCGGCAGCTTCGTCGCCAGCGACGGCGGCATTCGTGGCCCGTACCTGGAAGCGGCGATGCAGAAAGTCCGCGCCGACAATCCAGGCCTGCAAGCGTCGGACATGGACTTGGCGAACGCGATCCTGGCGAAGAATGCCGTGGCTTCTGAGTAAGCCTTTCGCGTATGAAAATGCCGCTCGATTGAGCGGCATTTTTTTGCTCGAATTTCCCAACCGCCACCGCCTCCTGTAGGCCTTCGCCTGCTCGCGATAGCGGTCTGCCAGTCAGCCTTTTCAGAGACTGATACACCGCTATCGCGAGCAGGCGAAGGCCTACAAGGGACCGGTGTGAATCAGCGGTAATCATCCACCGGGACACAGGCGCAATACAGATTGCGATCGCCGTAAACGTTATCCACCCGATTCACCGCCGGCCAATATTTGTGCAACCGGGTATGCGCATCCGGCGTAACGGCCCGTTCGATGCTGTAGGGCCGTTCCCAGACGCCGGTGACATCGGCCAGGGTATGCGGCGCGCGTTTGAGCGGGTTGTCCTCCGCCGGCCAGTTACCGTTCTGCACTTCGTTGATCTCGGCGCGAATGCTCAGCATGGCACCGATAAACCGGTCCAGTTCGGCCTTGGATTCGCTCTCGGTCGGCTCGACCATCAACGTGCCCGGCACCGGAAAGGACATGGTCGGGGCGTGGAAACCGTAATCCATCAGACGCTTGGCCACGTCTTCTTCGCTGATGCCGGTCTGCGCTTTCAGCGGACGCAGATCAAGAATGCACTCATGCGCCACCCGCCCGTTACGCCCGGTGTAGAGCACCGGGAACGCGCCGGATAAATGCTCGGCCAGATAATTCGCCGCGAGAATCGCCACTTCGCTGGCATCGGCCAGTTGCGGACCCATCATGGCGATGTACATCCAACTGATCGGCAAAATGCTCGCACTGCCCCACGGCGCCGCACTGACTGCGCCGTTCTGCGCCAGCGGCCCGTCGATCGGCACCACCGGATGGTTGGCCACGAACGGCGCCAGGTGCGCACGAATACCAATCGGCCCCATGCCCGGCCCGCCACCACCGTGCGGGATGCAGAAGGTCTTGTGCAGATTCATGTGCGAGACATCGGCACCGATGTCCGCCGGCCGCGCCAGGCCGACCTGCGCATTGAGGTTGGCACCGTCCATGTACACCTGACCGCCATGCTGATGGATTACTTGGCAGATCTCGCTGATGCCCTCTTCGTACACCCCATGGGTCGACGGATAAGTCGCCATCAGACACGACAGTTTGTTTCCCGCTTCAGCGGCTTTGGCTTTCAGATCATCGAGGTCGACGTTGCCGGCCTCGTCGCATTCGACGATGACCACGCGCATGCCGGCCATCTGCGCCGACGCCGGATTGGTGCCATGGGCTGATGCCGGAATCAGGCAGATGTCTCGCGCACCCTGCTGGCGACTCTCGTGGTATTTGCGGATCGCCAGCAGCCCGGCGTATTCGCCCTGCGCGCCCGAATTGGGCTGCATGCAGATCGCATCGAAGCCGGTGATCGCGCACAGCCAACGCTCCAGCTCTTCGATCATCAACGTATAACCCAGCGCCTGCTCGCGCGGTACGAACGGGTGCAGGTTGGCGAACTGCGGCCAGGTGATCGGAATCATTTCGCTGGTGGCGTTGAGTTTCATCGTGCAGGAGCCCAGCGGGATCATCGACTGGTTGAGCGCCAGATCCTTGTTCTCCAGTTGCTTGAGATAGCGCAGCATCTCGGTTTCGCTGTGATGGACGTTGAACACCGGATGACGCAGGTACGGCGTGGTGCGTTGCAGGTCGTCAGGAATTCCCGAGGCGACTTCTTCGGCATCCAGCGCGTCGACGTCCAGACCGTGATCAGCGCCGAGCAGCACATCGAACAGTCGCGCCACAGTGCTTTCATCGCAGGTTTCGTCGAGACTCAGACCGAGGTGGCCACGGCCCAGAATGCGCAAATTGATCTGCGCCGCCTTGGCACTTTCGATGATCGCGGTCTGCGCCCCGCCGACGTCCAGCGTCAGCGTATCGAAGAACTGCGCGTTGACCCGCTTGATCCCATGGCGTTCAAGCCCCGCAGCGAGAACGCAGGTCAGCCGATGCACACGCTGGGCGATGCGCCGCAAACCCTCCGGGCCGTGATACACCGCGTAGAAACTGGCGATGTTGGCCAGCAGCACCTGTGCGGTGCAGATGTTCGAATTGGCTTTTTCGCGGCGGATATGTTGCTCGCGGGTTTGCAGGGCCATGCGCAACGCGACGTTGCCACGGGCATCTTTCGACACGCCGATGATCCGCCCCGGGATCGCCCGTTTGTATTCTTCGCGACTGGCAAAAAATGCCGCATGCGGGCCGCCGTAACCCATCGGTACACCAAAACGCTGGGACGAACCGAACACCACGTCCGCGCCCAGTTCGCCCGGTGGCGTCAGCAGCAACAGGTTCAACAGATCGGTGGCGACGCAGGCCAGCGCCTGCTGCGCATGCAAGTGGTCGATCAACGGCCGCAAATCGCGGATCTCTCCGTGGGTGTCGGGGTATTGCAGCAGCGCGCCGAACACCACGTGCTGTTGCAAATTATCCACAGCGTCGACGATCAACTCGAAGCCGAAACCTTCAGCGCGGGTCTGCACTACAGAAAGGGTTTGTGGATGGCAATTTTCATCGACAAAAAACACATTGCTTTTCGATTTCGCGACGCGCTTGGCCAGCGCCATGGCCTCAGCCGCCGCCGTGGCTTCATCGAGCAGCGAGGCGTTGGCCAGTTCGAGGCCGGTAAGGTCGATGGTCAGTTGCTGGAAATTCAACAGCGCTTCGAGCCGGCCCTGAGCGATCTCTGGTTGGTACGGCGTGTACGCGGTGTACCAGCCGGGATTTTCCAGCACGTTGCGCAGAATCACCGTTGGCGTCAGGGTGCCGTGATAGCCCATGCCGATCAGGCTGGTCCAGAGCTGATTCTGCTCGGCATAACCACGCAGTTTCGCCAACGCCACCGGTTCATCAAGGGCCGCTGGCAAGTCCAGCGCACGGTCGAAGCGAATCCCCGGCGGCACGGTCTGCTCGATCAGTTCGACCCGACTGCCGAGGCCGAGGCTGTCGAGCATCGCCTGCTGCTCGGCGGCATCCGGGCCAAGGTGACGGCGGGAAAAGGCATCGGGATCGCGTAACTGACGCAGGGACGGCAACTGGGACATGACGGGCTCTCCGGGCGGGTGCTGGGCGTCAATGCAATACGGTCAAACCAGCATAGCAGTCTGTATGACAAGCTATTTCAAGTGCAGCGCATAACCCTGTAGGAGTGAGCCTGCTCGCGATAGCGTTGTGACAGTCAGCATAAGGTGTCTGAAAGAACGCTATCGCGAGCAGGCTCACTCTTACAGGGGATTTGTGTCGGGCACAAAAAAGCCCCGACGAATCGGGGCTTGGGATATGGCTGACGACTTACTCGCCGATGGCAGCCTTGTACGCCGCCGCATCCAGCAGCTTGTCCAGCTCGGCCTTGTCGCTTGGCTTGAGCTTGAAGATCCACGCGCCATACGGATCGGAGTTGAGCAGCTCGGGCGACCCGCCCAGCTCTTCGTTGATCGCGACGACTTCACCGCTGACCGGGGCGTAGATGTCGGAAGCGGCTTTCACCGACTCGACCACGCCGGACTGATCGCCCGCGGCGAACACCTTGCCCACTTCGGTCAGTTCAACGAACACCACATCACCCAGCGCTTCCTGCGCGTGATCGCTGATGCCCACCGTGACGGTGCCGTCGGCTTCCAGACGCGCCCATTCGTGACTTTCGGCAAAACGCAGTTCGGCAGGGATATCGCTCATGTTCAGTGTCCTCAGGAATTGGTCAGCGGTCGGCCCGCCGGAAAAAGGTTAGATCAAAGTCTTGCCATGGCGCACGAAGGTCGGTCTGACCACTCGCACCGGGTACCACTTGCCACGGATTTCCACTTCGGCGCGGTCGGCAGTCGCCATCGGTACACGCGCCAGGGCAATCGATTTGCTCAGCGTAGGAGAGAAACTACCACTGGTGATCTCCCCTTCGCCAACATCAGCGATACGCACCACCTGATGAGCGCGCAAAACACCGCGCTCTTCCAGCACCAGGCCCACCAGTTTTTGCGCCACGCCGGCGGTTTTTTCCGCCTCCAGCGCCGCGCGACCGATGAACTGGCGCGAGGCCGGTTCCCAGGCGATGCTCCAGGCCATGTTCGAGGCCAGCGGCGAAACGTCCTGATGAATGTCTTGCCCGTAGAGGTTCATTCCGGCCTCGACCCGCAAGGTGTCGCGGGCGCCGAGGCCGATCGGGGAAATCCCGGCGCCGACCAGATCGTTGAAGAAACCCTGCGCCTGATCGGCCGGCAGGCAGATTTCCAGGCCATCCTCGCCGGTATAACCGGTGCGAGCGATAAACCAGTCGCCGTCGCAATAGCCTTCGAAGGGTTTGAGCTGCTGGATCAGGGCCGCGCGAGACTGGGTCACCAGCTCGGCAATCTTGTGCCGGGCCTGCGGGCCCTGAATGGCGAGCATCGCCAGCTCGCTGCGTTCATGCAACTGCACGTCATAACCGCTGAGTTGCGCGTTCATCCACGCCAGATCCTGATCGCGGGTGGAGGCGTTGAACACCAGCCGGTACGCGTCGTCGAGACGGTAAACGATCATGTCATCGACGATGCCGCCGCGCTCATTGAGCATGGTGCTATACAACGCCCGGCCGGGGCGGTGCAGGCGGTCGACGTCGTTGGCCAGCAAATGCTGAAGCCAGGCTTTGGCCTGGGTGCCGCTGACATCGATCACGGTCATGTGGGAAACATCGAACACCCCGCAATCGCGGCGCACTTCGTGGTGCTCCTCGACCTGCGAGCCGTAATGCAGTGGCATGTCCCAACCGCCAAAATCGACCATCTTCGCGCCGAGGGCGAGGTGCAGGTCATACAGAGGCGTACGCTGTCCCATGGGTTTCTCCTTCCGGGCGTGGCGAAGGTGCGGACCGCCGCCATGCGGACGAAAGCCTTGATGAACAGGGCTTTCAGCCGATTCCAGCGTACGGGTCTGTCAGACGGACCGCTCCGAATGCCGCGCATTGTAGCCGCATGATGTAGGACTGACGACTAAGTGTTTCGGTGCGCGGAGCGCCTGATCAATCCGATAACCGGCAACAGACCGACCAACACCAGCGTCAGTGCCGGCAACGATGCCCGCGCCCACTCACCTTCGCTGGTCATTTCAAAGATGCGCACCGCCAGCGTGTCCCAGCCAAACGGGCGCATCAGCAGGGTTGCGGGCATTTCCTTGAGCACATCGACGAACACCAGCAACGCCGCGCTCAACGTGCCGGGCAGCAACAACGGCAGATACACTTTGAAAAACAGTCGCGGCCCACTGACACCCAGGCTACGTGCCGCTTCGGGCAAAGACGGCCGTATACGCGCCAGACTGCTTTCCAGCGGGCCGTACGCGACGGCAACAAAACGCACCAGATAGGCCATCAGCAAAGCCGCCAGACTGCCTAGCAGCAGGGGTTTGCCCGCACCGCCCAACCAGCCCGAAAGCGGAATCACCAGTTCGCGATCCAGATAGCTGAAGGCGAGCATGATCGACACTGCAAGCACCGAGCCCGGCAGCGCGTAACCGAGATTGGCCAGGCCGACACCACTGTTTATCGCCGACGTCGGCGCCAGCCTGCGAGCGAAGGCCAGAAGTAGCGCAACGCTGACAGTGATCAACGCGGCCATGCCGCCCAGATACAGTGTGTGCAGGATCAGCCCGGCATAACGCTCATCGAGATCGAAACGCCCGCGCTGCCAGAACCACACGACCAGTTGCAGCACCGGTATCACGAAGGCGCAGGCGAACACCAGACCGCACCAACACATCGCCGCGAACGCCTTGAATCCGCGCAAGTGATACAGCGCCTTGACCCGCGGCCGCTCGTTGCCCGCCCGATTCGCCCCGCGGGCGCGACGTTCGCCGTACAGCACCAGCATCACCACCAGCAGTAGCAGGCTGGCCAGTTGCGCGGCGCTCGACAGGCTGAAGAAGCCGTACCAGGTCTTGTAGATCGCCGTGGTGAAGGTGTCGAAGTTGAACACCGATACCGCGCCAAAATCCGCCAGGGTTTCCATCAATGCCAGCGCCACCCCCGCGCCGATCGCTGGCCGCGCCATTGGCAGTGCGACGCGCCAGAATGCCTGCCATGGCGACTGGCCGAGTACTCGCGCGGCTTCCATCAGGCCCTTGCCCTGAGCGAGGAACGCGGTGCGCGCCAACAGGTAAACGTAGGGATAAAAGACCAGCACCAGCACGATGATCACCCCGCCGGTGGAGCGCACCCTCGGCAGGCGCAGGCCGGTACCGAACCATTCACGCAAAACGCTCTGCACCGGGCCGGCGAAGTCGAGCAGGCCGACGAACACGAACGCCAGCACATAGGCGGGGATCGCGAAGGGCAGCATCAGCGCCCAGTCGAGCCAGCGCCGACCGGGGAATTCACAGAGGCTGGTGAGCCACGCGAGGCTCACGCCGAGCAACGTCACGCCAACCCCGACGCCGAGCACCAGCGTCAGCGTGTTGCCGAGCAGGCGTGGCATCTGGGTTTGCCACAGGTGCGACCAGATCTGCTGATCGATGGTTTGCCACGAGAGCAGCAGAACGCTCAGGGGCAACAGCACCAGCGCGGCGATGGTGAAGACGATGGGGTACCAGCGGCGTTGGGCAGGGTGGGCCACTTTTGGGTCTCTGGGGGGATTAGGGGTGTTCCTGGGGCTCGTGTTTCAGGTTGGGATAGCTGCCCTCACCCTGGCCCTCTCCCGGAGGGAGAGGGAACTGACCGCGCAGTTTATGGGAATTACGCCGAACTGGAATATCGAGTCGAACTCAGGAGTTGAACCTCTACACAGATCGGCTCCCTCTCCCCCCGGGAGAGGGCTGGGGTGAGGGCAGCGACCTGAAGTGAACCGCGTTATCGGAACAACCTCAGTTCCAACCCGCCCGATCCATCATCCGGATTGCTTCAGCCTGGCGCTTGCCCGCCACTTCCACCGGCAGGGTATCGGCGACAAACTTGCCCCACGCCGCCACTTCCTCGGAAGGCGCCACTGCCGGGTTGGCCGGGAACTCCTGGTTCACGTCAGCAAAAATCTTCTGCGCTTCTGGCGTGGTCATCCATTCAACCAGAGCCTTGGCCGCTTCCGGGTGCGGTGCATGCTTGGTCAGGCCGATGCCCGACAGATTGACGTGCACGCCACGATCGGCCTGATTCGGCCAGAACAGCTTCACCGGTAACTCCGGCTTCTGCTTATGCAGGCGCCCATAGTAATAGGTATTGACGATACCGACATCGCATTGCCCGGCGTTGATCGCTTCGAGCACGGCAACGTCATCGGAGAACACGTCGGTGGACAGGTTGTTGACCCAGCCCTTGAGGATCTTCTCGGTCTTCTCGGCGCCATGCACCTCGATCATGGTGGCGGTGAGCGACTGGTTATAGACCTTCTTCGCCGTGCGCAGGCACAAGCGGCCTTCCCAGTTCTTGTCGGCCAAGGCTTCGTAAGTGGTCAGTTCGCCCGGTTTCACCCGCTCAGTGGAATAGGCGATGGTCCGTGCGCGCAGGCTCAGGCCGGTCCAGGCGTGCGTGGACGAGCGATATTGCAACGGGATATTGGCATCGATGGTTTTCGAGGTGAACGGCTGCAAAATGCCCATCTGCTCGGCCTGCCAGAGGTTGCCGGCGTCGACGGTAAGCAGCAGGTCGGCGGTGGCGTTCTCGCCTTCGGCCTTGATGCGCTGCATCAGCGGCGCTTCCTTGTCGGTGATGAACTTGATCTTCACCCCGGTCTTGGCGGTGTAGGCATCGAACACCGGTTTGATCAGCTCATCGATGCGCGACGAGTAAACCACCACCTCATCGGCAGCCTGGGCAGTGGTGCTGCCGATCAGGGTCAGGGCCAGTGCGGTCAGAAGACGCTTGGGTGCCAACATGGGGTGGTCTCTCGGTCGGGAAATGTGGGCCAAATGATAAGGACTCACATTTACCACCACAATCGAACACTGGGGGAAGGCGTTACCAGATGTTGCACAGCGTTATTTTTGTGTCGGGTTTGCCGACGCCATCGCTGGCAAGCCAGCTCCCACAAGGTTTTCGGTGTGTCCAACATTCATGTTTCACACCGACCACTGTGGGAGCGGGCTTGCCCGCGATGAGGTCAGCAGCAACAACGAACATCTCAGGGTTTGGCCAAGGCCGGCAGGTCACCGGTCAACCCAAGGGCTTCACGCACAAACACAGCCTTGGCCTCCGGCATCCGCTCGACCAGTTTCAACCCGGCATTGCGCAACCAGCGCAGCGGCAGCGGATCAGCCTGGAACAACCGCTCGAAGCCTTCCATCGCCGCCATCAGCGCGAGGTTGTGTGGCATGCGCCGACGCTCGTAGCGGCTCAGCACTTTCACATCTGCCAGCCGCTCGCCACGTTCGCGGGCTTGCAACAACACTTCTGCCAGCACCGCCGCATCGAGAAAGCCGAGGTTCACCCCCTGCCCCGCCAACGGGTGAATGGTGTGCGCCGCGTCGCCAATCAGCGCCAGCCCTTCGGCCACGTAGCGCTTGGCATGACGCTGACGCAGCGGCACGCAGACGCGCGGATCGGCGCTGACGACGTCGCCAAGACGCCCTTCAAAAGCCCGCTCCAGTTCAGCACAGAACGCCACTTCATCCAGCGCCATCAAGCGCTCGGCTTCGCTCGGCGTGGTCGACCAGACGATCGAGCACCAGTCCTGCTGGCCGTCACGCTCCAGCGGCAAAAACGCCAGCGGCCCGTGATCGGTGAAGCGCTGCCATGCGGTCAACTGATGCGGTTGGCTGCTGCGCACGCTGGTGACAATGGCGTGGTGCAGGTAATCCCACTCGCGGGTCGCCACGCCAGTGAGGCGGCGTACCGCCGAGTTGGCGCCGTCCGCGGCGATCACCAGCGGCGCGCGCAACTTGCGCCCATCCGCGAGGGTCAGCAGCCAGTCATCGCCGGAGCGACGCATCTGCTCCAGCCGCGCATTGGCGAGCAGGCCCAGATCACAGTCGTGCAAGCGCTCGAGCAAGGCATCCTGCACCACACGGTTTTCGACGATGTGGCCGAGCACATCGGCATGCACGCTGCTCGCCGAAAAGTGAATCTGCCCGGTGCCGCTGCCGTCCCACACATGCATGTCGGTGTACGGGCTGGTGCGCCGTTCGACAATGCCGTCCCAGACGCCAAGGCGTTCGAGAATGCGTTGACTGGCTGCCGACAGCGCACTCACACGCGGCTCGAACGGTGCATCGGCCGCGAACGGTTTGACGCTCAACGGGCTGCCGTCGAGCAGCAGCACTTCCAGGCCGCTGTCCTGCAACGCCAGCGCCAGGGCGCTGCCGACCATTCCGGCTCCGACAATCAGCAGATCTGCGCGCATTTCCATGCTTTAAGCCTGTCTCGCTTGCGGCTTGAGCCGCACGTAAAGGGTTTTACCGACCCGCGCCACCAGATGGCCGGCGCCGTCATGAATATCGACCTGCAACTGCGGCAGGTATTTTTCGCCATCGGCGGTCTGCCGGCGGATCTCGGCGAGCAACGTCTCATCGATGGTGAAGCGGGCGAACACCGGGCCTTTGCCCGGCGCGATGAAATCGATGTCAGCGGCCTTGTCCCAGACGATGTAACGCGGGCCAAGGTTTTCCATGAGCATCAGCATGAAGAACGGATCGACCATCGAATACAGACTGCCGCCGAACTGGGTGCCGACATAGTTGCGGTTGTACCAGCCCAACCCCATCGACACCCGGACGTCGCGAAAGTCATCGCTGATGTGCCGGACCCGCACCCCGGCGCCCAGATAGGGCGGGTAGAACGTCATCGCCCAGCGCATCAGCCGCGCCTTGCCGAACCTGGCGATCAACCCCTTAAGCATCCGGTCGCGTTCCCAGGCCCATGGCCTGACGGGCGAACCAGCGCTTGGCCGGCGGCAGCAGCTCAAGGCCGAGCAGGCCGATGTTGCGCCCCAGCGAAACCAGCGGCTGGGTGCTGCCGAACAGGCGCGTGACCTGATCGGAAAAACCCACGGTGAGGTCCTGATCCAGCCGTTGACGCTCGCGATAGGCCTGCAACGTGGCGAAGTCGCCCAGCGCTTTATCGCTGCCCAGCAGTGCGGCGGCCAGGGCGTCGGCGTCACGAAGCGACAGATTGAAACCCTGGCCGGCGATCGGATGCAGACTGTGCGCGGCGTTGCCAAGCACGGCCAGATGCGAACGCACCTGCTCTTCGGCTTCAACCAGCGAAAGCGGGTACAGGTGTCGCGCGCCAACCTGTTTCAGCGTGCCGAGGCGGTAACCGAACACACCCTGCAATTCACTGAGGAAATCCCGTTCGCTCAATTCGGCCAGACGCTGCGCGTCCATGCCCAGACGGGTCCAGACCAGTGCGCAACGGTTGTCCGGCAACGGCAGCAAGGCCATCGGCCCTTCGTCGGTGAAGCGCTCGAACGCCATGCCGTTGTGCGCTTCGCTCGGGGTGATGTTGGCGATCAGCGCGCTCTGGTTGTATGGACGCGTGCGCACGTTGATGCCCAACTGCTCGCGCAGCCCGGAACGACCGCCATCGGCGAGTACTGCCAGATCGCATTCAAGGGTAGTTTCATCGTTGAGCGTCAGGCGATAGCCGTCGGGCAACGGCTCCATGCGCGAGACTTCGGCCGGGCAGCGCCAGGTGATCACGTCTTTGTCGAGGTGCTGCCACAGGCACTGGCCGAGCCAGGCGTTCTCCACCACATAGCCGAGCGCCGGCACGCCCTCTTCCATCGCCGACAAGCGCGCGGTGGAGAAGCGGCCACGATCGGAGACATGAATCTGTTTGATCGGCTCGGCGCGGCGGGAGACTTCCTGCCACACGCCCAGCCGCTGATAAATCTGCCGCGAGCCGAAGGACAGCGCCGATGAACGTGCGTCGTAGCTCGGCTGCCAGCTGTCGCCCGGCGCAAACGGTTCGATCAGGACGATTTTCCAGCCACGGGCCTTGGCCCCAGCCTGCAGGGCCAACGCCAGACTGGCGCCGACCAGACCGCCACCGATGATTGCCAGATTGACTCGACTCATGCCGCGTGTGTCCTTGCCTGTGCCATCAACGCTTCGATTTCGGCGACGGTCTTCGGCACGCCACCGGTGAGGATTTCACAACCGGTTCGGGTCACCACCACGTCATCCTCGATGCGCACGCCAATGCCGCGCCATTTCTTCGCGACGTTCTGATTGTCCGGGGCGATGTAGATGCCCGGCTCCACGGTCAGCGCCATGCCGACTTCCAGCACCCGCCATTCGCCGCCGACCTTGTATTCGCCGACGTCGTGAACATCCATGCCCAGCCAGTGGCCGGCGCGATGCATGTAAAACGCTTTATAGGCTTCGCTGGCGATCAGTTCGTCAACGTTGCCCTGCAGCAAACCAAGCTTCACCAACCCCGTGGTGATCACGCGCACCGTGGCTTCGTGCGCCTGATTCCAGTGCTTGTTCGGGGCGATTTCAGCGAAGGCTGCTTCCTGCGAAGCCAGCACCAATTCGTAGATGGCCTTCTGCTCCGGCGAAAACCGGCCGTTGACCGGCCAAGTGCGGGTGATATCGCTGGCGTAGCAGTCGATTTCGCAACCGGCGTCGATCAACACCAGATCACCATCCTTGAGCAGCGCGTCGTTCTGCTGGTAATGCAGAATGCAGCTGTTGCGCCCGGCGGCGACGATCGAGCCGTAGGCCGGCATCTTCGCCCCGCCCTTGCGAAATTCGTAATCCAGTTCGGCTTCGAGGCTGTACTCGTAAAGCCCCGGGCGACTGGCCTGCATCGCGCGGATATGCGCTTGTGCCGAAATCCGCGCGGCTTCGCGCATCACCTTCACTTCTGCCGCCGATTTATACAGGCGCATATCGTGCAGCAGATGATCCAGGGCAACGAATTCGTTCGGCGGCTGGGCCCCGAGGTGGGCCTTGGAGCGGATCACGTTGATCCAGTCCATCAGATGGCGGTCGAATTCAGGGTTGCTGCCCATCGCCGAATACACTCGGTCGCGGCCTTCGATCAGGCCGGGCAGGATGTCATCGATGTCAGTAATCGGGAATGCATCGTCAGCGCCGTAATCACGGATCGCGCCTTCCTGCCCTGCGCGCAAACCGTCCCACAATTCGCGTTCGGCGTTGCGCTCGCGGCAGAACAGGATGTATTCGCCGTGCTCACGACCGGGCATCAGCACGATCACCGCTTGTGGCTCGGGAAACCCGCTGAGGTATTGAAAGTCGCTGTCCTGGCGATAGACGTGCTCGACATCGCGGTTGCGGATGGCTACCGCGGCGGCGGGCAGGATCGCGATGCTGTTGGGTTCCATCTGCGCCATCAGCGCCTTGCGGCGCCGGCTGTATTCCGCTTTGGGGATATGGGTCATGGGCAGATGGCTTTCCCTGGCACGCGATTAATGCAGCGACGGCTTGGCGGCAGGCGCAGCATCGGCTTTCCTGGTTTCCGAGAACAGCAGCAGCGGCGCGACGCGCAGGTACTCCATGACTTCCATGTAGTCGGATTCGCCGTCTTCGGATTCTTCCAGAGCGTCCTGCACCTGGGAGATGGCCGCCAGATCTTGCAGCACTTCAGTGGCTTCGGTGCTAAGCATGCTGCTGTCGCGGCAGTTCAGGCCGAAACCGCTGAGGAAGCCCTGGCACCATTGGCCCAGCGCAGCAGCGCGGTCCGGCAGCGGCGCGTCATCGGTCGGCAGCAGCAGAACGACGGTGACGTCGTCGCCGGTCAGCTCGCCTTTGACCATTTCCTGCAGGCCGATCAAGGCGTTGCGGACGTTGTCCTGAAGATCGCCTTCGAGCAGTTCGGCGGCGTCGATCAGCCAGCCCTCGTGGTCGAAGCCGGCGCCGGCGCAACTGCGTCCGAGCAGCAGGCCATGCAGTTCGGCAGGCGAGACGTTGTGGCCGCTGGCAGTCAGCAGGGTGGCAAAGGCTTGGTACGGGGAATTCGCAATGGTCATGGGCAGCTAGGCGCCAGACGGCGCTATGTCTAGAATGAAGGCCTTGTATCCTACATCGACAGACTCGCCAAGACTATTAAAGGCTGTCCGCCAGCTATCCCATCAGACAGACTCCAACCCAGTGGACACAATGGAAGACACCGACCTGCAAGCGCTGATGGCCAGACTCGAACTGCTGATTGGCCGAGTCGAGCAACTAAAGAGTCAAAACGCACTCTTACTAGCTCAGGAAAAGACCTGGCGCGAGGAACGCGCTCACCTCATTGAAAAAAACGAAATCGCCCGGCGTAAGGTCGAATCGATGATTTCGCGCCTCAAGGCCCTGGAGCAAGACTCATGAGTTCAAGCAATAGC
Organism: Pseudomonas sp. Z003-0.4C(8344-21); assembly: GCF_900104975.1. NCBI lineage: Bacteria > Pseudomonadati > Pseudomonadota > Gammaproteobacteria > Pseudomonadales > Pseudomonadaceae > Pseudomonas > Pseudomonas sp. Z003-0.4C(8344-21). The sequence continues at coordinate 548,191 of NZ_LT629756.1, read as the reverse complement.
GTCACCGTGCAGATCCTCGACAAAGAGTATTCGATCATCTGCCCGCCGGAAGAACGCAGCAATCTGGTCAGTGCCGCGCGCTATCTCGATGGCAAGATGCGCGAGATCCGCAGCAGCGGCAAAGTCATCGGCGCCGATCGCATTGCCGTGATGGCCGCGCTGAACATCACCCATGACCTGTTGCACAAAGAAGAGCGCCCGGACATCCAGGCCAGTGGCTCGACCCGCGAACAGGTGCGTGACTTGCTCGATCGTGTCGATCTGGTGCTGGCCGACGATCAGAACACCGCCAAGGGCTGATTCGCCTGGCAGCTTGAGGTATACTCGCGGCACTCCCTGGGGTGCTTGCCAGTTGACGATGTCCCGGAGCCGATTCGCACTACCCTGGAAGTTGCACGTTGGGCTGGTGTGCATGTCCGCTAGACGGAAAGCCTTAAAGTCTACTGCTTCTTCCACCTTGAACTTTCGGGTTCAAGGGCTGAGTTGACAGCGGTACATCCGGGGAGCCTGATTCGAATCCGATGTCGGTTTATGCCGACATCGGATTTTTTATGCGTACGTTTTCGTCCACCCTGCCGAAGCCGAACCATGACTGAACCCGCGCTGCTGCCTCGCCCGCAACTCCGCCGCCTGCTGCGCAAGGCGCGTCGCTCGCTGAGCAACGCCGAGCAACACCAGGCTGCCCAAGGCCTGTTCCGGCAACTGGCGCAAGACCCGCATTTTCGTCGGGCGAAACACATTTCTTTGTATTTGCCCACCGACGGCGAAATCGATCCGCGTCTGCTGCTGCGCGAAGCCCAGCGCCGGGGCAAGGCGACCTATCTACCGGTGCTCAGCGCCTGGCCGCGGACCAAAATGGTTTTTCAGCGCGTGCGCCCCGGCGAAAAACTCAGACCCAATCGTTTTCGCATTCTCGAACCGCAGGCCAATCTGAGTCGGCAACGCAAGGTCTGGGCGCTGGATCTGGTGCTGCTGCCGCTGGTGGGGTTCGATGATGTCGGCGGTCGGCTGGGCATGGGCGGCGGTTTCTACGATCGCAGCCTCGCCTATCTGGCCCGGCGCAAAAACTGGCGCAAGCCGACGCTGCTGGGCCTGGCCCATGAATGTCAGAAGGTCGAACGTCTGGCGCAGGCGAGCTGGGATGTACCGTTACAGGGCACGGTCACCGACAAGGCGTGGTATTTCGCGTGACAGGACGCCGCCAGAACAGCGGCGCCGAGGAAGACAGTTTCAGCGCTTGAAGGCCGTCGACTGTTGCACTTGTTGTGCAATCTCAATCGGTGCATCCGCCTTGTTCGCCCACAGGCTCTGCGCGTAACCGGTGGTAACGACGCCCAGGCCGAACAAAATTACCAAAGTCCATAGTAAATCCGGTTTGCGTTTCATCGATTGCCCCCCTCAAGGCACATCATCACGATGACAGCAGCGGTTTCCGTGTGTAGGCCGTGCAGCAGCGTCAAGCTTTAAAGGCCGGCATTTTGCGGCAACGTGAACCGGTGCGCAAACGCTGACGTCAACCGACTGTCGGTTTGTCATAAAATTGCCCGACAACCTGCCCAACGACCGTTTCAGGAGCACCCAACATGGCCTATTGGCTGATGAAATCCGAGCCCGACGAGCTCTCGATCAAAGGCCTGGAAAAGCTCGGCAAGGCGCGCTGGGACGGGGTTCGCAATTATCAGGCGCGCAATTTCCTGCGCGCGATGGCAGTAGGTGACGAATTCTTTTTCTACCACTCCAGTTGCCCGGAGCCGGGGATTGCCGGGATCGGCAGGATCATCGAAGCGGCGTATCCCGATCCGACGGCGCTGGAGCCAGAGAGCCATTACTTCGATCCCAAGGCTACGGCGGAGAAAAATGCCTGGAGCGCGATTGATGTCGAGCACGTCGAGACGTTTGCGCGAGTGCTGAAGCTCGATTATCTGAAGCAGCAGACCGCGCTGGCGGAGATGCCACTGGTGCAGAAGGGCTCGCGGTTGTCGGTGATGCCGGTGACAGCGGAGCAGTGGGCGGCGGTGATTGCGCTCAAGCCATAAGACTTTTTGCGACTGAAACACAGCTATCGCGAGCAGGCTCACTCCTACAGGGGAATGCATTCCAATTGTAGGAGTGAGCCTGCTCGCGACGGGGCCAGCCCGGACAACGGATGACTTATTGAATGATCAGGTTGTTGAACAACAGATCCTCAACCACCGGCTTACCCGTCTCGTCATTCATAACCTGTTGGGTCTGCTTCAGCGCTTCCTGACGCAGCTTTTCCTTGCCTTCGATGCTGCCCATCGCTTCGGTGCTCTGCTGCGTGAACAGCGCCACCAGTTGATTTCGGATCAGCGGCTCGTTGGCCTTGACCAGTTTGGTCGCTTCTTCACCGGTTACGCGCAAGGCGACATCGGCCTTGAAGACCTTGAGCTTGGTCGTGCCGTCCAAGCCGTAATTGCCGACGAACGGCGGGCTCAGGGTAATGTAATTGACTTTCGGCGCCTCGCCTTCTTTGGCTTCTTCGGCCAGCGCTGCCACAGGCAGAGACAGGGCCAGCAACAACATGATCCACGCTTTCACAATTCGCTCCTTATCCGGTTTGCGGCCTAGCATAACGACCCGCCGCACAAGCACAAGCTTATGCCTGACTATCAGGGCCGGGCATGCTCGTTGACCCGTTGATTCACACACCTACACTTATCGGCCATCACTCCCAAAGGAATAGCCCTGATGAAAGCCGTGCTGTGCAAAGCCTTCGGCCCTGCCGAATCGCTGGTGCTGGAAGACGTCGCCAGTCCTGTCGCCAAGAAGAATGAAATCCTGCTGGACGTGCACGCCGCCGGGGTCAACTTCCCGGACACGCTGATCATCGAGGGCAAGTACCAGTTCAAGCCGCCCTTCCCGTTCTCGCCGGGTGGTGAAGCGGCTGGCGTGGTTCGCGAAGTCGGGGAAAAGGTCAGCCACCTCAAGGTCGGTGACCGGGTCATGGCCCTGACCGGCTGGGGCAGTTTTGCCGAGCAGGTCGCGGTGCCCGGCTACAACGTGCTGCCGATTCCGCCGTCGATGGATTTCAATATCGCCGCCGCGTTCAGCATGACTTATGGCACCTCAATGCACGCTCTGAAGCAGCGCGCCAACCTGCAGCCGGGCGAAACCCTGCTGGTGCTCGGTGCTTCCGGCGGTGTCGGCCTGGCAGCAGTGGAGATCGGCAAGGCCATGGGCGCCCGCGTGATTGCCGCTGCCAGCAGCGCGGAAAAACTCGAAGTGGCGAAAGCCGCTGGCGCCGATGAGCTGATCAATTACAGCGAAGCCAATCTCAAGGACGAAATCAAACGCCTCACCGACGGCCAGGGCGCCGACGTGATCTACGACCCGGTCGGCGGCGACCTGTTCGATCAGGCCATCCGCGCCATCGCCTGGAACGGCAGGCTGCTGGTGGTCGGCTTCGCCAGCGGTCGCATACCGGAGCTGCCGGTCAACCTCGCGTTGCTCAAAGGCGCGGCGGTACTCGGCGTCTTCTGGGGCTCGTTCGCCCAGCGCCAGCCGCAGGACAACGCGGCGAACTTTGCGCAACTGTTCGGCTGGTTTGCCGAGGGCAAGTTGAAGCCGCTGGTGTCGCAGGTTTATCCGCTGACCGGTGCCGCGCAGGCGATCAATGATCTGGGCCAGCGCAAGGCTGTGGGCAAGGTTGTCGTTCAGGTCCGTTAAGGCCACGGAGCGATCCGGGCCAGTAACCCGGATCGCCTCGACGTTGAGATCAGCCCTTTATCAATTCGCGAAAACCGCAAAAACCCACCTGAGTCACCATCCCCAAAACGCCCTGCTCTTACGTCTGAGCGACATGTTCGTAAAGGAACGCTCAACTGCCCCGATTTCCACTGTTTTGCCGACGTCAAGCGATGCTATTTTCGGTAACGAAACTGTAACATTCGCATCCGCAGTCAAAACAAGAAAACTGGAGCTCTTGAATGTTTGCTTTCTTTCGTCCTGCCGCACATCAGGCTCCTTTGCCTGAAGAAAAAATAGACAGCACCTACCGACGCCTGCGCTGGCAGATCTTCGCCGGTATCTTCATCGGCTATGCGGGTTACTACCTGCTGCGCAAAAACTTCTCGCTGGCCATGCCGTACCTGATCGACGAAGGCTACAGCCGCGGCGACCTGGGTCTGGCGATGTCGGCGATCGCCATCGCCTACGGTCTGTCGAAGTTCCTCATGGGCCTGGTGTCCGACCGTTCCAACCCGCGCTTCTTCCTGCCATTCGGCCTGCTGGTGTCGGCCGGGGTAATGTTCATTTTCGGTTTCGCGCCTTGGGCCACGTCCAGCGTGACCATGATGTTCATCCTGTTGTTCATCAACGGTTGGGCGCAGGGCATGGGCTGGCCGCCGAGCGGGCGGACCATGGTGCACTGGTGGTCGCAGAAGGAACGTGGCGGCGTGGTCTCGGTGTGGAACGTGGCGCACAACGTCGGTGGCGGCTTGATCGGCCCGCTGTTCCTGCTCGGCATGGGCCTGTTCAACGACTGGCACGCGGCGTTCTATGTACCGGCGGCGGTGGCGCTGGGCGTGGCGGTGTTTGCCTTCATCACCATGCGCGACACCCCGCAATCGGTCGGCCTGCCGCCGATCGAGCAGTACAAGAACGATTACCCGGAAGGCTACGATGCCAGCCACGAAGACGAATTCAGCGCCAAGGAAATCTTCGTCAAGTACGTGCTGCGCAACAAAATGCTTTGGTACATCGCCCTCGCTAACGTTTTCGTCTACCTGCTGCGCTACGGCGTGCTGGACTGGGCGCCGACCTACCTGAAAGAAGCCAAGGGCTTCACCGTGGATAAAACCTCGTGGGCGTATTTCTTTTATGAGTGGGCAGGTATCCCGGGCACGCTGCTGTGCGGCTGGATGTCGGACAAGATTTTCCGCGGCAACCGTGGCTTGACCGGCATGGTGTTCATGGCTCTGGTGACGGTCGCGACGCTGGTTTACTGGCTGAATCCGGCCGGCAACCCGATGGTCGACATGATCGCCCTGCTGTCGATCGGCTTCCTGATCTACGGCCCGGTGATGCTGATCGGCTTGCAGGCGCTAGAACTGGCACCGAAGAAAGCCGCCGGTACAGCCGCAGGTTTTACCGGTCTGTTCGGTTATCTGGGCGGTTCAGTCGCGGCCAGTGCGGCGATGGGCTACACCGTCGACCACTTCGGCTGGGACGGCGGCTTCGTGTTGCTGGTCGGCGCTTGCCTGTTGGCAATGGCCTTCCTGGCCCCGACGCTATGGCACAAGCAAGTCGCCAGTCAGAGCCGTGAAGCGGTCGCCTGATCGCAGGTTGACTGACAGCGCTTGAGCCGCGCCTCCAGATTACGGTCTGGCATGGCGTGGCTGCGCAGGGCGTGTGCGGTCTGCTCGACATAATCGCGAGTGGTGCCGTAACGCCCGCTGGCGCTGGCGAATACCTGGCTCAGCACATGGTCCGGCAGGTTGCCGGCATAGCTGGGCAGGTGCCGCTCCAGCACGAAGCCCAAGGCCTGCACCTGAGTGCCATCTTCGAGCCGGCAGTTGAGCCAGTGCGGCCGATACGACGGCACCGGCATCTCGCGTTTCCACAAGGCGTACAGCGCGGTATCGAGATTGTCTTCCGGCAACCGGTAGGCGAAGCCGCTGCACGAACCGCCGCGATCCAGACCGAACACCAGCCCGGGCATTTCCGGCGTGCCGCGGTGTTCATGCGACCATAAATAGAGGCCACGATGATAACCGTGCACCCGACCGCGCATCCTCTCGACGGCGGTGCATTCCGGGCGCCAGATCAACGAACCGTAAGCGAACAGCCACACCGGCCCGCCCTTGTGGCGCGCCATGGTCGATTGCATGGAGGCGAGCAATTGCTCGTGGGTCAGCTGCGGCCCGAGTTCGAGCCGCGGAGGGTAAGCCAGGTTCAGAAAAGCGTTTTCAATGGCGCTCATGGCGAATAGCGTTCAGCTCCCCGCGGGCGAAGAATTACTTAATAGAACGCACCGCTGTAACAATAAGGCACATGTGTTTTCAGGCAAATTAAGTGCCATGGCACAAAGATTATTTAATTGCCTGATGGATATATAACCTACCGGTATTTATTCAATTCCATAAATACCGATCGGCTATATATGAAGTTATATGAAATCAGGAACGCGGTGCATAAGCGAATACGTCAGCGCGCATTTGATGGGCGTCCATCCCCGCCTCGACCAGCGCGTCGAGGGTGCCGTAAACCATGGCCGGTGAACCGCTGGCGTAGACGTGCAAAGGCTTGAGATCGGCAAAGTCTTCGCATACCGCTTCGTGCAGCATCCCGCAGCGCCCTTCCCAACCGCACTGATCGCTGACGACCTTGTGCAGAAACAGGTTGGGCAGTTTCAGCCATTCATCCCAATGTTCGATCTGGTAGAAATCTTCCGGACGGCGCACGCCCCAATACAGATGCACCGGGTGCTTGAAGCCATTGGCGCGGCAATGTTCGATCAGGCTGTGAATCTGGCCCATGCCGGTACCGGCGGCGACCAATACCAACGGACCGTCAGGCAGTTCGGCCAGATGGGTGTCGCCGAATGGCAACTCGACGCGCACCATCGGGTTGCGTTGCAGCTGCTCGATCAGGCTCAGTGCACTGGCTTCGCGCGCCAGTACATGGATTTCCAGATCACGCCCGCCGTGCGGCGCAGAGGCCATGGAGAACGCCGATTTCTCGCCGTTCTCGCGCTCGATCATCAGATACTGCCCGGCGTGATAGCGCGGTGGCTTGCCGGCCGGCGCGCGCAGACGCACGCGCCAGGTGTCGCCGCCGACTTCGCGGCATTCGATGACCTGGCACGACAGGCTGCGCACCGGCAGTTCGCCCAGCGCGAGGACGCCATCCCAGAGCAGCACGCAGTCTTCCAGCGGCTCGGCGATGCAGGTGTAGAACTCGCCATGATCATGGACCTGGCCGTTCTGCTCGACGCGACCTTCGACCAGCAGCGCCGCACACACGTGGCAGTTACCGTTGCGGCAGCTTTGCGGGCAATCAAAACCCAGGCGCCGCGCGCCGTCGAGAATCCGCTCACCGGGCTGTATCTCGAGCACTGCTCCGGAAGGCTGCAGGGTTACACGCATCAATCTATTCCTAACTGATTCCAGATGGCATCGATCCGTTGAGTCACGGCGTCGTCCTTGACGATCACACGGCCCCACTCGCGGGTGGTTTCGCCCGGCCACTTGTGAGTGGCATCCAGGCCCATCTTCGAGCCCAGGCCGGAAATCGGCGAGGCGAAATCCAGATAGTCGATCGGGGTGTTATCGATCATCACCGTGTCGCGCTTGGGGTCCATGCGCGTGGTAATGGCCCAGATCACATCGTTCCAGTCACGGGCGTTGATATCGTCGTCGGTGACGATAACGAACTTGGTGTACATGAACTGTCGCAAAAACGACCAGACACCGAGCATCACGCGCTTGGCATGCCCCGGATACGACTTTTTCATGGTCACGATGGCCATGCGGTACGAGCAGCCTTCGGGCGGCAGGTAAAAGTCGGTGATCTCCGGGAACTGCTTCTGCAGGATCGGCACGAACACTTCGTTCAGCGCCACGCCGAGAATCGCCGGCTCGTCCGGCGGCCGGCCGGTGTAGGTGCTGTGGTAGATCGGCTTGATCCGGTGGGTGATGCGTTCGACAGTGAACACGGGAAAGCTGTCGACTTCGTTGTAATAACCGGTGTGGTCGCCATATGGACCTTCGTCGGCCATTTCGCCCGGATGGATTACGCCTTCAAGGATGATCTCGGCGGTGGCCGGCACTTGCAGGTCGTTGCCACGGCACTTGACCAGCTCGGTGCGGTTGCCGCGCAGCAGACCGGCAAAGGCGTATTCGGAAAGGCTGTCCGGTACCGGCGTGACTGCGCCAAGAATGGTCGCCGGGTCGGCGCCAAGGGCAACGGACACCGGGAACGGCTGGCCCGGATGCTTCTCGCACCATTCGCGGAAATCGAGGGCGCCGCCACGGTGGCTGAGCCAGCGCATGATCACCTTGTTACGGCCGATCACTTGCTGACGGTAGATACCGAGGTTCTGGCGCTCCTTGTTCGGGCCTTTGGTGACGGTCAGGCCCCAGGTGATCAGCGGGCCGACATCGCCGGGCCAGCAGGTCTGTACCGGCAGCATCGCCAGATCGACATCGTCACCTTCGATGACCACTTCCTGGCACACCGCGTCTTTGACGACTTTGGGCGCCATTGAAATGATCTTGCGGAAAATCGGCAGTTTCGACCACGCGTCCTTCAAACCCTTCGGCGGCTCCGGTTCCTTGAGGAAGGCCAGCAGCTTGCCGATCTCGCGCAGCTCGCTGACCGACTCGGCGCCCATGCCCATGGCCACCCGCTCGGGGGTGCCGAACAGGTTGCCGAGCACTGGAATGTCGTAGCCGGTGGGTTTCTCGAACAGCAGCGCCGGGCCCTTGGCCCGCAGCGTGCGGTCGCACACCTCAGTCATCTCCAGCACCGGCGAGACGGGAATCTGGATGCGTTTCAACTCTCCGCGCTGCTCAAGCTGCTGCACGAAATCCCGAAGATCCTTGAATTTCATTGACGATGGCACCCTCAAAATAGGCGTACATCCTACCTGCTCTGACGGGCAAACAGCAGCCCGTCAGTGCCAGGCATCGCTCAATGGCGGCTGGTGCCCAGCAACATCGGCGCAAACAAAGGACTCAAACGCGCGCTGCCAGCGTCGGAAAGATGATCGGCATCCTTGTATTGCGAATGGCCGTCGACATCAATCATGCACAGGCCGTCCTTGCACATCAGCGGCGTCGGGTCGATGACATGCACGCCGGAATCGGCAGCGCTCATCGAGCCGAACAGACCGGTGAAAAACTGCTGCCGCGCCAGATGCTCACCCAGCGGCCGCCCCAGTCCTTCGGCCGAGCGGCCAATCCGCGCCAGGCTGGTCAGGCGGCTGATGTAGCTCTTGTGCTGCAACGGCACTTCCTTGAACAGCCAGACCTGCGCACCCGCCTCACGCAGTTCGCTGACTTGCGCCTTGATCGCCGCCGCCATGCGTTGCTCCGATTGCGCCACATTGCGCGAAGGATCGAGCAGGAACTGCTTGTCGCCATCGCCGTCCTCACGCCCGTAGACGTACAGACTCCAGTTCGCCGCCAGCACCACGTCCTTGATGCCCAGATCACGGACCAACTGCATGTTGCGCTGATTGAACTGCTTGCACTGCGCACGCAAGGCGTCATCGATGATCGGTGGGCATCCGGTCAGGCTGTACAGCCACACGGGCTGACCGTCACGCTGGCTGTTGCCTTCGATGGCCGGCAGCAGCGCAGCGGTGTGACTGTCGCCCCAGAACATTTTCGTCGGCGCGACCTGTTGATCGCCGCCCACGCGACAGGCCTTGTCCAGAGTCTTGTCCTTACTCATGTGCATGCACTTCATTTGCCCGGCGTTCCATTCCTGGGACTGCGCATACTCAAGTGCCTTGCCGCTCAGACGTTGCGGCACGCCGTCGGCCGAACGGATGGCCGAGCCAACCACCGCCAGCGCGGCGATGGATACCAGGCCACCGACCAGCACCGAGTTACGGCTGGCGAACACGCGTTTCTCGCGAAACGGCAGCTCGACAAAACGCAGACTCAGCCACGCCAACGCCACGGCCAGGGCGATCCAGCCAAGCGCTTCAAGCGGCTGAATGCCATCGATCGAGATCGCGTTGGCATACACATAAATCGGCCAGTGCCACAAATACAACGAGTACGAAAGCAGACCGATCCACACCATCGGCCGCAGGCTCAACAACTGGCCGGCCAGTGTCGGACCGCGCGCGCCCGACCAGATCAATGCCGTCGTACCGAGCACCGGCAGCAAGGCTGCCCAGCCCGGGAACACCGTGGACTTGTCAAAGGTGAAGACCGCCAGCAGCACCGCCGCCAGTCCGGCCAGGCCGACCGCCTGCCGGACCCAGAGCCGCGGCGCGTGTTTGGCCGCCGGCATTACCGCGAGCATGGCGCCGCAGAGCAATTCCCAGGCGCGGGTCGGCAGGGAGAAGAAGGCGAATTCCGGGCGCCGCTCGATGTAGACGATGTTCAGCCCGAACGACACCAGCAGCACAGCGAACAGCATCCAGCGCCAATGCCGGACATAGCGCATCAACAGCACCATCATCAGCGGGAAGAAGATGTAGTACTGCTCTTCGACGGCCAGCGACCAGGTATGCAATAAGGGTTTGAGATCGGAGGCCGGTTCGAAGTAGCCGTCCTCGCGCATGAACAGGATGTTGGAAATGAACAGCGACTGGTAACGGATTGTCCGCCCCAGATCGGACAGGTCTTTGGCGGTCAGCAGTAACCAGCCCAGCGCCAGCGTCACCACCACGACCACCGTCAACGCCGGGAGAATACGCCGGGCGCGACGGCCCCAGAAATCGAGGAAGCTGAAGCGCTGGGCACTGATTTCACGGAACAGGATCGAGGTAATCAGAAAACCGGAGATGACGAAAAAAACGTCGACGCCGACAAAGCCGCCGCTGAATGTATTGAATCCGAAATGGAACAGCACGACGGGAAGAACCGCGAGTGCGCGTAAACCGTCGATGTCACGGCGATTGCCAAACGTGTGCATGAAAAACCTTACCTGTTCTGGATACAAAATCCCTTGAAGGCGCGAAGTTATCAGTCGGGCAAACTTCAATCCAGATACAAATAAATCTCGGGCCAAAAAAAGCGCCCCTTACGGAGCGCTCCTTGCAACGGCTTGCGTGTTACTTGCGTTTCATCGACAAGAAGAACTCGTCGTTGGTCTTGGTCGTTTTCAGCTTGTCGACCAGGAATTCGATGGCAGCGACTTCGTCCATCGGGTGCAGCAGCTTGCGCAGAATCCACATGCGCTGCAGTTCGTCGTCGGCGGTCAGCAACTCTTCGCGGCGGGTGCCGGAGCGGTTGATGTTGATTGCCGGGAACACACGCTTCTCAGCGATCTTGCGATCCAGCGGCAGTTCCATGTTGCCGGTACCCTTGAACTCTTCGTAGATCACTTCGTCCATCTTCGAGCCGGTTTCAACCAGCGCGGTGGCGATAATGGTCAGCGAGCCGCCTTCTTCGATGTTACGCGCGGCACCGAAGAAACGCTTCGGCTTCTCCAGCGCGTGGGCATCGACACCACCGGTCAGAACCTTGCCGGAGCTCGGGATCACGGTGTTGTAGGCACGGGCCAGACGGGTGATGGAGTCGAGCAGGATCACCACGTCTTTCTTGTGTTCGACCAGGCGCTTGGCCTTCTCGATCACCATTTCGGCAACCTGGACGTGACGGGTCGGCGGCTCGTCGAACGTCGAGGCAACCACTTCGCCGCGCACGGTGCGCTGCATTTCGGTCACTTCTTCCGGACGTTCGTCGATCAGCAGCACGATCAGGTGCACTTCAGGATTGTTACGCGCGATGTTCGCCGCGATGTTCTGCAGCATGATCGTCTTACCGGCTTTCGGCGGTGCAACGATCAGACCACGCTGGCCTTTGCCGATCGGCGCGCACAGGTCGATCACCCGACCGGTCAGGTCTTCGGTGGAACCGTTGCCGGCTTCCATCTTCATGCGCACGGTAGGGAACAGCGGGGTCAGGTTCTCGAAGAGAATCTTGTTTTTCGCGTTCTCCGGACGATCGAAGTTGATCGTGTCGACCTTGAGCAGTGCGAAATACCGCTCGCCTTCCTTCGGAGGGCGGATCTTGCCAACGATGGTGTCACCGGTGCGCAAGTTGAAGCGGCGGATCTGGCTCGGCGAGACGTAGATATCGTCCGGGCCGGCCAGGTAGGAAGCGTCTGCGGAGCGCAGGAAGCCGAAGCCGTCCTGGAGAATCTCCAGCACGCCATCACCGGAGATTTCCTCGCCGCTTTTCGCGTGTTTTTTCAGCAGGGAGAAAATCACGTCCTGCTTGCGCGAACGGGCCATATTTTCTATGCCCATCTGTTCGGCTAATTCGAGCAGTTCGGTAATCGGCTTTTGCTTGAGTTCAGTCAGATTCATATAGGAATGACGTAATCATTTATGGAGGGGGGAAATTAAGCTTTTGGCTTAATGAGGCCGCGCCGCGGAGAAGGCGACAGGATCGCGAACTAATTCGAAAAGGAGTGCGTCGGCGACGGCTAGCAGGGGGCAGTGGAGAAACCAGTGCGGGGCCGAATGTACCACCTGAGTTTCGGAGCGTCTAGCCCTGAATACGCAAAAAGCCCCGCGATTTGCGGGGCTTTTTTTAACGTTTACCGCGACGCTTAGATGTTGGCGTCGAGGAAAGCCGCCAGCTGCGACTTCGACAGTGCGCCGACCTTGGTCGCTTCAACGTTGCCGTTCTTGAACAGCATCAGCGTCGGGATACCACGCACGCCGTGCTTGGCCGGGGTTTCCTGGTTTTCGTCGATGTTCAGTTTGGCGACGGTCAGCTTGCCCTTGTAGGTCTCGGCAATCTCGTCCAGAACCGGTGCGATCATTTTGCAAGGGCCGCACCATTCAGCCCAGTAGTCGACCAGGACAGCGCCTTCGGCCTTGAGTACGTCGGCTTCGAAGCTAGCGTCGCTAACGTGTTTGATCAGATCGCTGCTCATGGAATTCTCCAGGTTGTAAGCAAAAAAACGTGGCCCATCATAGCCGCCCTTCCCGTGTTCAGGAAGCCGCAGTTGATTGAGTCTTGCTATGGTGACTGATGAGTTTGGGTATGGTTCAAGTCAGCCGGCGGCGGGGGCGATGAACGCGATTCCAGTGCGCAGGGCCGCGTTGCGCACATGTTCCTGCATGGCTTTTTGCGCCGCAGCCGACGCGCGGCGGGCCAGGGCACGGAGGATCTTGCGGTGTTCCTGCCAGGTTTCCATGGCCCGCTCGGCGCGAATGAACGGTAATTTCTGGCTCTCGAGAAAGATCTCGGCGCTGGCCGTGAGGATGCTCAGCATCGCTTGATTGCCGCTGGCCAGCAGGATCCGTCGATGAAATTCGAAGTCGAGTTTTGCCGCCGCTTCAAAATCGCCGGCGCGCAATTGCTCACGCATCGCCGCAACGTTGTCTTCCAGTGCATCGAGGTCGAACGTGCTCAGCGTCACCGCCGCCAGCCCCGCCGCAAACCCTTCCAGCGCATAGCGCAACTGAAAGATGTCCAGCGGCGAGGCCTGCGCCGCAAAGGCCCATCCCGGTGCGCTGTCGCCATTGGCCAGTTCCACCGGCGCCTGCACGAACACCCCTTTGCCCGGCTGGATACTGACCACGCCCAGCGCACTCAGCGATGACAGTGCTTCACGCAACGACGCGCGGCTGACACCCAGCTGCAGGGCCAGATGCCGTTGTGACGGCAAGGCATCGCCGGCGCCGAAGCCCTGTTCGGTGATCAATTTGCGGATCGCTTGCAGCGCCACTTCGGGTACCGCACGGGAAATCGAGTTCATGGTTTTTTCGGACGCGCCAGGGTCAATGTGCGGCTAGTTGTAAAGCTATTCGGCGGGCCCGGCAAGTCGTGCCCCAGTGGGGTTCGGTGCGCATCACTGATGCGCCATCGGGGTGCGAAAAGCATCCTGACTGTTCAGACCAGTAAGACCGAACGAAGCCGCTGAAACCGCGGCCTGGCGCAATGAAAGCGCAGTCTTGGCACGGCCCATGCTCTGTCCGATTGCAGAAATCACTTCCCGCCGATCCGGAGATTGTCCATGACCCAGCGTTACAGCGCCCTTCTCGCTTCCCTGTTTGCCGGCCTGCTGCTGTGCCAGGCTCCCGCTCACGCCGACGGTCTGGACGACGTGGTCAAACGCGGCACGCTGAAAGTCGCCGTGCCGCAGGACTTCCCGCCGTTCGGTTCGGTCGGCCCGGACATGAAACCCCGTGGCCTGGACATCGACACCGCGAAACTGCTGGCCGACCAGCTCAAGGTCAAACTCGAGCTGACCCCGGTCAACAGCACCAACCGCATTCCGTTCCTGACCACTGGCAAGGTCGATCTGGTGATCTCCAGCCTCGGCAAGAACCCCGAGCGCGAGAAAGTCATCGACTTCTCCCGCGCCTACGCCCCCTTCTACCTCGCCGTGTTCGGCCCGCCAGATGCTGCAATCAGCAGCCTCGACGACCTCAAAGGCAAAACCATCAGCGTCACCCGTGGCGCCATCGAAGACATCGAGCTGAGCAAAGTCGCCCCCGAAGGCGTCACGATCAAGCGCTTTGAAGACAACAACTCAACCATCGCCGCCTACCTCGCCGGCCAGGTCGACCTGATCGCCAGCGGCAACGTGGTGATGGTCGCCATCAGCGAGAAGAACCCGAAACGCGTGCCCGCGCTGAAAGTGAAGCTCAAGGATTCGCCGGTGTATGTCGGCGTGAACAAGAACGAAGCCGCACTGCTGGCGAAGGTCAACGATATCCTGACCACCGCCAAGGCTGACGGCGCGCTGGAAAAGAATGCGCAGACCTGGTTGAAAGAACCGCTGCCGGCCGATCTCTGATCGACGACGCGGGAGACTTTCATGGCTTATCAGTTCGATTTCTTGCCGGTGGTGGAAAACACCGACCTGCTGCTGCGCGGGGCGCTGTTCACCCTTGAGCTGACCGCCATTGGCGCGGTGCTCGGGGTGGGCCTCGGAATTGTCGGGGCGCTGGTGCGGGCGTGGAATATCCGCCCGTTCGCAGCAATCTTCGGCGTTTACGTCGAGTTGATTCGCAACACGCCGTTTCTGGTGCAGTTGTTTTTCATCTTCTTCGGCCTGCCATCGCTCGGCGTGCAGATTTCCGAGTGGCAGGCAGCCGTGCTCGCGATGGTGATCAACCTTGGCGCTTATTCGACCGAGATCATCCGCGCCGGCATCCAGGCGATTCCGCGCGGCCAACTGGAAGCGGCCGCGGCGCTGGCGATGAGTCGCTTCGAAGCGTTCCGGCATGTGGTGCTGCTACCGGCGCTGGGCAAGGTCTGGCCGGCGCTGAGCAGCCAGATCATCATCGTCATGCTCGGCTCGGCGGTGTGTTCGCAGATCGCCACCGAAGAGCTGAGCTTCGCCGCCAACTTCATTCAGTCGCGCAACTTCCGCGCCTTTGAAACCTATGCGCTGACCACGCTGATCTACCTGTGCATGGCGCTGCTTATCCGCCAATTGCTCAACTGGATCGGCCGGCGCTATATCAGCAGGAGCCGGGCATGAGCGACTTCACCTTCTGGGACATCCTGCGCAACCTGCTCACCGGCCTGCAATGGACGCTGGCGCTGTCGCTGGTGGCGTTCATTGGCGGTGGCATCGTCGGGCTGCTGATCCTGATCATGCGCATCTCGAAAAACTCGTTGCCGAGCAGCATTGCCCGCACCTGGATCGAGCTGTTTCAGGGCACGCCGCTGTTGATGCAGCTGTTTCTGGTGTTTTTCGGCGTGGCGCTGGCCGGGGTCGAAATCTCGCCGTGGATGGCCGCTGCGATTGCCCTGACCTTGTTCACCAGCGCTTATCTGGCGGAGATCTGGCGCGGTTGCGTCGAGTCGATCCCGAATGGCCAGTGGGAAGCCTCGGCGAGCCTGGCGCTCAATCCGCTGGAGCAATTGCGTTACGTGATCCTGCCGCAGGCCCTGCGCATTGCCGTGGCGCCGACCGTGGGCTTCTCGGTGCAGGTGGTCAAAGGCACCGCGGTGACTTCGATCATCGGTTTCACCGAGCTGACCAAGACCGGCGGCATGCTCGCCAATGCCACATTCGAACCGTTCATGGTCTACGGCCTCGTCGCCCTCGGCTATTTCCTCCTCTGCTACCCCTTGTCCCTCAGTGCGCGCTATCTGGAAAGGAGACTGCATGCCTCTGCTTAGAATTTCCGCCCTGCATAAATACTACGGCGATCACCACGTTCTCAAAGGCATCGACCTCAGCGTCGAGGAAGGCCAGGTGGTGGCGATCATCGGCCGCAGCGGCTCGGGCAAATCGACCCTGTTGCGCACGCTCAATGGGCTGGAGTCGATTAACGACGGGGTGATCGAAGTCGATGGCGAATACCTCGACGCCGCCCGCGCCGACCTGCGCAGCCTGCGGCAGAAAGTCGGCATGGTGTTTCAGCAGTTCAACCTGTTCCCGCACCTGTCCGTGGGCGAAAACGTCATGCTCGCGCCGCAAGTGGTGCAGAAAGTGCCGAAGGCCAAAGCGGCCGAACTGGCGCGCGAGATGCTTGAGCGGGTCGGCCTGGGCGAGAAATTCGATGCCTTCCCGGATCGGCTGTCCGGCGGCCAGCAGCAACGCGTGGCGATCGCCCGGGCCCTGGCGATGTCGCCGAAGGTGTTGCTGTGCGACGAGATCACCTCGGCGCTCGACCCGGAACTGGTCAACGAAGTGCTCGCCGTGGTCCGGCAACTGGCCAAGGAAGGCATGACGCTGATCATGGTCACCCACGAAATGCGCTTCGCCCGCGAAGTCGGCGACAAACTGGTGTTCATGCACCATGGCAAGGTGCATGAAGTGGGCGATCCGAAGGTGTTGTTCGCCAATCCGCAGACGGTGGAGCTGGCGAATTTCATTGGCACCGTCGAAGCGATTGCCTGAAAGATGTGTGGTGCCTTTTAGGGCCTCATCGCGGGCAAGCCCGCTCCCACAGGGTTCGATGCAGGAACAGGATCGTACGTTCAGCGCTAAAACCTGTGGGAGCGGGCTTGCCCGCGATTGACCGCGCAGCGGTCATCGACTTTCATCGATGTATCAAGGCTTTGCGCCGTGCGCGTTGGCGTCAGCGTGTGATCGTGGCACGATGGCGGGGTTATCGACCGAGACTCCCTGATCATGCCGCAATCCCAAGCCAAGAATCTGTCCCTGATCGCCGCAATCGACCTGGGCTCCAACAGCTTTCACATGGTCGTGGCCAAGGCCCAGAACGGCGAGATCCGCATTCTCGAGCGTCTCGGCGAAAAGGTACAACTGGCCGCCGGCATCGACGATGCGCGCCAGCTCAACGAAGAATCGATGCAGCGCGGTCTCGACTGCCTCAAGCGCTTCGCACAGCTGATCAACGGCATGCCGCTGGGCGCCGTGCGCATCGTCGGCACCAACGCCCTGCGCGAAGCACGCAACCGGATCGAATTCATCCACCGCGCTGAAGAAATCCTCGGCCATCCGGTAGAAGTCATCTCCGGCCGTGAAGAAGCGCGCCTGATCTACCTGGGCGTGTCACACACCCTCGCCGATACGCCGGGCAAACGTCTGGTCGCCGACATCGGCGGCGGCAGTACCGAATTCATCATTGGCCAGCGCTTCGAGCCACTGCTGCGCGAAAGCCTGCAGATGGGCTGCGTCAGCTTCACCCAGCGCTATTTCAAGGACGGCAAGATCACCCCGGCCCGTTACGCTCAGGCGTACACCGCGGCGCGGCTGGAGATAATGAGCATCGAGCATGCCCTGCACCGCCTGACCTGGGATGAAGCGATCGGCTCCTCGGGCACCATCCGCGCCATCGGTCTGGCGCTGAAGGCCGGCGGCCACGGCACCGGTGAAGTCAACGCCGAAGGCCTGGCCTGGCTCAAGCGCCGCCTGTTCAAGCTTGGCGATGTCGACAAGATCGATTTCGAAGGCATCAAACCCGACCGCCGTGCAATCTTCCCGGCCGGCCTGGCGATTCTCGAAGCGATCTTCGACGCCCTCGAACTGCAACGCATGGATCACTGCGAAGGCGCACTGCGCGAAGGCGTACTCTATGACCTGCTCGGCCGCCATCACCACGAAGACGTGCGCGAGCGCACCCTGACTTCGCTGATGGAACGCTACCACGTCGACCTCAAGCAAGCGGCGCGGGTCGAGCGCAAAGCCTTGCACGCGTTCGATCAGGTCGCGGCAGACTGGGAGCTGGACGACGGTATCTGGCGCGAGCTGCTCGGCTGGGCGGCGAAAGTCCATGAAGTCGGCCTCGATATCGCTCACTACCATTACCACAAGCACGGCGCCTACCTGATCGAGCACTCCGACCTCGCCGGGTTCTCCCGCGAAGACCAGCAAATGCTCGCCCTGCTGGTACGTGGCCATCGGCGCAATATTCCCAAGGACAAGTTCGCCGAATTCGGTGACGACGGCATCAAGCTGATTCGCCTGTGCGTGCTGCTGCGTTTTGCCATCCTGTTCCACCATATTCGCGGCACGCAGGCGATGCCGCAGGTGGTGCTGCATGCCAATGGCGACAGCCTTGATGTGGAATTCCCGGAGAACTGGCTGGATGAAAACCAACTGACCCAAGCGGATTTCGGGCTTGAGGCGGAGTGGCTGACGCGGGTGGGGATTGTGCTCACCGTCCACTGATACACCGCAAATCACCCCTACAGGTGGGTGGATGACAGGTGCAAAAAAGGCGATCCGCAGGGATCGCCTTTTTTATTGGTTTCGGCTTGAGATCGGGGGTGAAGCTTCCCCCTCACCCCAGCCCTCTCCCAGAGGGAGAGGGAGCCGATCTCCTTAGGCTTCAAGGCCTGAGTTCGACTCGATGCTTCAGGTCGGCGTAGCTCGAAAATCCACCTCGGTCAGTCCCCTCTCCCTCTGGGAGAGGGTTAGGGTGAGGGGCTTTTAGCTGCTTACCGGAAGGATGGGGCTACCCAGTCGTTCTAACAGCGTCGCCTGCGCACTGCGCGGGTTCTGGTTGCCGGTCGGCGTGTTGCGGATATAGCGGCCGTCCGACTGCAAGCTCCAGCTGTGGGTATTGTCGGTCAAATACAGCTCCAGCTCTTTCTTCACGCGCGTCAGCAGCTTTTTGCCTTCCACCGGGAAGCAAGTCTCGACGCGCTTGTCGAGGTTGCGCTCCATCCAGTCGGCGCTGGAGAGGAACATCTGCTCGTCGCCGCCGTTGAGGAAGTAGAACACCCGCGTGTGCTCGAGGAAGCGGCCGATGATCGAGCGCACGTGGATGTTGTGCGAGACCCCGGCGATGCCCGGCCGCAGGCAGCACATGCCGCGCACCACCAGATCGATGCGCACGCCCGACTGGCTGGCCTTGTACAGCGCGCGGATGATCTTCGGATCGGTCAGCGAGTTGAACTTGGCGATGATGTGCGCCGGCTTGCCGTCGAGGGCAAATTGCGTCTCGCGGGCGATCATGTCGAGCATGCCTTTTTTCAGGGTGAACGGCGCATGCAGAAGCTTTTTCATGCGCAGGGTTTTACCCATGCCGATCAACTGGCTAAACAGTTTGCCGACGTCTTCGCACAAGGCGTCGTCGGAAGTCAGCAGGCTGTAGTCGGTGTACAGACGGGCGTTGCCGGCGTGGTAGTTACCGGTGCCGAGGTGCGCGTAGCGGACGATTTCGCCAGCCTCGCGACGCAGGATCAGCATCATCTTGGCGTGGGTCTTGAAGCCGACCACGCCGTAGATCACCACCGCACCGGCCGCTTGCAGCCGGCTGGCCAGTTGCAGGTTGGACTCTTCGTCAAACCGCGCACGCAACTCGATCACCGCGGTGACTTCCTTGCCGTTACGCGCAGCGTCGACCAGCGCATCGACGATCTCCGAGTTGGCGCCGGAGCGGTACAGCGTCTGGCGTACGGCGAGCACATGCGGGTCTTTCGCGGCCTGACGCAGCAGGTCGACGACCGGGGTGAACGACTCGAACGGGTGCAGCAGGAGGATGTCCTGCTTGCTGACCACGCTGAAGATGTTTTCGCTGTTCTGCAGCAGTTTCGGGATCTGCGGAGTGAACGGCGTGTATTGCAGCTCCGGGTGGCTGTCCAGACCGGTGATGCTGAACAGGCGCGTCAGGTTGACCGGGCCGTTGACCTGATACAGCTCGGTCTCGCTCAGGTTGAACTGCTTGAGCAGGTAGTCCGAGAGGTGTTTCGGGCAAGTGTCGGCAACTTCCAGACGCACCGCGTCGCCGTAGCGCCGCGAGAACAACTCGCCACGCAGCGCGCGGGCCAGGTCTTCGACGTCTTCGGAGTCGAGCGCCAGGTCGGCGTTCCGGGTCAGGCGGAACTGGTAGCAGCCTTTTACCTTCATGCCCTGAAACAGATCATCAGCGTGCGCATGAATCATCGACGACAGGAACACATAATTGTCGCCGGCGCCGCCGACTTCTTCCGGGACCTTGATGATCCGTGGCAGCAGGCGCGGCGCCGGGATGATCGCCAGACCGGAATCGCGCCCGAAGGCGTCAATACCTTCAAGCTCGACGATGAAGTTCAGGCTCTTGTTCACCAGCAACGGGAACGGGTGCGTCGGGTCGAGGCCGATCGGGGTGATGATCGGCGCGATCTCGTCGCGGAAATAGCGGCGTACCCAGGCCTTGAGCTTGGTCGTCCAGTTGCGCCGACGGATGAAGCGCACCTGATGCTTTTCCAGTTCCGGCAGCAGGATGTCGTTGAGGATCGCGTACTGACGATCAACGTGACCGTGGACCAGCTCGCTGATCCGCGCCAGCGCCTGATGCGGCTGCAAGCCATCAGCGCCGGCCTGTTCACGGGCGAAGGTGATCTGCTTTTTCAGCCCGGCGACGCGGATTTCGAAGAATTCATCAAGGTTGCTGGAGAAGATCAGCAGGAACTTCAAGCGCTCCAGCAACGGGTAGGACTCGTCCAGCGCCTGTTCCAGCACGCGGATGTTGAACTGCAATTGCGAGAGCTCGCGGTGGATGTACAGGCTGCTGTCATCCAGGCCGGGGATGGCAATCGCCGGCACCGCCGCTGCGGGTTCGGCGACCGGCGCGGGTGGCGCAGGCTCGAGTTCCGGCGGGGTCTCGGCGATTTGCTCGACCACCGGTTGAGCTTCTTTTACGGCAACTTCAGTGAGTCCTTCGGTATTCATCGCATGTTCCTGGGAGGGCTATTTCTGCTCTCGTAACAATTGAGCGGCACGAACGGCAAAGTAAGTCAGGATGCCATCTGCGCCGGCACGTTTAAAGGCGGTCAGTGACTCAAGAATCACCGCTTCGCTCAACCAGCCATTCTGAATAGCGGCCATGTGCATGGCGTACTCGCCACTGACCTGATAGACGAAGGTCGGCACCTTGAAGGCATCTTTGACCCGAAAAAGAATGTCCAGGTACGGCATGCCGGGCTTGACCATGACCATGTCCGCGCCTTCGGCCAGGTCCGCACCGACTTCGTGCAGCGCTTCGTCGCTGTTGGCCGGGTCCATCTGGTAGGAAGCCTTGTTGGCTTTGCCGAGGTTGCTGGCCGAGCCGACCGCATCGCGGAACGGGCCGTAATAGGCGCTGGCGTATTTGGCCGAGTAGGCCATGATCCGCACGTTGACGTGGCCGGCAATTTCCAGCGCTTCACGAATGGCCTGGATGCGACCGTCCATCATGTCCGACGGTGCTACGACTTGCGCACCGGCTTCGGCATGAGACAGCGCCTGGCGGACCAATGCGTCGACGGTGATGTCGTTCTGCACGTAGCCCTCTTCGTCGAGGATGCCGTCCTGGCCGTGAGTGGTGAACGGATCCAGCGCCACGTCGGTAATGACGCCCAGTTCCGGAAAACGCTGACGCAGCGCGCGCGTAGCGCGCTGGGCAATGCCTTGCGGGTTCCAGGCTTCGGCAGCGTCGAGGGATTTGAGTTCCGGTGGAGTGACCGGGAACAGCGCCAGTGCCGGAATCCCCAACTCGACCCACTTAGCCGCTTCTTCGAGCAGCAAGTCGATCGTCAGCCGCTCCACGCCCGGCATCGACGCCACGGCTTCGCGGCGATTTTCACCGTCGAGCACGAACACCGGCAGGATCAGGTCATCGACCGTCAGCACGTTTTCCCGTACCAGCCGACGCGAAAAATCATCACGGCGGTTGCGACGCAGACGGGTGGCGGGGAACAGGCGATTGGCGGGGGTAAAGCTCACGGCGGACTCCTGAGCCCGGGCAAAACGGGCGAGCGTGACAGTTATAGACGGCCATTATGACCAACAGATGACAGTTATGTGTGCCCCGTGTCACGTAGCCGCATTCCATTGTCAGCGTAGGAAATGTTCACGTCGAGACACATTTGGACACTTTCATGAATGTGTCCGAAGGGTTAGGCTGCGCGTTCATTTCGCCAGCACCCAGACAATGCTCCAACAATTTCTGCACGACTTTGGCTACTTTGCCTTGTTTCTCGGCACGTTCTTCGAAGGCGAAACCATTCTGGTGCTCGCAGGCTTCCTCGCGTTCCGCGGATACATGGACATCAATCTGGTGGTGGTTGTGGCCTTCTGCGGCAGTTATGCCGGCGATCAGCTGTGGTATTTCCTCGGCCGCAAGCACGGACGCAAACTGCTCGCGCGCAAACCGCGCTGGCAGCTGATGGGCGACCGCGCGCTGGAGCATATCCGCAAACATCCGGACATCTGGGTCCTGAGTTTCCGTTTCGTCTATGGTCTGCGCACGGTGATGCCGGTGGCGATCGGCCTGTCGGGTTACCCGCCGGGCCGTTATCTGTTGCTCAACGGCATCGGCGCGGCGATCTGGGCCACGGCACTGGCGGCGGCGGCGTATCACTTCGGTGCGGTGCTCGAAGGCATGCTCGGCAGCATCAAGAAATACGAGCTGTGGGTACTGGGCGCCTTGCTGATCCTCGGCCTCGGGCTGTGGCTGCGCCGACGCTTCAAGAACGCGCGCCTGGCCAAGCAGATTTATCAGGACGAGCAACTGGCCAAAGCCGCCCAGGCCGAACAGTTGCGCAACGCCGAAGCGTCCAGCCCAGCCGAACCCAAGACCCCGACGGAATAAAGCGCCGCACGCTCTCATGCCTGCGGCCGCGCCCTCTGCGCTGAGTCTTCATGCACCACGGTTCTCTCTCCCCCGGCACGCTTGCGCTGCCAGCAAAAAATGAACACCCCGCCGCCGTTGCGATCCATGAAGAGAGGGTTCTGTGCCCGATACCGCCGCCCGTTGCGCCTATGGCAACGCGCGACGATTTAGTGGACATTGAGCGCCATGAATCTGGAGAGAAACCCATGAGCAAAAAAGTTGCAGTGATCCTGTCCGGCAGTGGCGTCTACGACGGCGCCGAGATCCAGGAAAGCGTCATCACCCTGCTGCGCCTCGATCAACGTGGCGCGCAGGTGCAGTGCTTCGCGCCGAACATCGCGCAATTGCATGTGATCAATCACCTGACCGGCGAGGAGATGCCCGAGTCGCGCAATGTGCTGGTGGAATCGGCGCGCATTGCCCGGGGCAACGTTAAGGACATCCGCGACGCCGACGTCGAGGAGTTCGACGCGCTGATCGTGCCGGGTGGTTTCGGTGCGGCGAAAAATCTTTCGAATTTCGCCATCGAAGGCGCTGGCTGCAGCGTGCAACCTGAAGTGCTGGCCCTGGCCGAGGCGTTTGCCGAAGCGGGCAAACCGGTCGGCCTGATTTGCATTTCCCCGGCGCTGGCAGCAAAAATCTACGGCCCCGGCGTGACCTGCACCATCGGCAACGATGCAGACACCGCCGCGGCCATGAGCAAAATGGGCGCGACCCACGAAGAGTGCGCGGTGACCGAGATCGTCGAAGACAAGGCGCGCAAACTCGTCACCACCCCAGCCTACATGCTGGCGCAGACCATCAGTGAAGCGGCGTCGGGCATCAACAAACTGGTCGACCGCGTGCTCGAGCTGACCCATGAGAACGACGCCTGATCATTGCCTGCATGCAAACCCGACTGTGGGAGCGAGCTTGCTCGCGAAAGCGCTAGATCAGGCAACTCTGTGTTGAATGACCCACCGTCTTCGCGAGCACGCTCGCTCCCACAGGGACTTGTGTGGGGCTCAGGGTTTGCGGGTCAGGCGGGTGAGAATCCGGTCCAGCGCATTGGCAAACGCCTGCTTCTCCCGCTCGCCGAACGGCGCCGGGCCGCCACTGACCTGGCCCTGCTCACGCAAATCGGTAAACAGGTTGCGCACCGCCAGGCGCTCGCCCATGTTCTGCGCATCGAACTCCTTGCCGCGCGGATCCAGCGCTGCCACGCCTTTCTTCACCAAGCGGTCGGCCAGCGGGATATCGCTGCAGATCACCAGCTCACCGGGCACCGCGTGCTCGACCAGATAATCATCCGCCGCATCCGGCCCGCTCGGCACCACGACCAGTTTGACGATCGCCAGCCCCGGCTTTGTCTGCGGTTGCCCAGCCACCAGCACCACCTCGAACTGGCGCTTGAGGGCGAACTTCACCACCAGATCCTTCGCCGCCCGCGGGCAGGCGTCCGCATCAATCCAGACACGCATTTTCTTTCTCCAAAAACAAACAGGCTCGCTCCCCACAGGATACACACCGATCCAAGGAGCGAGCCTGCTCGCGAAGTGAGCGCCAGCGAATGCTGGTTAAACGGCGACGCGGCGTTTCTCAGCCACCCAACTACGCCCATACAACACAACAATCGCCAGAACCGCCACCGCCTGCGCCGCTAACGAATACGCATCGGCGTGAATCCCCAGCCAGTCGAATTCAAAGAACGCCACTGGCCGCGTGCCGAAGATCCCGGCCTCTTGCAACGCTTTCACGCCATGCCCGGCAAACACCACCGACAACGCGCACAGCAGCGCCGCGTTGATGCTGAAGAACAACGTCAGCGGCAATTTCGCCGAACCACGCAGGATCACCCACGCCAGACCCACCAGCAGCACCAGCGCCGTCGCCCCGCCCGCCAACACCGCGTTGTGCCCGGCAGGTCCGGCCTGCAACCACAGGGTTTCGTAGAACAGGATCACTTCGAACAGCTCGCGATACACCGAGAAGAACGCGAGGATCGCGAAGCCGAAACGCCCGCCACCGCCGACCAGACTGCTCTTGATGTAATCCTGCCAGGCGGCCGCATGCCGGCGATCGTGCATCCACACGCCGAGCCACAACACCATGACACTGGCGAACAGGGCCGTCGCGCCTTCTAGCAATTCACGCTGCGAACCGCTGACATCGATCACATAAGCCGCCAGCGCCCAGGTGCCCAGACCGGCCAGCAATGCCAGGCCCCAGCCGACGTTGACGCTGCGCACTGCCGATTGTTGCCCGGTGTTACGCAGGAACGCGAGGATGGCCGCCAGCACCAGAATCGCTTCCAGGCCTTCGCGCAGCAGAATCAGCAGCCCGGAGATGTAGCTCAGCGACCAGCTCAGGCCATCGCTGCCCAACAGACCGGCCGACTCCTTGAGTTTGGTCTTGGCCGCGTCCAGACGTTGCTCGGCCTGCTCGACCGGCAGGCCGTCCTGCAAGGATTGCCGATACGCCATCAGCGATTTTTCGGTGTCCTTGCGCACGTTGGCGTCGACATTATCCAGCGAACTTTCGACCAGCTCGAAGCCTTCGAGATACGCCGCCACCGAAAGGTCGTACGCCTGATCGTGCTCACCGGCGCGGTAGGCGGCCAGACTCTTGTCCAGAGTAGCGGCGGTGTAGTCGAGCAACTGCGCCGGGCCACGCTTGACCTGCGGCGGTTGCGCCCGTTGTGCACGGAATGTCGCCGCAGCTTGCGGACCTTCGGCGGCCTGCACTTCGGCCGGGGTCTGGCGGGCCAGATCAGCAATGTTGTAGGTCTTGTCGGCTTTCGCAGCCGTGGCGTCGGCACTGAAACCGGCGATATAGGTCGCCAGATCCCAGCGCTGGCGATCGTCGAGCTGATCGGCAAACGCCGGCATATCGGTACCTTCGACGCCTTGGCCGAGGGTGTTGTAGATGGCGTACAGACTCAGGTGATCGATCCGCGCCGCATCGCGCAGATTCGCTGGCGCCGGCGACATGCCGAGCGCGGCCGGGCCGTCACCGGCACCGCTGTCGCCGTGGCACACCGAGCAATGCTGCGCATACAACGGTGCGCCACGGGTTGGATCAGGGGTGATGATCGGGGCTTGGCTGACTTCGTACGCCACCGCCAGTTGCGCGCCTAATTGCCGCGCCTGCCGCGCCACCTCGGCACCGTCCTGCCTGGCGCTGATCGCAGTGTGCAAGGCGCTGACGCCTTGCTCCAGTGCAGCTTTTTCCGGCTTGGCCGGCATGCCGGCAATCAACCCTTGCAGCGCCTGGGTGAATTCCAGTTGCTCGCGGTATTCAGCGTCATCGACGACCTTTCCCGCCTCGACCGTTGGCGGGTAATCCGCGCTGATGTAATCGAGCAGGTGCAACGCCTGCGGCGCGCCTTCCACGGTATCGGCCAGCAGCGGCAGGCTGCTCAGGGCAAACAACGGGAACAGCAGCCAGGCCAGCAATCGGGACGAGGCAGTCATGAACGAATCTCAAATGGAAATGCGAAGTTACATATTGTTCACTTCGCAGACGTTTCACTCAAGCTTTGTCGGCGTTTCGCTTTGATTGACAGGAAATAGCCGGAAGACGGCAGCAACGGTTATGCCCGAGTATTGCCGCATTGCCCACTGGCGATGGTACTTCGTACTGCCCCGATGAAGATCGCAGCCATTTGCCATCATCCACTTTATACTGCCCGCCCCAGAGCATTTGCGCGCAAGGAATCATCGTCGATGCGGATAATCCCGTTGGTTTTTTTGTTCTGCGTGGCGGTTCAGCTGAGCGGCTGTGCCGCCTACCGCAACTACGACATGGAAATGCAGCAGACCACCGAACAGATGACTCGGGGCAATCTTGACGGTGCCCTGGCGCTGGTCGAAATGCACAATCCCTGGGAGGACAAGGATCTTCTCTACTACCTGGAAAAAGGTGCAATTCTCAGCGCCGGCAGTGTCCTGCCCGATAGCCAGGACGCCTGGCGTCACGCCGACCGGATGATTTTTCAGCGCGAGGAGGCCAACCCCTCCGGCGCCATGAAGTTGCTGGCACGCTTCGGTGACGAAATGGGCACGATGCTGGTCAATGACAAGCTGCGGCGCTACGAAGGCTACGATTACGAAAAGGTCATGTTGACCACGCAGATGGCTCTCAATCAGCTGTCCGTGAATGATTTTGATGGCGCCCGCGCAGACATCAAAAAGACCCATGAGCGCGAGGCCTTGATCGCACGTCAGCGGGAAAAGCAATACGAAGCGGCCGAGGAACAGGCCAAGGCCCAAGGCAAAACCCCGCACTACAAGGACCTTGAAGGTTATCCAGTTGCTTTGCTTGAAGCCCCTCAGGTCGTGGAACTGAAAAATGGCTACCAGAGTGCGTTCAGCCATTATCTTGCCGGTTTCACCTACGAAGCTTTGGGTGAGCGAGCACTCGCAGCGTCCGGTTATCGTCAGGCAATCGAACTGCGTCCCGACATGCCTTGGCTGCAATCGGCTTTGCGCAATCTCGACAAACCGGCAGCGAAAGCCGATGAAAGCGATGTGTTGCTGATTATCCAAAGTGGCCTGGCCCCTGCTCGCAGCTCAGTGCAGGTGCCTATTCCGGTCCGCCTGAATGAAAATCTGGTCATCGTCGCGCCCATTTCATTCCCGGTGATGATACCGGACGCGGTCACTCCCAACTTCAGCCATGTCAGCGTGGACGGTCGCAAACAATCGCTGACCGTGATCAACAGCGTGACCGACATGTCCATGCGCACACTACGTGACGACATGCCGCAAATCATTTCGCGGGCGATGTTTCGCGCCAACATGGCAGCAATCGGTCAGGCGCAGGAAAACGAGCGCAACCCGGCAAAAGCATCGCTGATCGTCACGCAACATGACCCTTTCGAGGAAGCCGATACCCGGACCTGGCGGGCGCTACCGGACAAGACACTGGTCGCTCGCCTGCGCCTGAAGAAAGGGTTGCACACTTTTCGGTTTGCGATGACGCCCATCAATCACCCGTTTCAGATGCGCGTCGATCAAGATCGCCAGATTCTGCATCTGCGGGTATTCCGGGATCAGGTATTTACCGTGGGATCGGCGTTCATTCCCCGGCTGGAAACTTTGCCAACAAACACTCAATCCGCTGAGAAGTGATGGCACAAGGTTAAAAAGTGCAGTTAAAAAGCTATTACATAGCCATCACCGCACGCTTATAATGCCGCGCCCTCGCCCTGCGAGCCGGCATCAAAGCTCCTCTTGCAAGAGGAATTGGCAGGAGGCCAGCGCCACTGTCGATCGGTCATATCAGCCCGACCAGCACCCGCGGCTGCAGTTATCGCTACTCAGGGAAGAAGTACCCATGGCATTCCGCGCTCCCACTCTGCTCGCGCTCAGCGCCGTCACCCTGCTGTCCGGCTGTTCGGCCTTTCGCAATTACGACTCCGAACTGGCTCAAACCAATCAGCAACTGGCCTCCGGCAACGTTGACGCTGCACTGACCCTGCTGGAAAAGAACAACACCGGCACCGACAAAGATCTGCTTTATTACTTCGAAAAAGGTGAACTGCTGCGCGCCAAGGGCGACCTGTCCGGCAGCCAGAATGCCTGGACCAGCGCTGATCAGGTGGTCGGTCAGTGGGAAGATGCGGTCAAGCTCGATAGCGCGAAGTATCTCGCCCAGTTCGGCAGTTTCCTGGTCAATGACAAGGTGCGCCGCTACGAAGGCTACGACTACGAAAAAGTCATGCTGACCACGCAGATGGCCCTGAACCTGCTCGCAGTCAACGATTTCGACGGCGCGCGCACCGCGATCAAGCGCACTCACGAGCGTGAGGCGGTCATCGCCGATCTGCGCGACAAGGAATACCTCAAGAGCGAAGAAGAGGCCGAGAAAGAAGGGATCAAGACCCAGTACAAGGATTTGCAGGGTTATCCGGTCGCCAGCCTCGACGCCCCGGAAGTGGTGGGCCTGAAAAACAGCTACCAGAGTGCGTTCAGCCACTACCTTGCCGGCTTCGTTTACGAAGCGCTGGGCGAGAAGGATCTGGCTGCACCGGGTTATCGCAAAGCCGCCGAGTTGCGCCCGAACACGCCGCTGCTGGAGCAGGCCCTGGTCAATCTCGACAAGCCGAGCAAATCCGACGACAGCGACATCCTGATTGTGGTGCAAAGCGGACTCGCCCCAGCCCGCGACTCGATCCGCGTGCCGCTGCCATTGCCGATCTCCAACAACGTGGTGATCACCCCGCTGTCGTTTCCGATCATCAAACCGGACACCTCCACCGCGCCGTTTTCGCAGATTGGCGTCGACGGCCAGCAAGTCGACCTGACCGCGCTCAACAGCACCACCGCCATGTCGCGCCGTGCGCTGCGTGACGATATGCCGGGGATCATCGTACGCACCACCGTGCGGGCGATCACCAAAGGCGTGGCACAAAAACAGATCAACGAAACCAACCCGCTGGCTGGCTTGGCCGTGGGTATTTCTTCAGCGGTGCTCGAAGGTGCCGATACCCGTACATGGCGTACGCTGCCAGACAACACTCAGGTGGTGCGCCTGCGCTTGAAGAAGGGCGAACATCAGGTCACGCTGCCGAGCGCCGTGGGTGGCTCGGTGGTCAAGGTCAACGTTGACCAGCGTTACCAGGTGATCAGCCTGCGCGCCGTGGGCAATCAGGTGTTCGCCGGTGGCCTCGCTGCCCACGTCGTCCCGAATGCCGCTGCGACCAGCGTCGCCAGCCTCAAACAACCTTAAGAACGGAGTCTTTGCATGCGCTTCAAACTCATCGCCGTCGCCGCCCTCGCCTTGCTGGCGAGCGGCTGCGCCACCCCGCCACCGCCAGAGCCGGGCAGCGCCGCGAGCAAAGTCGTGGCCATGGGCCCGCAGAAACACATCGTTGTCGGCGCTATGCGCGTCGCCCGCGAAAACGGCTTCATGACCGTCAACGTGCAGTTGAGCAACACCCTCAACAGCAACAAGATTTTCTACTACCGCTTCGCCTGGCTTGGCGCGGAAGGTTTCCCGGTGGCCGAAGAAGAAGTCTGGAAAAGCCAGATGATGTACGGCGCTCAGACCAGCTTTATTCAGGCCATTGCCCCGACCCCGAAAGCGCTGGATTTCCGTCTGGAAATCAAAACGCCTTAAGCCCGTCACCCTATTCCTGATTCAGAGATCACTCCCATGTTTGCACGCTTTTCCTGCATCGCTGTCATCGCCCTGCTGGCCTCCGGTTGCGCCAACACCTCCCCGACACTCGGCAGCAAGAACATCAGCTACGGCGACACCAAAGCGGTGGAAACCGTGACCAACGAATTCGGTTCGACCGACCTGCAAATGATCGCCGAGTCGATGACCCGCTCGCTGGCTCAGTCCGGCATCCTGCAGGGCCGTCCGGTGGTTCAGGTCTACGATGTGAAGAACAAGACCAGCGAGTACATCGATACCCGCGAAATCACCACCAGCATCAAGACCCAGTTGATGAAGACCGGCGTTGCGCGTTTCGCCAGCGACAACAATGCGATGCAGAGCCAGGTTGACCAGCTCAAGCTGCAGAACCAGAGCGGTCTGTACAAAAAGAGCACCGTGGCCAAGACTGGCAACATGATCGCCGCCAAGTACCGCATCGAAGGTTCGATCAGCTCGATCGTCAAGCGCAGCAGCGATTACAAGGACGTCTTCTACAAATTCAGCCTGCAACTGATCGACGTCGAAAGCGGTCTGGCCGAGTGGATGGACGAAAAAGAGATCCGCAAAACCACGGAGCGTTAAGCAATGCGCGCATGGATTGGCATGATGGCCCTGGCTTGCGCGTTCAGCGTGCAAGCGGCCCCGAAAGTCGCGGTGACGGATCTGGCGTACCAGGAGCGCGTGGAGCAATACATCCACATCGTTTCGGCGCAGAGCAATCACCGCGAGGGTTACTACAGCTCCAGCGGTTCTTCGAGCTACAACGAGATCGAAGCCACCACCAGCTACATCGAGCAGAGCGAGCTGCGCAAATTCACTGGCGACATCAAGGGTGAGATCCTGCGTACCGGCATGTTCCAGCTGGTGCAGGGCACGCCATACACCGCCTCGTCCAAGGGCGATGTGTACGACGTGATCAAGCGCATCAAGGCCGGCAATTTCAAGGGCGCCGACTACGTGCTGTTCGGCACGGTCTTGGATATTGACTTCACCCAGGACATCAACGAGCTGGCGCACACCGACAGCTATTCGGCGGTACTGGGCCTGACGCTGGTGGCGGATTTCAGCCTGATCAACACCAAGACCTTCGAGATCACCTCGGCGTTCACGGCGATGGGCGAAGCGCAGGACACCAAACTGGTCAATCATCGCGACATCAAGATTTCGCTGAACCGTCCACGGGTGGTCCGCGAAGTCTCGAAAGCGCTGGGCGAAGACGTGGCCGGACAGCTGAGCATGCAGCTCGGTGGCGACGGTTACGAGCAGCCGCGCGAGGCACCACAGCGCAACAATCTGCCACGCGACACCGCGCCGGTGATTCTGCGCTGACTGATCGTTTCCACGCTCAACGTGGGAATGCAGCCCGGGACGCTCTGCGTTCCAGGCACAAAAAAGGCGACCGCCCGGGTCGCCTTTTTTGTGCCTATGCGGTTTACACCGCCGCTTTGCGCAACGTCGCCATAAACGCTGCGGCACCGATGAACAGCCCGGCAAACGTGCGATTCATACGGCGCTGCTGCTTCGGCGTGCGCAACAAACGCAGCACTTTCGAAGCCAGCCCGGTGTAGCCCGCCATGACGATCAGATCGACGAAGATCATCGTCCCCCCGATCACCAGATACTGAATCAACAACGGCGCATGCGGGTTGATGAACTGCGGCAGCACCGCGAGCATGAACACCAGCGCCTTGGGATTGCTGATGTTCACCAGAAACCCGCGAAATACCAGCGCCAGCGGCTTGCCGATCGGCCGCACCGCGGCGTCATCGCTCATGTCCATGGGCAGCGCGCGCCACTGTTTGATCGCCAGGTAAACCAGATAGGCCACGCCGAACCATTTGATCGCATGGAACGCCGTGGCGGAAGCCGTGAGGATCGCCCCGACCCCGGCGCCGACAATCGCAATCTGCACCGCCAGACCGATCTGCAGACCGAGGGCGTTCCAGTAACCGCGCCAGAAACCGTATTGCAGACCGCTGGACATCGACGCGATGGCGCCGGCACCCGGCGACAGACTGATCACCCAGCAGGCGGCGAAAAACGCCAGCCATGTTTGAAGCTCCATCGCACACCTCGACTCGTGCTTGTGACAAAGGCATAAGCTAATGCGGCTGTACCTGGATGACTACCGGTTTTTCTGAATGTTGCAGCGTTAGTGAGTTCTTCGCGAGCAGGCTTGCTCCCACATTCTGATCGGGGTCAACTTGTGTACAAGCAAGCCTGCGCGCGAAGCGCCAGATCAGGCACCGGAAATCTACTTCTCGAACCCGCTCGACGGAAACACATCCGTCCCGCGCCAGCGCCGCACCGAGCGCTGGAAGAACAGGCTGTTGGGCACCTGGACCATGGCGCTGCCGGTGCCGAGTTCTTCGGCCTCGATCAATGTGGTGTAGAGCAGATTGATCGCCACCACCCGGCCTTTGACCCCCGGTTTGTCGGTGGTATCGACCAGCTCGACGACATCGCCCAGGCGGAACGGCCCGACAGTAAAGATCAGAATGGCGCAGAGCAGGTTGGACAACACGCTCCACATGGCAAAGAACGCCACCGCCGCCACCGCGACGAATCCAGAGAGAGCGGTCCACAGCACCGTCGCCGAAACCCCGAGGCGTTCCAGCACGAATATCACCGCACTGCCCATGATCAGCCAGCGCAATACACCGCGCAGCGGCATCAGCAGTTGTGGCGGGAACGGATAGCGCTCACCCAGACGGGTCAGGCCCCTGGCGACTACGCGCTGGGTCAGGTAACCGGCGAGCAGGATCAACAGAATCTGCACGCCGAGCCAGATCGGCTCAATCCACATGGCCGGCAGCGGCAGCTTGAACGCTTCCATCAGGACAACGCCTCCAGCTCCGCCTGCATGCTTTCCAGAGTCTCCAGCGCTTCCATCCAGGCTTCTTCAAGCTCGGCTTCGCGAACCTTCAACCTGGCCTGCTCGGCAAGCAGATCGCGCAGTTCGTTCTTGCGCGCCGGCTCGTAGATGTCACTGTCGCCCAGACTCGCGTCGACCTTGGCGAGTTTTTCGTGGAGCTTGCCCAGCTCGGCTTCGAGCTTGTCGGCCTCTCGCTTGTGCGGGGCCAGTTGCTGACGCAGCGCGGCAGCTGCCTGACGCTGGGCCTTCTTGTCAGTCTTGTCCGGGTTCACCGGGGTGTTGCTCGCCGGCGCGTTGCGTTGGCGATACTCGACCAGCCATCGCGCATAGTCTTCGAGATCGCCATCGAACTCTTCAACCTTGCCGTCAGCGACCAGGTAAAAGTTGTCGGTGGTGCTCTTGAGCAAATGCCGATCGTGAGACACCACCAGTACCGCGCCGCTGAATTCCTGCAGCGCCATGGTCAGCGCCAGGCGCATTTCCAGATCGAGGTGGTTGGTCGGTTCGTCGAGCAGCAGCAGGTTCGGCCGTTCCCAGGCGATCAGTGCCAACGCCAGACGAGCCTTTTCGCCACCGGAAAAATTCAGCACCGGCTCGTCGATGCGCGCACCGCGGAAGTCGAAACCGCCGAGGAAATCACGCAAGGTCTGCTCGCGCTCGGTCGGCGCCAGACGCTGCAAGTGCAGCAACGGGCTGGCCTTGGCATCCAGCGAATCGAGCTGATGCTGTGCGAAATAGCCGACCACGGTGTTTTCGCCGCGGGTAAGGCGCCCGGCCAGCGGTTCGAGTTCGCCGGCGAGGTTCTTGATCAGCGTCGATTTACCGGCACCGTTCGGACCCAGCAGACCAATCCGCGCGCCTGGGGTCAGTTGCAGCTTGACCTTCTCCAGGATGGTTTTGTCACCATAACCCAGTCGCGCATCGGACAGGTCGATCAGCGGGCTGGAGATCTTGCTCGATTCGCGGAAAACGAAATCGAACGGCGAATCGACGTGCGCCGCCGACAGTTCTTCCATCCGCTCAAGGGCCTTGATCCGGCTCTGCGCCTGCCGAGCCTTGGTCGCTTGGGCCTTGAAGCGGGCGATGTAGCTTTCCATGTGCGCACGCTGCGCCTGCTGCTTCTCGTAGGCCTGTTGCTGCTGGGCCAGACGCTCGGCACGGGCACGCTCGAACGCGGTGTAGCCGCCACGATAGAGGGTCAGCTTGCGCTGGTCGACGTGGGCCACGTGATCGACCACTTCATCGAGGAAGTCGCGGTCGTGGGAAATCAGCAGCAACGTGCCCGGATAGCTTTTCAGCCATTCCTCGAGCCAGATGATCGCGTCGAGATCCAGGTGGTTGGTCGGTTCGTCGAGCAGCAGCAGGTCCGATGGGCACATCAGGGCCTGCGCCAGGTTCAGACGCATCCGCCAGCCACCGGAGAAATCGCCGACCTGACGATCCATCTGCTCGTTGCTGAAACCGAGACCGGCGAGCAGTTTGCGCGCCCGCGCATCGGCGGTGTAGCCGTCGGCGCTGTCGAGCTCGGCGTGCAGACGCGCCAACGCGGTGCCGTCATGGGCCTCCTCGGCGGCAGCGAGCTCGCGCTGCACTTCGCGCAGGCGCAGGTCGCCGTCGAGCACATAGTCGACGGCCAAGCGCTCGAGGGTATCGACCTCCTGGCGCATGTGCGCGATGCGCCAGTCGGCCGGCAGCAGGCAATCGCCCGAGTCCGGGTGCAACTCGCCACGCAGCAAGGCAAACAGGCTGGATTTGCCGGCGCCGTTGGCACCGATGAGGCCGGCTTTGTGGCCGGCGTGCAGGGTCAGCTCGGCGTCTTCTAGCAGACGTTGCGGGCCACGCTGTAAAGTCAGGTTCTGAAGTCGGATCATAATGGCGGCGGAGTCTACCAGCTTCGCTCACAACTGGCGCGAGTAGCACGATGTCCTCTGACCTGTGGAGCTTTGCCCTGAATGTCTACACCCGAACGGGTGTGGAAGATGCCTGCCTGCAATTGCAAACAGCGGGCGCCAATGTCTGCCTGTTGCTGTGCGGTTTGTGGCTGGAACAACGCGCGGTAGCGTGTGATGAGCAACGCGTGAGCCTGCTGCGGACGCTGACCGAGCCTTGGGATGCCGAGGTGGTGCAGCCGCTGCGAACATTGCGCATGCAATGGAAGACGCGGGCAAACGATGATGCCGTATTGAAAGGCATGCGCGAGCAGATCAAGTCACTCGAGCTTGAGGCTG
The DNA here is from genome assembly GCF_900104975.1 of Pseudomonas sp. Z003-0.4C(8344-21). Lineage (NCBI taxonomy): Bacteria > Pseudomonadati > Pseudomonadota > Gammaproteobacteria > Pseudomonadales > Pseudomonadaceae > Pseudomonas > Pseudomonas sp. Z003-0.4C(8344-21). The sequence goes on along the minus strand of NZ_LT629756.1, from coordinate 513,279 downwards.
AGCGAGCATTGCTGTCACGGCTTGAAGGTGTAGCGCAGGCGTGGGCGCGAAACGCTGCCGGCTCGACCACCTGGCTTGAAGAACTGGCCGGCGCGGCGGCCAGCCCGAACCGCGACGCGCTGCAAGTGCTGCGCGTCGCGGCAACCGGCACTTAGGAAGCGCTGGTCGGGTTGTTGCTGACGCTCGATGCAGCGGCTGGCGATGGCGCAGTCGCAGGGATCGAGGGAGTAGCGGCAGGTGCCGCGGCGACCGGCGTGGCCGGTGTGGCTGGCGCGGCAGGCTTGGCAGCTGGAGCGGCGGCTGGTTTGGTAGCGGCTGGCTTCTTCGCGGCAGGTTTTGCAGCCGGTTTCGCAACTGGCTTGGCGGCCGGTTTGGCAGCAGCAGGCTTGGCGGCGGAGGTGGCTGGTTTAGCAGCGGCGGCTGGCTTGGCGGCGGCTTTCACTGCTGGTTTTGCAGCTGGCTTGGCGGCAGCTTTTGCAGCTGGCTTTGCGGCTGGCTTGGCAGCGGCGGTTTTGGCGGCAGGTTTTGCGGCGGGTTTCGTCGCAGCTTTCGCCGCAGGTTTAGCGGCCGGTTTGGCAGCGGCGGTTTTCGCCGGAGCGGCTTTGGTCGCTGCGGGTTTTACAGCCGGTTTGGCGGCGGCAGTTTTAGCGGCAGGCTTGGCGGCAGCTGGTTTGGCAGCGGTGGTTTTCGCCGCCGGCTTTGCAGCGCTCGCCGCAGCCGGTTTTTTCACCGCAGGTTTCACAGCGACTTTGGCAGCCGGTTTGGCCGCGGCTTTCACCGGTGCTTTCGCAGCAGGCTTGGCTGCCGTTTTAGTAGCTGGCTTGGCCGCTGCGGTTTTCGCTGGAGTCTTGCTGGCGGCCGGTTTGGCGGCGACTTTTTTCGCCGGTGCCGCGGCTGGTTTGGCAGCGCGGGTGGACAGGACTTTGCCCACGGCTTCTTGCACGCGACCGACACCCTGGGCCAGTTTCAGGCTTTCCTGGGCATCGCGCTTGAGCTGCAGAATGTAGCTGCGTGTCTCGGACTGACGATCCTTCAGCGCATCGAGCAGGTCTTCCAGTTCTTTCACCGCGCCCTTGGCTTTGGTCTGTGCCTTGGCTTTGCCGGCCGCTGCTGCGTCCTGCAATTTGGTGCGCGATTTGTGCAGTTTTTCCTGCGCCTTGCCGCGTTGCTTTTCCAGCTTGGCGAGCAGTTTTTCAGCATCAGCCAAGGCTTGCGAGCAAGCGTTTTCCAAATGCTCGAGCAGGCTGCCCGAGAGTTGTTGGAGTAAGTGCAACGGAGTATTTACAGGCTTCTTGGTGGCCGACATGGTTTACCTCCTGGCTGACGTGAGTGCGGCTCATACTAGACCTCTGCTGATACCGCCGCTAGGGCATCTTGACAGTATCGAAACCGTTGCGTTGCACCGAAGCGAAAATGTCTTGTACGAAAACCAAAGCAGTTCACCGTTGCAACGCTTTGCGCTGGCATAATCCAGCGCATCTCAGGTCGGAGAGTGCCCATGTCGCGCTACATTTTTTTATCCCTTTGCGTGTTTTTTTCAGTCGCCCATGCCGACGAAAAAAACGCTGCGAATGATGCTCATGATCTGGCTTACAGCCTTGGGGCGAGTCTTGGCGAGCGCCTGCGCCAGGAGGTTCCGCAACTGCAGATTCAAGCGCTGATCGAGGGCTTGCAACAGGCTTATCAAGGCAAGCCATTGGCGTTGAGTCAAGCGCGTATCGAGCAGATTCTGGCTGACCATGAATCGAAGAATGCTGAGCAGGCATCGCTGCATTCGAGCGACGCTGCGATGGAAAACGAACAGCGTTTTCTGACGGCTGAAAAAGCCAAACCCGGCGTGAAGGAATTGGCCGATGGCATCCTGCTGACTGAACTCGTTTCGGGTAACGGTGCAAAGGCCGGACCTGATGGAAAAGTGCAGGTGCTGTATGTCGGCAAGCTACCGGACGGCACCGTGTTCGATCAGAACACTCAACCGCAGTGGTTCAACCTCGACAGTGTGATTGCCGGTTGGCGTACCGCATTGCAAAACATGCCGGTGGGGGCGAAATGGCGCCTGGTGATTCCATCGGATCAGGCTTATGGCGCTGACGGCGCCGGCGACCTGATCGCCCCGTTCACACCGCTGGTATTCGAAGTGGAATTGCGTGGCGCGACGAGCTGATCAGGCACAAAAAAAGGTGCGCTTTCAGGCGCACCTTGTTTGCTCAGGCTTTTCAATAATCAGGCCTGAACCGTCTCCTCAGCCTTGTGTGCTGTATGCAGCACTTCGATCAGGCAGTCCTCGAGTTCAAAGCGCTCGTGCAGCAGTCCACCCAGCTCCTTGAATTTCTCGGCGACGCATTTGCCTTCATCACACAGATCGTTGAACGCGAGCAGCTTCTCGGTGATGACGTCAATGCGCGGATAGATCGTCTCGGCGAGTTCCAGGCCGCGCTTGTCGTTGAACGCTTTGGCTTCGCCGGTCAGCTGTTCGTAGATTTCGAAGTGGCCGGCCGATACGTAATCGACCAGCACCCCGCAGAATTCCAGCAAGGGCTTGCGGCTTTCGGACAGCGAATCAGGCTGCGCACCGAGCTTGTCGTAAGCGCCGATCAGTTCTTCACGCTCCTGCAACCAGCGGTCGATCAGCAGATGAACTCCACCCCAGCGTTCCTGAGCATTCTGACAACTTTCGAGCATGGCGATCTCTCTTCCCTTGTGGGTCATGCTGCTCTACACCCGCGTCCCTGTTCTGGTCTGGCTTGGGGGACGTTCGGGCAGAGCGTCATCGAGCAACACGATTCCAATGACACGTGCGGGCCAGATTATGCCCGTGCGCTTATGGCTTCAAGGTACGCAGGAGATAAAGTTCATACAAGTGTTTAATCGCGCAGCAGCACCGTGTACGACGCTTCGCCGCTGAGCGGGCGTTGCAGAGCGCTCCAGACCAGCCGCAACAGTTGATACACCGCCAGGATCGATACCGCGACAAAAAACAGCAGACTCCATTCCGGGATGCTCAGGTCGAACAGCGTCCAGGAAATTTCCGCGCATTCGGCGCCGCCGGTAAACAACCGTTGCAGCGCGCAGAACCACGGCAGCCCACCCATAAACGACTCGGGAGCCGCTATGCAATGGTGCAGTTGCAGCACCGGATCACTCTGAATCAATACTTGCCGCCAGGCCGCCGTGGTGCCACCCAGAGCCGCCCCCAAGGTCAGCAGCCAGTAAAACCCCAGGCCTACACGCCCGGGGCCGTGCACCGCCGCCGCACCACTGCAGACGCAGAGCAGCGTGAGAAACAGCCGCTGCACCAGGCACAGGCTGCAAGGCGTCAGGCCGACCGCGTATTCAAGATAATAGGAAGCTCCCAGAGCAAAGGCCCCCGCAATGAAAGCCATGAAGAACAAGGAGCGTGAGCAGGCCAACGACATGGCTTTTCCGTAACAGTAGAGACAGGCGGTTACGGTAGAGGAAAGCGTGTCAGCCTTTCAAGGCGACGCCCTGCGGACAGTTCACCAGAGATGTAGGGAAAACCCGACAGGTTCGAGAGGAATTGATGTAGTGCCCTGTAGGACTTTGCCTCGCTGCCGCGCTGAAGATCGAATTTCAGCGGTAAGCGGAAGCGAGGGGGGCCCTCCCTCGCCACTCAGATAGCTGTCGGCACCGGCAACGGCGCCGCCAGCAAACGCTCATCCAGCAGGCCAAGGCCTTCCTGGAACAACTGATTGCTGCGCTCGGCATCACCCAATTGCGCCAGCAGGCGCGCCAGCTCGGCACAGGTCTCTGGATTACGCTGCAAGCGCAGGCTGCTTTCGAGATAATCGCGCGCCTTGCCCCACAGACTGGTTTGCAGACACAGCCGACCCAAAGTCAGCAGCAGGCTCGGATCGTTCGGGTGATCCTTCAACCAGCCTTCGGCGGTCTGCAACTGACGCGCCGGATCGCTGCCGCGCACCAAACCGTAGAGGCGGGCAAGATGGCTGTCGTATTTGCGCTTGAGCGCGGTGCGCAGCACCTCTTCGGCCTCGACCTGAGCACCCAACTGACGCAGTTGTTCGGCATATGCCAACACCAGCGGCGGCTCTTGCCGTTGCGCCGAGGTCAGTTGCTGCCAGGCGCGGGTCAGCGATTGCAGACCCACCGTGCCGTCTTCTTCGCGCTGCGCGGCCAGCGACAGGTTTTCACCCCACGCTCGGCGCTCAAGTTCTGCCAGCTCGGCCGGCGGCAAAACCTTGTCCTTGCGCAGCTCCGGCAGCAGACGAATCACCGCCGACCATTCGCCGCGCTGCTGATACAAACGCTGCAACTGGCGCAGCGTCTGCGCGTTGTGCGGATGCCGCTCGTGCATCGCTTGCAAAGTCACCAGGGCGCCGTCGGTGTCGCCACGGTCGGTCTGCAATTGCGCATGACTCAAGGCGATCGCCAGTTCCGCCTGCGGCTGGCGTTCCAGCGCGCGCTCGAGCAGGCGATCGGCTTCCTCGTAATGCCCTTGTTCATTGGCCGCGCGGGCCGCGCCGAGGTAGTACAGAAGAGGTTGGCGCTCGGCTTCGGCGGCTCGCGACAGATGCCGCTGCGCACTGGCCCAGCGACCTTCGGCGAGATCCAGCTGACCATGTTCGATCGCCACCTGCACGCGCCGGCTGCGGTTACGCCGCGACCACGGATTGACCACACCGCTGGAGGTCATGATCAATTCGATCAGCACCTTGATGCCCCAGACGATCAGCCACAACACGGCGATGACCGCCAGCGTCGCCCACAGGCTCGATTCATAGCGGAAGCTCTTGTAGGCCACCAGCACGTAACCGGAATGTTCGGCAATCGCCAGCCCCAGCGCCGCCGTCGCCGCGATCACCAGAAACACGATCACATACAGGCGTTTCATGGCGTGGCCTCCTGCGCGGTGTTGGCAGCAGGCTTGGCAAACGGTTTCACCGACTCTTCAGCGTTGACGTTGCGTCGCTCAAGATAGGCTTGCACCGCGCCGAGGGTGCCGGCCAGATCCGGTGTCACGACGGTCACCGGTTCCTTGCTCAACTCGCCGACCTGCTCGAGCATCACCTTGCTTTGCGGATTGTCCGGGTTGAAATTGCCCTTGAGCACATCACGCGCCTCGGCCAGCGCCTGGGTATACACCGACGCCTGCCCGTTGAGGGCTGCCCACTGCGCCTGCTCCAGCGCCAGGCTCAGGGCCAGACGCACCTGACTCAGGCTTTGCCCAGCGAGCAATGGCTTGACGTTTTTGTCGGCGTTGAAATCGATGCGGATGTAGCGCGAGACCTTGTCCCACCACTGTGCCCAGCGACTGGCGCCGTCACCGTCGGCGGTCAGGCCCAGCAGCGATTCGCCGCGATCCTTGTACTCTGGCGCCAGCTCGGTGAGATTGATCACCTGATCGCGTAGCGCGCCCAGGCGCAGGAACAACCCGGTGCGATCCGGCTGCTCGGTGCTGCGCAGCGCCACCAGGGTTTTCGCCACTTGCTCGCGCGCCGCGAATGAACCCGGATCGTTTTGCTCGCGGAGAATTTCGTCGGCGCCCTGCACCAGCGCCTGAGCGCTGCTGATGTCCTGCAAGGCCGACAAGCGCAGGCTGGCCAGACGCAGCAAATGTTCGGCTTCGGCCAGACGCCAGTCTTTGCGGCTGGCACCCAGCACGGTTTCCAGACGCTGATTGAGGCGCTGCTGATCGCCCTGCAACTGCGTCACCAGACGTTGGCGTTCGGCAAGTTCATCAGCCCCCGGCAATTGCGCCAGACGCTCGGTCAGGCGTTGCTCGTTGAGCTTCAAGGTCTGCGCCTGATCGTTCAACGCCTGCACCTGACCGGACTGTTGCTGGGTGTTGGTCTGCAGGTGGCGGACCTGCCAGACACCCCAGCCTCCGATCGCGACACCGGCGGCGCCAAGCAACAGGGCGACGATGGCCAGTCCATTGCCTCGGCGCGGCTCTTTGGCCGGCGGTGGAGTTTCAACCTGGGTATCGGTCACAGGTTGCACATCATCTTTAGGCAAGGCTGTTTCGCTCACGTATCCATCCTTTGCATCAGAGAACGGCCACGGGATGTTCCCGTAACGCCGTCAGCAAAGCCGCGGCACTCGCGCCGCGGCAATCCACAACTGTTTGAGCCCCGGCGGCACGTGCCAGCTCGGCGACTCTCGGGCTTGGTACAAACAACGGCAACTGCGCGATGCCTGCCCAGGCTTCACCGGCCATTTGGCGCAGGTGCTCGAAACCCTGTCCACTGCTGACCACCAGGCCGTTCAAGCGTTCCGCTTCGATCCGCCGTGGCAGTTCTTGCGGCGCATACCTCGGCAACTCGCGTCGATACAACTCCAGATACTCGACACTAGCACCTGACTCGCGCAGACGCTCGGCGAGCAGCTCGCGCCCACCCTCGCCGCGCAGGATCATAACCCGCGCACCGGGCCGGCCGAGCACCTCAAGCAGACGCGGCAATTGCAGCAAGGCTTCACTGTCATCGCCGGCCTCCGGAAAATGCACGTCCAGGCCATGCTCGCGGAGAATCTCGCCAGTCGCCGAGCCGACGCTGAACCACGGCATCGTCAGTGGCTGCGGCTCGTACGTATCAAGCAAATCCAGGGCAATGCGCGCCGCCGGTTTGCTGACCACGATCACCGCGTTGCAATCGGGCAGTCGCGCCAGCGCCTGACGGATTGTGGCAGACACCGGCAGCGGAGCTATTTCCAAAAGCGGCAGGCAACTGCTGAAAATCCCCTGCGCGGCCAACGTCTCGGCCAGCGCCGCGCAGTCGTCCGCAGGGCGTGTCAGCAGCAGGCGCCAGCCCGTCACTCGTGACCTGCCTCGCCGCACACCGCTTTGAGGATGTCGTCGGCGCCCTGGCGCAGCAAGTCTTCAGCGACCTGCACGCCCAATGCTTCAGCGTCGGCTCGCGGCGCACGGGCTTCAGCACTGAGCAGTTTGCCGCCACTTGGCTCACCGACCAGACCGCGCAGCCACAATTGCTCGCCTTCGAGCACGGCATAGCAGGCGATCGGCACCTGGCAGCCGCCATTCAAATGCTTGTTGAGTGCACGTTCGGCGCTGACGCGCGACGAGGTGTCGGCATGATGCAAAGGCGCGAGCAACGCGTGGATGTGCGAATCGGCGCTGCGGCATTCAATACCCACCGCGCCTTGGCCACCGGCCGGCAGGCTGTCATCGACGCTGATCGCCGAGGTGATGCGCTCTTCGAAGCCAAGGCGGATCAGACCGGCTGCCGCGAGGATGATCGCGTCGTACTCACCGGCGTCGAGCTTGGCCAGGCGCGTATTGACGTTGCCGCGCAGGAAGCGGATCTGCAGGTCCGGACGGCGCGTCAGCAATTGCGCCTGACGACGCAGGCTGGAGGTGCCGACGATGCTCCCGGCAGGCAGTGCTTCGAGGCTGGCACAGGTATTGGAAACGAAGGCGTCGCGCGGGTCTTCGCGCTCGCAGATGCAGAACAGACCGAGGCCTTCGGGGAAGTCCATCGGCACATCTTTCATCGAATGCACGGCGATGTCGGCTTCGTTTTCCAGCAGCGCGGTTTCCAGCTCCTTGACGAACAGACCCTTGCCGCCGATTTTCGACAGTGGCGAGTCGAGCAGCTTGTCGCCGCGACTGACCATGGGCACCAGCGTTACCTGCAAGCCGGGATGGGCCGCTTCCAGACGGGCTTTAACGTATTCGGCCTGCCAGAGGGCCAGCGCACTTTTACGGGTGGCGATGCGGATTTCGCGAGAGGACATGGATCAATCCGTACTGAATAGATACGGCGGATAATAACAGCTCAGCCAAATCCACTTTGACTTGAATCAGAAACGACGTGGCCTCCCTGGCCTGTGATGCCTGGTATCAAGGAGTGGAGTCGCCCGGAGTGACCGGGTCAGAGCCCCTGCATCATTTTGCGTACGCCGGCGACATGACGGCGGCTGACGATCAGCGCATCGCCATTGAGGCCTTTGAGGAACAGCTGGAAATGCCCCAGCGGCGTGCGCTGCAGACGCTCGATGCGGTCGCGGGCGACCAGCGCGTTGCGGTGGATCCGCACGAAGCGCTCGCCGAACTCGTCTTCCAGCGCCTTGAGTGGCTCGTCCAGCAGCACTTCGCCGGCCTCATGGCGCAAGGTCACGTATTTGTGGTCGGCAATGAAGTAGACCACCTGATCCAGCGGGATCAGCTCGATACCTTTGCGGGTACGGGCGCTGATGTGGCTGCGTGGACCGTTGCCGCTTTCGGCAGCGGGACGGGTCAGCGACGAGAGTTGTGCCCGGTTGGGACGGTCAGCCCGCTTCAGGGCGTCCTGCAAATGTTCGGTTCGCACGGGTTTCACCACATAGCCCACGGCGCTGGCCTGCAGGGCTTCCACGGCAAATTCATCGGGGCTGGTGCAAAACACCACGGCCGGCGGCGTTTCGCGTTCGCACAGACGGGCAGCAACCTGCAGGCCATCGAGGCCCGGCATGCGGATATCGAGCAACACGATATCCGGTTTGTGGCTGTCGATCAGTGCCAACGCCTCCTCGCCATTGGTGGCGCTGGGCTCCAGGACTGTATAACCCTCAAGCTCGCTCACCATTCGGCTGAGGCGCTCGCGAGCCAGTGGTTCGTCATCAACGATCAGGACATTCATATTGCGCTGGATTCCTGCGTGAGTCTCGCACAAGGATAGCTAGACAGGTGAAGTGACGTCCGTCACCGCGATCCACGCTAAGACTAGCCCGAGCGCCAAAAAGTGCCGTACGTCGGCCAGCAATATTTGCCAGTGTCCGGGTCGTACTGCTCGAAGCCCGCTGTTTCTTGCGTTTTTCACGGGGTTTGCCGAAGGACAATCCACCCACCCCCTCTTCTTATAGTCGGCGCCGTGCCCTTTGCGCGAGACAAAGCCACGCCGACCCTTACGTCCAACTGTAGACGTTCGTCGGAGCGATATTGCTCAATCGAAAAATATCCTTGCGCAAATTCATGGCGGGCAGCGCCGGCCAAGGCCGACATGCGCTGAAAAAAACGTATCGACCGGTGTCAGCGACAGGATTGGCAACCCTGTTATTATCCGCGCCAGCGTTTCACGCCTTCTTTCTTCAAGCCGATACGAGCGAATTCATGAGCACTGACAAGACCAATCAGTCCTGGGGCGGCCGCTTCAGTGAACCCGTCGACGCCTTCGTCGCCCGCTTCACCGCCTCCGTCACTTTCGACCAGCGCCTGTATCGCCACGACATCATGGGCTCGATCGCCCACGCCACCATGCTGGCCAAGGTCGGCGTGCTGACCGATGCCGAGCGCGACAGCATCATCGACGGCCTGAACACCATTCAGGGCGAAATCGAGGCCGGTCAGTTCGACTGGCGCGTCGATCTCGAAGACGTGCACATGAACATCGAAGCGCGCCTGACCGATCGCATTGGCGTGACCGGCAAGAAACTCCACACCGGGCGCAGCCGCAACGACCAGGTCGCCACCGACATTCGCCTGTGGCTGCGTGACGAAATCGACCTGATCCTGGCCGAGATCACACGCCTGCAAAAAGGCCTGCTGGAGCAGGCCGAGCGCGAAGCCGAGAGCATCATGCCGGGCTTCACGCACCTGCAAACCGCACAACCGGTCACCTTTGGCCACCACATGCTCGCCTGGTTCGAAATGCTCAGCCGCGATTACGAGCGTCTGGTCGACTGCCGCAAGCGCACCAACCGCATGCCGCTGGGCAGCGCCGCGCTGGCCGGCACCACGTACCCGATCGACCGCGAATACACCGCGCAACTGCTGGGCTTCGACGCCGTTGGCGGCAACTCGCTGGACAACGTTTCCGATCGCGATTTCGCCATCGAATTCTGCTCGGCCGCGAGCATCGCGATGATGCACCTGTCACGCTTCTCCGAAGAGCTGGTGCTGTGGACCAGCGCGCAGTTCCAGTTCATCGATCTGCCCGACCGCTTCTGCACTGGCAGCTCGATCATGCCGCAAAAGAAAAACCCCGACGTGCCCGAGCTGGTGCGCGGCAAGACCGGTCGTGTATTCGGTGCGCTGATGGGCCTGCTGACTCTGATGAAAGGCCAGCCGCTGGCCTACAACAAGGACAACCAGGAAGACAAGGAACCGCTGTTCGACGCCGCCGACACCCTGCGCGATTCGCTGCGTGCGTTTGCCGACATGATCCCGGCGATCAAGCCCAAGCACGCGATCATGCGTGAAGCGGCGCTGCGTGGTTTTTCCACCGCGACCGATCTGGCCGACTACCTGGTACGCCGCGGCCTGCCCTTCCGCGATTGCCACGAAATCGTTGGCCACGCGGTGAAATACGGAGTGGACACCGGCAAGGATCTGGCCGAGATGAGCCTGGAAGAACTGCGCCAGTTCAGCGACCAGATCGAGCAGGACGTGTTTGCCGTGCTGACTCTGGAAGGCTCGGTAAATGCCCGTGACCATATCGGCGGCACTGCGCCGGCGCAGGTCAAGGCAGCGGTGGTGCGCGGTCAGGCCCTGCTGGCCAGCCGCTAAAAGCATCGCTGGCAAGCCAGCTCCCACAGGTTCTGCGGCAAACACACATGTGTGTTTCACACCAGAACCTTGTGGGAGCTGGCTTGCCAGCGATGGCTGACTTCAGAACGCTACAAATTTCATTTCTTGGCAGCAATCATCGCCAAAAACGCCGGCATCGCCGCATCCTTGTCCGCAGCAATCTTTTGCACATGCGGATTTTGCTCAAGCCGCTCCAGCAGCGCCTTCGCCTGCAGCATCTCTTCCAGCCAATCGATCCCGAACAGCTTCTGCCCGACCGCACACGCCAGTGGCACGCTGTAGAGGAAATACAAATCCGCGATGCTCAGGCTATCGCCCGCCACATACGGGGCGAACTTGCCGTGCCGGCCCAGCGCGGCAAAACCGAGCTGCAGCTCCGTGCGGGTCTTGTCCTTGATCGCGTCCGGCAGGGTCATGCCGAAAAACGCCTCGCCGTAACAGGCTCGGCCCGGCAGCTCGATGTACAGCTCGATCTCTTTGGCGATCGCCAGCACCTGTGCGCGTTCGAACGGGTCGGTCGGCAACAGTGGCGTGCCTTGCTGAGTCTGCTCGAGGTATTCGAGGATGATCGCGGTTTCGTTGATGTAACCGGCGTCCACGCCGAGCACCGGTACCTTGCCGCGCGGACTGATCGCCAGCGATTCTGCGGACTGCGTGGGATAGAAAGTCACTTCTTCGAAGGGCAGGCCTTTTTCCAGCAGCGCCAGTTTGACCATGTTGTAGTAATTGCTGACAGAGAAACCGTAAAGCTTGAACATCACATAGCCTCCAGGCCGTGCGGGGTGGGCAGTGCCTGTTTATAGATCGCCATGACGATTCCCGCCAGCAGCATCACGCCGCTGAATGCGGGTAAACTGGGTGCCTTTCCTTGAGGAGCCTGCCATGAGCGAGCCGACAGACATCGACAACGACGAAGAAGAGTTCACCGAGGCTACTTTGATCGAAGCGATCGAAAACCAGATTGAAAGCGACAACCCGCCAGCGGCCAAGGCAACGTTCAACAAGCTGACGTTGGTGGGTGTCGAGCGCGAAGAGATCCTCAATCTGATGGCGCATGTGCTGGCTTGCGAGATTGACGCGATGCTGGATGAAGACCGCCCGTTCGATACCCAATGGTACGAAGCGGCGTTGCGTGCATTGCCTGAGTTGCCACCAGAAAAGAAGTGAACCCCATCCTGTAGGAGTGAGCCTGCTTGCGATAGCGTTCTGTCAGTGAAGAATATGCTGACAGGCACTCCGCTATCGCGAGCAGGCTCACTCCTACAATGTTTGTAACGTATCCATCCAGCCAACTCCCCGGCCCTGACTACACTGGAATCCGTCTCAAGACAAAATCCCTTGATCTGAGCACTGGACAGGCCGCACCCGCGGGTTCACCTTAGGGGCGCTGTCGTCCAATTCCTAGAAAGTCTGGAGTCCTTATGTCGCTTACCCCTGAGTTGGTTGCCGAACTGGAAGTCCTCGCACTCTTCAACCTGGACAGTTCCCAGGAAGGTCTGAAAATTCATCAGACCGCTGCCCCGAAACACATCGCTGCTGCCCAGCGCCTGTTTGAAAAAGAACTTACCGATCAGCCGGATGGTGGCTATCTGACAAGCTTGGGTCGGGATGCTGCGCAAAACGTGCAAACCGTGCTGACCATTTTGAGAGAGCAGGAAACCGCCTGATCCCACGACTTCGCCCACGGAAACTCCTGCCACGGGATTTTCCGCGGGCCTGCCGTGTTGCGTAACGGTAGAAATCTGGCGTCAAAAAACAAATTCAGCTAAAAGTCCCGCTGCGCTACGGCTAAACTGCCTCCCATTCCGAGACCTCTACGTCCGAGCCTGCGAGCCGGTTTGAGCTGACATGACGCGCACCCACGAAATCCGCCCCGACCTGGACGAGGGCATTGACCGCAAGACGCTCAGCCAACTGCGCGCGCGTTTTCTCAAACTCAATGAAGGCCGCCTCGGCCGCGCTCTCGAAGGTCTATCGACCCGGCAGCAGAGCGTGCTGACGCTGCTGCCGCTGTTCTTCCACGTCAATCACCCGCTGCTGCCCGGCTATGTCTCGGGCAGTACGCCGGCCGGCCTGTCGAATTACGAGCCGGACGCCGACAGCCTCGCCGAAGCCCAGCGCCTGACCCGCTCGTTCTCGTACAAGCCGCGCCATGGCAGCAACCCGCCGCGACCGATTCAGGGCCTGTTTCTGATGGGCAGCCTCGGCACGCTGGCTCAGGCCGACCAGAGCGACATGGACGTGTGGGTATGCCACGCGCCGGATCTGAGCGAAAGCGAACTCGCCGAACTGCAGAGAAAATGCCAGTTGCTCGAAGCCTGGGCCGCAAGTCAGGGCGCCGAGGCGCACTTCTTTCTGATCGATCCGGTGCGCTTCGTCAAAGGCGAACGCGACTCGCAGCTCAGTTCGGAAAACTGCGGCAGCACGCAGCACTTTCTGTTGCTGGACGAGTTCTACCGCACCGCCATCTGGCTGGCCGGGCGCACGCCGATCTGGTGGCTGGTGCCGGTGTATGAAGAAAGCGCCTACGACGCTTACACCCACACGCTGCTGTCCAAACGCTTCATTCGCGCTGACGAAACCCTTGATCTCGGGCCCATAGCGAGCATTCCGCCGGGCGAGTTCATCGGTGCCGGGTTGTGGCAACTGTTCAAGGGCATCGAGTCGCCGTACAAATCGGTGCTCAAGCTGTTGCTGACCGAGGTCTATGCCAGCGAACACCCGCACGTGCAGTGCCTGAGTCTGCGTTTCAAGAAAGCCGTGTTCGCCAATCAGCTGGACCTTGATGAGCTGGACCCGTACATGGTCGTGTACCGGCGCATCGAGGAATACCTGATTGCCCGCAATGAGCCGGAACGCCTCGAGCTGGTGCGTCGCGCGCTGTACCTCAAGGTCAACCGCAAGCTCACCGGCAACAGTCGCACCCAGAGCTGGCAACGCTCGCTGCTCGAGAGACTGGCCAACGAGTGGCATTGGGATCAGCGGCAACTGACCCTGCTCGACAGCCGCAGCCAGTGGAAAGTCCGCCAGGTCAGCGCCGAACGCCGCGCGCTGGTCAATGAACTGAATTACAGCTATCGCTTCCTCACCCAGTTCGCCCGCACCGAGCAGACCGTCAGCCTGATCAACAAGCGTGATTTGAACGTCCTCGGTCGTCGCCTGTACGCAGCGTTCGAGCGCAAGGCCGACAAGGTCGAGTTCATCAACCCCGGCATCGCCCCGGATCTGGCCGAAGACACCCTGACCCTAGTGCAATCGCGCAATAAAAAGGAGCCGGGGCAAACCCAGTGGGGCCTGTACAACGGCAGCCTGACCGCGCTGGAGTGGGAACACTTCGCGCCGATCAAGCGCAGCCGCGAACTGCTCGAACTGCTGACCTGGTGCCACCGCAACGGCGTGATCGACAGCAGCACGCGACTGGCCCTGCATCCGGGCAACAGCGACCTGAGCGAATTCGAACTGTTCAACCTGCTCGGCAGCCTGCAACAGTGCATCGCCCTGCCCTTGCCCACCGTGGCCGAGGAAGCGCTGCTGCGCGCCGCCGTGCCGAGCGAGGTGCTGATGCTGGTCAACGTCGGGATTGATCCGCTCAAACATCATCGCGACCTGAACATCCTGATGACCACCGAGCGCACTGACTCGCTGAGCTACGCCGGCGTGCGCGAAAATCTGGTGCTGACGCTGGATCAGGTCACGCTCAACAGCTGGAACGAAGTGCTGGTCAACCGCTTCGACGGGCCGCACGCCTTGCTCGACTGCCTGCGCGATTACCTCAACAATCTGCCGCGCGGGCCGTTACAGCCGTCGTTGAAAGTGCGCTGCTTCTGCCACAACCGCGCGCAATTCATTGCCCGTCGCGTCGAAGAAATCGTCGACACCGCACAGACCCTGCTGCTCAGCGAACTGAATCATCGTTACCTGATTCAGGTGCAGCAGCACTATCACGTGCTGGAACTGGTGCCGGGCCAGGTCAACCACGTGGCGCTCGCCACCCTGCCGGCACTGCTCGACTACCTCGGCGAGGAACAATCGCGCTACAGCCCGCTGCACCTGGACCCGATGGCACTTGAAGAACACGATCTCGCGCTGATCCTGCCGATGGGCCAGCCGGAATGCATTCAAGTGTTTTTCCGCACCAGCGAACAACACGCCGAGCTGTACGTGCTGGATGAGCACAACGCGCTGTGGCAGCAACATTTGCCCTATCACGACGAGCAAAGTCTGTTGGTGCCCTTGCAGCGTTTCCTGCAATCGATCCTGTTCCGCCGCGAAGCCGTGCTGCCGATGGAGGCCGGCTCCGACAGTCGCCTGGAAATTCTATATTACCAGTTGTTGCCCTCAGGCCCGGGACGCGCGCGCCGGGTCGAAACACGGCCGGCGCCGCAGACGCCGGTCAATGAGCCGTTCTATGACGTACAAGCCATCGTCGGCAAAGCCTCACCGGGCGAAGTGCAGGTCACCTTGTATTGCAATCAGCGGGAATTCAGCGAGCTGGAGCATGGCGACCAGTTGTTCAGCGTGGTCGCCCGCGAGATCGTCGGGCAGCGCCGCGAAGCCGAGCGCTACCGTTGCTACATCACCGACCTCGACCTGTCTGGCCTGCTCGGTGACGGGCAGAGTTCGAGCAATCTGTATCTGCGTTACAAGGCTGACCTGGAGCGCGCGCTGAACGAAGCGCTTGAACAGGTCTGACGCGGGGCTTATTCGGGAAAAGCGCCACCGTTGGCCGGCTGCGACTCGACTTCCAGCAGGGTCAGCTTGAGGGTCTTGCCACCCGGTGCCGGCCAGTCGATGTGCTGACCGACCTTCAGGCCCAGCAGCGCGCTGCCGACCGGGGCGAGAATGGAGATCTTGCCTTCATCGGCGTTGGCGTCCTTGGGATAGACCAGCGTCAGGTGGTAATCCTTGCCGCTGCCTTCTTCGCGGCAATGCACGCGGGAATTCATGGTCACGACGTCAGCCGGCACTTCATCGTGGCCGACCACGGTGTCGGCGCGATCCAGTTCGGTTTGCAGCGCGATCACGCCCGGCGCAGCCTGGTCTTTCTCGCTCAGGCTGTCGATCAAGCGCTCCAGACGTTGCACGTCAAGACGGGTAAGGGTGATGGAAGGTGCGGTCATGATCCGGGCAGACTCCTTTCTTCTGCACAAAAAAAGCAAAACCCCGCCAAAAAAGACGGGGTTTTTACCAGGCCTCGATGGGTTGAGGCGTGTCCGGACACTATCACAGCTCAAAAAATATACAAGTCACGCCCCACTGGACAGCTTGCGCTGTGACGCCTGGGCGACGATGACCCGGCGCCGCTGATCATCCGCCGAGCGCCATTCGCGAATGTCTTCGACGTGGCGCGCGCAGCCGAGACAGACTTTCTGTTCGTCCAGTCTACATACACCCGTGCACGGCGAAGGCACCGCCGGGCTGACGTTGCTGTAAAGCGGTTTTGGCGGGCGAACAGGCGATGCATCGGTCACGAATCACAGACCTTCGAAATCGAATTCAGCGCCAGCCTGCTGCTTGACGATGCGCTCGAGCATCTCGCCCAATTGCTCTTCACTCTTGTCGCACATCCAGCGCTCGCTTTCTTCGTCGTAGTCGAAGTGAAAGCCGCCGGACACCGCCGCCAGCCACAGCTGACGCAGCGGCTCCTGGCGGCTGAAGATCAGTTGGCTGCCGTTTTCGAACTTCACGGTCAGCACACCGGCCGAGCTTTCCAGGTCGATGTCCAGGTCGCTTTCATCAAAGATGTCTTCCAGTTTTTCCTGGGTTTCATCGACCAGATCGTGGAAACGGGCTTCGGACAAACTCATTGCGGCAACCTCAAAAATTGTCTGATCAGGCTCAAGCGCCGAAAGATACGGACGCTGCCAGCCGATTGCAAAGGATAACGACCAAGCGCCTTTCCCACCCCAAACACTGATCCTTGCAGGAGTGAGCCTGCTCGCGAATGGCCGGTACATTCAACATCACTGCTGACTGACACACCGCTATCGCGAGCAGGCTCACTCCTGCAGAGCTTTGCGCGAGCCCCGCCAGACGGGAGGGCCATTACATAGGCAAGCTGCCGGGTGGCCGGTATACTCCGGCGCAATTAACGCATTTTCAAGGATTTCGCCATGAAGCGCCTGATCTCTTCCCTTGCTGCGCTCGTCGCGGTTGCCTGCCTCGTTTCGGCCTGCGGTCAAAAAGGCCCGCTGTACCTGCCCGATGACAATCAGGACCCGGCCGAACAAGCCCAATCGTCGCAAAAGCAGCCGTCCAAAGCACACAAGCACGACGTTTACTAAGGGATCGCCATGGACGCTTTTAACTACCGCGGCGGCGAGCTGTTCGCGGAAGGTGTGGCGCTGTCGGCCATCGCCGACCGCTTCGGCACCCCGACCTACGTCTACTCGCGCGCGCACATCGAAGCCCAGTATCTGGCCTACGCCGATGCGCTGGCCGGCATGCCGCACCTGGTCTGCTTTGCGGTCAAGGCCAACTCCAACCTCGGCGTACTGAATGTCCTGGCCCGTCTCGGCGCCGGTTTCGACATCGTTTCCCGTGGCGAGCTGGAACGTGTGCTGGCCGCTGGCGGCAGCGCCGACAAGATCGTGTTCTCCGGCGTCGGCAAGACCCGTGACGACATGCGTCGCGCCCTCGAAGTCGGCGTGCACTGCTTCAATGTCGAATCCACCGACGAGCTCGAGCGCCTGCAAGTGGTCGCCGCCGAGCTGGGCGTGCGTGCGCCGGTTTCGCTGCGCGTCAACCCGGACGTCGATGCCGGCACCCATCCGTACATTTCCACCGGCCTTAAAGAGAACAAGTTCGGCATCGCCATTGCCGACGCCGAAGACGTGTACGTGCGCGCCGCGCATCTGCCGAACCTGGAAGTGGTCGGCGTCGACTGCCACATCGGCTCGCAACTGACGACGCTGCCGCCGTTCCTCGATGCACTCGACCGTTTACTGGATCTGGTCGACCGCCTCGGCGATTGCGGCATTCACCTGCGCCATATCGATCTCGGTGGCGGTTTGGGTGTGCGTTATCGCGATGAGGAGCCACCGTTGGCCGCCGACTACGTCAAAGCCGTCCGCGAACGCCTCGAAGGCCGTGATCTGGCGCTGGTGTTCGAGCCGGGCCGTTTCATCGTTGCCAACGCCGGCGTGCTGCTGACCCAGGTCGAGTACCTCAAGCACACCGAACACAAGGATTTCGCCATCGTCGACGCGGCGATGAACGACCTGATCCGCCCGGCGCTGTATCAGGCGTGGATGGACGTCACCGCGGTGAAACCGCGCGAGACCGCCGCCCGCACGTACGACATCGTCGGCCCGATCTGCGAAACCGGCGACTTCCTCGCCAAGGACCGTGAGCTGGCGCTGGCCGAAGGCGACTTGCTGGCGGTGCACTCGGCCGGTGCCTACGGTTTCGTCATGAGTTCCAACTACAACACCCGCGGCCGCGCCGCCGAGGTGCTGGTAGACGGTGATCAGGTTTTTGAAGTGCGCCGCCGCGAAACCGTGGCCGAGCTGTTTGCCGGCGAAAGCCTGCTGCCGGAGTAACCCATGCTGCTGCGTTTTACCAAAATGCACGGCCTGGGCAATGACTTCATGGTTCTCGACCTGGTCAGCCAGCACGCGCACATTCAGCCCAAACACGCCAAGCAATGGGGCGACCGCCATACCGGCATCGGTTTCGACCAGTTGCTGATCGTCGAAGCGCCGAGCAACCCGGACGTGGATTTCCGTTACCGGATCTTCAATTCCGACGGTTCCGAGGTCGAGCAGTGCGGCAACGGTGCGCGCTGCTTCGCCCGGTTCGTGCTCGACAAGCGTCTGACTGCGAAACGGCAGATCCGCGTCGAGACCAAGGGTGGCATCATCGAACTGGACGTGCGTAACGACGGCCAGATCGGCGTCAACATGGGCGCGCCACGTCTGGTGCCGGCAGACATTCCGTTCGAGGCGCCAGCGCAGGCCAGCAGCTATCAGCTGGAGGTCGACGGCACCACCGTCGAACTGGCGGCCGTGTCGATGGGCAACCCGCACGCGGTACTGCGCGTGCAGGACATCAACAGTGCACCGGTGCATGAGCTGGGGCCGAAAATCGAACACCATCCGCGCTTTCCGGCGCGGGTCAATGTCGGTTTCCTTCAGGTCATCGACCGCCACCGTGCGCAATTGCGCGTATGGGAACGCGGCGCCGGGGAAACCCAGGCCTGCGGCACCGGCGCATGCGCGGCGGCTGTCGCGGCCATCAGCCAGGGGTGGATGGATTCGCCGCTGTTGATCGACCTGCCCGGCGGGCGTCTGTCCATCGAGTGGGCCGGCCCCGGCCAACCGGTGCTGATGACCGGTCCGGCAGTGCGTGTATACGAAGGACAAGTGCGTCTTTGAGTGAGCAGAAACCATGACCGATAAGCCTCAGGTACCCGCCCGACAGTCCGACGAATCCGCGTCCGCGAACCTGGAAGCGGCAGCAGTCGCCGCCTACCTGGAGGCTCATCCGGACTTCTTCGTCGAGCACGAAGAACTGCTGCCGGCCATGCGCATCCCGCACCGTCGCGGTGACACCGTGTCGCTGGTCGAACGGCAGATGACCATCCTGCGTGATCGCAATATCGAGATGCGTCACCGCCTCTCGCAGCTGATGGATGTTGCCCGCGATAACGATCGCCTGTTCGACAAGACCCGCCGGCTGATCCTCGCCCTGATGGACGCTTCCAGCCTGGAAGACGTAGTGATCAGCGTCGAAGACAGTCTGCGCCAGGACTTCCAGGTGCCGTTCGTCAGCCTGATCCTGCTCGGCGACAACCCGGCACCGGTCGGTCGCTGGGTCACTCACGCCGACGCGCAGGTCGCCATCGGCGGCCTGCTCACTGAAGGTAAAAGTGTCAGCGGCAGTCTGCGTGAACACGAGCTGGACTTCCTCTTTGGCGAAGAACAGCGCAAGCAGATAGGCTCGACTGCCGTGGTCGCGGTCAGCCATCAAGGCATCCACGGCATTCTGGCGATCGCCAGCCGCGATCCGCAGCATTACAAAAGCTCGGTCGGCACGCTGTTTCTCAGCTACATCGCCGAAGTCATGGGCCGCGTGCTGCCACGGGTCAACAGCTCCTTGCGTTCGGTACGCTGAACATGGAACGGCAACTGGACGCTTACTGCGAGCACCTGCGCAGTGAGCGGCAGGTGTCGCCGCACACGCTGTCGGCCTACCGCCGCGACCTCGATAAAGTCCTCGGCTGGTGCATCAAACAGAACATCGGCAGCTGGACCGCGCTGGATATCCAGCGCCTGCGCAGCCTGATCGCTCGCCTGCATGCGCAGGGCCAGTCCTCGCGCAGCCTCGCCCGCCTGCTGTCGGCCGTACGCGGGCTCTATCACTACCTCAACCGTGAAGGCCTGTGCGATCACGACCCGGCCACGGGTCTGGCGCCACCGAAAGGCGAACGTCGCCTGCCAAAAACCCTGGATACCGACCGCGCGCTGCAACTGCTCGAAGGTGCCGTTGAAGATGATTTTCTGGCACGACGCGATCAGGCGATTCTCGAACTTTTTTATTCCTCGGGCCTGCGCCTTTCCGAACTGACCGGTCTCAATCTCGATCAACTCGATCTGGCCGACGGCATGGTTCAGGTGCTCGGCAAGGGCAGTAAAACCCGTTTGCTGCCGGTGGGCAAAAAAGCCCGCGAAGCCATCGAACGGTGGCTGCCGCTACGCGCCATGACCAACCCGGCGGACGATGCCGTGTTCGTCAGCCAGCAAGGCCGGCGCCTTGGCCCGCGAGCGATTCAGGTGCGCGTCAAACTGGCTGGCGAGCGCGAACTGGGGCAGAACCTGCATCCGCACATGTTGCGGCATTCTTTCGCCAGCCACTTGCTCGAATCCTCGCAGGACCTGCGCGCGGTGCAAGAATTGCTCGGTCACTCCGACATCAAGACCACGCAGATCTACACCCACCTGGACTTCCAGCACCTGGCCGCGGTCTACGACAGTGCCCACCCCCGGGCCAAACGCATGAAAGGCGATGATTCATGAGCATTCAGTTGATCACCTTCGACCTCGACGACACCTTGTGGGATACCGCGCCGGTGATCGCCAGCGCCGAAACCGTCCTGCGTGAGTGGCTTGCCGAGCATGCAGTGAATCTGGGCGCGGTGCCGGTCGAGCATTTGTGGTCGATTCGCGAACGCGTACTGAGCAGCGAGCCCGGTCTGAAACATCGCATCAGCGCCTTGCGCCGTCGCGTGCTGTTCCATGCGCTGGAAGAATCCGGTTACGCCCACGGCGAGGCGTCAGAGCTGGCGGACAAGGCCTTTGAAGTGTTCCTGCATGCGCGGCACCAGATCGAGGTGTTCCCCGAAGTCCAACCGGTGCTGGAGATCCTCGCCAATCATTACGCGCTGGGCGTGATCACCAACGGCAATGCCGATGTGCGCCGGCTGGGGCTGGCGGATTTCTTCAAATTTGCCTTGTGCGCCGAAGATATTGGCATCGCCAAACCGGATGCGCGGCTGTTTCATGAAGCGTTGCAGCGCGGCGGCGTGGGTGCCGAGGCGGCGGTCCATATCGGCGATCATCCCGGCGATGACATTGCCGGTGCGCAGCAAGCAGGGTTGCGCGCGGTGTGGTTCAACCCGACGGGTAAGGTCTGGGAAGCGGAGCGCGCGCCGGACGCCGAGATTCGTAGCCTGACGGAATTGCCTGCCGTGCTCGCACGTTGGAATGCCCCCTCGAACTAACGCAGTTCCCCTGTAGAGTGAGCCTGCTCGCGATAGCGGTGTATCAGATACATCTAATTGAATGTCACACCGCAATCGCGAGCAGGCTCACTCCCACAGGGGATTTGGTGGCCGCTCCATTTATTTCAGACATGAAAAAGCCCGCAGCGACGGCGGGCTTTTTCAGCAAGCGAGCGACACGCCTCAGATAGGGCGGCTGCCGTACTTGTTGTCCGGCTTCTTGGGCGGATCGGCGACCACATTGGCCTCCACCTCCTGCACCTTGCCACCGCGCGCAAGGAACTCTTCCATGGCCTTGGCCAGGGCATCGCGCTCCTTGTTCTTGGCTTCAATGCTCGGCAACTCATCCACCGACACCGCAGCCTTGGCTTTGCCTTTGGCAGCCGGGGCCGGCGTATCGTCACCGCCATCGTCTTCAGCAACGTCTTCCGCTGCTGCTTCCAGACCTTCTTCGGCCTCGTCTTCGTCGCCTACTTCGAGGTCGTCGTTTTCCAGATCATCGTCGCTCATGTTCTACCTCATGACTTGCGAAAAGCAGATTAGTTATAGACCAGCTTTGGCGACTGTCGAAAGTCGCCGGAAAAAAATCGGTAACCATTGATGACCAATGGTTCATGCCCCTTCACCGTGCAAGGTGGCGAGGACTTTACGGGCACCGCCATGATCACGGTGCTCGCCCAGATAAACGCCTTGCCAGGTTCCCAGTGCCAGGCGACCTGCCGAAACCGGCAGACTGATCTGGCAGCCAAGCACGCTGGCCTTGAAGTGCGCCGGGAGGTCGTCCAGGCCTTCGTCGTTATGCTCATAGCCGTCTGTTCCTTGTGGGATCAGACGATTGAAAAATCGTTCGAAGTCGCGACGTACCGCCGGATCGGCGTTCTCGTTGATGGTCAACGACGCCGAGGTATGCTGCAGCCACAAATGCAACAGACCGATCCGACACTTCCTGAGTTCAGGCAGGTTTTCGATCAGCTCATCCGTTACCAGATGAAAGCCCCGGGGCCGCGCCCGCAGGGTTATCAGAGTCTGTTGCCACATACAGTTCTCCGCACGTTCGGGGCGCATTCTAGCGCGCTCTGGGAAAAAACAAAGGCCCTAATATTCCTGCAATCATGTAAGCCATTCGCCGGGTAAAAACGCCACGGGTAAACACGACCAAAGCTGTACGAAAAATCCTTTCAGCTGCTCTCACAGTGACAAATCGCGGACAAAAAAATGCCCGGCGAGCCGGGCAATTTTTTTCCTGCGCGTATTTACAGGTTGTAGCCGCGTTCGTTGTGCTGTGCCAGATCGAGGCCGACCGATTCTTCTTCCTCGGTCACGCGCAGACCCATCACCGCGTCCAGGACCTTGAGGATGATGAAGGTGACGATCGCGGTGTAGATCACCGTGAAGCCGACGCCTTTGATCTGAATCCAGACCTGTGCGCCGATGTCAGTCACGGTGCCGAAGCCGCCCAGTGCAGGCGCTGCAAACACACCGGTGAGGATCGCGCCGAGGATACCGCCGATACCGTGTACGCCGAACGCGTCCAGGGAATCGTCATAACCGAGTTTGCGCTTCAGGGTGGTGGCGCAGAAAAAGCACACCACGCCTGCCGCCAGACCGATCACCAGTGCGCCCATCGGGCCTACGGTGCCAGCGGCCGGAGTGATGGCGACCAGGCCGGCAACCACACCCGAGGCGATGCCCAGCGCGCTTGGCTTACCATGGGTGACCCATTCGGCAAACATCCAGCCCAGCGCCGCAGCGGCGGTGGCGATCTGAGTAACCAGCATTGCCATGCCGGCAGTGCCGTTGGCGGCCGCAGCGGAACCGGCGTTGAAGCCGAACCAGCCGACCCACAGCATGGCGGCGCCCATCAGCGTGTAACCGAGGTTGTGTGGAGCCATCGGCGTGGTCGGGAAGCCTTTGCGCTTGCCCAGCACCAGGCACGCCACCAGACCGGCGATACCGGCGTTGATGTGCACCACGGTGCCGCCCGCGAAGTCGAGTACGCCCCAGTCCCACATCAGGCCGCCGTTGCCGGACCAGACCATGTGCGCAATCGGTGCATAAACGAGGGTGAACCAGATGCCCATGAAGATCAGCATCGCGGAGAACTTCATGCGCTCGGCAAATGCACCGACGATCAGCGCCGGGGTGATGATCGCGAAGGTCATCTGGAAGGTGATGAACACCGCTTCAGGGAACAGCGCCGCCGGGCCGGTAATGCTCGAAGGCGTGACACCGGCGAGGAACGCCTTGCCCATGCCACCGAAGAACGAATTGAAGTTGACGACGCCCTGCTCCATGCCGGTGGTGTCGAACGCAATGCTGTAGCCATAAATGACCCACAGGATGCTGATCAGACCGGTAATGGCGAAGCACTGCATCATCACGGAAAGTATGTTTTTCGAGCGGACCATGCCGCCGTAGAACAGCGCCAGGCCAGGAATGGTCATGAACAGCACAAGGGCTGTCGAGGTGAGCATCCAGGCAGTGTCGCCGGAATTGAGGACTGGGGCTGCCACTTCGTCTGCCGCCATTGCAAGGCCGGGCATTACGATGGACAACAGGGCTCCTAGCCCTGCGAATTTACGCAGAGTCATATTGTTTTCTCCTGGGGCGTTGGGGTTTGTGGCGGCTTAGATCGCGTCGGTATCGGTTTCGCCGGTACGGATGCGGATCGCCTGTTCCAGATTGACCACGAAGATCTTGCCGTCACCGATCTTGCCGGTGTTGGCGGCCTTGGTTATCGCTTCGATAACCCGGTCCAGATCCTTGTCGTCGATGGCCACGTCGATTTTCACCTTGGGCAGAAAATCGACCACATATTCCGCGCCGCGATACAGCTCGGTGTGACCCTTCTGCCGGCCGAAACCTTTGACTTCAGTAACGGTAATGCCCTGCACGCCGATTTCGGACAGCGACTCGCGCACGTCGTCCAACTTGAACGGCTTGATGATGGCAGTGACTAGCTTCATGAAACTCTCTCCCGAATTGGTGGACTTGCCCCAGGAAAACAAACCCGACTCAAGTCTAAGCGCAGTGCCTGGCTTTGTAACGCATCGTCGGCCTTGCCTGCCCGACTGACGCCAGCTAACCGCATCCAGACGAAACTCCCCGCTCCGTCTGCCGCACTGCATTCGTCACAGCGACTGCATCAGTGCATGGGTCGAAGGTGACTAAGCAGAAACCTTGCCATCTCGCCAAAACCCTATGATTTCAGTCCCTTGGCCGCTACAGCAGACACTCTTGCGCAAACCGCCGTGCCGATACGCACAACAACGGTGCGCCGCCGTCCGTAGGCCTGCGCGAAAAGCGTGCATCTCTGACCACGGGATTGACTATAGACACTGCGTGATACACTGCCGCCCATTGTTTCCAGGACATCCACCATGCTCGCGCCCAAAGACTTCCTCGACGCCCTGAGCGGCACCGCCTCCCGCCTGTTCAGCGGCGACACCCCGCTGCCGAAAGCCGAAATCGAAAGCCAGTTCAAGATGCTGCTGCAAAGCGCCTTCAGCACACTCGACCTGGTCAGCCGTGAAGAGTTTGATAGTCAGATGGTGGTGTTGGCCCGAACGCGTGCACGGCTTGAGAGCCTTGAAGCGAAAGTTGCCGAGATGGAAGCGAAGCTGGCGCCGCCTGCGGAATAATCCGCGCCCCCCAGGAGCTGCCGAAGGCTGCGACCAGATAGCAAAAAAGGCGTCCAAAGGACGCCTTACAAATGTTCTCTGAGAAAGAGTTACCGCAACTCTTGAGTTCCCACCCGTGCGACCTTGAATTCGGATTCAAGCGCAATGTGCCAGCCGTTCAACCTGATCACGGATGGAAGCTCCTTTCTCAATCTCAGCTTTTCGCAAATCATAAGTCGATTGCAGGTTCAGCCAAAACTCAGGGGTGGTGTCCAGGCAGATAGCAAGCCTTAACGCCATATCAGCGCTGACACCTCGCCGCTGTAGAACAATATCGTTCACCGTCGGAGTCGACACATTTAGTGCTCTCGCCAACGCAGCTGCTGTAAGACTCAAAGGCTCCAGATACTCTTCTTTGAGGATCTCACCGGGATGAACCGGACGCATACCATTCTTAGTCATAGTCACCTCAGTGATAATCGACGATTTCCACACCCTCAGGACCATTAAGCCCCCAGACGAAGCAAATTCGCCATTGGGCGTTGATCCGAATGCTGAATTGCCCTTTTCGATCTCCTTCCAGAGCTTCGAGCCGATTTCCAGGAGGAGACCGGAGATCAGCTAATACTGCTGCCGCATCAAGCATCGTCAGCTTGCGTTCCGCGACACTCAATATGGCTGACCAGAAACGGGATTTACCGCTGCGGAACAGGTATTCGGTTTCAGAACATCCGAAGCTAACGATCATAGGTTAAAGCTTAACGTTATGCATTAATCTTGAGTGTATTCGCGGAAGTCATCAAAGCAAACAGTCCATCCTGTGATTTGGGTGTTCTTTCAAGACTCTCAGAAATGGACTACTCACGCGGCCCGCATCCTCACCGAATCCGTTGCTTTCTCCTACATAAATAACTCGTATGTCCGCTTGCAGTACTGGATAGATTCCTTGCGATTTGTTCCAGCAACATCCTGAGAAATTTTCGCGCTCCGCTCGACCCGCTTAAGCCTCCTCTTCCAACTACCCTTCAAAAACCCGCAGGAAGCGGCCCCCGATTCAGCTCAAGGAACGACCATGTCCCTCTCCATCGTCCACAGTCGCGCCCAGATAGGCGTGGAAGCCCCCGCTGTCACCGTCGAAGTCCATCTGGCTAACGGTCTGCCGTCGCTGACCATGGTCGGGCTGCCCGAGGCGGCGGTGAAGGAGAGCAAGGATCGGGTGCGCAGCGCGATCATCAATTCCGGGCTGCAGTTTCCGGCGCGGCGGATCACATTGAATCTGGCGCCAGCGGATCTGCCCAAGGATGGTGGGCGCTTTGATCTGGCGATTGCCTTGGGGATTCTCTCGGCGAGTGTGCAGGTGCCGTGTCTGACGCTGGATGAGGTGGAGTGTCTGGGCGAACTGGCGTTGTCCGGCGCGGTACGGCCAGTGCGCGGCGTGTTGCCGGCAGCCTTGGCGGCGCGCAAGGCTGGGCGCGCGTTAGTGGTGCCGCGGGCGAATGCAGAAGAAGCGTGTCTGGCTTCGGGACTTAAGGTGTTTGCGGTGGATCATTTGCTGGAGGCTGTGGCGCATTTCAACGGGCATACGCCGGTTGAGCCTTATATCTCTGACGGCTTGATGCATGCCAGCAAGCCCTATCCCGACTTGAATGAAGTGCAGGGTCAGAAGGCAGCCAAACGTGCGTTGCTGATCGCGGCGGCTGGCGCGCATAACCTGCTGTTCAGCGGGCCGCCGGGAACGGGCAAGACGTTGCTGGCAAGTCGTCTGCCGGGGCTTCTGCCGCCGCTGGCCGAGAGTGAAGCGCTGGAGGTCGCGGCGATCCAGTCGGTTGCCAGCGGTGCGCCGCTGACCCATTGGCCACAACGCCCCTTCCGCCAACCGCACCATTCGGCATCCGGGCCGGCACTGGTCGGTGGCAGCTCGAAACCGCAACCCGGAGAGATCACCCTCGCCCACCACGGCGTGCTGTTTCTCGACGAACTGCCGGAGTTCGATCGCAAGGTATTGGAGGTTTTGCGCGAACCGTTAGAGTCAGGGCACATCGTGATTGCCCGAGCCAAGGATCGCGTGCGGTTTCCCGCGCGGTTTCAGTTGGTGGCGGCGATGAATCCGTGTCCCTGTGGATATCTTGGAGAGCCGAGCGGCAAGTGTTCATGCACACCGGACATGGTCCAGCGCTATCGCAACAAACTGTCGGGGCCGCTCCTCGATCGCATCGATTTGCACCTGACGGTGGCGCGCGAGGCGACGGCGTTGAACCCGCAGGTGAAGCCGGGCGAAGACAGTGCCAGCGCTGCCGCGTTGGTTGCCGAGGCCCGTGAACGACAGCAAAAAAGGCAGGGCTGCGCCAATGCCTTTCTCGATTTGCCAGGACTGAAGCGCCATTGCAAGTTATCCACAGCCGATGAAACCTGGCTGGAAACCGCCTGCGAACGTCTGACCCTGTCGCTACGCTCGGCGCATCGCTTGCTCAAGGTTGCCCGTACTCTGGCAGACCTCGAGCAAGCCGACGCCATCAACCGTGAGCACTTGGCCGAGGCGCTGCAATATCGGCCGGCGACGCCTTAATGCGCGGTCAGATCAACCAGCGGCGTCTGCCGAACCTCGGTTTCACGCCCGGCCTGAATCTCGGTCACACGCTTCAGGGCGTTATCCACGGCCCCCTTGTCCGCGAGCAGGCTGTAACTGATCTGGAACTGCTGGCTGGCTTTCGGCGCAATGGTCGGCACCAGATTCAGCGGACGCTGATAGCGGCGGTTGTAGGAAAAACTCGTCCCCGGTTCCAGGCCGGTGACATAGCCCTGCCCTTGGGTATCGGTATTTTTCCACAGGGAAAACACCGGCAGCTGCGAGGTATTGAAGCCGACCGAGACGCCAAGGCTACCGGCCTTGTTATGCAGCACGGTCAGCGTTTGCCCCTTGGCATCGGCATAGGGCACGACGTTGTAGACAGTTTCGTCGTAGTCCTTGGTCGGCCCGCGATAGGTCTGCCAGTCGGCCAGATCACCCTTGGCCTTGTCGTTGAATGGCGAGACCTGTTTGACCGGCGCGGCAAAGCGGGCGCCTTGCTCAAGAAACGGCGTGCTGAAGTTGCTGTGATACAGCGCCTGATATTCCTTCGGATAATCGCCGTTGTTGGTCAGCGTATCGTTGAGGCTGAAGGCGGCGCTGCCTGGAACCGTGACCAGTTCGGTGGCCACGGAGAAATCGACTTTCTTGAACGCCTGCTCTTTCAGCTCGCCACGCAAGCTGATGGCATACGGCGGTTTTTCGTCGATGTGCAGGGTGACGGTACTGGCCGGGATATTGGCGGCGCGGCCGTGCAAAGTCAGCAGCTCACCATTGTCCATGCCCGGATGGCCGACCCACTCATAACCACAGCGGGTCACCAGTTCGTTGAAGCCTTCCAGCCAGCCGAGGCCACCGCGTCCGTTGAGTTCGATGAAGGCCGGGTTGACCACCTCCTTGACCGGCGAATCCCAGCCCATCCGCACGTCGCCGACGGACGCCTGCAAGACGTTCATGCCACGGGTCGGCACTACGGAGAGTTTCATTGTGCCGTTATCGATGTCGACGATGCTCACGCCTTCCTGCCGGCCGCCGTGCAGGGTGCGCAGGCCGACGGAAAAGGGTTTGTCGGTTTTCACGCCCAGTTGCGCGCTGGTGATGGTCCAGTTTTGCGCGGGTTTGTTGGTGTCGAGAAGGACGTAATCCCAGGCCATGGCGTGGGAAGCAGCAGAGAGTGCGCCGAGTGCGAGGGCGAGTTTGAGCGGGGTCATGGCAGCAGCCTTTATTGGAGTTGTGCCATTTTTATAGCGCTGCGGAAACGATTCAGCAAGTAGAGAGGGAAGACATCAGCAGTGGTTTGCCATGAATCGGCGGCGCTGCATTCGCGAGCAAGCTCGCTCCCACAGGGTTTTCGGGTGTTCACACAATGTGTGTTCTACCCCGAAAACTGTGGGAGCGAGCCTGCTCGCGATAGCTATTTCAGAGGCGCATCAACGAAAGCGATCAACCTCGGAACGCAAATCCGCCGCCAGCTTCTCCAGCTCTTTGGCGGTCACCGCGAGGTTGGAAACAACCTCACGCTGTTCACTGTTAGCCAGCGCAATGCTCTGCAAGTTGCTGCTCAGCAATGTCGCCGTGCTGCTCTGCTCCTGTGTCGCGGTGGTGATCGCGGCAAACTGCTGGCCCGCCGAACGGCTCTGCTCATCGATCCGCGCCAGCGCCGAGGCGACATTGGCGTTGCGCGACAGGCCTTCCTGCATCAGCACATTGCCCTGCTCCATGGTGCTGATCGCGTTGCCGGTTTCCTGCTGGATGCTGTGAATCATGCTGGAAATTTCATCGGTGGCCTGACGGGTACGCGAGGCCAGGCTGCGCACTTCGTCGGCGACCACGGCAAAGCCGCGACCCTGCTCACCGGCACGCGCCGCTTCGATCGCCGCGTTGAGTGCCAACAGGTTGGTCTGCTCGGCAATCGAGGTGATCACGCCAACGATGCCGCCGATTTCCTGGGAACGCTGACCGAGGGTGTTGATTACGGTGGCGGTGCTGTGGAGGGCGCCGGCGATTTGCTCAAGCGACGACGAGGCTTCTTCCATCGAGCTGCGGCCGATCTGCGTCTGCTGAGCATTTTCCTGGGCCAGACGCTGGGTGGCGCTCATGTTGTCGGCGATGTTCAGCGAGGTCGCGCTGAACTCTTCCACCGCGCCGGCCATGCTGGTGATCTCGCCGGACTGCTGCTCCATGCCGTCATAGGCACCGCCGGACAGCCCGGACAACGCCTGCGCCCGGCTGTTGACCTCTTCCGAGGAGCGACGGATGTGCTCGACCATGGTCGACAAGGCCTGGCTCATCTGGTTGAACGCACGGGACAACTGACCGATTTCATCGTTGCTCGACACGTTCAGACGTACGCTCAGATCACCCGCGCCCAACGCTTCGGCCTGCCGAACCAGATCGCTCAACGGCGCCAGTTTGCTGCGCAGCAGCCAGACTACCGAACCGACCGCCAGCAACATCGCCAGCAGACTGCCAATTGCCAGTTGCGTGCCGACGCTCCAGGTCACCGCGCGAATCTCGGCTTTCGGCATGCTCGCCACCACCGACCACGGGCCACCTTCGAACGGCACGGCAATGCTGTAGAAATCTTCGCCGTTGTCGCTCCAGAACTCGCCTTTACCCGGAGTTTTCACCAGTGCGTTGATGGCTGGCACCGCTTGGTCCAGCGACTGGACACCGGCGATCGGCACCAGCCATTTATTCTGCTCGTCGAGCAGGGCCAGCGAGCCGGTCTGGCCGATGCGGAAGCGCTTGAGGTTGGCGAACTGGGCGTTCTGCGCGTCGGTGTAATCGAAGCCGACATACAACACGGCAATGATCTTGCCGCTGCCGTCACGCACCGGCGTGTACTGCGACATGTAATAGCGCTCGAACAGCAGCGAGCGGCCGACGTAACTCTGCCCCGCCATCAACTTCGCGTACGCCGGGTTGGCATGATCGAGCACGGTGCCGATGGCGCGGGTGCCGTCCTGCTTGCTGACGTTGGTGCTGACGCGAATGAAGTCTTCGCCGCTGCGCACGAACACCGTAGCCACACCGGCGGTCATCTGCTTGAACTCGTCGACTTCCTTGAAGTTGTTGTTCAGCACTTCGTTGCCCAGATGCAGGCCTGGGGTCTGCACGCCGGCCACGGTCACGGGCTGGTCAGGGTGCACGCTCAGGCCGCTGCCGAAGCGCTTTTCGAACAAGCCGCTCAGGCGCAGGGTGCTTTCACGCAAGGTGCCGTGGAACGTGCTCAGTTGGTCGGCCAGCAGCCGCGCCTCACTGGCCAGATGCTCTTCACGGGTGGCGAGGTTGGCAGAGTCCAGCGAACGCAGGGCGAACACCGTACTGCCGCTGATGACAATCGCCAGTATCACGGCGAGGGCGAGGCCCAGCTGCGAGGCGATCCGAGCACGAGGTTGAGACATGAACAGCTCCTGGCCGAGCCACCGAATCCTCCTTGATCGCGGTAAATGCCCGGGAAAATATTCTAATAATGGGGGTGCAGCCTGGAACCGGCACGACGGTTCCACTTGCTCATAGTCGGCGGTGAATCCGAATACTTGAGCGCGCAACGTGGGTATGGCTTAAGGCCTGCATTGTCGCCGCTCCAACGTTTCAGCTCAAGCGCGCCACCGCTGGCAGTTCCATGGCGCGAACTTCGCCCTGGAGGAAGTCACTGAGGCGGCGCAAACGTTCACCTCCGGGACGGGTTTTCGGCCACACCAGGTAATAGTTCAGGCCACTGGCGACCGCCGTCGGCCACGGCAGGCTCAGACGTCCTTGGGCGACATCTTCAGCCACCATCAACAGATCGCCCATCGACACGCCGTAGCCGCGCGCCGCAGCGATCATCCCCAGTTCGAGGGTATCGAACACTTGCCCGCCCTTGAGTGAAACCTGATCCGACAATCCCATGCATTCCAGCCAACTGCGCCAGTCGCGACGGTCCGGGGTCGGATGAAGCAATTCGGTGGTGGCCAGCCGCTCCACATCCCACGGTTGGTCGTTGAGCAGATTAGGCGCACCGACAGGAATCAGCTCCTCGGCAAACAACAGGCTGGCTTCCCAGTCCGGCGGAAAATGGCCGTCGCTCAGCAGCACGGCGCAATCGAACGGTTCATCATTGAAATCCACCGAATCGATGTCCATCCACGCGCTGGTCAGTTGTACTTCGTTGCCCGGCTGCAAATGGCGAAAGCGACTCAGGCGCGCCAACAGCCAGCGCATGGTCAGGGTCGACGGCGCCTTCATGCGCAGGATGTCGTCTTCGGCGCGCAAAGTGTTGCAGGCGCGCTCCAGCGCAGTGAAACCTTCGCGAATGCCCGGCAATAAAAGCCGCGCGGCTTCGGTCAGTTGCAAATTGCGCCCGCTGCGCTGAAACAACCGGCAGGCAAAGTGTTCTTCGAGGGTGCGGATATGTCGACTCACTGCACTCTGGGTAATCGACAACTCTTCAGCAGCGCGGGTGAACGAGCTATGCCGCGCCGCCGCTTCGAATGCGCGCAGGGCATACAACGGTGGAAGGCGACGGGACATGTGCAAGGCTCCAGTGGCGGGATGCGGCCAACTTAGCAGAATCGGCGCTGGATGAGTTTTAATCATGCCACCCATCCTTTTTATCCCTTTGTGCAATTACGCCCACACGCCGAGAATCGATGCTCTCCTGTTCCCTCTGAATCGAGTGGTGATGACATGCAGCATCCTGTGCGTAGCGAACTCTGGGCCATTTTGCGGCTGGCCGGGCCGCTGATCGCTTCCCAGTTGGCGCACATGCTCATGGTGCTGACTGACACGCTAATGATGGCGCGCCTGAGTCCCGAGGCCTTGGCGGGCGGAGGCCTGGGCGCGGCGAGCTATTCGTTCGTGTCGATTTTCTGCATCGGCGTGATCGCCGCCGTCGGCACGCTGGTGGCGATTCGGCAGGGTGCCGGCGATATCATCGGTGCGGCGCGCCTGACCCAGGCCGGTTTGTGGCTGGCGTGGCTGATGGCGCTGGGGGCCGGCCTGTTGTTGTGGAACCTCAAACCGGTATTGTTGCTGTTCGGCCAGACCGAAACCAACGTCAATGCCGCCGGGCAATTTCTGATCGCCCTGCCCTTCGCCCTGCCCGGCTACCTGAGCTTCATGGCGTTGCGTGGTTTCACCAGTGCGATTGGTCGAGCGACGCCGGTGATGGTCATCAGCCTCGCCGGCACCGTGGCCAACTTCTTGCTCAATTACGCCTTGATCACCGGCATGTTCGGCCTGCCGCAGCTCGGACTGACCGGTATTGGCCTGGTCACGGCGATTGTTGCCAACTGCATGGCACTGGTGCTGGCCTGGCATATCCGTCGGCATCCGGCGTACGACGCTTATCCCTTGCGTGCCGGGCTGGCGCGGCCCAACCGGCAATACCTGAAAGAACTGTGGCGCCTCGGCCTGCCAATCGGCGGCACCTATGCGGTGGAAGTCGGTTTGTTTGCCTTCGCCGCGCTGTGCATGGGCACCATGGGCAGTACGCAAATGGGCGCGCACCAGATCGCGTTGCAGATCGTTTCGGTGGCGTTCATGGTGCCGGCCGGAATGTCCTATGCGATCACCATGCGCGTCGGCCAGCATTACGGCGCCGGGCAACTGATTGACGCGCGCATGTCCGGTCGCGTCGGCATCGTCTTCGGTGCAGTGGTGATGCTCGGTTTTGCCTTGGTGTTCTGGCTATTGCCGAACGAACTGGTCGGGTTGTTCCTTGACCATGACGACCCGGCGTTTGCCGAGGTGATCCGCCTCGCGGTCAGCCTGCTGGCCGTGGCGGCCTGGTTCGAGCTGTTCGATGGCACGCAGACGATCGCGATGGGCTGTATTCGCGGGCTCAAGGACGCCAAGACTACGTTTCTGGTCGGGCTTGCTTGCTACTGGCTGATCGGCGCGCCGGCGGCGTGGTGGATGGCGTTCCACCTGAACGGGGGGCCGACCGGGGTCTGGTGGGGGCTGGCACTCGGGTTGGCGTGCGCGGCGGTGAGCCTGACGCTGGCGTTTGAGTGGAAGATGCAGCGGATGATTCGGCGCGAGCCGCAATCTCAGGGCTTCAACATCCCTCAAGCCGAATGAGGTCCCCTGTAGGCCTTCGCCTGCTCGCGATAGCGGTGTATCAGACAATGCGAATGTCGGCCGTTGGAAAGCTATCGCGAGCAGGCGAAGGCCTACAGGGACAGATGTTCAGCTCACGATTTCCAGGGCTGGCTGCTGACTCGATCCAGACACCAGGTACTCCACCAGCTCCGCCAGCGGCAACGGCCGGCTGATCAGGTAACCCTGCACCTGATCGCAACCGAACCCGCGCAGCAGTTCCAGTTGCTCGGAAGTCTCCACGCCTTCGGCCACCACTTCCAGCTGCAGGTTGTGCGCAAGATTGATCATCGCGTGCACCAGTTTGCGGTTCTCTTCACGCTGTTCCATGCCGCCGACAAAACTTTTGTCGATCTTCAGCAAGGTGATCGGCAGGCTGTTGAGGTGTACGAATGAAGAGAACCCGGTGCCGAAGTCATCCAGCGAAAAGCGCACGCCGAGGCGGCCAAGGGCGTCCATGGTCTGCTTGACCAGATCGCTGCGGCGCATCACCGCGGTTTCGGTCAGTTCGAATTCCAGCCATTGCGCCTCGACCCCGCGTTCCAGAATCAGACGGCTCAAGGTCGGCAGCAACTGGCTGTCCTGAAACTGGCGGAACGACAGGTTGATTGCCATGTGCAGCGCCGGCAAGCCTTGCCCGCGCAGCGCCTGCATGTCGCGCAGGGCGCGGGAAATCACCCAGTAGCCCAGCGGTACGATCAAACCGCTCTGCTCGGCCAGCGGCACGAATTCGCTCGGTGGCAACAGGCCGCGTTCGCCATGACGCCAGCGCACCAGGGCTTCGAGGCCGACGATCTGGCCATCCTCAAGATTCAGCCGTGGCTGGTAATGCAGCTCCAGCTCATCGCGCCGCAGCGCCCGGCGCAGCTCGCTTTCCAGATCGGCCATGCTGCGCGCGTTGCGGTTGATACGCTCGTTAAAGATATGAAAGGTACAGCCCTGAGTGCTTTTGGCTTGCTGCATGGCAATGTGCGCGTGCCACATCAGCGGGTCGGCACCGGCCTGCGCGCGGGCGTGGGCGATGCCGAGGCTGGAGCCGATCAACAGGCTCTCGCCATCGACCCAATACGGTTCGGCCAGCGCTTCGGTAATGCGCTCGGCCATCCACTCGGCCCGCTCCGGCGCACGGCGGGTGTCGATCAGCAAGGCGAATTCATCGCTGCCCAGGCGCGCCAGTTGATCACCGGCCTCCAGCTGGCTTTTCAGCCGTGCGACCACTTGCAGAATCAGCCGGTCGCCGGCCTGATGGCCGAGGGCGTCGTTGGCATGGCGAAAATTGTCGAGATCGAGATGCCCAAGGGCCAGGCCACGGCCGTCGTTTTCCGCCAGACGCGCCGTCAGCAAGGTCTGGAAACCCTGGCGGTTGGCGATACCGGTCAGCGGATCCTGTTCGGCCAGGCGCTGCAACGTGTTTTCGAGCACGCCGCGCTCGCGCACATGGCGCAGGCAACGGCGCAGCATGCCGGCGTCGAGGACATCGAATGCCAACCAGTCACTGACCCCGTCCGGCGCCGTGGCCGGTTCGTGATCGAGCAGCAATACCGTCGGCAGGCTGCAACGGCCCGGTGCCGGTTGCAACGCAGGAATGGTCAATAACACCGCATGGCGGTTGTCTTCGAACAGGCTGCTGACCGACTCCCAGCTCGGCGCGCTGATCAGCACCGCCGCGCTCCCCATGGGCGCCAGACACTCGCGCAATAACGCTGTCCACGCTGGCTCTTCGGCCAGTAACAGCAAACGCAAGGGCTCGACAGGCGTAGACAAGCTGACTCCCTAGACTCTGCAAAGATGTGGGCTGGGCATTATGCCGTTGTGTGTAACATTGACCAATGCGCATGACCATCAACGTCGGACAAAACGTTATCTTTGGTCACAAACGAGAACATTAGCCGCAAAATCACCGCGCATCCTGCGTGAAAGTAACAAAACCGGCAAATCCGCATCGCGTGGTACGTCACAAGTCGGACAGAGCAGCACAATTCGCTGAGCCTGTTAAAATGCCGGCCCATTTCGTCAACGACTCCCGAATTTTCGTATGTCCCGACTCAATCCCCGGCAGCAAGAAGCCGTGAACTACGTCGGCGGCCCTCTATTGGTGCTCGCCGGTGCTGGCTCCGGCAAGACCAGCGTGATCACGCGCAAAATCGCGCACCTGATCCAGAACTGCGGCATCCGCGCCCAATACATCGTCGCCATGACGTTTACCAACAAGGCCGCGCGCGAGATGAAAGAGCGGGTCGGCAGCCTGCTGCGTGCCGGCGAAGGCCGCGGCCTGACGGTCTGCACCTTCCACAACCTGGGCCTGAACATTATCCGCAAAGAGCATGCGCGGCTGGGCTACAAACCCGGTTTCTCGATCTTCGACGAGACCGACGTCAAAGCCCTGATGACCGACATCATGCAGAAGGAATATGCAGGCGACGATGGCGTCGACGAGATCAAGAACATGATCGGCGCCTGGAAAAACGACCTGATCCTGCCGCCGCAGGCGCTGGAAAACGCGCGCAACCCCAAGGAGCAGACCGCCGCCATCGTCTACACCCACTACCAGCGCACGCTCAAGGCGTTCAACGCGGTGGACTTCGACGACCTGATCCTGCTGCCGGTGAAACTCTTCGAAGAACACGCCGACATTCTCGAAAAGTGGCAGAACAAGGTGCGTTACCTGCTGGTCGATGAATATCAGGACACCAACGCCAGCCAGTACCTGCTGGTGAAGATGCTGATCGGCAAGCGCAACCAGTTCACCGTGGTCGGCGACGACGACCAGTCGATCTACGCCTGGCGCGGCGCGCGGCCGGAAAACCTGATGCTGCTCAAGGACGACTACCCGTCGCTGAAAGTGGTGATGCTCGAGCAGAACTACCGTTCGACCAGTCGCATCCTGCGCTGCGCCAACGTGCTGATCTCGAACAACCCGCACGAATTCGAAAAGCAGCTGTGGAGTGAAATGGGCCACGGTGACGAGATCCGCGTGATCCGCTGCCGCAACGAAGACGCCGAAGCCGAGCGCGTGGCCATGGAAATCCTCAGCCTGCACCTGCGCACTGACCGCCCTTACAGCGATTTCGCGATTCTCTATCGCGGTAACTATCAGGCCAAACTGATCGAATTGAAGCTGCAGCACCATCAGGTGCCGTATCGCCTCAGCGGCGGCAACAGCTTTTTCGGCCGCCAGGAAGTGAAGGACCTGATGGCCTACTTCCGCCTGATCGTAAACCCGGATGACGACAACGCCTTTCTGCGAGTGATCAATGTGCCGCGCCGCGAAATCGGCTCGACCACCCTGGAAAAACTCGGCAACTACGCCACCGAACGCAAGATCTCGATGTACGCCGCCACCGACGAAATCGGCCTCGGCGAGCATCTGGACAGCCGCTTCACCGATCGCCTGTCGCGCTTCAAGCGCTTCATGGACAAGGTCCGCGAGCAGTGCGCCGGTGAAGACCCGATCTCGGCGCTGCGCAGCATGGTCATGGACATCGACTACGAGAACTGGCTGCGCACCAACAGCTCCAGCGACAAGGCAGCCGACTACCGCATGAGCAACGTCTGGTTCTTGATCGAGGCGTTGAAAAACACCCTCGAAAAAGACGAAGAAGGCGAAATGACCATCGAGGACGCCATCGGCAAATTGGTGCTGCGCGACATGCTCGAACGTCAGCAGGAAGAAGAGGACGGCGCCGAAGGCGTGCAAATGATGACATTGCACGCCTCCAAGGGGCTGGAATTCCCTTACGTGTTCATCATGGGCATGGAAGAGGAAATCCTCCCGCACCGCTCCAGCATCGAAGCCGACACCATCGAAGAAGAACGCCGCCTGGCCTACGTGGGTATCACCCGCGCCCGTCAGACCCTGGCGTTTACTTTCGCCGCCAAGCGCAAGCAGTACGGCGAGACCATCGACTGTGCACCGAGCCGTTTCCTCGATGAGCTGCCGCCGGACGACCTCGCCTGGGAAGGCAACGACGACACCCCGACCGAAGTCAAAGCCGTGCGCGGCAATAACGCTTTGGCCGATATACGCGCGATGTTAAAGCGCTAGAATTGACCACTTTTTACTAGACCTTCGGCGCACCAGGCGCCAAATGAGGACAGCTTCATGGAAGCATTGCAGCAGAAAATCCGCGAACAAGGCATTGTGCTTTCCGACCAGGTCCTGAAGGTCGACGCCTTCCTGAACCACCAGATCGACCCGGCCCTGATGAAGCTGATCGGCGACGAATTCGCCACGCTGTTCAAGGACTCGGGGATCACCAAGATCGTCACCATCGAAGCTTCGGGCATCGCCCCGGCGATCATGACCGGCTTGAACCTCGGCGTGCCGGTGATCTTTGCCCGCAAGCAGCAGTCCCTGACCCTGACTGAAAACCTGCTGTCGGCAACCGTCTACTCGTTCACCAAGAAGACCGAAAGCACCGTGGCGATTTCCCCGCGCCACCTGACCAGCAGCGACCGCGTGCTGATCATCGACGACTTCCTGGCCAACGGTAAGGCGTCGCAGGCGCTGATCTCGATCATCAAACAGGCCGGCGCCACCGTGGCCGGTCTGGGCATCGTCATCGAGAAATCGTTCCAGGGCGGCCGCGCCGAGCTGGATTCGCAGGGCTACCGCGTCGAGTCGCTGGCCCGCGTGAAATCGTTGAAGGACGGCGTTGTAACCTTCATCGAATAACCCGCCACACCGGCGATCCCCTGTAGGAGTGAGCCTGCTCGCGATAGCGCAGTGTCAGTCGACCCTTTCGGTGACTGATGCGCCGCCATCGCCAGCAGGCTGGCTCCCACAGTTGGTTTTGAGGCGCGCAGTTATTGCGCGGTGGCTTTGAGGCCTGTGAGCAGCAGGCGTTGGAAAAGGTCCTCTTTCAGCCCCTCCGGGTTTGTGAGCTGCATCCGTTCCAGATGTTCCGGAAACGCTGATGCCTCCGGCGCATCCAGCGCAGCTTTGCCCAATTCCAGTATCTCGGTCAGCTTGAACTTGCTCTTCAGCCAGTTCAGCGCACGCAGCAGGTCCCGCTCGATCGCGGTGAAATCACAGCCCAGCGGATATTCTGGAAACAGATTCGGATGCCGTTCGGCGATCGCCTGCAAGCGTTGCGGCGTGTTGTCGGCAAAACGCGGATCGATGCGGAAGTCCTTTGGCAGTTTGCCGACCTTTTGCGCCTGTTCGATCAGCCCCGGCTGGAAGCGCGAGTCGCTGATATTGAGCAGCGCTTCGATCACCGCCGCGTCGGGTTTGCCGCGCAGGTCGGCGATACCGTATTCGGTGACGACGATATCGCGTAAATGCCGCGGAATCGTGCAATGACCGTATTCCCAGACGATATTCGAACTGACCTCGCCAGCCGATTCGCGCCAGCTGCGCAAGATCAGAATCGATCGCGCCCCATCCAGCGCATGGCCCTGGGCGACGAAGTTGTACTGCCCGCCGACGCCGCTGAGCACGCGCCCGTCCTGCAACTGGTCAGCCACCCCGGCGCCGAGCAGGGTCATGGTGAATACCGTGTTGATGAACCGCGCATCGAGGCGTTGCAAACGCTTGAGCTCTTCCTGCCCGTATAGCTCGTTGATGTAGCTGATGCGGGTCATGTTGAATTCGAGCATTTTGCTTGGCGGCAACTCACGCAAACGCTCATAGAAACTGCGCGGGCCGAGGAAGAAGCCGCCGTGTACGCAAATGCCGTCAGGCTGCGCCGCCTCGTCGAGGGTGCCGGCATTGGCCTGCTCCTGGGTCGGCACGTCCGGGTAGACCTTGCGCCGGATGATCCCCGCCTCCGCCAAAACCAGCAGGCCGTTGACGAACATTTCACTGCAGCCATACAAGCCTTTGGCGAACGGCGCGGTGCCGCCCTCGCGCTCGATCAGTTGCGCCCACTGGCTCAGATTGACGTCATCGAGCAGCGCCCGATAACCCGCGTTGTCGGCCTGACGGGCGAGCAATGCAGCGGTCAGTGCGTCGCCCATCGAACCGATGCCGATCTGCAGCGTGCCGCCGTCGCGCACCAGCGTGCTGGCATGTAAACCGATGAAGTGGTCCTGGAAACCGACGGGCATGTTCGGCGTTGAGAACAGCGTGCAGCTGTCCTTCTCGTCGATCAGCAAATCAAAGGTGTCGATATCGACTTCGGCATCCCCGGGCATGTACGGCAGATCGGTGTGAACCTGGCCGACCAGCACAATCGTCTCTCCGGCTTCGCGGCGCTTGGCGATCAGTGGCAATAGATCGAGTGTGATGTCGGGGTTGCAGCTCAGACTCAGGCGGTCCGGGTGTTCGCTGCTGCTGGCGAGCAACTGCGCGACCAGATTCAGGCCGGCGCCGTTGATATCGCGGGCGGCATGGCTGTAGTTGCTGCTGACGTAATCCTGCTGTGCCGGGGCGCTGTTGAGCAGGCTGCCGGGCTGCATGAAGAACTGTTGAATGCGGATGTTGGCGGGCAGGCTGTCGCGCTGTAGATCAGCGAGAAAACCGAACTCGGGGTAATCGCCGAAAACCCGTTCGACAAAGGGCTCTATAAAGCGCTTCTGCAAACCTTCGCCCAGACTCGGCCGACCCAGGCAAAGCGCGGTGTAAATCGTCAGCTGGCGCTCGGGCAGGTCTTTGATCCGCCGGTACAGCGCGTTGACGAAGTGGTTGGGTTTGCCCAGCCCCAGCGGCAGGCCCATGTGGACATGCGCCGGCAAGCGTGCAAGCACGTCGTCCACTGCCTGTTCGATCGAACACAACTGCACCATCTGAAGCCTCCCGCCCGTTCCGTTGATAGGGGTAGACCGAGATTGCCTTGAGTTTGCTGCAAAGGATAGCGTTTGGTTTTGAGTGTTTGTCCGCCTCGAGATGGTTGCCCTCACCCTGACCCTCTCCCGGAGGGAGAGGGGACTGAATGGGGGATATTGGAGAGATACACCGACTTGAAAATGATGTGCTGAATCCATAATCGCCACGATCTTTCAGGTCGATGTGCAGCGAAAGTCGCCTCCGTCGGCCCCCTCTCCCTCCGGGAGAGGGCTGGGGTGAGGGTCAGGATTTTGAATTAATCGAAAGAGCAAAAACCACAAGCACAAAAAAACCGTCCGAAGACGGTTTTTGTTACGTCCAGAGCGCCGCTGATTACAGACCGGACATCTCTTTGATCGCGCCCTTGAGTTCCTCATCGGTGCAATCAGCGCAGGTGCCTTTAGGTGGCATCGCATTAACACCGGTAATCGCTTTGGCGAGGATGCCGTCCAGACCACCCTGGTGATCGGCCCGCTCTTTCCAGGCGGCCTTGTCACCGATTTTCGGCGCGCCCAGCAGACCGGTGCCGTGACAAGCGTTGCAGTGTTTGGCGATCACGTCTTTAGGCGCCTTGGCTCCCCCGCCGCCGCCAGCGCTTGCAACCACTTCCATCCCCTTGCATTCCTTGCCCTGAACACACACCTGGCCAACCGGCTCGAGGCGTTTGGCAATGTCGTCACCGGTCGCAGCTTGAGCGCTGACAGCCCAGAGGGCCAGTACGGTTGCTGGTGCAGCCAGCATTTTCATAATTAGGTTCACGCGTTCACCCTCAATGGTGGCTATTCACGCCTGCGGCCACGGTTCGCAGGCGGGCGCAAGTATAGCGGGTAGCCCGCCACACCGAAACAACCCCATTTTTAAAGGGGTCTTGTTGCGCATCGGTCAAACGGTTCGGGAGCCTTGGCCATCAGGGCCTGGCACCTCTTGCTTTAGAAATTCGCCGGTGTGGCTGCGCTGATCAGTCGCGCAGGCACATCGAAGGGATTACGGAAACGATGCGGCTTGGTACTTTCAAAATAGTAGCTGTCGCCGGCTTCGAGGATAAAAGTTTCCAGGCCGACCACCAGTTCCAGACGACCCTCGACCAGAATCCCGGTTTCCTCGCCCTCGTGGGTGAGCATTTCTTCGCCGGTATCGGCGCCCGGCGGGTAGATTTCATTGAGGAAGGCGATGGCGCGGCTCGGGTGCGCGCGGCCGACCAGCTTCATGGTCACGGCGCCGTCGGAAATGTCGATCAGCTCGTTGGCCTTGTAGACGATCTGGGTTGGCTGGTCTTGCAGGATCTCTTCGGAAAAGAACTCGACCATGGACATGGGAATGCCGCCGAGCACCTTTCTCAGC
Organism: Pseudomonas sp. Z003-0.4C(8344-21); assembly: GCF_900104975.1. NCBI lineage: Bacteria > Pseudomonadati > Pseudomonadota > Gammaproteobacteria > Pseudomonadales > Pseudomonadaceae > Pseudomonas > Pseudomonas sp. Z003-0.4C(8344-21). The sequence continues at coordinate 471,675 of NZ_LT629756.1, read as the reverse complement.
GAACTGATCGAAGGGCTCACGCTGTTCTTTTCGATCATCGAAATGGTGCTGTTGGTGACGCCCGCGCGTTTGGCGAGTTCGCGCTGGGAAAGCCCTTTGAGCTTGCGGATCGATTGCAGTCGTTCACCGACGTCCAAGGCGGGAGCCTCCTGATGTTGTAAGAATATTGAGCGTTATCATGGCGACAGCGTTCAGTATTTACAACACTTGGCCCCCGCGCTGGCGTCAGGCCTCGGAATAGAGCCTTGGCACCCGGCGCAGGTTGCAGAAGATCTGGTACGGAATGGTATCCGCCCACGTCGCCACATCGCTGGCGAGGATGTTCTTGCCCCACAGTTCGACGGTCGAACCGAGGCCCGCCTCCGGCACATCGGTGAGGTCGATGCACAGCATGTCCATCGACACGCGCCCCAACAGACGGCTGCGCTGGCCAGCCACCAGCACCGGTGTGCCGGTTGGCGCCTGACGCGGATAGCCGTCGGCGTAACCCATGGCGACCACGCCGATGCGCATCGGCTTGTCGGTGATGAATTTCGCGCCGTAGCCGATCGGCTCACCGGCCGGCAGCTCACGGACACTGATGACTTTCGATTCCAGAGTCATCACCGGTTGCAGACGTTCGGCCACGGCGTTGGCTTCTTCGAACGGTGTCGCACCGTAGAGCATGATACCGGGGCGTACCCAGTCGCTGTGGATCTGCGGCCAACCCAGTACTGCCGGCGAATTGCGCAAGCTGACTTCCGCCGCCAGACCCTGACGCGCCGCTTCGAAGACGGCCACCTGCTCGCTGCTGCTCTGCGCGTGCAGCTCATCGGCACGGGCGAAGTGGCTCATCAACACGATTTTCGCCACTTTGCCGCTGGCCAGCAGGCGCTGATAGGCAGCCGGATAATCTTTTGGATGCAGGCCGACACGGTGCATGCCGGAGTCGAGCTTCAACCACACCGTGACTGGTTTGTTCAGCGCCGCCTGCTCGATGGCTTCGAGCTGCCACAGCGAATGCACCACGCACCAAAAATCATGCTCGACGATCAGCGCCAGCTCATCCGCCTCGAAGAAACCTTCGAGCAGCAGCACCGGCGCACGAATACCGGCAGCGCGCAGCTCGAGCGCCTCTTCGATACACGCCACGGCAAACCCGTCAGCCTCGGCTTCCAGCGCTTGAGCACAGCGCACAGCGCCATGGCCGTAGGCGTCAGCCTTGATCACCGCGAGCGCTTTGGCGCCGGTGACTTCGCGGGCAATTCGGTAATTGTGGCGCAGGGCTTGAAGGTCGATCAGGGCACGGGCAGGACGCATGGCGGCGGACTTCTAGGCAGTCATGGAAGAAAAACCGGCGCCGACTGGCGGCGTTAACCGCCAACAGCGCCGGGAGAGGGATCTTTGTTACGACTTACGGCAGCGCAGCGACGATGGAGATCTCGACGAGGATGCTCGGCTTGGCCATTTTCGCTTCGACAGTGGCACGGGCCGGCGCGGCGCCCTTGGGCAGCCACTGATCCCACACCGAGTTCATCCCGGCAAAGTGCGCCTCGATGTCGTTCAGGTAGATCGTCGCCGAGAGCAGATGCTGTTCGTCGGTGCCGGCCAGATCGAGCAGGCGCTCGATATTGGCCAGTACGTCGCGGGTCTGCTGTTCAATCCCGGCTTCGAAGTCGTCGCCGACCTGCCCAGCCAGGTACACCGTACCGTTGTGGCTGACGATCTGACTCATGCGCTCATTGGTGAGCTGGCGCTGGATTGACATGTTTTGCGGACTCCTGGGTCTGGTTGCCGTAACGGGAAATATCGAGGCCTTCGGCACTGATCTGCGGTTTTTTCTTCGCCATCAGATCGGCCAGCAAACGCCCGGAACCACACGCCATGGTCCAACCCAGGGTGCCGTGACCGGTGTTGAGGAACAGATTCTTGAACGGCGTGGCGCCAACGATCGGCGTGCCGTCCGGCGTGGTCGGCCGCAGACCGGTCCAGAAACTCGCCTCGGCCAGATTACCGCCCTGAGGATAAAGGTCGTTGACGATCATCTCCAGGGTTTCGCGCCGACGCGGGTTCAGCGACAGGTCAAAACCGGCAATCTCGGCCATGCCGCCGACGCGGATGCGGTTGTCGAACCGGGTTATTGCAACCTTGTAGGTCTCGTCGAGGATGGTCGAGGTCGGCGCCATGTCCGGGTTGGTGATTGGCACGGTCAGCGAGTAGCCCTTGAGCGGATACACCGGGGCCTTGATGCCCAGCGGCTTGAGCAGTTGCGGCGAGTAGCTGCCCAGCGCCAGCACGTAGCGATCGGCGGTTTCCAGCTTGCCGTCGATCCACACGCCGTTGATGCGATCACCGGCGTAGTCGAGCTTCTGAATATCCTGGCCGAAGCGGAATTCCACACCCAGCTTGCGCGCCATGTCGGCGAGACGAGTGGTGAAGATCTGGCAGTCGCCGGTCTGGTCGTTCGGCAAGCGCAGGGCGCCGGCAAGAATATCGGTGACGCCGGCCAGCGCCGGTTCGACGCGGGCAATGCCGGCGCGATCAAGGACTTCGAACGGCACGCCGGACTCTTTCAGCACGGCAATGTCTTTGGCGGCGTTATCCAGTTGCGCCTGGGTGCGGAACAACTGCGTGGTGCCGAGGCTGCGGCCTTCGTAGGCAATGCCGGTTTCGGCGCGCAATTCGTCGAGGCAGTCGCGGCTGTACTCGGACAGTCGCACCATGCGCTCCTTGTTCACCGCATAACGGCTGGCGGTGCAGTTGCGCAGCATCTGCGCCATCCACAGGTATTGGTCGATGTCCGCGGTGGCCTTGATTGCCAGCGGTGCGTGGCGTTGCAGCAGCCATTTGATCGCCTTGAGCGGTACGCCCGGCGCGGCCCACGGCGAGGCGTAGCCCGGCGAGACCTGGCCGGCGTTGGCGAAACTGGTCTCCATGGCCGCGGCGGGCTGCCGGTCGACCACCACCACTTCAAACCCGGCACGGGCCAGATAGTAAGCACTGGCGGTACCGATGACGCCGCTACCCAAGACCATGACGCGCATTTTCAATCCCTCATCGCGGCTTTGTGCCGAGCTGTGTTGTTAGAGCAATGATGAGCGCAGTGTAAAAAAGAAATGCCAGTGCTTTTCACTATATAAGCGCCTATATTTGGCGACAATTCTCGGCAAAAACCCTTTTCACGGAGGCGCATCCCCTATGCGGACCAACACCCAGACCAAGCGCGAGCTGGACAAGATCGACCGCAACATCCTGCGGATCCTGCAGGCGGACGGGCGCATTTCGTTCACTGAACTCGGGGAAAAGGTCGGCCTCTCCACCACGCCCTGCACCGAGCGCGTGCGCCGTCTGGAGCGCGAAGGAATCATCATGGGCTACAACGCCCGGCTCAATCCGCAGCATTTGAAGGGTAGCCTGCTGGTGTTCGTCGAGATCAGCCTCGACTACAAATCCGGCGACACTTTCGAGGAGTTCCGACGCGCGGTGCTGAAATTACCCCACGTACTGGAATGTCATCTGGTGTCAGGGGATTTCGACTATCTGGTAAAGGCGCGGATTTCCGAGATGGCCTCGTACCGCAAACTGCTCGGCGACATTCTTTTGAAATTGCCGCATGTGCGCGAATCGAAGAGCTACATTGTCATGGAAGAAGTGAAAGAGAGCCTGTGCCTGCCGATTCCTGACTGAAATTTGTGCCGCAGCCATCGCCAGCAGGCTGGCTCCCACAGGTTCCGTGGTGAACACAAATAATGTGCACACCTGCGAACTCTGTGGGAGCTAGCCCAGCTAGCGATGCAGGCGACTCGGTTTATCGAGTCAAACCAACACCTGCCGATTCGCCGCCATGTACTCGAAAATCTGCTTCTCAACCCGCGGATGAATCAGCTCCACCGGCCGCCGTTCATTCGGGCAAGGCAACGTTTTGGTCGTGCCAAACAACCGGCAGATCAACGGCCGTTCCTCATACACCGTGCAGCCATTCGGCCCCAGGTGTACGCAGTTCAGTTCTTGCATCGCCGCATCCTGCTCGGCGCGGGTCTTGCGCGGCAGTCGGGCCATTTCCTCGGGCGACGTGGTCACCGGCCCGCAGCAGTCGTGGCAGCCGGGTACGCACTCGAACGAGGGAATCTGCTGACGCAACGTGCGGATTTTCTGACTGTTGCAGCTCATCGAAACAGTGCCCGAGGGGAATGGACGGCAATTGTGCCGCAAAAGACCTGGGCCAGACACTGTAGGCCGACCGATGTTGCCGGTGCTCGGCCGTGCGGCTTATGCTCCGTCAAATTTTCTCGACACCGCCTCAGGATGACGCCCATGACCGCCCGCGCCCACACTTCCGCGAGCCAACCCCACGCCGCCTCTTACTACGCCGCCAGCAGCCTGCCGCAGCCAGACCATCCGCGGCTGCAAGGTGAAGTGCTGGCCGACGTCTGTGTGGTCGGTGGCGGATTTTCCGGGTTGAACACCGCGCTGGAACTGGCTGAACGCGGCTTCAGCGTCGTCCTGCTGGAGGCGCACCGGATCGGCTGGGGCGCCAGCGGGCGCAACGGCGGGCAACTGATTCGCGGCGTGGGTCATGGCCTCGATCAATTCGCCAACGTCGTCGGCACCGACGGCGTGCGGGCGATGAAACTCATGGGACTGGAAGCGGTGGAAATCGTTCGTCAGCGCGTCGAGCGTTTCCAGATCGCCTGCGATCTGACCTGGGGTTATTGCGACCTCGCCAACAAGCCTGCTGATCTGCAGGGCTTTGCCGAAGAGGCCGAAGAGCTGCGCAGTCTTGGCTACCGCTATGAAACCCGACTGTTACAAGCCAACGAGATGCACGCGGTGGTCGGCTCAAAACGCTACGTCGGCGGTTTGATCGATATGGGCTCCGGGCATTTGCACCCGCTGAATCTCGCGCTCGGTGAAGCCGCAGCGGCGCAGCGAATGGGCGTGAAACTGTTCGAGCAGTCGGCGGTAATCCGCATCGATTATGGCGCCGAAGTGAAGGTCCACACGGCGCAAGGGTCGGTGCGGGCGAAGACCCTGGTGCTGGGCTGCAATGCCTACCTGAATGATCTGAACCCGCAACTCAGCGGCAAAGTCCTGCCGGCCGGCAGCTACATCATCGCCACCGAGCCGTTGAGCGAAGCTCAGGCCCACGACCTGCTGCCGCAGAACATGGCGGTCTGCGACCAGCGTGTCGCGCTGGATTATTACCGACTGTCGGCGGATCGACGCCTGCTGTTCGGCGGCGCCTGCCATTACTCGGGACGCGATCCGAAAGACATCGCCGCGTATATGCAGCCGAAGATGCTTGAGGTGTTCCCGCAACTCGCTGGGGTGAAGATCGATTATCAGTGGGGCGGGATGATCGGCATCGGCGCCAACCGCTTGCCGCAGATTGGCCGGCTCGCCGATCAGCCGAATGTCTATTACGCCCAGGCCTATTCCGGGCACGGCGTGAATGCCACACACCTGGCGGGCAAGCTGCTGGCCGAGGCGATCAATGGGCAACAGGGTGGGGGTTTTGATCTGTTTGCCAAAGTGCCGCACATCACCTTCCCGGGCGGCAAGCATTTGCGTTCGCCGCTGCTGGCGTTGGGGATGTTGTGGCATCGAATGAAAGAGTTGGTCTGATACAACTCAGCGACTTCAAGGTCGCTTTCGCGAGCAGGCTCGCTCCCACAGTGACCGCGTTTATTCAGGTGGAACGCGATCGAATGTGGGAGCGAGCCTGCTCGCGATGAGGCCCGCAAGAACGATACAGGTCTCAGATCCGCCAGAACGGCTTCAACCCCTCCTCCAAAGCCTGTTCACGGGTCAGGCCGACGTCCTTGAGCTGATCGGTCGTCAGCGTCAGCAACGCCTTGCGCGTGTGCAGACGGTGCCACAACAGACCCCAGCGACTCAGACCGGACGGTGCATTGCGCAATTCATTGCGCGCCCGCTCCTTCTGCCCTGCCGCCAGTTCCTGACTGTGTAACGTCAGCCGCACATCGCTCAAGCCGTTCATTTTTTGTCGCTCCTGTTTACTTGGGTAGCCAGAGATTCCATGATGCGCGGGCGAGTAAAACCATTACAGACGCAAAGAACCTGTATTAACTCCATACAGATTTGCTGATCTGCCGACTGAATGATCAATTTTTGCCGCATCTGTACTGGTTTTTGCTCAACTGCACCGAGGCCGCCATGACTCTGTATGTAAACCTCGCCGAATTGCTCGGCACCCGCATCGAACAGGGTTTCTATCGGCCCGGCGACCGCTTGCCCTCGGTGCGCGCCTTGAGCGTTGAGCACGGGGTGAGTCTGAGCACGGTGCAGCAGGCCTATCGCATGCTCGAGGACAGCGGCCTCGCCACGCCGAAACCCAAGTCCGGCTACTTTGTCCCGGTCGGCCGTGAGCTGCCGGAGCTGCCCGCCGTGGGCCGCCCGGCGCAACGGCCGGTGGAGATTTCGCAATGGGATCAGGTGCTGGAACTGATCCGCGCGGTGCCGCGCAAAGACGTCGTGCAATTGGGTCGCGGCATGCCCGACGTTGGCTCACCAACGATGAAACCGCTGCTGCGCGGTCTGGCGCGGATCAGCCGCCGACAGGACATGCCCGGTCTGTATTACGACAACATCCACGGCAACCTCGAACTGCGTGAGCAGATTGCGCGGCTGATGCTCGACTCCGGCTGCCAGTTGAGCGCCGGCGATCTGGTGATCACCACCGGTTGCCACGAGGCGCTGTCCACGAGCATCCATGCGATCTGCGAACCGGGCGACATCGTCGCGGTGGATTCGCCGAGCTTTCACGGCGCCATGCAAACGCTTAAAGGTTTGGGCATGAAAGCCCTGGAGATTCCCACCGACCCGCTCACCGGTATCAGCCTCGACGCGCTGGAACTGGCACTCGAGCAGTGGCCGATCAAAGCCATTCAACTGACGCCCAACTGCAATAACCCGCTCGGCTACGTCATGCCCGAATCGCGCAAGCGTGCGCTGCTGACGCTGGCGCAACGCTTTGACGTGGCAATCATCGAAGACGATGTGTATGGCGAGCTGGCGTATTCCTACCCGCGTCCGCGCACGATCAAATCCTTCGACGAGGACGGCCGTGTATTGCTGTGCAGTTCGTTTTCCAAGACCCTGGCGCCGGGGCTGCGCATTGGTTGGGTCGCACCCGGCCGCTATCTGGAGCGGGTGCTGCACATGAAATACATCAGCACCGGCTCGACCGCGCCGCAACCGCAGATTGCCATCGCCGAATTTCTCAAGGCCGGCCACTTCGAGCCGCACTTGCGGCGCATGCGCATGCAGTACCAGCGCAATCGCGATGCGATGATCGACTGGGTCACGCGCTATTTTCCCGTCGGCACCCGCGCCAGCCGCCCGCAGGGCAGCTTCATGCTCTGGGTCGAGTTGCCGGAAGGCTTCGACACGCTGAAACTGAATCGCGCGCTGCACGATCAGGGCGTACAGATTGCCGTCGGCAGCATCTTTTCCGCCTCAGGCAAATACCGTAATTGCCTGCGGATGAACTACGCTGCCAAACCAACGGCACAGATCGAAGAAGCGGTGCGCAGGGTCGGGGCGACAGCGATCAAACTGCTGACCGAGTCGGACTAATCGATCTGAAACGCTCCGTTGCCCTCGAAACGCCTCAGGTCGGCAACCCGGCTTGAGGCATCTTCCACCTGGGCATCGATCTCGAACTCCACTTGCAAATAACGTCCCTGCGCCACAGCCGCGCCATTCCAGGGCACGACACGTGCGCCCGGCGATAACAGGTTCGCTTCAAGGGGCCGCCCGCTTTCCAGACGCCACTGCACCGCCACACCATCGAGGCGTGCCGCGACGATGCGCACTTGCAACGTGCCAGCCTCCCAGCGATAGCGCCGAGAGTCTGCCGCCGGCGCGACAAACGACCACTTGATCGGGCGAGCTTGCGGGCAATGAACACGCAAATGCACGTTGCGCAGGCCAAATCCCGCGCCCTGCACTGAAGCAGAACGCAAGAGTTCGGAGCGGGTGATTGCGCCGTAATCCACGGTCGCCGGCGATAGATCCACCTCACACGTATCGTTCGCCGATGCCGAGGCACAGGCGAGACAGGCCGCAAGTACGGCAATAATCCGGGGCTTCATGGCAGGCACTCGGTCAGGACAGATTTGAAGGGCGACAGATCGCCTCAACGGTTTCAATTTGCGTAGCCTCACCGGGCGATTCACTCAGGGGGAAATGCAAAACGCAGTGGCTGCTGTCGGATAACTTCACGCGCAACACCTGCCCTGGTTGGATATCCGGCAAAAAAATCGCCCCGGCGTCCATCACGGACGTCAGGTACTCACCCTGCGCATCCAGTACGCTCAAGCCTCTGGGCAACCATTGGCGATCCTGCGACCGCGCCTTGAGCAACAGACGCCGGACGGTAACCAGGGAAAAGTCCAGGTGCTGCACCGAACCCCGGCCGGCGGTCACCTCCTGCACCCCGTTGAGAACTTCGACATTACGCGGCAGCCCCAGTGGATCGACTTCAAGCCGTGCCAAAGAATAGGCTGGCAGGTTCGCCGCCACTGCGCGCCCCGCGCCATCCGTCCAGACGGGGCCTTGGGGCGTTTGCAGCCGCACTCCGGAACGCTCACCCGCCTTCAACACCCCCACCGTGTCACGTAGCGCATAGGGTGACAGCGTGACGCCATCGCGGTGCAGCAACACGCCGCCGCGCAAGCCCAGATCGTATTCCGTCGCACCGGCGCGCTGCCCGAGCCCCACATCCAGGCTGGTATAGCGTGGCAAGGCATTGATCCGGCCAGCCACCGCAGCCGATGCGTTATCGCGGTGTTCGGCATTGACGGTGTAGGCCAGGGTTTCGCTGACCGCAGCGCTCACGGCCAGCCCTTGGCGCGTGCCTGAGCGCTCGTCACTGCGCACGTACCCGCGCAACCGGCCTTGCCCGCCCAGCGGAACGCCCACGGTCAGGTAAGCCGCGCGGCCCTGACGATATTCCTCGTCACCACCGACGCCTCGTTCCACGCTCAGCGACAAGCTGACGCGCTGCGGCAGCGTCAGTGACCATGACAACCCCAACTGCGACACCGGTGCTTCGCCCATACTCGAATAACGCGACCAGCTTGCGCCAAAGGCCCCCCAGTCATCGGTGGCGCCATTGAGCGAAAACACCCAGTGATCGCGTTTGCGCGACTCGACCTGATGCCGCCGCTGATTCCAGCCGGTATCTGACAAGGTGCGAAAGTCCCGGCTCTGGCGCACTGCGACCAGACTTGCCGAGAGATTGGCCGCCAAAGGCGCGCTGAACGTCAGCTGCAATTGATCACCAGCAAGACCCGCCGCGCGCTGTTCCGACACCACTTGGCGCAGCCCCAGCGTGATCGGCCCCGACCACTGTTGTTGCAGCCCCCAACCGGCGGAAAGGTAAGCGTCGCCCGCGAGCGCACCAGCGGTTGCACGCAGGCCTCGGCGCATTTCCCAGTCTTTGCTGAACGCCGCGAATGTCGGCGCCTCACGGTTATCCGCTGACAGACGGCGGACCCGGCCCAGCGCCAGATTGAAACCCTCGGGGGCGTCAGACTGCGCCGCTTGCAGACTCCCCGCCGGCACCCGAAAACGTCGCACCTGACCATCCTGCTCATGTACCGCTACCTCCAGATCGAGCTGATTGCTCAACAACGGGAGCGCGCGCAAGGTAAAAGGCCCGCCTGGCACCATCGTCGTATAGATCACCACGCCGTTCTGGCGGACCTCGATACGGGACGGTGAGTAAGCAACCCCGTCCACTTGGCCACGGGCCCCGTTGCGGGCGGCATCGAGTCGGGCGAAGGCTGCTTCAGGAAAAACCTGTACGCCCGTGAACGACTCACCGGCAAACAGCGACGATGCCAGGTTGAGCTGACCGATCTGAAGGCTGGCCTCGTGATCTTCCAGCGTGTGCATCGCATAGGCATAGAGGTGCTCGAACCGTGAGCTGTCGGGCAATGCCGTGAATGACTGGCGACTGCGTAGCACCCAGTCGCCGGCATTCAAGCCCGCTTCCGAACTCAGGCTGCGATAGTTGCTGGTCTGCCCGTCGAATTGACTTCCGGCCATCAGCAAATCGTAATTCAACACACCGGCCACGCCGCCATTGGCAAAGCTGCGCTGCGACAGCTCGGGCTCAGCGAGCGTATCGGTAGGCACCAGTAACCGGACCTGCTGACTGCCGGGGTTCAACTGCACGACGGCTGCGGGGAAACCCTGTGCGGCAGTCACACACGACCCGGATGCCAGCGGCGCAGACGCGGGCAGACGCACTCCGGCAGCCGTTAACCATTGCTTCCCCAGACACAACTCGCCCACATCGTTAAACGTCATTTGCACACGGCCCTTTGGCTGTCCGTTGACTTCAAGCACGACGGCATGCACACCCTGAGTAAAACGCGCAGCATCACGAAAATACTCCGCCAGGGCCGGATCGACTCCGCGATCCCTGAGCACTTCAACGTCGAACGTCACCGGTTCTGCCGCCATCGCCACGCGCCACCCGCAACCACCCAGCGCCAGCAATGATCCGGCGATGCACATCCAGTTCAACGTGTCACCGGGGCAATATGATCGTCGACAGCAAAACCGTAAGTGGTCGCCGGGAATATCCGCACCGACGACACCTGTGCCAACGAACTCAGAGGCAAATCGAGTTGCAGTCTCTCGCCCGGCAGAATATAGGTGCGCGGCAGTTCGACCGGGCTTGAGCCGGGCAACGGTGTAACCGCTTTGCCGAGTCGAACCACGTAGGGACTGGGATTGTGAACGTGCAAGCCATCCTGCGTGACGGTCCAGACGAGGCGTTTCCACGGTTCAAGCTCGACGGGCAATCCGGCCGGACGCAGGATCACCGGCAGGTTTTGCCGCACGCCGAGGCTGACACGCGCCCCACCTGCGGCTGCAACCGGGTTGATGCCTTCGAAAATCACCCGTTTCAAACGTTCGGTCTGCAAGGGCTGAGCGCTCTGCAGAAGGAACCGTACCTGCTGAACCTGGCCAGCCTCGACACGTGCAACAGGGGGAGTGAAAACCAGAAGGACCTCATCGTCCGATTCAGTGTTTTCGACGGTGGTGTACAGAAGTGCCGGATGAGCATCGGTGTTGCGGACGTTCATGACGGCTTCGCCGAGGCTCTGCTCGACGACCAGTACCGGCGTTTGCGGAACCATGCCGGCGCCTTGCGCAAGCGACATCGACAGACCGGCGAACAACCACAGGGAGACCTGCATCAAAGCAGGTTGGAATGAAAGGGGCATCGGTAAATACCGGAAAATTCCAGGCCACGGTTCCGGCGCTGCCGGCGTGTTCCTGTCGGAAGGAAAAGCCCGGCGCCCTGGTGGCCGCCGGGCTCGGCGGTCAGAGGTAGAACATGTCGAAGGTCACCGAGCCGTCGAGCGGGATCTCGTTGGCGATCGGCAAGTTGTTACTCGCGCCAATGATTGGCAGCAAGCTCATCGGGAAGCCGTGATGCCGAGCGGCAACAGGCCCCGTTGCGGCATTGATACCCCAGGAATACAGCGCAGGGGCATTGCTCACCAGCGAACTGGCAGGTACACGCCACGCTGGCGCTGCGAGAGTGCGGGTCAGCAGTGCGCGCCCTGTTCCGTCGGTCTCCGGCGTGCCATGACGTAAAGCGAATCCGCCAATCCGGGTGCCATTGATTGCGCCAAGCCCGAAGAACAGCACCGGATCGGTTTGACCGGTGCCATCGCTGATACCCGGCAATTTGGTCGCTGCACGGTTATCGCGAACCGACACTTCGACCGGGGCTGGAGCGTCGCAATTGATGTGCAGCGAGATGTCCCGCTCCGGCAGCAGAGTTTGCGTGGTTGGGTTAAGCGTGGCCGCGGAAATCTTGCGCAGGTCTACCGTGCCGCCCCCGGCAAAGGCTGGGATGCAAGAGGTCGGGATAATGGTGCCGATGACGTTCAGGTCAACGCTCTCCGCCATAGCCAGCGAGGGTAGCAAGGCGGCAGCGAGAACGACGAGCCGGTGGTTGTTTTTCATAAGCCGTATCTTCCATGTCATTAACAAAAAGCTTCCTACTGACTTCTCACGTAAGTAAGCAGGCGGATAATTGCGGCTTTTGGAGGACAAATCTGTAGGAAAAACCTTCGCTTGAATGGGGAAAAATCGACCTGACTCATAGGCGATTGATGCTGAGAAACTATTTCCTACTTCTTGATGACAAAACATTGCGCGCTGCTGCCTTGCAGCGCCCACTGATCGGAATTCAAGGCAGCGATGCCCATGCCATACTTCACCCTCCGTCACGACCCGAGACCGCCACGTGATTCCAGGACAGAAACTGATCGCTGCAGCGCTACTCGCTTTGCTCTTGAATGGCTGTGCCACGCTCGATGTGCCGCGCGAGCCGAGCCAGGCCTTACCGGCGGCGGACTCGGCTTTCGGCCGTTCGATTCAGGCTCAGGCCGCGCCCTACCAGGGGCAATCGGGGTTTCGCCTGTTGTCTGACAGCGGTGAAGCGTTTACCGCCCGCGCCGAGCTGATTCGCAACGCCCAGACCAGCCTCGACTTGCAGTACTACATCGTCCACGACGGCATCAGCACACGCATGCTGGTGGAGGAAGTGCTCAAGGCCGCCGACCGGGGCGTGCGCGTGCGCATTCTGCTCGACGACACCACCAGCGACGGGCTCGATCAGATCATCGCCACGCTGGCGGCCCATCCGCAGATCCAGATTCGCTTGTTCAATCCTTTGCATCTGGGCCGCAGCACCGGCGTCACGCGTGCGGCGGGACGGCTGTTCAACCTGTCCGTGCAACACCGGCGCATGCACAACAAGTTATGGCTGGCGGACAACAGCGCGGCCATTGTCGGCGGGCGCAACTTGGGCGATGAGTATTTCGATGCCGAACCCAACCTGAATTTTACTGACATCGACATGCTCAGCATCGGACCGGTTGCCGAGCAGCTCGGACACAGCTTCGATCAGTACTGGAACAGCGCGCTGAGCAAACCGATCGAGGAATTTCTCTCCGCCAGACCCAGCGCCGCGGACCTGCAGAACACCCGCACACGCCTGGAAGAATCGCTGGAAGAAACGCGCAAACAGAATCACGCGCTGTATCAACAGCTGATGAAGTTCAAGACCGACCCGCGCATGGACATCTGGCGCAAAGAGCTGATCTGGGCGTGGAATCAGGCGTTGTGGGATGCACCGAGCAAGGTGCTGTCCAAGGGCGAGCCTGATCCGCACCTGCTGCTGACCACGCAGCTGGCGCCGGAACTGACCGGAGTGAGCAAAGAGCTGATCATGATTTCGGCGTATTTCGTGCCGGGTCAACCGGGGCTGGTCTACCTGACCGGACGCGCCGACGCCGGGGTTTCGGTGAATCTGCTGACCAATTCGCTGGAGGCTACCGATGTCCCGGCAGTGCATGGCGGCTATGCGCCGTATCGCAAAGCCTTGCTGGAGCACGGCGTGAAACTGTATGAACTGCGGCGCCAGCCCGGGGATAACTACGGCAGTGGCCCGCGGCTGTTCTACAGCAAGTCGTATCGCGGCTCGGATTCCAGCCTGCACAGCAAGGCGATGATCTTTGATCGACGCAAATCGTTTATCGGCTCGTTCAACTTCGACCCGCGCTCAGTGCTATGGAACACCGAAGTCGGCGTACTGGTCGACAGCCCGGAACTGGCCGAGCATGTGCGCGTACTGGCGCTGCAAGGCATGGCGCCGAACCTGAGTTACCAGGCGAAACTGGAAAACGGCAAGGTCGTCTGGGTCACCGAGGACAACGGCCAGATGCACACGCTGACCAAGGAACCGGGAAGTTGGTGGCGGCGCTTCAATTCGTGGTTCAGCACCAGCGTGGGCCTTGAGCGCATGCTTTGATCCCGGCTCCCACAAGGGATGTGCTCAGGCAGCTTCTGCCGTTGTGCCAAACGCGCCTTGGCGCAACAGCAACAACACCAGACCAAACGCCCCCGCCGCCATCAACAGCGGCAACGCATGCCCATTGATCCACTGACTGCCCGCCCCCGCGGCCAGCGGCCCGACAAGGCAACCGATCCCCCAAAGCTGCGCGATGTGCGCGTTGGCGCGCACCAGCGCATCGTCGCGATAACGCTCGCCGATCAGAATCAGTGACAACGTGAACAGCCCGCCAGCACTGGCACCGAACAGTACCCACAACGGCCAGATCAGCAGCGTGTCGAGCAGCAGCGGAATCGCCAGACTCGAGAGCATCAACACCACAGCACAGCCGGCGAACAATGTGCGCCGCGACAGATAATCGGCCAAGGCGCCAATCGGCAATTGCAACAGCGCATCGCCGACTACCACGGTGCTGACCATGGCCAAGGCAATTTCCGCAGTGAAACCCTGTTGCAGGCAATACACCGGCAGCAACGTCAGGATCATTGCCTCGAACGCGGCGAACAACGACACCGCCCAGGCGATCGCCGGCAGCTCGCGGGCGAAGCCCCACAGGTCGACGAAGGTCACGCTGCTCGCTTCACTGCTGGGCGCCCCACTGCGCCCGAGCAACAACAACGGCGATACGCTCAGCAAGCCAACACCGACCCAGAAACCATAGTCATGCTCGGTGCCGAGCGCACCCAACAGCAACGGCCCCGACAGTTGGCTCAGCGCATAACTGCTGCCATACAACGCGACCAGGCGCCCGCGCCACTGCTCGACCACCAGTTGATTGATCCAGCTTTCGCCGAGGATGAACACGATGGTCAGAATCACCCCGATCAGCAGGCGCAGCAGCAGCCAGACAGGATAACTCGGCAGCAACGCCAGCAGGCCGATCGACAAGGCTCCGGCCCACAGGCACAAGCGCATCAGATTCGCCGTGCCGAAATACGCGGCGAGATGGCTGGAAACCTTCGCCCCCAACAACACGCCGATCGCCGGCATCGCCGCCATCACGCCGATGGCGAAAGCGCCGTAGCCCCACCCTTCAAGACGCAGCGACACCAACGGCATGCTCACGCCCAGGGCCAGGCCGACACTCAAGACAGACGCCAACACGGCGAAATACGTCGCCCACCGCATGTTCCACGCTCCTGTGGATAGTTTTCATAGACACCGCACAAAACCAATGTGGGAGCGAGCCTGCTCGCGAATCGGTTTCACATTCAGCATGTACGCTGACTGATACACCGCTTTCGCGAGCAGGCTCGCTCCCACAGGGGATCTCTGTTTCGTCAGGCAGCCCGGTGTGCCCGGGCTGCCGTTAACGGCTTACAGCTTGATCCAGGTCGCTTTCAGTTCGGTGTACTTGTCGAACGCATGCAGCGACTTGTCGCGGCCGTTGCCTGACTGCTTGAAGCCGCCGAACGGTGCGGTCATGTCGCCGCCGTCATACTGGTTGACCCACACGCTACCGGCACGCAGAGCCTTGGCGGTCAGGTGTGCCTTGGAGATGTCCTGCGTCCACACCGCCGCGGCCAGACCGTATGGCGTGTCGTTGGCGATCTGAATGGCTTCTTCAGCGCTGTCGAAAGCGATGACCGACAGCACCGGGCCGAAGATTTCTTCTTGAGCAATCTTCATCGCATTGCTCACGCCGTCGAAAATCGTCGGCTCGACATACGTACCGCCTGTTTCCTGGAGGATGCGCTTGCCACCAGCCACCAGTTTGGCGCCGTCGCTGTGGCCGGATTCGATATACGACAGCACGGTGTTCATCTGCTGGGTATCGACCAGCGCGCCAACGTTGGTTGCCGGGTCCAGCGGATTGCCCGGCTTCCAGGCTTTCAGCGCCTCGATCACCATCGGCAGGAATTTGTCCTTGATCGAACGCTCGACCAGCAGACGCGAACCGGCGGTGCACACTTCGCCCTGGTTGAAGGCGATGGCGCTGGCAGCGGATTCGGCAGCGGCTTGCAGATCCGGTGCGTCGGCGAACACGATGTTCGGGCTCTTGCCGCCGGCTTCCAGCCAGACGCGCTTCATGTTCGATTCACCGGAGTAGATCATCAGTTGCTTGGCGATCTTGGTCGAACCGGTGAACACCAGCGTGTCGACATCGTTGTGCAGGGCCAGCGCCTTGCCAACGGTGTGGCCGTAGCCCGGCAGTACGTTGAGCACGCCTTTGGGAATACCGGCTTCGACAGCCAGCGCGGCGATGCGGATGGCGGTCAGCGGCGATTTTTCCGACGGCTTGAGGATCACCGAGTTACCGGTCGACAGCGCCGGGCCGAGTTTCCAGCAAGCCATCATCAGCGGGAAGTTCCACGGCACGATGGCGCCGACCACACCGACAGGCTCGCGGGTCACCAGTCCCAGTTGATCGTGCGGCGTGGCGGCGACTTCGTCGTAGATCTTGTCGATCGCTTCGCCGCTCCAGCTCAGCGCTTGCGCGGCGCCTGGCACGTCGATGTACAGCGAGTCGCTGATCGGTTTGCCCATGTCGAGAGTTTCGAGCAGGGCCAGTTCTTCAGCGTGCTGCTTGAGCAGGCTGGCAAAACGGATCATCGTGGCTTTGCGTTTGCTTGGCGCCAGGCGCGACCACACGCCGGAATTGAACGTGGCGCGGGCATTCTCCACAGCGCGCTGGGCGTCGGCGGCGTCACAGCTGGCGATCTTGCCGAGCAGACGGCCGTCGACCGGGCTGATGCATTCGAAGGTTTCGCCGGAAACGGCGTCGGTGTATTCGCCATTGAGGTAGGCGCGGCCTTCGATCTTCAGGTCGCGGGCGCGTTGTTCCCAGTCGGCACGAGTCAGGGTGGTCATTCGGGTGTCCTCCTCTTATTGAATACGAACGCCACAAGCACTGCGGCGTTCATCAAGAATACTGCCCGGCCAGCCTGCATGTCGGCCCAAGGCACCCGCCACCCTAAACCAGCGACCGGGTTTGTTTCAATATATTTGACATAAGCCGGCCATACGGCCTTGCAGTGTTCAATTTAATAAACATAGACTTTCGCCCATTCCAGTCCACGCGCCGTCATCACCGGAGAAAACAACAATGAACATCGAGAACGTCGTCGACATCAGCCTGACCGGCAGCGAAGCCGAACGCTATCGCCCGGACCCGGCCAAAGTGCTCAAGGGCGATCCTGAACAAGCCGTGTTCCATCAATACGAAAGTCCCTGTGGCCAGATGGGCGCGGGCGTTTGGGAAGGTGCGGTGGGCCAGTGGACGGTGAATTACACCGAGCATGAGTATTGCGAGATTCTGCAGGGCGTTTCGGTGCTGCGAGACAGCGACGGAAATGCCAAGACCTTGCGTGTCGGCGATCGCTTTGTGATTCCAGCGGGGTTTCGCGGGACGTGGGAAGTGCTGGAGGCCTGCCGCAAGATCTATGTGATCTTCGAACAGAAGGCTTGATCCGACACAGTCGGTGACGACACCAACCAGACAGGCGCAATACCTTTGAGGAAGACTTTGCGACGGCGGCGCCAGCGGGCGTGCGCCCGGACTCAAATCGCAAGCAAGGAAGCATCATGTCTGACTACTGCAATATCGACGCCGCAGCGTTTGCTGTCGGCAAAGTCGCCACAGCTGAAACGCTGAGTGCCATCCGTGAAGCGGCCGGCGTGGACAAACATCGCCTGGAGCGCCCCGAAGATCTGTTCAATCTGTTGCCTAAACCCAATCGCGTCAGGGTGCTGGTCAACGAACGCGATGAAATTCTTGAGCTCATCTGCGGCTGATCACTGTACGTCTCAAAGTAAAAGGCCCGGCTCGCTAGAGACCGGCCTTTTGCCGTCCCTCTTCCTGAGCGATATAGATAATTACTGCACGTCATCGTGGATTGTGCCGGATGCTGCAACCGGCCTCGAAAAGAGGCTCGAAGCATCAATCACAAGGAAGCGATACCCAATGATCCAGTTTCTGAAAATCAGTATCCTGGCCGGCGTGCTGATGCTCGCCATTCAAACATCAGCCCAGGCCGACCCGCCACCTCAGCGTTGCGACACACGCTGGACGCAGGAATTTATTGGCCGTTTTCTGACGCTCGCCGTCAAAGAACAGGTTCGCAAGCAGGCGCGCGCCACCACTGCAGTGGTCAACTCGCTTGATCGCCAGCATCAGAACAACCGCTTGCGCATCCAGACCGATCCGGATTTGAAAATCACTCATCTGGCTTGCGGTTGAACCCGCAGACACGGTCCAAACGCCGGACAACAAAAAAGGCCCGTATCGTGAGATATGGGCCTTTTTTGTAAGTCGGGAAAAATCAATTACTTGATTTTGCCTTCCTTGTAGATCACGTGCTTGCGAACAACCGGATCATATTTCTTGATCTCGATTTTGTCCGGGGTAGTACGCTTGTTCTTGTCGGTAGTGTAGAAGTGACCAGTACCGGCGCTCGAGATCAAACGAATCAATTCACGCATGATTAGCTCCCTTAAATCTTGCCATCGCGGCGAAGTTCGGCGAGCACGACAGTGATGCCACGCTTGTCGATGATACGCATCCCTTTGGCAGATACGCGCAGACGCACAAAACGTTTCTCTTCTTCAACCCAGAAGCGGTGATGCTGCAGGTTCGGCAGGAAACGACGACGGGTTTTGTTGTTTGCGTGGGAAATGTTATTCCCAGTCACCGGACCCTTACCGGTAACTTGACATACTCTCGACATGCCTCAGCCCTCTAAAACCACATGCCCAACCCGGCATGGGTTGGCCGCTTAATCTCTCAGTCATTTGGCGCCAGGCGCCGCGTTTCTTTAGAGGTCTTACCGGCTACACCTACAGTGAAGGAACCGGGCCCCTAGAAAAGAGCGCTGCTTTATACCAGAAAGACCGGGGTGCAACAACAATCGGTGTGCAATCAATCGGCAAAAAGGCGTTTTTTTAGCCTGCGGATCCCTTGGATAAAGGCTGACGGCGATTTTTACCACTCGTCGTAGAAAATCCCCTGCAACGACATTTCAGACGTTTTCCTGCGCACCGCCACCTGAAACAGTGTCGTCGCGGCGCGCGGAAAATACAAAAAGGGGATAGTCATTTGCAATTCAGACCTCTAGGGTAGGACTTTTCCAGACTGCACTTGCAGATGGGCCTTCGATCTGTAAAGGAAACCGACCATGCGCCTCGCTGCCCTACCCCTGTTGCTTGCCCCGCTGTTGCTAAGCCCTTTGGCCCAGGCCGCCGCGCTGAGCGTGTGTACCGAGGCCAGCCCCGAAGGGTTCGATGTGGTGCAGTACAACTCGCTGACCACCACCAACGCCTCGGCAGACGTGCTGATGAATCGTCTGGTCGATTTCGACACCGCCAGCGGCAAGGTCATCCCGAGCCTGGCCGACAGCTGGGAAGTCAGCACTGATGGGCTGACGTATGTATTCAAGCTGCATCCGCAGGTGAAGTTTCACACCACCGACTATTTCAAACCGAGCCGTGAGCTGACCGCCGAAGACGTCAAGTTCAGCTTCGATCGCATGCTCGACCCGGCCAACCCGTGGCACAAAGTCGCGCAGAGCGGCTTCCCCCACGCGCAGTCAATGCAATTGCCAGCGCTGATCAAGAAAATCGATGCACTCGATCCGCTGACCGTACGCTTCACCCTTGATCACCCGGATTCGACCTTCCTCGCCACCCTGAGCATGGGTTTCGCCTCGATTTACTCAGCCGAGTACGCCGACAAGTTGATGAGGGCCGGCGCGACCGACAAGCTCAACAGCCAGCCGATCGGCACCGGCCCGTTCATCTTCAATCGCTTCCAGAAAGACGCGGCGATCCGCTACAAGGCCAACCCCGACTACTTCCGTGGCAAACCTGCGGTCGACCCACTGATCTTCGCCATCACCCCGGACGCCAACGTGCGCCTGCAAAAGCTGCGGCGTAATGAATGCCAGATCGCCCTGTCGCCGAAACCTCTCGACGTACAGGCAGCGCTGAAAGAGCCGACACTGAAAGTCGAAAAGACTGACGCGTTCATGACCGCTTTCGTCGGCATCAACAGCCAGCATCCACCGCTGGACAAGCCGGAAGTGCGCCAGGCCATCAACCTGGCCTTCGACAAGGCCAATTACATCAAGGCTGTGTTCGAAGACACCGCCGAAGCGGCCAATGGCCCGTATCCGCCGAATACCTGGAGCTACGCGAAGAGCCTGCCGGGCTACCCGCACGACGTGGCGAAGGCCAAGGCGCTGCTGGCCAAGGCCGGGCTGAAGGACGGTTTCCAGACCACAATCTGGACGCGGCCGTCAGGCAGCCTGCTCAACCCGAACCCAAGTCTGGGCGCGCAGATGTTGCAGTCGGACCTGGCTGAAATCGGCATTCAGGCGGAGATCCGCGTGATCGAATGGGGCGAGCTGATTCGCCGCGCCAAGGCTGGCGAGCACGATCTGCTGTTCATGGGCTGGGCTGGCGACAATGGCGACCCGGACAACTTCCTCACGCCACAGTTTTCCTGCGCGGCGGTCAAATCCGGCACCAATTTCGCCCGCTACTGCAATGCCGATCTGGACAAGCTGATCAGCGCGGGCAAGACCACCAGCGAACAAGGCGTGCGCACCAAACTATATGAACAGGCGCAGGCGCAGATTCAGCAACAGGCATTGTGGCTACCGCTGGCGCACCCGACGGCGTATGCGCTGACGCGTAAAGACGTGCAGGGTTACTCCGTCAGCCCGTTCGGCCGCCAGGACTACTCCAGAATCAGCCTCAAGCCCTAAGCGGCAAGCCCCAAGCTAGAGCCGAACGCGCACGGCTCTAGCTTGCCGCTTGTAGCTGCATACTTGCCGCTGCCTTTTACATCCAGCCACACTCCGCCATCGACAGCGGCTCGCCATCGCCGACGATGAAGTGATCCAGTACGCGCACGTCGATCAGCTCCAGGGTCTTTTGCAGCCGCTTGGTCAGCAGCCGATCCGCCTGACTGGGGTCGGTATTGCCGGAGGGATGGTTGTGACACAGGATCACCGCCGCCGCGTTATTGGCCAGTGCGCGCTTCACCACTTCCCGGGGATGCACGCTGGTGTTGTCGATCGAGCCGCGAAACAGCGCCTCGAAATTCAGCACTTGGTGCTTGGAATCGAGAAACAGGCAGCCAAACACTTCGTGCGGTTCGTGCCGCAGCATCGCTTTCAGATAATCACGCACGACTTGCGGGTTCTCCAGTGCCGGTTTCTGCCGTGACCGTTCGGCCAGATGGCGCTTGCTCATTTCCTGTGCGGCTTGCAGTTGCGCATACTTCGCCGGCCCGAGCCCCATTTGTTTACTGAATGCGTCCTGATCGGCCTCAAGCAGTAAACGCAGGCTGCCGAATTGCTTCAGCAGATGTCGCGCCAGGTCCACAGCGCTGGTTCCGGGTACCCCGGTGCGCAGAAAAATCGCCAGCAACTCGGCGTCCGAGAGGCTCCCTGCCCCATGCTCCAACAACCTTTCCCGCGGCCGCTCCGCCGCCGGCCAATCGCGAATACTCATACACACTCCCTGTCTGTGGGCGCCGCTGTTCCGTAGCGGTCGCTGTGATATCGTAGCCCATCTTTTTTGCGCGCGATTCAACCCTGGGGAGGGGCGTCGCCGCGCAGTCATCAACGAAATGAAAGGCAGACCTATGCAGCGGCTGTATCGGAAACGCATCGTTCTGGGCGTCGGCGGCGGCATTGCGGCCTACAAGAGCGCCGATCTGGTTCGCCGCCTGATCGACCAGGGTGCCGAAGTGCGCGTGGTCATGACCCATGGCGGCGCCGAGTTCATCACCCCGCTGACCATGCAGGCCCTGTCCGGCCACCCGGTGCACCTCGACTTGCTCGACCCGGCCGCCGAAGCCGCGATGGGCCATATCGAACTGGCAAAATGGGCCGATCTGGTACTGATCGCCCCGGCCACCGCCGACCTGATCGCCCGTCTGGCGCAAGGCATCGCCAACGATCTGCTGACCACGCTGGTGCTGGCCACCGACGCCATCGTTGCCGTCGCACCGGCAATGAATCAAGCGATGTGGCGCGATCCGGCCACCCAGGCCAACCTGCAACTGCTCGAAAGCCGTGGCCTGAAGACCTTCGGCCCGGCGTCCGGCAGCCAGGCCTGTGGCGACGTCGGCATGGGCCGCATGATGGAAGCCACCGAGCTGGCGCTGCTCGCCGCCGACTGCTTCCAGCGTCAGGCACTGACCGGCAAGCATGTGGTGATTACCGCCGGCCCGACCCAGGAAAACATCGACCCGGTGCGCTACATCACCAACCACAGCTCCGGGAAAATGGGCTTTGCCCTCGCCGAAGCCGCAGTGGAAGCCGGCGCCCGCGTCACTCTGATCAGCGGCCCGGTGCACCTGCCAACTCCCGATCGCGTCACGCGCATCGACGTGGTCAGCGCCCGCGACATGCTCGCCGCCTGCGAGTCGGCGATTCCGTGCGACGTATTCATTGCTTCGGCAGCGGTTGCGGATTACCGCCCGGAAGTCGTTGCCCCGCAAAAGCTCAAGAAAGACCCTGCGAGCGGTGACGGTTTCGTCCTGCAAATGGTGCGCAACCCGGACATCCTCGCCAGTATCGCGACCCGTCCCGACCGTCCGTTCAGTGTCGGCTTCGCCGCCGAGACCGAACACCTGCTCGACTACGCTGCACGCAAGCTGAAGGACAAGAATCTCGATTTGATCGTCGCCAACGACGTCGCCAACCCGAGCATCGGTTTCAACAGCGAAGAAAACGCCTGCAGCGTCATTGACCGTGAGCTGCACGCCACGGTTTTCGCCCAGACCAGCAAGGGCAAGATCGCCCGCCAACTGGTCACTTTTATCGCCGAACGTCTGAACCAGGTTTAATTCACATGCACGCTTTGCAAGCCAAGATCCTCGACCCACGCATCGGCACCGACTTCCCGCTGCCGCAATACGCCACCCCAGGCTCCGCCGGCCTCGACCTGCGCGCCATGCTGGATCGGGACACCGTGATCAAGCCGGGTGAAACCGTGCTGATCCCCACTGGACT
Source organism: Pseudomonas sp. Z003-0.4C(8344-21) (assembly GCF_900104975.1). Taxonomy (NCBI): domain Bacteria; kingdom Pseudomonadati; phylum Pseudomonadota; class Gammaproteobacteria; order Pseudomonadales; family Pseudomonadaceae; genus Pseudomonas; species Pseudomonas sp. Z003-0.4C(8344-21). The sequence goes on along the minus strand of NZ_LT629756.1, from coordinate 448,821 downwards.
GTCGGTTTACATCGGCGACCCGAACCTCGCCGCGCTGATCCTGCCGCGCTCGGGCATGGGCCATAAACACGGCATCGTACTGGGCAACCTTGTCGGCCTGATCGACTCCGACTACCAGGGCCCGCTGATGGTGTCCTGCTGGAACCGTGGCCAAAGCGATTTCACCATGACCGTCGGCGAACGTCTGGCGCAACTGGTGTTGGTGCCGGTGGTGCAGGCGCACTTCGAAATGGTCGAGGAATTCGTCGAAACCGAACGCGGCACCGGCGGCTTCGGACATACCGGAACGAAGTGATCCGGTCGGCTGATCCTGTGGTGAGCCAGCCCGCTGGCGCACCACAAACCGAAATTGTCATCTGCAAGGTTTAGCGCGGTAAATCAAGGCATTGGCCGGCCAAAGCTCTGCTGCGCGGGGTGTCATGGCCCTTTCATAGCACGAACTCTCTGTGGAAAACGCCGTCATACCCTTCAGTTTGAGCCTGCCGTCGAACGATTCGTCGGCCTGTCCCGCCACTTTCCAGATGGAGCATTTGTGCAGATGAGCACTCCAGCCAAGATCGCCCCGACCCTCCCCGAGAGCATTTTCCGCGCCTATGACATTCGCGGCACCGTGCCGGATTTTCTCAACGGTGAAACCGCTTACTGGATTGGCCGCGCCATCGGCTCGCAGAGCCTGGCCCAGGGCGAGCCGAACGTGTCGGTCGGTCGTGACGGCCGCCTGTCCGGCCCGGAGCTGGTTGCCGAGCTGATTCGCGGCATCGCCGAGAGCGGTTGCCACGTCAGCGATGTCGGCCTGGTGCCGACGCCGGCGCTGTATTACGCGGCCAACGTGTTGGCCGGCAAGTCCGGCGTGATGTTGACCGGCAGCCACAACCCGTCGAACTACAACGGCTTTAAAATCGTCATCGCGGGCGACACCCTCGCCAACGAGCAGATTCAGGTGCTGCATCAGCGCATCAAGAACAACGACCTGAGCAGCGGCCAGGGCAGCGTTACCCAGGTTGAAATCCTCGACCGCTACAACACCGAAATCGTCCAGGACATCAAACTGGCCCGTCGCCTGAAAGTCGTGGTCGACTGCGGCAACGGTGCTGCCGGCGTGATCGCCCCGCAACTGATCGAAGCGCTGAACTGCGAAGTCATTCCGTTGTTCTGCGAAGTTGACGGCAACTTCCCCAACCATCACCCGGACCCGGGCAAGCCGGAAAACCTTGTCGACCTGATCGCCAAGGTCAAGGAAACCAACGCTGATATCGGCCTGGCCTTCGACGGCGACGGCGACCGTGTCGGCGTGGTAACCAACACCGGCAGCATCGTTTACCCGGATCGTTTGCTGATGCTGTTCGCCCGTGACGTAGTGGCACGCAACCCGGACGCGGAAATCATTTTCGACGTCAAATGCACCCGCCGCCTAGTGCCGCTGATCAAGGAATACGGTGGTCGGCCGCTAATGTGGAAGACCGGTCACTCGTTGATCAAAAAGAAAATGAAGCAATCCGGCGCACTGCTGGCCGGGGAAATGAGCGGGCACATCTTCTTCAAGGAACGCTGGTTCGGTTTCGACGACGGCATCTACAGCGCTGCACGCCTGCTGGAGATCCTCAGCAAGGAAAAATCCACCGCGGAAGAGCTGTTTGCGACCTTCCCGAACGATATTTCTACGCCGGAAATCAATATCCATGTGACCGAAGAGAGCAAATTCAGCATCATTGATGCACTGCACGATGCTCAGTGGGGTGAAGGCGCTGACCTGACCACCATCGACGGCGTGCGGGTCGATTACGCCAAAGGCTGGGGCCTGGTGCGCGCGTCCAACACCACTCCGGTGCTGGTGCTGCGCTTCGAGGCCGATGACGAGGCTGAATTGCAGCGCATCAAGGATGTGTTCCACGCCCAACTGAAACGCGTTGCACCTGATCTCCAACTACCGTTCTGATCCACCCGGAGCCCTGAATGACCCTCGAACGCGAAGCCGCCGCCAACACTGCCAAGGTCCTGTCCGAAGCACTGCCTTACATCCGACGTTATGTCGGCAAGACCCTGGTGATCAAATACGGCGGCAACGCGATGGAAAGCGAGGAGCTGAAAACCGGCTTCGCCCGCGACATCGTGCTGATGAAGGCCGTGGGCATCAACCCGGTGGTGGTACACGGTGGCGGCCCGCAGATCGGTGATCTGCTCAAGCGCCTGTCGATCGAGAGCCATTTCGTCGACGGCATGCGCGTGACCGACGCGGCGACCATGGACGTGGTCGAAATGGTCTTGGGTGGTCAGGTCAACAAGAGCATCGTCAACCTGATCAACCGCCACGGCGGCAGCGCCATCGGCCTGACCGGTAAAGACGCCGGGCTGATTCGCGCGAAGAAGCTCACCGTGTCCCGCCAGACCCCGGAGATGACCCAACCGGAAATCATCGACATCGGTCATGTCGGCGAAGTGGTCGGGATCAACACCGAGCTGCTGAACCTGCTGGTCAAAGGCAACTTCATTCCGGTGATCGCGCCGATCGGCGTAGGTGAGAACGGCGAGTCGTACAACATCAACGCTGACCTGGTGGCCGGCAAGGTTGCCGAAGCGCTGAAAGCCGAGAAACTGATGCTGTTGACCAACATCGCCGGCCTGATGGACAAGTCGGGCACGGTGTTGACCGGTCTGAGCACGCAGCAGGTCGACGATCTGATCGCTGACGGCACCATCTACGGCGGCATGCTGCCGAAGATCCGTTGCGCGCTGGAAGCGGTTCAGGGCGGCGTGGGTAGTTCGTTGATCATCGACGGGCGTGTACCGAATGCGATTCTGCTGGAAATCTTCACCGACACCGGTGTGGGTACGCTGATCAGCAATCGCAAGCGTCCGTAAGCGATCGTGCAAACAAAAAGCCCCCGCTCAGTCTGACTGAGCGGGGGCTTTTTTTGCTGCAAAACCCAAGTGGAAAAACCCATGTGGGAGCGAGCCTGCTCGCGAATACCGACTTCCATTCAACATTGATGTCGACTGGCAGGACGCTTTCGCGAGCAGGCTCGCTCCCACAAAAGCCGGCGCTTAGACGCCGAACTGGGCGCGATACGCTTCCACGGCCGGCAGGTGCTGCTTGAGCTGCGGGTCGTCAGCGAGGAATTCCAGCACCTGATTCAGCGAAACAATGCTGATCACCGGAATACCGAAATCACGCTCGACTTCCTGGATCGCCGACAGTTCGCCGTTGCCGCGCTCCTGGCGGTTCAGAGCGATCAGCACACCGGCGGCCTTGGCGCCCTCCTGCGAGGCGATGATCTGCATCACTTCACGGATCGCGGTGCCGGCGGTGATCACGTCATCGATGATCAGCACGTCACCGGTCAGCGGCGCGCCAACCAGGCTGCCGCCTTCGCCGTGAGCCTTGGCTTCCTTGCGGTTGAAGCACCATGGCAGGTCGCGGTCATGGTGTTCGGCCAGCGCAACGGCAGTGGTCGCGGCCAACGGAATGCCTTTGTAGGCCGGGCCGAACAGGACGTCGAAAGGAATGCCGCTTTCGGCGATGGCGGCGGCGTAGAAACGCCCCAGCTGCGCCAGGGCCGAGCCCGAGTTGAACAGGCCGGCGTTGAAGAAGTAAGGACTGGTGCGCCCGGACTTCAGGGTGAACTCACCGAAGCGCAAAACGCCGCGATCGATGGCAAAACGAATGAAATCGCGCTGATACGCTTGCATGAAAAAAACCCCAAATACCACGGATTTAGCTAATTAGCTTGACGCCGTGTATCATACACGCACGCGATTTTTGGGGCCATTTATGCGGATCATCAGTGTGAACGTCAATGGTATTCAGGCGGCAGTCGAGCGCGGTTTGCTCAGTTGGCTGCAAGCACAGAATGCCGACGTCATCTGCCTGCAGGACACCCGTGCCTCCGCCTTTGAACTGGACGACCCAGCCTTCCAACTGGATGGCTACTTCCTTTATGCCTGCGATGCTGAAGTCCCTGCCCAAGGCGGCGTGGCTTTGTATTCGCGGTTGCAACCGAAGGCTGTCATCAGCGGTCTCGGTTTCGAGACGGCCGACCGCTACGGGCGCTACCTGCAAGCAGATTTCGACAAAGTCAGTATTGCCACCTTGCTGCTTCCTTCGGGGATGAACGGCGACGAGGACTTGAACCAGAAGTTCAAGCTCATGGACGACTTCGGCAAATATCTGGACAAACAGCGGCGCAAACGTCGCGAGTACATTTATTGTGGCTCGCTGTACGTGGCGCAGCAGAAGCTCGACATCAAGAACTGGCGCGACAGCCAGCAGTCTCCAGGCTTCCTGGCGCCGGAACGGGCCTGGATGGACGAGATTGTCGGCAACATGGGCTACGTCGATGCGTTGCGCGAAGTCAGCCGCGAAGGCGATCAATACAGCTGGTGGCCGGATAACGAACAGGCCGAGATGCTTAATCTGGGCTGGCGCTTCGATTATCAGATCCTGACACCGGGCCTGCGGCGCTTCGTGCGCAGCGCACGCCTGCCGCGTCAGCCACGGTTCTCGCAGCACGCACCGCTGATCGTCGACTACGACTGGACGCTGACCATCTAAGCGTCGGATCGCCGCCAGAAAAAATGCCCGCATCGTCTGATGCGGGCATTTTTTTCGTCTCGAACAAAGACGCGGCCTAGACAGCAGCGAACAACGGCAAGGCCAGATACAGCTTGATCACGATGACGTTGATGATGTCGATGAAGAACGCTCCGACCATCGGCACCACCAGAAAGGCAATCTGCGACGGCCCATAGCGCTGCGTCACCGCCTGCATGTTGGCGATGGCCGTAGGCGTGGCGCCCAGCCCGAAACCGCAATGCCCCGCTGCCAGCACGGCGGCATCATAGTTGCTGCCCATCACGCGGAATGTCACGAAGATTGCGAACAGCGCCATGACCAGCGCCTGCATAGCGAGGATGATAAAGATCGGCAAGGCCAGCGCCGCCAGATCCCACAACTTCAGCGACATCAGAGCAATCGCCAGAAACAGCGACAGACTGACGTTGCCGAGTACCGAAACCTCCCGTTCGAACACCTGATACAAGCCGAGTGCCGCGAGGCCGTTGCGCAACAGCACGCCCACGAACAGTACGCAGACAAACGCCGGCAACTCGAAGGCAGAGCCCTGCAGCAAGCCATTCAACAGATTGCCAGCCAGCAAACTGATCGCAATCAACGCCAGCGTTTCGACGAACGAAAACGGCGTGATCGAGCGCTCCTTGTTCGGCTGCTCAAAGCCTTTTGGCAGCCGCGGGGCTTGCTCCTGATTACCGCCCGGCACCTGCACCCGCTTGACCAGCAAGCGCGCAACCGGCCCGCCGATCAGTCCGCCGAGGACCAGACCGAACGTCGCCGAGGCGAGCGCCAGTTCCGAGGCGGAGGCCAGCCCATACTTTTCGCTGAACACCGTTCCCCAGGCAGCACCCGTACCATGCCCGCCCGCCAGGGTGATCGAACCGGTCAGCAGGCCCATCAGGGGATCAAGCCCAAGCAAGGTTGCCAGCCCAATACCCATCGCGTTCTGCACCACCAGCAAGCCGATGACGGCCAGCAGGAATATGCCGACAACGCGGCCGCCCTTTCTCAGGCTGGCGAGGTCGGCACTCAAGCCAATCGTGGCGAAGAAAGCCAACATCAACGGCGTTTGCAGAGAAGTATCAAAGCGCACTTCTATATCAAACGTGCGCAGTATCAATAACAGCACGGCGACGACCAGACCGCCCGCTACCGGTTCGGGAATATTGTAACTTCGCAGAAAGCCTGCACGCGCAACAAGTCCGCGCCCGAGTAATAACACTAGAGAAGCGGCCACGAGCGTGCCGTAAAAATCGAGCTGAATCATGTGGATTATTCTTGGCTGTGTATTCAGGAGGCGAGCGTTTACCTGGGCTCGACTCATGAACCGGCTGATTTTATCAACACTGATTACTGGAAAATTCAAGAGCCTTCGATGGCTTGAACATATCGAGATGTTTCAAAAGAAACATTACACCGAGCAACTTTAACAATCAGTTCGCACCAATAACAAGCACAGAAATAAACACTTGCCCATACAGTTGTGACTAAAAATGTAGCAATTTAATATTCATAAATAAATACTCGACCTTAAATCGATAACAGACTATTCCTACATCAGAAAACACTTTATTGAATTGTAAAAAAAGGCCCCGACAGGTCGGGGCTTTTTTATTGGGTGCCTCAGCGGGCCGTTACTTGATCAGCCGCCAGGTGAATGGATAACGGTAGGGAAATCCCTTATTGGCCTTCACCGCAGCGATGATCGGCATTATCAACGCACATATCACCACCGGAACAATCAAAACATACCCGATAAGCACCACCATTAGCCCCACGCTGATGAGCATGGCAATGGTCATGGTGATCTGAAAATTCAGCGCTTCCTTGCCCTGCGCATCGATAAACGGGTCAGCCTCGCGCTTCATCTGCCAGAGGATCAGCGGACCGAGCAGACTTCCAAAGGGAAACACGCTACCCAGAAAGCTGGACAAGTGACAAAACATCGCCCACTGGCGAATCTCCTGACTCGGTTTGGGCAGCACGTCTTGCTTGTCACTCATCGCGTCCTCCTTGCGGCTGCGAATTGGCTCAGTCGGCCAATGCGGCTTTTTGCAGTTCGAAAATCTCGTTCATGCCTTTCTTCGCCAGTTCCAGCATGGCATTCAAATCTTCAGGCTGGAACGGCGCGCCCTCAGCGGTGCCCTGCACCTCGATGAAACCACCGGTGCTGGTCATCACCACGTTCAGATCGGTTTCGGCAGCGGAATCTTCCAGATAGTCGAGATCCAGCACCGCCTCGCCCTGATACATGCCAACCGATACCGCGCCGATCATCTGCTTGAGCGGGTCGCCGCCCTTCAGGCCGCCACGTTTCTTGATCACTTTCAGTGCGTCGACCAGCGCGACCATGGCACCGGTGATGGACGCCGTACGCGTGCCGCCGTCAGCCTGGATCACGTCGCAGTCAACGTAAAGGGTCACGTCGCCCAGCTTGGACATGTCCAGCGCCGCGCGCAGGGAGCGGCCGATCAGGCGCTGGATTTCCAGGGTACGACCGCCCTGCTTGCCGCGGCTCGCTTCACGCTGGTTACGCTCGCCAGTGGCGCGCGGCAGCATGCCGTATTCAGCGGTCAGCCAGCCCTGGCCCTGACCTTTGAGAAACCGCGGCACGCCGTTTTCGACGCTGACGGTGCAGATGACTTTGGTATCACCGAATTCGACCAGCACCGATCCTTCGGCGTGTTTGGTGTAGTTGCGGGTAATGCGGATCGAGCGGAGCTGATCGGCAGCGCGACCACTTGGACGTTTCATAGGAAATACCTGTACTGAGGACGGAAAACTACCGGGCATTATAGAGCGGTGCACCGCGCCTGGGCACTGGTTAAAAAGCCGGGGCGACCGGTGAAGGTTGTGAAACGCACGTTACCGACGGGCTGCAGCGCTTTGTCACACCGTGTGTTTGGGCGCATTCGCTGCACTGCGCTACAATCCTGCGCCTTTGCTGCCAGTCGGCTTACATTCATTGATATCGCGCCTGCGGAAATCCCTGCTGCGCCGATCTGCATTGCGAGGTCACCGCCATGGTGCACAGCATGACCGCCTTCGCCCGCGTCGAGAAAGCCGGCGTCCAGGGCACCCTGAGCTGGGAATTGCGCTCGGTCAACAGCCGCTATCTGGAACCGCACCTGCGTTTGCCCGAATCTTTTCGCGACCTCGAAGGCGCCGTCCGTGAGGCGCTGCGTCAGGGCCTGTCGCGAGGCAAACTGGAGTGCACGCTGCGCTTCACCGAGGAGAGCACCGGCAAGCCGCTGCAAGTCGACCGCGAGCGCGCCGCGCAACTGGTCGCCGCTGCGGAAACCGTTGCCGGCCTGATCAAGAATCCCGCTGCGCTGAATCCCTTGGAAGTGCTGGCCTGGCCGGGCGTGCTGGTGGCTGATGCGGCGGATCCACAAGCGCTGAACGCCGATGCGCTGGCGTTGTTCAATCAGGGCCTGAAAGAATTGAAGGCCGGCCGCGAGCGCGAAGGCGCGGAACTGGCCCGCTTGATCAACGATCGCCTGACTTCCATTGAGGAAGACGTAGTGACCCTGCGTGAACTGGTCCCGCAAATGCTCGCCACCCAGCGCCAGAAGGTCCTCGACCGCTTTGCCGACATGAAGGCCGAGCTGGACCCGCAGCGTCTGGAGCAGGAAATGGTCCTGCTCGCACAAAAAAGCGACGTCGCCGAAGAGCTGGATCGCCTGAGCACCCATATCATCGAAGTACGCCGGGTGCTCAGGTCCGGCGGTGCGGCCGGCCGCCGTCTCGACTTTCTGATGCAGGAACTCAACCGCGAAGCCAACACACTGGGCTCCAAAGCCTTCGACCCGCGCAGCACCCAGGCCGCCGTCAACCTCAAAGTGTTGATCGAGCAGATGCGCGAACAAGTGCAGAACATTGAGTAAGGCTACCCCGACATGACCCAACACACCGGCACCCTGTACATCATTTCCGCGCCATCGGGCGCAGGCAAGAGCAGCCTGGTCAAGGCGTTGACCGACGCTGACCCGGAGATCCGCGTTTCCGTCTCGCACACCACCCGCGCCATGCGTCCGGGCGAAGTGGACGGCGTGAATTATCACTTCGTGACCCGCGAAGAGTTCGTGAAAATGGGCGAACACGGCGACTTCCTCGAACGCGCCGAAGTGTTCGGCAACTTCTACGGCACCTCGCAAAGCCGCCTGCAGCAGACGCTGGACGAAGGCCATGACCTGATTCTGGAAATCGACTGGCAAGGCGCCGAGCAAGTGCGCAAGCTGATGCCGCAGGCACGCTCGATCTTCATTCTGCCGCCATCGCTGCAAGCGCTGCATCAGCGCCTGACGAACCGCGGTCAGGACAGTGACGAGATCATCGACGGGCGGATGCGCGAAGCGGTCAGCGAGATGAGCCACTACGTCGATTACGATTACCTCATCATCAACGACGATTTCGCCCACGCGCTGGACGATCTCAAGGCAATTTTCCGCGCCAATCAATTGCAGCAGAAGCGTCAACAGGTGCGTTTCGGCAAATTGCTGGCCGAACTGCTCGGTTAAAACAGCACTTCCCAAAATGCCTGCAAGCGCTTTACATTGGTGCTTGCAGCGCGTTGAAGGGTTTGGTCAAAAAATCAGCGCTTCCCTAATCGCTGGTGATTTTTTAAACTGCTGAGTCCGCTTGCCCATTCGGGCAGCGCGCATATTGCATTCGCTCCGAGGAATACCATGGCCCGCGTAACCGTTGAAGACTGCCTAGAACACGTGGAAAACCGCTTTGAGCTGGTCATGCTCTCTACCAAGCGTGCCCGTCAACTGGCCACCGGCGGCAAAGAGCCACTGGTTCAGTGGGAAAACGACAAGCCGACTGTTGTCGCGCTGCGTGAAATTGCTGAAGGCGTGATGAGCTACGAGTACATCGCCGAGCAGGAAATCGTCCAGGATGAGCCGCTGTTCGCAGCGTTCGAGGACGAGTCCAACGAGGCTGTCTAAGCCTATGCCTGGTCGACGTAGCACGGCGCGGGATCACAGCTTGCGGCAGGATTTATCATGCCGAGCATAGACGCCCTCGCCGATCGCTTATCGACCTACCTCGGCAACGACCAGGTCAACCTGGTCCGCCGAGCGTACTTCTACGCCGAACAAGCCCATGACGGTCAACGCCGTCGCAGCGGCGAGGCGTACGTCACGCATCCTCTTGCGGTGGCGAATATTCTTGCCGACATGCACATGGACCATCAGAGCCTGATGGCCGCGATGCTGCATGACGTGATCGAAGACACCGGTATCGCCAAAGAAGCGCTGCAAGCGCAGTTCGGTGAAACCGTGGCCGAACTGGTCGATGGGGTCAGCAAACTGACCCAGATGAACTTCGAGACCAAGGCCGAAGCCCAGGCAGAAAACTTCCAGAAGATGGCCATGGCCATGGCGCGCGACATTCGCGTGATCCTGGTCAAACTCGCCGACCGCCTGCACAACATGCGCACGCTGGAAGTGCTGTCCGGGGAAAAACGCCGGCGCATCGCCAAGGAAACCCTCGAAATCTACGCGCCCATTGCCAACCGCCTGGGCATGCACGCGATCCGTATCGAATTCGAAGACCTCGGTTTCAAGGCGATGCACCCGATGCGTTCCGCGCGGATCTATCAGGCGGTCAAGCGCGCCCGGGGCAACCGCAAGGAAATCGTCAACAAGATCGAAGAATCTCTTGGCCATTGCCTCGCCATCGACGGCATCGAGGGTGAAGTCAGCGGTCGCCAGAAACACCTCTACGGCATCTACAAGAAGATGCGCGGCAAGCGTCGGGCCTTCAACGAGATCATGGACGTCTACGCGTTCCGGATCATCGTCGACAAGGTCGATACCTGCTACCGCGTGCTTGGCGCTGTGCATAATTTGTACAAACCATTGCCGGGGCGCTTCAAGGATTACATCGCGATTCCCAAGGCCAACGGCTATCAGTCGCTACATACGACGCTGTTCGGCATGCACGGCGTACCGATCGAAATCCAGATCCGCACCCGCGAAATGGAAGAGATGGCCAACAACGGCATCGCCGCCCATTGGCTGTACAAGTCCAGCGGCGACGAGCAGCCGAAAGGCACGCATGCCCGCGCCCGCCAGTGGGTCAAAGGCGTGCTGGAAATGCAGCAACGCGCCGGCAACTCGCTGGAATTCATCGAAAGCGTAAAAATCGACCTGTTCCCGGACGAGGTCTACGTGTTCACGCCCAAGGGCCGGATCATGGAGTTGCCGAAAGGCTCCACCGCGGTCGACTTTGCCTACGCGGTGCACACTGACGTCGGCAACAGCTGCATCGCCTGCCGGATCAACCGCCGTCTCGCACCGCTGTCGGAACCGCTGCAAAGCGGCTCCACGGTCGAGATCGTCAGCGCTCCCGGCGCTCGGCCGAATCCGGCCTGGCTCAACTTCGTCGTTACCGGCAAGGCGCGCACGCATATTCGCCATGCGCTAAAACTGCAGCGCCGCTCCGAGTCCATCAGCCTCGGCGAGCGCCTGTTGAACAAGGTCCTGAACGGTTTCGACAGTTCGCTGGAGAAAATCCCGGCCGAACGCGTCAAGGCGATGCTCACCGAGTACCGCCTCGAACTGATCGAAGACCTGCTCGAAGACATCGGCCTGGGCAACCGCATGGCCTACGTGGTTGCCCGTCGCCTGCTCGGCGAAGGCGAGCAACTGCCAAGCCCGGAAGGCCCGCTGGCGATTCGCGGCACCGAAGGTCTGGTGCTCAGCTACGCCAAATGCTGCACGCCGATCCCGGGCGACCCGATTGTCGGCCACCTGTCGGCGGGCAAAGGCATGGTCGTGCACCTGGACAACTGCCGCAACATCAGCGAAATCCGGCACAACCCGGAAAAATGCATCCAGCTCTCGTGGGCCAAGGATGTTACCGGTGAATTCAACGTCGAACTGCGTGTCGAGCTGGAGCATCAGCGCGGCCTGATCGCCCTGCTGGCGAGCAGCGTCAACGCGGCCGACGGCAATATCGAAAAAATCAGCATGGACGAACGCGATGGTCGCATCAGCGTCGTGCAGCTGGTGGTCAGCGTCCACGACCGAGTGCACCTGGCTCGCGTGATCAAGAAGCTGCGCGCCTTGACCGGAGTGATCCGCATCACCCGCATGCGTGCATAACCTGCCTATTACAAGGAGTCATACATGACCAAAACCGTCATCACCAGCGACAAGGCCCCAGCCGCCATAGGTACTTACTCCCAGGCCATCAAGGCAGGCAACACGGTGTACATGTCGGGCCAGATCCCGTTGGACCCGAAAACCATGGAACTGGTCGAAGGCTTCGAAGCCCAGACCGTTCAGGTCTTCGAGAACCTCAAAGCCGTGGCCGAAGCCGCCGGCGGTTCGTTCAAGGACATCGTCAAACTGAACATCTTCCTCACCGACCTGAGCCACTTCGCCAAGGTCAACGAGATCATGGGCAAGTACTTCGACCAGCCGTACCCGGCCCGCGCCGCCATTGGCGTAGCAGCTCTGCCAAAGGGTTCGCAGGTTGAAATGGATGCCATTCTGGTCATCGAGTAATGCGCACGGCGCGGCCTGATCGCCGCGCCGATTGCCGTGCAAGAAAAGGTTTTGAAAGGACTCCACCATGCGCAAAGCGCTAGCTCTCTCGCTGCTCGCCATGTTCCTCGGCGGCTGCGCCAGCGACCCTGCCGATCGTGACATCAGCGGCATCTGGATCAATCAGGTGGCGATCGATGCCGCCGCCAAGGGCGGCCCCCTGCGCGAAGCGCTTCAGGCCTATGGCCCGAATCTGGAATGGGACGTCAACACCAAGGCCGGTCAGGCCCGCTACACCAACGGTTTCGAGAACGTCGAAGGACAACTGCTGGGCGAACAGTCCGGCGCCTGGAAAGTCGACTTCTATGGCAGCTCCGCCAGTGAGCTGAAGCGTGATGGCGAGCAACTGCAGCAAGCCGCCAGCGAGAACGAACCCGAGCAGGTGTTCGACCGCGCACAGATTCCGGTGTCGGAAGGCGCACCGATCGGCGCCAGTTTCGAACGTGCGCTGTATTCCGCCTACATGGGCGGCAACTGGACTATCGCCAGTGGTCAGGGCGAAGGCAACACCGTGCAGTTCCAGGCTGATGGCCAGGTTTCCGGTTTGCCGGGGGCCGACCGTTATGCCCTGTGCCTGGCGGGCGATTGCGCATCAATGAGCAGCACCAACGACAACATGTGGTTGCAACTCAACGGTCAAGGCAATGCCTACATCTTTGCGCGCAAGGGCAAGGAACTGGAGATTTTCCAGGCCGTGAACACCGCGCTGGCGGATGAAATGCCGCAGTACACGCCGGGCGAGCGCAAGTGGTTGCTGGAGAAGCAGTAACCGTCTCTGAGTTCGCCGCGATCCCCCTGTAGGAGTGAGCCTGCTCGCGATAACGGTGTATCAGTCAACACCGAGGTGTCTGATGCGCCGCTATCGCGAGCAGGCTCACTCCTACAGTTGTTTTGTGTTGTCAGGAAGTCAGCATTTGCCCTCAAGAATCGCTGCGTAGCCTTCGCGGTAGGTCGGATAAGTCGGCACCCAGCCCAACGCCTTCACCCGCGCATTGCTGCAACGCTTGCTACCGGTACGCCGCACGCTGGCGTCTTCGGCCCACTCGGTCACGTTCAGGTATTCGCGTAACCAGCCCACCACTTCTGCCAACGGCGCCGGCGCATCGTCGACGCCAATGTAAAAGTCTTCCAGCTTCACGCCCTGCCGATCCTTTTCCAGCAGAAACGCCAGCAGGCCGGCCGCGTCATCGGCATGGATGCGGTTGCCATACAGCGGCGGCTCGACCGCCACGCGATAACCGCGACGCACCTGGGTCAGCAACCACTCGCGGCCCGGCCCGTAGATGCCGGTCAGGCGCAGAACGCTGGCCGGGATGCTGCTGTTGAGCGCGACCTGCTCGGCTTCGAGCATCAAGCGACCTGAATAACCGGCCGCGACAGTCTCTGAGGTCTCATCGACCCACGCCCCGTCCTGCTGGCCATATACACTGCTGCTGGACACGAAGATCAGTCGCTCAGGCGCTTGCCCATAGTCGCCCAGCCAGCTCAGTACATTCTGCAAACCCTGCACGTAGGCTTTGCGATAGCCCTCTTCATCGTGCTCGGTGGCCGCAGCGCAATACACCAGGTAATCGATGGCACCGACCGGCCAATTCGCCGGGCACTCTTCGTTGAACAGGTCGCCAGCAACGCCTGTAACGCCGTCCGGCAGTCGCGACACATTGCGCCGCAGACCAAAAACGTCCCAGCCGGCAGCCAACAGTTGCGTGGCCAGACGACTGCCGACATCACCACAACCGGCAATCAAAACAGAAGGCGCGGACATCAGAAAACTCCCATCGGAAAGGCACAGACTAGCTCTGGCACAGGACGAACGGCTAGCGATCGCGGAAAAAAAGTTACTCTATTACTTTTGTTAACAAGAATTACTTGCAATAATGCACGTCACTTTTGTTCTCGGCCTCACGAGGCCTGGAAGAGCATCATCGTTTTTCAATCTCAGGTCCGGCCAGCATGACACGTAATCAAACTCCCGCTTCGCCAACCAATCGACCTCGCGCCTGGAGCGCGGTGGCGGCTCTGTTGCTCAGCCTGATGCTGGCATCGACCGCCGCATTCGCTGACGCCCAGGCCCCGACCACGCCAGCCGCTGCCGAGCAGAACGCACCCGCCGCCGCGCCAGTTGCACCGGCCGCCACCGATCCGGTGCAGAGCGTGCAAGCCGTCGACGCACCTGAAGTCCTCGAAGCCGACAACAGCCTGGGCATGGCCCACGACCTGTCGCCATGGGGCATGTACCAGAACGCCGACATCATCGTGAAAATCGTGATGATCGGTCTGGCCATCGCGTCGATCATCACCTGGACTATCTGGATCGCCAAAGGCTTTGAGCTGATGGGCGCCAAGCGTCGTCTGCGAGGCGAAATCGCTGCGCTGAAGAAAGCCGCCACGCTCAAGGAAGCCAGTGCCACTGCGGCGAAGGAAGGCACCCTCGCCAACCTGCTGGTGCACGACGCGCTCGAAGAGATGCGCCTGTCGGCCAACAGCCGCGAAAAAGAAGGCATCAAGGAACGCGTGAGCTTCCGCCTCGAGCGTCTGGTCGCGGCCTGCGGTCGCAACATGAGCAGCGGCACCGGCGTACTCGCCACCATCGGCTCCACCGCGCCGTTTGTCGGCCTGTTCGGTACCGTGTGGGGCATCATGAACTCCTTTATCGGCATCGCCAAAACCCAGACCACCAACCTCGCCGTCGTTGCCCCGGGTATCGCTGAAGCGCTGCTGGCCACCGCGCTGGGTCTGGTAGCTGCGATTCCTGCGGTGGTTATCTACAACGTCTTCGCCCGCTCCATCGCCGGTTACAAGGCGCAGGTGTCCGATGCGTCGGCAGAAGTGTTGCTGCTGGTCAGCCGCGACCTCGACCACCAGCCTGAGCGCAGCTCGCAGCCGCACATGGTCAAAGTGGGGTAATCGGCCATGGGCCTGCATTTGAAAGAAGGCGCAGACGACGATCTGGCCGAGAACCACGAAATCAACGTCACGCCGTTCATCGACGTGATGCTGGTGCTGTTGATCATCTTCATGGTGGCCGCGCCGTTGGCCACCGTGGACATCAAAGTCGACCTGCCCGCCTCGACCGCCAAACCAGCGCCGCGGCCGGAGAAACCGGTGTTCCTCAGTGTGAAAGCTGATCAGCGCCTGTTCCTCGGCGACGACGAAGTGAAGGCCGAAGCACTCGGCGCCACACTCGACGCCAAGACCCAGGGTAAGAAAGACACCACCATCTTCTTCCAGGCCGACAAAGGCGTGGATTACGGTGACCTGATGAGCGTGATGGATAACCTGCGCGCCGCCGGTTACCTGAAGGTCGGTCTGGTCGGTCTCGAGACGGCAGCCAAGAAATGATCAACACGCGCCATAAGCTGACGCGTTACAGCGGTAGCCTGGCCGTGGTGCTGGGCGTGCATGCGCTGGCCATCGCGCTGGCGCTGAACTGGACCACTCGCCCGCCCATCGAATTGCCGCCGCAGGCAATGATGGTCGAGCTGGCACCAGTGCCTGCCCCGCCACCGCCGGCTCCGCCGAAAGTCGTCACACCGCCACAGCCACCGGCTCCGGTGGAAGAGCTGCCGATGCCGAAACTGGCCGAAGCACCGAAAGCGGAAATCGCGGTACCGAAACCCAAGCCGAAGCCTAAGCCCAAGCCGCCGAAGCCGGTCGAGAAGAAGCTGCCTGACCCGCCGAAGGAAAAACCTTCCGAGGAAAAACCGGCCGACACCCAACCGACCCAGGCACCGACGGAGAAATCCGCCCAGCCGGCACCAGGCCCATCGCCAGCACAACTGGCGGCCAAGGCCAGTTGGCAAGGCACCCTGCTCGCGCATTTGCAGAAGTACAAGAAATACCCGCAAAGCGCACAGGCACGGGGCAAGGAAGGCTTGAATCGTCTGCGCTTCGTGGTCGACGGCGAAGGCAACGTGTTGTCGTTCGAACTGGTGGGCCGCTCCGGCAACGCTGATCTGGACCGGGCCACCCTGGACATGATCCGCCGCGCGCAACCGCTGCCCAAGCCACCGGCCGACATGCTGAACAATGGCTCGATCGAAATTGTTGCGCCGTTTGTTTACTCCCTCGAACGCCGCCGCTAAGTGACATCGCAATACCTGTGGGAGCTGGCTTGCCAGCGATAGCGGTGCGTCAGAGAAGTATTTGTTAGCTGACCCACCGCAATCGCTGGCAAGCCAGCTCCCACAAGGTTCTTCGCCAGCCGAGAGAACCAAGCCAAAAGGCACCCCAAAGGTGCCTTTCGCGTATCTGCCTGCGGCAAACCGACATCGCCCGGTGTCGCACTCAGCCCACAGTCTGATAACGTGCGTCTATCGATTGCAGCCGGTATGCTTGGCGCATCTTCATGGACGCTTGCTATGACCCTCACAGAATTACGCTACATCGTTACCCTCGCCCAAGAACAGCACTTCGGCCATGCCGCCGAGCGTTGCCACGTCAGCCAACCGACGCTGTCGGTGGGCGTGAAGAAACTTGAAGACGAACTCGGTGTGCTGATTTTCGAGCGCAGCAAAAGCGCCGTGCGCCTGACCCCGGTCGGCGAAGGCATCGTCGCTCAAGCGCAGAAAGTCCTGGAACAAGCCCAAGGCATTCGCGAACTGGCCCAGGCCGGCAAGAACCAGCTGACCGCACCGCTGAAAGTCGGCGCCATCTACACCGTTGGCCCGTACCTGTTCCCGCACCTGATTCCGCAACTGCACCGGGTCGCCCCGCAGATGCCGTTGTACATCGAAGAAAACTTCACCCACGTACTGCGCGACAAACTGCGCAACGGCGAACTGGACGCGATCATCATCGCCCTGCCGTTCAACGAAGCCGATGTGCTGACCCTGCCACTGTACGACGAGCCGTTCTACGTCCTGATGCCGGCCCAGCACCCGTGGACCAAAAAGGAAACCATCGACGCCGGCCTGCTCAACGACAAGAGCCTATTGTTGCTCGGCGAAGGCCACTGCTTCCGCGATCAGGTGCTCGAAGCCTGCCCGACCCTGACCAAGGGCAACGACGGTGCCAAACACACCACGGTCGAATCCAGCTCGCTGGAAACCATCCGGCACATGGTCGCGTCCGGCCTGGGCATCTCGATCCTGCCGTTGTCGGCAGTGGACAGCCATCACTACGCCCCGGGCGTGATCGAAGTCCGTCCGTTGACCGCGCCCGTGCCGTTCCGCACCGTGGCGATTGCCTGGCGCGCGAGCTTCCCGCGGCCGAAAGCCATCGAGATCCTCGCCGACTCCATTCGCCTGTGCTCGGTGGCCAAGCCAGCCGCGCCGGTCACGGCCGGTTAAGCCAGGGTCATGACGGAGCTGTCGCAAGTGTCGGTGACGGCACTCAAGGGTGTCGGCGAGGCCATGGCCGAGAAATTGGCCAAGGTGGGCCTCGAGAATCTGCAGGATGTGCTGTTTCACCTGCCGCTGCGTTATCAGGATCGCACCCGCGTGGTGCCGATCGGTGCGCTGCGCCCGGGGCAAGACGCCGTGGTCGAAGGCACCGTCAGCGGCGCCGACGTGGTCATGGGGCGCCGTCGCAGCCTGGTCGTGCGCTTGCAGGACGGTACTGGCGGCCTGAGTCTGCGCTTCTACCATTTCAGCAACGCGCAGAAAGAAGGCCTCAAGCGTGGCACGCGAGTGCGCTGCTACGGCGAAGCGCGGCCCGGCGCCTCAGGTCTGGAAATCTATCATCCGGAATACCGCGCAATTACTGGCGACGAACCGCCGCCCGTAGACGAAACCCTGACGCCGGTCTACCCGCTCACCGAAGGCCTGACCCAACAGCGTCTGCGCCAGTTGTGCATGCAGACGCTGACCCTGCTCGAGCCTTCGACCCTGCCCGACTGGCTGCCGACCGAGCTCGCTCGCGACTACCAATTGGCGCCGCTGGCCGACGCGATCCGCTACCTGCACAACCCGCCCGCCGATGCCGACGTCGATGAACTCGCCCTCGGCCATCACTGGGCGCAGCATCGTCTGGCCTTCGAAGAATTGCTCACCCATCAACTGTCGCAGCAGCGCCTGCGCGAAAGCCTGCGTTCGCTACGCGCACCGGCGATGCCGAAAGCCACGAAGCTGCCCCCGAAATACCTGAAGAACCTCGGCTTCAGCCCGACCGGCGCGCAGCAACGGGTCGGCAACGAAATCGCCTACGACCTCAGCCAACACGAACCGATGCTGCGACTGATCCAGGGCGACGTCGGCGCGGGCAAAACCGTGGTCGCCGCCCTCGCTGCACTGCAAGCACTGGAGGCTGGATATCAAGTCGCGCTGATGGCACCGACCGAGATTCTTGCCGAGCAACACTTCATCACCTTCAAGCGCTGGCTCGAGCCGCTGGGCATCGACGTCGCGTGGCTGGCCGGCAAGCTCAAGGGCAAGAACCGCGTCGCCGCGCTGGAGCAAATCGCCAGCGGCACGCCGATGGTGGTCGGCACCCACGCGCTGTTTCAGGACGAAGTGCAGTTCAAGAACCTGGCGCTGGTGATCATCGACGAACAACACCGCTTCGGCGTGCAGCAGCGTCTGGCGCTGCGGCAGAAAGGCGTCGGCGGGCGCATGTGCCCGCATCAACTGATCATGACCGCCACGCCGATTCCTCGGACGCTGGCGATGAGCGCCTACGCCGATCTCGACACCTCGATCCTCGACGAGCTGCCGCCCGGCCGGACCCCGGTCAACACCGTGCTGGTCACCGACACCCGTCGCGTTGAGGTCATCGAACGCGTGCGCGGCGCTTGTGCCGAAGGCCGACAAGCCTATTGGGTGTGCACGCTGATCGAAGAATCCGAAGAGCTGACCTGCCAGGCCGCCGAAACCACCTTCGAAGACCTCACCGCTGCCCTCGGCGAATTGAAAGTCGGGCTGATTCACGGGCGCATGAAACCGGTCGAAAAAGCTGCGGTCATGGCCGAGTTCAAGGCCGGCAACCTGCAACTGCTGGTTGCCACCACGGTGATCGAAGTCGGCGTCGACGTGCCCAACGCCAGTCTGATGATCATCGAAAACCCCGAGCGCCTCGGTCTCGCGCAACTGCACCAGTTGCGCGGTCGCGTCGGTCGAGGCAGCGCGGCCAGTCATTGCGTGCTGCTTTACCATCCGCCGCTGTCGCAGATTGGCCGCCAGCGTTTGGGCATCATGCGCGAGACCAACGACGGTTTCGTCATCGCCGAAAAAGATCTGGAACTGCGCGGCCCCGGTGAAATGCTCGGCACTCGTCAGACCGGCCTGCTGCAATTCAAGGTCGCCGACCTGATGCGCGACGCCGATCTGTTGCCCGCCGTGCGCGACGCTGCGCAAGCCCTGCTGGAGCGCTGGCCGACCCACGTCAGCCCGTTGCTTGATCGCTGGCTGCGGCATGGGCAGCAATACGGCCAAGTGTGAGCACTGTCGCAGTTTCCGACAGCTCGTTCCGGCAGAGGTGGTTATACTCCTGCCATTGTTTCAAAAACGGATACAGACCATGACCGAAGCTGCTCTCGTCCCCGAATCTCCGCAAGCTCCGTCTGTTATTCGGCTGCTGCTCAACAAGCTGGGCGTTGCCTACGAAGAAGTGCTCGACCACCACGGCCTCAATGCGTCGCGCAAGGTGCAAGCCGTGTTGCTGGACGACGCCGTCGGCGCGTTGATGGTGCTGTTTCCACAGAGCCAGTTGCTGGATCTCAACCGCCTCGCCGAACTCACCGGCCGCCGCCTGACTGCCGTGTCCACCGAACGCCTGGAAAAGATGCTCGGCAAACACAGTCTGAGCCTGCTCCCAGGCCTGCCGGCGCTGACCAGTTCGCCGTGTCTCTACGAAGAAAGCCTGCTGCGCGAGCCGAAGTTGCTGATCAACTCCGGCGAACCCGGCGTGCTGCTGGAAATCGCCAGCGAAGACTTCAAGACCATGCTGACCAAGGCCAGCGCCGCCAACTTCGGCGAAGCCCTGAGCAGTATCCGGCCCAACCTCGACCGTCCGGACGATGACCGCGAGGAAATCACCCAGGCCGTGCAAGCGTTCACCGCGCGGCGCATCCAGCAGCGTCTGGAAGCGACCATCGAGATTCCGCCGCTGGCCGAAACTGCACAAAAAATCATCAAGCTGCGCGTCGACCCCAACGCCACCATCGACGACATCACCGGCGTGGTCGAAACCGACCCGGCGCTGGCCGCGCAAGTGGTCAGCTGGGCGGCGTCGCCGTACTACGCCTCGCCGGGCAAGATTCGTTCGGTGGAAGACGCGATCGTCCGCGTGCTCGGTTTCGATCTGGTGATCAACCTTGCGCTGGGCCTGGCACTCGGCAAGACCCTCAGCCTGCCGAAAGACCATCCGCAACACACCACGCCGTACTGGCAGCAGTCGATCTACACCGCCGCCGTCATCGAAGGCCTGACCCGCGCCATGCCGCGCGCCCAGCGCCCGGAAGCGGGCCTGACGTATCTGGCCGGCCTGCTGCATAACTTCGGTTATCTGCTGCTGGCCCACGTCTTCCCGCCGCACTTCTCGCTGATCTGCCGCCACCTGGAGGTCAACCCGCACCTGTGCCACAGCTACATCGAGCAACACTTGCTGGGCATCAGCCGCGAACAGATCGGCTCGTGGCTGATGCGCTACTGGGACATGCCGGACGAACTGGCCACCGCCCTGCGCTTCCAGCACGACCCAAGCTACGACGGCGCCTACGCCGAATACCCGAACCTCGTCTGCCTGGCCGTACGCCTGCTGCGCAGCCGCGGGATTGGCTCTGGACCGGATGAAGACATCCCCGACGCCCTGCTTGAGCGCGTCGGCCTGACGCGCGATAAAGCCAACGACGTCGTCAGCAAAGTCCTCGAAGCCGAAGTCCTGCTGCGCGAACTGGCTTCGCAATTCAGCCAGGGCTAAACGCAATCGCGAGCAGGCTCACTCCCACAAGGTTTAGGTAATCCCTGTAGGAGTGAGCCTGCTCGCGATGAATCCACCACGGTCCAACTGACCACATCTA
Source organism: Pseudomonas sp. Z003-0.4C(8344-21) (assembly GCF_900104975.1). Classification (NCBI taxonomy): domain Bacteria; kingdom Pseudomonadati; phylum Pseudomonadota; class Gammaproteobacteria; order Pseudomonadales; family Pseudomonadaceae; genus Pseudomonas; species Pseudomonas sp. Z003-0.4C(8344-21). Next base: position 427,739 of record NZ_LT629756.1, on the reverse strand, counting down.
AATTCCCACGCTCCGCGCGGGAATGCATCCCGTGACGCTCCGCGTCACCAAAGGCTCAAGCCTTACGCTTAGCCTTCCTCGGCACCAAATACTTCATCAACCCCTGAAACCACATCACCAGCGCCGGATTACCCTTGAGCTGGATCGACTTGTCCTGAATCCCCTGCATAAACGCCAACTGCTTGTTCTTCGCCTGCATCGTCGCAAAGCCATAACCCGCATCTTTAAACGCAATCGCAAACGCCGGCTCTGCCACCACGCCAGACTTGCTGGTGATGCGCTGATCCTTGACCACAAAATGCCGCGCCACTTTCCCGTCCAGCGTCTGCAGCTGAAACACCAGATCCTTGTCACCCAACTGCTGCTGGAACGCAGGATTGGTCCGGCTGGCCTTGGCCATCAACAAACCCATCATCCACAGAAGAAAACGAAATTTCATGCGCACAGCCTCAAAAGGAAAATGAACGGCCGGGGGAGTGTAAGGGATTCGGACGATAACGCCAGTATCTGACGCTATTGGAGGATTATGTAGGCGATTTCCTGCACGATGACTGCCAAGTCACGATTCAACGCTGCCCCCCTGATCGTTCCCCCGCTCCGCGTGGGAATGCATCCCGAGACGCTCCGCGTCTCACCACTCACCTTTCCTACACCTGTTGAAACACATCCCTGTAGGAGCCGGCGAAGCCTGCGATCTTTTGATCTTCCGCCCCGCGAACCCATGGGAAATTTCCTGCGAAGTGCCGGGCTGTCCGTGAACTAGGCGGGATTGGTCGTGAGGGATAGGCTTTGTGTGTCGCCGCAAAATCGGCGATACGGACGTGCAAGTCCGCATCGGCACACTATCGGTTATAGCTATTCATCGAGCGTTTTCTTATGCTCGCGAATCGTTATGGCAGCTGTGTGTGGGAGATCTCAGGATCTGCCGGTTTGCCGATTGCCGGTCTTGCACACCTATACACAGCTGCCACCTTATTCGAAGTGCGAGCGAAGGGGTGTTAGCTTCTTAATCGGTATATTTCAATGAAGAAACCAACACCCAATCCCCCGGAAACCCCGGACATATCGCCCTACGAATCTCTGGAATCGAAGAAATTCCACGAAGCCGCCGAACGCGCCCTAGACCACCACTTCAAACCGCCCACCGAACCGCACCCCAAGCGCGAAACCGGCCTCTTCAAACTTTCCCCCGGCACCGACGCCGAAGCCCTAATGGCCAACGCTTCCGAGGACCTGCTGTCCATCAGCGTCATCGCCTGCGACCTGGCTGACGATCTGCACGGCTCACGCCGCTCAGTTGCACTGGCCCTGAGCAGGATGGCGGACGGGGTGCGATTGATGGTGGAAGGGACGCTTGATCATATTGAGGTGAAGAGCGCGGCGGCGAAGCCGTAGCGGGATTTGCGGATGAAAAAAGGGGGACGTTAAGTCCCCTTTCGAAATCTCGATAACAAAAACTAGCGAAAGTCCTCTGCGCTTTTTGGGCGCGCTTCCAACCCCCGGAGCGCCGCCCGGTTTATGTAGGCATTCCCTCCCTCACCGCAATACTGCCGGAACACCGCCTTGTCGTCCTTGAGCACCGTCAGATAACTCAGAAAGGCTTGATTAACGAGGTAGGTATAAGCACCGTTTTTGAACTTGATGATGTTCAAGTTCACGCTGCCTTCAGAAGCGTTCACGACAAAGAATTTGCCCTTGGGCGGCAAAGCCGTCTTCGGATAGATCATCTCCATTTTGCTCGGCACGCCGTAACGGTACTGAACAAAACCGGCCGTGGGCTTGCTGTTTCCCCGTGCACAAACGGAAACCGTCTTACCACCCTCCAACGGGCAACTGAAGTAAATGTCTTCGTCATCTGAACACAACGTTCCATCCTGCCTGCCCTTCAATGGCGCTGTTTCTTGCGAGACGCGTTCTGATATTTGAGTGACATCGGCGCAATTGGACAAACACACCAGCTTCGAAAGATCCGGAACATCGCTTTCAGTAAACAGGTACGTCGCGGAACCATCACGGTTGCGAGCGTGGTAAACGGGAACAGTGACAGCCAGCCCCTTGGCTGACACGGGCACGATTTTATCCTTCCCTGAGACGACCCAGCCTTCAGCACCACCGCACAACGCCTCCAAGGCAACTTCACTGAAGGGTTCTTTCGTTGGTACTGCGAACGGCTTGGCATCACCTCGACAGTCGTAGCCGTGCCAGTAGGGCCCGGTTTTCGGATTAATGTCTATCGAGAAGATATAGGCGCCGTCGAGAACTACAGTCCCGCTGTTGTAGGTAAAAACCAGCCAACGACGCGTCTTTGCCTGAGAGTAGTTTTCGTTCTCCAGAATGTAACGCTCGCCATCTCGATACAGCCAGAAACCACTCATTGCTCCGGCCGATTCCGCCTCGTCGGAGAGACGTTGCCCGGATTTTGCGTCCACCAGAAGGTTTTCTTTCAACGCCAACGCACAGCCGCTGTCCGCGTCCATGCAGGACTTAAGGGACGGGAACATTGGCCCCGCAGCCACAGAGAAAGAGCACAGCAATAACGCGACCAAAGCTAATCTTTTCAACTCGCCTCCCCGCTGATGATTCAAGAGCCTGATTGAATATGAAAAAAGGGGCGTTAAGCCTCCCAACGTGAGTATTCCCTGTCTCACCACTGGCAACCTGTTTCAGGCTTCGAATCCACGCTGTAATCGTTTTCAAACGAATACTTCTTTGCGGATTTGTAATTCGTATACGACATCGCATCAACCCGGCCACCCTGAGTGACCATCTGATAGTCACCTGTCAGTGCGCCATCAACTACTTCAACCCAAGTTGTCGTGTACTGGTAAGACCGGCCATACACGAGTTCTTCTTGTTCAGTACTGCGATGAACCAGCCCGATAGCCTTTTTCGACTTGCTGTACTTGACGCCAGCACCGCTCCATTTGGCCACAGAGTCGTGATAGGTTCGGAATTCAAAATTTATGGGTTTGCCTTCGTAGGAGCGGAAGCAAAAAACCTCGGTCGTGACCTCGCTATGAGCCGCCAGAGGAACGAAAACGAGCAACGCGGAAACAATGCAGGCGAAGATTTCAAACCGAACATTCCTTTAGCGGTTCATGGGTAATTGAAAGCGCATCCTCACCACGCAGTAGGCGACGTCTTCACGCAACAGACGGCTAGCCATCTGGCAGTGCCCTTCTGCGTACTTCTTCCAAAGCGGATCATCGAATTGATCCCCTCCCAGCCGCTCGATTGAGGCCGCTAAATTTCTCTCACGGTCCTTCCCCGCAATCGCGGATGCCGCTTTGTAAAAACCATCCAGCGGTAAACCCGTCTGTAGAGCGATCAACTCTCCCAGCCGAGCATTGGTCGTCTGCACCAGACACCCAAGCCTCTCGATTGGCGCCTCAGCGCCCGGCAACGCAGCTTGATAACGCTCTTCGCAAAACGACTCTTTGAAGCGCACCCAGTTCTTTTGCACATCTCTCAGGTGGCTTTGCTCCGCAGGAGTCAGAGTCGACAGCGCTTTTTTGTATTGCTCGTTCAAGACACCATCGACTTTCTTGAAGGTTTGCTGGCCGCAGGTGATCAAGTCCGGGTTGGACAAACTGTCTGGGTTGCACGCTTCTCCAGCAAACAATGCGGATGAAGCAGCAGAGAGCAAGCAACCGAGAAGAATCGAAAATACTTTCACGCTGTTACTCCTTCCCTTGACGGTCATGTCTGTACAGCCAAAACAGCGGCGGCAACAACACCAACAACGCAAAACCATCAAGCCACACGTGCGACCAGACCTGCTGTTGCGCCGAGAGCCACATGTCTTGCGGCGCCCATAACAGGATACCGGCGATCAACCAGCCCCAAATGGCTTGAGCTTTCAAGCGATTGCCCAGATGCACCAGCGCGAGCATGTACAGCGAATAACTTTGCAGCGTCGCGCCGAACAGCGCGAGCCACCAGACCTGTTGTTCGTGGCCGGCCAAAGGGACCGCATCGGCACCCCAGAACGACAGTTCGAGGACTTGCAGGTAGCCATTGAGCAAGCCGGAGTCACCGGCCCAGGTCAGGGTAAGACCGGCGAGGATGTGCGTGATCGCAGCGGCATATAGCCAAAGCACCAACGCTGGGCGAAGCGAGGAAGAAGGGGCTGGCATTCCGTGTCCTGAGCGTGTTCCTTGGGGGTGGGAAGTTTAAAGGAAAATCGGGGGCGTCAGATGCTCAAGCGTTAAACGTTTTAGCGTGAGGGATTCAGAAAAAACTTGTGCAAAACCGCCTCAAACAGGCCCTCGAAATTCAAATGCAGTGGCTGGCTTTGATCGGCGCCGCGGCTGACGATCCCAATCGCCCCACGTTGAAGAGGCCCAACTGATCATCCTTGTCAGCCGCCATTTGATAACAGGCTAACGCCCGAGACATATCCTTCGTTCCCAACTCGCCACCCTCAAAGGTAGAGGCCAGGTAATTCATCGCGTCCGTGGAGCCCATGGTAATCGCCCGAATAACCTGCTCTTCTGCCTGCTTGGGATGAAGGCAAGGGCCGTTATAGTCAGTGGAGTTTCCTGAACAAAGAAACGTCGCATAGCCCATGGCACCCTTTGGTATTTTCGAAGCCGCTTTGAACAAAGCCTCAACCTTAGGGGTTTCCAACTGAGACGCCATTTGCGAAAGACTCAGGCTCGCCGCCGACAGGCTCGCCTGTGCATCACCCGACTCTGCAGCACAGACAAAATTCTCCAGGGACGCTTCAATCAGCTCCGCAGTCAGCCGGTATTGCTCAAGAAACCCCAGCCCACCTAACGCTTCGGCACGCTGATAACAAAAGTTTTCGGCGCGGCTCATTCCAGGGTTTTCTGTTGCAACAAGATCCTTTTCGCTGATCGACCAGTCCTCAATCCCCTCAAGCACCCAGCACGCCTGACGAGAGAAATTGAAAATCTTGATATTGCTGTTGCCCGCCCGTTTATCCACCACGTTGACGTGACTGTCGTCGACCTCTTGGATTTCAACTCCAGGTGTTTTGCCGGGTGTGATTGCAGCCATCAGCGGATAGGTGAACGTTGTTCCACTGACACCCGATGTCGAAGGCTCGAAGGTGCTTCGATCCTTCCCAGCTACCGGTTTCAACACCAGCGACTTGACCGTCATTGCGGTAAGACGGCGTTGTGATTCGCTATTGGCGGAAAACGCTGTCAGGAAAGGCGCGAACTCCTCCGAGGGACAGTTATCGCTGATTGGCGCCGTCGAAGCGCTGTTGTCGGATGCAAGCGCAGGGACAATCTTGTCCAGATACGCCGAGTGTTCGCGACTCATTCTGGCGATGCACGAGTTAACCGCGAACACATGCGCCGGCATCCCCGTCTCGATCTCGAACGCCTCCAAAGGACAGTTCGCATCGCGCAGTTTTAGCCAGGCTCGCTGTGACTCTTTAACCTTCGCTGCGTACTCCACGCCCAACGCGGGATCGGCTCGATAGCCAGACTCAAGTCGCGCCATCAACTGCTTGTAGCTGACGTTCAACTGCGCATCGGCAGCCTTCTTCGCCGCCTCCGAGCAGGGCACCATTTCCAGGCTTGAGGTGACATGGCTGCAGTCGTTCTGCGCATAGGCCGCTGAAACTGGCAGCAGCAGCGCGGCTAGCAGGGTTAAAACAAAACGGTTCACTGTGTTCATCCTTGAGTCATTCAGGCTTTGCGTTTGGTGAATCGGGTGATGCATTGCTTGGGGATGTTCATTTCCCAGTAAGTGCTGAGCAACGCTTTGCGTTTTTTGTCGACGCGCAGATTAACGAAGTCGTCGCCGCAGTCCGGCTGTAACTCTTCGAAGGTGCCGGTTTTGGCTTGGTAAACGAATACCCGGTAGTAGTCGTACGTGCCCATGCCGTCATCCAGCTGCCAGATCGCGAAATCCTGGCCGCCGTCGAAATTGAAATCGTCGAACTGCATGTGGAGTTCGTTTTCGGCTTCAAAATCGATGGTTCGCGACTCGCTGTGCGTTTCGCTTTTAACCGCGATGTTCAATGTGGAGCCCTCGAGACCCAGCGTAGCGTTGACGCCGTCGGTGGGACTGAATGTGGTGGTTTCGGCTAACACAGGGAAGGTCCACATCAGAGCGAGCAGTGATACCGCTAGAGTTTTGACTGGCATGTACGGTCCTACTTCCATTTACGTTCGGTTTAACTGTTTTTTCATTTCCGGTTTTAAGCAAAAAACTGTAGTGGAAAATTGCGGCAGACCACTTCTCGTCCGTTACTGAGGAGTGGTCCTCCTAATATTATTCTTGAGTGCTTAAAGGTTTTCTTTCAGCTCTGTGCAGTCACTCGCAACGGCGAGGATTTTACGCGTACCATCATTAAGGACACACACAGGTTTTTCAAAGCTACCTCGCATTTTCTGACAAACAGCGTCACCTGCTTTCTTATAAACACACTGTTCGCCGGAAATGATTAACTCCTTCCCTGGCATCAAAGTAATAACTTTAGAACCATCAATACGGTAGATATTCTCGTAGATTGAATCACCAGCCTGCTGAACATCTTGATAATTTCCGTCCTTTAGTTCTGAAGCACCAGCAGGAATATCTCCGATATAGTGGGCTTCTCCGCCATTAGCTGGAGCAGCAAAAATCATTATTTGAGCATTTAAGCCCATATCGTCACTCGTCGGATAAGAAAATATGATCGATTTATTTTCCGCTCCTTGCGCTTGTCTAACGACATAATCTGACCGACATCCGCGATCAGTATTGTTAACAAAAAAGACTTCCTCTTCAAAAGAAAGAATCAACCTAGCCGAATCAGAACTCTGACCACGTTCTTTGCATATTAGGCTATGCTCAGCTGAGCCAGAATAAGCGGCGCCACTATAAACAAACAAAAGCAATATAATTAATCGAATCATCCGACTGACCTCAGAAACGAAAAAAAGGGGACAGACCACGTTTTTCGGAAAATCGTGGTCTGTTCCCATTTCCGTGGGACGGATTCAGCTAAAAGTGAACCGCCCCGTTTTCTCTATTGGCGCGCACACAACTTTTAATGTTTTTTGTCCTGCAAGCTAAAGTAATTTTTAATGCTCGCCGCATCTTTATAAGCACAGACCACTTTATTTCCCGTAACCAGATCTGCTCCCTCCATACAATTATCTAGAGATGGGCCAGGCAAATCGCCACTAAAATGAAGCAAGGATACACGTCCACCATCTCTCCTTATTGGGAGCTCCATTACCGAATAAGCAAAACCGTCAAATGCCGAGTTCGACAATTTTCTTTTTGTCAACACAAACATAGATTTTCCGGCTCTCGCAGGGGACTTCCACTCGTAGAAAAATACAGAAGCGATCTGATCCCCCTCAACCTTCCAAACATAGTTTAGAGAGGGTTTACCGGAGCTCAATGATGAGTAATATATCTCAGCATCGGCAACATGCTCTTCTTTAGCTATCGCCTTCAGACTATTTTTCAAAAAAAATACAGCGATCTTTTCTTCGCCCAAAGAGGCTACCACCGTAGGATGGAATTCACCTATTGTGGGTGCGGCATCCGCAAATACATTAGACGCTACGAAACCAAAAACTACAAACGGAATAAAATGGCGCTTGAATAGTGTCAGATATTTTTTCAACTTTATATATCCTTCTGAAAAAAATGGAACAGACCACGTTTTCGGGTAATTACTAAAATCGTGGTCTTTCCCCGTTTCACCTCCTATTCTGATAAAACATTGCTATAAGTCGTAGTTGCTCGTTTCAAAAGACCCAACAAATTTTCTCTCAGTTCCTTTATGTCTTTTTCCTCACCACATGCATCTACGAAAAAAATATGCTCACGCCCCGCCTCAAAAGAAGTTGTAAAACAAACGGCATCCAAAAAATAGACACCTTCTACTCCTGACCAATTACTTCCAGAGTAGCTACGGGCTTCCGCAAAGGGCTGAGAGCCTACCGCAACTTTCAGACCATCCTTTTCCTTTACGTAATCACTGGAAATTGCATCCGCCAAGCTCATACCTTTGCAACTTAATTTTACATTCTCCTCTCTGCCGTCCTTATATTCGTACTTCAGAAAAGACACACCTTCGTCCGTTTTAAAAGAAGAAAACCGACCAGCGGCGGCTGCGCTGATAATGCAACCATTACTTTCCACCTCAAATTTCTCGCCTGCATGTGCGAGCGAAACTAACGAAAGCAAATAACAAGCTAAAACTTTAATCACTGTTTTTGTCTCTTTATAAAAGACGGAATGGCCACCGGCGGCTCTTCAGCCATGCTATTCACATACCATAAGTCAGAAAGAATAGCTTGGAAAAAAGGGGACAGACCACGTTTTTCGGGTAATTGCTAAAACCGTGGTCTGTCCCCACTTCCTCCCTTGTCGGATGCAAGAGCAGGCACAATCTTGTCCAGCTACGCCGAGCGCTCGCGACTCATTCTGGCGATGCATGAGTTAACCGCGAACACATGCGCCAGCATCCCCGTCTCGATCTCGAACGCCTCCAACGGGCAGTTCGCATCGCGCAGTTTTAGCCAGGCTCGCTGCGACTCTTTAACCTTCGCTGCGTATTCCGCACCCAATGCCGGATCTGCTCGATAATCAGACTCAAGTCGCGACATCAACTGCTTGTAGCTGACGTTCAACTGCGCATCGGCAGCCTTCTTCGCCGCCTCCGAGCAGGGCACCATTTCTAGGCTTGAGGTGACATTGCGGCAGTCGTCCTGCGCGTAGACCGCTGAAACTGGCATTAGCAGCGCGGCTAGCAGGGTAAAAACAAAACGGTCCACGGTGTTCATCCTTGAGTGGTACAGGCTTTGCGCTTGGCGAATCAGGCAAAAACCATTTTTGCGCATAGTAATAAAGCGTCGCCTTTCCTTATTAAGTGAAAAAAACGCGCCAGCTATCACTATTTAGCGCCATTGATTTTCTTGAGATAGGCCTTTATCAAACCTGCATTAACATATGAAAAATGTTGCTCCTCGCCTTCTTGATATCCTTCCATCCCGCTCAAATTCCTATCAAACCTGACAAGTTGATTCACAACCAGCTTATTGTCCGCGCTTTTTTCATACCCATAAACTTGATAAAGCGTTCCGTACGTCCCAATACCCCTGCTCGTGATTTCCCATGAAACCAAAACAAGCACGTTTTTCTTACCCTTCACCGGATAAAAGAAAATAGACTCGATTTTTGGATCTGAGCCAGCCACATCGTATTTATCGACAAGACTTCTATTTTTTTTATTGTCGACTCCAACAACATCCAGAACCAGAGAAACAGGGAACTCCTCGCTAGTCGTCTGCAGGAATGATAATTCGCCTCCGCTTACGACGTCAGTTTTAAACGGCCCCTGAATCACCTGCCCCTGCAAATAATCAGAATCCTGCGCACTGCTGGAATTTGCTATAAGAAAAACAAAAGCAAACATGATAAAACGGAGCATAGCCAATGACCTCTTAATTAATATTCATGAGTGCAGCAAGTGCTTGAAATCTAGTATTCCTGTCCGCGTATCCGTTTTGGCCGCCATTCACCATTTGTGTTACGTCCGCCACACTTCCTGTCTTGGCGACCTCGCACAACTTAGTGCCTCCCTGACCAGTTTTCGTGAACCAGAATACGAACGCAGACTCAACACCGTATTCGGTCGACGAAACCAGAAGATCCGGGTTTGCCACAAAATCCTGAATATCCGACGGGTTGCGTTGATTATGTACGTTAGTAAACCGTTGATATTCCGACTTCCCCGTCACCTGCAACATTCCGCGGCCGCGGTATCGATAGCCATCTCGACTAGCCTCATTGCCATTACCCATTCGATCGGCGTAGACGTAACTGGCAAGATTTTCAGGATTTAGCGCGTAATGACTTGTCTCTGTCCACAGTTTGCTTCTCAACACACCAAAATCACAGCTATCCGTCTGCTCATTATAGCCATTCACTTTATTATGGTATCTGCATCCATAAGTCTTTTTCATTTGCCGCGCGCTAAACCTCAAACCTTCTTCGACAACTCTGAATTGACTTTCATGACCAACTTGAGACAGAAAATGCGCAATAGCCTTTGGTTGTTCAAGCTTATACGCCAAAGCATATTTATTGAGATAGGGTAAAATATTGGCGTGATGCGCCTCCTCTCCTGCTGGATTAGCAGCCCGAAGCATCTCTAAGGTAATAAGATCACGTGGTGCAGTAAAATTCCCGATAAGCGCAATAGGGTGAATATGCCGAACATTAGTATCACTGGTAATTCCATGCTGCCCGGCAAGCTTGTCCCACCAGCTCAACTTCTTAATTCTTGCCTTTTCTTCAATCCATTCACCATGTGGCTCTGATTCACTATGGCCCATCAACTCATCCAGAGAATCCCATTTTTCTTGTTTGAATTGCCACTCATTTTCATAGCGTGTAACCATCTGAGAAATCGGCTGTGCGAACCAAGGTTTACTCAACGCCTCTTTTATTTCCGAAGGCGTGAGTTTTTTATCGCCGTTTCTGTCTAGAATTTTGTAAAGATTTTGCTTTGTAGATCCATCTTCGGCATTGCCGATATTAGGCTGGTAGTTAGCTTGCTCTTCCTCACTAAGACCTTCCTGTGCGTGAAGAAACGCGGCCAAATGATCCACGTTACTACCAGCCTCATCTATAAAGCTGAAACCCTCCCACTCAAATGGTGAATGGCGTGACAACGCAGTATCCGGCTCTGCAAACCAACCGCTGATTTCATTCCCTTCGGCATCCCCCAGCAACCCGTCCAGACGCCACCAAAGCGTATAGGTAGTGGTTCCACCCATGACAACAGGAACCTTTATCTTTTTTTCCGCGGGTAGCGCTTCCAATACCCCGACAGGGACAAAGAAGTCATATCCAACTTTTTTGTGGGGATCCGTCACCTTCGGAGGATTTGTTGCGCTCATTCCTTGCGTGTGAGTAACCAACACGCTGTCTTTTGGAATTTTTACGAGCGTTTTTCCTGCGGCAGGCATTCCCGCAGCTTTCTCTTTACTCAGTTCGGTAAATGCCTTTACGTCTTCGCAGCTAAACACCTCAACGTGCAATAGATTCTTTGGGGCCGAATCCGAATGGTTTTGATACTTCCCCACATGACCGATCAGACTCCCCGCCGAAATCGGGAATGGAGTTGTCAGGATATGCACAGCGTCCTTTTCGGCAGGCTCACTTTTGGCTTCAAGTTGCCCCTCCCAGACATAACCGAGCACTTCAGCAGGAGCCAACGGTGGAACAGCATTCCCGCTGACAATTTCCAACAGTTTCTGGTATTTGCCACGCGTCCCGTCGCTCCCGATCCTGACTTGCGTGCCGTGGGGCAAAATGGCTTTTGCAGCGCCTGACTGGCTCGCAGTAGCACGAACAACGAGACCTTTCTGAGGTGGATTCATCGGGTCTTTTGCAGCGGTACCAATGACGTAAGTGTTCGGTGTCGAACCGGCTGTCATCTCTCTCTTGAATACCCAGCCTGTTCCGGGCTGGAGGTCGGTATTAGCGGGCGTGACGCTGACCACCTTAAGCCAGCCGTTTTCTTCTTCACCCGTCTCGACGACCGTACCGCGGCTCAAAACCGTTAACACGGTTGCGTACCCTGACTTGCCACGCGGTTCCTGACGAACACGCAAACCCAGGATTTCGTCGTCAGCCGACGCTTTGACTTGCAACGTACCCCCACCCCAAAAGGGTGGTCGCGACAATGCTGGAGTTTCTTCGTAGTTCTTCCACTGCAACAAATGCATGTAAAGACTGAAAAAATTCAGGCTTGGACCAGCCGCTGGCGGCGAAGCGGGCGATCCAGCAGGAGCTGGGGGGGCTGGTTGCACCGGCGCTTCCAGTCGGTGTTTAACCAATACAAAACCGGTCGAAAATTCAGCCTCAGCCGTACCATAGGCGGATTTCGGGTACGTGCTGTCAATGCGATAAGCGACTACTTCACCGTCAGCGATGCATTTAACTTCCGCCAAGTCAGGTACCAAACCCGAGGCCTCATCGAAATGAACACCACCATGCCAAAGGCCATTGGCCCCCAACGGATAGAACCCATCTTTGGCATTGGCTAAAGCCTTATAAAACTGCTGCGGATCCGTCGCTCCTGCTGCCCCTACTTTCAAGGGATACGACCATTTTTCTACTTTCTTGGTTGTCTCTGTCATTACCAATTACCTGAATTCTGATCCCTGGTGGCTTGGATTGCCGTCGATGTCTTACCCGGAAAAATTGAGCATGCGCTTCGGTTTGCGTTTGATCTTTTCCTCAGACGCATTCCCCAACGCCTGATCCATCAAACTCCCCGCCTTATCCTTATCCGCCGCCCCCGGCAGCACCGGCGGTTTAATCCCGATGCCAGTCCCCGATCCCGCAGAACCACCCGCATTGATCTTGATCACCGGCCCAACCACCGTCACCCCACCGCCATCGAGCTTGATAAAGCTCCCACCCCCCAGAATGGTCAGCTCCGTCCCGGCCTCGATAACAATCTTGTCCCCAGCCTTGAGGTGAATCTCTTTCCCCACGCTGGTCAGCTGCGCCGTGCCCAGCTTCACATGCTGGTTCTGCCCAACCGTCAGGTGATCATCCAGCTTCGCTTCAACCTTGCGATCGGAAATCGTCGTCCGGTGTTCTTCAGCCTTCAGCTCGGTGTAGGTGTTCTTCACCACCGTGTCATGACGTTCATTGCCGACCCGAATCTTCTGGTCATGCTCAACGTTCTCATCCCAGTCACGCTGCGCATGAATGTAGATCTGCTCGGCGCCTTTCTTGTCTTCAATGCGAAGTTCGTTGTACCCACCGCCACCCGGTGAGCTGAGGGTTTTGAACACGCTGCGGGTCTTGTTCGCAGGCAAGGCATACGGCACCGGGTTTTCCTTGTGGTACAGGCAGCCGGTGACGAGGGGTTGGTCGGGGTCGCCTTCGAGGAAGGTGACGAGGACTTCCATGCCGATGCGCGGAATGCTGATGGCGCCGTAGCGGTCGCCGGCCCAGGCGCTGGAGACGCGCAGCCAGCAACTGGTTTTGTCGTCAGCGAGGCCTTCGCGGTCCCAGTGGAATTGCACCTTGATGCGGCCGTATTGGTCGCAGTGGATTTCTTCGCCTTTGGGGCCGGTGACCATGGCGGTCTGGCTGCCGAGCACGCGCGGTTTCGGGTGTTCGAGGGCCGGGCGGTAGAACACGTCCCACGGGGTGGCGAGGAAGGTGTTGCGGTAGCCCTGGTGGAAGTCGTCCTTGTTGTCGGTGGTGTCGCTGGTCACGCCTTCTTCGAGGACTTGCGGTTGCTTGCCTTCGTGGAAGATTTCGGTGAGCAGCCACAGATCATTCCACTCGCTGCGCGGGTGGTCGGACAGGGCCATGAAGTGGCCGCTGACCAGTTTGGTCTGGTCGCCGCGACCTTCGGCCTGGCGGTAGTCGGCGCGGTGGCGTTCGAGGGCGCGCTGGCTGAGGAACTTGCCGCGCGCGCGGTCGATGAAGCGGCCCGGGTAGTCGTAATCTTCCAGATCCGGTTCGGTGCTCTCGCCTTCGGGTTTGTACGCGGCTTCCATTTGCAGGCGCGGTTTTTCGAAGTCGTAGTCGCGGCGCGTGGTGCGGGTGGTGCGGGTTTCCAGGCGCAGTTTGAAGGCTTTGATCACCGGTTCGTCGGCAACCATGCCGCTGCCCTGTACATAAGCAGTCGGCTGGCCGAGGTCGGGGAACACGGTCTGGTCGTCGCCGAACACCAGCAGGTGAGCTTTTTCGCTGTGCTGGAAGTGGTAGTGAATGCCCTCTTCTTCGCACAGGCGCTGGACGAAATGCAGGTCGGTTTCGTCGTACTGCACGCAGTAGTCGCGATCCGGGCACGGCTGGCTGAGCTGGAAGCTGTAGGCGTTGCTCTTGATGCCGTGTTCGTCGAGGATCAGCGCGATGATTTTCGGCGCTGACATCTGCTGATAGATGCGCTGGTTGGTGCGGTGATGCAGGTATTGCAGTTGCGGCACGATCGACACTTTGTAGCGGGTCAGGCGCTTGCCGGCATCGCCCTGGGCGACGCGGTAGATTTGGCCGTGGATGCCCGAGCCCTGTGGGTCGAATGCGAGAAACGCCTGCTTGTGCAGCAGCTGTTCCAGATCCAGATCGGGGTTTTCGCTGACCAGTTCGAGGTCGAAGCGATACGGCTGGCTGATGCCTTCGGTGCCGGTGAACGACAGCACTTGCAGGTCGCCGACGTAGTCTTCGACCTTGAGGCTGAAGTGGGTTTCGTTAGCTGAGTTGAACATCGTGTGCTCCCTGTTCGAATGTCATCCGTTACGCCCGAAGTCGCAGACGTTGCAGCCAGGACGAAGTGGCGCCCAAGGCGTCACGCAGTTGTTGGGCAGTGATGGTGCGTTCTGCCGGGTTGAAGCTCAGCGCGGTTCGCAGCGCTTGCCAGCCTTGTTGGGGTAGATTTTTCGGTGCGTGCAGCTCGCGCTCCAGATGCTCGTCGCGGGCCTGGGTCGAGGGCAAGCGGCGGAACGGGTGTTTGCCGCTCGCCAGTTCATAGATCACGCAGGCCACGCCGTACACGTCCGCGCTGGCCGACAGTGGTTGGCCCTCAAGCAGTTCGGGGGCGGCGTAGCCCGGGGTCCAGGCGTTGAAGCGTTCACGGCTCAGGTGCGGCAAGCCGGGCAAGGTGCCCTGCTCTGCCTGACCGAGGCCGAAGTCGAACAGGCGCAGGCCGTCTTCGCTGAGCATGACGTTGCTCGGCTTCAGGTCACCGTGCAGCACGCCGCGACCGTGGGCGTAGGCCAGCGTGTCGAGCAGCGGCAGGACGATGTCACGCAGTTCTTTCCACGGCAGGCCGAGGGGCCGCTCGCAGAGCAATTTGTCCAGGGTCAGGCCACGCATGTATTCCATGGTGATGAAGGCCCGCTGGCAGTCGGTGTCGACTTCAAAGGTGTGCGCACGCACGACGTTGTCGTGGCGCAGGCGCCGGGTCAGGGCGAACTCGCTGTAGAGCAAGGCACTGGCGTCCGGCGATTCGGCAAATTCTTCGCTGAGGATTTTCAGCGCGATGTAAGGATCGGGATCACCAAACTGTTCGTGCAGCAGATCCCGCGCCCGGTAAACCGCGCCCATGCCACCGGCCCCGAGCAGACGCTCGAGGTGGTAGCGACCGGCGAGTACATCCGGCAGTGCGCCGATGCTGGCCTTGGTTGGCGCCAGCAACGGTTCTGCCTGATTACCTTTGGCAAAAGCGAAATAGGTCAGGTTGTTGGCCTGCTCTTCGCTGATCAACAGGTCATCGATGGGCGATTCGAGTTCACTCATTGGCGGACCACCACGGCAGTCAGGTTGTCACGCGCGGCGCCACGCAGGGCGCCGTCGAACAAACGTTCCAGCGCCACATGCGGCGCGCTGAGGCTGAGGGCGTTGCCGAGGGCATCGCTGCTCAGGCCTTGATACAAACCATCGCTGCAGAGCAAAAACGCATCGCCCGGATAGACCTCAAGTTCCAGCACATCCAGGGTCAGTGTTTCGGCGGCGCCGACGGCTCGGGTCAAGGCTTGAGCCGCCGGATGCGCTGCCGCTTGTTCGACGCTCATTTGTTGCTCGTCGATCAATTGCTGTTGCAGCGAATGGTCCTTGGACAGCTGATACAAACGCTGCCCACGCCACATATAGCAACGGCTGTCGCCGGCCCAGATGCAGGCCGCGCGGTTGCCTTCCACCAACAGCGCGACGACGGTGCTGCCCATGATGCTGTCGTGACGCCCGGCGGTGACCGTCAACTCTTGCCCCAAACGCCGGTTCAGCCAGTGCAGGCACTGGCGAATGGCTTTGAGGCGTTCGTCGAAGTCCTCGTGTTGCGGCAGTTCAGCCAGACTGGCGACGATCAACTGGCTGGCGATGTCGCCGCCCTGATGACCGCCCATGCCGTCCGCGACCACCCACAGGCCATGCTGTGGCAGGTCGAGGAAGGCATCTTCGTTGCGCGCCCGCACCTTGCCCGGGTCGGTACGCGCCGCGCTGCGCCAGGCACTGGCCACCAGCATCAGAGCTGCACCGGCATACGGAAGGTGCGCAGCACGCCCATGTCGAACGGGTTCGGCGTGCGCTGGCTGGTCAGCAGGTAGTTGGCGCGCAGGCCACCCACATCGGCTTTCAATACCAGCACGTCGCGACCGGTCATGTACTCGGTCTGCATCAGGTCGAACAGACGGAACAGCGACCATGGGCCGGAGTTCTTCTCGATGCCGATCGGACGCCCGGCCATTTTGTCCATGACCAGACTGGTGCGGCCGTCTTCAGCGTCGGTCGGCCATTTGAACGACATCGGCAGAATCGGACCGTGGCGGTATTCCATGGTCTTGTCGCCGAACTTGAACTCGGAACGGCTCACGGCCGGGTCGAGGGTGTACGGCTCCAGTTTGAACTGCACGGTCGGTTCGGCCGGGTTGATCGAGAAGAAGCTCTGGCGAATCGTCAGGGCGGCGGCCATCTGATCAAGGTAAACCTTGGACACCGGCAGGCTGTGACCGTCGACGCTGCGCATGCGGTAGTTGCCCGGATCGCCGCTGACGAACGGACGCATGTAGTTGTCGAAGAAGCGGTCAACGATGCCTTGCGCCTTGAAGAACTCGCGGAAGTCGCTGATCGCCACGTCGCTGGTGCTGGTGGCGCTGAACGGATAACGCTTGCTGATGGTTTTGCCATACACGCTGTACAGCTCGTTCTGATAACGGCCGTTCAGGTATTGATAGGCATCGTTGAGCACCAGGCGCCACGAGTCTTCGGCCAGCACGTTGAACCACACGCTCAGCGGACGCGGCAGACGACCAGAGGCATTGCGCAGGTTGGTCAGCGCATCGCGCTGGCCGCTCATGCGGGTTTTCGCCAGTTCGAAGGCGGCTTGTTCCGGCGTGCTCGAACGGGCCAGGCCGGCCAGTTGCAGCTGCAGGTCGTTGAGCGCGCTCAGCGCAGGGGTCAGGTCCGCCGCCGGGCCGTTGTTGTCATCGAGCAAACGGTGCAACGGTTCGAAGCGGCGTTGCAGCGACTTCTTCGCGGTGTCCGGCAGGTTCTTGGCGACCTTCAGCGCCGAGGCCTTGTCCGCCACGGCAGACGCCAGTTTGCCGACCTTGCCCAGCTTGCCTCTTTGGTCGGCCAGCGCATCGGCCGCATCACCGGCTTCCTCGACCGGATCAGCCGTCGCTTCGAAGCGGGTGTTCTCGCGCACTTCGGTGAGCAGCGCCAGCACCGGCGAGTTGGCCGAGGTCAGGCCCGCCAGTTGCTCGGCGCCTTCACCGGCGTCGCTGATCGGCGGCAATGCAACCTGGCCAACCGCTTCGCTCCAATAGTTGGCGTAGTCGCGGAAGTACAGTTGCTCCAGTTCGACCATCAGGCGACGCAAGTCCATGTCGCTGATGCCCGCGCCTTCGCCCAGCACCCAGTTGTCGCGCAGGATGTCGGTGACCAGCGCCGAGCCCTGCACCGAGAAGTACTGCTGATAACCGCTCTGGGTGTAGAAGCCCGGAATCACGTATTCAGTGCCGATGAACAACGAGCCTTGCGGGCCGAGGTGCTGGCTGAAACGGTAGTCCGGCAGGTTGCGCGCCTGCTCGCGGAGCATGCGGTACACCACGGTCGCCAGCGATTCGCTGCGCAGGACCTGACGCGCCTGCGTCACCAACTGATCGTTCAGCGGATAGATGAACGGCTGCTTGAGCAAACGATCGAGGTGCGCATTCAGACCGTTCTGCACCGCGGTGTTGCCGGTGTAGCGCTGCGACCAGTCGGTGGCGATCCAGTCCTTGAGCCAGACAGCATCGCGGCGGTCCTTCATGTTCAGCATCAGGTACGCGCGCAGGCTGTTGAGCAAGCGATCGCGGTCCTTCATGTTGGCGCGGATCTGCCCTTCGAGCATGGTCGCTACCCGTGGCAGCAGTTGCGCTTCAAGCTCATGCTCGTAGGCTTGCTTGACCACCGGATTGACGTCTTCGCCCTGATACAGCCCACCGCGTTCGTGGTACGACACGTCGCCCTTTTTCGGGAACGCTTGGGTCGCGGCATAGCTGGTATCGAGGGTTTTCAGCACGCCCATGGCGTCATCGCGTGGCGACAGCGCCGAACGTTGCTGGGTCCAGTTCTGCGCCAGCGTGCGCAGGTTTTCCAGGCGCTCATAGTTGGCCGAGAAACCACCCGCCCAGAGCATGCCGAACAGGGCCAGCGCCGCCAGTGCGCCGACGTACAGCGCACGTTGACCCCAATGGATGCGGCTGCGCTCGCGCTTGTCGAGACCGGCCAGATCGGCTTCGGGGAAAATCACCTGGCTGAACAGGTGATGAATGAACCGCGAACGGCCGCTGCGCAGGGTCGGCAGCACACCGGCGTTCATGCCGAGGCTGGCGCCGATGCCGGCGGTGGTCGAATCCATTTCCTGGGTCAGGTGCGGCGCGCTGGTCAGGTAGAAACCGCGCAGTTGCGTGGCCCGCTGGTAACGGTTGCCGGTGAACGCCATGTCGACGAACAGGCACAGGCGCTCGCCGATCTGCCCGAGTTGATGCGGGAAGTCGAGGATGCGGCCACGGCGCTGGGTATCGCGCTCGGAGTGCATGCGCATGATTACTTGGCTGTTGAGACGACGCAGCAGCTCTTCGAACTCGTTGCGCAGCACTGCCACGTCGGTGCCGACCTGATCCTTGCGGAAACTGGTACCGAGGACCTGATCGCTTTCTTCGCGGGTCAGTTGGTCGAAGAACTCGTCGAAGCCGAGCAGCTTGTCGGCCTTGCTTAGAACCAGATACACCGGTACGTCGACGTGCAGTTTCTGATGCACGTCTTGCAGACGGCCGCGAACCTGACGGGCCAGCGTATCGATATCCTGCTCACTGCCGCCGAGCAGGGTTTCCACCGGGATGGTCACCAGCACGCCGTTCAACGGGCGACCGCGGCGACGCTTGCGCAGCAGCTCCAGCAGGGTGGTCCAGGCGTTGCCGTCGACTTCGGCGTCGGGCTGGGTCATGTAGCGCCCGGCGGTATCGATCAGCACGCCGTGATCGGCAAAATACCAGTCGCAGTGACGGGTGCCGAGGGTGTCGCGGGTCAGCTTGCGGTCGATCTTGTTGATCGGGAATTCCAGACCGGAAAAGTCCAGCAGGCTGGTCTTGCCAGAGGCCTGCGGACCGATCAGCAGGTACCACGGCAAGTCACTGCGCCAGCGCTCGCTGCGGCCGCGATACAGGCTCGAGGTCTTCAGGGTTTTCAGCGCGTCCTTGAAGCGCGCCTTCAACTCTTTCTGCTCTTCGTCGATCAGCTCTTCGCGGCGAATGCGGTCCTGGCCGTCTTCGCTGGCTTCCTCGGCTTTCTTGCGAATCCCGGCGCGCCAGCTGACGAAGACCATGGTCAGGCCCCAGATCAGGAACAGCACGGCGATGGTCAGCAGACGCGAGGTCGGGCTTTCCCAGAACTTGTAATCATCAACCGCCAACAATGGACCGGCGAACCACACCAGCAGCGCCAAAAACAGCACCAGCAGCAAGGTCCAGACCCAGGTCTGGCGCAGGAAGGCGCCGACTTTCTTGAAAAACTTTTTCATCACACGTCCCTGTTTACGGCTGCGACTGCGGTTGCACCGCGGCCGGATCAAGCGGCTGATAAGGTTGCAGAACGGTGTCGCGCTGCTCGCCCAGGACCCAGGCGAAGCCCGAGTACATCACCACCAGGCAGACCAGCGTGAACAGCACCACCATCCACGCCGGCACGATGCGCACCAGGTTGCGGCGCTGGTCGTTGAGGCCTTCCCAGTGCGGCGACAGCTCGCGCGGCACGTCGCCACGCAACTGACGGATCTGTCGGTACAAGGCATCGCGGATGCCTTCGAGTTCGAGCATGCCGCGCGCCTGCACGCGGTACTTGCCCTCGAAACCGAGGGACAGGCACAGGTACATCAGTTCCAGCATCGGCAGGTGCTTGACCGGGTTTTTCGACAGCCGATCGAGCAGCTGGAAAAACTTCTCACCGCCGAAGGTTTCGTTGTGGAAGCTGCTGAGCAAACTCATCTGCGACCACTCGCTTTCGTTGCCCCACGGCGTGGTCACGACAGCTTCGTCGACCACGGTGCAAAGCACGTAACGCGCGGCCATCACCTGGCTGCTTTCGGCGCCGTTGTGCAGGGCGCGCACTTCGAACAGCTTGAGCCCGGCGGTCAGGCGCTCGTTGAGCGCGTACAGGTCTTCGCGGGTTTCGCTGTGCTTGAGACGCACCACTTCCGAGAGCAGTTCCGACGAGGCCGCGACCAGCGAGTTGAGGCTGATGTTGAATGCCTCGGCCGGACGCAGGCGCGCGGCGTAGATCATGCGTTCTTCCAGTTGCTCGAAACGCGGCGGCGCGGCGAAGTCGGTCAATGGACTCGACGCCGGTCCGTGGCCCTGGCGATCGAGCAGGACGGTTTTGTCGTCCTGGCTGTAATCCGTTTCCTTGATCATGTCGGTCAGTTCCTGATGGCCCAGAATTTCAGTTCAAGATTGGCGAATTCGCCGGACACGTGGAACGCGAAACCGCCGGAGCGCTCCAGTTGTGCCAGGTCTTCGGAACTGAGTTCGAGAATGAAATAGGTTTTGTTGGAGTGGAACGCGATCTGCCGCGGGGCCACCGGCAACGGTTTGACCTTGATGCCCGGCAGGTGCAGGTTGACCAGTTGGCGAATGCGCTCCACCGGGCCGACCTTGAGGTGCGCCGGCAGACGCTGGCGCAGTTCTTCGGAGTCGCAGTCGGCACTGGCTGCCAGCACGAACGACGCCGAGCCGAGCAGTTTGTGGTCGTGCAACGGCGAAACGATGATGCCGTACTGACGCGCTTGCAGGATCAGTTCGATGGCGTGCTGTTCAAGCACCATCGACAGCACCTGACGAATCGCTTCCATCAGTTTGCGGAAGCTCGCGCCCTGATCGGCGTGGGAATAGCGGCTGTCCAGACGCGGGCGTTTGCTCTCGCCGGAGAAGGTCGCCAGATCGCCGAGCATGGTCAGCAGCGTGCGGTACAACTCCTCCGGGTGCACCTGCTCCAGCCCCAGATAGTGGCGCAGCAGCAGTTCGGTGCGGTTGATCAGTTGCAGCATCATGAAGTCGCCGACCTCGGCGCCGCCGACCTTGCCGTTGGAGCGAATCCGCTCGGCAATGGTGTCGCCACGGTGGCTGAGCATGCTGATGACTTCTTTCAGGCAAGACAGCAGATAGCTCGACGCGTGAGCCTGAATGTAGGTCGGCACGAAGTCCGGATCGAGGCTGATCACGCCGTCGGGCGTGGTGTCGAGCACGTCGCAGATCTTCAGCTTCACGTAGGCCTGATCGCTCTGCTGCTCGCCGAGCAACAGTTTGAAGTCCGGGCGACCGCAGCTGACCTGACTGGCCGAATCGTCGCCAGCGTTGGAGTCGGCAACTTCGGCGTCGTACGCGGTGTAGCGCGCGAGCACGTCGGACTGCTCCGGGCGACGGGCCTCGATGTGGTTGCCGGTAACCAGCGGCAGTGCCAGATAGATCGGCGTGTTGCCGGTGTTCGGCGGCACGTCCAGCGCCAGCGGTTCGGTGTTGCCACCGAGTTCGAACAGGCTGCCGTCCGGCAGGATCCCCGAGGCTTCACTGATCACCAGTTTGCCCATGTTGAGGAACTGCAGGTCGATTTCCAGATTGAGAAAACCCCAGGTGTAGCCACCGAGCAATTGCGTGCGGGTTTTCATCTGGTGATCGTAATAGCGATCGTTGTGCTGGAAGTGCTGCGGACGCAGCAGCATGCCTTCCTGCCAAATGACTTTATGGGTATTCATGTTCAGTCATCCGCCTTGGCGAGCACTTGATGGGTGTTACGGATGCCGGTCTGGTCCAGCGTCAGATCGACTTCGGTGACTTCCAGCGGCGTGATCTGAACCGTGTGGCGCCATTGGGTGTCCGGCAAGTCGCGGTAAGCGGCGAGAACGCCAACATAAAGGCTGCCCTCTTCCACCTTGAGCTTCATCTCCACGGTTTCACCCGGGCGCAGTTCCAGTTCTTCGCTGGCGACCAGATCCGGGTTGAGGGCTTCCTTGGCGCGTTCGTAGAGGCTGAAGAAATCAGCGTTCTCGAAGGTCACCGGGTGCTTGAGTTCGAACAGGCGCACGACGATCGGCGACGGCCGCCCGTTGAGATCCGGGTTGAGCTGATCGCTGCCGGTGAGTTTCAGGTTGATCTTGGTCACTTTCGAGTACGGCGACAGCGACGAGCAACCGGCGAGCAGCACCAGCAGAGTGAGCGCAGTCAGCGTCTGGAAAAAAGCGGTCGAGCGGCGAGACATGCGCATCATCCTTGGTGGTCGGTGTGAAGGGTGGAAATCAGGCGGATCTGTTCTTCGTAGGCTTGAGCAAAGTCGCGGGCCAGCAGGCGCTCGCTCCAGTCATCGTCCTGACGCAGCGCCTGGTGATAACGACCGAACGCTCTCCAGCGCCCGCCCGACGTGGCGATCAGTGGCTTGTTGTCGCGTTCGAAACGCAGGGTCAGCTGCTCCGGCGAGAAGTGCTCCAGCGTGCCGCGCACAGCGGCGCGGCTGGCGGTGAGCAAGGCCACTTGATGCGCCTGCAAATCACGGAACGCACGGGAGATCGCCTGTTCGGCCGGCAGTTGCCCGGGCTTGCTCGGCTGCAACAGAATCTCCAGCGCTTCGCTCGGGTCAACGGCGAATTTCAGCGGGTTCTTGTTGGTGCCTTGCACGGTGGTCTGGGCCAGACGCAATTCGTTTTTCAGCTCCGAGCGGGTGCGCAGGCTCTGCTGCAAACCGCCGACGCTCTGGCGCAACAGGCGCGCCGCATTGATCGCCATGGCCTCGCGTTCGTCGTGGCTGAGGCCTTTGACGTCGACACCCAGCGCAGCGCCGAAATGCTCCCAGAAACCGTCGGTCTGACGCTCGACGGCTTTCGGGGCCGGAGCGGGCTCGGGTTCGACCGGCGCGGCAATCAGCTCCGGAACCAGCAGGCTTTCCATGTCGATGCGCGCGTAGTCGGCACGCTGACGCGAATCTTCCGGTTTGGCCGTGGGCGCCAGCAGCTCGTCGATTTCCGAGTACACGCGCTCTTGCTGTTCAAGCGCATTGAGCGGATCGAGGTCGAGGAACGCGTCGTCCGGAATGATGCTGCCGGCAGCACGTGGACGGCCGACTTCACCGTCGAAGGTCGCCGGGTCGCGCACCAGCCGCGCGCGAATCTCGAAGTCGCCGAGAATGTAGGTGCTGCCGTGCTCGATGCGCACCGGCTCGCCCTTGTGCAGGCGCGCGTGGCTGCTGCCGTCCTGGACACCGTTGCTGCTGGTGTCGGTCAGGAAAAACGAGCCATCGCGGTAGCTGACAATCGCGTGGTGATTGGACAGGTGACGCTTGCGGTCAGGGATGATCCAGTCGCAGTCCTCGCCCCGCCCGATCACGCCGCCGGCCTGTTTGAAGGTCCGCTGGCACAATTCGGTGGGCACGAACTGCTTGGTGTTCAGCATTTCGAAAACCAATTCCATGTTTGATGCTCCTTGCGGTCACTTGCCGCGATTGACCGCTTGCGGATCACCCAACGGGCGATAGTCGTTGTCGTTGAATTTGTAATTGCCGCTACAGCCGCCAAGGCCGCATAGAACGACGAGGGTCAGCAGGACAGCGTGCCAGTGACGAACAGACATCAGAGGGTCTCCAGGTGTAGACAAAGCACAAAGCGCCGACCCTTGCGGGCGGCGCTGAAATAGATTTTTCGGGGCGGATCGATGCGTTTTTGCCTAGCCATCGAAATCCCCCAGATTGATGTTCAGACGGCCGAGCCGATACAGCAGCGTGCGCCGCGGCAGCCCCAGTTCGCGGGCGGCGAGAGTCTGGTTGCCGTCGTTCTTGCGCAAGCAATCGAGCAGCAAGGTGCGCTCGACCTGCTCCAGGCGTTCGCGCAGATTCAGGTGGCTGTTGTCCTCGAGGACCGGCTCCATGCGCAGTGCAAAATGCTCGGCGAGCAGTTCGCCGCCTTCGCACAGCAGCACGGCACGTTCAACCAACGCTTTGAGTTCGCGTACGTTACCGGGGAAGGTGTAACCCGACAGGTGTTCCAGCGCCGCGCTCGACCAGCGCACCGGATCACGCTGCAGGTAGGCACAGGTTTTTTCCGCGAAGTGTTGCGCCAGTTCGAGGATGTCGCCCTCGCGCTGCCGCAGGGCTGGCAACTCGATCGGAAATTGCGCGAGGCGGTAATACAGGTCCTCGCGAAACTTGCCCTCGCCGACCAGCGCCGCCAGATCGCGGTGCGTCGCAGCGATGATGCGCACGTCGATCTTGTGCGTGTCGTTCGAACCCAGCGGACGAATCTCGCCTTCCTGCAACACGCGCAGAATCTTCGCCTGCAACGACAGCGGCATGTCGCCGATTTCGTCGAGCAGCAGCGTGCCGCCATTGGCCGCATCGAACAGACCGGCGCGGTCGCGATCGGCACCGGTGAAGGCACCTTTGCGATAGCCGAACAGCTCGCTTTCAAGCAGGTTCTCCGGCACCGCCGCGCAGTTCTGCACGATGAACGCCTGGGAGCGGCGCGGGCCACAATCGTGGATCGCCCGCGCAACCACTTCCTTGCCAGTGCCGGTTTCGCCGCGCAGCAACACGGTGTACGGGCTGTGCAGGACTTTGCTGATCAGCGAATGGGTCTGGCGCATCGCTGCGCTTTTGCCGATCAGGCCGTAGCCGCTGATGCTCGGTACGCTGCGCACCGCCGTGGCCGATTCCGCCGATGGCTGACGCAGACGTTGCAGCAAATGCAACTGGCCGAGCACGAACGAACCGAGCTGACCGAGGGAATCGGCAAAGCCCTGCAAGTCGGTGCGGCGACGGCTGGCGCAGAGCAACAAGCCTTCAACCGCCTTATGGCTGTTGACCAGCGGCACGCACAGCAACGACTGCCAGGCGCTCGTGGTCGCCGGCAGAAAACTGGTCTCGTGCAAACTGCCGCTCAAATCGTCGAGGCACACCACGCGGTTCTGGCACAGGGCGAACTGCAGCAGCTGTTCACCGTTGTAATCGGCCGGCAAGCTCGCCGCCTGGCGCGGCTGCAGCGCCCCGTCGAGGCATTCGGCGTTCATCCCCAGGCAAGTGTGGGTGGCGTCGAGCAGGTACAGCTGCGTCAGTTCGCAACCGCTCAGCTCGGCCAGCCCGCGCACGAAGTCACCCAGCAGCGCAGCACCGTCCGCCGCCCGCGACAGACTGGCGAACTGCGCCAGCAACGCTTCGGCGTAGACCAGTGGCTGCGGCACTCGAGTGAACATCACACCCACCTCAGGCGAACTCGCACGTCACGCTGGCGTCGCCGTCGAGCGTGGCGTGCACGCGCTTGAGGCTTTCACCCGTGGCCATCGCATCGAGCAGACGATCGGCCACCAGCGGCAATACGTGCTGGTCGAGCAGATGGTCGATCAGGCGCGCGCCGCTTTCGCTTTGCGTGCAGCGCTCGGACAGGTGATCGACGAGGTTCTGGCACCAAGTGAAATCCAGCTGACGACGATTCAGGCGCTCGCCCAGACGACCGAGTTTGATTTCGATCAGCTCGCGCAGCACCGGGCCGCCGACCGGGTAGTAAGGCACCACTTTCATCCGCGCCAGCAGTGCCGGTTTGAAGTGTTTGCTGAGCACCGGGCGAATGGTTTCTTCGAGGACTTCCGCGGTTGGCCGCGCACCGTTTTCGCAGAGGTCGCTGATCTTGTCGCTGCCCAGGTTCGAAGTCATCAGGATCAACGTGTTGCGGAAGTCGATCTCGCGACCTTCGCCGTCGTTGGCCACGCCTTTGTCGAAGATCTGATAGAACAGGTTGAGCACGTCCGGATCAGCCTTTTCGACTTCATCGAGCAGCACCACCGAATACGGTTTCTGCCGCACCGCTTCGGTGAGCATGCCGCCCTCGCCGTAACCGACGTAGCCCGGTGGCGCGCCGATCAGGCGCGAAACGGTGTGCTTCTCCTGAAATTCGGACATGTTGATGGTGGTGATGAAACGGTCGCCGCCATACAGCAGGTCGGCCAGGGCCAGCGCGGTTTCGGTCTTGCCGACGCCGCTCGGGCCGACCAGCAGGAACACGCCGACCGGTGCGTCAGGCTTGTTCAGACCGGCAGCAGTGGCGCGCATCGAGCGATCCAGCGCGTGCACGGCTTGTTCCTGACCACGAATGCGCGTGCGCAGGTCGGTGGCGAAACTGGCGACCTTGGCGTTGTGTTCGCGGGCCAGTTGCGCCAGCGGCACGCCGGTCCAGGCGCTGATCACTTCGGCAACCAGACGCGGGCATACTTCGAAGCTGACCAGACGCTCTTTGACTTGTGCAGCGGTCAACGCCGTGTGGGTTTCGTGCAGCTGCGCTTCCAGCGCTTCGACGCTTTGGCCTTCTTCGACTTCGGCAGCGTGGGTTTCGATCACCGTGCCTTCAGCGTCCTCCTCAACGCTGACCGTCGGCTCGACAGCCGCAGCTTCGCGGGCCTTGGCCAGTTGCTGACGCAATTCAAGCAGGCGCTCGGCCAATGCTTTCTGCTCGGTCCAAAGGGTTTCCAGCGCGACCATCTCGCTTTCGGCTTCGTCCAGACGCGCTTCCAGTGCCTCCAGCGCTTCGTGGTCGATCAGCAGACCGGCCTCGGCATCGCGGCGCAGGGCCTGGCGCTGACGGCCACCTTCAGCCAGTTCGCCACGCAGGCGCTCAAGGCTTTCCGGGGCGGCGGCGAGGCTGATGCGCACACGGGCGCAAGCGGTGTCGAGCACGTCGACGGCTTTGTCCGGCAGTTGCCGTCCAGCCAGATAACGCGCGGACAATTCGGCCGCAGAAACCACTGCGTCATCACGCAGGTAGATGCCGTGGCTCTTCTCGTAGACCTGAGCCAGGCCACGCAGAATGGTCACTGCTTCGCTGACGGTCGGTTCGTGCAATTGCACGGGCTGGAAACGACGGGCCAGTGCCGGGTCTTTCTCGAAGTATTTCTTGTACTCGGCCCAGGTGGTCGCGGCGATGGTGCGCAGTTCGCCACGGGCCAGCGCCGGTTTCAGCAGGTTGGCCGCGTCGGAGCCGCCAGCGTTGCCGCCCGCGCCGATCAGCGTGTGGGCTTCGTCGATGAACAGAACGATCGGTTTCGGCGAGGCTTTGACTTCGTCGATCACGCCTTTCAAACGACGCTCGAATTCGCCTTTGACGCTGGCGCCGGCCTGCAACAGGCCCATGTCCAGCGAGAGTAATTCAACGCCTTTGAGCACCTGCGGCACTTCACCGGCGGCGATACGCGAGGCCAGACCTTCAACGATGGCGGTTTTACCGACACCGGCCTCACCGACCACGATCGGGTTGTTCTTGCGGCGACGGGCAAGGATGTCGACCATCTGGCGGATCGCGCCGTCACGGCACAGCACCGGGTCGAGTTTGCCGTCGCGGGCCTGCTGGGTCAGGTTGTGCGTGAAGCGCTGCAACAGCGATTCGCCTTGTGCGGCAGGTTTGCCATTGGCCGCCGGTTGTTCCTGTTGCGACAGGGCAAATTCCTTCAGGCGATCGATGTTCAGCTTGGCGAGCAGCGGCTGATAACGGCTGCCCGCGTAGCGCATCGGGTTGCGCAGCAAAGCCAGAATCAGTGCGGCATCTTCGACCTGGGTCTGGCCCAGTTCAAGGTTGGCCACCAGCAGTGCGTCTTGCAGCCACTGCACCAGTTCCGGAGCGAACACCGGGTTGCGCGAAGCGCTGTGCTCGACCCGCGATTGCAGCGCGGCGCTCAGCTCACCGGCATCGACGTCGGCATCCTGCAAGGCGCGCGACAACAAGCCGTTCTGACGTTCCAGCAAGCCCAGCAGCAGGTCTTCGACGAGAATCTTGCTGCCGCCCCGGGCCACGCAACGCTCGGCCGAACGCTCCAGATCACGACGGGTTTCGGCGTCCAGCGCCTGGATGAGTTGTTGCAGGTCTACGTTGATCATGGCTCACGTCCTTAATGAATTTTGCTGCCCAGGGTCACCACGCCGTCCGCTTTCTCGCGGCCCAGCCAGCTGGTCCAGCCGAGGCGACAGGCGTTCTGTTCACCGATGCGCAGTTCGCGGATTTCTTCCTGGCGCAGGACCAGGCGAATGTCGTAATCGAGCGGGTCACGCAGGGTGAACCGCACCAGCGCGCAGAGCGGCTGGTAACCGAAACCGATCGGCAGGAATTCGTGGAAGCGCTGCCAGTCGAGTTCGGTGATGTGAATGCGGAATTTGCCGCTGCGGTCGCGCACGTGCTCGCCGAGCACCAGGTCTTCGCCGAGCACGCTGTTGGCGCGGCCCAAACGATTGCGCTGCTCGTCAAGAATTTCCACGCGGCGCTCGATGCACTGCTCGATGACCAGGTCTTCGTGCTTGAAGTAGTAACGCAGCACGGCTTCGATCAGCGCCGCCGAGTGCGCCCGCAGACTGAGCAGGCCGAGGTACGGCAGCAGGCGTTTCCAGTTCAGTTCCTTGGCCTTGCGGATTTCGTCGCCGCCCAGGCCGATCAGCGCGAACAACTGCGCCGAAAACGGATCGACCGCGCCGCTCTGGAAGCTTGCGCGGTAGCGGTACTTGCGCCAGATCGGCAGCATCAGCCGTTGCAGGCGATGGTGGAACAGGTCGAGGAAATTGCGTGTCGGGTTGCCGTCCTCGCTGTCGCCCAGCGCCTGCTCGCCGTAGAACGCCGGCAACGGCGAACCGGAGCCGACCAGACCGATCAGGTTGAAACGCATGCGCGCGCGCATCTTGCCGTGCTCTTCGAAGAACTCGACGCGATCGACGTCGCTGCGCGGGAAGCCCAGGCTCGGGTTGGCCTGAAACTCGACCTGATCGTACAGATCGTCTTCGCTCAGGTGCGGGTGGGCCTCGCGCAGCCGGTCGATCACCAGCAGCACGGCCTGAAACAGCGAGTACTCGCGTATTACCTTGGTCAGCCCGCTTAGAGCAGGGGCTGCAGGCCCATACGTGGTGTCCATTGGTACACCTCTCCCTGTGTGCTTTTTACCCGCAGCTCATGGAATGAATTGAGACTGGCGTAAAGCGCGAAAAACTCGTTGAGAACCGAAGCGAAAACGAACAGGTCGCCTTCGCCGATATAGCCTTCCGGGTCGATGGTCAGTTCGGTGCGCAAGCCGCGCACCGGCAGGCCGCGATGCAAGCGGTCGACGTGGTGATGTTTGATGTGCTTGAGGCCGCCGAGCAGGCGTTTGCTGACCTTCTCTGCGTGCTGGTCGTAGTAGCGCGGCAAGTCGTAGGTTTCCAGAATCACCTTCAACGCATTGACGTCGGCCAGCGACAGATAGTTAAGCGACATGTTGCTGATCAGCTTCCACAGGAAGTCGCGATTCAGTGGCGGCGCGAAACTCGGGGTGGCCGGGGTGATGTTGCGGAAACTCAAGAACTCCGGCGTCTCTTCGCAGGCCATGCAGATGTCGCCGAGCTTGAGCTTTTTCGGCAGGTTCTGGTTGGTGCACATCAGCTCGATCGACAGGGTTTCGTGGGCTTCGGTGTGGCGGATGCCGAAGCTCAGGTAGGTGTCGAGGCCGTCGTGCAGCAAGGACGAACGCTGGCGGATGCTGTAATGCGGGCGGCTGTTGGGCACGTCGAAACTCGGGTCGTGCTCGAACGATTCGAACGGCACGTACTCCTGATAACCGAGGCCGCCGGGCTTCCAGCCGGTCACGGTTTCCACCGAGAACACACCGCAGTTTTCCAGGTCGTATTCCGCCGGCAGCAGCAGGTATTCGTCCTGCTTGCCGTCGAGACGGATCGGCAGTGCATCGTGGGCAAACAGGTTGGCAATCGGCGTGCAGAACAACTTGACGTTATCCAGCGTCGGACGCATGCGCATGATGCCGCTCTTGCGAATATCAAAACGCAGTTCGAGGCCGCGCATCTGCTTGAGCGTGTCTTCCGGCAGCGCCTTGAGAATGTCGAGGCCATTGACGTCGACGAAGAGGAATTTGTCCTGGAAGGCGAAGTATTCCTGCAGGTAGCGATAGCCACGGAAGGTGTTCAGCGGATAAGGGATCAACGCTTCTTCTTCGGCAAAGCCCACCGGTTTGACCCGGTCGCCGGGAATCTTGAACGCCATCGGCTTGCCGCTGACACCATCGATCGGCTTGCCGGCGCCGTCGAGCGGGATCAGCTCGATGCCGTCGAGGTTGCGCAGCAGGCTCAGGTACAGCATCTGGCTGATGTAGCGCTCACCGGCAAAGTGCAGGCGCAGTTTGCTCAGTTCCAGCTCGCCGAGGTGGCCGTCGGCACTCATCTCCAGGCGCAGACTGAGCAGCGAGCCATCGCCCTTCACCGAATAATTCAGCGCCGCCAGATCCAGCGGCAGCACTTCGGTCGGGTAGCAGGTGCGGAAACGGCAGCGCACGTCTTCGATCGGCTTGCTTTCGATCGGTGTATCGCGCTCGACCAGCAGCGCCGGCCCGGAACGCTTGAGCGGGTCGAACTGCAAAATGCTGAACGCCGGCAGCGGGCGCATGTAATTCGGCCACAGCAGCTGCATCAGCGAGTGGCTGAGTTCCGGCAACTCGTCATCGAGCTTCTGGCGCAGGCGCCCGGTCAGGAACGCAAAGCCTTCGAGCAACCGCTCCACATCCGGATCCCGCCCGGCCTGCCCCAGATACGGCGCCAGCGCCGGACTACGCTCGGCGAAACGGCGACCGAGCTGGCGCAGTGCGGTGAGTTCGCTTTGGTAGTAGTGGTTAAAGGACACGGGGTACCTGCCTGGTAGTGGAGCTCATGGAAATACCGACCTGTGGATTACGTTCGACGCCCGACTTGGTCATTGGATGGCACCTGCAGGCCGACTTGGCTGAATGCGACCTGTGATGTTTCGCAAAGCCCAGCGCAACTCGATGACTTGAGTGGTGAGGATCGCCAGCAACGTGACGCAACCTTGGGCCACGCCGTAGAACAGGGCTCTTAACGGGTTGTCGGGTAGCATCCAGAGCAGGATGAAGCCCACCATCAGAAAAAGGATGACCAGCTTGGCAACCAGATTTGGAGTCAGCGCAACGATCAGATTGACGCTCAGAAAAATGTAAAACAGTGCGTAAGTCGCAATGCCGATGGCGACGCCATGGGAGGTAAATCCGCCGTTAAAAAGCTTGTAAGCATGCACAACCGCGTAATTCAAAAATGCATAAGCCACGCATCCGAGGGCGTGGGTTAATAAACATAGGGCGAGACGGACGTAGCTGTTCATACTGCTATCAGTTTTCCAGAATCTCGTAGGGTGTATTACTGATGAAAATATTCAGCCAGCTTTCTTCCCATTGCGGCATGGAAATTACAAAAGCCTTATCTTTCTTTTCGAAGGCGATCCAAGTAATTCCAACCTCAGC
This sequence comes from Pseudomonas sp. Z003-0.4C(8344-21), assembly GCF_900104975.1. Taxonomy (NCBI): domain Bacteria; kingdom Pseudomonadati; phylum Pseudomonadota; class Gammaproteobacteria; order Pseudomonadales; family Pseudomonadaceae; genus Pseudomonas; species Pseudomonas sp. Z003-0.4C(8344-21). The sequence continues at coordinate 396,447 of NZ_LT629756.1, read as the reverse complement.
ATCATCTTCAAATGTACGCATGTCCAATGACTGAGTATCATACAGCGGGGTTCGATATATCTTTCCTGGCTCTTTTGTATCGATAACTCTTAAATACGCCATACCACCAAGCATGAAGATCCTGCCGACACGTACATTCTCAATTGTGTAGCGGCCCGAGGGACTAGCTGTAGTTGTACTTGCAGGATAGTCCAGCATTGCGTTCAAGCAATAAACGAGCGACGCAATAAACACCAAGAGCAAACTGATAGGCACTAGCCATTTCTTTTTAAGCGTAGTCATTTTTTCGCCACACCCAGTTCGACAGCGGATTGTACATGAGCAAAAATGCGCATCATTTATTCCAAACATTAATAACTGTCGCGGGAACGTTTTGATATTGAACATCAGACAGAACCTGGAAATCACCGCCTTTTTTAAATTCCATCCGATATTTTACAAAGTGAGAATTTGTAATATAGAAATAACGCGAGCTCTCTATTTCCCTAAACATCGCCTGAGAATCTTCCGCACTGATATAGGGGTTTGAAGCGATGTCTGACTTCATCTGCGCTGCACCGGCATTTGCGGTGGCCGCATAGGCAGGGTTGGCTATACCATCAAAGTTCCAGAACCCCAATGGCTGACTGAAATTGTCATCCGGTGAGTCATTGAAGTCATACGCGTCCTCAGCATAAAACCCAATTCGCTCCACAAACAGCTGAATGCTATCTACGGAAATCACCAGTTTTCCTTCTGGAAATACGCGGACATTAAAGTTTGCCAGCGCAGCTCGCAACTCATCAGTTTTCTCTATCAGGCCAAATTTAACTGCTCGATTATTACTGTATCCAAACTCTTCAACCTTCCTAGCGCTCGCAAACTTAAAAGGATAGACACCCGGCGCCGAGCCAAGATACTTATCTTTAATCTTCTTGCTTATATTATTACGACCTGCAGTATTATCCCAAGCAGACTTGAGCTCTTCAATGACAGCTTTCGCAGGTTCAAACTGCATCAACCAGTCCATTTTTACGATAGTGTCATTCACGTAGGCGATGTCAGCAAGAGCAATATGGTCTTTGACCTCTTTACTCATCGCACCATCGGCGGTTGGCCATGGCGCGCCATCAAACCAGTGGCGCATAAGCTTCGCAGCAACTGGCCATTTCATCTTATCCATCGCATCAGGTATGTCTGTGATTTTGAATTGACGGACAGCTGCAGACTTACCAGTTTGGTTACTGGCCGGCGTCAGACTTGATGCTATTTTCGTATCCGCCATAACAAAATCCTTTTATCCAATTACGACTTCAGATTGCTGTTCAATAGTCAACTCATAGGACTCCGCTATAGAGGACGAGATTTTTTGCGTCTTCCCGTCGGCTCCCGTGACCCCACTGATAACTTTCCCCGAGGCTGTTTTGAAGCTGTATGCCACTCCCGCCAGTGGCTTCCCAGAGTCCTGACAATTGATGACGTAGTGCTCGTTAAACGGCCATTTGATCTCTACCGGCAACGGCGGCACAAACGGCGCCGGCGAATGCGAATTGCCGATAATCACCGTCCCCGATCCAGCCGTTACTTTATTGCCATGAGATCCAACCGAACCGACCGTGGCAGCCGGTTTTCCGTTGATCAACACGGTAGTGGCAAGATCGCCGACCAACGCACCACCACACGCCGAGGCATCGCCTTGGCGGGCGGCCGCGAGGCCGTCGAAGAACACGTCGCCGGAACCGGCGGCGATCGGGTTGGTGCCGTGGCCGGGGAGCGGGCAAGCGGTGGGGTCGGATACGCGTGCTGCGGGTTTGCCAGACATCGGGGATCTCCTTAGGTGACCTTGACTTGACCGCTGCCATCCAGGCGCGCGGAAAAACTGACCTGACGCTTGAACCCTTCAACTTCCAGCAAACCTTCGATACTGAAGGCCAGGCGAAGCTGATCGTGGTCACGCGGCAGGGAAATGACACGCACGTTGCTCAGACGCGGTTCGTAGGCTTCGATGAAGCTTTCGATGGCCAGGCGGGCCTGACTCAGCGAGTCGTGCAGGCTCAGGCGCATGTCATTGAGATCGGGCAACCCGTAGTCGGCCAGCGTTTGCACGCTGCCGGCCCGGGTGCTGAGCATTTTGGCCAGATGGGCAGCCACCGACGCCATGGCAGAAGCCTCGAGGCTCTTGCCATTGCGTAGTTGTGCGTCGCCGTTGAGGCGTTCGAACAGGCTGCCGTATCCGTCCATGAGTCGCTCTTACTCTTTGTCCAGCTTGCCAACCAGCGACAGGGTGAAATCGGCACCCATGTACTTGAAGTGCGGACGCACGTTCAAGCTCACGCGGTACCAGCCCGGCTCGCCTTCAACGTCGCTGACGATCACTTGCGCTGCGCGCAGCGGACGACGGCCACGCACTTCGGCGCTCGGGTTTTCCTGGTCGGCGACGTACTGACGGATCCACTTGTTCAGTTCCAGCTCGAGGTCGGTACGTTCTTTCCACGAACCGAGTTGCTCGCGCTGCAACACTTTCAAGTAGTGAGCCAGGCGGTTGACGATCATCATGTACGGCAGCTGGGTGCCGAGCTTGTAGTTCAGCTCTGCCGCCTTGCCTTCTGCGCTGATGCCGAAGAACTTCGGCTTCTGCACCGAGCTTGCGGAGAAGAACGCCGCGTTGTCGGAGCCTTTGCGCATGGTCAGGGAAATGAAGCCTTCCTCGGCCAGTTCGTATTCACGACGGTCGGATACCAGAACCTCGGTAGGAATCTTGGTTTCGATTTCGCCCATGCTTTCGAAGTGGTGCAACGGCAGGTCTTCAACCGCACCACCGCTCTGCGGGCCGATGATGTTCGGGCACCAGCGGAATTTGGCGAAGCTGTCGGTCAGCTTGGTGCCGAACGCGTACGCGGTGTTGCCCCACAGGTAGTGCTCGTGGCTGTTGGCAACGGTTTCCTTGTAGACGAACGATTTGACCGGGTTTTCTTCCGGGTCGTACGGGTTGCGCAGCAGGAAACGCGGCACGGTCAGGCCAACGTAGCGGGAGTCTTCCGAGGTACGGAAGCTCTGCCATTTGGCGAATTGCGGGCCTTCGAAGTGGTCTTTCAGATCTTTCAGATCCGGCAGGCCGGTGAAGCTTTCCAGGCCGAAGAATTTCGGGCCGGCGGCAGCGATGAACGGCGCGTGAGACATGCACGAAACGCTGGCCACGTACTGCATCAGCTTGACGTCTGGCGAGCTTGGCGACATGTAGTAGTTGGCGATGATCGCGCCCACAGGCTGACCACCGAACTGGCCGTATTCAGCGGTGTAGATGTGCTTGTACAGGCCCGACTGCATGACTTCCGGCGAATCTTCGAAATCGTCCAGCAGGTCTTCTTTGGAGACGTTGAGGATTTCGATCTTGATGTTTTCGCGGAAGTTGGTGCGGTCGACCAGCAACTGCAGGCCACGCCACGACGATTCCAGCGCCTGGAAGTCCGGGTGGTGCAGGATTTCGTCCATCTGACGGCTGAGCTTGGCATCGATCTCGGCGATCATGCGGTCAACCATGGCCTTCTTGACCGGCTCACCGTTGTTCTGCGGCTTGAGCAGTTCTTCGATAAACGCCGACACGCCACGCTTGGCGATGTCATAGGCTTCGTCGTCCGGAGTCAGACGGGTTTCGGCGATGATGCTGTCGAGAATGCTGTATTCGCCGCTGGCGGCGCTCTTCTCTTGTGCTGCGCTAGTGCTCATTGTGTTGGCTTCCTTGGCAAGAGTCTCAGGCGTCCGGGGCTGCGGCGTTCAGGCCCAGCTCACCGAGTACGCGACCACGGGATTCGTCGTCGGCGAGCACGCCTTCGATCGCTTTACGGAACGCAGGCGCGTTACCCAGCGGGCCTTTGAGGGCCACCAGCGCATCGCGCAGTTCCATCAGTTTTTTCAGCTCAGGCACTTGCTCGACCAGGCTGGCCGGGTTGAAGTCCTTCATCGAATTGACGCGCAGTTGCACAGCCAGCTCGTCGGCCTCGCCATCTTCCTGCAGACGGTTCGGCACGCTCAGCGTCAGACCCAGTTCTTGCTTGGCCAACACTTCATCGAAGGTCATCTTGTCGATGCTGATCGGCTTGCGATCTTCGATTTTGCGATCGTCCTTGCGGTGGGTGTAGTCACCGATTGCCAGCAGTTTCAGCGGCAGTTCAATCTCTTCCTGAGCACCGCCGGTGGCGGGTTTGAAGGTGACGTTGATGCGTTCCTTGGGGGCTACCGAGCCTTCTTTGGCCATGGCTTTTCTCCTTGCGGTTGTGGCCCTGGGGCCTATTCGAGTACCACTTCGAGGTCGAGGTGGCACAGCCTGCGATAAATCTCTTCCTTGCGTTCACGTACGGCATGGTTCTGCGGCAACAACTCGCAGCAACTGTGCAGCAGGTGCAGCACTTCCAATGCAAGATCGGGCTCCCAGGCGTGCAGGCCTGAGTCCTGTAATGTCTGATCGAGGGTTTCGAGCTGGTTCTTGGCCAGTTCATATTTCTTGGCCATGAAGCACAGCCGCGCGAGGGCGAACTGCCAAAAAAACCGTTCGCGCCCGCCATGGGCCGATTGCAGACCCTGCTTGAGAATCTGCACGGCCGGCTTGAGGCCTTCCTTGCGCAGCAGTGGCAGGACTTCCTCGAGCGCTTTCTCCCAGGCGGGCTGGGTTTCGACGTTTTCGCTCTCGACCTTGCGCGGCGCACTGGCGCTTTGCAGGTGCGGCATGACGTTGGCGGCGATCCACGCGCGAGTAGACGGATCGGCGAACGGCGCGCCGTCATGGAAGCGCAACTCGACAATGCCCGGCAGCCGTTGAACCAAAAGCGCGAAGTGGATTTCCACTTCGCGCATGGCCAATTCGGCGTTGAGGTTCTGGAGACATTCCCAGACCATCCTCTGGCCATCGAACCAGAACGGCGCCTTCGCCAGGCTCGCCTCCAGTTCCACCAGCAGGTCGGCGTATTTGCCCTGATCGAAACGGTCCTGATAGAGCTTGAGTTTTTCCAGCGGCAGACCGCGCAATACGGTGATCTGCTCGGCGTTGCGCTCGGGCACCGCGTCGATGGTCATCCACAGCAAGGTGCGGTTGAGGCGCAACGCGCGCAGGTCGGTGGCTTTCTGTTTCAGCCACCAGGCGCACAACGGCCGGGCGCTTTCCTGTTGAGCGCGCAGGGCTTTGTGCGCATCGCGCTCGTTGTCGATCGGCGCGCCGGGAGTGAGCAGCTGGGTCGCGGCCTGTTTGACCTGCGCTACCGCCGCGCCGACCACGCCGGGGGCCGGCTGGTTGTCGGCAGCGCGCTGGATCATGGTTTTCAGGCGACGGGAGATCGGCAGCAACAGCGGCGCGTCATCGCCCAGATGTTCAGTGCAGGCGGCCTCGAGACCGGCCAGGTGCTCGGAGAGCTGCCGGAACATCGGCAACTGCTCTTTGATCGCAATGTTTTCGGTAATGACCTGCTCGAGACGCGGCACCAGCCAGCCAATGGCGGCGGCACGAGTGCGCGGTTTCAGCGGGTGGACGTCGGCCCAGTTGTTTTCCGACAAATGGTGCAGCAGACCGAGGCCGGCCAGCAGGCCGGGGAAGGATTCACGCTGGTACAACGACCAGGTCAGCCAGGCGCCGACACGCAAATCCTTGGATTGGGTACGCAGCAGGTTTTCGCTGTTTTCACGGATTTTCAGCCAGTCGATCTGCCCGCTTTCGTGCATCGACGAGGCTTTGGCCAGCTCGCTTTCCAGCGCCTCGAATTCGCTCGAGAAACGAACGTCTTCGCCCGCGAAATTCTCTTTTGAAACAGAGACTTTTGCGAGTTCGAGGTAATGGGCGGAAAGTTTGCTTGAGTAGGACATCCATGGCCTTTATTAAGGATTACAGTCGTGCGGGCAAATAGAGTGTCAGCCACGCGGGACAGTATCGAAGAGCAGTTCAGCGACTCATCCAATTGAGATGTGCTCTTTCAAGTGGGCGCATCGTAATCACAATGATGGCCACTAGCAAGCATCTGATTAAACAACAAGACGAAGTGTTCTTTGTTTGTTGTAGGAGGTTTCCTTATATCCTGTCAGGGTATCCCCGATACCCCCTTCGCTTGTGCATCGTCGCAACACCGGCCTGAAAACCGCGATCCAGAGCGTCCGTTTTCAAAAATCCGCAACACCCCGTGTGCACTGGCGAAGACGGCCCGGAGCATGACCGGTTTTGAAAAATCCGGATGTAGGATGATTCCGAAAGACTTCGGTATTGTTTCAACGCATCGCGGCGCGACAACAAAAGATGATTAAAATTGCCATCATATTGCTAGCATTTATTAAAAATTTTTAATCGCCGACTGTTTGCAAAGCCGCAACGCTAATCGAAGCCCGGCTCTTATTAATGCGTTTGGCAGTAGCGTGTTTTTAATCCACAAATTGGCGGACATAAAAAATGGGCATTCGACCGCAATCGAAATGCCCATTTTTCTCAGCGGTTCTCCCGTTATTCAGGAGATTCGCCGCAATTATGGATTAACGCTGTCTTTCAACGATTTGCCTGGCTTGAACGCAACGGTGTTGCTGGCCTTGATCTTCACCGGTTCGCCGGTTTGCGGGTTTTTGCCGGTGCGGGCGCCGCGGTGGCGTTGCAGGAAGGTGCCGAAGCCGACCAGCGTTACGCTGTCCTTGCGGTGCAGGGCGCCGGTGATTTCTTCGAGGACGGCATTAAGGACGCGATTGGCCTGTTCTTTGGTCAGGTCCGCTTTTTCCGCGATGGCGGCGGCGAGTTCTGGTTTACGCATTAGTGAAGCCCCTTTGACGGTTTTTTGTTGTTATGTCCGTGCTGTTCTCGTTGGAACAGCGCCCAAGGCGCCGCAGGCTCTACTCTGCGGCAGACGGGAGTGAGAATGGCACGCGGATACGGGCGACGCCAGTCTCCCCGCGACCTTTGTCGGGGCAAAAGCGGGGTGTTTACGACAGAACGACCGGCATTTACGCCAGCAGGGCCGGAAGCTGTTTGTTCAGGGCGAGTTTTTCCATGACCGCGGCGCCGGTCAGCGCATAACCGAGCAACTGACCATCGGCACTGCGGCACAGCGCCTTGATGTCAGCGCCCTGCCCCTCAACCGTCCAGACGCCTTCGCTGCCACGCGGCGGCGGCGAGACCACCAGCGGGCACACCGGGGTTTTCACAGTGATCGGCATCGGGCCGTAGCTGACCGCTGTCGGGTTTCCCGCCAGGGTCTGGGCCAGCGCTCGCGCGCAGCTCATGAGGGGCATGACGTACAACAGGTTCAGCCCGTCGACCTCGGCGCAGTCGCCCAAGGCGTAGATATTGGTGTGGGACGTTTTAAGCTGCCGATCAACCATGACACCGCGATTGACCTGGAGCCCCGCCGCCGCTGCCAGATCGATGCGTGGGCGCAGGCCAATTGCCGAGACCACCACGTCGCAGGCGACGACCTGGCCGTCGGACAGGTGCGCTTCGAGGCCATCGGCAACTTTCTGCAGGCGGGTCAGCACCGGGCCGAGGTGGAATTTTGCGCCGAGGCTTTCCAGCCCGGCCTGCACGGCGGCCGCAGCGGCCGGGTGCAACAGGGTCGGCATGACCTGTTCGCACGGCGCGACCAGTTGCACTTCGTAGCCGCCGAGGATCAAGTCATTGGCGAACTCGCAACCGATCAGCCCGGCACCGAGCAACAGCACGCGCCGCTTGCCGGCCGCGGCCGCACGAAACCGTGCGTAGTCTTCCAGATCGTTGATCGGAAAGACCAGATCGGCAGCATCGCCTTGGATCGGCACACGCACGGTTTCCGCGCCCCAGGCGAGAATCAGGTCGCGGTAATACACCGCCTCTTCACCGATCCACAGGCGCTTGTGGCCGGCATCGATGCCGCTGATGCGCGTGTGGGTGCGCACCTCGGCCTTCAACTGCTCGGCCATGGCACCGGGCTCGGCCATGCTCAGGCCGTCGGCATCCTTGTTCTTGCCGAAACCGGTGGAGAGCATCGGTTTGGAGTACGAGCGGCCGTCATCGGCGGTGATCAGCAGCAGCGGGGTTTCGCTGTCGAGCTTGCGAAACTCGCGGGCCAGGTTGTAGCCCGCCAGGCCAGTGCCGATGATGACGACAGGTGCGCTCATGCCTTACTCCTTGATTTTGCTTAGTTGATTTCGATCATTTCGAAGTCCATTTTGCCGACGCCGCAGTCCGGGCACAGCCAGTCTGCCGGCACGTCTTCCCAGCGGGTGCCCGGCGCAATGCCGTCATCCGGCCAGCCGTCGGCTTCGTTGTAGATCAGGCCACAGACGATGCATTGCCACTTTTTCATTCGGATACTTCCTCAAGGTTCAGGCGATTGCTGGCGCGGACGATCGATGGGTGTTGCGCTGCCATCCGGCTCAGCGCGTTTTGTACTGAGGGTGCCGGGCAGATGCAAGCCTGTTCGGCGCAACGGCCACCCGGATCGATCAATCTCGCCGCCCGCCATGGTAAGCTCGCCGCCTCATTTGCGGCCAATAATGACTCATTGTGCAACATTCAAATGCCTGCCCCGCCCCGCTCTGGCTGACCCAAAGCCGACTGTCACCCCGCCCCGATTCGTTGACCCTGGACTGGTTGTTCGACGAAGGCTCGCTGACCCGCCGCCTGACGCGACTGTCCTGCGATGGCTTCAGCGTGACGCCGTTGTTCGAAGGCTGGGCCACCCTGCGCAGCGACGAATGCGCGGCGCTGGAACTGGTCGAAGGCAGCGAAGGCTGGGTGCGCGAGGTGTATCTGCGTGGCCACGGCGAGGCCTGGGTGTTCGCCCGCAGTGTTGCCTCGCGTGCGGCATTGCAGGGTGACGGCTTGCATATGGATGAACTGGGCAGCCGCTCGCTGGGCGAGCTGCTGTTTTGCGATCAGGCGTTTCAGCGCCGCGCCATCGAGGTTTGCCATTACCCTGAAGACTGGCTGCCGGCCGAAGCCAAAACGCCTGAACTGTGGGCCCGCCGCTCGCGTTTCGACCGCGGCGCGCTGAGCGTGCTGGTCGCGGAAATCTTCCTGCCGAGCCTGTGGAGCGCCGCTCGCGCTCATCCGGAGAACTGCTGATGTATCAGAGCCTGCTCAAGTCCCTGAACCGCTTGAACCCGCGTGCCTGGGATTTCATTCAGTTGACGCGGATGGACAAGCCAATCGGCATCTATCTACTGTTGTGGCCAACGTTGTGGGCATTGTGGATTGCCGGCAAGGGCTCGCCGTCATTGGCCAACGTGGTGATTTTTGTCCTCGGTGTGGTGCTGACCCGTGCCGGCGGTTGCGTGATCAACGACTGGGCCGATCGCAAGGTCGACGGCCATGTCAAACGCACCGCGCAGCGCCCCTTGGCCAGCGGCAAGATCAGTTCGAAAGAAGCGCTGGTGTTCTTTGCCGTGCTGATGGGCATCAGTTTTCTGCTGGTGCTGTGCACCAACGCGCCGACAATCTGGCTGTCGCTGGGCGGTCTGGCGCTGGCCTGCACCTATCCATTCATGAAGCGCTACACCTATTACCCGCAAGTGGTGCTGGGCGCCGCGTTCTCGTGGGGCATGCCGATGGCGTTCACTGCCGAGACCGGTGAGTTGCCGGCAGCGGCGTGGCTGCTGTGGATTGCCAACCTGTTGTGGACGGTGGGTTATGACACCTACTACGCAATGACCGACCGCGATGACGACCTGAAGATCGGGGTGAAATCCACGGCGATCCTGTTTGGCGAGGCGGACCGGGTGATCATTCTCAGCCTGCAGGCGCTGTCGTTGGGTTGCCTGATGCTGGCGGGGTCGAAATTCGAACTGGGAATGTGGTTTCACCTCGGCTTGCTGGTGGCCGCTGGCTGTTATGCGTGGGAGTTCTGGTACACCCGCGATCGCGACCGGATGCGTTGCTTCAAGGCGTTCTTGCACAATCACTGGGCCGGGTTGGCGATTTTTGTCGGAATCGTCGTGGATTACGCGCTGCGCTAAACCCAAATCAGTGTAGGAGTGAGCCTGCTCGCGATAGCGGTGTGTCAGTTAACGAAAATGCGGCTGACACACCGCGATCGCGAGCAGGCTCACTCCTACACGGGACCATGGCTATTTGGCTTTGGCGACTTTCCAGGCGCCGTCCATTTTTCCGTCGCCGGTCATGTCGCCGGCCTTCTTGTCCATCACGAAGGTGTACAACGGCATGCCCTGGTAAGCCCACTGCATCGAGCCGTCGTCACGCTTGACCACCGTCCAGTCGCCCATCGACTTGTCACCCGCCTGCGCCATCAATGGCGGCCAGTTCGCCGCGCATTTGTCATTGCACGCTGACTTGCCGGCGGAGTCCTTGGCGAAGGTGTACAGGGTCATGCCTTTCTGATCGGTGAACATGCCGTCCTTCTCCATCGCCGGATCGGCAGCCATGGCCAGGCCAGGCAACGCCAGGGCCGCGGCCATCAGCAGGGCTTTGAAAGAAGCAGTCATCTGAGTCATGGAAACCTTCTTTTGTGGTTGTCAGGATTCGGACTTAGAGCTTAGTCCAGGATGGTCAAACTTGTTGGCGGGCAGAAATACTGTCACACGACTGCAATAATTCCGTTATCTAATGCGGCGCAAGACAGTTAAATGACAAGAGGATTAAGGCATGGTTGGCAGGAGCATTCTGATCGTCGACGACGAAGCGCCCATTCGCGAAATGATCGCCGTGGCGTTGGAAATGGCCGGCTATGACTGCCTCGAGGCAGAGAACTCGCAGCAGGCCCACGCCATCATCGTCGACCGCAAACCCGACCTGATCCTGCTCGACTGGATGCTGCCCGGCACGTCCGGCATCGAACTGGCCCGACGCCTGAAGCGTGACGAGCTGACCGGGGACATCCCGATCATCATGCTCACCGCCAAGGGCGAAGAGGACAACAAGATCCAGGGTCTGGAAGTCGGCGCTGACGACTACATCACCAAGCCGTTTTCCCCGCGTGAACTGGTCGCCCGTCTCAAGGCGGTACTGCGCCGCGCCGGCCCGACCGATGGCGAAGCACCGATCGAAGTCGGTGGCCTGCTGCTCGATCCGATCAGCCACCGCGTGACCATCGACGGCAAACCGGCCGAGATGGGCCCGACCGAATATCGCCTGCTGCAATTCTTCATGACCCACCAGGAACGCGCCTACACCCGCGGCCAGTTGCTGGATCAGGTCTGGGGCGGCAACGTTTACGTCGAAGAGCGCACCGTCGACGTGCACATTCGCCGCCTGCGCAAGGCCCTCGGCGATGCTTACGAAAATCTGGTACAAACCGTGCGCGGTACGGGCTATCGGTTCTCCACAAAAGCATAAAAGCAGCTGCAAGTTTCTAGCTACAAGCGGCAAGAAAGCGAGCCGCTCTGACTTGCAGCTTGCAGCTTGAAACTTGACGCTGCGGCTAAGGACGCCCCTGTGAATCAAAACTGGCATGGCACCCTGATTCGCCACATGTTGCTGCTGGTCACCGCGTGCCTGGTGATCGGGCTGATCAGCGGCTATTACGGCTGGAGCCTCGCGGTGGGCCTGGGCCTGTATCTGGCCTGGACGCTCAAGCAATTGCTGCGTCTGCACGAATGGCTGCGCCAGCACCAGCCCGATGAAGCGCCGCCCGATGGCTACGGCCTGTGGGGCGAAGTGTTCGACAGCATCTACCACCTGCAACGTCGCGACCAACGGGTGCGCGGGCGCCTGCAAGCGGTGATCGACCGGGTGCAGGAATCCACCGCGGCGCTGAAAGACGCGGTGATCATGCTCGACAGCGACGGCAACCTGGAATGGTGGAACCGCGCCGCTGAGACCCTGCTCGGCCTCAAGACCCCACAAGACAGCGGCCAGCCGGTGACCAACCTGGTGCGGCATCCGCGCTTCAAGGAATATTTCGAGCAGGACAACTTCGCCGAGCCGCTGGAAATCCCTTCACCGACCAACGATCGCGTGCGCATTCAGCTGTACCTGACCCGCTACGGCAACAACGAGCACCTGATGCTGGTGCGCGATGTCACGCGCATCCATCAACTGGAGCAGATGCGCAAAGACTTCATCGCCAACGTGTCTCACGAACTGCGCACACCGCTGACGGTGATCTGCGGCTATCTGGAAACCCTGCTCGATAACGTCGAGGAAGTGAACCCGCGCTGGAGCCGCGCTCTGCAGCAGATGCAGCAACAGGGCGGGCGCATGCAGACGTTGCTCAACGACTTGCTGCTGCTGGCCAAGCTCGAAGCCACCGATTACCCGTCAGACAACCAGCCGGTGCAGATCGATACACTGCTGCAGTCGATCACCAGCGACGCCCAGCAATTGTCGGGCGCGAAGAATCAGCACATCACGCTGGAAGCCCATGCCGGCGTGCTGCTCAAGGGCAGCGAAGCGGAGTTGCGCAGTGCGTTTTCCAATCTGGTGTTCAACGCGGTCAAGTACACACCGGCCGAGGGCAACATTCGGATTCGCTGGTGGGGCGACGATCAGGGCGCGCACCTGAGCGTGCAGGATTCGGGCATCGGCATCGACAGCAAACACCTGCCGCGCCTGACCGAGCGTTTCTACCGCGTCGATTCCAGCCGCAACTCCAACACCGGCGGCACCGGCCTCGGCCTGGCCATCGTCAAACACGTGCTGTTGCGCCACCGTGCGCGCATGGAGATCAGCAGCGTGCCCGGCCACGGCAGCACGTTCACCTGCCATTTCGCCCCGGCTCAGGTGGCCAGCTCACGGGCGATCAGCGCCGCCGAGTGACGCCGCCCGGCACACGCTACTAGGCAATTGCCCAGTCAGCCGCTACATTGGCTGACTTGCGCCTGCCTTTCAGGCGCTGTTTCCCCTTACTTTCGAATCACACGGAACCTGCAAAACTCCATCATGGACCCTTCCCCTGGCTTGTCCCTCGCTACCATTTTCGCCGACTTCGGCATGATTCTTTTTGCTCTGATCCTGGTGTTGCTCAACGGCTTTTTCGTTGCGGCGGAATTCGCCATGGTCAAACTGCGCTCGACCCGGGTCGAAGCCATCGCCGAGCAGCACGGCTGGCGCGGCCACATCCTGCGCACCGTGCACAGTCAGCTCGATGCCTACCTTTCGGCGTGTCAGTTGGGTATCACCCTCGCCTCCCTCGGCCTGGGCTGGGTCGGTGAGCCGGCGTTCGCGCATATCCTCGAACCGCTGTTGAGCGCGATCGGCGTCGATTCGCCGGAGATCGTCAAAGGCGTCTCGTTTTTCACCGCATTTTTCATCATTTCCTATCTGCACATCGTGGTCGGCGAGCTCGCGCCGAAGTCCTGGGCGATCCGCAAACCGGAACTGCTGTCGCTGTGGACGGCGGTCCCGCTGTACCTGTTCTACTGGGCAATGTACCCGGCGATCTACCTGCTCAACGCCAGCGCCAACGCAATTCTGCGTATCGCAGGGCAAGGCGAGCCCGGCCCGCACCATGAACACCATTACAGCCGCGAAGAACTGAAACTGATCCTGCACTCCAGCCGTGGACAGGATCCGAGCGACCAAGGCATGCGCGTACTGGCCTCGGCGGTGGAAATGGGCGAGCTGGAAGTGGTCGACTGGGCCAACTCCCGGGAAGACCTGATCACCCTCGAATTCAACGCACCGCTGAAAGAAATCCTGGCAATGTTCCGTCGCCACAAGTTCAGCCGTTATCCGGTGTACGACAGCGAGCGCCAGGAGTTCGTCGGCCTGCTGCACATCAAGGACCTGCTGCTGGAACTGGCGGCGCTGGACCACATTCCCGAGTCGTTCAACCTGGCCGAGCTGACCCGTCCGCTGGAACGAGTGTCGCGGCACATGCCGTTGTCGCAGCTGCTGGAACAGTTCCGCAAGGGCGGCTCGCATTTCGCCGTGGTCGAGGAGGCGGATGGCAACATCATCGGCTACCTGACCATGGAAGACGTGCTGGAAGTGCTGGTCGGCGATATTCAGGACGAACACCGCAAGGCTGAGCGCGGCATTCTCGCCTATCAGCCGGGCAAGCTGCTGGTTCGTGGCGATACGCCGTTGTTCAAGGTCGAGCGCTTGCTGGGCATCGATCTGGACCACATCGAAGCGGAAACCCTCGCCGGGCTGGTCTATGAAACCCTCAAACGCGTGCCGGAAGAGGAAGAAGTGCTGGAAGTCGAAGGCCTGCGGATCATCATCAAGAAGATGAAAGGGCCGAAGATTGTGCTGGCCAAGGTGTTGATGCTGGATTGATGGGCTGATCCGGGACCGCGTCGCCGCTTTCGCGAGCAGGCTCGCTCCCACTCTGGAATGCGTTTGCCGATGTTACTGTTTGCCCAACGCAAAGTTGGGCAACGCCCCCAGCGGCTGGTTGAACTGATACGGAATCGACACCAGCCCTTCCCCGGTGTTGCGCTGCACCACGAAGTGCAGGTGCGGGCCGCTGCTGTTGCCGGTGTTGCCCGACAGCGCCAGCGGACTGCCGACCTTGACCCGTTGCCCCTCACGCACGCTCACCGAGCCCTGTTTCAGGTGCAGGTACACGCCCATTGTGCCGTCATCGTGCAGCACCCGCACGAAATTGCCCGACGCATCGGTGCCGCGCCCGCTCTGTGAGTTTTCGGTCTTCACCACCACTCCGGCTCGCGCGGCAATGATGGGCGTGCCCACCGGCATGGCGATGTCCATGGCATAGCGATTCTTCGGCCCGTAGTGGCTGTATTGGCCGTTGGCGCCCTGACTCAGGCGGAACGGCCCGCCACGCCACGGCAGTGGATAGCGATAGCTCTGCGCCGCGCCAGCGGGGTCACCCAGCGAATAATGGAACTGCGGCGAATACACCAGCGGCTTGCCGGCGGAAATCGCCGTCAGCAGCGCCAGCCGCGTGTTGCTGCGCGCGGGCAATACCCGGCGAATGGTTTGCGCCGGTGCGCCGCGCACATTGCTCAGGCCGGTGAATGCCAGGGCGATCTCGACCGGCGCGTACAGATCGTTGCGCACGAACACCACGTCGGTGCCTTTCTGCTTTTTGATATCGAGGTACACCTGGCGCTCCAGGCGCTCGACCATGCGGTCCTGAAACACGAACACCTGCGCGCCTTTGCTTGGCCGGTCGCTGTAGGAAACCACGCCATTGGCATCGGTGGATTTATAGATGGTCATGGCCACTGCCGAGGTGGAGGCCAGAAAGACAGCACAGAGAAACAGCAGGCGCGCGAGCATGGGCAAGAATCTGTCGAAAGAAGGCCTGGAAATGAGCCTAGCAGGTGAAGCAGACCAGGCTAGTCGACAGATGTTGCAAATAGGCAGTGCAGAAGATGGATGATGCGGTTGATGCCCTATCGCCAGCAGGCTGGCTCCCACATTGGAATGCGTTGCAAATGTGGGAGCCAGCCCTGCTGGCGATAGCGACTTGTCAGGCGACGAAGATCAGGCGCCCGGTACGAAGTGCTTCTGCGCCGTGCCACGGGCGATCAGGCGCGAGATGTAGTCGAGCTTCTGCGCGTCCTGATCGACGAAGCGGAAGGTCAGTTGCAGCCATTCGCTGTCTGGCTTCTGCTCAACCGCGACAACGGCGTGCAGGTAACCGTTGAGGCGCGCGACTTCAGCGTTGTCGCCCTGCTCCAGATCGAGCACGGCGCTGTCGAGGATCTGCGGCAGGGTCTCGGTGCGCTTCACCACCAGCAGCGCTTCCTTGATGCTCAGCGCCTTGATCACGCATTGCTGGGTGCCGCTCGGCAGGCGCAACTGGCCCTGGCCGCGACCACCGACCGGCGCCTTCGACGCGGCAGGTGCTTGCACCGGCGGCGCGTTGAGCAAACCGCGCGATGGCGCAGCAGCGGCTGCCGGCGCCGCCGCAGCAGGCTTGGCAAACGGGTTGGCTGCTGCCGTAGCCGGGGCAGCGCCGACCACGGCAGGCTTGCCGCCAGTCAGTGCGCTCAGCGAATCGTTGCCGAATGCCGAGTTCATCTTGGTCGGCGCGCTGTTCATCAGGGTGTCGAGCTTGCCGACCTTGTTCAGCGCCTGCTTGACCTTGGTCAGCAACTGCTCGTTGGTGAACGGTTTGCTGACGTAGCCGGAAACGCCGGCCTGAATCGCCTGCACGACGTTTTCCTTGTCGCCCCGGCTGGTCACCATGACGAACGGCATGGTCTTGAGATTGTCCTGCTCGCGGCACCAGGTCAGCAATTCGAGGCCGGACATTTCCGGCATTTCCCAATCGCACAACACTAGGTCGAAGGCTTCTCTGGCCAGTATGGCCTGGGCCTTTTTACCGTTCACGGCGTCCTCGGTGCGAATCCCCGGGAAGTAATTACGCAGGCACTTTTTCACCAGGTCACGAATGAACGAAGCATCGTCCACGACCAACACACTGATCTTGCTCATCCAACACCCCTATTAAAATCCCGGCAAGCATAACGCTGGCTGATGGCACATTGCCAAAACTCTTCAGTCACGCCGGGACTTTTCGTTCGCGGGTGCTGCTTTTTAATTCGGTTGTACCTATGAAAAGCACAAACAAAAACGCCCGGCCAAAGGGCCGGGCGCTTTTCTCAGGCAATCTTACTTATCGTCAGCTTCGCCCGGAACATTAGCGGTTTCGGCGCTGGTGCCTTCAACTTCTTCTTTCATGCGCTTGAGGCCCATGTGCCGCACGTCGGTGCCGCGGACCAGGTAGATCACCAGTTCCGAGATGTTACGCGCATGGTCGCCGATGCGCTCCAGCGAGCGCAGGACCCAGATGATGCTCAGAACACGCGAGATAGAGCGCGGGTCTTCCATCATGTAGGTCGCCAGCTCGCGCAGGGCGGTTTTGTATTCGCGGTCGATGATCTTGTCGTACTGCGCCACCGACAAAGCCAGATCGGCGTCGAAACGCGCGAAAGCGTCCAGCGCATCGCGGACCATGTTGCGCACCTGGTCGCCGATGTGGCGAACCTCGACGTAACCGCGCGGCGCTTCGCCTTCCTCGCACAACTGGATGGCACGGCGGGCGATCTTGGTCGCTTCGTCGCCGATGCGCTCAAGGTCGATCACCGATTTGGAAATGCTGATGATCAGACGCAAGTCCGACGCGGCCGGCTGACGCCGAGCAAGAATGCGCAGGCATTCTTCGTCGATGTTGCGTTCCATCTGGTTGATCTGGTCGTCGATCTCGCGCACTTGCTGAGCCAGACCGGAGTCGGCCTCGATCAGCGCCGTGACGGCGTCGTTGACCTGCTTCTCGACCAGCCCGCCCATGGCCAGCAGGTGGCTGCGCACTTCTTCCAGTTCGGCGTTGAACTGCGCGGAAATGTGATGGGTTAAACCTTCCTTCGAAATCATGATTTGCTCCGCAAAAGCCATGAGCTGCAAGCTACAAGCTGCAAGCTGATTTGTGTCGTACTCGAACCGCTCTTACTTGCCGCTTGAAGCTTGCGGCTTGCAGCTCTACGGTCAGCCATAACGACCGGTGATGTAGTCTTCGGTCTGCTTCTTCGCCGGATTGGTGAACAGGGTATCGGTATCGCCGAATTCCACCAGTTTGCCCATGTACATGAACGCCGTGTAGTCGGACACCCGCGCCGCCTGCTGCATGTTGTGCGTGACGATGACGATGGTGAACTTGGATTTCAGCTCGTAAATCAGCTCTTCGACCTTCAGCGTCGAGATCGGGTCGAGGGCCGAGCACGGTTCGTCGAGCAGTAGCACTTCCGGCTCAACGGCGATGGTACGGGCGATCACCAGACGCTGTTGCTGACCACCGGACAGGCCAAGCGCCGAGTCGTGCAGACGGTCTTTGACCTCGTCCCACAGGGCCGCGCCTTTCAACGCCCATTCAACGGCTTCGTCGAGGATGCGCTTCTTGTTGATGCCCTGGATGCGCAGGCCGTACACCACGTTTTCGTAGATGGTCTTCGGGAACGGGTTGGGCTTCTGGAACACCATGCCGACGCGACGACGCAGCTCGGCAACGTCTTCGCCCTTGCGATAGATGTTGTTGCCGTACAGGTTGATCGCGCCTTCAACGCGGCAGCCGTCAACCAGATCGTTCATACGGTTGAAGGTGCGCAGCAAAGTCGACTTGCCGCAACCGGACGGGCCGATGAACGCGGTCACGCGCTGCTTCGGAATATTCATGCTGACGTCGAACAGCGCTTGTTTCTCGCCGTAGTACAGGCTCAGGCCGGGCACTTCGATGGCCACGGTTTCCTGTTCGAGATTCAGGCTCTGCTTGTCGCGGCCCAGGGCAGACATGTTGATGCCGTGGCTGTGTGTTTCGTGCTGCATGGGTCTCACTCCGTTCGTAGCTGCAAGCTTCTGGCTGCAAGCTGCAAGTTTGAGCAAAAGCGGCTTGTAGCTTGCCGCTTGTGGCTAATGGCTTTAGCTATCCAGTGCTTTGTACTTTTCGCGCAGGTGGTTGCGGATATACACCGCCGACAGGTTCAACGTCGCGATCACCAGCACCAGCAACAGCGCCGTGGCGTACACCAGCGGACGGGCCGCTTCGACGTTCGGGCTCTGGAAGCCGACGTCATAAATGTGGAAGCCCAGGTGCATGATCTTCTGGTCCAGGTGCAGGTACGGGTAGTTGCCATCCACCGGCAGCGACGGCGCCAGTTTCACCACACCCACCAGCATCAGCGGCGCCACTTCACCGGCGGCACGGGCCACGGCGAGGATCATGCCGGTCATCATGGCCGGGCTGGCCATCGGGATGACGATCTTCCACAGCGTTTCCGCCTTGGTCGCGCCCAGTGCCAGCGAACCTTCGCGCACGGTACGCGGGATCCGCGCCAGACCTTCTTCGGTCGCGACGATCACCACCGGCACTGCCAGCAGGGCCAGCGTCAGCGAGGCCCACAGCAGACCCGGTGTACCGAAGGTCGGCGCCGGCAGTGCTTCAGGGAAGAACAAGCGGTCGACCGAACCACCGAGCACGTAGACGAAGAAACCCAGACCGAACACGCCATAAACGATCGCCGGTACACCGGCAAGGTTGTTCACTGCGATACGAATCACACGCGTCAGGGTGTTCTGCTTGGCGTATTCGCGCAGGTACACCGCCGCCAGTACGCCGAACGGGGTCACGATCATCGCCATGATCAGGGTCATCATCACGGTGCCGAAGATCGCCGGGAAGATCCCGCCCTCGGTGTTCGCTTCACGCGGGTCATCCGAGAGGAATTCCCAGATCTTGCTGAAGTAGAAGCCGACCTTGGTGAACGTGCTCATGCCGTTTGGCTGGTAGGCATGCACGACTTTGCCCAGACCGATTTCGATTTCCTTGCCGTTGGCGTCACGGGCGGTCAAGGCGTCGCGGTTGAACTGTGCATGCAGATCGGACAGACGCGCTTCGATGTCTTTGTAGCGCGCGTCCAGCTCGGCGCGCTCGGAGGCCATGTCCGCTTGCGCGGTGGCATCGAGCTTGCCTTCCAGCTCGAGTTTGCGACCGTGCAGACGGATGCGCTCAAGGCCGGCGTTGATCGCGCCGATGTCGGTTTTTTCCAGCGTTTTCAATTGAGCCGCGAGATCGTTGACCCGATCAATGCGCGCTTGCAGCTCAGGCCATGCGGCCTCGCCTTCGGCGATCACCTTGCCGTCCTGTTTAACGTTGACCAGGTAGCCGTAGAAATTGCCCCACTCGCGACGCTCGATCGCCATCAACTCCGGCGGCGTGGTCTGCTTGGTCAGCCAGTCGCCGACGATCCATGTGAAATCGTTGCCGTTCAGGTCGCGGTTACCGACCTTGACCAGCTCGCGGGTCATGAATTCCGGACCTTCGTCAGGCACCGGCAGGCCGGCACTCTTCAGACGGGCACGCGGCACTTCTTCTTTCTGCACCACTTCGCCGACGATCAGGTGATTGGCCTGGCCGGGCACGTCGTAATGCGCGTGGATCAGGTCCGCCGGCCAGAAATGACCGAGACCGCGCACGGCAATCACTGCCAACAGGCCAATGGTCATGATGACCGCGATGGACACCGCCCCACCGCTGATCCAGACGCCTGGGGCGCCGCTCTTGAACCATCCTTTCAGGGAGTTCTGTTTCACAGACTTCTACCTTTGCTTAAAGCGACGAGTATTTCTTGCGCAGACGCTGACGAATCAGTTCTGCCAGGGTGTTCATGACGAAGGTGAACAACAGCAGCACCAGCGCCGAGAGGAACAGCACGCGGTAGTGGCTGCCGCCGACTTCCGACTCAGGCATTTCCACTGCAACGTTGGCGGCCAGGGTGCGCAGGCCTTCGAACAGGTTCATTTCCATGACCGGGGTGTTACCGGTGGCCATCAGCACGATCATGGTTTCACCGACGGCGCGGCCCATGCCGATCATCAACGCCGAGAAGATCCCCGGGCTGGCCGTGAGGATGACTACGCGGGTCATGGTCTGCCACGGTGTAGCACCGAGGGCCAGCGAACCGAGGGTCAAGCCACGCGGCACGCTGAACACGGCGTCTTCGGCGATCGAGTAGATGTTCGGGATCACCGCGAAACCCATGGCCAGACCGACCACCAGTGCGTTGCGCTGGTCGTAGGTGATGCCCAGGTCGTGGGAGATCCACATGCGCATGTCGCCGCCGAAGAACCAGTTCTCCATGAACGGGCTCATGTACAGCGACAGCCAGCCCACGAACAGGATCACCGGAATCAGCAGTGCACTTTCCCAGCCGTCCGGGACTTTCAGGCGGATCGACTCAGGCAGGCGGCTGAAAGTGAAACCGGCGACGAGGATGCCGATCGGCAACAGCATCAGCAGGCTGAAGATGCCCGGCAGATGCCCCTCCACATATGGCGCGAGGAACAGACCGGCGAAGAAACCGAGGATCACCGTCGGCATCGCTTCCATCAGTTCGATCACCGGCTTGACCTTGCGGCGCATGCCCGGGGCCATGAAGTACGCGGTGTAGATCGCTGCGGCAACGGCCAGTGGCGCGGCCAGCAGCATCGCGTAGAACGCGGCTTTCAAGGTGCCGAAGGTCAGTGGCGACAGGCTCAGTTTCGGCTCGAAATCGGTGTTGGCGGCAGTCGACTGCCAGACGTACTTGGGCTCGTCGTAGTTCTCGTACCAGACCTTGCTCCACAGCGCGCTCCACGATACTTCCGGGTGCGGGTTGTCGAGCAGCAACGGTTGCAGCTTGCCGCCGGCTTCGACGATCACCCGGTTGGCGCGCGGCGACAGACCGAACAGGCCCTGGCCGTCGACAACCTGATCGACCAGCAGCGTGCGGTGCGCGGTGCTGTGGAACACCCCGAGCTTGCCGCTGGCGTCGAGGGCGAGGAAGCCTTTGCGGCGTTCTTCGGCGGCGATTTCAACGATGGGTGTGGTGCCCATCTGGAACGTGCGAATCTGCTTCAGGCGCTGCTCGCCATCGGTGTCACGGGCCATGAACCACTGGGCCAGACCGCCCTTGGAGTCGCCGATGATCAGCGAGATACCACCAACCAGTTGCGTGGTCGCGGTGACTTCGGCGTCAGCATTCTCCAGCAGCTTGTAGCGACCGTTGAGGCTCTTGTCGCGCAGACTGAAGACATCGGCCTGAGCGCGACCGTTGACCACGTACAGCCACTGCTGACGCGGGTCGACGAAGATGTTTTTCACCGGCTCAGTCATCTGCGGCAGATCGATACGCTGCTGCTCGTTGGTGACTTCGCCGGTCATCAGGTTCTCTTCGCTGGTCAGCGACAGAACATTGAGTTGCGAACCGGTAGAGCCGACCAGCATCAGGGTCGTATCGGTGGCATTGAGGCTGACATGCTCCAGCGCACCACCACTTTCGTTCAGCGCAATCGGCGTCTCACCGTACGGGAACTCGATGGCCGGCGTGATGGTTTTCTTGCCATCGGGGTAGCTGACTTTGTAGGTGTGACGGAACACCAGCGCCTGACCATTGGACAGGCCCACGGCCACCAGCGGATGACCCGGCTGGTCTTCACCAATGGACGTCACGCTGGCGCCGGCCGGCACTGGCAGATCGACGCGCTTGAGTTCAGCGCCACTGTCGATATCGAAGAACAACGCCTGCCCCTTGTCGGAGACGCGCATCGCCACCTGATTCTGCTCTTCGAGCGAGATCATCAGCGGCTTGCCGGCGTCCTGCATCCAGGCCGGGGTGATCGAGTCTTTCGCGGTCAGGTCGGCACCTTGAAACAATGGCGCAACCACGTAAGCGAGGAAGAAAAAGATCAGGGTGATGGCCGCGAGCACCGCGAGGCCGCCAACGAGGACGTACCAACGGGTGAAGCGATCCTTGAGCGCGCGAATGCGGCGCTTGCGTTGCAGCTCAGGCGTATTGAAATCAATGCGCTTGGGAGGGGAAGTCGTAGTCATTGGGGAATTGGCCAGATCATTCATGCGCACACCCTAGCGATCCTGTATGACAGAAAGATGACAATGCAGTGACGCAGCAAATCCGCCACCCGGAAGGCCCGGCAGCGGAGTCGAAAATTTGGTAATTGTGGGAGCGAGCCTGCTCACTCCCACAAAGAGTCCGGCGTTACGCCGGGCTCGATTTGTTACTGCTTGGCGACAGAGCCGCCTTCCTGCAGACCGAGGTCAGCCAATGCTTTGGCAGCAACCTTGGCTGGCAGCGGGATGTAGCCGTCTTTCACAACCACTTCCTGGCCCTGCTTCGACAGCACCAGTTTGACGAACTCGGCTTCCAGCGGGGCCAGAGGCTTGTTCGGGGCTTTGTTGACGTATACGTAGAGGAAACGCGACAGCGGGTACTTGCCGTTCAGGGCGTTTTCTTCGGTGTCTTCGATGAACTCGCCGCCTTCTTTCTTGGCCAGGGCAACGGTTTTCACGCTGGCGGTCTTGTAGCCGATACCCGAGTAGCCAACGCCGTTAAGCGAACTGCTGATCGACTGCACCACCGACGCCGAACCTGGTTGTTCGTTGACGTTTGGCTTGTAGTCGCCTTTGCACAGGGCTTCTTCCTTGAAGTAGCCATAGGTGCCGGATACCGAGTTGCGGCCGAACAGTTGCACTGGCTTGTTGGCCAGGTCGCCGGTCACACCAAGGTCGCCCCAGGTCTTGACGTCAGCCTTGGCACCGCACAGGCGTGTCGAGGAGAAAATCGCATCGACCTGAGCCATGGTCAGGTGCTTGATCGGGTTGTCCTTGTGCACGAACACGGCCAGCGCATCCACGGCTACCGGGATGGCAGTCGGCTTGTAGCCGTACTTCTGCTCGAAAGCCTGCAGCTCGTTGTCCTTCATCTTGCGGCTCATCGGGCCCAGGTTGGCGGTGCCTTCGGTGAGTGCAGGTGGCGCGGTAGAAGAACCGGCGGCCTGAATCTGGATGTTGACGTTCGGGTATTCTTTTTTGTAGTTCTCGGCCCACAGGGTCATGAGGTTGGCCAGGGTATCGGAACCGACGCTGGACAGGTTGCCCGACACACCAGTGGTCTTGGTGTAGCTCGGGATAGCAGGGTCAACAGCGGCAACCGCGTTGGCAGTCGCAACGCCAGCAGCGACAAAAGTCATTGCCGCCATCAAACGCTTCAGTTTCATGCCTTACTCCTAGCAGATAGGGTGTGTTAAGTCGGGGCCAAGTATCAGCAGGCCGTGTGAACACTCTATGGCTGAAATATGACAATTGGATGAAAGGCCAGTATTGCCGCCAGCAAATAAGAAGAAACGTTTGGCGAGTTGACAAATCACTATCAGAATATAGCCTTGTCAACCACGAGAGGCCCCTATGATAAACGACCGTATTCGCCGCGCGCGCCTGCAAAGTGGCCTCACCCTTGAGGCTCTGGCCGATCAGCTTGGCGATATAACCAAACAAGCCTTGAGCAAATATGAAAAAGGGTTGAGCACTCCAAGCTCGACTCGCCTGTTGCAATTGGCCAAGGCGCTGCAGGTCAGCCCGGAGTATTTCTTCCGCGCGGATGCAATTCCGCTTGCGCCGTTGGAATTTCGAAAGCTGGCCAAGATGCCTAAATACCGCCAGGCACAAGTCGAAGAGAAAATCCGCGAACACCTCGAGCGCTACATAGCGCTCGAGGAATGTTTCAATCCTGCCGATATATATACCCCGGCCACTCCTGCGCAAATGATCCCGGTGTCTTGCCTCGATGAAGCCGAGCAAGCGGCTGAAGAGCTTCGCCAGGTCTGGGGAATCGGCAGCGACCCGATTGCCAACCTCACCGAGCAACTGGAGGAGCACAGCATCAAGGTAGCGATGCTCAAAGGTCCTGATGATTTCGATGGAGCCTGTGCTGCCACCGGCAACGGCGAGCATGTGTTGATTGCATTGAATGCCAATCGACCAGGCGAACGCATCAGGTTTACTGCCGCTCACGAACTCGGTCACTGGGTCATGGCATTACCTGAGGACATGCCCGAGAAAGACAAGGAAAATTGCTGCCATCGATTTGCCGGGGCCTTCCTCTATCCGGCAAAAGGCGTCACCAGTGATTTCGGCAGCCATCCTCGCTCCAGAGTTCACCCAAGAGAACTGCTGATTGCCAAGCGCCAATACGGCATATCGATGCATGCGGCGCTCAGACGCCTGAAGGATCTGAAGCTGCTCAGCGAAAGTGGCTATAAGTCACTGACCATCCAGTTCAGTGCAAACGGCTGGCGCAAGTCGGAACCCGAACCTCTGCCATGCAAGCCGCCACAACGATTTGAGTCCCTGGCATTCTGGGCGCTGGCCGAAGGACTGATCAGCAAATCCAGAGCTGCTGAACTCCTGCGCAAGCCGGTGAGCGCATTGGACCCTAATTTCCTGGGTTCACTGGAGAATGCATGAGTCTGATCTACATCAGCGATACGAATATCTGGATCGACTTTAGAAATGCCGGACTACTGGAGCAAATGTTCCAACTGCCCTTCACCCTTTGTTGTACCGACTTCGTAATGCAAGAGCTCGCCGACTTCCCACATGAAGAACTGCTCAAGCGAGGATTGAGCGTCGAGTCATTTGACGAATCTGGTGTGATCAAACTTTTCGGGTTGAAAATCGAGCACAACAACAGCTCACTGGCGGACGTGTCTTGCTACTTGCTGGCGCAGGAAACAGGACGGCCGCTCTTGACTGGAGATGGCAGGTTACGGCGGCAGGCACAACGCGATGGGCTGCGGGTACACGGTGCACTTTGGTTACTGGATCTTATGGTTGAGCATAAAGTGATCAACGAACAGCACGCAGCAAATGCCTTGGACCACATGCTTGAGCACGGCGCCCGACTACCGGCTGGCGAGTGCGAAGCAAGGCTCTCGCGCTGGCGAGAGCCTTACGTAATCTGAAGTACAGATCAGCGCCCCTTTTTCCACAGCCACGCACCTACAAGAATCCCCATCCCGCACAGCACCGCCACGTAATAAGCAGGCCCCATCGCGCTTTCCTTGAGCAGCAGACTCACCACCATCGGTGTCAAGCCGCCAAAGATCGCGTACGCGACGTTGTAGGAGAACGACAAGCCGCTGAAGCGCACCACCGGCGGGAAGGCCTTGACCATCACATACGGCACCGCACCGATGGTGCCGACCAGCAGACCGGTCAATGCGTACAGCGGGAACAGCCAGTCCGGGTGGTCGGCGAGGCTGTGATAGAAAGTCCACGAGCTGATCAGCAGGCCGAGGCAGCCGAAAACGAAAACGCGGCCAGCACCGAAGCGATCGGCCAGTGCGCCAGCGCCGATGCAACCCAGGCTGAGGAAGACGATGGCCAGGCTGTTGGCCTGCAACGCGGTGGTTGGCGAGAAGTGATAGACCGTTTGCAGCACGGTCGGGGTCATCAGGATCACCACGACCACGCCGGCCGACAGCAACCAGGTCAGCAGCATCGAAATCGCGATCGCGCCGCGGTGATCACGCAGCACCGCGCGCAGCGGTACTTCTTCGGCCAGTGCCTTGCGCTGCTGCAGCTCGGCGAACACCGGGGTTTCGTGCAGCCAACGGCGCAGGTACACGGAGAACAGACCGAACACACCGCCCAGCAGGAACGGGATCCGCCATGCGTAGTCGGAGACTTCCGCCGGGGTATAAATGCTGTTGATCGCCGTGGCGACCAGCGAGCCGAGCAGAATACCGGCAGTCAAACCGCTGGTGAGCGTGCCGCAGGCGTAGCCGATGTGTTTTTGCGGGACGTGTTCGGAAACGAAGACCCACGCCCCCGGCACTTCCCCGCCGATCGCCGCGCCCTGAATGACGCGCATCAACAACAGCAGGATCGGTGCCCAGATGCCGATCTGCGCGTACGTTGGCAACAGGCCCATGATCAGGGTCGGCACGGCCATCATGAAAATGCTCAGGGTGAACATCTTCTTGCGCCCCAGCAGGTCGCCGAAGTGCGCCATGACGATGCCGCCCAGCGGCCGGGCGAGGTAGCCGGCAGCGAAGATGCCGAACGTCTGCATCAGCCGCAGCCACTCGGGCATGTCGGCCGGGAAGAACAGCTTGCCGACCACGGTGGCGAAGAATACGAAGATGATGAAATCGTAAAATTCCAGCGCCCCGCCAAGGGCGGACAGCGACAGGGTCTTGTAGTCATTGCGGGTCAACGGTCGTGCGGGTTGCTCGGGCTGCGCGAGGCTCGAAGGCGCTGTGGTCATGGCAAGGGCTTCTCTTATAGTCGAATCTGTCGCCACAACAACGCTGGCGGTGGCTCGGACAGGTTCGGCACCATAGCAAATTGTTCGAAAAAGCACATAGAGGCGCGTAATTGACGGTCGAAATCAGAACCGGACGGTCGTCGTGGAGTCTACCGACCGATATACTCGCCACCTGCGCAGGTTTTGTAAGAGGTTGCTGTGCGAAAACGTTGTTGGCCCGCCCTTTGCTCGGGATTTAGCCTTTTTCGCAGAGTTTCCCTTTAGGCGCCTGATGGAAAACGTGACGAACGCAGTGTGTTCGGTGTTGAATCGTTTTTCCCGAAGACGGCTACCACCCGCAATACCCACGAAGAGTCACGGGTCAGAGGCCCCTCGGCATGATAGAGCTCGAACAAGAAGATCCGATCCCACAGGGCGACCTGGCCCTGCAAATCACCGCGCTCCCGCGCGAAACCAACGGCTTTGGCGATATTTTCGGCGGCTGGCTGGTCGCGCAGATGGACCTGGCCGGCACCGCCATGGCCAGTCGCGTCGCCGGTGGCCGTGTCGCCACGGTAGCGATCGACCGCATGGCGTTTCTGGTGCCGGTGGCCGTTGGCGCGCAGTTGTCCTTTTATACCCAGACCCTGGAAATCGGCCGCAGCTCGATCCAGATGATGGTCGAAGTGTGGAGCGATGACCCACTCTCCAGCGAATGGCGCAAGGTCACCGAAGCGGTCTTCGTCTTCGTCGCCATCGATGGCAGCGGTCGCACCCGTTCGGTGCCGCCACGCGCGCGTTAAACCTCGCGGCCGTTTTGCGGTCGATAGTCGTCCCCAGTGTCTGATCGAGAGTTGCCCATGAACACGCCCAACGTTGAAGCCGTGAAACAGGATGAACTGAACTGCTGGCGCATCCGCCACGGCAAGGCCGAAGTGCTGGTGGCCCAGCAAGGCGCGCACATCCTCAGTTACCAGGTCGACGGCCAGCCGCCGATCATCTGGCTCAACGACAAGGCCGACTTCAAGACTGGCAAGAGCATCCGTGCCGGCGTACCGGTGTGCTGGCCGTGGTTCGGCAAGTTCGAACGCAACCCGCAGAGCGTGCAGGCCATGTACACCGGCGCACAGCCGGCCCCCGCGCACGGTCTGGTGCGGGCGATGGATTGGGAACTGGGCGGCATCGAGTCGGAGGCTGACGGCGTCAAGGTCGAGTTCAAACTGCCCTACCCGGTAGGTGGCCTGCCGGGCTGGCCCCACGAAGTCGATCTGACCCTGACTTTGCATCTGGCAGATCAGTTGAGCTACAGCCTGACCAGCCACAACCACGGCACCGACAGCGTGACCCTCAGCCAGGCGTTGCACACGTATTTCGCCGTCAGTGACGTGCGTAACGTGCAGGTCGACGGTGTCGCCGGGCTGGATTACATCGAGACCCTGGACGACTGGAACACCGCCAGCCAGCAAGGCGATCTGCAGTTTGCCGGCGAAACCGACCGCATCTACCTCGACGCGCCGCCGCAACTGAGCATTGTCGATCCGACCTGGGAACGCCGCATCGTGCTGACCTCGACGGGTTCGCGCACGGCGGTGATCTGGAACCCGTGGATCGACCGCGCAGCCGCATTGCCGGACATGGACAACGATGGCTGGCAGCGCATGCTGTGCATCGAGAGCGCGAATGTGATGGATGACATCGTCACCCTCGCACCGGGGGCGAGCCATACGATGGGTGTCAGCGTCGCCGCGACACCGCTCTAAGCCACACCGCTATACGAAATGTGGGAGCCAGCCTGCTGGCGATGGCGTTGTGTCAGGCAACGGAAAAGTCTCTGACAGACCGCTATCGCCAGCAGGCTGGCTCCCACAGTTGGTTTGGGGTGGCTGTTAGAGATCCGCTTCCTGCACCACCCGCACCTTGTCCGCCTCCAGCGCATACGCCGCATCGGCCAGGTCGTTGCTGACCTTCTCGATTTTCAGCGTGCCGGTCACCCACAACGGCGTGTAGATATCGTCCAGCTTCAAACCCTTCGGATAACGCACCAGCACCAGCTGATTCGGCGGCGGTGGCGGCACGTGGATGCACGCGCCCGGATAGGGCACGAGGAAAAACAGCGTGCTGCGGCCCTTGGCGTCGGACTCCAGCGGCACCGGGTAACCCCCGATGCGGATGTGCTTGTCATTCATCGACGCCACGGTTTTGGTCGAGTACATCACCGCCGGCAGACCTTTGGCCTGCTTCATTCCGCCCTTCTCGGTGAAGGTGCCGGTGGCTTCCGGGGTGTTGTGGTCGATTTCAGGCATGGCCTCGAGGGCTTTCTGATCCGACTTGGGCATCAGTTCGAGCCAGTCGGTTTCCGGCAGTTCGCCGGCGTGGGCCAAACCGCTGCCCAGCAAGAGGAGAGTCAACAAAAGACGGCGCATGAAGGTGCTCGGCATAGAAAGGAAGGAACGTTGAATCGCCGAGCATTCTAGCCCTCCCGGCCAGTTTGGCAGAGAGGGCTTTGTCGCTTTGGATCAGTTCTTTTTGATCAGGCCGTAGATCACCAGCAGCACGATCGCACCAACCAGCGCACCGATGAAACCGGCACCCTCGCCCGCCTGATAAATGCCCAGAGCCTGGCCGCCATAAGTGGCCGCCAGCGAACCGCCGATACCGAGCAGGATGGTCATGATCCAGCCCATGCTGTCATTGCCCGGTTTCAGGAACCGCGCGAGCAGGCCGACGATCAAGCCGATAAAGATGGTTCCGATAATTCCCATGACATTTCCCTCTGATTTGGTAGATATGCGAAAGCCTAGTCAGAGTTTCGCATCCTGCCATGAGAGAACGGCGGCCCCTGAATGGTTCCGCCGTTGTCACATGAAACTGCCGTTACTCGGCAATCAGCGCTTGAACCTTGACGATCTGCGCCTGCAGCGTAGCCATGTCGGCGCAACGCAGGTTGGCGTGACCGACCTTGCGTCCGGCCTTGAAGGCTTTGCCGTAGTGATGCAGGTGGCAGTCTTCGATGGCGATGACCTTCTCCACTGGCGGAACCACGCCGATGAAATTCAGCATGGCGCTCTCGCCGACCTTGGCGGTCGAACCCAGCGGCAGGCCGGCAACGGCGCGCAAGTGGTTTTCGAACTGGCTGCACTCGGCGCCTTCGGTGGTCCAGTGCCCGGAGTTGTGCACGCGCGGGGCGATTTCGTTGGCCTTGAGGCCACCGTCGACCTCAAAGAATTCGAACGCCATTACGCCGACGTAATCGAGCTGCTTGAGCACGCGGCTGGAATAGTCTTCCGCCAGTGCCTGCAACGGATGATCGGTGCTGGCCACCGACAATTTGAGAATGCCGCTGTCGTGGGTGTTGTGCACCAGCGGATAGAACTTCGTCTCGCCATCGCGAGCGCGCACGGCGATCAGCGAGACTTCACCGGTGAACGGCACGAAGCCTTCGAGCAGGCAGGCGACGCTGCCCAGCTCGGCGAACGTACCGACCACGTCTTGCGGCGTGCGCAGGACTTTCTGGCCCTTGCCGTCATAACCCAGGGTGCGGGTTTTCAGCACAGCCGGCAGACCGATCGCAGCAACAGCGGCGTCCAGATCGGCTTGCGACTGGATGTCGGCAAAGGCCGGGGTCGGAATCCCCAGATCCTTGAACATGCTCTTTTCGAACCAGCGGTCGCGAGCGATGCGCAGGGCTTCGGCACTCGGGTAGACCGGCACGAATTGCGAGAGGAACGCCACGGTTTCGGCCGGGACACTTTCGAATTCGAAGGTCACCAGATCGACTTCATCGGCCAGTTGGCGCAGATGATCCTGATCGCCGTAATCGGCCCGCAGGTGTTCGCCCAACGCGGCGGCACAGGCGTCCGGCGCAGGGTCGAGAAAAGCGAAGTTCATCCCCAGCGGAGTACCCGCCAGGGCCAACATGCGACCCAACTGGCCGCCACCGATTACACCGATCTTCATCTCAACAACCTCAGGCAATACGTGGATCTGGATTGTCCAGGACGCTGTCTGTCTGCTCGGCACGGAAGGTTTTCAGTACCGCGTGGAACTGCGGATGCTTGGCGCCGAGAATGCTCGCCGAGAGCAGGGCGGCGTTGATCGCGCCGGCCTTGCCGATGGCCAGAGTGGCGACCGGAATGCCTGCTGGCATCTGCACGATCGACAGCAGCGAATCGACGCCCGAGAGCATGGCCGACTGGACCGGCACGCCCAGCACCGGCAGGTGGGTCTTGGCCGCACACATGCCCGGCAAGTGGGCAGCGCCACCGGCACCGGCAATGATTACCTCGATGCCACGGCCTTCAGCCTCTTCGGCGTACTGGAACAGCAGATCCGGGGTGCGGTGGGCAGAGACCACTTTGACCTCGTACGGGATGCCGAGCTTTTCCAGCATATCGGCGGTGTGGCTAAGGGTGGACCAATCGGACTTGGAGCCCATGATCACGCCAACCAGTGCACTCATCGTCGCGCCTCTTCTCTCAGGAGCGCCCGCAGGCGCGTCATAAAACAACAAGCCACGCAGGTTGCGTGGCTTGATTGTACGAAAAATGGCCGGACGTGCCGGCCGAAGGCCGCGCAGTATACCGCAAAGAAAGCAATAAACAGCCCCCTGCGCGACCATCTGTCTTCTGCCGCAAAAGCCCGGTTTTGTTGACCTTAAGGTCAGCGACAGAACACTGTAAATCCCCTGTAGGAGTGAGCCTGCTCGCGATAGCGGTGGATCAGTCTCATCAACATTGAATGTGCAGACGCAATCGCGAGCAGGCTCACTCCTACAGGGGTTTGTGGTGGATCAGGAGGATTGTGCAGCGCCGCCTTCGAGCTTGCGCCACAGCAATCGCACGTTGGCCTTGCGCACCAGCGCGCAGCGATACAGGCGAATCTCCAGCGGCACATGCCATTGTGGACCGCCGCAGACCACCAGTTCGCCGCGAGCCAGTTCGGCGCGTACGCTCAGTTGTGGCACCCAGGCGATGCCGAGGCCTTCCAGCGCCATGCTTTTCAGGCTGTCGGCCATGGCGGTTTCGTAGATCGTGGTGAAGCGCAACTGGCGCTGGCGCAGCAGACCGTTCACCGAACGCCCGAGGAACGCCCCGGCGCTGTAGGCCAGCAGGGGCACGCTTGCCTCGCCCTCCAGATCGAACAACGGCTTGCCCTCGCCGTCCGCCGCGCACACCGGGAGCATTTCGGTCTGGCCCAGATGCAGCGAAGGGAAGATTTCCGGGTCCATCTGCATCGCCGAATCCGGGTCGTAAAACGCCAGCATCAGATCGCAACCGCCCTCGCGCAAGGCGTGCACCGCGTCGCCGACGTTGGTCGCCACCAGCCGCGTGGCGATGTTCAAGCCGTCATTGCGCAATTGCGCGATCCAGCGCGGGAAAAAACCCAGCGCCAGCGAGTGCGCCGCCGCCACCTGTATGACTTCGCCCTGCCCGCCTTCCAGATGATGCAGATGGCGCAGCACTTCGCCGAGCTGTTCAACCACGGTGCGTGCGGTCACTAGAAACAGCTGCCCCGCCGCCGTCAGCTCGACCGGCGTGCGCGAGCGATTGACCAGCGTCAGGCCCAGTGCAGCTTCAAGGCTGCGGATCCGCCGACTGAACGCCGGCTGGGTCACGAAACGCCGTTCTGCCGCCTGCGAGAAGCTGCGGGTGGCGGCCAGAGCACTGAAGTCCTCGAGCCATTTGCTTTCCAGATTCATCACGTCCTCCCGGACACGCACCAAAACAGGTCACACGTCTGCCGCACCAGCGGCGTCACATGGTCATTATGCCGAATGTGCATAGGCCAGCGCTTAACAGCATTGGCCCAAAATTTCCTGCAAGCCTAGCATTCGCAGCGTTCCGGCACAGACCGGGTCCTTATCGAGATGATTTCCATCATGTCCTCCGCTGCATCTTTCCGCACAGAAACCGACCTGCTTGGCGCCCTCGACGTACCGGCGCAAGCGTATTACGGCATCCAGACCCTGCGAGCGGTGAATAACTTCCGTCTCTCCGGCGTTCCGATTTCGCATTACCCGAAACTGGTTGTGGGCCTGGCGATGGTCAAACAGGCCGCCGCTGACGCCAACCGCGAGTTGGGTCACCTGAGCGAAGCCAAGCACGCTGCCATCAGCGAAGCCTGCGCCCGATTGATCCGCGGTGATTTCCACGAAGAGTTCGTGGTCGACATGATTCAAGGTGGCGCCGGTACGTCCACCAACATGAACGCCAACGAAGTGATCGCCAACATTGCGCTCGAAGCCATGGGTCACCAGAAAGGCGAGTACCAGTACCTGCACCCGAACGACGACGTGAACATGGCGCAGTCGACCAACGACGCCTACCCGACGGCCATTCGCCTGGGTCTGCTGCTCGGTCACGACACTCTGCTGGCGAGCCTCGACAGCTTGATCCAGGCCTTCGCGGCCAAGGGCAAAGAGTTCGATCACGTCCTGAAAATGGGCCGTACCCAACTGCAAGACGCCGTGCCGATGACCCTCGGCCAGGAATTCCGTGCCTTCGCCACCACCATGGGCGAAGACCTGGCCCGCCTGAAGACGCTGGCCCCGGAACTGCTCACCGAAGTCAACCTGGGCGGCACTGCAATCGGTACCGGCATCAACGCCGACCCGCGTTATCAAGCGCTGGCGGTCCAGCGTCTGGCGCTGATCAGCGGTCAACCGCTGGTTCCGGCGGCCGACCTGATCGAAGCGACTTCCGACATGGGCGCCTTCGTGCTGTTCTCCGGCATGCTCAAGCGCACCGCGGTCAAGCTGTCGAAGATCTGCAACGACCTGCGTCTGCTGTCCAGCGGCCCGCGCACCGGCATCAACGAAATCAACCTGCCGGCGCGTCAGCCAGGCAGCTCGATCATGCCTGGCAAGGTTAACCCGGTGATCCCGGAAGCGGTAAACCAGGTGGCGTTCCAGGTCATCGGTAACGACCTGGCGCTGACCATGGCCGCCGAAGGCGGCCAACTGCAACTGAACGTGATGGAACCGCTGATCGCCTTCAAGATCTTCGACTCGATCCGCCTGCTGCAACGCGCCATGGACATGCTGCGCGAGCACTGCATCGTCGGCATCACCGCCAACGAAGCGCGCTGCCGCGAACTGGTCGAACACTCGATCGGGCTGGTCACCGCACTGAACCCGTACATCGGCTACAAAAACGCCACGCGCATCGCCGGCCTCGCCCTTGAAAGCGGCCGCGGCGTGCTGGAACTGGTACGTGAAGAAGGCCTGCTCGACGAAGCCATGCTCGCCGACATCCTGCGTCCGGAAAACATGATTGCCCCGCGTCTGGTTCCGCTCAAAGCCTGAACCGACACGTAACTTGTAGCACCGCTCACCAGGTCGAGGGACTAGACACCTCTCACCTTTTGAGGGCTTGGGGACCTGGTCCCCGAGCCCTTTTTTTTAACCGTTTGAAGGACAAACGTCTTCTGTGGGAGTGAGCCTGCTCGCGATGAACGATGACGCGGTGTGCCATGAGAACCGCAGCGCCTGCATCGCGAGCAGGCTCACTCCTGCAAAAGCCCGGCGCCGGTTACGCCGGGTGTTTCAACGCTTCGTTTCGTCGCTTGCACCACAACCGTGCAGACGGGCGCGCCACTGATCGGTATAGTGCCGCCCCTCTTCGCGTGAGCGGTCGTCGGTAACGAGGCCATAACCCATGCGAAACCCGAACTAATAACAAAACCCGCGATATGGATCCGGGACGAAACCTTCGCCTCACCCGTTGTGCCGTGCGCACAGCGGTGTAACACGATGTTTCTCCGATCCAGCATTTGCTCTCACAAAAAACAGCGAGGAAAAATCCATGCTCGAAGTCATCAACGACTTCCTCTCAGGGAAAGTACTGATCGTGCTCATTGTCGGGCTCGGTAGCTACTTCACGATTCGCTCGCGTTTCGTTCAACTGCGCCACTTCTTCCATATGTTTGCGGTGTTCCGCGACAGCCTCAAAGGCAGCGCCGGGCAGCTCAGCTCGTTCCAGGCCTTGATGCTCAGCCTCGCCGGCCGCGTAGGCGCGGGTAACATCGCTGGTGTCGGCATCGCCGTGACCCTTGGTGGTCCGGGTGCGGTGTTCTGGATGTGGGTGACCGCACTGGTCGGCATGTCCAGCAGCTTCTTCGAGTGCACCCTGGCCCAGGTCTACAAGCGCGCCGATGGCGACGGTCTGTACCGTGGTGGTCCGGCTTACTACATCCAGCACGGCCTGAAGCTTAAAGGCATGGCAGTAGTGTTCTCCATCCTGCTGCTGGTCACCTACGGCTTCGCCTTCATTGGCCTGCAGTCCTACACCGTGACGCACTCGCTGCAGAATGCCTTCGAGTTCAACCCACAACACACCGGTATCGTACTGGCCGTGCTGCTGGCCATCACTTTCATCGGCGGCATCAAGCGCATCGCTTCGGTGTCCGACCTGTTGGTACCGATCAAGACGCTGGCCTATATCGGCGTGACCCTGTACGTGATCGGCACCCAGATCGAACACGTGCCAGCGATGCTGGAAACCATCTTCAAAAGCGCCTTCGGTCTAGACCCGGCCTTTGCCGGCCTGCTCGGCAGCGCCATCGTCATGGGCGTAAAGCGTGGCGTGTTCGCCAACGAAGCGGGCCTGGGCAGTGCGCCGAACGTCGCCGCCGTGGCGGCCGTCAAGCACCCGGGCGCGCAGGGCGTGGTCCAGGCATTCAGCGTGTTCCTCGACACCTTCGTGATCTGCACCTGCACCGCGCTGCTGATTCTGCTGTCGGGCTTCTACACCCCGGGTTTCGAAGGTGACGGCATTGTCCTGACCCAGAACTCGCTGGCCGCCGTGGTCGGTGACTGGGGTCGCATGTTCGTCAGCGTCGCGCTGTCGCTGTTCGTCTTCACCTGCATCCTCTACAACTACTATCTGGGCGAGAACAGCCTGCAATTTCTCACCCGCAACCGCGCCGCACTGATGATTTTCCGCGGTCTGGTGCTGGCACTGGTGGTGTGGGGTTCGATGCAGGACCTCACGACCGTATTCGCCTTTGCCGACATCACCATGACCTGCCTGGCGTTCGTCAACCTGCTGGCCCTGGCCATGCTGTTCAAGGTCGGCATGCGCGTCATGCGCGACTACGACGAGCAGCGCCGCGCCGGCGTCAAACAGCCCGTGTTCGACTCGAGCAAATTTCTCGATCTGGACCTGGATCGCAACGCCTGGCCGGCCAACCCGCCGGCAGCTGCGGGTAAGACCGAAGCTGAGCCGCAAGGCGTACCTGCAGCGCAACGCTGACCGGTGAATGACGGGCGCATCCCCTGCGCCCGTCAGTTATTGTGGTGCAATAACTTGTAGGAGTGAGCCTGCTCGCGAATGCTATCCGTCAGTTGATACAAGGCTGACTGACACATCGCTTTCGCGAGCAGGCTCGCTCCCACAGGGCCCTCATCGTTTCGGAGAATCCCATGAATTCGTCGACTTATCCCGCCGCCCAACACGTCATGGTGCTCTACACCGGTGGCACCATCGGCATGCAGGCCAGCGCCAACGGTCTGGCCCCGGCGTCCGGTTTCGAAGCGCGCATGCGCGAATATCTGCACAGTCAGCCGGAGCTGGTCGTGCCGCAGTGGCGCTTTCGCGAGATGTCGCCGCTGATCGACAGCGCCAACATGACCCCTGACTATTGGCAGCAACTGCGCGATGCGGTGGTCGATGCCGTCGACGTCCAGGGTTGCGACAGCGTATTGATCCTGCATGGCACCGACACGCTGGCGTACAGCGCGGCGGCGATGAGTTTCCAGTTGCTCGGCCTGCAGGCTCGCGTGTGCTTCACCGGTTCGATGCTGCCCGCCGGCGTTACCGACAGCGATGCCTGGGAAAACCTCAGTGGCGCACTGGTCGCTCTCGGCCAGGGGCTGGCGCCCGGCGTGCATTTGTACTTCCACGGCGAACTGCTGCCGCCAACCCGTTGCGCGAAGGTGCGCAGCTCCGGCCGTCATCCGTTCAAGCGTCTGGAGCGTCAGGGCGGCGGTCTCAAAGCCCCTTCGATTCCAGCGTCGTTGCACTACAACCAGCCGAAACAACTGGCCAAGGTTGCCGTGCTGCCGTTGTTTCCGGGCATCAGCGCCGAAAATCTCAACGGCTTGCTCGACAGCGGCATTCAAGGATTGGTGCTGGAATGCTACGGCAGCGGCACCGGGCCGAGCGATAACCCTGAGTTCCTCGCCAGCCTTGGTCGGGCACGGGATAACGGTGTTGTGGTGGTAGCGGTCACGCAGTGCCATGAAGGTGGCGTCGAGCTGGATGTGTATGAGGCGGGTAGTCGCTTACGCGGTGCTGGTGTGCTGTCCGGTGGTGGCATGACCCGGGAAGCGGCGTTCGGTAAGTTGCAAGGTTTGCTAGGCGCCGGACTGGACACTGCCGAGGCGAGACAGTTGATCGAGTTGGATCTTTGCGGTGAACTGGCAGCGCATGTGGGCTAAGTCCAGGTTACCAAAGCCGCATTGAGTCGCGAGCCGCTCTCCCTGAACCTCAAAGGGAGCGGCTCATAGCAACTATGCGTTTTTCGTTACTACAAACTTACCCGTTATACTTTCTGGAATATCTTCATGAGCAAAACGGGCTTCGAACTCACCGTAATAATGCCCCTTCTCCGCCCCTCGATTTATTTCTAACTTTGATACTGACTGCGCTGGAACAAAGGCAAGGTCTTTAAAGATAAAAACATTTGCAAACTCGCCATTCTTTAGCGTTACAGAATAGACGCCTTGCTGCCCAAACGACGCCACAACGAGACTTGGATCATCGGGATCCACATCACACTTGAAAGCGAGAAAAGATTCCGGCTGGGTACTGCCGTCGATAAATGCCGTCAACTCGCCAGATACTTCTACTCCAGCGGCTCCAATTTTCACATTCGAATTATCGGCCATGATTAACTCCTCTCAGGGAAACTATAATGCCGCCGGCCTGAAACCACTCCAGTCGGTAAAGTTGATTGAATATACTGAAACGGAGCTTATTCGTTTCCGACCGTGAATTTCCCATCGGATAACGTCCAGCTTGAACCCGCCGAACCAACTGCTTGAAGAGTGCCTTCGTAACCGCTACCAGCTTTGCAGCCACTTTGATCTTGCCACCTTCCCAAGAAACAGGTTTATCATCAACGCTATAACTGACATCCACCCCCGCTGCACCATGTTGAAGCTCGTTTCCTACTTCATTTTTTGGAAACTTCGTAGAAACCACACCGGTGGTAGAACTTGCATCACCAAACTGAAAAACCAGACTCCCGAGAATATCTATCAATTGAAACGCCGCAAGACTTTTCGGCTCGGCATTAACCTTAACATCCAATGCCCCTGTTACCGCCTTATCGCCGGAGGTTGATTTATCTGCCGATTGATTAGCCATGACATACTCTCCATATAAAATTTACTGGTCACTTGCAAAATCCAAACTAGACCCCCAAAAGTACCCGGTCAAGAAAAAATTCAAAAACACACCGGCGCTTTTTATAAATCTATTTTTTCGGATAAGCGGTCAGTTTTTCGTAGAAAACCTGTCAACTATTACAGTGTAATCGATCAAGCAAACAGACTAACCTGAGCGGGGGACATACTGCGTTTTGCACTGAGCGACCTATTAATCCACTTTCTCTTATTACACGGTCGGCAAATACTTATTAATGTTCACTCATCGGCGCCAACAGGGCGGCACACAACTTGCTGTGATTCCACGATCTGGTTCCGGAAGATGCCCATGCTCCACTCCCACCTCACCACCCTCAACGCGGTCTCGCTGATCCTCAACACCTTCAAGGCCGAAGGCTTGTCGAGCGAGGCGTTGCTGGCTGGCAGTGGCATCACCGCCGCGGATTTGCAACGAGCCGACACGCGCATCACCACCAATCAGGAGATGCAGGTTTGCGCCAACGCGGTCGCGCTCAAGCGTGACATTGGCCTGGAACTGGGACGGCGCATGCATGTTTCCTGCTACGGCATCCTCGGGTACGCCTTGCTCACTTGTGCCACCTTCGGTGACGCATTGCGCTTGGCGATTCGTTATCCGGCGCTGCTGGGAACACTTTTCGAGTTGAGCCTTGAAGAGGACGGCGAGCGCATCTGGTTTGCCGCCGCCGATTACCGTGAGAGCCCGGCCATGGCAGTATTCAACGCCGAATTCTGCCTGGTCTCGCTGAAGGTCATTTGCGATGACTTGCTCGGGCATTCATTGCCACTGCTCGCGACACGCTTCGAACATGCCGCGCCGGACTACCGCGACAGTTACGCCGAGCATTTCGATGCGCCGCTGCACTTCGGCGCCGGGGACAATGCGTTCGCCTTCGAGCGCCAATGGCTGGACCAACCGCTGCCATTGGCCGACAGCATTACCCATCAAGCCATGGCCGAGCGCTGCCGCAAACAGAACCTTGAATTCACCGGACGCCAGGCCTGGCTCGGACGGATTCGGCAGTTGCTCAGCGCGCAGTTGAACGCCGCGCCAGGGCTCGACGGTCTGGCGCAGCAAATGAAATGCTCACCGCGCACTTTGCGCCGGCACCTCAAGGACATGGGCAGCAGCTACCAGGAACTGCTCGATGAGCTGCGTTTCGAGCGGGCCAAGCAGATGCTGTGTGAGGATCAGTTGCCGATCTACCGCATCGCCGAGACTTTGGGGTTCAGCGAGACCGCAAGTTTCCGCCATGCGTTTGTGCGCTGGAGCGGTGTGGCGCCGAGCCAGTTTCGCCCACACTGAGGACAGAATGTAGCAGTGAGCCTGCTCGCGATTGCGGTGTATCAGAAAGCTTTATTGGTAACTGACAGACCGCTATCGCGAGCAGGCTCACTCCTGCAGGGGCCTTGTTCCAAGCGCCGATGGAGGGTGGATTCAAATCGAAGGGGCGAATTGCGGACACAGCTTTTGGCCAGATCCATCCCCTTTTGGCCGCTCCTGCCGTTCTCCGATTGACCTTGCGCCGCAACACTGAAGGCCACCGAACCAGCCTTGCGGAGAACAACAAATGCTGACGATCTACTCGGACGATCACCACCTGCACCATGGCCGCTGCGAGCTCATCGATGGACAGCTCAAACCCTGCTTCGAGATGCCTTCACGCGCCGACCATGTTTTGCAGCGAGTGAAAAGCCAGAACCTCGGCCCGGTTGAAGCACCGCAGGATTTCGGTCTGGAGCCGATCGCACGCATTCATGACCGCGACTATCTGGACTTCTTCAAGGGCGCCTGGGCGCGCTGGACCGAATTCAATACCGACGGCGACTTGCTGCCGTACACCTGGCCGGCGCGCACCCTGCGCGCGATCAAACCGACCAGCCTGCATGGCCAGCTCGGTTACTACAGCTTCGACGGCGGCGCACCGATCACGGCCGGGACCTGGCAAGCAGCCTACAGCGCAGCGCAAGTGGCGCTGACCGCGCAAGCCGCGATCCAGCGCGGCGCACGCAGCGCCTTCGCCCTGTGCCGTCCACCGGGACACCACGCCGCCAGTGACCTGATGGGCGGATATTGCTACCTCAACAACGCCGCCATCGCCGCGCAGGCGTTCCTCGATCAGGGTCACAAGAAGGTCGCGATCCTCGACGTCGATTACCACCACGGCAACGGTACCCAATCGATTTTCTATCAGCGCAGCGACGTGCTGTTCACCTCGATCCACGGCCATCCGGAAGCGGAATTTCCGTTCTTCCTCGGCTATGACGACGAGCGTGGCGAAGGCGCTGGTGAAGGCTTCAATTTCAACTATCCGTTGCCGGCCGGTTCCGGTTGGGGTGCGTGGAGTGCCGCGCTGGAGCGGGCCTGCAAGGAAATCGAAGGTTACGGCGCCGACGTCATCGTCGTGTCGCTCGGCGTCGACACCTTCAAGGACGATCCGATCTCACAATTCAAGCTCGACAGCCCCGATTACCTGGCCATGGGCAAACGCATCGCCGCGCTTGGCAAACCGACTCTGTTCGTCATGGAAGGTGGCTATGCCGTGGAGGAAATCGGCGTCAATGCGGTGAACGTGCTGGAAGGTTTCGAGCGATAAATCCCATCATCTTCAAGCAATAAATGACCCGCCGACGCGGGTCTTTCTTGTCCCCGCGCGTTGTTTTCTAAGCCCGCCACGCCTGTCGCAAGCGGATCAGCGCCGCTTTGATTGCCGGTTCCGGCACGGCGGCGAACCCCAACACCAGCCCGGCGCGCTGATCCGCCGGGGTGCTGGAGTCCGGTAGCCAGTAACCGCTCAAGGCATTGATCTCCACCTCGACGCGGGCGGCTTGTTCAATCAATTGCCGCTCGCGTTCGAGGCTATCGACGGCCACCGTCAAATGCAGGCCCGCCGAGACGGCGGGCAATTCGCCTACGCCTTCAATCTCACGCGGCCAGCCGTCGAGCAGCGTATTGCGGCGGCTCAGTGCGGCCCGGCGCATGCGCCGGATGTGCCGCTGGAAATGCCCGGCGGCCATGAACTCGGCCATCACCGCTTGAGTGCTGACTTCGGAGTGCCGGACGTCCACTGCGCGGCGTTGCGAGAAGCCATCTACCAATGCCGGCGGCAACACCAGATAACCGAGACGCAATGCCGGGAACGCGACCTTGCCGAACGTGCCGACATAAAGCACGCGCCCCTGGCGATCGAGTGCTGCCAACGGTGCCAGCGGCGCCCCGGTGTAACGGTACTCACCATCGTAGTCGTCCTCGACGATCCAGCCTTGGCTGCGCTCGGCCCACGCCAGCAATTCCAGGCGCCGCGCCAGGCTCATCACCACGCCGGTCGGGTACTGGTGGGAGGGCGTTACGTAAGCGACGCGGCAGTCGCCGCTGGCGGATAACGCCGAGCAATCCATGCCCTCGGCGTCCACCGCGATGCCCTGCAAATGAGCGCCCGCCACGGCGAAGGCGTGACCGGCGGCGCGGTAACCCGGATTTTCGATCGCGACACTGTCCCCAGGCTCCACCAGCAACTGTGCACAAAGGCTGATGCCCTGTTGTGCACCGCTGGTGATCACAATTTGTTCAGCCGAGCACTGCATACCGCGCGAGCTGCGCAGGTACGCAGCGATCATCGCGCGCAGACGCTGATCGCCGGAAGGATCGCCGTAGCACAACTGTTCCAGGTCCGGCTTGCGCCAGAAAGCCGCATTCAGCTTGGCCCACACGTCAAACGGGAATAGATCAAATGCCGGAACGCCGACCCGAAATGCCCGGGGCGGACCACTCGGCGGTCGCGGCAAATGGTTGCCTTCAATGCGCGAAAAACCGCCACTGTGGATAACTTTACTGGATGAAACCACAGGCAAATCCAGCCAATTTGTGGATAAGGCTGTGGGTAAGCCTGTTGAAAACCCTGTGGACAGTTTTGTGGATAGTTTTTTCGCCAGCGCCGCTGCCGGCACTAATTGCGCAACGTAAGTACCGTCGCCCACGCGCCCTTCGATAAACCCTTCGGCATAGAGCTGATCATAAGCCCGCACCACGCTGTTGCGGGAAATCCCCAGCGCTGCCGCCAGATCACGACTGGCCGGCAACCGCGTGCCGCTCGCCAGGCGTCCATCCAGAACCCGCAGGCGCAGCGCCTGGTAAAGCTGGCGGCTTAGACCCAGACGGCGATCGAGTTCGATACCGGCCGGATTGAACGGCATGGACAACAGCGCTGAATCAGGCATGACAATGGACCTATTAAATTGGTCAGCAATGGCTCTTACAACAGACCAATAGCCTGCCTAGGATGCGGGCATTCGCCAAGGAAATTCTGTCATGTATACACCCCGCGCCTTTGCCATCGAAGAACTGTCCCAATTGCACGAATTGATCCTCGCCACCCGCCTCGCCATTCTCGTCAGCCATGGCGAAAACGGCCTGCAGGCCAGCCACGTGCCGGTGCTGCTGCATCGCGAACAAGGCGAATACGGCACGCTGTACGGGCATCTGGCCAAGGCCAACCCGCAGTGGAAAGACTTGCGCGACGGTGCCGAAGCCATGTTGATCTTTGCCGGCGCCGACGCCTACGTCAGCCCGGGCTTCTACCCGAGCAAGGCCGAGCACGGCAAAGTCGTGCCTACCTGGAATTACATCGCCGTCCACGCCTACGGGCATGCCGAGACCTTCAGCGATGGCGGGCGCCTGCTCGACATCGTCAGCACCCTCACCGACCGCCACGAAGCCGGGCAGGCGCAACCCTGGGCCGTCGCCGACGCGCCTGCCGATTATATTGACGGCATGCTCAAGGCCATCGTCGGTTTTGCCATTCCGATCGAACGCCTCGAAGGCAAACGCAAGCTCAGCCAGAACCGCAGTGCCGAAGACGTTGCCGGGGTGCGCGACGGCCTCGCCGCCAGCCCGGACGTCAACGATCAAACCCTCGCCCGCTTGATGCGTTAAGGAAATCACCATGAGTCAGATCGACATTCGCCCGGTCAGCGCCGCTGACCATGCTGCGTGGCTGCCGTTGTGGCAGGCGTACCTGCGTTTCTACAACACCGAACTGGCGGACAGCGTGACGCACAGTACCTGGCAGCGCTTTCTCGAGCCCAGCGAGCCCACCCATGCCGCGTTGGCCTGGGCCGACGGCAAGGCGGTGGGCATGGTGCATTACATCTATCACCGTTCGAACTGGAGCATAGAAAACGCCTGCTACCTGCAGGATTTGCTGGTGGTTCCTGAAACCCGTGGCAGTGGCGTCGGCCGGCTGCTGATCGAACACGTCTACGCCACCGCCAAGGTCGACGGCTGTGGCAAAGTCCATTGGTTGACCCACGAAACCAACGCCACGGCGATCCAGCTCTACGAACGGATCGCCGAACGCCCGGGCCTTATCCAGTTTCGCAAAGCCCTTTAAGGAGACGCGCACATGACCGCTTCACTCGCTGACTGGAAAGGCGTCCCCGCCCCCACCGCCACCCTTCTCGAAGGCCGCTTCATCCGCCTGGAAAAACTGGATCCGGCGCGGCATGCCGATGAGCTGTACGCCGCCCTCGAAGGCCCCGGTGCCGACCCGAAACTCTGGGATTATTTGCCGTACGGCCCGTTTCCCGAGCGTGGTGCATTCAATGACTGGCTGAACAATCACGCGGCCAACAGCGACCCGTATTTTTTCAGCGTTGTCGATCGGGCAACCGGTCAGGTGCAGGGCATCCTCAGCCTGATGTCGATTGTTCCGGCGCAGGGCCGCATCGAAATCGGTCACGTCACGTTCGGTGCGCCGATGCAGCGCTCGCCGAAAAGCACCGAGGCGGTGTATCTGCTGGGCCAATATGCCTTTGAGCTCGGTTATCGCCGTCTCGAATGGAAATGCAACAACGGCAACGCCCGCTCCAGATACGCGGCCGAGCGTTTGGGTTTCAGCTTCGAAGGGGTGTTCCGTCAGCACATGGTGGTCAAAGGCCAGAACCGCGATACGGCCTGGTATTCGATCCTGGATTCGGAGTGGCCGGCGATTGGCGCAGGCTTCGAACGCTGGTTGAGCGATGACAATCAGACGCCGACCGGTCAGGTCAAAGGTCTGGCCGAGTGCCGAACCTAGTCTTCACAGACGCCCCTGTGGGAGCGAGCCTGCTCGCGAAGACGGCGGATCAGTCATCTTTGCATCGACTGACCCA
The DNA here is from genome assembly GCF_900104975.1 of Pseudomonas sp. Z003-0.4C(8344-21). Classification (NCBI taxonomy): domain Bacteria; kingdom Pseudomonadati; phylum Pseudomonadota; class Gammaproteobacteria; order Pseudomonadales; family Pseudomonadaceae; genus Pseudomonas; species Pseudomonas sp. Z003-0.4C(8344-21). The sequence continues at coordinate 352,466 of NZ_LT629756.1, read as the reverse complement.
ACGCTTTCGCGAGCAGGCTCGCTCCTACAATTGGCCGGGTATGGCTCAACGACGCAGTTGCTGCGCCAGCACCGCGATGTGCTCCGGGCCAATGCCGCAGCAACCGCCCAGATGACTGGCGCCGCGCTGCTGCCAATCCCGCGCCCACTGCAAGTATCCCGGCGGGTCGAGGTCTTCGCGCAACGGGTCGAGCCCATCGTTGGCCGTGGCTTCCTTGGGCTGTGGCGGAAACGCATTGGCGTAGGCGCCGATATGGATGCTCACCCCGAGACGCTCGAAGGTCGCTCGCGCCGCGTCAATCGCTGCGCCGATGACTTCCGGCTGGCTGCAATTGAACAGCAGCGTCTCCACACCCAGTTCAGCCGCCACCGCCGCCGCTTCAGCGACCGGCTCACCGGAACGCAGGCGCGGCACCTCATCGGTGTCTTCATCTTTCAAGGTAAACGACAGCCAGAATGCCTTGCCATCCTTCGGCAATCCGGCGTGGATGGCTCGGGCTTCGACGGTCGAGCTCTGGGTTTCCGCCAGCCACAGAGTCACGTGCGGCGCCAGGCCCTGAACCAATGGCGTCAGCAACTCGCTGGCTCGCGAGGCCTCGAACAGATCCGGGCGATAGGAGCCAAACAGCGGCGGCAATGAACCCGCCACGCGCACGGACTGACCCGAGGCTTGTACCGCGCGTTGCGCCAGCTCGCCGGCCAATGCCGCCAGCGCCTGGCCTTCAGCGGCGAAGCGTGCTTCGCCGATATGGAACGGCACCACGGCGTAGCTGTTGGTGGTGATCACGTTGGCGCCACTGGCGATGTACGCGGCATGCACCGCCTCGACCGCCTGCGGTGCTTCGCTCAACGCCAGCGCTGACCACTCTGGCTGACGAAACGGCGCCCCGGCGCGCTGCAACTCACGGCCCATGCCGCCATCGAGAATCACTGTGCTTGCTGCGCCCATATGCTTTTCACTCATATGCTTATGAAAAAAACTCACTACCAGAGTCTTTGTTATAACTATTTAATGCTCACCATCCGGTTAATGACAACCTCTTTTTTGCTCAGGGATCGCCCGTTAAACTGCAACCATTACTGGCGCTGGGCCTGACCCTGCTCGCCGCTTCGACACAGGTTTTTGCCGGCGCCACGCTGGATCGCATCGAGCAGAACAAAGAACTGGTCAGCGTGCTGATGGAAAGCTACCCACCGTTCTCGTTTCTCAATGATCAGAACCAGCTCGACGGTTTCGACGTCGATGTCGCCAAAGCCGTCGCCGACAAACTGGGCGTGAAACTGCGCCTGGAGACGCCATCCTGGGATGTCATTGCAGCCGGACGCTGGAGCGGGCGTTACGACATCTGCATCTGCTCGATGACACCGAGCAAGGCCCGCGCCGAAGTCTTCGATTTTCCGGTCGAGTATTACGCCTCGCCGGCGGTGATCGTGGTCAACGCCAAGGATGATCGCATTCACGGGGCCAAGGACCTGAGCGGCAAGAAAGTCGGCCTGACCAGCGCCTCCAGTTACGAAAGCTATCTGAACAAGAACCTGGTCATCGAAGGTGCCGAAGACACGCAGCTGCAGTATCCGTTCGAGGATGTGCAGATCGCCCCGTACGACACCGACAACGTCGCGTTTCAGGATCTGGGGCTCGGCGCCGGCGTGCGTCTTGATGCAATCCTCACCAACCTGGTCACCGCGCAGCCACGCCTGAATCAGGACAAACGCTTCAAGCTGGCCGGCGCGGCGTTGTACTCCGAGCCGAATTCGGTGGCCATTGAAAAGGGCGACGCGCAGTGGGACGCGAAAGTCCGTGAACTGTTCGCGCAACTCAAGCAGGACGGCACCCTGAGCCAGTTGTCGCAAAAATGGATCGGCGCCGATATCAGTCAATGACTTCTTTCCAGACACCGCCACAGCCACCGCAACCGGTGGCTGAATCACGCCTGCAGCGCCTGTTCGGTTTTCGCACACGGCTGTACCTGACATGGGCTGCGCTGTTCTGCCTGTTCGCCGGATTCTTCCTGAGCTTCGATCTGAAGTTCTCGATCATCCTCGACAAGCTGCCCAACCTAGTCGGGTTGCATCTGGCGCCCAACGGCTTTCTGCAAGGCGCGGCGCTGACGCTGTTTCTGTGTTTGTGCTCGATTGTCGCCTCGTCGCTGCTGGGCTTCGTCACGGCACTCGCGCGCCTGTCGAGCAGTGCCGCGGCGTTCGGCATCGCCAGTTTCTACACCTCGTTCTTTCGCGGCACACCGCTGCTGATCCAGATCCTGCTGATCTACCTCGGCCTGCCGCAACTGGGCCTCGTCCCCGGTGCGATTGTCGCGGGCATCATCGCCCTGTCGCTGAACTATGGCGCCTACCTCAGCGAGATCTTTCGCGCCGGCATTCTCGGCGTCGATCACGGCCAACGCGAAGCATCGCTGGCACTGGGTATGCGTGAAACGGTGATCTTCTGGCGCATCACCCTGCCCCAGGCCATGCGCACCATCATTCCGCCGACCACCAATCAGTTCATTTCGATGCTCAAGGACTCGTCGCTGATTTCGGTGATGGGCGTCTGGGAAGTCATGTTTCTCGCCCAGTCGTACGGCCGCTCGAGCTATCGCTATATCGAAATGCTCACCACGGCGGCGATCATCTATTGGCTGATGTCGATCGGGCTGGAATTGATCCAGGCGAAGATGGAGCGGCATTACGGCAAGGCGTACGTGCGGCGCAGTTGAAACAGCAAGCCCCAGTTCGGCGTGGGGGGCTCAGCTGTTGTCCTGGCGAATCCGCACCACCCCCATCTTCATGCCAAACGGACGAAACACGGCATTCAACGATTTGAGGGTCTGATTGCCTTCGCCATGCTCGATATGCACCAGTGTCCGCACCGAGATCTTGCACATCCGCGCGAACTGGGTCTGATGCAAACCGGTCACTTCCACCCGTAGTCGACGCACGGCTTCGCCGATGTCCAGCGTGCCTTGGGCCAGGGCTTGCTGGATGCTTTCGATGAGCGCCGTGCGCTCAGCCACAGACAGGCTCATTTCAATCCCCAATCATTCAAGCGTTGCTGCAGATTTTTCAGGTGGACGCCGGGATGGTTCATTGTTCTGGCTGGCAGACCGCTGTCAGCCAGAATATCCGGCAGCGCCGACAGGCGTTGAGCCTCTTGGCGCAAGCGCTCAAACAGCATTGACTCGTCACTCACTGCCGACGGGTCGCCTGGCTCGGCAATATCCACCAGTGCGCGGCACACGCCTCGCCAATCGATGTCTCCCGCCCTCTCCAGCTCTCTTGGCCATTTCGTCGTACGGGTCACGCCTTCATCGTCCATGACCATCGGCGCCAGGTCATAAATCGGCGCCAGGCAAAAGGCGTTTGCCTCGCGAATGATTGCGGTATTGCGACCATGGTTATCCGAGTTACCGAGGATCTTGTTGATCAGGTCCCGACGCAAATAATCCAGGACAAGGTCAGGGATCTGGCTGGCTTGCCCCGCTGTACGCCAGAGACCGGCTAGCAGACGGATAACCTCCAGATGGTTCATTGCGCTGCCCGGTGTCGTCACCTGCGCCAGCGAATAAATCGACTCGACAGCAAAACGGCTGACTTCGCCGTCCTCGACACTACGGTCGAAGCGGTGCATCCACAAACTCGGTTTGTTCGCCTCCTCCAGTGCCAGACCTTTCTCCGCGATCGTGTCGATGCCCAGCGTCTGCAGCGCCTTGTAGTAATGGAATTCGCTACGCAGGATGTCCTGATCGGTCAGCCCACCTCGGTTGCGGGCAAACTTCACGAACCAATGCTGTGTGACGTCCTCATCACTCAATACCGCATCGGGGTACAACAGACCCGCGTGATTTTCGACCAGCAATAATTTCGGCGCTTCCCCACCTGCCCCGGTAGCACCACCGATTGCCGCGCCCAATTCGTAGGCATACTCAAGAAAGCGCTGGTCACGGTGAATGACGTCTTCACGCTTGAAGCCGATAGGCTTGCGTTCATCCACAGCCGCAGCAGACTCCTTGATGCGCATGTTGCCGATGGGTGCCGGGGTGCTGCGCCCGAGCAGATACAGATCGGCGCTGATATCCGCCGGTTTTTCCTGTCCCAGACGTGCAAGCAGGAACCGCTTGGCTGCGCCTGCGGGGGCAATGTCGTGGACAAATGCCGGTGTCTCGGAGCGCCGACCGTTCCAGTCCAGCGGATACAGAGCACTCACCGCGCTGGAGAAAGGCGAGCCTATGGCGTCGATGTTTTCTGCGAGGTAGTCCGTCTCATAGCCGAAGCTGCAGCGACTCGCGAAACCCTTTTCAGGATCATCGAAGCTCAGAACCATCGCGTCGTGCCAGATACCGGCTGTGAAAATCTGTAATGTCAGGTTGTACATGGTTTCGCCTGTCTGCATTTAAACGCATTTACTTCAGCGTTTTTTTGTCTGTGAACGCAATATAGTGCATTTCAGAAGCAATTGGGGACGCAGAAACTGCAATAAAATGCAGATCATGACGTCGCCAGTTTAGATGGCGCGCAAAATAATGCAGATTGCCTCCGACATCATTCTGTAAAAACCCCTCGCTATACAGGACGGCCCGTCCATAAGAAAAAGGCCGTCCCTTCATGCCGTTTCCGCCACAGCGCCTGTCTCTCGCCATCGCCCTGCTGATCACCGCCACTGCCACTCACGGTAAAACCGTGCAGATCGACACCGCCACCACCGCCTCGCAAACTTTGGGCGGCAGCGACACGCTGACGATTTCGGCGCCGGGCAGCATCACCAACAGCGGCAAGGCCGTGAGCCTGAAAGACGCCACCAGTGGTGCCGGTGTTGTGATCGATAACGCCGGCAAGATCGTTTCCAGCGGTGGCCGGGCCATCGACAGCAGTGGCGATGAGAGCACGGCGCGCAATTACGCGATCTACAACCGCAGTGGCGGGCAGATTCTCGGTACCAACGATGCCTTGCGCATCGACAGCAACTTCGTCAGCGGCAGCCTGTTGATCGACAACAGCGGGGTGATCCGTTCGACCACCGGCCAGGGCCTGGATCTGGACGCGCTGCGCAGCGCCGCGGTGAAGACCACCATCATCAATCGCGCCGGCGGGCTGATTCGCGGCGAGGCCAGCGACGGCATGAAGACCGGTGCCAACGCCAGCCTGACCAACTACGGTGAGATCTCCACCGGCGATTCGCACAACGCCGATGAGAAGTTCGACGGCGTCGACATCGATACCGCCAGCGGTGTGTCGATCAGCAACTACGGGGTGATTTCCGGTGGCCGTCACGGCATCACCACCGACCTTGGCGCGACCTTGATCAACTATGGCCAGGTCACCGGGCGCAACGGTTCCGGGTTTGGCTCCGATGGCGATGGCACGGTGATCAACCACGGCACCATCACCGGCGCATATTCGGGCCTGCAAGCGAACGGCGACGGTGATGGCGTGGACATCGACAACCTCGCCCACATCGAAAACTACGGCACCATTCAAGGCGTCGGCGCCGGTGGCGTGGACAAGGGCGGTTTCGCCAATGGCAGCGAAGGCATCGCCCTGGGTGGCGGCTCCATTCTCAACGCCAGCGGCGCGCTGATCAGCGGTGCCGACAGCGCGATTCTGGTCGATGACGGCAGCGGCAACTCGGGGCTGGCCGCGACCACGCTGGAGAACTTCGGCCGCATCGAAGGCCTGAACGGTTTTGGCGTGAAGTTCGTCGGCGAGTTTGCCGACAGCGTAATCAACGGCGGCACCATCAGTGGCAGCAACGGCCTGGCGCTGGACCTGGGCGGCGGCGATGACCGCCTGACCCTGCGCAACGGCAGCCGCTTCATTGGCATCGTCGACGGCGGCAGCGGCACAGATCGATTGGTCATGGACGATGCGCTCGGTGGCGATTTCGGCGCCAGCCGCAACTTCGAGTGGCTGGAGGTCCGCCAAGGCGCCTGGACGCTGAACGGCAGCGGTGATTTCAGCGATGGCGGCGCAGTTCGCAATGGCGCCACCCTGATCAACCACGGCGGCATCGCCGGCACCCTGACTGTCGATGCCGGCGGCGCTTATGCCGGGGGTGGCTCGGTGGGCAGCCTCAACGTCAACGGCACCCTGCGCACCGACACCCGCCTGGGCCGTGCGACCATTGTTCACGATTTGACCATGGGCAAAGCTGCCACCCTCGCCTACGGCGTCAACGCCGACGGCAGCAGCGCGCCGGTGGTGGTCGGCGGTGTCGCCAACCTCAATGGCGCGACGCTCGCGGTGAATCCCGGCAGCGGCAGCTACCCTTGGCAGAGCCACTACACCGTGCTGCAAGCGGCACAAGTCAACGGCACGTTCGGCCAGGTCACCAGCGACTACGCATTCCTGACGCCAACCCTCGCTTACACCGCGACTCAGGTCGACCTGACCTACACCCGCAACGACATAGCATTCAACGAGTTCGCCACGACTGCCAACGGCAACAATGCCGCCAACAGCCTGGCCTCGATCGGCAAAAACAATGCGCTATACAACGCCTTGCTCAACACCACTCAAAACAGCGCCGGTGCGGCAATCGAACAACTGGCCGGGACCAGCAATGCCAACCTGACCAGCGCCACGCTCAGTGCCAGCAGTCAGGTCGGCAGCAGCATGCTCGCAGCGATGCAGCAAACGGCCGGGCCGGGTTTGCTGGTCGGTCTCGATCAGCGCGACACGCCGGTGCTGGCCGCCAGTGGCGTGCCGGCGGCGGCACGCAATCTCAATGACCCGAACGCTCGCGGCCGCCTCTGGCTGCAAGGTATCGGTGGCTACGGCAAGCTTGATGGCGAACATGGCAGCAGTGGTCTGGAGCAACGCACCCAGGGCAGCTTGCTCGGTGCCGACTGGGCGCTGAACCCGGCCTGGCGCGTGGGCGTTCTCGGCGGTTACTCGCAGACCGATCTGGATGCCAGCGGCGTCGATGGCGAGGTCGACAGCTGGCACGCCGGGGTTTATGCGCTGCATCAGAACGGCCCGCTCGCCCTGCGCCTCGGCGCTGCGTACAGCGCTCACCAAGGCGACAGCCAGCGCAGCATCGTTTTCAACGGTTTCAGCGATCGTCCGAAAGGCGATTACGACGCCGACAGCCAACAAGCCTTCGCCGAACTCGGCTACGCCGTGGGCAGCGGCCGGCTCAGCGCCGAACCGTTTGCCAGCCTCGGTTACCAGCGCTACCACCGCGACCGCTATCAGGAAAAAGGCGGCGCCGCGGCGCTGCAAATCGACAGCCAGAGCCAGGACAACTTCAGCAGCACCCTCGGCCTGCGGCTCGCGCATTTGAGCAGCCTGGACAACGGCATGAGCGTCACCCCACGCCTGGCCCTCGGCTGGAAACACACCTATGGCGATGTCAGCAGCTCGACGCGCCAGGCGTTTGTAACCGGTGGCACGGCGTTCAATGTCGAGGGCAGCGCGCTGGATCGCGACAGTCTGATGTTGGAAGCCGGGCTTGATGTCGGAGTCTCGGCACGGCACTCGCTTGGCCTGGGCTACAGCGGCGAGATCGGCAGCAACAGCCGCAACCACGGGCTGATCGGGCAGTGGCAGATGAGCTTTTAAGCACCTCGACCGCCACGGCAGCCCGGCCTGGCTGTAGGAAAAAGCGCCCAGTAAGCCGCGTAAAAAAGGTCCGGTGTCGAAACTGCCGGACTTTTTCATCCGATACGCTCCGACGTCGCCTGCACATGTACGAGAAGCAGCCGACAGCGGACTTTTGAGGGCCTCCATAGAGTTGAGTCTTCACTCTCTGGAAAAGGCTTTCCTTGATGCGTACTCAACACGGATGTAAACCAGAACACTTGGCGCTGGCCATTTCCCTGGCCCTCGGTTGCGTAGAGTTTGCCAACGCCGAGCAACCCTCTGAAGCCGCTGAACCGTTTGCAACCATCGCGGCACCGCAGCCAACCGAAGCCAGCGCCAAGGAGAAGGCTGCTGAACGACTTCAGAGCTTTCTCAGTGATCCGGGAACGGTGCCCATCGTTTTCGAAACCGCGCAGAAAACCTTCAAGGGCACTGCGGTCAACGATCTGATCAGCCTCAAGGACGGTGCCAGCTTCACCGGCCGACTGGACGGTGGCGAGGGCGACAACGTCCTGTTTCTTGATGCCACCGACGGCGGTGCATTGAAAGACACACGCAACTTCAACGGGCTGGTCGTTGCCAAGGGCGACTGGACGTCGAATTCCAAGGGAGACTTCAAGGAAGGTGTGCTGGTTCAAGGTGGCACAGCCCTGACCAACCTCGGAAGTATCAAAGGCGACGTGTATGTCGATAACGGCGGCAGCTTTGCTGGCAAAGGCGCGGTGGCCAATCTGCATATCGGCGGCCTGCTCACCGTCAACGGATCGCTGGGGGCGCCGCGGGTCAAAGGCGATCTGCGCCTGGCGCCAACCGCCGAGCTGGCGTATGAGGTCACGCCTTCTGGCAGTCAAACGATCAAGGTCGATGGCACTGCCGCGCTCGCCGGCGCCACTTTAAATATCGTCGCCGCAGAGGGGGAGTATCCGCAGAGCAGCCAGTACAAGATCATCGAAGCAGGCGCGGTGGAAGGTGAATTCGGCACCATTCGCAACAACCTTGCGTTCATGACCGCTACACCTCAATACAACAAGAAATCGGTCGGGCTCACCTATGCCCGGAATGACGTGGCGCTGGAAGAGGTGGCTACGACTGACGCCGGCCGCGCGGTCGCCGAGAGCATTATCGAGCCTGTCGCGCCATCTCCATCAGCGATATCAACATCAACGCCAAAGCCACCGCCGGTGGAACCCGTTCCAACCTTGGCGCCGCCATCTGCACTCGCCGCCACACCCGCATCAGCCCCTGAGCAGGAACAAACCGTCATTGCACAAGCAGAGCTGGCCGCCGAACAGCCCGCGCCTGTGCCGATGAAACCGGCAAACACCGCAGTCGCCGCACTCCTGTCCAGCGACAAGACCATCGCCCCCATCGCCCTCGAACAACTCGCCGCCGGCAGCAACGCCAACCTCGCCAAAGCCACCCTCAGCAGCATTACGCCCGTGAGCGCCAGCATGCTTTCAGCGATGCAGCAGTTGAGCAACCACTCGGACAGGACGTACACATCGGCCAACTCGCCTCGCCAGGCATCCACTGCTGCCGACACCGGCCGGGTATGGATTCAGGCACTCGGCCATGGCGGCAAGGTCGATCGCGATGTCGACAGCACCCTTAAGCACGCTACCCACGGCCTGGTCCTGGGGACCGACTGGCGGCTCGATGAGCAATGGCATGTCGGCCTGCTCGGCGGCAAATCGCAAACCCGACTCGACGCCCGCCAATACGACGGCGACCTCGACAGCTGGCACCTCGGCGCCTACGCCGTACGCCAGGACGGCCCGATGGCCCTGCGCCTCGGCGCAACCTGGGCCAGCCACGAAGGCAGCAGCAAACGCCGCGTCGCCTTCAACGGCTTCAGCGACCGCCTGCAGGGAAACTACAACGCCAACACCCAGCAAGCCTTCGCCGAACTCGGCTACAACTTCGGCCGCCACAACGCTACCCTCGAACCCTTCGCCAGCCTCGGCTATCAACGCTACCAGCGCGACAGCTACCGCGAGAAAGGCGGCGACGCAGCCCTCGAAGTCTTCGAACAAACCCGCGGCAACCTCAGCAGCACCTTCGGCCTGCGCGCCGCCCACACCACCCGCCTGGACAACGGCATGCGCCTGACCCCGCGCTTCAGCGCCGGCTGGAAACACACCTTCGGCGAAATCGACAACCACACGCACCAACAACTGATCGAAGGCGGAAAACGCTTCGAAGTCGTCGGCGCCGCACTGGACCGCAATAGCCTGTCCATCGACACCGGACTCGACCTCGGCCTCTCCGCTAACCACACCGTCGGCTTCGGCCTCACAGCCGAAGCAGGCAATGACAGCCGGACTCATGGCGTGATGGGACAGTGGCGGATGGCGTTTTGATGGTGGTTGATTAGCCTGAATGCAGCGATTCAGTAAAAAGCCCTTCACCCTAGCCCTCTCCCGAAGGGAGAGGGAACTGATTGTGGCGGATGTAACAGATACGCCGACCTGCGATACCGAGTCGAACGCAAATGCCAAATCCAACCAAAATCGGCTCCCTCTCCCTCGGGAGAGGGCTGGGGTGAGGGGAAGTCCACTACAAATTCCAAGTCGAACAACCGCTCTTCACCACTCAACAATGAGCGCCAGCTCGAGTGCTCTTGATCTTGATCTTGCCTAACCGGCGACATCGGAAGGCTGAGCGGAGGGATTGATCCGGGCGTGGGAGCGCAGCGACCGTCTGGCGCAGCCAGACACAGCGGAAGGAGGTGCAGCGAAGCAAACCGTAGCCGCTGCGCCCGGATCGATCCCGGAGCGAAGGGACCCGAGCTTGCGAGGGCCGTACGTAGGAGCAAAGCCTTTTGGGTTCCTTTTTGGCGTCTGAAAAAGGGACTCGCCGTAAGGGCGAAACCGCCAGCCGCAACACCCAAAGCAACGGATATTCACCCAAAACCCCAAGAGCCTGGTCGGCCCAAAGGCCGCCAAGTCAAAAAGCCAAAAAAAAAGGGGAGCACATGCCCCCCCCGAGGTTTAAAACATTACATCGAAGCGCTAACTCACCCTTCGATCTCAATCAAAATCTCACCCGGATTCACCCGATCACCCTTGACCACATGAATCGCCGCCACCTTGCCGGCAATCGCTGCCTGAACCTCGGTCTCCATCTTCATCGCCTCGGTAATCAGCACCGCCTGACCCGCCTTCACAGTGTCGCCCTCCTTGACCAGCACATCGACGATATTGCCCGGCATGGTCGTGCTGACATGCCCCGGCGCCGACGCCTGCTTGCGCTTGCTGCTGCCACCACTGACAAACTCGTTGAGCGGCTCGAACACCACCTCTTCCGGCATGCCATCGATTGACAGATAGAAGTGCCGCTTGCCCTCGGCCTTGACGCCCACACCGGTGATATCGACGCGGTAGGTTTCGCCGTGCACATCGATAACGAACTCGGTCGGCACGCCCTCACCACCCGCAGAGGCAACAGCGCCCGCCTCAGGAATCGGCAACAGCACTTCCGGCGTCAGGGTGCCGGCGGCACGTTCCTCAAGGAATTTGCGACCAATGTCCGGGAACATGGCGAAGGTCAGCACGTCTTCTTCCGAGGTCGCCAGAGCACCGATATCGGCACGCAGCTTGGTCATTTCCGGCTTGAGCAGATCGGCCGGACGTACGTCGATGACGTCTTCGCTGCCGATCGCCTGACGGCGCAGTTTTTCGTTGACCACACCCGGCGCCTTGCCATAACCGCCTTGCAGGTAAAGCTTCACTTCATTGGTGATGGTCTTGTAACGCTCGCCCGCCAGCACGTTGAAAAACGCCTGGGTACCGACGATCTGCGAAGTCGGCGTTACCAGTGGCGGGAAGCCGAGGTCTTCACGCACCCGCGGAATTTCCGCCAGCACTTCGCCCATGCGGTTCAACGCGCCCTGCTCTTTCAACTGATTGGCCAGGTTGGAAATCATCCCGCCCGGCACCTGGTTAACTTGCACACGGGTGTCTACCGCGGTGAATTCGCTTTCAAACTGGTGGTACTTCTTGCGTACGGCGTAGAAGTACAGGCCGATCTCTTGCAGCAGTTCAAGATTCAGGCCGGTATCGAACTCGGTGCCCTTGAGCGCTGCAACCATTGACTCGGTACCCGGGTGGCTGGTACCGGAGGCGAAGCTGGAGATCGCGGTGTCGATGTGATCGGCGCCGTTTTCAATGGCCTTGAGCTGACACATGGCCGCCAGGCCTGCGGTGTCGTGGGAGTGGATGAACACCGGCAGCGACTGTTCGGCTTTCAGTGCGCGGACCAGTTCGCCCGTGGCGTACGGAGTCAGCAGACCGGCCATGTCCTTGATCGCCACCGAGTCACAACCCATGGCTTCCATTTGCCTGGCCTGGGCGACGAAAGCCTCAATGGTGTGCACCGGACTGGTGGTGTAAGCGATGGTGCCTTGCGCATGTTTGCCGGCAGCCTTCACCGCTTCGATGGCCACGCGCAGGTTACGCACGTCGTTCATCGCGTCGAAGATACGGAATACGTCGATGCCGTTTTCTGCGGCTTTGGCGACGAAGGCCTGAACCACGTCGTCGCTGTAATGGCGGTAGCCCAGAAGGTTCTGCCCGCGCAACAGCATTTGCAGACGCGTGTTGGGCAGCGCCGCGCGCAGTTGGCGCAGACGCTCCCAAGGGTCTTCTTTAAGGAAACGTACACAGGCGTCGAACGTCGCACCGCCCCAGCATTCCAGCGACCAGTAGCCAACTTTGTCGAGCTTGTCGCAGATCGGCAGCATGTCCTCGGTGCGCATGCGGGTGGCGAGCAGCGATTGGTGAGCGTCGCGCAGGATGGTGTCGGTAACGAAGATCTTCTTGGTCATTGGTATCTCCTCATAGCGGCAAGCTTCAAGCTAAAAGCTGCAAGAAAAAGCCAATCTGCTCTTACTTGCCGCTTGCAGCTAAAAGCTCGCAGCTGTTTCATTCATAGGCCTGCGTGGGCGGCGATGGCGGCGGCGATGGCCAGGGCCAGCTCTTCGGGTTTGCGCTTGATCGAGTAGTTGGTCAGTTCCGGGTGGCTTTCAACGAAGCTGGTATTGAACTGGCCGCTGCGGAATTCCGGGTTGCGCAGGATTTCCTGGTAGTAGGCAGCAGTGGTCTTCACCCCTTGCAGACGCATGTCGTCCAGAGCGCGCAAGCCACGGTCCATCGCCTCTTCCCAGGTCAATGCCCAGACCACCAGTTTCAGGCACATCGAATCGTAGAACGGCGGAATGGTGTAGCCGGTGTAGATCGCCGTGTCGGTGCGCACGCCCGGACCACCGGGCGCGTAGTAACGGGTGATCTTGCCGAAGCTTGGCAGAAAGTTGTTCTTCGGATCTTCGGCGTTGATGCGGAACTGCAAGGCGAAACCGCGGTGCTGGATGTCTTCCTGCTTCACCGAAAGCGGCAAGCCGGAGGCGATGCGGATCTGCTCGCGAACGATATCGATACCGGTGATTTCTTCGGTGATGGTGTGTTCCACCTGCACACGGGTGTTCATCTCCATGAAGTACACCTCGCCCTCGGCGAGCAGGAACTCCACAGTGCCGGCGTTCTCGTAGCCCACGGCCTTGGCCGCGCGCACCGACAGATCGCCGATGTAGGCGCGCTGTTCCGGAGTCAGTTGCGGGCTGGGGGCGATCTCGATGAGCTTCTGGTTGCGGCGCTGGATCGAGCAGTCACGCTCGAACAGGTGCACGACGTTGCCGAAGCTGTCGCCAAGAATCTGCGCTTCGATGTGCTTGGGATTGACGATGCATTTTTCCAGGAACACTTCCGCCGAGCCGAAGGCCTTGGTGGCTTCGGAAATGACCCGGGGGAAATTCTGTTCGAGTTCTTCGCGGCTGTTGCAGCGACGGATACCGCGACCGCCACCCCCGGAAGTGGCCTTGAGCATGACCGGGTAACCGATGCGGTCACCTTCGGCCAAGGCTTCTTCGATGCCCGAAACGTTGCCTTCGGTGCCCGGTGTGACCGGCACGCCGGCCTTGATCATGCTGCGGCGCGCTTCGGTCTTGTCGCCCATGCGCCGGATGACTTCCGCCGACGGGCCGATGAATTTGATTCCGCGTTCGGCGCAGATCTCCGCCAGTTCGGCGTTTTCCGAGAGGAAGCCATAGCCGGGATGCAGCGCATCGCAGCCGGTTTCAACAGCCAGGTTCACCAGCTTGCGCGGGTTGAGGTAACCGGCCAATGGCTCGGCGCCAATGCTGTGAGCTTCATCCGCACGCTTCACATGCAAGGCATGGCGGTCGGCGTCGGAAAAAATCGCTACAGAGCGAATGCCCATCTCGGCGCAGGCTCGTACGATTCGTACGGCAATCTCACCACGGTTGGCGATCAGGATCTTTGTTATCACTTGGAGGTTCCCTTGAGCCGGTGGCACCACGACCTGCTAGACCCAGGTCGACGCGTGACCAAATGTTTCAATTCGGTCGCAGGTCCACACTAGCGCTCACAAGGGATTAACAAAAATGAATAAAAATTGGGTCATGCATAAGTAAAGACTTATAGTTGAAACATCGACCACACTTCAGAGCCTGCGAAAATGCGTAAGTCCTTGATGCGTATGACATTGCGTCAGTTGCAGATCTTCAACGAAGTGTGCGATCTGCGTTCCTATAGCCGCGCAGCTGACGAAATGTCCCTCACACAACCGGCGGTCAGCCTACAGATTCGTCAGCTTGAAGAGCTGATCGGCCAACCTTTGTTCGATTATGTCGGCAAGAAACTCTACATGACCGAGGCCGCCGAAGCGCTGCAGCGTGCCAGCCGCGACATTTTCGGACGCCTGGAAAACCTCGACATGCAACTGTCGGACATGCAGGGCTCGCTGCAAGGTCAACTGAAACTGGCGGTGGAATCCAGCGCCAAATATTTCGTCCCGCACTTGTTTGCGGCGTTCAAGCGCCAGCACCCTGAGGTCAATCTGCAACTGACCGTGGTCAACCGCGGTCAGGTTATTCGACGGCTGTCAGACAACCGCGACGACCTGGTGATCATGTCGATGGTGCCGCAAGACATGGGCCTCGAATTTCTGCCGTTCCTGAACAATCCGATTGTTGCGGTCGCACGTCCCGATCACCCGTTGGCGCACCTGGGCCCGTTACGCCTGCAGGATCTTGAACCCTATACATTGCTGATTCGCGAGCAGGGCTCGGGCACGCGACTGGCGTGCGAAGAGTATTTCAAAGAGAAACGCGTGCACTTCACCCAGACTCAGGAAGTGGCCTCGGCCGAGGCTCAGCGCGAATGTGTGCTGGCAGGTCTGGGCGTGGCGCTGTTGACGCGTCACGCCCTGAACCTGGAGCTGGCGACCGGCGGGCTGGTCGAGTTGCCGGTCGAGGAATTGCCGCTGCTGCGTAGCTGGTGCCTGGTGCAGGCCAAAGCCAAACGTCTGTCACCGGTGGCGCACGCCTTCCTGGCGTTCATCCGCAGCGAGCGTGCGCAGATCAGCGCGCTGGTTGAGCGTTTCGACGGAAAGCTGCGGGTGCTGCCTGCCAAAGATTAACCTCGGGAAAATCGCCGATCTCGGCCTGAAGCTGGCGAAGTTCAAAACGATCTTCGATGGCGCGACGGAATTCCATGCGGCGCTGGTCTTCTTGCTGACGACGGGTTTTCGCGGCGCTGTTGCGTTCTTCGTAGGGCTGAGCCATTTCGATTCTCCCAAGGCGAGTACGGGAGTTTCACGATAGGCGTGGGGGATGACGGTTTGGCTGCGCGGGGATGACAGTGCGATGAAACTTGCTCAGGGTTGCGGTGCTTTTCAGGACGCCATCGCGAGCAGGCTCACTCCTACAAGGGATCTACAGCAACACAAATTGTGCGTCGCACCGAAATCCAATGAGCGAGCCTGCTCGCGATCAAGGTCGGAACGACCTTGGATCACTTCAGTCATCAAGGGCTTTCACGGCCTTGGGCGACAAGCGCAAGCTGCGCAAACTGCGCTTCACGCTCTTGAGGTGATTGACCAGGCTCGGCCCGCGCGCCATGGCCACGCCCATTGCCAGCACATCGATCACCACCAGGTGGGCGATACGCGAGGTCAGCGGCGTGTAGATTTCCGTGTCTTCGTGCACATCGATCGCCAGATTGACCGTCGACAGCTCGGCCAGCGGTGTCTGGCTCGGGCACAGGGTGATCAACGAGGCGCCGCTTTCGCGAACGAGGTTGGCGGTGATCAGCAGATCCTTGGAACGCCCCGACTGGGAAATGCAGATCGCCACATCGGTCGGTTTCAGGGTCACCGCCGACATCGCCTGCATGTGCGGGTCGGAATACGCCGCCGCGGTCAGCAGCAGACGGAAGAACTTGTGCTGGGCATCCGCCGCCACTGCACCGGACGCGCCAAAGCCATAGAACTCGACGCGCTGCGCCTGGGACATCAACGTGACCGCACGCTGCAATTCCACCGGATCGAGCTTCTCGCGAACCTCCATCAGCGTGTGCAGGGTGGTGTCGAAAATCTTCAGGCTGTAATCGGCGACCGAGTCATCTTCGTGGATCGCAAACTGGCCGAAACTGGCACCGGCGGCCAGGCTTTGCGCCAGTTTCAGTTTCAGGTCCTGAAAACCGGAACAACCGATGGCGCGGCAGAAGCGCACGATCGTCGGTTCACTGATGCCGACGCTGTGGGCCAGATCGGCCATGGAACTGTGCATCACCGCCGCAGGGTCAAGCAGCACGTGGTCGGCGACCTTGAGCTCCGACTTGCGTAACAGGTGACGTGACTGGGCGATGTGTTGCAGCAGATTCAAGGGGCTGGACTCTTCTTATGGGCAAGGATGTAGCACGCTTGTAGTTATACTACATGAATTGGCATTTTGCCTGCTCAATGCGTAACTCGATGTCCCGCTAGCTGGCGCGATGGCCTGCATGTAGCCCTTAAAGCGGTTTTCCCTGTTCGCGCAAAAGCCCGGCCAGCGCGCCGGCGTCAACCGGACGACTGATCAGATAACCCTGCACTTCATCACAACCTTCGCTGCGCAAGAACTCCAGTTGATCCGGGCACTCGACGCCCTCGGCGACGACTTTCAGCGACAAGCCATGGGCCATGGCGATGATCGCGCGCGTAATCGCCGCGTCTTCCCTGCCCTCATCCAAAGCGCGAATGAACGCCTGATCGATCTTCACGTAATCCACCGGAATGCGCTTGAGATAACTCAGCGACGAATAGCCGGTACCGAAATCGTCAATCGCCAGTTTTACCCCCAGATCGCGCAGTTGCTGGAACGTCGCGATGATGTGCTCGACGCTGTCGAGCAACTGGCTTTCGGTGAGCTCCAGTTCCAGGCAATGCGGCGCCAGTCCCGTCTCCTCCAGCACCTGCCGCACCAGACTGACCAGTTTGCCTTGGCGCAGCTGGTGCACCGACAGGTTCACCGACACGCGGATCGGCGCCAGGCCCTGCCGCTGCCATTCGCAAGCCTGCCAGCAAGCCTGACGCAGGACGAACTCGCCGATCGGCCCGATCAACCCGGTTTCCTCGGCCAACCCGATGAAGTCCGCCGGCGGCACCTGGCCCATGCTCGGATGCTCCCAGCGCACCAGCGCTTCTGCGGCATTCAGGCGGCCGGTTTGCAGGCACAGTTTCGGCTGATAGAACACGCTGAGCTGCTGCTCCTCGATGGCCCGGCGCAAATGGTTTTCCAGCTGCAAGCGCTCAAGGGTGCTGGCCTGCAAACTGTCGGTGTAGAACTGGAAGTTGTCGCCGCCCAGATGCTTGGCGTGCTGCATGGCCATGTTCGATTGGCTGACGAGCGCGGAAATCTCCCGGGCGTTGTCCGGCAGCAAACTGATGCCCATCGACGCGCTAACCACCAGCTCGTGCCCCTCCACCGTCAGCGGCAAGCGCAATTTCGATGACAAGCGCGTGGCAACGCGGGCCAGACTCGACAAGTTGCCGTAGGCATCGAACAGCACCGCAAATTCATCACCGGACAAGCGCGCAATCGTGTCGGCTTCCGGCAAGGCGTTGACCAGCCGCCGCGCCATTTTTTGCAGCAACTGGTCCGCCACCTCATGCCCGAGGCTGTCGTTGAGCAACTTGAAACGGTCCAGATTGATGTGCAGCAGGGCCAGACTGCGCCGACTCTGCCGTGAGCGCTGATGCGCTTCGTGCAAGCGTTCGCGAAACAGCGAGCGGTTGGCCAGACCGGTGAGTTCGTCATAGTGAGTCAGATAACGCATGCGCTCTTCAGATTCGCGCCGCGCCGACAGATCGGCGAAGAAGCCGACGATATGGCTGACATTGCCGCGATTGTCGCGCACCGCATTCAATTGCAGCCACTGCGGATACAGCTCGCCGTTCTTGCGCGTTTCCACCAGTTCGCCCTGCCAGCTGCCGTGCTGTTCCAGCGCGTGACGAATCACCCCGTAATGTCGGCGGGCATCGCGGCTGCACGGCAACTCGACGACATTGCGCCCGAGCATGTCATCGATGTCATAGCCGGTGACCCGGCTGAAGGCCTGGTTGATTGCGATCAGCGCGTAGTTCGGGTCGAGAATCACAATGCCTTCACTGGCCGCTTCGAACACCGTCGCCGCGAGCCGTTGCTGTTCTTCAAGCCGCTTGCTGGCGCTGATGTCGCGGCGCGTGCCAACCATGCGGATCACTCGCCCATTGGCGCTGCGCTCTACCGCACGGCCACGGTCTTCGATCCAGACCCAATGGCCGTCGCCGTGACGTACGCGATATTCAATCTGATAGTCCTCGCTGCGCCCCTTCAAATGCTCGATCAATGCGTACTTGAGCGTCGGCAGATCCTCGGGATGCAAACGTGGCTTGAGATCGCGCAGCAGCGCAGTAACATATTCCGGAGCGAGGCCGAACAGCTCCTGAAGTTGCGTGTGGTGAACTTCATCGGTCTGCAGGTTCCAGTCCCACAGCCCCAGCTCGCTGGCCTTCAACGCCAGCGCCAGACGCGCCTCGCTTTTGCTCAGGGCCTGATTGGCCGCGTCCAGTTCGCGGCTGCGCTGGGCGACGCGGTCCTCCAGTTCGACCTGAGCCTCGCGCAGCTTGCCCTCGGCACAGCGACGCTGCTCGATTTCCCTGGCCAGTTCCTGGTTGAGCTGCTCGCCGCGCAGTTGGGTCCGCTGCAAGTGTTCGATCAGGTGCTGATTCTGGAAGCGCCGCAGCAAACCACGATCGATCAATCGATTGACCTGCCAGGCGACCACGCTCAGCGAGCCGAGCAGAATCAAGCCGAGCCAGCCCCAACCTCGCGCCTGTTCATCGCCGCCCCAAAACAGGTAGCCGATCGCTGGCAACAGACAGGGCAAGGTGAACGACAGGAACGCCGGCAGGCTCACGGCGTAGGCGACGCTGGCGGACAGGGTCGCCGCGCCGATCAGGCCGAACACCCAGGCTTGTTGCATGAAGTTGTCGGCGGGCACCAGCGCGATGCCGGCACCGGCGAGGGTCAGGCCGGTCATGGTCGAACCGAGCAGAAACATGCGCCGCCAGATCGGCTGGGCCTGGCGATCCGGTATCGCCGAATCGAACGCCGCGACCTGAATCACCCGCAACGCCACCAGCGACAACAGCCACACCAGCCAGACGCTGACCACGAAGTAACGCTGCGGGCTCCAGAGCAATGCCGCGCAGACCAGGCCGTTGATCAACATGAACAGCGTCGGCAGCAACGAGCCCTGATACAGCAGACGTGTGCGCTCGACCGCCATTTCGACGGCGTAGTGCTTGCGGATGACCCGGGGTTCCACGGAGGGTCCCGACAGTTCGGCGCTGAGGATCATGGGCTACGTTCTTGTTCTTATAAGGGGGCGTGCGCCCGAAACGTCGACGGAGCATACACAAGCCGCTCCGGTTGCCAAACTGCTGCAGGTCAGAATTGCAGCGAAATTTGCGCGTGTCCCGGCACCGTCGCAACCGCTCAAGCGAGACGGGCCGAAGCCTGCAGCGGTGACCGACCGGTCGTCATCGGCAGCACTTTCATCGGCTAATGCAACGCGCGGTTTGCCCGGGCCTGCGGCGCACCCTAGAATGCCCCGATGCGCGATGATCTCTCCCTTCTGCTGAACTCTCTCAACGATGCCCAACGCCAGGCCGTAGCGGCCCCTGTTGGCCGTCAGTTGGTCCTGGCCGGTGCCGGCTCCGGTAAAACCCGAGTGCTGGTGCACCGTATCGCCTGGTTGATCCAGGTCGAAAACGCCTCGCCCCACTCCATTCTGTCGGTGACCTTCACCAACAAGGCCGCTGCCGAGATGCGTCACCGCATCGAGCAGTTGCTGGGCATCAACCCGGCTGGCATGTGGGTCGGCACCTTCCACGGCCTGGCGCACCGCTTGCTGCGGGCGCACTGGCAGGAGGCCGGCCTGAGCCAGACCTTCCAGATTCTCGACAGCGACGACCAGCAACGCTTGGTCAAGCGGGTGATCCGCGAGCTGGGTCTGGATGAGCAGCGCTGGCCGGCGCGTCAGGCGCAGTGGTTCATCAATGGGCAGAAAGACGAAGGTCTGCGGCCGCAACACATCCAGGCCAGCGGCGATCTGTACCTGGCGACCATGCGCGGCATTTACGAAGCCTATGAGGCGGCGTGCCAGCGCGCCGGGGTCATCGATTTCTCCGAATTGCTGCTGCGCGCCCTCGACCTGTGGCGCGATCATCCGGGTCTGCTGGCGCACTATCAGAAGCGCTTCCGGCACATTCTGGTCGACGAGTTCCAGGACACCAACGCCGTGCAGTACGCCTGGTTGCGTCTGCTCGGCAAGGGCGGCGACAGCCTGATGGTGGTCGGCGACGACGACCAGTCGATTTATGGCTGGCGCGGCGCGAAAATCGAAAATATCCACCAGTATTCTTCCGACTTCCCGGATTCCCAGACCATCCGTCTGGAGCAGAACTACCGCTCCACCGCCGGCATCCTCAAGGCGGCCAACGCGCTGATTGCCAACAACACCGGGCGCCTGGGCAAAGAGCTGTGGACCGATGGCGGCGACGGCGAAGCGATCAATCTGTACGCCGCGTTCAACGAACACGACGAAGCACGCTACGTTGTCGAAACCATCGAAAGTGCGCTGAAAACCGGCCTGGCACGCAGCGAGATCGCAATCCTGTACCGCTCCAACGCCCAGTCGCGGGTGCTCGAAGAAGCTCTGCTACGCGAGCGCATTCCGTACCGTATCTACGGCGGCCAGCGTTTCTTCGAACGCGCCGAAATCAAGAACGCCATGGCCTACCTGCGCTTGCTCGAAGGCCGCGGCAACGATGCGGCACTGGAGCGGGTGATCAACGTGCCGGCCCGCGGCATCGGCGAGAAAACCGTCGAAGCGATTCGTGAGCACGCCCGGCACAGCGATGTGTCGATGTGGGAAGCGATGCGCCAACTGGTTGCCAACAAAGGCCTGACTGGCCGCGCGGCCAGCGCACTGGGTGCGTTTATCGAGTTGATCGAAAACCTTGCCGCCAAGTGCTCCGAGATGCCGTTGCACTTGATGACCCAGACCGTCATCGAGCAGTCCGGCCTGATCGCCTATCACGAAGCGGAAAAAGGCGAAAAAGGCCAGGCGCGGGTAGAAAACCTTGAGGAACTGGTCAGCGCCGCGCGCAACTTCGAAAACACCGAAGAAGACGAAGAGCTGACGCCATTGGCGGCGTTCCTCGGCCACGCTTCGCTGGAGGCCGGCGACACCCAGGCCGACGAGCACGAAGACAGCATTCAACTGATGACGCTGCACAGCGCCAAAGGCCTGGAATTCCCTTACGTGTTCCTTGTGGGCATGGAAGAAGGCCTGTTCCCGCACAAGATGAGCCTCGAAGAACCGGGGCGTCTGGAAGAGGAACGGCGTCTGGCCTATGTGGGTATCACTCGGGCGATGCAGAATCTGGTGATGACTTACGCGGAAACTCGCCGCCTGTACGGTAGCGAGACCTACAACAAGGTTTCGCGTTTCGTCCGCGAAGTGCCGAAAGGTCTGATTCAGGAAGTGCGTTTGTCGAACAGCATCAGCCGACCCTTCGGCGGCAACCAGTCGATGAGCGGCAGCAACCTGTTCAGCGGCAGCGAGATACCGGAGACCGGTTTCGTCCTCGGCCAGGCCGTGCGCCATTCAATTTTCGGCGAAGGCGTAATCCTCAACTTCGAAGGCTCCGGCGCGCAGGCCCGGGTGCAGGTGAACTTCGGCGAAGGCAGCAAGTGGCTGATGCTCGGTTACGCCAAGCTCGAGGCCATCTAACGCTGGTTTCGCTTGCTTTCTGTAGGAGTGAGCCTGCTCGCGACAGCAGTCTGTCAGTCATCAATGTGTTGACTGACACACCCTCGTCGCGAGCAGGCTCACTCCTACACGAGACCCAAATCCCTCTGAACCTATCGCCTTTTCCTACACACAAAAGTACATCGGCTGATTGCCTCGCCAAGCTGAACGCAACCTGTCAGGCAAAAGCCGGAAACACTCTCTCGCTAGCCAGTAACACTTCAGCTGTGCAACATGGCGCGCGTGTCTCCACAAAACGGGAATACCCTTTATGAAACGTTTTCTTAGCATCGCCATGGCGTTGTGCATCGGCCTGACGATGAGCCTCGACGCCAACGCCAAGCGCTTTGGTGGTGGCAAAAGCGCCGGCGCTGCGCCGACGCACCAGACCAGCCAGATGGCTCCTTCTTCTCCAGGCGCGGGCGGCGCAGCTGCAACCGCTGGCGCTGCCGGTGCTGCGGGCGCTGCGGCCAAGGCCGGTGGTGCTTCCAAGTGGCTCGGCCCTCTGGCCGGTATCGCCGCCGGTGGCCTGCTCGCGTCCATGTTCATGGGCGGCGGCTTCCAGGGCATGCAGATCTTCGACATCCTGATCATGGCGCTGATCGCGTTCGTGATCTTCCGCTTCATCGCCGCCCGTCGTCGCAAGCAGCAGGAGCAGTTCGCTCCGGCCGGCGCGCCGATGCAGCGTGAAGTGTTCGAGCAGAAACCTGCTGCCATGGGTTCGATCTTCGGTGGTTCGGCCGCTCCGGCTGCTGCCCGCCCGGTGATCAACGCACCGGCCTGGTTCAACGAACAGCGCTTCCTCGAAGCTGCGCGCAGCCACTTCCAGTCGCTGCAGCAGCACTGGGACGCGAATGAAATGGACAAGATCGCCGAGTTCGTGACTCCGCAAATGCTTGAATTCCTCAAGCGTGAGCGCGCCGACCTGGGTGATGGCTTCCAGTCGACCTACATCGACAACCTGCAAGTGCAACTGGACGGCGTCGATGATCGCGCCGACAAGACCATCGCCACCCTGACCTTCACCGGCGTATCGAAGACCTCGCGCTTCGACCAGGGCGAAGTGTTCAGCGAAAGCTGGAACATGGAGCGTCCGCAGGGCGACAACCAGCCTTGGCTGGTCGCCGGTATCCGCCAGAACGGCTGATTGCCTGCTGCGCTCCACTTGCGGTAATAAAAAAACCCCAGCCTCGGCTGGGGTTTTCTATTTCGCAGTTGCATCTATAGCGAGCTACTGTATAAACCGGCCCCTATAAACCGCGCCATTCAAGCAAGAGGATCCCCGGACGTGGAAGAAATCATCGAACAACTACGCGAAGCCAACGAACCCGTACCGGTTCCCCTGGAGTTGCCTGACGAAGACCTGCTGGTCGAAATCGAAGAACAACTGTTCATCGACATTCCCTTTGTCTTCCGGGAATTTTTGCTGACCGTCAGCGATGTGGTCTATGGCAGTCTCGAACCCGTCACCGTCACCGACCCGCAATCCCACACCTATCTGCCGGATGTCGCGGCAAACGCATGGGATGCAGGAGTTGATCGCAGCCTGATCCCGATCTGTCAGGACGGCGATGATTACTACTGCGTCGAAGAAGACGGCACCGTGGTGCTTTGGCAGGCCGAAGAAGAACTGATTGCCGAAGAAACCTGGGAATCGGTGTGGCACTGGGCGCGGGACGTCTGGCTGGAAAGCTGATCGGCCAGCCGCCCCGGCAACTTAGTGCCCTGACGACTCCTTGTGATTGTCGAGGGTTTCCAGCAACGCGACCTGCATCCGCGTGTGCACGCGGATGAACCAGCGCCATAGCAGCGCCGCCACCGCGGCCGCCACCACGGCGATCAGCACCAGCAACTTGTTGGTCGGCAGAATACTGGCCGACAAGGCTGCCAGCAGCAGGAAAATCACCAGCAGCGAGATAATCGGGATCACCTCGGCGATCACCCGGCGCACTCGCTGCGTGTGTCGCCCGGCCATCTCCGGCTTGACGCCCATCTCCGCGAGCAACATCGACAGCGCCTTGAGCTTGCGATAAGCAGCGATCAGGAACGGCAGCGACACCAGTAACGCGCCGCCCCAGATCAACGCCTTCTGCCAGCTCGGATCACCGATCCAGTCCTGCAGCCACACCGACAGGCGTTCGGCGAAATAAGCCCCGGCGATGAAGATGGCAATCACCAGCGCCAGGTTGACCCCGACCTGCAACAGAATCCGCCGGATCATCGACGCCAGCATCGCGCCCTCGCCTTGCGGCTGGATGCTGCGCAGCCATTCACCGTACATGCCCAGTACCCGGCCGAGACGTTTGGGCATGGCGGCGGACAACTTGATCGACAGCGGATCGGCCGCGCGAATCAGATACGGTGTCAGCAACGTGGTAATCACCGATACCGCCACGGCGACCGGGTAGAGAAAATGGCTGGTGACCTGCAAGGTCATGCCCAGCGCGGCGATGATGAAGGAAAATTCGCCGATCTGTGACAGGCCCATCCCCACGCGCAGTGAGGTACGTCCGTCATTGCCGGCGATAAACGCACCGAGGCCGCAGGACAACATCTTGCCCAGCACCACGGCCACGGTGATCACCGCAATCGGCCAGGCGTATTCGAGCAGGATCATCGGGTCGAGCATCAGTCCGATGGCGACGAAGAAGATTGCGCTGAACAGATCACGCACCGGCTCGACCAGCCGTTCGATCTTCAGCAATTGCCGCGACTCGGCCATGATCGCGCCAATCAGGAAGGCGCCGAGGACCATGCTGTATTCAAGTTTCACCACCAGCAGGCAGAAGCCGAAACACAAGCCCAGCACGGTGATCAGGAGCATCTCGTTGCTGTCGAATTTCGCCACGTAGGCCAGCAGGCGCGGCACCAGCAGGATGCCGATGACCAGCGCAACGATCATGAACAGCGACAGCTTGCCGACGGTGGAAAACACTTCGCCGGAACTGACCGTGCCGCTGACCGCAATGCTCGACAGCAGCGCAATGATGCCGATGCCGAGGATGTCCTCGACGATCAGTACGCCGAAGATCAACTGCGCGAAGCGTTCGTTCTTCATCTTCAGATCATTGAGGGCTTTGACGATGATGGTGGTCGAGGAAATCGCCAGGATCGCGCCGAGGAACAGCGAGTCCATGGTGTTCCAGTCGAACCAGCGGCCGATTTCGTAACCGATCCAGATCATCAGGATGATTTCCAGAAACGCCGCGATAAACGCTGTGGCGCCGACCTTGAACAGCTTGCGCAGGCTGAACTCCAGCCCGAGGCAGAACATCAGGAAGATCACCCCCAGCTCGGCGAGGGTCTTGATGGTGTCTTCGTCGTGGATCAGGCCGAACGGTGGCGTATGCGGGCCGATGATGAAGCCGGCAACGATGTAGCCAAGTACCACCGGTTGCTTGAAACGGTGAAACAGCACGGTCACCACACCTGCAACCAACATGATCACTGCCAGATCCTGAATGAAGCTGATGGCATGCATGGTGTGGGGCTCCTTGATGACGAGGCCGCGGACAGACGTCAGAAGCATCTGCGCAGGCTGGGTAAAAATCCGCTTCGGCTGTAGGAATTGCCCTTGGGCAGGGCTTTTGCAGGTTAACACCGCGACTTCTTTCTGAAAGCCGGTGCAATATAAGGAAACAGATCGATTGCGGCGTGACGGCGAGCCTGCGCCCGGCGTCCCGATATCGGTGCTTTTGAAAAGCGACCAGGCATCCGCAGAGGTGCTTTCAGCCATCCGCCTTGACCCGTGAGAACGTTATGGAACCCGGAAACGCCCAGCTGTCGATGACGGTACTGATGACCCCCGACATGGCCAACTTCTCTGGCAATGTCCACGGCGGTACGCTGCTCAAATACCTCGACGAAGTGGCCTACGCCTGCGCCAGCCGGTATGCCGGCCGCTACGTGGTGACCCTGTCGGTGGATCAGGTGATTTTCCGTGAGCCGATCCATGTCGGCGAGCTGGTGACCTTCCTCGCGTCGGTCAACTACACCGGCAATACCTCGATGGAGGTCGGTATCAAAGTGGTCACAGAGAACATCCGCGAGCGCTCGGTGCGCCACACCAATAGCTGTTTCTTCACCATGGTGGCCGTGGACGACCAGCGCAAACCCGCCGCCGTTCCGCCGCTGCAACCACAGAATAGCGAAGACAAGCGTCGTTTCATGCAGGCGCAGCAACGTCGGCAGATTCGTCAGGAGCTGGAAAAGCGTTATCAGGAGATCAAGGGCGACGCTTGAGATTTGTAGCGTTAAGAAATCGCTATCGCGAGCAGGCTCACTCCTAGATTGAAATGCGTTTCCCTGTAGGAGTGAGCCTGCTCGCGATTGGATTTAACGCGGTATTACAAACTGATCGCCGTCGCCTCGAACTTTACCCGCGGATGCGCAATCCGGTCCTGCGCCCGCACCAGTTGCAACTCGTAACTGGCACACGCCTGGGTCTCCAGCAGCACCTCATGCACTGCCGCCGCGGTGAACTCGAACGCGGCCAGCAGACTGTCGCCCAATAGCACTCGCGCCAGGAACAGCCCCGAGGTCAGGTCACCGACACCCACCGGCTGACGCGGAAACGCCAGCAGTGGACGGCGCAAATGCCAACTGCCCTCAGCCGTCACCAGCAACATCTCGAAGCCATCGGCCGGTTTGCCTGGATAGTCCAGATGCTTGACCAGCACCGCTTTCGGCCCGCGTGCCAGCAGTGCCCGCGCCATCGCCAGGCAATCGAACAGCGATTGCGGCTTGCGCCCGGAAAAGCTGTCCAGCTCCAACTGGTTCGGGCACATGATGTCTGCCACTGCTGCCGCCTCATCCAACAGGAAGTCGCTGACTTCGGTCGGCACGCTGCAGCCTTTCTCCGGATGCCCCATCACCGGGTCACACAGATACAGCATCTTCGGATTGACCGCTTTGATGCGCGCCACACCGCTGAGAATCGCACGGCCCTGCGCGGCACTGCCGAGGTAGCCGGACAGCACCGCGTCGCAGTTGCCCAGCTCACCAATGGCGGCAATCCCTTCGATCAGCGCGGGAATCTGCTGCGGCGCCAGCACTTCACCCGCCCACTGACCGTATTGGGTGTGGTTGGAAAACTGCACGGTGTTGAGCGGCCAGACGTTGACGCCGACCCGCTGCATCGGAAAAACCGCGGCGCTGTTGCCGGCGTGGCCGAACACCACGTGGGACTGGATGGCGAGCAGATGAGGCGTGCGTTTCATTCGGGTCATTCCGTAAAACGATTGAAATTCAAGCCGCGCAGTATGCGACGAAACACAGCCTGTACGACAGACCGGCGACGCAGTTAAGCTGACGCCATCTTTTGGAGTTCGATGTTGATGCTGACCCTGGAAAACATCTTCGTGCTGATGCTGTTCGCCGCTGCCGGCGCCTGGTTGTGGCACAACCACGGCTTGCGCGAGCGCGCGCTGGAGCGGGTCAAGCAGCACTGCACCAACGTCGGCGTCGAATTGCTCGACGGCAACGTCGCGTTAAAGAAGATCGGCCTGATCAAGGATGCCAACGGCCGGCGGCGCCTGGCGCGGGTCTACAACTTCGAGTTCACCGTGACCGGCGAAACCCGGCACAACGGCACCATCACTCAGTTCGGTGCGCACAGTGCGCAGATCGAACTGGCGCCCTACCCCGCACCGTTTGACGATACCCCGCCAGTGGTGGAAGTCAGCAAGCCGCGCGCCGAAGTGATCGAGCTGAGTCAATGGCGTCAGGAGCATACCAAGTGGAAGCCTTGAGCTGACTTACGGCAGCCGACACCGCGCAAGTCCTGCCTGCAATTCATCAATATTTTGTGGCTCAGCAAAGATCAGCTCGATTCGCGAGTCTTTGCGCCATTCGCTGGTTTGCCACTCCAGACTGGCGTTATCCAGCGCATTCGCCGACACCCAGCCATCCGGGCTGTGGATCACCATTTTTGCCCGCCTCCACTGAAGCGCTTTAAGCCAGTCCGCGATGTCCTGTTTGCCGAACGTCTGGTCGGGATGCCAACGCCAACCGATGCTCCAGCCGCCCTCCTGCGCCTGACTCAGGCAGATCGGCGCGGTCGGATCGCTCCAGACTGCTGGAAGCCGCGCAGGTCCCCTGGGTATGAGCAGATTATCTGCGCCACTCATCGCTTGCGCGGCCAAGCCCGGCAGATCACCCAAAGACAATTGCGCCTGGCTGGTCCAGATCAGCCTGACCGGCGGCAATTGTCTGGCGATTGTCTGCCGTTGCTTCTCATCGAGGCCTTCGGCTTTGTTCATCAAGACCAGTCCGGTGCTGCTCAACGCCTGTTGTTGCGCTGCGGGCAATGCTTGTCTCGCATGCAGTGCCTGGGCATCGAGCACCAGCACACTCGGCTGCACCGCCAGCACGCCCTGCCAAGGCGCCTCGCGCAGTTGCTTGAGCAACTGCAGCGGATGGCCCAGCCCGGACGGTTCGATGAACAAGCGATCCGGCTTCGCTTTGCGCAGCAACCGGGCGAGGCCGATCTGGAATGGCGCGCCGTTGACGCAACACAGACAGCCGCCGGCGACTTCGGCCAAGTCGGTACCCGCTGCGTCGCGGCTCAGCAACGCGGCATCCAGGCCGATCTGGCCGAATTCATTGATCAGCACCGCCCAACGCTCACCTGCTGGACGCTGGGCCATGAGCTGGCGAATCAGACTGGTTTTGCCAGCGCCCAAAGGGCCAGCAATGACATGGGTGGGAATGTTCTGCAACATGGCGGCAAGCTTTTGGGAGATTCGAAGATGCGTTGGATGGGATGGTCGTTGCTGTTGGCGCTGGTGTCGAGCGAAGCGTGGGCTCAGGCCTGTGTGGTGCACAGTCAGGGCGAGCGGCTCGACGTCAAAGTCTGCCAGCAAAACCGTAATATCCCCGAGAAACTGTTCAATGACGGCTTTTGCCAGCCGACCCTGGTCGGGCAAAAAGTCGAAGTGCAATATGTCGATCAGTGCCCGAGCGGTGCGTTTGGCGTATGCAGCAACGCGCAAGTTGCCAATATGCCCTATCGCCAGGACATCCACTATTACGGTGTGGCCACTGATGCGGCGTACCTGAAGCCGTATTGTGAAGCTCAGAGCCAGGGGTCATGGCTCAGGCCTTGAAGCATCAGCCGAGCCAGTCGAGGGTCAGAATCAAGCGGCGCTCGCCCACTAACGGTTGCGGCGAGCGGTGGATCAAGCCGAAACCTTCGTTGCCATGCCATTTTTCGCCCTTCAACAACGCAACCTCGCCGCTGCTGAGTTGCTGAATATCCGCGTGGGGTTCGGCGTCGGCCTGGCCGAGTTGACGGCGATCCATCGCACCTTCCGCGAGCCATTGGCTGCCGACGCCGGCGTAGGTCGTGATCAGCCGCACCGGTACGTGATCAACGTGGAAGCGCGGACACATGGCTTTGTCCAGCGCCCGCAGGCGCAGGCCGATCCGCCGCGCACCGAGCAAGCAGGCAAAGGCGCTGACCAACCATTTCAAATCGGCCGTAAAGCTTTCGTAACCCTGCACGTCGCCATACTCCGCGGCCAGCCCTGTGAGATCCGGCTCGGCGTCCTCTTCGGGCAACTCCAGACACAGCGACTGCGCCAAAGGCTGGTTGAGCGACAGCAGCACATCGGCAAACTCGCTGATGTGCAGTGGCAACTGTCGCTGCCAGACGGCCAGATTCACCTCGTCTTCGAAAATGCGCGTCAGTGCCTGTGGGGTCGGGCCTTGATGCTGTTGGCGGGTTTGGTTTCCCGGCGATTGGAGTGCAGGCATCAGGCGGCCTCTTCGTGCCAAGGACCAAATGGGTCCGCGAGCATTCGCCAGCCCTCGGCACC
Organism: Pseudomonas sp. Z003-0.4C(8344-21); assembly: GCF_900104975.1. Lineage (NCBI taxonomy): Bacteria > Pseudomonadati > Pseudomonadota > Gammaproteobacteria > Pseudomonadales > Pseudomonadaceae > Pseudomonas > Pseudomonas sp. Z003-0.4C(8344-21). The sequence goes on along the minus strand of NZ_LT629756.1, from coordinate 322,877 downwards.
GAGCGCCATTTCATCATCAGTGAGCAGGCAGGCATCCAATTCAGCAGTGAGTTGTAGAAAATCGATGTTCTGGCCGATGAACACCAGCTCCTGGCGGCAATCTCCTACGCTCGGCGTCCAGTTTTCCAGGATGGCTGCGCTGCTTTCCTGATCCTGTGGCCATTGGTCTTTCGGTACGAACCGCCACCAGCGCCCGGCAAAACCGTGACGCATCAAGCCACCGGCCTGCGACCAGCTCCCGGCGTCGGTGGGCTTGCTCGCCAGCCAGAAAAAACCTTTGGAGCGCAGCAGTTTGCCGTTCAACCATGGACGGTTGATGAAGTCGAAGAAGCGTTGCGGGTGAAAGGGCCGCCGCGCGCGGTATGCCGTCGATACGATGCCGTACTCATCGGCTTCCGGAATGTGCTCACCGCGTAGCTCCTTGAGCCAACCTGGCGCTTGCGCGGCTTTGTCAAAGTCGAAACGGCCGGTGTTCAGGAGTTTTTCCAACGGCACCTCGCCCATCACCATCGGAATGATTTCGGCCTGCGCGTTCAGGCGCTTGAGGATGGCGATCAGTTCTTCACGTTCTGGCTGGCTGATCAGGTCGATTTTGCTGATCAACAGCACGTCGGCGAATTCGATTTGTTCGATCAACAGATCGGTGATCGAACGTTCGTCTTCCTCCCCCAGGATTTCACCGCGAGAGGCGAGGCTTTCTGCCGCTTGGTAATCGGGGAGGAAATTCACGCCGTCGACTACCGTCACCATGGTGTCGAGACGGGCAATATCGCTCAGGCTTTGGCCGTTTTCGTCGCGGAATGTGAAGGTTTCCGCGACGGGAAGCGGCTCGGCAATGCCGGTGGACTCGATGAGCAGATAATCGAAGCGGTTTTCGCGGGCAAGCTTGCTGACTTCTTCAAGCAGGTCCTCGCGTAACGTACAGCAGATACAGCCGTTGCTCATTTCGATTATTTTTTCTTCAGCGCGACTAAGGCTGACATCACGCTGGACTTCGCTGCCATCAATGTTGATCTCGCTCATATCATTGACGATGACGGCTACGCGCATTCCGCTTCGATTACGTAGTACGTAATTCAAAAGCGTACTTTTTCCGGCGCCCAAAAATCCGGAAAGAACGGTTACGGGCAGTTTTTCTGACATTGGATAATCCTGTCTTTGAGCCAGCAATGGGCGAATTCCTCAGTGCCATGCGTCCCATCGCTGCGTTGAGCCAACGCAGGAATCTGAAAAAGCAAAATCATGGGTCTGAGGCCGGGTTATTTTTATGTTATGTTATAACCCTAAAAACATACCAGCTTTTGTTTCGCCCTGAGGTGCTCGCTTGAAACGGTCCATGACGAAAAACGCCCTGCGCGGGGTTGTGCTGAGCTGTGCTCTGCTGCCCCTCTTAAGCATTCTGGCGCAGCCGGGCACAGCGGCAACCTGTACGCGCAGTGCGAATCTCTTGGCCTGCGCGGACGCCGTTGGCAACAGCTACAGCGTGAACACCGTGGGCAACACGCTTTATTTACGCGGCTTTGAAAAAGACGGGCATCGCTATTGGGCGCAAACCAACAGCCGCTTCGGTCAGCTCACCTTTTTCACAGGTATCGCTTCGAACGGAGAGGCCTGGGTGGGTTACACCCGTCGGGTGGGCTGGACCACGATCAACCGTTTTTCAAGTTCTGGCGCAGGTAGCGCGAAATTCACCTGTAGCCGAATGACCGGGTGCTAAGCACTCCCGCTTCTTGCTTGGTAAAAATTCATTCATGAAACAAGCAATGGCGTACGCATTGTTATACTGTAACATCCGATTCGTTTAAATCGACGGTTACAACCATGAACTCACTGACACTGCCGGATATTGCCGCAGAGGCGCTGCGCGAAAATGTGCCGCTTGAATGGGTAGGCATGCAGGGCATCGCTTTGCCGATCCACCTGCTAGGAAAGCCTCTGAGTGCCAAGGCAGACGCTGGGGTGAGCCTTGATGATGGCGAAGCGCGGGGCATACATATGTCGCGCCTGTACCTGGCGTTGGACGCACTGGAACAGAAGGAGCTTTCGCCTTCTTTACTGCGTCGTGTACTCAGCCAATTTCTCGACAGTCATGAGGGCTTATCCAGCTGCGCTTATCTCAATCTGCACACTGAATTACTGCTGAAACGCCCCGCGCTGGTAAGCCCTTTGGCCGGCTGGAAAGCCTATCCCGTGTGCATTTCTGCCACGCTGAAAAAGCAAATGTTCCACGTGGAACTAAAACTAGAGTTGCCCTATTCCTCGACCTGCCCCTGTTCAGCGGCGTTAGCCAGACAACTGATCCAGCAACAATTCATCGATGACTTCGCCAACCAAGCGTTGCAACACGCCGATGTGCTGGCATGGCTCGGCTCTTCCCGCGGCGTCGTCGCCACGCCTCACAGCCAGCGCAGTACTGCAAAACTGCATTTTCATCTTGAAGAATCCATCGATGAGTTACCGCTGAATACACTCATCAACGCTGCCGAAGCTGCGCTCGGCACAGCCGTGCAGACCGCCGTGAAGCGCGCCGACGAGCAAGCCTTCGCCCTCGCCAATGGGCAGAATCTGATGTTTTGTGAAGACGCTGCACGCCGCTTGAATCTGGCGCTGCGCCGCATCCCAGGGGTCAGCGCTTTCCACCTGCGCGTTGTTCACGCCGAAAGCCTGCACGCGCACGACGCTGTTGCCGAAAGCCAATGGCAGCGGGAGCCGGCATGATTCGTTGCCATTCATTGAGCTGGGGAGCCCCAGGCCAACCGCTGACATCGCCGCTGAACCTGCAACTCGACCGCGGCTCACTCACAGCAATTATCGGTGCCAATGGCTGCGGCAAAAGCAGCCTGCTGAAAGTCATCGCCGGCCTCCAGAAGCCACTCGCGGGCAAAGTCTCTCTCGGTGTTCCACGGCAAAGCGGATTGTCCTTTCTTCCGCAACAGCAGCATCTCGATCGGCAGTTTCCGATCAACCTGCAAGAGCTGGTTGCCGCCGGATTCTGGGGGCGCCGGTTATCAACGCAACTGCGCGCGCAACGGTTGCATGCCGCGCTGGAGAACTGGCACTTGCACGGACTCGAACAGCGCCCGTTGATGGCGCTGTCCGGCGGCGAGTTGCAACGCGCTCTGCTCGCCCGTTTAAGCCTGACCGATGCGCCCGTGCTGCTGCTTGATGAACCCCACGCGGCACTCGATGAGCTCGGTCAACAACTGCTCTGGCAGCATATCCATGCATGGCACGGCGAAGGCCGGACACTCGTCGTGGTGTGTCATGACCTCGCTGCGGTACGCCAGCACATTCCCAGCACATTGCTGATCAAGCATCGCGAGTGCCGCTTGGCGGCGAGCGCGGAGCTGATTGCACAAACTCCACACACCCAGGTGGCCTGATGCTCGCCGTCAGCCAACTCTGGCAGCCGTTTCACGAATTCATGTTCATGCGTCGCGCCCTGTTCGGCGGTTTGGTCCTGGCCTGCAGCACGGCGCCACTTGGGGTGTTTTTGATCCTGCGGCGTATGAGCCTGATCGGCGATGCGGTCGCCCATGGAATCCTGCCCGGTGCTGCACTGGGCTTCTGGTTCGCCGGGCTCAGTTTGCCGGCACTGACCTTCGGCGGCCTCGGTGCAGGCCTGGGCATGGCTGGACTGGCGGCCTGGATTACTCGGCGCACCGGCCTGCGCGAGGACGCCAGCCTCGCCGCGATCTACCCGATCTCGCTGGCCAGCGGCGTGCTGATACTGGGTATCGCCGGAAAGCGCCTGGACCTTCTGCATCTGCTGTTCGGTTCAGCCTTGGCCGTCGACGGACCCACCTTGCAAGGCATGCTGTGGGTCTCGGCGTGCAGCCTGATCGCCATGGTACTGATCTATAAACCGCTGGTACTCGACACCCTCGATCCACTTTTCCTGCGAACCGTCAGCCGTCTCGGCCCGCTGGCCCACGGTGTATTCCTGACCTTGGTGGTGCTGAATCTGGTCATCGGCTTCCAGGCCATCGGCGCCTTGATGGTGGTCGGCCTGATGATGCTGCCCGCTGCGGCTTCGCGATTCTGGAGCCGACGCCTGCCTGTGCTGATTGCCGTTGCGGCAGCAATCGGTTGCCTGTCGGTGTGGTTCGGATTGCTGCTGTCGTTCTATTACTCGCTGCCCAGCGGTCCGGCAATCGTGCTGGTCGCCGGCGCCGGTTATCTGTTGTCGGTGATCGTCGGCCCGGTCCATGGTCTGCTGCGCCGCCCGCCTTTGCTCACATCCCAATGAGGTGTTTCCCGATGCGCGCTCTACTCGTGCTGTTCAGCTTGTTGCTGTCGATGTCATTGTCGGCGGCGGAAAAAATGCCGGTGGTCACCAGCTTCAGTATCCTCGCCGACATGGTTCACCAGATTGGCGGCAACCATGTGCAGATCACCAGCATGGTCGGCCCGGACGCCGACGCGCACACTTACGAGCCAACGCCGGACGATGCCAAAGCCCTGCTCAAAGCCAGACTGATCATTAAAAACGGACTGGGCTTCGAGCCATGGCTGGATCGCCTGGTCAGCAGCACCGCCACTCAGGCAACGGTGATCAATGCCAGCCGCGGGGTGATTCCCCGATCTCTGGATGAGGATGGCGAAACCGTGCCCGATCCACACGCCTGGCACAATCTGGCCAACGCCGAGCTGTACGTCGCCAACATCACCAAGGCGTTGATTGCGGCTGATCCGTCGAACAAGACCGACTACGAGCGCAACAGCCAAACCTATCTGAAGCAGATCTACGCCCTGCTCGCCGAGGCCAAAACCAGACTGGGTTCACTGCCTGCGGGCAACCGCAAGATCGTCACCAGTCACGATGCGTTCGGTTATCTCGGTCAGGCTTACGGCATCGACTTCATCGCGCCCCAAGGTTTGTCCACCGAGCGCGAGCCGTCAGCCGCCGAAGTTGCCGCGCTGATTACGCAGATCCGTCAGGCCAAGGTCAAAGCGGTGTTCATGGAAAACATCAAGGACGCGCGCCTGCTCAAACAGATTGCCGATGAGAGCGGCGCGCATATCGGAGGGACGTTGTACTCGGACGCGCTCGCCGCGAGTGGGCCGGCGAGCACCTTTACCGGCCTGTTCGAATACAACCTCAACACGCTGTACAAGGCGTTGAGCCAGCCATGACGTGAAGCATCAAGCGCGGGGCTTCACCGTCCCGCAATCCTGACCCAACCACACCGCGCGGGTTTCCAGACTACCCTTCTGATTGATCCCGATGGCGTTGAACGTGCCGTTGGCGACGGTGGTGAATTCGCGATCACTGAGAAAGGTCGCGACCCCGGTGCCCTGCGCTTTCGGGCAGCTGAAACGGAATTTCCACTGGTTGCCGGTGCGCTCCGTGATCTGCTGTTTGCAGCCCGATTGTGGATCGGCCAGTGGAATATCGTTGGTCGCTACTTGCTGCGGCGTGAGGCAGGCGCGGATGCCCTTGCCACCAATGTTGATGCCATTCTTCTCCAGCGCGGCGCGCTGTTGCGGCGTGATCTGGCCTTGAATCTGGCCGAGGATCGATTGCACATCCATCGCCTGATCGTCGACTTTCAAATTGCTCGAGGTCATTTCCCACAGCCCCGGCTGCAACATCTGCGCTTGCGCAACCACCGGCAATGCCAAACCCAGGCCCAGCGCCAAACCCAGCAGACGAACGTTCATCGACAAACTCCTGATCAGTTGTGGCCGTTAGACGCCGGCCGGTTGCTTCGGTTCATGGACCAATTAAATAGCGACATTCGCCGCTGAACATGGTCTGTTAAGCATTGCATCTACCGGAGCAAGGCTGCCCCATGGATTATTTTGGACCGCACATTTTCGGTTATCTGATCGCGCTGATTCACACCCTCGGATCGATCGCCGCGATACATGCGGTACTCACCGTGCGCACTGCGCAGGGTTCGATTGCCTGGGCATTGTCGCTGATCTTCATTCCCTATCTCACGCTGATTCCCTATCTGGTCTTCGGCCGCAGCACCTTCGACGGTTACATCAAGGCGCGGCGCCAAGCCAACGAACAGATGCGCGTGGCCATCTCCGAGCTGAACTGGCGCCCGTGGGTCGAGGAAGCCCTCGCCGCGCGTGCTTCCAACGCTTATGCCTCGTTGCGTGCGATGCCCAAACTTGGGCGGATGCCGTGCCTGGCCAATAATGAAGTGCAGCTATTAATAAACGGTGCGGCGACGTTCGAGGCGATCTTCAGTGCGATCGAGCAGGCCAAAGAAGCCGTGCTGGTGCAGTTTTTCATCATCCACGACGACCGCCTGGGGCAACGCTTGCGTGATCTGCTGCTGAAAAAAGCCGCAGAAGGGGTGACGATTCACTTGCTCTACGACCGCATCGGCAGCCACGCCCTGCCCCATAGCTATGTGCAGGCATTGCGCGACGGCGGTGTTGCGGTGAAAGCATTTGCCACGCGCAGTGGCTGGCTCAACCGCTTCCAGGTCAACTTTCGTAACCACCGCAAGATTGTCGTGGTCGACGGCATCGTCGGGTTTGTCGGTGGGCACAACGTCGGCGACGAGTACATGGGCGAGAAACCACCGCTGGCACCGTGGCGCGATACCCATGTACAAGTCCGTGGCCCAGTCGTCGCGAGCATGCAGGAATCCTTCGCCGAAGACTGGTTCTGGGCGGCACGCTCCCTGCCGCCGCTGATCCTCCCGGATGCTTATCCGGACGATGGCGTACTTTGCCAGTTGCTCGCCAGCGGCCCGGCCGATGCCTATGAAACCTGTTCGTTGTTTTTCGTCGAGGCGATTCACGCCGCCACCGAGCGGGTGTGGATCACCAGCCCGTATTTCATTCCGGATGAAGCGGTATTTGCCGCGCTGCGACTAGCCGTGCTGCGCGGCGTCGATGTGCGCTTGCTGCTGCCGTCGCGCGCAGACCATCGCATCGTCTATGCCGCTTCCAGTCTGTATGCGTTCGAGGCGGTGCGCGCCGGGGTGCGAGTGTTCCGTTACGAGCCCGGATTCCTGCATCAGAAAGTGGTATTGATCGACAGCGAGATCAGCGCGATCGGCAGCGCCAATCTGGACAATCGCTCGTTCCGTTTGAATTTCGAGGTCATGCTGCTGACCGTCGACAGTGCCTTTGCCGCCAGCGTGGAACACATGCTCGAAGCAGACTTCGCCCAGGCTTACGAAGTCGCCAAGGAAGAGAGCCGGGAAATCCACCGCCTGCAACAGGTCGGCATGCGGATCGCCCGGCTGATATCACCGATCCTGTAAGGCGTCCCGTGAAGACGCCTGCGATCACGGGTTATAAATGTCGTCGCGGGTCCAGGGCAATTCATGGCTGCCGTCGGGATGCGCCTTCACCGCAAGGATCTGGTGCAGATTGATCCAGCCACGGGCAAACGCATAGGCGCAGCCGGCCAGATACAGGCGCCAGATACGCAACGCCTGTTCCGGTACCAGTTTGCCAGCGGCTTCGAGGTTGTCCTCCAGTCGCTCGCTCCAATGGTCCAGCGTACGCGCGTAATGCAGGCGCAGGCTTTCCACGTCGACAATCTCCAGCCCGGCTTCACTGATCTGCGCCGAGATCATGGAAAGGTGCGGCAACTCGCCGTTAGGGAAAACGTATTTCTCAATGAAGTCGCCCGCACCACGCCCGACCGGCCGGCCATCGGTATGCTTGGCAGTGATGCCGTGGTTCATCACCAGGCCACCCTCCTTCACCGCGCCAAACAGGGTTTTGCAGTATTCGGCGAGATTGGCATGGCCGACGTGTTCGAACATGCCGACACTGACCACCTTGTCGAAGCGCCCGTCCTGAGGCAGATCGCGGTAGTCGAGCAATTGCAGTTCTATCTGATCTTCCAGCCCCTCAGCCTTGACCCGCTCACGTGCCAGCTTCAGTTGCTCCTGACTCAGCGTGATGCCGAAGACCCTGGCGCCGAACTCCCGTGCGGCGAATCGCGCCAGCCCACCCCAGCCGCAGCCGACATCCAGCAAATACTCGCCCGGCTGCAAGCGCAGCTTGCGGCACAGATGGCGGAATTTGGCCTGTTGCGCCTGCTCGAGGGTTTCGCTGCCGGTCTCGAAATACGCGCAGGAATAGACCATGTCGCTGTCGAGCCACAGCTGGTAGAAGGCATTGGAAAGGTCGTAATGGTACGAGATGGCCTTGGCGTCGGTTTCCTTGTCGTGCACGGAACGCACCGGCTGACTGCCTTCATCTTCGTCGAGCAACGCGCTGCTCAGTTCATCGCAAACCCGGATGACCTCGCTGATCGAGCCCTCCAGTTCAAGTTTACCCTCAACGAACGCCGCTCCCAGCGCATCGAGGCTTGGGTGAGTGAACTGGGTGACCATCTGTGGGTCCTTGACCACGATGGTGACGCTGGGCGTCGGCCCCAGATTGAATTCATGGCCGTCCCAGAGTCGCAGGCGAAGCGGAAGCTGCAGGTTCTGTAAGGCCGGTGGAAGTTGCGCGAGCATGGAAATTCCCCCCTTGTTTCAGACGTCAGATCTGAGGGTAGACCATCGCGGAAAAATAGCAGGCTATCGAATTGATTAGCCGAAGCTATCGTCGCAGACGCTCCAACAGGCCATCCTGCACCCACGTCTTCCAGCCGATGACGGCTTGAAATGGAGCGCCCTCTCTACCAATGACTGCTAACTTCGCCGGCAGTTCGTTACAAATCGTTTCGAAGCTCATCATCCATTTTCGCCAATGGTTCCTGAAACCGCAGCAAGCGCCCAGCATTACCGAGCACCAGCAAGGTGCTGAGGTTGTGCAGCAGCGCAGCGATCATCGCCCCGGCCACACCGAGCCAGCCAAATGCTGCAAAGACGACGATTGCCAGCGTCCAGCCCAATCCGATGATCACGTTGACCTGCAAGGTCTTGCGGCACTGGCGGCTGAGTCGCACACAGGTACCGAGCCGGCGCAGGTCGCTACCGATCAACACGATATCGGCCGAGGCCAGCGCGATGTCCGCGCCGCCCGCGCCCATCGCCACGCCAACTACGCCAGCCTTAAGTGCGAGCGAGTCGTTGATACCATCGCCAACCACCATTGGCCGGAAGCCGCTGTCGATTTCCTTGAGCACGCGATTGAGTTTGTCTTCGGGCAAGGCCTGCGCTTCGACCTCGTGCAAGCCGACCTCCTGGGCCAGCGAGTTTGCGACGCTCTGACGATCGCCGGTCAACAAAAGCTGCCGGCCGAGACCCAACTCACGCAATTCACTGAGGGCAAAGCGAGCCTCCGGTTTCACGCTGTCGGCCAACAGTAGCCAGGCAAGAAACTCACCGCTCAAGGCCAGCCCGGCAATCGGCCCATCGTGCTCTGGGACGGGCGTGGTGCTGATGCCCAACTGCGCGAACAGCTCCGGGCGCCCGAGTGCCGCTTCGCCCTGCGCGGTCATGGCAACAACGCCGAGACCCTGCCGCTCCTGAATATCGCTCAAAGGCAAATAGTCTTGCGCAGTGACGAGGCCGGCCAGGGCGCGGCTGACCGGATGACTGCTGGCGGCGCCGAGGCTGGCCGCCAAGGTCTTCGCCGCCGCATGATCCGCTGCTGCGCCGGTGATCGATTGCAGACGCAAAGTGCCGTAGGTCAGCGTTCCGGTCTTGTCGACCACCAAGGACGTCAGATCCGCCAGCTCCTCGAGGAACGCCGAGCTGCGGATCAATATGCCGTGCCGCGCCGCTACTGCGACGCCGGCAATCGCTGTGGCAGGTGCCGACAACACCAGTGCGCATGGGCAAGCGGCAACCAGCACTGCAAGCATCGCCTGTGCATCGTTGGTGATGAACCAGGTCACAGCGGCCAGCAGCAATACCAGGATCATGTAGCTGCCAGCGTAACGTTCAAGCAGTCGAGTGATCGGCGGTTTCGAGCGTTCGGCGTTCTGCATCAGTGCGATGACTTTGCCCAAGGTCGACTCGTCACCGGTGCGCGTCACCTCGATACGCAGTAATCCGTCGAGGTTGATCGCGCCACCAAACACGCTCATGCCGACGCCCGCCTCGACCGGCACCGATTCGCCAGTGATCGACGCGGTATCGAGACTGGCCTGACCGGAGAGAACCCGACCATCCGCTGGAACGCGATCACCGGCCCGCACCTCAACGGTATCGCCGGGCTTGAGGGTGCCGTTGTCGACTTCGATGACCGAGCCGTCCGCCTGGATTTTGCGCGCATGGCTGCGCGTCAGTTGCCCTAGCGCGTGAATCGCTTCCTGCGAACCAATGACGCTGCGTTCCTCCAGCACATGGCCGAAGATCATGATGATCGGCAACAACGCCGCCGTGAGCAGATCGCCTGTTGCCCAAGCGCCAAGCATGGCCAGCGCAATCAATTGATCGGTAATGCCATGCAGGCTCGGATAGCGCAGGCTGTACCACGCCGAGCGCATCACCGACACCCCGACCATCAATGACGCAAAGCCCAACAGCAATTGGCTGACCCCGGTTTGCTCCGGCAACCACCAACGCCAGATCAGGCCGAGCCCGAGCAAACCGAGCGCAAGCATGGCCAGGGTCAGTTGTCGTGCGGCGCGGCGTTGTTCGGCCGAGGACAACAGGCTCGGCGTGGCGGTGGTCGCAGTCATTGGCTGGCTCCCTGAATGATCAGGCGGGAATCGTCTTTCGGGTTAACCGTGGTCACCGAACCGGCCTGGCCGAGAATCTTCGGCATGCGCTCGCGATACAGACGCAAGAGCAACTGCGGGTCGGCACTTTTGGCCAGGCTCGCAACCGTGGCGGTATCTGCCGACGCCTTGGCCAAGCGCTCGCCGGCCTGGGCGTGGGCAATCTGCAGCGTACGGTCGGCTTGTTCGTTGGCGGTCTGGGTGAGTTTTTCTGCCTCGGTGCGCGCGTTGGCAACGGCTTTGTCAGCATGCTGGCTGGCGGTCAGGACCGCATTGAAAGCGCTCACCGCCGGCTCCGGCAAGCTCGATTGCACATCGACCCGCGCCGCTTCGACACCAATCCCCTGCCCGCTCGCTTTCAGTTCAGCCAGGCGCTGATTGATCGCTCGAACCAGATCACCGCGCAACCGCTCACGGCGCTCGGCGGCTTGGCTGTCCGCACCGATCAGCTCCGGACGCGCAACCAGAATGGTGTCCAGATCGCGCGCGGCGGTCAGTGCCAACGCACTACGAGTCACCAGCCGATCCAGTGCCGGCAAGACATGATCGCCTTGCAGAATGAAATCATACGGGTCGCTGACTTTGTAAAACACCCGCACATCCAGCTGTACGACACCGGCATCACCGGTCAATAAATAACCAGAGCCCGCCAGCGCATCGCTCAACGGCGTGGCAAACGAAGCGACCCGATCTGCCTTTAGGGCCTCATCGCTGCGCAACAGGTTTTCCACGCGCCGTTCGATCACCCGATCCGCTGCCGGCAGCAGGATCACCTGTTCGAACGGCCGTGGCCAAGCCAATAGCAGGCCGGCATTCTGAATGCGATCCAGCGCTCCGAAATGCAAGACCACCGCGCGATTTTGCGGGTCGATCTGCCGCACATTGGAAAACACCCAAGCCAGCGCAGCCAGCACCGTCACCGCGTACAAGGCAAGAAATGCCAGGCGCCCAGCCTGAATCCATGGACTGTTCAATGTTTGTGTTCCACGTGGAACGTCATCAGTCATGGCTGTAATCCGGCTTTATTGTCGAGTGCCGGCGGCCCGTCGACTAACACGCGAAACGGCGCCGCATCGGTCCGCAAAATCAGTTTGGTTTCTGGCGTGACGATCGTGCCAAGGGTGTCGAGCGAGCGCAGCAAGTTGTACAGCTGCGGTGAACTGGCGTAGGCGCGGCCATAAATCTGCGCTGCTTCGACGCGGGATTGCGCTTCGATGTCGGCGGCTTTCACCGTCGCATCAGCCTGTACGATTCGTGCGTCGCGTTCGGCGGCGGAACGGATTTGCGCGGCTTCACGTTTACCGATCGCCGTGCGTTCGGTGGCAATCGTTTCACGCTCCGCACGCATCCGATCGACCGTGGCGGTGAGTGTGACGGATGGCAAGGTCAAACGCTCGATGCCGACTTGCACGACGCGCACGCCGTAAGTAGCGAGTAGCTGCTGATCGATCTGTTGGCGCAACTGCGCCTCGAAATCGGCGATGCGCACCTGGCTGGCATCGGTGTTGACCAGACTCGCCAAGTCAAAGCTGCTGGCAGTGGTTTCCAGCGCCGAGCCGACAAAAGTGCGAATTTGTCGCGCGGCTTCATCCGGCTGGTTTTGCACGGCGCGCACGAAACGCTGCACATTGTTCGCGTCGCCCTGCACCTGCCACGCCACGTAAGCCTGAACGATGATGCGCAAGCCGTCACGGGTACCGACATCCTGCAAACCGCTGGACGTAGTACGCAAACGCAGATCCACCGGAATGGCCGCCTCGAAGGGTGCCGGCCAGCGCCAGCTCAGGCCGGGATCCAGCAACACTCGCGCTGGATTGCCGAAGCGTGTGATGACTGTGGCTTCGCCGGAGCGCACTTGCACAAGGCTCGCCGCTGCAACCGCAAACGCGACCAACAACGCTGCCCAGCCCATGCGCCGCCACGGAAACGGTCCAGCCTCTCGCGGCGCGCCGTGGTGGTGATGGTGATGCCCGTGATGCTGGTGATGCCCGTCATGGCCGTGATCGTGGCCGCTGTGGTCATGCGAATCGTGAGTAGGCGACTGGCTCAATGGGCAACTCCTGGTTGAGCGTTGGTGCGTGCGGGCGTCGGGTCAGCCGGCAGCGTGAAATTGCGCAAATCGATGGTCGGCGCGTTAGTCGTGCCGCCCAGTCGGTGGTCAAGGATCAGCAGCCGCGCCTTGCTCAGGCCTTGGCTGAGCTGACTGAAATATTGCTCAAGCACAAAGGCCTGACCGGCATTTGCGTAAGCTTTCTGTTCGGCGCTGAATTTCGAATCCGCGGCCTGCGCTGCGGCCCTGGTTTCCCGCGCGTTGGCGGTGGCGAGATCGCGCGCGAGGCTGGCCTGCAACTGCGCCTGGTTGCTCTGTTCGGCGGCGGCGCCCCGCTCCCGGGCGATCAACGCCTGTGCACCAATCTGTGCGGCTTGCACGCTGTGATAGGCATTGGCTGCACCGGCCGGCGGATGAATCGCTTCGACTACCGTGGCGAGAATTTCTACGCCGCTGTTGAGTGAATCCAGATCGCTTTGCACCGCGCGACCGATTTCCTCGGCCAGGTCGACGCGGTCCTCACCGAGCAAACCGTCCAGCGTACGCGAGGCGAAATCGTGCACCAGAATCCGGCTGGCGGTGCTGCGAATCAGCGTCGGCACGTCGGCGCTGTTATAGGTAGCGGCCAACGCGGCCTGATCGCTCAGGCCGATGCGATAGACGAAACGCACGTCCATGTTGACGATCTGGAAGCTTTGCTGCTCACCGCGACGGCTGGCGATGACTTGCGACTTGTCATTGACGTGACTGGCGTCCCACAAACGGTTGGCTGTCGCCGGTGCCGGACCTTCGGCAGGGTCGGCTTGCAGCGGTGCGGGGTTCTCGCCGACGCTGGTCGCCAGTTCATGAACCACGCCGTTTTCAACGCTCAACACGCGCCCCAGCGGCCAAGGCAACCCCACCTGTAAACCGGGGCCGAACACCTGCACCGGTTTGCCGAAACGTTCGTAGATACCCCGGCCCTGCAAGGGAATTTCATGAATGCCGGTAAGCAACCAACCCACCACCGCCACCAGGGCCAACACCGGAAACAATGCCCGGCGCATGAAACTGAACGCCCAGATCTGCCGCAGATCGATGCCAAATCGGTTGTGCAACTCATGCTGCAAAGCGAGCAAGGGTTGCGGCGGCCAGCGCAGCATATCGGCGACGAAACTGCGCGCCAGCAGCGTCGGTTCGAGCTGCTCGCGGCGTGGGCTGAACAGCGAAAGCACCGCACGCAACAAGAATTCAACAGCAACGAGACCCGGCAAGAGCCCGCTCAGCACGGCGACACGCACCGGCCAGACCGCATTTTCTCCAGCGAACAACAAACACAGCGCGCTCAATATCAGCGTGATGATCGTTACCCGCGTCAGTTGCGCCAACGACCCTGCTTCCGGGCATTGCGCCGGGTTCTCCTGAGCCAGTTGCCGTTCGAACACCAGCAAACCGAACGCCAACAGCAACCCCAGCGCTGCCGCCACGGTGGCAGACAGGCCCACCGCCACGCTCGGCAATGTCAGATTCCACGCTTGTTCAACGCTGAGCAGCGTCAGCAACGCCCAGCCGGATAACCACAACGTCGCTGCGCCAATCTGGCCGAGCAGATGCAGACCGCGCTGGCTCAGGCGATCGAGCGATCGCTCGTACCAGCCATCTGCTGGTGAAACTTCTTCGTCTGCAAGCGCAGTCAAGGGCGTTGGATTGATCGCTCGTGCACGCCATTGCGTCAGCCACCACGCCGATTGCAACCCCGCGACCAACACCAGCAACGCGGCACTTTGATTGAGCAATAACGGTTGCCACAAGGACTGTGGCGCGAACAACCCGACAAACAGCGCCAGCACCACGCCCGCCCCTGCCAACCCGCCAAGACCCAACGCCCAACGTCGTAGCCGCCGGCCCTGTACGGCTGCCTGCTGGAACCGTGGCAGTCCCGCCACTTGCGTGCCCTCAACCTGCAGATCGACTTGCATATCACCCCAAACTGATTGGCCTGCGTTTGTGTCGTTACGATATAACGAAAAGCGTGAAATATTCGTCCATATTCGCGCTTATTCAAAGAGGCCAAACCTGTCGCTTGCCTGAAGCCTTGACCGAAATGTCCGAACGCGCACATATTACGCCCGTAATTTTGTTTCATGACTAACGTCAACGATCCTTATCCATCGGGTAGGAGCAAACGCATGAGCAACTATGACGTAGTGATTCTGGGCGGCGGTCCCGGCGGATATAACGCAGCGATTCGTGCTGGCCAGCTGGGTCTCAGGGCCGCTTGCGTGGAGGGGCGCGCAACGCTCGGCGGCACCTGCCTTAATGTCGGCTGCATGCCGTCAAAAGCCTTGCTGCACGCCTCGGAACTGTACGACGCGGCGATGGGTGCGGAATTCGCCAATCTGGGCATTGAGGTCAAACCGACTTTGAACCTGGCGCAGATGATGAAACAGAAAGATGAAAGCGTCGCGGGCCTGACCAAGGGCATCGAGTTTCTCTTTCGCAAAAACAAAGTCGACTGGATCAAGGGCTGGGGCCACATCGACGGCCCTGGCAAAGTCAGCGTGACCGACACTAAGGGCAACAAGGTCGAACTGACCGCGAAAGACATCATCATCGCCACCGGTTCAGAGCCCACTCCCCTGCCCGGCGTCGAGATCGACAACCAGCGCATCCTCGATTCCACCGGCGCGTTGTCCTTGAGTGAAGTGCCCCGCCATCTGGTGGTCATCGGTGCCGGCGTGATCGGTCTGGAACTCGGATCTGTCTGGCGGCGGCTAGGCGCGCAGGTGACGGTGGTCGAATACCTCGACCGCATCTGCCCCGGTGTCGACGCTGAGGCGGGTAAAACCTTGCAGCGCGCGCTGGGCAAACAGGGCATCAACTTCAAACTGGGCTCGAAAGTCACCGGCGCCACGCCCTCCACCAGCGGCGTGCAACTCACTGTCGAGCCCGCCGCCGGCGGCAGCGCCGAGTCGCTGGAGGCCGATTACGTGTTGGTGGCCATCGGTCGTCGCCCCTACACGCACGGTCTGGGCCTGGAAAACGTCGGCTTGAGCACCGACAAGCGCGGCATGCTCACCAACAAACAACACCGCACCGAAGCGCCCGGTGTCTGGGTGATCGGCGACGTGACGTCAGGGCCGATGCTCGCGCACAAGGCCGAAGACGAAGCCATGGCCTGTATCGAGCAAATCCACGGCAAGGCCGGCGAGGTCAATTACGAGCTGATCCCCAACGTGATCTACACCCGGCCGGAACTGGCCAGCGTCGGCAAGACCGAAGAGCAACTGAAAGCTGAAGGTCGCGCCTACAAGGTCGGCAAATTCCCCTTCACCGCCAACAGCCGGGCGAAGATCAATCACGAAACCGAGGGCTTTGCCAAAGTCCTCGCCGACGAGCGCACCGATGAAGTGCTTGGCGTACATCTGGTCGGCCCGAGCGTCAGCGAGATGATTGGCGAGTTTTGCGTGGCGATGGAATTCAGCGCCTCGGCTGAAGACATTGCCCTGACCTGTCACCCGCATCCGACCCGCTCAGAGGCGTTACGCCAGGCGGCAATGAATGTTGAGGGGATGGCGACACAGATGTAGGCGTTGACCGGGCTACCGCCATCGTCAGCAGGCTGGCTCCCGCAGTGGTTATCAAGCTACCAGCCATTTTGTGGTTGACCGAATACCTGTGGGAGCTAGCTGTGTAAACCCACCACGTTGTTCACGGATGCTATTCGGCTAATCGGTGGTAAATAACTCAAACTGGCATGCGGGCGATGCCAGTTGTACCTGTGCAACCAAGGCATCAGATACGTCGCGCGTTGATCTGAGCTTTCATAACTTCTGGCGTAGGCCCATTCGCGCAGAGCGGTCTGTATAAATCGCTCTGCCTTGCCATTCGTGCGCGGGGTGTAAGGCTTGGTAAAGATGTGCTTAAGCCGCAGCCGCCGGCACAGGCGCTTGAAGCTCCTGGATTTGTAGCAAGGGCCGTTGTCGGTCATTACCCGCTCGAATTTCACGCCGAGCGTTTTGTAGTAACGCAGGGCCCGGATCAGCGCGAGGCAGGCGCTACGAGCGGTTTGGTCTGGGTATAAACCACAGTGCGCCACTCGACTATGGTCGTCGATGGCAACATGTCCAAACTCCCAACCCACATGGTAAGAACGGCCTTTCAGACGGTCTTTTGTCACTCGATGACCAGGTTTGTTAAAGCGCCCCAGCCTCTTGATATCCAAGTGCAGCAAGCCTCCCGGCTGAGAGTATTCGTAGCGAATAACCGCAACTGGCGGTTCCAGATAAGCCAGGCGATTGAGTCCGTTGCGGCTCAATATCCTGCCTACCGTGCTATGCCCCACCTTCAAAGACTTACTGATTTCGCCATAGGTTTTTCGCTCACGGCGAAGCTTGATGATTTTCTCCAGACACTCTGGGGCAGTAGCGTGCGGACAGGAAGCCGGGCGGGATGAGCGATCCTGGAGACCTTTTTCGCCTTCGGTTCGATAGCGGTTTATCCACTTGTAGGCAGTGCGAACGCTGACCCCTTGGGCCTTGGCCACCTCTTCAACTCTCAAACCCTCTGTGAGGACTCTTTGAACAAGAAGGGCTCGACCAGAAACAGTTAATCGGGCATTTTTATGAGTGTTCACTCGGGGCCTCCGGGGGCTTGGTTTGGTTCGCACCTCCAATTTCCCGGAAAAGCCCCGAGTGAACAACCTACAGAGAGATCACAGCTAGCCCTGCTAGCGATGAAGGCACCCCGTTCTCAGGCCGGCAGATGCCCCAGCGGTAAAGGCCCGGGCGTCTTCACCGTATGAATAGCGAAGTTGCTGCGAATGTCACTGACTCCCGGCAGTTTCAGCAGATGACTGCTGACAAAACGGTCGTAGGCTCGCAGGTCCGGCACCACCACCTGCAACAGAAAATCCGACTCGCCCGACACCAGAAACGCGGAAATCACTTCAGGCAATGCGGTGACGGCGGCATAGAACGCATTGGCCCGTTCTTCGTTGTGCCGCTCGACCTTGACCCCGACAAACACCGTCAGCCCCAGGCCGACTTCATCGCGATCAACATTGGCCTGGTAACCACGAATCACCCCTGCATCTTCCAGCATGCGCACCCGACGCAGGCACGGCGAGGCTGACAGGCCGATTTCCTCCGCCAGTTCGACATTGCTCAGGCGGCCGTTGCGTTGCAGCGCGGCGAGAATCTTGCGATCGAAAGCGTCAAGTTTCATGGTTGGCAGATCTCGATTGTTTTGACTTGGAAAACCAGCAGGTTATGCCAAAGCACGACGCTTTTGAAGCGGACTACGCAAGCACCTGCGCCCGCCTTCGGCCCTAGAATTGGCCGACCGAATCCGCTGAAAAAAAGGCTGCAACATGACCAATCTCTGGCTGTTTTTCCTGGCTCTGGCTGTGGTTCTTTTACTGCCCGGCCCGGACATGATTCTGTTGCTGCAGACCGGCGCCCGTCAGGGTCGCGGGCCGGCGCTGGCCACCGCCATCGGTCTGGGCATCGCTCGCGCTTGCCATGTAGCGCTCGCCGCATTGGGACTGGCGGCGTTGTTCAAGGCAGCACCGTGGACCTTCGAGGTGGTGCGCCTGGCCGGCGCGGCGTATCTGCTATGGATCGGCCTGCAATGCCTGCGCAGCACCTTGCTGCCGCCGCTGAACACTGAAGCAGGCGCCGATCGAAACGGGCAGTGGCGCACGGCCATTCGCCGAGGCCTGCTGACCAACCTGCTCAACCCCAAGGCGTTGCTGTTCTGCTCGGTGCTGTTGCCGCAATTCATCGTCAATGACGGTACGCCGGTGCTCAGCCAGTTCGCCGTGCTTGGCGCATTGCTGGTCGGCATCGGCTTCATGTTCGATAGCGCGTATGCCCTGACCGGAGCTGCACTGGGTCGTTGGTTACAACATCATCCAACCGCCCAGCGCGTGCAGCAGTGGCTGTTCGGCAGCCTGTTGATCGGCTTCGCCGTACGCCTGACCTTTGTCCAGCAAGCCTAGCCTTTGCCCGCCTTGCGCCGGCGGCGACTGATCAGCAGCAACGCCGCAGCGACAACGAGCCCCAGCGCGCCGATCTGCACTGGCCACTTGTACGGCCGTAGCGACGCGCGTACGGCATCGGTAACCTGCGTCACGTAACGCTTGTCGGCGTTCTCGAAATCCGGGTACGGGCATTGATTGCCGAAATCCACCGCCCACGGCACGTACGGGCCTTGCCTGACGTAACGCTGATACAGCGCGCTCTGGTCTTCCAGGCTGCTGTTCCAGCCGGCCGCATTGCACAACACCGCGGCAAAGGCCTGACTGGTATGCGGCAGGTTATCGGCGGCGCGGCCAGCCAGTTCGGTGGCGACAAAACGATAGTGGTAACGCTGATCCGGCTGCGCAGCGCTGGCCTGCTGGCGTTGCACTTCTGCTTCGGAAACCAGCGGCCCGACCTTCAGCTCGGCGCTTTCCAGGCTGTAATTGCCGCCGAACGTGGCGTAATCCGGAGCCATTTCGTAGCCGAGAATGTCCATGCCCCATTCGCGGGCCGTCCACGCGGCGTTGTACAAGGCACTCGCGCGTTTGGTCGGCCACCACGCGGCGTCGGCCTTGAGGCGTTGTTCGCCGTAAAGACGCGCCTTGTTCTGCAGGTCCGGGTTGTCGAAATAAGCCACCGCCTCCTGGTAATGGCCTTCGCGCAGCAGGCGCCGACCGAGCAGATTGCGCAGGCTGGCCGCCACCGGCAGCGGCACATAGTTGTCGCGCTCCTGCTGGGTCAACACGGGCGGCGCAGGGACGTTGTCATCGACGTAGCGTTTCAGCTCATCGACCGTCAGCACGCGCTCGGCCACAGTGGCCGCGTCGAACCAATAGACACTGTTGCTGCGATACAACTGCACGAACGCTTGCAGGTACTCGCCGCGTTGCAACGCCAGGATCGCGCTCTCGCCCTCAACCCGGCACTTCGGCTGCACGGTTTCATAGGCCCAGTCCGGTGTGCGCCGGTAACCCCAATCCTCAGTCTGCGGAAAGGCTTGCGCGGCTTTCGAATACGCCGCGGCAGCGGCCGTTTTATCGCCGTCACGCACGGCCAGTTTGGCTCTTAACCACCACGCGAGCCCCCCGTCTCCAGCATTGATCAGAAAGGCTTTGGCGCTTGCGTAATCACCCTGTTGATAACTCATCGCCGCCAGACGATCGGCATTGTCCAGGCTGCCTCGGGTGCTGTTTTGCAACAGCGTCACCAGTTTCTTTTCGTTCGGTGGCTGATCGCCAAATGACCAACCCTGACGGCTGACCAGCGATGCCGTGACCAGTTGCTGCACCGCTTTATGCTCGAGCAGTTTCGCCAGCTCAGCCTCGGGCAGCTCCGCCAGTTCATTCATCAATTGTTTCAGCGAGGTGTAACCCACCGCCGAGCCGTGCAGGTTCTGCGCTTCGTACAATTCGATGGCGCCGCTCCAGTCACCGGCGCTGCGCAGCACCCGTGCTTCCTCGCCGAGGCTGGCCACGCCCAGTTCCAGCGGATCACTGAAGCCATCGACGCTCAGTTGCCGTGTCTGGCGGTACGCCGCACGCGCCTGCTCCAGTGCGGAGATTGCATCAGTGGCCTCGGCGCTCGCCGCCAGCCATGTGCGGCCCAGTGAATAGGCCGCCCAGGTGCTGCGCAGCGGACGCTGATCGGCTGGCAGCGCCAGCACTTTGTTGAAGTATTCGATTGCCTGTTGATGATCACCGGTCGCAAAGGCTACGGCGCCGGCAACGTACCAACGGATTTCCGCGGGAAGACTGGCGCCCTGTACTTCGACCTGGCGCGCATCGGTCAGACCGCGCAGTCGTTTGACCAAGGCTTGCTGCTCGGCGCTCAGGCCTGCCTGCTCGGCTTGTTCCCGAGCGATGGCGGCAGCGTTTTCTTCGCCGTACATATCGTTGGGATTGTGCGTGATAGCGGTCGCGTTCTTCAGTCCGGCGATGGTTTTACCCAGACGACTGAGCTCGAAATTGAAGTTGCCTTCGGGCAGATCGGCCAAGGTCTGACCGCGATCGTCGAGCAGGCGCATCGGAAAATCCGGCCCGCAGGCCAGCGCCGAACCCAGCGGCAGGCTGAGGCTCAGGCAAAGCAAATGACGCGGCCAGTTACGGGACAACATGCGAACCTCCTTGATCAATATTGGCGCAACGCGCCCAACCGATGGCGCGTTGTCCGCCCGCCGGCAAGCGGCCGTCGCGCAGGCGGGTGAAGGTAAGCAGATCGGCACTTTGTTGCAACGAGTAACCAACGAGCGCATCGGCGCCCTCGCAGTTTTTTGCCTTCAGGGTAATTTGCGCAGGCCAGGCACTGTCGAGATTGCCCGAGTTGATGAGCTGGATGTCGTAGAGGCCGGCGTGTTCGCCGAGCGTCACGCTGAGCCGACTGTTCAGTTGATTGCCACGGGCAACCGCCGCCAGCGTAGTCAGGCTCCAGGCGCGACGGTCATTGGCCAGCGGCAGGCGGAACCAGATCAGCCCGGCCAGGTGCTTCGGCGGATCATCGCGTAATGTTTGGCCGAGCCGGCTGAGTTGCAGCGGATCGGCAAGCAGTTCCCGACGCTGACCGCCCCGCTCCAGTCGTACTTCGCTTTCCACCACCGGTGCCCCACCGTCATCCGGCAACAACGCCACGCCATAGGCGGGCAGTGCCAGATAGAACGGCTTGTCAGTGATGCGGGCCCAGGCCCTGGTCCACTTCAGCGCTTGCTCGGGATCGAACAGACCGCGCCGAGGATCGCTGACTGCGTGCACTTGCAGCACGCTGCTGTCGACGGTTTGCAGCAGGGCGGGCAGTTGCGCGCTGTCGAGCCAGGCCGGCAGCGCGGTGATGCTTAGCGGTAACGTCGTCGGCAATGCCGAGCGCAGCTGTTTGAGGAATTCAGCGTAGGCCGGCAAGCGCGCGTTGCCGGCATCGTGATCGATCTCGATGCCGCTCAATGTCAGGCCCTGCGCCTGCCAATCGGCGAGCACGTGCAGAATCTGTGCGGTGACCTGTTGCTGATCCAGCGCCTTGAGCTGGCCGTCGAGGCGCACTACCGCAATCAACGCCCGGCCATCGGCCTTCAGCAACGGCGCATCGATCCGCGCCCGGCTCCAGCCTGCGTTCGGAAACGCTTGCAACGCCAGCACCCGCAGCGTGGAAAAATCCGCGCGGCTGTCACGCAGCGCCGCCTCGTGGGCGGCCGTCCACTGGCGTTGCCAGACATACAGTTGCTGGTCGAGGGGCGGGGCATCCTGCGGTTTGCAGGCACACAGCAGCATCAAAATACATAGACCGACGAGACGCCGCATACCTTGCAGATCCTGGAGAACGAGGCCGCAAGGTTACACAAAACCCCTGGAGCGAGCCTGCTCGCGATAGCGGTGCGTCAGTTAAAACTGTTTCGACTGACTCAACGCTATCGCGAGCAGGCTCACTCCTACAGGAATGTAGTCAGGGCTTGCGCGCGATAATGACCTGGCTTTTCGCTACGACCGCATCCAGCGCCTGCTTGATCTGTGCGCCGCGCGGCGAATCCAGCAGCGCTTGCCAGGTTTCGGCCCAGTGGTTGAGCAACGGATGGTCCGGATTGCTGAAATCGACTTTGGCTTCCCAAAACAGCAGCATCCACATCGACCAGTAAAAACCGTACTGGCTGTGACTGATGATCTCCAGCCCGGCGTCGCTGACCAGTGTCTTGAACTGTTCTTCGCTGAGGATGCGTATGTGGTTGGGCTTCTGGAAATACTCCGCCGCGGCAATGTCCTTCTGCAGGTCTTCAGAGCTGGGATGCGGCACGCTCAACAGGTACAACGCACCCGGTTTGCCGACGCGCACCAACTCGGCGAGAAACTGCGCCGGGTCGTCGACGTGTTCGATCACCTCGGTAGACACCACGCGCGTGGCCGTCGCATCGGCAATCGGCAGCGGGTTGCAATCGGTGACGTGGCATTCGACGTCCCGCGCCGGAGTATCGCTCAGGCGTTGACGGGTCGCTTCGACCTTGGCCGCGTCGATGTCAGCGATGATGATCCTGGCCCCGCGCATACCGCAGAAATGCACGTTGCCGCCGTCGCCACAGCCGACGTCGAGCAAGGTGTCTTCGGCGGACACCACGAAGCCTTTGAACAGCTCGTTGGTCTCCTGGTTGAACCAGCCACTGAGCTTGGCATCGTACAAGCCAAGCATATACGGATCGACTTTGCTGGCGGCTGGCGCAACCGGTTGCGTCGACGCCGGGGCTGGCGTGGCCGCCGTGAGTTTTTTCAACAGGCTCAACATGAGGTGGCTCCAGTGGCAGGGGCGGCGGATCGCGCGCTACCGAGGCGTCGCACCAGTGCGGCACCGCGGTTGCGCATGGGCATTTCGACCAGACGGTAATTCAGTTCACTGAGCAACACGATCAGGCCGAAGGCGATCAGCAGCGTCAGGATCGGGTGGCCGGCGGAGCTGGGCAGACCGGCGCTTTGCAAGCGAAAGATCACCTCTCGCACCAGTTGATAGGCCGGGATGTGGATCAGATAGATGCCGTAGGAACGGCTGCCGACCCATCCCAGCAGGCGCTGCACCGCACCGGCCGGCATTAGATAGTTTTGATCGTACGAAGCGATCCACACCAGAACGGCGCTGAGTACGGCGATCGAACCGATGCGATACCAGGCGAAGGTGAAGCGGTCGGTGGCCATGAAACTCAGCAGCGCAGCGATCAGGATCAGCGCGCCGATTCCCAGCCAGCGCCGGCGCAAAACATCCGGTCGCCAGCGTTGATAGCCCGGCTGCGCACTCCACATCGCCAGCAGCACGCCGAGGGCCAGCGCATCGGTACGCACAACCATCAGCAACGGCGTACGCAGCGTAAAAATCTGCACCGCGATCAGCGCCAGCAGCACCCACACCAGATGCTTGCGACAGAGCACGATCAGCAGTGGAAACAGCAGGTAGAACTGCTCCTCCAGCGCCAGACTCCAGTAGACGAAACTGCTGCCATATTCATAGCGGAAGAAGCTGTCGGCGAAGCGAAAGTTGGCGTACTGAAAGATCCCGGCAAGGGTCGCTTGCCAGTTGGCCGACAGCGTACCGAACGCTCCCGAACGGTTGACGAACAGGCACGCCAGCAACATCAGCGCCAGCCACAGCCAGGCCGAAGGCAACAAGCGAAAGGCGCGGCGCAGCCAGAAATTGCGCGTCTGCTGCCAGTATTGCTGGCGACTGGTGCAGTCTTGCAAGGTCGGGATCAGGCTGCGCGCGATGACAAAACCGGAAATGGCGAAAAACAGGTCGACGCCCCACCACGGCTGCGCCCAGGCATGGATTTCTGTCAGCAGCGGCACAGCATCGGTGAACAGGCTGCCTTGCAAGTGGTGAAACAGCACGCCCAAAACCGCGATGGCGCGCAGCACTTCGATGTCCATGATGCGTTTGCCGCTCATGGCGCATCCCCGGCATCGAGTGGCTTTCGAGCGATGATCACCTGGCTCTTGGGCAGGAAGCTGTCGAGGGTTTGTTTGATCGCCAGTCCGCCAGGCTGCGAGAGCAAGTCGTGCCAGGTTCGCGCCCAGCTCTCCATTAACGGCATGAACGGCGGCTGAATGCGGTCCCGCACCGCGCCGCCCGGATCACGTCCGGCGGCGCGTTCGCCGGCCCAGAAAAAGATCATGCCCATCACCCAGAAGAAGCCGCTGGCCTGACGATGCTCGATCACCAGGCCCGCCTCCTCCACCAACGCGGCGAAGCGCTCTGCGCTGAAAATCTGCACATGGTTGGGTGACTGGTAGTAGCTGGCCGGGGCGATGCCTTTCTGCAGATGTTCACCGGCAGGTGCCGGGACGCTGAGCAGATACTGCGCGCCGGGACGTCCCATGCGCACCATCTCGGCCATGAACGGCTCGGGTTCGGCGATGTGCTCCAGCACTTCCATGCACACCACCTTGCTCGCGCAGCCGTCCGCCAGCGGCAACGGCAAACTGTTGCTGACCAGACCAAGACTGGCTTTTGCGCCGTGTGCCTCGACTTGCCGCGCAAGGTCACGCACCTTGTCGTGCTCGCTGTCGGTGAAGATCACCGAAGCCCCCTGACGCACGGCGAACAGCGTCGCCACGCCTTCGCCGCAACCGACGTCAAGCACACTGTCGTCGGCGGTTATCGCAAAGCCCTTGAGCAGCTCGCCGCTGTCGTTGAGGAACCAGCCGTCGAGCACCGCGTCGTGTAAACCGACATCGCGCGGCGACAGCGTTGCCGGCGGTTCCGCCACAGGTCGCGCGGCGCGTGCCGGCAGCCATCGCGCGAGCAGTCGCCGTATCATGCGAGCGACGCTTGCGCAGGCACCGGCGCGACCGCGGGCAACGGCGACTCGAGAAAGGCGCGCAAGCGCTGCTCGGTGCTGGCCTGGCTGCAGAAGCGTTGCAGGCTTTGCACCGCTGCGGCGGACATGGCGGCGTAACGCTGCGGATCGTTTTTTGCCACCGCGTAGCTGTCGCGATAGGCCACGCACAATGAATCCCAATCGGTCATGTAACGCAAGGTTCGGTAGGCGGCGCGCGGGTCGTGCGGCCAGGCCGTGAGTTCTTCAGTGAAGTCGACCAGAAAGGCGTTGTCGCCGCTGACGTAATCGGCCATCGCCGTGTTGACCGGGGCAATCGCCGGTTTGCCGCAGGACATGAATTCCATCAGCGGCAAGCACTGGCCTTCGCCATAGGAACTGTTGACCACGTAACTGGTGGCCTGCACCAGCGCCTCGTAGTCGGCATCGGCCAGATAGCCGTGGATCAGCACGATCCGGCACTGATAAAACTGGTTCTTGTACAAGTGATGGAGCATGTCGGTCAGTGCATTGGCGATGTCGTGGTGCGTCAGCTTCAACACCAACGTCGCATCGCTGACCTCGCGAAACGTGGTGCAGAACGCACTGATCATGTCCTGCCAGTTCTTGCGTCCGTCGTAAGGGTTGAACACCGAGGTGTAGACCACGCCGTCCAACTGCAACGGGCAATCCTGCGCCGGTGCGTCAAAGGATATGGGCGTGCCCTCGCACAGCCCCGGTGGGCCATATGGACGCAGATCCGTCTCGCGACTGTCGATCAGCAATCCGCGCAGATTGAGCGTTACGCCCTCCACCACCGGGCGCTTGAGCAATGCCTCACCGCGCGCGGCAAAACGGTCCCACACCGGCGCGGGAATCGCGCACACCGGATAGTCGGCACCCATCACATCGCGCACCGCGTTGACGGTGAACATCGAATGGGTGATCGCCCGGCCGCACGCCTGCAAGACCACGCGCCAGTCATGCCGTGGTTCGCCCTGCCAGCTCTCGGTGGGGATGGTGCTGAACTCCCAGGCAAACACCGCAATGGTCGGGCAAGCGTAGTGAATCGGCGTGCGATGCGGTGGCGAGAACGACAGAAAAACGCAGTCTTCGCCGCGCCTCTGGCAGTCGAAATACAAGCGGTCGACCAGTTCGTCAGGGTTGCTGACTTCGATCACCTGACCAATCCGCTCCAGCACCGGGCGGAACTCCTTGAGCACGAAGTAATAGCTGTACTCGGGCCGTCCGAGGTTCTGCTGGATGTTGCTCTTGTTGGTTTCCGAATGAATGATGATCAGCATGAGGCCGCCCCGCTCTTGATTGCTACGGGCGTAATTTCACCTGGCGCCTGCAGGTGGAAAAACGTTTTTACGCGCTGCTGCACCGGCGCGAAACCGCAATATTCACGCATGCGTTCACTGGCCGCGGCCGCCATTGCCTGATAGGCCTCTGGTTGCTGTTTGGCCATGGCATAGCTGTTTTCATAAGCGGCTTTCAATGAGCCCCAATCAGGGCGATGGCGCAGGGTGCGATAGAGAATGCGCACATCCTCCGGCCAGATGGTCGGCTCGCGGCTCGATTTGACGATGAAGCCGACACGTTCGTCGATGTAATCGCCCATGGCGGTGTGGTCAGGCGCAATCACCGGTCGTGCGCAGGACATGAATTCCATCAACGGCAGGCACAACCCTTCGCAGCGCGACGCGTTGACGTAAAAACTGGCGGCGCCATACAGGCGGGCAAACTCCTCGTCCTCGAGATAGCCGTGCATCACCACCACCCGGCAGGCAAACGGCGACAGTTGCGAAAGCAACGTGATCAGATGAACGTAGTAACTCGACAGATCGTTCTGGGTGATTTTCAGCACCAGCGTGGCGTCTTCGACATCGCGCATGGCCCAGCAGAACGCGGTGATCAGGTGATGCCAGTTCTTGCGTCCGTCCTCGGGGTTGAACACGCTGACATACACCACACCGCTGACGTCGACCTGCACCTGAGCGTCGGTGTCGGGCAGTACGGCTTGCGGGTGTTCGGTCTGCTCTTGCGCTTGTGCCACCGTGACGGGCAAGCAATCGACAGCAGGCGTGGGCGCATCGGCGAGCGCCTGCCGGTCAGCCCCGGTGAATAGATCACAGAGCGCTTCGCGATACCACTGCAACAGGTTGTGCTTGAGCAGAAACAGCGGCCGGTGCTCGGAAGGCGTCGTCAGCGCCCGGTAGCCCTCACGCAAATAATGCTTGCTGATCAAAAGCCTTCGCCGCAGGGTCAGCTCGGGCGGGGGTTCCGGCTCGGGCGGCGGCTCATCGGCTGGTTCCGCGAGGCCCCGGATCTCCAGCTCCTGTTCATTGTGAATCGGTGCGATCAAGCCATCGGCCGACAGGCCCAATGCGCGGCTGTCGATGATGCAGCCCTTGATCTGCAAGGTACTGCCGGGGTTTACCGGGACACTGGGGTAGTCCTGGCGCACTTGAGCGAAGCGCTCCCATAGCGGCGTGGGCAATACCAGTACCGGGAAATCTGCACCGAGGCTGCGGCGAATGGCCTGCGCGGTGTGGGTGGACAAGGTGATTACCCGGCCATGGCGTGCGAGCATCGGGCGCCAGTCCTGGCGTTCATCGCCGGCGGCGAATTCGCTGGGGATCGAGTCATACTCCCAGGCAATCACGCAGACCATCGGGCATTGCAGCCCGGTCGGAGTTTTGTGTGGCGGCGCAAACGACAGGAACAGGCAGTCTTCACCGGCCTGACGCAATTGCAGATACAACGGATCGACGTCGTCAGGCGAGGCCACCACATGCACCTGGCCAAGGCTTTCCAGCACCGGGCGATAGGCCTTGAGCACGAAATAGTAACTGTATTCCGGCCGCCCCAGACTTTGACTGATGGAGTGATCGTTGACGTCCGAGTAAAGAATGAAATTCATGGCATCCCACGATGAAGCAGCCGTCCCGGCAACCTCATGCTGTGACGGCCGGGCACGGGTTTCAGCCGGCATTGCCGCTGCTGATCCCCAACTACCTCAGACACGTCTTCGTTCTTGTTTTAGTGGTCGGTTTCACCCTGTTGCGCAATACCCGCAGCGAACCTGGGGAATGGCGACGAGGGCCATTCTAAACACATCCATCGCAGCTCCGGGAACCGCCCGCCGAGAATAAATCCGGCTACGCTGACGAGAACTGACCGGTCACGGTTTGCCCTGTTGAAATTGCCGCGCAATTGGCACAGATTGGGCACAAACAACTACAACAACGGACTTCGCCCGTCTTTCAACCGGTTTTTCCATCGGTCTGACAGACCTCTCCTTAAACTCTGTGGGAAAGTGCGCAAGTTCAAGACCAAGGGGTCGCTGCTTGAAAAAACGTCTGTTCGTCACGGGCCTTACCGGTTTCGTGGGACAACATCTTCAGTCTCGTCTGGCCTCGCCTGATTCGACATGGGAGTTGCTGCCTGCCGCAGCGCCCTACGACCTGACGGATGCCGAGAGCCTCAGTGATCTGTGGCCGCAAATGCCCGACGCGGTGATTCATCTGGCCGGACAAACTTTCGTTCCTGAAGCCTTCCGCGATCCGGCACGCACCCTCGCCATCAATCTGTTCGGCACCCTCAATCTGTTGCAGGCGCTCAAGGCCCGTGGCTTCACTGGCACGTTTCTGTATGTCAGCTCCGGCGATGTCTACGGACAGGTCGGCGAAAGCGCTTTGCCAATTACCGAACAGCATCCGCCCTGCCCGCGCAACCCGTATGCCGTGAGCAAATTGTCCGCCGAGTTTCTCAGCCTGCAATGGGGCCTGAGCGAAGGCTGGTCGGTGCTGGTCGCGCGCCCCTTCAATCACATCGGCAGCGGGCAGAAAGACAGCTTTGTCATCGCCAGTGCCGCGCGCCAGATCAACCGCATCAAACTTGGCCTGCAAGGGCCACAACTGGAAGTCGGCGACATCGACGTCACCCGTGATTTTCTCGATGTCGGCGATGTGATCTCGGCCTATCTGGCGCTGCTTGAAAGCGGTACGGCCGGGCAGGTCTACAACATTTGTTCAGGCCGCGAGCAAAGCATTCGCAGCCTGATCGAACAGCTGGGCGACCTTGCCGAGGTCGAGTTGCAACTGGTGCAGGACCCGGCGCGGATGCGCCGTGCCGATCAGCGTCGCGTTTGCGGCAACCACGCAAAACTGGCCACAGCCACCGGATGGGCGCCGGCCATCACCACACAACAATCCCTGCGGACGATCCTGTCCGACTGGGAGACGCGAGTACGACAAGAATGACCAAAAGTGCACTGATCACAGGGATCACCGGCCAGGACGGCGCGTATCTGGCCAAATTGTTGCTCGACAAGGGCTACACGGTTTACGGCTTCGTCGCCCGACGCAGCAGCGATTCACGCTGGCGTCTGCGCGAAATGGGCGTCGAAGCCGACATCGTCTATCTGGACGGTGACATGGCCGATGCGTGCTCGGTACAGCGTGCAGTCATTCAAGCCAAACCCGACGAAATCTATAACCTCGCCGCGCAAAGCTTCGTCGCCGCCTCGTGGAATCAGCCGGTGACCACCGGCATCGTCGACGGCCTGGGGGTCACCCATCTGCTCGAGGCGATCCGCCAGTTCAGTCCGCACACGCGCTTTTATCAGGCCTCGACCAGCGAAATGTTCGGCTTGATCCAGGCGGAGCAGCAGGACGAAAACACCCCGTTCTACCCCCGAAGCCCGTATGGTGTGGCCAAGCTCTACGGCCACTGGATCACCGTCAATTACCGCGAAAGTTTCAACCTGCACGCCAGCAGCGGCATTCTGTTCAACCATGAATCACCGCTGCGCGGTATTGAATTTGTGACGCGCAAGGTCACTGACGCCGCAGCACGCATCAAGCAGGGCAAACAGCAGGAGCTGGCGCTGGGCAACATCGATGCGAAACGCGATTGGGGCTTTGCCGGTGATTATGTCGAAGCCATGTGGCTGATGCTGCAACAGGACAAGCCCGACGATTTCGTGGTCGCCACCGGCGTCACCACCACGGTGCGGGAAATGTGCCGGATCGCCTTCGATCACGTCGGCCTCGACTACCGCGACTTTGTGAAGATCGACCCGGCGTTCTTCCGCCCGGCCGAAGTCGAAGTGCTGCTCGGCAATCCGGCCAAGGCTCAGCGGGTGCTGGGCTGGAAGCCGAAAACCGACCTGGATACCTTGATCCGCATGATGATGGATGCGGACATGAAACGCGTCGCCAAGGAGTAGGCCATGCTGATCCCCGTGATTCTGTCCGGCGGTGCCGGCACCCGTTTGTGGCCGGTGTCCCGCGAGGGCCACCCGAAACCGTTCATGACCCTGCCCGACGGTCAGTCGCTGCTGGGCAAGACCTACCAGCGTGCGGCCGCGTTGCTGGACGGCTGGGGCGACATCGTCACGGTGACCAACCGCGAATACTACTTCCAGAGCAAGGATCACTATTGCGCCGCGCAGGTGTCGCGCCATCGCGGGCATTTCCTGCTGGAGCCGAGCGGGCGCAACACGGCGCCGGCCATCGCCGCTGCCGCACTGGCCCTGCAGGCACTGCATGGTGACGAGGCAATCATGGTGGTGATGCCCGCCGACCATCTGATCATCAATCAGGACGCACTGAAAAACGCGGTCGAACATGCGGTAAACCTGGCGAAGGACGGCTATCTGGTGACCTTCGGCGTGGTGCCGACCGCGCCCGAAACCGGCTTCGGCTATATCGAAACCGGCGCACCACTGGACGCCAAAGGCGCCGCCAAGGTGCAGCGCTTCGTCGAAAAGCCCGATCTACAGACTGCCACGCACTATCTGGAAAGCGGCAATTTCCTCTGGAACTCAGGCATGTTCTGTTTCACCACCGCCGCGGTGATTGCCGAATTGCAGCTGCACGCACCAGAGTTGCTGGAACAGACTCGCGCCTGCATGGCCGCCAGCGCCCCGGTGGAAACCGTCGGCGGCCTGCAACAGGAACTGTCGCCAGCCCTGTTCGCCGAGATCACCGACATCTCTATCGACTACGCGCTGATGGAGCGCTCGGAAAAAGTCGCGGTTGTACCGGCCGGTTTCGACTGGAGCGACATCGGTTCGTGGAGCGCCGTCGCTGCGCTGATTCCGGCCGATGCCGATAACAACCGCGCCAGCGGCGAAGCGATCTTCGTCGACAGCCACAACAACTTTGTCCAAAGCGAAGGCCGCCTGGTGGCGGCCGTCGGTGTGGATAACCTGATCGTCGTCGATACCGCCGACGCCGTGCTGATCGCCCATGCCGACCGTGCGCAGGACGTGCGGCGCGTGGCCAGACAGTTGAAAGACAAAGCCCACGAAGCCTATCGCCTGCACCGCACCGTCAGCCGGCCGTGGGGCACCTACACCGTGCTCGAGGAAGGCCCGCGCTTCAAGATCAAGCGCATCGTGGTCAAGCCCGGCGGCAAGTTGTCATTGCAGATGCACCATCACCGCAACGAGCACTGGGTGGTGGTCGAAGGCATGGCCAAGGTCACCAACAACGGTACGGGCACGCATCTGGTGGCGAAAAATGAATCAACGTTCATCGCTGCCGGCCACCGCCATCGCCTGGAAAACCCGGGGGTGATCGATCTGGTCATCATCGAGGTGCAAAGCGGCGAGTACCTGGGCGAGGACGATATCGTCCGCTTCGAAGACCAATACGGCAGGACCGTTTGAATGCTGCTTTCCCTGTACCGTTCGATGCGTAGCTACCGTGGATTCATCCTCGGCAGCGTCAAGCGCGAGTTTCAGTCGCGCTATCGCAACTCGCTGTTCGGCGCCCTGTGGACGGTGCTCAATCCGTTGTCGATGATCGTGGTCTACACGGTGATCTTTTCGCAGATCATGCGCGCGCGCTTGCCGGGGGTGGAGGATGGTCTGGCGTACAGCGTTTATCTGTGTGCCGGCCTGTTGACCTGGGGCCTGTTCGCCGAAATCACCACGCGCAGCCAGAGCATGTTTCTGGAAAACGCCAACCTGCTGAAGAAAATCAGCTTCCCGCGCATCTGCCTGCCGGTGATTACCCTGCTCAATGCCGGGATCAACTTCGCGATCATTCTCGGGCTGTTCTTCGGCTTCCTGCTGATCAGCGGGCGCCTGCCCGGCATGGCCTTGCTGGCACTGATACCGCTGCTCGTCGTGCAAGTGATTTTCGCCGCCGGACTGGGGATGCTGCTGGGCATGCTCAATGTGTTCTTTCGCGATGTCGGGCAAATGTTCGGCATCTGCCTGCAGTTCTGGTTCTGGCTGACGCCCATCGTTTATCCGTTGTCGATCCTGCCACCGGGCATTCAGCACATCATCAGTCTCAACCCGATGACCGCGCTGATGACCAGCTATCAGAACGTCTTCCTTTACAACCAATGGCCGCACTGGCCTGCCCTGCTGCCGTTACTGATCATCGGACTGCTGCTCTGCGCCATGGCATTGCGCCTGTTCCGTCAGCGAGTCGGTGAAATGGTGGACGAACTCTGATGGGACACCTACGCGTCACCGGGCTGGCCAAAGCCTACAAGCAATACCCGAACCGCTGGAGCCGCCTGCTGGAATGGCTGGTGCCGTTCTCCCGCGCTCGACACAACCTGCACTGGGTACTGCGCGACGTCGACTTCGAGATCCAGCCCGGAGAAGCCGTGGGCATCGTCGGCGTCAACGGTGCGGGCAAGAGCACCCTGCTGAAGATGATCACCGGCACCACCCAACCGACCTGCGGGCAGATCCATCTGCAGGGCCGCGTGGCCGCGCTGCTGGAGCTGGGCATGGGCTTTCATCCGGACTTCACCGGGCGGCAGAACGCCGTGATGGCCGGGCAACTGCTGGGCATGCAGGTCGAAGAGATCGCCGCGCTGATGCCGCAGATCGAGAGTTTTGCCGAAATTGGCGAGGCCATCGATCACCCGGTGCGCACCTACTCCAGCGGCATGCAGATGCGCCTGGCGTTCAGCGTCGCAACGGCGCGGCGCCCGGACATTCTGATCGTCGACGAAGCGCTGTCGGTCGGCGACGCCTATTTCCAGCACAAGAGCTTCGAACGCATTCGCAGCTTCCGCAAGGCCGGCACCACCCTGCTGATCGTGTCCCATGACCGCTCGGCCATCCAGTCGATCTGCGACACCGCGATCCTGCTGGAACACGGCCGGCTGGCGATGCGCGGCAAACCCGAAGAAGTCATGGACTACTACAACGCCATGCTCGCTCAGCGCGAAGGCCAGATCGTGCGCCAGGAGATGCTTGCCAACGGTCAGGTACAGACCATTTCCGGTACCGGCGAAGCTGGGATTCTCAGCGTGCGCCTGCTCGATGCACAGGGCCGCAGCCTCGAAGTCGCCGAGGTCGGTCAACCGGTGGTGCTGGAGGTGCAAACCGAAATCCGCGAAGACATCGAACGGTTGATTCTCGGCTTCATGATCAAGGACCGCCTCGGTCAGGCGATCTATGGCATCAACACCCATCGGCTGGATAAAGCCGTCACCGATTTGCGCGCGGGCGAGCGCGTGACGTTCCGTTTCGCCTTCGACATGCGCCTGGGCAAGGGCAACTATTCGGTGGCCCTGAGCCTGTCCCGGCTGGACTCGCACCTGGATCGCAACTTCGAATGGCGTGACTACGGCTTGATCTTCCATGTGATCAACAACCGTCAGGAGGACTTCGTCGGCTGCTCCTGGTTGCAGGCGCAAACCGACATCACCCGTTCCAGCGAAAACCTCGTCCAGTTGCCTGACACGGAGAGCCTGCGATGACCCGCCTGTTGGTCGAGTGCACCTACGTTTTTGAACACCCGGACGCCAATTCGGGGATTCAACGGGTGGTGCGCAATGTCATTCAGCAATTGCCGGCTGCTGACGAAAACATTGAATGCATCCCGGTGGTGATGATCGACGGCGGCCTCTATGAAGTGAAAAGCCTGGCGCCGCTGAAATCACTCAAGCTCGACTTGATCGGCCTGCGGGTGAAACTGGAGCAATGGGCCAATGCGTTCTGGCTGCGTCATCGTGCGGTGGAACGGCGCTGGCCGTTCAACCGCTCGCATTTCACCCGCAGGGTTCTTTACGTTGGCTGCCGACTCACGGCGTTCGCCTGTTTCAGCTTGCCGATGCGCCTGCTGGAACGCGCGCTGAAGGGCAAACACATACCCGAGCGCTGCGTGCCGCTGGCGCACCGCGCTGGCGATCAACTGGTGCTGCTCGACTCCTCATGGCACGCCAATTTCTTTCCCCTCGCCGAACAACTCAAGCGTGACGGCGTGGGCATTGTTTCGGTGATCTACGACCTGATCCCGCTGACCCATCCGCAGTTTTGCGACGCCGGGCTGGTCAAGGTCTTCAACGACTGGTTCGACTGGATCGCGCGGACTGCCGATGGCTATGTGGCGATCTCGACGACCATCCGCGATCAGGTGCGCGAGGAAATGCAGCGCCGGATCGGCTCACACCAGGTCGGTCAACGCTGGTTCGACTATTTCCATCTGGGCTCCGAACTGGACCTGAGCGAAGCCAATGCTGAGGTTGATCGCGGCTTGCAGCAGTTGTTCATGTCGGCCGAACCGGTGTTCCTCATGGTCAGTACCATCGAGCCGCGCAAGAACCATGCTTACCTGCTCGATGCCTTCGAACGCGCCTGGGCCGGCGGTTCGAAAGCCCGTTTGTGCATCGTCGGCAAGATCGGCTGGAAGTGCGAGGCATTGATCGAACGCATCCGCAAACACCCCGAGCTGAACCGGCGCTTGTTCATGTACAACGCGCTGTCCGATAAAAGCCTTGAACACGCTTACTCCCATGCCACCGCGCTGGTGTTTCCGTCCTACGTTGAAGGTTTCGGTCTGCCGCTGGTGGAAGCCATGCAACGCGGACTGCCGGCCATGGCCAGCGACATCCCGGTATTCCGTGAAATCGGCGGGGACTACATGGCCTATTTCGATCTGGCGAACCCGCAGAGCCTGACTGACCTGGTGATCAGCCTGGAGCACTCCGGTGTGTTCCCGGCAGCGCTGAGCCTTGAACACTGGCGTTGGCTGAGCTGGCGCGAGGCGAGCGCGCAACTGGTCGAACGCATCTCGCGCCATCTGGATGCATCCCTGCCTGCCCCCGAGAGTCAGCATGCGCATTGCTCTTAACGCGCGCATTCTGCAGGCACCGCGCACCGGCATCGGCCATTACGTGGCTGAGCTGGTCAGCGCCTTGCGGCTCGAACCCGATGTCGAACTGACGCTGTTTCACGGCTGGGGCTGGAGCTCTGCGTTGCCGCAGGCCGCCCTGCCCGGTTACTCACGTTTGACTCCATTGCTGCGGCAGATCCCCGGCGCGTATCAGGCGCGACGCTGGCTGGAGCAGAAACGCTTCGATCAGGGCCGCACGCAAGGCATTGACCTTTATCACGAGCCGAGCCTGTGGCCGCTGGTGTTCGACGGTCCGACGGTGATCACTCTGCATGACCTGACGCATCTGCATTACCCCGACACCCAGCCAGCGGCGCGGATCAAGGAAATCGAGCGCCGACTGGAAACCGGGGTGCAACAGGCGCGTTTGATCCTCACCGACTCCCAGGCGATTGCAGACGAAGCCCAGGCGTATTTCGGCCTGCCTGCGGAGCGCTTTGTCGTGGCGCCACTGGGCGTCGCCGAGCGTTTCTATCCGCGCGAGGCGAGCGCCATCGACGCCGTGCTCAAAGCCCACGGCGTCGAAGCACGTCAGTATTTTCTGTGTGTCGGCACGCTGGAGCCGCGCAAGAACCTGAGTCTGGCCTTGCGCGCGCATGCCTTGCTGCCGCAGGCCCTGCGCGAACGCTTCCCGCTGCTGATCGTCGGCATGGCCGGCTGGCAGCGCGAGCAGTTGAGCGACGAGCTGCGCCAGGCGCTGGCCAGCGGGCATGTGTGTTTGCTCGGCTATCTGCCTGACGAGGATGTCGCGCAATTACTGGCGGGCGCACGGGCGCTGATTTTCCCTTCGCGTTATGAAGGTTTCGGGTTGCCGGTACTGGAGGCGATGGCCAGTGGCACGCCAGTCGTGATTACGCGGTCTTCGGCGATGCCGGAAGTCGCTGGCGCTGCCGGCAACTATATTGAAGCTGACGATGCACCAGGCCTGCGCGATGCGATGAGCCTTCTGATTGACGATCAAACGCATTGGCAGGAATGCCGAGCGGCCGGCCTGCAGCAGGCACGGCTTTTTTCCTGGCAACGTTGTGCACAGGCTACGGCCGGTGCCTACCGCCAGGCCATGGGAGGTTGAATGCGCGTTCTTCATTTTTTCAAGACGTACCTGCCTGACTCGGTCGGCGGCATCGAGCAAGTGATCTACCAGCTCTGCGAAAGTGGTGCGCAACATGGCATCGACGGGCAGGTGCTGACACTCAGTGCCGACCCGACACCGCCCGTGGTTCAACTCGGCCGGCACGAAGTGCACCGGGCCAGACTGGACATTCAGTTCGCCTCCACCGGTTTTTCCTGGAGCGTGTTCAAACAGTTTCGCGAACTGGCCGCCGAGGCAGACGTGGTCAATTACCACTTCCCGTGGCCGTTCATGGACCTGGTGCACTTCGCCAGCGCGCTGAACAAACCGAGCGTGGTCACCTACCACTCCGACATCATTCGCCAGAAGCACCTGCTCAAACTCTACCGGCCGCTGATGAACCGCTTCCTCGCCAGCGCCGACCGCATCGTCGCCGCTTCGCCCAACTACCTGCACACCAGCGATGTGCTGCAGCAATTTCAGGACAAGACCCGGGTCATCCCCTACGGCTTGAACAAGGCCGGTTATCCACAGGCCGACAGCGAGCGCATGAATCGCTGGCGCCAGCAGCTTGGGGATAAGTTTTTCCTGTTCGTCGGGGTGATGCGCTACTACAAGGGCCTGCATATTCTGCTCGATGCCCTCAAAGACGTGGACTATCCGGTGGTGATCGTCGGTGCCGGGCCACTGGAGCTGGAACTGCATGCACAGGCGCAGGCATTGGGCCTGCGCAACATTCATTTCCTCGGGCGCCTCAGCGATGAAGACAAAGTCGCCCTGCTGCAACTGAGCTACGCGATTGTCTTCCCCTCCCACCTGCGCTCCGAAGCCTTTGGCATTTCGCTGCTCGAGGGCGCGATGTACGGCAAACCGATGATTTCCAGCGAGATCGGCACCGGCACCAGTTACATCAATATCCACAACGAAACCGGGCTGGTGGTGCCACCGAGTCAGCCGCTGGCGTTTCGCGAGGCCATGCGCACGCTCTGGGACGATCCGCAACGTGCGGCGGCCATGGGCGTCAAGGCCGAAGCGCGCTATCGGCAGCTGTTCACCGCCGATGACATGGGTCGCAAGTGGACGAAGCTGTATCAGGAACTGCTGGAGGAAAAGGCCCTGTCCTACGCCTGATTCGGATTCACCCGAATCCGAATCAGGCGTGAGCCTGCTCGCGATAGCGTCAGAACAGCCTACCCTGTGCCAACTGAGAAATTGCCATCTCGAGCAGGCTCACTCCTGCAGGGTGCGTTTTAGAGATCCAGCACCAGCGGCTGCGCACTCTGCGCCGGCACCGCACAGCAAACCAGCACATGCCCTGCTTCGGGAATTTCCGCCGGCGCCTGTGGATAATTTACCGCGCCACTGACCAGGCGGGTCTTGCAGGTGCCACAGGAACCGCCGCGGCAGCTGAATTCCGGGCGCAATCCGCGGCTCTCCGCCAGTTCCAGCAGACTGCCGCCCTCTGGCTGCCAACGCGCCTCTTTGGCCGAGCGTTCGAACACCACCGCCACCGAACTGGTCGCCGCTGGCGGTTGTTCGATGACGATCGCATCCGCATCCGCTTGGCGTTTCAAGGTCGATGGGCCGAAGGTTTCCGCATGAATCTGTGCGTCCCGCACATCCAGTTCACGCAGGCTGTCGTACAGCCCCTGAGTGAAGCCGCCGGGGCCACAGAGCACGAAGTCGATCTGGTCGAAATCGTCGACGTCGAGCAGATTGCGCAACACGGCGCCATCGATGCGCCCGGTCAGATCGAAATCCTCGCCCGCGCGCGCATCGGCCTCCGGTTGGCTGAGCAAGCGCAGGACCCGCACGGCCTCACCGGAGCGCTTGAGCAAGCGGTCCAGCTCCTGACGAAACGGCTGGTCGGCGAGGCTACGCGAACTTTGCAGCAACAATGTCGGACGGATCCCGCGCGTGCGCAGCCCCTGATAAACCACCTCGCGCAACATCGACAGCAACGGCGTGATGCCAACACCCGCGGCCAACAACACCAATGGCCTGCGCGCCAGTGGCGCCACGGTGAAATGCCCTTGCGGCGCCCGCGCTTCCAGCACATCGCCGACCCGTATCTGCTGATGCAGGTGCGATGAAATCAGGCCTTCGCGCTTGACGCTGATGCGGTAGAAACCGTCCGACGGCGCACTGGACAAGCTATAGGTGCGGATATGCACCTCGCCATCGAGGGTAAAACGCAACGGCAAATGCTGGCCGGCAAGAAATACCGGCAGCCCGGCGCCATCGACCGGCTCCAGATAGATCGAACGAATGTGACGGCTCTCCGCTTCGATCTTCGCCACGCGCAACGGCCGCCACTGATTGCCCAGTGCCTGGGCCTGCAGACGCGCATCAGCCTCAGCCCAATTGCCGGTGAGCAGGCTGGTCGGCGACATGCCGTCGAAGCGCCAGCGCAACGCCAACGCCGCCGGACGTCGCACGACCTGTTCCACCTCGAATGTCCACAGCCGCTCCGCACCTTGAAACGCTTCGATCTGCGGGTCTTCGAGAAGGATCTCGGTTCGCCCGCTCAGGTGCAGCAGATCGCCTGTGGAAAAGTCGATGAACAGCAAGCCAGCCTTGGGGTTGAGCAGCAGATTGCCCAAGGTGTTGAAGTGCAGATTGCCGGCGAAGTCCGGGATGGTCAGCCGATTGCCTTCTAACCGCACGAAACCGGGCTGACCGCCGCGATGGGACACATCCACCGAACGCTGTCCGTCGACATCGACGTAACTGGCGACGAAAAACGTATCGGCACTCGTGATCAGTGCGCTGGCCGCCTCATCGAGACTGTTCAGGTGCTGAGCCGGGCGCGTTTGCGGATCGCTCAGCGGTACACGCTGAAACTGGCGCAACTGAATGTATTGCGGGCAGTTGCCGAACGCCTGGTCGACGCTCAGTTCGAAGCCGTCAGCCGTGAGGTTGGCGACATGCCCGTTGAGGCGATTGCGCCGCCGCGTGTGCAGTTCGATACCGAGCAGACCGACCGGCTCGCCGTCGCGCAGTTGCGCCGGGTCGTCGGGGGCCGGCCGGCTGGTGAAATGCAAATGCTCGGGGTCCAGCGAATCGGCGAAACCCGGCTCGCCCTCGAGCACACTGGCCCACGGCCGCCCCTGTGCATCGACCGCGCCGAGCAGCATGAATGGCAATTGCCGGTAGAACTCGCGGTGCTGATCCGGCATCCAGTTGCGAATGACCTTGCGCCCGAACGCCTCCATGCGTTCGGCCACCCCTACGTGGGCCTGCAACTGCTGCTCGCCGGCGTGCCAAGGTGAACGTTCCATCACGATTCTCCCCTGCGCCAGCGGCGCAGTCTGGTTGCGCCTGTCAGGCTGAGGTTTGCAGACCGGCAATCGTGCGCGGCATGCCGACGAAACCGGGCAAGGCTTCGACCCGGGCCAGCCAGGCGCGAACGTTGCCATAGTCGTCCAGCGAGACATTGCCCTCCGGCGCGTGAGCGATATAGCTGTAGGCGGACACGTCGGCAATGCTCGGTTCGGCGCCGGCCAGGAAAGCGCTTTGGCCCAACTCGACATCCATGACCTTGAGCAGGTTGTGCGCACGGGCGATCGCTTCTTCAGCGTTTAACTGGGCGCCAAACACTGTCACCAATCGCGCGGCTGCGGGGCCGAAGGCAATCGGGCCGGCGGCGGCGGACAACCAGCGCTGCACGCGCGCCGCGCCGACCGGGTCAGCCGGCAACCAACGCCCGTTGCCGTATTTTTGCGCCAGGTACACCAGAATCGCGTTGGAGTCGGCGAGCACCACGCCGCCGTCATCGATGGCCGGTACCTGGCCAAAACTGTTGATCGCCAGATACGCCGGCTGCTTGTGCTCACCTTTGGCCAGATCGACGAAAATCAGCTCGGTCGGCAGCTGCAACAGGGACAACATCAGCTCGACACGGTGGGCATGGCCGGAGCGTGGAAAGTTGTAGAGTTTGATCGCTTGCATGGTCGACTCCGCTGGTGAGGTGTCGTCCGAATTGACGTCACCGATGGCAGCGATCTTCCACGAATGTTCAAAACAACAGAATAACCAGCAGCCGCAATCAATTATTTCACTGGCTGCAATAACGCTGCGTTCTGCAGGGCCGGATGCTCGCGCAAGGCCTGCACGGTGAAGTCGACAAAACTGCGCACCCGCGCCGCTGCCTTGCGCCCGCCCTGATACACCACGTGAATGGGCAATGCCGGCAGTTCGAACTCGGCGAGGACGATCTCCAGTTCGCCGGCCGCGACCTTGCTCGCCACTTGATACGACAGCACCCGCGTCAATCCGAGGCCGAGACTGGCGGCCGTGATCGCCGCCTGATTGGCGGTCACCACCAGTCGCGGCTCGGGGCGCACGAACAACGGTTCGCCGTGTTCCTGAAACGGCCAGTTGCGTGGCTGCCAGGCAGCAGAAGTTGCCACCACCGGCATTGCGGACAGCGCCTGCGGATGTTGCGGCCGGCCATGTTGCGCCAGGTATTGCGGCGAACCACACACCACGCGCCGCACCTCGCCGACGCGGATCGCGTGCTGACTGCTGTCCGGCAGCTCACCGATACGCACCGCGACATCAATGCCCTCCTCGACCATGCTCACCACCCGATCAAGCAACAGCGCATTGATCATAACGTCCGGATACTGCGTCAGATACGCCGCCATCAGCGGCGTCACGAACAACTCGCCGAACAACACCGGCGCCGTGACCGTCAACTGCCCACGCGGCTGCGCATGACTGCCCGCCGCCGAATCCTCAGCCTCCTGCACCTCCAGCAGAATCCGCCGACAGTCGTCCAGATAACGCTGACCGGCTTCGGTCAGATGCACGCTGCGCGTGGTCCGCACCAGCAACTGCGTACCGATCCGCTGCTCCAGCGCCGCCACCGCCCGCGTCACACTCGCCGCCGACAACCCCAGCCGCCGCGCAGCGGCAGAGAAACCCTGCTCTTGGGCGATGGTGGTGAAGATGTGCATTTCCTGGAAGCGGTCCATGGGATTCCCCGGTTCGG
Source organism: Pseudomonas sp. Z003-0.4C(8344-21) (assembly GCF_900104975.1). Classification (NCBI taxonomy): domain Bacteria; kingdom Pseudomonadati; phylum Pseudomonadota; class Gammaproteobacteria; order Pseudomonadales; family Pseudomonadaceae; genus Pseudomonas; species Pseudomonas sp. Z003-0.4C(8344-21). The sequence goes on along the minus strand of NZ_LT629756.1, from coordinate 281,723 downwards.
ATATCGGAAGGCAGATACCAAAATCGCAGCCGAAGCTGCGATTTCCTTGTGCTGGATTACACGATAAGAGCGTTCGCGGCAAACAGCCTGTTACTCAGGCTTTAGCCGATGCTGATACTACTGCCAGACTCAGCGATAGACCGGAAAACGACGGCACAGCGCGACAACCTGTTCGCGCACGTGGTGCCCGACCTTGTCGCTGCTTCCGTTTTCCAGGGCGTCCAGTATGTCGCATAACCAGCCGGCCACTTGCTCGCAGGCTTCCACGCCAAACCCGCGGGTGGTCACTGCCGGTGTACCAATACGAAGGCCGGATGTCACAAACGGTGAGCGCGGGTCATTCGGTACCGAGTTTTTGTTGGCGGTGATATAGGCATTGCTCAGGGCCGCGTCTGCCTCCTTGCCGGTGTAGGGCTTGTCGGACAGGTCGATCAGCATCATGTGGTTGTCGGTGCCGCCCGAGACGATTTTGTACCCGCGCTTTTGCAACACCCCGGCCATGGCCCGGGCGTTGATGACCACTTGGGTCTGATAGATGCTGAACTCAGGCGCAAGCGCTTCCTTGAACGCCACGGCCTTGGCTGCGATCTGGTGCATCAGCGGCCCGCCCTGCACGCCGGGAAACACAGCGGAATCGAGCTTTTTGTAGAAGGCTTCATCCTGCCCCTTGGACAAAATCAAACCGCCGCGTGGCCCGCGCAGGGTTTTGTGTGTGGTACTGGTGACCACATGCGCATGGGGCAGCGGGTCTGGGTATTCGCCCGCGGCGACCAGCCCGGCGACATGGGCCATATCGACCCAGAAAATAGCCCCGACCTTGTCGGCAATGCTGCGCATGCGTGCCCAATCCTTGTACCGCGAATACGCGGAGAAACCACCGATCAGCATTTTTGGGCGTGTCTGCAGTGCGATTCGCTCCATCTCGTCATAGTCGAGAAAGCCGGTTTTCGGGTCCAGTCCGTAAGGCACGATGGTGTAGTGACGCCCCGAAAAGTTGGCCGGGTTGCCGTGGGTCAAGTGACCGCCCTGGGCCAGGTTCATGCCCATCACCGTATCACCGGGATTGATCAGTGCGAGGAAGACCGCCGCGTTGGCCTGGGCACCCGCATGGGGTTGTACGTTGGCGTAGTCGCAGTCGAACAGGGCCTTGACCCGCTTGATGGCCAGCCGCTCGGCTACATCGACGTACTCGCAACCGCTGTAATAGCGCTTGCCGGGGTAGCCTTCGGCGTACTTGTTGGTGAGTACCGTGCTCTGGGTTTTCATGACCAGCGGGCTGGCATAGTTTTCCGAGGCGATCAGCTCGATATGGTCTTCCTGGCGATGCTCTTCGTTGTGAATCGATTCATACAGCTCAGGATCGAAAGCGTTGAGGGTCAGCGTCGAGTCGTACATGGGCAAAGTGTCCTTGGTCAAAGAATTCAAGCGGCGGGTGACAGCAGGCGGGTGATGCGCGCGGCGATGTCGTCGATCTGTGCGTCATCGCAGATCAGCGGCGGTAACAGGCGCACGGTGTTGCCCCGTGTGACGGTGATCAGCAGACGTTGTTCTTCACGGGCCCGGCCGACCAGTTCGGCGCATGGGCCATTGAGCTCAATGCCGATCATCAAGCCGATGCCGCGAACGGACACCACCTCGGGATGGTTGCCCAGCGCCAGCTTCAAGGCCGCCAACAAGCGGCGGCCCGAGGCAGCGGCGCGTTGCGGTATGTGATCGCGCTGCATGATGTCGAGCACTGTGCAGCCGACCCGGCAAGCCAGCGGGTTACCGCCGAACGTGGACGCATGGTGGCCGGGGGAAAACAGCTGGGCGGCCTTGCCCCGCGCCAGGCATGCGCCGATGGGGAAACCGTTGCCCAGCGCTTTGGCCAGGGTAATGACGTCCGGCTTGATGTCCGCATGCTCAAAGCCAAACCAGGTACCGGTGCGGCCCAGCCCGGTCTGCACTTCATCGATCATCATCAGCCAGTCGTGTTCGTCACACACTTGGCGCAGGGCCTGCAGGTAGCCGGCAGAGGCGGCGTGCACACCCCCCTCACCCTGCACCGGCTCGACGAGCACCGCGACGATATCGGGAGACTGCGCCGCGACCTGGCGAATCGCCTCGATGTTGTCGAAAGGCACCCGCACAAAGCCCGACATCAGCGGCTCGAAGCCGCGATGCACGGCGGGGTTGCCGGTGGCGGCGAGAGTGGCCAGGGTGCGCCCGTGAAAACTGTTTTCCATGACCAATACTTGCGGCTGGGCCACCTGCCGAGTGTTGGCATGCAGGCGGGCCAGTTTGAGCGCCGCCTCGTTGGCCTCCGCTCCGGAGTTGCAGAAAAACGCCCGCTGCATGCCCGATAACAGGCACAGTCGTTCGCCCAATTGCTCCTGCCATGGGATGCGAAACATGTTGGTCGTGTGCAGTAACACCGAGGCCTGTTCGGCGATGGCCGCGGCAATTTCGGGGTTGGCATGGCCCAGGCTCGTCACCGCCACACCGGCGATGGCATCCAGATATTCAACACCCTCGGTGTCCCACAACGAGGCGCCCTGGCCTCGGCTGAACGAAACCGGTTGGCGAGCTGAGGTGTGCATGAGGTAAGCGGGTGCAGCGGACATTGCGGGCCTCCTGTAGAGGGGGATCAACGGCTGGGTGTGATCGACAACAACGTGTCTTCAATGAAAGGGCGGGCATCAGCGGTCGGCCAGTAATACGCATCCGGCATGGCTCGGGCACCGAAGATCGCCTGCCCGACGCGCACCACGGTCGAGCCCTCTTCAATGGCGACTTCAAAGTCACCCGACATGCCCATCGACAGCTCTTGCAGCGACACCCCGTCAGGGGCGCAATGAAGCAATCGGTCGCGCAATTCACGCAGCCGGACGAAGCAAGGGCGTACCCGCAGCGCGTCGGCCGAGAACAGCGCCAGCGTCATCAACCCGCGGACCCGCAGCGTCGGGAATGCTGGCATTGCCTCGAGGAAAGCCGCCACGTCATCGGGCGCCAGCCCGTACTTGCTGGCTTCGCCGGAAGTATTGACCTGGACGAACACGTCCATCTGCCGATCCAGAATGCGCAGGCGACGGTCCAGCGCCTCGGCCACCCGCAGGCTGTCCAGGGCCTGGAACTCACTGGCGAAGCGTGCAACCTGCTTGGCCTTGTTGGTCTGCAAGTGGCCGATCACCGACCATTGCAGGTCTTGCAGGTCGGTCATGGCTTCCCACTTGCGCTGGGCTTCCTGCACCTTGTTCTCGCCCAACAGGCGGCAACCGGCGGCATAGGCCAGACGCAGATGAGCTTCATCAAAGGTTTTGCTGACCGGCAGCAAGCGCACACCGGCGGGGTCTCGCCCAACCCGATGGCACGCCTCGACAATGCGTTGCTGCACGGCGGCCAGGTTGCGGCGAAAGTCTTCGACACTGTCGGCCTGTGGGTAACGACCATGGCGCGCATGCAGGATGAGGTCTTCGGTTTGAGCAGGCATCAGTTGGCCGCTCCCTTGGTGGGCACTGCAACCGGTTCGGCCTGTGGGCCTGCAGACTTTTCACGACGCGGCAACTGCCCATTGAGTACGACATAGGCGGCCAGGCCGATGACCAGGCCCCAGAACGCGCCACCGATGCCCAGCAAGGTGATATTGGCTGCGCAGGCGAGGAATGTGATCAACGACGCTTCGCGCGATTTCACGTCCGCCATGGCATTGGCCAGGCTCGCGCCGAGTGTGCCCAACAGGGCCAGCCCCGCCAGGGTGGTGATGAAGGTCGCCGGGAAAGCCATGAACACCGCCGCCAGGGTCACGCCGAAGATCCCTACCAGGATGTAGAAGATGCCCGCAGCCACGCCCGCGATCCAGCGCTTGGACGGGTCTTCCGACGCTTCCTTGCCCGTGCAGATGGCGGCGGTGATGGCCGCGATGTTGAAGGCATGGGAACCGAACGGCGCCATCAGCAGAGAACCCAGCCCGGTCACGCTGAGGATCGGGTTGGCACTGGTGTTGAAGCCATCACTGCGCAGCACCAGCATGCCCGGCATGTACTGCCCGGTGAGGGTGATCAGAAACAGCGGCAACGCCACGCTCAACAACGCATTGACCGAGAACTCCGGGCGGGTGAACACCGGCGTCGCAAACTCCAGCGTCAGCCCCGTGAAATCCACGCGTCCCTGCATCAGCAGAAAGCCAAGCCCCAGCACCAGAATGCCGACCACCGCGTAGCGCGCACTCAAACGCTTGAACAGGATGTAGGCACCGATCAACACCCCGACCAAAAGCGGGTCGAGGCTCATGCTGGCAAACGCACCGATGCCGAACTGCAGCAAGATGCCGCCCAACAAGCCCGCTGCTACACCCGGCGGGATCAGGCGAACGGCTTTTTCAAAGTAACCGGATACGCCCAGCAGCACGAACGCTGCAGCCGAAATCATGTACGCCCCAATGGCCTCGGCGTAGGGTGTGGTCGCCAGGGCGACGATCAAAAATGCCGCCGCCGGGGTCGACCAGGCAGTGATGATCGGCTCGCGGCTCATCCAACTGAGGAACAGCCCGGTCACCCCTACGCCGATCGACACAGACCAGACCCACGAAGCCGTCAACTCGGGGCTGAGCCCTGCGACCTTGGCGGCCTGAAACACCAGGATGAAGGTGCCGCCGTAATTGACGATCACCGAAATCAAACCGGCAACCACCGGGTGCAGCAGGTCCCGCAGACGCAGGGACGAGAGGGATTGAGTAGATGACATAGGTCTTGGCTCCTTGCTGGACGATTGCATCCGGCCGCTGGTAAGCGGTCATTTATAGCGATTGAATGGCGGGTTTTACCCCTACGCTTTAACGCAGCAGACCAGACCACTTTTTGTGGTCGGCTCAGCCGTGCTGACGCGCAAAGGCGCTCATGAAATCGCACAGCGCCTCGACCGCCGGCACTGAAACGGCGTTGTAGAGGCTGGCGCGCAGGCCGCCGACGCTGGCGTGGCCCTTGAGGCCGTTAAGGCCGGCCTGCTCCGCTTGCCGCAAAAAAATCTTCTCCAGCGCCACTTCGGCCAAGCGCAAGGGCACGTTATTGATGGAGCGATACGGCGCCTGCACTGAGTTGCGATAAAACCCTTCACTTTCATCGATGGCGCGGTACAGCATTCGCGCCTTGGCCTGATTGCGCTGATGCAGGGCCTGCAGACCGCCACTGCGCTTGATCCACTTGAGCGTCAGGCCTGTGAGGTACCAGGGGAAGGTCGCAGGGGTATTGAGCATCGACTGCGCTTCGCTGATGCGCGCGTAGTTGAGAATGTCCGGGGTAAAGGCGTGGGAACGCTCCAGCAACGCCGGGTCCACGATGACCACCGTCAACCCGGCCATACCCATGTTTTTCTGCGCGGCGGCATACACCAGCCCGTGCCTGGCGATGTCGATCGGCTTGGACAGCAGGCTTGAACAGGCATCGCACACCAGCGGCGCGTCGCTCGCAGGCGTGTCGATGAATTGCACGCCGTGTACCGTCTCGTTCTCGGTGTAGTGCAGGTAGGCGGCGTCGGCGTTAAGGCGCCAGTCCGAGGCGGGGGGGACATGGTCGAAACCGGACGCATGGGCGCTGGCAACCACACGCACCTCGCAGTAGCGCCGCGCGGCCTCGATCGCCTTGCCTGACCAGAGGCCGGTGTGCAGGTAATCCGCCGTGCCTTTATCGCCCATCAGGTTCATCGGCACTTGAGCGAACTGCAACGAGGCGCCGCCTTGCAGGAACAGTACTTTGTAGGCGGGCGGCACCCCGAGAATATCGCGCAGGTCCTGTTCGGCATCACGGGCCACCGCCATGAACACCTGCGAACGATGGCTGATTTCCATCACGGACATGCCGGTGCCGGCAAAATCGAAAAACTCCTCGTGCGCCTGAGTGAGGACGTCCAACGGCACCGCGGTGGGGCCTGCACTGAAGTTGTATGACCTGGCCATGGTTGAGTAACTCCTGTTCGAGAACGCTCGCCTTCGCGTCATCAATCGAGGTAAAGGCGCAGTAGCGAGGGCCAGAGTCTACGGATAAACTGGCCTGCCTTTACCTGCCAGTTCATGGAAAGAGAGCAGACCACATGGCCAAGACCTTCGAGCTGGAAACGCTGAAGATGCGCCTCAACGACGCTGAGTTTCAGCTGCTGGATCTGCATCAGCGGATCCAGCGTGCATTGCGTGCGCTGATTCTCGACGGCGCCCTCGGCCCCGGCTTGAAACTGCCCGCCACGCGGGTGCTGTCCAAATCACTGGGCTGCGCCCGCGATACCGTTGAGAACGCCTATGTGCAGTTGCATCGGGACGGGTTTATCGTGCGCCGAGAAGGTGCCGGCAGTTACGTCTGCGACACGGTGGGTGTCGAATTGCGCGGTGCTGGCCGCCGACGCCTCAAGGCTCAGGAGATCAGGAGCAGCGTCGCCGCACCGGGCGCAGCACTCAGTCAACGCGGGCGGATGATCTTCGACACCGGCGGCGTGCGCGATCAGCAAGTCATCAAGGCATTCGCCACCGGCCTGCCGGAAACCCGCAGTTTCCCGACGGATGTCTGGGAGCGTTTGCAACGCCAGGTCATGAAGGACTATCGCGCAAGCGTGCTGCTGCATGGCGATCCACAAGGGGCTGAGCCCCTGCGCAAAGCGATCGCCACCTACTTGAACCTCGAACGCGGCGCCAAATGCTCCCCCGACCAGATACTGGTCTTGAGCAGTACGCGTCAGGCGTTGTATCTGTGCGCGCAATTGCTGGTGGACGCCGGCAAGCCGATCCTGATGGAAAACCCCGGCTACTATGGGGCGCGCAAGGCCTTCCAGATCGCTGAAACCAAGGTGATGCCCATTGACGTCGATGAACAGGGCATCCGTACCGACCTGTTGTACGCCGACCGCAGCGGCGCCAATTGCGTGTATGTCACGCCCTCTCACCAATACCCCACCGGCGCGACATTGCCGCTGGAGCGGCGTCTTGAGTTGATCAATTGGGCGGCGCAAAAAGGCAAGTGGATCATCGAGGACGACTACGACAGCGAGTTCCATTACGACGGGCAACCCACGGCGTGCGTGCAAGGCCTGGACAAGTACCAGCGCACGCTCTACATCGGCACGTTCAGCAAAACCCTCTATCCCGGACTGCGTATGGGGTACATGGTGCTGCCCTGCGAACTGGTGAAGCCCTTTGCCTATGCGCGCAGCATGATGGACGGCCATACTCCGCAAACGCTGCAACTGACGCTGGCGCGCTTTATGGAGGACGGCCATTACAACGCGCATGTCCGGGCCATGCGCAAGCTGTATGCCGGACGCCGCTCGATCATGCACGACGCCATCGGCAAGTACTTGAGCACCGTGGTTACCGCCGAACTGCCGCCGGGCGGGTTGCAAATTCCCTGCGTGCTGAAATCCGGATGGTCCGAGGAAAAAACCATCCGCCAGGCCGCCACTGCCGGCGTGCAACTGTCCGGCCTCAGCGGCTTGTACGCGGGCGAACCGAAGCAACAGGGCTGGCTGCTGGGTTACTCCTCCCTGACCGCGTATGAAATAGAAGCCGCCATGTTGCGTCTGGCCAATGCCCTGAAAATCTAATGGCCCAGCGCATAGTTCATCAGCAGCTGCTGGGCCTGGACGACCATCCGTGAGCGCCGGGGCAGCCTGGAATGTTCAACCGTGATGACGGGTTGCGGCTTGGCGGTGGTGAACAAGCTGCGGGCAGCCGCCAGGCGGCCGGTGGGGATGATGTCGGACATCGGAATTCCTTTGCAAAAAAGCGCAGACGGTTAATACGGCAGCCGGAAACGCTTGGTCAGGTCGCTGATACCTTCACGAATCGAGCGTTCAGTTCGGCCGTCGAGGGCACCGCTGCGTACGCCACCGAGCATGGCCAGAATCATGTCGCCGATCTCTCTGAATTCATCGACCCCCATGCCACGCGAAGTGCACGCCGCACTGCCGAGACGAATCCCGGACGTCACGGTAGGCTTGACCTCATCGCCGGGCACGACATTTTTGTTCACGGTAATACCGATCGCCTCCAGCGCACGCTCGGCGATATTGCCCACCAGGCCCCACGGCCGCAGGTCAATCACCCCCAGGTGACAGTCGGTCCCTCCCGACACCACCAACAACCCACCTTCAGCCAATCGGCCGCACAAGGCCTGGGCGTTGGCAACCACAGCGTGGGCATATGCGCCGAAGGCCGGCTGCAATGCCTCGCCCAGCGCCACGGCCTTGGCTGCAACGATATGCATCAGTGCTGCGCCCTGCAGGCCGGGGTACACCGCCGCATTGATCTTCTGCGCAATGGCCTGCTCATTGCTCAGGATCATCCCGCCACGCGGGCCACGCAACGTGGCATGGGTACTGAGGGTGGTGACATGAGCGAACGGCACAGGAGACGGATACGCACCACCCGCGACCAGCCCGGCAACGTGGGCAATGTCGGCCATCAGGTACGCACCCACCTCGTCGGCAATCGCGCGAAACCGGGCGAAATCCAGCGCCCGCGAGTACGCCGAGGCCCCTGCGATGATCAGGCGTGGACGTTCTTGTCGGGCGATCTGCTCGACCTGATCCATGTCGACCCTGTGGGTCACCGGGTGCACGCCATAGCTGAGGGCCTGAAACCAGCGCCCGGACAAGTTGAACGCTGCGCCATGGGACAGGTGCCCACCGGACTTGAGGTCCAGGCCGAGGATCTTGTCTCCTGGCGCCAGCAGCGCCAGAAACACCGCCTGGTTGGCCTGGCTGCCCGAATGAGGTTGCAGGTTGGCATAGGCACAGCTGAACAGCTGCCTGGCCCGTTCGATGGCGAGCTCTTCAATGGCATCGACATTACAGCAACTGGCGTAATAGCGACGCCCTGGGTAGCCCTCGGCATATTTGTTGGTCAGCACCGACCCTTGGGCCTCGAGCACCGCACGACTGACCACGTTCTCAGCGGCGATCAGTTCGATTGACTGCACCTGGCGCTGACGCTCGGCGTCAATGGCGCGCCACACCTCCCCGTCCACCTGGGGCAGCGCAACGCCACTGACCCCTGGCAGCGCGTGGCCCTCCTGATAAGCGAAATGCGGCATGGTCACTCCCTGTGTAAACGCCCGGATAACACGCCGCACTACCCTAGCCGCCCACGGGCCGGCCGACCATACCAGTTCGCTCGGATGTTGCAGACCACTGCACCCAAAGTCCTTGCCACGCGTCTGCGCGGGGGCAGCCGTGAGGAAATCGCCGCCATTTAAAGTGGTCTGGTGGCCTCATGGGTAATGGACTATCGCGCAAGACCATCGCCTCATTAAGCTCTGCGCCGGATTTGCCATGCTCACTACACGGGTTTCGCCATGACGATTCGTATCGGGTTGCTGCCTCAGGTCGCCGCCGCACACTTTGTCAGTCATTTGCACATCATGGTGCTGGCGGCGCTATTCCCCCTGCTTCCGGCTTTTTTCAACGTGGAATATGTGGAGCTGGGCCTGGCGTTGAGCCTGTTCAATATCGTCACGGCGTTGGTGCAGGCACCCATGGGGTTTGCCGTGGACCGCTACGGTGCCAGACGCTTGCTGTGCGTCGCGCTGGCACTGGGCAGCAGCAGTTTCCTGCTGATTGCGCTCCTGCCCGGCTACACCTGTTTGTTGATCGGCATGGCGCTGGCCGGTGTCGCCAACGCCATTTATCACCCGGCCGACTACGCCCTGCTGTCGCGCCACATTGACCCCGCCCACATCGGTAAGGCGTTCTCCGTGCATACCTTTGCCGGGTTCCTTGGCGCGGCCGTGGCCCCGGTGTTTTTGCTGAGTATCGCGGTGGCGAGCAACCTGCCCATGGCCTTCGCGGCGGCCGCCCTGGTGGGCTTTTTCGTGCTGGCGCTGTTGTTGATCCCGGGCTCCGCACTGGCCCGAGTCACTCGCGAGTATCGCGCCGCAGACCCGACACCCAGCGGCGCCAATCGCCTGTCGCTGCTCTCGCCTATGGTGCTCAGCCTGACCCTGTTGTTCGTGCTGCTGAACCTGAGCACCGGCGCGATCGAGAAGTTCTCGGTCGCCGCCCTGATGCAAGGCCAGGGCGTGGCCTTGACCTGGGCCAACTCGGCGTTGACTGCCTTCCTCTTTGCCAGCGCTTTCGGCGTGCTGGCAGGGGGAGCCTTGGCCGACCGGACTCGCCGCCATGGCGTAGTCGCAGCCAGCGCGTTTGCCTTGGCCACCGTGCTGATGCTGCTGGTCGCCACCGCACGCTTGAGCGAGCCCGCGCTGCTGATCGTGCTGGGGGCTGCGGGCTTCCTGACCGGGGTGATCGCACCGTCCCGCGACATGCTGGTACGGGCGGCTGCTCCGAAGGGTGCCGAAGGCAAAACCTTCGGCATCGTCTCTACCGGCTTCAACATCGGTGGCGCCATCGGGCCAGTCGGGTTCGGCTGGCTGCTTGACCAAGATCAGCCCAACGCCATTTTCTGGGCCAGCGCCGCCTTCATGTGCCTGACCGTTGTACTGACCCTGATACAGGAGCGGTCCATGGCCAGGACCCGAAAAATGGCGGCCCTCCAAGTGGCATTCAAGTGACCTGAATCAATAACCGCCAGGTGTTTTTGCCGCAGACTTGAAGGGCGCCGTCCCGCATTTATTGCGCTGCACCCCTCGCTTGTGCGGACTCGTTATTTTTGCAAGGACTGCACGGTAAACCCCAACACCAACAGCCGATTCCCTTGGAGTTAAAACATGGAACGTTTGAATTGTGGTACCGATGACGTAGTAAAAAACATGCTGGCCAAACTCTCCACGCTCTGGAAAACCCGCGCGGCCGTCAACAACCCGCAACCGAACTACTGGGGCCTCGCCTTCGATGCCGACAAGCACGACTTCAGTCTGTCGCTGTTACCGTTTCGTCATCACCAGGCCTGGCTCGAAGCCCCTCAGGACCTGCAATCCAAATGTCTGTCGTATGCGTGGGGCATCTACAACCTCAAGACCATCTACATCGAATGCAATGTGGTCGTGCCGGCCTGCGAGGACATTATCAAGACCCCGCCGCCGAGCAACAACCGCGCCCTGCTGCAAGACGTGATGTCTCAGGCACTGCTCGACGAAGCCCTGCACACGCGCATGTCCATCATGGCCTGCAACTATATCTATGACATGCGCAAACTCACCCCGCTGGACTTCAGCGCGTTCAACCTGGTGACCTGGCGCGAGGCGCTCCTGGCCAACTGCACTGCCGAATGGGAGCGACGCCTGACCCGTTTCGGCGTCGCGTGTGCCAGCGAAACGCTGATCACCGACTACCTCAAAACCATGGCCGAGGACGCCAGCATTCAGGCGGTGTGCCATGAGGTCACGCGTACCCACGCCATGGACGAGTGGAGCCATTCCAGCGTCTTCAGCTTCGTCGCTTCCGACATCGTCAATGGCCTGAGCCGCAAGGAACGCGAGTACCTGCGCGCGATCATCCTGCGCACGGTGCAGATGTTCGCCAATAACGAAATGGGCGCCTGGTCCACCGTGTTTTCGATGCTGGATTTCCCCCACGCCGGCGAGATCGTGCGTGACGTGGGCGATAACAACGAAATCAGTGTCTACACCGACTCGCTCGAAGCCCTGATAGACCGGATCGGCTTGACCGGCAACGGCCTCAGCAGTGCCGAGCATGCCATTGAAACCCTAGGCGAGAAGGCCCGCGCATGAACGGCATGGCATCCTTCACGGCCCTGTGCGAACACGTAAGCACTGAAACGGCCAACGTAAAAGTCTTCACCCTGCGCGCGGTGGACGCCCCCGTCGAATTCCTCGACAGCCTGGAGGCAGGCAGACACGTGGCCCTGCACGCCGCGGACATGGCGGGCATCTATCACCAACGGTTGTATTCGATCACGCGCAAGCATGGCGTTGACCGGTTCGACATTGCGGTCAAGCGTGAAGGCCATGGCGGGGTTTCGGACCAGTTGCACGCTACGCTGCAAGCCGGCTCAACCACCGCGATGCAGTTTGTCGCAGGTGATATTTCGCTGGAGTCGGTTCTGGGTTGCCGCCAGGTCGGCATGCTCGCCGGCGGCATCGGCATCACCTTGCCGATTGCATTGCTGCGGGGTCTGGCCGAGCGCGCGCAGCGTGGACTGGCGGTGCCCGATGTGAGCCTGCTGCTGTGTGTGCCGTCCATCGCCGAGATTTCGTTTCTACAGGAGTTGCTGGAGCTTGAGCTGACCACATCGTGGTTCTCCTTGCGGGTGTTCGTAACCCGCGAAGCGGTTAACAACAACGGACACTTCATCGCCGGTCGCCCCGAGGTCCAGGACCTGAGTCGGCTGGGTAACCCCGACCGCGTGGTGATCTGCGGCAGCCATGGCTTCGCCCAGGGCATGCGCGAGCACACCCTGGCCATGTTCCCCGCGAGCCGCTTGCTCATCGAGTCATTCACGGCACCGGCCGCGCCGGCCTCCGCCGCTCAGCCGCAGGCTCAAGCCGACGCGACGTTGCGCCTGCACTTGAACCACAACGACCAGGTGCTGGAGCCGGCCGCCGGCAAGAGTTTGCTGGAGATGCTCGAAACCGGTGGCATCGAGGTACGCAGCCTTTGCCGCGCCGGCATCTGCGGTCACTGCCGGCTGAAAGTATCGGAGGGTCACTACACCCTTGAACCCGACTTTTGCCTGACGGACAAGGACAAGGACGACGGCTACGCCCTCGCCTGCTGCACCTTCCCGCAATCCGGGACGATCAAGGTCGACCTCTCCACCACGGTATGAACACGTACCGTCCTTACTTCAACAACTGGTTTTTTCCATGAAAACTGCCATTGCATTGCGCCACATTCACTTCGAAGACGTTGGCACCCTGGATACCGTTCTCGCCGAAGCAGGCTATACGCTGATTTACCTCGACCCCACGGTCGACGCCATCTACAGCGAGCCGGTGCTGCAGGCCGACTTGTTGATCGTACTCGGCGGCCCGATTGGAGCCTATGACGAGCAGCTGTATCCGTTTTTGCACGACGAATTGAAACTGGTGCGCCAGCGCGTTGCGTCCGGCAATCCCCTGCTGGGCATCTGCCTCGGTGCGCAATTGATCGCCCGGGCCATGCAGGCCGACGTCTACCCGATGGAGGTCAAGGAGATCGGTTTTTCACCGTTGACCCTGACCGCGGCCGGTCAAGACTCGCCGCTCGCCGCACTGATGGACACCCCCGTGCTGCACTGGCACGGCGACCAGTTCGATGTGCCGGAAGGTGCTGTGCTGCTGGCCAGTACGCCGGTGGGTGCTCATCAGGCGTTCGCCGTGGGCAACACGATTCTCGGCCTGCAGTTTCACCTCGAAGCCGATACCGCCAACATCGAGCAATGGCTGGTTGGCCATGCCAGCGAGCTGGCACAAGCCGGCATCGACCCTGTTGCGTTGCGCAGCGAGGCCCTTCACCTCGGCGACCGCCTGACCCGCGCCGCGAGCCACGTCATGCGGGCCTGGCTGAACAACCTGGGCACCCCGATAAAACACTGATAGCGATCGGGCACCTGCCCAGCGCATTTGCACCGTGTAAACCACCTGAAAAATATCAAGGATGAGGAATCAAAAATGATCGTCGTTTTGTTTGAGTTACAGGCACTGCCAGGCCAGGGCGAGACCTATGTTGACCTGGTCAACAAGCTGACCCCGCTGCTTGAACCCATGGAGGGGTTTATCTCCGTCGAGTGCTTTCAAAGCACGCTCAACCCCAAGAAGGTGATGTCGGTCACCACCTGGCGCGATGAGGAGGCCGTGGTGCAGTGGCGCAACGTGACAGCCCACCTGTCGGCACAGCGCGCCGGACGCGACAAAATCTTCGATGACTACCGCGTGCGCGTGACATCGGTGATTCGCGATTACGGTCTGCGTGATCGCGAACAGGCACCGTACAACGTAGTGGTCGACGGTGAACCCGCCGCGGCTGGCGCGGTGGTCTAACGGAGTATCTTTGCCACCTGCCCAAGTGCGAGAGATTTATTGTCGGTGGTTGTGGTGAGCCGGGCTCACCACAACCCGCTCTTCGCCATCGATAATCGCGCAACGCCTATTCGGTCATCCGGTGGACGCCGTTAAATAGAAAAAGCCCCTGAAATCAGGGGCTTTGGCGTTGCTGGGAAATCTGTTTTTTAGCGGTGGATAACTTATTCCACCGTCACCGACTTCGCCAGATTGCGCGGCTGATCCACATCCGTGCCCTTGAGCACCGCAACGTAGTACGACAGCAACTGCAGCGGAATCGTGTAAAGGATCGGCGAGAGGATGTCGTGGATGTGCGGCATTTGCACAACGTGGGTGCCTTCGCCATTGGTCATCCCGGCCTTCTCATCGGCGAAGACGACCAGTTCGCCGCCACGGGCGCGGACTTCCTGCAGGTTGGATTTGAGCTTTTCCAGCAGTTCGTTGTTCGGCGCAACGGTGACCACCGGCATGTCGTTATCCACCAGCGCCAGCGGGCCGTGTTTGAGCTCGCCGGCCGGGTAGGCTTCGGCGTGGATGTAGGAGATTTCCTTGAGTTTCAAGGCGCCTTCCATCGCCACCGGGAATTGCGCACCGCGACCGAGGAACAGGGTGTGGTTCTTTTCGGCGAACAGCTCGGCGATTTTTTCCACGGTGCTGTCCATCGCCAAGGCTTCGCCCAGGCGGGTTGGCAAGCGACGCAACTCTTCCACCAGCGTGGCTTCAACGCCTTTGGCCAACGTCCCGCGAACCTGGCCCAGCGACAGGGTCAGCAGCAGCAGGCCGACCAGTTGCGTGGTGAAGGCTTTGGTCGACGCGACGCCGATTTCGCGGCCGGCCTGGGTCAGCAGGGTCAGGTCGGATTCGCGCACCAGCGAGCTGATGCCGACGTTGCAGATCGCCAGGCTGGCGAGGAAGCCCAGTTCTTTGGCGTTGCGCAGTGCGGCCAGGGTGTCGGCGGTTTCGCCCGATTGCGAGATGGTCACGAACAGCGTATCCGGCTGCACCACCACCTTGCGGTAGCGGAATTCGCTGGCGACTTCGACCTGGCACGGGATGCCGGCCAGTTCTTCCAGCCAGTAGCGCGCAACCATGCCGGCGTGATAACTGGTGCCGCAGGCGACGATCTGCACATTGCGCACCTTGGCAAACAGCTCGGCGGCATGCGGCCCGAACGCTTGCACCAGTACCTGATCATTGCTCAGGCGGCCTTCGAGGGTGCGCTGCACCACTGCTGGCTGCTCGTGAATTTCCTTGAGCATGTAGTGGCGGAACTCGCCTTTGTCGGCGGCTTCGGCACCGTCGGTGTACTGCACGGTCTGACGCTCGACGGCGTTACCGTCGACGTCCCAGATCTGCACGCTGTCGCGTTGAATTTCGGCGATATCGCCTTCTTCCAGGTACATGAAGCGGTCGGTGACCTGGCGCAGCGCCAGTTGATCGGAAGCGAGGAAGTTTTCCCCCAGACCCAGGCCAACCACCAATGGACTGCCACTGCGCGCAGCGACCAGACGATCCGGTTGTTGCGCATTGATCACGGCCAGACCATAAGCGCCGTGCAGTTCCTTGACGGTGGCTTTGAGCGCAACGGTCAGGTCTGGCTGCTGCTTGAGCTTTTCGGTAAGCAGGTGGGCGATGACTTCGGTGTCAGTGTCGGAAGTGAAGACGTAACCGAGCGCCTTCAGTTGTTCACGCAGCGCTTCGTGGTTTTCGATGATGCCGTTGTGCACCACCGCAATGTCACCGGAAAAATGCGGGTGAGCATTACGTTCGCAAGGTGCGCCGTGGGTTGCCCAGCGCGTGTGAGCGATGCCCAGACGACCGGCCAGAGGATGCTCGGTCAGCGCCGCTTCGAGCTCGCTGACCTTGCCCGGCCGGCGCATGCGCGCAAGCGTTGCGTCGTTGGTGTACACCGCCACACCGGCGCTGTCATAGCCGCGGTATTCAAGGCGCTTGAGTCCTTCGAGCAGGATCGCGGTGATATTACGTTCTGCCACTGCGCCGACAATTCCACACATGTTTATTTCTCCTGACTGACAGCCGCGCTAATCACGGTGATACCGCGGGCCTGAAGGTGATCGCGGGCCTCATCGGGCAGGCGATCGTCGGTAATTAGGGTATGGACGCTGCTCCACGGCAGCTCCAGGTTGGGGATCTTGCGGCCGATCTTGTCGGCCTCGACCATGACGATGACTTCGCGCGCCACCTCAGCCATTACCCGGCTCAGACCGAGCAGTTCGTTGAAGGTGGTCGTCCCGCGCACCAGATCAATGCCATCGGCGCCAATGAACAACTGATCAAAATCGTAGGAGCGCAGTACCTGCTCGGCGACCTGCCCCTGAAAGGATTCCGAATGCGGATCCCAGGTGCCGCCGGTCATCAGCAGCACGGGCTCGTGTTCAAGCTCGCTCAAGGCATTGGCGACGTGCAGGGAGTTGGTCATCACCACCAGACCCGGCTGCTGGCCGAGTTCAGGAATCATTGCGGCGGTGGTGCTGCCGCTGTCGATGATGATCCGCGCGTGTTCGCGGATGCGCTGAACCGCGGCGCGAGCAATCGCCTGCTTGTATCTGGAGACACTTTGCGCGGTTTCCGCGACCAGTTCCTGAGGCATGGTGATTGCTCCGCCGTAACGGCGCAGCAATAAACCATGACTTTCGAGCGCGGCCAGATCCTTGCGGATCGTAACTTCGGAGGTTTCGAAGCGCTTGGCCAGTTCATCCACACTGACTTCGCCCCGCTCGGTGAGCAAGGCGAGGATGTTGTGGCGGCGCTGGGGCGTATTGCGTTTCGACATGGCGGCTTATGTTTCGATTCGAAAGATAACGTAAGCAATCAAAACCTATCGAAACAATGCCGTCAAGCCGTTGCGAGAAAAATTCAGAAAAAGACGTGTGGGAGCGAGCCTGCTCGCGAATGGGTCTCTCAGGCTAGTGAGTACACCTGATCAAACGCTTTCACGAGCGGGCTACCTGAGAACTGTGGATAACTCAGGATTTTTCGATTTTTACTGGCCGCTTCCAGCCATCGATATTTTTCTGCCGCGCCCGACCGACAGCCAGCTGCGCGTTATCCACATTTTGCGTGATCGTCGAACCGGCTGCCGTGGTTGCACCGCTGGAGATATCCACAGGCGCAACCAGCGAATTGTTTGAGCCGATGAACACATCCGCACCCAACACGGTTTTCCACTTGTTGGCGCCATCGTAGTTGCAGGTGATGGTGCCGGCGCCGATGTTGGTGCGCGCACCGATTTCGGCATCGCCCAGATAGGTCAGATGACCCGCCTTCGCGCCCTCGCCCATGTGGGCGTTTTTCAACTCGACGAAGTTACCCACATGCGCGCGCGCTTCAAGCACGGTGCCAGGACGCAGACGCGCGAACGGTCCGGCATCGCTGCCTTCGCCGAGAATCGCACCTTCGATATGGCTGTTGGCTTTGATCACCACGCCTTTGCGCAGGGTGCTGTCCTTGATCACGCAATTCGGGCCAATGACAACATCGTCTTCGATCACCACATTGCCTTCGAGGATCACGTTGATATCGATCAAGACGTCTCGACCGACAGTGACTTCACCACGCACATCAAAACGTGCCGGATCACGCAGGGTCACGCCTTGTGCCATCAAACGACGACCGGCGCGCATCTGGTAATGACGCTCGAGTTCGGACAGTTGCTTGCGATCGTTGGCGCCCTGCACTTCTATCGGGTCATGTGGTTGTTCGGTGGCTACCACCAGACCATCGCTGACCGCCATTTCGATCACGTCGGTCAGGTAGTACTCGCCTTGGGCGTTGTTGTTCGACAGGCGGCTCATCCAGTCCGCGAGGCGATTGGCCGGCACGGCGAGAATGCCGGTGTTGCCTTCGGTTATCGCGCGTTGGGCTTCGCTGGCATCTTTGTGTTCAACAATGGCGGCCACCTTGCCGTCGGCATCACGCACGATGCGGCCATAACCGGTTGGGTCGTCGAGTTCGACGGTGAGCAAGCCCATCTGACCAGGCACAACGTGCTTGAGCAAACGCTGCAAGGTTTCGACTTCGATCAACGGCACGTCGCCGTAAAGGATCAACACGGTGTCGGCAGTAATGAACGGCACCGCTTGCGCCGTGGCGTGGCCGGTACCGAGTTGTTTGTCCTGGAGGACGAAATTCAGATCGTCGGCCGCCAGGCGCTCACGCACCACATCGGCGCCGTGACCGATCACCACATGAATACGTTGCGGGTCCAGTTGACGGGCGCTGTGGATAACATGACCCAGCATGGAGTCGCCGGCAATCGGGTGCAGCACCTTCGGCAAGGCAGAACGCATGCGGGTGCCTTGGCCGGCCGCGAGGATAACGATTTCAAGAGACATGACTGGCTACCAATCCTGGGTGGTCAGCGACTGCGACCGGTTTACGGGAATTCGGAAAAGAAAAAAGGGTAGCCGAGGCTACCCTTTTTTATCAATCGCACAACAAGCGGCTGACGGA
The DNA here is from genome assembly GCF_900104975.1 of Pseudomonas sp. Z003-0.4C(8344-21). NCBI lineage: Bacteria > Pseudomonadati > Pseudomonadota > Gammaproteobacteria > Pseudomonadales > Pseudomonadaceae > Pseudomonas > Pseudomonas sp. Z003-0.4C(8344-21). The sequence continues at coordinate 263,334 of NZ_LT629756.1, read as the reverse complement.
TTAACCGCCAAACTTCTTGCGGATCTGCTGGACGGTGCGCAGTTGAGCTGCAGCCTCGGCCAGACGTGTGGCAGCGGCGCCGTAATCGAAGTCCGCGCCTTTTTCGTTCAGGGCATTCTCGGCAGCCTTGAGAGCTGCCTGAGCCTGAGCTTCATCCAGGTCGGCGGCACGTTGCACAGTATCGGCAAGCACCTTGACCATGTTCGGCTGAACCTCGAGGAAACCACCGGAGATGTAGAACACCTCGGCTTCCCCGCCTTGCTTGATCAGGCGGATCGGACCCGGCTTGAGATTAGTGATCAGCGGCGCGTGACCCAGAGCGATACCAAGATCACCCAGTGCACCGTGCGCAATCACCATCTCGACCAGGCCGGAAAAGATTTCCCCTTCCGCGCTGACGATATCGCAATGGACTGTCATAGCCATCTGATTGCCTCAACCTAAATTAGCGCCCGTTGCCGGGCGCCGGGATTACAGTTTCTTGGCTTTCTCGATCGCTTCTTCGATGCCGCCAACCATGTAGAACGCTTGTTCTGGCAGGTGGTCGTAGTCACCGTTGAGGATGCCTTTGAAGCCAGCAATGGTGTCTTTCAGGGAAACGTATTTACCCGAAGCACCGGTGAAGACTTCAGCCACGAAGAACGGCTGCGACAAGAAGCGCTGGATCTTACGAGCACGGTTAACCAACTGCTTGTCGGCTTCCGAAAGCTCGTCCATACCCAGGATCGCGATGATGTCCTTCAGCTCTTTGTAACGTTGCAGAACGTACTGAACGCCGCGAGCGGTGTCGTAGTGGTCCTGACCGATCACGTTCGGGTCCAGCTGGCGCGAGGTCGAATCCAGTGGATCTACCGCCGGGTAGATACCCAGGGAAGCGATGTCACGGGACAGAACGACGGTGGCGTCCAGGTGGGCGAAGGTGGTCGCTGGCGACGGGTCGGTCAAGTCATCCGCCGGTACGTATACCGCCTGGATCGAAGTGATCGAACCTTCCTTGGTCGAAGTGATACGTTCCTGCAGAACGCCCATCTCTTCAGCCAGGGTCGGCTGGTAACCTACTGCCGAAGGCATACGGCCCAGCAGTGCGGATACTTCAGTACCGGCCAGGGTGTAACGATAGATGTTGTCGACGAACAGCAGAACGTCGTTACCTTCGTCACGGAACTTCTCGGCCATGGTCAGGCCGGTCAGGGCTACGCGCAGACGGTTTCCCGGCGGCTCGTTCATCTGACCGTAAACCAGTGCCACTTTGTCCAGAACGTTGGAGTCCTTCATCTCGTGGTAGAAGTCGTTACCCTCACGAGTACGCTCACCCACACCGGCGAACACGGAATAACCGCTGTGCTCGATGGCGATGTTACGGATCAGTTCCATCATGTTTACGGTTTTGCCTACACCGGCACCACCGAACAGACCGACTTTACCGCCCTTGGCGAACGGGCAAACCAGGTCGATAACCTTGATGCCGGTTTCCAGCAGGTCGTTGCCGCCCGCTTGCTCGGCGAACGAAGGTGCAGGACGGTGAATGCCCCAGCGCTCTTCGGTGTCGATCGGGCCAGCTTCGTCGATCGGGTTGCCGAGGACGTCCATGATCCGGCCCAGGGTCGCTTTACCGACCGGTACGGAGATGGCTGCGCCAGAGTCGCTGACTTCCAGACCGCGCTTCAAGCCCTCGGTGGAACCCATCGCAATGGTACGAACCACGCCGTCGCCCAGCTGCTGCTGAACTTCCAGAGTGGTTGCGGCCGCGCTTTGTACAGTCAGCGCGTTGTAGATGCTCGGTACGCTGTCGCGTGGAAATTCCACGTCGATAACGGCGCCGATGATTTGAACGATACGTCCGCTACTCATAGCTGGATCCTCTGAATATTTGAACCGTTAAACCGCGGCAGCGCCGCCGACGATTTCCGAGATCTCTTGGGTGATCGCAGCCTGACGCGCCTTGTTGTAGATCAGCTGCAAATCGCTGATCAAATCACCGGCGTTGTCGGTAGCGTTCTTCATCGCGATCATCCGCGCAGCCTGTTCAGCCGCGTTGTTCTCGACCACCGCCTGGTAGACCTGCGACTCGACGTAACGGACCATCAAGCCGTCAAGCAGCTCTTTGGCATCCGGTTCGTAGAGATAGTCCCAGTGGTGCTTGAGATCCTGATCCGGGGTGGCCACAAGTGGAATCAACTGCTCCACGGTAGGCTGTTGCGTCATGGTGTTGATGAACTTGTTGGACACCACGGACAGGCGGTCAATACGGCCGTCCAGGTAGGCATCCAGCATCACCTTGACGCTGCCGATCAGATCATTGATCGACGGCTCTTCACCCAGGTGGCTGATAGCTGCAACGACGTTACCGCCGAAGTTGCGGAAAAAGGCCGCACCCTTGCTACCAACGACACACAGATCGATCTCGACGCCGTTTTCGCGGTTTACCGCCATGTCCTTGACCAGGGCCTTGAACAGGTTGGTGTTCAAGCCGCCGCACAGACCACGGTCACTGCTCACGACGACATAACCGACGCGCTTGATTTCGCGGTCGATCATGAACGGGTGGCGGTATTCCGGGTTGGCGTTGGCCAGATGCCCAATTACCTGGCGGATACGCTCCGCATAAGGACGGCTAGCAGCCATGCGCATTTGTGCCTTGCGCATTTTGCTGACCGCCACTTTTTCCATGGCGCTGGTAATCTTTTGCGTGCTTTTGATGCTCGCAATCTTACTGCGAATCTCTTTTGCGCCTGCCATGTAACACCTATCAGGTTAGCAAGCGGGAGCCTCGCGGCTCCCGCTGCGGCTTACCAGGTTTGGGTGGCCTTGAACTTCTCGATACCGGCTTTCATGCCAGCGTCGATTTCGTCATTGAAGTCACCTTTAACGTTGATCTTCGCCATCAAATCGGCGTGATCGCGGTTGAAGAAAGCAATCAGCGCTTGTTCGAAGCTGCCGACCTTGGCGATTTCAATGTCAGTCAGGAACCCACGCTCAGCGGCATACAGCGACAGCGCCATGTCAGCGATCGACATTGGTGCGTATTGCTTCTGCTTCATCAGCTCGGTAACGCGCTGACCATGCTCAAGTTGCTTGCGGGTCGCTTCGTCCAGGTCAGAAGCGAACTGGGCGAATGCCGCCAGTTCACGGTACTGAGCCAGAGCGGTACGGATACCACCGGAGAGCTTCTTGATGATCTTGGTCTGAGCGGCACCACCCACACGGGATACCGAAACACCGGCGTTCACTGCAGGGCGGATGCCCGAGTTGAACATGGCCGATTCCAGGAAGATCTGACCGTCGGTGATGGAAATCACGTTGGTCGGAACGAACGCGGAAACGTCGCCAGCCTGGGTTTCGATGATCGGCAGTGCGGTCAGGGAACCGGTTTTGCCGGTCACTGCGCCGTTGGTGAACTTCTCTACGTATTCTTCCGAAACGCGGGATGCGCGCTCCAGCAGACGGGAGTGGAGATAGAACACGTCGCCTGGGTAAGCTTCACGGCCTGGTGGACGGCGCAGCAGCAGGGAGATCTGGCGGTAAGCCACTGCCTGCTTGGACAGATCGTCATAAACGATCAGCGCGTCTTCACCGCGGTCGCGGAAGAATTCACCCATGGTGCAACCGGAGTACGGTGCCAGGAACTGCAGCGCAGGAGATTCCGAAGCACTGGCAGCCACGATGATCGTGTTGGCCAGGGCGCCGTTTTCTTCCAGCTTGCGAACCACGTTGGCGATGGTCGATTGCTTCTGACCGATCGCTACGTAGACGCAGAAAATGCCGCTGTCTTTCTGGTTGATGATCGCGTCGATCGCCAGAGCGGTTTTACCGATCTGACGGTCACCGATGATCAGCTCACGCTGGCCACGGCCGACCGGGATCATGGCATCGACAGCCTTGTAGCCAGTCTGTACAGGCTGGTCTACCGACTTACGCCAGATCACGCCTGGAGCAACTTTCTCGACCGCGTCGGTCTCGGTGTTGCCCAGTGGACCTTTGCCGTCAACAGGGTTACCCAGTGCATCGACTACGCGGCCCAGCAATTCCTTACCAACAGGAACTTCGAGGATGCGGCCGGTGCACTTGGCGCTCATGCCTTCAGCCAGCGACTGGTAGGAGCCCAATACCACGGCACCTACGGAGTCCTGCTCCAGGTTGAGGGCCATACCGTAGACGCCGCCCGGAAACTCGATCATCTCGCCGTACATGACGTCGGCCAGACCGTGAATCCGCACGATGCCGTCAGATACGCTGACGACAGTGCCTTCGTTACGGGCTTGGGAGGTCACATCGAGCTTGTCGATGCGGCCCTTGATAATTTCACTTATTTCGGAAGGATTGAGTTGCTGCATTGCTCTGCTGCCCCTTCAAACTCAAGATTTCAATGCTTCGGCAAGTTTCGCGATTTTGCCGCGAATCGAGCCATCGATAACCAGGTCGCCGGCGCGGATCACGACACCACCAATCAAGGCAGCGTCCTCCGCAACTTGCAGGCGCACTTCCCGGTTGAGTCGTGCACTGAGAACCTTGGCGAGTTTGTCTTGCTGTTCTTGGTTCAATGCGAAAGCACTGGTCACTTCAACGTCTACCGATTTCTCTTGTTCGGCCTTGTACAGGTCGAACAGAGCGGCGATCTCCGGCAGAAGCAGGAGACGGTCGTTTTCGGCAACGACGTTGATGAAGTTGCGTGCCTTTTCATCAAACTTGTCGCCGCACACGTCAATGAACGTGGCGGCCTTTTCTGCGCTCGTCAGTCGCGGGGCCTTGAGCACGCGCTGCAGGGTGTCGTCTTGCGACACCGCTGCTGCCAGGCCGAGCATGGCTGACCAATTGGCCAGTTGCTGGTGGGCCTGAGCGTGCTCGAAGGCCGCCTTAGCGTAAGGTCGGGCCAACGTGGTCAGTTCTGCCATGATCGCCCTCGCTTAGATTTCAGCAGCCAGTTGGTTAACCAGCTCTGCGTGCGCGTTTTGATCGATTGTGGCACCCAGGATCTTCTCGGCGCCGCCAACAGCCAGCAAGCCCACTTGGGCACGCAGCTTGTCTTTGACGCTGTTCAGTTCCTGTTCGATCTCGGCTTGAGCCTGAACCTTCACACGGTCAGCGTCGATACGGGCTTTTTCAACAGCCTCTTCGACGATCTGGTTACCGCGTTTCTTGGCTTGCTCGATGATTTCAGCTGCCTGAGCTTTCGCTTCGCGCAGTTGCTGACCCGCTTTTTCTTGGGCCAACTCCAGGTCGCGAGCTGCACGGCTGGCAGCGTCCAGACCATCAGCGATCTTCTTTTGACGTTCGTGCAGAGCAGCGATGACCGGAGGCCATACATACTTCATGCAGAACAGTACAAAAATCAGGAACGCAACGGACTGGCCAATCAGGGTCGCATTAATGTTCACGCCAACACCTCGCAGTTACGTTGTCCATCACACCAGATTACTCGGAAGAATCCGGGTAATCAGCCAGCGATCTGACCAACGAACGGGTTCGCAAAGGTGAAGAACAGAGCGATACCAACACCGATCATGGTTACGGCGTCGAGCAGACCGGCAACGATGAACATCTTAACTTGCAGCATTGGAACCATTTCTGGCTGACGCGCTGCGCCTTCCAGGAACTTGCCGCCCAACAGGCCGAAACCAATTGCGGTACCCAGTGCGCCCAGGCCGATCAACAGTGCAACAGCGATAGCGGTTAGACCAACTACAGTTTCCATCTTTCCTCCCGACTTTTACGTCGTATGGTTTAGGTTTTTTAGATTAAAGCGGTAAAACAAATCGTTTCAGGTGCCCTGTGAAGAGCCCCCTCCCGTTTGACCGGGAGGGACATCAGACTAGTCGAGACTGGCCTTAATGGTTTTCTTCGTGCGCCATCGACAGGTAGACGATGGTCAGCATCATGAAGATGAACGCCTGCAGCGTGATGATCAGGATGTGGAACACAGCCCACGCCCACTGCAGAACAACGCCCAGGCCGCTCAGCCAGAGCAGGCCGCTGCCGAACATCACAGCGATCAGAATGAACACCAGCTCGCCGGCATACATGTTGCCGAACAGACGCAGAGCCAGAGAGATCGGCTTGGCAATCAGGGTCACGAATTCCAGCAGGAAGTTCACCGGGATCAGCAGGGCTTGAACGAAGATGTTCTTGCTGCCGAACGGGTGCAGGGTCAGTTCGCCGATGAAGCCGCCGATGCCCTTGACCTTGATGCTGTAGAAAATGATCAGCGCGAACACCGAGAACGCCATGCCCAGGGTCGCGTTCGGGTCGGTAGTCGACACGGCGCGGAACGGGATGTGCGCATCACCGGAGATCAGGATGGCCAGTTGAGGAATCCAGTCGACCGGTACCAGGTCGACGGCGTTCATCAGGAACACCCAGACGAAGATGGTCAGTGCCAGCGGTGCGATCACCGGGCTACGACCATGGAAGCTGTCTTTCACGCTGCCATCGACGAATTCGACCAATACTTCAACGAAGTTCTGCAAAGCACCCGGCTGACCCGACGTTGCCTTCTTCGCCGCCATGCGGAAAAGAAGAACGAAGATCAGACCCAGCGCGACCGACCAGCCGAGGGTATCGACGTGGAAAGCCCAGAAGCCCATTTCCTTGGCCTCTGCTGCGGTGTGGGCAAAGCCCCAGCCGCCGTTGGGTAGCTGACCGAAGGTCAGGTTCTGCAAGTGGTGCTGGATATAGCCCGAAGCGGTTGTTTCTGCCATGGTTGCCTCAAACGCCCTAAGGTCTCGAAAGTCTTGTTCTCATCAGCAGGGGAGCGAACCAGCTGACCGACTGCGTCAGCACGAACACGCCGAATACTGCGATCGGCGCCAGTGGCTTCACACCTGCGAACACCAGTGCAAACAGCACTGCCGTCAAAATCAGTTTGCCTGCCTCGCCGGCATAAAAAGACCGGACGATGGACTGGGCTGCTCGGGCGCCGGAAAACCGAAATGCCCTGTGAGCGAAATAAACATTGGGCAGCAAGGCTATCAGGCCTCCGCAAAGTCCCGAGTATCCGGCAACGACTCCATGCCATTGCCAGAGCGCCAACGCGGCAATCAGCAAAACGACAAATTGAGCCATCAGCACCGGAAAAACCGCCAGGCGATGGAACGGCAGGCGGTTTGGCTTGCGGGTTTCCATCACGTTTGCTCTCCAAAGGTCGGCTGCCAGAATTCACTAACTTGGCATAATTTGTGCCGACAAAATGCGCGCAGAGTATAGGGGCGGTTCTGCCCCTATTCAACTGTCAGGTAGTGATTTCCGACTGCGCGCTACATGAGGAAATGTTTCAGCGGATGTGTGCGAGCACACCTTGAAGCTCATCGAGCGAGTTGTAACCAATCACCAATTGGCCCTTGCCCTTCTTCCCGTGGCGAATCTGCACCGCAGAGCCTAGGCGCTCGGCCAGCCGCTGTTCGAGGCGAGCGATGTCCGGATCGGGTTTGGCGGCTTCGACAGGCTCGGGTTTGCCACTCAACCACTGGCGAACCAGTGCCTCAGTTTGGCGCACGGTCAGCCCTCGTGCGACAACATGTCGCGCCCCTTCGACCTGCTGATTGTCCGGCAGACCGAGTAATGCACGGGCATGACCCATTTCCAGATCGCCATGAGACAGCATGGTCTTGATGACTTCAGGCAATGCAATAAGTCGTAACAGGTTAGCCACAGTCACGCGAGACTTACCCACAGCCTCGGCCACCTGCTGCTGGGTCAGCTGAAATTCCTGCTGCAGCCGTTGCAAGGCCACGGCCTCTTCGATCGGACTCAAGTCTTCGCGCTGGATGTTCTCGATCAGCGCGATGGCGATTGCGGTTTCATCAGGCACATCGCGGACCATGGCCGGGATGGTTTCCTGGCCAGCCTGTTGACTGGCGCGCCAGCGACGCTCACCAGCGATGATTTCGAAGCGGCCACCACCAATCGGACGCACCACGATCGGTTGCATCACGCCTTGGGCTTTGATCGAAGACGCCAGTTCTTCCAGCGCCTGCGGATCCATGTCCCGGCGCGGCTGGTATTTGCCGCGCTGAAGCAGGTCCAGCGGCAAATGCTGCAATTCCCGGGTATCAGCCTGCGCGGCCTGTTCTTCCAGGGCGCTGACTGTCGGACCGCTCAGCAGTGCATCCAGTCCACGTCCGAGACCTCGTTTCTTGACGGCCATGGGGATTCCTTAAGTTGGCTGGGCAGCGGCGATGCGTGAATTTTTGCGCTGACGGCGAACCATCTCGCCCGCGAGGGCCAGATAGGCCAGCGCGCCGCGCGACTGCTTGTCGTAGGCCAGTGCCGGCATGCCGTAGCTTGGCGCTTCGGCCAGACGGATGTTGCGCGGAATCACCGTGTCGTAAAGCTGCTCGCCGAAGTGTTCCTTGAGCTGCGCCGACACATCGTTCATCAGGCTCAGGCGCGGGTCGTACATGGTCCGCAACAGACCTTCGACTTTCAGGTTCGGATTCAGCAGTTCAGCGATGCGCTTGATGTTATCCACAAGGTCGCTCAAGCCTTCGAGCGCGAAATACTCGCACTGCATGGGGATAATTACCCCGTCGGAGGCGACCAGCGCGTTCAGCGTGAGCATCGACAGCGACGGCGGGCAGTCGATCAAAATGTAATCGTAGTTGTCGCGGATCGGCGCCAGCGCGCTACGCAGACGGCTTTCCTTCATCTGCATTTCCAGCAGCACCACTTCGGCCGCCGTCAGATCGCGGTTGGCCGGCAGCAGTTGATAACCGCCATGCTCGGAAAAATGCATGGCCTGGCTCAGATCGCATTCACCGATCAGCAGGTCGTAGACCGAATTTTCCAGGCCGTGTTTATCCACACCGCTACCCATGGTGGCGTTGCCCTGTGGATCGAGATCGATCAGCAGCACCCGGCGCTTGGTCGCGACCAGCGATGCTGCGAGGTTGATACAGGTGGTGGTCTTGCCCACACCACCCTTCTGGTTCGCTATCGCGAATACCTTAGCCATTCTTGCTTGTGTTCCCAATCATGCCGTGCGGCGCAGTATCAGCAGATGGCGTTGGCCTTGGCAACCGGGTACGGCCAGGGCGTGTTCGCTATCGAGTTTGAAGTCTGCCGGCAATGCTACCAGCTCATCGGCCGGATGAACGCCCTTCATTGCCAGCCAGCGTGTATCAGCATCGCCCAGGTGACGAGTCCAGTTACTGAAATTCTCCATGCTGCTGAACGCCCGGGAAATGATCCCGTTAAATGGCTGCGCAGGCTGGAACGCCTCTACACGACTGTGGATAACTTGCAGGTTATCCAGTTTGAGTTCGAGTTTGACCTGTGTCAGGAAGCGGGTTTTCTTGCCGTTGCTGTCCAGGCAGGTCACCTGCGAATCCGGAAACAGGATCGCCAACGGAATCCCCGGCATGCCGCCGCCACTGCCGACGTCGAGCCAGCGGCCGTTTTCGATGAACGACATCACGCTCAGACTATCGAGCAAGTGACGCGAGACCATTTCATCCGGATCGCGCACAGCGGTGAGGTTGTAGGCCTGGTTCCATTTAATCAACAGGGCCAGATAACCCAGCAGCAACTCATGCTGGGCTTGCGTGAGCTCGATACCGAGCGCGCGGGCTCCTGTGGATAACTCTTCGGCGTGCTGCGAAGTGACCTTAGAACTCAAGCGCTTTGCTCCAACTGACGGCCCGCGCCGCGTTTTTTCAAATGAATCATCAACAGCGAAATGGCTGCCGGGGTCACACCCGGGATCCGCGAAGCCTGGCCGAGCGTCTCGGGGCGAGTCGCGCCCAGCTTGCTCTGGATCTCCTTGGAGAGACCGGAAATATTGGTGTAATCGATATCCACAGGCAGTTTGGTGTCTTCGCTGGCGCGCAAACGGGCGATTTCATCCTGCTGACGATCAATGTAACCGGCGTACTTGGTCTTGATTTCGACCTGCTCGGCAACCTGCGGATCTTCAGCGCCGTTGCCGGTTACCTCGACCAGACCCGCGTAATCGATTTCCGGTCGGCTCAGGAGGTTGAGCAAGTTGTATTCGTGGGTCAGTGGCGTGCCGAATTTCTCGGCAATTGCATCGCCCTGTTGCGTATTGGGTCGCACCCAGGTGCTTTTCAGGCGCTGTTCTTCCAGATCGATGCTTTCGCGCTTCTTGCAGAAGGCCGCCCAACGCGCGTCATCGACCAGGCCCAGCTCCCGGCCTTTTTCGGTCAGACGCAGGTCGGCGTTGTCCTCGCGCAGGATCAGGCGGTACTCGGCGCGGGAAGTGAACATGCGGTACGGCTCTTGAGTACCCAGGGTGATCAGATCGTCGACCAATACACCGATGTACGCTTCATCGCGGCGCGGGCACCAGGCTTCTTTGCCCTTGGCGCGCAGCGCCGCGTTGGCGCCAGCGAGCAAACCTTGTGCACCGGCTTCTTCGTAACCGGTAGTGCCGTTGATCTGACCGGCAAAGAACAGACCGCCAATCACCTTGGTTTCCAGACTGTACTTCAGGTCGCGAGGATCGAAGTAGTCGTACTCGATCGCATAACCCGGACGCACGATGTGCGCGTTCTCCATGCCGCGGATCGATTGCACGATCTGCAATTGCACATCGAACGGCAAGCTTGTGGATATCCCGTTCGGGTACAGCTCATGGGTGGTCAAACCTTCCGGTTCGATGAACACCTGATGGCTTTCCTTGTCGGCAAAGCGGTGGATCTTGTCTTCGATCGACGGGCAGTAACGCGGGCCGATGCCCTCGATTTCGCCGGCAGCGGAATACATCGGCGAACGATCGAGGTTCGCCGCGATGATTTCGTGGGTGCGAGCATTGGTGTGGGTAATCCAGCAGCTGACCTGGCGTGGATGCTGTTCCTTGTTGCCCATGAACGACATCACCGGGATCGGCGTATCGCCGGGTTGCTCGGTCATTACGGAGAAATCCACAGACTTGCCGTCGATACGCGGCGGTGTGCCGGTTTTCAAGCGGCCGACGCGCAGAGGCAGTTCACGCAAACGGTGCGCCAGCGCGATCGACGGCGGATCACCGGCGCGACCGCCGGAAAAATTCTGCAAACCGATGTGGATAAGTCCACCGAGGAACGTACCGGTGGTCAACACCACGGAATCGGCCAAGAAGCGCAGACCCATTTGCGTGACAACACCACGGACCTGTTCCTGCTCGACGATCAGGTCATCAGCCGCCTGTTGAAATATCCACAGGTTCGGTTGGTTTTCCAGGATTTCGCGGACAGCCGCTTTGTACAGAATGCGGTCGGCCTGCGCACGGGTCGCACGTACGGCCGGGCCTTTGCGGCTGTTCAACACGCGAAACTGGATACCACCCAAATCGGTAGCCATGGCCATCGCGCCGCCGAGGGCATCGATTTCCTTGACCAGATGGCTTTTGCCAATGCCACCGATGGCCGGGTTGCAACTCATGGCACCGAGGGTTTCCACGTTATGCGTCAGCAACAGGGTTTTTGCCCCCATACGTGCTGAGGCCAGTGCTGCCTCGGTACCGGCATGACCGCCGCCGATGACGATCACTTCAAAACGGGAAGGGAAATCCACCACGCACCTCGTGCCTGCTTAATAGGTCATTCAGGAAATAGTTTGAGCTCAGGTTTCTGGACCTGGTCGGCAAGTATAGGGACTTCGCCCTTTCTAAAGAACCCTTTGCACAAAATTTAACCAGCTGTGGAGAACTCGCGGTTAAAAGAATAAAAAAGAGAGAATTTTATAAAACCTTTGTTTTTATGTTTATTTTTACTGGCCATGATTTCTGTGGATAGATCGCTACAAGCCATTATTTACGTGCTGTACAGAGATTCAAAACCCTGTGCTCATGTGCCAATGAGGGTATTGGATAAGCCTCGTAAGCCTGTGGATGAAAGGGGTTGTTATCCACAGAGGGGTTTATATCCAGTTTCGAAACCCTGTTATCAACCGATCTCAGGGGCAGTTATTCACAGGGCTTAATCCACAGAAAACGTCCAAACGATGCATACAGAACGCAAAAAAAAGGCGCCACCAAGATAGCGGTGACGCCCATGCAAGCATTGGAGAGGAAATGAAAGGGCTATTGTGAGAGAACGTAACAGGGGCTAATAATAGGCATTATCATTAACTCACCACTTTCTCCCATGTCCCTACTCGCCCATACCGCTGCGATCGAGCAAATCTACGAGCAACACCATTCGTGGCTCTACGGCTGGCTCAAGGGCAGATTAAATGACGCCGGCGATGCGGCGGACGTCGCGCATGACACGTTTGTGCGGATTCTGGCGGCCCGCAATGCGGCGCATATCCGCGAGCCGAGGGAGTATCTGGCCACCATCGCGCGCGGCCTGGTGATTGACCGATATAGAAGAAGCGCCATCGAGACTGCCTATCTGCAGGCTCTGGCAACCAGACCTGAAGCCAGCGCAATCAGTGAAGAAGACCGAGCGTTGATCATCGAAACCCTGATGGCTGTGGATAAAGCCCTGGCAGGCCTCGGTGCGCGAACCCAGCGGATCTTCATGCTTTCCCAGATTGAAGGCCTGACTTATCAACAGATTGCCGTGCAACTGCAGGTTTCGCTGACAACGGTGAAGAAGCACATGATTCGCGCCCTGACAGAATGTGCCCTGATCATGGCGCAGCATTGATGGCCATCGCACCCGACCGCCAGGTTTTCGAAGCGGCCGCCAGCTGGTACGTGCAATTTCAGGCAGAGCCGCCAACGCTTGCCGAAAAAAACGCTTGGCAGTTGTGGATAGATAGCGATCCTGCGCATCTGGCGGCATGGAACCAAGTGGAACAACTGCAGCGTCACCTCGGCACCCTTCCGCAGGACTTGAAACGTCGCGCCCTGTGTACCGGACAGCAACGACGCCAGGTGGTGAAGCTATTGCTGCTCGCTGCAGGAACCGGGTTCGTTGGCTGGAATGTTCAGCAACACACTTCCTTGGGGAATGTCTGGGCCGACTATAAAACCGAGGTCGGTCAGCGTCGCAACCTGCCATTGGCCGACGGCAGCCAGATTCAGCTCAATACGGACACCGCGATCGATGTGTCTTTCACTGCGACACAACGGCTGATTCGCCTGCGCTCGGGCGAGATCCTGATTCAAACCGGCAAGCTTGGCGATCAACGGCCGTTTTTTGTCGAAACCCAGGATGGTCGGATACAAGCGCTGGGCACGCGTTTTTCGGTTCATCAGTTACCGGGCGCAACCCGGGTGGGTGTGCTCGAAGATCGGGTCAGCGTTCAGCCCGCTGATGTCTCGGCCGCGAGAATCTTGCAGGCAGGCGAAGGTGCAGATTTCGACCGTCGGCATATCGGACTCATTCAGCCCTTCACCTCATCACAAGTGGCATGGAGCAACGGCCAGTTGATCGTCCTCGATGCGCGGCTGGGCGATGTGATCGATGAGCTGCAACGCTATCGTCGCGGTGTCCTGCATTGCGACGCTCGTGCCAGGGATCTGCGCGTGTCCGGTACATTTCGGCTTGATTCCACCGATGCCGTGTTGGCCAATCTACAGGCTTCGTTGCCGATCAACGTGCGTTACTTCACTCGTTACTGGGTCTCGCTCAGCCACCGCGCTTGATCGACACCAGACCTTGGGAAAAATGAATCGACACCGGGGTTATCTTTTTTTGCCCTGAACCGGCCCTACAGGTAATCGCGATCAACGCGGCTCGTTGCCACCTTCAGGGCTTATCCACACATGCGTCTTCCTACGTATCGTCAGCGCTTCTCCTGCCACTATCTTGCTTACAGCCTATTGATGACCAGTGCCGCGTCTTGTCTGGTGATGCCCGCTGGCGCCTCCGCGGCGAGCAGCACTCAGCGTTATGTCATTGCCGCAGGCCCGCTGGATAAAGCCCTCAGCCAGTTCGCCTCCGCTGCGAATGTGATTTTGTCCTTCTCGCCGCAACAGACGCAGCGCTTGTCCAGTGCCGGGCTGAACGGCAATTTCAGCATCGAACAGGGTTTTGCCCAACTGCTGCAAGGCTCCGGACTGCAAGCCGTGCCGCAGGCACCGGGCAGCTACATTCTGCAAGCGTTGCCAAGCGCTGATTCGCTGGAACTGGCCCCGACCAACATCAACGCTCAGTTGGCCAACCCGATGGACCTGGATTACGCCGCTGACGTCGGCTACAAGGCGCAGAACAGCCGGATCGGTACGAAAACCAGTACGCCGCTGTCGGAAACGCCGCGCTCTGTGTCTGTCGTAACCGCCCAGCGCATGAAAGATCAGAAATCTCAGACACTCACCGAAGTGCTTGGCTACGTACCAGGCATCTTTGCCCCACCGTTCGCCGCGGGTGACAGCCTGGCCGGCGATCTGTTTTTCATTCGTGGCTTCAACGCCACCGATTACGGCTACGGTCTGCTGCGCGATGGACTGCGCGTACAGGGCAATCGGTATGACACCAGCACTGAGCCTTACGGTCTGGAGCGGGTCGAAGTGTTCCGCGGTCCGTCGTCGCTGTTGTATGGAGAAAACGCCCCCGGTGGTCTGGTCAATCTGGTCAGTAAACGTCCAACCGCTGTGCCTCAGGGCGAAGTGCAACTGGGCTATGGTTCGAACAATCGCCGGCAGATCGGCGTCGACGTGTCGGGGCCGCTCAACGACAGCGGCAACATTCTCGGGCGCGTGGTGATGCTTGGGCGCAAATCCGACACCCAGACCGATCATGTCCCGGATGACCGAATCTACATCGCCCCTTCGCTGACCCTGAACTTTGACGATTTCAACACGCTGACACTGCTGGCCAACTACCAGAAGGATCACACCAACATGGAACTCGGCCTGCCGGCGGCCGGGACATTGCTGAGCAACCCCAACGGCCGGTTACCCAAAGACACGATGCTCGGCGATCCGGACTGGAATACCTTCGAACGGGAAACCTGGAGTACCGGGTACGAGTTCAGCCATTCCTTCAACGATGACTGGCAGTTCCGCCAGAACTCGCGCTATATGCAGTCGCGTATTACTCGGCATGAAACCTGGCCAGGCAACCTGAACAATGGCGGGTACGGCACGCGATTGAACATGACCGCATACGATCGCTTCAACAAGTCGATGGTCTATTCGCTGGATAACCAGTTGGAAGGCAAATTCCAGGTCGGGGGGCTGGAGAACACCGTGCTGTTCGGCGCCAGCTACGACCGTACCTCGTTCAATCAGGACTGGAACGCCGGCATCGTCGGGCCGATCGATGTGTATAACCCGGTTTATCTGCGCGACCCGACCACGCCGATTGCGGTGCAAAACACCTTGCTCGAGCAACAGATGAAAGGCGTTTATGCACAGATCCAGAGCAAGTACGACCGTTGGCTGTTTTTGCTCGGTGGCCGGCAGGACTGGGTCGACAGTGATTTCCGCGACAAGGTGGCCACAGGCAGCAACACCAGTTCCGAGGACAAGAAGTTCACCTATCAGGGCGGGGTGATGTATCAGTTCGACAACGGCCTGACGCCATATGTCAGCTATTCCACCTCGTTCGTGCCGGTGCAGCAGATTTCCAACGCCGGCGCACCGCTCGATCCGATCACCAGCAGCCAATACGAACTGGGCCTGAAGTACGAGCCGATCGGCTGGGATACCGCATTCACCGCGTCGGTGTATGACCTGCGCAAAAAAGACGACACCTACTTCGACTCGACGACGTCGAGCTATCGCCAGGTGGGCGAAAGCCGTTCCAAAGGTGTCGAGTTGGAGCTCAACAGCAATCTGACCCAAAACCTCAATGTTACGGCTGCTTACACCTACACCGATGCGCGCATCACCAAAGATGCAGCAACCTCACTGGTCAAAGGTCATCAGATGACAGGCGTGCCGCGCAATCAGGCGTCGGTCTGGGCCAAATACCGCTTCCTTGATGGCGATCTCAAAGGCCTGTACGTGGCGGGCGGCGTGCGTTACTTCGACAGTGCGTTCGCCTACACCTCGCCGTCTCTCTACGGCAAGCTGGATGCCGGCGATGTCACGCTGGTCGATGCAGCGATCGGTTACCAGATCGACAGCCACTGGAGCGTGGATCTCAACGCGAAAAATCTTTTCGCCAAGGACTATGTATCGGGCTGCAACGATGCCGGGCGCTGCTATTGGGGCGAAGACCGCACCATGCTCGGTACAGTGTCTTACAACTGGTAAAACCAAAAAGGCCTGTGGATAAATTGTCCACAGGCCCTTTTTATTTACCAATGCAGAAGCTGGAAAAGATCCGTCCCAACAAGTCATCGGAGCTGAACGCCCCGGTGATTTCACCCAACGCATGCTGGGCCTGGCGCAAATCCTCGGCGAGCAATTCGCCGGCGCCCGCCAATGTCAGCTGGGCACGGCCGTGTTCCAATGCCGCGCTGGCATGGCGCAGGGCTTCGAGATGCCGACGTCGCGCACTGAAACTGCTTTCCGATGTTTGCTCGTAACCCATGCAGGCTTTGAGATGGTCACGCAGTAAATCCAGGCCGTCACCGGCAGATTTGGCACTCAGACTGATGGTCACATGGCCGTCTTCACTGGTTTCCAGAGCAATTGCTTCCCCGGTCAGGTCGGCTTTATTGCGAATCAGGGTGACTTTGGCCGGATCCGGCCGGGTTTCGAGGAATTCCGGCCACAGGGCAAACGGGTCCAGCGCTTCCGGTGCGGTCGCATCAACCACCAACAACACGCGATCAGCCTCACCGATCGCCTTCAATGCCCGCTCGACGCCGATCTTTTCCACATGATCATCGGTATCACGCAGACCGGCAGTGTCGACAACGTGCAGCGGCATGCCATCGATGTGGATATGTTCGCGCAGGATATCCCGGGTAGTGCCAGCAATCTCGGTGACGATGGCGGCTTCCCGACCGGCCAGTGCATTCAACAGGCTGGATTTGCCGGCATTGGGTCGACCGGCGATCACGACTGTCATGCCATCACGCAACAGTGCACCTTGTCCGGCCTCGCGCAGTACTGTGGATAACTCGTTGCGCACTTTATCGAGCATGCTCAACACATGGCCATCGGCGAGAAAGTCGATTTCCTCTTCCGGAAAATCGATAGCGGCTTCGACGTAGATGCGCAGACCGATCAGTTGCTCAGTCAGGTTATGCACACGCTGGGAAAATGCTCCCTGCAATGAACGCAGGGCATTACGTGCGGCTTGAGCAGAACTGGCTTCGATCAGATCGGCAATCGCCTCGGCCTGGGCCAGATCGAGCTTGTCGTTGAGAAACGCGCGCTCACTGAATTCCCCTGGACGCGCCAAGCGGCAACCCAGTTCCAGACAACGCTTGAGCAGCATGTCGAGAACGACCGGGCCGCCGTGTCCCTGCAGTTCCAGCACGTCTTCGCCGGTAAATGAGTTCGGCCCCGGGAAATACAGTGCCAGACCTTCGTCCAGCACCTGCTGATCATCACTGAAAAACGGCCCGTAATGGGCAAAACGTGGTTTCAGTTCGCGACCGCTGATGGCTTTCGCCGCCACGCTGGCCAACGGCCCGGAAATACGAACGATGCCCACACCGCCGCGACCTTGTGCGGTGGCGACGGCGGCGATGGTTTCACGCGGTGTGCTCATAAACCGGAATCCAGACAAAAGTGGCAGATAGCAAAACGCCCCACTAGGGGGCGTTTTGAGTGGTGTTATCCACAGTGCAAGTTACGCCTCGGCTTTTTTCGTCGCCGCTTCGATCTTACGCGTGATGTACCACTGTTGTGCAATCGACAGGCAGTTGTTCACAACCCAGTACAGCACCAGACCAGCAGGGAACCACAGGAAGAAGAAGGTGAAAATGATTGGCATCATTTTCATGACCTTCGCCTGCATCGGATCCGGAGGTGTAGGGTTCAGCTGCTGCTGGATGAACATGGTCGCGCCCATGATGATCGGCAGAATGAAGAACGGATCCTTGATCGACAGGTCGGTGATCCACAGCATGAACGGCGCTTGACGCATCTCCACGCTTTCCAGCAGAACCCAGTACAGCGAAAGGAAAACCGGCATCTGCACGAGGATTGGCAAGCAGCCGCCCAGCGGATTGATCTTCTCTTTCTTGTACAGCTCCATCATGGCTTGCGACATTTTCTGCCGGTCGTCGCCATGTTGCTCTTTCAGCGCAGCCAGTTTCGGCGCAACGGCACGCATACGCGCCATCGATTTGTAGCTGGCAGCCGACAACGGGAAGAAGATCCCTTTGATCAGCATGGTCAGGAAGATGATCGACCAGCCCCAGTTGCCGACAATCGCGTGGATATGTTGCAGCAGCCAGAAGATTGGCTGGGCAATGAACCACAGAATGCCGTAGTCGACGGTCAGTTCCAGACCAGGGGACAACTCTTTCAACACGGCCTGGCTTTTCGGACCGGCGTACAGCACTGCGCTGGTTTCAACCTTGGCACCTGGTGCAGCGGTCAAAGTAGGACCGGTGTAACCGATGATGTAGTTGCCTTTGCTGTCTTTACGGGTCTGGACGATGTTGTTTTCGCCCTTGGCCGGAATCCACGCAGTCACGAAGTAGTGTTGCAGCCAGGCTACCCAGCCACCGGTGACGGTTTCTTTGAGCTGCGCCTTGTCCATGTCCTTCATGGACACTTTCTTGTACGGCTCCGAACTTGTCCACAGGGCAGCGCCCAGGTAAGTCGCGGTGCCAGTCGCCGTTGTGGACGAAGGGTCCGCGCTTGCGTCGCGTTTCAACTGAGCGAACATCGCGCCATTCCAGGGCTGAGCGCTCTGGTTATCCACAATGTAGGAAACGGCTACGTCATACAGGCCGCGTTTCAGCGTGAAACGCTTGATGTAGTTGACGCCATCCTTGCTGAATTTCAGGTCAACGACGAGTTGATCCTGACCATCAGCCAGTTGATAGGTCTTCTTCTCCGAGGAGTAGACCGGACGACCGGCCGGATTTGCGTCCGGGCCATTGGTGCCGATCAGACCGCTTTGGGCCAGATAAACACGTTCGCCGCCGTTATCGAACAGCTGGAACGGCACATCAGGACGATCCTGACGACGCGGATACAGAGGCAAGGTCAGTTGGGCAACATCGCCACCTTGTGGATCGATCGCGAGATCGAGCACGTCGGTTTTGATCTGGATCAGATCCTTGCTGGCGGCTACCGGTGTTTCGGCAGGTGCGCTGGTATCGCTGGCGGCACGCGGAATATCGTCACTGGCGGCAGCATTGGTGCCAGTGGCGGTGTCCGGCAAACCGGATGTAGTCGTACTGGAAGCAACATTCTGAGTCGGCAGGGCAGCCTGGCCATAGTCCTGGTTCCATTTAAGAACCATAACGTAGGACACGATTGCCAGGGCGACGATCAGGATCGTGCGTTTGATATCCATGATTACTCGGCCATCGAAGAAGAACGGGAGGTAGGGATAGGCGGAACCGGGTCATAACCACCGGGATTCCACGGATGACAGCGACCTAAACGACGAAAGGTCAGCCAGCCACCGCGCAGAAGGCCATGATTTTCAATGGCTTCATACGCGTAGCAGGAACAACTGGGGTAGAAACGACAGTGGCTGGCCATCAAAGGACTAATGGCATAGCGATAAAACTGGATCGGAACGAGGGCCAGTTTACGCATCTGGACTGTCTACCCCTACAGTTTCGGTTTTGACTGCCGGAACCGGCTTGTTACGAGCCAGACGCTTCCAGAGTTTGCCGAAATGCTGAATCAATTCGGGGTTTTCTACATCGCCCAGACCTTTGCGCGCGACGATAACGATGTCCCAGCCGACCAGTGAATCCTGGTGCAGACGGAACGATTCGCGCATCAAACGTTTGAGGCGATTGCGCTCAACGGAGAGCTTGACGCTCTTTTTCCCGATAACCAGCCCGAGACGGGGGTGATCGAGATCGTTGTCGCGTGCAAGGAGCAGGAGATTTTTCCCCGGAACCTTGCCGGTAGGGGAGTCAAAGACTGCCTTGAAATGCCGGGGGGTAAGCAGACGCTTTTCCCGACTGAAGTCCTGACTCACCTCCAGTACCGGATTATCAAACTGCCAGACGCGCACGACCTTTGGCGCGACGACGCGACAGGACTGCGCGGCCGTTCTTGGTAGCCATGCGAGCACGGAAACCGTGGGTACGAGCGCGTTTGATAGTGCTTGGTTGGAAAGTACGTTTCATGTCGTGTTACCTGGTTCGTCCACAACGGGCCGGAATGGCCCCCGTTTTAAGAGACCGGGGATTCTAGAGAAAGCAAGCCTTCAGGTCAATTTCCAACCAGCGTTTCCTTATAAATAGATCTCCCGGAGGTTTCCGTCTGAAAGACTGTCCGCCAGACATAAAAATAAAGAAGGGAATTATTTAAAGCTTTTCTGTAAAGCTTGTTAAAGCTAGGCGATGCCTCCTCTGTGGATAAGTGGCAGGGCACCTTTATTTACCTGGTGTACAGAGAATGACAACTACAGTGGAAAACCGTGTTCAGCCTGTGCTGCGCTGTCGGATAACCTGTGTGTGGAATGGTTGGTTATCCACAGGCGCGTTATCCACCGAGTTCAACCCCCAGTTGTCCAGTGCCCTCAAGGGCGGTTATCCACAGAGCTTATTCACTAACCGTTGGTCGCCTTTTATCGATCCAGACTGCTGACAATTGATGAATGCCGGGCAACCTGCGTGTGGATAAGTGGACGGCTCGCCGCTACAATGGCCGCTTGTTTTTGCCTCACCGGCTTTCAACTTAGGGGATATCCGTGTCAGTGGAACTTTGGCAGCAGTGCGTGGAGCTTTTGCGCGAGGAGCTGCCTGCCCAACAATTCAACACCTGGATCCGTCCACTACAGGTCGAAGCCGAAGGCGACGAGTTGCGCGTCTACGCACCGAACCGTTTCGTGCTGGACTGGGTCAATGAAAAGTACCTGGGCCGGGTCATGGAACTGCTGGATGAGCATGGCAATGGCATGGCGCCAGCGCTGTCCTTGTTAATAGGCAGCAAACGCAGCTCGGCGCCGCGTGCCGCCCCGAATGCACCGCTGGCTGCGGCGCAGGTTTCTCAGGCACAGGCGAATGCAGCGCCTGCCAACGCGCCGGCCCCTGCTCCGGCGCGTGCGTCGACCAAGCGTGCAACGCAGAAAACCGAGGAAATCAGTGAAGAGCCGTCTCGCGACAGCTTTGACCCGATGGCCGGTGCTGCGTCGCAACAAGCCCCGGTTCGCGCCGAACAGCGCACCGTGCAGGTCGAAGGTGCGCTCAAGCACACCAGCTATCTGAACCGCACCTTCACCTTTGAAAACTTCGTCGAAGGTAAATCCAACCAGCTCGCCCGTGCGGCGGCGTGGCAGGTCGCGGACAACCCCAAGCATGGCTATAACCCGCTCTTCCTTTATGGTGGCGTCGGTCTGGGTAAAACCCACTTGATGCACGCGGTGGGTAACCATCTATTGAAGAAGAACCCGAATGCCAAGGTCGTTTACCTGCATTCCGAGCGTTTCGTGGCCGATATGGTCAAGGCGCTGCAGTTGAACGCCATCAACGAGTTCAAGCGTTTCTACCGATCGGTGGATGCATTGCTGATCGATGACATTCAGTTCTTCGCCCGCAAAGAGCGCTCGCAGGAAGAATTCTTCCACACCTTCAACGCCCTGCTTGAAGGTGGCCAGCAGGTCATTCTCACCAGTGACCGCTACCCGAAAGAGATCGAAGGGCTTGAAGAGCGTCTCAAGTCGCGTTTCGGCTGGGGCCTGACGGTCGCCGTCGAGCCGCCGGAGCTGGAAACCCGCGTGGCCATCTTGATGAAGAAGGCTGACCAGGCCAAAGTCGAGTTGCCGCATGACGCGGCGTTCTTCATCGCCCAGCGTATTCGCTCCAACGTCCGTGAGCTGGAAGGCGCGCTGAAACGCGTAATCGCCCACTCTCACTTCATGGGCCGCGACATCACCATCGAGCTGATTCGCGAATCGCTGAAGGACCTGCTGGCGTTGCAGGACAAGCTGGTTTCTGTGGATAACATTCAGCGCACGGTCGCCGAGTACTACAAGATCAAGATTTCCGATCTGCTGTCCAAGCGCCGTTCGCGCTCGGTAGCGCGCCCGCGTCAGGTGGCCATGGCGTTGTCCAAGGAACTGACCAACCACAGCTTGCCGGAAATCGGCGATGTGTTTGGCGGCCGCGACCATACGACCGTGTTGCACGCCTGCCGCAAGATCAACGAACTTAAGGAATCCGACGCGGACATCCGCGAGGACTACAAGAACCTGCTGCGTACACTGACCACTTGATGAACACCAGCGCAGCTTATTAAGGCAAGGGACTAGACCATGCATTTCACCATTCAACGCGAAGCCCTGTTGAAACCCCTGCAACTGGTCGCAGGCGTCGTCGAGCGCCGACAGACCTTGCCGGTACTCTCCAACGTGCTGTTGGTTGTCGAGGGCCAGCAACTGTCGCTGACCGGTACCGACCTTGAGGTCGAGCTGGTCGGTCGTGTGCAACTTGAGGAGCCGGCCGAAACAGGTTCCATCACCGTGCCTGCGCGCAAGCTGATGGACATCTGCAAAAGCCTGCCCAACGATGCGCTGATCGACATCAAGGTCGACGAGCAGAAACTGGTGGTCAAGGCCGGCCGTAGCCGTTTCACCCTGTCGACCCTGCCAGCCAACGATTTCCCGACCGTTGAAGAAGGTCCGGGCTCGCTGACCTGCAGCCTTGAACAAAGCAAACTGCGTCGTCTGATCGAACGCACCAGCTTCGCCATGGCCCAGCAGGACGTGCGCTACTACCTCAACGGCATGCTGCTGGAAGTTTCTGCTGGCATCATCCGCGCGGTGGCAACCGACGGTCACCGTCTGGCCATGTGCTCGATGCAGGCCGATATCGGTCAGCCGGATCGTCATCAGGTGATCGTCCCGCGCAAAGGTATCCTTGAACTGGCACGTCTGCTCACCGAGCCGGACGGCAATGTCAGCATTGTTCTCGGTCAGCACCATATCCGCGCGACCACCGGCGAATTCACCTTCACTTCGAAACTGGTCGACGGCAAATTCCCGGATTACGAGCGTGTGTTGCCCAAAGGTGGCGACAAGCTGGTGCTGGGCGATCGCCAGGCCCTGCGTGAAGCATTCAGCCGTACCGCGATTCTGTCCAACGAGAAGTACCGCGGCATCCGTCTGCAACTGGCCAGCGGGCAGTTGAAGATCCAGGCCAACAACCCGGAACAGGAAGAAGCGGAAGAAGAAGTGGGCGTTGAATACAACGGCGGCGCGCTGGAAATCGGCTTCAACGTCAGCTACCTGCTTGACGTATTGGGCGTGATGACCACCGAGCAGGTTCGCCTGATCCTGTCCGACTCCAACAGCAGTGCGCTGGTGCAAGAGTCCGACAATGACGACTCGGCTTACGTTGTCATGCCGATGCGTCTGTAATCAGCTAACTCTGAATGTCGTTAAGTCGTGTTTCGGTCACCGCGGTGCGCAATCTGCACCCGGTGACCTTCTCCCCCTCTCCCCGCATCAACATTCTTTACGGCGCCAACGGCAGCGGCAAAACCAGTGTTCTGGAAGCCATTCATCTGCTCGGGCTTGCCCGTTCGTTTCGTAGCACGCGCTTGTTGCCGGTCATCCAGTACGAGCAACTCGCCTGTACGGTATTCGGTCAGGTTGAATTGGCCGAGGGCGGACACAGTGCGCTGGGGATTTCTCGTGATCGCCAAGGCGAGTTCCAGATTCGTATCGATGGGCAGAACGCCCGTAGCGCTGCGCAACTGGCGGAAATCCTGCCGCTGCAGTTGATCAACCCCGACAGCTTCCGCCTGCTCGAAGGCGCGCCGAAGATTCGCCGGCAGTTTCTCGACTGGGGCGTGTTCCACGTCGAACCGCGGTTCATGGCGACGTGGCAGCGTTTGCAGAAGGCCTTGCGCCAGAGAAACTCCTGGCTGCGGCATGGTACACTTGACGCCGTTTCGCAAGCGGTTTGGGACAGGGAACTGTGCCAGGCCAGCGCTGAAATCGATGAATACCGCCGCGCTTATATCACAGCCTTGAAACCGGTCTTCGAACAGACCTTGAGCGAACTGGTTGAGCTCGAGGGTTTGACGCTCAGCTATTACCGAGGCTGGGATAAAGACCGGGAGTTGAGCGCCGTACTTGCCGGTTCCGTGCAACGGGACCAGCAGATGGGGCATACCCAGGCCGGACCGCAACGGGCTGATTTGCGTCTTAGATTGGGCGCACACAATGCCGCGGACATATTGTCTCGGGGTCAGCAGAAGTTGGTGGTCTGTGCACTGCGGATTGCCCAAGGGCACCTGGTCAGCCAGGCCCGCCGCGGTCAGTGTATTTATCTGGTGGATGACTTGCCGTCCGAGCTGGACGAGAGCCATCGCCGCGCGCTTTGCCGCTTGCTGGAAGACTTACGCTGCCAGGTGTTCATCACCTGTGTAGATCACGAATTATTGAGGGAAGGCTGGCAGACGGAAACGCCAGTCGCTTTGTTCCACGTGGAACAGGGCCGTATCACCCAGACCCACGACCATCGGGAGTGAAGGCATTGAGCGAAGAAAATACGTACGACTCATCGAGCATTAAAGTGCTGAAAGGCCTGGATGCCGTGCGCAAACGTCCCGGTATGTACATTGGTGACACCGACGATGGCAGCGGTCTGCACCACATGGTGTTCGAGGTGGTCGACAACTCGATCGACGAAGCCCTCGCCGGCCATTGCGACGACATCAGCATCATCATTCACCCGGATGAATCCATCACCGTAAAAGACAACGGTCGTGGCATCCCGGTAGACGTGCATAAAGAGGAAGGCGTTTCCGCCGCCGAGGTCATCATGACCGTCCTCCACGCTGGTGGTAAATTCGACGATAACTCCTACAAGGTATCCGGCGGTCTGCACGGTGTAGGTGTGTCGGTAGTAAACGCACTGTCCGAGGAGCTGGTCCTGACCGTTCGCCGCAGCGGCAAGATCTGGGAACAGACCTACGTCCACGGCGTGCCTCAGGCTCCGATGGCTATCGTTGGCGACAGCGAAACCACCGGCACCCAGATCCACTTCAAGGCTTCCAGCGAAACCTTCAAGAACATTCACTTCAGCTGGGACATTCTCGCCAAGCGGATTCGTGAACTGTCCTTCCTCAACTCCGGTGTCGGCATCGTCCTCAAGGATGAGCGCAGCGGCAAGGAAGAGCTTTTCAAATACGAAGGCGGCCTGCGCGCGTTCGTTGAATACCTGAACACCAACAAGACCGCGGTCAATCAGGTGTTCCACTTCAATATCCAGCGCGAAGACGGCATCGGCGTGGAAGTTGCGCTGCAGTGGAACGACAGCTTCAACGAGAACCTGTTGTGCTTCACCAACAACATTCCGCAACGCGATGGCGGTACTCACCTGGTGGGCTTCCGTTCGGCGCTGACGCGTAACCTGAACAACTACATCGAACAGGAAGGCCTGGCGAAGAAACACAAAGTCGCCACCACTGGCGATGATGCCCGTGAAGGCCTGACTGCGATCATCTCGGTGAAAGTACCGGATCCGAAGTTCAGCTCGCAGACCAAAGACAAGCTGGTGTCTTCCGAAGTGAAGACCGCCGTCGAGCAGGAGATGGGCAAGTACTTCTCCGATTTCCTTCTGGAAAACCCGAACGAAGCCAAACTGGTCGTCGGCAAGATGATCGACGCTGCCCGTGCCCGTGAAGCGGCACGCAAGGCTCGTGAAATGACCCGCCGTAAAGGCGCGCTGGACATTGCCGGCCTGCCGGGCAAACTCGCTGACTGCCAGGAGAAAGACCCGGCGCTGTCCGAACTGTACCTGGTGGAAGGTGACTCCGCGGGCGGCTCTGCCAAGCAGGGACGTAACCGCAAGACCCAGGCGATCCTGCCGTTGAAGGGCAAGATCCTCAACGTCGAAAAAGCACGCTTCGACAAGATGATCTCGTCCCAGGAAGTGGGCACGCTGATCACCGCGCTGGGCTGCGGCATCGGCCGCGACGAGTACAACATCGACAAGTTGCGTTATCACAACATCATCATCATGACCGATGCTGACGTCGACGGTTCGCACATCCGTACCCTGCTGCTGACCTTCTTCTTCCGTCAGTTGCCGGAACTGATCGAGCGCGGCTACATCTACATCGCCCAGCCACCGCTGTACAAGGTCAAGAAAGGCAAGCAAGAGCAATACATCAAAGACGACGACGCCATGGAAGAGTACATGACGCAGTCGGCCCTGGAAGATGCGAGCCTGCACCTGAACGAAGACGCACCGGGCATTTCCGGCGAAGCGCTCGAGCGTCTGGTGAATGACTTCCGCATGGTGATGAAGACCCTCAAGCGTCTGTCGCGCCTGTACCCACAGGAACTGACCGAGCACTTCATCTACCTGCCTGCGGTGAGCCTGGAGACGTTGGGTGACCATGCAGCGATGCAAGATTGGCTGGCTCAGTACGAAGTTCGTCTGCGCACCAATGAGAAGTCCGGCCTGGTCTACAAGGCCAGTCTGCGCGAAGACCGCGAACGTGGTGTCTGGCTGCCAGAGGTCGAACTGATCTCCCACGGCCTGTCGAACTACGTCACGTTCAACCGCGACTTCTTCGGCAGCAACGACTACAAGACCGTCGTAACCCTCGGCGCTCAGCTGAGCACCCTGCTTGACGAGGGCGCGTACATCCAGCGCGGCGAGCGCAAGAAAGCCGTCACCGAGTTCAAGGAAGCCCTCGACTGGCTGATGGCCGAAAGCACCAAGCGCCACACCATCCAGCGATACAAAGGGCTGGGCGAAATGAACCCGGATCAGCTGTGGGAAACCACCATGGACCCAAGCGTGCGCCGCATGCTGAAAGTCACTATCGAAGACGCTATCGGCGCAGACCAGATCTTCAACACCCTGATGGGTGATGCGGTTGAACCTCGCCGAGACTTCATCGAGAGCAATGCGCTGGCGGTTTCGAACCTGGATTTCTGATCCAGGTTGTCGTCAACGAAAAAGGCCAACGCATTGCGTTGGCCTTTTTATTTCCGGTGCCGGGTGATTCTGCTCGCCCCGGTTCACTCGACAACAGATACGACACTCTCCAACCGATACCCATACCCATAAATCGTCAACAACTGCCATCCCCGATCCGCAGTCAGCCCAAGCTTGTTCCTTAGACGATAGATATGCGTGTCCAGCGGTCTTGACGATGCAATCTCCTCGTGCGGCCAGAAACGCTCATACAGATAGTCGCGCGACAGCGGCCGCCCCAGATTGCTGAACAGGCACCGGGCGAGCCGGTACTCGCGCTCGGTCATGACGATAGGCTTCCCCTCACGCGTGACAGTCAGTTCGGCATCATCAAACGTCAGGTCATTGAAGCTCAGCACTTCGTTGGCAGCCGCGCGTTGCTGGCTATGTCGGCGCAGTACCGCAGCGACTCGCGCCTTCAGTTCATTGGGTCGAAACGGCTTGCTCACATAATCATCGGCGCCCGCGTTCAACGCCTGGACGATATCGCTCTCACCGTCGCGGCTGGTCAGCATGATCGCCGCCGGTGGCGCCTCCATGTGTTCGCGGGTCCAGCGCAGCAGCGCCAGGCCGGTGAGGTCGGGCAATTGCCAGTCGAGGATCAGCAGGTCGAACGTTTCCCGGCGCAGTTGGCGCAGCAGGTCTTCACCGCGCTCGAAGCTGTGCAGCGCCCAAGGTTGTTCGCCAGCCTCGGCCATCTGTTGCAGGGTTTGCTCGACCCTGCGCAGTTCGGCGGGTTCGTCATCCAGTATCGCAACACGCATACGCAGGGTTCCTTGTCGCTTGGGCAGTTGGGGCAACTGTAGTCGCTTGGCCTGTGCGATGAAAGTAAGCGGCCCTCGTCGGTCGACGTCCGCTATGATTCTTCGGATCTACGTCCCAGACCAGTGGCCCATGAAACCATTCACCCTGCCCTATTCCCATGAACAATAATCGTCGACTCGAAAGCCGAGTGCCCAGCCAAGTGCAACGACTGTTTCGCCAGTTGGTGCGCGAATGGCTGTGGATAAGCCTGGTGCTGTTACCGCTGACTGCGGTGCTGTCCTATCGCGCGCAGACCAGTTTGCAGGGTATCTCGCCGACGACGGGGGCGTCGTTATCGGTTGGGCTGGTGGCCGCCGTTCTCAGTCTATTGTTATGGCGTCCCCGCTGGGCGCTGTGGATTTCCCTGATGGGCATGGCCTGCGCACTGTTGATCAGTGCCGGTCTGGCGCAGGCGCAACACTGGTGGTCGCCGACGCCGGCGGTGCTGGGCATGTTGTTCGGTTATCTGATCTGGAACTGGCGCCGCCTGAGTGTGGTGCTGACCTATTTCGGTTGGGAACTGGCGCGCCTGGACAGCGAGCCAAAGGTGTTTCCGGAGCGTCGGCGTTCGCAGTTCACCGGTGCCGATCGCTTGCAGGGCCAGATCATGGCGCTGGAACAAGCCATGAGCCGCACCCGCGATACGCGCAGATTCATTGCCGATGGCTTGGAATACCTGCCCGTCGCCACGCTGATCAGCGACCCCAAGGGCCAGATTCTGTTGGGCAACCGCAAAGCACGCGAACTCTTCGATAACGA
Organism: Pseudomonas sp. Z003-0.4C(8344-21); assembly: GCF_900104975.1. Taxonomy (NCBI): domain Bacteria; kingdom Pseudomonadati; phylum Pseudomonadota; class Gammaproteobacteria; order Pseudomonadales; family Pseudomonadaceae; genus Pseudomonas; species Pseudomonas sp. Z003-0.4C(8344-21). The sequence goes on along the minus strand of NZ_LT629756.1, from coordinate 234,906 downwards.
TCTGGTGGGCAACGATGTGCTCGATCAGCTAGCCAGCCTGGGCTATCCGGAGTTATCCCCAACGCCACGCCCGCCATTGTCAGCTATGCCGCTGCTGGAATTTCGCGACCACAAGGAGCGCAGCCTGCGTCTGGACCGTGCGGCATTGCTGACCGCCGATGGCGATACGCCCATCGGTTGGCTGCTCAGCCTCACCGACCTCAGCGCCGAACGCGCTGCCGAAGAACAACGCAGTGTGTTGCTGCGCTTCTTGTCCCACGATTTGCGCGCGCCCCACTCGGCCATCCTTGCGCTGCTGGATGTACATCGCCATCAGGCTGGCGCTGATTCGCCTTTGTTTGACCAGATCGAACGTCAGGTCCGCCGTGCACTGGACCTGACGGACGGCTTTGTCCTGTTGGCACGGGCGGAGTCCGAGGCCTACCAGTTTCAGCCAAGCCTGTTCGCAATGCTGGTGCTGGATGTGCTCGATCAAGCGCTGCCCATCGCTCAGCAAAAACGTATCGAACTGCGGCATGCCATGGATGAGCAAACTCAGGAGCGCCTCGTCATGGCCGACCAGGGCTTGCTGACCCGCGCATTGTTCAATCTATTGGAAAACGCGATCAAATACAGCCCGGCTGGCTCTACGGTTCAGTTGCGGGTGAGCTGTCAAGAGCAGTGGCTGCGTTGCGAACTGATCGATCAGGGCAAGGGTATCGCCGAGCACGAGTTGCCGGAGCTGTTTAGCCAATACCGGCGCTTTTCCTCAGCGCAGGGCATTGACGGCATAGGGCTGGGCCTGTCAATGGTCAAAGCGGTGATCGATCATCACGGTGGCAGTATTGAATGTCGCAGCGAGGTCGACCGAGGCACGACGTTCATGCTGCAGCTACCGTTGATTGCCGAATGAACAGGCACAAAAAACCGGCTATATCAGCCGGTTTTTTTACATCAAAAATAAACTTATGCACGGTTTGCCAGATTACAGGGTCTTCAAAAAACCTGTTTAAAATCAATCAGTTGCATCGAATCCGATGGCAATTTAGAACAATCCGTACACAGGTTATCCACAAAATGTCAGGCAGGCACTTGCTCATTGGCAACCGGCGCTTGCGGCGCTGGTGGCAGCGAGCCCATTTCCTGCTGCGTCTTTTCATTCCAGGCCTGGACCCGGTCGTTCAGCTCGGCAATCGCTCGGGGACCAGTGCCCTCAGCGTACATAGGCTCACCGATAACCACGGTAATGACGCCAGACTTTTTGCCCCAACCGACTTTCGGCCAGAATTTGCCGGCATTGTGTGCAATCGGTAGCACCGGAAGCGCCGCATTTACCGCCAACGCACTGCCGCTGCGGGAGAATTTGCCGATGGTGCCGAAAGGTACCCGAGTGCCTTCCGGAAAGATCAGCACCCAGACGTTGTCCTTGAGCAGCTCATCGCCCTTGGCCGCGACTTGCTTGAGGGCGGCTTTCGGGTTGTCGCGATCAATCGCGATCGGCCGCAGCATGGCCATGGCCCAGCCGAAAAACGGCACGTACAGCAATTCGCGCTTGAGCACTTGGCTCAAGGGCGAGAAATAGGCGGAGAGAAAGAACGTCTCCCAGGTGCTCTGGTGGTTCGATTGAATCACGCAAGGCCGGTCAGGCACATTTTCCGCGCCTTTGATCTCGTAGCGGATGCCGAGGAAGACCTTGGTCAACCACAAGGCGCAACGGCACCAGAACACATTGATGAAACGATAGCGCGCCTTGAACGACAGAAACGGCGCGATAAAAAAACTCAAGCTGCACCACAGCAGGGAGGTGGTGCCCAGCAGCAGGTAAAAGAGAAAAATCCTGATGGCCCGCAGTATCGACATAGTGACGTTTACCGTTACGGGACAATGCCCGTCTGTTCAAGCGCACCCCCGATCAATCCCTGGTCAGGAATTCAGAAGTACTCTAGTTGTGGATAAGTTCTGCGGCAATCGCCGCCAGATCGTCGAAAATCAAAGTGCCCACCGGCAGGGTTTTGCCCTGAGTCTTTGCGCCTTTCCCGGTCTTCACCAAAACTGGCTGTGAATCGACGGCTTTGGCGGCCTCCAGGTCACCAAGGCTGTCGCCGACGAACCAGACGTTGGTCAACGACACCTGGTAATGCGCGGCGATGGTTTTCAGCATGCCCGGTTTCGGTTTGCGGCAATCGCAACCTTCGTCCGGTCCATGCGGACAATACACAATCAGCCCGACTTCACCGCCCTGCTCCGCCACCAACTCGCGCAAACGCGCGTGCATGGCGTCAAGGGTGGCGAGGTCGTAATAGCCGCGAGCAATGCCCGACTGGTTGGTGGCCACTGCCACCGTCCAGCCGGCCTTGCTCAACTGCGCAATCGCTTCGATCGAACCGGGGATCGGAATCCACTCTTGCACCGATTTGATGTAAGCGTCGGAGTCGTAATTGATCACCCCGTCCCGATCGAGAATCAGCAGTTTCAACAGCAAGCCCTCAACCCAGCAGCGAAATGTCGGCAACGCCGAGGAACAGGCCGCGTAGACGCGCGAGGAGCGCGTAACGGTTGGCCCGCACATTGACGTCGTCGGCATTGACCATCACGGCGTCGAAGAACGCATCCACCGGCTCACGCAATGCTGCAAGGCGTGCCAGCGTTTCGTTGTACTGACGCGCCGCGGCCATTGGCTGCACCGCCTGATCCGCTTGCTGGATCGCCGAGTACAGCGAGAACTCGTTGGCATTGTCGAAGTACTTGGCTTGCACCTCGGTCGGCACCGAGCCTTCGACTTTGCTCAACAGGTTCGACACACGCTTGTTGACGGCCGCCAGTGCTGCGGCTTCCGGCAGTTTGCGGAACGCCTGCACCGCTTGCACACGCTGGTCGAAGTCCAGCGCCGAACCCGGTTTCAAGGCACGAACCGACAGATAGGTGGCAACATCAACGCCTTCGTCTTCATAACGCGCACGCAGACGGTCGAAGATGAATTCCAGTACCGATTCGTTGAGGCCGGCCGCTTTGACCTTGGCGCCGAACGCGTTCACCGCGAAAGCGACGGCGTCGTTCAGGTCCAGGTCCAGTTGTTTCTCGATCAGGATACGCAGCACGCCGAGTGCCGCACGGCGCAGGGCGTACGGGTCTTTGCTGCCGGTTGGCAGCATGCCGATACCGAAGATGCCGACCAGGGTGTCGAGCTTGTCGGCTATCGCCACCGCTGCACCGGTTAATGTCGCCGGCAATTCAGCCCCGGCACCGCGTGGCATGTACTGCTCGTTCAATGCCAGCGCGACGTCTTGCGGCTCGCCGTCATTGAGGGCGTAGTAGTAACCGGCGACGCCTTGCATCTCCGGGAACTCGCCGACCATTTCGGTGGCGAGGTCGCACTTCGACAGCAGGCCGGCACGGGCTGCCCACGAAGCGTTGCCGCCAATGCGCGCGGCGATGTACGCCGCCAGTTTCGAGACGCGCTCGGCCTTGTCGTAGACGCTGCCGAGTTTTTCCTGGAACACCACATTCTGCAGGCGCAGGTTGAAATCTTCGAGCTTCTGCTTCTTGTCCTGCTTGAAGAAGAACTCGGCGTCGGTCAGACGTGGGCGAACCACTTTCTCGTTACCGGCGATGATCTGCTGCGGATCTTTGCTTTCGATGTTGGCCACAGTGATGAAACGTGGCAGCAACTTGCCGTCGGCATCCAGCAGGCAGAAATACTTCTGGTTGTCCTGCATGGTGGTGATCAGCGCTTCCTGCGGCACGTCGAGGAAACGCTCCTCGAACGAGCACACCAGCGGCACCGGCCATTCGACCAGCGCGGTCACTTCGTCGAGCAGCGCTGGCGGAACGATTGCCGTGCCTTCCTGACGGGTAGCCAGCTCTTCGGTGCGCTTGCTGATGATCTCGCGACGCTCGTTGGCATCGGCCAGCACGTAGGCGGCACGCAGGTCAGCGAGGTAGCTCGATGGCGAACTGATGCGCACGCTTTGCGGGTGATGGAAACGGTGGCCACGGGAGTCACGGCCTGCCTTCTGCGCAAGGATCGTGCAATCGATGACCTGGTCACCGAGCAGCATCACCAGCCATTGGGTCGGACGTACGAACTCTTCCTTGCGCGCACCCCAACGCATGCGTTTCGGGATTGGCAGGTCGTTCAACGAATCTTCAACGATGGTCGGCAGCAGGCTCGCGGTCGGTTTGCCGGCGATGTTCTGGCTGTAGCGCAGTTTCGGTCCGCTCTGATCGATCTCGCTCAGCTCGACGCCACACTTCTTGGCGAAGCCCAGCGCGGCCTGGGTTGGATTGCCATCAGCGTCAAACGCCGCCTGACGTGGCGGGCCGTCGAGGTTGATGCTGCGATCCGGCTGCTGAGTGGCCAGCGCGGTGATCAGCACAGCCAGACGCCGTGGCGCGGCGTAGACGGTTTTGCTCTCGTAGCTCAGGCCAGCGGCTTGCAGGCCTTTGTCGATACCGGCGAGAAACGCCTCAGCCAGGGTATTCAGGGCTTTGGGTGGCAGTTCTTCGGTGCCCAGTTCTACCAGAAAATCTTGCGCACTCATTGTGCAGCCTCCAGCTTGGCCAGTACTTCGTCACGCAGGTCCGGGGTCGCCATCGGGAAGCCCAGCTTGGCGCGCGCCAGCAGGTAGGCTTGCGCAACGGAACGCGCCAGGGTGCGCACGCGCAGAATGTATTGCTGACGCGCGGTCACCGAGATCGCCCGGCGCGCATCCAGCAGGTTGAAAGTGTGCGAGGCCTTCAGGACCATTTCGTAGCTCGGCAACGGCAGCGGCTGGTCGAGCTCGATCAGGCGCTTGGCTTCGCTTTCATAGAAGTCGAACAGCTCGAACAGTTTTTCGACGTTGGCGTGTTCGAAGTTGTAGGTGGACTGCTCCACCTCGTTCTGGTGGAACACGTCGCCATAGGTGACTTTGCCGAACGGGCCGTCAGCCCAGACCAGGTCGTAGACCGAATCCACGCCTTGCAGGTACATCGCCAGACGCTCGAGACCGTAGGTGATCTCGCCGGTTACCGGGTAGCACTCGATGCCGCCCGCCTGCTGGAAGTAAGTGAACTGAGTGACTTCCATGCCGTTGAGCCAGACTTCCCAGCCCAGACCCCAGGCGCCGAGGGTCGGCGATTCCCAGTTGTCTTCGACGAAGCGGATGTCGTGCACCAGCGGGTCGAGGCCGACATGCTTGAGCGAGCCCAGATACAGTTCCTGGAAGTTGTCCGGGTTCGGCTTGAGGACGACCTGAAACTGGTAGTAGTGCTGCAGACGGTTCGGGTTTTCGCCGTAGCGGCCATCAGTCGGACGGCGGCTTGGCTGCACGTACGCGGCGTTCCAGGTTTCCGGGCCGATGGCGCGCAGGAAGGTCGCGGTGTGGAAAGTGCCGGCGCCTACTTCCATATCGTAGGGCTGAAGTACCACACAACCTTGCTCGGCCCAGTATTGCTGGAGCGCGAGGATCAAGTCTTGGAAGGTACGCACGGCTGGCGTAGGCTGGCTCACGAAATTCACCTGTTTCTTGGGCTGCGATTTAAAGAGCGGGAGTATACCCGATTCGTTGCTGCGCACGCCCCCTGGAGCCTTATGCCACGCTGCTTTTGGTGTACCGAAGATCCGCTGTACATGGCTTATCACGATCAGGAGTGGGGCACGCCGCTACGCGATGCGCAGGGTTTGTTCGAGTTGCTTTTGCTCGAAGGGTTCCAGGCCGGGCTGTCGTGGATCACCGTGTTGCGCAAGCGCGAGCGTTATCGCCAGGTGCTGTTCGGCTTCGACGTGCAGCGTGTCGCGCAGATGAGCGACGCCGAAATCGACGAACTGATGCTCGATCCGGGGATCATCCGCAATCGTCTCAAGCTCAATGCCGCGCGGCGTAACGCGCAGGCCTGGCTGGCGCTGGAAGACCCGGTGGCGTTGCTCTGGTCGTTCGTTGGCGGTCAGCCGATCGTCAATCATTTCAAGGATCGCAGCGAAGTCCCGGCGATTGCCCCCGAAGCGCTGGCGATGAGCAAGGCCCTGAAAAAAGCCGGGTTCACCTTCGTCGGCCCGACCATTTGCTACGCGTTGATGCAAGCCTCGGGCATGGTCATGGACCACACCCAGGACTGCGACCGCTACGCGCAGTTGGTCAACGCCGGGTAGAATGCCCGCCTCGCGCACAGCACAAAGATCAGGAGTGACCTGTGGAAAAGTTTAAAGGCGCCTTGCTGGTAGGCGCTCTGCGGCTGTTTGCCCTGCTGCCATGGCGGGCCGTGCAGGCCGTGGGTTCGGCGATTGGCTGGATCATGTGGAAGACCCCCAACCGTTCCCGCGACGTGGTGCGGATCAACCTCGCCAAATGTTTTCCAGAGATGGACCCGGCCGAACGCGAGCGTCTGGTCGGTCAGAGCCTGAAGGACATCGGCAAGTCGCTGACCGAAAGTGCCTGCGCGTGGATCTGGCCGGCTCAGCGCTCGATCGATCTGGTTCGTGAAGTTGAAGGACTCGACGTTTTGAAAGAGGCGCTGGCCTCAGGCAAAGGCGTGGTCGGCATCACCAGCCACCTGGGTAACTGGGAAGTGCTCAACCACTTCTATTGCAGCCAGTGCAAACCGATCATTTTCTACCGCCCGCCCAAGCTCAAGGCGGTGGATGAACTGCTGCGCAAACAGCGCGTGCAACTGGGCAACAAAGTGGCCGCATCGACCAAGGAAGGCATCCTCAGCGTCATCAAGGAAGTGCGCAAAGGTGGTGCAGTGGGCATTCCTGCCGACCCGGAACCGGCCGAATCCGCCGGGATCTTCGTGCCGTTCTTCGCCACCCAGGCGCTGACCAGCAAGTTCGTGCCGAACATGCTCGCCGGTGGCAAAGCAGTCGGCGTGTTCCTGCATGCCCTGCGTCTGCCCGACGGTTCTGGCTACAAGGTGATCCTCGAAGCTGCGCCCGAGGCCATGTACAGCACCGATACCGCTGAGTCCTGCGCGGCGATGAGCAAAGTGGTCGAACGCTACGTTGCGGCGTATCCAAGCCAGTACATGTGGAGCATGAAGCGCTTCAAAAAGCGTCCACCGGGTGAAGCACGCTGGTACTGAGTAACCGACGAAATTGGCATGATCTGTGGATAACCAATCACTGAAGTTATCCACAATCGTTCATTCAAGGGCGCAGCAGATGTCCGAACAGCGCAAATCGTTTCGTATCAAGATCACCCACGACAGCCTGGGCGAATGCCTCGGGCAGACGCGCAATCTGTCGCCCACCGGCGTTTACGTTCAGCATCCGCGTCTGGCGTCGTTGCCCGAAGGGGCGGTGGTGTATGGTCAGGTGCAGGACTTACCCACAGGTGCGCCGCGGGTGCGTATGGAAGTGGTCACGGTGGATGCTGAAGGCATCGGCTTGCGCTATTTGTAAGATTTACCGGGCCTGACGCTCGAGCTTCTTCAGAAACACCGACATTTCCTTTTCGGCCTGCTTGTCGCCATGGGCGCTGGCCGCTTCCAGCCCCTGTTCCCAGGCTTTCCGCGCGGCAGCAGAATCACCCAGCGCCAATCGGGCCTTGCCCAATAATTTCCATGCCGCCGAATATTTCGGATCGAACGCCACGCAGTGCTGAAAATGCTCGGCGGCCTTGGTATGTTCGCCCATATCCAGATAACCCTTGCCCAGGCCAAAGCGCAGCAGAGCGTTATCCACACCCTTGGCGAGCATTTTTTCCAGAGATTCAAGCATCAGTGGATTCCTTTTCAGAGACTGTCAGCTATTGATGAGTGGACGCTGGAACGCCATCGCTAGCAGCTAGCTCCCACAGTTGGAATGCGTTTCACCTGTGGAAGCTAGCCTGCTAGCGATGGCGCCAGTCTGATCAGCCGATAATCCGGATCAGAAGAAGCTCAACCCCACATGAAACAGCTTCTCCACATCGCGAATATGCTTTTTATCCACAAGGAACAGAATCACGTGGTCGCCCGCTTCGATCACCGTGTCGTCGTGGGCAATGATCACTTGTTCATTGCGGATCACCGCGCCGATGGTGGTGCCCGGTGGCAGGCCGATTTTTTCGATCGGTTTACCGATGACCTTGCTCGACTTCGCATCGCCGTGGGCGATGGCCTCGATGGCTTCCGCCGCGCCGCGCCGCAATGAGTGCACGCTGACGATATCGCCACGGCGCACGTGCGCCAGCAAGGTTCCGATGGTCGCTAGCTGCGGACTGATCGCGATGTCAATATCGCCACCCTGGATCAGGTCGACGTAGGCCGGGTTGTTGATGATCGTCATGACTTTTTTCGCGCCGAGCCGTTTGGCCAGCAGCGAAGACATGATGTTGGCTTCGTCATCGTTGGTCAGAGCAAGGAAGATATCCGCGTCGGCGATGTTCTCTTCCAGCAGCAGGTCGCGGTCCGAAGCGCTGCCCTGCAGCACCACGGTGCTGTCGAGCGTGTCGGAGAGATAACGACAGCGCGCCGGGCTCATCTCGATGATCTTCACCTGATAACGGCTTTCGATGGCTTCGGCCAGGCGCTCGCCGATCTGCCCGCCTCCGGCGATGACGATGCGTTTGTAGGTTTCGTCGAGGCGGCGCATTTCGCTCATCACCGCGCGAATGTTCTCACGGGCGGCGATGAAGAATACTTCGTCGTCGGCCTCGATCACCGTGTCGCCCTGCGGCAGGATCGGCCGGTCACGGCGGAAAATCGCGGCGACGCGGGTTTCGACGTTCGGCATGTGCTCACGCAATTGGCGCAATTGCTGACCGACCAGTGGTCCGCCGTAATAGGCGCGCACCGCCACCAGTTGCGCTGCGCCTTCGGCAAAGTCGATCACCTGCAAGGCACCCGGATGCTGGATCAGGCGCTTGATGTAGTTGGTCACCACCTGCTCGGGGCTGATCAGCACGTCGACCGGAATCGCCTCGTTCTGGAACAGTTGTTCTTCGCGATTGAGATACGACGCTTCGCGCACCCGGGCGATTTTCGTCGGGGTGTGGAACAGCGTGTGGGCGACCTGGCAGGCGACCATGTTGGTCTCGTCACTGTTGGTCACCGCCACCAGCATGTCGGCGTCGTCGGCACCGGCCTGACGCAGCACCGAAGGCAGCGAGCCACGGCCTTGCACGGTGCGGATGTCGAGGCGATCGCCGAGGTCGCGCAGGCGCTCGCCGTCGGTGTCCACCACGGTGATGTCGTTGGCCTCGCTGGCCAGATGTTCTGCCAGCGAACCGCCGACCTGTCCTGCACCGAGGATGATGATTTTCATCCAGTCACTCCGTTGATTCCGTTTAGCCGCGCGCGGCAGCGATCTTGATCAGCTTGGCGTAGTAGAACCCGTCATGCCCGCCTTGCTGGGCCAGCAGTTGGCGACCATGGGGCTGTTTGATGCCGGCCGCAATGGCCAGATCCAGCTCCCGGGCTCCGGGCGTGCGCTCGAGAAACGCAGCAATCACTTCAGTATTTTCGGTCGGCAGCGTCGAGCAGGTGGCGTACAGCAGGATGCCGCCGATGTCGAGGGTTTGCCACATCGCGTCGAGCAGTTCGCCTTGCAGTTGCGCGAGGGCGGCGATGTCGTCGGCTTGCCGCGTCAGCTTGATGTCCGGATGACGGCGGATCACCCCGGTGGCCGAGCACGGTGCGTCGAGCAGAATGCGCTGGAACGGTTTGCCATCCCACCATTTCGCCGTGTCGCGGCCATCGGCGGCGATCAGCTCAGCGCTGAGGCCGAGGCGTTCAAGGTTTTCCTTCACCCGCACCAGACGCTTGGCTTCCAGATCCACCGCCACTACGCCGGCCAGCGCCGGTTCGGCTTCGAGAATATGGCAAGTCTTGCCGCCGGGCGCGCAGCAGGCGTCGAGCACGCGTTGGCCCGGCGCCAGATCGAGCAGGTCGGCGGCCAGTTGCGCGGCTTCGTCCTGCACGCTGATCCAGCCCTCGGCGAAACCCGGCAGGCTGCGTACATCAGCGGCGGCTTCGAGGACGATGCCGTCGCGGCTGTATACGCAGGGCGTTGCGGCAATCCCGGCCTCAGTCAGTAGGCCAAGATAGGCATCGCGGCTGTGATGACGGCGGTTGACCCGCAGGATCATCGGCGGATGTGCGTTGTTTGCCGCGCAAATCGCTTCCCATTGCTCAGGCCAGAACGCCTTGAGGGATTTTTGCAGCCAGCGCGGGTGAGCTGTGCGCACCACCGGGTCGCGCTCCAGTTCGGCGAAAATCGTTTCGCTTTCGCGCTGGGCATTGCGCAGCACCGCGTTGAGCAGGCCTTTGGCCCAGGGCTTTTTCAGCTTGTCGGCGCAACCCACGGTTTCGCCGATGGCGGCATGGGCTGGCACGCGGGTGTAAAGCAGTTGGTAGAGACCGACCAGCAGCAACGCCTCGACATCGGCGTCGGCGGCCTTGAACGGTTTCTGCAACAGCTTCTCTGCCAATGCCGACAGGCGTGGCTGCCAGCGCGCGGTACCGAAGGCCAGATCCTGAGTGAAACCGCGATCGCGGTCCTCGACCTTGTCCAGTTGCGTGGGCAGCGAACTGTTCAGCGAAGCCTTGCCGCTGAGCACGGCGGCAAGTGCCTTGGCGGCGGCCAGACGCGGGTTCATTGTGCGTCCACCGCAGCACCGAGCACGGTGCCGACGGCGAATTTCTCGCGACGGCTGTTGAACAGGTCACTGAAATTCAGCGCTTTGCCGCCGGGCAGTTGCAGGCGGGTCAGGCAAAGGGCCTGTTCGCCGCAGGCAACGACCAGACCGTCCTTGCTGGCGCTGAGGATTTCACCCGGCGCGCCTTTGCCTTCGGCGAGATTCGCCGCCAGCACTTTCAGCGCTTCACCGTTGAGGGTGCTGTGGGTGATCGGCCATGGATTGAAGGCACGCACCAGACGTTCCAGTTCAACCGCCGGACGGCCCCAGTCGAGGCGTGCCTCATCCTTGTTCAGCTTGTGGGCATAGGTGGCGAGTTCGTCGTTCTGCACTTCGCCTTCCAGGGTGCCGGCAGCGAGACCAGCAATGGCCTGGATCACAGCGGGCGGGCCCATTTCGGCGAGGCGGTCATGCAAAGTGCCGCCGGTGTCTTCGGCGCTGATCGGCGTGACGACCTTGAGCAGCATCGGCCCGGTGTCGAGCCCGGCTTCCATGCGCATCACCGTCACGCCGCTTTCTGCATCACCGTGTTCCACGGCACGTTGAATCGGCGCCGCACCGCGCCAGCGTGGCAGCAGCGAGGCGTGGCTGTTGATGCAGCCCAGACGCGGAATATCCAGCACCGCTTGCGGCAGGATCAGGCCGTAAGCGACTACCACCATCAGGTCCGGCTTCAGCGCAGCCAGTTCAGCCTGAGCATCGGCATTGCGCAAGGTCGGCGGCTGCAACACCCGGATATGGTTTTCCAGGGCGAGCTGTTTGACCGGGCTCGGCATCAGTTTCTGCCCGCGACCGGCCGGACGATCCGGCTGGGTGTACACCGCAACGATCTCGTACGGGCTGTTCAGCAAGGCCTTGAGGTGTTCGGCGGCGAATTCCGGGGTGCCGGCAAAAACGATGCGCAATGGCTCAGTCATGAAGGGCGTCTCATAAAATGAAAAAAGGCTTGCCGCAGCAAGCCTTTGAAGAGGGGCATCAAGCGTTCTGGCGGTGCAGCTTTTCCAGCTTCTTCTTGATCCGGTCGCGTTTGAGCGTGGACAGGTAGTCGACGAACAATTTGCCGTTGAGGTGGTCGCATTCGTGCTGGATGCACACTGCAAGCAGGCCTTCGGCGATCAGCTCATAGGGCTTGCCGTCGCGGTCCAGCGCCTTGATCCTGACCTTTTGCGGGCGATCGACGTTTTCGTAGAAACCGGGTACCGAGAGGCAGCCTTCCTGGTATTGGTCCATGTCCTCGGTCAACGGTTCGAACTCGGGGTTGATGAACACCCGTGGCTCGGTCCGGTCTTCGGAGAGGTCCATCACCACGATGCGTTTGTGCACGTTGACCTGGGTCGCGGCAAGGCCGATGCCCGGCGCTTCATACATTGTTTCAAACATGTCATCGACCAACTGACGCACTTCGTCGTCCACTACAGCCACAGGCTTGGCGATAGTGCGCAGACGCGGGTCCGGGAATTCGAGGATGTTTAAAATGGCCATAGGCTTTGATTGCTGCACACGTTGAGTAAAGTCGGGTCGATGGCCTGGCAGGTCCGAAGATGCAGGCTACCGTTGTGAAGCGTAGCTTGTGCAGTTTGCCCAAGCGAGCCACGGGGGCTCTGACGGTTCACGCGAACGCATATGATAAAGGGATTCACGGCATGAGGAAAACACTACTCGCCCTGCTGCTTCTGGCTTCGGCCGGCGCTGCGCAAGGGCAAGTGCAACTCAGGGATGGTTTTCCACAGCAATACACGGTGGTTTCAGGGGATACGCTCTGGGACATTTCCGGCAAATACCTGCGCGAGCCCTGGCAATGGCCGCAACTGTGGCGGGCCAACCCGCAGATCGATAACCCCAACCTGATCTATCCCGGCGACACGCTGACGCTCAGCTACGTCAACGGCCAGCCACAACTGAGCGTCAACCGCGGCGAGTCGCGCGGCACCATCAAGCTCTCGCCACGCATTCGCACCAGCCCGGTGGCCGAGGCGATTCCGAGCATTCCGCTGAAGTCCATCAACAGTTTTCTGTTGAGCAACCGCATCGTCGACAAGGCCGAAGATTTCGACAAGGCACCGTACATCGTCGCCGGCGATGCCGAGCGCGTGCTCAGTGGCACCGGTGACCGCATCTTTGCCCGTGGCCATTTCGACCCGGAACAACCGGTGTACGGCATCTTTCGTCAAGGCAAGGTCTACACCGACCCGCAGACCCAGGAGTTTCTCGGGATCAACGCCGACGACATCGGCGGCGGCGAAATCGTCGCGACCGAGGGTGACGTCGCCACCCTCGCGCTGCAACGCACCACCCAGGAAGTGCGCCTCGGCGACCGTTTGTTCAGCGGCGAAGAGCGCTCAATCAACTCGACTTTCATGCCCAGCGCCCCCGCCCGCGACATCAACGGGGTGATCATCGACGTACCGCGCGGCGTGACGCAGATCGGCGCGATGGACGTGGTTACGTTGAACAAGGGCAAACGCGACGGCCTCGCCGAGGGCAATGTGCTGGTGGTGATGAAAACCGGCGAAACCGTGCGCGACCGCATCACCGGCCAGCCGCTGAAAATTCCCGACGAACGCGCTGGGTTGCTGATGGTGTTCCGCACCTACGACAAACTCAGCTATGGCCTGGTACTCAGCGCATCGCGCTCACTGGCGGTGCTCGACAAGGTGCGTAATCCGTAGCTTGCTCAACAAGTTACCAACAGAGTTATCCACAGCTTGTTCCGAAAGGTTCGGGCCTTATAACGATCAAGGATGATCCATGATGTCCCCTGTCTGTACGCCAGTTTCCCCGGCAGAACTGGAAGCGCGTCTGCGCCTGCACCGCATGCCGGATATCGGTCCCAAGCGCTTCGCCAAATTGCTGGAGGCCTTCGGCTCGGCCTCCAAAGCCATCAGCGCGCCGGCCAGCGCCTGGCGCTCGCTGGGTCTGCCGGCGGCGTGCGCCGAGGCGCGGCGTTGCCCCACGGTTCGCGACGGCGCCAGCCACGCAATGCGCTGGCTAGAGCGGCCGGGCCAGCATTTGCTGATGTGGGACCAGGCGGATTATCCGGCGCTGCTGGCGCAGATTCCGGATCCGCCACCCTTGTTGTTCGTCGCCGGCGATGTGCAGATTCTGGAAAAACCGCAACTGGCGATGGTCGGAAGTCGCCGCGCTTCCCGTCCGGGCATGGACACCGCCGCAGCGTTTTCCCGCAGCCTCGCCGGGGCCGGTTTTGTCATCACCAGCGGGCTGGCACTGGGCATCGATGCGGCTGCCCATCAGGCGGCGCTGGACGTTGGCGGGCTGACCGTCGGGGTACTCGGCACCGGCCTGGAAAATTTTTATCCACAGCGCAATCAGCAGCTGGCCGAGGCGATGATGGCGTCCGGCAGCGCGGTGCTTTCCGAGTTTCCGCTGGACGCCGGGCCGACCCCGAGCAACTTTCCGCGGCGCAACCGGATCATCAGCGGTTTGTCGCTGGGCGTGCTGGTGGTCGAAGCCAGCGTCGCCAGTGGCTCGCTGATCACCGCTCGCCTGGCGGCGGAACAGGGGCGCGAGGTTTATGCGATTCCCGGGTCGATTCATCATCCGGGCGCACGCGGCTGTCATCAGTTGATCCGCGATGGCGCGGTGCTGGTCGAAACCATCGAACACATCCTCGAGGCCCTGCGGGGCTGGCAGCATGTGTCGCCGTCCACTGATTCAGCGAACGCCGACCATCCTTTGCTCGCCCTGCTCCACGCCGCCCCGCACACCAGCGAAGCGCTGGCCGGCAGCAGCGGCTGGGCCTTGCCCAAAGTACTGGCGGCGCTGACCGAACTGGAAATGGACGGCCGGGCGGTGTGCGAAAACGGTCGTTGGCTGGCCAGGACACGCTAGGTTTTACCAACAAGATCGGTAAACTGCGCGAAACCTGATTGCGGAGATTTTTTCATGGTCAACAGTTGGCGTGTGCAACAAGCCGCGCGAGAGATTCGCGCCGGGGCGGTGATTGCCTATCCAACCGAAGCCGTCTGGGGGCTGGGCTGCGACCCGTGGAACGAAGAGGCGGTCGACCGGCTGCTGGCGATCAAGAATCGCTCGGTGGTCAAGGGGCTGATTCTGGTCGCCGACAACATTCGCCAGTTCGACTTCCTCTTCGAAGATTTCCCGCAGGAATGGATCGACCGCATGGCCAGCACCTGGCCGGGGCCGAACACCTGGCTGGTGCCGCACCAGGGCTTGCTGCCCGAATGGGTGACGGGCATCCACGACACCGTGGCGCTGCGGGTCAGTGATCATCCGCAAGTGCGCGACCTGTGTTCACTGGTCGGGCCGCTGATTTCCACGTCGGCCAACCCGCAGGGTCGCCCGGCCGCGCGCACGCGGTTACGGGTCGAGCAGTATTTCCGTGGGCAGATCGACCTGGTGCTCGGCGGGCAACTGGGTGGACGCAAGAACCCCAGCGTGATCCGCGACCTGGCGAGCGGCAAGGTCATTCGTCCCGACTGATCCGCCTCCAAACATCAAAAGATGTACGTACTCCTCGGCGTGATGACGAGGAGTACTACGCATGCCTGCGATTAGTCCTGCAACGGGGCTGCTCATCGTGTCGGAAAAGTCGCCAACTACCCGGATTGATTGACTTTTCCCACCTGATTATCAGACCGCCTGGCGTGGCGGAATCGCCAAAAGCAACCATCCTTTCCCTGCACTCGAAACACTTCGATAAGTAAAGGACGCGGAGAAAGAATGGACACTACGGATTTACAACTCACGGATTACCTGCAAACGCTTCAAGCGACGTTAAAGAGTCATCACGAAGGTTGCCGTATCGTGACGCTTGAAGCGGGATCGGATACTCAGGATTTCGATCGGTTCATCGATCGGCAATTTCGGCTGCGGCTGCAGCATTACATGCTGTCCTCACGTGCGCGGCTGCTCGAAACGCAACTGGCGATCAAGTCGCGCAGTACGCACTTTCTGCTGTACCGGCACGATCAACTGCTGGCGGTATTGCGTGCCACTCCGGCACCGTTCGAATGGGCGTTGCTGGCGCAACAACATGTGTCGCCCACGGTGGCGCTGTCACGGCATGTCGAATTCAGCCGTTTGATCTCGTACACGACCCATCAACTGCCCATCGCGGTCAACGGTCTGTTGGCCGCCGCTGCCGAGTGGGCGATCAGGAATGGCTACCAGGGCGTCACCGCACTGTGCCGGTCGCAACAGCTGCGTTTTTACCAACGCTTCGGCCTGATGCCGATCGCTTCCAATGCCTTGCACATCGACCATCGCGCACGCGGCGATTACTGGGTGTTGTCAGCCGAGTGGCGGCAGATCCTCGCGGCGGTGCAACAGCCGGATCAGGCTATGGTCAGCCATGTGGTGCAGAAGCCGATGGAGTGTCATCCGCCAGGTTTCTGAAGAGGTTCGCACGTCTCGCCAGCCATGGCGCCAAGCCCTGGCTGGCGAGACGCCGATGGGTTTGTCAGGGCAGCAGGACGGTGGAGCCGGTGGTGCGCCGCGCCGACAGTTCGGTTTGCGCTTTCGCCGCCTCGGCCAGTGGATAACGCTGGCTGACGTCTACCTTCAGTTTGCCGCTGCTGATCATCTCGAACAGCTCGTCGGCCATGCGCTGCAGGTTTTCGGCGTTGTTGGCGTAGGTCGCCAGGGTCGGCCGGGTGACATACAGCGAGCCTTTGGCAGAAAGTATGCCCAGGTTCACCCCGTCCACCGCGCCGGAAGCGTTACCGAAACTGACGACCAGGCCCCGTGGCGCGGCGCTGTCGAGGGACGTTAGCCATGTGTCCTTGCCGACACCGTCATAAACCACCGGGACTTTTTTGCCGTCGGTCAATTCCAGCACGCGCTGGGCAACGTTCTCGTGGCTGTAATCGATCGTTGCCCAGGCGCCATTGGCTTTGGCCAGTTCGGCTTTTTCTTTGGAGCTGACCGTACCGATCAGCTTCACGCCAAGCGCTTTGGCCCACTGGCAGGCCAGCGAGCCGACGCCACCGGCCGCAGCGTGAAACAGAATGGTTTCGCCACCCTTGAGTTCATAGGTCTGGCGCAGCAGATACTGCACGGTCAAGCCTTTGAGCATGACGCCGGCAGCCGTTTCGAAGCTGATGTCCTCTGGCAGGTGCACCAGATTGTCCTGGGGCAGCACGTGCAACTCGCTGTAGGCGCCGAGCGGTCCGGTGCCGTAGGCCACGCGATCGCCGACCTTGAAGCGGGTGACGTCGCTGCCCACTGCATCAACGATGCCCGCACCTTCAGCGCCCAGTCCGGACGGCAACGCCGGCGGCGGATACAGGCCGCTGCGGAAATAGGTATCGATGAAGTTCAGGCCGATGGCCTTGTTCGCCACCCGTACCTGATTCGGGCCGGGTGCGGCGGGTTCGTAATCTATATATTCGAGCACTTCGGGACCGCCGTGGGCGCGGAACTGGATACGCTTTGCCATCTGCCTGCTCTCCTTGGGGCTTTTTGTAAGCCCCCTATCCAACTCCCATGCTTGATCTTCGTCAACTGCGGCGCGCCGTTCTGCGATGGTATGCTACGCGCCCATTTGCGCCGCCCCGCCTGCCGGGGGCGCCGCCCGATTCAAGGTGAAGCCATGACGACCCGCACCGACGCCGTAAAGGCCTATCTGCTCGACCTGCAAGACCGCATCTGCGCCGCTCTGGAAACCGAAGACGGCGGCACGCGCTTCGTCGAAGACGCCTGGACCCGGCCCGCCGGCGGTGGCGGTCGTACCCGGGTGCTGGAGAACGGCGCGCTGGTCGAAAAGGGCGGGGTCAATTTTTCCCATGTCTTTGGCAGCGGTTTGCCACCCTCGGCCAGTGCTCACCGGCCGGAACTGGCCGGCCGCGGTTTTGAAGCCCTCGGCGTATCGCTGGTGATCCACCCGCACAACCCGCACGTACCGACCTCCCACGCCAACGTGCGGTTTTTTATCGCCGAGAAAGAAGGCGAAGAGCCGGTCTGGTGGTTCGGCGGCGGCTTTGACCTGACCCCGTATTACGGCAATGAACAAGACTGCATTCATTGGCATCGCGTTGCCGAACAGGCGTGTGCGCCGTTCGGTGCTGACGTGTACCCGCGTTACAAGGCCTGGTGTGACACCTACTTTCATATCAAGCATCGTCATGAGCCGCGCGGCATTGGCGGGCTGTTTTTCGATGACCTGAACGAATGGGACTTCGACACCAGCTTCGCCTTCATGCGCGCAATCGGCGACGCCTATATCGAGGCGTATCTGCCGATCGTGCAGCGCCGCAAGAATGATCCGTTCACCGCCCAGCAGCGTGAGTTCCAGGAATTCCGTCGTGGCCGCTACGTCGAGTTCAATCTGGTGTACGACCGCGGCACGCTGTTCGGTCTGCAATCGGGTGGGCGTACCGAATCGATTCTGATGTCCCTGCCGCCGCAAGTGCGCTGGGCTTACGACTGGAAGGCCGAGCCTGGCAGCGAAGAAGCGCGCCTGACCGAGTACTTTCTGCAAGACCGCGACTGGCTCGCCGAAGCCTGAGGACCTTTGATGGATCGTTACGTCGTTTTCGGCAACCCGATCGGCCACAGCAAGTCGCCGATGATTCACCAACTGTTCGCGCAGCAGACCGGCGAGCAGCTTGAATACCGCACCTTGCTGGCCCCACTCGATGACTTTGTCGGCTGCGCCATGGCGTTTTTTCAAGAAGGCCGCGGCGCCAACATCACTGTGCCATTCAAGGAAGACGCCTATCGCCTGGCCGATAGCCTGACCGCCCGAGCGCAACGCGCCGGTGCGGTAAATACCTTGAGCAAACTGGCCGATGGCACGCTGCTCGGTGACAACACCGATGGTGCCGGGCTGGTGCGCGATCTGACGGTGAATGCCGGCTTCAGCCTGGCGGGCAAACGCATCTTGCTGCTGGGTGCCGGTGGCGCAGTGCGCGGTGCGCTGGAGCCGCTGCTGGCGGAGAAACCGGCGTCGCTGATCATTGCCAATCGCACCGTGGACAAGGCCGAGCTGCTGGCCGAATCGTTTGGCGATCTGGGCCCGGTGTCGGCCAGCGGTTTCGACTGGTTGCGCGAGTCGGTCGACGTGATCATCAACGCCACCTCGGCCAGCCTCACCGGTGACGTGCCGCCGATTGCCGCGAGCCTCATCGAACCGGGCAAGACCCTGTGCTACGACATGATGTACAGCAAGGAGCCCACCGCATTCTGCCGTTGGGCGAGTGAACATGGCGCCGCGCTGTCGATGGATGGTCTGGGGATGCTGGCAGAGCAGGCCGCCGAGGCGTTTTACCTGTGGCGCGGTGTGCGCCCGGACACGGCGCCGGTTTTAGCTGAGTTGCGCCGCCAGCTGACGCAGTGACCTCTGTAGGAGTGAGCCTGCTCGCGATAGCGGAGTATCAGTCAATACATGGGTGTCTGAAAAATCGCTATCGCGAGCAGGCTCACTCCTACAGGGGGACGCGGTGTTTGTTTGATCAGTCTTCAAAGCGGATCGGGCACTTCTCCGCACCTTCAAGCTTCCTCAATTCCTCCACCACCTGCGGCCGCGCGCCACGCAAGGTCAGGCTGCGGTTCTGGCGCAGCAGGCGTCGCGCCTCCTGGTGCAGCATTTCCACCCCTGAGTAGTCGATGAAGTTGATCTGCTGCGCTTCGACCACTACCCGTTCGCCGTGCATGCGTTGCAGGCGCACTTGCAGGTAATGGCTGGCGCCGAAAAAGATCGACCCGCCCACCCGCAGCACATCGTCTTCGCCGTCGCGCCAGTGTTGCACGCGTGGTTGCGAGGTGCGCTTGAGGTAGAAGAACAGCGAAGCCAGCACGCCGGCATAAATGGCGGTCTGCAATTCCAGCAGCAACGTGGCGAGGCAGGTCAGGGCCATGACGACGAATTCGGCGCGGCTGACCCGCAGCAATGCCCGAATGGCGCGATGGTCAATCAGGCCCCAGGCAATCAGCAGAATGCTCCCGGCCATCGCCGGGATCGGAATGTGCGCGATCAGCCCGGCGCCAAAGATCGCGAATAATGCCACCCACAGTGCCGAAAACACCCCGGCCAGCGGCGAGCAGGCGCCCGCCTCATAACTCAGGCCTGAGCGGGTAAACGAGCCGGCGGACAGCGAGCCAGAAAAAAACGCGCCGACGATATTCGACAAGCCCTGTGCACGGACTTCCTGGTTGGCATCGAGCAACTGTTGCGACCGCGCGGAAATCGAGCGCGCGATCGACAGGCTGGTGACCAGGCCAAGCATGCCGACTGCCACGGCGCTGGGTAGCAGACGCAAAATCAGATCGAGGTCCAGTGGCAAGGCACTGAACGGCGGCAAACGCCCGACGAAGGCGCTGACCAGATGCACATGGCCGAACATCGCCGGCCACAGCCAGACCAGCACACTGGCCATTACGAGGGTGATCAGCAGCGTCGGCCAGCGCGGCAGCCAGCGTTTGAGCACGATGCCGACCAGCGCCGTGGCCACGCCCAGTACCAGCGAAGGTTCATCCACAGCCCGCAGATGCTCAAGCAGATCCATCAGGCTTGCCAGCGCTGTGGTATTGGCGGGCAATTCCAGCCCCAGCAGGTTGGGCAACTGGCCGATAGCAATCACTACCGCCGCGCCGAGGGTGAAACCCAGCACGACTGAATGCGAAACGAAATTCACCAGCGCGCCGAAGCGCAACAGACCGAGCAGCCACTGGAAGATTCCGGCGAGCAAGGTCAGCAGCAGAATCAGCGTAATGTAGTCCTGCGATGCCGGCACGGCCAAGGGACTGACGCTGGCAAACAGCACAATCGAAATCGCTGCGGTCGGGCCGCAGATCAGATGCCAGGACGAACCCCACAGACAGGCAATCAGCACCGGGACAATCGCTGCATACAAACCGTACTCCGGCGGCAGGCCGGCGATCAGCGCATAGGCAATTGACTGGGGTAACGCCAGAATCGCCCCGCTGAGCCCGACGATCAGATCCCGTCCGACGCTGGCGCGGGTTTGCCGTGGCAGCCAGGTGAGGAAAGGGAAGAGAGAGTGGCGGCTGGGGAAGGCCATGGGTCCTCGCGGTTGGGGTTTTGTTCAAGGTTATCAGGGTGTCAGGGAGAAGGCCCTCACCCTAGCCCTCTCCCAAAGGGAGAGGGGACTGACCGAGGTGTTTGGACTGGCTACATCGACCTGAGGAATCAGCGTCGAACTCATGTCTCGAATCAAACAACGATAGGCTCCCTTTCCCCCTCGCCCCCCTGGGGGAGAGGGCTGGGCGGGCGGCGTTCCGATGAGGGGGCAAAGATCT
Organism: Pseudomonas sp. Z003-0.4C(8344-21); assembly: GCF_900104975.1. NCBI lineage: Bacteria > Pseudomonadati > Pseudomonadota > Gammaproteobacteria > Pseudomonadales > Pseudomonadaceae > Pseudomonas > Pseudomonas sp. Z003-0.4C(8344-21). The sequence continues at coordinate 214,093 of NZ_LT629756.1, read as the reverse complement.
CGAGCTGATCACTGATCCAGCAACCCCTCGATCAAAGCTTCGCCTTCACCGCCGCCAACGCATCCTTGCCATCCGCCGTCTTCACCCCATCCAGCCATTTGTCCAGCACCGCCGGGTTGGCCTTGATCCACGCCTTCGCCGCCTCGGCATTGCTGATCTTCTTGTTCACCACCTCGGCCATGATGCTGTTTTCCATGTCTTGAGTGAACGCCAGGTTGGTCAGCAACTTGCCCACATTCGGGCAGGCTTCGGCGTAACCTTTGCGCGTCAGCGTGTAAACACTGCCGGTGCTGCCGAAGTACTTCTCGCCGCCCTTCAGGTAATGCATTTTCAGCTGCACGTTCATCGGGTGTGGGGTCCAGCCGAGGAAGGTGACGAACTTCTGCTTCTTCACCGCGCGCGAGACTTCCGCGAGCATCGCCTGTTCGCTGGACTCGATCAGCTTCCACTGGCCCATGTCGAAGTCATTTTTCTTGATGATTTCCTGCAGCGAAATATTTGCCGGCGCACCGGAGCCGATGCCGTAGATCTTGCGGTCGAACTTGTCGGCGTGTTTGTTCAGGTCAGCAAAATCATGCACACCGGCATCCCACACGTAATCCGGCACGGCGAGGGTGAACTCGGTGCCTTCGAGGTTCTTCGCCAGTTGCGTGACATCACCGGTGGCGACGAATTTGTCGTAGAAGCCCTGCTGAGCCGGCATCCAGTTGCCCATGAACACATCGACCTGGCCGTCCTTCAGACCGCCGAAGGTGATCGGTACGGCGAGGGTGTCGACCTTGGCCTTGTAACCCATGCCGTCAAGCAGAAACCCGGTGATGGCGTTGGTCGCTGCGATGTCGCTCCAGCCCGGATCGGCCATTTTCACCGTGTCGCAGCTTTGCTCGGCAAACGCCGAGGCGCTGCTCAATGCGATCAGGCCAACCGTCACAACTGTGGATAACTTGCCCATGGACTTCCCCTTACATTATTGGTTTTGGCAGGGTTGTGGATAACGTGCTTTGCGTTCCAGATCATCGAGGTCGATGTGGTTGCGCATGTACTGCTGACTGGCGTCCACCAGCGGCTGGTGATCCCAGCTCTTCAGCTTGCCGAGGGTCAGGGCTTGCGCGACGAAACGGCGGCGGCGCTGACTGGCGAGCACTTGGCCGTGGATCGTCGAAATGTCCCATTTGGCCCGCGCTTCGGCGAGAAAGTCTTCGAACAGTTGACGATGTGCCGGCGACTGGCTGAGTTCTTCCAGTTCGCGCGGATCGTTGTCTACGTCGAAGAGTAGGCAAGGGTCGCTTTCGCTGTAGATGAATTTGTAGGCGCCGCGACGGATCATCATCAACGGGCTGACGGTGCCTTCGGCCATGTATTCGCCGAACACTTCATCGTGACCGCCCTGCCGTTGCAGGTGCGAAACCAGCGAGCGGCCATCCAGCGGCAGGCCCGGTTCGAGTGTGCCGCCGGCCAGTTCGACAAACGTCGGCAGCAGGTCGGCGGTCGACACCGCGGCGCTGACCCGGCCGGGATCGAACAACCCCGGTGCGCTGATCAGCAGCGGCACACGGGCAGCCATCTCGTACCAGTGCATTTTGTACCAGAGGCCTTTCTCGCCAAGCATGTCGCCATGGTCGCCGGAGAACACCACGATGGTGTCATCCAGCAAACCGGTATCTTCGAGGGTTTGCAGCAGTTTGCCGACGTTGGCATCGATATAGCTGCACGCACCGAAGTAAGCGCGGCGCGCATCGCGAATCTTGTCCACAGGCAAAGGCTTGTCCCACAGGTCGTACACCTTGAGCAGGCGTTGCGAATGTGGATCGAGTTCGTGCTGGTCCGGCGTCGCGGGCAGCGGGATATCGGCATCGTCGTACAAATCCCAGAAAGGCTTGGGAATCGTGTACGGGTCGTGGGGGTGAGTCATCGAAACGGTCAGGCAGAACGGCTGTTCGCCGTCCTCGCGAATGTGATCGAACAGATATTGCTGAGCCTTGAACACCACTTCCTCATCGAAATCGAGCTGGTTGGTGCGCACGCAGGGCCCGGCCTGCAGGACCGACGACATATTGTGATACCAGGTCGGCCGTACATCTGGCTCGTCCCAGTTCACGGCCCAACCGTAATCGGCCGGGTAAATATCGCTGGTCAGGCGTTCTTCATAGCCGTGCAATTGATCCGGGCCGCAGAAATGCATCTTGCCCGACAGAGCGGTGCGATAGCCGAGGCGGCGCAGGTAGTGGGCGTAGGTCGGGATGTCAGCGGGGAAATCGGCAGCGTTGTCGTAAGCGCCGATCTTGCTCGGCAACTGGCCGCTGACCAAGGTGAAGCGCGACGGTGCACACAATGGGCTGTTGCAGTACGCGGCATCGAACACCACGCCTTGTTCGGCGAGGCGCGACAAATTCGGCAGTTTGATCGGCGACGGGCCGTAGAACGGCAACATTGGCGCGGCCATTTGATCGGCCATGATGAAAAGAATGTTCTTGCGCTTCATGTGATCGCGGCATTCCATAGTGAATATTTATGCGACATTGCTGCAATCGAGCATGGAGTCCATGCTCTGTTCGGTAAAGCCTGCGCCAGACAATGACTAGGATAAGCACAGCTTATGTATGAAGCTCTCGGGGACTTGTCGCTTGACCTGTTGCGCGCCTTCGAGGCGGCTGCTCGACATCGCAGCTTTACCGCTGCGGCGGTCGAGCTCGGCACCACGCAACCGGCAATCAGTCAGCAGATCAAAAGGTTGGAGGAACAGCTCGGCACACGCTTGTTCGATCGCATCTATCGCGGCATCGAGCTGACGGAGGTCGGCGTGATCCTGTTCGAGCAGGTCAGCCTTGGCTTGCAAAACATCGATGCCGGGTTGAGCGCGATCAGCACGCAGCAGCAACACGAGGTGCTGCAAGTCGCCACGGACTTCGCCTTCGCCGCGTATTGGCTGATGCCACGCCTGCATCGTTTCCACGAAGCCAACCCACAGATCGATGTCAGCCTGGTGACCAGCGAGCGCAACCACAACATGCTGCGCACCGACATCGACGTGGCGGTTCTGTTTGGTGACGGGCGTTTCAAGCAGGGCGAAAGCCATTGGCTGTTCAGCGAAGAAGTGTTTCCGGTGTGCAGCCCGCTGTTGCTCAAGGGGCGCCCGCTACCGTTGCCCGCGCCGGCATTGCTGGAGTTTCCGCTGCTGCACTTGCGTGGCGAGAACAGCAGCAACTGGTTTGACTGGAGTGGCCTGTTTCGCGAGCTGGGCCTGGCCACCGCGCCGGCGCCGGGACAATTGCGTTTCGACAATTACACGCTGCTGATTCAGGCAGCGATCGGTGGCCAAGGCGTGGCGATCGGCTGGCGCCACCTTGTGGATAACTTGCTGACGCAAGGTTTGCTGTGTCGACCGCTCGCCGAAACCACCCTGTCACGCCTTGGTTATTACGTGGTGCTGCCGCCACGCAAACGCCGAAGTGCGTTGATTCAGTTATTTGTCGATTGGCTGATGGCTGAGCAGGCCAGCAGCGCTGCCTCGTTCAACGGACTGGCACTGCCTTCGATTGCCATCTGAAGCGCTAGTCCGACGCTGCGACAAAATTCACATGCTCGCGGATATGCAGATTCAGCCTTAACTCGTCGGCAATCCCCACCGCCACGCGATTCAAGCGCTCCAGCGGCTCGGCCAGGCCCGGCTCGAGATTGCCGCCAACCTGACTGAAATGCTCAATGGTCAGCCCCGCTACCCCGTGGGGCGCGTTGACCAGTGTCCAATGCAGCGAACTGCTTTGCAGCGCCTCGCGAATTTCTTCCGCAGCGTGGCGTTGCAGGCGATCGTCGACGTCTGCCTCGTCGAGCACGGCAAAGTCACCCACCAGAAACAACCGCTCAACACTGGCCAGTTGCAAGCCATCGATCAGCGCATCCACCGCCAGCACTTGCTCGACCGGGCCGAGTACCACCGAGCGCTCGACGTGATCGCTGCTGAACGGCAACCCCGGCGCATCCAGTAGACAGATGACCGCGGTGCTGCCGGCCACGCTCTGATTGACCCGCTCCGGGTCGAACAGATCACCGGTTTTGGTGCGCAAACCCGGGCGTGGCGCCAGTGCGGTGAGATCGTCGAGAATGGCAATCACTTCGTGCTGGCGCCGCAGCAGTTCAGCCATCAACGCGCTGCCCAGGCTACTCATGGCACCATAGAGCACCACTTTTACCGCCGGGGTTTCGGCATTCTTCATGGCTGTTTTCCTTGTTCTGGGCCCATATGGCCTGTGACGGTGGAAAACCCCGAGGGTTCGAACCGATCAGAGGATTTGCGATGCACGCGATCAAGGGTTATCACGCCCACGTCTATTTCGACGCCGATACCATCGACCAGGCGCGCGCCTTGTGCGAAGAAGCCGCGCAGACGTTTGCCTTGAAAATGGGCCGCGTCCACGAGCGCCCGGTGGGCCCGCACCCGGACTGGAGCTGCCAGTTGGCCTTCGGCCCGGAATTGCTCGGCGATGTCCTGCCGTGGCTGGCGCTCAACCGCCACGGCCTGGTGGTGTTTCTGCACCCCGATACCGGCAATGATTTGCTCGACCACAGCGACCATGCGATCTGGATGGGCGCGATGCGGCCGTTGGATTTGTCGGTTTTTTGAACAGCACCGATTGCAGCTAAAACATCAGCGGATGTGTCGGCAGTGGCAGTCGCTGCTGTGCGAGAAACGGCGCTTCAAATGCCCTTCCCCCGTGTTTATTGGCTCAGAGTCCACTTCAGCGGGCGAATGACCGTTCATTCATAGCTTTGCCCAGCGAAAGGTAGCTGAAAGCTTCCCCGATTAGGATCGCCCCACTCCCGGCAACAGACCGGTTGGCCAACGCCTGCGATGACCCGCTCGCCCCGGCCCATTTAACAACAACAATTGGTGATTCTGATGTCTTCTGCAACCCGCCTCTTCGCTGTCACTCCGCCCGTACGTTTCGCGTTTGCCGTTCTGCGCTGATCGCGCCTGATCCGCTCACCCAACTCGCCGCGCTACGCCTGGAGTATTTCCCATGCTGACTTTCCTTGGCTTTGCCATGGTCATCACGTTCATGTTCCTGATCATGACCAAGCGCCTGTCTGCGCTGATCGCGCTGATCATCATCCCGATCCTGTTCGCCCTGTTCGGCGGTTTTGCGCCGAAGATCGGCCCGATGATGCTCGAAGGCATCACCAAGCTGGCGCCGACCGGCGTGATGCTGATGTTTGCCATTTTGTATTTCGCCCTGATGATCGACTCCGGCCTGTTCGACCCGGCCGTGCGCAAGATCCTCAAACTGGTCAAGGGCGACCCGCTGAAAGTTTCGGTCGGCACCGCCGTACTGGCGCTCGTCGTTTCCCTCGATGGTGACGGCGCGACCACTTATATGATCTGCGTGGCCGCCATGCTGCCGCTGTACAGCCGCATCGGCATGAGCCCGCGGATCATGGCCGGTCTGATCATTCTCGCCGGTGGCGTGATGAACATGACCCCATGGGGCGGCCCGACTGCCCGCGCCGCGAGTGCGCTGCATGTCGATCCGTCGGATATTTTCGTGCCGATGATTCCGGCGATGGCTGCCGGTGTAGTGGCGATCCTGCTGATTGCCTATTTTTACGGCAAGCGTGAGCGTGCGCGCCTTGGTGAGCTGCATCTGGTTGGCGACGAGATCGATCACAGCGAAATCAGCGTCTCGCAATTCCCCGATGCGCGCCGGCCGAAACTGATCTGGTTCAACGCCGCGCTGACTTTCGGCCTGATGTGCACGCTGATCGGCGGCCTGCTGCCGTTGCCGGTGCTGTTCATGGTGGCGTTCAGTATCGCGATGATCGTCAACTACCCGTGCCTGCAGATGCAGAAGGATCGCGTCGCCGCGCATTCCGGCAGCGTGCTGGCAGTGGTCGGTCTGATCTTTGCGGCCGGTATCTTCACCGGTATCCTGTCCGGCACGGGCATGGTCGATGCGATGTCGAAGAGCCTGTTGGCGGTGATTCCGGAGTTCCTCGGCCCGTACCTGGCGGTCATCACGGCGCTGGTGAGCATGCCGTTCACCTTCTTCATGTCCAACGACGCGTTCTACTATGGCGTGTTGCCGGTGTTGGCCGACGCGGCCAGTCACTATGGAATCACTGCAGTGGAAATGGCCCGTGCCTCGATCGTCGGCCAGCCCGTCCACTTGCTGAGCCCGTTGGTACCGTCGACCTATCTGTTGGTGGCGCTGGCGGGTATCGATTTCGGTGATCACCAGCGTTTCACCTTGAAATGGGCGATCCTGGTGTGTATCTGCATTCTGATTGCTGCGCTGCTGTTGGGGACTTTCCCGGTGTTCAGCACTCTATAAGCCCAAGACTCACCGATTCGGGTCCTGGCTTCGCGGTTTGAAGCCCGGACCTTTTTCGGTTTAACAATTGCTCAAAGGAATACACATGGAATGGCTGACCAACCCCGAAATCTGGGTTGCCTTCTTCACCCTGACCGCCCTGGAAATCGTCCTCGGCATCGATAACATCATCATGATCTCGATTCTGGTCAGCCGCATGCCCAAGCACATGCAGCAGCGTACCCGAATCTTCGGTCTGGCTCTGGCGATGATCACGCGGATCCTGTTGCTGCTGTCGATCACCTGGGTCATGCGCCTCACCGCCGATCTGTTCGAAGTATTCGGCCAAGGCATTTCCGGCCGCGACCTGATCCTGTTCTTCGGTGGCCTGTTCCTGTTGTGGAAAAGCTCCCAAGAGATGTACCACGCGCTGGAAGGCGAAGAAGACAGCGACGACGCGCCTTCGGGCAAGGGCGGCAATTTCCTCTACACCATCATCCAGATTGCGATCATCGACATCGTCTTCTCGCTGGATTCGGTGATCACCGCCGTCGGTATGGTTTCCCATGTACCGGTCATGGTCGCGGCGATCATCGTGGCGGTGCTGGTGATGATGCTGGCCTCGGGCAAGATCAGCGAATTCATCGACAAGCACCCGTCGCTGAAGATGCTCGCGCTGTCATTCCTGCTGGTGGTCGGTACCGTGCTGATCGCTGAATCGTTCGACGTGCATGTACCGAAAGGCTACGTCTACTTCGCCATGGCGTTCTCGCTGGCGGTCGAAGCGATCAACATCAAGATGCGCGGCGCGATCGCTCGCAAGAAGAAACAGCAGGATCCAGTGAAACTGCGCTAGAACACTGCATAGCTTCACGCCTTGTAGGAGTGAGCCTGCTCGCGATAGCGGTCTGTCAGTCAACGATGATGTTGAAGCTGACGGCCCTATCGCGAGCAGGCTCACTCCTACATTTGTTTCTGGGTTCAGCCATTCGATTGTGGTGCTCCCACGTTTGTCCTGTGCAGCCAGGAACGCCGTTGCTACCGGGCACAACGGTTGACGCTCAAGGCTCTGGCCGTTAGCTTCCCCCGCTCGGCTCAACGACATACAAGGAACGTTCATGTCTGGAAAACCCGCCGCGCGCGTCACGGACCCGACCACTTGCCCGATTCCCGGCCACGGCACCAACCCGATTGCCAGCGGTTCCGGCGACGTCTTCTTCAACGGCCTCGCCGCTGCCCGCCTCGGCGACAAATGCACCTGCGGCCAAGCGCTAAGCGGCGCCTTTTCGTCGACAGTGTTCATTAACGGCAAGAACGCCATGACCCTCGACAGCACCGCCAGCCATGGCGGCGTCGTGGTGGGTGGCTCCGGTAACGTGATCATCGGCAGCTCGCACACCCCTGCGCCGTTCGTGCCGCCGTTGCCGATCATCGGTCAGCCCCTGGTCGAATTCAAAGCCGTCAGCGCTGGTAACGGCGAACCCATCGCCGAACAAGGCTACGAAATCGAAACCGCCGAAGGCCGCATCGTCAAAGGCCTGACCAATGCGCAGGGCATGACCCAGAGCGTCGCGACCCTGCAGCCCGATCTCGCCGTTGTACGCTGGATCGCCTGACCTTCAAGGACGAAACGATGACCGCACAATGCATCGCGCCAGACGACCTGGACATGAAAAAACTCTGGGACAGCACCTGCGAGCTGCCCACCTGCAAACGCGAGACCAGCACCACCGGCCCCAACCCGAAAACCCGCGTCGAAGTCCCGCTGCTGACCTGCAATTGCCTGTGGCGGCGCTTCCAGAAAGAAGCCGAAGAATGGGTCGCCCCCGGCGGGGTCCTGATCGCCGACCCCCAGGCCCGCAACCGCAAGATCAACGCCGCGTATGCGCAGTTGTGGCTGGCGGATAATCGTTTTCAGTGGGCGGGGTTGGCGGCGTTTGCTTCGAAGCAGGTGGGGTGTGGGCTTTTGCATGCTGCAAAGTTGCAAAAGGGCATTGCCGCTGAAAAAGAGGCTCATCGAAAGTTGCGTGAAGCGCCAGCGGAGACGCTATACGAGGGTTTTGGATTCAAGTTCAGCCGTACTGATCCCAAGGTTCAGGCCGAAGTTGATAAGACCACGTCAGAAAATCCGGTTCCTACTGCTGACATCACCTTAGGCGACAGTTCCAGATCGCTGGTTCAACAGCAACTGGATTACGTTTACGAAATGCTTGCGTTGGGCAACACGGCCTTATTTCTGGACGTGTATCCGTTGCACCGCTTTTTTATGGTACGTGGATACAAGGAAATGGAGAAATGCCTACGAAGTCGGCCGGAAATCGCCAAAGATGTGATGTGGCCAATCGCTAAAACCGTTCGTTTCGGGGTCGCCCATAAAGAGATTTTTGATACGTTTGCAGCCATTGATGCAGGAAATATCGCCGACAGCGTTAACTCCATGGCCGCTCACGAGCAGATCAATATTCTGCAACCTGCCATGTATGACGACGTGCATTTCGCCTCTCTCATCCGCGGCACCCACGCTTCAGACTTGGTATCTGTCGTCACTGGCTTGCTTTCGGGCGTACCAGAAGGCATACAACTTACATTGGCGAGTCAGTGCAAAGCGCCCGACAGCCGAAGCGTCACGTTCAGCAGCAATCCGTTCGCAAATTTGGCGGACAAGGATCAACGAATGAAATTCGTTCTGCGTGCGGCTGCTCAATTCAATAATTTGCTGAAAAACCCGACGACAAAAAGTCAGTTGCAAAGCTCCATCAGTGATATCGCTGATGGCAATGGAGTGCGTCAGTGACTCAATCGAAGCGACGGTTTTTGATATTGTTTTTTTTCGCTCTTCTGGTCGCAGGGGGCTTGATGTACTCCAGCTGGGGTACGAAAACCTTATCCGTTCATATCGGAAAACCTTACGAACAGGTGATCAAGGACTCAACCTTTTCGGTTGAAGACAAAACGGCAATCTATCCTGGTGATCCTAATGACCCGACGGATCCCCCTCGTCCCGGCTCTACATGGATCAGCAGCCCGACGATCATTGAGTTCGACGACCCTGTTCATGGTTTCAAACTTCCCCTGACCGTGTTCGGTGCCGTTACTTATGCGAGTCAGAAAGTCTCGACACTGACGACGTCGCCGATGACAGAAACCTTGCCGTTTGCAGAAGCTCTGGATCGATTGATTGCTACGCAAAATATCCTCAAATCGCGGGGGTGGAAGATTGAGCCTTTGGAAGACAATGACTGGTTCAGCGTGGACTCCGCTCCCAAGCGTGAGCGGCTACAGGCCACACTCTTTGATCAGCCTGTAGGCATTGATTTGTACGTACCGGGAAAGTACAGCTTACTGCTCTTGATCAAGTGCTACGCAAACTGTGACAGGGTAGATCCGAGGACTGCAAAATATTTGATTGATATTAGTGTGGGTCGGGATCGAAGCGGGGCATGAAAAGTCGCCACAAGCTGATCCTGCACGGTCAAATCTGTAGGAGTGAGCCTGCTCGCGATAGCGGTCTGTCAGTCAACGATGATGTTGAAGCTGATGGCCCTATCGCGAGCAGGCTCACTCCTACATTTGTTTGTGCTGTATTCAGAAGGTACCGACAAACCCGTTTTTCATGACACTTTTGTTTCAATCCGCGCTTTAGCTGTGCAATGCTGGCGCCGAGACCGTTCGCCAACTACAGCTTAAGTATCAAGAACGTAGAAACCGCGCGGTGCCGTCCACTTGCCCCTCTGGGGCGCTGCTATCAGAGGGGGTCTGCATGCTCACCCTGCTCAATCTTCTTTCTGCCGTGGCCCTGCTGATCTGGGGCACGCACATCGTCCGAACCGGCATTCTGCGGGTGTACGGGACCAATCTGCGGCATGTGATCGGCCAGAACATGTCGAAGAAATGGCTGGCGTTCGTCGCCGGTATTCTGGTCACGGCGATGGTGCAGAGCAGCAACGCTACGGCAATGCTGGTGACCTCTTTTGTCGGTCAGGGCCTGATGGCGTTGACGCCGGCGCTGGCAACGATGCTGGGGGCCGATGTCGGTACGGCGCTGATGGCGCGGGTGCTGACGTTTGACCTGTCGTGGCTGTCGCCGTTGCTGATTTTCCTCGGGGTGATTTTCTTCCTGTCGCGCAAACAGACGCGGCTCGGGCAGATGGGCCGGGTGTCGATAGGTCTGGGGCTGATCATTCTCGCGCTGCAACTGATTGTCGAAGCGGCGGCACCGATCACACAGGCCCAAGGGGTAAAGGTAATTTTCGCTTCGCTGACCGGCGACATTTTGCTCGACGCCCTGGTCGGCGCGTTGTTTGCGATGATTTCCTACTCCAGCCTCGCCGCCGTGCTGCTCACCGCCACCCTCGCCGGGGCCAGTGTGATCAGCCTGCCGGTGGCGATCGGTCTGGTGATCGGCGCCAACATCGGCAGCGGCATCCTCGCGTTCATGAGCACCAGCATGCAGAACGCTGCTGGCCGACAAGTGGCGCTGGGCAGCCTGTTGTACAAACTGATCGGCCTGCTGCTGATCATTCCGGTACTCGATCCGCTGGTGCATTGGATCGACAGCCTCGATTTCAGCCCGCAGGAAATGGTCATCGGCTTCCACCTGCTCTACAACACCGCGCGCTGCCTGATTCTGTTGCCGAGCGTCGGGCCGATGGCGCGGCTGTGTGCCTGGCTGCTGCCGGAGCGGCCGGAAGTTAACGGCACCGCCAAACCGCGACACCTCGACCCGACGGCGCTGGTCACGCCGAGCCTGGCGCTGGCCAATGCTGCGCGAGAAACCCTGCGCATCGGCGACCTGCTCGACAACATGCTTGATGCTACCCTCGATGTGTTGCGCGGCAAGCAAACGGCGGTGACCCAGGAAATGCGCCGGATCGCCGATGACATCGAGTCGCTGTACAGCGCCATCAAGTTGTATCTGGCGCAAATGCCCCGCGAGGACCTTGGCGAGCGCGACAGTCGACGTTGGGCCGAGATCATCGAACTGGCGATCAACCTCAAGCTCGCTGCCGACCTGATCGAACGCATGCTGCGCAAGATCCAGCAGCAGAAAACCTCGCAGCGCCGCTCGTTCTCCGAAGAAGGCCTGGAGGATCTGGCCGGGTTGCACCAGCAATTGATCGCCAACCTGCGCCTGGGGCTGTCGGTGTTTCTCAGCGGCGATCGCGAAAGCGCCCGCCAGTTGTTGCGCGAGAAACGCCGCTTTCGCGCACAGGAGCGGCGTCTGGCTCATGCGCATGTCAGCCGTTTGCAACGCAAGATCGTGCAGAGTATCGAAACCAGTTCGCTGCACCTTGAGCTGATCGCCGACATGAAACGCTTGAATTCGCTGTTTTGCGGCAGCGCCTATGTGGTGCTGGAAACGGCGGATACCGGCGCGTTGGCGGTGGACGATATGACGGACATTACGCATTCGCCTTGAACGACTGGGGCTGGGGTCAGTCAGTTACAGTGGTTCAGCCTTGAGACCGCTATCGCGAGCAGGCTCACTCCTACAAGGGATCGCATTCCAAATGTAGAGTCAGTCAGCCCGCGAAGGCGGCTGACCACGACACGGATCTCCACATCAGCCGTATGGAAGCCTGTTATGCGTTGCCTGTTGTTCGTCTGTCTGTTGCTCGGTTCCCTGCCCGCCCTTGCCCTGGATCGGTTTCAGGTCGAAGGCTATGCGCTGCCCAACGGTTTGCAGTTGCTGCTCAAACCCGGCACCGAGCGCGGCCATGTGGCGATCCGGCTGGTGGTCGGCGTCGGTCTCGACGATTTCGACTGTGATGAAAAAGAGCTGCCGCACTTGCTTGAGCATCTGCTGTTCAGCGGCATCGACGCCACCGGCGAAGGCGGACTGGAAGAACGCATGCAGGCGCTGGGCGGTGACTGGAATGCGTTCACCAGCAATGCCGACACCACGTTCGTCATCGAAGCGCCGGCGAAAAACCAGCGCAAGGTACTCGACCTGTTGCTCGATCTGCTGACCCAGACGCGCATCGACGACAACGCGATCAACGCCGCCAAGCGCGTGGTTGAACGCGAGGACGGTGGCCATTACACCAAACTGCGGCGGTTTCTCGATCGCCAGGATCTGGGGCACTCCGCCAGCAATCAACTGGCTGTCGAGCTGGGTCTGAAATGCCCGCAACGCGCCGAGGTCGAGCACCTGACCCAGGCGCAACTGGAGCAGGTCCGCAAAGCCTGGTATGCGCCAAACAACATGACACTGATCGTCGTCGGCGAACTCGACAAGCTGTTGCCGGCCTATCTCGAGCGCACCTGGGGCGCGCTCGAAGCGGTCGACCCGAGCGAGCATCGGCCACTGCCGGACATTCGCGCCAGCGCCGCCCATGAGCGCACCCTCACCCGCGGTTTTATCGGCGACAACGCCAAGCTGCACTGGCTGGTGCCGGAGCCGGTGCTCGACGATCAGTACGACCAGACCTTCGACATCCTCAAGGATTACCTCGACTGGGCGCTGTACCGGCAGATCCGCCTCAATCACGGTTTGTCCTACGGGCCGTGGGCCGAGCGCGAAGTGTTCGGCGGCGTCGGTTTCATGAGTCTCAACGCCGATCTGGATCGCGACGACGTCGACGAAGCAATTCAGGTGCTCGAAGACCTCAAGGCCGATCTGCTGAAGAACGGCCTCGACCCTAAGACCTTCGCCCGCATCAAACAGGCCTCCATCGCCCATCAGGCCTGGGCCGTGCAGGGCAACAGCGCGTTGGCCGACTATTACTGGAGCGCCCTGGCCGATTACCAGGACGGCCGCTTCGCCAATCCTGCCCGCGAACTGCAAGGCGTGACGCTGGAAGCGGCGAACAAGGCCATGCGCGAGTTGTTGTTGCAGCCGGGCTATTTGCGCATCGAGAAACCGTTGATCGGTGACGATCAGGTGCTGTGGATAAGTGCCGGTGGGTTGGGTGTGGTGTTGCTGATCGTGATTGGCTGGCGTGTGAGTAACCGCCGAAAAACCGCCGAACACTAATCCCCCTGTAGGAGTGAGCCTGCTCGCGATAGCGGAATTACATTCAACATTGATGTTGGCTGATATGGCTATCGCGAGCAGGCGAAGGCCTACAGAGGTATGCGTCGATTTAAGTGAGCCCAAACTCGCCACATCGCCCGGCTGACGCTACTCTGTCGAAGTATTTCCCCACTCTGTCGTGAACCGTCCCCATGTCGAAAATTCCCCTCCTGATCCAGCGCCTCCTCGAACTGATGAAGCGCTACCCCGGGGTCATTGCGCTGGGTGGTTTCATCTCCGGGGTCGGCAGTTTCATGCTGGTCGATCGCCAGCAGGGGCTGGCGAGCTGGATCACGGTGATCATGCTGTTGAGCTGGATCTGGCTGATGCTGGAAAACACCCTGACCGGCCTGTTCACACGGATCTTCAAACGCGAGATTCCCCAGCCGCTGCTGCGCTACGCGACGCAGATGATCCATCAGGAAAGCCTGTTTTTCGTCCTGCCGTTTTTCTTCATCACCACCACTTGGAACAGCGGCCAGTTGTTTTTCACCGGCCTGCTCAGCGTCGCCGCCCTGATCTCCATCGTCGACCCGCTGTATTACAAATGGCTGGCGCCACGGCGCTGGGCGTTTCTGGCGTTGCACACCCTGACCCTGTTCGCCGCCCTGCTCACCGCGTTACCGGTGATCATGCACCTGACCACCGCGCAGAGTTTCAAATGGGCGCTGGGCATTTCCGTGTTGTTGTCGTTTCCGAGCCTGGCGTCGATCTTCCCGATCCGTACGTTGCGCAACGCCTTGGCCATTCTGTGCATCACCGTGGGCATTGGGGGTGTTGGCTGGGTGCTGCGCTCGTGGGTGCCGCCGGCGACGCTGTGGATGACCGATGTGGCGATCAGCACCACCTTGCAGGATCGCACCCCGGGCGCCAGCCTCGACACGGTCAGCGCCGAGCAGATCCGCGCCGACGGGCTCTACGCCTACACCGCGATCAACGCGCCGCGCGGCCTCGATGAGCGGATCTACCACGTCTGGCAGTTCAACGGCAAAGAGGTCGACCGCATCGCTCTCGATATCCACGGCGGGCGCAAGGAAGGTTACCGGGCGTGGACGCACAAGCAAAACTTCCCCGGCAACCCGGCAGGCAAGTGGCAGGTGCGGGTGCTGACCGAAGACGGTCAACTGATCGGTGTGCTGCGTTTCGCCATCACCGACAGCACACCGGCCAAAGAAAAGTAATCCGGTTCGTGCTATTACGTAGGCTCTTGTAACAGCCGTACAAGCACGGAGCTTATGATCAGCAGCCCAACGCCCGGCAGTGCCCGCCTGGACACCTCGCTCAGCCCTGCCCGCTTGCGGGTCAGCGGCGACTGGACGCTCGCCCATTACACGGCGCTCAAGCACCTGAGCGAAAAGCTCCACGGCCAGTACGACGCCAATACCCCGATCGATCTCAACGACCTTGGCGCGCTCGACACCGCTGGCGCGTCGTTGCTGGTGGAATTGCTCGGCGCCGAACGCCTCGGCAAATCCGCGGAACACCCCGATTGCACCCTGGCTGCGGCTGATCGTGCCTTGCTGCAGACGGTGTATTGCTCGCTGAGCGATTTCTGCGTGCCGCTCAAGGAACCGGAAGTCAGCGTCAGCGTGCAACTGCTCACGCGCATCGGCCGCGCCGTCGACACCGTGTGGCAAGACACCCTGCAACTGCTCGGCTTCGTCGGCCTGATCCTCGAAACCCTGGCGCGCGGGCTGCTGCGCCCCAAGCGCTGGCGCATCACGCCGATGATCGCGCACATCGAACAGACCGGCCTCGACGCCGCGCCGATCGTGGCCTTGCTGACGTTTCTGGTGGGCGCCGTGGTGGCGTTTCTCGGCGCTACGGTGCTGGCCGGTTTTGGCGCGACGATTTTCACTGTGGACCTGGTCGGCTTCTCGTTCTTGCGCGAGTTCGCCGTGCTGCTGACGGCAATCCTGATGGCCGGGCGCACCGCCAGTGCGTTCACCGCGCAGATCGGCTCGATGAAAGCCAACGAAGAAATCGACGCGATCCGCACCCTCGGCCTCGACCCGATGGAGCTGCTGGTGGTGCCGCGGGTTTTGGCGATGCTCGTAGCGCTGCCGATGCTGACCTTTCTGGCAATGCTTTCGGGGATCATTGGTGGCGGTGTGGTGTGCGCGGTGTCGCTGGATATCTCGCCAGCCATGTTCCTCTCGCTGCTGCAATCGGACATCGGTGTGCAGCACTTTCTGGTCGGCATGGTGAAGGCGCCGATCTTCGCTTTCCTGATCGCCGCGATCGGTTGTCTGGAAGGCTTCAAGGTCAGCGGCAGCGCCGAATCGGTCGGTGCGCACACCACTTCCAGTGTGGTTCAGTCGATTTTCGTGGTGATCGTGCTCGACGCGGTGGCTGCGCTGTTTTTCATGGAGATGGGCTGGTGAGTCGTCTACCCCGCGCGCCCTCCGGGGCGGTGATTGAAGTGCGTGGCCTGTGCAATCGCTTTGGCAGCCAGAGCGTGCACGAGAACCTTGATCTGGATGTGTACAAAGGCGAAATCCTCGCCGTGGTTGGCGGGTCCGGCACCGGCAAATCGGTGCTGCTGCGCAGCATTGTCGGGCTCAACCGGCCCAGCGAAGGTGTCGTCAAAGTGTTCGGGCAGAACCTGCCGAATCTGGCCGAACATGAACGTTCGTTGATTGAACGGCGCTTTGGCGTGCTGTTTCAGAAAGGCGCGCTGTTTTCCTCGCTCACCGTTACCGAAAACGTCGCCCTGCCCCTCATCGAACACGCCGGCCTCAGCCGCCACGACGCCGAGCATCTTGCAGCGGTGAAGCTGGCGCTGGCCGGGCTGCCGTTGTCGGCGGCAGACAAATATCCGGCGTCGCTGTCCGGCGGCATGATCAAACGCGCGGCGCTGGCCCGCGCTTTGGCACTGGATCCGGACATTCTGTTTCTCGACGAACCCACCGCCGGCCTCGACCCGATTGGCGCGGCGGCTTTCGATCAGTTGATCCTGACCCTGCGCGATGCGCTCGGCCTCAGCGTGTTTCTGGTGACCCACGACCTCGACACGCTCTACACCATTACCGACCGCGTGGCGGTGCTGGCGCAAAAGAAAGTGCTGGTTGCCGGACCGATCGACGAAGTCTCGGAAACCGACGACGCGTGGATTCACGAATACTTTCACGGCCCACGTGGCCGCTCGGCGCTGGACGCCGCCAAACTGCTCAACGAGGTCTGACATGGAAACCCGAGCCCATCATGTGTTGATCGGCCTGTTCACGGTGATCGTGGTGGCAGGCGCCCTGCTCTTCGGTCTGTTCCTGGCCAAGTCCAGCGTCGACACCGAGTTCAAGGATTACGAAGTGGTGTTCAACGAGGCGGTCAGTGGTCTGTCCAAGGGCAGCTCGGTGCAGTACAGCGGGATCAAGGTCGGCGACGTAGTCAGCCTGCGCCTCGACCCGCAAGACCCGCGCCGGGTGCTGGCGCGGATTCGTCTGGCGGGCGACACGCCGGTGAAGGAAGACACCCAGGCCAAACTGGCGCTGACCGGGATCACCGGCACCTCGATCATCCAGCTCAGCGGCGGCACGCCCGAGAGCCCGAAACTGCGCGGGCATGACGGTCAATTGCCGACCCTCATCGCTTCGCCCTCGCCTATCTCGCGCCTGCTCAATGACAGCAGCGATTTGATGACCGGCATCAGCGCGTTGCTGCAAAACGCCAATCACATGTTCTCCGCCGAGAACGTCGAGCGTGTGAGCAAGACCCTCGCCCATCTCGAACAGACCACCGGCACCATCAACGACCAGCGTGGCGACATCAAGCAGGCCATGCAGCAACTGGCGAGCGTCGGCAAACAGGCCGGCAGCATGCTCGAACAGACCTCGCTGCTGATGCGCAACGCCAACGGCTTGCTCAACGATCAGGGCAAGCAGGCCCTGGGCAGCGCCGAGCAGGCGATGAAGTCCCTGGAGCAAAGCAGCGTGACGATCAATGGCCTGCTCAGCAAAAACCAGAACTCGCTGGATAACGGCATGCAGGGTCTCAATGGCCTGGCGCCGGCGATCCGCGAACTGCGCGAGACGCTGACCTCGCTGCGCGCCATCTCCCAACGCCTCGAGGCCAACCCCAGCGGCTACCTGCTGGGCAGCGACAAGAACAAGGAATTCACCCCATGAAACTGACCCGAATCGCCCTCCTCTTCGCAGGTCTGACCCTGCTCGGCGCATGCTCGATTCTGCCGCAGGCAGAACCCTCGGACGTCTATCGCCTGCCCGCCGCACCGGCCCCCGCCTCGGCCAATGCGCTGACGCAGTCGTGGTCGTTGCGGCTGAACAAATTGCAGGCCAGCGAAGCGCTGAACCGGCCGAGCATCGCGGTGATTCCACAGGGTGACGTGATCAGCAGCTACAAGGGCTCGCGCTGGAGCGATCCAGCCCCAGTGCTGCTGCGCAACCGCCTGCTCGACGGTTTTCAGCGTGACGGCCGGGTGACGTTGCTCAGTACCGATGACAGTAATTTTCAGGCGGATCTGGAACTGGGCGGCAGTTTGCAGGCCTTTCAGACCGAGTATCAGGGCGCCCAGGCCAGCGTCGTGGTGCGCGTCGATGCGTTGCTGGTGCGCGGTTATGACCAGCGGATTCTCGCCAGTCGGCGCTTTGAAGAGCGCCAGCCGTTGAGCGCTGTGCAGGTACCCGCAGTGGTGGCCGGGTTCGGTCAGGCCAGTGATCGGCTTACTGCCAAAGTCGTGGCCTGGGCGGTCGAACAAGGCCAGAAACTGGCCCCGCAACCGCGCTGACACACCACAATTCCTGTAGGAGTGAGCCTGCTCGCGATAGCGGTCTATCAGTCACCGATTATGGCGATTGATACACCGCTATCGCGAGCAGGCTCACTCCTACAATGGGATCTGTGATTAGCCGAAGAACCAGTAGCAGACAGCGATAGCGCCAACCACCCCGGCAAATTCCGCCAGCAACGCACACCCCACCGCATGCCGCGCGCGCTGAATCCCCACCGCGCCGAAATACACCGCCAGCACATAAAACGTCGTTTCGGTACTGCCCTGCAGCGTCGCCGCCACCAGCGCCGGGAAGCTATCCACGCCTGACGTTTGCATGGTTTCAATGAGCATTGCCCGTGCGGCACTGCCGGAAAACGGTTTGACCATCGCTGTCGGCAGCGCATCGACGAAGCGCGTGTCCCAACCGGCCCACTCGACCAGATGACGGATGCCGTCGAGGCCGAAATCCAGCGCACCTGAAGCGCGCAATACACCCACCGCGCAAAGCATCGCCACCAGATACGGCAGCAGATTTTTTGCCACGTCGAAGCCTTCTTTCGCGCCTTCGACAAACGCTTCGTAGACCTTGACCTTGCGCAGCGCGCCGATCACCAAAAACAGCATGATCAAGCCAAACAACGTTAGGTTGCCGAGGATCGAAGACAATCCCGCCAGCGCGGTGGCCGACAGGGTACCGAGCAAGGCCATGAAACCGCCAAGGGCGAGGGCGCCGGGAATCAGGTAGGCCAGCACCACCGGGTCCCAGATGCGCAGACGCTGCATGAACGCCACCGAGAGGAAACCGACAATAGTCGAGCAACTGGTCGCCAGCAGGATCGGCAGGAATACCAGGGTCGGGTCGGGCGCGCCTTGCTGGGCGCGGTACATGAAGATCGTCACCGGCAGCAGGGTCAGGGAGGAGGCGTTGAGCACCAGGAACAGGATCTGCGCGTTGCTGGCGATGGTGGCGCTGGGATTGAGCTCCTGCAGCGCCTTCATGGCTTTCAGGCCGATGGGCGTCGCGGCGTTGTCGAGGCCCAGACCATTGGCGGCGAAGTTCAGGGTGATCAGGCCGAGGGCAGGGTGGCCGCGTGGGACTTCCGGCATCAGCCGCAGAAACAGCGGCCCGAGCACTTTGGCCAGCCATTCGACAATCCCGGCCTTCTCGGCGATGCGCAGAAAACCCAGCCAGAGAGTGAGGGTGCCGAACAGCAGCACCATGACTTCGACCGAAAGCTTGGCCATGGCGAAGATGCTTTCCACCATCGCTGCGAAGATCCCGGCGTTGCCGCCGATCAGCCACTGCGCCAGCGCCGACACGGCTGCCACGATGAAGAAGCCAAGCCACAGGCCATTAAGCATCAGTCAAATCCCCCGAAGAATGCCGCGAATGATAGCGGGGTGGCCAGAAACGACAAACCCCGGATTGCTCCGGGGTTTATTGGTATGGCTTACATCAATCATTGTGGGAGCGGGCTTGCCCGCGATGGCAGTGTGTCATTCAGCGAATAGTTTGAATGTGCCACCCTCATCGCTGGCAAGCCAGCTCCCACAGGGTCTGCATTAATTTTTCGAGATTTCACCAGCCGGCAATTTTTCCTTGCTGCGCCAGTGCGGCAGGGAGTTCCAGTAGCGCTCGCCTTTGGCATCGTCGTACATGCCTTCCCAACGCGAGATCACCAATACCGCCAAGGCGTTACCAATCACGTTCAGTGCGGTACGGGCCATGTCCATGACACGGTCGACACCGGCGATGAACGCCAGACCTTCCAACGGAATACCTACGCTGCCCAACGTTGCCAACAACACCACGAAGGACACGCCCGGTACGCCGGCGATGCCTTTGGAGGTGACCATCAGGGTCAGCACCAGCAGTAGTTGCTGGCTGATCGACAGGTCGATGCCGTACAGCTGTGCGATGAAAATTGCCGCGATCGACTGATACAGGGTCGAGCCGTCGAGGTTGAACGAGTAACCGGTCGGCACCACGAAGCTGCAGATGGCTTTCGGTGCACCGTAGGCTTCCATCTTCTCGATCACCCGTGGCAGCACGGTTTCCGAGGAAGCGGTGGAGTAGGCCAGCACCAGCTCATCCTTGAAGATGCGCATCAGCTTGAGCACCGAGAAGCCAAACAGTTTGGCGATCAGGCCCAGCACCACGAAGGCGAAGAAGGCGATGGCGACGTAAACCAGAATCACCAGTTTGGCCAGCGGCACCAGGGACGCGAAGCCGAAGTTGGCGACGGTCACCGCGATCAGTGCGAACACGCCGATCGGCGCATAGTTCATGATCATGTGGGTGACCTTGAACATGCTTTCCGAGACGCCCTGGAACATCTTCACCAGCGGCTCGCGCAGGTCCGACTGCAGGCTCGACAGGCCGAGACCGAACAGCACCGAGAAGAAGATGATCGGCAGCATTTCACCGCGGGCCATGGCCGCGAAGATGTTCGACGGGATCAGGTTGAGGATGGTTTCGATGAACGCATGTTCATGCTGCACTTCGGCGGCGGTCGCCTGGTACTTGGAGATATCCACCGTGCCCAGGGTGCTCATGTCGATGCCGGTGCCCGGATGGAACACGTTGGCCAACACCAGGCCGACAACGATGGCGATGGTGGTGACAATTTCGAAATAGATGATGGTTTTGAGACCGATACGCCCGAGCTTTTTGGCGTCGCCGACGCCGGCGATGCCGACGATCAGCGACGAAATGACGATCGGGATCACGATCATCTTGATCAGACGGATAAAGATATCGCCTGCCGGTTGCAGGACGTTGCTGATCCACCAGGCCTTCTCGGCGCTAAAGTGGTTGAGCAACGCACCCAGTGCAATCCCCAGAACCAGACCGATGAGGATCTGCCAGGCGAGGCTGATTTTTGCCTTCTTCATTATCTTTACCCTTACTTGCGTTTGACTCAGGCACATGCAGGAACTGGAACGCTGATCAGCGGAAAAGTCTGTGCATCTGCCTCCGTATAAGGTGCCCCGAATCGCGTGTTTACGGCTCTTCGGCAGGCGAAAAAAGGCGCAACTATTCCGATGCAAGGTTGCGCCGTCTAATGCCGTAAACGCCTACCCTATGCCGAATCGGCATGAGCTTTTTCAATTGAAACTGGCGTCCCAACCGGTTCGATTGTGACATTTCAGCCGGCATAAGTGCCGTAAACCGGCCATTCCAGCGTAGATCGGTCGATTCGCGGGGGAAAAATATCGGCAGAAATTTTGCGAAAAAGCCTACGTGAGGAGACTAGAGGTCCCACTGTTTAAACGGTTTCTTTGTCGATATACGGTCGTCAGGAAACACCGTAATATTTACACGCGCAGTGTCGACGATAAAAAGGCCGTGAAGGGCGCGCTGGATCAAGCTTTTTGCGGGTGGGGAAGCTCAGCGCAAGTCCGCCGAGCCATGATTGGCCGACGAACCTGCGACGCAGCTTTTACCTGCCCTGACCCGGCCCTTGCGCAGGCACTCCCTGTACCCGTAGGTCACTCCGACCCTGCAACAGTCAGAACGTCCCGGCCCCCTGGTCATGCACCGACCCTCCTCGGGTGGGCGCAATGGAAAGCAGCAGGGCTGCTGCCTTCATGTTCGAATCAGTACCACTTCGGATCTTTCTTCAGGGTTTCCATCAGCAGATCCTGCATACCCTGGTCAGGCTTGCCGAAGAAGCGGTAAGTGGCGTGTCGCGTCGGCGACTTGTCCTGCGGCAGACCTTCCGGTACATCGACCAGCATGGCGTAGGCGTCGTCCTTGTCGAAGCTGAAGGCGACGATCAAGCGATGGTTCAGACACTTGTCCTGATTTTCGCAGAGCGGGCCCACCAGATACTTGTCGCCGTCTTCAGTGACGGCATGCATCTGTTGCTCCGAAGTGCCGGAGAGGTTGATGACCCATTCCGGTACGCGCTCTTCCTTTTTGATAACGCTTTCCCAGGTCTCACGATACTGCTCATCGGCAGCGAGCAGTTCGTTGACCCGGGTCTGGCCGTCATTGGCCGCCATCGCCATGGCACTGCCGCCCAGAAGCAGGGCGGCGGCCAGCGTCTTCAAGACTGTCATTGTTAACCTCGGCCGCGACGGCCAAAGAAGAAGGAAGCGATGAACATCACCAGGAACACGACAAAGAGAATCTTGGCGATACCCGTGGCGGTGCCCGCGATACCACCGAAGCCCAGTACGGCGGCGATGATGGCAATGATCAAGAATGTAATTGCCCAGCTCAACATGGTGATTCTCCTTACTTCTCTATTTAGGGGTGTTACGTGTTCCGGCGCGGCGCGCCCGAATCGGTTTTAGCGAGTCAGAAAACCCAACGTTCTTCGCGAGGCAGTTGATCGAGCGGTTGTGCCTGATCGACTTCCATCATGCGCATCGTGGCGCGCTCGTCCTGAGTGCTGCTGACGGCGCTGAAATGGCTCTGCGTCGCATGCTGCATCGACACCAATGGCGCTTCCGGCTGCTGGCTGTTTTCCCAGCGCAGGTATTGCTGGCAGGCGATCAGGGTGATCAGCAGCGCCAGCACAGCGAACAGACCTTGCTGGATATGCAGTGGCGAGAGACGCATGTGGGCGGCACGTTGGCGAGTCATCCTGGGTTCCTCACTCTTGTTCGGTTGGGGCAGTGCTGATCTGCCCGGGCTGAAACAGTTATTGCAGCCTGCATGCCAGTTTTTGATTGATTAAAAATCCCTTTAAAATCAATAAGTTATAGATATATGAAAAAGCCTCAGCGACGCATCCTGCACGATGGGGTTATCCAGCGTCGTGCGGATTGCACGATTATTTCGTAGGAGATTTCGGTCTTACGGAATGAAGAGCACGCCGCAGATGTCAGAGCTGTACGCAGGACAAGCCCTGCAAAACCGTGGCGGATTAAAAAATCAACAAAATCAACGTATTGGCCGTATCGGCTGGAGAGGGCTACCCTCCTATGGCTTGCATCGTTCAGAATAAACCATGCAACTTGCCCGATTTTTCCGGGACTAACCCAAGACCAATCACTATGGAGCGTAGGAAAAATGGAATCTGCCACTGAGCATCAAGGCCGCATTCTGCTGGTGGACGACGAATCCGCCATCCTGCGTACCTTCCGTTATTGCCTCGAAGACGAAGGTTATACGGTGGCCACCGCCAACAGCGCGGCTCAGGCCGAGGCATTGCTGCAACGTCAGGTGTTCGATCTGTGCTTCCTTGATTTGCGTCTGGGTGAAGACAACGGTCTGGATGTACTGGCGCAAATGCGTATCCAGGCGCCTTGGATGCGCGTTGTCATCGTTACCGCGCACTCGGCTGTCGATACCGCGGTGGATGCCATTCAGGCCGGCGCGGCGGACTATCTGGTGAAACCGTGCAGCCCCGACCAGTTGCGTCTGGCCACCGCCAAGCAACTGGAAGTGCGCCGATTGTCGGCACGCCTTGAAGCGCTGGAAGGCGAAATCCGCAAACCGAAGGACGGCCTCGACTCCCACAGCCCGGCCATGAAGGTCGTACTCGAGACGGCCCGCCAGGTTGCGAGCACTGACGCCAACATTCTGATTCTCGGCGAGTCCGGCACGGGTAAGGGCGAACTGGCCCGCGCGATTCACGGCTGGAGCAAACGCGAGAAAAAATCCTGCGTAACCATCAACTGCCCGTCGCTGACCGCCGAGTTGATGGAGAGCGAACTGTTCGGCCACAGCCGCGGCGCCTTTACCGGCGCCAGCGAAAGCACCTTGGGCCGAGTCAATCAGGCTGACGGCGGTACGCTGTTTCTCGACGAGATCGGCGATTTTCCCCTGACGTTGCAGCCGAAATTGCTGCGTTTCATTCAGGACAAGGAATACGAACGGGTAGGCGACCCGGTCACGCGCCGCGCCGATGTGCGGATTCTGGCGGCGACCAACCTTAACCTCGAAGACATGGTGCGCGACGGGCGCTTCCGTGAAGACCTGCTCTATCGCCTCAACGTCATCACGCTGCATCTGCCGCCACTGCGTGAGCGCGCCGAGGACATCCTGACCCTGGCCGACCGCTTCCTGGCGCGCTTCGTCAAAGAATATGCGCGCCCGGCGCGTGGTTTCAGTGACGAGGCCCGCGAGGCGCTGCTTGGCTACCGTTGGCCCGGCAACATCCGTGAGCTGCGCAACGTGGTTGAGCGGGCCAGCATCATTTGCCCGCAGGAACGTGTGGAAATCAGCCACCTCGGCATGGCCGAGCAACCGGCCAACAACGCGCCACGGGTCGGCGCCGCACTGAGCCTCGACGAACTGGAAAAAGCTCATATCGGCGCCGTCCTCGCCACCGCCGGCACCCTCGACCAAGCCGCCAAGACCCTGGGTATCGACGCTTCGACCCTGTATCGCAAGCGCAAGCAGTACAACCTGTGAGCGCCCGACGATGAAACTGGCGATGAAGTTGCGGACCCGTTTGTTCCTGAGCATCTCCGCACTGATCACCGTGGCCTTGCTCGGGTTGCTGCTCGGGCTGGTCAGCGTGATGCAGATGGCCGGAACCCAGGAAGCGTTGGTGCGCAGCAACTTCGTCACCCTTGAACTGGGGCTCAAGTTACGTCAGACCTTGGGCGATCAATTGATCATCATGCTCGCGGAAAAGCCTGACCCCGTCGCGTTCGAGGCCTCCAAACAGCATTACTTCCAGTTGCTTGACGAAGGCATCGCCAAAGAGCAGCACGATGAAGAGCGCCAGTACGGCTTCAGCCAGGCCAAGGCCGACTACCTGAGTTTCCTGCAAGCCTTCGATCTGTCGCGTGACCCGAGCAACGCCGCAAGCTCCAGCGCCGATTTCCGCGAGCGCTTCAATATTCTGCGCAACGGGCTGATCACCGAACACAAACACGCACTGGATAAAATCAACGGCGTACAAAACGACGCACGCGATCGCGCCCTGTTGATCGCTGGCCTGCTCGGGCTGGTGGGGCTCGCCGTACTGATTATCGGATTTGTCACGGCCCACGGTGTGGCCCGGCGTTTTGGCGCGCCGATCGAAGCGCTGGCGCAAGCGGCGGACGAAATCGGCAAAGGCAAATACGACGTGACTCTGCCGGTGTCCTCATCGCTGGAACTGAATCAGCTGACCAAACGTTTCGGCCAGATGGCCGAGGCCTTGCGCGAGCACCAGGCGACCAACGTCGATGAGCTGCTGGCCGGGCAGCAACGCTTGCAGGCGGTCCTCGACAGCATCGATGACGGCTTGTTGATGATTGATCGCCAAGGGCAACTGGAGCACCTCAATCCGGTCGCCCAGCGGCAACTGGGTTGGGAAGACGACCGTCTCGGTCAGGGCCTGGGCACCGCCCTCGGCCGGCCTGAGCTGGATGCGCAGCTGCAACTGGTGTTGCGCGGCGGCACGCTTGAGCGCGCGCCAGACGATCTGAGCATCGAAGTCGACGGCGAATCGCGGTTACTGACCTACAGCCTGACGCCGGTCAGCCATACCCAAGGGCACATCCTTGGTGCGGTGATGGTGCTGCACGATGTCACCGAGCAGCGTGCGTTCGAACGGGTGCGCAGCGAGTTCGTCCTGCGCGCCTCCCACGAGCTGCGCACGCCGGTCACCGGCATGCACATGGCGTTCGGCCTGTTCCGCGAGCGGGCAAAATTCCCGGAAGAGTCGCGCGAAGCGGACTTGCTCGACACGGTCAACGAAGAAATGCAGCGCCTGATGCAGTTGATCAACGACCTGCTCAACTTTTCGCGCTACCAGAACGGCTTGCAGAAACTCACGCTCGCACCGTGTTCCATCGAGGACCTGTTGGAACAGGCGCAACTGCGTTTCGCCGAGGCGGCAGAGGCCAAGGGCATTGCCTTGAAGGTCGAAGTGCAGGGACCGTTGCCACGCTTGCAGGCCGATCAGGCGCAACTGGATCGGGTCCTCGACAACCTGATCGACAATGCCTTGCGTCACACCGCCCGCGACGGGCAAATTCGCTTGCAGGCGCGTCGGCATGGCGAGCGAGTGATCATCAGCGTCGAAGACAATGGCGAAGGTATCGCCTACGGGCAGCAAGGGCGAATCTTCGAACCGTTCGTGCAGGTCGGCCGCAAGAAGGGCGGCGCCGGGCTCGGGTTGGCGCTGTGCAAGGAAATCGTCCAGTTGCACGGCGGCCGCATGGGCGTGTATTCGCGGCCGGGGCAGGGCACGCAGTTTTATATGGCCTTGGCCGTTTAGGCACTGTTCCATACCGCCTGGGCGTTTTCAGGCTTCATCGTCCATGCGCCGCCCGACGAGGCGGCGACCACGGGTGATCAGTTCGATGAATTGCACCGCACTCAGCGCATGAGCGAACAGCCAGCCCTGGCCGAACTTCACCCCTTCACTGCTGAGCAATTGCGCTTGCGATTCCAGCTCGATGCCTTCGGCAATCACCTTCAGATCCAGTGCCTGGGCCATATGAATAATATGCGGCGCGACGCCGCTGCTTGCCGCGTCATGACCCAGGGCGTCGATGAACGCCTTGTCGATTTTCAGACAATCGACTGGCAGCGTTTGCAGGTAGGCGAGGCTGCAATAGCCGGTGCCGAAATCGTCTATCAGTACCTGATGGCCGACATCGCGCAAGGCTTGCAGATTTTCCCGTGCCACCACCACATCGATCAGGCCGCGCTCGGTCACTTCGAAGGCAATCTGCCGCGCCGCGACCCGGTGCAAGGTCAGCAGACGCGCCATGACCTGGCCGACGCGCGGCACCATCACGTCGCAGGCGGCGAGGTTGACCGAGATATAAAGCTGCGGATTGGCCCGCAATAAGTGACCCAGTTGCTCCAGCAAGCGTTGCAGGACGAAGTCGGTCATCTGGCGAATCTGTCCGGTATTTTCTGCCATCGGGATAAACAGGTCAGGGCTGGTCAGCGTGCCGTCCGGTCGCCGCCAGCGCAGCAGGGCTTCGGCGCCGACACAGTTGCGACTGTCGAGATCGAAAATCGGCTGATAGAGCACCTGCAACTCACCGCGCCGAATCGCGCCGTGCAGCTCGGCGTCGAGCGACTGGCGCTGGCGCACCAGCAAGAACACGCAGAAGCCAACGAAGGCGCCGAGCACCACGCACAGCGGAATCACCCACCACCATACGACCGGAATGTGCATGCCGGTGCGTGGCGCGATCAACACCAACTGATATTCCGGGCTGTCGGTGGGCATACGGTAAATCAGGCGGGTATGTGTGACTTGCAAGGCAGCGCTGGCTTTCGGCGGCCACGGTTCGGTAGGCGGCCATATCTGCGCCTGGCCCAGCACCGGGATGGCCCGAGTGCCGTGGTCGAGTACGACCAGCAGGCTGCTGCCGGGCGACAGGTCGACCATGTCGGTGAGGTGCCCGCGCGAGGTGGCCACGCGGAAGTTGCCGCGCCCGAGCATCAGCGCCGCGCGGTTTTCATCAGGTTCTGTAGTGGTGTTCAGCCAATAGCTGTAAGTCGGGCCTGTGATGTCCGGTGCGCGAGCACTCGACAGGCCTTCCTGCCGCGGACGGTTGGAGCAGGTGCGTGAGGCGTCCATGTAGGCCGCTTCATACACGAAGCGATAGTTGAAGGTGACTTGTTGCAGGGTGGCGATCATTTCATCGTCGCAGCTGCGCAATGGCTGAGCTTCAAGATCGTCGAGGCTTTCGCGCAACTGGCCGAACAGTTGTTCCAGACGCACCAGAAAACGCTCACCCTGGGCGTTCATTTCCTGGCTTTCATTCTGCTCGACTTGA
Source organism: Pseudomonas sp. Z003-0.4C(8344-21) (assembly GCF_900104975.1). Classification (NCBI taxonomy): domain Bacteria; kingdom Pseudomonadati; phylum Pseudomonadota; class Gammaproteobacteria; order Pseudomonadales; family Pseudomonadaceae; genus Pseudomonas; species Pseudomonas sp. Z003-0.4C(8344-21). The sequence goes on along the minus strand of NZ_LT629756.1, from coordinate 186,351 downwards.
CGCATCGCCACGAACATTCCGCCGGCAATCAGCAGGCTGGCACTGAGGACAGCCGCAATCATCGCCAAAAACACCGGGCGATAAAACCAGCTACGCAGCGTCTCTCGGGTAGCAGCCATCAGGGGATATCCGAAGAATTACCAATGAGTTATAGCTGCTGATTGTGAATTTGCGCTGACCGTCGGGCGGGCGTCATTATTTTGTCTGATTGAGGACCAGCAGCAGCGCCGCCGTTTGCGCGTCCGGCGTGCCGTCGAAGCGTGCAGGGCGATAGTGCATTTGAAACGCCGCGAGGACATGCCGGGTGGCGATGTCCAGTTCGCCGGTCTGCGGCGTGTCGTAGCCCACGCGCGCCAGCTGCGCCTGGAACCAGCTGATATTCGGCAGCTCGCCGCTGCTGAATATTGCTTGCTGACGCGCCACCGCTTGTTCGTTCGGCCACCGGCCAAGGCCTTCGGCGGCGAGACGCTTCCATGGAAACAATGGACCCGGATCGAGTTTGCGCAGCGGCGCGATATCGCTGTGACCGATGATGTGCTGCGGGCTGATACCGTTGCGCTTGCTGATGTCCTTGAGCAGGGCGATCAGCGATTGAATCTGTGCTTCGCTGTACGGGTACCAGAGGCGCCCGGTCGGGGTGTCCTTGAAACCGGGGTTGACGATTTCGATGCCGAGCGAACTGGAGTTGAGCCACGTACGTCCCTGCCACTGGCTTTCCCCGGCGTGCCAGGCGCGCTGGTTTTCATCCACCAGCTTGTAGACGGTGCCGCCCTTGTCGTCGCCGATCAGGTAATGGCTGCTGACTTCACCGTGGGTCAGCAGCTGCAGGGAACGTTCCAGCGAGGCCGAGGTGTAGTGCACGACAACGAACTGGATGCGGCTATCGAAGTTGGCCGAAGGGTGGCTGGTGTCGTAGCGCGGGCCGCTCGCGCAACCGGCCAAGACGAGCAACGAAGCAATAAGGGCGAAAAATTTCATGGCAGAAAGGAGTACACGGGAGACGATAATGCAACAGTGTAACGTAATGCCTTGCGTATCGACGGTCAGCGAGCGGAATTAAACAAAATGGAACAATTTGCTCAACCCAGCTCGACCCGGTTGCGACCTGCATTTTTTGCCCGATACAACGCCTGATCGGCTCGTTTCAGCACCACATCGCTATGTTCGCCGGCTCTGAATGACGCGAGGCCCATGGAAATGGTGATCGTCACACGCTCGCCTTTGAAGTGAAACGGGCAGGCTTCGACCGCCGCTCGCAATGCTTCCAGCAATTTTGCGCCGACTGCTGGCGGTGTGGCGGGCAGTAGCAGAACGAATTCCTCACCGCCAAAACGCGCGATGAAGTCAGAACCGCGCAGGCGTTTGCGCAACACCGTGGCTATGATCTTCAACACTTTGTCACCGGCCAGGTGGCCATAGCTGTCGTTGATTCGCTTGAAGTGGTCAAGGTCGAGCATCGCCAGGCTCAGGGTGTTGCCGTGCTGCTGCCATTGCTTGATTTCGTGTTCGAGGCGTTCGCTCCAGGCCGCGCGATTGGGCAGGCCGGTGAGCGGGTCGATCAGGGCTTTCTGCCGTTGTTCTTCAAGATGTTCGCGAAAGCCCAAGGCCTCCTGCTCCATGTGCGCCACCCGTTCGGACAAGCCTTTGAGCCGCGCCGCCACTTCCTGTTCGCGGGCGTCGCGCTGCTGGCGGTGCTGGTCCATGGTGCCGAGCAGGCCTTCTAAATGGTTCTCCAGCACTTGCTTGAGGTCGTCCAGGTCCGCCGCTTCCTGCACGCTGGTCTGCAAACCGTCGACCTGCTCGCGGATCTGCGTGTCCATCGCCCGCGCTGCCGAGCTGTTGTCGGCGTGGCCGTCGCTGGCGGCTTGCAGGTTGCTCTGAAATGCTTCGAGGCGTTCATTGAGTTGCTGCAGATACGCTTCGAACTCGTGCTGGCCGCTGTCGGTGATTGCCAGCATCAGTGTCGCGAGATCGTCGAGGATCGGGATCAGTTCGTACCAGTTCAGACCGTGTTTGAGCCGATCGCGCATCGCTTCGGCTTGCGGACGATGACGTTCCGGGAGGGTCAGGTCATCGAGCAGGCCGATCAGGGTGTCTTCGATGTGCCGGGCGACAGAGCTGTAGGACGGCTCCGGGGAATCCGGCAGGGCGAACAGGATGTCCTGCTCGGACTGCTCCGGGTCGATCGCAGCCAAGGCCTGGGCGATCGGCTCGGGCAAAGGCAGGCTGTCGAGCATCAGCGGCACCGAGTCGCCGGGATGAATCAGTTCGTCGGGGTTGTCTGCGCCGGGCGGCTGAACGGCAGCCGTGGCGAACACGGGCACGGGTTCGAAGGGCTTTGCTGGCGGCTCGGTCGGGTGAGCGGCGACATCGCTGGCAACCGTGGGCGGCACGAAAGCCACCACTTGCTGCGGTTCTATTGGGGTCTGCGCTGCCGCCAGGGGCGTTTCGTCAGGCGCCGCACTGATCGTGGCAGCGGGTGCGACTGTCATCGGCGCGGTCGGTACTGGTGGCACCAGCTCGGGTTCGGACTGTGCTGCTGCCCCGGCCTGGAAGGGCGGCATAACCTCTGCGGCCGATGTGGCTGCTTCTGGCGCCGGCGTTTCCGGGTTATCGCGATTGCCGAACAAGCGTTGCAGCAAGCCCGGACGACCGGGTTCTGCCGGGGTTTCCAGCTGGCTCAGCGCCTTGCCTTGCAAGCCACTCAGTTCGCTGAGCAACAACGGCATTTCCCGCGCCGAGCTGACGCGGCCGTCCAGTTGCTTGGCGAATTTCTTCAAAGGCTGCGCGACTTCACGCGGCAGCGGCAAGGCCTGTAGCTGCGTGACCAGCGACGTCAGTGCGGTGCTGACCTGTTCGATACGGGTTTCCCGGCGCTGCTCGGAGTCGAGCACGGCTTTTTCCAGGCGTGGCAGCAGGGCGGCGAGGCCGGCGTCCATGTCGTCGGTGCGCACCACGTCGCGCATCTCTTTCATGCATTGATCGACAGCCTTGTCGGTGCCTTCCGCCGCCAGGGTGCTGCGCACCAGACCGCGACGCAGCAAATCGAGGCGGGCGGCCCAGCGCCGTTCGAGCTTGTCCTGTTGTTCGATGCTTTTGAGGTATTTCTCTTTCCAGCGCTGGGCGTCGTCGCTCATTCAGGGCTTCCGCGAAGGTCAGGACTCAACGCGGGCAATGCATCGGCCGTGAGCGAACCCGGCAGACGAATCTCTACCGCGACCGGCAGGTGATCGGAAATCGGTTGTGCCAGCACTTCGACCTTTTCCAGAGTCAGGGTCGGGCTGAGCAGAATATGATCAAGGCAGCGCTGAGGACGCCAGCTGGGGAAGGTCGCTTCCACCTGCGGGGCCAGCAGGCCAAGATCGCGTAACGGGGAGTGTTGCAGCAGATCGCTGGCGTGGGTGTTCATGTCGCCCATCAGGACTTGGTGCTTGTAGCCACCGATCAGCTCACGAATATAGGCCAGTTGCAGGCTGCGCGTACGCGCGCCAAGGGCCAGGTGCATCATCACCACCACCAGCGCTTCCGGACCTTCGCCGAAACGCAGCAGAATTGCCCCGCGACCTTTCGGCCCGGGCAGCGGGTGATCTTCGATCGCCCACGGCTTGAGTCGACTGAGCACGCCGTTGCTGTGCTGCGCCAGTCGGCCGAGGTTGCGGTTGAGTTGTTGATACCAATAGGGGAAGGCGCCGAGCTGGGCCAGATGTTCGACCTGATTGACGTAGCCCGAACGCAGGCTGCCACCATCGGCTTCCTGCAGGGCGACCAGATCGAAGTCGCCGAGCAGATCACCGATCTTTTGCAGATTGCCCGAGCGCCCGGTGTGCGGCAGCAGGTGCTGCCAGCTGCGAGTCAGGTAATGCCGATAGCGCTCGGTGCTGATGCCGACCTGGATGTTGAAGCTGAGCAAGCGCAGACGCTGGTCCGCGGGCAAGCCCGTGGACGCCAGGTGATGCTCGTTGACCTGCGGATCATGCAGGCCAACGCTGCGTTCAGACTTCCAGCGGCGCATGGCGAGGGCCGCGCTTAGTTGGCAGCCGCCTTGGTGGCCGCGCGCTCTTTGGCGACGAGGTCGTCAGCCAGCTTCAGCGCTTGTTCGGCACCCCCGGCCGAGCCGATGTCGAAACGGTATTTGCCGTTGACGATCATGGTTGGCACGCCAGTGATTTCATACTTCTTGGCCAGCTCACGGGCCTTGACGATCTGGCCTTTGATGGCGAACGAGTCGAAGGTGGCGAGGAACTTGTCCTTGTCCACGCCTTGAGTGGCAAGGAAGTCAGCCATGTCGTTCTTGTCGGTCAGCTTCTTGTGTTCTTTCTGGATCGCGTTGAATACCGCCGCGTGAACCTTGTGCTCGACACCCATCGCTTCGAGGGTCAGAAACATCTGGCCGTGAGCGTCCCAAGGGCCGCCAAACATGGCCGGGATGCGCACGAAGTTGACATCGGAAGGCAGTTTTTCAACCCATGGATTGATCACCGGCTCGAACGCGTAGCAGTGCGGGCAGCCATACCAGAACAGCTCGACCACTTCGATCTTGCCAGGCACTGCAACCGGAACCGGGTTGGCCAGTTCGACATAAGGGGCGGCAGGGGCTTCAGCGGCCTGGGCGGTGACGCCGAACAGGCTGGCAGCGACGAGGGCGGCGCTGATGATCAGATTACGCATGCTTTACTCCTGAACAATTTGGGTCGCCTCGCTCGACCTGTTTTCAGACAGGTCCCGGCGGGCATGAGTGCTGTAGTGTAACGGCAGCGGCCACAAAAAAGGGCGGCCAAAGCCACCCTTTTTATACTTGCTGCGATGGATTAATCGAGCGTTAACGTTGCCGGAGATGTCCGTCTCGCTCAGCGCCCGAAACCACGCCTCAGTGCAGGCCCTGGATGTAGCTGGAAACGGCCGCGATGTCTTCGTCGCTCAGCTTGCGGGCGATGGTGCGCATGGTCATCGCGTCACCGTCATTGGCCCGACCGCCTTCTTCCTTGCGGAAGTCGGTCAGCTGTTTGGCAATGTATTGCGCGTGCTGGCCGCCCAGATGCGGGAAGCCGGCGGCGGCGTTGCCAGAACCGTTCGGCGAGTGGCAGCCGGTGCAGGCAGGCAAGCCTTTGTCCAGGTTGCCGCCACGGAACAGCGCTTCACCGCGTGCGACGAGTTTCGGATCGGCGGCGCCGACGCTGCCTTTCTGGCTGGCGAAGTAGGCGGCGAGGTCAGCCAGGTCCTGATCATTGAGGTTGGTCAGCAGACCGGTCATTTCCAGCACGACCCGCTTGCCGTCCTTGATTTCTTTCAGTTGCTTGGTCAGGTAGCGTTCGCCTTGCCCGGCCAGTTTCGGAAAGTTGGGTGCCATGCTGTTGCCGTCCGGGCCATGGCAGGCTCCGCATACGGCCGCTTTTGCCTGGCCTGCTGCGGCATCGCCAGCAGCATGGGCGAAGCCTGAAATTCCCACGGTCAACAGCAGACTCACGATCAGTTTGTTCATCAGCTAATCCAACTACGGCTAAGGGTTAAGTTATGGACCGGGTTTACTCTCGCTCATCCACAGGATGATGGCCTGGTAATCCTCGGCACTGCAGTCCATGCACAAACCACGCGGCGGCATCGCCTTGAAACCCTGGGTCACGTGTTGCACCAGCGTCCCCATACCTTTCGCCAACCTCGGCGTCCAAGCTTCCTGATCGCCTCTTGCGGGCGCCATGGGTAGTTGGCCGGAATGACAGGCACCACAAACACGGTTGTACACTGCTTCCGGATCCTGTGTAGCCTGTGCGCTGTAAAGCGGCATCAAGACTCCGGCAGCCAGCAGCCATTTCGTCATAAAACGACCTTTTCAGGGTTGAGAGCGATCTGCGTTCTAATGCGCAATCAAGGTTTGTCGCTCTCGTGAACTTCATCCTTCGCTGGGACAAAGCACACACAAAATCTGCGGCATTATATACTGGCGTCACTGAAACGGAAGCGACACCGCGTTCCGCGCCCAATCCCGGCGCCGCCCACATCGGAAATCCCATGCAACTCAAGAATCCCATCCTCGGCCTGTGCCAACAGTCCACGTTCATGCTCAGTGCCGCCAAAGTCGATCAATGCCCTGACGACGAAGGCTTCGAAGTGGCGTTTGCCGGTCGTTCCAATGCCGGTAAATCCAGCGCATTGAACACTTTGACGCACGCCAGCCTGGCGCGGACCTCGAAAACGCCGGGTCGCACACAGCTATTGAATTTCTTCAAGCTAGACGATGATCGGCGTCTGGTCGACCTGCCGGGCTACGGTTACGCAAAAGTACCGATCCCGCTCAAGCAACACTGGCAGCGTCACCTTGAGGCTTACCTCGGTGGCCGGGAGAGTTTGAAAGGTCTGATTCTGATGATGGACATCCGCCATCCAATGACTGATTTCGACCTGCTGATGCTCGACTGGGCCGTCGCGGCCGGCATGCCGATGCACATCCTGCTGACCAAAGCCGACAAGCTCACCTACGGCGCGGCAAAAAACACGCTGCTGAAAGTACAGTCGGAAATCCGCAAAGGCTGGGGCGACTCGATCACCATCCAGCTGTTCTCGGCACCAAAACGCATGGGCCTGGAAGAGGCCTACACCGTCCTGGCCGACTGGATGGAACTGGCAGACAAAAACACCGAGGCCGCTGCTGCGGAGTAAGGCGAGTTCAAAACTGTCTGTGGTGCTGTCAGGCAAGGCAAAGGCATCGCTAAAGAGCGGAGTTTAGGGGACCTAAATGAGCATTTTTAGCGGTGCCTTTAACGCAGCATGACGGCATCACAGCCAGTTTTGGGGCAAAAAAAAGCCCCGGGATTCATTGGGGAGGTCGAATTCCGGGGTTCAAGTTCCGAACCGCTAGGGCGGGGTTCAGATATCTGCCAACACTTAACACAACATAGGAGCATCGAAGGGCTTCACCAGCCATTCAGTACCTCTGAGTGTTCAGTCGCCAGATTAGTTCAGATTTTTTTCGAAAAGTTTGGAATAGCTTCCAGCGCATTCGGGTCTAAGCCCGTTTTCAACGGGTTTGCCGCGACCTTGGTCGCGGCAAGACATGCACCTCAGTGCGCCTCGTCCCAGTTATTGCCCACACCGACTTCAACCAGCAACGGCACATCCAATGTCGCCGCTTCGCTCATGTGCTGACGAATCTCGGCGCTGACCTGCTCGACCAGATCCTCACGCACCTCCAGCACCAGTTCATCGTGCACCTGCAGGATGACCCGGGCATCGAGCCCGGACGTCGTCAGCCAGTTATCTACCGCGACCATGGCTTTCTTGATGATGTCGGCGGCAGTGCCCTGCATCGGCGCGTTGATCGCCGTGCGCTCGGCGGCGGCGCGTTCCTGCGGCTTGTTGGAGTTAATCTCCGGAAGGTACAGGCGACGGCCGAAGAAAGTCTCGACGTAACCCTGATCCGCCGCCTGCGCGCGGGTGCGCTCCATGTACTCGCGAACCCCCGGATAACGGGCGAAATACGTGTCGATGTAGGCCTTGGCGGTCTTCGTGTCGACGCCGATGTCCTTGCCCAGTTTTTGCGCGCCCATGCCGTAGATCAGACCAAAGTTGATCGCCTTGGCGCTGCGCCGCTGGTCGGAACTCACCTCCTGCAGCTCGACCTTGAACACTTCGGCAGCGGTGGCGGTGTGCACGTCCAGGTTGTTGCGGAAGGCGTTCATCAGGCCCTCGTCGCGCGACAGGTGCGCCATGATCCGCAGTTCGATCTGCGAATAGTCCGCCGCCAGCAGTTTGTAACCTTTCGGCGCCACAAAAGCCTGGCGGATGCGCCGACCCTCAGCGGTGCGTACCGGAATGTTCTGCAGGTTCGGATCGCTGGAAGACAGGCGACCGGTCGATGCCACGGCTTGATGATAGGAGGTATGGATACGTCCGGTGCGCGGGTTGATCTGCTCCGGCAGGCGATCGGTGTAGGTGCTTTTCAGCTTGCTCATCGAACGGTGCTCCATCAGCACCTTTGGCAAGCGGTGATCGTCCTCGGCGAGTTTCGCCAGCACTTCTTCGGCGGTGGACGGCTGGCCTTTGGCAGTCTTCTTCAGCACCGGCAGGCCGAGCTTTTCGTAGAGGATCACGCCCAGCTGTTTCGGCGAACCGAGATTGAATTCTTCACCGGCGATTTCGAACGCTTCGCGCTCCAGCGCGACCATCTTGTTGCCCAACTCGATGCTCTGAATACCCAACAATTCCGCGTCGACGAAGGCGCCCTGGCGCTCGATGCGCGCCAGTACCGGCACCAGCGGCATCTCGATATCGGTCAGTACGCTGGCGAGACTCGGGATAGCGTTGAGTTTCTCCACCAGCGCCTGATGCAGGCGCAAGGTGATGTCGGCGTCTTCGGCTGCGTACGGCCCGGCCTGTTCCAGCGCGATCTGGTCGAATTTCAGCTGCTTGGCGCCTTTGCCGGCAATGTCCTGAAAGCTCACGGTGGTGTGGTCCAGGTATTTCAGCGCGAGGCTGTCCATGTCGTGGCGGGTCGCGGTGGAGTTGAGCACGTAGGACTCGAGCATGGTGTCGTAGGCAATCCCGCGCACACTGATGCCTTGGTTCTGATCACCACCGATGGCGCAGTTGGCGAGGATGTTCATGTCGAACTTGGCGTGCTGGCCGACTTTCAGCTTGTCTGGATCTTCAAGAATCGGTTTCAGCGCGCGCAACACGCTGTCGCGATCCAGTTGCTCCGGCACGCCGATGTAGGAGTGGGTCAGCGGGATATAGGCGGCTTCGTTGGCTTGTACGGCAAACGACAGGCCGACCAGTTGCGCCTGTTGCGCGTCGATACCGGTGGTTTCGGTGTCGAAGGCGAACAGCTCGGCGTTGCGCAGTTTTTCCAGCCAGACGTCAAAGCGTGCCTGATCGAGGATGGTTTCGTACGCGGCCTCAGCAGGCGCAGCGGCAGCCTCGGCGAGTGGCGCGCTGAACAGATCATGCGCGGGCGCCGGTTCGGCCGCCGCGCTGAGTTCCAGTCGCTTGGCGTCGCGATCGAGGTCGTTCAGCCAGCTCTTGAATTCCAGCAGGGTGTACAACTCGTACAGTTTGGCTGGGTCTTCCGGGCCCATCTGCAAATCGTCGAGGCCGATATCCAGCGGCACGTCGATCTTGATGGTCGCCAGTTGGTAGGAGAGGAATGCCATCTCCTTGTGCTCTTCGAGCTTGGCCGGCAGAGTCTTGGCGCCGCGAATCGGCAGGCTCGGGACGATGTCGAGGTTGGCGTACAGCTCAGTGAGGCCGCCATTGACCCCGACCAACAGGCCGGATGCGGTTTTCGGGCCGATGCCGGGAACGCCCGGAATGTTGTCGGACGAATCGCCCATCAGCGCCAGATAATCGATGATCTGCTCCGGTGCGACGCCGAATTTCTCCTTCACGCCCTCCACATCCATCGAGCTACCGGACATGGTGTTGACCAAGGTAATGTGGCCGTCGACCAGTTGCGCCATGTCCTTGTCGCCGGTCGAGATGATCACCGGACGATCAGCCGCCGCGCTGCTTCGGGCGAGGGTGCCGATGACGTCGTCGGCCTCGACCCCGTCCACGCACAGCAGCGGGAAACCGAGGGCGATCACGCTCTGGTGCAGCGGCTCGATCTGCACGCGCATGTCGTCGGGCATGCTTGGGCGGTTGGCTTTGTATTCGGCGTACATCTCATCGCGAAATGTCCCGCCCTTGGCGTCGAACACCACGGCGAACGGGCTGTCCGGGTACTGCTTGCGCAGACTCTTGAGCATGTTCAGCACGCCCTTGACCGCACCGGTCGGCAGGCCTTTGGACGTGGTCAGTGGTGGCAGCGCGTGGAAAGCGCGGTACAGGTAAGACGAACCGTCCACCAGGACGAGGGGGGCTTGGCTCATGAGCAGGATCAACCTTTTCGGCGGGTCCGGGGCTAGAATAGCGGGACCGTTGACGACAAAGGGACAAGGTTATCATGCGTACGTTAAATCGCTTGCTGCTGGTCGGTCTGATTGCTGTCTCTCCGTTGGCCGCGATGGCGGCGGATGATGCGCCGGGGGGAGACCCTGAGGTCACCATCCGTACGGACGGCGACAAGACCATTCAGGAATACAGCCGGAATGGCTTCGTCTATGCGATCAAGGTCACACCCAAGAAAGGCAAACCGTATTTCCTGGTGCGCGCCGATGGTTCGGACGCCAATTACATCCGGTCTGACCAGCCGGATATGCTGATTCCGTCGTGGGAAATCTTTACCTGGAAGTAAGATTCCCGACTTTTAATCGGCGTCGCCTCGCGACGCCTGAACTGAGCAGTTTTTAACCATGTCTGTGTTCACGCCCCTGGCTCGGCCCGAGCTGGAAACCTTTCTCGCCCCTTACGGGCTTGGCCGTCTACTCGATTTCCAGGGGATCGCCGCCGGCAGCGAAAACACCAATTTCTTCATCAGTCTGGAGCAGGGCGAATTTGTCCTGACCCTGGTCGAGCGCGGGCCGGTGCAGGAGATGCCGTTTTTCATCGACCTGCTCGATGTGCTGCACCAAGCCGATCTGCCGGTGCCCTATGCGCTGCGCACCACGGACGGCGTGGCCTTGCGCGAGTTGAAAGGCAAACCGGCGCTGTTGCAACCGCGTCTGGCCGGCAAGCACATCAAGGTCGCCAATGCCCAGCATTGCGCGCAGGTCGGCGAGTTGCAGGCGCATCTGCACCTGGCGACTCAGGGCGAGCGCATGATCAAGCGCAAGACCGATCGTGGCCTGGACTGGATGCTGGAGGAGGGTGGCGAATTCTTATCGCACCTGAGCGGTGAACCGCAGGCCTTGCTGCAAAAGGCGCTGGCTGAAATCACCGTGCAGAAGGAGCGGATTCTGGCGTTGCCTCGGGCGAACATTCACGCCGATCTGTTTCGCGATAACGCCATGTTCGAAGGCACTCACCTGACCGGGCTGATCGACTTCTACAACGCCTGTTCGGGGCCGATGCTCTATGACGTGGCGATTGCCTTGAATGACTGGTGTTCGAGCGAAGACGGCGTGCTCGACGGGCCGCGCGCCCGCGCATTCCTCGGCGCCTATGCGGCGCTGCGTCCGTTCACCGCGGCGGAGGCCGAGTTGTGGCCGACGATGCTGCGCGTCGCGTGTGTGCGGTTCTGGCTGTCACGCTTGATCGCCGCCGAGCAGTTTGCCGGGCAGGATGTGCTGATTCACGATCCGCAGGAATTCGAGCAGCGGTTGGCGCAGCGGCAGCAGGTCAATACACCGTTACCCTTCGCCCTTTAAAAGCTTCGCGAGCAGGGTTTCGATGATTCCTGTGGGAGCGAGCCTGCTCGCGAAGGCGGAGGTCCATTCAGCATGTATGTTGACTGACCCAGCGCTTTCGCGAGCAGGCTCGCTTGTATGGTAGGACTTGAAGGGAGGAGGAGGGACAAGGCTCGATTCTGACTGTTAGCGCAGTACAGACCGTGGGAGATTTTCACCCTCCTCCTTTCACCCAAGCGCCGATAAAGAATGCATCTGGCCTAGACCGACGATAGGAACAAGCCTGCGCCTCTGGGTGAACCCTTCAAGTGTTCAAACCTTAGCCCGGAGGATTTCTCATGGCAATGCCCGTCGCTACTACCCAGTCGATTGTCGGGGTTGATGTCGCCAAAGACGAACTGGTGATTTATCACGTCGAATCAGATCGGCTCGAGACAATCTCCAATACCAAAACGGCGATCAAGAAATGGCTCAAGACCGTTGCCAAACCAGTAGCAATCGCCATCGAAGCCACCAATATTTATCACCAGGAGTTCGCCGAGCTGGCGCACGCGGATGGCTGCAGGATCTATATGGTTGGCGGTTATGAACTCAGTCATTACCGCAAAGGCGTGAACGTTCGCGCTAAAACTGATGCGCTGGATGCTCGTTTATTGGCCCGCTATCTGACAAACGAAGGGGACCATTTGCGCCCTTGGACACCGCCGTCTCCGCTGTATTGCCGGCTCATCAGTCTGTTCCGGCGTCGTGCGGCTCTGGTTCAGGCTCGTGTCAGCCTCAAGCAGAGCTGGGAGAATGAGCCGCTGCTCAAAACCGCTTTCAAGAATCAGATAAGCGCCATGCAAAGGCTGGAAACCTTGCTTGAAAAAACGATCCTGACGCAGATAGAAGAAGCCGGTTTGGGCGCACAGCTCAAGCGCTGCATGAAGGTCGAAGGCATCGGTACGTTGACTGGCGCCCGCTTGCTCGCATCCTTTCAGCGTGGGGACTTCAGGAATGCCGACGCTTTCATCGCTTTTCTAGGCATGGATCTGCGCATAGCGGACTCAGGCAAAAAGAAAGGCCGGCGCTGCCTGACCAAACGAGGCGACCCTGAGGCACGTCGATTGCTGCACAACGCTGCAATGGCGGCCAGTCGGACCTCGGTGTGGAAAGGGTTTTATGAGGCTATGAGAGGGCGTGGTTTGAGCACTACCCAAGCACTGGTCGCACTAGCCCGCAAGCTTGCACGGGTGGTATTTGCTCTGTTGAAAAACCAGAGCGAATACTCACCCAAAGGCGTTTAGGGGCTAGGCATGAACCATAGAATCTCCCACAAGGATTTCGGTGTCAGAGCGATTCTAGGCACCCAGCCAGATCATTGCCGAGCTTTTCCAGCATCTGCTCATAACCCTGAGCCGTCGCCGGCGTGTAACCCCCCAGCGCATCCAGCTCCGCCAGCTTCACCGGCAGGCCGGCGACCAACGTCTCCGCCAGACGCGGACGCAGCGGTGGTTCGCTGAACACACAGGTCTTGCCGACTTCCTGCAAGCGCGTGCGCATCGCCGCGACATGCTGGGCGCCCGGCTGCACTTCAGCCGCTACTGCGAACACCCCGGCGTGCTTCAGGCCATAGGTGTCTTCAAAATAATCAAACGCCTCGTGAAACACGAAGTAAGGCTTGCCCTCGACACTGGCCAGGCGCTGTTTCAGGCGTTGATCCAAGGCATCCAGACGCTCATCGAACGCCTTGGCATTGCGCTGATAACGCTCGGCATTGGCCGGGTCGGCAGCGCTCAGGTCGGCGGCCATTTTATCGGCGATCACCCGCGCATTCACCGGCGACAGCCACAAGTGCGCGTCCAGCGAGCCCGGGCGGTGATCGTGATCATGGTCGTCGGTTTCTTCGGCGTGGGAATGGTTGTCCTGGGCGAAATGTCGCAGTTTCAGCCCCGGCAGATCCTGCACCGCGACGCTTGGCAGCTTGCGGCCATTGAGCACGCGCGGCAGGAAACCTTCCATGTCCGGACCGATCCAGTACAGCAGATCGACCGACTGCACCTTCCGTACGTCGGATGGGCGCAGCGCATAGTTATGCGGTGAGGCACCCGGTGGGAGCAGCACTTCGGGAACCGCCACACCGTCCAGCACGGCTGCGGCAATCAGCTGCAACGGCTTGATGCTGGTGAGCACTTTGACTTCGGCCTGAGCCGAACCGATCAGCAGGAAACTGGCGATAAAAGCCACAAAAACAGAAAAAAGTCGGGACACGATGACCACTCAAGGAGGCGAGAACGGGTAACATAATAACGTCTCTATCAAAACTCGTCGCCGCCCATGCCTATTACACCGATCGCCAGCCGTCCCCACGACCACTCACATTGCGTGCACAGCGCTCTGTCCGAGGCCGATACCTTGTGCGCCCAGAAGGGCCTGCGCTTGACTGCCTTGCGCCGGCGGGTGCTGGAGCTGGTCTGGCAGAGCCACAAGCCGCTGGGCGCCTACGACATTCTTGCCGTACTCAGCGAGCAGGACGGCCGCCGCGCCGCGCCGCCGACCGTTTATCGGGCACTGGATTTCCTCCTGGAAAACGGTCTGGTGCACCGCATTTCGTCGCTCAACGCCTTCGTCGGTTGCGTCCACCCGGAGCACGCGCATCAGGGCCAGTTCCTGATCTGCCGGGTGTGCCACGCTGCCATTGAGCTTGAACAAAAAGTGATCAGCGACGCGATCATCAACAGCGCCAGGGATGTTGGCTTCATCGTTGAAGCGCAGACCGTCGAAGTCGTCGGCCTGTGCTCCGGTTGCCAGGGGGCTTGATGAGCAACGCGCTGATCCGTCTGGAACAGGTCGCCGTGACATTTGCCGGGCAGACCGTGCTGGACAACATCGAACTGAGCGTCGAGCCGGGGCAGATCGTCACCCTGATCGGCCCCAACGGCGCTGGCAAGACCACGCTGGTGCGCGCCGTGCTCGGCTTGCTCAAACCGGACAGCGGCAGCGTCTGGCGCAAGCCGAAACTGCGCGTTGGCTATATGCCGCAGAAACTGCATGTCGATCCAACCCTGCCGCTCTCGGTGTTGCGCTTTCTGCGCCTGGTGCCAGGTGTTGATCGTCCGCGTGCATTGGCTGCGTTGAAGGAAGTCGGCGCCGAGCATGTGATCGACAGCCCGGTGCAAAGCGTTTCCGGCGGTGAAATGCAGCGCGTATTGCTCGCTCGGGCATTGCTGCGTGAACCAGAACTGCTGGTGCTCGACGAACCGGTGCAAGGCGTCGACGTCGCCGGGCAGGCCGAGCTGTACAGCCTGATCACCCGCCTGCGCGACCGCCATGGCTGCGGTGTGTTGATGGTTTCCCACGATCTGCATCTGGTCATGAGCACCACCGATCAGGTGGTTTGCCTCAATCGTCACGTCTGCTGCTCCGGGCATCCCGAGCAGGTCAGCGGCGACCCGGCGTTCGTTGAACTGTTCGGCAAGAACGCGCCGAGCCTGGCGATCTATCACCACCATCACGACCACGCCCACGACCTGCACGGTTCGGTGGTCAAAGGCCCGGTTGCCGGGCAACCCCATGTTCACGGAGACCACTGCAAGCATGGCTGATTTTCTGTTGTATGCCCTGCTTGCAGGTCTGGCATTGGCGCTGGTGGCAGGGCCGTTGGGTTCGTTCGTGGTGTGGCGGCGCATGGCTTATTTCGGCGACACCCTGTCCCACGCCGCGTTGCTCGGCGTGGCCCTGGGCTTTTTGCTGGATGTCAGCCCGACGGTGGCGGTGACGGTCGGTTGCCTGCTGCTGGCGGTGTTGCTGGTGACCTTGCAGCAGCGCCAGCCGCTGGCCTCCGACACGTTGTTGGGAATTCTTGCACCGAGCACCCTCTCGCTCGGTCTGGTGGTACTAAGCTTCATGCATGAAGTGCGGATCGACCTGATGGCCTATCTGTTCGGCGACCTGCTGGCGATCAGCCCGACCGATCTGGCGTGGATTCTCGGCGGCACGGCGGCGGTGCTGGTGTTGCTGGTGACGCTGTGGCGGCCCTTGCTGGCGGTTACCGTGCACGAAGAACTGGCGCGGGTCGAAGGACTGCCGGTGGCCGGCCTGCGCATGGCACTCATGCTGTTGATCGCGGTGGTGATCGCAGTGGCGATGAAAATCGTCGGGGTGTTGCTGATTACTTCGCTGCTGATCATCCCGGCGGCTGCGGCACAGCGTCACGCCCGCTCGCCCGAGCAGATGGCGCTGGGCGCGAGCCTGCTGGGCATGCTCGCGGTGTGTGGCGGGCTGGCGCTGTCGTGGTTCAAGGACACCCCGGCGGGGCCGTCAATCGTTGTGACGGCCGCCGCACTGTTTCTGCTGAGTTTTGTTCTGCCCCGTCGAGGGGTGTAGACTTGCTCGCTTTTTGCGCAATTAGAGAGTCGCAGGAATGAAGCCGTTCGCCTCCCGTTATCTGCTCCTTGTCGCATTTTCCGTGCTGCTGGGCGCCTGCCAAAGTACGCCGCCGGTGGCTGAAGTCCCCGACGCGCGGGCTACGGCCATCGCACAGCTGGAGCAAAGCCTGGCCAGCAGCGAACTGGCCACCGCCGAAGACCAGTTGGCCGCTTTGCAGGCCGCAACCCCGAACGATCAGTCCCTTGAGCAATACCAGCGGCAACTGGCCGAGGCGTACCTGCGCCGCAGTCAGATCGTGCTGCAGAAGGGCGATGTCAACGCCGCAGCCACCGCGTTAAGCCGCGCCCGTGTGCTGATGCCCAAGGCGCCAGCGCTGACCGGTGGCGTCAACGGCGCCATCACCGAAGCGCGCAAGGCCGAGCTGGAAAAGGCCGAGGCTGCATTACTCGCCGCCGAAGCCCGGCCGAAAGCCAGGGTGATCGACCCGACCGCCGAAAGCACCACGGTTGCGCTGAACATCCATGATATCCACAAGCTTCAGCGGCAACTCGACGCGATCGCCGCCGATGTCGTGAATTACGAATGTGCCGTCAGCATTCAAGCGCCGCGCACGGCGGATTATCCGTGGCTGGCGACGTTGCTGAGCAAACGGGTTAAAAAGCTCAATCCGGACTTTGATTTGCAGATCGAGAAGCAGATTGTGCGCACGGTGCCGGCGCAGATGGTTTTAAGCCCGCGCAAGCCATAAAAAGCATCGCGGGCAAGCCCGCTCCCACAAGGACAATATGACTCTGTGGGAGCGGGCTTGCCCGCGATGGCGTTGTTACTGTCAGCGAAGATTTTTCAGGCGGGAATCGCCTTGGCTTTAGGCTCCCGCGCCCAAACCCGATGCTCGCCAATCGCGGCGAAGAACGGCTTGGTCAGCGCAGCCACATCCACGCCCTGCAACAACCCGGCATCCGCCTCCAGTTTGAGCAAATCCTGCAACTGCTTGGCGTCGCCGTGCAGCGCAATCGCCTTCAGGTGTTTGTAGGCCTCAAGCAGGTAATGCAACGCCACGCCGTCAGCGCTCAGTGCCTTGATCGACGCCGCGCCACCCGGCACGAACACCGCGTCGAAGGCGATCGACGGCATGCCTTCCATCGACGCATCCACCGGCAATGCCTTGCCATCCGCAGTTTTCACCGGCGCTGATGTCGGGCCGAGTACTTTGGCGTGGGCGCCTTCGGCTTTCAGCGCGTTCTTCATCGCATCGATGGCCGCGCTGTCTACGCCGTTTGCAGCGAGAATCGCCACTTTGCGCGTTTTGATATCACCCGGCAGCAGGTTGGCCTGGCTCAGCGCTGGCGAGCGTTCCAGTGAGGTCTTGCGAACCTCGACGGTGCCCTGGGTTGGCGCTGGCAAACCGAGGTTTTCCGCGACGCGCTTCGCTAGCGTCAGGTCGATATTGGCGAGAATTTCGTTCACTTCCCGTGCGCGGATGAACTCGCGCTCGACCTTGCCCAGCTCGAAGCTGTAGGCGGCGATGATGTGCTCCTTCTCGTGGTCGCTCATGCTGTTGAAGAACAGCCGCGCCTGGGAGAAGTGGTCGCCGAACGACTCGCTGCGCTGGCGGATCTTGGCGGCGTCGATGCGCTCCGGATAGCTCTCGAAACCACCGTCCTGCGCGGCCGGCGGGGTTTCTTTCGGCCAGCCGCCATCGATCGAGTTCGGCTCATAGGAGGCGCGGCCCTTGTCGATGGTGGTGCGGTGCTGGGCGTCGCGCTGGCCGTTGTGGAACGGCGCCACCGGGCGGTTGATCGGCAACTCGTGAAAGTTCGGCCCGCCGAGTCGGCTGATCTGCGTGTCGGTGTAGGAAAACAGCCGGCCCTGCAGCAGCGGGTCGTTGGAGAAGTCGATGCCCGGCACGATATGGCCCGGGCAGAACGCGACCTGTTCGACTTCGGCAAAGAAGTTGTCCGGGTTGCGGTTGAGGGTCATTTTGCCCAGCGGCGTGATCGGCACGATTTCTTCGGGGATGATCTTGGTCGGATCGAGAATGTCGAAATCGAAGGCGTGTTCGTTTTCCTCTTCGACGATCTGTACGCCAAGTTCCCATTCCGGGTAGTCGCCCATTTCGATCGACTCCCACAGGTCCCGACGGTGGTAGTCGGTGTCTTTACCAGCCAGCTTCTGCGCCTCATCCCACACCAGCGAGCAGGTGCCGGCAGTCGGGCGCCAGTGGAATTTGACGAAGCGCGATTTGCCCTCTGCGTTGATCAGGCGGAAGGTGTGCACGCCGAAACCCTGCATGCTGCGCAGGCTTTTCGGGATGGCCCGGTCGGACATCGCCCAGATCACCATGTGCGCGGATTCCGGCACCAGCGAGACGAAGTCCCAGAAGGTGTCGTGAGCCGAGCCGCCGGTAGGAATTTCATTGTGCGGTTCGGGTTTCACCGCGTGGACGAAGTCGGGAAACTTGATCGCGTCCTGAATGAAGAACACCGGCATGTTGTTGCCGACCAGGTCGAAGTTGCCTTCGTCGGTGAAAAACTTCACCGCAAACCCTCGTACGTCACGCACGGTATCGCCGGAACCGCGCGGGCCCTGTACCGTGGAAAAGCGCACGAAAACCGGGGTTTTCTTGCCCGGGTCCTGCAGGAAACCGGCCTTGGTCAGTGCCGCGTGGTTCTCGTAGCTCTGAAAGAAACCATGGGCACCAGTGCCGCGGGCGTGAACAATGCGCTCGGGAATGCGCTCATGGTCAAAGTGCGTGATTTTCTCACGCATGATGAAGTCTTCCAGCAGCGACGGCCCGCGTGGCCCGGCTTTTAGAGTGTTCTGGTTATCGGCGATCTTCACGCCCTGATTGGTGCGAAGGGCCTGACCGGTTGCGTCGGAACGGAATTCTTCCAGGCTCTCGAGCTTGGCGTTGGTGTTGGCGCGATCCGGGGTATCGGTCCCGGCCAGTTCGCTTTTAGCGGGTGCAGGCTTTTTGATGCTCATCAGACGTAAACTCCTCGTTTGGCCCCGGATGCCTTCCGCAGACCCTTGAGTGATTCCCGGGCACGGCACCCAGGGTTTCAAGTCGCTTACTTAGTGACTGGCGAGCGTTTCAGCCGTTCCGTTTATCTGACCTTTGATCGCGTTATTGCCAAATCGAAGGTTAATTGCGAAATAAATGCTAAGAACCTCTATACGGACAGGCTAAAATGCGCGCCCGGCTAACCGCTGATCCTTTTCCAACGCGCCCCACAAGGTTCGCTACGTGATCGAGTTTCAAAACGTGCACAAGACTTACCGCGTCGCCGGTAAGGACATCCCCGCGCTGCACCCGACCAGTCTCACCATCGAGAACGGTCAGGTGTTCGGCCTGATTGGCCATTCCGGTGCGGGAAAAAGTACCCTGCTGCGTCTGATCAATCGCCTGGAAGATTCCAGCGGCGGCAAGATCATTGTCGACGGCGAAGAAGTCACCGCGCTGGACGCCAACGGCCTGCGCCGTTTCCGCCAGCAAGTCGGGATGATCTTTCAGCACTTCAACCTGCTGGCGTCGAAGACGGTCGCGGATAACGTCGCGTTGCCGCTGACCCTGGCCGGCGAACTGTCGGGCAGCGACATCGACAAACGCGTCGCCGAATTGCTCGCGCGGGTTGGTCTGTCCGATCACGCGAAGAAATACCCGGCACAATTGTCCGGCGGCCAGAAACAGCGCGTCGGCATTGCCCGTGCGCTGGCGACCAAACCGAAGATTCTGCTGTGCGACGAGGCCACCAGCGCCCTCGACCCGCAGACCACCGCCTCGGTGCTGCAACTGCTGGCCGAGATCAACCGCGAACTGAAACTGACCATCGTCCTGATCACCCACGAAATGGACGTGATTCGCCGTGTCTGCGACCAGGTGGCGGTGATGGACGCCGGTGTGATCGTCGAGCAGGGTTCGGTGGCCGATGTGTTCCTGCATCCGCAGCACCCGACCACCAAGCGTTTCGTCCAGGAGAGCGAGCAGATCGACGAAAGCGAGCAGCGCGACGATTTTGCTCACGTGCCGGGCCGCATCGTGCGTCTGACCTTCCAGGGCGAAGCGACCTACGCGCCGTTGCTCGGTACCGTCGCCCGGGAAACCGGCGTCGACTACAGCATCCTTGCCGGTCGCATCGATCGCATCAAAGACATTCCGTACGGGCAATTGACCCTCGCCGTCACCGGTGGCGACATGGAAGCGGCCTTTGCCCGCTTCACCGCCGCTGACGTTCACATGGAGGTATTGCGCTAATGGAAATGTTTGACGCTGCAATCAAGCAATACGACGCCGCGATAGAAGCCATCAAGCTGTTCTTTCAGAACATCGACTGGCTCGAAATCGGCCTCGCCACCAACGACACTTTGCTGATGCTCGGCGGCTCGCTGTTGTTTACGGTTCTGCTCGGTCTGCCACTGGGCGTGCTGCTGTTTCTCTGCAGCCCGCGTCAGTTGCTGGAGAACCGAGTCCTCTACGCGATCCTGTCGGTTATGGTGAACATCCTGCGTTCGCTGCCGTTCATTATTCTGCTGATCGTGATGATCCCGTTCACCGTGCTGATCACTGGCACGTCGTTGGGCGTGGCCGGTGCGATTCCGCCACTGGTGGTCGGTGCCACGCCGTTCTTCGCGCGGCTGGTGGAAACCGCGCTGCGTGAGGTTGATCGCGGCATCATCGAAGCGACCCAGTCGATGGGCGCGACCACGCGGCAAATCATCGTCAATGCCCTGCTGCCGGAAGCACGCCCGGGCATCTTCGCGGCGATTACGGTGACGGCGATTACACTGGTGTCCTACACGGCGATGGCCGGTGTGGTCGGCGCCGGTGGGCTGGGTGACCTGGCGATCCGTTTCGGTTACCAGCGTTTCCAGACCGACGTGATGATCGTCACTGTGGTGCTGTTGCTGATTCTGGTGCAGGTGTTGCAGATGGTCGGCGATCGACTGGTCGTGCATTTCTCGCGCAAATAAGCGGTTTTTAATCAAGAGAGGCGCGGGCCATTCGCTGGCGAGCGCCATCACAAGGAGTTCGCTGAATGAAAAAACTGATCGCTGCTTTTGCTGCCGTTGCAGCATTCTCGGCGCAAGCCGAAACCCTGACCGTTGCCGCCACCCCGGTGCCGCACGCGGAAATCCTCGAGTTCGTCAAACCGGCGCTGGCCAAGGAAGGCGTGGATCTGAAGGTCAAGGTATTCACCGACTACATTCAGCCAAACGTGCAGGTGGCGGAGAAGCGTCTGGACGCGAACTTCTTCCAGCACCAGCCGTACCTCGATGAGTTCAACAAGGCCAAGGGCACCAGCCTCGTTTCCGTTACCGGCGTACACCTGGAGCCGCTGGGCGCCTATTCAAACAAGCTCAAGGATCTGAAGGATCTTCAGGGCGGCGCCAATGTGGTCATCCCGAACGACGCCACCAACGGCGGCCGTGCGTTGTTGCTGCTGGCCAAGGCCGGCGTGATCACTTTGAAGGATCCGACCAACATTCTGTCGACCATCAAAGACATCGCCGAAAACCCCAAAGACCTGAAATTCCGTGAACTGGAAGCCGCGACCATCCCGCGTGTGCTGACCCAGGTCGATCTGGCGCTGATCAACACCAATTACGCGCTGGAAGCCAAGCTCGATCCGTCCAAGGATGCGCTGGTGATCGAAGGTAACGACTCACCGTACGTGAACATCCTCGTGTCCCGCGCGGACAACAAGGACAGCGACGCGATGAAGAAACTGGCGGCTGCGCTGCACAGTCCGGAGGTGAAGCAGTTCATCACCGAGAAGTACAAGGGTGCGGTGTTGCCGGCGTTCTGATTTCGGTAGTTGCAAATGAAAAAGGGGCGCATTTGATGCGCCCCTTTTTTTGCCTGGAATATGGCCCCTGTAGGAGTGAGCCTGCTCGCGATCGCGGTGTGCCTGTCACATCAATGTTGGATATGCCGACGCCATCGCGAGCAGGCTCGCTCCTACAATGAATCTGCGGTGTTCTTATTTGCGGTTAAGCATTTGCGGAAGTTGCGCAACCAGCTTGGCATTGTTCAGCGGCGCCCGGATAAACCCGCGCTGCTTGCCGTCCGGGCCGATCACCGCCAGATTGCCGCTGTGATCCACCGTGTAATTGGGCTTGCTGGTGTCGGCCGGGATAAACGGAATGCTCACCGCATTGGCAACCTTCTGCAGCTCCTCGATCGAGGTCGGCGTCAGGCCAATGAACTGCGGATCGAAATACCCCAGGTACTGCTTCAACTGTTTTGGCGTATCGCGGTTCGGGTCAACGCTGACCAGCACGATCTGCAGCTTGTCCACCGCATCCTTGGGCAATTCGCTCTTGATCTGGCGCAGTTGCGCAAGCGTGGTCGGGCAGATGTCCGGGCAGAAGGTGTAGCCGAAAAACAACAGGCTCCATTTGCCCTGCAGTTCATTGATGGCCAGCGGTTTGCCGTCCTGATCGGTCATGGTCACGTCCGGCAGGGTGCGGCTTTGCGGCAGCAGAATGATTCCGGCGTCGATCAGCGCGGTCGGGTCGCCCTGGCCTTTGCCGCTCAGCACTTTGTTGACGGTCAGGCCCAGGATCAGCGCGATGACGGCGACGAGGATGAAAACGGTTTTCTGGGTTCGGGTCATAGGTTCAACAGTAAGTAGTGGTCTACGAGCAGGGCGATGAACAACAGGAACAAGTACCAAATAGAGTACTTGAAGGTGTTGATCGCCGCGTGCGGCCGAGTGCCACGGTACAGCACCACGGCCCATTGCAGAAACCTGGCGCCGAGGGCGAGGGCGCAGATCAGGTAAAGCATGCCGCTCATGTGAATCACGTACGGCAACAGACTCACCGCCAGCAGCGCAAAGGTGTACAGCAGAATGTGCACTTTGGTGTAGTGCTCCCCGTGCGTCACCGGCAGCATTGGAATGTCGGCCTTGGCGTATTCCTCTTTGCGGTGGATGGCCAGCGCCCAGAAATGCGGCGGCGTCCAGGCGAAAATGATCAACACCAGCAGCAGCGGTTCGGCGCTGACGTGACCGGTGGCGGCGGTCCAGCCGAGCAATGGCGGTGCGGCGCCGGCGAGGCCGCCGATGACGATATTTTGCGGCGTCGCGCGTTTGAGGAAACCGGTGTAAACCACCGCGTAACCAAGCAACGAGGCGAGGGTCAGCCACGCCGTCAGCGGGTTGGTGAAGGTCAGCAACAAGGCCTGACCGAGCAGCGCCAGCACCAGCGCAAACGTCAGCGCTGCCGCCGGTGAAACCCGGCCCTCGACCAATGGCCGTTTGTGCGTACGCGCCATCACCGCATCGATGCGCCGATCGACCACATGATTGACCGCCGCCGCGCCGCCCGCGCACAGCGCAATACCGAGATTGCCAAACACCAGCACCGTCCACGGCACGCCGGCGCGGGTGGCGAGGAACATGCCGACCAGCGAGGTGATCAGCATCAGCACCACGACTTTCGGTTTGGTCAGCTCCAGATAATCGCGCCACAGCGCTTGCGTCGCGCGCGCGCCGGTCAGACTCGCCATGGCGTTTCTCCTTTAAGTGCAATGGGCGCGACGGCGTGTTTACGCGGGCTGAGGTGCCAGCGTGCGAGCGCCGGTCGGGTGACCCGGACGAGGCGGGTGCGCGCGTGATAATTGACCAGCACCATGCTCAGCAACAGCGCCGCGCCCCCGATGTTGTGCGCGACCGCGACCGCCAGCGGCAGATGGAACAGCACGTTGCTGATACCGAGGCTGATTTGCGCGGCGAGGGCCACCAGCACCAGCCCGGCCAGGCGCGTCATGCCCACTGCTTTCAACTGCCAGGCCAGGCCGAGCAGCACAGCGGTCACGAGCAGCGCGCCGATGCGATGGGTCAGGTGAATCGCGGTGCGCGCATCACTGTCGAGTTGCCCGCCCAGATAATTCGGGCCGATGTGTTGAGTCAGGTGAAACCCATTGGCGAAATCCGCCGGCGGCAGCCATTGCCCATGGCAGGTCGGGAAGTCGATGCACGCCACCGCGGCGTAGTTGGAGCTGACCCAGCCGCCGAGAGCAATCTGGCCGATGACCAGCAACAACCCGGCCGTGGCCCAATATTGCAAACGCCTGGGCACGGTCAGCGCCGGCAGTACGCCGGACAAGCGCAGCGTCAGCAGAAACAGCAGGCTCAAGGTCGCAAAACCGCCGAGCAAATGCCCGGTGACCACCTGCGGCCAGAGCTTGAGCGTCACCGTCCACATGCCGAACGCCGCTTGTGCAAACACCACTGCCAGCAGAAACAGCGGCAGCTTCAACGGCAGCCCCGGGTGGCGGCGATTGACCCAGGCGCGCCCGGCCAATACGGCAATCAGCAACCCGAGGGTGCCGGCGAAATAACGGTGGATCATCTCGTTCCAGCCCTTGTGCGCTTCCACCGGCGAGTCCGGGTAATGCAGTTCGGCATGGGCCAGTTGCGCCTCGCTTTTCGGCACGCTGATAAACCCGTAGCAACCCGGCCAGTCGGGGCAGCCGAGGCCGGCGTGGGTCAGGCGCGTGTAGGCGCCGAGCAGCACCACAATCAGTGCCAGCAGGGTGGCAAACAGCGCGAGGCGAAATCCAGGTTTGGCCATGACGATGCCCTTATCCGATGTTGGACAGTTTCAGCAGATGCCGCAGGTCGTTGAGCAGATCCTTGCCTTTCACGTTCGGTTCGTAGCGCAGCACCAGATTGCCGTGCGGGTCGATGATCCACAGTTGTGGCGTGGCTTTATCGCCGGTGGCCTTGCTGAAGGCGGCAGCGTCCAGCGGATAGCGCTGCAGTTGCGGATATTCGCGTGTGAGCTTGGCCTCGTAGTCAGCGCTCAGTGGTTGCGTCGCGGCAAGGGCATGGCTGGCGCGCCCGGCTTCGCGGCCGAGACCGATCTGGATCTGCCGCGCCAGATACACCAGTTGCTGGCAATCCACCGCACACGCTGTCGGCGCCGTCACCAGCAATTGCCAGCGCTCCTCGTCCGCCTGCACGCCGAGGTCGGCGCGGGTCTGGCCGTTGCCGATCAGTTCGCCGTGATAGCTGCGGCCCTCGGGCACCCAGAACTGCAATTTGTACATGCCGGTGGCGAGGATCATCGGCCCGACCACGCCGAGGACAATCAACAGCAGCTGGATGCGTCCGCGACGGCGGCTGACGGCAGGTTTGGCTTCAGACATGCTGGGTGGATTCATGGCCGTTCCCATGGTGCTTCTCCTTTGCGTTGTGCAAGCCCAAATAAACGTAGAGACCGAGCAGGGCGGTCGCCATGGCGAACCACTGCACGGCGTAGCCGAGATGTTTTTCCGGGCCCATCGCGACAACGGGCCAGTCGGTCCGGTAGCTGGCCGGGCCGGGTTCGGCGCGCACTTCATAGGCGAAGCCGTCGCGCTCAAGCGTTTGCCAGAGCTTGCCCGGCTCGACGGCGGTGACGGTTTGCGGCCAGGTGCGGCTGACCGGATCGGCATGCAATTGGAACGTCGCGCCGGGGGCGACGTAGACCCAGGCGTCGAGCGTCAGCGCATCAGTAGGCGTGGAGAACTGCGGCGCCACACGGCGATCCGGCCACGGCAGCCAGCCGCGATTGACCAGCAGCCACAACCCGCTGCGCTGATCCTGAAACGGTTGCAGCAACTCGACGCCAACCTTGCCGCCACGCTGGCGGTTATCGAGCAACAAGCTGTGCGCGGCATCGAATTGGCCGTGCAGACGCACGCGGCGATAAGCCGGATCGGCGCTGGTTGCGAGTTCGCTGCTGGCCATCGGTTCGGCCGCACGGCGCTCGGCATAGCTGGCCAGCAGCGCGGTTTTCTCCGCGCCGCGGCCCAGTTGCCAAAAGCCCAGCGCGATCATCAGCGGCAGCAACAACGCGACCATTACGGTCGGTATCACCCCCGGCCGGAAGCGCTTCATGGCCGCGCCACAAAGTCAGTCGTCGCGCTCGCTATACTCAACTGCATCGCCTGTCCCCCGGAGTTCTTCCCATGCTCAAAGCAGCGATCGTCCTGATGCTGATTGCCACGGTGATCAGCCTGTTCAGCGGCCTGTTTTTCCTGGTCAAGGACGACAGCAGCTCCAATCGCCTGGTCATCGCCTTGAGTGTTCGGGTGGCCTTGGCCGCCGTCACCGTCGGCCTGATCGCCTGGGGTTTCTACAGCGGCCAACTGGTGTCCCACGTACCGTGGTAGCTGCAAGCGGTCAGCTACAAGCTACAAGTAAAAGCTTTACCGCTTGAGCTTGAAGCTTGAAGCTAGCGGCTTGCAGCTGCTGTCCCACGTACCGTGGTAGTTGCAAGCTACAAGCGGCAAGCTACAAGTTGGGAGCCATCGCGCTTTGACTTGAAGCTTGCAGCTAGCAACTTGCAGCTGTTTTCAGAGCACATAAACGAAGAAGAACAAGCCGATCCACACCACGTCGACGAAGTGCCAATACCAGCTCGCCGCTTCGAAGCCGAACTGATGCTCGTTGTCGAAATGGCCCTTCATGATCCGCATCAGCATCACGAACAGAATGATCGTGCCGATGGTCACGTGGGCGCCGTGGAAGCCGGTGAGCATGAAGAACGTCGCGCCGTAGATCCCCGAACCGAGGGTCAGTCCCAGCTCCTTGTAGGCATGAATGTATTCCTCGGCCTGGAAGCCAAGGAACGCGATGCCCAGCAGCACGGTGATCGCCAGCCACAGTTTCAGCGCGCCGCGATGGCCCTTCTTCAAGGCGTGGTGGGCGATGGTGATGGTCACGCTGGAGCTGACCAGCAGAATGGTGTTGATCAGCGGCAGGCCCCACGGGCTGATGACATCCTTGGGTGGCGGGAAAAGTTTCGGGTCCGGATTGTTCAGTAATGGCCAGACGTACTCGAAGTTCGGCCAGAGCATTTCCGACACGCCCTTGCTGCCTTCGCCGGCCAGACCCGGCGCGGAAACCGTACGGATATAAAAGAGCGCGCCGAAGAAGGCGACAAAGAACATCACCTCGGAAAAGATGAACCAGCTCATGCCCCAGCGAAACGAGCGGTCCAGCTGCGGGCTGTAGAGTCCCGCGCGGCTTTCCTTGATCACCGCGCCGAACCAGCCGAAAAGCATGTACGCCAGCAACAGCCCGCCGACGAAAAAGATCAGCGGGCCGTGGGAATCCGGGCGCGCTGCCTTCAGATCGTTGAACCAAGTAGCCAGGCCGTACACGGTGACGAACATCCCGAGCGTGGCGATAATCGGCCATTTGCTCTGGGCCGGGACGTAATAATGCTCATGAGTTGCCATTTATTGTTCTCCTTATCGGCCACGCTCAACCGCCGGTATTAACAGCCACCGGTGGATGTCGGGCGGTGATATCGAACAGCGTGTAGGACAGCGTCAGGTGCTTCACTTCCTTGGGCATGTCGCGGTCAACGATGAAACGCACCGGCATTTCGATTTGTTCACCGGGCTGCAGCACCTGCTGGGTAAAGCAAAAGCATTCGGTCTTGTGGAAGAACGCCGCCGCGTTGCTCGGCGCGATGCTCGGCACCGCTTGCGCACTCATCGGCTTGTCGGTGGGGTTGCGCGCAATGAACACCATCTCGTTGACCGCACCGGGGTTGGCGGTCAGTTCGTCATGCTTGGGATAGAAATCCCATGGCATGTCGGCGGTGTTGGTCGAGAGAAACTGCACGCGCACCTGGCGCGAAGTGTCGACCACTTGCTCGCCCTCGTACTGCCCGCCGGTCTTGCCGTTGATGCCGAAGGCCTTGCACATCACGTCGTAGATCGGCACCAGGGCAAAACCGAAGACGAACATCGCCACCACCACCAGTAACAGGCGAGTGACCAGTTTTTTCAGCGAGATCGAGTCAGCCATGGTGTTTGACCTCTGCCGAGAACCCTGTGGGAGCTGGCTTGCCAGCGATAGCACCCCCGCGGTGTGTCAGGCAGGCAGCCATCGCTGGCAAGCCAGCTCCCACATAGATTTTCACAAGGCTGAAGGTGTTCATTTCACTTCCGGCGGCGTGGTAAAGGTGTGATACGGCGCCGGCGACGGCACGCTCCACTCCAGGCCTTCGGCGCCATCCCACGGTTTGGCCGGGGCCGGTGCGCCGCCACGAATGGTTTTGATGACGATGAACAGGAAGAAGATCTGCGTGGCGCCGAACATGAACGCGCCGATCGACGAGACCATGTTGAAGTCGGCAAATTGCAGGTTGTAGTCCGGAATCCGTCGCGGCATGCCTGCCAGCCCGACGAAGTGCATCGGGAAGAAAGTCAGGTTCATGCCGACGAACGAGAGCCAGAAATGCAGCTTGCCGAGAGTTTCGTCGTACATGTGCCCGGTCCATTTCGGCAGCCAGTAATAGGCCGAGGCGAAGATGCCGAAGATCGCCCCCGGCACCAGTACGTAGTGGAAGTGCGCAACGACGAAGTAGGTGTCCTGGTACTGGAAGTCCGCCGGAGCGATCGCCAGCATCAGCCCGGAGAAACCGCCGATGGAGAACAGAATCACGAACGCCACCGCGAACAGCATCGGCGTCTCGAAGGTCATCGAGCCCTGCCACATGGTGCTGGCCCAGTTGAACACCTTCACCCCCGTCGGTACGGCGATCAGCATGGTCGCGTACATGAAGAACAATTCGCCCACCAGCGGAATGCCGACCACAAACATGTGGTGCGCCCAGACGATGAACGACAGGAAGGCGATGCTCGCTGTGGCGTAAACCATCGAGGTGTAACCGAACAGCGGTTTGCGCGCGAAGGTCGGGATGATCTGGCTGACCGCGCCGAAGGCCGGCAGGATCATGATGTACACCTCGGGGTGGCCGAAGAACCAGAACACATGCTGGAACAGCACCGGGTCACCACCGCCGGCAGCGCTGAAGAAACTGGTACCGAAGTGGATGTCCATCAGCATCATCGTCACGCACCCGGCCAGCACCGGCATCACCGCGATCAGCAGGAATGCGGTGATCAGCCAGGTCCAGACGAACAGCGGCATTTTCATCAGGGTCATGCCGGGGGCGCGCAAGTTGAGAATGGTCGCGACCACGTTGATCGCGCCCATGATCGAGCTGATGCCCATCAGGTGAATGGCAAAAATGAAGAACGTCACGCTTTCCGGCGCATAGGTCGTCGACAGCGGCGCATAGAACGTCCAGCCGAAATTCGGCCCGCCGCCCGGCGTGAACAAGGTCGAGACCAGCAGCAGAAACGCCGCCGGCAGCAACCAGAAGCTGAAGTTGTTCATCCGTGGCAGGGCCATGTCCGGCGCGCCGACCATCAGCGGAATCATCCAGTTGGCGAGGCCGACGAACGCCGGCATCACCGCACCGAACACCATGACCAGACCGTGCATGGTGGTCATCTGGTTGAAGAATTCCGGCTGAACGATCTGCAAACCGGGCTGGAACAGCTCGGCGCGAATCACCATGGCGAACGAGCCGCCGAGCAGGAACATGCAGAACGCGAACCACAGGTACAGCGTGCCGATGTCCTTGTGGTTGGTGGTCAGCACCCAGCGCATCAGGCCTTTGGCGGGGCCGTGGGCGTGGTCGGCGTGACCGTGGTCATCGATGACAGCGCTCATGGCCGGTCTCCTTCAGGTGAGTGAACTGGGTTTGCCGGGGCACGCGGCCCCGAGCGATTGACGAAGTACGCAATAGACCGGCTCATTGGCTTTCCGCCTGTTTCAGCTCCAGCACTTCCTTGGGCGTGACCATGTCGCCCTTGTTGTTGCCCCAGGCGTTACGTTCATAGGTCACGACCGCAGCGATATCGACTTCCGACAGTTGCTTGCCGAACGCCGCCATGGCGGTACCGGGTTTGCCGTGGAAGACAATGCCCAGGTGATCCTTGATCGGTCCGGTGGCGATTTTCGAGCCCTTGAGCGCCGGGAACATCGGCGGCAGGCCCTGGCCTTCGGCCTGGTGACAAGCCACGCAAGTGGTGTGGTAGACCTTGTCGCCGCGCTCCTTGAGTTCGTCGAGGGTCCATTCCTTGCTGGTCAGTTCTTTGAGCTGCGCCGCTTCGGCCTTGCGCTCGGCGAGCCATTTTTCGTAGTCGGCCTGCTCCTTGACCTCGACCACGATCGGCATGAAGCCATGGTCCTTGCCGCACAACTCGGCGCACTGGCCACGGTACAGGCCGGGCTTGTCGATACGGGTCCAGGCTTCGTTGACGAAACCGGGGATCGCATCGCGCTTGACCGCGAACGCCGGCACCCACCATGAGTGAATAACGTCGGCGGAGGTGACGAGGAAGCGCACCTTGGCGCCGATCGGCAGCACCAATGGCTTGTCGACCTCGAGCAAGTAGTGCTCGCCTTTGGCTTCCTTGTTGTGGATCTGCTCGGCGGGGGTGGCCAGGTTGCTGAAGAACTCGACGTCCTGACCCAGATATTTGTAGTGCCACTTCCACTGATAACCGGTGACCTGGATATCGATATCCGGCTCACTGGTGTCGTACATCTTGATCAGTGTTGCGGTGGCGGGGACGGCCATGGCCACCAGAATCAGCAGCGGCACAATGGTCCACATGATTTCGACGCCGGTGCTTTCGTGGAATTTTGCGGCGACCTGGCCGGTGGAACGGCGGTGCACCATCATCGACCAGAACATGGCGCCGAAGACGATGATCCCGATCACCACACAGATCCAGAAAATGGTCATGTGCAGGTCGAATACTGCGTGACTGATTTCAGTCGCTCCAGGCGCCATATTCACCGTCCAGGCCGCATTGGCCTGGCTGAATATCGACCACAACAGGAGGCCCATCCAGACATGTGGATGTCGCATCATTGCGGGTTCCCCTTATCGTTCTTGTTATCCCGCCGGCATACGCCTGCGGCAAGGGAGCGGCTGCATCAGACTACGAACTTGAATCGCCGGGCCTTGCTGCGGGTGCAGTCGGGCGTCATCAGCTAACTCCATTCATTGGCGAGTATAGACAGCGTCGGGAAATTGCAACCCGAGCACGTAAATCATCTGAAACAGCCTGCGCTTGCGTTCAAGGGCACGAATGGAGAAGGATGCAGACGAGTGGTGGCGAATGGATATAACGCAGCTGCATCAAGGATGAAATAATTATGACAAATGCGTCTTAGCGTTTTTCGTAAGCCAGCTAAGTTATGTCTTCCCTATTTCATTGCCTTGTTTCCTGGAGTTTTCATGAACACCGCCGCATTGCGCGAGCAGATCCAAAAAGCCCAACAACACGAAAAGGATACCGGCCTGCTGACCCGTCAGCTGGAAAGCAAGCTGCCTCACCTGCACCCGGCGATCCAGTTGCCGGAAGCCGACGCCAACGGCGTGCTGACGCGTTTTGTCGCCGCCTACATCGATGAAGTACCCGATCTGCTGGATGCAGCCAATGAAGTCGCCAGGGAAGCGGGAATCGAATCGCAGATCAAACCGGTGCTGAAAATCGCCGAGCAGTATTTCCTCCAGCCGCCGGCCATCATGGCCGGGCATGTCGGCCTGGACAGCCTGCTCGACGAAGCCTATCTGGCGCACCGTTTTGTCGAAGAGGTCAACGACCTGTACATCAAGCATTTCGGCCAGCCATTGATCCCCCTGGACATGACGGTGGCCAATCTGATTGCTCACCAATTGATCGGTGAGGCATTTGCCAACCAACTGGACGAAGCGGTGCACCACGCCATCGACGAGATGCTCAACGACGAGAGTTTTGCCCTGGAGTCGGTAGAAGCCTACCGCGACAAACTCAGCAGCCCGGACACAGGCGCTGCGTGGAAACGCTGGCCGTGCATGAGCCGGCGGTTGGGTGTGGGGCTGGAGCTGGATCAGCCGGCTGCCTGAGTCAAACACGATCCTAATGTAGGAGTGAGCCTGCTCGCGATGTGGATAGAACATTCAACATCTTTGTTGATTGATCCGCCGCCATCGCGAGCAGGCTCACTCCTGCAGGGGTTGAGTTCAACCCGGAGTTTAACCGGCTGCACCAATCCCGGTATTGGTCCGAACCCTGCCTTCAAGCCTGCGCTTCAATCCTCGCGACTCGATCAACAGCTTCGACCCTTTTGCCGCATTCGCCCGGCCCCATTCCTCGAGCAGTTCCAGACACGAGTGGTCGATATAACTCAGGTTATTCAGCGGCACATGAACGGTCGTGCCGTGGGGAATGGTGTTCAGCACCTGGGTCAGCGCCGGCACTTTGAGGAACGTCGCCGCGCCGATCAGGCGCAACTCCATCTCGCCGTCCTGTGGCAGATCGATCAGGCTGATTTTCAGGCGCGAGGCCTTGAATGCCAGCTTCAACAACGTCAGGCCGAAACCGATCAGCACGCCGGTCAACAAGTCGGTAAAGATGATCGCCAGCGCCGTCGCGGCGTAGGTGAACATCGGCATCCTTCCGTAGCGACCCAAGCGGCGAAATGCCTTGAGATCGACCAGTTTGAACCCGGTGTACACCAGCACGCCGGCCAGACTGGCTACCGGAATGCTCTGCAGCACACTCGAGAGCAACAGCACGAACGCCAGCAGCCACAGTCCATGGAAAATCGTCGAGTAGCGCGTGGTCGCACCGGCCTGAACGTTGGCCGAACTGCGCACGATTACGCCGGTCATCGGTAACGCACCGACCAGCCCGCAGAGCATGTTGCCGACACCTTGCGCCGACAGTTCACGGTCGAAATCCGAGCGCACGCCGCTGTGCATTCGGTCCACCGCGGCGGCGGACAACAGGGTTTCGGCGCTGGCGATGAACGCCACGGCGAACGCAGCAATCAGCAGCGTCGGGTCGGCGAGGCTCATCAGGTCGGCGGGCTTGAGCCAATCGATGGCTTCGGCCAGATTCGCCGGCACTTCCACACGCTTGACCTGCAAGGCCAGCAGCAGACTCACGGCCGTCGCCAGGCCTACACCCAGCAGCGCACCGGGAACGAAACGCAGCGAATGCGGGCGGAATTTTTCCCACAGCCACATCACCGCAATCGTCGCGAGCCCGAGCACCCCGGCCTGCCAGCCAAACGACGGCAGGGCTTGCGCCACCGCCGCCGGGAATGCCGTGAGGTTATCCAGCCCTGACGGTTGCGGCTTGGCATCGAGCATCACGTGCACCTGCGACAGCACAATCAGCACGCCAATTCCCGCCAGCATGCCGTAGACCACCGCTGGCGCCGTGACCCGGAACCAGCAACCGAGCTTCAGGCGCCCGGCGACCAGTTGCAGAAAACCGGCCAGCAACAGAATCGGCCCGAGCATCTCGATGCCGTGCTGGCGCACCAGTTCGAAGACCAACACCGCCAGCCCCGCCGCCGGCCCGCTGACCTGCAACGGCGACCCCGCCAACCAACCGACTACCAGGCCACCGATGATTCCGGTGATCAGACCTTTGGCCGGCGGTAACCCTGAGGCAATCGCAATACCCATGCACAGCGGCAGGGCGACCAGAAACACAACCACGGAAGCGAGCAGCTCCCGAGGCAACACCGCTTTCAATTGAGCCGCACGCATGGCGATTCTCCCGAAGTTTTCTTCAGGCATGGCGAGGCCGGGCCGCTGAATCAGCGGCCGGCGTCAAACCACACAGATGTTTAGGAAGAGTTAGAAGCGCGCTTTGGGCGTCGCGACCGGTATCGGATGGCTGCCATCAAGCGGCAGGAAACGACCCTGATCTGCGTCGTAAGCTTTGATTTCGCTGGTTTCGATGTTGTAGACCCAGCCATGGATGAACAGATGACCGTTCGCCATGCGCGAGGCTACCGAAGGATGGGTACGCAAGTGCTGCAGCTGGGCGATGACGTTTTCCTCGGTGAGGATCGGCATGCTTTCTTTTTCGTCGGTGCAGTTGCAGTTGTCATGCACCATGGTTTTCGCCACTTCGGCGTGGCGCAGCCAGGCTTTGACCGTCGGCATTTTTTCCAGGCTGTCCGGGTTGAGTACCGCACGCATGGCACCGCAATCGGAATGGCCGCAGATGATGATGTGCTGCACGCCAAGCGCCAGCACCGCATATTCGATCGCGGTGGAAACGCCGCCGTTCATCTGCCCGTAGGGTGGCACGACGTTGCCGACGTTACGGGTCACGAACAGATCGCCAGGCGAACTCTGGGTGATCAGCTCGGGTACGATGCGCGAGTCAGCGCAGGTGATGAACATCGCTTTGGGCGCCTGGGCCGTAGCGAGTTTCTTGAACAGTTCTTCCTGCTGGGGAAAAACGTCATGATGAAAGCGTAAAAAGCCATCAACGATCTGTCGCAGTGCTGCATCGGCGGATTCCGCTTCAGGGCTTTGCGCCGAGGCAGCCAACGACTGTTTATCCTTGTCACTCATGATTCATCCTCTTTGGCGGATTCAGGGGGTCTTCCCCCGGTATTCCGGTATGAAGCCAGTGGCTGTTTAAACCATCCGGGTCATCCCGACCCGTCAGTCACTCGATGAACAAGGTAGCTGCCGAAACTTAACTCAAACTGAATCAAACGCTCTAGAACGTGTGTTCCAGGTCACAAAAACGTGACCGGGAATTTCGGCAGAAGGATTCCAACCCACAACCCTGAGTCAATTGTCGCTAAATCAGCGACATCTGGCGACCCGGCGGACAGAAGGCTGTGCAATTGAGGTCGTAACCTTCGCGATGATTCAAGCCAAGGCGTTTGATGGCCTTGGCAAAACGCTGCGCGAGCAGCTCGGCAAAAATGCCTTCGCCACGCATGCGCGCACCGAAACGGCTGTCGTAGAGCTCGCCGCCGCGGCTCTGGCGGATCAGGCTCAGGACGTGGGCGGCGCGTTGCGGATAATGTGCGGCCAGCCATTCCTCGAACAGTGGCGCCACTTCCAGCGGCAGGCGCAGCATCATGTACGCCGCGCTTTGCGCGCCGGCAGCGTGGGCTTCGCTGAGCAGGCTTTCGATTTCGCTGTCATTGATCATCGGAATCATCGGCGAACAGAGCACGCCGACCGGAATCCCGGCCTCGCGCATCACCCGGATCGCGCGCAAACGTGCCTTCGGCGCGGCGGCACGGGGTTCAAGAATGCGTTTGAGTTCGTCATCCAGGGTGGTCAGGCTGATCATCACTTTCACCAGCCGTTGTTGCGCCAGTTCGGTGAGCAGATCCAGATCACGCAGGATCAGCGAACCTTTGGTGACGATGGTCACTGGATGCCGATAGCGCAGCAGCACTTCGAGGGTCTGCCGGGTAATTTTGTATTCGCGTTCGATCGGCTGATACGGATCGGTGTTGGAGCCCAGATTGATCGGCGCGCATTGATAGCCTTTCTTGCTCAATTGCTCTTCCAGCACTTGCGCGGCGTTGGTCTTGGCAATCAGCCGGGTTTCGAAATCCAGCCCCGGCGACATGTCCCAATAGGCATGGCTGGGCCGCGCGTAGCAATAAATGCAGCCGTGCTCGCAGCCGCGATAGGGATTGATCGAACGGTCGAAGGGCAGGTCTGGCGAAGCGTTGCGGGTGATGATGGTTTTTGCGGTTTCGATCAGCACCTCGGTGTTCTGCGTTTCAGGCACTTCCTGATACCAGCCGTCATCCTCGGCCACCGAACGGTTAGGCGCGAAGCGGTTGTGCGGGTTGGTTGCGGTGCCGCGACCGCGAGGCGGTGGAGTGATCATGATGCTGCTCTCGGTCTGTATGGACATACAGTAGCCGAGTGAGGGGTGTCTGATCCAGTACCGTTCAGCGATGAGTCCACTGCCCTTTCTTGATCCGCAAACAAGAGACAACCGGCGATACACATACTGGGTTGTTGTGCAAAGTTACCGCAGATAATCTTCAGCACTTAAGTGGACCCAAGATGGGTTACAAAAACAAAAAGGATTTAGTTCATGTCGTTTCTTAATCAACGTGGCGTTTTCATGCAAATGATGTTGCCCAATGCCTCCGAGCCCAACACCATTGTTTCCCTGCAACTGGCACGCAAGGAATTGGGCTGGGACGCCGAGCAGGAGCAGCCCACCGAGGCCTTGGTCGACTCGAGTTACGTGGTCGCAGTGTCTGCTGATCGTGGCAAGACCTTCACTATTCGCAGCAACAAAAATGATGTAGACGGCGACGGTGATATCGATAGCGATGACAAGGAAAAGTTGATTGCGCTGGCCAAGGCGTATGTGAGTATCGTCAATCCGTAAGTTGGATTTACGCTCACCGCTTTAAATAAAAACCCTGCATGAAAAGCTCATGCAGGGTTTTGTTTTATTGATGCTCGGTCACTTGACCAAGATCATTCGGCGACATGGTTTCCATGTCATTGCTGCGCAGGTTGGCGACGTCTTTGGCGCTCACCGGTGTGCCCTTGTTGCCCCAACTGCCACGAATGAAACTCACCACATCCGCGACTTCCTGATCCGACAGGCGCCAGGCGAAGCCGGGCATGGTAAAGGTCGATGGCGCAGTGTGCGTGGCCGGCAGCGTGCCGCCCTTGAGGACGATGTGGATCAACGAAGTCGGATCGTCCGTCTGCAACACCGGATTGCCCGCCAGCGCCGGGAACACGCGGGTGTAGCCGTGCCCGTCGGTGCGGTGGCACGCCGCGCAGTTGTCGATGTACACCGAAGCGCCACGCTGACTGTCGTCACCGTTCCACAGCGCTTTGGCGGCTTTTTCATCGTACTGATGTGGCTGATCCGAAGGGTCGCTGGCCGGCAGCGACTTCAGATAACGGGCGATGGCGGTCAGGTCGGCGTCGGTCATGTACTGCATGCTGTGCGTGACCACGTCGCTCATGCCGCCGAACACCGCGCTGCGATCACTGCGGCCGGTCTTGAGGAATTGCACCAGTTGCTCCTCGCTCCAGCTGCCGAGGCCGTCCTTGTGGTCGCCGCGCAGGCTCTTGGCGATCCAGCCTTCCAGCGGCGCACTGCCGGCGAGAAAGGTTTTGCCATCCGATGCGCTGAGGGATTTTTCCTGCATGGTCAGGGCGCGCGGCGTGTGGCAGGCGCCGCAGTGGCCGAGGCCTTCAACCAGATAAGCGCCGCGGTTGATTACCGCATCCTCACCCGTAGCCGTGAAGTCCTCGACCTTGGGCGCAAACAGCCAGCGCCAGCCCATCAGCGGCCAGCGCATGCTCAGCGGCCACGGGATGTCGCTGGCCTTGTTCTCCTGCGCGACCGGAGCCACGCCATGCATGAAATACGCGTACAGCGCTTGCATGTCGGCTTGGTTGACCCGGGCGTAGGATGGATACGGCATCGCCGGGTACAACGTGCTGCCGTTTTTGGCCACGCCATGACGCACGGCCTGGTCAAAGTCCTCGAAGCTGTAATCACCGATACCGGATTTGTCCGGGGTGATGTTGGTCGAGTAGATCGTGCCGATCGGCGTTTCCATCGGCAGGCCGCCGGCGAACTGCTTGCCGTTTTTCGCGGTGTGGCAAGCCACGCAATCACCGGCGCGGGCGAGGTATTCGCCTTGCTTGATCAGATTCTGATCTACTTCCGCTGCCTGAAGGGAGGCACTGCCGAGCAGCGCCAGGGTGGCGATAACGAGATTTTTCATGGTCATCGCTCCTTATGCCTGAACCAGCGGGCCGGGGTTTTTCAGGTACTGCTCACGGATCGCTTTTGCCGACCAGTACGTCAGTGCCGCGACCAGCCCGGTCGGGTTGTAGCCCAGGCCTTGCGGGAACGCCGAGGCGCCAGGCACGAAGACGTTGTGCACGTCCCAGCTCTGCAGGTAGCGGTTCAACGCGCTGGTCTTCGGATCGGTGCCCATGATCGCGCCACCGTTGAGGTGGGTGGTCTGATAGGACGCGGTGTTGAAGTGGTCGCCGACCTGTTTGCCGATCACAGCAATCGCTTTTGGCCCCATCGCTTGGGCGACCTTGCCCATTTTTTCGACCATGAAGCGGTTCATCTTGATGTCGTTTTCCTGCCAGTCGAAGGTCATCCGCAGCAGCGGCAGGCCGTAGGCATCGCGATACACCGGATCAAGATCGAGGTAGTTGCCGCGGTACGACTGATGCGCACCATGGGCGTCCATCGACACCTGATGGGTGTAGTAATCGGCGGTCGCACGTTTCCACGCGCTGCCCCACGCCGGAGTGCCGGGCGGGTTCGAGGTGCCGGCAATCGGGCGGCTGCCGGCCTGGTTGACCCACATCGGCGAGCCGCCGACGAAGCCGTGCGGGCCGTGGTCGAAGTTGTCGGCGTTGAAGTCATCCAGCGCCACGCCGTTGCCGCCGGCGCCGATGAAGTTGTTGGTGTGAGTATCCTTATCGAAGAACGCCTTGATGGTCGCCATGTTCTGGTAGGCGAAGTTGCGCCCGACCACGCCTTCGCCGCTGATCGGATCGTACGGTTTGCCAATGCCCGAGAGCAGCATCAGACGCACGTTGTGCAACTGGAACGCGCCGAGAATCACCAGATCCGCCGGTTGCTCGATCTCGCGGCCCTGGCCGTCGACGTAGGTCACGCCGGTGGCTTTGCTCTTGCTGCTGTCGAGGTTGACCCGCAGCACATGGGAGTTGGGCCGCAGTTCGAAATTCGGCAGCGGCTTGAGCGCCGGCAGAATGTTCACGTTCGGCGACGCCTTGGAATACATGTAGCAGACATAACCGCTGCAGAAACCGCAAAAATTGCACGGGCCCATCTGCGCGCCGTAGGGATTGGTGTACGGCCCCGACGTATTGGCTGAGGGCAGGTTGTAGGGTTTGTAACCGACCTCCGTCGCGGCTTTGCCGAACAGCTGAGCCGAAACCGTATTCTTCTGCGCTTCGAGCGGGAACGGGTTGGAGCGGTCCGGGGCGTAAGGGTTGCCGCCCTTGCCCTGACCGATCAGCTGGCCTTTGACGGTCCAGGCCTGGCCGGAGGTGCCGAAGACTTTTTCGGCGAAATCGAAGAACGGCTCCAGCTCTTCATAGCTGACGCCGAAGTCCTGAATGGTCATGTCCTTGGGGATGAAGCTTTTGCCGTAGCGCTCTTCGTAATGGCTGCGCATGCGCAACTCGATCGGATCGACACGGAAGTGCACGCCCGACCAATGCAAACCGGCACCGCCGACGCCATTGCCCGGCAGGAACGCGCCCAACTGGCGGTTCGGCAGGGCGATGTCGTTGACGCTATGCCGAATGGTCACGGTCTCTTTGGAGATGTCCTGAAAGAGTTTCTTGCGCACGCTGTAGGTGAGTTCGTCGATCACCTGCGGATAGTTGCCGTCGGGGTAGGTGTCCTGCATCGGCCCGCGCTCCAGCGCCAGCACGTTGAGACCCGCTTCGGTCAGTTCCTTGGCCATGATCGCGCCGGTCCAGCCGAAACCGACGATCACGGCGTCGACCTTTTTCATTACCGTTGCCATGCTTACGCCCTCTCGCCGCGAATCGACACTGCCGGGAAGGGGTACTGCTCGTTGCGTTCTACCCAATCCATGAAATCGGCGCGGGCGCCGGGGAAACCGATCATGGTCCAGCCGACCATGCCTTTATTGCCACCGTGAATCGGGTCGCAGAAGAAGCCTTCCTTGGTGTTTTGCAGCAGCAGATTGAAGAAAATCTTCGCCGGAACCGCGTCGAACTGTGGTTTGCCGGCTTCAAGCTGCTTGAGCAAATCGTCTCGGGTAGCGCTGTCTTGCTCGGCAAATGTTTTACCGTTGAGGGCTTTTGCCCACTGATCAGTGGCGGCGATGCCCAGACGATAGATGTCCTTGGGCACCAGTTTGCTCTGCCAACCCATCTCCGGCGCGGCGTCGGCATTGAACGGGCCTTGCATGTACCACAGGGCACCGGCGGCGTACGGCGTGTTCATCTGACGATCGATGTATTCCGGCACGCCGGCTTCGAGCGCGCCCGGGCCTTGGGCATCGTTGGGGATCAATTGCGCGACGGCGGCATTGATGAACGCCCATTCCTCAGCGGTGAAATAGCTGGGCTGGTACTCGCCGGCCTTGGCACGAACTGGCTGGGTGGCAGGTTTGGCGGGCGCGGTTTCAGGCGCGGCGTTCAGCACGCTGCTGCCCAGACCGCTGCCGGCCAGGGTGACGACTGGGATCAGGGTCAGGGATTTGCGCAAAAACTCACGCCGCGGGTTGTCTCGATTTTCATCAGACATGGGGTACACCTCATCAGGCATTAGCATTGAGCCGATTCTGCGAAAGGCTTGGGATTTTGCGTCGCAACGACAGCGCCCTGGCCTGAAAAAGGCAGGGGTGCCTGCAACATCGTGTGACAAATGGTAGCAGGCTAAGCATCAGCATGAACCGGCTCGATGGAAAAAAGCCGCGACCGCCATGAAATTTTTGTCATCAATGGCCATTCACAATTCTTTAACAAGCGGCTCACAGGGCTTTGACCGCACGACCGCGAAGCTGCGCCGTCTCTCACTGAAACCTCCGAAACGGTCAATTCCAGCATGTCTCGAGTGCGTGTGTTTCCTGTTCTTTGCTCGGTGCTTGTCGCCCTGTTGCAGCTGACGTCCGCTCAGGCGGAGTCGCTATCGATGGCCCGTCCGGCTGAATGGGCGCAGCCGGTGGAGGTGCAATACAACCTGTTCCAGATGTCGCCGACCTTGTATCGCAGCGCTTTGCCCGACGGTGGTGCGCTGCCGCTTCTGAAAAATCTGAAGATCATCACGGTGATCAATTTTCTCCCGGACGATGATCGCAGCTGGCTAGCGGATCCTGCCATTGAGCAGGTGCGATTGCCCTACCGCACCAATCATGTCGACGACAGTGACGTGCTCAAGGCTTTGCGTGCGATCCAGGCGGCCGAAGCCAACGGCCCGGTGCTGATGCATTGCAAGCACGGTTCTGATCGCACCGGGCTGATGGCGGCCATGTATCGGGTCGTGGTGCAGGGGTGGAGCAAAGAGGACGCACTGAGCGAAATGACTCAGGGCGGTTTCGGCGACAGCACCCACTTCAAGGACGGCATTCGCTACATGATGCAGGCGGATGTAGACAAGTTGCGCACTGCGCTGGCCAACGGTGATTGCAGCACCAGTGCCTTCGCCACCTGCTCGATGAAAAGCTGGTTCAAATCGGCCCACGTCGAGTAGCCCGCGGTTCAATCCGGCTGTGCTGGAAAAAGTTCGGCAGGTATTGGATAACCGAGGAACGTCTCCATTGCGTCTGGCAGCGAAACCGAATCGCCAGAGAAGAATGCCTCGCGCAGATCCCGACCGGTCTGTGGGTTGAACACGCCTTCGCGTTCGACGCGCTTGAACGCTTCGGAGGCCAGCACACCTGACCATTTGTAGGCGTACACCGAGGCTTCGTAACCGGTCACCACGTAATCGAAACTGTTTGCAAACCGGCAATAGGTCGGCAGGTTCAGTTGCGGTATCTGCTGCAGCACCGCGTCGAAGCACTGTTGCACGTTGCGGCCATTGGCCTCGCTGCGGTGCAATTCAAGATCGAGCAATGACTCAAGCAACAGCATCGCGGTATCGCGGCTGGTGTGCGCCGCGATGGCGGTCAGCGCCGAGCTGATCCGCTCACGGCTCAACGGCACACGGTTCTGGTAATGCGCGGACAGCCACTCAAGAAGCTCACCCGACAGGCTCAACTGCTCGAACAGCTGCCCGGCGAATTCACCCGAGTCACGGCCCATTTGCGAGATTCCCGAAAGGTTAAAGTGAGGCGAGCGGGTCAGCACATGCTGCAGGCAATGCCCGAACTCATGAAACAGCACGCGCAAGTCCTTGTGCGACAGCAGGCCCTGATGCCCGCCGCTGATGGGCGGGAAATTGCAATGGAGGACAGCGATCGGCAGAGCCGGTCGACCTTCGGCATTGATACGGTGGTCGCGCACGGTGTGGGTCATGGCATAGTCGGGTGCGTCCGGGCGATGAAAGAGGTCCAGGTAGATAAAGCCGATGACTTGATCGTACTCGCTGATCTCCAACAGCCGCACCGCCTCGTGCCAATGGCTCAGGTCCTTGCGCTCGGTCAGTTTGACGCCGAATAGATGTTCGATGAACAGGCAGAAACGGCGCAGCGTTTCGTCGAGTTCAAAGTGCTGGCGAAGGCCTTTGAGTGCGCTCGCCGAATGTTGCTGGCGCCATTGTTCAGCGAAATAGTCAAAATCCCAGGCCTGCAGATCATCGACCCCCCGGGTCGCAGCAAATGCCTGCAAGTCCTGTGTGTCCCGCTCCAGCGCCGCGCGGTTGCGTGCGATCTGCTGCTTTAGAAACGCTTCGACCTGAGCCGGCGAGGCCGCCATCTGTTGCGAAAGGCGCAGATGGGCAAAGCTTTCG
This sequence comes from Pseudomonas sp. Z003-0.4C(8344-21), assembly GCF_900104975.1. Taxonomy (NCBI): domain Bacteria; kingdom Pseudomonadati; phylum Pseudomonadota; class Gammaproteobacteria; order Pseudomonadales; family Pseudomonadaceae; genus Pseudomonas; species Pseudomonas sp. Z003-0.4C(8344-21). Next base: position 144,669 of record NZ_LT629756.1, on the reverse strand, counting down.
AAGCCTAGCAATCGAGCTTGTTCATGGCGCAGCGCGAGCAGTTTCTGCAAGACCGGGCCGTTATCGAACCGGTCGGCATGCGGCCCCTGATCCGAGGCCCGGGTGTTGAACGCGACGAAGTACGCTTCCCGCAAACTGCGGTCGCTCGCGTTTTTCATCAGGTATTCATATGTGTTGCGATCCAGCGTCAGCAGCCAGCCGGTTTTTCCGGCCTGACGCGCGTTGAGCAGCAACTGATCCGTGAAGTCGGCAGACAGCCCATCCAGCGTGGCAAACTCGTCGATCTGTCGGGTCCAGGCCGCGTTACTGCGCTCCAGATTGATCAGAAACAATTGCTGTTGAAAGTCGATGTCGACGGTGATCGCAGCCAGTCGCTCACGTTGTTCGGCGGGCAATTCGATGCCTGTCAGACGGAAGCCGGACAGGGTCATGGCCAGCGATGCCTTGCGAAACGCATCGAAGCTGGCGGCGATCGGGCTCCGCTCCAGACCTTGATAGGTGCGGTAAAGCGCCAGATTGGCAAATTTCAGCGAGCGATAGCGCTTCGCGATCAGGCTGCACTGCGCGCTTGGCACCAGCCAGTCGGCATCAGTGCCTTTGACCGTGTCGAGCACTTCTACGATGGCGATGGCTTCGGCGATCCGTGCGTCGGCTTCGTCGATGGCGATCACCAGATCATCCCAGTTCGGGTGGATGGTCTGCGTGGCAATCACCTCGGCGATGATCCGTTGGTTGTCAGCGACGATGGCCTCGAAGGCGGGCACCAGGTGTTCGGCTTGCAGCTCGGACCAGGCCGGCAGTTGCCAGCGTTGCAGCAGGGGGTTGGCAGGGGGCATCGCGTCTTCCTTGACCGTAGGCTGAAAAACCCAGCATACGGACAAGGCGCGAAGTTCAGGCGGTAAAGGAATACCACCTGGAAGTGGCGATTTTACTCGTCAGTCTTTTTCTTCAGTTTTGGATTAGGGAAAAACTGCACTGCCTGGACTTTCTTGTCCGCTGGCGGCTTGAGCGCACTGGTGTTGACTCGCGTGCCCAGTTCCTTGGGCACCGACAGCCCTTGCTCATTCAGCGTGTCCGAATAACCGCAGGCCACGCATTCGCGGTGCGGCACGCCGTCTTCGTTCCACATCATCAGTTTGTCTGGCTCGCTGCACGCCGGGCAAACCGCCCCGGCGATAAAGCGCTTTTTGGTAATCACAGGCCCCTCACTCATGCTGCCGCGTCCTCACTCAGGCCGCTGTGGCGCAACAGCGCGTCGATCGACGGCTCACGGCCACGGAAGTCGACGAACAGCACCATCGGTGCCTGCGAACCGCCACGGGCCAGAATCGCCTCGCGGAAAGCGCGACCGGTTTGCGCGTTGAGCACACCGTCTTCTTCGAATTTGGAGAAAGCATCCGCCGAAAGCACTTCAGCCCACTTGTAGCTGTAGTAACCGGCGGCATAACCGCCAGCGAAGATGTGCGCAAAGCTGTTGGGGAAGCGGTTATACACCGGAGGGCGCATTACCGACACCTCGTCGCGCACGCCTTCAAGTACCTGCGCCACGCTGCGACCGTCACCGTGGGTGGCGTGCAGTTCGAAGTCGAACAGCGAGAACTCCAGCTGACGGACCATCATCAGGCCGGACTGGAAGTTTTTCGCCGCGAGCATTTTTTCCAGCAGATCCTGCGGCAGCGGCTCGCCGGTTTCGTAGTGACCGGAAATCAGCGCCAGGCCTTCCGGCTCCCAGCACCAGTTTTCCATGAACTGGCTCGGCAGCTCGACCGCATCCCACGCCACGCCGTTGATGCCCGATACGCCAGCATGATCGACGCGGGTCAGCAGGTGGTGCAAGCCATGGCCGAACTCGTGGAACAGCGTGGTCACTTCATCGTGGGTCAGCAGCGCTGGCTTGCCGCTGTCGGCCGGGGTGAAGTTGCACACCAGGTTGGCCACCGGGCTTTGCAGTACACCGTCGACGGTGCGTCGGCGGTCGCGGGCGCCGTCCATCCACGCACCGCCACGCTTGTTGGCGCGGGCATACAGGTCGAAGAAGAAGCGCCCGACGTGCTCGCCGTTTTCCTTGATTTCGAACAGGCGCACGTCCGGGTGCCAAGTGTCGAAGCCTTTCAGCTCGGCGATTTCGATGCCGTACAGACGCTGAACAATGGCGAACAGGCCGCTCAGCACTTTGTCGATCGGGAAGAAGGCGCGCAGGGTTTCCTGGGCGACGCTGTAACGCTGTTCGCGCAGTTTTTCGCCGTAGAAACCGCTGTCCCAGCTTTGCAGATCGGCGCAGCCTTGTTCGGCGGCGTAGGCCCGCAACTGTTGCAGATCCTGCTCGGCAAACGGCTTGCTGCGCTTGGCCAGATCACGCAGGAAGCTCAGCACCTGATCGCTGGATTCGGCCATCTTGGTCGCCAGACTCAGTTCGGCGAAGCTGGCAAAGCCCAATAGCTTGGCCAGTTCCTGGCGCAGGTCGAGGATCTGTTCCATCACCGGGCCGTTGTCGTTCTGGCCGGCGTTCGGGCCTTGATCCGAGGCGCGGGTGCAGTAGGCGGCGTAGACTTCTTCACGCAACGCACGGTCCTGCGCGTAGGTCATCACCGCGTAATAGCTCGGGAATTCGAGGGTGATCAGCCAGCCGTCGAGGCCTTTGGCTTGCGCGGCGGCCGCCATTTGCGCCTTGGCCGAATCGGTCAGGCCGGCGAGGGCGGCTTCGTCGGTGACATGCTTGGTCCAGGCCTGAGTGGCATCGAGCAGTTGATTGGAGAAACGGCTGCCCAGCTCGGACAGTTTGCTCTGCACTTCGGCGTAACGCTTCTGTTCGGCCTCCGGCAGGTCGATACCCGACAGACGGAAGTCACGCAGCGCCTGTTCGAGAATAGTCTTTTGCGCGACGTCAAAACCGGCGGCTTCCGGGCTGTTGGCCAGCGCTTCATAAGCCTGGAACAACTCGCGGTTCTGGCCCATTTCGGTGGAGTAGGCGCTCAAGGCCGGCAAGCACGACTCGTAGGCTTCACGCAGTTCGGCGCTGTTGCAAACGGCATTGAGGTGGCTGACCGGGCTCCAGGCCGCGCCGAGACGATCATTGAGTTCGTCCATCGCCAATACCAGACCGGCCCACGTCGGGTGCTGGCCCTGGCTCTTGAGAATTTCGGCAATGGCCGCGCGGTTATCGGCCAGAATGGTTTCGATGGCCGGCAGGACGTGTTCGGCACGGATCGTGGAGAACGGTGGCAGGTCATAGGACTGCAGCAGGGGGTTGTTCACGCTCACGGTTGGCACCTTGGCTGGAAGAAACATGCGCCCATCTTAATTACAATCGCCACTCACCGCAGCTATCGGCGACAGAGAGAGAACTAATCGTGGCCCTTCGCAAGTACCAGCAACACACCCCGCAGTTAGGCAAAGGCGCGTTTGTCGACGGATCCGCGGTGGTAATCGGCGACGTCGAAATCGGCGAAGACAGCTCCGTCTGGCCGCTGACCGTGATCCGCGGCGACATGCACCGCATCCGCATCGGCGCGCGCACCAGCGTGCAGGACGGCTGCGTGCTGCACATCACCCACGCCGGCCCGTTCAACCCCGATGGCTTCCCGTTGCTGATTGGCGACGATGTGACCATCGCTCATAAAGTCATGCTGCACGGCTGCACCGTCGGCAGCCGCGTGTTGATCGGCATGGGCAGCATTGTCATGGACGGCGCCGTGGTCGAGGACGATGTGATCATTGGCGCCGGCAGCCTGGTGCCGCCGGGCAAGCGCCTGCAAAGCGGCTTCCTGTACGTCGGCAGCCCGGTGAAACAGGTGCGCGCCCTTACCGACAAGGAAAACGCCTTCTTCACCTACAGCGCTGCCAATTATGTGAAGCTCAAGGATCTGCATCTGGCCGAAGGCTACGACACACTCTGAAGCGAAATCGCGACTGCCCAGGATTATCCATGCATTACCAGACCATATTGTTCGACCTTGATGGCACCCTGACCGACCCGCGTGAGGGCATCACCCGTTCCATTCAGTTCGCCCTCGGCAAACTCGGCATCGAAGAGCCGGATCTGACCAGACTCGAACACTTCATCGGTCCGCCGCTGTTGCAGGCGTTCATGCAGTTCTACGCATTCGACGAGGCCAAGGCGTGGCAGGCGGTGAATTTCTACCGCGAGCGCTTCAAAGTCACCGGCCTGTATGAAAACCGGGTGTTCGATGGCGTCACGCCGTTGCTGCAAACCTTGAGCGGTCAGGGGCGTCAGCTGTTTATCGCTACGTCGAAACCATGGGAATTCGCCCGCGAGATTGCTCGGCATTTTGATTTCGCGCGGCACTTCAAGGTGATTTACGGCAGCGAACTGGACGGCACGCGGACCAACAAGGTCGAGTTGATCGCACATTTGCTGCAGGAGGAAGGGCTGGACCCGGCTGATACGCTGATGATCGGCGACCGCAAGCACGACTTGATCGGCGCGCGCAGTAATGGCCTGGATGCGGCGGCGGTGGGGTATGGATTTGGCAGCTTTGAAGAGTTGAATGCCGAAGCGCCGGCTTATCACTTCGAGACGTTGGATGCGTTGCATCAGGCGTTTCTGCTGCGCTGATCAGATTGCTATCGCCAGCAGGCTGGCTCCCACAGGGGATTTGCGTCGTATACAAACCAAGGTGGGAGCCAGCCTGCTGGCGATGAGGCCTGTTCAGCCACTCAAAGACTGAGACTCGGCCAATGCTTTGAGCGCCACCTTGCGCTCAGCCACCGGCAGCCTCTCACAGGAATTTGCGTCGTATACAAGACCAATGTGGGAGCCAGCCTGCTGGCGATGAGGCCCGTTCAGCCACTCAAAGACTGTGACTCGGCCAATGCTTTGAGCGCCGCCTTGCGCTCATCAACCGGCAGCCTCTCACAGGAACTTGCGTCGTATACAAGACCAATGTGGGAGCCAGCCTGCTGGCGATGAGGCCCGTTCAGCCACTCAAAGACTGTGACTCGGCCAATGCTTTGAGCGCGACCTTGCGCTCATCAACCTGCAACTTCCCCAGCTTCTCAACCTCGGTATAAAACCTCAGCCAATCCCCGCCAACTTGCCTGAATAACTGCGCAAACGCCGGCACCCATTGGTCATACAGCCCAAACGGCAACAATCGCGCATTGTTCAGCGGCGCGTTCACCCAGGCGTCATAACGCTTGTCCCCGGCCCATTCGCTGTCACGCAGCGCCCGATAATCGCGCCGAAAGCGCTCGAACTCCGCCGCTTTGCGCTCGCGCATCTGCTCGGCGGGCAATGGTTGTGCGTATAAGGTTTCCAGGCGTGAGCGAGTGTCGAGAACCAGGTTGATGAACTGGTCACGCTGTTTGAGCCGTGAGGCGTTATCGGCCGGCAACCCGCGAAACGCGCGCCATTGTCGGGTGCCCTCCTGCTCGACGAATGTGGCAAAGGACTCATTGAACTCGGTGTCGTCCGGCACATAACAGCGCTGATGCGCCAGCTCATGGAAGATCAGTGTCGCCAGACGCTCTTCGCCCCAGCCCATCATCGTGTTGATAATCGGGTCGTTGAACCAGCCGAGGGTCGAATAGGCCTCGACGCCGCCAATTGACACGTCCATACGGTTCAAACGCTGGATCGCGGCTTCGCCCCGCGCCGCGCTCTGGCTGTAATAGCCGCGGTAGGCCACGCACCCGGCAATCGGGAAGCAATGATTTTGCGGGGTCAGGGAAAATTCGGCAGTGGCGAACACATTCCACACCACGTACGGCCGACCGATGTCGGCGTATAACCGGTAACTCTGGTTGTCCGGGAGGTGCAGATGCTCGCTGGCGAAGGTGCGAGCCTTTTGCGATTGCGCCAGGTGAGCGCGCAACGTCGCGTCTCGGCCTGGATCGTTGATCACTTTTTGTACCGGTTCGCGCGCGTGCAGTAGTTGCAACTGCCCACTGGCCAACTGACTGTAATAGCTGACGCTGGCACAACCGTTGAGCAACAAAAACAACACACCCGGAAACAAAATCGTAAAAACGCGATCAAGTAACCCAAGGCTTGGAAACGGCCTGATCACAATAAGAAATCCCTCGGAGAGTCTGCCCGCAAGACTATCCCGCCTTCAGGAGCACCGCTATGCGCAAGTTGATGCTGACAGGGGGCCTGCTGACGCTGGCCGGTTGTGCCGGATTCGGAATGCCCGACCCTGACCCCTCGCAAGCCTGGATCGATCTGGACGCCCGGCAACAGGACACGGCGCTGCAAGCGCTGCAGGTCGATACGCAAGCGGCCGTCGACAAGCGCTACTTCGAAGTACAGCCCGGCAGCCATGAGCTCAAGGTGCGTTATCAGTTCCCGGTCGAGGCTACCAATATCGGCCCTGGTGCTGAACCGCTCTGGCGCGATTGCCGGTTGAGCGTCAAATTCAAGGATTTCAACGCCGGCCAGCGTTATCAATTGCAGGCCGGCAGTATCGGCTTCCGGCCGTGGGCCAAACTCTATGACGAGCAGCGCAAAATGGTCGGCCAGGCCACGCCAGCGGGCTGCCAGAGCAGCTGATCGGCGCTATGCTGAATGTTCCGATCCGTGGACATTCATCATGCGCCAAGTGCTGTTGTTGCTCGCTGTCAGTCTGCTCGCCGGGTGCCAGACGCCGCTGCCCCCGGTTGATCCGCAAATGGCTTGGGTCGAGTTCTCGACGCCGAGCCCCGGCGGCAAGTTATTGATGGCCGAGCGTCTGGACAACCAACGCCTGAACGACGGGCGTTTCTTTCAGGTCACCCCCGGCAGCCATGAACTGCGCGTGCGCTTCGATTTCGAAGTATTCGGTGGCGGCGGCAGCCTGCTGACCGGCCCGGTCGAGCGCTTGTGCTATCTGACCATTCGTTACGAGCATTTCGAGGCGGGCCAGCGTTATCTACTGGAGGGGCGCTCGCTGGCCTTTACGCCAAGTGCGCGGTTATACAACGCGAAACGCGAAATCGTTGCCGAAGATCGCGAGTTCAACTGCATCATCTAGCGCTTCAGCTGTCGTTTTTCTGGTAGATGATTCTCTTCTGACCGTTCTCGCAAGAACCGACGATCATGGCTGAATCGTGCTGTTTCGCCTCCTCCTTGGTGATGATTTCCAAGGTGTACGACGGAATTGCCTTCGCCTGAATCTTGATTTCGATTTCCTTTCTGAGTTCTTCGCAGTTCTTGGGGGCTGCGATAGCGGAGGTGGCCAGTGCACTGCAAAGGATCGCCAAGCCAATACGTTTCATCGATGAAGCTCCTTGAGGCAGCGCGCACGGGCGTGCGCTGAAGCTGCTGGCAGTTATTCGACCACATTTCCACGGAGCGGGTTCTGACTTTGCTCACACCTTGTGCCAAGAGCCTGAGGTCCTGGTGATGCTGAGGTTGCTATCGCGAGCAGGCTCACTCCTACAAGGGATCACATTTATTCAGCAGGAATGCGATCAACTGTAGGAGTGAGCCTGCTCGCGATGGCGTCAGACCAGCCAATGCTGAATTAGCTGATCAGCGAAGCCTCAAGGGTAATTTTCGCATTCAGCACCTTGGACACCGGGCACCCTTCCTTGGCCTTGTTGCTCAATTCCTCAAACTGTTGCTGGGTCGCCCCGGGAATCTTCGCCTTGAGAATCAACTTTATAGCGGTGATCGCAAACCCGCCGTCGACCTGATCCAGCGTGACTTCAGCGTTGGTATCGATACTGTCGGCCTTCAGGCCCGCATCGCCCAGAATCATCGAAAACGCCATGGAGAAGCAGCCGGCATGCGCGGCGCCGATCAGTTCTTCCGGGTTGGTGCCCTTGCCGCCCTCGAAGCGCGCCTTGAAACCATAAGGCGCTTCCCGGAGTACGCCGGTTTCGGTAGAGATCGAGCCCAGACCGGTTTTCAGATCACCTTCCCAATGCGCCGATGCCTTTTTCACGATAGCCATGTCTGCCTCCTCAAATAGGGCGCGGAACGCCGCGCCGTCGTGGTTTTCACTAGCAAGGCTTCTGAGGATAGACGGCGGAACAAAGTTCAGCCTGGCTGAATCGTTGACTTTTTTAGTAGGAAATTTCGACGCCTCTATTGAAACTCGGGTATATGCCCTCATTGCATGAAACACGCTTATGGATCTGGCAGGTTTTCGTTCGCTAGAAAAACCTGCCTCCCCACTCGGAGATGCAGGTTTATGAAACAACTGTCCGACGTAAAATTTTCCACCCTTGATCTTGTACCGGTGCGCGAAAACGGCAGCCCGGCGCAATCGCTGCGCAATTCGCTGGACCTGGCGCAGCATGTCGAGAAACTCGGCTACACGCGCTTCTGGGTGGCTGAACACCACAACATGGATGGCATTGCCAGTTCGGCGACGTCGGTGCTGCTCGGTTATCTGGCCGGCGGAACGTCTAGCATTCGTGTCGGTTCCGGCGGTGTCATGCTGCCCAACCATGCACCGCTGGTGATTGCCGAGCAGTTCGGCACGCTGGAGAGTCTGTATCCGGGGCGCATCGATCTTGGCCTGGGCCGCGCGCCCGGCTCCGATCAGATGACCGCACGCGCGTTGCGCCGTGAACGTTCTGGCAGTGCCGATGACTTCCCCGAAGACGTCGCCGAACTGGTGCGTTACCTCGGCCCGCGTACTCCGGAACAACGAGTGATCGCAATGCCGGGCACCGGCACCAACGTGCCGATCTGGCTGCTCGGCTCCAGTCTGTTCAGCGCGCAACTGGCCGGTGAGCGCGGTTTGCCTTACGCCTTCGCCTCGCATTTCGCGCCGCGCTTCATGCACGAGGCGATCCGCGTCTATCGCAATCACTTCAAGCCGTCGGCGGTGCTCGACAAGCCGTACGTGATGCTCGGCGTGCCACTGGTTGCGGCAGACACCGACGAGCAGGCGGATTATCTGGCCACATCGGTGTATCAGCGCATTCTCGCGCTGATGCGTGGGCAGAGCCTGGTGCAGCGTCCGCCGGTGAAAAGCATGGATGGCCTGTGGTTGCCCCATGAGCGCGAAGCAGTGGGCGATTTCCTGGGCCTGGCGATGGTTGGTGGCCCAGAGAAGATCCGCGCCAAGCTGCAGGTGCTGATTGAGCAGACCCAGGCGGATGAGCTGATTTTCACCTGCGACTTGTATGAGCATGCCGATCGCCTGCATTCCTACGAATTGCTGGCGCAGGTCATGAAAGGCTGAAAAACGCCCTCACCCTAACCCTCTCCCGGAGGGAGAGGGGACTGACCGGGGTGAATGTTCGAGATACGCCGAGCTGAGATATCCAGTCGAACTCAGGATTTGCACAGCCCGCAATCTGCTCCCTTTCCCCCTCGCCCCTTGGGGGAGAGGGCTGGGGTGAGGGGGCGGTCTCAGTCGTTATCAAATGCTGAATACCGGACACAAAAAAGCCGACGCATCCACGTCGGCTTTTGCATTTCAGGCGCGATCAACCGCGCTTGTAGACGATTTCCTTGGTCCCGCCTTCGCAGGTGCCGACGACTTGGCCGCCATCGGCGCCCTTATCGACAACTTCCAGCGAATACCCGGAAACGCCCTTGGCGTCGAGCTTCGCCGCGATTTCGCTTTTCAGCTCTTCACATGGCTTGCCGGCTGCGAACGCACCACCCGCAAGGCTCAACAAACCTACTGCCAACATGAACTTCTTCATCGGTCGCACTCCCTGGTCGGATTGAAAGAGGCGGGCACCGAGCCGTTCGCTCGATGCGACCACCCTGTAGCGCATTGCCATTCCTATGGCACTCGGCCAGCGCGCAAGTTCAGAAGACTAGACCAAACTCAGCTGCTGGCAATCTTGAAACCGACCTTGAGTGTTACTTGAAAATGCGCGACCTGGCCGTTTTCGATGTGGCCGCGGGTTTCGGTGACTTCGAACCACTCCAGATTACGCAGGGTTTTGTTGGCTTCTGCCAGCGCGTTGTTGATGGCATCTTCGATGCTGGTAGTGGACGAACCGACCAGTTCGACTTTCTTGTAGGTGTGGTGGTCACTCATAACGAACTCCTTGGGATGGAAGGCGTGTGGAATTGAGATTAGCAGCGATTCGCTCTGTTGATTTCGGTGGCGCTGCGCTGCCGAAGTTCAGAATTTCTGCACTTTCTCGAAGCACTGAAGTCCCAACCAACACACGCCACTCATCACCAATGCAGGAGAGCCACCATGGCCAACACCTCGTTACGCAAAGCCTCGTTGCAAAGCATGGAAGCGGAAATCGAGAGTCTGCTCAAATCGTTGGAAAGCCTTAAAGACGATGCTTCGGACGAGTCGCGCAAGACCCTCAAGGCGTTGAAAAGCAATGCTGAAAGTGCGCTGAAACACTCGCGTCACCTGCTCAGCGATGCTTACGAAGAAGTCAAAGTGAAAACCCGCGAAACCGGCATTGCCACTCGCGATTACGCCCAGGAACACCCATGGACCACGGCCGGCGTTGCAGTCGGTGCCATCGGCCTGCTTGCCGCTTATTTTCTGTTCAAGCGCGGCGAGTGATCGGTCTGGCGCAGTTCGTTTTTCAACCACTGCGCCAGTTGCCGAGCGCGTCCGTCAGCGGCGCGCTTGGGTAGCCACAACGCCAGTTGCGCCGGGGTTTCGCAAAAGCCCCAGGGCGCAACCAGGCGACCGGCCTTCAAGTCCTCTGTCACCAGCGGCTCCGGCGCGATTGCCACGCCAAGCCCCGCCACCGCAGCCTCCAGCAGATAATACAAATGCTCGAAACCTTGCCCGAGCTTCAGCGCTTTGGTGTCGAGGTCGTTCTGCTGCGCCCAGCTTGGCCACGCTTGTGGACGCGAGGTGGTATGCAGCAAGGGTTGGTCGAGCAGCGCTTGAGCGGGCGCGGCCTGCAAGGCTTGATAACCGACAAACAGCGGGCTCATCACCGGCCCGATGCGCTCGGCGGCCAGTTCGTAGACCTGCATGTCGGCCGGCCACGGTGGCTCGGCGAACACCAGTAACGCGTCCAGCCCCGGACGGCGCGGATCGAGGTCGCCCTCACCGGCAGACAAATGCAGACGCAAATCCGGCAGATCGGCGTTCAATCGTCCCAAGCGTGGAATGAACCAGCGCGCCAGCAAGCTCCCCGAGCAACCCAGCACAAACGGCGCATCGACGCTGCTTTGGCTCAGTTCCGCACACACGCTGCGCAAACGATCGAACGCCTCGCCACTGGCATCACGCAGCCGCACGCCGGCATCTGTGAGTTTCAAGCCGCGCCCATCCTTGACGAACAGACTCACGCCCAGGTGTTCTTCAAGCACTTTCAGTTGCCGGCTGACCGCACCGTGAGTCACGTGCAACTGTTCGGCGGCTTGGCTGACGCTGTTCAATCGGGCAGTCGCTTCGAATGCGCGCAAGGCATTCAGGGGAGGAAGATCCTGGCTCATGGTATCTGTGAGTTTTCCTGACAGGTTGCGGCGATCTTATCGGTTTTCAGCGTAGAAGGTCAGGGGTAGAGTGGTGGTCATTGTCTTTTGACCCGAATTCACCTGGAGCACACCATGACCCAGACTTCGCACACTTCCAACCTGCGCAACGGCCCGGACGATAACGGCCTGTTCGGTGCGTTCGGTGGCCGCTATGTCGCCGAAACCCTGATGCCGCTGATCCTCGATCTGGCGCGCGAATACGAAGCGGCCAAGGAAGATCCTGCGTTCAAAGAGCAATTGGCCTACTTCCAGCGTGACTATGTCGGACGTCCGAGCCCGCTGTATTACGCCGAACGCCTGACCGAGTTCTGCGGCGGCGCCAAGATCTACCTCAAGCGCGAAGAGCTGAACCATACCGGCGCGCACAAGATCAACAACTGCATCGGCCAGATCCTGCTGGCGCGGCGCATGGGCAAAAAACGCATCATCGCCGAAACCGGCGCTGGCATGCACGGCGTGGCAACCGCCACTGTTGCTGCACGTTTCGGTCTGGATTGCGTGATCTACATGGGCACCACTGACATCGAACGTCAGCAGGCCAACGTGTTCCGCATGAAACTGCTCGGCGCTGAAGTGATTCCGGTGGTTGCCGGCACCGGCACGCTGAAAGATGCGATGAACGAAGCCTTGCGTGACTGGGTGACCAACGTCGACAGCACTTTCTACCTGATCGGCACCGTGGCCGGCCCGCACCCGTATCCGGCGATGGTTCGGGATTTCCAGGCGGTGATCGGTAAGGAAACCCGCGATCAATTGCAGGCCCAGGAAGGTCGTCTTCCGGACAGCCTTGTGGCGTGCATTGGTGGTGGCTCCAACGCCATGGGCCTGTTCCACCCGTTCCTCGACGACAAAAGCGTCGAGATCATCGGCGTTGAAGCCGCAGGTTACGGCATTGAGACCGGCAAGCACGCGGCGAGCCTCAATGGCGGCGTTCCGGGTGTATTGCATGGCAACCGGACCTTCCTGCTGCAGGACGACGATGGCCAGATCATCGACGCGCACTCGATTTCCGCCGGCCTCGACTACCCAGGCATCGGCCCGGAACACGCCTGGTTGCATGACATTGGCCGCGTCCAGTACACCTCGGTCACCGACGACGAAGCCCTTGAGGCGTTCCATAAGTGCTGCCGTCTGGAAGGGATCATTCCTGCGCTGGAAAGCGCACACGCTCTGGCTGAAGTATTCAAACGCGCACCGAAACTGCCAAAGGATCACCTGATGGTGGTCAACCTGTCGGGTCGCGGCGACAAGGACATGCAGACCGTCATGCACCACATGGAAACTTCCAAGCAGGAGAAACACTGATGAGCCGCCTGCAAACCCGTTTTGCCGCCCTCAAGGAACAGAATCGCGCCGCGCTGGTGACCTTCGTCACGGCCGGTGATCCTGATTACGACACTTCGCTGGCGATCCTCAAAGGCTTGCCCGGCGCGGGGGCCGATGTGATCGAGCTGGGCATGCCGTTCACTGACCCGATGGCCGATGGACCGGCGATTCAGCTGGCCAACATTCGTGCCTTGGGCGCCCAGCAGAATCTGGCGAAAACCCTGCAAATGGTTCGTGAATTTCGCGAAGGCAACAGCGACACGCCGCTGGTGCTGATGGGCTATTTCAACCCGATCCACAAGTTTGGCGTCGAGCGCTTCATTGCCGAAGCCAAAGATGCCGGTGTCGACGGCCTGATCGTGGTCGACATGCCGCCTGAGCACAACGCTGAACTGTGCGACCCGGCTCAGGCCGCCGGTCTGGACTTCATTCGTCTGACCACGCCGACCACCGACGATGCGCGTCTGCCGAAGGTCCTCAATGGCAGTTCCGGTTTTGTCTATTACGTGTCGGTCGCGGGTGTGACCGGTGCTGGCGCGGCGACGCTGGAGCACGTCGAGGAAGCTGTGGTCCGTCTGCGTCGCCACACCGACTTGCCGATCAGCATCGGTTTCGGTATCCGTACGCCGGAGCAGGCAGCGGCGATCGCGCGGCTGGCCGATGGTGTGGTGGTGGGGTCGGCGCTGATTGATCACATCGCCAGTGCCGATACGCCTGCGCAGGCTGTCGACGGTGTGTTGAGCCTGTGCGCTGCGCTGTCCGAAGGTGTGCGCAAGGCTCGTGTCTGACGCGCAAGATCAGCGCAAGCGATGACTTTATAAAAAAGGCTTCAGAACAGTGTTCTGAAGCCTTTTTGTTTTCAGGGCAGTTCAAGCCCGCCCGAAGCCTTGTGCAGTTTGCGCAGATGCTCGCCGATCTGCTTTACGTTGGCTTCGCTGGCGGCGATTTCCGCGGCGCGCTTGGGCTCCAGCAACTTGCGCACCTCCGTATCCAGATCGCCAGAGAGGGCCAGCAGCTTTTTCTGCCGCTGACTGCTTTCCGCTTCGAGCTGGCCGAACTCGCTCGGCTGCGGCAGGCCGTAACCCTTGGCATCGAGCAATTCCGCCGGCCGACTGAGGAAGCCGCTGTTGGCGAGAATTTCCTGCAGGGTAGCGTTGGCCTTGTCCATGCCGCCGTTTTCCAGCTCGCGGGCGCCGAGGTAACGCTGCTTGACCTCGTCCTGCGCCAGCAACAACTGACGACGGAAACTCGCCTGTTCGAGCAGCAGCAACGCCGCACTGGTGCGCAAGTCGGCACGCTCGAACCACTCGCGACGCTTTTCGGCGGACAGCGATAGCCATTCTTCAACGGTGTTCTGTTTGATCGGCAACTGCTTCTTCAACACGTCGAACATGGCCTGGTAGCGGTCACGGAACGAGTCGAAACGATAGCCCAGGCGCAACGCCTCTTTCGGATCATCGAGTACGCTGGTATCAGCCAGATCTCGGCCCTTGAGCACTTCCAGCAAACCGTTGGGCATGATGCTGTCGAGACCGACCAGTTGCGCGTTGTTACTGCCACTGCGCAGCAACTTCAGGCCTTCAACCGCGCAGTTGTTGGACAGGAAGAAGTAGTTCCCGTCGTAGCTCCAGTGCATTTCGGCGGCGTGTTCGACCACGCCTTCGATTTCCTTACGGGACAGCTTCAGCGGCACCGAAGCAAGGCTGCGCAATTCGGTCTTGGTGTATTCGTCGATCACTTGTGCCAGAGGCAATACGAACAGCCGCGACGGGTATTTGCCGACCAGTCCGTCCCAGCTCGACAGTTGCACGTCGCCGACGAAGGCGCGGTACGACAGCACCAGATGCTGGTCCAGATCGAGGCGGCAATCCGGCCCGCGCGGGCGGCCCGGTGCACAGATGACCAGACGCAACATACTGTGGCCCCAGCGGCTGACCCAGTTCTGATTGGCCTCGGCCAGCAGGTAATCGACGGCGTAAACCCGTTCCGGATCGACCTGCCCCAACGGTTGCTTGGCAAAGTCGTTGCCGGCATTGAGAAAGGCGAAGGTTTTGCTGCAGGTGTCTTTGGCCTCCGGCGCCCAGCCGAAGTGGTCGCGGTAATAGCGGTACAGCGCCGGTCGGCGGCAGGCGTAACTCGAGTCGAGGAGGAAATACTCCATGTTGACCGCGACGAATTCCTTGGGGCTCGATACTTCGTAGAGATCAGGGCTGCGGGCGATCTGCCGGTTATGTTGCTCGCGCTCCCCCCGGCGGCCGACGTATTGCTGCCAGCCGGCCAGATCAAGCAGCCGCGGATCATCACTTAGGGTGAAGCGCCGGCCATTCTGTCCGCGACACTCATCCGGGATGCCGATCAGCCCGGCACTGTCGAAGCGCCGGGTGCAGCGCTGGATCAGCGTGCGCTCGGCATCCGGCCAGAGGCGGGCGCGGTCATAGATGTGGGTGATTTCATGCAGCACAGTGGCCAGCAGTTCCTGACGCACAGTGCCATGGGGGCGATTGGTTTTTTCTTTGGCGGCGCTGCCGTCCGTCAGCCCGGAGAGCAGTCTTCGATTCAGATCGAGCTCAGCCACCAGCGTGGCTTGGCCGTAGGCGTTGGCGGGCATGTCGTCGGTCCAGCCAACGTCGATACGCCGATCCAGCCGCTCGATGAAACTCGGCGGCAACTTGTGCATGGCCTCATCGATCAGCGCCTGGCTGGCCTGTTGTTCGGCGGGGCTCAAACCGTCGGTCTTGAGCCGTAATTGCAGGCTGGCGTGAGCGCTGTTGCCGATCAGCAACAACGCCCCGGCCAGCAGCCAGGCGCCAACGGACTTCACAGTGCGAGGATGGCTTCAGCGAGCACCTGATCACTGGCGTCGCGCGCTTCCGGCACGCGCGTGCGCAAGGTGTTGATGGCAGCTTCCAGGTGCGCGCCACGGATATTCCCGTTGGTGGCGACGAAACTGGCGGCGTCGTCATGGGCTTCGCGGATGATTTTAGAATCGCGAATCGAGGTCGTGGTATCGGAGGTGAAATCAATGGTGCGCTGGGAGGCACGGACAATGATGTTACTGGTGGCTACCAGGGTTTGCGCCTGAGCCACGTCGGCCAACAAAAACAGGCCAAGGGCGGCAGCAATCAGCGGGCTACGCATGGAACGACTCCGAAAGGGACAAGATAACTATTGGACGAGAATTGCTTCCGCCAGTTCAAGGTCGCTGGCATGAAGTTTTGGCCGGTTTTTGCGCAGGTAATGCAGCGCGGATTCCAGCCGGGCGCCTCGCCATTCACCATCACTGGCAACGAAGGCTGCCGCGTCATCGTGAGCGGCGAGCAGCAGTTTACGGTCGAACGGCGCGGAAGACACCATGCTGGTCGCGTAAGCGCTGACAACGGTGCCTTGGGTAGAGGCATTGAACGCGTCGAAGGCGCCGGCCGATGTCGCCCAGCAGGCGGTTAAAAAAGCAGAGCAGATGAGCGGATTGGAAAGAAAGCGCATGGGACTCGACAACTGTTAACGAGCCTGAAGGCTAGCGCAAAAGCCCGGGCCAGAGCCAGCGTTGAAACATCGGGACACGGCTGGCGTGTCCCGCAATGCTTGAGGCGTTTACAGCGTCAGGATGGCCTGGGCCAGTTGCGCATCGCTCGCTTCCAGCTGCGGCGCCTGATGACGGATGTGATCCAGCGCGCTTTCCAGTTTCACCCCGCGGATATCGCCCTGGCTGGCAACGAAGCTTGCCGCGTCATCGCGAGCGGCGAGAACGATCTTGTCGTCACGGAAGGAAGAGGTGACGTCGGAGGTCGCGTCCGAGGACGCTTTGAGAGCACCGACGAGGGAGTCGGTGGTCACGATGAAGCTGGTGGCGCTGGCGTTGGCAGCTACGGCCAGCAGGGCTGCGGCGCTGAGCAGACGAAGACGGGTCATGTAGAACTCCTTTGGATAAACCGTAGTGAGAGGTGGCTCGGTATCTGAGGAGTCAGACGCCAGATGCTTAACGTTCGCCACGTTCTGTGTGGATATTAGGCTGCCGCACGGGATTCGCCCAGTGATGGCCACCGCTGCGTCTATCGATACGCGTAACTGTACCGTTGAATATCAGGTTTTTGAGAATTGTACTGGTTCGACCAGAAAACATCCGTCTGGAGGTTTTTTGAGCGCTGAAACGACAAAACCCGTCGTGGTTTCCCACGACGGGTTCTGCTTGTTCAATTCGGGTTGCTGGCGGTGGGTCTTGGCGACCAGAGCCAGCGACGCTGCTTAGCGCCAGAACGGCTTGCTCAGCTCTTCGTAGCGTTGTGCTTCGCTGATACCGGCGTCGGCCAGCAGACGCGAATCCAGACGAGCCAGTTGATGGCGGCTGGAGATGCGGCGCTGCCACAACATCAGGTTGGCGATAACGCGCAGAGGCAGGGAAGCCTGGGTGTTTACAGCTTTGTCTTCGAAGAACAGTTCGGAACTGAGTGTACGTTCCATGGTTGACATCCTTCCGCTTGTGGCGGGATCAGGTAGTGGTTTGACTGGTGCCCATGATCCTCTCGTTTGCCTAGGCTCTCTAGATACAGTTGCACTGTATTGTGAGTGACCAGTTAACTGTTTATAGAGGGTGTACGGGTCAAAATCGAGCAAACTGTACCTGTCTGCACTCATGTGGTGCGTTTTGGCTCGATTGCACGGGTGGTGTAGGAGATTACTGTCGGAAAAAACCAGTACAGCAGTACAGTTTTTGACAATTGCAGAGGGTTTGCCAATGTCGGCTGGCGCAAACTGTGTTTGCACCAGCGAGCATCTGTGTGATTACACCGCGAGCATGCGCCCGGTTTCTTCCAGATTCATGTGCCAGCTCAGGGCTTCACGCAGGATGTGCGGGGTGTGACCGCCGATTGCACAGGCGGCGGTGAAATAATCGTTCAGCGCCGGGCGGAAGTCCGGGTGCACACAGTTATCGATGATCACGCGCGCGCGTTCACGGGGTGCAAGACCGCGCAGATCCGCCAGGCCAATCTCGGTGACCAGAATGTCGACATCATGCTCGGTGTGATCGACGTGGCTGACCATCGGCACCACGCTGGAAATCGCGCCGCCCTTGGCGATCGATTTGGTCACGAACACCGCCAGATGCGCGTTACGCGCGAAGTCGCCGGAGCCGCCGATGCCGTTCATCATCCGTGTGCCGCAGACGTGGGTGGAGTTGACGTTGCCGTAGATATCGAACTCCAGCGCCGTGTTGATACCGATGATGCCCAGACGCCGCACCACTTCCGGGTGGTTGGAGATCTCCTGCGGACGCAGGATCAGCTTGTCCTTGTACTTTTCCAGATTGCCGAACACATCGCTGTTACGGCGCTCTGACAGGGTAATCGAACTGCCCGAGGCGAAGCTCAGCTTGCCAGCATCGATCAGGTCGAAGGTCGAGTCCTGCAGCACCTCGGAGTACATGGTCAGATCTTCGAAAGGCGAGTCGATCAGGCCGCACATCACCGCGTTGGCGATATTACCGATCCCGGCCTGCAGCGGGCCGAGCTTGTTGGTCATGCGACCGGCGTCGACTTCCTGTTTGAAGAAGGTGATCAGGTGTTCAGCAATGGCGTTGGTATCAACGTCGGGTGTGGATACCGTCGACGGCGAATCCGACTGCTGGGTGATGACGATGGCGACGATTTTCTCCGGTGGGATCGGAATCGCCGTGCTACCGATGCGGTCGTCGACCTTTACCAGTGGAATCGGCGTGCGAGTCGGACGGTAGGTCGGGATATAGATGTCGTGCAGACCTTCGAGGTTGGCGTTGTGCGCCAGGTTGATCTCAACGATCACTTGTTTGGCGAAAATTGCGAAGCTCGCCGAGTTGCCGACCGAAGTGGTCGGCACGATGTGCCCCTGTTCGGTGATGGCCACGGCTTCGATTACCGCGATGTCCGGCAGCTTCAGTTGCTGATTGCGCAATTGCTCGACGGTTTCCGACAGGTGCTGATCGATGAACATCACCTGGCCGGCATTGATCGCCTTGCGCAAGGTGCTGTCGACCTGGAACGGCATGCGCCGCGACAGCACGCCGGCTTCGGTCAGTTGCTTGTCGAGGTCGTTGCCCAGGCTGGCGCCGGTCATCAAGGTGATCTGCAGCGGCGTGACCTTGGCCCGCTCGGCCAGTGCGTGAGGAACGGCCTTGGCTTCGCCGGCGCGGGTGAAGCCGCTCATGCCGACGGTCATGCCGTCCTCAATCAGAGCAGCGGCGTCGGCAGCGCTCATCACTTTATCCAACAACGAAGGCAGGCGAATACGGTCACGGTACATGGATTATTATCTCGGGCAACGAGTAGCAGGATGCGCAGTCTAGTGAATTTGACGGGCGCCTGTCCCGCTACCAAGGTCGCAAACGAGGCGTCTATTTCGCGGGTTTCAAGTAAAACACCGTTACCGGATCTGCAACAACGCGGCAAATTGTCCGGTGTTTCGCGCAAACAAAAACGCCCCGACAAGTCGGGGCGTTCGCTATTGAAGCGGTGGATTACTCGACCGCTTTGACCATGTCTTCGATGACTTTCTTTGCATCGCCGAAAACCATCATGGTCTTGTCCAGATAGAACAGTTCGTTGTCCAGACCGGCGTAGCCGCTGGCCATCGAGCGCTTGTTGACGATGATGGTCTTGGCCTTGAACGCCTCGAGAATCGGCATGCCGGCAATCGGCGATTTCGGATCGTTCTTCGCGGCCGGGTTGACCACGTCGTTCGCGCCGAGCACCAGTACCACGTCGGCCTGACCAAACTCGGAGTTAATGTCCTCCATCTCGAACACCTGATCGTAAGGCACTTCGGCCTCGGCGAGCAGCACGTTCATATGCCCCGGCATCCGCCCGGCCACCGGGTGGATCGCGTATTTCACAGTCACGCCACGGTGAGTCAGCTTCTCGGTCAGCTCCTTCAGCGCATGCTGGGCCCGCGCTACTGCCAGACCATAGCCCGGAACGATGATCACGGTATCGGCGTTGGTCAGCAGGAAAGTGGCGTCATCAGCCGAGCCGGATTTCACCGGGCGTGCTTCTTTGGCGCCGGCCGGGCCCGCATCCGCCGTGTTGCCAAAACCGCCGAGCAGTACATTGAAGAAGGAGCGGTTCATCGCCTTGC
Organism: Pseudomonas sp. Z003-0.4C(8344-21); assembly: GCF_900104975.1. NCBI lineage: Bacteria > Pseudomonadati > Pseudomonadota > Gammaproteobacteria > Pseudomonadales > Pseudomonadaceae > Pseudomonas > Pseudomonas sp. Z003-0.4C(8344-21). The sequence continues at coordinate 124,865 of NZ_LT629756.1, read as the reverse complement.
ACATGATGTAAGAGAGGATCGCCCCGCTCGAACCCACCAGGGAACCGGCAATGATCAGCATCGAGTTGTTCAGCGAAAACCCGATACCCGCCGCCGCCCAGCCCGAATAACTGTTGAGCATCGACACCACCACCGGCATGTCGGCGCCGCCGATCGGGATGATGATCAGCACGCCCATCACGAACGCCAGTGCCAGCATCAGCGCGAACGCGGTGAGGTTGCCCGTGAACATGAAGGTCAGGCCGAGTGCCAGCGTCGCCAGACCCAACACGGCGTTGAGCTTGTGCTGACCGGCGAACTGTACCGGTGCGCCCTGAAACAGGCGGAACTTGTATTTGCCCGAGAGCTTGCCGAAGGCGATCACCGAACCGGAGAAGGTGATCGCACCGATGGCTGCACCGAGGAACAGCTCCAGACGGTTGCCCGCCGGAATCGCGTCGCCCAACTGTTTGACGATACCCAGCGACTGCGGCTCAACCACGGCGGCAATCGCAATGAATACCGCCGCGAGGCCGATCATGCTGTGCATGAACGCCACCAGTTCCGGCATCTTGGTCATTTCAACGCGTTTGGCCATGATCGAACCGGCGGTACCGCCGACCAGCAAACCGACGATCACGTAACCGATGCCGGCAGTGGCAAGCTCAGCGCCCAACTTATAGATGAGGCCAACCGTGGTGATGATTGCCAGCGCCATGCCGAGCATGCCGAACAGGTTGCCGCGCCGCGAAGTGGTCGGGTGCGACAGGCCTTTGAGGGCCTGGATAAAGCAGATCGACGCGATCAGGTAGAGCGTCGTCACGAGATTCATGCTCATTACTTCGGCGCCTCTTCTTTTGCTTTAGGGGCTTTCTTCTTGAACATCTCAAGCATGCGACGGGTGACCAGGAAGCCACCGAAGACGTTGACCGCCGCCAGTGCCACGGCCAGCGTGCCCATGGTTTTGCCCAGCGGGGTGACGGTCAGTGCGGCGGCGAGCATGGCGCCGACGATGACGATCGCCGAGATCGCGTTGGTGACTGCCATCAACGGCGTGTGCAGTGCAGGCGTAACGTTCCAGACCACGTGGTAACCGACATAAATCGCCAGCACGAAGATGATCAGGTTGTAGATACCGGGGGAGATAAGCTCTTCCATCGTCTGAATCCCTGCTTAGGCGTTTTTGCGGATGACTTGGCCGTCGCGGCACATCAGGCACGCGGCGACGATGTCGTCTTCGAGGTTGACGTCGAACTGGCCTTCCTTGGTGAACACCAGCTTGAGGAAGTCCAGCAGGTTGCGCGCGTACAGTGCCGAGGCGTCGGCAGCCACTTCACCGGCGAGATTGGTCGGGCCGACAATGGTCACGCCGTTCTCAACCACGACCTGATCGGCCACGGTCAGTGGGCAGTTGCCACCCTGAGCGGCGGCGAGATCGATGACTACCGAACCCGGTTTCATCTGCGCCACGGTTTCCGCGCTGAGCAGCGTCGGTGCCTTGCGGCCCGGAATCAGCGCGGTGGTGATGACGATATCCGCTTGTTTGGCGCGCTCATGCACGGCCTGGGCCTGACGCTGCATCCAGCTCGCCGGCATCGGCCGCGCATAACCACCGACACCGACCGCGCATTCGCGTTCTTCATCGGTCTCGTAAGGCACGTCAACGAACTTGGCGCCGAGGGATTCGATCTGCTCTTTTACCGCCGGACGCACGTCAGACGCTTCGATCACCGCACCCAGACGTTTCGCCGTGGCAATCGCCTGCAACCCGGCCACGCCAGCGCCGAGAATCAGCACGCGCGCCGCTTTCACGGTGCCCGCAGCGGTCATCAGCATCGGCATGAAGCGGGGATAGTAGTGAGCGGCCAGCAATACCGCTTTGTAGCCGGCAATGTTCGCCTGCGACGACAACACATCGAGACTCTGAGCGCGTGAGGTGCGCGGCGCCGCTTCCAGGGCGAATGCGGTAATCCCGCACTCGGCCATTTTGGCGATGGTTTCGTTGTTGAACGGGTTGAGCATGCCAACCAGCACGGTGCCACGCTTGATCAGCGTCAGTTCGGCGTCGCTCGGGGCGACCACTTTCAGAATCAGCTCGGCGCCAAACGCATCATTGGCACTGCCAATGGTTGCGCCTGCCGCTTCATAGGCACTGTCGACGACGCTGGCTTTGATGCCGGCGCCGCTTTGCACAGTGACCTTATGACCTTGGCTGATCAGCTTCTTGATGGTTTCCGGCGTTGCAGCAACCCGTGTTTCACCGGTCTGGGTTTCGAGAGGAACACCAATGTGCACGTCAAATCTCCTGCGTGATCTTATTGAGTAAACCCAGGCACTGCGGATGGTGCGACTGGGGCGGCCGATCAGCACGATCCCGCCAAATCAGGGCGGGGCGCGGCATTTTGCAGGCGAACTTTATGCCCTTCAAGGGATTATGACGGGTGACGGAAAATTAACTACAAGTCATCCCGTGACCGAATGTCGCAGATGGCCAGTTGAATCCCGTGCAGGGCGTGCCCTGCAAGGATTCTGGCTGAATATTGAAAAATTTCTGATAGGTGACGTGAATAGGCAGCAATGTGTCGCCAATGAAGGCTCAAAGCCACGTCCTACGGAGCTTGTGGGACGTCTGTACGACTTTCGGATACAGTCGTTGAAATAGCGACAAATACTTATATCTGTAGGGCTTTGATTTTCCTGACTACGGGGTTAGCAATTGCTGGGAGCCGCTATTCTTCTAGGCTGTAGCTCTGCGCTTGGTGTAACAGCCAGTCACGAAATGCCTTAAGTGACGCCGATTCGACCTTCCGCTCCGGAATCATCAGGTAATAAGCCTTGATGCTGGAAAGTGCCTGGTGATTGGCGATCACTAAACGTTTCTCCGCCAGCTCTCGTTGAATCAGGAAGGGTGGAATCAGCGCGATGCCCATGTCGTGCATAGCCGCTTGGGCGAGCATTGAGAATAGCTCGTAGCGTGGGCCTGTCATGTCGCGGGAAATATTCAGCTGTTGCGAGTTGAACCACTGACGCCAGGCGTAGGGGCGGGTGGTCTGTTGCAGCAACGGCAATTGGGCGATGGCATCAGCGCTCAGATGTGTTCGGTTGCCGAGGAGGTCGGGGCTGCACACTGGCATCGGATTCTCGCCCATCAGTCTGTGGGATTCAGTGCCGGACCAATCAGCATCGCCGAAGTAGATCGCCGCATCGAATTGCGTATCGGCAAACAGGAACGGACGGGTACGGTTGGTCAGGTTGACCGTGACTTGCGGGTGCTTGTGTTGAAAATCCTTCAAGCGCGGCAACAGCCATTGCGTGCCGAACGTCGGCACTACCGCCAGTTCGATCACATTGGCGCCTTGCTGCCCCATGACCGACAGGGTGTCACGCTCGACGGCATCGAGTTGCGTCGCGACCCGACGACTGTAGGAAAGCCCCGCCTCGGTCAGTTTTACTCCGCGCCGCGAGCGTCGGAACAGTTCGACGCTGAGGAAGTCCTCGAGGCTGGCGATCTGTCGGCAAATGGCGCCTTGAGTGAGGGAAAGTTCTTCCGCAGCCCGGGTAAAGCTCTCATGGCGAGCGGCTGCTTCGAAGCTGATCAGGGCCGCGGTGCTGGGTATCTTCCTGCGCATGTACGCCAACCTCACTAATACGTCGCACAAAAGGCTGTTCGCGACGTTTCGGAGTGAGAAATTAGCACAACAGGATGCGAAATCCTCGTTTGCCGGGACGACGAACCACGCCTAGGATCATTGCCACGTTAATTCAGTCGATTTGCGAGGACACACTCATGGGCGGTAAAGCTAGTTTCAACTGGATCGATCCCCTGCTGCTGGATCAACAGCTCACCGAAGAAGAGCGCATGATCCGCGACACCGCCGAGCAGTTCGCTCAGCAAAGTCTCGCGCCGCGTGTCCTTGAAGCTTTCCGCCATGAAAAAACCGACCCGGCGATTTTCCGCGAAATGGGCGAAGTGGGTTTGTTGGGCGCAACCATTCCCGAGCAGTACGGTGGCAGCGGCCTGAACTACGTCAGCTACGGCTTGATCGCTCGTGAAGTGGAGCGTGTCGACTCCGGCTACCGTTCGATGATGAGTGTGCAGTCCTCATTGGTGATGGTGCCGATCAACGAATTCGGTACCGAAGCCCAGAAACAGAAGTACCTGCCGAAACTGGCGTCCGGAGAATGGATCGGCTGCTTTGGTCTGACCGAGCCGAACCATGGCTCTGATCCCGGCGCGATGATCACCCGTGCGCGTAAAGTCGACGGCGGCTACAGCCTGACTGGCGCGAAAATGTGGATCACCAACAGCCCGATCGCCGACGTGTTCGTGGTCTGGGCGAAAGACGATGCCGGCGACATCCGTGGCTTCGTCCTGGAAAAAGGCTGGAAAGGCCTGAGTGCTCCCGCGATTCACGGCAAGGTCGGGCTGCGTGCATCGATCACCGGTGAGATCGTCATGGACAACGTGTTTGTGCCGGAAGAAAACATCTTCCCGGACGTGCGCGGTCTGAAAGGCCCGTTCACTTGCCTCAACTCCGCGCGTTATGGCATTTCCTGGGGTGCTCTGGGGGCTGCCGAATTCTGCTGGCACACCGCTCGCCAGTACACTATGGATCGCCAGCAATTCGGTCGCCCATTGGCCGCAACCCAGCTGGTACAGAAGAAGCTTGCCGACATGCAGACCGAGATCACCCTGGCTCTGCAAGGTTGTCTGCGTCTGGGGCGGATGAAGGATGAAGGCACGGCGGCGGTCGAGATCACCTCGATCATGAAGCGCAATTCGTGCGGCAAGTCGCTGGACATCGCTCGCATGGCTCGCGACATGCTCGGCGGCAATGGAATCTCCGATGAGTTCGGCGTCGCTCGCCACTTGGTCAACCTGGAAGTGGTGAACACCTATGAAGGTACTCATGACGTTCACGCGCTGATCCTCGGGCGTGCGCAAACCGGCCTGCAGGCGTTCTATTAAAGGAGAGCGACCATGGGCGCGCTGTCACATCTGCGGGTACTGGATTTGTCGCGAGTGCTGGCCGGACCGTGGGCCGGGCAGATTCTCGCCGACCTTGGCGCCGAGGTGATCAAGGTCGAGCGTCCGGGCAATGGCGACGACACGCGCGCCTGGGGGCCGCCGTTCCTTAAGGACGCCTACGGCGAGAATACGTCGGAAGCGGCTTATTACCTGTCCGCCAACCGCAACAAACAATCGGTAACCATCGATTTCACCCGTGCCGAGGGGCAAAAGCTGGTACGCGAGCTGGCGGCGAAGTCCGACATTCTGATCGAGAACTTCAAGGTCGGCGGTCTGGCGGCCTATGGCCTTGACTATGAGTCGTTGAGGGCGATCAATCCGAACCTCATCTACTGCTCGATCACCGGGTTTGGCCAGACCGGCCCTTATGCCAGGCGCGCCGGTTACGACTTCATGATTCAGGGCTTGGGCGGGCTGATGAGCCTGACCGGTCGTCCTGAAGAGGATGAAGGCGCCGGGCCGGTGAAAGTCGGTGTGGCGCTGACAGACATTCTCACCGGGCTGTATTCGACGGTGGCGATTCTGGCGGCGCTGGCGCATCGGGATCACGACGGCGGTGGTCAGCACATCGACATGGCATTGCTGGATGTTCAGGTCGCTTGTCTGGCGAACCAGGCGATGAACTACCTGACAACGGGCAGTGCGCCCAAGCGCCTGGGCAACGCGCATCCGAATATCGTGCCTTATCAGGATTTTCCTACCGCTGACGGCGACTTCATTCTTACCGTCGGCAATGACGGGCAGTTCCGCAAGTTTGCCGACGTGGCCGGGCAGCCGCAGTGGGCAGATGATCCGCGTTTTACGACCAACAAACTGCGCGTGGCTAACCGAGCGGTGCTGATTCCATTGATTCGCCAAGCGACCGTGTTCAAAACTACCGCCGAGTGGGTTGCTCAGCTTGAGCAAGCCGGCGTGCCCTGCGGGCCGATCAATGATCTGTCGCAAGTGTTTGAGGATCCGCAGGTAAAGGCACGCGGACTGGCGATCGAGTTACCCCATGCATTGGCGGGGATGGTGCCTCAGGTGGCTAGTCCTATCCGTATGTCGCAGACGCCTGTCGAATATCGTCACGCGCCACCGTTATTGGGCGAGCATACGCTTGAAGTGCTGCAGCGAGTGCTGGGCCTGGGGGCGGGTGCGGTGGCTGATTTGAAGGTGGCCGGAGTGCTGTGATGATTCCTTCTATATAGAAGGAATCGGTTTTGATCGTTTTTTGATCGGTCTGCAAGTAATTGAATAAAAAGCGAAATTAACGGTTGACGGCGAATTTCAGATGTCTATAATTCGCCCCACTTCCGGCGCAGTCGAAACGGAAAACTCCTTGAGATTCAACGAGTTAAGTAGGTTTCGGCGGTAAGTGGCTTCAGTTCATCGAAGCTCGAAAGGGAGTTGAAAAAGAGGTGTTGACAGCAGCGTGTAACGCTGTAGAATTCGCCTCCCGCTGACGAGAGATCGGAAGCGCAAGTGGTTGAAGTTGTTGAAGAAATCTTCGAAAGCTTCTGAAAATAATCACTTGACAGCAAATGAGGCTGCTGTAGAATGCGCGCCTCGGTTGAGACGAAAGATCTTAACCAACCGCTCTTTAACAACTGAATCAAGCAATTCGTGTGGGTGCTTGTGGAGTCAGACTGATAGTCAACAAGATTATCAGCATCACAAGTTACTCCGCGAGAAATCAAAGATGTAACCAACGATTGCTGAGCCAAGTTTAGGGTTTCTTAAAAACCCAAAGATGTTTGAACTGAAGAGTTTGATCATGGCTCAGATTGAACGCTGGCGGCAGGCCTAACACATGCAAGTCGAGCGGATGAAGGGAGCTTGCTCCTGGATTCAGCGGCGGACGGGTGAGTAATGCCTAGGAATCTGCCTGGTAGTGGGGGACAACGTTTCGAAAGGAACGCTAATACCGCATACGTCCTACGGGAGAAAGCAGGGGACCTTCGGGCCTTGCGCTATCAGATGAGCCTAGGTCGGATTAGCTAGTTGGTGAGGTAATGGCTCACCAAGGCGACGATCCGTAACTGGTCTGAGAGGATGATCAGTCACACTGGAACTGAGACACGGTCCAGACTCCTACGGGAGGCAGCAGTGGGGAATATTGGACAATGGGCGAAAGCCTGATCCAGCCATGCCGCGTGTGTGAAGAAGGTCTTCGGATTGTAAAGCACTTTAAGTTGGGAGGAAGGGTTGTAGATTAATACTCTGCAATTTTGACGTTACCGACAGAATAAGCACCGGCTAACTCTGTGCCAGCAGCCGCGGTAATACAGAGGGTGCAAGCGTTAATCGGAATTACTGGGCGTAAAGCGCGCGTAGGTGGTTCGTTAAGTTGGATGTGAAATCCCCGGGCTCAACCTGGGAACTGCATTCAAAACTGTCGAGCTAGAGTATGGTAGAGGGTGGTGGAATTTCCTGTGTAGCGGTGAAATGCGTAGATATAGGAAGGAACACCAGTGGCGAAGGCGACCACCTGGACTGATACTGACACTGAGGTGCGAAAGCGTGGGGAGCAAACAGGATTAGATACCCTGGTAGTCCACGCCGTAAACGATGTCAACTAGCCGTTGGGAGCCTTGAGCTCTTAGTGGCGCAGCTAACGCATTAAGTTGACCGCCTGGGGAGTACGGCCGCAAGGTTAAAACTCAAATGAATTGACGGGGGCCCGCACAAGCGGTGGAGCATGTGGTTTAATTCGAAGCAACGCGAAGAACCTTACCAGGCCTTGACATCCAATGAACTTTCCAGAGATGGATTGGTGCCTTCGGGAACATTGAGACAGGTGCTGCATGGCTGTCGTCAGCTCGTGTCGTGAGATGTTGGGTTAAGTCCCGTAACGAGCGCAACCCTTGTCCTTAGTTACCAGCACGTTATGGTGGGCACTCTAAGGAGACTGCCGGTGACAAACCGGAGGAAGGTGGGGATGACGTCAAGTCATCATGGCCCTTACGGCCTGGGCTACACACGTGCTACAATGGTCGGTACAAAGGGTTGCCAAGCCGCGAGGTGGAGCTAATCCCATAAAACCGATCGTAGTCCGGATCGCAGTCTGCAACTCGACTGCGTGAAGTCGGAATCGCTAGTAATCGTGAATCAGAATGTCACGGTGAATACGTTCCCGGGCCTTGTACACACCGCCCGTCACACCATGGGAGTGGGTTGCACCAGAAGTAGCTAGTCTAACCTTCGGGAGGACGGTTACCACGGTGTGATTCATGACTGGGGTGAAGTCGTAACAAGGTAGCCGTAGGGGAACCTGCGGCTGGATCACCTCCTTAATCGACGACATCAGCTGCTCCATGAGCTCCCACACGAATTGCTTGATTCATTGAAGAAGACGATAGAAGCAGCTTTAAGCTCCAAGCTGATAGCTCCAGGCTAACAGTTACGCGCTCGAAATTGGGTCTGTAGCTCAGTTGGTTAGAGCGCACCCCTGATAAGGGTGAGGTCGGCAGTTCGAATCTGCCCAGACCCACCAATTTTGTTATGGGGCCATAGCTCAGCTGGGAGAGCGCCTGCCTTGCACGCAGGAGGTCAGCGGTTCGATCCCGCTTGGCTCCACCATATAAACTGCTTCTGAAAGCTTAGAAATGAATATTCCGAGAGAATATTGATTTCTAGTCTTTTGATTAGATCGTTCTTTAAAAATTTGGGTATGTGATAGAAAGATAGACTGAACGTTACTTTCACTGGTAACGGATCAGGCTAAGGTAAAATTTGTGAGTTCTCTTAATTGAGAAATTCGAATTTTCGGCGAATGTCGTCTTCACAGTATAACCAGATTGCTTGGGGTTATATGGTCAAGTGAAGAAGCGCATACGGTGGATGCCTTGGCAGTCAGAGGCGATGAAAGACGTGGTAGCCTGCGAAAAGCTTCGGGGAGTCGGCAAACAGACTTTGATCCGGAGATGTCTGAATGGGGGAACCCAGCCATCACAAGATGGTTATCTTGTACTGAATACATAGGTGCAAGAGGCGAACCAGGGGAACTGAAACATCTAAGTACCCTGAGGAAAAGAAATCAACCGAGATTCCCTTAGTAGTGGCGAGCGAACGGGGACTAGCCCTTAAGTGGCTTTGAGATTAGCGGAACGCTCTGGAAAGTGCGGCCATAGTGGGTGATAGCCCTGTACGCGAAAATCTCTTAGTCATGAAATCGAGTAGGACGGAGCACGAGAAACTTTGTCTGAACATGGGGGGACCATCCTCCAAGGCTAAATACTACTGACTGACCGATAGTGAACTAGTACCGTGAGGGAAAGGCGAAAAGAACCCCGGAGAGGGGAGTGAAATAGATCCTGAAACCGTATGCGTACAAGCAGTGGGAGCCCACTTTGTTGGGTGACTGCGTACCTTTTGTATAATGGGTCAGCGACTTATTTTCAGTGGCGAGCTTAACCGAATAGGGGAGGCGTAGCGAAAGCGAGTCTTAATAGGGCGTCTAGTCGCTGGGAATAGACCCGAAACCGGGCGATCTATCCATGGGCAGGTTGAAGGTTAGGTAACACTGACTGGAGGACCGAACCGACTACCGTTGAAAAGTTAGCGGATGACCTGTGGATCGGAGTGAAAGGCTAATCAAGCTCGGAGATAGCTGGTTCTCCTCGAAAGCTATTTAGGTAGCGCCTCATGTATCACTGTAGGGGGTAGAGCACTGTTTCGGCTAGGGGGTCATCCCGACTTACCAAACCGATGCAAACTCCGAATACCTACAAGTGCCGAGCATGGGAGACACACGGCGGGTGCTAACGTCCGTCGTGAAAAGGGAAACAACCCAGACCGTCAGCTAAGGTCCCAAAGTTATGGTTAAGTGGGAAACGATGTGGGAAGGCTTAGACAGCTAGGAGGTTGGCTTAGAAGCAGCCACCCTTTAAAGAAAGCGTAATAGCTCACTAGTCGAGTCGGCCTGCGCGGAAGATGTAACGGGGCTCAAACCATACACCGAAGCTACGGGTATCATCTTAGGATGATGCGGTAGAGGAGCGTTCTGTAAGCCTGTGAAGGTGAGTTGAGAAGCTTGCTGGAGGTATCAGAAGTGCGAATGCTGACATGAGTAACGACAATGGGTGTGAAAAACACCCACGCCGAAAGACCAAGGTTTCCTGCGCAACGTTAATCGACGCAGGGTTAGTCGGTCCCTAAGGCGAGGCTGAAAAGCGTAGTCGATGGAAAACAGGTTAATATTCCTGTACTTCTGGTTATTGCGATGGAGGGACGGAGAAGGCTAGGCCAGCTTGGCGTTGGTTGTCCAAGTTTAAGGTGGTAGGCTGAGATCTTAGGTAAATCCGGGATCTTAAGGCCGAGAGCTGATGACGAGTTACCCTTTGGGTGACGAAGTGGTTGATGCCATGCTTCCAAGAAAAGCTTCTAAGCTTCAGGTAACCAGGAACCGTACCCCAAACCGACACAGGTGGTTGGGTAGAGAATACCAAGGCGCTTGAGAGAACTCGGGTGAAGGAACTAGGCAAAATGGCACCGTAACTTCGGGAGAAGGTGCGCCGGTGAGGGTGAAGGACTTGCTCCGTAAGCTCATGCCGGTCGAAGATACCAGGCCGCTGCGACTGTTTATTAAAAACACAGCACTCTGCAAACACGAAAGTGGACGTATAGGGTGTGACGCCTGCCCGGTGCCGGAAGGTTAATTGATGGGGTTAGCTAACGCGAAGCTCTTGATCGAAGCCCCGGTAAACGGCGGCCGTAACTATAACGGTCCTAAGGTAGCGAAATTCCTTGTCGGGTAAGTTCCGACCTGCACGAATGGCGTAACGATGGCGGCGCTGTCTCCACCCGAGACTCAGTGAAATTGAAATCGCTGTGAAGATGCAGTGTATCCGCGGCTAGACGGAAAGACCCCGTGAACCTTTACTATAGCTTTGCACTGGACTTTGAATTTGCTTGTGTAGGATAGGTGGGAGGCTTTGAAGCGTGGACGCCAGTTCGCGTGGAGCCATCCTTGAAATACCACCCTGGCAACTTTGAGGTTCTAACTCAGGTCCGTTATCCGGATCGAGGACAGTGTATGGTGGGTAGTTTGACTGGGGCGGTCTCCTCCTAAAGAGTAACGGAGGAGTACGAAGGTGCGCTCAGACCGGTCGGAAATCGGTCGTAGAGTATAAAGGCAAAAGCGCGCTTGACTGCGAGACAGACACGTCGAGCAGGTACGAAAGTAGGTCTTAGTGATCCGGTGGTTCTGTATGGAAGGGCCATCGCTCAACGGATAAAAGGTACTCCGGGGATAACAGGCTGATACCGCCCAAGAGTTCATATCGACGGCGGTGTTTGGCACCTCGATGTCGGCTCATCACATCCTGGGGCTGAAGCCGGTCCCAAGGGTATGGCTGTTCGCCATTTAAAGTGGTACGCGAGCTGGGTTTAGAACGTCGTGAGACAGTTCGGTCCCTATCTGCCGTGGACGTTTGAGATTTGAGAGGGGCTGCTCCTAGTACGAGAGGACCGGAGTGGACGAACCTCTGGTGTTCCGGTTGTCACGCCAGTGGCATTGCCGGGTAGCTATGTTCGGGAAAGATAACCGCTGAAAGCATCTAAGCGGGAAACTTGCCTCAAGATGAGATCTCACTGGAACCTTGAGTTCCCTGAAGGGCCGTCGAAGACTACGACGTTGATAGGTTGGGTGTGTAAGCGCTGTGAGGCGTTGAGCTAACCAATACTAATTGCCCGTGAGGCTTGACCATATAACACCCAAGCAATTTGCGTCGAACAGACCAGATTGCGGTGTGTGAAGACGAAACGAACCGAAAGTTCGATGTTCACAAAACACCGACAGCTGTCACATACCCAATTTGCTGAAGCGAGGCCATCTGGTCACGAGTCAGTACCCGAATTTCTTGACGACCATAGAGCGTTGGAACCACCTGATCCCATCCCGAACTCAGCAGTGAAACGATGCATCGCCGATGGTAGTGTGGGGTTTCCCCATGTGAGAGTAGGTCATCGTCAAGATTAAATTCCGAAACCCCAATTGCGAAAGCAGTTGGGGTTTTGTTTTAGTAGAAGTTCCTGTTTTTGCTGGCTTGTTACCGTGTTGACGGGCCAGATAAAGAATTTCTTGACGACCATAGAACATTGGAACCACCTGATCCCATCCCGAACTCAGCAGTGAAACGATGTATCGCCGATGGTAGTGTGGGGTTTCCCCATGTGAGAGTAGGTCATCGTCAAGATTCAATTCCGAAACCCCAATTGCGAAAGCAATTGGGGTTTTGTCTTTTCCGCAACCCGGAAACTCAATGATCAAACGGGGCGGCGTGCCTTACTGATGCGTCGAGCCTGCCATTTGCGCCACCAGATATAGACGCCGGTGACCGACAAGCCTGCAATCATGACGCCTAACACTGCGATGATGATTTGCCCGGTAACCCCGAAAATCCGTCCGCCATGTATCGGAAGTTGCAATCGGTAGAACTGCTCGCCCAACGTTCCCTGTCCCGCTATCTCCTGCCCTAACAATCGACCGTCAGTACCATGAAAGAACAGCCAGGATTTGCCATGCGCTTCGGTGTCATGTTGCCCGAATCCGGCACCGTAAAAGTTGTATTCAAAGCTGTAATACAGTTCACCAATCGGTGCTGTCAGCCCTAGCCTTTTTCCTTCTTGCAACGCCCTTTCGTATGCCTGTTGATAACTGAACTGCGTCGCGCCCAGTTCATCTACGGGCATTCGTCCTCGCGCCTCGTAGACGCTCGGCTCTATCGACGAAAATAACGACACTGCAGGCTTGAACACCTGGCTCGGCAAGTTCATGGCCACGCTGCTGACTGCGATCGGCAGCAGCAACAACCACAGCCATAATCCCCCGGCGCGGTGCAGATCGAAGTTGAGCCGATAAGCGTGTCCGCCCTTTACTTTCCAGGCAGTCGACCACTTCTTCCAGAATGGCTTTCCCCGCGGCAACGTCAGCCAGAGGGCAACGAAACAATCGATCACCCAGGCAACCGCCACCAAGCCCATCAACCACAATCCCCAATTGCCTGGCAACGTCAGGTTGTAGTGGAACTCGAGAATGAACGGGATGAGATTCTCCCGTTGAAAACAGCATTCGCCCCAATAGCGCTGACCCTTCTGCTCGGCGTTCACCGGATCCAGATAGAACACCTGATTGCGCTCATCGTATGGCTTGCCGGTCGCCGGGTTATTGCGCGCAACTGCGGCCAGCAACGCCGTATGGCCGACCTCGTCTGGATACTCCATGTACCAGACTTGCAGCGTCGGATGTGCCTTCTGTACAGCGCCAACCAAATCACCGGGAGGCAATCGCTCGCCCACTGCAGACGCCGCATAAAATTGCGGATTCAACCACTCGTCCAGCTCATGATTGAACGCCAGAATGCTGCCCGTCAGTCCGGCCAGCAACAAAAAGACCGCCGTCGCCAAACCGATATAGCGGTGCAACAACACGAGAAAAGCACGCATGAGAAACCCCCTGCAAAAACGACGAAGCCAGCGCCTGATAGCTCAGGCGCTGGCTTTTTTCATGCACGAAACAAATGGTTAGAACTGGTAGCTGACCGTCGCCGCGACATTGCGCTCTTCGCCCATGTAGCAGAAGTTCAGGCTGGCACAGGAAGCCACATAGGATTCGTTGGTCAGGTTGTTTGCATTCAGGCGTACGTCGACGCCTTTCAAACCGACCTTGCCCAAGTCATAACCAATCGAGGCATCGAACAACGTATAGGAAGGCACCTTCAGGGTGTTCTCCGCATCGGCCCAGCTGTAGCCGACATAACGAACCCCACCACCCAGGCGCAAGCCATCGAGTGCGGCACTGTCGAATTTATAGTCCGCCCACAACGAGGCCATGTGCCGCGGCGCCTGGGTCGGTGAGTTGCCCTTGTTCTCGATAACGTCGGTTGAGGTGCTCAGGGTGCTGATCATCGACTTCGAATACTCGATGTCGGTAAAGGTGTAACTGCCGAGGAGTTTGAGGTTGTCGGTCAGTTGCGTGTGCGCTTCCAGTTCCAACCCCTGGGAGCGAACAGCCCCTACCGCGCGGTAGAAGTTTTCCTGCGGCAGCTTGGTCGCGAGGTTCTCCTGATCGATGCGAAACAGCGATGCAGTAAACAGGTTGTCGGTGCCCGGCGGCTGATACTTCAAGCCGATTTCCCATTGCGTGCCGTCGGTCGGTGCCAGCGGATTGCCGGCGCTGTCGGCGTAGGAGTTCGGGTTAAACGATTCCGAGTAGCTGATATACGGCGCCAGGCCGTTTTCGAACAGATACAGCGCACCGGCGCGACCCGTCAGTTTGGTGCGTCGATCGTTGATCTCGGTGCCGGCAGGGCGTCCTGCTTCGGCGATGCGGTTTTCGTCAGATGTCTCGACCCAGTCCTGACGCAGGCCCAGTGAGAAACGCCACTGGTCCATCTCGATCAGGTCTTGCAGGTAAACCCCGGTCTGCTCCAGGCGTCGCAGATAACTGGTCTCGCCGTACATATCGATGGCCGAGTTGCCGTACATCGGATTGAAGGCGTTGATCGGAGCAAGACCGCCGCTGGTCCAGTCGACCACGGTTTTGCGCCGCTGATAGTCAGCGCCCAGCAGCACCGTATGCTTCGTCGCACCGGTAAAAAACTCGGCCTGGAGCATGTTATCGACGATGAACGCATGCAGGCGTTCATCACCGCCAGTGTAGTAGCGGTTCAGCTCGTTACTGGTCGGCGAAGTCCAGCCATAGGCGTAGACCTGATCCATGTTTACCTTGGAATCGAGGTAGCGGAAGTTCTGGCGCGCGGTGAAGACGTCGTTGAAGCGATGCTCGAACTGATACCCGAAGGATTGCTGGTCGCGCGAATAACCATCGATACCCGGCTCACCTTCAAAGAAATCCGTCGAGATACGCTGACCGTTGCGCTGATGGATCGTGCCATCCGCCGGCACGCCGCCATGGTAGCCGCCATCCGGGTCGTGTTGCAGATAAGCCTGCAGTGTCAGCGAGGTGTCTTCGCTGAAGTCGATGCTGAGGGTCGGCGCCAGGGCGTAGCGCTTTTCCTTGTTGTGGTCGAATTGCGTGTCGGAGCGATCCGTTAAACCGGTCAGACGATAGGCAATGCGCTTGTCGTCATCGACCGGGCCGCTGAAGTCAAAACCGAACCCGCGTTGCCCCTGATTACCCACCGTGGCCTGTACTTGATGATAGGCCTCGTACAGCGGCTTCTTGCTCGTCAGCGCGACCAGACCGCCGGGTGAGCTGCGGCCATACAACACCGAAGACGGGCCTTTGAGAATGTCCACTCGCTCGAGGAAATACGGGTCGACTTGCAGGGTGCTGTAAGTACCGCTGTCACCCATCGACTTGAGACCGTCCAGATAAATGTTGTCCACCGAGCCATCGTTGAAACCGCGCATCGCCACGTAGTCGTAACGATGAGTCGCGCCATACGGATTGGTCAGCACGCCCGGGGCGTAGCGCATGGCCTGAGAGACGGTCTGTGAGCCTTGGTCATCCATTTGCTCGCGCGTGACCACGGACACGCTTTGCGAAGTCTCGAGCAATGCGGTACTGGTTTTGGTGGCGATCTGGCTGTGAGTAGCGTTGTAGCCCGCCATGCTGCCCAGCGCGTTGCCGAGGGCGAAGCCTTTGATGTCGGTGGTCGGCAGGGCCAGCGCTTCGCTCTCGGCGTGCGGGCGCAGGATGTAGCGGCTGCCATCCTGGCTGACCGCTTCCAGACCCGAGCCGCCGAGCAAATGGCTCAGCGCCTGATCGGTGGAATATTCGCCCCGAACCCCCGGTGAGTGGCGGCCCTGAGTCTGTTGCGGGGTCATCGACAAAGTGATGCCCGCCTGACGCGCAAACTGATTCAGCGCCTCGTCCAGCGGCCCCGCAGCGACGTCATAGCGCGGGCTGACCGCACCGGCAGTGACGTCGGCAGCGAGGCTCACGCCTGGCAATACACCCACACTCAGCGCGGTAGAAAACAGCGCGGCGCGAACGGCGTGCTGCAGCAGGCTCGATTCAATGGTGAAATTCAGAGAGTTCTTACAGTGGGCGCGGACAGTCATTGTGGGTTTCCGTAGGAAGTCGCAAACGCTTGGATTGAAGTGCTTACTGACTAAGCCGAAGCCCTTGCGAAAACCCGCCAAAAAATTTCACACCGCACGTTCCACGTTTACCCACCAGCGTGTCCGGTAGCGCAATTGCACCGGCAGGGTCTGCGGCAGTACCGCCAGCAGTTTGTCCGTGTCCTCCAGTCGGAACACCCCGGACAGGCGCAGGTCTGCTATCTGCGCTGCGCAATTGAGCACACCCTGACGGTAGCGCCCGACTTCATTGAGGAAATCACCGAGGCGCATATAGCGCGTGACGATCAAACCGTCGACCCACGCGCCGGCGTCCATATCCGGTGCCGGCACCGGGCGAATCTGCAGGTGGTCGATGCGGTAGCTCTGGCCGGCGACGGCTTCGACCGAATTACCGCCGGAAACAATGGCAACGCGGCCGCTGGTCACAGTGAGCCGGCTGCAATCGTTGTCCTGACGCAGAATGAAGCGAGCGCCAATGGGCGCATACGTAGCGTGACGGCTTTGCACGCGCAGCGGGCGATCGAACGGCGCGCCTTCGTCGGAGCCGCCACAACTGACGATGATCTCGCCGCGAGTGAGTTTGATCAGGCGCTGCTGCGTCGTGTAATGCAGGTCCACCGCGCTGGCGGTGTTGAGCTCGATGCGCGTGCCATCGGGTAATTGAAAACCGCGCTGCTCACCGGTCGC
Source organism: Pseudomonas sp. Z003-0.4C(8344-21) (assembly GCF_900104975.1). Classification (NCBI taxonomy): domain Bacteria; kingdom Pseudomonadati; phylum Pseudomonadota; class Gammaproteobacteria; order Pseudomonadales; family Pseudomonadaceae; genus Pseudomonas; species Pseudomonas sp. Z003-0.4C(8344-21). Next base: position 108,139 of record NZ_LT629756.1, on the reverse strand, counting down.
GGTGGCGTAATCGGCGCTCCATTGCTGCCAGGCCCCGCTGTCCTTGGCCAGCCACGCGGCGGAGCCCAACAGCAATGCGCCTGAGAGCAACTTCAAGGCCTGCCGCCGGCCGAGACCTTGCGCACTGTTTTCTAGCGTATTGAACGCCACTTGTGCGCCGGGCACCGCACGAAGGTTGCTGCTCAGTTCGGCTTGCAGCGACTGCACACGCTGCCAGGCCAGTTCGTGTTCATGATGTTCGGCCCGCCATTGTTCGCACTGGCGACTCAGCCGTGGATTGCCGTGGTTGTTGCGCAGGCGCAGCAGCCAGTGAATGGCTTGTTTGACTACCTGCGGTGGCGGCTCGGCGCGGCGGCCAAGTGCAGCGTTGTCCAGCGGCATCAGTGCGCGTACCGCAAGACATAACAGTGATACAGCGCTTCGGCAACGTAGCGTTCCACCGAGCGCAACGATAGCCCCATCTGCTCGGCGATCTGCTTGTGGGTCAGACCTTCGCACTGCGCCAGCAGAAAGGCCTGACGGACCTTCGGTTTCAGTCCTTCAAGCATGCGCGCGATGCTTTCCAGCAGTTCGATGATCAGGGCGCGGGCTTCGCTGCCTGGCGTTTCGGCTTCGGGCAAATGGGCGATGGTTTCCAGGTACGCACGCTCGATTTCTTCGCGGCGCCAGTGATCGATCACCAAGCCACGAGCGATGGTGCGCAGGAACGCGCGAGGGGCTTTGAGCTCCAGGCGTTCGCTGCGTTGCAGCAGGCGGACGAAGGTGTCCTGTGCCAGATCCGCCGCATCCGCTGCGTTGCCCAGCCGCACGCGCAGCCAGGTGTTGAGCCAGCCGTGATGACAACGATAAAGCGTCTGTACCGCAAACTCGGGGGAGGACATGAACGCGACAGCCCGGACGTCACAAATGATAATTAGTCGCATTGTCTTCAAGGATCGCAGAGTTTGCAACCGCTGCTCACGCAGCGCGCGGAAAAATCTTCCCTCAGCCGCTCTGGCCCGCCGTTCGGCGGGAATCCGACAGAAACGCGATCCATTTCCAACGCAACCCTAAGATTTCTCCCACGCGTGCCGACAGACTGGTGAGACATGCGTGCACCAAAGTAGAGCGGCCGGAAGAACGCTGCCTGCGCTGTACATGGAATGTTGCATCCGGAACGCATCCCCACTTTTGGCATAAGAAGTCCCATGAAATGAATTTAAAGTTCAGCCATAAAATTCTACTGGCCGCCTCGGGCGTCGTGGTCCTGGCGTTCGCGCTGTTCACGCTCTACAACGACTATCTGCAGCGAAGCACCATTCGCCAGAACCTTCAGTCTTCCGTTCAGCAGGCCGGTGATCTGACCGCCAGCAGCGTGCAGAACTGGATGAGCGGGCGGATTCTGGTGCTGGAAAACCTCGCGCAGAACGTCGCTCATCAGGGCAAGGACGCCGATCTGCCGGGGCTGGTCGATCAGCCGGCCTTCACCTCGAATTTCCAGTTCACCTATGTTGGCCAGGCCAACGGTGTGTTTACCCAACGCCCGGACGCGAAGATGCCGGACGGCTACGATCCGCGTCAGCGCCCCTGGTACAAGCAAGCGGTGGTCGCGGATAAAACCATGCTGACCCCGCCGTACATGGCCGCGGTTGGCGGGCTGGTAGTGACGATTGCCATGCCGGTGAAGAAGAACGGTGAATTGCTCGGCGTGGTCGGTGGCGACCTGAGCCTGGAAACCCTGGTCAAGATCATCAACTCGGTGGACTTCGGAGGCCTTGGCCATGCGTTCCTGGTCAGCGCTGACGGTCAGGTGATCGTCAGCCCGGAAAAGGATCAGGTCATGAAAAACCTGAAAGACATCTACCCGAACACCAGCGTGCGCATCGAGAAGGGCAACCAGAACGTCGTGCTCAACGGCGAGGAGCGGATTCTGTCGTTCACCCCGGTCAACGACCTGCCGAATGCGCAGTGGTACATCGGTCTGTCGATCGATCACGACAAAGCCTACGCGGCGCTCAGCCAATTCCGCACCTCGGCGCTGATCGCGATGTTTGTCGCCGTGGCCGCGATTGCGTTGCTGTTGAGTCTGTTGATCAACGTCTTGATGCGACCGCTGACCACCATGGGCCGTGCGATGCAGGACATCGCTCAGGGCGAAGGCGATCTGACTCGACGCCTCTCGGTAGAAAGCAAAGACGAATTTGGCGAACTGGGCAGTGCCTTCAACCAATTCGTTGAACGGATTCACGCGTCGATTTCCGAAGTGTCCTCGGCCACCCGTCATGTGCATGACTTGTCGCAACGGGTCATGGCCTCGTCGAACGCCTCGATCGTCGGCTCTGACGAACAAAGCGCGCGCACCAACAGCGTCGCGGCTGCCATCAATCAATTGGGTGCTGCCACCCAGGAGATCGCCCGCAACGCTGCCGATGCTTCGCAACACGCCAGCGGCGCCAGCGAGCAGGCGGATGACGGGCGTCAGGTGGTCGAGCAGACGATTCAAGCGATGACCGAGCTGTCGCAGAAGATCAGTCTGTCGTGCACGCAGATCGAAACCCTCAATGCGAGCACCGACAACATCGGCCACATTCTCGATGTGATCAAAGGCATTTCGCAGCAGACCAATCTGCTGGCGCTCAACGCGGCGATCGAAGCGGCGCGTGCCGGTGAGGCCGGGCGTGGTTTTGCGGTCGTGGCGGACGAGGTGCGTAACCTTGCCCATCGCACTCAGGAATCGGCGGAAGAGATCCACAAGATGATCACTTCGCTGCAGGTCGGCTCGCGTGAAGCGGTGACCACGATGAATGCCAGTCAGGCGTCCAGCGAGCAGAGCGTGGAAGTGGCCAATCAGGCCGGTTTGCGCCTGGTCAGCGTGACCCAGCGCATCGGCGAAATCGACGGCATGAACCAGTCCGTGGCCGCGGCCACGGAAGAGCAGACCGCCGTGGTCGAAACCCTCAACGTCGACGTCAACCAGATCAACCTGCTGAACCAGCAAAGCGTGGCCAACCTCAACGAGACGTTGAAGGATTGTGATGCGTTGTCGCAGCAGGCCAACCGGTTGAAGCAGTTGGTGGACAGCTTCAAGATCTGATAGCGGTTTGTCAGACCGCGTTATCGTTCAATCGCGGGCAAGCCCGCTCCCACAGGAATTTTGGCGAACACTTTATTTGTGAACGACTCGAATCCTGTGGGAGCTGGCTTGCCAGCGATAGCGGTGATCCATTCACCGCAAAGCCAAAGTCTTAAACAAACAGCTTCAAAACATTCCCCATCGCATCATCAGCAAACCCCTGCACAAAATCCCTGAACCCCGGCAGCGCTTCCTCCCCGCCCGACACCGGCTCGGCAATGATCGTCCAGGTTGCCCGCGATTGCCCTTCGCCCAGCGCCTCGACATTCATCGCCGCCCACAGATTCGCCACGCCCAAGGTGTTATAGATCGTCGTCCAGGTCATGCTCCGTGCCTGCTCATCGCGGGAGTTGAGTTGCTCGACCACAACGTTGCCATCCTTGAAGATTTTCTTGCGCAGCGAGGACACGCCCTCGCCGGTCATTTCGATGTGCGATAGCGCCGGAATGAAACGCTCGAAAGCGCCAAAGTTGCCGACTACCGCCCAGACTTGCGCCGCGTCCGCCGGCACTTGCACCGAAGACACGACGTGGCAGCCGTGGGGGTTTTTGATCAGGGTGTCCGGTTGCAGATTGCTCATGGTGGTGCTCCTTTTATGTTGCGTCAGATGAACTTGATTTCTTTCAGGTAATCGCAGCCGCGGCGCAGCAGTGCCGGGGATTTCTGTGGGTAATGCGCGCCCATCTGCTGCACGCCGGCTTCAGCGTTGGCGTGGCCGATCAGGGAGATGTCGCCGATGTCTTCTTCGAAGCCGTTGAGGTAGAAACCGAGCACGCCGAACAGCGCGTTGTCGGCGTCGACCCGGCTCAACTGCTGTTGCCAGTCGGCGACGCTGACCAGCGAAAACTCGCTGCCGTTTTCGCGGAACGAAGCGACGTAGGCGTCCCAGCTCAGCGGCTCGGGGTTGTGCAGGTTGAACACCGCACGGTCAGGCGAATAACGGCTGGCATGGAAGGCGATGAAGCGGGCCAGGAAGTCCACCGGCATCAGATCGAAATTCAACGCGAAGGCCGGGACCTGGCCGAGTTGAATCGAGCCCTTGAGCATCAGCATCAAACGGTTCTTGTGCGGCTGGCAGACGCCGCTCAGGCTGTTGAAACTGATGTTGCCGGGGCGATACACATTGACCCGCACGCCACGCTCTCGGGCCCTTTCGAGAATGCGCTCGCCAACCCACTTCGACAGGTTGTAGCCGTTGCGGATGTAGATGGGTGGCGTCGTCGCGGCCGGCAGTTCCAACACGCGACCCGCGTCATCGACGCTGCTGGACGCCGACAATGTCGAGACGAAGTTGAAGACCTTTTTGCTCTGCCCTTCGCACAGGCGCAGCAGGGCGAAAATCGGCTCGACGTTGTCCGCTGCCAGCGACTCGTAATCAAGCACATGGTTGACGTTGGCGGCGTTGTGCACCAGCGCGCCGAACTCGCGATCGAGGCGCTGATAATCTTCTTCGCTCAGGCCCAATTGCGGCCGGGTGATGTCCGCCGCATAGACCCGCACGCGACTCAGATCCAGATGCTCCAGGCGGTTTTCCCGCAGTGACTCGGCAAAGCGCTGCGCGGCCGTTTGCCCGCCACCGTCACGCACCAGACAGGCGACTTCGCTGGCGCCCCAACCGAGCAGCGCTTCGACAATATGCACGCCGACGAAACTGTTGGCACCGGTAACGATGACCTTGTGCACATCGCCCATGCGGCTGATCGGCAACGGCTGGATATCGAGCGCGCGTTCGGCATCGGCCATGGCCTGGGCGCTGAGCACGGCGCTGTCATCGGTGCCGCGCACCAGGGTTGCGAGCTTGGCGATGGTCGGCTGTTCGATGAAGCGATTGATCGAAATGCTGCGGCCGAATTCTTCACGCAAACGCAGCAACATTCGCGACAGCAAGATCGAATGGCCGCCCAGATTGAAGAAGCTTTCATCGGTGGAAATATCACTGCCTGGCAGCTCCAGCAACTCGGCCCAGATTTCCAGCAGCAGCGCTTCGTCGGCAGTGACCGGCAGGCGTTTCGGCCCGCTGTCCTGCATGCTCACGGGCATTTCCAGCAACGCCTTACGGTCGACCTTGCCGTTGCTGGCGGAGGGCATGCCGGGGAGTTCAGTCCACGCCACCGGTTGCATGTAGTCCGGTAGAAATTGCCGGGCGTGAGCCTTCAGTCCGTCGCGGGCAGTGGCCGACTGCGGCTGAGCGAGAAAGGCCAGAATCCTGCGCTGACTGTCGATCACTACCGCCACTTGCCGGTACAACTGGCTCTCACGCAGGCAGCGTTCGATCTCCTCCGGCTCGACCCGGAAACCGCGGATCTTCACCTGATTATCGCGCCGCCCACACAACTCGATACCTTGCTCGCCCCAACGCGCCATGTCGCCAGTGCGGTAGGCGCGCAGTGTCTGGCCGTCCGGCAGATTCAGGCGCAGATAACGCTCGGCCGTCTGCTGCGGATTGTTTAGATAACCGAGGCAGACGCCGGGGCCGACGATGAACAATTCGCCGACGGTGTTTTCCAGCACCGGTTGCAGATCGTCATCAAGAATCAGCACCTGGCTGTTGGCGATCGGCGCGCCGAGGCTGCGGTTGCTGTCGCCCGCTTGCAGTTGTCGCGCGGTGATCAGCACGGTGGCTTCGGTCGGACCGTAAAGGTTGTGCAGGGTGCCCTGACGGGTCAGTTGCTCGATGACGTACGGCTCGCAGACGTCGCCGCCGGTCATCACCTGTACGCCTTCGAGTTGCTCCAGCGGCAGAATGCTCAACAGCGCTGGCGGCAGGAAGGCGTGAGTCAATTGCCGGCGCCGGATCAGCGCCACCAGTTGCAACGGATCGCGCCGTTGCGTGTCGTCGGGCACCACCAGTTCGGCGCCGCTGAGCAAGGTCGCAAAGATATCGATCAGCGACGAATCGAAGCTCAGCGAGGAGAACTGCAGCACTCGGCTCTCGGCCTGCAACTGCGCGTAATCGGCGTACCACGCCGTGAAATGCGCGAGGTTGGCCTGGCTGAGCAACACACCTTTCGGGTGCCCGGTGGTACCGGAGGTGTAGAGCGCCATACAGGGTGCATCGAGCTCGGGGCGCTGACGCATTAACGGCAGGTCGAGATCCGCTGCGGCGCTGTCGATGAGGCTGACGTCCAGCCCCGGCATTGTGTTGCTGAGCGGATGCTCGCCGTCATGCAGCAACAGCAGCGCGCCGGCGTTTTGCGCAATGTACTGCTGGCGCGGCAACGGATGGCTCGGCTCCAGCGGCAAATACACGGCGCCGCTGCCGAGGATTGCCAGGATCGATGCGAACAGCTCGGGGCTCTTCGGCAGGCAGACCGCGACGATCCACGGCTGCGAATGCGGCTCCAGCAACGCGTGCAGGCGCTGCTGAATCGCTCGGCTGTGGGCGTGCAATTGGCGATAGCTGATGCAACGTTCGCCGAGGTGCAGCGCTGGCCGTTCAGCGTGCTTGATCAGGCTCTGTTGCAGACGCTCGATGACGCTCACTTGTGCCTGTTCCAGCAGCGCGGCATTCGCCGTGTCGTTGCGCCGATGGACATAAGCCAGGCTGTCGAGAAAGCGCAGGTTTTCCATGCGCTCGAAATCCGGCGCGCTCAGCGGGGCGAGCTGTTGCAGATAGTCGCCGTCGCGGGACAGGCGACTGACCAGTAGCGCCACTTCATCGACCACATGCGCCAGAACTCGCTGGCGCAGCGCCTGACCGTTGCCTGACGGCTCATCGCCGATCGGCACGCGGCTGATCAGTGACGAGCCGCGAAAGCACAGCAGGTCGAGGATCGGCAAACCGGCGCGACTCGCACCGACGCCCAAACGCAAATGCAGGTGCGGAATGGCGCAGCGATCGCCGGCGCCAATGAAGCCATCGTCGATGATCAGATCCACCGGCGCTTGCGCGGCAGCATTGCGTTGCACCGAGTGACCGTGTTGTTCAAATTCCAGCGCCAGATCGGTCATGGCCTGGCTGGCACCAATCAGCAAAATGTCGAGACGTTTCATGAAGACCTCCTTGTCAAACCAGATAGTCACGCAGGGCGTGCTGCACGCAGGGCGCGTCGAGCAGCGAGCTGTTGTGGAAGAACCTGACGATGTTGCCCACCAGCGGGTGATGGCGATTGATCGGGAAGGCCAGGCCGGCCATTTCCTCCCGAAGCGAACAGCGCGTGGCTTCGCTGACCGGCAGCGCATCGATCAGGCGCAGGTCGAAGGACTTTTGAATGTCGTTGGTCAGGTAGTGGCCGATGAACACCGGCAGCATCTGCGCGATGGTTTCGCGGTCGGCTTCGCTCGCGGTGTGCCAGTAGATGCGCACCATGCGCGCCCAGAAACTCGAATGGCGACCCTCGTCGAGCAAGTGATCAGCCATCAGCCCTTTGATTGACGGTTTGACTGAGTCGTCGCGGGCGAACGCGGCGACATCGCCGGTCACGGTGTTTTCTGCGATGGCTACGCAAATCAGCTCTACGGCGCTGCGCAAATGCTCCGGCGCCAACGCCACGGCGGCGGGGATCGCCCGGCTCAGTTCGATCTGGTCGGGTAGCTGGATCGGTTCGATGCCGGTCATGGCCACCGTCTGCTGCATGAAATCCATCGCCACCAGCGCGTGGTAATCCTCATCGACCACCACGGTCATCGCGTCGTAACGACAGGCGAAGGGGAATGCCACGGCGAAGCGATCCTTGGCGATGCTGCGCGCAGTTTTGTCGACGATTTCCGTCTCGAAAATCACCACATCGTTGATGAACTTGTACAGCGTCTGCACGAGGGCGAAATCACGTTGCTCTGGGCATTCGCGCAGGAAGGTATCGCTGAGCACCAAGGGTTGGCGGCTGAGCGGATAGATCAGGCGATCGTCGTCTTCCAGCACCCGGCGCGGCCGGGTGCGAATGGTCGCGCGCTGTTCCCAGGCGTCGGCGAAAGATTGATAGTCGGCAGCGTTCATTGCGCCACCTCCGCCAACGGTTCGCGCATGCTCAGGCGCAGGCCGTCCCACAAAGCGATGCGGCTTTCCACGGCGGCGACGGCGCTGGCATAGACCTCGGCTTCGCGTTGCGGGTCGCCGTCGACCAGACGCTGGAGCAGGTGCTCGGCCGCCGGGCCGTGATCTTCAGAGTCGACCTCGATATGCCGCTGCAGGTAATAGCGAAAGGTCGGGGCCTGCTCGATGCCGATGCCCCAGTCATCGAGGATGCGCTGGAACATGCTCGGGATCACGCTCTCGCGACCGTGCAGAAACGCCGCAGCGACGCTGTGCCCCGGCGCATGCAACGCGGTGTGCAAGGTGTCGCGGACGAACTGCGCGGCGGCCGGATCAACCTCGACGCTTCGCAGCGCGACGTCGTAGCTCACGCCTTCCTGTTGCAGCGCGACGAAACGTTCGACCGCTGTGGTGCTGGCGCCGATTTCGCGCATGGCGTCCAGGTACAACTCGAAGTGGCTGTAGTGCCCATCGACCAGGCGATCGTCCGACTCCTCGCCAAGCACGATTTCGTTGATTAGCCGGGCGGCCTGCGGATCGCGCGGCGGTAACCAGGGCAATCGGGTGCAGGTCAGTTCCTGTTGCAGACGTTTCGTCAGCGACATGAAGTCCCACACGGCGAATACATGGGTTTCCATGAAGCGACGCAATATTGATAACGAAGTGATCTCGGCAAAGATTGGATGATTGCTGAGTTCGACTTTCTTCAAGGCGAGTTGGTGCTTGGAAGGCATGATGACGTCCTTAATCATTGGGGTGAAATGGAACTGCTTGTGCAATTGCGCAGTTAATGTTGCGCCGGGTTAGTTGTGTGTCCGCATCAATTGAAGTTGGGTGCCGGTAAACAAACTGCCCGGCGTGTTTTTGCGCAAAGCCCTGCTATGCAGGCGTGCGGCCTGTGCGGTGCGCTGCTTCATGGCGCCGCGTGCCGAAGCGAACACCAGGCTCAACTTCGGCGGAGAAAAAACTAATACAGGAAGCAAACATTTAACAAGCGCAATTTTAATTAATTTAAGTTTGCTGTTTTTCAAATGCGTAAAGTTCCAATAAGACTTTCGGGAAAAGTTTTATTTGGGCGTAGTTACTCCTTTCAGCCAATAGCGGCCAAAATTGGATAACAAGAGTGAATGCCTCACTCGAAGCAACTTTTTATTGAAAAGAATTGATTGATTGATTGATAGGGGATGAAAGTTGGCCGGGACCGGCGCCAGAACTTCCTTTTTCCCGTGACAAGGCTCCTTCCGTAGGTTCCTGTTGCGGGGACTGCACCGTCAGGTCGGCGCGTCCCCGTTCTGTATGGGGTGGCCGTTCAAGAGTGCGGGTAATTTGTCGCTACGGCTATGACCGATTCGTCGGTGCCACGCCGTGAGGATTGGGCAGAACGGTGCAGGAGAGGGCGAGCGGGAGCGAGGACTAGCCCGCCGCGGGGCGGGCGATCGCTTGGGGATTTGTAAGCGGGTGATTCGCGGGAGTTACGGTCTCAGCGGGCAACCGAACGGCTTTGTGCCGCAGGTGTAGCGAGGTAGCGGGTGATGACCTCGACACCGCGGTTGAGGTGCTGCTCCAGCAGCTCGATAGACAGCTTGATGTCACGCTCGCGCACGGCTTGGAGCATCGCCCGGTGATCGTCCTGGGACAATTTGCCCAGGCCCATCGACTCAAGGTTGAAACGCAGGAAGCGCTCTTCTTCGTTAAGCCCGTCCTCGACCAGACGCAGCAGGCGTTTGTTCGGCGCTTTGCTGTACAGGGCCATGTGGAACAAACGGTTGAGCCGGCCGATTTCGGTGTAATCGTGCTGCGCTTCCAGCTCCTCGATATACGCGGCGGCCTGGGCGTGATCGGCTTCGGTCAGCAGCGGGATCGACTGACGCATGGCTTCGGCTTCGAGCAGGATGCGCAACTCGTAGGTTTCGGTGGCATCGCCTTGAATCAACGGCGCGACCACTGCGCCTTTGTGCGTGGTCACACTCAGCAATTCCTGCGCTTCGAGCTGGCGCAAGGCTTCGCGCACGGGCATGCGGCTGACACCGAACAGATCCGCCAGATCCTGCTGGCGCAGCGCCGTACCGCAGGGCAGTCGACCATCGAGAATCGCCGAACGTAACGTTTCTTCAATGACCGAACGGGCCAGATGCGCAGGAATCGGTCCGTCGACTTTAATGCTGTGCAGCGGTTTGGGCTTCTGTGTCACGACTACGCACCCTGTAGGTCGGTGATTTGGATCCAAATGACACTAGTGATTGCTCTACAGCTTGTCAAACCGTGTAGAAGAACGAGGTTACATTTACAGTTTAGCGTGCCAGTGATGATCTCATGGTGCCATTGTTTTTTAGCGGGCTAAGCTTCAACATCGAACGCTTCCCTTTTTGCCCTCTGGAAACCTGCTGTGGCGGTACGATTCGCGATCCCTCGGACGTTGCGCTGGTCAGGCTGCGCACTGCTGCTGGCCGGCGTCATGCTGGGCGGCCTGCATGCCGATTGGGATTTTTCCGCGATCAGCCGCAAGGCCACTGCGCTCTACGGGCCGCTCGGCGCCGGCCAGCAACGCATCGATGCCTGGCAGAATCTGTTGGCAACACAGCAGCAAGCCAGCGAAACGGACAAGCTGAAAGTGGTGAACCTGTTTTTCAACAAACAGGTGCGCTACGTCGAAGACATCGATCTGTGGCGGCAGGTCGACTATTGGGAAACCCCCATCGAAGCCTTGTGGAAGGGCGCCGGCGACTGCGAAGACTATGCGATCGCCAAGTATTTCAGCCTGCGCCACCTCGGGGTTTCCAGTGACAAGCTGCGCATCACCTACGTCAAGGCACTGCGCCAGAACCGCGCGCACATGGTCCTGACTTACTATGCGACCCCCGATGCCATGCCGCTGGTGCTCGACAGCCTGATCGATCCGATTCAGCCGGCATCGCAGCGGACTGATTTGCTGCCCGTCTACTCTTTCAATGCCGAAGGGCTGTATCTGCCGGGGGCCAAGGGCAACAAGAAGGTTGGCGACACCAAACGCCTGTCGCGCTGGCAGGATGTCTTGAAGAAAATGCAGGCCGAAGGTTTCCCGGTCGAGACGACTAACTAGGAGCACGCGCTCAGATGTCTTTGTTCAAACAGCTGTTGATCGCTATCTGTCTGTTCCTGGTGGTCGCCTTCACCGGCAGCTTCATGGTCAGTCTGGAGAGCTCGCGTACCCAGTACGTCAATCAGTTGCGCTCCCACGCGCAGGACGCCGCGACGGCGCTGGCCTTGTCGCTGACACCGAATATCGACGACCCGGCGATGGTCGAGCTGCTGGTCAGCTCGATTTTCGACAGTGGTTATTACGCGAGCATTCGAGTGGTCAACGTGAAGACCGATCAGACCATCGTCGAGCGCAGCGGCATTCCCGCCGTGAGCAATGTCCCGGACTGGTTCGTCAAACTCATCGGCCTGGAACCGGCCGGCGGCGACGCCTTGGTCAGCCGTGGCTGGGAGCAGGCGGCGCGGGTCGAGGTGGTCAGCCATCCGATGTTCGCCGTGGCCAAGTTGTGGCAGAGCGCGCTGGGCAGCCTCGGCTGGCTGTTGCTCTGCGGTGCGCTGAGCGCAGTACTCGGTGCGTTGCTGTTGCGCCGGCAGTTGAAGCCGCTGGATTACATGGTCCAGCAATCCCACGCGATCGCCCGGCGCGAATTCCTCAGCCTGCCGGAGTTGCCGCGCACGCCGGAACTGCGCCGTGTAGTGCAGGCGATGAATCAGATGGTCGAGAAGCTCAAGGCGCTGTTTCAGGAGCAGGCCGAACGCAGTGAAAAACTGCGCGCCGATTCCTATCAGGACAATCTTACCGGGCTGGCCAACCGGCGTTATTTCGAGATGCAGCTCAATGACCGGGTGAGCAATCCGGAGCAGGCCAGTTCCGGTTATCTGCTGCTGTTGCGGGTCAAGGATCTGGCCGGCCTCAACCAGCGCCTCGGCGGCCAGCGCACCGATGAATTGTTGAAAGCGGTGGGCGAGCAACTGTCGCGCGAATGCGCCAAATACCCGGAAACCCAGAACCTGATTACGCGGATTCGTGGCGGTGAGTTTGCCGTGCTGGCGCCGGGGCTGGTCCGCGAAGAGGCGCTGCAACTGGCGCAAAACCTCGACAGCGCACTGAGCAGTCTGCACGCGACGGGCGCTACCGACGTCGCCGCAGTGGCTTCGATCGGTCTGGCGCCGTTCGCTTACGGGGATTCGCCGCAGCAGGTCCTGACCTTGGGCGATCAAGCGCTGGCGCAGGCCGAAGGGCAGGGCGAGCAGAACTGGGCGTGCATCGATCAAAGCCTGACAGCGGATGTAGGCGATGATCACCACGCCTGGCATCGCTTGCTCGATCAGGCTTTGAATCAGCAGCGTTTCGAGTTGTATTTCCAACCGGTGGTGGCGGCGCAGGACACGCAACTGGTGCTGCATTACAAGGTGCTTTCTCGCTTGCTCGATGAGCAGGGCCGGACTATCCCGGCCGGGCGCTTTCTACCGTGGCTGGAGCGCTTCGGCTGGACGACGCGGCTCGATCGCTTGATGCTCGAGCGCGTGCTGGAGCAAATGAAAGAGCACGAAGATTCGCTGGCACTGAACCTGTCTTCGGCCACCCTTGCTGATCCGCAGGCGCTGAACAAGGTCTTCGAGATTCTGCGCGCACACTCCAACCTCGGTTCGCGCCTGACTCTGGAAATCGGCGAAGAGCAGTTGCCCGAACAAGCGCTGCTGGAGCAACTGACCCGACGCCTGCGCGAATTGGGCTTCTCCTTGAGCCTGCAGCGCTTTGGCGGTCGCTTCAGCATGATCGGCAACCTGGCGCGGCTGGGCCTGGCGTACTTGAAGATCGATGGCAGCTACATTCGGGCGATTGATCAGGAGAGCGACAAACGCCTGTTCATCGAAGCGATCCAGCGCGCGGCGCACAGCATCGATCTGCCGCTGATTGCCGAGCGGGTCGAGACTGAAGGCGAGCTGTCAGTGATTCGCGAGATGGGCTTGTATGGCGTGCAGGGGCAGTTGCTGGGTGAGCCGAAGCCCTGGGCTTGACCTGATCGTTCCCACGCTCTGCGTGGGAATGCAGCCCGTGACGCTCCGCGTCACAACGATGTTTGAGCGGTGTGGCTGGAGCGCAGAGCGTCCCTTGATGCATTCCCACGCGGAGCGTGGGAACGATCACCGCAGGGAAATCAGATCAACCCGCCCTCATCCTCATCGATCAACTGGCTCAACCCGCCCAGCGCCTCACGCGCCTGGTTGCGGTCCATCAGTTTGGCCTGGGCCGCGGGGGGCAGGTCGGTGACGCGGATCACGCCTTTTTGGGTCAGCACCTGAATCAGGTCGTCGAGTACCCGAATCATCTCGAAGTCGCTCTGCTTGAGCTGTTTGAGGCTGTTCTCCACGGCTTCGTTGGCGTACCACGCCTGGATTTCATGGTTGTCGGCCGGCAGCGTTTCCGTGGCTTCGGCGTACGCCGCAGCTTCCACGCGAATCAACTGGCCTTGCGCATCGCGTTGCACGTAAAACATTGAGCATCCCTCGGAAAAGAACCAGCGTCGTGCTGTCAGCAGCATAGCCAACTGTGCGCAAGTATGCGGTGCAACGATGAAATCGTCACCGGGGTGACTGACACAACGCAACGGCCGCCCCTGAGGGCGGCCGTTTTGTTTATGCATCAGCTGTTGTTGTGGTCGACCTTGATGGTCGGGTCGCTGCCGGCAATCAGGTTGTGCAGGCTGGCGCTCGACCAGTTGTTGCCTTCCAGTTTGATCGTCACGTCCGGTGTTGCCGCCGCGGCATCGCCGGAGTTGAACTTGCCCCCCGAGCTGACTTGCAGCGAGGACGTGCCGTCGACCGTGGTGATCTTCAGGAAGTTGTCGATGGTGCTGCCGGTCTCGCCCTGCAGCAGGTCGCGCAGGTCGATCCGGTCACCGTCGGCGGCCTTGAAGTCCTTGATCACGTCACTACCGGTGTCGCCTGCCTTCCAGACAAAGGTATCGGCACCGGAACCACCGATGAGGATGTCGTTGCCCTTGCCACCGATCAGCGTGTCGTTGCCGCTGCCGCCGAGCAGGATGTCATTGCCTTTGCCGCCATCGAGCAGGTCGTTGCCGCCCGAGCCGAACAGAATGTCATTGCCCGCGCCGCCCAGCAGGGTGTCGTTGCCGTCATGCGCACCGGACACATCGAACGCCTGATAGTGCTCGGTGATGTACTGGTGCACGTTGCTGGTGCTGACTTTGCTGACATCGACGCCGGTTTCCTTGGCGACGAACGCCTGCATTGCCTGATAACCCTCACCGGCAATGCCGTTGAAGCTCACCAGATCGCCGAACAGGATGTCGTTGCCGTCGCCGCCGTTGACGGTGTCGTTGCCCGGCATCGTCGCTTCGGTGTGGCCGATGATCGAGTTGGCCAGATCCTTGGGATCGATGTTGGTCTGCGGGGTTTTATCCGAATCGTAGGGCTTCAGATCGTTAAGGCTGACGCCGCTGTTGAGACCGATGGCTTCGACGTTCGACAGGCCATTGAGCAACGCGAAGCTGCTGGTGGAATTGTCGGTGGTGTACCAGTCGGTGCTGTTGCCGCTGCCATTCAGACTCGACAGCTCGTAGGTGCCGTCACCCTGAGCGTGGATAGTGCCCAGGTTGCTCCAGTTCCAGTTGCCGTTTTTGTACGTCTGCAAAACCACCGTGCCAGCGCTGTTGATGCTCAGGTAGTGGGTGTTGTCGATGTACGTGCTGAAGCTGTCGCCCGGCTTGTAGTTGCTGGTATTGACCACGCTGTCGAGCCTGACGCTGCCGTACAGCGTCGGGTTGGTCTGCTCGCCGCTCTGGTAGTAGGTCGGCTGGCCGTCGGTGATGAAGTACGTAAGGTTCTTCGCCCCGGTGTTGGCCACCGCGTCAGCACTCTGGAACCAGTTGGCCGTGGTCTTGAACACGTCCTCGTAGTTGGTGCCGCCGCCGGAGCCCATCGAGTCCAGCACCGCTTTGAGCAGGGTCAGCGCGTTCGGGTCGTTGAGGTTGACCGACACCGATTTGTTGACCTGAGTATCGAAGTCCACCAGGAAGATGTTCACCGTGCCTGAGTTGCTGCCGCCCAGGCTTTGCTTGAGGGTGTTGAACACCGAGGTCAGCGAGTCCTTGGCCGCGTTGAGCGACGATGCGCTCATGCTGCCGGAACTGTCGACCATGAAGGCAATGTTGTAGTTGGTGCCCGGCACCACGGTCAGACCACCGATGTCGGCGACGATGATGTCGTTGCCATCGGTACCGGTGACGGTGTCGTCGCCCGAAGTTGCCACGACCGCGTTGTAGACCGCTGGCACCACAGTGACCGGAATGGTTGCGGTGCTGCTCGCCGAACCGCCGACCATTTCGGTGGAGGTCGAGGTCACGGTCAGGTTGAACTGGCCGTTGTAGTAGGTCGGCGGGGTCACGGTCAGGCTGCCGAGATTCCAGCCGGTGACGTTGGCTTCGCCGTTGCTCGCGGTGACGGTGAAGGTATGCCCGGCGCCATCGCTGAGTACCGAACCGACCGGTGCACCGCTGATTTTCACGCTCAGGGTTTCCGAACCGTCAGTATCGGTCAGCGCGGTGCTGATCGCCGACAGTTTCACCGTGGTGCCTTCGGCGCCAGTGTTGAGCTTGTAGCCGTCGTAATAGCCTTCGCCGTTGGTGCCGTGCAGATCGGAGACGGTGACGCCCGAGTTGATCAGATCCTGCACGCCGGTGTAGATCGGCACGCCAGCATTGCTCAGGTCGATCGGCGTGCTGCCATTGACCGACAGGTTGACGTCGTAGCTGCCCGGGCCGCTCTGGTTGTGGTGGTAGATGTCGAGTGTGTAATAGCCGCTGGTGGTCGGGGTGAACGATCCGTTGATCGCCCCGCCCGCACCCCAGGTGCCCGACGCCACATTCTTGCCGCCGATGGTGATCAGCAAGCTGTCATCGGCGACACCGCTGAAGGTGTAGGTCTTGCCGGCTTCCAGGTACATCAGGCCCGAGGTCTTCGACGCTGTGCCGGCGGTCACGCTGCCGTCGGACTGTACGTTGGTCACATTGCCGCTGGAATTCGGCGTGCCGGCGCCATCGATGACGTTTTTCAACGTGGTCGAGTCCGCGCCATTGCCGCTGGTACCCAGGCCGGACAGACCGGTCCAGACTTCCTTGATCAGTCCGGTGGACTTCACGCTATTGTCGGCCACGTTCACAGTCGGCGCGTCTGCCACTGGCGTGATGTCGATTTTCACCGTGCCGGTGTTGCCCAGCAGTTGACCGTCGGTTGGCTGGAACTTGATCTGCGCGTAATCCGCCTGGTTGTTGCCCAGGCCGGTGCCGCCGTAGCCATTGACACCCGACTCGTTGGCATCCGGCAGGAAGCGCAGCTTGCCCGCGTCGATGTCGGCCTTGGTGAAGGTCTGGTTATTGGCCACGTCCTTCCAGGTCGAGCCGTCCAGATACTGCAGTTTGCCTTCGCCCGGCAGCTGGGTGATCTTGATCCCGAGGCTGCTGGCCGGGCTATCAACGTCGCTGACACCGAAGGTCGACCAGCCAAGTACCAGCGGCGTGTCTTCGCTGCCGGTGACATTGCTCGGCGCCGCCACCGGTGCGTCGTTGACCGCCACCACGTTGACCGTGGTGGTCGCGGTGTTGGAGTAGTTGCTGCCATCGGTCACGGTCACGGTGATGATCCGCGGCACGGTGCTCGGGTTTTCGCTGCCGTTGGTGAAACTGATGTTCTTGATGACCTGCATGTAGTCGGCCAGCGTCGCGTTACCCGACAGGGTCAGGGTCACCGTGCCGTTGGTGCTGTTGGCATTGATGGTGATGCCGTTGACGCTGTTGCCCAGGTTCAGCGCATCGCCGTCCTGACGGTTGGTCAGGACCACGGTGGCGCCGGTCAGCAGGGTGCTGTCCGGGTCGGTGATCTTGATATCGGTGTCGGCAATCGACACGCCCGCGCCCGGAGTGTTCTCGGTGAACGTCACTTTGTAATCGGCACCGGTGGCGCCGCTGGAGTTGTTGGCATCCAGGTCGAGCACCGGCGGCGCATCGTTGTCGATGATCGAGGTGCTGACGCTGCCATTGGTGGCGCTGACCGCAAGGTTCTCGAAGTTGCCGCCAGTGGCCGAATCGATCTTGACCACGAAGTTCTCGGTGCCTTCGGTGATCTTGTCATCGAGGGTGGCGACGTTGAACTGCGCGCTGCTCGCGCCCGCCGGAATCTTCACGGTGTAGACGCCGGTGAAATCCGAACCGTCGGCGGCGGTGCCACTGTAGACGATTTTCAGGGTCACTTCGGTTTGCGCCGGGTGGTTCAGGCTGACCGTGTAAGTGGCGGTCTGACCTTCGGTCACCGAGGTGCTGCCGCTGATGCTGACGGTGGTGGTGTCGACGGTGTCGGCAACGCTGGTGACCGCCGGAGCGGTGCTGGTAACGAGATTTTCGAAACCGCCGCCGCTGGTGCCGGTGATGGTTGCCTGCACGCTGCCAGCGTCTTTGTAGACGTCATCCGACGGCGCAGCAACGGTTGTGGTACCGGTGGTTTCGCCAGCCTTGATGGTGATCACGGCGCCGTTGGACAGGGTTACTGTCACAGGTGAACCGGCAGGGTTGGTCAGGGTTGCGGTGTAGGTAATCTGACCACCTTCGGCAACAGAACCGGTTGCACTCAGCGACAGGTTAGTGGTGTCGACGGTGTCGGTCACGTTGGTGCTGACCGGCGTCTTGTCGGCTACGAGGTTTTCGAAGTTGCCGCCAGTCGCATTGGTGATCGAGTTGGTGATCGGTGCGTGACCGGTCAACGCATCGTTCGGTGCGGTTGTGGTCGCGGTGCCGGTGGTTTGGCCGATGCCGATGGTGATGGTTTGACCATTGGCCAGGGTTACCACAACTGGTGAGCCGGTAACCGGAGCACCGACAGTTGCGGTGTAGACGACGTTGCCGCCTTCAGCCGCAGTGGCGGTCGCGGTCAGCTTCACCGTGGTGGTGTCGATGGTGTCGGTGACTTGAGTGATCGCAGGCGTGGTGCTCGGAACGAGGTTCTCGAAGTTGCCACCGGTGGCGCTGGTGATGGCCGCCTGCACGGAGCCGGCGTCTTTATAGACGTCGTCGGTCGGTGCCGGAACGGTTGTGGTACCGGTGGTTTCGCCTGCCTTGATGGTGATGACGGCACCGTTGGACAAGGTCACGGTCACTGGCGAGCCAGCGGCGTTGGTCAGGGTCGCGGTGTAAACAATCGAACCGCCTTCAGCCACAGAACTTGTCGCGCTCAGCGTCAGGTTGGTGGTGTCGGCCACATCGGTGACGGTGGTGCTGACCGGGGTTTTATCGGCCACGAGGTTTTCGTAGTTGCCGCCAGTTACGTTGGTGATCGAGTTGGTGATCGGTGCGTGACCGGTCAAGGCATCGTTCGGTGCGGTGGTAGTCGCGGTGCCGGTGGTCTGGCCGACGCCGATGGTGATGGTCTGACCGTTGGCCAGGGTTACCACAACTGGCGAGCCGGTAACTGGTGCACCGACGGTGGCGGTGTAGACGACGTTGCCGCCTTCAGCCGCGGTCGCGGTCGCGGTCAGTTTGACCGAGGTGGTGTCGATGGTGTCGGTGACGCTGGTGATGGCGGGCGTTGTGCTCGGTACCAGGTTTTCGAAGTTGCCACCGGTGGCGCTGGTGATCGTCGCCTGCACGGAGCCGGCGTCTTTGTAGACGTCGTCGGACGGTGCCGGAACAGTTGCGGTGCCGGTGGTTTCGCCGGCCTTGATGGTGATTACGGCACCGTTCGACAGGGTCACGGTGACTGGCGAGCCGGCGGCGTTGGTCAGGGTTGCGGTGTACGTAATCTGACCACCCTCGGCTACAGAACCGGTCGCAGACAGCGTCAGGTTCGTAGTGTCGACGGTGTCGGTCACCGTGGTGCTGACCGGTGTTTTGTCAGCAACGAGATTTTCGAAGTTGCCGCCAGTTACGTTGGTGATCGAGTTGGTGATCGGCGCGTGGCCGGTCAAGGCATCGTTCGGTGCGGTGGTAGTCGCGGTGCCGGTGGTCTGGCCGACGCCGATGGTGATGGTCTGACCGTTGGCCAAGGTTACGACAACTGGCGAACCAGTCACTGGCGCACCGACGGTGGCGGTGTAAGTCACGGTGCCGCCTTCAGCCACCGACGTATCGGCCGTCAGTTTGACGGTCGAGGTATCGACGGTGTCGGTAACTTGTGTGACGGCGGGCGTTGTGCTCGGCACCAGGTTCTCGAAGTTGCCACCGGTGGCGCCGGTGATCGTCGCCTGCACCGAGCCGGCATCTTTGTAGACGTCATCGGACGGCGCAGCAACGGTTGCGGTGCCGGTGGTTTCGCCAGCCTTGATGGTGATCACGGCGCCGTTGGACAGGGTCACGGTCACTGGCGAACCGGCAGCGTTGGTCAGCGTGGCGGTGTAAACGATCGAGCCACCTTCAGCCACGGAGCCCGTCGCACTCAGCGACAGATTTGTAGTGTCGGCCACATCGGTGACGGTGGTGCTGACCGGGGTTTTATCGGCCACGAGGTTTTCGTAGTTGCCGCCAGTTACGTTGGTGATCGAGTTGGTGATCGGCGCGTGGCCGGTCAAGGCATCGTTCGGTGCGGTGGTAGTCGCGGTGCCGGTAGTCTGGCCGACGCCGATGGTGATGGTCTGACCGTTGGCCAAGGTTACGACAACTGGCGAACCAGTCACTGGCGCACCGACGGTGGCGGTGTAAGTCACGGTGCCGCCTTCAGCCACCGACGTATCGGCCGTCAGTTTGACGGTCGAGGTATCGACGGTGTCGGTAACTTGTGTGACGGCGGGCGTTGTGCTCGGCACCAGGTTCTCGAAGTTGCCACCGGTGGCGCCGGTGATCGTCGCCTGCACGGAACCGGCGTCTTTGTAGACGTCATCGGATGGCGCCGGAACGGTCGCGGTGCCGGTGGTTTCGCCAGCCTTGATGGTGATGACGGCGCCGTTGGACAGGGTCACGGTCACTGGCGAACCGGCAGCGTTGGTCAGCGTGGCGGTGTAAACGATCGAGCCACCTTCAGCCACGGAACCGGTCGCGCTCAGCGTCAGGTTGGTGGTGTCGGCAACATCGGTGACGGTGGTCGAGACTGGAGTTTTGTCGGCAACCAGATTCTCGAAGTTGCCGCCGCTGACGTTGATGATCGAGTTGGTGATCGGCGCGTTGCCGACCAGCGCATCGTTCTGGGCAACAGAGGTTGCAGTGCCGGTAGTCTGGCCAACACCGATGGTGATGGTTTGACCGTTGGCCAGCGTCACGACAACTGGCGAGCCGGTAACTGGTGCACCGACGGTGGCGGTGTAAGTCACGGTGCCGCCTTCAGCCACCGACGTATCGGCCGTCAGTTTGACGGTCGAGGTATCGACGGTGTCGGTGACTGTCGTCACGGCTGGTGCAGTGCTCGGCACCAGGTTCTCGAAGTTGCCACCGGTGGCGCCGGTGATCGTCGCCTGCACGGAACCGGCGTCTTTGTAGACGTCATCGGCCGGTGCCGGAACGGTCACGGTGCCAGTGGTTTCGCCAGCCTTGATGGTGATCACGGCGCCGTTGGACAGGGTCACGGTCACTGGCGAACCGGCAGCGTTGGTCAGGGTGGCGGTGTACGTAATCTGACCACCTTCAGCCACGGAACCGGTCGCGCCAAGCGACAGGCTGGTGGTGTCGACGGTGTCCGTAACGTTGGTCGAAACCGGCGACTTATCAGCAACCAGATTCTCGAAGTTGCCACCGGTCACGTTGGTGATGGAGTTAGTGATCGGTGCATGACCGTTCAACACATCGTTCGGTGCGGTGGTAGTCGCGGTGCCGGTAGTCTGGCCAATACCGATGGTGATGGTCTGGCCGTTGGCTAGAGTCACGACCACAGGCGAACCGGTTACCGGAGCGCCAACAGTAGCGGTGTAGGTGACGTTGCCACCTTCAGCGGCCGACTCGGTGGCAGTCAGTTTGACGGTGGTTGTGTCTATGGTATCCGTGACGTTGGTCACCGCCGGAGCAGTGCTTGGCACCAGGTTCTCGAAATTGCCGCCCGTTGCATCCTTGATGCTGACTTCGACTTTTCCGGCATCCTTATAGACGTCATCGACAGGTGCCGGAACGGTCACGGTGCCAGTGGTTTCACCAGCCTTGATGGTGATCACGGCGCCGTTCGACAGGGTCACGCTCACCGGTGTGCCGGCCGGGTTGGTCAGCGTTGCGGTGTAGGTGATCTGGCCACCTTCGGCTACCGAATCACTGGCAGTCAGATTCAGATTGGTGGTGTCGGTGGTGTCCGATACCGCGGTGTCCGCGGACTTGCCATCCACCACCAGTTTTTCGTAGTTGCCGCCCGTGGCGCCATCGATGGTCACGCTCAGCGAACTGCCGCCGGCCAGCGGACTGTTCGGCGCGACGTAGTTGACGCTGCCGGTGGTTTCGCCAACGGCGATGGTGATGGTCTGACCGTTGGACAGGCTCACGATCACCGGCGAACCGGTAACTGGCGCGCCCACGGTCGCGGTGTAGACCACGGTTTCGCCTTCGGCGACGTTCGCCGTAGCGCTCAGCGACACGGTGGAGGTGTCGATGGTGTCGTTGACGGTGGTCACCGCCGGAACGGTGCTGGTGACCAGGTTTTCGAAGTTGCCACCGGTCGCGCCTTTGATGGTCGCTTCAACGCTGCCGGCGTCTTTGTAGACGTCGTCCTTTGGTGCATCGACGGTCACGGTGCCGGTGGTTTTGCCGGCATCGATGGTGATCGTCGCGCCATTCGACAAGGTCACGGTGACGGGCGAACCGGCGGCGTTGCTCAAGGTGGCGGTGTAGGTGATCTGCCCGCCTTCATTCACCGAACCGGTGGCGCTGAGCGTCAGGTTGGTGGTGTCGCTGGTGTCGGTCACGGTAGTGCTGACCGGGGTTTTGTCAGCAACGAGGTTTTCGTAGTTGCCGCCGCTGACGTTGGTGATCGAGTTGGTGATCGGCGCGTGGCCGGTCAATGCATCGTTCGGCGCGGTAGTGCTCACGCTGCCGCTGGTCTTGCCGACTTCGATGGTGATGTTCTGACCGTTGGCCAGGGTGACAACAACCGGCGAACCGGTGACCGGCGCGCCGACCGTGGCGGTGTAGGTGACAGTGCCACCTTCGGCAGCGGTCTCGGTGGCGGTCAATTTGACTGTCGAGGTGTCAACGGTGTCGGTGACATCAGTGACCGCCGGCGTGCTGCTCGGCACCAGATTTTCAAAGTTGCCGCCCGAGGCGTCCTTGATCGTGACTTCGATTTTGCCGGCATCTTTATAGACGTCATCGGCAGGCGCCGGAACGGTCACGGTGCCGGTGGTTTTGCCGGCTTCGATGGTAATGACCGCACCGTTGCTCAGATTCACGGTGACCGGCGTACCGGCCGGATTGCTCAGCGTGGCGGTGTAAACGATTGAACCGCCCTCGGTCACGGAGCCAGTCGCGGACAACGACAGGTTGGTGGTGTCGGCAACGTCAGTCACCGAGGTCACGGCCGGGGTTTTATCGGCGACGAGGTTTTCGTAATTGCCACCGCTGGTGCCGTCGATTTTGACGCTCAGCGTGTTGCCGCCGGCCAGAGCATCGTTCGGCGCGGTGAAGTTGACGCTGGCGTTGCTGGCGCCGACCGGGATGGTGATGGTCTGGCCGTTGGACAAGGTCACAACTACCGGCGAACCGGTGACCGGTGCGGTCACGGACGCGGTGTACACCACCACGCCACCTTCGACGGTGCTGGCGCTGGCCGTCAGTGAAACGGTGCTGTTATTGATGGTGTCGGTGACATCGGTCACGGCCGGGGTCTTGTCGACCACCAGATTTTCAAAGTTACCGCCGCTGGTCTTGGTGATGCTCGCATCAACCTTGCCGGCGTCCTTGTACACGTCATCGCCGGGAGCGGCGACAGTCGCGGTGCCGCTGGTCGCGCCTTTGGCGATATTGATCACCGCACCGTTGCTCAGGGTCACGGTCATGGCGGTGCCGGCCGGATTGGTCAGGGTCGCGGTGTAAACGATCGAACCGCCCTCGGCGACGCTGCCGGTGGCGTTCAGGCTGATATTGGTGGTGTCGACGCTGTCGGTGACTTTGGTCACGACCGCAGAGCGATCGGCATCGACCTTCTCGAAATTGCCGCCGGTGTGGCTGGAGATCGCCGTCTGCACCTTGCCGCCATCCACGTATGGCGTGTTGGCCGGGGCGGGGAAGTTCACCGAACCGCTGGTGGCGCCGGCAGCGATGTTGATCACCGCGCCGTTGGCCAGGGTCACCGTCATGGCGCTGCCGGCCGGGTTGCTCAGGGTCGCGGTGTAGGTGATCTGGCCACCTTCGCTGACGGTGTCGCTGGCGGTCAGGGTCAGGCTGGTCTTGTCGACGGTGTCGTTGACCGTAGTGCTGACCGGGGTCTTGCTGACGTCGAGTCTCTCGAAATTGCCGCCGCTGGCATCGGTCATGGTCACGGTGAGCTTGCTGACATCCTTGTAGACGTCATCGCTCGGCGCGGCGACGGTCACCGAACCGCTGGTCTTGCCAGCTTCGATGGTGATGGTCTGGCCGTTGCTCAGGTTGACGGTCACCGGCGTCTGCGCGGCGTTGGTCAGGGTCGCGGTGTAGGTGATCGAGGTGCCTTCGAGCACATAGCTTTCAGCGCTGAGGGTCAGGTGCGTGGTGTTGACGGTGTCGGCGACGTTGGTCACCGCTGGCGTCGGGTTGGCGACGAGGTTTTCGAAGTTGCCACCCGCAGTGTCCTTGATGGTTACTTCGACTTTGCCGGCGTCTTTGTAGACGTCATCGGCAGGCGCCGGAACGGTCACGGTGCCGGTGGTCTTGCCGGCGTCGATGGTGATCGTCGAACCGTTGCTCAGGGTTACGGTGACTGGCGTGCCGGCCGGGTTGCTCAGCGTCGCGGTGTAGACAATCTGCCCGCCTTCGTTGACGTTGCCGGTGGCGGTCAACGCAACGGTGGTGGTGTCGACGGTATCGGTCACGGTGGTGCTGACCGGAGTCTTGTCGGCGACCAGATTTTCGTAGTTGCCGCCGCTGACGTTGGTGATCGAGTTGGTCAACGGTGCGTGACCGATCTGGACGTCATTCGCTACGGGGGTGGTAACGCTGCCGGTGGTCTGGCCGACGGCGATGGTGATGTTCTGGCCGTTGGCCAACGTCACGACAACAGGCGAGCCGGTAACCGGTGCGCCAACGGTGGCGGTGTAGGTGACGATGCCGCCTTCGGCGACCGAAGTATCGGCGGTCAATTTGACCGTCGAGGTATCGATGGTGTCGGTGACTGTCGTCACGGCTGGAGCAGTGCTTGGTACCAGGTTTTCGAAGTTGCCACCGGTGGCGCTGGTGATCGTCGCCTGCACGGAGCCGGCGTCTTTGTAGACGTCATCGGCAGGTGCAGCAACGGTCGCGGTGCCGGTGGTTTCGCCAGCCTTGATGGTGATCACGGCGCCGTTCGACAAGGTCACGGTCACCGGTGAGCCAGCGGCGTTGGTCAGCGTCGCGGTGTACGTAATCTGGCCACCTTCAGCCACGGATCCTGTCGCACTCAGCGACAGATTGGTGGTGTCGGCAACGTCGGTGACGGTGGTCGAAACTGGAGTTTTGTCCGCAACCAGATTTTCGTAGTTGCCGCCGCTGACGTTGGTGATTGAGTTGGTCAGCGGAGCGTTGCCGGTCAGCGCGTCGTTCGGAGCGGTGTAGGTGATGGAACCGGTGGTCTGGCCGACGGCGATGGTGATGTTCTGGCCGTTGGCCAGAGTTACCACGACTGGTGAGCCGGTAACTGGCGCGCCAACAGTCGCGGTGTAAGTGACGGTGCCGCCTTCGGCGACAGAAGTATCGGCGGTCAATTTGACTGTCGAGGTATCGATGGTGTCGGTGACTGTCGTCACGGCTGGAGCAGTGCTTGGTACCAGGTTCTCGAAGTTGCCACCGGTGGCGCTGGTGATCGTCGCCTGCACGGAGCCGGCGTCTTTGTAGACGTCATCGGCAGGTGCAGCAACGGTCGCGGTGCCGGTGGTTTCGCCAGCCTTGATGGTGATCACGGCGCCGTTAGACAAGGTCACGGTCACTGGCGAGCCAGCGGCGTTGGTCAGCGTCGCGGTGTAAGTGATCTGGCCGCCTTCGGCCACGGAACCGCTGGCGCTGAGGCTCAGTCCGGTGTCATCGACCGAGTCGGTGATTGTGGTCACGGCTGGCGTCGTGTTCGGCACCAGGTTTTCAAAGTTGCCACCGGTAGCGCCAGTGATGGTCGTGGTGACGGTGCTGCCATTGTTGTAGACATCATTCGCCGCTGTCGGCACGTTCACGGTGCCGACGGTTTCGCCGGCCGCGATGGTAATGGTCGAACCGTTGGACAGAGTGACGGTCACCGGCGTCTGCGCCGGGTTGGTCAACGTCGCGGTGTAAGTGATCTGGCCGCCTTCAACGATGTTGTTGGTCGCGGTCAGAGTCAGGCCGGTGTTGTCGACCGAGTCGGTGATGGTGGTGACTGCTGGCGTGTTGCTTGGCACCAGATTTTCGAAGTTGCCGCCGGTAGCGCCAGTGATGGTGGTGCTGACGGTGCCGCCGTTGTTGTAAACGTCATTCGGCGCAGTCGGCACATTGACGGTGCCGACGGTTTCGCCGGCGGCAATCGTGATGGTCGAACCGTTCGACAGGGTGACGCTGACCGGCGTCTGCGCCGGGTTGGTCAGTGTCGCGGTATAAGTGATCTGGCCGCCTTCAACGATGTTGTTGGTCGCGGTCAGGGTCAGGCCGGTGTTGTCGATCGAGTCGGTAATGGTGGTGACTGCTGGCGTGTTGCTTGGCACCAGGTTTTCAAAGTTGCCGCCGGTAGCGCCAGTGATGGTGGTGCTGACAGTGCCGCCGTTGTTGTAAACGTCATTCGGCGCAGTCGGCACATTGACGCTGCCAGTGGTCTGGCCAGCGGCAATCGTGATAGTCGAACCGTTCGACAGGGTGACGGTGACCGGCGTCTGCGCCGGGTTGGTCAGTGTCGCGGTGTAAGTGATCTGGCCGCCTTCAACGATGTTGTTGGTCGCGGTCAGAGTCAGGCCGGTGTTGTCGACCGAGTCGGTGATGGTGGTGACTGCTGGCGTGTTGCTTGGCACCAGATTTTCGAAGTTGCCGCCGGTAGCGCCAGTGATGGTGGTGCTGACGGTGCCGCCGTTGTTGTAAACGTCATTCGGCGCAGTCGGCACATTGACGCTGCCAGTGGTCTGGCCCGCGCCGATGGTGATGGTCGAGCCGTTCGACAGGGTGACGGTGACCGGGGTTTGCGCCGGGTTGGTCAGTGTCGCGGTATAGGTGATCTGACCACCTTCAACGACGTTGTTGGTCGCGGTCAGGGTCAGGCCGGTGTTGTCGACCGAATCGGTAATGGTTGTCACCGCTGGCGTCGGATTCGGCACCAGATTTTCAAAGTTGCCACCGGTAGCGCCAGTGATCGTGGTGCTGACGGTGCTGCCATTGTTATAAACGTCGTTTGTCGGGGTCGGCACGTTGACGCTGCCAGTGGTCTGGCCCGCGCCGATGGTGATGGTCGAGCCGTTCGACAGGGTGACGGTCACCGGGGTCTGGGCGGGATTGGTCAGCGTCGCGGTGTAGGTAATCTGCCCGCCTTCGGTAACGTTCGGGGCCGTCGTCAGGGTGACGGTGGTGGTGTCGACGGTATCGGTGACCTGGGTAGTCGCCGGAGTAGTCGGCGGGGTCACGGTGATGCCGTTGCCGCCGGTGGTCCCGGTGACGGTCACGTCGATTTGCGTCGGGTCGTTGTACACCGTGTCATTCGGCGCCAGCGGCACGTTGACAGTGCCGGTGGTGGAACCGGCCGGAATCACGATCACCGAGCCGTTGGACAGGGTGATGGTCAGGTCCGTCAGCGGCGCCTGGGTCAGGGTCGCGGTGTACACCAGCACGCCGCCGGCTTCGGTAATGGTCGGCGTGGCAGTCAGGCTCAGGGTCGAGGCGCGCAGGGCGTTGGTGGTGGTGTCGCTGGTCAGGCCACCGGTGGTCTCCTGGGCGACTTGCCCGGCAGCGTTGATCCCGGCAGTCGGGAAACCAATGGTCGGGTCGACCCGGCCCGCGGTCGCGTCGAGCATGACAAAACTGTGGCCGCCACCGGCGGCACCACCGGTACCCGCGGCGCTTGGGCCCGCAGCGGTGGATTCAAGGGCGGTGGTCGGGTCGACGCCGGCGGCGATGGCTTGCTGCAGCTCTTCTACAGAAGGCGCAGCTTGCGCGGTGGCTTCAGCCAGGTCGGTGCTGGAATCGGGCGCGCTGGCGCTCCACTGCGTATCGCGACCCAGATCGAGGGTGCGGCCATCGGCCAGCTCCAGCGACACGGCGCCGGACAGGCCGGTGTCGATCTGATCGCCAACATAAAGGCGATCGCCTTCAACGAGTACGCGTCGCACGCCCTCTGGGGACACCACGAAAACCTGACCGACAATGCTTTTGACGATGGCAACAACACTGCTCATTGAAGACTCTCCGGGGTGTCGCGTTCAGTTGACTTCCATGGACCTGACGGGCGTCGGCGCCACTTCAGTCTGGACGTGTTTCTAGAAAATGGATAACTTGTTGACGCTGTATTTCGTCAATAAATTGGCTATAAATTTTCGCGATTAACTTTATGCCAAACTATTGACCTTATGGGTGCCATCCTAAACAATCGCCCCACTAATGTCACATTGATATTTCCGCGGCGACCTGTCCTTCAGCCTGTCATCCAGTTCCTCTTTTGAACTTTCCGACATACGGTCTTTCGGGTTGCCGTCATCCGACGCAGCGCCGCGTTTTTGCTGTGATTCAAGACAAGAAGTTCTGGGAAAATTCCAACCATGCGTTCGCTTTTGCTCCTTGCCGCACCCTTCGCTCTCGCCGCTTCATTCGTACAAGCACAATCCTTACCAGAAGCCATGCAACAGGCACTGGATGTCCATCCGGAGATCCAGGCGGGAGTCAACAGTCGATTGGCAGCGGATTATCAGTTGAAGGCGGCGAAGGGCGGCTACTTGCCCAAGGTCGATCTACTGGGCGGTTACGGCCGCGAAGGCACCGATAGCGTGACCACTCGCGCCAACGGCGGCGGCAATCACTGGGAGACGTTGAATCGCAGCGAGTCAAGTTTACGTCTCTCGCAAATGGTTTTTGACGGTTTTGCCACCTCCAACGAAGTTGCGCGTCAACAAGCCAACGTCAGCTCGCGTGCCTACTCGCTGCTCGGCACTTCCGAACGTACCGCGCTGACTGTCGCTCAGGTTTATCTGGATGTGCTGACTCGCCGCGAATTCGTGCGTCTGGCCGAGGAAAATCTCAAGAGTCACCAGCGCATCTACGACCAGATCCAGTTGCGCACTCAGCGCGGCGTCGGCAGTGGCGCCGACCTCGATCAGGCCGAAGCGCGGATGGCCCAGGCCCGCAACAACCTGATCACCGAGCAGACCAACCTCGCCGACTCGGAAACCAATTTCCTCAGCGCCGTCGGCCAGATGCCCGATCAACTGGAGCGCCCGGCGCCGTTCATGGCAATGATGCCGGCCAACCTCAACGAGGCCCGCGCGCAGATGCTGGAAAACAGCCCGATCCTGCGTTCGGCCGAGTCGGATATCGCCGCTGCCGAGAAGCAGTACGCCACCGCCAAGTCGACCTTCTACCCACGTTTCGATGCCGAGCTGGGCCGCACCGCCGACAACGACCTCGATGGTCAGAACGGTCACAACAACGAATGGCAGGCCATGCTGCGCATGCGTTTCAACCTGTATTCCGGTGGCAGTAACAAGGCTGATCTGGAATCCAAGTCGTACCTCGCCAACCAGGCGCTGGACATCCGCAACAACGCCCTGCGTCAGTTGAACGAAGAGCTCGGCCTGGCCTGGAACGCCCTCAATAACGCCAATGCGCAGGTGCCGATCGCCCAGCAATACGTCGATCACAGCACCTCGGTGCGCACGGCTTACCAGCGCCAGTTCAGCCTCGGCGAACGGACCCTGCTGGATCTGCTCGACAGCGAAAACGAGCTGTTCACCGCGTCGCGGCGTCTGGCGGAAATCAAGAACATTCAGTTATTTACTCAGTACCGAATCAAGGCGACCATGGGCGAATTGCTCAAAAGCCAGGGTGTAGTCGCGCCGTTGGCATCGGTTGTGCAGAACGATGTGAAACCCAAGGTCCAGCTGCCTGGGATGAATTGAGTTATCCCTTTCAACTGTCGAAGAGTGTCGAGCGTGGAATCAGAAGTCAGTCGAGTTCATCTCAGCCATGATCCACGCGCGTTGCATGACGATCCGTTACTGGATGGTCTGCTCGCCCTTTGCATGCTGCACCAGAAGCCGGCCAGCGCAGCGATGCTGACCACCGGCCTGCCGCTGCCCAAACAACGCCTGAGTGTCGAGTTGCTGCCGCGTGCGGCGGCTCGCGCCGGCCTGCAAGGGCGGGTGCTTCAGCGCAAACTCGAAGAAATCCCGGCGATCGCCATGCCGGCCTTGCTGCTGCTCAAGGACGGCCGCAGTGCCGTGCTGCTCGGCTGGCAGGGCGACAGTGATGCGCGGGTGCTGCTTAGCGAAAGCGATGGCGGCGAGTCGACCGTCAGCCGCGAGCTGCTCGCCGACGACTACATCGGCAAAGTCTTCTTCGCTCAGCCGCAACACAAATTCGACGTCAACCACGGCACGCTGATTCCGCGTGCGCGCTCGTGGTTTCGCGACACCCTCAAGCGCTCGCGCTGGCTCTACGCCGATGCGATCGCCGCGAGTTTCCTGATCAACATCATCGCCATGGCCGCGCCGCTGTTCGTGATGAACGTGTATGACCGCGTGGTGCCGAACCAGGCCGAAGCGACCCTGTGGGTGCTGGCGCTGGGCATTACCGGCGCGTACATCTTCGACCTGATCCTGAAAAGCCTGCGCAGTCTGTGCCTGGACCTGGCCGGGAAGAAAACCGACCTGATCATCTCGGCGACGCTGTTCGAACGCATCGTCGGCATGGCGATGAAATACCGCCCGGCGCGGGTCGGCAGCTTTGCGCAGAACATCCATGAGTTTCAGAGCCTGCGCGACTTCCTCGCCTCGCTGACCCTGACCAGCCTGATCGATCTGCCGTTCACCATCCTGATCTTTATCGTGATCGCTATTCTCGGCGGGCATCTGGTATGGATTCCGGTGCTGGCCTTCCCGATTGCCTTGCTGATTGGCTACGCGTTGCAGAAGCCATTGGTCGCGACCATGGAGCGCACCATGGCCCTCGGTGCCGAGCGCCAGTCGAGCCTGATCGAAACCCTCGCCGGCCTCGACGCGGTCAAGGTCAACAACGCCGAAAGCGAGCGTCAGTACCAATGGGAGCAGACCATCGGCACCCTCAGCCGCCTCGAACTGCGGGTGAAGATGCTTTCCGGTCTGGCGATGAACATCACCTTGCTGATCCAGCAACTGGCCGGGGTGATCATGATCGTCTTCGGCGTCTACCAGATCATCGCCGGCAACCTGAGCATGGGTGGGCTGATCGCCTGCTACATGCTCAGCGGTCGCGCGCTCAGCCCGCTGGCCTCGCTGTCCGGTCTGCTCACGCGCTATCAGCAGGCGCGGGTGACCATGACCTCGGTCGACCAGATGATGGAGTTGCCGCAGGAGCGCAATTTCGAAGAACGCCCGCTGAGCCGCAAGGTGCTGCAAGGCGCCATCGAGTGCCGTCAGCTGAGCTTCACCTACCCGGAGCAACAGAATCCGGCGCTGAAAAACATCAACCTGGTGATCCGTCCCGGCGAGAAGATCGGCATCATCGGCCGCAGCGGCTCGGGCAAGAGTTCGCTGGCCAAACTGCTGGTCGGCCTCTATCAACCGGACGACGGCGCGCTGCTGGTCGATGGCGTGGACATCCGCCAGATCGACGTCAGCGAACTGCGCTACAACATCGGCTACGTACCACAAGACATCCAACTGCTGGCCGGCACCTTGCGTGACAACCTGGTGTCCGGCGCACGTTATGTCGAAGACGAACTGGTGCTGCAAGCTGCCGAACTGGCCGGCGTTCACGAATTCGCTCGCCTGCATCCGCAGGGTTACGAGCTGCAAGTCGGCGAGCGTGGGCAGAACCTGTCCGGCGGCCAGCGGCAGAACGTTGCCCTGGCCCGGGCGCTGTTGCTCAATCCGCCGATTCTGCTGATGGACGAGCCGACCAGCGCCATGGACAACACCGGCGAAGAACGCCTCAAGCAACGCCTCGCGGCGGTGATCGAAAACAAGACCGTGGTGCTGGTGACGCACCGGGCATCGCTGTTGTCGCTGGTCGATCGCCTGCTGGTGGTCGATCGCGGGCAGATTCTCGCCGACGGCCCGAAAGCCGCGGTGATGGAAGCGTTGAAGAAGGGGCAGATCAGTGTTGCTTAAGTCCGGTGTCAAGGAATCGATCCGTCGCTACTTCAAGGGTTCTGCTTCGCTGCAGGGCCAGCCGCTGCCAGAGGTCAACAAGGCGCTGATCGAAGACGCCCCGCGCGTTGTGCGCCTGACCATCTGGGCGATCATCGGTTTCTTCGTGTTCCTCATGCTCTGGGCCAACTTCGCGGTGATCGACGAAGTGACCAAGGGCGACGGCAAGGCGATTCCGTCGTCGAAGATCCAGAAGATTCAAAACCTCGAGGGCGGCATCGTCTCGGAGCTGTTCGTCAAGGAAGGGCAGATCGTCGAAGCCGGCGCGCCGCTGATTCGTCTCGACGACACGCGTTTTGCTTCCAACGTCGGCGAAACTGAAGCGGATCGCCTGTCAATGCTGTTGCGTGTAGAACGCTTGAGCGCGGAAGTCGATGATCGTCCGCTGAATTTTCCCGAGGACGTGCTCAAAGCTGTGCCGGGGCAGGCCAAGAGCGAAGAATCGCTGTATATCAGCCGCCGTCAGCAGTTGCACGACGAAATCGGCGGCTTGCAGGAGCAGTTGATTCAGCGCCAGCAAGAGCTGCGCGAGTTCAGCTCCAAGCAGGCGCAGTACCGCCAGCAGCTGGGCCTGCAACGCCAGGAAATCAATATGTCCGAGCCTCTGGTGGCGCAGGGCGCGGTGTCGCCGGTGGAAGTGCTGCGGCTCAAGCGCGCCGAGGTTGAAACCCGTGGTCAGCTCGACGCAACCACCCTGGCCATTCCGCGTGCGGAGTCGGCGATCAAGGAAGTGCAGCGCAAGATCGACGAGACCCGTGGCAAATTCCGCAGCGAAGCGCTGACCCAGCTCAACGAGGCACGCACCGATCTGAACAAGGCCCAGGCCACCGGCAAGGCCCTTGAAGACCGCGTCAGTCGTACGCTGGTTACCTCACCCGTGCGGGGTATCGTCAACAAGTTGCTGGTCAACACCATCGGGGGCGTCATCCAGCCGGGCAGCGACATGGTGGAAATCGTGCCGCTGGATGACACCCTGCTGGTCGAAGCGAAAATTCGTCCGCAGGACATTGCCTTCCTGCATCCGGGACAGGAAGCGATCGTCAAATTCACTGCCTACGACTACACCATTTATGGGGGGCTCAAGGCCCAACTTGAGCAGATCGGCGCCGACACCATCACCGATGAAGACAAGAAAACCACCTACTACATGATCAAGGTGCGCACCGAGCGCAGCCACCTGGGCACGGATGAAAAGCCGCTGCTGATCATTCCGGGGATGGTCGCTTCGGTGGATATCATCACCGGCAAGAAGTCAGTGTTGAGCTACCTGCTCAAACCGATCATTCGCGCGCGGGCCGAGGCGTTGCACGAACGCTGATTTTCAGTGGCCTCACTGGCCTCATCGCTGGCAAGCCAGCTCCCACAAGGTTCTTGGTTGGAACTTGATTATGTATCCGACACAAAAAACTGTGGGAGCTGGCTTGCCAGCGATGGCGTCAGCAAAATCGCCACTTCGTGCTTGTAAGTGACACAAATCGTCACCCAACCCGTACCAATCGCCATATCGTTATTCTCCAACGGTATTTAATTTCCAATTCTTATAGCTATAAAGTCGTCCCCCTGCGTACCTGCCGACCAATCGGCGCGCCGCACGACCTGAACCAACACGCAATCCAGCGTGAGTGTCTGATCGACGAGCGCGCCCGTGAGCGCGCCGTGCGGGGGAGATGGAAAGATGTCCGCAGCTATTGCCACCCTGAGCGCCGCGACCGCCGCGCCGCAAACCTTCGAAATTCGCCCGTTTAGCTGTGCCGTCGGCGCCGAAATCGTTGGCCTCGACCTGAGCCGACCGGTCAATGACCATGATTTCGCGCGCATTCATCGCGCGCACCTCGATCACCATGTCGTGGTGTTTCGCGACCAACGGATCACCCCGCAACAGCAGATCGATTTCAGCCGCCGCTTCGGTGTGCTGCAGATTCACGTGCTCAAGCAGTTCCTGCTGGCCAATCATCCGGAAATCCTCATTGTTTCCAACGTCATCGAAAACGGCCAGAACATCGGCCTCGGTGACGCCGGTAAGTTCTGGCATTCCGATCTCTCCTATAAAGAGCTGCCGAGCCTCGGTTCGATGCTTCATGCCCAGGAGTTGCCGGAGGAGGGCGGTGACACGCTGTTCGCCGACATGCACAAAGCCTGGGACGACCTGCCCGCCGCGTTGCGTAACGCTGTCGAAGGCCGCTTCGCTGCGCACTCGTACACCGCGCGCTACAGCGAAACCAGGTTCGAGGGCAACTGGCGCCCGACCCTGACCCCGGAACAATTGGCGCAAGTCGCCGAAGTGGTGCATCCGGTGGTGCGCACACACCCTGAAAACGGCCGCAAGGCCCTGTTCGTCAGCGAAGGCTTCACCACCCGCATCGTCGGCTTGCCGCAAGACGAAAGTCAGCAACTGCTGAGTGAGCTCTACGCCCACAGCGTGCTGCCGCAAAACATCTACCGCCATCAGTGGCAACCCCATGACCTGGTGTTCTGGGACAACCGCTCGCTGATCCACCTCGCCGCTGGTTGCCCCGCGCACCTGCGCCGCAAGCTGTATCGCACGACCATCCAGGGCGATGCGCCTTTCTGATTCGCGGAGATTGCCAAGACCATGAACGCTCCCTTGCCAGGCCACGCGGCCAGCAACCCGGTCGCCCGCAGCGAAGCGCTGCTGGCGGTCGATCGCGTCAGCCTCGAATACCGCACGCCGCAACGCGTGGTGCGCGCCACCCATCAGGTCAGTTTCGAAATCGACCCGGCCGACCGTTACGTGCTGCTCGGCCCGTCCGGCTGCGGCAAGTCGACCTTGCTCAAAGCCGTCGCCGGTTTCATCCAGCCGTCCGAAGGCGAGATCCGTTTGCAAGGCCAGCGCGTCGATGCGCCGGGGCCGGACCGGATTGTGGTGTTTCAGGAATTCGATCAACTGCCACCTTGGAAAACCGTCAAACAGAACGTGATGTTTCCGCTGCTGGCCTCGCGAACGTTGAACAAAAAACACGCCGAAGAACGTGCGCTGCACTATCTGGAAAAGGTCGGGCTGGCGGCGTTCGCCGACGCCTATCCACACACCCTGTCCGGCGGCATGAAAGCGCGGGTCGCGATTGCCCGGGCACTGGCGATGCAACCGAAAATCCTTCTGATGGACGAGCCGTTCGCTGCGCTGGATGCGCTGACCCGGCGCAAGATGCAGGAGGAGCTGCTGCTGCTCTGGGACGAGGTGCGTTTTACCTTGCTGTTCGTCACCCACTCGATCGAAGAGGCGCTGGTGGTCGGCAATCGCATTCTGTTGCTGTCGCCCCATCCGGGGCGCGTGCGCGCCGAAGTGCACAGCCATCAATACGATCTGCACAGCCTTGGCGGTGTGGCGTTTCAGGAGTCGGCGCGGCGCATTCACCGGCTGCTGTTCGATGAAGGCCAGTCGCCCGACACCGAACGTGATCACGACTTCAACGACATTCGCATCGCCTATTGAGCGGCCAGGAGGACTACCCGATGAGCCATTCATCATCCGTGCGTGAAGAATTCGAAATCGAGCTCGAGCCGCTGACGGCGGTGCCGGTCGAGCGTGAGCTGGCGCTGGGTACGCGGCTGTGGCAACAGGGCTGGCTGCGCAAGAGCCTGATCCTGATCGTGCTGGCGCTGCTGTGGGAAGTGATCGCGCGAGTCCAGAACAATGACCTGATGCTGCCGAGTTTTCTGCAGACCAGCCATGCGCTGTTCGACGGCTTGCTCAGCGGTGAGCTGTTGGCCAAGGTATGGATTTCGCTGGTGGTGCTGATCAAGGGTTATCTGATCGGTATCATCCTCGCCTTTGGCCTGACCACGCTGGCGGTGTCGACGCAGTTGGGCCGCGATCTGCTCAGCACGATGACCTCGATGCTCAATCCACTGCCGGCGATTGCCCTGTTGCCGCTGGCACTGCTGTGGTTCGGCCTGGGGCAGAACAGCCTGATTTTCGTGCTGGTGCATTCGGTGCTGTGGGCACTGGCGCTGAACACCTATGCCGGCTTCATGGGTGTCTCCGAAACCCTGCGTATGGCTGGGCGCAATTACGGTTTGAAGGGCTTACGCCTGGTCCTGTTCATTTTGATCCCGGCGGCGCTGCCGTCGATTCTGGCCGGGCTGAAGATTGGCTGGGCGTTTGCCTGGCGCACCCTGATCGCGGCAGAACTGGTGTTCGGCGCCACCAGCGGCAAGGGCGGGCTCGGCTGGTACATCTTCCAGAACCGCAACGAGCTGTACACCGACAAGGTGTTCGCCGGGTTGGCCGTGGTGATCCTGATTGGTTTGCTGGTGGAGAATCTGGTGTTCGATTCGCTGGAGCGGGTGACGGTCAAGCGTTGGGGTATGCAGCGCTGATCGTGGTGTGACCGCCGGCCTCATCGCGAGCAGGCTCACTCCTGCATTTTGGAATGCGTTCCCCCTGTAGGAGTGAGCCTGCTCGCGATAGCTTTATCAGCGGCACCGCTTGATCTGAAAGATGTTTGCTAGCATTGCGTCCAGATCAATCCCGATCAGCCAAGAGTGCTCAGCATGCAACTCCCGGACATGAACCTGCTCGTCGCCCTCGACGCTCTGCTCGACGAGGGCAGTGTGGTCGGTGCGGCGCGGCGGATGAATCTCAGCCCGGCGGCGATGAGCCGCACGTTGACGCGCATCCGCGAAGCCATCGGCGATCCGATTCTGGTGCGCGCCGGCCGCGGTCTGGTGCCGACACCCAAGGCTCTTGAGCTGCGCGAGCAGGTGCGCGACGTGGTCGAGCAGGCCGCGCTGCTGTTCCGCTCTGCCGATAGCGTGGAACTGGGCACCCTGCGGCGGCGCTTCAGCATTCGCGCCAATGACTTTTTCGTCGGCGTCTATGGCGGCAAGTTGTTCGACACCCTCGACAAACTCGCCCCGCACTGCGAACTGCGCTTCGTCCCGGAAGGAGACGGCGACGACGAGGCGCTGCGCGAAGGACGCATCGACCTGAGCGTCAGCAACACCCGGCCGGTCACGCCTGAAGTGAAAGTGCAGAACCTGTTCTCGACGCATTTTGTCGGTCTGGTGCGCGAGGACCATCCGCTGCTCGATGGCGAAATCACCGCCGAGCGCTACGCCGGGTTCTCTCACATCAGCATGTCGCGCCGGGGCATCGCCCGCGGCCCGATCGATACGGCGCTGAATGCGCTGGGCCTGGAGCGCCGAGTGGCGGTGATTGCGCCGAGTTTCCATGCGGCGATGTTCGCCCTGCCGGATTCCGACCTGATCCTGCCGGTGCCCAAGGAAGCCCTGTTGAGTGTCCGCCGCCTGGGCCTGAAACTGCGCTCGTTCAACCTGCCGATTCCCTTGCCGATGCTGATGCTGACCCAGGCCTGGCACCCGCGCTTCGACAAGGACCCGGCACACCGCTGGCTGCGCGAAACCCTGAAAACCTGCTGCGATGAAACGTGGCTGGCGGCACAGCCCTAGACTTGGAACCGACACAAAACCCCTGTAGGAGTGAGCCTGCTCGCGATAGCGGTATGTCATTCGACACCTGAATCAACTGACACACCGCTATCGCGAGCAGGCTCACTCCTACAAGTCTCATTGTTGTGTCTGATGCACTTATAACCTGCCAATAAGTCAATTTTCGGCATTGCCAAGCCCCACTAAAATGCTCCGGTATTTTTCTCTCCGGAGTGTGTATTCATGACATCCCTGACGGCTGCGGCACCTGTTGCTGCGGCCAATCCGGCGACGGCGGCTGCGCCACCGGTGTTCGGGGCGCGGATCATCATTGGCCTGGTCGGCGTGCTGCTGGCAGTGCTGGTATCGGGCCTCAACGAGATGGTGACCAAGGTCGCCCTCGCCGATATTCGCGGCGCGCTGCACATCGGTTACGACGAAGGCACCTGGCTGGTCGCCAGTTACACCGCCACCTCGGTCGCGGCCATGGCGTTCGCGCCGTGGTGCTCGGTGACCTTCTCGCTACGGCGCTTCACCTTGTGCGCGATCAGCCTGTTCACCTTGCTCGGTGTGCTGTGCCCGTTCGCGCCTAACTACGAAAGCCTGCTGCTGATGCGCACTGTGCAGGGGCTGGCGGGCGGCGCCTTGCCGCCCATGTTGATGACCGTCGCCCTGCGTTTCCTGCCAGCGAACATCAAGCTGTACGGACTGGCCGGTTATGCGCTGACCGCGACCTTCGGCCCGGGACTGGGCACGCCACTGGCCGGTTTGTGGACCGAATACGTCGGCTGGCAATGGACGTTCTGGCAAATCGTCGTGCCGTGCCTGATCGCCATAGCGGCGGTGGCCTATGGCATTCCGCAGGATCCGCTGCGTCTCGAACGCCTGAAAACCTTCAACTGGAAAGGTTTGCTGTTGGGGTTTCCGGCGATCTGCATGCTGGTCATCGGCCTGCTGCAAGGCAATCGCCTGGACTGGTTCGAATCGAACCTGATCTGCGCCTTGCTCGGCGCCGGTTCGCTATTGCTGGTGGCGTTTCTGATCAACGAGTGGTCGCAGCCGATTCCGTTTTTCAAATTGCAGATGCTCGGCATTCGCAACCTGTCGTTCGCCCTGATGACGCTGGCCGGCGTATTGGTCGTATTGCTTGCTGTGGTGCTGATTCCGTCGAGTTATCTGGCCCAGGTGCAAGGTTATCGCCCGGTGCAGACCGCGCCGATCATGCTGATCGCAGCCCTGCCGCAGTTGCTCGCGCTGCCGCTGGTGGCGGCGCTGTGCAACCTGCGCTGGGTCGACTGCCGCTGGGTGCTGGGGATCGGTTTGAGCCTGCTGGCGCTGTCATGCCTGGGCGGGTCGCACCTGACCTCGGCGTGGATCCGCGATGATTTTTATGTGCTGCAGTGGTTGCAGATTCTCGGCCAGCCGATGGCGGTGCTGCCGTTGCTGATGCTGTCCACCGGCAGCATTACCCCGCTCGACGGGCCGTTCGCCTCGGCGTGGTTCAACACCGTCAAAGGGCTCTCGGCGGTAGTTGCCACCGGGGTGATCGAGGCGCTGACCACTTCGCGCCTGCATTTTCATTCGAGCATGTTGGTCGACAGCCTCGGCAATTCGCCGCTGGCCGATCACCGCGATCCGGGGCTCGCCCATCGCCTGCACGAACAGGCGGTGGTGCTGACGTCCTCGGATCTTTACATCTGCATGGCAGGCGTCGCGCTGGCGCTGATTCTGCTGATTTTCTGGCTGCCGACGCGGATCTATCCGCCGCGCGCGCCGACTTGATTGCTGCACTGAAACAGAAGGTTTTTATGACGACTCAAGCAAAGCAAAAACTCGCGGTGGCCGTTG
Source organism: Pseudomonas sp. Z003-0.4C(8344-21) (assembly GCF_900104975.1). Lineage (NCBI taxonomy): Bacteria > Pseudomonadati > Pseudomonadota > Gammaproteobacteria > Pseudomonadales > Pseudomonadaceae > Pseudomonas > Pseudomonas sp. Z003-0.4C(8344-21). The sequence goes on along the minus strand of NZ_LT629756.1, from coordinate 69,352 downwards.
CCGCTGCGCTGGCTGTCGGCGTGCTGGTGTACCTGGCGCTGCCTGGCCTGTTTGGTAAACGGACCGAGCAAAGCACCAACGATGCCTTTGTCTCGGCGGATTACACGCTGGTGGTGCCGCGCGTCGCCGGGTTCATCAAGCAAGTGCTGGTCGAGGACAACCAGCAGGTGAAGGCCGGGCAATTGCTGGCGTTGATTGATGACCGCGACTTACGTGCCGCAGCCGAAGCGGCGGACGCGCAAACCCTGGTCGCGCGAGCGCAGCTACAGAATGCCCGGGCGACGCTGGAGCGCCAGACTTCGCTGATCGCCCAGGCTCAGGCCTCCGTGGTGTCGGCCAAGGCTGAGATGGCTTTCGCCCAGCAGGAACTGAACCGCTACAACCACCTCGCCGGTGTCGGTGCCGGTACGGTGCAGAATGCGCAACAGGCGCGCACGCGGATCGATCAGGCCTCGGCGCGGCTCGACACGGCGACGGCGAAGCTAGCCGCCGAGCGCAAGCAAGTGGAAATCCTCACGGCGCAACGGGACGCCGCCGAAGGCAGTCTGAAACACGCGCAAGCGGCGCTGGAAATCGCCAGTTTCAACCTCTCCTACACGCGCATCACCGCGCCGCAGGACGGCATGATCGGCGAGCGCGCGGTGCGGGTCGGTGCCTACGTGACGCCGGGCAGCAAACTGTTGGCGGTGGTGCCGTTGCAGCAGGCCTATGTAGTAGCTAATTTTCAGGAAACCCAGCTGACCGATGTGCAGCCGGGGCAGGATGTGCAGGTGCGCGTCGACAGCCTTGGTGGTGAAACGTTAAGCGGCCGCGTCGAAAGTATCGCACCAGCAACCGGTGTGACATTTGCCGCGGTGAAGCCGGACAACGCCACCGGCAATTTCACCAAAGTCGTACAGCGGATTCCAGTGAAGATCATGCTGGAGCCGGGCCAGCCATTGGCCGAACGGTTGCGGGTGGGGATGTCGGTGGAGGCGAGTATCCATACGGCGCAGGCGAAGGTGGATCGCGAGGTGGTACAGCGATGACCGGCGTTGAATTGACTGGCCTCATCGCTGGCAAGCCAGCTCCCACAGGGTCCATGGGCAGCCCTGAAAAATCTGGACAGCCTGCGCAAACCCTGTGGGAGCTGACTTGCCAGCGATGGGGCTATTGGCAGCAAATCACTTCAAGTGCCTTGCTCACCCTATGCCTCAGCGCCTGCACTGTCGGCCCCGACTTCCAAAGGCCCGAAGCCACGCCAATCACCAACTGGGCCAAACCCGCCAAATCCGCCCCCAGCCAAGCCGTCAGCGAACCGCTCAACGAGCGCTGGTGGGAGGTCTTCAAAGATCCGCAGCTCTCGGCTCTCACCCAGCGTGCCGTGCGCAGCAACCTCGACCTGCAACTGGCCAGCCGTCGTCTGCAGCAAAGCCGCGCCGCCCGTCAGGTGATCACTGCCGAGCGTTACCCGAACACCGCTGCCAGCGGCAGCTATGGACGCAAGCGCAACAGTGGCGAAGGCCTCAACGATCCTTCCGGGCATAACGGCGATTCGGCCTTCAACCTGTGGGATGCCGGTTTCTCTGCGTCCTGGGAGTTGGACTTCTGGGGCCGCGTGCGCCGTGAAACCGAAGCCGCCAACGCCAACCTGCAAGTCGCCGAAAACGACCGCCGTGGCGTCTTGTTGACCGTGCTCGCCGACACCGCGCAAAACTACATTCAGTTGCGCGGCGTGCAGAACACCCGCGCCGTCACCGAACAGAACCTCGACGTCGCCCGTCACAGCCTCAAGCTTTCACAACTGCGTCTGGCCGACGGCGTGGCGACCGATCTGGACGTCGCCGAAGCCGCCGCGCAGGTCGCCGCCATCGAAGCGCGCCTGCCGGCGCTGGAGCAGCGCCAGGCGCAACTGATCAACGCGATCAGCCTGTTGATGGGCGAGCCGCCGCAGGCCTTGGCCAAAGAGTTATCCACAGACGCAGCGGTGCCGCAGCCACCGCTACAAGTGGCGATCGGCTTGCCGTCGCAACTGGCCGAACGACGCCCCGACATCCGCCAGGCCGAAGCACGTCTACATGCGGCCACCGCCACTGTCGGCGTGGCCAAGGGCGATTTCTACCCACGCATCACCTTGTCCGGCAACCTCGGCTCGCAAGCCATGCAACTCAGCGACTTCGGTTCCTGGGGCTCGCGCGCGTTCGGCATCGGCCCGCAATTCAGCCTGCCGCTGTTCGACGGCGGACGCCTGCGCGGCATGCTGCAACTGCGCGAAGCGCAACAGCAGGAAGCTGCCATCGCTTATCAGCAAACCGTACTGCGCGCCTGGCACGAAATCGACGATCAACTGACCGCCTACAACGCCAGCCAGCGCCGCCGCGACAGCCTCGCCGAAGCCGTGCGCCAGAACCAGATCGCCCTGCGCACCGCGCAGCAACAATACGTCGAAGGCGTGTCCGACTTCGTCAACGTCCTCACCGTGCAGAGCGCCTTGCTGGCGACCCAGGAACAGTGGGTCGAAAGCTCCACCGGCGTCTCGCTGGCGATGGTTGGCTTGTACAAGGCGCTGGGCGGCGGATGGCAGTCGATGTATCCGGCGCAGCAGATGGCTTCGGCCACGCCGGACGTCGCAAAGCCCTGAATCAACAGCGCCAGCTATGCTCAACTCCACTGGATCAAGCGGTTCAACGCCGCGCCTGAATTCCACAGGAGTTGCAGCATGGAAAAACCACAACACAGCCTCCCGGCCCTGTTCAAACAACTCGGCCTCGCTGACGACCCGATCAGCATCGACCAATTCATTGCCAGCCATTCCCCGCTCAAGCCGGAATTGCATTTGGCGGAGGCGTTTTTCTGGTCGAAAAGCCAGGCGCAGTTCCTGCGCGACGAGATTCTGGAGGATGCGGATTGGGCGGAGGTGGTGGATCAGTTGGATGTGATGTTGCGTAAGGGGCGTGAGGGGTGATTACTTCGGCTGAGGCCAAGCTCGTGCCGTATGAACCAGCGCCATGATATAGACGGCGTCGCGCTCCGTTTGATAGACAAGACGGTAACTTGGATGTGGAATCACCTCCCGTGTACCGGCAATGATGCCGGCACGGCCAATCAGCGGGTTGTCAGAAAGGCGATGTACCGCTTCGCTGAAGCGTAAATCCATTTCGATGGCCGCTCTTGGGTTGGCGGCCTGCAAATAATCCCAAATGTCTGCACGATCCTGTGCGGCGGCTGGCGTCCATATAATCCTCATAGGCGATCTTCCGCCTGCCTGCGTTTGGCAGCGAACGCGGCTTCTACATCTTCGTTGCTCAATCCGTTCCCCGAACGCATGGATTCCCGAGCGATTTCAACCTTGCGTTGTAAAAAGGCTTCGTATTCACGCGCCTCTCGTTGGGTTTGTACGTACTGACGCATCATGTCTCGCATAATTTGCGAGGCTGGCCGATGTGCCGCCTCTGCTTCCGCCATGAATTCTTCTCGGAGCTCCGGCTCTAGCTTCATTGTGAAAACGGCTTGTTTTGACATGTCAGTCTCCTACGACTAGTAATGACAACGTATATACCTTGTCATCACTTAATTGGCATTATTTGTTTGATCACGGCGACCAGCGGGGAGATTTGTTTCAAAACTTGACTGAATTTCCTCTCCAATGCGATATTGATAGTTAGCAAACTAACAGTGTCCGTTTTCCCGTGTCCGATTCCCTCGACAATCTCCAGATGAACATCAGCAGCGCCATGGTGGTGGCCGCGCGGCATTGGCGGAAGATCTGCCAGACCACGCTGGTGAACTATGGAATTTCCGAAGCCTGCGCCGTTCCATTGTTGATGATCGGGCGTCTTGGCGAAGGTGTGCGCCAGGTTCAGGTGGCTCAGGCTGCCGGCATGGAGAGCCCGTCGCTGGTGCGCCTGCTCGATCAGCTGTGTCATTCCGGTTACGTCTGCCGGACCGAGGATGCTCAGGATCGCCGCGCCAAATGCCTGAGCCTGACCGACCGCGGCCGTGAGCTGGTGCAAGCGGTGGAGGTCGAGCTGGTGCGCTTGCGCCACGAGGTGCTCGAAGGCATCGATCGGGACGATCTGGAAGCTACGCTTCGGGTACTCAGGGCTTTTGAGGCGGCCAGCCCGCCTGTGGTGGTCAATTCTTGAACGGTTTTTTCACTGGCATTCCGCCGGCCCGGGACTGGTTCTACGGGGTCCGTACCTTTGCAGCGTCGATGATTGCGCTGTACATCGCCCTGCTCATGCAAATGCCGCGTCCGTATTGGGCGATGGCCACGGTGTATATCGTCTCCAGCCCGTTTCTCGGGCCGACCAGTTCCAAGGCGTTGTACCGCGCGATCGGCACCTTTCTCGGCGCTACAGCGGCGGTGCTGTTCGTGCCGATGTTTGTGCAGAGCCCGTATGTGCTGGTGGTGGTGATCGCCTTGTGGACCGGGATTCTGCTGTTCATGTCCTTGCACCTGCGCACCGCCAACAGCTACGCGTTGATGCTCGCCGGCTATACCTTGCCGCTGATCGCCCTGCCGGTGGTTGATAATCCGCTGGCGGTATGGGATGTGGCCGAGGCGCGGACCGAAGAGATTTTTCTCGGCATCGCCGTCGCTGCCGTGGTCGGGGCGATATTCTGGCCGCGTCGCCTGGCACCGGTGTTCAACGATGCAGTGAGCAAATGGTTCGCCGACGCGACGACCTACAGCCAGAAGTTTCTCAGCCGCGATGTGCAGCCCGAGGAAGTCACGGCTTTGCGCATGGCCATGGTTGCCAGTTTCAACAGCCTCGAATTGATGATTGGCCAGTTGCCTCACGAAGGCGCGCGTCCGCAGACCGTGCGCAACACCAATGAACTGCGCGGGCGGATGATCCACCTGCTGCCGGTGATCGATGCGCTGGAAGATTCGCTGTATGCCCTTGAGCGGCGCACCCCGGAACTGGTCGAACAATTCCAGCCGCTGCTGACGGCCACTCGCGAATGGCTGAGCCATACAGATGCTGACCTCAGTCGCTGGCAGGCGCTGAAAGATCAGCTCGACGCTTTACAGCCGAGCGCCGAAGCGCTGGAGGATCGCAAACAGTTGCTGTTCTCCAACGCGCTGTATCGCCTCGGCGAATTCATCGATTTGTGGCAGGACTGTCGCAGTCTGCAGGACGCGATTTTGTGCGAACGCCAGGACAGCTGGCGTGCGGTGTATCGCCACTGGCGCCTCGGCCGGTTGACGCCGTTTATCGATCGCGGGTTGATGCTGTATTCGGCGGCTTCGACGATTCTGGCGATCATCGTCGCTTCAGTGTTGTGGATCCTGCTCGGCTGGCCGGACGGCGGCAGTGCGGTGATTCTCGCGGCGGTCGCGTGCAGTTTCTTCGCCTCGATGGATGACCCGGCACCGCAGATCTACCGGTTCTTTTTCTGGACCGGCATGTCAGTGCTGTTCGCCAGTCTTTATCTGTTTTTGATCCTGCCCAACCTGCATGATTTCCCGATGCTGGTGCTGGCGTTTTCGGTGCCGTTCATCTGCGTCGGCACGTTGACCGTACAGCCGCGTTTCTACCTCGGGATGCTGCTGACACTGGTCAATACCTCCTCGTTCATCAGCATTCAAGGCGCTTACGATGCCGACTTTTTCGCCTTCGTGAACTCCAATCTGGCAGGGCCGCTGGGCCTGTTGTTCGCATTTATCTGGACGCTGGTGGCGCGGCCGTTCGGCGCGGAACTGGCGGCCAAGCGTCTGACTCGTTTCAGCTGGAAGGACATCGTGCGCATGACCGAGCCGGCCAACCTCGCCGAGCACCGGCAACTGGGCGTGCAACTGCTCGATCGACTGATGCAGCATTTGCCGCGTCTGGCCCTGACAGGGCAAGACACCGGGATTGCGATGCGTGAAGTGCGCGTGGGGCTGAATATGCTCGATTTGCTTGCCTATACCCCGCGGGTGAGCGGTGCGCCAAAGGCCTTGCTGCAGCAAGTGGTCAGCGAGGTCGGCGAGTATTTCCGCGCCTGCCTCAAGGCTGGCGAACGCCTGCCAGCGCCGAGCGGTCTGCTGATGACGCTCGACCGTACCCGCCGTGCGCTCAATGGCCAGGGCGACGATGAAACCCGCCGGCACCTGTTGCACGCCTTGAGCGGTTTGCGTCTGGCCCTGCTGCCGGGCGTCGAATTCGTCTCCAGCGCCGAGCCCGAAGAACCGCTGCCCGATGGAGCGCCCCTATGATCGGTGACCTGGACATCAGCGGCATCTTTCTGCCGACGCTGCTGGTTTTGATGGGCATCACTTACGTGTTGTTTTTGCTGGTGCATGGCGTGCTGCAACGCCTGCACTTTTACCGTCTGGTCTGGCACCGGGCATTGTTCAACGTGGCGCTCTATGCCGTGCTGCTGTACGGCGTGGACTCACTCAGTCGATACCTGATGACATGAAAAAACCGTTTCTGACTATTGGTCGCGTGGTCCTGACCCTGCTGATCGTGACCTTCGCCGTGGTCCTCGTCTGGCGCATGGTGATGTATTACATGTTTGCGCCGTGGACCCGCGATGGCCACATCCGCGCCGACATCATCCAGATTGCCCCGGACGTGTCCGGGCTGATCCAGCAGGTGGAAGTGAAGGACAACCAGCTGATCAAGCGCGGCCAGGTGTTGTTCAGCATCGACCAGGACCGTTTCAAACTGGCCCTGCGTCAGGCCAAGGCTGCTGTCGCCGATCGCGAAGAAACCCTTGCCCAGGCGCAGCGTGAAGCCAAGCGTAACCGTGGCTTGGGCAACCTGGTGCCGGCCGAGCAACTGGAAGAAAGCCAGTCGCGCGTAGCCCGTGCGCAATCGGCGCTGGCCGAGGCGTTGGTGGCGGTGGACAGCGCGCAGCTCAACCTCGACCGTTCGGTGATCCGCAGCCCGGTCGACGGTTACGTCAACGACCGCGCGCCGCGTCCGCAGGAATTCGTCACCGCCGGGCGTCCGGTGTTGTCGGTGGTCGACAGCAATTCATTCCACATCGACGGCTACTTCGAAGAAACCAAACTCGACGGCATTCATGTCGGTCAGTCGGTGGACATCCGCGTGATCGGCGACCGCGCCAGACTGCGCGGCCACGTCGAAAGCATCGTTGCCGGCATCGAAGACCGCGACCGCACCAGCGGCAGCAACCTGTTGCCCAACGTCAACCCGGCGTTCAGCTGGGTGCGTCTGGCGCAGCGGATTCCGGTGCGTATCGCCTTTGATGAGGTGCCGGCAGATTTCCGCATGATCGCCGGACGCACGGCCACGGTGTCGATCATTGAGGATGATCAACAGCGGGAGCCTGCGCAATGAGCAGGGCGCTGATCATCGCCGGGCTCGGCCTGATGTTGTCGGCGTGTCAGGTGGTCGGGCCGGATTATCAGGTGCCTGACGACGCGGCGATTCAGCGCAAGGACATTCAGGGCGAACTGACGGTGGCCGGCAAACCGGTGGTCTCGGCGCCCGTGCCAGCGGACTGGTGGCGGCTGTACCAGGATCCGCGTCTGGATCAGCTGGTGCAGCAGGCCATGGCCTCCAACACCGATTTGCGTGTGGCGGCAGCCAACCTGCAACGCGCGCGGGCGCAGGTCGATGAAGCCGAAGCGGCAGGCGGCTGGAGCGGTGGGGTGAAAATGGGCGCCCAGCGTTTGCAGGAATCCGGACAGGCATTTTTGCTGCCGGAAAAAGTGCCGGTGGCCAACATCGCCGATATCGGCATCAGCGCCTCGTATCAGTTCGATCTGTGGGGCACGCTGCAACGTGGTATCGAAGCGGCAAAAGCCAACGCCGACGCGACCCAGGCCGCCGCCGATACCGCGCGCATCACATTGGTTGCCGACGTTGTGCGCGCCTACACCCAAATCTGTGCCGCCAACGAAGAGCGCGAGATCGCTCAGCATTCCCTGGATCTGCAATCGCAAAGCACGTCGTTGATCCAGCGTTTGCGGGACGCCGGGCGTGGCGACGAAACCCAGGTCACCCGTTCGCAAACCCAATTCAAGTCCCTGCGCGCCGACATGCCGCGCTACGAAGCGGCGCGTCAGGCCGGTTTGTTCCGTCTGTCGATGCTGCTGGCCACACCGGTCGATCAACTGCCGGCGGGCACCGCCAGTTGCGCCGAGCTGCCGAAAATCGCTCAGTTGCTGCCAGTCGGTGACGGCGCCGCATTGCTCAAGCGGCGCCCGGATATCCGTCAGGCCGAACGGCGTCTGGCCGCGGCCACAGCCGGGATCGGCATCGCCACCGGTGAGTTGTACCCGGACATCAGCATCGGCGCGACCATCGGCACGGTCGGCATCATCGATGACCTCGGTGATCCGTCGACCAACCGCTGGGGCTTTGGCCCGTCGCTGAACTGGAAAGTGCCGACCAACGGCGCCCGCGCGCGCATCCGCGAAGCCGAGGCCAATACCCAGGGCGCGCTGGCGCATTTCGACGGCGTGGTGCTCAACGCCATCCGTGAAACCCAGACCGGCCTGGCTCAGTACAGTGCGCTGCTGCAACGCCGCGACGCATTGGCCGAGGCCGAGCAGTCGGCAAAACTGGCCGCCGAGCAGACGCACCGCTTTTTCCAGGCCGGCCGCGAGTCGTTCCTCGCCGACCTGCAAGCGACCCGCACCTACACCGATGTCACCGCGCAACTGGCCGCCGCCAACACGCAAGTCGCGATGAGCCAGATCGATTTGTTCCTCGCCCTGGGCGGCGGCTGGGAAAGCGGACGAACGCACGCTTCAAGCCCCGGCAAACCCTGAGGTCATTGCTATGCTTTGAAGTGTTGGAGGCGCGCCCCGTGCAAAGCGCGCCTTCTGCACGCATCGCTGGCGCTGGTCCGGGGGAAACCAATAATGAAAAACCCTTATGCTCTGGGCTTCTGGTGCGCCTTGATAGCGCTGGTGCTGCTATCGGCCACCTATTTCTACGGCATCATGCTGGCCCACCAGATCGACACGGCCATGATCTTCCTCGACAGTGCTGTGGCGCTGATCGCGGTCATGGCGATCGTCGTGGTCGCGTGGGCCTCGGTTCAGGTGCAGCGGGTCAAGAAACGCCAACTGGAACAAGGCAAGGTCCTGGTGCTGATCTGGGACACCAAAGTCGCCCTGCGCCGGGTCGAAACCGTGTTCGACCGCTATTTCTGGGGCAGCTACTGGCAGCCCGGGCGCACCTTCGCCGAAGTCATGGGCGAACTCACCGGCACCCCGCTGGAAAAAAGCCTCGAAGCCCTTAAAAAGCAATGCCTGGAACTCGACAAGCAGATCGCCGACGAGGGCTGGCACTGGCTGAACAACGCCCGCGAACTCTCCGACGTCGCCACCGCCATGGCCCGCGAACGCTATCAACTGGATTTCTGCGACCCGCGCGCCGAGGGGCCGGAGGGTGCGGTGATCGATCGTGACTTTGAAGTGCTGGTTTATACCTGGACGGCGCGGCTGAAGAGCTTTGATCATCAACTCGATGAGATCGAGGCTGAGTACTCCTGATGCTCGACTGAATCAACCGGCCTCATCGCTGGCAAGCCAGCTCCCACAAGGTTTTGTGGTGTTCACAGAATTTGTGTTCGCTGGAGATCCTTGTGGGAGCTGGCTTGCCAGCGATGGCGGCTGTGTTCACTGCGAAACTCTCATGGCCCGCCGACTGTCCATTCCCCCCATGGACACTCTTTAACCTTTAAACATTGGGCCGGTTCCCGCGCCCGGTGCTAATCTCCACCGCTGAATTCAGCGCAGTCGAGCCGCGACCCGGTCACGGGTTCAGGGAAGACGACCACACTCACAGCCACGGAAATCGATCAGGTCATTCATGAATAAATCAGCAGGCGTGCTTCTCGGAATTGTTGTTGCCATCGGCGCGATCAGCGCGGGCGGGGCCTGGTACACCGGGACCAAGATCGAGGGCGTGCTGAACAACGCCGTCAGCAACGCCAACAAAGAGCTGCAGACCGCCATGGCCGGCTCCAACGGCACGGCGTCTCTGGAACTGGTGTCGCTGGAGCGCCACACGTTCACCAGCACCGCGCACTATCGTCTCAAAGGCGAGGGCGAGATGTTCGGCGATGCACCGGTCGAGTTGCTGTTCGTCGATCACATAGAGCACGGCCCGCTGCCATTCTCGCGGCTGGTGTCGTTGAAGTGGTTGCCGGTCATGGCCACCAGCAACTACGAGCTGGAAAAGAGCCCGACCACCGAAAAATGGTTCGCCGCGACCAAGGGCGTCGCGCCGCTCAAAGGTGTGACCAACATCGGCTACGACGAATCGACCACCAGCACGCTGGACCTGGTGCCGTTCGAAACCGCGCTGGATGCACAGTCGAACCTGAAATTTTCCGGCCTGACCATGGACATTTCCGCCAGCGCCCAGGCGCAGAAGGTCAAGGCGGACGGTTACATGGACAACCTGAAACTGGTCACCGTGGCCGAAGACCAGACACCGGTGCAGGTCGAAATCAACGGCCTGACCCTGGCCAGCAACCTCGCCAAAAGCAGCTATGGCTACTACACCGGGGAAAACACCCTGGAAGTGACCAGCAGCAAAACCACCTTCGGTGCGCAGCCGATGGTGCTGGGTGTGAAGAACTTCGAAATGAAGAACCGCACCGAAGAAAACGCCAGCAATGCTTCCGGCCGCGCTGACTACAAGATTGGCGAAGTGACCCTCAACGACAAGAAAGTCGGCTCGGCGGCCATGGCCATGAGCCTGAAGAACCTCGACATTCCGTCGACGATGTCGCTGATGCAGATCTACCAGACCAAGCTGCAGCCTTATGAAAAAGCTGCCGCCGAAGCGGCCGCTCAGGGTTTGCCGGCACCGGAGCTGAACCTGACCGAAGCGGAAAACGCGCAGGTCAAAGCCGACCTGCAGAAACTGCTCGCCGCCGGCCCGCAACTGGCGCTGGAGAACCTCTCGTTCAACACCGCCAACGGCGAAAGCCGCGCCAATCTGGTCATTGACCTGACCAAGCCGCAGTCGATGGATCTGCCACCGGATCAACTGGGCAAGCAACTGATCGCTCTGCTGGACCTGAATATTCAGGTATCGAAACCGATGCTGGTCGATCTGCTCAGCGTGCAAGCGCAACTGGATGGTCAGACCGACGCCAAAGCCATCGTCGATCAGTCCAAGGAAGCAGCAGACATGTTTGCTGGCATGGCCGTCGGTTCGCAATTGGCGGTGGTCGACGGCACCAACGTTGTGACCAAGCTGCATTACGCGGCCAATCAGGTCGAATTCAACGGCCAGAAAATGACCGTTGAACAGTTCGTCGGCTTCCTGATGAGCAAGTTCGCCGGCGTCACGCAAGTGCAGTGATCGAGCGGCATCAATAGAAACGCCCGGCCTCTGTCACCCACAGGCGCCGGGCGTTTTGCCGTCTGGCGTTCGGGATTTGCGCAGCCTCCTACCCCGCACTACGTGGATTCTGAACAATTATTGCGTTGCGAAAACTGGTCTACGCTTGCGTGCAACACTGCCTGACTAAGCGTGGCCATGGATGTTGCCATTGGCCACCGTTACGAATGGGCAAAGAGGGGCATCGCGACCCGGCTGGCCATGTAAGGATGCTGACGAATGCCGCGTATTGATGGTTCTGTACTACATCGTGGTTTACGCCCTTTGTTTCAAGTCGCGCTGTGCAGCCAGTTGCTCTGGCCGGCCCTGGCGTTCGCCGACACACCCTATGATCAGATGGTGCGCGACGCCCGTGTCGGGCATTACACGCCTGCGCTGACGCTGCTTCGCCAGATGCCGCCGGGTCAGGCGAGCACCGGGCAGATCAGCGATCACCTGCAAATCGCCAGTTGGGCCGGACTCGACGCCGAAGTGGTGCAGGTCTACGAGACCCAGGGCCGCGACCGCGTGCTGCCGGTGCAGGCGCTGACGGCCACCGCGCGGGCCTATCGCAACCTCAAGCGCTGGGATAAAGCCACTGAGGTCTACAACAAGGCCTTGGCCCAGGCGCCGGACAACGCCGACCTGCAACTGGGCCTGGCCCTGACTCAGGCGGATGCCGGCAAACCTGATGAAGCGGTGACACGCGCCAAAGCGCTGGTCGCCGCCAAACCCGATGATCCTGCGCGGCGCCTCGCGCTGGGCTATGCGCTGACCCGCGCCGGCAAGCAGTACGACGCCTTGTTCGAATACGATCAGGCTTTCATTCGTGCCGGCAGCAAACCGGAAGTTGCCCGCGAGTATGTGGTCGCGCTGCAAAAGGCGCGCTTGCCAGAGCCGGCGCTGCGTCTCGCTAAACAGCGTCCGGGGCTGATCGATCCGGTCACCTTGCGTCGCCTGGAAGGCGATCTGGCTGCCGAACGCGTGCGCCTCGCCGAACTCGCCACGCGCAGCGAAAAAGAACGCTACGTCATCGCCGACCGCGCCTTGGCCGATTACGACCAGTTGCTCGCCACCTGGACGCCGGACGCCACGGCTCACGACGACGTGATCCGCTGGCGCATCGACCGCATGGGCGCGCTCAAGGCGCGAGCACGCACGGCTGAGGTCATCAGCGAATACCAGAAACTGCAAGGCGAAGGCGTGAAGATTCCCACCTACGCGTTGCGCTGGGTCGCGGCATCCTGTCTGGATCAGCGTCAGCCGGAAATCGCCACCGACCTGTATCGCCAGGTGCTCTCGGCACCGGACGCCGATAGCGGCGATCGCCTCGAAGACACCACCGCACTGTATTACTCATTGCTGGAAAGCGATCGTGCCGAAGAAGCGCGCAAGGTCGCCGAAGACCTCGCCAAGTCACAGCGCCCGCGCGTCGAGCTCAAGGGCCTGCCGATTGGCAATCCCAACGATGAATGGATAGACGCCCAGCAACTGGCAGCGCAGGCCGGCACCTACGGCGCCGATCTGCCCCACGGCGAGGAACGCTTGCAAACCCTGGTCGATCAGGCGCCGGGGAACGTCGGTTTGCGTCTGGCTCAGGCCGATCTGTATCTGGCCCGGCAATGGCCACGCCGCGCGGAAAACCAGCTCAAGGAAACCGAAAGTATCGCGCCGCGCGACATCGGTCTGGAAGTGGCGCAAGCGCGCACCGCCATGGAATTGCAGGAGTGGCGGCAGAACGATGCGCTGGTCGACGACGTGCTGGCGCGTAACCCGGACAACCGCCAGGTGCAACGTCTGGCCCGTGAGCGCGAAGTCCACGACATGGCCGAATTGCGCGTCGAAGCCTACGGCGGCAAGGCCAACGGCGGCGGCAGTGGCGATGCCGGTGCGGTCAGTGGCAGTCGCGACTTCGGCATCCAGAGCACCCTGTACAGCCCGCCGATCAATGAAGACTGGCGCGTGTTCGCCGGCCTCGGTTACGCCACCGGCGATTTCGCTGAGGGCACCGGTCACCATCGCTTCCAGCGTGTCGGTCTGGAGCGGCGCACCCGTGACATGACTCTTGAAGCCGAAGTGTCCAGTCACGACTACGGTTTCGGCGACAAGCAGGGTGCACGGCTGGCGCTCGCCCGTGACATCAATGATCACTGGCAGTACGGCGGCAGCCTCGAATACCTGTCGGCCGAAACGCCGCTGCGCGCGCTCAACAGCGATATCAAGGCCAATGGTGGCAGCGCGTTCCTGCGCTGGCGCGCCAATGAAAGCCGCGAGTGGCGCCTGTCGGTGAGCCCGTCGCACTTCAGCGATGGCAATAACCGCGTCGAAGCCTTGCTGACCGGTCGTGAGGGGGTCTATAGCTCGCCGAAACTGCAGGTCGATGCGGGGCTGGAAGTCGGCACCAGCCACAACTCGCAATCCGATGACGTGCCGTACTTCAATCCCAAATCCGACTTCAGCGTGATGCCGCTGGTCAACGTCAATCACGTGCTCTACCACCGCTACGAAACGGCCTGGAGCCAGCAATTCCAGGCGGGCGCGGGGACTTACAGTCAGCGTGATCACGGCACCGGCGGCATGGCCCTGCTCGGCTATGGCCAACGCTATGCATGGAACGACGTGTTCGAGGTCGGCGGCCTGTTCAGTGTGATCAACCGGCCCTACGACGGAGATCGAGAGACTGATCTGCGTCTGCTCGTCGACCTCACTTTCCGCTTCTAGAAGAGTTTTAAGATGCCTTTTATTTCGCGTTTGATCCTTCTGCTGGGAGCGCTGCTGATCAGCGCCTGCGCCCAGCAAGCCCCGGCTTTCACGCCCCCCTCCGAACGTCCGGTGGTGGCCAGTGAAAAGCCATGGCCGAAAAACCATGTTTTTGGAATCGCCTATCACGATGTCGAAGACCTTGATCCCGATCAGGCCGTGGTGGCGGTACGCACCGAGCGCATGATCGAACAACTGGCGTGGCTGCGCGAAAACGGCTACCAACCGGTGACGGTCGACCAGATCATGGCCGCACGCAAGGGTGGCCCGGAGCTGCCGGCAAAAGCCGTGCTGCTGAGTTTCGACGACGGTTATGCGAGCTTTTACACTCGCGTACTGCCGGTTCTGCGCGCTTATAAATGGCACGCACTGCTGGCGCCGGTCGGCAGCTGGGTCGACACGCCGCTCACTCAACCGGTGGATTTCGCCGGCACGCCGCGTGCACGTTCCGACTTCCTGACCTGGGATCAGGTGCGCGAGATCTCGCAATCCGGTCTGGTGGAAATCGCCGCGCACACTGACGCCAACCACAAGGGTATCCTCGCCAACCCGCAGGGTAACCTGCAGCCGGCGGCCGCGGCCCGACGCTACGACCCGGTCACCAAACGCTATGAATCCGAAGCTGATTTCCGCGCACGGATTCGCACCGACGTGAGTAATATTTCCGAGAAGATCCGCAAGGCCACCGGCAAGAAACCGCGGGTGTGGGTCTGGCCGTATGGTGCGGCGGACGGCACGTCACTGACGGTGGTCGGTGAGGAAGGCTACGAAATGGCCTTGACGCTGGACGATGGTCTCGACGCCCTCGATAACCTGATGAGCAGCCCGCGCTTCCTGGTGGCCTCCGACCCGGACGGCGAGCATTTCGCCAACAGCGTGGTCGGTGTGCAGGCGCAGCAGGCCATGCGCGTGGTGCATGTCGATCTGGACAATGTCTACGACCCGGACCCGGCACAGCAGGACATCAACCTCGGCAAACTGGTGCAGCGCATGGCCGACCTGGGCGCCAATACGGTGTTTCTGCAGGCCTTCGCCGATCCCAAGGGTGACGGTCTGGTGCACTCGCTGTATTTCCCCAATCGTCACTTGCCGATGCGCGCCGATCTGTTCGACCGTGTCGCTTGGCAGTTGCGTACCCGGGCTCACGTAAAAGTCTACGCGTGGATGCCGGTGCTCAGCTTCGAGCTGGACGCGAAGCTGCCGCGAGTGACGCGCTGGGACCCGAAAACTGCCACCACTTCGGTGGATCCTGATCAGTACAAACGCCTGTCACCGTTCGATCCGGAAGTGCGGCGCATTATCGGCGAAATCTACGAGGACGTGGCGCGACTGACCTCGGTCGACGGCATTCTCTACCACGATGACGCGGTGCTTTCGGACTTCGAAGACGCCGGTCCGCAAGCGCTGAAAGCCTACGCCGCTCAGGGTCTGCCGGGTTCGATTGCCGCGCTGCGCGATGACCCGGCAGCGATGCAACGCTGGACGCGCTTCAAGAGCCGCTACCTCATCGATTTCACCAACGAGCTGACGGCCAAGGTCCGCGCTATTCGCGGTCCGCAAGTGCAGACCGCGCGCAACATTTTTGCCGAACCGATGCTCAACCCCGACAGCGAAGCCTGGTTCGCGCAGAACCTCGATGACTTCCTCGCGACCTACGACTGGACCGCGCCGATGGCGATGCCGCTGATGGAAAAACAGACCCAGGCAGAGTCGGGCCCGTGGCTGGAGAGATTGGTCGCCACTGTCAGCAAACGTCCCGGCGCGCTGAACCGCACCGTCTTCGAATTGCAGGCGCGGGACTGGACCAAGAAGGACCAGGCCGATATCGACGCTGCGCAGCTGGCCGACTGGATGGGCCGTCTCAAGCGTCAGGGTGCGACCAGCTTCGGTTATTACCCGGACAATTTTCTCGACAACTTGCCGGACCTGAAAACCGTACGGCCTGCGCTCTCCAACAAATGGAATCCCTGAGATGCTGGATAGACTGTTAGCCCTGCTGGTTCTGGCGCTCGTCCTCGGCGTGCCGCTGGGCCTGATCTTCCTGGTCACCGGGCAGTTCCTGATGGACTTCGTGTTCTTCTACCCGCTGTTCATGTCGGGCCTGTGGATTGCCGGCGGCCTGTATTTCTGGCTGCACTGGGAGCGCCACTGGCCATGGAAGGACGACACCTTGCCGCCGCCGCTGGCAGGCGAGCCGCTGATTTCGATCCTGATCCCTTGCTACAACGAAGGTGAAAACGCCGCTGACACCATTCACGCGGCACTGGCCCAGCATTATCCGAACATCGAAGTCATCGCGATCAACGACGGCTCCAGGGACAACACCGCCGAAGTCCTCGATGCGCTGGCCAAGGAAGATCCGCGCCTGCGCGTGCTGCATCTGGCGGAGAACCAGGGCAAGGCCGTGGCGCTGCGCATGGGTGCCATCGCCGCGCGCAGCGAGTATCTGGTGTGCATTGACGGTGACGCGCTGTTGGCGCCGAACACCGCGGCCTACCTGGTCGCACCGATGCTGGATAACGCACGCCTTGGCGCGGTGACCGGCAACCCGCGGATTCGCACGCGCTCGACGCTGGTCGGGCGGGTGCAGGTTGGCGAGTTCTCGTCGATTATCGGCCTGATCAAGCGCACGCAACGGGTGTTCGGGCGGATCTTTACCGTGTCCGGGGTGATTGTCGCGTTCCGCCGCACGGCGCTGAACCGGGTCGGCTACTGGAGCCCGAACATGATCACCGAAGACATCGATATCAGCTGGAAGCTGCAACTCGATCACTGGAGCATCTTCTACGAGCCGCGCGCGCTGTGCTGGATTCTGATGCCGGAAACCCTCGGCGGCCTTTGGAAGCAGCGCCTGCGCTGGGCTCAGGGCGGTGCCGAAGTGCTGTTCAAAAACATCCGTGGCATCTGGCAGTACCGCCATCGTTACCTGTGGCCGCTGCTGTTCGAATACTGCCTGTCGACCGGCTGGGCGTTCACCTTTCTGCTCTCGGTGATTTTCTGGGGCGTGGGCAAGTTCGTGGTCATGCCTGAAGCGATCGCTGTGCATCACTTGATGCCGCCGGCATTCACCGGGTTGCTGCTGGCGTTCGTCTGCCTGGTGCAGTTTGCCGTCAGCATCATCATTGACCGCCGCTACGAGCCGGGTTTGGGCAAGACCATGTTCTGGGTGGTCTGGTACCCGATCGCGTTCTGGTTCGTCAGCCTGCTGACCACGCTCGTCAGCTTCCCCAAAGTCTTGTTCGGCCAACATCAGCAACGTGCGCGCTGGGTCAGTCCTGACAGGGGCATCAAACCGATCGGCGACGACGAAGAGGAGGTCATCAAATGAAAATCATCCGGACCCGCCAGCGACCCCTGCTGCTCGTGATTGATGTGCTGGTCACGCTGGTGGCGTGGATCGGCCTGCTGTTCCTGCTGATTCGCGGCCTGTGGCCGTTGGTCGAAACGCACGTCGGCGGGCCGCGCATCGACAACTCGGCGTTCGATGCGCTGGGCACATTGCAGATCTATTTATGGGTGGCGCTGGCCAATGCGGTGGTGCTGATTGGCTGGGCGCGTTATCAACAGCGTAAAAGCCGCAGCTTTGCCCAGCGCCGTTTGCCCTCGCCAGTGATCGACGATCAAGGGCTGAGCAAGAGCTTCAAGCTGTGTGATGATCGGTTGCAGAAACTGCGCACGCCGGGGGTGATGACCATCCACAACGATCAGGACGGCGACATCAGTCATGTGGAAACACATTTGTGGCCGGTACAACCGGCGGAGTTGCCGCCACCGCTGGCGCCGCTGGAGCATCCGCGGGTGATCTTTCTGCACGCCGAAGATGACGAACAGCGCGAAACCCTGATCCGTTGATCAAGTCTGATCGTTCCCACGCAGGAGCGTGGGAACGATCGGTGTTAGTCGCGAATCAGCTTCCACGCTTCGGCTATCGACAGCGGCTGTTTCATCCGCTCGGCAAGCAGCGCAATCGCGCGCTGTCTGTCGCATGCCAACGCCGCGACCACAACGCC
Organism: Pseudomonas sp. Z003-0.4C(8344-21); assembly: GCF_900104975.1. Lineage (NCBI taxonomy): Bacteria > Pseudomonadati > Pseudomonadota > Gammaproteobacteria > Pseudomonadales > Pseudomonadaceae > Pseudomonas > Pseudomonas sp. Z003-0.4C(8344-21). Next base: position 51,294 of record NZ_LT629756.1, on the reverse strand, counting down.
GTTTTTGGCGAACAGGCCAATGAACGGCGGTTTCTCCGGCTCGCCATCAAATTCGACTTCATCCCACGCCTCGGCGTGACCCAGATAGTCGTAGTTCTTGCCAAAGTGGAAGGTCCAGAAATACGGCACATCGAGGTAATGCTCATCGCCTCCGAGCATGTTGGCGGCCGCGATGCGCGCGTGTTGTTGCGCCAGGCGCCAGTGTTCGATGCGTTGCGGCTGGCCGTTCAGCGGGAACGTGGCGATATCACCCACGGCCCATAACCCTTCGCTCACGCGCATGCCGCCATCGACGCGCAATGATTGATCGTGTTCTCTGGGCAATGACGCGAACGCTTCGGTGGCCGGGTGTACGCCGATCCCGGCGAGCACCAGATCAGCCGTGAGGCGCAGACCGTTGTCCAGCAGCACCGCCTCGACCCTGTCCTCACCAAGAATTTCCGTGGCCTCATGATCAGTGATGAACTTCACCCCATGCGCCTCGTGCAACGCGCGAATCGCCTTGCCCACGGCTTCGCCAAATTGCTTGGCAAAAGGCGTCGCATGACGGGCCAGTACCGTGACGTCGAGGCCGTGCTGACGCAGCGCCGAAGCGCATTCGAGTGCGATGAAGCTGTCGCCGATGATCACCGCGCGCTGATCCGCTTGAGCGGCGCCGATGATCTGTTCGACGTGGGTTTTCGAGCGCAGCACGAAGACATTGGCCAGATCGGCGCCGGGCAGCTTCAGCGGGTTCGGCGCGCCGCCGGTAGCCAGTACCGCAGCGTCGTAACGCAGAACTCCGCCGTTGTTCAAATGAAGGGTTTTACTCGGTGCGTCGAGTGAGCTGACTTCGCCTTGCACCCGTTCGATGCGCTGCGCTTGGTAGAACGCCTGATCACGCAAGGGCGGTACTTCTTTTGGCGACATCTCGCCGGCGAGAACGAATTTGCTCAGCACCGTACGGTCGTAGCCGGCATCCGCTTCGCCGTCGACCAGTACAATTCGTCCGCCAAAACCTTTCTCCCGCAGCGCGGCTGCACACGCGGTTCCTGCCGCACCGGCTCCGACCACCACAAACGTTCGCGAATCGTCGGCAGGCGGCATGTGTGGATCGTGCAGCGGCTGGTCATCGACCCACACTTCATCGTCGCGCAACTCCAGAGGATAACGCTTGAGACTGTCCAGTGAAGGCGGCTCGCACAGGGCACCATCCTCGGCGCGGTACGCGGCTTTATGCCATGGGCAGATCAACCGCCCATGGCACAACGCGCCCTCCGCCAACGGCGCACCGGCATGCGGACACAGCCCCTGAAACGCGCGCAATTGGCCGTTGGTCCGCAACAGCACGATCTTGCAGTCGCCGATTTCCACTTGCAGGCCTCGATCTTGCGGAACATCGGCGAAACGGGCGACACGGTGCAGGGGCATGGTGGTTTCCTCGCAGGCATTTTTCTTGTGAACGCGTGCGGCATTTCGAGGTTCAGCCATTTGCTACTGCCACGGCACGAACGGTACGGCTATAGTTTGCAGGCCGACGACGGCCCCACTGCACAAGGTGCTCCCGGAATGACCCGATTGACCTCTCTCAACCCTTGGCTGGCGGCCGTTGCCGTCGCCCTTTGCGTGCAGTTTCCGGCGCAGGCCCAGGAACGCTTCACCCTGAGCATCCCGGGGGTTTCCGATAACCGCCTGTTCACCTCGGCCGCCGCCAGCGACGCCCCGGGTTGCGGCGGCAAGAATCAGTCGCCCGCGCTGAGCTGGAACGCCGGCCCGGCCGGAACCCAGAGCTACGCCATCGTCATGCATGACCCGGACGGCCAGAAAGGCCTGGGTGTCGATCACTGGATTCACTACGGCATCAAACCCGCGACCCGCCAGATCGCCGCCGGCGTCGGCGCCAAATCCGCCCTCGAAGGCGTCGGCGGCACCAACAGCAAAGGCAACACCCATTACATGGGCCCATGCCCGCCCGTGGGCGATAGCGCGCACCACTACATCATCCAGATCTACGCTCTGGATCTGGCCCCCGACGCTTTGCCCGCCGGCCTGACCCGCGCCGAGCTGATGGAAAAAATCAAAGGCCATGTGCTGCGCAACAGCAGCGCGGTGCGGCGTTATCACCGCTGAGCATTGGCCTGAGCAGGAAAAAGCGCGCACTATTAAGGTACTTTTCAGTGCGCCAGAGGCTGGCATGACACAACGAGTCGACCGAATTGCCCAATTGCTCAACTGCCCGATCAAGGGTAAGGAGATTCGTCAGGCAATCCTCGAAACCCGAAAGGAACTGGAGGCAGCGGACGACGAACCCGACGATTCTCAGGCCATGCCAACCACAGCGGACTCGAGGCGAGACGGCGAGGATGACGTTTGAGTCTGACAGCGTTTGCTTGAAATGCGATCCTTCGATCCCCTCGCGTCAAAACGATTCCTGTCCCTATCAGTCAGCTTAAAAGTGAAAAATTAAATGGATTTTTACCCGTGTTTTCTTTCTGTGGTGTTCGTAGTACGTAACCAATCAGAATCCATTGAGTTCATGCTTTCCGAAGCGACTGCGGTGATTGCGCCGATTGTCAGTGATTTCGAATTGATCGTTGTGGACAATGCTTCCGAAGATGACACCATCACGATCATGAAGCGTCTGACCGGTGAGCAAGGCATGGCTAACTTGCAAGTCTATGCGCTGACCAAGGAAGTCGATGCCGATTCGGCTTGTTGGGTCGGTATGGAAAGCGCGTTGGGTGATTTTGTTGCGGTCATCGACCCGTTGGCGGACGACATTCATTTCCTGCCCCAAATGCTCGACAAGTCGGTTAAAGGGGCCGACGTGGTCTTTGCCAATAATCGCGAGAAACCCCTTCAAAGCGTTGCCTACCGTGCGGCCTACAATCTGTTTCACACGTTGTATAACTGGTGCAATGGCGTGCATCTGGCCAAAGAGGCGCCGTCCTACCGCATTCTAAGCAAAACCGTAATCAACTATATTCTCCAGCATCCCCAGCCGACGCTTTCCTATCGCCACCTTCCGGCTACGGGTGGATTTGCGCGCGCCTCGCTTGAATACAGTGCGGCGGCCCGAACCGCTCCGAAAAAAAGCCTGAGCGACAGTATCGATCGGGGCATGCGCCTTCTGGTGTCGACCACTCGGGCGCCGATGCGACTGGTGACCGGGCTGTCGATGTTCGGTGCGCTGGCAAATCTGGTCTACGGTGTCTACGTCATGATCATTGCCCTGCTGAAAACCGATATTGCGCCGGGCTGGGTCAGTCTTTCGCTACAACAGTCGGGCATGTTCTTCCTGATTTCGCTGGTGCTGCTGGTACTGGGTGAATACATTCTCAACATGGTCAGTTTGTCGAATGAAGGGCCGCGTTACCATGTGGGGCAGGAATTCACCAGCGCGCGCATGACGCGGCTGGAAAAGCTCAATATCGAAGAAGTCGCCGACAAGGCCGGCGGTAGCCGTAGCGAACAGGTCTCTTGATGCGTCACCCTGAACAGGATGTCGTGGTGATCGGCGGTGGGTTCTACGGTGCCGCGATCGCGATCTATATGGCCAAACAGCGGAATCTGAAGAATGTGGTGCTGATTGAACGAGAGGCGCGTCTGATGAAGCGTGCGTCTTACAACAATCAGGCCCGAGTGCATAACGGTTTCCACTATCCGCGCAGCTTCACGACTGCTTACCGCAGTCGTATCAATCTGCCCAGGTTCGTTCGCGATTGGCCAATGGCGGTGAAAACCGATTTCACCAAGCTCTATGCAATCGCGCGTCGTAATTCGAAATGCACGGCGGGGCAATTCGAGCGGTTCTGCCGCGAGATCGGGGCAGCCATCGAACCCGCTGCGCCGCCATTGCGAGCGTTGTTCGAGCCACGTCTCATCGAGGACGTGTTTTTGGTGGAGGAGCATGCGTTCGATTCCACTCGTCTGGCCGCCTGGGCAGAGCGGGAGCTTGCCGAGAACGGCGTGAAGATTCGTTATCAGACGTGCGTCAAAGCCATTTCCAGAGCTACCGATGCGTTGCAGGTGACGTTGGCCAGACCCGACGGCGTGAGCGAGCAATTGACTACTCGCTACGTGTTCAATTGCAGCTACAGCGGGTTGAACCAACTGGGTGGGGACTTTCCCGGCGTCAGTACAGGACTGAAGCAGGAAGTCACCGAAATGGCTCTGATGCAGATGCCCGACGCCCTGGTGAACCTGGGGATCACCGTGATGGATGGGCCGTTCTTTTCAATGATGCCTTTTCCGGCGCGCGGTCTGCATACGCTGTCCCACGTCCGCTATACCCCGCATTTGCACTGGACCGACGAGAAGGGGATCGATCCATACCGGAAACTGGCGGAGTACGAGCGCCTCAGTCGCGTAGACCGTATGGTTCGTGACGTCGCTCGTTATATACCGGCAGTGTCGCAAGCCAGGTACAAGGATTCGCTTTTTGAAGTGAAAACCGTGCTGGTTAAAAACGAAGGCGATGACGGCCGGCCGATTCTTTTCGAACAGCATGCAGCCTTGCCGGGGTGCTTTTCGATCTTGGGCGGTAAAATTGACAATATTTACGACGTTCTGGAACGGCTCGATTCGCTTGTGTTCATTTCGAGCGAGCCCCGGAACATGCAGGAGCGGTAAATGAACAACGCACTGATTGGTTTTTCCGGATTCGTGGGCACCACTCTGCTCAAGCAGGCGCAATTTCAAGCTCTTTATCGTTCGACCAATATCGCCGATATCGAAGGTCAATCATTCGATACCGTCGTATGTGCCGGCGCGCCGGCACAAAAGTGGATCGCCAACCGCGAACCTGAAGCAGACCGCTTGAAGATCGAAGGCTTGATTTCGCATTTGAAGACGCTCAAGTGCCGCCGTTTTATCCTCATCAGTACGGTTGACGTCTTCAAGTCATCGGTAGGTGTCGATGAAGATTCCCCGGTGGACGAGTCCGGTTTGCACGCCTATGGCTTGAACCGTCGCCTGCTGGAAAAATTTGTGGAGGCGCACTTTCCCGAGCACCTGATCGTACGTCTTCCCGGATTGGTAGGGCCAGGTCTGCGCAAGAATGTCATTTTCGACTTCCTCAACGATAACAATCTGCATGCCATTGATAGCCGCGGGGTCTTTCAGTTTTACCCGATGATCAATCTCTGGTTCGATATTCAGCTGGCAATCGAGGCGGGCATCAAACTTGTCCACCTGACCGCGCAACCTGTCAGTGTGGCTGCCATTGCGAAGGACGGTTTTGCGCGTGAGTTCGCCAACGCTTTGGACAATCCCGTCGGCTTTTACGACATGCAGACTCGGTACGCAAATGTGTTCGGTGGCGAAGGTCGTTATCAGTACAGCTTGCGCGAGACCCTGTTGGCCGTCAGAGCGTATGCCCAGTCCGAGCCGCGCGGGGCGCTTGTAAAATCATGAGACTGGCCATTTCCAACATCGCCTGGGATGTCATTGAAGACGACGCCGTTGCGCAGCTGCTGCGAGCCTATGGCATTGATGCAATCGACATCGCCCCCGGCAAATACTTTTCCGACTGCAGCAAGGCAACCGATGCGGATATTGCACGGGTCAAGACCTGGTGGGCTCAACATGGCGTCGAGATTACCGGCATGCAGTCATTGCTGTTTGGTACCAGTGGTCTCAATGTGTTCGGTGACCCGCAAAGCCAGTCGGCATTGTTGCAGCATCTGACCGGCGTATGCCGTGTCGCGGGACGTCTGGGCGCCACCCGATTGGTGTTCGGCTCGCCGAAGAATCGCGATAGAAGCGGTTTGACCGATCAGCAGGCGCTGGAGGCTGCGGTGGTGTTCTTCCGTCAGTTGGGCGATATCGCCAGGACATGCGGCGTATTCATCTGTCTGGAGCCGAATCCTACCTGTTACGGCGCCAACTTCATGACCACCAGTGCTGAAACGGCTGCTGTGGTCAGGCAAACCGCGCACCCGGCCATCCGCATGCAATTGGACACCGGCGCTTTGACAATCAACGATGAGCGGCCCATGGCAGTGCTTGAAGACTGTGCATCATTGATTGGCCATATCCATGCGAGTGAGCCGAACCTTCTTCCATTGGGCGATGGTTCTACGAACCACGAAAGCATGAGTGCCGCGGTACGGCAATATCTGCCGAATCATCTGGTATCCATCGAAATGGTCGCCACTTCTGCCGAACCACACCTGGCTTCGATCGAGCGTGCGTTGATCAAGGCCGTTGACTGCTATCGGGTCCGGGACATGGAGCGCAAGCCATGAAATGGATGATCCTGTTGCTGGGAATCCTGTCCAACGCGTCAGCGAGTGTCTTGATCAAGATTGCAATGACCCCGCCACGCCGCTTCCCTTCTCCGACCGACCCGCTGGGAGCCTTGAGTAATTGGCCGTTCTGGCTCGGACTGGGTCTGTACGGCACGGCGTTCCTGTTGTACGCCGCCGCGCTTGCACGTTTGCCATTGAACGTTGCACACCCGGTGCTGACTGCAGGCGCGGTGGCGGCTGTGGCCCTGTCTTCGGTGTTGATTTTTCGAGAGCCCTTTCACTGGACGACCGGTGCAGGGATTTTATTGGTAATCGCCGGCGTGGCTTTGATTACTGCGCGCGTGGCCTGATGGAACACAAGATGACGTCCTCCTTGATTGATCCTGTCGTGCGTAGCTCCTGGCACGTACCCACTTTCGATACACCGCTGTGGCTGGGCCGGCAGCGTGATTTCTGCGTGGTTATTCCGCTGATCAACGAAGGCGAACGGATCAAGAATCTACTGGCGAGAATGGCCGCGTGCGGTATTCCTTCCCACGCCGACATTATTATTGTCGACGGGGGCAGCACCGATGGCTCGCTGGCGCTGGATGCGTTGCAGCAGGCAGGTGTGCGCGGGTTATTGGTCAAGACCGGTCCAGGCAAGCTCAGCGCGCAGTTGCGTTGCGCGTACGCTTTCGCTCTGGATCAGGGTTACGAAGGCATCGTAACCATCGACGGTAATGACAAGGATGACCCGGATGCCATTCCTCGCTTCATCGAAGCGATGAAGCAAGGGGTGGACTTTGTCCAGGCATCACGTTTCGTGGCAGGCGGCGTCGCAGAAAACACGCCTGCCTCGCGAGATTTTGCGATCCGTTTCATCCATGCGCCGTTGCTGAGCCTGAGCTCCGGTTTCAAATGGACCGACACTACCCAAGGTTTTCGCGCCTACAGCCGCAAACTGCTGCTCGATCCACGCGTGGCGCCTTTTCGTGATGTATTCATGACGTACGAACTGTTGGCCTATCTGTCCTTTCGCGCGCCGAAGCTGGGCTTCCAGTGCGTCGAGTTGCCGACAGTACGTCGTTATCCAAAAGGTGAAGTGCCCACCAAGATCAGCGCCTTCAAAGGCAATCTGTCGGTATTGGAGATTCTGTTCAAGGCGTGCCTGGGGCAATTCAACCCTAAAAGCTAAGCGCTCCAGTTGTCATCAAAGCCGGAAACAAGGACCCCGCCTGTGGCGGGGTTTTTGTTTATGTCAGTTGAGCGCTTTGGCAGGTTTGCGAATCATTTTTCCAGCAGTATTGCGCTGCAATACACTGAACCATTGCGAATGACTTTATAGACGTGACCGCCCTTCGTATCGAACGGCTCGCCGTTGCGCGTCCAGAAATCTTCCGGCGGACTGTCTGCATAAACGTAATCAAACTGACAAATCGCGCGTTTGAACCGATCAATGTTCTTGGCGTTGTCGGTCGCTGGCTGGTTTATGAACGATGTGCTGCTGTACGACAGGTAGCGCAGCGGTTGAGTCTTCAATCTGAAAATGAAGTAACCGAAGCTTGAATCCTTGCCGTCAACATACATGACCCTTTCGGTGCCGGTGGTGTACTTGAGCAATTGGGCTGCTTTTGCCCGGTAAACTTCATGAAGTGGTACGGACGGTCGCTTTTCTTGCACGAAAAACATGTTCAAGGGTGGCGCGGTTACGTATGCGGCGCCAATCATGAGGACTGCGATCAGGGCGCACCGCAGTATCGAAAGCCCATCTCTCGCAACGAAGTATTGGAGAAAGAATGTAGCGAACAGGGCAACGATAAAGTATCTGGAAAACGATACATGATCGTTGAACCATCCCGAGGCAATAGTCACATACGACAGGAAGAGCAGATAGCCGACGGTTGTCAGTAAAAGGAAAGCAAAGGTGAGCGCCATTTCCTTTTGGCTACTGCTCCGGTTGTAGGTCAGCACCAGCGCGGCGGCTGTTGCGATGCTGATGAACATCCATAGTGGAATCCCTGGCGTTAAAAACTCCATCTGATGAGCGGGTGGCAAAAACGCTGCGTGGGGAAACAGGTTACCCAAAACATGATGCAAACCGATCGATACGTTGCTCAACAGTCCCGCACCTTTGAGCATCACTGACATGCCTTCGAATTTGATCGTCAGGTCATATGCCGCGACGTACCACTCCCAAGACAGGTAAGTCAGCAGCGGTACTGCCATTAATACCAGCGACCGAGGGAGAATGGTCTTGATCTCGAGCTTGTCGGCAAACAGGCGCATGCCGACGTAATAGGCCCATACGAATGCCGCCAGGATGATACCGACGTGTTTGAGCAGCACCACCGCAATGACCGCCAGCAAGGCAACCTTGAAGCTGTCGCGGTCATTTTTGTAGGCAAAGCGCAGAGCACACAGGAACAGCAGCGACTGCAACGGGTCGATCAGCAACGTCAGCGTCAATGCCTGATAAAAAGCCAGATAAGCAAAAAACAAGGTGGTGATGGTAATGGCCCACTTGGTGCGGGACTCTGAGTTCGATACACAGTAAATGGTGGAGAGACCCAGCAGCCAAGTGATGAAATAGGCCGACGCTACGCCACTACCCTGCAGCAAGCTTTCGCCGAAATAACGCAGCAACGATATGCCGGGAATGTAGTTGGGGAAAACCTGAACTTCCTTGCTTGTAGGCAGGTTATTCGTCAGCGACAGGTATTCGACTGCAGCACCCCAGTGGGAAAACTCATCCCATACCCAATACTGCGAACCCCACGACAGGATCAGCGCCAAAGCGAACAGCACCGCCAGTTCCACGGCTTGACGCACTATTGAAAAACGCTCTGTGCCTCCCTTCATCAACGTCCAAAAGCCTGCGACACAGCCAATGGCCGCGCACGAAAGCACGACTTTTATTCCGACGCCAAGCAACTGAACACAGCCGAAGAGATAAAGAATGATCATCGCCAGTATGAGCGAAACAGGATGTTCGGCCCGAAACTTGTTGATGATGAATCTTGAGGTAAAAGCTGTTAGCCCAAGAAAAACAAAATACGTCAGCAGTACATATTGCACTGGTCCCTCCCTAGGAATTTCGAAGCACAAAACGAGTGAGCTATTGTTTCAAGAGCTGTTGGCTGAAGAGCCGGGTCGGAATTTTTTTCAAACATCTGATCACCTTGGTGAGCCTGCTCGATGGAGGCAAGAGCCTTTCAAAGGTGACGAGGCAGCGATAGGTGCATGACTCAGTCATATTCGCGAAGATGACATCGAGCGGGATACTAACGTAAAACATCGGGAAACTCAGGAGCCGGCAGGTAATCGCCTGCGGGGCGCAGCGCCGCTGAGCAAAAAAAAAGCAAAAAAAAGCCTCCGGTGTGATCACCCGAGGCTTCGTTAATATGGTGCACCAGGCGGGATTCGAACCCACGACCCCTGCCTTCGGAGGGCAGTACTCTATCCAGCTGAGCTACTGGTGCAGCGGGCGACATCATACCTAGGTCGACTCGGGGCGTCCATGCCGGGTTTCGGCGGGTTTTGTCAGGGCGCGTGTCGGTGAAATCGCTGCATTCCAGAAAGCGGTAACGTCCTGCAAAACCCTCGCTTGGCGCTTTGCCGGGGTTGATCTAAGGTTTTTCCTGCGGTTCGGGTTTCTGGTGCGTTGATCTGAAAAACGGGCTTTTTGTTCTTTTTTTCGAACGACCTATTGTCCTTTAACCCCTTTGATCCTACGATCCGTTTGAGATTTCAAACGCTCTTTGCTGGGTGTCGAAGCGCTGGTGTTGCTAATCGTGCACTGCTCCTGCGCCACCCGGTCACTGATTTCCCTGACGGCAGCCTTGCGAGGCGCCTTTCTACAATCATAATTTTGCTCCGCGCTGGCCGCGGTGCTGTTAAGGAAAGCCGACATGCAGCTTAAAGACACCCAGTTGTTCCGCCAGCAAGCCTTCATTGATGGCGCTTGGGTCGATGCGGACAACGGTCAGACGATCAAGGTCAACAACCCGGCCACTGGCGAAATCCTCGGCACCGTGCCGAAGATGGGCGCTGCCGAAACCCGTCGTGCCATCGAAGCCGCTGACAAGGCGCTGCCGGCCTGGCGTGCGCTGACCGCCAAAGAGCGTGCCGGCAAGCTGCGTCGCTGGTTCGAACTGATGATCGAAAACCAGGACGACCTCGCGCGCCTGATGACCCTCGAGCAGGGCAAGCCACTGGCCGAAGCCAAGGGCGAAATCGTTTACGCCGCGTCGTTCATCGAGTGGTTCGCTGAAGAAGCCAAGCGCATCTACGGTGATGTGATTCCGGGCCACCAGCCCGACAAGCGCCTGATCGTGATCAAACAGCCGATCGGCGTCACCGCCGCGATCACCCCGTGGAACTTCCCGGCGGCGATGATCACCCGCAAGGCCGGTCCAGCCTTGGCCGCCGGTTGCACCATGGTGCTCAAGCCGGCTTCGCAAACGCCATTTTCCGCTTTCGCCCTGGCCGAACTGGCCCAGCGTGCGGGCATTCCGGCGGGCGTGTTCAGCGTGGTGTCCGGCAGCGCCGGCGACATCGGCAGCGAGCTGACCAGCAACCCGATCGTGCGCAAGCTGTCCTTCACCGGCTCGACCGAAATCGGTCGCCAGTTGATGGCCGAATGCGCCAAGGACATCAAGAAAGTCTCGCTGGAACTGGGCGGCAACGCGCCGTTCATCGTGTTCGACGATGCGGACCTGGATAAGGCCGTCGAAGGCGCGATCATCTCCAAGTACCGCAACAACGGCCAGACCTGCGTCTGCGCCAACCGTCTGTACATTCAGGACGCGGTCTACGACGCGTTCGCCGAGAAGCTGAAAGTGGCAGTTGCCAAGCTGAAGATCGGCAACGGTCTGGAAGACGGCACCACCACCGGCCCGCTGATCGACGAGAAAGCCGTGGCCAAGGTGCAAGAGCATATCGCTGACGCCGTGAGCAAAGGCGCGACCGTTCTGGCTGGCGGCAAGGCGATGGAAGGCAACTTCTTCGAACCGACCATTCTGACCAACGTGCCGAAAAACGCTGCGGTGGCCAAGGAAGAAACTTTCGGCCCGCTGGCGCCGCTGTTCCGCTTCAAAGACGAAGCCGAAGTGATCGCGATGTCCAACGACACCGAATTCGGTCTGGCTTCGTACTTCTATGCGCGCGACCTCGGTCGTGTGTTCCGTGTCGCCGAAGCGCTGGAATACGGCATGGTCGGCGTCAACACCGGGCTGATCTCGAACGAAGTCGCGCCGTTCGGCGGCATCAAGGCCTCGGGCTTGGGTCGTGAAGGCTCCAAGTACGGCATCGAAGATTACCTGGAAATCAAATACCTCTGCCTGGGCATCTAAGCGCGAAAGCTTGGACTCCGACAAGGATCGCTGTAAACGCAAAGGGCACGAGAGCGCTGTCCCTTTGCGTGGTTTGAAACCTGCATTTTCTCTGCGGCCGGGAACGCCGTGGCAGTCGATCATCGCATGCTGCCACCGCCGATTCCTCCCGCTTCATCCTTGAACCACGCCGCCCGATGAGCGGCGAATGAGGACTGTAATGAGCAAGACTAACGCTGAACTGATGGCCCGTCGTACCGCTGCTGTACCGCGCGGTGTTGGCCAGATTCACCCGATCTTCGCCGAATCCGCGAAGAACGCCACAGTAACTGACGTTGAAGGTCGTGAGTTCATCGACTTCGCCGGCGGTATCGCGGTATTGAACACCGGCCACGTGCACCCGAAAATCATCGCCGCCGTGACCGAACAGCTGAACAAGCTGACCCACACCTGCTTCCAGGTACTGGCCTACGAGCCGTACGTTGAGCTGTGCGAAAAAATCAACGTCAAGGTTCCAGGTGATTTCGCCAAGAAAACCCTGTTGGTCACCACTGGTTCCGAAGCCGTTGAGAACGCCGTGAAAATCGCCCGTGCCGCCACGGGTCGCGCTGGCGTCATCGCCTTCACTGGCGCCTACCACGGCCGCACCATGATGACGCTGGGTCTGACCGGTAAAGTCGTGCCGTACTCGGCCGGCATGGGCCTGATGCCAGGCGGCATCTTCCGCGCGCTGTACCCGAACGAGCTGCACGGCGTGAGCATCGACGATTCGATCGCTTCGATCGAGCGCATCTTCAAGAACGACGCCGAGCCGAAAGACATCGCTGCGATCATCATCGAGCCGGTGCAGGGCGAAGGTGGTTTCTACGTCGCGCCGAAAGAATTCATGAAGCGCCTGCGCGCGCTGTGCGATCAGCACGGCATCCTGCTGATCGCGGACGAAGTACAGACCGGCGCTGGCCGTACCGGTACGTTCTTCGCCATGGAGCAGATGGGCGTTGCTGCCGACCTGACCACCTTCGCCAAATCCATCGCTGGCGGCTTCCCGCTGGCCGGTGTGTGTGGCAAGGCCGAATACATGGACTCCATCGCCCCAGGCGGCTTGGGCGGCACCTATGCCGGTAGCCCGATCGCTTGCGCTGCGGCCCTGGCCGTGATGGAAGTGTTCGAAGAAGAACACCTGCTGGACCGCTGCAAGGCCGTCGGCGAGCGTCTGGTCACCGGCCTGAAAAACATTCAGGCCAAGTACCCGGTCATTGGCGAAGTGCGCGCTCTGGGCGCAATGATCGCGGTCGAGCTGTTCGAGAACGGTGACAGCCACAAACCAAACCCGACTGCCGTAGCGGCCGTGGTGGCCAAGGCTCGCGACAAGGGGCTGATCCTGCTGTCCTGCGGCACCTATGGCAACGTGCTGCGCGTACTCGTACCGCTGACCTCGCCGGACGAGCAACTGGACAAAGGTCTGGCGATCATCGAAGAGTGCTTCTCGGAGCTGTAAGCCCCGGCATTCTGTGATCGGCTCGACAAAAAACCCGCTTCGGCGGGTTTTTTCATGCCGGCGCAAACATATCGGCGTTTAGCGCTGTCTCGATTGCCCGGCATTGGCTAAGGTTCAAGGCATTGCCAGGGAGTGCGTGCATGATTGCCGTTGAATTACCCGCCGTACCGCGCGTGTTGATTGCCGAGGCCGATCCGTGGTCCCGCGATCTGCTCAAACAAGTGCTGCTGAACGTGCGTTGCGATGCGCGGCTGGATCTGTGTGCCGATGGTCAGCAAGCGCTGTCGATGCTCACCGAAATTCCCTATGACCTGGCCATCGTCGATTGGGAACTGCCCGGCGTCGATGGTTTGAACGTGCTGCGCAGCGTTCGTCAGCGCAAGCGCAACCCGCCGCTGCCATTCATTTTGATGAGCAGCCGCAACGACAGTGCCAGCGTGCGCGAAGCCATCCCGCTGGCACCGACGGCGTATCTGACCAAACCATTGAACATGGAGGGCCTGACCGAGCGTCTGCAGGGCTTGCTGCTCAACGCCGGGCAGGAGGTGTTCTGTGAAGTGCCGGCCCTGGCGCCGGGCATGACCCTCTCGGTTTTTCTTGAGCGGCGCCGTGAGCAAACCGACGGCGCGCCGTTGATGACCGATGTGCAACTGGCGGTGAAGCGCAGCCTCAATCCCGATGGCCTCGACCTGAAGCTGCTCGAAGAAGAGATTCGCACCGACCCGCAGATCACGGCGGTACTGATCGCCGCGGCCAACAGCGCGGCGCAGCACCATGGCGCGCCGGTGCAGACACTGGCGCAAGCTCTGCATCGGCTGGGCACCGGGCAGAGCATGAATCTTATCCTTGGGCTGGCGCTCAAGCGCAGTGCCCGGCTCAGCGATCCGTGTCTGGCGGACTACGCCGAGCGTTATTGGGGCTTGTCACTGCACACCGCCGAATATGCGCGCACCCTGGCGCGGTTGCTCGATCTGGATCAGGAGCGCTGCTATTGCGCCGGCATGCTTCACCGCCTCGGCGATCTGGCGCTGTTGCGTTGTCTGCAGGAGTGGCAACAGGCGGGCGGGGCGCTGGACGAGCAGGAGGAAGTCGGCGAGGCGCTGGCGCAGTTTGGTGCGGCGTATGGTTCTGCGTTGCGCACGCGCTGGCGTCTGCCGCTGGAACTGCGCGAACTGATTGCCTCGGCCTATCAGCTCGGTGGCGGGGTGTATTCCCGTGAGGCGCTGGTGATGAACATGGCGGCGCAGATGGCGCGGCTGACCGAGCACGAGGGCGTCGAAGAACTGGCGAAGAGCCGCACGGCGCGGTTGCTGAAGATTGGATTGCCGGAGCTGATGCGGATGCGCAAATAACCGGAGCGCACAAATCCCAATGCAGGAGTGAGCCTGCTCGCGATCTCGGAATGTCAGTTATTAAAGTTTCGTCTGACACTCCGCGATCGCGAGCAGGCTCACTCCTACAGGGGAATGTGTTGAATATGATACCGGGTCAGGCAGAGATGATGCGGTTCTTGCCTTGGCGCTTGGCTTCATACATCGCCGCATCTGCCCGGGCGAACAGGTTGTCGAGGCTTTTGTCGTCATCGGTCAGGCTGGTCAGCCCTTGGCTCACGGTGATGCTGAACGTCTGGCCGTCATGGCTGAACCGTAAACGCTGAATTTCCTGCTGCAAGCGTTCCGCCACTTGCATGGCCATTTCTGGTGCACATCCGGGGAACACTGCAGCAAATTCCTCACCACCAATTCGCCCGAACAGATCGCCACGGCGCAATGAACTGCGTCCGCACTCGGCAATCCGTTGCAGCACGGTGTCGCCTTCCGGGTGGCCGTAGCTGTCGTTGATCGCTTTGAAGTCATCGATATCCAGCAGCAGAAACGCCATCGGCGTACCGCGCAGGCGTGCTTCTTCGAATTCGCGGTTGGCGCACTCGAAGAAGTGTCGGCGGTTACTGCTTTGCGTCAGCACGTCGGTGGTCGCCAGGCGTTGCAGCTCGGTTTCCATGTGCTTCTTGTCGGTGATGTCTTCGGCGATGCCGACGATGATCACCGGTTGGTCCGGATCGTCCTGCCGATTGATGAAGCATTTGTCGCTGAGCCAGCGCACCTGGCCGTCGGCGGCGATGATCCGGTACTCGCGGTCTTCCACCGCGCCCTTGTGCAGCACTTCGGCGAGGCTGCGCTCGGCGTAGTCCAGATCATCGGGGTAGATGCTGTCACGCCACTGGTTGTAGTCACCGAGCAGCAGCCCGGCGGAGCGACCGAAAATCCGTTCATAGGCGGGGCTGACGTACAGCACCTGACGGGTTTCCCAGTTGAATGCCCAGAGCACAGCGTTGACGCTGACCAGCAAGGAACTGAACAACTGTTCGCGCTCGCTCAGGCGTGCAACCTCGCCTTGCGCATGCATCAGCGCCATCAGGGTTTGCGCGGCCTCGGGCCACTGCGGGACGGATGAGTCTTTTGGATTGTTGTTGACCATCGGCACAGATCTCAAAGGGCGTGCCGCGATTTCGACAGCGGCCACATTACAGCCCGCCGGGGTGGCGAAGTGTCTTTGAGATAGGAGATTTTCGGCGAAGTTCAAAACGGTGCACTCGCCTGGGCGAGTGCACCGATCAACGGTCTCAGACTGCTGCAGGACGCAGCGAGTAGGTTTTCAACTGGTCGGCGAATTCACGCAGGGACTGAATGCCGCTGGCCTCGGCCTCGTGAATCCAGTCCTTGATGGCGGCGAGCATGTCGTGGCCATTGGAACTGGTCTTGACCCAGATCTGTTGCAGGGCCAGACGCTTTTCGTAAATGACTTTCAACGCCTGGCTGTGCTCGAGCATGGTCTGGATGCGCAGGTGATGACGGTCTTCCAGCAGGCTGGTTTCGCGCGACAGCAGGCGCTTGGCGCGGTGGAACTGGTGGCGCACCGAATGATCGACCTTGGCCAGCTCCTGCTTGACCAGCGGACCGATCACCAGCTTGCGGTACTGGGCCATGATCTGGAAGCGGTTGTTGAGGATCGCCATGGCGGTGTCCATGTCCAGGCTGCCTTTGCCTTCGACCCGATGTGCGATCGGCGCAACTCGCTGAACCCTGGCCAGACCGAGGAAGCTGAAGACCTTGATCCACGCCCAGCCGAGGTCGAATTCCCACTTCTTCACCGACAGCTTGGCCGAATTGGGATAGGTGTGATGGTTGTTGTGCAGTTCTTCGCCGCCGATCAGGATGCCCCAAGGCACCAGATTGGTCGCCGCGTCGCGGCATTCGAAGTTGCGATAGCCGACAGCGTGGCCCAGACCGTTGATCACGCCGGCAGCCCACACCGGGATCCACATCATCTGGATCGCCCAGATGGTGATGCCGATGGTGCCGAACAGCAGCAGGTCGATAACGCCCATGATTGCCACGCCCAGCAGCGGGAAACGACTGTAGAGATTGCGCTCGATCCAGTCTTCCGGGCAGTTCTTGCCGTAGATGCGCAGGGTTTCCGGGTTCTGCGCTTCGGCGCGGTACAGCTCGGCACCGGTGCGCAGCACCGTGGACAGGCCTTTGATCACCGGACTGTGCGGGTCATCTTCGGTTTCGCATTTGGCGTGGTGTTTGCGGTGGATGGCCGTCCACTCGCGGGTGTTCTGTGCCGTGGTCAGCCACAGCCAGAAGCGGAAAAAGTGTTTCAGACCGGCATTCAGCTCCAGCGAGCGATGCGCTGAATAACGGTGCAGATAGACCGTGACGGCAACAATCGTCACATGGGTCATCAGCAGGGTGACCGCGACCAGCGACCAGGCCGACAAGCCAAGAAAACCTTCGTACCACATAGGCTATAGGGCCCTCGATAAAGATAAAAACAGCCGTTGCATTATCACCAAGCACACGGATAAAACCAGCCGCCCTTCAAGGAAAGCGTCGCTGGATGTTTCTTGACCTATAATTCCAACCTTTTTGTAGGGACATGGACAGCCGAATGCCTGCCACTCACCGCGATGCCTTGCGTGCAGCGCTGCTCTATCTCGTGCTTGCCGCCATCTGGCTGCAAGGTACTGATCATTTATTAAACAATTTCTTCGATGATCCCGTCGATCTTGCCCGATGGCAACTGATCAACGGTTACCTTTTTGCCGCGGTGAGTGCCGGGTTGATCTTTCTGGCGCGGGCGCGCCTGTACGGGTTTCTCGGCATCGGCGCACGGTTGCGCGAGCGTCACGCCGATCGCGAGCGTTTGCGTCAGGCGGCAGCGGTGTTCGACTGCACTCGCGAAGGCGTGCTGGTCACCAATCATCAGGGCCTGATCGTCCACGTCAATCGTGCGTTCATGGCGATCACCGGTTATCAGCGCGAAGAAGTCATCGGTCAGCAGCCGAGTCTGTTCAAGTCTGGCCATCATCCGCCGGGTTTCTATCAGGCCATGTTCGCCACGTTGCAGGCGCAGGGAGAATGGAGCGGGGAGATCTGGAACCGGCGCAAGAGCGGCGAGATTTATCCACAGTGGCAAACCATCCGCGTGATTCACGATGATCATGGCCGGCTCAGCCATTACGTCGCGGTGTTTTCCGACATCAGTGCGATCAAGCATTCCGAGGACGAACTCAAACACCTCGCGCACCATGATCCGCTGACCGATCTACCCAATCGCCTGCTGTTCAGCGACCGCACCGAGCAGGCGCTGGCCTCGGCGCAAATCCACAAGCGCGGCTGCGCGCTGCTGATGCTCGATCTCGATCACTTCAAAATGATCAATGACAGCCTTGGCCATAACGTGGGTGATCGCTTGCTCAAGGCCGTGGCGGCGCGTTTGCAGGGGTTGTTCGGTCCCGGCATCACCCTCGCGCGGCTGGGCGGCGACGAGTTCGCCGTGCTCGCCGAAAGTTGTCCACAGCCGGTGCAGGCCGCGGCGCTGGCGCAACGCATGCTCGACGCGTTCAAGGACACGTTTCGCGTTGATGGCCACGAGTTGTTGATCAATGCCAGCATCGGCATCAGCCTGTTCCCCAGCGATGCCTTGAGCGCCGAGCAACTGCTGCGCAATGCCGATGCCGCTTTGTTCAAGGCCAAAAACAGCGGGCGCAACGGGTACGCCTTGTACACCGAGGAACTCACCGCCCACGCCCAGCAACGCGTGGAACTCGCCTTTGAATTGCGCCGCGCGCTGGCGCAGCAGGAACTGCGGGTTTATTACCAACCGGTGCATGACCTGCACAGCAGTCGGCTGATCGGCGTCGAGGCCTTGGTGCGCTGGCAGCATCCGCAACGCGGTCTGGTCTCGCCGGCGGAGTTCATCCCGATTGCCGAGCGTACCGGGCTGATTGCCGACATCGATGCGTGGGTCATGCAGCAGGCTTGCCGGCAAATGTGCCAATGGCAGCAGGCCGGCGTGGTGCTGTCGTTTGTCGCGGTGAATGTGTCGTCGCGACTGTTCGCCCGGCGCGAACTCTATGAGCAGGTGGCGCAGGTGCTGCACGACACTGGCCTTGAGCCGGCGTATCTGGAGCTGGAAGTAACCGAAAGCGCGGTCATGGACGACCCGGAAGTCGCGCTGGAGCAGATGCATCGTTTGCGTGAGCTGGGTATCCGCCTGGCGATCGATGACTTTGGCACCGGCTATTCATCGCTGTTGCGGCTCAAGCGTCTGCCGGTACAGAAACTCAAGATCGATCAAGGCTTCGTCGCCGGTTTGCCGTGGGATGACGATGACGTCGCGATTGTCCGGGTGATCATCGCGCTGGCCCGCAGCATGGGCATGCAGGTGCACGCCGAGGGCATCGAGCAGGTTGAGCAGGCGAAATTCCTGCTCGAACAGGCATGCGATCTGGGGCAGGGCTACTGGTTTGGCCGGCCGAGCCCGGCGCAGGAGATTGATTGGGCGCACGCGCCGTTGATTGGCTGACGCGCTAACCCATACCCGTCGCAAAGGCTCTTGGAATCTCAGCGCGAAGCGCCGCTGGGGGCGTTCCTGTGGGATACGTGGGAAGAGCGGTTTTCTGGTTATATAAACATTCTTAAATAGTCTTTTTAAGAATATCTCTCTCTCTCTTATATTGCTCCCACGCCGAACGCAGTGCCGCCCACTGCCAGGCATATCCCCTTCAAAGGAGCAGCACCATGAGCGCATCCCTTCGCAGCGTTGACGGTCAGGACGAAAGCACGATCTTGCGTGAAATCCAGAGCGCCCTGCGCGATCTGCGTTTTGGCGCGGTGGAAATCACTGTGCACAACGCCCAGGTCGTGCAGATCGAACGCAAAGAGAAATTCCGCTTGCAGCAACCCGGCAAGCAACCGGGCTGAAGATTGCAGCCTGCGCCAGCTCCTGCGGGGAGCTTCAGACAAGAGCTGGCGCAGGCAGCGATCTTTGACCGGCAGCCGATTACGCATTCCATAAGAAAAAAAAGTCACCACCAGGAATTTCAGGAGCTTTCACCATGTCGTCGATTCGCCGTTACGCTTTGGCCGCGCTGGCCAGTGCCGTGTTTGCCGGTTCCGCGGTTGCCAAGGATTACGAACTGCTCAACGTCTCGTATGACCCGACCCGCGAGCTGTATCAGGACTACAACGCCGAATTCATCAAGTTCTGGCAGAAGGACCATGCCGGCGATACCGTGAAAATCCAGCAATCCCACGGCGGCTCTGGCAAGCAGGCGCGTGCGGTGATCGACGGTCTGCGCGCCGACGTCGTGACCCTGGCCCTGGCCGGCGACATCGACGAAGTGGCCAAGCTCGGCAAGAGCCTGCCGGCCGACTGGCAGAAGCGTCTGCCGGAAGCGAGCACGCCATACACCTCGACCATCGTCTTCCTGGTGCGCAAGGGCAACCCGAAAGGCATCAAGGACTGGGGCGATCTGGTCAAGAACGACGTCTCGGTGATCACCCCCAACCCGAAAACCTCCGGCGGTGCGCGCTGGAATTTCCTTGCGGCCTGGGCCTACGGTCTGAAAGCCAACGGCGGTGACGAAGCCAAGGCCAAGGAATACGTACAAACCCTGTTCAAGCATGTGCCGATTCTCGACACTGGCGCACGCGGTTCGACCATCACTTTCGTCAACAACGGACAGGGTGACGTGCTGCTGGCCTGGGAAAACGAAGCGTTCCTGGCGCTGAAAGAAGACGGCGGCGCCGACAAGTTCGACATCGTCGTGCCTTCGCTATCGATCCTCGCCGAGCCGCCAGTGGCCGTGGTCGACAAAAATGCCGAGAAAAAGGGCAACGCGCAGATCGCCGAAGCCTATCTCAAGCACCTGTACAGCCCGGCCGGCCAAGAGATTGCGGCGAAGAATTTCTACCGTCCGCGTGACAAGGACATCGCCGCCAAGTACGCCCAGCAGTTCCCGAAACTGGAACTGGTGACCATCGACAAGGACTTCGGCGGCTGGAAATCCGCGCAGCCAAAATTCTTCAACGATGGCGGCGTATTCGACCAGATTTATCAGGCGCAGTAACCTGACTTCAGCCACACATCAAGCCTGAAGCCACGCGCGGAAAATGTGGGAGCGAGCTTGCTCGCGAAAGCGCAGTGTCAGACGACGTAGAGTTGACTGATACTCCCTCTTCGCGAGCAAGCTCGCTCCCACATTGATGCGTTCAGCGGAATGCTTTTTAACCAGGGACTTTTATGTCGCGTCGTATCTCCCCCGTCATACCCGGCTTCGGGCTGACGCTGGGCTACACCTTGGTGTACCTCAGTCTGATTGTGCTTATCCCGCTGGCGGCGATGTTCGTCCACGCCGCTCAGCTGACCTGGGAGCAGTTCTGGGCAATCATTTCCGCACCGCGGGTGCTGGCGGCGTTGAAGCTGAGCTTCGGCACCGCGCTGTGCGCGGCGATCATCAACGGCATCATCGGCACATTGCTGGCCTGGGTGCTGGTGCGCTACACCTTTCCCGGGCGCAAGGTGATCGATGCGATGATTGATCTGCCGTTCGCGCTACCCACAGCCGTGGCCGGTATCGCACTGACCGCGCTGTACGCCCCGACCGGCCTGGTCGGGCAGTTCGCCACTGACCTGGGTTTCAAGATCGCCTACACGCCGCTGGGTATCACCCTGGCGCTGACCTTTGTGACTCTGCCGTTCGTGGTGCGCACAGTGCAACCGGTGCTGGCCGACATTCCTCGCGAAGTTGAAGAAGCCGCCGCGTGCCTCGGGGCCAAGCCGATCCAGGTGTTTCGCCATATCCTCGTACCGGCGCTGCTGCCCGCATGGCTGACCGGTTTTGCCTTGGCGTTTGCCCGTGGCGTTGGCGAGTACGGTTCGGTGATTTTCATCGCCGGCAACATGCCGATGAAAACCGAAATCCTGCCGCTGCTGATCATGGTCAAGCTCGACCAGTACGATTACACCGGCGCCACGGCCATCGGCGTGTTGATGCTAGTGGTTTCCTTTGTCCTGTTGCTGCTGATCAATTTGCTGCAGCGGCGCATCGAAACCCCATAAGGAGGCGCGCACATGTCCCAATCGTCTATTGCGGCCGCCTCGGCGGCCAACGCTGCGCGGCGTGGCAGTGCCACCTCGCGCAGAGTCCTGATCGGTCTTGGCTGGCTGATCTTTTTCCTGTTTCTGCTGTTGCCGTTGTTCATCGTCGTATCGCAGGGATTGAAGAACGGCCTCGGCGCGTTCTTCACGGCGATCTTCGAGCCGGATGCGCTGTCGGCGCTGAAACTCACGGTGTTCGCCGTGCTGATTTCGGTGCCGCTGAACCTTGTGTTCGGCGTCAGCGCGGCGTGGTGCGTGAGCAAATACTCGTTCCGCGGCAAGAGCATGCTGGTGACGCTGATCGACTTGCCATTTTCCGTGTCGCCAGTGATCGCTGGCCTGGTCTACGTGCTGATGTTCGGCGCGCAGGGCCTGTTCGGGCCGTGGCTGCAGGATCACGATGTCCAGATCGTCTTCGCCCTGCCGGGCATCGTGCTGGCGACGATTTTTGTCACCGTGCCATTCGTGGCGCGTGAGCTGATTCCGCTGATGCAGGAACAAGGCACCCAGGAGGAAGAAGCTGCGCGACTGCTTGGCGCCAATGGCTGGCAGATGTTCTGGCACGTCACCGTGCCCAACATCAAATGGGGCCTGATCTATGGCGTGGTGCTGTGTACCGCGCGCGCCATGGGTGAGTTCGGTGCGGTGTCGGTGGTCTCCGGGCACATTCGCGGGGTGACCAACACCTTGCCGCTGCACGTCGAGATCCTCTACAACGAATACAACCACGTGGCCGCGTTCGCCGTGGCGAGCCTGTTGCTGATCCTGGCGCTCTTCATCCTGCTGCTCAAGCAGTGGAGCGAAAACCGTATCAACCGCCTGCGCGCCAGCGCCGCGGAGGAATAATTCATGTCGATCGAAGTGCGTAACGTCAGCAAGAACTTCAACGCGTTCAAGGCGCTGGACAACATCAGCCTGGACATCCAGAGCGGCGAGCTGGTGGCGCTGCTGGGTCCGTCGGGCTGTGGCAAAACTACTCTGCTGCGGATTATTGCCGGTCTGGAAACCCCGGATCAGGGCAACATCGTTTTCCACGGTGAAGACGTCTCCGGCCACGACGTGCGTGATCGCAACGTCGGTTTCGTGTTTCAGCACTATGCGTTGTTCCGGCACATGACGGTGTTCGACAACGTCGCGTTCGGCCTGCGCATGAAACCGAAAAGCCAGCGCCCGAGCGAAAGCCAGATTGCGGCCAAGGTTCATGAACTGCTGAACATGGTGCAGCTGGACTGGCTGTCGGATCGTTACCCGGAGCAGTTGTCCGGTGGTCAGCGCCAGCGCATCGCACTCGCCCGTGCCTTGGCGGTGGAGCCGAAAGTGCTGCTGCTCGACGAGCCGTTCGGCGCCCTCGATGCCAAGGTGCGCAAAGAGCTGCGCCGCTGGCTGGCGCGCCTGCACGAGGACATCAACCTGACCTCGGTATTCGTGACCCACGACCAGGAAGAAGCGATGGAAGTCGCCGATCGTATCGTGGTGATGAACAAGGGCGTGATCGAGCAGATCGGCTCACCGGGCGACGTCTACGAAAACCCGGCCAGCGATTTCGTATATCACTTCCTCGGCGATTCTAATCGCTTGCTGCTCAGCGACGACAACCATGTGCTGTTCCGCCCGCACGAAGTGTCGTTGTCCCAACATGAGCTGGAGGATCACCATGCCGCTGAAGTACGCGACATTCGGCCGTTAGGCGCGACCACACGGGTGACGTTGAAGGTTGAGGGGCAGAGCGATCTGATCGAGGCCGAAGTGGTCAAGGATCACGACAGCCTGATCGGCCTGGCAAAGGGCGAAACGCTGTTCTTCAAACCGAAGGTCTGGCAGAAGGTCGCCAACCTCTAAAGCAACAGCATCGCCAGCAGGCTGGCTCGCAAACTGGATTTGTGATTACCAAAAGTCCCCTGTGGGAGCCAGCCTGCTGGCGATTGCGGCCTAAACAGCCGCACGATTCGGATTGACCCGCACCCCTCCCGTCCGCGCCTCGATCTGCGCTTTCAGTTCATGCCGCAGCCCGAGCAAAAACGCCAGCTCGGCGACCACAAACAGCGGCCCGACAATCAGCCCGCTGATGTCGTCGACAAACGCCGGTTTGCGCCCTTCATAGTGATGCCCGACAAACTGGATCACCCAACCGATCACGAACATTGCCAGACCGCTGCTCAGCCAGACCATGGTGCTCTGCTGCGCCAGCGCATGCCCGGCCCAGACCGACAGCCCCATCAGTACTGTCATCAGCACGCCGAGCTTCAATTCGAGTCGCAAGTAAAACCACGCCGAGGCCAGCGCCAGCAGAACGGCGGGAGATATCCACAGACCGCCCAGCGACCATTGCGGGCGCGACAACAACACCGCCACCGCCACAACGATCAGCGGAATGCCGATAAAGTGGCTGGCGATGTTGCGCGGGTCGCGGTGGTAGGCGGCGTATTGGCTGAGATGGTCGACGAGGCTTTTCATTGTTGTTCCTCCAGTGGGATTGATTGCATCATCCCTCGGCAGCCGGGTTCGCTCTGTCGGGCAGGCGACAATCCAGGAGGGTTTATGCACATACGTTCACGGCTGCTGACCGGGCACTGGTTCAGTCATCTGCCGGCATCCTTTCAGGATAGTCTGCTGGCGGCGGGCCGCGAGCGGCGGCTGACGGCGGGACAGCGCCTGTTTCAGCGCGGTGATGCGCCGTGCGGTTTGTATGCAGTGCTCGATGGCGCCGTGCGCATTGGCGCGGTGAGCGAGCAGGGCAAGGAGGCGTTGTTGAGTCTGGTCGAGGCGCCGCACTGGTTTGGCGAAATCTGTCTGTTCGATGGCCAGCCGCGCACACACGACGCTTACGCTGTCGGCCCGTGTCTGCTGCTGAACATCCCGCAAACGACGTTGCTGAAGCTGCTCGACGAACAACCACAGTACTGGCGTCATCTGGCCTTGTTGATGAGCCACAAACTGCGCCTGGCCTTCATCAGTCTGGAGCAGCTCAGCCTGCTGCCGGCCCCGGCGCGGCTGGCCCATCGTTTGTTGATGATTGCCGAGGGCTACGGCGAACTCGACGCGCCGCGCCGAGTGCTGCAACTGCCGCAGGAGCAACTGGCCGCGATGCTGTCGCTGTCGCGGCAGACCACCAACCAGATCCTCAAGGATCTGCAGGGGCAGGGGATCATTGGCCTGGCATACGGCGAGATCGAGATCCTCGACGCCACGCGATTGCGTGCGCTGACCACACTCTAAGATTCCCACCGACCCCTGTAGGAGTGAGCCTGCTCGCGATAGCGGTACGTCAGTCACACATGAATCATCTGACAGATTGCTATCGCGAGCAGGCTCACTCCTACAGGGGGGGATTGGCGTTGGGATTACGAACCGCGATAGGTCGAGAAACCATACGGGCTGAGCAGCAGCGGGATGTGGTAATGCTGGTCGGTCTGCTTCACTTCGAAAATCACCGGGATTTCCGGGAAGAACGTGTCGTGCTTGATCTTCTTGTAGTACTCGCCGGTCTTGAACACCACGCGGTATTCACCCGCTTCAAAAGGCTGCTTGGCCGGGAACAATTCGGCGATTCGTCCCTGTTCGTTGGTGGTACCTTGCGCCAGCGGTTGCCAGTCCGCGCCGACATGCTTTTCCAGCGAGACGTTGATGCCCGGCGAGGGCAGGCCGTTTTCCAGGTTGAGCACGTGCACGCTCAACGGGTTGCCGGCGGCCAGCGCCAGGCTCGAAACAGCGCTCAGGCCAAGGGCGGCGAGGGTAATGCGCAGGGTGGTCATGGTGGTTCTCCTTAGTGGGAAGGGGTGATGGTCAAGCCGGCCTTGTCGGCGGCCGTGACGGCGCAGTTCTCGTCCTGCTCGCCACCGCCGGAACCGGCCACGCCCATGGCGCCGACCAATTCGCTGCCGGCGAACAGCGGAATGCCGCCGCCCAGTAACAGCAATTCGTCGAGGGTGTTGAGGTTGGCGGTTTCCGGGTGGCTGCGGGCGCGTTCGGCGAACAGTCGCGTCGGCGTCCTGGTCGACAGCGCGGTGTAGGCCTTGCGCTGGCTGGCGGCGGTGTTGTGCGGGCCGATGCCATCGCCGCGCAGGGTTACCAGCAGGTTGCCGCCACGATCGAGCACCGAGACTGTGCCGGTGCAGGTGCTCATCGCCTTGTCAGCGAGCCAGCGCGCGGTTTTCAGATCGAGGTCGGCGTGGCGTGGCAATTCCGGGCTGGCGACAGCGACGCCACTCAGGCCGATCATCAGGCTTGCAACGAGGTATTTGACGGTCATGAACAAGCTCCAGAAGCGAAGGTCGTCACCTTAACGGCCGGTCCTCGTCAGAACCTCGTCAGTTAAATTACAAGTTTGTAATGGGCAACGCCGCCGAAGACGCCTAGCCTGTGTGCCTTAATGAACGAGGTATGCCATGCGTTTGCTGGTTGTAGAAGACGAGGCCAAGACTGCGAATTTCCTCGCCAAGGGCCTGGGCGAGTCGGGTTTTGCCGTGGACGTGGCGCTCAATGGCCTCGATGGCCGCTATTTTATCGAGCAGCAGGAATACGACCTGATCATCCTCGACGTGATGCTGCCCGGTCTCAACGGCTGGCAATTGCTGCAACTGATCCGCCAGCGCGGCGCCACTCCCGTGTTGTTTCTCACGGCCAAGGACGCCATTGAAGATCGCGTGCGCGGTCTCGAACTGGGTGCCGACGATTACCTGCTCAAACCCTTCGCCTTCGCCGAACTGCTCGCGCGGGTGCGTACCTTGCTGCGCCGGGGGCCGATGCGCGAGGCCGAGTCTTACCAGATCGCCGATCTGGAAATCGATGTGCTGCGCCGCCGGGTCAGTCGTGGCGGTCAGCGCATTGCCCTGACCAACAAGGAATTCGCCCTGCTGCAATTGCTCGCCAGCCGCCAGGGCGAAGTGTTGTCGCGCACGCTGATCGCCTCGCAGGTGTGGAATCTGAATTTCGACAGCGACACCAACATGGTCGAGGTTGCCGTGCGCCGGCTGCGCTCGAAGGTCGATGATCCGTATATGCCTAAACTGATTCACACCGTGCGCGGCGTCGGTTATCAACTGGAAGCGCCGGACGATGTGGAGTAAGTCGATCGCCTGGCGTCTGGCCTTGGCCTTCGCCATTGTCTGTGCGTTGGTGCTGAGCGCGATTGGCGTTTTTCTTTACCGCTCGCTGGCCTCGGAACTGGCCTTCCGTGACGACATGGCCCTGCTGGGTCGCCTGGAACAGGTGCGCGCCTTGCTCGCCGACAGTGACAGCCTTGATGCCCTGCAAGCGCGGCCGCGGTTGTATCAGAACATGCTCGGCAATCTCGACAGCCTGCTGCTGGTGCGCCGCGCGGATGGCTCCAGCGTGATCACCATCAACCCGCGCCAGCGCGAGTTGCCGAGCTTGAAGGCGATTGCCCGCGAGCAGATGCCGCAACGTCGCGACGTGCTGACATGGCAGGCCGCCGACGGTGCCGAAGTGGCGCTGTTGTCCGGTCAGGCGCAGGGTCCGAACGGTGAACCACTGACTGTAATCGCCGGCAAGGTGCTGAGCGAGCGTGAACAGATGCTGAGCAGTTATCGCCTGCGCCTGTATCTCTCCGTCGGCCTCGGCGCGTTGCTCGCTTTTGCTCTTGGCCTGTTGCTGTTGCGCCGTGGCCTGCGACCGTTGCGCCAGTTGAGCGCAGCGGTGCGCGGCATCGATCTGCGCAGCCTTGATCAACGCCTGCCCGCCGAGGGCACACCGACAGAACTGCGCGAGCCGGTACAAGCACTCAACGGCATGCTCGCGCGGCTGGACGACAGCGTGCAGCGCCTGTCGCAGTTTTCCGCCGACCTCGCCCACGAAATCCGCACGCCGCTGCACACCTTGCTGGCGAGCAACGGCCAGGCGTTGAATCATCCGCGCAGCTCGGCGGAATATCAGGAAGTACTGGCCTCGAACATGGAAGAGTTCGAACGGCTCAAACGCATGGCCGAGAACCTGATGTTCCTCGCCCGCGCCGAACAGGCCGAGCGCGCGCTCAATTTGCAAACGCTGGATCTGCACAGCGTCGGCGATGAACTGTGTGATTACTTCGAAGCCCTGGCAGACGATCGCGACCTGCGCCTGGACAACCAACTGCACGGCGAACTGCTCGCCGATCAGCAATTGCTGCAACGGGCGCTCGGCAACCTGATGGCCAATGCCGTGCGCCATGCCGATCCCGGCACCGTTATCAGCCTGCGCCGCCGCGACGAGCCGGGCCGATGCTGGCTGCAAGTGCACAACCACGGCCCCGTCATCGCGCCCGAGCATCTGGGTAAACTGTTCGACCGCTTCTACCGCGTCGATCCCTCACGGGCGGAACCTGGGGATTCGGGTGGGTTGGGGTTGGCGATCGTGCAGTCGGTCATGCAATTGCATGGGGGGCGGGTGCGGGTGAGTAGTGGTGCCAACGGCACTGTTTTTGAGCTGGGATTTGTGGTGGTCTGACGGCCTCTTCGCGAGCAGGCTCGCTCCTACAGTTGAATGCGTTTCCCTGTGCGAGCCTGTTCGCGAAGGCGCTGGGTCACACAATGATGATTTCGGATCAGCGCAACTGATCACGAAACTGCCCCGGCGTCATCCCGGTCCAGCGTTTGAAGGCGCGGCTGAAGCTGCTGGTGTCGGCGAAGCCGAGCAGATAACTCACTTCGCTCAACGAACACTGCGGGTCGCGCAGGTGCAGCAGCGCGAGGTTTTCGCGGCTTTCGTTGAGCAGGGTGTCGAAGCGGCAGCCTTCATCGGCCAGATGCCGTTGCAGGCTGCGCAAACTCAGGTGCAAGGCCTGGGCGATGCGTTCGGCGCTGGGTTCGCCTTCGGGCAATTGCTCTTCGATGGCGTCGCGCACCTTGCGCTCCCAGGTCAACGGTTGCAACTGGGCCAGGGTGCGCTTTAGCACCGCTTCGTTGTGTTCGGCCAGTTCCGGGTTTGCGTCGTCGAGGTGGCTGTCGAAGTCGGCGAGGGCGAATTCCAGGCGATCCTCCGCGCAGCCGAAATGCACCGGCGCGCGGAAGACTTTGTGCCATTGCTGCGCATCGGTCGGTTCAGGGCGGCGCAGATAAACCGCCAGCGGTGCGTAATCACGGCCAAGGCGATTGCGGCAGGTGCGCACGTAGATCGCGGTGAAGGCGTCGATGGCTTCGAAGGCCGGCGCCGGGTTGCCCACAGGGACTTTCAAACGGAATTGATAGCGATCGTCGCTGCGGCTCAGCTGAAGTTCCAGCGCATCGCTGACCACCGGGTGATAGCGCACGATGCGTTCGAACACTTCGCGCAAGCTGCCGCTGGCGACCAGCGCATAGCCGAGGGCGTGGAAGGTGGTGGGGCTGACGAAACGCGACACACGCAAGCCCAGCGCCGGGTCACCGCTGGCCTGCACCGCGAGCGTCCACAGGCGAGTGGTGCCGGACAATGGATAGCGCGCGTTAGGATCGTCCATCATGCTCGGGTCGAGCCCGGCCTGTCGGCACAGGGCGATGCTGTCCAGCCCCAGCGCATCGAGTTGCTTGCGCAGGGCGCGGGTCCAGCTGGCGAGGGAGGTCGGTTCCTTCATGCTGATTGGCGCGTCCGGTCAACAGGTTGGCGTTCTTGGCTAGCGCGATTGGCGCCCCGGCAAGGCACGATTGACACATCTTAGACCCGAGGATGGAAGCATGGACGGTACTTCTGCAAGCCCCCAGCGGCTCAATGCGGCGCAGCGATCAGCGCATATTCGCGAGGTGGTGTTGGCCAAAGGTGTGGAGCTGCGCGAGCGCTACCCGATTCTTCAGCATCAGGACGCGTTGGGCGCAGGGATTCTGGCGTTTGCTTTGGTCGGCATGATCGGCTCGGCAGCGCTGTATATCAGTGGTCACATGGCGTGGTGGGCGTGCCTGTTGCTCAATGCGTTTTTTGCCTCGCTGACCCATGAGCTGGAACACGACCTGATCCACAGCATGTACTTTCGCAAACAGCGCGTGCCGCACAACCTGATGATGGGCCTGGTGTGGCTGGCGCGGCCGAGCACGATCAATCCGTGGATTCGGCGCCAGTTGCACCTTAATCATCACAAGGTCTCCGGCACCGAAGCCGACATGGAAGAGCGCGCCATCACCAACGGCGAGCCATGGGGCTTTGCGCGGCTGTTGATGGTCGGCGACAACATGATGTCAGCCTTCATCCGCTTGCTGCGGGCCAAAACCTGGGCGCACAAGCTCGGCATTCTCAAGCGCGTGTTCAAGGTCTACGCGCCGCTGGCGCTGCTGCACTGGGGCGCGTGGTATGTGTTTTTGGGTTTCCACGCAGCGAACGGCGTTGCCTCTCTGCTGGGCGCGCCGATCGACTGGTCAGCCAATACACTGGCGGTGATGCAGGTGATTGATATTGCCGTCGTGGTGATCATCGGCCCGAATGTGCTGCGCACGTTTTGCCTGCACTTCATCAGCTCGAACATGCATTACTACGGCGACGTCGAGCCGGGCAATGTGCTGCAGCAATGTCAGGTGCTGAACCCGAGGTGGCTGTGGCCGTTACAGGCGTTCTGCTTCAACTTCGGCAGCAGCCACGGGATTCATCATTTTGTGGTCAAGGAACCTTTTTACATCCGCCAGATGACCGTGCCGGTGGCGCACAAAGTGATGCGCGAGATGGGGGTGCGGTTCAATGATTTCGGTACGTTTGGGCGGGCGAACCGGTTTGTGCACCGGGATGCCGTTGCGCAGAAAGAGGTGCGTACGGCTCAAGCTTAACGATCGACTGCCAAGGCCTCATCGCGAGCAGGCTCGCTCCCACAGGGAAACGCATTTCAAATGTGGGAGCGAGCCTGCTCGCGATGGCGATAGTGCAGGTCACATCAATCCGGCTGAAACGGCGAAGCACTCAGGATCACCCCGGTCTCCTCCACATACCGCTGCCAATGCCCGATCAATTCAGCGAGCTTGCCCGGCTGGCTCAGCGCCAGATCATGAATCTCTCCCGGATCACTGCGCAAATCATAGAGCTGCCACGTCGCTGGCCCCACCGGCCCAGGAATCCAGACCGCTTTCCACGACCCTTGCCGAATCGCCCGACGCCCGAATAATTCCCAACCCGTCACCGTGTGCTCGTCGTGCACCTGCGCGGTCTCGCCGGACAAAAAGCCCAGCCACGATTTACCACGCAACGGCGCTACCGCTTTGCCTTTCCAGTGTTTGCCCGGATGCCTCACGCCTGCCAGATCCAGAATCGTCGGAGTGATGTCCATCACCGTGCCGAAGCCGTGGCTGATCTGTCCTCTGAGTGCCAGTTGCGGATAGTGCAACAGCGCCGGCACACGAATGCCGCCCTCGGTGGTGAAGGCCTTGAACAGTCGCGACGGCGCGGTCGCCACCTGCGCCCAGTTCGGCCCGTACCAGACGTAGGAGTTGGCGCGGCCGATGTTATCGAGGCTGTTGTCGTAATGCTGGTTCAGGTAAGTCATCAGTTCCGGGCCGAACTTGGGGAACGCTTCCAGCAGCGCGCCTTCGGCACCGTTGTCGGACATGAACAGAATGAACGTATTGTCGAGCTGGCCCTGCTGGCGCAGGTAATCGACGACGCGTCCGATGTTCCAGTCCATGCGCTCGACCATCGCCGCATAGACCTCCATGGCTCGTGCGGAAATCTGCTTTTGCTCGTCGCTCAACGCGTCCCACTGCGCGCTGAGCTGGATCAGCGGATGTGGCTCGACATCCGCTTCGATCAGGCCGAGGGCCTTGAGTTTTTCCAGACGCTCGAGGCGCAGCACTTCGGGACCGGCGTCGTAGCGGCCGCGGTATTTCTCAACGATGTCGGCAGGCGCCTGCAGCGGCCAGTGCGGGGCTGAGAATGGCAGGTAAGCGAAGAACGGTCGGGTCTGGTCGCGCTCCTTGAGGTACTGCAGCAACTTGTCGCCGAAGGCATCTGAGGAATAGAAATCCTTGGGCAATTCGTCGATGAATTGATCGTTTTCGATGTACAGCGCCGGGGTGGATTTCAACAGGCCCGGTGTTTGCTCATCGTAGGTCGGCTCGAAACCATAGTGGTTGGCCGCCCCCGGCAAGAGTGAAAACGAGCGCTCGAAACCACGTGCATGCGGCGCCAGCTCGGCCGTCAGACCGAGGTGCCACTTGCCGCTCATCAGGGTTTGATAACCGGCCTCGCGCAGCAATTCCGGCAGCGCCACCACGCGGTCGTTGAGATAGCCTTCGTAACCCGGTTTGCCGATCAGTTCGGGCGTCAGCGCTTCGGCCATGGTGCCGATGCCGGCGATGTGGGGATCGGTGCCGGTGAGCAGCATCGAGCGGGTCGGCGAGCAGGTCGGTGCGGTGTGAAAGTCGGTCAGGCGCAGGCCGTTGTTCGCCAGCGCATCGAGGTTCGGTGTGGCGATTTCGCCGCCGAACGCACCGATGTCGGAGAAGCCTAGATCGTCGGCCAGAATCACCAGAAAGTTGGGACGTTGCGGCATCGCGAAACTCCTGTTCAGCAGGCAATGAACGTCAGCGGCAGATCGCGGATCTGCACCGGCACGCTCGGTTGGTAATGGTCATCACTGGTCAGCTCGTGCAGCAGTTCTTCACGCAATTGATGGAAATCGAAACTGCTGCGCTGGCGCGGGTGCGCCAGGGCAATGTCGACCACTTGCTTGATCCGTCCCGGACGCGGCTCCATCACCACTACACGGTCAGCGAGGAAGATCGCTTCCTCGACGTCATGGGTGACCAGAATCGTGGTGATTTTTGCGCGTTCGCGGATCGCCAACAGCTCGTCCTGCATCTGCTGGCGGGTCAGTGCGTCGAGGGCGCCGAAGGGTTCGTCGAGCAGCAGAATCCGTGGGCTGGCAACCAATCCGCGGGCGATCGCCACACGCTGGGCCATGCCGCCGGACAACTGGTGCGGATAGGCGCGGGTGAAGTCACGCAGGCCGACCAGATCGATGAAATCGTTGATCCGCTGTTGCTTTTGCGCGGCGCTCAGCGGCTCGTTGACCAGGCCCAGACCGATGTTGTCGGCGACGCTCAGCCAGGGAAACAAACGGTGCTCCTGAAAGACAATGCCGCGTTCGCTGCCGACGCCCTTGACGGCCTGGCCATCTACGCTGATCTGCCCGCGAAACTGCGTATCGAGTCCTACCAGCAAGCGCAGCAAGGTCGATTTGCCACAGCCGCTGGAACCGACGATGGCGACGAATTCGCCCTCGGCGATGTCCAGGTTGAATTCGTGAATGGCTTCCAGTTCGAAGCCGTCCACGTCGAAGGATTTGCCTACGTGGGTGAAGCTTACAATCGGTGCGTTCATGCGTGTCTCCAGTGGGTCGCGCGAATTTCCAGGCGTTGGCCGATCAGGTTGAGCAGGGCGCCGGTGAGGCCGACCAAGAGCATGCCGGCCATGATCAGGTCCATGCGCAACAGTTGCTGTGCGCCGATCATCTGGCTGCCGATGCCGCCGTTGGACGGCATGAAGTATTCGGCACCGATGGTGCCGAGCCAAGCGTAGATCAGGCTCAGCCTGAGGCCGGCGAATATGCCCGGCGCAGCACCGGGCAACACCAGGCGGCGCAGGCGTTGGCCGAGGCTCAGGCGCAGCACCTGCGCGGCTTCGTTGAGTTGCGGCGAGAGATTGGCGACGCTGCGTTGCGTGGCGATGAACAACGGAAAGAACGCGGCGAGGGCAACGAATACCCACTTGGCCAACTCACCGAGGCCGAACCACGCGGTGAGCAGCGGCACCCAGGCGAAAATCGCAATTTGCCGGATCGCCGCCAGCGTCGGGCCGAGCAAGCGTTCGCTGGTGCGCGACAGACCCAGCAGCAAACCAAGGGCGAAACCGAGCCCGCCGCCGAGCAGCAAGCCGCCGACCGTGCGCCCGAGGCTCAGGGTCAGGCCTCTGCTCAGCGTGCCGTCAAGCAGACCTGCCCACGCGGTGCGCAGAACCGTCAGCGGGCTGACCAGAATGTTGGCGTCGACCCACTGCTGCTCGGTCGCCCATTGCCACAGCGCCAGCAAGCTCAGTGGCAGCAGCCACGGTTGCAGCCGTTGCCAGCCTTCGTAACGCGGGCCGCGACGAATTTCGGCAGTCGCTGGATGCGGCCAATGCACCAGTTTGCGATCGAGCAGACCGATGCCGCGGTCCATGGCCACACCGAGTAAACCGATGACCACGATGCACACAAACACGATGTCGAGCATGAACAACTGCCGCGCCCAGACCATCAGGTAGCCGATACCTTCGCTGGAAGCCAGCAGTTCGACGGCCAGCAGCGAGGTCCACCCGGCGGCCAGTGCCAGACGTACACCTGCCATGAACGCGGGCAGTGCGGCGGGCAGGACCAGGCGGCGGATTAAAAGGTGTGGCGGCAAGCGCAGTACCGCTGCCGCTTCACGCAGCTTCGGTTGCGCATCGCGCACCCCGACCAGCGTGTGCAAGGTCACCGGCACCACGATCGCTTTGATCAGCACCACCAGTTTCAGCACTTCGCCAATGCCGAAAAACACCATGAACAAGGGAATCCAGGCCAGTGTCGGCACCTGCGCCAGTCCGGCAAATGTCGGCAGGATCAACCGCTCCAGCCGTTGGCTGAAACCCAGCGCAGCGCCCAGTACGGCGCCTGCTGAAATTCCTGCGAGCAGGCCCCAGAACAAGCGCTGCAGGCTGATCCACAGGTGGCTCCAGAGCTCGCCTTGCGCCAGTTCGACGGCGCTGTTCCAGACCAGCGAAGGCGCCGGCAAAATCTGCTCGCTCATCCAGGCGTTGCGTGCGGCTAGCCACCACAGCGCGAACAGAGTGAGCGGC
Source organism: Pseudomonas sp. Z003-0.4C(8344-21) (assembly GCF_900104975.1). Taxonomy (NCBI): domain Bacteria; kingdom Pseudomonadati; phylum Pseudomonadota; class Gammaproteobacteria; order Pseudomonadales; family Pseudomonadaceae; genus Pseudomonas; species Pseudomonas sp. Z003-0.4C(8344-21). The sequence continues at coordinate 17,047 of NZ_LT629756.1, read as the reverse complement.
AGCAGCCATGGCAAAACTCGCTGGTTGAGGCTTGGCCAGATCGGTTCGCGCTTGAGCGGTGGCGCCGGCAGCGGCAGGCTGAGCAGGGAGTGTCGGGCCATGGTTGACCTCCGTTGTCGGATGCAGACGGACCGTATGCAAAATTGATCTAACAAATAGCGAATCAATGCTATCGGGAGATAAGCAAGACCATTTAAGGCCTCCAGCCCAGGTGCATCCAATGCATTCGAAGAATATTTTCGATGCTGCCCATGCATGCACCGCTGCAAGCCCCAGCCGCGTTCACTTAGGTCGTAAAGCTATAAAAATGTGCATTTATAGTATTTAAGCGCAGGTGTCGCTTCGGCCTACTTTCGGCTTCTCAACGCTCAGTCGTGATCAAGGAGCTGCACCCATGAACCTTCCCTTTAAACGAGTTTTCAGTCTGTTCGCCGTTCCTGCGCTGGCTGGCCTGCTGGCGTTCAGCGCCCACGCGGATGAGCTGAAGGAAATCCGCATTGCCGTGCCTGACCTGAGCGCCGGCACCCAGCACAGTGGCGGCGGCGTGGTCGATGTGCTGCGCGATCAGCAGATCTTCGAAAAGGCCTTTGCTGAACAAGGCATCAAGATTCAGTGGAGCTTTTTCAAAGGCGCAGGGCCGGTGATCAATGAAGCGTTCGCCAACGGTCAGGTCGATCTGGCGTATCTGGGCGATCTGGCGGCAATCATCGGCAAGTCCAACGGGCTGGACACCCGCCTGCTCAGCGCCACCGCACGTGGGGTCAAGCAGTATCTCGGCGTAGTGCCGGGGTCGGGAATCAAGACCCTGCAGGATCTCAAGGGCAAGCGGGTGGCGATCTTCCGTGGCACCGCGACACAGCTTTCCTTCGACGCGGCACTGGCCAGTCAGGGCTTGAGCGAAAAGGATTTGAAGGTCATCAACCTGGACTTCAACGCGGCGGTCGCAGCACTGGCGGCCAGGCAGATCGATGCTTCATGGGGCAGTTCCGCGCTATCGGCTCTGCAAGCCAAAGGCCTGGCGGAGTTGCCGCTCAATACCAAGGATCTGGGCGGGGCCGGGAGTGTGCAGGCGGTGCTGCTGGGCACGGCAAAGTTTGTCGACGCGCACCCCGAGGTGGTGGCGAAACTGCTCAAGGCGCAGCAGCAAGCTTTTGACTGGCTGAGCGAAGACGGCAACAAGGGCGCTTATGTGCAACTGGTGTCGGGGCTGGCCAGTTACCCGCCAGTGATCCTCACCCAGGATCTTCAGGATCAGAATTTGAGTGAAGTGTTCCAGTCGACGCTTGACCCGGTGTTCCTCGGCAAACTGCAGGATTCGGTGGACCTGGCGGCGCAGCAGAAGTTGATTCGCAAGCCGTTCAAGGTCAGCGATTGGGTGGCGCCTGAACTGGCGGCGGCCAAGCTCTGATCCTCTAGCGTTTGGTGCGACGCCATCGCGAGCAGGCTCACTCCTACATTTGGAATGCGTTTCCCTGTAGGAGTGAGCCTGCTCGCGATAGCGCCCTAAACAGCGACGCGATGTTCCTGTCGATCCACCGCCACCAGCGTCTCGATCATCGCCCTGGCCGCCGGCGACAGGCGAAACCCGGTGCGGCTGACGATGCCGCAGCGCGCGTTCATGCTCTCCAGGTTCTGCGGCAAATTCCGCCAGTGCAGCAGCACCAGCGAACCCTTGGCGATGTCCTCGACAAACGCCTCCTCGGTGCCCACGCCGATCGCATTTGATTGCAGCACCACTTTGACCAGCGCCGGGAAATGCTCGGTCTCGATGGTCGGGGAAAAATCGGTGCGACCGCTGAGGTTGGCCAACAGTTTGCGAATCCCCGGCGGGATCAGCGTGGTCGCCAGCGGATAGTCGAACATGTCGTTGGTCGACAGGCTTTCCTTGGCCAGCAACGGATGCCCCGGACGGCAGAAAAACACCCCGCGTTTGGGCGTCAGCGCCTGGGTCTGAAAGTTCGGGTCGGACTCGAAATGACGAATGTCGGCGATGAAGAATTCGATCTCCTCGCGGCTCAGCGCTCGGCTGAGTTTTTTCCAGTTGTCCACCTGGAAACAGGTGCGCACTTTCGGGTGGGCATTAATGAACTGCGCCACCGCATCCGGCACCAGTTTCACCGCTGGCGCCGGGCCGCAACCGAAGTGCACTTCACCAGCATCAAGCTTGGTCATCTGCGTCACTTCGGCACTGAGCAGGGCCGCGCCCTGCAGGAGGCTCAGGGCGTGCTGCAGCACCACCTGGCCTTCGGGGGTGGGGCGCAGATCCTTGTTGCCGCGGTCCACCAGCACACAGCCGAACTCCTGCTCCAGCCCTTGGATGCTGCGGCTGAACGCCGGTTGCGTGATGCCCATTGCGTCTGCCGCACGGACAAAACTGCGGTGTTCGTTGAGGGCGATGAAGTAGCGCAACTGGCGAAGGTCCATATGCTTTTCCGGCATCCTAAAAATAGCTCGAAGGCATTTGCGACGAGGGTTGCCTGAGGTTTTAAATGCAAGCTCTTATTCCGTCAATGAAGCATGCTGATATCTGTTAGATGTAAATAGCATATGGATAGAGCGTTGTTTCGCTGCCGCCAACCGTAAACAGTCGATGAGGGTATACCCATGAGCAATGCCGCACTCGCTGTAAAACCCGCTGTCCACGCGCTGGAAATTCACCCGGTGGCCGGTCGTATCGGCGCCGAGATCCGTGGCGTGCACCTGTCCGGTGAGCTGGACGCCGCCACGGTCGAAGCCATCCAGCAGGCACTGGTCGAGTACAAGGTGGTGTTCTTCCGCGAACAGACTCAGCTTGATGATCAGCGTCAGGAAGCCTTCGCGCATTTGCTCGGCGAACCGGTGGCGCACCCGACCGTGCCGTCGCGCGAAGGCACCCGCTATCTGCTCGAACTGGACGGCGCCGAAGGTCAGCGCGCCAACTCCTGGCACACTGACGTGACCTTCGTCGATGCCTACCCGAAAGCCTCGATCCTGCGCTCGGTGGTGGCCCCGGCATTCGGTGGCGACACGCTGTGGGCCAACACCGCCACGGCGTACAACGGCTTGCCGATCGAGCTGCGTGAACTGGCCGACAAGCTGATCGCCGTGCACAGCAATGAATACGACTACGCCAGCGCCAAGCCGGACGTTTCGGCGGAGAAGCTTGAGCGCTACCGCAAGGTCTTCACCTCGACGGTGTACGAAACCGAACACCCGGTCGTCCGGGTGCATCCGATCAGCGGTGAGAAGAGCCTGCTGCTGGGGCATTTCGTCAAACGCATCAAGGGTTACTCGCAGGCGGACTCGGCGCACCTGTTCGGGCTGTTGCAAAGCCATGTGATCCGTCAGGAAAATACCGTGCGCTGGCGCTGGAAGGCCGGTGATGTGGCGATCTGGGACAACCGCTCGACGCAGCATTATGCGATTGATGATTACGGCACCCAGGATCGGGTGGTGCGTCGTGTCACCCTGAAGGGCGAGGTGCCGGTCGGGGTGAACGGACAGCGTAGCCAGACCATCAAAGGGCGTGATTGAAGATCAAGAGCCCCTCATCGGAACGCCGCCCGCCCAGCCCTCTCCCAGAGGGAGAGAGAGCCGACCGAGTTGTTTCGCGTTATGCATCGACCTGAAAGACCTTATCGATTATGGATTCGGTGAAGCTGGATCAGGTCGGTGCACCTCTGAAATATCCCCCATTCAGTCCCCTCTCCCTCCGGGAGAGGGCTAGGGTGAGGGGCTTTTCCGCTACCAGACCCCAATCTGCACAATCTTCTCTATCTCCGGCTCTCCATAACGAAACCGCTGTCCGCGCAAATCAACCTCCTGATGGCTGATCGTCGTGCGCCGCTTCAACCCGCGCAGCCATTCGAACAAATACCCCGCATGCTCATCGTGCACGGCCGCGTACGCCGGGTCATCACCCAGGTCGCGCAGTTCATGCGGGTCATTCAGCAGATCAAACAACTGTGGCCGGAAGCCGTCGTACGCCAGGTATTTCCAGCGCTCGCTGCGCACCATGGTCATGCGGCAACGGTCGATCGGCTGGCCCAAACGCTCGCGCGCCGGCGCCTGGAAGGCGTAGTCGTATTCGCTGATTGCATAGCGGCGCCAATCGGGATTCTCACCGTGCAGAAGGGGAATCAGCGAGCGCCCTTCAAGCCGATGCTCGGCGCCCGGCAATCCCAGCGCCGCGAGAAATGTCGGCAGTGCATCGATGGTTTCCACGAGTCGCTCATCAACCTTACCGCGGGTGACATCCGCCGCCGAGCGCGGGTCGCGCACGATCAGCGGCACGCCGACCGCTTGTTCGAGCAAAAACTCCTTCTCGCCCAGCCAGTGATCGCCGAGAAAGTCGCCGTGATCGCTGGTGAACACGATCAGCGTGTCGTCCCAGCGGCCATTGTTCTGCAGAAAATCGAACAACCTTCCGAGTTGGTCATCCACCTGTTTGATCAGGCCCATGTAGGTAGGGATTACAGTCAATCGTACTGAGTCCCGGGAGAAGTTGAGACTTTCCTGATGTTGGCGAAAGGCCATGTATACGGGGTGTTCGCTGGCTTCGGAGGGCGTCGCGCGGATCGGTTCGAGAATCGATTTCGTACTGTACATGGCGTGGTATGGTCCAGGTACGATGTAGGGCCAGTGCGGTTTGATGTACGAGAGGTGTAAACACCAAGGTTTCTCGCCTTGCTCGGTGATGAAGTCGATGGCTCGATTGGTAGTGTAGACAGTCTCTGAGTGTTGCTCGGGAATTCGTGCTGGCAAATTCGCATGACGCATTTTCCAGCCACTGAGGATCTCGCCGTTCGCGCCTTCGGCAGCGTTGGCCCAGTCATGCCAGGGATTGCGGCCGTCGAAACCGTGTTCGCGCAGGTAATGGGTATAAGGCGCGGATTCGCGCTTGTCGTCGAACAGCGGGTCGTCGGGATAGATACCGTCATGGCGCATGTAAGGTTCGAAGCCGACTTCGTTGAGGATCTCGGCCTGTTGGCTGTCAGGGTTGATTGCCAGGCGCTGCAAGGCATCGATGTTTGCCGTTGCGTGAGTCTTGCCGACCAGAGCGGTACGAATGCCGTGCGGGCGCAGGTAATCGCCGATGGTCAATTCCTCCAGCGGCAGCGGCACCGCGTTCCATGCCGCCTGATGGCTGCTGACATAGCGCCCGGTGTAGGCCGACATTCTCGAAGGACCGCAAATCGTGCCCTGGGTGTAAGCGCGGCTGAACCGTACGCCGGCCGCAGCGAGGCGATCGATGTTCGGCGTGTGCAGATGCGGATGGCCGTAGCAGGACAGGTAATCGCGGCGCAGCTGGTCGCACATGATGTACAGCACGTTGCGCACGGGGTTGGGCGGGGTGGGCATGGGGTTCACCGGGCAGTGGGACAGGTGACGGTTTTCGCTGTCGGTGGGGGTGTTCGGCAAGTGCGTTTGGGGAATGGGTTTCATGCAGCGGATGCATCGGTGCCTGCACTGACGCCATCGCTGGCAAGCCAGCTCCCACAGGTATTGGGGGTGTCCACATGAATTGTGCTCGGCGCGAATCCTGTGGGAGCTGGCTTGCCAGCGATGGCGGTAAATCAGACCGCAAGATTCTCCAGTGAACAGACTTCTTCATCCTGCTGATCGATCACTTTGATCTGCTCGATCATCGCCTTGGCCAGCGGCGATAACCGATACCCGGCGCGGCTGACAATTCCGTAGCGGGTATACAACTCCTCAAGATCGTCAGCCAAACCTTCGATCTTCAGGCACACCAGCTCACCCTTGGCCAGATGCAACGCGTCGGAATAGGCCCCGACAATTCCGATCGCATCCGAACGCAGCACCACGCTGAGCAGGCTTGCACTGTTCTCACATTCGACGCTCGGGGTGAAATCCGGCCGGCCGCTGAGGTCGACAATGACCTTGCGCAGGTTCGGCGGGCGAATGCTCACCGCCAGTGGATAACTCATCAACTGCTCGGCGCTGATCCGTTCAAACGCCGCCAGCGGATGCCCGGCGCGACAGCAGAAATGCCATTTGCGTGCGCGCAACCGATGGGTCAGGTAGTTCGGGTCCGCTTCGAACTGCCGGGTGTCGGCGACGAAGAACTCGAACTCCTCGCTCAACAGTCGCTTGCTCAGGCTCTGCCAGTCGTCCACCTGAAAATGCACCCGCGCTTTCGGGTAGCGTCCGATGAAGGCGCCAATCGCCCGTGGAATCAGTCCCGCCGCTGGCGCCGGCCCGCAACCGAAGCGTAATTCCCCAGCTTCAAGGCCGTTGAACTGGCTGATCTCGTTCGCCATCTGCTGCGCGCCACTGACCAGCCGCCGCGCGTGTTCGAGCAGTACCTGACCCTGTTTGGTCGGCGGCAATTCCTTGCGCCCGCGATCGACCAACTGACAGCCGACACTGTGTTCCAGCGCTTGAATGCTGCGGCTGAACGCCGACTGCGACAGGTTCACCGCCTGCGCGCCAGCTACGAAGCTGCGTTGTTCAGCCAGGGCGATGAAGTGACGAAGTTGGCGCAGATCGATATGCATTTTTCACATGAAAAATATCCGGGAAATGCATTGGATATGCATTAGGTCGACTCCTTATAAAGGCAATCTCTTATGCAGTAAATATTTGTAAATCCATAAATAAATAACTCAAAGGAATATGCAGCGCTGATGAAGCCTGTGTGTTTTTTGACCAGGAGCCGCGCCATGAGTCCGTTGAAACACGCTTCAACCCAATCACCTCGACAGCTCAAACGCCTGCCCCTGGCCCTGTTTCTCGCCGGCAGCGCGAGCTGGACTCACGGCTATGCCGCCGAAGCCGAAACCCCGACGCCAGTCCCCGCAGGCAAAGCTTCGGCCAGCAGTTCGCAGTTGGAAACCGTGACCGTGACCACCCGCCGTCGCGAGGAAAGTTCGCAAGACGTACCGACGCCGATGAGCGTGGTCAGCGGGCAGAATCTGGAAACGCAACGGGTGTACCGGATTCAGGATCTGCAGCAACTGGTGCCCAGCGTCAACGTCGCCTACATGCACGCGCGGCAGTCCAGCGTGTCGATACGCGGCCTCGGTAACAACCCGGCCAGCGACGGTCTGGAGGGCAGCGTCGGCCTGTACATCGACAACGTTTATCTGGGCCGCCCGGGAATGGCGGTGTTCGACTTGATGGACATCGAACAGCTCGAAGTCTTGCGCGGGCCGCAGGGCACGCTGTTCGGTAAAAACACCACCGCCGGGGTGATCAATATCAGCACCCGTGCGCCGACCTTTACCCCTGAGCGCAGCATTGAAACCTCGGTCGGCGAGGACGGTTATTTCCAGACCAAGGGCACCATTTCCGGGCCGCTGAATGATCAACTCGCGGGGCGTTTTTCCGCGTATCGCACGCGCGGCGACGGCGACATCAAGAATGAGCACGACGGCCACGATTTGAATGGCGGTTCGCGTGAGGGCTTTCGCGCGCAACTGCTGTTCAAGCCCAATGAAAATTTCAACCTGCGCTGGATCGGTGACTACAACGAAGAGGATTCCAGCGCCGGCACCCGCGTGTTGTACAACACCGGTCCGACCATCAACGGCGTCAACCTCTATCAGTCGCGGGCCAACGCGGCCGGCGCGACGCTGGTCAACGGCACACATCGCAAGGTCAATCTGGATAACGATCAGCACGTCACCGTGCATCAGGGCGGTACTTCGGTAGAAGCCAACTGGACCTTGCCAAGTGATTTCACCCTGACGTCGGTCAGCTCGTATCGCTTCTGGAACTTCACCCCGCGCAACGACGACGGCCTCAACGTGCCGGCCAGTTACAACGCCGGAGTGTCGGTGGAAGACAAACAGTATTCGCAGGAATTTCGCCTGGCCTCGCCCAAGGGTGAGTTCTTTGACTACGTGATCGGTGCCTACTATTTCGGTTCTGATCTGGACAACAAATCCTTCGCCTATTACGGCCCGCAGGCGGATATCTGGAATGGCACGCCGGCGGGGGCGCTGGCCAATGTCACCAGCGTCGGCAAAGGCCACATCAAGACCGACAGTTTTGCCCTGTTTGCCCAAGGCACCTGGCACCTCACCGAGCGTCTGGATTTCACCGCCGGGGTGCGTGGCACCTACGAAGAGAAAAATGCCTGGGTCAGCCGCGATGCCCCGGTTGGCGGTGCGGCCGTGGCCGGCGCGGCGGCCAATGCGCGTCGCGGCCGCGCCGGCGCCTACGATTCCGGTGACTTGAATCAGTACAGTTCGAGTCCTTCGGGGCTGCTCAATCTCAGCTATCGCATCACCGATGACGTGCTTGGCTACGCGACGTTGTCCCACGGCGAAAAGTCCGGCGGCGTCAATCTCGCGGTCGGCTCCGCGCCAACTGCGGGTGCCGACTCGTTGTTGATCGGCACCGAACGGGCGAACAACGCCGAACTCGGTTTCAAAAGCACTTTGTGGGATCACCGTTTGCAGCTCAACGCCAACGTGTTCTGGACCCAGGTCAACGCCTACCAGACCAATGCCTATGACGCCGACAACCGCGTGCAATACCTGACCAACGCCGGTTCTGTGCGCTCGCGCGGCATCGAATTTGAAACCACCGTGGTGCCGCTGCGTGGCCTGACGCTGAACTTCAACGGCTCGTACAACGACGTCAGCTACCTCTCCTACAAAGATGCACCATGCCCGCCGGAAGTCAGCCAGGCGCCGGGTGCGCCAGCCTCTTGCGATCTCAGCGGCCATCAAGTGGTCGGCGCATCGAAATGGATCGGCAACGCCAACGGCGAATACAAATGGAATCTGGATAACGGCTTCGAACCCTACGTCACCGGCAGCTATGCATTCCGCTCCAAAGCCGTGGGTACGGTTGAGGATTCCGACTACGGGCAGATTCCCAGCTACGCCGTGGTCAACTTTTCCACAGGCTTGCGTGGCGACTTCAACCAAGGCCAGTGGGATGTTTCGTTGTGGCTGAAAAACGCCTTCGACAAAACCTATTACACGACGCTGTGGACGGGTGGCAATGGTGGTTATGAAGGACTGCTCGGCACGCCGCGTACGCTTGGGGTGACTGGGCGTTATGATTTTTAATCGTAACCAATCGGAATAGGCGTACAGTTATTTCGCAATAACTTAGACATCTCTTGAATAGTGTTTATGCCGATTCAGTTAGTTGCTCCCGTGGACAATCAATCGATGTCGAACCATGATCTGTGTCGCGAGTTTCCAGGAAAGAAACTTGCTCTCATCGGAAGATACCCATTTAAACGATAAAGGAAATCGCATCATGTCGAGCATCAATGGCAATTATGTAAACGCCAACGCGGGCGCCAAGCTGACAATTACCGATGGCAACGATTCCAACGGCACATTCAGCGGGAAATTCAGCCAGAACGGCGTGAACTACGACATCGCGTATGGCCATTACCATTTCCAGAACAGCACGGGGCAGCCTACGGTCATCACCTTCGCAGCTTTGAACGAGGGCTCGGGTTATCAGGCATGGACATTGTTTTCGCCAGATCACAATTATTCAAAAGTTCGCGCGGTTGGCGCGCGCACCAACTTTGACGGTGATGTGGTAGGTCTGGCGGGAGAATTCATCAAACAATAACCGCTGATCAAACAAAAGGCCGGTACGCGAAAGTGTATCGGCCTTTTTTGTTGCTCGATGAAAATAATTTTTAAACTAACAACGCTGTTTTGAGCCTGTCCTTTGAAACCGGGTCAGCTGAATCCGATGCGCTGAACGAATACTTTCAATGCCGGCAAAGCATGCGTTTTTTTGCGTCTCGCTGCAGCCCGCGTGGCGCAAGGCTTTGGTGGAATTGATCGTTTTCCATATTCCATAAAGTCCTATACATAACATTAAAGATTACTTTCGGAGATAAGCGACAACACCAATGATTCTCCCAAGGGGCAGCCTGTGGGGATTCAACAAGCGGTTGTTCAGCTGTTGTGCAAGAACCGCAAAAAACCGCAGGGAGTCAAACAATGGGCAGTGTCCAGACCGCCGCCAGCGCAGGGGAATTGCTGTGGCGGCAAACGCCGAGTGGCGAACTGATCGACCTCGGCCGGCCGCACCGTGTGCCGTTGGGGCAACTGCGTTTGCAGCGTTCGCCCAGGGGCATTCTGAGTCGCCGCGAAACCGTTTTGCTCGCGGTGCTGGCGTTGGTGGTGCATGGCGCGGTGATCTACTGGATCAATCAGCATCCGACCCCCGCGCTGCCAATCGTGCCGCCGGAAATTCCACCGATGACCATCGAGTTCTCACGCCCGGCACCGCCCGCGCCGCCGGTTGTGGCACCGCCGCCTCCTGCGCCGGTGGTCGAGCCACCGCCACCGGTGGAAGACGAGCTGGCGGTAAAGCCGCCACCGCCCAAGCCCGTGCCGAAACCCAAGCCGGTGGTCAAGCAGCCACTCAAACCGACGCCTAAAGCCGTCGAGCAACCGCCAGCGCCGCCCAAGCCGGCCGCCCCGGTCGCTGCGCCAGCGCCAGCTGCGCCACCCGCGCCAGCCCCGGTCACACCGGCCTCGGCCAGCGCCGCTTACCTGAAAAACCCGGCGCCGGAATATCCGTCCTTGGCGCAGCGTCGCGGTTGGGAAGGCACGGTGTTGCTGCGCGTGCAGGTGTTGGCCAGTGGCAAACCGGGCGAGATCCAGATTCAGAAAAGCAGCGGCCGCCAGCAGCTCGACGATGCGGCGCTCAACGCCGTGAAACGCTGGAGTTTCGTCCCGGCCATGCAGGGCGATGTCGCCCAGGACGGCTGGGTCAGCGTGCCCATCGATTTCAAGATTCACTAAACCGCAATCAAATTCGCGCGAAACGTTTACACGAGGGAATACATCATGACGTTACTGGCTTCTCCACTGGAATCCATCGAAAGCGCGGTGATCTGGCTGCTGGTGGCTTTTTCCGTCGCCACCTGGGGGCTGGCACTGCTCAAGGCGTTGCAGTTCGGCCGTTTAAAGGCGCAGGACCGCCGTTTTTATAAACGCTTTTGGGCGGCGTCAAGTCTTGATGCGGCCGCCGAGTTGAGCGAAACCCAGCCCGGCGCTGCGGCGCGTGTGGCGCAGGCGGGCTACGCGGCGATTCAGGTTGGTGAGACGTCACAGGCCAATGACCTGAGCCAGGCGATCAACCATCAGGATCGTCTGGAGCGTGCCTTGCGCCAGCAAATCGTCCGTGAGCGGCGTTCGCTGGAAACCGGTCTGGCAGTGGTCGCGAGTATTGGCAGCACTTCGCCGTTCATAGGATTGTTCGGCACGGTGTGGGGAATCATGGAAGCGTTGAAGGGCATCAGCGCGGCGGGTTCGGCGAGCCTGGAAACCGTGGCCGGACCGATCGGTGCTGCATTGGTCGCGACCGGTGTGGGCATCGCCGTCGCGGTACCGGCGGTGCTGGTTTACAACTACTTTTTGCGCCGTTTGAAATTGACCGCGGCGGACCTGGACGACTTCGCCCACGACTTCTACAGCCTGGCGCAGAAGACCGCGTTTCGCGTGTTGATTCACCCGACTGCACACAAAGCTTCTGCGCCGGGGAATGCGCCAAAAGTGAAGGAGGCCTCCTGATATGGCTTTCTCCACGCAAGACACGGATGAGGTGCTCAGCGAGATCAACGTGACCCCGCTGGTGGACGTGATGCTGGTGCTGCTGGTGGTGTTTATCGTCACCGCGCCGCTGCTGACCAACGCGATTCCGATCAACCTGCCAAAGACCGAAGCGGTGGCGCCGGTCGAGCAGAAGGATCCGCTGGTGGTGAGCATCGACGGTGTCGGCAAGCTGTTTATCAACAAGGACGAAATTCAGCCGGAGTCGCTGGAGTTAAACCTCAAGGCGGCCAAGGCCAAGGACCCGGAGGTGCGTGTGCAGTTGCAGGCCGATGACGGGGTGAATTATGGCGAAGTCGCGCGGGCCATGGCGTCGATCGAGCGGGCAGGGATTACTAAATTGTCGGTGATTACTGCGCGGTGACAGATTCAACAGTTTTCCGGGGCCGTTTCCTTGGCAGGGTGCGGCCCTTTTTTTGTTTCGAATATGAGTACAAAAGCCCCTCACCCTAGCCCTCTCCCAAAGGGAGAGGGGACTGACCGTAGTGGATGGGAGAGTTACGCCAACGTGGAATACCGAGTCGTACGCAACTTCAAACCCAGCGCAAGTCGGCTCCCTCTCCCTCGGGAGAGGGCTGGGGTGAGGGGGAAAAGATCTAAAGCCATGCGCACATCTCATATCCAATTAAGATATTAACAAATAGCTTCTTATTCCTTAACGAATATAACTCCCGTCCCTATACTCAACCGAGAACAGACACGACGCAGGAGAGCTTCCCATGCGCAATGAATCAATCCGCTACCTGATTGTGCCGGGCTGGCAAGGATCGCCAGAAGATCATTGGCAGACCCACTGGCAGAACAGCCTGCCGAACAGTGCGCGGGTGGAGCAGGCCGATTGGCTGACGCCACGCCGTGAAGACTGGGTCGCGGCGCTCGCCGAAGCGATTGCCGCCGACAGCACGCCGGTGATCCTCATCGCCCATAGCCTGGGTTGCATTACCGTCGCGCATTGGGCAGCGACCGCGCCGCTGCAATACCTGCGTCAGGTGCGCGGTGCGTTGCTGGTCGCGCCTGCCGATGTGGAGCGCCCTGCGTGCTCACCGGCACTGCGCAACTTCGCGCCGATTCCCGCGGATCTGTTGCCGTTCCCGAGTCAGGTCGTCAGCTCCGACAACGACGCTGCGGTCAGTGCGCCGCGTGCCCTTGAGCTGGCGCGCAACTGGGGCGCGGAAGCGGGGATTCTCGCCGGCGCCGGGCATATCAATGTCAAGTCCGGGCATCAGCGCTGGGAACAGGGTTTTGCCTATCTGTATCGCCTGCAAAACCGCCTGGAGCATCACGCCCGTCGTCGCGCCTGACTTTCATTTTTAACGCCCCGTCTGCCAGGCGGTTCAGGGCGGGAGCCTGCCATGAGTGTCGAAACTTTCGGTCAGCCATTGCTGACCTTTCCCGATGCGGAAAAAAGCCCGCTGAGCATTCGCGCCAAAGCGCTGGTGTTCGTCGATCCACGCTCGCGCCAACTGCGCGAAGAACTGGAGCAACTGGCGCCACGCGCGATCTCGGTATTGATCCGTGGCGAGACTGGCACCGGTAAAGAGCTGCTTGCGCGGCATATCCATCGCGCCAGTGATCGCAGCGGGCTGTTCGTGTCGGTGAACTGCGGTGCGATCAGCCCGACGTACGCCGACGCCGAATTGTTCGGCTACGCAGCCGGCAGCTACAGCGGTTCGGCCAGCAGTCGCGCCGGCTGGTTCGGTTCGGCCAATGGCGGCACGTTGTACCTCGACGAAATCGGCGATTTGCCGCTGCCGATCCAGGTCAAATTGCTCGCCGCGCTGGAGAATCACGAAGTCACTCGCGTCGGCGCACATCAACCCAGCCCGGTCGACGTGCGGCTGGTGGCTGCGACCAGCATCGATCTGGCCCAAGCCGTCGATGCGGGGAAATTCCACGAGCGGCTCTATCATTATCTCAGCGAGGGCCAGCTCGAACTGCCGGCACTGCGGGCGCGAACCGGCGATATCCTGTCGCTGGCCGAGTATTTTCTCGGTATCTACAGCCAGCGTCTCGATCTTCCGGTGCCCTTGATCAGCGAAGCCGCGCAGCATGCGCTCGAACAGCACAGCTGGCCGGGTAACACTCGGGAGCTGGAAAATGTCATTCACTTCGCCCTGCTGGTCAGCACTGGCGAAGAGATTCTGCCGCAGCACCTGAACCTGCCCGAGGTGTCTGGGCCGCAGCTGCAGATCGAACGGCTGGTCGCGCAGATCAACATCGGCGGCAGCACGGCGGAACGTAAAGCCTTGAAAGATTTGCTGATTCGCTTGAGCGACGGGTTATAGCCATTTTCTTCAACATGAACAAAATGGAATATGAAGCTGAATAAACGTTATTGTCCGGGAATAAAAAATCCGGGTATTGTCCGCCTCACGCCAGCGATATCACTTCACTGGCACACGTATTAAATGCCGTCGTCGATGACGTCCGTGATTTTCGATAAGGACACTGCATGAAAAAGGTTCTGTTGTTTACCGCATTGGCGGCTGCTTTGACTGCTTCTTTCGCCAACGCCGGTGAGAAACTGGTGGTCGCCGCGACCCCGGTTCCACATGCTGAAATCCTCGAGCTGATCAAACCGACCCTGGCCAAAGAAGGCGTGGATCTGGAGATCAAGGTCTTCACCGACTACGTGCAGCCGAACGTACAGGTGGGCGAGAAGCGTCTGGATGCCAACTACTTCCAGACCCTGCCGTACCTGAACAGCTTCAACCAGGGCAAATACAAGGACGACAAGTCCAAGTACCTGGTAACCGTGCAAGGCGTGCACGTTGAACCGTTCGGTGGCTACTCGAGCAAGTACAAAACTCTGGCTGAACTGCCGGATGGCGCGACCATCGCCATCCCGAACGAAGGCAGCAACAGCGGCCGTGCGCTGATCCTGCTGCAGAAGGCTGGCCTGATCGAGCTGAAAGATCCGAAAAACGCTCTGGCAACGCCGAAAGACATTGCCAAGAACCCGCACAACTTCAAGTTCAAGGAACTGGAATCGGCCCTGCTACCGCGCGTGCTGAAAGAAGTTGATCTGGACATGATCAACACCAACTACGCGCTGGAAGCCAAGCTGAACCCGCAAAAAGATGCGCTGGTGATCGAAGGCGCTGACTCGCCTTACGTGAACTTCCTCGTTGCCCGTGAGGACAACAAGAACAGCGACGCCATCCAGAAACTGGCCAAGGCGCTGACCAGCCCGGAAGTCAAAGCGTTCATCGAGAAGAAGTACAGCGGCGCGGTATTGCCGGCGTTCTGATGCGAGCGTTGATTTGATCTGAAAACGCCGATGGCCAGTGATGGTCATCGGCGTTTTTTTGTTCGCCTTGAAAAGCCCCCTCACCCTTGCCCGCTCCCGGAGGGAGAGGGGACTGATCGGGGGATGCTTCAGATCTCCGCAGACCTGAAGGACTTGCGTTAAATCTGCAATCGACTCGATTCAACAGGTCGATGTAAAGCGCGAGACACTTCGGACGGCTCCCTCTCCCTCCGGGAGAGGGCTGGGGTGAGGGTGCTGTTGATTTTGATCTTCAGGCCACTTGCGCCTTCAACGCCCGGCGCAACGCCACCAGCAATTTCAAAATATCCTGCGGATCCAGTCGCTGCGGTGCTTTTACGTCCATGTCATCTTCCTTGTTGTGATTTGGCCGAGGGAGTCTGGCCAAAAGCTGTCCGTCCTTGGAGGCCTTTCTTGAAAAAAAGATCCTTCCTACAGCGCAAAGAAAAATAGCCTTCTTACTCCTTCCCGGCAAACCGGCAAGATAGTTTTTTGAGTGATATCTATATGCTTTAACGGTATTTAAATTCTGGTTTTTATACCTATAAAGTCAGTGCCTGCCGGACAGCCATCCGCTGTCCATGGATTGCTTCACCGTCGTTTACCGAGCGACGTCAGGACACGGCATGACTTTCGACTACGCATTTATCCTCAGCACCCTGCCGGCGTTTCTCAAAGCCGTCGGCGTGACGCTCCAGGTCGGTTTGATCGCCATTGGCACCTCGCTGCTGGTGGCGCTGCTCAACGCGACGATCCTGGTTTTTCACACGCCGTACCTGCGCAAACTGGTCGGCCTGTACGTAGAGCTGGCGCGCAACACGCCGCTGCTGATTCAGTTGTTCTTCGTCTACTTCGCCTTGCCGGCACTGGGGATCAAAGTCTCCGGTTTCACCGCGGCGATCATCACCATGACCTTTCTCGGAGGTGCCTACCTCACCGAAGTGCTGCGTGCCGGCGTTGATGCCGTGCCGCAGGCGCAGCTGGAATCCGGGCGTTCGATCGGCCTGTCTGACGGCCAGTTGCTGCGCTACGTGATTCTGCCGCAGGCGGGCATTCTCAGCCTGCCGTCGCTGTTCGCCAATTTCATCTTCCTGCTCAAGGAAACCACCATCGTCTCGGCAGTGGCGGTGCCGGAAATCCTCTACACCACCAAGAGCTACATCGCGCTCTACTACAAAACCTACGAAATGCTCGCGGTGCTGACGCTGATCTGCGTGCTGCTGTTTTTGCCGCTGTCGTTGCTGCTCAGCCGTCTGGAAAGGAGGCTCCAGCATGGCCAGTTCGGGTCTTGAATTGCTTTGGGTGTCGTTGCCGCAATTGGCCAAGGGCGCCGGGCAAACGCTGTCGATCTCGTTTCTGAGCATCGCCATCAGCACGGTCGGCGGCGTGTTCTACGGGGTGCTGCGCACGCTCAACGTAGTGTGGCTCAACGCGATTTTGCGGGTGTATCTGGAGCTGTTCCGGGCGATTCCGGTGCTGGTCTGGCTGTACCTGCTGTTCTTCGGCCTGCCGATTTTCTTCGGTTTGAGCCTGCCGAGCTTCTGGTGCGCGGTGCTGGTGCTGTCGCTGTGGGGCGCCAGCGAGGTCGGCGAAGTGGCGCGCGGTGCGTTGCATTCGTTACCACGCGGCCAGCGTGAGGCAGGGCTGTCGATCGGTCTCAACGTTTCGCAACTGTACGGCTACGTGCTGCTGCCGCAAGCGCTCAAGCGCATGACACCGCCGACCATCAACGTCTACACGCGGATCATCAAAACCAGCTCGCTGGCAGTGCTGATCGGCGTCGTCGATGTGATCAAGGTCGGCCAGCAGATCATCGAGCGCACCTACGAATCGGTGCTGATCTATGGCGCGCTGTTTCTGTTTTTCTTTTTCATTTGCTACCCGTTGTCGGCCGCCTCGCGCGTGCTGGAGCGGCGCTGGACGCAAGCATGAGCGCACTGATCGAGTTTCATGGCTTCAACAAATTCTATGGCGAACAGCAGGTGCTCGATGGCATCGATCTGCACGTGCAGAGCGGCGAAGTCATCGTCATCCTCGGCCCCAGCGGCTGCGGCAAAAGCACCTTGCTGCGCTGCCTCAACGGTCTGGAACAAGCCCACAGCGGCAGCCTGAAATTTGTCGGGCGCGAGCTGCTCGACAAGGCCACCGACTGGCGCGAAATCCGCCAGCAGATCGGCATGGTGTTTCAGAGTTATCACCTGTTTCCGCACATGAGCGTGCTCGACAACCT